>NZ_CP166809.1:0-5840000 GCF_059716175.1 Pseudomonas sp. LBUM1647 | reverse complement strand
ATGGAAGGGCCATCGCTCAACGGATAAAAGGTACTCCGGGGATAACAGGCTGATACCGCCCAAGAGTTCATATCGACGGCGGTGTTTGGCACCTCGATGTCGGCTCATCACATCCTGGGGCTGAAGCCGGTCCCAAGGGTATGGCTGTTCGCCATTTAAAGTGGTACGCGAGCTGGGTTTAGAACGTCGTGAGACAGTTCGGTCCCTATCTGCCGTGGACGTTTGAGATTTGAGAGGGGCTGCTCCTAGTACGAGAGGACCGGAGTGGACGAACCTCTGGTGTTCCGGTTGTCACGCCAGTGGCATTGCCGGGTAGCTATGTTCGGAATAGATAACCGCTGAAAGCATCTAAGCGGGAAACTAGCCTCAAGATGAGATCTCACTGGGACCTTGAGTCCCCTGAAGGGCCGTCGAAGACTACGACGTTGATAGGTTGGGTGTGTAAGCGCTGTGAGGCGTTGAGCTAACCAATACTAATTGCCCGTGAGGCTTGACCATATAACACCCAAGCAATTTGTGAACTCGAAAGAGGCCAGATTGCGGTGTGTGAAGACGAAACGAACCGAAAGTTCGAGATACTCACAAAACACCAAACTATCGCATACCCATTCGCTGGAGCGTGATCCGTAAGGAGAACGACCTGGCTACCGAATTTCTTGACGACCATAGAGCATTGGAACCACCTGATCCCATCCCGAACTCAGCAGTGAAACGATGCATCGCCGATGGTAGTGTGGGGTTTCCCCATGTGAGAGTAGGTCATCGTCAAGATTAAATTTCGAAACCCCTATCTGCGTATGCAGGTAGGGGTTTTGTTTTGCCTGAAGGAAAGTGGCTTTCAGCTAAAGCACAAATTTGCACAGTTATTTTCGATCCATGACACTAGAATAGGTCCAACTTTTTCGGAGCCAGAGCCTTTATGCCAGATCCGGTTGACGCCCCAGGGCTGTCAGAATTACCGCTGGACGACTTGGTAGCGTGTCATGAGTGCGACTTGCTGATGCGCAAGCCCGAACTCGCCCATGGCGAGAAAGCCCTCTGTCCGCGCTGCGGCTACGAGCTCTACGCCCATCGGCATAACGTCGTACAGCGCAGTCTCGCGTTGGTTCTCGCCGCTCTGCTGTTGTATATCCCGGCGAACTTTTTACCCATCATGCAGCTCCATCTACTCGGGCAGTCGTCGGATGACACTGTCTGGACTGGCGTTGTTGGACTGTTCGATACCGGTATGCAGGGCGTAGCAGTCGTAGTGTTTCTCTGCAGTATGGGAATTCCGCTGCTCAAGCTGCTTTGCCAACTGGTTGTACTGCTGAGTATTCGTTTTGATATCGGACGCAGTTACGGCCTGTTGCTCTACCGCATTTATCACCATTTACGCGATTGGGGGATGCTCGAGGTCTACCTCATGGGCGTACTGGTGGCGATCGTCAAACTGGCAGATATGGCAGCAATTACCGTCGGGCTTGGCCTGGCGTGCTTTATCGGTTTGTTGTTGGTTCAGGTCTGGTTGGAGGTTGTGATGTCTCCCCATCAGATCTGGCAGGCTTTATCAGGAGAGGATGCCCATGCGGGCGATTGATGCAGGCATTCTGATTTGCGCCGAATGCCATGAATTGAACAAGCAGGAAGCCGACACCGACGAGCAGACTTGCACCCGTTGCGGTGCACTGGTTCACGCCCGTCGCCCGAACAGCGTGATGCGTACCTGGGCGTTACTGGTTACCGCGGCGGTTCTCTACATCCCGGCCAACGTGCTGCCGATCATGACCGTCAGTTCACTGGGGCAGGGCGATCCCAGCACCATCATGTCCGGTGTAATCCAACTGGTTCAACACGGCATGATTCCAATCGCTGCCGTGGTTTTTATCGCCAGCATCCTGGTACCAACGTTCAAATTGGTGGGCATCGCACTGCTGCTGTTTTCCGTGCAGCGGCGCCAGCCACTGTCGGCTCGCCAACGCATTTGGATGTACCGCTTTATTGAGTTCATTGGCCGCTGGTCGATGCTAGATATTTTTGTGATTGCCATCCTGGTGGCGGTTGTGAATTTCGGACGGCTTGCCAGCGTCGAAGCCAATCTTGGCGCCATCGCTTTCGCCAGTGTGGTGATTCTGACGATGCTTGCCGCAGTAACTTTCGATCCCCGACTGATTTGGGATAACACGGAGTCGGACGACGACCATGACTGATTTGCCTACAGCAAAAACCCGACCGGCCTCGAACTGGTCAGCTATTTGGGTGTTGCCCCTGATTGCCCTGATCATCGGCGGCTGGCTTGGCTGGCGTGCCTACAACGAGACCGGCATCGAGATTCAGGTGCGTTTCGAAAGTGGTGAAGGCATTCAGGCCAACAAGACCGAAGTCGTCTACAAAGGCATGTCGGTGGGTAAGGTGAAGACCCTCAAACTCGATGACGAAGGCAACTCTAAAGGCGTGATCGCCACCGTCGAGATGAATAAGGACGTGGAGCCATACCTGCGGACCAGCACCCGTTTCTGGCTGGTCAAGCCGAGCGTGACCCTGGCCGGCATCACTGGCCTGGAGACGCTGGTCTCGGGTAACTACGTGGCGATAAGCCCGGGCGAAGGTGAGCCGACTCGCAAGTTCAAAGCTTTGGCCGAAGAGCCACCGCTGTCGGACGCCCAGCCGGGTCTACACCTGACCATCAAGGCTGATCGTCTCGGTTCACTCAATCGCGGTAGCCCGGTGTTCTATAAGCAGATCAGGGTCGGCCAGATCAAAAGTTACCTGCTGTCCGAAGACCAAAGCACCGTCGAACTCAAAGTTTTCATCGAACCCACCTACGCCAAGCTGGTGCGCAAACACACGCGTTTCTGGAACGCCAGCGGTATCAGCATCGACGCCAACCTGTCGGGTGTGAAGGTGCGCAGCGAGTCCCTGGCGAGCATCGTCGCCGGCGGTATCGCGTTTGCCACCCCGGAGAACCGCAAGGACAGTCCGCCCACCGACCCGAGCCTGCCGTTCCGTCTCTACGAAGATTTCGATGCAGCGGCGGCCGGTATTCGGGTTAAGGTCAAGCTCAGCGATTTCGAAGGAATGCAGGCGGGTCGCACACCGGTGATGTACAAAGGCATCCAGGTCGGCAATCTGAAAGCGCTCAAGATCGATCCTGATCTATCCAGTGCCACTGCCGAATTGACCCTCGATCCTCTGGCTGAAGATTACCTGGTCGAAGGCACCCAGTTCTGGGTGGTCAAACCGTCGATCTCGCTTGCTGGTATCACCGGTCTCGAAGCGTTGGTCAAAGGTAACTACATCGCCGTGCGTCCAGGAGACAAAGGCGCCGCACCGCAGCGCGAGTTTGTGGCACGACCGAAGGCACCGCCGCTCGACTTGCGTGCACCAGGATTGCACCTGGTGCTGTTCACCGAAAACCTCGGTTCACTGGAGGTCGGCAGCCCGATTCTCTACAAGCAGGTCAAGGTCGGTTCGGTCCAGAGTTATCAGTTTTCGCGCACCAAAAAGCAGTTGGTGATTGGTGTACACATCGAGAAGGAATACGAAGGTCTGGTCAACGCCTCGACACGGTTCTGGAATGCCAGCGGCATTACGCTCACGGGTGGACTGACCGGCGGAATCCAGGTCAAAAGTGAGTCGCTGCAAAGCCTGATGGCTGGTGGTATCGCCTTCGAAACCCCGCAAGCGAATGCGCCGTTGCAGAAACGTATTCCACGTTTCCGTCTGTTCGCCAACCATGACGAGGCTAACCAAAAAGGCACCGTGGTCACGATCAAGGTTGATCGAGCCGATGGCTTACGCAGCGGTACACCTGTGAGATTCAAAGGCCTGGATGTCGGCAAGATTGAAGACGTCGACCTCAGCGATGACCTGCAATCGGTGCTGCTGACGGCACGAATCACCGAAGTGCCGGAGCGTATCGCTCGGGTCGGCAGTCAGTTCTGGGTCGTCAAACCTGAACTGGGTCTGATCAAGACGTCCAACCTCGAAACGCTGGTCACTGGCCAATACATCGAAGTGCAACCGGCCGCGAAAAACCTCGGCCCGCAGAAGAACTTCGTGGCCCTGGCCAACCCGCCGGAAACCGCTAAACAAGAAGCCGGTTTGAGTCTGGTGTTGAGCGCTGCCCGCCGTGGTTCGCTGAAAACAGGTGTGCCGGTCACCTATCGTGAAATCACCGTGGGCAAGGTGACAGGCTATGAACTCGGCCAAACGGCGGACCGTGTGTTGGTGCACATCCTGATCGAGCCGAAGTACGCGCCGTTGGTGCGCAGCGGTACGCGTTTCTGGAACTCCAGTGGTTTTGGATTTGATTACGGCTTGTTCAAAGGGGCGACGATGCGTACCGAATCGCTGGAGACGCTGATTCAGGGCGGCATCGCTTTTGCCACGCCGGACGGTGAGCGCATGGGCAGTCCGGTGCGAGCTGAGCAAACGTTCCCGCTGTTTGATAAGTTCGAAGACGAATGGCTGACCTGGGCGCCGAAGATTTCAATCGGCAAGTAAGCCCAAAACAGCAGGCATGAAAAAGGCCGCGATCCATTGGATCGCGGCCTTTTTTATTTCCTTCGATTAATGCAAGTCAGACTGCATCCAGCTCCGGCTCGTCCGCTTCAACATTAACGGCAGCCTTCACCTCATCGTGACGACGAATGTACTTCCAGTCCGCCTCGTCGATGTAGATCCCGTTCGGGCCGCTGCCGCCTTCCAGGTCAATAGCAACACTGGCACAGACCTGCGGCTTCACACT
This sequence comes from Pseudomonas sp. LBUM1647, assembly GCF_059716175.1. Taxonomy (NCBI): domain Bacteria; kingdom Pseudomonadati; phylum Pseudomonadota; class Gammaproteobacteria; order Pseudomonadales; family Pseudomonadaceae; genus Pseudomonas; species Pseudomonas sp. LBUM1647. Next base: position 5,835,271 of record NZ_CP166809.1, on the reverse strand, counting down.
CGCCAGAATCGGCACGAAGCCCAGTTGCAAGCTGGTTTCCAACAGCGCTGCCTGGTTCTTTTCGTCGATGTCCGCCGCCTCATCGAGGTAGTACGGCAGGCGCACGCGACCGGCCTGGTCACGGTCCATCAAGTGCAGCAACAAGTACATGTTGGTCAGCGCCTTGATGGTCATGGTCGTACCGTTGGAAGCGGCACCATCGATGTCAGTGTGGATAACCGGCTGACCGTTGACCTTGGTGATCTCGAACGCCAGCTCGAACAAGTCCTTGAGGCCGAGCTGGTTGTGGTTCGCCGCCACCAGCCGTGCCAAATACTCCTTGGCTTCTTCGTTCTTGTTGTCCTGATCAGCGCTTTGGCTCAGGTCGAAGACCGAAAGGGTTTCGCCTTCTTCGTACTGACCGGCGCTGTGGATGATCTGGTCGATGTGCTTGAGCGCTTCCTTGTTCGGCGCCAGGACAATACGGAAACTCTGCAGGTTGGAGACCTGACGTTTGTTGATCTCGCGGTTGAACAGTGCCAGTTGATGCTCAAGGCTGTCGTAGTCGCTACGGATGTTACGCAGGGTCCGGGCAATGTCGGTCACCGCCGCACGACGCGCCTTGCCAAGGGTCAGGGCTTCATCGGTACGGTGCGCGTACGCGTTGATCAACAGTTGCAGACGACGCTCCATATCGTCTTCGCTGTCGAACTTGGCCACGCCCTTGAGGCGCACCTGCGCATACAGCGCCTCGATCTGACCATCGCTGCGCTGCAAACCCTGCCAGCTGTCCTGATAGTCATTGAGCAGCGGCAGCAGGTTGTCCATGGAATCGTCGATCGGGTCCATGAACGGCGTGCCGAACGGCAGGTCTGCGGGCAACAGCTGACGGCGGCGCAGGGCGTCGTCGAGGGTGCGTTGCTTGGCTTCCATGTCGCCGATCTGCCGGCCGACCAGTTGCAGTTTGGCCGACAGCTGCTGGACGCGTTCGGTGAAGGCGTCGCTGGAGCGCTTCAACTCGTCCTGCGCCGCTTCCATCTGCGCCAGTTGTTCGAGCTTGTCGCCTTCCTCGGCACTCAGGGTTTGCGCGCGGCGGAAATCTTCCAGCGCTTTCTGCGCATCCAGCACTTGCTGGTACAGCGCTTCGGTCTGGGTCTTGCTCGCGGCGCGGTCGGCGGCCACGGCTTGCTGGGTTTTCAGTTGCTTGAGTTCTTTGTCCAGGCGCTCTTTCTGATCGCGCAACGCCGCGCGATCAGCCAAGGCTTGCAGGGCTGGCGGCTCGATGTGCGAGATGTCGATGGACAGGCCTGGCACTTCGAAGCGCTCGCCCTTGAAGCCGTCGAGAATCAGTTCCATGGATTTGACCCACTGACCGTCCTCGTCCAGCGTAATGCCGTGTTCGCCCAGCGGCAGGCTGAACAACGCGCTGTTGAACAAACGCATCAGACGCTCGACGTCCTGTTGCGAAAACTCCTCGCGCAGACGGGCGTAGCTGTTGTTGTCGGCGTGATCGAGTTGCTGCTTCACCGACTTCAGGCGTTTTTCCAGGTCCCGCAGACGCTCTTCCAGATCTTCGGCGCTGAACTGCCGCGACTGCGCCAGCGCACCGGCCAGTTCGTCGTGCGCGTCCTTGGCCGCGAGCAGTTGCTGCTCAAGGACTTTGACGTCAGTGACCAAGGCGAAGCGATGCTTGAGCACCGACAACTCGCCAAGCCAGCGTTGGATGCCAGTGATTTCCCGCTCCAGACGCATCAGCTCTTGAGTGCCGCCACGCTGATCGTTTTGCAGCGCGTCTTGCTCGTTGCGGTAGTGCTCGGCTTGAATCGTCAGCTCCTCCTTGCGCGCACTGGCGTAGTCGGACCAAGTGCCGAGCAGGGAATCGAGCAGCGGCGAGATCCGGTGCAGTTTGCCGCGCAGGATATTGCGCTGGGTCACGCCTGCCGCAAGGGCTTCGACCAATGGGCCAGCAGTGACCAGCGAGTTGTAGTCCTGTTCCATGCGACGGACATCGCGGAACGCTTCTTCGCACGCGGCGATGTAGTCGACGCTACCTGAACGCAGGCTGTGTTCAAACGCATCGAGAAACAGCTGCTTGAGCTTGGCCGCCGTGATTTCGCGCATGTGCAATAAGTTGATGAACAGTGCGCGGAACGTCTTCAGGCTCTGCTCGCTGGTGGAGCGCAGCGGGATCAGCGTCAGGTCCAGCGGGATCGAGGTGTGACCGCCGACCAGCAAACGACGCAACTCATCCGGCTTGAGTTCATAGGCTTTCAGGCCTTCGCGCTCAAGGTTGGTGAACAATTCTTTCTGACGCAGGCAGGTGTCGTTTTTCTGGTAATGCGCCAGATCCAGTTTGCCGGCGTAGGCAAAGAACTGGTGACCGAAACCACCGCCCGGGCCGCGTCCGACCACGCCGATCACATGAGGACCGTGCGGCAGCGAGACTTCGACCAGGATGTAACTGGTGTCCGAGGCGAAGTAGAAACGACGGGATTGTTCCAGGCTGTACTTGCCGAAACTCATGTCCGACATGCGCGCCAGGATCGGGAACTGCAAGGCGTTGATCGAGGCGGATTTTCCGAGGTTGTTCGCGCCGTAAACCGACAGCGGTTCTTCCAGCGGGAACAGGCCGAGGCTGTAACCGGCGGTGTTCAAAAGGGCGAAGCGGCGAATGCCGTAGCGTTCCTTGCTCATGCGTCGGTCTCCTGTTCTTCGGTAATGGCGCGGGCCATGGCGTCTTCTTCGCTTTCTTCAGCGAAGTCGCTCAGATCCAGTGGGTCATCGGTTTCCAATAGCTTTTCGTCGCTGTCGTCATCGATCAGCACGGGCACCGGCAATGGCAGCACGCTGTGCAGGCTGGCCGCCAGGTCGCGATCCTGCTGGACCGACAGGCAGACATCGAGGAAGCGATGCATCGGCGGCAGGAATCGGTAGATGCCGTTTTCTTCGCCGGCAAAACCGAGTTGGGTCATGCGGCGCATGATTTTTTCTTCGAGTTCTTCGACGGTCTGCACTTCGGCCTGGATAAACAGGTCGCGGTACTTTTCCAGCAACGACGGCAATTCATCGCGGCCGAGGCTGCCACCGTCGAGCACGGCGACTGGATCGCGGCCCTGATCGGCCAGGTGCTCGACGAGGATGAAGGTGAACAGCGCCAGACGTTGCGCGGTCTTGTTCACCGCCGCCGCCGCGAGGTCCGGGACGAAGTAGTAGAAGCCACGGGTGTCACAGACCAACTCATAGCCCAGCGCCTTGAACAGCGTGCGGTACTGATCCTGGAAGTTCGACAGTTGCGCGTACAGCTCCGGGTCGCGGCGGCTGACGTGGTAGCCCTTGAACAGCTCGCGAAAGATCGGCGCCAGCTGGGACAGTTCGTTTAGATCAAGTTGCATGCGAAGTACTTGCATAGAGTGTGCTCGCAGAATCCTCGGCGGCGCAGTCGCCAGCCGAGAGCAGGGCGAAGGAGCGCAGGCTGACCTGATGCTCGTGAGTGTGGTAGTCGCGGCGTTCCAGACGCTCGCGTGTGAAGCGCTTTTCCCGCGACAGGCGCGAGAACCAATAAAGCAATTCGTCGGTAGCGCCATCCGGCTCCTGCTCCAGCAGCCAGGTCATCAGGTCCGGCATCGGCAGAGCCTCTTCGCAACGTTCGAGCATTTCCCGAACCGTGCGTGGCGCGCGCGGCGCTTCGCCTTTCTGAGTCTTGTGGGCCTTGGGGAAGCGCGCCGGTTTCGGCTCGAAACGGGCCAAAGCGTAAACGTAGGCTTCGACCTGACTGGCGCTGCCGAGGAACGTGCTTTGCGGCCGAGTGAACATCGGCATGGCGGCTTGCGGCACCGCATCGATGCCTTTGCGACGAATGGCCGACAAGGCCAGCGCAGCGCCACGGGTCACAGCGTTGTGACGACGGGCTTCTTCACGCAGCGGCAACAGCAGTTCGCGGGCATGGCGCAGCGTCAGCTGGGCGCTGGTCTGCATTTCGAGGATGCGCGCGTGGGTGCGCAGCAGCATGTCGTCATCGACCAGATGGCCGAGGCGCTGCTGCTCGGTGAGCATCTTCAGCAAGACGTTTTCGACCTTGCGCACGCCTTGTTCGAAGGCGCCGTCGGCGTTCACCAGCTGAATCATCGGCTCGACGTATTCGTCCCAGGTCGCCAGTACTTCAGCGTAACGCTGACGCAGGGGGATCTGCCGGTCGCTGGTCTTGGCGCGCTCGGCGACGGCCACCAGGGCCTGTTCGTCGTTGGCGAGTTTTTTCAATACATCCCGTACGCGCATGTCGAGCAGACGCAACTGGCGCGCCAGGTCGTGGCCGTCGCGGATGTCGAAGGCGTCCTGGATATAACCGGCCAGGCGTTCGAGGTGGCGCAAATAGGCTTCGATCTCCAGGCACAGGCCCAGACGGTGCTCACGGCGCAGGTAGGCGAGGAAGTCGTGGATCTGCGCGTTGAGCTCGAAACGGTTCGGGCTTTTCGCCACGGGAACCAGAATGTCGAGGCGGATCCACACGTCCAGCAGGCTGGTGATGTCCTGCGGCGTACTGTCCAGTTGCTGGGCGGCCAACTGTGAACGCAGTTCGTTGAGGCTCAGGGTGCCTTGGTCGAAGTGCTCGCACAGTGGCTCCAGAAGTGCCCAGTGTTCAGCGAGGGCGCGCAAGACGCGCTTGGGTTCGATCATCGGAATGGCCGGCTGGTTGGCGATTAAAAGTCGCGATTGTACTGCATCACGCCCGTTGCGATTCACTCTCGGGACGGACAGTTGGCTTTCTATCGATCAAGCGTGGGCGATCTTGAGCGAAGGGCGGTAGAATCACCGCACTTTAGTTATCCACAAGTGGCCGACCTTTGCTTATCGAGTCCCGTCGCCGCGCTTATTTGACCGCCATGCAGGTGGTCAACTGGCTGCCGCGCACCGAATTGCCCTTTGCTGCGCCCTCGCGCCCCGAACTGCTGGAGATGCCCGAGCCGTTGGTCGTCGCGCCGGTTGCTCCGGTTGCGCCCGCGCCTGTGGCTGATTCGCCCGTGGAACCGCAGGTCAAACCGGCCGAACGGGTGAAAATCGAGGTGCCACGGCCATCGCTGGCCAGCACGCGCACGAATGCCAAGGTTGAAGAAGAGGCCGCTCCGGTTGTGGCCAAGGCGCCAGTCGTGCCGCCACCGCGTTTCGCCCTGCAATTGCTGCGGGCCGGGCGTTGCCTGCTGCTGGTGGAGTTACCCACAGGCGAATCGTTCCAGACCCGCGACCCCGCCTATCTATTGCTCAAAGACATGCTGCGCGCCGCCGGTCTACCGGACAGCCCGCAGATCGTCGGCGAGCCGGTGCGTTGGCCGCTGTTGTCTCGGGGCACCATGGATCAAGGCCCGGAAGCGGCTCGCGACTTCGTGCAAGGTTTTCTCTCGGCCCGACTGGAAGACGCACCGTGCGTCTGCGTGTGGCTGATCGGTCTGCCGGCGGTGCGTTTTGCCGGTGAGGCGAACGCCGAATCCTTCAACCGTGAACTCCAGGTCGAAGGCCTGGGCTCGGTCTGGGCCCTGCCGGGTCTGGAATTATTAATGGAAGAGCCACAGCGTAAGGCTGATGTCTGGCAAGCCATGCGTCGGCTGATGGCGCGCTGGAAAGAATCGAATGAGTGACGCTGTATCGTTCCGCCCGATGACCGAGGCGGACCTGGACGCTGTACTGAAAATCGAATATGCGGCTTACAGCCATCCCTGGACTCGCGGGATTTTTCTCGATGGACTGGGTAAATATCAGATATGGCTGATGTTTGAAGGCCAGCAGCAGGTCGGCCACGGGGTGGTGCAGATCATTCTTGATGAAGCGCATCTGCTGAACATCACCGTCAAACCGGAGAACCAGGGCCGTGGCCTGGGCTTGACGTTGCTGGAGCATTTGATGTCCCGGGCGTATGACGCCAAGGCGCGGGAGTGCTTTCTGGAAGTGCGCGACAGCAACCGTGGCGCGTTCAAGTTGTATGAGCGTTATGGGTTTAACGAGATTGGTCGGCGGCGCGATTACTACCCGGCGGTGGGTGGGCGGGAAGATGCAGTTGTGATGGCCTGCACTTTGGTGGATTAAACCGCGATCCTGTGTAGGAGCTGCCGAAGGCTGCGATCTTTTGATCTTTTGTTGCCGCGACGCAGGAAGATCAAAAGATCGCAGCCTTCGGCAGCTCCTACATTCAGATCCTCTCAGACAGTTAGATCAACGATTACCGTCTATCGGATCGCGTTGCGCCATTTCCGCTTCATCCAACCCATTACCACCGCCAATGTCGTCTTCATCGACAATACTCAAGTCCCAATCGGCCTGTTCGCCTTCGCCGGCTTCATGAGCATCGCGTGCGCCGTCTTCACGGATCAGGGTTTCCGGGCTCATGTCGTCCTCGGTGGACTCATGGTCATCGGTCGAGGCCCCGGTCATACCGGCTTCACGTACGCGTTCCCGAGGCATCAGGCGTTCACGCTCCGCTTGCGTCAGCTCGTCGCCGATTTTGGCGCTGGGTTCTTCCTCGTCGAAATCCAGCTCGTGCATCGAGCCCATGCGGTCTTCGTTGTCGTCGATGGGCTCGGGTTGAACCGCATCGTACGGACGTCGTGATTCAGTCATGGCAATTCCTCATACTGTGGGCCTTACTAGGGTGGACCCACTGGGCTCCTTAGAATTCCACCGGCGATACTTGCATCAAGCGCGTGACCCCGACGGGCGGTTGTCTGTCAAACCAGCGCATCATTCTTGAGGCTTTACAGCATGAACGAATTACAAGATCTGATTGATAACAACGAACGCTGGGCCGAAGCGATCAAACAGGAAGATCCGGATTTCTTCTCCAAGCTGGCCCGTCAGCAAACCCCGGAATACCTATGGATCGGTTGCTCCGACGCCCGGGTGCCGGCGAACGAGATCGTCGGCATGCTGCCCGGCGATCTGTTTGTACACCGCAATGTGGCCAACGTAGTGCTGCACACTGACCTCAACTGCCTGTCGGTGATTCAGTACGCGGTCGACGTGCTGAAGGTCAAACATATCCTCGTTACCGGCCACTACGGCTGCGGCGGCGTCCGCGCCTCAATGCAGGACCGTCAGTTGGGCCTGATTGACGGCTGGCTGCGCTCGATTCGCGATCTCTATTATGAAAAACGCGAAGAACTCGCCAAATTGCCCACTGAAGAAGAGCGGGTCGACCGCCTCTGCGAATACAACGTGATCCAGCAAGTGGCCAACGTCGGGCACACCAGCATTGTGCAAAACGCCTGGCACCGCGGGCAGAGCCTGTCTGTTCACGGCTGCATCTATGGCATCAAGGACGGTCGCTGGAAAAGCCTGAACGCCACCATCAGCGGTTTCGAGCAATTGCCGCCGCAATACCGTCTGCGTCCGGTCGAGGCGTTGTAACGCCCTTCAGCAGAGACTTCGCCGGCGCCAGTGCTGCAGAAACAACTGGCCGTCGGCGTTCGGCGATTCATCGTAGCCGGTGATCCAGCCACGGCAGTCGAACGAGCCACACTGGCAGGCGAACTGACGCATGAGTTTGTCTTCGGTGGTGGCGTAGTCCATCGTCAGTCGGTCGCCTTTTTTGATGTCCTTCAGCGCCCATAGCCACAGCTCGCTCATGTCGAGAAATACGTTTGGGTCGCAGGAGTGTCGCAGCAGCCCGCAGAAGCGCGGGTCGTAGACATGGATGCCACGGGCCAGTTGCCGGGTATGCCGACACCGATAAGGCAGCAGATGCCCCGACGCCCGACAAATTCGGCTGATGCGTGGAAAGTCCCGAAGTACTGCGACGGCTGCCGCCGATCCGTTGGTGTTGTCGATAATCTCGAAGTCGGCCCTGGAGGGGAATCCAAGGCGAACGGGCAGCTCCGCAAATGGATAAATCCCATCGGGAGGTTGTGCAAGCGTCTCGTGCACGGCGTGGGTTTTCATAACGATCCTTGTTGGCTGGGTGCTGCGACCTCCATCAGCTGACGATCCTGTCAGCTCTGCAGCACATGGGAACGACTCAAGCCTCTCGCAAATGAAACGGCGGGTCTACTGTCATAACTGACAGTAGACCCGCCGTTCATCGTTTTACAGAGCCGGGACAGGGATCGCAGTCGCGGGTACCGGGGCTTTCAGCTGTTTGAGCTGAGATTTGATCGGTGCCGTCGCGCACTTGGCCACGGCTTTTTCGGGCGTCAGGTTGCGAATCGAGGTGTAGAACAGCTCGCAGGTTTTTTCTGCCTGGGCCACTTGCCAGGTTTGGGTGCAACTTCTCAGTTCAATGTCGGGATTACTGTCCGGTTGGCGGCCCATGGCGGCCTGCCAGCACGCGGCACTCAAATCCTGGCCCATGACTTTAAGGCCCGCCGCGTCGGCCTTGGCCTGGGCATCGTTGCCGGTATAGCTTTCCGGGTCGGCGGCGTACCAAATGTAGCTTGGGTGGTTGGAACCCAGCACTGGCACTTTCACCCCGTCGCTCGGACTGATGCTGACCAGGCCCAGCACGTTCACGGTTGGCCCGTATTGCTGCTTGATCCAGTTACGCACCGGCGCGCCGAAGGCGACCATCGGCAACGCCGCACCACTGGCGTTCTGGCTGAGTTGCTTGACCATCGTGGTCTGGTAGTCCTTGAAGTAGTCGTAGACGCCTTCCAGATCCTTGCCAGCGTTGGATGGCGCGGCAATCGGTGCAATGTCGATGATGGTCTGGTAACCCGGCGTCTGGTCGTCAGGAATACCGTTGGCGGTCAGCAGCGTGGCCCAACGGTCGGTGGTCTTGGACTCCAGATAGTCTTGGGCCTGGGTCAGCGAATAATCCGGCGGGAAGTGCAACAGTTCAATGCTTTTGCGGTTTTCCAGGGCCATGCCCAGTGGCAGGAACAGATACCAGCTGTAAGCCCACTTGCCATCGGCATTCAACTTGCTGGCGCCGGTATAGGCCAGATCACCGGCATCGAGCAACGCCGCCAACGGTTTTTCATAGCCACGGGGTACGCCGCTGATTTCGGCGTAGAGCTGATCGTTATCGGTTTTGACCAGCACTTTCGCCGCGCTGTAACCATCGCGCTGCACGCTTTGGGTCAGGTAATGCTCAACCGTTTGCTCCAGCGTCCAGTTGCGAAAGCAGATCACGTTGCAGTTGTTGGGATAGGCGAACAGGCGGGTGACGCGTTCGGTACTGCCCAGCTTCAGGTCGACATCGGCATGGGCGGCGGCACTCAGGGTGAGGGCCGCGAGGGTGAATCCTGCGAATTTGAACATGCTCAGATCCTTTTCAGCGTGGTCCCGTTGATTGGGGTACGCGCCATACTGGATCAGCGGCGTTACACAGAACAGTGTTTGCGTGTGGTTTTTTTGCGTAGAGCCTGCTGTGTGTATGTCAGGAACTCTCGGTTATGGAGTCCGGCCCGGGCTTGATGTCTATGGGCCGGACGGAGGTTGAAGCGTTACAACAGCTTTAGTGCCAGATGAGTACCGGCGCGCAAGTACTCGACCTGTGCAAATACGGCATCCTTGACGATGGCTTCTCCTGTATCGGTCAGTTTGGCTTTTTTGGCATCAATGATGGACGTTTGCGTTAATTGCATCACTACATCCATCGCTTTTTGAAGGGCGGTCAGATTGTTGTGCTGGCCAAACTCGCGGACGACAGCGTCCATACGGCGATCTGCATCATCACGCAGCTTTTTATATTCAACGACTGAAACCCTACCGTCCTGATAAATCTCGTTAATCATCTCTTCCAGCGTTTTCGATATTAAAGACATGTGATTGTTCATCCTTGGTCAGTGCTGTTTTGCTTTAAAAAGTTTGTGAGCTGTCGGAGTTTACTCAGCGATTTATAGGTTGGAGATAAGAACTCTCCGGGTTTCATGTCAGGCGCAATCGAGCCTGTTTGTAGGATAAATCTAGGCGTTTGTTTCATGCTCAAGCAGGGCGAACTGATTGCACCTGCCCGCAGCAGGTGCAATCACTTACGTGTTATGGCATCACCGGCGCCGTATACGTCAGCGTCGTCCCCAACGCCCATAGCAGAAACAGCACCAGCGGTGTGTGCACCAGCAGTTGCACGAACGAAAAACCGATCAAGTCCCGCGCCTTCAGCCCGAGCACACCCAGCAGCGGCAGCATGTAGAACGGGTTGATCAGGTTCGGCAGGGCTTCGGCGGCGTTGTAGATCTGCACGGCCCAGCCCAGGTGGTAGTTCAGGTCGGTGGCCACTTGCATGACGTACGGCGCTTCGATGATCCACTTGCCGCCGCCGGACGGGATGAAGAAGCCGAGGATCGCCGAGTACACGCCCATCAGCAGCGCGTAGGTGTCGTGGGACGCGATTTGTACGAAAAAGGTCGAGATGTGGTGAGCCAGCGTCTGAGCGTCAGTCCCTTTGACGGTGGTCATCAGCGCCGCGATCGAGCCGTACAGCGGGAACTGAATCAGTACGCCCGTGGTGGTCGGTACTGCGCGGGACACAGCGTCAAGGAAGCTGCGTGGGCGCCAGTGCAGCAGGGCACCGAGCATGATGAACAGGAAGTTGTAGGTGTTCAGCCCGGAAATAGCACTGATCGCCGGTTTGGTCGAGAACTCGTGGAACAGCCATCCGGCCGCCAGCAGCACCAGCAAAATCGTCAGCAGCGGGCTGTGCTCCAGCCATTCGCCGGGGCGGGTGCGCGGTTGCAATGGCGGCAGGTTGAAGCTCGGATCGATGCCGCAGGCTTTGGCATCACGGGCCGAGTTCGGGCCGGGTGCAGTGGCGTAGGCAATGATCAGCGAGATCACGATCAGCGCCAGCAACATCACACCGGACTGCCAGAGAAAGATCGTTTGCGTGAAAGGAATCACCCCGGTGATCGACAGAATCGACGGCGGCAGGCTGGCCGGGTTGGCCTGCAATTGCGCGGCGGACGAGGACAGGCCCAAGGCCCACACCGCTCCGAGGCCCAGATAGGCGGCGGCACCGGCAGCGCGGTAGTCCATTTTCAGATCGGTGCGGCGGGCGAGGGCGCGCACCAGCAAACCGCCAAACACCAGCGACAGCCCCCAGTTCAGCAGCGAGGCGACCATGGAGATCAACGCAACCCAGGCCACGGCCGAGCGGCCGTTTTTCGGGATCCGCGCCAGCCGGTCGATCAGTTTCACCGCCGGTGGCGAACTGGCAACCACATAGCCGCCGATCACCACGAAAGCCATCTGCATGGTGAACGGGATCAGGCTCCAGAAGCCGTCACCGAAGGCCATGGCGGCGTCGGTGGGTTTGGCGCCCATGAACAGGGTGGCCACGGCGACGATAATCACGGCCAGTGCGGCAAACACCCAGGAGTCGGGGAACCAACGTTCGGCAAAACTTGAGCAGCGCAGGGCAAAGCGGGCAGAGCGGGTATCTTCGATATCAGCGGCCACGGGTGTACCTCGAATTTTTATGTTTGTTGTGGTCTTCAGGACCGCAAAGGCCCGTCTAGACAGGTGCCAACAGTAAAACAATCGGTTCTATTTTGTGACGAAGTTTTACGAATCTAGGACTTTGGTCTAACGGGTTGTCCGTTGGCGCGTTTGCGTAGACCATGGGCGCCTTGGTTTTTTGCCTATGCCAGAGTGCTTTTCATGACTGCCAACACCCACTCGCGCCCGGCGCCGTTCACTCGCTCGGATTACAAGACCCTCGGTCTTGCGGCCCTGGGCGGCGCGCTGGAAATTTACGATTTCATCATTTTCGTATTTTTCGCCCTGACCCTCAGCCAGCTGTTCTTCCCGCCGGAAATGCCCGAGTGGCTGCGACTGCTGCAAAGTTTCGGGATCTTCGTGACCGGTTACTTGGCGCGGCCGTTGGGCGGGATTCTGATGGCGCATTTCGCCGATCGACTGGGCCGCAAGAAAGTTTTCAGCCTGAGCATCCTGATGATGGCGCTGCCGTGCCTGCTGATCGGCATCATGCCGACCTACGCGCAGATCGGTTATTTCGCACCGCTGCTGCTGTTGATCCTGCGAATCCTCCAGGGCGCGGCGGTAGGCGGCGAAGTGCCGAGTGCCTGGGTGTTCGTCGCCGAGCATGCACCGGCCGGGCATCGCGGTTATGCCCTCGGTTTCCTGCAGGCCGGGCTGACCTTTGGCTACCTGATCGGTGCACTGACGGCGACGTTTCTGGCGCAGGCGTTCACCCCGGCAGAAATCCTTGATTACGCCTGGCGTTACCCGTTCCTGCTGGGCGGCGTGTTCGGCGTCATCGGCGTCTGGCTACGTCGCTGGCTCAGCGAAACCCCGGTGTTCATGGCCATGCAGGCACAACGTGATGCGACCGTCGAGCTGCCGCTGCGCACGGTCTTGCGTGAGCATCGCCTGGCCATGCTGCCGGCAATGATCCTCACCTGCGTACTGACCTCGGCGGTGGTGGTGTTCGTGGTGATCACCCCGACCATGATGCAGAAAACCTTCGGTATGACCGCCAGCCACACCTTCGCCCTGAGTGCCTTGGGCATTGTCTTTCTGAATATCGGCTGTGTACTCGCCGGGCTGCTGGTCGACCGCATGGGCGCCTGGCGCACGGTGATGCTTTATAGCCTGCTGCTGCCATTGGGCATCGGTGTGCTCTATACCTGCCTGATCATCGGTGGCAGCTGGATCGGCTTGGCGTACGCGGTGGCCGGTCTCGGTTGCGGGGTGGTCGGCGCGGTGCCGTCGGTGATGGTCAGCCTGTTCCCGGCGCGGATTCGTGTCTCGGGGATTTCCTTCACCTACAACATTGCCTACGCCGTCTGGGCGAGTATCACACCGTTGTTGCTGATCGGACTGATGCCGTGGAGCCCATGGATCTGCGTGATCTTCTGCGCAGTGATGGGGGCTGTGGGTGTGAGCAGTGCGGCGTATTTCGGTGCACGCATGCCTAATGTCGGGAGCCGCAGCGCGGCTCCCTGCGCTCAGTGACAGTCGGTGTGTTTCAGTCGTTAACCAGGCACCAGATCTGATTGGTCAGGGGACAATCGGATATCCCTTCCACCGGCAGCACAGATAGGTCATAGGCTCTGAGCCTGCTTAACGGATCCGTCCTACACAAAACATCGATTTTCCTGACTTCACCAATTTGTAGATCCACGCAAAGTCCCGTGTCTTTAACAGACACAGGGACATGTGGATGCACACTGCTGCCAACCCAGTCATTTTCAGATGCGACGCTGATTTTTCCTGCGACATTCAGGTACTCAATCAGCCCGCGCGCATCACCCCAACGCTCGATACACCATCGCTGCAATCCCCCGGCGAGCGCGTGGCGCTGGCCGCTGACCTGGCCCACCGCTCGGCCAGCCAACGGGGGCGCCCATGACTCACCCTGCCGACCTCGCGGCGGCCGCCGCGTCCAAATCGCCCATTGGCTCCCTCGGCGCCTGCCCCTTGCGCCAAACCCACGTGCAACTGCTGCCCTTGCGTTACGGACTGGTGGAAAAGCCCGTCGACCCAAGTGCCGAACTGAAGCTGCCGTACGCCCTGACGACCCGCCCGCTGGGCATTCGCATGCTGCGCGATGGCTGGTTGTATGTCATCGACAGCGTGACCGGCCACCTGCACGAATATCGCGTGCTCGACGGACTGGTCAGCGCCTTGCTGCACAAGGGCGCCAAGGTCGACAGCGATCAGCGCACGCCCATCGAAGAGCGTCCGGCACTGGTGTTTTCACGGCGCAGCACCCTGCATGTGACCTTCGCCGAAGTGCAATGGACGGCGGCCAAATGCATGCAAGTGCTCGACAGCCGCGCCGAGCGTGATCACTTCATGCAAGCCGTCGATCTCGGCCCGGTGCATTGCCAAACCGGCGGCGAGCATCTGCTGACGGTCGCGCAAGGCAAGCAGTGGCTGGCGGAGATTGCGACCGATCCGGCCCAGCAGGCGCAAGCCGCCCAAGACCGCGCTGAACAGGAAGCCGAGTCGCCGCCGGACGCCGTTCTGTTGCCGACGGTGCACGTCAGCGATGCCCCCGCGCACGAACGTGAACCCTATCTGTGGGAGCAGCCGCGGCGCTTTCGCGAGGCGCACATTGGCGAGTTTCTCGGGCGGGTGCGCCCGGCTTATCAGGACGACACGCTGTTCCTCGTGGTGCACGACGATCTCGGCGTGCTGCGCGATCTGGCCGAGTATCAAGATACCGTGGCCGGTTGGGTCGACGATTGGAGCAATGCCGACCACAACGAACGTGATTACCTGCTGGCGTGTTACATCGAATCCCTGAGCCAGCTCAGTCCCGCGGATATCGGCAATCTGGCCGACGCCAGCAACGATCCGCGAGTCCAGGCGCTTTTTGGCGATCTGGAACAGTTGCCCGAGCCGGATCGGGAGCCCACTCGCAAAGCTTTGCTCGACTACCTGAACAAGGGCGGCAAGGTCGCGCCGCTGGACGCTCCCGTGCCCCCGGAACTGGAGCGGGCGCGTAAAGAAGCGCATGCCGAAGCGTTCAAACTCGCCAAGTACCAAGGCGCCACACCCGACTTCACCGCCCACAGCCGCGCCAGTGACGAGGCAGACCGCCGTTATTACGCGCGCCAACATTTCAAGGTCGCGCCCGACGATTTCGTCGAGCGTCACCTCGATACCTTGGTAAAACTCGGCCAAGAGCAAAACAAACGCATCATCGATGTGCTTGAAGGCTCCAGTTTCAGTGGCAAACGCGGGGTCAACGATTTCATCGACCGGCCGACCATGGACAGCGCACTGTTTCAGCACCGCGACGACCTTGGCCGCTGGAACCGCTTGCTCGAGCGCATCACCGCCGACCGCACCATGCTGGTAGGTGCCGGTCACTTCCATCGCTCGGCCTGGTATTACGACGCGCAGGATCAACAGCAACTCCACCAGGCCTTCACCGCCGAATACGCCTGCCTCAAAGACATCTGCCGCAGCGACCACGCCAGCGAAACCCTCCTCGGTTATCTGGAGAAACACCCCGAACTGACCCGGCCCCTGTTCTACACCTTGCCCCTGCGCCTCCAGCCGGAACGGGCCGCGCAATACGCCACGTTGTTCAACGCCGGCATGGGGGTGTTCAACAACCTGCCGCACTGGTTGGGCGAGTTACAGAAAATCGAACAGCCGCACCTGCCGGCGCTCGACGACTTGCCCGAGCACACCCGCGCCGTTGCCGACGCGGCCCAGCACAGCCTCAGCCCGGCGCTGAACCTGGGCCTGAGCCGGGCGCTGGAAGGGTTCGATCTGGCGGCAGAGAAAATCCCCGACCTTGACGAACTGTTCCGGCGCCTGCCCAAGGCCTTGTCGGGGCGGCTACTCGATGCGGCGAAAACCACCGGGGTGACCTTTACTGTCGCCAGCCCGGCGGAACATGCGGCGCTGCAAACCAACCTCAAGGAACTGCTGAGGGAACGCGATTACCTGAAAACCCTGACTCGTGAACGTAGCCAGATCACCCACAACAAAAACCGCCAAGGGCATAAAACGCCGAGGGCGGTGGAATTGCAGGGCGAGATCGTTCGAGTGCGCGGGCAGTTGACGCAACTGGAAGGCCGGCTCGCCGGGGCGCTGAGTCCAATTGCGGAACTGCCGGATCAGTCGGCTCGCCTGTATGGTGCAACGCCGGCTCGGGCGGGGGTGACGGTGGTGTTTCCACCGGCGCAGCAGTTGGAGGTGCGGAGTTTGTTGAAGGATATTCGGTTGGGGGTTAGCTCGGTGCCGAATGGGAAGTTGATTCGAAGTGAGGGGATGGGGTTGTTGGTGTTTTTGGTGCAGGGGGTGAATTTGGTTTCGGTCATAAGGGAGACGTTTGGCCAATCGCGGGATCAGCGTAAGTTGGGGCCGTTGATTGGTGCGAGTTTTACGACTGGGGCGGCGGGATTCACCGCGGCGCAAAGTCTTTCCGATACCGCGTTGAAGGCACGCAGCGCCGCACTCGTCGCGGGTCTTCAACACCACGCTTTGCAGAATGTGCATGTGCAGATGGGCAAGCTGCATGTTGGACTGGGCATCTTCACCTACGGTTTTGGTTTTGCATCTTCAATGGTCAGCCTCATCAACCACCACCAGAACTGGCAACAGGCGACACGTAGCGGGAATGCGGCAGCACAGAATAGTGCAGCGCTCGCGACAGCGGGGGCGGCCGGCATGACGACCGTCAATGCCTATGGCTTAGGTCATACCTTACACGCGGGCTATACCGTAGCGATTGCCAGAAACGCTGCAGCAAGAACAGCTGCTTGGGCTGCTGCGGGGACAAGGCTATCCACCGTATTCTTCCGGTTCAATCTGGCCGGTGCCCTATTCACCATTTTGGAATTGGGCGGAACCTGGCTGTACAACCGCTACAACATCAGCGCTCACGATAAGTGGCTGAAAACCACACCCTGGAGCTTGGACGCCGATCATCGTGGCGACCATACCCTGGATGAATATCAGCGTTATCTGGCCTATTTGCTTCACGCCCCGTATGCGCAACTGGGTCCGAACAAGCATGACTCATGGCTGAAAGACCTGCTGTTAAAGGCCAAGCCCAAAGACATCCATCTGGTGCTGCCAGGGCTCAAACTCAATGATTTTCAGCCGCCCCTGAGCGGTCAACCGGCTCATCGCCTGGGGATCGGCGCCCACCGTCTTTCCGTTCCCCTCCACGGTCGTGGAGTACCGCGCGAGCGCAAGGACGTCATCAGTGAGGAAGTGGCGAACAGCCTGCGCATCGTACAAACAGGGTCAGATCGGTTGGTGTTATGCCTGCAATACCCGCTGGACCTTGATGCTGAATTTACCCCAGCGTCCGAAACACTGGAGTTGGCGGTCTGTATCCAGACCTTGAACGCCAACGGCGCGTGGGTTTCTCGCATTCGGGTCATTCGCCTGAACCCTCGGACCGAAGGCCATTTCCCTGCACTACCTTCTAACTCCGTTACCGAGCATCCGCCGCTGTTGCTGGTTGAAACCCATCTGCTGGAGTTGGCCGACCATGCCGCACAACTTTGATAATCCGATGCCTGCGCCGCACCTTGAACAACCCCGAAAAGCGGGAGATATAGAACCGTTTCCCAGTGGGACGATTACCTACCTTGCACCGTTGCCACTGCCGACAGCGTTACCACCACATGGTCCACATATCGGGGAGCTAAATGAGGTGTATATGGATTTCGGGTTGGGATCACCGCAAGTCTTTATGTGGCAGATGACACTAGGTGGACCATTCAGTGTTGCCTTCATGATCACGTTCCTAATCCCGCCAGCAATTGGCTGCATGGGCCTTATGTTCGGATATGACTTCGCATACACATGGGAATTTGTCATTGATTTATTCTTCGCCATCTATGGATATGCCTTAGTTACCGGATTATCCATGCTGGCAATCGGCCTCGGCGTCTGGCACCACAACCACAAAAAACGCCTCCACATCATCCCAACCCGCTTCAACCGCCAACGCCGCGAAGTCTGCTTCATGCCCGAAGACGCCACCGAACCGCTCTTCGTCCCTTGGGAATCCCTATCCGCCTGGGTCATCGAAGCCCAAGGCGCGACCCAATACGGCATCCACCGCCAGTACGGCATGGGCATCGGTTTCCAGCACGGCGAGACCCTGACCAGCGTCGAATTTCCCTGCTTCGGTCTTTCCCTGGCCATCAGCCACTGGGAAGCGATCCGCGGCTACATGGAATACGAAGTCAACGACCTCAAATCCATTCAGGACCCGCTAGACCTGCAAGGCCCGAACGACCCGCCCTACGAAGGACTGCATACCTTCCACAACGCTCGAGCCCGTATGCATCAGCAAATCCGCGACGGCCAACGTGGTCGGGTATCAGGCTTCTTCTGGTACCTGTACCACGTCATGACCCTGTGGACGATTCCCAACCACCTGACCGAATGGGAAATCCGCCGCCTCCAGAAACTGGGCCCGCAGGCCATGCCCGAAATCATGCGCCAATGGTCCGAGCCATTACCAAAGGAACAATGGACCAAGCCGAGCGAAGAACTGCTGCGCCTCAGCGCACAGGTTCGCGCCCTGCACAAACGTCAGCCGCGACGACCGATTACCGAGATTTTTGCCGAGGTGCAGCGTTTAGATCCGACCGATAAACGCCGCGCATGAGGTGGTTTTCCAACGTAACCTCGGTTATCTGGAGAAACCTGTGGCGAAGGCGCAAGCTCCCTTGCCACAAGGCAGACGCCTACAGACCACTCACGCACCGACTTCCCGCGTAGCGGGGGAGCGGAAAAAAGAATGGGCACGCCAACCAGGTTGAGTGCCCATTTTTTTATGGGGTGACGGATTAGATGACGCGGCTTTATTGCTTGGCGAAAATCGCCGCCATCTCCGGCTCATCCAGATGATCCAGCATTCGCTCCACTAACAAATGCACGCCGTCAGCCATGCGACTGAGCGCCAGGGCTACGGAGCGGCGGGAACCGTCCACATCATCGGCGAGGTTGGCGGCGATGGCGCTGATGGACAGCAAATCTTCCGAGGCATTGGCGAGAAGGGTTTCAGGGTTGATACCCGGGCAGACGCTGAAGAGCTGGCCGTTGCGTTTTGGTGGTTTGGGGTCGGCTGGCGGGAAGTGATGGTCGAGGGCGCGCTCGGCGGCTTCGTTGAGTTTGTTTGAATCGGGGCTTTCGTAGGGAGAGACCGGATCGGTGTCGGGTGGGTTGGGTGTGACCTTGAACATGGTAACTTTCCTATAGTAGGGCCGTGACCATCTCGCGACTAAACGAAAAGGAGGCGGCTGTGCGCAAGTTAGTCGACCGGTAAAGCCACCAAAACCCGGCGCGCCCGAAAGCGCCATGCGCACAGCCACCATCAAGTGCAGGCGAACCTGACTGGATAACACTTGTGCAACCGTTGATGACTAGCCGGGCGACTAAACCCGATCACTGATGGGCAGTGACAGGAACCAAGTTACCGACCACCCCCAAGGCGCACAAGCCGGCAGATTCTGGCGTAGCCGTAGGCAAAGACGCAAGGTGTTGTAGCTTGCAGGAAGTAACCTTGAGCCGTTTTCAACAAGTGCTGTCGAGCGGTGTTTAATTTCCGGAAATGTTGGGAAGAAACGATGTTCGACAACCATTCGGCTTCTGGCGACAAGACGCGCATCAACATGCCTAACTATTTTTGTAGGACAACCCTGAAACACTCTTCAGAAAATATCCCCCAGGCCGATGGCTAGGCTGCATGCCGCTTTTTATCCTTGTCCATCGGTGTATCCCCATGTTCAACAAACGCTTGAAGCAGGAGCTGTCGGCTCTTCGCGAAGAACTCTCCAGCCTCCAGCAAGTGAAGGAAAGTCTGGAAAGCGAGATGCTGGTCCTGACCCTCGATACCGACGGGCGGATTCAATCGGTCAACCAGAACTTCATCGGCGAGATGCTCTACAAAAGCAGCGACCTGATAGGGCGACACATCGAAGACATCGTCCCGGGCCATGTGAAGTCGGACGAATTCCACCAGCGCTTCAAGGTCGCGTTGACCCGTGGCGAGCACTTTGCCGGCACGGTGCGTTTGTTGCGTGGCAATGGCCAGGAAGCCTGGCTGCGCTCGATCGTGCAGCCGGTTCGGTCCGCGGGCGGCCAGATCAAGAACTTCTCGATTTATTCCAGCGACCTGACCCGCACCATCGAAGCGTCTCGTGAACATGAGAACCTGATCGGCGCGCTCGTGCGTTCCACGGCAGTGATCGAGTTCGACCTCAATGGCAACGTGCTGGCGGCCAACGACCGGTTCCTTAGCGGCATGGGTTACAGCCTGGCGCAGATCAAGGGCAAACATCACCGCATGTTCTGCGAGCCCGAGGAATACAACAGCGCCGGGTATCAGGACTTCTGGCGCCGCTTGAATGCAGGCGAGTTCTTCGCCGAGCGTTTCAAACGTATCGACAGCCATGGCCGCGTGGTCTGGCTGGAGGCGTCCTATAACCCGGTGGTCGATGCCAACAACAAGCTCTACAAAGTGGTGAAGTTCGCCACGGTGATTACCGATCAAGTCAATCAGGAGCAAGCCGTCACCGAAGCGGCCAACATTGCCTACAGCACCTCACAGCAAACCGACAGCAGCGCGCAGCGCGGTAACGCCGTGGTGACTCAGGCGGTCAACGTGATGCGTGATTTGGCCAAACACATGCAGACCGCCGGCGAAGGCATCGAAGCGCTGAACGAGCAATCGCTGGTGATCGGCACCATTGTTAAAACCATCAGCGGGATTGCCGAACAGACCAACCTGCTGGCGCTCAACGCGGCCATCGAAGCGGCTCGGGCCGGGGAACAGGGGCGTGGTTTCGCGGTGGTGGCGGATGAGGTCCGACAATTGGCTTCGCGCACCAGCCAGGCAACCGATGAGATTGTCGGCGTGGTGCGGCAGAACCAGGACATGGCGCGCAACGCCGTGGCGCTGATGACCGAGGGCAAACTCCAGGCTGAACAGGGGCTGGCGCTGGCGGCAGAGGCGGGGACGGTGATTGTCGAGATTCAGGACGGTGCACAGAAAGTGGTGAACGCAGTCGGGCAGTTTGCCAATCAGTTGGCGACTTGATGCCTGCCATCGCGCCGTAAATCGCTACAATCGGCGTTTTCCCAGGAGCAGCCATCATGAGCGTTTCTCACCGCCGTCCGGTTCCCTTGGCCAAGGCGTATCGTCTGCTCAATCACGGCCCGACCGTGTTGGTCAGCGCGGCCCATGATGGCCAGCGCAACATCATGGCGGCGGCCTGGGCCATGCCGCTGGATTTCGAGCCGCCGAAAATTGCCGTGGTGCTCGACAAGTCCACCTGGACACGGCAATTGCTGGAGGCTTCGGGCACGTTTGTGCTGAATGTTCCCTGCGCCGCCCAGGCCGATATCGTCCAGACCGTGGGTTCGACGTCCGGCCTGGAAATGACCCGGGACCAAGGCCGGGACAAGTTCCAGGTCTATGGCTTGCCGACCTTCAGCGCTGAATTGATCGATGCGCCTATGCTCGAAGGCTGCGTCGCCTGGCTGGAATGCCGACTGTTGCCGGAGCCAGGCAATCACCAGCAGTACGATCTGTTCCTGGCCGAAGTGATTGCCGCTCAGGCAGACGAGCGCGTATTCAGTGAAGGACGCTGGCACTTCGAAGGGCAAGACGCGTTGCGCACCTTGCACCATGTGGCGGGCGGGCATTTCCTGAAAATCGGCGATCCGGTGGACGGCAAGACCTTGCAGCCGTAAGCAGCCGGCCTTTCACACCCAGACGTCATTTTGCGCAGTGCGCTCGCCACCTTCGTTGCCCGTGTTCAGCACACCCTTGGGTTCGATCAGCAGGAGTTTCACCTCCTGCCCGGCGAACGGTTTGTGCTCGACACCTTTTGACACCACATACATTTCGCCGGCGTTTACCAGCACGTGGCCATCGCGAAAGTCGATGCGCAGTTGCCCTTCGAGCACGATGAACGTTTCGTCGGTATCAGGGTGATCGTGCCAGATGAAATCCCCCAGCAGCTTCACCACCTTGAACTGGTAGTCGTTCATTTCGGCGATGACCCGGGGCGTCCAGTACGGGCCGATCCTGGAGATTTTTTCAGCGAAGTTCAGGCTTTCGTAAGCTTTCATGAAGCAGCTCTCGTGGTTGATCGTAAACCCACAATAGCCCGCGCATCGGCGTGCTTCTTGAACGATTGTGCGTGGCTCAGCGGCGGTGCATTTTCATCCAGCGGGCTGGCGACAGGCCGTAGGTTTTGCTGAACTGCCGGGTCATGTGGCTCTGATCGGTGAAGCCGGCGATCAGCGCAGCGCTGACCAGTGACTGGCCCTGGATCAGCAGCGAGCGGACCAGGTCGAGGCGGCGCATGGTCAGGTATCGATAAGGGCTGGTGCCGAACAACAGGCGAAAATCCCGCGACAGACTCCAGCGATCGCGACCGCTGTGTTGCGCCAGTTCCTCGAGCGTCACGGTGCGATCCAGTGCGCTATGAATGAATTCCCGCGCGCGTTCGGCGGCCACGTAGTCGAAGCTCTGGCGGGTGGCAGGCACTCCCGAAACGCTGTTCAAGGCTTGGGCCAGATCGAACAGAGCATCCTGCTCTTCCAGAGGCTCGAGGGGACAATCGAGGCTTCGCAGCAGCACGGCGGTGGCGGCGAACAAACGTGGATCGGCTGACAGGCCGGTCTTGATAAACGGCAACGGCTGGCCACCGAGCATCTGCTGGATCAGCGCCGGCTCGATGTACATCATTCGGTATTGAAAGCCGGTCTCGGTGCCGGCTTCGCCATCGTGAACTTCGTCCGGGTGCAGCACCATGGTCCCGCCCGGCAGACTGTGTCGCCAGCCGCCGCGGTACTGAAAACTCTGCACACCGGCCAGGGTATGGCCGATGGCGTAGGTGTCGTGGCGGTGAAGGTCGTAGCCGTGGCCTGCAAAAAACGCTTCGAAACGCTGAAGCCCGCCGACGTCGGGCGCGCGGTGGAACCAGTCGATGGGGGGCGTGTGCTTGGCCATGGTGGTGTTGCCTTGAACTCGATGCTGAACACGTTAACCCACTGACCAACCGCCTGTCTGCCGCCGTTCGAATCACCCGGCCGGTAGAAAATCCCGGACTAATGTTGCAAGGTGTTGAATATTTTTCAAGCCACGAAGGCGCCCCACATCATGGAAATATCCCACCTGAGCTATGCCGCTCCGTTGTTGTCGTTGGCGCTGTTGTGGACGGTTGCGGTGGTGACGCCGGGGCCGAACTTCTTCAACACCGCGCAACTGGCTGCCAGTTGTTCCCGGCGCCACGGTGTCGTCGCCGCACTGGGCGTGGCCACGGGCACGGTGCTTTGGGGGCTGGCGGGTGGCTTGGGCATCAAGTCGCTGTTCAGCGCTGCGCCGACGCTCTATCTGAGCTTCAAGATAGCTGGCGGTTGTTACCTGATCTATCTGGGATTAAAGCAGTTCAAGCGCAAACCACCGAGTGTGCCGGGCGATAGCGGCTCGCTGAATGGGGTCGGCCGCACGCTGCTATCGGCTTATGGCCGGGGCTTTGTGGGCAACATGACCAATCCCAAGGCCGCGCTGTTCGTTGCAACGATTTTCGCCACGGCCATGCCGGCCTCGCCGCCACCGATGTTGCTGGCGCTGGCCGTGCTGACCATGGCGACCTTGTCATTCAGTTGGTATTGCAGCGTGGCGCTGCTGTTCGCCAGCCGTCGGGTCGCGGGTGCTTATGATCGTTCGCGTAAATGGCTGGATCGCTTCGCCGGCAGTTGCTATCTGCTGTTCGGCGCGCATCTGGTGGCCAATCGTTGAGGAGTTCTGAATGAGCAAACTGCGGGTAGGCATTATTTTTGGCGGCCGTTCGGCTGAACACGAAGTGTCGCTGCAATCGGCGAAAAACATCGTCGATGCGCTGGATCGTTCGCGCTTTGAGCCAGTGTTGATCGGCATCGACAAGCAAGGCCACTGGCATCTGAACGACCCTTCGAACTTCCTGCTCAACCAGGAAAACCCGGCGCTGATCGCCCTTAACCAATCCAACCGTGAACTGGCCGTCGTGCCGGGCAAGGTCAGTCAACAATTGGTGGAAACCACCAGTCAGGAAATGCTGGGTCACGTCGACGTGATCTTCCCGATTGTCCACGGCACCCTGGGTGAAGACGGTTGTCTGCAAGGCTTGCTGCGCATGGCCGATCTGCCGTTTGTCGGCTCTGATGTACTCGGTTCGGCCGTCTGCATGGACAAGGACATCAGCAAGCGCCTGCTGCGTGATGCCGGGTTGGCGGTTACGCCGTTCGTCACCCTGACCCGCGCCACCGCCGCGCGCACCGGATTCGCCGAGGTGCAAGGCAACCTCGGCCTGCCATTGTTCGTCAAGCCGGCAAACCAGGGATCGTCCGTGGGCGTCAGCAAGGTGAATGACGAAGCCGAGTACGCGGCGGCAATAGAACTGGCCCTGGGTTTCGATGAGAAAGTCTTGGTCGAGTCGGCCGTCAGCGGCCGCGAGATCGAATGCGCGGTGCTCGGCAATGAAGACGCCATCGCCAGCGGTTGTGGCGAGATCGTGGTGCGCAGCGGGTTTTACTCATACGACAGCAAATACATCGATGCTCAAGCGGCGGAAGTGGTGGTGCCGGCTAACATCAGCCTCGAGGCCAGTGAACGCATTCGTGCCCTGGCCGTCGAGGCATTTCAGGTGCTGGGCTGTTCCGGGCTGGCGCGGGTCGACGTGTTCCTGACCGACAGCGGCCAAGTGCTGATCAATGAGATCAACTCCTTGCCCGGCTTCACCCGCATCAGCATGTACCCCAAGCTATGGCAGGCCACCGGTATGACGTACAGCGAGTTGGTCAGCCGTTTGATCGAGCTGGCGCTGGAAAAGCACAAGGCGCGGAAGGCACTGAAGATCTCTCGCTAGGACAAATACAAAAATAATTACTCGAGGAGACGCGCCATGAAAGTCAGCGCACGTAACGTATTCAAAGGCACCATCAGTCAATTGCAGCCCGGCGCGGTGAACGCCGAAGTCTCACTGAAACTGTCGGGCGGCAATGAACTGGTGGCCGTGGTGACCATGGAAAGCGTGAAGAACCTCGGCCTGGCGGTCGGCAAGGAAGCGATCGCGCTGGTGAAGGCGCCATGGGTGATGTTGATGACCGAATCCAGCGACATTCGCCTGTCGGCGCGCAACTGCCTGGAAGGCAAGGTCACCAGTGTCATCGATGGCGCCGTGAACTCTGAAGTCGTCATCCAGCTCGACGGCGGCACCGAAGTCTATTCGATCGTGACACGCCAGGCTGTGGCAGAACTGGGCCTGGCGCCGGGCGTGAGCGCGACGGCGGTGATCAAGGCGTCGCATATCATTTTGGGTGTGCCGGCCTGATATAGGAGTCGGCTGACACCTGATCAAGCCTGCTTTATCGGCTTGATCAGGCTTTGCGCGGGTATCCCGAACAAATCGTGAAGTTTCCAGATCATCGGAAGCGTCAACGCACGTTTGCCATTGAGCACTTCATACACTCGGTTTGTGCGGCCAATGGCGGGTGCGAGGTCAGCAGCAGACAGTCCGGACTGCTCCATACGAAACTTGATTGCATCGATCGGATTGGGCAAATCCACCGGGAACCGCTTCGATTCATAGGCTTCGATAAGCGTGATCATAATGTCGAAGTAATCACCCTCAGGGGTGCCAGGCTCTGGTTCGTTGTCGAACAGCGCTGACACGTTCTTGAGGGCTGCACGATAGTCCTCGTCGGTGTGAATGGGGCGAATGTTCATGGGTTACTCCATCTCGACGGTATCAGCGTCGATTGCGTCGTACTGTTTGTGAGTGCCGACTCTATCCAAGAAGCAGTCACTTGCGGGTAGGAAAAGGCTGCGTGAAGTGGCTGATCAGGATTTTTCATATGTAAAAAAGGGCCTACCTCCCGGTAAGCCCTTGCTCATTCCCGCGTACGACTCAATCCCCCAACGCTGCCCCCTCACGCCGCGGATCGGCCCCACCCGCCAGCGACGTTTTCCCCTGCGCATCCTTGACCCGGACAATCGCCTGGGTCCCGCTGGTCATGTCGATCTCGTTCACGCTGTGCCCTTTGTCTTTCAGCGCCTGAATCAGCGCCGGGCTGAACTGCCCCTGTTCCAGTTCGGTCGGGCCGTTGCGGCTGCCGAAGTTGGGCAGGCTGATGGCGGCTTGTGGGTCGAGGTTCCAGTCGAGCAGGCCGATGGTGGATTTGGCGACGTATTCGATGATCAGCGAGCCGCCGGGGGAGCCGATGGTGGCGAGGAATTCGCCGCTCTGGCGGTCGAAGATCAGGGTCGGTGCCATGGACGAGCGTGGGCGTTTGCCGGGTTCGACGCGGTTGGCAACCTTCTGGCCATTCTCTTCGGGGATGAATGAGAAGTCGGTCATCTGGTTGTTCAGCAGGAAACCCTGAACCATCAGGTGCGAGCCAAACGCGGATTCTACGGTGGTGGTCATGGAGACGGCGCCGCCTTCGTCATCCACCGCCACCACTTGCGAGGTGGAGATACGTAGCGGCGAACGGTCGGGTGCGTAGGCGACCTGAATGCCCGGCGGGGTGCCGGGTTTGGCGGTGCCCATGCTGCGATCGCCGATCAGGGCCGCGCGGTCGGCCAGATACGCAGGGTCCACCAAACCTTTGACGGGGACGGGCACGAAATCTGCGTCGGCCACGTACAGCGCGCGGTCGGCGTAGGCCAGGCGCTCGGCCTCTGAGATCAGATGCACGGCTTCAGGCGCCGGTTCGACGCCCGCAGGTTGGCTGGTCTTGACCGGTTTGAGCGGCGCCAGGGCAAAACGCGGGTCACGGGTTTCCAAGGCCTGCAAGGTGCCGAGGATCTGCGCCACGGCGATCCCGCCTGACGACGGTGGCGGCATGCCGCAGACCTGCCAGCGTTTGTAGTCGGTGCACAGCGGCGCGCGCTCCTTGGCGCTGTAGCCGTTGAGGTCGTTCAGCGAGAGGCTGCCGGGGTTGGCGTGGCCCTGAACCTTGGCGACGATTTCTTGTGCGACGGGGCCTTTGTACAACGCATCCGGTCCTTCTTTGGCGATGCGTTTGAACACAGCGGCCAGCGCCGGGTTTTTCAGTTGCGTGCCTGCAGCTTTCGGGCTGCCATCGGCATTCAAGAAGTAGGCGGCCATGTCCGGCGAGCGTCGAATGGACGAGTCCGAAGCGATCAACTGGTGAAGGCGTGGCGAGATGGCGAAGCCTTGCTCCGCGAGTTTGATCGCCGGTTCGAACAGCCGCGCCCACGGCAGATGACCGTGTTTCTGATGGGCCAATTCAAGTGCTCGTAACACGCCCGGTGTCCCGACTGAACGACCGCCAATCTGCGCCTGGGTGAACGGCATCGGTTTGCCGTCGGCTTGCAGGAACAACTTATCGGTGGCGCCGGCCGGAGCGGTTTCGCGACCATCATAAGTGCGCACTGCCTTGCCATCCCACAGCACGATCAATGCACCACCGCCAATGCCTGAGGATTGCGGCTCGACCAGGGTCAGCACGGCCTGCATCGCAATCGCCGCATCAATCGCCGAGCCACCCTGACGCAGCATCTCCCGCCCGGCCTCGGCCGCCAGCGGATTGGCCGCGGCCGCCATGTGTTTGGAGGCGTGTTGGGTCTGCAGGTCGGTGCGATAACCCGAGGCGATTTCCGGCGCAACAGGCAACGTCGAAGAGGTCGGGGCGCTACAGGCTGCGAGGGTTAAAGCAGCAGCGATCAGCGAAAAGGCTGACAGGCGATAGTGGCTCAAGTGGAAGGCTGAGAACACGTTGGGGGCACTCCGTCCGTGGGAAAGATCAGGGGACTTTATCGGCCGAAAGGGAGTGACGCAAACCAGGGCCTACAGCAAAGATGCTTTTGTCCTTCATGACTCTACGGATTTTCTGTAGGGTCGAGGGCAACAGACTGGCCAGAAGATCAACAAGAGGCAGATATGCAGACCGAGTTCCCCACCCAGCCAAGTTACCGCACCCAGCGTGATCAATTCCTGGCCGCCGCAACCGCGGCCGGTGCGACGCTGACCGAGTACCCGCATCCACTCAAAGGGCCGTTCGGTGAGCCGTTGAGCACCGATGTGGCCGTGCTGGGTGATCCGCGCGCGAAGCGTTTGCTGATTGCGCTGAGTGGCACTCATGGCGTCGAAGGCTTCTATGGTTCGGGATGTCAGATCAAGTGGTTGCAGGAGTTGGGCAAGCGTTCTTTGCCGGCTGATGTCGCGGTGGTGATGATCCACCTGATCAATCCGTGGGGCACTGCGTGGCTGCGTCGGGTCAACGAAGACAACATCGACCTGAATCGCAATCACCTGAACTTCGACCAGGCATTGCCAGATAATCAGGCCTACGCAGCGCTGCATGAAATCTATGCCTGCACGCAGTTGCAGGGCCCGGAGCGTGATCGCGCCGATGCCTTGCTCGACGAACAGATCAGCGAACACGGCTGGCCAGCGGTCATGTCGATTGTCGAGGGCGGCCAGCACCGTCATCCCGATGGTTTGTTTTACGGCGGGCTGGCACCGAGCTGGTCGAACCGCACGTTGCATCAAATCATTCAAAAGCATGTCTCGCATGCCGAAGTGGCGATGTGTTTCGATTTGCACACCGGCGCCGGGGAATACGGTCATCCGATGTTGCTGACCATTACCGAAGCGGCGTATCCAGCGCTTGCAGATGCGCAGGCCATTTATGGTCCCTGGCTCTATACTTTGCACACGGGCGCCGACACGCTGAGCGATACCGGCGTTGCGGCTACCGCCACCGGCTACACCTCGCAAGCGTTGATCAATGCGTTGCCGCACGTGCGGTTGATGCCGTTTGTGATCGAGTGCGGGACGTATCCCGGCGCGGAGGTTCATCGTCATCTGCGCGATGATCACTGGCTGCATCTGCATGGCAATCCGAGTGATGCCGTGGGGCGCGGGATCAAACTGAATCTGGTTGAGCAGTTCTATCCCGCCGACAGCGACTGGCAGGCAATGGTCTGGCTGCGTACCTGGCAGATTTGGGAACGGGCGTTGTCAGCATTGCCGGCCATTCGTTCCTGACGTGATTGACGGGGACGTGGCCTCTCGTTGCCTGAACTCATGCGGTTCAAATCTTCCTGCAACCGCAGCATGCTTTCTTCGCCGACGCGGATGAAGCCGCTGCGGGGCTGATCCAGGTCGAGGATGATGGTGAAGACCATGGCAATCAGGATCGCGAAGATGGGCGTCGAACCGTGCCGTCGACGGTGGCTCAGGCCATAGCTGTAAGCGATGAAACCCAATGCGCCGATGGCCACGACGAACAGCAGATTGATGACGGTGGCCGGGACATGATTGTCCTGGGCAGCGCGACGCTTTTCATTGACGTTGTAGACGTCGGTCAACGACTGGATCACCAGGTTCATGGCGGTTGTCGCTTCGCCCTGGGCCTCGGCGGCGGCAGCCAGATTCCATAGCTGGTCCTCGATCGTCCGGGACGATTCGCTGGCCGCCTTCAGCAGTTTCTCGTCCGTGCCGGCGCGCATGAATTCAATCCGCGCCGAGACATAATCCTTGAGCAGCGCCGACATCTTCCCGCGCAGATCAGACGGTAGCAACTTCGCCCGCAGATAGGTCGAACCGATCACCGTGACTTCATCTTGAATCAGTGTCTTGCGCGCTTCGAAACGTGAGGTGGCCATGGCGAAGTTGAAACCCAGCAACAACGCGAGTAGACCGAGGAGGGCGGTTTGCAAAACGGTGAGGTGGGATCGGGTCGAATCACTGCTGTGGGTTCGGTGATGACGGCCGAGGCGAAAAGCGAGTTCCAGCACCACGCAGAAGATGGCGACCACGATGAAAAACAGAATGATCTCGTCCAGGCCCCAGTGCATAGGGTGGTCTCTCTGCGTTCAAGCTTTGGCATTAACTGTAGGAGAGAACCGCAAAGAGCGGGCATTACCCGCCGTGTGGGCCGGGAGCACTTTTCTCGAGGCATAAAAAAACGGCCTACCTTTCGGTAAGCCGTTTTTAGTACTTGGTGGCTACACAGGGACTTGAACCCCGGACCCCAGCATTATGAATGCTATGCTCTAACCAACTGAGCTATGTAGCCAAGTGGCGCGCATTATTGGCTCGTAACAGAGATGTGTCAAGCGTAAATCTAAAATATTTCTCTACGCTTTCAACCGCTTATCCGCCTGACCCGAAAAAACGGACCAGGGGAGGGCATCAACTGAGCTGAAATCTCCCGGTATTGGCACTCAAGGCCTTGCTGCCCTGGCTCAACGTGTCCGCTGCCAGGTTCACCGCCCGCGCACCTTCGAGCAAGCGTACCGCCGCCTGATCGACTTGCTGGATATTGCCGCTGACCTCGTCGGCGGTGGTCGCTTGCTCGTCGACCGCTGTGGCGATCTGCGCCAGGGTGTCGGTGACGCTCTGCACGGCACTGGCAATTTCCCCCAGGCGTTCGCCGAGGCCAGTGACGGCCTGGGCGTCGGACTGAGCCTGGCCGCAAGCGGCTTCCATCAGGCTCACCGCTTCGTTCACGGTACTGCGCAGGCTGTCGACGGTGCCGGCAATCTGCGCGGTGGAGGACTGGGTGCGTTGCGACAGGCTGCGCACTTCATCGGCCACCACCGCAAAGCCACGACCTTGCTCACCCGCACGAGCGGCCTCGATGGCGGCGTTAAGTGCCAACAAGTTCGTCTGCTCGGCAACCCCGCGGATGGTGTCCACCACCAATTGAATCTGCTGCCCTTGCTCACTGACCCGGCCCAGTGCCGCAGCGGTGTCGTTCAAGCGCTGATTGAGTTGCTGAATGCTTGCCGTCGTGCGCTGGCTGTCACGGCTGCTGTCGGCGGCGATGCGCTGGGTGTGCTGAGCGCTGCCGGAGGCCTGCTCGCAACTCTGGGCGACCCCTTGAGAGGTGGCGGCCAATTGCGTGGCCGCCGCCGCGATCTGGCTGATCTGCAACTGCTGAGCTTCGACTTCCCCAAGGGCGCCGCTGGAGTGATGGTTGAGGGTGCGCACCGCGTTGCTCAGCTGCAAGGTTTCATGATCGACCCCCAGCAGGCTGTTGCGCAGTTGCACCACCGCGACGTTGAGGGCGGTGCTGATGGCGGCCAGTTCGTCGCGGCCTTGCACCGGTACTTGCAGGCTCAGATTGCCGTCGCGCAAGGCTTCGGCCAGCAGGGTAATGCCGCTGGCGCTGCGACGGATCGAGGCCTGCAAGCAGATGAACAGGTACAGCGCGGCCAGCAGCAGGCAGCCAAAAATGGTCGCTACCAGGATGAACTGGCGGATGGCAGAACCGTGGTAATAGTCCAGACGTTGATCCAGCGACACCAACGACTGCTGACGCAGCGAAGCGAGGTCAGAGAGCAGGGGGTCGAGGCTGCGTTCGAACTCTTCCGGCTTGAGCTTGATGCTGCCGCCGAACACGCCGTCATCGAGGACTTTCAACTCGGCGTCCAGGTGCTTGAGGCTGTCATGGTATTGCCCGGCCCAGGCTTGCAACGCGCTGGGCAATCGCGCTTCCAGCAGGCTTGCGGTTTTGACCAACTGCTCCCGGGCATCGCCGATGCGGCTGCGCAAGTCGCGCAGTTGCAGACGGCTTTGCAGGGTGAACTGTCCCGATACCACTGACGCCTGGCCGACGCTGGCGAGACGGCCGACTCGTTCAATCAGGTCTGGTGCGTGCTGCGTGGAGATCTGCGTTAGCAAATAGGTTTCCAGCCACGGCGCCAACGTCAGGCGATTATCCATGGCAATCTGCTCGCGCAAGGCTTGCAGAGTACTCAAAGCATTGGTGAAACGATCGTAACCGTCCGGCCACCAACCGACGCTGCTCAGGCTTTTCGAATCCAGGCCATTGAGGGCGGTTTGCAGGGCTTGATAACGGGCCAGGGTTTCGCCCTCGGCGCCTTCGGTTTGCAGTGCGTTGCCGAGGTCCGAGGTGGCTTGGGCGACGGCTGGCTGAACCGTATCGAAAGCAGCCATCGCCGCGATCGTCGCGGGTGTCGGCTGACGATTGGTTTCCGTGGCGCGCCAGCGAGCCGCGCGGTCACGCTGAGCCGCGAGCAGATTATCCAGAGCATCCAGGGCGAGCAGTTGCCGAACCCCGGCACGTTCGCCGGAGATCAGGTTCAGTTTGTCGCGATAATCCTGACCGATCATCCACAGGCTGCCCGTCAGCGGCAGGATAAACAGTAGAAATAACAGCTGAAATTTGCGTGCGAAGCCAAAATGCCCCAGCAACCTGATCCCCGGTGATAAAAAAGCCTGCATGCCCCAAAACTCCTCTGGACACCACGCACCATCGGCGTGCGTCGCAACCGTTGCGGTCGCGACCTGTGCCCTTTTAAAAGGCCTCGAAAGTTCACCCTCGTCAGCTCTGTAGGCTGACTCTGTGGTGAAACTTCCCATTCTCGGTCCCCTTTGTAAGGGGCCGCGTTGAAGCGGATTACCAAGGCAAGATTCAGACCATGGCGTTGCGCTATCACCTTTTCAGCGATAAAAGTCGAGGTCGTTAGCAGGCTAAGGGGATGGCGCTGATGCACTGAAAAATGGCACATTGACGCACCTGCCTGTGTGCACCCATCTGTTGTACGGAAACTCTAATGGCTATCAGCAATGTCCAGACCGGCGCGCAGCCGGCATCCGCGACTTCACAAAGCAGCCCTTTGGTCATGCGCATCATCGGCGCCGTGGCGCTGGCGCATTTGATCAACGACTTGATCCAGTCGGTGCTGCCGTCGATCTATCCGATGCTCAAGGCCAACTATGGCCTGACCTTCACCCAGGTTGGCTTGATCACTTTGACGTTCCAGCTGACGGCTTCGCTGTTGCAGCCGTGGGTCGGTTACTACACCGATCGGCACCCCAAACCCTGGCTGCTACCCGCCGGGACGGTTTGCACATTGATCGGCATTTTGATGATGTCGGTGGTCGGCAGTTTTCCGATGATTTTGCTGGCGGCAGGATTGATCGGTATCGGCTCCTCGACCTTTCACCCGGAAGCTTCTCGCGTGGCGCGACTGGCCTCGGGCGGGCGATTTGGCCTGGCGCAATCGACCTTTCAGGTCGGAGGCAATGCGGGCTCAGCCTTCGGTCCGTTGCTCGCCGCAGCGATCATCATTCCTTTCGGTCAGGGCCATGTGGCCTGGTTCGGCTTGTTCGCCGTGTTTGCGCTGTTCGTGCTCTATCGGATAAGCCGCTGGTACGCCAATCACTTGAGCCTGTTTAAACTCAAGCAAGGCCAGGCGGCGACGCATGGCTTGTCGAAAAACCGCGTGATCAGTGCTCTGGTGGTGCTCGGCCTGCTGGTGTTCTCCAAATATTTCTACATGGCCAGCTTCACCAGTTACTTCACCTTTTACCTGATCGAGAAATTCGATCTGTCGGTGGCCAGTTCACAGTTGCACCTGTTCCTGTTTCTCGGCGCGGTAGCGGCGGGGACCTTCTTCGGTGGGCCGATCGGCGACAAGATCGGGCGTAAGGCGGTGATTTGGTTCTCGATCCTCGGCGTAGCGCCGTTCACCCTGATCCTGCCTCATGTGGACCTGTTCTGGACCAGCATCCTCAGCGTCGTGATCGGCTTCATCCTGGCGTCAGCTTTCTCGGCGATCGTGGTGTATGCGCAAGAACTGGTGCCGGGCAATGTCGGGATGATTGCTGGGGTGTTCTTCGGCTTGATGTTCGGCTTTGGCGGGATTGGTGCGGCGTTGCTTGGGCATTTGGCGGACATACACGGCATCGAGTATGTGTACTTCCTGTGCTCGTTCCTGCCGTTGTTCGGTGTGCTGGCGATCTTCCTGCCAAGAACCAAAAAGGCCTGAATCAACACATTTCCCTTGTGGGAGCGAGCTTGCTCGCGATGACGGAGTGTCAGTCAACATCATCGTTGAATGTTAGACCGCTATCGCGAGCAAGCTCGCTCCCACAGGTGTTCGGGGTGTGGCGGATGATTATTTCAGGCACAAAAAAGCCGCGTCTAAACGCGGCTTTTTCTTGGCGGGTGCTTCGTTCTGAATAAAGTTACACGTTGAAGCGGAAGTGCATCACGTCGCCGTCTTTAACGATGTAGTCCTTGCCTTCCAGGCGCCATTTACCGGCTTCTTTGGTGCCGGCTTCGCCCTTGTACTGGATGAAGTCGTCATAGGCGATGACTTCGGCGCGGATGAAGCCTTTTTCGAAGTCGGTGTGGATCACACCAGCGGCTTGTGGTGCGGTGGCACCCACGCGGACGGTCCAGGCGCGAACTTCTTCGACACCGGCGGTGAAGTAAGTCTGCAGGTGCAGCATTTCGTAGCCGGCGCGGATTACGCGGTTCAGGCCAGGTTCTTCGAGGCCCAGGGCTTCGAGGAACATGTCTTTCTCTTCGCCGTCATCCAGCTCGGCGATTTCGGCTTCGATCTTGTTGCAGACCGGAACCACCATGGCGCCTTCTTCTTCGGCGATGGCTTTGACGATGTCCAGCAGCGGGTTGTTCTCGAAACCGTCTTCAGCGACGTTGGCGATGTACATGACCGGCTTGGTGGTCAGCAGGTGGAAACCACGAATCACCGCTTTGTCGTCGGCACCCATCGTCTTCATCAGGGTGCGCGCAGGCTTGCCGAGGGTGAAGTGAGCGATCAATTGCTCCAGCAGGCCTTTCTGGACCACGGCGTCCTTGTCGCCACCCTTGGCGTTGCGGGCGACTTTCTGCAGTTGCTTCTCGCAGCTGTCGAGGTCGGCAAAGATCAGTTCCAGGTCGATGATTTCGATGTCGCGTTTCGGGTCGACGCTGTTGGAGACGTGAATCACGTTCTCGTCTTCGAAGCAGCGGACTACGTGCGCGATGGCATCGGTTTCACGGATGTTGGCCAGGAACTTGTTGCCCAGGCCTTCACCTTTCGAGGCGCCGGCTACCAGGCCTGCGATGTCGACGAATTCCATGGTGGTCGGCAAGATGCGCTTTGGATTGACGATGGCCGCCAGGGCCTCCAGACGCGAATCCGGCATCGGCACGATACCGGTGTTCGGTTCGATGGTGCAGAAGGGGAAGTTCTCGGCCGCGATCCCGGATTTGGTCAGGGCGTTGAACAGGGTGGACTTGCCGACGTTAGGCAGGCCGACGATGCCGCAATTGAATCCCATGGTGTTTCCCCTCGGATAAGAGTCAGGCCTTCTGGCTGTGCAGGTTTTTCATCGCGCGGTTCCATTCACCGGCGAGGATATCCGGCAGCACGCCGAGGGCAAAGTCGATGCTGGCATCGAGTTTTTCCTGTTCGGCGCGTGGCGCACGACCCAGGACGAAATTTGAAACCATACTGGCAACGCCCGGGTGGCCAATGCCAAGCCGCAAGCGGTGAAAGGTATTCTGATTGCCCAGTTGCGCGATGATGTCGCGCAACCCGTTGTGACCGCCATGGCCGCCGCCCTGTTTGAGCTTGGCAACGCCCGGTGGCAGGTCGAGTTCGTCATGCGCCACCAGGATTTCTTCAGGCGTAATGCGGAAGAAGCCGGCAAGTGCCGCGACGGCCTGGCCGCTGCGGTTCATGTAGGTGGTGGGAATCAGCAGACGAACATCCTGACCCTGATGCGAATAGCGCCCGGTCAGGCCGAAATATTTGCGATCCGCCACAAGGTTTACGCCTTGTGCGTTCGCGATGCGCTCAACAAAAAGGGCCCCTGCGTTATGCCGGGTCTGTTCGTATTCAGCGCCTGGATTTCCCAGGCCAACGATCAGTTTGATGGCAGTCACGATAGGGGCCCTTCCTTGGAGTGGTGGATAACATCGCCGCGACAGGTGTGTGCGGCGAAAGTGGACGACAAGTGCTCATTTACCATTATGTAAACTCCGCGTTCTCGCCCGCTTTCTCGCTACGCTCTAGTCCGCGATGTTTCCGGTCACTCCGGCGAACAGAGTGAAATTACTCTGCTGCGCCTTCTTCAGTAGTAGCTTCTGGAGCAACACGTGGAGCGTGGACATTGGCAACAGCCTTGTCATCGCCGTGTGCCAGGGCAACAAACTCAACGCCTTTAGGGGCTTTGAGGTCAGACAGGTGAATGATCGAACCGATTTCGGCGTTAGCCAGGTCGACTTCGATGAATTCAGGCAGGTCTTTCGGCAGGCACGAAACTTCGATTTCAGCAACAACGTGCGAAACTTCGCCGCCTTTCTTGATCGGCGCTTCTTCACCAACAAAGTGTACAGGCACGATAGCGGTCAGTTTCTGGCCAGCTACAACGCGTACGAAGTCAGCGTGCAGTACGTGGCCTTTGGCCGGGTGACGCTGCAGAGCTTTGATGATTACGTTTTGCTTGGTGCCGCCAACGTTCAGCTCGATGATGTGGCTGTAAGCCGCTTCGTTTTCGAGCAGTTTGGCAACTTCTTTAGCCAGCATGCTGATGGATTCAGGGGCTTTTTCGCCACCGTAAACTACAGCAGGTACCAGGCTTGCGAGACGACGCAGGCGGCGGCTCGCACCTTTCCCCAGGTCGGAACGCACTTCAGCATTCAGAGTAAATTCGTTCATGTTGTATCTCCAAAATAACCACATTCGCCCCAGCGTTTGCGACCAGCGCTAAAGGCGATATGGGCAAAAAAGCCCCGCCCCGACAGGAATGCCGGGGCGGGGCGCTTTTCGTCAACGAGATAGTCGAGAAGGGCAGGGCCCTTAACGGAACATCGCGCTGATCGATTCTTCGTTGCTGATGCGGCGGACCGCTTCGGCAACTACCGGCGCGATATCCAGTTGACGGATACGCGAGCAGGCTTGAGCAGCAGCGGACAACGGGATGGTGTTAGTCACCACCAGTTCGTCCAGCATTGAATTTTCGATGTTTTCGATCGCCCGACCGGACAGCACAGGGTGTGTGCAGTAGGCGAAAACCTTGGCAGCGCCATGCTCTTTCAGGGCCTTGGCCGCGTGGCACAGAGTGCCGGCGGTATCGACCATGTCATCGACCAGAATACAGGTACGCCCTTCGACATCACCGATGATATGCATCACTTCAGAGTGATTGGCTTTCTCACGGCGTTTGTCGATGATCCCGAGATCCACGCCCAGGGATTTGGCAACAGCACGTGCACGCACGACGCCGCCAATGTCCGGGGACACGATCATCAGGTTTTCGAAGCGCTGATCTTCAATGTCATCCACCAATACAGGGGAGCCGTAGATGTTATCTACCGGAATATCGAAGAAACCCTGGATTTGGTCAGCATGCAAATCAACCGTGAGAACACGGTCGATGCCGACTACGGTAAGCATGTCAGCAACGACTTTCGCGCTGATAGCCACACGTGCGGAACGCGGACGGCGATCCTGAC
Organism: Pseudomonas sp. LBUM1647; assembly: GCF_059716175.1. NCBI lineage: Bacteria > Pseudomonadati > Pseudomonadota > Gammaproteobacteria > Pseudomonadales > Pseudomonadaceae > Pseudomonas > Pseudomonas sp. LBUM1647. The sequence continues at coordinate 5,798,617 of NZ_CP166809.1, read as the reverse complement.
GGGCATAACCAAAGTAAGGAATAACAGCAGTGATACGAGTAGCCGAGGAGCGGCGGAAGGCATCAGCCATCACTACCAGTTCCATCAGGTTATCGTTGGTCGGAGCGCAAGTCGGCTGAATAATGAAGACATCTTTACCGCGGACGTTTTCATTGATCTCGGCAGTAATTTCGCCGTCGGAGAACTTACCGACAGAGATGTCACCGAGAGGGATATGCAGCTGACGTACAACACGCCGAGCCAGATCGGGGTTAGCGTTCCCCGTAAAGACCATCATCTTGGACACGCGCAGTACCTAGAGGCTGAGGGTAACCTGGATGAGTATTAGAAAATGGCAGGGGCGGCTGGATTCGAACCAACGCATGGCAGGATCAAAACCTGCTGCCTTACCGCTTGGCGACGCCCCTGTATCTGTTGCAACGAGTACCCAGTACTCGGTTCCTTTTAGAGCAGACTTTGCAGCTTGCGATGCAACATCGAAACGTTGCTTCCCTTTGCTACAAACCCTGTAAGGGTCTCTGTAAGAAGGGCCGAGACTTTATCAGCTTCAGCTTTGCTTGGGAAGCCCCCAAACACACAACTTCCAGTTCCGGTGAGTTTTGCTTCGGTAAATTTACCTAACAAATTCAATGCGTTACGTACATCTGGGTAACGCCTTGCTACCACCGGTAAGCAGTCATTTCGACTGTTTCCCTTGGGAACGGGGCGCACTTTAATGGGAGAAGAGTTACGTGTCAACAACGGATCTGAAAAAATTTCTGCTGTACTTACAGAGACTTGCGGCACAAGCACGAGATACCACGGTTCTTCGGGGTCTACAGGGGTCAGTTTCTCTCCCACGCCTTCGGCAAAAGCCGCGTGTCCACGCACGAAAACCGGGACGTCGGCGCCAAGCGTCAGGCCCAGCACGGCCAGTCGATCCTCATCCCAACCCAGTTGCCAGAGATGATTGAGGCCGAGCAGAGTCGTCGCGGCATTTGAACTGCCGCCACCGATTCCACCGCCCATGGGCAGAATTTTTTCGATCCAGATGTCGATACCGAGCGAACAACCGGATTGCTCCTGAAGTTTTTTTGCAGCTCGAACAATCAGATTGCTGTCGTGAGGAACGCCTTCGAATTCGGTGTGCAGTCGAATCACACCGTCATCACGAACGGCGAACGTGATTTCATCGCCGTAATCGAGAAACTGAAAAATAGTCTGCAGCTCGTGATAACCGTCTTCACGGCGACCGAGGATGTGCAGCATCAGATTGAGTTTGGCCGGGGAGGGCAGCGTCAAGCGCGGAGCGGTCATGTTCACTGCCCCAGTTTGCGTGGTTGCCATTCCTTGATCACCAGCGTGACGTCAAGGTCGGTGCCGTGCAGTTTGATCCGCTCGGGCAGCCAAATGCCATTTTGCTCGGCATAGCTGAGGTATTCGACTTGCCAGCCATCCTGCTCAAGATTGGCCAGGCGGCTGTCGGCATCCAGCGTCAGACGGCTTTTGCTGTCCGGAGCCGGGAGCCCGCGAACCCACCAGGCCAGATTCGACACCGGTAACTTCCAGCCAAGTTGTTCTTCGACCAACACTTCAGGCGTCGGCGCTTCATAGCGGCCCTGGTTGGCGACTTCCAGCGAGACCTTGCCGGGGCGGCCGGTCAGGCGTGCTGCGCCGCGACCCAGGGGGCCGGAGAGGCGAATGTCGTAGTAATCCTGTCGCTGCAGCCAGAACAACGTTCCGCTGCCCGAGTCTTTCGGGGCGCGGATGCCGATCTTGCCGTTGATCTGCCAGCCGTCGAGACTGGTCAGTTGCTGTTTGTACTCGCGCCACTGGGCCGGGTTGCCTTGACCCTGGACCGATTCGCGGGCACCGAAGCCCGCGCAACCGGCGAGCAGGGCGATGAAGCTGAAAACAATAATGTGGCGCAAAAACATAATCTTAAAGAGTCTCTGATCCGGTCACGCGCTTGATGGTGCCGCGCAGGATGGGGCTGTCGGGCTGCTCCTTGAGGAACTTGCCCCAGATTTGCTTGGCTTCCCGTTGCTTGCCGTTGGCCCACAGGACTTCGCCCAGGTGCGCGGCGACTTCCTGATCGGGGAAACGCTCCAGCGCCTGACGCAGCAGGCGTTCGGCTTCGTCGAGATTGCCCATGCGGAAGTTCACCCAGCCGAGGCTATCGAGTACCGCCGGGTCTTCCGGATTGATCTGGTGCGCCTGTTCGATCAAGGCCTTGGCTTCGGCGTAGCGCGTCGTACGGTCGGACAGGGTGTAACCGAGGGCGTTCAACGCCATCGCGTTGTCCGGGTCGCGCTTGATGATCAGGCGCAAGTCTTTTTCCATCTGCGCCAGGTCATTGCGTTTTTCCGCTTGCATGGCGCGGGTGTACAGCAGGTTCAAATCGTCCGGGTATTGCTGCAAGGCTTGCTTCAATACATTCCAGGCCTTGTCGGGCTGTTTATTGGCGGACAAGGTTTCGGCTTCGATCAAATACAACTGAATCGCGTAATCGGGCTGCTCATCGCGCTCCGCAGCCAGACGGCTTTGGGCTTCGGCGGTCTTGCCGTTACTCATCAGGATATCGGCCTGACGCAATTGCGCCGGCAGGTAATCGTTGCCCGGGCCGACCTGGGCGTACTCGATCAGCGCGCCTTGAGGGTCGTTGCGCTCTTCAGCGATACGACCGAGGTTCAAGTGAGCCGAATCGACGTGGCTTTCCCGGGCAATCAGGTCTTCCAGATAGCCCTTGGCCTCATCCCAGGCCTTGGCTTCCAGGCAGACCAACGCCAGGGAATAACGCAGTTCGTCGTCTTCGGGGTACTGCTGAACCAGGCTCGAGAACTCGGCTTTGGCGTCGGCCATGCGGTCCTGTTCAACCAGCATGCGCGCGTAGGTCAGGCGCAGGCGTTTGTCGTCCGGGTATTTCTTGATGCTTTTTTGCAGCAGCGGCAACGCTTCATCGCCACGACTGAGGGTCTGCAGCAGGCGTGCGCGCAGCAGAATCGGTGCTATTTCGCCGTCGTCCGGCGGATTGTCTTCCAGCAGGCCCAGCGCACCCTTGGCGTCACCGTCCTGTTGCAGCAGCAAGGCTTTGCCGAAAATCAGCTGACTGTTGTTCGGATGGCGCTGTAATAAACGGTCAAAACTTTTCATCAAGCCGTTGCGCGTGTCTTGGTCGGTATCGGCCGCAGACAGGGCGAGGAAGTCGAAATGCGTGTCGCCCTTGCCTTGCAGGACTTTCTCCATATACACCATGGAGTCGTCATAACGCCCGGCACGAGCCAGTTGCACGGCAGCTGCTCGTTGCGCCTCAAGGTCGTCCGGGGCGTTTTTCGCCCAGATCAACGCGGTGTCCAGGGCCGCCTGATCGGCGCCCAGGTATTCGGCGATACGGAATGCCCGCTCGGAGATGCCCGGATCCTGAGTATTGATCGCCTGGGTCACGTAGTTGTCCAGGGCAATGTCGAAACGATTGCGCTGGCCAGCCAGTTCGGCGCTCAACAGACTGAAGACGGTTTCTTCACTGAATGAGCTGTAAACCTTGGGCTTTTCAGGGGCCGGAGTGCTGTCTTCGATCGGCGGCGTACCGTCCGACGAAACGGGTGCCAAGGCCTGGCAGCCGCTGAGGAAGACAAAAGCGAGGAGCAACGCGGAAGATCTATTCATATAGGAAGAGGACGACTAACCTGCGGTCGGATCATCATGACACAAGCCTTCAGCCAAACATAACCGAGTCTCAATTGGCGCCTTTATAGAGGCAGGTCATTGGGACAATCGTAGGAGCTGCCGCAGGCTGCGATCTTTTGATCTTGCCTGTGCGGTACCTTTGAAACCTGAAAAGATCGCAGCCTTCGGCAGCTCCTACAGGGGCGATAGATATCGAATAGTTGTTCTGGCTCTGTCGAAGTAGGACAATTGCCGGCTTCACGTCACCATCAGCGACTTTGAATGGCCTTCCTTGCACTCGGTATTAACCACAAGACTGCTTCAGTAGACGTCCGCGAGCGCGTGGCCTTTACCCCTGAGCAGCTGGTGGAGGCCTTGCAGCAGCTCTGCCGACTCACCGACAGCCGCGAAGCTGCGATCCTCTCCACCTGCAATCGCAGTGAACTCTATATAGAACAGGATCACCTTTCGGCTGATGTCATCCTGCGCTGGCTGGCCGATTATCACCATTTGAGCCTCGAAGAGCTGCGTGCGAGTGCTTATGTGCACGAAGATGATGCGGCAGTTCGTCACATGATGCGGGTGGCCTCCGGGCTCGATTCGCTGGTGTTGGGCGAACCGCAGATTCTCGGTCAGATGAAATCGGCCTACGCCGTGGCCCGCGAGGCCGGCACCATCGGTCCGTTGCTCGGGCGGCTGTTCCAGGCCACGTTCAATGCGGCCAAACAGGTGCGCACCGACACCGCCATCGGCGAGAATCCGGTGTCCGTGGCGTTTGCTGCGGTCAGTCTGGCGAAACAGATTTTCAGCGACCTGCAACGCAGCCAGGCCTTGCTGATCGGCGCCGGCGAGACCATCACTCTGGTCGCCCGCCATCTGCACGAGTTGGGTGTAAAGCGCATCGTCGTCGCCAACCGCACCCTGGAACGCGCGAGCATTCTGGCCGAGCAGTTCGGCGCCCACGCGGTGTTGCTCTCGGACATCCCGGCGGAACTGGTGCGCAGCGACATCGTTATCAGCTCCACCGCCAGCCAGTTGCCGATCCTGGGCAAGGGCGCGGTGGAAAGCGCCTTGAAACTGCGCAAGCACAAGCCGATCTTCATGGTAGACATCGCCGTCCCCCGGGATATCGAGCCGGAAGTCGGCGAACTGGACGACGTTTACCTTTATAGCGTCGACGATCTCCACGAAGTGGTCGCCGAGAACCTCAAGAGTCGCCAGGGCGCAGCCCAGGCGGCCGAGGAGATGGTCTCGGTGGGTGCCGAAGATTTCATGGTCCGCCTGCGTGAACTGGCGGCGGTGGATGTGCTCAAGGCCTATCGCCAACAAAGCGAGCGCATGCGCGACGAAGAATTGCAGAAGGCCCAGCGCATGCTGGCCAACGGCAGCAGCGCCGAAGACGTGCTGGTGCAACTGGCGCGGGGCCTGACCAACAAACTCTTGCACGCACCGAGCGTGCAGTTGAAAAAGCTCTCTGCCGAAGGCCGCCTCGATGCGCTGGCCATGGCCCAGGAACTCTTTGCCCTGAATGAGGGCTCATCGGATAGCTTTTCGGATAAAAAACCGCAATGAAAGCGTCACTGCTCAATAAGCTGGACATCCTCCAGGACCGTTTCGAGGAATTGACCGCCTTGCTTGGCGACGGCGAAGTCATTTCCGATCAGAACAAATTCCGCACCTATTCCAAGGAATACGCGGAAGTCGAACCGATTGTCGAAACCTATAAACAGTTGCTCAAGGTACAAAGCGATCTCGAGGGTGCCCAGGCGCTGCTCAAGGACAGCGACCCGGACATGCGCGAAATGGCCGTGGAAGAAGTTCGCGAAGCCAAAGAGCAACTGATCGAAATCGAAGCCAGTCTGCAACGCATGTTGCTGCCCAAGGATCCGAACGATGGGCGTAACGTGTTCCTCGAAATCCGCGCCGGCACCGGCGGTGACGAGGCGGCGATTTTCTCCGGCGACCTGTTCCGCATGTATTCGCGTTACGCCGAGCGTCGCGGCTGGCGGGTGGAAATCCTCTCGGAGAACATCGGTGAACACGGCGGCTTTAAAGAAGTCATCGCCCGCGTCGAAGGCGACAGCGTCTACGGCAAGCTGAAATTCGAATCCGGTGCCCACCGCGTACAACGGGTTCCGGCTACTGAATCCCAGGGCCGCATCCACACCTCGGCCTGCACCGTAGCTGTATTGCCCGAGCCGGACGAGCAGGAAGCGATCGAGATCAACCCGTCGGATTTGCGCATCGATACCTACAAATCCTCCGGTGCCGGTGGTCAGCACGTTAACAAAACGGACTCGGCGATCCGCATCACGCACTTGCCGTCCGGTATCGTCGTCGAGTGCCAGGAAGAACGTTCCCAGCACAAGAACCGCGCCCGGGCGATGTCCTGGCTGTCGGCCAAGCTCAACGATCAGCAGACCAGCGCCGCCGCGAACGCTATCGCAAGCGAGCGTAAATTGCTGGTCGGTTCGGGCGATCGTTCGGAGCGGATCCGCACGTATAACTTTGCCCAGGGGCGGGTCACCGACCACCGGGTCAACCTGACGCTGTATTCCCTCGACGAAATCCTCGCGGGTGGCGTCGATGCGGTGATCGAGCCGTTGCTGGCCGAATACCAGGCCGACCAATTGGCAGCGATAGGTGAGTAAATGACGATCATTGCCAGTGTGTTACGCGCCGCCGACCTACCAGATTCGCCCACCGCACGCCTGGATGCCGAATTGTTGCTGGCCGCGGCGTTGGGCAAGTCCCGCAGTTTTCTGCACACCTGGCCCGAGCGCATCGTTCCGAGCGAAGCGGCGCTTAAATTTGCCGAGTATTTGCAGCGCCGCCGTGGCGGTGAGCCAGTGGCTTACATCCTCGGTCAGCAAGGTTTCTGGAAACTTGATCTGGAAGTTGCACCGCACACGCTGATCCCGCGCCCGGACACCGAGCTGTTGGTGGAAGCGGCGCTTGAGCTCCTGCCAGCCACATCTGCCAAGGTCCTCGACCTCGGCACCGGCAGCGGCGCCATTGCCCTGGCCCTGGCCAGCGAGCGTCCGGCCTGGAAGGTTACCGCCGTGGATCGCGTGCTCGAAGCCGTGGCCCTGGCCGAGCGCAATCGCCAGCGACTTCACCTGAATAACGCCACCGTGCTGAGCAGTCATTGGTTCAGTGCGCTGGAAGGTCAGCGTTTTCAGCTGATCATCAGCAACCCGCCTTACATCGCCTCCGCCGACCCGCATCTGGTAGAAGGTGATGTGCGTTTCGAGCCAGCCAGTGCCTTGGTGGCCGGCGTCGACGGGCTCGACGATCTGCGTCTGATCGTCGCCCAGGCGCCGGATTACCTTGAAGCGGGCGGCTGGTTGATGCTCGAACACGGTTACGATCAAGCCACTGCAGTACGCGATTTGCTGCTGACCCGCGGCTTTGAAGAAGTCCACAGCCGCACCGATCTGGGCGGTCACGAACGTATCAGCCTGGGGCGCTTGCCGTGCTGAATGATCAGGAATTGTTGCGCTACAGTCGGCAGATTCTGTTGCAACACGTCGACATCGACGGCCAGTTGCGACTGAAAGAAAGCCGCGTGTTGATCGTCGGTCTCGGCGGTCTCGGCTCGCCGGTTGCGCTGTATCTGGCCGCCGCCGGCGTCGGCGAGTTGCATTTGGCGGATTTCGACACCGTCGACTTGACCAACCTGCAACGCCAGATCGTCCACGACACTGACAGCGTCGGCCTGAGCAAGGTCGACTCGGCGATCCGCCGACTGACTGCAATCAATCCCGAGATTCAGTTGATCGCCCATCGCACCGCGCTGGACGAAGATTCCCTGGCCGCCGCCGTGACTGCGGTGGATCTGGTGCTGGACTGCTCCGACAATTTCTCTACCCGCGAAGCGGTCAACGCTGCGTGTGTCGCCGCCGGCAAACCTCTGGTAAGCGGCGCAGCGATTCGGCTCGAAGGTCAGTTGTCAGTGTTTGACCCGCGCCGTCCGGAAAGCCCGTGCTACCACTGTTTATATGGTCACGGCAGCGAAGCCGAACTGACCTGCAGCGAAGCCGGCGTCGTGGGGCCTTTGGTTGGCCTGGTTGGCAGCCTTCAGGCGCTGGAAGCCATGAAATTGCTGGTGGGGTTCGGCGAGCCGCTGGTGGGGCGTCTGTTGTTGATCGATGCCTTGGGCTCGCGCTTTCGCGAATTGCGGGTCAAGCGTGATCCGGGCTGCAGCGTCTGTGGTTCGAAGCATGCGTGAAGCGCCGATTGGCGTGTTCGACTCCGGTGTCGGTGGGCTTTCGGTGCTGGCCGAGATCCAGCGTTTGCTGCCCAACGAGTCACTGTTGTACGTCGCCGATTGCGGGAATATTCCCTACGGCGAGAAAACCCCGGAATTCATCCGTCATCGTTGCAGCGTGATGGCCGGTTTTTTTCAGCAGCAGGGCGCCAAGGCCTTGGTGCTGGCCTGTAACACAGCGACTGTCGCTGGCGTTGCAGATTTGCGGCGCGATTATCCCGAGTGGCCCATCGTCGGCATGGAGCCGGCGGTCAAACCGGCCGCTGCCGCCACCCGTAGCGGTGTGGTCGGTGTGCTCGCCACCACCGGCACGTTGCAGAGTGCCAAGTTCGCCGCTTTGCTAGACCGATTCGCCACCGATGTGCGAGTCATCACTCAGCCGTGCCCCGGCCTGGTGGAGCTGATTGAAAACGGCGATCTGCACAGCGAGGCATTGCGCCAGTTGCTGGCCAGGTATGTCGAACCACTGCTCGGCGCCGGGTGCGACACGATAATTCTTGGCTGCACGCATTACCCCTTCCTAAAGCCGTTGCTTAAGCAGATGATCCCCGATGACATCAGCTTGATCGACACCGGCGCCGCTGTAGCGCGGCAACTTCAGCGTCTGTTGGCCGAGCGGGAATTGCTCGCCGAGGGGCCCGTACGTGCTGCGCAGTTCTGGACGAGTGCCGATCCGGAGCATTTCAGAAATATCTTGCCGATACTGTGGAATACCGCTGGCGTTGTGCGAAGCTTCAAGGAGTAAACAAAACTTGGGGCAGCGAGTCATTGGGGTGAACTTCTGATTAAGCGTCGACTTCTATAGCGTCAAGCAACAAAAAAACCATACGAAATCGTTCGGAAAAGGATGTTTCTAATGAAGCGACTATTCTGCTTGGCCGCGATTGCGGCCGCACTGATGGGGCACAGTTTTACTGCACAGGCGGCAGGCGTGGAGTTCGCGGTCGGCCAGACTAGCGAGTCAACCATGACCTATCGACTGGGCATGCAATTCGATTGGGACAAGAGCTGGTTGCAGAGTGATATCGGTCGTTTGACCGGTTACTGGAGCGGTGCCTACACCTATTGGGACGGCGACAAGACCTCCAGCAACCACAGCCTGTCGTTCGCGCCGGTGCTGGTTTACGAGTTTGCCGGGCAGACCGTTAAACCCTACCTGGAGTTGGGCGTTGGCGTCGCGGTGTTCGCCAATACCGAAGTCGAAAACAACAATCTCGGCAATGCCTTTCAGTTCGAAGACCGGTTCGGCTTTGGGCTGCGCTTTGCAGGCGGACATGAAGTCGGGATTCGAGCGACGCATTATTCCAATGCCGGAATCAGCAGCCCGAACGATGGTGTAGAAAGTTACGCGCTGCATTACACGATGCCGTTGTAAGCGCTTTTAATGTGGGAGCGAGACTGTGTGGCGAGGGGATTTATCCCCGTTCGACTGCGAAGCAGTCGTAAACGCTGTTTAACTTTGAAATGCCGGGGCTGCTCCGCAGCCCAACGGGGATAAATCCCCTCGCCACATGGCTCGCTCCCACATTAGATCCCCATTCAGACTCACCGATACGCCGTGGTAATCCCTTGGCGTTCGTCGATGCATTCCGGTGCGCCCATCTCGAACTCCCGGCAGATCAACGGGCGTTTTTCATAGATGGTGCACATCATCGTGTTGCGATCCAGCGCGGCGCACCAGCCGTCATCCAGACGCAGCATGACTTCCCCACCCCAGTCATCGGTATCGATAAAACGTTCGGGCACACCCGTGTCCGTGATCAGCATGACTTCGAGCTGACAGCAGCAAGCTGCGCAGGTCGAGCATGTGATCGCAGGCTCGGCGATTTGCGTGTGGGGAATGGTTTTCATGGCGCCCAGTGTAAGGCAGTGGGCCGGTGCTGTGTAAAAGGCCTGACGGACGCTTGGTCGATGGGTGCGACCATCCCCGAGATGCCACTACTGGCAATGGTGATGTCACGGCGGGTCCTTGATCGGCGGATTGCTGCGTACCATGCGTTTGCCAATCGCGAGTTTCCCCCGGTTGGGTACTTTCGACAGTGGCCAGAGGTCGGCCATGAACAACGCCGGAAAGGCTAATTCCAGCGGACGATTCTTGAGTTCGGCGAAGATGTAGCGTGCGGACTTGTCCACCGGCCAGCTCAGTGGCATGGGGACGTTTTCCGCTGGCAGCAGCGTCTCGACAAACCCCGGGCTGACCACGGTGACTTCGATGCCTTCCGGTGCAAGATCAATGCGCAACGATTCAAACAGGTATCGCAGCCCGGGCTTTGAGGTGCCATGGGCCTCGGCCCGCGGCAGCGGCAGGTAGGTGACCGAGCTGGCGACGCCCACCAGATGCGGCGCAATGCCGGTGCGTAATAGTGGCAGGGCGGCTTCGATGCAATAGCTGCTGGCAAGCAGGTTGGTGCGCACCACGTGCTCGACGATCGACGAATCGAACTGCTGAACGTCGACGTATTCGCAAGTACCGGCGTTGAGAATCACCGTGTCCAGAGCTCCCCACTCCCCGGCAATCTGCTCGCCGATTTCTCGCACGGTCTGGCTGTTGGTCAGGTCACCGGCCACCACCAGCACCTGCCCCGGATAACGCTGGGACAAGACTTTGAGTGGCGCCACCGAGCGAGCGCTCACCGCGAGATGAGCACCGGTTTTCAGTATTTCTTCGGCCAGCGAGGCACCAATGCCGTTGCTGGCACCCGTCAGCCAGTATCGCCGTGGAGGTGTAAAACTCATCCCATTCTCCTTTTCAACCAGGCAATCGCCCGTCATTTTGTCGTGATGGCAGGTTTTTGAATGCGGCCAGGGCTCGCAGGCGGGAAGTACTCAGATTGACGATCGGTGACGGATAATCCACCGCGCCGAACAACCCGCCGACGTTCGCCGGGTTGTGGACTTCTTTCTTGTTCAGCCCGGCCAGTTCCGGCAGCCAGTGCTTGATAAACAGACCTTCGCTGTCGAATTTCTCCGACTGGCTCAACGGATTGAAAATCCGGAAGTAGGGCGCCGAATCGGTGCCAGTGGACGAACTCCACTGCCAGCCACCGTTGTTCGCCGCCAGGTCCCCATCGATCAGATGACGCATGAAAAAACGCTCGCCTTCACGCCAGTCGATCAGCAGGTTCTTGGTCAGGAACATCGCCACCACCATGCGCAGACGGTTGTGCATCCAGCCGGTTTCAAGCAATTGGCGCATGGCCGCGTCGATAATCGGCAGACCGGTACGGGCCTCTTGCCAGGCCTGGAGTTCATCTGGGGCATCGCGCCAGGCGAGGGCTTCGGTTTCCGGGCGGAAGGCGCGATGACGTGAGACTCGTGGGTAGCCCACCAGAATGTGTTTGTAGAATTCGCGCCACAGCAATTCGTTGATCCATGTGACGGCGCCGACCTTGCCACTTTCGAACTCGCCCTGATTGCTTTGCAGCGCGGCGTGCAGACACTGACGGGGGGAAATCACCCCGGCGGCGAGATAGGCCGACAGCTGACTGGTGCCCGGTTTGGCCGGGAAATCGCGTTCGTTTTTGTAGTCGTCGATCTGGGCATCGGCGAAGGTGATGAGGCGGCGCTGGGCTTCGGCTTCACCGGCAGGCCAAAGACTGCGCAAGTTTTCGCTGGGCGTTGCGAAGCCTTCAACGGTTGATGGGATCTTGTCGCTGCCGATCGCCAGCGGCGCCTGTACGGCGGGTGCTGAGACCCGCTTCGGTAACGACCCGCGCAGGCGGTCGTAACACACCTTGCGGAACTGGCTGAACACCTGAAAGTAAGTGCCCGTCTTGGTCAGTACGGTACCGGGTTTTAACAGCAGTTGATCAAGGTAGCTGTAAAAGTCGATGGCATTGGCTTTCAGTGTTTCGGCCACGGCTGCGTCACGACGGCTTTCATGAATGCCGTACTCCTCGTTGACGTGCACCGCGTCAATCTTCAACTGTTGGCAAAGATCGAGCAGCACCTTGGGTGCGTCCTCCCAGCGAAATGCCTTGCGGATCAACAAGGGAATGTTCAGCTCATCCAACGCGCTGCGTAACTCGCTCAGGTTGCGCAGCCAGAAATCCACTTTGCACGACGCGTCATCGTGCTCCAGCCATTGTTCCGGGCTCAACAAATACACCGCGACAGTCGGGCCGCGGGCAGCGGCGGCCGAGAGGGCGGTGTTGTCATGTAAGCGCAAGTCGCTGCGCAACCAGATCAATTGCAGGGTGGTGTCCGCATGATTCATTAAAAATTCGCCATTAAATGAGCCCACGCTGAACCAGGCCCTGATGCGCCGCTAACGGATCTTCAGCCAGGAACAAATCAGTAATCTTGAACGTTCGTGCGGACAACTCGGTGTGGTGGATGCACACCGTTGGCCCGGCAATCATTTTTGGGCAACTGACGCCATTCAATAGTTTCGGCAACAGCGAAAGATTTATGGCTTTGCTGGAATACAGCAGTACGCCGCGGGCTTGCAGATGATCGACCGCCAGCGCGAGTTCGCCGGCGGGGAGTGGCCAGTCGAACACTTCCACCGGGCAATCGGCGCTGCTGATCAACCAGGCGGTCAGCCACAGGTGAGGTTCCAGTGGCAGGTCCGATTGATTGATCAACAACAGTGGCGCGGTGTGTAACTGACGGTTGTTATGGTAGATGCGTGCGCCAAATTTGCTGCGTAACCAGGAGTAAAAAAACACCCGCTCCATCTGCGCACCGAACTGGCCTTGCCAGCGTTGCTCCAGTTCAGCCAGCAACGGCATCAGCAGTTGTGCGCACAAGGTCCGTGGTGGATACAGCGCCATGGCCTGATTGACGGTGTCATCGAGGGTGCGTTCGTTCAGTTGAGTGACCGCTTGCAGCAGCGCATGGCGCAGCACCTGCCAATCGTTTTCGACGGATTGGGTAAAGGCCTGCGGGGTGTCGAGCAGTTGCTTGACCTGGCTGACGGCCACGCCGCGGTTGAGCCAGGTGAGAATCGTCAGGATGCGTTGAACGTGTTCGGCAGAGAACAGCCGATGCCCCTTGGGTGTGCGTTGCGGCACGATCAGGCCATAACGCCGTTCCCAGGCCCGCAGGGTGACGGCGTTGACACCGGTCTGCCGTGCGACCTCACGGATCGGCAGCCAGCCTTCGTCGAGGGCTTTCTTGAAGTCGGCGCCGAGGTCTTCGCTGGCGCTGGTGTCGAGTGGGCTTTTCATTGGATTGTCATTAGATCGCGTTTCGCAGGCTGAGATTTTCCGGATGCGGTTGCAGGTAAACCTGTTGCGCAATGTATGGATCCGGGTGTTGACGGAAGTAGTGTTTGAGCAGCGTCAACGGCACCACCAGCGGTACGATGCCATGGCGGTACTGGCCAATGACGTGTTGCACTTCCTGTTTGTCTTCAGGGCTGATGGCCTGTTTGAGATAGCCACTGATGTGTTGCAGGACGTTGGTGTGGGTGCGGCGTGTCGCGCATTTTTTCAAGGCCGCCATCAGCTCGCTGAAATAACGTGGGCCGAGTTCATTCGGGTCGGTCTGGCCCATGTTGCCCAGCAGGTTACCCAGGGTTTTGTAGTGCACCGGGTTGTGGGCCATCAGCAGGTATTTGTAGCGCGAGTGAAAGTCCGTGAGGCCACGGCGAGTCAGGCCGTCGCATAGCAACTGCTGCCAGGCACTGTAGGCGAACACGCGGGTGAGGAAGTTTTCTCGCAGCACCGGGTCGTTGAGTCGGCCGTCTTCTTCCACCGGTAAATCCGGATGCCGCTCGCAGAATGCCTGGGCGTAGATGCCACGGCCACCACCGTCCACCGGCGCACCGTTGGTGTGGTAGACCTTGACCCGATCCAGGCCGCACGACGGGGATTTCTGCATGAAGATATAGCCGCAGAGATCGCCCAGTTCCGCGGCCATTTTCTGACCGTATTCGGCCAGCGGCCGGGTGACATTGAGTGTTGGGTTAACGGTACCGATGGCTTCTGGATGTTGTGGATCGCCCACCAGGCGGATCGGTTCGCGGGGAATGCCGAGACCGATGGCGACTTCGGGGCAAACCGGGACGAAATCGAAATAGTCAGTGAGGGTGCGACTGCACAGCCGCGACTCCTTGTGCCCGCCGTTGTAACGCACTTCTGCGCCCATCAGGCAGGCGCTGATGGCGATCTTCGGTTTCACGGTGACGTGGGGCATCGGAGCACCTCGAATCTAAACCTGTACAGACTGTTCGGTCTGTACAACATAACTTCATCATAGATTCAAAGGTGTACAAGTCAAATTGTTTGTATAGGTTTTTGCGATCATCAACACCAACGCTGAGTCACCACCGCCTGCTACGCAACATCTGGCACCGTGCCTTCTTCGTCGCGGAACAGTTCGATGACCAGAAAATGTTTTTCGCGGTTTTACGGGTGGGCTGCTGTCCATTTCGACAGCAGCAATTGACTCGGATCGATGCGGTTCACTGCAGATGCGCATGCAAGCGGCGAGCGGCTTCCTGGCCGCTGAGCCAGGCGCCTTCGACACGACCGGATAAGCACCAGTCGCCACACACGTAGAGGCCCAGATCGGCATCGGCTAGGGCTCCCCATTCGTGGCTGCTGGCGGGTCGCGCATAGAGCCAGCGGTGGGCGATGCTGAAGGTCGGGGCGGGCATGGCGTCGTGCAGCAGCTCGGCAAACGCACCGTGCAGTTGCTCGATCACCGCTTCCTTGGACAGGTCGATATGTTGCCGACTCCAGGCACTGGTCGCATGCAGCACCCACGTATCGAGGGTGTTATCGCGCCCGGGTTTGCTTCGGTTGCGAGCCAGCCAGTCGAGTGGGCTGTCCTGGACGAAGCAGCCTTCCATGGGCGTATCCAGCGGTGTCTCGAACGCCAGCGCGACAGCCCAGGTCGGGTCCATTTTGACCCCGGCGGCGGCACCGGCGAGTTTCGGCGCGGAGGCCAGCAGTGCAGTCGCCTGAGGCGCCGGCGTGGCGATAATCACATGACTGAATGGGCCGTGGGTGAAGCCTTCGGCGTCCTGCAGATGCCAGTGCTCCTCGCCGCGATAGACCTCGGTAATGCGGCAGGCGAAATGCACTTCCAGGTCGCCGAGCAGGCCGCGGGTGATGGCGCTCATGCGCGGCGTGCCGACCCAGCGCGTCTGTTCGTCCGGCGACAGGCTGAGTTGGCCGCCATGGTAGGTGTAGAGCTGCGGCATCCATTCAGCGACCCAGCCATTGCCTTGCCAGCGCTGGACTTCAGTGACGAAGCGACGGTCGCGGGCAGTGAAATATTGCGCGCCCAAGTCCAGAGCACCCGCATCGCTGCGCTTGCTCGACATGCGTCCGCCACTGCCGCGGCTTTTATCGAAAAGTTGAACGACATGCCCGACCTCTGTCAGGGCCTGGGCGGCGGAGAGCCCGGCGATGCCGGTGCCGATGATTGCGATAGGTACAGTCATAGGGGCCTCGTTTACCTTTCTGTACAGACTACGCCGTGGATGAAACCTGTACAATATTGTTTTTTGGTATAACTTTTAGCGTTCTTGTTCTGACAGCTTGGCCTATTGTTAAACACAGAGCCTGCCCGATACCAAAGATCCCTGCTTATAAAAATAGACTAGTGATCAAGGTAAAACGCCACGCGAGGAAGAAGTCATGCACATATTGCTGACCGGCGGTACTGGTTTGATAGGACGTCAGCTCTGCCGACACTGGTTGAGTCAGGGTCATCGTTTAACTGTCTTGAGTCGCACGCCTGAAAAAGTTGCGAAAATTTGCGGTGAACAGGTGCGTGGAATCGCATTGTTCGAAGACTTTGGGCAAGAAACGGTTGATGCCATTATCAATCTGGCGGGCGCACCGATTGCCGACCGGCCATGGACTTCCAAACGCAAAGCGCTGCTCTGGAGCAGCCGGATCACGCTGACCGAAACGATGCTGGCCTGGCTTGAAAGCCGCGAGCAGAAACCTCAGGTATTAATCTCGGGCTCCGCCATTGGTTGGTACGGCGACGGGGGCGAGCGGGAGTTGACTGAAAAATCTCCGCCCGTCATCGATGATTTCGCCAGCCAGTTGTGCATCGCCTGGGAAGAAACCGCCCAGCGTGCCGAGGCGTTGGGCATCCGCGTGATCCTCATCCGCACCGGCCTGGTGTTGTCAGCCGAGGGCGGCTTTTTGTCGCGGCTGTTGCTGCCGTTCAAAGTGGGGCTGGGCGGGCCTATCGGCAGTGGCCGGCAGTGGATGCCGTGGATCCATATCAACGATCAAATCGCCCTGATTGATTTTCTTCTGCGTCAGGAAGACACCAGTGGTCCTTATAATGCCTGCGCGCCCAAGCCGGTGCGCAACCGCGAGTTTGCCAAGACGTTGGGCAGCGTGCTGCACCGCCCGACGTTCATGCCCATGCCGGCCCTGGCGTTAAAGGTGTGTCTGGGCGAATTATCATTGCTGTTGCTGGGCGGCCAGAAGGCCGTACCGGCTCGCTTGCTGGAAGCGGGTTTCACTTTCCAGTTCACTGATTTGCGCGCGGCTCTGGACGACCTTTCCAGCCGCCTTTGAAATAGGACGTTGCATGACCGATCACGCATTGCTTCTGGTCAATCTGGGCTCACCGGCTTCCACCTCGGTGGCGGATGTGCGCAGTTACCTCAATCAATTTCTGATGGACCCGTATGTGATCGACCTGCCATGGCCGGTGCGACGTTTGCTGGTGTCGCTGATCCTGTTCAAGCGACCGGAGCAGTCTGCCCACGCCTACGCCTCGATCTGGTGGGAGGAGGGCTCGCCGTTGGTGGTGCTCAGCCGTCGCCTGCAACAGGCCATGACGGCCCAGTGGACTCACGGTCCGGTGGAGCTGGCGATGCGTTATGGCGAACCGTCAATTGAATCGATGTTGGTGCGCCTGGCAGCCCAGGGTCACAAGAGGGTCACGCTCGCACCGCTCTATCCACAGTTCGCCGACAGCACTGTGACTACGGTGATCGAGGAGGCCAAGCGGGTAGTGCGCGAGAAACAGCTGGATATGCAGTTTTCAATTCTCCAGCCGTTCTACGATCAGCCGGAATACCTCGATGCGCTGGTGGTCAGCGCCAAGCCGCATCTGGAGCAGGAGCACGATCACCTGTTGCTAAGCTTTCACGGATTGCCGGAGCGGCACCTGACCAAGATCGACCCTACCGGTCACCATTGCTTCAAAAGCGATAATTGCTGTCTGAACGCTTCACCAGAAGTTCTGGCGACCTGCTACCGCGCCCAATGCCTGCGCACGGCATCCGAGTTTGCCAAACGGCTGGGCCTGCCGGATGGCAAGTGGTCGGTATCGTTCCAGTCGCGTCTGGGCCGAGCGAAATGGATCGAGCCCTACACAGAAGCGCGCCTCGATGAATTGGCTGGAATGGGCGTGAAGAAAGTGCTGGTGATGTGCCCGGCGTTTGTTGCCGATTGCATCGAGACGTTGGAAGAGATCGGGGATCGCGGCAAAGAGCAGTTCCGCGAGGCGGGGGGAGAGGAGTTGGTGCTGGTGCCGTGTCTTAACGACGATCCGCAGTGGGCGCGGGCGTTGAGCACCTTGTGCGAGCGAGCGCCGTTGGCGCTTTAAAACTGTGGCGAGGGGGCTTGCCGGAATGCCGCATCACCCCGTTGGGTCGCGAAGCGGCCCCAAAACTCTCGCAGTCGATGAAGATTTTGTGAGTGCTGCGCACTCAAACGGGGGCAAGCCCCCTCGCCACAGGGATTGAGTCGTCTGTTACAACAACGACTCATTCGCCTTCTTGTGCTTCCAGCTGTCATTACCCGGCAGCAGCAGGTTCAACGCTATCGCCGTCACCGCGCACAGCGCGATGCCTTTAAGGCCGAAGTCGTCCGGCCCTGTGCCGGTGCCGACCAGTACGCCGCCAATCCCGAACACCAGGGTCACCGAGACAATCACCAGATTGCGCGCTTCGCCCAGGTCGATCTTGTGGCGAATCAGCGTGTTCATGCCTACCGCTGCGATCGAACCGAACAACAGGCACAGAATCCCGCCCATCACTGGCACCGGAATGCTTTGCAGCAGCGCGCCGAACTTGCCGACGAACGCCAGGCTGATGGCGAATATCGCCGCCCAGGTCATGATCTTAGGGTTGTAGTTCTTGGTCAGCATCACCGCGCCCGTCACTTCGGCATAGGTGGTGTTGGGTGGACCGCCAAACAGGCCGGCTGCGGTGGTGGCAATGCCATCGCCGAGCAGGGTGCGGTGCAGGCCGGGTTTCTTCAGGTAATCGCGACCGGTCACGCTACCGACAGCGATCACGCCGCCGATGTGCTCGATGGCCGGGGCCAGGGCCACCGGAACGATGAACAGAATCGCCTGCCAGTTGAATTCCGGCGCGGTGAAGTGCGGGATTGCAAACCACGGTGCGGCGGCAATTTTCGCGGTATCAACGACGCCGAAATAGAACGCCATCGCAAAACCCACCAGCACGCCCGAGATGATCGGCACCAGGCGAAAGATGCCTTTACCGAACACCGCGACGATCAGGGTGGTCAGCAGCGCTGGCATCGAGATCAGCATCGCCGTCTGATAATGAATCAGTTCGGTGCCGTCGCCAGCCTTGCCCATCGCCATGTTGGCGGCGATTGGCGCCATGGCCAGGCCGATCGAGATGATCACCGGGCCAATCACCACGGGTGGCAGCAGACGGTCAATGAAACCGGTGCCTTTGATCTTCACCGCAAGGCCGAGGAAGGTGTAGACGAAACCCGCCGCCATCACGCCGCCCATGGTCGCCGCGAGACCGAATTGGCCCTTGGCGAGAATGATCGGGGTGATGAAGGCAAAGCTCGACGCCAGGAACACCGGCACCTGACGCCCGGTGACGATCTGGAACAGAATCGTCCCCAGACCTGCGGTGAACAGCGCCACGTTCGGGTCGAGGCCGGTAATCAGCGGCATCAACACGAGAGCGCCGAAGGCCACGAACAGCATCTGCGCACCCGACAGCACCGTGCGCCAGAGCGGATCGTTGAACTCTTGCTGCATGCTCAAGCGTCCTTCTGCTTGGTGCCGAAGATCTTGTCACCGGCATCGCCCAGGCCTGGAATGATGTAACCGTGTTCGTTCAGCTTCTCGTCAATGGAAGCGGTATAGATGGTCACGTCCGGGTGAGCCTTCTCTACGGCGGCAATGCCTTCAGGGGCAGCCACCAGCACCATCGCGCGGATATCCCGGCAACCGGCTTTTTTCAGCAGGTCGATGGTCGCGACCATGGAACTACCGGTGGCGAGCATCGGGTCGATGATCATCGCCAGGCGTTCGTTGATTTCCGGAACCAGTTTTTCCAGATAGGTGTGGGCCTGCAGGGTTTGTTCGTTGCGGGCCACGCCGACGGCGCTGACTTTGGCGCCCGGGATCAGGCTCAGCACGCCTTCGAGCATGCCGATACCGGCGCGCAGGATCGGTACTACAGTAATTTTCTTGCCGGCGATTTTCTCGACCGACACCGTGCCGCACCAGCCTTCGATGTCGTAGGATTCCAGCGGCAGATCTTTGGTGGCTTCATAGGTCAGCAGGGCACCGACTTCCTGAGCGAGCTCACGGAAATTCTTCGTGCTGATGTCGGCGCGGCGCATAAGGCCGAGTTTATGGCGGATCAGCGGATGGCGGATCTCGAGGATGGGCATGGGAAAGGCTCCGGCGGCGGGCAAAAAAACCGGCCTAGATTAATCTATCCGAGGGTGTTGTCCTATAGACATACAGTACGTTAGTCCACAAACGCTTGATCTGGCCTCGCTTGATGCGTACCTTTGCCCGCTTTTCCGAACCCGTCCCTCCCCCTAAAACCCCTTGGAGAGCGCCATGTCCGCTGATCTCGAGCATATCCGTCAAATCATGCGAGAGGCTGACTGCCTGTACACCGAAGCTGAAGTCGAGGCGGCCATCGCCCGCGTCGGTGCACAAATCAACGACCAGCTGGCTGAAAGCAATCCGGTGGTGTTCTGCGTGATGAACGGCGGGCTGATTTTCTCCGGCAAGCTGCTGACGTATCTGAACTTCCCGCTGGAAGCGTCCTACCTGCACGCCACTCGGTATCGCAACGAAACCAGCGGCGGCGATCTGTTCTGGAAAGCCAAGCCGGAAGTCTCGTTCCTCGACCGCGACGTGCTGATCATCGACGACATCCTCGATGAAGGTCACACCCTGGGCGCGATCATCGACTACTGCAAACACGCCGGCGCCCGCGCTGTGCACACCGCCGTGCTGATCGACAAGGACCACGACCGCAAGGCTCGCCCGGACCTGAAAGCCGATTTCGTCGGCCTGCCATGCATCGACCGTTACATCTTCGGTTACGGCATGGACTACAAGGGCTACTGGCGTAACGCCAACGGGATTTTTGCTGTTAAAGGCATGTAAGACCGCAGCGCCCCAAAAGATCGCAGCCTGCGGCAGCTCCTACATGATCGAGTTCACCCGAAGATTATCGGGTGTATCCGGTTCTCTGTAGGAGCTGCCGAAGGCTGCGATCTTTTGCTTTTAAACCCATGCTAGAGTGCTCGGCCTCGCCCTCCGGAGCCTGTCATGAGCCTTTTGATCCGCAGCTGCGCCGCCCTGTTGCTGACCGTCAGCCTGCCTCTGGCGGCCGCCCCGGCGCCGATGCACGCGCAGTTCCTGCCCCCCGATGACCTGACCCTGCGTGACGCGGAGCCCGAGCAGCAACAGCTGTTGCAGGTCACCGAGTATTCGGTGGTGGTCGGCAGCCAGCGCCAGTCCAGCCAGCAGCCAATTCCGGTGACCTCACCGTTGCTGATCCGTCTCAAGGGCAAATCCTTGAACAAGGGCGCGACCATCAGCCAGGTGCTGGTCAACTTCGATGGCGAAAGCAAAAGCCTGAAAAAGCCGATCTACGACGACAAAAGCAAAACCCTGACGCTGTTTTACCCGATGGCCCAGTACCGGGTCGTGATCGACTTGTTGCGCAATGACACGGTGTATTGCCAGTTCCTCAGCTACGCCAACGGTCATGTCTGGGCCGATCTGCACACGGGCGCTGTTCGTCCGCGTTGAGCCCGGTGGCAAGGGAGGGGTAAACTGCCCGCCCCGTGAAATGTCTGCGAGCTGGAGTCGGCAATGCGTAAAGATAAGAAGCAAGTGATTGGTGACGAGATCGGCGATGAGCAGATCAAGCTGTTCCTCGATTTCGAACCGGTCGACGCCACGTCGCCGTCGCTGCACAAACTGATCAAGGCCTATCGCGGCCTGCGCATCGATGACTTCGAGCGTTTTCTGACGTTTTTCGTCGAAGCCGGTCTGGATCTGGACGGCAAGGATGAGCACGGCAATGACTTCGTCGCCCTGATCCAGGATCAGCGCAACGCGGCCGAGTACATCGAATTGATCAACAAGGCTCGCGGCTGATCCTTTCTGGGAGGAACCCGATACCTGTGGCGAGGGGATTTATCCTCGTTGGGCTGCGAAGCGGCCCCAAAATCTGCTGACACGGTATGTCAGGCAAATCGCATTCAAAGGTTTTGCGACTGCTGCGCAGCCGAACGGGGATAAATCCCCTCGCCACAAAGTTAAGTGCGACAGCAATATTGGTTTCACCGCCCATAAAAAAACGCCCCGCTCTCAATGAGAACGGGGCGTTTTTTATGCGGCCGAATCAAGCGTAGCTTTCGGTCTCGTTGCTGGCTTCAACCAGTTCCAGCGCGACGTTGTTGTGCGCATTGATCTTGCGATACAGCGCAGCGTCGGTTTCCAGAACCTTTTCCCGGGCCGGGAAGATTTCCGCGAGTTTGGCAGCCCACTCACCGGACGATTTGTTCGGGAAGCATTTCTCGATCAGTTCCAGCATGATCGAAACAGTCACCGACGCACCTGGCGAAGCGCCGAGCAGGGCAGCAAGGGTGCCGTCCTTGGCCGCGACCAGTTCGGTACCGAACTGCAGAACGCCGCCCTTTTTCGGGTCTTTCTTGATGATCTGCACCCGTTGGCCGGCCACTTCCAGGCGCCAGTCTTCGGCTTTCGCTTCAGGGTAGAAGCGACGCAGGGAATCCAGGCGCTGCTCCATCGACTGCATCACTTCGCTGACCAGGTACTTGGTCAGGTCCATGTTGTTTTTCGCCACGGCCAGCATCGGGCCGATGTTGCCGGCGCGAACCGACATCGGCAGGTCCATGAAGGAGCCGTGCTTGAGGAACTTGGTGGTGAAACCGGCGTAAGGTCCGAACAACAGGGACTTCTTGCCATCGACGACGCGGGTGTCCAGGTGCGGCACCGACATCGGAGGCGAACCCACGGCCGCCTGGCTGTAAACCTTGGCCTGGTGGTGTTTGACCACTTCCGGGTTGTCGCAACGCAGCCACTGGCCACTGATCGGGAAGCCGCCGAAGCCTTTGCTTTCTTCGATGCCCGAAGCTTGCAGCAGCGGCAGTGCCGCGCCGCCAGCACCGAGGAACACGAATTTCGCGTCGACGTCACGGGAATTGCCGCTGTTGACGTCCTTGATGCTGACGGTCCAGCCGCTGCCGTTACGCTTGAGGCCGGTCACGCGCTTGCAGTACTTGACCTGGGCATCGGGTGCGCTGGTCAGGTGCTTGAGCAGTTGATTGGTCAGGGCGCCGAAGTTGACGTCGGTGCCGTTCATGACGCGGGTGGCGGCGACGACTTCGTCGGCCGGCCGGCCAGGCATCATCAGCGGCATCCACTCGGCCATGGTGGCCTTGTCTTCGGTGTATTCCATGTCCGAGAAGGCGTGGTGCTTGCTCAGCGTCTTGAAGCGTTCCTTGAGGAAGGAAACGCCATCGTCGTTCTGGACGAAGCTCAGGTGCGGCACCGGGCTGATGAACGTCTTGCACGAGCCGAAGGTGCTTTTCTTGGTCAGGTAGGACCAGAACTGTTTCGACACCTCGAACTGGGTGTTGATGTGCACGGCTTTCTTGATGTCGACGGTGCCGTCGGCGGCCTGCGGCGTGTAGTTGAGCTCACACAGCCCGGCGTGACCGGTACCGGCGTTGTTCCACGGGTTCGAACTCTCCGCGGCACCGGAATCCATCAGCTCGACGACTTCCAGCTTGATCGCGGGGTCGAGTTCTTTGAGCAGTACAGCGAGGGTGGCACTCATGATGCCGGCCCCAACCAGTACTACGTCGACTGCTTCGTTATGCGCCATTTAACGCGTCTCCAAAATCTGCAGCACCAAATTGTCGGCATGGCTGCCAGGCGTTCAGGGGCGTGTCAGTGATGCCCCAGGTACCCATGGCAGTATCGCCATGTCCGAATCTTCGCAATTTTTCGCAACTTCGACGGACGCTAGCCGGGTCTAAAAGAGTTACATGAACTCACTTCAACGCGCGGCTGGCAATTCGACTTATGGTCGATACATCCGTTTGTGCAACCAAATCCGTAGAGGACAGGCTTCAGGCTCCGGTGTTCGAGGCGTACTCGGTCCTGTGTCGTTGGGCTGTTTCAGACGCTAATGGTGCATATTCAGACGCAAAACTATTCATTTGCTCGCCACACTCTTGTGAAGTTGTGAAAACCCGTTTTTTTCACGCTCTTTTGAAGACGTGAACCTCAAAAAAGGGCTGCCCCAGCCTGGCACCGTGCCCGGATGGATTGCCGCCATGGGATACATGACAGGCAAAACGGGCAAACAGCTCAGTGACCGAGCGTAATGACAGCTCTGCAGATTCGCGAAAAGTGGGGGTTTTGCTCAAGGAACAGCAAGCGCGCCAGCTTCACTCGATCTGTGTGGGCGGCTCTCTGTAGGGCGGTGCGGGGTGTCAATACAAGCGCATTGACGATGCTGCGAGGCCCGATCAGGAGACGTCCTTATAATCGGGGGGAGATTGTAGCGAAGAAACGCAGGGAAATGGTCGTGTTTAATGACTTTTATTAGGTGTTCGGTCAGGTGGTCAACAGTTGTTGAGCCCGTGCACGTGGCTGGCGCTGGCTGACACGGGCGCTAGGGGGCAGGGGATGGTGCAGCCAGTTGAGACGGATTTCTTCGATTTCGACCCAGCCATCGCCCATCGGCTGGAGGCTGCACTGTTTGAATGCCTGGCAGTGGCCGTTGTGGTCGAGCAGGGCGAAGCAGCGATGCAGAGGGCGAGGGTTGAACAGCGAGACGAGATAGCGCATGGCGAAGTACCTTGTGGGGTGACTGCTGTAAAGGTTGCCAGTGAGCCGTGACGAGCAAGTGTATGGGCGGTGACATATCTGTGACAGGAACCGCAGTCTTGAGGGTTTGTCAGAGATTTCAGTATTCACTGGGGGGTGCTGGTTAGCCGCAGTGGCGCACCGCTATACTGCCGGCCTGTTTGTGCCTGATTCTGGAGAGAAGAGCATGTTGCAACGCCTGTTGTTCGGTTTGATCACTGTGACCAGTTTGACCCTGGTTGGCTGCGCCCACAGCCCGCAACAACTGAATCCGGAACCCAAGCTGACGACTCAGCTGGCGCCGGTCGGTCATGGTCAGCCGGTGGTCGTTCGTGTGGTGGACGGTCGTCCGTCGCCGACGTTGGGCACCCGTGGTGGCCTGTATCCTGAGACCAGCGCGATCACCGTGCAGGGCGCGCAGATTCTGCCGAAATTGCAGGCTCAGGCCGAAGCGGCCGTGCGGTTGTTGGGCTTCACCCCAACCTCCAATGCGCTGAATGCTCCGCAGTTGACCGTGACGCTGGCCGAGCTGAAGTATCAGTCGCCTAAAGAAGGCATGTATGTAACTGAGGCCACCATTGGCGCGACCTTCCGCTCCGATGTGCAGAATGCCAATCGTCGCTACAGCGGTCGTTATGGTGCGTCCCTGGATCAGCGTTTTGGTATGGCGCCGAATCAGGAAACCAATACCAAGCTGGTCAGCGATGTGTTGAGCGATGCGTTGACGCGTCTGTTCAAGGATCCGACGATTGGTCAGATTCTCGCCGAATAAACGTTCGCTGGATTCAAAAAGCCCGGTGCCAGCAATGGCCCCGGGCTTTTTCATGCGTGCTGATTTTTGGCGGGACTGCACCCATCCCCTGTGGGAGCGGGCTTGCTCGCGAATGCGGAGTGTCAGTCAACATCAATGCAGCTGACACACCGCCATCGCGAGCAAGGGATCTGCGGTGTCAGGCTGCTTGCGAATAAAAATCCAGAACACTCGAGGGGCGCCAGACTGGCGTATTGAAATGACGGCGCCGTGACACAGGACAGGAATCGGTCCAATGGTTCGTTATTTGTCGGAAAGCAAGGGCAGGTGGCGAGGCTTTCGGTAGAATTCGCGCCGCGGTCGTCGGTTCGGCGTCTGCCACCTGTTTCGCTGAGGTTCGTGATGTCGTTGCATTTGATTTCGCTGTTTACCAACCATCCCGCCAAGTTGATCAACCTGTTGGCCTTGTTGTTTGCCTTTCCGGGCGGCTGGTTGCTGCATGCCACTCGTCGCCGCGAACAGCGCGCGTTGGCCATTCTCGAAGCGCAAAGCCAGAGCCGTCGTCTCGATGAACCGACGTTGATGCTGGATGGGGCGACCTTGCGCATGAACCGGTTTTTCTATCGATTCGGTTTTGCCTGCCTGGGGTTGGCGCTGCTGGTGTCGTGGATCAGCACGCGGGTTTGACCCTCTAAAAGCAAAAGATCGCAGCCTGCGGCAGCTCCTACATGTGTACCTAAATCCTATGTAGGAGCTGCCGCAGGCTGCGATCTTTTGATCTTGCTTTAAAAAAATCCTACAGCGGCAAACCTGCTTTCACACGGTACTGATTGCGCACCGGCGTCGCGTATTGCAGGACCATGAACGGACGATGCTCCTCAGGGCAAGCGTCCAGACGCTGTTGCCATTGCTCCTGAGCCTTGGCCAGTTCGTCTGCCGCAAACACCTCGGAGGCTTTCGGCACCTGCAATTGTGGGTCGGCGTCTTTCCACTGGGCGTAGGCCAGGTAGTGCACCGGGAACAGGCGATAGCCGCCAAGGATCTGCCGGTCCATCTCGATCGCCAATTGCTTGGTGTCGTCGAACAGTTCGGTGATCGGCGAGGCGAAGTTCACATGGACGCGGCCCTTGTAGCCGGTGATGCCCTTGGCGATGCTCACATCGTCCTCGCCCGGCACTTTGGTGTAGCTGCCGGTGGTGGCGCGGATGAACAGCTCGCGAGCCTTGGCTTGATCGCACGGGTCGTATTCATAACTGATCGACACCGGGGTGAGGTTCAACGACTGAATGACTTCGCCGAATGGCTCGTCCTTGCGGCTCATGTGGAACATTTTCAGGATCGCCGACTCGGTGCGGTCGTCGCCGTCCTTGGCCCGGCCTTCGGCCTGGGCGATCCAGATCGAGGCGCAATCCTTGCGGATCGAGTGGTTGATGTAGGCCGACAGCAGCTGATACGCCGCCATCTTCTCGCGTCGACCGGTGATCGAACGGTGCACGATAAAGCTCTTGTTCAGGCGCATCAGATCGCTGACGAAGGGCTTTTGCAGCAGGTTGTCGCCGATCGCGATGCGCGGTGTCGGCAGGCCGGCGTGGTACACGGCGTAGTTGACGAAGGCCGGGTCCATCACGATGTCGCGGTGGTTGGCGATGAACAGGTAGGCGCTGCCGGACTTGAATTGCTCGACGCCGGTGTACGTCACACCGTCCGTGGCTCGCTCGATGGTGTGGTCGACGTACATCTCGACTTTATCCTGCAACGTGGCCACCGACGTCACGCCGGCGAACTCACGGCGCAGCCGATGAGCTATAAGAGGTTTGAGCATCCAGCCGAAAGCACCGGCAAAACGCGGGAAGCGGAAGTGGATGAGGATATCTAGAAACGCCTTGTCGCCGAGCAGCCGGTCCAGCACCGCCGGGACTTCGCTGTCATTGTAAGGTCGGATGGCATCGAATTCGCCCATCATGCTCTCTTGTTAGAAACGGCTAGGGTAAGTAAAGGTTTTGATCGAAAACCAACGGGGCACGGTCTGAAAAGTTAGCCAGACAAAAATAGCCCTGCAAATAGACCGGCGATTATACGCACAAGTCACCTGGGAGACCGCGATGCTGGAAACCGAGCGCTACGAATGTCCGTATTGTGGTGAAGAGGCTGAGGCCGTTCTGGACTTGTCCGGTGGCGATCAGACCTATATCGAAGACTGTCCGGTGTGTTGTCGCCCCATCACGTTTGTCCTGCAGACTGACGGCCAGGAATGGTTGCTCGAAGTTCACAGCGAAAACGAATGAAAGGGGCACCCCATGCAGCGAATCTACGAGCCGGAAAACCTCATGGAAGGTGAGTTGCTGCAAAGCATGTTGGCCAGTGAGGGCATCGAAGCGCATCTGGTGGGGCGCGATTTGCTCGGAGGCAGCGGCGAATTGCCGATCTTCGGCCTGCTGGGCCTGTCGGTCGATAACGACGAGGCCGAGTACGCCCGGGAGTTGATCACCGCGTACAATGCCGCGCTGCCACTGCCCGGCGATGAACCGGAAAGTTTTCCCGGCACGCTGGTCTGTTAGGCTGGCGTTCGTTTTATCAAGAGTCGTGTTGCCCCATGTGTGGACGTTATGCCCTGTTTCGCTGGAACCCCGCCTTCGCGGCCCTGCCTGGCTTCCCTGCCGATCAGCAGGCCCAGTGGAATATTTCTCCCAACGATTCGGTGTTGATGCTGCGCGCGGGTGTTGACGGTCAGCGTGAGTTGGCCCGAGCGCGCTGGGGGTTGACGCCGCCGTGGCTGACCGACTTGTCCCGTACGCCAGCCCATGCTCGGGCTGAAACCGTCGCTGAACAACCGATGTTTCGCCAGGCCCTGCGCGAACGCCGTTGCCTGCTGCCGGCCAACGGTTTTTACGAATGGCGCGGTACGACCCGCAAGCGTCCGTACTGGTTGACAGCGGGGGAGGGCTCGACGCTGTGCTTTGCGGCGATTTGGGAAGCGTATCCGGTGCAGGAGCAGGTGTGGCTGAGTACAGCGGTGATCACGCAACCAGCGGCTAGTCAGCGTCGGCCGTTGATTCTTGATGCGGCGGGGCAGGAGGCGTGGCTCAATCCCGAAACGCCGTTGCATGCCTTGCAAGCGTTGCTCGCCAGTGAACCCGCGGCGTTGCGCGAGCGGGTGTTGGCGAATCTGGTGAATGATCCGAAGCTCAATGGGCCGGAGTGTTTGACTCCGGGTTGAGTGGTGGATTCGAAAAGATCGCAGCCTTCGGCAGCTCCTACAGGGTGTACGTTGCTCCAATGTAGGAGCTGCCGAAGGCTGCGATCTTTTGATCTTGCTCTTTACCTTAAACCTTGAACTGATTGATCAACCGCCGCTGCTGCTCAGCCAGCTTGGTCAGATCCGCACTCGCCGCACTCGATTCATCCGCCCCGCCCGCCACTTCATTGGCCACTTGCCCGATGTTGATCACGTTACGGTTGATGTCGTCAGCCACCGCACTCTGTTCCTCGGCCGCACTGGCAATCTGGGTGTTCATGTCGTTGATCACCGACACCGCCTGCGTAATTGTCTCCAGCGCCTCGGCCGCTTTCGCCGCATGCTGCACGCTTTCATCGGTGCGGCTCTGACTGTCCTCCATCACCCGCACCACGTCGCGCGTGCCTTGTTGCAGTTGCTGAATCATGGTCTGAATTTCTTCAGTGGCTTTCTGAGTCTTCTGCGCCAGGTTGCGCACTTCGTCGGCCACCACCGCAAAACCGCGTCCCTGTTCGCCGGCGCGGGCCGCTTCGATGGCGGCGTTCAAGGCCAGCAGGTTGGTCTGTTCGGCAATCCCGCGAATGGCCGTCAGGATCGCATTGATGTTCTCGCTGTCCTTGGCCAAGGTTTGCACTACGCCGACAGCCTTGCCGATTTCTATCGCCAGCACGCCAATCGAGTTCGACGTGTCCCGCACGATTTGCATGCCCTGCGCCGCTGCCTGATCGGCATGGCTGGCGGCTTGCGCAGCCTGGGTCGCGTTGCGCGCCACGTCCTGAGCGGTCGCTGTCATTTCATGCACCGCAGTGGCGACTTGATCAATCTCGGCCATTTGCTTGTGCACACCGATGTTGGTGCGGATGGCGATATCGGCGGTGTGTTCCGACGAATCACTGACGCTCTGCACCGAAGTCACCACCTGGGTGATCATCACCTGCAACTTGGCCAGGAAGGTGTTGAAGCCTTTGGCGATCGAGCCCAATTCGTCGGCGCGATCGCTGGTCAGGCGGCGAGTCAGGTCACCTTCGCCCTGAGCGATGTCGTCGAGCATGGCAACCATCTGCTTCAGCGGCCGGGCAATGCCGTGGCCCACCAGCCAGATCACCAGCAAGCCGATACCGGCAATCAACAAGCCGACCATGGCCATGCCGAAGGTGTCGGACTTGCGCTGGGCGTCCAGATCGCCCTGAAGTTTTTGCAGGTCGGCCATCACCGCGTTCAGTGGCAGTTGCAGCATGAGGGTCCAGCGAGCGTCGGTCTGGCCGATGCCGAACGGCAAGTACAACTCGATCCGGCCCCGGGCTTTGTCGACGGTGTAGGTGACTTCGCCGCGCTTGAGATTGGCCATGTTGGCGATCTGCTGGCTGTCGAGGATGTCGCTGACCTTCTCGCCGAATTTGCTCGGGTCCTTGGTGTAGGCAACGATCCGGCTGTTGCCGCCAATCAGGGCCATTTCACCAGCGCCGCTGTACAACTTCTGATTCGCGCCGAGGAGCATTTCCTGGATGAAGTTCACCGAGAGGTCGGCGCCGACGATGCCCTGGAAGGCCCCGTTGAGCATGATCGGTTCTATAAAGGAGGCGAGCATGACGATCTTGTCGCCGACCTTGTAGGGTGCCGGATCGATCACGCAGGATTTTTTGGTTTCTTTCGAGCACAGGTAGTACTCGCTGGCGCGAACGCCGGTGGACAGGGTTTTCTGGTCGTCGACGTCCACCAGTTTGTCCAGGCCCAGGCTGCCGTCTTCGTTGCGGAACCACCAAGGCAGGAAGCGCCCGTTGCTGGCGTCGATGCCGACCACCTGGGTGTCGACGTAGGCCGCGTCGTTGTGATCGAGGGCGTTTTTTTCCCAACCGATGTAGGTGCCGAGAATTTTCGGGTTCTTGACGACGTTTTCCTTGATCAGGCTGATCAATTGCTCACGGCTCAGATTCAACTGTGGCTGGCCATCGGCACCCGGTGTGCCGATCAATGCGTTGACTCGCACCAGACCGCCGGCAATCAGCAGTGGCGCTTCGAGCTCGCGCTGGATCTGGCTGACCTGGGTTTGCGCCAGTGACGTCAGGCGTTGTTCGATGACTTGCTCGAATTGTGCCTGGGTCCGCTGCTGGACCATGTCTTGTGTCCGTGCGCCGGAAAACAACGCGTACAGCACCAGGGCTGCCACGACACTAAGAACGATGGCGCCGGCGAGGGCCGCCACGGAAAACTGGATGGACTTGAATTTCATGGGTGCTCCGCACGCAAGAGGACGTCTGCGGTGCTGTATCGGCAGGGGAGGCGATGGCCATGAGCGGGGTTTGGTTAATTGGCTGTTTTGGAATGTTTGATGTCGTAAATGAATTAGTGTGTGCTACACGTCCGTTGTATCTGGCGCCGATACAATTCACCGCCTAGGATACGCGGCATGTTTTCAGGGAGATTTTTGATGAACAAGACATTGGTTTTGTGTGCACTGAGCGCAGGTTTGCTGCTCGCCGGTTGTCAGTCGGTCAATACCACCAGCGGTGGCGCGGTGGGCGTTGAGCGTAAACAGTACATGTTCAGCATGTTGTCGACCGACGAGGTCAACCAGATGTACGCCCAGTCTTATCAAAAGACTGTCGGCGAGGCGAACACCAAAGGCGTGCTGGACAAGACCAGTAACGATGCCAAACGCGTCCAGGTGATTGCCGACCGGCTGATTGCCCAAGCGCCGGTTTTCCGTCCGGATTCGGCCCAATGGAAATGGGAAGTCAACCTGATCAAGAGCGACGAACTCAACGCCAATTGCGGGCCTGGCGGCAAGATCATTTTCTACACAGGGCTGATCGACAAGCTGCAACTGACCGACGATGAGATCGCCGCGATCATTGGCCACGAAATCGCCCACGCCCTGCGCGAGCATGGTCGTGAAGCGATGTCCAAGGCTTACGGCATCGAAATGGCCAAGCAGGGCGCCGGTGCCTTGTTCGGTCTGGGCCAGGACAGCCTGGCGCTGGCGGATACCGTTGCCAACTACGGCATGACCTTGCCCAACAGTCGCGCCAATGAAAACGAGGCGGACCTGATCGGCCTGGAACTGGCCGCTCGCGCCGGTTACAACCCGAACGCCGCGATCACCCTGTGGAACAAGATGACCAAGGCCTCGGAAGGTTCGCCGCCGGAGTTCATGAGTACTCACCCGGCGTCGTCGAGTCGTATTGCTTCGTTGCAGGCGGCGATCCCGAAAGTCATGCCGCTGTACGAGAAAGCCAAAAAATAATGATAGTCATGCGGTGAGGCCGCTGACGCCTTCGCGAGCAAGACCGCTCCCACATTCGACCGCATTTGCTCTGGAAGAACTCGGTCAAATGTGGGAGCGGGCTTGCTCGCGAAGAACGATTACACGGTGCTGCTGACGAAACGCGTCAAACCCAACCGCTGCTCTGCATCGCCTTGTACACCGCGACAATGGCGAGGATGAAGAACGCCGAAGCCGCCAGTCGACGAATCAAAGTCAGTGGCAGTTTGTCCGCCGCAAAATTACCCGCCAAAACCACTGGCACGTTGGCAATCAACATGCCGGCGGTAGTGCCGATGATCACCAGCCACAGTTCCGGGTATTGCGCAGCGAGCATCACCGTGGCGACTTGAGTCTTGTCGCCCATTTCCGCAAGGAAAAACGCGATCAGCGTGGTCAGGAACGGTCCGAACTTGCGGGCGGTGCTGGCTTCGTCGTCATCCATCTTGTCCGGCACCAGGGTCCACAATGCGGTCGCGGTGAAGCTCGCGGCGAGGATCCAGTGCAGCGTCGCATTCGAGAAGAAACTACCGACCCAGGCGCCTACCGCGCCGGCGGCCGCGTGGTTGGCCAGGGTTGCAGCGACGATACCGGCGATGATCGGCCAGGGTTTGCGAAAGCGAGCGGCGAGAATGAGCGCGAGCAGTTGCGTCTTGTCGCCGATTTCGGCCAAGGCAACGATTGCGGTGGGAACGAGAAGTGAATCCAGCATCAGGGTTTTCCTAAGGGGCGGGTCGACACGGCTATGACACGTACAGCCTTCCCGCCCCGGGTAAGGTGTTCGTGTCATAGGTCTTGTCAAACCCTGCGATCCGTCTGATGCGGACGCTTGGGTCGCATACGCCATGGTCTGTTGACCAAGTATGTTGACGTATGCCGGACGAGCATGGCGCTCGTGGGAGACTACTCCCCTAGGACGGAGCGGATTCTGCCTAGGCAGAATCTATTCGGCAAGCACTAATTTTTTACCCGCGTTTGGCCCGATAGATTCTGAAACCCTGTCCTTCAGCCTTGATCGCACACACGCCCAGATGCTCTTCGATCAGCGGCTGGTACTTCAGGAAGCTGTTGGCTACCAAGCGCAGTTCTCCACCGTTTTTCAGATGTTTGGCGGCTTTTCGCAGCAAGTTCTCGGTAGCGAAGTAGTCGGTGTGAACGCCGACATGGAACGGTGGGTTGCTCAGAATTGCACTCAAACCCATCGGTGCGGCGTCGATGCCGTCACCGGTAATCACATCAGCTTCCAGACCGTTGGCAGCCAATGTCAGGCGACTACTGGCAGCCGCAAACGCATCCACATCAAGCAAGGTGACCTGGTTGTGTGGATAACGACGTTTCACCGCTGCTCCCAACACACCGGCGCCGCAACCGAAGTCCAGCAAATGGCCGCTCGGCAATTTGTCCAGATGCTCCAGCAACAGCGCGCTGCCGCGATCCAGCCGACCATGGCTGAACACGCCCGGCAGGCTGATGACTTTTAGCGGACCTTCGGCCAGCGGCAACTCATAAGTCTGGGCCAGGCTTTCCAGCGACTTGGCTTCTGGCGCAGTGGCCACGGTGACCTGCCACAGCTGGCAATGCCGCGCGCTGTCGAGCTTGCGTGGTTTGCCGAAGGGGTTCAGTTGCTTGGCCGCGCCTTCGATGCCGCTGCGTTTTTCACCCACCAGATACAGTTCACGACCGGCCAGTCTGGAGGCGAGGGCATTGAGGATGTAGTCGGTCAGGTCCTTGGACTTGGGCAGAAACACCACGGCGGTGTCGAACGCGCGCTCCGTTACAGTCACACCGAAATGGCTGCGCTCGGCGAAGCGGGCGTCCAGCGCTGCTTGATCGCCGGCATGCCAGCACCAGCCATGAGCGTCGGGCAGACGGCCCAGCAGGTCGTCGGCGGGCAAACCGGCCAGCAGCACCGAACCCTGGAATAACTCGGCCTGACGAAGCAGTACTTCACTGCGCGGATCCATACTCTGCTCCTGTGAAAAAAAGTGCCGCAGTCTATCAACTGACGACCCGCAGCGCTTTACCACTGAAGTATCCCTGAGCGTTTTCGGTCAACTGGCCCACGATCCGCTGGCGTGCCTCGCGACTGCCCCAGGCGTTGTGCGGAGTGACAATCAACCGTGGAATGTCTTGGGCCAGTAGCGGATTGCCGGCGGTCGGTGGCTCGACGCTCAACACGTCGGTGGCCGCGCCACCCAGGTGACCGTTGCGCAAGGCATCGGCCAGCGCTTGTTCGTCGATCAAGCCACCGCGTGCGGTGTTGACCACGAACGCACCGGGTTTCATCGAGGCCAGCTCACGGGCTCCGATGAAGTGGCGGGTATGTTCATTGAGCGGACAGTGCAGGGTCAGCGCGTCGATCTGCGGCAGCAGCTCATCCAGTGGCAAACGATCCGGCCGGGCAGGGCGTCCGGGAATCTGACCGAGCAATACACGCATGCCAAAGGCTTCGGCCAGTCGTGCGACCGCGCCGCCCAGTTCGCCGTGACCGAGCAGGCCGAGGGTTTTGCCTTCCAGTTCGACAATCGGGTAATCCAGCAGGCAGAACTGTTTCGCCTGCTGCCAGCGACCTTCGCCGACAGCCTTTTGATAATCGGCCAGGCGCGTTGCCAGATTGAGCAGCAGCATGATCGTGTGCTGCGCCACCGACGGCGTGCCGTAACCCTGGCAGTTGCAGACGGTAATGCCGTGGGCGCGGGCGGCGGCGAGGTCAACGTTGTTGGTGCCGGTGGCGGTAATCAGGATCAGCTTCAGCTCGGGGCTGGCTGCGATGGCGGCGGCGTCGATCAGGATTTTGTTGCTGATGGCAACGGTGGCGCCCTTGAGGCGTTCGATCACCTGGTCCGGTGTGGTCTGGGCGAAAAGCTTTAAGTTGCTGAAACACTCTTGTAGCGGGCTGAGGTCGAGATCGCCCAGGTCTAGGGACGGATGGTCGAGGAAAACGGCGCGGTGAGTGTTCGTCATCAACTGTACCTTTTGTGCAATGAACTGAAGGCGTAATCTGCCGAGCCTACCAGATGAAACAAACAGTTACGCTTGGCCAAAAGGAAACCCCATGTACTGGACAGAGTTTTTGACCGTTGCCCTGATTCACTTGCTGGCCGTAGCCAGCCCCGGCCCGGACTTTGCCGTGGTGGTGCGTGAGAGCGTGACCCATGGTCGTCGCGCTGGCACCTGGACGGCGCTGGGTGTCGGCACGGCCATTTTCCTGCACGTCGGCTATTCGTTGCTCGGCATTGGCCTGATCGTGTCCCAATCGATCGTGTTGTTTAATGCCCTGAAATGGGCGGCCGCCGCGTACCTGCTGTACATCGGCTTCAAGGCCTTGCGAGCACAGCCGGCCCAACCAGCGACGGACGATCTGCACAAGGAAGCGGGGGCGCGCACTGCTCGCGGCGCCTTCACTTCGGGTTTCGTGACCAATGGTCTGAACCCGAAAGCGACGCTGTTCTTCCTTTCTCTGTTCACCGTGGTGATCAATCCGCACACGCCGCTGACGGTACAGGCGGGCTACGGCATCTACCTCGCGGTGGCCACCGCTGTGTGGTTCTGCCTGGTGGCGATGCTGTTCAGCCAGCAGCGCGTGCGCGCAGGTTTTGCCCGGATGGGCCACTGGTTCGATCGGACAATGGGCGCGGTACTGATCGCCATCGGTGTGAAACTCGCGTTTACCGAGATGCACTGAGGCCCTGTGAGGCTGCTAGCGATGTAATACCAGCCGCGTGAAGCGTTTGAAGCTGGTTCTATTGAGGTGCCGCCAGGGAATCGAGCGCAACAGCTGCCAGGCTTCTTTCTTGTCTTCGACCACGGCATATTTGAGGGCCTTGTTTACCAGTTTGGTGCGGGCGCTCTGGTAGCCGGGATGGTTCACGTACGGCGCGATCGCCTCAAGGTCCGCCTGGAGCAATATCCGGTATTTTCTCGACAGGTTGTTGGCATGGCGGCGATAGCGGGTCATGCAGATCGGCAATTCATGGATCTCATAACCCAACCGGGCAATCCGCAACGTCATCTGAAAGTCCTGAACCCGTAGCTTCGGCGCGTAGAAGTCGGCACTTCGCATCGCTTTCATGCGATAGAGCGCAACTGGGGCGCCGATCACGACGGCACCTCTGAGGACCTGATCGAAGTTGTAGGTGTGGATCTTGTCGCGCTGTTGCTGCTTGATGGTGTTGCCATCGCTGTCCATGTAGCTGATCAGCGCCCCTACGCAGCCGACGTTCGGGTGCTTGTCCAGGTATTCGGCGCGAATGCGCACTGACTCCGGCAACATGATGTCGTCCAGGTCCGGCGTCGACACATAGACGCCTTTGGCGTATCGCAAGCCGTGGTTGAGCGCCGCGCTCACGCCCCCGTTCGGTTGCGAATACAGCTGGAAGTCATAGGTTTGTTGCAAGCGCTTGAGTATGGCGAGGCTGTCGTCGCTGGACCCATCGTCCACGATGATGACTTCGAAGTTCGGGTAGTCCTGGGCGAAGATGCTCTTGATGGCGTCTTCCAGGTACTTTTGCGCGTTGAAACAGGGCGCCACGATGGAAACCAGAGGCGCTTGTGTGGAGGGGCCGTTCTCGGGGGTGGTCAGTTCAATAGTCATTTTTATATGTAATACCGATGGCGTGTGACCAGACAGGTCTAGTGGGCAAGATCCTTCTCTTGAAGATGAGGTGGAAGGTCGGGCGACCTGGGGCAACTGTTCGGCTGCCAACCGATCGGCTCATCGTGTCCGTATGGTACGTAGGCTCACAGACAAGTGTTACGTGCATGCGTTGCAACGTTTTACAGCGCAATTCCCGAATTCCCGACGAAACACGCCAGGTAGTGGCGCAAAGCTAGCATTTTGCCCGGTTCTGCAAATCATTCCTTTGGCTGATTTGGCTGGCGTCCAAGCGCACTAAAGTGCTTACTTTCAGCCACGACCGTGCAGTCAGAAAAGGGACTCTTATGTTGCAGACTCGCGTTATCCCTCCAGCCGAAGGCGCCTACCAGTATCCGCTGCTGATTAAACGGCTGCTGATGTCCGGCGCTCGTTATGAAAAAACCCGCGAGATCATTTACCGCGACCAGTTGCGCTACAGCTATCCGACCCTGATCGAACGGGTCGCAAGGCTGGCCAACGTGCTGACGGCGGCCGGCGTCAAGGCCGGGGATACCGTGGCCGTGATGGACTGGGACAGCCATCGTTATCTGGAATGCATGTTCGCCATCCCGATGATTGGCGCGGTGATCCACACCATTAACGTGCGCCTGTCACCGGAACAGATCCTCTACACCATGAACCACGCCGAGGACCGCTTTGTGCTGGTCAACAGCGAGTTCGTGGGGCTTTACAACGCGATTGCCGGGCACCTGACCACCGTCGAGAAAACCCTGCTGTTGACTGACCTGCCGGAAAAAACCGCCGACCTGCCGAACCTGATCGGCGAGTACGAACAATTGCTGGCGGCGGCGAGCACGCAGTACGACTTCCAGGACTTCGACGAAAACTCGGTCGCGACCACGTTCTACACCACCGGCACCACCGGTAATCCCAAAGGCGTGTATTTCACCCATCGGCAACTGGTGCTGCACACCATGGGCGTGTCGACCATCATGGGCGCCATCGACAGCGTGCGTTTGCTGGGCACCAACGACGTCTACATGCCGATCACCCCGATGTTCCATGTACACGCTTGGGGCTTGCCGTACGTGGCGACCATGCTCGGGCTCAAGCAGGTCTATCCCGGTCGCTATGACCCTGAGTACCTGGTGGAGCTGTGGCGTAAGGAGAAGGTCACCTTTTCCCATTGCGTGCCGACCATCCTGCAAATGGTCCTCAATTCCAAAGCGGCGCAAGGCACGGATTTCGGTGGCTGGAAAATCGTCATCGGCGGCAGTGCGCTGAACCGTGCGCTTTACGACGCGGCCAAGGCCAAGGGCATTCAACTGACCGCCGCTTACGGCATGTCGGAAACCGGGCCGTTGGTGTCGTGTGCACACCTCAACGATGAGCTGATGGCCGGCACCGAAGACGAACGCACCACGTACCGGATCAAGGCCGGTGTACCGGGGCCATTGGTGGAGGCGGCGATCGTCGACACCGACGGCAACTTCCTGCCCGCCGATGGCGAGACCCAAGGCGAACTGGTGCTGCGTGCACCGTGGCTCACCGAGGGCTATTTCAACGAACCGCAAAAGGGCGCCGAGCTCTGGGCCGGGGGCTGGCTGCACACCGGTGACGTAGCGACTCTGGACAGCATGGGTGTGATCGACATTCGCGACCGGATCAAGGACGTGATCAAGACCGGCGGCGAGTGGATCTCCTCCCTGGACCTTGAAGACTTGATCAGCCGCCACCCTGCGGTACGCGAAGTAGCAGTTGTGGGCATCGCCGATCCGCAGTGGGGTGAACGTCCGTTCGCACTGCTGGTGGTCCGCGAAGGCCATGTGATCGGGGCCAAAGAACTGAAGGAACACCTCAAGCCATTCGTGGAGCAGGGGCATTTGAGCAAGTGGGCCATCCCGAGCCAGATCGCCCTTGTTACTGAAATTCCCAAGACCAGTGTCGGCAAACTCGACAAAAAGCGTATTCGCGTCGACATCACCGAATGGCAAGCCAACAACAGCACCTTCCTCTCGACGCTTTAAGCGTCACCTGGCGTGCCCAAAAGGGCACGCCAGCCCCACCAAGCAAGCGCTTGGCTTGTCAAATCTGAAATTTCAGCCATCCTTGCCGGGCCGACGGGCGTCGGCTTGGCAAAGGACTGTTCCAGAGTGGCTGGCAGCTGCAAATCACACTTTAGAGGGATCAAGCAGTACTACCTGCTGGCTATAGTCCGCTCAAGGATTTTTAAGAACGGAGCAAACGCACAAACCGGGGCGATGCAACTTTGGAATGACTTAGGGACACCTTGGCTCCCAGTCATCCACAGCGTTTTTAGAAGTGCTCACTGCCATAACAATAATGCACATGGAGTAGCGTCGATGACATCAGTAAACCAGTTCTGGCGCCGGGCAAAACTGCCCCTGGCGGTCAGTCTTGCCTCTACGCTCGCCGGGCCAGCATTCGGCGTCAGTTTCAACGTTGGTGAAATCGAAGGTCAGTTCGACTCGTCCCTGTCGATCGGTGCCAGTTGGTCTACTGAAAGTGCCAACAAGAACCTTATCGGCGTCAACAACGGCGGCCGCGGTCTGTCCCAGACTTCCGACGACGGTCACCTGAACTTCAAGAGCGGCGAAACGTTCTCCAAGATCTTCAAGGGCATCCATGACCTTGAGTTGAAATATGGCGATACCGGCGTTTTCGTCCGTGGCAAATACTGGTACGACTTTGAACTCAAGGACGAAGACCGTCCGTTCAAGGACATCAGCGACAGCAACCGCAAGGAAGGCGCCAAATCCTCCGGCGGCCAGATCCTCGACGCCTTCGTCTACCACAATTACTCCGTTGCCGATCAGCCGGGCTCCGTGCGTCTGGGCAAGCAAGTAGTGAGTTGGGGTGAAAGTACTTTCATCGGCGGCGGTATCAACTCGATCAACCCGATCGACGTGTCCGCGTTCCGTCGTCCCGGCGCCGAGATCAAGGAAGGCCTGATCCCGGTCAACATGTTCTACGTGTCCCAGAGCCTCACCGAGAACCTCTCGACCGAAGCCTTCTACCAGCTCGAATGGGACCAGACCGTTACCGACAACTGCGGCACCTTTTTCTCGCAACCGGACGTGATTTCGGATGGCTGCGACAACAACCTGGCCGTACTGCGCACCCGTAACGGACTCAACAGCGCACTGACGTCTGCAGGGCTGCCGGCTTCGCTGCGTAATGCCAGCATCAACACCCTCGCTGCCAATGGCGTGACGTGGGGTAACCCGGATGAAGGCGTAATCGTTCGTCGCGGTCCGGATCGCGATGCCCGTGACAGCGGTCAATTTGGCGTGTCCTTCAAATACATGTTCGATCCGCTGGACACCGAGTTCGGCGCCTACTTCATGAACTACCACAGCCGTGCGCCGATTTTCAGCGGCAAAGGTGCTCCGGCGAGCGCTTACAGCGCGGCGGGCCTGGTGGGCTCGCTGGTGGCCAGGGGTGTTCCTCTCGCTGTCGCGCGTAACCTGGCACCGACCTTGTTGCCATTGAATGTGGCCGGTAACTCCAGCTACTACGTCGAGTACCCTGAAGATATTCGCCTGTATGGCTTGAGCTTCTCTACCACGTTACCGACAGGTACTGCGTGGAGTGGTGAAGTCAGCTACCGGCCGAATGCTCCGGTTCAGCTCAACACCACCGACATTCTCTTTTCCGGTCTGACACCTCTGAACCCTAACGTTTCCGTACTCCAGGGTACGCCAGGGGCGGATCAAAAAGGCTATCGCCGCAAGGAAGTCACCCAGCTCCAGACGACCCTTACTCACTTCTTCGACCAGGTGATGGGCGCTGAGCGACTGACCCTGGTGGGCGAGGTCGGCTTTACTCACGTTGGTGGTCTGGAAAGCACTAACAAAGCGCGTTACGGCCGTGACCCGAGCTACGGCCCGGGCCCTTTGCCAGGTGGTCAGTGCCAGACATTGAACAGCGGCACCCTGGCCGGCGGACCACAAAACAACGTGAGTCGCTACTGCGAAAACGACGGGTTCACCACCGCAAACTCCTGGGGCTACCGTGGTCGTGCCATCTGGGAATACAACGACGTATTCGCCGGTGTGAACCTCAAGCCGAACGTGGCCTGGTCTCATGATGTGGAAGGCTACTCGCCTGGCCCTGGCGGCAACTTCGAGGAAGGTCGCAAAGCGGTGAGCCTGGGCGTCGATGCCGAGTACCAGAACACCTACACCGCGAGCCTGGCTTACACCAACTTCTTTGATGGCAAGTACACCACCGTCGATGACCGCGATTTCGTTGCGCTCAGCTTCGGCGTGAACTTCTAAGCACTGCATTATCAGGACGAACACACCTATGAAAATAACAAAGAGTCTGTTCCACGTCGGTGTTCTGGGGCTTTCGCTGCTGGCGACCGGCGTCATGGCGGCGGTCCCTGCGGCCGAAGCGGACAAACTGGGCAAGAGCCTGACCCCGATGGGCGCCGAGATGGCAGGCAACGCTGACGGATCGATCCCGGCCTGGAAACCGATGGCGAAAAACGCCGGCAACGTCGACGGCAAAGGCTTCCTGTCCGACCCGTACGCCAGTGAAAAACCGCTGTTCACCATCACGGCGCAGAACGTCGACCAGTACAAGGACAAACTCGCACCGGGCCAGTACGCGATGTTCAAGCGCTACCCGGAAACCTTCAAGATGCCGGTCTACCCGTCCCATCGCGGCGCGACCGTGCCGGATGCCGTGTTTGCCTCCATCAAGAAAAACGCCACCGCCACTAACCTGGTGTCCGGCGGCAACGGTCTGGAGAACTTCGAAACCGCAGTTCCATTCCCGATTCCGAAGACCGGCGTCGAAGTCATCTGGAACCACATCACTCGCTATCGCGGTGGCAGCGTGACCCGTCTGGTGACCCAGGCCACGCCGCAGCCGAACGGCTCGTACAGCCTGGTGTACTTCCAGGACCAGTTCGTGTTCCGCGACAAGATGAAGGATTACGATCCGGCGAACCCGGGCAACATCCTGTTCTACTTCAAGCAGAAAGTGACCGCGCCGGCACGTCTGGCCGGTGGTGTGCTGCTGGTGCACGAAACCCTCGACCAGGTGAAAGAGCCACGTTCGGCGTGGGTCTACAACGCCGGTCAGCGTCGTGTGCGTCGCGCACCACAAGTGTCCTATGACGGGCCGGGTACCGCAGCCGACGGCCTGCGTACCTCCGACAACCTGGACATGTACAACGGTGCGCCGGATCGTTACGACTGGAAGCTCGAAGGCAAGAAAGAGATGTACATCGCCTCCGACAGCTACAAACTCGACTCGCCGCAACTCAAGTACGACGACATCATCAAGGCCGGTCACATCAACCAGGACCTGGCGCGTTACGAGCTGCGCCGGGTCTGGCATGTGGTGGCTACCTTGAAGGAAGGTCAGCGTCACATCTACGCCAAACGTGACTTCTACATCGACGAAGACACCTGGCAAGCGGCCGTGATCGACCACTACGACGGTCGTAATCAACTGTGGCGTGTGGCGGAAGCTCACTCCCAGAACTACTACAACGTTCAAGTGCCGTGGTACACCCTGGAAACCTTGTACGACCTGCAATCGGGCCGCTACCTGGCACTGGGCATGAAGAACGAAGAGAAATCGGCGTATGACTTCGGCTTCACCGCCACCACCAGCGACTTCACTCCGGCCGCTCTGCGCCAGGATGGTGTTCGCTAAGCTGCCCTGAACAGAGGCCGCATCCTCGAGAAACGCCCCGACTGGTTCGGGGCGTTTTTTTTGCCTTTAAAAAAGATCGCAGCCTTCGGCAGCTCCTACATTGGATCGGCGTACATCCTGTAGGAGCTGCCGAAGGCTGCGATCTTTTCGCTAACACCGAGGTGTTATGAGCCTGACACCTTTGCTTGTATTCTTTTTGTAGCCATTTGTAGCAATAACCTTCATTCCCTCTTCGTTTACCGCTAGGCTGCGGACATCTGCAACGCCGCCAACCGCCATTCAAACAAGAGCCGGCCATGACTGATCTGTCCCCACACCCGGGCCCTGCAAGCGTTGCCGTCGCGGCACTGGACGGGCGTTTTTTTCGGCCTCCATTGCCAGACGGTCATGTGCTGCGGCCTCGTCTGTGCGAGCGCCTGAGTGCGGGCCTCGGTGGCAGGCTGTTGCTGGTCAGCGCACCGGCGGGGTTTGGCAAGAGTTCGTTGGCGGTGGAGTTCTGTCAGGACTTGCCGGCTCACTGGCAAAGTCTGTGGCTGGGGTTGAGTCCGCGAGACAGCGATCCCGGACGTTTTCTTGAGCGGTTGCTCGAAGGCCTCCAGGACTTTTTTCCGCAACTGGGCAGCCAGTCCCTGGGCCTGCTGAAAATGCGGCAGCGGCACCAGCCGTTTGCCTTTGAAGAATGGCTGGACGGTTTGCTCGATGAGTTGGCCGTGCACCTGTCTTCGAGTACGCCCCTGCTGTTGGTGCTTGATGACTACCATCTGGCGCAGGGCCCGGTTCTCGATCGCTGCCTGCAATTTTTCCTCAATCACCTGCCTGACGGCTTGCTGGTCATGGTCACCAGTCGGCAGCGGCCGGACTGGCATCTGGCGCGCCTGCGGCTGTCGCGGCAACTGCTCGAGTTGAATGAACAGGACTTGCGCCTGACTCACGACGAAGCCTTGACCCTGCTTGATCGGCACAGCAGCTCCTTGCGGGGCGAAGCGCTGGAGAACCTCATCCAGCGCAGCGAAGGTTGGGTCGCCGGGCTGCGTTTCTGGCTGTTGGCGGCGTCTGAAGCGGGCTCCCAGGGTGCTTTGCCGCAGGCCTTGCATGGCGGGGAAGGGCTGATCCGCGATTACCTGCTCGAAGAAGTCATCGATTGTCTGCCCGCCGAGGTGCAGTCATTCCTTTACGACACAGCACCTCAGGAACGCTTTTGCAGCGAACTGTGCGACGCCGTTCGCGAAGCCCATGACAGTGCCGAGATCCTGCGTTTTCTGCTGGCACATCAGGTGTTCCTGGTGCCACTGGATGAAAACGGTCACTGGTATCGCTACCACCATTTGTTTTCCGACCTGTTGCGCACCCGGCCTACCGCGCAAGCGATGGTACCGGCGGCCAGCCTGCACCTGCGCGCCTGTCGCTGGTTCAATGCCCAGGGGCTGCTCGATGAAGCGGTGGAGCAGGCGTTGCGCGCCGGGCACCTGGACGTCGCGGCGAACCTGGTGCAGAACCTGTCCGAAGAGCAACTGCTGGCCGAACAGAACGTCGGCATGCTGCTGCGCTGGAAGATGGACTTGCCCGACAGCCTGCTGATCAGCACACCACGGCTGATCGTGCTGTACAGCTGGGCGTTGGGGCTGGCTTGTCAGCTGGACGCCGCCGAGGAGCTGGCCAGTCATTTGAGCCGCTTCCTGCCGGCCCCGTCGGCCACGGCGCAGAAATCCATGCTGGCGCAATGGCTGGCCCTGAGCGGGATCATCGCTCGCGGTCGCGGCAATCGTGAGCTGACGCTGCTCTATTGCACCGAAGCGCAGGAGAGCCTGCCCGCCAAACGCTACGGGCAACGCCTGATGTGCCTCTCGACCCTGTCCAACCTGGCCATTGCCGACGGCGACTTGTGGCGCGCACGCGGGTTGAACCGTGAGTCTCTGGAGTTGGCGCAACGGGTTGGCAACCCGCTGTTCGAAGCGCTGGCCCATTACGACCGCGCTCGTGTGCTGCAAGCGCGAGGGGAAATCCTTCGTGCGCTGGATGAAGTACGCCAGGGGCTGCAACGCCTGCAACGGTTATCCCCGCAACGGCTCTATGCCGTACGCGCCCGACTGACTTTGTACGAAGGCTTTTTGTTAGCCCTGCGATTGCAGCCCCAAGCCGCGCGGGCACGCTTGCAAGCCGGCTTGAATGAAGCACGCGCCTGTCGTGATATCAGCGTATTGATCGGTCACTGCGTGATCGCCAGGCTTGAGGGCAGCAGCGGCGAATTCGCCAAAGCCTTCGCCGAACTCGCCGAAGCCGAGCGCCTGATGCACATCTGGGACGTGCCACCGATCTACTACCTGGCGATGATCACCCTGGTCAAATGCGAACTCTGGCTGGCTCAGGGGCGTACCGATCTGGCCGAAGCATGGCTCGCTCGCTTGGGCCAGACCTATAACGGCGAACACGCGGCAGCCCCTCCGGAGTTCCATCCGCAACTGCCGCTGCATATCGAGTTGCAACAGGCCTTGCTGGAGGTCATTCAGGGGCAGCCGTTGCTGGCCGAAGGACGATTGAATGCGTTGCTTGAGC
This sequence comes from Pseudomonas sp. LBUM1647, assembly GCF_059716175.1. NCBI lineage: Bacteria > Pseudomonadati > Pseudomonadota > Gammaproteobacteria > Pseudomonadales > Pseudomonadaceae > Pseudomonas > Pseudomonas sp. LBUM1647. Next base: position 5,754,533 of record NZ_CP166809.1, on the reverse strand, counting down.
ATGGGCAGCAAACCGGCAGGCAGCTGCTCAGCGTGATGGCACTGACCCAGAAAGTGACGTTATTGCTGGGGTGCGGACGCGAACCCGAAGCCCGCAAGGCCCTTGGTCAGGCGCTGGAAACGGCGGCCGGTGGAGTGCTGCAACCGTTTGACAGGTTGTTGACTGAACATCCGGACTGGCTACGTAACCAACTTCAACTCGGTGCGCCGACGCCCGTTTCACAGAGCCTTTCAGAACAACTTCCGGCAGTAGCAGCCCGTCCCGCGGAGTCATCCACCGCGGCGGAACAACTCAGTACGCGGGAAATGGCCGTCCTGCGCCTGATCGCCCAGGGATGTTCGAATCAGGAAATCAGCGATCAGCTGTTTATTTCGCTGCACACGGTGAAAACCCATGCCAGCCATATCAACAGCAAGCTTGGGGTTGAACGGCGCACGCAGGCGGTGGCGCGGGCGAAGGAGTTGGGGGTGTTGGCCTAGCGTATTTTTTGATGCGTATGACCGCAAATGACTCTATGCAAATGTGTGCGAAAATTGCCCGTCCCCGTTTCTCGAGCATGCCCCGATGTCCCAGCAGGTCAACCTCATCCGCGAAACCTTCCCCGTCGGCCCGTTGCAGTGCAACTGCACGATCATCGGCGATCCGATCACCAAAAAGGCCATCGTGGTCGATCCGGGCGGTAATCACGAACTGATCCTCGCGCGGCTCGACGCACTGGGCCTGAAGGTGGTCAGCATCATTCACACCCACGCGCATCTCGATCACTTCCTGGCTTCCGGTCAGTTGAAGGAGAAAACCGGCGCAACCCTGCATCTGCATAAAGAAGATCAGTTCCTCTGGGACAACCTGGAGATGCAGTGCCAGATGTTCGGCGTCCCTTACACGCCGGTGCCACCGCCGGATCGCTGGTTGGCCGATGATGAAGAACTGGCCTGCGGCTGCGGCGTGGCGTTGCACACACCGGGTCATACGCCGGGCTCCATGAGCTTTTGGTTTTCAGAGGCTAAGCTGCTGATTGCCGGCGATACGCTGTTCCGTCGCGGAGTAGGGCGCACGGATTTGTGGGGCGGCGATCAGGCGACCATCGTGCGGTCGATCAAGCAGCGGCTGTACACCCTCGATGAAGAGGCGACGGTGGTGACCGGGCATGGTCCGGACACGCGTCTGGGCGATGAAATGCGCGAGAACCCTTTTGTGCGGGCTTAATTGTTACAGACGGAATTTTTGTCCGCCGAAGCGATCCAACGCCCGCAAAGGCTGACGCCTTGTCCGTTGCACCACAGAATGCAAAAAAGTAGGAGCTCTTCATGTTCACCAAGCGTCGTTTGATTATTGTCGCTACTGCTGTGGCCTTGCTGTCTGGCTGCGCCTCGCCTAACCCTTACGACAATCAGGGTCAGGCTGACAGTGGCTCCACGGGCATGAGTAAAACCGCCAAGTACGGTGGCCTCGGCGCTCTGGCCGGTGCATTGGCCGGTGCTGCCATCGACCACAACAACCGTGGCAAGGGCGCGCTGATTGGCGCTGCGGTGGTGGGTGCTTCCGCCGCCGGTTACGGTTATTACGCCGACCAGCAAGAGAAAAAACTGCGCGCCAGCATGGCCAACACCGGGGTGGAAGTGCAGCGCCAGGGTGATCAGATCAAACTGATCATGCCGGGTAACATCACCTTCGCCACCGATTCGGCGAACATCGCGTCGGGTTTCTATCAGCCGTTGAACAATCTGGCGGGCTCGCTCAAGGAGTTCAGCCAGAACCAGATCGAGATCGTCGGCTACACCGACAGCACCGGCAGCCGCCAGCACAACATGGACCTGTCCCAGCGTCGCGCCCAGAGCGTGGCGACTTACCTGACTTCGCAAGGTGTGAGCGGCACCAACTTGAGCGCCCGTGGCGCTGGGCCGGATAACCCGGTTGCCAGCAACGGCGACGTCAATGGCCGGGCGCAGAACCGTCGGGTCGAGGTCAACCTGAAGGCGATTCCGGGTCAGCAGTATGGTGGCCAGCAGCCGGGCACCGTTCAGCAGTATCCATAAGGGGCTGATCTCTCCCTGATAGGAAAAATGCCCGATCCTTGAATGATCGGGCATTTTTTTATGTCGCCTGTTCTGGCCTGTTCTGGCCTCTTCGCGGGCAAGCCCGCTCCCACAGTGGATTGTATTTCCCCGAAAGAACTCGGTCTCCTGTGGGAGCGGGCTTGCCCGCGAAGAGGCCAGAATAGGCACTAGAGATATAGAATCAGCAACAAAAAAGCCCTCGGACAATCACTCGTCCGGGGGCTTTTTGTTTCGCGCGAAACCTGATTACTTCTTCAGGCCGTAATGCTCATCGAGCATGCCCGGCGCGTTCGGGGCTTTGGGGGCGTAGTCGCGAGGCGGCTCCTGATTGCGCGGCGGCGTCAGGCGTTCCCGTGGGGCGGCTGCCGCATCGGCGTGCAGCGAGGCCAGCAGGCGTTGGCGGGTTTGCTCGTCCAGGGCCAGGCGGTTGGCACCCTCGGCGAGGTGATCCTGCACTTCCTGATAGCTCTGAGTCAGCTTCTTGACCAGTGTTGCAGTGCTGTTGAAGTGGGTGACCACCTCGTTCTGATAACTGTCGAAACGTTCCTGAACGTCATCCAGCTGGCGTTGTGTGCTGCTAGGCGCGGCATTCGGCACCAGGCGAGCGATCAGGAAACCAATGGCGACACCCACAACCAGGGCAAGAGTCGGCAACAACCAAACTAAGAGCGAGTGTTCCACGAGTCCTTCCTCTATAAACGGCTTTGCTTTACGTTAACGGCTCGAACCTGCGCTGTATACCGCGATTCACTCGCAATAGATTGGCACAGACAATTTGCTAGACGAGTCGACCCGATTCGAGGTCACGGAGTTCCTTCCTTGCTTATGCGCGAAACCCCTGTAGTGATTGATGGCCCGGTCGGCCAACTGGAAGCTTTGTACCTGGACAATGAACAGCCGCGCGGCATTGCGCTGATCTGCCATCCAAACCCGGTGCAGGGCGGCACCATGCTCAACAAAGTCGTCTCGACCTTGCAGCGCACTGCGCGTGACGCCGGTTTGATTACTTTACGTTTCAACTACCGTGGCGTCGGTGCCAGCGAAGGCACCCACGATATGGGCACCGGCGAAGTCGACGACGCCCAAGCCGTTGCCGAATGGCTACGAGCCAAACACCCCGAGTTGCCGCTGACGCTGTTCGGATTCTCCTTCGGCGGTTTTGTTGCAGCAAGTCTCGGCGGACGTCTGGAAGCCAAGGGTGAGCAGCTCAAGCACCTGTTCATGGTCGCGCCTGCGGTGATGCGTCTGGGCGATCAGGATCAACTGCCGCAGCAAGGCGAGCTGACTCTGATCCAGCCGGAAACCGACGAAGTCATCGACCCGCAAGCTGTCTACGACTGGACCTCGAAACTCGAGCGCCCCCATGAGCTGCTGAAAGTGGCAGAATGCGGACACTTTTTTCATGGCAAGCTGACCGATCTCAAGGATCTGATCCTGCCGCGTCTTTCGAATTGATTGCAGTCTGACAAGCGATTACCCATGACGACTCGTACCCGTATCCTCACCGGCATCACCACCACCGGCACGCCGCACCTGGGCAACTACGCCGGCGCCATCCGCCCGGCGATCATCGCCAGCCTTGACAGCAATGCCGATTCGTTCTACTTCCTGGCCGACTACCACGCCCTGATCAAATGCGATGACCCGCTGCGCATCCAGCGCTCGCGTCTGGAAATCGCCGCGACCTGGCTGGCCGGTGGGCTGGATGTGGACCGCGTAACCTTCTATCGCCAGTCCGACATCCCGGAAATCCCAGAGCTGACCTGGTTGCTGACCTGCGTTGCTGCCAAGGGCCTGCTCAACCGCGCCCACGCCTACAAGGCCTCGGTGGACAAGAACGTCGAAACCGGCGAAGACCCGGACGCCGGCATCACCATGGGCTTGTACAGCTACCCGGTGCTGATGGCCGCGGACATTCTGATGTTCAACGCCCACAAGGTGCCGGTCGGTCGTGACCAGATCCAGCACGTGGAAATGGCCCGTGACATCGGCCAGCGCTTCAACCATCTGTTCGGTCAGGGCAAAGAATTCTTCACCATGCCCGAGGCGCTGATCGAAGAAAGCGTCGCCACGCTGCCAGGCCTCGACGGTCGCAAGATGTCGAAGAGCTACGACAACACCATTCCGTTGTTCAGCAGCGCCAAGGAAATGAAGGACGCGATTTCGCGGATCGTCACCGACTCCCGTGCACCGGGCGAAGCGAAAGATCCGGACAATTCGCACCTGTTCACCCTGTTCCAGGCGTTCGCCACGGCGGCGCAGGCCGACGAATTCCGCAGCGAACTGCTGCAGGGCCTGGGTTGGGGCGAGGCGAAGAATCGTCTGTTCCAACTGCTGGACAGCGAGTTGGGTGAGTCCCGCGAACGCTATCACCAGTTGATCGAACGCCCGGCAGACCTGGAAGACATCCTGCAGATCGGCGCGAAAAAGGCCCGTTCGGTGGCGACGCCGTTCCTGCACGAATTGCGCGAAGCGGTCGGTCTTCGTTCCTTCGTTGCCCAGACTCAAGTCGCGGCGACCACCAAGAAGAAAGCCGCGAAAGCCGCGCGTTTCGTCAGTTTTCGTGAAGACGACGGCAGTTTCCGCTTCCGTCTGCTGGCGGCCGACGGCGAGCAGCTGCTGCTGTCGCGCAACTTCGCCGACGGTAAAACCGCAGGCCAGGTGACCAAGCAACTGCAATCGGGTCAGCCATTGGACGTGCGCAACGAAGACCTGAGCTTCAGCGTCTGGCTGGAAGGCGAGTGTGTTGCCGACAGCCCGACGTTTGCTGACAACGCCGCTCGCGACGTCGCCATCGACACCTTGCGGGTTGCTCTGACGCCGGTTCAGGAATAAATCAGCGGCTCGGCCCGACCAAGGGCCGATTGCCATTCCCACGGGCCGTCGCTACAGTGACGGCCCGTTTTTGTTGCCTTGCTAACGAATTATGACGCCCCTAGAACGATATCAAGCTGATCTGAAACGCCCGGAATTCTTTCATGACGCCGCGCAGGAAACTGCGGTGCGCCACTTGCAGCGCCTGTACGACGATCTGGTCGCGGCCTCGCACAGCAAACCGGGTCTGTTCGGCAAACTGTTTGGCAAGAAAGACGCGGCACCGGTCAAGGGTCTGTACTTTTGGGGCGGCGTCGGCCGTGGCAAGACCTATCTGGTCGACACCTTCTTCGAAGCGCTGCCGTTCAAGGAAAAGGTCCGCACTCACTTCCACCGCTTCATGAAGCGCGTGCACGAAGAGATGAAGACCCTTGGCGGCGAGAAAAACCCGCTGACCATCATCGCCAAGCGCTTCTCTGACGAAGCCCGGGTGATTTGTTTCGATGAGTTCTTCGTGTCCGATATCACCGACGCGATGATCCTCGGCACGCTGATGGAAGAGCTGTTCAAGAACGGCGTGACCCTGGTCGCGACTTCGAATATCGTGCCGGACGGTCTGTACAAGGACGGCCTGCAACGTGCGCGCTTCCTGCCAGCGATTGCGCTGATCAAGCAGAACACCGAGATCGTCAACGTCGACAGCGGCGTCGATTATCGTCTGCGTCACCTTGAGCAAGCGGAGCTGTTCCACTTTCCGCTGGATGATGCGTCTCACGAAAGCCTGCGCAAGAGCTTCCGCGCCCTGACGCCGGAATGCACGGCAGCCATCGAGAACGATGTGCTGATGATCGAGAACCGCGAAATCCGAGCCTTGCGCACGTGCGATGACGTGGCCTGGTTCGACTTCCGTGAACTCTGCGACGGCCCGCGCAGCCAGAACGATTACATCGAACTGGGCAAGATCTTCCATGCCGTGTTGCTCAGCGGTGTCGAGCAGATGAGCGTCACCACCGACGACATCGCCCGACGCTTTATCAACATGGTCGACGAGTTCTACGACCGTAACGTGAAGCTGATCATTTCTGCTGAAGTCGAGCTCAAAGACCTTTACACCGGCGGTCGCCTGAACTTCGAGTTCCAGCGCACCCTCAGCCGTTTGCTGGAAATGCAGTCGCACGAATTCCTGTCCCGGGCGCATAAGCCTTAGGAAATTTCGGATAATAAAAAAGGCCTGCATTGCAGGCCTTTTTTTATGCGTTGTAGAAACTCTCTGGCACACCAAAATCCCCTGTGGGAGCGAGCCTGCTCGCGATTGCGGTGTGTCAGTCACATCAATGTTTAATGTGATACCGCTATCGCGAGCAGGCTCGCTCCCACATGGGATGTGTGTTGGATTTGAGTATTAGGCGGCTTGCTGGAACTGCTGCCGATACTGGTTCGGCGACAGCTCGGTGTGCTGGCGGAACAGTCGAGCGAAGAAGCTCGCATCGTCGTAACCGACCTCGTAGCTGATGGTCTTGATGCTCTTACGGCTGCCGGACAGCAGGCCCTTGGCGGTTTCGATGCGCAGTCGTTGCAGGTAATGCAGCGGTTTGTCGCCGGTGGCGGTCTGGAAGCGCCGCATGAAATTGCGGATGCTCATGCCGTGTTCGCGAGCCACGTCTTCGAAGCGGAATTTGTCGGCGAAGTGTTCTTCGAGCCAGTGCTGGATCTGCAGGATGATCACATCCTGGTGCAGCTTCTGACCGCCGAAACCGATTCGTCCTGGCGAGTAGCTGCGCTGCACTTCATAAAGAATGTCCCGCGCCACGGCCTGGGACACGTTGGCGCCGCAGAAGCGTTCGATCAGGTAAATATAAAGGTCGCAGGCCGAGGTGGTGCCACCCGCGCAGTACAGGTTGTCGGCGTCGGTCAGGTGCTTGTCCTGATTGAGCTGAACCCGTGGGAAGCGTTCGGCAAACGCATTGAAGAAGCGCCAGTAAGTGGTCGCTTCCTTGCCGTCGAGCAGCCCGGCCTCGGCCAGCCAGAACACCCCGGTGGCTTCGCCGCAAAGTACCGCGCCGCGAGCATGTTGCTGACGCAGCCAAGGCAGGACCTGTGGATAACGTTGGCAAAGGGTGTCGAAATCGTCCCAGAAGGCTGGAAGGACAATGATGTCGGCGTTTTCCAGGCCGCCGTCCACCGGCATGATCACGTCACTGAAGCTGTTCACCGGTTTGCCGTCGGGGCTGACCAGGCGGGTTTCGAACGCCGGCGTCAGGCCTTGGCCCAGTTGTTTGCCGTAACGCAGGCTGGCCAGGTGGAAGAAATCCTTGGCTTGCATGAGGGTGGAAGCGAAAACCCGGTCGATAGCCAGGATGCTGACGCGCCGTAAGGGCGTGGAGACTTGGTTAGACATAATTCAACTTTATTCTTATAGGGGAAAGTGGTCACCAGACGGCTGGATCGTCTTATTTTTTGTCTGATGTGTCCAGTGTCCTGTGTCGGATGCGAGGCATAGTCTCTGAAGGTCAATTCCGGCTAACAATAACGACAGGTGCCGCATGATCCCCAGAACCTTGTTCAGTTCCGAGCACGAACTTTTTCGCGACAGCGTGCGAACGTTCCTCGAAAAAGAGGCCGTGCCGCTCCATGGGCAATGGGAAAAACAAGGCTATATCGACCGCAAACTCTGGAACAAGGCAGGGGAGGCGGGGATGCTGTGTTCGCATCTGCCGGAAGAGTACGGCGGCCTGGGGGCGGACTTTCTCTATAGCGCGGTGGTGATCGAAGAGATCGGTCGACTCGGCCTGACCGGTATTGGTTTTTCTCTACATTCGGACATCGTCGCGCCTTACATCCTGCATTACGGCAGTGAAGCGCTGAAACACAAATACCTGCCGAAACTGGTGTCTGGCGAGATGGTTACGGCGATTGCCATGACTGAGCCGGGTGCCGGTTCCGACCTGCAAGGGGTGAAAACCACCGCGGTGCTCGATGGCGACGAGTATGTGATCAACGGTTCGAAAACGTTCATCACCAACGGCTTTCTTGCTGACCTGGTGATTGTCGTCGCCAAGACCGATCCGAAGGCTGGCGCGAAAGGCACCAGCCTGTTTCTGGTGGAAGCCAACACCCCAGGCTTCGCCAAGGGCAAGCGTCTGGAAAAAGTCGGCATGAAGGCTCAGGACACCTCGGAACTGTTTTTCCAGGACGTCCGGGTGCCCAAGGAAAACCTGTTGGGGCAGGCCGGGATGGGCTTCGCGTACCTGATGCAGGAATTGCCTCAAGAGCGTCTTACCGTTGCCATCGGCGGGCTTGCTTCGGCTGAAGCGGCGCTGCAATGGACGCTGGATTACACCCGCGAGCGCAAGGCATTCGGCAAGGCGATCGCCGACTTCCAGAACACCCGCTTCAAACTGGCGGAGATGGCGACCGAGATTCAGATCGGTCGGGTCTTCGTCGATCGCTGTCTGGAACTGCACCTGCAAGGCAAGCTCGACGTGCCGACCGCGGCGATGGCCAAGTACTGGGGCACTGACCTGCAATGCAAGGTGCTCGACGAGTGCGTGCAGTTGCATGGCGGTTACGGTTTCATGTGGGAATACCCGATCGCCCGGGCGTGGGCGGATGCGCGGGTGCAGCGGATTTATGCGGGGACCAATGAAATCATGAAGGAGATTATTGCGCGGTCGCTTTGAATCATCTGTGGTGGCTGAAAAGATCGCAGCCTGCGGCAGCTCCTACATGGGTTTGACGTACACCCTGTAGGAGCTGCCGAAGGCTGCGATCTTTTCGGGATCACCGCAAATTACGGTGCAGGGTTCGGGTGATCCTTGTGAATCGCCTCGATCCCCTCCAGCACTTCATCGGACAGCTTCAAGTCGAAGCTGGCAATGTTGCTGTCCAATTGCTCCATAGTCGTCGCGCCAATGATGTTGCTGGTCACAAATGGCTGCTGAGTGACAAACGCCAACGCCATTTGCGCCGGGTCCAGGCCGTGTTCACGCGCCAGTGCCACATAACGACTGCACGCTGCTTCCGACTGCGGGTTGAAATAGCGGCTGAAGCGGCTGTAGAGGCTCAGGCGGCCTTTAGGCGGACGCGCGCCACCTTCGTACTTGCCCGACAGGAAACCGAACGCCAGCGGCGAATAGGCGAGCAAGCCGCACTGTTCGCGGATTGCGATTTCCGCCAGACCGACTTCGAAGCTGCGGTTGAGCAGGTTGTACGGGTTCTGGATCGACACGGCGCGCGGCCAGCCACGGGCTTCGGCCAGGGCGAGGAAGCGCATGGTGCCCCATGGCGTTTCATTGGACAGGCCGATGTGGCGGATCTTGCCGGCCTTGACCTGCTCGTCCAGCGCTTCGAGGGTGTCCTCCAGCGGCGTGAGGTTGGCTTCGGTCTGGTGTTTGTAACCGAGCTGACCGAAGAAATTGGTGCTGCGCTCCGGCCAATGCAGCTGGTAGAGGTCGATGTAGTCGGTCTGCAAGCGCTTGAGGCTGGCGTCCACGGCTTCGGTGATGTGCTGGCGGTTGTGTCGCAGGTTTTTGTCGCGGATGTAGTCGATGGTGTTGCCGGGGCCGGCGATCTTGCTCGCGAGAATCCAGTCAGCGCGATCACCACGGCTTTTGAAGTAATTGCCGATGTAGCGTTCGGTGGTGGCGTAGGTTTCGGCCTTGGGCGGCACCGGGTACATCTCGGCGGTATCGATGAAATTGATCCCGGCACTCTTGGCCCGTTCAATCTGGGCGAAGGCTTCAGCCTCGCTGTTTTGCTCGCCCCAGGTCATGGTTCCGAGGCAGATGGCGCTCACGTTCAGATTGGTTCGGCCTAGCTGGCGATAGTCCATCGGGTGCTCCTTGGGCAAAACAATCATAAAAGCAGGTTGAATTATTTTTCGCAATCTGCATAATTGCGCACCTCTTTCTGCAGTGGAAGTGATGCGCCGCCGCCGAAGAATCTTGCCGTTGAACGGACGCGCCGACCCGAGCCCCCGAAAGCGTCTGTATCCGGCTGCCTTTGACTTGTCAAAGTACGCACTATTCAGTAAGATCCGCCGTCTAATTTACAGGGCGGCCCCTGAGGCTATAAAGAATGAAAACTTTTACTGCTAAACCGGAAACAGTACAGCGCGACTGGTTTGTCGTCGACGCTGCAGGTCAGACCCTGGGTCGTCTGGCCACCGAAATCGCGAGCCGTCTGCGTGGCAAGCATAAAGCTGAGTACACTCCTCACGTTGACACCGGCGATTACATCGTCGTTATCAATGCCGAGCAGATTCGTGTAACCGGTGCTAAAACCACCGACAAAATCTACTACTCCCACTCCGGTTTCCCGGGCGGCATCAAGTCGATCAACTTCGAAAAGCTGATCGCTAAAGCCCCTGAGCGCGTGATCGAGACCGCGGTCAAAGGCATGCTGCCTAAGAACCCGCTGGGTCGCGACATGTATCGTAAGCTGAAAGTCTATGCGGGCGCTGTACACCCTCATACTGCTCAGCAGCCCCAAGAACTGAAGTTTTAACGGAATAGTTCATTATGTCGGCGACTCAAAATTACGGCACTGGCCGTCGCAAGACCGCAACCGCACGCGTTTTCCTGCGTCCGGGTACTGGTAACATCTCCATCAACAACCGCACCCTGGAAAATTTCTTCGGCCGCGAAACTGCCCGCATGGTAGTTCGTCAGCCGCTGGAACTGACTGAGACTGTCGAGAAATTCGACATCTACGTCACCGTGATCGGTGGTGGTGTAAGTGGTCAAGCTGGCGCAATCCGCCACGGTATCACTCGCGCACTGATGCAGTACGACGAAACCCTGCGTGGCGCTCTGCGCAAAGCTGGCTTCGTTACTCGCGATGCACGTGAAGTTGAACGTAAGAAAGTTGGTCTGCGTAAAGCGCGTAAGCGTCCGCAGTACTCGAAGCGTTAATTCGCTTTTACGTTCAAAAAGAACGCCCAGTTTCCTCGCGAAGCTGGGCGTTTTTTTATGGGCGCGATTTATCAAAGAATTGCTCTGTGACAACTTGCCACAGCCGTAGAAGCCCTATACTGCAAGGCTTGGCAGTGGAGCCCCTCGGTAATTACCTTGTCAGAATTGGGGCTTTTCATTACCATTCGGCAAAATTTTTATAAGTTCAGATTTTTACTTAGTAGACGCCTGATTTAACAGGCCACAAAGCTGATGGGAGAGGACTGAATGAGCAATGACGGCGTGAATGCAGGCCGGCGTCGCTTCTTGGTAGCAGCCACATCCGTGGTGGGTGCTGCAGGAGCGGTGGGGGCTGCGGTCCCGTTCGTGGGGTCATGGTTTCCCAGTGCCAAGGCGAAAGCCGCAGGTGCACCGGTGAAGGTGAATGTCAGCAAAATCGAGCCAGGCCAGCAGATGATTGCTGAGTGGCGCGGTCAGCCGGTGTTCATTGTCCGCCGTACCGAGGAAATCCTGGGGAATCTGAAAAAGATCGAGGGCCAGCTGTCTGACCCGACCTCCAAGAACTCGACACAACCGACCTATGTCGACCCGGAAACGCGTTCGATCAAGCCAGAGGTTCTGCTGCTGATCGGTATTTGCACACACCTGGGTTGCTCGCCGACCTTCCGTCCAGAAGTGGCACCTGCGGATCTGGGCAAGGACTGGGTAGGTGGTTATTTCTGCCCTTGCCACGGTTCCCACTACGATCTGGCTGGCCGCGTCTACAAGTCGCAACCTGCGCCTTTGAACCTGCCAGTTCCCCCGCATTCCTATGAGACCGATGACATCATTGTCATTGGCGTCGATACGGAGAAAGCGTGATGAGCAAGTTCATGGATTGGGTTGATGCGCGTTTTCCCGCGACCAAAATGTGGGAAGACCATCTCAGCAAGTACTACGCCCCGAAGAACTTCAACTTCTTCTATTTCTTTGGTTCCCTCGCACTGCTCGTTCTGGTCAACCAGATCGTTACCGGTGTCTGGCTGACCATGAGCTACACCCCGTCGGCGGAAGAGGCGTTTGCTTCCGTCGAATACATCATGCGCGACGTCGAGTACGGCTCGATCCTGCGTCTGCTGCACTCCACCGGCGCCTCGGCGTTCTTCATCGTGGTCTATCTGCACATGTTCCGTGGCTTGCTCTACGGTTCGTACCAGAAGCCGCGTGAGCTGGTGTGGGTCTTCGGCATGCTGATCTATCTGGCGCTGATGGCTGAAGCCTTCATGGGTTACCTGCTGCCGTGGGGCCAGATGTCCTACTGGGGTGCCCAGGTGATCATCTCGCTGTTCGGTGCGATCCCGGTCATCGGCAACGATCTGACTCAGTGGATCCGTGGTGACTACCTGATTTCCGGTATCACCCTGAACCGCTTCTTCGCCCTGCACGTTGTTGCCTTGCCGATCGTGATCCTCGGTCTGGTGGTGCTGCACGTTCTGGCGCTGCACGAAGTCGGTTCGAACAACCCGGACGGCGTGGACATCAAGAAATTCAAAGACGAAAACGGTGTACCGCTGGACGGCATTGCCTTCCACCCGTACTACACCGTGAAAGATATCGTCGGCGTGGTGGTGTTCCTGTTCATCTTCTGCTCGATCGTGTTCTTCTTCCCGGAAATGGGTGGTTATTTCCTCGAGAAGCCGAACTTTGAAGTGGCGAACGCCTTCAAGACTCCAGAGCACATCGCTCCGGTCTGGTACTTCACGCCGTTCTACGCGATTCTGCGGGCGATTCCGGACAAGCTCCTGGGCGTTATCGCCATGGGCGCGGCCATCGCTGTGCTGTTCGTCCTGCCATGGCTAGATCGTAGTCCGGTCAAGTCGATGCGCTACAAAGGCTGGCTGAGCAAGATCTGGCTCTGGGTGTTCTGCATCTCGTTCGTGATCCTGGGCGTGCTGGGCGTATTGGCCCCAACCCCTGGGCGGACGTTGCTGTCGCAGGTATGTACCTTCCTGTACTTCGCCTACTTCATTCTGATGCCGTTCTACACCAGGCTCGAGAAGACCAAACCGGTTCCGGAAAGGGTGACTGGCTGATGAAAAAGCTATTTGCTGTACTGATTCTTGCTGCTTTGCCTGTGCTGTCCTTCGCGGCCGAACACGGTGGTCCTGAGCTCGAAAAGGTCGATATCGACGTTTCCGACAAGGCTGCCATGCAGGATGGCGCGCGTACATTCGCGAACTACTGCATGGGCTGTCACAGCGCCAAGTTCCAGCGTTACGAGCGTGTCGCCGATGACCTGGGCATTCCGCACGACTTGATGCTCTCGAAGGTGGTGTTCACCGGCGCCAAGATCGGCGACCACATGAGCATCGGCATGCAGCCGGCTGACGCCAAGACCTGGTTCGGTGCGGCACCGCCCGACCTGACCCTGGTCGCCCGCGTTCGTGGCACTGACTGGCTTTACGGTTACCTGAAATCGTTCTACGAAGACCCATCGCGTCCTTGGGGCGTGAACAACAAGGTATTCCCGAACGTCGGGATGCCTAACGTTCTGGTCGGCCTGCAGGGTCGTCAGGTGGTAGGCTGTAAACAAGTTCAAATCGTCGAAGACGGCAAGAAGCAATACGATCCGCTGACCGGCACGGCTTTGACTCATGAAGCCTGCGACCAGCTGACCATACTGCCCAAAACCGGCACGCTGAACGAAGAGCAGTTCGACGAGAAGGTCAAGAATCTGGTGACCTTCCTGGCCTACTCGGCCAACCCGGTGAAGCTGCAGCATCAGCGCATCGGTACCTATGTGTTGCTGTACCTGGCGTTCTTCTTCGTATTCGCATACTTGCTCAAGCGTGAATACTGGAAAGACGTCCATTGATATTGCTGTAAAATTGCTGTCAATCGCGCGCGCCCAAGGGCGTCTCTGAAGGTGTAACGAGCCTGGTGATCCAGGCGTTACGGGAGGCGCCCTCTGGGCGCGCGCGTTTTTCCGTTTCCGATAATTTCAACAAGCGAGGAGGACCGCCATGGGCGTGACCAATCGGTTGGCCTGTTACTCCGACCCCGCCGACCACTATTCCCACCGAGTGCGTATCGTACTTGCAGAGAAGGGTGTCAGCGCCGAGATCATTTACGTGGAAGCTGGTCGCCAGCCGCCTAAACTGATTGAAGTGAACCCTTACGGCAGCTTGCCCACCCTGGTCGATCGTGACCTGGCGTTGTGGGAGTCGACCGTGGTGATGGAATATCTGGATGAGCGTTACCCGCACCCGCCTTTACTGCCGGTTTATCCAGTGGCGCGTGCCAACAGCCGTCTGCTGATTCATCGTATTCAGCGTGACTGGTGTGGTCTGGTGGATCTGATCCTGGATTCCCGGTCCAAGGAAGCGGCCCGTGTCGTGGCTCGTAAAGAGCTGCGCGAAAGCCTGACTGGCGTGTCGCCATTGTTTGCCGACAAGCCGTTTTTCCTCAGTGAGGAACAAAGTCTGGTGGATTGCTGCCTATTGCCAATACTCTGGCGATTGCCGATTTTGGGTATTGAACTGCCGCGGCCTGCCAAGCCGCTGCTTGATTACATGGAGCGCTCGTTTGCGCGTGAGGCTTTCCAGGCGAGTCTGTCTGGTGTCGAACGCGATATGCGCTAAGGCTTAAGGAGCCGCTATGAACTCCAGTCGACCTTATCTGGTCCGCGCGCTCTACGAGTGGATTGTGGACAACGATTGCACCCCGCACATGCTGGTCAATTCCGAGTATCCGTCGGTGCAGGTGCCTCAGGGTTTTGCCAGTGACGGACAGATTGTCCTGAACGTATCGCCGGCAGCCGTGCGTCATCTGCACATGGACAACGAAGCGGTCAGCTTCGAAGGGCGCTTCGGTGGCGTGCCGCACACCTTGTACGTGCCTATCGCATCGATCCTGGGCATTTACGCCCGGGAGAACGGTCAGGGCATGGTGTTCGATCTGGAATCGCCTATGGAAGACGAGGAAGAGATCGAGCCGGATGACGATATTCCGCCACCCGACAGCGAGCCGCCGCGTCCCAGCGGTCGACCCAGTTTGAAAGTGGTGAAGTAATAAAAAAGGCGATCCGGATGGATCGCCTTTTTTATTACTTCACCACTTTCAAACGTAGGAGCTGTCGAGTGAAACGAGGCTGCGATCTTTTGATTTTGCTTTTAAAAGATCAAAAGATCGCAGCCTCGTTTCACTCGACAGCTCCTACAGATCGATGGCGACCGTAGGTGTCAGTCGATGTACTCAAACAGCTTCACGATCTTCTGCACACCGGAAACGCCTTGCACCAGGTTGGTGGCTTGAGCGGCTTCCTGTTTGGTCAGCAGACCCAGCAGGTAGACGATGCCGTTCTCGGTAACAACCTTGATGCGCGAGCCCGGAATGTTCGGGTCGGTGAGCATCTGGGTCTTGATCTTGGAGGTCAGCCAGGTGTCGTTCTGGCGGGCAAGGAAGCCGGAAGGTGGCAGGACTTGCAGTTCGTTGTGGACTGTCTTCACCCGCTGAACAGCCGCAGCGGCCTGTTCGGCTTTGGCCTTGAGGTCGGCGCGCGGGGTTTGCCCGGCAAGCAGCACGACGCCATTGAAGCTGGTGACGACGATATGCGAGTCGTTATCCAGGGCTGGATCGGCCTTGGCAATGTTCACGCCGACCTTGGTGTCGATCAGAGAGTCGTCGATCTTACTGCCGAAGGTGCGGGTGCCGCGGTCATCTTCAATCGGTGCTTCACGGCTGGCGTTAACCACCGAGGTGCAGCCGCTGATGCCGAGGCACAGGGTCAAGGCCAGAAGGCCTAGGCGATTAGGGGTCATTCTTCACTCCCGAACAGTTGGCTGTCGATCAAATCGCAAAGGCAATGGATCGCCAGCAGGTGGACTTCCTGAATACGTGCGGTGACGTTGGCCGGTACGCGAATCTCGACGTCCTCGGGCAATAGCAGCGACGCCATGCCGCCGCCATCGCGACCGGTCAATGCTACGACAATCATTTCGCGATCATGTGCGGCCTGGATCGCTTGAATAATGTTTGCCGAGTTGCCGCTGGTGGAAATCGCCAGCAATACGTCACCCGGCTGGCCGAGGGCGCGGATCTGTTTGGAGAAGATTTCGTTGTAGCTGTAGTCGTTGGCGATCGAGGTGATCGTCGAGCTGTCGGTGGTCAGCGCAATCGCTGGCAGGCTAGGACGCTCGCGCTCGAAACGGTTGAGCAGCTCGGACGAGAAGTGCTGGGCATCACCGGCAGAGCCGCCGTTGCCGCAGGACAGCATTTTGCCTTCGTTGAGCAGGGCGTTGACCATCACCTGGCTGGCTTGCTCGATGTGCGGTGCAAGTACGTCCATCGCCATTTGCTTGGTATCGATACTGGCCTGAAAAAGCTGGCGAATTCGGGATTGCATGTCCATCTGTGTGACCTTAATTAGCGCGGCTACTCGGCACATGAATGTGCAGCCCGCAAAGCAAAGAGCAAAAGTGTTGGGTGAAAGTGTCCGGTTCGGGGCGCACGCGATCAGCTGTCGAAGGCATTCTGCAGCCAGTTCAACTGATCGAGGTTGCTGTCGATGGCAACCACGTCGAAGCGGCAAGGGGAATTGGCCCAACGCGACTCGCGCTGAAGAAAATACTGCGCGGCAACTATCAGCTTCTGCCGTTTGCGCTCATCAATGCTACCGAGCGCGCCTCCCCATTGAGTGTTTTTTCTGTAGCGGACTTCAACGAATACTACTGTATCGCCATCAAGCATGACCAGATCAAGCTCGCCGCGTTTGCACAACCAGTTCTGCGCCAGCAGGCGCAGACCCTGTTGCTGAAGATGCTCGAGCGCATGGCGCTCGGCATCTTTACCGCTTTGCTGGCGTGACCTGTCGGGCATCAGCGCGGGGTGTCCGGCAGGCGTTGAACCTGGCCGTTGACGAACTGTGCCCATGGCAACTGACGCACGACTCGCTGGTTTGCAGTCATGCCCAGGCTGCCCGATTGACCTTCGATGCGGCTGTCCGGCAGAGCCTTGAGTTGACCCAGTCGTGGTGCCAGGCGATAGGCATCAGCACCCATCGCATACAGACGGCCCAGGCTGCCACCAGCTTGCGGCCACTGCGCGGTCACTTGTTTGCGCAGTGGATCGTTGGCCTCCAGCAACCATGGAGTTTCGCAGAAGCGAATGCCGTTCATGTCGTTGTACTGATTCACATCGCCGCTGGCGCTGAACACGTGGGAGGTGGCATAAACCGGCACGTCACCAGCGTACTGGAAGTTCAGGGTCGGCTTGATCTGCTGGGCTTGCTGAGGCGTTGCGGCCAGGAAGATGAACTCGATGTCCTGGCGGCGCGAAGGCTGGGCGGCTACCTGTCCGCCAACGGTGCTTTGCAGGCTCTTGGCACGACCTTCGCTCTGACGCAGCTGGAACATGTCGGCAATCTGCTGGGCCAGTTGAACCGGTTGGTCGACGCGTTCGGTGGCGACGATGCTGCCACCGTTAGCCTGCCAATCCTGGCTGAATGCTCTCAAGACGCGATCGCCCCATTCGCCTTTCGGCACCATGATGGCTGCGCGATGCAGGCCATCGGCGCGAGCGCGGCGGGACACTTCGCGGGCTTCGTCTTCAGCGGCAAGACCAAACTGAAACAGCTGGCCCGGACCTTGTTCGCCTTCGCTGTAATTCAGCGCCAGGGTGGTGATCGGCAGTTGCGGGCGAGCGCTGAGCTGTTTGACCAGCGGTTTCTCCAGCGGGCCGACGACCAGTTGCACGCCGTCGGCCTGAGCCTTGCGATAGAACTCATCGAGGGACGTCAGGCGCGAGCTGTCATAGAACTCGATGGCTGGCGGCTTCTGCCCGGCTTGTTGGGCCTGGTAGTGAGCAGCCATGAAACCTTCGCGCAGTGCTTTGCCGACCGACGCCAGCGGGCCGTCTTGTGGCAGCAGCAGGGCGATTTTGCTCAGGGGCTGGCTGGCCAGTTCCTTGAGCTTGGTCAGTGGCAGCGGCAATTGAATGGCGGCCGGGTGCTTTGGATTCTGTGCGCGCCAGTTGTCGATCGCGGCTTGCTGCTGTTCCAGGGTGCCGGCCGTTTTCACCGCCAGCGCCAGGCCCATCCAGCCGCCGAGGTCGTCAGTGGCAGTTGGCTGCAATTGATCGGTCGGCAGCGAGGCGATCAGGGTCCAGATCGCTTCGTGGTTTTTGCTGGCGGCTTCACCTTCAAGCATTGGTGCGATGAAGATGCGTTCCCGTGCGGCAGCCAGGGTCTGGCCATCGGCTTCAAGGGCGCGGGCATGAACAGTGCCGGTGCGAACCTGTTGCTCAACCGGCAGTTCGCTCAGGCGTTGCAGGCTCGGATGACTCAAGGCTGTCAGCGCCGCTTTCGGCTGATTGCGAACCATGGCCAGTTCAGCCGCCAGGGTACTGGCGAAAACCTGTTGGCCAGGCTTGAGTGTTTCGACGGGGACTTGTTGCAGGATTTGCGCGGACTGGCCGGCATTCCCCTGTCGATAGGCCAGGTCTGCCGCGCTCAGGCGCAACAGGGAGGCTTTTTCCGGGTCTTTGCTTTGAGCGGCCTGTGCGAGCAATTGCTCGATACTGGCATCCGGGGTCCGTGGAAGTTCGCCAAGGCTGGAGGAGGGCGAGCTGGCGCAAGCCGCCAGCAAGGCAGCGAGGCAGAGGGCAGTGAGCAGCCGCAGGCAAGCGATCATGTAAGTGTTCCTGATACTCGATCAAATTAGCGTGGAATTGTACCCAAGCACTGGCCGGGGCGCGATGTTACTGGCGTGAATCGATCAATTTAGCTCGTGCAAATGTTGCGGCACTGCACAAAAGGCTGCAAAACCGAGGGTTGCTTGCGCGTATCGCGAACGTCACGACGCGCTACAATGGCGGCTTTTACCGATCATGAGGTGTGCGCTTTGACTGCTCCAGGTGCTTTGAATTCCGCTGCTGGCTCGCTTTATGTGGTGGCGACGCCCATTGGCAACCTGGACGACATCAGTGCGCGTGCGCTGAAAATCCTGCGCGAGGTCGCCCTGATCGCCGCCGAAGATACCCGTCACTCTCAGCGATTGATGCAGCATTTCGGCATTCCTACACCGCTGGCAGCCTGTCATGAACACAATGAGCGGGATGAAGGTAGCCGCTTTATCACCCGCTTGCTCGCCGGCGACGATGTGGCGCTGATTTCAGATGCCGGCACGCCGTTGATTTCCGATCCGGGTTATCACCTTGTGCGTCAGGCTCGTGCTGCGGGTATCAATGTGGTGCCGGTTCCGGGCGCCTGCGCATTGATCGCAGCGTTGTCGGCGGCGGGGTTGCCGTCGGACCGTTTCATCTTCGAAGGCTTCCTGCCGGCCAAGGCTGTCGGTCGGCGCGCCCGTCTTGAGTTGGTAAAGGAAGAACCGCGCACGCTGATTTTTTATGAAGCCCCACACCGGATCCTTGAGTGTCTTCAAGACATGGAGTTGGTGTTTGGTGGTGAACGTCCGGCGTTGCTGGCGCGCGAGCTGACCAAGACTTTCGAAACCCTTAAAGGCTTGCCTCTGGCTGAGTTGCGCGAGTTCGTCGAGTCAGACAGCAATCAGCAGCGCGGTGAGTGCGTGGTGTTGGTGGCAGGTTGGTCTGCCCCCGAGACCGAGGACGCCGTCAGCAGTGAAGCGATGCGCATTCTGAATCTGTTGCTTGAAGAAATGCCGCTCAAGCGAGCCGCAGCGTTGGCGGCGCAAATTACCGGCGAGCGCAAGAATGTGCTCTATCAGGTCGCGCTGGATAAACAGAAGGGCGAGTAAAAACCGACGTGCAGGCGTAGCCCAAGGCGTTTAGCGCTTGTCCTTCAGCCGCTCTGCCGTTAATCTTCGCGGCGGAGAGTCGATCGGACAGTCGCTGCCCTCTATGAAAATTAGGGGGGGGAGGAAAGTCCGGGCTCCATAGGGCGAAGTGCCAGGTAATGCCTGGGAGGCGTGAGCCTACGGAAAGTGCCACAGAAAATAACCGCCTAAGCGCTTCGGCGCCGGTAAGGGTGAAAAGGTGCGGTAAGAGCGCACCGCACGTCTGGCAACAGTTCGTGGCTAGGTAAACCCCACTTGGAGCAAGACCAAATAGGGTCCCAAGGCGTGGCCCGCGCTGGGACCGGGTAGGTTGCTAAAGATGTCCAGTGATGGCCATCGTAGACGAATGACTGTTCAAGACAGAACCCGGCTTACAGATCGACTCTCCACCTTTTTCCCCTTCCCTGCTTTAATCATTGAGCAGGGCATCTGTAGTAGCAATTTCCCTCCTTACAGAATCAACAGCAGAAGCACTTTCCTAATACCGAAAAAATCTTACTCTTAACAAATTACTTTAACTTTCGAACGCAGCCTTCAGTGCTGATTCAAGTTATTGGGCAGGATGACACGTCAGATTCTCGCTACCCCTCCTTTTGCACTCCTAAATCTCAGTTCTGTAAGGGTTTTCCTTTAATCCGCGCCTTGACGGTGCGGTGGCCGCATTCCTATAGTGTGCACAAGTGGCGGAAAGTGGCATGAAGTGGGTTTTTTGAACTCAAAACGCTAGAATTTGGAGAAACGCTGTCGTGTTTCGCGGAGCTAACGCTATCAGTCTCGACGCAAAGGGCCGTCTCGCTATGCCGAGCCGGTACCGTGACGAGCTCGTTTCGCGTAGTTCCGGTCAGTTAATCGTCACAATTGATGCCGTTGATCCGTGTTTGTGTGTTTACCCCCTCGATGAGTGGGAAATTATTGAAACCAAACTGCGCACACTCCCTTCGTTTAGCGAAGAGAGCCGCCGCCTGCAACGTTTACTGATTGGTAATGCCGTCGACCTCGAGCTCGATGGCAGTGGTCGTTTTCTGGTTCCGCCGCGTCTTCGTGAATATGCCAAGTTGGATAAGCGCGCGATGTTGGTAGGCCAACTGAACAAGTTCCAATTGTGGGACGAGGATGCCTGGGATGCGGTTTCTGCCGCTGACCTGGCTGCCATTCAACAACCGGGCGCCATGCCTGATGAACTGCGTGATTTGATCCTGTGACTATTGATAGCGGCTTTAACCACATCACCGTACTGCTTGACGAAGCCGTGGAGGCTCTCGCCGTACGTCCTGATGGCTGCTATCTGGACGGTACGTTCGGGCGCGGCGGACACAGCCGGTTGATCCTCAGCCAGCTCGGTCCCGATGGTCGGGTGCTCGGATTCGACAAAGATCCTCAAGCGATTGCCACCGGGCAAACGCTAGCGGCCGAAGACGGCCGCTTTGTCGTTGTACAGCGCAGCTTTGCCGAGCTCGGTTCGGAAGTCGCCGAACGCGGCCTGGCCGGCAAGGTCAGCGGCGTTTTGCTCGACCTCGGCGTGTCCTCGCCGCAGCTCGACGACCCTGAGCGCGGCTTCAGTTTCCTCAATGATGGCCCGCTGGACATGCGCATGGACCCGTCCCGCGGGATCAGCGCTGCCGAATTCGTCAACACCGCCCCGGTGGAAGAAATCGCCCGGGTGTTCAAGCAATACGGCGAAGAACGTTTCTCCGGCCGGATGGCCCGTGCCGTGGCCGAGCGTCGCGACATCAAACCGTTCGAGCGCACTGCCGATCTGGCTGAAGTCCTGAAAGTCGCCAACCCTGCATGGGAAAAGGGCAAAAACCCGGCGACCCGTGCGTTCCAGGGCTTGCGTATTCACGTCAACAACGAACTGGGTGATCTGGAGGCCGGCCTCGAAGCCGCACTGGAATGCCTGGAAGTCGGCGGCCGCCTGGTGGTCATCAGCTTCCACTCGCTGGAAGACCGCATCGTCAAACTGTTCATGCGCAAACTGGTGAAAGGCGAAGCCGACAACTTGCCGCGCAACCTGCCGGTACGTCACGTTGCCTTCGAACCAATAATCAAAATCCATGGCAAAGCACAGTCCGCCTCCGAGGCCGAACTCAAAGCCAACCCACGTTCCCGTAGCGCCGTCATGCGCGTCGCGGAGAAGCTGCGGTGAGCAAGCTTTTCGCCAAGCCACTTCCCGGCGGAAGCTTTTTCATGCTGCTGTTGTTTATTGGCGTGCTCGTGTCAGCGATCGGCGTTTCCTACAGTGCCCACTGGAACCGTCAACTGCTGAACTCGCTGTATAACGAGTTGAGCGTGCGCGACAAGGCGCAAGCGGAATGGGGCCGTTTGATTCTCGAACAGAGCACCTGGACCGCCCACAGCCGTATCGAAGTCCTGGCGACCGAGCAACTGAAGATGCGCATTCCTGGCGCCGCTGAAGTGCAGATGGTGGCGCCATGATGAAACTCGAGGGCGCACTCTTTCCATGGCGGTTCCGCCTGGTGCTGGGTTTGCTCGGCGTCATGGTCGCGGCGATTGCCTGGCGCATTATCGATCTGCAGGTGGTCGACCGTGCCTTTCTTAAAGGTCAGGGCGATGCGCGCAGCGTTCGTCATATCCCGATTCCGGCTCACCGTGGTCTGATTACCGACCGTAACGGCGAGCCTTTGGCCGTGAGTACCCCAGTCACCACCCTTTGGGCCAATGCAAAGGAAATGCAAACGGCCAAAGAGAAGTGGCCTGCACTGGCGGCTGCCTTGGGGCAGGACCCGAAAGCCCTGGCCGAACGTCTCGAGGCTCAAGCAAATAAAGAATTCATCTACCTGGTGCGCGGGCTGACCCCCGAACAGGGCCAGTCCGTGCTCGATCTGAAAGTGCCGGGCGTTTATGGCATCGAAGAATTTCGTCGTTTCTACCCGGCCGGTGAAGTCACTGCCCATATGGTCGGTTTTACCGACATCGATGACCACGGTCGTGAAGGCGTCGAGCTGGCCTACGACGAATGGCTGGCCGGGGTCCCCGGCAAGCGACAGGTGATCAAGGATCGGCGTGGCCGACTTATCAAGGATGTTCAGGTCACCAAAAACGCCAAGGCCGGAAAGCCCTTGGCGTTGTCCATTGACCTGCGCCTGCAATACCTGGCCAACCGTGAGTTGCGTAACGCGATCATCGAGAACGGCGCCAAGGCTGGCAGCCTGGTGATCATGGACGTGAAGAGCGGCGAGATCCTCGCCATGGTCAACCAGCCGACCTACAACCCGAACAACCGTCGCAACCTGCAACCGGCGATGATGCGTAACCGCGCGATGATCGACGTGTTCGAACCGGGCTCGACGATGAAAGCGATTTCCATGAGCGCCGCGATTGAAACCGGGCGCTGGAAGCCGAGTGATACTGTCGAGGTGTACCCGGGCACCTTGCAGATTGGTAAATACACCATCAAGGACGTATCCAAGAGCGAAGGTCCGGTGCTCGACCTGACCGGCATCCTGATCAACTCCAGTAACGTCGGCATGAGTAAGGTCGCCTTCGATATCGGCGGCGAAACGATTTTCCGTCTGGCGCAAAAAGTAGGCCTCGGCCAGGACACCGGCCTGGGCTTCCCGGGCGAGCGCGTCGGCAACCTGCCGAACTACCGCGAATGGCGCAAGGCTGAAACCGCCACGCTGTCCTACGGCTACGGTATCTCGGTGACCGCGATCCAGTTGGTCCACGCCTTCTCGGCCCTGGCCAACAACGGTCGTCTTGCGCCGTTGACCCTGATCAAAACCGACAAACCACCGCAAACCACACAGGTATTGCCGGAAGCGGTCGCGAAAACCATGCAAGGCATGCTGACCCAAGTGATCGAAGCCCCGCGCGGTGTGTTCCGTGCGCAGGTGCCGGCGTATCACGTGGCCGGCAAGTCGGGTACTGCGCGTAAGACTTCGGTGGGCACCAAAGGCTATGCCGAGAATTCCTACCGTTCGCTGTTCGCCGGCTTCGGCCCGATGAGCGATCCGCGTTACGCAATCGTGGTGGTGATCGATGAGCCGACCAAGGCCGGTTACTTCGGTGGTCTGGTATCGGCGCCGGTGTTCAGCAAAGTGATGTCCGGGACCCTGCGCCTGATGAACATCACCCCGGACAACCTGCCACCTACTCAACAAGCGAACGCAGCACCGGTCGTTCCGCTGAAAGCCAATGGAGGGCGCGGCTGATGTCTCTGAGTCTGAACAAGATTTTCGCCCACGCCGGCCGCGATCTGTTGATCCGCGAACTGACCCTGGACAGCCGCAACGTGCGGGCTGGCGATCTGTTTCTCGCCGTCCCTGGCGGCAAATTCGACGGTCGCGCACACATTGCCGATGCCCTGCAGCGCGGCGCTGCCGCTGTGGCGTATGAAGTCGAAGGCGCGACCGTATTGCCGATTACCGATGTTCCGCTGATTCCAGTCAAAGGCTTGGCGGCGCAGCTGTCGGACATCGCCGGGCGTTTTTACGGTGACCCTAGTCGTCACCTGAACCTGATCGGCGTGACCGGCACCAACGGCAAAACCAGCGTGACGCAGTTGGTTGCGCAAGCCTTGGATTTACTCGGCCAGCACTGCGGCATCGTCGGCACGTTGGGTACCGGTTTTTACGGCGCACTCGAAAGCGGCTTGCACACCACGCCGAACCCGATCGCCGTGCAAGCGACCCTCGCTGACCTGAAAAAGGCCGGTGCCAAAGCCGTCGCCATGGAAGTTTCTTCCCACGGTCTGGATCAGGGCCGCGTGACCGCACTGGCGTTCGATGTGGCGGTGATGACCAACCTGTCCCGCGATCACCTGGATTACCACGGCACGATGCAAGCCTACGGTGAAGCCAAGGCCAAGCTGTTTGCCTGGAACGATTTGAAGTGCCGGGTGGTTAACCTCGACGACGAATTCGGCCGCGAACTGGCAGCCGATAAACGCGAGTCGCGCTTGATCACCTACAGCCTGGAAGACTCCAGTGCCTACCTTTATTGCCGTGAAGCGCAGTTCGATGACGAAGGCGTGCGCGCCACGTTGGTCACGCCGCAGGGTGAGCATCATCTGCGCAGCACCTTGCTCGGTCGCTTCAACCTGAGCAACGTGCTGGCCGCGGTCGGCGCCTTGCTGGGTCTGGACTACGCGCTGGACGAAATCCTCAAGGTCCTGCCAAAACTCGAAGGTCCGGCCGGACGCATGCAGCGCCTCGGCGGCGGTACTCAGCCGCTGGTAGTGGTCGATTACGCCCACACCCCGGATGCGCTGGAAAAAGTCTTGATGGCCCTGCGACCTCACGCCAAAGGCCGTTTGCTGTGCCTGTTTGGTTGTGGTGGTGATCGCGATCGCGGCAAGCGCCCGCTCATGGCAGAAGTGGTCGAGCGTCTGGCTGACAGCGTGCTGGTGACCGATGACAACCCGCGCACCGAAGACCCGGCAGTAATCTTCGACGACATCCGCGCCGGTTTTACCGCTGTGGATAAAGTCACCTTCGTCGCTGGCCGTGGCCAGGCGATTGCCCAATTGATCGCCAGCGCTTCGGCGGATGACGTGATTGTCCTGGCCGGTAAAGGTCACGAGGACTATCAGGAAATCAACGGCCAGCGTCACGCGTTCTCCGATCTGGTCGAGGCCGATCACGCCTTGACTGCGTGGGAGGTGGCCCATGCTTAAAGCCCTGAAACTGAGCGAACTGACCGGCGCGCTGAATGCCTGCCTGGTCACTGCCGATGCCAGCTTCGACGGCGTCAGCATCGACAGCCGCGCGATCAAACCAGGCCAACTCTTTATTGCCCTGACCGGCCCGCGTTTCGATGGCCATGACTATCTCAATGACGTCGCCGCAAAAGGCGCCGTAGCGGCGTTGGTCGAGCGCGAAGTCGCCGACAGCACACTGCCGCAATTGCTGGTGAAAGATACTCGTCAGGCGCTGGGGCAACTCGGCGCGTTGAACCGTGCGGCTTACACCCATCCTGTCGCAGCGATCACCGGTTCCAGCGGCAAAACCACGGTCAAGGAAATGCTCGCCAGCATCCTGCGCACGCGCGGTCCGGTTCTGGCGACCCGTGGCAACCTGAACAACGACCTCGGCGTCCCGCTGACCCTGCTCGAACTCGCGCCGGAACATACCTCCGCCGTCATCGAACTCGGTGCATCGCGTCTCGGCGAAATTGCCTACACCGTCGGCATGACCAAGCCTCATGTGGCCGTGCTCAACAACGCCGGGACCGCCCACGTCGGCGAGTTCGGCGGGCCGGAAAAAATCGTTGAAGCCAAGGGCGAGATCATTGAAGGGCTGGATGCCGATGGCGTCGCCGTTCTCAATCTTGACGACAAGGCGTTCGGCATCTGGAAGACCCGCGCTGCCGGTCGCAAAGTGCTGACCTTCGCCCTGAGCAATGTCAGCGCCGATTTCTACGCCAGCGATCTGGACCGCGACGCTCGCGGTTGCCCGGCGTTCAACCTGCACAGTCCTGAAGGTATGGAGCGCGTTCAACTGAACCTGCTCGGCACCCATAACGTCGCCAATGCCATGGCCGCCGCCGCCGCCGCCCATGCGCTGGGCGTGTCGCTGTTCGGCATCGCCACCGGTCTGGGCGCGGTGCAACCGGTCAAGGGCCGCACCGTTGCGCAACTGGCCAGCAATGGCATGCGCGTGATCGATGACACCTACAACGCGAACCCCACCTCCATGTGCGCCGCCGTTGATATACTCGCCGGCTTTTCCGGCCGCACCGTTCTGGTGCTCGGGGATATCGGCGAGTTGGGCGATTGGGCGGAGCAGGGGCACCGCGATGTGGGCGAGTACGCCCGCGGCAAGGTTTCCGCGCTTTACGCTGTCGGGCCAATGATGACTCACGCCGTGAACGCTTTCGGTCCACAGGCCTTTCACTTCAGCACTCAGGCTGAACTGATCAAGGCCCTGGGCGCCGAGCAAGACACAAACACCACCATTTTGATCAAGGGCTCGCGCAGCGCTGCGATGGAAAACATCGTCGCCGCTTTGTGCGGGGCCAGCCTGGAGAAACATTAATGCTGCTGCTGCTAGCGGAGTATCTGCAACAGTTCTACAAAGGCTTCGCGGTCTTTCAGTACCTGACCCTGCGCGGGATTCTCGGTGTGCTGACCGCGTTGGTTTTGTCGCTGTGCTATGGCCCGTGGATGATCCGCACTTTGCAGAACCGTCAGATCGGTCAGTCCGTTCGCAACGACGGTCCACAATCGCACCTGTCCAAGTCGGGCACCCCGACCATGGGTGGCGCGCTGATTCTGTCGTCCATCGGCGTCAGTACTTTGCTTTGGGCTGACCTGACCAACCGTTACGTGTGGACCGTGCTGCTGGTGACTTTGCTGTTCGGCGCGATCGGCTGGGTCGACGATTACCGCAAAGTGATCGAGAAGAACTCCCGTGGCTTGCCAAGCCGCTGGAAGTACTTCTGGCAATCGGTATTCGGCCTGGGCGCCGCGATCTTCCTTTATATGACCGCAGCGACACCGGTGGAAACCACCCTGATTTTGCCGATGCTCAAGGACCACAGTATTCCGCTGGGCATAGGTTTCATTGTCCTGACTTACTTCGTGATTGTCGGCTCGAGCAACGCGGTCAACCTGACTGACGGCCTCGACGGTCTGGCGATCATGCCCACCGTCATGGTCGGCGGCGGGTTGGGAATTTTCTGCTACCTGTCGGGTAACGTGAAATTCGCTGAATACCTGCTGATCCCGTATGTCCCGGGCGCAGGCGAGTTGATCGTGTTCTGCGGCGCCTTGATCGGCGCGGGTCTCGGGTTCCTCTGGTTCAACACCTATCCGGCACAAGTCTTCATGGGCGACGTCGGCGCACTGGCGCTGGGCGCGGCACTGGGCACCATTGCGGTGATCGTCCGTCAGGAAATCGTCCTGTTCATCATGGGCGGTGTGTTCGTGATGGAGACCCTGTCAGTCGTCATTCAGGTTGCTTCCTTTAAGCTCACCGGTCGCCGTGTGTTCCGCATGGCACCGATTCACCACCACTTTGAACTCAAGGGCTGGCCCGAGCCACGCGTGATCGTCCGTTTCTGGATCATCACCGTGATTCTCGTGCTGGTTGGCCTTGCCACCCTGAAGCTGAGGTAGAACGAGTGTCTCTGATCGCTTCTGACCACTTCCGCATCGTTGTCGGCCTCGGCAAGAGCGGCATGTCCCTGGTTCGCTTCCTGGCGAACCGGGGCACGTCGTTTGCTGTCGCTGATACGCGGGAAAATCCACCGGAACTGGCCACGCTCAAGCGTGACTATCCGCACGTGGAAGTGCGTTGTGGCGAGCTGGACGTCGAATTCCTGTGCCGCGCCGACGAGCTCTACGTGAGCCCCGGCCTGGCGCTGGCGACCCCGGCCCTGCAGGCTGCCGCCGCCCGTGGCGTGAAATTGTCCGGTGACATCGAGCTGTTCGCGCGTAACGCGAAGGCGCCGATCGTCGCCATCAGCGGTTCCAACGCGAAAAGCACCGTCACCACGCTGGTGGGCGAGATGGCAGCAGCGGCCGGCAAGCGTGTCGCCGTTGGCGGCAACCTCGGCACGCCGGCGCTGGACCTGCTCAGCGACGACGTCGAGTTGTACGTGATGGAACTGTCGAGCTTCCAGCTCGAAACCACCGATCAACTCAACGCCGAAGTGGCGACCGTGCTCAACGTCAGCGAAGACCACATGGACCGCTACAGCGGTCTGCCGGCTTATCACCTGGCCAAGCACCGGATCTTCCGGGGTGCCAAGCAGTTTGTGGTCAACCGTCAGGATGCCCTGAGCCGTCCGCTGATTGGCGAAGGTCAGCCATGCTGGACCTTCGGTTTGAGCAAGCCTGATTTCAAGGCATTCGGTATCCGCGAAGAAGACGGCGAGAAGTACCTGGCCTTCGAGTTCCAGAACCTGATGCCGGTGCGCGAATTGAAAATTCGCGGTGCCCATAACCAGTCCAACGCCCTGGCGGCATTGGCCCTGGGCCATGCTGTTGGCTTGCCGTTCGACGCCATGCTGTCGAGCCTGCGCACTTTCGCCGGGCTTGAGCATCGCTGCCAATGGATCCGCGACCTGAATGGCGTGAGCTACTACAACGATTCCAAAGCCACCAACGTCGGCGCCGCACTGGCGGCCATCGAAGGCCTGGGCGCGGACATCGACGGCAAGGTCGTGCTGATCGCCGGTGGCGATGGCAAGGGCGCCGAGTTCAATGATCTGCGTGACCCGGTGGCGGCCAACTGCCGCGCCGTGATCCTGATGGGCCGCGACTCCGACAAGATCGGTGAGGCCATTGGCGATGCCGTGCCGCTGATCCGCGCCGCTTCGCTGATCGAAGCAGTCGAGCAGTGCCGCGCCGCTGCGCAACCGGGCGACGTCGTGCTGCTGTCGCCCGCCTGCGCCAGTTTCGACATGTTCAAGAATTACGAAGATCGTGGTCACCAGTTCGTCCGCGCTGTGGAGGATCTGGTATGAACCTGATGAACATCATCAAGCCTTATCCGTCGCCGATCATCACCGGGCGCGGCATCGACCTCGACTTCCCGATGCTCGCCGGCTGCCTTGCATTGATCGGCCTCGGGCTGGTCATGATTGCATCGGCATCGACCGAAGTGGCTGCGGTGCAGTCGGGCAGTGCCCTGTATTACATGATTCGCCACCTTATCTACATTGTGCTGGGCCTGGGTGCCTGCATCGTCACCATGATGATTCCGATCGCCACCTGGCAACGCCTGGGCTGGCTGATGTTGATTGGTGCGTTCGGTTTGCTGGTGATGGTGATCATCCCGGGGATCGGCCGTGAAGTGAACGGTTCGATGCGCTGGATCGGCTTCAGTTTCTTCAACGTTCAGCCTTCCGAGATCGCCAAGGTGTTCGTGGTGATCTACCTCGCCGGTTATCTGGTGCGTCGCCAGAAAGAAGTGCGTGAAAGCTGGATGGGCTTCTTCAAGCCGTTCATCGTTCTGCTGCCAATGGCGGGGCTGTTGCTGATGGAGCCGGACTTCGGCGCCACCGTTGTAATGATGGGCGCCGCGGCGGCGATGCTGTTCCTCGGCGGGGTCGGGCTGTTCCGTTTTTCCTTGATGGTTGTCCTGGCGGTCGCGGCGGTGGTGTTGTTGATTCAAGTGCAGCCGTATCGAATGGCGCGCCTGACCAACTTTGCGGATCCGTGGGCCGACCAGTTCGGTGCCGGCTATCAGTTGTCTCAAGCGTTGATCGCTTTTGGTCGCGGCGAATGGCTGGGCGTTGGCCTGGGCAACAGCGTGCAGAAACAGTTCTACCTGCCGGAAGCCCATACCGACTTCGTGTTCTCGGTACTGGCCGAAGAGCTGGGTGCCGTGGGTTCTTTGTGCACGGTGGCGCTGTTCGTCTTTGTCTGTATTCGTGGCATGTACATCGGTTACTGGGCCGAGAAGGCCAAGCAGTTCTTCGCCGCCTACATCGCGTACGGCCTGTCGTTCCTGTGGATCGGCCAGTTCCTGATCAACATCGGGGTAAACGTCGGCCTGCTGCCGACCAAAGGTCTGACCCTTCCGTTCCTCAGTTATGGCGGCAGTTCATTGGTGATCTGCGGTGCCTGTCTCGGCTTGTTGCTGCGCATTGAGTGGGAGAGTCGAACCCACCTGGGCAGTGAAGAGACGGAGTTCCATGAGAGCGACTTCGCCGAGGACTCAACCCATGGGCGCTAACGTGCTGATCATGGCGGGCGGCACCGGTGGCCACGTGTTCCCGGCGCTGGCCTGTGCTCGCGAATTCCAGGCCCGTGGTTACACCGTGCATTGGCTCGGGACCCCTCGTGGCATCGAGAACGATCTGGTCCCGGTGGCCGGCATCGAATTGCATCGGATCAATGCCAGCGGATTGCGTGGCAAGGGCAAATTGTCCCTGCTCAAGGCGCCGTTCATGTTGCTCAAGTCGATCTGGCAGGCACGGGCGATCATTCGCCGACTGCGGCCGGTGTGTGTCGTCGGCTTTGGTGGTTATGTGACCGGTCCTGGTGGCGTTGCAGCCAAACTGGCCGGTGTGCCGGTGATCGTTCATGAACAGAATGCCGTGGCCGGTACCGCCAATCGGTTGCTGGTGCCGTTGGCCGCCCGAGTCTGTGAAGCGTTCCCCGACACCTTTACCCTGTCGGGCAGCCGTCGGACCACCGGTAACCCGGTGCGCACCGAGCTGTTCCTCGAAACACCGCGACAGGCTCTGGCCGGTCGCAAGGCGCGTTTGCTGATCCTGGGTGGAAGCCTGGGCGCAGAACCGTTGAACAAGTTGCTGCCTGAAGCCCTGTCGCAAGTCGCCCCCGACCTGCGCCCGGAAGTATTCCATCAGGCCGGCAAAAACCACGATGAAGTGACTGCAGAGCGCTATCGCTCGGCTGGCGTCGAGGCGCAAGTGCAGCCTTTCATCAAAGACATGGCCCAAGCCTATGGCTGGGCCGACCTGGTGGTGTGCCGCGCAGGCGCGTTGACCATCAGTGAACTGGCCGCCGCCGGTCTGCCCTCGATGCTGGTGCCATTGCCCCACGCGATCGACGATCACCAGACCCGCAACGCCGATTATTTGGCCCGTGAAGGCGCTGCCTTCCTGATGCCGCAAAGAACGACTGGCGCAGCGGATCTTGCCGCACGCCTGACAGAGGTCCTGATGCAACCACAACGACTGACCGACATGGCCGCCGCGGCACGCCGCCTGGCCAAACCCGATGCCACCCGTAACGTGGTCGATACCTGCCTGGAGGTGGCCCATGGTTGAGAATCAGAAAGCCATGCCGCAACCGGAAATGCGCCGCATCCGTCGCATCCACTTCGTTGGAATCGGCGGCGTGGGCATGTGCGGTATCGCCGAAGTGTTGTTGAACCTGGGCTATGAAGTGTCCGGTTCCGACCTGAAAGCTTCGCCGGTGACCGAGCGTCTCGAGTCCTTCGGTGCCCAGATCTTTATCGGCCACCGGGCCGAGAACGCCGCGAACGCCGATGTGCTGGTCACCTCCAGTGCCGTGAACACGTCCAATCCGGAAGTCGCCACTGCCCTGGAACGCCGCATTCCGGTGGTGCCTCGCGCTGAAATGCTGGCTGAGCTGATGCGCTACCGCCACGGCATCGCCGTCGCCGGTACCCATGGCAAAACCACGACCACCAGCCTGATCGCTTCGGTGTTTGCCGCCGGTGGCCTGGACCCGACATTCGTGATCGGTGGCCGTCTGAATGCCGCGGGCACTAATGCCCAGCTCGGCACCAGCCGTTACCTGATCGCCGAAGCTGACGAAAGCGACGCCAGCTTCCTGCACTTGCAGCCGCTGGTGGCCGTGGTCACCAACATCGACGCCGACCACATGGCGACCTACGACGGTGACTTCAACAAACTGAAGAAAACCTTCGTCGAGTTCCTCCACAACCTGCCGTTCTATGGTTTGGCGGTGGTGTGCCTGGACGATCCGGTGGTGCGTGAAATCCTTCCGCTGGTGAAACGCCCGACGGTCACCTATGGCTTCGGCGATGACTGCGACGTGCGCGCCATCAATGTGCGCCAGCAAGGCATGCAGACCTTCTTCACCGTGCTGCGCCCTGATCGCGATCCGCTGGATGTCTCGGTGAACATGCCGGGCAACCACAACGTGTTGAACGCACTGGCCACCATCTGCATCGCCACCGATGAAGGCGTCAGCGATGAAGCCATCGTCCAGGGCCTGTCCGGGTTCCAGGGTGTCGGCCGACGCTTCCAGGTCTACGGCGAACTGCCGGTAGAAGGCGGCAACGTGATGCTGGTCGACGACTACGGCCACCACCCGACCGAAGTCGCCGCGGTCATCAAAGCCGTGCGCGGTGGCTGGCCGGAACGCCGTCTGGTGATGGTCTACCAGCCGCACCGTTACAGTCGGACTCGCGACCTGTACGACGATTTCGTCAATGTATTGGCCGACGCCAACGTCCTGCTGTTGATGGAAGTCTACCCAGCCGGTGAAGAACCGATCCCGGGCGCCGACAGCCGCAAGCTGTGCAACAGCATCCGTCAGCGCGGTCAGCTCGACCCGATCTACATCGAGCGCGGTGTTGACCTCGCGCCCATCGTCAAGCCGCTGCTGCGTGCTGGCGACATCCTGCTGTGCCAGGGCGCCGGTGACATCGGTGGTCTTGCACCGAAATTGTTGAAAAGTCCGTTATTCGCTGGCGCCGTTGCTGCGCCGAGCGTGGGGAAGTTGAAATGACTGCTGCGTACGCCAACCTCGTCTCCACCATTGCACCGAAAGATTTCGGCCGCGTCGCCGTGCTGTTCGGCGGCAAGAGTGCCGAGCGTGAGGTTTCCCTGAAGTCGGGTAACGCGGTTCTCGACGCGCTGCTAAGCGCCGGTGTGGACGCGTTTGGTCTCGACGTTGGCGATGATCTTTTGCAGCGTCTGCTGAACGAAAAAATCGATCTCGCCTTCATCATTCTCCACGGCCGTGGCGGTGAAGACGGCAGCATGCAGGGCCTGCTGGAATGCCTGGGTATTCCGTACACCGGCAGCGGCATTCTTGCTTCCGCGCTAGCCATGGACAAGCTGCGCACCAAACAGGTCTGGCACAGCCTCGGTATTCCGACGCCACGCCATGCCGTACTGAGTTCTGAGGCCGATTGTATTTCGGCGGCGACGGAACTGGGCTTCCCTTTGATCGTCAAACCGGCCCATGAAGGTTCAAGTATCGGGATGGCCAAAGTGACCTCCGCGTCGGAGTTGATCGACGCGTGGAAAGCGGCCAGTGCCTACGATTCGCAAGTGTTGGTTGAGCAATGGATTCAAGGTCCGGAGTTCACCATCGCCACCCTGCGTGACCAGGTGTTGCCACCGATTGCCCTGGGCACGACGCACAGTTTCTACGACTACGACGCCAAGTACGTGGCTTCCGATACCCAGTACCGGATTCCGTGTGGCCTGGACAGCAGCAAAGAAAAAGAACTGATGGACCTCACGGCGAAAGCCTGTGAGGCGCTGGGTATCGCCGGTTGGGGCAGGGCTGACGTGATGCAGGACGCCGACGGGCAGTTCTGGTTCCTGGAAGTCAATACCGCACCGGGCATGACCGATCACAGTCTGGTGCCGATGGCAGCTCGTGCTGCCGGTCTGGATTTCCAGCAACTGGTTTTGGCGATTTTGGCCGCTAGCGTTGCCAATAATGTTGAGCCGCGAGGTTAAGACCATGCAAGGCGCACAGCTGAGACATCAGCCCCCCGCACCGACCGGCCGCAAGCCGGTGCCGCGGGGTGCCAGCCGAATGGTGGCTAAAGAGCCGATGTCTGCGCGCCTGCCGAAAGCCAATTTTGGTTTTCTGAAAAGCCTGTTCTGGCCCGTGCTGCTGGTCGCACTGGGTTTCGGTACATACGAAGGCGCACAGCGATTGCTGCCGTACGCCGACCGGCCGATCACCAAGATCAACGTGCAGGGCGACTTGAGTTACATCAGCCAGCAAGCGGTGCAGCAGCGAATCGCCCCGTACGTGGCGTCGAGCTTCTTCACCATCGACCTGGAGAGCATGCGCACCGAGCTTGAAACGATGCCATGGATTGCCCACGCCGAAGTGCGTCGGGTGTGGCCGGATCAAGTGGTGATCCGCCTGGAAGAACAACTGCCGGTGGCCCGTTGGGGCGATGAATCGCTGTTGAACAACCAGGGTCAGGCATTCACCCCGCGGGAGCTGGCGAACTACGAACACTTGCCACAGCTGTTCGGCCCACAACGGGCCCAACAGCAAGTGATGCAGCAATACCAGGTGCTGAGCCAGATGCTCAGGCCGTTGGGCTTCTCGATTGCGCGCCTGGAGTTGCGTGATCGAGGCAGCTGGTTCCTGACCACCGGCGCCGGCAGCGCGGGCCCGGGAATCGAACTGTTGCTGGGACGCGGCAACCTGCTGGAAAAGATGCGCCGCTTCATTGCCATCTATGACAAGACGCTTAAAGAACAGATTACGAACATTGCGCGCATCGATCTGCGCTACGCCAACGGCCTCGCTGTTGGCTGGCGGGAACCTGTAGCGCCCACGGCAGCCCAACCCGCTGTCGCGAAGAATTAAGAAGAGGCAGGACCATGGCAAACGTGCAAAGCGGCAAAATGATCGTCGGTCTCGATATCGGCACCTCCAAGGTGGTGGCGCTGGTCGGCGAGGTCTCGGACGACGGCACGCTGGAAATCGTCGGGATCGGTACCCATCCGTCTCGTGGCCTGAAGAAGGGCGTGGTGGTGAACATCGAGTCCACCGTGCAATCGATCCAGCGCGCGATCGAAGAGGCGCAGCTGATGGCTGGTTGCCGCATTCACTCGGCGTTCGTCGGCGTGGCTGGCAATCACATCCGCAGCCTGAACTCCCACGGCATCGTGGCGATTCGTGATCGCGAAGTCAGCTCCGCCGACCTCGAGCGCGTGCTCGACGCCGCCCAGGCTGTAGCGATCCCGGCTGACCAGCGCGTGCTGCACACCCTGCCGCAGGATTACGTGATCGATAACCAGGAAGGTGTTCGTGAGCCCCTGGGCATGTCGGGCGTACGTCTGGAAGCCAAGGTTCACGTGGTCACCTGCGCCGTCAACGCCGCACAGAACATTGAAAAATGCGTGCGTCGCTGCGGCCTGGAAATCGACGACATCATTCTCGAGCAACTGGCTTCGGCCTACTCGGTCCTGACCGACGACGAGAAAGAGCTGGGCGTGTGCCTGGTGGACATCGGCGGCGGCACCACCGACATCGCGATCTTCACCGAAGGCGCGATCCGTCACACCGCGGTGATCCCGATTGCGGGCGATCAGGTGACCAACGACATCGCCATGGCGTTGCGCACCCCGACCCAGTACGCCGAAGAAATCAAGATTCGCTACGCCTGCGCCCTGGCCAAACTGGCCGGTGCCGGTGAAACCATCAAGGTCCCAAGCGTTGGCGACCGTCCACCGCGCGAGCTGTCCCGTCAGGCCCTGGCCGAAGTGGTCGAGCCGCGTTACGACGAACTGTTCACGCTGATCCAGGCCGAACTGCGTCGCAGTGGCTACGAAGACCTGATCCCGGCCGGCATCGTGCTGACCGGCGGTACGTCGAAGATGGAAGGCGCGGTCGAGTTGGCCGAAGAAATCTTCCACATGCCGGTTCGCCTGGGCGTGCCACATGGCGTCAAAGGCCTGGACGATGTGGTCCGTAACCCGATTTATTCCACCGGCGTTGGCCTGTTGATGTACGGCCTGCAGAAGCAGTCCGACGGGATTTCGTTCTCGGGCATCAGCAGTCGCGACAGCTACAGCAATGAAGAACCGAAAGTCGCCTTGCTCGATCGCTTCAAGAGCTGGGTACAAGGCAACTTCTAAAGATTTACCGCAGCACCGTTGTAGATACAGGCAGTAGGCGAAAAAACTAGAGAATTGAAAGGAGAGGGAAAATGTTCGAACTCGTAGACAACATCCCCGCAAGCCCGGTTATTAAAGTTATCGGTGTTGGCGGAGGCGGCGGCAACGCCGTCAACCACATGGTCAAGAGCAACATTGAAGGCGTTGAATTCATCTGCGCCAACACTGATGCCCAAGCGCTGAAAAGCATCGGCGCGCGGACCATCCTGCAACTGGGCACCGGCGTGACCAAAGGTCTCGGCGCTGGCGCCAACCCTGAAGTAGGTCGTCAGGCCGCTCTCGAAGATCGTGAGCGCATTGCCGAAGTCCTGCAGGGCACCAATATGGTGTTCATCACCACTGGCATGGGCGGTGGTACCGGTACCGGTGCTGCGCCGATCATTGCTGAAGTGGCCAAGGAAATGGGGATTCTCACCGTTGCGGTGGTGACTCGCCCGTTCCCGTTCGAAGGCCGCAAGCGCATGCAGATCGCCGATGAAGGCATCCGTCTGCTGTCTGAAAGCGTCGACTCGTTGATCACCATTCCCAACGAGAAGCTGCTGACCATCCTTGGCAAGGACGCAAGCCTGCTGTCCGCATTCGCCAAGGCCGACGATGTATTGGCCGGTGCCGTTCGCGGTATCTCCGACATCATCAAGCGTCCGGGCATGATCAACGTCGACTTTGCCGACGTGCGTACCGTGATGAGCGAAATGGGCATGGCGATGATGGGCACTGGCTGCGCCAGCGGTCCGAACCGTGCACGTGAGGCCACCGAAGCGGCCATTCGCAACCCATTGCTGGAAGACGTGAACCTGCAAGGTGCACGCGGCATCCTGGTGAATATCACCGCCGGTCCTGACCTGTCCCTGGGTGAGTACTCCGACGTGGGTAGCATCATCGAAGCTTTCGCTTCCGAGCACGCGATGGTCAAGGTCGGTACCGTTATCGATCCGGACATGCGCGACGAGCTGCACGTGACCGTGGTTGCTACTGGTCTGGGCGCGAAAATCGAGAAGCCTGTAAAGGTCATCGACAACACCATGCACACGTCCGTGGCATCGCAGCCGCAACAGCAAGCGTCTTCGCGTCAGGAAGCGCCTGCTGTGAACTACCGTGACCTGGACCGTCCGACCGTCATGCGCAACCAGGCTCAGGCCGGTGCTGCGACTGCCGCGAAGATGAATCCGCAAGATGATCTAGACTATCTGGACATCCCGGCTTTCCTGCGTCGTCAGGCCGATTAATGGAATGTATCAGGGCTATGAAGGTGATTGGTGTTCAGCAAAGGTCTGGTCTGCTATCATCGCCAGCCTTTGTTGATACCAGTTCGCAATTTGCGCTGAAGCGGCCCAAGCCATGATTAAACAACGCACACTGAAAAATATTATCCGTGCTACAGGTGTAGGCCTGCACTCCGGGGAGAAGGTATACCTGACCCTCAAGCCTGCACCTATCGACACCGGCATTGTGTTTGTTCGTGCCGATCTCGACCCTGTGGTGCAGATTCCTGCCCGCGCGGAAAACGTTGGTGAAACCACGATGTCGACCACATTGGTCAGTGGTGACACCAAAGTGGATACGGTGGAGCACTTGCTCTCGGCCATGGCTGGCCTGGGCATCGATAACGCCTACGTCGAGCTCTCCGCGTCTGAAGTTCCGATCATGGATGGTAGCGCTGGACCTTTCGTATTCCTGATTCAATCGGCCGGCCTGGAAGAACAGGACGCACCGAAGAAGTTCATCCGGATCCTGCGGGAAGTGACAGTGGAAGATGGCGACAAGCGCGCCACTTTCGTCCCTTTCGAAGGCTTCAAGGTGAGTTTCGAGATCGATTTCGATCACCCGGTTTTCCGTAACCGCACACAAAGTGCAAGCGTGGATTTTTCCAGCACTTCGTTTGTAAAAGAAGTCAGCCGCGCCCGTACCTTTGGTTTCATGAGTGATATCGAGTACCTGCGCAAGCACAATCTCGCACTCGGCGGCAGCGTTGAAAACGCTATTGTGGTCGACGCGGATGGTGTACTGAACGAAGACGGCCTTCGCTATGAAGACGAATTCGTGAAGCACAAGATCCTCGATGCAATTGGTGACCTCTACCTGCTGGGCAATAGCCTGATTGGTGAGTTCAAGGGCTTCAAGTCCGGACATGCATTGAACAACCAGCTGCTGCGCAAGTTGATTGAGCAGACAGATGCTTGGGAAGTCGTGACTTTCGAAGACGCCAGCACTGCACCGATCTCTTACATGCGTCCAGTTGCGGCCGTGTAAGTAAAAAACCTCTCTAGTTTTTTAAAGGCTACCTCCGGGTGGCCTTTTTTTATGCCTGCGGGAAAGGCCTCAATCCGCAGCGACCACCCGATTACGCCCACTTTCCTTGGCCTGATACAGCGCCTTGTCCGCTGCAAACAATAGCTGTTCAAGACTGATTTCGGCGGAGGTGGTCCAGGTACTGATACCGATACTGACAGTAATTGGCGACTCGGCACCTGGCACCAGCGGCAATTGCTCCACTGTCGCTCGGATGTGTTCGGCAATCTGTTGCGCACCCTGGCTGTCGGTTTCCGCGAGAATCACCGAAAACTCTTCGCCGCCGTAACGGGCGACCAGATCCGCTGGTCGCCTCACATTGGCGGAGATCACCTTGGCCAACGAGCGCAAGGCATCATCGCCACCCTGATGCCCATGTCGATCGTTGAAGGCCTTGAAGTGGTCGGCATCAATCATCAGCAGCGACAACGGCTGGCCGGAACGTTGAGCGCGGAACCACTCATGACGCAGGACCTGATCCAGCGTTCGGCGGTTGGCCAGGCCGGTCAAGGCATCGGTGGCCGCCAGTTGCGCCAGTTCCTGTTCGGCGTTGTGGCGCAGGCGCAGTTCTCGGCTGAGCAGCCAGGTCAGCCAGAGCAAGCTGATGCACAGCGCAATAGTCGCAACGCTAACCACTACCGTCGTGCGCTTCCACGACGCAAACACTTCATCGCTGGACAGTGCAACGATGACGATCAACGGCAAGTTGCCCACCTTGGAGAACGTGTACAGGCGTTTGTCCTTATAGCGGCTTGAAGCACTGGTGAAGCTGCCGTTGCCTTCTTTGACGATGCGCTGGAAGTTGGGACGGTTGCTGAAGTCCTTGCCAATCAGCTCTTCGGCCAGGCGGGGTTCCTGAGCCAGAAGAATCCCGTCCGAGCTGATCAGGTTGACCGAGCTGTCACGACCGATGCTCAAGCTGTTGAACAGCTGATCGAAATAACTCAAGCGCATGGCGGCCTCGGCCACGCCAAGAAATTCGCCCTGTGAGCCGCTGACCCGGCGACTAAAGCTGATTCGCCATTCATGTTCAGGCTGTCTGGAACGGAAGGGACGGCTGATGAGCATGCTGGGGTCGCGATTTTTCACGTGCGACTGAAAGTATTCGCGGTCAGCAAAATTGCCCTTTCTGGGCTCTACCGAGGCCGAGTCGGCGATCACGTCGCCCTTGTTGTCCAGCAACAAAATGTCGCCCTTGTACGGCGCGGCAGTGGCACGGTCAAACAAGGCCAGGTGTCGGATGGTAGGGGAAACGTTCTTGAGGTCTTCACGCTGGGAGGCAGCGATCAAGCCGAGCAAGGACAAGTCATAGAGTTCGACATTGCGTAGCACATCGGCGTCAATCAACTGCACGATGTTAGTTGCTGCACGAGTGGCAGACTGTTCAGCATTGGCGCGTTCGCGAATGAGCAGGAACGTCACGATGCTTAATATCGCAATCACCAGCAGCAAACTGCCGAGAACCAGAAGCCGCTCCGATCGCGTCGACCGGATCGGATGGTGAGATGTTGCACTGCTCACACTCATGGTTCTGACTTCTGCTAATGAGGCGTTATGAAAGTGTTTTGCAAGACTCAGGCAGAATCCCAGAAACCGTTTGCGTTCGGAGCGCCTGTATAAATCCCGGATAAAAAAAAGGCCAGCAAAACATGCTGGCCTTTTACTTATTGAAGCTTAGAAGACATTGAGCGGGTAGTCGAAGATCACCCGGTATTCATCGGTGTCCTGATCCAGCGCGCCATAGCCGTTGCCGCCACGGTTGGTCGCCCATTGCAGACGCAGCGCCAGGTTTTTGGCCTTGCCGCCTTGAACCACATATTTGAGATCAATGTCGCGTTCCCAGTGCCTGGCATTTTTGCCGTCAGCGCTGTACCACGAGGCATAACCGGGGCTGTCCGGATCGACCTTGGTCAGGTCCAGCTCACCTCGGGAGTAAGAGACCGCCGAGGTCAGGCCGGGAAGGCCGAGCCCGACAAAGTCGTAGGCATACTTGAGTTTCCATGAGCGTTCGTTCGGGCCGTTGAAGTCCGAATACTGCTGGGAATTGTCGAGGTAGACGCTGTCGCCCTGGCTGATGTAGTCGAACGGCGTGTTGCCGTTGACCCGCTGATAGGCCGCGGTAACGCTGTGATTGCCGACACCAACGGTGAAATGCAGGCTGTAGGTGTTGTTGTCGATGTGGCCCAGCAGCGCATCGCCGGTGTCTTGCGTGTGATAGGCATGCAGACCCGGGTTGAGGCTGACCAGATCGTTCAAAGCGTAGGTGTAATCCAGGTCGTAGTAATACTGGTTCCAGATGTCCTTGAGTTCGGAAGCATAGAGGCTGCTGGTCAACCCCGGCAGGCCGCTCCAGGCCACGCCGGCCCAATTCAGGTGCTTACTTTCGTCACCGTCGGCCAGGCTGCCGTAGGACGTGCCGATGCGGGTGTGTCCGCTCTGGTTGTAAGGCTTGGTGAAACTTGCCTGGCCACCTTCAATCATCCAGCCGTCAAAACTATGGTTGGTCAGGCTGACGCCGCGAAAGGTCTGAGGCAGCATGCGGGTTTCGCCACCGGCGATCACCGGGTTGGCGAGAAACAAGTCGCCGGCCTTCAGTTCGGTATCGAAGGCGCGCATTTTCAGCGTGCCACCCGCCGTCGAGAACGAGCCCGGCGCTTTGCCGTTGCCGTCGCTGACCGGCAGGATGCTCGACCCGTCGGTACCGCCACCGCCGTCGAGCTTGAGCCCGAGCATGGCGTGGGCATCAACGCCGAAACCGACGGTGCCTTGGGTGTAGCCCGATTCGAAGAGGCCGAGGAAACCCTGGCCCCATTCAATGTTGTCGTCCGTCTGCTGCAGGCGGTTGCGGTTCATGTAGTAATTACGGGCGTTGAGGTTGAGGCTCGATCCTTCAACGAAACCTTCGGCGTTTGAGTCGTCTGCGGCGTGAGCAGCAGGCGCCACCGTTACAGCGATTGCAATGAACAACGGGCTGAATCTAAGAGGGAAACGCACTAGCAGTAAAGCTCCTTGGGTCAACTAAGAGCCTCATTGTATTGAGACTCAAAATGTTTCTTGTTAGGGGAGACGAACTGAAGCTGTTTAAAACCACAACGAAAAAAAGCCGCTGATAGCAGCGGCTTTGAAGACAACTTTTCAAAGGGAAGAGCCGATGAAAAGTGTCGAGGGAAACAGAGCGATACTCAATAATCAGCTGTCTCTCTCAACCCGTGGCTGGGCTTGAGTGGTCGACGCTTGAGGGGTTTGCGCAGCTTCCTGAGCCTTGGCCGTCATTTCGCTCTGATACTGTTCGAATGCAGCTGCGCGTGCGGAGTTTTTCGCGACGAACGTCTGCGACTCTTCAGCGATGGCGAACGGAGACAGAAACAAAGAGGACAAAACGAAAGCGCTGGCAATACCCATAGTGTTGGACATCTTTAAAACCTTCTTGCTTGGCAAGTGCTGTTTGGTGCGGCAAAGATAAGGGGGATTGGAGAGGGGAAAAAGAGCGGATTCATGAAAGGACTGTTGCGCTAAAAGCAACAGTAGGTAGCCGG
Source organism: Pseudomonas sp. LBUM1647 (assembly GCF_059716175.1). Classification (NCBI taxonomy): domain Bacteria; kingdom Pseudomonadati; phylum Pseudomonadota; class Gammaproteobacteria; order Pseudomonadales; family Pseudomonadaceae; genus Pseudomonas; species Pseudomonas sp. LBUM1647. The sequence goes on along the minus strand of NZ_CP166809.1, from coordinate 5,712,825 downwards.
AGTGAACAAGTCCTAGGGTGAGGTGGCTTCTGAGGTGATGGGCTCTGGGCTGAGGGGGCTTCTGTGGCGAAGGGGCTTTTGTGGTGAAGGGGCTTTTGTGGCGAGGGGACTTGTCCCCGTTGGGCTGCGAAGCGGCCCCAAAAATCTATAGCGTTACCGAAATCCTGCCAGCGCTGCGCACTGGAACGGGGACAAGTCCCCTCGCCACAAAAGCCCCTTCACCAAAGAAGCCCACTTGCCACAGGGGACCGGGTAGCGGTCAGACGGGGAGGTGGATGCCGAACGTATTCATCCCATGATCACTGCGCACAAACACATCCCCGCCGTGCATCAGCGCAATCGCTTTGACGATCGCCAACCCCAAGCCATGGTTGTTGCCACTGTTGCTGCGCGACGCATCGACCCGATAAAAACGCTCAAATAACCGCGGCAAATGCTCGCTGGCAATCGGCGACCCTGGGTTCGCAACCCCGATGCTGACCTGATGCTCCTCAACCTCGATCCGCACCTCAATCACCTGCCCAGGCTCAGTGTGCTGCACCGCATTGCTTAGCAGATTAATCAACGCCCGGCGCAGATGAGCAATCTCGATCCGTACTTGGGCATCACCACTGACCTGCACCTGAACCTGCGCGTCTTCGAGGATGAAATCCAGGTACTCCAACGTCGTCGCCACTTCATCGGCCAGCGAGGTGGAGGTCAGTTTGGTGGCTTTGCTGCCTTGGTCTGCGCTGGCGAGGAACAGCATGTCGTTGATGATCGAGCGCAACCGCTCAAGCTCTTCAAGGTTCGACTGCAGCACTTCAAAATAGTGTTCGGCGGATCGCCCGCGAGTCAGCGCCACCTGGGTCTGGCCAATCAGGTTGGTCAGGGGCGAGCGCAGTTCATGGGCCACGTCCGCGTTGAACGACTCAAGGCGCGAGTAAGCCTGTTCGACCCGCTCCAGTGTCGAGTTGAACGAATTGACGAACTGATTCAGTTCCGGCGGTAGCGGCGACAATTGCAGGCGTCCGGACAACAACGGCGGTGCCAGCCGCTGGGCTTCCTGGGACAACTTGATCAGCGGCTTGAGGCCGATCCGCGCCACCCAATAACCGAGGGCCGACGCCAGCAACACGCCGATGATCGCCAGGCTGATCAGGGCAATCAGCAAATGGTGCTGAGTCTGCAAAAACGTCTCGGTGTCGATGCCGATCATGAAGCGCAACGGCGGGCGTTGATCCTTGGCCGGGAACTGACTGACCAGCACTTTCAGCGGATAAGGCTGATCCGGCAGATTCAAGTCGCGCATGCCCAGCGGCCCTTCGGCAAAGGCGCGGATCTGCGGCGTCAGGTTGCCGTATTCGTAGTGCGGATCACCGCTGATGATCCAGAAACTGATGCGCTTGTCTTCTTCTCCGAGCAGCTTGAGCTTGTTGTTGATCTTCGCCCAATGTTCCGGCGTGCCATAACGGCCGACGGTGGATTCGAGCACGCTGTAGCGCGCGTCCAATTCAGCCTCGGGCAGCAAGCCCAAACCTTTATCGACCTGTTGATACAGCGCCCAGCCGATCAACAGAAACACCAGCAGCGCCACCAGCGTGAACATCCCGCTCAGGCGCAGCGCAATCGAATTACTGGACACCACGGCTCTCCAGCACATAACCCATGCCGCGAATTGTGTGCAGCAGTTTCTCTTCGAACGGCCCGTCGAGCTTGGCCCGCAGGCGTTTGATTGCGACTTCGACGACGTTGGCATCGCTGTCGAAATTGATGTCCCAGACCATTTCGGCGATGGCGGTTTTCGACAGAATTTCACCCTGACGGCGGGCCAGTACGCTCAGCAGCGAAAATTCCTTGGCCGTCAGGTCCAGGCGCGTGCCGGCGCGGGTGGCTTTGCGGCTGATCAAATCTATCCACAGGTCGGCAATGCTCACCTGCACCGGTTCATGGCCACCGCTGCGGCGGGTCAGCGCTTGCAGGCGTGCCACCAGTTCGAGGAAGGAAAACGGTTTGCCGAGGTAATCGTCGGCACCGTCGCGCAGGCCTTTGATGCGGTCTTCCACACGCTCGCGGGCGGTGAGCATGATCACCGGGGTTTGCTTGCGCGCACGCAACGCGCGCAGTACGCCAAAGCCGTCGAGGCCCGGCAGCATGACGTCGAGGACGATCACCGCGTAGTCGCTTTCCAGCGCCAGGTGCAGGCCCTCAACGCCGTCGCGCGCCAGGTCCACGGTGTAACCCTGTTCCGTCAGGCCGCGGTGCAGATAATCCGCGGTTTTTTCCTCGTCTTCGATAATCAGAACGCGCATGACCCCGCCTCAGTCTGTGGTCGCCAGCACCGGCATCGGTGCGGGTGCTGGTGGGAGAGTGTGCCGATGGAAAAGCCGCTCAAGCTTTAAGTATATGACCGGAGTGGTGAACAACGTCAGCGCCTGGCTCACCAGCAAGCCGCCGACGACCGCGATCCCCAAGGGCTGGCGCAGTTCGGCGCCGGTGCCGTAACCGAGCATCAATGGCAGCGCGCCGAGCAGGGCGGCGAGGGTGGTCATGATGATCGGCCGGAATCGTGTGATACAGGCCTGATAGATCGCTTCTTCCGGCGGCAGGCCGCCCTTGCGCTGCGCTTCGAGGGCGAAGTCGATCATCAGGATGCCGTTCTTCTTCACGATCCCGATCAGCAGCACCAGCCCGATCAGCGCCATGATCGAAAAGTCCTGCCCGCAAATCCACAGCATGATCACCGCGCCGAGCCCCGCCGACGGCAGCGTCGAGATGATGGTCAACGGATGCACAAAGCTCTCGTAAAGCACGCCGAGAATGATGTACACCGCCACCAACGCCGCCAGGATCAACCACGGTTGGCTGGCCAGCGAACTCTGGAACGCCTGGGCCGCGCCCTGGAAGTTGCCGCTCATGGCGGCCGGCATGCCAATTTCAGCCTTGGCCTGGTTGAGCATGATCACCGCATCGCCCAACGCCACACCGGGCGCGAGGTTGAACGACAAATTGGCAGCCGGGAACATGCCGTCATGGGCGATGGACAGCGGACCCACGGTCGGCGCATCGAATTTCGCCAGCGCTGACAGCGGCACCATTTCCCCGCTCAGGGGCGAGCGCAGGTAGAAATAGTTGAGGCTTTCGGCCTTGCCGCGCTGCTTGGTGTCCAGTTCCAGTATCACGTTGTACTGGTTGATCTGAGTCTGGAATTCATTGATCTGCCGCTGGCCGAAGGCGTCGTACAGCGCTTCATCGACATCGCTGGCGGTCAGACCGAAACGCGCGGCAGCGCTGCGGTCGATGCTGATGTGGGTGATGCTGCCGCCCAGTTGCAGGTCGTTGGATATGTCACGGAACGCCGGGTTACTGCGCAGTTTTTCCGTGAGGCGCTGGGTCCAGGTGCTGAGGACTGCGCCGTCGTTGCTCTTGAGCACGTATTGGTACTGTGCGCGGCTGGGGCCGGAGCTGAGGTTGATGTCCTGCCCGGCGCGCAGGTACAGCACGATGCCTGGGACTTTCATCAGTTGCGGACGAATCCGGTCAATAAACTGGCTGGCGGAGACGTCGCGGTCGCCGCGTTTTTTCAGGGAGATCCAGAAGCGACCGTTGGCGATGGTCTGGTTGCTGCCCGAGACGCCAACCGAGTGGGAAAAGGCCGCGACCGCCGGATCCGCCGCGACGATTTCGGCCATCGCCAGGTGTTTTTTCACCATGTCGCCGTAGGAGATATCAGCGGCGGCTTCGGTGGTGCCGAGGACAAAACCGGTGTCCTGCACTGGGAAGAAGCCCTTGGGGATAAAGATGTAACCGGCAATCGCCAGGCCCAGAGACAGGCAGAACACCCCGATCATCAGCTTCTGGTGGGCGAGGGCGCGGCGCAGAAGTTTTTCATAGCCTGTCAGCAAGCGTTCGCCAAACGTAGGTTTGCTGTGGGCGTGATGCACCGGCGCACGCATGAACAGCGCGGCGAGCGTCGGCGCCAACGTCAATGAGACCACCACCGAAATCATGATGGTCGACGTGGCGGTCAGGGCGAATTCCTTGAACAGCCGCCCGACCACGCCGCCCATGAACAGCAGCGGAATGAACGCCGCCACCAGCGAAAAGCTGATCGAGACCACGGTAAAACCAATCTCGCCGGCACCTTTGATCGCCGCCTCGCGCATGCCGTCGCCCGCCTCAAGGTGACGGTGAATGTTCTCCACCACCACAATCGCATCGTCGACCACAAACCCCACGGCCACCACGATCGCCACCAGCGTCAGGTTGTTCAGGCTGAAACCCATGATGTACATCAGGGCGAAACTGGCGACCAGCGAAACACCCAACACGGCGGACACGATCAGGGTCGCCGACCACTGGCGCAGGAACAGCGCCATCACCGCCACCACCAGCAGGATCGCGATCAGCAGGGTGACTTCCACTTCATGCAGCGATGCGCGGATGGTCTGGGTGCGGTCGACCAGCACCTTGACCTGCACCGAAGCCGGCAGCATGGCTTCGAGGCCGGGCAGGGCGGCCTGAATGCGATCCACGGTTTCAACGATGTTGGCGCCCGGTTGCCGGGAAATCACCAGGTTCACCCCAGGTTTATCACCGGCCCAGGCTTGCACGTAGGCATCTTCCGAACCGTTGACGACTTTGGCCACATCCTTGAGGTGAACCGGGGCACCGTCCTTGTAGGAAACGATGAGTTGGCTGTATTCCTCAGGATGGAACAACTGGTCGTTGGTCGACAGCGTCGAAATACTCGACTCGCCGTACAACGCACCTTTGGCCAGGTTGAGGCTGGTGTTCTGGATCGCCAGACGAATGTCCGCCAGCGTCAGGCCGATGGCAGCGAGCTTGTCCGCCGAGGCCTGTACGCGGATCGCCGGACGTTGCTGGCCGGTGATGTTGATTTGTCCTACGCCGTCGATCTGACTGATCTGACGGGCGAGCAGGGTTTCCACCAAGTCGCTGAGTTCGGTGCCGGGCATTTGTGTCGAGTTGACGCTGAGGATCAGCACCGGGCTGTCGGCCGGGTTGACCTTCCTCCAGGTCGGCAGGGTCGGCATGTCTTTGGGCAGTTTGCCGGCGGCGGTGTTGATGGCTGCCTGAACTTCCTGAGCGGCGGTGTCGATGCTTTTGTCGAGGGTGAATTGCAGGGTCAGGTTGGTCGAGCCCAGTGCGCTGCTCGAGGTCATCTGGGTCACGCCGGGGATGGCGCTGAATTGCACTTCAAGCGGCGTGGCTACCGATGAAGCCATGGTCTCCGGGCTGGCACCGGGCAATTGCGCGGCCACCTGAATAGTCGGAAATTCGGCTTCCGGCAACGGCGCGATGGGCAGGCGCGGGAAAGCGATGACACCGAGCAACACCAACGCAAAGGTCAGCAGAATCGTCGCAACCGGATGGTCGATGCACCAGGCAGAGACCGAGCCATGGCCCTTCATGGTTTCGGCTCCGATTGGACCACTTGCGGCGGGTCAGTCACTACGTGCACCGTCGAGCCAGGCTTGAGCCGCGACTGGCCGTCGCTGACCAGCACGTCGCCCGGTTTAACGCCTTTGATGATGTCCTGACCACTGCCTTGATAGACCATTTGTACGGTGACGGTTTCAACCTTGTCGCCGTTGACCCGGTAGACGAAATGTTGATCGAGACCGCGTTGTACGACGGTGGGCGGCACCACCAGCGCATCTTTATCCAGCGCTGTCTGAATTTTTACCGTCACCAGCAGGCCCGGCCAGAGTTTCTGCCCGGGGTTGTTGAATTCAGCTTTGGCGCGAATGGTCCCGGTGTTGGCGTTGATCTGGTTGTCGATCAGGGTCAAATGACCTTCGCCGAGCAGGTTGCCGGTTTCGCCGTCAGTGTCGGCGCCGATGTAGGCCTTCACTTTTGCACGTTGTGGGTCGCCGATCAGACCCTGCAGGGTCGGCAGCATTTGCTGTGGCAGGGAGAACTCCACGGCGATCGGGTCGATCTGGGTCACCGTGAACAGGCCTTGAGCGTCGGTCATGCGCAGGAAGTTGCCTTCATCCACCGTGCGAATACCGACGCGACCGGTCACCGGGGAGCGAATCTGTGTGTAGGAGAGCTGCACCTGAGCGGCGTCGATCGAGGCCTGGTTACCTTGGGCGGTAGCTTTGAGTTGGTTGACCAGCGCCTGTTGCTGGTCATAAGTCTGTTTGGATACGCCGTCGTCCACACTCAGTAGCTTGTAGCGTTTGAGGTTGACCAGCGCGACTTGCAATTGCGCCTGACTTTCACCCAATTGCGCCCGGGCCTGATCGAGGCTGGCGCGGATCGAGCGGTCATCGATGGTGGCCAACAGGTCGCCTTTGTTCACCAGTTGGCCTTCCTTGACCAGGATTTTGGTGAGGATGCCGTCGATTTGCGGACGCACCACAACGCTGTGCAGCGACAGCACCGAGCCGATGCCGCTGACGTAGCGGGGGACGTCTTTTTCGGTGACGCTGACGACCCGCACCGGGATGGCGGTCGGAGCGGCCAGTTTTGCCGTGGCGGGTTTGGTGAGGTACCACGTGCCCAGCGCTGCCAAGGCAATCAGCAGACCTGCGATCAAGGCGGTTTTTTTCTGAATTCGCATGCGAGTGAGGCGCCGGGCTAAATGGTCGGGGTTTTGTCAGGTTTATACCTTTCTTTATAAACCTGTTCGCCCGTCAGGAAGGTGACGGGTAACTGACGGCGCTGTCAGTTTGGGCTTGGTATGCCTGATAGCCGGCGCCCCCAGATGTACGCCGGCCGGTGTGTCAGTCAGCACAAACCCGACGGACTCGCTTGCGGCTTGAAGCTTGCGGCTCCCGACACAGGTATACTGCCGCCTTTCGTGGCTCGCTGATCGGGCCCGACTCTATGTGCATCACCCGGAGCTTTCATGACTTCCCCGACACAACCGCCGGTTGCCGACGCTTTGAGCGACGACCAGGCAGACCTGCCAGACAGCGTCGACTCCAGCGCAGACAGCGAAACCAAGGCCGAGATCCCGGCGTTCAAATTCCCGTTCAAGCCGGGCGACCTGGCCGCAGCGAAGAACGCCAGCCAGCCTTGGTACAAGAATGGCGCCAAGAACGGCCACACCAAGACGCCGGGGGCGGCGCCTCCTGGCACTCGTCGCTCCATGGGTAAACGCTGACTGTCAGGCATTTTGTTGAGCGGTAATTGTTCTTCCTGTCATTGAGACAGTTCCCACAAGGATGAGCGATTCGTCCTCTGGGAAAGTCGGCGGCCACTCGTCAAAGATTCATACCCCTGAATTTTTGATGAAGGCCGCCAAAATGTCGCTGGTAAAAACCCTCTCTCTCCTTTCGCTAGTGGCCCTGACCACTGGCTGCATGTCGTCTGCGCCCGATCCACAGATCCGTTTCGGTGTCGAAGCGCTGGTTCCGCCGTTCGAGAGCCGTAACGACAAGGGTGAGCTGGTCGGATTGAATATCGAGTTGGGCAATGCACTGTGTGCCGAACTCAAATCCCGCTGTGTCTGGGTTGATCAGGATTACGCGACCAACATTCACGCCCTTGAATCCAACCTATTCGACGTGATCATGCCGATGACCGCCACCTCTGCGCGTCGCGAGCGGGTTGATTTCACCGAAGACCTGTATCCCTTGAGTAACCGTCTGGTGGCGCGCAAAGGGGCGAATCTTCAACCGGATGTGCAATCGCTCAAGGGCAAGCGTGTCGGCGTCCTGACAGGCACCAGCCGCGAAGCGTTCGCCAAGTCCCGTTGGGCCCCGGCCGGAGTGACGATTCGCAGTTTTGCTCTCAACAATCAATTGGTTGACAGCCTGCTGGCGGGTGATATCGATGCAACCCTGCAAGACTCCATTGAAATTACCCAAGCTTTATTAAGTCTGCCCCAAGGTCAAGCTTTCGAGTTTGCCGGTGCTCCTCTCAAGGACTCGATGCTGGGCAGTGGCGTGGCCATGGCTGTGCGAAAAACCGATACCCTTCTGCGAGATAACCTGAATGCGGCGCTTGAGCGTCTTAAGCAAAATGGCCAGTACCAGGCGATTACCCAGCGTTATTTGCCACCCGCAGCACCAGACTCACCACGCTACTTCCCGAATGAGGAAGGTCTGCCATTCTCCGATGCGGTGCAGGTCGGCGAGACCCTTTACTTTTCCGGGATGATCGGTCTCGGGGCTGATGGTGAACTGGTGAAGGGCGGCATCGGCCCGCAGACGACCCAGGCCATGGAGAACTTGCGTACCGCGCTGCAACGCAACGGTTCGTCCCTGGCTCAAGTGGCCAAATGCACGGTCATCCTTGCCGACATAAGGGATTTTTCCGCCATGAGTGCTGTGTATCGCAGTTTCTTTCCGGCGGATCGTTTGCCCGCACGTACGACGTTTGCCGGCAAGTTGGTCGAGAACGCGCGGGTAGAAGTGGAATGTCTGGCGGTGATGGCCAGCTAATTCATTTGACGACGAGCCACTGCGCAACAGGATTGCGTGGTGGTTGCGAAGTCTTGCGTCTTAGGCTGCCCGCAACGAAATGAACGCGTAATTCTCGGGAGCATCAGTCGCCACGTGCGCCCCGGCCGCCTGTACTTGCCCGGCAATGTCCTCGCCTGACACATGAAACAACCAGTCAGCGCCTGACTCAGCCAATGGCTGCGCCGCAACCTGGTCGATGACCACGGCGAACGCCGTCATATCCGGCAGATAAGCAGTAAACCCATCGCCCTTCAGTGCTGCAGTCCGAATCCCCAACAACGCGCAAATCGCATCCTTGGTCCGGATATCATCACGATCTGCCTGGCGGGAGCGCTGGATTAATCCGACCAGTTCCTGATCCACCAATTCACCCCCCACAATCAGATCCGGTCCCTTTTCCCACGACTCGGGAGGACATTCCTTCACGGCAATGTTCAGGGGGATGTGCGGATTGATTTCCATCGGGTAGATGCGGCACACCAGCGGCCGGCGTTCGTAGATGCGGCAGAGGTTGTCTTCGTCAAGATTCCGGCAAGGACCGACGTTGTAGGCGGCAAAGGTGATGGCTATGTACGCCTCGGATGCGCCGCTTCGAACCCTCACTGAACGGCGTTCGGCGTGTTCGCGTTGCTGCATGGGCAGGCCCAGGCCATTGCCCAGGAAACCTTCCACCAGCACGATCACCTGACCGCCATCGGCCGCCCACATCCGCGCTTCGCTCAGGGTCAGGGGCACGTGGTGGTCGTTGCAGCATTTGCCACAACCTACGCAGGAAAACGTCGTATTCATTGAACGGCCAGTCGCATAAAAGCACATGAAACGGCGACAGAATGCCGCCGCAAAGGCTGCTATCGAAGCAAGTTATGCGCCAGTCACTGCGCCTTGGTGGTGGGGCGGATGGAGTCCCACTCGGTGACGAAAGCGGTTTTGCTTTTCTTGTTGTAGAGACACAGTTCGGTGCCTTGCTGGCCTTTCATGTGTTTTTGCGGGTATTGGCCTTGCAACAGAAGTGCGGTGTAGCCAACCCGGTCATCGAACTGCGCGGCGTTGCCCACGGGTTTGGCATTCTTCAGACCGCTGGCCTTGGTGCAACTGGCGAGCACGGCTTTGTCGTAGGCGGCCCAGGCGTCGGGGCTGGAAGCGTGGGCCTGGGAGGCGAGGGTGGTGAGGCAGAGGAAGGTAAGGCTTGCTGCTTTCATGGGGGCGGGCATCCTTGGGGGTGTTTTGGCCAAGGTTGGAGTATGCCTGATGGTTTCAGGTTGAATGTGTCGGCCCCTTCGCGAGCTGTGGCGAGGGGATTTACCCCCCGTTCGGCTGCGAAGCAGTCGTCAATCCGGGCAAACCGGTCTGTCTGAACGGACAGGGGGCCGCTTCGCGACCCAACGGGGATAAATCCCCTCGCCACAGTCAAGCCGGAACCGGTTCCCGGCGGATCACACGCATTCCGGCGTTTTCATACAAACGCTGCGCCCGAAGGTTGTCTTCCAGCACCTTCAAATCCACAAAACCTTCGCGTCGTTGCTGAAATATCTTGAAAGCATGTAGCAGCAACGCACGTCCTAATCCTTGCCCCTGAGCTCGTGGATGCACCACCAGGTTTTTGATGTAGGCACTTGTCCAGCACTGGCAAACACCCACAATACCTTCGGCATCCAGAGCGATGAAGCACAGGCTCGGATCATATTCAGGATCGGTTTCAAAACGCTGTTGCCAGACGTCCAGTGCCGGCACGCGACCGCCACCTTGCTGATAACCCAGTTCCATCAAACGATGAACGGCTTCTGCCAGTTCGGGGCGGTATTCGCTGAGGACGATTCCCTGAGGCCAAGTGATCGCAGGCACACCTTCAGCGAGGTTGCGCCGCATCAGAAAGCAAAATTCCTCGGCCAAGACTCAATGACCTTGTTCAGCGACAGCCTTGGCTGCTTCGATCAGGCACTTGGTCAATTCCGGAGAGGAGAACTTGGTCAGCACCGCGTTCGCACCGGCAAGACGGGCCTTTTCACTGTTCATCGCACTGTCCAAAGAAGTGTGGAGCAACACATAGAGGTGCGAGAAGTCCGGGGTTTCACGCAGGGTTCGGGTAAATGCGTAACCGTCCATCTCCGACATTTCGATGTCCGAGACGATCAGGTTGATCTGCTGGGCCGTGCCTTGCAGGTCCAGCAGGCAGTCGATGGCTTCCTTGGCACTGCGGGCGGTGTGGCATTGCAGGCCGAGATTGCGCAAGGTGTGAACCGATTGCTGCAACGCAACCTGACTGTCATCGACCACCAGAATCCGCGCGTTGCCGAGTACTTCGGCGTCTTCCATGCTCAGTTCGGTCGGCGCCGTCTCGATCTGTGCCGGGGCGATGCCATGGATCACTTTTTCGATGTCCAGCACTTGTACCAACGTGCCGTCGACCGAGGTCACGCCAGTGATGTACGAACGCACGCCGCCAGAGCCAAACGGCGGCGGACGGATGTCGGTGGTCAGGCAGTGGACGATCTTGCTCACGGCTTGAACGTGTAAACCCTGCTTGGAGCGGCTGACGTCAGTGACAATCAGGCAGCCACCGTTCGGGTCTTCCAGCGGTCGTTCGCCGATGGCACGGCTGAGGTCGATCACCGACAACGAGGCTCCGCGCAGGGTGGCGATGCCTTTGACGTGGGGATGCGACTCCGGCAGCTTGGTCAGGGGCGGGCAGGGAATGATTTCACTGACTTTCAGCAGGTTGATCGCCATCAGCTTGCCGCTGCGCAAGGTAAACAGCAGAAGCGAAAGTGAATCTGCGCGGGCTTTGTTGGAAGACATAAAAACCTTCTGTGGAAAAAGGTGATGGGCAATCGCGAGGATCGCCAACAGCTATCGATGCCGGGTTATCGACTTGTTGGGGGCAGGCTTTAGGGATATTCCCTATCCATTGGTCCAACAGCGAACCCTGTGGCGAGGGGGCTTGCCCCCGTTGGGGCGCGAAGCGCTCCCCCGCTATTTTCCAGTTAGAGCTTCATGGCTGGTTTCACGACCGCTCCGCGGCCGAACGGGGGCAAGCCCCCTCGCCACAAGGATCCCATTAGCCACAATAATCGGGTTACTTCATGCCGAGGCGCTTGGCCATTCGCCCAAGATTCGCCCGATCCAAGCCTAGCTCACGCGCCGCACTCGCCCAATTGTTATGGTGCCGTTCCAGACAGGCGTTGATCAGTCGACGCTGATAATCCTCGGTCGCCGCCCGCAAGTCTCCCGAGACCAAAGCCGCAGGGCTCACAGGGGCTGGCTCGGTTGCAAGCTCAACGCTGCCATTAGGCAAATCCAGATCCGCCGCGCTCAAACTGAGAATCTTCGGCCGCTCCTTGCAGTTACCCAACGCCTTCAAGGCACTGCGGCCAATCAAGTGCTCCAGCTCCCGCACATTGCCCGGCCATGCATACGCCAGCAATGCAGCCTGGGCATCGCTGTTCAGACGCAGGCTGTTGAGGCCCATGCGAGAGCGGTTTTGCTCCAGAAAATAGCCGCTGAGCAGCAGCACATCCCGTCCACGATCACGCAGTGCTGGCACCAGCAACGGATAAACGCTCAGGCGGTGATAGAAGTCGGCACGGTAGCGGCCGCTGCGCACTTCCTCGGCCAGGTCGCGATTGGTCGCGGCGATCAGCCGTACGTCCACCTGATGTTCTTTATCCGACCCCAATCGCTGCAGCTGACCGCTTTGCAGTACCCGCAGCAATTTGGCCTGGACGGTCAGGGACAGCTCACCGACCTCATCGAGAAACAGCGTGCCGCCATTGGCCAGTTCAAACTTGCCGCGCCGATCGTTCATCGCGCCGGTGAAGGCGCCGCGGACGTGGCCGAATAGTTCGCTTTCCACCAGCGTGTCCGGCAGCGCGGCACAGTTGAGGCTGATGATCGGCTTGTCGGCCCGGGGCGATGCGGCGTGGATGGCTTGGGCGACCAGTTCCTTGCCAACCCCGGTTTCGCCGGTGATCAGCACGGTAAGATCGCTGCCGCCCACCAGATTGATTTCTTCCACCAACCGTTTGTGGGTCTTGCTCTGGCCAATCATCTCGCGGTTCTGCTGGCCGCTGGCTTGTCGGTAAACCTCGGCACGCTGATGTTCGTCTTCGACTCGATTGGCCAGCCGTTCGATGCGCTCGGCGGCGTTGACCGTGGCGGCGGCGAGGCTGGCGAAGGCTTCCAGGGCGTCCAGCTCGATCGGTTCGAAGCGCTCCGGATCGAGTGCGTCGAGGGTCAGCAAACCCCACGGACGCTCGTCGATAAACAGCGGACAACCCATGCAGTCATGGACTTCCAGATGATCATCGAGGCCATCGACCAGTCCGTCGTAAGGGTCGGGCAAGTCGCTGTCGGCGGCGAAACGGGTCGGGCCGGGGCTGCTGAGCAGCGCTTCGAAACGTGGGTGTTCGCTGACTTTGAAGCGTCGGCCGAGGGTGTCGGTGCTCAACCCGTCGACGGCCAGTGGCACCAGCCATTCGCCATCAAGGCGCAGCAGGGCGGCAGCATCGCACGGGAGCAAGGCGCGCATGGCTTCGAGCAAGCGCCGATAACGCTCGCCTTCGGGGAGTTCGCGGGACAGGTCGGCGACCAGTGGCAGCAGGGTGGTTAGCAAGGCTTTTGCAGTCATAGTGACTCCATGTAGTCGGTATGACTATAAGTCAGCCTGTGTCGATATGACTATAAAGATTTTAACTAGTTGATTTATAAGGTTTTATTTTCTGGCACGGAAACTGATAAGTACAAGGCAGTCAGTTAGCAATCCAAGTAGATCAGGAGTCGCCTTATGCTTAGCGTTCAAGACCGTGCAATCGTCAAATCCACCGTACCCTTGCTGGAAAGCGGTGGCGAAGCATTGATCACTCATTTCTACCGCATGATGCTGTCCGAGTACCCGGAAGTCCGCCCGCTGTTCAACCAGGCCCACCAGGCCAGCGGTGATCAGCCGCGCGCCTTGGCCAACGGTGTCTTGATGTATGCGCGGCACATCGACCAGCTCGACCAGTTGGGCGACCTGGTGGCCAAAATCATCAACAAGCACGTCGCCCTGCAAATCCTCCCGGAACATTACCCGATTGTCGGCGTCTGCCTGCTGCGAGCCATCTCCGAAGTGCTCGGCGACGAGATCGCCACACCTGAAGTGATGGCCGCCTGGGGGGCTGCTTACGGTCAATTGGCCGACATCCTGATCGGCGCCGAAACCAGCATCTACGACCAGAAAGAACAGGCACCGGGCGGCTGGCGCGGGGCGCGGGAATTCATCGTGGTGGCCAAGGTCGAGGAAAGTGCGGAAATCATCTCGTTCTACTTCGAACCGGCCGATAAAGGCCCGATTCTGGCGGCAGAACCCGGCCAGTACATCGGTATGAAACTGATCCTCGATGGTGAAGAGATTCGTCGTAATTATTCGCTGTCGGCCCTGGCGAACAAAGGCCAGTACCGGATCAGCGTCAAGCGTGAAACCGGTGGTCGCGCCTCCAACCATCTTCACGATCAGCTGCATGTTGGCGCGAGAATTCAGTTGTTCCCGCCATCGGGCGAATTCACCCTGACCGAAAGCGACAAACCGTTGGTGCTGATCAGCGGCGGCATCGGCATCACTCCGACGCTGGCGATGCTCGAAGCGGCGCTGGCGACCGAACGGCCGGTGCACTTTATTCATTGCGCGCGTAACGGTAGCGTTCATGCTTTCCGCGACTGGATCGATGGCTTGGCCGAGCGTCACCCGCAACTCAAACGCTTCTATTGCTACGACGAAGATGATGGCGTGAGCCCGGCGGCGCACAAGGTTGGCCTGTTGAGTCAGGAGCAACTGGGCGAGTGGTTGCCGCAACAGCGTGATCTGGACGCGTACTTCCTCGGTCCTAAAGGCTTCATGGCGGCGGTCAAGCGTCACCTCAAAGCGCTGGGTGTACCGGAGAAGCAAAGCCGTTACGAATTCTTCGGGCCGGCTTCGGCGCTGGAGTAACGCTAACGCCGGGTACTCTGTGGCGAGGGAGCAAGCTCCCTCGCCACAGGTTTTCAGCCCTTCAGTTCTTTCAAATGTTTGTACACAGTCGCCCGCCCCATGTTCAGCACGTTCGCCACATAGTTGGAGGCGCTTTTGCCTTTGAAGGCGCCTTCGGCGTGCAGTGCCAGCACCAGTTCGCGCTTATGGTCACGGGTCAGCAGGTTCAGGCTCAGCTGACGCTCGCGTAGCCAGGCGTGGAGGAAGGTGTTGATGCGCTCCTGCCAGTCATCGCGAAACAGCGAATCGGGCTGCGGAATCAACTTGCTCGGCGACAGGAACAGGTCCAGTGCGGCCTTGGCATTTTCGAACAACGAAATATTCAGATTAATGCACAGCACCGCCAGCGGATGACCTTCGCTGTCGCGCAGCACACTGCTCAGGCTGCGAATCTTCTGGCCATCCCAATTGAGCTTTTCGTACGGCCCGATGTTTCGTTCGCTGATCTCTTCGCTGAGCATGTCCTCCAACGCCGAGTCGTCACCGATTTCCCGTTTGGACAGGTTGTTGGCGATGTAGTCGACTTTCTGTGTGCGCAAATCGTGCAGCACCACCTCGGCGTGCGGAAAGAACAACGTGGCGATGGCATCGGCGATCGCGCGGAAATTGTCCAGCGGCGAGCTCTTCAATGCAGAGTCATCACCGGCCGGTTCTTGTTCTTGGGCGTTCATAAAGTGGAGCTCCAGACAGCATCAGCGCCCCGTCAAAAAAGGGCGCTGGAAGTTTGCCGCAATCGTGTCGACACGTCACCTGACGTCTGAACGTCAGCCCAGTCGAGCGGGGGAGAGCATCCCGGGGTTCAGACCGAAGCGAGTCAGTTGCTCGGGCAACGCTTCGCCGCGTACCAGTGCAGCGCTGGCCTGGCCCATGGCCGGCGAAGTCTGGATGCCATAACCGCCTTGTGCCGCTACCCAGAATAACCCCGGCACCTGCGGATCGAAACCGGACAGCAAATCACCGTCGCTCACGAAACTGCGCAAGCCGGCCCAGGTGCGGGTCGGACGGCGGATGGTCAGGGTGGTGGCTTCTTCGATCTGGTAGATGCCCATCGCGATGTCCAACTCTTCGGGTTGAACGTCGTGCGGTTCCACCGGGTCGGCGTTGGCTGGCGAGCCGAGGAACATTCCGGCGTCGGGCTTCATGTAGAAGGATTCATCGAGGCTGACCAGCATTGGCCAATGGTGGATGTCCACGCCCTCGGGACCGGCGAAGATGAACGCCGCGCGGCGCTTGGGTTGCAGGCCCAGTGGTTTGGCACCGGCCAGCTCGCCGATTTTGTCGGCCCAGGCGCCTGCGGCGTTGATGATGATCGGGGCGCTGTAGGTCTGACCGCTGGTTTGCACGTGCCACACACCTTCGGCGTCACGGGTCAGGCTCATGACTTCGCTGTCGGTATGAACTTCGCCCTTGTTGCGTCGGATACCGCGCAGGTAGCCCTGGTGCAAGGCATCGGTGTCGATGTCGCTGGCGGTCGGGTCGTAAATCGCACCGTGGACTTTTTCCCGACGCAGAATCGGCAGGCGCACGCAGGCCTCGTCGGCGCTGAGCCGCTGCATCTCCGGCACCGTGGCTTTGGCGCTCAGGTATTGATTGTTCAGCTCGTCCGGGTCTCCGGTGAAGTCCACGGTCATCTCGCCACGCGGGGTCAGCAGCGGGTGTTCGCAGAAACCGGCCGGCGGCGCGTCGAAGAAATCACGGCTGGCCTGCGTCAGCGCCCGAACCTGCGGTGTGCCGTATGCGGCAGTGAACAGCGCGGCTGAACGTCCGGTGGAGTGGTAAGCCGGGTGGGACTCGCGTTCAAGCACGATCACTCGGGCGTGCTGCGACAACCAGAAACCAGTGGAGGCGCCGGCAATCCCGCCGCCGATGATGATGAAATCTGCCTGGCTCATGAACGTCTCCTGATGGGCGCAAAGGCCAAAATTGTAGTGATCCCTTGTAGGACTGTAGGAGCTGACGAGTGAAACGAGGCTGCGATCTTTTGACTTTGCTTTTAAGGCAAGATCAAAAGATCGCAGCCTCGTTTCACTCGTCAGCTCCTACACAGGGGTGTGGTGTTAGCGCTGTAGGCGGTAGATGGCATTGGCCAGCGCGATATCTTCCAGGCCCAGGCCAATGGAGCGGAAGAACACATGACGGTCGTAGTCGGGGCGCTGGACTTTTTCGCTGAGCAGATCGGGCAGGTCGCCGATGATCAAGCGCTTGTCCCAGCCATGTTGTTCACCGGCAATCAGCATCTCGCCGGCCGAGCCCGGGGTGGTCAGACGATAGTCGCAGAACACTTGCATGTCATTGAGGCTCTGCGGCGGCACTTCGTGGGCTCGTGGTGCGTTGGTGCTGATTGAGGTGATCAGCGCCGGTTTGCTCAAGCTTGACGGGTCGATCACCGGGCCTGCGGACGAGGTGCAGAGCATGATCACGTCGGCGTCTTGAACCGCTGCTTCACGACTGTCGACGATGGTCAGCCGAGGATCGAGACTTTGGAGCTGTGCCAATACTTCGGGATTCTTGTCGCTCAGGCTCGGCGAGTAGAGGCTGATGCTTTGCCAGTCGCGCAGGCCTTTGACGTAGTGCAAGTGCGCCTGGGCGACCTTGCCGCTGCCGATGATCGCCAGACGTTCAGCCTTGAGCGGGGCGAGGGCGTCGACCGCTACTGCGGTTGTTGCAGCGGTGCGTGCCGTGGTCAGTTCACCGGCATCACAGAGCAACAGCGGCTGCCCGGTCTGCATCGACATCAGCAATGTCCAGGCGGTCACCAGCGGGCCTTGTTCACGCACGATGTACGGCGAGGTTTTGACCCCGTAAACGCCGTCTTCGGCCAGCACGCCCAGGTAGTTGATGAAGTCGCCAGCGCCTTGCGGAAACTCAACCATTTGCTGCGCCGGTTGCACGGCTTGTCCGGCGGCCAGGTCGCGGAACAGTTTGCGCAGGATCTGCGGCACGTCGACCTGCGCCAGCAACTCGCTGGCCTGAGGTTGGGTGATCACGTAAGGCGTACTGGACATGGTCGGCTCCGGGAGCTGGAAGTAAACTAATTTGTCCATTATGGACTTTTAGTTGTCTCGGACAATATCCAGACGAAAAAAAAAGCGCAGTCCGTTTCCGGCTGCGCCTCTTTTAATGCGACCCGCGTTACGGGCGCTTGCGCTCAACCGCCCGCAACAGATGCGTCGGTGGCGTTTCGCAGCTGATCTTGCGACCCAGCAGCGCCTCGATGGACGGTAGCTGGTAGGAGTCGTCTTCACCGGCAAAACTGATGGACACGCCATCGGCGCCAGCACGACCGGTACGACCGATACGGTGCACGTAGTCGTCCGGGACTTCCGGCAGGGTGAAGTTGATCACGTGGCTGATGCCGTCGATGTGGATGCCGCGACCGGCCACATCGGTGGCGACCAGGACGCGGATCTTGCCTTCGCGGAAACCTTCCAGAGTCTTGATGCGCTTGTGCTGCGGCACGTCGCCGGACAGTTGCGCGGCGTTGACGCCATCGCGCACCAGGCGTTCTTCGATGCGCCGCACTTCATCCTTGCGGTTGGCGAACACCATGACCCGCTCCCAACCGTTGTCGTTGACCAGGTTGTAGAGCAGTTTGTATTTGTCGGCACCGGCGACGGCGTAGATGTGTTGCTCGACGTTTTCGCTGGCCACGTTCTGCGACTCGATCTCGACGATCGACGGGTCGGTGGTCCATTGCTTGGCCAGGTTCATCACGTCTTCGGTGAAGGTCGCGGAGAACAGCAGCGTCTGGCGCTCGTTTTTCGGCGGGGTCTGGCGAATGATCTGACGCACTTGTGGGATGAAACCCATGTCGAGCATCCGGTCGGCTTCGTCCAGCACCATGACTTCGACCATGTCCAGGTGCACGTCGCCGCGCTGGTTGAAGTCCAGCAGACGGCCCGGGGTGGCCACGAGGATGTCGCAATGACGGGCTTCGAGGTGCTTGAGCTGCTTGTCGAAGTCCATGCCACCGACAAACGTCATGACGTTGAGGCCGGTGTACTTGGTCAGGTCGGCCGCGTCCTTGGCAATCTGCACCACCAGTTCACGGGTCGGTGCAATGATCAGCGCCCGCGGCTCGCCCATATAACGCTCTTTCGGCGGCGGGGTTTCCAGCAACTGGGTGATGATCGAAATCAGGAACGCTGCGGTTTTGCCGGTGCCAGTCTGGGCGCGGCCAATGGCATCTTTGCCGGCCAGGGTGAAGCCGAGAACTTGTGCCTGGATCGGCGTGCAATACGGGAAGCCCAGGTCCTGGATGGCGTGCATCAGTTCGGGGGCGAGTTTGAAATCGTGGAAACGGGTTTTGCCTTCCTGAGGTTCGACGGCGAAGTCTTCGAGTTTCCAGGGGATAACCGGTGCTTTTGGCTTGGGTTCGCGACGCGGTCGGGCAGGTTTTGCAGCTTCGCTGCGCGGTTCTTCAGAGGCCTGAGCCTCAACGGGTTGGACGGCCGGTGTGGTCATCGGCTCGTGCTTCGGTACCGCTACGGCTGCGGTCCGGCCAGACTGATTACCGTCGGTGCGGTGGCTGGGATGGTGAGACGGAGCGTTGGAGACTGGCGCGAGCTGCTCAGTCTCGCTTTTACCGAACATTTTCTTGAGTGCTTTGAGCACGGTCATCTCATCAATTGGTTAAGGAATATACGCCGGCCAGTGTAATGCAAGAATCGGGCGCGGCGTAGTGGGATGGATCAATGGGCTGCTTTTCACATAAACAGTTAACGCAAGCGCTCGGCGAGCCAGACACCAATGTCGCGAATCTCCTCGGGTAACACTTCGTGGCCCATTGGGTATTCCTGCCATGTCACGGTGACACCATGCTGTTTTAAATACTCGTAAGCGGTGCGGCCCATGGAGTTTTGAACGACGTCATCGTACTGGCCATGCAAAGACAGTACGGGAATGCGCTGCTGGCTGGCGGAAAGCTCCAGTTCATCGCTGAAGGTCGGTGCATAGGTCGAGAGGGCAAGTACGCCACCCAGCGGTCCCTGCCATTTCAGAAACGCGGTGTGTAACGCCACCGCGCCACCCTGGGAAAAACCTGCCAGAAATATCCGCGAGGCGTCTATTCCGATGGCGCGCTCCACTTCGATCAAATTGACGATCCTCTGCGCCGACTCTTCCAGCTGCTCGCGGTTGATCGCGCGCGCCGGGCTCATGGCCAATATGTCGTACCAGCTTGGCATCTCGTAACCACCGTTGATGGTCACGGCGCAGGTCGGTGCCTGAGGGAGAACGAAGCGGGTGGTCAGCAGGGTTTCCTGCAGAGCTTCGGCCACCGGCAGGAAGTCGTAGCGGTCGGCGCCCAGGCCGTGCAGCCAGATAACGCAGGCGTCTGCGGGCTTGACGGGTTGAAGAATCAAGGGCTCGGTCATGGTTGCTCCAATGTTGTGCAGGCGCTCTCATTGAGTGCGAGGTCTGAGGGCGCGCCTGGTTGATCAGTTAAGAAGATGTCGCAAGGCTACAAGTTTTGCTATTGACCTGTCGCGCAAACGCTTCGGCGAGCGGTCTGGTACGGGCTTTGCTATGGGGAAACGGTGCAACCCATCTCGCGCCTTGCGGTAACACTATCAGTGTACTGCTGGCGGTGGGATAGCAAAGAATCCGGTGATGGATGTTCGCCAGTGGCCGCTACGGGCTTCGCGAACGTGAAAGGGCTACAGCCCGTTCGGCCGATTGGTGAGAAGTGAGTTGTCCATGATGTGGATTTTCTCCTACTAGACTCATAGCGCAGGTCCTACGTCGGTTGACCCCAAAAAAAGCCAACACGGGTCAACAACGCCTCATAAGGGTGCGACTGGACTCAAGCTCCGACACAACAAGAGCAAAACTGGAGGTTTGAATGAAGATGTTGAAATCCACCCTGGCTATCGTGACTGCAGCCGCAGTACTCGGTGTCAGTGGGTTCGCTCAGGCGGGTGCAACCCTGGATGCAGTGCAGAAGAAAGGTTTCGTACAGTGCGGCGTAAGTGACGGTCTGCCGGGTTTCTCGGTACCAGATTCGACTGGCAAGATCATCGGTATCGATGCAGACGTCTGCCGCGCTGTGGCCGCTGCCGTTTTCGGCGATGCGACCAAGGTCAAATTCAGCCAGTTGAACGCCAAAGAGCGTTTCACCGCGCTGCAGTCCGGCGAAATCGACGTGCTGTCGCGTAACACCACCTGGACCAGCTCCCGCGATTCGGGCATGGGCCTGGTGTTTGCCGGCGTGACGTACTACGACGGCATCGGCTTCCTGGTAAACAACAAGCTGGGCGTGAAGAGCGCTAAAGAGCTCGACGGCGCCACCATCTGCATTCAAGCCGGTACCACGACCGAGCTGAACGTTTCCGACTACTTTCGCGGCAACGGTCTGAAATACACCCCGATCACCTTCGACACCTCCGATGAAAGCGCCAAGTCGCTGGAATCCGGTCGTTGCGACGTGCTGACCTCCGACAAATCCCAGCTCTACGCACAACGCAGCAAGCTGGCGACCCCGACCGACTACGTCGTTCTGCCGGAAACCATCTCCAAGGAGCCTCTGGGCCCGGTCGTGCGTAAAGGCGACGAAGAGTGGTTCAGCATCGTCAAGTGGACCCTGTTCGCCATGCTCAACGCTGAAGAAATGGGTATCACCCAGAAAAACGTTGAAGCTGAAGCCAAAGCCACCAAGAACCCGGACGTTGCTCGTCTGCTGGGCGCTGACGGTGAATACGGCAAAGACCTGAAAGTGAAGAAAGACTGGGTCGTGCAGATCGTCAAGCAAGTGGGTAACTACGGTGAAGTGTTCGAGAAAAACCTCGGCAAAGGCACTCCACTGGCCATCGACCGCGGGCTGAACGCTCTGTGGAACAACGGCGGCATTCAATACGCACCACCAGTGCGCTGATGGTTCTATCACCCGGTGGGCCAACCACCGGGTGATGTTCTGTTCCATTATTTGCGGGGCACTTCATGCAAAATTCAATCGGCGCACCAAAGCAGAGGCTCAGCCTCAGCGATCCAAAAGTGCGTGCGTGGCTATTTCAGATCATCACCATTGTGGCGGTGGTCTCGATGGGCTGGTATCTGTTCGACAACACGCAGACCAACCTTCAACACCGGGGCATTACCTCCGGTTTCAGCTTTCTGGAGCGCAGTGCCGGTTTCGGCATCGCTCAACACCTGATCGACTACACCGAATCGGACAGCTATGCCCGGGTGTTTGTCATCGGCCTGCTCAACACCCTGCTGGTGACCTTCATCGGCGTGATCCTGGCGACGATCCTCGGGTTCATCGTCGGCGTGTCACGGCTGTCGAAGAACTGGATCATTGCCAAGCTGGCGACGGTCTACGTGGAAGTCTTCCGTAACATTCCGCCGCTGCTGCAAATCCTGTTCTGGTACTTCGCGGTGTTCCTGACCATGCCGGGGCCACGCAACAGCCATAACTTCGGTGACACCTTCTTTGTCAGCAGTCGCGGCCTGAACATGCCGGCCGCGTTGACGGCGGACGGTTTCTGGCCGTTTGTGGTGAGCGTCGTCGTGGCCATTGTCGCCATCGTGCTGATGTGCCGCTGGGCCAACAAGCGCTTTGAAGCGACTGGCGTACCGTTCCACAAGTTCTGGGTTGGCCTGGCGCTGTTCCTGGTGATCCCTGCGCTGTGCGCATTGATCTTCGGTGCGCCAGTGCACTGGGAAATGCCGAAGCTGCAAGGCTTCAACTTCGTCGGTGGCTGGGTGCTGATCCCGGAACTGCTGGCGCTGACCCTGGCCCTGACGGTGTACACCGCGGCGTTTATCGCCGAGATCGTGCGTTCGGGCATCAAGTCGGTCAGCCACGGCCAGACGGAAGCGGCGCATTCGTTGGGGTTGCGCAACGGTCCGACCCTGCGCAAGGTGATCATCCCGCAAGCCCTGCGCGTGATCATTCCGCCGCTGACCAGCCAATACCTGAACCTGGCGAAGAACTCCTCGCTGGCGGCCGGTATCGGTTATCCGGAAATGGTCTCGTTGTTTGCCGGTACGGTGCTGAACCAGACCGGGCAGGCGATCGAGGTGATTGCTATCACCATGAGCGTGTACCTGGCGATCAGTATCAGCATTTCCCTGCTGATGAACTGGTACAACAAGCGCATTGCGCTGATCGAGCGGTAAGGAAAAGCGCATGACGACTCATACTTTCAAACCTGACATGCCGCCCCCGAACCGCAGCATCGGTGTCGTGGCGTGGATGCGCGCCAACATGTTCTCCAGCTGGCTCAACACCCTGCTGACCCTGTTTGCGTTCTACCTGATCTACCTGGTGGTTCCGCCGATCCTGAGCTGGGCGATCCTCGATGCCAACTGGGTCGGCACGACGCGCGCCGACTGCACGAAGGAGGGCGCCTGCTGGGTGTTCATCCAGCAGCGCTTCGGCCAGTTCATGTACGGCTACTACCCGACAGACCTGCGCTGGCGCGTGGACCTGACCGTGTGGCTGGCGGTCATCGGCGTGGCACCGTTGTTTATCTCGCGCTTTCACCGTAAAGCGGTATACGGGCTGAGCTTTCTGGTGCTGTACCCGATCATTGCCTACTTCCTGTTGCATGGCGGCCTCTTCGGTCTGACCACCGTGGCGACCAGCCAATGGGGCGGCTTGATGCTGACCCTGGTGATCGCGACGGTCGGTATTGCCGGTGCATTGCCGCTGGGTATCGTCCTGGCGCTGGGCCGTCGTTCGAACATGCCGGCAATTCGGGTGGTCTGCGTGACCTTCATCGAGTTCTGGCGCGGCGTGCCGTTGATCACGGTGCTGTTCATGTCCTCGGTGATGCTGCCGTTGTTCCTGCCTGAAGGCATGAACTTCGACAAACTGCTGCGGGCGCTGATCGGCGTGATCCTGTTCCAGTCGGCCTACGTGGCCGAAGTGGTGCGCGGTGGTCTGCAAGCGATTCCCAAAGGTCAGTACGAAGCGGCTGCAGCGATGGGCCTCGGTTACTGGCGCAGCATGGGACTGGTGATTCTGCCGCAAGCCCTGAAGCTGGTGATCCCCGGCATCGTCAATACCTTCATTGCGCTGTTCAAGGACACGAGCCTGGTGATCATCATCGGCCTGTTCGACTTGCTCAACAGCGTCAAACAAGCCGCCGCCGACCCGAAATGGTTGGGCATGGCCACCGAAGGCTATGTGTTCGCGGCCCTGGTGTTCTGGATTTTCTGTTTTGGTATGTCGCGCTATTCCATGCATCTGGAACGCAAGCTCGACACTGGCCACAAGCGTTAGGAGTTCTGTAATGAGCGAAGCAATCAAAAAGCCTGTGAGCCCTGAAGGCATTATTCAGATGCAGGGCGTGAACAAGTGGTACGGCCAGTTCCACGTGTTGAAAGACATCAACCTGAACGTTAAACAGGGCGAGCGTATCGTCCTGTGCGGCCCGTCGGGTTCCGGCAAATCCACCACCATTCGTTGCCTCAACCGTCTGGAAGAGCACCAGCAGGGTCGCATCGTAGTCGATGGCGTGGAGCTGACCAACGACCTCAAGCAGATCGAATCGGTTCGCCGTGAAGTCGGCATGGTGTTCCAGCACTTCAATCTGTTTCCGCACTTGACCATCCTGCAGAACTGCACCCTGGCGCCAATGTGGGTGCGCAAGATGCCCAAGCGCAAGGCCGAAGAAATCGCCATGCATTACCTGGAACGCGTTCGCATTCCGGAGCAGGCGCATAAATTCCCGGGGCAACTGTCCGGCGGTCAGCAACAGCGTGTGGCGATTGCCCGTGCCTTGTGCATGAAACCGAAAATCATGCTGTTCGACGAACCGACCTCGGCACTCGACCCGGAGATGGTGAAAGAGGTTCTCGACACCATGATCGGCCTGGCCGAAGACGGCATGACCATGCTCTGCGTGACCCACGAAATGGGCTTCGCCCGCACTGTGGCCAACCGCGTGATCTTCATGGACAAGGGCGAAATCGTCGAACAGGCCGCGCCGAACGACTTCTTCGATAATCCGCAGAATGAGCGGACCAAGCTGTTCTTGAGCCAGATTTTGCATTGATGCCAGACTGACTCGCAAAAACAAACCCGGCCTGGCGCCGGGTTTGTTTTTTGTACTTCTGGTAGTCAGGACACGGTGAGCGTTTCATGCTCCTTGTGCACTGTATCCTTGAACCCCCTCAAGTCCGCCCCTTCACCCAGGGTTCTCGCATCGGCGAGCAAGTGCGGATAGCGATCCAGCAGGCGCATCAGTAGCATTAACGCTTTCGGTGGAAGTACTTCGCCACGCTCGTAGCGGGAAAACGCGTTGTGTCCGCCTCCGGACAACAGCAGCACCGCTTCTTTTTGCGACAGGTGCAGTTTGCGGCGAATGCGCTTCATCTCGTTGCCGATCATCTGCCTTGCGGCTATGACCAGTTCATCACCTGCGTCTGCATAGCGCTCTGCACAACCGGGGTCGAATATCACTTCCCCACATGCCTGGCACTCCCACCCGGACAAATCATCGACCCGACGTTCCATTCCTTTGACGCTCATGGTTTCGCCGCGACCTTCGAAGTGCCTCATTCCCTCACGCGCTCCGCAACTGAAGCATTGTTTTGTATTCATGGGTTTTTCTCCTTGAAGGAGATCACCGGAGGTTCACCGCCTGAGCAATAAGTGACCTTGATGTAAATCTCCAGATCGTAAGAATTGATGTGGTAGACGTCTTGCCAGATTCGATGATCGTCATAGGTGGTCATCGACTTGTATAACATCTTGTTTTGCAACTCGAAAATGACTTCTTGCATTTCTGTGATGCTTAAACCGAGTTCCCAGCCGCTTTTCGTTGCGGTCTTGGTAAATGCTCCCTTCCCGAGCCGCCTGACATCCGCCTTGATCACCGCCAAGTCGTAATGGGGTGTGTTCTTTTCCATAAAAACCCATGCGCCCTATCCCTAAAATTACCCTTAAAGGGTAATTTTGACTAATCGAAAATCCCGCTCCATTCCTGCCTCTTTAACCCTAGGCGGTTGTCCTCTCGGACGAAGCTGACTAACATGTCAGAAAATTCATCCTATGATTGGATGAAAGGGCGAATCCTATGTCAGACATTTCTCCATTAATTAAACGATCCTTGGTTGATCAGGCTCTGGATCAGCTGCGACAGCGCATTAATCAAGGTATTTGGGTGGTTGGCCAGCGCCTGCCCACCGAACCCGAGCTGTCCGCCGAGTTGGGCATCAGCCGCAACACCGTGCGTGAAGCCATGCGCGTATTGGCGTTTTCCGGGTTGATCGAAATCCGTCAGGGCGACGGCAGCTATCTGCGGGCGGTGGTCGATCCGCTCGACACGATGAAGGCGTTGTCCCGTTGCTCCCATGAACAGGCCAGGGAAACTCGGCACATTCTGGAAGTCGAGGCCATCGGTCTGGCCGCATTGCGTCGTACCGACGAAGACCTGGTGGCATTGCGCGAGGCGTTGGGCGTCAGTGGCAGTCACTACCACGGCGATCTCGACATGTATATCGCCTGCGATCTGGTGTTCCACCGCCGCCTGGTGGACGCCGCACACAACCCGACCCTCAGCGAGTTGTATCGCTATTTTTCCAGCGTCATCGGTGCGCAGTTGCGCGAGACCCTGAACATTTCCCCTCGACGCCAAGAGGTGTTCGACCTCCATATCGAACTGCTTGATGCCGTCGAGCAACGCGACCCGGAACGGGCTAAAGCCCTGTCGAGGCAGTTGATCAATGAACCTTGAAACTGAGAAACCCATGTCCAGCCAGCAGGTCAATAAAAGCAGCATCCCCCAAGCCAAGCGCACGGCTGAGCTCGAAGAGCTGCTGATCGACGCGGAGGCGGATGACGAACAGGTCCAGCAAAGTCACCCGATCCTGCGGCGGCCGTGGCTGTTGTTGCTGGGCCTGATTCTGGTGGCGCTTAACCTGCGCCCCGCGCTGTCGAGCATGGCGCCGATGCTCAGCGAGGTTTCGAAAACCCTCGGTTTGTCGGCAGCCCAGGCCGGTTTGCTGACGACGTTGCCTGTGCTGTGCCTCGGCTTGTTTGCACCGCTGGCGCCCGTGCTGGCCCGACGTTTCGGCGCCGAGCGAGTGGTGCTGGGCATTCTCTTGATGTTGGCCGGCGGGATCATCCTGCGCAGTTCGCTCGGCGAGATCGGCCTGTTTGCCGGCAGCGTGCTGGCCGGCGCGAGCATCGGCGTGATCGGCGTATTGCTGCCCGGCATCGTTAAACGCGACTTTGCGAAACACGCGGGCACCATGACCGGCGTCTACACCATGGCCTTGTGCCTGGGGGCGGCGATGGCTGCGGGCGCGACCGTGCCGTTGAGCGAGCATTTCGACAAGAGCTGGGCCTTGGGCCTCGGTTTCTGGGTGGTTCCGGCATTGGTCGCGGCGATTTTCTGGTTGCCACAAGTCGGGCAGAAACACGGCGCGCACAACGTCGCCTATCGGGTTCGCGGTCTGTTGCGTGATCCACTGGCCTGGCAAGTGACGCTCTACATGGGGCTGCAATCTTCTCTGGCCTACATCGTGTTCGGCTGGTTGCCGTCGATCCTGATCGGTCGCGGCCTGACGCCGACTCAGGCGGGTCTGGTGCTGTCAGGTTCGGTCATCGTTCAGTTGGCGAGTTCACTGGCGGCGCCATGGCTGGCGACGCGTGGCAAGGATCAGCGTCTGGCGATCGTCATCGTCATGCTGCTGACCCTTGGCGGCTTGTTCGGTTGCCTTTACGCACCGATCGAAGGCTTGTGGGGCTGGGCGATCCTGCTGGGTCTGGGGCAGGGCGGTACGTTCAGTCTGGCGTTGACCCTGATCGTGCTGCGTTCGCGGGACGCCCATGTCGCGGCGAACCTGTCGAGCATGGCCCAAGGCTTCGGTTACACCCTGGCGTCCATGGGGCCGTTCGCGGTCGGCATCGTGCATGACTGGACCGGCGGCTGGAACGCCTTGGGCTGGATTTTCGGCATCATCGGCCTCGGGGCGATCATCGCCGGCCTCGGCGCCGGACGTTCGCTGTACGTCCAGGTCGTAAGCGAAAAGGTCTGACATCCGCACACTGTCGGTATTCGGCTCACGAATGCCGATAGTGTTTAGCGCCTTTGTTGACTATCGTGCAGGCAATCTTTTGAAACCACTTTGCAAGCGCAGGGAGCCTGTCCATGAGTGATGCCCACAACGCATTGATCACCCAGTTCTACCAAGCCTTCCAGCGCCTGGATGCTGAGGCCATGAGTGCCTGCTATACCGATGACGTGGTGTTCAGTGATCCGGCGTTCGGCGAACTGCGCGGCCGCGATGCCGGCGACATGTGGCGCATGCTCACCACCCGGGCCAAGGATTTTTCCCTGACGTTCGATAACGTGCGCAGCGATGAGCGCACGGGCGGCGCCCATTGGGTGGCGACGTACCTGTTCAGCCAGACCGGCAACACCGTGGTCAACGACATTCAGGCGCGTTTTGTTTTTCGCGACGGCAAGATTTGCGAACATCACGACAGCTTCGATCTGTGGGCCTGGTCCCGACAGGCGCTGGGTTTCAAAGGGTTGTTGTTGGGCTGGACGCCGGCGGTGAGAAACGCCGTGCGCGCTCAAGCCTTGAAGGGGCTGAAGGCATTCCAGGCCAGTCGCTGATAAGATCGCGGCTTGTTTCCTACAAGCCTTGATCGTCACGTGAACACCGCCAGCGAATCTTCCGTCATTGCCGCCGAACCGACGCTGCCTGTCAGCAAACCCTGGTTCGTCTACCTCGTTCGCGCGGCCAATGGTTCGCTCTACTGCGGGATCAGCGACGATCCCGTGCGCCGCTTCGCTACCCACCAGAGTGGCAAGGGCGCGCGCTTTTTTCTCTCCAGCCCGGCCGTGGCATTGGTGTACACCGAAGCCTGCCGCGATAAAAGCGAAGCGCTACGGCAGGAACGGTTGATCAAAAAACTCAAAAAAAGCGCCAAGGAATGCTTGGTGGCGAGCACCGCTGCGGGCTTATCAATCTGACTGATAAGTGCCCATCAGGCAGATAGGTGGGCTGCACATGGAATGCGCGCTAAGCTGCGGATTCCCTATTCGTGCGGCGGAGCCGAGCATGTCAGAGTTGATTCTTCATCATTATCCGACGTCCCCTTTTTCTGAAAAGGCCCGCTTGCTGTTGGGCTTCAAGGGGCTGTCCTGGCGCTCGGTGAAGATCTCGCCGGTGATGCCTAAACCCGATCTGACCGCGCTGACCGGCGGCTACCGCAAGACGCCGGTGTTGCAGATTGGCGCGGATATCTATTGCGACACGTCGCTGATCGCCCGCCGTCTGGAACAGGAAAAAGCCTTGCCGGCGTTCTTCCCGGAAGGTCAGGAAATGATCGCCGCGACCTTCGCCGCATGGGCGGATTCGGTGGTGTTCCAGCACGCGGTCAGCCTGGTGTTTCAACCGGAATCGATCGCCGTACGCTTCGGTAATATGCCTCCTGAAGCGATCAAGGCGTTCATTGCCGATCGCGCGGAGTTGTTCAGCGGTGGCAGCGCCACACGGTTGTCGGCTGAACAAGCCCGGCATCAGTGGCCGACCATCATGGCGCGTCTGGAGCAACAGCTTCAGCGCGAGCAGGGCGACTTCCTGTTCGGCGAGCCGTCGATTGCCGACTTTGCCCTGGCCCATCCGTTGTGGTTCCTCAAAGCCACGCCCGTTACGTCACCGTTGGTCGATGCTTATCCAGCGGTTTCGGCATGGCTGGGGCGCGTGTTGGGCTTCGGTCATGGAGCGTACAGCGAGATGACCTCCGAAGAGGCGCTGGAGGCTGCGCGCAATGCCACACCGGCCGCATTGCCGGATGAGCAATTCGACGAGCCGAATGGTTTTGAGGCTGGCCAGCAGGTGGTCATTGCCGCCATCGACTACGGCGTTGACCCGGTGGCAGGTGAGTTGCTGTTTGCAGGCAGTGAAGAATTGATTTTGCGTCGTGAAGACGAGCGGGGCGGCGTGGTGCATGTGCACTTTCCGCGGTTCGGGTTCCGCATCGAAAAGCGCTGATGGACTCACTCACACACACCTGTGGCGAGGGGATTCATTCCCGTTGGGCCGCGAAGCGGCCCCAGCGTTTCAATGGGCAAAACGCGTTCACAGGATTTACGACTGCTTCGCAGCCGAACGGGGATAAATCCCCTCGCCACAGGGATTGAGTGAGTCAGATGGATTACTTCAGGGCAGCGAGGATTTCATCCGGGTCATACCCGCGAATCAACGTCCCGTTCACATCGATGATCGGAATTCCGCCGCCACCCAGCGCCTCGTAGGCCTTGCGCGCCTCGGCATCCTTCTCGATATCGAATTCCTTATAGGGAATTCCCTTCTGATCGAGAAAGCGCCGCGTCAGTTTGCAGTAGCCACACCATTCGGTGGCATAGAGCACGACGTTGGCCTTGGCCTGAGTCTGCTCCGACACCACCTGCGCCGGATGGAACACCCGCTCGATCTTGCCCCAGTTCTGGTAGACCACGACCACCAGCAGGATCAGCAGGCATTTCTTCAGTACGCCGCCGAGCATCAGTTACGTCGCTTGAGCTGATCGGTGAGCTGGGTCGGCAGACCTTTGATGATCAGCGTGCCGGCTTCTTCGTCGTATTCGATCTTCGAGCCCAACAGGTGCGCCTCGAAGCTGATGGACAGGCCTTCGGCGCGACCGGTGAAGCGGCGGAACTGGTTGAGGGTACGTTTATCTGCCGGGATCTCCGGCGACAGGCCGTAGTCCTTGTTGCGGATGTGATCGTAGAAGGCTTTCGGGCGCTCTTCGTCGATCAGCTCCGAGAGTTCTTCCAGGCCCATGGGCTCGCCCAATTTTGCCTGGCTGCTGGCGTAATCCACCAGGGTTTTGGTCTTCTCGCGGGCGGATTCTTCCGGCAGGTCTTCGCTTTCGACGAAGTCACTGAAGGCCTTGAGCAGGGTGCGGGTTTCGCCGGGGCCGTCGACGCCTTCCTGGCAGCCGATGAAGTCGCGGAAATACTCCGAAACCTTTTTGCCGTTCTTGCCTTTGATGAACGAAATGTACTGCTTGGACTGCTTGTTGTTCTGCCACTCGGACACGTTGATCCGTGCCGCCAGGTGCAGTTGGCCCAAATCCAGGTGCCGGGACGGGGTCACGTCCAGCTGATCGGTCACTGCAACGCCTTCACTGTGGTGTAGCAGGGCGATCGCCAGGTAGTCGGTCATGCCTTGCTGATAATGCGCAAACAGCACGTGGCCGCCCACAGAGAGGTTCGATTCTTCCATCAGCTTTTGCAGGTGTTCCACCGCCACCCGGCTGAACGCTGTGAAATCCTTGCCGCCATCGAGGTATTCTTTCAGCCAGCCGCTGAACGGATGCGCCCCGGACTCGGCATGGAAGAAACCCCAGGCCTTGCCTTGTTTGGCGTTGTAGCTCTCATTGAGGTCGGCAAGCATGTACTCGATGGCGCTCGACTCGGCCAATTCGGAGTCACGAGCGTGGAGAACTGCGGGCGTGCCGTCGGGTTTTTTGTCGATCAGGTGGACGATGCAATGACGGATCGGCATGGGCTTCTCGGCTGATTGAAGAGAGGAGGGCGTGCTCCCCGAAAAAGCGCCCAGTGTACCGCAACCACTGGTTTTGGCGCGGCACGAAGGGCAATTCGTAGGTGTCCGACGGCGCTTATGCTGTTTTTTACAGTTTTAGAGCAATAAAGCTGACCAAATGGGTAGCTAGAGGCGGATATTTCCCCGTCTCTGTGCTAGTTTTGCCCGGTCTTACGCGAAGTCACTGCGTTAAGCGTGCATTCAGCATTTGTCAGGTCGAACCAAACCCTGATTTCGGTATCTATAACCCCGACTCGTCGCGGTTATGGCCGAGGGTGCCAGATCCAGAAGATCGGGCTCGATGGCTGACACTGCACTCTGCAATCCATATGAATTTGATAGGGAAGGAACACTACATGGCTCTTACTAAAGACCAACTGATCGCCGACATCGCTGAAGCTATCGACGCGCCAAAAACCACCGCGCGTAACGCTCTGGACCAACTGGGCCAAATCGTTGCCGATCAGCTGGAAAACGGCGGCGAAATCACTCTGCCAGGTATCGGCAAACTGAAAGTGACTGAGCGTCCTGCCCGTACCGGCCGCAACCCTTCGACTGGCGCTGCCATCGAAATCGCTGCCAAGAAAGTTATCAAGCTGGTTGTGGCCAAAGGCCTGACCGACGCTGTTAACAAGTAAGACGCAGTAAAAAAAGCCGTGCTCCGGAGTGATCCGGGCACGGCTTTTTTGTGTCTGCGATTCAGCGACTGACCCGCAACACCACTAAGTCAATGTAGGAGTGAGCCTGCTCGCGATGGCGGTGCATCAGTCGACATCATCGTTAACTGACACGCCGCCATCGCGAGCAGGCTCACTCCTACAGTTGATCTGCGGTGGTCAGTTACTCAGCTTTTACGAGCCCAGCGCTCACGCCAGACCTGCTGCTCGGATTTGGTCTGGAAGGTCCAGGCGACGAAGCGGCTTTGCTTCTGCCCCTGAGACATTTCCACGACCTGGCTTTCCAGTACGCCGGCCTTTTTCAGGGCCGTCTGGATCGCCGGCAGGTTGGAGGCTTTCGAGACCAAGGTGCTGAACCAAAGCACTTTGTGTTGGAAATGCGCGCTCTCGGCGATCAGTTGCGTCACAAACCGTGCTTCGCCACCTTCACACCACAATTCTGCCGACTGACCGCCAAAGTTCAGCACAGGCAGTTTGCGTTTTGGATCGGCACGGCCCAGCGCGCGCCATTTACGCTCGCTGCCCTTGGTCGCTTCGTCCATCGAGGCGTGGAACGGCGGGTTGCACATGGTCAGGTCAAATCGTTCGCCGGGTTCGAGCAGGCCCAGCAGAATGTGCTTGGGGTTGCTTTGCTGGCGCAACTGGATGGCTTTGTTCAACCCGTTGGACTGCACGATGGCCTTGGCGGCGGCCACGGCGGTCGGGTCGATTTCCGAGCCGAGGAAGTGCCAGCGGTAGTCGCTATAGCCGATCAACGGATAGACGCAGTTGGCGCCCATGCCGATATCGAGCACCTTGACCGGCGCGCCGCGCGGGATCTCACCGTCGTTGACGCTGGCCAGCAGGTCGGCCAGGAAGTGCACGTAATCGGCACGGCCCGGAACCGGTGGGCAGAGGTAGTCGGCCGGGATGTCCCAATGGGCGACGCCGTAGAACGACTTGAGCAACGCACGGTTGAACACCCGCACTGCGTCCGGGCTGGCGAAGTCGATGCTTTCCTTGCCGTACGGGTTGATGATCACGAACTTCGCCAGTTCCGGCGTGGTTTTGATCAGCGCCGGGAAGTCGTAACGACCCTGATGGCGGTTGCGCGGATGCAGGCTGGCCTTCTCGCGGGGTTCCACGGCTTTGGCCGGGGTCGCGGAATCAGGCTTTTTGCGCGCAGGTCTTGGAGTGCGGGGGGCGTTCATGGGCGTGGTCGATTCGGGTATGGCTAAAAGTGGCGGGTATTGTCCCACATCCGCTCCCTGAGCACCCAATTGCAAAGATCATCCATATCCCTGTAGGAGCTGCCGATGGCTGCGATCTTTTGACTTTGTTTTTTTAAACCAAGATCAAAAGATCGCAGCCTTCGGCAGCTCCTACAGGGAACTTGCGGTGTTTGGGGGCATGTGGCGAGCATATAAAGGGAGGCCGTTGCGGGCCTCCCTTTTTTCATTGCGATGTCCCGTCCTGAATAAGGTTTACACCTTCTGATCTGTTTTTCAGGAGGGTGTAATGGAATCAGCAAAAAGGCGTAGTCAGCGAGACTACACGCTGACCTTTAAATTGTCGGTCGTCGACCAGGTCGAAAAAGGCGAGCTGAGTTATAAAGAGGCTCAGGAGCGCTACGGGATTCAAGGCAAAACGACCGTTCTGACGTGGTTACGCAAGCACGGTCGTCAAGATTGGAGCCCCGGCACCTACATTGGCTCGCCGAGGATGGGGTCTATGCCCGACAAAAACCGACCATTAACGCCAGAGCAGCGCATCAAAGAGCTTGAAGAGCAGTTGGCGCTGTCCAATCAGAAAGCGCAGTTTTTCGAGGCGGTCGTGGACGTCTTGAAAAATGACTACGGTCTCTCTGTCGTAAAAAAGCGTCCCGGCAAGTCCTCACGCAAAAACGAATCCAAAACCTGAGCATCAGCAGGGCTTGCCAGTTTATGGGGATAAGCCGACAGGCTTACTACAAACGCAATCGCGCCGATGCTGCTCGTCTGATTCTGGATCAGAAAGTTGCCGATTTCGTTCAGCAAAAGCGCCTGCGGCAGCCGCGGCTGGGCACTAGAAAGCTGCATTACCTGCTGCAATGTCAGCCACTGCTTGAGCTGCAAGTAGGGCGAGATCGCCTGTTTTCGATTCTGCGCGAACGGCGTTTATTGGTAGCCCGTAAGCGGGCGTATCACAAGACAACCGACAGTCATCATCGCTTTCGACGCCATCCGAACCTGCTCAAACCGGGGCCTGAACAGGTTGTTCCCAGCGGCCCGGAACAGGTCTGGGTGGCTGACATCACCTATCTGCCCACTCAGGAAGGCGTGGCCTATCTGAGCCTTGTGACGGATGCTTTTTCGCGAAAGATCGTGGGCTATCACGTCCATGAAAGCCTGCACACCGAGTCGGTCGCACAGGCGCTGCGCCGGGCGGTGAAGCACCGTCGAACGGAGCAGCCACTGGTTCATCACTCGGACAGAGGCAGCCAGTATTGCTCGGGAATGTACCAGGAACTGCACGCAAAATACGGCATCAGGTGTTCGATGACGGACGGCTACGATTGTTATCAAAACGCGCTGGCAGAGCGGGTAAACGGGATATTGAAGACGGAGCTTTTGCTCCAGCGACCACAGGATTTAACGCAGGCGAAGAAAATGGTGAGCGAGTCGGTATCGATCTACAACCGCGAGCGTCCGCACCTGTCGTTGAAATACAAAACGCCCGATGCGATGCATCGGGCGTTGGGGTGAAACAGGTGTAAACCTATTTCAGGACTAGACACGATGTCCCGTTACAGGCTGGCAATCCGCGCATGCTGCTCGGCCAGCTTGCCCAAAGCCTGTTCGGCTTCAGCCAGTTTGGCGCGTTCCTTCTCGATGACTTCGGCCGGGGCCTTGTCGACGAAACCGGCGTTAGACAGTTTGCCGCCCACGCGCTGAACTTCGCCCTGCAGACGCAGGATTTCCTTGTCCAGACGCGCCAGTTCGGCGTCTTTGTCGATCAGGCCGGCCATCGGCACCAGCACTTCCATCTCGCCAACCAGTGCGGTGGCGGACAGCGGTGCTTCTTCGCCAGCAGCCAACACGGTGATCGATTCGAAACGAGCGAGCTTCTTCAGCAGGGCTTCGTTCTCGGTGAGACGACGCTGATCTTCGGCGCTGACGTTTTTCAGGAACAGGTTCAACGGCTTGCCTGGACCGATGTTCATTTCGCCACGGATGTTGCGCGTGCCGAGCATCAGGCCTTTGAGCCATTCGATATCGTTTTCGGCAGCCGGATCGATGCGCTCTTCATTGGCCACTGGCCACGGTTGGAGCATGATCGTCTTGCCTTCGATACCGGCCAGTGGCGCGATGCGCTGCCAGATTTCTTCGGTGATGAACGGCATGAACGGATGCGCCAGACGCAGCGCGACTTCCAATACCCGAACCAGCGTGCGGCGGGTACCACGCTGACGTTCGACCGGCGCGTTTTCGTCCCACAGCACTGGCTTGGAGAGTTCCAGGTACCAGTCGCAATACTGGTTCCAGATGAACTCGTACAAGGCTTGTGCGGCCAGGTCGAAGCGGAACTGATCGAGTTGACGGGTCACTTCGGCTTCGGTGCGTTGCAGCTGCGAAATGATCCAGCGATCCGCCAGCGACAGCTCGTAAGCTTCGCCGTTCTGACCGCAGTCTTCGCCCTTGTCCAGCACGTAGCGCGCGGCGTTCCAGATCTTGTTGCAGAAGTTGCGATAGCCCTCGACACGGCCCATGTCGAACTTGATGTCGCGACCGGTGGACGCCAGCGAGCAGAAGGTGAAGCGCAGGGCGTCGGTGCCGTAGCTGGCGATGCCGTCGGCGAACTCGTCGCGGGTCTGCTTCTCGATCTTCTTCGCCAGTTTCGGCTGCATCATGCCGGAGGTGCGTTTCTGCACCAGGTCTTCGAGCTCGATGCCGTCGATGATGTCCAGCGGGTCCAGGACGTTGCCCTTGGACTTGGACATCTTCTGGCCCTGGCCATCACGCACCAGGCCGTGAACGTAAACGGTCTTGAACGGAACCTGCGGCGTGCCATCTTCGTTTTTCACCAAGTGCATGGTGAGCATGATCATCCGGGCAACCCAGAAGAAAATGATGTCGAAGCCAGTCACCAGCACGTCGGTGGAGTGGAATTTCTTCAGGAACTCGGTCTGCTCAGGCCAGCCGAGCGTGGAGAAGGTCCACAGACCAGAACTGAACCAGGTGTCGAGAACGTCGTTGTCCTGTTGCAGCGCAACGTCCGGGCCGAGGTTGTGCTTGGCACGTACTTCGGCTTCATCGCGACCGACGTAGACCTTGCCCGACTCGTCGTACCAGGCCGGAATCCGGTGGCCCCACCACAGCTGACGGCTGATGCACCAGTCCTGGATGTCGCGCATCCACGAGAAGTACATGTTTTCGTACTGTTTCGGCACGAACGCGATACGGCCATCTTCAACAGCAGCGATGGCAGGCTCAGCCAATGGCTTGGTCGACACATACCACTGGTCGGTCAGCCACGGCTCGATGATGGTCCCGGAACGGTCACCTTTCGGCACTTTCAGCGCGTGATCGTTGACGCTGACCAACAGGCCGGCAGCATCGAATGCAGCAACGATTTGCTTACGTGCTTCGAAGCGGTCCAGACCGGCGTATTCGGCCGGGATCTTGCCGTCGATGCTTTCGTTGAGCGTGCCGTCGAGGTTGAACACCTGGCAGGCCGGCAGTACGGCGGCGTTCTTGTCGAAGATGTTCAGCAGCGGCAGGTTGTGGCGCTTGCCGACTTCGTAGTCGTTGAAATCGTGGGCCGGGGTGATTTTCACGCAGCCGGTGCCGAATTCAGGGTCGCAGTAATCGTCGGCGATGATCGGAATGCGGCGGCCGACCAGCGGCAGCTCGACAAATTTGCCGATCAGGGCTTTGTAGCGTTCGTCGTTCGGGTTAACCGCGACGGCGGCGTCGCCGAGCATGGTTTCCGGGCGAGTGGTCGCGACGATCAGGTAATCCTGGCCTTCAGCGGTTTTCACGCCGTCGGCCAGCGGGTACTTCAGGTTCCACAGGAAACCTTTCTCGTCGTGGTTTTCCACTTCGAGGTCGGAAATCGCCGTGTGCAACTTGGTGTCCCAGTTGACCAGGCGCTTGCCGCGGTAGATCAGGCCGTCTTCGTGCAGGCGCACAAAGGCTTCTTTCACGGCTTCCGAGAGGCCGTCGTCCATGGTGAAACGCTCGCGGCCCCAGTCCACGGACGAGCCGAGACGGCGGATCTGACGGCTGATGTTGCCGCCGGACTGATCCTTCCATTCCCAGACTTTCTCGAGGAATTTCTCACGGCCCAGATCGTGACGATTCTGGCCCTGGGCTTCGAGTTGACGCTCCACCAGCATTTGCGTGGCGATACCGGCGTGGTCGGTACCCGGCTGCCACAGGGTGTTACGACCCTGCATGCGGCGGAAACGGATCAGGGCGTCCATGATCGCGTTGTTGAAGCCGTGACCCATGTGCAGGCTGCCGGTGACGTTCGGCGGCGGGATCATGATGGTGTAGGACTCGCCCGCGCCTTGCGGGGCGAAGTAATTCTCTGACTCCCAGGTGTTGTACCAGGAAGTTTCAATGGCGTGCGGCTGGTAGGTCTTATCCATGCGCGGCGGGACCCTATTGGCATTTATTCAGGAAAAGCCGGCAAGTATAGCGGGGCATGGGGCGCAGGGCGAGCAGGGGTAGACCGGGCGCAGGCCAAATGTAGGAACAAGCTTTTGTGGCGAGGGGATTTATCCCCGTTGGGCTGCGAAGCGGCCCCAGCATTCAACTCGCAATACGCATCTGCAGGGTTGACGACTGCTGCGCAGCCGAACGGGGATAAATCCCCTCGCCACAGGAGATCATCGCTCGTTCAGTCGTTGTACTGACTCAATAACCGTTCCATCCGCGCGCTGAGGCGGCGTTTGATTTCGGTTTCGATGTGCGGGGCGAAGTCGTCGATCACGTCTTGCATGATCAATTGCGCGGCGGCGCGCAGTTCGCCATCCAGGTGCAACAGGTCGTCGGGGCCCTTGCTGGCGGCGGGCGCCGGTTGGGCAGCAGGGGCAGGTGGCGCCGGTTCGAGGGTTGGCGGGCTGGCGCCGACCGTATCGAACAGCATCGGAATCTGTTCCTGATCACCTTCCTCGACCGTGTCGGTGAGCAAGGGCGGTTGCAGGTTGTCATCGCCGAGCAATTGACGGATCGACTCAAGGTCGTCCAGCAGGTGCGCGGACTTTTGCAGCGGTTTTGGAGTGTCCATCGGAATGCTCAGAGTCGCTGTAAACGGTGATCTTGCAGAGGATAGCCCTGTTCGCGGTAGAAACGGAAACTCTCCCGCGCAGCCGTACGAATCGTCGGATCTTCCACCACCACTTCCGCCACGCGGGCGAACTTGTTGGCGAATGCCGGGACTTTCAGGGCGAGATTGACCAACAGGTCCTGATGCGGACCGCAGTCATCGCCAAAGCCCAACACAATCAAACCGTCCGGCTCATGTTCAGCGGGGCCGTGGGGCACGAAGCTTTCGCCTTTGAAGGCCCACAAACGCGCATCGAGGTCGTCACGTTGGGCAGCATCGCTGCAATGCAGATAGATGCGGTGGCCCATGCGCCAGGCTTTTTCGGTGAGCTTGCAGGCAAAGTCCAGCCGCGCTGAAGGATCGGCGCTGGGCAGGATATAGAAGTCGACTTTGGTCATTGCGGTTCCTGAGCCAAGGGCGGCGTCACCCGAAAGTGACGCCCCCTTGGGTCATCGGTTTCAGGCTTTGGCGCGGTCCAGCAGGTATTGGGTCAGCAATGGAACCGGACGGCCAGTGGCGCCCTTGTCCTTGCCGCCGCTGGTCCAGGCCGTGCCGGCGATGTCCAGGTGCGCCCAGTTGAGGTTCTTGGTGAAGCGCGACAGGAAGCAGGCAGCGGTGATGGTGCCGGCTTTCGGGCCGCCAATGTTGGCGATGTCGGCGAACGGGCTGTCCAGCTGTTCCTGGTACTCATCGAACAGCGGCAGTTGCCAGGCGCGATCGTCAGCCGATTGGCCGGCGCTCAGCAGTTGGCCGATCAGCTCGTCGTTGTTGCCCAGCAGGCCCGATGTGTGGGAACCCAGCGCAACGACGCAAGCGCCGGTCAGGGTGGCGATGTCGATCACTGCCTGCGGCTTGAAGCGCTCGGAGTAGGTCAGGGCGTCGCACAGCACCAGACGGCCTTCGGCGTCGGTGTTGAGGATTTCCACGGTCTGGCCACTCATGGTGGTGACGATGTCGCCAGGACGCGAAGCATTGCCGCTCGGCATGTTCTCGGCGCAGGCAAGGATGCACACCAGGTTGATCGGCAGTTTCAGCTCGAGCACGGCCCGCAGAGTGCCGAACACGCTGGCTGCGCCGCCCATGTCGTACTTCATTTCATCCATGCCGGCGCCCGGTTTCAGGCTGATGCCGCCAGTGTCAAAGGTGATGCCTTTGCCGACCAGTGCATACGGTTTCTCGGATTTCTTGCCGCCGTTGTATTGCATGACGATCAGGCGCGGTGGCTGGGCGCTGCCCTGGCCCACGGCGTAGAACGAGCCCATGCCCAGGTCCTTGATCTTCTTCTCATCGAGGACTTCGACTTTCAGGCTTTTGAATTCTTTGCCCAGGTTCTTCGCTTGCTCACCGAGGAACGTCGGGTGGCAGATGTTCGGCGGCAGGTTGCCCAGGTCGCGGGTGAACGCCATGCCGTTGGCGATAGCGGTGGCGTGGGCCACGGCGCGCTCGACTTCAGCCTGTGCAGCCTTGATGGTCACCAGGGTGACTTTCTTCAGGGGGCGAGGCTCGGCTTTCTGGCTTTTGAACTGGTCGAACGTGTATTCGCCGTCCACCAGGGTTTCGGCCAGCAGGCGGGTCTTGCCGTAGCTGTCGCGGCCTTTTACCGCGACTTCGTCCAGGGCCAGCACCGCATCGCTGCCGCCTAGGCCTTTAAGGGTGTTGAGGATGCCGGCAATGATTTTACGGAAAGGGCGGTCGCCCAGCTCTTCGTCTTTGCCTACGCCCACCAGCAGCACGCGTTCGGCTTTGAGGTTTGGCAGGCTGTGCAGCAACAGACTCTGACCGACTTTACCAGCCAGGTCGCCGCGCTTGAGCACAGCGCTGATGGCGCCACCGCTCAGTTCGTCGAGTTGTTTGGCGACGGCACCGAGCTTGCGGCCTTCGCCGACGGCGACCACCAGAGTGGCGGTTTTCAACGTTTCTGGGCTAACGCTTTTTACAACCAGTTCCATGTCCGGGTCCCTGAATTAATGGTCAACACGCAAGAGCTCGACGGCATGCATTCGAGCTTGCTTATAAATAGAAAGACGCAGGTCACGGCCCGCGACAAAGGCCGCAGTTTGAACCTCGTGCCCCGAGCCTGACAACCCTCGGTCGTACGATCTTCAGCGCTTTACCCGCCTGCTTGAGCATGCGCAGTGACAGGCGCACCCAATCACAGGATAATGCGCCAACTTTTTCGGCGGCTCTGCCCTGCGGGCCGTCTGATACGTTTGCTTGTTTGGCCGCCTTAGCCTGACAACCCTGGAGTGTCTGGTTTGATCGTCTTCCGTTACCTATCCCGCGAAGTCCTGTTGACCTTGAGCGCCGTCAGCGCTGTGCTGCTGGTCATCATCATGAGCGGTCGCTTCATTAAATACCTCGCCCAGGCGGCCTCTGGCCTCCTGGATCCGGGCTCGCTATTCCTGATCATGGGTTTCCGTCTGCCGGGCTTCCTGCAGTTGATTTTACCTTTGGGCCTGTTTCTCGGGATCCTGCTGGCTTACGGTCGCCTGTACCTCGAAAGCGAAATGACCGTGCTGTCGGCCACCGGCATGAGCCAGCAACGCCTGTTTACCATGACCCTTTTTCCAGCCACCCTGGTCGCACTGGTGGTGGCATGGCTGAGCCTGAGCCTGGCGCCACAAGGTGCCAATCAGTTCCAGTTGTTGTTGAACAAGCAGGATGCCCTGACCGAGTTCGACACGCTGGAGCCGGGTCGCTTCCAGGCGCTGCGTGACGGGACGCGGGTGACCTACACCGAAACGCTGTCGGATGACCGCATCAACCTCGGCGGCGTATTCATTTCTCAGAAGAACGTCTCGTCCGATAAGAAGGATCGCGGGATTTCCGTGCTGGTGGCCGAGAAGGGCCGTCAGGAAATTCGCCCCGACGGTAACCGTTACCTGATTCTCGACAACGGCTATCGCTATGACGGCAATCCGGGGCAGGCCGACTACCGGGCGATCAAGTACGAGGAGTACGGCGTATTGCTGCCCAAGCCGGACGTCAGCGACGAAGTGACCGACCGTGACGCGATGACCACCAGTTCCCTGATCGGTAGCGATGACATTCGCTCCCGCACCGAACTGCAATGGCGTCTATCCCTGCCGTTGCTGGTCTTCATCGTGACCCTGATGGCGGTGCCGTTGTCGCGGGTCAATCCGCGCCAGGGCCGTTTCCTCAAGCTGTTGCCGGCGATTCTTCTATATATGGCTTACCTGTCCATCCTGATTGCCGCCCGCGGCGCCCTTGAAAAGGGCAAAATCCCGCCAGCTCTGGGGTTGTGGTGGGTGCATGCAATCTTCCTGGCCATCGGCCTGGGCTTGCTCTATTGGGAACCCTTGCAGTTGAAGCTGGCGAGTCGCCGCAGCGCGCT
Source organism: Pseudomonas sp. LBUM1647 (assembly GCF_059716175.1). Classification (NCBI taxonomy): domain Bacteria; kingdom Pseudomonadati; phylum Pseudomonadota; class Gammaproteobacteria; order Pseudomonadales; family Pseudomonadaceae; genus Pseudomonas; species Pseudomonas sp. LBUM1647. The sequence goes on along the minus strand of NZ_CP166809.1, from coordinate 5,671,566 downwards.
GGAGGTGGCTCGTGGATAAGCTCGATCGCTACATTGGTAGCAGCGTGTTCGTGGCGATTCTGGCGGTACTGGGGATCATTCTCGGTATGGCGACGCTGTTCGCTTTCATCGATGAAATGAGTGAGGTCAGCGATACCTACACCCTGGTCGACGTGTTGAGTTATGTCCTGCTGACCGCGCCGCGTCGTCTTTACGACATGTTGCCGATGGCTGCACTGATCGGTTGCCTGATCGGCCTCGGCAGTCTCGCCAGTCACAGCGAGCTGACCATCATGCGCGCTGCGGGCGTGTCGATCGGGCGCATCGTCTGGGCGGTCATGAAGCCAATGCTGGTCCTGATGGTGGTGGGTGTGCTGATCGGCGAATACGTTGCGCCGGCCACCGAAGTCACCGCTCAGGCCAATCGCTCCCTGGCTCAGGGCGGCGGCGACGCGCAGAGCGCCAAGCATGGTTTGTGGCACCGCCAGGGTGATGAGTTTATTCACGTCAACTCGGTGCAACCCAACGGTCTGCTGTACGGCGTCACCCGTTATCGTTTCGACAGTGAGCGTCATATGCTGTCTTCCAGCTTCGCCAAGCGGGCGAAGTTCGATCAGGATCACTGGCAATTGAGCGACGTCACCACCACGCTGTTCCATGAAAAGAGCACTGAAGTGGTCACTACCCCGGTCGAGCGCTGGAATGTCGCCTTGAGTCCGCAGCTGTTGAGTACCGTGGTCATGTCGCCTGACACGCTGTCGATCAGTGGTCTGTGGGGGTATATCCACTACCTGGCTGACCAGGGCTTGAGCAATGGTCGTTACTGGCTGGCATTTTGGGTCAAGGTGTTGCAACCGCTGGTCACCGCCGCGCTGGTGCTGATGGCGATTTCCTTCATCTTCGGTCCGTTGCGTTCGGTGACCCTCGGTCAGCGGGTGTTCACTGGCGTGCTGGTGGGCTTCACCTTCCGCATCGTTCAGGATTTGCTCGGTCCCTCGAGCCTGGTGTTCGGTTTCTCGCCACTGTTTGCGGTGCTTGTTCCGGCGGGTGTTTGTGCCTTGGCCGGGGTCTGGTTGTTGCGCCGGGCCGGTTGATCAAGGGTTTCTTTTGACCTTGATGGTCACTCAAAACGCCCCTGTCGCAAGACCGGGGCGTTTTTGTAGGCGCCGTCTGACCTGCGAACGTGACGCTTGCGCCGTGGATCAGGTACAATTCCCGGCTATTTTTCGGCGGGCTATGCCTGCAGCCTTTTTGAGTGTTGATCCGTGAGTGATTTGAGTCATATCCGCAATTTCTCCATCATCGCCCACATTGACCATGGCAAGTCGACGCTGGCCGATCGCTTCATCCAGATGTGTGGCGGCCTTGCCGAGCGCGAAATGGAAGCCCAGGTTCTGGACTCCATGGACCTGGAACGTGAACGCGGGATCACCATCAAGGCCCACAGCGTCACCCTGTATTACACCGCTCGCGATGGCATCAAGTACCAGCTGAACTTCATTGACACCCCGGGCCACGTCGACTTCACCTATGAAGTCAGCCGGTCGCTGGCGGCCTGTGAAGGCGCGTTGCTGGTGGTCGATGCCGGTCAGGGCGTTGAAGCGCAGTCGGTAGCCAACTGCTACACCGCGATTGAGCAGGGCCTGGAAGTAATGCCGGTCCTGAACAAGATCGACCTGCCTCAGGCCGATCCGGACCGCGTGAAAGAAGAAATCGAAAAAATCATCGGCATCGATGCCACCGACGCGGTCGAGTGCAGTGCCAAGACTGGTCTGGGCGTCGACGAAGTGCTGGAGCGTCTGGTCAAGACCATTCCTGCACCGACCGGCAACTATGAAGATCCGCTGCAAGCGTTGATCATCGACTCCTGGTTCGACAACTACCTGGGCGTTGTTTCCCTGGTTCGCGTGCGCCACGGTCGTGTGAAGAAGGGCGACAAGATCCTGGTCAAGTCCACCGGCAAGATCCACCTGGTGGACAGCGTCGGTGTCTTCAACCCGAAACACACCGCCACCGTTGACCTGAAGGCCGGCGAAGTGGGCTTCATCATCGCCGGCATCAAGGACATTCACGGTGCACCGGTCGGTGACACCCTGACCTTGAGCTCCACGCCGGACGTCGACGTGCTGCCAGGCTTCAAACGCATTCAGCCGCAGGTATACGCCGGCCTGTTCCCGGTCAGCTCCGACGACTTCGAGGATTTCCGTGAAGCCCTGCAAAAGCTCACGCTCAACGACTCGTCCCTGCAGTACACCCCGGAAAGCTCCGATGCCTTGGGCTTCGGCTTCCGTTGCGGGTTCCTCGGCATGCTGCACATGGAAATCATCCAGGAGCGCCTGGAGCGCGAGTACGACCTGGACCTGATCACCACGGCACCGACGGTAATTTTCGAGCTGCTGCTGAAAACCGGTGAAACGATTTACGTCGACAACCCGTCGAAGCTGCCGGACCTGTCCTCGATCGAAGACATGCGCGAGCCGATCGTGCGGGCCAATATTCTTGTGCCGCAAGAGCACCTGGGCAACGTCATTACCCTGTGCATCGAGAAGCGTGGCGTACAGCACGACATGCTGTTCCTCGGTACCCAGGTTCAAGTGACCTACGATTTGCCGATGAACGAAGTGGTCCTGGACTTCTTCGACCGTCTGAAATCCACCAGCCGTGGCTATGCTTCGCTGGATTACCATTTCGATCGTTATCAATCGGCTAATCTGGTGAAACTGGATGTGCTGATCAACGGTGACAAGGTCGACGCCCTGGCGTTGATCGTGCACAAGGATAACGCGCACTACAAAGGTCGCCAGCTGACCGAGAAGATGAAAGAACTGATTCCACGTCAGATGTTCGACGTCGCGATCCAGGCCGCCATTGGCGGGCAGATCATTGCGCGGACCTCTGTCAAGGCGCTCAGAAAGAACGTATTGGCCAAATGCTACGGCGGTGACGTTAGCCGTAAGAAAAAACTGCTGGAAAAGCAAAAGGCCGGTAAGAAACGCATGAAGCAAGTCGGTAACGTGGAAATTCCACAAGAAGCCTTCCTTGCAGTGCTCAGGTTGGATAGTTAGGTCCTATGTCACTAAATTTCCCGCTGTTGCTGGTCATCGCCGTGTTCGTCTGCGGCCTGTTGGCGTTGCTCGATCTGGTTTTCCTGGCGCCGCGTCGGCGTGCCGCCATTACCTCCTATCAGGGCAGCGTCAGCCAGCCTGACGGGGTGGTGGTCGAGAAACTGAACAAAGAGCCGCTGCTGGTCGAATACGGCAAGTCGTTCTTCCCGGTGTTGTTCATCGTGCTGGTCCTGCGTTCGTTCCTGGTGGAACCGTTCCAGATTCCTTCCGGCTCGATGAAACCGACCCTGGACGTTGGCGACTTCATTCTGGTGAACAAGTTTTCTTACGGGATCCGCTTGCCGGTGATCGACAAGAAAGTCATCGAAGTCGGTGATCCACAGCGCGGCGATGTGATGGTGTTCCGCTACCCGAGTGATCCGAACGTCAACTACATTAAACGTGTGGTGGGCCTGCCGGGTGACCAGATTCGTTACACCGCCGACAAGCGTCTGTTCGTCAACGGTGAGTCGATTGCCGAACAACTGGTCGGCTCCGAGCCGGGCACGTTGGGCAGCGCTGAGCTCTACAAGGAAAAACTCGGCGTCGCCGAGCACCTGATCCGCAAGGAAATGAGCCGTTACCGCGCAACGCCGGACCATTCGTGGACCGTGCCTGCCGGGCACTACTTCATGATGGGCGACAACCGCGACAACTCGAACGACAGTCGCTTTTGGGATGATCCGAGTATTCCCAAGGATCTGCTGGGCATGGTTCCCGACAAGAATATCGTCGGCAAGGCCTTCGCAGTCTGGATGAGCTGGCCGGAACCTAAACTCAGTCACCTGCCGAATTTCTCGCGGGTTGGCCTGATCAAGTAATCACACACGGCGCTGTTGAACACAGCGCCGAATGCATTTCTGGAGTCGGCATAATCGGCGACAGAAGCATGAAAACAACGATATTCAGGACGTTATTTTTGAACACAGCGTTAATTGTCCCAAGCCTGCGCCGCATCACGGCGATGGCGGTGGAATCCAACCACGAACTCAGCGTGGGTAAACCGTGAGCGTCTCCTTAAGCCGTCTCGAGCGTCAGCTCGGCTACACCTTCAAGGATCAGGAACTGATGGTCCTGGCCCTGACTCACCGCAGCTTTGCCGGGCGTAACAATGAACGCCTGGAATTCCTCGGTGATGCCATCCTTAACTTTGTCGCTGGCGAGGCGCTGTTCGATCGTTTCCCGCTGGCCCGCGAAGGTCAGTTGTCGCGCTTGCGCGCACGCCTGGTGAAAGGCGAGACCCTGGCCGTACTGGCTCGCGGTTTCGATCTGGGCGAATACCTGCGTTTGGGTTCCGGTGAATTGAAAAGCGGCGGGTTCCGTCGCGAATCGATTCTGGCCGATGCCCTTGAAGCGCTGATTGGTGCGATCTACCTGGATGCCGGCATGGACATGGCACGCGAGCGCGTGTTGGCCTGGCTGGCCGGGGAGTTCGAAGGCCTGACACTGGTCGACACCAACAAAGATCCAAAAACCCGTCTGCAAGAGTTCCTGCAGTCGCGGGGTTGTGAACTGCCGCGTTACGAAGTGGTGGATATCCAGGGTGAGCCGCATTGCCGGACGTTCTTCGTCGAATGTGAAATCACCTTACTGAATGAAAAAAGCCGAGGTCAGGGTGTGAGCCGTCGTATTGCCGAACAGGTAGCGGCCGCTGCAGCACTGATTGCCCTGGGCGTGGAGAATGGCCATGACTGATTCAACTGCAACTCGCTGTGGCTATGTCGCCATCGTCGGCCGTCCCAACGTGGGCAAGTCCACGCTGCTGAACCACATCCTCGGTCAGAAGCTGGCGATCACCTCGCGCAAGCCTCAGACCACTCGCCACAACATGCTCGGCATCAAGACCGAAGGCGCCGTGCAGGCGATCTACGTCGACACCCCCGGCATGCACAAAGGTGGCGAGAAAGCCCTGAACCGCTACATGAACAAGACCGCTTCGGCGGCGTTGAAAGACGTCGACGTGGTGATCTTCGTGGTTGACCGCACCAAGTGGACCGACGAAGACCAGATGGTCCTCGAGCGCGTTCAATACGTGACTGGCCCGCTGATCGTGGCGCTGAACAAGACTGACCGCATCGAAGACAAAGCCGAGCTGATGCCGCACCTGACCTGGTTGCAGGAACAGTTGCCGAACGCGCAGATCATGCCGATCTCGGCCCAGCACGGGCATAACCTCGAAACGCTGGAGCGCGTGATTGCCGGTTACCTGCCGGAAAACGATCACTTCTTCCCGGAAGACCAGATCACCGACCGCAGCAGCCGCTTCCTCGCCGCTGAACTGGTGCGCGAGAAAATCATGCGCCAGATGGGCGCCGAGCTGCCGTACCAGATCACCGTCGAAATCGAAGAGTTCAAGCAGCAGGGCAAAACCCTGCACATCCATGCCTTGATCCTCGTTGAGCGCGACGGCCAGAAGAAAATCATCATTGGCGACAAGGGCGAGCGGATCAAACGCATCGGCACCGAGGCGCGCAAGGACATGGAGTTGCTGTTCGACTCCAAGATCATGCTCAACCTCTGGGTCAAGGTGAAAGGCGGCTGGTCCGACGATGAACGCGCCTTGCGTTCGCTGGGTTACGGCGACCTGTAACAGCTTAAAAGATCAAAAGATCGCAGCCTTCGGCAGCTCCTACATGGGTTATATGTGCACCTGTAGGAGCTGCCGAAGGCTGCGATCTTTTTTGCAATCCCTGATCGGGAAACATAAACACCATGTCCCAAACCCCACCCCCCGGCCAGCCCGCCTTCGTGCTCCACAGCCGCGCCTACCGCGAAAACAGCGCGCTGGTGGATTTCCTTACGCCGCAAGGTCGGCTGCGGGCGGTGTTGCGCAGTGCGCGGGGCAAGGCCGGAACGCTGGCGCGGCCATTCGTGCCGCTGGAAGTCGAGTTTCGTGGGCGTGGTGAATTGAAGAACGTCGGTCGCATGGAAAGCGCTGGCGTCTCCACCTGGCTCAATGGTGAGGCGCTGTTCAGCGGTCTCTACCTCAACGAGTTATTGATCCGTCTGCTGCCCTCCGAAGATCCCCATCCCGCCGTCTTCGATCACTACGCCGCGACCCTGCTTGCGCTGGCCGAAGGTCGTCCGCTGGAACCGTTGTTGCGTTCCTTCGAATGGCGACTGCTTGACGATTTGGGTTACGGCTTCGCTCTGGCTACCGATATCCATGGTGATCCCATCGCGCCGGACGGGCTCTACCGTCTGCAAGTGGATGCAGGGCTCGAACGGGTCTACCTGCTGCAACCCGGTCTGTTCAACGGCACCGAACTGTTGGCGATGGCCGATGCAGATTGGTCTGCGCCCGGCGCGTTATCTGCAGCCAAGCGATTGATGCGCCAGGCACTGGCCGTTCACTTGGGCGGCCGTCCACTGGTTTCCCGAGAGTTGTTTCGAAAGCCGTAAATTCCCCGTGTATGCTGTGCGCCGAACTTTTCCATTTTCAGGAGCGCTTCCGTGACCACCAGCAATCGCATTCTTCTTGGCGTGAACATCGACCACGTAGCCACCCTGCGTCAGGCCCGGGGCACGCGCTATCCGGATCCGGTCAAGGCAGCACTGGACGCGGAAGAGGCGGGTGCTGACGGCATTACCGTGCACCTGCGCGAAGACCGTCGGCACATTCAGGAACGCGACGTGTTGCTGCTCAAGGATGTGCTGCAAACCCGCATGAACTTCGAAATGGGCGTCACCGAAGAGATGATGGCGTTCGCCGAACGCATTCGTCCGGCGCACATTTGCTTGGTGCCGGAAACCCGTCAGGAGCTGACGACCGAGGGTGGTCTGGACGTGGCGGGGCAGGAAGCTCGGATTAAATCGGCGGTGGATCGCCTGGCGAAAATCGGCTGTGAAGTGTCGCTGTTCATTGATGCTGACGAGCGGCAGATCGAAGCGTCCCGTCGTGTCGGCGCGCCTGCCATCGAGCTGCATACCGGTCGTTATGCCGATGCCGAGACACCGACCGATGTGGCTGAAGAGCTCAAGCGTGTGGCGGATGGCGTGGCGTTTGGTCTGGCTCAAGGCCTGATCGTCAATGCCGGTCACGGTCTGCACTATCACAACGTTGAAGTTGTAGCGGCGATCAAAGGCATCAACGAACTGAACATCGGCCACGCGCTGGTGGCTCATGCGTTGTTTGTCGGGTTCAAGTCGGCTGTTTCGGAGATGAAGGCGCTGATTCTGGCTGCTGCGTTGAAAGGCTAAGATCAAAAGATCGCAGGCTTCGCCAGCTCCTACAGGTGTACACATAACCTCGTAGGAGCTGCCGAAGGCTGCGATCTTTTTTTACACAGGCCCCGCGGTGTCAGAGCTGAGGGGTTTCCTGATTCGGCTTGGTCTTGTCGACCCCCGGCACATGCAGGTTGCCCTCGGCGACCTGATTGCCTTCCAACTGCGGCTGTGTCACCCACGTCAGGATGTCGTAGTAGCGGCGGATGTTCGCCACGAAGTGAACCGGTTCGCCGCCACGGGCATAGCCGTAACGGGTTTTGCTGAACCACTTCTTCTCGGACAGGCGCGGCAGGATCTTTTTCACGTCCAGCCACTTGTCCGGGTTCAGTCCTTCCTTGGCCGCCAGTTTGCGCGCGTCATCCAGGTGGCCGCTGCCAACGTTGTAGGCTGCCAGTGCAAACCATGTGCGATCCGGCTCCTGGATCGACTCATCCAGCTGATCTTTCATGTAGGCCAGGTACTTGGCGCCACCCATGATGCTTTGTTTGGGGTCCAGTCGATTGGACACGCCCATGGCCTGCGCGGTGTTCTGGGTCAGCATCATCAGGCCGCGCACGCCGGTTTTCGACGTGACGGCCGCTTGCCATAGCGATTCCTGATAGCCGACCGCGGCGAGCAGGCGCCAATCGACTTTCTCTTTCTTGGCGTACGCCTTGAAGTGCTGTTCGTATTTGGGCAGACGTTGCTGCAAGTGTTGGGCGAAGGTGGTGGCGCCCATGTAACCCAGTACATCGACATGCCCGTAATAGCGGTCTTTCAGGCGTTGCAGGGTGCCGTTTTTCTTCACCTTGTCGAGGTAGTCGTTGATCTCGTTGAGCAAGCTGTTGTCGTCGCCAGCGGCCACTGCCCAGCTCTGGTTGCTGGCGTCCCCGAGGTCGAAGGCTACCCGCACGTTGGGGAAGTAGACCTGGTTCATCGCGACTTCGTTTGAATCGACCAGGGTCAGGTCTATCTGATCTTCATCGACCATCCGCAGCAAGTCGACGACTTCAACGGCGTCGGACTCTTCATATTCAATGCCGGGATACTTCTTTTTCAGCTCCGCCAATTGCTCGGCGTGGGTGCTGCCCTTGAGCACCATGATCTTCTTGCCCACCAGATCCTTCGCGTCGGTCGGCCGCGATTGGCCGTTGCGATAGATGATCTGCGGGGTGACTTCGAGGTAAGAGTGGGAAAACCGCACCTGCTGTTTGCGTTTGTCGCTGCTGACCAGACCGGCAGCAGCGATCACCGGGCCGTTGGGTTTGCCCACCTGATTAAACAGGTCGTCGAGGTTATCGGCGGTTTCGATTTTGAGTTCCACCCCCAGATCGTCGGCGAAGCGCTTCACCAGCTCGTATTCGAAGCCGGTTTCACCGTTGCGATCCTGAAAGTAGGTGGCGGGGCTGTTACGGGTAACCACCCGCAGCACGCCATCCTCCTTTACGCGCTCCAGCGTGTTGGGTTTATCAACACAGCCACTGAGCACCAGGAAGAGTCCGGTTGCGATCAGCCATTTGGCGAACCGCGGACGCAAAGCCGTTGGGGAAAACATCTGCGCAGTATACGCAAAGGACCACGAGCGCCATATCTCGACAGCGAAGGGCTTGTCTGCTAGGCAACTGAAAACCGCGCCGGAGCCCACAGGAATGGGCCCGAGCAGCATTTTGTGACAGAAAAAATAACGCTCGGCGCGCACCTGATTGCTGTCCGAACACCCGGCCCGACGCCCGGGTGCAGCCGCCCGTACCGTTTCGGGTGATGTCGCGGCCTGTTTAGGCTAGAATGCACGGCCTCAAAGCACACCCCTTCCCGAGGCTGTCCCGAAGATGTTGATCCTGCGCGGCGCTCCTGCCCTTTCTGCCTTTCGCCACAGCAAACTCCTTGAGCAACTGAGCCAGAAAGTTCCGGCTGTCAGTGGCTTGTATGCTGAATTCGCTCACTTCGCCGAAGTTACCGGCGTCCTGACCGGCGACGAACAGCAGGTGCTCGCGCGCCTTCTGAAGTACGGCCCAAGTGTTCCGGTACAAGAGCCGACCGGTCGTCTGTTCCTGGTGTTGCCGCGTTTCGGCACCATCTCGCCATGGTCCAGTAAAGCCAGCGACATCGCTCGCAACTGCGGCCTGACGAAAATCCAGCGCCTGGAACGCGGCATCGCGTTCTACGTCGCCGGCCAATTCAGCGACGTCGAAGTGCAACTGATCTCCGATGCGCTGCACGACCGCATGACCCAAATCGTCCTCGGCAACCTTGAACAAGCCGCCGGCCTGTTCAGCCATGCCGAGCCGAAACCGCTGACCGCGATCGACGTGTTGGGTGGCGGCCGCGCCGCGCTGGAAAAAGCCAACACCGAGCTGGGCCTGGCCCTGGCCGAAGACGAAATCGACTACCTGGTCAACGCCTTCGTCGGCCTCAAGCGCAACCCGCACGACATCGAACTGATGATGTTCGCCCAGGCGAACTCCGAGCACTGCCGTCACAAGATTTTCAACGCCAGTTGGGACATCGACGGTCAGAGCCAGGAAAAAAGCCTGTTCGGCATGATCAAGAACACCTACGTGATGCACAGCGAAGGCGTTCTGTCTGCTTATAAGGACAACGCTTCGGTGATCGTCGGCAACGTTGCCGGCCGTTTCTTCCCGGACCCTGAAACCCGCCAGTACGGTGCGGTACAGGAACCGGTGCACATCCTGATGAAAGTCGAGACGCACAACCACCCGACCGCGATTGCCCCGTTCCCGGGTGCAGCCACCGGTAGTGGCGGCGAGATTCGCGACGAAGGCGCAACCGGTCGCGGTGCCAAGCCTAAGGCTGGCCTGACGGGTTTCACCGTGTCCAACCTGCAAATCCCGGGCTTCGAACAGCCGTGGGAAGTGCCGTACGGCAAGCCTGAGCGCATCGTTACCGCGCTGGACATCATGATCGAAGGCCCACTGGGTGGTGCCGCGTTCAACAACGAATTCGGTCGTCCAGCCCTGACCGGTTACTTCCGTACCTTCGAACAGTCGATCACCACCCCGCGTGGCGACGAAGTTCGCGGTTACCACAAGCCGATCATGCTGGCCGGCGGCATGGGTAATATCCGTGCCGAACACGTACAGAAAGCCGAGATCACCGTCGGCTCCAAGCTGATCGTCCTCGGCGGCCCGGCGATGCTGATCGGTCTGGGCGGCGGCGCGGCTTCCTCCATGGCCACCGGCACCAGCTCGGCAGACCTGGACTTCGCTTCGGTACAGCGCGAAAACCCGGAAATGGAACGCCGCTGCCAGGAAGTCATCGACCGTTGCTGGCAGTTGGGTGACAAGAACCCGATCAGCTTCATCCATGACGTAGGTGCGGGCGGTCTGTCCAACGCCTTCCCGGAACTGGTCAACGACGGCAACCGTGGCGGTCGCTTCGAACTGCGCAACATTCCAAACGACGAGCCGGGCATGGCCCCGCACGAAATCTGGAGTAACGAATCCCAGGAACGCTACGTTCTTGCGGTCGGTCCGGCTGACTTCGAACGCTTCCAGGCGATCTGCGAGCGCGAGCGTTGCCCGTTCGCGGTCGTCGGCGAAGCCACCGCCGAGCCGCAACTGACCGTCACCGACAGTCACTTCGGCAACAGCCCGGTGGACATGCCACTGGAAGTGCTGTTGGGCAAAGCCCCGCGCATGCACCGTTCGGCCGTTCGCGAAAACGAACTGGGCGACGATTTCGATCCGTCGACCCTGGAGATCGCAGACTGCGTCGAACGCGTTCTGCATCACCCGGCCGTGGCCAGCAAAAGTTTCCTGATCACCATCGGCGACCGCACCATCACCGGCCTCGTGGCCCGTGATCAGATGGTCGGCCCGTGGCAGGTTCCGGTAGCCGACGTTGCCGTCACCGCCACCAGCTTTGACGTGTACACCGGTGAAGCCATGGCCATGGGCGAGCGTACTCCGCTGGCACTGCTGGACGCTCCGGCATCGGGCCGTATGGCCATCGGCGAAACCCTGACCAACATCGCGGCTTCGCGCATCAACAAAATCTCCGACATCAAACTGTCGGCCAACTGGATGTCCGCTGCCGGTCACCCAGGCGAAGACGCGCGTCTGTACGACACCGTTAAAGCGGTCGGCATGGAGTTGTGCCCAGAGCTGGGCATTACCATTCCGGTGGGCAAGGACTCCATGTCCATGGCCACCCGCTGGAACGACGAAGGCGTCGACAAGACCGTGACGTCGCCGATGTCCCTGATCGTGACCGGTTTCGCGCCTGTGGCTGACATCCGTCAGACCCTGACGCCGGAACTGCGCATGGACAAGGGCACCACCGACCTGATCCTGATCGACCTGGGCCGTGGCCAGAACCGCATGGGCGCCTCGATCCTGGCCCAGGTACACGGCAAGCTCGGTTCGCAAGCGCCGGACGTCGACGATGCCGAAGACCTCAAAGCTTTCTTCGCCGTGATCCAGGGCCTCAACGCCGACGGTCACCTGCTGGCTTACCACGACCGTTCCGACGGTGGTCTGTTGACCAGCACCGTGGAAATGGCCTTCGCCGGCCACTGCGGTCTGAGCCTGAACCTCGACGGTCTGGCAGAAACCTCCGCCGACATCGCCGCAATCCTGTTCAACGAAGAACTGGGCGCCGTGATCCAGGTTCGCCAGGACGCGACCCCGGACATCCTCGCGCAATTCAGCGCTGCCGGCTTGGGCGAGTGCGTGTCGGTGATTGGTCAGCCGATGAACAACGGCCAGATCAACATCACCTTCAACGGCGAAACCGTATTCGAAGGTCAGCGTCGTTTGCTGCAACGTCAGTGGGCTGAAACCAGCTACCAGATCCAGCGTCTGCGTGATAACGCCGACTGCGCCGAACAAGAGTTCGACGTGCTGCTGGAAGAAGACAACCCGGGCCTGAGCGTCAAGCTCAGCTACGACGTCAACCAGGACGTCGCCGCGCCTTATATCAAGAAAGGCATCCGCCCACAGGTTGCCGTGCTGCGTGAGCAGGGCGTCAACGGTCAGGTGGAAATGGCGGCCGCGTTCGACCGCGCCGGTTTCAACGCGATCGACGTGCACATGAGCGACATTCTGGCCGGCCGTGTCGACCTGAACGAGTTCAAAGGTCTGGTCGCTTGCGGCGGTTTTTCCTACGGCGACGTTCTCGGCGCCGGCGAAGGCTGGGCCAAGTCTGCGCTGTTCAACAGCCGTGCTCGCGATGCGTTCCAGGGCTTCTTCGAACGTAACGACAGCTTCACCCTCGGCGTGTGCAACGGTTGCCAGATGATGTCCAACCTGCACGAGCTGATCCCGGGCAGCGAGTTCTGGCCGCACTTTGTGCGTAACCGTTCCGAGCAGTTCGAAGCGCGCGTGGCGATGGTTCAGGTTCAGGAATCGAACTCGATCTTCCTGCAAGGCATGGCCGGTTCGCGTATGCCTATCGCCATTGCTCACGGTGAAGGTCATGCCGAGTTCGCCAGCGAAGAAGCGTTGCTGGAAGCTGATCTGTCGGGTTGCGTGGCGATGCGTTTTGTCGACAACCACGGCAAGGTCACCGAAAACTACCCGGCCAACCCGAACGGTTCGCCGCGCGGGATCACCGGTTTGACCAGCCGCGACGGTCGCGTGACGATCATGATGCCTCACCCGGAGCGTGTGTTCCGCGCGGTGCAGAACTCGTGGCGTTCGGAAGACTGGAACGAAGACGCACCTTGGATGCGTATGTTCCGTAATGCGCGCGTCTGGGTTAACTAAGCGCCGTGTACAAGCTCAGTTTTTTTGTTCCGGCCAGTCATGTGGAACAGGTCAAAAGTGCTGTGTTCGCCGCCGGTGGCGGACGGATCGGCGCATACGACCATTGCGCCTGGCAAGTGCTCGGCCTCGGCCAGTTTCGCCCATTGGACGGCAGTCAGCCGTTTATTGGTGAAGCGGGGCAGGTCGAGCAGGTTGAGGAATGGAAGGTTGAGCTTGTGGTCAGTAACGAGTTGATTCGTTCTGTGGTGATGGCTCTGAAGCAGAGTCATCCCTACGAGACGCCGGCTTATGAGGTATGGCGGTTGGAGGATTTTTGATCTGCCTGCCGCTGAAATGAGAAACCCGCTGAATTTGCCTTCAGCGGGTTTTTTGTTGCCTGAACAATCAATGAATGCACACCCCCCTTGTAGGAGCTGTCGAGTGAAACGAGGCTGCGATCTTTTGATTTTGATTTTTCAAGATCAAAAGATCGCAGCCTCGTTTCACTCGACAGCTCCTACAGAGGGCGTGGGTTAAACCTTGGCACTCACCTCACTGCGATTAACCAACGCATCCAACGCATCACTCAACATCGGAGCCTTGTCGCCAACCAACAGGTGCCAAATCCCTCCCTCCAACTGACTCACACCCTGGCAACCCAGCGTTTTCAAATCACACTCCGACAACGCCTTGCCATCCGCCAGTTGCAATCGAATTCGGGTCATGGCGATGCAATCCATCTGCAACACGTTCTCGCCGCCACCCAAAGCGTTCAGCCATTGCTGTGCTTCTGAATTCGCCACCGCAGCAGGTTTCGGCGCATCGATCACCGCAGCGGGGGAGGAAATTATCGCGCGCCCCAACGCAGGCATCGCCAAGCGAATCTCATCGGCAATGCTGTCCGCCATCGGCCCGACCACTACCTGCAAACTCCCACCCTTGCCCGGACGCACAACCGCCATCGCACCCAGTGCTTTCAACTCCGCATCGTTTGCCTTGTTGCGATCCACCATGTCCAGCCGCAACCGAGTGGTGCACGCACCCACGGTGATCAAATTCTGCGCACCACCCAGCGCCTTGATGTAAGCCCCGGCCCGTTCATTCTCAGCGACGACTACTTTGTCGCCATTCAGAACATCTTCACGCCCCGGCGTCTTCAAGTTGAACCGACGAATGCAGAAATCAAACACCACGTAGTAGATCAACGCATACGCCAGGCCGACCGGTACCATCAACCAGCCGTTGGTGGATTTTCCCCAGCCGAGAATCATGTCGATCAAACCACCGGAAAACGTAAACCCGAGGTGAATGTTCAGCAGGTTGGTGATCGCCATCGACAGCCCAGTCAGCAACGCATGCACTAGATAAAGCAGCGGCGCGAGGAACATGAAGGCGAATTCGATTGGCTCAGTCACTCCCGTCAAAAATGACGTCAGCGCCATCGACAGAAAGATCCCGCCCATGACCTTGCGGCGTTCCGGCAAAGCATTGCGGTACATCGCCAGGCACGCGGCGGGCAGACCGAAGATCATCATTGGGAACATGCCGGTCATGAACTGGCCGCCCTTCGGGTCACCGGCGAAGTAGCGCGACAAGTCGCCGGTGACGATGGCGCCCGTGGTCGGGTCGGTAAAGTTACCGAAGACGAACCACGCCATGTTGTTGAGGATGTGGTGCAGCCCGGTGACGATCAGCAGGCGGTTGAACACGCCGAAGACGAACGCGCCGAAGCTGCCGCTTTCCATCATCAACGTGCCGAAGCTGTTGATGCCGTGTTGGATCGGCGGCCAGATCAAGCCAAAGATGACGCCCAGGCCGACGGCGGCGAACCCGGTGACAATCGGCACGAAGCGCCGGCCGCCAAAGAACGCCAGGTACTCCGGCAGTTTGATGTCCTTGAAACGGTTGTACAGCGCGCCCGCCATCAAGCCGCTGACGATCCCGGCGAGCATGCCCATGTTGATGCTCGCGTCGAGCACCTTGAGGGTGGAGATCATCACCAGGTAGCCAATCACCCCGGCGAGGCCTGCGGTGCCGTTGTTGTCCTTGGCGAAACCGACCGCGATGCCGATGGCGAAGATCATCGCCAGGTTGGCGAAGATGACTTGGCCGGCGTCGTGGATGATTGCGATGTTCAGCAGGTCGGTGTCACCCAGACGCAGCAACAGGCCAGCGATCGGCAGGATCGCGATCGGCAGCATCAGCGCGCGGCCGAGGCGCTGCAGGCCTTCGATGAAGTATTGGTACATGGCGGTTCTCCCTGTGTTCTTTTTGTTTTAGAGCTGTTGTTGTTCAGCTCAGAGGCCATTGCTGGTGACAGGCGTGACGCACCGCAGCGGCGCTGCTCAACTTGAGCAGGTCGTGGTTGATGCGTCGGCATTCGCTTGCGTCCAGGTGGCGGACGCGGTCCTTGATTTCACCGATCTGCACCGGGCTGACCGACAACTCGCTGACGCCCAGGCCAATCAAAACCGGCGTGGCCAGCGGATCGGAGGCGAGCGCGCCGCAGACACCGACCCAACGGTTATGCACCGCAGCACCCGCGCAGGTCTGGGCGATCAATCGCAGCAATGCCGGGTGCATGGCGTCGACCCGCGAAGCGAGGCCGGCGTGGTCGCGGTCCATGGCCAGGGTGTATTGCGACAAATCGTTGGTGCCGATGGACAGGAAGTCCGCATGTTCGGCCAGTTGCTCGGCCAGCAGCGCGGCGGCCGGGACTTCAATCATCACGCCCAGCTCTGGACGTTCAAGCACACCGAGTTCAGTGCACAACGCGTCGAGACGCTGGCGGATGTGCAGCAACTCATCGACTTCGGTCACCATCGGCAACAGGATCCGACAGCGCGACAGTGGACTGACGTGCAGCAGCGCGCGCAATTGCTGATCGAGGATTTCCGGGCGGACCTGAGCCAGGCGAATACCGCGCAGGCCGAGCACTGGATTGGCCTCAGCTGGCAGCGGCAGGTAGTCGAGTTGTTTGTCGCCGCCGACGTCGATGGTGCGGATGATCACCGACTTGTCGCCCATGGCGTCGAGCACGGCTTGATAGGCGGCGCGCTGCTCCTCTTCGTCCGGTGCGATGTTGCGATCCACAAACAGAAACTCAGTACGCAGCAAGCCGACGCCGTCGGCGCCATTGGCCAAGGCATCAACCGCTTCAGCGCTGGAGGCCACATTGGCGGCGACTTCAATCTGCAAACCGTCGAGCGTCAGCGCCGGGGTGTGAGCCTGAGCCAGTTGCTCGGCGCGGCGCTGTTGATGATCGAGTTGTGCCTGATGCACTTCGGCCAAACGTTCGGCATTTGGCATCAGTTCGAGGCGACCGCCATCGGCATCCAGCACAACCGCTTGGCCTTGCTGCTGATCCAGCAGCGTCGAACCCAATGCAACCATGCACGGCAAGCCTTTGCCGCGAGCGAGAATCGCCACGTGGGAAGTCGCGCCGCCCTCGGCCATGCACAACCCGGCGACACCTTGCTGGCTCAGTTGCAGCAGATCGGACGGCGTCAGTTCATGCGCGGCGACGATGGCGCCGGCCGGCACGTCGTAGTGCCAGGTTTCGCCGAGCAGGGCACGCAGCACGCGTTGTTTGAGGTCGCACAGATCGTTGGCGCGCTCTGCCAGCAGCGGGCTGCCGAGTTGCTGGAGCACCTCGCACTGCACGTCGATTGATTGGCTCCAGGCATGGGTCGCGGCCATGCCCTGGTCGATGGAAGTGTTCGCAGCGTTCAGCAACGCCGGATCTTCGAGCAAGGCGAGGTGCGCGGCGAAGATCGCTTCTTCGTCGATGTTTTTATGTTTCCTGGCTTGGGCCAGCGTGTGGTCGATTTCACTGCGCACAACGGTCAACGCGGTGTCGAGAACGAGCAGCTGTTGCTCGGGATCATGATTGCCGGCATCCACCGGCAGGCTGATGGCGGTCAAGCGGAACAACGGCCCGCCAACCAAACCGGGAGCTGCACAAACACCGTGCAGCACGCCCGCTTCGGCAGATCGAGTGCGTCGGGCAATCGGTGTCGGCGCGGCGGCGTGGCTGTCTTCGGCCAGCGCTGTGGATAACGCGATCAGCAACGCTTGCAACGCGGCTTCGGCGTCCGGGCCCTGGCAACTGACCTGAACCTCGTCCTGCTCGCCGATGGCCAAACCCATCAGTCCGATCAAGCTGTCGCAGGTCGCCGATTTGCCAGCGAAATGCAGTTGCGATTTGCTCTTGAAACCTTGCGCTGTCTGACGAATCAGCGCTGCCGGACGAGCATGCAAACCGCCACGATGGGCGATGCGAACGTAGCCATGAATTTCTTCCCCGGAGAGCTCCGCTTCAGCCTGCGCCCCCGACGCGTGCCGACGAATGATGTGCAGCAATGGCTCGCCAACTTTCACCGGCTTCAGCGTGATCGGCCGCGCCTGAAAGTCCTGGCTGTTGGTCAGGATCATCAAACTGACGAGGCTTTTGCACTGCTGCGCGACCTTGTCCAGGTCATAGCGCAACAGCGGCTGGCCGTTGCTGACCCGCGCACCTTCCTTGACCAGCATCGAGAAGCCTTCGCCCTGCAGCTCGACCGTGTCGAGGCCCAGGTGCAGCAGCAATTCGGCACCGTTGTCGGCACGCAAGGTGATGGCGTGGCCGGTGCGCGCGACGTGCACCACGACGCCGGCGCACGGGGCGTGGAGGGTGTCGTTCAGCGGATCGATGGCGATCCCGTCGCCCATGGCGCCGCTGGCGAACACCGGGTCCGGGACTTTGGCGAGCGTCAGCACCGGGCCGCTGAGCGGGGCGCTGAGGGTCAGCTCTTTATTATTGTTGTGCATGGCTCGGTCTCATCAGTAAAAAACTACGGTTCGGATCAACTCGCCCGGCCCCTCTCTTGTAGGAGCTGTCGAGTGAAACGAGGCTGCGATCTTTTGATTTTGTTTTTCAAAGGCAAGATCAAAAGATCGCAGCCTCGTTTCACTCGACAGCTCCTACAGGGGGCTGTTAGTGGGTGCGCGTCACTTTGCTCAAGTGCCGCGGCTGGTCCGGGTCCATGCCTCGGGCCACAGCCAAACCGGCGGCCATGACGTAGAAACTCTGGATGGCCAGAATCGGGTCGAGGGCCGGGTGCTCGGCGCGGGTCAGGGTGAGGTCGCGTTCGGTAATGTCATCCGGTGCGGCCAGCAATACGCGGGCACCGCGCTGGCGCATGTCGGCGGCGAGGCTCAGCAAACCGGCCTGCTCGGCGCCGCGAGGGGCGAAGATCAGCAGTGGATAATTTTCGTCGATCAACGCCATCGGGCCGTGACGGACCTCGGCGCTGCTGAAGGCTTCGGCCTGGATCGCCGAGGTTTCCTTGAATTTCAACGCGGCTTCCTGGGCGATGGCGAAACCGGCGCCACGGCCAATCACCATCAGGCGCTGGCAATCGCGCAAGGCATCGATGGCCAGACTCCAGTCCTGTTTCGCCGCCTCGCGCAAACCTTCTGGCAGCGCGAGGCCGGCCTCCAGCAATTCCACGTCCTCTTTCCAGAGGGCGATCAGACGGGCGCTGGCGCTGAGGGTGGCGATAAAACTCTTGGTCGCGGCGACGCTGCTTTCGGTGCCGGCACACAGCGGCAAGCTGAACTCACACGCGGCCTCCAGCGGCGAACTCTCGGCGTTGACCATCGAGATGCTCAGGGCGCCGCGCTTGCGCAGCAGACGCATGCTGTTCACCAGGTCGGGACTTTGGCCGGACTGCGAGAAGGCGAACGCCACTTGGCCACTGACCTTCAACGGCGCTTGTAGCATGGTCACTACTGACATCGGCAGCGACGCCACCGGGAAGCCCAATTGCTGCATGGTCAGGTAGGCGAAGTAACTGGCGGCATGATCGGAGCTGCCACGGGCCACGGTCATCGCCACTTGCGGCGGCTGACGGCGCAGGCGCGCGGCGATCTCGATCATCTGCGGGTCGAGTTGCTGCAATTGGGCTTGCACGGCCTCGAATGAGGACAGCGCCTCTTCAAGCATTTTTGAAGTCAATGTCTTCTCCTTCGACCATGACGGCGGTCAGTGTGAGTGAGCGATCGAGCCGCACGCAGTCGGCCCAGGCACCGGGTTGCAGGCGCCCGCGTTCGGTGAGGCCGAGGTAGTCGGCGGGGAATTGCGAAAGACGTTGCGAGGCCTCGGCGATCGGCAAACCGATCTTCACCAGATTGCGCAGGGCCTGATCCATGGTCAGGGTGCTGCCGGCCAGAGTGCCGTCGGGCAAGCGCACACCGCCCAGGCATTTGGTCACGGTGTGGCTGCCGAGCTTGTACTCACCGTCGGGCATGCCGGCAGCGGCGGTGGAGTCGGTGACGCAATACAGGCACGGGATTGAGCGCAGGGCCACGCGGATGGCGCCGGGGTGCACGTGCAGCAAATCCGGAATCAGTTCGGCGTATTTGGCGTGAGCCAGTGCCGCGCCGACGATGCCTGGCTCGCGGTGATGCAGCGAGCTCATGGCGTTGTAGAGGTGGGTGAAACTGCTGGCGCCGGCGTTCAGCGCGGCAACACCTTCCTCGTAGCTGCCGAGGGTGTGGCCGATTTGCATCCGCACACCGCGAGCGCTGAGGTCACGGATCAAGGCGTCGTGGCCGGCGATTTCCGGGGCAATGGTGATCACCCGGATCGGCGCCAGTGCCAGATATTCTTCGACTTCGGCCATCAATGCGGTGTGGGCGAAATTCGGTTGGGCGCCGAGTTTACCGGGGTTGATGTACGGGCCTTCGAGGTGCACGCCGAGGACTCGGGCGCTGCCTTTCGGGCGCTGTTCGCAATATTCGCCGACGGCTTTGAGCACGCTGGAAATTTCTGCAGGCGGCGCGGTCATAGTGGTCGCCAGCAGCGACGTCGTGCCGAAACGCACGTGGGTTTTGGTGATGGTCTCGAAAGCTGGCGCACCTTCCATGATGTCTTTGCCGCCGCCGCCATGAACGTGCAGGTCGATGAAACCCGGCAGCAGGTAAGGCAGGTCGTTGTCGGCCGGATCGCACGGTTGGCCTTCGATCGACACGACCTTGCCGTGTTCGTGAATCAGCCGGCCGCGAACCCAGCCGTGGGCGGTGAGGATGTTGTCTTCGGACATGATCGGTTCTCGTTTGCTCGTTTGGCAACGAAGCTCTTTATCGACGGAGCCTTTTATCTACGAAGCTCTGCGACAAAGTCGTAGTAGTCGTTGCGGCAATAGGTGTCGGTGACTTCGATCGGCGTGTTGTCTTCCAGGTAACCGACCCGGGTCATCAGCAGCATGGCGGTGCCGGGGGCGATGCCCACCAGGGCGGCGAATTCATCCGAGGCGTTGATCGCCTGAATGTGCTGCAGGGCGCGGACGATCGGCTTGCCGATGCTGTCGAGGTATTCGTACAGGGAGTCGCCCACGGCTTGCGGCTTGGGAATGATCGAGGCGGGCAGGGTGCTCATCTCGATCGCCATCACCGTGTCGTCGGCTTTACGCAGACGCTTGAGCCGCGCGACCTTGTCGTTCGGCGAGAGGCCCAGGCGGATCAGTTCTTCGTGGGTCGGCGGAGTGATTTCACGCTCCAGCCATTGCGAGCCGGGGACGAAGCCTTTCAGGCGCAGCATCTCGCTGAAACCCGAGAGGCGAGACAGCGGTTGTTCCAGGCGCGGGGTGATAAAGGTGCCGGAACCCTGGTTGCGACGAATCAGGCCTTGCTCGAACAGAACTTCCAGCGCCTTGCGGGCGGTGACGCGGGAGATGCCCAGCATTTCGCTGAGGTTGCGCTCCGACGGCATGGCCTGTTCGGCTTTCCACTGGCCGGCATGGATCGCCGCTTCCAGATTGCGCGCCAGTTGCAGGTACAACGGCGTGGGCTGGGTGTCGTCAGGGCGTAGGGCCTGGAGGTCATTCATGTAGGTTTGGTCCGATGCGGATATTGGAGTGTTGTCGCCCGGTGGTGGGATGAAACCTAATACCACTTAAATACCATGTCAATGAGACCACTTTGCTCAAGGCGCGCAAAAGCTTGCCCTGCCGGATGGCTGAAAGCATGATTGGTTTTAAGTGGTATTAGAGGTGGGGGTTTTGAAAGCAAAGATCGCAGCCTGCGGCAGCTCCTACCGATGGGAGTGGTATCTACCCGGTAGGAGCTGCCGAAGGCTGCGATCTTTTGAATTTATTTTGCGATGAGCGACCGAAGGTAGCCGTTACGGACGGATTTCGATCATCGTGCCGTCCGGCACCAAACCCCAAACCTCGCGCATGTCCATGTTGCGCATGGCAATGCAGCCGTCGGTCCAGTCCAGTGTGTGGAACAGGTCTTCGGGGTTTTCTTCAGTGTCCGGGGTGCCGTGGATCATGATCATGCTGCCGGGCTCGACGCCTTCACGCCGGGAGCGCGCGGAGTCGCTGATGTTCGGGTAGGAGATGTGCATCGCCAGATTGAATTTATCGCTGACCTTGCGCCAGTCTAGCCAATAGAAACCTTCAGGCGTGCGTTTGTCGCCTTCCATCAGCTTCGGCCCCTTGGGGCGTTTGCCCAAGGAAATGCGATAGGTCTTGAGCGGCTTGCCGTCATTGATCAATTGCAATTGGTGGGCGGACTTGAGCACGAGAACTTTTTCGATGACTTTGCCGTCCAGGGTTTCAGCGACGGAAGCCTGGGAGACAGCGACGAACAACAAGCAAAACACGGCAAGCAACCAGCGCATTGAAACGATATCCCTAAGAGGTGTCGCGACTATTTAGTTATAGGTGATTTTAGAACAAGGAGCTTTATGTGTTGGCAGGCTGAGCAAGCGGCGGGATCGACTCGGACCGCACGGGGTAGACCTCGGTCCGCCGGTCAGCGAAGAAGCATTCTAAGGTACGGCCCACCGTGCGGAAAGCCAGCTCGGACCAAGGGATGTCGGCTTCTTCGAAAAGCGCTACTTCCAGGCTCTCGGGACCAGCGGAAAAGTCCAGGTCCACCAGCTCGGCGCGGAAGAACACATGCACCTGGCTGATGTGCGGCACGTCGATCAACGTATAGATGCTCAGGTTGCGCACCCGCGCGCAGGCTTCTTCGGCCGTCTCGCGAATGGCCGCCTGCTCGATGGTTTCACCGTTTTCCATGAAGCCGGCGGGCAGGGTCCAATAACCGAGCCGAGGCTCGATGGCGCGGCGGCACAACAAGACCTTGGAGCCCCAGGTCGCCACGCAACCGGCGACGATATTGGGGTTCTGGTAGTGAATCGCCTGACAGCTGTCACAGACAAAACGCAGGCGCGAATCGCCCTCTGGAATGCGCTGGGTTACCGGGTTGCCGCACTGACTGCAAAATTTCATGCTTGGGTTCCTGAATGCTGCGCCTATCTTGGCGTGCGGCGGTGTCTGTCGGCAAGTTGTCGTTTAGCGACATGCAGTGGTTATGGGGTTGGGCGGTCGGTTCGATTGGTGCATGATGCGAGGTAGAGAACAAATCGAGAAGACTCATGCTGGACGAGCTACTTCACCGGGTAAGCAACCACACCCCACGCACACTGGAAACCGATAAACGTTTCCCCGAGGCCGCAGTGCTGGTGCCCATCACCCGCAGTGACGAGCCGGAACTGGTTCTGACCCTGCGCGCCAGCGGGCTCTCGACCCATGGCGGCGAAGTCGCCTTTCCCGGCGGGCGACGCGACCCTGAAGACCCGGACCTTATTTTCACCGCCCTGCGCGAAGCCGAAGAAGAAATCGGCCTGCCGCCGGGGCTGGTCGAAGTGATCGGCCCGCTGAGCCCGTTGATCTCCCTGCACGGCATCAAGGTCACACCCTATGTCGGTGTGATTCCGGACTTTGTCGAGTACCGGGCCAACGATGCCGAGATTGCCGCAGTCTTCAGCGTACCGCTGGAGTTCTTCCGCAAGGATCCGCGCGAACACACCCATCGCATCGATTACCAGGGTCGCAGTTGGTACGTGCCGAGCTATCGTTATGGCGAGTACAAAATCTGGGGCCTGACGGCGATTATGATCGTCGAGTTGATCAACCTGCTCTATGACGCGAAAATCAGCCTGCATCAGCCACCCAAGACGTTTATCAACACCTGAAGCCATCGCCCGTATGGCGTGAACCCCGCTTTTTGCAAGTGAGCCAGCCTGGCCTTGAGGACACTAAGATGAAATATCGCCTGGGCGACGCCCGCGTCGAAACCCATCCGCAGAGCTGGGTCGCCCCCAATGCCGTGCTGGTGGGCAAGGTCAAACTGGAAGAGGGCGCCAACGTCTGGTTCAACGCTGTGCTGCGTGGCGACAACGAACTGATCCTGATCGGCAAGAACAGCAACGTCCAGGACGGCACGGTGATGCACACCGACATGGGTTACCCGCTGACCATCGGCGCCGGCGTGACCATCGGCCATAACGCCATGCTTCATGGCTGCACGGTGGGCGATTACAGCTTGATCGGGATTAACGCGGTGATCCTCAACGGCGCGAAAATCGGCAAGAACTGCATCATTGGCGCCAACTCACTGATCGGTGAGGGCAAGGTGATTCCAGACGGTTCGCTGGTCATGGGCTCCCCCGGCAAAGTGGTGCGCGAGCTGACCGAACCGCAGAAAAAAATGCTGGAGGCCAGCGCTGCTCACTATGTGCATAACTCGCAACGTTATGCCCGCGATCTGGTTGAGCAGGAAGAATGAGTACGCCCGAGCGCCCGGTTCGATCGCCTTGCGTGAATATCTGCGCGCTGGACGAGGATGATATTTGCACCGGGTGTCAACGCACAGTGGAAGAGATCACGCGCTGGAGCCGGATGGACAACGAGGAGCGCCGCCAGGTCTTGGGGTTGTGTCATGAGCGGGCTAAATCCAGCGGGATACTCTGGATGATCGGCAAGACTCCTAACCTGTAGGAGCTGCCGAGTGCAACGAGGCTGCGATCTTTTGATCTTGCCTCTAAAAAACAAGGTCAAAAGATCGCAACCTCGTTGCACTCGTCAGCTCCTACGGTACCCTGTGCGCCAAATTGACAGGTATTCCGCCACCTCATGCTCTTCCTGATCGCTTACATCAGCAGCGTCGTGCTGATCAACTTCGCCTTTTCCACCGCTCCGCACCTGGACATCATCTGGTCGGCCTGGGGTGGTTTGGTGTTCGTTTTGCGCGACATGGTGCAAACCCGTTTCGGCCATGGCGCGATCGCGGCGATGCTGGCGGCGCTGGTGTTGTCCTATGTGACGTCCGATCCCTCCATCGCGCTGGCCAGCGCCACGGCGTTCGCGGTGTCCGAATGCATCGATTGGCTGGTGTTCAGCATCACCAAGCGTCCCTTGCACGACCGCCTGTGGATAAGTTCGGCCCTGAGCATTCCCCTCGATACCTTCATCTTCTTCGGCATGATCGATGCGTTCACTCCTGGCGTGATCCTCACCGCCATGGGCTCGAAGTTCGCCGGCGTGACCGCCGTGTGGTTGATCATGGCCTGGCGCTTGCGCAAACAGGCCGTCGTCAGCTGAAGCCAAACCCACAGGTTCATGTAAAATGCCGCGCTTTCTCCCCATGGGAAGCGCGCCAGGCGTTGCGACCCTCGATGATCCGCTTCTTGAGGACCTGAGATGACCCGTATCGGAACTCCATTGTCGCCAACCGCGACCCGCGTATTGCTGTGTGGCTGTGGCGAGTTGGGCAAGGAAGTGGTGATCGAGCTGCAACGCCTGGGCGTTGAAGTGATTGCCGTGGATCGCTACGCCAATGCACCGGCCATGCAAGTAGCCCATCGCAGCCATGTGATCAACATGCTCGACGGCGCCGCCCTGCGTGCCGTGATCGAAGCCGAAAAGCCGCACTTCATCGTGCCGGAAATCGAAGCTATTGCCACCGCGACCCTCGTGGAGCTGGAAGCCGAAGGCTTCACCGTGATCCCGACTGCTCGCGCCGCGCAGCTGACCATGAACCGCGAAGGCATCCGTCGCCTGGCCGCCGAAGAGCTGGACCTGCCGACCTCGCCGTACCACTTCGCCGACACCTTTGAGGATTACAGCAAGGCTGTCGAAGACCTCGGCTTCCCATGTGTGGTTAAACCGGTGATGAGCTCGTCGGGCAAAGGCCAAAGCCTGCTGCGTAGCGTCGATGATGTGAAGACGGCTTGGGATTACGCTCAAGAAGGCGGCCGTGCCGGTAAAGGCCGCGTGATCATCGAAGGCTTTATCGACTTCGACTACGAAATCACCCTGTTGACCGTGCGTCACGTGGGCGGCACTACGTTCTGCGCGCCAGTCGGCCACCGTCAGGAGAAGGGCGACTATCAGGAATCCTGGCAGCCACAAGCCATGAGCCCGATTGCCCTGGCCGAATCCGAGCGCGTTGCCAAAGCCGTCACTGAAGCCTTGGGTGGCCGTGGTTTGTTTGGTGTCGAGCTGTTCATCAAAGGTGATCAAGTCTGGTTCAGCGAAGTCTCGCCGCGTCCACATGACACCGGTCTGGTGACGTTGATTTCCCAGGACCTGTCGCAGTTCGCGTTGCACGCACGGGCGATTCTGGGTCTGCCGATTCCATTGATCCGTCAGTTCGGTCCATCGGCTTCGGCGGTGATTCTGGTGGAAGGGCAGTCGACTCAGACGGCTTTCGCCAATCTCGGTGCTGCGTTGAGCGAACCGGATACGGCGTTGCGTCTGTTCGGCAAGCCTGAGGTGAATGGTCAGCGCCGGATGGGTGTGGCGTTGGCGCGTGATGAGTCGATCGAATTGGCTCGTGCCAAGGCGACCCGTGCTTCTCAGGCTGTTGTAGTCGAGCTGTAAACCGAGGCGCGGCAATCGCTAGCAGGCTAGCTCCCACAGGGTTATTGGTTGGTCACAGATTTTGTGTACACCCAGTTTCCATGTGGGAGCCAGCCTGCTGGCGATGCTTTTGATTCAGGCAACCCGATTCAAATCGTTATGCCGCGTTTCCTTCAGGCATAGCACGGCAATCAAGCTCAGCACCGCCGCCCCCGACACATACCCGCCGACATAACTCAAACCGCCCATCGCCACCAGCTTCTGTGCGAAGAATGGCGCCGCCGAAGCCCCGACAATGCCGCCCAGGTTGTAGGCCGCCGACGCACCGGTATAACGCACGTGGGTTGGAAACAGCTCCGGCAGCAGCGCGCCCATCGGCGCAAACGTCACGCCCATCAGAAACAGCTCGATGCACAGGAACAACGCCACGCCCCAGGTCGAACCTTGGGTCAGCAGCGGCTCCATCAGGAAGCCGGACAGAATCGCCAGCACACCGCCGATGATCAGCACCGGTTTGCGCCCGTAACGATCACTGGCCCAGGCGGACAGCGGGGTGGCGGCAGCCATGAACAATACGGCGAAGCACAGCAGCCCGAGGAAGGTTTCGCGGCTGTAACCCAGTGTCGACACGCCATAGCTCAGCGAAAACACCGTCGAGATATAGAACAGCGCGTAGCACACGACCATCGATCCGGCACCCAGCAACATCGGCGCCCAATATTGGCTGAACAGCTCGACCAGCGGGATCTTCACCCGCTCCTGGCGAGCCATTGCGTTGGCAAACACCGGGGTTTCGTGAAGCTTGAGGCGCACGTACAGACCGACCATCACTAGCGCGGCACTGAGCAGGAACGGAATCCGCCAGCCCCACGAGCGGAACTGCTCGTCGTTCAGGGTCATTGCCAGCGTCAGAAACAGCCCATTGGCCGCGAGGAAGCCGATCGAGGGGCCAAGCTGCGGGAACATGCCATACCAGGCGCGTTTGCCCTTGGGTGCATTCTCGGTGGCCAGCAACGCCGCACCGCCCCATTCACCGCCGAGCCCCAGGCCCTGGCCGAAGCGCAGCACGCAAAGCAGGATCGGCGCCCAGGCCCCGATGCTGTCGTAACCCGGGAGCACGCCGATCAGCGTGGTGCATACGCCCATCAGAAGCAGCGAGGCAACCAGTGTCGATTTGCGCCCGATGCGGTCACCGAAGTGGCCGAAAAGCGCCGATCCCAGTGGTCGAGCCAGGAAGGCGATGCCGAACGTGAGGAACGCCGACAGCATCTGGGCCGTGCCGGAGGTTTGCGGAAAAAACACCGGACCGATCACCAGCGCAGCGGCCGTGGCATAGACGTAAAAGTCGTAGAACTCGATGGCGGTGCCGATGAAACTCGCGGTCGCCACGCGGGTAGCGGAGTTCGTCGGTTGCGCAGGTGCGGTGTCGTTATAAGTCGTGCTGGTCGTCATGCGGTTATCCCTGACAGTCATGTGCCCCAGTGGAGCGAATTATTATGGTCGAACACCCAGGGATGTGGGCTTAACGCGGAGTGCGGGTAGCACTTGGGTATGGCGGGGCTTGGGTAAGCGGCTCGATTATAGGAAGGAGGCTAACGATCAAACAAGAGGCCAAGGACTGGCGATGACAATAAGTGACTAAGGGCTGGCAATGCAGTTGTGGCGAGGGGATTTATCCCCGTTGCGTTGCGAAGCAGCGCCAAAATATTTGCAACTGGATTTTATCTGACAAACCTTACTTGAAGTCTTGGGGCTGCTTTGCAGCCCAACGGGGCGGTGCGACGTTTCGCTAAATCCCCTCGCCACAGATAAATCCCCTCGCCACAGGGGAGGTGCCAAGGTTTAGATAACGACTGGAACCAAGCTGGTATGCCAGATCAGTACGCGACTGACGCGATTGTCTTCAGTCTCCAGAATCTCCAGCCGATAACGCCCGATCTTCAGGCATACCGCACTGTCCGGAATCGTTTCCAGCGCCTCGGTCACCAACCCGTTGAGGGTTTTCGGACCGTCGCTGGGCAAGTGCCAGCCCAGGCTCTTGTTCAATTCGCGAATCGACGCCGCCCCTTCGATCACCAGGCGGCCATCGGCTTGTGGGTGGATGTGCGGGTTATCCAGGCTGTGCTGGCTTTCGAACTCGCCGACGATTTCTTCGAGAATGTCTTCCAGAGTCACGACACCGAGCACTTCGCCGTACTCGTCGACCACCATGCCCAGGCGTCGCTGTTGTTTGTGGAAATTCAACAGCTGCAGTTGCAACGGGGTGCTTTCAGGCACGAAGTAGGGGTCGTGACAGGCTGCCAGCAGTGCTTCTCGGGTCAGACTGGCGTCGGACAGCAGATGGCGGATCTGCCGGGTATTGAGCACTGCCTCGACCTGATTGATGTCGCTGTGGAAAACCGGCAAGCGTGTGCGTTTATTGGCGCGAAGCTGCTCAATGATTTCCTCGAGGGAGTCGTCCAGATTGACCCCGTCGACGTCACTGCGAGGCACCAGAATGTCGTTGACCGTGATGTTGTCCAGCGCATGGATGCCTGACAGCGGGTGTGGGCGGCAGGCGGCGTGTTCGTGATCGTCGAGCCGATCGTTCGGCGCCTCGTCTTCGCTCTGCTGCACCACTTTGACTTTGCGGGCGAACGGTCGCATCAGCAGCTGGCTTATGCCATTGAGCAACCAGGCGGCGGGATAGATGATTTTCAGTGGTGCGCCCAGCAAGGTGTTGCCCAGGGCCAGGACGGCGTCTGGATAACGGACGGCGAGGGTGCGCGGCAGGTAGTCGGCGAACACCAGAAGCACGGCGCCAGCCCCCAGGAAAGCCACCCACGGACCGTTTTCCGCCCAAGTGAAAATCGCCAGCAAGGTGCTGATGACCACGACCAGTGCGCGGCACAGGGTGTTGCAGAGGATCAGGCTATTGAGCGAAAAGCTCAGTTTTGCCACCGGCTTGTCGCTCGAACGCGAAGCTGTCCGTTGGGCGAGCAAGTACTGTTGCGCAGCTTCGATGGCGGTAAACAGCCCCGACCATAAAATCAGCAGGGCCACTACCGCGAGCATCGGCCCTATGGGCAAGTCGTCCATTAATGCCGCCCGTCAGATATGCAGGATGTATTCACGAACCAGCTTACTGCCGAAATAGGCCAGCATCAGCAGGCAGAAACCGGCGAGGGTCCAGCGAATGGCCTTGTGTCCGCGCCAGCCGAGGCGATTACGGCCCCATAGCAGCACGCTGAAGACGATCCAGGCGAGGCATGCCAGCAAGGTTTTGTGCACCAGGTGCTGGGCGAACAGGTTGTCGACGAACAGCCAGCCGGAGATCAGCGACAGCGACAGCAGGGTCCAGCCGGCCCAGAGGAAACCGAACAGCAGGCTTTCCATGGTTTGCAGCGGCGGGAAGTTCTTGATCAGGCCCGACGGGTGCTTGTGCTTGAGCTGATGGTCTTGAACCAGCAGCAGCAACGCCTGGAACACCGCGATGGTGAACATGCCATAGGCGAGGATCGACAGCAGGATGTGGGCGAGGATGCCCGGTTCTTCGTCGATGATCTGCACTGTGCCGGCGGGGGCGAACTGTGCGAGCAGCACGGTGGCGGCGCCGAGCGGGAACAGCAATATAAGCAGGTTTTCCACCGGGATCCGTGAGCAGGCCAGCAGCGTCAGGGCAATCACCGCGGCGGCAATCAGGCTGGCGGCGCTGAAAAAATCCAGGCCCAGGCCAATCGGTGTCAGCAGGTGGGTGAACAGACTGGCGCTATGAGCCAGCACGGCGAGCACGCCGAGCGTGACCAGCAGGCGTTTGTTCGCCTTGGCACCGGTGGCCAGACGAGTGCCCTGATAGAGGGTCGCAGCGGCATATAAGCAGGCGGCGGCGAGGGTAGTTAGCAAACTGGGTGACAAGGGGAGCATAAATCCTGTTAGGCAAGCCCGAAAGGCGCTGAGTTTGGCATAGAACCCCCGCAGCACGAAAGACCATGCAACCTGACGACGAGGTGTCCGCCAGACGCAGTCTTCGCTATAATCCGCGACCTGCCCACGCCGCAGGCTCGCCGAGCACATGTTTATTCCGGTCTGGGCCGCCATTATCCCGGTCTACACAGGGCCTGAAAGGATCGCGCAATGTTTGAAAACTTAACCGACCGTCTCTCGCAGACGCTGCGCCATGTCACCGGCAAGGCCAAGCTGACCGAAGACAACATCAAAGACACCCTGCGCGAAGTGCGCATGGCGTTGCTCGAAGCTGACGTCGCCTTGCCGGTCGTCAAGGACTTCGTCAATTCGGTCAAGGAACGCGCCGTCGGCACTGAGGTGTCGCGCAGCCTGACGCCGGGCCAGGCCTTCGTGAAGATCGTCCAGGCCGAACTCGAAAGCCTGATGGGCGCGGCCAACGAAGACTTGAACTTGAGCGCCGTTCCTCCCGCCGTCGTGCTGATGGCCGGTTTGCAGGGTGCGGGTAAAACCACCACCGCCGGCAAACTCGCGCGCTTCCTCAAAGAGCGCAAGAAGAAGTCGGTCATGATCGTGTCTGCGGACGTTTACCGTCCGGCGGCGATCAAGCAGTTGGAAATGCTCGCGGGTGAAGTCGGCGTAACCTTCTTCCCCTCCGACCTGAGCCAGAAGCCGGTCGACATCGCGCAAGCGGCTATTAAAGAAGCAAAACTGAAATTCATCGACGTGGTCATCGTCGATACCGCCGGTCGCCTGCACATCGATGAAGAGATGATGGGCGAGATCAAGGCGCTGCATGCCGCGATCAACCCGGTCGAAACGCTGTTCGTGGTCGACGCCATGACCGGTCAGGACGCCGCCAACACGGCCAAGGCCTTTGGCGACGCGCTGCCGCTGACCGGTGTGATCCTGACCAAGGTCGACGGCGACGCCCGTGGCGGTGCTGCACTGTCGGTGCGCGCCATCACCGGCAAACCGATCAAGTTCATCGGTATGGGCGAGAAGAGCGACGCGCTCGAGCCGTTCCATCCTGAGCGTATTGCTTCGCGCATCCTCGGTATGGGCGACGTGCTCAGCCTGATCGAGCAGGCCGAACAGACCCTCGACAAGGACAAGGCCGACAAACTGGCCAAGAAGCTGAAGAAGGGCAAGGGCTTCGACCTCGAAGACTTCCGCGATCAGCTGCAACAGATGAAAAACATGGGCGGCCTCGGCGGCCTCATGGACAAACTGCCAAATATCGGCGGCATGAACCTGGCGCAAATGGGCAACGCTCAGGGTGCGGCAGAGAAACAATTCAAGCAGATGGAAGCCATCATCAATTCCATGACCCCGGCCGAGCGCCGCGACCCTGAGCTGATCAGCGGTTCGCGCAAACGCCGGATCGCCATGGGTTCCGGCACTCAAGTGCAGGACATCGGTCGCTTGATCAAGCAGCACAAGCAGATGCAGAAGATGATGAAGAAGTTCTCCGCAAAAGGCGGAATGGCCAAAATGATGCGCGGCATGGGCGGTATGTTGCCCGGCGGCGGCATGCCGAGAATGTAAATAATTTACGCAGGGGCTTGCCCTTGCACCTCCCACACGGAAGTGGGATCTCCAGCAAACCCGCACTTGGCGGGAGCTGACTGGCCGTTTTCAACGACGGCTCTATAGCAAATCTTGATGGCGGCCGATAGGCAGCCGGAAAAAGACATTTGCAAAAGTCCGGATATTCCTTAGAATATGCGGCCTTTCGGGCACCTATGCCCGCTGTGCCTTTAGATTTGCAGCACCGACTACAGGAACGATGTTCACATGCTAACAATCCGTCTTGCCCTTGGCGGCTCCAAAAAGCGCCCGTTTTACCACTTGACCGTAACCGACAGCCGCAACCCGCGCGACGGTTCGCACAAGGAACAGGTTGGTTTCTTCAACCCTGTTGCTCGTGGTCAAGAAGTCCGTCTGTCCGTGAACCAAGAGCGCGTAGCCTACTGGCTGAGCGTTGGTGCACAACCTTCTGAGCGTGTTGCTCAGTTGTTGAAGGATGCATCTAAGGCTGCGGCCTGAGCAATATGAACGCGACGCCTGCCATTGCTGATGATTTGATCGTTATCGGCAAGATTTATTCTGTTCATGGCGTTCGCGGCGAAGTGAAGGTGTATTCCTTTACTGATCCGACTGAAAACCTGTTGCAGTACAAAACCTGGACGCTCAAGCGCGAAGGTAATGTGAAACAGGTCGAGCTGGTCAGCGGACGCGGGAACGACAAGTTCCTGGTCGCAAAGCTCAAGGGTCTTGATGATCGTGAAGAAGCGCGTCTTCTGGCCGGTTATGAGATCTGCGTGCCGCGCAACCTGTTCCCTGAATTGACCGACGGCGAGTACTACTGGTACCAGCTGGAAGGTCTGAAGGTCATTGATCAACTCGGGCAATTGCTCGGGAAAATCGATCATCTTCTGGAAACCGGCGCCAATGATGTAATGGTGGTCAAGCCTTGCGCTGGCAGCCTGGATGATCGCGAACGCCTGTTGCCCTATACGGAGCAATGCGTGTTGGCCGTCGACCTTGCCGCAGGCGAGATGAAGGTGGAATGGGATGCGGACTTCTAAGCGTGGCTAACTTGCGCGTAGAAGTGATCAGTTTGTTTCCCGAGATGTTCTCCGCCATCAGCGAGTACGGCATCACCAGTCGTGCGGTGAAACAGGGGCTCTTGCAGCTCACCTGTTGGAATCCGCGAGACTACACGACGGATCGACATCACACTGTGGACGATCGCCCATTTGGCGGTGGTCCGGGCATGGTGATGAAGATCAAGCCCCTGGAAGATGCGTTGGTTGAGGCCAAGGCAGCAGCCGGGGAGGCGGCGAAGGTAATTTACCTGTCCCCCCAAGGCCGTCAACTGACTCAGTCGGCGGTACGCGAGTTGGCGAATCTGGATGCATTGATCCTGATTGCCGGCCGCTATGAAGGCATTGACGAGCGTTTTATAGAGGCTCATGTCGATGAAGAGTGGTCGATTGGCGACTATGTACTGTCTGGCGGCGAGCTGCCGGCGATGGTCCTGATCGATGCGGTTACACGACTGCTGCCTGGAGCTTTAGGGCATGCGGACTCCGCCGAGGAAGATTCCTTTACGGATGGTTTGCTGGATTGCCCGCACTACACCCGACCGGAGGTGTATGCGGATCAGCGTGTTCCCGACGTGTTGCTAAGTGGCAATCACGCGCATATCCGGCGTTGGCGTTTACAGCAGTCCCTTGGTAGGACCTTTGAACGACGCGCCGATCTTCTGGAAAGCCGCTCGCTTTCTGGAGAAGAGAAGAAGCTGCTCGAGGAATACATCCGCGAGCGGGACGATAGTTAACAACGTATCGATGGTAGATCCGACGATTTACCTTAGGAGCACAGCATGACTAACAAAATCATCCTTGCACTCGAAGCAGAGCAGATGACCAAAGAGATCCCTACCTTTGCCCCGGGCGACACCATTGTCGTTCAGGTGAAAGTGAAGGAAGGCGACCGTTCGCGTCTGCAAGCGTTCGAAGGTGTTGTTATCGCCAAGCGTAACCGCGGCGTAAACAGTGCTTTCACCGTTCGTAAAATCTCCAACGGTGTTGGCGTAGAGCGTACTTTCCAGACCTACAGCCCGCAAATCGACAGCATGGCCGTTAAACGTCGCGGTGACGTACGTAAAGCCAAGCTGTACTACCTGCGTGACCTGTCCGGTAAAGCAGCTCGCATCAAGGAAAAACTGGCTTAAGTCCAGCTTCCGATGCAGAAAAAAGCAGCCTACGGGCTGCTTTTTTGTTGCCTGCGATTTATCTTCCCTGACCGTACTGTCGGTCTTGCTTGAGCCTTTATGCCCGCCATCGATCATCCACTGATAGACCAATTCCTCGACGCTCTGTGGCTGGAGAAAGGTCTTTCCGATAACACCCGCGATGCCTATCGCAGCGACCTGGCCCTGTTCAACGGCTGGCTGCAGGAGAAGGGGCTGGAATTGATCAACGCCGGCCGCGAATTGATCCTCGATCACTTGGCCTGGCGTCTGGAGCAAAACTACAAACCCCGCTCGACGGCGCGATTTCTCTCTGGCGTGCGTGGCTTCTATCGCTACTTGCTGCGGGAAAAGCTGATTGCAGTCGATCCGACCTTGCGTGTCGATATGCCGCAGCTGGGTCGACCACTGCCTAAATCCTTGTCGGAAGCGGATGTGGAGGCCTTGTTAAAAGCACCTGACCTGAGCGAAGCCATCGGCCAGCGTGACCGCGCCATGCTCGAAGTGCTTTATGCCTGCGGCTTGCGTGTGACGGAACTGATCAGCCTGACGCTGGAGCAGGTCAATCTGCGCCAAGGCGTGCTGCGAGTGATGGGCAAGGGCAGCAAGGAGCGGCTGGTGCCGATGGGCGAGGAGGCGATTGTCTGGGTCGAGCGTTACCTGCGCGATGGCCGCCAGGAGCTGCTAGGTGGGCGTCCCAGCGATGTCATGTTCCCCAGCCAGCGCGGCGAGCAAATGACTCGGCAGACCTTCTGGCATCGCATCAAGCACCAGGCCAAGGTTGCCGGGATCGGCAAGTCGCTGTCGCCGCACACCTTGCGCCATGCCTTCGCCACGCACCTGCTCAACCACGGCGCCGACTTGCGGGTAGTGCAAATGCTGCTCGGCCATAGCGACCTGTCGACCACGCAGATCTACACCCACGTCGCCCGCGCCCGCTTGCAGGACCTGCACGCCAAACACCATCCACGCGGCTGAGCGATTTGTGATCTGCTTTTCTGTGGGAGCGAGCTTGCTCGCGATGAGGCCCGTACATCCAATATTAATGTTGCCTGACACACCGCTATCGCGAGCAAGCTCGCTCCCACAGAAAGCTGACGGCACCCGCGATGTGTTGCATCACCCGCATTCGGCCACAGGGGCCTTATGTGGTAGGCTTTGCCGGTTTGCACGATGGGCGTTTATGACCCGGTGTTTCGGCACGGGCGTTCTGATCGACCCATTTGTCCGCCTTCAGGAGTTCTCATGCGTCTGACCCAGATTTTCGCCGCCGCAGCCATTGCGTTGGTCAGCACCTTTGCCGTCGCCGATGACGCGGCCGACAAAGCCATTCGTAAAAGCCTGGAAAACCTCCAGCTCGAAGTACCGGTAGAAAGCATCTCCGCCAGTCCGCTGCCGGGTCTGTACGAAGTCAAACTGCAAGGCAGCCGCGTGCTCTACGCCAGCGCCGACGGTCAATACGTGGTGCAGGGCTACATGTTCCAGCTCAAGGACGGCAAGCCGATCAACCTGACCGAGAAGACCGAACGCCTGGGCGTGTCCAAACTGGTCAACGCAATCCCGGTCGCGGAAACCGTGGTCTACCCGGCGATCGGCGAAACCAAATCGCACATCACCGTATTCACCGACACCACCTGCCCGTATTGCCACAAGCTGCACGCCGAAGTGCCTGAGCTGAACAAGCGCGGCATCGAAGTGCGTTACGTCGCGTTCCCGCGCCAGGGCCTTGGCTCGCCGGGTGACGAACAGCTGCAAGCGGTCTGGTGCTCGAAAGACAAGAAAGCCGCCATGGACAAGATGGTCGACGGCAAGGAAATCAAGGCCGCCAAGTGCGATAACCCGGTTTCCAAGCAGTTCGCCCTCGGTCAGTCGATCGGCGTGAACGGTACACCGGCCATCGTTTTGGCCGACGGCCAAGTCATTCCGGGCTACCAGCCTGCGCCACAAGTCGCCAAACTGGCGCTGGGCGCGAAGTAAATTCGCATCGTCACGGTCAGCCATTGACGATCATGGTTCGGCGGCAGCGTTCGCCGAGCCATTAATAGAGAGCCGCGAGCATGCGGTTGTTTTCACGGCCGGCCTTGAGTCGGCCGTTTTATGGGGAGTTCACAGTGAAACCGGTCAAAGTAGGCATCTGTGGGTTAGGGACCGTCGGTGGCGGTACCTTCAACGTACTTCAGCGTAACGCCGAGGAAATTGCTCGTCGTGCCGGGCGTGGAATCGAAGTGGCACAAATTGCCATGCGCACGCCAAAGCCTCAGTTCCAGACGACCGGTATTGCGATTACCAACGATGTCTTCGAAGTGGCCACGAACCCTGAGATCGACATCGTCATAGAGCTGATGGGCGGCTATACCGTTGCCCGCGAGCTGGTACTCAAGGCCATCGAGAATGGCAAGCATGTGGTCACCGCGAACAAGGCACTGATTGCCGTTCACGGTAATGAAATTTTCGCCAAGGCCCGGGAGAAGGGCGTGATTGTGGCGTTCGAAGCCGCCGTGGCCGGTGGCATTCCGGTGATCAAGGCGATCCGTGAAGGCCTGTCGGCCAACCGCATCAACTGGGTCGCCGGCATCATCAACGGCACCGGTAACTTCATCCTCACCGAAATGCGTGAGAAGGGCCGGACTTTCGAAGACGTACTCGCCGAGGCACAAGCCCTGGGTTACGCCGAGGCCGATCCGACCTTCGACGTTGAAGGCATCGACGCGGCCCACAAGCTGACGATCCTGGCGTCCATCGCGTTCGGTATTCCGCTGCAGTTCGACAAGGCCTACACCGAAGGCATCACCAAGCTGACCACCGCTGACGTGAACTACGCCGAAGCGCTGGGCTATCGCATCAAGCATCTGGGCGTGGCGCGCAGCACCGCGGCCGGCATCGAACTGCGCGTACACCCGACGCTGATCCCGGCCGATCGCCTGATCGCCAACGTCAACGGCGTGATGAACGCGGTGATGGTCAACGGTGATGCCGCCGGTTCGACCCTGTTCTACGGCGCTGGCGCTGGCATGGAGCCGACCGCTTCGTCGGTGATCGCCGACCTGGTGGACGTGGTTCGCGCCATGACTTCCGACCCGGAAAACCGCGTACCGCACCTGGCCTTTCAGCCGGATTCGCTGTCGGCCCACCCGATCCTGCCGATCGAGGCCTGCGAAAGCTCCTATTACCTGCGCATCCAGGCCAAGGACCATCCAGGCGTGTTGGCGCAGGTGGCGAGCATCCTGTCGGAGCGCGGCATCAACATCGAATCGATCATGCAGAAGGAAGTCGAAGAACACGACGGCCTGGTGCCGATGATCCTGCTGACTCACCGCGTGCTGGAACAGCACATGAACGACGCGATCGCCGCCCTGGAAGCCTTGGCGGGCGTAGTCGGTCCGGTCGTACGGATCCGCGTCGAGCACCTGAACTAAGTCGTTATCGTTCACCGGGCTCGCCTGCGGGCCCGGGTTTGCGAACACTGTCTATTGGAGCCAGTCATGCGTTATATCAGTACCCGCGGCCAGGCACCGGCCCTGAATTTCGAAGACGTCCTGCTGGCCGGTCTGGCCACGGACGGCGGTCTGTACGTCCCGGAAAACCTGCCACGATTCACCCAGGAAGAAATCGCTTCCTGGGCCGGCCTGCCGTATCACGAACTGGCCTTCCGGGTGATGCGCCCGTTCGTCACTGGCAGCATTCCCGATGCCGATTTCAAAAAGATTCTGGAAGAGACTTACGGCGTGTTTTCCCACAACGCCGTAGCGCCATTGCGTCAGCTGAACGGCAACGAATGGGTGCTGGAGCTGTTCCACGGCCCGACCCTGGCGTTCAAGGACTTCGCCCTGCAACTGCTGGGTCGTCTGCTCGACTACGTGTTGGAAAAACGCGGTGAGCGCGTGGTGATTGTCGGCGCTACGTCCGGCGACACCGGTTCGGCCGCCATCGAAGGCTGCAAACACTGCGAAAACGTCGACATCTTCATCCTGCACCCGCACAACCGTGTGTCCGAAGTGCAGCGTCGCCAGATGACCACTATTTTCGGCGAGAACATCCACAACATCGCCATCGAAGGCAACTTCGATGACTGCCAGGAAATGGTCAAGGCCAGCTTCGCCGACCAGAGCTTCCTCAAAGGCACGCGCCTGGTTGCCGTGAACTCGATCAACTGGGCGCGAATCATGGCCCAGATCGTTTACTACTTCCATGCAGCCCTGCAGTTGGGCGGCCCGGCACGTTCGGTGTCGTTCTCGGTACCGACCGGCAACTTTGGCGACATTTTCGCCGGCTACCTGGCGCGCAACATGGGCCTGCCGATCAACCAGTTGATCGTCGCCACCAACCGCAACGACATCCTGCACCGCTTCATGAGCGGCAATCAGTACGTCAAGGACACCCTGCACGCCACGCTGTCGCCGTCGATGGACATCATGGTGTCGTCGAACTTCGAACGCCTGCTGTTCGACCTGCACGGTCGTAACGGCGCAGCGGTTGCCGGTTTGATGGACACTTTCAAGCAGGGTGGCGGTTTCAGCGTCGAACAGGAGCGCTGGACCGAGGCCCGCAAGCTGTTCGATTCGCTGGCCGTGGATGACGCTCAAACCTGCGAAACCATTGCCGAAGTTTTTGAGCAAACCGGCGAACTGCTGGATCCACACACCGCCATCGGCGTGAAGGCGGCGCGCGAGTGCCGTCGCAGCCTGGATATCCCGATGGTGATCCTCGGTACGGCGCATCCGGTCAAATTCCCGGACGCAGTGGAAAAAGCAGGCGTAGGAAAAGCGCTCGAACTACCTGCACATCTTTCTGATTTGTTTGAGCGAGATGAGCGCTGCACCGTGCTGCCAAATGACCTGAAAGCCGTGCAGGCCTTTGTCAGCAAGCATGGCAACCGCGGCAAGCCTCTGTAACCAATTAAATCTGTCACATTTTGAAGCCCGTCTCCTGACGGGCTTTCTCATTTCTGCATGCCACACTTGTCGGGTTTTCGCCTACGAAGGACGGGCGAGTTGATTACGAAGGAAGTGGCAATGCTGTTTTTCAGAGGGTTAAAACCAGCCGCGTGCTGGATGTTTTTTTTAGTCGGCACCCTGGGCTTTGCCCAGTGGGGGAGCGCATCGCAATGGGTGGCTCCCGAGTCCAAGGGATCGGTTTCCGGCATAACAATCGAGCTGGATGCCCAGGAGTTGAAATGGATTGCCGAGCATTCGAATGTCATCGTCGCATCGGTGCAATATCCGCTGTACCTGTTCAAGGATGAGCACGGCCAATGGAACGGCTTGAACAATGATCTGCTCAACCGCATCAGCGCGATGACGGGATTGCAGTTTGTTCACGAAGAATCGTTTTCCACCGATCAGTTGCTCGGGCGATTGGAAAGTGGCGCAGCGGACATGAGCACGACGCTGGCGATGAATGACGAACGCAAGACGTTTCTGGATTTCAGTCATGCGTTCGGTGGCGCTGGCTGGGTGTTCGTCGGGCGGGCCGGGGCGCCAGAGGTGCAATCCCTGGAGCAGCTATCGGGAAGGGTTCTGGTGTTGCCGACCCGGCATGCGCTGGAGGTCACGATTCGCCGCGACCATCCGGATATCGAGCTGCGCTCGGTTAAAACCTACGCGGAGGCCCGGGCGCTGGTCGAGAGCGGTGAGGCCTATGCCACCATCGAAAACGAAACCGGAGCACAACTCTATCCGTCCGGGCAGCTCAAGGTCGGGTATACGGTCGAGGGCAAATGGGAGGCGGACCACTTGGCCGTACGCAAAGGTCAGCCTCAGCTGTCGAGTATCCTCAACAAGGCGCTTGAGGCGCTTGATCCTGCTGAATTGCGCGCCATTCGCCTGAAATGGCTCAATGGGATTGCCCCCGTCAAGGTGCCCGGCGCCTGGCACCGACTCGCCGAGTGGGGCTGCTGGGGAATGTTTATCGTCAGTCTGTTCGGCCTGTTGTCCCTGCTCTGGAACCGACGGCTCTCGGTATTGATCCAGCAACGCCTGGATGCCGAGAAAAGTCTGAATGATCAGCTCGCCTTCCAGCATGCGTTGATGGACGCCATGCCCGATCCCATGTTTGTTCGTGATCTGGAAGGGCGTTTGATCATGTGCAACAAGAGTTATGAAGAGAGCTTGTCGACCCGTTTCGACCAGGTTCAGGGACGACAGCTGATTGAACTGGAGGTCATGCCCAAAGAGACCGCCGAACTGCTGCATGCAGAGTTCATGGCCCAGCTCGGTACGCGCAAGACCCGCTTCAGTGAGCGTCAATTGATGTTCAACAACGGCGTCAGGCATGTCTATCAGTGGACGGTGCCTTTTTACGGTGCCGACGGACAATTGCGGGGTCTGCTGGGAGGATGGACCGACATCGGCAAGCGCAAGAAGCAGGCATGACGCGGCTGTTTTTTATCTGTCATCTTGGCCGTGCATGCTCTATTGACCCGCGGCGCAGGTTCTCCAGCAGTCGGTATCCAGAACTTTCTTCTCGAGCCAGTGGTCATTTACTGTAGGAACGCCCCAGGCACTTTGTTTTCGGACTATTGAGTGGTGATCGAGATGGAAAGTATCAGTCTATTGCTCGGTGAAGCTCTGAGCCCCTATCAGGTAACGTTGACCCCGTCGGGAACCCATGGCGAATGCCTGGTGACACTGAAGAATGCGACCGGCGCTATCGTGGTCGAGCGGGCGTTCAATCAGGCCCAGTTGACCAGCAAACGTCTGCTGACGGATGTCGTCGACGGATTGCATCGCGACGTGCTGATCGCTGAAGGCAGGCTGGAGCCCTGCGTTATCGCGGCGTTACGTAATGCTGCTCAGGACAAGATCCTGGCCAACCGAAATTGAATTGTTTTTTGTGGGAACCTTCCTGCGCTTAGGTCAGTCAGACCATGTAACAGCAGGATCAAGCATTGTGCTCCGGTGCTTGTAGCTTGCTGCCACTGGTCTTTATGTAGGCCACGTTTAACCCCGAGTCGTCTCCCCACTTCTCGGGGTTTCTTTTTGCCTGCGATTTGTCATTGCTCGGCCTGGTGCTCAAAAAACGCTTTGGTTTCTTTCAAGTAATCGCTGCGCCTTTCCGGATCCAGCCAGTCCGCGTATTGCTGATCCAGTCGATCATGCGGCATGGTGCGTAACAGCTGGTTGATCTCATTGATCGCCTTTCGGCCTTGCGGTGTATTGGAGCAGCCAATGTGCCCGGACAGGTATTTCCCCGTGCCCTTGACCGGATAGAACTCCAGCTGGTCGTCGGCGATCTGTGCCTGATTGGCCTTATAGCGAATTTCCGGCCAGTAACCCAAAACCACCTGCAAGCGACCCAGGCGCTGCATCTGTAACAGACTGCCGAGGGCGTCGTTGCCGTAGTGACGTGTCAGCGCGTCGGGCAGTGCCTGTTTCAGCAGCGTGTCGAGGAATTGACCATAACTGCGCTCAGCCACTACACCGACTTTCTTTCTACCACTGGCCAGCATTGCCGCCAGATCGACTTCACCGTCGACAAGAAACGGTTCCAGCACCGCTCGATCTTCCTGTCGGACGACCAGGCCATTACTGACGGCGCGGAAGGCCGGAATGGAGAACGTAATCCACTGTTCCCGCTCCTTGGTCCAGACCAGCGAGGGATCGCACGTAAACGACGCTTCGTGGAGCATTTGCATGCCGCGGGCCCGGTTGACCCGCATCAGGGTGTGCTGATATTGCGGCATGCCGGCGATCAACAGCGGCAGCATTTGATCGATGATTCCCTGTCCTTTTTTCGGACCTTCGAGAATCATCGTTGGCGGCAAATCGCGCAGCAGCCAGATCAGCGTCTCTTTGGGCTGCGCCGAGGCGGGAGAGCCAAGGCACGACAATAAGATGAGCGTCGCCAAAACCCGCCAGCCGTGGGCGTGATCGAGTGCTGATGAAAGCAGGCGCCTCAGCTTAGATGGCCCCGTCTTCACGCAGCTTTGCGATCTGTTCCTTGTCGTAACCAAGATCGTTGAGTACCTGCGCATTGTGTTCGCCCAACTGCGGCCCGACCCATTCCGAAGTGCCGGGTGTCTCTGATAGTTTCGGCACGATTCCCGGCATCTTGAAATCTTTGCCGTCCGGCAACTTGGCCTTCAGGAACATTTCCCGGGCCAGGTACTGTGGATCACTGAACATGTCTTCAGCGCTGAAGATCCGGCTGGCCGGGACGTCGGCCTGATTCAACTGCTCGATGATGGTGTCCAGCGGCAGCGAGTTGACCCAACGATCAATCACCCCATAAATCTCGTCGCGACGGCTATCGCGTCCGTCGTTGCTCGCCAACACAGGGTCATTGGCCAGGTCCTCGCGACCAATGATCAGCATGAAGCGTTTGAAGATCGCATCGCCATTGGCACCGATCTGTACATGTTTGCCGTCGGCACTGGTGTGGATCGAGGAGGGCGTGATGCCCGGCATGATGTTGCCGGTGCGTTCGCGGATGAAACCGAACACGTCGAACTCCGGGACCATGCTTTCCATCATGGCGAAGATCGCTTCATACAGCGCCACATCCACCACTTGGCCAAGGCCACCGTTGACCTCGCGATGACGCAACGCCATCAGCGCACCGATGACACCCCACAACGCAGCAATCGAGTCACCGATGGAAATACCGGTGCGCACCGGTGGCCGGTCTTCGAACCCGGTAATGTAGCGCAAGCCGCCCATGGATTCACCGACGGCGCCAAAGCCTGGCTGATCCTTCATCGGCCCGGTCTGACCGAAACCCGAGAGGCGCACCATCACCAGTTTCGGGTTCAGTGCGTGCAAGACTTCCCAGC
Organism: Pseudomonas sp. LBUM1647; assembly: GCF_059716175.1. NCBI lineage: Bacteria > Pseudomonadati > Pseudomonadota > Gammaproteobacteria > Pseudomonadales > Pseudomonadaceae > Pseudomonas > Pseudomonas sp. LBUM1647. The sequence goes on along the minus strand of NZ_CP166809.1, from coordinate 5,629,402 downwards.
TCAGGCCGAGCTTTTCCAGCACGCCAGGGCGAAAGTTCTCGATCAGGATGTCCGCTTCGCTGAGCAGTTTTTTCAGGATCGCCAGGCCATCGGGGTGTTTGAGGTTCAGGGTCAGGGATTTCTTGTTGCGCGCCTGGACGAACCACCACAGCGAGGTGCCTTCATACAGTTTTCGCCATTTGCGCAACGGATCGCCGCCATCGGGGGACTCGATTTTGATCACCTCGGCACCGAACTCTCCGCAAATGCGCGAGGCAAACGGCCCGGCGATCAGCGTACCCAATTCAATGACTTTCAGACCTGAGAGCGGTTTTCCGGTGAGCGGCATGCTGGATCCTGTAGGACAAAGGTTGAGCGAATACAGGGTTTTAACATAGCCGAACGTCAGACGACCAAGGTTGATCGCCTTCAATTCGTGGATTGCCTACCGCATCGGTTAGACTTGCCGCCTTTCCCCGTATCAAGAAGCCCGTTCATGGCCCAGCCGTCCACGACCTACAAGTTTGAACTGAACCTTACCGACCTCGACCGCAGCGTGTACGAGAGCGTGAAGCAGACCATCGCCCGTCACCCTTCGGAGACCGAAGAGCGTATGACCGTGCGGCTGCTGGCCTACGCCTTCTGGTACAACGAGCAGTTGTCGTTCGGTCGCGGTCTGTCAGACGTGGACGAACCTGCCCTGTGGGAAAAGAGCCTGGACGACCGCGTTCTGCACTGGATCGAAGTCGGCCAGCCAGATGCTGATCGCCTGACGTGGTGCTCACGTCGCACCGAGCGCACCAGCCTGCTGGCTTACGGCAGCCTGCGCGTCTGGGAGACCAAAGTGATCCCGGCGATCAAGAACCTGAAAAACGTGCACATCGCTGCTGTTCCGCAGGAAGTGCTGGAAACCCTGGCCAAAGACATGCCGCGGGTTATCAAGTGGGACGTGATGATCAGCGAAGGGACGATTTTCGTCACCGACGACCGGGGTCAGCATGAAGTCCAGCTGCAGTGGCTGAGCGGCGAGCGCGGCTGATTATTCGCTGCTGGTCCGCGTTACCCGTTTTTATCCTACGTACTCAAGAGAAGCACCTGTCACCCCATGCGCATCGAACCTCGCCTGTTGCCCGACACCCTGCCTTTCCTCGGTGATCTGCCGCCGCTGCTGACCCGTCTGTACGCGGCGCGCGGTGTGCTGTCCGAGACTGAACTGGACAAGAGCCTGGCACGGCTGATTCCATACCAGCAACTCAAAGGCATCGATGCAGCGGTGGATTTGCTGGTGACGGCGCTCGAGCAGCGTCAGCGGATTCTGATCGTCGGGGACTTCGACGCAGATGGCGCGACGGCCAGTACCGTGGGCATGTTGGGCTTGCGCCTGCTGGGCGCGGCGCACGTTGACTACCTGGTGCCGAACCGGTTCGAGTATGGCTACGGCCTGACGCCGGAAATCGTTGAAGTGGCGCTGACCCGTACACCCCAGTTGCTGATCACTGTGGACAACGGTATCTCCAGCGTTGAAGGCGTGGCGGCGGCGAAAAAGGCTGGGCTCCAGGTGCTGGTCACCGACCACCACTTGCCCGGTGACGAGTTGCCGCTGGCCGATGCCATCGTCAATCCCAACCAGCCGGGTTGCGAGTTTCCGAGCAAGGCGCTGGCCGGCGTCGGGGTGATTTTCTATGTGCTGATGGCCCTGCGTGCGCGTTTGCGCAGCCTCGGTTGGTACGAGAGCAAGCCGCAGCCGAACATCGGCGAGTTGCTGGACCTTGTGGCCCTGGGCAGCGTCGCCGACGTGGTACCGCTGGATGCCAACAACCGGATTCTGGTGCACCAAGGTCTGGAACGGATTCGCGCCGGGCGCGCTCGGCCGGGGATCAAAGCCATCCTCGAAGTTGCCAAGCGTGACCACACGCGCATCACCTCTACCGACCTGGGTTTCATTGTTGGCCCGCGTCTGAACGCGGCGGGGCGTCTGGATGACATGAGCCTGGGCATCGAATGCCTGCTCACCGAAGACGCTGGTCTGGCGCGTGAAATGGCCGCTCAACTCGACGGCATGAACCAGGACCGCAAATCCATTGAGCAGGGCATGCAGCGTGAAGCGCTGGCTCAACTGAAGGATTTGCCGGTCGAGTCGATGCCGTTCGGCTTGTGCCTGTTCGATCCCGAGTGGCACCAAGGTGTCATCGGAATCCTCGCATCGCGTATGAAAGAACGCTATTTCCGCCCGACCATTGCCTTTGCCGATGCCGGCGATGGCTTGCTCAAGGGCTCGGGGCGTTCGGTTCAGGGTTTTCATATTCGCGACGCGTTGAGCGTGGTGGCGGCGCAGCATCCGAATCTGATCAGCAAATACGGCGGCCATGCGATGGCAGCCGGCCTGACGCTGCCGGAAGCGAATTTTCCGTTGTTCGCCGAAGCCTTTGACGCTGAAGTGCGTAGGCAATTGCGCGAAGAAGACCTGACCGGGCGATTGCTGTCGGACGGCACCTTGGCGGTCGAGGAATTCCACCTGGAACTGGCCCGTGCGCTGCGTCATGCCGGTCCTTGGGGGCAGCACTTCCCGGAGCCTTTGTTTCATGGGGTGTTTCAGTTGGTTGAGCAGCGGGTGGTTGGCGAGCGGCACCTCAAAATGGTGCTGAAGAGTGAATGTGGTTCGGTAAAACTGGATGGCATTGCCTTCGGAATTGACCGCGACATCTGGCCGAATCCGACCATCAAGTGGGTGGAATTGGCCTACAAACTCGACCTCAACGAGTTTCGTGGCAACGAGACCGTGCAGTTGATGATTGCCCACATCGAACCGCGTTGACCCCATCGCGAGCAAGCTCGCTCCCACATTGATTTTGTGAACAACGCAGATCCACTGTGGGAGCGAGCTTGCTCCGGGCGGCGTTCCGACGATGGCGATCTCCCTGGCGCCAAATCACCCCGGAACCCTCCACCATCCCCCGATGTCGACTAGTCTCTAAGCACTGCTTGATTATCCTTGTGACGTCTTGTCGAATTTTTTACCCGCGGGGGCGGGTGCTGCATCTTTTTCCTGTCACTCGTCGACTATTCAAACAGAACCCTGGAGCCTGCCCACTGATTCGAGAGGTGCCCCATGAGTCTGCTGCTTGAACCCTATACCCTTCGCCAATTGACCCTGCTCAACCGCATTGCGGTGTCGCCGATGTGCCAGTACTCCAGCGTCGATGGACTGGCCAATGACTGGCACCTGGTCCACCTCGGCAGCCGCGCTGTCGGCGGGGCCGGCCTGGTGTTTACCGAAGCCACGGCGGTCACGGCCGACGGGCGCATCACCACCGAGGACCTCGGCCTGTGGAACGATGAACAGATCGAACCGTTGCAACGCATCACTCGCTTCATTGCGGCGCAAGGCGCTGTGGCCGGCATTCAGTTGGCTCACGCCGGGCGCAAGGCCAGCACCCATCGGCCTTGGATCGGTAAACATGGCAGCGTCAAACCCGAAGACGGTGGCTGGATCCCGGTGGGCCCATCGCCGATTGCTTTCGACCCGCAGCACACACACCCCAAGCAGCTCGATGATGGCGAGATCGCTGAAGTCATTCAGGCCTTTGTCGCTTCGGCCAAGCGAGCGCTGACCGCCGGTTTCAAAGTGGTGGAAATACACGCCGCCCACGGTTACCTGTTGCATCAGTTTCTTTCGCCCCTGAGCAATCAGCGGCGCGATCAATATGGTGGTTCGTTCGAGAACCGAATCCGGCTGGTGCTGCAAGTCACCGAAGCGGTGCGTGCGGTGTGGCCTGAAGAGCTACCGCTGTTCGTGCGGGTGTCGGCCACCGATTGGGTGGAAGACGGCTGGAATCCCGATGAAACGGTCGAGCTGGCGCGACGCCTCCACACGTTGGGCGTAGACCTGATTGACGTCTCATCGGGCGGTACGGCGGCCAACGCCGAGATTCCTACAGGTCCCGGTTATCAGACCCGTTTCGCCGAACGTGTGCGCAAAGAGTCAGGTATTGCCACCGGCACGGTAGGAATGATCACCGAGCCGGCTCAGGCCGAGCACATTCTCCGCACCTGCCAAGCTGACATCATCTTTCTCGCCCGTGAGCTGTTGCGTGATCCGTACTGGCCGCTGCATGCCGATGATGACCTGGGGGGACGCAAGGCCATCTGGCCGGCGCAGTATCAGCGGGCCACCCACCGTGAACAGCCGATTCATGAGTCGGATTTGCGCGACTGATTGATGCTGTAAAACCAAAAAGCCCCGATCAATAGATCGGGGCTTTTTAACATCAAAAGATCGCAGGCTGCGCCAGCTCCTACAAAGGAATGCAATCCCCTGTAGGAGCTGGCGCAGCCTGCGATCTTTTGATCTTGTCTTCAGGTGTACTTGCGCTTCTCAGGCGCAGGCGGGAAGTACTGGTACAACCAGGTTTCACTCAATGTCCGGTCATTGGTGCGAATAAACAGTCGCAGCTCAACCGGAGCCACGCTGTCATTGGTCGGGTACCAGTCAAAAGTAATGCGGTAACCCTTGATGTCATCCAGCACCAGCACGTTGAAGTCCTTGACCTGCCCATTCGAGCACGTGACCACCGGTTCGATCCCCGCGCCTTCCGGCAAGCGATCCAGACCGCCTCCGGTGAAGTCCACGGCAAACCGTCGAGCCCAGACTTCCGGATAATGTTCGCCAGGCGCCCAGCCTTCGATGAAGCCGCCCATGCCCGAACGAGTAGCGTTGACCCGCGCCAACGGCGTGCCGACCGGAGGCAGCGCGCTCCAGTACAGCTTGTAGCCGTAGTTCAGGGAGTCGCCAGCCGCGACCGGTTTTTTCGGGGTCCAGAACGCGACGATGTTATCCAGGGTTTCGCCGGTCGTAGGAATTTCCATCAGATCAATAGAGCCTTCGCCCCACGCGGTCGTAGGTTCTACCCACAGGCTCGGACGCTTGCTGTACCAGTCGACGGTGTCTTGATAGCTGTCGAACTCATGATCGGTCTGCACCAGGCCGAAACCTTTCGGATCGGTGTCGGCGAAGGCGTTGAATTGCAGGGTGGCCGGGTTGTTCAGCGGGCGGCAGATCCACTCACCGTTGCCGCGCCACATGGCCAGGCGATCAGAGTCGTGGATTTGCGGGTGAATCGTGTCGCACATGCGCCGTTCATGGGTGCCGCAGCTGAACATGCTGGTCATCGGTGCGATGCCCAGTTGTTCGATGGCGGTGCGCGCGTTGATGTGGGCATCGATGCCCATGACGACCTGGCTGGCCTGGCAGTCGATGTCGAAACGGTAGGCACCGGTGGCGCTCGGTGAATCCAGCAGGGCGTAGACCACGAAGCGGGTGCTGTCCTTGTCCGGGGTCTCGAACCAGAACTTGGTGAAGTCCGGGAATTCTTCACGCTTCTTGGCATAGGTATCAATCGCCAGGCCGCGTGCCGACAGACCGTACTGGCCTGAGGCATCGACCGCACGGAAATAGCTGGCGCCTAGGAAGGACAGCACGTCGTGCTGATCCAGCTCCGGGGCCTTGAACAGCTTGAACCCGGAAAACCCCAGGTCGCCCGTGAGCTGTTTGGTATCGACCGTGGTTTTTTCATAATTGAACAGGGACGGGCGGAAATGCACCTCCCGCGCCTGACGAGTCTTGGGGTCGACGCTGTACATGCGCACCGGTTGTTTGAAACCCATGCCCACGTGGAAGAACTGCACATCCAGCTGACCGTTGAGGTCATTCCACAGTGAGTGGTTGCCGTCATAGCGGATCGCGTTGAAGTTCTGCGGTGTCATGGTTGCCAGGGTCGGCGGCAGCACCTGCTTGGTGTCCTGATAGCGATTTCCGGCGAGCTGCTTGGCCTGGATCTTCAGCGCTTCGAAGTCGAACGCCTGAGCCTCGCCATCCGCCGCGCCGGTGCCGGCCCAGGCCCGCGAAGCGAGCAGGCCGGTGGCTGATAATCCGGTGTAGGCAGCGATGGCCATGGATGCTTTGAGCAAATTCCTGCGGTGCATAAGTTCAACCTGTCGTGAACAATCCCGCGCCGTTCCTGGCACGTGCTGGATCAAAAATAAAGGTTCGGACATGCCTTCGGCCAAACGCAACGGACATTAAACAGATAACAAATAGCTTAAACCGTTCGGTTGTGTAGAAAAAATGATTGGTGGCACTTTGGCTTCGTGGCAATGAAACAAGAAATGTCGGTTAAGTTTTCTGACAGTACTTTCTGATTTATAGGGCATTTCTGCTTTTTTTGACTAATTACTCTAAAAATCGCTTTTCACCGCCGCGATAGTTCCTATTCTGTGTTCATGACCGACCTCTGCCCTTCAGGCCGGCGACTACAAAAAGGAGAGGGCGATGCGGTTTTTGAAGTTTTCTCGGGCTTATAGAAGGACATCGTCCATGACGAAAGTACAAGGCATCACCCAGTTGTTGGGAATCCTTCCTTGCCTGACCACCGTGCGCCGAAGGCGTCGGGTCAGTTCGGACGAGATGAAGTTGTTGGAGCGCTATCGGGAGCTGTCGGAAAGCGACCAGATTGCGATGCGGTATCTGGTGGATGCGATGAGGAGTGTTTCAAGGTTTTGACCGAGGATGGTTACCGTGAAGGCCATTTGGCTTTTACGGTGGCCAGGCAGGTCAATTTTCCTGCATCGGCGTCGGCAATGCCTTCGTGGATTGCTTGGAGGCGAGCAGCGATGTCTTTTTGCTCGATGGTCTGTTGCAAATACTTTTCTGAAAAGGCGCTATCACTTGGAATCACTTCAGTGACGCTTTGGCTGGTGATGCGCGGTTTGCTCATGGCTGCGGAGTGCTCTTGCGGGAGATTGAACAGGTGTATTCAAACCAAGGGGGCGGACGGTGAAGTCTGCCCCTTTTTCATTTTTTCACTCTACCTTCAACTGCAAGTGCCTACGATCGTGAACGGCCGTTGTGCCTGCATCAGATCAGGCATATCCCGCCACTTGATCCAGGCCTGATGCTGCCAATGCAGCAGCGGCACCGAGATCCCGGCCCACTGCAACGAACTCAGGCTTGGAATGTTATCCACAGGAGCCGCCTTCGCATCATGCAGCATTGGCATGACCTCGTTGCTCAGCCATTGGCGCAGGTTTCGATTTTCCGGGACGAAATGGTGCACCAGAAGGGCATACATCCCTGATTCGCTGACCATCAGTGATTCGACTGCTTTCCCATTCTTGAGCAACCAGACGTATCGACGCTGATCGGGATCGAGTTTCAGGGTGAGGCGTTGGTCCATCGGGCGGCCCATCAAGCGACCGAGATCCTGGACGCAGAACCAGGCTTGGTTGTCCTGCATGAAGGCATGGAGGAAGCGGTTGTGGCGGGTGAAGATGGTTGGGGTGAAATGCGGATGGATTTCAGACGGATTTGATGTGTACTCAAGCATCTTTTTGACTCCATGTTGAAAAAGGAGCCGCCACTAATCCTTCGACAGATTTGGGTGGCGGACCGTGTGGCGTTCGAAGTCGGAACATTCTCGATCAACATGTAAGCCGAGAGGCCCGCGCCACACGGCCCACCATAAAGCGAAGCTGAAAGGCAAAAAATGCCCCAGTTCATATGGGGGCGCGGATGCGCCATGTTGATAGTGTTCCGGCTTCGACCCCGGGTCGCTGATTTGGCAGCGACGAGGTAAAGCCTATCGTTCAGGCACTCGCGGCGCCAAGTCTACTCTGGCGCCGCGTGTTGTAGGAATCAGTGTCTTTTCTGGAAGGCTTGATCTGTAGGAATTTCCTGTTTTTGCATAAAAGCCAGCGCCACGCGGCGTTCGACTGGAATCTCTGTTCTTCATTGCCTATGGTCAAAAAGCGCCAAGGAAATTTCGGTGCTTATGGACAGAGTTTAAAAATGGAGAATGCCTTGAAAGTATCCCTCAAACAGATAAGCGGTCCTTGGGACCTGGGATGGGTGCTGGACAAGCACATGAAGGCCCTCTTGCTCAAGCGGTAGCTGCGAATGTTTTACCTAAGCTTGCTCAAGTAGGGTTCGTAGTTCCTATGCCGGCTTCGAATGTACGTGAACGACAACCCGTTACTGAGGTTGCCATGGAGTTAGGACGAATAATAGGAAAGCCTGTATTCTCGGATTTACTCCGAAAGGCCGCTACGGGGCAATCGCTTAAAGATTTGCATTCCAAGACTGAAAAGGTTGCTGCTATTGGAGCTAGCTTTAGTGTGAATGATGAAATTACCAATACAGGCTGTTGGAATGTTTTGGTCGTTGATGATTTGTTTGACAGTGGGGCGTCAATGGACGCTGCCTGTGCTTCTTTACGTAAATATCCCAAGGTGGGAAAAATCTACGTCGCGGCGTTAACTTGGAAATGAGATAGATGACAACTGTATTCATTGCGGGCTCTATTAATATCAAGCACCTTGATCCGAAGGTTAAAGAGCGTATCAATAATATCGTTGATTCAGAGTTTGATGTCGTGGTTGGCGACGCGGGCGGAGCCGATACTTCTATTCAAGAGTATCTGTTGAGCTTGGCTCGATCTAAAACTACTATTTATTGCAGTGGCGTGGTCCCGCGAAACAATCTTGGAGAATGGCCGGCTAGAACGGTGGAAACCAAACACTCCAAAGGGTCGCGAGCTTTTTTTACGGCGAAGGATGTTGTCATGGCTGAGACCGCGGATTACGGCTTGATGATATGGGATGCAAAAAGCACTGGAACACTGAGTAACGTAATTGAGTTGTTGTCTCGAAAGAAAAAGTCGCTCGTATTCGTTAACAAAGAAAAAGCTTTTAAGGTGGTAGGGAACGTGAGTCAGCTTGAGGAACTTGTTGCGTTTATGTCGGACTACGCCAAACAAAAGGCAGATGAAAAAATCAAGCTTTTCGATCGCATATCTTTGCTGAAGCACGATCAAGCAGAACTGTTGCTTTGATGATTTTCTCTTCCGTCAATAGCTGCCATTGACTCCCCTTTCTCTAGAAGTGTGAGAAAGGGGATATTTTAGCGCCGGCACCACTAGCGGTGCCGAGAGAGCAAAAAACCTTATCGACTAACCTTCCAAGCATCTCCCGCAGGCGCAGTCCCATGGTCATACGGCTTGGCAAGCCACATGTAAATCAGCCCCAACCCAATCACGATCGCAGTACTCAACACCATCGCATAATTGATGTACCACGCCGCATCCGGCGTGCGTGGCCAGGCCATGTTGATGATCGCGCCCACGCCATAGACCAGCGCGCCGACGTTCACGGCCCAGCCCCAGGCGCCGAGGGTGAATTTGCCGCTCGGCTTCCAGCCTTTCATGCGCGCATACAACGCGGCGAGCACGATCATCTGGAACGCCAGGTAGATGCCGATGGCCGCGAAGCTTACGATAGTTGCCACCGCATCCTGCAGGAAGAAGCCCAGCACAATGATCAGCGCCGGCAGGACGCCGGACACGAACAGCGCCGCAACCGGAACCTGAGTCGTAGGGGAAATCTTCTTCAGCAGTGAGCTGCCGATGACCATTTCATCCCGAGCGTAGGAATACAGCAGACGGCTCGCCGCGGCTTGCAGGCTGATGACGCAGGAGATGAAGGAAATCATGACCACGCCCATCACCACTTTCGAACCGACCGGGCCGAAGGCGTTGTTGAGGATGGTGGTGACCGGGTCCTTGTCGGTGCCGTTGATCACCGCTTGCATGTCTGGCACGGCGAGGATTAGCGCCAGGCAGGCAAACATCGCGGCGATGCCGCCGATGTAGATGGTCATGCGCATGGCCACCGGGATCTGCTTGCTCGGGTTCGGGGTTTCTTCGGCCACATCGCCGCAAGCCTCGAAGCCGTAGTACAGGAACATCCCCGCCAGCGAGGCGGTGAGGAACGCCGGCAGATACGAGCCGTCGATGCTGATATCGAAGGTGTTGAACAACACACTGATCGATTGATGGCGCTCGAAGATCAGCAAATAAAGACCGACGATCACCGCACCGACCAGTTCGCACAGGAAGCCGAACATGGCGATCCGTGCCAGCACCTTGGTGCCGCTAAGGTTGACCAGGGTGGCGAACAAGGTCAGGAACAGTGCGATGACGATGTTGGTGTTGTTGCTTGGTTCAAAGCCCATCATGGCGGCCAGGTACGGACCGGCGCCCACCGCAACGGCGGCGATGGTGACGCACAGGGCGATGGAGTAGATCCAGCCAACCATCCACGCCCAGCGCTTGCCCACCAAGCGACGAGCCCAAGGGTACACGCCACCGGAAATCGGGAACTGCGAGACCACCTCGCCGAAGATCAGGCACACCAACAATTGGCCGCATCCGACCAGCAAATAGGCCCAGAACATCGGTGGCCCACCGGCGGCGAGGCACAGGCCGAACAGGGTATAAACCCCTACGACCGGAGAGAGATAAGTGAAGCCCAGGGCGAAGTTTTCCCACAGGCTCATGCTGCGATTAAAGTTCGAGGTGTAACCCAACTTGCGTAGTTGCTCGGCATCGCTGTCGGCAACGGCTGCGGAGAGTTCGGGTGATGCACTCATGGTGTGTTAGCTCCGGAAAATCGGCAGATTTCGGATGTCCGAAACCATGACAGGGCCATGACGGCGCTGCCCGGATCGGTGGTTATTGTTTTTTGAATTGCGGTGAATCCCTGGTGTAAATCGCTGACACTTTCCGTGCGCCTGCTTGAAAAGATCGCAGCCTGCGGCAGCTCCTACATTGATTGCCTGCGCCGCGGACATTGCGCCTGCCGCAACCCCTGTAGGAGCTGCCGCAGGCTGCGATCTTTTCGCTTTTTAATGCTTAAACATCACATGCCGAACGACGGTGTAGTCCTCCAGCCCGTACATGGACATGTCCTTGCCATAACCGGACAGTTTCTGACCGCCGTGCGGCATTTCGCTGACCAGCATGAAGTGCGTATTCACCCAGGTGCAGCCGTACTGCAAGCGTGCGGACAAGCGATGCGCACGTCCGACGTCCGAGGTCCAGACCGACGACGCCAGGCCGTAGTTCGAATCGTTGGCCCAGCCCAGCACCTGTGCTTCATCGGTGAATTTGGTCACCGACACCACCGGCCCGAACACTTCACGACGGACGATTTCGTCGTCCTGTTGCGCGTCGGCCAACACCGTTGGTTCGAAGAAGAAGCCATTGCCTTCAACAGCTTTGCCGCCGGTGATCAATCGGATATGCGGCTGCGCCACGGCGCGCTCGACAAACCCGGCCACGCGGTCGCGATGTTGGGCGGTGATCAACGGGCCCAGCTCGGTCGACGGATCATCCTGCACACCGTACTTGATGCTGCTGACCGCTTCGCCGAGCTTCTCGACGAATTTGTCGTAGATGCCTTCCTGCGCGTAGATGCGGCAGGCGGCGGTGCAGTCCTGGCCTGCGTTGTAGAAGCCGAAGGTGCGAATGCCTTCCACGGCGGCGTCGATGTCGGCGTCGTCAAAGATGATCACCGGAGCCTTGCCGCCCAGTTCCATGTGCATGCGTTTGACGCTGTCGGCGGTGCTGGAAATGATGTTCGAGCCGGTGGCGATCGAACCGGTCAACGAGACCATGCGCACTTTCGGGTGTGTGACCAATGGGCTGCCGACCGTAGGACCACGACCGAACACCAGGTTAAGCACGCCGGCCGGGAAAATCTCCGACGCCAGTTCCGCCAGACGCAGGGCGGTCAGCGGGGTTTGTTCCGACGGCTTGAGCACCACGGTATTACCCGCCGCGAGGGCCGGGGCGATTTTCCAGGCAACCATCATCAGCGGGTAGTTCCACGGTGCGATGGACGCGATCACGCCGACCGGGTCGCGACGGATCATCGAGGTGTGGCCCGGCAAGTATTCACCGCCCGCCGAACCACTCATGCAACGGCTGGCGCCGGCGAAGAAACGGAACACGTCGGCAATTGCCGGGATCTCGTCGTTCAGCGCGGCGCTGTAAGGTTTTCCGCAGTTGTCCGATTCCAGTTTGGCCAGCTCTTCGCCGTGGGCTTCGATGGCGTCGGCGAGTTTGAGCAGCAGCAGCGAACGTTCTTTCGGCGTGGTTTGCGACCAGCCTTCGAAGGCGCTGTCGGCGGCACGCACGGCGGCATCGACCTGGGCTTCACTGGCTTCGTTGATTTCCACCAACACACGACCGAGGGCCGGGTTGAACACCGGTTGGGCGGGGCCTTCGCCGTCGATCAGTTGGCCGTTGATCAATAGTTTGGTTTGCATATTCATGTCCTCATTCTGGCTCTTTGTAGGAGCTGCCGAAGGCTGCGATCTTTTGATCTTTGGCATTCTCATCGACGCCAAAAGATCGCAGCCTTCGGCAGCTCCTACAGGGATTGTTGTCAGTTAATGATCTATTTCCCGCCACTGCCCGCAACGCTCTCACCGCCACGGGTCAGGTAATAGGCGCCGAGGATCGGCAGCATGGTCACCATCATCACCAGCATCGCGACGACGTTGGTCACCGGCACGTCCCGTGGGCGGCTGAGCTGGTTGAGCAGCCACAGCGGCAGGGTGCGTTCATGGCCGGCGGTGAAGGTGGTGACGATGATTTCGTCGAACGACAGGGCAAACGCCAACATGCCGCCGGCCAGCAACGCCGAGCCGAGGTTCGGCAGGACGATGTAGCGGAAGGTCTGCCAGCCGTCGGCGCCGAGGTCCATCGAAGCCTCGATCAAACTGTGAGAAGTGCGACGCAAGCGGGCGATGACGTTGTTGTAGACGATCACCACACAGAAGGTCGCGTGACCGACGATGATGGTGAACATCCCCGGCTCGATGCCCAGCGTCTTGAAGGTCGCCAGCAAGGCGATACCGGTGATGATCCCCGGCAAGGCAATCGGCAGGATCAGCATCAGCGAGATGCCTTGCTTGCCGAAGAAATCCCGGCGGTACAACGCCGCCGATGCCAGCGTGCCAAGGACCAGCGCAATCAACGTTGCGACGGAGGCGATTTGCAGCGACAGCTTGATTGCTTCCAGTACGTCGGGACGGGAGAACGCCACGCCGATCCACTTCAGGGTGAAGCCCTTGGGCGGAAAACTGAACGCCGCGTCTTCGGTGTTGAAGGCGTACAGGAAGATGATCAGGATCGGGAAGTGCAGAAACACCAACCCTCCCCAGGCTGCGATGCGCAGGCCTAGCGAGGCTTTCTCCCCGTGCGTTTCTGGCGCTTGTTTTTTTGCATCAGAGCGCATCGAAGGCCCCCAGTCGTTTCACGATAGTCAGGTAAATGGCGATCAACACAATCGGCACCAACGTGAAGGCCGCGGCCATCGGCATGTTGCCGATCGCGCCTTGCTGGGCGTACACCATGCTGCCGACGAAGTAGCCCGGCGGGCCCACCAGTTGCGGCACGATGAAGTCGCCCAGGGTCAGCGAAAAGGTGAAGATCGAACCGGCCGCGATGCCCGGAATCGATAGCGGCAGCGTCACTTGCATGAAGGTCTGGCGTGGCTTGGCGCCGAGGTCGGCCGAGGCTTGCAGCAAGGACGGTGGCAGCCGTTCCAGCGAGGCCTGAATCGGCAGGATCATGAACGGCAGCCAGATGTAGACGAACACCATGAAACGGCCCAGGTGCGAGGTCGACAACGTGCTGCCGCCGACGCCCGGAATGCCCAGAATGAACTGCAAAACCGGCTCAAGACCCAGGTGTTGAACGAACCACTGCGCCACGCCGCCCTTGGCCAGCAGCAAGGTCCAGGCATACGCCTTGACGATGTAACTGGCCCACATCGGCATCATCACCGCGATGTAGAAAAACGCCTTGGTTTTGCCGGTGGTGTAGCGCGCCATGTAATAGGCAATCGGGAACGCGACGATGGCGCTGGCGATCGAGACGACGACGGCCATGCTCAAGGTGCGCAGGATGATGTCGAAGTTCGACGGCTGGAACAGCGCAGCGAAGTTCGCCAGGGTCAGGTCGGGCGTGACCGCCATGGTGAAATCATCGAAGGTGTAGAAGCCTTGCCACAGCAGAACCAGCAGCGAGCCGAGGTAGATCGCGCCGAACCACAGCAGCGGCGGTACCAGCAGCAGTGACAGGTAAAAATTCGGTCGGCGATACAGCAGGTTGGAAAACCTGCGCAACGGCGAGCCGCCGGCCGGGGTTTGAGGGAGAGCCACGCTGTTCATCTCACACCCCGCCGACAACGTTGTCGTGCAGCGGGATCATCGCTTCCCGTGCCCAGCGCGCGCTGATGCGTTGCCCGGTCTGATGTTGCGCGCTGACGTCCAGCCACTGGACGTTGGCCTGGCTGATGTTCAGGGTCTGACCGTTTTCCAGTTTCAGTTCATAGCGGGTGGCGCTGCCCTGGTACTGAATGTCATGGAGCAAACCGCTGACTTCGATTTCATGGCTGGCCAGCGGACCTTCGGCGAAACGCACGTGTTCCGGGCGAATCGAAAACGGCTGTGGATTGCCGCTCAATTGTTTCGCCAGATCGCCGCGAATCACGTTGGAGGTGCCGACGAATTCGGCGACAAAGGTTGTAGCCGGTTTCATGTAGAGGTTGCGCGGAGTGTCGACCTGCTCGATGCGCCCCTTGTTGAACACCGCCACACGATCCGACATCGACAGTGCTTCGGTCTGGTCGTGGGTGACGAAGATGAAGGTGATGCCGAGCTGGCGTTGCAGCTTCTTCAGTTCACCCTGCATTTGCTCGCGAAGCTTCAAGTCGAGGGCGCCCAACGGTTCATCGAGCAGCAGCACGCGCGGACGATTGACCAGGGCGCGGGCCAGGGCCACACGCTGGCGCTGGCCGCCGGACAGTTGCACCGGTTTGCGCTCGCCGTAACCACCGAGGGCGACCATGTCGAGGGCTTCTTCGGCGCGTTTCTGGCGTTCGGACTTGCCGACGCCTTTGACTTTCAAACCGTAGGCGACGTTGTCGAGTACGTTCATGTGCGGAAACAACGCGTAATCCTGGAACACGGTGTTCACGTCACGCTGATAAGGCGGCAGCCCGGTGGCTTCTTCGCCGTGAATATGGATAGAACCTGCACTCGGTTGTTCGAAACCGGCGATCAGGCGCAGACAGGTGGTTTTGCCCGAACCGGAAGGGCCCAGCATGGAAAAGAACTCGCCGTCCTGGATATCGATGGAAACCCGGTCAACGGCCTTCACTTCGCCGAACTGACGGGAAACGTTGGTGAACTGGACTGCAAGCGTCATGGTGCGGTGCTCCAAAAAGGCGAGGGTCGTCACAGCGACCCCAGCCTGGACTTCTGAAAAACTGAAACTTAATGAACAGCGTCGTAGCAGCTGTCGAGGTACGAGGCTGCGTCGGGCTGCGCAGCGGCCCCGAGGGCGGTCCTGCGGACACGCAACGCAGCCTCGTGCCTCGGCAGCTGCTACAGAGGGCTTAACGGCCGCCCATAATCGCGATGTAGTCCTGGGTCCAGCGGCTGTACGGCACGAATTTGCCGCCTTCAGCCTGCGGGGTTTTCCAGAAGGCCAGGTTGTCGAATTGGTCATAACCGTTGGTCTTGCAACCTTCGGCACCGAGCAACTCGCTTTCCTTGCAGCCCGCAGGAACCGCCGGCAACGAACCGAACCATGCCGCCAAGTCACCCTGGACTTTCGGTTGCAGCGACCAGTCCATCCACTTGTAGGCACAGTTCGGGTGCTTGGCTTCGGCGTGGAGCATGGTGGTGTCGGCCCAACCCGTTGCACCTTCTTTTGGAATGACCGAGGCAACCGGCTGCTTGTCCGCCACCAGGCCGTTGACCATGTAGCCCCAGGTGCTGGACGCCGCGACGCCTTCGTTTTTGACGTCACTCATCTGGACCGTTGCGTCATGCCAGTAGCGGTGGATCAAGGGCTGTTGCTTGCGAAGCAGCTCCAGCGCCGCTTTGTATTGCGCTTCGTTGAGCTGGTACGGGTCTTTGATGCCCAGTTCCGGCTGTTTCGATTTGAGATAAAGCGCCGCATCGGCGATATAGATCGGGCCGTCGTAGGCCTGGACCCGACCCTTGTTGGACTTGCCGTCCGGCAGGGTTTGCTCTTCGAACACCACACTCCAGCTGTCCGGCGCTGTTTTGAAGATATTGGTGTTGTACATCAACACGTTCGGGCCCCATTGGTACGGGGTGCCGTAGGTTTGCTTATTGACCACGTACCAAGGTCCGTCCTTGAGACGAGGGTCAATGTTCTTCCAGTTCGGGATCAATGCCGTGTTGATCGGCTGCACACGCTTGCCGGCGATCAGTCGCAGGGAGGCATCGCCGGATGCAGTCACCAGGTCGTAACCACCCTTGGACATCAGGCTGACCATCTCATCGGAAGTGGCGGCTGTCTTGACGTTGACCTTGCAGCCGGTTTCCTTTTCGAAGCCGGTGACCCAGTCATAGGCCTTGTCGCTTTCGCCACGTTCGATGTAGCCAGGCCAGGCCACAATATCCAGCTGACCTTCGCCGGCGCCAACGGCTTTCAGCGGTTCGGCGGCCTGGATACTGGCACTGGCCAGCAGCGCGGTGGTGATTGCACTGAGCAGTGCGGTCTTGTGCACGAACATGGGGTTTCCCTCTTCTTTAATTATGGTCGGGGCAGTTTTGAACGTGGTGAAGCATGCCGTTAGCGGCTTGTTATAAGCGTAGTCAGAGATGCTGTCCGTGGCGGGCCATGATGTGCCGCACCACGCTGTAGTCCTGAAGCGAATCGCTGGATAAGTCTTTGCCGTAGCCCGAACGCTTCAGGCCGCCGTGGGGCATTTCGCTGACCAGCATGAAATGGCTGTTGATCCAGGTGCAGCCGTACTGCAAGCGCGCCGCGACCTGCATTGCCTTGTCCAGGTTCTGGGTCCAGATCGAGGAGGCGAGGCCGTATTCCGAGTCGTTGGCCCAGTCCACGGCTTGTTCGAGCTGATCGAAACGGGTCACGGTGACCACCGGCCCGAACACTTCGCGCTGGACGATCTCATCGGTCTGTTTGCAACCGGCCAGCAACGTCGGCTGGTAATAGAAGCCGGCACCGGAATGCACCGCCGCGCCGGTCACCCGTTCGATGTGCGGCTGGCCGAGGGCGCGCTCGACGAAACTGGCCACGCGGTCGCGTTGGCGGGTGCTGATCAGCGGGCCGATCTCGTTGTCGGCGTCGCGTTTGCCGGCGAAGCGCAGGCTGCTGACCGCTGCGCCGAGTTCGGCCACCAAGCGATCATGAATCCCGGCCTGTGCATAAATTCGGCAGGCAGCGGTGCAATCCTGGCCGGCGTTGTAATAGCCATAAGTACGCACGCCTTCGACAACGGCTTGAATGTCCGCATCGTTGCAAACGATCACCGGGGCCTTGCCGCCGAGTTCGAGGTGAGTGCGCTTCAGGGTTTTCGCGGCGGCTTGCAGGATTTTTTGCCCGGTGACGATATCGCCGGTCAACGACACCATGCGCACTTTAGGATGACTGACCAAGTGGCTGCCGACGCCTTCACCGCCACCGCAGACAATGTTGATCACGCCGCGCGGCAGGATCTCGGCCAGCGCTGGCGCCAGGGCCAGAATCGACAGTGGCGTGTGTTCGGACGGTTTGAACACCAGCGTGTTGCCGGCGGCCAGGGCCGGGGCGATTTTCCACGCGGCCATCATGATCGGGTAGTTCCACGGCGCAATCGACGCCACCACACCAATCGGATCGCGTCGGACCATGCTGGTGTAGCCCGGCAGGTATTCGCCGCTGAGCTGACCCGTCTGACAGCGCACGGCGCCAGCAAAGAAACGGAACACATCGACTGTCGCGCTCAAGTCATCCTGACGGGCCAGGTGCAACGGTTTGCCGCAGTTCAGCGATTCGAGACGGGCGAGGAGGTCGGCTTGTTTTTCAATGGCGTTGGCGATGTCCAGCAGCAGGTTCGAGCGTTGTTGCGGTGTAGTCCGCGACCAACCGGCAAAGGCGCGGTGGGCGGCGAGGATGGCGGCTTCGACTTGCTCGGTGCTGGCTTCGGCGATGTGGGTCAGCACTTCCCCGGTGGCCGGGTTGAGGATCGGTTCGACAAACCCCTGACCCGCGACCAATTCGCCATCGATCAACAACGCGGTGAACAACGGGGTCTGCGCGCCAGCCATTTTTCGGGTTCTCTTTTCTTGTGTGGCCATACTGCTCCCTGTGACTGGGGCCCGGCCGTCTTATAGATGTACCAAGACTAGGCGCCGCACCCGAGGTCGACAAATACTAAATACTGAAGGTGGCGTTCGATTAAATAGATGGCTTGCGCCCGCCGTGGGGCTGCTCGCGGGCGACGGTCAGGAATGGGTCCACCAACGCTGGGCGCGCGGTACCACGGCGCCAGGCCAGGCCGACGTCGAGGGTCTGGCTCAGGTCGGCAATCGGTCGCGCTTCGATGATGTCGCCCTCCAGTGACCACGGGCGGTAAGTCATGTCTGGCTGGATCGACACGCCCAAACCCGCTGCCACCAGGCTTCGCACCGCTTCCGTCGACGCCGTTCTTAATGTGATGCGCGGCTGCAGCGAGGCCGCCGACCACATGCGTTGCGCGTTGCGGTCCATTTCATCGACGTTCAGCTGAATTAACGGCTCACGGGCCACGTCGGCGAGGTTGATGCTGTCGTGTTCCAGCAGCGGATGCTGAGCCGGCAGCCACAGCCGATGGGGCGAGTGGGTCAGCACTTCGGTCTGCAAGGCGTGGCGGTCTTCGAGGTTGGAGAGTATCAACACGCCGACATCGATCTCGCCGCTGACCAGCAAATGCTCGATGTAAGGGCGCTCGTCCTCCATCACCCGGATCTCGACATTGGGGTAGGCGCGCTGGAAACGGGTGAGTAGATCGGCGAGGTAGTAACCGGCCACCAGGCTGGTCACGCCGATGATCAATTGCCCGGCGACCTGATCGGTGCTCTGTTGCAGGCTGCGTTTGGCGTTGTCCACCGTCGCCAGAATCAGGTGCGCCTGGCGCAGGAATTGGTGGCCCTGGTGGGTCAGCGTCATGCCCTTGGCGTGACGGTTGAACAGGCCGACGCCGATTTCCTGCTCCAATTGCTGGATGGCCAGGGTCAAGGTGGACTGAGAAATAAACGCGGTTTGCGCGGCGGCGGAGATTGAACCGGTCTCGGCCACGGCGATGAAGTGACGGATCTGACGCAAGGTCATCATGGAGAAAGTACCCGGTGGGCGGTTTTATAGATTTGCTTGAGTGTATATCTATTTTTCTGAGGGGCTGAGGTCAGATGAACGGCGCTGCGCAACATCTCGAAGCACTCTCGCCCCCGGATGCCGGGCACTTTCGATCTAGGCTGGTGGCCTTATTGATCCGGTTAACCCCTTTTTTGGAGGCGGCAAATGAACACGCGTGGATTGCTCGATCAGCTACTCAAGTCCGGTCAGGACATGTTGCAGAACAAGGCCGGCGGCTCACAAAACAAGACCTCCGGCGGTGGCTTGGGCGGATTGCTCGGCGGCAGCGGTGGTTCGGGCGGCCTCGGCAGCCTGCTTTCGGGTGCAGGCGGCGGGGCGTTGGCGGCCGGCGCCATGGGTCTGTTGCTCGGCAGCAAAAAGGCGCGCAACGTCGGCGGCAAAGTCGCCATCTACGGCGGTCTCGCGGCGCTCGGCGTCATTGCCTACAAGGCCTACGGTAATTGGCAGGCCCAGCAGGGCACCGCGCCGAAGACTGAACCGCAAACACTCGATCGTCTGCCTCCAGCGCAAGTCGAGTTGCATAGCCAGGCGATACTCAAGGCGCTGGTTGCGGCGGCCAAAGCCGATGGCCACGTTGATGAACGCGAGCGTGCATTGATAGAAGGCGAATTCACCAAACTCGACAACGATCAGGAATTGCAGCAGTGGCTGCATGCCGAACTCAGCAAGCCGCTCGACCCGACAGAAGTCGCCCGCGCCGCCAGCACGCCGGAAATGGCTGCCGAAATGTACATCGCCAGTGTGATGCTGGTGGATGAGGAGAGCTTCATGGAGAAGTCCTACCTCGATGAGCTTGCACGTCAGTTGAAGCTTGAGCCGGGGCTGAAGGCTGAGTTGGAAAAGCAGGTTCGCCAGGCTTCTGTGTAAGTCAGCAGGCCGCCTTCGCGGGCAAGTCGGGTCGCCGCGAAGGCGCCTTCAGTCGCGCTACATGCCCCCCTCAGGGCCAATTTCGGCTGTTTTTGCCGGGGATGAGAAGTGGGGCGCAACCCTTTCTAGATGCAACCCCGCCCTCGGCTATACTCCGCAGCATTTGAAATGCTCCCCGAGGACTGACTGTGAAGAACTGGACGTTGCGCCAACGCATCTTGGCGAGCTTTGCGGTGATTATCGCCATCATGTTGCTGATGGTCGTCGTCTCGTATTCCCGGCTGCTGAAGATTGAAGACAGCGAAGCGAGCGTCCGTGAAGACGCGCTTCCCGGGTTGTATTACAGCTCGATGATTCGCAGCGCCTGGGTTGACACTTACCTGCGGACCCAGGAAATGCTGGGGTTGAAGGAGGGGCAGGGCTTCAGCGCGGAAGAGGCTGAAAACTTCAAGAACTTCGAGGTGCGTCTGCAAGAGCAGATGAGTAACTACCAACGCACGGTCACCACGGATGAGGACAAGGTCGAGTACGCCGTTTTTGAAAAACTCCATGTCGATTACAACAAGGCCCTGGCTGCCGTGCTCGACTTGCGTAAGCGCAACCAGGACGCCGAAGGCATCAAGATGTTCAACGAGCAACTGACCCCGGCCTGGACCGCAGGTCGCATGAAGCTCAATGACATCATTCGCGAAAACAAAGCGGTGGCCGATCAGGAGATCGCGATCATCGATGACGCCGTGGTCACCGCGAAAATCATCATGGGGATTTCCCTGCTGGTCGCGGTGCTGGCCGCCGGCCTCTGCGGTCTGCTGCTGATGCGCGCGATCATGGCGCCGATGAACCGCATTGTGCAGATCCTCGAAATAATGCGTACCGGCGATCTCAGCGGTCGTCTGAACCTGGCGCGCAAGGACGAATTCGGCGCCGTGGAAACCGGCTTCAACGACATGATGACCGAGCTGACGTCCCTGGTGTCCCAGGCCCAGCGTTCCTCGGTGCAGGTCACCACCTCGGTCACTGAGATCGCTGCCACCTCCAAGCAACAGCAAGCGACCGCCACCGAAACCGCTGCCACCACCACCGAAATCGGTGCGACGTCCCGTGAAATCGCGGCCACTTCTCGCGACCTGGTGCGCACGATGACCGAAGTCTCCACCGCCGCCGATCAGGCCTCGGTGCTCGCCGGTTCCGGGCAGCAAGGACTGGCGCGGATGGAAGAGACCATGCACTCGGTGATGGGCGCGGCCGATCTGGTCAACGCCAAACTGGCGATCCTCAATGAGAAGGCCGGCAACATCAATCAGGTGGTGGTGACCATCGTCAAGGTCGCCGACCAGACCAATCTCCTGTCCCTCAACGCGGCGATTGAGGCCGAAAAGGCCGGTGAATACGGCCGCGGTTTTGCCGTGGTCGCCACCGAAGTGCGGCGTCTGGCGGACCAGACCGCCGTCGCCACGTACGACATCGAGCAGATGGTGCGCGAGATCCAGTCGGCGGTGTCGGCCGGGGTGATGGGCATGGACAAGTTCTCTGAAGAAGTGCGCCGTGGTATGTCCGAAGTGCAGCAAATCGGCGAGCAGTTGTCGCAGATCATCCATCAGGTTCAGGCATTGGCGCCGCGGGTGTTGATGGTCAACGAAGGCATGCAGGCCCAGGCCACGGGCGCGGAGCAGATCAACCACGCGCTGGTGCAGTTGGGCGATGCCAGCAGCCAGACCGTCGAGTCCCTGCGCCAGGCCAGTTTCGCCATCGATGAGCTGAGCCAGGTGGCCGTAGGGCTGCGCAGCGGCGTTTCGCGATTCAAAGTCTGATGAGCGAACCCACGGCCAAACGCATCGCCGTGAAGCCGGCGCTGCAATCATTGTTTCTGGTGTTCCGCATCGGCAACGAGCGCTATGCCTTGCAGGCCATCGAGGTGGCGGAAGTGCTGCCGCGTCTGCCGTTGAAACCGATTCCCCGCGCGCCGGACTGGGTGGCCGGGGTGTTCGCCTACCGCGGCGCGGTGGTGCCGGTGATCGACCTCAGTGCGCTGACGTTCGGCCAACCGGCCCAGGCCCGCACCAGCACGCGCCTGGTGCTGGTCAATTACCGTCCGGATGAAACCGCTGAGGTGCAATTGCTCGGGCTGATTCTGGAACAGGCCACCGATACCTTGCGCTGCACCCCGGCGGATTTTCAGCCCTATGGCCTGGACAATCGCCAGGCGCCGTACCTCGGGCCGGTGCGTGAAGATGCCCAGGGTTTGCTGCAATGGGTGCGGGTCGCCGACTTGCTCGACGATCAGGTTCGCGCGCTGCTGTTTCCGTCGCAGCCTCTGAACCTGGCGCTGCTTGAGGAGCGGCCATGAGCAGCGATCAACGGTTTTTCGATTTCCTCAAAGAGCGCATCGGTCTCGACGTGACCTCCGTCGGCCCGGCGATCATCGAGCGTGCGGTGCGCCAGCGCAGCACGGCGTCCAAAGCGCTGACGGCCGATGAGTACTGGCACACCTTGCAGGGTTCGCAGGACGAGCAGCAGGCGCTGATCGAAGCGGTGATTGTCCCCGAGACCTGGTTTTTCCGTTACCCGGAATCCTTCGCCACGTTGGCGAAGCTGGCCACCAAACGCCTGAGCGACATCAACAACATGCGCGCGCTGCGGATTCTCAGCCTGCCGTGTTCCACCGGTGAAGAACCGTATTCCATCGCCATGGCATTGCTCGATGCCGGGTTACAGCCGCACCAGTTCAAGGTCGAAGGCATGGACGTCAGTCCGTTGTCGGTGGAAAAAGCCCGGCGCGCGCTGTACGGCAAGAATTCGTTCCGGGGTCAGGACATCGCCTTTCGCGACCGGCATTTCACCGCCGAAGGCGAGGGCTATCGCCTCAGCGGGCGAGTGCTCGAACAAGTGCGATTGCAGGTCGGCAATCTGCTGGATCCGACGTTGCTGGCCAACGAACCGCCTTATGACTTTGTGTTTTGCCGCAACCTGCTGATCTATTTCGATCAGCCGACCCAGCAGCAAGTGTTCGAAGTGCTCAAGCGTCTGACCCATGTGGATGGCGTGCTGTTTATCGGCCCGGCCGAGGGCAGTTTGCTCGGCCGTTTCGGCATGCGTTCGATCGGCATCCCGCAGTCCTTTGCGTTCAGTCGTCAGAGCGCACCAGAGCCTGCGCCCATTGCGACGTTCGTGCCGACGCCTCTGCCCGTGCGCCAACCGGTGCGCAGCGTGACACCGCCGCCCGTTCGCAACCGGCCCTTCGCAACGGTGGCGCCGTTGCCTGTGGTGACGAAAGTCGCCAACCCGGACACCGCCGCGCTGCTGGCGAACATCGCCGCGCTGGCCAACGAAGGCAAAAGTGCCGAGGCCCGCGCCGCGTGCGATAGCTATTTGCGCAGTCACGAGCCAGTGGCCCAAGTCTTCTACTGGCTGGGCTTGCTCAGCGATGTCGCCGGCAGAGTCCTTGAGGCTCAGGGTTTTTATCGCAAGGCGTTGTACCTCGACCCGCAACATCCCGACGCGTTGATGCACCTGGCGGCGTTGCTGCAATCCTTGGGCGACACGGCGGGAGCCAGACGATTGCAGGACCGCGCCGCCCGCAGTGAGCGCGCCGCTGACAGTGAGCGTAACCGATGAACGCCGCCGACACCTTTAGCCTCATCCATGAAGATGCCCAGGCCATCGACGACTGCTGGAACCGCATAGGTGTCCACGGCGACAAGTCCTGCCCGCTGCTGAGCGATCACATTCACTGTCGCAATTGCGCGGTGTATTCGGCCGCGGCTACGCGCCTGCTCGACCGCTACGCGTTACAGCAGGAAGACCGCGGGCAAGTCTCCACGGCGGTCGAGAGCGAGGTGCAAACCCGTTCGCTGTTGATGTTCCGTCTGGGCGAAGAATGGCTGGCCCTGGCCACTCGCAGTCTGGTGGAAGTGGCGCCGCTGCAAGCGATTCATTCCTTGCCGCACCAACGCTCCCGGGCCTTGCTCGGCGTGGCGAATGTGCGCGGCGCGTTGGTGGCGTGCCTGTCGCTGGTGGAATTGCTGGGGCTCGACGGCGCCAGCAGCGTGGCGTCCGGCGCGCGGGTCATGCCGCGAATGCTGATCATCTCTGCCCACGGCGGACCGGTGGTGGTACCGGTGGATGAAGTGGACGGGATTCACGCCATCGACGAACACATCCTCGAGGCGGCGTCCCGCTCCGGCACTCAGGCCAGCGCCAAATACACTCGTGGCGTGTTGCAATTCAAAGGTCGCAGCCTGCGTTGGCTGGATGAAGAACAGCTGCTGTCCGCCGTGACCCGGAGCCTTACATGACCCCCGAGCAAATGCGCGACGCCTCTTTGCTGGAACTGTTCAGTCTGGAAGCCGAGGCCCAGACACTGGTGCTGAGCGCAGGTCTTTTGGCGCTGGAACGCGACCCGACCCAGGCCGATCACCTCGAATCGTGCATGCGCGCGGCGCACTCGCTCAAGGGCGCGGCGCGGATTGTCGGTGTCGATGCCGGGGTCAGCGTCGCGCATGTGATGGAAGATTGCCTGGTCAGTGCCCAGGAGGGGCGCCTGTACCTGCGGCCCGAGCACATCGATGCCTTGTTGCAAGGCACCGATTTGCTGATGCGCATTGCAACGCCGGACAACAACCCTCAACTGGCGGAAATCGAGGCCTATGTGGTGTTGATGGCGCGGTTGCTTGATCCGATGGCGGCGCCCGCGCCGGTCACTGCGCCTGTCGCCCCAGTGATGGCGGAACTTCAGCTCGAACCACCGACGCCCAAGGTCGAGGCGCTAATCCCGGTCGCCGAACTGCAACCCGCAGAGCCACCGCGCAAGGCCAAACGCACCACCGAAAACGGCGAGCGGGTGCTGCGGGTCACGGCCGAACGCCTGAACAGCCTGCTTGACCTGTCGAGCAAATCCCTGGTGGAAACCCTGCGGCTCAAACCGCACCTGGCCACCATGCAACGCCTCAAGCGTATGCAGAACAACGGCCTGCGGGCCCTGGAAAACCTCAACGTCCACCTCAAGGAACATGCCTTGAGTCTGGAAGCACAGGAAGCCCTCGAAGACGCTCGTCGGCTACTGGCTGAGTCTCAGCAATTGCTGGTGGAAAAGAACGCCGAACTGGATGAGTTCGCCTGGCAGGCCAGTCAACGGGCGCAAGTGTTGTACGACACCGCGCTGGCTTGCCGCATGCGGCCGTTTGCCGATGTGTTGGCCGGGCAAGAGCGCATGGTCCGCGACCTCGGTCGCAGCCTCGGCAAGCAGGTGCGACTGGAGATCGAGGGCGAGAAAACCCAGGTCGACCGCGACGTGTTGGAGAAACTTGAAGCGCCGCTGACTCACCTGCTGCGCAATGCCGTGGATCACGGCATCGAATCCCCGGAGCAACGGCTAATGGCGGGCAAACCCGCTGAAGGCCTGATCCGTTTGCGCGCCTCTCATCAGGCCGGTCTGTTGGTGCTGGAGCTGAGTGATGACGGCAATGGCGTCGATCTGGAAAAGGTCCGCCGCAGCATCATCGAGCGCCAATTGTCCCCGGCCGAAACCGCCGCGCAATTGAGTGAAGAAGAGCTGCTGACCTTCCTGTTTCTACCGGGTTTCAGCCTGCGCGACACGGTCACCGAAGTCTCCGGGCGCGGCGTCGGTCTGGACGCGGTCCAGCACATGGTCCGTCAGGTGCGCGGCGCGGTCGTGCTGGAGCAGGTGGCGGGCGAGGGCAGTCGTTTCCATCTCGAAGTGCCGCTGACCCTGTCGGTGGTGCGCAGTCTGGTGGTGGAAGTCGGTGACGAGGCGTATGCCTTCCCGCTGGCACACATCGAACGGATGTGCGATCTGGAGCCGGCGGACATTGTCCAGGTCGAAGGCCGTCAGCATTTCTGGCACGAAGGCCGGCATGTCGGGCTGGTCGCGGCCAGTCAGCTGTTGCAGCGTCCGGCGAGCCAGAACAGTCAGCAAACCCTCAAAGTGGTGGTGATTCGCGAGCGCGAGGCGATTTACGGCGTGGCGGTCGAGCGTTTTATCGGCGAGCGGACGTTGGTCGTTTTGCCGCTGGACGAGCGTCTGGGCAAGGTGCAGGACATTTCCGCCGGGGCCTTGCTCGACGATGGTTCAGTGGTGCTGATCGTCGACGTCGAAGACATGCTGCGTTCGGTGGACAAACTGCTCAATACCGGGCGTCTTGAGCGCATTGCCCGTCAAGACAGCCAGGTGGTTGAAGCGGCTCGAAAACGGATTCTGGTGGTCGACGATTCGCTGACCGTACGTGAGCTGCAACGCAAGTTGCTGCTCAACCGCGGCTATGACGTGGCGGTGGCGGTGGACGGTATGGACGGCTGGAACGCCTTGCGTTCGGAGGACTTCGATCTGCTGATCACCGACATCGATATGCCACGCATGGATGGCATCGAACTGGTGTCTTTATTGCGCCGGGACAATCGCCTGCAATCCCTTCCGGTTATGGTGGTGTCTTACAAGGATCGTGAAGAGGACCGTCGCCGTGGACTGGACGCTGGAGCCGACTATTATCTAGCCAAAGCCAGTTTTCATGACGACGCCCTGCTTGACGCGGTGGTTGAGCTCATTGGAGGAGCACGTGCATGAAAATAGCGATCGTCAACGACATGCCCATGGCGGTGGAGGCCCTGCGCCGCGCCCTGGCATTCGATCCGGCACACGATGTGGTCTGGGTCGCCAGTAATGGGGCCGAGGCGGTGCAGCGTTGCGCTGAAAATACGCCGGATCTGATTCTGATGGACCTGATCATGCCCGTGATGGATGGCGTGGAGGCGACCCGGCGGATCATGGCTGATACGCCGTGCGCGATTGTCATCGTTACGGTCGACCGCGAGCAGAACGTGCATCGGGTGTTCGAGGCCATGGGCCACGGAGCGCTGGATGTGGTCGATACGCCGGCCATCGGTGCCGGCAATGCCCAAGAGGCAGCGGCCCCGTTACTGCGCAAGATCATCAACATCGGTTGGCTGATCGGTGACCGGGGCAATCGGGAGCGAGCCGCCCCGAGCCCGCTGCGCAGTTCGGCTTCGCGCCAGCGCCTGATCGCCATTGGCTCATCGGCAGGTGGGCCGGCCGCGCTGGAAGTATTGCTCAAGGGGTTGCCGCGAGATTTTTCGGCCGCCATCGTGCTGGTGCAGCATGTTGACCAGGTGTTCGCTGCCGGTATGGCCGAATGGCTCAGCAGCGCCAGCGGCCTGAATGTGCGCCTGGCCCAGGAAGGCGAGCCTCCGCAGGCCGGCGCGGTGCTGCTGGCGGGCACCAACCACCATATTCGCTTGTTGAAAAACGGCACGCTGGCTTACACCGCCGAACCGGTCAACGAGATCTACCGGCCCTCGATCGATGTGTTCTTCGAGAGTGTGGCCAACTACTGGAACGGCGATGCCGTGGGTGTTTTGCTCACCGGCATGGGACGCGATGGCGCACAGGGGCTTAAACTCATGCGCCAACAGGGCTACCTGACCATCGCTCAGGATCAAAACAGTAGTGCGGTGTACGGAATGCCGAAGGCGGCAGCGGCCATCGACGCGGCGGTGGAAATTCGCCCACTGGACAAGATAGCGCCACGATTGCTGGAGATTTTCCCCAAATGAAGGTTTTTCACAGCAATCTGGCCCAAGTAGTACTCAGGTGACTGCCCATGAATGATTTACAGCTCGACGGCTTCAAAACCGACGAAAACGCCGCCATGGTGTTGTTGGTGGACGATCAAGCAATGATCGGCGAGGCGGTGCGCCGCGGGTTGGCGAACGAAGATAACATCGACTTCCACTTCTGCGCCGACCCGCACCAGGCCATCGCCCAGGCGATCCGCATCAAACCGACGGTGATCCTTCAGGATCTGGTGATGCCCGGTCTTGACGGTCTGAGCCTGGTGCGCGAGTACCGCAATCATCCGGCGACCAAAGACATTCCGATCATTGTCCTGTCGACCAAGGAAGACCCGCTGATCAAGAGCGCGGCATTTGCGGCCGGGGCCAATGATTACCTGGTCAAGTTGCCGGACAACATCGAACTGGTGGCGCGCATCCGCTATCACTCGCGTTCCTACATGACGTTGCTGCAGCGTGACGCCGCGTATCGCGCGTTGCGGGTCAGCCAGCAGCAGTTGCTCGACACCAACCTGGTGCTGCAACGCTTGATGAACTCAGACGGCCTGACCGGGCTGTCGAACCGCCGGCATTTCGACGAATACCTGGAGCTTGAATGGCGCCGTTCGCTGCGTGACCAGAGTCAACTGTCGCTGCTGATGATCGATGTCGACTACTTCAAGTCCTACAACGACAGCTTCGGCCACCTTGAAGGCGATGAAGCCTTGCGCAAAGTGGCCACGGCGATTCGTGATGCGAGTGCGCGGCCTTCGGACTTGCCGGCCCGTTACGGCGGCGAAGAGTTCGTTCTGGTGCTGCCCAATACTTCGCCGGGCGGCGCACGACTGGTCGCGGAAAAACTGCGCCAGACCGTGGCCGCGCTGAAGATCCCGCACGTTTTCCCGGCCGAAGGTTCGAGCCTGACCATCAGCATCGGCCTGTCGACCATGACCCCGCAGCCGGGCGGCGATTGCCGTCAATTGATCTCGGCGGCGGACAAGGGGCTGTATCTGGCGAAGAACAATGGGCGTAATCAGGTGGGGATTGAATGACGCTCAAGCGCAGATCTCTAGCCTGATGCGCACCCTGTGGCGAGGGGGCTTGTCGGAACGCCGCATCGCCCCGTTCGGCTGCGAAGCAGTCGTAAAACCATTGCATGCGGTGTGCCTGTTGCACCTTGGTTGCAGATTTTGGGGCCGCTTCGCGACCCAACGGGGGCAAGCCCCCTCGCCACAGGTTTTATGTTGCCCCTAAGCCGCCAGGCGGGCTGCCGTGACAGCCTGATTACGTTATACTCGCCGGCTTTCAAAAGTTCGCCAACGAGTGCTGCCCGCCATGGAAATCAACCCGATCCTTAACAGTATCAAGGACCTGTCCGAGCGCTCCGAAACTATTCGGGGGTATCTTTGACTACGATCAAAAGCATGAGCGTCTGACTGAAGTCAATCGCGAGCTTGAAGATCCGAATGTCTGGAACAACCCGACGTACGCTCAGGAGCTGGGCCGCGAGCGGTCCCTGCTGGCTCAGATCGTCGAAACCCTCGACGAAATGCACACCGGCCTGGCCGACGCCAAAGACCTGCTGCTGATGTCCGCCGAAGAAGAAGACCAGGCCGCCGTCGATGACGTCGCTGCCGAAGTCGAACGCCTGCGCGAGTCCCTGGAAAAACTCGAGTTCCGTCGCATGTTCAGCGGTGAGATGGACGCCAACAATGCCTACCTGGACATCCAGGCCGGCTCCGGCGGTACCGAGGCTCAGGACTGGGCCAACATCCTGCTGCGCATGTACCTGCGCTGGGCCGACAAACGCGGTTTCGACGCGACCATCATGGAGCTGTCGGCCGGTGAAGTTGCCGGGATCAAGGGCGCCACGATCCACATCAAGGGCGAATACGCCTTTGGCTGGTTGCGTACCGAAATCGGCGTGCACCGTCTGGTGCGCAAGAGCCCGTACGACTCCGGTAACCGTCGCCACACCTCGTTCTCGGCCGTGTTCGTGTCGCCGGAAATCGATGACAACATCGAAATCGACATCAACCCGTCGGACCTGCGCATCGATACCTACCGCTCCTCCGGTGCCGGTGGTCAGCACGTAAACACCACCGACTCGGCCGTCCGTATTACGCACGTACCGACCAACACCGTGGTCAGCTGCCAGAACGAACGCTCCCAGCACGCCAACAAAGACACCGCGATGAAAATGTTGCGGGCGCGCTTGTACGAGCAGGAAGTGCAGAAACGCAACGCCGCCTCCCAGGCCCTGGAAGACACCAAGTCGGACATCGGCTGGGGTCACCAGATTCGCTCTTACGTGCTCGATGCGTCGCGGATCAAGGATTTGCGCACTAACATCGAACGCAGTGACTGCGACAAGGTGCTCGACGGCGACATCGACGAATACCTGGTGGCCAGCCTGAAGCAAGGCCTGTAAACCGCCAGTCAAGACCTTAAGTCCCCTGCCATCGGTGGGGGCAACGAACCTGTGATGGAATTTTTAAAGACATGAGCGACCTAGAACTCGACCCGCAAGCCCTGCAACAGGAAGAAAACTCCCTGATCGCCCTGCGCAAGGAAAAGCTGGCTGCCGAGCGCGCCAAGGGCAATGCCTTCCCGAACGACTTCCGCCGCGACAACTACTGCGAAGACTTGCAGAAACAGTACGCGGACAAGACCAAGGAAGAGCTGGCAGAGGCTGCAATTCCGGTCAAGGTTGCCGGTCGTCTCATGCTCAACCGTGGCTCGTTCATGGTGATCCAGGACATGTCCGGGCGCATCCAGGTTTACGTCAACCGTAAAACCCTGTCCGAAGAAACCCTGGCCGCGGTGAAAACCTGGGACCTGGGCGACATCATCGCCGCCGAAGGCACCCTGGCCCGTTCCGGCAAGGGCGACCTGTACGTCGAAATGACCAGCGTGCGCCTGCTGACCAAATCCCTGCGCCCGCTGCCGGACAAGCACCACGGCCTGACCGACACCGAATCCCGTTATCGTCAGCGCTACGTTGACCTGATCGTCAACGAAGACGTGCGCCAGACTTTCCGCGTGCGTTCGCAAGTCATCGCGCACATCCGCAGCTTCCTGATGAAGCGAGACTTCCTGGAAGTCGAAACACCGATGCTGCAAACCATTCCAGGCGGTGCAGCGGCCAAGCCGTTCGAAACACACCACAACGCCCTGGACATGGACATGTATCTGCGCATCGCGCCGGAGCTGTACCTCAAGCGTCTGGTAGTCGGTGGTTTTGAAAAAGTGTTCGAGATCAACCGCAACTTCCGTAACGAAGGCGTTTCGACTCGTCACAACCCTGAATTCACCATGTTGGAGTTCTACCAGGCTTACGCCGACTACGAAGACAACATGGACCTGACCGAAGAGCTGTTCCGCGAACTGGCACAGCTGGTCCTGGGCAGCACCGACGTGCCTTACGGTGACAAAGTGTTCCACTTCGGCGAACCATTCGTGCGTCTGTCGGTGTTCGACTCGATCCTCAAGTACAACCCTGAGCTGACCGCTGACGACCTGACCGACATCGACAAGGCCCGCGCCATCGCCAAGAAGGCCGGCGCCAAGGTGCTGGGCTTCGAAGGTCTGGGCAAATTGCAGGTGATGATTTTCGAAGAGCTGGTCGAGCACAAGCTGGAGCAGCCGCACTTCATCACTCAATACCCGTTCGAAGTGTCGCCGCTGGCCCGTCGTAATGACGACAACCCGAACGTCACCGACCGTTTCGAACTGTTCATCGGTGGCCGCGAAATCGCCAACGCCTACTCTGAGTTGAACGATGCGGAAGACCAGGCGGAGCGCTTCATGGCGCAGGTGGCTGACAAGGACGCCGGCGACGATGAGGCCATGCATTACGATGCCGACTTCGTTCGCGCGCTGGAGTACGGCATGCCGCCAACCGCCGGTGAAGGCATCGGCATCGACCGTCTGGTGATGCTGCTGACCAACTCCCCGTCGATCCGCGACGTGATCCTGTTCCCGCACATGCGGCCACAAGCGTAAGTGTTTCGATAAAAAAGCCGCCTAAAACAGGCGGCTTTTTATTGCCTGTCTGGTACAAACGTATCAATTGGTTACTTTTGAAGTAAGAGAGGAATACCTGTCGTGAACCGTGCAATTGCTCAAGAGGGTGCAGCGGACGTCGCCACTGCGGTCGCTGAAAGTGTTCAGTACCAGGGTCGCAAGGCCAGCCGACAGGGCAGTGAGCAGCGTCGACAGGACATTCTCGATGCGGCGATGCGCATTGTCGTGCGCGATGGCGTGCGGGCCGTGCGTCACCGCGCGGTGGCCGCCGAAGCCGGTGTGCCGCTGTCGGCCACCACTTACTATTTCAAGGATATCGATGACCTGCTCACCGATACCTTTGCCCAATACGTGGAACGCAGCGCGGCGTTCATGGCCAAGCTGTGGGCCAGCAACGAAGGCTTGCTGCGCGAGATGGTTGCTTATGGCGATGGCAGCCCCGAGTCCCGTTCACAGCTGGCTGACGATATCGCGCGGCTGACCGCCGATTACGTGCAGCGCCAATTGCACAACCGTCGCGAGCACTTGATGGCCGAGCAGGCGTTCCGTCAGGAGGCCCTGTTGAACCCGCGTCTGGCGGAGTTGGTGCGCTCGCATCAGCAAATTCTTCTGCAAGGCACCTGCCATTTTTTCGAGGTATTGGGTTCCCGCGAGCCACAACAGGATGCCAAAGTGTTGACGGCGATTATCGGACGGATGGAATATCAGGGCCTGCTCAACGACGCCGAGCCTGTCGCCGAAGCCGAAATGCTCGGCATCCTGACTCGCTACATGCATTTGGTCTTGGCGTCGGTGTAACCCCGGTCCCCCCTGTAGGAGCTGCCGGAGGCTGCGATCTTTTGATCTTGCTTTGCAGCAGTGTCGAGAGGATCAAGATCAAAAGATCGCAGCCTTCGGCAGCTCCTACGGTCTGCGTGTGTTCAAAGGGAGTGTTGAATGAAAGCCTGGCGTGTCGTTGTGATCGCCTTGTCGTTCCTGCTGCTCAGCGGCTGTCTGGTGACCTTCAAGGAGCCGCTGCCCTCGAGCGAGCCCGCGCCTAAAGGGTTGCTCGGCAAATGGACCAGCACCAACGCCTGGGGCGAGCCGCTGAATCTGGAGCTGACGCGCCTCGGCGACAATCACTATCAGGCCGTCAGCTACTTCAAGGCTAAACCCAAGGAGCGTGAAGCCTATCCCTTCACGGTGACCCGCCATGGCAGTCGCTGGTACCTGTCGGCGAAGGTGCCGGCGCAGTTCGGCGGGCACTTCACTCTCTTCGGTTTTGAACTGACCGACAAACATGAACTGGTGGTCTACAACCTCGACCTCGAGCAGATCAACCAGGCCCTGAGGCAAAAAGTCCTCAGCGGCGAAGGCTTCCAGACCGACGACGGCGACGGCGTGTTGATCAACACCAATCTGGACCAGGTCTTCGCCTACCTTGACGACCCGGCCAATTCCGATGTGTTCGTCGAGGCCGTGCGCTATCAGCGCCTGGCCAAAGCCAAATAACCCAGCACGTAAACGGTTTTTCTACAGGAGTTTCGGGTGGACGATTACCAGCAGACGATACGCATGTTGTCCGATCGCATTGTGCTGGCGCAGACGCCGATTCGCGTCCTCGATGCAGTCAAGTGGGACGACAACATCCGCAATGGTTTCCTCAAGGCCAAGGGCAAGGAAATGCCGGCGGTGGACCGCGATTACTACCTGAACCGGCCGCTGGCGTTCGACTCCAACAAGGTGAAGCTGGAATTCCAGAACATCGAACGCGACATCACCCGTCAGCTCGGACAGTTCAACCCGGTTGGCCAGATCATGCGCCGCATGTGCAAGGAATACCGGATGGTGGTGCGCATGCTCGAAGCGCGCGGCACCGAGGATTTCGGGCTGATTTCACAGGAGCTTTACGGTGCCGCTTCCGACGCGTTCCACGCCGGCGATCCGACCCTTTCCGACCTGGGCCTGATGCTCTCGGATTACCTGAACAACATCGATGGCCGTGGCGACCTGAAGGACGAACCGAAAATCCTCACCGCCAAGGAAGCCGTCCACCTGCTGCAAACCCGCTTGAACAAGGTATTCGGCGAGGCCGAGGAAACCATTCGCGTATTCGAGTCCGACGGGATCGTCGCCGATGCGGCGGCTGGCGCCGACTACATCAAGATCCGCGCCGACGCGATGTTCAACGACCGTGACGTGCGCGCTCTGGAAGTCCACGAAGGGTTGGTGCATGTGGGGACCACGCTCAATGGTCTGAACCAGCCGATCTGCACCTTCCTCTCCAAAGGTCCGCCGTCGTCGACGGTGACTCAGGAAGGCCTGGCGATCCTGATGGAAATCATCACTTTCGCCTCGTACCCGAGCCGCCTGCGCAAACTGACCAACCGCACCCGCGCTATTCACATGGTGGAGGAGGGCGCGGACTTCCTGCAGATCTTCGAGTTCTTCCGCGAGCAAGGCTTTGAAATGGCGGAAAGCTACGGCAACGCCAGTCGGGTTTTCCGTGGCTCGGTGCCGACAGGTCTGCCATTTACCAAAGACTTGTCCTACCTCAAGGGCTTTATCATGGTTTACAACTACATTCAGTTGGCCGTGCGTAAAGGCAAGCTTGAGCAGATACCGCTGCTGTTTTGCGGCAAGACCACGCTGGAAGACATGCGGACCTTGCGCCAGTTGGTGGATGAAGGGCTGGTGGTGCCACCGAAGTATTTGCCGGATCAGTTCCGCGACCTGAACGCGCTGTCGGCGTGGATGTGCTTCTCCAACTTCCTCAATCACCTGAGCCTGGACCGGATCGAAGCGGATTACTCCAATATCCTCTAAGGATCACCCGAACCCAATGTGGGAGCGAGCTTGCTCGCGATGGCGGCTTAACATTCAACGTAGATGCTGGCTGATCCACCGCTATCGCGAGCAAGCTCGCTCCCACAGGTAATTTATTTCCCACAGGATTGTGTTCCAACTCCATTTCTTGCGAGGTTTCATCGGATGAGAATCCTCGGCTTTTTCTGCCTTCTCCTGACCTTGAGCGGCTGCAGCTCGCTGCTGTTCTACCCCGAGCCTGGCCAGCTGTTTACCCCGGAAAAAGCCAAACTCGAATACCGCGACATCACCCTGACCACCGCCGACGGCCTCAAGCTGCACGGCTGGTGGTTGCCGGCCAAAAAAGGTGTCGAAGTCAAAGGCACGGTGCTGCATTTGCACGGTAACGGCGGCAACCTGCCCATGCACCTTGGGGGGAGTTGGTGGTTGCCGAAAGAAGGGTATCAAGTGCTGCTGCTGGACTATCGCGGCTACGGTTTGTCCGAGGGAGAGCCGTCGCTGCCGGCGATTTATCAGGACATCGATGCCGCATTCAAATGGCTCGACCAGGCGCCGGAGGTCAAGGGCAAGCCGCTGATCTTGCTGGGCCAGAGCCTCGGCGGCTCGATGGCCGTTCACTACCTCGTGCAGCATCCCGAGCGGCAGAAACAGCTCAAGGCATTTGTCATGGATGGCGTGCCTGCCAGTTACCGCAGTGTCGGTCGCTATGCGTTGAGCAACTCTTGGGTGTTCTGGACGTTCCAGGTCCCGCTATCGTGGCTGGTGCCGGATGGAGACAGCGCGATCAACTCCATGGCGCAGCTCAACGGCGTACCGAAACTGATCTACCACAGCATCGATGATCCGATCGTGCCCCTTTCCAACGGCATCCGTCTGTATCAAGCTGCGCCGCCGCCGCGGGTGCTGCAACTGACCCGTGGCGGTCATGTGCAGACGTTCGCCGACCCGGTCTGGCGCAAAGTCATGCTGCGTTATCTCGATGACCCGCAGCATTTCAACGGTCTGCGCCGCCTGGGCGAAGTCCCGAATTACCCGGCGCCGAAAAATTCTGAAGATGAACCACCAGAGAGTCCGCAATGAGTGAAGAACGTAACGCCATCCCGCTGATCATCACCGGTATCTGCAGCATCCTCGGCACCGTCGGAGCCCTGTGGTTCTACGGCTACCTGCACTTCGCCAAACCCGAAGATGCGCTGCTGCTCAGCGACTTCACCATGCTCAAGACTGTGCCGGGTGAAGACTACAAAGTCTCCCTGGAACCGGCGCCGCAAGTCGCGCAGTGCATCGATGGCGTGCTGGTGATGTTCGACACCGAACAGAAAGGCCTGAGCGGCGTGTTGGTCAACAACAAGAAAAAAGCCGTGCGCTGCATGGGCGAGGAAACCCCGCAGAAGCTGCAACCGTAGCGCTCCCGAAAAGATCGCAGCCTCGTTTCACTCGACAGCTCATACATTAGACCGCGTGCTTCTGTAGGAGCTGTCGAGTGAAACGAGGCTGCGATCAAAAGCCCCGCCTGATCGACTCAGGCGGGGCTTTTGTGTTTCAGCAGACGATGCTTAGTTCGAGCTGACCGCCGAACGCGGGATCACCGGCTGGTTGTCGTTGGAAATGGTCACTTCCACCCGACGGTTCATCGCACGACCGGAGACGCTGCTGTTCTCGGCCACCGGGTATTCCTTGCCGTAACCCTGCGCCACGACACGCGCGGGATCAACGCCCATTTTCACCAGCGCCGTGCGCACGGAACCGGCACGACGCTCGGACAGCGACTGGTTGTGGTTCGCGGTGCCCGTGCTGTCGGTGTAGCCCTCAACGATCACTTTGCGATCAGGGTTTTCCGAGAGGAATTGCGCCAGTTTGTTGATATTCACCAGACCGCTGGACTTCAGATCAGCCCTGTCAGTGGCAAACAACACATCACCGAACGTCACCAAGGTACCGCGATCGGTCTGCTTGGCGTTCAGGCTGTCCTGCAATTGTTTGATCTGCGCGTCGCGGGCATCCAGACGAGCCTGGGCACGCTGCGCGGAAGCATTTTTCAGATTGGCTTCGGCGTTGCGCAGGGCGATGGTCTGCTTCGCCACTTCAACGCGTTGATTGGTCAGGTAAGCCAGTTGGTCGACCTTGGCCTGGTCTTCTTTGTCCTGGTAAGCCTTGTTGGCCTTGTCCAGATAATCGCTGGCTTCTTTGGTTTCCAGCGCCGCGACTTTGCTGGCTTGCGGGTTGGTTTGCAGGCCGGTGTAGTTGCTACGGGCCTGTTCCAGGTTCGCGTTCGGCGGCGTGGAGCAGGCAGCCAGTGCAACGCTTGCGGCCAGCAGGGCAGGGATCATCAATTGTTTACGCATGGTGGTTTCGTCCTTTTAGTCGAGTAAGAAGTACGTCGTGCCGCGCCGCTTACTGCACGGTGCGCTGGCTTTCCTGACGCAGTTCTTGAACACCTTTCTGAGAGTCCTTCACAGCCTGTTCAGCTTTGATAGCCTGGGCTTTGCGCTCAGCCACGCGAGCGTCCCACTCGGCCTGTTCGGCCAGGACTTTGGCTTCGGCATACTTTTTGTCGTGCATGGCGATTTCGGCTTGTTTGAGCTTGTCCTGCGCGGATTTCATTTCCACTGCCGCGAATTCGGTACCGCCGGCACTGACGGCGCTGTTGACCGCCGATTCCGTCACGGCAAATTGCTCGCTTGGCGGGTTACCGGCACAACCGGCAAGAACGAAGCTGCTGCCGATGGCCAGTGCAGCCAGTTTCAGGCTACGCAGAGGGGGGAACGAGGATTTGGCAGTTCGGGTTTTCATGGTCTTCAACTCCATTGGAATAACTCCTGAAAAACTAAAAAATCCATCCTGGGCAAGGAGCCGCAACCTTCAATTTCCGGGGGTGTTTTAAAACGGCCGTCCCAGGCGTGGTTAATGGGTGTGACCCGAGGCGTTTTTCGAAAGTTCAGAGAATATGGCCCATCGCGCGAAAAAACTTTGACCGGGCGGACAAGGCTCTAAACCGGTAATTTTCACCGCGAGCAGCCGTATTCCCGGTCCTGAACGGGCCCGGGAATACGCATTTTTGGAGGGGGAAGAAGCGTGGTAATCAGTGTTTCTGTTTGTCGTCGACGGCCGACAAATCGTGCAAATGACGACGGGACAATGCGAGAAAACGCGGAGTCGGACCGACGTCTTCGTACAGCGGATCACCTTCTTCGTCGGTGGCTACGACGGTCGAGCCCTTCACGTACGGAAAGCTTTTTTCGAGCTCCTCCAGGGCGGCGCCGATCAGCTCGCCGAGCAGTTCTTCGGGCTGCCGTTTGGGGTACATATCGATAATGGCCGCCAGCCGTGCGGCGGCCTCCACATCCAGATGAATCGAGTATCCGGTGTCGGTCAGGCGACCCTTGGCGTTTTCTTCCCAGTGATGGGCAAGCTCGCGGATTTTCATAGTGACCTCAATGCGCACCTGCTCGTGGCAGGCAGTGTCAGTGTCCGGCAATCGCCGGCGACAGCCGTTGTACGGCTTACTCTTCAGACTAGCTTTAACGCACAAGGTTTAAAGTCCCTTCGTCGTCTAATGCCGTTGGGGGGATTGGGTGTATATCCGTTTCTTCGGTCATGGCGACTGGCGGTTTCGCTTTTACAGCGAGTCACTTTGGAAAAGAACCCCAAAGTAACCAAAGGGTTCTTGCCCTTTTCGTTCGGTGCCTCGCCTAGGCTCGGCATGCCCTCGTTCCGGTCCTGCTCCGTGGGCCCGCCGCCATCGGCCATCCATGGCCGGGGGCGGCTAACCCGGCATCCGTGCCGGGTTGCCCACTGCGCAGAACCGGAACGAAGCCTCTCGAGGGGGCGGTGCATCAAGATCAAAAGCTGCAGGCGAGCTAACGCTCGGCCCGTTGAGTGGTGAGGAGCGTGCGTACACCGCCTCCTTTCTGTAGGAGCTGTCGAGTGAAACGAGGCTGCGATTTTTTGATCTTGCTGTGGCTGTGGCTGTGGCTGTGGCTGTGGCTGTGGCTTTTGATTTTGATTTTGATTTTGATCTTCTGCCCCTTTCCCAGAGGCCGAACGCAGGCGTTGCGCAGGGGGCACCGCGGCAAGGATGCCGCGGTAGCCGCCCCCGGCCATGGATGGCCGATGGCGGCGGGCCCCCGGAGCAATGCCGGAGTGAGGGCATGCCGAGCCTAGGCGAGGCACCGAATGGAGGGGCAAAGCCTTTTGCTTACTTTTCGGCGATTGGAAAAGTGAGTCGCTGTAAGAGCGAAACCACAAGTGGCCGTTACCGCAGAAACGGATATGTACCCACCAACCCCAATCCCCAAACTTTCTCGGCCGAACAGCATTCCCGTCGTCGTCCGCTTGTAAGAACCGCTTTACAGCGGCACTCTCTAACTCAAGAGCATGGACACCAAGTCACCCGGATTTTCGCTGGAGAACTGCTGATGACCGATATTGATGCACGCTTGCGCGAGGATGTTCACCTGTTGGGTGAGCTGTTGGGCAACACCATTCGTGAACAGTACGGGGACGGCTTTCTCGACAAGATCGAGCAGATCCGCAAAGGCGCCAAGGCCGACCGTCGCGGTTCAATGGACGCTGAACTGAGCGCCAGCCTCAACCAATTGAGCGAAGAAGAGTTGCTGCCGGTGGCGCGGGCGTTCAACCAGTTTCTCAACCTGGCCAATATCGCCGAGCAATATCAGCTGATTCACCGTCGCGAAGAGTCACAGCCTGCGCCGTTCGAAGCGCGGGTACTGCCGGAACTGCTCGCCCGCCTGAGTGCTGAAGGTCATGGCGCCGAATCCCTGGCCCGGCAACTGGGACGGCTGGAGATTGAGTTGGTCCTCACCGCGCACCCGACCGAAGTGGCGCGCCGCACACTGATCCAGAAATACGACGCAATTGCCGCTCAACTGGCCGCACAGGACCATCGCGACCTGACCACTGCCGAACGCGAGCAGATCCACACGAAGTTGCAGCGCCTGATCGCCGAAGCCTGGCACACCGAAGAAATCCGCCGCACCCGCCCAACCCCCGTGGATGAGGCCAAGTGGGGCTTCGCGGTGATCGAGCATTCGCTGTGGCAGGCGATCCCCAACTATTTGCGCAAGGCCGATAAAGCCCTGCATGACGCCACTGGCCTGCACCTCCCACTGGAGGCCGCGCCGATTCGCTTTGCCTCGTGGATGGGCGGTGACCGCGATGGCAACCCCAACGTGACCGCTGCCGTGACCCGTGAAGTCTTGCTGCTGGCGCGGTGGATGGCCGCGGACTTGTACCTGCGCGATGTCGATCACTTGGCGGCCGAGTTGTCGATGCAGCAGGCCAGCGACGACTTGAAGGCCAAGGCCGGGGACAGCGCCGAACCTTACCGTGCGGTGCTTAAACAGCTGCGTGAACGCCTGCGCGCGACGCGTAACTGGGCTCACGCCTCCTTGACGAAGACCACGCCGGCACCCGCCGATGTGTTGCAAAACAACCGCGAGCTGCTCGATCCGCTGGAGCTGTGCTTCCACTCGCTGCATGAGTGCGGCATGGGCGTGATTGCTGATGGGCCGCTGCTCGATTGCCTGCGCCGGGCGGTGACGTTCGGACTGTTCCTGGTACGGCTCGATGTGCGTCAAGACTCGACGCGACATACCGCGGCCATGAACGAGATCACCGATTACCTG
The DNA here is from genome assembly GCF_059716175.1 of Pseudomonas sp. LBUM1647. Lineage (NCBI taxonomy): Bacteria > Pseudomonadati > Pseudomonadota > Gammaproteobacteria > Pseudomonadales > Pseudomonadaceae > Pseudomonas > Pseudomonas sp. LBUM1647. The sequence goes on along the minus strand of NZ_CP166809.1, from coordinate 5,589,414 downwards.
GGCCTTGGGCGCTACGAGGACTGGAGCGAGGAAGAGCGCATCGCTTTCCTGATGCGCGAACTGAACAACCGCCGGCCGTTGTTGCCGGCCTACTTCAAGCCATCGGCCGACACCGCCGAAGTGTTGGCGACCTGCCGGGAAATCGCTGCCGCACCGGGTGCTTCGCTCGGTTCGTATGTGATCTCCATGGCCGGCGCCGCTTCCGATGTGTTGGCCGTGCAACTGCTGCTCAAAGAGTCTGGCGTGTTGCGGCCGATGCGCGTGGTGCCGCTGTTCGAGACCCTTGCCGACCTCGACAACGCCGGCCCGGTGATTGAAAAACTGTTGCTGCTGCCCGGTTATCGCTCGCGCCTGCAAGGGCCGCAGGAAGTGATGATCGGCTACTCCGACTCGGCCAAGGACGCCGGCACGACGGCAGCGGCCTGGGCGCAGTATCGGGCGCAGGAGCGCTTGGTCGACATCTGCCGCGAGCAGCAAGTGGAACTGCTGTTGTTCCACGGTCGCGGTGGCACCGTGGGGCGCGGCGGCGGTCCGGCACACGCGGCGATTCTGTCGCAGCCGCCGGGTTCGGTGGCGGGGCGTTTCCGTACCACCGAGCAGGGGGAAATGATTCGTTTCAAATTTGGCCTGCCGGACATCGCCGAGCAGAACCTCAACCTGTACCTGGCAGCGGTATTGGAAGCGACCTTGCTGCCGCCGCCACCACCGGAGCCTGCCTGGCGCAATCTGATGGACGAATTGGCCGCTGACGGTGTCAGCGCTTATCGCGTCGTGGTGCGGGAAAATCCTCAGTTCGTCGAGTATTTCCGCCAGTCCACGCCGGAGCAGGAACTGGGACGCTTGCCGCTGGGCAGTCGCCCGGCCAAGCGCCGCGCCGGCGGGATTGAAAGCCTGCGGGCGATCCCGTGGATCTTCGGCTGGACCCAAACGCGACTGATGTTGCCGGCGTGGCTCGGCTGGGAAGCAGCGTTGAGCAAGGCGCTGGAGCGCGGCGAAGGCGAGCTGCTGGGGCAGATGCGCGAGCAGTGGCCGTTCTTCCGCACGCGCATCGATATGCTGGAAATGGTGTTGGCCAAGGCCGATGCCGATATCGCCCGGTCTTACGATGAGCGCTTGGTCGAGCCGGATCTGCTCCCTTTGGGTGCGCATTTACGCGACCTATTGTCGCAGGCCTGCTCAGTGGTCCTTGGGTTGACTGGTCAGTCGCAGCTACTGGCACATAGCCCAGCCACGCTTGAATTCATCCGCTTGCGCAACACTTACCTCGACCCTCTTCATCTATTGCAGGCTGAGTTGTTGGCGCGTTCGCGACAACAGGAAGTGGCGCAGGGCAGCCCGGTAGAACAGGCGCTGCTGGTGTCTGTGGCGGGGATTGCCGCCGGTTTGCGTAATACCGGCTAAGGTTTTCGTCGTGGGGCAAGGCACTCGGCGCGAGCGTCGAGTTGCCTGTGGACGAGGGGTTGAAAAGTGCTGCCAGGCGACAGTTAGTGATGGGGTTGCGACTAGGGTTACCCCGACGAAAGGCCACATCAGGCGCGGGTTTCTCCGACTTTCGGCGGCTTGTGTGCTCCGGGCCTGCTGTGTATCTTGATCAGCCTTTGACCGTTTGGGCGGTCACGACCCTTTTTTTGAGATTGGCCCCACGAGGCGAATCTGACGTTATCTATATAAAAAATTGAGGAGCACATCGATGCGCGTCATTCTGCTGGGAGCTCCCGGGGCCGGTAAAGGTACTCAGGCTAAGTTCATCACCGAAAAATTCGGTATCCCGCAAATCTCCACCGGCGACATGCTGCGTGCCGCGGTCAAGGCCGGCACCGAGCTGGGCCTGATCGCCAAGAGCATCATGGACAGCGGTGGTCTGGTTTCCGATGACCTGATCATCAACCTGGTCAAGGAACGCATCAGTCAGGCGGATTGCGCCAACGGTTTCCTGTTCGACGGTTTCCCGCGCACCATTCCTCAGGCTGAAGCCCTGGTGAAAGCCGGCGTGGGGCTGGATCACGTGGTCGAAATCGCCGTCGACGACGAAGAAATCGTTCAGCGTATCGCTGGTCGTCGCGTTCACGAGGCCAGCGGCCGCGTGTACCACACTGTTTACAACCCGCCGAAAATCGCCGGCAAAGATGACATCACTGGTGAAGCACTGGTGCAGCGCAAGGACGACACCGAAGAAACCGTTCGTCATCGCCTGTCGGTCTACCATTCCCAGACCAAGCCTCTGGTCGAGTTCTACCAGACGCTGTCTGCTGCTACTGATGGCAAGCCGAAGTACAGCCACATTGCGGGCGTCGGCTCGGTTGAAGCGATCACCGGCAAGGTGCTTGAAGCACTGAGCTGAAAAGTCTTAATCGCTTCATCTTCTACGGCCCGCTTGCGGGCCGTAGTTGTTTATACTGGCGCACTTTTTCTGACCTCTCTTACGGAAACATCGATGAGCACCTTGCTGGCCCTGGACACCGCGACTGAAGCTTGCTCCGTTGCCTTGCTGCATGACGGAAAAGTCACGAGCCATTACGAGGTGATCCCGCGCCTGCATGCACAGAAGCTGCTGCCGATGATTCAGCAGTTGCTGGCGGATGCCGGGACCACCCTGCAAGCGGTCGATGCAATCGCTTTCGGACGTGGTCCGGGTGCGTTCACGGGTGTGCGGATCGCCATCGGCGTGGTGCAGGGGCTGGCGTTTGCGCTGGATCGTCCGGTGTTACCAGTATCGAACCTGGCCGTGCTGGCGCAGCGGGCCTATCGCGAACATGGCGTGAGCCAGGTCGCGGCCGCCATCGATGCGCGCATGGACGAAGTGTATTGGGGTTGCTACCGCGAAACGGCGGGGGAGATGCGGCTGGTCGGCAATGAAGCGGTGCTGTCGCCGGAAGTGGCCGCGTTGCCGGCTGACGCCAGCGGTGAGTGGTTTGGCGCCGGCACTGGCTGGGGTTATGCCGAGCGAATCGCCGTCAGCCTGACCGGGCAGGATGCGGGCATGTTGCCTCACGCTGAGGATCTGCTGACCCTGGCGCGTTTTGCCTGGGCGCGTGGTGAGGCGATCGTGGCGGATGAGGCGCAGCCGGTGTACTTGCGCGATAAAGTGGCGACGCCCAAGGCGCGATAATTCACGCGGTTTCTGTGGCGAGGGGACTTGTCCCCGTTGGGTTGCGAAGCAGCCCCAATTCCCTGTTATGCCTGACACACCGTGTTGGCTGGTTTTGCGACTGCTTCGCAGCCGAACGTGGACAAGTCCCCTCGCCACAAAATATTGTCCGTTTCAGCCAATCGTCAGTTTCTAACTCCGCTTTTAAACCTTTTCCATTTTCTGTGTTCTAGTTATCACTCGGCGGTTTGCGCAGTTACTCTAGCGCCACTAAACTGCCATCATTGATCCCGGACATGTACTCATGCGTATAGACGGCGTTCCCTCTCAGTCCTACCCCATCAAACGCAAGCCTCGCAAAGGCCCTGTGGCGGATGACGACTACGTCGATATCGACGGCGAGCTGGAAATTCCATCCGGAGAGCAAATGGCCGCCCGCGCTGCCAAAGCCTCTGCGCAACGCTTGAGTAATCTCCCCGCCCGTCAACAAGACATGCTTTATCACCGTGCCATGAGCAGCAGTGTCGCGAAGGCCCTGGCCAGCTACCTGAGCACCGCCGGTTTTGTCGATTGGGATTCTGATGTGCTGGGCCTCGACCTGTACATCTGATGCTGCCTTACTACCTGGGCTGTCCGTCCTGGAGTGAAAACGCCTGGCGCGACTACCTGTATCCGCAAGACGCAAAACCCGCCGAGTTTCTGAATCTCTATTCCCAGGTTTTCAACGCCGTGGAAGGCAATACGACCTTCTACGCGAGCCCGGCTGCGACCACCGTGCAGCGTTGGGCCGAGACCATGCCCGAACACTTTCGCTTCACTGCCAAGTTCCCCGGTGACATCAGTCACAGCGGTGACCTGTGCGAACAATTGACCGCTGCCGAAACCTTCCTGCAATTGCTCAGCCCCCTGGGTGAACGGGTTTCACCGCTGTGGCTGCAACTGTCCAAAAGCTTCACGCCGCAACGATTGCCTGAACTGGCCGGATTTATTGATGCGGTGGACCGGCCTCTGGCGGTTGAAGTGCGGCATGACGAGTTCTTCGCCAAGGGCGATGCCGAGAGAATGCTCAATCGCCTGCTACTGGATCGCGGTGTCGAGCGTATTTGCCTCGATCCCCGCGCGTTGTTCAGCTGCACATCGACCGATCCCTCGGTGCTTCACGCCCAATCGAAAAAGCCCAGGGTGCCGCCCCGTCCGGCAGCCTTCACGCAATGTCCGCAGGTACGCTTCATCGGCCATCCGCAGCTTGAGGCCAACGACCCGTTCCTGCTGCCGTGGGTCGAGAAAATAGCCGTGTGGATCGAAGAGGGCCGTACGCCCTATATCTTCCTGCACACCGCCGACAACCTGCTGGCCGCCAAACTGGCGCAACGTTTTCACGCAAAACTGATGCTGCGTTTGCCTGGCCTGCCGCCGCTGCCTGAGCTATACAGAGAGCCCGCTGCCGAGCAACTTGGTCTGCTCTGAAGCGGATTCCCTGCCCTTTTCAGGAGCTTGCCAATGGATGCGCAAACCCTTCGAGCCCAAACGTTCAAAGCACTGCACGAACGCGCGGGGGCTTTTGTCATTCCCAACCCTTGGGACGCCGGCTCGGCGAAGATGCTCGCCAGCCTTGGTTTCGAAGCGCTGGCGACCACTAGTGCTGGATACGCCTTTTCCAACGCCCGCCCCGATGGCGCGCTGACGCTGGACGACACCCTGGCAAACGTTCGGGCGATTGTTGCGGCAACTGATCTGCCCGTCGCCGTCGATCTGGAAAACGGCTTCGCTGACGATCCAGCCGAATGCGCACAGAGTATTTTGCGTGCGGCAGAGGCCGGTGCGGTCGGCGGCTCTATCGAAGATGCCACCGGCCGTGAAGAAGCGCCGATCTACTGCTTCGAGCATGCCGTGGCGCGCATCGAGGCTGCCGTGGCAGCCGCTCGCAGCTTGCCGTTTCCCTTTATGTTGACCGCTCGCGCGGAGAACTTTCTGCACGGCAATCCTGATCTCGCCGATACCATTCGCCGCTTGCAGGCGTTTGCCGAAGCGGGTGCCGACGTGCTTTATGCGCCAGGTCTGCGCAGTGCTGAAGATGTGTTGGCGGTGGTCCGCGCTGTGGCGCCGAAACCGGTCAATGTGTTGATGTCTGGCGGACTGAAATTGACGGTCGAGCAGTTGAGCGAAATGGGCGTCAAGCGGATTAGTGTCGGTTCGGCTCTGGCGCTGGCGGCGTATGGCGAGTTTTTCCGCGCTGCCGAAGAGATCAAGACGTCGGGCACATTCGGGTTCACGTCGCGGTCCATGCCGTATGCCCAAGCCAATCAATTGTTCAAAGGCTGACGATGCGGTTTCGGTGGTGGCTGCTGTTGATGCTGTTGATCGTCGGCACGGCGGCCGTGAGCGTCTGGCGTGGCTGGATCTCTCTGCCGCCGCAGTGGAATCCCTGGGCACCGCTGGACGTGAAGGCCGCGCCCAATTTTCTGACGCGCTACAAGTTGATGCGCCTGCGCGATGATCCGCAGCTGTGCGATCAAGCCCTGAGCAGCTCCGGATTGCGCGTAACCCGTCAGGCCGACAGCCCCGACGCGACGTGCCCGTTGATCAACACTTTGCGTGTGCAAGGCGGCGAGGTGGCCCTGAGCAGCAGTTTCCTCGCCAGTTGCCGTCTGGCGGTGTCGTTCGCCCTGTTCGAACACCACGCCCTGCAACCCGCCGCACAAGCGGTCTACGGTCAAGCGGTAACGCGTGTCGACCATCTCGGCAGCTTTGCCTGTCGCAACGTCTACAGCCGTGAAAACGGCAGGCGCAGCCAGCATGCCAGCGCCGATGCGCTGGATATCGCCGGTTTTCGTTTGGCTGATGGCCGATCCATCAACGTGCTCAAGGATTGGCCGAAGGATAATCAGGACGCACGGTTTTTACGTCAGGTCCGCGATGGCGCCTGCGATATGTTCAGTGTGGTCTTGAGCCCGGATTACAACGCCGCCCATCGCAATCACTTTCATGTGGATGTCGGGCCGTGGTGGGTGTGTCGCTGAAGGCCTGTTATTGAAGGTCAGGCGGCGATGCGCAGGTTTTGCAGGACGATCGGGCGAGCCCAGCCGTTATCGAAATCGAGTTGTTTCTGTTGCTCCACCAGCGCTTCGGGCGAGAACGGCGGGAATGGCTTGTCCAGCAGATCGAGTTCGAATTCGGCGATCGGCAGGTGCAGCGGACGCGGTTGCGGCGCCGGACCTGCTTCCGGCACAGGCTGACCTGCGGTGAGCACGATCGGGCGGACCCAGCGGCTTTCGAAGTCCTGTTGTTTCTGTTGCGCGACGATTTCTTGTGCCGGGAACGGTGGGAAAGGTTTGTCGGCCAGGTCCATTTCGAACTCGGCAATCGGCAGGAACAGTGGCTCGGGCGGACGGACCTCGGTTTCTTTCACATCACATTCGCGCTGGGAAATGATGTGAGCCAGCAGTTCGCTGCCAACGGTGGGTTCGACCGGGCTGTCGAGATCGACCGGTGGAAAGTTGAGAGAAGCCGGTACGACATCGCCCGACTGATCGGCCAGGGCCTGGGCAAAAAAATCCTGCCACAGGTGACTGACGCCGCTCAGTGCTTGGGAATTTCGCAGACCATAATCGCCATGACGCGATATATAGCCTACGGATGTGCTTCGAATGTCTGACATTTCTCTCGGTCGACGCTCAGCTCTGGCAAAATGCTCGATAGTTTTGTTATCGGCCGTTTTTGCCGATCATTAATTTTTTGAGCGTGTTTTCCCATGATTGAGCAACCTGCGGCCTGCCGCATCCGTGTCGAGGCTCTGGCCGCGACTTTTCAGCCACAGGCCGAACAATGGGCCGAGCGCCTGGGTTTGCCGATGCAGGTGGATGACGGTGAGTTCGCCTTGCAGGTCGGCGACCAGGGTTTGCAGCTGCAGCAACTGGGCCCGGACGCGCCGGGGCCGGTGCGGGTGGACTTTGTCGAGGGCGGTGCGGCCCATCGTCGCTTGTACGGCGGCGGTAGCGGTCAGATGATCGCCAAGGCTGTCGGGGTTGCCCAAGGCGTGCGTCCGCGCGTGTTGGATGCTACGGCGGGGCTGGGCAAAGATGCGTTCGTGCTGGCGAGCCTGGGCTGCGAGATGAGCCTGATCGAGCGTCAGCCGCTGATTGGCGCGCTGCTTGAAGATGGCCTGGCGCGCGGCGCGGAAGACTTTGACGTGGCGCCGATTGTGGCGCGGATGCGCTTGCTCAAGGGCAATTCGATCGAGGTGATGCGCAATTGGGAGGGCGAGCCACCGCAGGTGATCTACCTCGACCCGATGTTTCCCCATCGTGAGAAAACGGCCTTGGTGAAGAAGGAAATGCGCCTGTTCCGGCCGCTGGTAGGCGATGACCCGGATGCGCCTGCACTGCTCGAAGCGGCGTTGGCGTTGGCCAGCCATCGAGTGGTGGTCAAGCGCCCGCGCAAGGCGCCATGCATCGAAGGGCCGAAGCCGAGTCATGCGCTGGATGGTAAATCCAGCCGGTATGATATTTACCCGAAAAAAGCGCTCAAGCCTTAAGACCGCGTCGCCTGCTTCGCGAGCAAGCCCGCTCCCACATTTGACCGAGTCTTCTCAAGGGGACGCGGACGAATGTGGGAGCGGGCTTGCTCGCGAAGGCGCCAGACCAGACAACCAAAATCTATCAGGCTGTCTCAGGCCTGTAGGCCCGCATAAACAACTCCACCACTTCCTGCACATGGCTCTCGGCCGCATCCCCGGTCAGCGGCTCGCCGCAGCCATAAAGCAGCCTGAAATTCCCCGCACCCTTGAGCAAGCAGAAGAAGTGCTCGGCCGCATTGCGAGGTTTGTCGATGCTCAACGCGCCGCTGTGATCAACCTTGGTCAGCAACCGCTCCATACCATGCAGCATGCGCTCAGGCCCGGCCTCGAAGAAGATCAGCGAGAGTTTCGGGTCCTGGCTGCCCAGCGTCATCATCAGCCGATGCAGGTTGACCGATTCGTCGCTGTTGATCAGCTGATGAAAGCCGCGCGCGATGTTCAACAGCACCGTTTCTACGGCAGTGCCGTCCGGCAATTCGAAAAACAGCGTCGGCAATTGCTCTTCGCACTTGGCCATCACGGCGGCGGAGAACAGCGTCTCCTTGTCGTTGAAATGGCTGTAGACCGTCAGCTTCGACACACCGGCCTCGGCCGCGACGGCGTCCATGCTGGTACTTGCATAACCCTTGCTCAGAAACAGAATTTTCGCCGCATCGAGGATCGCCTGGCGTTTGGCCAGATCCTTGGGGCGGCCCGGGCCGTTGGATACTGAAAGATTGTTAGGCATATGCGCTTTTATTACTGGACTGGTGAGTTTGCTATTAATAACATACTGCCCAGTATAATTATTCAAAGCACCATTAGCGAAAGGTCCTTCACCATGTTCCGCTATGCCTTGCCCCTCGCGTTGCCAGTCAGTCTGGCGTTTTTATTGTCTGCGTGTGGTCACGAAGAGGCGCCTCAAGTCACCGTTCGCCCGGCCATGGTCGTGCAGCCAGAGCCTTCGTCCCAGGCGATGGAAAGTTTCCCCGGTGAAGTCCGCGCACGGTATGAGCCGGAGCTGGCGTTTCGCATTGGCGGCAAAGTCAGTCGACGACTGGTCGAAGAGGGGCAGCGGGTCAAGGCTGACCAACCTCTGGCGGAGCTCGATCCTCAAGACGTGCGCCTGCAACTGGAAGCCACCCGTGCCCAGGTCGCCGCTGCCGAGGCCAACCTGAGCCTGGTGCGCGCCGAACGTGATCGCTACAAGACCTTGATGGACCGTCAGATGGTCAGCCGTTCGCAGTACGACAATTCCGAAAACCTTTACCGATCCGGTGAAGCACGCCTCAAGCAAATCAAAGCCGAATTCAACGTTTCGACCAATCAGGCCAGTTACGCCGTGCTGCGTGCGCCTCAGGATGGGGTTGTGGCTAAACGTGCGGTTGAAGTCGGGCAAGTGGTGGCGGCGGGGCAAACCGTATTTACCCTCGCCACCGATGGCGAACGCGAAGTGTTGATCAGCTTGCCGGAGCAGAGCTTTGGCCGCTTCAAGGTCGGTCAGCCAGTGTCAGTCGAACTGTGGACCCAGCCCGACCAACGTTTCGCCGGGCGCATCCGTGAGCTGTCGCCCGCTGCCGATCCCAAATCGCGCACTTTTGCCGCCCGCATCGCCTTCACCGCCGGCAAGGTTCCTGCTGAACTCGGCCAGAGTGCCCGGGTGTTCGTTCAGACCTCCGATGTGGTGCCGCTGTCGGTGCCGCTTTCCGCACTGACAGCGGAAAACGGCGCGACCTACGTCTGGGTCGTCAGTGCCAACAACACCTTGAAGAAAACCCCGGTACGGGTCGGTGCCTTTGGCGAGAAAACCGTACCGGTGCTCGAAGGCCTGAGCGCAAGCGACTGGGTGGTGGCCGCTGGCGTCCATGTGCTGCTTGAAGGGCAGCAGGTGCGTCCGGTGGATCGCTCCAACCGCGTGGTCAATCTGGCGGACAAGGAGTAATCCCCGATGGGTTTCAATCTTTCCGAATGGGCGCTGCGTAATCGCCAGATCGTACTGTTCCTGATGCTCTTGCTGGCCGTTGTCGGCGCACTGTCCTACACCAAACTCGGCCAAAGTGAAGACCCGCCGTTCACCTTCAAGGCCATGGTGATTCGTACCAACTGGCCAGGGGCCACGGCGCAGGAAGTGTCGCGCCAGGTCACCGAGCGCATTGAAAAGAAACTGATGGAAACCGGCGAGTACGAACGCATCGTTTCGTTCTCCCGTCCGGGCGAATCCCAAGTGACGTTCGTTGCCCGTGATTCCATGCACTCGGTGGAAATCCCGGACCTCTGGTACCAGGTTCGCAAGAAGATCAGCGACATTCGTCAGACCCTGCCACCTGGCATCCAGGGGCCATTCTTCAATGATGAGTTCGGCACAACGTTTGGCAATATCTACGCCCTGACAGGCGAAGGTTTTGATTACGCGGTGCTCAAGGACTACGCCGACCGCGTGCAGATTCAGCTGCAACGGGTCAAGGATGTGGGCAAGGTCGATCTGCTCGGTTTACAGGACGAGAAGATCTGGATCGAACTCTCCAACGTCAAACTCGCCACCCTCGGCCTACCTTTGTCGGCGGTGCAGCAGGCCCTTGAAGAGCAGAACGCGGTGTCCACCGCCGGGTTCTTTGAAACCAGCAGTGAGCGATTGCAGCTACGCGTCTCGGGGAATTTTCAGACGGTCGAAGAGATCAAGAGCTTCCCGATCCGCGTCGGTGATCGCACCTTCCGCATCGCCGATGTGGCGGATGTGCGTCGGGGGTTCAACGATCCGCCAGCGCCGAGCATGCGCTTCATGGCGGAAAACGCCATCGGTCTGGCCGTGGCCATGAAGGACGGTGGCGACATTCTGGTGCTGGGCAAGGCGTTGGAAATCGAGTTCGACCGGATCCAGAAAAACCTTCCTGCCGGTATGCAGCTGCGCAAGGTCTCCGACCAGCCCGCCGCCGTGAAAAGCAGTGTCGGTGAATTTGTTCAGGTGCTGGTGGAAGCACTGGCAATCGTCCTGCTGGTGAGCTTCTTCTCCCTCGGCGTGCGCACCGGCATGGTGGTAGCGCTGGCGATTCCTTTGGTATTGGCGATGACGTTCGCCTGCATGTATTACCTGGGAATCGGCCTGCACAAGATTTCCCTCGGGGCATTGGTGCTGGCGCTGGGTTTGTTGGTGGACGACGCGATCATCGCCGTGGAAATGATGGCGATCAAAATGGAGCAGGGCTTCGACCGGATCAAGGCCGCCAGTTACGCCTGGACCAGCACCGCCTTCCCGATGCTCACCGGTACGCTGATCACCGCTGCCGGCTTCCTGCCGATTGCCACTGCGCAATCGGGCACGGGTGAATACACCCGTTCGATCTTCCAGGTGGTGACCATCGCGTTGCTGGCCTCGTGGGTTGCCGCTGTTGTGTTTGTGCCTTATCTGGGGGAAAAACTCCTGCCGGATCTGGCGAAGATTCATGCCGCCAAACATGGCACCGGCGACGGCCAGCCCGACCCTTACGGCACGCCGTTCTATCAGCGCGTCAGACGCCTGGTGGAGTGGTGCGTACGGCGGCGCAAGACGGTCATTGTCCTGACGGTCGTGTTGTTTATCGGTTCAGTCATCCTGTTTCGCTTTGTGCCGCAACAGTTCTTTCCGGCGTCGGGGCGTCTGGAGTTGATGGTCGATCTGAAACTGGCGGAAGGTGCCTCATTGAGCAACACCCGCGATGAGGTCAAACGCCTCGAAGCACTGCTGAAGGATCACGCCGGTATCGACAACTATGTCGCTTATGTGGGCACCGGTTCGCCACGTTTTTACCTGCCGCTGGATCAACAACTTCCTGCAGCGAGCTTCGCGCAGTTTGTCGTCCTGGCCAAAACCATCGAAGAGCGCGAAACCCTGCGCACCTGGCTGATCGAAGCCCTCAAGGAACAATTCCCGGCCCTGCGCGCGCGGGTGACACGTCTGGAGAACGGGCCACCGGTTGGCTATCCGATGCAGTTCCGGGTCACCGGTGAGCACATCGAGGAAGTCCGCGCGCTGGCCCGTAAAGTCGCGGCCAAGGTTCGCGAGAACCCGCATGTGGTCAACGTGCATCTGGATTGGGAAGAACCGAGCAAAGTCGTTTATCTGAACGTCGATCAGGACCGCGCCCGGGCGCTTGGCGTGAGCACCGCGAATCTGTCGAAGTTCCTGCAAAGCTCTCTGACCGGTTCCAGCGTCAGCCAGTACCGTGAAGACAACGAGTTGATCGAGATTCTGTTGCGCGGCACGTTGCACGAACGCACCGAACTGTCATTGCTGCCAAGTCTGGCGGTGCCGACTGACAACGGTCGCAGCGTAGCGTTGTCGCAAATTGCGACCCTGGAATACGGCTTCGAAGAAGGCATCATCTGGCACCGCAACCGCTTGCCGAACGTGACGGTGCGTGCCGACATCTATGGCAAGGAACAACCGGCGACGCTGGTGAAGCAGATCATGCCGACCCTCGATACGATTCGCGCCGAACTGCCCGATGGCTACTTGCTGGAGGTCGGTGGCACGGTGGAAGACTCGGCTCGCGGGCAGAATTCGGTGAAGGCCGGTGTTCCGCTTTTCATCGTGGTGGTGCTGACGTTACTGATGCTGCAACTGCGCAGTTTCTCACGCACGATAATGGTGTTTCTGACGGCACCTTTGGGGTTGATCGGTGTGACCTTGTTCCTGATGGTGTTCCGTCAGCCGTTCGGTTTCGTCGCCATGCTCGGCACCATCGCGCTGTCCGGGATGATCATGCGTAACTCGGTGATTCTGGTGGACCAGATCGAGCAGGACATTGCTTCCGGGCTCAAGCCTTGGCAGGCGATTATTGAAGCCACGGTGCGGCGTTTCCGACCGATTGTGTTGACTGCACTCGCGGCAGTGCTGGCGATGATTCCGCTGTCGCGCAGTGTGTTTTTCGGGCCGATGGCGGTGGCGATCATGGGTGGGTTGATTGTCGCGACGGCGTTGACGTTGCTGTTTTTGCCGGCGTTGTATGCGGCGTGGTTCAGGATCAAGAAGGACTCAGTCTAACGTCCTACGTGTATTGCAGATCCCTCTGATATTGAGTCATAGGGGGCTGAATGCTGTACTCAAAACTCAGTTTTACGAGTTTTTGAGACAGCAATAATGGGGCTCAAAACACAACCCCGTCCTGAACATTCCCACGCTCTGAGCGGGAATGATCAGCGGGAGAGAGTATTAGAGGGTACCAAACACCTTCTTCGCCAAACTGGTCGCTGCCGCCGCAGGATTCTGGCGAATGGCTTCTTCCTGCTTACCAATCATCTCGAACAGACCGTTCAATGCCTGCTCGGTCACGTAGCTTTCGATGTTGGCGCTCTTCGCATCCACCACACCCATCGTCGCGGCTTGCCCTGCGAACGAGTTGTACTGCTTGGCCAGGCCCACCTGGTCGGTGGCTTGCTTGACGATTGGCAGGAACTTCACGCGGATCTGTTCGCGGCTGGTTTTGCTCAGGTACTGAGTGGCCGAGTCCTTGCCGCCGCTGAGAATGCTCTTGGCATCCTCCACGCTCATCTTCTTCACCGCGTCCACCAGGATCGGCTGGGCTTGCGTCACGGCGGTTTCAGCCGCTTTGTTCATGCTGGTTTCCAGCTGATCAACCTGGTCGCCCATGCCGAACTGCTTCATCTTGCTGGCGACTTTGCCCAGTTTGCCCGGCAGTTCGATTTTCACGTCCGGGTTGTTACTGAAGCCACCCGGCGTGCCGAGTTGTTTCACTGCCAGTTGCGCACCTTGAGTCAGGGCATCCTTGAGGCCGCCGGTGGCGTCTTTTTGTGACAGGTCGTTGAGCGACAGCGCCAGGGCGCTGGCGGAGATCATCAAGCCTGCGCACAGGCCGGCGAAGCGAAGGGTAGGGCGGAACATGGCAGCTTCCTTTGTTCAAAAATTGAGAGTTAGCGAGCGGCGTCGACGCGGATTTTTAGTGGCTGCGGATCGCTGCCATCCAGCTGCACGGCGTGGTGTTCGGTGGTGATGAACATCAATTTGCCATTCACTTCGATACGGGCGCTGACCGAGTACCGATGGCCGGGTTTGACCTGGGCCGGATCGTAACTCAGATGAAACGGCAGCGGCACCTGGCCTTTGACCGGGCCTTTCTGTTCGTCGAGGACCACGGCGGGCGCGTCGGCCAGGGAAACGTCCTGCAAGCTGACGCTTAAGGTGGCACTCGGTGGCAGCGCAATGCGTTGCAGGTAGAACACTTCGCCATTGAGGGAGGTTTTAGCGGCGGGTTGCATCGACTGACAGGCGCCCAGCAGAGTAGTCATGGCCAATAAAGAGAGTTTTTTCATCGGAGATCTCCGTATCGAAGGCGCCAGAAGTAGCCTGGCGCCCGTAGGAACTTAGTCGGTTTGAGTTGGAACCGCGACCTGATCCGCCGCATCTTCACTGCGATGCAACGCGACCTGACGGATCGACAAACGAATCTCTGCCGGCAACACCCGCTTGGCCGCACCTTCGGCCAGTTCGCCGAGCAGTTCGTGATAACTCAGCTTGCCGGCCTCGTCGCGCTTGAGCACGTCCAGAGCCAGCATTGTCTGGATGAAGTGGCGGAACAGGCTCTTGTCGAAGAACTCCGGGGCGTTGAGGCCATGGAGGATCGACAGGCGCTGGGCCATGACCGTGCACAGGTCTTCCAGCTCTTCGGCGCTGATGCTGTTCTGACCGCTGTTGAGCAGCAGCGAGACCGTCATGTAAAAGCGCTGCAAGGTCTGGGCGATGCTTTTCGACAGCAGGGTCAGTAGCACGAAATGCCGCGAGCTCGGCGCCGGCCGCAGGTAGACATCATTCTCAAAACGCAGCAGACCTTGCTCGACGAAGGCTTCGAGCCATTGGTCGATCACCGCATCCAGTTCGTCCAGCGACCAGCGAATGAACAACTCCGATTGCAGGTACGGATACAGCGCGCGGGTGTAGCGCAGAATCTGTTCGCGGCTCATGCGCGAGGCGCTCTGGAAGAAGCTCGCCAGCAACGCCGGCAAGGCGAAGATGTGTAAAACGTTGTTGCGGTAGTAGGTCATCAGGACGGCGTTTTGTTCGTCCAGATACAGAATCTTGCCCAGGGCATCGCTCTGCTCGGACAGCAGGTCCATGTCCTTCACATGCTCGATCAACGCGCGGCCGTCACCTTCCGGCAGGGTGGTGTGCGGCGAATATGGGACCTTGCGCAACAGCGCCAGATACAGATCGAGCACCCGCGCCATAGCGCGATCATCCAGCGCGAGACGGCTGGTGGACAGCAGCGCCAGGGCCACCAGGTTGACCGGGTTGATCGCCGCCGCTTCGTTCAAATGCTGCGCGACTTTCTCGCCGAGGCGATTGGTGGTTTCGTTGAGCCAGGCCGGTTTGAACTGTGGGCCGAGTTCCTGTTTACGCCAGTCAGGCTGCTCGCTGTCGAGGAATTCCGCCAGTTTGATCGGTTCACCGAAGTTCACCGCCACTTGGCCGAAACGCTGCTTGAGCGCGCCGATGACTTTGAAGATGTCGAAGATCGATTCTTTCTTCTTGGTCGCACCACGCAATTCGCCGAGGTAGGTTCGGCCTTCCAGCACGCGTTCATAACCGATGTAGACCGGGATGAAGACGATCGGCATCCGCGACGAACGCAGGAAGCTGCGCAGGGTGATTGCGAGCATCCCGGTTTTCGGCTGCAGCATGCGCCCGGTACGCGAACGGCCACCCTCGACGAAGTACTCAACCGGGAAGCCTTTGGTAAACAGGGTGTGCAGGTATTCGTTGAACACCGAGGTGTAGAGCGGGTTGCCCTTGAAGGTACGGCGCATGAAGAACGCACCGCCGCGACGCAGCAGGCCGCCGATCCCCGGCATGTTGAGGTTGATCCCGGCGGCGATGTGCGGCGGGGTCAGGCCGTTGCGAAACAGCAAATAGGACAGCAGCAGGTAGTCGATGTGGCTGCGGTGGCAGGGTACGTAGATCACTTCGTAACCCGGGGCGACCTTTTGCACGCCTTCGATGTTGTTGACCTTGATGCCGTCGTAGATTTTGTTCCAGAACCAGCTCAGCACCACTTCCATGAAGCGGATCGCGGTGTAGGTGTAGTCGGAGGCGATCTCGTTGCCATAGCGCAGGGCCAGGGCCTTGGCTTTCTCCGAGGAGATGTTCTCGCGCTCGGCTTCGTCGAGGATCGCTTGCTTGACCAGCGGCTGATTGAGCAGGCCTTTGACCAGGTTGCGCCGGTGGGAAATGTCCGGACCGATCACCGCCGCTTTCAGGTTGCGGAAGTGCACCCGCAGAATTCGCTGGGCCATGCGCACGGTGCGCTCGTGGCCCTTGTTGTGGTTGATCAGTTCGCGCAAATGGATCGGCGCCGAGAACTGCACCCGGGTTTTGCGCCCCAGCACGATGATGCTCAGCAACCGGCGCAGACGCCCGGTGACCGCCCAGCTATCGGCGAAGAGCAATTTCCACGGGCTCGATTCGCTGTCCGGCGACTGGCCCCAGAACACGCTGACCGGAATGATCTGCGCGTCTTCGGCGGCGTTCTGGCTCAGGGCGCTGACCAGGCGGGTCAAGGTCGGCGGCGCGCCACGCTTGTCCTGACGACCCAACCAATCAGGCTCCGGGGTCAGGTAAAAGAACGCCGCGGGTTCCTCCAGCGTACCTACCGAGACCGGCAACACCGGGCGGGGCAAACCCGCCTTGCTGCACTCGGTATCGACCACGGCCAGGTCGGTCAGCGAAGGGTTTTGCAGGACGTAGAACACCGGACGGCTGCGGTCGAGGTTGAGGGTGAACGACGACTGATTGATCGTCTCCGAGCGAACCCAGAGGTACAGCAGTCGGCGCAGGGTGCCAAACACAAGACGGCGGAACGGGGAACGGGTCATACGGCATCTGCATGAGTGAGTAAAACCGAGCGTTTGCTCGGGCGGCCGATAGTGTGCCGTATTCGCCGAAAATCGGCAAAAAAGCGCCTAAGTAAAGTTGAGTTGAGAGTTTTGGCGGCTGTCATATACTCGGCCGTTCAAAATAAAAATAAGGGGTACTGATTCATGGCAACGCGCGAAACCGGCAATGTGAAGTGGTTCAACGACGCCAAGGGCTACGGCTTCATTCAGCGCGAGGACGGGGTGGACGTGTTCGTGCACTACCGCGCGATTCGCGGCGAGGGGCATCGCTCGTTGGCTGAAGGTCAGCAGGTTGAATACGGTGTGGTGACTGGCGAGAAGGGCTTGCAGGCTGAGGATGTGGTAGGTCTATAAGCTTTAAGATCAAAAGATCGCAGCCTTCGGCAGCTCCTACAGGTGTACATATAACCCTGTAGGAGCTGCCGAAGGCTGCGATCTTTTTGGTTTTACGCGGTTTTCCAGGTGATCTCTTCTTCACCATCCGCGCTGATGCGCATCCAGCGATCCGCTGTCTCTTCACCTTCTTCCTCGACCCACGTACCCGGCGCGCAACGCACTTCGACGTTCAGTGCGGCAAACGCTGCGCGGGCGCAGGCGATGTCGTCTTCCCACGGGGTCTGGTCGCTGTCCAGGAACAGGCTGTTCCATTTGCCCACGGCTTTCGGCAGCCAGGTGACCGACACGTTGCCGGCCTTGCACTTGTAGGTCTGGCCTTTCTGGACCCAGTCGGTGCACGGGCCCAAAGCCGCGCCGAGCCAGGCCGCAACGGCCTTGTAGTCGACGTCGGCGTCTTTCAGGTAAATCTCGATATCGGGTTGGCGCATGGATGTCCTCACTGCGGGTCTGAAAAATCCATTCGCGGATTTAGCCGGCCTACGGCAAATGCCGAAGACCAAAAAATTAAAAATTATTGAAGTACGAAGTAATCGTAGCGCATTGAAACAGTGACCTCGAACGGCTCGACCTGCTCGATGACTGCCGCTCGGCGTTCAGCACTGGCGCGCCAGCCGTGGGGCGTCATGGCCAACAGGTTCGCTCGGTCCTGACCACTTTCCAGCGTCAGTTTGAACTCCAGGGTTTCGCTGTGTTGCAACGCCATGCCTTCCGGCACCAAAGCCAGATGCTTGTCGTCGGTGTATTCACGGACTTCGTCGTACAAACGCTCGCGCAATTCCATCAGATGGCCGCTGGTCGGCCCGACTTTCATCAAACCGCCGCCGGGGCTGAGCAGGCGTTTGGCTTCCTCCCAATCCAGCGGGCTGAAGACGCTGGCGAGAAACTGGCAGCTGCCCGAGGCCAACGGCACCCGCGCCATGCTGGCGATCAACCAGGTCAGCTGCGGGTTGCGTTTGCAGGCGCGTTTGACCGCTTCCCGGGAAATATCCAGCGCGTAGCCGTCGGCGTTCGGCAAAGCCTCGGCGATTTGCGCGGTGTAGTAACCCTCGCCACAACCGATGTCCAGCCAGCGCTGAGGCGCGTATTGCGCCGCCAGTTCGGCCAGACGCTTGGCCACGGGTGCGTAATGACCGGCGTTCAAAAAATCGCGTCGGGCTTCGACCATCGCCAGGTTATCCCCAGGGTCGCGGCTGTTCTTGTGCTGCACCGGCAACAGGTTCAGGTAACCCTGGCGCGCACGGTCGAAACGATGCCCGGCGGGGCAGGCCACGCCGTTGTCCACCGCGTTCAGCGGTTCGCTGCAGATCGGGCAGGCCAGCATCAGGCGAGCAACTTGATCAGGGTCTGGTAGTAGATTTCGGTCAGCACATCGAGGTCGGCAGCCAGCACACGCTCGTTGACCTGGTGGATCGTCGCGTTGACCGGGCCCAGTTCAACAACCTGAGTACCCATGGTCGCAATGAAGCGCCCGTCGGAGGTGCCGCCGCTGGTGGACGCCTTGGTTTCACGACCGGTGATGTCCTTGATGCTCGACGCGACGGCATCCAGCAATGCACCCGGTTCGGTGAGGAACGGCAGACCGGACAGCGCCCAGTCGATGTGCCAGTCCAGGCCATGTTTGTCGAGAATATCGGCGACGCGCTTTTGCAGGCCTTCCACGGTGGATTCGGTGGAGAAGCGGAAGTTGAACACTGCCACCAGATCCCCCGGGATCACGTTGGTCGCGCCGGTGCCGGAGTTCACGTTGGAGATCTGGAAACTGGTCGGCGGGAAGAAGTCGTTGCCGTGGTCCCAATGTTCGGCGGCCAGTTCGGCCAGCGCCGGGGCGGCGAGGTGGATCGGGTTCTTCGCCAGGTGCGGATACGCCACGTGACCTTGCACGCCGCGCACGGTCAGCTTGGCGCCGAGGGAGCCGCGACGGCCGTTCTTGACCACGTCACCCACCAGGGTGGTGCTCGACGGTTCGCCGACGATGCACCAGTCCAGACGCTCCTTACGGGCGGCAAGGCGTTCGATCACAGCTTTGGTGCCGTGGTGCGCCGGGCCTTCTTCGTCGCTGGTGATCAGGAAAGCAACCTTGCCCTTGTGATCCGGGTAGTCGGTGACGAAACGCTCGGCCGCCACGGTCATGGAAGCGAGGCTGCCTTTCATGTCCGCCGCGCCACGGCCGCAGAGCATGCCGTGTTCGTCGATGACTGCGTTGAACGGGTCGATCTGCCAGGCAGTCACCGGGCCGGTCGGCACCACGTCGGTGTGACCGGCGAAGCACAGCACCGGACCGTCGTGTTTACCGTGGGTCGCCCAGAAGTTATCCACATCTTCGATGCGCATGGGCTCAAGCGCAAAACCGGCATCGCCCAGGCGCTGCATCATCTGCTTCTGGCAATCGGCGTCGACCGGCGTCACGGACGGACGGCGGATCAGGTCGATGGCGAGTTGAAGGGTCGGCGAAAGGTCGGCGTGGGCCGTCATGTAAAAACTCCGAGGTGCGCACGGTAAACCTGTAGGAGCTGCCGAAGGCTGCGATCTTTTGATTTTCAAGATCAAAAGATCGCAGCCTTCGGCAGCTCCTACAGTGGAAAAGGGCGATCATTCTAAAGCAAAACGGCGACCCGAAGGCCGCCGTTTGACGTTATCCAATAACGGATTATGCCGTTGCAGGCTCAGGCTCGGCGGCCGGTTTCGGCAGCGAAGACAAGAACGCCATGATCAGCGCCGCCAGGTACGGCAATGATTGCACGAGCAACATCGTCACCCAGAAGCGCATGTCGTTGCTCGGCAGGCCGTTCACCAGGAAAATCCCCAGCGCCGCGCTCCACAACAGCAGCATGATGAACATTTCTTCGCGAGCTTCCGAAATCGCCACCCAGAAGCCGTGGTTATCGGCGTTTTTCGGGGTGCGGAAGAACGGAATGCTGCTGGTGAAGAAACCGTACAGCACCGCTTTGGCGATGGTGTGCGACAACGCCAGACCGGCCAGTGCCGCGCAGAATGCGTCCTTGAGGTTGACCCCCACCGCACGGCGGTACAGGAAGATGATCTTGCCAACCTTGAACACGAACAGCGCCAATGGCGGGATCGCGAAAATCAACAACGGTGGATCGACCCGCTGCGGCACGATGATCATCGCCGCCGACCACAACAAGGCGCCCACGGTGAAGAAGATGTTCATGCCGTCCGCCACCCACGGCAACCAGCCCGCGAGGAAGTGGTAACGCTGGCCACGGGTCAGCTCGGTGTCCTTGCCGCGCAGCAAACTGGCGGTGTGACGCTTGATGATCTGAATCGCACCGTAAGCCCAGCGGAAACGCTGTTTCTTGAAGTCGATAAAGGTATCGGGCATCAGGCCTTTGCCGTAGCTGGTGTGGTAATACGCCGCCGACAAGCCTTTTTCGAATACACGCAGACCCAACTCGGCATCTTCACAAATGCACCAGTCAGCCCAGCCCAGTTCCTCGAGCACCGAGCGCCGGGTCATGGTCATGGTGCCGTGCTGAATGATCGCGTCACGGTCGTTACGAGTGACCATGCCGATGTGGAAGAAACCTTTGTATTCGGCGTAGCAGAGCTTCTTGAAGGTGCTTTCGTTCTGGTCGCGGTAATCCTGTGGCGACTGCACCACGGCGATTTTCGGATCGGCGAAGTGCGGCACCATGTGCTTGAGCCAGTTCGGGTCGACGCAGTAGTCCGAGTCGATCACCGCAATCACTTCGGCATCCTTGGCGGTGTGCGGAATCAGGTAATTCAACGCGCCGCCCTTGAAACCGGCCAACGGTGCAACGTGGAAGAACTTGAAGCGCGGGCCGAGGGTTTCGCAATAATCGCGCACCGGTTCCCAGACCGCCGGGTCCTTGGTGTTGTTGTCGATGATCAGGACTTCGAAATCCGGATAGTCGAGGTTGGCCAGGGCGTTGAGGGTCTGTTTGACCATCTCCGGTGGCTCGTTGTAGCAAGGCACGTGAATCGAGACTTTCGGTCGGTAGTCCGAATCGCCGACCACCGGCAGGAATTCGCGCCGGCGTTTGTGGGTCCAGACCGCTTCGGCCAGTTCATGGGCCTCGGTCAACAGTACGATAAAGACCCCGAGTGCGCCGAGGGCGAGCAGGAAACCGACCGTCAGGCTGAACCAGGTGCTGTATTGCAGGCTGTAGTCGTAACCGATCCACACCAGTACCGATCCACAAAGGAAGGCGATAAAGGTCAGGAAGGTGCGGCCGCGTTGACGCAGGGCCGAGCCGTCGATCATCAGCAAGGTCAGGGACAGCAGCGCCAGAACCACCGAACCGACCGCCAGTACGCGCCATTGCGGGATCGCGACTACCGGGCCGTCGAAGTTGAATTTCTGCTGGCGCGCGGCGTTGAAAACGCCCCAGTAAGCGCCCACGGAACCTTCGTCACTGGCCTTCCACGGTTGGTCAAAGGCTTCGATCACGAAGTAGTTGAAACCCTGGCGGTTGAGCTTGTTGACCAGCGTGCGCAGGTAAATCGCCTGGTCTGCCGGCGACGCGTCGGCGCCACCGCGCATACGGCCGTTGCTCGGCCAGCCGACTTCCGACAGCAGTAGCGGTTTTTTCGGGAACATCTTTTTCAGGTCACGGGCCCGGTCGAGTACGAACTGCCCGGACTGCTCCATCGGAACATGCTCCCAGTACGGCAGGACGTGGGCGGCGATCAAGTCGACGTGCTTGGCCAAGCTCGGGTTTTCTTCCCAGACGTGCCATTGCTCGGAGGTCGTCACCGGTACTTTCACTGCCGTGCGGACGCGATCAAGGATCACGCTCAATTGTTCGGCGTTGATTTCCTTACGGAAGATCGCCTCGTTACCCACCACCACGCGAACCACGCTGCGGGAGGTATTGGCCAGGTCAATGGCGCGCAGGATTTCACGCTCGTTGCGCTCAAGGTCCGGGCTGATCCAGATACCCAGCGTCACGCGCAAACCGAATTCTTCGGCGAGCTTGGGGATATCACCCAGGCTGCCATCGACCGAGTAAGTACGGATGTTGTCCGTCAGCTTGCTCATGATCTCCAGATCGAGACGCATTTCATCGTCGGTCGGATATTGCTCTTTTTGCGGGTACTGCCCTTGCTGGAACGGCGAGTACGAAAAGCCGGAGATCTGTTCAGGCCAGTTGGGGGCGGTGACCGGGCGATTGATCAGCGCCCAGAAGCCGGTAAACAAGGCAGCGATGGCGAGCACCACGACCAGGTTGAGTCCAAATTTACGCGATGACATAGCTTTTTCGGGTTCCAAAGGCTGTGGAACGAAGGAACGGTTTGCGGCTGGCTGCCAGGGGGCAGGGGCGCGCATCCTACACTGGAGGTTCTCTGACCGTACAGCGAACAGGGAAACGCCCGACATTGGGCACTCTGGTTTCACATAAGTTCTTTCACTTGTCGCCGGAAGGTTAAAAGTTCTCGCACTGTGGCCCTATAATGCGCGCCGGTTTTTGGGGTAATGGTCATGAGTACAGAAGATCCGCGGTTTGCAGGCATCGCCCGTTTGTATGGCATCGACGGCCTGGAGCGCTTGCGCGCGGCCCACGTGGCGATCGTCGGCGTCGGTGGCGTCGGTTCCTGGGCGGCGGAAGCCGTCGCCCGTTGTGGCGTGGGCGAGATATCGCTGTTCGACCTGGACGACGTCTGCGTCAGCAACGCCAATCGTCAGTTGCACGCGCTGGACAGCACCGTCGGCAAACCCAAGGTTGACGTGATGGCCGAGCGCCTGCGCGGGATCAACCCGGACTGCACCGTGCACGCGGTGGCGGATTTCGTCACCCGCGAGACCATGGCCGAATACATCACGCCGAACATCGACTGCGTCATTGATTGCATCGACAGCGTGAATGCCAAGGCGGCGCTGATTGCCTGGTGCAAGCGTCGCAAGATCCAGATCATCACTACCGGCGGTGCAGGCGGGCAGATTGATCCGACGTTGATTCAGGTCTGCGATTTGAACCGGACCTTCAATGATCCGTTGGCTTCGAAAGTGCGCTCGACCTTGCGCCGGGATTACAACTTCTCACGCACCGTGACCCGTCATTACAGCGTGCCATGCGTATTTTCCACCGAACAACTGCGCTACCCGAAACCGGATGGCAGCATTTGCTTGCAGAAGAGTTTTGTCGGGGACGGTGTGAAGCTCGACTGCGCGGGTGGTTTTGGGGCAGTGATGATGGTGACGGCGACGTTTGGCATGGTCGCGGCGACCAAGGCTGTGGATAAGATTGTGGCGGGTGTGCGGCGGCCGGCGGATCGCATTAAACCCGAGGTTTAAAGAGGAGTCCTGTAGGAGCTGCCGAAGGCTGCGATCTTTTGATTTTCGGCGTCAGTAATCGCGCTACAGATCAAAAGATCGCAGCCTTCGGCAGCTCCTACAGGGATTTGCGATTAGCCTGCCAACTCACGCATCCGCTGCAACACGGCATTGAGGCCATTACTGCGCGACGGAGATAGCTGTCTGCTCAGTCCAAGCTGATTGAACCAATCCGGCAAATCCACCTCCTGCAACTCAACCGCTGATAACCCGTTAACCCGCGCCAGCAGCAACGCCACCAACCCGCGAATCAACCGCGCATCGCTGCTCGCAGCAAACTGCCAGTGACCATCCTGCAATTCACCCACCAACCACACCTGGCTTTCACAGCCATGCACGCGGTTGGCATCGACCTTTTCCACATCGCTCAACGCCGGCAGACGGTCGCCCCATTGCATCAACAGCCGCGCCCGCTGCTCCCAGCCGGCAGCATTCTGAAAAGTCTCCAGCGCCGTAGCCGCATCGGCAGGCAAATTCATCGCAACAACTCCAGCGCCTGATCCAGCGCTTCAAAGAACCGCTCCAAATCTTCGGAATCGTTGTACAGCGCCAACGACACCCGGATCGCCCCAGCCAGCTCAAAACGCTTGAGCAACGGCATGGCGCAGTGATGACCTGCGCGCACCGCGATCCCCTGTTCGGTCAGCAAATGCGCCAAATCAGAGTTATGCACACCCTCGACGACAAAACTGGCCAGTGCCAGTTGCGGCTTGCCCAGCAACCGAATGCCGTTGCGTGCTTCAAGGCCTTTGAGCAAATAGTCATGCAGCGCTGCTTCATGGGCGGACACGGCGTCCTGATCAAGCCCCGCAAGATAATCCAGCGTCGCCCCCAAACCAATCACACCGGCAATCGGCGGCGTACCCGCCTCAAATCCCAGGGGCGCCGGGCGGAACCGTGCGCTGTGGTAGTCCGCATCCAGCACCATTTCGCCGCCGAATTGCCAGTGGCGCAGTTGCTCAAGCGCTTCATTGCGACCGAACAGCACGCCCAGACCATCGGGGCCATATAGCTTGTGGCTGGAAAATACATAGAAGTCGCAACCTAGCGCCTGCACGTCGTGCCGACCGTGGACCACGCCTTGGGCGCCATCGACCACGGTCAGCGCGTTATGCGCCTTGGCCATCGTCAAGAGGGCGGGCAACGGCTGCCAGGCGCCGAGCACGTTGGACAGCTGACTGACCGCCAGCAAACGGGTTCGCGGACCGATCAACTGCGCGGCAGCATCAAGATCAATCAAACCGTCGGCGTCCAGTGGCAGGATCACCAGCTTCAGGTCGCGACGGTGGGCCAGTTGCTGCCACGGCAACAGATTGGCGTGATGCTCCAGGGCGCTGATGACAACTTCATCGCCCGGATTGAAAAGATGTTCCAGGCCATAAGCCAGGAGGTTCAGCGCAGACGTTGCGCCATGGGTAAAGATGATCTGCCCGCAATCGCCGGCATTGAGCCAATGGGCGACTTTGCTGCGGCTGGCCTCGAACGCCTGGGTGGCGTGGGCGCCGGGCAAGTGTTGAGCCCGATGCACGTTGGCCGCGCCGTTGGCGTAGTAATGCGCCAGGGCATCCAGCAGGGCTTGAGGTTTTTGCGTGGTGGCGGCGTTGTCCAGATAGGTCTGGTCTTGCCGTTGCAATGCGGCGATGGCCGGAAAATCGGCGCGCCAGGGAGAGGGAATCATCATGTTGTTCGGCCCTGGTAAACATGGGCGGGTGTACACCGGACCTTGTGGGAGCGACGGTGCGACGATTCGACTTGCTCGCGATGGCGTCCGTCAGGGCGCCAAAAAGCATCGCGAGCAAGTCGAATCGTCGCACCGTCGCTCCCACAGGTGCCTGCGGCACTTAGTTGTGAGCGTGCAGCGCTTCGTTCAGTTCGATCGCCGATTTGTGGGTTTTGCATTCCACGGCACCGGTCTCCGAATTGCGGCGGAACAGCAGGTCAGGTTGACCGGCCAGTTCACGCGCCTTCACGACTTTGACCAGTTTGTTGTTTTCGTCCAGCAGCGCCACTTTGGTGCCAGCGGTCACGTACAGGCCCGATTCAACAGTGTTGCGATCGCCCAACGGAATGCCGATACCGGCGTTCGCGCCGATCAGGCAGCCTTCGCCGACCTTGATCACGATGTTGCCGCCGCCCGACAGGGTGCCCATGGTCGAGCAACCGCCGCCCAGGTCCGAACCCTTGCCGACGAAAACGCCAGCGGAAACGCGGCCTTCGATCATGCCCGGGCCTTCGGTGCCAGCGTTGAAGTTAACAAAACCTTCGTGCATCACGGTGGTGCCTTCGCCGACGTAAGCGCCCAGACGAATACGTGCCGCGTCAGCGATGCGCACGCCGGCCGGAACCACGTAGTCGGTCATTTTCGGGAACTTGTCCACCGAGAACACTTCCAGCAGCTCGCCACGCAGACGGGCTTCCAGTTGATGCTCGGCCAGTTCGGCCAGGTCGATTGCGCCCTGGCTGGTCCATGCCACGTTCGGCAGCAGCGGGAACACGCCGGCCAGGTTCAGGCCATGCGGCTTGACCAGACGATGGGACAGCAGGTGCAACTTGAGGTAAGCCTCAGGGGTGGAGGTCAGCTGAGCATCTTCGGCCAGGATAGTGGCGACCAGCGGCTTGTGACTCTCGGCCAGACGGGTCAGCAAGGCAGCCTGGGCAGCGTCGACGCTTTTCAGGGCTTCAGCCAGTTGCGACGCCTGAGCGGTACTGAACGCGATGGCCTGATTGCCTTCGGTGTAGCCCAGAACAGGCGCGATGGCCGCGATCAGTTCGGCCGACGGGTTGAGCAATGGCTGTGCGTAAAACACTTCCAGCCATGCGCCTTGACGGTTTTGAGTGCCGACACCAAAGGCCAGGCTGAACAGGGTAGTGGACATGTTGATACCTCTAACAAAATGGAACGGGCTGCCTTACTTGAGCGCTGCCGCGTAGATATCTGGCTTGAAGCCAATCAGGGTTCGGTCACCGAGATCAAGCACCGGGCGCTTGATCATCGAGGGTTGTGCGAGCATCAGTTCGATGGCTTTCGGCTGGTCGAGATCGGCTTTGCGTTCGTCGTCGAGCTTGCGAAAGGTCGTGCCTGCACGGTTCAACACCACTTGCCAGCCGTGCTCGTCGCACCATTGGGTCAGGTGTTCGCGGTCGATTCCGGCCGCTTTGTAATCATGAAAGTCATAGCTGACAGCGTGTTCATCGAGCCAGGTGCGCGCCTTTTTCATGGTGTCGCAGGCTTTGATGCCGAAAAGGTGCAACGTTTTGCTTGAAACGGTCAAGGAATTGCCCCCTTTGCAGGTGCTGGAAATTAAAGGTGACGGATTATGCCATGACCGTTCAGTTAAAACGCAAAACCCTGTGGGAGCGAGCTCGCTCCCACAGGGACTGCAGTATTTCAGGCATGCGACATCGGTGTAACGGCCAGCCCGCAGTCTAAGCGGCAAATATGGCACTTCAATGCTGTCGATTGTCTGGGAACCGCGCTTTATGCAAATCGCCTATACCGTCCTGATCATGTTGATGCTGGTCGGCGTTTCCCGTCTGGTTGGTCGGATGATCCCGCTGTCGTTGCCGCGGGTACAAATTGCCGCCGGGGCGTTGCGGGCGCAACGCCTGGAGTTGTATAGCCTCAGCCGTCATCATCAGATTGGTGATGACGTATTGCGGGAGGTGTTGGGTGAGCTGGATTTGAGTGAGGCCAATCTGGGATCGGTTAAGTAGCCCGCCATGGTGAATGGTGACGTCATTCAGGAAAATGCTCAGCCTGCGCGTTTGCTGGAGTTAGTTAGCGTCGATCGGTCGACTTTTTGGATAGGCTTTGCGCATGACTCGCCTGTCCAGCATGCTGATTTTGGTGTTGATACCCACTTCCCAATCCTCTGTCGTCAGTTCGTTCGGGACTGGGTAGTGCATGATCGAATCCTTGTCGTAGCTGCCCCATAGATGGTCGCTGCCTCCAAAGGGCGTCAGGACGTTAAGATCCGTGTCTTTCTCGGGCCACCCATAGTGGGTTTTATAAAACTCGTAAACCTTCGGTTTGTCCCAGGGAATGTTCGCTTTTGGATGCTGCTGCTCGTGCTGCAGACCCAACGCGTGACCGAACTCATGCAATACAGTCGCTTCGAATTCTGGATGGTCGATTTCAATGTTCAGATTCAGCGTCGGTTCGTGTTGTTCGTACAACAGCGCATCACTTCCCACTGCCGAGTCGTTTGTTTTGCTGGATGTTGAAATCCTGATCTCACTTTCGCCCCCGTCGACAAACTCGAAATGCAAGTTGACAGAGGGTTGCCATTGCTTGACCAACGCTTGGATGGCAAGCCTTTTCGTTTGAGTTGGAGTATCGACGAACGCGATTCTTAGCGTCTGGCCGTTACCCCAGAATTTGCTCCAGGTGCCAATGGCACGCTTGATACGCCGGCCCGCGGAAGAGCGTTGGGCGTTGTTGGGGTTTGCCAGGATGGCAGCGTCGTAGGAGGCGAGTTCATCAATGGGGCGGATCATTTTGCATGGAGGAATAGTGTTCATAATTGATTGACTTATAGTTTGCATATTGAAGTTGTGATTTTTTTGTCGCGTTCGTTCGTTGGCTTAAGTAACGATGCTGATGTTTTCGATCGTTTTAAAGCGTGCAGTTTCAGCGCTTGGGATAGAGCAGTTTCATTAACTGTTTGTCTTTTTTACTGATCTTGCGATTGATACGGACTTCCCAGTCGCCCAATGTCAGGGTGTTCGCCACTGGGTGGTGCATGATCGACTTTCTGTCGTAAGGCGTATAAATCGCTTCGATTGTATTGAAGGGCTCAAAGAGATTTCTATCGACTTGCTCTTTGGTCAGTGGATTCATCTCTCTATTCTGGTAGAACTCATACACCTTCGGTTTGTCCCAAGGGATCTTGGCTTCGGGGTGTTGATGTTCGTGCATTGCTCCCAAGGCGTGACCAAATTCGTGAGTCACGATCACCTCGAAGTCTTCATGCTTGGGTTTAACCCCCAGGTTCATGGTCGGCCAGTCGGGATGAATCAACAACGCGTCGGTGCCCAGCATTGAGCTGTTGTCATTGTTTTTTGTGGCGATTCGGATATCACCTTCGAGCCCGTCAACGAAGTCGAAGCTCAGATTGATATGGGGCAGCCATTGGCGTGCTGCTTTGATGATCTTCTGTTTGTGTTCATCGGCGGGGCCGTCGATAAACGCGATCTTGAGTGTGCGTCCGTTTGCCCACAGCTTTGAGTAATTGATCAGAGAGCGCTTGCGTCGAGACCTGACGGTTGAATCAGCATTGGCTGGGTTTTCATTGACGGCGGCGTCGTACGACTCCTGATAGTCCGGCCATTGGGTGAGCGTGCAGTTTTCGAGGTTATTCATTTTTAACTTCTTCCGTGAAGTGTCATTTTGAGGGATTCGTTGAGCGCTTAACGTTGCGCCACAAAAAACAGCATAGGAAGGAATCTGTTCGTGGATGAAATGTAAGGCTCTATAATGTGTAACTTTATATTGACTGCCAGAGACAGCTTGTCTGCCCCTGACAGTGTTCAGGTTATCGTCCGCTGTAAATACCTGTCATCAGCTTTGCGTCGTTTGCAGATAAGCGGTTGTTACGCGCTATCGCTACACCGTCTAGAGTAAGTTCAGCCTGGATAGGGTAGTGCATGACTGAGGTGCGGTCATAAGGCGATGTTCTAGTGTTTGATTTTTCTAATTTTCTTAACAGGTTGAAACGGATCGCCTTTCTTGACCATTTTTGTGTTCGACTCATGAATTCGTAAACGGCAGTTTCGTTCCAGTTAATATTGGCATCTGGATGTTGATGCTCGTGTTCAAGTCCAAGCGCATGGCCAAACTCATGCAATACATTACCGAAGAAGACTTCATCCAGTCCTTGCCATTGCAAATTCATGGTCGGTTCATCTTTCGGTACAGTCAGTGCGTCAGTGCCAAGACAGGACCAATTTCCTGAACTGAACTTGTCAGATATCCGGATATCACCCTCCCTTCCTTCGACGAAACGGATACGAACGTCAAAGACGTAAGGTATCCATTGGTGGATTGCTCCTTTTGTGGAGTCGATGAACCATGGGTTGTTGCTCAGGAACGCCACTTTTAGTGTTCGGCCTCTTTTCCAGAACTTGGTGTGGTCACCTACAGCGCGTTTTTGTCGACCCCCCGGGGCTGTCTGGGGGGCGTTCGCTGGATCTTCATTAGTTGCCGCATCATAAGAAGCCTGAATGTCATCGGGCTCAATGCACTTACATAGTCCATGCCCATCATCCTTGTGAGTGTGTGTTGTTTGAAGTCTCTGTTAGTGGAGATTCATTGGTTTGTTTAGCTATGTGATTTGGCTGTTATCTGATGTTTAGGTAGGTTTTTATAGTGTGTATTGCGTGGTGTCGTCAATTGGTTGGCGAAAGTTATATGTAGGTTGATTTTTTAGATGAGGGTATTGCATTTTTTTTGTGCTGGGTGTGGAGGTGTTATTAAATAAATAGCTTGGTTGATAGTGCTCCGCACTACATTGCATAGTGCGGAGCTTTTATGAGTTATTTGTTGCGTAAAATAAACGTGCGAATACGTTCTGCGGCCTCAATGCATTCCGCCAGTGGTGCAACCAGCGCCATGCGCACTCGGCCTGCGCCGGGGTTTAAACCGTTCACTTCGCGAGACAGATAAGACCCCGGAACGACCGTCACATGCTCTTCAACAAACAGATCACGGCAGAACGTCTCATCATCGCCTTCAACGTTCGGCCACAGGTAGAAACCGCCATCCGGACGCTGCACGTCCATCACTGGGCTAAGGATTTCCAGCACTGCATCGTATTTCTCGCGATACAGCGCACGATTGGCGCGCACGTGCACTTCGTCATTCCACGCGGCAACGCTGGCCAGTTGGGTCTGAACCGGCATCGCGCAGCCGTGGTAGGTGCGATAGAGCAGGAAGCCTTTGAGAATGTCCGCATCACCGGCCACGAAGCCTGAACGCAGACCTGGCAGGTTGGAGCGCTTGGACAGACTGTGAAACACCACGCAACGCTTGAAGTCTTTGCGGCCCAGTTCCACGCAGGCGCTGAGCAGGCCGGCCGGCGGCGTTTGTTCGTCGAAGTACAGTTCGCTGTAGCACTCGTCGGCGGCGATCACGAAGTCGTACTCGTCGGCCAGGGCGACCAGCTTCTTCAAGGTTTTGACCGGGATCAGCGCGCCGGTCGGGTTGCCAGGCGAGCACAGGAACAGAATCTGGCAGCGTTTCCAGATGTCTGGGGAAACGGCGTCGAAATCCGGGTTGAAGCCGTTTTCATCCAGGCACGGCAGGTAATGCGGCTTGGCCCCGGCAAGGAACGCGGCGCCTTCGTAGATCTGATAGAACGGGTTCGGGCTGACCACCAGTGCATCGTCGCCACGGTTGACCACGGTCTGGGTGAACGCGAACAGCGCTTCACGAGTGCCGTTGACCGGCAGCACATTGCGCGCCGGGTCGAGCCAGCCGTTTGGAACGCTGAAACGACGTTCGCACCACGCAGCGATGGCTTCACGCAGGGCCGGGATGCCGAGGGTGGTCGGGTACACGGCCATCTGATCCAGATTGCTTGCCAGGGCTTCGGCGACAAAGCTTGGCGAACGGTGTTTCGGCTCGCCGATGGACAGCGCGATGGCACGCTTGTCCGGGTTTGGCGTGACGCTGCCGAGCAGGGCGCGGAGCTTCTCGAACGGGTAGGGCTGCAACTGGTTCAGAGCGGTGTTCATAAGGGGCCTCATCTAATGTGGGAGCGAGCCAAGTGGCGAGGGGATAAATCCCCTCGCCACTTGGCTCGCTCCCACAGGGGGAAATTTTGTTAATTCAGATGCTGATGCGCGACAGTTTGATATCGGGTTCGTTACTGACGCTCAGCTGTTCGACGATTGCATCCTGCAAGCGGCTGCACAGCAATGGGTCGGACAACGGCTGGTTGTTCGCGTCGGTGATGAAGAACACGTCTTCCACGCGCTCGCCGAGGGTTGCAATCTTGGCGTTCTGCAGCGACAGATCAAACTCCAGGAAGATCGTGCCGATGCGTGCCAGCAGGCCTGGGCGGTCGGGGGCGCTGAGTTCCAGCACGGTCACCGGACGCTGGGCGTCGTTGTGGATCGTCACCTGTGGCGCAAACGCGAAATGCTTGAGCTGGCGCGGCACCCGACGCTGAATGATGGTCGGGTAGTCGTCCGGGTTGCGCAGGGCCTCGGTCAGACCGTCGCGAATCTGTTTGACCCGCGCCGGGTTATCGCCGATCGAGTCGCCGTCGGTGTCGAGCACGATGTAGGTGTCGAGGGTGAACTGGCTGCTGGAGGTGATGACCCGGGCGTCGTGAATGTTCAGGTTGAGCTGGTCCATCGCGGCCACGGTCACGGCGAAGAAGTCGTGCTGGTCCGGGGCGTAAATGAAGATCTGCGTGCCGCCTTCGAACTCGCGTTGGGTAGTTTCCTTGATCAGCACCAGCGGCCCGCCGTCGGCCGGCTGCTGGAGGATCGCGTCGCTGTGCCAGGCCACGTCGCCGGCGGTGTGGCGCAGGAAGTAGTCATCACCCAATTGCGCCCAAAGCTGCTCGACGTCGTCCGGATCGGTGCCGCCGCGCACCAGAATGTCCAGTGCTGCGCTCTGGGTCTGGCGGATCTGTTCTTCGCGATCGACTGGGTTCTCCAGGCCACGACGCAAGGCACGCTTGGTCTCGGTGTAGAGCTGACGCAACAGGCTGGCGCGCCAGGAGTTCCACAGCGTCGGGTTGGTGGCGTTGATGTCGGCGACGGTCAGCACGTACAGATAATCGAGGTGGGTTTCGTCGCCGACAGTCTGTGCGAAATCGTGGATGACCTGTGGGTCGGACAAGTCCTTGCGCTGGGCAGTGGTCGACATCAGCAAATGGTTCTGCACCAGCCAGACGATCAGGCGGCTGTCCCACACCGGCAATTGGTGGCGCTGGCAAAAGGCTTCGGCATCCACGGCGCCGATTTCCGAGTGGTCGCCATGCCGGCCCTTGCCGATGTCGTGGTACAGGCCGGCCAGGTAGATCAGCTCGGGTTTGGGCAGTTTGCCCATGAGCTTGCTGGCCAACGGGAATTTTTCCGACACCTGGGTGTACTGCAACTTACGCAGGTGTTTGATCAGGTTCAGGGTGTGAGCATCGACCGTATAGATGTGAAACAGGTCGTGCTGCATCTGCCCGACGATGAAGCCGAACTCTGGCAAGTAGCGCCCAAGAATGCCGTAGCGGTTCATCCGGCGCAGGTTTCGGTGGATGCCGATCTTGCACTTGAACAGTTCGATGAACAGGCTGGTGTTGCGGATATCGTTGCGGAAATCGTCATCGATCAGGTGACGGTTTTCTCGCAGCAGACGAATGGTGTCGGCGCGCACGCCTTTGATTTCCGGCTGCTGGGCCATCAGTACGAAGATTTCCAGCATGGCGAACGGTGTACGGCGGAATACGTTGTCGTTGCGCGCCTCGATGTAACCGTCGTGCAGCTGGAACCGCGAGTTGATCGGCTGTGGTGGCGCTTCGTCTTCCGGCGCGAGGATGACTTCCTCGAAGTGCTGGATGATCAGGTCGCTGAGCTGGGCAATGCTCATGACCACCCGGTAATACTGCTGCATGAAGTTTTCGATGGCTTGCTTGGCGTCATCGCCTTTGAAGCCCAGCAGCCCGGCGATGGTGCGCTGGTGATCAAACAGTAAGCGGTCTTCGGAGCGGCCGGCGAGCATGTGCAGGGCGTAACGAACCTTCCACAGGAATTCCTGGGAGGAGGCCAGCAGCGCGTTTTCGCTCTCGACCAGGAAACCTTCGCCGGCCAGGGCCCGCAGGTTCAGGGTGCCGTATTCACGACGGGCCACCCACAGAATCGTCTGAATATCCCGTAGGCCGCCGGGAGAGCCTTTGACGTTGGGTTCCAGGTTGTATTCGGTGTCATTGTATTTGTGGTGACGGGCCTTCTGCTCGGCGCGTTTGGCCAGGAAGAAGTCCTTGCTCGGCCACATGTGCGCGGTGCTGGTGACGTCCAGCATGCGCTGGCGCAAGCGCTCGGGGCCGCAGATGGTGCGGCTTTCCATCAGGTTGGTGACGACCGTCAGGTCGGCGCGGGCCTCCTGGACGCATTCGTCGACGGAGCGAACGCTCTGGCCCACTTCCAGACCGATGTCCCACAACAGCGTCAGAAAACGCTCGATGGAATCTCGGAAAACTTCGTGATCGGCGCTGTCCAGCAGGATCAGCAAATCGATGTCGGAATAAGGGTGCAGCTCACCGCGACCGTAACCGCCGACCGCGACCAGCGCGATGTCGGCGTCTTCGCTCCAATTGAACTGCTCCCAGGCCTTTTGCAGGATGTTATCGACGAACCAGGCGCGATCCTCGATCAACCGGCGAATGTCGCGGCCGCTGCGAAAGCGCTCGTCGAGCACCTCGCGGGCCTGGCGAATCGCCTTCTTGAAGGCCGCGATCGGGCTTGCCTTCAGGGCCAGTTCAGCCTGGAACTGGCCTCGGTCGAAGAGTTCGGGATCCACCTGCGGCATTGATTGGCTTTCCTGTCTATAAGGCTGAGGAGCTGCGCGCCCGGATCAGGCCGAAACGCGCGGGATGGTGTCGTCGGCGCGCAGGGTGAAGATCTCGTAACCGGTTTCGGTTACCAGCAGGGTGTGTTCCCACTGTGCCGACAGCTTGCGGTCCTTGGTGATCGCGGTCCAGCCGTCGCCCAATACCTTGGTGTCGGCTTTGCCCTGATTGATCATCGGCTCGATGGTGAACGTCATGCCGGCTTTCAGTTCCATGCCGGTGCCGGCGCGGCCGTAGTGCAGGATCTGCGGCTCTTCGTGGAACACCTTGCCGATGCCGTGACCGCAGAATTCGCGAACCACGGAAAAACCGTTCTTTTCAGCGTGCTTCTGGATGACTTCACCGATGTCGCCCAGGCGGCAGCCGGGTTTGACGATTTCGATGGCCTTGTACATGCATTCCTGGGTGATTTGCGACAGGCGCTCGGCCCAGACCGGCACGGTGCCGACGTGGAACATGCGGCTGGTGTCGCCGTGGTAGCCGTCCTTGATGACGGTGACGTCGATGTTCAGCGTATCGCCATCCTTCAAGGCCTTCTCGTTCGGAATGCCGTGGCAGACCACGTGATTGATCGAGGTGCAGATCGACTTCGGGAAGCCCTTGTAGTTGAGCGGGGCGGGGATGGCTTTCTGCTCGTTGACGATGTAGTCGTGGCAGATGCGGTCTAGTTCTTCAGTGGTAACGCCCGGCTTGACGTGTTCGGCAATCATTTCCAGCACATCGGCGGCCAGTTTGCCGGCGACACGCATTTTGGCGATGTCCTCGGGGGTTTTGAGGGTGACGGTCATACAGGCTCTCTCTGCGCTCGATGGCGCCTTCTAAAACGGAATGGGCGTTGCGCGATCAATCTTCGCGGCCCTGAAAAACGCGATTCTAACAGACGAGCAGCGCAAATCTGAGCCTCTGTGCATCGCTTCTCCTTATAGAATGGCGCATTCTTGGAGGATTCCAAGGGGCGGAACCAAAGCACGCGCCAGGATTTAACAATCCGGGTTCCGTTTTTTTCAGCCTTGTGATATAAAATGCGCCGCTTTCCGGGGATCCCCTGAAAAGCCTAAATCCACACACGTGTCGACACGATGACCTGGGTGCCTTCAGCTGATGCTGCTGGTTGGTCATTGGGATACGTGGAGGCCAAACCCGACTTATTAAGGAACTATCATGTCCCAAGTCAACATGCGCGATATGCTGAAGGCCGGTGTGCACTTCGGTCACCAGACCCGTTACTGGAACCCGAAAATGGGTAAATACATTTTCGGCGCGCGTAACAAGATCCACATCATCAACCTTGAAAAAACCCTGCCAATGTTCAACGAAGCTCTGACTTTCGTAGAGCGTCTGGCCCAGGGCAAAAACAAGATTCTGTTCGTCGGCACCAAGCGTTCCGCTGGCAAGATCGTTGCTGAAGAAGCAGCACGTTGCGGTTCGCCGTACGTCGATCACCGCTGGTTGGGCGGCATGCTGACCAACTTCAAAACCATCCGTGCTTCCATCAAGCGTCTGCGTGACCTTGAAGTGCAAGCCGAAGACGGTACTTTCGCCAAGCTGACCAAGAAAGAAGCGCTGATGCGCACTCGCGATCTTGAGAAGCTCGATCGTTCCCTGGGTGGTATCAAGGACATGGGCGGTCTGCCAGACGCTCTGTTCGTTATCGACGTTGATCACGAGCGTATCGCGATCACCGAAGCCAACAAGCTGGGCATCCCGGTTATCGGCGTAGTCGATACCAACAGCAGCCCGGAAGGCGTTGACTACATCATCCCAGGCAACGATGACGCAATCCGCGCTATCCAGCTGTACATGGGTTCGATGGCTGACGCTGTTATCCGCGGTCGCAACCACGTTGCTGGCGGCACCGAGCAGTTCGTTGAAGAAGCTCCGGTAGCAGCAGCTGAGTAATTGACGCCTAGGCGTTGACTCAGTAAGCAAAAAGGGGGCTTGGCCCCCTTTTTGCCACCTCGAAAACCGTTTGTCGGCAGCGCAGTTACAGCCTTTGTAACCTGCAGCAGCCAGCAAGGGTGGTTCGGGAAGAATTGATCGCCCGTTCGATCGGGTGGAATGGTTGAAAACCTATCCAAGAGGAATTTTGAAATGGCAGAGATTACTGCAGCGTTGGTCAAAGAACTGCGCGAGCGTACTGGCGAAGGCATGATGGACTGCAAAAAGGCCTTGACCAAGGCTGGCGGCGACATCGAAAAAGCCATTGATGACATGCGTGCTTCGGGCGCCATCAAGGCTGCCAAGAAAGCTGGCAACGTTGCCGCTGAAGGCGCGATCGCTCTTAAGGAAGACGGTAAATCCGCCGTTCTGCTGGAAGTGAACTCGCAGACCGACTTCCTGGCTCTGCAGGACGACTTCAAGGCATTTGTTGCTTCCAGCGTTGAAAAAGCGTTCGCTGACAAACTGACTGACGTTGCTCCGCTGATCGCGGCTCAAGAAGCCGATCGCCTGGTTCTGGTCGGCAAAGTTGGCGAAAACGTCAACATCCGTCGCCTGGCTCGCGTTGAAGGTGACGTTGTTGGTGGTTACCTGCACGGCAACAAGATCGGTGTTGTGGTTGCCCTTAAAGGCGGCAGCGTTGAGCTGGCCAAAGACATCGCCATGCACGTGGCGGCGACCAACCCTGAATTCCTGCTGCCATCGGAAGTTTCCGCTGAAGCGGTCGAGCGCGAGAAAGGCGTGTTCCTGACCCTCAACGCTGACAAGATCGCCGGCAAGCCGGAAAACATCGTTGAAAACATGGTCAAAGGCCGTATCAGCAAGTTCCTGGCTGAAGCGAGCCTGGTTGAGCAGGCGTTCGTCAAGAACCCTGAAATCAAGGTTGGCGAACTGGCCAAGAAAGCCGGTGCTGAAATCGTTTCCTTCACCTACTTCAAAGTAGGCGATGGCATCGAGAAGCCGGTCGACAACTTCGCTGAAGAAGTTGCTGCCCAGCTGGCTGCCGCCAAGCAATAAGACAGTTTTTAACTGTCGCCCTGAAGAGGCTGCCCGCTCACGCGCGCAGCCTCTTTTCAGATGGGGCACCAGTTTTTAATTGGTTTCCCTTTGGAACTGGCTTACAAAGCCATGTTCCGATGGCGCTGAAGCAGCGCCAAGTTAGAGTGAACGCCAGCTGTAAACAGCTCGCAAAGAATTTTTAAAATACGCCGCAGGAGAGATTCGCAATGGCTCAGCAGGGCAGTGGTTATCAGGCTCGCTATAAACGCATTCTACTCAAGCTTAGCGGCGAGGCCCTGATGGGCTCGGAAGAGTTCGGGATCGATCCGAAAGTTCTGGATCGCATGGCGCTGGAAGTCGGCCAACTGGTCGGCATCGGTGTTCAGGTCGGTCTGGTGATCGGCGGCGGTAACCTGTTCCGCGGTGCAGCGCTGAGCGCGGCCGGCATGGATCGGGTCACCGGTGACCACATGGGTATGCTGGCCACTGTGATGAACGCCCTGGCCATGCGAGACGCCCTGGAACGAGCCAATATCACCGCTATTGTGATGTCGGCTATTTCCATGGTCGGCGTAACCGATCACTATGATCGGCGCAAAGCCATGCGTCACCTGGATGCCAAGGAAGTTGTGATTTTTGCTGCCGGTACCGGCAACCCGTTCTTCACCACCGATTCGGCAGCTTGCCTGCGCGGCATCGAAATCAACGCGGACGTGGTGCTCAAGGCCACCAAGGTTGACGGTGTTTACACCGCTGACCCATTCAAAGACCCGCATGCCGAGAAGTTCGATCATCTGACTTACGATGAAGTGCTGGATCGCAAGCTGGGCGTGATGGATCTGACCGCCATTTGCCTGTGCCGCGACCACAAGATGCCGTTGCGCGTATTTAACATGAACAAGCCCGGCGCCCTGCTGAACATCGTGCATGGCGGCGCTGAAGGGACCCTGATCGAGGAAGGCCAACAATGATCAACGAAATCAAGAAAGACGCTAAAGAGCGTATGCAGAAATCCGTCGAGTCGCTGATGCACAACTTCGGCCGTATTCGTACTGGCCAGGCGCATCCAAGCATTCTGGAAGGTGTGATGGTGCCGTATTACGGTTCCGACACTCCGATCAAACAGGTGGCGAACATCACCGTCAAAGACGCCCGTACCCTGCAAGTCGTTGCCTTTGAGCGCAACATGCTCGGTGCTGTCGACAAGGCCATCGGTAGCGCGGGTCTGAACCTCAACCCGACCAACCTGGGTGAATTGCTGCTGATCTCCATGCCGGCCCTGACCGAAGAAACCCGTAAGGGCTTCACCAAGCAGGCTCGCGATGTCGCTGAAGATGCCCGTGTTGCTGTGCGCAACATCCGTCGTGATGCGAACAGCCAGCTCAAGGATCTGGTCAAGGAAAAAGAAATCAGCGAAGACGAAGAGCGCCGCGCTACTGGCGAGATTGATGATCTGACCAAAAAATACGTGGCTGAAATCGACGCGAATTTGGCGCAGAAAGAAAAAGACCTGATGGCCGTATAAGGGTCGCGTTTTCATGGAAAAGACCAAGCAGACTGCGCCGTCCGCGGTGCCGCGCCATGTCGCGATCATCATGGATGGTAATAATCGCTGGGCGAAAAAGCGCTTTATGCCGGGTGTCGCCGGTCATAAAGCGGGCGTGGATGCGGTTCGTGCGGTGATCGAGGTGTGCGCTGAGGCCGGGGTCGAAGTATTGACCCTGTTCGCCTTCTCCAGCGAGAACTGGCAGCGCCCGGCCGACGAGGTCAGCGCCTTGATGGATCTGTTCTTCAAGGCGTTGCGTCGCGAGGCCAAGCGCCTGAACGAAAACAACATCAGTTTGCGCATCATTGGCGACCGTTCGCGCTTTCATCCAGAGCTTCAGGCTGCCATGCGTGAAGCTGAGGCAATGACGGCGGGCACCAATCGCTTCGTTCTGCAGATCGCTGCCAACTATGGCGGACAGTGGGATATCGCGCAGGCCGCACAGCGTCTGGCTCGGGAAGTTCAGGCCGGGCACCTGCGTCCGGAAGACATTACCCCGGAACTGTTGCAAACCTGTCTGGCTACCGGCGATTTGCCGTTGCCGGACTTGTGCATCCGTACCGGTGGCGAGCACCGCATCAGTAACTTCCTGCTGTGGCAACTGGCTTACGCCGAGTTGTACTTCTCCGACCTGTTCTGGCCGGACTTCAAACACGATGCCATGCGTACCGCGCTGGCCGATTTTGCTTCTCGGCAGCGCCGCTTCGGTAAAACGAGCGAGCAGGTCGAGGCTGGAGCCCGGGTTTAATGCTTAAACAACGAATCATCACCGCGCTGATCCTGCTGCCGATTGCCCTGTGCGGGTTTTTCCTGCTCGAAGGTACCGGTTTTGCGCTGTTCATCGGGCTGGTCGTGACCCTCGGTGCATGGGAGTGGGCTCGCCTGGCGGGCTTCACTGGGCAGCCGATTCGCATTGCCTATGCAGCTGTGGTCGCGTTGATGCTGTTTGTCATGCATATCCTGCCTGGGCTCGCGCCTTGGGTGTTGGGCGCTTCGGTGCTTTGGTGGGGCGTTGCAACCTATCTGGTGTTGACGTATCCGCGCTCCAGCGAGCTTTGGTCGAGTGCTGCCTGCAAGCTGGTGATCGGTCTGCTGATCCTGCTGCCCGCCTGGCAAGGTCTGGTTCAGATCAAGCAGGAGCCTTTGGGCAACTGGCTGATCATGGCGGTGATGGTGCTGGTCTGGGGCGCTGATATCGGTGCTTACTTCTCCGGCCGGGCTTTTGGCAAGCGCAAGCTGGCGCCACAGGTCAGTCCCGGCAAAAGCTGGGAGGGCGTCTATGGCGGCCTCGCGGTGAGTCTGGTCATTACTGTCATTGTCGGTCTGGTTCGAGACTGGACGGTGGCGCAGTTGTTCAAAGGTCTGATTGGTGCAGCCATCATCGTGTTTATCTCGGTGGTAGGTGATCTCACCGAAAGCATGTTCAAGCGTCAGTCCGGTATCAAGGACAGCAGTAATCTGCTGCCGGGTCACGGCGGCGTGCTGGATCGTATCGACAGCCTGACTGCAGCGATTCCCGTCTTTGCGGTGCTGCTGTGGATGGCGGCACCGTGAGCCGCCCGCAGCAGATTACCGTCCTGGGGGCGACCGGTTCCATTGGTCTGAGCACGCTTGACGTCATCGCTCGTCATCCCGAGCGTTATCAGGTTTTCGCCTTGAGCGGTTTTACCCGTCTGAGCGAACTGTTGGCGCTGTGTGTCCGTCATACGCCGCGGTTCGCCGTGGTGCCTGAGGCGGTTGCTGCCCGAGGCTTGCAGGACGACTTGCGCGCCGCAGGCCTGCCGACCCGCGTGTTGGTGGGTGAGGAGGGCCTGTGTCAGGTTGCTTCCGATCCTGAGGTCGATGCAGTCATGGCGGCCATCGTTGGCGCTGCGGGCTTGCGACCGACTCTGGCGGCGGTCGAAGCCGGCAAGAAAATCCTCCTGGCCAACAAAGAAGCACTGGTGATGTCCGGTGCGCTGTTCATGCAGGCGGTGCGCAAGAGTGGTTCGGTGTTGCTGCCGATCGACAGCGAGCACAACGCGATTTTCCAGTGCATGCCACAGGATTTCGCTCGTGGGCTGGGTGCCGTAGGGGTACGTCGGATTTTACTCACGGCCTCAGGCGGTCCGTTCCGACAGACACCTATGGCTGAACTGGTGCATGTTTCCCCTGAGCAAGCGTGTGCCCACCCGAACTGGTCCATGGGGCGCAAGATTTCGGTGGATTCGGCCAGCATGATGAACAAGGGGCTGGAGTTAATCGAAGCCTGCTGGCTGTTTGATGCCAAGCCGTCCCAGGTCGAAGTGGTGATTCATCCTCAAAGCGTGATTCATTCGCTGGTCGATTACATCGACGGTTCGGTATTGGCCCAGTTAGGTAACCCTGACATGCGCACGCCGATCGCCAACGCGCTGGCCTGGCCGGAGCGAATCGACTCGGGTGTTGCGCCGCTGGACCTGTTTACAATCGCGCGGCTGGACTTCCAGGCGCCTGATGAAGAGCGATTCCCGTGTCTGCGCCTTGCGCGTCAGGCGGCTGAATCCGGCAATAGCGCGCCGGCCATGCTTAATGCGGCGAATGAAGTGGCGGTCGCGGCCTTTCTCGACGGGCGGGTTCGCTACCCGGAAATCGCGAGTATCATCGAAGAAGTATTGAATCTCGAGCCCGTGGTTGCGGTTGACGATCTCGAGGCAGTGTTCACGGCCGACGCAAAAGCGCGAGTACTGGCCGAACAATGGTTGAGTCGTCACGGGCGGTAAGTGCTGCAATACATTGACCCATGCGGCACTGGACAGGATTGCGGAGAAAGTAGATGAGCGCGCTCTATATGATTGTCGGCACCCTGGTGGCTTTGGGTGTGCTGGTCACCTTCCACGAATTCGGCCATTTTTGGGTCGCACGTCGCTGTGGGGTTAAAGTGCTGCGTTTCTCCGTGGGCTTCGGTATGCCGTTGCTGCGCTGGCACGACAAGAAAGGCACTGAGTTCGTTGTCGCCGCGATCCCGCTGGGCGGTTACGTGAAAATGCTCGACGAGCGCGAAGGTGAAGTGCCCGCCGATCAGCTTGATCAATCCTTCAATCGCAAATCCGTCCGCCAGCGTATCGCTATCGTATCGGCGGGTCCGATTGCCAACTTTTTACTGGCGATGATTTTTTTCTGGGTGCTCGCCATGCTCGGCAGCGAGCAAGTGCGTCCGGTCATTGGTGCAGTCGAATCCGGCAGTATCGCCGCCAAGGCTGGTTTGAGCGCGGGCCAGGAAATCATTGCCATCGATGGCGAGCCAACTTCCGGCTGGGCCGCGGTGAACCTGCAGTTGGTCCGTCGTCTTGGGGAGAGCGGTTCCCTGCAGTTGCTGGTCCGTGATCAGGGTTCCACAGTGGATTCGCCCCGTGAGCTGATGTTGGATAAATGGCTCAAGGGTGCTGATGAGCCAGATCCGATTCGTTCGCTGGGTTTACGCCCTTGGCGTCCGGCGCTGCCACCGGTCCTGGCCGAACTTGATCCGAAAGGCCCGGCACAGGCTGCTGGCCTGAAGACCGGTGACCGACTGTTGGCTCTGGACGGCAAGTCGCTTGATGACTGGCAGCAGGTGGTGGACACGGTCCGTATGCACCCTGATACCAAAATCATGCTGCGCGTCGAGCGTGATGGTGCTCAAATCGACGTCCCTGTGACGCTGGCCGCTCGCGGCGAGAAGAAGGCACCCAGTGGTTATCTGGGGGCTGGGGTGAAGGCAGTTGATTGGCCGCCAGAGATGATTCGCGAAGTTAGTTATGGTCCTGTGGCAGCGATTGGGGAGGGTGCTCGACGGACCTGGACCATGAGCGTACTGACCCTCGATTCGCTCAAGAAAATGTTGTTCGGTGAGCTCTCGGTAAAAAACTTGAGTGGACCGATAACCATTGCTAAAGTGGCGGGCGCTTCTGCCCAGTCGGGTGTCGCTGATTTCCTGAATTTCCTTGCTTATCTGAGTATTAGCTTGGGGGTTCTGAATTTGTTGCCCATTCCTGTACTGGATGGGGGGCATTTGTTGTTTTATCTGATCGAGTGGGCGCGTGGTCGCCCCTTGTCGGATCGGGTGCAGGGTTGGGGGATACAGATCGGTATCAGTTTGGTGATCGGGGTGATGTTGCTTGCTCTTGTCAATGATCTGGGTCGACTGTAACGCTTCGCTGAATTGCGAATCTGCCGCATTTTGCGGCAGTTTGTTTATTGCCAGTTGGAATAAGAAAGGACTTCATGAAACGTCTGCTGCTAACTGCGGTTCTCACCGTATTGATGATCGCCGAAGTTCACGCCGAGTCCTTCACTATCTCTGATATTCGCGTCAATGGCCTCCAGCGGGTCTCCGCGGGTAGCGTCTTTGGTGCTTTGCCGTTGAACGTCGGTGAACAGGCGGATGATCGTCGCCTGGTGGAATCCACTCGTGCGTTGTTTAAAACCGGTTTCTTTCAAGATATCCAGCTGGGCCGCGATGGCAACGTCCTGGTCATCACGGTAGTCGAACGCCCGTCGGTCGCCAGTATCGAGATCGAGGGTAACAAGGCGATCTCCACTGAAGACCTGATGAAAGGCCTCAAACAATCCGGTCTGGCTGAAGGCGAGATCTTCCAGCGCGCCACCCTCGAAGGTGTGCGTAACGAGCTTCAGCGACAATATGTCGCTCAGGGTCGCTACTCGGCTACCGTCGACACTGAAGTGGTGCCGCAGCCGCGTAACCGCGTTGCGTTGAAGGTCAACATCAACGAAGGCACCGTTGCTGCTATCCAGCACATCAACGTGGTGGGTAACACCGTCTTCCCTGATGAAGACCTGATCGACCTGTTTGAACTCAAAACCACCAACTGGCTCTCGTTCTTCAAGAACGATGACAAGTATGCTCGTGAAAAACTTTCCGGTGACCTGGAGCGTCTGCGCTCCTACTACCTGGACCGTGGCTATATCAACATGGATATCGCTTCGACCCAGGTGTCCATCACACCGGACAAGAAACACGTCTATATCACCGTCAACGTCAATGAAGGCGAGAAGTACACCGTCCGTGACGTCAAGCTGAGCGGCGACCTGAAAGTCCCTGAAGACCAGGTCAAGTCTCTGCTGCTGGTCCAGAAAGGTCAGGTGTTCTCGCGCAAGTTGATGACCACCACGTCCGAACTGATCACCCGCCGTCTGGGTAACGAGGGTTACACCTTCGCCAACGTCAATGGCGTGCCTCAGCCTCACGATGAAGACCACACCGTCGACATCACGTTCGCCGTCGATCCGGGCAAGCGTGCTTACGTGAACCGCATCAACTTCCGTGGCAATACCAAGTCCGAAGACGAAGTGCTGCGCCGTGAAATGCGTCAGATGGAAGGCGGCTGGGCCTCGACTTACCTGATCGACCAATCCAAGACTCGTCTTGAACGTCTGGGCTTCTTCAAGGAAGTCAACGTCGAAACACCGGCCGTGCCGGGCGTCGACGACCAGGTAGACGTGAACTATAGCGTTGAAGAACAGGCTTCCGGTTCGATTACCGCCAGCGTTGGTTTTGCCCAGAGCGCCGGTCTGATCCTCGGTGGTTCGATCACCCAGAACAACTTCCTGGGTACGGGTAACAAGGTCAGCATCGGCTTGACTCGCAGTGAATACCAGAGCCGTTATAACTTCGGTTATGTCGACCCGTACTGGACTGCTGATGGCGTGAGCCTGGGTTACAACGCGTTCTATCGCACCACTGACTACAAAGACCTCGACGTCGACGTAGCCAGCTATGCCGTAGACAGCCTGGGTGCGGGCGTGAGCGTCGGTTACCCGATCAGCGAGACTTCGCGTCTGACCTTCGGCCTGACTGCGCAACAAGACAAGATCAAGACCGGTCAATACACCGTTGACGAGATCTTCGACTTCGTTAACAAGGAAGGCGACAACTACCTGAACTTCAAGGCCTCGGCCGGCTGGTCCGAATCCACACTGAACAAAGGCGTATTGGCGACCCGTGGTCATTCCCAAAGCCTGACGCTGGAAACCACCACGCCTGGCAGCGACCTGTCGTTCTTCAAGCTTGATTACCGTGGCCAGTTGTTCCAGCCATTGTCTGAAAACTACACCATGCGCCTGCACACCGAGCTGGGCTATGGCGATGGTTATGGTTCTACCGATGGCTTGCCGTTCTATGAAAACTACTATGCTGGTGGTTTCAACTCGGTTCGTGGCTTCAAGGACAGTACCCTCGGTCCTCGCAGTACACCAAGTCGCGGTGCGGCTGTGACGGGTAACACCGGCACGCTCGCCGACCCGGACCAGGATCCGCTGCCGTTCGGTGGTAACGTTTTGATCCAGGGTGGTGTCGAGTTGCTGTTCCCGCTGCCATTCGTCAAGGATCAGCGTTCCCTGCGCACTTCCGTATTCTGGGATGTGGGTAACGTATTCGACTCCAAGTGCGAAAAAACCACGAACGCCAATGTCGGTTCAACCGCTCAAACAGAGTGTAACGACATCAGCCTGAGCAACATGGCCAGCTCCGTCGGTGTAGGCGTGACCTGGGTTACCGCACTGGGTCCTCTGA
Source organism: Pseudomonas sp. LBUM1647 (assembly GCF_059716175.1). Classification (NCBI taxonomy): domain Bacteria; kingdom Pseudomonadati; phylum Pseudomonadota; class Gammaproteobacteria; order Pseudomonadales; family Pseudomonadaceae; genus Pseudomonas; species Pseudomonas sp. LBUM1647. Next base: position 5,544,593 of record NZ_CP166809.1, on the reverse strand, counting down.
GCTTCGCGTTGGCCATGCCGATCAAGAAACCGGATGACGCTGAGACTCAAGTGTTCCAATTCTCCCTCGGCCAGACGTTCTAAGCGTCTGACCCAAGATAACGACAATGGATTTTGTAGGAGTGCATCGTGCGTAAGTTGACTCAATTGGTTCTCCTGGCGACCTTACTGGTAGCAGGTCCGGCTTTTGCCGACATGAAAATCGCCGTTCTGAACTATCAGATGGCTCTGTTGGAATCCGACGCGGCCAAGAAGTACGCCGTTGATGCCGAGAAAAAGTTCGGCCCGCAGCTGAGCAAACTCAAGACTCTGGAAAGCAGTGCCAAAGGTATCCAGGACCGTCTGATGGCCGGCGGCGACAAGATGCAGCAAGGCGAGCGTGAGCGCCTGGAACTCGAGTTCAAGCAAAAGGCCCGTGACTTCCAGTTCCAGTCCAAGGAATTGAACGAAGCCAAAGCCGTTGCCGACCGTGAAATGCTGAAGCAGCTCAAGCCGAAACTGGACAGCGCTGTGGAAGAAGTTATCAAGAAAGGTGCTTTTGACCTGGTCTTCGAGCGTGGCGCAGTGATTGATGTCAAACCTCAGTACGACATCACTCGCCAGGTTATCGAGCGCATGAATCAGCTGAAGTAACCATGACAGCGACTATAAAGCTCGGCCAATTGGCCGAGTTCCTCGGCGCCACACTGCGTGGCGACCCAGAGAAAGAAATTACTGGGCTAGCCACTTTGCAAGAGGCTGGCCCAGCTCAGTTGAGCTTTCTCGCAAACCCCCAATACCGTAAATACCTGGCGGACAGTCGGGCCGCAGCCCTGTTGCTGAAGGCCGCTGACGCTGAAGGTTTTGCAGGTAATGCGCTGGTCGTGCCTGATCCGTATCTGGCCTACGCGCGGATTTCCCATCTGTTCGATCCCAAGCCAAAGGCCGCTGTCGGTGTTCATCCGACAGCCGTTGTGGCAGCGGATGCAGTGGTCGATCCGGCGGCGAGCATTGGTGCTTTTGCGGTGATCGAAAGCTGCGCACGTATTGCTGCGGGTGTGACCGTTGGCGCGCACTGCTTCATTGGTGCCCGCTGCGAGATTGGCGAGGGCGGCTGGCTGGCCCCGCGAGTCACGCTGTACCACGATGTTCGCATCGGTAAACGGGTGGTGATTCAATCGGGTGCCGTACTCGGTGGCGAAGGTTTCGGTTTTGCCAACGAGAAAGGTGTCTGGCAGAAGATCGCTCAGATCGGTGGTGTGCTGGTCGGTGACGACGTGGAGATTGGCGTGAATACCGCTATCGATCGCGGTGCACTGGCCGATACCGTTCTGGGTAACGGGGTGAAACTCGACAACCAGATTCAGATCGCCCACAACGTCCAGGTCGGTGATCACACCGCCATGGCCGCGTGCGTGGGGATCTCCGGCAGCACCAAAATCGGCAAGCATTGCATGCTCGCCGGTGGCGTAGGGCTGGTGGGGCATATCGAAATTTGCGACAACGTTTTTATCACCGGGATGACCATGGTGACCCACTCGATTACCGAAAAGGGTTCCTATTCTTCCGGTACAGCCATGCAACCGGCAGCCGAATGGCGCAAAAGCGCGGCCCGTATCCGTCAGCTCGATGACATCGCGCGGCGTCTGCGACAGCTGGAAAAGCGTGTAGGGGAAGTGACCCCTGACGGTAATGCTTCATCAGATGGCTGATACCATTTCCATATCAAGTGTGCACAGCCGCTAGACTGCCTCCTTGATTTGCTAGAGGGGTGCGCGTCAGTCGCGCCTCCCAATCTTTACATAGGCTTCCCCCCGAAATGATGGACATCAACGAGATTCGCGAATACCTACCCCACCGTTACCCGTTCCTGCTGGTGGACCGAGTCGTGGAACTGGATGTGGAAGGCAAGCGCATTCGCGCCTACAAGAATGTCAGCATCAACGAACCTTTCTTCAATGGTCACTTCCCCGCGCATCCAATCATGCCGGGCGTATTGATCATCGAAGCGATGGCTCAGGCTGCCGGTATCCTTGGCTTCAAAATGCTCGACGTGAAGCCTGCCGACGGCACGCTCTACTACTTCGTCGGCTCCGACAAGCTGCGTTTTCGCCAGCCAGTCACCCCAGGCGATCAGTTGATCCTCGAAGCCCGCTTCATCAGCTGCAAGCGTCAGATCTGGAAGTTCGAGTGCCAGGCTTCGGTCGATGGCAAGCCAGTCTGCTCTGCTGAAATCATCTGCGCGGAACGCAAACTATGAGTTTGATTGACCCTCGCGCAATCATCGATCCGACGGCTATCCTGGCCGACGGCGTCGAGGTCGGCCCTTGGTCGATCATCGGTGCAGGTGTGGAAATCGGCGAGGGGACAGTGATCGGGCCGCATGTGATTCTCAAAGGCCCGACCCGAATCGGAAAGCACAACCGCATCTACCAGTTTTCTTCGGTAGGCGAGGACACGCCCGATCTGAAATACAACGGTGAAGAAACCCGTCTGGTCATTGGCGACCACAACGTCATCCGTGAAGGCGTGACGATTCACCGTGGGACCGTTCAGGACCGTTCTGAAACAACCCTGGGCGATCACAACCTGATCATGGCCTATGCCCACATCGGCCACGACAGCGTCATCGGCAACCACTGCATCCTGGTCAACAACACCGCGTTGGCGGGCCATGTGCACGTTGAAGACTGGGCAATCCTGTCCGGTTTTACCCTGGTTCATCAGTATTGCCATATCGGCGCCCACAGCTTTTCCGGTATGGGCACCGCCATCGGCAAGGACGTCCCGGCGTACGTTACGGTGTTCGGCAACCCGGCCGAAGCCCGCAGCATGAACTTCGAAGGCATGCGTCGTCGCGGTTTCAGCGAAGATGCGATCCACGCGCTGCGTCGTGCCTACAAGGTGGTTTACCGCCAGGGGCTGACGGTCGAACAGGCGCTCGCCGAGCTGGCTGAACCGTCGGCCCAGTTTCCGGAAGTCGCGGTGTTCCGTGATTCCATCCAGTCTTCGACCCGCGGCATCACTCGTTAATCATGGCTAATCTGCGTATTGCGCTGGTGGCGGGTGAGGCTTCCGGCGACATTCTTGGCGCGGGTCTCATGCGCGCACTCAAGGCTCAGCACCCGGCAGTCGAGTTCATCGGTGTCGGCGGTCCGCTGATGCAGGCCGAAGGCCTGACCTCGTATTTCCCGATGGAGCGTCTTTCGGTCATGGGCCTGGTGGAAGTGCTGGGCCGCTTGCGTGAGTTGCTGGCACGCCGCAAGAAGCTGGTTGCCGACCTGATCGCCGAGAAGCCGGACGTGTTCATCGGTATCGATGCCCCGGACTTCAACCTCAATATCGAACTCAAGCTGCGTCAGGCCGGGATCAAGACCGTGCATTACGTTAGCCCGTCGGTTTGGGCGTGGCGGCAGAAACGGGTGCTGAAGATTCGCAAAGGCTGCGATCTGATGCTGACGCTGTTCCCGTTCGAAGCGAAATTCTATGAAGAGAAGGGCGTGCCGGTGCGGTTTGTCGGGCACTCCCTGGCCGATGCGATCCCGCTAGAAGCCGATCGCGGCGCCGCGCGGGCTGAACTCGGCTTGCCCGACGGGCCGTTAGTCGCACTGATGCCTGGCAGTCGCGGTGGCGAAGTTGGTCGTCTCGGCGCGTTGTTCCTCGATACGGCCCAGCGTCTGCGAGCCCTGCGCCCTGGTGTGCGGTTCGTCATGCCTTGCGCCGGCCCCGAGCGCCGCAAGCAACTTGAAGAGCTGCTGGCGGGCCGAGATCTGCCGCTGACATTGCTCGATGGCAAATCCCATCTGGCCCTGGCGGCCTGCGACGCGGTACTGATTGCCTCCGGAACGGCGACGCTTGAAGCGTTGCTGTACAAACGGCCGATGGTGGTCGCATACCGCTTGGCGCCGCTGACGTTCTGGATTCTCAAGCGCATGGTGAAAAGTCCCTACATCTCCTTGCCGAACCTGCTGGCCCAGCGCCTGTTGGTGCCCGAGTTGCTGCAGGACGATGCGACCGTTGAAGCCTTGGCCCAGACGCTGTCGCCACTGATCGAAGGCGGTGAAGAACAGACCCGCGGCTTCGATGAAATTCACCGTACCTTACGTTTGGACGCCTCCAATCAGGCGGCGGACGCGGTACTGAACCTGATCGGCAAAACACAATGAGCAAAGCAAGCATTCAGATGGGCCTGGACTTCACCCTGGTCGCCGAAGTTGAAGATCTGGTCGCCGGCGTTGACGAAGTCGGTCGCGGCCCGCTTTGTGGTGCAGTGGTGACAGCCGCGGTGATCCTCGATCCGAACCGTCCGATCCTGGGCCTGAATGATTCGAAGAAGCTCACCGAAGCACGCCGCGAAAAACTCTACGACGAGATCTGCGAAAAAGCCCTGAGCTGGTGCATCGCCCGGGCCGAAGTCGAGGAAATCGATGAGCTGAACATTCTCCACGCCACCATGCTGGCCATGCAGCGCGCGGTCGAAGGCCTGCACATCACGCCGAAACTGGCGATGATCGATGGCAATCGTTGCCCGAAGCTGTCCATGCGCGCCGAAGCAGTGGTGCAGGGCGACGGCAAAGTACCGGCCATCGCTGCGGCGTCGATTCTGGCCAAGGTCAGCCGCGACCGCGAGATGGCAGCGTTCGAATTGATTTACCCGGGGTACGGCATCGGCGGCCACAAAGGCTACCCGACGCCCGTTCACCTGGAGGCGCTGGCCCGCTTGGGGCCAACGCCGATTCACCGCCGCTCGTTCGCCCCGGTACGCCTGGCTTACGAGGCGCGGGAAAACCTGATCGAGAGTTAGTCGCAAGGCTGATGTTTTTGCCAAGGCCCGGTACAATCCGGGCCTTGTTGTCTTCACGTTTCTAGTTTCTAGACAGGATCACTATGCCGGCTTCATTCGTTCATCTACGCCTGCACACTGAGTATTCCCTGGTCGACGGTCTGGTGCGGATCAAACCGCTGGTCAAGACCCTGGTCGGCATGAACATGCCTGCCGTAGCGGTCACCGACCAGAACAACATGTGTTCCCTGGTCAAATTCTATAAAGCCGCCATGGGCGCCGGGATCAAGCCGATCTGCGGCGCCGATCTGTGGCTGTCGAACAAGGATCCGGATAACGCTCTGAGCCGGATCAGCCTGCTGGCGATGAACGCCGTGGGTTATCGCAACCTCACCGAGCTGATCTCTCGCGGCTTCATCGACGGCCAGCGCAATGGCTCGGTCATCATCGAGCGCGAATGGGTGGCCGAAGCCAGCGAAGGCTTGATCATGCTGTCGGCGGCGAAAGAAGGCGAGATCGGTCTGGCGATGCTCAGTGGCAACCCGGCCGAAGCGGAAAACCTGGCGCGCGAATGGATGGCCGTGTTCCCGGATCGCTTCTACCTGGAAATCCAGCGCACCAACCGCCCCAACGACGAAGAACAGTTGCACGGTGCCGTGGCCCTGGCTGAAAAAATCGGTGCACCGCTGGTCGCGACCAACGACGTGCGCTTCATCAAGCAGGAAGACTTCGCCGCCCACGAAACCCGCGTTTGCATCGGTGAGGGCCGTGCCCTCGATGATCCGCGGCGTTCGAAAAATTACAGCGATCAGCAATACCTCAAAAGCACCGAGGAAATGGCCGAGCTGTTCAGCGACATTCCCGAAGCGCTGGAAAACACCGTCGAGATTGCCAAACGCTGCAACATCGAAGTGAAGCTGGGCACTCACTTCCTGCCCAACTTCCCGATCCCCGATGGCATGACCATCGACGAGTATTTCCGCAAAGTTTCCTTCGATGGTCTGGAAGATCGCCTCAGCGTTCTGCTGCCCAAGGACACCACCGAAGACTACGAAACCAAGCGTCAGGTCTACGTCGACCGGCTGAATTTCGAGCTGGATATCATCATCCAGATGGGTTTCCCCGGTTACTTCCTGATCGTTATGGACTTTATCCAGTGGGCCAAGAGTAACGGCGTGCCGGTAGGTCCAGGCCGTGGATCGGGTGCCGGGTCGCTGGTGGCCTACGTGCAGAAGATCACCGACCTCGATCCGCTGGAATATGACCTGCTGTTCGAACGTTTCCTTAACCCGGAACGGGTTTCCATGCCCGACTTCGACGTCGACTTCTGCATGGACGGCCGTGACCGCGTGATCGACTACGTGGCCGAGAAATACGGCCGCAACGCGGTGAGTCAGATCATCACCTTCGGTTCCATGGCGGCCAAGGCTGTGGTCCGTGACGTGGCGCGGGTGCAGGGCAAGTCCTACGGTTTGGCGGATCGTCTGTCGAAGATGATCCCGTTCGAAGTCGGCATGACCCTGGAAAAGGCCTACGAACAGGAAGAAATCCTGCGTGACTTCATCAAGGTTGATGAAGAGGCCGCGGAAATCTGGGAAATGGCCCGCAAGCTGGAAGGTGTTGTGCGTAACGTCGGTAAGCACGCCGGTGGTGTTGTTATTGCCCCGACCAAGCTGACTGATTTCTCGCCGATTTATTGCGATGAGGCCGGTGATGGTCTCGTCACCCAGTTCGACAAGGATGACGTTGAGGCTGCGGGTCTGGTGAAGTTCGACTTCCTCGGTCTGCGGACCCTGACGGTCATCGACTGGGCGCTGAAAACCATCAACCGTGATCGCGCCAAGGTTGATGAGCCGCCGCTGGATATCGCGTTCATCCCGCTGGATGACAAGCCGACTTACCAGTTACTGCAAAAAGCTGAAACCACCGCGGTGTTCCAGCTTGAGTCGCGCGGCATGAAAGAGCTGATCAAAAAGCTCAAGCCCGACTGCCTGGAAGACTTGATCGCACTGGTGGCCCTGTTCCGTCCGGGCCCGTTGCAATCGGGCATGGTGGATGACTTTATCAACCGTAAGCACGGTCGCGCCGAACTCGCATACCCGCACTCGGACTACCAGTACGAAGGCCTCAAGCCGGTTCTGGCACCGACTTACGGCATCATCCTGTATCAGGAACAGGTGATGCAGATTGCCCAGGTCATGGCCGGTTACACCCTTGGCGGCGCGGACATGCTGCGTCGAGCCATGGGTAAGAAAAAACCCGAAGAAATGGCCAAGCAGCGCGGCGGTTTCATTGAAGGTTGCACCGCTAACAATATCGACGCCGACCTGGCCGGTAACATTTTCGACCTGGTAGAAAAGTTCGCCGGCTACGGCTTCAACAAATCCCACTCCGCTGCTTACGGCCTGGTGTCGTACCAGACCGCCTGGCTGAAAACGCACTACCCGGCGCCATTCATGGCCGCGGTACTGTCGGCGGATATGCACAACACCGACAAGGTCGTGACCTTGATCGAAGAAATTCGCACCATGAAGCTGCGTCTCGACGCGCCGGATGTGAATACTTCGGAGTTCAAGTTCACGGTGAATGACGAAGGCCGAATTATTTACGGCCTCGGCGCGATCAAAGGTGTGGGCGAAGGTCCGGTGGAAGCCATCACCGAGGCGCGTCAGGAAGGTCCGTTCAAGGATCTGTTCGATTTCTGCGCCCGTGTCGACCTCAAACGTATCAACAAGCGCACCCTGGACGGTTTAATCCGCAGCGGTGCGCTGGATCGTCTGGGGCCTTACTTCCATGACGAGCAGAAAGCCTATCAGGCCAACATCGACCGTAACCGAGCGGTCTTGCTGAACGCCATGGAAGGGGCGATCAAGGCTGCCGAGCAAACGGCGCGCACCAAGGACAGCGGTCACGTCGATCTGTTTGGTGGCTTGTTCGTCGAAGAAGACGCCGATGTCTACGCCAATCACCGCAAAGCCAAGGAACTGACCCTCAAGGAACGCCTGAAAGGTGAGAAAGACACCCTGGGCCTGTACCTGACCGGTCACCCGATTGATGAATACGAAGGCGAGATCCGTCGTTTCGCCCGTCAGCGCATCATCGACCTGAAACCGGCCCGTGATACCCAGACCGTCGCGGGCATGATCATCGCCCTGCGAGTCATGAAGAACAAAAAGGGCGACAAGATGGGTTTCATCACCCTCGACGACCGCTCTGGACGGATCGAAGCGTCGCTGTTCGCCGAAGCATTCCATTCGGCGCAATCGTTGTTGCAGACCGACGCGATGGTGGTGGTCGAAGGCGAAGTCAGCAACGACGACTTCTCCGGTGGCTTGCGGCTGCGGGTCAAGCGGGTGATGAGCATGGAAGATGCGCGCACCAACCTGGCCGAAAGCCTGCGCCTCAAGCTGCAGACCCAGGATTTGAAAGGCGATCAGCTACGCTGGCTGGGTGAGTTGTTCAAGCGTCACCGCGGTGCGTGCCCGATCACCATGGAATACACGAGTCCCGATGCGAAGGCCTTGCTGCAGTTCGGCGAGACCTGGCGGATCGACCCGGCGGATGCCTTGATTCAAGCCCTGCGTGACCAGTTCGGGCGAGACAACGTCTTCCTCCAATACCGTTGACGGTCAGGTGCCGCTCTTCCAAAAGGGAGCAGCTCTGATCTCGACCCAATTTTTAATCTCGACCTGAACGCGCCTCTCCCTTAAGGTAGGGCGCGAATAGACAACCGGCCGGCCCAAGCTCTCTTGGATGTCGACCCAAGACGGACGCCTATGAACCCGAATTTTCTTGATTTCGAACAGCCGATCGCCGACCTGCAAGCCAAGATCGAAGAGTTGCGCTTGGTCGGTAATGACAATTCGCTGAATATCGGCGATGAGATCTCCCGCCTGCAGGACAAAAGCAGCACGCTGACCGAAGACATCTTCGGCAAGCTGACCAGCTGGCAGATCGCGCGTCTGGCGCGTCACCCGAAACGTCCGTACACCCTGGACTACATCGAACACATTTTCACCGAGTTCGACGAACTGCACGGCGACCGTCATTTCTCCGACGACGCTGCGATCGTGGGCGGCATTGCCCGTCTGGACGACCAGCCGGTAATGATCATCGGTCACCAGAAAGGCCGTGAAGTGCGCGAGAAAGTTCGCCGCAACTTTGGCATGCCGCGTCCGGAAGGCTACCGCAAGGCTTGCCGCCTGATGGAAATGGCCGAACGTTTCAAGATGCCGATCCTGACCTTCATCGACACCCCGGGCGCTTACCCTGGTATCGACGCTGAAGAGCGCAACCAGAGCGAAGCGATTGCCTGGAACCTGCGCGTCATGGCACGCCTGAAAACCCCAATCATCGCCACCGTGATCGGTGAAGGTGGTTCCGGTGGTGCTCTGGCGATCGGCGTTTGCGATCAACTGAACATGTTGCAGTACTCGACTTACGCGGTGATTTCGCCGGAAGGTTGCGCCTCGATTCTGTGGAAGACCGCCGAGAAAGCACCGGACGCTGCTGAAGCCATGGGTATCACTGCCGAGCGCCTCAAAGGCCTGGGTATTGTGGATAAAGTGATCAGCGAGCCTTTGGGCGGCGCGCACCGTAATCCGGCCGCTGCGGCTGCATCGATCCGTGCCGAGCTGAGCTCGCAACTGGCGATGTTGAAGAAGTTCGATAACGAAGCGCTGTTGGCTCGCCGTTACGAGCGTCTGATGAGCTACGGTCTCTGATCTGACCTCGCTTTACCCATGTGGGAGCGAGCCTGCTCGCGAAAGCGGTATAACAGCCAACAAATGTGTTGAATGTTAAGCAGCCTTCGCGAGCAGGCTCGCTCCCACATTGGGTCCAGGTGAGGCGACCGACCTATGAATTCTTCGAAGATTGTTCTGCCTGCCAAACTCCTGCTGAATCTTGCTCCGTGGCGCAACGCCCCGGCCTGGCGCATCGCTTTCAGTGGTGGTCTCGACTCCACCGTTCTGCTGCACCTTCTCGCACATCTCGCAAAAACCGAATCCCTGCCGGCGCTAAACGCCATCCACATCCATCACGGCCTTCAGGCTGTGGCTGATGCGTGGCCGGATCATTGTCAGTCGGTCTGTGATGCGCTGGGTGTGCCGCTGCAGGTTGTTCGTGTGCAGGTTCAACCCGGCGCCAGTCTTGAGCGTGCAGCCCGGGATGCGCGATATGCCGCGTTCATCGAGGCGACTCAGATCAATGAAGTGTTGATGACCGCCCAGCACCGTGACGATCAGGCGGAAACGTTGTTATTCCGGCTGTTGCGTGGGGCAGGGGTGAGGGGGGTGTCGGGGATGCCACGCCAGCGATCGCTCGGTAAAGGACAGCTGCTTCGGCCATTGCTCGATATCACGCGGGCTGAACTTGAAGCCTATGCGGCGGAGCATCGGCTGAGCTGGATCGAAGACCCATCGAACCAGGATCGGCAATTCTCGCGAAATTACCTGCGCCATCAGGTGTTCCCGGTATTGACCAGGCGCTGGCCGCAAGCGGTAACGACCATGGCCCGTAGCGCTGCACATCTGAGTGAGGCGCAGGGATTGCTCGATGAGCTTGCGCAAATCGATCTGGCCGGCGCCAGCACTGCCAATGATTTTGATTGGCTGGGATTGCCGTCCCTGGAACTGGCGGCATTGGAAACGCTGTCCGCTGCTCGTCAGCGTAATGCCTTAAGTCATTGGCTCGAACCGCTGACGCGACTGCCGGACAGTGACCATTGGTCGGGTTGGGAAGATTTACGTGATGCCGGCGGCGATGCCCACCCGATCTGGCGGCTGGCAGATGGCGAACTGCATCGGGCGGGTGGGCGTATCTGGTGGTTGTCCGGCAGCTGGTTGCGTCCGCCGCCCGCCGTCGGAAACTGGCCCGACCCCTCGCTATCGCTGGTATTGCCGGACAACGGCGTGCTCACACTCACCGGCCAAATCCCCGATGGCCTGCTGCATATCCGCTATCGTGAGGGAGGTGAGGTGATGAATCTGCCCGGTCGCGGCCATCGCGATCTGAAGCGATTGCTCAATGAAAGCGGCGTGCCGGGTTTCGTCCGTGGCAGATTGCCGCTGCTCTACCGAGGCGAGCAATTGCTGGCGGTGGCCAACCTGCGGGGCTTGGACGGCAGTGCAAAGGACCGTTGGAATTTGCATTGGCAGCCACCGCACGAAGATCAAGGTTTGAGCTGAAAGGGGCTTTCCGGTAGACTACGCTCCCTTCTTGATACAACTTCTGTGGATTCGCCTGAATTGCAGGAGTTGCCGATTACCAAGCAGTCTTTGCTGGGCGATTCCAAAAAATGTGTAGCGAGCAACGTACCGGTGTTTCATCTTCCGGTCTGTCCCAACGCGGCGGTTTTTTTGAAAGGTGCACTGTGATTAATGCAGGTGATCGGGGGCTTCGGCCTTCCTTCGCTTTCCCCGGCGGCTCGTACCGCTTTAACGCAGACTTCTAGGGTTTTTCATGACGCGCTACATATTCGTCACGGGCGGTGTTGTTTCTTCATTGGGGAAAGGCATCGCATCGGCTTCATTGGCGGCCATCCTGGAGGCGCGGGGACTTAAGGTCACCATGCTGAAGCTGGACCCGTACATCAACGTTGACCCGGGCACCATGAGCCCGTTCCAGCACGGTGAAGTGTTCGTCACCCACGACGGCGCCGAGACCGACCTGGACCTGGGCCACTACGAGCGGTTCATCCGCACGACCATGACCCAGAACAACAACTTCACCACCGGCCGTGTCTACGAACACGTCCTGCGCAAAGAGCGCCGTGGTGATTACCTGGGCGCCACCATTCAGGTGATCCCGCACATCACCGACGAAATCAAGCGCCGGATCATCAAGGGCGCCGGCGATGCTGACGTGGCCATGGTCGAGATCGGTGGCACCGTGGGTGACATCGAATCCCAGCCGTTCCTCGAAGCGATCCGTCAATTGCGTTTCGAAGTCGGCGCCAAGCGCGCGATGCTGATGCACCTGACACTGGTGCCGTACATCGCCACTGCCGGCGAAACCAAAACCAAGCCTACCCAGCACTCGGTCAAGGAACTGCGTTCCATCGGCCTGCAACCAGACGTGCTGGTCTGCCGTTCCGATCACCCGATCGACATCTCCTCGCGTCGCAAGATCGCGCAATTCACCAACGTTGAAGAACGTGCGGTGATCGCGCTGGAAGACGCCGACACCATCTACAAGATCCCGGGCATTCTGCACTCCCAGGGCCTGGATGATTTCGTTGTCGAGCGTTTCGGCCTGCAGTGTGGCGGCGCCGATCTGTCCGAGTGGGAAGCCGTGGTCGACGCCAAGCTCAACCCTGAGCATGAAGTCACCATCGCCATGGTCGGCAAGTACATGGAACTGCTGGACGCCTACAAGTCGCTGATCGAAGCGATGAGTCACGCCGGCATCAGCAACCGCACCAAGGTCAACCTGCGCTACATCGACTCCGAAGACATCGAAAACCAGGGCACTGCGCTGCTGGAAGGTGTCGACGCGATTCTGGTACCTGGCGGCTTCGGTCTGCGTGGCGTGGAAGGCAAGATCACTGCCGTTCAATACGCTCGCGAAAACAAGGTTCCGTACCTGGGCATCTGCCTGGGCATGCAAGTGGCCGTGATCGAGTTCGCTCGTAACGTGCTGGGCTGGAAAGACGCCAACTCCACCGAGTTCGATCGTGCCAGCGGTCATCCGGTCGTGGGTCTGATCACCGAGTGGGAAGATGCCACCGGCGCCGTCGAAACCCGTACCGAAGCGTCCGATCTGGGCGGCACCATGCGCCTTGGCGCTCAGGATTGCCTGCTGGAAGCGGGTTCCCTGGTGCACGATTGCTACGCCAAGGACGTGATTGTCGAGCGTCACCGTCACCGCTACGAAGTGAACAACAACCTGCTGCCGCAAATCATGGAGGCCGGTCTGAAAATCTCCGGTCGTTCCGGTGATGGCGCGCTGGTTGAAGTGATTGAAGCCCCGGATCACCCATGGTTCGTCGCTTGCCAGTTCCACCCTGAGTTCACTTCGACACCACGCGACGGTCACCCGTTGTTCAGTGGTTTCGTTAAAGCAGCTTTGGTTCAACACGAGAAGAAGGCGTAAATCCAATGGCGCAGAAGATCATCCGTGTAGGCGATATCGAGATTGCCAACGACAAGCCAATGGTGCTTTTCGGTGGCATGAACGTGCTGGAAAGCCGCGACATGGCGATGCAGGTCTGCGAAGAATACGTAAAGGTCACCGAGAAACTCGGTATCCCTTACGTGTTCAAGGCCAGCTTCGACAAGGCCAACCGTTCCTCCGTGACCTCTTACCGTGGCCCCGGCCTGGAAGAGGGCATGCGGATTTTCCAGGACATCAAGCAAGCGTTCGGCGTGCCGATCATCACCGACGTCCACGAGCCTGATCAGGCCGCGGTCGTCGCTGAAGTCTGCGATATCATCCAGCTGCCGGCCTTCTTGTCGCGCCAGACCGACCTTGTGGTCGCGATGGCTAAGACCGGTGCGGTGATCAACATCAAGAAAGCCCAGTTCCTCGCACCTCAGGAAATGAAACACATCCTGAGCAAATGCGTGGAAGCGGGTAACGATCAGTTGATCCTCTGCGAACGCGGTTCGAGCTTCGGTTACAACAACCTGGTCGTCGACATGCTCGGCTTCGGCATCATGAAGCAGTTCGAATACCCGGTGTTCTTCGACGTGACCCACGCGCTGCAAATGCCCGGCGGTCGCTCCGATTCCGCCGGCGGTCGCCGCGCCCAGGTCACCGACCTGGCAAAAGCCGGTATGAGCCAGTCGTTGGCCGGCCTGTTCCTCGAAGCTCACCCGGACCCGGACAACGCCAAATGCGACGGCCCTTGCGCCTTGCGTCTGGACAAACTGGAGCCATTCCTGGCCCAGCTCAAAGCTTTGGACGAACTGGTGAAGAGTTTTCCGACGGTAGAAACCGCGTAATCCTCATTTCTCCGGTAAAGTACCGCACGAATTAATGCTCAGGCCCTCGGGTCTGAGCCTTATCGTCCGCAAGTCTGCCCGCTGCACATTACTTGCCGGCGATACAAGATTTCCTTCAGCTGCGTCGTTTTCGTCAACTTTGGAGTGTTTACAACAATGGCAAAAATCGTCGACATCAAAGGTCGTGAAGTTCTCGACTCCCGTGGCAACCCCACCGTGGAAGCGGATGTGCTTCTCGATAACGGCATCATCGGCAGTGCTTGCGCGCCGTCCGGTGCTTCCACTGGCTCGCGTGAAGCGCTCGAGCTGCGTGATGGCGACAAGAGCCGTTACCTGGGCAAGGGCGTACTCAAAGCCGTCGCCAACATCAACGGTCCGATCCGCGACCTGTTGAAAGGTGCAGACCCAAGCGACCAGAAAGCGCTGGATCACGCGATGATCAAGCTCGACGGTACTGAAAATAAAGGCTCCCTGGGCGCTAACGCGATCCTCGCCGTTTCCCTGGCAGCTGCCAAGGCCGCCGCACAGGACCAGGACCTGCCGCTGTACGCTCACATCGCCAACCTGAACGGCACCCCGGGTGTTTACTCGATGCCGGTTCCGATGATGAACATCATCAACGGTGGCGAGCACGCCGATAACAACGTCGACATCCAGGAATTCATGGTTCAGCCGGTTGGCGCCAAGTCTTTCTCGGAAGGTCTGCGCATGGGCACCGAGATTTTCCATCACCTCAAAGCCGTTCTGAAGGCCCGTGGCCTGAGCACTGCAGTGGGTGACGAAGGTGGTTTCGCACCGAACCTGGCCTCCAACGAAGACGCTTTGAAAGTGATCTCCGAAGCCGTGGCCAATGCCGGTTACAAGCTGGGCACCGACGTGACCCTGGCGTTGGACTGCGCTGCCAGCGAATTCTACGAAGACGGTAAATACAACCTGTCCGGCGAAGGCCAGGTGTTCACCGCTGAAGGTTTCGCTGACTACCTGAAAGGCCTGACCGAGCGTTACCCGATCATCTCGATCGAAGACGGTCTGGACGAGTCCGATTGGGCTGGCTGGAAAATCCTTACCGACAAGATCGGCGAGAAAACTCAGCTGGTGGGCGACGACCTGTTCGTGACCAACACCAAGATCCTGAAAGAAGGCATCGATAAAAAGATCGCCAACTCGATCCTGATCAAGTTCAACCAGATCGGCACCCTGACCGAAACCCTGGAAGCCATCCAGATGGCCAAGGCCGCTGGTTACACCGCCGTGATCTCGCACCGCTCCGGCGAAACCGAAGATTCGACCATTGCCGACCTGGCTGTGGGCACCGCGGCTGGCCAGATCAAGACCGGCTCCCTGTGCCGTTCGGACCGTGTTTCCAAGTACAACCAACTGCTGCGTATCGAAGAGCAGTTGAATGGCAAAGCCAAGTACAACGGTCGCAGCGAATTCCGCGGTTAATCGTTAACGGGTAAAAAGACACCGGATTGTGTCGGAAAAATCGCTACAGCGATGGATTTGCCACTAATCTGATGCCTTATAAGCACAAGCCTGGGTCTTCCAGGCTTCGTGCTATCAGAAGCTTCAAAGTTTTGGCATGGCTGTCTTTTTTCACTGGATACCTGATATTCGATGCGCAGTCCCAATTGGTTGTTCCTCGTCTTGCTCCTGCTGCTGGCTGGCCTGCAATACCGCCTGTGGGTGGGTAATGGCAGTCTGGCGCAAGTGGCCGAACTGACTCAGCAGATCGCAGATCAACACGCTGAGAACGAGGGGCTGCTTGAGCGCAATCGGGTGATGGACGCTGAAGTCAGTGAATTGAAAAAGGGCATGGAGACCGTTGAAGAGCGGGCTCGTCATGAGTTGGGCATGGTCAAGGACGGTGAAACCCTTTACCAGTTGGCTCAATGAATCCCTCGTTACCGGCCTTCTGGGCTGTAATTCCTGCCGCGGGCGTCGGTGCCCGTATGGCCGCGGACCGTCCCAAGCAATACTTGCAGCTGGGCGGGCGCACTATTCTCGAACACAGCCTAGGCTGTTTCCTTGATCATCCTTCCCTGAAAGGGTTGGTGGTCAGTATTGCTGTTGATGATCCTTATTGGCCGAACCTGGCGTGTGCTTGCGATCCGCGAATTCAGCGGGTTGAAGGCGGCTCCGAGCGTTCCGGGTCGGTACTCAATGCGTTGCTGCATTTGCATGCGCAAGGCGCTGACGATGAGGATTGGGTGCTGGTTCACGATGCTGCGCGGCCGAATCTGAGCCGTGATGATCTGGACAAGTTGCTGGGTGAACTCGCAGATGATCCCGTCGGTGGACTGCTGGCGGTTCCGGCACGCGATACCCTCAAGCGGGTCGATAAGCACGGTCGCGTGGTCGAAACCGTGGATCGCAGTGTGATCTGGCAAGCCTATACACCGCAGATGTTTCGCCTTGGTGCATTGCATCGGGCGTTGGCCGACAGTCTGGTGGCCGACGCGGTCATCACCGACGAAGCTTCGGCGATGGAGTGGGCAGGCCTGGCGCCGCGCTTGATCGAAGGTCGGTCCGACAACCTCAAAGTCACTCGTCCCGAAGACATTGAGTGGTTGCGCCAGCGTTGGGCGAACCGCCGATAAAAGATCGCAGCCTCGTTTCACTCGACAGCTCCTGCGAGATATTGCGGTGAGCGCAGGCAATGAAGGAGCTGTCGAGTGCAACGAGGCTGCGATCTTTTGATCTTCAAACCCTCACACCCTGTACTCCGGCCTTAACGCCAACCCGTCCTTCAAATAATCCACCAACTTGCGCACCTTGGGTGACAGATGCCGTTGCTGTGGATAAAGCGCCCACACGGCAGTGTTTGGTGGTTGATGCGCGTCCAGCAGCGAAATCAATCCGCCGTTTTTCAGATGCTCCAGCACGTAGTAGTCCGGCAACTGACACAAACCCACGCCCTGTAACGCCGCATCCAGCACTGCTTGCCCACTGTTGCAGCGCCAGTTTCCCTGTACCCGCTGCGAAAATTCCCGCCCGTTCTGTTCCAGTTGCCAGATGTCCGAGCTGCCGATGAGGCAGTTGTGGCGGCTCAGTTCCGACAAGCTATGCGGGCGGCCGTAGCGCTCCAGATAGGACGGCGATGCGCACAGGTACATGCGTCGTGGCGCCAGACGTGTCGCTACCAGCCGCGAGTCCTGCAGGCGACCGAGACGGATCGCCAAATCCAGCCCTTCGTGCACGAGGTCGAGTTGACGATTGCTCAGTTCGATGTCGATTCGCAGTTGCGGATAGAGCCCCATGAAACGGGTTACCAGCGGCACGATGAATCGTTCGCCGTACGCCACAGCGCAGGTCATGCGCAGCATGCCTTTGGGTTCGCTAGTCAGGTCACCCACCGCTCGCAGTGCTTCTTCGCGACCATCCTGTAGGCGCTGGCAATGTTGCAGAAAGGTTTGCCCTGCCTCGGTCAGGGTGACCCGGCGAGTGCTGCGATAAAGCAGTCGCGTCTGAAGGCGCTCTTCGAGGCGTACTATTTGTCGACTGATGTGGGAGGACGAAACCCCGAGGCGTTCCGCGGCCGCCGTGAACTGGCTGCACTCGGCCACGGCGACGAACTCGTCGATACCTTCCCAGCGGTTTTCGGACATCAAAGATTATCCCTGTATGGCAATAATGTTTTGCTTTTGTCCGGATTATTCACCGTAGAGCGTTGTATTACACTCCTTGTCTCGTTTTATTCACTGGAGAATCCACATGATCAAGTCGCGCGCTGCCGTTGCCTTCGAGGCCAAGAAACCCCTCGAGATCGTTGAAGTCGATGTCGCCATGCCCAAGGCCGGTGAAGTCCTGCTGCGTGTGGTTGCCTCCGGTGTCTGCCATACCGACGCCTACACGCTGTCGGGTGCGGACCCGGAAGGCATCTTCCCGTCGATTCTCGGCCACGAAGGTGGCGCGGTGGTTGAGGCGATCGGTGAGGGCGTGACCTCCGTCGCAGTCGGCGATCATGTGATCCCGCTGTACACCCCGGAATGCCGCCAGTGCAAATTCTGTCTGTCGGGCAAAACCAACCTGTGTCAGGCGATTCGCGCGACTCAGGGTAAAGGCCTGATGCCGGATGGCACATCGCGCTTTTCCTACAAGGGCCAGCCGATTTTCCACTACATGGGGACGTCGACGTTCTCCGAGTACACCGTGCTACCGGAAATCTCCGTCGCCAAAATTCCAAAAGAAGCGCCGCTGGAAAAAGTCTGCCTGCTGGGCTGCGGTGTCACCACCGGCATCGGCGCGGTGCTCAATACCGCCAAGGTAAAGCCGGGTGACACCGTCGCTATCTTCGGTCTGGGCGGTATCGGTCTGTCGGCCGTGATCGGCGCGGTCAAAGCCAAGGCTGCGCGGATCATTGCCATCGACATCAACCCGGCCAAGTTCGAGATCGCCAAGCAGTTGGGTGCAACCGATTGTGTGAACCCGAAAGACTTCGATCGTCCGATCCAGGAAGTCATCGTCGACATGACCGATGGCGGCGTCGACTTTTCCTTCGAGTGCATCGGTAATGTCCAATTGATGCGTGCCGCACTTGAATGCTGCCACAAGGGTTGGGGCGAGTCGGTAATCATCGGTGTCGCCGGTGCTGGCCAGGAAATCGCCACGCGTCCATTCCAGCTGGTGACCGGTCGCGTCTGGCGCGGTTCGGCGTTCGGCGGCGTGCGTGGCCGTACCGAGTTGCCGAGCTATGTCGAGATGGCTGAAACCGGCGAAATCCCGCTGGATACTTTCATCACTCACACCATGGGCCTGGAAGATATCAACAAGGCGTTCGACCTGATGCATGAAGGCAAGAGCATCCGTTCCGTCATCCATTTCTGAGGTCGATCATGAGCCTGGAAAATATCTCCTGCCAGAAAAGCTTCGGCGGCTGGCACAAACGCTATCGGCATCGCTCCGATGTGCTCGGCTGCGACATGGTGTTTGCCGTGTACCTGCCGCCGCAAGCGGAGCAGGGCGGCAAGTTGCCGGTGCTGTATTGGTTGTCCGGCCTGACCTGCACCGACGAAAACTTCATGCAAAAGGCCGGCGCCATGCGCATGGCCGCCGAGCTGGGGCTGATCATCGTTGCACCGGACACCAGCCCTCGCGGTCCCGATGTGCCGGGTGATCCGGACGGCGCCTGGGACTTCGGTCTCGGTGCCGGGTTTTATCTGAATGCCACGCAGGAACCCTGGTCTCGGCACTATCGGATGCATGACTATGTCGTGCAGGAATTGCCCGCATTGGTCGAAGCCCATTTCCCGGCGTCGGACAAGCGCGGCATCAGTGGTCACTCCATGGGTGGCCACGGTGCGCTGGTCTGCGCATTGCGTAATCCGGGGCGTTATCAGTCGGTGTCGGCGTTCTCGCCGATCAACAATCCGATGGACTGTCCTTGGGGGCAGAAAGCCTTTTCCCGCTACTTGGGGGAAGACCGATCGAAATGGCGCGAGTGGGATGCCTGCGTCCTGATTGCCGAGGCGAACGAGAAGCTGCCGCTGCTGGTCGACCAAGGTGATCGCGACGATTTCCTCGCCACCCAGCTCAAGCCTGAAGCCTTGCAACAGGCCGCCAAATTGGCCGGTCATCCGCTGACGTTGCGCTTGCAACCCGGCTACGACCACAGCTATTTCTTCATCGCCAGCTTCATCGCCGACCACCTGCAACATCATGGGCGTGCTCTAAGCGCCTAATGTCCGACAAAGCAGGTAGAATCACGCCCTGACAAAAATCGGGGCGTTTTTTTATGCGTATTGGCCACGGCTATGATGTGCACCGTTTCGCTGAAGGCGATTTCATTACTCTGGGCGGCGTGCGCATTGCACACGGCTTCGGGCTGCTCGCTCACTCCGACGGTGACGTCCTGCTGCACGCCTTGAGCGATGCCTTGCTCGGCGCCGCTGCGCTGGGTGATATCGGCAAACATTTTCCGGACACCGACCCGACATTCAAGGGCGCCGACAGCCGAGTGCTGTTGCGTCACGTCGTCGCACTGATCCATGCCAAGGGCTGGAAAGTCGGCAACGTCGATAACACCATCGTCGCCCAGGCGCCGAAAATGGCCCCGCATATCGAATCGATGCGCGCGCTGATTGCCGCGGATCTTCAAGTTGAGTTGGATCAAGTGAACGTGAAAGCTACCACCACCGAAAAGCTCGGCTTTGTCGGTCGCGAAGAAGGCATTGCCGTGCACTCCGTTGCCTTGTTGCTGCGCGCATGAACGAACTGCAATTGCTCGGCCCACGTGCCTATGGCGAAGCCCTCGGCACCGCAGTACTGAAAGCCACGGCGGAAGATTTTCAGGTCGATGAAGTCCTCAACATCCCCCTCAGTGGCGACGGCGAACACTTGTGGATCTGGGTGGAAAAGCGCGGTCTGAATACCGAAGAAGCAGCACGGCGGATCGCCAAGGCGGCGGGTGTGCCATTGCGCACCGTCAGTTACGCGGGTCTCAAGGATCGTCAGGCACTGACTCGCCAGTGGTTCAGCGTGCAACTGCCGGGCAAAGCCGATCCTGATCTGTCGGCGGCGGAAAACGATACGCTGAAGATCCTCAAGACCGGCCGACACAAACGCAAGCTGCAACGCGGTGCTCACTCGGCCAATGGCTTCACGTTGCGACTGACGCAATTCGCTGGCGACAAAGCGGCGATCGACGAGCGTCTGCAACTGATCGCCAAGCAAGGTATTCCCAATTATTTCGGCGCCCAGCGTTTTGGGTTTGACGGCGGTAACGTGGTCGATGCCCGTGCCTGGGCGGCGCGTAAAGCGTTGCCGGAGCAGCGCAACGTGCGTTCGCGTCTGCTCTCTACGGCGCGCAGTTTTCTGTTTAATCAGGTGTTGGCGGCGCGTGTCGCCGATGGCAGCTGGCAGCGTGCCCAGGTTGGCGATCTGCTGGCCTTCACCGACAGTCGCAGTTTTTTTCCAGCCGGTGAAGCCGAGTGCAGCGACCCGCGTCTGGCGATTCTCGATCTGCACCCGACCGGTCCGCAGTGGGGCGAAGGTGACTCGCCGGCCACTGGCGCTGTCCATGAACTGGAGCAGGCAATCGCCACTCGCGAAGCGGACTTGCGCGATTGGTTGATTAACGCCGGTATGAGCCACGAACGTCGCATCCTGCGGCTGCCCATTGGTGGGTTGACGTGGCATTATCCCGAGCCTGACATTCTGCAACTGGAATTCGTCCTCCCGGCCGGATGCTTCGCCACCGTATTGGTGCGCGAGCTCGTTGATCTGGTGCCGGTGGGGCAGACGGACAGCCCATGCGTATTCTGATTTCTAACGACGATGGGGTAACCGCACCCGGTCTCGCCGCGCTTTATGCTGCGCTGGCGGATTACACCGAGTGCGTGGTTATCGCCCCGGACCAAGACAAAAGCGGCGCCAGCAGCTCGCTGACGCTCGACCGTCCGTTACACCCGCAAACCCTGGCCAACGGCTTTATCAGCGTCAATGGCACACCGACCGATTGCGTGCACCTGGGCCTCAATGGCTTGCTGGAACGCGAGCCGGACATGGTGGTTTCGGGCATCAACCTGGGCGCTAACCTGGGTGATGATGTGTTGTATTCCGGCACCGTGGCGGCGGCCCTTGAGGGACGTTTCCTGGCGCGTCCTTCGTTTGCCTTTTCGTTGGCCTCACGGCAAGTGGAGAACCTTCCCACAGCCGCGTACTTTGCGCGCAAACTGGTAGAGGCTCACGCGGACCTTGAACTGCCACCGCGTACGGTACTGAACGTGAACATTCCCAATTTGCCGCTGGACCACATCCGCGGTATTCAGCTGACCCGCCTCGGACATCGCGCACGTGCTGCAGCGCCGATGAAAGTGGTCGATCCGCGCGGTAAATCCGGTTACTGGATTGCGGCGGCGGGGGATGCTGAAGACGGCGGCCCGGGTACTGATTTTCATGCGGTGATGCAAGGCTATGTTTCAATCACCCCACTGCAACTGGATCGCACCTTTAATGATGCCTTCAGAAGTCTCGATGGCTGGCTGGAGGGGCTGAACTAATGGCTCGTGAACAAGACGATATTCTGCGTCGTGGCATCGGGATGACCTCACAACGGACCCGTGAGCGCCTTATTCAGCGCCTGTATGAAGAGGGAATTTCCAACGCCAAGGTGCTGGAAGTCATTCGCCGTACACCGCGTCACCTGTTCGTCGACGAGGCGCTGGCTCACCGTGCCTACGAAGACACGGCGCTGCCGATCGGCAATAACCAGACCATCTCGCAGCCTTATATGGTGGCTCGCATGAGCGAGCTTCTGCTGGAGACAGGTCCTCTCGACAAGGTGATGGAAATCGGCACCGGCTCGGGCTATCAGACGGCGGTGCTGTCGCAACTGGTCGAACGGGTATTTTCCGTCGAGCGCATCAAGGTTCTGCAGGATCGGGCCAAGGAACGCCTGGTGGAGCTGAACCTGCGCAACTTGGTGTTCCGCTGGGGCGATGGTTGGGAAGGCTGGCCGGCGCTGGCGCCGTACAACGGCATTATCGTGACTGCGGTGGCGACCGATGTACCTCAGGCGCTGCTTGATCAATTGGCACCGGGAGGGCGGCTGGTGATCCCGGTCGGGTCGGGTGAGGTTCAACAACTGATGCTGATCATCCGGGAAGAGCAAGGCTTTTCCAGGCGTGTTCTGGGGGCTGTACGCTTCGTTCCGTTACTCAATGGGCCACTTGCCTGAGCATTTGTTTCAGGGCGCTGAATTCTCTTCGATTGCTCCTGTCTTACAGCGGCATCGATCAGTTAAACGGGATTCATCGTCAGGCAGCAAACGTGTGCGCGAAGCCGTTTCGCGTCATTAAAGGTAAAGCCTGCACGGCTCGTTATACTTGCGACATTTCAATGCCGGAACACGGCAATCCACATTTTCAGCCACCACAAAGGGAGCGGCGGGTGAGTCTCACAGTCATTGCGCAGCGAATGGGTAAAACGAGCTTTCAGCGCTTGGTGACTGGCCTTGTTTTGAGCACCTTGCTGGTCGGTTGCTCCAGCAACAAGTCGAGTGATGTACGCGTCGTCGATCGCAACAACGCCGTCGCGCAGCGTCCGGCAGTGACCACGGGTCAATACGTCGTCCGACCTAAAGACACCTTGTTCTCCATCGCCTTTCGCTACGGCTGGGACTACAAAGCCCTCGCGGCACGCAACAACATTCCTACGCCTTACACGATCCATCCAGGTCAGACGATTCGCTTTGACGGTCGCACCGGTTCAACGCCGACACCGGTGGCCAGTTCCACCGATTCAACGCCTTCTTCGTCGCTGAAAACCACGGTTATCCGGCGCCAGCCGAATGGCGCAACCACCAGTACAGCAGTGGTTGCACCGTCCGTCGCAAGCAAGTCGACCCCTGCTCCGATGCCTCCTGCCGGTCCGGCCCCGACCGGCTGGGGATGGCCATCTAATGGCATTCTCATTGGAAAATTCTCTTCAAACGGCAGTTTGAATAAAGGAATTGATATCGCCGGGGATTTGGGACAGCCTGTTTTAGCTGCGTCTGATGGGACGGTGGTATACGCCGGGAGTGGCTTAAGGGGCTACGGCGAATTAGTCATCATCAAACACAGCGATACCTACGTCAGTGCCTACGGACATAACCGCAGGCTGTTGGTTCGGGAGGGGCAGCAGGTCAAAGTCGGACAGACAATTGCCGAAATGGGGTCAACGGGTACAGACCGGGTGAAGCTGCATTTTGAGATTCGCCGACAAGGTAAACCTGTAGATCCGCTGCAATTCCTGCCACGTCGTTGATCGCTTTCCAGCCTGTTCCGTCGCGTAGAGGGAACAGGCTCCAGCGTTGCCAGGGATAAAGGCGCCGCTTGAGCCTGAGGTCGAACTCACCAAAGGACTATAACAATGGCTCTCAGTAAAGAAGTGCCGGAGTTTGACATCGACGATGAGGTTCTCCTGATGGAGACCGGCATCGGTACGGATTCGATGTCGAATGATGAAGGGGCTGCTCCACCTTCCGTTCGTGCCAAATCCAAACACTCCGCCTCGTTAAAGCAACACAAGTACATTGACTACACGCGTGCGCTCGATGCCACGCAGCTGTACCTCAATGAGATTGGTTTTTCCCCTCTGCTATCCCCCGAAGAAGAAGTTCATTTTGCGCGCTTGTCGCAAAGTGGAGATCCGGCCGGGCGCAAACGCATGATTGAAAGTAACCTGCGGCTGGTGGTGAAAATCGCCCGGCGTTACGTCAATCGTGGTCTGTCGCTGCTTGACCTGATCGAAGAGGGCAACCTCGGTCTTATCCGGGCGGTAGAGAAGTTCGACCCCGAACGCGGCTTCCGCTTTTCGACCTACGCGACCTGGTGGATTCGTCAGACCATCGAGCGCGCGATCATGAATCAGACCCGGACCATCCGGTTGCCGATTCATGTGGTCAAAGAGCTCAACGTGTACCTGCGGGCTGCACGGGAGCTGACGCAAAAACTCGATCACGAACCCTCACCCGAAGAAATTGCCAACCTGCTGGAAAAACCAGTGGGCGAGGTCAAGCGCATGCTCGGCCTGAACGAGCGGGTTTCTTCGGTCGACGTCTCGCTGGGTCCGGATTCGGATAAAACCCTGCTGGACACCCTTACCGATGACCGTCCAACCGATCCATGTGAACTGTTGCAGGATGACGACCTGTCCCAGAGCATCGATCAATGGCTCTCGGAGCTGACCGACAAGCAACGTGAAGTGGTGATACGCCGCTTCGGCCTGCGCGGTCACGAGAGCAGCACGCTTGAAGATGTAGGCCTGGAGATTGGCCTGACCCGGGAGCGTGTCAGACAGATTCAGGTTGAAGGCCTGAAGCGTCTTCGGGAGATTCTCGAGAAGAATGGCCTGTCGAGCGAGTCGCTGTTTCAATAAGTAATTTGCTGGCTGGCATTAAGAAGCCCCGACTGGTTCGGGGTTTTTTTTTGCCTGGGAGACAGGCTGGGAGTTCCCTCCGTAATCCCTCTGGTTTGTAGTCTCTTGCTGTAAGTGTTTGCTTACTCTTTCGTAAGTGTTCGCTAATTCAATGAGTAGCAGTCGTACATATTCCTACGTGAGCGAAGATTAACTAATTGATTTATATACTTATTTTTTTAGATTAATAGCTTGTGACAGGCAGTTTCAGCTATCGGGGGCGATTGCTCTTGGTAGGGAACTCTCTAGTATCTGAACTGTGTCGACGGACAGACACGCCCTTCAAGGATGAGGGGAAAGGACATCGCAGGAAGCGATTCATCAGGACGATGAAAAGGAACACAGGGAATAGGGAAAAAATGTGGGCGGGTCAAACCGCCCCTTTTTTTGCCTGCAGAAAAGCAAAAAGGCCCGCAAGGGGCCTTTTCGAGAACGCGGGGGTAATCAGCGTTCGAGGTCTTTGATCTTGCCTTTGACGCCATCCCACTCTTCGGCATCGGGCAACGATTCTTTCTTCTCGGTGATGTTGGGCCAGATTTCCGCCAGCTCAACGTTCAGCTGAATAAACTCCTGCATGTCTTCCGGGACTTCATCTTCGGAGAAGATGGCCACGGCAGGGCATTCTGGTTCGCACAGTGCGCAGTCGATGCACTCATCCGGGTGAATCACCAGGAAGTTCGGGCCTTCGTAAAAGCAGTCCACCGGACAGACTTCTACGCAGTCGGTGTACTTGCACTTGATGCAGTTGTCGGTGACGACGAAGGTCATTTCTAATTTTCTCCTCAGGCGGCGGCAGCGGAGCCCCTTCACGTTGGGGTCGCCAGGTTTGGGAGCGATAGTCTGCTGGTCAGGCTATAAGCCAGCAGCATCCCAAACCGCGCGAGATTCTAACAGCTTGCAGGCAAGTGCGTTAGATCCGTGTCTTTAGTGTATAGAGCATTTCGAGCGCCCGACGCGGTGTCATGTCGTCCAGATCAAGTTTGGCCAGATCATCCAGCACCGGATGCGGCAGGCAGGCGAACATGTCGCTCTGCTGCGGCGCGGCCGGTTTGCCTTTGGCAGTCTTGGGAACTTCATGAGGCAGGGCGGTCGCTTCCAACCGTCCCAGGTGTTCGCGAGCCCGCACGATCACTTCGCTCGGCACACCGGCCAATTGCGCAACCGCAAGGCCGTAGCTCTGGCTGGCAGGCCCTGGCAGCACGTGGTGCAGGAACACGATGCGTTCGTTGTGCTCGGTGGCGTTAAGGTGGACGTTGGCCACCAACGGCTGGGCTTCCGGCAACACGGTCAGCTCAAAGTAGTGGGTGGCAAACAGCGTATAAGCCCGCAGATGCGCCAGGCGTTCGGCCGCCGCCCACGCCAGGGACAGACCGTCGAAGGTGCTGGTGCCGCGACCGACTTCGTCCATCAGCACCAGGCTGCGCTCGGTGGCGTTGTGCAGAATGTTCGCGGTTTCGCTCATTTCGACCATGAAGGTCGAACGCCCGCCGGCCAGGTCATCGCTGGAACCGATCCGGGTAAAGATCCGGTCCACCAGAGACAATTCGCAACTGGCCGCCGGCACGAAGCTGCCGATGTGTGCCAGCAGCACGATCAGAGCGGTCTGGCGCATGTAGGTGGATTTACCACCCATGTTCGGACCGGTGATCACCAGCATGCGGGTGTTGTCGTCGAGGCTCAGGTCGTTGGCCACGAACGGCGTGGTCAGCACTTGCTCGACCACCGGGTGACGACCCTGGCTGATGCGCATGCACGGCTCACTGACGAAGCGCGGGCAGTTCAGATCGAGGTTCAGCGCGCGTTCGGCAAGGTTGCTCAGCACGTCCAGTTCGGCCAGTGCCGCGGCGGTGTCCTGCAACGGTGGCAACTGGGCGATCAAATCTTCGAGCAGTGCTTCGTAGAGCATCTTCTCGCGAGCCAGGGCGCGGCTCTTCGCCGACAGCGCCTTGTCTTCGAACGCCTTCAATTCCGGCGTAATGAAGCGCTCGGCACCTTTCAGTGTCTGACGACGGATATAGTCTGCCGGCGCCGACTCAGCCTGCTTGCTTGGCAACTCGATGAAGTAACCATGAATGCGGTTGTAACCGACTTTCAGGTGCGACAGGCCGGTACGGGCCTTCTCGCGGGCTTCGAGGTCGATCAGGAACTGCCCGGCGTTTTCGCTGAGCGATTGCAAATCGTCCAACTCGGCGTCGTAGCCGGTTTTCAACACGCCACCATCACGGATGACGGCTGGAGGGTTGTCGATGATGGCTTTTGCCAGCAGCGCCGCCAGTTCCGGGTAGGTGCTGGTGGTCTTCGCCAGTTGAATAATGTGCGGAGCTTCCAGCTCGGTCATCGCAACCTGCAACTCAGGCAATGCACCGAGTGCATCGCGCAGGCGAGCCAGGTCACGAGGGCGGGCATTGCGCAGGCCGATCCGCGCCAGGATCCGTTCGATGTCGCCGATTTCCTTGAGCTGCGGTTGTAGTTTCTCGAAGCGGTAACCGTCGAGCAGGCAGGTAATCGAGGTCTGGCGCGCCAGCAATACGGTCAGATCCCGCAGCGGACGGTTCAGCCAGCGGGTCAGCAGGCGGCTGCCCATGGCGGTTTGGCAGCGATCGACCACCGATTGCAACGTGTTGTCGCGACCGCCAGCCAGGTTGGTGTCCAGTTCCAGGTTGCGACGGCTCGCGCCGTCCAGCACTACGGTGTCGTCCAGGCGTTCATGACGCAGGCTGCGCAAATGGGGCAGGGCGGTGCGCTGGGTTTCCTTGGCGTAGCTGAGCAGGCAACCGGCGGCGCCGATGGCCAGGGTCAGGTTCTCGCAGCCGAAACCTTTCAAGTCCTGGGTAGAAAACTGCTGGCAAAGACTTTTCAGCGCCGAATCACGTTCGAAATCCCACGGCGCACGGCGACGAACCCCACGACGTTTCTCCGCCGGCAGATCCTTCGGCCAGTCGTCCGGGATCATCAGCTCCACCGGATTGACGCGCTCCAGTTCTGCCAGCAAGTTTTCCCAGCCCTTGATCTCCAACACGGTGAAGTTGCCGCTGGTGATATCCAGCACCGCCAGGCCGAACAGACGCTCGTCACCCAGCACCGCCGCGATCAGGTTATCCCGACGCTCATCCAGTAGCGCTTCATCGCTGACCGTACCGGGGGTGATGATCCGCACCACCTGGCGATCCACCGGCCCCTTGCTGGTCGCCGGGTCGCCGACCTGCTCACAGATCACCACCGACTCGCCGAGTTTGACCAGTTTCGCCAGGTAACCTTCCGCGGCGTGGTAAGGAATCCCACACATCGGAATCGCCTGACCCGCCGACTGCCCACGGGCGGTCAGGGTGATGTCCAGCAACTTGGCGGCTTTCTTCGCGTCTTCGTAGAAGATCTCGTAGAAGTCGCCCATGCGGTAGAACATCAGCTGGTCAGGGTGCTGGTTTTTCAGGCGCCAGTACTGCTGCATCATTGGCGTGTGGGAGGACAGATCAGAGAGCGCTTTATTCATCGGATAATCAGGCAAATTCGTTGAAAGGTGTAGGGCAAAGGAGGGGCATCGGCCCGGCTTTTCCGCGATGGGCGCAAGGTTAACATGGGCGGTCCACCCGACGCAGGCATGAAAGCCCCGGGATACATTTCTTCTGTCTATGCACGACATATGCGCAATTTATGCAATTTGGCATTTGTCTTCCGCGAAAAGAACAAGCACTATGCGCTTTATGCAAAAACGCAATGTTTCTACCGTCTTAAGAGCGCTGCTCGATCAGCACGGGATCTCCCCCACGGAGCTTCACCGTCGCACCGGCGTGCCTCAATCCACTCTCTCGCGGATCCTCAGCGGGAAGATCGTCGATCCTTCGGATAAACACATCTCGAAGATCGCCGAGTACTTCGCCGTGAGCACCGACCAGTTGCGGGGCCGGGCGGATGTCGCGCCGGCAGCCAACACCGGGCGCGATCAATTGCATTCGGAACTCAAGGACATAAGTCTGTGGGACGACGATACGCCCGTCGATGATGACGAGGTATCGGTCCCCTTTCTTCGCGAGGTTGAATTGGCTGCAGGATCAGGAAGATTCGTCATCGAAGAGAGCGAGCGCTCTAGCCTGCGCTTCGGCAAGCGGAGTCTGCGCCACAACGGCGTACAGTTCGACCAGGCCAAATGCGTGACGGTACGCGGCAACAGTATGTTGCCGGTACTGCGCGACGGCGCCACCGTCGGCGTTAATGCCGGCAAGTGCGGGATCGGCGATATCGTGGATGGCGACCTTTATGCCATCAACCACAACGGCCAGCTGCGGGTGAAACAGCTGTATCGCCTGCCTACCGGTATTCGCCTGCGCAGCTTCAATCGAGATGAACATCCGGACGAGGACTACACCTTCCAGGAAATCCAGGAAGAGCAGATTGTCATCCTCGGTCACGTCTTCTGGTGGGGCATGTACGCCCGTTAACCTCACCGCTGTCAGATAAAACCCGCCATTGAGCGGGTTTTTTTTCGCCTGCCGAAAAGCCGTCAGCGCCTTTGCCTGCGGGACTTTCATGCGTTAATGCATTTATTGCGCATAAATAAATGCATTTGTGCATTGACTGTATATGCATCCATGCATATTCTTTGTCTCAAGCCGCTCAACAAAGCAGCTCGAAACGAAGCTCTTTAGTTCCACCACAAAGGCAGCGATGAACCGGCCTCAACGGTTCAGAGGGTTGGCAACTGACCCGGGTGTGCAGCGTAAAGCACCACAAGCAGTTATCCGGCGGGCAGGGACCGCGGTCGGAAAAACAATTTGAATCGATCCGTACCGCGCCAGTAGCGCCGAAAGATCAACGCGAAGGACCGCATTACTGAAAGGCCCGGTAAGCGCCGGGCTTTTTGGAATGCCTACCTCGTCCGAGGTTTATCAACCTCAACTACAGAAAGGATTCGGCAGAAGCCAGGAGGCATCTCGATGTTGAAAGATTGCAGATGTGGGCAGTGCAAAAGACTTCTCGCCCGAGTGGGTGAGTACACCGAGCTCCAGATCAAATGTTCCCGATGCGGGACTTTGAATCATGTGAAGGCAACGAGCCTCGAGCGATCGCCTGTGAGCGACATGAGCGCTGCATCAGCAGCACAAATAACTCAATTAACTCAATAGGTGAACCATGAACGATTTCAAGAAATATGTTGCCCCGCTGTTTCTGTCCGCTGCTCTGCTCGGCGCTGGGGGCAACGCTGTTGCCGCTAACCTTTTGGTCAACGGTAGCTTTGAACAGCCAGGCTGCAGCGGTAGTTGCATACTGGATACCACGGAGAAAACCAACTTCATCACGGGTTGGACGACGTTTCTGTCCGGTGCCGAGTACTTCAATATGCCCGCCTCGATCGGCGGCTCTGTCGCCGCGGATGGCGTTGTAATTGTCGACTTGGCCAACAACGTTTATGGCAACGGCGGCGGCATTCAGCAGAACTTTGCCACCACGGTCGGCGCCAAGTACCGATTGACCTTCAGTGCGGGTAATTCGCGCTACGCCAGTCGCTCCGGCGACGGTGTCATCCAGGTGAAAGTGGCGGGGCAAACCGCCACCTTCAACACCCCGTCCGCTAACGGTGCAACAGTCGTGTGGAGCGCCATCACTTACGACTTCACCGCCACCACGGCTCAAACGACCCTGGCCTTCTCCAACGAGCAGAACCCGTACGCCAACTTTGCCTTCATCGACAACGTAATCGTTGAGCCTATTTAAACCCTGATCGCCTTCATGAACAGGACTTGCAGTCGTTTCTCTGCGCTTGAGCGGCGACTGCTGATCACCAAGGCTGCATCCGAAACACACCATCCAATTACTCATCAATCACCCCCCCCGGAGGCGTGACATGACAAACGAGCAACAAGCGTTGCTGGACATGCCGATCTGGCTCGTCATCGTCCTCGCACTGGTGGGCGGGGTGTCCGGCGAAATGTGGCGCGCCGACAAGGAGGGCGCCCGTGGCTGGTCACTGCTGCGGCGTCTGGCCTTGCGGTCCGGGGCCTGCATGGTCTGCGGGGTCTCGGCAATCATGCTGCTGTATGCCGCTGGCGTGTCGATCTGGACGGCTTGCGCCTTCGGTTGCCTTACGGCGATGGCCGGGGCAGATGTTGCCATTGGCCTTTATGAGCGTTGGGCGGCCAAGCGGATTGGCGTTTGCGAAGTACCGCCGCGAGATAACCCCCAGGATCACTGAACACAAAGCCCAATGGAATGGCGAGCAGCGGTGCCGACCGGCATCCGACCCGCAAGGACGCGGGTTTCCCAAGGCCAGTACCTTTCACTCAAACCCGCCAACCAAGCGGTTTTTTTATTGCCCGGTGAAAACACCATGAAGATCACCCCACTGATAACTCAACTGCGTGATCACTGCCCAAGTCTTGCCGATCGTGTCGCCGCCGGCATTCTGGAGGCTATATGACCGTTACGCAGCAACAACTACAGATCGTTATGCCCAACGCTCGCTCCCAAGCGGGCGTTTTCATTTCTGCACTCAACACCGCCATGACCCACCACAACATCAACACCCCCAAACGCATCGCCGCCTTCCTCGCGCAAGTCGGTCATGAATCAGGGCAATTGCAGTGCGTACGAGAACTGGGTAGTACTCAATACCTGAGCAAATACGACACAGGCACCCTGGCCGCCCGTTTGGGTAACACTCCGGAACCCGACGGCGACGGTCAAAAATACCGTGGCCGAGGCCTGATTCAGATCACTGGTCGCGACAATTACCGTCAGTGCAGTCTCGGACTCTTCGGTGATGATCGTTTACTGTTTTTGCCAGGGCTTCTGGAAAAGCCCCGGTGGGCCGCCGAATCGGCCGCGTGGTTCTGGGATCAAAATGGCTTCAACGAACTGGCCGATCGCGACCAGTTCAACAGCATCACCCGCCGCATCAACGGCGGCCTGAACGGTTTGCAGGATCGCTTGCAACTCTGGGCGAGGGCGAGGGCGGTGTTATGCCAGCCTTCGGTTTGATCCCGATGTCTTACCGCGTCATTGGCGTTGTTGTGTTTCTGGCTGTGTTGGGCGGTGGCTCGGCGGCGCTGGCCTGGCACTTTCAGGATTGGCGGTATGGCCGGCAACTGGCGGAACAGGCCAGGCTGCACGTCGAGGCACTGAATCAGCTGACGCTGGCAGCCGCAACGCAGCAACAGACCGAGCAGGACAAGCGTCTAGCACTGGAGCGGCGTCTTTCGACCAGCGAACAAACCCATTACCGAGCGCTTAGCGATGCCCAACGTGATCAAGGTCGCCTGCGCGATCGTCTTGCCACTGCTGATGTGCGCTTGTCAGTCCTCCTCGATGCCCATGACACTGCCTCTGTCTGTGCAGTGCCAACCGCCTCCGGAGCCAGCCGCGTGGATCATGGAGCAGCGCGCGCCCGACTTGACCCGGCGCATGCTCAACGAATTGTCGCCATCACCGACGCCGGCGACCGCGGACTGATTGCCTTGCAGGCCTGTCAGGCTTATATCAGGGCCCTCGCTCGCTAACATTTTGATCGATCCTGTGCCTTGCAAGCGCGTTACGCTCGTGTACGGTAGTTCTCATTCCGCTTGCTCAGGAGATGACCGTGAAAGAAATCACCCAACTGGCCGCTGAACTTGGCAGGCGCTTGCAGGTTCTCAATGCCCACGTTACCGCCGCCGAGTCCTGTACCGGCGGCGGGATCAGCGAGGCGATCACCCGGATTCCGGGGAGTTCGGCATGGTTCGAGGCCGGTTATGTCACTTACTCCAACCGCCAGAAAACCGAGCAATTGAATGTCCCGGTCGAGTTGTTTGCGACGGTGGGGGCGGTCAGTCGCGAGGTGGTCGAGGCCATGGTCCGCGGCGCGCAGGAGAAAAGCCGGGCGCAATTTGCCGTGGCTGTCAGCGGTGTGGCGGGACCGGATGGCGGTTCGCCGAGCAAGCCGGTGGGCACCGTGTGGCTGGCCTGGGGCGTTGGTGAACAGGTGTTCAGCGAGGTGCAGTACTTCCCCGGCAACCGCGACGAGGTCCGCCGACAAACGGTGAAGGCCGCGCTAGAGGGGCTGCTGCGCCATGCCGCTGGAGAAATCTCAAATCAGGGGTAGGCGATCCTGAAACGCTGTGGAATAATACTGGCTACTTATACAGGTGTTGGCCGTCAGGCCTTATTGATTACGTGAGGACTTTAATGGACGACAACAAGAAGAAAGCCTTGGCTGCGGCCCTGGGTCAGATCGAACGTCAATTCGGCAAGGGTGCCGTAATGCGTATGGGCGATCAGGACCGTCAGGCGATCCCGGCTATCTCTACTGGCTCTCTGGGTCTGGACATCGCGCTCGGCATTGGCGGTCTGCCAAAAGGCCGTATCGTTGAAATCTACGGTCCTGAATCCTCCGGTAAAACCACGCTGACACTGTCGGTGATCGCCCAGGCTCAAAAAGCTGGTGCGACCTGTGCATTCGTCGATGCTGAACACGCCCTCGACCCTGAATACGCCGGCAAACTGGGCGTCAACGTCGACGACCTGCTGGTTTCGCAGCCGGACACCGGCGAGCAAGCCCTGGAAATCACCGACATGCTGGTGCGTTCCAACGCGGTTGACGTAATCATCGTCGACTCCGTTGCGGCTCTGGTTCCAAAGGCTGAAATCGAAGGCGAAATGGGTGACATGCACGTGGGCCTGCAAGCCCGTCTGATGTCCCAGGCGCTGCGTAAAATCACCGGTAACATCAAGAACGCCAACTGCCTGGTTATCTTCATCAACCAGATCCGCATGAAAATCGGCGTGATGTTCGGCAGCCCGGAAACCACCACCGGTGGTAACGCGCTGAAGTTCTACGCTTCGGTTCGTCTGGATATCCGCCGTACTGGCGCGGTGAAGGAAGGTGATGAGGTTGTCGGTAGCGAAACCCGCGTCAAGGTTGTGAAGAACAAGGTAGCTTCGCCGTTCCGTCAGGCCGAGTTCCAGATTCTTTACGGCAAAGGCATCTACCTCAACGGTGAGATGATCGACCTGGGCGTGCTGCACGGTTTCGTCGAGAAGTCCGGTGCCTGGTATGCCTATGAAGGCACCAAGATCGGTCAGGGCAAGGCCAACTCGGCCAAGTTCCTGGCAGACAATCCGGAAATCGCCACCAAGCTCGAGAAGCAGCTGCGCGACAAGTTGCTGACTCCAGCGCCGGACGTTAAAGCATCGCCAGTCAAAGAGACTGCTGATGACTTGGCTGACGCTGATATCTGATTGATCCGATGACCGCCGTACTCGATACACTCGTCGCGGTGCGGCGAACCGCAATGGACCTGCTCGCGCGACGCGAGCACGGTCGAGTCGAGTTGACGCGTAAACTGCGTCAACGCGGCGCCCTCGCTGAAATGATCGACACGGCACTCGACCGCTTGACGGAAGAAGGCCTGCTGTCCGAATCCCGTTATCTCGAAAGCTTTGTTTCCTACCGTTCCCGTTCCGGTTATGGCCCTTTGCGTATTCGCGAAGAGTTGAGCCAGCGCGGCCTGCAACGTACCGACATCGAACTTGCTTTGCGCGAGAGCGGTATCAACTGGCAGGAACAACTGGAAGACACCTGGCGGCGAAAGTTTTCCGGGCATTTACCGATAGACGCCCGGGAACGTGCCAAACAGGGCAGGTTCCTGAGTTATCGGGGATATTCCATGGAAATGATCAGCCGCTTGTTCAGCGGCCGAGGGATGGACGATTGACTGAACGGCTCGCTATTTCGATAGCGGGCCGTTTTTTTATCTACGTAACCTTGGACGGTTCCCGCGAGCGCTGTTGCGCCTGGGGTTGGGATTGCGCCCAGTTTTCCGGCAGGTTGATGTAGTCCACCAGTTCCCGCAGGCGTCCATGATCACGGGCGTTGAAGGTGAAAGCGAGTCGCGCCAGGTGGCTGAACTGCGGTTCGTCGTGTTCCTCTCCGCTGTAGGCGTGTTGATGGAAGTGATCGCTCAGACACAGGTCGGCAAATGCCTCCTGCATATGTTCGAGCGCCTGGTCGCTGAGCTTGTGATTCATGCGGATCACGAATTGATGCTTGAGCCAGCGGCTGGAGTGGAAGTTGCTGTAGAACTGGTTGATCTGCTCCACAGCCTCTTCCGCGCTATAGACCAGACTCACGAGTTTCATATCGGTCGGCAGGATATAGCGATTTTCCTCCAGTTGATGGTGAATGAAGTCCAACGCGCCTTGCCAGAATTTGCCGCCGGGGGCGTCCAGCAATATCACGGGCACCAGCGGGCTTTTGCCAGTCTGGATCAGTGTCAGCACTTCCAGCGCTTCATCCAGGGTACCGAAACCGCCAGGGCACAGGACCAGCGCATCGGCTTCCTTGACGAAGAACAGCTTGCGGGTAAAGAAGAAGTGGAAGGGCAGCAGATTGGTTGTGCCATTCACGGTGGGATTGGCATGCTGCTCGAAGGGCAGGGTGATATTGAATCCCAGGCTGTGTGCCAGGCCAGCACCTTCATGAGCCGCTGCCATGATGCCGCCACCGGCACCGGTGATAACCATCAGGTCTGAGCGCGCCAGCGTGGCGCCAAGTTCCCGGGCCAGTCCGTATAACGGATGTTCTATCGGTGTTCGGGCCGAGCCAAAAACGGTGACCTTGCGGCGCCCCCTGAATTGCTCCAGAACACGGAAAGCGTGTTCCAGTTCACGCAGGGCTTGAAGGGTGATCTTGGCATTCCAGCGGTTGTGATCTTCCTGGGCCATGCGCAGCACGGTCAGGATCATGTCACGGTAGATCGGGATGTTCGGGCTGTTGGGTGAAACAAGGTTGAGTTGCTCTTCGACCTTGCTGATGAGGTCGTGGCCGCTTTCTTCAAAATGACGGCTCAGGAGGTCATTCGGTTGGTAAGGCATCAACTTCTCCTTCCATACAGGCTCTGTTTTTCCCTTGGGTGAAGGAAACATTCGCACAACAAGACGTGCAATGGGCAGCCCCCTTCCTGCCCTGAAAAGTAAACGTGAACACTATGAATCTAGACCCTCGCAGCGTTTTTCGCTGACTTGATCATTGCGCCGCAAAGTCTTTCCTGGCAACCGCTTATTGGCGATTTGCAAGGTGCTTTCACCGCTCGTCTGAACGCAAGGCGAGTGTCCGACAGTCTGATTTACTAAATTACAGGCACGACACGACAAATTTGCGTCAAAGGAGGACGTACGGCACAAGCGGTTCAAGGATTTTATCGCTCTCAAGCAAGGGCGAGGTGCAGGGAGGCGGGAGGCGGGAAGCTATGGCCAGAGTCATTCTGGAGATCGATACGCAACTGTATCGATTACTGAAATCATCAGCCGAGACCAATCATCTGAGTCTCGAAGAAGAGTGCTGCCGGCGTCTGGAGGGGGCCGACCGACGTTCCCGTTATTTGCAGGCGTTGTTGGCAGAACTGCGCGCCGAGGATGAACAGCGGCGCGCCACTTCCCGATGATTACTTCTTCTTGGCCGGAGCCGCTTTCGGGCAGTCCGATTCCTGATAGCTGGCAGAGCCCACTGAGCGGTTGGTCTTCACCTCAGTGAAGTCGTAACGCATGACCGCGCCCTTGGCCATCAGTTTGCGGAACGATGGGTTGTTGCATACAGAGGCGCCAAGCTGGAAATACACGGCTTTCGGGTCGGCACGCATCTTGTTGGCGTGGCTGCTTTGTACGCTTAGATGGTTGATCAGCGTGTTGCCTTCGACGGTGTAGCCCTGATCAAGAATGTCTTCGTTGATTGCCCGTGGAGTACCAACACTGCTTTGTGTGGCGACGTTTCGCAGCTCTCTGTTGAGATTCTGCTCACTCAAGGAAGCAGCCTGAGCGCTGAAGGACGACGCCAGCAAAATGGCAGCGGTGGGAACGATAAGGCGCAGCATGAAACTCTCCTGGTTCAGTGACTGGTTGTTCGACCCGTCACATGACTGTGCGTTCAGTGGCGGCGAATTATAGGGGACGAGGCCTGGACGGTACAGGCTTGCGCCGGCTGCTCTGATAAACTGCCGCCACTTTCTGCCCTGCCGAGTGTTTTTCGTGTCGATTTTCTTCCCCTGCCGGCGTTGCCTGCGATGAACCCTGCAACCCCACGCTTTGCTGCAAACGCAGTAGCCCGCTTGCGCGATGAGCGAGAGGAAGAGGGCATCAAGCCGATTCAGGCCCGAGGCTGGAGGGCACCGCGTTGCCGAGCCTGCCGCGTGATCGAGAGCCACTGCCTGTGCGCCTGGCGCCCGCAGGTCGAGGCCCGTTCTGGCGTGTGCCTGATCATGACCAACAAGGAAGTGTTCAAGCCGAGCAACACCGGTTGGCTGATCGCCGATGTGGTACGCGACAACCATGCATTCATCTGGTCGCGTACGGAGGTTGATGAGCAATTGCTGGCGCTGCTGGCCGACCCGCAATGGCAGCCCTATCTGGTGTTTCCGGGTGAGTACGTCGAACCCGAGCGTGTCACAAACAGCGTCGATGCCGATAGTTCGAAGCGTCCGCTGTTCATTCTGCTGGATGCCACCTGGACAGAAGCCCGGAAGATTTTCCGCAAAAGCCCCTACTTTGATCGGCTTCCGATCCTGAGCCTGTTGCCCGAGAAGTTGTCGCGGTACCGGTTGCGCCGATCGACCCGCAGCGAGCATTTATGCACAGCCGAAGTGGCGGCGTTGTGTCTCGATCTGGCGGGTGATACCGAGGCAGCGTCGGCACTGGACGCTTATTTCGACGTGTTCAGCCAACATTACCTTGATGCCAAACATCAGCTTGAAATGAATGTTTCAACACCGGCACACGCCGAGCTGATGCCTTTTGTGTAAATCGGCGCCCCTGTCACGCGCTGATTGTCGCCCATACTGCAAAGAACTGTACTGGCCATGCACCTTGACCACCCCGACTTCGCTGGGCATGCTTGGCGCCGATTAGGGCGCGGCCAAAGTTTGATACGCCGTATTCTTTACGTGACTGAGCTACGTGGTAGCCACGTGATTGGCGTTGAACGTGCCCTGTTGGTGCAGCTCCGTGGCTGTACCTCGAGTTGTTTGAAAAACAGGATCATTTGAAAAATGGCCACATACGAAATCCTGATTGCCGATGACCACCCTCTTTTTCGTAGCGCCCTGCATCAAGCGTTGACCCTGGGCCTGGGCCCGGAAGTCCGTCTGGTGGAAGTGGCAAGCATTGCCGAGCTGGAAACCCGTCTGGACGAGAAGTCCGACTGGGATCTGGTGCTGCTGGACCTGAACATGCCGGGGGCCTACGGTTTTTCAGGGCTGGTACTGTTGCGCGGTCAGTATCCGCAGATTCCGGTGGTCATGGTGTCGGCCCAGGAAGAAGCCTCGATCATGGTGAAGTCCCGTGAATTCGGCGCCAGCGGCTTCATCCCAAAATCCAGTGATCTGAGCGTCATCCAGAAAGCCGTACGCGCGGTGCTCGATGGTGATGTGTTCTGGCCACCTCAGGCGTTCGAGGCGGTCAGCGTTTCCGCCGAAGCGAAGGCCGCCAGCGAAGGCCTTGCGAGCCTGACGCCTCAGCAGTTTCGTGTTCTGACCATGGTCTGTGAAGGCTTGTTGAATAAGCAGATTGCCTACGAGCTGAGCGTTTCCGAAGCGACGATCAAGGCCCACGTGACGGCGATTTTTCGCAAGCTGAATGTGCGGACCCGGACCCAGGCGGCGTTGCTTCTGCAACAACTTGAGTCAATTTCGAGCTAATCAGGCGCGGCTCGTTCACGCTTTTTTGACTTTGCTTACTCTAGCTTTCCCACTTCCTTTTTGGTCAGTTGCCTACTTTATGTCACCTTTCAAAGGCCAAACCGGCCTCAAACGCATCCTCAACGCCTCCGGTTATTCGCTGGACGGTCTGCGCGCAGCCTTTACCGGCGAAGCGGCCTTTCGGCAATTGGTATTGCTCAACGTGATATTGATCCCGCTGTCGTTCTTCCTGAACGTCAGTCGTGTCGAGCAGGCGTTGTTGATTGCAGTGTGTCTGCTGGCGTTGATTGTCGAATTGCTCAATTCGGCAGTGGAAGCGGCCATCGACCGCATTTCCCTTGAATTGCACCCGTTGTCCAAGAATGCCAAGGACATGGGCAGCGCCGCTCAGTTCGTAGCCTTGAGCATGATCGCGCTGGTCTGGGCAGTCATCCTGCTCTAAGCGATGGTGGGCAGAACGATCTCGTCGCTGCGCTGAACCCCGGCGGTGAAAGCGCGGCACAGGTCGAGGAATTCACGCATCGCCGACGTCTGATATTTCTGTTTGTGCCAGATGAAATAGAACTGCCGCGCCAGATCCAGATCCGGCGTCTCCACCGGCACCAGGCTGCCGCGGCGGAACGCGTCGCGTAGCGCCAGACGCGAAATACAGCCAATCCCCAACCCGGACTCCACGGCACGCTTGATCGCTTCGGTGTGTTCCAGTTCCAGTCGGATATTCAGCGAGCTGCGATGGTGACGCATGGCCTGGTCAAAGGTCAGACGCGTGCCAGAGCCCTGTTCCCGCAGAATCCAGGCCTCATGGGTCAGCTCTTCCATGGTCGCCGTGCCGCGCTTGGCCAGTGGATGCTGGGGCGCGCAGAACACCACCAGTTCATCCTCGACCCAGCTCTGCACTTCGATGTCCGGATGGCTGCAGTCGCCTTCGATTAGACCCAGATCAATTTCATAGTGGGCGACCTGCTGCACAATGTTGGCAGTGTTCTGCACGTGCAGCTTCACCTGGCTTTCCGGATGGCGCTGCATGAAGCTGCCGATCAGCAAGGTGGCCAGATAATTTCCGATGGTCAGGGTCGCGCCGACCGCCAGAGAGCCGAATCCCGACTTGCCATTGAGCAAGTCTTCGATTTCTTTGGACTGGTCGAGCAGCGCCACCGCTTGCGGCAACAACTGTTTGCCGAGGGCGTTGAGGCTCAGCCGTTTGCCGGCGCGGTCGAACAGCTGACAGCTGGACTGACGCTCTAGCTCGGTGATCGAGGTGCTCGCCGCCGATTGCGAGAGGTTGAGCAGACCCGCAGCACGGGATACGCTTTCCTGCTGGGCGACGGCGACGAATACTTGAAGTTGACGGAGAGTAAATCGCATATCGATATAACCGATAACCCTTATCTTAATAATCCAGTTAACAGATATTGTCGCTGCCATTAGAATGCGATGCAATTGCGCACAGCAGCTCATTTTTCGCAGAGCAGGCGCAGAGCATGCGCAGACAAAATCTCCAGGAGTCCCACGTACATGAGCAACATGAACCACGAGCGTGTCCTCAGTGTTCATCACTGGAACGACACTCTGTTCAGCTTCAAGTGCACCCGCGACCCGGGCTTGCGCTTCGAGAACGGTCAGTTCGTGATGATCGGCCTGCAACAGCCCAACGGCCGGCCGCTCATGCGCGCTTACTCGATTGCCAGCCCGAACTGGGAAGAGCATCTCGAGTTCTTCAGCATCAAGGTGCCTGATGGCCCGCTGACTTCGCAGCTGCAGCATCTGAAGGAAGGCGACGAGATCATCATCAGCAAGAAGCCTACCGGCACGCTGGTGCTGGATGACTTGAAGCCTGGCAAACATTTGTACCTGCTCAGCACCGGTACCGGTCTGGCGCCGTTCATGAGCGTCATCCAGGACCCGGAAACCTACGAGCGTTTCGAAAAAGTGATCCTGTGCCA
Source organism: Pseudomonas sp. LBUM1647 (assembly GCF_059716175.1). Taxonomy (NCBI): domain Bacteria; kingdom Pseudomonadati; phylum Pseudomonadota; class Gammaproteobacteria; order Pseudomonadales; family Pseudomonadaceae; genus Pseudomonas; species Pseudomonas sp. LBUM1647. The sequence goes on along the minus strand of NZ_CP166809.1, from coordinate 5,504,390 downwards.
CGGCGTACGGTACGTCAACGAAGTCGCTTACCGCGAGTTCATCACCGAGCACTTGCCGCAGAACGAGTTCTTTGGCGAGGCCCTGAGTGACAAGTTGATCTACTACCCGACCGTGACCCGCGAGCCGTTCGAGAACGAAGGTCGCCTGACCGACCTGATGCGCAGCGGCAAGCTGTTCAGCGACATCGGTCTGCCACCGATCAACCCGCAAGACGACCGCGCCATGCTGTGCGGCAGCCCGAGCATGCTCGACGAGACCAGCGAAGTGTTGAACAGCTTCGGCCTGAAAGTGTCGCCGCGGATGCGCGAGCCGGGTGATTACCTGATCGAGCGAGCGTTCGTCGAGAAGTAAGTACACGCAGCACCGAAAAGCCCCCATTGCCTGTGCAGGCAATGGGGGCTTTTTTATGTTCAATGCAAACCTTGTAGGAGCTGTCGAGTGAAACGAGGCTGCGATCTTTTGATCTTGTTTTTAAAAGTAACATCAAAAGATCGCAGCCTCGTTTCACTCGACAGCTCCTACAGGTTGGAGGCGGGGATGACTTCCAGGACACGGATTACCCCGGCTTCGGGATAGTGCCAGCGCACGTCCAAGTCCCAGAACTGCGCGCCGTATTCCCGTTCGGGTGTAGGAATCTGGTACGCCGGACGTGGGTCTTGTGCCAGGCATTGCTCGATCAACTCCACCAGCGGTTCTTCAAGGCGCTGAGCGTGGCTGTGAGCCTGCTGCAGCGCTGAATCCGTCCACTGCACGGGGATCAACTGCGGCGCGGCGCTAGCGATGCTGTTGGAGGCCGTATCGATGATGTCGGCGTAAGGCACGTAGGGTTTGATGTCGAGAATCGGCGTGCCGTCCAGCAGGTCGATGCCGGATATCCACAGGCGATTGGCTTCAACCTTGTCCAGCTTTACCACGGATTGGCCGATGCCATTGGGCCGATGCGTCGCGCGGGTGGCGAACACACCCATGGATTTGTTACCTCCGAGACGAGGAGGGCGGACTTTCAGTCGTGGCTTTTCTTCCAGGGCCTGGTGAAACAGGAACAGCAGCCACACGTGGCTGACCTGTTCCAGACCTTGCACCGCATCGCCCTGATCGAACGGCGCCACCAGTTCCAGCACGCCGCGAGCGGCCGGTGCCAGTTGTGGCTGGCGCGGGATGGCGAACTTCTCCTTGAAACAGGAGCGCACAAAGCCGATGGGGGAAACGCTGTAGGTCATGGTCTGGGGTCGAGGCGGGGTGTGGGCGGGCATGATAACCCGAGCAGCCGCAAGACCGGTGGTGCCAGTAAGTCCGTCATCGCGGGCAAGCCACGCTCCCACATTTGAAATGCATTCCCCTGTGGGAGCGTGGCTTGCCCGCGATGGCCGCGCCGCCGATCTAAAGGCTAAACCCGCCATCCAGCGGAATGATATTCCCGGTCATATAAGCGCCGGCCGTGCTCGCCAGACTGATCGCCAGCGCCGCCATCTCTTCCTCCCGGCCCCAGCGTTTCATTGGAATCAATGCCGTGTCGTCGGCCAATGCCTGCTCATCATTGCCGATGTGCTGCGTCATCTTGCTCGGAAAACGCCCCGGTGCGATGACGTTGACGTTGATGTGCTGGCTCACCAGCTCCCGCGCCAGAATCCGTGACAGTTGGTGCAGGGCCGCTTTACTCGGCCCATAGGCATAAGCCTGCTCGCCGAAGGACGAAATTCCCGCCACTGAACCGATATTGATAATTCGCGCCGGATTCGCTGCCGAACCGGCCTTGCGCAGCAGTGGCAAAAACTGCTGAATGCAGTTGAACACCGAGGTCACGTTCAGCTGCATGACCTTTTCCCAGCCCTTGACCGGGTAGCTCTCCAGCGGCGCACCCCACGTGGTGCCTGCGTTGTTCACCAGAATATCCAGATGAGTGATCTGCTCGCCCAGTCGCGTAGCCAGTTGAAGTACGCCTTCTTCGGTGGCCAGGTTGGCCGCCACTCCGTGGCAACGACCGAATGCGCTCAATTCATCAGCCGTTTGCTGACAGGCTTCGGCATCCCGGGCGCACACGTACACGGTGGCACCAGCCTCGACATAAGCCTTGGCGATCATTTTTCCGATACCACGGGTGCCGCCGGTCACCAGAGCGGTGCGGCCTTGCAGGGAAAAGTACGGGTGCATGGCGAATCCTGAGAGCTGAGGGTCAATACACCCTAGTCGTCAGCCGCCGGAAGCGGAGCCACTATTTTTGCGAGGAATGAGGGTCTATACAGCCTGGCCTTGCGCTGCAAGTTTGCAGCTCAAGGCCGGCGGGCACTTACTGCGGACGCACGCGCAGGGTCAGGCCCTTGAGGAAGTTGCGCAGCAACTGGTCGCCGCACGGGCGGTAGTTGGTGTGGCCGAACTTGCGGAACAGCGCGCTCAGCTCAGGCTTGGACACCGGGAACTCGGAGGCCTTGAGAATCGCGTGCATGTCGTCTTCTTTCAGTTCGAAAGCCACACGCAGTTTCTTCAGGATGATGTTGTTGGTCACCGGCACTTCGATCGGCTGCGGCGGACGGCTTTCGTCCTTGCCGCGCTTGAAGGTCACCAAGCCGTCGAGGAAATGCGCCATGACTTCATCCGGGCAGCGTACGAAGCCTTCCTCGTCTTCCTCTTTCTTGTCGAGGTACGTCACCAGGTCTTCCAGGGTCACGTCCATGCCGCCGAGCTTGATGATCTCGATGACTTTCTTGTCGCTGATGTCGAGCATGTAGCGCACGCTGCGCAGTACGTCGTTATGAATCATGGTGTGCAATCCTGATATTCAGCAGTGGGCGCCGCATAAACAGCGGCGCCAAAATGTGTGACGGCGTGAAAAGTCTTAGAACTTCTCTTTGCCGGACAGGTAACGCCATTGCCCCAACGGCACTTTACCGATGGACACGCCGCCAATGCGGATGCGGCGGATGGCGACAACCTTCAGGCCTACGGCCTGGCAGAACAGGGCGATGACGCCCGGTTGTGGGTTCTTCATCGCAAAACGCAGGCGGTTTTCGTTCTGCCAGCTGGCTTTGACCGGCGGCAGTTCTTTGCCCTTGTAGGTCAGGCCGTGGTTCAGGCGGTTGAGGCCATGAGCCACCATGTCGCCTTCAACTTCGACCACATACTCTTGCTCGATCTTGGCGGAGTCGGCAGTGAGTTTGCGCAGGATCTTCCAGTCCTGGGTGAACACCAAAAGACCGCTGGCGTTGGCCTGCAAGTCGGTGCTGGCGGTCAGGCGCAGGAAGTGGCCCTTGAGCGGACGTTTGCTGAAGCGGTGTTCTTCGCTCAAGGTCTCGGCGCTGATTGTTGCCATGGCCGTTTCCGCATTCATGCCCACGGGCACGTTCAGCAGGATGGTCACCGGTTCCGGCGCAGTGGCCTTGGCTTCTGGATCAAGCTCGACTTTCTGGTTCTCGACCTTGAACTGCGGCTCGTCGATGACTTCACCGTCCACGGTGACCCAGCCGCCCTCGATGAACAGCTCAGCCTCCCGACGGGAACAGCCGACGAGTTCGATGAGGCGTTTGGAGAGACGAATCGGGTCAGTCATGACAGGGCCGTAACAAAAAAGGGGTGGGCATTGTACCTGCCTGGCGCCGGTTAATCGCGGGTCCATTTGCGCCGTGTGGCTTTTTGTGGGAGCGGGCTTGCTCCGGGCGGCGTTCCGACGAAAGCGCTAGATCAGTCAATTTCTCTGCTGAATGACCCACCGCATTCGTCGGAACGCCGCCCGGAGCAAGCCCGCTCCCACATTTTGTTCCGTGTTGTGTCAGCCGTTGCGCGTACGTTGTTGTGCCTGACGCAAACGCATATGCAGCAACGGATAAGGCTGGCCCATGCCATCGACTTCCGAACGGCCAATCACCTCGAAGCCCTGTTTGAAGTAGAAACCCAGTGCCTGCGGGTTCTGTTCGTTGACGTCCAGTTCATCGGCATTCAGGTGTTCCATCGCATAGCGTAGCAACTGCTTGCCCAGGCCCTGGCCGCGGTGAGCCGGGTCGATGAAGAGCATTTCGATCTTGCCCGCAGCGACCCCGGCGAACCCGGTGATGCGCTGGCGCGGGTCTTTGGTGCAGATCAGCATCACCGCATCGAGGTAGCGCGTCAGCACCAGGTTCTTCAGCAGCTCGATGTAGCTGTCCGGCAGAAAGTCATGGGTGGCGCGCACCGAGGCTTCCCAGACCTGAGTGAGTTCTTCGTAGTCGCTCTGTTTCGGCGTGTGGATGACCGAATGTTGGCGCATGGTCGGCTGCTCCTTTTTTAATAGCCGTTTCTGTGAATGTTGAGAATCCTTTCCTCACAAAACGATAGACGTAAAAAAGCCCCGCATCTCGTCAAGAGAGCGGGGCTTTTCGTATTTTTTGCGTTTAGATCTGTTCAGCCCACAGGTCGTATTCGTCGGCGTCGGTCACTTTGCACCAGACTTTATCGCCTGGTTTCAGGTTGCTGCCGTTGTCGATGAACACGTTGCCGTCGATTTCCGGGGCATCGAAGAAGCAGCGGCCGACCGCGCCTTGCTCGTCGACTTCATCGACCAGTACTTCGATTTCACGGCCAACACGCATTTGCAGGCGAGCCGAGCTGATGGCTTGCTGGTGCGCCATGAAGCGATCCCAGCGGTCTTGCTTGACGTCGTCCGGCACGATGGCCGCGTCCAGCAGGTTGGCCGGTGCGCCTTCGACTGGCGAGTACTGGAAGCAGCCGACGCGGTCGAGCTGCGCTTCGGTCAGCCAATTCAGCAGGTACTGGAAGTCTTCTTCGGTTTCGCCAGGGAAGCCGACGATAAAGGTCGAACGGATGATCAGGTCCGGGCAGATTTCGCGCCAGTTCTTGATGCGCGCCAGGGTCTTGTCTTCGAAGGCCGGGCGTTTCATCGCTTTCAGGACTTTCGGGCTGGCGTGCTGGAACGGGATGTCCAGGTACGGCAGGATTTTCCCGGCGGCCATCAGCGGAATCAGCTCGTCGACGTGCGGGTACGGGTAAACATAGTGCAGGCGAACCCAGACGCCGAGGGTGCTCAGGGCTTCGCAGAGTTCGGTCATGCGGGTTTTCACCGGCGCGCCGTTCCAGAAACCGGTGCGGTATTTCACGTCGACGCCGTAGGCGCTGGTGTCTTGCGAGATCACCAACAGCTCTTTGACGCCGGCCTTGACCAGGCGCTGGGCTTCGTCGAGTACGTCACCGACTGGACGGCTGACCAGTTTGCCGCGCATCGACGGGATGATGCAGAAGCTGCAGCTGTGGTTGCAGCCTTCGGAAATCTTCAGGTAGGCGTAGTGGCGCGGGGTCAGCTTGATGCCTTGCGGCGGCACCAGGTCGATCAGCGGGTTGTGATCCTGGCGCGGTGGCACGGCGTCGTGCACGGCGTTGACCACCTGCTCGTACTGCTGCGGACCGGTCACGGCCAATACGCTTGGGTGCACCTTGCGAATATTGCCTTCTTCGACGCCCATGCAGCCGGTCACGATGACCTTGCCGTTTTCCTTGATGGCTTCGCCGATCACTTCCAAAGACTCAGCCTTGGCCGAGTCGATGAAGCCGCAGGTGTTGACCACCACGACGTCAGCGTCCTGATACGTGGACACAACGTCATAGCCTTCCATACGCAGCTGGGTAAGGATGCGCTCGGAGTCGACCAGTGCTTTGGGGCAACCCAGGGATACGAAGCCAACCTTTGGATTGGCCGGCGCGGGAGTGGTGGACATGTCTAACCTCGGTATTTGTGACGCCTCCAGCCGAAGACGGCAAGGCGACAGACGGGCGCTTACGTCCTGTCTCGTGAATACGCTGTTTTTTGACGAGTGACTGTTGTTGCCAGGCAAGGCGCCGCGCCGAGCCATAGCTGGCTATGGCGAGAAGCGGCAACGCAGCATGGCGACAACAGGCGCCGTCAAAAAGCAGCAGTGATTCGCGAGACAGGACGTTTTCTGCGCCTCTGATCAAAAAGTGCGCAATTCTAGCGATGAGAGGCGCACTTGACCAGCTTTATGCAGGGAAATACGACGAGTGCTGCGCTATGCTTCGCGCCGTTACGCTTTACCGATTTTTTACAGTCAACAAAACGTCTGTAACGTGAAGTAAAACGGTGCATGCTGCACGGCAAAGCATAGTGCTTCTTATAAGAAGTCCGGGTCTGAGTAGTAGGAGTGGTGGATGGGTCAGGCAAGTAGTCACGCGGCGGGCGCCGAGCATTCGGCGGCGAAGCCGATCGGCATGCTGGTCGCGGCGGTCGGGGTGGTTTATGGCGATATCGGCACGAGCCCGCTGTACACCCTCAAAGAAGTGTTTTCCAGTGCCTATGGCGTGCCCGTCAATCATGACGGGGTGCTGGGGATTCTGGCGCTTATCTTCTGGTCGCTGATCTGGGTTGTGTCAATCAAGTACATGATGTTCGTCCTGCGCGCCGACAACCAGGGCGAAGGCGGGATCATGGCCTTGACCGCCCTGGCTCGGCGGGCGGCGGCCGGGCATCCGAAGTTGAGGGGGTTCCTGGTGGTCTGTGGGCTGATCGGCGCGGCGCTGTTCTACGGCGACAGCATGATCACCCCGGCGATTTCCGTGCTCTCGGCGATTGAAGGCCTGGGGCTGGCATTCGACGGCATCGACCATTGGGTGGTGCCGCTGTCGTTGGTCGTGCTGGTGGCGCTGTTCCTGATTCAGAGTCACGGTACCGCGCGGATCGGCATTTTGTTCGGGCCGATCATGGTCACCTGGTTTGTGGTGCTGGGGGCGCTGGGTGTCTATGGCATTCTGCAGCACCCGGAAGTGTTGCACGCGATGAACCCGATGTGGGGCGTGCGCTTCTTCATGGACCACCCGGGCATGGGCGTGACGATCCTCGGCGCGGTGGTGCTGGCGTTGACCGGTGCCGAAGCGCTGTACGCCGATATGGGCCACTTCGGTCGCAAGCCGATCGCTCGCGCATGGTTCATCCTTGTGCTGCCGGCACTGGTGCTGAACTACTTCGGCCAAGGTGCGCTGCTGCTCGGTGACCCGGAAGCCGCTCGTAACCCGTTCTACCTGTTGGCACCAAGCTGGGCGCTGATTCCATTGGTAGGATTGTCGACCATGGCCACGGTAATTGCCTCCCAAGCAGTGATTTCCGGTGCGTTCTCCCTGACCCGTCAGGCGATCCAGCTCGGTTACATTCCACGCATGCACATTCGGCACACTTCCAGCGCCGAACAAGGCCAGATCTACATCGGCGCGGTGAACTGGGCGCTGATGGTCGGCGTAATCCTGTTGGTGCTGGGCTTCGAGTCCTCCGGCGCGCTGGCCTCGGCTTACGGCGTGGCCGTGACAGGCACGATGCTGATGACCACCGTCCTGGTGTCGGCGGTGATATTGCTGCTGTGGAAATGGCCACCGGTCCTCGCGGTTCCGCTGTTGCTCGGTTTCCTCTTGGTAGACGGTCTGTACTTCGCTGCCAACGTGCCGAAAATCATTCAGGGCGGGGCGTTCCCGGTGATCGCCGGTATCGTGCTATTTGTGCTGATGACCACCTGGAAACGCGGCAAGCAATTGCTGGTCGATCGTCTCGACGAGGGTGGCTTGCCGCTGCCGATCTTCATCAGCAGCATCGCCGTGCAACCGCCGCATCGCGTTCAGGGCACCGCCGTGTTTCTGACCGCGCGCCCGGACGCCGTGCCCCATGCGCTGTTGCACAACCTGCTGCATAACCAGGTGCTGCACGAGCAAGTGGTGCTGCTGACGGTGGTGTACGAAGACATCCCGCGAGTGCCGGCATCACGGCGTTTCGAGGTCGACTCCTACGGCGAAGGTTTCTTCCGGGTGATCCTGCACTTTGGCTTCGTCGACGAGCCGGATGTGCCGCAAGCGCTGAAGCTGTGTCATCTCGATGACCTGGACTTCAGTCCGATGCGCACCACCTACTTCCTCAGCCGCGAGACGGTCATCGCTTCCAAACTCGAAGGCATGGCCCGCTGGCGTGAGGCGTTGTTCGCCTTCATGTTGCAGAACGCCAACGGCAACTTGCGCTTCTTCAATCTGCCGCTGAACCGGGTGATTGAACTGGGGACGCAGGTAGAGATGTAAGCCACAACAAAAAGCCCCCGTTGCCATCATGGTGGTAGCGGGGTTTTTTTTGTGTCCGAACGCACAACTTGAAGGCGATGGAGATCCAATGTGGGAGCGGGCTTGCCCGCGAAGGCGGCGTGTCAGTCGATATCAATGGTGGCTGTCAGTCCGTCTTCGCGAGCAAGCCCGCTCCCACAAGGGGTTTGAGGGGTTGGCTGGAATGAAAAAGCCCCCGTTACTGTGAGGTAACGGGGGCTTTTATGTGAGCTCCTCAGATCACTCCTGAGCCGTCTCACCCTTGGCTTGTCGCTTCTCGATGATGTCCACCAACCGCTGCGCCAGTTTCGGATAGTTCTCGTCGAAGTGATGGCCGCCAGGCAGTTTCATCGCTTCGCCCACCGCGGTCTTGTCGGTGCAGCCGCTCTCGTCGACTTCTTCTTCACCGTAGATGCACACCACTTTCTCCGGCGGCAGCTTGGCCATTTCCGGGCCGGTGGCGGCTTCTTTGCCGGCGTTGCCGAGCCAGCCTTCGACTTCGATTTCGAAGCTGCCGGTGCGGGCGAAGGCCAGGAGGATGATCGCGTCGACCCGTTGCTGTTCCGACGGCTCCAGGCGGTTGTAGATCGCCGGCAGAACGTCGGCGCCGAACGAGTAACCGGTCAGGATGAAGCGCTTGGTGCCCCATTTCTGCCGGTAGTGCTGCATCAGCTCGGCGAGGTCCAGGGCGCTTTGCTCCGGGCTCTTGTGTTGCCAGTAGTAGCGCAGGGTGTCGATGCCGACGACCGGGTAGCCGATCTTCGCCATCTCGCCCGCTACGTCGCGGTCAAGGTCGCGCCAGCCGCCATCACCGGACAGGAACAGGGTCACGGTGTCCTTGGCTTGGCCGGCGGGCACTTCGACCACCGGGATCTGCAAGCCGCCAGCAGCTTTATCGCCGCCAACGAGGATCTTGCGCAGTTCGTTGTTCAGCACTTGCGGCAGGTTGATGTCGTAGTCGCTGATGCTGGTTTCGGCGTTGGGTTGGTCGCGCACGAAGCCGGCGCTGGTGTCGTCCGGGTTGTCGTTCCAGGCCACCAGCCAGTGCCCGTGAGCGGCGCTTTTCGGTAGCAGGTGGGTGCAGCCGGGTTTTTCCAGGGCCAGGTCCACCGAGACGGCTTGAGCCTTGTCGTCCTTCTGCTCGGACAACCAGCGCCACGCCAGCACGGCGCCAGGGCCGATGCCGCTGACCAGGGTTGCCGGGCCTTTGAGTTCTCTCAGGGCCGATTGCAGGGCGCGACTTTGCAGCAGGCAGTCTTTGGGCAAGATCACCTGAACAATCTGCGCCGAACCGGTGCGGCTCAGGGTCATCAACTGTTTGTTGCTGAGCTTTTGGTCTTCATTGACCGCCACCAGCACCTGGGCGCGTGGCGTGTCGCCGGGGATGACACGGGTCATCGCGGCGCCATCGGCCGGCGTCAGCTGTTCGAGGGTCGGTTCGGGCGCCGGGCGTTTCAGGTACCAGTAACCGCCACCGAGAATCAGGGCCAGCACTACCAGTGTGGCCAGTACGTACCGCAAGGAGCGTTGAATCATCAGCGTTTCACCAATCCAGTCAAGCCGCCCGCAATCAGGGCAGCAGTGTCGGCCAAGGCAACCAGCGGATCGAGTCCGGCGGGCACGGCCATATAACGGGGTTCCCAGTCAGGCTGGAATTTGTCTTTGAAGCGGCGCAAGCCTTGGAAGTTGTAGAGCTGCTCACCACGGCGGAAAACCATCGAGCCCAGACGCTGGGTCAGTGGTGCGCCACGACGGGGTTGCAACCCCGACAACGGCACCATGCCCAGGCTGAAGCGCGCGTATCCATGATTTTTATAATGTTGAATCAGGCCGACCATCATGAACTCCATGGTCAACTTGGGGGCATCCGGGTGCGCGCGCATCAGGTCGAGGCTGGCCAGGTCATGGCCGTAAGTCTCGAGCAAGTTGGCGAACGCCACCGGGCGTCCTTCGAAACGAATCACCGCGACGCGGAAATGTTTGAGGTAGTCATCGCTGAAGCGGCCGAGCGAGAAGCCTTTCTCGCGCACGTTCTTGCCGGTCAGCCAGGCATCGGAAATCACCTTGAGCTCATCCATCGGCGCTTGCCCCGGATCAAAGATCTCCAGCGACAGGCCATCGCGAGTGCCGCGGTTCCAGGTGTAGCGCAGGTCTTTCATCTCTTTGCCTTTGGCCTCGAGATCAAAGCGAAGCAGATCGACCCGGGCTTCTTCGCCGAGCTTGATCGCGGTCAGGCCGATGTCCATGTAGTACGGCAGGTTCTCGGCGCGCACTTGATAGAACACAGGACGGGCGTGGTGGATGTCGCAAAGGTCGCGGAACTGCCAAATCATTTCCGCCCGTTGCTGGGTCGGGCCGATCGGGTCATACAAGGCCACCAGGCTGCGACCACGGCGGGCGTACATCAGGAACGCCTCGTCGTTGGGGTGAAACAGCAGCGCCTTGTCACCGGTCAGGGCGAGGCCACCATCCGGTTGTGCGGAGGCCATGAGGATCTTTACCGCGCGGTCCAGTTCATCGGGCGTTGGCAGATGGATCACCGGGCGTGCGGTGCGCAGCAGCCAGGTCAGGGACACCACCACCAGCAACACCGCGGCGCCGAGCAGCGAGCGCAAGCCACGCGGGGCATCGGCGTCGAGGGTGAACTGCCACCAGAGCTGATGGCTGTACGGGACGTCCTGATAGGCGAACAGCAGCAGCCAGATCGACGCACCCAGTACGCACAGGCTGGCCACCAGATACAGCGGCGAGAACGGCACCTCGGTCAAACGGCTGGGGCGATAGAACGAGCTGCGGAAAACCCCCAGCAGGCTCGCAGTCAGCGTCAGCAAGCAGGCTTCTTCCCAGTCGAAGCCCTTGAGCAGAGAGAGCAGGGCAGCGACCAGCAACAAGATGGTGGTCAGCATCCAGGCGGCCGACAGTCGGCGGCGCAGCCCTTGAGCCAGCAGCAAGCAAAGCACGCCGATCAGGCTGGCACCGAAGTGCGAGGCGTCGACCAGTCGATGCGGGATCAGAAAACCGATGTGTTCCAGGCGTGTGTCGATTTCCGGGGTGGCACCGGAGAACAGCAGCACTACGCCGGACAGAAAGACCAGCACCGCCAGAATCGGCGCGGCGAGGCCGGACGCAACCCTTAAGGACTGTCGCGATTGAAACAGGCGCTGACCTTCGTTGATTAGCAGGAATACGCAGGCCACCAGCAATGGGAGCACGACGTAGATCAGGCGATAGAGCAGCAGCGCGGCAGCGAGTGGCGCGGCGCCGAGTGTGTTGGAGAAGGCGGCCAGCAGAATCGCTTCGAATACTCCGACGCCGCCGGGAACGTGGCTGAGCACCCCGGCGGCCAGGGCCAGCAGGTACACCAGCAGGAACGCGCCGAAGGGCGGTGCTTCAGGCAGCAACAGATAGAGCACAGTCGCCGCGGCGGCTACGTCCAAGGCAGTGATGATCAGTTGCAGGAACGTCAGGCGTCGGCCCGGGAGGCGCAAGGTGCGGCGTCCAACCTTGACCAGCAAGTTGTCGGGATAAGGCTGTTCTGGCAGGCGGCGACGGTAGATGCCGATGGCCAGTACGCTGAAGAGCAGCAAAACGGCCACAGCGATGACACCCAGCAACGTCTGGGACAGACCCAGGGCGGCAGAGGCGCCAGGCAGGTTGCTGAGGGTGGCGAGGGCGGCCAGTGGGGGCAGGGCGCAGCCGAGCGAGAGGCTGGCGAACAGCGTCATGTGAGCGACTTCAGAAGCGCCCAGACCATGACGTGCATATAAACGGTAGCGAACCGAGCCCCCTGAGAGCATCGAAAGGCCGATGGCATTGCCGATGGCGAATGCGGTGAACCCACCCAGGGCCAGGATTCGCGGCGCCAGGTTCACGCCCGCGTAGCGGCTGGCCGACCATTCGTAGCCCAGCAGGATAATGAAGCCGACCACGGTCGCGCCCAGCGCGCCCAATAATGCCGGTTTCGGAACGTCGAGAATCGAGTCGTGCAGAGCGTACAGATCGAGTTCGCTCAGCAGGTGGCGACAGGCAATCAGCGCGATAGCGAACAACAGCAAAGTGACTGCCAGGCCGATGGGCTGGCGGTATTTGCTGATTCGATCAAGCAAGCGCAGACGCTCGGCCTTGATCGGTTGTGTCGCTGTGACGGTGTCTTGTGGATCAGACGAGTTGGCGCGCATCAATCACCTCTTGGATTGTGCGCGACAGGATGGGGGTATCCAGCCAAGTTACCAATCCCTGTAGAAAAAAATAATCACAAATATTAACGCCTCTCACCGGGTATCGGCGATGGTACGTCATCAGTCGTAGAGGGTTCTGTCTGTGGCTCAGCATAGTCTGGGCTCAGAGCATTGGGGATCCCGAACGGCTCGCTACACAGTGGCAGATCATTGTTGCGAAAGGACTTTTTCAACAGATACAAAAAAGGCCACTCTTTCGAGTAGCCTTTTTTGATGTTTGGTTGCGGGAGCCGGATTTGAACCGACGACCTTCGGGTTATGAGCCCGACGAGCTACCAGACTGCTCCATCCCGCGTCTGTGTGGCGGCATTCTACAGGCGAACGCCGGAGTGTCAACCGTTAATCCTGAATAGGGTCATATAAGCGTAAATGAGCGGCGAACGGTCGTGGGGGAGACTTAAGTTTCGGAATCAGAACGATTTCTCATTTCGGCACCGTCAGGCGTAACCCGCTCGTATCTATGCTCATATTTACAAAAGAGAAGCGCACAAAAAAGGCCACTCTTTCGAGTAGCCTTTTTTGATGTTTGGTTGCGGGAGCCGGATTTGAACCGACGACCTTCGGGTTATGAGCCCGACGAGCTACCAGACTGCTCCATCCCGCGTCTATGTGGCGGCATTCTACAGGCGAACGCCGGAGTGTCTACCGTTAATCCTGAATAGGGTCAAATAAGCGTAAATGAGCGGCGAACGGTGGTGGGGGAGACTTAAGTTTCGGAAACAGAACGATTTCTCAATCCTGCACCGTCAGCCGTTACCCGCTCTTTTCTATCTCGTGTTTACAAAAGCGACGCGCACAAAAAAGGCCACTCTTTCGAGTAGCCTTTTTTGATGTTTGGTTGCGGGAGCCGGATTTGAACCGACGACCTTCGGGTTATGAGCCCGACGAGCTACCAGACTGCTCCATCCCGCGTCTGTGTGTCGGCATTCTACAGAGGATCGGCGGGCTGTCAACCTTCAATCCAGAGAAAACCTCTTCCCGTTCAATCGCTTAGCTTGAAAATAGGGCTGGGTGATTGGCTGTAGGGTCGGTGTGGCAAGGCTTTCAGCTCTATCGGGTGAAGCTATTCGATTGAAAAAATAAATTCATCTGGCACTTTTCCTACGGGTGGAAAAGAACATTCAGAGTACTGGTGCTATATACAGGTGTCAGTGAGATACTGCCGATCTGACTCGCCAGTACGCCATTTCTTCACCATGAACACTGCTTTTATATGACGCAGCGAAAAATCATCCACGTCGATTGTGATTGCTTCTACGCCGCCATCGAGATGCGTGACGACCCTCGCCTGGCCGGGAAGCCTCTGGCAGTGGGTGGTTCGGCGGATCGACGTGGAGTGATCGCCACCTGCAATTACGAGGCGCGGGCTTATGGGGTGCGCTCGGCCATGTCTTCCGGACATGCCTTGAAGCTGTGCCCGGACCTGACCATCGTCAAGCCACGCATGGAGGCCTATAGAGAAGCCTCCAAGGAAATTCACACGATCTTTCGCGATTACACCGACTTGATCGAGCCACTTTCCCTGGATGAGGCCTACCTCGACGTGTCCGACAGTGCACATTTCGGCGGCAGCGCAACACGGATCGCCCAGGACATTCGCCGTCGCGTCTCTAATCAACTGCACATCACCGTTTCGGCTGGCGTTGCGCCGAACAAGTTTCTGGCCAAGATCGCCAGCGACTGGAAGAAGCCCAACGGCTTGTTCGTCATTACGCCGGATCAGGTCGAGGATTTTGTCAGTGGTTTGCCGGTGAGCACGTTGCACGGCGTTGGCAAAGTGACCGCGGACAAATTAGGCAGGCTTGGCATCGTCGATTGTTCGCATCTGCGCGAATGGGACAAGTTGGCGCTTGTGCGCGAATTCGGCAGCTTCGGCGAGCGACTCTGGAGCCTGGCCCGTGGGATCGATGACCGGTTGGTGCACAACGACAGTCGTCGGCAGTCAATCAGTGTCGAAAACACCTACGACGTGGACTTGCCGGATCTGGTGAGCTGCCTCGATAAATTACCCGAGTTACTGGAAACCCTGGCCGGCCGCATGGCGCGAATCGACAGCAGCTATCGACCGGGCAAGCCGTTCGTCAAAGTGAAATTCCATGACTTCACCCAGACCACTCTGGAGCAGGCCGGGGCAGGGCGGGACTTGGGGAGTTATCAGTTGTTGCTGACCCAGGCGTTCAATCGCGGCGGGAAACCGGTGCGGTTGCTGGGGATTGGGGTACGGCTGGAGGATTTGCGGGGCGGGTTTGAGCAGATGGAGTTGTTTGAGCGGTAGATTTGCGGTGAATGTGATGGCCTCTTCGTCGGAACGCCGCCCGGAGCCGGCTCGCTCCCACATTAGACCGCGTTCGTCTGAACAACTCGGTCAACTGTGGGAGCGAGCTTGCTCGCGATGCTTTTAGGCCTTAATTCGGTCCCGGATCCGCTACCAGTCGCCCGGCATCCTTGGTCAAGGATTTGAGGAATTCGGTCTGCAACTCGGGATCGTTGCGCGTCAGTTCGATCAGGCTTTGTTCCAGCTCGGTGGCTTCTTCTTCCAGACCCAGTTCCGACAAGCGTTTGACCCGGTGTACCCACTGGCTCACTTCGTCGTCTTCGAGGTCGTCGTAAATCAGCCCGTGAGCTTCGAGCAGCTTGCCACGCAAGGAGCTACTGACCGCCAGGGACGAATTGGTGTGCACGTCGTCCTGAGCATCCTGGACACTGATCAGCAGCCGGCTCAGATGATTGATGTCATGTTCGGCGAACGGGCTGTCCAGCAGGTTCACGCGCAATACACCGTTTTTGTCGGTGCTCATCTCGAACGTTTCCTTGCCGGCCTTGACCTCAACCGGACGCTCGCTCCATGGCAGGCTTGAGTATTCGGTGCGCTTGTCGAGCTGGACCTCGTCGATTCCCGCCAGGTTCTGCTGGGCTCGACCATGAGACTGCGCGTTCATGAACGGGTTGAGCCCGGCGAAACCATAGCTCAGCCAATCCTTGGTCACGCTGTCCGGCAGGTTGCCGAGGGCGAACACGTTGACCACGTTCGCACCGACACCGGCCACCACAGCCATCGCACCCAGCGGGATCTCGTAAGCCTCCCGCCAAGGTTGGTAAGGCGTGTAGCGGTCGTAGTGGCGTGTGACTTCGAATTCGGTAACTTCGAACGTTTTCTGCTCGTGGATCTTCACCCGACGTTGCGGCAGATCAAGCACCTTCGGCTCGCCGACATCAATCTGCAGGCTGTGATCGAGCAATTTACGCTCGACACGTTCCTCGTGCTCGCTGCGTTGTGACATGTGATTGGCACAGCCGCTGACCAGCAGGGTGCCGCACAGGGCGGCACCACCGAGGCCTAAGGTGTTTCGCTTGAACATGACTTCTCTATCTGGTGTCAGCGGCGGATACGGGACTGAAGGAAGGACAGCACGTCTGCGACCGGCAGCGCTTGCGCTTCGGGCTCGGTGCGGCTCTTGTATTCAAGATTGCCTTCGGCGAGGCCGCGGTCACTGACCACGATCCGGTGAGGAATGCCGATCAGCTCCATGTCCGCGAACTTGATGCCTGGGCTGGTTTTCTTGTCGCGGTCGTCCAGCAGTACTTCGAAGCCGGCGGCAGTCAACTCTGCATACAGCTTGTCGGTGGCTTCGCGAACCTGTTCGGTTTCGTAGCGCAGCGGTACCAGAGCGATCTGGAACGGGGCCAGCGTGTCACTCCAGATGATCCCGTTGGCGTCGTTGTTCTGCTCGATGGCCGCAGCCACCACGCGGGAAACGCCGATGCCGTAGCAACCCATTTCCAGGGTGACTGGCTTGCCATTCTCGCCCAGTACTTCGCACTTCATCGCTTTGCTGTACTTGTTGCCCAGCTGGAAGATGTGCCCGACTTCGATGCCGCGCTTGATTTCCAGGGTGCCCTTGCCATCCGGGCTCGGGTCGCCGGCGACCACGTTGCGCAGGTCGGCAACGGTCGGAACCGGCAGATCACGCTCCCAGTTCACGCCGAAGTAGTGTTTGTCGTCGATGTTGGCGCCGATGCCGAAGTCGCTCATCAATTCGACGGAACGGTCGATTATGATTGGCAGCGGCAGATTCAACGGGCCCAGGGAGCCGGCGCCGGCGCCAATGGCGTCGCGCAGTTCGGCTTCGGAGGCCATGACCAGCGGGCTGGCAACGCCAGGCTGGTTGCCGGCCTTGATTTCGTTCAGCTCGTGGTCGCCACGGATGATCAGGGCAATCAGCTTGCCTTTCTCTTCAGCATGTACCACGAGGGTCTTGATGGTCTTTTCAATCGGCAGGTTGAAGCCTTCGACCAGTTGCGCAATGGTCTTGGCGTTCGGCGTGTCGACCAGACGCAGCTCTTCGGCAGGTGCGGCGCGGGAAGTTTCGCGTGGCACGGCTTCGGCTTTCTCGATGTTCGCCGCGTAGTCGGAACCGTTGCTGAAGACGATATCGTCTTCGCCGGATTCGGCCAGCACGTGGAACTCGTGGGAGCCGGCACCACCGATCGAGCCGTTGTCGGCTTCAACCGGGCGGAATTTCAGGCCCAGACGGGTGAACACGTTGCAATAAGCCTGGTGCATACGGTCGTAGGTGATCTGCAGCGATGGCTGGTCGGCGTGGAAGGAGTAGGCGTCCTTCATGATGAATTCGCGGCCGCGCATCAAACCGAAGCGTGGACGGATCTCGTCACGGAATTTGGTCTGGATCTGATACAGGTTGATCGGCAGCTGTTTGTAGCTGCTCAATTCGTTGCGCATCAGGTCAGTGATGACTTCTTCGTGAGTCGGGCCGGCGCAGAAGTCGCGACCGTGGCGATCCTTGAAGCGCAACAATTCAGGGCCGTATTCTTCCCAGCGACCGGATTCCTGCCACAGCTCAGCCGGTTGGGTGCTCGGCATCAACACTTCGAGAGAGCCCGCGGCGTTCATTTCTTCACGAACGACGGCTTCGACCTTGCGCATCACTCGCAAGCCCATCGGCAGCCAGGTGTACAGGCCCGAGGCGAGTTTGCGGATCATGCCGGCGCGCAGCATCAGCTGATGGCTGATCACGACCGCGTCGGAAGGCGTTTCTTTCTGTGTGGCGAGCAAAAATTGACTGGTGCGCATGGTTGGCCGTTGTCGGTTACTGATGACGAGAAATGACGGAGCATTGTACGGGCGAGATCTGCTGGCGTACAGGCGTGCGGTCGGCGGGGTGTGGCGGCAGGGCGGGAACCCCCGCGCCCTCTGCGCTGCTTCCTGCTAAAGAACCTACGATTCTTCCGCGACCTGGGTCGGAACCGGTTCTGGTGCCGGCGTTGGCGTCGGGCCTTCGCGGCGGCTCTCCTGGAACCAGTGCAACGCGATTAACAGCAGCGTCGGTACGCCCAGCAGGGCAGTGATCAGGAAGAAGTTGTGATAACCGAATTTCTCCACCATGACCCCCGAGTAGCCGCCGATCAGGCGTGGCAGCAAGAGCATGATCGAGCTGAGCAGGGCGTACTGGGTCGCGGAGAACTTCAGGTTGGTCAGGCTCGACAGGTAGGCGACAAACGCCGAGGTCGCCAGGCCTGAACTGAAGTTATCCAGGGAAATGGTGAGGATCAGCATGTTCAGGTTGGCACCCATGTCGGCGAGCATCAGGAACAGCAGGTTGGTGCCGGCGGATGTAATACCGCCGATGAGCAGAATCGGCAAGATGCCGAAGCGCACGATCAGCAGGCCGCCCATGCCGGCGCCGACCAGGGTCATGATCAGGCCAAAGATCTTGCTGACGCTGGCAATCTGATCCTTGGTGAAGCCCTGGTCGATGTAGAACACGTTAGCCATCACGCCCATGACCGTATCGGACATCCGATAGGTGGCGATCAGCCCGAGCAACAGGAAGGCTTGCCAGCGGTAACGCAGAATGAAGTCGTTGATCGGCGTCAGCACCGGCGCCAGGCCACGGCGGCCAATGGCCGACAGGCACATGGCGGTGAGGGTGGTGTAGAGGATCGCCCGCAGGAACGCGCGGTCTTCGAGCAGCAGGTCGAGCACGCTCACGCCTTCGAACAACACGCTGGCGAAATCGGTGTTGTACAACTGGGTGAACATGGCTGGCACGGAAACCAGCAGCACGATCAGTACAAACACCGATGCCAATTGATGCACGAAGCTGTAGCGCCCGGCCTGAAGCTGCGTGCGCAACGGCACCGGCGGTTCGCGCATGAAAAAGGAGGTCAGCAGCGCTGGAACCATCAAGGCGCCGAACAGGATGTAGGTGCCGGCCCATGCCGAATGCTTATAGTTGAAACCGGTGGAACCGAAGCCTTCAGCGAAGAACAGGGCGCCAGCGGTGGCCAGCAGCGCGGCGATCCGATAACCAGACATGTAACTGGCGGCGAGGGCGGCCTGGCGGGTGTCGTCAGCGATTTCCAGGCGATAGGCGTCGACCGCGATGTCTTGCGTCGCCGAAGCGAAGGCGACAACCACAGCAATAGCGATCAGCCAGGACAAATGCTTTTGCGGGTCGCAGAAACCCATCCCGATCAGGCCGAGAATGACCAGTGCCTGGGAAAGCACCAGCCAGGAACGTCGGCGACCGAGCTTGCCGAGAAATGGCAGGCGCCATTGGTCGAGCAGCGGTGACCAGACCCATTTAAAGGCGTAGGCCAGGCCGATCAGGCTTGCATAGCCAATGGTTTCGCGAGCCACACCGGCTTCGCGCAGCCAGACCGAAAGTGTCGAAAACACCAGCATGTAGGGCAGGCCGGCGGCGAAACCAAGCAGCAACAGTACAAGCGTCGAGGGGCTGGCATAGGCGGCGAGCGCGGCGCGCCAGGTTTTACGGGGCATGGGCTGGAGTCTGCCTCAAGAAATACGGAAACAAAGCGCGCACTCTAACCGCTGTGCTCTACCGGGCGCCAGCCATGGCGCTGAATATCAACACGATTGTTCAGGATACTGATGCCCTCCATGCGCAAACGCGCGCGTTGTTCATCCCCCGAAGGGCTGCCTGCAGGCAAGCTGATACGCCCGCCGGCGCCGAGTACGCGGTGCCAGGGTAATTTGCTGTCGCCCGGCAGTTGGCTCAGTGTCCGTCCGACGAAGCGGGCGGCGCGACCCAGTCCTGCCAACTCGGCGAGCTGACCGTAACTCACGACTTTGCCCTCCGGGACTTGCGCTAGCGTCAGGTACAGCGCCGTGCGTCGGATATGCGCCGGACTATCGGTTTCACTGGTTGAGTCGGTCACGTCGGCAGTTCCTGAAAAAAGTTCGCCTTACCGTCTGTAGAGTAAATCCTGGATCAGCTATTGAGAAATGAACTCAATAGAAATAGTCGGGTCAGTCCTTGCTAGGGTCTTATTCGTATGGATAATGCCGACTTTTTTTCGCAAACTTGAGCCTGTATTTGCTTATGTTGTCTAGAACCCTGCTGTGCCTCGCTGTCGTCAGCGCCTCCACGCCCTTGCTCGCCGATACCGTCTGGTTGAAGAACGGTGACAAGCTGAGCGGCAAGATCACCGTTTTCGATGGCGGCAAGCTGTTGATCCAGACCGAATACGCCGGTGCCGTCCCGATCGACTGGAAGCAGGTCAAAACCCTGGAAAGCGATCAGCAGTTGCTGGTCAAGCAGGATGCCTACACCGGTGAAAAGGCCAAGGCGCTGCATGCGGCAGAAGACGGCAAGGTCACCCTGGCCAATGGCGACGCTCCCAAGACTGTGGAGCTGGCAAGTATCCAGCAGATCCTCAAGCCCAAGCCTGTCGTCGAGGATTTGGTGTGGAAGGGTAATGTCGATGCAGCGCTGGATTATCAGCGGGCCGAGAAAGACACCGACGATTACGATATCGACTTCAAGACCACTGCGCGTCATGGCAGATGGCGACACACCGCAGAAGGCGAGTACAACCGCGAATTTCAGGATGACGTGGTCACTACCGACAACTGGCGGGGCGAATACTCGCTCGACCGCTTCCTGACCGAGAAGTGGTTCTGGCAGGGCCGTGCAGTCTATAAGCGTGACAAGGTTGAAGACCTCTCTCGTCAGCGCACCGTCGGTACCGGTCCGGGTTACCAGTTCTGGGATAACGAGCTGGGCGCATTCTCGCTGGGCTCGCTGGTCAACCGTACGGACTATCAGTTCAGCGATGGCAGCAAGGAGAATTTCTACTCCCTGGCGATGAAGTGGGACTACAACCGCTACCTGATCGGTAAGAAGGTGGAGTTCTTCACGAACGGCGAAGTGGGCAAGCCGTTGTCGGGCGTAGCGGATTACGCGCTCGATGCCGAAATGGGCTTGCGCTATAAAGTGACCGATTGGGCATCGCTTAATCTGAAGGCCGAGAGAGACATCATTAGCGGCACCGACGATGCTGATTTGGACAAGACCCGTTACACCGCGGGGTTTGGCGTGGCTTGGTAAGACGCAAAAAATCGCAGCCATGGGCTGCGATTTTTTTTGCCCGCAAAACAGACAGGCACAAAAAAGCCCCGCTTTTGAGGGCGGGGCTTTTTACTAAAGCAAGTACAAGTTAGATAACTTGAACTTCTTCAGCTTGCATGCCTTTCTGACCGCGGGTAGCGATGAAAGAAACCTGTTGGCCTTCTTTCAGGCTTTTGAAGCCGTCGGATTGGATAGCTTTGAAGTGAACGAACAGGTCGTCACCGGATTGTGGAGTGATGAAGCCGAAGCCTTTTTCATCGTTGAACCACTTAACGGTACCAGTTTGGCGATTAGACATGGTGTAACTCCTTGAACAAAGATAACTGCGACGCAGGAAGAACCCTGGCCGAGACTGAGTGCAAAGAGCAGGAAAAATTCTTGTAGATGGTTGGATCGAAATTCAACATATCGTGTAGAGATTCTCAGTGACACAAGCAGCACAGTGGCGCCACCTTAACCCTTTTTCCGGAACGTGCCAATGCTTCCTGCGAAGGTTTCTCTGTTTTCATGACTGACGGTCCGCTGGTTTTCCCGCAGGAGCCGGAAATTACGGGGGATCGGCAAGATTTGCGTCCCGGACTTTGAACCCGAAGCGCGCGCCCGGTAAGATGCCGGACAGATTTTTTCCACCTCGCTATTCAGGACACCCGCCATGAGCATCAAATCGGACAAGTGGATTCGCCGCATGGCGCAAGAGCACGGCATGATCGAGCCCTTCGTAGAGCGCCAGATGCGCGGCGAAGGCGCCGACCGAGTGATTTCCTACGGCGTGTCGAGCTATGGCTACGACGTACGCTGCGCCGATGAATTCAAAGTGTTCACCAACATCAATTCGGCGACCGTTGATCCGAAGAACTTCGACGAGAAGAGCTTCGTCGACGTCAAGAGCGATGTCTGCATCATCCCTCCGAACTCCTTTGCCTTGGCACGCACCGTGGAATTCTTCCGGATTCCGCGCAATGTGCTGACGATCTGCCTGGGTAAAAGCACCTACGCGCGTTGCGGCATTATCGTCAACGTGACGCCGCTTGAGCCTGAGTGGGAAGGCCACGTGACCCTGGAGTTCTCCAACACCACCACGCTGCCGGCAAAAATCTACGCCAACGAAGGTGTGGCACAGATGCTGTTCTTCGAATCCGACGAAGAGTGCGAAGTCTCCTACAAGGACCGTGGCGGCAAGTATCAGGGCCAGCGCGGCGTCACCCTGCCACGCACCTGATCCGTTCGTCTGGCAAGTCGTGGGAATTCTTGAGCGGGTAGACACTCTATTGGGTGTACTGCCCGGTTCGCGCAACGCGGACGGGGCCATCGCTCAGGAGTGCTTTATGAAGATCGATCCGCGAATAAGTGCCGAACTGGCAAGGCTTGAGCCCAATCAGGTTGGCGTTTTGGCCTGGTCCTTGTTGGCACATCCACCTATCAACATGGCAGGGGGCATCCCCGGTCAGCCTGATCCCGATACCCCCAACGAACAACCCACCGAGCCCGGTGAGCCTACCCTGCCGGATGAGCCGCCTCCCGCGCCCGTTGCCTAAGGTCTTACTACATCAGTCCTGCAACCTGTAGGAGCTGCCGAAGGCTGCGATCTTTTGTGGATTGCGAGATTTTATAGCCGAAAAGCAAGATCAAAAGATCGCAGGCTTCGCCAGCTCCTACAGTGATCTGTAGCGGCGGGCGAAACCTGTGATTTTTTTTACTTCAGGTTACCGCTCAAAAACTGCTTCAACCGCTCACTTTTCGGATTGCCCAGCACATCGTCCGGCGCACCTTCTTCCTCCACCAGCCCTTGGTGCAGGAACAACACCTGACTCGACACCTTGCGGGCGAAGCTCATTTCGTGCGTCACCATGATCATGGTCCGGCCTTCTTCGGCCAGGCCCTGGATCACTCTGAGCACTTCACCGACCAGCTCCGGGTCGAGTGCCGAAGTCGGTTCGTCGAACAGCATCACCTCCGGCTCCATGGCCAACGCGCGAGCAATGGCGACCCGTTGCTGCTGACCGCCGGACAAAAACGCCGGGTACTGATCCGCCACCCGCGCCGCCAGCCCGACCTTGTCGAGATAACGCCGCGCGCGATCTTCGGCTTCCTCTTTGCTGCAACCCAACACCCGGCGCGGAGCCATGGTGATGTTTTCCAGCACCGTCATGTGGCTCCACAGGTTGAAGTGCTGGAACACCATGGCCAGGCGGGTGCGGATCTTTTGCAGTTCGTCGGCATCGGCCACGTGCATGCCGTGGCGATCCTTGATCATGCGGATGTTCTGGCCGTCCAGGCTCATGGCGCCGTCGTTGGGCTGTTCGAGAAAGTTGATGCAACGCAGGAAGGTACTTTTGCCCGAGCCGCTGGCGCCGATCAGGCTGATGACGTCGCCGGTGTTGGCCTTGAGCGAAACGCCTTTGAGTACTTCATGTTCGCCATAGCTTTTATGCAGGCCTTCAATGGTCAGTTTGTACATGGGGCATGCATCCTCAAGGCGAAAGTAGGTAGCCGCTGCGATAGGCTTCGGTGCCCGCGACGTGGGCGATCACCATGCCGGCAGTGGCCATGCGCCGTAGCGAACGGGCGTACATCAACCCGGCGACGGTGCAATGAACGGGGGTGACGCGGTCAAAGATCGGGTCGATGATTTCAGCGATCAGTTGCCCGGCTTCGAGGTATTCCCCTGGCAGCGCGGTGAATACCAGCAGACCGCCGACCGGTGTCGCTACCGGTTCAACACCGGCCAGCGGCGTGGCCGGGTAGGGCAGCTCGGGTAGTGGCGCCGGCTCGCCGGCAATCGCGCCGTAATGAATCAGGTAATCGATCAGCGCCTGGCAATCGAGGCTGGCCAATGGATGATTGACGTCGCCCTGACCGCGCAATTCGACGGTGACCGAGAAACTGCCCAGCGGAATATCGAAGTGTTCGCCGAAGCGCTCCTTCAATTGCCACCAGAGCAGGGTGAAGCATTCATCGAACGACTGCCCGCCGGAGTCGGTGGCCAGCAGACTGGCTTCGGCACCGATGTACCGCGCCAGTGGCTCGACCTGCGGCCAGGCCTCGGGCGTGGTGTAGATGTGGGCGACCGCTTCGAAATCGCAATGCAGGTCCAGCACCATGTCGGCATCGCAGGCCAGCCGTTGCAGCGCCAGGCGCTGGGATTGCAGTTGCGTGCCGGCAGTCTGTTGGGCGAGGGCATTGCGCAGGCTGCTGCGAATCAGTTCGAGGTTGTGCTGCGGATCGTTGCCGAGCAGGCCTTCGATTTCGTTGCCGACGGCTTCGCTCACATCGACGAACCAGCGATTGAAGTTCTGCCCGCTTTCGAGGTCGTAACGGCCCAGCGGAACATCCATCAGCACTTGTTCGAGGCCGACCGGGTTGGCCACCGGCACCAGCACGATTTCGCTGCGCAGACGGCCGGCGGCTTCTAGTTCCGCCAGGCGTTGCTTGAGGTGCCAGGCAACCAGCATGCCCGGCATTTCGTCGGCGTGCAGGGACGACTGGATGTAGATCTTGCCTTTGGCCGCTGATGGGCCGAAGTGAAAACTGTGAATCTGTCGAGCGGTCCCCGGCAGCGGGGCCAGGAGGTCATGAATCTGGTGGCGCATGTCTCTTTATCCCTAAAGCGGGTCCTAGTGGGTCGGCCCGAGGAAGGCCAGCCATCGGCGTTCGGCGAGGCGGAACAGGCCAACCAGCGCAAAGGTAACGGTCAGGTAGATCAGCGCGGCGATGCCGAACGACTGGAACGTCAGGAAGGTCGCCGAGTTGGCGTCCCGCGCGACTTTCAAGATGTCCGGGATGGTCGCGGTGAAGGCCACGGTGGTTGAGTGCAGCATCAAAATCACTTCGTTGCTGTAATAAGGCAACGAACGACGCAGGGCCGAAGGCATGATCACGTAGGCATAAAGCTTCCAGCCTGTCAGACCGTAAGCCTTGGCCGCTTCGACTTCACCATGCGCCATGCTGCGAATCGCCCCGGCGAAAATCTCCGTGGTGTAGGCGCAGGTATTCAGGGCGAAGGCCAGGATCGTGCAGTTCATCGCATCGCGAAAGAACGCATCCAGTACAGGTTGGGCGCGCACGGCGGCCAGACTGTAAATCCCGGTGTAGCAGATCAGCAGCTGAATATAGAGAGGCGTACCCCGGAACAGGTAGGTGAAGAACTGAACCGGCCAGCGGATGTAGAAGTGCGGCGAAACCCGGGCGATGGACAGCGGGATCGACACCAGGAAACCGATGAAGATCGATGCGCTGAGCAGCCACATGGTCATGGCCAGGCCGGTGATGTTGTAGCCGTCGGTATAAAGGAAAGGTTTCCAGTATTCCTGCAAGAGCTCGATCATCGTACGGCCTCCCGTGAACCGGCGGCGTAGCGGCGTTCGAGCCAGCGCAGGACGAAGTTGGAGGCGCTGGTGATCAGCAGGTAAATCAACGCTGCAAGCACCAGGAAGTAGAACAGCTGATAGGTGCTTTTGCCGGCATCTTGCGCAGCCTTGACCAGGTCGGCCAGGCCGATGATCGAGACCAGTGCGGTGGCCTTGAGCATTACCATCCAGTTGTTACCGATACCCGGCAGGGCAAAACGCATCATCTGCGGGAACACCACGATCCAGAAACGCTGGCCGCGCTTGAGTCCATACGCGGTCGCCGCTTCGACCTGGCCCCGTGGGACCGCGAGAATCGCGCCACGGAAGGTTTCGGTGAAGTACGCGCCATAAATGAAGCCCAGGGTGATGACCCCGGCGCTGAACGGGTTGATCTCGATGTATTCCCATTCCATGAAATCGGTAAACGACGTCAGCCAGGTCTGCAGGCTGTAGAAAATCAACAGCATCAGCACCAGGTCTGGCACACCGCGAATCAGCGTGGTGTAGAGCTGGGCCGGTACGCGCACCAGTTTGACTTTTGACAGCTTGGCACTGGCGCCGAGCAAGCCGAGCAAAACGGCTACCAACAGCGACAACACCGACAATTTGATGGTCATCCAGGTGCCTTCCATCAGCAACGGACCGAAGCCCTGGAGGCTGAAGGCTGAGAGCCCCAGGTTTTGTAGTAGGTTTTCGAACATAAATCAGCAACCTGATCGGATGAAAAAAGCGCCCATCGCAAGATGGGCGCCGGGCATTATTTGCCGCTGTACAGATTCAGATCGCCAAAGTGTTTCTTCTGAATAGTGGCGTAGGTGCCATCGTCGTGTAACGCTTTGATACCTTTATCCAAAAGTGCCTTGAGGTCTTTGTTACCTTTAGAGATACCGATAGCTGTTTTGGCTGGCAGCAATTCGCTGTCCACTGGCTTGCTGATTTCGTAACCGGCGCCATTTGGCGACTTCAAAAAGCCCAGTTCGGCTTGCAGCATGTCCTGGATGCCGGCGTCGAGACGACCGGAAGTCAGGTCGGAATACACCTGATCCTGGTTCTGATAGGCCTGGGTTTTCACGCCAGCCTTGTCCAGAACGGCTTTGGCATAGGCTTCCTGAATGGTGCCTTGTTCGTAGCCTACGGTTTTGCCCTTGAGCGAAGCGACGTCAGCCGTTACGCCAGAACCTTTTTTGGACACGTACGCGGTTGGGCCCGAGAACAGCTCGCTGGAGAAGTCGATGACTTTTTCGCGGGCCGGGGTGACGGTCATCGAAGAGATTACACCGTCGAATTTATTGGCCTTGAGGCCCGGAATCATGCCGTCGAAATCGCTTTCGACCCATTTGCACTTGACCTTCAGTTCGGCGCAGATCGCGTTACCCAGATCGATGTCGAAGCCTACCAGGCTGCCGTCAGCCGCTTTCGACTCAAACGGAGCGTAGGAAGGATCAACGCCAAAACGCAATTCCTTGTATTCCTTGGCCAGCGCGGAACCGGCTGCCATGCACAACGCCAGTGCAGAAAGGGTCAGCAATGCTTTTTTCATTATTCAATCCCTAAAAACCAATATGAGCGCTTGTGGCGCAGAATTATTGTTACTGGAAAGCGTAAGACCTTATGAAAGTAGCAATTTCCGAACCAGAGTCCCGAACAAGTGTTTTAAAAGGTGATTCAAGAAATGGCAAGGAGGGATTTGTGCACGAAAACGGGCGGCGGCAAATAGCTGCACCAAGTTGGATCGGAATGGCACAGGTCTCTGTGGGAGCGAGCCTGTGTGGTGAGGGGATTTAGCGAAACGTCGCACCGCCCCGTTCGGCTGCGAAGCAGTCGTAAAACCATTAAGTGCGGTGTACCTAATACGCCGCGGTTTTCGATTTTGGGGCCGCTTCGCAGCCCAACGGGGATAAATCCCCTCGCCACACAGCTCGCTCCCACAGGGATTCGGTTTAGCTCAACAGGCCCTGCAGTGTCGCCAGGTTATCAGCCTCCTCAACCGACTTATCCTGCCGCCAGCGCAGCATCCTCGGAAACCGCACCGCAATCCCGCTCTTGTGTCGTTTGGACAGGGCGATGCCCTCAAATCCCAGTTCAAATACCAGACTCGGCGTCACACTGCTCACCGGCCCGAATTTCTCTACGGTGGTCTTGCGCACGATGCTGTCGACCTGGCGCATTTCTTCGTCTGTCAGCCCCGAATACGCCTTGGCAAATGGCACCAGTGCGCGTTCGCTCGCGTCAGGCGGCCCGTCCCACACGGCGAAGGTGTAATCGCTGTAGAGACTGGCGCGGCGACCATGTCCGCGTTGCGCATAAATCAGCACCGCGTCGACGCTGAACGGGTCGACTTTCCATTTCCACCAGACGCCCATGTCCTTGGTCCGCCCGACGCCATACAACGCCTCCCGGGCCTTGAGCATCATGCCTTCGACACCGAGCTTGCGGGAGGCTTGCCGTTGTCGGGCGAGGTCGAACCAGTCTTCGCCGGTGAGCACCGGTGAGGCGAGTAACACCGAGTTGTTACAGCGGCTGACGACGTGCTCCAGTTGAGTGCGACGCTTGGCCTGAGGCTGGTTGCGCCAGTCTTCACCCTGCCATTCCAGCAGGTCGTAGGCGAGGATCACCACTGGCACTTCTTCGAGGATTTTTTTGTCCAGGGTTTTACGGCCGATCCGCTGTTGCAGCAGAGCGAACGGCTTTACTGCGGGTGAAGCCGGGGATTGAGGGTTGAAGGCGTCCTCGGTGGTGGGTTTTTCGGTTTTCCAGGCGACGATTTCACCGTCGATCACCGTACCGTCGGGCAAGCAGTGAACCAGGCTATGGAGTTCGGGGAAGCGCTCGGTGACCAGCTCTTCACCCCGCGACCAGATCCACAGTCGCCCGTCGCGTTTGACCACTTGGGCGCGGATACCATCCCACTTCCATTCCACTTGCCAGTGGCTGGCCGGGCCGAGCAGGGCTTCGAATTGTTCAACGGGTTGTGATAACGCGTGGGCCAGGAAAAACGGGTAGGGCTGACCGCCCCGTTGGGCATGTTCGTCAGACGATTCGGTGGCAATCAGCTTCAAATAACTGGACGCCCTCGGGCGATTGGACAGGTCGGTGTAACCCACCAGTCGCTGGGCGACGCGTTTGCTGTCGAGCCCGGCCATGGCCGCCAAGGCACGGGTGACCAGCAACTTGGAGACGCCGACGCGGAAACTGCCGGTGATCAGTTTGATGCACAGCATCAGGCTCTGGCGGTCCAGTTGCGACCACAGGGCAGGCAGTCGCTCGGCGAGGATTTGCGGGGTTTCACCGCGCAGCGGCAGCAGTTTGTCTTCAATCCAGACCGCCAATCCATCGTTGGAGCGGTGAAGCGCTTCGGGCAGCACCAGCGAAATGGTTTCCGCCAGATCGCCGACCGCCTGATAACTCTCTTCGAACAGCCACGGCGAGAGGCCGGAGATCTCCACCGCCAACTCTCGCAGGATGCGCACCGGCACCAGTTGTCGAGGCCGTCCGCCGGACAAAAAGTAAACCGCCCATGCGGCATCTTCCGGCGCGGCCTCGGCGAAGTAGTGTTGCATCGCCGCCAGTTTGGCGTTGCTCGACGTCGTGGCATCGAGTTCGGCGTACAACTCGGCGAACGCCTTCATGGCAGAGCCTCGGCGCTCTCGGGGTCGACGGCTGCACTTTCTTCCTCATCGTCGCCGTACTCGGTGCTGAAACTCATGGCATCGAGGCCCTGTTCGCGCAGATGGCGCACCAGTACCCCGACCGAACCGTGGGTCACCATCACACGCTCAGCACCGGTCTGTTCGATGGCCCAGAGCAGGCCGGGCCAGTCGGCGTGATCAGACAGTACGAAGCCACGATCCACGCCACGTCGCCGCCGTGTGCCACGCAAACGCATCCAGCCGCTGGCGAAACCATCGCTGTAGTCACCGAAGCGACGCATCCAGGTGCTGCCGCCAGCCGAAGGCGGGGCCAGGACCAACGCCTTGCGCATCATGGGGTCGCTCTTTTTTACCTCGCCGGCATAGATCGTTGGCGGTAAATAAATACCACCTTCGCGATAAACCTGATTGAGCGGTTCCACGGCACCATGCACCAGAATGGGGCCGAGGTTGGCATCGATGCCATGGAGAATTCGCTGCGCCTTGCCGAAGGCATAGCAGAACAACACGCTGGTTTTGTCGGCGGCGGCGTTGGCTTGCCACCACTGATTGATCTCGGCAAAGACGTGCGCCTGGGGTTGCCAGCGATAAATAGGCAGACCGAAGGTCGATTCAGTGATGAAGGTATTGCAGCGCACAGGTTCGAACGGCGCGCAGGTGCCGTCGGGTTCGATCTTGTAGTCGCCCGACGCGACCCAGACTTCGCCGCCGTATTCCAGACGCACCTGTGCCGAGCCGAGGACATGGCCGGCGGGGTGAAAACTCAAGGTGACGCCATGGTGGGTCAGGGGTTGACCGTAGGGCAGGGTTTGCAGGTTGATGTCCTGGCCCAATCGCGCACGCAAAATCCCTTCGCCGGGAGCGGCCGCCAGATAATGCTGATTGCCGGTGCGGGCATGGTCGCCGTGAGCGTGGGTGATGACTGAACGTTCGACCGGCCGCCACGGGTCGATGTAGAAATCCCCGGCGGGGCAATACAAACCTTCAGGACGCGCGATAACAAGATCCATGTTGTTACCAAAATGGAGGGACTTGTTAGCTATGAGGTTTGCGCGAAGCCAGAAGTTCTATTGATTTTTTCAGAGATCAAAAACAAAAGATCGCAGCCTGCGGCAGCTCCTACAGATGAACACGAATCCACTGTAGGAGCTGCCGCAGGCTGCGATCTGTTGATCGTGTCTTTTTGACTTACTTGCCGGGTGTCAGCGTCAACCGCGTCTTCCCATACGCCTTGTCAAAGTTCTGCGGCTGCATCGGCAGACTCATGTATTGCCCCTTCAGCCACGGATCAATGCTGTCGAGGTAGTTCGGACTCGCCGGATTACCGGATTGCCCCGTACCGTTCTGCCCCATCAGCGGTTCGGCCTGACCGAAGTCGACGATAAAGCGCATGGCCGGCGCCAGGGTGGTGTTGAAATCCTGACCCCAGGCGAATGCTGCAGTATTCAGCGTGGTGTGGTCGCCGCCGGCCGCCAGTGGACCGCGCACAGTCTGGCCACTGGCGTTTTTCCACTCGTAGCGGTGCAGTTTGCCCCATTGCCAGGCTTTGTGATCGCCGCCTAACTGACTGTCGCCCGCGCTGATCGCTGCCGCCAGACTGCGGGCAAGGATCGCCGGTTTATCTTCTTTCTGCGGTGTGCGAGCGTCATCCCAGAACGGACTGTCCTCACGCCCCAGCAGGTGATCGGCCTGGGCCGCGTAGGACAACTTGCCGTTGGCGATAAAGGCTTTCCACGCCGGGCTGCTTTCCGGGCCCAGTTCGTCGAGGAAGATTTGCTGGGTGCTTTGCTGCAGGAACAACTCGTAAATCGCTGCATCAGCGGAGGTCGGGCTGAGTTTTCCGTCGAAGGCCATCAGGCGGGTATACGCCTCGCGAGCCTTGCCGCGATCCGCCACGGGCAACGCTTCGATGGCCTGCTTGAGCGGCTGGGACATGCCCGGTGCTTCGAACATTTTCTTCAGCTTGGCAGCGAAAGTGGTGGTCTGGTCGTATTGCATGGCGATCAGGCTGCGCGTGTCGTGTTTGCCCACGCCTGCCAGTTCGGCCAGACGTTCGCCACGCTCCGGCGCCGACCAGGAGTTGGACAACTGCATGCCGTAGCCATGGGGAATGACGCGCTGGTTGGCGGTGCCGAGCCAGCCTTGGGCGGGATCCTGGTCATAGGGATGGAGCATCGGGTCGGCGTAACCATCCCAGTCATAACGACCTTCCCAGCCGGGCGACGGCAACAGGCCTTCGCCTTCGCGACGGTTCGGGAATCGACCGGTGACTTGCCAGCCGATGTTGCTGGCGTCGGCAAATACCAGGTTCAGCGCAATGGCGCGGATTTCACGGCTGGCGTCCGAGGCTTTCTCGACGGTCTGGGCGCGGGACAGGTCGAAAAACGCGTCCAGGGTCTTGTCATCGGTGAAGTTCGGCGTCTGCAAGGCCAGGCCAAAACCGTTAGCCAGCGTCGTGCCTTGGGCACTGTTGAGCAGCGGGCCATGGCGGGTTTCGTACACCACTTCGCGAATCGGCCGCTGGCCTTTGACGAAGTAGGTTTCGTTGCGCACGATCGCCGGCTGCCATTTGCCACCCACCTCGTAGGAAAGACCATTGCCCTGGCGTTTGATTTTTTCCAGGAACAGGTCCTGGTTGTCACCCATGACGGTGGTCATGCTCCAGGCCACTTTGCCGTTGAAACCGCCAAGCACCATCGGCAAACCGGCAATCGTCACACCAGAAGCCTGGTACTTCGGTGCGCGAATTTGCACGTAACTGAACAACGACGGCACGCCCAGTGGCCCATGGCTGTCGCTGGCCAGCAGGCTTTTGCCGCTGCGGCTGCGTTGCGGGCCGATCGCCCAGTTGTTCGACGAGGTGGCGCCCAGCAGATTCAGATCGGACAGTTGGCTCGTGGCTTTGCTGATCTCGGCCAGGCCCGGGATTTGCCCGTTGAGCTTGATGCCCTGAAGTTTTTCAGCCTCGGCCAGCGGCAGTTTTTCATCGGGAGCGGACGGGGTCAGCCACGGGAGTTTGTCGTTGCTGACGGTCTGGGCCAGCATCAGCGAGGAGATTTCTTCCGGCAGGTTGGCCGACTGGCTGAAGTTCAGCAGGCAGAAAATCAGCGCCGAGTCTTCCGGCTTCCAGTATTCAGGTTTGTAGCCGGTGGCTGCGAGGTCCGCCGGCAGCTTGTCGCGGTAACGGAACAGGTAGGCGTTGACGCCGCGGGCATAGACTTCGAAGAAGCGTTTGAGGCGCGGCGAAGACGCCTTGTACAGCTCGCCGGCGCTTTTCTTCAGATTGACGGCGCGCATGTAGCGGTCAGCGTCCAGCAGGTCCGAACCGGACATCTCCGACAAACGGCCCTGAGCCAACAGGCGCAGGGTGACCATTTGCGTGATGCGGTCGGTAGCGTGGACGTAACCCAGGGTGAACAGCGCGTCGTGGAAGGTGTTGCTTTCGATCAACGGCATGCCCATGGCATTGCGGCGTACCGAAACGTTCTGCGCCAGGCCCTTGAGCGGCTGCACACCGGTGGTCGGCGGGAGGGTGTCCTGGGTGTTCCAGGTCTGACAACCGGTCAGGCTCAAAACACCGGCCACTGCTGCGGCAACGCCGAACCGGGGAAGAAAATGTGTAAGGGCTGGCGAGGCCATGGCAAAGCTCCTGCGGGGGTAGTGGTGCCCGGCCTCGAAAGTCGCTGTTCACTTTTGACGGCGTCTAATGTCGCCAGACGGCGTTGCCGCTCCTCGCCATAGCGGGCTATGACTCGTCGCGGCGCCTTGTCTGACAACATTAGCCACTCGTCAAAAGATGAACGGACTTCCGAGGCCGGGCACATTAAAGGCGCTACGTTAGTGAGCAGGAGGTGGCCGCGCAAGCGGGGTATCAGGTTATTTCAGGATTTGTCTGTGGAACGCAAAAAGATCGCAGCCTCGTTTCACTCGACAGCTCCTACACGGTTTCGCATTCCCTGTAGGAGCTGTCGAGTGAAGCGAGGCTGCGATCTTTTGATCTTCCATCAGGATTTAGGCGGGTTGACCTTGGCCACCAGGGCATACGCCTTCACCGTCGCCGGACGGCTCTGGATGTGGTTGAACCAGCGCAGCACGTTGGGGAAGTCCTCCAGATTCTGGCTCTGCCACTTGTGGGAAACGATCCACGGGTAGATCGCCATGTCGGCAATGCTGTATTCGCTGCCGGCGACGAAGTCTTTATCGGCCAGCTGCTTGTCGAGTACCCCGTAGAGGCGGGCGGTCTCGTCGATATAGCGCTTGATTGCGTAGGGGATTTTCTCCGGCGCGAATTGGCTGAAGTGATGATTCTGCCCGGCCATAGGGCCCAGACCGCCCATCTGCCAGAACAACCATTGCAGCGCTTGTTGGCGACCGCGCAGGTCTTTGGGCAGGAACTTGCCGGTTTTCTCTGCCAGGTACAACAGAATCGCCCCGGACTCGAACAGTGCCAGCGGCTCACCGCCATCGGCCGGTTCGGGATCGACGATGGCCGGAATTTTGTTGTTCGGGGAGATTTTCAGGAATTCGGGTTTGAACTGGTCGTTCTGGCTGATGTTGATCGGGTGCACGTTGTAGGGCAGGCCGGCTTCTTCCAGGAATATCGAGATTTTGTGGCCGTTGGGGGTGGTCCAGTAATACAGGTCGATCATGGAGTACTCCAAATCAAGAGATGTCGTTACTTGCGGACAGCAAACGCCGGCATCAGGTCGTCCTGTTTGCGTTCGATAGCTTGCCTGTAGGAAGAGGTGATGCTGAAGTGCAGGAAATTCAATGACCCCGCATGAGAAAAACCGGCATGGAGCTCAAAACAAACGCGGCGCTGATCATCATCGATCAACAAAAAGGCATTCTGCATCCCAAACTCGGTCGCCGAAATAATCTTCAGGCCGAGCAGCGAATCCTCGATTTGCTAGGGGATTGGCGTCGAACCGGGCGACCGATCATTCACGTGCAGCACTTGTCCCGTTCTCCTGACTCGGTGTTCTGGCCGCAGCAATCGGGGGTGGAATTTCAGGAGCGGTTTCAGCCACAGACCGGTGAGCAGCTGATTCAGAAGCAGGTGCCGGATGCGTTTTGTTCGACGGGGCTCGAGCGGACTTTGCGAGAGGCAGGGATCGATCAGTTGGTCGTCGTTGGCGTAGCGACTAACAACTCGGTGGAATCCACGGCGCGAACGGCCGGTAATCTGGGGTTTGAAACGTGGGTCGTGGAGGATGCGTGTTTTACCTTCGACAAGGCGGATTTTTTCGGTAACGCCCATTCAGCTGAGGAAGTGCATGCGATGTCGTTGGGGAATTTGCATGGGGAGTATGCGACGGTCGTCAGCACCGTGCAGATCCTGAAATGAGGTGACTGTCAGTCCGTCTTCGCGAGCAAGCCCGCTCCCACATTAGATCGCATTCTCAAGGTAGATACGGTCAAGTGTGGGAGCGGGCTTGCTCGCGAAGGCGATTCAGCAGACGAAGAAGTTCTTCGCCCGAAGCATCAAGCGCCGTGGCACTTCTTGAATTTCTTGCCGTTGCCGCAGGGGCAAGGGTCGTTGCGGCCGACGTCTTTCAGGGCGTTGCGCACCGGTTCCTGGTGGGCGTGGCCGCAGTTCGGGCCGTGGACATGGCCATGGTCGTGATCATGGTGCTCGTGATGGTCATGATCGTGGTTGCAGTCAGGGCCATGGACATGGGGTTGCTGGGTCATCGGTTTTGCTCCGGAATTAAATCGGCGGGGATTATCACGCCATTACGCGCAAGGTGCACGTAGTGCGCGATGAATAAACCGGTTTCCAGTTCACCTTCCAGACGATAGGGAATGGGCTGCTTGGGGTTTTTCAGCAGTTTCACCAGATCCCGCACCTTGGGCCACAGGTTGGTGCGGATCGGCACTTTAAAGTAGGCACTGCGTTTGGGACCGACTGTGAACCAGTGTTCGTGCTCACCTTCGGTCAGCAGCATGTCGCCCAAGTGAATGCGGTACTCGATGCCCCGCACTGTCAGATCGCTGTCGTTGGGGTTGTCGACGCGAAAGTGCAAAAGGAATCGTTGCTGCATCAGTTTGGCCTGGACCACTTCGACCTTGACCAGATGCACCTGCGGTTCCGGTTCATCGTCGGCGAACCAGGACGCGCAGCCGCCAAGCCCCAGAAACAGGAGCAGGGTGAGCAGATGTAGTACGAGCCGTCGGGTGGTCATGGTCGGGTTTCTCCCTTGAACACCAGTCTAGCCGTAAAAGATCGCAGCCTTCGGCAGCTCCTACGGGTGTACGCCGATCCAGTGTAGGAGCTGCCGAAGGCTCGGGCCGCGTTCGGACGATCTTTTGACGTCACTTCAACTGCTGAAATAACCCGCACAACACTTCTTGAACTTCTGCCCGCTGGCGCAAGGGCACGCATCATTGCGCCCGGCCTTGAGTTGTACGGTGGGGTCGATGAAGTACCAGTGACCGGCGTTCTGCACGAACGACGAGCGTTCGCGGTGGCTGTGTTCACCGCTGCCGTCGTGCCAGCGCGCGGTAAAGGTCACGAAGGCATGTTCCGGCTGACCGCCCAAGACCTCGGAGCTTTCCACCTCAAGGCCCAGCCAGGTGCTTTGGGCGCTCCAGTCGCTGATGGACTGCCGATCCAGGCCTGCTTGTTGCGCGGGCAGGGTGGTCGCTACCAGATAATCGATCAGGCCCAGCACATAGGCGCTGTAGCGCGAACGCATCAAGGCTTCGGCACACGGTGCCGGATGGCCGGCATGGTAATGGCCGCAGCAGGCATCAAGCAGGGTGCCGCTGCCGCAGGGGCAAATGGATGTACTCATTGCGTTACCACCAATATTTCCCGAAGTTTTCCGGATTGGCCCAGAACCGTGAGTTGAGCCAGTCGGGTACTTGTTTGTAGTCAAGCAGATCATAGGTGAACAGGGTCAGCACTTGATCGTCGCGCTGGAAGCGTTCGCTGGCTTGCAGGGCCAGGGAGAAAAAGTCGGTTTCCTGCCAGCCGCTGGCCGGCAAGTCCGCCAGCACCGCGATGCGACTGGCGTTGAGGTTACGGATCCCGCCCAGCAGGTTCAGGCCATCGCGCTTGGGCAAGTGTTCGAGGCAATCGACTACCAGCGCCAGGTCAAACCGGCGCGCCGCCAGTTCGGCCGGCAACGCCCCAGGTGCCGCGTGCGCAACGCAGCAGTCCGGGTGCGCCAGTTTGAAGGCCTCAAGCGCGGGGAACTCGCTGGCGCCAATCAGCAACAGGCGCGCGGGGGCATAACGATCAAGCAAAGCGGCCAACGCCTGCTGGGGCGTGCGTGAAGAAATACCTGCAATCATCGAAGATCCTCAATCAGAGCCGCCAAGACTAGCCTGCTCAAAGGGCCGGGCCTAGAGGTGGTTTGTCCCAAAAGCGTCGATCTGCCGTGAACACGGGACCAAAACGCAATGGCCTATTGCTGGCGGAGATTAAAACTCGGGTCTTTACTACCTGAATCGGTTCTAAGCCGATCCCCTCAGGAGAAAACTAGATGAGCATAGTTCGCACAGCATTACCCTTGGTTCTGCTAACCAGTGTGTTGACTGGTTGCGCAGGTTTGCAGAAAACCGACTGGCCGACCTGTGCGGCGGTCGGTGGTGTCGTGGGTGCAGGTCTCGGCGCGACCGAGAGCTCGGCATGGGCGGGGTATGGCGCGCTGCTCGTCGGCGGCACGGCTGCGGCCTATTGCTGGGTTCACGGTGATGGCGACGAAGACGGCGATGGCGTGCCGGATAGCCGCGACAAGTGCCCGGGAACACCTAGAGGCGTGCGGGTCGATGCCGATGGCTGCCCTCCACCGGTGCCTGCGCCAGTGGTCGAAGAAGCGGCCGTGGTGAGAGAAGAAGTCATCGTCATTCGCGATGTTCACTTCCAGTTTGACAAGGCCACACTGACCCCTGCCGACAAAGTGGTACTCGATAAAATCGCCACTCGCTTGAAAGGGGAAGCGCCTAACGCCCAACTGACTGTAACCGGTCACACCGACAGCGTGGGCAGCGATACCTATAACCAGAAACTGTCGGATCGTCGTGCGCACTCGGTAGTTGAATACCTGATTTCCCAAGGTGTACCACGCAGCAGCTTCGTCTCTGTCACCGGTGCCGGTGAAAGCCAGCCGGTGGCCGATAACAAAACCGCTGACGGCCGCTCGATGAACCGTCGCACGGAAATCAAAATCAACCGCTAAACCCCTCGTACTGCGCGGCTTGTGCAGTCGCGGATGCGGGTCTTTACTCCTGTGTGACCGGCATTGGCTGGTCACACAGGAGCTTTCACCATGAGCGTTCTCACACGTGATCGCTGCCCTGATACGTCCGCCAATACCCTCGTCGAACATCATGGTTGTCCATTGCCGCAGTACCCGCCAGCGTGAAACCCGAACCTGCGCAATCCGAAGTCATCACCTTGAGCGACGCTGGCGGGGCGCAAAACCGTCGGGTGGAGTTGCACATCAATCGCTGAGCCCCGAGATAGAGCTGTCGGACGACAATTGAAGTCGTTCCGGCGGCCATTCGGCGGCCTTCATGAAGAATTTTCCGTTGCCCTCTGGCTTATCCCGCGTGGAAGCCGGTACTGTGCGCGCAAAGAATAATTCTCAACGGGGGCGCGTATGAACGTGTTTTGGGGGCTGGGGAAGTTGTTGACCCTGCTGTTCTGGCTGGTGGTGCTGGTCAATCAGCTCATGCCGTTTGTCAATCCTCTGCACCTGCTGGTCGATCTGGCCGGCAGCCTGCTGGCATGCCTTCATCTTCTTGAGGCGGTGTTCTGTTTCCGCAGCCTCAGAGGTCGCGCTCACCCGTGGCTTGATCGCCTGAAGATCCTCTTTTTCGGCGTTTTCCACCTGCAAACCATCCCGGCTCCGACCGCGCCTAAGGCTTCCCATGCGTAAACTCTGTCTGCTCGCTGCACTCATCAGCCCGTTGGCCTGCGCCCAGGTGGTGAGCGTCGAAACCAACTCGCTGATGCGTTTGCCCAACACCGCCAGCACCCTGCAGCTGGAACGCCTGGAAGTGGCCGACTACGGCACGTTGTTGATTCCCTCGAATGTGACCGAGGTATCCGTCGGTGAATTGCGTCTGGGTCGTGAAGCGCGGATCGCCATCGTACCCGGCGAACAGCCGCTTGAGCTGAAGGTCAGTCGTGCGCAGTTGTCGGAAGGCAGCCAGATCACGGCTCGCGGCGCGCCGGGAACTTACCTCAAGGCAGCCCGCTCCGGGCGTAACCTGAACTTGCAGATCAAGGCACTGAGTGCGCCGCTGTTGTTGGTGGACGCTCGCGGCGGTGCGGGCGCACCGGGTTTCGTCGGTCTCGATGGGGCCAACGGTCAGGCACCGGGTTGTACCTGGGGTCAGGCCGGTCGTGGTGCCGATGGCAGTGATGGCAGCGACGGTCAGCCGGGCGCGCCGGGTGCACTGGTACGTCTGGAAGTGCCGCGCGATTACCCGGCGGAACTGATCAAGGTTCAGGTGGCTGGCGGTGACGGTGGTGTGGCCGGGCCTGGCGGTAAACCGGGCGCGGGTGGCAAGGCCAAGGGCTGCTTTGTTTACAAGGCTGATGGCGGAAAAAATGGTCGTCCAGGTGCTGACGGTCAGCCGGGGTCTGCCGGTGCGGCGGGTTCGGTGACCGTACAAAGGTTGTAAGAACGACCGACCCCTTGTGGCGAGGAAGCTTTGTGGCGAGGGGATTTATCGGAACGCCGCACCGCCCCGTTCGGCTGCGAAGCAGTCGTAAAATCAGGCTGCGCGGAGTCTGGATTGGGGCCGCTTCGCAGCCCGACGGGGATAAATCCCCTCGCCACAAAAGCTGTGAGGCTTTAGAACATAGGCCGGGCCGCAGCAATCGCCACCAGCACCAACCCGACAATCAGATTAATCCCCACCAACTTGCGAATTTTCCCAAGTGTCGCCGCCCCGGTCGGCCAATCCTGTGCCGCCACCGCCGTGCGCAATTCCGGCAGCAACAACGCCTGAATCCGGATAAACAGCGCCGTCATCACCACGTACAACCCCATCATCACTTGCACATACCGAGGCGCCGCTTCAAAACCGCT
Organism: Pseudomonas sp. LBUM1647; assembly: GCF_059716175.1. Taxonomy (NCBI): domain Bacteria; kingdom Pseudomonadati; phylum Pseudomonadota; class Gammaproteobacteria; order Pseudomonadales; family Pseudomonadaceae; genus Pseudomonas; species Pseudomonas sp. LBUM1647. The sequence continues at coordinate 5,465,643 of NZ_CP166809.1, read as the reverse complement.
GTACTGCAAATGAATCATGCCCACACCGCTGATCGGCAACAGCACCACCGCGACCCAGACCCAGCGGAAAAAACCTTGAAACACTTCTACCCACAGCTTCAAACGGGCAGGGCCTTCCAAAGCCTTCATCGCCGCGGGGCGCAAGACCATCCACGCGAAAAACATGCCGCCAACCCACACCAGGGCTGACAGTACATGCAGGGTATAAACAAGGCCAAAAGGTGTCATTGAGGTACTCCGTTCTGCGCGGGATTAATTAGCGCGGTATGATAGCCGCCGATCCGAACCACTGAAAATTTATCCAGCGTTTTTTGCGCCCGACAATCCATGATCAGCACCGAACTCAAAACCACGATCCAGGGCGCCTACACGCGTTTTCTCGAAGCCAAGAGCCTCAAGCCGCGCTACGGCCAACGCCTGATGATCGCCGAAATTGCCAAGGTCCTCGGTGACATCGACACCGACGACGAAGGCCGGCGCAGTGGCGACCCCGCGATTGTCGCGGTGGAAGCCGGCACCGGTACCGGCAAAACCGTGGCCTACAGCCTGGCCGCCATCCCCACGGCCAAGGCCGCCGGCAAACGCCTGGTGATTGCCACGGCCACCGTGGCCCTGCAAGAGCAGATCGTCTACAAGGATTTGCCCGACCTGATGCGCAACAGCGGGCTGAACTTCAGTTTCGCCTTGGCCAAGGGGCGCGGGCGCTACATGTGCCTGTCCAAGCTCGACATGTTGCTCCAGGAAGGTCACGCACAAACCGCCACGGCGCAGCTGTTTGAAGAAGAAGGCTTCAAGATCGAGGTCGACGAGGCCAGTCAGAAGCTGTTCACCAGCATGATCGAGAAACTCGCCGGCAATAAGTGGGACGGCGACCGTGACAGTTGGTCCACCGCCCTGGAAGACGCCGACTGGGCGCGCCTGACCACCGATCACAGTCAATGCACCAACCGTCATTGCCCGAACTTCGGCCAGTGCGCCTTCTACAAGGCCCGCGAAGGCATGGGCAAGGTCGACGTGATCGTCACCAACCACGACATGGTCCTGGCCGACCTGGCGCTGGGCGGCGGCGCCGTGCTGCCGGACCCGCGCGACACCATCTACGTGTTCGACGAAGGCCACCACCTGCCGGATAAAGCCATCGGCCATTTCGCCCATTACACGCGTCTGCGTTCCACCGCCGACTGGCTGGAAACCACCGCCAAGAACCTCACCAAGTTGCTAGCCCAGCATCCGCTGCCGGGCGACCTGGGCAAGTTGATCGAACAAGTGCCGGAACTGGCGCGGGAGATCAAGACCCAGCAGCAGTTCATGTTTAGCGCCTGCGAGCAGGTCGCCGATTTCAAACCCGGCGAAGACGTCGAGGGCCGCGAACGGCCGCGTCACCGCTTCGTCGGTGGGGTGATTCCCGAACACATGCGCGAGATGGGCGTCGAGTTGAAGAAGGGCTTTGCCCGTCTGACCGACCTGTTCACCCGGCTCACCGAATTGCTCAAGGAAGGCATGGACGGTGAGGTCAACATCGGCATCGCCAGCAACCAGGCCGAAGAGTGGTATCCGCTGTTCGGCAGCCTGTTGTCCCGTTCTTCGGGCAACTGGGAGTTGTGGGTCGCGTTCACCGCCGAAGACCCGGAAGACAACCCCCCGATGGCCCGCTGGCTGACCCTGGCCGAAAGCGGCTCGCTGTTCGACATCGAGGTCAACGCCAGCCCGATCCTCGCGGCAGAAATGCTCCGTCGCAATTTGTGGAACGTGGCTTACGGCGCTCTGGTGACCTCCGCGACCCTGACCGCGCTCGGCACCTTCGATCGCTTCCGCATGCGCGCCGGCCTGCCGAAAAAAGCCGTGACCGCAGTGGTTCCAAGCCCGTTTCATCATGCTGACGCTGGCGTGCTGCGGGTGCCGGACCTGAAGGCCGATCCGCGTGATGCGCCGGCCCACACCGCAGCGATCATCCGTGACTTGCCGGCATTGGTGGAAGGTTCGCGCGGCACCCTGGTGCTGTTCTCCTCGCGCAAACAGATGCAGGACGTGTTCGACGGCCTCGACCGTGACTGGCGCAAGCAAGTGTTCATTCAAGGCAACCTGTCGAAACAGGAAACCCTGAACAAGCACAAGGCGCGGGTCGATGGCGGTGATTCCAGCGTGTTGTTTGGCCTGGCGAGTTTCGCCGAAGGGGTCGACTTGCCCGGTGCGTATTGCGAACACGTGGTGATCGCGAAGATTCCGTTTTCGGTGCCCGACGATCCGGTCGAAGCGGCCCTGGCCGAGTGGATCGAGGCTCGGGGGGGCAATCCGTTCATGGAAATCTCCGTGCCGGATGCTTCGCTGAAGCTGGTCCAGGCCTGCGGTCGCTTGCTGCGCACCGAAGAAGACCGCGGCACCATCACCTTGCTCGATCGACGCCTGGTCACCCAGCGTTACGGCAAGGCAATCCTCAATGCGTTGCCACCCTTCCGTCGAGAAATTTCCTGATACACCGGTGGGCAAATTTGCCCACCGCGTTGTCTATCTCTCAACCATCGCTTTTCCACTGGCCCATTGAAAGGTCGTTAGGGAGAACCTCGTTCCTATGATTCGCCGTTCGTTGCCTGCTGTTTTCGCTCTGATGTTCGCAGCCCCTTTGCTGGCGGCTCCTGCCGGCCAACAGACGCTGTTCAACTTTGTGCGCCCCGCCGATGTGGTCCAGGTGGCGACTCAGGACGCCAGCCTGCCGCAATCCAACGCCGAGCAAACGGCCGAAGGCGAAGTGCTGCGTCGGGTGACGTTCAACCCGGTGGCACAACCGACCTTGCGTCTGACCCCGCAGACGGGCGCGTGGGACTGGTCGCAGTCGGGCTTCATGAGTTTGCGGATTCAGAGCGCAATGAACTGGGCTGTGACCCTGTACGTGAAAATCCAGAGCAACGATGGCAAGACACTGGTCAGCCGTGTCGACTTGCCGGCCGGCCCCGCGCAAACCTTGTTGGTGCCGCTGCAGCCCTTTACGCCATTGAGCCTGGGCCTGAAAGCCGGCCCGCCAATGCCGATGACGTTTGAGGGGCAGCGCGTATTGCTGGCCAGCAGCGCCGGTGAGCTGGAGCGCAGCCAGGTGGTGTCGGTGACCTTGTCGATGGATCAGCCGAAAGTCGCCCAGAGCATCCTGCTGGAACGCTTTGGCGTGCAGGACGGCGATGCGGTTACCCAAGCCGCTTTTGGCGGCCTTGTAGACGCTTACGGCCAGTCGACCCGGGCCAAATGGCCAGAGAAAGTCAGCAGCGACGAGCAACTGAAAAGCGCCGCCGCCAAGGAACATCAACAACTGAAAACCTGGCTGGCCGAGCGCGAGAAGTCGTCCCTGGACAAGTTCGGTGGCTGGAACAAAGGCCCGGCTTTTAAGGCCAGCGGCTTTTTCCGCACCGAAAAACGCGACGGTCGCTGGTACCTGGTGACGCCGGAAGGGCATCCGTTCTATTCGCTCGGGGTCAACACCGTCACCCCGGACGTCGACCAGACCTACGTTGCCGGTCGCGAGTGGATGTTCGAGTCGCTGCCAAAACCCGACGAGCCGCTGGCCAGCCATTATGGCGAAGGCGACAACCGGGGCGGCAACGGTGTCGATCAGGGCCGTGGCTACAATGCCGGTCGCTGGTACGACTTCTATGGCGCCAACTTGCAGCGTCTGTATGGGGCACCTTGCATCCTGGGCAGCGACACCAAGGCCGGTGTCGCCGAAGCCGCCAAGACCGGCGCCGTTGAAGCGACCGCCGCGAAAGCAGCCGAGCAAACACCTGCCGAACCCTGCAAAGCGGTGGTTGATGAACAGCGCTGGGCCAGCCACACCCTTGATCGCCTGCAAGCCTGGGGCTTCAACACCATCGGCAACTGGAGCGCCCCGGCGCTGGCCAACGCTGATCGCGTGCCGTACACCTTGCCGCTGTCGATCGTCGGCGATTACGCCAGCATCAGCACCGGCACCGACTGGTGGGGCGGCATGCCCGATCCGTTCGACCCACGATTCGCCATGGCCACCGAACGTGCCGTGGCCATCGCCGCGCGCGACCATCGCGACGATCCGTGGCTGATCGGTTACTTTGCCGACAACGAATTGGCCTGGGCCGGTCCCGGCGACGACCCGAAAGCCCGTTACGCCTTGGCCTACGGCACCTTGAAAATGACCACCGACGTGCCGGCCAAACGCGCGTTCCTTAAGCAATTGCGAGATAAATACCGCAATCAGGCGGGCCTTTCCAAAGCCTGGGGCATTGATTTGCCGGCCTGGGAATTGATGGAAGACCCGGGCTTCGTGCCGCCGCTGCCAAGCGCCGAACACCCGGAAATTGAAGCCGACTTCAAATACTTCCAGAAGGTTTTCGCCGACACGTACTTCAAGACCCTCTCCGATTCGCTCAAGTGGCACGCGCCGAATCAGCTGTTGCTGGGAGGCCGGTTTGCCATCAGCACCCCGGAAGCGGTTGAGTCCTGCGCCCAGTATTGCGACGTGCTGAGCTTCAACATGTACACCCTGCGACCGCAGGATGGTTACGACTTCGCCACGCTGCGCAGCCTGGACAAACCGGTGCTGATCACCGAGTTCAACTTCGGCTCCGCGGATCGCGGCCCGTTCTGGGGCGGCGTGACGCAATTGGCGAAGGAAGAAGACCGTGGGCCGGCTTACGCCAATTTCCTCAAACAGGCGATGAGCGAACCGTCGATCGTCGGCGTGCACTGGTTCCAATACCTTGACCAACCGGTTACCGGTCGTCTGCTGGATGGCGAGAACGGGCACTTTGGCCTGGTGGGCATCACCGATCTGCCGTTCCAGGGGTTCGTCGACAGCGTTCGCAAGAGCAATTTGCAGACCGTCGATCAGCTCGGTAAAGAGGCCGAGAAGGCCAAGGCTGAGGCGGATAAAGCCGGTCAAGCAGCTGAGGGCGGCAGAAAAGGCGAGGCTGGCAAAGGCGCAGGGCAGGGCACTGGCCATGCGGGTGGGCATTCCGGGAATGGCCACTGAGTGCAGGCAGGTACGTAAGATTTTCTGAGTGTTTCACCCGGGCGAGATGGCGACCGCCCGGCCCGGCCCTGTTCCCAAAACCTTCAATGGCTGGAACAATGCGGCCACTTTGTAGAGCGTTTATCCAGAGGAGTTGCGGGTGCAGATTCAGGGTTTTTACGAGCTGAAGTTCGAAGCGGTGCGTGAGGCTTTCGCGGCGCTGTTCGACGATCCTCAGGAACGTGGCGCAGCGTTGTGCATCCAGATTGGCGGTGAAACCGTGGTCGACCTTTGGGCCGGCAGCGCTGACAAGGACGGCACCGAAGCCTGGCACAGCGACACCATCGCCAACCTTTTTTCCTGCACCAAGACCTTTACCGCTGTCACCGCCCTGCAACTGGTGGCCGAAGGCAAGCTGCAATTGGATGCACCGGTTGCCCGCTACTGGCCAGAGTTCGCCGCCGCCGGCAAAGAGTCCGTGACCCTGCGTCAATTGCTCTGCCACCAGGCCGGCCTGCCGGCGCTGCGTGAGCTATTGGCCCCGGAAGCCCTTTATGACTGGCAAACCATGGTTGATGCCCTGGCCGCTGAAGAACCGTGGTGGACGCCGGGGGTTGGTCACGGTTACGCCGCGATCACCTACGGCTGGCTGGTCGGTGAGTTGCTGCGTCGTGCCGACGGTCGTGGGCCGGGTGAGTCCATCGTGGCGCGGGTCGCGAAGCCTTTGGGCCTGGATTTCCACGTCGGTCTGGCGGACCAGGAGTTCCATCGCGTGGCGCACATCGCTCGTGGCAAGGGCAATGTCGGCGATGCCGCCGCCCAGCGCTTGCTGCAAGTGACCATGCGCGAGCCGACCGCCATGACCACGAGGGCGTTCACTAACCCGCCGTCGATCATGACCAGCACCAACAAACCCGAGTGGCGACGCATGCAGCAGCCGGCCGCCAATGGCCACGGCAATGCCCGCAGCCTGGCCGGGTTCTATGCCGGTCTGCTCGATGGCAGCTTGCTGGAAAGCGAAATGCTCGAGGAACTGACGCGTGAGCACAGCCTCGGCGAGGACAAGACTTTACTGACCCGGACCCGTTTCGGCCTGGGTTGCATGCTCGATCAACCGGACGTCCCCAACGCCACCTACGGCCTCGGCCCTCGTGCGTTCGGTCATCCGGGCGCGGGCGGTTCCACCGGTTTTGCTGACCCGGAACACGATGTGGCCTTCGGCTTTGTGACAAATACCTTAGGACCGTACGTCTTGATGGATCCGCGCGCACAAAAGCTTGTGCGAGCACTGGCCACTTGTCTGTAAAACGCGCTCAGGGGTTCCAGGGCCGGAACCCCAAGGCCTTTATGGTTTCCAAGCGTCTGTTTATCCGGGTCAATCCGGCTTGATTTTTCATTACTTCATTTTGTGGATATCCAATGTCATCCAATAAAACTCTCGCTTTGGCCCTGTGCTTCGCTATTACCGGTTGCGCACAAACTCCACAAAATGACTCAGATGGCAGCAGCTGGTGGCCGTTCGGTTCTTCCGACAAAGTCGCCGCTAAAGACCCGGCTCGGGCCCCGACGCCAGCCCCTGCACCTTTGAAACCTGCCGCGACCGCTCCGGTTGCCAAGGCTGAAAGCTCCAACCCTTGGTACTGGCCATTCGGTTCCGATGAAGTTCTCGACAAGAAGCCAGAGGTGAAAGCTGAAGCCAAGCCTGAAGCCAAACCGGTCGAGGTGGCCAAGGCCAAGGCTGAGGCCGATGCAGGTGGCAAATGGTGGTGGCCGTTCGGTGGTAAAGAGCAAAGCACCGCTAAAGCCGTGCCAATGCCTGATCCTAAAGTCACTCAGGCCTGGCTCGACGACTACGAACCGCGCCTGCGCGAAGCGATCAAGGGCAGCAACCTGCAACTCGAGCGCCGTGAAAACGTGTTGGTGGTGACCGCGCCGGTAGAAGGCTCGTTCAACCCTGACCGTCCGGCCATGCTGCTGCCGGTGACCCTCGGCCCGTTCACTCGCGTCGCGAAAATCCTCGAAGTTGATCCAAAGACTGCCGTGCTGGTGCTCGGCCACAGTGATACGTCGGGCGCCGCACCGGCCAACGTGAAACTGAGCCAGGAGCGTGCCCAGGCCGTGGCAGCGATTTTCCGCCTCAGCGGTCTGCAGCGCGATCGTCTGATGCTGCGCGGTATGGGTGGCGAAGCTCCGCGTGCTGCCAACGACAGCAATGAAGGCCGTGCCTTGAACCGTCGCGTGGAACTGCTGGTAACCCCGCAAAACACCATGGTCGCGTTGCTGAGCAAGTACAACATGCCAGCCCCGGCGCCAGTGCGCTTGGTCGCTGCCCAGGACGTCAAACCAGTGGCCACACCGGTCACCCCTGCACCTGCTGCGAAGAAAGCCGATGTGCCTGCCGCGAAAAAGGCTCCGGCCAAGAAAGCTGCTGCGAAGAAGGCTCCGGCTAAAACCGCGACCCCGGCGAAAAAGACTGCTCCAGCAAAAGCCGCAGCGGCTGACAAGAAAGTCGCCGCCGCTGCCGATACTGTAAAAAAGTAAATCGTTAACCAAAAGGAATGCACCATGACCCAGGGCCTGGCTGATATGCGTCGCGATTACACCCGTGATGGCCTGACCGAGGCGCAAGCCCCGGCCGAGCCGTTCGCGCTGTTCCATCAGTGGTTCGCCGACGCGGTGAAAACCGAGCAGGCGCCGGTGGAAGCCAACGCCATGACCCTGGCCACCGTCGATCAGGACGGTCGGCCGCATTGCCGCATTCTGCTGCTCAAGGGGCTGGACGAGCAGGGTTTCACCTTCTTCACCAACTACGACAGCGCCAAGGGCCAGCATCTGGCCGCGAACCCGTTCGCGGCCATGACCTTTTTCTGGCCGGCCCTGGAGCGTCAGGTGCGCATCGAAGGGCGGGTGGTGAAGGTTACGCCTGAAGAGTCCGACGCCTACTTCCAGGTCCGGCCGCTGGGCAGTCGTCTCGGTGCCTGGGCTTCGCCCCAGAGCCGGGTGATCGCCGATCGTGCCGAGCTGGAAGCGCTGCTCAAGAATACCGAGCAACGTTTCAACGACACGCAACCTCATTGCCCTGAGCACTGGGGCGGTTATCGTTTGTTACCGGAGCGCATCGAGTTCTGGCAAGGCCGTCCGAGCCGCCTGCACGATCGCCTCAACTACCGCTCTCAGGGCGCCGACTGGATTCTTGAACGTCTGGCACCGTAAGCCGTCTACCGATTGGGATAACCTGCCGCAGCGGCTTCAAGCCACTGGGGCAGGTCTCGGCGCTTGATCTTCAGCGCTTGAGCGTTCGCCAGTTGCTGGAGCATGAACACCTTTTTATGCTCGTCTTTACCCGCCAGTGCCAACGCCAGATCGCGGTCCATCCAGCGTTTGATCCGCACGTATAGCCACCAGTGGAAATACAATCCGGCAACGGTAGTGACGACAATGATGAAGTAATCCATGACAATCCTTGGGTCAGCGGCGCAGATTCCGAAATTTGCCGCTACATGTGTGTTGAGTTCGTGGAGGTGCCTGTACCGGGCCTGAATCAAACCAATTTTATCCGGGCGAGGCCGTGACAGGCGTCAAGCTGCGGAGTTTAATGAATACTTGTCCTTTGGAGTTGATGCTATGCGTAAGTCTGTTCTGCTGGTTGCTTCCTTTTCCACGATGGCGATGTTGCTCACTGGCTGCCAATCGAGCCTGACCGGTGACTCCTACTCCCGTGACGAAGCGCGTCGCGTGCAGACCGTTCGCATGGGCACCATCGAATCCCTGCGACCGGTCAAAATCGAAGGCACCAAAACCCCAATCGGCGGCCTCGCCGGTGCGGCGGTGGGTGGTGTTGGCGGCAGCGCTATCGGTGGCGGTCGCGGCAGCATCGTTGCTGCAGTTATCGGCGCCGTTGCTGGCGGCCTGATCGGCTCGGCCACAGAAGAAGGCATGACCCGCGCCCAAGGCGTGGAAATCACCGTTCGCGAAGACGACGGCAGCATGCGCGCCTACGTGCAACAGGTTCAGGAGAATGAAGTGTTCCGTGTTGGCGAGCGGGTGCGGATTGCTACTGTTGATGGGACTAGCCGCGTTTCGCACTAAGCGGGAATACGGGTAAAAGAAAACCCCGAACAGGTGACTGGTCGGGGTTTTTTGTGTCTGTGGCTTTCAGTTTTGTCTGATCCGAAATTGTTAGTTTTGGCAGAGTCCCATGTAGTACACCAAGTTGGCTCTGAAGGGGTTGCCAACCAGTTCCATAATCGCACTGGCTTGATTGGGAGATAACACATGCTCGCCCATGGGCACATCCTTCAAAGTTTTCCAGCCCATGACGTTAAGCACTGCCGCCTCTAAAGCTTGCGGCACATCCTTTTCATATTGCAATGAATTGTCGGGATTTGGCTCGGGGAAAAATCCAGAGAGAGCTATAAATATCATTCTTAAATTCTCGATCGCTATTTTGTTGTAGTACGTCTTTCGGGTCTTACTTTTCCAGTCTGTTCACCCGTTTTTGCATCAAATTCCCCTAAGTGATCTCCCGCCCAGTTGTACACTTCGACGGCGCCATGTTGGTAATCCCATTCATAAATGCGCTTCTTACTTTCCCAGCGTTTTCGATTCCCTTTAGTCTGAACAGGGAAGGCATCGGGGAACGCCGGCAGAATTTTTGGCGGAGGATGATAACTGTGGTCACCACTGATAGGTCTTGCCACCACCACGTATAACGGCTGCACACCAGAATTCGCCGGAAATACAAGAATGAAATCCTTGTACTTAGGCGGGTAGATCGGGTTCACGATGATGCCGTCAGCCGCTTTCGTCGGCGGGTACACCCAAATGTGTGGCGCTTGCGGGGCGGCTTCCAGTTTGGGGATGCCGAGGATGTCGGAGCCATCCTCAGCTGGAGTCCAGATCAGTTCAACGCCGTCACCGAGGTCCGCCACCAGCTGGCTGCCGCGCAAGGTGAACTGCACGACATCGACCATTTCCCAATCACGGTGCTTTCCGGTGTAGAAGCCGTAGCCCTTGAGACTGCCGTCAGCCTGTTGCTCAACGCTTAGTCGAACCCGGGTTCGGGCTTGCTTCAGGGTTCGGAGCTGGTCTTCGGTGTAGAGGGCGCTGTCGCCCAGGCTGGGCACCCAGAATATCGCGGCCAGGCCGGCCAACGCAGCTGTGCTGGTAGCGCCGAGTGCTGCGACTGGAATGGCGAGAGCCGGGAAGCGCAGCGCAAGTCGGCCAATGCCAAGCGAAACGGTCGTGCCGCTGATCGTCTCCAGATTCAGCAGCCCGGTATCGTCTACCTCGCGAGCACCGAGCCAGGCGACTTCTCCGTAGTCCTTGAGGCTGTCGGTGGGCACCATTCCCGAAGGATTCGAGTAATCGATGATGGCGTCCGGCAGCTTGCAGGACTTGGCAAAGACGCAGCCCGCGCGGATGGCTTTGTGCTTTTTTGCGGCAACCTCACGACTCCGTTCGAAGGCGTCTTGCCTCGCGAGCATGGCGTCGTAAGCGTTTTGTCTGGCATCCCGCGCGGCCAGTTCGGTAGACGTCATAAAGCGGTGAGTGACGTGATGACCGTCGCCTGACGGTGGGTTCTGAACCCGGGGAATGTCCTTATTGCCAGCCACTGATCTTCCTTGCGTTCGTACGTCGACAGCCCCCAAAAAAGGGGCTGTGCGACGTTAACGAACGAGGCTGATTGTGGCTGTAGGACGAGTCTTGAATGACTCTAAGAGTTGTCTCTGTTTATCAGGATTGCAGTGCGGTGCTCTTGCGACTCGCCGCCGCCGTCACCGCATAACCAATCAATGCAGCCAGTATCGAACCGGTCAAAATCCCCATCCGATCCATCCCTGCGTATTCACTGACACCCGGCTCAAACGCCAGGGAGCCGACAAACAAACTCATGGTGAAGCCGATGCCGCAGAGGATTGCCACGCCCAGCACCTGGCCCCAGTTGGCGCCTTGGGGCAGGGCGGCGATGCCGATTTTCACCGCCAGCCAGGTCAGGCCGAAGACGCCGAGGGTTTTGCCCAGCAGCAGACCGACCGCGATGCCCATCGGTACGTGGTGGGTGAAGCTTTCGACGGTCACGCCACTCAGGGACAGGCCGGCGTTGGCGAAGGCGAACAGCGGCAGGATGCCGTAGGCCACCCATGGATGCAGGGCGTGTTCGAGGGTCAGCAGCGGCGAAGGTTCGGCGTTTTTCGTGCGCAGGGGGATGCAGAAGGCCAAGGTCACACCGGCCAGTGTCGCGTGGACGCCGCTCTTGAGCACGCAAACCCAAAGGATCAGGCCAATGATCATGTATGGCCCGAGCTTGACCACCCCGAGCCGGTTCATCGCGATCAGTGCCACGATGCACGTCGCGGCCAGAGACAGCGAAAGGGTCGAGAGCGTACCCGAGTAGAAGATCGCAATGACGATGATTGCGCCGAGGTCGTCAATAATCGCCAAAGTCATCAGGAAAAGCTTCAGAGATACCGGCACCCGCTTACCCAGCAGGGCCAGTACGCCGAGGGCGAAGGCGATGTCGGTGGCCATCGGGATGGCCCAGCCACCCAGGGCTGCCGGGTCTTCACGGTTCAGAAACCAGTAGAACAGCGCCGGAACCACCATGCCGCCGATCGCCGCCGCGCCGGGCAGGACGATTTGCGACGGTTTCGACAGTTGACCGTCGAGGACTTCGCGCTTCACTTCCAGACCGATCAACAGGAAGAACAGGGCCATCAGGCCGTCGTTGATCCACAGTAGCGCCGGTTTGGCGATTTGCAACGCGCCGACCTGCGCCACTACCGGAGTGTCCAGAAAACTGCTGTAAAGCCACGACAGCGGGGAATTGTTGATGATCAAAGCCAGGGCAGCAGCGGCGATCAATAACAGTCCGCTGGCAGCTTCCAACTGGAAGAAACGCGTGAAAGTGCTACGCAGAGGCAAGGTCGCTCTCCATCAATGAATTCAAAAGGTGGCACACCCTAACCCGTACCGTTAGTTGTTAAAACAAAAGTTATATTCTTTTTTGTTATATACCGTTACAACGTGAACGATCAGCAGGGACCTGAGCCTAGCAGTTGCCGGGCGTATTGAACCTCAGCTGTATCTGTGCGTGATGTAGGTTTTTTCCTAAGCTTGTTAGCTGAGCCTTGCAACAAGGCCGACTCAACGAGAAAACCACCATGAGCGACAACCGACAGTGGGCCCGCGAAGCCATCCGGATTATCGAAGCCGACTTCCAGCGCAGCGCCGACACCCACCTGATCCCCTTGCCGCTGCCGGGTTTTCCGGGCATCGAGTTGTATTTCAAGGATGAGTCCAGCCATCCCACCGGCAGCCTGAAGCACCGCTTGGCGCGCTCGCTGTTTCTGTATGCGCTGTGTAATGGCTGGCTCAAACCCGGTGCGCCGGTGATTGAAGCATCCAGCGGTTCGACGGCGATTTCCGAGGCGTACTTCGCCAGTTTGCTGGGCTTGCCGTTTATTGCGGTGATGCCGGCGAGCACGTCCAAAGAGAAGATCGCGCAGATCGCTTTCTACGGCGGCAAGAGCCATTTGGTCGATGATCCGACGCAGATCTATGCCGAATCCGAGCGGCTGGCTCGCGAACACGATGGGCATTTCATCGACCAGTTCACCTATGCCGAGCGCGCTACCGATTGGCGGGCGAACAACAACATCGCCGAGTCGATCTTCCAGCAAATGCGCTTCGAGCTGCACCCCGAGCCGAGTTGGCTGATCTCCAGCCCCGGCACCGGCGGTACCACCGCGACGCTGGGCCGTTACGTGCGTTACCGCCAGCATTGCACCCGCGTGCTCTGCGCCGATGCCGAGCGCTCAGTGTTCTTCGATTACTACCAGACCGGCGACGCCAGCCTGCGCCTGGATAGCGGTTCGCGGATTGAAGGCATTGGTCGGCCTCGGGTAGAAGCGTCGTTCCTGCCCAAAGTGATCGATGCGATGGTCAAAGTGCCGGACGCGTTGTCTCTGGCGGCCATGCATTACCTGGCGCAACGTTTGGGACGTCGGGTTGGCGGGTCGAGCGGGACCAACCTGATCGGCGCCTTGATGGCGGCCCAGCAGATGGCGGCGGCGGGGGAGTCGGGGTCAATCGTGGCGATTTTGTGTGATGGCGGCGAGCGGTATGCGACCACCTATTACGATCAGGGTTGGCTCAAGGCCCAGGGCTATGAGTTGAGCGGTTCGATGGATGCCGTGGCGGGGAGTGTCGAGCGCGGCGAGCCGCTGCCGGCCACCGTTCTACGCGCCAATATCTGAGATTGTTCAAACACTGAAGATCCAATGTGGGAGCGAGCTTGCTCGCGATGACGGATTAACATTCAACAGAAATGTTGGCTGATCTACCGCTATCGTCGGATCGCCGCCCGGAGCAAGCTCGCTCCCACAGGGATTTGGGTCAGGCCTCTAGGCCCAGGATGTCCCGCGCCACGGCTTCTGCAATCCGAATCCCATCGACACCCGCCGACAGAATCCCGCCCGCATAACCCGCGCCTTCACCCGCCGGGAACAAGCCTTTCACGTTCAGGCTCTGCATCGACTCGTCACGGGTGATCCGCAGCGGTGACGACGTGCGCGTCTCGATCCCGGTCAACACCGCGTCGTGCAGCGAGTAACCGCGAATCTGCTTCTCGAACGCTGGCAGCGCTTCACGAATCGCTTCGATAGCGAACGCCGGCAAGGCCAACGCCAAATCACCCAAGGCAACCCCCGGTTTGTAGGACGGTTCTACGCTGCCCAACTCGGTGGACGGCTTTCCGGCAATGAAGTCGCCGACCAATTGCGCCGGCGCTTCGTAGTTGCTGCCGCCGAGCACAAAGGCGTGGGATTCCAGGCGTTCCTGCAACTCGATACCCGCCAGCGGGCCGCCCGGATAATCGACTTCCGGGGTGATCCCGACGACGATCCCGGAGTTGGCGTTACGCTCGTTACGCGAGTACTGGCTCATGCCGTTGGTGACCACGCGGCCCGGCTCGGACGTCGCCGCTACCACGGTGCCGCCCGGGCACATGCAGAAGCTGTAGACCGAACGTCCGTTGCTGGCGTGGTGCACCAGTTTGTAGTCGGCGGCCCCGAGTTTCGGGTGGCCGGCGTACTTGCCCAAGCGTGCGCGGTCGATCAGCGACTGCGGGTGTTCGATGCGGAAACCCACCGAAAACGGCTTGGCTTCCATAAACACGCCACGGCCATGCAGCATACGGAAGGTGTCCCGGGCGCTATGGCCGAGAGCCAGAATCACGTGTTTCGAGTGGATCTGCTCGCCGCCATTGAGCTCGACGCCGACCAGTTGGCCGTCCTCGATCAACACATCGGTAACGCGCTGTTGAAAGCGCACTTCGCCACCCAGCGCGCGAATCTGTTCACGCATGTTTTCCACAACACCGGTCAGACGGAACGTACCGATGTGCGGTTTGCTGACGTAGAGAATTTCTTCCGGCGCACCCGCTTTGACGAACTCGTGCAGGACTTTGCGACCGATGAATTTCGGGTCCTTGATCTGGCTGTAAAGCTTGCCGTCAGAGAACGTCCCCGCGCCACCTTCACCGAATTGCACGTTGGATTCCGGGTTAAGCACGCCTTTACGCCACAGGCCCCAAGTGTCCTTGGTGCGCTGACGCACTTCGGTGCCGCGCTCGAGGATGATCGGCTTGAAGCCCATTTGCGCGAGCAGCAGCCCGGCGAAAATCCCGCACGGACCGAAGCCCACGACGACAGGACGTTGCTCAAGATCAGTCGGCGCCTGGCCGACCGCTTTGTAGCTGACATCCGGCGCCACGTTGACGTTACGGTCATCGGCGAACGTGTGCAGCACCGTCGCCTCATCGCGAACGTTGAGGTCGATGGTGTAGATGAAGCACAGTTCGGAGGACTTTTTGCGCGCATCGTAGCTGCGCTTGAACAAGGTGAAATCGAGCAGGTCATCACTGGTGATGCCCAGGCGCTGCACGATGGCAGGGCGCAGGTCTTCTTCGGGATGGTCGATCGGCAGCTTGAGTTCGGTGATTCGTAACATGACAGGATCCGGTTCGCGGGGCGCACAACTGCGCCAAGGCGTTTGAAGCCCGCGATTATAAGCCTCAAAGAATGATTCCCGTGAGGCTAAAACGATCAGTCGTTACGCGATCCGCCGAAATACCCGCAGCCACGCTGAACCTGGCCGTCGACGCGCAGTTCGGCGCTCATGTGCTGGACACTGCCGGTGGTGCTGTCGACGCAACGTTGCGGTGCAACCCACAATTCGATGTGCTGGTTATTGGCTTCGGTGCTGAGATTGAATCGACCATCGCCCAGTTGCTCTTCAACGTAGGGCAAAGCCAATGGCGGCTGACCGGCGCGGTCGATGACCATGCCTTTGCCACTGACTTTCACGTTCCATTCCGGGCCATGGCCGGCGGCGCGCAGGATAAGCAATTTGAAATTAGGATCGTTGCACGCGGTGCCCGAGCGCTCGACGCGGTACAGCTGCGCAAGATCGAGGCGGCTGTCGACGATTCGCCCACGTACGTCAGCAAACAGCTTGCCCTGGGCATCGGCCAGGGTTGCGGCCTCTTGCAGGACGCTGGTGCCGCCGGTGTCGTTGACCACATAACTGCGCTGTTCATTGCACGGCTGGAACTGCAACTTGCCGTCCGCCGCCGTCAACTGGCCCTGCATACGGGTCTGGCCCACGTGGGAGGCACTTTCACGCGGGCCGTCGAGCAACTGGCAAGCGGCGAACAACGGAAGCAGGGCAACAAGGACTAAGGAACGGGCAACACGCATCTTTGAGTCTCCAGACAAGTGCCGCCACGTTACTCAGCCTGACCGTTCATCACAAGGGTTTAGCCCACGTGAAAGGTCTGGCCTGTTTGCAGGCCTTCCACACTTTTGGCGTAGGCCAATGCCACATCCACTGCAGGAACCGGTTTGTAGCCACGGAAGTACGGCGCATAACTGCCCATGGCTTCGACCAGTACGTTCGGGCTGATGGAGTTCACTCGCAGGCCGCGAGGCAGTTCGATGGCCGCTGCACGCACGAAGCTGTCTAGCGCACCGTTGACCAGCGCTGCCGAGGCGCCGCTGCGAATCGGGTCGTGGCTGAGCACGCCAGTGGTGAAGGTAAAGGAGGCGCCATCATTGGCGAACTCGCGGCCGATCAGCAGCAGATTGACTTGGCCCATCAACTTGTCTTTCAGGCCCAGCGCGAAGCTTTCTTCGGTCATTTCATCGAGGGGGGCGAATGTCACGTTACCGGCGGCGCAGACCAGTGCATCGAACTTGCCGGTTTTCTCGAACAGCTTGCGAATCGACGCGCTGTCGCTGATATCCACATGGAAGTCCCCGCTATTGCGGCCGATGCGGATGATCTCGTGACGCTCGGACAGCTCCTTGTCGACCGCCGAACCGATGGTGCCGCCTGCGCCTATCAAAAGAATTTTCATGGTGCTGTTCCTTGAGTGGTTTGAAAGAGGCTTCAGTCTAGAGTGGTTTTTTCCATCGATAAGCGCGCTAATAGGCAACCTTTGGTTTTCAAATGGAAACAATCCATGAGCGAAATGGATGATCTGGCAGCGTTTGCGGTGTTGATCGAGGCGGGGAGTTTTACCCTGGCGGCGCAGCAATTGGGGTGCAGCAAGGGGCAGTTGTCCAAGCGCATCAGCCAACTGGAAACGCGCTTTTCCGTGGTGCTGCTGCAACGCACCACCCGCCGTTTGAGCCTGACGGCCGCGGGTGCGGCCCTGTTACCGCAAGCCCAGGCGCTCGTAGTCCAAGTCGAGAGGGCGCGTCAGGCATTGGCGCGGCTGAAGGATGACATGGCCGGGCCGGTGCGAATGACGGTTCCGGTATCGCTGGGGGAAACCTTCTTCGATGGCTTGTTGCTGGAGTTTTCCGGCAAGTACCCCGAGGTGCAGATCGAGCTGGACCTGAGCAACAGCTACCGTGATTTGTCCCGCGACGGGTTTGATCTCGCGGTTCGCTCCGAGGTGGGCAATGACGAGCGCCTGGTGGCCCGACCGCTATTAGCCTGGCACGAAATGACCTGCGCGAGCCCGGCTTACCTTGAGCAATACGGCGAACCGTTGACGCCTCAAGCACTCGCTGAACACCGCTGTCTGCTCAACAGTCATTACAGCGGCCGCGAAGAATGGCTCTATCACCAGCAACACGAGTTGCTGCGGGTTCGCGTGTCGGGACCGTTCGCCAGCAACCATTACAGCCTGCTGAAAAAAGCGGCACTGGCCGGCGCCGGCATTGCGCGGTTGCCGTCCTACTTGCTGCAAGCGGAATTGGCTGACGGCCGTTTGCGCTGGCTCCTGCGTGACTATCAGACCCGCCGCATGCCGATGTACCTGGTGCATCCATATCAGGGTGGATTGCCGAAACGTACGCAGGTGTTGGCGGATTACTTGATTGGCTGGTTCAAGCGCAGCGGTGAAGCCCTGGATCGGCTCCAGCACACATAGATCCCTGTGGGAGCGAGCCTGCTCGCGAAAGCGGTAGGGCAGACAACATTTCTGTTGAATGTGAAATTGCATTCGCGAGCAGGCTCGCTCCCACAGGGTGATCTTCGTGGTCAGGATTCTTGTGGGTCGATGGTGTCCAGCGCCCGATTCACCGCCAGTTCGCCCAGCATGATGCTTTGCTGGATGCCGAGCAGCATGTTGCGGTGCGTACCTTCCAGGAAAGCGGCGAAATTGCTGGCCATCACACTCGCCGACGCCAGTGATTCGCAGGCATGGCCCAACAGGGTTTGCACATCGATACCGGGCGCGACGACGAACATCGGGCTGGGATTGTGTGGGGGATTGGGGGTGTTCTTGAACATAACGGGAGCTCACTAATTGAGGCTGCAACCCTGTTCGCGACTAACTGAAATTAGGGTGGCAGCTGTGTGCAGGTTAGTCGACCGATGAGCCCCAGAAACTCGGCGCGCCCGAGGGCGCCCTGCACACAGCCGCCGTCAAGTGCAGGGAAGGGATACCTGACTCTTTGGCACTTATGCGTTTCTAGGGCAAAACAACCGAGCGACTAAACTCGACCACTGATGGGCAGTGGCGGGGAAACGATAAAGGCCAGTCCCAAGGCGCACAAGCCGGCGGATTCTGGCGTACCTGTAGGCAACGACGCAAGGCGATGTAGCTTGCAGGAAGTAACACCGACACTGATTAAACACGCTCTCCAAAACACCAAAAATCTCCGGTAGGAGCTGCCGAAGGCTGCGATCTTTTGATCTTGGTCTTCGGTGGCCCGGGTGAAAATCAAGATCAAAAGATCGCAGCCTTCGGCAGCTCCTACGGGGATCTTCATTGTTGTTGAGTTTGTGTAAGGCACAAAAAAACGGCCCGAAGGCCGTTTTTTGTTTACCGCGAAGACTCAACCACCCAGATACGCCTCACGCACTTTCGGATCAGTCAGCAGCGCTTCCCCAGTGCCTGTCATCACCACCCGGCCGTTCTCCAGAACGTACGCACGGTCGGCAATTTTCAGCGCCTGGTTGGCGTTCTGCTCCACCAAAAACACCGTTACACCGTCCTTGCGCAGCTGTTCGATGATGTCGAAGATCTGCTGGATGATGATCGGCGCCAGGCCCAACGAAGGTTCATCGAGCAGCAACAGCTTGGGCTTGCTCATCAGCGCACGGCCGATGGCGAGCATCTGCTGTTCACCGCCGGACATGGTGCCGCCGCGTTGAGCAAAGCGCTCTTTCAGGCGTGGGAAAAGTCCGAGGACCTTGTCCATCTGTTCCTGATAATCGCCCTTGTCGGTGAAGAACCCGCCCATGGCGAGGTTTTCTTCCACGGTCAGACGGGCAAACACCCGACGACCTTCCGGAACCACGGCGATGCTCTTGCGCATGATCTGCGCCGAGGTCTGCCCCACGAGCTCTTCACCCATGTACTTGATGCTGCCGCTGTGGGCTTGCGGCGAACCGCAAAGCGTCATCAGCAAGGTGGATTTGCCCGCGCCGTTGGCACCGATCAGGGTGACGATTTCGCCCTGACGGATTTCCACGTTGACGCTGTGCAGGGCCTGGATCTTGCCGTAGAAGGTGGAAACGTTTTCGAATTGCAGCATTTACGCTTCCCCCAGGTAGGCTTTGATCACTTCGGGATTGTCGCGGATCTGTTCCGGCGTGCCGTTGGCCAGAGGCGTGCCCTGGTTGATCACGACGATGTGGTCGGAAATGCTCATGACCAGTTTCATGTCGTGTTCGATCAGCAGCACGGTGACATTGTGCTCTTCACGCAGCATGCTGATCAGCGCCTTCAGGTCTTCGGTTTCCTTCGGGTTCAGGCCGGCGGCCGGTTCGTCGAGCATGAGGATCCGCGGACGGGTCATCATGCAGCGAGCGATTTCCAGACGACGTTGCTGACCGTAGGCCAAGGTGCCGGCCGGACGGTTGGCGAACGCCTTGAGGTTGACCTTGTCCAGCCAGAACTCGGCGAATTCCATGGCCTCGCGTTCGCTTTTGCGGAACCCCGGGGTCTTGAACAGGCCCGACAGGAAGTTGGTGTTCAGGTGACGGTGCTGGGCGATCAAGAGGTTCTCGACCGCGGTCATGTCCTTGAACAACCGTACGTTCTGGAAGGTCCGCACCACGCCTTTGAGGGCGATCTTGTGACCCGGCAGGCCTTCGATCGGCTCGCCGTCCAAAAGGATGCTGCCGCCACTCGGCTTGTAGAAACCGGTCAGGCAGTTGAACACCGTGGTTTTGCCGGCGCCGTTAGGGCCGATCAGTGCAACCACTTGTTTTTCTTTAACGGTCAGGGCCACGCCGTTGACCGCCAGCAAACCGCCGAAGCGCATGCTCAGATTTTCGACTTTAAGGATCTCGCGGCTCATTTGCGCAACTCCATGTGAGGACGTTGCATGGGCAGCAGGCCTTGAGGACGCCAGATCATCATCAGCACCATCAAGGCGCCGAACATCAACATGCGGTATTCGCTGAACTCACGCATCATTTCCGGCAACAGGATCATCACCGTGGCGGCGAGTACGACGCCCAATTGCGAGCCCATGCCGCCCAGCACCACGATGGCGAGGATGGTCGCTGACTCGATGAAGGTGAAGGACTCCGGTGTTACCAGCCCTTGGCGCGCGGCGAAGAAGCTGCCGGCGAAACCGGCGAAGCACGCACCCAGGGTAAAGGCCGAGAGCTTGATTGCTGTCGGGTTCAGGCCCAACGCACGGCAGGCGATTTCGTCTTCACGCAGTGCTTCCCAGGCACGGCCCAAGGGCATGCGCAGCAAGCGGTTGATGACGAACAGGGCGAACAGTGCCAGCAACAATGCAATCAGGTAAAGGAAGATCACCTTGTTGATCGAGTTGTATTGCAGACCGAAGTACTCATGGAACGTTTGCAAGCCTTCTGCGGCTTTACGCTCGAAGGTCAGGCCGAAGAACGTCGGTTTTTCGATGTTGCTGATGCCGTTCGGGCCACCGGTGATGTCGGTCAGGTTCCGCAGGAACAGACGGATGATTTCACCGAAGCCCAGGGTCACGATCGCCAGGTAGTCACCGCGTAGACGCAGGACCGGGAAGCCGAGCAGGAAGCCGAAGGTGGCCGCCATCAGGCCAGCGATCGGCAGGCAGATCCAGAAGCTCAGACCATAGTAGTGCGACAGCAGCGCATAGCTGTAGGCGCCGACGGCATAGAAGCCGACGTAACCGAGGTCGAGCAGACCGGCCAGACCGACCACGATGTTCAGACCCAGGCCAAGCATCACGTAGATCAGCACCAGCGTGGCGATATCCACTGCACCGCGGGAGCCGAAGAACGGCCAGACCAGAGCACCGATGATCAACGCGATGATGAGCCAGCGTTGGGTGGTCGGCAGGGTCAGGAACGTACTGGCCTTGGCCGGCATCACCGGCATGTTCGGCGAGGATCTCCAGGCCGAGCTGATCTGCTGGTCGAACAACACCCGCAGGAACATCAGCACCGAGCACACGGCGATGGTGATCAGCGTTGCAGTGCTGGTGCCATGGACTTCGAGGTTGATGCCGACAATGGTCAGTTTCAGACCGAGTACCGGGTAGGCAACGGCCCACACCAGCAAGGCGCTGAACAACGCCTGTTTAAGATTCCTAGTCATACTTTTTCAACCTCCGGACGGCCCAACAGGCCGGTTGGCCGGAACAACAACACCAGAACCAATAGACCGAACGCCACGACGTCCTTGTACTGGTCGCCGAAGATATCGGCACCAAAGGCTTCCGCCACCCCCAGCACGATCCCGCCGAGCATGGCTCCGGGGATGCTGCCGATACCGCCCAGTACAGCTGCGGTGAAGGCTTTGAGGCCGACCAGGAAACCGGCGTTCGGGTTGATCACGCCGTATTGCATGCTCAGCAACACAGCCGCGATGGCCGCCAGTGCGGCACCGACGACGAAGGTCAGGGCGATGATGTTGTTGGTGTTGATACCCAAGAGGTTGGCCATCTTGATGTCTTCGGCACAGGCGCGGCAGGCGCGACCCAGACGAGAGCGGGAGATGAACAGCGTCAGGCCGAGCATGGCGACAAAGGTCACCACGAACACCACGATTTGCATGTAGGAAATCAGCACTTCTTGTGCGCCACCTGGCCCGATGGAGAAGTTGCCGGGGATCAGGTTGGGGATGGATTTGTCCTTGGAGTCTTGCGCCAGCAGAACCGTGTTCTGCAGGAAGATCGACATGCCGATGGCGGAAATCAGCGGGATCAGACGGTTGCTGCCGCGCAAAGGGCGGTAGGCGATCCGTTCGATGCTGTAACCGTAGGCACTGGTCACGACGATGGTCGCGAGAAAAGCGGCGGTCATCAACAGCGGAACACTGTCGAGTCCCATCATGGACAGGCCCGCAATGGCGATAAACGCCACGTAGGAACCAATCATGTACACCTCGCCGTGGGCGAAGTTGATCATTCCAATGATGCCGTAAACCATCGTATAGCCGATGGCGATCAGGGCATACGTGCTGCCAATGGTCAGACCATTAACCAGCTGTTGGAAAAAGTGATAGATGTCAGGCATTACAGCGCTCCTAAAAACCTGATACGCATTTCACTGGTGGAGTCATTTTCCCGCTCGAGCCCCGTGGATCTGCATCCACTTCGAACGCGAGGTTTGCCAGCGAACCGCTGATGACGGTTTTGAGATTTTCAGGTGGGGAGACTGGCGGATCACGCCAGCGCGGCCCAATACGTTCGTAAAACAAAGCCCACGGCACGCCGTGGGCTTTATTGGCAGTCAGTCAGGCAACGCCTTACTGAGGCTTGGCTTCAGTTTTAGGTTTGCCGAAGTGCCACTCGTAAACCACAAATTTGAAGTCTTTCAAGTCGCCCTTGGCGTCGAAGCTCAGGTCGCCAGTCGGAGTCTTGAAGGTGCCTGCGTGGATGGCTTCAGCCACTTTGGCAGCGTCTTCGCTCTTGGCAGCCTTGATACCGTCGGCAATCACGGTCACAGCCGAGTAGGCCGGGAACACGAACGGACCGCTCGGGTCTTCTTTCTTGGCTTTGAACGCGTCAGCCAGGGCGATGTTGGCCGGATCCTGGTCGAAGGATTTCGGCAGGGTCACCAGCAGACCTTCGGAAGCGTCTTTGGCGATCTGCGAAATGGAGTCGTTACCCACGCCTTCCGGACCCATGAACTTGGCTTTCAGGCCTTTTTCCTGGGCTTGACGCAGGATCAGGCCCAGCTCCGGGTGGTAGCCGCCGTAGTAGACGAAGTCGACGTTGGCTTGCTTGAGCTTGGAGATCATCGAAGAGAAGTCTTTGTCGCCAGCGTTGATGCCTTCGAACACGGCAACCTTGACGTTTTTGCCTTCCAGGGTTTTCTTCACGGCGGTGGCGATGCCTTCACCGTATTGCTGCTTGTCGTGCAGAACAGCAACGATCTTCGGTTTTACGAAGTCGGCAATGTAGTTACCGGCGGCAGGGCCTTGGGCGCTGTCCAGACCGATGGTGCGGAAGATCATTTTGTAACCACGGGAAGTGATGTCCGGGCTGGTGGCAGCCGGGGTAATCATGATCACGCCTTCGTCTTCGTAGATGTCCGAAGCGGGTTGGGTGGAGCTGGAGCACAGGTGACCGACCACGAACTTGACGCCGTCGTTGACGACTTTGTTCGCGACCGCTACCGCTTGTTTTGGATCACAGGCGTCATCGTATTCAACGGCTTCGAGTTTCTTGCCGTCTACGCCGCCTTTGGCGTTGATCTGTTCGATGGCCATTTTGGCGCCACTGAACTGCATGTCGCCGTATTGGGCTACAGGGCCGGTTTTAGGGCCGGCGATGCCGATCTTGATGGTGTCAGCTGCGAACGAATGGCTGGCAACCCCGGCCAGAACCATAGCGGCAAACAGTTTGGAAATCTGCTTAGTAGCCTTAGTCATAGTGCTCCACTCTTACTGTTGTAGTTTTTATAGTCCTGGCGCCGTAGCAGCAGAACCGGGTCAGATATCTTCGATATCCTCCGGAAAATGCCCCCGGCAACTGTACCGGTACAGTGTAGAGCGCCAATTGTTAGCCTGGGAAGCTGGCGCCAGGGGGCAAAACCTGAGGGTGTCGCTTTTTTGAAAGAAAAAGACAGAATGGCGGCGGGGGTTATAGCTGAAATATCAGCAATCCTTGGCTTTCCTGCTGTTTTCAATCGGTAACTCAATTGCATCCGGGTTTTTCTGCCAGACCACCGACGTTATGATTACGTCAATTTCTTTTCCGGACAGGACCCATGACTCAAGAACCTAGCACCCTCTATGCCAAGCTGCTTGGTGAAACCGCATCTATTACCTGGAAGGAGCTTGAGCCGTTCTTCGCCAAGGGTGCCCTATTGTGGGTCGACCCCGGTCTGGATTTGATTGCTGCAGCGGAGGCAGTCGCGACCGATGAAGGCGAGAAAGTGGCTGCCTGGCTGGCCGCTGACAAGGTCGCCAAGCTGTCTGAAACGCGGGCGCTGGATCTTTTTGAACGTGATCCAGACCTGTGGGCAGTGGTCGTTTCGCCGTGGATTCTGATCCAGGAAAGGGCGACGAGCTGACGGCTCGCACTCTATTGGTGCGCGACCTTGTCGGGCAAAAGTGTGTAGCCGAGTAGCGTGATGGCATGTTGCCGTAGAGAAAGGCCACAGAAGGGTCTTGGCGAGGGTGACGTAAACGTAACGGGAACAGTTTATTGAGCAGCCTTATGGCTGCTTAATTGTTTCTGAATGTTGGAAACAAGATCAAAAGATCGCAGCCTGCGGCAGCTCCTACAAAGGCGCGACGCGGTGCCATGTGAACCGCAGCCCGTAGGAGCTGCCGAAGACTACGATCTTTTCAGGCAGACCTCATCAAGCAGTCTTGCCGGTATGGTTATTCAGCGAAATAATCTTGGTCTTGCCAATCCGGTGACGATAAATCTCGCGCAAGTACTTGATCGCCTTCTTCACGCAGTCCCGGGACAGACGAATGTCATTGATCGAGACGAACTTGTCTTTGTCGTTGATCAGCTCGCGGTACTTCTTCTCGTACATCGGTTTGATCGCGTACCAGTTGGTGTCGAGGATCTTCGCCGGGTTCTCAAACTCATTAAGCAGCTCGTCGATCCTGTCCTCGTCAAAGTCTTCATTGATGATGAAGTCCAGGATCGAGTTATCCAGCGTCTCGTCAAAGCGGTACGGGGTTTTCGCGAAGCAACGCTTGATAAAGGCCACGATCAGCGTCAGGAAATCGTCCGACAGGCACGGGCTCTTGGCGATCAGGGTGGTCAACGACAGGTTGGCCGAGGCGCCGATGACCAGCGCATAACGCTTGAGCGTGGTGTTCGGGAACAGGCTGTTGAGGTGGGTCTTCAACCGGTTCAGGTCCATGTAGGACAGCTTGTAGTCCTTTGGCAGCGAAACAATCGAGACCACCGACGAGCAGTTCTTGAAGAAGTGCAGGTCGTGCAAGGCGGCCGCGTCATACCCCGAGTTCTTGTACTGCTCCAGCGAGGCGCGATAGCGCTTGGATTCGATCGGCAACAAGCTGATGCCTTCGATCGCCTGGGTCACTTTGTTGAAGTGCGGCAAGTCGATGGAGCGGAAGAACAGGTCGTCGATGTTCAGGCGCTGCGGTTCTTTCTCGAACACCTTGAACTTGTCGCTGCTCGGCGGCGGGGTTTCCGGCACCACGGACTCGGCGTAGGCAATCGCGACGGGGCCGGCCAGACTCATGAACAGGTCGTTGGCGTCCAGGCGAATGGTTTCGCCAATGTCGATGCCGGCGCGACGGAAATAGTTCTGGTCGTAGTCGGTGGTGACCGCTTGCGCCGTCAGAATGTTGAAGATCTGCTGTGAGATGTATTGGTTAGCGTGCTTTTCCATCGCGTTGACGTCGATGTTCTGGATGTTGCCGTCATCGCTTTCTTCGGCATAACGCATGATGTCGTTGGAGATCAGCATCATGGCGTTCCACGGGCGGATACGGCCCATGACACTGGCTTCGCTGCTGTCTTCGTTGGCGAAGTTGTAGGAGAAGTCCCACTCTTCCGACAGGTATTTGCACAGCAGGCGACCGGCGTTGATGTGCAGCGCCTCGGACATTTCACTGCGGTGATCGGAAATGTTCGGCAACACACAAATGCCGCTGGTGAAGATCGGCTCGAAGACGAAGGAATGACCGCTCTTGCCGTCGTGCTCGTCCATCGGCTTGGTGTCGAACGTCTTGTTCATGTACGAGTGTTGCTGGGCCAGGCCGAATTCCGAGGCCATGCCCGAACCGGTACCGCCACCGGCACTGAAAATCGAGAAGTACAGGCGCGACTGGTTGGCCTTGATCCCGCAGCTGTCGATCAAGTACGAGTGAATCATCTTCCAGTCAGGGCTGGAGAAACGCTGGGTGTCCTTGTTCAGGATGATCTTGGCCAGGTATTGGCCGAGGATCGGCGCGTTACCGGCGCCACCGGCGTGGACTTCCGACAAGTCCATGATTTTCATTTTGCTGTAGTCGCGCAGAAAACCGCTTTTTTCGCCTTTGCGCGAGAAACGGATGCGGCCGGCGATGTCTTTGTCCAGGTCGCCGAGCATGACCAGCGGTTCTACCAGGAACACCGGTTTGGTGGCCTTGTTCGGCCCCAGGCGCAGGTTGTTGCGAATCCACTGTGCCGGGCTGTACCCCTTTTCGGCGTAGCGCTTGTCCGGCGACAGGCGATCTTCGTTATTGAATTCGTTGAGGTAGAACTTGCGGGCGTTGTACACCAGTTCGGCGACGTCCAGCGCGATGTTCGAACCGCAGCGGCCCAGGCCGATCAGGCATACCGACGGGAATTCCTGATCGCTGTGCTGTTCGCTGTCGCCTTCCAGATGCGGTGGGCGCGGGAACACCATGTCGCGCAGGCCGTCGAGATTATCGAGGATGCGATCGGTATTGGTTTCGGTGAAGTACAGGTATTGCTGAGTCGCCAAGGGGCGCGATGGCGTCAATGGCTTCGACGGTGCGGGGCTGTTTGCCGCGGGGCTCAACGTCAGATCGGATATCGCAGTGGCCGGATTGTTTTTAGAAGTCATTGTGCGCCATGTACCTGGGCTGGTTGGTTGAGCGACACGATGTCGTCGAACCATCACGGATGGGATCTCGCGTCTTTTTTCAGCGCGTATTTGGCCCAAGCGTCAGGGCCTTGGCCTGAGCATCGCTCGGGGGAATCCTTTCCTAAGTCATGATAAATCGGCCAATATTTGCCGATCTTTAATCAAAAGGAGGCCAAATGATGGCAGCGTTACCTTCACTCGGGTTTGCGGGGGTCGGCCTGATGGGCTTGCCGATGTGCCGGCGCCTGCTGGCAGCGGGTTATCCGCTGACGGTGTGGAACCGCAATCCAGCCAAGTGCGCGCCGCTGGTAGAGGCTGGTGCACGACAAGTCGCCACGCCGGCTGAGCTGTGCCAGCACGCCGACGTGGTGATGCTGTGCCTGGCGGACACAGCTGTCGTGCGCGAAGTGGTTTTTGGCCCGGCGGGCATTGCCGAGGGGGCGAAAAACGGTCAAGTGCTGGTGGACTTTTCCAGTCTGGAACCCACGGCGACCCGGGAAATGGCCGAAGCGCTGATCAATACAACCGGCATGAGTTGGATGGATTCGCCCGTGTCCGGCGGTGTGTCCGGCGCCGAGGCTGGCAGCCTGGCGATCATGGTTGGCGGCACAACGGCAGATCTTGAGCGTGTGCGGCCGGTGTTGTTGACGCTTGGTCAGCGCGTGACTCATATGGGGGCAGTCGGGGCAGGGCAGGTGACCAAGGTTTGCAATCAGATGATTGTCGCCTGCAATGCGCTGGTGATCGCCGAAGTGGTGGCTCTGGCTGAACGCTCCCAAGTCAATGCCAGCATGATTGCCGAAGCCCTGACCGGCGGCTTCGCCGATTCAAAACCCTTGCAGATCCTCGCCCCGCAAATGGCTGACAGCCGTTTCGAGCCCGTGAAGTGGCACGTACGCACGTTACTCAAGGATCTGGACGCTGCGGTGAGTTTTTCCCGTGAACAAGGCGCGGCCACTCCGATCAGCGGATTGGCCGCACAACTGATGCGCCTGCATGGGGGGCAGGGCTTTTTGGAAAAGGATCCGTCAACGTTAGTGCAGATGTACCGCGAGCCAGACTTAGAGAACTGACGCTACGCGCGTGTTTACGCTGGTTGATTTCGTTCAGCACCGGACGCAACTCAGCCAGTGGCACTGGACGGCTGAGCAGGTTGCCCTGAACAAAGTCGCAGCCTTGTCGTTCGAGAAAGTCATATTGCTCGAAGGTTTCCACGCCTTCGGTAACAACCTGTAAATGCAGGGTGTGAGCCAAGATGATAATGGCCTGGACGATTTCCATGTCCTGGGTGGCCTTGGGGATGTCCTGGATGAACGAACGGTCGATCTTCAGCGTGTTCAGCGGCAGGCGCTTGAGGTAGGCCAGGGATGAATAGCCGGTGCCGAAATCGTCGATCGACAGCGAAACTCCGAGGGCACAGATCTGCCGCAGCAACACCAGGGTGTTGGTGAGATTGCCCATCAGCGCGTTTTCGGTTACTTCCAGTTCCAGCCGCTGCGGCGCCACCCCAGCGGCGCGCAGGGCGTGTTCGATTTCATCGACCAGCTCTTCGCGCCCAAGGTTGAGGGGCGAGCAGTTCACGGCGATCTTGAGTTCTTCACAACCTTGACGGGCCAGTTCGCCAAGATCTTCGCAGGCCTTGCGCAACACCCAGTTATCCAGTTCGGCGATCAGGCCGTTGGCCTCGGCAATCGCAATGAATCGATCGGGTGCCAGCAACCCGTGAACCGGGTGTTGCCAGCGAATCAGTGCTTCGAGTTTGGTGACTTGGCCGGTTTTCAGGTCATAGATGGGTTGGTAATACAGTATTAATCCGTCGTCTTCGCGCAAGGCGTGACGCAACTCTTCTTCCAGTTGCAACTCCAGCGTGGCGCGGGCTTTCATGTGTGGACTGAAAAAATGCAGGCCGTTGCGACCGCTGTCCTTGGACTGGTACAGCGCGAGGTCGGCGTTTTTCAGCAGCTCTTCGCAGGTATTGCCGTCTTGCGGGAACAGGCTGATGCCAATGCTGGTGGTCATGACCATGCTTCGTCCGGCCAGCTCGATAGGATCTTTCATTTTCAGCATGATGCGCTGGGCCATGAGCCGCGCTTCTTCACGGTCATGCAGGCTGATGAGGATGCAGAACTCGTCTCCACCGAAGCGCGCCACCACGTCATCGGGGCTGCGCACCGAGCTGTTGATGTGGCTGGCCAGGACTTTGAGCAATTCGTCGCCGGCGTCGTGACCCAGGCTGTCGTTGATCCGCTTGAAGTGATCGATGTCGAGGAACATCACTGCCAGCATGCCGCCTTCATTGGCTTTCTCGATCAGCTTCTCGGCGAAGATCTGGTTGAAGCCGCGACGGTTGATCAGGTTGGTCAACGCGTCGTAGTGCGCAACCAGTTGCAACGACATTCGCGCCTGGTCCAGTTGACTGAGCAGGGTGTTGACCCGCTGCAGGTCGCTCTCCTTGTGTTGCAGTTTCTTGTCGGCGAGTGCTGCGCTGATGCTGCTGCCGATGATCAGCAACGTTATCACCGCCACCGTCAGCCCCAGTTGCAGGTGGTTATTATCGCCGGGCAGCGGCTGGAGGCTGTTGTCGGGCAGCACCAGACTGAGCGCCGCCATGCCGGTGAAGTGCATGCTGACGATGCCGGCCCCGAGCACCAGGCTGGCGGTGTATTTGAGGAGTTGATGAGATACACCGCTGCCTTCGCGCAGGTAACTGGAAATCAACAGTGCGGCCAGGCTGGCGCCTATCGCGATCACGATGGAGAGGGCGAACAGGAAAGGTTGGTAATAGGCCGTCGCATTCGAACGCATGGCGGCCATGCCCACGTAGTGCATGGTCGCGATGCCCAGGCCGATCCACAACGCGGCCCGCAAGTATTGCCAGAAATTCAGATGAGGATGGCTGAGGGTATGCATCGCCAGCCACGAGGCAGTCAGCGCGAACAACAGTGAGATCAGGGTGATAGGCAGTTGGTAATGGATTTCGATCGGCGCCTGGAACGCCAGCATGCTGATGAAGTGCATGGCCCAGATACCGCCCGCCAGACACCCGGCGCCGACCCAGCGCCAGAGGCGTTGGGACGCGGATTTTTCGGCATGGCCAACCCGTTCGGTGATGTCTAGCGTGGCGAAGCCGGCCGCACAGGCGACCACGTAGGCCAGTAACACCAGAAAGGGGTTATGGGCGCAATTGAGTATGACCTGCCCGCTCTCTGGCAGCTGGGTAGTGAAATATAAAGCAGGCCACTCCATCGTACGCCCCGCATTTATCATTCTGGCCGACACCGTGAACCTGGCGAATGCATTGGAGTATAGGTGTCATGCAGAGAGTGCAAGCGTTGGTGGCACATTGCTTTTAATGATTTTGGAATGAGCTGCCGAGTGCTTAGAAATAAAATGTTGCATGAGCGGTGCTTCATTACATGGGGCGCTATCAGCTATACGAATAATTACAGACAGCTCTGGCGGGCCTGACTAGATTGCAGGTTCCGGGCTCGGATGCGCTGGCAGTGAAGCCCCAATAACAATAAAAGAGACGGATCCATGCAGAACTCGACCCAAGCGGCGAATGCCTGGCGCATTCTGTTCCTGCTGTTCCTGGCCAACCTGTTCAACTTCTTCGATCGCACCATTCCGGCCATCATCATCGAACCGATCCGCATGGAATGGCACCTCAGCGACTTTCAGCTGGGGATCATCGGTACCGCATTCACCCTCGTTTATGCCATTGCCGGCCTGCCTCTGGGACGGATGGCCGATACCGGTTCACGCAGCAAATTGATGGGCTGGGGCCTGGCGGCGTGGAGCGGGCTGACAGCAGTCAACGGACTGGTGGGGAGTTTCTGGGCTTTCCTGATCGTGCGCATGGGCATTGGCATCGGTGAAGCCAGTTACGCACCGGCCGCCAACTCGCTGATCGGCGACCTGTTCCCGGCGCACCGCCGGGCGCGGGCCATGGGTATCTTCATGCTGGGGCTGCCATTGGGCCTGCTGCTGGCGTTCTTCACCATCGGCGCCATGGTCAAGGCCTTCGACAGCTGGCGCGCACCGTTCTTCATCGCGGCGGTACCGGGGCTGATCCTGGCGATCTTCATGTTCTTCATCAAAGAACCGAAACGCGGCGCCGCGGAAAGCGTGCAGGTTTCGCAGGAACGTGTCGACCGGCCGATCCGTCGGGTGCTGGCGGTGCCGACGTTCCTGTGGCTGGTGATGGCGGGGCTGTGTTTCAACTTTGCGACGTATGCCTGCAACTCGTTTCTGGTGCCGATGCTGCAGCGCTATTTCCTGATGCCGTTACAGGAAGCGGCGGTGGCGACCGGGGTGATCGTCGGCGTGACCGGGTTGTTCGGCCTGACACTGGGCGGTTGGGTGGCGGACAAGATTCACCAGCGGGTGGCCAATGGGCGACTGCTGTTTGCCGCGTTCAGCTTGATCATCTCGACGGTGTGCACGGCTTGGGCGCTGCATTCCGGGCGGATCGAGATCGGGGTATTTGTGGCGGTGTTCAGTGTGGGCTGGTTGTTTGCCTACAACTTCTACACCTGCGTTTACACCGCCATTCAGGACGTAGTCGAGCCGCGCTTGCGAGCTACGGCCATGGCGCTGTTCTTTGCCGGGTTGTATTTGCTGGGTGGTGGTTTGGGGCCGGTGGTGGTGGGCGCATTGTCCGACCACTTTGCGCATACGGCGATGCTCTCGGCCGGTGCTGAACAGATGACCGAAGCGTTCAAGGCTGTCGGGCTGCATGACGCGATGTATTTGATCCCGGTGGCGCTGTTTTTCACCATGGTGTTTCTGTTCCTGGCTTCGCGCTGTTTTGTGCGCGATGCCAAGCGGATGAAGGAAGGGTTGGTGGCGGTGGTTGAGCCTGGGGTTTCTGTAGCGCCCGCGGTTTAAGATCAAAAGATCGCAGCCTTCGGCAGCTCCTACCTTGGAATGCGTACACCCGTAGGAGCTGCCGAAGGCTGCGATCTTGGCGTCATCGGTATAACCACAGACCTACAGAATGCAAAAAGGCCCGCATCGCTGCGGGCCTTTTTGTTTTACCGGTGGAGCAGGGGAATTAACCCGCCACCAACACCCGAATCGCTTCCAGTCGCAGCGCAGCCTTATCGAGCATGGCCAGGCCTTGCTCGCGTTGCTTGCGCAGGGCAACCAGTTCGCTGTCGCGCACGGTCGGGTTGACCGCTTGCAACGCGGTCAGGCGCGCCAGTTCTTCGTCGGTGTCGGCGGCCAGGCGACGTTGCGCCTCAGCCACGCGTTCGGCGTGACGCGGGAAGATCTTCTCTTCGCCGGCGTTGATCCGTGGCGTCAGCTGATCGCGCTGGGCCTGGATGAACTTGTTGGCGCTGGCGCGGGGCACGCTTTCCAGTTGATCGTTCAGGGTTTCGAACGACACCCGGCCCGACAGGTCGTTGCCATTGGCATCGAGCAGGCAACGCAGGGCGGCCGGCGGCAGGTAACGGCCCAGTTGCAGCGAACGCGGGGCAACCACTTCGCTGACGTAGAGCAGTTCCAGCAACACGGTGCCAGGTTTCAGCGCCTTGTTCTTGATCAGCGCCACGGCGGTGTTACCCATCGAACCGGACAAGACCAGGTCCATGCCACCTTGAACCATCGGGTGTTCCCAGGTGATGAACTGCATGTCTTCGCGAGACAGCGCCTGGTTGCGGTCGTACGTGATAGTCACGCCTTCGTCGTCGCCCAGCGGGAAGCTGGCGTCGAGCATTTTTTCGCTCGGCTTGAGGATCAGGGCGTTTTCCGAGTGGTCTTCGCTGTCGATGCCAAACGCGTCGAACAGGGTTTCCATGTAGATCGGCAGGGCGAACTGGTCGTCTTGCTCGAGGATGTCCTCGACCAGCGCATCACCTTCGCCAGCGCCGCCGGAGTTGAGTTCCAGCAAGCGGTCACGGCCGGTATGCAAATCGGCTTCCAGGCGCTCGCGCTCGGTGCGGGCTTCGTCGATCAGCGCTTGCCACTCGCCGTCGTCGGCGTTTTCCAGCAACGGCAGCAGGCGTGGGCCGAACTGGTGCTGCAAGGCGTTGCCGGTCGGGCAGGTGTTGAGGAATGCATTCAATGCTTCGTGGTACCACTGGAACAGTCGCTCTTGCGGGCTGGTTTCCAGGTACGGCACGTGCACTTCAATGATGTGCTTCTGGCCGATCCGGTCCAGACGGCCGATCCGCTGCTCCAGCAAGTCCGGGTGGGACGGCAGATCGAACAGCACCAAGTGGTGCGAGAACTGGAAGTTGCGACCTTCGCTGCCGATTTCCGAGCAGATCAGCACCTGTGCGCCAAACTCTTCGTCGGCGAAGTAGGCCGCGGCGCGGTCTCGCTCAAGGATGTTCATGCCTTCGTGGAAGACCGTGGCCGGGATGCCGGAGCGCACGCGCAAGGCGTCTTCCAGGTCCATGGCGGTTTCGGCGTGGGCGCAGATCACCAGCACTTTGGTGCGCTTGAGCATCTTCAGGGTGTCGATCAGCCATTCGACGCGAGGGTCGAATTTCCACCAGCGCTCTTCTTCGTTGGCGTCCGGCTGGGCCTGGAAGCTGACTTCGGGGTACAGCTCGGCGTGATCGCCCAGCGGCAGTTCGAGGTATTCGTCGGGGCACGGCAGCGGGTACGGATGCAGTTTGCGCTCCGGAAAACCCTGCACGGCGGCGCGGGTGTTACGGAACAGCACGCGGCCGGTGCCGTGGCGGTCGAGCAGTTCGCGGACCAGACGGGCGCTGGCTTCGATATCGCCATCGTTAACCGCCGCCAGCAAGGCTTCCCCTTCGTTGCCGAGGAACCCGTGGATGGTTTTGTGCGCTTCAGGCGACAGGCGCCCCTTGTCCAGCAGCTCCTGGACGGCTTCGGCCACCGGGCGATAGTTTTCGCTCTCGGCGCGGAAGGCGTGCAGGTCATGGAAACGGTTCGGGTCAAGCAGGCGCAGACGCGCAAAGTGGCTGTCCTGGCCCAGTTGTTCCGGGGTCGCGGTCAGCAGCAAAACGCCGGGAATGACTTCGGCCAGTTGTTCAACCAGCGAATACTCAGGGCTGGCCTTGTCTTCGTGCCACACCAGGTGGTGGGCTTCGTCGACAACCATCAGGTCCCAACCGGCGGCGAACAGTGCGTCCTGGGCCTTCTCGTCTTCCACCAGCCACTCGAGTGCAACCAGCGCGAGCTGGGTGTCTTCGAACGGGTTGGCGGCATCGCTTTCGATGAAGCGTTCTTCGTCGAACAGCGCAACTTGCAGGTTGAAGCGGCGGCGCATCTCCACCAGCCACTGGTGCTGCAGGTTCTCCGGAACCAGGATCAACACGCGGTTGGCGCGGCCCGAGAGCAGTTGGCGATGGATCACCAGACCGGCTTCGATGGTTTTGCCCAGGCCCACTTCGTCTGCCAGCAGAACCCGCGGTGCAATGCGGTCGGCGACTTCACGGGCGATGTGCAGCTGGTGCGCGATCGGTTGCGCACGCACGCCACCGAGGCCCCAAAGCGCGGACTGCAACTGGCGGCTGGTGTGTTCCAGGGTGTTGTATCGCAGGGAGAACCAGGCCAGCGGGTCGATCTGCCCGGCGAACAAACGATCGCTGGCCAGACGGAACTGAATGAAGTTCGACAGTTGGGTTTCCGGCAGGGTAACCACTTCGTTCTGTCCGTTGAGGCCGTGGTAAACCAGCAGGCCGTCGACGTCGTCGACTTCTTGTACGGTCAGTTTCCAGCCTTCGAAGTGAGTGATCGAGTCACCCGGCGAAAACCGCACGCGGGTGAGGGGCGCATTCCGTAGCGCGTACTGGCGAGTCTCGCCAGTGGCCGGGTAGAGCACGGTCAACAAGCGGCCGTCCTGTGCCAGAACGGTGCCTAAACCCAGCTCGGCTTCGCTGTCACTGATCCAGCGTTGCCCCGGTTGATACTGCTGCGCCATGCTGCCTGACTCCCACCTTGAAAAAGCGGGCTATCTTAACGGAATCGGCCCTCCAGACCAAAAGGTTTACGGCGTAGGAGCTGCCGAAGGCTGCGATCTTTTGATCTTGGGGAACGCTTGAGTTCTATGTTGTCCGATAAAGATCGCAGCCTGCGGCAGCTCCTACAAGTGCCAAACGGGTCACAGTTTGCGACCGATGGCTCAAGTCGCCATCCCCGCAGCCGACAGCCTGCTGACAGGAGACTAATAATTATGCTGCCACCGATGCTCCCCTTGAGTGCCGTGCCAATCACCTCACAGCAGGATCCGATTCGCCAGCGGCCGGATATTCCGCCCGTGGTGCCGGTGCAGGAAAGCTCCAACGAAAGCACCATCGACCTGCAACAGCGCGATCCGGAAGAGGCGGCGTTTCAGCTGCGCGAGGAACAGCGCCGCAAGCAGGAACAGCAAAGGCGCCGCCGTGAAGCCGATGAAGATCCTGAAGAGCACCTGGCAATTCCCGGTGACGAGCTCAATGCCGACAATACCGTGCCAGTGGCGCCATTGATGGAAGATCAGCCACGGCAGGGTTTGTGGGTCGATATCCAGATTTGAGCTCACGGCTGGTCAGCGCTGGCATCAGACCGCATTATTGGTACATCCTTGCCTGCAGATGCGGCAACTGAATTTCATTCCAAGCGATGCACTGAGCACCATGAGCCAAGACGACAAGCTGATCGACCTCAACGCCGAACGCGCCAAGCGGGTTCATGACCTTAATGAAAAGCGCCTGAACGAAGTGCGCCAGGCGTTCGAGCACGCCATGCCGTTGGGTAAAGCGAAGAAAAAGCCGAAGAACAAACCGAAAAAGCGTTGAAACACCCTGCATCGGTTGATGCAGGTCAGTTATTTCCCCTCCTTTACGCCCAGTCTCGGGCGACATTGATCCCGGTCAATTTCTTCTCCTGCCTGATTGGTTAACTTAGCC
This sequence comes from Pseudomonas sp. LBUM1647, assembly GCF_059716175.1. NCBI lineage: Bacteria > Pseudomonadati > Pseudomonadota > Gammaproteobacteria > Pseudomonadales > Pseudomonadaceae > Pseudomonas > Pseudomonas sp. LBUM1647. Next base: position 5,430,297 of record NZ_CP166809.1, on the reverse strand, counting down.
CCATCGCAACAAGGCAAGTGCAGGAGGCCAGTCATGTTTTTCGACAACGTGGTGATCGCCGGAGTGCTGACAGTCGGCCTCATGGTTCTGTTTTTTGCAGGGTTTGGATTTTTTATCTGGAAGGATTCACAAAAGCGCAAACCGTAGTTCTTTCTGGAAGCAATGAGCACGCAAGGCATTTTGGGCAACTTCGGTTGCCCTTTTTTTTGTCTGCGATTTCTTGAGGATGTATGGAGATCAAATGTGGTGTTGGAAGATCGCAGGCATGAAAAAGGCGCGGCTCTTACGAGGCGCGCCTTTTTCGTTGCAGCGATGTATCAGCTGCCCAGTGCCTTCGACGCCAGCCAGAACAGGCCGGCTGACAGGGCCACTGTGGCTGGCAGGGTCAGGACCCAGGCCAGCAGGATGGTTCTGACGGTGCCGCCTTGCAGGCCGCTTTTGTTGGCGACCATGGTGCCGGCCACACCCGAGGACAGGACGTGGGTGGTGGACACCGGCAGGCTGAAGATGTTGGCCATGCCGATCAGGCTTGCGGTAGTGATCTGAGCCGACATGCCTTGGGAGTAAGTCATGCCCTGCTTGCCGATCTTCTCGCCGATGGTCAGTACCACGCGTTTCCAGCCGACCATGGTACCCAGGCCGAGGGCCAGGGCGACCGCCAGGATCACCCAGAACGGGGCGTATTCGGTGGTGGTGGTCAAGTCTTTGCGCAGCTTGTCCAGGTCAGCCTTTTCACGGGGTGCGAGGCCTGGCAGCTTGCCGACTTTCTTCGCCGTGTCGTCCAGGCAGAGCAGGTAGCGACGCACTTCGATGCGGCTTTCCGACGGCAGCGAGTGGTAGTCGGCTACACCTTTAAGGGTGCCGAGCAGGGCGGTGATGGTCGGTTCGGTCTGTTGCGGGTTGCAACGGAATTTCTCCGGCAGATCGCCTTCCACGCTTTTGCCCAGGGCCAGGTATTCACCCAGCGTATCGGCATTGCGCTTGTAGAACTGGCTCAGGTGCAGGGTCGCGTCGCGAGTCCGTTCGATCTGGTAAGTCGTGCTGCCCAGGTCGAGAACGAACTGCGCCGGTACGATACCGATCAGCACCAGCATGATCAGGCCGATACCTTTCTGGCCATCGTTGGAGCCGTGCACGAAGCTCACGGCCATAGCCGAAATGACCAGCACCAGGCGGTTCCAGAACGGCGGGTGTTTCTTGTCGTCGATCTTGCGGCGCTGTTCCGGCGTCTTGTGCATCTTCGACAGTGGACGCCACCATTTAAGACCGATCAGTATCAGAGCGGCGACCAGGAAGCCCGCCATCGGCGAGAACACCAGGGATGCACCGATATCAATTGCCTTCTGCCAGTTCACGCCATCAGCCAACGGAATGTCGTTGATCAAGGCGTTGGCAAGGCCGACACCGAGGATCGACCCGATCAGCGTATGGGAGCTGGAAGCCGGGATACCGAAGTACCAGGTGCCCAGGTTCCAGGTGATAGCGGCGGCGAGCAGCGAGAACACCATGGCCAGCCCGTGACCGGTGTTCACATTGATCAGCAGCTCTACCGGCAGCAGGTGGACGATGGCATACGCCACGCCGACACCGCCCAGCAGAACGCCGAGAAAGTTGAACACACCGGAAAAGAACACCGCCAGATGGGGCGGCATGGCTTTGGTGTAGATAACAGTGGCCACCGCGTTAGCGGTGTCATGAAAGCCGTTGATGAACTCGAAGGCGAGGACAAAGGCCAGGGCGAGCAAGAGGCTCACAAGCACCCAAGCATCTAGTCCGCTGAATAAATCGATCATGAAGGTTTTCTGACCCGGTCGTAAGGGGGCGCGATTATGCCAGAAAAGACTGCTAATCGATGCACTAGGTGCTCATCGGTAACATTCTTCAACGAATTAATTTGTGGCAGCAGCCCAAGCCCCAGGTTTTTACTGGGTTTTGCAAGTCATTGAATTTCTTTGAAAAGGCCGCAGCCACAAGGCGTTCTCTCGTAGGAACAAGAGGTTTTAACGCTTGTGTGAAATATCTGAAAAGAGGGCCAGACATGCGCCATTTGCCTCATCCGGTGGGTGAGGTGGCCGCTGCCCGCTCGTAGCGGGCGCGAAAGGCATCATCGATGCATCCCGTTTTTAACGGGTGCAGACACAGACCCTTGAAAGGATTCAGGCCGAGGGCTTATGGCTCTTCGGCTTTGAGTTCCTTTTCCATTTTCTGCAATTCTTGAGTGAAAGCCTGATCCTGAACGGTGGCGCGTTTACGCCAGGGTTTGCGTTCCGGTTCGGGCTGAGCGGCGTAGGTGGTGACTTCCCCGCCGTAAACTTCCTTGTAACGTTGTTCCTGGCGCTCAAGTTCCGCGCGCAGTTCGTCTTTCGTCACAGTGCTACCTGATTGAGTTGAGATAAATTCTGGTGAAACGCGCTGCATCAAATGTATTTGACCACGCTCGCCGAATGGACAAGGCCCGCAAAGGCATCATTTTTTACGGCATTGCGATCAATTACTTCCATGTTGCAGGCGGCCACGACACCAGAGATAAACAGCTGACGTAGCATCAGTGTCCTGTTTCAGCGAACGCCTTGGCTAAGCATATGAAATAGTGTCAGGCGCTTGCTGCGGGTAACGGCGATGGAACATTGCGCTACCGGGTGGCGGAATCGGCAATTAAAAACCGGACACCACTGAATTGCATTATAGCGGTCGATTCGAAGAACACTATCGCCAAAGAGTTAAAAGTGGGTCTTGATGTGTGATTGTTTTGTTACTCGCAACTTTATACGCTAACTAGGTCGTTCGGCGGCACGACTTTACAGTGATGTCTTTCTGACGCCATTAAGTCGAACAAGTTAGGACAATTACATTGGTCCTTCTAATGTGCGACACAGTCAGTGTAAAAATAGGTGCGCCCCCGTTCGATAGTCGGCTGCCCCTTGGTGGGAGCCCATTGCGATTACCGGTCGACGGTTCGATAATCGCACAGTCTTGGCGGCTCGGGCTTGTGTGAGGGACCGGCTGCCGCTTGTAATAGCCGCTGATCCGCGTGGAAAGGACCTAATATGAACGATCAAATGCGCAATTCCTTCGCTTCAGTGGCGCCGCCGATCGTTGCCTCGCCCGCCAAGCGGATCCAGGCACTGACCGGCGACCCGGATTTCATGACATCCCTGGCCCGTGGCCTGGCTGTGGTGCAAGCGTTCCAGGAGCGCAAACGTCACCTCACCATCGCTCAGATCAGTCACCGCACGGAAATTCCCCGCGCCGCCGTGCGACGTTGCCTGCACACGCTGATCAAACTCGGCTACGCCACCACCGACGGCCGCACGTATTCGCTGCTGCCTAAAGTACTGACGCTTGGCCATGCCTATGTGTCCTCGACACCGCTGGCGGTTTCCGCCCAGCCCTACCTGGACCGCATGAGTGAGCAACTTCATGAAGCCTGCAACATGGCCACTCTGGAAGGCGATGACATCTTGTACATCGCTCGTTCGGCCACCACCCAGCGACTGATTTCCGTTGACCTGTCGGTGGGTGGACGTCTGCCAGCCTATTGCACCTCTATGGGGCGGATTCTTCTCGCGGCGCTGGACGATACGTCGCTGCGCGAGTACCTCGACCATGCAGAGCTGCAAGCCAAGACCAGCCGAACCCTGCACACCCCCGAGGCGTTGCTCGAATGCCTGCAAGAGGTACGGCAGCAAGGCTGGTGCATCGTCGATCAGGAGCTGGAGCAGGGCCTGCGCTCGATTGCCGTTCCGGTGTACGACGCTTCCGGCCAAGTGGTCGCGGCGCTAAATGTCAGTACCCACGCCGGCCGAGTCAGCCGCAACGAGCTGGAACAACGTTTCCTGCCCGGCCTCCTGAGCGCGAGCCGCGACCTTAGCGCGCAACTCTTTGCGTAAGCCATTCGCCTAAGCTGTTCGATAAACGCACAGAGTCGCGTTTATCGAATTGACGCTCTTTCCCCAAGATCACTAATGTCGCGGCAGCGCCAGCTTTGGCTGGCTCCTGTCCGACTGCGTTCTTGCGTGGAATAAAAATAATGAACCAGCCTCAGTCTGCTGTAGGAAACTGCCTCGACGTGCAGTCCTTCATCAATGCTCAACCCATTTCGCGCTATCAATGGCGAGTGGTTATCCTGTGTTTCCTGATTGTTTTCCTCGATGGCCTCGACACGGCGGCCATGGGTTTCATCGCGCCCGCCCTGTCTCAGGATTGGGGCATCGACCGCGCCAGTCTCGGCCCGGTGATGAGCGCGGCGTTGATCGGGATGGTCTTCGGCGCACTGGGTTCTGGCCCATTGGCCGACCGCTTCGGGCGAAAAATCGTACTGGTAGGCGCGGTGCTGTTGTTCGGCGCGTTCAGCCTGGCGTCGGCTTACAGCACCAACGTCGATCAGTTGCTGGTGCTGCGATTCCTCACCGGCCTGGGCCTTGGTGCCGGCATGCCGAACGCCACGACGCTACTGTCCGAATACACCCCGGAGCGCAAGAAATCCCTCCTGGTGACCAGCATGTTCTGCGGCTTCAACCTCGGCATGGCTGGCGGCGGGTTCATTTCCGCCAAACTGATTCCGGCCTTTGGTTGGCACAGTCTGCTGATGATCGGCGGGATTTTGCCGCTGATCCTCGCCGTCGTATTGCTGTTCTGGCTGCCGGAATCGGCGCGCTACCTCGTCGTCCGCAATCGCGGCACTGACAAAGTGCGCAAGACCCTGGCGCCCATCGATCCAACCGTCATCGCCCAGGCTTCCAGCTTCAGCGTGCCGGAACAGAAAACCGTAAAGGCCCGCAACGTATTTGCGGTGATCTTCTCCGGCACTTACAGCACCGGCACCTTGCTGCTGTGGCTGACCTACTTCATGGGGCTGGTGATCGTTTATCTGCTGACCAGTTGGCTGCCGACGCTGATGCGTGACAGCGGCGCGAGCATGGAGCAGGCGGCATTCATCGGCGCGTTGTTCCAGTTTGGCGGGGTGTTGAGCGCGGTGGGCGTGGGCTGGGCGATGGACCGGTTCAATCCGCACAAGGTTATCGGCATTTTCTATCTATTCGCCGGGGTATTTGCCTACGCGGTAGGGCAGAGCCTGGGCAACATCACGCTATTGGCGACGTTGGTGCTGGTGGCCGGGATGTGCGTCAACGGCGCGCAATCGGCGATGCCTTCACTGGCGGCGCGGTTTTATCCGACGCAGGGGCGGGCGACCGGGGTGTCATGGATGCTCGGGATTGGCCGCTTTGGCGCGATTCTCGGTGCATGGATGGGGGCAACGCTACTGGGGCTGGGCTGGAACTTCGAGCAGGTACTGACAGCGCTGGTGATTCCAGCGGCATTGGCGACCACGGCGGTGGTGATCAAGGGCATGGTCAGCCATGCGGATGCGACCTGATCCGGCTGAGACAGTGGTGTAGCAAAAGATCGCAGCCTTCGGCAGCTCCTACAGAGGAAAGTGAACACCCGTAGGATCTGCCGCAGGCTGCGATCTTTTGCAGGCGACAGAGAACGATAGGCAGACAACAATGTGTTCGATAAACGAACACTCAGTCGATTATCGGATTGTTTGGCGTTTTTCAGGGGCTTACTCTTCAGTCATTCCGGCGCTGCGCATCGCGCCTTTTTCTTCCACTGTCGGTTCATAACAAAACGGGAGCCTGCCCCATGGCTGAAATCCTTTCGCTGCACGACGCGGTGAAGCAATTCGTAAACGACGGCGATACGGTCGCGCTCGAAGGCTTCACTCACCTGATCCCTACGGCGGCGGGTCACGAAATCATTCGTCAGGGCAAGAAAGACCTGACCCTGGTGCGGATGACGCCTGACCTGATCTACGACCAGTTGATCGGCGCCGGTTGTGCTCGCAAGCTGATTTTCTCCTGGGGCGGAAACCCGGGTGTCGGTTCGCTGCATCGCCTGCGTGATGCCGTCGAGAAGCAGTGGCCGCACGCGCTGGAAATCGAAGAACACAGCCACGCCGACTTGGCCAATGCCTACGTCGCTGGCGCGTCCGGCCTACCGTTCGCGGTGCTGCGTGCCTACGCCGGTTCCGACCTGCCGAAGGTCAACCCGCTGATCAAAACCGTCACCTGCCCATTCACCGGCGAAGTATTGGCGGCCGTGCCTTCGGTGCGCCCGGACATCACTGTGATTCACGCACAGAAAGCCGATCGCAAAGGCAACGTGTTGCTGTGGGGCATTCTCGGCGTGCAGAAAGAAGCCGCACTGGCCGCCAAGCGCTGCATCGTTACCGTTGAAGAAATCGTCGATGACCTCAATGCACCGATGAACTCCTGTGTGCTGCCGACCTGGGCGTTGAGCGCGGTCTGCCACGTCCCTGGCGGCGCGCATCCTTCCTACGCTCACGGCTACAACGAACGTGATAACCGTTTCTACCAGGCTTGGGACCCGATTGCCCGCGACCGTGAAACCTTCACCGCGTGGATCAACGAGTACATCCACGGCTGCGCTGACTTCAGCGAGTTCCAGGCCAAACTGGCCGCTGCTTCGGAGGCCAAGTAATGACTTACACCACCAATGAAATGATGACCGTCGCCGCTGCCCGCCGTCTGAAAAACGGTTCGGTGTGTTTCGTCGGCATCGGCCTGCCGTCGAAAGCCGCCAACCTGGCGCGTCTGACTTCCTCGCCGGATGTCGTCCTGATCTATGAATCGGGTCCGATCGGTGCCAAGCCGAGCGTACTGCCACTGTCGATCGGTGACGGTGAACTGGCGGAAACCGCCGACACCGTCGTCCCGACCGGTGAGATTTTTCGCTACTGGCTGCAGGGTGGACGCATCGACGTCGGTTTCCTCGGCGCCGCACAAGTCGACCGCTTCGGCAATATCAACACCACCGTGGTGGGCGACTACCATCAGCCGAAAGTCCGCCTGCCGGGTGCCGGCGGTGCGCCGGAGATCGCCGGTTCGGCCAAAAGCGTGCTGATCATCCTCAAGCAATCGGCGCGTTCCTTTGTCGACAAACTCGACTTCATTACCTCGGTCGGCCATGGCGAGGGCGGTGATTCGCGCAAGCGTCTCGGCCTGCCGGGCGCCGGTCCGGTCGGCATCATTACCGACCTGTGCATCATGGAGCCGGAAGCCGGCACCCATGAATTCGTGGTCACGGCGCTGCACCCAGGCGTGACCCGTGAACAAGTGGTCGCCGCAACCGGTTGGGCGATTCGCTTCGCCGACCATGTTGAAAACACTGCCGAGCCGACCGAAGTCGAGCTTAAGGCACTCCGTGATCTGGAAGCCCGCACTGCCGCGGCCCATGGCCAAGCACCCGGAGAAGCCTGATGCGTGACGTTTATATCTGCGACGCAATTCGCACCCCCATCGGCCGTTTCGGCGGTGGCCTGGCGGCGGTTCGCGCCGACGACTTGGCCGCCGTGCCGATCAAGGCGCTGATGGAGCGCAACCCGTCGGTGGACTGGAACGCGGTGGACGAGGTGTTCCTCGGTTGCGCCAACCAGGCCGGCGAAGACAACCGCAACGTGGCGCGCATGGCGCTGTTGCTGGCGGGCCTGCCGGAAACCATCCCGGGCGTGACCCTCAATCGCCTCTGTGCTTCGGGTATGGACGCCATCGGCACTGCATTTCGGGCGATCGCCAGTGGCGAGATGGAGCTGGCGATTGCCGGCGGCGTCGAGTCGATGTCCCGCGCACCGTTCGTGATGGGCAAGGCGGATGCGGCGTTCTCGCGCAACATGAAGCTGGAAGACACCACCATCGGCTGGCGTTTCGTCAACCCGTTGATGAAAGCCCAATACGGCGTGGATGCGATGCCGCAGACCGCCGACAACGTGGCTGACGATTACGAAGTTTCCCGCGAGGATCAGGACGCTTTCGCACTGCGCAGTCAGCAGCGGACAGCCGCCGCGCAAGCCGCAGGATTTTTCGCCGAAGAAATCGTTGAAGTGCGCATTGCCCACAAGAAGGGTGAAAGTGTCGTCAGCCAGGATGAGCATCCTCGCGCCGACACCACGCTGGAAACCCTGGCCAAACTCAAACCGGTCAACGGTCCCGACAAAACCGTCACCGCCGGCAATGCTTCCGGCGTGAACGACGGTGCCGCGGCGTTGATTCTGGCCTCCGGCGACGCCGTGAAAAAGCACGGTCTGACCGCCCGCGCCAAAGTGCTGGGCATGTCGAGCGCCGGTGTCGCACCGCGTGTGATGGGCATTGGCCCGGTGCCGGCGGTGCGTAAACTGACCGAGCGCCTCGGCCTGGCCGTCAGCGATTTCGACGTGATCGAACTCAACGAAGCGTTCGCCAGCCAGGGGTTGGCAGTGCTGCGTGAACTGGGGCTGGCGGACGACGCGGCCCAGGTCAACCCGAACGGTGGCGCCATTGCCTTGGGCCATCCGTTGGGCATGAGCGGCGCCCGCCTGGTACTGACTGCGCTGCATCAGCTGGAAAAGACCGGTGGCAAGAAAGGTCTGGCGACCATGTGCGTCGGCGTTGGCCAGGGTCTGGCCTTGGCGATCGAACGGGTCTGACGCGCAGCGTTGATGAATAAGAACAGAGGAATGCTTCATGACTGACAAGCCTGGTTACCGCCGCCCGCAAGAGGGCACCCAGCCGGACTACCTGCACCCGGCCTATCAATCCACCAACCGTCGCTCGCCGTCCAAACCGTTGGTGTTTTTGCCCCATTCGCTGTCGGAAATTACCGGTCCGACTATCGGCGCCGAGCGTGTGCACGAGAAGGACAACGACCTGACCGCCCAGCACAAGGGCGAGCCTCAGGGTGAGCGCATCATCATCCACGGCCGCGTGCTGGATGAAGATGGCTTGCCGGTGCCGGGGATTCTGGTGGAGATCTGGCAGGCCAACGCCGCCGGTCGCTACAACCATGACCGCGACCTGCACGATGCGCCGCTGGACCCGAACTTCACCGGTACCGGCCGCACCGTGACCGACGCCGATGGCTGGTATCAGTTCCAGACCATCAAGCCCGGCGCCTATCCGTGGGGCAACCACCACAACGCCTGGCGCCCGGCGCATATCCATTTCTCGCTGTTCGGGCCGAGCATCCTGACGCGGCTGGTGACCCAGATGTATTTCCCGGGCGATCCGTTGCTGGCGTATGACCCGATCTACAACTGCGTACCGGATACCAGCGCCAAAGAGCGCTTGATCGCCAGTTTCGATCTGGAAAAAACCATCCCTTCCTATGCCCTCGGTTATCGCTGGGACATCGTCTTGCGCGGCCGCGAAGCCACGCCGATGGAGAAATAAGATGACGCTGAACGCGACCACATCCCACACCGTCGGGCCGTATTACCACATCGGTTTGACCTGGCTGAACCGCGAAGACCTTACCGTCGAACACACCCTGGGCGAGCGCGTGGCGATCACCGGGCAAGTCATCGATGGCAACGGCGACGTCGTCAACGACGCGATGCTGGAAGTCTGGCAAGCCAACGCCGCCGGCAAGTATGACCACCCCGAAGACGATCAGGACAAACCCCTGGACCCGAACTTCGAAGGGTTTGGCCGGGTGCCGGTGGATGCAGAAGGGCGCTTCCGCTTCACCACGATCAAACCGGGTACGGTGGAAGGCTTGAAAGGCACGACCCAGGCGCCGCATCTGGTGGTGCTGGTGTTTGCTCGCGGGTTGGTGAAGCATTTGCTGACGCGGATTTACTTTGATGGCGAACCGGCCAACGTGGCGGATCCGCTGTTGGAATGTGTGCCGGCTGAACGTCGCAATACCTTGCTGGCGAAGAAGGATGCGTCCGGTGTGTACCAGTGGAATGTGATCCTGCAAGGCACCGATGCGGAGACGGTGTTCTTCGATTATTGAAATCAAGATCAAAAGATCGCAGCCTGCGGCAGCTCCTACAGGATGTACACCACCCCAATGTAGGAGCTGCCGCAGGCTGCGATCTCTTGATGTTTAGGTACTGTGGAACGGGACTGTTGCAAAGTGTGTCTAGACTCTCACAGTCCCCATTGAGTAAAAAACAATGACAACTAACACTGCTACTACAGCGCACTACACCGGTGAAGAGCGCAGCAAAAGGATCTTCGCGATTGTCGGCGCCTCATCCGGCAACCTCGTCGAATGGTTCGACTTCTACGTCTACGCCTTTTGTGCGATCTATTTCGCCCCTGCCTTTTTCCCGTCCGATAACCCGACGGTGCAGTTGGTCAACACGGCTGGCGTATTCGCCGCCGGGTTCCTGATGCGGCCTATCGGCGGCTGGATCTTCGGCCGGGTGGCGGACAAGCACGGGCGCAAGAATTCGATGTTGATCTCGATTCTGATGATGTGCTTCGGTTCGTTGCTCATCGCCTGCCTGCCGACCTACAACAGCATCGGCGTCTGGGCGCCGATCATGCTGTTGGTCGCCCGCTTGATCCAGGGCCTGTCGGTGGGCGGTGAGTACGGCACCACCGCGACCTACATGAGCGAAGTGGCCCTCAAGGGCCAGCGCGGTTTCTTCGCCTCGTTCCAGTACGTGACGCTGATCGGTGGGCAACTGCTGGCGGTGTCGTTGGTGGTGATCCTGCAACAGTTCCTCACTGAGGATGATTTGCGCGCCTATGGCTGGCGGATTCCGTTTGTCGTCGGTGCGGCCGCGGCGCTGATTTCACTGTTCCTGCGCCGTTCGCTCAAGGAAACCACCACCAAGGAAATGCGTGAAAACAAGGACGCCGGCAGCATCCGTGCGCTGTTCCGTGACCACAAGGCTGCGTTCATTACCGTGCTCGGTTACACCGCCGGTGGCTCGCTGATTTTCTACACCTTCACCACGTACATGCAGAAGTATCTGGTGAACACCGCCGGCATGCAGGCCAAGACCGCCAGCTACATCATGACCGGCGCACTGTTCCTTTATATGTGCATGCAGCCGTTGTTCGGCATGCTCGCGGACAAGATCGGCCGACGTAACTCGATGCTGTGGTTCGGCGCTCTGGGGACGTTGTTCACCGTGCCGATCCTGCTGAGCCTGAAAAGCGTCAGCAGTCCGTTCCTGGCCTTCGTGCTGATTACCGTGGCGCTGGCGATCGTCAGTTTTTACACCTCCATCAGCGGCCTGGTAAAAGCCGAAATGTTCCCGCCGGAGGTGCGCGCCTTGGGCGTCGGCCTGGCGTATGCGGTGGCGAATGCAATCTTCGGCGGTTCGGCGGAATACGTGGCCCTGAGCCTCAAAGCCGGGGGTATGGAGAACTCCTTCTACTGGTACGTGACGGTGATGATGGCGGTGGCGTTCCTTTTCAGCCTGCGTTTGCCGAAACAGGCGAAGTACTTGCACCACGACCTTTGATCTTTACCCGTGGGCCCGAGGGGCCCACGCCTTCAGGGACTGTTTATGAACGAGCGACCGGGCAATCAATTGTTCGATGCCTATTTCACTGCCCGCGACATGCGTGAGGTGTTCTGCGATCAGGGTCGGGTTCAAGCGATGCTTGATTTTGAAGCGGCACTGGCCCGGGCCGAGGCGCGGGTCGGGCTGATTCCGCAAACGGCTGTCGCGCCGATTGAAGCGGCCTGTCAGGCCGGGCATTACGACTTCGCCGCCCTCGGCGAGGCGATTGCCACGGCCGGCAATTCGGCGATTCCGTTGGTCAAGGCGCTGGGTAAACAGATCGCGGGCAACAATGCCGAAGCCGAGCGCTATGTGCATTTGGGCGCGACCAGTCAGGACGTGATGGACTCCGGTTTGGTGCTGCAATTGCGCCGGGCACTAGAGTTGATCGAAAGCGATCTGGCGCAACTGGGCGAAACGCTGGCGACCCAGGCGTTGCGTTACGTCGCCACGCCGCTGGCCGGGCGCACCTGGTTGCAGCACGCGACACCCGTCACCCTCGGCATGAAAATCGCCGGTTGGCTGGGCGCTGTCACTCGCAGCCGTCAGCGTCTGCGGGAACTCAAACCGCGGCTGCTGGTGCTGCAATTCGGCGGCGCCTCCGGAACCCTCGCGGCCCTTGGCGAGCAGGCGATGCCGATTGCCCAAGCGCTGGCTGAAGAATTGAAACTGACACTGCCGGATCAACCTTGGCACACCCAGCGAGACCGCTTGGTGGAGTTCGGCTCGGTACTGGGATTGATCGCCGGCAGCCTCGGCAAACTCGGCCGCGACATCAGCCTGTTGATGCAGACCGAAGCCGCTGAAGTGTTCGAGCCTTCTGCGCCGGGCAAGGGCGGTTCTTCGACCATGCCGCACAAACGCAATCCGGTGGGCGCGGCGGTGTTGATCGGTGCGGCGACGCGCGTTCCGGGTTTGCTCTCGACGCTGTTCAGCGCCATGCCTCAAGAACACGAGCGCAGCCTGGGCCTGTGGCATGCCGAGTGGGAAACCCTGCCGGAGATTTGCTGCCTGGTGTCCGGCAGCCTGAAACAAGCGTTGCTGGTGGCGGATGGACTGGAAGTGGATGCCGAGCGCATGGCCCGCAACCTCGATCTGACCCAAGGGCTGGTGCTCGCCGAAGCGGTGAGCATCGTCCTCGCTCAACGAGTGGGGCGCGACACTGCGCACCATGTGCTGGAGCAATGCTGCAAGCGAGCAGTGGCTGAACAACGTCATCTGCGAGCGGTACTCGGCGACGAGCCGCAAGTGACCGCCGAACTGTCGGATGCTGAACTCGATCGTCTGCTGGACCCCGCCCATTACCTCGGCCAGGCCCATACCTGGGTCGAGCGAGCGGTGGCTGAACATTCTGCGTTGACTGCCTGAAGGAGATTGCTGTGGCTTTCGTACAACTCGCCGAGGGCGAACTGCATTACCAACTCCATGGCCCGGCGGATGCGCCGGTGCTGGTGTTGTCCAACTCGCTGGGCACCGACCTGCACATGTGGGACGCGCAAGTTGCGGCGTTCACCGAGCATTTCCGCGTGCTGCGTTTCGACACCCGTGGTCATGGCAAATCGCTGGTCACGCCGGGGCCGTACAGCATCGAGCTACTGGGCCATGACGTGCTGGCGCTGCTGGATGCGTTGCACATCGAACGCGCGCATTTCTGCGGTCTGTCCATGGGCGGGCTGATTGGGCAGTGGCTGGGGATCAACGCTGGTGATCGGCTGAACAAACTGGTGGTGTGCAACACCGCGGCAAAAATCGGCGATCCGTCGGTGTGGAACCCGCGCATTGAAACTGTGCTGCGTGACGGCCCGGCCGCCATGGTCGCGCTGCGTGATGCGTCGATTGCGCGCTGGTTCACCGCGGATTTTGCTGAAGCCAATCCTGCTGCCGCGAAAAAAATTACTGACATGCTGGCCACCACCTCGCCTGAAGGGTATGCCGCGAACTGTGCCGCCGTGCGCGATGCCGATTTCCGCGATCAGCTGTCCTCGATCAAGGTGCCGCTGCTGGTCATCGCCGGCACCGAAGACGCGGTCACGCCGCCGTCCGGCGGGCACTTCATTCAGGAACACGTGCAAGGCGCCGAGTACGCCGAGTTCTATGCTGCGCACCTGTCCAACGTTCAGGCCGGTGCTGCGTTCAGCGAACGGGTAGTGACGTTTTTGTCAGCTCATTAAGGGGATTGTTGTGGACGAGAAACAACGTTACGACGAAGGCCTGAAAGTCCGTCGCGCGGTACTCGGCGACGCCCATGTCGACCGCAGCCTGAACGCGCTGACCGAGTTCAACTCGGAGTTTCAGGAGATGATCACCCGTCACGCCTGGGGCGACATCTGGACCCGTCCGGGACTGCCGCGCCATACGCGCAGCCTGATCACGATTGCCATGCTGATCGGCATGAACCGCAACGAAGAACTCAAACTGCACCTGCGCGCCGCCGCCAACAACGGCGTGACCCGCGGCGAGATCAAGGAAGTGATCATGCAGAGTGCGATCTACTGCGGCATTCCGGCAGCGAACGCGACGTTCCACCTGGCGGAGTCGGTGTGGGATGAGCTTGGAGTTGAGTCGCGGGAGTAGAGTAACGGCTTCAAAAAAGATCGCAGCCTGCGGCAGCTCCTACAGGTGTACGCATTCCCCTGTAGGAGCTGCCGCAGGCTGCGATCTTTTGATCTTCAAACCGTCGCCACGATGAATATCCGCTTGAACGGAAACAACGTGTGCCCGTCGCTCTCCGGCGGGTAATGAGCATGCACGCGCATCAGGTAGTGGTAAATGAACCGCGCCTGTTCATCATCCTTCAGCCCCTGCATCACCGGCCGCAGCGCCGAGACTTTGACCCAGTCATAGATCGGCGACTTGCCGTCGACAACCTGTAGCTGCTCAGTCTCCCAGATATCCAGTGTCTGGGTGATCGGCGATAGCAACCGATAGTAACTTTCCAAAGACAACAGCGGCCGCGCAGCCATGGCCTCGCGCAACTGCGGGGTGCCGAGTGGTTTGCCACCGGGGCCTGCCTCTTCAAGGGTGTCGAGCATCAGTTGATACCACAGCGCATCCCGCCAGTCGGGCATGTGCGCGGCCAGGCATCCACCCGGGTTGAGGAGCTTGAGCAAGCGTGGCAGTAGCTGTTCATGGTCGTTGATGAAGTGCAGCACCGCGGCGGCGAAGAGTAGATCGGCGGGTTGCTCAGGTTGCCAACTCTTCAGGTCGCACTGTTTCCAGAGCGCCTTGATCGGCAAACATCGGGCTTCCTGGAGCATCTGCTCGGAGCTGTCGATGCCCATCAGGCGTGCACGGGGCCAGCGCTTGGCCAAGAGTTGAGTCGCAATGCCGGTGCCGCAACCCAGGTCGTAAATGCGCTTGGGTTGTTTGAGGTCAACGCGATCAAGCAGCTCGCTCACCGGTCGTTGTCGAAGACGCGAGAATTGTTGGTAAGCCTTGGCGTCCCAGTCGGTAGCGACGGGTGCAGAGTTGAGTCGAGCGATCATGAGGTGGTCCTCTGGTGATCAGTGGTGTCTTCCGATGACAGCCTGGCTCAAGTCTTGGGGACCAACATCAACAGATAACGGAAGTGGGGGAGGGCTGAATATCGCCTGAGTCCTGTCAGGTTTTTTCACTGTAATTGAAGCTCGGCAAAGCGCCAGCCAGCCTGACGGGCGGCTGGCTGACTGATTGCCTTACAACAAACTGATCGGATAGCTGACGATCAACCGGTTCTCATCGAACTCGTTGTTGCTGAAGTCGCGGCGGATGGTCGAGTTACGCCATTTGACGTTGAGGTCTTTGAGCGCGCCGCTCTGCACGGTGTAACCCAGTTCGCTTTCGCGGCCCCATTCCTTGCCGTCGGTAATGGTGCCGGTGTGGACGTTGTCGCCGCTGATGTAGCGGTTCATCAGGGTCAGGCCGGGAATGCCAAGGGCGACGAAGTTATAGTCGTGCCGTACCTGCCAGGATTTTTCTTTCGCATTGTCATAACTGGCGTTGTAACTGTCGTTGGCCAGGGTGCCGCCGCTGGTGCCATTGACCCGCATCCAGGCGCTGTCGCCGGTGAGTTTTTGCAGGCCGACATAGAAGGTGTTGCCGCCGTATTTGGCCGAGAACAGGCCCGACCACGTCTTGTTGTCCAGCGCGCCGGCGCGGGCGCTGCCGTCATCCTTGCCGTAGAAGAAACCGAGGTTGGCACCCAGGGTCCAGTCACCGATGGGCTGGCTGTGGATCAGATTCACGTACTGCTGGCTGTAGATGTCTTTGAGTTCGGCATTCCACAAACCGATCTGGGTGCGCTTCTCGTTAAAGGCGTATTCGCCGCCCTGAAAGTTGAAGCGGTCGGAGGTGAACGCTGGTTTTCCGGTCATCGACATGTCGTTCATGCTGCTGTCGTCGCGCGGGCTGTTGGCGCGGAACTGGCCGCCGTAGAGCGTCAGGCCGTTGATTTCCTTCGAGGTGATCTGGCCGCCACGGAAGGTTTGCGGCAGGGAACGACCGTCGTCCGAACGCAGGATCGGCAGCACCGGCATCCATTCGCCCACCTTCACTTCGGTCTGCGACAGCTTGGCCTTGAACGCCACGTTGGTGCGCCCGAAGTTGTCCGCCGGGCGACCGTCGTGATCAAGCGGCAGCAACTGCGTACCGCCCGTGCCTTTACCGCCATCGAGCTTCACCGAATACAGCCCCAGCACATCCATGCCGAACCCGACGGTGCCTTGGGTGAACCCGGACTTGGCGTCGAGGATGAAGCTTTGTGTCCACTCTTCTGCCTTGCCTTGGGTTTTGGTCGGGTTGGTGAAATTGCGATTGATGTAGAAGTTGCGCAGGTTCAGGTTGACCTTGGCACCTTCGACAAAGCCTGACTCCTCGGCCATGGCGGGCAGAGCCGTACTGGCCAGTGCAACGGCGAGGAGGCTGGGGAACCAGTATTGAGTATTGGAAGGTGTCATGTGTTCGGGTCTCTCTAGTTTTTAGGCGTAAAACGGGGTGCTGCCGCAACGTGGGGGTTGCAGACAAAAATTTGAAATCAGGGCAAAAACGAACGGAATCAGCCGGACAGGGCAGGGCGCGGGGGCATGGTGTCGAACCTGTTGTTATTGGTATTGTGCGACGAATGGTGCGGGGGATGGGCGGGGCGATTCAATTGGGGGAAGCGGGTTTTGGGCGATTATCGAACGTCAAAATCAAAAGATCGCAGCCTCCGGCAGCTCCTACATTGGACGCGATTCCTGTAGGAGCTGCCGGAGGCTGCGATCTTTTGATATTGAGCAACAAAAAGCCCACCAATCGGTGGGCTTCTTGTTTTACAGCGCTATCAGAACAACTTCAGCTTCGGCGCTTCTTCTTTCAACGGCTCGTTCTTCGCCGTCTGCTCGTTCCAGCCACCGCCCAGTGCCTTGTACAGATTGACGGCACTGACCAGTTGCGCCAGACGGTCGGTGATCAGTACCTGTTGGGCACTGAACAGCTGGCGCTGGGCATCGAGGAAGGTCAGGTTGCTGTCGACACCAATGCGATAACGACGCTCGGCCAGACGGTAGTAGTCCTGGTTCGCGGTGACGAAATCACGCTGGGCCTGCAACTGATCGGTGTAGGTCTGGCGGGCGGCCAGGCCATCGGCGACTTCCTGGAAGGCCGTTTGAATGGACTTCTCGTAGTTCGCCACGCCAATGTCTTTCTGGATTTTTGAATAATCCAGGCTGGCGCGCAGGCTGCCGGCATTGAAGATCGGCAGGTTGATTTGCGGCTGGAACAACCAGGTGCCCGAACCGCCCTTGAACAGACCGGACAGGTCCGGGCTCAGGCTGCCGGCATTGGCCGTCAGGCTGATGCTCGGGAAGAACGCCGCCCGTGCCGCGCCGATGTTGGCGTTGGCGGCTTTCAGGTCGTATTCGGCCTGGAGGATGTCCGGACGACGTTGCAGCAAGTCCGATGGCAGGCCGGCCGGCACTTCGCTCAGCAGGTCGTCAGCCAATGGCTTGGCCGCTTGCAGATTGGCCGGGACGCCAGTGCCGAGCAGCAACACCAGGCTATTTTCATCCTGGGCGACTTGACGGGTGTACTTGGCCATTTGCGCGCGGGCGTTTTCCACCGAGGTACGCGACTGGGCCAGGTCCAGGGCCGAGGCGACACCCACTTCGTTGCTGCGGGCGGTGAGCTTGTAGCTCTCCTCGAACGCACCCAGGGTGTCCTGAGTCAGTTTCAGCAATTCCTTGTCGGCCTGCCAGGTCAGATAGGCGTTGGCCACACTGGCCACCAGGCTGATCTGGGTGGTGCGGCGCGCTTCTTCAGTGGCGAAGTACTTCTGCAGCGCTTCTTCGCTCAGGCTGCGAACCCGACCGAACAGGTCGAGTTCATAGGCGCTGATGCCGACCGTGGCCGAGTAGGAGCTGGTGATACCCGCTTCGCCGGTCTGCGAGGCCCGAGCCGGGACCCGCTGACGGCTGCCGGTGCCGTTGGCCGACACGGCCGGGAACAGATCGGCACGCTGGATGCGGTATTGAGCCGCAAAGGCGTCGATGTTCAGCGCCGCGACCCGCAGGTCACGGTTGTTTTCCAGGGCGACCTGGATCAGCTGTTGCAACGCCGGGTCATGGAAAAACTGCTTCCAGCCCTGTTCGGCGGCAGCCTGGGCAGGCGCCTGGGCCGGCGAATACGCCGGACCTTGCGGGTACTGGCCCGCCACCGGTGCTTCAGGCTGCTGATAATCGGGAATCAGCGAGCAGCCGCCGAGCACGAAAGCGGCAACAGCCAGGGAGAGTAGCGACTTGCTCATTAGCCAGCCTCTTTAGAAGGTTCAATAGCGTCGTCCTGGTCAGCGGTTTTGCGCTGCCCCATGGCCGACACGGTGACGAAAAACAGTGGGACCCAGAAGATCGCCAGGATCGTGGCCGTGAGCATACCGCCAATCACCCCGGTACCGATCGCATGTTGGCTACCCGAACCTGCACCCGTGGAAATTGCCAGTGGTACCACACCGAGGACGAAAGCGAGCGACGTCATGATGATCGGTCGCAAACGCATCCGGCAGGCTTCGACTGCGGCATCGCGCAGACTACGCCCTTGTTCATGCAGTTCCTTGGCAAATTCGACAATCAAAATGGCGTTTTTTGCCGCCAGACCAATGGTCGTCAACAGGCCCACCTGGAAATACACGTCGTTGGACAGACCGCGCAGGCTGGTCGCCATCAGCGCACCGATGATCCCCAGCGGTACCACCAACATCACCGCGATCGGGATCGACCAACTTTCGTACAGCGCCGCCAGACACAGGAACACCATCAGCAGCGACAGGGCGTACAACGCTGGCGCTTGCGAGCCGGACAGACGTTCCTCGTACGACAGACCGGTCCAGGAAATACCGACACCGGCCGGCAGTTTCTTGGCCAGGGCTTCGACTTCGAGCATGGCTTCACCGGTGGAATAACCGGGTGCCGGGGCACCGAGGATTTCCATCGCTTCTACGCCGTTGTAACGCGACAGCTTCGGTGCACCGTAAATCCACTCACCCTTGGCGAACGCCGAGAACGGAACCATGGTGCCGGCGCTGTTGCGCACATACCATTTCTTGACGTCTTCAGGACTCATGCGCGCGCCCGGCTCGCCTTGCACGTAAACCTTCTTCACCCGACCGCGGTCGATGAAGTCGTTGACGTAGCTACTGCCCAGGGCAATCGACAGGGTGTTGTTGATGTCGGTGAGGGTGATGCCTAGGGCACTGGCCTTCTCGTCATCGATTTCCAGCTGGTATTGCGGTTCGTCGTTCAGGCCGTTGGGGCGCACTTGCGACAGAATCTTGCTTTGCGCCGCCATGCCGAGGAACTGGTTGCGCGCTTCCATCAGCTTGTCGTGACCGATACCGGCGCGGTCTTGCAGGAACACGTCGAAACCGGTGGCGTTACCCAGTTCCAGTACCGCCGGCGGTGCGAAAGCAAACACCATGGCGTCACGGAAGGTGAAGAAGTGCTGCTGGGCTCGGGCCGCGAGTTTGAACACGCTGTTTTCGGCGTTACGTTCGTCCCACGGTTTGAGCATGATGAACGCCATACCCGAGCTCTGGCCACGGCCGGCGAAGTTGAAGCCGGTCACGGTAAATACCGAGGCCACCGCGTCGCCTTCACCACCGTCCTTGCTCGGACGCAGCAGGAATTCACGCATTTCATCCACGACCACTTGCGTGCGCTGGGCACTGGAACCGGCCGGGGTTTGCACCTGGGCAAACAATACGCCCTGGTCTTCTTCCGGCAGGAACGCCGTTGGGATGCGGGTGAACAGCCAGATCATGCCGACCAGGATGATGAGGTAGGCCAGTAAGTACGGGGCCTTGTTCGCGAGCATGTTGCCCACGCCACGCTCGTAGCTTTTGACGCCACGGTCGAAATTGCGGTTGAACCAGCCGAAGAAGCCGCGTTTCGGCGTGCCGTGCTCGCCTTTCGGAATCGCCTTGAGCATGGTCGCGCAGAGCGCCGGGGTGAAGATCAGTGCAACCAGTACCGACAGGGCCATGGCCGAGACGATGGTGATCGAGAACTGCTTGTAGATCACACCGGTGGAACCGCTGAAGAACGCCATCGGTAGCAGTACCGCCGACAGCACCAGGGCGATACCGACCAGTGCACCCTGGATCTGCCCCATGGATTTCTTGGTGGCCTCCTTGGGTGACAGGCCTTCTTCGCTCATGACCCGTTCGACGTTTTCCACCACGACGATGGCGTCGTCCACCAGCAAACCGATGGCCAGCACCATACCGAACATGGTCAGGGTGTTGATGCTGAAACCGAACGCCGCGAGGATCCCGAAGGTGCCCAGCAATACGACTGGCACGGTCATCGTGGTGATGACGGTGGCGCGGAAGTTTTGCAGGAACAGGAACATCACCAGGAACACCAGCACGATCGCTTCGACCAGGGTTTCAACCACACCCTTGATCGACTCGGTCACCACCGGCGTGGTGTCGTACGGGAACACCACTTCCATCCCTTGCGGGAAGAACGGCTTGAGGGTTTCGATGGTCTTGCGCAGGGCTTTTGCAGTGTCGAGGGCGTTGGCACCGTTGGCCAGTTTCACCGCCAGACCGGAGGCCGGGCTGCCGTTGAACTGGGCGCTGATCGAGTAGTTTTCACCGCCCAGACCGACATCCGCCACGTCGCCGACACGCACTTGCGAACCGTCCTTGTTGACCTTGAGCAGGATCGCCTTGAATTGCTCAGCGGTCTGCAGGCGGGTCTTGCCGATGATCGTCGCGTTCAGCTGTTGGCCGGCGACAGCAGGCAAACCACCGAGTTGACCGGATGACACCTGGACGTTCTGCGCGGCGATGGCGGTTTTCACGTCCACTGGGGTCAGGTTGAAGTTGTTCAACTTGGCCGGGTCGAGCCAGATCCGCATTGCGTACTGTGCACCGAAGACCTGGAAGTCACCGACACCGGCGGTCCGCGAGATCGGATCCTGCATGTTCGACACGATGTAGTTGGACAGGTCGTCCTTGGTCATGCTGCCGTCGCGCGACACCACGCCTATCACCATCAGGAAGTTTTTCACTGCCTTGGTCACGCGGATACCCTGTTGCTGCACTTCTTGCGGCAGCAGCGGGGTGGCCAGGTTCAGCTTGTTCTGGACCTGAACCTGCGCGGTATCGGAGTTGGTGCCCTGCTCGAAGGTAGCGGTAATGGTCATGCTGCCGTCGGAGTTACTTTCCGACGAGACATAACGCAGGTTATCGATACCGTTGAGTTGTTGCTCGATCACCTGCACCACGGTGTCCTGCACGGTTTGTGCGGACGCGCCCGGGTAGGTCACCTGGATTGCAATGGCCGGAGGCGCAATGCTCGGGTATTGGTTGATCGGGAGTTTGAGGATCGATAGTGCCCCGACCAGCATGATCACCAGGGCAATTACCCAGGCGAAAATCGGACGGTCGATAAAAAATCTGGACATGGTTTACTCCCCTTTGCCGCTGGAAGCCTTGTCAGCTACTTTTGCGGGGGCAGGGTTCTTTGCGCCAACGTTAGTCGCTTCACTGGCTTTTACTTCAACGCCAGGTTTGACGTATTGCAGCCCTTCGGTGATCAGTCGATCGCCGGCCTTCAGACCGTCTTCGATCAGCCACTGACTGCCGACAGTGCGGCTGGCCTTGAGCTGACGCAGTTCGACCTTGTTGTCCGGACCGACGACCAGCGCGGTCGGGGTGCCTTTGAGATCACGGGTCACGCCTTGTTGCGGAGCGAGGATCGCCGCGCTGTTCACACCGGCCTGCAACTGGGCGTGTACAAACATGCCTGGCAGCAGGGTGTGGTCAGGGTTCGGGAATACCGCACGCAAGGTCACGGAACCGGTGGTCTGGTCCACCGAGACTTCCGAGAACTCGAGCTTGCCTTCCTGTTTGTACTGACTGCCGTCTTCGAGGGTCAGCTTGACCTTGGCCGCGTTGTCGCCAGATTTTTGCAGACGACCGCTTTCCAGTTCGCGGCGCAGTTCCAGCAGCTCTACCGAAGACTGGGTCACATCGACGTAGATGGGGTCCAGTTGCTGAATCACCGCCATCGCGTCGACCTGGCCGCTGGTGACCAGCGCGCCTTCAGTCACGGTCGAGCGGCCGATGCGGCCGGAGAGTGGCGCGTAAACCTTGGTGTAACGCACATTGATCTGGGCGCTTTGCAGGGCGGCTTCCGATTGCAACCGGTTGGCCAGGGCCGTGTCGTATTCCTGACGGCTCACAGCTTGCTCGTTGACCAACTGCTTGTAGCGGTCGGAGATCGATTTGGTCTGTTGCAGATTGGCTTCGGCGCTTTTCAGGGTGGCGTCATAAACCGCCGGATCAATCTGATACAGCTGCTGGCCGGCCTTGACGTCGCCGCCTTCCTTGAACAGGCGCTTGAGAATGATGCCGTTGACCTGAGGGCGAACTTCGGCGATGCGGTACGCGCTGGTACGGCCCGGAAGCTCGGAGGTCAGGGTGAAAGCTTGAGGTTGCAGAGTAACGACGCCGACCTGAGGGGGTGGTGCGGCAGGTGCCGCCTCTTCCTTTTTGCATCCGCTGAGCAGCGATGCCAAGGCGAGGGCGGTGACCAGAGCGGTAACAGCTGGCTTGAATTGCATGAAAATCCTCGGGTCAGGCGCGCAAATTGCGCACTAGAAATGTGGAAAGGTAAAAAATGTGCGCTGAGTGGATAAGTAGCTTGCTAAGGAATATACTTACGTTCATGGTTGTTTGTAAATACCTTGGCCGCGTATCCACACAGTTACAAAAGCCGTTCAAGGGTTCGAATTGTAGGCCGGGGACGACGCCCGAGAGCGCTCGCCCCACTTTTATTCAGCGGATGTTCAGACATCGCTGAAGCATCCTGATTGAGGTTGTACTGCCATGGTCCGTCGCACCAAAGAGGAAGCTCAAGAAACCCGCAGCCAGATACTGGAAGCGGCAGAAAAAGCCTTTTACGAAAGGGGCGTGGCGCGCACGACACTGGCGGATATCGCTACCCTGGCCGGGGTCACGCGCGGGGCCATTTACTGGCATTTCAGCAACAAGGCGGACTTGGTGCAGGCCATGCTTGATACCTTGCAAGAGCCGCTGGATGAAATGGCCAAGGCCAGTGAAAGCGAAGATGAACTCGATCCCCTCGGCTGCATGCGCAAGCTGCTGATTCATTTGTTTCATCAGGTTGCCCTGGACCCGAAAACCCGACGCATCAATGAGATTCTGTTTCATAAGTGTGAATTCACCGATGAAATGTGCGACCTGCGCCAGCAGCGCCGAGAGGTCAGCCTTGATTGCAATGTGCGAATCGCCCTGGCCCTGAGTAATGCGGTCAATCGGGGGCAGTTACCGGAAAACCTTGATACGGCTCGCGCGGCCATCAGCCTGCACGCGTACATCGACGGCATCCTGTATCAGTGGCTATTGGCGCCCGACAGCTTTGAACTGCACATCGAAGCCGAGCGTTGGGTCGATACAGGGTTGGACATGCTGCGCTTGAGTCCAAGCCTTCGACAAAATGCGTAATTGAGTCCGGTTGTGTCAACACTTTAGGCGAGCGAAGGTTCATGTCTTCGCTCGCCTTCTCGCCATAGGCTGCTGTTATATATGGATGCTGGCCGGGTTGATAGGTAGTGAGCTACGTATTTTGTAGGTGATTTGTTGCGAGTCTGTGAACGAGTGTGAGCGATCCCGTTTTCGAGGGCGCCGTGCGGCCAACCAACGGCATCCTGTTTTTTGAAGGTTGTTCAGGTTCTACTCGACAGCGTTACTGGATGGGCGACTACTCTTCTCCGATATGGATATCCAGGCAGTAGCTGTATGGCGTTTTGGGTGCGTTCGCTCTCAATCGGGATGTGCATACCAGTTTCTTGCGGCCTATGGAGCGTGTCTGATGGTTCCAGGTCGGTGTCAATGTGGTCGCAATAATACCGAACGAAACCTTCACTACCATGCTTGTATCAAAACGACATTTCATGTCGCCTGCGCCATAAGTGAAAAACTTCTTGATAAACGTTTGGTCACGGCCAGTAACAGCTGAAAGTCTGTTGGAGTTAAAGTTCTTCTTTGCATCCATCGTGGCGATTGAGTAGGGCGGAATGTCACATTCGGACATATCCTCGACTTCGAAGTCTGTATCAATCAGCTGGATCGTTTCATCAGTATTGTTATGGACGAAGGTCACTAACCTTATTTCATTATTGCTTTGGCTAAATTGTTTCCAGTGCGCATTTTTACGCTTTTCAATTTCAGCGTTAATTTCTTTTTTTTCATTGTATAGACGTTCATTCTCGTCGTTGATCTCCTTTTCTTTACGTTCTGCTTCTTTTCGCTCGTGCTCCCACCTATAGCTTTCTGGTGATCGTCCATTCTCGTGGTACTGCTCAGAAGATCCAGAGCGGTCGTTACTCATGTCAATTCCTTTTAATGGGATGTATGTATTGTTGATTATCTTTGGCAGGGGTTAGTTGCGGTGGGTTGAGTATCGATGTTGGTGGGTTTGTTTGATAGTTAATATTTTTTTCTAATTGTTATTGTTGGGTTGGAAGGGTTGTTGTTAATAAGGTTGCGATAAGTTAGTTGGGGTGTGGTAGTTATTAACAATAAAAACCCCCGGCTCTTTCGAGACGGGGGTTTTTCATTTCAATGTTGAAGCTTACATCACCCTGTAGTCGATGTAGCCGACCGCGCCCTTGGAATAAAACAGCTCAGGACGTGGCTCATTCAACGGCGCATCGGCCTTCAAACGTGCCGGCAGGTCCGGGTTGGCAATGAACGGCACGCCGAAGGCGACCGCATCAGCCTTGCCGCTGGCCAGCCAGGCGTTGGCACTGTCTTTGGTGAAGCTTTCGTTGACGATGTACGGGCCGCCGAACGCTTCTTTCAATTGTGGGCCGAGGCTGTCGCCGGCTTCTTTCTCACGGGAGCAGATAAACGCGATGCCACGTTTGCCCAGTTCGCGAGCGACGTAAGTGAAGGTCTCGGACAGGTTGTCGTCGCCCATGTCATGGGAGTCGGCGCGCGGTGACAGGTGCACACCGACGCGGCCGGCGCCCCAGATTTCGATGGCGACGTCGGTCACTTCCAGCAACAGGCGCGCACGGTTTTCCAGGGAGCCGCCGTAATTATCGGTGCGCTGGTTGGTGCTGCTTTGCAGGAACTGGTCGAGCAGGTAACCGTTGGCGCCGTGAATTTCCACACCGTCGAAACCGGCTGCCTTGGCGTTCTCGGCGCCGACGCGGTAGGCGTCGACGACGTCAGCGATTTCGGCGATTTCCAGGGCACGTGGCGTTGGGTAGTCGGCCAATGGGCGAACCAGGCTGACATGGCCTTTTGGCTGAATGGCGCTTGGTGCGACCGGCGCTTCACCGCCCAGGTACGACCCGTGAGAAATACGACCGACGTGCCACAGTTGCAGGAAAATCTTGCCGCCCGCGCCGTGGATCGCTTTGGTCACATTGGCCCAGCCACGCACTTGATCGTTGGACCAGATACCCGGGGTGTCCGGGTAGCCGACGCCCATCGGCGTGACCGAAGTGGCCTCGCTGAGGATCAGGCCGGCCGAGGCGCGCTGCACGTAGTACTCGGCCATCAGTGCGTTTGGCACGCGGCCTTCGTCGGCGCGGCAGCGGGTCAGCGGTGCCATGATGATGCGGTTGGCCAACTCGAGGTCGCCCAGTTTGATCGGATCGAAAATAGTCGTCATGAAGTACAACCCTCGTGAGGTTAGTTGGTAGCAGGAGCCAGTTCGGGGTTGCCGCTCTGACGGAAGGTAATCAGGGTCACCAGCAGGGCGAGTACCGCCAGTGCTGCTGCCGCGAGAGGAACGCTGGTCAAGCCGAAACCGTGGGCGATGACGCTGCCACCGACCCAGGCACCCAGTGCGTTGCCGATATTGAAAGCGCCGATGTTCAGGGTCGACACCAGGTTCGGTGCGGCCTTGCCGTAGGTCACCACGTTCACTTGCAGGGCGGGCACGGCGGCAAAGCACGCGGTGGCCCAGAGGAACAGGGTGATTTCGGTCGGAATCAGCGCGACGCTGGTCCAGGTCAGCACGGTAGAGATCACGGCCATCGAGATGAAGACGCCGATCAGTGTCGCGGCCATGCCTTTGTCAGCCAGTTTGCCGCCGATGATGTTGCCGACCGTCAGGCCCAGGCCGATGAGCATCAGGGTCCAGGTCACGCCTTTGGGCGAGACGCCGGTGACATCGCCGAGCAGCGGGGCGACATAGGTGAACAGGGTGAATACGGAAGCCGCGAACAACGCGGTCATGCTCAACGACAGCCAGATCCCGGCGCCTTTGAGGGCGCGCAGTTCGGCGCGCATGTCGAGTTTCTCTTCATCGCGCTTGGCCGGCAGGAAACGGATCAGACCGATCAACGCGATCACACCAATCACGGTCACCGCCCAGAAGGTCGAACGCCAGCCGGCTTCCTGGCCAAGCGCGGTGCCCAGCGGAACGCCGAGTACGTTGGCCAGGGTCAGGCCGGTGAACATCAGAGCCACGGCCGAAGCGCGTTTGTTCGCTGGCACCAGACCCGCTGCCACTACCGAGCCGATGCCGAAGAACGCACCGTGGCAGAGGGCGGTGACCACACGGGCAAACATCAGCACGTTGTAGTCGGTCGCCATTGCACAGAGCAGGTTGCCGACGATGAAGATGCCCATCAACGCTACCAGTGCGGCCTTGCGCGGCAATTGAGAGGTCGCCAGTGCCATGAACGGTGCACCGATGGCCACGCCCAGGGCGTAACCGGTCACCAGCCAGCCGGCGCCGGGAATCGACACACCGAGGTCGGCCGCCACATCGGGCAGCAAGCCCATGATGACGAACTCGGTGGTGCCGATGGCGAAGGCGCTCAAGGCCAGAATGAGTAGCGAGAGGGGCATTGTTTAATTCCTGGTCGGAGCGCTGAGCTCCTTGACGATGGCGTCGAGGAACGCCTGAATCACGTCCTCGTTGCGTTTGAAAAAGTGCCATTGACCGGCTTTCTGGCTGCTGATCAGTCCCGCACGTTGCAAGTTCGCCAAATGGGCGGACACGGTCGACTGCGACAGGCCGCAGCGTTGATCGATCTGTCCGGCGCAAATGCCGTACTCGTGGTTGTGGATCTGTTCCGGGAACTGGGTCTTGGGGTCTTTCAGCCAGATGAGGATGTCTCGGCGTACTGGGTGTGCCAGGGCTTTTATTATTTCGTCGAGGTCGATGGTCATGGTTTGGGCTCGTGATGAGTAAAACGCTATATCGCGATGAGGCGAACTTTAAATCGGTACTTCGCGATATACCAATATGATTTTGGTCTGACGACCGAGTCATTCGGTATATCGGGTTATAACGATATGTAGGGCGCAGTGCTAAGCTGCGCGCATGAACTATCTCGCACATCTGCACCTCGGTGGCCAGCGCCCCGGTCAATTGCTCGGCAGTCTGTATGGCGATTTCGTCAAAGGGCGGCTGCAAGGGCAGTTCGATCCGGAGATCGAAGCGGCCATCCAGCTGCATCGCAGCATCGATGTCTTTACCGACCGCCATCCGTTGGTGGACGTTTCGTTGTCACGGTTTTCCATGACCCGCCGGCGTTACGCCGGGATCGTGCTTGACGTGTTTTTCGACCATTGCCTGGCCCGGGACTGGACGCTGTACGCCGATCAGCCACTGGAACAATTCACTTCGGGGGTGTATCGGGTGTTGTCCGCCGAGGCGCAATTGCCGGAACGGCTGGCGCAGATTGCGCCGCACATGGTCGCCAATGACTGGTTGGGTTCTTATCGGGAGTTTGCGGTGCTTGAGCAGGTGCTGCGGGGGATTTCACGGCGGCTGACGCGGCCCGAGGAACTGGCCGCAGCGATGCAGGAATTGCGGGTGTTGTATGAGCCGTTGAGCGATGACTTTCGGTTGTTCTATCCGCAGCTTCAGGAATTTGTGGCGCTGCGTGTGTAGCCAGGATCAAAAGATCGCAGCCTTCGGCAGCTCCTACAGAGATCGGCGTAGGAGCTGCCGAAGGCTGCGATCTTTTTCTTTCAGGCGGCGATGAGTTCGCCGGCATGTTGTGGTTCCGCCGGTTTGGCCACTTCGCCAAACAACGCCTTCTGCACCGCCTGCTGCGCTTCAAACGCCAGTGCCGCACGCTCGCGACCTTCACACGCGATCGGCTTGAGCAAATGAATCTCCACCTCACCACGATCATGGGCAAACAAGCGCATCAAGTGCGAGAGCAAATCATCATCGCCAATGAATGGCGCCAGCGAATCGAGCTCTCCGTCACGCAGATAACGAATCGCCACCGGCTGCAACTTCACGTCGGAGTCGATCGCCGCAGACAGCAGGCGACCATGAAACGTGCGCAGCGAACGGCCGTCGGTGGTAGTGCCTTCCGGGAACATCAGCAGCGGATGTTCCTGCTCCAGATGACGGGTCATCTGTTTGCGGATCAACTGACTGTCACCTGAACCGCGACGGATAAACAGGCTGCCGGCCTTGGCCGCCAACCAGCCCGCCACCGGCCAGGTGCGCACTTCGGCCTTGGACAGGAACGACAGCGGCGTGAGCATGCCCAGCAGTGGAATGTCGGTCCAGGACACATGGTTGCTGACCCAGAGCATCGGCGCCTTCGGCAATTCACCGTGCATGGTCACGCGAAAGGGCAGGGCATTGCTCAGGCGTGCCATGAAAAATCGCGACCAGCGCTGGCGACGGACCATCGAATGAGCAATCCCCAAACGCTCGAATAGCCCAAACACTCCAGCCATGCTCAAGCCCAGCGCCACCACCACCAACACTCGCGCAATCCGCGCGTACACCCGTAGCCGACTCATCACACGGCCGCCTTGAAGTGCTTGGCATAACGCGGGCAGAGTTCGTCGCGCTTGAGCAGGATGAACACGTCGGCGACCTGGAAGTCTTCATCCCAGCACGGCTCGCCGCAGATCTTCGCGCCAAGGCGCATGTAGGCCTTGAGCAGCGGTGGCATTTCGGCGATGACGTTGGACGGGATGTCGAGGCTCGGCAGCGGCTTTTTCGGTTCCGCCCGCAGGTGTTCCGTACACAGATAACGTTCGCGCAGGCGCTGCATGATCGCGTGGGCCTGGATGCCGCCGTCCTGCATCGGAATGCTCGCGCAACCCATCAAATAGCTGTAGCCGCCCTGGTTCAGGACTTCGGCCAGTTCGCCCCAGAGTACGGCGATGGTGCCGCCGTTGCGGTAGGCCGGGTCGACGCAAGTGCGGCCGATTTCCAGGATCGGGCCTTTGAGATGGACCAGGCCATGCAGGCTGAATTCTTCTTCGCTGTAGAACTTGCCCAGGCTGCTGGCGGCCGTGTGGTCGAGCAAACGGGTGGTCGCCACCAGACGCCCGGTGTTCAAGTCACGCACGCCGATGTGGGCGCAGTGAACATCATAGTCATCCATGTCCAGACCCAGCTCCGCGCCTTTCAGCTTGGCGTTGAATTCGCCGCTGAACACGTTGAAGCGCAAGGCCTGGGCTTCCTGCAAGGCCTCGGCGCCCACCAGGCGTTCGGCTTGCAGGCGGCGTTCATTGCCGGTGTCGCTGATGCGGGCGATCTGAGTCATTGCGAATCTCCGTACGGGCCGTTCACCCGTCTTGGGTTGCAGCCGATCGACTTTCTTTATGCAGCCGTGTTGTGCAAAGTCAGGCTATGTAGCCCCGGTGTCATCGCCATGAAGCTTTGGTGATGCTTATATGACAGCCCACGAGGAGCCTCTTATGCCCTGGCAAAACCTGCTGCGCCGCCGCGATCGTCTGCCCGCCAACCCGGACCTGGGCGAGGGGTTCGCGACCTTGTTGCACCAGTTGGGCAACGTCACGCCGCTCGAATTGGCGGTGGCCGGCGGGCGTTTGATGCCGACGCCGGGGCTGGCGTTTCTGGTGGGCTATCAGGCGGCGTTGCGCATGCTCTGGCCGAGCGCGCCGCTGAGCCTCGGCGCCTTGTGCGCGACCGAACAGCGCAGCCTGCGGGTGGTGGACATGCAGACCCGTCTGCACGATTTGCGTCTGAGCGGGCGCAAGGATTTTGTCACCGCAGGCGATGCCGCCGATTGGCTGCTGATCGCTGCTCGTAGTGAAGCCCCCGACGAAAAACCGCGCCTGAGTCTGGCGGTGGTCTATCCCGATGAACCGGGCGTTCGTCTGGAGAAGCTACCGGCGATCCCGTTGATGCCAGACATCAGTCATGGTCGGCTGTTTCTCGATAATGCTCAGTGCGAACTGTTGGCGGGGGATGGCTGGGATGCTTACATCAAACCGTTCCGCACCCTTGAAGACATCTACGTTCTGAGCGCCATGACCGCCTGGCTGTACGGCATCGGTCAGGACAGCGACTGGCCGCAAGCCTTGCAACTGCGGTTGCTGGCGCTGCTGGCCGGGTGTGCGGAAGTCAGCCGGCAGGCGCCGAATAATCCGTCCGGGCATGTGTTGCTCGCGGGCTTGTTTGCGCAGTTCGATGGGCTGAAGGCTGAGGTGGCTCAGGCACTGGCCGATGGCCCGCAGCATTGGGCGGCGATGTGGCAGCGCGATCAGGGCGTGATGGATTTGGCGGCGGGGGCGCGGGGCAAGCGGTTGGCCAAGGCACTCGCGGGATCTTCGCTGGATTGACTGGCCCCATCGCGGGCAAGCCCGCTCCCACATTTTGCAATGCATTTCCCTGTGGGAGCGAGCCTGCTCGCGAAGGCGGCTTTATTAACACCACAACTTCCAAAACTGTCATCAACCTCGGCTAGGCTCAGCCAGTTCATCCCTCCGAGCCCCCACCATGTCCAAAGGCTTGTCCCTGATTTTCGGGCTGCTGCTCAGCCTCACTGCCCACGCCGAATATTGGCCTGCCGAGCAATGGTCAACCGGTCCGACAGTCACCGGGCCGGCGCTTCAAGCGCTGAAGACTTACGCCTTCCCACCCCGTGATGAGGCCACCCGAAAAGGCATCCGCACCGACGCCTTGCTGGTGATCCGCGACGGTCAACTGATCTACGAACGCTACGCCGGTCCGACCACCGCCGACACCCCGCACCTGACCTGGTCCATCAGCAAAAGCCTGATGGCCACGGTCCTCGGCGTGGCTTATGGCGAAGGACTGTTCAAGCTCCGGGACCCGGTGCAGAAGTTTTATCCACCGCTGGAAAAACACCCGACGATGACCATGGCCGACCTGCTGCATTGGGCCTCGGGCCTGGACTGGCAGGAAGACTATGAATACGCGCCGTTGAAATCCTCGGTGGTCGCGATGCTCTACACCCGTGGCCACCCGGACATGGCCGCGTTCACCGCCGATCACGGTGAATACGCCAAACCCGGTGAGGCATTCCGTTACTCCAGCGGTGACAGCAATTTGTTATCCGCTGCGCTGAAAACCATCGTCGGCCCGACCCGCTATCCGGACTATCCATGGACTGCTCTGTTCGAACCCTTGGGGATTCGCCACGCCGTCTGGGAGGCCGACGCCACGGGGACATTCGTCGCTTCATCCTATGCCTACCTCACCGCCAGGGACCTGGCCCGCGTCGGTCTGCTGATGGCCCGCGACGGCCGTTGGGGCGACCGGCAACTGCTGCCCAAAGACTGGGTCGCTTTCAGCCGCGAACCGTTCGCCCGCTATCAAGCCAATCAGGACGACGCCGTGCCCGGCGGCCATTGGTGGCTTAACCGCGCGGTGGAAGGCGCGGCAAAACCCTGGCCCGCTGCACCCGACGATACCTTCGCCGCGCTGGGTCATTGGGGTCAGGCGATGTACGTGATTCCCAGCGAAAACCTGGTGATCGTGCGCTACGGCGATGACCGCGACGGCAGCTACCGGCACAACGATTTGCTCAAACTCACGCTCAAGGCATTTGCCGCGAAGGTGCAGCCATGAAGCGTCGCAGCTTTGTTCGTCGCCGACCATTCAGCATGCTGTTGTTGATCCTGCTGATCGCCTTGTTCGGCTGGACCTGGCAGGAGCGAGTGGCGCTGTGGGCATTCCCGGACATCATCAGCGCCTACACCGCCAAGGAATATTGTTCGTGCCGTTACGTGATGAACAACCCGGCCGAGTACTGCCAAAGCTATGTGAAGCAGTGGCTGCCGACCAGTGGCTTTACTGATGACGCGGCCAGCAAGCGCGTTACCGTCAGCGGCATGGGCCGCAGCAACAGCGCCACTTGGGTCGGCGAGCGCCAGGGCTGCCGCCTGTCACCATGACCTCGGTCAGTCTCCTGTGGCGAGGGGGCTTTTGTGGCGAGGGGGCTTGCCCCCGTTCGGCTGCGCAGCAGTCGTAAAACCTATACATGTGTTCTAACTGAAGAAACCCATTGGCCGTTTTTGGGAGCGCTTCGCACTCCAACGGGGGCAAGCCCCCTCGCCACAAGGTTTTGTGCCCATGAAGTTGCAACACACCCTCAGGTTCCACGTGGTGGAACCACATTCGATTGTCCTCGCGCCGAACTCGCGGTTATCTGGCGGTGAGCGCGACCTGCCTTGATGTGTCGCGAAATCACTGCGAACAAAAAGAACGGGAATACACCCGGCCCGAGGACAATCGTCATGACCCGACATCAGCACATTCTTGCCTGGCTCAACGACGTGGCCAGCGACCTGCACGCCACGCGCCAGGACATCCACGCCCACCCGGAACTCGGCTTCGAGGAAAATCGCACCTCGGCGCTGGTGGCTAAATCCCTTGCGGAGTGGGGTTATGAAGTACACACCGGAATCGGCAAGACCGGCGTAGTCGGCGTCCTGCGCAACGGCAGCAGTTCACGCAAACTGGGGCTGCGGGCGGACATGGATGCCTTGCCGATCCTCGAGAATACCGGCGCGGCTTACAGCAGTCGGCATCAGGGCTGCATGCACGCCTGCGGTCATGACGGCCACACCACAATGCTGTTGGGCGCCGCGCGCTACCTCGCCGCGACCCGTCAGTTCGACGGCACCCTGACCCTGATTTTCCAGCCCGCCGAAGAGGGGCAGGGCGGCGCCGAAGCGATGCTCGCCGATGGCCTGTTGGAACGGTTTCCCTGCGACGCGCTGTTCGGCATGCACAACATGCCGGGCTTGCCGGCGGGGCATCTGGGCTTCCGTGAAGGGCCGATGATGGCGTCCCAGGATTTGCTCACGGTGGTCATCGAAGGCGTGGGCGGACATGGCTCGATGCCGCATCTGGCGGTGGATCCGCTGGTGGCGGCGGCCAGCGTGGTCATGGCCCTGCAAACCGTGGTTGCGCGCAACATCGATGCGCAGCAGGCCGCCGTGGTGACCGTCGGTGCGTTGCAGGCCGGGGAGGCGGCCAACGTCATCCCGCAACAAGCGATTCTGCGTCTGAGCCTGCGTGCATTGAACGCCGAAGTTCGCGAGAAAACCCTCGACCGCGTGCGTGCGATCATCGAATCCCAGGCCCGCAGTTTCGGTTGCAGTTCGAAAATCGAACATCGCCCGGCTTACCCGGTGCTGGTCAACCACGCCGCTGAAACCGAGTTCGCTCGGCAGGTCGGCGTCGAGCTGCTCGGTGCCGACGCGGTGGACGGCAACACCCCCAAACTGATGGGCAGCGAAGACTTCGCCTGGATGCTGCAACGCTGCCCCGGCGCCTACCTGTTCATCGGCAATGGCGTTTCGCGGCCGATGGTCCACAACCCCGCTTACGACTTCAACGACGACATCCTGCTGACCGGCGCGGCGTATTGGGGCGCGCTGACCGAGCGCTGGCTCAAGCCGGCCTGACGACCTCACTTTCTATTGCCGCTGGATCGGGCGCGCATCGTCGCGCCCGTTATCGCCCAACAGGTTTCTGGAGAGTTCCCCATGCAGACTTCGAGCACAGGCGTTTCGCGCACCCGGCAGGTGGTCGCCGCCGTTATCGGCAACGCGCTGGAATGGTATGACTTCATCGTTTACGGCTTTCTGGCGAGCATCATCGCCCGGCAATTCTTCCCGTCCGAGGACGAGTACGCGTCACTGTTGATGGCGCTGGCGACCTTTGGCGTCGGGTTTTTCATGCGCCCGGTGGGTGGCATTCTGTTGGGCATGTATTCCGATCGCAAAGGGCGAAAGGCCGCGATGCAGATGATCATCCGCCTGATGACGGTGTCCATCGCGCTGATCGCGTTCGCGCCCAACTACGCCGCCATCGGCATGGGCGCGCCGTTGTTGATCGTGGTCGCGCGGATGCTCCAGGGCTTCGCCACGGGCGGCGAATACGCCAGCGCCACGGCGTTTCTGGTAGAAAGTGCACCCGTGCACAAAAAGGGTTTGTACGGTTCCTGGCAATTGGTCGGGCAATGCCTGGCGGTGTTTTCCGGGGCGGGAATGGTGGCGTTGTTCACTCATCTGCTTTCCCCCGAGGCGCTGGATAGCTGGGGCTGGCGGATTCCGTTCATGATCGGTTTGTTGATCGGCCCGGTCGGGCTGTGGATTCGCAAGCACATGGAGGAACCGGAAGAATTTCTGGAGGCACGCAAACTGGCCAAAGGCGCGAGCCCGAGCCTGCTGCAAGTGATCCGCGAACATCGGCGCAGCATTTTGGTGTCGATGGGCTTGGCGTGCGGCGCGACGGTATCGTTTTACGTGGTGCTGGTGAACATGCCGACCTTCGCCCATAAAAACCTCGGCCTGCCGCTGGACCAGGTGCTGCTGGTGCAGATGCTCGCCGTTGCCGTGATGACCGTGATCATTCCACTGTCCGGCGCGCTGTCGGACCGGCTCGGGCGGCGCCCGGTTTTGATGGCGTTTACCCTGGCGTTTTTCGTGATGGTGTATCCGCTGTACGTGTGGGTCGCGGCGGCGCCATCGGTGGAACGTTTGCTGGTGATGCAACTATTGTTGTGCAGCGCCATCGGTGGCTTTTTCGGCCCGGCCCCGACCGCACTTGCCGAACAGTTTCCGATCGAAGTGCGCTCCACCGGGGTGTCGGTGGCCTACAACGTGGCAGTCATGGTCTTCGGCGGTTTCGCACCGTTGATTGTCACTTGGCTCAGCAAGGCGCTGGCGACACCCGTGGCGCCGGCCTTCTATGTCCTGTTCGCTTGCGTGCTGACGCTGATGGGCACTTACTGCATGCACGAAGCGCCACGCGCTAAAAAATCCGAAGCACTTAATCTTGAGGTGAAGCCTTGAGCATCAATCCGATTGTTGAAATGGACGCCGATTCATTGTCGCGGGCGATTCACGCCCGCCGGGTTTCCTGTCGTGAAGTGATGCAGGCCTATCTGGCGCAGATCGAACGCTTCAATCCGCAGGTCAACGCGCTGGTCTCGCTGCGCCCGGCCGATGAGTTGCTGGCGGAGGCCGATGCCTGCGACCGGCAGTTGGATCAGGGCCAGTCCCGCGGCTGGATGCACGGCATGCCGCAAGCCATCAAGGATCTGGCGGCGACTGCCGGTTTGCGCACGACCATGGGTTCGCCGCTGTTAGCCGAGCAGATCCCGCAACACGACGCCATCAGCGTGGCGCGGGTTCGCGACTGTGGGGCGATCATCATCGGCAAGACCAACGTCCCGGAATTCGGACTCGGCTCGCAGACTTACAACAGCGTGTTCGGCACCACCACCAACGCCTACGACCCGACGTTGGTTGCTGGCGGCAGCAGCGGCGGGGCTGCGGTGGCGCTGGCGTTGCGCATGCTGCCGGTGGCCGACGGCAGCGACATGATGGGCTCGCTGCGTAACCCGGCGGCGTTCAACAACGTATTTGGTTTTCGTCCCTCACAAGGCCGCGTGCCTCACGGGCCCGCGCCGGACGTGTTCGTCCAGCAACTGGCCACCGAAGGGCCGATGGGCCGCAGCGTGACCGATGTCGCCCGCTTGCTCGGCACTCAGGCCGGATATGACCCGCGCGTGCCGCTGTCGCTCACGCAGAGTCCGGATATTTTTGCCGACACGCTGGTGCAGGATTTCAGTGATGTGAGGCTGGGTTGGCTGGGGGACTACAACGGTTATCTGCCGATGGACGACGGCGTGTTGAGCCTGTGCGAATCGGCACTCGCGGACTTCGAGGCACTGGGGTGCCGAGTCCAGGCCTGCCAGCCGGGCTTTTCCATGGAACGCCTGTGGCAAACCTGGCTGGTGCACCGCCACTGGCTGGTGCAGGGCAGCCTCGGCGCGCTGTATGCCGACCCGCAAAAACGCGAAAAACTCAAACCCGAAGCGCAATGGGAAATCGAGGGTGGCCTGCGCCTGACGGCGGCGGATGTCTACCAGGCGTCGGTCAGTCGCAGTGATTGGTATCGGGCCTTGAGCGAGTTGTTCGAACGTTACGATTTTCTGCTGTTGCCCACCGCGCAAGTGTTCCCTTTTGATGCACAAACCCCGTGGCCGCGCGTCGTCGGCGGGCAGAGCATGGACACCTATCACCGCTGGATGGAAGTGGTGATCGGGCCGACCCTGGCCGGTTTGCCAAGCATGAGTGTGCCGGTAGGGTTCAGCCCGGCCGGGTTGCCGATGGGCCTGCAAATCATCGGCCCGGCCCAGGCCGATCAGGCGGTGCTGCAACTGGCTTACGCCCATGAGCAACTGACGCAATGGGTCAAGCGCCAGCCGCCGGGTTGTCTGCAAGACGCCTGAATTCACCGAGCGGGCCCGCATCTTGCTGCAAAAAGCGATCATCCATCCGGGCTTAGGGAGGTCGAATCCATGGACAGCAAGGCAGAAACCGGCAGCGTACGTTCAGTTGAACGGGCGCTGGCCATCGTCGAACTGCTGGGCGAGCATCAGGCGTTGGGTCTGGAGGAGTTGCACTACCTGACGACCCTGCCCAAGGCCACGGTGTCGCGGATGTTGCTGACCTTGCAGGAGCAGGGCTGGATTTATCGCGGATTGAGCGATCGGCGTTATCGGCTGTGCGCCAAGCGCCTGTTCGGCGACAGTCAGCAGCGTTTCAAACGGCGACTGGTGGAAAGCGCCGCGCCGCTGTTGCTGGAGTTGAGCGAGCGCACCGGGCTGGTGGCGGACCTGTCGAGCTTCGATGGCGAGCGGGTGGAAGTCATGGAAAGCGCGATCCCCACGGTGCTGCGCAAACGCTACCCGAACAACTGCCAGATCGTCGGCCAGCACGCCAGCCTGTTTCATTCGGCCATGGGGCGGGCATGCCTGGGCGAACTGGACACCCAAGAAGTGGAGCGACTGGCCGGTCGTGAACGGCTGACCGATGAGAGCCTCTTCAGCGCCAGCGAACAGGCGTTGCATCAGGGCTTCGGCCAGCGCACCGAAGGTTACTGGGAATACCCGGTGCGCCTGCCGTTCCTGATTCGGGCGGTGGCCTTGCCGCTCCATGCCGATGGCCGACTGGTCGGCAGCATGGCGCTGCATTGGCCGATGGATCAGGCACCGGTGGAACGGGTGTTGAGCCTGCACCTGAACAGTTTGGCCGCGACCATCGGCGATGTGCAGCACGCGTTGGCCTGATGAGGGGCTCTTGTGGCGAGGGGGCTTGCCCCCGTTGGAGTGCGAAGCGCTCCCAAAACCAAGCAATGAGTTCGTTCAGGCAAACCGCGCTTGCAGGTTTTACGACTGCTGCGCAGCCGAACGGGGGCAAGCCCCCTCGCCACAGGGAATGTATTTGACTCAAGATCGGTGGCATTAGAGTTTGCAACCTGTCTCCGGGCGGTTAAGGTTCGTGCAGGTTTATCTGCCCCACGAGTCTCTATGTTCAACCGCTTCCTCCGCAAAACCCTCGCCTTCCTGCTGCTGGCCGGTGCCACGCTGTCGGCCCACGCCGATTGGTATCTGGATGGCGAGTCCTCGCGGCTGTCGTTCATCAGCACCAAAAACACCAATATCTCCGAAGTGCAGCGCTTTCTGGTGCTGCACGGCAAGGTCGATCCCAAAGGCCTGGCCGAGGTGGAAGTCGAGATGGACTCGGTCAACAGTGGCATCCCGCTGCGCGATGAACGCATGCGCAAGGACCTGTTCGAGATCCAGACTTTCCCCGAAGCACTGATCACCGCGCAGATTGATCTACGCCCGATCAACGATCTGGCGCCCGGCGCGCAACTTGAATTGCGCCTGCCGCTGACCGTCAACCTCCATGGCAAACAACACGAATACAACGCCGAACTGCTGGCAACCCGTCTTGATGACCGGCGCTTCCAGGTGGTGACCCTCGAACCGCTGATCATCAATGCCGCGGATTTCGACCTGGTCCCCGGCCTGGAAAGTTTGCGCAAGGTCGCCGGTTTGTCGGCTATCAGTCTGTCGGTGCCGGTGGGTGCGGTACTGATTTTCACGGCGCGCTGATATGGCCGGCGCAATTTTTCCCTGGCGTGAAGGCAACCACTTCGAACTGCTGATCGACGGCCCGCAGTTCTTCCCGCGCATGTTGGTCGCGATTGCCCGCGCCGAAGAACAGGTCGAGCTGGAGTTGTACCTGGTGGAGGCGGGCGCCTGTGCCGAGGCGATGGTTCAGGCGTTGGTCCAGGCTGCCGAACGTGGCGTGCGCGTGCGCTGCCTGTTCGATGATTACGGCAGCCTCGCGTTCACCCTGACCTTGCGCCAGCGTTTGATGGCAGCGGGCGTGGAGCTGCGTTTCTACAATCGCCTGAGCTGGCGGCGTTGGGTGGGCAACTTCTACCGCGATCACCGCAAGCTGTTGCTGGTCGATCAGAGCATGGCCGTGGTGGGCGGCACCGGGGTGACCGATGAATTCTGGACGCCGGGCGAAGACACCAGCGAATGGCACGAAGTGATGGTGGAAATCACCGGGCCCTTGGTCATCGACTGGCAGTTGCTGTTCGACCGTCAATGGATCGCCAACCGGCATCGGCGCGCCTGGAAACCGGCCTCCCATTTCGGTTTGCCGCGCCTGCCCCGCGTACCGTCCGCGGGTGAGGGCATGGGCCGGGTGGCGTATGCCGACGCCCGCCAGCACCGTGACATCCTGCAATCATTGATTCGCGCGCTGAACAGCGGCCAGCGGCGGATTTGGCTGGCGACGCCGTATTTCCTGCCGACCTGGAAAGTCCGCCGCTCACTGCGCCGGGCTGCCGCCCGAGGTGTCGATGTGCGCCTGCTGCTGACTGGGCCGCGCACCGATCACCCGTCGGTGCGCTACGCCGGGCATCGCTACTACCCGCGATTGCTCAAGGCCGGGGTGACGATCTTCGAGTACCAGCCGTGTTTCCTGCATTTAAAAATGGTCTTGATCGACGACTGGGTGAGCATCGGCTCGTGCAATTTCGATCACTGGAATTTGCGCTTCAACCTGGAAGCCAACCTTGAGGCGCTGGACCCTGGGCTGACGCGAGCGGTGGCGGCGAGTTTCGAGAGGGACTTTGCGCAGAGCCAGGAAGTCAGCCTGGAGGCATGGCAACGCCGGCCGTTGTGGCGGCGAGTGAAGCAAAGGATTTGGGGATGGGTGGATCGGCTGGTGGTGAATCTGCTGGATCGGCGGGGGTAGGGCAAGATCAAAAGATCGCAGCCTGCGGCAGCTCCTACATTGGGATGATGTACACCTTGTAGGAGCTGCCGCAGGCTGCGATCTTTTGCTTTTCAGCGGTATTAAAGCAATTCAAAGCTCTGCTGCGTCACGTCCTGTGAATCCAGGCCGACCTCGACATTGAACTTGCCCGGTTCTGCCGCGTACTTGAGCTGTGTATTGAAGAACTTCAAGTCATCCTCGGTGATGTTGAAGTGCACGACTTTCTGTTCGCCGGCCTTCAGCGTGATTTTCTGGAAGTTCTTCAGTTCCTTGATCGGGCGGATCATCGAGCCGGTCACGTCCTGGATGTACAACTGCACCACGGTTTCGCCGTCACGCTTGCCGGTGTTTTTCACCATGACGCTGGCGTCGAGCTTGCCGGTCTTGTTCAGTGTGGTCGACGACAGCGCCATGTCGCTCAGGCTGAAATCGGTGTAGCTCAGGCCGAAACCAAACGGGAACAGGGGACCTGTGGTGTCATCGAAATACTGCGAGGTGTAGTTGCCCGGTTTGCCCGGCGTAAACGGCCGGCCAATGCTCAGGTGGTTGTAGTAGGTCGGAATCTGGCCCACCGAACGCGGGAAGGTGATCGGCAATTTGCCCGACGGGTTGTAGTCGCCGAACAGTACGTCGGCGATGGCGTTGCCGCCTTCGGTGCCGCTGAACCAGGTTTCCAGAATCGCGTCAGCCTGTTCCTTCTCTTCCAGAATCGACAGCGGACGGCCGTTCATCAACACCAGCACCAGCGGTTTGCCGGTGGCCTTCAGGGCCTTGATCAAATCGCGCTGATTGGCCGGGATGTTCAGGTCGGTGCGGCTCGACGATTCGTGGGACATGCCACGGGATTCGCCCACCGCTGCCACCACCACATCGGCATCCTTGGCGGCTTTCACGGCTTCGTCGATCAGCACTTGGGCCGAACGCGGATCATCCACCACTTCCGGTGCGTCGAAGTTGAGGAAGTTCAGGTAATCCAGGACCTTCTTGTCGCTGGTGATGTTGGCGCCACGGGCGTAGATCAGCGTCGATTGGGTGCCCAGTGCAGTGGTCATGCCGTCGAACAGGGTCACCGATTGCGCGGGTTTACCCGCGGCGGCCCAGCTGCCCATCATGTCGATCGGTGCCTTGGCCAGCGGGCCGACCAGGGCAATTTTCGCGGTTTTCTTCAACGGCAGGGTTTCGCCCTGGTTCTTCAGCAACACCATGCTGCGACGCGCAACATCACGGGCCTCGGTGCGGTGC
Source organism: Pseudomonas sp. LBUM1647 (assembly GCF_059716175.1). Lineage (NCBI taxonomy): Bacteria > Pseudomonadati > Pseudomonadota > Gammaproteobacteria > Pseudomonadales > Pseudomonadaceae > Pseudomonas > Pseudomonas sp. LBUM1647. The sequence goes on along the minus strand of NZ_CP166809.1, from coordinate 5,389,891 downwards.
AGGCGATTTTCGGCGTAAGTGTCGGCCGGATCATCCTCAGCCTTGCCGATGCGCAGGTACGGGTCTTTGAACAGACCCATGTCGTACTTGGCGGCTAGCACTTCACGCACGGCGTTGTCGATGTCGCTTTGCTGGATCTCACCCGCCTTCAACAGCCCCGGCAGCTCTTTGCCGTAGAGGGTGTCGTTCATGCTCATGTCGATGCCAGCCTTGATCGCCAACTTCGCGGCTTCGCGACCGTCACGGGCGACGCCGTGTTTGATCAACTCGAAAATCGCCCCGTGGTCGCTGACGGCCAGGCCTTTGAAGCCCCATTGCTTGCGCAACAGGTCGTTCATCAGCCAGGTGTTGGCGGTGGCCGGCACGCCGTTGATCGAGTTCAGCGCGACCATTACCCCGCCAGCACCGGCGTCGATAGCCGCACGGTACGGTGGCAGGTAGTCCTGGAACATCTTGACCGGGCTCATGTCGACGACGTTGTAGTCGCGACCGCCCTCGACCGCGCCGTACAGGGCAAAGTGCTTGACGCTGGCCATGATGCTGTCGGCCGCGTTCGCGCCGGTGCCCTGGAAGGCTTTGACCATCACGCCGGCGATGCGCGACACCAGATACGTGTCTTCACCGAAGCCTTCGGAAGTCCGGCCCCAGCGCGGGTCGCGGGAGATGTCGACCATCGGCGCGAAGGTGATGTCGAGGCTGTCCGCCGCGGCTTCCTTGGCGGCGATGCGCCCGGACAGGCCGATGGCGTCCATGTCCCAGCTTGAGGCCAGGGCGATCGGGATCGGGAAAATGGTGCGGTGGCCGTGGATCACGTCATAGGCGAAGAACATCGGGATCTTCAGCCGGCTGCGCATGGCCGCGTCCTGCATTGGACGGTTTTCCGGGCGGGTGATCGAGTTGAACGTGCCACCGATGTTGCCGGCGGCGATTTCCTTGCGGATCGTCTCCCGAGGCATTTCCGGGCCGATGCTGATCAGGCGCAACTGGCCGATCTTTTCATCGAGGGTCATCTGCTTCATCAGATTGCTGATGAACGCGTCCTTGTTTTCCAGAGGTGCGGGCGTCGTGGCGGCCAATACGTTATGACTGGCCAGGCTGACGAACAGGCCCAGCAAACACAGCTTCTTCATGAATAGTTTTCTCAAAAGCCTAAACGGCAGTGAATACGCGCCGGTCAGCCAAAATTTAGGGAGCGACTATTGTTGTTCAGGTAAATGCAGGCACACTTGCGCAGTGTTTTTTGCGCTGGGGCATCTTTTAGCCCATTGGCTCGATGCAATCCAGTGGCGGCGGCAGATTATGCCCCAAGAGCCGGGTTCAAAGTTCGAAGGTTGTTTTTCAACGGAATGTGCAAGGGAGCATCAACCAGATGAATGTACGACACCACTATCGGTCGAGCCTGCAGGTTGCAGCCTTGATGTTGCTGACCACACTGCTGGCCGGCTGCGGTATCAACACGATCCCGACCCTCGACGAACAGGCCAAGGCCGCCTGGGGCCAGGTGCAGAACCAGTACCAGCGCCGCGCCGACCTGATTCCCAACCTGGTGGAAACCGTCAAGGGCTACGCCAAGCACGAAGAAGAAACCCTGACGGCAGTGATCGAAGCCCGGGCCAAGGCCACGTCCATTCAGGTGGACGCCAGCACGCTGGACAATCCAGAAAAGCTCAAGCAGTTCCAGCAGGCCCAGGATCAGCTGACCGGTGCCTTGAGCCGTTTGATGGTGGTGTCTGAGCGTTACCCGGACCTCAAGGCCAACCAGAACTTCCTGGCGTTGCAATCGCAACTTGAAGGCACCGAAAACCGCATTGCCGTGGCGCGTCGGGACTTCATCCTCGCGGTGCAGAAGTACAACACGGAACTGCGTACCTTCCCCGGTCGCCTGTGGCACAGCGTGATGTACAGCGATTTGCCGATCCGCGAAACCTTCGAGGCCACCAGCCCCGATGCGGAAAAAGCACCTCAAGTGAAGTTCCAGTAAGCGCTGGGACGGGTTTAAAGCATCACCACGGATGAGGTTGCCAATGCGTGTGTTGAAAGTTGGCCTGGTGCTGTTGCTCTGGGTGTTTGCCCTGACGGCCCAGGCTGCGTTGAAGTTTCCGGAACTGACCGGGCGGGTGGTCGATAACGCCCAGATGATCGAGCCTGCGGTGCGTGAGCAGCTGACGCAACAGCTTCAGGCCCATGAAAAAGCCACCGGCGAGCAGCTGGTGGTGGTCACGTTGCCGGATTTGCAGGGCACCGACATTGCGGACTTCGGTTATCAACTGGGGCGCTATTGGGGCATTGGTCAGAAGGACAAGAACAACGGCGCGCTGCTGATCGTTGCGCGTGACGATCGCAAGCTGCGTATTGAAGTCGGTTATGGCCTGGAAGATCGCCTGACCGATGCGCAAAGCTCGGTGATAATCAATCAGGTGATTACCCCGGCGTTCAAGACCGGCAACTTCAGCAAGGGCATCAGCGACGGGGTCGCGGCAATGCTCGTGGTGCTGGGCGGCAATCCGCTGGATGAACCGTCCACGGTGTATGACTCCGGCGGCAATCAGGAAAGCGACTTCGTCTCACGGCATCCGGGGATCTTTGTGTTTCTGGTGATGCTGTTCATCCTGACGATGTTTGTCTGCCAGATGCTCGGGATCCTGCCCAGTGGCGGCGGTGGGCGAGGCGGTTCGAGCGGCGGGTTCGGCGGTGGAGGTTTTGGCGGCGGCGGTGGAGGCGGGGGCTTCAGCGGCGGCGGGGGCAGTTTCGGGGGCGGTGGTTCGTCGGGCGGCTGGTGATCACACAACAATAGCGAGTGGGCATTCTTAAACATGGCATTACTGACTGAACACGAACAACGCAAAGTTGCCGAGGCGATTGCCCGGGTTGAGCGCGACACCGACGCCGAACTGGTGACCGTGCTCGCGGCCCGCGCCGACGACTACGCGTACATCCCGCTGCTCTGGGCCAGCCTGCTGGCGCTGGTGGTGCCGGGTGTCGTGCATTACCTGACCGGCTGGCTGACCATGCACAGCTTGCTGCTGGTGCAATGGATCACGTTCATCGTGCTGTGCCTGGTGTTCCGGATTCCGAAAATCACCACGCGCCTGATCCCGTGCTCGGTGCGTCACTGGCGCGCCTCGAACCTCGCGCGCCGGCAGTTTCTGGAGCAAAACCTGCACCACACGGTGGGCAGCACCGGCATGCTGATATTTGTCTGCGAAGCTGAGCGTTATGTGGAAATTCTGGTCGATGAGGGGATTTCGAAACGGCTGGACAACAAGAACTGGGATGGAATTGTTGCGGCGTTCACTCAGCAGGTGAAGCAGGGGCAGACGTTGCAGGGGTTTGTCACCTGCGTCGAGGCGTGTGGCGAGTTGCTCAAGGTGCATGTGCCGGTGACGCATGTGAGGAATGAGTTGCCGAATCGGTTGGTGGTGTTGGGCTAAATCAAAAGATCGCAGCCTTCGGCAGCTCCTACGCCGATCGCGGTTCCCCGTAGGAGCTGCCGAAGGCTGCGATCTTTTGATTCTGCACCGTTCGGGAAATTACCCGTGCCCTCAACCCCCATCCCCCCTAAAATACCCGCCATTCCCCGATCCGCACCGCCCGAGGCCGTTTTTCCCATGTCTGTCACCGCCACTCCCGCCAGCCTCGCGCCGGATCACCACGCCCAGTTCATCGACCTGCTTCAATCCAGCCTTGACCAGAACGCCTTCATCAAACTGGTGCTGGCCAAGTACGTCGGCACTGAAGTGGACTTGCAGCGGCTGATCATCAAGCAGCTGACAGTCAAGGATCAGCCCTGCCTGTCCTTCGTCTACCGCTACAAGACGCGCGACATCATCAAGAATTTGCCGATTGCCGAGGGCGTAGCGACCATTGCCGCACTCTTGCCGGCATCGTTCAAAAATGCGCATTTGCTGTCGCTGACTGATGAAGCTCAGCTCGAATACAGTAAAAAGGGCAAGTCTTCGCTGTTCAAGAGCAAACCTCAGCAATTGCGTGAGGTGCCGTCCGCTGAGCATAACCGCGAGAAGAACCGCTTTCTCGACTTGAGCCGGCCGTTCCTCGCCGACCTTGGTGTGACGAACAGCAAGCACGAGCTGATCCCGGCGATGTCGCGCAAGTGGAAGCAGATCAACAAGTTCATCGAAGTCTTCAGCCATGCACTGACCACGTCACCACTGGCGCTGGACAAACCGGTTCAGGTGGCGGACTTCGGTTCGGGCAAGGGTTACCTGACGTTCGCGATCCATGACTACCTGCGCAACACCTTGAAGGCTGAAGGCGTGGTGACCGGCGTCGAGTTGCGCGAAGAGATGGTGGATTTGTGCAACGCCGCGGCCGCAAAGCTCGAGCATCCGGGGCTGGTGTTCAAGTGCGGTGACGTGCGCAGTGTGGCGCCGAGCGAGCTGGACGTGATGATCGCGCTGCATGCCTGCGACATCGCCACCGACTACGCGATTCACACCGGCATTCGTTCCGGCGCCTCGATCATCATGTGCTCGCCGTGCTGCCACAAGCAGATCCGCCTGCAAATCCAGAGCCCGGCGCTGCTCAAGCCGATGCTGCAATACGGTCTGCATTTGGGCCAGCAAGCGGAAATGGTCACCGACAGTTTGCGTGCGTTGTTCCTGGAAGCCTGTGGTTACGAGACCAAGGTGTTCGAGTTCATCTCACTGGACCACACCAACAAGAACAAGATGATCCTGGCGGTCAAACGTGCCGAGCCGGTTGATCCGGCCCAGCTGTTGGTGAAGATTCAGGAACTGAAGGATTTCTACCATATCAGCGAACATTGCCTGGAAACCCTGCTGCGTTCCGACGGTTATTTGGGTTAACGGCAAAAGATCGCAGCCTTCGGCAGCTCCTACATTCGGACGGCGTACGCCCTGTAGGAGCTGCCGAAGGCTGCGATCTTTTGATTTTGCTTTCAGGCTGTAGCCACTCGTGCTGGCTTGACCGCCGTCTTGCGCCCGAGCATCACGGTCACGATCACCCCGGCGGCAAACAGCCAGGTGATCGGCTCGATGTGTTCGCCGAAGAACAGCGCCGAAAAAGCGATGGTGAAGAAGATCTGCAACAGCTGGATCTGACTGACCCGGGCAATCCCCCCCATCGCCAACCCGGCGTACCAGGCGAAGAAACCGATGAACTGCGAGAACAGCGAGACGTAACCGAAGGCCCACCAGGTCTTGGCCGAAATCTCGCCCTGATGTTGCAGCGCCAGGTACACCACCGGCCCGATCAGCAACGGCGTCGACAACACCAACGCCCAGCAGATCACCTGCCAACCGCCCATCTCCTTGGCCAATCGGCCGCCCTCGGCATAACCCAGGCCGCCAACGGCAATCGCGCCGAGCATCAGCAAATCACCGGCTTGAATGCTGCCGGCGCCGCTGATCAGCGCATAACCGAGCACCAGCGCACTGCCCAGCGCGGCGCAGGCCCAGAAGGCTTTCGACGGTCGTTCGTGGGACAACCACGCGGCGTACAGCGCTACGCACAACGGTTGTAAGCCGTTGACCAGCGCACCGTGAGACGCCGGCAAGGTTTGCATGGCCCAGGCCGACAACACCGGGAAGCCGAGGATCACCCCGGCAATCACCAGGGTCAGGCCTTTGACCTGTTTCCAGGTCGGCCATTTTTCCCGACGCCACAGCAACAGCAACGCCGCCGGAACCGCCGCGAACAGCGCACGGCCCAGGCCGTTGAGCAGCGGATGGAGTTCCTGTACGACGATCCGTGTGAAGGGCAGGGTGAGGCTGAAGATCACAACGCCGAGCAGGCCGAGGGCCATGCCGGTGTTTTCGCGCGAGGACATGATGGCAACCAGAATCTAGGGTGACGGGAAGACCTTCATCTAGCCATAAACCGCAGGAATCGCTCTGTTACAGCTAGGCGCAGAGTTATCCGTACAGTTGCGAGTAATGCTCGCAACGTAGGAGCTGCCGAAGGCTGCGATCTTTTGAACTTGATCTTCAACAATCTTCTAAATCGCTAAAAGATCGCAGGCTTCGCCAGCTCCTACACTGACCGCGTACAACCATCATCCATAGGTTGTCGTAGTAGCTGGTTATTACCCGACCCTGCGGATAAGGACTACCTTGAATACTCCTGCAGGCCCACGTATTTCCCAGAGGAGTCATCCCCATGGCGGCTAAAAAAATTCTGATGCTGGTCGGCGATTACGTCGAAGACTACGAAGTGATGGTGCCGTTTCAGGCGCTGCTGATGGTCGGCCACACGGTGCACGCCGTTTGCCCGGACAAAACCGCCGGTCAGACCGTACGCACGGCGATTCATGACTTCGAAGGCGACCAGACCTACAGCGAAAAACCCGGTCACCTGTTTGCCCTCAACTTTGACTTCGCCAAGGTCAAGTCCGAGGACTACGACGCCCTACTGGTGCCGGGCGGTCGTGCGCCGGAGTACCTGCGCCTGAATGAAAAAGTCCTGGAACTGGTGCGAGCGTTCGACAAGGCCGGCAAACCGATTGCCGCCGTGTGTCACGGTGCTCAATTGCTGGCGGCCGCGGGAATTCTCGAAGGTCGCGAGTGCAGCGCCTACCCGGCCTGCGCTCCGGAAGTGCGCCTGGCGGGCGGTACGTTCATCGATATCCCGGTGACGGAAGGCCACGTACAAGGCAATCTGGCCACTGCGCCAGCCTGGCCGGCGCACCCGAGCTGGCTCGCCGGTTTCCTCGGGTTGCTGGGCACCAAAATCACGCTGTAACGAGGAACCTGTCCATGTGCGAGCTCTACGTCAAAGCCGATCCGATTCTCTACGAATCGCGCTCCCGCTCGCTGCGCATCTGCGGGGTGGTCACCACCCTGCGGCTGGAGAATCAGTTCTGGGACATCCTCAGCGAAATCGCCGAGGTCGACGGCATGACCACCAACCAGTTGATCGCCAAGCTGTATGAAGAGGTGATGGACTACCGCGGCGAGGTGGTGAATTTCGCCTCGTTTTTGCGGGTCAGCTGTACGCGGTACCTGAGTCAGCGACGGGTGCAGGCGCCGGAGTTGTCGGTGGTTCGGGCGGTGGTGAAGTAAGGCAGGTTGGTCTTTACTCTGAAGCGCGCAACCTCTCAATCGCCAAGGAGAAAGAGCATGTCTGGATGGTATGAAGTGAGCAAAAGCAGCAATGGTCAGTTCAAATTTGTACTGAAGGCCGCTAATGCGGAGACCATTCTGACCAGCGAGCTGTACACCACCCGCGCTGCCGCTGACAAAGGCATCGTGTCGGTTCAGAGCAACAGCCCGAAGGATGAACGCTACGAGAAGAAAACCACCAAGGATGGCCATCCTTACTTCAACCTCAAGGCTGGTAACCACGAGATCATCGGTAGCAGTGAGGCTTACACCTCCGCCGCCGCGATGGATAAAGGCATCGCCAGCGTAAAGGCCAACGGGCCGACCACGGTGATCAAGGACAAGACCTTGCCGGTGCTTTAAAAGGCAAAAGATCGCAGCCTGCGGCAGCTCCTACCCGACCATCTGTAGGAGCTGCCGCAGGCTGCGATCTTTTCATTGCGTTAACGCAATGCTTTCAACAGGTCTTGCAGCTGACTGCAACCGGCCTCATCCAACGCAAACACCGGCAACCGCGGATCGCCCACTTCCAGCCCGGTGGCGCGCAAGCCGGCCTTGATGGTTGCGGGCAAACCACCCTTCAAGATGAAATCCAGCAGCGGTAACTGGCGATAGAACAGTTCGCGCGCCTTGCCCAGGTCGTTGGCCAATACCGCTTCATACAAATCAAGATTGAGCTGCGGGATCAGGTTCGGTGCCGCTGTGCACCAGCCTTTCGCGCCTGCCGCAAAGGCTTCCAGCGCCAATGGATTACAGCCGTTGTAGAACGGCACCCGACCTTCGCCGAGCCGCTGCAGCTGGTGCATGCGCTGGATGTCGCCGGTGCTTTCCTTGACCATCGTCACGTTGTCTACGGCATTGAAAATCCGCAGGATCAGGTCCACCGACATGTCAGTGCCGCTGGTGGCCGGGTTGTTGTAGAGCATGATCGGTACGCCGATGTTCTCGCCGATGGCGCGGTAGTGGGCGAGGATTTCCGCTTCGCTGAGTTTCCAGTAGGATGTCGGCAGCACCATCACCACGTCGGCGCCGTGGGCTTCGGCGAAACGTGCGCGGCGTACCGCTTTGGCCGTGGTCAGGTCGGACACACTGACAATGGTCGGCACGCGTTTGGCCACGTGTTTGATGCTGAATTCGCTGACCTGATCCCATTCCGCGTCGCTCAGGTAAGCGCCTTCGCCGGTGCTGCCCAGCGGTGCGATGGCGTGGACGCCGTCGTCGATCAGGCGATCAATGGAACGCCCGAGCGCGTCGAGATCAACGCCTTCGCCGTTGGCGGTGAACGGGGTGATGGTGTAGCCGATGATGCCGTGAATGTTTGGGGTCGACATGGCGACTCTCCTCTTGAAAATGAGTGGTTTCAGTTCAGGCAATCGGCGTGTTGACGCAGGTTCTGCCGAGCGTAGTAGTTGAAAGCGGCGGCGTGACGTTTCGGCCTGGCGATCCAGTCATGGGCTTCGCGGCCCAGCTCTGGCAGGATCGGCTTGATGGTCCCGGCGCTCATCGCCAACAGTTGCAGCTTCGCGGCGCGTTCAATCAGTTGCGCAATGACACAGGCTTCTTCGATGGTCGCGCCTGTGGACAATTGGCCGTGGTGCGAAAGCAGGATCGCCCGTTTGTCGCCCAAGGCTCCGGCAATCAGTTCACCTTCCTCGTTGCCCACCGGCACGCCCGGCCAGCCTTCGAGAAACGCGCAATCGTCGTAGAGCGGGCAGAGGTCCATGTGGGAAATCTGCAGCGGCACTTCGAGCATCGACAGCGCGGCGACGTGGGTCGGGTGCGTGTGAATGATGCAGTTCACGTCTGGCCGAGCGCGGTACACCCAGCTGTGGAAACGGTTGGCCGGGTTGGGCATGCCGTGGCCTTCAAGCACGTCCAGGTCTTCGTTGACCAGCAGCAGATTGCCCGCGGTGATTTCGTCGAAACCCAGGCCCAGTTGTTGAGTGTAGTAGGTGCCCGGTTGCGGGCCGCGGGCGGTAATCTGCCCGGCCAGGCCGGAGTCGTGGCCGTTTTCGAACAGAATCCGGCAGGTCAGGGCCAGCTTTTGCCGGTCGGTCCACGTATTATCCGCCAGGGTATTTTGCATCTGGGTCAGCGCTTGCTTGACCAGTTGCTCTTTGGGTAGTGCTAAGGTCTTGGCCATATCGGTGTCCTTTGGGTGGTTCAATGGACGTCGGATTTGCCGTTCACGCGTTGCTCGCAAGGTCATGGGTGAATGCAAATGACACAAATGATGCTATATGACACCTTGTGTCATAGGCAAGGAAAAATCGTTGCTTCCTTGATGGATTAATCGCTCTACATGTCTATCCGTTTGAAATTACTGAGAAAAAAACTCGGCGTGACGCTGGAGGCCTTGGCCGAAAAGTCCGGCATGACCAAGAGCTATCTGTCGAAAGTCGAACGCGGGTTGAACACTCCGTCGATTGCTGCCGCGTTGAAACTGGCCAAGGCACTGAACGTGAAGGTCGAGGAGTTGTTCTCCGAAGACAACGTCAGCCTCGACAGTTACAGCCTGGTGCGCAGCGATGAGCGCCAGTCTCTGGCGGCCAACGATGAAAGCCCGGGTTACGCGGTGCTGGCCCATCAGGTCAGCGAGCGCAGCCTGCTGCCGTTCATGATTTACCCGCCGACCGAGTTTGCCGACAAGACCTTCAAGGAACATTTGGGCGAGGAGTTTCTGTTCGTGCATGAGGGGCAGGTGGAGGTGGACTTCATGAACGAGCGGGTGCTGCTCAACCGTGGGGACGCGCTGCATTTCAATGCGCAGAAACCGCACCGGATACGGTCAGTGGGCGAGGTTCAGGCGCAGTTGTTGGTGGTGGTGCATAGCGCCGAGGAATGAGTCGACTGGACTGAAGCCATCGCGAGCAAGCTCGCTCCCACAGGGGATTTGTATACACCGCAGATCCAATGTGGGAGCGAGCTTGCTCCGGGCGGCGTTCCGACGATGGCGTCAGCCGCGTCGCCGCTAAACCTCGACTGGAACTGTGAGCTTGGGGCTGCCCAACGCATGCGTCTTCGAATCAAAAAACCGCAACTCACTCCCGGTGCCCTCAAACACCTTCGCGTAATGCCGCTTCTGGTGCTGAATGAACGCCTTGCTGCGCGGATAAATCGAGATCGCCATCAATTGTGGTTTCGCCTGGCGCAAGGCGTGGATGATGTGGCTGTCCTGCTCACCCAGGGCATGACCGAACAGGCACAACCCGTCGCCATGACCGAGTAGCTGGTCGTAGCAGAACGACAGATAGTCCGAGCTGCGAATGGTTTTGAGCTTGTCCTGCGCCGGACCTTCATTGACGAACAGCGGCACGTCGTCGAGGGTCTTGATCGTGTTGTTGATCGCGAAACTGCCGAGCAACGTGCCCTCGGTCGACATCAGTTTGCGCGCCGTGCCGTCCTGATTACGCACCAGATGCAACCCGCCATGCAGGTAAAGCAGTCGGGTTTTATCGGTCGCCGTGGCGCTCAGATCAAAGCTTGATTCTGCACCCTGAAACAGGTCGCTGATCGCATCAGGCTGATGCTGGAGCGCCCAGGAATTGAGCAGATCGTAGTTGGTGGTGAACACAGTCCGGTAGCGGCCCAGTTCCTGATTGATCGTCGCCAGCGTCGAAGGCACCACCAGCCGCCACGGAATGTGCACCGCGTGCACGGTGTTGATCAGCGCTTCCTTGATCGCGTAGTAACGATTGCGCGGTGCGGCGGAACTCACGGCCAGGGCCTTGTTGACCCGGCTGGTGGTTTTCAGTGCGCTGAGCACCTGCTCGAAGCTGCGCGTCTGCAGGGCGTCAAACACGCTCAGCTCGGACTGGCTCAGGGGTTTTTCTTCTACGGTACGGGCGTTTTCGAACAGCGAGTCGTAGCCGAAGTCGTCCCACACGGCGCGACTGGCGCCGTTGCCCACCAACAGGCCGCTGAACGAGGCGGTGGCGCGCAAGGCGTTCCAGTCTTCAAGTTGGGCATCAACATCCTGGAAATCGGTCATTGCGTTCAAAGTCTCAAAGCAGAAGGTCTGATGGGCGGCGACTTTATCACGACCAAGACTTGAGCCAGATCAAGTTACTGCGTGACCGATAGGTCGATCCTGTGGGTACCCGCTGGATCGGTGCTACCGATTCGGCCTCAGCCAGGAGACTCGCTCATGAGCAGCACGTTTTTCATCCCCTCCGTGAACATCATGGGCATCGGTTGCCTCGACGAGGCCATGGACGCCATTCGCAAGTATGGTTTTCGCAAAGCGCTGATCGTCACCGACGCCGGGCTGGCCAAGGCGGGTGTAGCGAAGATGATTGCCGAGAAGCTGGCGATGCAGGACATCGATTCGGTGATTTTCGACGGCGCCAAGCCTAACCCGAGCATCGCCAACGTCGAGAGCGGTCTGGGTCTGCTGAAAGAAACCCGCTGTGACTTCGTGGTGTCCCTGGGCGGCGGTTCGCCCCATGACTGCGCCAAAGGCATCGCGTTATGCGCGACCAACGGTGGGCAAATTCGCGATTACGAAGGCGTCGATCAATCCACCCAGCCGCAACTGCCGCTGATCGCCATCAACACCACCGCCGGCACCGCCAGCGAGATGACCCGTTTCTGCATCATCACCGACGAATCCCGTCACGTGAAAATGGCCATTGTCGATCGCAACGTCACGCCGCTGCTGTCGGTCAACGACCCGGCGCTGATGGTCGCCATGCCCAAGGGCCTGACGGCTGCCACTGGCATGGACGCCTTGACCCACGCCATCGAAGCCTACGTTTCCACGGCGGCCAATCCGATCACCGATGCCTGCGCACTGAAGGCGATCACGTTGATCAGCAACAACCTGCGCCTGGCTGTCCGCGACGGCAGCGACATGGCCGCGCGGGAAAACATGGCGTACGCGCAGTTCCTCGCCGGCATGGCGTTCAATAACGCATCCCTGGGTTTTGTCCACGCCATGGCTCACCAGTTGGGCGGGTTCTACGACTTGCCTCATGGTGTGTGCAACGCGGTACTGCTGCCCCACGTACAACGCTTTAACGCGCTGGTTTGCGCCGATCGCCTCACCGATGTCGCCCTTGCGATGGGCGTCGATGTTCACGGTCTCACCCCGGAAGCGGGCGCTCAGGCGGCCATCGTGGCGATCCGCAGCCTGTCCAAAGACGTGGAAATTCCCGCTGGTTTGCGTGAGCTCGGCGCCAAGCTCAACGACATCCCGATCCTCGCCAGCAATGCCTTGAAAGATGCGTGTGGCGTGACCAATCCTCGCGTGGCGGATCAGCGCCAGATCGAGGAGATTTTCCGCAGCGCCTTTTAGGAGGTTTTTCGACCGGGCGCGAGCATCACGCAGAGCATCGCGCCCAACGCCAGCAAGGTACACAACAGCGACAACGGCCATGCTTGCGGGCTCGCGATCAAACTGGCGATCCCGCCGATTACGGCAGCCATCAGTTGATGAATGAAACCGCTCAACGCCATCGCATACGCACCGCCGACCGGCGAATTGTCATTGGCCAGGGACAGGCTGATCGGGTAAGTCAAAGACTGGCCGAACACCGCAACGCAATAGGGCAACCAGAACAGCAGCGCCACTGAAGTGCCCGCCAAACTCCCCAGCAACATCACCGCGCTGCCAGCCAGCACCAGCCCTACACCCGCCGTCATCAACCCGCGTTGACCGGTGCGAAGTACAAAGCCATTGACCGCCAAAGCCCCCAGAAAATAGGCCGCGCTGATCGGCCAGCCCAACAACCCGTATTCCACGGCCGACCAGTTGAACGGTCCTTGCAGAATCAGCGGCGCTGCGGTGTTGAACGCGACAATCACCCCGTACCCAAGGCCGCCGGTGAGGGCCGGCAACAGAAAGGCTCGATGACGCAAAATGCGCCAGTAACTCGGCCAGGCGGCTGACGGGGCATTCTCCTCGGCCAGCACCGGGAACGTAACCCGAGCCACGACCAGCCCCATCATCAGACTCACAGCACCCAACAGGTAGAAAATCGCTGGCCAGCCCAGTGCCACCTGGATGATCGACCCCAGGTATTGGCCGATCCCCAGCGCCACCACAAAGGAAATCGAAATCCAGGACAACGCCTTGGCCAGCAGGTCGCCGCGGAAACTGTCGCGGATCAGCACCCGGGCCATGACCGAAATGCCGCTGGCGCCAATGCCCTGAACCAGTCGAAACGCCAGGAACGATTCAAGCGTCTGGCTCAGGGGCAGGGCCAGATTGCCCAACCCGTAGATGCCCAGCGCGGCGAGCAGCACCGGTTTGCGGCCGATGCGCTGGCCCAGGCTGCCCCAGAACAACATCGGCAACGCCATGCCGATCAGATACACCGCCAGCCCCCAGGAAACCTGCGAGGCGTCGGCAGACAGATCCCGGGCAATCTCCGGCAGCGCCGGCAGGTAAACGCTCATGCCCAATTGGGCGAGGAAAACCGTGCAGCAGGTGACGAGGAGGGTGGTGCTGCTCTTCATTGAATCTTCCCTGGTTTCAGTTCAACAGCCGATGTCCCGGCCTCGAATGCGTAAAAGCTCGGTGATGAGTTCACAAAAGTGCCGGATCAGCGTCGGCTCCATGTCGGCGCGCAGGGTGATTCTGATGGCTGCCTTGCCTTGTGCGACCACCGGGAAAAAGACGGCCGAGGTGAAGAAACCGTGATTGGCCAGTTCCATGGCGATGCTGTTGGCGAGCGTTGTTTCGCCGCAGTTGACCAGCCGAATCGCCATGTTGCTGTTGTGTTGATCGGTTCGTATGAGGCTGTCGAACAGCCGGATATTAGCCTGAAGTTTTTCCTGCAACGCGGCAAATTCCGGCGTGCGATGAAGCAGGATGGACGCCCTCCCTGCGCCAATGGCTGCACTGTTCAAGCTTTGCGACCAATTGCTGGGGCCGCCGTAACGCGCAATGAGCTTCTTTTGCCGTTCATTGCCCAGCATCACCAGGCCACCGCTGGCGCCAAACGACTTGGCCAGCGAGGCGACGATCAGGCAGTCATCCTCCAGGGCATGCATCCTGGGGCGCACGAGGCCAGCGCCCGATGTTCCGACGGCGGACAGCGCGTGGGAATCGTCCAGGTAGAGAAACAACCCATAGCGGTCCTTGAGATACAAAAGACTGTCCAGGTCTGCGACCCCGCCCATGCTGTAGGCCCCGTCGGCGACATACGCGACGGTGCGGTGTTGCTGGCACTGCTTCTCGAGAAAATCCATGTCGTTATGAGGGCAGGTCACGACCGTGGTTTCATCGGCGCAGGCGGCTTTGAGGTGATTCATCGAATAGTGCGCCAACCGGTCGAAGACCATCGCGGGAGGGCGGTTTTCCGTGAACACGCCGCTGGCCAGCAACGGCAGGATTCCGGCACTCGCCGCACTGCACGACAAGGTGCTCAGGCAACTGGCGCCGAACAACTCGGACAGTTCGGTTTCATACTGTTCCAGAATTGCCAGCTTGCAGCGGTTCTTTGAATTGGCGACGCGAAGGGTGCCGGCTTCCCACAGTGTATTCATGGCGCCGTCGAGAATGTCCGGATGGTGATCCAGGCCCAGGTAAGACGTTGTACAGAAATGATGAAAGGCGCGCCCGTGCTGATCGAGCATCCGGTTGGCACTTTTGATTTCGACGTTGAGCCCTGAAACTTTCCCGGCTTCAGCGCTCTCCCAATCGTGATCGGCCAACGCGATGACTTTGCGGTAGTTGGTGTAGCGGTTTGCCGCCTGTGCTGTCTGGTCCATATAAAAATGACTTTCCTTGAGTGAAACGATCCATGGGTGTGTTGCAGTTCGTGTGTGTTTCCAGACTTTACAGAGCGCGGCGGAGGCTTTGAATCGGCTGTTTCCGGTACGGCTGAGTGTTACAAGAGATTTATGTGTAGGACGATGCCTAGTGATGTTGTGGGCTAATTGCGTTGCCGAGTCGCGTAGAAACCGGGCTATCCTGCCGACTCAGTCGAACAGAAGTCATCGAGCCCTCCATGCTGCAAAAAAGCCTGATCCGCCGCCTCGACCTGATCACTCTCCAGCTGTTTGTCGCCGTTCATGAGGAGGGCACGCTGACCCGTGCCGCCGCGCGTGAAGCCATCGCCGTGTCGGCGGCCAGCAAGCGGCTGATGGAGTTGGAAGAAGCGCTGGGCATCAGTCTGTTCGTGCGCCAGGCCAAGGGCATGACCCTGACGCCGGCCGGTGAAACCTTGTTGCACCATGCCCGGCAGATGCTGTTCAACGTTGAGAAAATGGGGCTCGAACTGGGCGAACACAGCCACGGTATTCGCGGCTATGTGCGGATGCTCGCCAACCTGTCGGCGATCATCCAGTTTCTGCCCGAGGACCTGCGCGACTTTTCCGAGCGTCATCCTCAGGTCAAGACCGACCTCGAAGAGCGCCCCAGCAGCGGGGTGATTCAGGGTGTGCTGGATGGCGTGGCGGACCTTGGGATCTGCTCCAGTGACAGCGACGTCAAAGGTCTGCACAGCGTGCTTTATCGACAGGACAAACTGGTGGTTTTGATGCTGCCCGATCATCCGTTGGCGAGTCGTTCCAGCCTGGCTTTCGCCGATACGCTGGGCAGCGATTATGTCGGCCTGCACTCCGCCAGTTCGATCAATATGCGTACCCACGCGGCCGCGCGTCAGGCTGGCAAAGTGTTGCGGCTACGGATTCATGTACCGGGTTTCGATGCCATGTGCCGGATGGTCCAGGCCAACATGGGCATCGGCATCCTGCCGCAAAAGGCCTATGAACTGTTTGGCCGGGCGTTGGGCTTGCACGCAGTGCCGTTGACGGATGACTGGTCGGATCGCGCGTTGGTGCTGGTGGTGCGCGATGAAGCGGCGCTGTCGCCGGTGAGCCGGATGTTGTTCGAGCAGTTGCGCGGGCAGGTCTGATCATTCTCGATTCGATGGACTGGCCTCATCGTCGGAACGCCGCCCGGAGCAAGCTCGCACCCACAATGATCTGCGGCGCTCACAAAACCCTGTGGGAGCGGGCTTGCCCGCGATGACTGACTTGAGGTCGCGGTAATTTTCAAGGCGTTCGCGTTTCGCGAACGCTCGTTGCCAACTGAAGGTTGGATTCCAGGCCCCGTGGTCCTCTAGCCTTGGCTCATATTCCAAGAACAACATGAGGTACCCCGCGATGACTGCCCCCTTAAGTGCAATCAAAGTGATCGAGATTGGCACGCTGATCGCCGCGCCGTTCGCCGCGCGCATGCTTGCCGAGTTCGGCGCCGACGTGATCAAGATCGAAGCCATGGGTCAGGGCGACCCGCTGCGCAAATGGCGCAAGCTGCACGAAGGCACGTCGCTGTGGTGGTACCTGCAATCGCGAAACAAGAAGTCCCTTGCACTGAATCTCAAATCACCCGAAGGCATTGAACTGGTCAAGCAACTGGCGACCAGCGCCGACGTGCTGATCGAAAACCTGCGTCCCGGCGCTCTGGAGAAACTCGGTCTGGGCTGGGACGTGTTGCACGCCCTCAACCCTAACCTGACACTGGTGCGTATTTCCGGGTATGGCCAGACCGGCCCGTACCGTGATCGTCCAGGTTTCGGTGCGATCGGCGAGGCCATGGGCGGGATTCGCTACACCACCGGCACCCCCGGTTCACCGCCGGCGCGGGTGGGCGTCAGCCTCGGCGATTCCCTGGCTTCGTTGCACGCGGTGATCGGTGCCTTGATGTCGCTGCTGCGGGTCAAGACCGGGCAGGGCGGTGGGCAAGTGGTCGATGTGTCGCTGGCTGAAAGTGTGTTCAACGTCATGGAAAGCCTGGTGCCGGAATACGACATGCTCGGCCATGTTCGTGAGCGCAGCGGCGGGGCCTTGCCGGGCATCGCGCCGTCCAATACGTACCTGACGGCCGATGGCGCCTACGTGGTGATCGCCGGCAACAGCGACCCGATCTACAAGCGCTTGATGGACGTGATCGGTCGCCGTGATCTGGCCGATGCGCCGGAGTTTGCTCATAACGACGGGCGTGCCGCCAAGAGCAACATGCTCGATGCGGCGATCACTCACTGGACCAGCAGCCTGCCGATCGACGAGGTGCTGTCGGCACTGGAAGCTGCCGAAGTCCCGGCCGGGCGCATCTATTCAGTCGCCGACATCGTCGCCGATCCGCACTATCAGGCGCGGGACATGCTGCTCAACGCCGACCTGCCCGGCGGTGCCACGGTGAAGATGCCCGGCATTGTGCCGAAAATGTCCGAGACGCCCGGTGGCGTGAACTGGTCCGGACCTGCGTTGGGCCAGCACACCGACGGCATTCTCGCGGGACTGGGTCTTACAGGTTCGGACATCGAACGGTTGAAAGCTGCAGGGGTGGTGCAATGATCACTGAATTTTCCGAGACCCTGATTGTTCAGGAAGTCTCCCCCCGCGACGGCTTGCAGATCGAGCCGACCTGGGTCGAAACCGTTGACAAGATTGCCTTGATTGATCAGCTGTCGCTGGCCGGTTTCAGCCGCATCGAAGCAGGTTCGTTCGTTTCCCCCAAGGCTATTCCGGCGCTGCGCGACGGTGAGCTGGTGTTCAAGGGCATCACCCGGCAACCGGGGGTGATTTACGTCGCGTTGATCCCCAACCTGAAAGGCGCGCAACGGGCGCTGGCGACGAGGGCCGACGAGTTGAATCTGGTGATGTCCGCCAGCCAGACCCACAACCTGGCCAACATGCGCATGCGTTGCGAAGCCTCATTGGCCGCGTTCGGCGAGATCGTGCAATACGTTCGCGGGACGACGGTGCGACTCAACGCCAGCATCGCCACCACCTTCGGCTGTCCGTTTGAAGGCAAGATCGATGAGGATCGCGTGCTGCAAATCGTCGAGGCTTATCAGGAGCTCGGGATTCAGGGCATTACCCTGGCCGACACCACCGGCATGGCCAATCCGCGGCAGGTTGATCGTCTGATGCGGCGGGTCTTGCAGCGAGTTTCGCCGGCTGATCTGACCCTGCATTTCCACAACACTCGCGGGCTCGGTCTGTGCAACGTACTGGCCGCCTATGAGGCTGGTGCCCGGCGCTTCGACGCGGCCCTCGGCGGGCTCGGCGGTTGCCCATTCGCGCCGGGCGCCTCGGGCAATATTTGCACCGAAGATTTGGTCAACCTGTGCGATGAAATCGGCATTCACACCGGCATCGATCTGCCGCTGTTGCTGCAATTGTCGCGAGGATTACCCGCGCTGCTGGGCCACGAAGTGCCCGGTCAGCTGGCCAAGGCCGGACGCAATTGCGATCTGCATCCAAGCCCTTCCTGACTACACCGAATCCCCTGTGGGAGCGGGCTTGCTCGCGAATGCGGTCTGACATTCAGCATTGATGTCGACTGATACACCGCCTTCGCGAGCAAGTCGGATCGCCGCACCGCCGCTCCCACAGTAAAAGCATTCATACCCGAGCCTCTCAACCAGACAACAAAAACAATCGGACACCCACGGGCAGTCCGCCTGGAGAACCATCATGAGCCTTAATGTACTGGAGGCGGGCGCGAGCCCGTCCGTTAGCCACGACGAAGAAAAAGCCCTGGTCAGCAAAGTCGCCTGGCGCCTGATGCCGTTGATCATGGTCTGCTACCTGTTCGCGTTTTTCGACCGCATCAACATCAGCTTCGCCAAGTTCCAGCTGCAGACCGACCTGAGCCTGAGCGACACCGCTTACGGTCTCGGCGCCGGGTTGTTCGTGGTCGGTTACGTGATCTTCGAAGTGCCGAGCAACATGATGCTCTACAAGGTCGGCGCCCGGCGCTGGATCGCCCGGATCATGATGTCCTGGGGACTCGCTACTGCGGCCATGGTCTTCGTCAATAGCGAATGGCAGTTCTACACGCTGCGCTTTGTCATCGGCGCGATGGAAGCAGGTTTCGCCCCAGGCGTGCTGTATTACCTGACGCTGTGGTTCCCGCAGCACTATCGCGGGCGCATCACGTCGATGTTGTTTCTGTCGTCGGCGTTTGCCGGTCTGGTCGGCGCACCGTTCTCCGGTCTGGTGTTGCAACACCTCGACGGCTTCCTCGATATGCGCGGCTGGCACTGGCTGTTTCTGCTGGGCGGCGTGCCTTGCATCGGTCTTGGCTTGCTGGTGCTGACGTTGCTCAAGGACCGCATCGAAGACGCCCATTGGCTGACGCCGTCAGAGAAAACGCTGCTGGCCAGCCGTATCGCTCACCATGAACCGCACAAGAGTGGCGGCTCGTTGCTCGCCGCACTGCGGATTCCGGGTTTCCTGACTCTCGGGCTGATCTACTTCCTGATTCAGGTGGCGTCCTACGGCTTGAACTTCTGGGCCCCGCAACTGATTCGCAGCGCCGGCACCGAGAGCCCGGTGATGATTGGTTTGCTGACCGCCATCCCTTACATCTGCGGCGCCATCAGCATGGTGGTGATCGGGAGGTTGTCCGACTCGACCGGTGAGCGGCGCAAGTTTGTTGCAGGTCTGGTCGCGGTGGGCGCGGTGGGGTTCTTCTGTGCGGGGATCTTCGCTAACCACACGACCTTCCTGATTGTCGCGCTGGGCTTGCTCGGTGCCGGGATCATCGCGTCTATCCCGAGCTTCTGGACCCTGCCGCCGAAACTGCTGGCCGGGGCTGGCGCAGGGGCTGCGGGCGGGATCGCGGTGATCAACACCCTCGGCCAGTTCGGCGGCATCGTCAGCCCGGTGATGGTGGGGCGGATCAAGGATCTGACAGGCAGCACCACGCCGGCACTGTATGTCATCGGCGTCGCTGCGCTGATCGCGGTTGCGCTGCTGATGTGGGGGTTGCCACAGAAGCTGCGCACGCTGGACAAGTTTTAAAAGATAGTAGCCTTCGGCAGCTCCTACCTGGGACCACGCATCCCTGTAGGAGCTGCCGGAGGCTGCGATCTTTTGATTTTCAAGAGACTGCAATCACCGCTTTGGCCGGTGCAGCGCTGAACTGAATCAACACCACTCCCGCCACTAGCAACAAAGCCCCAACCCCCCGCGACACGGTCATCTGCCGCTCGACCAATCCAAACATTCCGAAGTGATCCAGCACCAGCGAAGCAGCGACTTGCCCCGCCAGCGCCAAAGCAATAAACCCCGAGGCTCCGAGTTTGGGCAGTAGCATCAGCGCCAATGAAATAAAGCACACCCCAAACGCGCCACCGGTCCACATCCACAGCGGCGCCTTGCTGATGAACGCCAGCGACGGCAACGGCAATCGCAGCGCCAACATAACCGGCAACAACACCACAATACTCACCAACAACGACGCGAGGGTCGCCCACAACGGATGGCCCAAACCGCGCCCGAGGTTGGCGTTGATCGCGCTTTGAAAAGGCACCACCGCCCCGGCTATCACGGCCAGCAGCAACAGCCCGGCCCAATGCAACGTACTCATGATGAATCTCCAACAGGTTTTGCTGGACTCTAGAGTATTCGTCGCGCAGATTTAAATTCCAAATAGCTATCCAGAACATGCACTAGATGAATGATCTTCGGCGCGTCGACCTCAATTTGCTGGTGATCCTAGACGCTTTGCTCAGCGAGCAACACGTGACCCGTGCCGCCGAGCGCTTGCACCTGAGTCAGCCGGCCGTCAGTCATGCCTTGGCGCGGTTGCGGGATTTGCTCGGGGATCCTTTGCTGGTCCGGGCGGGTGCCAGCCTCGTGCCAACCCCGCGAGCCCTGGAGTTGATGGCTCCTTTGGCCGAAGCCCTGGCTCAGGTGCAATCGCTGCTGGCACCGAATACCTTCGATCCGGTCACCGCCAAGCGCACGTTTCGACTGGCGATGTCCGACTATGGCGCTGCCATCGTCCTGCCGGGGTTGATACGGACCTTGCGCCGGGAAGCACCGGGCATCGATCTGCAAATCAGCCATGCCAGCCGCGAAGGCATGCTCGAGGGCGTGCTCAACGGCGACATCGACGTGGCGGCAGGTGTCTTTCCAGAGTTGCCGAACGAGTTGCGCAGCACCCCGCTGTTCGAAGAGCACTACTCTTGCCTGGTCGACCGCAACAGCCTGCCCGCCGATGGCGTGCTCGACCTGCCAACCTACCTCGCCCGACCCCACGTCCTGCTGGAAATGCGCGGCAGCGGCACCCCGGAAATCGAACGGGCCCTGACAGCCCTGCGTGAACGCCGTCGCGTGGCGATCAGCCTGCCGCACTGGAGCGTCGCTCCGGAATTCATCAGCGGCACAGACCTGATCCTCACCGTCGCTTCCCGAGGGTTGCTCAATATCGATGAGCAGTCGTTGATCGTGGTCCCGCCGCCGTTTCACATTCCGTCGTTTACGTTTGTGTTGGTTTGGCACAAACGGCGGGGTGGGGATCAGGCGTTGAACTGGTTGAATGGGCGGATTGAGGAGGGGATTAGGCACGGATGACGTTCTATCCAGTGCCCTGATTTTGTAGTGTTTACCAAGTGGTAGGCGGAAGACGTCTGGTATGGAAGACCCTTAGTACCTGCAGGCGTCCTTGGCGAACTCGATAGGGAATTAGATAAGGTCGGTCTGGCAAGACCCATTCTCGAGTGCCGGGCAGGCGGCCTTCACGGCCGGTTGCCGGGAAGCGTGCAAGGTGATCGACGCTGGCAAGGATGGCTCGGACGAAGTCCGCTGCGGCTTTCGGATTCTCAATTGCTATATAAGTGGCTTCGTCATCGAGATTTTTTAATGCGGTACGCAGCCACTCAACCCGCATTGGCTGTCCACTTGTCAGCGATTGCATTCACTTCTTCCGGCGTTGCGAAGTCACCAGCATCGGCTTCTTTCAGTGCTTTCTGAATTTCCTCGATTTGCCAGGCTTCCCTCGCGAGATATTCACGCAGAGCATCCACCGCGAGAAATGATTTGCTGCGGCCAGTGGCCTTGGAAAGATTGGCGAGGGTATCGGCGATTTCGTCTGGCAGACGTAAAGACATGACGGACATGACGGTCTCGATGTAGTGGTTTGTAATACAACATACTACAGCGTCATGCAGGGGGTTAGACCACCCCCGTTCGTCTGCCGTAACAAATGATTGAACAGACCTGCCGAGCCGGGGATAGTGCGCGGCTGAAACTGTCTGGGTTTTTGACGTAAACAAGGAGCAGGGCATGACATTGAAGTCTGGGTTGATGGGGAGTTTGGCTGCGTGCAGCCTGATAATGACGGCCCAAGTGTTCGCCGAATGTGCGTCACCACCGTTGAGTGACGAATTCGGTTTTTCCGTTTGCAAAGATTGGCCCGCTTATCCCGGCCTTACTCTGACTGCCACTTCGCAGCACGAAGCGAATCCCTCTTTCGACAGTTCGGGTAGTGACGGGATCTATGACCTCAGTCTTGCGGTAGTGTCGGGCAGTGAATCGAGACCACTGGCATCCTTCCATCAGGCATCTGCCTTCGTGTCTGATGCATTGGGTGTTGAAGACCTGCAACTGGATACCGCCCGCTACACACTCACTCCAGAACTGCGAGCCTTTGGCGTACGGATCAGATTCAGCGGTTCTTCTCGCGCCAATCCCATGGCTGAAACCTGGCTGTCGCTCTATGTAAAAGAAGGCAATCAGTTGCGTCCAGTCCTGGACAGGCTCATCACGGAGGCGGAGAGCGGCGAATGGGATACCAACTGTGCCGGTGAGCGCTACAACACCGTTCGAACCGTCGAGATCGGCAAAACCAGCTCACATGGATTTGCGGATCTGATCGTCAAATCGGTGGCCACCAGTATCATCGGCAAAGGCGAGGGGGAGGCTTGTGAATCCAGATCAATCACCGCCAAACCCGTGCTGACGACACTCCGATACAACGGCAAAGCCTATGTCCTTCCACAAGGATTCAAGGGCCTCTGACCTTTGACTATCAGGGAATAAAATGACCAGCAACACCAGACTGTTCGGCTCAATTATCGCATTCAGCCTATTAACTATGACTTGTCAGGCTCAAGCGGCTTGTGAAGTCGCTCCATTCGATGGGCATACACTTTCTGTGTGCAAGGTATGGCCGGCGTATCAGGACCAGGCCATTGCGGCGAAATCCACGTTTACACCCGCCAGCGCGGATGAAAACGATGGAGGGATGTTCAATCTGGAACTGTCGATCATCAATCCCACCAACGCACAGACGCTGGCCACTTACCGCAAGAACGAAGCTTACAATTCCGACGCAGTCGGTTTTGAAGGTTTTGTCATTGATACGGCGCGCTACAAGCTGGCGTCGGATGTCCGGGCCTTTGGTCTGCGTTCGGACTTTGGTCACCGATCGAGTGCTATGCCCTACTCCAAAACCGATCTTGCGTTGTACCTCAGGGATGGTAACACCCTGCATCCAGTGCTGGAGGGGCTGGTGGTTGCCAAGAACACAGGTGAGTGGATGGGCGACTGCACAGGTCAGGGGCAGGACATACGCAGAACCGTCGATATCGGCAAATCGACTCACAACGGATTTGCAGACTTGATCGTCACTTCAAGCACCACCGTGCTGAAAAACTTCAAATCAGGCGAGGAGTGCCTTTCTAAAACCAGCGATCTGAAAAAAACACAGATCACGCTGAGCTACGATGGCAAACACTACGTCGTGCCTGAAGAACTCAAAGGTTACTGAAAAAATGCTCACAGGCCTCAACCACCTGACCCTTGCCGTCACCGACTTGAACCGCAGCGTGGCGTTCTATCACGATCTGCTGCAACTTCAGCTTGAAGCCACGTGGGACACCGGCGCCTATCTCTCGCTGCCGGGTCTGTGGTTGTGCCTTTCCCTCGATCCGCTGCGCAAATCCGAACCCGCCGCCGACTACACCCATTACGCCTTCGGCATCAGCGCATCGAATTCCCCATTGTTCGTCGAACGCCTGCGATCCGCCAACGTCCAGGAATGGCGTGATAACCGGAGCGAAGGCGCGTCCTTCTATTTCCTCGACCCGGATGGGCACAAGCTCGAAGCCCATGTCGGCGACCTGGCATCGAGGCTGGCAGCCTGTCGGCAGCGGCCCTATGCGGGAATGAAGTTCTTCGACGATCAGTAAGTCGGGTCCCGGAGACCTGAGATAGACTTGCGTGCATTCACCCCGGCTCAACAGGACTTCCAATGACCCCATCGCTGCTAATGGCTGTTCTCGCCTCGGGCTTTATTTACGGCATCACACCGGGGCCGGGTGTATTGGCGGTGTTCGGCATCGGTGCGGCGCGTGGTCGGAGGGCCGGGGCGGGGTTTCTCTGCGGGCATTTGCTGGGGGATGTGGTCTGGTGCAGCACTGCGCTGATCGCGATTGTCGGTGCGCGGGAAATCGGCAGTACCGCATTCGATGTGCTGGGAGTACTCAGCGGGCTGTACCTGTTTTGGCTCGGTCTGCGCGCGGTTCGCGCTCGTCGCAGCAGTGACGAAGCACCTCAAGGCCCGGCGCGGCAGCCGTTCTGGCACGGCATTCTATTTGGCCTGACCAATCCGAAGGCTTACCCGGTGGCAGTAGCGACTTTTACGGCGCTGTTGTCCAGCCGTGCCGAATTGCTGCACTGGTCGATGCTGCCGTGGCTGATTGTCCTGAGCTTCGTCGGTGGCCTCATGGCCTACGCTATCCTCATTGGCATTGTCGGTGCGCGGCAGGTGCGCATGTTGTACCAGCGCCATGAGCTATTGATCACCCGGCTGTGTGGGGTGATGTTTATCGGTTTCGCCATCAACGCCCTGGCGCATGCATTGCCGGGGCTGGTGACGAACAAGGCGTGAGGCTGATTGCAAGGAGGCGTCAGTTGTACTGATGGGTCAGGGAGGGTTCTTTATTGCTGCATTGTCCGGACACGCTCACCGCACTATGGCAACCAGAAATTCCGCGCCGTTGGCGAGTTATATTGATCTCTTGCTGGACGCCGTCTGTGCGGTCGACAAACAAGGTCGCTTCGTATTTGTCAGCGCGGCCTGTGAGCGTATTTTCGGTTATACCCCCGAAGAGCTGATCGGCCAGCCGATGATCGACCTGGTGCATCCCGCCGATCGTCAGCGCACCCTCGACGCCGCGCGGGAAATCATGGGCGGCGAACCCAAGCTCAATTTCGAAAACCGCTACCTGCGCAAGGATGGCCGAGTGGTGCACATCCTCTGGTCGGCGCGCTGGTCGGAGGTCGACCAATTGCGCATCGCCGTGGCGCGCGACATCACCGAGCGCAAGCAGGCCGAGTCCCGGCAAGCCGCGTTGTATGCGATCTCCGAAGCGGCCCACGCGGCGGAAGACTTACTGGCGCTGTTCAAACGCATCCATATGATCATCGGTGAATGGCTGCCGGCGCTGAATTTTTCCGTGGCGCTGTTTGACGAACACTGTGCACAGCTGAATTTCCCCTATCACGTCAACGACCATGAGCAGGAACCCGAGCAGCCCGGTACGATCACCGGGCGCCTCTGCGCCGAGGTGATTCGCAGTGGTCAGCCGATTCTGCTGACCCCGGATCAGGGCAATCCACCGGTGGGGTTTGAGGCGCTGGTCGCGGGCCGGCATTCACCTTGCTGGCTGGGTGTGCCGTTGAACTCGCAAAACGGCACCATCGGCGCGTTGATCGTCAAAAGCGTACCAGGCGGCGAGCGCTACACCGAACAGGACAAGGAGCTGCTGCAATACGTTTGCGCCCAGGTCGCCACAGCGATCGAGCGCAAGCAATTGCATGCCCGACTGCAGCGCATGGCCCAGTACGACCAACTGACTCAACTGCCCAACCGAGAGTTGCTCCGTGACCGGCTCAAAGACTCACTGACGCTGGCTCGGGCGGATTCCGGGCGTATGGCATTGCTGTATGTCGACCTCGACCGTTTCAAAGAAGTCAACGACACCCACGGCCATGCAGTCGGCGACATGCTGTTGCAAGCGGTCGCCAATCGGCTCAAGGGCTGCGTGCGTGAAACCGACACCGTGGCGCGCATCGGTGGTGATGAATTTGTAGTGTTGTTGCACAGCATCCACGCGTCGGAAGACGCCAACAGCGTGGCGGGAAAAATCCGTCAGGTTCTGGCTCAACCCCTGCGCCTGGATGGGCACAGCGTGAACATCCTGCCGAGTATCGGCGTCGCTCATTACCCCGAGCACGGCACCGAGGAAAAGCAGCTGTTCAGGCATGCCGATGAGGCCATGTATGCCGTCAAGCGCGAACATCACCAGCGCCTCGAGGCCTGAAAAATCTGCCACCGTTCGTCGCGGCGATTTCAACTTTTTTAAACCTTTGCGGTGATCGAAATTCTGATCCTATGCGGGCTCCTGCTCGCCGCGATCATCACCAAGAGGTAGAGAATCATGCCTAATTCAAGAAACTCGAACTCGGGAAACTTCGCCAACGATCGAACGAAGGCGCCTGAAGCCGGTCGCAAAGGTGGGAAAACTACCACCACGACTGTCGATAAAGACCCTGCGAAACCCGATATGGGCCGCAAAGGTGGTCAGAAATCGAAGTAGCGGTGAAGGTAGTTTTGATTGAGAGGCGGGAGCGTAAGCTCCCGTTTGAATTTTTTACGAGGAGGGCGCGACCATGAGCCGGATGGCCACCCGATTACGCAATGCCAGTTTTGCTACGTTACTGGGACTGTGTGCCAGCAGTGCCTTTGCCCAGTCCCCCGCCGAATTCATTAACGATGCGTCGGCCAAAGGCATGGCCGATATCGAAGCCAGCCGCCTGGCGCACCAGAAAACCGAATCCAAAGAGGTCAAGGACTACACCATCGTCGTCATCAACGACCGCACCACCGCCAACCAGCATCTGGCGAAAATCGCCAAGCAACTGGATTTGCCGGTGGCCCCGCGCGAAGAAGTAGTCGATAAAGCCAAAGCCTTGATGCCGGAAGTGAAGGACGGCGCCAGCTTCGACCAGGCTTATGCGGCCAGTCAGGTGAAAACCACCCAGGAAGCCATCGAACAGCTGCAACAGGTAGCGCAGACCACCGACGTGCCTGAAATCAAAGCCTTCGCCGAAGAAACCCTGCCCAAATTGCAGAGCCATCTGCAAATGGCCAAGGCGCTGCAAGCCAGTCGCTAACCCAGAAATACGCGGGTGACCTCGGGCCACCCGCGATGTCCGATCAGCATTCATTCAAATCCTGCTTGTTGCCTTTTTCCTGGACGACGCTGCCGTCCAGGGAAATCGTTTGGCCCTCGCCAAGTTGCCGATACTGCTTTCTCAGCGCTTCCAACTGCTTGAGGTCCAGTGCCTCGAGCCCCAGCATCGCGTTCTGCGCATCCTTCGTCACCCGCAGCAACTCATCGATCTTCAAATGCAAAATGTCTGTGTCGCGGTTCTGGGTGTTCTGGATCAGGAACACCATCAGGAAGGTGATGATGGTGGTCGAAGTATTGATGATCAGTTGCCAAGTGTCGTTGAAGTGAAAAATCGGCCCACTCAGCCCCCACAGAAAAATCAGAATGATCGCCCCCATGAACGTCTTGGGGCTGCCCGCCCACAGGGCAAGTTTCTGAGCGACTTTTGCGAATTTCATTGCCGTGTTCCTTATCGGGATGCGCCTGATTTTCAGACAGCGACGGCATGTTGGAAATTCTAATTACATTTCCATATTCAATAAAAAAACCGACCTATGAGGCTAATGCCGGTCAGTTAAGGTGCAAAACCTGTGGGAGCGAGCTTGCTCGCGATGGCGGCGCAACATTCAACATCAATGCTGACTGACCTGCCGCTATCGCGAGCAAGCTCGCTCCCACAGAGGTTGCGGTGTTCACGCCCTTAACTGACCAGCATTAACCTATGAGGCCGGTTTTTTTTGGATTTCTGTTCACTCCGCCAACTTCACGTCCACCGACCAACTGAAGTACCCCAATGCCTCGCAGCTTTTATTGATAAGCATGAATTTCAGTTCGCACGCCGCCACCCCAGCCGCTAATTGCGTGCAATGCCAATAATGATCATCGGCCGTGTGGCTGCCCGGTTGGGTCGGGTTTTCGGGATCTGGTGCGGGGACTGTCAGGTCTGTGTGGACCACCAATTCAGGCGGTGAAAGGACCCCGGCATTACCTACATGTATCTCGTAAAACACCACGCTGTGTTCGGCGAGCAAGCTGACGGTCCTGCCACGGATTTGGAAGTTCTTTCCGTTATTGGCGGTAAGCGTCATTAAGCTGTCATTAATTGTACTTTGTGCTGGTTTTGTGCCGCTGGTGGCGAAGATGAAACCTTCCTCAATCCTGGTCGGGTTTTGCGGCTCAAGACTGGGTTGCGGATAGCGTGAAAGCAGTGATTCGGCATCGACGATCAGCAGCACATTATTGGCTGGCGCGATACTCGTCGAGGGGGAGGCAATCGGTTCGGAAGTCATCATGGATTCCTTTCATGATGTTGATTCAAGACGGCAGCCGCATCGGTTCAAGCAAGACATCCCGTCCCGGCCGAAGCGGCAACGAACTCGGTAGGCCCCTCGTCGCCAAGGGGCCTGGTCGTCGTCAGTTACGGATGGTAATGAACGGATCCCACGAGCAGCAGCCTACGATCTTGCAGTCGCGATCAACGATCAGGAAATGGAAGTGGTAGGTCACGCTACCGCACGAAAGTGTTTCCGAAGACCAGTAATGGTTATCGACTTTCTGGCAGCTCGGCACCGACGGGTTGCTGGTGTTGGGAACGGCAACGCACGCTGTAGCCTTGCGGGGCGTGGGTGTGGAGATCAACTCGTTGCCGACATTGCCAATGAACTTGTAGAAAATCACTGCAGTCTCGAAGCTCTGCGACAGACTGGTTTCACGCCAGCGAATCAAGTCGCCCACCTGGGCTTTCAAGTTCAGTTCGCCACCGGCCTGGCCATTTATCACGTTGTCCCGGTTGGTCACCATGTACACATGATTGACGTCGATTAGCGTCGGCGAGGCAGGGTTTTTGCTGATGTTCGGGTAGTTTTTCAGAATGGTTTCAGTGTCGATTGAAACAAGTACATCCGTGACTCGAGACATAGTAAAGCTCCTTGTTCATAGTGAATGCCTGGTATCTTCCAGGCACAACAACGCTTGTTTGCCTTACGGCCGTCGCGAACACACTACGGGCGGAACCCACCTGTCACGGGCATGAGCTGGCCTTGCTCCTTGCGTGCAAACTAACGGGTTCGGGTTCCTTCCGACGGGCCGCGATTGGACTATAGATGTGAATGTTAGGCTGTCAAAATTGCTTGGCTTCTGGTTCGACGAACGGTCGGTTTGGTTATGATTTCAGAAGATTTTGCGATAAAAAATACTCATTCAAATCCTCTTTGTACGTCTGGTCCCGTGGGTATTGGCAACGAGGGGGTTAACTGACCTCTTTCGCCATAGGTCGGATAGGGCAGGGCGCACCGGTCGAGGTATCGTAGCGAACCGGTTTTCCGCCTATTGCTACAACAACGCACCGACAGGAGAACGCAATGAGTTGGTCCGCCAAACAATACGTCGCTTTTGAAGATGAACGCACACGTCCCGCCCGTGACCTGCTGGCCGCGATCCCTGCTGTGGACGCGCGCTCGGCAATCGACATCGGTTGCGGCCCAGGTAATTCGACCGAGTTGCTGGTTGAGCGCTTCGCCAATGCCACGGTGCATGGCTTGGACAGTTCGACCGATATGATCGACGCCGCCCGCAAGCGCTTGCCGCAGGTGCAATTCGATACGGCTGATATTGATACCTGGAACGAAAACGGCCCGTTCGATGTGATTTTCGCCAACGCGGTGTTGCAGTGGCTACCTGATCACGCGAAGTTGCTGCCTGCATTGGCGAGCAAGCTGGCCCCTGGTGGCAGCCTGGCGATCCAGATGCCGGACAATCTCAACGAACCTTCGCATCGCTTGATGCGCGAAGTTGCAGCCGATGGTCCATGGGTTGGCAAACTGGCGGGCGCCGCCGGGCAGCGGACGGAGATGGCAGATGCCAGTGGTTATTACTCGATGCTGCGAGCCCACTGTTCCCGTGTCGATGTGTGGCGCACGACTTACCATCATCCGCTTGCTGACGGCGCGTCGGGTGTGGTCGAGTGGTTCAAGGGCAGCGGATTGCGACCGTTTCTTGATCCGCTGGATGAGGCGGAGCGGGCGCAGTATCTCAAGCAGTATCAGGCGGCGATCGAGCTGGCCTATCCGCCGTTGACCGATGGTTCAGTGCTGCTGCCGTTCCCACGGTTGTTTATCGTTGCGACGCGCTGATGCATTAATGAAAAAGGGACAGATTCCGCTCTTTGCGTCTGTCCCTTTCGCGTACCAATGGCCGAGAATTCCATCGTAGCTAGGCGTCAATCAGCTGATCAATCAAAACCGCGTTGCTATAGATCAAGCTTCCATCACTCGCTCGATGCCCGACCAAATGGAACTGACCGCGCTCGTTGTGTATATAGACGCGCATCTGGCAGTCGGACAAAGGTCCATATTCCTCAGGCAATTTCAACTCCAGTGTGTCCATGTCGACATCGACCATGGCTTCACGCTCATGGGTCTTCTGCAGGCGTTCTTCAGCGTCCTCCAGACCCTTATGGAGGGGGCCATCGACGTAAAAATGGATTTCTCCCATCGGGGTCGACTTTTGTTCTCCGTTGACTTTGCACCAGCCTTCGATCGTCAAGGCACTCATGACGAAATCTCCATTGTGGACGGCTGGACTCTATAGCTCTTGGCCGTCACTTGTCTGACCGCTATGCATAGGCAAGGACTTTTGCGGGCGCTTTCGGCCGATCTTTGCCTTCCGTAATCAGACCTGATTATAGCTGGCAACCGGGCCTCGCTTACTCGATGTGTCGTTCAGGCGAGATGTGTTGCTGAATAGTTACAGTTATATATAGCGAATAGGTTTCAAGTGATCAAGTTGACGCTGAAGTTGGAATATCCAGGCAACAAGGCTTTTCAGGAAAAGCGCTTGTTCCGGCCATGAACTATACTTCCTGCGGACTTTGCCACGAAGATAGGTGGTATTTGTCCAGCCTGTTTTGGCGTCAGATTAGTATTGATTTGACGATGTTGTTCTGTGGCGATGCTTATGCATACCGATGAGTAACAGGAATAGGATGAAAGCAAAATGGCAATGGCAATTATTCTTGTACTAATCGTTATTGCATCTGTGCTGTTCCATATATTAGCGCCTTGGCATGCGACACCGGCAGCGTCCAACTGGGGCTCAATAGACACCACCCTGTTCATCACCCTGATCATCAGCGGGATATTTTTCATCGCCATCACCGTATTCATGGCGGTGGCCGTGATGCGTTTCCGTCACAAGGAAGGTGCCAGGGCAGCCTACCAGCCTGAAAATAAAAAGTTGGAAACATGGTTAATTATCGTGACCTCGGTAGGTATTGCCGCGATGTTGGCGCCAGGTCTGGTTGTTTACAGTGACTTCATCCGGGTGCCGAAAAATGCTTATGAACTTGAAGTGGTCGCCCAGCAGTGGCAGTGGGCTTTTCGTTTTCCCGGCCAGGACGGGAAGCTGGGCAAATCGGATATTAAGTTTGTTGATTTCACCAATCCCCTCGGCCTTGATCCCAAAGATCCTGTTGGGCAGGACGATGTGCTTATAAGAAGCAATGAAGTTCACCTTCCGCTCGATCAGCCAGTGAAAGTTTTACTGCGCTCTAAAGATGTGCTGCACAATTTCTATATACCGCAGATTCGCAGCAAGATGGACATGGTGCCAGGGATGGTGTCGTACTTTTGGTTTACGCCGACTGTAATCGGGAAGTATGAAGTCCTGTGTGCTGAGTATTGTGGCGTAGGTCATTACAACATGCGCGGCCATATGATCGTGGAAGACCAGGCCACCTTCGATCAATGGCTGAAGAGCCAACCGACTTTTGCGCAGACATTAACGACAGCTGCCAAACCCAGTCAGGACAGCGTGCTGGAAAAAGGTCGCTTTTTGGTCGAAAAATACGGCTGCGGTGCCTGCCATAGCCAGGATGGCAGTACCAGTCTCGGCCCGGGATGGAAGGGGCTGTACGGTCGCACTGAACAGTTTGCCGATGGCACCAGTGCGCTGGTCGATGAGGCCTACCTGAAAGAGTCGATCCTCGATCCGAAGGCCCGACTGGTACAGGGTTACCCGCCAGTCATGGTGGCCTATACTCTCACTGAAGATGAACTGGGTGCTGTCCTCGCCCTGATCAAATCACTGGGTGCCGCGCAGCAAGAACCTTCTGCCAGCGAAAAATTGGATAGAGGTGACGACTTGGCAACGCAGGGGCAGCGGCTGGCCGAGTCGCTCGGCTGTCTGGCCTGCCACAGTGTCGATGGCAGCAAGGGCGTCGGCCCCAGCTGGCAAAGCCTGTATGGCGAGACCGTAACCCTTGCCGACGGTTCGACGATAAAGGCCGATGAGGGCTATATAAAAGATTCGGTTCTTAATCCCGGTGCCAAAATCGTCAAAGGCTACGCAGCCGTCATGCCGGCCTTTACCCCGAGTGATCAGGAGTTGAACGCACTGATCGCTTTTATCAAATCCAAAGCGAATGCCGACGCCGATGCGAGCAAGGCGGAGCCAGGGAAGTAGCCGTAAAGCAGCCAGGAATGCACCGAAACTTCGAACAGGAGGATGACGTGATGGCCTATGCGGAGCACGCCGAAACAGAAGCACTACACGAACCCAAAAGCTTCCTGACCAAATATATCTGGAGTCAGGACCACAAGGTCATCGC
This sequence comes from Pseudomonas sp. LBUM1647, assembly GCF_059716175.1. Classification (NCBI taxonomy): domain Bacteria; kingdom Pseudomonadati; phylum Pseudomonadota; class Gammaproteobacteria; order Pseudomonadales; family Pseudomonadaceae; genus Pseudomonas; species Pseudomonas sp. LBUM1647. The sequence continues at coordinate 5,357,279 of NZ_CP166809.1, read as the reverse complement.
CATTCAATATTCCTTGACGGCTATATTCGTGGGCGTTATCGCCGTGGTGTTGTCCGGCTTGATGCGCATACAGATTGGCTTCCCCGGCACTTTGGAGTTCATGGACGCCAGTGCTTACTATCAGGCGATGACCATGCACGGCATGATCATGGTCATTTACTTGCTGACGGCCTTGTTTCTGGGAGGCTTCGGTAATTATCTGATCCCGCTGATGGTGGGCGCCCGCGACATGGTCTTCCCCTACGTCAACATGCTGAGTTACTGGTTCTACCTGCTGGCGGTAGTGGTGTTGCTCTCCAGTTTCTTTGTCCCTGGCGGCCCCACCGGTGCGGGCTGGACGCTCTATCCGCCACAGTCCATTTCTCAGGGGACACCGGGGGTCGAGTGGGGCATCGTCCTGATGCTCGTCTCACTGGCGATTTTTATTGTCGCAGCCACCATGGGCGGGTTGAACTACGTCACCACGGTGTTGCAGGCGCGCACGCACGGCATGACATTGTTTCGCATGCCGCTCTCCGTATGGGGAATCTTCATGGCCTCGATCATGGCCTTGCTAGCCTTCCCGGCGTTGTTCGTCAGTGCGGTCATGATGCTGTTTGACAAGCTGTTGGGCACCAGCTTCTTTATGCCGGCGATGATCTCGCTGGGGCAGCAGATCGATCACCAGGGTGGCAGCCCAATATTATTCCAGCACCTGTTCTGGTTCTTCGGCCACCCGGAGGTCTACATCGTTGCTCTCCCTGCGTTTGGTCTGGTCTCCGACTTGATCAGCACCCATGCGCGTAAAAATATCTTCGGCTACCGAATGATGGTGTGGGCCATTATTGCGATTGGCGTACTCAGCTTTGTGGTCTGGGCGCACCATATGTATGTCAGCGGAATGAACCCGTATTTTGGCTTTTTCTTCGCCGTCACCACCTTGATCATCGCGGTGCCGACCGCACTGAAAGTCTACAACTGGGTGCTGACCCTGTGGCGCGGCGACATTCATCTGACCGTGCCGATGCTGTTTGCCCTGGCCTTTATCGTCACTTTCCTGGTCGGCGGTCTGACCGGCTTGTTTCTGGGCAATGTGATCGTGGATATTCCGCTCTCGGACACCTATTTCGTCGTAGCCCATTTTCATATGGTCATGGGTGTTGCGCCGGTACTGGTGGTGTTCGGCGGCATTTATCATTGGTTCCCGAAAGTCACCGGGCGCATGTTGAACGACACCCTGGGCAAGTTGCATTTCTGGATTACCTTTCTGGGCACCTACGCCATCTTCTTCCCTATGCACTACCTGGGTTTCCAGGGCATGCCACGCCGCTACTACGCCTATGAAAACTACGCGTTCATCCCGCAGTCGGCGCAAGATTTGAATGCCTTCATTACGGTGGTCGCATTGGCCGTCGGCGTTTCCCAGTTGCTGTTCCTGTTTAACCTGGCCTGGAGTGTGTTTAAAGGCAGGCCCGCAGGCAGTAATCCCTGGGGCGCGGCCAGTCTGGAATGGCAAACGCCGAACACCCCGCCGATACACGGTAACTGGGGAGCGAAGCTGCCGGTCGTGCATCGCTGGGCCTATGACTACAGTGTGCCGGGGATAGAGCAGGATTTCGTTCCGCAAACAGTCTCCGCCGAGGAGCTGGAGCAGATGCGGCAACTGAGTGCTGGAACCAGGATAGCGGACGTTAAAACATGAGCAGGTTGCTATTGAGAAACGCCGACGGCGCTGACCCCGGCGGCAGCTGGAATCGCGATCCGGAGGGAATTCAGGCCGGCGAAGGTGCCGATCGAAACCAAACCGCAAGAATAGGCCTGCGCTTATTTCTGGTCGTGGTGAGTTCGTTATTCTTTCTCTTCTTGCTCGCCTTTATCGCCCGTTCACAAATGACCGACTGGCTACCCCTGACAGAGCCCTTGGCGCCGTTAGCCAATCTCTCGCAGTTATGGCTGAATTCGGCTTTTCTGGTGTTCAGTTGCATCGCACTGCAGTGGTCGCGTATGGCCGCCCGACAGGCTCGACTGGGTGCAACTGTGATTGGTTTTGCATTGGGAGGCGTATTCGCCATTGCTTTTCTGGCGGGGCAGCTCTGGGTCTGGCAGCAGTTTGTCGCCTGGGGTTACTTTCTCGCCAGCAATCCGGCCAACAGCTTCTTCTACCTGTTGACCGGCCTGCATGCGCTCCACCTGCTGGGCGGGCTTATAGCCTGGGGCATAATCGTTGCTAAATTCCTGCGTCGCGTGCCGTTGCCGCAACTCAGCGTCAGCGTAGAGCTGTGTACCATCTATTGGCATTACTTACTGGGTCTTTGGTTCGTGCTATTCGCTCTGCTGACCAGCACGCCGCAAACCTATGAAGCCATCGCCAGATTCTGCGGCCTGAGGTGAAAAGCCATGGCATCGCACCCAGCAACCCCAGGCGAGTCCAGTTCATCCAATCCACCCGGCTCACCGCTTGTACCGGGATGGGAGGGCATCGCCAGCGACTGGTCCTCGGATAAGGAGGCTTTCAAGCAGGTCCCCTGGGGCAAGGCGATGATGTGGATATTCCTGCTCAGCGATACCTTTATATTCACCTGTTTTTTAACCGGCTACATGTCGGTCCGCATGACCATCACCACCGCCTGGCCGAACCCCAGTGAAGTGTTCGCATTGACGATCGGCGGTCATGCGATCCCACTTATTCTGATCGCCATCATGACCTTTGTGCTGATCAGTAGCAGCGGCACCATGGCCATGGCAGTCAATTTCGCCTATCGCCGTGATCGCGCGAAAACCACTGCCCTGATGCTGGCGACCGCTGCCTTGGGTGTGACCTTCGTCGGCATGCAGGCATTCGAATGGACCAAGCTCATCGCAGAAGGAGTGCGTCCCTGGGGGAACCCTATGGGGGCGGCGCAGTTTGGAGCCAGCTTTTTCATGATTACCGGTTTCCACGGACTGCATGTGTCAATCGGCGCCATCTACCTCAGCATTGTGGCGCTGAAAGTATGGCGGGGAGATTATGAGCGCTCCGGAAACTATCAGAACGTCGAGATAGCCGGGCTTTACTGGCACTTCGTGGATTTGGTGTGGGTGTTTATTTTTGCTTTCTTCTATTTATGGTAGAGGAGCGCTGGTGATGGCACATGCTCAAGGTCAGCAACATCCAATCAGCTTGTACCTTAAAATCTGGGGGCTGTTATTCGTCCTCAGCACGCTGTCGTACCTTGTCGATTATTTCCACTTCCACGGCTACCTTCGGTGGTCCCTGATTATCACGTTCATGTTGTTGAAGGCAGGTTTAATTGTCTCCATCTTCATGCATATGGCCTGGGAGCGGTTGGCCATGGTCTACGCCATATTGGTACCACCTTTGTGTTTGCTGGTACTTGTCGGACTGATGGCCACCGAAGCGGACTATGTTTTCCTCAGTCGGGTCATTTCCTTCGGCCAATAAGCAGCTTCCGGATGGCCTTCAGTCTCCAGGGGCTAACCCGATATCACTCGCTTGAACTGATGCCATTTGTGCTGCCAGGCTACTGTCCAGTGGGGGGCTGCCGCTCCCGTGCCGGCGATCTCCAGCATTGGATGATGTTCGATAACCCCGTCCAATACCGACTCCTGATTCGGCTCGACATCTACGAAGAAAATATGTTTTCCCTCTGCTACCACCTGTTTAAAACTACGGAAGTGAGTGTTTGGCACCTGGATACCAAAAAATCCGCCTTCCCAGATGCAGAAGCCACAAACAACAATCGCAAGAAAGATAAAAGGCATCCAGCCTGCGGCGGATTCGGTCCAGCCCAGCCAATAGGCGCCGCCAAGAATCAGCGCCGCGAGTGGCACACCGATCACTGCACCAATTTCGCCAGAGTGAACAACATCCTGTTCCATTAACGAATTAACTTCGTGAAGGTGATGTTGTTCAACATCGGCAACCTTTTCGCTGAGCACATGAATTTGTTCGGAATTGATGCCGCTGGCTTCCAGTTCATTTTCAACGGCTTCAAGATCGTCGAGATTGTTGCTGATGTAATAGTGTCGATTCATGCCACACCTCCCATCTCGTGCTTGCTGTAGACCTCCTTTGTCTTGCAGCTGCCAGTCGAGATTCGCAGTCGGTATCAGTACCCGTGGGGAACGTTGCGCGCTTCATTCAAGCCATAAAAAAGTATAGCACTGCATATCATTCAGGCATGGGGGACGGGAAGCATGCGGTCTGATGCTCCCGGCAGGTTCCCCGGCACCCCAAATTCCGGGCACAAAAAAACCGGCCACAACGGACCGGTTTATTGTGTTACTGCATCTCCCGTCAAAACCCTCCTGACGTGAGACCAAAATTCGATTGGAGCGGGTGAAGGGAATCGAACCCTCGTTATCAGCTTGGGAAGCTGGAGTAATGCCATTATACGACACCCGCTCAGAGCGGCTGACTTTGTACCAGATGTCGGCGTGGAAATGAAGTTTTTCTTTGCGTGCGACGGCTTTAGCGCAGATGAAACAAAAACAGAGACCGCATGACGGTCTATCGCGGGCAAGCCTCGCTCCTACAGAATTGCGTTAGTGCTGTAGGGCGGGGCCTGCTCGCGATGACGCTGTTTCAGATGGCCAATGCATGTTGGTCCTGGACGTAGTGATAACGCGGTCGACTTTCGTGTTGCGAAGGTTTCAGAAAGCCCAGCAATGCGTTGCGGCTATCTCGGCAAGCAGCTTTGTGTTCCATGTCGAGAAAGTGGCCGGTGGCCTGCAGGGTGGTGAAAGTAGCGTGTTGCACATGGTTGGCGAACAATTGAGCGCCGTCGGCAGCGGTGTACTCGTCCCATTCGCCGTTCATGAACAGCACCGGCACGTTGATTTTCTCCGAGGCTTTGAAGAAGCACTGGCGATCACTGTGCAGCAGATCGCTGATGTGGAAGTGCATCTGCCCGTATTCATGCTCGGCCAGGGAACTGACGTGCCGATAATTGAAGCGCTTGAACAGTGTCGGCAGGTGTTTGCCGATGGTGCTGTTCACCAGGTTGCCGACCCGGTCACCGTCCCGGCTGCCGAGGTAATCGATGCCGCGCTCCAGGTAGTCGAGCATGTGCGCGTTGATCTCCGGAGAGAACGAGCTGATCACGGCTTTTTCGATGCGTCGTGGCTGCTGGGCCAGGGCGACCAGGGTCGCGGCGCCACCCCAGGAAAACGACAGCACGTGTTCGGCAGCGAAGTGGTCGATCAGCTCCAGGAGGATCTGCCCTTCGATTTCCTTGGTCAGCAATTTCTCGTGCAGGTTGTGGGCTTTCGACTTGCCCGCGTAGGGCTGGTCGTAGCAAACCACATTGAACTGCGGATGAAGGTTTTTCACGGTTTGTGCAAACGACGCAGTCGTGGCCATCGAGCCGTTGACGAGAATAATGGTCTTCTCTGCGGCGTCTGCGCGATAGAACTCCGTGTAAACCCGATACTGACCCTGTATATCCAGCACAGCGATTTCTGGCCTCATGTCATAAGACTCCTGGCAAGCGGGTATGCGTGCAAATCAGACTGCACGAGCTTTGTGACAGGTAGGCATACGCCTGGAATTTGAGAGGCCCATGTCGATCCATTGCAGTCCGGTCGACGGGTATTGTTATTGGCGGGCAGTCTGCCGGGGGAAAGCGGAACCTGAGGGTTCTCTACCGGCAAAAAGTTTCTTAGAAGTATGTTGTGACTCGTCGGTCACATTTCGGCCGACGTCCTGATTCAAGCAGGGGTCACGTCATCACGCAAGTATCTTTGCAAATTGTTCGACAACTTCTGCTGAGCGGTCGCCTGCTTAGATCAATTGAATCTCTTCGGTGCGTAATGCGCGGTACTCGCCCGGTTTCAGGGCACTGTCGAGCACCAGCGGGCCCATGCTTTCGCGGTGCAGGCGCAGCACCTTGTTGTCGAAATGGCCGAACATCCGCTTCACCTGATGATAACGGCCCTCGATGATGCTCAGTCGTGCGGATGTTGGTCCGAGTACGGCCAGCTCGGCGGGTTGGGTTGTGAGGTCTTCGAAGGCGAAGTACAGGCCTTCGGTGAATTTCAAAGCGTATTCCGGGCCAATCTCTTGCTCGGTCTCTACGTAGTAGACCTTGGGCAGTTTGGTTTGCGGCTGGGTCAGGCGTCGCGACCAGCTGCCATCATTGGTGATCAGCATCAGGCCGGTGGTGTTGAAGTCCAGGCGCCCGGCGATGTGCAGGTCCTCCTTGTCCGGCTCGTGTATCAGGTCGAGCACGGTCGGGTGTTGCGGATCGCGGGTGGCACTGACGCAGCCAGACGGTTTGTGCAGCATGAAGTAGCGTGCAGGCTTGCCGACTTGCAGCAGCTCATCGTCGACTTCCACGCGGCTGAATTCCAGTACTTCGGCGTGAGGGTCGCTGACGACTTTTCCGTCGATCCTGACGCGCTTTTCCACCAGCAACAGACGCACCTGCTTACGGTTGAAGCGCGGCAGGTTGCTGAGGAAACGGTCAATGCGCATGACGAGGGATCGGTAGGAAAGGGTGCGTATCTTACGTGATCGGTTGTGCGGTTGCTTACAGCTGCGCCTCGACTTGCGCGCAGCGTGGGCACAAACAGGATTTGTCGCGCAGTTCGGGCGGTAGTGCTTCGAGTACCTCCGGGTCGATGCTGACGCCGTAGCACCAGCAGGCCCGATCGGCGGTTCGCGGGTCGGCCAGGCTACAGTCGTTGGAGGCGCCGCAGGCCGGGCAGAAATCTGGCTTATTCATGTAGGGTTATTCATAACTGGAGTGAGGCATTTCCACGCAGGTGCGGTTACGGCCGGCTTGCTTGGCCCGGTACATCGCATGATCAGCCCTCGACAGCAGCGTGTGCAAGGTGTCATCGGTCTGCAGGGTGGTCAGGCCGATGCTCAAGGTCAGCTGCAAGGCCCGATCGTTGTAGGCATAACGCTGGTGCTCGACATGCTGACGAATTTTCTCTGCGATCATCAGACCGGTCTCACCATCAGTGTCCTTGAGCAACACGATAAATTCCTCCCCGCCCCAACGGCAGACGATGTCGGAGTGCCGCAGGCAACTCTCCAGATCCCGTGCAAAGCCGATCAGTACCTGATCGCCGGCAAGGTGACCATAGGTATCGTTCAAGGCCTTAAAGTGGTCCAGATCCAGCAGCAACGCGGTCAGCGGTTTGGGCTCGCGCTGGGCTTCGTGCATGGCTTGCGCCGCCAACAGATCGAAACCGCGGCGGTTCGGCAACTCGGTCAGGCTGTCGAGGATCGCCTGGGCCTGGATCTTGCCTTGGTAGCGCTTGATCACCCGGTTGAGCAGGATCAGCACAATCAGCGTGACGATCAGGCAGATCAAGAGGTTGAGGTACAGCGATTGGCGGATTTCACTGAGGGCGCCGTCTTCGCGTTTGTCGACGAACAGGTACCAGTTCAGCTCCGGAATGAAACGCACATTGAGGAAATGTCCCTGGTCCCGGACGGAATATTCGTAGCTACCGCTGTGGGGCTTGGGCAACTGACTGACGAGGCTTTTCATGCTGTCGAGTTCGCCGAGGCTCTGCCCGATCTTCGCGCCTTGCGGGCCGCCCTCGGCCCCTGTGAGCACCAGGCGTCCGAAGTTGTCGACGAAGTACACGCTGCGCTGGTAACGCTGCTGGTATTTGTCGATCAGCTTGATCACCGCATCGACTGTCAGACCGACGCCGGCAGCGCCGATGAAACGGTTGTTGTAGTCGTAGACCTTGTAGTTGATGAAGAAGGTCAGGTTGTCCTTGTTGGCAAGGTCCGGGTCGACATTGATTTCGTAGGGATCGACCATGTCTCGTACGCGGAAATACCACGCATCGCGGGGTTCAGTGACTTTGACCTGTTTGAGTACGCCCTTGGCGTGGTAGTAGGTGAGGCTGGTGTTGGAGACGAAAAATGCGGTGTAGGCGCCGTAGTGGGTCATGACCTCGTTGAGGTAGCGGGTCATTTTTTCGGGATCTTGCTCGCCGTTTACCACCCAGTCACGCATGAAGGTGTCGCGGGACATCATCGAGGAAATCAGGATCGGTCTGACGAGGTCTTTCTGGATTTCCGAGTAGACCGTGTCCGACGTCAGCGGCAGTTCGGTGTTGATGATGTTGTCGCGGATCGACGCTCGCGAGGCGTAGTAACTGAGGAAGGACGTGGCGAGAAAACCTGCGCCCAGCAGTGCGATCAGCGTGAGGACCAACGAACGTTGCGAATACAGCGGCGAGCGAAGCGGCATGACGATTCCGTTGGCAGTGACCCGATGGCAGGCATTCTAATGGCACCGTCGGGAAATAACTGCTCTGTGCAGCGCGAATGATTGTTCACACACGCCATGCAAGATGCACCCGGACCCTGTGGGAGCGAGCTTGCTCGCGATGGCGGCGCATCAGTCGACATCAATGGTGAATGTGCTGGCGCCATCGCGAGCAAGCTCGCTCCCACAGGTTCCTGCGTGCTGTCAGACAAGACTTTTCAGATATGCACGCCACCCACCCAAGTGACTGATATCCACCGCCCCCTCCAACCCATACGCCTCACAAATAAACCCACTCTCCCAACGCCCATCTGCCAATTGCACCTTGCCCAACCCCAGCGGCGCCGGTATCCCGGTCAAAAACGAACCCAACTCACGGCTCGGCAATTCCCAAACCTCCACCGCAATCGCCACACCCCCGTCCATCACGCGAACCATCCCGGGACGAAACGGCGGGCCGCCGGCCAGGGCATACAGTTGATAGTCCGGCGAGCTGAACGTCGTCTCCACCAATCGAGCTCCGCGCTGCTTGAGCTGCCAATTCAGCGCCAACCCATCCAGATGCGCGCCACACACCACCAACCGCGCCCGGTCATTACGCGCGGCAGCCGTCGGCACAGGCGCGAGCAAACCTTGCTGGCGCTGCAACGCATCCGCCACGCCCAACAAATACTGATCAGTAAACGCCCGCCCGAACAACGTCACGCCCCAAGGCAAACCATTGCCCATGAAACCGCTGGGCACGGCGACGGCGGCGTAATCGAGCAGGTTCATGAAGTTGGTGTAGTAGCCCAGTTCCGAATTGCGCAGCACCGGCTCGGCGTCCAGTTCCGCCAGCGTGACGGGGCGGCCGATGGTGGGTGTGAGCACGCAATCGAGGCCGTCCAGCGCCTGGTCGCACAGGGCTTTCAGCGCTTGCAGCCGGTACTGGGCGCGGAAGGTTTGCACGCCGTTCACCGCTGGAGCCTTGGCCAGCACCGCGCGAATCACCGGCAGTACAGCTTCAGGATTTTGCTCCATCAATTCGCCGGCGACGCTGTAGCGCTCGGCCACCCACGGCCCTTCATAGAGCAATCGTGCCGCTTCAAGGAACGGCGACAAATCCAGTTCCAAGGCTTCACCGCCCAACGCTTTGAGGTGGTCGATGGCATCACCAAACAACAACGGGCCTTCAGGGCAGCCGAAGAACTCCAGATCCTGAGCACGCGGCACGCCAAAGCGGAAGGGGCGAGGTGCACCAAACGCCGAGCCATCATTCCACAGCGGATTGCTGCGGCTGTATTCATCGCGTGGATCGAGGTGTGCAGTTAGCGCCAGCAACTGACTGGCCTCCCGAGCAGTCGCTGTGAAGGTCGTCACGCAATCGAGCGTGCGGCAGGCCGGAACCACACCGGCCGTGGAGATCAACCCTTTGGTGGCTTTCAGCCCGACCAGATTGTTCAGCGCCGCCGGCACGCGCCCGGAGCCCGCTGTGTCCGTGCCCAACGAAAAACTCGCCACGCCGAGCGCCACCGCCAGCGACGAGCCGGCGCTGGAGCCGCCCGATGGATACTCCGGCAACACGCTGTTGGGGCACGCGCCATACGGTGAGCGACTGCCATTAAGCCCCGTGGCGAACTGGTCGAGGTTGGTCTTGCCCAACGGAATCGCGCCCAGCGCCAGCAATTGCTCGACGATGGTCGCCGAACGTTCCGGCACGTAGGCAAACGCCGGGCAGGCTGCGGTGGTGGGAATGCCAGCCAGGTCGATGTTGTCCTTGATCGCGAACGGCACGCCGAACAGCGGCAAGCTGTCGGGATCGCGACCGTCGAGCGCGGCAAGGTACGGTTCCAGTTCTTCAACGCTGAGCAAGTGGATGAACAGGTGATAGTCCGGGTTCAGTGCCGCGGCTTTGTCGCGCAGGCTCGGCAGCAATTGACGGGGCGTGATGTTGCCGATGCGATAAGCGTTGCGCAGGGCGTCGAGTTGCAGATTGATGTTCATGGCGTTAATCCTTTTCAAAATGGGTTCAGTCGATTTCCAGCACCACGACGCGCTGTCCGGCGCGCACCGCCGAACCTGGTTGCACGCGAATCTCGCGCACCACGCCGGCCATGGGCGCGAGCAGCGGAATTTCCATCTTCATCGACTCCAGAATCACCAGCACATCACCGGCGGCAACCCGGCTACCGGTTTCAACCTGAACCTGCCAAAGGTTGCCGGCGATGTGGCTGTCGACGCTCTGTTGACCGCTGGCCAGCGGCGCGTCGTCGGTCACTTCCGGGACAAGTTCTTCACTGTCGAAATGCGCCTGGCCACTGGCGATCCAGCGCTCGCGTTCGGCGTTGAACGCACCTTTTTGCTGATCGCGAAACGCGGCAATGCTCTCGGCTTCCTTCGTCAGGAAGGCTTGGTAATCCGCCAGATTCAGCTGACTGTGCTCGATGTTCAGATCGAAGCGCCCGAGGGGGAAATCCCGTCGAATGCGCAGCAGTTCATCGGCGCTCACCGGGTAGAAACGGATCTGATCGAAGAATCGCAGCAGCCACGGTTTGCCATCGAATGCGGCGACTTCGCGGTAGCGATTCCACATCTGCAAAGTACGGCCGACGAACTGATAACCGCCAGGACCTTCCATGCCGTACACACACATGTAAGCGCCACCGATGCCCACCGAGTTTTCCGCGGTCCAGGTGCGGGCCGGGTTGTATTTGGTGGTTACCAAACGATGCCGCGGATCGAGCGGCGTGGCCACCGGCGCACCGAGGTAGACGTCGCCCAGGCCCATCACCAGGTAGCTGGCGTCGAACACCGTGCGCTGCACTTCGTCGAGGTTTGGCAGGTCGTTGATGCGGCGGATGAACTCCAGGTTACTCGGGCACCACGGGGCGTCCTTGCGCACGGTGGTCATGTATTTTTCGATCGCCAACTGGCAGGCCGGGTCGTCCCATGACAACGGCAGATGGACGATGCGCGAGGGCACTTGCAGGTCCTGGGCGGCGCACACGGCGTCCCATTCGCCGGCGACGATGCCGAGCAGATCGGCCAGCGGCAGTTGTTCGGGTTGGTAGTGCACTTGCAGCGAGCGGATGCCGGGGGTCAGGTCGATGACGCCGTGCAGGTTTTGGCTTTCCAGGGCTTGCATCAGTGCATGGGCGCGGAAGCGCAGGACGAGGTCGAGTTCGGGGGCGCCGATTTCCAGTAGCAGGTGAGTGTCGCCTGACAATCTCGCGACCAGCCGCGTATCGTCCTGCCCAATCTCCAACACCACCGGCGACACAACCCCCTGTAGGAACACATCAACTGTGGCGAGGGGGCTTGCCCCCGTTGGGTCGCGAAGCGGCCCCAAACTATGCAACCCCATTGAATCAGGTAGTCCGAATTGGCCGATTGGCGACTGCTTCGCAGCCGAACGGGGGCGAGCCCCCTCGCCACAGTGGTTTTGCGTTGCGAGTGAGCGGGCGGTCTTGAGATCGACCGGGAGGAACTGCACTTTGTCCCCAGCCTTGAGTTGGCCCAGTTGCCAAAGATCCGCCTCGATCACCGTCACCGGGCAGACAAACCCGCCGAGGCTAGGGCCATCGGGACCAAGGATTACCGGCATGTCACCGGTGAAATCCACCGCACCAATGGCGTACGGATTGTCATGAATATTCGACGGATGCAGACCCGCCTCGCCCCCATCGGCACGCACCCATTCAGGCTTCGGCCCGATCAACCGCACACCGGTTCGGCTGGAGTTGAAATGTACTTCCCACTGGGTGGCGAAGAAGGTGCCGATGTAGTTTTCGGTGAAATATTCCGGCGCACCATGAGGGCCGTAAATCACCCGAATTTGCCGCACGCTGGGCAACTCGGTGACCTGTTCTTCAGCCAGTTCTTGACCGGCACTGCGGTCGTTCAAAGCAGGGAGATGCAACACGTCGCCAGCCCGCAACGCCCGCCCGCCATGCCCACCAAACTGGCCTAGGGTGAAGGTGCTTTTGCTGCCCAGATAATCCGGCACTTGCAGGCCACCGCGCACGCATAGATAGCTGCGGGCGCCCGCACCGGCAATCGTACCAAGGCTCAAAGTAGCGCCCGCCGTTACCAGCAAAGCCGTGTTCATCGGCACCACTTCACCATTAAGGGTCAGTGGAATCACTGCCCCGGTCACCGCCACCACCGCGTCGCAATTGAAGCGCAGCAGCGGCCCGCTCATGGTGATTTCCAGCGCAGCGGCGCCTTCGTCGTTACCCAGCAAAAGGTTGCCCAGACGTAACGCACGACTGTCCATCGGCCCCGACGGCGGCACGCCCACTGCCCAATACCCAAGACGACCCGGATAGTCCTGAACGCTGGTCTGAGTGCCGGCGCTGAGCACTTCAAACGTGTTGGCCTGATACACCAAACCTTCCAGGCAACGGGTCCACGGCTGGCCGCTGGCGAAGGGCACATCGAGCAGAATCTGCCGCAAATAATCGCGGTTGGTTTCCACCCCGTAGAGCAGGCTGTCGCCCAGCGCTTGATGTAGATCGGCAGCGGCGTCTTCACGGGTCGGCGCCCAACTGATGACCTTGGCGATCATCGGATCGAAATACGGTGGAATCTCGCAACCGGCCTCGACCCACGTGTCGATGCGCAGGTGTTTGCCATCGGCGGCAGGGAAGTTCACGGCGGTCAGCAACCCCGGGCTCGGCTGAAAATCGCGGCCCGGGTCTTCCGCATAAAGCCGTGCCTGAATCGCATGGCCGCAGGCTTTCAAACCTTGGCTCAACTCGCTCAACGGCGGCAAATCACCCGCCGCCAGTTCGACCATCCAGCGCACCAGATCCACATCCCAGACTTGCTCGGTGACGCCGTGCTCCACCTGCAAACGGGTGTTCACTTCGAGAAAGTAGAAACGCTGAGCCTCGCTGTCGAAAACGAATTCAACGGTGCCGGCGCTGCGGTAATTCACCGCTTTTGCCAGTTTGATCGCCGCCGCACACAGCTCCTCAGCCATGCCATCGGGCAGGTTCGGCGCCGGGGTTTCTTCGAGGACTTTCTGGTTGCGCCGCTGCACCGAACAGTCGCGCACGCCGAGGGCAATCACTTCGCCCTGGCCGTCGCCGAACACCTGGACTTCCAGATGTCGGGCGCGCTGGATGTACTTTTCGATGAACACGCCGGCGTCGCTGAAATTGTTCTGGCCGAGGCGTTTGACCGCTTCGAAGGATTCGCTCAACTCGGCCGCGCTGCGGCACACGCGCATGCCGATACCACCACCGCCCGCAGTGCTTTTGAGCATTACCGGGTAGCCGACCTGTTCGCCGGCAATCAGCGCCGCGTCGAGGCTGTCGAGCAACTCGGTGCCTTCGAGCATCGGCACGCCGTGTTGCTTGGCCAAGGCGCGCGCGGTGTGTTTGAGGCCGAACACTCGCAGCTGCTCTGGCGTCGGGCCGATGAAGGCGATGTTGGCGGCTTCGCAGGCTTCGGCGAACCCGGCGTTTTCCGAGAGAAAACCGTAGCCGGGATGGATCGCCGTGGCGCCTGTGGCTTTGGCGATGGCGAGGATTTTTTCGACGGCCAGATAGGTGTCGGCGGCTGCGCCTTCACCGAGGCTGTGGGCTTCATCGGCTTGCAGAATGTGCAAACTGGCGGCATCGGCTTCGGAGTAAACGGCAACGCCCTGGACCTGCAATTCACGCAGGGTGCGCAGGATGCGACAGGCAATGGCGCCACGGTTGGCAATCAGGACTTTTTCGAACATGGCATAACCCCTGGAGGCGAAACGCATCAGCCTCGACCTGGGATGCGGGCCGTCCCGCAGTTTTTTGAGATGCACCCGGGCCGTCCCGGGTGGCTGAAGTTCACTCGATCCCTGTAGGAGCTGCCGAAGGCTGCGATCTTTTGATCTTGATCTTTTAGGGATCAAGGGAGATCACAAGCAAAATCAAAAGATCGCAGCCTTCGGCAGCTCCTACACGGGGTGGTCACTTAACGCACTGGCCTGAACGGGCCTGGCACAGGGCAAACAACCATCTACGCAACCGCACGAATTTCAGTTCCATACCAGCAGCTCCGCAGGGGTGGGGTTATAGGCATTGCATGGATTGTTCAGTTGCGGGCAATTGGAGATCAGCACGATCACGTCCATCTCGGCCCGCAGGTCGACGTACTTGCCCGGCGCCGAAATCCCGTCTTCAAACGTCAGCCCGCCATCCGTCGTGACCGGTACGTTCATGAAGAAGTTGATGTTCGGCCCGATGTCGCCCTTGCCCAGTCGCCCGTCGTGGACGCAGGCTCGCAGGTAGTTGTCGCGGCAGCTGTGCATGTAGCGTTTCTCCAGCGCGTAACGCACGGTGTTGCTCTCCTGCGCGCACGCACCGCCGAGGGTGTCGTGACGGCCGCAGGTGTCGGCAACGATGGTCAGCATCGGCTTGCCGAGGTTGGAATAGAGCACGCTGCCGGTGCTCAGGTAGACGCTGTTCTGCCGGCGTAATGTGCGTTGTACGTCGTAGCGTTCCTTCGGATTGGCAACGCTGTAGAACAACGTGTCGACGGCCTGATTGCCTTCCAGGTCGAGGATGCGCAAGGTCTGGCCGGTCTTGACCTCCATCAGCCACGGTTCGCCGGCCGGGAGGGTTGCGCGGTAGATCGCGGTTTCGGGCAACTGTTGAGCGGTAGCGATTGCGAGTGACATGGCAGCGATCCTCAGGCGAACAGACGGTCGGTGTTGATGAAGCCGCGCTCGTTTTCCGGGCGGGAGGTGCGGCAGTGTTCGGCGACGCTGGCATCGGCGTTCATCCAGCTGAGCTTCAGCGGTTTTGGCGCGTATTCAGGCGAAGGGTCCATCGGATGTTGCAGCGCGGTGAGCACCACCAGCGTGTCCATCGGCGCATACAACTCGATGTAGTCGCCGACCCTGGAATTGCCTTCGACGAAATGAAAACGCCCGGCCTCATCGACGTTCACGCGGCTGAACAGGTTGAGCGTCATCAGCAGGTCGGACAGGCCCAGCCCCCACTTGCCCAGTTCCACCAACAGGTTGTCGGTGCCGTTGCGGAAGAAGCCGTTGCGCAGTTCCTGATAGCGCCCCGCACCGTATTTTTCCGCGACCTCTTCAGCGCAGAGCACACCGCCGAGACTGTCGCTCCAGCCGCAGGTGTCAGCAGTGATGGCGGCCAGCACGCGGCCCATGTCCGAATACAGGCAATGGCCGGCGGTGAGCTTGGAGGTGTGCTGGCATTTGAGGCTGTCGGGCAGGTTCAGGCGTTCGGTTTTTTCATTGGCGTTGAGCAGCGTCAGGCTGACGTTGGCACCCCCTTGCAGGTCGGTCAGGCGCAGCAGTTGGCCGCGTTTCAACACGAAGGAACGATGGCCGCCGCCGGGGAGCGTTTCTTCGGCGAAGGACGGGAACAGTTGGGTCGAATCAGTCATGTGCAAAGTCCTCTTAAGCGATACGAAGCGTGCCTGCCAGCTCAGCCGGCAAGGCATCGACGGCGGCACGGGAGGCGCGGCGGTCGCTGTTCAAAGGGATGTCATAGGTGATGCGCGCGCCGTAGGCGCCGGGGGCGTGCGGGTCGACGCGGACCTTGTCGAACACCAACAGGCGAGTGCCGAGGCTGAAGCCTTCGGACAGGTCGTGGGTGACCATGAACACCGTCAGTTGCGTCTCGCGCCACAGCTCCAGCAGCAGGCCGTGCATGTCTTTGCGGATGCCCGGATCGAGGGCGCCGAAGGGTTCGTCGAGCAGCAACACGCGCGGTTTCATGATCAGCGCCTGGGCGATGGCCAGCCGTTGTTGCATGCCACCGGAGAGCTGCGCCGGGTACTTGTCCAGCGAGTGGCCGAGGCCGACTTTGTGCAGCAGCACTGAGGCTTGTTCGCGTGCGTCTTTTTTAGCGCTGCCGAACAAGCGTCCGAGCAGAGGCGAGCGCGGTAGTTCGAGGCCCAGGGCGACGTTGTCCAGCACCGTTAAATGCGGGAACACCGAGTAGCGCTGGAACACCACACCACGGCTGGCATCCGGCTCGCCGGCCAAGGTCTGGCCATCCAACAGAATCTCGCCGCGACTGGCGCGTTCCTGGCCCAGCAATAGCCGCAGGAAGGTCGACTTGCCGCAACCCGACGCACCGACCAAGGTGCAGAACTCACCCTCGTTGACGTTCAGGTTCAGCCCTTCGAGTACCACCTGATCGGCGTATTCCTGCCAGACATTTTTCACCGTGATGAAGCTCATGCGCGGGCCCCCTCATACCAAGGGAACGCCCGTTGGGTCAGGCGTTTCAGGCCCCAATCCATCAGCCAGGCGAGCAGGGTGATCCAGATCACATAGGGCAGAATCACGTCCATCGCCAGGTAGCGGCGCACCAGGAAAATCCGGTAACCGAGGCCGTCGGTGGAGGCGATGGCTTCGGCGGCGATCAGGAACAACCACGCCGAGCCAAGCATCAGCCGCAGTGAGATCAACAAGCGTGGCAGCAGTTGCGGCAGCACTACCCGCAGCATCAGCGTCCAGGTCGAAGCGCCGAGGGTCTGGGCCTTGATCAGCAACTCGACGGGAATTTCCCGGGCACGTTGCTCCAGATCCCGCGCCAGACACGGGGTGATGCCGATCACGATCAGCATCACTTTCGACAATTCCCCCAGCCCGAACACGATGAACAGAATCGGCAGAATCGCCAGCGGCGGCACCATCGACAGCACCGTCAGCAACGGCGACAACGGCGCGCCAAACAGCGGCAAAGTCCCGGCGGCGATGCCCAGGCACAGCCCGGCCAGCGCGCTGATGCCGAGGCCGATGGCCAGGCGTCGCAGGCTGGACGCGGTGTCTTGCCACAACACGTATTCACCGGTGCGGGTGTCCGCGGTAAACGCCAGGCGTTTCACCGCGTCGGTCATCTGCACGGCGCTCGGCAGCAGCTTGTCATTGGGGTTGTCCGTCAGCCGCTCGGCCGAGCCCATGAAGTAGGCGAACAGCACCAGGGCGAACGGCAGGATCACCAACAACAGGCGACTCGGGCGATCCGGGTGGCGATTGATCAGGCGCATGGCCAGGTCCTCCTGATTACAGCTTGGCGTCGGCAGCCATCTGCACGTAGGTCGGGTCGAAGCGCAGCTTGAGGTTGGTCTTGTCGCCGCTGGTCACGCCGTTGGCGAACGCCATGCCGACAGCGCTGGTGTCCTTGGCGCCTTCACCCAGCAAGCCGTGCTGGAACGAGAACTCGGCGACCTTGCGCATGGTTTCCGGCAGTTGCTTACTGGTAGAGAACGCGAGGGCTTCTTTGGGTGTGGCGAACAATTTGGTGGTGTCGAGTTGCGACTGGAAACCGGCCAGATCGGTGCCGGAAGCCTTGGCCATGTGTTCGAGCGCGACTTTGCTGGCGGCGTTTTTCGCGTTCATCAACTCGACCACTTCGAACCAGGCGCCGGTCAGCGCTTTGCCCAGTGCCGGGTTGTCTTTGAGGGTGGCGCTGTTGACCACCATCATGTCCATGATTTCGCCGGGGATCTGGCTGGAGTTGAACACTTCGGTCACCGCAGGCTTGGCCTTGATGTCCGAAAGCATCGGGTTCCAGGTGGTGACGGCGTTGACCTGATCGGTGTTGAAGGCGGCCGAGATGTCGGCGTCGGAGGTGTTGACCACTTTCAGGTCTTTTTCGGTGAGGTCCACCGAATCCAGCGCTCGGGCCAGCAAGTAGTGGGAAACAGACAGCTCCACCAGATTGATGTCCATGCCTTTGAGGTCGGTGACTTTCTTGCCGTCCCCCTTCAGCACAATGCCGTCGTTGCCGTTGGAGAAGTCGCTGACGATCAGCGCGGTGCTGTCGACGCCACCGGCCGCCGGAATGGTCAGCGCATCCATGTTGGTCATGGTGCAACCGTCGAACTGGCCGGCGGTGTATTGGTTGATGGATTCGACATAGTCATTGAGCTGCACCACATCGATCTTGATGCCGTACTTCTTCGCCCATTTATCGACGATGCCTTGGCTGCCCGCATATTCCCAGGGCATCCAGCCGGCGTAGATGGTCCAGCAGACGCTGAAGTGGTCTTTCTGCGCGGCCTGGGACGAGAAGCTCACGAAGGCTGCGAATGCAGCGGCGAGCAGGGCGGGTAAACGATGCTTGAGCATGGGTAATTCTCCAGTTGATCAAGGGCGGGCAGGAGTCAACGCGGCACCGCGAACGGTGGCTTGTCTCCCGGGCTTTTGTCCCGCCGTGTAACCTCAACTGGAGGTCGCCAACTCTCGGACCAGCCACTCGCCTTAGCGAGCCGGAACCCTAGTCAGCCATTGCAAATTGTGGTGCCGCGAACCTGTGATGACTCCTGCACATCTTTGCTAAAGCGAGAGCCGTGCCAAGTCGGCTTGAACGCTCTAGCGTGGGCGATTACGCAATTGGCGCGTTGGGGAGAGGTGGCGGCGTTGCCTTGTGATGGTGCGTGGGTGCACCGCAATGGATCGGGCCGGCCGCTGATCTGAAGGTACAGGCGGCTCGGCACTCGGCGCAGCATTGCCAGTCAAAACAGGTGTCAGCCGGCCTGGTCCGGCTGTGGGTCTTTCAGGAGGCCGCCATGTTTCGTCGACTGTTGTTCGGTGTTGTTCTCGGCCTGGGGTTGTCCGGCTGCTACTACTACGCCGGTGGCTACGATGTGTATTCCGCGCCTTATTACTACCCCGGCTATTCGCCCTATTCCTACTATTACGGACCGCGTTATTACTATGGTCCGCGCTTTTATGGCGGCTATCGCTACTACTATTGGGGCGGGCATTCGCCACGTTATTACGGAGGCGGATATCGTGGTGGTCACCACTAATCAGCGGGTGAATGGATGAAAAACCTTTCATCGGCGACTTGTTTCAATGTGTTTCACGAACGCACCAGATTTGGAAAACGATGTCTGATCTTTCGACAGTCACCGAATAATTGACTGTCGCCTGCCAGCGTCGCTGGTGTGGCTCACTCGCGGTCCAGGAGGCCGCTATGTATCGCCGAATTCTTCTGATTGCTGCATTGGGATTGATGCTTGGTGCATGCGTGCCCTATTCCGATGGAGGAGCCAGCTACTACAGTTCCGAGGTCTATACCTCGCCAGCCTATTATTCCGGTGGCGGGCCTTACTACTCAGGTGGCGGCGGTTATTACACGCAACCACGCCGGTACTACACCCCGCCAGCGCGGTATTACCAGCCAACACCGCGGTATTACCATCAGCCGCGGGTTTATCAACCGGCACCACGCTATTACCAGCCGCAACGAGGCGACTATCGGGCCCATCAGAATCACGGTTGGGACGGTCGTAACCGCGATGGCCGGAACAACGACTACCGTGGCAATGGTGGACGCAATAATCACGGCGGACGAGGCGACCACAACGGTCGCGGTGATCATGATGGACGAGGCGATCACGATGGCCGTGGTGGCCACCGTTAAATACTCATAAAAAAGCGGCGCATGAAGCGCCGCTTTTTTTATGCCCGGATTTCAGTATTCCTACAGATCGGCCAGAGGATGCCGGCCTTCCCAGGCCTTGTGGAAATGCGCTTCTACCACTGCATCCGGCAGATTATTGATGTCTGGCCAGTGCCAATGGGGTTTTTGATCCTTGTCGATCAACCGTGCGCGCACACCTTCGCTGAACTCAGGATGACGGCAGCAGTTGAGGCTCATGGTGTATTCCATCTGAAAGACTTGCGCCAGCGACATGTGCCGGGCGCGGGCGATCTGTTCCCACACCAGATGAGCGGTCAGGGGCGACCCATCGCTCATGGTTTTCGCGGCACGGCTGAGCAGCAGGTCCGTGTTGTCGCGCAGCTGGCTGATGGCCTTCCAGGCGCAGCGCACGTCACTGACATCCAGCAGCTCATCGATCTGCTGGCGTCGCGGTAGCCACTGGGCTTCAGGCATTTGCGCGATCGCTTCCTGCTGCAAGGCCTTGAGCAGGCTGTTCAGCTGCATCGGCGTCTGTTCCTGCCAGTTCAACTGCAGCAGGCCTTCCATCAGCTCTTCTTGCTGTTCATCGAGCAGGAAACGGTCGGCCAGGTCCAGATCGATCGCATCGCGACCGTTCATATGGGCGCCGGTCAGGCCGAGAAACAATCCGAGCTTGCCGGGCAGGCGCGACAGAAACCAACTGGCCCCGACATCCGGGTACAAACCGATACTGATCTCCGGCATCGCCAACCGGCTGCTCGGCGTAACAATCCGGATGCCCGACCCTTGCAGCAGCCCCATGCCGCCGCCGAGCACATAGCCATGCCCCCAGCAGATCAGCGGTTTCGGGTAAGTGTGCAGATTGAAGTCCAGGCGATATTCCGCCGCAAAGAAATGTGCGGCCAGCGGCGGCACTTCGCCGGGATGGGCGCGACAGGCTTCCACCAGGCTGCGTACTTCGCCACCGGCGCAAAAGGCTTTGGTGCCGTTGCCGCGCAGCACGACGCAGACGATTTGCGGTTCTTTGGCCCAGACGTCCAATTGATCGCGCAAGGCGTTGATCATCGGCAAGGACAGGGCATTGAGGGACTTTTCGGCATCCAGGCTGGCGACTCCGATGCGTGCGCCGTCGGTGCCAGTGAGTTCTTCGAAGTGCAGATTCATCGTGACCTCGATCGGGAATTTGAGCGTTCAGTATGATCGCTGTACAGGAAAGTGCCGGATCTGCGTCAGATCAATTGACAAGCGTGATGGGCTTTCCTAGGGTTCGCCCCATTGTTTTTGCCGGATGTAACCATGACTGCTGACGACCGTATCAAACTCGAACCGAGCTGGAAGGAGGCGCTGCGTGCCGAATTCGACCAGCCCTACATGGCAGAGTTGCGCAACTTCCTGCAAGAAGAGCGCGCGGCCGGCAAGGAAATCTACCCTCCAGGACCGATGATTTTCAACGCGCTCAATTCGACGCCGTTGGATAAAGTCAAAGTCGTCATCCTCGGCCAGGACCCGTACCACGGTCCGGGACAGGCCCATGGCTTGTGCTTCTCGGTGCAGCCGGGCGTACCGGCGCCGCCGTCGCTGGTGAACATCTATAAAGAGTTGAAACGCGACCTGAACATCGACATCCCGACCCACGGTTGCCTGCAAAGCTGGGCTGACCAGGGCGTGCTGATGATCAACACCACCATGACCGTGGAACGCGCCAACGCCAACGCCCATGCGGGCAAAGGCTGGCAACACTTTACCGATCGGATTATCGAAGTGGTCAGTGAACACCAGCCACATCTGGTGTTCCTGCTGTGGGGCGCGCATGCCCAGAGCAAGCAGAAACTGATCGATGCCACCAAGCATCTGGTGCTGACGTCGGTGCATCCGTCACCGCTGTCCGCCTATCGCGGCTTCCTTGGGTGCGGGCATTTCAGTCGAACCAATAAGTTTCTGGAACAGAATGGCGAAATGCCGATCGAGTGGCGGTTGCCGCCAGTCTAAAAAGCATCGCGAGCTTTTGTGGCGAGGGGGCTTGCCCCCGTTGGGTCGCGAAGCGGCCCTCTGCACTCTTCCAGTAACACCGAATCTGCAGGATTTACGACTGCTTCGCAGCCGAGCGGGGCGGTGCGGCGTTCCGACAAGCCCCCTCGCCACAGGGATCGAGTCAGGGCTGCTCCGGATTCCGATTCCAATACTTGAACAACGGCTCCGCCAGAAACAATACAAACAACAGCCGCATCACCTGCATCGCCGTCACCAGCGGCACCGACAACTGCAATGTCTCTGCCGTCAGGCTCATCTCCGCAATCCCGCCGGGCATCATGCCTAACGTCAGCGAACGCAAATCCAAATGCGTCAGCGCACTCAACCCCAATGCTGCCAGCGTGGCGATCAACATGGTCAGCACCGTGCCGATCAAGGTCCGCCCCATAAAAGAAGGCGCACGCCGGAAAAACTGCCGATTGAAGTGACACCCCAACCCGCTGCCAATCAGCCATTGGCCGATCTGGCTGCCGCCGTTGGGCAAACTGATGTGCAGATCCCAGCCAATGCTCACCGCCGCACTCACCAGCAACGGCCCGAACAGCCACGGATTGGGTTGACGCAGACGTTCCCAGAGCCAGGCGGCGAGGGCACCCGCCGGAAACAGAAGCGCCAGCCAGCGCCAGTCAACGGACGTGGCATGGGCCAGCGGTGCACCGTCACCCAGTAAATACTTGAACGCCGCCGGCACACACAGCACCACCACCAACACCCGCAGACTTTGCCCCGCCGCAACACGGCTGAGCACCGCGCCGTTACGCGCGCCGAGGTTGACCATCTCCCCGGAGCCGCCGGGCATGCTGGAAAAGAACGCGGTCGCGCGATCTTCACCGGTACGCCGCATCAACCAGACCCCGACCACGGCCGACAGGCTGGTGACCAACGCACCGAAGAAGATCAGACCGAAGTGGCTCAGGACCTGCTCCATCACCACCGGGGTGAAGTGCAGGCCGATGCCGATACCGACAATCCACTGGCCGCACTTGCGGCCGCCAGGGATTTCCGCCAATTGCCAGGGTGTCAGGCAGCGCACCAGGATGATCGCCAGCAACGAGCCGACCATCCACGGCAGCGGCCAGCCGATCTGGCTGGCCAGGTAACCGCCCAGCAGACCGACCAGCGGAGTTCCCCACCAGGCTTTGAAGGGTGTTCGATCAGACATCGGCGATAACGCGCCGGGCGACCGAACGTTTGCGCCAGACCCGCAGGATCGGCACCAGCAGCATCACTGCGATCAACGCCCAGACACCCATGGTGATCCCGCTCGACCAGAGAATCTCCAGTGAACCGTTGGAGATTGACAAGGCTCGGCGCAGGTTCTGTTCCATCAAGCCTCCGAGGATGAAGCCCAGCAACACGGGTGACAGCGGAAAATCCAGCTTACGCAGAATGTAGCCGAAGATGCCGATGCCGATCATCAGGAACAGGTCGAAGGTGGTGGCATGCACCGCGTAGACGCCGATGGCGGTAATGATCGCGATCATCGGCACCAGCGCCCAGTTCGGCACGGCGAGGATGCGGGTGAAGATGCGGATCATTGGAATGTTGAGGATCACCAACATGATGTTGGCGACAAACAACGAAGCGATCAGGCCCCAGACGATGTCCGGTTGCTGTTGAAACAGCAGTGGGCCAGGGGTGATGTTGTACAGCGACAGTGCGCCGATCATCACCGCCGTTGTGCCTGAACCCGGAACACCCAGCGTCAGCATCGGCACCAGAGCGCCGCAGGCTTCAGCGCCGATGGCGGTTTCCGGAGCGGCGAGACCACGCTTGTCGCCTTGTCCGAATTTTCCGCTTGGACCCGCGATACGTTTCTCGGTCATGTAAGCCACTGCGCTGGCCAGTGTCGCGCCAGCACCGGGCAACACGCCCATGATGAAGCCGAGCACACCGCAACGCATGTTCACCCAGAACACCGACGCGGCCTCCTTGAAGTTGAACATCATGCGACCGGTGGCCTGGAACGCTTCCTGACCACGGTGGGTTTTTTCCAGCAGCAAGAGGATTTCACTGATCGAGAACAGACCCAGCACCAGCACCACGAACTGAATGCCATCGGTGAGGTGGATGTTGTCACCGGTGAAGCGGTAGACCCCACTGTTGGCATCAATGCCGACCGTCGACAGGAACAGACCGATCAGCGCCGCAATAAACGTCTTGAGCGGTCGATCACCCGCCATGCCGCCGAGGCAGACAATCGCGAACACCATCAGTACGAAATATTCCGCCGGACCGAAGGCAATCGCCCACTTCGCTAGAATCGGTGCGAACACCACCATCCCGCAGGTCGCAATGAAGGCGCCGATGAATGAACTCCACGCCGAAAGCGATAACGCAACCCCGGCCATCCCTTGACGGGCCATCGGGTAGCCGTCGAGGGTGGTCATCACCGTGGAGGCTTCGCCCGGAATGTTCAGCAGAATCGAACTGATCCGGCCGCCGTACTCGCAACCCAGATAAACCGCGGCCAGCAGGATCAACGCCGACTCCGGTGGCAGGCCGAGGGCGAAGGCGATCGGGATCAGCAACGCTACGCCGTTGATCGGACCCAGGCCGGGGAGCAGGCCGACGACGGTGCCGATCAGCGTGCCGCTGAGTGCGGTCACCAGGTTGTAAGGGGTCAATGCGACGCCGAAGCCGTGACTCAAATAACCAAGCGTATCCATATCAGTTCTCCAGAACGTCGAGCAGGCCCAGAGGCAGTGGCACGTCCATGACTTTGTCGAACAGCAGGTACAGACCGATACTCATCAGGCTGATGATCACCGCGCTTGGCAACCAGCGTCCGCCGTACAGGCGCGCCATCGGAATGCCAATCAGCATGCTGCTGAGGATGAAGCCCAGTGGTTCGAACAGCCCGGCAAAGATCAGCAACAACAGCACGCAAAGGCCAATCTTGTTCAGGGTTTCGCGATCCATTGGCGGATCTTCATCGGTGTGTTTGATCGGCGAAGGGCGATACACCATATAAACCAACCCCAGCCCCATCAGCCCCAGCATCAACAGGGGGAAGGCCCGTGGGCCGATCGGCTCGTAGGAAAAAGGCGCCTGATAGGGCCAGGCCATCAGCACCAGGCTGAGACAGGCCACCAACAGCACCGAAGCAAATATGCGTTGTAAGAGCATGGGAAACTCCTGTGCCACGACCCCGCAGAACGGGGGCCGCAGCCGCTAGACAGAGGCGATCACTGAATCAGGCCGAACTCTTTGGCCAGCACTTTGTAGTCCGCAACCTGCTTCTTCACGTAGGTGTCCAGCTCTGGGCCGGTCATGGCGAACGGGAAGAGCTCACGTTGGTCGCGCAGCTTGGCGAACTCCTCGGACGCCAGCAGCTTGTCGAAAGCGTCTTTCCACCAGGCGTAGTCTTCGTCGCTGACCTTTGGCCCGAGGTAGAAGCCGCGAACCACTGGCCAGACGATGTCGTAGCCTTGTTCTTTGGCGGTCGGAATGTCTTTCATTTCAGGCTCGTCCAGACGCTTCTCGGAGAACACGGCCAGCAGGCGCATGTCGCCGCTCTGGATGTGCGGCATGGAGTCGGAAATGTCGGTGCTGCCGACCTGGATGTGGCCGCCGAGCAGGGCGGTGGCGATTTCACCGCCGCCTTCGAGGGCGACGTAACGCAGGTCACGCGGGTTGATCCCGGCAGCCTTGGCGATCAGCGCGGTTTGCATCCAGTCCTGGCTGCCGACGGTGCCGCCGGAGCCGATCACCACTTTGCTCGGATCTTTCTTCAACGCCTGAACCAGATCGTCCAGGTTCTTGTAAGGCGAATCGCTTTTCACCGCGATGGCGCCGTAGCTTGTTCCAACGGCGGCCAGCCAGCGGACGGCGTTTTCATCGAAACGACCAAACTTGCCTTGGGCCAGGTTCAGCAGCGAACCGCTGGACCACGCCACCAGCGTGCCAGCATCGGCCGGGCGCTGGGCGACCACCGCGTTGTACGCCACCGCGCCGACGCCGCCAGGCATGTAGGTCACGCGCATTGGTTTGGTCAGCAGTTTTTCATTCAGCAGCGCGCTTTGCGCCAGTTTGCAGGTCAGGTCGAAACCGCCGCCTGGCGAGGCCGGGGCGATGCATTCCGGGCGTTTGGGTTCGGCGAGCAATTGGCCGGCGAACAGCAGGGCGCTGGCGGTGAGAGCAACTTTACGCAGTGACAAATTCATTGGGTTCTCCACGGATTCTTATTGTATGGATATGTGTAGGAGCTGCCGAAGGCTCGGGCCGCGTTCGGACGATCTTTTTGCCTTCGGCGGTTCAATCAATTACCAAAGGGCAACGCTATAGCTCACCAGCAGACGCACTTCATCGGCATCGCGAGCGGAGTAGTTGGAACGGTAAGTGGCATTACGCAGGCGCACGGCAACATCCTTGAGCGCGCCGCTTTGTACGACGTATTTGATTTCGGTATTGCGTTCCCACTCTTTGCCTTCGTCACCGTTCTTGAGCTTGATGTTGTCACCGCTCAGGTAACGGCTCATGAAACTCAGGCCGGGAACCCCAAGCCTGGCGAAGTCAAAGTCGTAACGTGCCTGCCAGGAGTGTTCTTCGGCTCCGGCAAAGTCGTTGATCTGAACGAAGTTGACCAGGTACGGGTCACTGCCATCGACATAAGGGAAGGCGCTGTCGCCGGACATGTGCTGATAGCCGGCGCTGAATTTATGCCCGCTGAAGGCGTAGCTCACAAGGCCGTTGAGGGATTTGTTGTCGATCTTGCCGCCACGGGCCGCACCCTGGTCATCACTGATGGCCAGGCGCAGATCGGTGCCGAAAGTGCCGGGGCCGAACGGTTGCGAAGCGATAACACCGAGGAAATGCTGGTTGTAGACTTCATCAAGTTGCGCGAAGTGGTAGCTACCGGTGATTTTGTCGGTGAACTTGTAGTCCAGGCCGCCAAAGTCGAAATGCTTGCCGGCTGCGGTCCCAGCGAAGCGGCTGTTCTTGTTGTTGAGGGCGATGTCCTCGAAGTCGGTGCTGTCGCGGTCCTTGGCTTTCTCCAGACGCCCGCCGGTGAAGGTCAGGTTCTTGATCTCTTTGGAGGTCAGCATTCCACCTTCAAAAGTCTGTGGCAGGATGCGCCCGTCGTTGGGCTTGAGGATCGGCAGTTCCGGAATCAGGCTGCCGATTTTAAGTTCCGTGGCGGAGATTTTCACTTTGCCGGTCAGGCCAAGTTTGGAGTACTCGTCGGCCGCGCGGCCGTCGTCATGGGTTGGCAGCAGGCCGGTGCCGGTGCGGTCGGGACTCGAATCGAGTTTGACCCCCAGCATGCCCAGCGCATCGACACCGAACCCCACGGTGCCGTCGGTGTAACCCGATTGCAGATTGAGCATGAACCCCTGAGCCCATTCGTCCCGCTTGGATTGCTGGGCGCTGGTACCGTCGCGAAAGTCGCGATTGAAATACATGTTGCGGGTTTCGAGGGTTGCCGTACTGTCTTCGAAGAAGGCAGCCTGGCTCAACGGCGAAAAGCCGGCGAGGGCGGCACTGGCAAGGGCGGTGTGGCTGAGGCGGGAAAAGCGAGCAGGCGGGCAAGCCTGAAGCTGCATGGACAGCATCTTGAAGTACTCCGTTTATTGTTCTTATTGGCGAAAACGCTTCGAGGCGTTTTTCGTATTGCTATGTGCGCTAGCGCACGGCAGTCGAAACTGTCCGTGGCTGGACTCTAACGGGCCAACCTTTCGCTAACCTTTCAGAAGACTTTCACGGTTTTCGGGCTTCACAGCGGCGGTTGCGGCTGTAAACTCCGCGCCAAAGAATGGCATCGACCATCCCTGAATGAGGTAAAGATCCATGCGTGTTCTGCTCGTCGAAGACCACCTGCAGCTCGCCGAAAGTGTCGCCCAGGCGCTCAAGAGCACCGGGCTGACCGTGGATGTGCTGCACGACGGTGTGGCGGCCGACCTGGCGTTGAGCAGCGAGGAATACGCCATGGCGATCCTTGACGTCGGGCTGCCACGCATGGATGGATTCGAAGTACTGGCGCGCCTGCGGGCGCGGGGCAAGAACCTGCCGGTGTTGATGTTGACCGCCCGCAGCGACGTCAAGGATCGGGTCCACGGCCTGAACCTTGGCGCTGACGATTACCTGGCCAAACCTTTCGAACTGACCGAGCTCGAGGCCCGGGTCAAAGCCTTGCTGCGCCGCAGTGTGCTCGGCGGTGAACGCCAGCAACGCTGCGGTGTGCTGGCCTATGACCTGGACACTCGGCGCTTCACCCTCGGCGAAGAGTTGTTGACCCTGACCTCCCGCGAACAGGCTGTTCTTGAAGCGCTGATCGCCCGTCCTGGCCGGGTGATGAGCAAGGAACAACTGGCCTCGCAAGTCTTCGGTCTGGACGAGGAGGCCAGCCCCGACGCCATCGAGATCTATGTCCATCGCCTGCGCAAAAAGCTAGACGGCCAACCGGTGGTCATCGTGACCTTCCGCGGTCTCGGCTACTTGCTGGAAAGCCGCGATGCATAAGCCCAGCAGCCTGCGCTGGCGGTTGCTGTGGAATCTGGCGCTGTTGCTGGTGGTGTTGATGTTGGCCAGTGGTTTGAGCGCTTACTGGAACGGTCGCGAAGCGGCCGACACCGCCTATGACCGGACCTTGCTGGCCTCGGCGCGGACCATCGCTGCGGGCGTCTCCCAGCGTGATGGCACGCTGAGCGCCGACGTACCGTACGTTGCCCTCGACACCTTCGCCTACGACAGCGCAGGACGGATTTTTTACCTGGTCAACGACATCAATCAGAAGCTGATCTCCGGTTACGAAAACCTTCCGCCACCGCCGCCGGGAACGCCGCGCACCGATGACTATCCGGCACTGGCGCGTTTCTATAACGCCAAGTACCAGGGGCAGAACGTACGTGTGGTGAGCCTGCTTAAACCCGTGAGCGAGCCGAACATGAACGGCATGGCGGAAATCCGCGTGGCGGAAACCGATGAAGCGCGGGTCAGCATGGCCCGTAGCCTGGCAGCGGACACGTTGCTGCGTCTGGGCATGCTGGCGATTGGTGCGTTGTTATTGGTGTGGTTTGCGGTCAGCGCCGCGTTGCGTCCGCTGGAACGCTTGCGCACTGCGGTGGAAGAGCGTCAATCGGACGATCTACGGCCATTGCCGTTGGTGGAAGTGCAGCACGAATTGTGGCCGCTGGTGCGCGCGCTCAATCACTTTACCGAGCGATTGCGCGGGCAGTTCGAGCGTCAGGCGCAGTTCATCGCCGATGCAGCCCATGAGCTGCGTACGCCCTTGGCGGCGCTCAAGGCACGACTGGAACTGGGTTTGCGCTCGACTGAACCTGAATCCTGGCGCAGTACATTGGAATCCGCCGCCCAAGGCACGGACCGTTTGACCCACCTTGCCAATCAATTGCTCTCGCTGGCACGGGTCGAAAATGGTGCCCGGGCTATCGCCGAGGGCGGCGCGCAGTTGCTTGATCTCAGTCAGCTGGCTCGCGAACTCGGCATGGCCATGGCACCGCTGGCCCACGCACGCGGGGTGGCGCTGGCGCTGGAAGCGGACGAACCGGTGTGGTTGCGCGGCGAGCCAACGCTGTTGAACGAACTGTTGAGCAATCTGGTGGATAACGCGTTGGCCCATACACCGTCGGGTGGCAACGTCATTCTTCGGGTCACGGCACCGGCCGTGTTGGAGGTCGAGGACGACGGCCCAGGCATTCCTCTTGAAGAGCGCGATCGGGTGTTCGAGCGCTTTTACCGGCGCAACCAGCAGGTGGCCGGTTCGGGGTTGGGGCTGGCGATTGTCGGTGAGATCTGCCGCGCACACCTGGCTCAAATCAGCCTGCACGATGGCGAGCAGGCGGGGTTGAAGGTGCGGGTGAGTTTTATTGCGGGAGAGTGATGGTGTTTGTTATGGCCCCATCGCGAGCAAGCTCGCTCCCACATTGGTCCTGTGAACACAGATCAAATGTGGGAGCGAGCTTGCTCGCGATGGGTGCGACACGGTCTCTCGACTAATAAAACATCGACCGCGACTCTTCCAGATCGCGGCACATCGCCTCGTTCTCCGGATCAATCCCCAGCTTTTTGAACGCCGGCACGCTGAATGCGTCGATGCGCGCGAGGGGATGGTCGGTGTCCTTGTGGCAATACAGGCTGGCCACTTGCACCAGATCGACATAATCGACCCGCTCGGACTGTCGATTGAAGTCCAGATAAAGTCCCGGCACCTGTACCAGCATTTCCGGAAACTCCCAGACCCTGAGCAGTTTGTCGCCGAGCAATGGATGAATGTGATCAATCACATGGTTGAGGCTGACCGGGTCAGCCAGCAGTTCATAGTGATCTTCGGCGTAGGTCAGGATCGGCAACACACCGATCTGATGCACCAGTCCGCCAAGGGCTGCCTGGTCGGGCTTGAGTTGCGTGTACCTGCGGCACAATGCATAGCTGATCCCGGCGATTTCCAGGCTTTTGCGCCAGACATCGCGCATTTTGTGTTCCACCACCTCGGAGCGGGCATGGAAAATCTGTTCCATGACCAGACCGATGGCCAGGTTGCTGCTGTAATTGATGCCCAATCGAGTGATTGCCGTGTGCAGGTCAGTGACTTCCTGGGTCGCGCGCAACAGCGGGCTATTGACCACTTTGATCAGACGCGCGGACAGCGCGGTATCGCGGCCGATCACTTTGCTCAGGGTGCTGACACTTATTTCCGGGTCTTCAGCGGCCTTGCGAATCTGCAGGGCCACTTCCGGTAACGTTGGCAGAACCAGGTCATCGTTATCGATGGCCTCAACCAAATCCTGTTGGACCTTTTCCGCCAGCTCGCTCATTTCGTTTCTCTAGGTATTGCGACAAATGCTGCTGTTAACGCTGGATTTCGCGATCGCGATCCAGTTCGTAAGGCAGGTCGAGCAGGTGCAGGGCTGGCCCTTCGAGCGCGCCCAGATGGATATCACCCCCTTGCGCTGCTTCGGCTTGCAGCACGGCCAGGAGTTCAATGTTTTGCCCGGCGTTGGCGGCCAGCACCACTTCGCCGATAGAGCTGCCGTGGGTAGGGGAGAACAGTGGTGTGCCAGGTTCAGGCAACTCGTTGGCATCCAGTTTCAGGCGATACAAGCGGCGCTTGAGTTTGCCCAGGTACTGCATTCGCGCAACGATTTCCTGGCCGGTGTAGCAGCCTTTCTTGAAGCTCACGCCACCCACGGCTTGCAGATTGAGCATCTGCGGGATGAACAACTCGCGAGTGCTCGGCATGACCTGACCGATCCCTGCGCGGATCTGGCCCAACAGCCATTGATTCAGATCGCCTTCGGCCAATACGGCGGACAGTTTGGCCTTGATAAGGTCGGCCTGGTCGGCGGCGACCCAGAGTTCGGCGCGGTCCGGCGAGACGCGAATGGCGATCAAGCCGTCATTGCGCGCGATGCTGTCGGTGTCGGCCAGAAGATCAAGACCGAGGCTGATCAATGCCGCATCGCCATGGTCGATGCCGAAGCGGACCCAGGCGGCACTTTCGTCGGTCAGTTTGGATTTGGAAAACACCGCGTACTTTTTCAGGTCCGCCAGTTGCGGTTCCAGCAGTTCGGTGGCCATGGCCATCAGAACGCCGTCGCCTTCCAGCAGGATGCGGAAACTCGACTGCATCCGGCCCTTCTGCGTGCAGCGGGCGCCGAGGCTGGCCTGGGTGTCACTCAGGTAATTGAGGTTGCAGGTCAATTGGCCTTGCAGGAATTTGCCGGCATCCGCGCCGCGTACTGCGAGAACGCCTTCGTGAGACAGGGTGCAGAAAAAAGCAGAGTCGGCCATGGGTCATCGCAGGGTAAAGAGTCTGGGGGACATCATAAGGGGGCGCTCTTGAAATGGGTAGTTCACAAAGGATCGTGGTGGCCGACCAAAGCCGAGTGTTCGACTCCGCCTGGGGCTGTATACTTGCCGCCTATTTGAGGAGCGCTCCATGGTCGAAGATGTTGAACTGAACCGCCTCTATTGGCACAGCCGCCGCGGCATGCTTGAGCTTGACGTGTTGCTGGTACCGTTCGTCAAAGAGGTCTATCCGCACCTCAATGATGTCGACCGCGATTGCTACCGCAAGCTGCTCGAATGCGAAGATCAGGACATGTTCGGCTGGTTCATGGAACGCGCCGAATCGGAAGATCCGGAGCTTCAGCGCATGGTTCGCATGATTCTGGATCGTGTCCAGCCCAAGTAATGTGTTCGAATGCCGCTGGCATGCCTCACGGCAATTGCTGGCGGTGTATCTTCTGGCCCAGCTGTTCGCGCTGGGTTCGCTGTGTCTTCTCTCTATACCGGTCTGGGTCAGTCTGCTCGGCGCTTTTTGCTGTCTGGCTCATGGCGCTTGGGCGTTGCCGCGTAGGATTCTGCTGACACACCCTCAGGCATTTCGCGGGTTGCGTCGCAATGCCGATGGCTGGCAATTGTGGAATCAGGAGGAGGGTTGGCAATCGGTGCAGCTACGACCGGACAGCCTGGCGCTACCTTTGCTCGTTGTGCTGCGTTTTCGACTGCGGAGCGAACGACGGGTCAGGGCGATTTGTGTGCCCCGTGACTCGCAGGCGTCGGATCTGCACCGACGCCTGCGGGTTCGGCTCACGTTCAGTCGACGTAGGTGGGCGGCACCAGAATAGTGTCCAGGGCAACCGGCAGCATGTTCGGATAGTCGAGGGTGTAATGCAGGCCGCGACTCTCCTTGCGTTCCATGGCTGACTGGATCATCAGCTCGGCCACTTGAGCCAGGTTACGCAATTCGATCAAATCCCGACTGACCTTGTAGTTGCTGTAGAACTCGTCGATTTCATCCAGCAACAGACGCACGCGGTGCTGTGCCCGTTGCAAGCGCTTGTTGGTGCGCACGATACCGACGTAGTCCCACATGAATCGCCGCAGTTCGTCCCAGTTGTGCGCAATGATCACGTCCTCATCGGAGTCGGTGACCTGGCTCGCATCCCAGACGGGCAGGGCGATCGGAACCGAAATCTGCGGCAACTGTTCAAGAATGTCCGCCGCCGCGGAACGCGCGTAAACGAAACACTCGAGTAACGAGTTGCTGGCCATGCGGTTGGCGCCGTGCAGGCCGGTGAAGCTGGTTTCGCCAATGGCATATAGCCCCGGCACGTCGGTGCGACCCTGCTGATCGACCATCACGCCGCCGCACGTGTAGTGCGCCGCCGGAACTACCGGAATCGGTTGCTTGGTGATGTCGATGGAGAATTCGAGGCAGCGTTCGTACACCGTCGGGAAGTGAGTCTTGATGAACGCTTCCGGCTTGTGGCTGATGTCCAGATAGACACAATCGACGCCCAGGCGCTTCATTTCATGGTCGATGGCCCGGGCGACGATGTCGCGCGGGGCTAGCTCGGCGCGAGGGTCGAAGCGTTGCATGAAGCGTTCGCCGTTGGGCAGTTTCAGATGTGCGCCTTCGCCGCGCAGGGCTTCGGTGATCAGGAAACTCTTGGCTTGCGGGTGATACAGGCAAGTGGGGTGGAACTGGTTGAACTCCAGATTCGCCACCCGGCAGCCCGAACGCCAGGCCATGGCGATGCCATCACCGCAGGCGCCGTCGGGGTTGCTGGTATAGAGATAGACCTTTGCTGCGCCGCCCGATGCGAGGATCACAAAGCGAGCGCCGTAGGTGTCGACTTCACCGGTCCCGCGATTGAGGACGTAGGCGCCGAGGCAGCGATCACCTTCAAGGCCCAGGCGCTTTTCGGTGATCAGGTCGACCGCGACCCGCTGCTCCAGCAGTTCGATGTTCGGTCGTTGCCTGGCCTTGTCGAGCAAGGTTCTGAAAATCGCTGCGCCCGTGGCATCGGCGGCATGGATGATGCGCCGATGGCTGTGACCGCCTTCGCGGGTCAGGTGGAACTCGAATCCGCCATCTTCGGTGCCGGACTGTTCATCGCGGGTGAAGGGCACGCCTTGATCGATCAGCCATTGAATCGCCTCTTTACTGTGCTCGACGGTAAAGCGCACGGCGTCTTCGTGGCACAGGCCGCCGCCAGCATTGAGGGTGTCATCGACATGTGATTCAACGGTGTCGGTGTCATCCAGGACGGCAGCGACGCCACCCTGGGCCCAGAAAGTCGAGCCATTGGCGAGGTCACCTTTGCTCAGTACGGCGATGCGCAAATGACCGGGCAAGGTCAGCGCAAGGCTCAAGCCGGCAGCACCGCTGCCAATTACCAGAACATCGTGTTGAAACTGTTGGCTCATTTCAGGATTCCGCTCAAAGCGACCCGGGTCGGGGTTGGCGCAAGACACCTGGATCGGCGAGTCAAGACAGCCACACAGCCCACTAGTATATAGAGGGGGGGAGCGGCACAATAGCGAGCACACATGGCATTGTGAAACTACTGTGACGGAAAATACCTGACGCTTCGTCGGATGGTTTTTCGGCCGGTTCGGCGACAAGACGACTGTATCAACGATTTAACAGTCTTTTTCTATTCACGGTTGCACAATGTCGGTCTTGCGCAGCTATAAATATTTGGAACTTTTGCCAAAGGCCCAAGATCAATAGACCGTTGCCTGATTCAAGGGACAGTGTCGGCTTCAACGCGGGATCTGTGATTTGATCCTTGCCGGCGAATCCGATGACAAGATTATTCGCGCAGCCGGGTTGACCCGCGCTGCGCTTTTCGTGCGTGCCAAATCAGAGCCCGCAGGAAACTTGCTTGGAGGGGGAGAACTTTTGCGAAAAGCCCGAGTCTATGTTTGCAAGTCTGGTTGTTTAGTTATGCAAGCCTCCTCCGAGCTTATCGAGGAGTGTTCATGCTAACCCAGGAAGAGGATCAGCAGCTGGTCGAGCGCGTTCAACGCGGCGACAAGCGAGCTTTCGATCTGCTAGTGCTGAAATACCAGCACAAAATTCTCGGGTTGATCGTGCGTTTCGTGCACGACACCCATGAAGCCCAGGATGTGGCGCAGGAAGCCTTTATCAAGGCGTACCGTGCACTTGGAAATTTTCGCGGGGACAGCGCGTTTTATACGTGGCTTTACCGCATCGCCATCAACACGGCGAAAAACTATCTGGTTTCACGCGGCCGTCGGCCGCCGGATAGCGATGTCAGTTCCGAAGATGCAGAGTTCTACGATGGCGATCATGGCCTCAAGGATCTCGAGTCGCCAGAGCGTGCATTGCTGCGGGATGAGATCGAAGGCACCGTCCATCGAACCATTCAGCAACTGCCAGAAGATTTGCGTACGGCTTTAACTTTACGTGAATTCGATGGTCTGAGTTACGAGGACATTGCGGCCGTCATGCAATGTCCGGTGGGTACCGTGCGCTCCCGGATTTTCCGCGCTCGGGAAGCCATCGATAAAGCCCTGCAGCCGTTGTTGCAGGAAAACTGAGACAGCGGCGACAGCCAAGAGAGGAACGCCATGAGTCGTGAAGCCCTGCAGGAATCGCTGTCCGCAGTGATGGATAACGAAGCGGACGAATTGGAATTGCGTCGGGTATTGAATGCCTTTGACGATGTTGAAACCCGTGATACCTGGGCTCGTTATCAGATCGCTCGGGCAGTTATGCACAAGGATTTGCTGCTTCCACGTCTGGATATCGCTGCGGCAGTCTCTGCTGCGCTGGCTGACGAAGCTGTACCTGCAAAAGCCTCCCGTGGTCCATGGCGCAGCCTGGGTCGTCTGGCGGTCGCTGCTTCGGTAACCCTCGCCGTACTGGCAGGTGTTCGTCTGTATAACCAGGACGAGATCGCTGGGGTCGAACTGGCTCAACAATCCAGTCAACCAGGTTTGGCCGTTCCTCAGGTCAAGGGTCCAGCTGTATTAGCAGGCTACAATGAGAGTTCGGACGCCACTGGCCCTATGGCCAACGGCGTATTGCAAGGTCAGCCAGGCTGGCATGATCAGCGTCTGCCAGGCTACTTGCGCCAACATGCTCAACAGGCTGCACTGAAAGGTACTGAGAGCGCTCTGCCTTACGCTCGTGCAGCAAGTCTGGAAAACCGTTAAGGAGGATCATGCGCGCCATCCCTCTACTTACGCTTCTGCTCGGTGGCTGGTTTGTTGTTCCAGCCCATGCTGATGAAGCCCAGGACTGGTTGACCCGTCTGGGCCAAGCCGAGCAACAGCAAAGCTTTCACGGTACATTCGTCTACGAGCGTAACGGTAGTTTTTCTACCCACAACATCTGGCACCGCGTCCAGGATGGCAAGGTCCGCGAGCGTTTACTCCAGCTCGACGGCTCGGCACAGGAAGTCGTGCGCATTGATGGGCGTACTCAATGCGTCAGCGGCATCCTGATCGCAGGGCTTGGAGATTCCCCCAGCTCCGCTGCTCGTGCACTCGATCCACAAAAGCTAAAGAATTGGTACGACCTTGCCGTCATTGGCAAGTCGCGTGTGGCCGGGCGTGCGGCAGTAATCGTTTCACTGACACCTCGCGATCAACACCGCTACGGTTTTGAATTGCATCTGGATAAAGAAACTGGCCTGCCTCTCAAATCATTGCTTCTGAATGAACGAGGGCAGTTGCTGGAGCGATTCCAGTTCACGCAACTGGATACCGCCGATGTTCCGTCCGACAGCGACTTGCAGCCTGGCGCCGATTGCAAAACTGTTGCCCTGGACAGTGACAAGGCTTCTGCAATCAAGGCAGCGCAAGTATGGCGTTCGGACTGGTTACCACCTGGTTTCGAGCTGACTAGCAGTACCTCCCGCAAGGATCCAGAGACCAAAACCCAAGTCAACAGTCTGATGTATGACGATGGTCTGGCCCGTTTCTCGGTTTTCCTTGAG
The DNA here is from genome assembly GCF_059716175.1 of Pseudomonas sp. LBUM1647. Lineage (NCBI taxonomy): Bacteria > Pseudomonadati > Pseudomonadota > Gammaproteobacteria > Pseudomonadales > Pseudomonadaceae > Pseudomonas > Pseudomonas sp. LBUM1647. The sequence goes on along the minus strand of NZ_CP166809.1, from coordinate 5,320,934 downwards.
CCGTTGAATGGCGCAACAATTACTGACACTCGCACCCAGTTGGGGCCGACCGTTGCAGTTTCCCGACGCTTGACTACCCCGCAAGGCGAGATGATGGTGACCGTGGTCGGTGAGATTCCGATTGGCACCGCTGAACGGATTGCGCTATCCATGCGCAGCGACGCCACTGCAACCAAGTAGTGAGCTGAAATCGAAATGTTTGGTGAGCATTTCAACTTGCAAATATTCCCGAATTTTTCTATAGGTCAGAGCCCCTCGGCTCTGGCCTTGTTTGTTGTTCCCGGAACAAAAATACCGGCGTATCGTTCCCGGTGTTCCTTGCTCCATATCGCTTAACCATGCTCGTCGTAACGGGAGCCGTATGTCGATACCACGCTTGAAGTCTTATCTCTCTATTTTTGCCACCGTGCTGGTGCTTGGTCAGGCGGTCGCTGTTCAGGCGGCCGAGTTGCCTGACTTCACTCAGTTGGTCGAGCAGGCCTCGCCCGCGGTGGTAAACATCAGTACCACGCAGAAACTGCCGGATCGCAAAGTGAACGAGCAGATGCCCGACCTTGAAGGCTTGCCGCCCATGTTGCGCGAGTTCTTCGAGCGCGGCATGCCGCCACAACCGCGTACACCGCGCGGTGATCGTCAACGCGAAGCCCAGTCCCTGGGTTCGGGTTTCATCATCTCGCCTGATGGCTACATCCTGACCAACAACCATGTAATCGCCGATGCCGACGAAATTCTCGTTCGTCTCGCCGACCGCAGCGAATTGAAGGCCAAGCTGATCGGCACCGATCCACGTTCCGACGTGGCTCTGTTGAAAATCGAAGGCAAGGATCTGCCGGTCCTGAAACTGGGCAAATCCCAGGATCTGAAAGCCGGCCAGTGGGTCGTGGCTATTGGCTCGCCATTCGGTTTCGACCATACCGTGACCCAAGGTATCGTCAGCGCCATTGGCCGCAGCCTGCCGAACGAAAACTATGTGCCGTTCATCCAGACCGACGTGCCGATCAACCCGGGTAACTCGGGTGGTCCGCTGTTCAACCTGGCCGGTGAAGTGGTGGGCATCAACTCGCAGATCTACACCCGTTCCGGCGGCTTCATGGGCGTGTCGTTCGCGATCCCGATCGACGTAGCCATGGACGTTTCCAATCAGCTCAAAAGCGGTGGCAAAGTCAGTCGTGGCTGGTTGGGTGTGGTGATTCAGGAAGTGAACAAGGACCTGGCCGAGTCGTTCGGTCTGGAGAAGCCAGCCGGCGCGCTGGTGGCTCAAATCCAGGATGACGGCCCGGCTGCCAAGGGTGGTCTGCAAGTAGGGGACGTGATCCTGAGCATGAACGGCCAACCGATCGTCATGTCCGCCGATCTGCCACACTTGGTGGGCGCGCTAAAGGCCGGCTCGAAAGCTGATCTGGAAGTGATTCGTGAAGGTAAGCGCAAGAATGTCGAGTTGACTGTCGGCGCTATCCCGGAAGAAGGCAAAGAGCTGGATGCGCTTCCGAAATCTACCACCGAGCGCAGCAGCAACCGGCTGGGTGTTTCCGTGGCCGAGCTGACGGATGAACAGAAGAAAACCTACGACCTCAAAGGTGGCGTCGTGATCAAGGAAGTCCAGGACGGTCCTGCTTCTCTGATTGGCCTGCAGCCAGGCGATGTGATCACTCACCTGAATAATCAGGCAATCGGTTCCGCCAAGGAGTTCACGGATATCGCCAAGGCGCTGCCGAAGAACCGCTCGGTGTCGATGCGGGTCCTGCGTCAAGGTCGCGCCAGTTTCATCACCTTCAAACTGGCTGAATAATCCGGTTGTCGGTTGAATAAAAAACCGCCTCGAAAGAGGCGGTTTTTTTGTGCCTGCTAAAAAGCGTCAGCCCATCATGTCCTTGATCATGCGCTCTTGCTCCATCAGCTCCCGTTGCCGTGCGTCGATTCGCGACGACAGCGGGAAGTTGGTGCCTGCCTTGCGCTTGGCGAAGTCCAGTTGCTGAATGGCCTGACGGTAATCCCCGACCAGGGCGAAATACTCGGCGCGGGCCTGATGCAGGCCGATGATGTTGCCTGACAGGCCGCGAGTCTCGGCCACCATGTACCAGACGTCCGGATCGTCCGGACGGCTCTTGAGCAGATTCTCCAGAGCTTTTTCCGCGTCGGGCGCACGGTTCTGCTTGAGCAGCAGGTCAACACGCACCGAATTCAGCGGATAGTTGCCGGGATACTGCGTCAACATTCGGTCAACCCGGGACTGGGCGTCTGGCAGACGGTTGTTGGTGATGTCCAGATCGACCTGCGCCAGGTTGTAGATGATCTCGTTCGGCGACTTGGCCAGCAGAAGCTTGAGGTTTTCCCGTGCTTCATTCAGCTGGCCGCCCTTGATCTGGGCGATGGCCAGGCCATAGCGAGCGACATCATTTTTCGGGTTTTCATCAAGCTGGGCGCGAAAGCGTTTGGCACCCAGGCCTGGGGTTTCTTCATAGATCAACTGGACCCGTGCACGAATCAGCTGATACCGCATAGTGTCTTCGATGCCGCCGGGTTTTGCCTGTTCGGCGCGGTTGCGCGTGTCAGCGATCCGCGACTCGGTCACCGGGTGAGTCAGCAGAAATTCCGGTGGCTTGGCGTCAAAGCGGTACTGGCGCGCCAATCGCTCGAACATGGTCGGCATCGAGCGCGGGTCGTAACCGGCCTTTTCCAGATTGAGGATGCCGATGCGGTCGGCTTCCTGTTCGTTCTGGCGAGAGAAACGTCGCTGTTCCTGAATGGCTGCCGCCTGCGTACCCGCAATGGCCGCGATCCCGGCATCGCCAGCGCCAGCTGCGGCAATCACGATCCCGGCCAGCAGCGCGGCCATCATCGGCACTTGCATGCGCTGTTGAGCTTCGACGCCACGGGCGAAGTGGCGCTGCGACAAGTGAGCCAATTCGTGAGCGAGTACGGAGGCGTATTCGCCTTCGGTCTGGGCATTGAGGAACAAGCCGCCGTTAACCCCGACAATGCCGCCCGGTGCGGCGAAGGCGTTGAGTTGCGGGCTGTTGATCAGGATGAATTCCAGGCGCCGGTCATTGACCTGGCTGGTCTCTACCAGCCTGTAGACGCTGGATTCGACGTAGTCCTTGAGCTGTGGATCGTTGAGCTGCGAAACCTGGCTGCGCAACAGCGCCAGCCAGGCACGGCCCAACTGATGTTCCTGCTGCGGCGAGACGATGGCAGAACTGGCGTCGCCGAGTGACGGCAGGTCGTCGGCGAAGCCCGGTGAGGCGAGCAGGCAAGCGAGCGTCAGCAGGGTAGGGCGCAAAAAAGTCATGCACAAAGCCTTAGTCGACAAAGACCTTACTGTAGCCGGACACTACGCTTCGGACCAGATATTCTAGCCGCTCGACCACCTGCCCCCGGAGTGATGCAATGACCGACGCTGTAGCCCATGACGCCGAGCTCGACGCCAGCGGCCTGAATTGCCCCTTGCCGTTGCTCAAGGCCAAGATGGAACTCAATCGACTGGCCAGCGGGGCAATCCTGAAGGTAATCGCCACCGATGCGGGCTCACAGCGCGATTTTCGCACCTTTGCCCGATTGGCCGGTCATACGCTGCTTCGTGAAGAAGATGAAGCGGGTGTTTACCGCTACTGGTTGAAAAAAGCCTGAATTTTGCTGCGTTCGTTTCTAAGGATTATTGATGTTCAAAGTGTTACGCGACTGGATTCAGCGCTACTTCTCCGATGAAGAGGCCGTTGTGCTGGCGGTCCTGCTGTTTCTGGCGTTTACCGCCGTGCTAACGCTGGGCGGCATGCTCGCACCGGTGCTGGCCGGGATGGTGCTGGCGTATCTGATGCAAGGCCTGGTCGTTACTCTCGAACGCCTGCGCATGCCGGGTGGGCTGGCGGTGGGATTGGTCTTTGCGTTGTTCATGGGGCTATTGCTGGTGTTCATCGTGGTTGTGGTGCCGTTGCTCTGGCATCAGTTGATCACGCTGTTCAACGAGTTACCCGGCATGCTCGCCAAGTGGCAGTCGCTGTTATTGCTGTTGCCCGAGCGCTACCCGCATCTGGTATCCGACGAGCAGGTGCTGCAGGCCATCGAAGTGGCGCGGGGCGAGATTGGCAAGTTCGGTCAGTGGGCGCTGACGTTCTCGCTGTCGAGTCTGCCGTTGCTGGTGAACATCATGATCTACCTGGTGCTGGTGCCGATCCTGGTGTTTTTCTTTCTCAAGGACCGGGGGATGATCGGTCAGTGGGTGCGTGGTTACTTGCCCCGTGAGCGGGCGCTGATCACCCGCGTCGCTCATGAGATGAACCGGCAGATTGCCAATTACATTCGCGGCAAGGTCATCGAGATTTTCATTTGCGGTGGCGTGACCTACGTAGGTTTCGTTGTTCTGGGCCTCAACTACGCGGCGCTGCTGGCATTACTGGTGGGCGTGTCGGTGGTGGTGCCTTACGTCGGCGCCGTGGTGGTGACCGTGCCGGTCATGCTGATTGCGCTATTCCAGTGGGGCTGGAGCGATCAGTTCATCTATTTGATGGCGGTCTATGGGATCATCCAGACGCTGGACGGCAACGTGCTGGTGCCGCTGCTGTTCTCGGAAGCGGTCAATCTGCATCCGGTGGCGATCATCTGCGCGGTATTATTGTTTGGCGGGTTGTGGGGGTTCTGGGGTGTGTTCTTTGCGATTCCGCTGGCGACGCTGTTCAAGGCCGTGCTGGATGCGTGGCCGCGCAAGGAACCGGAAGTTGCGCCGCTGCTTTGAGTCTTCGGTGAGGTTGATGGCCTCATCCCGAGCAAGCTCGGTCCCACATTAGACCGAGTTTTTCCTGAAGGAATGCGATCAAGTGTGGGAGCGAGCCTGCTCGCGATAGCGTCAGAACAGGCGCCCGAAGAAATCAGGCCTTGTTCAGCGCCTGAGCCGCAGCCAATACCGCATCCACATGACCCGGCACCTTCACGCCGCGCCATTCCTGACGCAGCACCCCGTCCTTGTCGATCAGGAACGTGCTGCGATCAACGCCCATATATTCTTTGCCATAGAGCTTTTTCAGCTTGATCACGTCGAACAGTTGGCAGAGCGCTTCTTCCTTGTCGCTGATCAGCTCGAAGGTGAACGCCTGCTTGGCCTTGAAGTTTTCGTGTGATTTAAGGCTGTCGCGGGACACGCCAAAGACTTCGGTATTGGCGGCTTTAAAGGCGTCGAGCTGGTCACGAAAGCCCTGACCCTGAGTGGTGCAGCCTGGCGTGCTGTCCTTCGGATAGAAGTAAATCACCACCTGCTTGCCTTTGAGGCTCGCGAGGTTGACGGTCTGCCCGCTGGTGGCGGGTGCTTCGAAGTCGGCAACCGGTTGGTCGATGGCAACGGCCATGAAAGCTTCCTTACATTGGGTTTTGTGGGCGCCACGGTTCGATCAGGGCATCCAGGTTCAGCGCGTCGGCGAAATCCAGGAACTGATCGCGCAGCCAACTGATCTGCACACCGGCCGGCAAGGTCACGGTAAACGTGGCATTGAGCATGGTGCCGCCGGTTTGCGGAGCCTGATAGGTGTCGCAGGTCAGGTTTTCCAGCTCGACGTTGTGGTCCATGAAGAACTGACACAGCTCATTAATGATGTCCGAGCGGTAAGCCGAGCTGACATAGGCGACGTATGGCAGGGCCTGAGGACGATTCTCCAGCGCCGCGCTGCGCACCACGTTGACCGTAAAGGCGTGCTTCTTGGCGAGGCTCGGCAGGCTGCCTTCGAGGCGCGCCAGGGCGTCCCAGCTGCCGGAGATCTCGAGGATCAACGCGCTGCACTCGCCATGACGCGTCAGGCGAGAGGTGACCACGGCGCAGCGGTTTTCATGGCTGGCGCGGCACAGGACGTTAGTCAGCTCCATGGGGTTGGCGCCGAGGGCACTGATGACAAGGAATTGTTCGCGAACTGTGGGGGTGGACATGCAGCATTCCTAAAGCGATGAGCGGTCGATACTTCTACGGGCTTTTTTTACCGGGAGCGAGCCTGCGGATGCGAATTCAAAAAACCCGAGCCGCAAGGTTGCAACGTGCTCCAGAGTGGCAAGAGCGAGGGGTGGCAACGCTGGATCGGGGCTTGTGATGCCGAAAATGGAGGCTGGAACCCGGCGTACGAGCTTATCAGTACCGATCAAAGTCTGAAGGGTAGCGAAAAGCAGCGCCAAGGGGAATGGCAGCAGCGCAGTACTTCGCTTGTACAAGCATCTTGGCGCCAGTACCATTACCGCTCTCTTTTTCCGGCAGGAGCGGTTTCATGATTGCGGGCAGTATGGTGGCACTGGTCACACCCATGGATGCACAAGGGCGTCTTGACTGGGACAGCCTCAGCAAACTCGTGGACTTCCATCTTGAAAACGGCACCCATGCCATTGTCGCGGTCGGTACTACCGGCGAGTCGGCAACCCTCGATGTAGACGAACACATCGCCGTCATCAAGGCCGTGGTCAAGCAGGTCAATGGCCGTATTCCGGTCATCGCCGGTACCGGCGCCAACTCGACCCGCGAAGCCGTAGAACTGACCCGCAACGCCAAAGAGGCCGGCGCCGACGCCTGTCTGCTGGTCGTTCCGTACTACAACAAGCCGACTCAGGAAGGCTTGTACCTGCATTTCAAGCACATTGCTGAAGCGGTCGACATTCCACAGATCCTCTACAACGTTCCTGGCCGCACCTCCTGCGACATGCAGGCCGAGACCGTGATTCGCCTGTCCACTGTGCCGAACATCATCGGTATCAAGGAAGCCACCGGCGACATGAAGCGTGCCAAGGCAATCCTTGATGGCGTGAGCAAGGACTTCATCGTGCTGTCCGGCGATGATCCGACCGCTGTCGAGCTGATCCTGATGGGCGGCAAGGGCAACATCTCCGTCACCGCCAACGTCGCCCCGCGCGAAATGGCTGACCTGTGCGAGGCCGCGCTCAAGGGCGACGCCGAGACTGCACGGGCAATCAACGAAAAATTGATGCCGCTGCACAAGGATCTGTTCATCGAAGCCAACCCGATTCCGGTGAAGTGGGCTTTGGTCGAAATGGGCCTGATGCACGAAGGCATTCGCCTGCCACTGACCTGGCTGAGCGCACCTTGTCATGAAACGCTTCGCACGGCCCTGCGCCAGTGCAGCGTCCTGGTTTAATTGAGGAAGTACTACGCATGAAGCGATTGGCCGGACTTTCCGCACTTGCCTTGATCATCTCCAGCACCAGTGGCTGCGGATGGGTCTGGGGCCCGGAAGGTTATTTCCGTGACCGCGGTAGCGATTACCTGGAAGCGCAACAGACTGCACCCATGCAACTGCCGTCGGATGTCAGCACCGCCAAACGTCTGGATCCGCTGTTGCCGATCCCGCGCAACGTGGCCGATGACACCGTCAAGGGCGAGTACATCGTGCCTCGTCCGCAGCCGTTGTCGGCAGGGGCTGACGCCAGCGCCTACTCCCTGCAGAAGACCGGTGATTCGCGTTGGATCGTCGCTCAGAACCCGCCGGCCGAAGCCTGGCCAGTGGCAGTGCAGTTCTTCCAGGACAACGGTTTCCGTCTGGACGAACAGCGTCCGCAAACCGGCGAATTCACCACCACCTGGCAGCATTCCGACGAACTGTCCGCCGCGATGGCCAAGCGCCTCAGCGCGGCTGGTGTCGGCGCCGACAGCGAAACCCGCGTGCGGGTCCGCATCGAGCCAGGCGTGCAGCGCAACACCAGTGAAATCTACGTGGTCAGCGCCGAGCGTCCTGCCGGCAGCACCGCCGACGTGGCCTTCACCAACCGTTCGGTCAACTCTGGCCTGGACGCGGCACTGGTCGACGACATGCTCGCGAGCATGAGCCGCACCTCGGAGAAGGGCGGTTCGGTCTCCATGCTGGCTTCGCGTGATTCCGATACGCCAAGTCGTGTCAGCCTGAGCGAAGACGGCAGCGGTAACCCTGTCCTGAACGTCGGCACCGATCTGGATCGTGCCTGGTCGAGCGTCGGTCGTGCGCTGGAACAGGGCGAATGGCGCGTAGAAGACATCAACCGTAGCCTGGGCTTGTACTACATCAACCTGGCCGAAAAAGCCGAGAAGAAGGACGAGAAGCCAGGTTTCTTCAGTGGTCTGTTCGGCAGCAAGCCGGACAAGGAAGAAGTTGAAGCCCGTGCCGAGCGTTATCAGGTTCGCCTGAGCAAGGTTGGCGACAACGTCCAGGTCACCGTCGAGAAAAACATCAACACCGTGGCGCCGGCAGATGTGGCGCGCAAGGTATTGAGCGTGATTCAGGACAACCTGGGCTGATCTCATGCGTTTTGCCGTTCTCGGCAGCGGTAGCCAAGGGAACGGCACGCTGATAGCCAGCGCTGACACGTATGTGCTGGTGGATTGTGGTTTCTCCCTGCGGGAAACCGAAAAACGCCTGCTGCGCCTGGGTGTGAACCCTGCGCAGCTGAGCGCGATACTCGTGACCCACGAACATGCCGACCACGTGCATGGCGTGGGTTTACTGTCTCGGCGCTACAATCTGCCTGTCTACCTCAGTCGCGGTACCCTGCGCGGGATGCGCAAACCAATTGAACCGGCTGGCCTTCTGGCTGGCGGCGAGCAACTGCAGATCGGCGCACTGAGCATCGGCGTCATTGCCGTGGCCCATGATGCACAGGAGCCGACGCAATACGTCTTCAGTGACGGTGAGCGGCGCTTCGGCCTGTTGACCGACCTGGGCTCGTACTGCAACAAGGTGCTGGACGGCTATCGGGATCTCGATGCGTTGATGATCGAGTCCAACCATTGCCGTGACATGCTGGCTCGCGGTCACTACCCGTACTTTCTCAAGCAACGGGTAGGCGGTGAACTGGGGCATTTGAACAACCATCAGGCGGCATTCCTGGTGTCCGAGTTGGGCTGGCAAGGCCTGCAACACCTGGTCCTGGCCCATCTGAGCAGCAAGAACAACCTGCCGCAGCTGGCCCGGCAATGTTTTGTCGACACCCTCGGGTGCGACCCGGACTGGCTGCAACTGGCCGATCAAGATTCAGGGCTCGACTGGCGACACATCGCCTAGCCCACCTACTTAGCAAGCGGAGCCCATCATGGAAAAACGTGAAGAACTCTACCGCGGCAAAGCCAAATCGGTTTTCAAGACCGACGACGCTGACCGCTTGATCCTGCTGTTTCGCAACGACACTTCGGCGTTCGACGGCAAGCGCATCGAGCAGCTCGACCGCAAAGGCATGGTGAACAACAAGTTCAACGCCTTCATCATGCAGAAACTCGAAGCAGCCGGCGTGCCGACCCAATTCGACAAACTGCTGGGCGACAATGAATGCCTGGTGAAGAAGCTCGACATGATCCCGGTCGAGTGCGTCGTGCGTAACTACGCCGCCGGCAGCCTGGTCAAGCGCCTGGGCGTCGAAGAGGGCATGAAGCTCAACCCTTACACATTCGAACTGTTCCTGAAGGACGACGCCAAGGGCGACCCGTTCATCAACGAATCCCACGTCGTGGCATTCGGTTGGGGCACCGCCGAGCAACTGGTTCGCATGAAAGAACTATCGCTCAAGGTCAACGAAGTCCTGAGCAAACTGTTCGACGACGCCGGCCTGCTGCTGGTCGATTTCAAACTGGAATTCGGCGTGTTCTCCGACGGCTCCATCGTCCTGGGCGACGAATTCAGCCCGGACGGCTGCCGTCTGTGGGACAAGGCCACCGGCAAGAAAATGGACAAGGACCGCTTCCGTCAGGGCCTCGGTGACGTCATCGAAGCCTACGAAGAAGTCGCCAATCGTCTGGGCGTACCGCTTTAATCGACGCAAGCATCTGATAGCACGGAAAAATTTCGCTAAGGGGGTTCGCTTTCCGGCAAAAGTGTTGTTATGATGCGCGCCGTTGGAGAGATGCCAGAGTGGCCGAATGGGACGGATTCGAAATCCGTTGTACCTTCACCGGTACCTAGGGTTCGAATCCCTATCTCTCCGCCATTATTGAATAAGACTAAGCCCCTGAAATTGTTAAAGATTTCAGGGGCTTTTTCGTTTCTGGCGTTTCGTTTAGAGCAAATTTGCGGCCTGTTTTCTCGGTCAGCGGTACGACTGTCTCGCGAAACATAAGCGGTATCGCTTTTTGCTATCGAACCTGAACTCTCGCCTGGATCACCCACAATCCCAGCAAAGTCAGAACAGCAAAGCCCCCTCCCATCAAGAAAGTGCCTTGGAAGCCTACCGTGTCCCACAACGCCCCAGCGATGACGCTGGCCAGCAGCAAGGTCAACCCGGTCAACAGATTGAACATGCCAAATGCCGTCCCGCGTAGTTCAGCCGGCGCGCAATCGGCGATCAGGGCGGCGAATATCCCTTGGGTAAATCCCATGTGCAGCCCCCATAGAACGACGCCGACGACCAGGCCATCGATACCCGGCGCGAACGCCAGAGTCAGGTCGGCAGCAATCAGCAATATCAGACCTACGCCGAGCACCGCCACGCGGCTGACACGATCAGACAAGGCCCCGGCAGGATAGGCTGACAGTGAGTACGCCACCCCCATCAGGACAAGCACCGCTGGGGCCCACATCGGCGCCAGCCCGACGGCCTGACCGCGCAGAATCAGAAAGGCTTCGCTGAAACGCGCCAGGGTGAACACCGCAGCGACACCCACCACCCACCAGTAGCCAGCGCCCAGTCGGGCCAATTCCCGCCGGCTCAAAGGCGCACGCACCCGGTGCGTCCCTTCCACTTGTTTGGGCTCATGAACGAATACCAGCAGCACCGCGACGGCAAGGAAGGCCGGGATGACGGCCACCCAGAACACAGTCTGGAAGTGGTTCGCGGTTAGCCACATCAATCCGATCGCCAGCAACGGTCCCAGGAATGCACCAACGGTATCCAGAGTTTGCCGCAGGCCGAAAGCTGCCCCCCGTATCGCGGGCGGAGTGATGTCGGCCACCAACGCATCGCGCGGGGCGCCGCGAATACCTTTGCCAATGCGGTCGATAAAGCGAGCCCCGATCAGCCAGTCCAGCGAGCCCGCCAAAGGAAAGATCGGTTTGGACAGCGCCCCCAGCCCATAGCCCAGCGCCGCGAGCAGTTTGCGCTTGCCCAATCGATCACTGAGTGCCCCGGAGAATACCTTGGTGATCGAGGCCGTAGCCTCGGCTATGCCTTCGATGAGACCCACGGCCAAAACGGAGGTACCCAGTACTGTGACCATATAGAGCGGCAACAATGCATGGATCATCTCTGAGGAGATGTCCATCAGCATCGAGACGAAGCCCAACGCCCAGATGCCGCCAGGCATGGTGCGCCAGACGTTGCCGGTTGACGCCTTCTCGATTGGCGCAGTAACCGAAGTGCCACCCGACTTGTCAGTGGTTTTCATCATGAGCCTCGAAAGCCTTTTTGGCATAGGCCTCTAATAGCGCCTCGCACCCCTGCAGCCGCGTTGCCGCTACCTCCGCCAAGATACGCTGTATCGATGAGTGATTTCGATCAAACAGATTGCGCGACTCTGCTGAAAAGAGTCGCTTTTCTGCCAGCGATCCCACGTCAGCTTTTTCTGGCTTACGGTGTAACCCTGGTCATTAGCTATCATGCAATACAGAGCAAATCACCGGATGACGGGGGAATGCATGAACAGATGGCGACGGATTTGGGTGTTTGTGAAGCTGGTGGCAGCCTTTGCGGCCTGCCTGGCCGTTGCTGTTCAGGCTTTTAGCTACATGTTGGAAAGCCCCGATGCAGCGCAAATGCACCCTTTGAGTATTGTGGTGGTTGGACTGATCTTTGGCTTCATCACCTATGGAATCCTTTCACTGATTGAAAGGGCTGTACGGAGTTTCCTGCCCCATCCTGACCCAATCTCCACCACGGCAGCGGCTCAACCTCAAACAGCACTTGAGGACGATGCCGTGTTCATGGAGGAACAGCCTTTGGCCCTGTCAGCTGACGATTCAACTCAGCAGAAAAATCAATGAACAGTCGCGTCGGACCAGACAGCACCGCAGCGTAAGAAAAATATGCATCTTCAAGGGAAAAGTTACTCAGCGCAGTCACTCAATTTACCGCCCCCCGGATCTATTGGTCGACCCGTCAATCAAGGCTGGATCTGCGAAACATCCCCTGACATTGAAAGACTCTGCCTCAAAAAAACCTCATCTACTCTCGTTTCGCAGGTCACTGATCTGTCGTCATCAGCAATCGCAAGGAGCGAGCAATGTATTTTGAGATTTACAGGCAAACCCGTGGCATCGCACAGACCGGCAAGGGTCAATGGCGGTGGCGTTTGAGGGCGGGAAACCATGAAACGATTGCCAGCGGGGAGGCTTACGTCAACAAGTCTGATTGTGTGCATGCCATCAGTTTGATCAAAGGGACCCACGATCAGACGCCGGTCAGGGAAATCTAGGCTTCAGGCGGTGAAGCTGCTCAGTCAGAGCAGCTTCGTTTTAATCAGGGCTATCTGGATTAAACGCAAACTGCTTGAGTCGCATAGACGCCGATTGCGACACCTACCTAAACTGTCAGCAGATTTGGGAGCGGGGGTCAGTGGATGAATCGTAACGAACTACGCAAGGCCGACATCAACCTGATGGTGGTGTTTGAAACGCTGATGCTCGAACGCAACGTCACCCGGGTGGCGGAAAAGTTGTTTCTCGGCCAGCCGACCATCAGTTCTGCGCTCAATCGCTTGCGCACGATGTTCAACGACCCGCTGTTCATACGTGTCGGGCATCGAATGGAGCCGACGGCGCGGGCCGAGGAGATTATTCTGCACCTGTCTCCGGCGCTGGATTCGTTGTCGGTGGCGTTGAGCCTGACCCATGATTTCGACCCCGCCAGCAGCACCATGACCTTTCGTATCGGACTGTCGGACGATGTCGAGTTTGGCCTGCTGCCGCCGTTGCTGCGAGCCTTGCGCCATGAAGCGCCGAAGGTGGTGTTCGTGGTGCAGCATGTCGATTACTGGCGGATCCCGGATTTGCTGGCGTCCGGCGATATCACCGTTGGTATCAGCCAGACTCGCGGGCTGCCGGCCAACGCCAAGCGCAAGTTGTTGCGACACATCCTGCCCTGCATTTTGCGCGCGGACGCATCGGACACACCGCTGACGCTCGATGAGTATTGCGCGCGACCGCACGTGCTGGTTTCCCACACCGCCAATGTCAGTGGTTACGCTGATGAGTGGCTGGCGGAGATTGGTCGTACGCGCCAAGTCGTCCTTTCCGTACCGCAATACAGCTCGTTGCCGGCCTTGCTAGCCGGGACCGATCTGATCGCCAGTCTGCCGGACTACGCCGCCGAAGCGATGGCCGCGTCCGGCCAGCTGTTCAAGGAGCCGTTCCCGTTCAAGGCGCCGACCCTGGATCTGTCGATGGTCTGGCTCAGCCATGTTGATACCGACCCGGCCGAGCGCTGGTTGAGGTCGCGGCTGGAGGCGTTCATGAGTGAACGCGCGGTTTTACCGCCCGAGTGAGTAGGGCGATGCTGTGTTATATGTACGACCTTTCTGCCAACTTTCAGGAGCTCAGTCATGCCTCACCTGCACATGGAATACACCGCCAACTTGCCCGAGGTCAATGCCGACGTGGCGTTGATCCGGCTCAACAATGCGTTGGTGGCTTCCGGTCAGTTTGCTGCCGAATACGACATCAAGAGCCGAGCGGTGAAGGTTGAGACGTTCAAGGTCGGCACGGTGTCAGGTGAGCGAGCCTTTGTGCATGTGAAACTGGCACTGTTGAGCGGTCGCTCACCGCAGATCAAGAAGCAGCTATCCGAAAGTTTGCTGACCGTAGTGCAGGATCTGTGTGAATGGCCGACGGACATTGAAGTTCAGCTGGCTGTGGAAATCCTCGACATTGATCGAGAGTCCTACACCAAGATCGCCATCAGCCACTGAGTTTCAGGCCATTTCCTGCTCTGTGCAGGCCTTGACCACTTGCTCGCGCAGCCAGGTGTTGGCGCTGTCCTGATCGACGCGTTGACTCCACTGCATGTCGAGGCTGAAACCCGGCAAGCCGTTGGGCGCTTCGCAATGATTGAAGATCGCGTCGTTGGCCAGCAATTGCTGGATACGCCGAGGCAGGGTCAGGATGAAGTCGGTACCGGTGATCATCTTCAGTGCCGCGCTGTAGCTGTTGGACCGCGCGACGATCTGCCGTTTTTGCGCCTGCTGCGCCAGCCAGCCGTCGACCATGTTGGTGGTGGAGGTCCAGGGTGTCGGGAACACGTGCCGGCGTTCGACGAAGGCTTGCAGGCTTAAACGCGGCTCCGGCGGTGTGGCGCGTTTATCGAAGACACAGACCAGGTCGTCGTCCAGCAGCATCCGGGATTTGATATCGCCATGACTGCGATGAAAGTTCGGGCCGAAGCAAATCACCAGGTCGAGGCTGCCGTTGCGCAGTTCTTCGGCCGGGATGTCTGTTTCGAACTTGTGCATGTTGACCATGACTGGAAGGTCGGCGAAATCGAAGCTTTTCAACAGACGCGGCAGGATCAACTGCTCGAAGTATTCCGGTGCGCAGATATTGAAGGTGACTGGTTGCAGGGTGGGGTCGAATGCTGGCGCACCGGCGTGACACAGGTTGATGCTTTCCAGGATCTTCAGCACGTGGGCGTACATGGTGCTGGCTTTGTAGGTGGGGCGCATACCCGCGCGGGTATTGATGAACAGTTCGTCTTCGAAACTGGTGCGCAGCTTTTTCAGGCAGTAACTCACGGTGGACTGGCTGACGCAGAGCGCCTCGGATACACCGCTGACGCTGCTTTGCTCATACACGGCGATAAACACCATGAGGTCCTGCATATCGAGCTTTCTAAGCAAGTTACTGTTCAGCATCCGTTGGGTCTCGCTGTGCTCCTTGCGCTGACTGTGCGCAAACTTGTGCGAGTGATCCTAACGGAACGATGGTGCCAGGAGAATGCCTAGTGGGAATTTTCGTGGAAAGTTGTGGGGCAATTCCAGAGGCCTTCAGTCCTGAACGGCGGCAGGCACCCCGCGGCGGCTGGACATCAGCAGTGCCCACATACCGACTCCCACCATCAGCGCCCCAATGATTTCCATCGGCAGTGGCGACTGACGTAACCAGAACCAGTGAAACAATGTGAGAACCAGCGTGCTCAGGTAAATGTAGGAAATGACCGAGGAAGGGGCGATAACGCCGATGGCCCGATGCAGCAGCCAGAAGGTCGCGAGCGTGGCGAACACCGCCAGGTAAATCAGCCACCAGAAATCGCTCACGGTCAGCAATGACGCCGATCGCCAGCCGCCGTTGAACCCACAGAATGCCAGCAGAAACAACGCGCCGAACAGCATGTTCCAGAAGGTCATGCCCACCGGGCCGCGACCCTTGAGGCTGCTGGCCTTGAGCCGTTGACTCAGGGGCGAGTAGAGCGCCATCGCCAGGCAACCGACGCCATACACTGCCACCGCATACAGCGATGGCAGCTCGCCAGGGCCTGCACCTTTCAAAACCAGCAACACGGCCCCGACAGCGGCAATCAGCATCGGCAGCACCCGCTGTTTCAGGTTGCTGTCGGGCATCAAAGCGGCTTCGAACAGCAATGTCAGCAGTGGCACCAAGGTGAACATCGTTCCGGTATTGACGGCCGAGGTGTAGCGCAGTGCCTCGAACAGCGAGCCGAAATACACCGCCAGCAGCAACCCGAGCACGGCATGGCCGAACAGTCCGCGGGCGGTCATGGCGATATCGCCCTTGATCAGCAGCAGCGGCAAAAACACCAGGGCGCAGAACAGCAGGCGCAAACCGGTCAGCAGGATCGGGTCGATGGCCTGGCTGACCTGTGCTGCCGCAGAAAACGATGCAGCGATCAACAGTGCCCAGAGCAGCATGCCGACGTGAGCGGCGGCGAAACCGGTGTGTTTCATGATGTGGGCTCCTGGGTCAGTGAATGTGTTGGGCGTAATGCTGCGGATCGAAGCGGGAGACCATCAGGATCATCAGTGCCATGACGCCGGTCAGTGACCACCAGGCCCATTCGAAGCTGCCGAGCTGATCGCGGATCAACCCGGCAATCAGCGGCGAGAGACCGGCGATCAGGTAGCCGATGCCTTGCACGAACGCGGTCAGGCCGCCGGCACGCTGGGGATTGTCCAGATGATCCAGGGACACGATCAGGCTCATCGGGAACAGTCCGCCGATGCCGAGCCCCAATAGACATGGCCACAACAGACTCAGGTGTTGCGGGCTGAGAATAAGCCCGCAGAAACCGGCCATGATCAGCGCCAGCAACACCACCAGCACCACGCGCCGGTCACGGCTGCGGTTGGCGATGGCTGGTGTCAGCAGGCCAGACAACACTTCCATAGCGGTCAGGAAACCCAGCAGCAACCCGGCGTTTTGTTCGCTCCAACCCTTTTCCACGTAGTACGGCGCCAGCCAGGCCAGCACACAGGTGTAGGACGCCGTGCCCAGGCCGAAGAAGATTGCGAGTAACCAGGCGCGGGAATTGCCGAAGAAGGACCCATTGCGCTGCGCCTGAGCAGGCTGCGCCGGCAGCCTTTCACGTTGCATGCACCAAAACAGCAACGCTACCACCGCCAGCGCCACCCAGATTGCCAGGCCTACTCGCCAGCTGTCGGTGCGGATCATCACCAGCGGCGCAAACGACGCCGCAATCGCTGCGCCGCCCATGATCGACGTGACGTAGAGCCCCATGCACACGGAAACGTTGTCGCTGAAGCGGGATTTGATCAGCGCCGGCATCAACGCCTGGATCAGCGCGATACCGATACCCGCCAGCACGGCGCTGAGGATCAGTTCGGCCGCCGAATCGAGGAATAACCGCGAAACCGTGGCCGCGCCGATGATCAGCAGCGAGAGCACCACGGTGCGTTGTTCGCCGATTCGTTGGCTGACGCCCAGCCCAAAGAACATCGCCAGCCCCATCGCCATCACTGGCAGCATGGTCAACAGCGAGGCCAGGCTGAAACTCAGTGCAATGTCGCCGCGAATCGCCGACAGCAAAGGACCCACGGCGGCCATGGAAGGCCGCAGGTTCAGGGCGACAAGAATGATGCTGAACATCAGCCAGAGGGCGGGGCGAGAGGTTGCGCGAACGTTTTCCATCTATCGGACCTTGAGTGACAAGGAGCCGATTAGGCGCGCGAGGCCTGCGGGCCGCAAATCAGAAAATCCGGAGCATTATTTAGAAATTAAATAACACTCTGTTCACCTGTAGCAGCTGCCGAAGGCTGCGTCCGGCTGCGAAGCAGACGTTAAATCAGCCAATGCGGTATGGCAGGTTCATCCGGTGGCAGAATTTGCGCCTGCTTCGCAGCCGGACGCAGCCTTCGGCAGCTGCTACAAGTACCGTGGTGGTCAATTGTTTAGCCAACCCACAACCAAAGTTCTTCAAATCCTGATTTAACGACTTATCTACCCGTGTGACGCTGCGGCTCATCTGTTTCCTGTGGTTTTTTCTATGGACGGTTGTCCCGTCGCACTTCCCTCCGAATTAGCCTTTTGGGCGCTGTGGCACTGCCGTCACGCGCGCCCACCGGATTCCTGCATTTCCCGTTGATTGTTCTTACAGGTCCCGCGCTACGTGCCGGGATCAAAGCGGCGACGCCTGTGCGTTTGCCTGACGCGGAAATAAGAGAATTCCCATGAGTGTTGCCACGACATCTTTCGCCTCCAAGCAAGAAGCCCTGACCTTTCTGGAACAGAACCCGGATATCGAGATGTTCGAGTTGTTCATCCTCGACAACAACGGTGTACCGCGGGGCAAGTTGCTGCATCGCGATGAACTGCTGGCGGTGTACGAAAGCGGGCGGCCATTGCCGAGCACCATTCTTGGCCTGACCATCAACGGCGACGACGTGGAAAACTCCGGTCTGGTCTGGGACGTTGGCGATATCGACTGCCGGGCGTACCCGATCAGCGGCAGTTTGACGCGCATGCCGTGGCGGCTGATTCCTACGGCGGCGGTGCAGGTCAGCATGCACCCGAAGGAGGGCATGCCCGCGACGATTGCCGATCCACGGCATCTGCTGGCGAAAGTCATCGAAGGCTTGCAGGCCGACGGGTATTACCCGGTGATGGCGGCGGAGCTGGAGTTCTACCTGCTGGATCAGCAGCGCGACAGCAACGGTCGGCCGCAACCGGCGCGGGATGTCGATGGCGGACGACCGCGGGGCACTCAGGTCTACGGCTTGCGTGAACTGGAACAGATCGAACCGTTTCTGGCCGATCTCTACAGCGCCTGCAAACTCCAGGGCATTCCGGCGCGCACGGCGATTTCCGAATACGCGCCGGGGCAAGTGGAAATCACCCTCGAACACCGCACCGACGCCTTGCAGGCGATGGACGAAGCGGTGCGCTACAAACGACTGGTCAAGGGCGTGGCGCACAAGCACGGGATGACGGCGTGCTTCATGGCCAAACCGTTCGATGACCTGGCGGGCACTGGCATGCACATGCACGTCAGCCTGGCGGACAAGGAGGGCAACAACCTGTTCGCCAGCAAAGCCCCGGAAGGTACGCCGCTGCTCAAACAGGCGGTCGGCGGGATGCTCAGCACGTTGCTCGATTCGTTGCTGCTGTTCTGTCCGAACGCCAACTCTTACCGTCGCTTCCAGACCAATAGCTATGCGCCGCTGGCACCCACGTGGGGCGTGGACAACCGTACCGTGAGTTTGCGCGTGCCCGGCGGGCCGGCGTTTTCCCGGCATATCGAACACCGCATCTGTGGCGCCGACGCCAACCCGTATCTGGCGGCCGCGGCGATTCTGGCCGGGATCCATCGCGGTATACGCGAACAACTCGATCCTGGCGCGCCGGTGGAGGGCAATGGCTACGCCCAGGCCACAGAACTGTTGCCGACTGACTGGCTGACCACGTTGCGAGCGCTGGAAGGTTCGAGCTGGGCACGGGAAGCGTTCGGCAGTGAATTCCTCGGCGTGTACCTGGCGGTAAAACGAGCCGAGTATCGACAGTTCATGGGCGAGGTGGGCGAACAGGATTGGCGCTGGTATTTGCATCAAGCCTGAACAGAACCTGAACCATTCTCAAATAAGTTGAAAGTTTCGGCCTAGTGCCACGAGCCAACTAATCGTTGGCTTCTTTTTCACAAAAAATTGATGGTTGGCTGCCTAAAGTTAGTGCTGTCTCGGTAAATGAAATTTTCACATTTACCGAAGGCACTTCTTTTCAGGAACAGCCGATCATCATGTTGAAGATTAAAGCCGTGCGCCCCGAGTGGGTGACACTGATTGCCAGCGCCTTTCTATTAACGGGCTTCAATCTTGTTCTCTGGCAACACCTGTTTGAAATCACGGCATCTGACGGTAAGGGCATCGTCATGCGCGTGGCTTTCGGCTTGATGATCCTGGCTGCCTTCAACATTGTGCTGACCCTGCTGGCGTTCCGGCCTGTGCTCAAACCGGTCTTGACCCTGATCTTTATGATCAGCGCCGGTGTGGCGTACTTCATGAGCCAATATGGTGTTTTGATTGACACCGGCATGTTGCGTAACTTTGCTCAAACCAATGCGACGGAAGTGCGTGACTTACTCTCGATCAAGTTGCTTGTCTATATTGTTTTGCTCGGTATTTTGCCGTCCTGTTTGTTGTGGAAGACGCCGGTTAGTTACCGTCGCTGGCACCGTGAACTACTCAGTAAAGTTCTCGTGAGTGTCGCATCAGTTGCTGTGATCGGTGGTGTCGCACTGGTGAACTATCAAGGCTTGTCCTCATTGTTTCGCAATCATCATGAATTGCGCCTGATGGTGGTGCCGAGCAACTACATTGGCGCCTCGGCCGGCTATCTGCGTGAGCAGGTCGCGTCTGCGCGGCAACCCTTCGTCACGCTGGGTGAAGATGCCCAGCGAAATCCCGCCTGGCAAACCCATGGCCGCAAATCCCTGACCGTGCTGGTGGTGGGCGAAAGTGCTCGTGCCGAGAACTTCGGCATCCTGGGGTATGACCGTGACACCA
Source organism: Pseudomonas sp. LBUM1647 (assembly GCF_059716175.1). NCBI lineage: Bacteria > Pseudomonadati > Pseudomonadota > Gammaproteobacteria > Pseudomonadales > Pseudomonadaceae > Pseudomonas > Pseudomonas sp. LBUM1647. Next base: position 5,301,040 of record NZ_CP166809.1, on the reverse strand, counting down.
CACCCAAACTGGATAAAGAGGCTGGCCTGATTGCGTTCACCGACGTGCATTCCTGCGGGACGGAAACAGCGGTGTCGGTGCCGTGTATGTTCTCCGACATGGGCCGCAAGGATTACAACGCCAGCAAGGCCAAGAACCAGGAAGGCTTGCTGGATGTTCTCAAACGCGCAGGGCTCGACGTGATCTGGCGCGATAACCAATCGGGCTGCAAAGGCACTTGCGATCGGGTCACCCTTGATGACGTCAGTAACCTGAAAGACCCGGTGCTGTGTGCCAATAGCGAATGCCGCGATGAAATCCTGCTGCAGGGTTTGCAGCACTTCATCGATACCCTGGATAAAGACACGGTACTGGTGTTGCACCAGATGGGCAGTCACGGACCGGAGTACTTCAAGCGCTACCCGAAAGAATACGAGCGCTTCACCCCGGTTTGTGAAAGTAACGCCCTGAACAATTGCAGTCGCGAAAGTATCGTCAATGGCTACGACAACACCCTGGTGTATACCGATCACGTGCTGTCCACCCTGATCGATTTGTTGCGTAGCAATCAGGACAAAGTCGACACCGCGATGCTCTATCTGTCGGACCACGGCGAATCGCTGGGCGAGTACAACTTGTTCCTGCATGGCACGCCTTACGTGCTGGCACCGGAACAACAAAAACATGTCGCGATGTTGGCCTGGTTTTCCGACAGCTATCAAAAGTCGTTCTCGGTGGACACCCATTGCCTGCAACTGAGTCGCGAAAAGCCCTTGAGCCAGGACAACCTGTTCCATTCGATGCTCGGTTTGCTGGAGGTCAAGAGCAAGGTCTACAACCAGGACCTGGATATGTTTGCCGGATGTCGCGGTGCGGTGATCGACGGCGTGTTGGCCAAAGAGTGAGTGCTTCAACCTTTTTTTCACGCACCGGCCGCTAACCTGCGGCCGGTAGAGTTTCCCCCGAGAGCCATTGCACATGTCCGCTCAACCCCCATCCGCCATCGAGCTTGAGATCGCCCGGCGCTACGATCAGGAGCACGCCCGCGTCTGTCTTCAGCCGCGATCGCGTGGCCTGGCCGGACGGTTGACGTTCTGGCGTGACGAGCAACTGGTGCGCAACGCGCTCAAGGCTGCCGGCGAGCCGGGCCTGGTTCTCGATTTGGCCTGCGGTGTCGGGCGCTTCTGGCCAGTACTGGCCGAGCATGCCAACCGGGTGATCCTCGCGGCTGACCCGTCTCAGGACATACTCGATCATGCCCGCACCCACCATCCGCAGAACTTGCTGAATCGGGTCAAGACCTTTCAGAGTTCAGCGTTCACCATCGGCTTGTCGGCGAATGCGGTTGACTGCATTTTTTGCATGCAGCTGTTTCAACACATCGCCTGCCCCGAGCATCGTTTGGCCATGCTTAAGGAGTTCCATCGGGTCAGTCGCGATACGGTGATTGTGGCGGTACGGGTCGATGCTCATTTCAAAGGCCGGCGCACGGATGCACAGGGCGTTCCGGCCCGACCGTTGGCCAGCAAGGCCGACGTGGAAGCCGAGTTCAAGCGCGCAGGTTTGCGCTTGCTCAGTCATCAGGACTTCCTGCCCGGCTGTGCGCGGATGCGCGTCTACGTACTGCGTAAGGCCGGCTAGTCTCCGTTTGTCAGGCATTTCTTGCTGTTTGGCAGGCATTTTCGCTAAAGCTCTTGTTCAGTGGATGCGCGGAAATCGCCGGGGGCGATATATACTGCGCGCCATTCTTCAAGGGAGAGCCGTGTGGCCATCGATATTCACTGGATTCGCGACAACGATAGCCTCGGTCAGTTTTGCGCCGAGTGGCAGCAGCTGCCATTCGTTGCCCTCGACACCGAATTCATGCGGGTCGACACCTTTTATCCGATCGCAGGCCTGCTGCAGATCGGCGATGGCGTACGCGCTTACCTGATTGACCCGCTGAGCATCGACAACTGGCAGCCGCTGGCCGCGTTGCTGGAAAACCCGGCCGTAGTCAAAGTCGTCCATGCGTGCAGCGAAGACCTCGAAGTCCTGCTGCGCCTGACCGGCAGCCTGCCGGCGCCGCTGTTCGACACTCAGTTGGCCGCCGCTTACCTGAACCTCGGTTTTTCCATGGGGTATTCGCGGCTGGTGCAGGAAGTGCTCGGCATCGACCTGCCCAAGGGCGAGACCCGTTCCGACTGGCTGCAACGTCCGCTTTCCGACACCCAAATCAGCTACGCCGCCGAAGATGCCTTGCACTTGGCGGAAGTTTTCGTACAGCTTCGTCCGAAACTATCTGACGACAAGTACGCCTGGGTCCTGGAAGACGGCGCCGAGCTGGTGGCCAACCTGCGCCGCGAAGTTGATCCGTATGAGGTCTATCGCGAAGCCAAGCTGGCCTGGAAGCTCTCCCGTGCCCAACTCGTCGTATTACGTGAACTGTGCGCCTGGCGCGAGCGCGAAGCCCGCGCCCGTGATCTGCCGCGCAACCGCATCGTGCGTGAGCATTCCCTGTGGCCGCTGGCGCGGACTCAGCCGGATAACCTCGGCGCATTGGCGAAAATCGAAGACATGCACCCGCGTACCGTGCGTCAGGACGGCGAATTTCTGCTTGATCTGATCAAACGCTCTGGCAGTGTGTCGCCTGATCAATGGCCGCCAGCAGTGCCGGAGCCGTTGCCGGTGGACGCCGCCACGCTGGTCAAACAGCTGCGTGCTATCGGCCAGGCCGAAGCCGAGCGCCTGAACATTGCGCCGGAGCTGATGCTGCGCAAGAAAACCCTGGAAGCGCTGCTCAAGAGCGGCTATCCCAACGGTCCTTACCAATTGCCTGATTCGCTGCGTGGCTGGCGCCGCGAATTGATGGGCCAGGCGCTGCTCGACAGCCTGGCCACCGCCGGAGAACAGCCTTGAAACGTATTTGCTCCATTTATCGAAGCCTGAAGAAAAACGAGATGTACCTCTATGTGCTCAAAAGCGATGCACTGGAGCGCGTCCCGGAAAGTCTGATGGCCGCCTTCGGCAAACCGCATCACGCCTTCGACCTGGTGCTGACCCCCGAGCGTAAACTGTCGCGCGAGGACATCACCGTGGTGCTGGAAAACCTTGAGAAGCAGGGTTACCACTTGCAAATGCCGCCGGCCGAAGACGAATACATCGAACACTTGCCGGAAGAATTGCTGCGCCGCAACGACCCGATGTGACCGGCAGACAGGCTCTGTTCAGAGCCTTTATGAAACACTGGAATGATTTTGGCGATGGCCAGGGCGATGGAGCGTTACTCCATCGGCGGCCGTCTGCACTGTTTTTGAAAGGTTTGAACCATGCGCGTTCTGATTGCTGAACACGACCACCCGGTGTACGCCCAGCTGTTGCGTCAAGCAGCGCCTGACCTGGAAGTGCTGACCAGCGGCGACTCCGCCGAACTGGCCAGCCAGGCCGCTGATTGTCCGATCTGGCTCGGTCAGCCGGACTTGCTGGCGACCTTGCTGCGTCAGGGCCACGAGCCACAATGGCTGCAATCGACCTGGGCGGGCATTACGCCGCTGCTGGCCGACGGCTTGCCTCGGCACTATCGCCTGACTCGGGCGGTGGGGATTTTCGGGCAGGTCATGGCCGAATACGTGCTGACCTACATGCTCGGCCACGAGCGCGAAGTGCTGCCGCGGCTGGTCAGCCAGGTCGAGCGCAAGTGGGACAGTCGCCAGGGCCAAAGCCTGGCCGGGCGCAAGGTATTGATCGTAGGCACCGGTGACATTGGTCAGACCGTGGCGCAGTTCCTTCTGCCGTTTGGCGTCGAGTTGTACGGCATCGCCAGCGAAGCCCGCGAGCAGGCACCGTTTGTCGAAGTCGGGGCGCTGGCTGATTTGCCGCGTCTGGTCGGTGAAGTGGATTACGTGATCAATCTGCTGCCGAATACGCCGAACACCCACGACCTGTACGACGCGGCGCTGTTCAAGCAGTTCAAGCCGACCGGGTTGTTCATCAACGTCGGGCGCGGCGTGGCAGTGGTCGATGCGGACCTGGTGGAAGCCTTGAAAGAGGGGCATCTGGCCGGTGCGGTGATTGACGTCTGCCGTCAGGAGCCGCTGCCGCAACGTCATCCGTTCTGGACCGCCTGGGGCTTGCTGCTGACTGGTCACAGTTCGGCACCGACCTCGCCATCGATGATGGTGAATCTGTTTGTCGAGAACTTGCGGGCGTATCAGGCAGGTGAGGCATTGCGCGGGGAAGTGGATTTCAATCGCGGCTACTGAATCCACCGCAATCAAAATGTGGGAGCGAGCCTGCTCGCGAAAGCGGCATGTCAGTCGATACTTATGGAGACTGATACACCGCCTTCGCGAGCAGGCTCGCTCCCACATGGGTTTTGCAGTGTGGCTTAGAGGGCGAAGTCACCTTCAGCAGCGAGTTCGCTCAGCGGACGACGTGGGCTTGGCTCTTCACGGGCTTGGAGGTATTCCGCCAGCGTCGCTTTATCGCCCAGTTTGCCGACTGCCACCGCTGCGTGGAGGGCGTAGCCCTCAGGAATGTTCAGCTCCTTGCGGGTCAGGTCCTGATCAAAACCGGCCATGCCATGGGTATGCCAGCCGCTGATGCTCGCTTGCAGCGCCAGATGGCCCCAAGCGGAACCGGTGTCGAAGGTGTGCCACAAGGCCGGGGTTTCTTCGGTGGCGCCAGGCACCGCGAAGGTGGTTTTCGAGATCACGATCACCAGCGCTGAGGCGTGTTGCGCCCAGCCGCGGTTGAACTCATTCAGCAGGCCCAGGAAACGCTCCCAGTTCGGCGTGTCGCGACGTGCATACAGAAACCGCCAAGGCTGCGAGTTGTACGCCGATGGCGCCCAGCGCGCGGCTTCGAAGAAGCTCAGCAGGGTTTCTTCCGGGATGCTTTCGCCGGTGAAGGCGCGGGGCGACCAGCGGTCGGTGAACTGAGGGTGGATGGCATAGTCGGCAACGCGTGGATTGGCACTCATCAAGAGATTCCTAGCTACGTTTGAAGGTGAGGGGCGATGCAAAACCCTACTGGGCGGCGCAATAACTGACAAGCTCCTTCTACCGGCAGTCGCCAACGCTTGGCCCACAAGGGCCTTGGCACTAGACTGGCGGCCTTTTCACCACCTGATGTTGATGCTTGAGCCATGGCCGCCAAAGTCGAACCGTTCTGGATACGCAAAACCCTCGATCAGCTCGATCAAGAGGAATGGGAATCGCTGTGCGACGGCTGTGGCCTGTGCTGCCTGCAAAAGCTCGAAGATGAAGACGACAACAGCGTCTATTACACGCGTATCGCCTGCAAACTGCTGGACCTGAAAACCTGTCAGTGCACCGATTACCCGAACCGCCGTGATTTCGTCCCCGACTGCATCCAGCTCACACCGGGCAAGGCTGAGGAATTCAAATGGTTGCCACCGACCTGCGGTTATCGACTGGTCAGCGAAGGCAAGGACCTGCCGCTTTGGCACCATTTGGTGTGCGGTGATCGCGATGCGGTGCACCACGAACGTATTTCCCAGTCCGGGCGCATGCTCGCCGAAGGCAGCGTGGCCGAAGACGACTGGGAAGACCATCTGATTTTCCGGGCGGGTTAATTTCCACTCAAAAAATCGGCCGTGATTACTAGAATTTAGGGCTGCTACGCAGCTCAGCGCGAGCAAGCTCGCTCGCCACAAGGAGTGTGTATGGCTGTGGGATTGCGGCTGGCGTTGGCCTTTGGGCTTTTGGCCCTGAGTTCGCCCGCGTGGGCGGCGAAGAAGGTCGATCTGGATTATCACGTGCGCCTGTTGCCGCAAAGTGATCAGGCTGAAGTGCGACTGACCCTGTCCCAGGGTTCGGCAGTGCGCAGTCTGGATTTCGACCTGGGCGATGGCAGCCACTACAGCGATTTCAAGGCCGACGGCCAATGGCAGCTCACGCCGGGCAAGCAGGCCCGTGGTGTGTGGCGTCCGGCCGCCGACAAGGCCAGCCTGACCTACCGCGTACGTATCAGCCACGGCCGCAAGAGCGGCAGCTTCGATACGCGCATGACGCCCACTTGGGCGCTGATGCGCGGCGACGATCTGGTACCGGCGGCCAAACTCGATCAGCAGGACGGTATTGAGCTGGTTTCACGCCTTGAGTTCGAATTGCCCACCGGCTGGAAAAGCGTTGAAACCGCCTGGCCGCGAATCGGCAAGAACAAGTTTCGGGTCGACAACGTCTCCCGACTGTTCGACCGACCCACAGGCTGGATGCTCGCCGGCCATCTTGGCAGCCGTCGCACGCGGCTGGGGGAAACCGAAGTCACCGTCGCCTCGCCTCGGGGCCAGGGCATGCGCCGCATGGATGTGCTGACGCTACTGACCTTTGTCTGGCCGCAGGTGCAGGCGGTGTATCCCCGTCATCCCGTCAAACTGCTGATCGTCGGCGCCAACGACCCGATGTGGCGTGGCAGTCTGGGCGCGCGCGAATCGATCTATCTGAACACGCGTCTACCGCTAGTCAGCGAAAGCGGCAGCAGTGCGCTGGTGCGGGAATTGGCTCAGGTGTTCGGGCGGATCAACGACCAGCAGCGCAGTGACTGGATCAGCGAAGGATTTGCCGAGTATTACGCCATCGAACTGGTGCGCCGCGCCGGCGGCATGAGTGATGAACGGTATGAAAGCTTGCAGAAGAAGTTGGCCAAGGACAGCCAGAAGGTCAGCACATTGCGCGGTGAGCAGGTCAGTCCGGCACAGGTCTCGAAAGCGGTCGTGTTACTGCAAGAACTGGATCGCGAGATTCGCCTGAAGACCCGCAACAAGCGTTCGCTGGATGATGTGTTGCGCGGGGCGATGCATTTGGAGAGTGTGGATACCAAGGAATTTGTTCAGCTGGCCGAAAGCATCATCGGTGAATCGTCCAAGGTCCTCGATACCGAGTTACTTCAGTAACACCGCCTTCGCGAGCAGGCTCGCTCCCACAGGTGACCGCATTCCAATGTGGGAGCGACGGTGCGACGATTCGACCTGCTCGCGAAGGGGCCCTAAGCCTCAATTAAAATCTCGGGTTAAACCCCGGTTTTCGGCGACTTCAAAGAATCATTACCGGTCACGGTAGCGGTATTGGTCGCCGCTTCGGCATTCGCCTTCAACCGGTTCAGCTCTTCACCCGCCCGCTGAATCTTCGCCCGCACGTTGTTCATGTCCTGACGGCTTTTCTCCAGCAGGCTTTTCGCCGAACTGTGCCCGGTAATACCACGCGCCAGGGCCACACCGCCGATCGCCACTTGAATCAACCCGAACACACCACCGCGACGCAGGCCCTTGCCGACCATCACCACGCCGCCGGCCAATGAACCGATACGTTCCCAACCGTGCACGTTCTGCTCAGTGTGAGTCTGGAACGGGGTGGATTCGATGCGTTCTACGCGTTTGAGTTCGCTCATGATCTGTCTCCTGGCTGGAATGACTGCTTCAAGAATAGATAATTAAGCTGACTGCGAAGGCGGGCGGCTTGTTCCATCGGATGTGCGGTGAATCAGCGAAATTTCGCCCCGGAGCGGGTGTTGAGTCCCTTGGACATGCGGTCATAGAGCACGACGTTGACGGTGGCCGCCAGGTTCATGCAACCGGTAGTCGGGATGTAGACCACGTCTTCGCACCAGTCGCGAATTTCTTTATCCAGCGAGCCGTCTTCCGGGCCGAAGATGTACAGCGCGCGATCCGGATGAGTGTATTCCGGCAGCGAACGGGCGCCGTCCACCAGTTCCACAGCGACCGGAACGCAGCCCAGCGGCAGGATTTTTTTCAGGTCGTCGATACCGATCAGCGGAATGTCGTAGTGGACGCGCTTGGTGTCGGTGACGAAGTCGGCGGCGCGTTCATAACGCTTGCCGGTATAGAACACGGACGCCACGCCATAACAGCCAGCGGCGCGCATCACCGAACCGACGTTCTCCGGTGATTTGGGGTTATACAAACCAATGCAGCTGTACCGTTTGTCTGCCACGAGCGGGTGCCTTCGGGGAAAAAACGGCGATTATACGGGGATTGGGGGAGGGTGGTCAGTTTGTAGATTGGTGGTGTTTGGTCGGCCCCCTTCGCGAGCAGGCTCGCTCCCACAGGGATTTTCAGTGCACGCAATATTTGTGATCGCCGCAAATCAACTGTGGGAGCGAGCTTGCTCGCGATGAAGCCAGGTCAGGCGCTGAAGATATTACTCGTCTTTCTTCATCAGGCCGGCCAATGCGGCAAACGGATTGTGCGTCGCCTTGGCGATTTTCGGCGAGCTCAGCGAGCCTTCACCGAAATACTGCTGATCGGTATACCGAGAGTGTTCATTGTCGTGGCAGTACAGGCACAACAATTCCCAGTTCGAGCCGTCCTGAGGGTTGTTGTCGTGGTTATGGTCGCGGTGGTGCACGGTCAGTTCGCTCAGGCGCTTGCCGGAAAACTCACGGGCGCAGCGGCCGCACACGTGCGGGTACATTTTCAGGGCCTTGTCGCGGTAACCCATTTCCTTGTCGCGCTGGTTGTCGGCAAGGATGCGGTCCAGTTTCGACGTGTTGGTCGGAGGCGTTGACGAACTCATGGGTTCACCTTTGTAAAAAGACTAATGACGGTAATAAACGCAGTTTAGCTCAGCCCTTGAGCTTCTCGGCAATCCAGATGGTGTGACGGGTGCCTTTGTTGCCGTGGGCGAAGACCTGGACTTCCTCGGCCTTGAAGCCGGCCTTCTTCAGTTTGTCGGAAAACTGTCGGTCAGCGCTCGCGGACCAGACGGCCAGCACGCCTTTGGGCCGCAGGGCCTTGGCGCAGGCGCTCAGGCCGCCGGCGGAGTAGAGCCAGCTGTTGGCCTTCTGGGTCAGGCCTTCGGGGCCGTTGTCGACGTCGAGCATGATTGCGTCGAAACCTTGCGGCTCGGCTTGCAGGACTTTGGCCACGTCTTCCATGCGAATGACCGTGCGCGGGTCCAGCAGCGGGTTCCCGGCTTTCTCACCCAGCGGTCCACGATTCCACTCCACCACGCCCGGCACCAGTTCGGCAACCACCACTTCAGCGGTCTTGCCCAGATGCTTGAGGGCCGAGGCGAGGGTGAAGCCCATGCCCAGGCCGCCGATCAGCACGCGCGAATTCGGCCGGCCGGCCACTTTACGGCACGGGATCTCCGCCAGAGCGTCTTCCGAGCCGTGCATGCGGGTGTTCATCAGTTGCCCGCCGTCGCCGCCCTGGATCTTGATGACGAAATCCTCACCGTATTCGAACAGGCACAAGGCACCGCCATTTTCAGGAATTGGAGTGGTGTCGAGCAGAACGAAACGTTTCATGGGACTCACTTGAGGAGAAATTGGCATAAGAGGGGGAAGGCAAACACGCGCAGTTGGGAGTAGCCTGCAAAACGACAACAAGGCCAACGGAGCCATTGATGAAGCGCACCATTCTAACGGTCATTGCCTTGGCCGCGCTCTCGATAACTGCAGTGCAGGCCCAGCAGTTGCAAACCATTCCGACCAGCCCAGCGCCGCTGCCCGGTTCGCCCGGCACCGCGACCCCGACACCGTACCCGCAAATCACCCCGACCAGCGCACCCAAGGTCGGACCCGGCAGTGGCGGTCCGCCGTTGGTGCCCATTGAAATGCCTAGCCCGCCCACCAAGGACCAGCCACTGCCGGGGCTGGAGCAAAACCCGTCGAAAGCCAAATCGCCCGGCGGTTAAACCTGCTGCGAGAGCAGTTGCCCATCGGCCATGCGCAGGCGCTTGGAGAGGGAGACGGCGAGGGCGCGGATGATTTTGGCGGCGATTTTCGGCGCATCGTTGAGCATCTTTTCCAACGAGTCCTTGCCCAGATTGAGCAACTGACAATTGCTCGCGGCCACGCAACTGGCCGAGCGGCGTTCGCCGTCGAGTACGGCCATTTCGCCGAACGCCCGACCGCTGCGTAACGTTGCCATGGTCACCAGGTGCCCCTCGCTGTTGGTTTTCTGCACCGCCACCTGGCCGGTGTGGATGATGCACATGAAGCTGCCGGCATCGCCCTCATGGAAAATCTCTTCGCCCTGAGCAATGGTGCTGATGCTGAAGTAGCCCGAGGCCGCGGCGAAGTCCGCCGGCAGCAGTTGATCGAACAGGCCACAGTCCATCAGCCAGTCGCGAATTTCGTTGTTCAGTAAGGTCGGTTCTGACATGTCGTCACGGTCTTTTTCTTGTGTCTGGTTCCGGTTTTCTGGACGTCCCCAATCCCCTGTGGGAGCGAGCCTGCTCGCGAAGAGGCCAGTACATTCAACATCAATGTCGACTGATCGACCGCTTTCGCGAGCAGGCTCGCTCCCACAGTGGAGTTGTGTCGCCTCGGGCCCGGTGTTCGGTGTTAAGACCGACACGCCGGGCCAAGTTCCTCAGGCGATGCCCAAAACCTTGAAAACAAATGCGTATTCGAGTGCTACGTCACGCAATCCCTGATAACGACCGCTCATCCCGCCGTGCCCGGCACCCAATTCGGTCTTGAGCAGCAGGGGATTGGTGTCGGTTTTGGTCGCGCGTAATTTCGCCACCCACTTGGCTGCTTCCCAGTACTGCACGCGACTGTCGTTGTAGCCGGCGATCACCAGGGTCGCCGGATAGGCTTGCGCGGTGACATTTTCGTACGGGGCGTAGGCCTTGATTCGCTCATAGACGTCCGGTTCTTCAGGATTGCCCCACTCGTCGTATTCGGTGACGGTCAACGGCAGATCCGGGTCGAGCATGGTGTTCAGCACGTCGACGAACGGCACTTCGGCAATCGCAGCAGCAAACAACTCCGGCCGCTGATTGAGCACCGCACCGATCAGCAGACCGCCGGCGCTGCCGCCGCTGATCGCCAGTTGCCGTGAAGTAGTGAAACCATTGGCGATCAGGTGTTCGGCGCAGGCGATGAAGTCGCTGAAGGTGTTGTGCTTGTGTTCCTGCTTGCCGGCGCGATACCAGGCTTCGCCCAGTTCACCGCCGCCACGCACGTGAGCGATGGCGAACGCCACGCCACGATCCAGCAGACTCAAACGGGCGTGGGAGAACCACGGGTCGAGGCTTTCGCCGTAAGCGCCGTAGCCGTACAGATAAAGTGGCGTCGGCTTACCGAGGGCTTCGCGTTTGACGACGAGGCTGATCGGCACTTTCGTGCCGTCCGGTGCGGTCGCCCACAGACGCTGACTGACGTAGGCATCGGCGTCGAACGGACCGAGCACCGGGGTTTCCTTGAGGACTTTCTGCTCGCCGCTGCCCAATACCAGTTGGCGGATTTGCGCCGGACGGTTCAGCGCTTCATAACGCAGGCGGATTCTGTCGCTGACGAATTCCAGGCTGTTCTGCACATGAAGGCTGTAGGCCGCATCCGGTAATTGCACGCGGTAGCTCGGCAGGTCTTGCGGATGAACTTCGATGATCGGCAAGCCACCTTCACGCAGGCTCAGGGTCATGGCCCCGGCATTCAGGCTCATGCCTTCGATCATCACCGTGTCGCTGTGCGGGATCAGGTTCTGCCAGTCGGCCTCGGTCGGCGCCACGCCGGTGTCTACGGCGTGATACAGGGCAAAGTTGATGCCGTCGCGATTGGTGCGAATGAACCAGGTCCATTGACCGTCGAGCGCGCCGTGGTCGACGTCGTACTCATGGTCTTCAACCCTCGGTGCGATGCAGGTAAAAGCCTGCTGCGGCTGGAATGCGTCAAGCACCCAGACTTCGCTGGTGGTTTTGCTGCCCAGGGACAGCAGTAATTGCTGCTCGGAACTGGAGCGGTAGCAATGCATGAAGAATCGACCGTCCGGCTCATGGAACACTTCTTCAGCCGCTGTACCGTCCAGCCGATAGCGGAACAGTTTGTGCGGGCGATGGGTGTCGTCCAGCTCGCCGAAGAACAGCGTCAGGCTGTCATTGGCCCAGGTCATGCTGCCGTCGCAGTCCTGGAATTCCAGTTCGCTGACACGGCCGTTGGACAATTCCTTCACGAACAGCGTGTAAATCTCATCGCCCGTGGCGTCGATGCTGTAAGCCAGACGCTGGTGGTCCGGGCTGATGCTGAAGGCGCCCAGGGAAAAGAAGCCGCCTTTGGCCAGTGCATTCGGGTCCAGCAGCAGCTGTTCCTGGCTTTCGTCGAGCTGCAGGCTGTCATCGGCAAGGCGCGGGCAGCGGTAGTGACGGGCGTACTCATCACCGGCCGTGGTGCGCGTGTAATACAGGTACGGACCCCAAGGGGAGGGCAAGGACAGGTCGGTTTCGAGAATCCGGGCCTTGATCTCTTCGAACAGGGTTTCACGCAACCCGGCCTGATCGGCGGTTTGCGCCTCTTGGTAGCGGTTTTCCGCTTTCAGGTAGTCGAGCACCGCGTCGGTGTCGCGCTCCTGCAGCCAGGCATACGGGTCAGAACCGTCAGCCTTGTGGGCGATCGGGGCGCTGGTGACGTTGGCGGATACGGGCATGAATGGCTCTCAGACGATGTACGAAATAGGGACTTCGCACCTGTGGGAGCGAGCTTGCTCGCGATGACGGACGGCCATGCAACATTGATGTTGAATGTACTGGCCTCATCGCGAGCAAGCTCGCTCCCACAGGTTCTGTGTCTTGACCGACTGGCATTGGAGCAAGCCTGACGTGCGAAAAGTCGTTACTATAAGCGCCTCTTTGCCTGCCTTGCCATGGACACCATGACCGAGAACGACTATCTGATCGCTTGGGGCCTCTACGCCTTCGCCGCTTTGGGCTGCCTGTTGGTGTGGATGCGTATCACCCGCTGGATGTGGCGCTGGCTGCGTGAGCCGCTGCGGCTATTGGTTGCCGTGTTGCTGTTCAGCCCGACCATCATTGATCCGGTAAAGGAAAAGGTTGCCCCGGCCATCGCCATTACTGCCCTGGATCTGTTGTTCAAGGTCGGCAACAACGCCTGGCGGGCGGTTTCCGACCTGTTCATGTACGGCATGATCGCCTTCGGCATTTACCTGGTGTTCGTGGCGATCCGTTTCCCTATCGAGCGTGCGTCCAACGCTCGCAAGGAACAGGCTGCCGCTGCCAAGGCTGCGGCCCGGGCTGATGACCCTGAAGAGGATCATCCATTCGGCGGTGCGGGCGATGATCGTTACGGTCGGCCACCGGTGCCGAGCAACCCTCAGCGATTGCGGGTCGAGCCGCGTCTGTAACCTTGCCCCTGCCTTTGAGCGAGAATCCGAGCATGTGTGAGTTATTGGGCATGAGCGCCAATGTCCCGACCGATATCGTGTTCAGCTTCACCGGGCTGATGCAGCGCGGCGGCCGCACCGGTCCGCACCGTGACGGCTGGGGCATCGCTTTTTACGAGGGCCGTGGCCTGCGCCTGTTTCAGGACCCGGCGGCGAGCTGTGAGTCCGAAGTCGCGAACCTGGTGCAACGCTATCCGATCAAGAGCGAAGTGGTGATCGGGCACATCCGCCAAGCCAACGTCGGCAAGGTCTGCCTGTCCAACACCCATCCGTTTGTGCGTGAGCTGTGGGGCCGTAACTGGTGTTTCGCCCACAACGGCCAGCTCGCGGACTTTGAACCGATCAAGAGCTTTTACCGCCCCGTTGGCGATACCGACAGCGAGGCGGCGTTCTGCGATTTGCTCAACCGCGTGCGCGCAGCGTTCCCGGAACCGGTAGAGGTCGAAGAACTGCTGCCGGACCTGGTGGCCGCTTGCGCCGAATACCGTAGCAAAGGCGTGTTCAACTGCCTGCTCAGCGATGGCGACTGGTTGTTCTGCTATTGCTCGACCAAGCTGGCGCAAATCACCCGTCGTGCGCCATTCGGCCCGGCGCGCTTGAAGGACGTCGATGTGATCGTCGATTTTCAGGCCGAAACCACGCCCAACGACGTAGTCACGGTGATCGCCACCGAACCCTTGACCGAAAACGAAACCTGGACCCGCTACGAACCGGGCCAATGGAGCCTCTGGCGACGCGGTGAATGCGTCAGCCAGGGCAAGACCGAATAAGGATTTCCCCTCATGTTGCTCAGTTATCTACGGCTGGTGTTGTTTGCGGCGGGCCTGTTGATCGGTGTCCAGGTGCCAGGGTTCATCAGCGATTATGCCAAACGGGTCGAAGCGCATCTGATTGAGGCGCAGACCGGTCTGAGCGGTTTTCAGGGCACGGCGAATCAGTTCTTCAAGGGTGACATGCAGGCGTTGGTGGCCCATTACCGCGCCAGCGAAGACCCGATCTTTCGCAGCGATGCCGACAGCCTGAGCACCTTGCTGAGCCGTCAACTGGCCCTCGATAAACAGTTCCAGGCCATGCAGGGCCCGTGGTACATCCGCTTCCTGCAGGTTGCGCTGGCGGCTGATCCGGATATTCGCAAGGAAACCTGGAATGGCTACAGCTACCAGATCCTGCTGACGCCGGAAGCGATGATCTGGGGCATGAGCGGGGCGTTGCTGTTGTCGTTCGGCATTGAATGCCTGTTCCGTCTGATCGACTGGGTGGTGCTGGGCGGCAAACGCCTGCGCCAGAGCCGGCCGATCGAAGATCGGGATGTGCGCGGGCTGTAACATTGGAGCCGGCTTGCCGGCGATTGCCGCGACACGGTATGCCTGGCAGATCGCATCGCTGGCAAGCCGGCTCCTGTTTTTACCAGTCGACCGAGTAGCTCATGCTCAACGTCCGACCTTCGGCATTGGCGTACGGCGCTCTGGCGTTGGCCTGGGTGAACAGGTTCTGGTAGGTGCGGTTGGTCAGGTTGTACACCCCTCCTTCAAGACGACCGACCGGCAGTTGCACGGAGCCGAGCAGGTCCACCAGCGTATAGCCTTCGATGTCGCGTCCGTTATTGTCCTTGGCGGCGGCGTCGTAACTGGACAAATGCATGCCTTGCAGGCGAAGGGTGTAGTCGTCTTCGGTGTAGCCGACGAACAGTGTGGTCTTGGCGGGTGAGATGCGCGTAGCCGGCAGATCGATCCATTTGCCGTTCTGCTCGGTCTCGCCTTTGGCCCAGGCGTAAGTGCCACCCACCGACCAGTGATCGGTCGCGCGGTAGGTCAGGCTGTTTTCGATGCCGCGAACTCGCTCTTTCTGGTTGATCAGGCGCAATACTCGATCATTGGCATCGTAGAACTGGGTCACGTCCGAGGTGTTTTCGTACACGGTGACGTCGGCCTGCCACTGGTCCCAGCTACCGCGCCAGCCCAGCTCGTAACTGTCGACCTTGATGGCCTGGGCATTGAGGCTCTGAATGTCGAAGGTGCTGCTGACGTCACGCATGAAGCGCTGGATATCCGGCAGCGAAAACCCCTGGCTGTAATTGGCGAAGACGTCCTGGTTTTCACTCAGATGGTAGACCGCCCCCAGGTTATACAGCGTGGCATCGTATTTGAGGGTGTCGCCGGGCAGCGTTGCGCGTATGCCGGTCTGGACAATCTGACCATAAGCGATGCTGTCGGAGACGTCGCTTTCGATCCATTCACGGCGCACACCGCCACGCAAGGTCCAGTCACCGATGTCCCAGGACATCTGCCCGAACAGCGATTTGGTGGTGGTTTCGATGTCCGGGCCCAGCTCGTAGGTGGTGCCGGTCTTGGTGTAGGTCAGGCCCTTGAGTGTGTATTGATCACCTCGTTGGCGGGAGCGCTCATGATCATAGTCGGCGCCCCAGACCAGGTTGCCCGTGGCGCTGCCGATGGCCGGCAGCGGCGTGTCGATGGCCGCGCGCAGGCCGTAGACATCCTGCACGCTGTTGTTGTCGGAGATCCCGGCCTTGCCCCGCGACAGGTCCGGGAAGAACAGTGCATCGGCGCGACGCCAGTAGCTTTCCAGTTGCAGGCCCTGACCGTAGAAGTCCTTGTCGGTGTAATTGAGGTTGACCGACTGGTTATGGGTATAGGGTTGGTCGTCGAGTTTCAGCCCTTTGACTGCCACGGCTTGCTGCCGGTTTGTCGGGTCTTTGGTATAGCCAGTGTCCTGTTGATCCTTGTAGTCCTGCAGCGACAGGCTGAGTTTTTTGTCGGCATCCAGTTCGTAACCGAAACGACCTTGCAGGTCATAGGTTTCGGTGTCCATGTTGCTGCCCTGGGAGGTGTCCTGAGGGATGCGGTTGCCGTTGCCGTCGTACTGATCGTTACGTTGGGTCAGGTCGGCGGAGACGTACCAGTCCAGGGCATCCTTGCGCCCGGTTGCACTCTGAAAGGCTTCGTAGGCGAAGCCTTTGCGGTTGAGGTTGTTACCGCTGGTCAGGCCCAGTTTGCTGCTGTAGGCAATGTCCTGGCCCTGATTACGCTTGGTGATGATGTTGATGATGCCGCCTGAAGCACCGGCACCGTAGATGCTGCTGGCGCCGGAGATCACTTCGATGCGTTCGATGCTGGCTGGGGCGATGCTGTTGAGCTGGCGGAAGTTGTCGCGCGTGGCGTTCTGCGATACGCCGTCGATCAACACCAGCATGTTGCGCCCGCGCAGGGTCTGACCGAAGTTGCTCATCCCGCCGCTGGACGGCGCAAGACCGGGAACCAGTTGCCCGAGGATATCGGCGACCCGACGACCTGCGCCGCTTTGCTCACGGACCTGCTGTTCGTCGATCACTTGGACGGAGCCCGGAATCGACGCAATGCTCGCTTCGCTGCGAGTAGCGGAGACAACGGTGGCTTGCATGTTCAAGGTACCGGGCTGCTGCTCGGTATCCTCGGCCCAGGTCTGGGCGCTGAAGGTACCGAGCAACGGGATCAGCAGGGAGAGTTTGGTTCGGTTCATGACGTGGTCTTTTTTAGTTGTGATAAGTGTGTGGCGATAAGGTCGAGCGCTCAGGCGCGGAGTTGAACGACCGCACCCAGCGGATCCCGATGGCGGCTATGGCGTAGGTCAGCGCCACCAGCCAGAAACTGTGAGCCAGGCCGACCAGGCCCATGCCGATCCCGCCAAGGACGACACCGAGCAGAGCACCAGCCTTTGCCGCGCTGTTGCCGAGGCCGAGCGCGAAGCCCTGCTGGTTTACGGAAATGGTGTTGGCGATCAGTGCATAGGCGACGGGCAGCAGGGCGCCTTGCCAGATACCCCAGACGAGTCGACTGACGAGAAACCCCAGCCATTCGTTGGCCAATGCCGTGGCCGCCAGCGTCAGGGCACACAGCCAGGCCACGCCTTCAATGACGCGCAAGGTATAGGCCGGCTGCCAGCGGTCGAACAGGCGTCCCCACAGTGGTGCGGAAATGGCCAGGGTCGCGGCGCTCGCCGCGTAGGTGGCGCCGATCAGCCAGCTTGGGGCATGCAGAATGTTCGCGACGTACAGCGCGTAGAACGACTGCGGCATCATCTTCGCGGCCTGAATCAACACGATCACCAACAGGATTCCACCGAGCCAGCCTTTGGGCAGAGCCACTGGCTCAACAGCTTTTTTCTTCGAGGCCCGAGCCTTGTCGGCCGGCAGGAAAAAGCTCCCCAGTGCGCACAGCAGGCAAATCGCCGTCGCGCCATAACAGAGCAGGGCAAACCCCGAGACGTCCATCAGCCAGCCGCCCAGTATCGGGCCGATCAACGAGCCGACGGCAGTCGCCGATTGCAGGCGGGCCAGGGTGTGACCACGTCTGGAACTGTCGCAGCAGGCCAAGGCATAGGCTTGCGCGGCAGCGAGAAAACCGGCCAATGCGCCTTGCATCACGCGAATACCCACCAGTAGCCACGGGTCGAGGGTGATGGCCGCCAACCCTTGGCACAGCGCGAGTGCCAGCAACGCCCGAACAATCATCGGTTTGTGTCCGGTGCGATCCCCCAGCCGGCCCCACATGGGAGTCAGGAGCATGGCCGCCAGCATCGGCCCGGCATAGACCATCGCCGATAACAGCGCGGTGTAGCCGGCGCCCTCCGGCCCGAGCAGATGCTGGATCTGCAAGGGCCAGAACGGGCCGCTCATTTCCATAGCACCCATGGAGACAAACTGGATAACGATCAGCAGTCGCAAGGCGCGACCGTCAGTGATCATGGGCGTTTGGTCGCAGCGGGTTACTCAGGCGTCCGACGATGTCGGCATGACTGTCGAGCAAACGCATGCGCATGAACGATTTGGCGGGCCAGTCCTGTTCCAGCAAGGCCTGGCGCTCGCTTTCCCAGCGTGCCGGTTCAACGCGTTCGCGCAAGGTCTCGAAGCACTGTGCAACGTGCGCTGCCAAGCGCTCCCAAAGGATATTTTCCGGCACGTTCCAGTGGCGGGCGCAGAGCAAAGTCAGCTCACCGAGGTGGCACATGAACGTGGTGTGCAGGAGTTTGTCGCGGACAAAACCGGACTCGTCATACAGGGTCATTTTCGGATCGTGCAACTGGATATCCAGGCCCTTGGCGTGCAGGGTTTTGCGATCGATACGAACGTCGCCGAAATCACGCAACAGCAGCCGATTCAACTGCCCGTCAGCGCCCATCACCATGAAACTGTTTTGCTGATGCGCTTCGAACGCCACGCCATACATCAGGTAAATGCCCAGCAGGCTCGGTACGGCAATCGACAGGTAATCATCGAAGAACGCCAACATGGCCTCGCTGTCGTCACGGCCCTGAGCCAGTCTTACCCAATCACGCAGCAACGGTTGGTCGAATTCGTTGACGGCGAACAGACTGCCGACCGGCACCGCCAACTCGCCTTCTTGCAGAAGGGTCAGCGGGTTGTCGCGATACAGCACGGCAGCATGCCGGGAACGCTCGTCATCAGCCGGTAGTGGTGCGTAATGCACGCCGATGCGCTCTGGAACGATGTTCAGCAGACGCTGAATCTGCGGCTCCTGATCGAGAATATTCAGTATCAGTTGGCTGATGCGCGGTCCCATCCGGGCCGAGCGCGGCGACACGGTGCGCTGCACGCTGGTCAGTCGCAGAGCCACCGGCAGTTTGACCATCGGCGCAACGCGACTGGCCTCCGGCAGGACTGTGCGGAAGGACATGGTCGGGTGACCGGTAAAAGCGACGATGTCAGTGACGATCAGCAGGTTGTCGGCGATCTCGTTGGCGAACGAATGTGGCAGCTCTTCATTGGCTTGCCATGGGTGCGACGGGAGCGGGAGGTAGCCCTTTTCGTCCAGACCCAGTTGCTGCAAATGGCGCTGCAATTGTTCGGCGGCCTGTGGGAAGTGAGCTTGCCACCAGTCCCAGTAATCGGCGGTACCCACCAGCGCCTCGACGTGTGCGTGCTGGCGGTGCAGGGCGCACAGGACAACCGGAAAACTGGCTTCGAATTCCGGCGAGAAAGCGATGACCTGAGCGGCGCTCAAGCCCAGTTTGGTCTTGTAGTTCGGGTGCCACGGATGGCCGAGAGTGCCCCACTGTTCGAGCAGTGACGTCGGGTTCTGGTGGCTGGGGCCGGCTTTGAGCCAAGCGAGCAGATTGTCGTCGTACTCGGTACCGATCTGCTCTCTCAGGCGCTCGGTCCATCCATGGTGAAACGCCAGGCACAGGGTGTCGTTACTGAAGCTGTCATCCAGTTCCAGGGCCAGACGTTCCAGTACCTGCGGTGAGGCTGGCGGGTTGAGCTGAGTGCTGAGGTGAGCGAGCAATTCGCTGGGCAGCTGGATTTTGTGGGGCAGTTTGTCGGGGGTGTGCAGGACGATGCTGCCGCGCACGTCCCAGCTGTTCATTCTTCCGCCGGACAAGTGCTCGAAGCAAAGATGCGCGCCATCGCCAAGTGGCAGCCAGCAATGGCTATTGTCGTCGTATTCGCAAGCGTCAGGGTTGATCAGGTCTTCGCGAAACAGGGCCTGGATCAGACGTTGGAAGCAGCGTTGGGCGGCGGGCTCGAGCGCATTGCTCAAATGATCGAGGGTGATGCGGTGGGACTGGAAAGCCTCAGTGCCGAGGGCTTCGCTCCAGTGAGCGAGCAATTGCTGCTGTTTTTGCGTGTAGGCGCGCATCAAGTCCGATTCCTTCTGGACAGTTGGTTAGCTGAAAGCGCGCAGAGAATACCGTCCTGAAAAAATAATGCAAATGATAGTGGTTCATATTTAAAACTTGGGAAATGTCCTTCAGATCCTGGCCATGGGCTTGCTCAAAACGATGTAGTTCTCACCCACCTTCTTCGCATACCCGTCCAGCACCTGCTGACATAACGAAACAATCTCCTCGACCCATTCCACGCCAACCCGCCAAGACACCACCACCTGCAAATTCGGTGGCCGTTGATCGATGGCCAGCAAGGTCAATTCCCCCCGCGCCAGTTCCTCGGCGACCAGCACCGGCGGCAGCGCGCCAATACCGAAACCGTCCCGCAGCAACCGGGTGATCGCTGATACTGAGTTCACGCAGTTCAACCGTGGCGTCATGATGCCGTTGGCCTGCATCAGGGCGAGAATCTCCTGATGCGGATGGGAGTTTTTCGAATAGGTAATGATCCGTTCCCGCGCCAGGTCGGCAATGCCGGAATACTCGCGGTTGTAGATCGAGTTAGTGGCCACAATCCACCCCATCGGGTGACTGGCCAGCTCAAGGCTGCGCACGCTTTCCTGACGCAGCAGGTCGGTTTGCAGGATCAGATCGAGAAAGCCTTTTTGCAGCTGATCGCAGAGGTTGAGTGCGGTATCGGCCACTAACTCGATTTCCACCAGCGGATAGTGATCCATCATTTGCGCCACCAACGGGCTCAACCAGGTATGGATGACCGTGTCCATCACGCCGATGCGAACCCGTCCGACCTTGCTCGAGCGGGTTTCGATCGACTGCTTGAGGGCTTGCATGGTGTCCATCATTTGCTCGGCGTATTCGAGCACTTTCAAGCCTTCGGGCGTCAGGCTCACGCCGCGTGAATCGCGCAGGAACAGCTTCACCCCGAGCTCGCCTTCGAGCACGGCAATGCGGCTGGAAATCGACGCCTGGGTGGTGAAGAGCTTGTCTGCTGTCAGGCGAAAACTCTTGAGTCGGGCGACCCAGACAAAGGTCTCGAGAAACTTCAGGTTCATAGGGACAAGTTTTTCTTATGTCTAGAGCGGGTTTTTATTAGTTGGACGCAGCAGGGCAAGGCGCCCAAAAATCAGGCCATCCGGTTCCCACGATAGGCGTCGTCGGGGCTCAGAACAATACCAATAAAAATTAGCGCGGAGATTTGCCATGAGTGCGCCCGACACGCTCGACATCCCCAAAGCCACGGTTCGCCCGGGACCTTTCGACTGGTACCGCAACATCAACAAGCAGGAACGCCGCACGTTCTGGAGCTGCAAGATCGGCTATGGCCTGGACGGCATGGACACGCAGATGCTCAGCTTCGTGGTGCCGACCCTGATTGCGATGTGGGGCATCACCACCGGCGAGGCCGGGCTGATTCACACCAGCACCCTGATCGCCTCGGCCATTGGCGGTTGGGTGGCGGGGATTCTCTCCGACCGCATCGGTCGCGTACGCACCTTGCAACTGACGGTGCTGTGGTTCGCCTTTTTCACCTTCCTTTGCGGCTTCGCCCAAAACTACGAACAACTGCTGATCAGCCGCACGCTGATGGGCTTCGGTTTCGGCGGCGAATGGACCGCTGGCGCGGTGCTGATGGGTGAAGTGATTCGCGCCAAGGACCGCGGCAAGGCGGTGGGCATGGTGCAATCCGGCTGGGCGCTGGGTTGGGGACTGACGGCGATCCTGTATGCGCTACTGTTCTCGGTGCTGCCGCCGGAAGACGCCTGGCGCGCACTGTTCATCCTTGGCATCGTGCCGGCGATCTTTGTGATCTTCGTCCGCCGCCTGGTCAAGGACCCGGAAATCTATCGCGAAGCCAAGGCCAAGCAAGAACCCAGCAATCCGGCAAAATTCTACGAGATCTTCGCTCCTGGCATCCTTTTCACCACGATTCGCGCGTCGGTGCTGACCACCGGTGCTCTGGGTGGTTACTACGCGATCACATCCTGGTTGCCGACCTTTCTGAAGAACGAACGCGGTTTGAGCGTACTCGGTACGGGCGGTTATCTGGCCATGGTGATCGTCGGTTCCTACGTCGGTTACGTCATCAGCGCGTACTTGACTGACATCCTCGGGCGTAAAAAGAACTTCATTCTGTTCGCGGTCGGCTCGTTCACCATTGTTCTGCTCTACACCCAATTGCCGGTCAGCAATGGCGTGATGCTTTGGCTGGGCTTTCCTCTGGGCTTCTTCGCCTCGGGGATCTTCAGCGGCATGGGCGCGTTTTTGACCGAGCTGTTTCCGACGCGGATCCGCGGTTCGGGTCAGGGCTTTTGCTACAACATTGGCCGGGCGCTGGCGGCATTGTTCCCGCTGTTGATCGGCGTGATGAGCCAGAAGGTGCCATTGAGCGTGGGAATCGGTGCTTTTGCGGCGGTGTCCTACGGGGTAGTGATCCTTGCGGCCCTGAGCTTGCCGGAAACCCGTGGCAAGCAACTCGAAGCCGAGTAACTGATAATCTGCGGGCAAATGCCTACAGCTAAAAGAATGAAGCCTACAGGAGTGTTCATCGTGAGCCGCCTGCTATTGAACTGCGACATCGGCGAGAGTTTCGGCAACTGGACCATGGGTCTGGACGCCGAGGTCATGCCCTTCATCGATTGCGCCAACATCGCCTGCGGCTTCCATGCCGGCGACCCGAGCATCATGCGCAAGACGGTCAACCTGGCCCTGAGCAACGGCGTGCAGATCGGCGCACATCCGGCGTATCAGGACCTGGTCGGCTTCGGCCGCCGTTCCATGGCCTACACCGCCCAGGAACTTCAGGACATTGTGCATTACCAGATCGGTGCTCTCGACGGCATTTGCCGGGCTCAGGGCGGGCGGGTGAGTTACGTCAAGCCGCACGGCGCGATGTACAACGACATGATGGCCAATCCGGCGCAATTGCGCGCGGTGCTTCAGGCTGTGGCGTCCTATGATCGCCAGTTACCGCTGATGTTGATGGCCACTCGCGACAACAGCGCAGCCCAGCAGTTGGGCGACGAATACGGCGTGACCCTGTGGTTTGAAGCCTTCGCCGATCGTGCTTACGACAGCGCGGGAATGCTGGTCTCGCGGCAACTGCCAGGCGCGGTGCATCACGATCCCGAGACAATCATCGAGCAGGCGCTGACCATTGCCCGTGGCGGCAACCTCACGGCCAGCGATGGAAGTGCCTTGCACTTGCAGGCCAACACCCTCTGCGTACACGGCGACAATGCCAGTTCGGTAGCCGCCGTGCGGCGTATTCGCGAAGCACTTGATCAGCAGAGCGCGCCATGAAAATCCGGGTCGAAGTGGTGGCGCTGGATTGCTTGATGGTCCGTCTGTTTGATGAGATCAGCGAGGCCAACATGCCGTGGATGCTCGCCGCCAGTGAAAGTCTGCGTGCTGCATTCGCCGGGCATTTGATCGATCTGGTGCCGTCCTATACGACGTTGATGGTGCATTACGATCTGACCGCGTTGAGTCCGGCCCAGGCTCGGGAGCTGATCGCCGAGGCCTTGATCGATCTGTCGCCCAACGCCTGCACCCGCGGCAAATGTCATGTGTTGTCGGTCTGGTATGACTTGAGCGTTGGCCCGGAGTTGAGCCTGTTGTCCCAGCGCAGCGGATTGGCCGTGGATGACGTGATCCGCCGCCACAGCGAGCGCGAATATCAGGTGTTCGCCTTGGGTTTCGCGCCGGGTTTCGCCTTCATGGGCTTGGTGGAAGAAGCACTGGCCGCGCCGCGTCTGAACACTCCGCGTAAAAAAGTGGCTGCGGGAAGCGTCGGCATCGCCGAACGCCAAACCGCCGCTTACCCGGTGGTGTCCCCCGGTGGCTGGAATCTGATCGGCCGCACCCCGGCCAAATTGTTCGACCGCGAACGCGACGGCTACAGCCTGATGCAACCAGGCGACACGGTGCGTTTCGAAGCCGTCAGCCATGCCGAATTCATCAATCTGGGCGGTGATGACACGCCGTTGGAGGCGCAGGCATGAGCCGTCTATCAATAGAAGCGAGTACACCGCTGTGCCTGTTGCAGGACGCTGGCCGTTTCGGCGTGCGGCATCTGGGCGTGACCCAGGGCGGGGCGGCAGATTGGCGATCGATGTCATGGGCTAATTGGTTGCTGGGCAATGGCCTGGATGCACCGGTGATTGAAATCACCCTCGGCGGGTTCACCGTCGTTGCCCAAGAGGATTGCGTGCTGGCGTTGGCCGGGGCGGATCTGGGGGCGCAGGTGGATGGCGAGGCGTTGTCACCGTGGCGCAGTTTCAGGCTGAACAAAGGTCAGCAATTGCAATTCACTCAGCCGCTGCTTGGTGCTCGAGCTTATTTGGCGGCCCCGGGCGGATTTGATGCGCCAAAGGTGTTGGGCAGCAGCGCAACGGTGGTCCGTGAGGAACTCGGCGGGCTGGATGGCATGGGCCGGGCGTTGGCCAAAGATGCGCAGTTGAGCTACTCGGGCAGCTCGCTGCTCCTGCTGCGGGAGTTGGCGCGCGAACACGTGCCGGATTTCAAACTCAACGCGCCACTGGACCTGGTGCTCGGTGCCCAGATCGGCGAGTTCAGTGGACAGAGTTCGTTTGACGCGTTCAACAGCATCTGGACCCTCGACAGCCGTGCCGACCGGATGGGCATCCGCTTGTTGGGAACGGCGTTGCAGTATCAGGGTAAGCCGATGATATCCGAAGGCATCCCGCTGGGTGCGGTTCAGGTGCCGCCGGACGGGCAGCCGATTGTGCTGCTCAATGATCGGCAGACCATTGGTGGTTATCCGCGATTGGGGGCGTTGACGCCGTTGGCGTTGGCGCGGCTGGCGCAGTGTCTGCCGGGGGCGAAGGTGCGGTTGAGGCCGGTGGTGCAGGATGTCGCGCATCGGGAGCAGGTCGAGTATTTGCGCCGATTTTCAGACCGCTAAAAGCTTCGTCGGAACGCCGCCCGGAGCAGGCTCGCTCCCACAATGGATTTTGGTCGTACACAAATAATGTGTTCGCTGGAGATCAACTGTGGGAGCGAGCCTGCTCGCGATAGCGTCAGACAAGACAACAGAGATTACTTGGAAAGAAACCGCATCCCTTCTTCCAACCCCCGTAACGTCAGCGGGTACATCTGGTCGTTAATCAAGTCCCGCACGATGTTGGTCGAAGACGTATAACCCCACGTATCTTTCGGATACGGGTTGATCCAGATGACCTTCTTGTACTTCTCC
Source organism: Pseudomonas sp. LBUM1647 (assembly GCF_059716175.1). Taxonomy (NCBI): domain Bacteria; kingdom Pseudomonadati; phylum Pseudomonadota; class Gammaproteobacteria; order Pseudomonadales; family Pseudomonadaceae; genus Pseudomonas; species Pseudomonas sp. LBUM1647. Next base: position 5,276,057 of record NZ_CP166809.1, on the reverse strand, counting down.
ATGAACCGCTGCATCCACACATAACCCGCTTCTTCGTTCCAGTGCTCGACGCTGCCGCCGGCCTGGGTGATTTCGTACGGCGCCATGGCGGCGTCACCGATGAAGATCACTTTGTAGTCGGCGCCGTATTTGTGCAGCAGATCCTGGGTCGAGGTGCGCTCGGAGGTGCGGCGCATGTTGTTCTTCCACACAGACTCATAAATGAAGTTGTGGAAGTAGAAGTATTCCAAATGCTTGAACTCGGTCTTGCAGGCCGAGAACAGCTCTTCGCAGATCTTCACGTGGGCGTCCATCGAGCCGCCGATGTCGAACAGCAGCAACAACTTGACGGTGTTGCGCCGCTCAGGACGCATCTGGATGTTCAGCAGACCGGCATCGCGCGCGGTGTGGTCGATGGTGCCATCGATGTCCAGCTCTTCCGCCGCACCCTGGCGCGCGAATTTGCGCAACCGCCGCAGGGCGACCTTGATGTTGCGCGTGCCCAGCTCCACCGAATCGTCGAGGTTCTTGTACTCGCGCTGATCCCAGACCTTGACCGCTTTGCCCTGACGCTTGCCAGCATCGCCGACGCGAATGCCTTCCGGGTTGAAGCCGCCGGAGCCGAACGGGCTGGTGCCGCCCGTGCCGATCCACTTGTTACCGCCGGCATGGCGTTCTTTCTGTTCTTCAAGGCGTTTCTTGAACTCTTCGATCAGCTTGTCCAGGCCTCCAAGGGACTGGATTGCTGCTCGCTCTTCCTCGGTCAGGGATCGCTCGAATTCCTTGCGCAACCAGTCTTCCGGGATCAATGCCTGAAGGTGATCGTCGAGTTTTTCCAGGCCATTGAAGTAAGCACCGAACGCCCGGTCGAACTTGTCGAAATGCTTTTCGTCCTTCACCAGAATCGCCCGGGACAAGTAATAAAACTCGTCCATGTCGGCGAAGGTCACGCGCTGCTTCAGCGCGTTGATCAGGTCCAGCAGCTCCCGTACCGAGACCGGCACTTTGGCTGCGCGCATTTCATTGAACAGGTTAAGCAGCATGGCTATCGCCCTCTATCTTGTTAAACAGAGGGATCAGCGAGTGCCGCGACGGCTCATGAACGCCAGACGCTCAAGCAATTGCACGTCCTGTTCGTTCTTCACCAAAGCGCCTGCCAGCGGCGGAATCGCTTTGGTCGGATCGCGTTCGCGCAACACCGCTTCGCCGATGTTGTCGGCCATCAGCAGTTTCAGCCAGTCCACCAGTTCGGAGGTCGATGGCTTCTTCTTCAGGCCCGGGACCTTGCGCACGTCGAAGAACACGTCCAGCGCTTCGCTGACCAGGTCTTTCTTGATGTTCGGGTAGTGCACATCGACGATCCTCTGCATCGTGATGCGATCAGGGAAGGCGATGTAGTGGAAGAAGCAACGGCGCAGGAAGGCGTCCGGCAGCTCTTTCTCGTTGTTGGAGGTAATGATGATGATCGGGCGTTTCTTGGCCTTGATGGTCTCGTCGATCTCGTAAACGTAGAACTCCATCTTGTCGAGTTCTTGCAGCAGGTCGTTCGGGAACTCGATGTCGGCCTTGTCGATTTCGTCGATCAGCAGGATCACCCGCTCTTCGGATTCGAAGGCTTCCCAGAGCTTGCCCTTTTTCAGGTAGTTGCGAACGTCGTGAACCTTTTCCGTTCCCAGTTGCGAGTCGCGCAGACGGCTGACCGCGTCGTACTCGTACAGGCCCTGATGCGCCTTGGTCGTGGACTTGATGTGCCAGGTGATCAGCTTGGCGCCGAGTGACTCGGCCAACTGTTCGGCCAGCATGGTTTTGCCGGTGCCTGGCTCGCCCTTGACCAACAGCGGACGCTCCAGGGTGATGGCGGCGTTGACCGCCAGCTTCAGGTCATCGGTGGCGACGTAGGCCGGGGTGCCTTCGAACTTCATCTGCTAATCCTCGAACGGTAATGCCGACCTGAACGAGGCAGGGCGGGGCGCAATAATTGTAGTACCCGACTATAACGCGGTGCCCGGTCGACTGTGAACGCAGACGGCTTATTCAGTCTCTGAATGGGGCGTCACATCTTGACTCAGTCTCGGCCGCTAGCCAGTATTGAGCTATCGCCATTTTGGCGATAGCTTGCGGGGCATGTCTACTAAATACCGATTTCGCGATACGTACCGCATTCAGTTGCGCGAGAAGGATCATCCGCCGCCCCATGTTCATCTGACCGGTGGCGGGCTCGACGTGATGCTCAGCCTGGAAACCGTCGAAGTGATGGTAGGCAAGGCGCCGCCGCTGATTATCAAGGAAGCGCTGGAGTGGGTCAGGGCCCATCAGGTGCAATTGCTGGAGGATTGGAAACGATGTTACCCATGAAACGACCACGGCTGTCGGCCGTGCGGGCGTTGTCGGATCACCGCCTTATGCTGACTTTTATCGACGGTCAGCAACTGAGCCTCGATTTGAGTCGAGACTTGCGCGCCTATCCAGGGTTGCAGCCATTGCTAGAGGCTGGCGCTTTCGAAAGGGCAACCCTGGGCGATGATGGCTGGAGTGTCGAGTGGCCTGACCTGGACATCCAGATCGGCGCTGACACCCTTTATCTGGATGCTCTCGCACAAAATGCAGTGGACGAAAATACCCGGATCTTCATCGACTGGCGCGCTCGTACCGGCTTGCCGCTCAATCAGGCGGCCGAAGCCCTGGGGGTCAGTGCCCGCAGTATTACGCGCTACAGCAGTGGTCGTGAAGCAGTTCCGCGATCGCTGGCACTGGCCTGTCTGGGTTGGGACTTCTTGCAGCAGCAATCAAACCCGGCACGGGCAGCCGAAGAGACCGGTCGCTACATTGTCACCCGCAAACCTTAGCCCGCATCCGGCTTGGGCCGTTCATACCGGGCATTGAACGCCTGGACGAAGCCGTTACGTAAAATCTGCAAAAAAGCCTCGAATGCGCTGATATCTCGGCGATGCACATTGCCGCTCAGTTCCACGCGAGTCGCAAACTGGTTCTTGCCCTGATTTTTCAGCACCGTTTCGGAGCCACCGACGATGGCCTCCCAAATGGAGCGGAAAATCCCTTTGTCTTTGTTCTCGACGTCCTGCTGCCAATTGAACACGTCGACGTCTTTCAGCAGTGGTTTGATGTAACCCGTTAATTGAGCTTTTTTAGCCTGCGCTTCAATGACCACGTCACCGTGACCTGCATTGAAGTCGAACTTGCCATAGGCCGAGGCGAAGTCGTTCATGCGTTTGAGTTCGATGTCTTTGGCCCGCAGACGGAATTCGAAGTCTTCGAAATTGCTCAAGGGGTCGAAGGTTGCAGTGGTTTCCAGTGGCGCATGCCCTAACAGCAGCGCCTTGGCTTCGAAGCGAGCATCGCGCTTGCCTTTGGTGTCGACCACGTTGGTCAGGTTATAAATGCTGGCGTTGACCTGGGTGGCGTTCATGTTCACGGGGGGCTTGGAATTGAAGTTGCGGAAACTGATCTTGCCATCGTTGATCCGCACTTCGTTCAAGGTAATGGGGGCCAGTTTGCTCAACTGCGCACGCCAGTCGGTGCCCTGACCTGTCTGGGAGTTTTGCTTGTTGGCGCCGCCGTCGACGAAGTTCACCTCGGGTTTGAAGAACTGCACCTCGGCCACGACGGCGTGGTCGTACAAGAGCGAGTGCCAGCTGACGGAAAGATCGATCAGCGGCGCGTTGACGAAAGGCACCGGGACCTTGCCGTCGACCTTGACGATTTTCAGCCCGTTGATTTTGTACGCACCACGCCACAGGGCCAGGTCCACGTCGGTGATCTGGCCACGGTAGTCACCCATGTCCGCCAGCTTTTCATTCAGGTAGTCGCGCACCATGTAGGGCAGGGCGATGTGCAGGGCGATCAGCAGCACAACGAGGCCGGCGAGGGTCCACAGGGGCCAACTGTATCTGCGTTTCATGATGGTAAATCTCTGGCGTTGTAAAACCATTGACTGCTGCGGTTACGGGACGTTCGACTGACTGGACGATCAAGGGCAACAGGCATACCTTGGAGAGCTTATTTAACGCTGTATAAGGACCCAGCCATGAGCCGTATCTACGCTGACAACGCCCATTCCATCGGCAATACACCGCTGGTGCAGATCAACCGTATCGCCCCGCGCGGCGTGACCATCCTGGCCAAGATCGAAGGGCGTAACCCCGGTTACTCGGTTAAGTGCCGGATCGGGGCGAGCATGATCTGGGACGCCGAAAGCACCGGCAAACTCAAGCCTGGCATGACCATCGTCGAACCGACCTCAGGCAATACCGGTATCGGCCTGGCGTTCGTTGCTGCGGCTCGCGGTTACAAGCTGATGCTGACCATGCCGGCGTCCATGAGTATCGAGCGACGCAAAGTGCTCAAGGCTTTGGGGGCCGAACTGGTACTGACCGAACCGGCCAAGGGCATGAAAGGAGCGATCGAAAAGGCCGCTGAAATTGTCGCCAGCGACCCGGCTGCCTACTTCATGCCGTCGCAGTTTGAAAACCCGGCCAACCCAGGCATCCACGAAAAAACGACGGGTCCGGAAATCTGGAACGACACCGACGGTGCAGTCGACGTACTGGTGGCAGGCGTCGGAACGGGTGGAACCATTACCGGGGTTTCGCGGTATATCAAGAATACCCAAGGCAAACCGATTATTTCGGTGGCGGTGGAGCCAGCGGTGTCGCCGGTTATCACCCAGGCAATGGCCGGTGAAGAAATCAAGCCGAGCCCTCACAAGATCCAGGGAATTGGTGCCGGTTTTGTGCCGAAGAATCTTGATCTGTCGATGGTCGATCGGGTTGAGTTGGTCAGCGATGAAGAATCCAAGGCCATGGCCCTGCGCCTGATGCAGGAAGAAGGGATTTTGAGCGGCATTTCCTGCGGCGCCGCCATGGCGGTGGCCGTCCGCCTGGCGGAAACCCCGGAAATGCAGGGCAAGACCATCGTGGTGATCCTGCCGGACTCCGGTGAACGCTACCTGTCGAGCATGCTGTTCAGTGATCTGTTTACCGAGCAGGAGAATCAGCAATAGGCGTTGCGAGTTTTTGATCCAGTGGGAGGGGTTGATTCAGGTCAGCCCCCGTTCAGGAACCTTATGTTAAGAAGTGCTTTATTGCGTAATCCTTAACACTGAATGTTGGGATACACGGGTGTTTCCCGAGACCGGTAATGTTTATCATGGCCGGCTGCCACGTCGGGTAAATGGCGTTGTGCAAAGTTGTCTACTATCAAGGAGTTGTTGATGACCGTTTCCCTTGCCGCAAAGGCGTCGCTTTTGTTGCTGTTCTTCGGCAGCACTCTCTATGTGCATTTGCGCGGCAAGGCGCGTTTGCCGGTCTTGCGTCAGTTCGTCAACCACTCGGCTTTGTTCGCGCCCTATAACGCCTTGATGTACCTGTTCTCCATCGTGCCATCCAAACCCTATCTTGACCGCAGCAAGTTCCCGGAACTGGATGTGCTCAAGGACAACTGGGAAGTCATCCGCGACGAAGCGATGCACCTGTTCGACGAGGGTTACATCCGCGCCGCCGAAAGGAACAACGACGCTGGCTTCGGTTCGTTCTTCAAGAAAGGCTGGAAGCGCTTTTACCTCAAGTGGTACGACAAACCGCTGCCGTCGGCCGAAGCACTGTGCCCGAAAACCGTGGCACTGGTCAGCAGCATTCCCAATGTCAAAGGCGCCATGTTCGCGTTACTGCCCGGTGGCAGTCACCTTAACCCTCACCGTGATCCGTTCGGCGGTTCCCTGCGTTATCACTTGGGGCTGTCGACGCCGAACTCCGACGATTGCCGGATCTTCGTCGACGGTCAGGTCTATGCCTGGCGCGATGGCGAAGACGTGATGTTCGACGAAACCTATGTGCATTGGGTCAAGAACGAAACCGACAAGACTCGGGTCATCCTCTTTTGCGACATAGAACGACCGCTGAGCAACCGCCTCATGACCCGCATCAACCGCTGGATCAGTGGCTTTTTGGGGCGCGCAACTGCACCGCAGAATCTTGATGATGAACGTGTTGGCGGGATTAACCATGTTTACGCATGGAGCAAGAACTCCAGTGACAAGTTCAGTGGTGTGATCAAACAGTGGAAGCGTCGCAATCCCAAGGCCTACCGTGTGCTGCGACCGGTGTTGGCGGTGGTGGTGCTGACATTGTTGGGGTATTGGTTGTTTGGGTGATTCCGAACACAGAAAAGTATCCGGCGAAACACTCTCTTTGTAGCAGCTGGCGAAGCCTGCGTTCGGCTCGGGCCGCGATCGGACGCAGGCTTCGCCAGCTGCTACAGATCGTTGCCCTTTGTCCAGGTCATTGCAATCCATCTCACACGCTGGTTATAGTCGGCGCTCGGTGTTTTCCAACCCGCCTTTCTACCCTTCAAAAAAGATCAGCCCATGCCAGCTTCCCTCATCAACGCGGTAGTCGATTCAGCGGTCAACGCTGGCGTCGTACCGTGCGGGAATCAGCAGCCTGCGCAGATCAGTCATTACCCCCCACCTGTCAGTAGCTCGCCGGTGTGCGCAGTCGTATCACCGCCAGGCGTTGGCTTCTCGGGCTGATCAGCTTCTTTTTGCTGTTTCCTCTGCCCGCCTGAAAAACTACTGAATTTCAGCTTCGGCTGAGTTGGCTTTTTGCCTGACTACAGGTGGTATTCATGTTTGTCCTTTCGAAAAAATCCGCGCTCGCGGCGGCGTCCACGAGCTTGTTCGTTCTGCTGTGGAGCAGCGGGGCGATCTTCTCCAAATGGGGCCTGGCCCACGCGTCACCTTTTGCCTTTTTGATGTTTCGTTTCGCCATCGCGCTGTGCGGTCTGGTGCTGCTGGTGCCGTTGCTCAAGCTCAAACGGCCGAAGGGCGGCAAGCCGATGTTGTATGCGATGGCTACAGGCGTGGTGTTGCTGGGGGCTTATCAGATTTTCTATCTGCTGGCCCTGGACCTGAAAGTCACCCCGGGAGTGATGGCGACGATCATGGGTGTGCAGCCGATTCTCACCGTCGTGCTGATGGAACGGCAGCGTTCCTGGCGCCGGATGTTCGGTCTGGTACTGGGGCTGGCGGGGTTGATCATGGTGGTCTATCAGGGCATCGGTCTGGCCGGCATGTCGTTGGCCGGCATGCTATTCGGATTGCTGGCGCTGGCGAGCATGACGTTCGGTTCGATCATGCAGAAGCGCATCACCGACAATCCCCTCGGCACGCTGCCAGTGCAGTACCTGGCGGGACTGTTGCTCTGCGGGATCTTCGTGCCATTCCAACCCTTTCATTTCGAACACGGCACCGGTTTCATCGTGCCGGTGTTGTGGATGGGATTGGTCGTGTCGGTGCTGGCGACCTTGCTCTTGTATCGCTTGATCGCCCGGGGCAACCTGGTCAATGTCACCAGTCTGTTTTACCTGGTGCCGGCCGTGACGGCGGTCATGGACTACCTGATTTTCGGTAACCGGCTGGCGGCATTGAGCATGCTCGGCATGCTGCTGATCATCGTCGGTCTGGTGTTCGTTTTCCGTAAATCAGCCTGATTGAGCCGACGCCTTCGCGAGCAGGCTCGCTCCCACAGGTTATATGCGATCCCTGTGGGAGCGAGCCTGCTCGCGATGGCAATTTCAATAACGGCACATATTACCGGGCAACCACTTCACCCTTTTTCACCACCGCCCGCTTCAACACCAACCACAACGCCGCCGCAATCAACACCCCGCCATAGATGTGCGCCATCGACAACGGCTCATCCAGCAACAGCGCCCCCCACAACACCCCGAACGGCGGGATTAGGAAGGTCGTGGTCATCGACTTCACCGGCCCGACCGAGCTGAGCAGGCGGAAGTAAATAATGTACGCCAAGGCGGTACATACCAGCCCCAACCCCAGCAACGACAACCAGACACTCCAGCCGCCCCAGCTCTCCGGTGGCTGGCTGATCACGCTGTAACCGAACAATGGCAACAAAAACAAGGTCGCCCCGAGCATGCTGCCCACCGCCGAAAGACGACTATCGAGACCTCCCGCGTGATCAAGCCAGCGACGAGCCAGGAACCCGGCAAAACCGTAGCAGGTCGTGGCGAGCAGGCAGGCGAGGGCACCCATCAGCAGTTCCATGTCGAACGCCACCGGACCGGCACGGGTCAGGATGCCCACGCCAAGCAGCCCAAGGAACACGCCGCCAAGCTTGGCGGCGGTGAGTTTTTCATGGAAGAACAGACCGCCGATCAGCACGCCCATCAGCGGCGTGGTGGCGTTGAAAATCGCCGAGTAACCGGCCGGCAGCACCTGGGCGGCTACCGAGTACAGGGTCGCCGGAATCCCGGAGTTGATCACTCCGAGCAGCATCACGGTTTTGAGTTTTCCTTTGAAATCCCAGCTGATGCGCATCAGACCGAGGATCACCAACAGGCCGACCGCGGCAATCGATACGCGGAAAAAAGCAGTGGGGATTGTGCCAATCACCGGGGCAATGATGCGCATGAACAGAAAGCTCGCGCCCCAAATGGCGGCAAGCGATAACAAGCGCAGAGTATCGACGGGGTTCACAGCACGTTCCTTCCTTGATTGGCTCGCAAGTGTCGCGCCAGTCAGTACGCAAGGCAATGGTTGCGTTGCGTAACAAAGGGCCACTAAGCTCAGGCCCCACGATAAGAATCAGCCGCCGAGGTTTTACCTATGCCGCAGCAATGGCCAGCCGCCGACATCGCCCGAATGATCCTCGATGGCTTTGACGATTACCGCGAGCATTTCCGCCAGATCACCGACGGCGCCCGGGCTCGCTTCGAGCAGGCCAAGTGGCAGGAGACGCAAACGGCGTCGGCCGCGCGGATCAATCTCTACGAAGAAAAAGTCAGCGAAACGGTGCAACGGCTGCGCATCGCGTTTGACGCCGACACGCTGGATGTCAGCTGCTGGCCGCTGGTCAAAAGCGCTTACATCACGCTGATCGACCTGCGCTTCGACGATGAACTGTCCGAAACCTGGTACAACTCGATCTTCTGCGGGCTGTTCAGCCACGACCTGATCAGTGACGGCTGCATGTTCATCCACACCACCCGGCCGAGCCTGCGCCGGGCCCGCGCCGCACAAACCCGCACGTACAAACCCCAGGGCCAGTTGTCCGAGATGCTGGCGAGCATTTTTGCCGACTACCGTTTCAGCGAGGATTACGCCAACCTGGCGGGCGACCTGTCTCGACTCGAAGGGCAATTACGCGAGAACCTGCCGGACTGGGTCTGCAAGGACCCAGAGCTGAGTGTCGAACTGTTTTCCTCGGTGCTTTACCGCAACAAGGGTGCATACCTGGTCGGGCGCATCTATACCCGGGACGAACAATGGCCGCTGGTGATTCCGCTGCTGCACCGCGAAGGTCGCGGGATTCAGATCGATGCGTTGATCACCGATGAAGCGGACGTGTCGATCATCTTCTCGTTCACCCGTTCGTATTTCATGGTCGACGTGCCGGTACCGGCGGAGTTCATCGGTTTCCTCAAACGCATCCTGCCGGGCAAGCACATCGCCGAGCTGTACACCTCGATCGGCTTTTACAAACACGGAAAATCCGAGTTCTACCGGGCGCTGATCAATCACCTGGCCAACACCGACGACCAGTTCATCATGGCCCCGGGCGTGCGTGGCATGGTGATGAGCGTGTTTACCCTGCCGGGCTTCAACACCGTATTCAAAATCATCAAGGACCGCTTCTCGCCGTCAAAGAACGTCGACCGCGCCACGGTGATCGAGAAGTACCGTTTGGTGAAAAGCGTCGACCGGGTCGGGCGGCTGGCCGACACCCAGGAATTCGCCGACTTCCGTTTCCCGTTGAGCAAGTTCGACCCGGCGTGCCTGGAAGAGCTGCTTGAAGTGGCCGCGTCCACCGTGTCGGTAGAGGACGACACCGTGCTGATCCGCCACTGCTGGACCGAGCGGCGGATGACGCCGTTGAACCTGTATCTGGAGAACGCCAACGACGCTCAGGTCCGCGAGGCGCTGGAAGATTACGGTCTGGCGATCAAGCAACTGGCGGCGGCCAACATCTTTCCCGGCGACATGCTGCTGAAGAACTTTGGCGTCACCCGTCATGGGCGGGTGGTGTTTTATGACTATGACGAGATTTGCTTCCTGACCGAGGCCAACTTCCGGCATATCCCGCTACCGCGTACGCCGGAAGATGAGATGGCGTCGGAGCCGTGGTATTCGATTGGGCCGCTGGATGTGTTTCCTGAAGAGTTTCCGCCGTTTTTGTTTGCTGATTCGGGGCAAAGGAAGTTGTTTGATCAGTTGCATGGTGAGTTGTACAACGCGGATTACTGGAAAAGCCTGCAAGAGGCCATTCGCGCGGGGAAGGTGATTGATGTGTTCCCGTATAGGCGCAAAGGCCTGGATAACGAGTAACCCTCCTGAGTGAATCCTGTGGTTAGGGGATTTATCTGTGGCGAGGGGATTTATCCCCGTTCGGCTGCGAAGCAGTCGCAAAACCATTCGATGCGATCTGTCTGAAAATTCCCGTTGCCTGTTTTTGGGACCGCTTCGCGGTCCAACGGGGATAAATCCCCTCGCCACAGATAATTCCTTAGCCAGATATAGCCCCTAGCCACAAAAGCGCTTCACAGTCGTGTTAAGTGGCACAAATCTGCGACAATCCGCCCCCTGCGCCACTAGACGACTTATTGCGTACCTGATGACTGACGAATCGCCTTCCATCGACAAACTGCTGAAAAACCTCGATCACGCCATGCTCGCCGACCGCCACCGGCTGCGGCGGCAGTTGCTTGAACTGCGCAAAAAACCTGACGAAGCCAAGCTGGCCCAGTGGGTAACGCGCATGCAGGCGTCCTGTGATCAGGTGCTGGCACGGCGTGCCAGCCTGCCGGTGATTCGTTACGACGACAGCCTGCCGATCGCCGCCAAGCGCGACGAAATCAAGGAAGCGCTGCTCAAGCATCAGGTGTTGATCATTGCCGGTGAAACGGGTTCGGGTAAAACCACCCAGTTGCCGAAGATCTGCCTGGAAATCGGTCGCGGCCAGCATGGCCTGATCGGCCACACCCAGCCCCGTCGAATCGCTGCGCGCAGCGTGGCCAGCCGCGTTGCCGAAGAATTGGCGACGCCGTTGGGCGCGCTGGTCGGCTATCAGGTGCGGTTCGAGGATCAGAGCGATTCCAACACCCTGATCAAGCTGATGACCGACGGCATCCTGCTGGCGGAAACCCAGAACGACCGTTACCTCGAACGCTACGACACGATCATCGTCGACGAAGCCCACGAACGCAGCCTCAACATCGACTTTCTGCTCGGTTACCTGAAAACCCTGCTGCCGCGTCGTCCGGACCTGAAGGTCATCATCACCTCGGCGACCATCGACCTGGAGCGCTTCTCCAAGCACTTCGATGACGCGCCGATTGTCGAAGTCTCCGGCCGCACCTTCCCCGTGGAAACCTGGTATCGCCCGCTGACCCTGGAGCAAGACGAAGAGGGCAACCGCGTCGAGGATGACCTGACCGTGGATCAGGCGATCCTCGCCACCCTCGACGAAATCGCCGCGTTCGAACGCAGCGAGCGTAAGAGCCCCGGCGATGTGCTGGTGTTCCTGCCCGGCGAGCGCGAGATTCGCGACGCGGCGGACATGCTGCGCAAGGCCCAGCTCAAGCACACCGAGATTCTGCCGCTCTACGCACGACTGTCGCCGGCCGAACAGCAGCGGATTTTCCAGTCGCACCCAGGCCGTCGCGTGGTGTTGGCGACCAACGTCGCGGAAACCTCGCTGACCGTGCCGGGCATTCGTTACGTGATCGACAGCGGTACCGCGCGCATCAGCCGTTACAGCTACCGCGCCAAGGTCCAGCGCCTGCCCATCGAAGCCATTTCCCAGGCCAGCGCCAACCAGCGTAAAGGTCGCTGCGGGCGGGTCGAGCCGGGCATTTGCATCCGCCTCTACGGCGAAGAAGATTTCATCGGTCGCCCGGAATTTACCGATCCGGAAATCCTGCGCACCAACCTCGCGGCGGTGATTTTGCAGATGCTGCATCTGCGCCTTGGCGAGATCACCGATTTCCCGTTTATCGAGCCGCCGGATGGCAAAGCCATCAGCGACGGTTTTAACCTGCTGCAAGAACTCTCGGCGGTCGACCGCAACAGCCAGCTGACGCCGCTCGGTCGCCAATTGGCGCGGTTGCCGGTGGACCCGCGCATGGGCCGCATGCTGCTGGAAGCGGCGAAACTCGGCAGTTTGCAGGAAGTGCTGATCGTCGCCAGCGCCATGTCGATTCAGGACCCGCGTGAGCGTCCGCCGGAACGTCAGCAAGCGGCGGACCAGGCGCATGCGCAATGGAAAGACGTGGACTCGGACTTCGCCGGGCTGGTCAATCTGTGGCGTGGTTTCGAAGAACAGCGCCAGGCGTTGACCGCCAGCCCGCTGCGCAATTGGTGCCGCAAGAACTTCCTGAATTACCTGCGTCTGCGCGAATGGCGCGACTCCCATCGGCAGTTGAGCCTGATCTGCCGCGACATGCAGTTGAGCCTCAATAAAGAACCGGCGGATTACCCGAAACTGCACAAAGCCGTGCTCTCGGGGTTGCTCAGCCAGATCGGGCAGAAAACCGAAGACGGCGACTACCTCGGCGCCCGTCAGCGGCGCTTCTGGATTCACCCGTCATCGGGCCTCGGTAAAAAGCGTCCGCAATGGCTGATGGCCGCCGAACTGGTGGAAACCACCAAGCTCTACGCGCGTATGGTCGCCAAGATCGACGCTGACTGGATCGAGCCCTTGGCCGGGCACCTGATCAAGAAGAATCACTTCGAACCCCATTGGGAGAAGAAGCGCGGCCAGGTCGTGGCCTTCGAGCAAATCACTTTGTTCGGGCTGATCGTGGTCGGTCGCCGACCGGTGCATTACGGGCCGATTGATCCGGTGGTGTCCCGTGAGTTCTTCATTCGTGAAGGTCTGGTACGCGGCGAGATTCAGTCCAAGGCCAAGTGCCTGACGGCCAATGCGCAATTGCTGGAACAGCTCGACGAACTGGAAGCCAAGGCTCGCCGTCGCGACATTCTGGCGGACGAAGAAACCCTGTTCGCCTTCTACGATGCGCGACTGCCGGCGGAGATCCACCAGACCGCGACCTTCGACAGCTGGTATCGGGTCAACAGCCAGAAAGACCCACAGTTGTTGATCATGCGCGAAGAAGACGTGCTGGCCCGCGAGGCGAGTGAAGTCACCGCTTTGCATTACCCGGACACCTTGCACATCGGTGATCTGGAGTTGGCGCTGAGTTATCACTTCGAACCGAACCACCCACGTGACGGCGTGACCCTGCGTGTGCCGGCGCCGTTGTTGCCGATGCTGCCGCCGGAGCGCCTGGAATGGCTGGTGCCGGGCGTGATCGAGGCCAAATGCATCGCGCTGGTGCGCAACCTGCCCAAAGCCCTGCGCAAGAATTTCGTACCGGTGCCGGACTTCGTCAAAGCCGCATTGCAGCGCATGACTTTCGCCGAGGGCTCGTTGCCTCAAGCGCTGGGCCGTGAACTGTTGCGCATGACCGGTGCGCGGGTCAGCGATGAAGCCTGGGCCGAAGCGTCGCAGCAGGTCGACAGTCATTTGCGGATGAACCTGGAAATCGTCGACGGCCAGGGCAAGTTCCTTGGTGAAGGGCGTGATTTGGCGGAACTGACCGCACGCTTTGCCGAAGCCAGTCAGGCTGCGTTGGCCGTGCCGCAAACCGCGAAAAACCAGCAACCGGTGGAGCCGAAAGTGTTTGCCGCCGTCGCCGAGAAAACCCAGCAGAAGATCGCCGGGCTATCGATGACGGTGTATCCGGCGCTTGTGGAAGAAGCCGGTACGGTGAAAGAAGGGCGTTTCTCCACGCCGGCCGAAGCCGAGTTTCAACATCGCCGCGCCTTGCAGCGTTTGCTGATGCAGCAACTGGCCGAACCGGCGAAGTTCCTGCGCGGCAAGTTGCCGGGGCTGACCGAATTGGGCCTGATGTATCGCGACATGGGGCGCATCGACAGTCTGGTCGAAGACATCCTGCTGGCCAGCCTCGACAGTTGCATTCTCGACGGCGAAGACCCGCTGCCACGGGATGGCGCCGGGTTGGCATCGCTGGCCGAACGCAAGCGCGGCGGCTGGACTGAGCACGCCGAACGGCTGGCCAAGCTGACGCTGGAAATCCTCAAGCTCTGGCACGGCCTGCAAAAACGCTTCAAGGGCAAGATCGACCTGGCGCAAGCCGTGGCCCTGAACGACATCAAACAGCAACTCAGTCATCTGGTGTATCCGGGGTTTGTCCGGGAAACCCCGATGCAGTGGCTCAAGGAGTTGCCACGTTATCTGAAAGCGGTCGAGCAGCGCTTCGAGAAAATAGGCGCTCAGGTGCAGAGGGACCGGGTCTGGAGCGGCGAATTGTCTGGCCTGTGGACGCAATATCAAACCCGCGCCAACAAACATGCCCAGGAAGGTAAACGCGATCCGCAACTGGAGCTCTATCGTTGGTGGCTGGAGGAATACCGGGTTTCCCTGTTCGCCCAACAATTGGGGACCAAGGTGCCGATCTCCGATAAGCGCCTGAACAAGCAATGGACCCAGGTCGAACCATAACGCCGATACTCTGTGATCACCGCGATCCCCTGTAGGAGCTGCCGAAGGCTGCGATCTTTTGATCTTTCTTTATCGCGACACCAGAAGATCAAAAAATCGCAGCCTTCGGCAGCTCCTACAAGTAGCCGTGTTACCGCGTTTGTTCTAGCGAATAGGGCCAAAACCCAATGTTTATGGCAAACTTCGCGCCTATAAACGCCGGCCCCGCGGTTTTGAGCCTTCACAGGTCTGGGCGGATCGGAATAAAGCGATGCCAGGTTTGCGTCCCCTGACGGGAGCAGATCCTTTGTGTGTTGGTACGTCGGTGCCAACACTTTCTGCCTGAACAGATTAGAGAAACGACCATGCATAACGTCGTCATCAGCGGCACCGGCCTGTACACCCCGGCCAACAGCATCTCCAACGAAGAGCTGGTGCAGTCTTTCAACGCTTACGTCGCGCAATTCAACGCCGACAACGCCGACGCCATCGCGCGCCGCGAAATCGAAGCGTTGACCGAGTCCAGCGCGGCGTTTATCGAAAAGGCGTCTGGCATCAAAAGCCGCTTTGTCATGGACAAGGAAGGCATCCTCGACCCGCAACGCATGGCGCCACGCCTGCCGGAACGCTCGAATGACGAGTGGTCGGTGCTTTGCCAAATGGCCATTGGCGCCGCCGAGCAAGCCTTGCAGCGTGCCGGCAAAACCGCCGCGGACATCGACGGCGTGATCGTCGCCTGCTCCAACCTGCAACGGGCCTATCCTGCCATCGCCATCGAAGTCCAGGAAGCCTTGGGCATCCAGGGTTTCGGTTTCGACATGAACGTCGCCTGCTCCTCGGCGACCTTCGGCATTCAGGCTGCGGCCAACAGCGTGCAACTGGGCCAGGCTCGGGCGATCCTGATGGTCAACCCGGAAGTCTGCACCGGTCACCTGAACTTCCGCGACCGCGACAGCCACTTCATCTTCGGCGACGCCGCGACTGCGGTGATCATCGAACGTGCTGACCTGGCAACATCCAAGTACCAGTTCGACATCGTCAGCACCAAGCTGCTGACCAAGTTCTCCAACAACATCCGCAACAACTTCGGCTTCCTCAACCGCGCGGCGGAAGAGGGCATCGGTGCCAAGGACAAACTGTTCGTGCAGGAAGGCCGCAAGGTGTTCCGCGATGTCTGCCCGATGGTCGCCGAGCTGATCGCTACGCACCTGGAAGAGAACACGCTCAACATCAGCGACGTGAAACGCTTCTGGCTGCACCAGGCCAACCTCAGCATGAACCACCTGATCGTCAAGAAACTGCTAGGCCGCGAAGCCACCGAAGAAGAAGCCCCGGTGATTCTCGACTCCTACGCCAACACCAGCTCCGCCGGTTCCGTGATTGCGTTTCACAAGAACCAGGACGATCTGGCTGCAGGTTCACTGGCCGTGCTCAGCTCGTTCGGCGCCGGTTACTCGATTGGCAGCGTGATTCTGCGCAAGCGCTGAGTTCGCCTTAAAAGATCGCAGCCTGCGGCAGCTCCTACACGGGATTGGATTTCAACGCGAAATCGCGGTTGGAATACGGTCGGTGTAGGAGCTGCCGCAGGCTGCGATCTTTTTTTGCGCCAACAAAAAAAACTCGCGCTGCAATATCGGACGGATGATGGGGACCGATACCACAACGCGAGTTTGTAAAAGCGGCTCGGGCTTCCTTGCCCGAGTCGTATAGCGGGGATCAGAACTTGGCTTCTGCATCCAGTTGTAGGGTGTTGATCTTCGAATCCCGCAGGGTGGCGTTGGTGTAGTCGGAGTCAGCCATGAAGTACGTCGCGCCGAGGGCGAAGTTCTTGTCGATCTCGTAGCTCACTTTCAGCTTGCTGCCGCGCGAACCGGTGAAACCGTTGGCGAAGTCGGAGTCGGTGAAGGCGCCAACCACCGCGTTACGCTGTACGTCGCGGTAGTTGTAGTCCACTCCGAAGCCGTAGAACTTGGTCTTGACGCCGGCCAACCAGCCCATGTCCTGATCGTTGCTCGCACTGTCGTTGTTGACAACTTGACCGTATAACGAGAGTGGCATTGGCAGGCCGCCAATATCGATCTGACCAAAGCCTTCGTACACTTTGAACTCTTCGCCCGGGCTGTTGCCGTTGATGGCCAGTGTGGCGGTGTCCTCGTCGTTGTCGTAAGCGTAGACACTGCCACCCAGCGTCATTTTCAGGTTATCAGTGATCGCGAAGCGCGCGCCCAACTGGCCAGCGTACAGACGCAGGTCGTGACGGAACTGCTTGCCTTCGCCGTCGACGTTGTCCTGGAGGGTGTAGTGGCCGGCGCTACCGAACAGCTCGGCCGTGCTGCCTAGCGGGTATTTGTAAGTCAGGGCCAGACCTTCCGGGCTGATGTCGTTATCCCAGATGATGTCACCCATGCTCACCCATGGTTGCGGCATCTTGCCGCCGATCAAGTGCAGATTCTTGATGGCAGTCGGGTGGTAGTCGACGTAGCCCTGGTCCAGCCAGATATCTTTCTTGGAGAAGTTGCCTTCCAAGCTCTGGTTGGTGGAGCGAGCATCGTTGTTGTTGCCAGTGGCGATACGAATGCCGGTGTCCACTTGCGGATTGATTTCGGTGTAGGCACCCAGGCGGACACGAATACGTTGACGATCCTGGTCGCCGGTGTTCGGTACGCCATCGTTCTTGACCGTTTCCTGACGGAAACGCACGTCACCCTTGAATTGGGTCTTGGCGGCCCACGCCAGTTTCTGGTCGAAGGTACTCAGTTCATTGGTTTTCTTCGCAGTCGCCGCGATCTGCTCGTTGGTCTCTTGTTGAGCCTGGCGGGCGATTTGCTGGTCTTTTTGATCCCTGGCCAGCTCGGCTTGCAGTTCGGTGTACTGCGCAGGCGAAATCGAGCCGTTTGCCTTGAGCATGTCGAGCAGTTTGGCGTCGACTGCGGCGCTGGCCGGAACACTCATGGCCAGCAGCAACCCACCACACAAGGCCGCCGCAGTTTTCGTGGAAGCAAGACGCATATCAATCTCCGAAGATGTAATGGGATGACTGAGCCATCCAGGACACAACCGACCGTTGACGGACGGAAAACAGTGACCAGGTATAGAACCCGGCGCTCTAAAAACAGGCGCCAGTATCGCGATGGTTTATGACAGAGCGGTGGCAAAGTGATGGCATCTCGATGACGATACAAATAGGGCGTACACCCCTATCCAGAGCCCTGTCGGCGGATTGCTCGTGTGGATTTTTTGGCAATGGGCGATACTCGCCGGGCTTTCACGCAAAGAAGTAGGGAAGAACTGATGCCGCTGCAACGTCTGGAAAGTCTGTCCGAAATCGCGTCGCAGACATGGGATGCCCTGGTGCCCGAGAATCAGCCCTTTCTGCGCCACGCCTTTCTCAGTGCGCTGGAAGACAGCGGCAGCGTCGGCCCTCATTCCGGCTGGCAACCCGAGCATTTGTTGCACATCGAAGGCGATCGCCTGATTGCCGCGCTGCCCAGTTACCGCAAATGGCATTCCTACGGCGAGTACGTGTTCGATCACGCCTGGGCTGATGCCTGTGAGCGTGCCGGTATCGATTACTACCCCAAGCTGCTGACGGCTGTGCCGTTCAGTCCGGTCAGTGGCCCGCGGTTACTGGCTGCCACGCTCGAGGACGGTTTCGAACTGTTGAAAAGCCTGCCGGGCTACCTTGAAATCGAACAACTCTCCAGTGCCCACATCAACTTCACCGACCCGTTCACTGACGCAGCCTTGGCCGAGCAGCCAGGCTGGTTGCAGCGAATCGGCTGTCAGTACCACTGGCAGAATCGTGGCTATCGGGATTTTCAGGACTTCCTCGACGTTCTCAGTTCGCGCAAGCGCAAGCAGATGCGCAAGGAACGCGAACAAGTGGCGGGGCAGGGCATTGATTTCGAATGGCTTGAGGGTAGGCAACTCGATCAGGCGCAGTGGGATTTTGTCTATGCCTGCTACGCCAATACCTATGCAGTGCGTCGGCAAGCGCCGTATCTGACGCGGGAGTTTTTCAGTTTGCTGGCCGAGCGCATGCCAGAGTCGATTCGTGTGGTGTTGGCCAAGCAAGGCTCACGGCCGGTGGCCATGGCCTTCAGTCTGGTGGGTGGCGACAGCTTTTACGGTCGTTACTGGGGCTGCCTGGCGGAGTTCGACCGTCTGCACTTCGAGACCTGTTTCTACCAAGGCATGGACTACGCGATTGCCAATGGCTTCCAGCGTTTCGATGCCGGTGCCCAGGGTGAGCACAAGTTGATTCGCGGGTTTGAACCCGTGATCACTCATTCATGGCACTACTTGCGTCATCCCGGCCTGAAAGCTGCCGTCAAAGACTTTCTGCAGCAAGAGCGCGTTGGCGTGCTGGCGTATGCCGAGGAAGCGAGGACGGCGCTGCCTTATCGGCAAGACTGAGCCTTGTCTTTGGCGTTAAGTGCCTTCCTTGCTCAGCCATCGATAAGCCAGGTCACCGATCACCGCTGCGAGCAGTGGCGGTTTTTTGGATGTCGCCTATCCATGTGGGAGCGAGCTTGCTCGCGATAGCGGTGTGTCAGTCGACAAAAACGTTGAATGTTAAGCCGTCATCGCGAGCAAGCTCGCTCCCACAGGTTCAGTGTTGGTCAGGGGTCAATCGATCCCGACAAACCCACCCGTCTGGTGCTGCCACAACCGCGCATACAACCCACCATGGGCCAGCAGTTCGGCGTGACTGCCGGTTTCGGCGATCTTGCCTTTTTCCAGCACCACCAGCCGGTCCATGCGGGCGATGGTCGAGAGCCGGTGAGCGATGGCAATCACGGTTTTGCCCTGCATCAGGGTTTCGAGGCTTTCCTGGATCGCCGCTTCGACTTCCGAGTCCAGCGCCGAGGTGGCCTCGTCCATGATCAGGATCGGCGCGTCCTTGAGCAGCACGCGAGCAATCGCAATCCGCTGACGCTGACCGCCGGAGAGTTTCACCCCGCGTTCACCGACGTGGGCATCGAAACCGGTGCGGCCTTCGGAGTCCGACAACAACGGGATGAACTCGTCGGCGCGGGCCTTGTGCACCGCTTCCCAGAGTTCGGCGTCGGTGGCGTCGGGTTTGCCGTACAACAAATTGTCGCGGATCGAGCGATGCAGCAGGGATGTGTCCTGGGTGATCATGCCGATGCGCTCGCGCAGGCTTTCCTGGCCGACTTCGGCGATGTTCTGGCCGTCGATGAGGATGCGTCCGCCCTCCACGTCATAGAGGCGCAGCAGCAGGTTGACCAGGGTTGACTTGCCTGCGCCGGACGGACCGATCAGGCCGATTTTCTCACCGGGCTTGATGCTCAGGTTGAGGTCGCCGATGATCCCGCTCTTCTTGCCGTAGTGGAAATCCACATGCTCGAAACGCACTTCGCCACGGGTTACCAGCAACGGTTTGGCCTGCTCGCGATCGGTGACGCTGACCGGTTGAGAAATGGTCTGCAAACCGTCCTGAACCATGCCGATGTTTTCGAAAATCCCGGTGACCACCCACATGATCCAGCCGGACATGTTGACGATACGGATCACCAGACCGGTGGCCAGGGCAATCGCGCCTACGGTGATCAGCGACTGCGTCCACAGCCACAGGGCCAGGCCGGTGGTGCCGACGATCAGCAAGCCGTTCATGCTGGTGATGACCACGTCCATGCTGGTGACCACCCGGCCGGCCAGTTGGGCTTTTTCGGTTTGTTCCTTGATCGCTTCGCGAGCGTATTGCTGCTCGAAATTGGTGTGGGCGAACAGCTTCAGGGTGGTGATGTTGGTGTAGCCGTCGACGATCCGCCCCATGAGTTTGGAGCGCGCGTCGGAGGACACCACCGAACGTTCCTTGACCCGTGGCACGAAGTAGTAAAGGGCACTGATGAAGGCGACGATCCAGGTCAGTAGCGGGATCATCAGGCGCCAGTCGGCTTCGGCGAACAGCACCAGCGAACTGATCGCGTAGATCAGCACGTGCCACAGCGCGTCCACCGCTTGCACGGCGGAATCGCGCAGCGAGTTGCCGGTCTGCATGATGCGTTGGGCGATGCGCCCGGCGAAGTCGTTCTGGAAAAAATTCAGGCTCTGTTTGAGCACATAACTGTGGTTCTGCCAGCGGATCAGGCTGGTCATGCTGGGGCTCAGGGTCTGGTGCACCAGCAGGTCATGCAGGCCAACAAAAATCGGCCGAAAAACCAGGGCTACCACCGCCATCCAGGCCAGCTCGATGCCGTGTTCCTTGAAGAAATCGACGTTAGGCGTGCCTTGGGTCAGGTCGATGATACGACTCAGGTAACTGAACAGCGCCACTTCGATCAGCGCACCGATCAGACCGACGAACAGCAGGACGGCGAAACTCGGCCAGACCTGCTTCAGGTAATAGGTATAAAAAGGGAGAACCCGATCCGGCGGAGCGGCCGTCGGGGCATCACGGAAAATGTCGATCAGTTTCTCGAAACGGCGATAAAGCATCAGTTCTCCGCCCGCGCACGGGCTCTCCTTTGAACAGTGTGAGCGGCGCACTCCGGCAGCCGCTCAAGACTTCCTGTGTAGCTTAGTCGATGACTTTGGCCGACTTGATGAACACAGGGTCGGCTGGCACATCTTTCATGCCGCCACGGGTGGTGGTTTGCGAGTTGACGATGACGTCCACCACGTCCATGCCTTTCACGACTTTACCAAAGACCGCATAGCCGTCACCGCTGTCGAGGAAGTCATTGTCTTTGACGTTGACGAAGAACTGGCTAGTGGCCGAATCAGGATTAGAGGTGCGGGCCATGGACAGCGTGCCACGGACGTTATGCAGACCGTTTTTGGACTCGTTCTTGATCGGTGCCTTGGTTTCTTTCTGCTGCATTTGTTGAGTGAAACCACCGCCCTGGACCATGAAGCCTGGAATCACACGGTGAAAAATCGTGTTGTTGTAGAAGCCGCTGTTGACGTAATCAAGGAAGTTCTTGGTACTGATCGGCGCCTTGACCGGGTCCAGTTCGATTTCGATCTGGCCGTTGGTGGTCTCCAGCAGCACGTGCGGCGCCTTGGCGGGCGTTGCGGCCATCAGGTTGGCGGCAAACAGAACGGAGCCAGCGACGAGGGCGATTTTTTTCAGCATGGGTCAGTGATCCTGAGTGAGGTGGTGTCGACTGCGGTGAGAAACTCGAGCAGCGTTTGGTTGAACATTTCGGGTTGATCCAGCGGGGTGGCGTGGCGCGAATCGGCGATCACCACCAGCCGCGCATCGGGCAGCAGTTTTACATAGGTCTCTTTCAGCGAGACCGGTGTGTAGTCACGGTCGGCGCTGACGATGAGCGTTGGACAGGAGACCCTCGAAAGTCGTTCCTGAACCCCCCAGCCAACGATCGCATCGAAGCTGGCGAGATAAGCATGTTTGTCGTTTTTTGCCCAGCGCTCGGCCATTTTTTGTCGCAGGTCAGCCTGTTCGGGTTTGGGAAACAGCTTGCCGCCCAGAGCCGTGCCGATGGCGCCCAGACTGAGGACGCGCATCAGGCTCCAGCGCTTGAACCACTGCCAGTAATCGTCGCGGCTGCGCAGTTTGACCTCGGGCGCGCTGTTGACGATGCACAGGCTTTTGAGCAATTGCGGCTGATCCACGGCCAGTTGAAAACCGATCATGCCGCCCATGGACAGGCCCACGTAATGAGTGGGGCCGAGGTTCAGGTGTTCAATGAGGGCGACCAGATCGGCGCTGAACCCGGCGATGCTGTAGCGCTCGCGGGGTTTGTCGGAGCGACCGTGGCCGCGTACATCCGGGACGATCACCCGGTAGCGGGCCGACAGCGCCGGGATCTGCTGTTCCCAGTCCAGGGTGCTGGAACCCAGCCCGTGAACCAGCAGCAACGGCGTACCGTGGCCATATTCCTCATAGTGCAGGTTGCAACCTTCGTGTTCGAAATAGGCCATGCGTACACTCCGTGTCAGGCTTGTTCAGGGGCGGCGAAAGGGGCATCCAGCGGCGCGGTATCGAAGGTGCGCAGCAGTTCGATGAGAATCTGCGTGGCCGGGCCCAAGGGTTTGTCCTTGTTCGAGTACAGGTAGAAGCTCGGGTTGCGGCTGCCGCCCTGGTCCAACGGTAGCAGCTTGAGCAGGCCTTCCTTGATTTCCCGTTCGATCATGTGCCGAGGCAACCAGGCGAAACCCAGTCCGCTGCTGACAAAAGTTGCCGCGGTGGCCAGGCTGCCGACGGTCCAGCGCTGTTCCGCGCCGAGCCAGCCGACGTCTCGTGGCTGCTGGCGACCGGAGTCGCGGATGACCACTTGCATCTGAGATTCCAGATCCTGGAAGTTCAGTTCGCGGTTCAGACGATGCAGTGGGTGTTCGGGGTGAGCGACAGCCACAAACTCTACGTCGCTCAATTCCGCACCCAGGTAACCGGGAATGCTCAGGCCGGTGATGGCCAGGTCGGCCACGCCTTCGAGCAAGACTTCCTCTACGCCGGATAGAACCTCCTCACGCAGACGCACCCGGCAGCCACGGCTCTGCGGCATGAACGCGGTCAAGGCGCGAACGAGGCGGGCGCTCGGGTAGGCGGCGTCGACCACGAGCCGCACTTCCGCTTCCCAGCCTTGTTCCATGTGGTGGGCCAGGTCTTCCAGCTGACTGGCCTGTTTTACCAGTTGCCGCGAGCGGCGCAGCAGTACGCCGCCGGCTTCGGTCAGCACCGCTTTGCGGCCGTCGATGCGCAACAGCGGCACGCCGAGTTGGTCCTGCATGCGCGCCACGGTGTAGCTCACCGATGATTGCGAGCGGTGCAGCGCTTCGGCGGCCTGGGCGAAACCGCCGTGGTCGACCACGGCCTGTAACGTTCGCCATTGATCAAGGGTCACGCGGGGCGCTTTCATGAATAGCTCCTCTTGTCCTAAGCTGGCAGCCCTTATTGGAGACTGCTGAATGAAAAAGCTTTGTTGTGTGGTATCGGGTTGTGTGCTGCTGGCGATGCTGCCGCTGACGGCGTTTGCCTATCCGATCGACGTTGAAAAACAGCTGAACGGCTTGAGCATCGACTACAACGCGTATGACACGGATAGCGACATCGCCTCCATTCAGGTGAACAACTACGGCACCACCGATGCGGCCTGTAAGGTAGTTTTCAACAATGGCCCGGAAGCGCCACGCACCCGCAATATCGAAGTGGCCGCTGGTAAACACAAAAATGCCACCGCCAAGTTCAACCGGAGCATCATCAAGATGCGTATCAAACTGACCTGCACCCCCAAATGACATCCACTGTGGGAGCGAGCTGTGGTGAGGGGATTTATCCCCGTTGGGTCGCGAAGCGGCCCTAAACCTGGGACTACGGTGTATCAGAAAAAACGCATTCACCGGTTTTGCGACTGCTTCGCAGCCGAACGGGGCGGTGCGACGTTTCGCTAAATCCCCTCACCACAGCTCGCTCCCACAAGGCATGCTCCGCTTATAAACGAATTTATTGATGGTTTATAGCAGTTATTTGCGCTTTTTCATCGATTTAACTCTGTTTAACCTTCACTCCATCGCCTTACAGCATTCTCAGATGGAGCCTACAAGCCATGTCCCGTGTTCTGATCATCGAAAGCAGCGCTCGTCAGCAAGACTCGGTTTCGCGTCAACTGACCCAGACCTTCATCAGCCAGTGGCAAACCGCGCACCCGAACGACCCAATCACCGTTCGTGACCTGGCCGTCAACCCGGTGCCGCATCTGGATATCAACCTGCTGGGCGGCTGGATGAAACCTGCCGAGCAGCGCAACGACATCGAACAGGTTTCCCTGGAACGCTCCAACCAGTTGACCGACGAACTATTGGCCGCCGATGTACTGGTCATGGCTGCGCCGATGTACAACTTCGCCATCCCGAGCACCCTCAAAGCCTGGCTCGACCATGTGCTGCGTGCCGGCGTGACCTTCAAGTACACCGACACCGGCCCGCAAGGTTTGCTCAGCGGCAAGCGTGCCTACGTGCTGACCGCCCGCGGCGGGATCTACGCCGGCAGCCCGGCGGATCACCAGGAACCCTACCTGCGCCAGGTCATGGCGTTCATCGGGATCCACGATGTGACGTTCATTCACGCCGAAGGCATGAACCTGGGCGGTGACTTCCAGGAGAAAGGCCTGAGCCAGGCCAATGCCAAGCTTGCCCAGGTCGCCTGAGGCTTTAATCGCCAGATAATCCCTTGATGTTCAAGTGGCCTGGCGCAACCCCTTCAAGGCTTTACGCGCATCGAACCTCCCTTTGCACTTGTTGCTCCTGAGTGCTGTAGCCCGATTGAACGCTTTAGCGAGATCGGGCTCTTTTTTGCCTGCGATTTAGTGAATGAGCATACCCCCCCTGTGGGAGCGGGCTTGCTCGCGAAGAGGCCGTGTCAGTCGACATCAATGTTGAATGACATATCGCTTTCGCGAGCAAGCCTGCTCCCACAGGGGTTTGTGTATGGGCGGGTGTTCGCGATAACGGGCAAAACCCGCTATCGTCGCCGCCATTCGAAACGAGGCGAGCATGGGCTATCTACTTTTTGTCACGCTGATTCAGGCGTTTTCCTTCAGCTTGATCGGCGAATACCTGGCCGGTCATGTCGACAGTTACTTTGCGGTGCTGGTGCGAGTGGTGCTGGCGGGGCTGGTGTTCATTCCGTTGACCCGCTGGCGTTCGGTTGAACCGGCGTTCATGCGCGGCATGCTGCTGATCGGCGCGTTGCAGTTCGGCGTGACCTACGTCTGCCTGTACCTGAGCTTTCGGGTTCTGACTGTGCCAGAGGTGTTGCTGTTCACCATCCTCACGCCGCTGCACGTGACCTTGATCGAAGATGCGCTGAACCGGCGCTTCAATCCGTGGGCATTGATCGCGGCCCTGGTTGCGGTGATGGGCGCGGCGGTGATTCGCTACGACCGGATCAACCCGGATTTCTTCATGGGCTTCCTGTTGCTGCAACTGGCCAACTTCACCTACGCCGCCGGGCAGGTGCTCTATAAGCATCTGGTGGCCCGCGATCCGAGCGATTTGCCGCATTACCGGCGCTTTGGCTACTTCTACCTGGGGGCATTGGCGGTGGCGTTGCCGGCGTTTCTGTTGTTTGGCAAACAGAACTTCCTGCCCGAAGCGCCTCTGCAATGGGGCGTGCTGGTGTTCCTCGGCCTGGTCTCGACTGCGCTCGGGTTGTACTGGTGGAACAAGGGTGCGTGCCTGGTGAATGGCGGGACGCTCGCGGTGATGAACAACCTGCATGTGCCGGTGGGGTTGTTGATCAATTTGCTGATCTGGAATCAGCATGAAGAGCTGGGGCGGTTGTTCCTGGGTGGGTCGGTGATTTTGCTGGCGGTGTGGATCAGCCGGTTGGGCGTCAGGCGAGAAGTGCTGCCGTTGCGGGAGCGGCCATGACGGACCTGATCGCCGCCATCGAGCAGATCTACAAGCCCGCAGGCATGACATTAACGGATGAAGCTCGGCGCGAGGAGGAGAGTGCCGACTACGGCGCCTGCCGCTTTGGCCTCGATGGCCAGGCGATGGTCTTCCGCGTAGCGAAAACCACGCCGACCAAGATTGGCCAATTCGTTACGCTCTGGAAGCGGCCAACGCCTGCCAGCGAGATTGCACCGCTCGACACCGGCGATGGCGTCGCCTTTGTGGTGGTGAGCGTTGCTGATGAAACCCATCGCGGGCAGTTTGTGTTTGACCAGAAGATACTCGCCGCCAAGGGTGTCATGTCGATTGATGGCGAAGGTGGCAAGCGGGCGATTCGTGTCTATCCGCCATGGTCCAGACCCGTCGCCAAACAAGCGGTGCAGACACAGCAGTGGCAGCTCAAATACTTCCTTGCGCTGGACCCGAGCGGTGATGCCGACCCCGTTCAGGTGCGCCGACTCTTCAAAAAATAGACCCCTAACCCTGTGGGAGCGGGCTTGCTCGCGAATACGGTGTGTCATTCAACATTAATGTCGACTGATGCGGCCTCTTCGCGAGCAAGTCGAATCTTCGCACCGCCGCTCCCACAGGGGATTTTCGGTGTTACATGACGTGTTTTTCGGGCTCGGCGAGATGGCTTGCACCCAACACCGCAGGCAACAACCCGGCCCGTAAATCCCCGCCACTTGGCTGTTGATACAAGCTCAAGCCAAACTCCGGCAACACCGCCAGCAGATAATCGAAAATATCCCCCTGAATCCGCTCGTAGTCCGCCCACGCGGTGGTGCGGGTGAAGCAGTAGATTTCCAGCGGAATCCCCTGAGCGGTGGTCTGCATCTGGCGGACCATGCAGGTCATGTTCGGCTGGATTTCCGGGTGGCTCTTCAAATACGCCAGCGCATAGGCGCGGAACGTCCCGATATTGGTCATCCGCCGACGGTTGGCCGACATCGCCGCCACATTACCCTGGGCTTCGTTCCAGGCCTTGAGTTCGGCCTGCTTGCGGCTGATGTAGTCGGTCAGCAGATGCACCTGGGACAGTTTTTGCTCTTCGTCATCGCGGATGAATCGCACGCCGCTGGCGTCGATGAACAGGCTGCGCTTGATCCGTCGTCCACCGGATTGCTGCATGCCGCGCCAGTTCTTGAACGACTCGGACATCAGGCGCCAGGTCGGAATCGAAACGATGGTCTTGTCGAAATTCTGCACTTTGACTGTGTGTAGCGTGATGTCGACCACGTCACCGTCGGCGCCGACTTGCGGCATCTCGATCCAGTCGCCGACTCGCAGCATGTCATTGCTGGTCAGCTGCACGCTGGCGACGAACGACAGCAGGGTGTCTTTGTAGACCAACAGAATCACCGCCGACATGGCGCCCAGACCCGACAGCAGCAATAGCGGTGACCGGTCGATGAGGGTGGCAACGATGATGATCGCGCCCAACACGTACAAGACCATTTTCGTCAGTTGCACGTAACCTTTGATCGAACGGGTGCGGGCGTGCTCGGTGCGGGCGTAGATGTCCAGCAGGGCGCTGAGCAGAGCACTGACCGCCAACAGCAGGAATAGAATGGTGAACGCCAGCGCCACATTGCCAAGGAAGATCAGGCTGGTCTTGCTCAACTCCGGCACCAGATACAGGCCGAACTGGATTACCAGCGACGGGGTCATCTGTGCCAGGCGATGAAAGACCTTGTTGTGGCGTAAATCATTGACCCAGTGCAGCGCGGGCTGGCGACCGAGCATTTTGGTGGCATGCAGGATCAGGTAGCGCGCCACTCGTCCGAGGACCAGCGCAATCACCAGCAATAGCACCAATGCCAGGCTGGAATGCAGGAGCGGGTGCTGATCAAGGGCACCCCAAAGGTCTTGGGCGTTGAGCCAGAGCTGTTTGATATCCATGGGCAAAAACGGTTCTTCTGTAGGACGCGACGGGGCGATTAGAGCATTTAAGACGCTTTGGATGACGTTTGAGGACAAAAGACACAACAAAAAAACCACTGTTTAGCGCCGTTTGTATAAAGAAACTCGGCCTTAGCGCTCGAAACCGTTACCCTATGCAGCTGTTTTTTTGTATTTCTTCGAGGTAGCACCCGTGTTTTCCCAATTCGCCCTGCACGAACGCCTGCTCAAAGCCGTGGCCGAGCTTAAATTTGTCGAGCCAACGCCTGTGCAAGCAGCGGCTATTCCGCTGGCGCTCCAAGGGCGTGACCTGCGGGTGACAGCGCAAACCGGTAGCGGCAAAACCGCTGCATTCGTTTTGCCGATCCTCAACCGTCTGATCGGCCCGGCTAAAGTCCGCGTCAGCATCAAGACCCTGATCCTGTTGCCAACCCGCGAGCTGGCCCAGCAGACCATCAAGGAAGTTGAGCGTTTCGCTCAGTTCACTTTCATCAAGTCCGGCCTGATTACCGGCGGTGAAGACTTCAAGGTCCAGGCTGCCATGCTGCGCAAGGTGCCGGACATCCTGATCGGTACACCGGGCCGGATGATCGAGCAACTGAACGCCGGCAACCTCGACCTCAAAGAAGTCGAAGTACTGGTCCTCGACGAAGCCGACCGCATGCTCGACATGGGCTTTGCCGAAGACGTCCAGCGTCTGGTGGAAGAGTGCACCAACCGCCAGCAGACCATGCTGTTCTCTGCCACCACCGGTGGTTCGGGCCTGCGCGAGATGGTCGCCAAGGTACTCAACAACCCTGAGCACCTGCAGCTCAACAACGTCAGCGATCTGAATGCGACCACCCGTCAGCAGATCATCACCGCTGACCACAACCAGCACAAAGAACAGATCGTGAACTGGCTGCTGGCCAACGAGACCTACCAGAAGGCCATCGTGTTCACCAACACCCGGGCCATGGCCGACCGTATCTACGGCCGCCTGGTAGCGCAGGAATACAAAGCGTTCGTCCTGCACGGTGACAAAGACCAGAAAGATCGCAAGCTAGCCATCGACCGTCTGAAGCAGGGCGGCGTGAAAATCCTCGTCGCCACCGACGTCGCGGCTCGCGGCCTCGACGTGGAAGGCCTGGACCTGGTGATCAACTTCGACATGCCGCGCAGCGGCGACGAGTACGTTCACCGCATCGGTCGTACCGGTCGCGCCGGCAACGATGGCCTGGCCATCTCGCTGATCTGCCACGGCGACTGGAACCTGATGTCGAGCGTCGAGCGCTACCTCAAGCAGAGCTTCGAGCGCCGCACCATCAAGGAAGTCAAAGGCACCTACGGCGGACCGAAAAAGGTCAAGGCCTCGGGCAAAGCCGTTGGCGTGAAGAAGAAAAAGGTCGACGCCAAAGGCGACAAGAAGAAAACCGGCGCCAAGGCACCGACCAAACGCAAAATCGCCAACCGCCCGAAGACCGACGCCCTGTCGCTGGTGAGCAAGGACGGCATGGCGCCGCTCAAGCGCCGCAAGCCGGAAGCACCGGCTGCTGAGTAAGCAGTTCTAGCGACCAATAAAAAACCGGACCAATGTCCGGTTTTTTTACGGCTGGGATTCCTGAGCCGGATCAGCCCTCGGTTTTCTTCTCCGCGGAATCCAGCTCCTTCAATCGCTGATCGATCAATTGGCACTTGTCCGGCAGATCCTTGCTGGCCGTCCCTAGATCCATCTTCTGCAGCTCATCGTTGATCTCCTTGGCTTTGGCCGGATTTTGTTCGGTGAGCTTGGTGACTTCCTTGGCCAATTGTTCGCGTTTGGCGGTGGCTTCCTCTGGCGTGCAAGCCCAAGCGGGAAGGGCGCAGGCGAGGGTGGCGGCGAGGGTGAGTTTCAGCAGGGTTTTCATTGGGGTGGGCCTCGGTTCCGGTTAAGGCAAGTTATCCGGTTGAGGGTTTAAGCGTGTAAAAAGTTCAGAGGCAGGAACGGGCACCGTGAAGGGCGCCCGTTTTCATTTATGCAGAAGCTTGCGCCCGCAACCGTCGACCAATCACATCCATTAAGTCACAGCCATCGCGCAACGGTATGGCCAGCAGCTTGGAGAAATCGGACAACACCACGGTGTCGCAGCCGATTTCTGCGCGGAAGGCAATGTTTTCCAGCACCTGGGTGACTGTGCGGATTCGGTAGTCAGCCATGGCTTGCAGGACGTCGAGCGGCGCTTGGGTGTCGATGAGCAGTGATGCCGGGATCAGGTCGATTCCGGTAAGGGGGATGTATCTATCCATAGGTGGAGTCTCTCGTAATTAAAAAGGACTCACTGTGATCAGGTCGCCAAACCCGGTCGTCTTTTGGGCGACGGTTTGACTATAAGGACCAGCCACCTAGCGGTACAGAGTGCCGGTTCTGAACTTGATGTAGGAGAAATGTCCTGGTGCGGTCGGATAATCTCAGGCAATTTGCTGATGACTAAACACTGCCAACATCTGTGGGAGTGAGCTTGCTCCAGGCGGCGATCCGACGATAGCGGTGTATCAGTCGATATCAGTATTGAATGTTTGTCAGTCATCGCGAGCAAGCTCGCTCCCACAGTGGATTTTCGGTGTTTGGAGATAGTGTGTTCGGCACAAATCCAATGTGCTCTGTCGTCTATCCCCCATGGCAGCAGGCCGCTGAGGCATTGTCTTCATACTGATCGTGAAGCCTTACCCATTCCATGATTTCCTCTTCGTTGCGACCCTTGGGTGTGAGATCCAAGTAGTTGTAGGCGCCGACCAACATGTCCAGACCGCGGGCATAGGTGGAATAGGTGTGGAAAATCTCGCCGGCTTCATTGCGATAAAACACGCTGAGTCCGGGGAGTTCTTCTTCGGCGCCGTCGGATTTTTCGTAGTTGTAGGTGGCTTTACCGGCGGTGACGTCTTCTGCTCGGGCCGAGACGCCGAAATCGTAGTTGAAGTCGCAGCCTTCTGACGACACCCAATCAAATTTCCAGTCCATGCGTCGTTTGAAGGCCTGGAATTCGGCGAACGGTGCGTGGGAAACCGCCACCACGGCGACGTCATGATGGGCCAGGTGTTGGTTGGCGCCGTCGATGTGGTCGGACAGGAACGAGCAGCCGGAACAGCCTTCGTCCCAGCCTTTACCAAACATGAAGTGGTAGATGACCAACTGGCTAAGCCCACCGAACAGGTCAGCCAGTTTCAATTCGCCGTTCGGGCCCTGGAAACGGTATTCCTTGTCGATTTTCACCCAAGGCAGGGCTCGGCGTTCGGCGCTGAGTTTGTCTCGCTCTTTGGTGAAGGCTTTTTCGTGGGCCAGGTGTTGCTTGCGGGCGGCGAGCCATTCTTCTCGGGAGACGACGGGATGATTCTGAATGTTCATTGGGATTCTCCTGCGGGATGCTGGGAGGTGACTTACACAAACTAGTCGTTTGGCCTACGCCCAATTCGACATACCGCTGGTCGATGCTGTTCAAAACCTCGGCTGAACGGCTACGAACCGCGCCGGTCACAACTTATGAAGGCCATCTCACTCTCTGGCTTTGGAGGTTGAATCAGGATGACGACTTATAACTGGGATTTGATTGAACGCTTGTTGCACGAGGTGCAGAACGGTGCAAGTAGCTTCACGCCTCGGCCCTATGCCGAACAGTATGCGGCGGAGAAGTCGGCGGAGGGCGAGGAGACGGAAAACCTGGATCATCTGAAAGCGGTGGCCGGCGAGTACGAAAAGTTACTGCTGGCGCGCGGTTATATCGAGCCTCGGCCTGAGGAACAGGGTGGCACCGGATCGAATTACATTTTGACGGCTCGGGGTTCGAGCTTATTGAGCCTGATCGATAGCAGTATTCCGGGCAATGACCATCCGCGGCAGGTGTTGGATGAGCAGGAAGATGCGCTGGATGAGGTGACGTTTGATGAGGTGGCGTCGAAGGCGCAGATTGCCTGACGATCACCCCCTAACCCATTGTGGGAGCGAGCCTGCTCGCGATTGCGGTACACCAGTAACATCATTGTTTACTGATACACCGCAATCGCGAGCAGGCTCGCTCCCACAGGGGAGTTGTGTAGCGCTTAACTTTGTTTGGCTGCTTTCAGGCACTTCAAATCATTGAAGTCCTTGCGAACCCCTTCTATTTTCTTCAACAACCGCTGGCGCTGTTCCGGCGTGCTTTCTGCCATCAAATCCACAAATAACGCCCGTGCCTGCGCTTCGGTGCTGGCGTAAGCCTGGCGATAAGCGGGCGTCCACAAACTCTCGCGATTGACCAGAAGCGTCTCGATTCGCTGTGGGAATTCTGGACTCTGGCGCTGCGCAACCGCCGCACTGAACTGCTTCTGCCAATGGACGCGGTTGGCGATCCATTGCGTATTCTGGTCACCCAAGGCATTGGACCACGCGACAACTCTTAGCTGCTGGGTTGCGCTGAGCGGGCCGAGCCAGTCATTCAGTCGTTTTTCCATGCGCTGGCTGCGTTGCTTGATCTGTTGATCGAGCGTCGGCTTGAGGTATGCCTCCTGGCGTTTGCGCTGGTCCTTGGCGAAGGCCTCGTTCATTTCCGCGACTTGCTGGTCATTCAGCCCCTGCAGCAGCTCAATGGCCGACGGGGTGATTTCCCGTGCGGTCTGGGCGATGGCCTGTTTGGCTTCCTGGGTGCGGGTTTGCAGTGCGGCGTCGGTGACCTGGTTGGTCTCGACCATGACCTGCAAGCGATCCAGCCAGTCGAGGTAGCCCGGCAGTTGCGTGGTGCAGTGCCAGCTCAAGTGTTCCTTGAGGCGCTCGTTGAACCAGCCTTTCTGCTCGCCGTTCATGTCCAGGTAGTCGCTGAGCGTCCACGGAATGATCACGTCGAGGTTGCGATAGGCCAGGCCCACGCGGCTGCACGCACCGAGGGCGAGACTGAGGGTGATGACGACGGCGAGATATTTCAACCAGCGCGACATGGGCGAGTCCTTGCGAAGGCCTGGCTTCTTTAAGGTGATTCTCATGTGAACGCAGAATGAGCCCGGCAGTTCAGCCGATCAATAGAAGGCGCGTTCGGCCTTGAGGGTGATTAGCCCGTCGCATTGGCTGTTGTGCCCGGAATAGGCGGAGCAGCTGTTGCCGCTCAAGCTGGAGTCACTGTAGATCAGGTCCAGATCGACGCCCATGAACGGGCGGGAAAGTTGCACTGACCAGTCGGTGAAACTGCCTACGTAGCCACCGTCGACGGACACCGGCGTGTTGAGCTGGTGAGTGGTGTATTTCATGCTGATCCCGATGCCGAACGGCTGATTGCCACCGAGGTCGGCGAATACGGTGCTGTTCTGTTTGTCCGGGTCATTGCTGAACGCTGCGCCGAAACGGCTGCCCAGAAAGGTCAGGCCACCGAAAAGCTCCTGGCTGTCGAGGGTGTCCACTTTCGGATAGCTGTAACGGATCATGCCGACTTCGTACCCGAGGGTATTATCGAAAGGCTGTTTAAAGCCCATGTAGGAGTCGACTTCAAGGTTGGCCCCAGGCGTTAAACCCATGCTCGGTGCCCATTGGCCCACGTAAAAACCGCTGTCGTGACTCAGGTCGAGACCACCGTGGAACGAGCCGGTGCTGGAAGGTTTGACCAGCCCCTGGGCCATGCTGCGGCTGGGGGTGGTGCCGAGTTTGAGATCGAAGTCGCCCAGTTCACGCTGAAAGATTTGCGCATTGGCGACCGAACACGACAGTAGGGTGCCGAGCAATAAATAGGAAGGTTTGAGCATGCGTCACTCCATGACAGCGAGGTGCAGGCACTAAAAACCTACTGAAACGCTTGATCTAGACGTGTGCAAGCATACCGGCGAATGCTCGGCATCGAGGGCCGTTCGTCGATTTTCGAAATATCGGTTTGTTTGCGGGGTGTTGCGAGGAGGGTTCCAGTCCAAGCGCTTCGAAGCTCAAAGCGCTTAGGGACCAGGTGACGCGGCGGATCTTGGGGAAGTTACTTCTTGCCCAGAGTGATCTGCTTGGACGGGCCGAACGTCTGGCCGCTGACGCCTTTGGCAATTTGCTGGATCTCTCCGCCGGACTTGAGGAACGCAGCAATCTGGTTGTTGATCGATTCGCTGGTTTCAACGGCTGGAGCTGGCTTTGCTTTGCTGTTGGATGCTTTTACACGCATGGCGGCCATTAACCTATAGAAAATTAACTTGGCCAGGCATCGTACAGGAAATACTTGACAATTGCTTGGTAAATATCCCCCCGAAATACACAGGGCAGATGAAGAACTAATCACAAGTTATTATTCTGAATAGGCCCCTAAGCTGCTGTTTTAACTAAGAACGATCGTGAAAAATTACAGTTTTCCGCCTGGCGGACAGGTGCGAAAATCGCCAGCGCGGCCTGACGAGCGGCCAGGCGCGTGCGGTAAAACCCAGGAAAATTAAGCCCTTCAGAGGATTTTCTTGCGCCACCGGGCTGGCCAGCGAGCGCGGCCCGCAAAACCGGGTAGAATGCCGCCCACGCAATGAGGGTATTGGAAATGGCTTTAGTCGGGCGCTACAACAGTTTGCAAGTGGTTAAACACACTAACTTCGGTTTATATCTGGACGGTGGCGCGGATGGCGAAATCCTCCTGCCTAATCGTTATATTCCCAAAGATATTCCCAGCGAAGATGAAGACTGGCTTAACGTTTTTATTTATCTGGACAGCGATGACAAACTCATCGCAACTACCGAAAAGCCGAAAGTTCAAGTCGGTGAATTCGCCAGTTTAAAAGTCGTTGAAGTCAACAGCATCGGTATTTTCCTGGATTGGGGCTTGTCGAAGGATCTGTTGCTGCCGTACTCCGAAGAAAAACGCCAGATGACCGCCGGTGAATATGTCGTGGTGCACGTCTACCTAGACAAGCACACCCGCCGCATCACCGCGACGGCGCGTCTGGACCGCTACCTCGACAAGACCCCGGCCAACTACACCCCTGGCCAGGAAGTTGATTTGCTGGTTGCCGAAGCCACCGATATGGGCTTCAAGGCGATCATCAACAACAAGCATTGGGGCCTGATCCACAAGAACGAAATCTTCAAGTTCATGCGCGCCGGTAAAGAAGAGAAGGGCTTTATCAAAGAAGTCCGCGCCGACGGCAAGATCAGCCTGAGCCTGCAACCGGTCGGCGAAGAAGCCGCCACCAGCCTGAACTCGAAGATTCTCGCCAAGTTGCGCGACAACAATGGCAGCCTGCCGGTCAGCGACAAGAGCGACCCGACGGTGATCAGCAGTATGTTTGGCGTGAGCAAGGGCAACTTCAAAAAGGCCATCGGTGCGTTGTACAAGAACGGTCAGATCGTTATTCATGCCGATCGCATTGAACTGAGCTGACCTCGCGCCGACCCCCTGTTGCGAGTACTGCCATGTTTTGTGTTGTCGAGGTGTTCCGGTGAGCGCCACCCGGCGCAGCGCCGATGGGTTTGCCCTGCAAGTGATGATTGGGTTGTGCCTGATCTGGGGTGTTCAGCAAGTGATGATCAAGTGGGCGGCGCCAGACATCGCGCCGGTCATGCAAGCCGCCGGGCGCTCGGGTATTTCCGCGTTGCTCGTAGGATTGTTGATCTGCTGGAAGGCCGGCTGGGATCAAGTGGGCAATACCTGGCGCGGTGGACTACTGGCTGGCGCGCTTTTTGGCCTGGAGTTCTTCTTCATTTCCGAAGGCCTGCAACTGACCACGGCCGCGCACATGTCGGTGTTCCTTTACACCGCGCCGATCTTCACCGCATTGGGCGTTCATTGGCTGTTACCGAGTGAGCGTTTAAGGCCGGTCCAGTGGCTGGGGATTTTCCTCGCCTTCGTCGGGATCGCCATCGCCTTTGCTGGCGGGGTGTCCTGGGACAACCTCGATCACCGCATGTTGATGGGCGATGCGCTGGGCGTGCTGGCTGGCGCGTCATGGGGGGCAACCACGGTGGTGGTGCGCGCTTCGCGTCTGTCGGAAGCCCCGGTGACCCTGACGCTGTTCTATCAATTGATTGTCGGTTTCGTCGGCCTGTTGCTGATCGCGATCCTCAGCGGCCAGGTCACCCACGTCAGCCTGACCACCGTGGCGGTGGCCAGTGTGTTGTTCCAGGGATTGGTGGTGTCGTTCTTCAGTTACCTGACCTGGTTCTGGCTGTTGCGCCGTTATCTGGCGGCGAACCTGGCGGTGTTTTCGTTCATGACGCCGCTGTTCGGCGTCACGTTCGGCGTGGTGCTGCTGGGCGAAGAGCTGAGCTTCAACTTCGTTGTCGGCGCGGTGCTGGTATTGCTGGGCATCACGTTTGTCAGCGCTGAGCAATGGGTGCGCCGTCGCTTGCGCAAAGCCCTTGGGCAGAGCTGACCGGGCGCAACAACAGACTGCCAGCGACAATCAAACCGCTGCCGGCGAACACCAGCGCGGGCTGCAAACCACCGCTGAAGTGGCTGCTTAACGCGGCCAGCAACGGTCCGGCGAGCTGACCTATGGCAAAGCATGCCGTCAGCAGTCCGGCGTTGCGCTGGGTGGCGTGGGGCGCCAGCTCCCGGGAACGTTGCATCACCAGCTGCATGCAGGCCAGGAACGGCGTGCCGCAGAGGATCACGCCCAAGGCCAGGCCTGGGCCGCTGCCCAACAAGCAGGCGAAGACCCCGGCGGCTTGCAGCCACAACGTCGCCATCAGCCAATAGTGAGTGCCATGCGGGTGTTGTCGACGCAGACTCACCAGCACCACCCCGATCGCCGAAGCAAGGCCGAAGCAAGGCCAGAACAGATCGGCCTGCCATTGGCCATGGAACTGCGCATTGGCCATTTGCGAGAGGAAAGTGGCCGGAATGATGTAGCCCAAACCGTACAACCCATAGACCACGCCTAAACGGCCGATGCCATGATTTCCCGAGCCAGCGACGCTGGGGGCGGTGGCCACGGTTGTGGCCGGTTGCGGCAGGAACGGCAGAATCCCCAGCAGCATCGCCAGCCCGACGCCGGCATACACCAGCCACAAGGCTGCAGAAGTCTGCCCCAGCAGGTTCGATCCCAGGGCCAACAAGCCCGTCAGAAAAATCCCCAGACCCGGTCCGGCAAATACCAGGGCGCCAAGCCGTGGGCGACCGGCCACTGCGGCCAGTGGCTGGCTCAACGCAGTGATCATCACCAGCACCCAGGCGCTGGCCACGCCGGTACCGAACCGCAGCACCAGATGGGACCAAAACCCGTTGGCCCAGAACGAGGCCAGCGTCAGCAATACACAGAGCCACAAACCGCCCAGCAAACGCCGGCGGACTTGCTCGGGGCGGCGAGAGAACATCGCGTCCACCGCGCCAACGAAGTAGCCGAGGTAGTTGGCCGCCGCAATCAGACCGGCGGCGGTCAGGTCAATCTGGCCTTCACTGAGCAGGTGCGGCAGCTGAGGCGTGAGGGCGAAACGCCCGATGCCCATGGCCATCATCAGGGCGATGAAACTGGCGAGTAAGCGAATCAGAGGGGACATAGTCTGAATTCCGGCAGAGGATCAATGACCGTCAGGCTAGGACTGATTGACTTTCTTTTAAAATGAATAATAGTGAGTAACTTGTTCTGATTTGGAGAATGGCGTGGAATTCAGCCAGTTGCGGATTTTCCAGGCGGTAGCGGAGGAGGGTTCCATCACCCGCGCTGCCGAACGCCTGCACCGGGTGCCGTCGAACCTGTCGACCCGGCTTAAACAGCTGGAAGAGCAACTCGGCGTAGAACTGTTCGTGCGTGAACGTCAGCGTTTGCAGTTGTCGCCTGCAGGAAAAGTCCTGCTGGACTACACCGCCAAGTTGTTCAATCTGCGCGACGAAGCTCAAGCGGCGGTGCAGGGCGGGCAACCGGCCGGGGACTTCGTACTCGGCACGATGTACAGCACGGCGGCGATTCATCTGCCGGGGTTGTTGGCGCGTTATCACCGCACTTATCCGGCGGTGAACCTGCAAGTGCAGTCCGGGCCAAGCGGCGAATTGCTTGAAGGTTTGCTCACCGGTCGTCTCGATGCGGCGCTGGTGGACGGTCCGCTGGAGCTGGCCGGGCTCGACGGCGTGCCGTTGTGCGACGAACGGCTGGTGCTGATCAGCGAGGCCGATCACCCGCCGATCCTCAGCGCGCTGGATGTGGAAGGGCGGTCAGTGTTCACGTTTCGGCAGGGTTGTTCCTACCGCATGCGTCTGGAAGCCTGGTTCGCCCATTACCACGCGGCCATGGGCCGGGCGATGGAAATCGAGTCTTATCCGGGGATGCTTGCCTGCGTGATCGCCGGCTCAGGC
Source organism: Pseudomonas sp. LBUM1647 (assembly GCF_059716175.1). Lineage (NCBI taxonomy): Bacteria > Pseudomonadati > Pseudomonadota > Gammaproteobacteria > Pseudomonadales > Pseudomonadaceae > Pseudomonas > Pseudomonas sp. LBUM1647. Next base: position 5,238,028 of record NZ_CP166809.1, on the reverse strand, counting down.
GTGGCGCTGATGTCGGAGTCGATGCTCGCCAGCCTGCCAGGCCGCGAAAGCGTGGCGGTGCATCCGTTGGCCGAGCCGTTTGCCAGTGCCACCACGTGGCTGATGTGGCGCAAAGGCATGGTTGGGGCGAACTTGAACGCCTGGCTTGAGCAGCAACAATTGGTCTATCCGTCGGCGCCGAGTCAGGCTCGGGCGATGGCTTGAACTATCGGTCAGGTATTTTGATCCATTCAGTAACAGATCATTGCGACTTTGGGCGAGCATTGCGTAGGACTTCGGACTATTATCAGTGCGAAGTGGCTACAGAATTTTGGCCACTCGGCACTACCCTGAAGGGGGCACCATGAAAGAGAAAATCCAAAACTGGCTGCACGACTTGGGTGTTGCACTCGGTTTGATCGAACCGCCTCTGCAACCTGTGCCTATTCGCACTGACGACGAACAACGCCGACGCCAGCAGCGACGCCGGTAACGCGTCAAGGCCTAAAAGATCGCAGCCTTCGGCAGCTCCTACAGGGAGTAGCGCCAATGCTGCGATTGCCCGTGTACCTGTAGGAGCTGTCGAAGGCTGCGATCTTGGCGGTCTACAGGTCAATGCCTTCCGATCTCCATCAAAAACCGGCTCAAGTCATTCGCCGTCCTGGCGGTCTTGAGCATCTGATCTTCCTCAGCCGTAAACGCTGTCAAACCCAGCTCATCTTCCAGATGGAAGATCAGCTCTTCGATATCTTCTTTATCCAATCCCAATTGTGCCAGGCTCGCGTTGTCGTCGAAGTCATCCTGACCCTCCAGCAGGCGGCTGATGAAACGATGCACGACGGCACGAACGGCAGCTCTTTTCATGGTGGTTCTTCGAGGGCGTTATTATTGTTGTCCCTGGGGCTGAGTACAGCAGGCTTCAGGCGTGCAAGCGCTGCCACTCGTCAATCATTGTGCGCAAATGTTCCCCGGAAAAACTCCCGAAATGCCCGCCATGCACCGTGCGGATCGGCAACTCGCGCAAACGCTGCAGGCTGCGGGCGTAGTCGTCGAGGTTGGAGTGGTAGGCGTCTTCGATCAGCGGCCCGTCGTAGATGATGTCGCCGCTGAACAGCGTCTCGGTCGCGGCTTCGTACAGGCTGATGCCGCCCGGTGAATGCCCCGGCGTATGCAGCACTTGTAATGTGCGGTTGCCCAGATCCAGCACGTCACCTTCTTCGATCAGGCCGGTGGCTGGGGCAGCTTTGACCCGATACTCGGCGTAGCACAACGGGCAATCCGGGTGCGCCTCGAACATCTCGTCGCCGACAAACGCCGTGCTCAAGGTGTTTTCGCCGTCCGGCGCGGCGAGGATCTGTGCTTCAGCCGGATGCACCAGCCGTTCGGGGAATTCGTGATGGCCAGCGATGTGGTCGAAATGGCAATGGCTGGCCACAGCTACCAACGGACGTTCGGTGATCCACGGCAGTTGCTCGCGCAGGCTGACCAGCCCGGAACCGCTGTCGAGCAGCAAGTCCTTGTCGCGGCCCTGGATGTGCCAGAGATTGCAGCGATAGAAGGGGCGGATGTAAGGCTCGTGAATCAGGCGAATGCCGTCACTGAGCTGTTTAACTTCAAACCACTGGTCGCGAGAAACAATCTTCATCAAAGGTTTTCTCCAGGCGAAAAAAAACGGGTGTGGCAACCGACGCCACACCCGTCGAAGAAAGCATCAAAGTCGTTATGTTCAGCTTAGGCGGCGCTGGCCACCGCTGCAGGGCGAGGGGACAGCAAGCTGACCACAACGAAACTCACCAGACCTACGCCGAGGCTGTAGTAGATCGGGGTGTTGGCATCCAGACCGTCTTTGAACATGAACAGCAACGCTGTTGCGAAGCCCATGCCCATGCTGGCGATAGCGCCGGCGGTGTTTGCGCGTTTCCAGAAAATCGCACCGATCAACGGGATCAGCATGCCGCCCACCAACAGGTTGTACGCCAGGGTCAGGGCGCTGATCACGTCATTCACGACCAGCGCGATGCCGAGTACAACGATGCCGGTCAACAGGGTGAACAGGCGGTTGATGCCCAGAGTCGACTGTTTACCGCCGCGCAGTTTCGGAAGCAGGTCTTCGGTCAGGGTGGTGGCGGCGGCGAGCAGGCCGGCGCTGGCGGTGGACATCATGGCCGCCAGGGCAGCGGCGATCACCAGGCCACGGATACCGTCCGGCAGGGACAGTTTGACGATGGCGGCGAAGGCGTTGTTGACGTTGTCCAGGTCCGGGATCAGCACATGAGCGGCCATGCCGATCAGGGCGCAGGCCAGTCCGTAAAGGATGCAGTAGAAGCCTGCGAATGTACCGGCGACCTGAGCCACTTTGGCACTCTTGACGGTGAACACACGCTGCCAGATGTCTTGGCCGATCAGGATCCCGAAGAAGTAGATCATGAAGTAGGTGATGATGGTGTCCCAGCCAATCGTGGTGAAGCTGAAGGCGGTTGCCGGCAGTTTCAACACCAACTCATCCCAACCACCGACGCGGTACAGGCATATTGGCAACAGGATGAACATCAGGCCCACGGTCTTGATCACGAACTGGACGATGTCGGTCAGGGTCAGGGACCACATGCCGCCGATCGCCGAATAAATCACCACCACGCCACCGCCGACCAATACCGACAGCCAGAACGGCAGGTCGAACAGCACTTGCAGCACGGTGCCAATGGCCAGGATCGAGACCACGCCGATCATCAGCGCATACGCCAGCATGATCACCGCGCTCGCGGAGCGGGCCATCGGGTTGTAGCGTTTTTCCAGCACCTGGGTAACGGTGTAGATCTTCAGTTTCAGCAGCGGTTTGGCGAGGAACAGGTTCAGTGCCACGATCCCGCAACCGAGGGCCGCGCAGAGCCAGAAACCGGAGATGCCATGGACGTAGCCCAGGCGCACGGTGCCGACGGTGGACGCGCCGCCCAGAACGGTGGCGGCCATGGTGCCCATGTACAGGCTCGGGCCGAGGTTGCGACCGGCGACCAAAAAGTCTTCGTTGGTCTTGGCCTTGCGCATGCCGTAGTAGCCGAGTATCAGCATCGCGGCGGCGTAGATGAGTACGACGAATAAATCCAAAGCCATGATGGCGTGTCTCCGATTGTCTTTTTTATGGTGAGGCGAAAATCAATCCCTTGTGGGAGCGGGCTTGCTCGCGAAAGCGGTCTGTCAGTCACATCAATGTTGGATGTGCCGCCGGCTTCGCGGGCAAGCCCGCTCCCACAGGTAATGTGTTGAATCAGGCGACTTGTCGCATCGCCGGTTTAGCGAGCGAATCCGTGCCCTTGCTGCGTTCATCGTTTGGACCGAACACCGCGGCCGATTCCGGGAACAGGCTCAACAGCGCGAGGTACACCAGCGACGCCAGGCCAAGGGTGACCGGCAGGCTAATGTCGATGCCGCCGGCCAGTTCACCGAGCGGACCCACGAACTGCCCAGGCAGGTTCACAAAGCACAAACCCACCGCTGCACTCGGGATCCAGGCACCCAGCCCACGCCAGTTCCAGCCATGCGTGAACCAGTAGCGGCCACCTTTCTCGCCGCGGGTGAACACTTGCAGGTCATCCGGGCAGTAGAAGCCGCGACGCACCAGCAGACCGATGATCATGATCACCATCCACGGAGTGGTGCAGGTGATGATCAGTACGGCGAAGGTCGACACGCTCTGCACCAGGTTCGCCGCAAAGCGCCCGATGAAGATGAAGGCAATCGACATCACGCCGATCAGCAACGTTGCCTTGACCCGCGACAGTACCCGCGGGAACACGCTGGACATGTCCAGCCCGGTGCCATAGAGCGAGGTGGTGCCGGTGGACATGCCGCCGATCACCGCAATCAGGCACACCGGCAGGAAGAACCAGCTCGGTGAAACGGCCAGCAGGCCGCCGACGTAGTTGTTGGCCGCGATGTAGTCCGGCGCCTTGATCGCTACGATGGTGGCGGTGGCGAGGCCGAACAGGAACGGGATGAAGGTCGCGATCTGCGAGATCACCACGGCGGCCATGATGCGGCGCTTGGAGGTGTCACGCGGGATGTAACGCGACCAGTCACCGAGGAACGCGCCGAAGGAAATCGGGTTGCTCATCGCCACCAGCGCCGCGCCGATGAAGGCCGCCCAGAAACCCGGTTGACCCATGCTGACGGTGCCGGCGTAGTTCACATCGAACGGACCGACGAAGGCGAAGATGCCCAGCAGGAACAGCAAGCTGGCACTCCACACTGCGATCTTGTTGACCCACAGCAGGAAGCGGAAGCCGTAGATGCAGACTGTCAGTACCAGGATCGCGAACAGACCGTAGGCCAAGCCCAGGGTCAGGTCGGTTTCCGGCAGACCGATCAAGCGCTTGGCGCCACCGATCAGTGCATCACCCGAACTCCACACCGAGAGCGAGAAGAAGGCGATGGCGGTCAACAGCGACAGAAACGAACCGACGATCCGCCCGTGCACGCCGAAGTGCGCACCGGAAGACACGGCGTTGTTAGTGCCATTGATCGGGCCGAACAGGCCCATTGGCGCGAGGATCAGCGAGCCCAGCAACACACCCAGCACAATCGCCCAGACGCCCGCCTGAAAAGACAGGCCGAACAGTACCGGGAAACTGCCGAGCACGGCGGTGGCAAAGGTGTTGGAACCCCCAAAGATCATTCGGAACAAATCCGTCGGGCCTGCGGTGCGTTCGCTGTCCGGGATCTGTTCGACCCCGTAGGTTTCAATGTGCGTAAGGCTTTGGTCTTTGTTGTTGTTATTCATGATCAGCTCCGATCATAAAGGCGCGCTCATCGTGTGTGAGCGTCACCTGTTTGGCTAAGGGGTTGGCAGCCCTTCCGGCATCGCGGACAAATGTTCGTGGCAGGCCAGCCATAGGCCTTGTTGTTGTCGGCGAAACACAATCGTCTCGCGCTCCTGGCTGAAGTGTTGCTCCCCTTGCATGCGCAGCTCGGTGGCTACGTCATGAATGAAAATCGCCACGTCACCCTGCAGGCTGACGAAGGCGTTGCTCGAGGTGCACGAAAGCACCTCGAAGCCATCCTCCGAGCGCCAGGTGTCCCACAACGCCTGATAGGCATCGCGCGACAGCAGGGGCTGTTCGAGGGTGTAGAACACGAAGCTGGCATCGGCGCTGAAGGCGCCGAAGTAGGCTTCGCGATCATTACGGGCAAAGGCGGTTACCAGATCGGCAGCGGCCTTGAGTACCTGATCACGTTCGTTCACGACCAATCCTCAGCGGTGGACCACGCCAGGCAGTACGCAGAGCATTTCGTACAGCAGGTTGGCGGCCAGCAGCGAGGTGTTGCCGGTGGTGTCGTAAGCGGGCGAGACTTCTACCAGATCGCAACCGACCAGGTCGAGGCCTTGGCAGCCGCGAACGATTTCAATTGCCTGAATGGTCGTCAGACCACCGATTTCCGGGGTGCCGGTGCCCGGTGCCCAGGCAGGGTCGATGCCGTCGATGTCGAAACTCAGGTACACCGGACCGCCGCCGACTTTCTCGCGAACTTCGGCCATCAGCGGGGCCAGGGATTTGTGCCAGCACTCTTCGGCCTGAACCACACGGAAGCCCTGGTTGCGGCTCCAGTTGAAGTCGTCAGCGGTGTAGCCCTGAGCGCGCAGGCCGATTTGCACCACGCGGTGACAGTCCAGAAGGCCTTCTTCGACAGCGCGACGGAAGGTGGTGCCGTGGGCGATTTTCTCGCCGAACATGTGATCGTTCACATCGGCGTGAGCGTCGATGTGCACCAGGCCAATCTTGCCGTGCTTCTTATGGATCGCACGCAGGATTGGCAGGGTGATGGTGTGGTCGCCGCCCAGGGTCAGGGGGATCACATTGTGTTCGAGGATTTTGTGGTAGGACTCTTCGATGATCCGTACGGCGTCCAGCAGGTTGAACGTGTTGATCGCGACGTCGCCGATGTCGGCAACCGACAGCGAGTCGAACGGTGCAGCGCCGGTAGCCATGTTGTACGGGCGGATCATTACCGATTCAGCGCGGATTTCTCGAGGTCCGAAACGGGTGCCAGGGCGCAGAGACGTGCCGATGTCCAGAGGGACGCCAACGAAGGCAGCATCCAGACCGGCAGCGGTTGGCACATGGGGAAGTCGCATCATGGTGGCGATGCCGCCGAAGCGCGGCATTTCATTGCCGCCCAGTGGTTGGTGAAGAATCTTGTCCACGGGTAGGGCCTCATCGTCGTTGTTTTATTTATGTCGGTTGACCGGTCGGGGGGACACGGGCACCGCTGTGGGCCGATTCTGCGAAATGTAGTGGCCGGGAAGAATCGCTACGGGCAAATACTTAGTTCAGATTTTTCTAAACTAATGGCCGCGGCGGCGATAGACTCTCGCCATGCGCTGATCTTCTGTGGCGAGGGGATTTATCCCCGTTCGGCTGCGTAGCAGTCGCAAAACATCACCCCCGTTCTGTCTGACACAACAAGTTTGAGATTTTTGGGGGGCGGCTTCGCCACCCAACGGGGATAAATCCCCTCGCCACAGGATTGAAATTCGACTGGTGTTTGGAGCCCTCATGGCCAACGCGTTACCCGACCTGAAACTTTTACGCATCTTCGTCAGCGTGGTTCGCCATCAGGGGTTTGCCAACGCCCAGCAGGAGCTCAACCTCTCGACCTCGGCCATCAGCACCTACATGAGCCAGCTCGAAGCCGCCCTCGGCCTGGTGCTGTGCCATCGCGGCCGTGGTGGTTTCAGCCTGACCAGCAAGGGTGAGTTGTTCCATCAGGAAACCTTGCGTCTATTAGGCGAGCTCGAAGGCTTCGAGCAATACGCTGCCGCCCTCAAAGGCGAACTGCGCGGCACCTTGAACCTCGGCGTCATCGACTCCACCGTCAGCGACAAGGCCTTGCCCTTCGCCGAAGCCATTGGCGCCTACAGCCAGGAACACCCGGCCGTGCATTTGCACCTCTCGGTGATGAGCCCTTACGAACTGCAACTCGGCGTGCAGGATAACCGTCTCGACCTGGCCATCGGCGCGTTCTCCACGCGCATGAGCGGTCTGGTCTACATGCCGCTGTACCGCGAACAACACTGGTTGTATTGCAGCAGTCGTCATCCGCTGTTCACCGAGCGGCGCATTCCCGAGCAAGTCATCACTCAGCAACGCATGGTTGGCCGCGGCTACTGGAGCCAGGCGGAACTGGCACGTCACGGTTTCAAGCACAGCGCGGCGACGGTGGAAAGTATGGAGGCGCAGCTGATTCTAGTGCTGTCGGGCGCCTACATCGGTTACCTGCCGGAGCACTACGCGCAGGCTTGGGCGGATAAGGGCGATTTGCGGGTGCTGCTGCCGGCGACCTTCGGCTATCAGGCGCCGTTTTCGATGATCGTGCGTCGTGGCCGCAGCCGCGAGCCGCTGATCCAGACCTTTCGCGATTTGCTCAAAGCGCAACTGAATCAGGCTTGAAAAAAATGTCCAGAATCCAATGTCCGCGCTGCCTGCGTCCGCAAACCCATTGCCTGTGCCCGCTGATTCCGAGCCTCGACAGCCGCACCCGGGTGTTGCTGTTGCAGCATCCGAGCGAAGTGAACCATGCGCTGAACACCGCACGGTTGGCGGCATTGGGGTTGAGGAATGCCGAGCTGATAGTGGGTGAGGTGTTCGAGGATTTGCCGGCATTGTTGAATCAGCCGGGTTATCAGGCGCGGCTGCTGTTTCCTGCCGATGATGCGCAGCCGTTGCAGACTTACGCGGCAAATGATCAGCCGTTATTGCTGGTCGTCCCGGACGGCACCTGGCGCAAGGCGCGCAAGATGCTGCACCTCAACCCGCTGCTGGCGGCGCTGCCGAGGGTGACGTTGGCGCAGGGCGGGGTGTCGAGATATCGATTGCGCAAGGCTCCGGGGCCGGGCGCGTTGTCGACGGTGGAGGCGATTGTTCAGGCATTGCAGACCCTCGAAGCACCGACCACTTTCGAACCGTTGTTAAAACCGTTCGAGGCGTTGATCGAGGGGCAGATTTCGGCGATGGGGGAGGAGACCTACCAGCGCAATCATGAGCCGAAATAGTCGTTGTTTTTGAGGGCCTCTTCGCGAGCAGGCTCGCTCCCACAGTTGACTGAGTTCTTCCAGAAGAAATGCGATCCACTGTGGGAGCGAGCCTGCTCGCGAAAGCGGTGGAACAATCACCAATAAATCTAACCAGAAACTATCTTTCGCGCATCGCCTCAGTCCGGGCCTTAAGCACTGGCTTCAGCAGGTAATCCAGCACGCTTTTCTCCCCGGTGATGATGTCCACCGTCGCCACCATCCCCGGAATGATCAGCAACGGTTTCACATCCCCGCCCAAGTGATTCTTATCCGTCCTCACCTGAATCAAATAAAAGCTGTTGCCCTTGTCATCCGTAATCGTGTCCGCGCCAATCAACTCCAGCTTCGCACTCAACCCCCCATAAATCGTGTAGTCGTAAGCACTGAACTTGACCATCGCTTTCTGCCCCGGGTGCAGAAACGCCACGTCCTGCGGCCGGACCTTGGCTTCGATCAGCAAGTTGTCTTCAATGGGCACGATTTCCACCATGTCGCTGCCCGGTTGGACCACGCCGCCGATGGTGTTGACCTTCAGCACTTTGATAATTCCGTGAACCGGCGACACCACCGTGGTGCGGGTTACGCGGTCATCGATAGCAATGCTCGAGGCCGTGATTTTCGACAGGTCGGTGCGTTTTTCATTCAGCTCTTTCGCCGCGTCGGAGCGGAAGGATTGTTCGGACTCGTCAATCTTGCTTTTGATCTCATTGATCGCCGATTCCGCACGGGGAATCGCCAGGGTCGTAGCGTTCAATGAGCCGCGAATCTCCACCGCACTGCGTTTGAGTCGCAAGATTTCCACCGGCGAAACCGCCCCGGTGCCCACCAGCGGCGCGGACATGTTCATCTCTTGTTGCAGCAGCGCCAGGCTTGAACTGAATTGGCCCTGTTTGGAGCGGAACTCTGCCAGTTCCTGGGTTTTTTGCCGAAGTTGCTCACTCAAGGTGCGCTGTTCGCTGGCCAGTCGACGTTGCCGTTGTTCGTACAGCGAGCGCTCGTCTTCGGCCACTTGCGGCGCCTTGGCGATCACTTCGGGAGAGAGCTTGAACGGACGGCCTTCCGCTTCAGCCGACAGCCGTTCGACCTGCGCGGTCAGCGCATAACGATCCGCCTCGCTTTCGCCCTTGTTCGACAGGAATCGAGTGTCATCGAGGCGCAGCAAGGTGTCGCCCTTGTTCACCATTTGCCCTTCGCGAACGAAGATCTCAGTGACGATGCCGCCCTCCAGGTTCTGGATCACCTGTACCTTGCTCGACGGAATCGCCTTGCCTTCGCCCATGGTCACTTCCTGCAGCACCGCAAACTTGGCCCAGACCACAGCCGTGATAATCAGCGCAGCCGCCAACCACACAGTGATCCGCGACCAGCGTGGCGAATCCTGCAACGAGGCGCCGGCGGTTTCCGGCATGTATTCGCTTTCCGCGCTTTTGCTGAAGCTGCCGAAGTAGCCGCGATCCTTTGAAACGTCGGATGATGAACGGGCCATGGCTAGCTCCTAGACAGCCGCAGAGCCGACACGGCCCTTGCGCAGTGCATCGATGACCACTTCTTTCGGACCGTCGGCGACGATCCGCCCGTTGTCCAGCACCACCAGGCGATCCACCAGGCTGAGCATCGAGGTACGGTGGGTCACCAGCAGGAGGGTTTTACCCTGGACCCAACGGTGGAGTTTTTGTCGCAGAACGTCTTCGCTGCTGTTGTCCATGGCACTGGTGGGTTCGTCGAGCAACATGATCGGCGGATCCAGCAACAAGGCGCGGGCCAGCAACACCGCCTGACGTTGCCCGCCGGACAGCAGTTGTCCGCGTTCCCCCACCGGCCGGTCGAAGCCTTGCGGATGCTGACGGGCCAGCTCGGTGACGCCGGTCAGTTCGGCGACTTCGAGCATCCGTGAATCGCTGATGTAGCGTGCGCCGAGGGTCAGGTTGTCGCGAAGGCTGCCGGCCAACAGTGGCAGGTCATGGGCGACGTAACCGATTTGCTGGCGCAGGTCGGCGACGTCCAGTTGCCGCAAGTCCAGGCCATCGAGCAGCAACTGTCCTTCTTCCGGTGCGTAGAAACCCATTACCAGCCGCGCCAGCGTACTTTTGCCTGAGCCGCTGCGACCGATGATGCCGATCCGCTCGCCGGGTTTCACGCTGAAGCTGATGTTGGCCAACGCCGGAGCGTTCTGGCCGTTGTAGTGGAACGTCACACTGCTGACGTCTATCGCGCCTTGCAGTTGTGTGCGTTCCAGCGGCCGTTGTTTGGCGTCGCGTTCTTGCGGCAAGGACATCAGCGCATCGGTGCTTTTCATGGTCAGTTGCGCTTGCTGGTAGCGGGTGATCAAACCGGCAATCTGCCCCAGCGGCGCGAGCACCCGGCTGCCGAGCATGTAGGTCGCCACCAGCGCGCCGACGCTGAGGTTGCCGGCGATGATGCTGTAGACCCCGGCGACGATGGTCGCCATGCCGGAGAATTGCTGGAGGAACAGCGTGCCGTTGGTGGCCAGTGCCGAGAGGTTGCGCGCATGGCTATCGAGGCGGGTGAGGGCGCCGTGGGTGCTTTCCCATTTGTGCTGGCGTTCGCTTTCGGCGCTGCAGGCTTTGAGGGTTTCCAGACCGCCGAGGGTTTCGATCAGCAGCGCCTGGCGTTCGGCGCCCAGGCTCAGGCTTTTCTGCACGGTGTCGCGCAGGCGCACCTGGATCACCATCGCGAAGATGATCGTGATTGGAAACGCCAACACCGGAATTACCACCAGCCAGCCGCCGAGCAAGCCGATCACCACCAGCATCAGCACGGCAAAGGGCAGGTCGATCAGGCTGGTCAGGGTCACGGCGGTGAGGAATTCCCGCAGGCCCTGGAAGTCATGGATGCTTTGGGCGAAACCACCAATGGTCGCCGGCCGCGCTTTCATCGCCATGCCGGTAATGCGTTCGAACAACGTGGCCGAAAGGATCACGTCGGTTTTCTTCCCGGCGGTGTCCAGCAGGTGCGCGCGGACCACCCGCAGCACCAGTTCGAAACCGGTGCCGATCAGCAAGCCGATGGACAGCACCCACAACGTCGACGTGGCCTGGTTCGGCACCACCCGGTCGTAGGTCTGCATCACGAACAGCGGCACCATCAGCCCCAGCAGGTTGATCAGAAAACTCGCCAGAATCGCGTCGCTGTACAGCCACTTCGACAGCTTCAAGGTGTCGCGAAACCACGCCTCAACCCGCGGCACCAGCGGCGAACGCAAGTCTTCGAGTTCATGCCGTGGCCGCGCGAACAAGGCCTGGCCGCTGTAATTCTCGGCCAGCTCATCGCGACTGACCCATTGTTCACCGCCGTCGGCTTCGCTCGGCAATATCAACAACTGTCCGTCATCGCCAAAGCGTCGTAGAACGGCAGTACGGCCGTTGTTGAGGATCAGCATTACAGGCAGGTTGAGGGCGGAAATGTCCGCCAGTTCACGGCGCAGCAATCGCGCCTGCAAACTGGCCCGGGCCGCTGCGCGAGGCAGCAGGTCCAGGCTCAAACGTTGTTTGTTCAGGGGGAGCCCGGCACTCAGGCTGGCGCGACTGACCGTCGCGCCATGGAGTTTGCAGAGGATCAGCAGACCGTCCAGAAGCGGGTCATCGAAGCTCAGGCGCGGATCGACACTGATGTTGCCGGGTTCCATGCTGGTCACATTGATCGCTCCCGTTGGCATAGGTATCTACACATCTCTCTGTAGGATCTGCCGCAGGCTGCGATCTTTTGATCTTGTTTTTTTAGGATCTAGATCAAAAGATCGCAGCCTTCGGCAGCTCCTACGGGGGTTACTTCATTTGAGTTCAGGCAAACGGGCTTCGTTTTTTACTTCCGTGGAGGCGATCGCATCGGCGGGCAACACCACCCGTTGTTTGCTCAGCAACTGACCCATGTTCGCCAGCACGCGGTACATCGAGTACTCCTCGGTGTAGCGCACTTCGGTGTAGCGGCGGTTGGCGTTGTAGAGCTCGTTTTCACTGTCCAGCAGGTCGAGCAGGGTGCGTTGGCCGAGGCCGAACTGGTCCTGATACGCCACGCGCACGCGTCGGCTGGTGTCCGCGTATTCGCGGGCGGTCGGGGTTTGTTTCTTGGCGTTGACCATGGCGTTCCAGGCCAGGTGAATGTTCTCGTTGAGTTGGCGCAGGGCATTGTTGCGGATGTCCATTGCCTGGTTGATCTGGTGCGCATTGGAGGCCAGACGAGCCTTGTCGCTGCCACCGCGGAACAGGTTGTAGTTCATCACCACGCCGACTCGCCATTCGTTGTCGTGGCCTTCATCGCCCTGCACGTTGTTGTTCGCACCCACGGCGGCTTCGGCGTCGAAGCGAGGGTAGAACGGCGACTTGGAAACTTCGTACTGGCTCTCGGCCGATTGCACATCGGCCTGGGCGGATTTCAGGTAGGGGTTGTTTTCCACCATGCTTTGCTGGGCTTCCTGCAGGGTGGCGGGCAGTTCGCCGCGGGTCGAGGGCGGGGCTTCGAGCTCATCGGGCAGGCGCCCCACGACGGCGTAGAAGTTGGACTCGGCATCCGCCAGATCGACTTCAGCGGTGTCGAGGTTGTTTTGCGCCAGTGCCCGGCGAGCGACGGACTGGTCGGAGTCGGCGGTGCTGCCGATACCACGCTGGGTGCGCAGACCGATCTGATCGTTGACCCGCAGGTGAGCTTGCAGGTTGTTCGTGGCCAGGGTCACCAGTTCGCGGCGCTTGAGCACTTCGAGGTAGACCTCGATGGTACGCAGGGCCAGATCCTGAGCGGTGCCCTGAGCGTAATAGGCCCGGGAATTGACCACGCCTTTGGTGCGCTGGACTTCGTTGGAGGTGTTGAAACCATCGAAGAGCATTTGCCGCAGACGCAATTCCGATTGGGTGTAGGTCAGGATTTCGGTGTGGTGATTGCCGAATGCCCGGGTGTTGGTGTTATCGCTGTACCCGCGCCCGTAGGCGGCATTCAGATCAACCGATGGATAAAATCCTCCCTTGGCGACTTTCACTTGCTCATCGGCCGAGAGGCGGCTGTCTACCCGCGACGCCAGCTCCGGGTGGGTCGCGATGGTGCTCTGAATCGCCTCCGTCAATGACATGGCTTGAGCCTGAGAAGTGCAGGCCATGGCCAGCAGAATTGCGCTGCAGAGGGGGGTTAATACGCGCATGGGTGCCTCTCCCTGATTCCTAATGGTGCTTATTAGTCGCCAAATATTTGACGGCATTTATAGTGAAAACCGTTTCATGCTTGTAACAACAGAGCTAAGAACATTCTGGGGAAAACCATAGAAGAATTTTTCATAAGGCTTATGCCAAAAAAAACTTATGCGCTCCGTAAAATCCAGCACATTGTTCACTGCGAAAGCCCTTTATTTACGAGCGTTAGGGCGCTCGGCAGGGCTTGAGGAAAGTTCCAAACCACATATCGATATAGGGCGGGGAAGTGCTGGAGGGGAGGGAAGCGGACGGTTTTGAGGTGACGGTTTTTTGTCGCCTTGGTGGATCAAAACCGTTACGCATCGCTCAAACGGTGACGTGTTGCGCAATTGGATCCCGATGCCATTGATTGCAGAGGGTTTTTATCCAGCAGCAGACACGTCGCCCGCGAGCGGCACGCTTGGCGAGAACGGCGCCAGGGCAGCGGCTTACTTCAGGTAACCGCTGCCAACAGGCGATTCCGCCCGGCAACCCGTTGGAGCCATGAGCACGTTCTTCGCAAAAACAGGATGCCGACAGCGGTTGGCAGCGGAGGAAGTGCACATGGCTACGCTCATCGGTATTGTCAGTAAGATCATTGGTCAGGTGTTCGCGGTTGCGAGCGATGGCACCCGACGCGCGCTAGTCGAGGGGGACCGGTTATTCGCCGGCGATCAACTGGTCACCGGGGCCGAAGGCGCGGTGGCGGTGCATCTGCAAAATGGCCAGGAACTGACACTTGGGCGTGGCAGCAGTCTGGAGATGACGCCCCAGTTACTCGCGCATCAGGCGCCCCATGTGGACACTGCTGAAGCGGTGACGCCGACTCAGTCGCAATTGACCGATGTCGAGCAACTGCAAAAAGCGATCGCTGCCGGCGACGACCCGACCCAGACGGCTGACCCCACGGCGGCCGGACCTGCTTCGACCGGCGCACCTGGTGGTGCACTGGGCGGTGGCCATAGTTTTGTCATGCTCGAAGAGGTGGGCGGGCGAGTCGATCCGACCATTGGTTTTCCTACCGCAGGCTTCAACGGCATTCCCGTGGTTCCCCTGGAACGGCTAGCCGGTGACCCGGACAACGGCGACAACGGTGCAGGCGGTTCAGGTGGTTCCGGTGGTTCAGGAGGCACAGGCGATCTTCCTGTGACACCGGTTGTTCCTGTAGTACCGGTTGTTCCTGATGTGCCGAACAATCCGGTGACCCTCACCGGCCTGTCGGTGGCAGGGGGCGAACTGACCCTCAATGAGGCCAACCTGGCCGACGGTTCGGCCCCCAACCCTGGGGCACTGACCAAGACAGGCACGTTCAGCGTGTCTGCTCCTGACGGGCTGACCAGCCTGAACATCGGTGGGGTCAACGTGATCAGCGGCGGCGTTGCCGCAGGCTTCCCGCAATCGATCACCACCCCGTTGGGCAACACCCTGACCGTCACCGGCTACAACCCGGCCACGGGGGTTGTGAGTTACCGCTACACCCTCACCGACAATGAAACCCATCCGGCCGGTGACGGCACCAACAACCTCAGCGAACACTTCACCGTAGTAGCCGGCGACAGCAATGGCGATACCACCACCGGTTCCCTGGACGTCAACATCACCGATGACGTACCCAAGGCGGTCGATGACAGCCATCTCAGCACCGCGTCGGAAACCTTACTGACGCTCAATGGCAATGTGCTGACCAACGATGTGCAAGGTGCCGACCGCGTGACCACCGGGGAAAGTACCGGGCCGATCACCGCAGGCACGTTCTCCGGGATTTACGGCACCCTGGTGCTCAACGCCAACGGCACATACACCTACACCCTGAACACCGGCGACGCAGACTTCAAAGCCCTGCACGTGGGTGGCAGCGGGACCGAAACCTTCACCTACACCCTGACCGATGCCGACGGCGACACCAGCACTGCCAAGCTTGTGCTGAACATCCATAACAACGATGACCCGGTCACGATTGGCGGTCTGAACGTCGAAGGCGGCGAACTCACCGTCTACGAAAAAAACCTCACCTCCGGCACCGACCCTGATACTCAGGCCCTGACCCAGAGCGGCACCTTCACCGTCAACGCACCGGATGGCCTGCAAACCCTGACCGTGAGCGGCGTCGCGGTGGTCAGCGGTGGGGTGGCGGTAGGTTTCCCGCTATCCGCCACCACCTGGACGGGCGCCACCTTCACCATCACCGGTTACGACCCGGCCACGGGCGTGGTGAGCTACAGCTACACACTGAATTACGACAGCGACCACCCCAATGCCGATGGCGCCAACAGCATCTACGAGAACTTCGACGTCGTTGCCACCGATACCGACGGCAGCACGGCGACCGGGCAAATCAACGTCAACATCGTCGATGACCTGCCGACCGCCAACCCCGACGCGGTTTCGGTCGCAGAGGGCGGCATCATCAGCGGCAGCGTGCTGGGGAACGATGTCACCGGCGCCGATGGCCCCGCCGCAGGGGGCGCGGTGGTCGGCGTGCGTGCCGGTTCCGACACATCGACCCCAGTCATCGGCGGCCTCAACAGCCAGATCAATGGCACCTACGGTTACCTGACGCTGGATGCCAACGGCAACGCCGTGTACCACAGCAATCCGGACGCCGTGAGCGGCCCCGGGGCGACGGACGTGTTCACCTACACCATACGCGATCGCGACGGTGACGAAAGCACCACCACCATCACCATCGACGTGCACAACAGCAGCATCCAAGCGGTCAGCGACAGTGACGTGACCGTCTACGAAAAGGCCCTCGACCTGAACCAGGACGGCCAGGACCTGGCGCCCGGCACCGTTACCGGGAGCCTGCCGGGCAACACCGGCGAAACCGCCAGTGGCACCCTGGTCGGTTCGGTCAGCGGCGCGGTCGGTGCGATCACCTACACCCTGGTCGGCAGCGCCACTGGCACCTACGGGCAAATCCTGCTCAATCCCGACGGCTCCTACACCTACACCCTGACCTCGCCGGCCAGCACCACGCCGCATGCGAACGACGGCGCCAACACCTTGAGTGAAAGCTTCACCTACAAAGCCACCGACGCCCTGGGCAACAGCACCACCAGCACCATCGTGGTCAAAATCGTCGATGACCTGCCGACTGCTCATGCCGACGAGACTTCGGTCGCCGAAGGCGGCACCGTCAGTGGCAACGTGCTGTGGAACGATGTCGGCGGCGCCGATGGCCTCGCCGCAGGAGGCGCGGTGGTCGGCGTACGTGCCGGTTCCGACACCTCGACCTCGGCCGTTGGCGGCCTGAACACTCAGATCAATGGCACCTACGGTTACCTGACGCTGGACGCCAACGGCAACGCGGTGTACCACAGCAACCCGAACGCCGTGAGCGGCCCCGGGGCGACCGACGTGTTCACCTACACCGTGCGCGATGCCGACGGTGACCAAAGCACCACCACCATCACCATCGACGTGATCAACAGCTCCATCAGCGCGGTCAGTGACAGCGACGTGACCGTCTACGAAAAAGCCCTCGACCTGAACCAGGATGGCCAGGATCTGGCGCCCGGCACCGTTACCGGCAGCCTGCCCGGCACCGGCGAAACTGCCAGTGGCACGCTGGTCGGCTCGGTCAGCGGCGCGGTCGGTGCGATCACCTACACCCTGGTCGGCAGCGCCACCGGCACCTACGGGCAGATCCTCATCAATCCCGATGGCTCCTACACCTACACGCTGACGTCGGCGCCCAGCACCACGCCGCATGCGAACGATGGCGGGAATACCCTGAGCGAAAGCTTCACCTACCAAGCCACCGACTCCCTGGGCAACAGCACCACCAGCACCATCGTGGTCAAGATCGTTGATGACATGCCGACTGCTCATGCCGACGAGGCTTCGGTCGCCGAAGGCGGTGTTGTCAGTGGCAACGTGTTGTGGAACGACGTCGGCGGCGCCGATGGCCTCGCCGCAGGAGGCGCGGTGGTCGGCGTACGTGCCGGTTCAGACACCTCGACCTCAGCCGTTGGCGGCCTGAACACTCAGATCAATGGCACCTACGGGTACCTGACGCTGGACGCCAACGGCAACGCCGTGTACCACAGCAACCCGAACGCCGTGAGCGGCCCCGGGGCGACCGACACGTTCACCTACACCGTGCGCGATGCCGACGGTGACCAAAGCACCACCACCATCACCATCGACGTGCACAACAGCTGCATCACGGCCGTCAGCGACAACGACGTGACCGTCTACGAAAAAGCCCTCGACCTGAACCAGGACGGCCAGGATTTGGCGCCCGGCACCGTCACCGGGAGTCAGCCGGGCCACACGCTTGAAACCGCCAGTGGCACCCTGGTCGGTTCGGTCAGCGGCGCGGTCGGCGCAATCACCTACACCCTGGTCGGCAGCGCCACTGGCACCTACGGCCAAATCCTGCTCAATCCCGACGGCACCTACACCTACACGCTGACGTCGGCGCCAAGCACCACGCCGCACGCCGACGATGGCGCGAACACCCTCAGCGAAAGTTTCACTTACAAAGCCACCGACGCCCTGGGCCATTCCACCACCAGCACCATCGTGGTCAAAATCGTCGATGACCTGCCGACCGCCAACCCTGACGCTGCCTCGGTAGCGGAGGGCGGCATCGTCAGTGGCAACGTGCTGGTGAACGACTTCAGCGATGCCGATGGGATTGGGGTGGTCGGCGTGCGTGCCGGTTCAGACACCTCGACCTCGGCCATCGGCGGCCTTAACAGCCACATCAATGGCACCTACGGTTACCTGACGCTGGATGCGGCGGGCAACGCGGTCTACCACAGCAACCCGGACGCCGTGAACGGTCCCGGTGCGACCGACGTGTTCACCTACACCTTGCGCGATGGCGATGGTGACGAAAGAACCACCACGATTACTATCGATGTCAGCGACAGCTGCATCAAAGCGGTCAGCGATACCGCCGTGACCGTCAGCGACCCCGGCAATACCGGCAAAGGTGCGGACTTCACCGGCCCCGGTGCGATCAACTTCACCGGCACCAGCAGCAACAACGCGGCGAACCAGGCCTTGGTGGATGTGCGGAGCGCCTTTGTCGGCAATGCTGCGACCATGACTGCGCTGCTGGTGGTCAGCGGTTATCTGGGCGCTGTCGCCAATGCCAATGATGAGGACCGCATCACCGTCAACCTCAAACAGGGTGAAACCCTTAACCTGGATCACGACCTCGCGGGCGGTCACATCGCAATGGAGTACTCCGTCAACGGTGGGGCTTTCATTGCCATCGCCGATGGCCAGACCATCACTGCCGCAGCGGACGGCACGTACCAGATCCACATCACCAACATCGACAACGATGGTCCGGGCAGCAGCGGGAAGGGGGCGGAAAACTATCAACTGACCATGACCCTCAACTACGCCGGCGCCCATGACATCACGCCAGATGCCCACGGCACCTACACCGCCAGCGACAGCGACAGCCATGGCGGTAGCGATAGCGGCGCCGCGACCATCACCTATCAGGACGGCCACATCCTCACCGGCACGGCGGGCGATGATGTGTTGGTGGCGGGCACCGGCAACAACGAGATGCACGGCGGCGCCGGCAATGACTTGCTGTACAGCGGTGCGGGCAACGACCTGCTCGACGGCGGCACCGGCGTCGACACCGCGAGCTATGCCCACGCCACCGCCGGGGTTACGGTCAATCTGGGTGTGCTCGGTGCGCAGAACACCGGGGGGGGCGGGACCGACACGCTGACGGCGATCGAAAACCTGACCGGCTCAAACTTCAACGACAGCCTCACGGGCGACAACCATAGCAACATCATCAACGGCGGCCTGGGTAACGACATGCTCAACGGCGGGGGCGGCGACGACTTCCTCATTGGCGGCCTGGGCAACAACACCCTCACCGGCGGCAGCGGTGCCGACACCTTCCAGTGGCTCAAAGGCAACAGCGGCCACGACGTGGTCACCGACTTCACGCCGGGCACCGACAAACTCGACCTGTCGCAACTGCTGCAAGGGGAAAACAGCACCGCGGCGTCGCTGGATGATTACCTGCACTTCAAAGTCATTGGCAGCGGCGCTTCGGTACTGACTAGCATCGACGTCAGCGCCATGGCTGGCGCCGCGCCGAATCAAACCATCGACCTGGCGGGTGTGAACCTGGCCAGCCACTACGGCGTAACGCCGGGGGCGGGTGGGGTGATTGCGGGGGGGCACGATACGGCGACGATTATCAACGGGATGTTGAATGACCATTCGTTGAAGGTGGATACGGTGTGATCTGAAACGACAAAACCCGCCATCCCTGTGGAAAGGGATGGCGGGTTTTTTGGTGTTTGTGGGTTCAGTCGTTCAGTTCGGAATCCATCCCTCACCCTAACCCTCTCCCAGAGGGAGAGGGGACTGACCGTGCGTGGCTCAAGTTATGAAACACACTCAAAAACCTGAGTTTCACGCGATTTTTCAGGTCGATGTAACTCGACCAAACATCTTGGGCCGGTAAATAAATGCGTCCCCTTTTCCTCTGATTGGTTTATCTCGTGGGGGTCTTACTTCATGCACATCGTTTGGTAAAGGGGCCAGGTTGGGTTGGTATGGACAGGGTGGTGCATCTGGATGTCCCCTGCCGGTTGGTATGCTACGAAAATGGTCGTTGCGCTCGCTTGGTAGTTCGGTATCAACACGTCTCCTACCCAACTAACCCATGCCTCCCCACGCCTCCTGGCGTAGCGTGTGTCGAGATCGATCCTCGCCCAGTTATCTAAGGCCATTGCCCCCTGAGCTATCCGCCACTGCAGCGCGGCTGCCCCGGTTATAAGGGAGGAGTTTATGATTAGGCGACGGACGTTAGATGCAACCACTTCGAAACTCCCTGTACGATTTAACTGGTCGGAGACGGTGATTGTTGTAGTACCGTTCCCCTCGCTGCGCACCCGTCCTTTCGGGTCCACTGAGGCGATTGCGCGATTCGCTGACGTGTAGGTGTATGGGGGCGCGCCGCTCGTGGGGATCCGATCCGCAAAGGTACCCACGGGGTCTGCGCCGGTGTAGGTCCATGGAAGGCTTGTGCCTTGGATGGATATGCAGGCGCCGGATAGAACGAGGCGGGACTGGTCGAGAGTGAAAGGCGTGGCGACGGTAAAGGTCCGCGCCTTAGACACCGGACCCGTTCCATAAAGGGCTTTGGCGGTGATGCTATGAGGCGCCATGCTCAACCCTGATACGGGCAGCGTCCAGATCCCGGTGATCAGGTCAGCCATGGGCTGGCCTTTGGAGTCGATGCCGTCGAGCACATCAACCAGCTGACCTTTGCTGGCGGTACCGGTCAGGGTGATCGCGGTTTCCACGGTGATGCCACCGTTGGGAATCTCGACACCGCTTGGAGAGCCTTTGACCGAGCTGATGGTCGGCGCCACGGCGGCAATTGGTTTGACCGTCAACGCCAATGATTCCGATGACGCGACTCTCTTTCCGCCACGATTCAAGTTCCAGAACAGCTCAAGCTTCGTGTCCTGACGGGCGACAAGAAACTCCCGGCTCAGCACAAAGTTGGCGCGCTTGTTCTGGTTCAGAGGAATAAGCGGAAAAGGTTCGGAGCCGGCCGGCGCATTCATTTCCACCAGTCTCGCTCTATCTGCCGCAATCGCCGCCAGGAATTCGACCCGCACCGTCGGAAGATCACCCAACGGATCGATCGGATTGGCGGCAGGTTTCACCAGAAACGGTGGCTCCAGTAAAATTTGCGCCGCATCGCCAAACATCAATTGCAGCAATTGCGAAAACACCTCTACCTCACCCGGGTTGGTAACTGTGCATTGCACGGTCAAAGGGGTGCTGGCGTAGGGGGCGATGTATTTGGCGGGTACCTGGAAGATGACCGTTTGTTTTGGATCGGTGACGATCAGTTGGAAAATGAACAGCGTCACAATCCCGTCCTGATCGGTGGTTTGCCATTTAAGCTTGACGTTCGCGCCTTTTTTCAAGGGCCCGTATTCTGCGACCTTCACGGTGGCCACGGGGGTGTCGACCGGCAGTTTGTTGTCTACCAGCGGATCGACAATCGGCAGGCCCAGTGGCAAGGACGTGCCAGTGAAGGTGGCATCGGCGGGTTTCGAGCGCTGGGTCTTGCCTGCTTTGGTCACCGTATAGGAGGCCCGCGCCGAACCCCCAATCAGGTTGCGTACCCACTCGTTCAACACCGGAAAGTCCACTGTTCTGCTCGCTGCAGCCAGCGTCACGCTGAAGGAGTGGGTGACGGGGTCGCCTCCTTTGGTGAGCCCTTCCAGGGTTAGCTCAATCAGATCATTTTTTGCAAATACCCCGGTGACCAGGATCACCATGGCACCGCCCGCGAGCCCATCGTGATTCACCACATTGTCGGGATCGGCCTGTTCAAAAATCGGAGCGGTCAGCAACACCATGCCGGGTTTGAACGTGAGGATGAGCGCATCCGACCAGCCGCTGGAGTTTTCCACCACGTCGAACACTTCCCAGCGCACCACCAGGCTGTTGGTGGGCTTCAGAGTGGCGAGCATTTCCGGCGTCAGCTCAAAGACAATGTCACCTAACGCGGTGACGCTGATCTCCCGGAGCAGAGATCCGAAGGCAAGCACCACCACGTCACCGATGGACTGATTGAAATACTCCGGCACGGTCACGAACATGCCGTCATCGATCACTGTCTGATCGACGACGCTTTCCGAGGCGATGGGCAATTTGAGGCCCTGGTTGAATGGTTTTCCGCCGTCGGTGTCCGCTTCTCCCGGCGCTGGGTGCTTGTAAAACATCGGAACAGGCGGCGATCCTTCGGTGCCGTTTCCGCTCACGCGCTCAACCTCGAACCAGAAGGGCTTGTTCTCGGATTGCAGAAACCTGGCTTCCATGTTTTTGGCGGAAATATAGAAGGGAATGTTTTTCGCTTTCCCTTCAGCATCGAAATGCGCTTCGGTGACCGGGAATTCGGCGACGGGAGCATTTGTTGTCGCGATGAAAACCTTGATGTTGTCGCCTATGGACATGTTCAGGTAGGCCAGGATGTAGACCAGCAACCCGTCACGGTCGCCGTGCACCATGTTTATGTTGATCCCCAAGGCACCGTCGCTTTGCGGTTTGAAACCAGGGGGATAGGGTGGGGTGACGGCCAACACACCGATGCCGCGATCGGGCGGGAACACAACGACTTGTTGGTTGGAGTCCGGGGCAGCGTTTGTCATTGGGCTGTTCATGAATGTGTACCTTCCATAAGAGGCGCCCGGCTTCCCGAATGGGCGGCACCGATACGGTTGGATTAGATAACGCGCTCCAGCCTCTGCCTACTGTCATATATGACAGGTAAATCCACGTTTAAGACGAACGGTCATACCGCTTACATCGGCTCCGGCGGCCCAATCAACCGCCCCATCACCCCAAACAATCCCAGCTCCCGGATCACCTCCAGCTCTCCTTTGGTCTCGACCATCTCCGCAATCAACGGCAAATCAATGCTGTTGGTCGCCCGAAAAATAGCCTCGATGAACAGCTTTTTATCACTCTGCTCATCAATGTGACGGATGTACGCACCATCGATTTTCAAGTAAGCCAGCCCCAGTTGAGTCAGGTTGCCGATCTGGCCGAAGCTGCCGCCGAAATGCTGCAGGCCGATGCGGTAACCGGTGTTGAGCAGGCTGTGGCTCAGGCGTTGCAGTTCTTCCTGAGGGGGCAGTTGGCGTTCGTCGATTTCCAGAATCAGCAGCGGCGCGAGTTCGGGTAGCGATTCGAGCATGTCGAGGATGTGTTGCAGCTGCGCTGGATCGCGCAGGGTGCTGCCGGACAGGCTTAACGCCAGGGGCCAACGATTGACGATGAGGTAGTCGAGGGTGGCTTCGAGCATGGCCAGGTCGAACCGCGCCGACCAGCCGAGTCGCTCGATCCACGGCAGGAAGTGCCCGGCGGCAATGGCCTCGCCCTGTGGGTCGAGCAGGCGCGCGAGGACTTTGTGATGCAGCACCTGACTGGTGTCGGCGCATTGCACCACTGGCTGGAAATACAACTGCATCTTGCCTTGGTTCAGGGCGTCGTCGATCCAGGTTTGCCAGTCGGTTTGGGACGGGTTCGGCGCGGTGATGGAATCGGCCAAGTGGACCCACGGGCGCTCGGGATGTTGCCCGGCTTCGGTCAGCGCCTGATCCAGTCGCAGCAGCACGTCACTGGCCGGCTCACCGGGGTGGTAAGGGACGATCCCCAAATGCGCCACGGGCATGGAGTCACTGGCGCCGGTCAGGCGCAGGTTTTCCAGGGTGGCGCTGATTTCGCAGGCCAGGCGTGCGGCGTCGGTGCTGTCCAGCCCTGGTGTCAGCAGGCTGAATTCACCGCCGCGATTGCGCGCTGCAAGCCAGGTGCGACGTTCCGGTGGCTGGGTCAGACGCTTGAGCAATTCACCGACGGCGCTGATCAGCGCATCGGTGCGCTGGCCGCCCAAGCGTTGGTTGAGACCGACCAGATCGTTGATCCGCAGCATCAGCAAATGGCCGTCGCTGCTCTGCTCGGAGACCAGCAACTCGTCGGCCAACGCTTCATCCAGCAAGCGTCGATTGGCCAGGCCTGTAAGGCTGTCCTGATAGGACTCGGCCCGCAGTTTTTCACTGCGTGCGACCTCTTCGGCGAACAGCGCCTTGAGCTTCTCGACCATCTGGTTCATGGCCAATACCACGCGTTTCAACTCCGGTGTGCGCGGCAGTTTCGGCAGGCTGAGGAACTCGCGTTTGCTGATGGCTTCGGCTTGTTTGACCATCGTGTCGAGTGGACGAAATTGCCGGCGCAGCAACCAGCCACCAAACACGGCACTGAGCAGGCCGCACACCAGCAACCAGATCAGGCTGCCGAGGGTGCTGTCCCAGAGTTTGGCCAGGGCGAACTGCGGATTGCTCAACACTTCGACCCGTGCCGCCTGCACCCAGCCGCGCATGATCAGCGCTTCGCCACCGGGTGGGTGCAGGTTGACCAGGTTTACAAACCAGGCGGGAACGCCGTCGATTTGCCCCGGCGCACTGCGCTCCACCAGCACCTGCGCATCCTCGATGTTGATGATTCGAATACTGCTGAAATAACCGCTGTCGAAAATCGAGCTGACCATCAATTCGATCATAGCCGGGTCATCGATTTGCGCCGTCAATGACAAACCCAACGCGGTGGCGGCGTCCTGGGCGTGGGAGCGCAACTGGCCGAGCATCTGGTCGCGAGAGCTTTCCAGGCTGACAAAAAAACTGCCGCTGAACGCCACCAGCAAGAACAGGCAGATGGCGAGAAACAACTGTTTACGCAGTGACATAAATCGCTCCTTGCTCAGGTGGCTAGCCGTCGCCCACGGCGAACCCTTCGGCCTGCATCTTTTTTAGTACGTCCTGCCAGCGCGACAGTTTTTTCGAGTCGCTGCTGCGTTTGCCGCCATTGGCTCCCAGCAAGTACAGGCCTTCTGCGTTGAAGGCGTACACCGGCAGCAAGTCTTTGCGTTGGGAGGCGGGGCGGACCTCGCCGATCAAGTTGTCCAGCACCAGCGGATCGGCCGTGGGGCTGTTGTAGAAAGTCAGCACCATGTGCGCCTGGTTCTGGGTCAGGGCTTTCACGTAGGTGACGCGCAGTTTTTCGCTGGGAATTCCCAGGTAGCGCAGGCTGAAATATTTCGCCAGTGCGTAGTCCTCGCAATCAGCGGCACCCTTGATCAGGGATTCGACGGGCGTGGCCCAGTAATCGGTCTGATGCCAGATGCGGGTGTCGTCCAGAAAGCTCAGTTGCTGATTGAAGAAGCGATTGACTGCGTTCAGTTGCTCGCGCTCGGGGGCGTTGACTTCGCTTTGCAGCATCTGACTCCAGGCCTCGATCCTTCCCCGTCCCGGGCCGAGGGCGCCGTAGCGATCTTCGGCGGTTTGCAGAATCTGCGTAAAACTCCAGTTGGCCCCGACACTGCCCAGCCCGGCCAACAGAAAAGTGATCAGCAACAGCCATCCGCCGAGCCGAAGTCGGAGCGTTGACCATCCTGGACTACGCGGACTGCGGGACATGTCTGGCCGCTCGGGTGCAGATGCCTGAAGTCTAGGCGGTGTTTTCAGCCAGGCAGGACAAATCGTCGGGCGATGGGACGTTGGCAGGTTGCTTTTGTGGCGAGGGGACTTGTCCCCGTTCGGCTGCGCAGCAGTCGTAAATCCAGCAAGCGCGGTGTGTCAGGGGTAAACGGGTTGCAGGGTTTGGGGTCGCTTCGCAACCCAGCGGGGCGGTGCGGCGTTCCGACAAGTCCCCTCGCCACAAAAGCCCTTGTACCCCAGGGCTCAGGGCTTTTTCAGGGTTTTCTGTTTGAGGATGTAGAGGGTCACCAGCACGGCGCTGGTCAGCATGAACCCCCGCGCCCACGGCAGGGGCACCAGATAGCAGGAGAGCAGGATGCTCGCCCACATCAGGCCAATGGCGTAGACCTTGCCTTTGAGTGGAATGCCGTTGCCGCTCAGGTAATCGCGAACCCATGGCCCAAGCCGCGGATGTTCAACCAGCCAATGATAAAAGCGCGGCGAACTGCGGGCGAAGCAGGCGGCCGCCAGCAGCAGGAAGGGCGTGGTGGGCAACACCGGCAGGAAAATCCCGATCACCCCCAGCGCTACGCTCAGCCAGCCGATGGCCAGCAGCACGTAACGCAACATCAGGGAGCGGTTGCCTATGGGGTTGTCCATAGGCAAAACCTTAGTGGTGACGAGGCTTGAGGATCGCCGGTTTTTCGTCTGGCGCCTGGCACAGCAGGTACAGCGCGGTCAGGGCTTCCGGGATCTGCACGATCATGTCGTCCATCAGGTTGGCGTCTTTGGCGATGTCTTCGAACTCAGGCTGTTCGTCGAACAGACCCGAACCGACCATGATCGGCAGCAACATTTCGCTGACTTCGTCTTCGGCGGTTTCGAACCAGGCCGCTTCGCGCAGGAACACGCCTTCCATGAAACCGATGCACCAGCCGCGCAGGTCGGAATCGTCCGGCTCTTCGCCCAGGTCCAGGTCGCAGGGCAGCTCGAACTCTTCATCGGACGCCAGTTGGCGAGCGATGTGAGCCTTGAGGGCCAACAGGGTGGATTCGATCGCTTCACGCTCGGTGTCGTCGGCGTAATGCGGTTCTTCGGCGAAGAGGGCGTCGATCCATTCACGGTCGGGAACGGTTTCGGAACAGATCGACAGCGCAGTGAGGTAGCCGTGGGCGGCCACGTAGTCCAGCGCCTCGTCATGCAGTTCGTCGGCGTCGAGGAAGACTTGCAGGCGGGTTAGTTGCTCAGCGAAGGACATTAAAGGGCTACCTTGGGAATTAAACAGATGCGGGAATTCTAGGCCTTCTTGAGCACTTGGGCCAGCCGCGCGGGATATATGGCCCCATGCAGGAGTATGGAACACCGCAATCCCTGTGGGAGCGAGCTTGCTCGCGATGGCGGCGTTACATTCAATATCAATGTTGACTGGTCTGCCGCTATCGTCGGAACGCCGCCCGGACCAAGCTCGCTCCCACAGGTTTTGTGTTGCATCGCATTCGTGTGTCTTATCAGCGGCACCCTGTGAAGAGGAGGCGTCGGGTATACTCGCGCGTTTTGTGATGCCCTGCTGGCGTCGCGGCTGAAATGTGAAGCGTCATGCAATGCGCACTTACGATTTGTCGGTGCAGCCTTCGTGGTTCTGAACCAGCCTTGCAGGGATGTTTTTGTGATATTTGGAGTTTCTATGCTCGAACAGGCTCAACGCGTCCTCAAGGACATCTTCGGCTACGACAGTTTCCGTGGCCGTCAGGGTGCAATCATTGAGCGCGTGGCCAGTGGCGGCGACGCCCTGGTACTGATGCCTACCGGTGGCGGCAAGTCCTTGTGCTTCCAGGTGCCGGCGCTGTTGCGCGAAGGCCTTGCGGTGGTGGTGTCGCCGCTGATCGCTCTGATGGACGATCAGGTTGCGACCCTCGAGGAGCTCGGAGTCGCTGCCGCTGCATTGAATTCCACGCTCAGCGCCGAGCAGCAGCGCGATCTGGCGGCACGGATCAAGCGCGGTGAAGTGAAAATGCTTTATCTCGCGCCTGAGCGTCTGGTTCAGCCACGGATGCTGGCTTTCCTGCAAAGTCTTGAAATTTCCCTGTTCGCCATCGACGAAGCCCACTGCGTATCCCAATGGGGCCACGACTTCCGCCGCGAATACCTGCAATTGGGCCAGTTGGCGGAATTGTTCCCCAACGTCCCGCGTATCGCCCTGACCGCGACCGCCGACAAGCGTACCCGAGAAGAAATCGTCGACCGCCTTCATCTTCAGGATGCCGAGCGCTTCCTGTCGAGTTTCGACCGCCCCAACATCTTCTATCGCATCGTGCCCAAAGAGCAGCCGCGCAAGCAGTTGCTGGCGTTCCTCGCCGAGCGGCGCAGCGA
The DNA here is from genome assembly GCF_059716175.1 of Pseudomonas sp. LBUM1647. Classification (NCBI taxonomy): domain Bacteria; kingdom Pseudomonadati; phylum Pseudomonadota; class Gammaproteobacteria; order Pseudomonadales; family Pseudomonadaceae; genus Pseudomonas; species Pseudomonas sp. LBUM1647. The sequence goes on along the minus strand of NZ_CP166809.1, from coordinate 5,210,441 downwards.
TGCCGGTATTGTCTATTGCCTGTCGCGCAAGAAAGTCGACGAAGTGGCGGTGTTTCTCAGCGAACAAGGCTTCCCGGCGCTGCCGTACCACGCCGGTCTGCCCAACGATACCCGGGCTCACCACCAGAAGCGCTTCCTCAACGAGGAAGGCCTGATCATGGTCGCCACCGTGGCGTTCGGCATGGGCATCGACAAGCCCAACGTGCGCTTTGTCGCTCACCTCGACTTGCCAAAATCCCTTGAGGCGTACTACCAGGAAACCGGGCGCGGCGGCCGTGACGGTCTGCCGGCAGACGCCTGGATGGCCTACGGCCTGCAGGACGTGGTGATGCTCAAGCAGATGTTGCAGAACTCCGAGGGCGACGAGCGCCACAAGCGCCTGGAGCAGCACAAGCTCGATGCCATGCTCTCGCTCTGCGAAGAAACCCGCTGCCGTCGCCAGACACTGTTGGCTTATTTCGACGAAGACATGCCCGAGCCGTGCGGCCATTGCGACAACTGCGTCGATGGCGTCCAGACCTGGGACGCTACCGAGCCGGCGCGTCAGGCGCTCTCGGCGATCTACCGCACCGGCCAGCGCTATGGCGTCGGGCATTTGGTCGATGTATTGCTGGGCAAGGACAACGAAAAGGTCCGCAGCTTCGGCCATCAACATCTGTCGGTATTTGGTGTAGGCAAGGCAATGGGGGAGAGCGAATGGCGCTCCCTGTTCCGTCAGCTGGTTGCCCGCGGTCTGGCGGACATCGACCTGGAAGGCTACGGCGGCCTGCGCCTGAGCGACACCTGTCGACCGCTGCTCAAGGGCGAAGTAACCCTGGAGCTGCGTCGCGATCTCAAGCCGCAAACCACGGCCAAAAGCAGCAAGAGCCAGGCGAGCCAACTGGTTCGCGGTGAAGAGCGCGAACAGTGGGAAGCCTTGCGCGCCCTGCGTCGAAAACTCGCCGAAGAGCATGGCGTGCCGCCGTACGTCATCTTCCCCGACTCGACACTGCTGGAAATGCTCCGCAGCCAACCGACCTCGCTGTCGGAAATGGCCACGGTCAGCGGCGTCGGCGCGCGCAAGCTGGAGCGTTACGGCGAGGCCTTCCTCGAAGTCCTCGGCGGGCAAGTCGAGGCGCCGAAAGTGGTGGCCGACCTGCGCCACGAACTGATCACCCTGGCCCGCGCCGGCATGACACCGTTGCAGATCGCCGGTCAGCTGCAATGCTCGGAAAAGAACGTCTACACCCTACTCGCCGAAGCGATTGGCAAGCAGCAGTTGTCGCTGGAGCAAGCGCTGGATTTGCCCGAAGAGTTGATGGGTGAAATCCAGGACGCGTTCCTCGACGGCGAGGGCGAATTGCCGCCCGTGTCGGAGATTGCCGCACTGTTTGCCGGGAGAGTGCCGGAAGGCGTTTTGTACTGTGTTCGGGCGGCGCTGCAATCCGAATTCGAGATTTAGGTGACCTGCCACATAGATGTAACGATTCAGTACAGAGCAAGCCTTGCCTCTGGCCAAGGGTCATGCTTAGCTGACTAATAATTAGTTTTTCTTTATTTCAGTCTAATCATGAGTGTTTTATGCCGTTAACCGACCAACACCGCTTTGGCATGCAACTGGCCCAGATGTCGCGCGGCTGGCGTGCCGAACTGGACCGCCGTCTGGCAGGCCTGGGTCTGTCTCAGGCGCGCTGGCTTGTGCTGCTGCACCTGGCGCGTTTTGAAGAAGCCCCGACCCAACGTGAACTGGCGCAGAGCGTCGGCGTTGAAGGGCCGACCCTGGCTCGTCTGCTCGACAGCCTCGAAAGCCAGGGACTGGTGCAACGTCAATCGGTGCTGGAAGACCGCCGGGCGAAGAAAATCGTCCTCTGTGCCCCGGCCCTTCCCTTGATCGAACAAATTGAAACCATTGCGACCCAGCTGCGCCACGAATTGTTCGACGGCGTCGATGAGGCGGACTTGAAGGTCTGCATGCGTGTCCACGGGCACATTCTGGCCAACCTGGAAAAATCTTGAGGCATAAACGCACCCAGGACTTTTGAGATACCCCGTTGGGCAGACTATAAAGAACTACTTGGCAATATCGTGTTCGTACCGGATGTGCGAACGCGTACAAGATGGTTCTGGTTATCTAAGGGATGCTCATGCTCGAGAGTTGGCACATGGTTTTGCGGTGTTGCGCCAGGCTGCTTCTGGTCGGTGGTGCTGTCACTTACTCGGCATTGGCGCCCGCGTTGGGCTTGGGTGATATCACCCTGCATTCGGCGCTGAATCAGCCGTTGCGCGCCGACATCGCACTCGAAGATGCCGCAGGTCTGGAGGAGGGCGAGCTCTCGGTCAGCTTGGCGACAGCGGACGAGTTCAGCCGCGCCGGCATCGATCGGGTGTTCTTCCTCAATAATCTGAAATTCACGCCGATCATGCGCGGCAACCGCAGCCTGATCCGGGTGAGCTCCAGCAAACCGGTCAATGAACCTTTCCTGAATTTCCTGGTGCAGCTCAATCAACCCAACGGGCGTGTGCTGCGCGAATACACGGTGCTGATCGATCCGCCGGGTTCACCGGGGATTGTTCCCGTCACTGACGAACCGGTGACCGACGTTCAGTCCTCCGGATTCCCGACGGTTGAGCCGGCCGTTGCGCAGCCACCTGCGGCGAAAAGCAAAAAGTCGCCACCCCTTCCTGCCGCCGCGCCTGTGAGTGATCCCGTTGCCGAACAACTGGCCGCCAGCGTGCTGCAAAACCAGCAGCTGCAAGCAACCATCGATGCATTGAATGCGAAGCTCCAGGCCCAGGAGGAGCAGGTCGCCGGCCAGAAAAAGCAGGTGACTGAACTGCAAACCCAATTGGCGGAAATCAAAACAGCAGCGGTGGAGCCGGTTGCACCCGCCGTTGTGGCTCCCGTGCCGGCCATTGTTGAAGAGCCTGAGGCCGCCAACTGGGGGTTGATTTTCGGGTTGCTGGCGGTGGTGGCTCTGGTGTTGCTGGGGTTGTTCGTTCGGCGTCAACGACAACAGGTTCAGGCATTGCCCGACGCTTTACCTGTTTTGCCGTCACGGCATGAACCGGCGCTCAATCGCACTGCAGAACCGGTAGCCCAATCGTCAGAGTTGCAACCGGTAACTGAATCGGGTGAAGAGTCGCCCGCAGGCGATGTGCTTGAGGGGGTGGGTCTCTATCTGGCCTATGGCCGTTTTTCCGAAGCGGCCGGTTTGTTGCGAGAGGCGCTGATCAAGGCACCGCAGCGCACGGATCTGGCCGTTCAGCTGTTGGAAGTCTTGGGTAAACAGGGTGACATCCCCGGCTACGAAGCACAGGAAAACAACCTGCGTGACGCGGGATACGACCTGCAAAAACTTCAGAATATTCGCGCCCGACACCCGAAATTGAGCAGTGCGGTAGCGTTGACCGTCGCAGCGTCAATCATTCCCCCCAAGGCTGCGATTGCCGAAGCAACACCCAACGATGAGTTCCAGTTGAACCTGGATGACCTGTCGATGGATTCGAGTTGGGACCTGATCAGCCCTTTTGAACACTCGCCGTCCGCCGCGAAGCCATCGAGCGAATCCGCGCCGGTCGAGCCGCCGTTTATCTCGAACCTGCACGTCTTGCCCGAGGTGTTTGAAATGCCTGACGTGTCGACGCTGGACGAGCCCGAACTTGAATGGGTCGCCGAGCCTGATTCGCAGTCTCTGGATGACGCCTTTCTCAACGAGTTCAGTGATCCCGGCCAGTCGCTGGAACTGGAACCGCTGAACCTGGAACCGGCCGAGCCGAGCAGCGCCGACAAACTCGAACAAGCCCAGACCTGCATTGATGATGGCGATGTGGACAGCGCCATCGAACTGCTCAACGAGTTGCTCAAAGAAGGTAACGAGCCGCTTAAGCAGACCGCCCGGAACCTGCTCGCCGGGCTATCATAGCGGCGCCCTCTGGCTCAGGAGTTTCGCCGATCATGACTGCACGCAAACCGGAAATCATCATCACGTATTGCACGCAATGCCAGTGGCTGTTGCGTGCTGCCTGGCTGGCCCAGGAACTGCTCAGCACCTTCGGTGACGATCTGGGCAAAGTGTCGCTGGTGCCCGGCACCGGTGGGGTGTTTCACATTTTCTGTGACGATGTGCAGATTTGGGAGCGCAAGGCTGATGGCGGTTTCCCGGAGGCCAAAGTGCTGAAGCAGCGGGTCCGCGATCAAATTGATCCGGACCGCGACCTGGGGCACAACGACCGCACTCAGTGAGAGGCGGCTTCTGCCGCAACGGTCTTCTTGCTTGAACCACCCGAGAGTCGGCTGGAGACTACGATCGCCACGATGATCAACGCGCCACCGATCAGCATGCGCAGTGTCGGGTTTTCATCAAACAGCAGCCAGGCCACGGTGATGCCGTAAACCGGCTCCATGGCGAACACCACGGCCGCGGTCCGCGCCTTGATCACTGCCAGGCTGGCAACAAACAGACTGTGAGCGACGCCAGTGCAGAACACCCCGAGCAATCCGATCCACAACCAGTCGATAGCGCGCACTTCGCTCAACTGCGGTGCCGCCACTGGCAGCAGGCACAACGCGACCACCACGTTCTGACACAGCGCAGCCTGCACCGCCGGGATTCGCCCGGAGCTGGCGCGGTTGGTCAGCGATAGCAGAGAGAACAGCAAACCTGAGCCCACCGCCCACAGCAGACCCATTGTGGCGCCGCTGGCCAGATCGAAATCAGGGGTGACCAACACCAGCCCGACACTGACCAGCACCACCAGCAGGATTTCGTTGGCGCGAATTCGCTCGCGGAAGATCAACCCTTCAAGGATCACGGTAAACGCCGGGAAGCTGGCGAAACCCAGGGTCGCGATTGCCACGCCTGCGACTTTCACTGCAATGAAAAAACTCACCCAGTGTCCGGCCAGCAGTACACCGCTGAGCAACAGTCGGCGCCAGTCCACAGCCTCGAGTTTCTGCCAGCGAGTAGTGCTGGCGAACCGCGCAAAAACGGCTAACGCCAGCACGGCGAACGCGGCACGACCAAAAACGATAATGGCGGGGGAAGCCGCAGCAAGTTTGCCGAACACACCGGTCAAGCCGAACATCAGTGCGCCGATATGCAGGGCGCCAAGGGCGGTACGGGGAGTCATTGCAATCCTTGAAAAACGAGACCTGTAGGAGCTGCCGAAGGCTGCGATCTTTTGATCTTAATCTTTAGCGACCTCGAAAAAGATCCAGAATCAAGATCAAAAGATCGCAGCCTTTGGCAGCTCCTACATTTAATCCTGCCAAGCCGGCTACGTCTGTCGGCAAACTATTGCCTTTTGTCGCCAACCTCGCGCCGCAATTTGCCGGGTGAGGCACCGAACTCCCGCAACACCGCCGCCGCGAAGGCGCTCTGCGAACTGTAACCGACCCGACTGGCAATCTCGCCGATCGGCAGCGCCGAATCCCGCAACAAGCCCACGGCCATGTGCAAACGTCGACTGCGGATGTAATCCATCGGCGTCTGCCCGCATTCAGCAACGAACCGTGCATGCAGCCGAGCGCTGGACAGACCGGCGATGCGCGCCAGATCGGCGACTTGAAGTGGGTAGGCTGCGCACTGATCGATGTGCGCATTCAGCGCCGCATAAGGCAGGCGCCGACCGCCGACGATCTCGGGTTTGGCGTTGTTGAGGCTGGCCAGCAACAACACCGCGCCTTGTTGCGCGATCAGTGGATCGCTGACCTGACTGCCCGCCAACCAACTGACCAATTGGCTTTGCCCGGCATCCAGCGGCAGGCGACCGGCGTTGTCGAGTAAACGACGACTGGCTTCGGCGTGATCACCCAGGGACTGAGAAACCCATTGGTCGCTGGGCACATCCAGCACCAGGCAACGGCTGCCATTGGCGCTACCGCAGGCATGATGGAAACCGGACGGCACCACCACGAAACTCTGCTGAACCACCTGACTGCCACGCCCGTCGACCTCGAAATCCAACGCACCCGACAGCCCGAACACCAGTTGCGCGTGGTCGTGGCTGTGGACGATCAGGTCATGAGTGTATTGGCGTAGCGTGAGGATCGGTCTCATCGCAGGTCTCCCGGGCAAGGCTGCCAGTCTACACCGAGGGCAATCGTGGGGCGCTGTCACAGGACTGACTCGCCACTGTCATGGGCAATTAACCCGACCGGCGCAAAGTTGCAAAAACTTTTGCAGAGGGTTGCCCATGACCAGCGCCGAGCTCGCCAAACCCAGCCGTAAGCAACGTGTGCGGACGTTGTGGATTTCCGATGTGCATCTGGGCACCCGGGATTGCCAGGCCGAACACCTGTCGCAGTTTCTCAAGGGCTACCACGCGGACAAGATTTACCTGGTCGGCGACATCATCGACGGCTGGAAATTGCGCAGCGGCATGTACTGGCCCCAGGCGCACACGAATGTGATCCGCCGCCTGCTGACCATGAGCAAGCGCGGTACCGAGGTGATCTACGTCACCGGCAACCACGACGAATTCCTGCGCCGCTATTCGAAGCTGATTCTGGGCAATATCCAATTGGTGGATGAAGCGGTGCACGTGACCGCCGATGGCCGCCATCTGCTGGTGATCCACGGCGATCAATTCGATGTGATCACGCGGTATCACCGCTGGCTGGCCTTTCTCGGCGACTCGGCCTACGAATTCACCCTGACCCTCAATCGCTGGCTCAACCATTGGCGCGCACGCTATGGCTACGGTTACTGGTCGTTGTCTGCCTACCTCAAGCACAAGGTCAAAACCGCGGTCAGTTTCATCAGCGATTTCGAAGAAGCTATCGCTCACGAATGCGTCAAGCGCGAGTTGCACGGCGTGGTGTGCGGGCACATTCACCATGCCGAGATTCGCAAGGTCGGCGGGGTGGATTACCTTAATTGCGGGGATTGGGTGGAGTCGTGCACAGCGCTGATCGAGCATTGGGACGGATCGATCGAGTTGTATCGATTGGCGGATGCCCAGGCGCGGGAGGCTGAGTTGAAGTTGGTGAAAGTCGCAGAGCCGGCGTAGGCCGCAAAAAGCAAAGATCGCAGGCTTCGCCAGCTCCTACAGGGGATCGCGTTTCCATGTAGGAGCTGGCGAAGCCTGCGATCTTTTGATCTTAAGCCGGCGAATGTGCTTCCATCGCCGCCTTGTAAATCGAGTGCTTGGGCTGCGCAAACAACCGTTCCATCATCGGTTCAAAGAAGCTCAGCGGCAGCGTGTCATACGCTGGATCGAACGCCGCAGCGTCATATTTGGCACAGAACTCAATGGTCGCCTGATACTGCGGATGGCCGCTGAATTGCTCGCGCAGATGCCGGTCCATGCCCAAATGATGGAAGAAGTAGTATCCCTGGAAAATCCCGTGTTGCTCGACCATCCACAGGTTCTCGGCGCTGACGAACGGCTTGAGGATCGCTGCGGCGATGTCCGGGTGGTTGTAGGAACCCAGGGTGTCGCCAATGTCGTGAAGCAGCGCGCAGACCACGTATTCTTCATCGCGGCCATCGCGCCAGGCACGGCTGGCGGTTTGCAGGGAATGGGTCAGACGATCCACCGGGAAACCGCCAAAATCACCCGCCAGTAATTTCAGGTGCGCCACAATCCGTGTCGCCAATTGTCGCGCGTAGGCACTGAAGTCTGCGGCGATAATCGCCCAGTCTTCCTGCGTGCCGTCCTGCATGTGGGTGAAACGGGCGTTGGCATTCATCGGCTGATCTCTCTTTGCTTGTCTCTCTAAATAGCGGCTGCGCCTAGAACGGCACGCGACCCAGAATCATGTCTCGGTACATGACGAAATCACCGAGCAGGCTGTAAAACGGATGTTGAAAGGTCGCAGGACGATTCTTCTCGAAGAAGAAATGCCCGGCCCAGGCGAAGCTGTAACCCGCCAGCGGAAGGGCCCATAACAGCAGCCAGGCGCCTTTGCCGATGGTCAGGGCCAGGATGAAAATAACCAGCGTCGTGCCGATAAAGTGCAGTCGTCGGCAGGTACTGTTGCTGTGTTCGCTGAGGTAATACGGGTAGAACTCAGCGAAGCTGTTGAAACGTTTGATGTTTTCCACGACTGCGATCTCTGTGGTTATTGTTCTGACTGCAAGTTGTTCTGCGGGTAGCTTATTTGAGTCTAGAGTGATCATTGGCATCAGCCAGTGACAATAGGCGCCACTTTAGTATCCTTCGGAAATTGGCCGTAGCATGCGGCTCATCATGTAAGTGGACGACATGAGCGAACGAACGACTTCTGCAAGCTGGGCGATGGGGATTGTCAAAGCACTGGAGATGGACGGCCTGGATTGCCGGGTTCTGTTCAAGCAGCTGGGGCTCGACTACGCGGCACTGGATGATCCGGACGCGCGCTTCCCGCAAGATTCCATGACACGACTGTGGCAGCGCGCGGTTGAGCTGTCCGGCAACCCGGCGATTGGCCTGAACATGGGCAAGGTGGTGCGACCGGCCTCCTTTCATGTGGCGGGCTACGCCTTGATGTCCAGCCAGACCCTGGCCGAAGGCTTTCGACGGTTGGTGCGCTATCAGCGGATCATTGCGGAAAGTGCCGACCTGAGTTTCCGATTGTTGGAAGAAGGCTACGCGTTGATTCTGACGGTCCACGGCGACCACCTGCCACCGACCCGGCAGAGCGCCGAAGCGTCACTGGCCTGTGCCCTGGCGCTGTGCGGCTGGTTGACCGGGCGCACCCTGCAACCGCGTAAGGTGCTGGTGCAGGGCGATCAGCCCGTCGATCTCGAACCCTATAAACAAGCCTTCCATGCGCCTTTGGTGTTCAACGCGCCGTATGACGCCTTGATCTTCGAGCGCGCTGACATGGAGGCACCGCTGCCTACTGCCAATGAGGCGATGGCGCTGTTGCATGACCGGTTTGCCGGTGAGTACCTGGCGCGGTTTTCCGAAAGTCGCGTGACCCACAAGGCGCGGCAGGTGCTATGCCGTTTGCTGCCCCAGGGCGAACCCAAGCGCGATACCGTGGCGCAGACGTTGCACCTGTCGCAACGCACCTTGCAGCGACGCTTGCAGGAAGAGGGCACGAGTTTTCAGACATTGCTGGACGACACGCGACGTGAACTGGCTGAGCAATACCTGGCGCAGCCGACCATGACCCTGCTGGAAATTGCCTACCTGCTGGGGTTCGCCGATCCGAGCAATTTCTTCCGCGCCTTCCGACGCTGGTTCGACACCACACCCGGCGACTACCGGATGCGGTTGATGGCGGCGCCTGCTCCTGTCAGTGACGCCAGAACGCCGGAATACACAGAACAAACACAGTAATGATCTCGAGTCGGCCCAGTAGCATGCCGAACGAGAGAATCCACTTGGCAGCGTCCGGCAGGGTGGCGAAGTTACCCGCCGGGCCGATGGTCTCGCCCAGGCCCGGGCCAACGCCGGACACCGTGCTGGCTGCGCCGGTCAGGGCGGTCATCCAGTCCACGCCGAGCAGCGACAACAGCAGCGCGATCACGCAGATGGTGATGGCGAAGAAGAACGAAAAGGTCAGAATCGAACGCACGATTTCTTCGTCGAGGCGGTGACCGTTGTACTTCTGCTTGATCACTGCACGCGGGTGAATCAACTGGTTAAGGTTGGCCTTGAGCAGGATGTACGCGACCTGGAAGCGGAAAATCTTGATCCCGCCGGCGGTCGAACCTGAACAACCGCCAACAAAGCCCAGGTAGAAGAACAGCATCAGCGAGAAATTGCCCCAGAGGCTGTAGTCCCCCAACGCGAAGCCTGTAGTCGTGACCACCGAGGTCACGTTCAGCGCCACATGCCGCAACGCCTCCAGCCAATGCAGCTGGGTGGTCCACCAATACCAGGTGCCGAGCACCAGCCAGGTCACCAGCAGCATGCCGAGCAAGCCTTGAACCTGCTGATCCTTGATCAGTGCTTTGCGGTTACCACGCAAGGTCGCTACATACAGGGTGAACGGCAGGCTGCCGAGGATCATGATGACGATCGCCACCCAGTGCACCGCCGGTTGCGTCCACTTGGCCAGAGACTGGTCGGACGTTGAGAAACCACCGGTGGAAATCGCCGACATCGCGTGGTTGATTGCATCGAACGGGCTCATCCCGGCCCACCAGAACGCCAGGCTGCCGATAATGGTGATGCCGACGTAGGCCGCAACGATCAAACGCGCCACCATGTGCGAACGGGGCATGACTTTTTCGGAACGGTCCGACGACTCGGTCTGAAACAGCCGCATGCCACCGATGCGCAGCAGTGGCAGAATCGCTACCGCCATGCCGATAAAGCCGATGCCGCCGATCCAGTGCAGCAACGAGCGCCACATCAGAATGCCAGGGGACATGGCGTCCAGGCCCATGAGCACCGTCGACCCGGTGGCGGTAATGCCGGACATGCTTTCGAAGAACGAGTCGGTGTAGCTGATGCGCTGGGTCAGCAGAAATGGCAGCGCAGCGAAGATGCACACCACCACCCAGCTGCTGACGGTCAGCAAATACATGTCTCGCGGGCGCAGGTGTATGTGTTCGGGACGACCGGGGATGACCAGGGCCAGGCCGGCGACAAAGGTAATCATGCTGGCCCAGAGGAACGACGGCAGGTCGCTGGTGCGGTCGAAAATCACCAGCGTGGCCATGGGCACGACCATGGCGATGGCCAGGGTGATCAGGAAGATGCCGATGATGAAACCAATGATCCGTAAGGTCGGCAACGCCATGAAGTCCGCTCGGGCTGGAATAGGGAAGGGCGCCATTCTACCTGCGGGGCAGGGCATGTAAACCGGCGCCGCCTGCGCAGTTGCAGCTAGAATAGCCAAACATTTTTTTCAGGAGGTGGCCGATGCAGGCTCTCGACGCTTTGCTCAACCGTGTTTCCGTTCCACGACTTCTCGAACCGGCACCGACCGCAGAACAACGCGAAGTGCTGTTTGGCGCCGCGATGCGAGCGCCAGACCATGGTCACTTGCAGCCTTGGCGCTTCCTGACAGTCGAAGGCACGGCGCGCGAGCAAATGGGCGAGTTGCTGGCCGAAGCGGCGAAGCTGCAGGACAGTGAGGTGTCCGAGGCTGCGTTGGACAAGGCGCGTAACGGTCCACTGCGCGCGCCACTGGTGGTTGTGGTGATCGCGCGGTTGCAGGATCACGTTAAGTATCCGAAGTCCGAACAACTGCTGGCGGCGGGCTGTGCGGCTCACGGGATTTTGCTGGCGGCTTATGCGCAAGGGATTGGCGCGGTGTGGCGCACGGGTGAACTGGCGTATTCGGCGCATGTGGCCAAGGGGTTGGGCCTGGCTGAAGGGGAAGAGGTGATTGCGTTTCTTTATCTGGGCACGCCGCAGAAGGAACCGCGCGTGGCGGAGAAGGTTGATCTGGCCGAGTTTGTCAGCGCCTGGCCAGGTAAGGTCTGAAGATCAAAAGATCGCAGCCTCGTTTTACTCGACAGCTCCTACAAGGGTTATGCGTGCCCTGTAGGAGCTGTCGAGTGAAACGAGACTGCGATCTTTTCGCATCACCACTGCGCTACGGCTGAACAACTGCCCCCGGCACCAGAGGCAATTCCAGGCTGGCGATAAACCCGCCATCGGGATGATTAGCCAGCACCAGACTCCCGCCATGACGTTCCGCTGCACGGCGTGCAATCGCCAATCCCAAACCATGCCCGGCCGCCGTCTGCCCCGGCGCCCGATAGAACGGCTCACCCAACTGGCTCAAATGCGCAGCCTCTACGCCCGGCCCATGGTCGCGCACACTGACCACAATCCGCTCACCCTGACGCATCGCCTGCATTTCAATCGATTGCCCCTCCGGGTTGAACCGCTGAGCATTGCGCAGCAGGTTGTCGACGGCGCGCTCGATCATCGTCGGCCAGCCTTTAAGGTTTAGCTGCGGCTCGGCCTCAAGGTGCACGTTTTGCTCCGGCGAACCCAATTGAGCATCCTTTTGCAGAGTGTTGAGCAGCGCATTGAGATCAACCTCTTCAGCGCTGGCGTTGTCGGCATCGACCCGCGCCAGAACCAGAATTTCGCTGATCAGTGCTTCCAGTCGATCGCACTCCCGAGTGAGGCGCGGCCAGAGTTTTTCCCGCTCCTCAGGGTTGGCCCGCTCGGCCAGTGCCAGCGCAATGCGCAGCCGGGCAAGCGGTGAACGCAGCTCATGGGACACATCCCGCAGCAACTGCCGCTGACTACCGATCAAACTTTGCAGACGCGCGCCCATGCGGTTGAAGTCGTTGGCCAGCACGCCAAACTCATCGCGGCGGTTGGCCAGTTTCACCAGGCTGTTTTGTTGGTAGGTGGTTTGCCCCAGATCATGCACCGCGCCGCGCAAGCGATTGAGTGGGCGAGTAATGGACATCGTCACGAACAGGCTGAACAAGGTCAGCACCACCAGCGCGATACCCAGCGCACTCAATGGCCAGAGCAGGCTTTCGCGGTGCCACGCATCGAGCTCCGGGTGCGGAATGCGGTAGATCAGCAGGTAAGTGTCGCCGGTTTTTTCGCTGGTGTATTCCGCGGTCAGACGACGCCACGGCAGGCGACGGTCGTCGTTATTCTGCCGCGCTTCGAAGGCCGCCGCCCGGCGTGGAAAGGTGCCGCGCACCACCGGATCGCCGCTCTCGTTGAGCACTTGAACGTCGATGTGATACTGGCGCTTGCGCTGTTCCAGAATATCCTGGGCCGCGTCTTCACCCTGCGACTCGTAGGTTTGCGTCCACTGCTCGGCCAAAGTATTGAGGCCCGGATGGCGGCTGAGAATCCACGCGTCCTGATTGAGCATGTGCCCCAGCAGAATGGAGAGCCCTGCAACCAGAGCGATGGCCAACCAGAAGCTGGCCAGAATACGCCAGAACAATGAGCGCACAGAAAATCCTCAAACAAACACAAATCCCATGTGGGAGCGGGCTTGCTCGCGAAAGCGGTGAGTCAGTCAACGATTCGTTACCTGATACACCGCTTTCGCGAGCAAGCCCGCTCCCACATTAGATTGAATGGAATCAGACCCGACGGTGTTAGCCGTCGGGTCCGGGGGTTAGCGCATTATTGCGCCTTTTGCGGTTGTTGCGCTTTCCAGGCCTTGAACTCGGCCCATTCGGCGCGACGCTCAGCCTGTTTTTTCTGGATCTCGTCAAATTGCTTCTGTTGATCCGGTTTCAGCAAGGCACGCACGTCAGCTTCAGCTTTCTTGTGGTGGGCCGCCATTTCATCTTTCATGGCCTTCTGGTCGGCTGGCGAGAGTTTTTCCAGGTACTTGTCGACCACTTGCTTACGCTCGTGCATCTGCTCGCCCATGATTTTGCGGATCTGCTCGCGCTGTTCGCGGCTCAGGTCCAGCTGGCTGTACGGGCCTTTGCCGTGCATGCCGTGCATCTGACCGCCATGGCGTGAGCCGTCCATCGGGCCGGCACCTTCAGGCATGGCCATGGCAACGGTCGGCAGGGCGGCAGCGAACATCAGAGCGATAAGAGTCTTGCGCATGGTGAATCTCCTTGTCTCGTTCCCGGTACGTTCCGGATGAGTACAGATTACGGAGATCAAGGTCAGCGGCGGTCAGCGGAGCGTAAAGCTTGGGTAAAGACGATTTCTCGCCGACCTGACAAACAACGAACGTGTAGGAGCTGGCGAAGCCTGCGATCTTTTGATCTTCGCCTGTCGAATGAACGCCAAAAGATCGCAGCCTTCGGCAGCTCCTACAGGCTGTAGTAATAACCACGGCTGCGCAGCGCCACGATGCGTGGGCGACCGTCGGGGTGCGGGCCGATCTTTTTGCGCAGGTTGCTGACGTGCATGTCCAGGCTGCGGTCGTACAACGTCAGTTTGCGGCCGAGGGCGATTTGCGCCAGTTCCTGTTTGTCCAGCGGCTCGCCGGGTTGCTTGAGCAAGGCTTCGAGCAAACGGCTTTCGGAGACGGTGAGGGTGAATTCCTGTTCATCGATGCTGACCACGCCGCGCACCGGACTGAAACACAAGTCGCCGAGTTCGAGCTGACTGGAGACTGCTGCCGGATGACTGCGGCGCAACACGGCGCGCAGGCGGGCTGTCAGTTCCCGTGGGTCGCACGGTTTGGCCAGGTAGTCGTCGGCGCCGAGTTCCAGGCCGAGGATGCGGTCCAGCGGCTCGCCGCGGGCCGAGAGCATCAGCACCGGCAAGTCCGGGTGGTCGCTGCGCAATTGCTTGAGCAGCTCCAGGCCGCTGCCGTCCGGCAGCATCACGTCCAGTACCACGGCTGCCGGCGACGTTTCGGCCAGTGCGCGACGGGCGCTCTGGCCATCGTGGCAGGCGCGGACCAGGAAGCCTTCCTGGCTCAGCCAACTGCTCAGGAGCTCACACAGCTCCTGGTCATCATCAATTAATAACAGCTCGCTCATGACTCACTCAATTTAGCCATTGCCTACGTTTTCTGGTGGCACCACTGGCGAAGATACCGCAGAGCAGCGCCAATAGCGCTACTGCGGCGCCGATGACGAACCACTGTTGCTGATCGGTCAATAGACGCGGCATCGGGCTGCTGGCCTGGGCTTCCTTGAGTTGCAGCTTGAGGCGCTGATTCTCTTGGCGCAACCGGCTCAGCTGGGCGCTTTCGCGTTCGGCATCGGTATTTTGCAGTTGTTTGCTCAGTACTTCTCGTTGCTGTTCGCTTACCTTCAAGCGCTGCTGCAACTCGGTGATCTGGCTGCCGGCGCTCAGGGACAATGGCGTGGAATTACCGCCCTCGGCGCTTTCTTCACCGTGGGCGGGGGCCACGATCGATAACGTCACCAACATCAGACACAACGGACCTTTGCGCATCGCCACTCCTGATTCCAATACGAGTATTGGGCAGGTTGTCGGCCGGTAAACGAGAATAATGAGCGTTGAGCGCGCGATGAGCCGATAAGGTTCATCGCGCTGGAGGGATATTACGGCAGGACTTGCTTGAACGGCTTGACCGAAACGTTGGCGTAGACGCCTGCGGCGATATACGGATCGGCGTCGGCCCAAGCCTGGGCGGCGCTCAGGGAGTCGAATTCGGCGACGATCAGGCTGCCGGTGAAACCCGCAGCGCCCGGATCATTGCTGTCGACTGCCGGGTGTGGACCGGCCAAAACGATGCGACCTTCACCTTTGAGCACTTGCAGGCGCTCAAGGTGTGCAGGCCGTGCGGCCAGGCGGGCTTCCAGGGAGTTGGCGACGTCTGTGGCAATGATTGCGTAAAGCATGTCAGTCCTCGGTTTTTGGCGTTGTGGTATCGGCGTCGTGCAGGTGGCGGGACAGGTAAATGCCCTGGCCGACCAGGAACAGCAGCGTCATGCCCAGGCTGCCGAAGACTTTGAAGTCAACCCAGTAGTCCTGAAAGGTGAACGCGACGAACAGGTTGGCGGCACCGCAAAACAGGAAAAACCCGATCCAGGCGATGTTCAGGCGGGTCCAGACCGGCTCCGGCAGGGTCAGCGCGTGGCCCATGATGCGTTTGATCAGCAGTTGCTCACCGATGAAGTGGCTGCCAATGAACGCCAGGGCGAACAGCCAGTTCACCACCGGGGCTTTCCATTTCAGGAAGGTTTCGCTGTGGAACGCCAGGGTCAGGCTGCCGAAGACCAGGCAGGCGATGAGGGTCAGCCATTGGCTCTTCTCCAGCTTGCGCTGCTTGATGAACAGCGTGCCGTAAACCACCAGGGAGCTGATGATCAGCATGGCGGTGGCGCTGTAAATACCGCCTACAGTTACCTCGTGGCCGGCAATGTCGACGACCCGGGGATCGAGTTTGAAGACGATGAAGAACAGCAGAAGCGGGATGAAATCGATGAATTGTTTCACAGTGGCAGCCAGAAGCAGGATGTGGCGGCATAATAACAAACATATGGGCGCGCGATAGCGCCAGCTGATTTGAGGTACAAAAGTCCTGTGAATGTTGATTTGCACTGCCATAGCACGGCCTCCGACGGCGCTCTCGCGCCTGCGGTACTGGTTGCGCGTGCGTTCGAGAAAGGCGTGCGAGTCCTGGCCTTGACCGATCATGACACCCTTGAAGGCCTCGACGAGGCTCGCAGTGCGGCGACCGCGCTGGGGATGCAATTGGTCAATGGTGTCGAATTGTCCTGCACCTGGGGCGGGGCGACCATTCACGTGCTGGGCTATGGTTTCGACGTCAACGCTGCACCGTTGGTCGAGGCCATCGCAAAATTGCACGATGGCCGCTGGTTACGGTCCGAAGAAATTAGCCGCAAGTTGGCGCTTAAAGGCATGCCGGGAGCGCTGGAAGGGGCCCGGGCCATTCAGCAGGAACTGGGCGACAGCGGCAATGCACCGGCCCGCCCGCATTTCGCCGACTGGATGGTGCGTGAAGGTTTCGTCAAGGATCGCGCCGAAGCGTTCCGCAAATGGCTGGGCGCCGGCAAGCTGGGGGACGTCAAGCAACACTGGCCGACCCTGGAAGACACGGTCGAAACCCTGCGCGCCGCCAAGGCCTGGGTCAGCCTGGCGCATCCGTGGCACTACGATTTCACTCGCAGCAAACGTCGCCGGCTGATTGCCGACTATATTCAAGCAGGGGGCCACGCGATCGAAGTGGTCAATGGCCATCAGCCCGCCGAGCAAGTGGGCAGCCTGGCGATTCTCGCCCGTGAGTTCGGTCTGCTGGTCAGCGCCGGCAGTGATTTTCATGGCCCTGGAGGCTGGTCCGAGATCGGTGAGTACCGCCCGCTCCCGGAGGATCTGCCACCACTGTGGTGTCGATTCAAACATGACCCAATTATTGCCGCCGTCTGAACAGGTAGAGAATGTGAGTCAATTTTTCCAGATTCATCCGGAAAACCCGCAAGCGCGCCTAATCAAACAGGCTGTCGAGATCATCCGCAGCGGCGGGGTGGTGATTTATCCCACAGACTCGTCCTACGCCATTGGTTGCCAGATCGGCGACAAGAATGCCGTGGAGCGCGTGCGCCGGTTGAGACAGCTGGACGAAAAGCACAACTTCGCGCTGATTTGCAGCGACCTGTCGCAACTGGGGCTGTTTGCCAAGATCGATACCGGCACCTTCCGCCTGCTTAAAGCTCACTTGCCGGGACCTTACACCTTCATTCTCAACGCCACCCGCGAAGTCCCGCGCCTGTTGTTGCATCCGAAAAAACGCACCATCGGCCTGCGCGTACCGAGCCATCCGATTGCCCTGGCACTGCTGGAAGAACTCGGCGAACCGCTGATGAGCGTGACGCTGATCATGCCCGGCGACACCGACCCGATGACCGATCCTTACGAAATGCGTCAGTTGCTCGAGCATCAGGTCGACCTGATCATCGACGGCGGTTTCGGCGGGATCAAGGCGTCCACCGTGATCAACCTTGCCGACGGCGAGCCGGAAGTGATCCGCGTTGGTTGCGGCGACCCGACGCCGTTCATGGCCGAGGCGTAGATGTCTGCAGTAGAACCCGTTGTCGATAGTCAGGCCGGAGCCCAGCAAGAGCTGCCCTTCGCGATGGTCTATGGCCAGGCGGTCATGGAAATGCCGCTGGACCTGTACATTCCACCGGATGCGCTTGAAGTCTTTCTTGAAGCCTTCGAAGGTCCCCTCGACTTACTGCTGTACCTGATCCGCAAGCAGAACATCAACATCCTCGACATCCCGGTGGCGGAAATCACCCGTCAGTACATGGGCTATGTCGAGTTGATGCAGTCGGTGCGTCTGGAACTGGCCGCCGAGTACCTGGTCATGGCCGCGATGCTGGCCGAGATCAAATCGCGGATGCTGCTGCCGCGTGCCGAAACGATCGAGGCCGAAGAAGACGACCCTCGCGCCGAACTGATCCGCCGCTTGCAAGAGTACGAACGCTTCAAGGCCGCAGCCGAAGGCATCGATGGCCTGAGCCGTGTGGGTCGTGACGTGGTAGTCCCCAAGCTCGACGCCCCGGAAGCCCGGGCACGCAAGCTGTTGCCAGACGTGCGTCTTTCAGAGCTGTTGTTGTCCATGGCAGAAGTGTTGCGCCGTGGCGACATGTTCGAAAGTCACCAGGTCAGCCGCGAGGCTCTGTCCACCCGCGAACGCATGAGCGATGTGCTGGAGCGCCTCAAGGGCGGCGGTTTCGTGCCCTTTGCCGAGCTGTTCACCGCTGAAGAAGGACGTCTGGGGGTGGTGGTAACCTTTATGGCGATCCTCGAACTAGTCAAGGAATCCTTGGTCGAGCTGGTGCAGAATGAGCCGTTCGCAGCGATCCACGTGCGGGCCCGAGCCGAATAACGAGTTGAATCATGAACCTGACTGAACCCCGCGAGCTGGCGCCACTGCTTGAAGCCTTTCTGTTGGCCTCGGGAAAACCGCAATCGCTTGAACGCCTGTTCGAACTCTTCGAAGAGGGTGAGCGGCCGGAGCCGCCGGTCTTCAAGAAAGCCCTGACGATTCTCGCCAAGTCCTGCGATGGCCGGGCCTTCGAGCTGAAGGAAGTGGCCTCCGGGTATCGCTTGCAGATCCGCGAAAAGTTCTCGCCGTGGGTCGGCCGTTTGTGGGAAGAGCGGCCGCAGCGCTATTCCCGTGCCATGCTCGAAACCATTGCGCTGATCGCCTATCGCCAGCCGATCACCCGGGGCGAGATCGAAGACGTGCGGGGCGTGGCGGTCAACAGTCACATCGTCAAAACCTTGCTGGAGCGCGAGTGGATCCGCATCGTCGGCTACCGCGACGTGCCGGGTAAGCCGGCGATGTTCGCGACCACCAAGGCCTTTCTCGATCACTTCAACCTGAAAAACCTCGACGATTTGCCACCGCTGGCCGAATTGCGCGAGCTTGAGCCTGATCCAGTGCTCGACTTCGACGACGCGCCGGTGCCTGCCGGACTGCAGGAGTTGGCCGACGCCAGCGCCGAGCCGGAAGAGCCGAAGGAAGAAACCAGTTTCCACACGTTGTTGCTGGAGCTGGACACCATGGAGGAGGGGCTCAAGACCGACTTCGACGATCTGTTGCGCGATGGCGAGGTGACCGGGACCGAAGTGATCCTGGATCAGCCCGAGCCCGAGCCTGAAATCGAAGTTGAACTTCAGGTCGAGCCCGAAGCCACAGTCGAAGAAGAGCAGGAAGATGATGTGCTTGGTGTTGCCGAAGCTCGCGAGAAACTCCTGGCCGCTGTCGCCGCCCTTGAACAACACAAGCCCGAGTTGACCGACGAAGAAGCCGAAGCCCGGGCCCTCGCCGAAGCGATCGAGGCCGAACGCCGCGAATTCGACGACTGACCCGAATCTTGTGGACACTGAATATCCCCTGTGGGAGCGAGCTTGCTCCGGGCGGCGTTCCGACGATAGCGGTGGGTCAGGCAAAAATGATGTCGACTGACACTCCCTCTTCGCGAGCAAGCTCGCTCCCACAAAGGTTTGTGGTGTTTCCTGGAGTTGGTAATGAGCTCAACCAAAGACCCCTGCATCGGCGTCTGCAAATTCACCGACGACATCTGCATCGGCTGTGGCCGCAGCAAGCGTGAGATCAAGGCGTGGAAGAAACTCGACAAGATCGACAAGCGCACAGTGCTGGCCGAAGCGTCGCTGCGGCTAATCAAACTCGGCGCCACCGGTCGGCGGAAAAATAAGTAAGTCGCCATTGATCAGCTAGTCTCTGATGCGCGAACGCTCCCATGAGCGTATGATTCGCGACCCTTCGGCGATCCCTTCGCCAAGTACCCAGTTTTACAGACCACACCGGGAGGTGCCCAGATGAGTATCAAAGACCAGAAAGACGACCAGGAAATCGGCCCAGCAGGCGAGAAACTGCAGAAAGTCCTCGCCCGTATCGGCGTCGGCTCGCGCCGTGACGTAGAAGCCTGGATCAGCCACGGCCGCATCAAGGTCAATGGCAAAGACGCCACCCTTGGGCAGCGCGTCGACATGCACGACGCCATCACCATTGATGGCAAGGTGATCAAGCGCGAAGAAGCCGCCGAGTCGGTACGCCGCGTGATCATGTACAACAAGCCTGACGGCGAAATCTGCACCCGCCTTGATCCGGAAGGCCGGCCGACCGTGTTCGACAAGATGCCGCGCCCGAAAGAAGGTCGCTGGATCAACATCGGTCGTCTGGACATCAACACCACCGGTCTGCTGATGTTCACCACCGACGGTGAGCTGGCCAACCGCCTGATGCACCCTTCCTACGAAATGGACCGTGAATACGCGGTACGTGTGCGTGGCGAAGTCGATGACGAGATGATCGAGCGCCTGAAAGCAGGCGTCGTCCTCGAAGACGGCCCGGCCAAGTTCACCGACATCAAGCAGGCGCCAGGCGGCGAAGGTTTCAACCACTGGTATCACTGCGTGGTGATGGAAGGTCGCAACCGCGAAGTTCGTCGTCTGTGGGAATCCCAGGGCCTGGTGGTCAGCCGTCTGAAGCGCGTGCGTTTCGGTCCGGTGTTCCTCAACTCCGACCTGCCGATGGGCCGCTGGCGCGAAATGAGCCAGTACGAAGTCGACATTCTGAGTGCTGAAGTCGGCCTGACCCCGGTGGCCATGCCGCAGATGAACGCCAAGAGCAAAGACAAGCTCGACCGCATGCAGCGTAAATCGTCGCGTCCGATGGGCAAGACCGAGCGCGTGCGTTCGTTGCGTCCAGCCATCGGTAACCAGACCGCTGCTACGCCGCGTGACTCCCGTGAACCGCAAATCGAAGGCGAGCGTCCAGCCCGCAAACCAGCAGCGCCACGCGCTGATGGCGAGCGCGGTCCACGCACGCCGCGTCCGGCCAATGGTCGCACCGAGCGCGGCGAAGGCCGTGGTGCACCAAGCGGTGGTCGCAGTGATCGCGGTGCTCCAGCCGGTCGTGGCGAGTCTCGTGGTGAGTCGGGTCGCGGTACGCCGGTGGCAGACCGTCCTTCCGACACCAAGCGCCCGGCCAAGGCACCGGCGAAGAAGCGTCCAGGCATCGTTCTGGTCGACAAGGACGCTCCATCGGGTAAACGCCGTGGTGCGCCAGCCGGTTCGGGCCAGCGTCCAGGCTTCGGTCGTCGCAAGCCTGAGTAATTGGTAAGCGCCGCATAAAAAACGCCAACCTTCGGGTTGGCGTTTTTTTTCGTCTGACTTTAAGTAAGGTGGTGACTGTTCGGGCCTCTTCGCGAGCAGGCTCGCTCCCACATTAGATCGCATTCCTCCCTGAGATCTCGGTCCACTGTGGGAGCGAGCCTGCTCGCGAAGGCGGCAGTAGCAACACCGCCGTTTCGCGATTAAAAGACAAACCGCCCATCAAACAACGGCTCATCGTCCAACGCCAACACGCCGCTGGAGAAGATCAGGTCCAGATGATGGCTACCCTTCGCGCCACCACCCAATCCCAGATGCAGCCCGCAATGGCGCTCCTCAAACCCGGCATTGCGCGCATACAACGCTTTAACGCCTTCGTTGGTGCCGATCCCCAACTCCTCGATGCGCCGGTTGGATGGGTTGGCCTCCAGGTACTTGTTGAAGTCATGTTCCAGCCCCGGCACCTCGGTGGCGATTTTGTTGATGGTCGAGTTCTCGATCCACAACTCTAGCGGCGACTCCAGCACCCCGTATTTGCGGGCAAATGGAATGGTGCTGAGAAAAGTCCCCATGAACTTGACCCTGCCGTTAATGGCCTCGCTGTATGTGGCAATTTCACCAGGCGCCAGATCGAAGTTGCCGACACCGTTGATGTCGGTCCACTTCTTGATACTGCTCAACGGTGTTTCGAACCACGAGCCGTGATCATCTTTGAAACTTAACGTGGTGGCATGGGACATGCGCTGGATCAAGTGGCTGTTCAACCCGGCAATGCGCTGCGGGGTGACACTGAACGTGTCGTAGAAGTAATCGCCGTAATCCTTGAACAGCAGCGACTTCTTCCAGTTCTCGGCCATGACGCCTTGCAGCGCGCGGACAAAATCCGGGCCGTCGGGGCGTGGGTTGGGCAGGGTGGAAGAGTCGTAGAAGAAAATGTACAGATCACTGTCGGCAATCGCCTGGGCCAGCAATTCCGTGGGCTCCAGATCCAGTCGCATCGCGTTGAAACTGAACCGTGGGCTGGCACCGGCCTGTTCGGCGATGGCGCCCGTCAGTGCCTGGTAATCAGCCGTGTGGCCGAGCAAGACCTTCGCCGGGTTGATGCCGGCAAAGGCAGGGTGATGTTCGAGGTAGTAAAGGAAATGCGAAATGGCGCGTTGCTTATCCATGTAGTCCTCCCTGACAAACCGAGAAAAAGTGGCAGGCACAACCGGCCGGATCGTACCTGCCGGAATGTCTTACAGAGGCCACATCGCCGTGCCGAACGGAACAACCGCATCGGCTTGCATCATTTCAACGGCGGCGTCATGGGTTGGTGCTTCAAACCAATCGTCCAGTTGCAGTTCAGTTTCCAAGTCTTTTTCAAGTGCTTGCATTGTGAATCTCCTAGATGACTTTTTCGGTAAGTGCTGCGGCGCGTTTTCAGTCATTGAATAACCCGCCAACTTGCTGATTGATGCGTCTCGGCAAGTCGCTGAAAACCTAGTCCACAGGTTTTTAAAATGCAAAAAAATAATCAAATAAGATTTGTTTGGACTTTTTATTCTGTTTTTAATTAAGCAATTTGTTAATAAAAAACAAAAAACTAACTCGACCTTTCCCTAAGGAAACGTCCTACCGTCAATTTGCAGTCAACCTACAGCCAGATCTGATTCGGCAAATTTACGTTACGGCATGTAAAGAAATACTGACGAAATCAAGCCTCAAAGCCCTTGGTTTGACGCTTGCGGAAGGGATGTAAGGAAAACTTTCCGCCTAATAGCCAATTAACCCTTCCGCAGGGCTCTGGCCCGCTTGTTTCAGGCGCGGTTGAAGGGTGAGATGCGCCCCATGCCTGTCGTGCAGGTGCATAACAAGAAGGAGGCGCAATGTACGCCGTGACTCATCTCCATCTCCCCCGTGGAGCGATTTTTCCGTCGCTCCCGTCGATGACCCGCAAAGGTCTGACTCAATTTTTGCAGCCGCTCGAAACCCTCGAGGCGGACACAGGCAATCCCGGCAAATGACACGCTGATCCAGCAGTGTCTGGCAGCAGGGGGTTACAGGTGTACAATGCGCCGCGTTTTAACTGTGACCTCCTGCGCATCTGCGCAAACCTCAAGGCTATCCGCCTTGTTCACTCCGCCGCGCCACAAGCGTGTCGGGTTCGATTTCGTCACAGATAAAAACAAACAGGTGACGCATGACCGTTGTAAAAACGCTGAACTCCTTTTGCCTTCGCTGGGGTTTGATCGGCGCTGCTTGAAATCGCAACCGAGCAGCAACGTCTAACGAACATCATCAAACCTTGCGTGAGACCCTTTTCATGAGTGGACAAAACTCGCATTCAGGCGAGCTGAAACGCGGCCTGAAGAATCGCCACATTCAACTGATCGCCCTCGGTGGCGCGATCGGTACCGGGCTGTTCCTCGGCTCGGCCGGCGTACTGAAATCCGCCGGCCCGTCGATGATCCTCGGCTACGCCATCTGCGGCTTCATTGCTTTCATGATCATGCGTCAGCTCGGCGAAATGATCGTCGAAGAGCCTGTGGCCGGTTCCTTCAGCCACTTCGCCCATAAATACTGGGGCGGTTTCGCCGGCTTCCTGTCGGGCTGGAACTGCTGGATTCTGTACATTCTGGTGGGCATGTCGGAGCTGACCGCGGTCGGCAAATACATCCACTACTGGGCGCCACACATTCCGACCTGGGTCTCGGCAGCCGGCTTCTTCGTGCTGATCAACCTGATCAACCTGGCCAACGTCAAAGTCTTTGGTGAGGCCGAGTTCTGGTTCGCGATCATCAAGGTCGTGGCCATCGTCGGCATGATTGCCCTGGGCAGCTATTTGCTGGTCAGCGGCGACGGCGGCCCGCAAGCGTCGGTGACCAACCTGTGGGCCCACGGCGGCTTCTTCCCGAATGGCGTCAGCGGTTTGGTGATGGCCATGGCGATCATCATGTTCTCCTTCGGCGGCCTGGAAATGCTTGGTTTCACTGCAGCTGAAGCCGACAAGCCGAAAACCGTGATCCCGAAAGCCATCAACCAGGTGATCTACCGGATCCTGATTTTCTACATCGGTGCACTGGTTATCCTGCTTTCGCTGACGCCATGGGACAGCCTGTTGGCGACCCTGAACGCGTCGGGTGATTCCTACAGCGGCAGCCCGTTCGTTCAAGTGTTCTCGATGCTTGGCAGTGACACCGCTGCGCACATCCTCAACTTCGTGGTCCTGACCGCGGCGCTGTCGGTGTACAACAGCGGCACCTACTGCAACAGCCGCATGCTGCTGGGCATGGCCGAGCAGGGCGATGCGCCGAAAGCCTTGTCGAAGATCGACAAGCGCGGCGTGCCAGTGCGTTCGATCCTTGCTTCGGCGGCGGTGACATTGATTGCCGTATTGCTGAACTACCTGATCCCGCAAAACGCGCTGGAACTGTTGATGTCGCTGGTGGTTGCCACCCTGGTGATTAACTGGGCGATGATCAGCTTCTCGCACTTCAAGTTCCGCCAGCACATGAACAAGACCAAACAGACGCCGCTGTTCAAGGCCCTGTGGTACCCGTACGGGAACTACATCTGCCTGGCGTTCGTGGTGTTCATTCTGGGCGTCATGCTGCTGATTCCGGGCATCCAGATCTCGGTGTATGCGATTCCGGTGTGGGTCGCGTTCATGTGGATTTGCTACGGCATCAAGAACAAGCGTCGCGACCGGCATGCGTTGGACGCTGCGGGTTCCGTAGTGAAATAACGTAAACGCAGAAACATCAAACCCGGCCATGTGCCGGGTTTGTTGTTTTCGGGATTTACACAAATCCCTGTGGGAGCGTGGCTTGCCCGCGATTCAGGCGCCGCGGTTCATCAGGCATACCGCGTCATCGTTCTTCGCGGGCAAGCCACGCTCCCACAGGGGCAGCATTCCTTCAGTCTATTCGCGGTATCCTGCGCGTTCTGAATACGGACGCTTTTCCATGCTGGTGATTTCCAACAACGTGCACCTACCGGATGCCGAGATCGAGTTGACCGCCATCCGCGCCCAGGGCGCCGGTGGGCAGAACGTCAACAAGGTCTCCAGCGCGGTGCACCTGCGATTCGACATTCCGGCCTCGTCCTTGCCTGAGTTCTACAAGGAGCGGCTGCTGGCGCTGCGTGACAGTCGCATCACCAGCGAAGGGGTGTTGATCATCAAGGCCCAGCAATACCGCACGCAAGAAGCCAATCGCGCAGATGCGCTGGAACGGCTGACCGAGTTGATCCTCAGTGCCACCAAGGTCGAAAAGAAACGTCGCCCGACCAAACCGACCCTCGGTTCGAAGAAGCGTCGGCTCGAATCCAAGACCAAGCGCGGCAGCATCAAGGCCGGGCGTGGCAAGGTCGATTTCTAGCGGGCTTGGCGCTCTTCCCGGTACTTTTCATTGAGATGCTTCGGCGCCTGCCGGTACAAGTAAACACTCAGTGCCAGACCGCTCAACGCGGCGAGCGCAGCGAACAGGAAGATCGAGGCAAAGCCAAAACCTGCCGCAATCGCACCGGCCAGCGGCCCGGTAATCCCCAGCGACAAATCGATGAACAGCGAATAAGCCCCGACTGCCGCGCCACGACTTGAGGCCGGCACCAGGTTGACCGCTTCCACCCCCAGCGCGGGGAACACCAGCGAGAAACCGAACCCGCTTAGCGCCGCACCGGCCAATGCCCAATGAGCGTCCGGCGCCAGCCAAAGCAGCAACAGCCCCAGTGTTTCCACCGACAGGCAGGCAATCGCCACGCGAAAGCCGCCGAGGCGGTTGATCAGGTTGCCGAACAGCAGCCGCGCACCGATGAAACTGGCACCGAACAGGCTCAGGCACAGCACCGCGTTGTCCCAGTGTTGCGTGGCGTAATAGAGGGTGATGAAAGTCGCGATAGTGCCGAAACCGATGGAACCCAGCGCCAGACCGCAACCATGTGGCAGCACGCGCCCCAGCACATGCATGAACGGCAAACGTTCACCGATCACAATCGGCGCAGCGGTCTTCGGCCAGGCCAGCACCAGACCGAGGACGGCCAGCAACACGATGCTCACGCCCATGCTCCACAAACCCAATTGATTGACCAGCAGCACGCCCAGCGGTGCGCCGACCGCCAGTGCGCCATAACTGGCGATGCCGTTCCAGGAGATGACCTTGGCGGTATTCGCCGCGCCTACCCGGCCGATGCCCCAGCCGATCGAGCCAGAGCCCACCAGGCTTTCCGCGCTGCCGAGCACCAGACGGCCGATCAACAGGCTGATCAGGCTCAAGGTCGGCAGGCTTTGGGTCCAGGCCGAAATCAGCATGAACACGCCGCTCAAACCGCAGCCGGCGAGGCCGTACATCACGGCGAGTTTGCTGCCCTTGTTGTCGATGATTTTCCCGGCATAAGGACGGCTGAGCAGGGTGGCCAGGTATTGCACGCTGATCACCAGGCCGGCGATGACGGCGCCGAAGCCCAGATCGCTGTGGACGTAGCCCGGCAACACGGCCAGGGGAATGCCGATATTCAGGTAGCCGATGAAGGTGAACAGGACGATGGAAACGACTTGCAGCGTGACCACCAGGGGGCGCTGGTTTTCAGACATGGGTAAAGATCCACGGGGAAGCAGGATAGATAGGCTGCTTATGATAGCGGCGCGAACGGCTGCGGGTCGTGGAAAAAGTAAAACTATTTGCCGGGCGGGGATGAATCAGGGTTTGGCGGGAGCGACCAGGTGCGTGGTGACCAGGGCGGCCAGGGCGTTTTCTTCGCTGCCGAAACGGGCGAGCAGTGCGGCGCGTTTCTCGGGGGACAGGCGATTCCAGATCTCGATCATCTTCTCGGTGGTGCCGATCAGAACGCTGGCTTGGGTTTCGCTGAAGTCGTCGGTCATGGTGGGGCTCAAGGGTTCAGGCGGTGTGGAAAGCGCATGTTAGCGCTTTCCACACGGTCTGGCATTGCAGGTGAATCAGTCTTCGCTGTCGGCCTTGCGGCGTTCAGTGGCTTCTTTCGGCTCGGGCTGTTGGGCACCGGCTTGTTGCGTGGGCGTCTGCTCAGTTTCGTGCAGGCTTGGGAAGGGGAGATTAGGGATCTCGTGCATATCGCGCTCCTCGCAAAGTCTGTTAATAGATCTGGTAGATCCGCGCTTTTAAAAAGCTTGGGGAGGATACAGCAGAAGAAATGACAAATAGACTTTTATATCCAATTGTTGCGACGGATGGGATTGTCTAGACAGGTCTACAGCAGTGACACAAAAAGATCGCAGCCTCCGGCAGCTCCTACATTGGATTGGCGTACATCCTGTAGGAGCTGCCGAAGGCTGCGATCTTTTAAGGGCGACACACCTCAGCGATAGCTTCGGCCAGCAGATCCAGGCGCGTCGCATCAATCCCGGCCACGTTGGCCCGGCCCGAGTTGACCATGTAAACGCTGTGATGATCACGCAGCTGTTTGACCTGTTCCGGCGTCAAACCGGTGTAGGAAAACATCCCGCGCTGCACGCCGATGTGCGCAAAGCGATCGCGCAAACCATGAGGTTCAAGCGCTTCAACCAAACCGCTGCGCAGTTGGGCGATACGCAAACGCATGGCTTCCACTTCGTCGGCCCAGAGGCTTTTCAGCTCTGGATCACCGAGGATGGTCGCTACCACAGCAGCACCGTGATCCGGCGGTGTCGACCACAGGTTGCGGGCGATGTTGGCCAGTTGGCTGCGGATGTCCACCAGCTTGTCAGCGGTTTTCGCGCAGACAATCAGCGCGCCGGTGCGGTCGCGGTACAGGCCGAAGTTCTTCGAGCAGGAACTGGTGATCAGCACTTCCGGCAACGCGGCAGCGAACAACCGGGTCGACCAGGCATCCTGTTCCAGGCCATCACCGAAGCCCTGGTAGGCGAAGTCGATCAGTGGCACCAAATCGCGACTGCGCACCACGTCCAGCACCCGGCGCCAATCATCATGGGACAGATCGAAACCGGTCGGGTTATGGCAGCAGGCGTGCAGCAGCACCACATCGCCCTTCGGCGCTTCATTGAGTACCGCGAGCATCGCTTCGACGTCGAGGCGGTTATCGCTGCCGACGTACGGGTAATGACTGACCTTGACTCCGGCTGCCGCGAAGATGGTTTCGTGGATCGGCCAGGTCGGGTTGCTCAGCCACACGCCACGGCCCGGAAGGCACTGAGCGATGAAGTCGGCACTCAAGCGCAGCGCGCCGGTGCCGCCCGGCGTTTGCGTTGCGCCGGCCCGTTGTTCGGCGATCAACGCAGAGTCGGCACCGAGCACAAGCTCGTTGATGGCCTTGCCAAACGCCGCCTCGCCGTGACCGCCGATGTAGGTTTTGGTGGTCTGACGATCCACCAGGCGTTGCTCGGCGAGCTTCACGGACTGGGGAATCGGTGTCAGGCCCTGGGCGTCTTTATAGACGCCCACGCCGAGGTCGAATTTGCGCGGGTTGGGGTCCTGCGCATAGGCCTCCATCAGGCCGAGAATCGGGTCGCCGGGTACTCGACCGATGGCGTCGAAATGCATTATTTGCGGCCCTCGGCGTCCTTTGCCACTTCGTCAGTGCGCGCGGCCATGATGAAGTCGTTGCGATGCAGGCCTTTGATCGAGTGGCTCCACCAGGTCACGGTGACTTTGCCCCACTCGGTCAGCAGGCCCGGGTGGTGACCTTCAGCTTCGGAGATTTCACCGACGGCGTTGGTGAACGCCAGTGCGTGCTTGAAGTTCTTGAACAGGAAAACTTTTTCCAGCTGCATCACGCTGTCGCGCACTTCAATGTTCCAGTCCGGGATCTGCTTGATCAGTACCGGCAGTTCTTCATCGCTGACCTGAGGAGCGCCGGC
Source organism: Pseudomonas sp. LBUM1647 (assembly GCF_059716175.1). NCBI lineage: Bacteria > Pseudomonadati > Pseudomonadota > Gammaproteobacteria > Pseudomonadales > Pseudomonadaceae > Pseudomonas > Pseudomonas sp. LBUM1647. The sequence goes on along the minus strand of NZ_CP166809.1, from coordinate 5,181,724 downwards.
TTGGCAGGCTTCGCAGTGGGCTTGGTTCAATGTGGACATGATGGGTTCCTGAAATCGAATGATTGGAAATCGGCCGTCAGTGTCACCACGCTAAACCAAAGCGTCGGCTCCTGACAGGCTCACTTGATTCTAAAAGCTACGGATCACGCAGCTTTTGGTTTTGGCGGAAATTTCGGTGCATGCAGACCCAGCTGCATGCCTTGCTTGACCATGCCCATGATGTCTTCGTGGGCGAGATCGAACAGGCGCTTGAGGTTCGGCAGGACAAAGTACAGCGGTTGCAGGATGTCGATGCGATAAGGCGTGCGCATGCATTCCAGCGGGTCGAAGGTCTGATGCTCAGGTTCGTCCGACAGGCAGTAAACGGTTTCTTTCGGCGAGGAGAGAATGCCCCCGCCGTAGATGCGCTGGCCTTGTGGCGTATCGACCAGGCCGAACTCGATGGTCATCCAGTACAGGCGCGCCAGGTACACGCGTTCTTCCTTGGTAGCCTGCAGGCCAAGTTTGCCGTAGGTGTGGGTGAATTCGGCGAACCAAGGGTTGGTCAGCAACGGGCAGTGGCCAAAAATCTCGTGGAAAATGTCCGGCTCTTGCAGGTAATCCAGCTCTTCGCGGGTACGAATAAACGTCGCCACCGGGAACTGCTTGTTGGCGAGCAATTCGAAAAAGGTCTGGAAGGGGATCAGTGCGGGTACCCGGGCAACCTGCCACCCGGTGGTTTCCCCGAGGACCTTGTTGATCTCACCAAGTTGCGGGATGCGGTCGTGGGGCAGACCGAGTTTTTCGATACCGTCCAGGTACTCCTGGCACGCACGACCTTCGATCACTTTCAATTGGCGAGTGATCAGCGTGTTCCACACCGCATGTTCTTCGGCGGGGTAGTCGATAAAACCTTGCGCATCGGGCTCGCGAGCCACGTATTGCGTCTGCTTCATGCTGCTCTCCTGCTAGGGGATTTCGTTCTTGTTATGTCCTGCTATGGACCTAGAAATACCTCAAGAAATGCAGTGTTGCAGCACGCGAGTCGCGCCGTGCGTAGGAAAATTCATCGATTTTCGTAAAGTTTTCGTTACGGTATGGCTGTTGTGGCGCAGGGATTGGTATTTCCGGGTTTGAAATGGCGTGCAGGTGTCACATAATCTTGACGACAAAGTTGGCGCCTGCGCAGAAAATTCCTGGCTCAGGCCCTCGATCTCTCCTGTTTCGGGCCTTTATATGCGTATCAAAGTTCACTGCCAGAACCGCATCGGTATCCTGCGCGACATTCTCAACCTGCTGGTGGAGTACGGGATCAACGTCGCTCGCGGCGAGGTCGGCGGTGAGCATGGCAACGCGATCTACCTGCATTGCCCGAACCTGATCAACATTCAGTTTCAGGCGTTGCGGCCGAAATTCGAATCGATTGCCGGGGTCTTCGGCGTCAAGCGTGTAGGGCTGATGCCCAGCGAACGTCGGCACATGGAGCTCAATGCGTTGCTCGGCGCCTTGGAGTTTCCGGTGCTGTCGATCGACATGGGCGGCTCGATCGTCGCGGCCAACCGCGCCGCGGCGCAGTTGCTCGGCGTGCGGGTAGATGAGGTGCCGGGGATTCCGCTGTCGCGTTACGCGGAGGATTTCGACTTGCCGGAACTGGTGCGCGCCAACAAGTCACGGATCAACGGCTTGCGGGTGAAGGTCAAGGGCGACGTGTTTCTCGCCGACATCGCACCACTGCAATCAGAGCATGACGACAGCGAAGCCATGGCCGGCGCGGTACTCACGCTGCACCGCGCCGACCGGGTCGGTGAGCGCATCTATAACGTTCGCAAGCAGGAGTTGCGCGGTTTCGACAGCATTTTCCAAAGCTCGAAGGTGATGGCCGCGGTGGTGCGCGAAGCCCGACGCATGGCGCCGCTGGATGCGCCGCTATTAATAGAAGGTGAAACCGGTACGGGTAAAGAGTTGTTGGCGCGAGCCTGCCACCTGGCGAGTCCGCGGGGGCAGTCACCGTTGATGGCGCTCAACTGCGCCGGCCTGCCGGAATCCATGGCTGAGACGGAGCTGTTCGGCTACGGCCCCGGCGCTTTCGAAGGGGCGCGGGCCGAAGGCAAACTCGGTCTGCTGGAGCTGACGGCGGGCGGTACGCTGTTTCTCGATGGCGTCGGGGAAATGAGCCCGCGGTTACAGGTGAAATTGCTGCGTTTCCTGCAGGACGGTTGCTTCCGTCGTGTGGGCAGCGATGAAGAGGTTTATCTGGATGTGCGGGTGATTTGCGCGACGCAGGTCGACCTGTCCGAGTTGTGCGCGCGCGGTGAATTTCGCCAGGATTTGTATCACCGCTTGAACGTGCTTTCACTGCACATCCCGCCACTGCGCGAATGCCTCGATGGTCTGACGCCGCTGGTGGAACACTTCCTCGATCAGGCCAGTCGGCAGATCGGTTGCCCGCTGCCAAAACTCGCGCCAGCGGCGATGGAACGGCTCAGTCATTACCACTGGCCGGGCAATGTTCGGCAGTTGGAAAACGTGTTGTTCCAGGCGGTTTCCTTGTGCGAGGGCGGGACCGTCAAGGCTGAACATATTCGCCTGCCGGACTACGGCGTGCGTCAGCCACTTGGCGATTTCTCGCTCGAGGGCGGGTTGGACGAGATTGTCGGACGCTTCGAGAAAGCGGTGCTTGAGCGTTTGTACTCCGAGCATCCGAGCAGTCGGCAGTTGGGCAAGCGATTGGGGGTTTCCCACACCACCATTGCCAATAAGTTGCGTGAGTATGACGTTGGTAAGGACAATAGCTGAAGATTAAAAGATCGCAGCCTCGTTGCACTCGACAGCTCCTACATTGGAATGCGTTTCACTGTAGGAGCTGTCGAGTGCAACGAGGCTGCGATCTTCTGATCTTTGCCGCGAAGCGGCATAACACCGCCGGTTTTTCGTCTTCGACACAATTCTCCAATCCCTCCTGGCTCCCTCAAGTCCTTTGTTTGCCGGGCCCTGCGCCGCCAGAAAAAAGTTGGTCTGCAAATTGCTTATGGCTCAGCAGTACAGCAGTGGGCGGCAAACGTCCGGCATGCAGAGGAAAGAGTGTGGACAAGTACCTTTATGTGGCAATGACCGGCGCCAGCCAGAATGCACTGGCGCAGAAGGCTCATGCCAACAACCTGGCGAACATCTCCACCAACGGCTTCCAGAAAGACCTGGAGCAGGCTCGTTCGATGCCGGTGTTCGGTGACAGCTTTCCGGCGCGTGCGTTTGCCCTGTCCGAACGTCCGGCCACCGATTTCTCCCCTGGCGCACTGGTGGAAACCGGTCGCGACCTCGATGTCGCGGTGCAAGGCAATGGCTGGATCGCCGTGCAGAACCCTGACGGCGGCGAAAGTTACGTGCGCACCGGCAGCCTGAACGTCGACGCCCTGGGCGTGCTGCGGGCCGGCAACGGTATGCCGGTGATGGGCAATGGCGGGCCGATTGCCGTGCCGCCCGAGCAGCAAATCGAAGTGGGCGAGGACGGCACCATCAGTATTCGTGCGATGGGTGAAGGTCCGCGCGTGATGGCGGAAGTCGACCGCATCAAGCTGGTTAATCCTGACTTCAAGAACATGACCAAAGGCCTGGACGGTTCGATTCACACCAAGGATGGCAAGCCGGCGCAAGCCGATGCCGACGTCAAACTGGTGTCCGGTTTCCTTGAGTCGAGCAACGTCAATGCCGTGGAAGAGATGACTTCGGTATTGGCCCTGGCCAAGCAGTTCGAGCTGCACATCAAGATGATGAACACCGCCAAAGAAGACGACCAGGCCATGGCTCGGGTCTTGCAGATCAGCTAATTATCAGAACGTCGCGCCGTAAAACAGGCGCACGAGGAGAATCGAATGCTTCCGGCTCTATGGGTTGCCAAAACAGGTCTGTCCGCCCAGGACACCAACCTGACGACCATTTCCAACAACCTGGCCAACGTGTCGACCACGGGTTTCAAACGTGACCGCGCCGAGTTCCAGGACTTGCTCTACCAGATCAAACGCCAGCCAGGCGCCCAGTCGACCCAGGACAGTGAACTGCCGTCGGGTCTGCAATTGGGTACCGGTGTGCGCATTGTCGGCACCCAGAAAAACTTCACCGCCGGCAGCCTGCAAACCACCGAGCAGCCGTTGGACATGGCCATCGACGGTCGCGGTTTCTTCCAGATTCTGCAGCCGGACGGCACGACTTCCTACACCCGTGACGGTACGTTCCACCTGGACTCCAACGGTCAGATCGTGAACGCCAGCGGCTTCGCCCTGGAACCGGCCATTGTCATTCCGAATGATGCCCAGACCTTCACGGTCGGTCGCGACGGCACCGTGTCCATCACCGTTGCCGGCAACGCGGCATCCCAGGTGATCGGCAACCTGCAAACCGCCGACTTCATCAACCCGGCCGGTCTGCAGGCTGTGGGCAACAACCTGTTCCTGGAAACCGCTGCCAGCGGCGCGCCGCAAGTCGGTACCCCGGGCCTGGCCGGTTTCGGCACCACGCTGCAGAACACTCTGGAAACCTCGAACGTCAGCACCGTTGAAGAGATGGTCAACATGATCACCACTCAGCGCGCTTACGAGATGAACTCCAAGGTGATCTCCACCGCCGACCAGATGCTCTCGTTCGTAACGCAGAATCTGTAATCAAGTCTATGAGGCGGCCATCAGGTCGCCTGCAACACCGTGAGGTAGGGTCATGAATCGCTTTGTATCTGTTCTGGCACTGAGTGGGGCCGTCGTGCTCGCGGGCTGCGTTGCCCCGCCGCCCAAGCCCAATGACCCTTACTACGCCCCGGTGTTGCCGCGCACACCGCTGCCGGCTGCCGCCAATAACGGCTCGATCTACCAGGCCGGTTTCGAACAGAACCTGTACAGCGACCGCAAGGCGTTCCGGGTCGGTGACATCATCACCATCACCCTGAATGAACGCACCCAGGCCAGCAAAAACGCCAACTCGCAAATTGGCAAGAACAGCAAGACCGACATCGGTCTGAGCTCGTTTTTCGGGGGCGGCCTGAGCACCAACGATCCGGTGGGTAGCGGCAACCTCAGTCTGGATGTCGGTTACGAAGGCGACCGCGCGACCAAGGGCGACAGCAAGTCCGGGCAGAGCAACAGCCTGACTGGTTCGATCACGGTAACGGTTGCTGACGTGTTGCCCAACGGCATCATCGCCGTGCGCGGCGAGAAGTGGCTGACCCTCAACACCGGCGATGAGCTGGTGCGGATTGCCGGTATGGTTCGATCCGATGACATCGCCACCGATAACACTGTGTCGTCGACCCGCGTCGCCGATGCGCGCATCACCTATTCGGGCACCGGTGCATTTGCCGATGCGAGTCAGCCAGGCTGGTTCGACCGTTTCTTCCTCAGCCCGCTGTTCCCTTTCTAGGTGGCTACGTTGAATCTTAAACACCTGATGGTGGCCGCCCTGATGCTGTCCGCAGCGTTCAACGCGCAAGCCGAGCGGCTGAAGGATATCGCCAGTATTTCCGGCGTGCGTTCCAACCAATTGATCGGCTACGGCCTGGTGGTCGGACTTAACGGTACCGGCGACCAGACGACGCAAACCCCGTTCACTCTGCAGACCTTCAACAACATGCTCTCGCAGTTCGGCATCAAGGTGCCGGCGGGTTCGGGCAACGTGCAGTTGAAGAACGTCGCGGCGGTGTCGATCAGTGCTGATTTGCCGGCGTTCGCCAAGCCAGGTCAACAGGTCGACATTACCGTATCGTCCATCGGTAACTCCAAGAGCCTGCGCGGCGGCACCTTGCTGTTGACGCCGCTCAAGGGTATCGACGGCAACGTCTATGCGATCGCTCAGGGCAACCTGGTGGTCGGCGGTTTCGACGCTGAAGGTCGTGACGGTTCGAAGATCACTGTCAACGTTCCGTCGGCCGGTCGTATCCCGGGCGGTGCGTCGGTTGAGCGTTCGGTGCCGAGCGGTTTCAACCAGGGCAACAGCCTGACGCTGAACCTCAACCGTTCGGACTTCACCACGGCCAAGCGCATCGTCGACAAGATCAACAACATGCTCGGCCCTGGCGTTGCCCAGGCCATCGACGGCGGTTCGATTCGTGTCAGCGCGCCACTCGATCCGAGCCAGCGCGTCGACTATTTGTCGATCATCGAGAACCTTGAAGTCGACCCGGGTCAGGCGGTGGCGAAAGTCATCATCAACTCGCGGACCGGCACCATCGTGATCGGCCAGAACGTCAAGGTTTCCCCGGCCGCCGTGACCCACGGCAGCCTGACCGTGACCATCACCGAAGACCCGATCGTCAGCCAGCCCGGCCCTCTGTCCAATGGGCAGACGGCGGTCGTGCCGCGCTCGCGGGTCAACGCCCAGCAGGAAGCCAAGCCGATGTTCAAGTTCGGCCCGGGCACCACCCTCGACGAGATCGTGCGTGCGGTGAACCAGGTCGGCGCGGCACCGGGTGACTTGATGGCGATCCTCGAAGCACTGAAACAGGCCGGCGCGTTGCAAGCCGACCTGATTGTGATCTGAGGACGGCGACCATGGATATGCGCAAGGGCGGATTGGGGGTCGGCAGCAACGATTCGGGTTCCTATTCGGACCTCAATCGCTTGAACCAGCTCAAGGTCGGCGACAAGGACAGTGACGCGAACATGCGCAAGGTTGCGCAGGAATTCGAGTCGCTGTTTCTCGGTGAAATGCTCAAGTCCATGCGCTCGGCCACCGACGCGCTGGGCCAGGACAATCCGCTCAACACGCCGGCAGCCAAGCAATACCAGGAAATGTACGACCAGCAGTTGGCCGTTTCCATGTCCCGTGAGGGGGGGGGTATTGGTCTGGCTGACGTGCTGATGCGTCAGATGTCGAAGAACAAACCGCTGGCCCCGGGCGAGGCCGCTGCCGCGTCAGCCGCCAAGCAAGCTGCCGCGAAAGCCGCCGTGGAAACCCCGATTGGCGCCGGCACGGTCGCCACCAACGGGCCGCTGTCGCGCCTCAATGGCGAGCGTCCGTTGTGGGCTTCGCGCTCGGTGAAGTCGTCGGCCAGTGCGGGCGAGGGCACTCATCGCAATGATATGGCGCTGATCAATCAGCGACGCTTGGCGCTGCCGCCGAAACTGGCCGACCGCTTGCTCGCAGGGCTGGTGCCGTCGGCATCGACCACTGCCGCGACCGCCACGACGGCGCAGAACAATATCCAAATGCCGCAGAGCACCAAGACCGGTTCTGGCCCCCTGTACAACGGCGATTGGCTGGCTTCGCAAACGGATGCGACATCCAGCGGGCGCCTGCAGGTTTATGGTCGTGCCATGGCTCAAATACCGCTGGCACCGGCGAAGAAAGCGTTCAGTTCCGCCGACGAATTCGTCAACACCATGCTGCCAATGGCCAAAGAGGCCGCCGAACGCATTGGTGTCGACCCGCGTTACCTGGTGGCACAGGCCGCCCTGGAAACCGGTTGGGGCAAATCGGTCATGCGCGCCCAGGATGGCAGCAGCAGTCACAACCTGTTTGGCATCAAGGCTGGCAACAGTTGGAAAGGCGAATCGGCGCGGGCAATCACCAGCGAATTCAGGAATGGCGAGATGGTCAAGGAGACGGCTCAGTTCCGTTCCTATGACTCTTACAAGGACAGCTTCCATGACCTTGTGACGCTGCTGCAAACCAACAATCGCTATCAAGATGTTGTGAAGTCGGCCGATAACCCAGAACAGTTTGTGCGCGAGTTGCAAAAGGCCGGTTACGCAACCGACCCGGACTACGCAAGCAAGATTTCGCAGATAGCCAAGCAGATGACGAGTTACCAGAACTACGCTGCGGCGGGCGCTACCACCACGCCTCTATAGGCATAAGCTATAAGGTCTGAACCATGAGTTTGCTCAACATCGGGATGTCGGGGCTGTCAGCCAGCCAATCGTCGTTGATGACTACGGGTAACAACATCGCCAACGTCGATACCGCGGGTTACTCGCGTCAGCAGACCGTGCAGGGCACCAAAGCCTCGCAGCAGTTCGGCAATGTCTACATCGGCACTGGCACGACCCTGGCGGATGTACGTCGGGTGTACAACAGCTACCTTGATGCCCAACTGCAGACCACCACGTCGCTCAACAGTGATTCGGCCGCGTACCTGGGTCAGGTCACGCCGCTGGACAAACTTCTGTCGGACACCAGCACCGGCCTCAATGGTGCACTGACCAAGTTCTTCGCCTCGGTACAGAACGTCAACGCCAAGCCGGGTGACGACGCTTCACGCCAGTTGCTGCTCAGCGATGCCCAGGCCTTGAGCAATCGTTTCAATTCAGTGTCAAGCCAGTTGAACGAGCAGAACGCGAACATCAATGGCAACCTGACGAACATGGCCGATCAGGTCAACAAACTGGCCGCCACCGTGGCGCAGTTGAACCAGAAAATTTCCGAGATTTCCAGCTCCGGCGGCATGCCGAACGAGCTGCTCGACGCCCGTAACGAGACCGTACGCCAGCTCTCGACCTTTACCGGCGCGCAAATCGTCGAACGCGAAGGCAACGTCGATATCTACTTGGGCAGCGGCCAGCCGCTGGTCATGGGCAACACCGTCAACAAACTCGAAGTCGTGCCGGGCAAAGACGACCCGAACCGTTTGGCGCTGCAACTCAATCGTGGTTCGAGCACCATCGATATCACGTCGATCATGACCGGTGGCGAAATCGGCGGTTTGCTGCGCTATCGCAGCACCGTGCTCGACCCGGCCATGAACGAACTGGGTCGCGTCGCTCTGGTCGTCGCCGATCAGATGAACAGTATTCAGGCCCAGGGCATCGACAAGAACGGTGACTTCGGTTCGAACCTGTTCAACAGCGTCAACAGTGCCGCGCAGATGGCTCAGCGCAGCATCGCCTCCGGCAATAACAGCGTGGGCTCGGGCAACTTCGATGTCAGCATCGAAGACACTGGCAAGCTGACCATCAACGATTACAAGGTGACGTTCACCAGCGCCACCGACTACACCGTACAGCGCCTGCCAGACAATTCGTCTATGGGCAGCTTCAGCACGCTGACCACGCCACCGCTGGTGATCGACGGTTTCTCCTTGACGCTTGCCGGTGGCACCGCGGCTGCAGGTGATACCTTCAAGATCACCCCGACCCGCAACGCGGCAGCCAACATCAAGACCGAGATGACCGACTCCAAACGTCTGGCCATCGCGGCACCGTTGGGTGCGGCCATTGCGGCAAGCGGCAGCGGCAATGGCACCCTGACCATTCCGGCCAGCGGCCAACCGACCCTGACCACTAAATTCGATATCTACGACGCGGCCACCAGCAGCGCGATGCAGAACGGCCTGAAAAACTCCACGCCGGCCAAGGTTGTATTTGGTGCGGTGTCCGCCGACGGCACCAGCCAGGCCTACCAGTTTCTGGATGCCAAGGGTGGGGTGATCAGCAGCGGCACCATCAAGCCAGGTGAGAGCAACACCCTGAGCCTGAGCATTCCGCTCAAGGATTCCACGGGTGCGCCGATCCCGCCTGCGCCTGCCACTCAGTACACCGCGGCCTTCAGCATGACCATCGCCGGCTCCCCCAGCAACGGCGCCGGGATCAACGTCTCGCTCAGTCAGCCGGGCAGCGTGGACAACCGTAACGGCACCGCACTGGCCGGTTTGCAGACCGCGCAGACCGTGGACACCGGCTCCGCCAGCAAAGGTATTTCCCTGAACGACGCTTACGGCAAACTGGTCGAAGGCGTTGGCTCCAAGGCCGCCCAGGGCAAGCTCGACAGCGCCGCGACCGAAGCCATCCTGGCGAACGCCAAAGGTGCGCGCGACTCGCTTTCGGGTGTCGACCTCGATGAGGAAACCGGCAACCTGGTCAAGTATCAGCAGTACTACACCGCCTCTTCGCAGATCATCAAGGCTGCGCAGGAAATCTTCAGCACACTGATCAACAGCATTTAAGGAGTCGTAGCCCATGCGCATTTCTACCGCCCAGTTTTACGAGTCCTCGGCTGCGAACTATCAGAAGAACTTCGCCAACGTGGTCAAGAGCAGCGAAGAGGCCAGCAGCCTGGTTCGCGTCAACACGGCCGCCGATGATCCGGTCGGCGCCTCGCGTCTGTTGCAGTTGGGTCAGCAGGCTTCGATGCTTGATCAGTTCTCGAACAACATTACGACGATCCAAGCCACGCTTGGCCAGTCTGAAGCGGTGATGAACAGCATCGGCAACGTGCTGCAACGCGCCAAGGAACTGGCGTTGGGGGTGGGCAACGCCGGCTATACCGATGCCGACCGCCAGGCCAACGCTTCTGAGCTCGGCCAGATCGAAGAGCAGCTGTTGAGCCTGATGAACACCAAGGACGAAAACGGCAAATACATTTTCGCCGGCTCCAAGGGCGACGCCGTTCCGTTCACGCGCAATACCGACGGCACCTACAGCTATAACGGTGATCAGGTCACGCTGGACCTGCCGATTGGCGATACCCAGTCGATGGCCACCAACAGCACCGGTTGGGCTGTGTTCCAGCAAGCCATTAACACCAGTCGCACGCAGACCACAATGACTTCGCCCACGGCGCTGGTCGATGGCGGTCGCGTGGTGCTTTCCAATGGTCAGGTAGGTTCCGACGTGACCTACAACGCCAAATTCCGCAGTGGCGAGCCCTACACTGTGAACTTCCTCAGCCCTACGCAATTGGAAATCCGCGATTCGCTGGGTAATGACGTCACGTCCGAGGCTTCTGGCAATGGCGTGTTCAGCTCCACCGGTGGTGCTGCCACACAGACGATCAATTTCCGTGGCGTTGACCTGAAGTTGAACATCAACATGAAGCCTGGCGACGTTCCTGCGACCGTGTTTCCGGCGGTCGGGTCCCCCAATGCCTACAGCTTCACCCTGGCGGCCAAGCCGGACAGCTTCAATGCGTCCCGTGCCCCAGGCAATCTGTCTACCGAAGTAGTCACCAATACGAGCATCACCAACAGTGCCGCCTACCGCGCCAGCTTTCCGGAAGGCGAGGCGATTCTCAAGTTCACCAGTCCCACGGCTTTCGACTTGTATGCTGCGCCTCTGACCGCGAACAGCAAGCCGGTTTCCAGCGGCGTTCTGGCGGGCAACGTCGCCACCGCATCGGGTGTCGCCTTCAAGCTGAGCGGCGTGCCGGCGCCGTCGATGTTTGCCGGTGACCAGTTTTCTGTCGCGGTCAACACTCACCAGACGCAGAACATTCTGGACACCGTCAACCAGCTGAAAACCGCGCTGTCGACGCCGACCAACAACGATCCGCTGGCCATTCAAAAACTCAACGCAGCCATTGGTTCGGGCATCGGCAACCTGGCCAGCGGCATTGACCAGTTGACCTCCAGCATCAGTTCCGTGGGTGGTCGCGGTGCGTCTCTGACGACTCAGACCGATATCAACCAGAGCCTGGTGCTGGCCAACACGCAGACCCAAGGGGCGATCCGTGATTCGGACCCGGCCACGGTGATGACCCGCCTGACCTTGCAGCAAACCATGTTGCAGGCCTCACAACTGGCGTTTAGCAAAATCGCTCAGTTGGGGTTGTTCAACAAAGTCTGAGTCAAGGCCTTCGCGCTATGGGCACGAAGGTTCAATACACCCGAGTGCAAACCGTCATTTTTCAACGGTTCAGGGCTGCTCCACTCGTTCCAGAGTGAGCGCCCGCCGCTCGCGAGTTCCTCTGTCGTGAAACCAACTCATCTTGTCAGCATCGCCATTCCCGCCTACAACGCGCTGTACTTTGAGGCGGCGCTGCAAAGTGCTTTGAATCAGACCTATACATCGCTTGAAGTGATTGTCTGTGACGATAGCAATAGCGACGAAATCCATGATCTGGTCCAGGCCTGCACGGTGCCACAGGATTGACGCTGCATTATGTGCGCAATGATCGCCACTTGGGGTTCAAGCGTAATTTGATCGCCTGCGCCGAGCAGGTGACCGGGGGAGTACCTCAAGTTTCTCTGTGATGACGATCAATTGCTGCCTTAGTATATTGTCCGTCAGGTGCAGGGTTCATCGATCACGACGATGTGAACCTGGTGATTGCCCAGCGTCAGTATTGCGACGGCGATTACCTGCTGCTTCCCGAACGACTGGAGAACACCAGCTTTGCCTCGGGGAATACGCTGTTCAAGGGCGAAGACTTGCTGGATGTGCTGGAAAGCACGGCTGCCAACTTTCTCAGCAATCTGAGTGGCGCCCTGATGCGTACCCATCAAGTGCTGGAGTGTTTTATCTTCGTTCGCCGCGGTCTCAAGGCAACCGGTCAACACGTTGATCCGCTCGCCTGATTGGCGCCATTCGCCCAACAGTTCGTCGATCAGTTCGCGCAACATGTCCGGCAGCGGCTGGGTGGCATCTTCCAGCACCCGAGGCAGGGTTTGACTTATAGCAACATCACCTTGTGCCAAGGCAACGCCGTGCTCCATCAGTAGCCTACGCACCTGATTACTGGTGGCTGTGCGTCGACGCACATAGCCCTGTCGGGCAGGGTGCGATGCCTGCATTGCCAGTGCTGCGGCACTTTTGATAGGCATCGCCGTAATTTTGTTGTCCCGTCCCGCACATAAAATGGCCAGCACATCGTTGTGATCATTTTTTGCGCCGCTGCGATGCTTGGCTACAAGCTGCCTGCTTGGCAAGATTGACCGCCGATGTCGTACATGCCGACAGATCGGTTGAAGACAGGGACTGTTAAAGCGTCGTTATGCTTTTTCATGGACTCGCCCCCGCTGCCGTTGGCTTCTTAGACTGCCACCGCGGCGCATTGACGCCTCGGCGTGGGCGACTGCATCCGATTACGTGAAAAGCAACAAAAAAGACTTCGCTGATGCGCGTTTGATGACCATGCCGTGTGTCGGCCCGATCACCTCCACCGTCCTGGCTGCCGAGCTAGGAGATGCAAGCAGTTCAAATGCGGTCGAGGCTGTGCGGCCTCAATCGGGCTGGTACCCAATCAACATTCCACGGGCGACAAAACCGTACTGTTGGGCATCAGCAAGCGCGGTGATCGCAACCAGCGACGCCTGCTCGTCCAGTGCGCCCGTGTCTACTTGATACAGCTGGAACGACAGTAAGGCGTTTTGGCGGACTGGGTCCGCCAACTAATAGCGTCTCACCATCACTCCAATCTCGTGGTCCGCGTGCGCAGGCCAACAAGCTGGCGAGAATCGCCTGGGCAATAGCGGCCCACCACACAGAATTCGATGCGGGCCAGTCGCGATGAACACCTGACCCCGCTGTCACCCGAGCACCACCCACCTGGTTTTGCGATGCTGGATAACTGATGACGTGAACGGCCAACCGGCCCGACGACAACCCTGGGCTTTTACGCGGCTGAAAGGTCGTCTCGCTAAAAAGGATCGTCGGGTATCGATTCTCATCGAGGCGCGACAGCCCCACTCAGACACCGGATAGATGAATGCAAGCCAGACACCCATCAAAAGCAGTGTTGCAGAAAAGAGGGGTAACCATAGATGTAAAAGCGGAACCGCTAGTGGCCGTTACTGCAAAAACGGAGATGCCCCCCAACCCCAACCCTCAGCTGCCAACCAAGCGAACAACATCAGGCCTCCAACACCTGGCTTTTTTCGTTTCAGCGCCTGCCCACCGCACTAAAGGAGCTGGCGCGTTTCCTGCAGGCTTCCCCCGGTATCGCCATAAAAAGAGCACTTCCGGTGAATCCGGAAGCGCTCTGACCGGCATTGAAGGTTTTATCCAGAAGGCCTGCAAAAAGCTTGATACAGCATGGCTGAGCACTGTGGCGAACAAGAGGGGAGACGATGAAGGCAGTTATTTTTGCGGGTGGTCTGGGCACGCGCATCAGTGAGGAAGTCGCACCTCAAACCCAAGCCGATGATTGAAATCGGCGGCAAGCCAATTCTCTGGCACAGACTGCTGATTCCGGCCGGGTTCGCCCACGGATTCCAGACCCTGACCGACGACGCCGAATTGCTTTACCTGCACAGCGCCGACTACGCGCCGGAGCACGAAGGCGGCCTTTCGGTGAGCGATCCACGGCTAGCGATTGCCTGGCCGTTGCCTGTCAATAATCTGTCGGTCAGGAACGCCAGCCATCCCTTGCTCGATGAACGCTTCGCTGGAGTGCGTCTATGAACTGCCGTGGTTGCGGTACTCAGTTGACCTTGCCGCTGATCGACCTCGGCACCTCGCCGCCGTCGAATGCCTATGTCCGTGCCGACCAGTTGGAACAAGCCGAGCAATGGGTGCCGCTGAAAGTCGCGGTGTGTCAGCAGTGCTGGCTGGTGCAGACCGAGGATTACAACAGTGCCGACAGTCTGTTCGACGCCGAGTACGCCTATTTCAGTTCCTTCTCCAGCACCTGGCTGGCCCATGCCGAGCGCTACGTGGCCGACATGGTCGAGCGTTTTGGCCTGAGGCGTGACAGCCGTGGATCGCTTCACCCTTCATCGATGAGAAAAAGGACGCGTCGGGCTACATGCGCCGATTGGCCGTCGAACAGAATTACACGGCTGTTTCCGGTGTATGTCTGATGATTCGCAAGGGAGTCTTCGTTGCCCTCGGTGGACTGGATCTCGAGCAGTTCGATGAGGTTTTCGCTGATGTCGATCTCTGCCTGAAAGTCGGGGACGCTGGTTTGCTGACGGTGTGGACGCCGCAGGTTCAGATTGCACCCCCGGGCACCTTGCCGGACGATCCACAGGCAGTGGCCGCCCTGCGCGACAAGTGGCAGGCGCGTTTTGCGCACGACGAGGCTTACAACAACAACCTGGCCTTTACCGGCAAGGGCTTTGCCCTGGGTGAACCAGCCCCGGTGAACTGGGCGCAGTTGCTCGCATAAGCCTGACTGACAGGTACAAGGACTCAAGGCATGTTCAACGGTAAATCGATTTTCATCTCTGGCGGCACCGGCTCGTTCGGGCGCAATTTCATCCGCCGGTTGCTGGAGCAATATCAGCCGAAGCGGGTGGTGGTGTTCTCACGCGATGAGCTCAAACAGTACGAGATGCAGCAGACGTTCAACGCGCCGTGCATGCGTTATTTCCTCGGTGATGTGCGCGATGCTGACCGTTTGCGTCAGGCCATGCGCGGTATCGATTACGTGGTGCATGCCGCGGCACTGAAACAAGTGCCGGCGGCGGAATACAACCCGACCGAATGCATCCGCACCAACGTCAACGGCGCGGAAAACATCATCGCCGCGGCCATCGACAACGGGGTGAAAAAAGTCGTCGCGCTGTCCACCGACAAGGCCGCCAGCCCGATCAACTTGTACGGCGCGACCAAGCTGTTGTCGGACAAATTGTTCGTCGCCGCGAACAACATTGCCGGTGACCAGAACACCCGTTTTTCGGTGGTCCGTTACGGCAACGTCGCCGGCTCGCGGGGGTCGGTGGTGCCGTTTTTCAGCAAGCTGATTGCCGAGGGCGCCACGGAGCTGCCGATCACCGATGAGCGCATGACGCGTTTCTGGATCACCCTTGATCATGGTGTGCAGTTTGTGCTCGACAGCTTCGCCCGCATGCACGGTGGTGAAGTATTCGTGCCGAAAATCCCGTCTATCCGCATCGTCGATCTGGCGTTGGGCATGGCTGAACATTTGCCGCACAAGAACGTCGGCATTCGTCCGGGAGAAAAACTCCATGAGCTGATGGTCCCGCTGGACGACGCGCGCATGACCCTGGAGTTCGATGATCACTACACCATTCAGCCGTCGATTCGTTTCACCAGCGTCGATGTGGATTTTGCCGTCGACAAACTGGGCGAGCAGGGCAAGCCTGTGAGCGAGGATTTCGAGTACCGCTCCGACACCAACCCGCACTTCCTGTCGGTAGGCCAGATCGCCGATCTGCACGCGGAGCTGTCGGCATGATTCCCTACGGTCGGCAAAGTCTCGATCAGGCAGACATTGATGCGGTGGTCGCCGTGTTGCAGTCCGACTGGCTGACACAAGGGCCGACCATTGAACGCTTCGAACAGGCCATGGTCGAGCGTTGTCAGGCCGATTTCGCGGTGGCTGTGTGCAATGCCACCGCCGCTTTGCACATTGCCTGTCTCGCTGCCGGGCTCGGCCCGGGCGACCGGTTGTGGACCACGCCGAACACCTTTTTGGCTTCGGCCAATTGTGGTCGCTATTGCGGCGCCGAAGTGGACTTCGTGGATATCGATCCGCTGACCTGGAACCTCGACGCCTACACCCTGGCGGCGAAGCTCGAAGCTGCCGAGCGCGACGGCACGCTGCCGAAGGTTCTGGTGGCCGTGGCGTTTTCCGGTCAAAGCTGCGACATGCGCATGATCGCCGAGTTGGCCGAACGCTATGGTTTTACGGTGATCGAGGATGCGTCCCACGCGGTCGGCGCATCCTATGCCGGGCGTCCGGTGGGCTGCGGCGAATTTGCGGCGATGACGGTGTTCAGTTTTCACCCGGTGAAGATCATCACCAGTGCCGAGGGTGGCATGGTCCTGACTAACCGCCCGGAATTGGCCGAACGCTTGCAGCGTTTGCGCAGCCACGGCATGACCCGCGATCCACAACAGATGACCGAACCCAGTCACGGTCCCTGGTACTACCAGCAAGTGGAATTGGGCTTCAACTACCGGATCACTGATCTGCAAGCGGCGCTCGGTCTGTCACAACTGAATAAGCTCGACGGCTTCATCGAGCGTCGTCGTGAGCTGGCGGCCCGTTATGACCGATTGTTGGCGTACTTGCCACTGACCCTGCCCAGCCCTCAGCCCGAGGCCGAGTCGGCGTGGCATCTGTACGTGGTGCGGTTGCAGACGGATCGGATCAATCTCAGCCATCGGCAGGTGTTCGAAGGGTTACGGGCAGCCGGGATCGGGGTGAACCTGCACTATATTCCGCTGCATTTGCAGCCGTACTATCGTGATCTGGGGTTTGCCGAAGGAGACTTCCCGCAGGCTGAACGGTATTACGCCGAGGCCATCAGCCTGCCGATGTTTCCTTTGCTGAGCGATGAACAGCAGGACTATGTCGTGGCGCAGCTGCGGCGTCTGTTGCTCGAGGCGTAGAAACGCTTGAGCGGCAGTTGTTCCGGCTCGCGGTGTCAGCCCGCAAATCGTGAACACTTTTTCGATCACCAACACAACTGGAGTGGCTTTGTGAAAGGGCAGCACGCAGCACGGGGAACAGGCGCGCCAAGCGTTGGGCAACCGGTTCTGAGCATCGCCGGGCGTCGCATAGGTCCGGCCGAGCCTCCTTACATCGTTGCCGAGATGTCCGGTAATCACAACGGTGACATCAACCGTGCCTTTCGAATTATTGAAGCCGCCAAGCTGGCGGGTGCGGATGCGGTGAAGATTCAGACGTACCGTGCCGACACCATCACCATCGATCACTGCGGGGCGGAATTCATGGTGAACGGCGGTCTCTGGGATGGCCGGCGCCTCTATGAACTCTATGAAGAAGCCCACACACCGTGGGAGTGGCACCAGGCGATCTTTGAACATGGCCGCAAAGTCGGGATTACCGTGTTTTCATCGCCCTTTGACGCCACGGCGGTGGATTTCCTCGAATCCCTTGGCGCACCCGCCTACAAAGTTGCCTCGCCTGAATTGATCGACCTGCCGCTCATTCGCAAAGTGGCGCGCACGGGCAAGCCCATCGTGATGTCCACGGGCATGGCGACACTTGAGGAAATCGCTGAAGCGGTAGAGGCCGCGCGTTCGGCTGGGGCCACCGAGATTGTGGTGCTTCACTGCACCGCCGCTTATCCGGCGCCGCCAGAGGAAGCGAATCTGGCAACGATCGCCGAGATCGCCCGGCGCTTCGACGTCGTGGCCGGGCTCTCCGACCATACGCTCGGCACGGTGGTGTCGGCCATTGCCGTCGGGTTGGGAGCGTCGTTCATTGAAAAGCATTTCACCCTTGCTCGCGCCGAGGGTGGGGTCGATAGCGCCTTCTCGCTGGAACCCGCAGAGCTGGCCGAACTCGTGGCGACGGCGCGCATTGCCCATGTGGCGGTCGGCGCTCCGGCATTCGAGCCCACACGGTCGGAACAGATTGTCCTGAAAAATCGCCGTTCACTTTATGTCGTGGCACCGGTCGCCAAGGGCGAATGGCTGACGGAGGCGAATGTGCGCTCTATCCGTCCCGGTAACGGACTCAAACCCAAATTTCTTGATGTGGTGCTTGGGCGCAGGGCTACACGCGAGCTTGCCTTTGGCGAGCCACTCGACGCCTCGATGATCGAAGGGGGAATTGATCCATGACCGGCACGCCGACCGCCGTCGCGATCATTCCTGCCAGAGGTGGCAGCAAGCGGATCCCGCGTAAAAACATTCGCCTGTTCCGTGGGCGCCCCATGCTGGCCTGGTCCATTGAAGCGGCATTCGCATCCGGCGCATTCGACACGGTCATGGTCAGTACCGATGACGCAGAGATTGCAGAGGTTGCGCGCGCCCTGGGCGCCGAGGTGCCCTTTCTGCGCTCGGCAGCGGCAGCGGACGATCACGCCACAACGTCGCAGGTGCTGCTTGAGGTGCTGGATCAATACGCCGAGGCGGGCGTGCAGTTCGATCTTGCCTGCTGCCTCTACCCGACGGCGCCTTTCGTGCGGGCACAGGACCTTACTGACGGACGCGCGAAACTGCTGGGAAGCCGGTTCGACGTCATCATGCCCGTCGCGGCGTTTTCCTATCCGATCTGGCGATCGCTGCAACGTGAGGACGATGGTTGCATCGCCCTGAACTTCCCTGAACACCTCAATGCCAGGTCACAAGACCTTCCGGTCGCCTATCACGATGCCGGTCAGTGGTACTGGTTCCGCACCGGGGCGTTTCTGCGCGACCAGGTGCTGATGGGGGCGAACACCGGCTCGATCATTTTGCCCGCGATGCAGGTGCAGGATATCGATACCGAGGATGACTGGGGGCTTGCCGAGCTGAAACATGAAAGGATGTTTGGATGAATGACCCGCGTCTACGCTGGCACGAGTTCGGTTTTCTGGAGGTAGTGGATCGTCCCACGCCAGAGGCCTTGAGCGAATATTATGCGCAGGCTTATTTTCAGAACGCGGCCAGTAGCAGTTTTCGAAAATCCTATTCTGAAGAAGAACTCGAGGTCATCGAGCTGCGAATCGCGCAAAAGGCGGGGCAGGCTCGTACGCTCTTGAGTGATGAACAACCCGGCAGACTCCTTGATGTCGGCTGCGGTGAAGGCTTCGTGCTGAGGTTCTTCGAGCGACTCGGGTGGCAGGTTCAAGGTATCGACTACAGCCGCGCAGGCGTGCAGCAGGTCAATCCGGCCTACGCCGACCATGTCGAGCAGGGTGATGTCTTCGAGCTGCTCAAGGCGCGTATCGCGTCTGGAAAACAATACGATCTGGTCTGGCTGGGCAACGTCCTCGAACATGTTCTGGACCCTGTGAGCCTGCTGCAATCACTGCGCCGTCTAGTGGCGCCAGACGGGCTGCTTGTGGTGACGGTGCCGAACGATGGCACGGCCTATCACGAGGAGCTGTACGCCACGGGAGCGATACCTGACCGCTTCTGGGTCGCCATGCCCGATCACCTGTCGTATTTCACCGCTGACAGCCTGCGCCGCACGGCTGAAGCAACGGACTGGGACTGTCTTGCGATTCAGGGAGATTTCCCGATCGACCTTTTTCTCGCGCATGAAGGCTCGAATTACGTCGCTGATCGTTCCCGAGGAGCGCATGCCCACCGGGCCCGCCTGATGCTTGAGCGGCTGATCGGCCAGGCAGGCATCGAAGCGTCCAACCGCTTTTACGCGGCACTCGTTGATGTGGGGTTCGGTCGCAACCTGACCGCGTTCTTTAGACCGAAACCCTGAGGAGTCACTACATGACAGATCAAACCATTCGAACACTGGTGGGCTCGACGCAGTCCGAGACTGAGCGCAAGCAGATGCTTGTCGATCGACTTCGCGCCTCACGGATTCCCGACCGCGAGCTGTTGGACAACATCGGCCTCTACCTCACGCGACAGACGCTGTCGCGGATCAACTTCATGCAGATGCTCTACCAGATGATCGTGCCCGTGCACGGGGTCATCATGGAGTTTGGTGTACGGTGGGGGCAGAACATGGCGTTGTTCTCCACGTTGCGGGGCATACACGAACCCTTCAACTACAACCGCAAGATCATCGGCTTCGATACCTTCGAGGGTTTTCCTGCGGTCGCGCCGGAGGATGGTGGCGGCGTACAGCCGGGTGACTACGGCGTCGTGGAGAACTGGAAGGAAGAACTCGAGGGAATCCTCGACTTTCACGCGCAAAACGCGCCGATTCCGCACAAGAAAAAGCACGAACTGATTACGGGTGATGCCACGATGTCGCTTCCCGGGTATCTCAAGGCTCATCCCGAAACCATCGTGGCGCTGGCCTATTTTGACTTCGATATCTACAAACCGACCCATGACTGCCTTGAGGCGATCCTGCCGTACCTGACCAAGGGCAGCATTCTGGCGTTCGATGAACTCAATACACCGGAGTTTCCGGGCGAAACCATCGCTGTGCGCGAAGTGCTGGGGTTGTCTCGTTACGCCATACGGCGAGACCCTTCCAATCCGCTCACCTCTTATCTGGTGATCGAATGAGTGCGAAGGCCGTTCGATACCGGGTGATGCCGACCCCGAAGCTGTCGGACGGGGTGCTTGCGGTACGAGCGGTACAACCGGCCGACATCGAAGCAATCCGGCAATGGCGAAATGCCCAGATGGACGTGCTGCGCCAAACGGCTCCGATATCGCCTGAACAGCAGGCGCATTATTTTGCCGAGCATGTCTGGCCGCAGACCGAAAGCCTGGAGCCCTCGCAGGTTTTGGTCGCGCTGGAACGTGCAGGTGTCTTGATCGGGTACGGTGGGCTGGTCCACATTTCCTGGGCAAACCGCCGGGCCGAGGTTTCATTTTTGCTCACCCCGGAACTCGAAAAAAACTCAGACGAGCTCATCGCCCTGTTTTCACGTTTTCTGGATTTGATGAAACAACTGGCCTTTGACGATCTCGGACTGCGACGCCTCAGCACCGAAACATTTGCGCACCGCACTCGCCATATCGCAACCCTCGAGGCTTCGGGGTTTCGTTGTGAGGGACGCTTGCGCGAGCACGTGCTGATTGACGGCAAACCCACGGACTCGTTTGCCCACGGTTTGCTTGCCTTCGAATGGAAAAATGGTCAGTGAGCGACAGTCAGACTCCCTTGAAAGGCACGGCTCGCCATGTGCTCGTCACGTCGGCTTCGCGTAAGGCTCCGCTGGTGCGCGCGATGCAGGACGCTGTCCGGCGGATACATCCCGAGGCTGGTGTGATTGCTGGCGATCTTGATCCTGAAGCGCCAGCGCGCTATGTGGCTGACGGGTTCTGGCAGATGCCACCCGTGACCGACGCTGAGCTGCCGGCGCTGATTCAAGGGTGTCACGAGCGAAGGATCGCGGTGGTTTTTCCGACCCGCGATGGCGAGTTGCCCTTTTGGGCGCGCCACAGCGCAATGCTATCCGAAGCGGGCATCTCAGTCGTCGTCTCCAACCCCGAGGCCGTTGAGCGTTGTCTCGATAAACTTGCCTTTGCTCGCTTCGGCCAAGCGGTCGGCCTGCCGATCATAGAGGCGTCAATGACACCCGAGGCCGTCGGAGCAGGACCTTATGTGGTCAAAGAGCGTTACGGTGCGGGGTCCCGGGCGATAGGGCTTGATTTGCCGATCGATGCCGCTCGCCATCACGCGCAAAACCTGGAGGCACCGATCTATCAGCCATTTGTGCTAGGACCGGAAATCAGTATCGACGGTTGGCTTGATCGTGATGGTTCGGTGGTGGGCGTGGTGCTGCGCCGACGCGACCGTGTGATCGCTGGCGAATCGCAGATAACGACCACTTTTCGCAGTGAAGTGCTTGAGCGTGAAGCGGTTCGTGCCCTGGAGGCGCTGGACTTGCGCGGTCCCGTGGTGATGCAAGCCATCGTCATCGACGACACGCTGCGCATCATTGAATGCAATCCTCGTTTTGGCGGTGCCTCCACCACCGCCATTGCGGCTGGGCTGGACGTCCTTTACTGGAGCCTTGGCGAGGCTTTCGGGGTGGGGCTGCCACCTGTTTTCAAACGTATTGCCGGCGAGGTCAGACAGATTCGTCTGCCCGCCGATCTGGTGCTGCATGATCCTGATTTTTGATCTTGACGATACACTCTATGACGAGAGCAGCTTCGTCATCAGCGGGCTGAGCGCCGTGGCCCGTCACGGCGAGGATGTCTTCGGCTGGAACGCTGAACGTTCGTTGGGTTTGATGCTGGACGTGCTGGAGCGCGAGGGGCGAGGGCGGGTTTTCGACCGATGGCTTGAGTCGCATGGACAGTTGTCGAAGGCGCGCGTGAGCGAGTGCGTGAACGTTTATCGGCATCATCGCCCGAGTCTCGAATTGTTTCCCGCTGCCCGCGTCGTGCTTGACCGGTACCGTGGGCAAGTGCCGCTCTATCTCGTCACTGACGGGCACAAGATCGTGCAGAGGAACAAAGTCGATGCACTGGGGCTGTTTTCAACGTTTCGACGGGTCCTGATCACTCATCGTTTTGGTATCCGCCATGCAAAGCCGTCCCTTCACTGCTTCGAGCGTATTCGCCAGGCAGAAGGCTGTCGCTGGGCCGACATGGTGTACGTCGGTGACAACCCCTCCAAGGATTTCGTCAATCTCAACCCTCTGGGTGCATTGACCGTTCGGGTGCGGACCGGTGGACATCGCAACGTCGTGGCGCTGCCGGGCTACGATGCGCAAATATCCATCCCGGACCTTGACGCACTCCCCGGGGTCCTGGTCGCGCACTTTCAGGCTGCTGCGCCCGTTGGTCGAAAGCCTCTTGTGGCGCTGATTCGGCAAAATAGCGTGACCTGCGAGTCATAACGCGCATCTTCACTGTATTGTATTAATCGGGGAGGTGGCGCCTGGTGTCTGTTTGGCCCAGTGATAGCCTTTTATTCTTCCCGTCTGTCGCTCCCTCGGGGCGACATTTTTCTCTGTTTGTCGGCGCCCCTCGAATCATTACGAGCGGTGGTATTGGGCTGTTTATTATTGGGAAGCCGTAATGATTGGCATAAAGAGCATTGCGAGCTACGTTCCTGTAGCCGGCGTGGACAATTACGCACAAGGTGCAAAATTCGAAAAGGATGAAGAATTCATCCTGGGCAAAATCGGTTCGGCCTTCCTGCCGCGTAAAGACGCCGGGCAGGAAACCTCTGACCTGTGTGTCGAAGCAGCCAATGCGCTGTTCGCCAACAATCCCGACTTGAAACGTGAAGACATCGACGTACTGATCGTTGTCACCCAGAACGGTGACGAAGAAGGCCTGCCGCACACCGCAGCTATCGTTCAAGACAAACTGGGCCTGCCGACCACCGTCGCCGCGTTCGATATTTCCCTGGGCTGCTCCGGCTACGTCTACGGCATCTACGCCATCAAGGGTTTCATGGAAGCCGCAGGCTTGAAGAATGGCCTGCTGATCACCGCTGATCCGTACTCCAAGATCGTCGACCCGGAAGACCGCAACACCACTATGCTGTTTGGTGATGCCGCCACCGCGACCTGGATGGGTGAAAACGCGCCATGGCAATTGGGCAAGGCCAAGTTCGGCACCGACGGTTCCGGTGCGCCGCACCTGAAGGTGACCGACGGGGTGTTCTTCATGAACGGCCGTCAGGTGTTCAATTTTGCGCTGCTTAAAGTCCCGGCGCATTTGCACGAATTGCTGGCCGATTCGCAACTGACCGCTGACGATATCGATGCCTTTTGCATCCATCAGGGCAGTGCAGCGATTGTCGATGCCGTGGCGCGACGCTTCGAAGGCGAGCCGGAGAAGTTCATCAAGGACATGGTCGAGACTGGCAACACGGTGTCGTCGAGCATTCCGTTGCTGCTGGAAAAACATGTGCTGGACTCCACCTGGAAGCGCGTGGCGTTGAGCGGTTTCGGCGTTGGTTTGTCGTGGGGCTCGGCGATTATCTATCGCCCTTGATCTATCAAAAGCCAGGCACAAAAAAAGCGTTCAAGGTGTAACCTTGAGCGCTATTTTTTTGCCCGAATGAAAAGCGAGGCTCCATGAGCGAGTTCTTTGAGCGCAACGGTGAGTTGATACAGCGGCGCTGGCCCAAGGTCTGGGATCGACTGTCGGTTGAGAACAGCGCCGCCTTGCAAGCTGATCTGGTGGAAGGCCTGGGCTCGACGTTGAGCATCAATGGCATTCAGTTGACCAGTCGCCATGACCGCACTCGCGAAGCGTTGCTTCAGGCCGACAGCCTGCCGGTCGACAGTCCGGTGGTGCATGTCTATGGCACCGGGCTGGGTGATTTGCAGCTGCAACTGCTGGAGCGTGCCGGGCTTGAACGGTTATACGTGCATATTTTGAACGGCGCGGTGTTTGCCCTGGTGCTGCAACTGCTCGATCAACAGCCGTGGCTCGGCGATTCGCGAGTAGAGCTGTTGTATGCCGGCGATCTGTCGGAAATCCAGTTGCCGTACTTCGCGCTGCCTTCGGAGCTGGTGCTGGCGGACGACTTCAACGCCAAGATCCGCGACCGGCTGATCAGCGAAACCCACCTGACCTTCAATAATCGCGAATTCGCTGCCGACAATCCGGAAATTGCCGAGCGTTTGCAGGCGTGTGTCGAGCGTGTTCGCGCCGATGCCGATGCGGCCGAGCTGTTTGCCACCTGTCCCGGCTGGGAGGTGTTTGTCATTGCCACCGGGCCGAGCCTGGAACAGCACTTCGACACACTGCGTACGGTTCGCGAACAGGCTCGGCGCCCGCTGTTCATTTGCGTCGATACCGCCTACCGACCGCTAATCGAACATGGGATCAAACCGGATGTGGTGGTCACGATTGATCAGCGCATCTCGACGCGACATTTGCCGTCCGATGCCACGAGCGATATCACGCTGGTCTACATGCCTATGG
Source organism: Pseudomonas sp. LBUM1647 (assembly GCF_059716175.1). NCBI lineage: Bacteria > Pseudomonadati > Pseudomonadota > Gammaproteobacteria > Pseudomonadales > Pseudomonadaceae > Pseudomonas > Pseudomonas sp. LBUM1647. Next base: position 5,156,864 of record NZ_CP166809.1, on the reverse strand, counting down.
TCGATCCAGTGGTTTTGAGAGCCTGGCAGGGCAAGCGTTACGTGGCCTATTCCGCCAGTCCGATGTATAGAGAGCTGCGCGAGCGACTACCCAGGGCCCAGCTCTATGTCGGTGGCAGTGTGATCCATCCGGCTGTGGACCTCGCGGTAAAAATGGGCGCCAGCCAGATCACTCTGTTCGGCGCCGACTTTGCTTTCCCGAACAACAAGACCCACGCCGGTTGGAATGACGGTGATCTTGGGCCGCAAGTGGGCGCAGCCAGACATTGGGTACTCGACGGCCACAGTCAGCGGGTGAAGACGCAGCTCAATTTCCGCAGTTACTTGTGCGAGCTGGAACGGTACATCGCGGGGCATCCTGGGGTGGGTTTCTATAACAGCAGTCGGGCAGGGGCGATGATCGTCGGCACGACGTTTCACCCGGAGTTCACGCGATGACTCAACGCTTGCTGGCTGCCCAGGCGCAGCAGTGTTCCGGTTTGTTCCGTTTGGGGCGAGATGTCGAAGCGGCGCTGTTGATGATTCAGGTGTGCAGCGATGTTCAACTTGTGATGGGGCGAGCGAGTGTCGAGGTTCAATCCCTCTGGGCAGCGTTGCTCACTGACATGCTGGTCCGTCAGGAGGCGCAGGACTGGCTGGCGCTGGCGGATCATCTTGACTATGAGCTGCCGGAATTGCTGAAGGCGGCAACCGCCGTTTAACGCTTTTTGAAAGGTGCCGGTACAGGCGAGTCCTCGCTGTCCCGTGACCGGCATTTCCCCGACGTCATTTTTTTGAATCGAACTGCCGCCAAGCCCTTGTTTCCTGAGGGGTGGCAGTGTGATGGCAAATATTTTTCAAAATCTCCTAAAGCAACCTGCATTCGCGACGATAACTATTACGAAGGTTCTCTAGGCCACACCCGGCGGTTGCCAGGGCCGGAAGCCGCAGTACCCAACCAACGAGGAATTCGTCATGGCTTTAACCGTAAACACTAACGTCACATCGTTGAACGTTCAGAAAAACCTGAACAAGGCTTCCGATGCCCTGTCGACTTCGATGACCCGTCTGTCCTCCGGCCTGAAAATCAACAGCGCCAAAGACGACGCCGCTGGCCTGCAAATTGCTACCCGCATGACCAGTCAGATCCGTGGTCAGACCATGGCAATCAAAAACGCCAACGACGGTATTTCGATTGCCCAGACCGCTGAAGGTGCTCTGCAGGAGTCCACCAACATTCTGCAGCGTATGCGTGAGTTGGCTGTTCAGTCTCGTAACGACAGCAACGGCTCAGTTGACCGTACCGCTCTGGACAAAGAGTTCAACCAGATGAGCGACGAGTTGTCGCGTATCTCGAAAAGCACCAACTTGAATGGCAAGAATCTGCTGGATGGCACTGCCGGCTCCATGGAGTTCCAGGTCGGTTCCAATACCACCGTCGATGACCATATCAAGTTGAGCCTGACACAGAACTTCGACGCTACCACCTTGGGTGTTGCTAGTGGTGCTGGCGGCATCTCCATCTCGGGTACTACGAACGCTCTTGCTCACACCGCTATCGATGCTGCAATTGGCAAGATTGATACTGCTTTGGGGACTATTACCGCGTCCCGTGCCGAGCTGGGTGCTGCGCAAAACCGTTTCACCAGTACCATCTCCAACCTGCAGAACGTTAACGAAAACGCCTCTGCTGCACTGGGTCGCGTACAAGATACCGACTTCGCTGCTGAAACTGCACAGTTGACCAAGCAACAAACTCTGCAACAAGCCTCCACCGCAATTCTGGCCCAGGCCAACCAACTGCCATCCGCTGTACTGAAACTGCTTCAGTAATAGCTGGTTGAGTGTTGGCGAGGGAGTGCGCTAGTCGTGCTCTCTCGCTTTTTTACTTCAAGAGGTGATGGACATGGATATGAGCGTGAAGCTGAACTTGTCTTATCCAGCTGCCAGGCCGGTGGCGACTGTCGCTGAAAAGTCAGCGCAGAAGCCTCAATCGGAAAGTGCTGCAGTCGCTGCTGTCAGGGACGAGAGCAAAGGCAAGGAAACCGAGAAGGACCAACTCAAAATGGCCGTTCAGGAAATTGAGAAGTTCGTTCAGTCGGTCAAGCGCAACCTGGAGTTCTCGATCGATGAGGCTTCCGGCAAAGTAGTCGTCAAGGTGATTGCCAGTGACTCGGGTGAGGTGGTCCGACAGATCCCTAACGAAGAAGTCCTGAAGCTGGCCAATAGCTTGAATGATGCGAGTAGTCTGTTGTTCAGCGCTAAAGTCTGACAGCTGGCATGAAAATTGTTGCTATGTTCTTTTGGGCGTTGTAGTGGTCAAAAGACCGGCGAGACACTGAAGGGAGTTCCACATGGCAAGTCCAATTCTACCGGGCACGGGTTTAGGCTCAGGCCTTGATACCGGTGCTATCGTAAAGGCACTGGTCAACGCTGACAAAGCGGCCAAGCAGGGCCAGATCGACAAGCAAACCAAGCTCACCACTTCTGCTCTGTCAGGTGTCGGTCAGTTGAAAAGCGCTCTGGCGGCTTATCAGGCGGCCATGGACAAGCTCAACAGCGCAACGGCTCCGGCGTTCAAGGGGTTTGCGGCAACCTCTTCTGCCGAGACTTTCGTCAAGGCGACCGCGACCAACTCTGCAGTCAATGGCACCTATGCGATTGACGTGAAAAGCCTCGCGACCTCTTCGAAGGTGGCAACCGCGGCTATGGATTCCACGCAGGCTAGTGCTATTCCGAGTGGTAGTCTGGAAATCACTCAAAATAACACTACATACACCGTTGACATCAGTGCAACGTCAACGCTGCAAGAAGTGCGTGATGCGATCAATACCAAGCTCCAGTCGAATGGCATTTCCGCCAACATCGTCAATGATACCAATGGCTCGCGCCTGGTTTTCGGCTCCACGGTTACTGGTGCCCAATCGGATATCTCTGTCAGCGGTAGTCCCGGCCTGGAATTTCTGAATATCGACGGCACCAAGCTGATGTCGGATACCGGTGCCAATGGCCCCAATGGGGTCTTTGTGCCAGGGGCAGGCGCGATTTCGGCGCTGGCGGCTGATGCGGAGTTCACCGTCGATGGCTTGAAATTGACCAGCGCCAAGAACTCGGTCACCACGGCCATTTCCGGGTTGAGCTTTGATTTGGTGGGTGTGGGCAAATCGACAGTGACTGTTGCCACAAATACCGATGGTTTGAAGAGTTCGCTGCAATCATTCGTTGATGCCTTCAATACTTTGGTCAAAACGGTTGGCAATTTGACCAAGGCCACGGCGGACGCCGATGGGCAACTTACGGTCTCGGCTGCGTTGACCGGTGATACAACTCCTCGGGCGATTTTGGCTGCCGTGCGTGCCGAGCTGACGACTTCAGCTTCGGGGGGGCAATTGACCGTGTTGTCCCAATTGGGTATTGGGACCCAGCGGGACGGTACGCTGGCGTTTGATAGCACCAAGTTCACCGCCGCCTTGAATGATAAAAAGCTCGGTGGCGAAATCCAGGGCCTGTTCCTTGGTGATACTGGCCTATTGGCGCGGATGGGCAAGGCCATCAATCCTTATACTGCTACCGACGGTATTCTCGCGAGCAAGACGACTAACCTGAACAAGCAGAAAGACAGGTTGAGCGACGATCAGGACGCCCTTGATCGTCGTATCGAGACGCTCACAGCGGTTCTGACCAAAAAATACAACGCTATGGATCTCCTGGTGGGGCAGCTCAAGGCAACCGCCAGCAACATCACCTCGATGTTCGAAGCAATGACCGCGCAGCAGAAGAACAGCTGATAGTCTAGTAGCGCCAAAAGCCCGGCAGCGTCGTTAAACGCTCCGGGCTTTTGTGTTTTGCGACTAAAGTTTTTTGACGCGTCGTCGATACACTGGTTATACGAACCACAGATTTTTTGATGAGGTACAGCATGAATCCAATGTTAGCCCTTCGCCAATACCAGAAGATTGGCGCTCAGGCGCAGACTTCCGAGGCTAGCCCTCATCGTCTGGTGCAGATGCTGATGGAAGGTGGCCTGGATCGTATTGCGCAGGCCAAAGGCGCGATGGAGCGCAAGGACATTGCTAATAAAGGCGTTCTGATCGGCAAGGCCATCGGCATTGTCGGTGGTCTGCGTGAAGGTCTGGATCTGGAAAACCAGGCCGAGTCGGTGGGGGAGCTGGATAACCTCTACACCTACATGATGAAGCGCCTGACGGAAGCCAACGTCAAAACCGATCCAAAGATTCTCGACGAAGTCGCTGATTTGCTTCGCACCGTCAAAGACGGCTGGGATGCTATCGCCGCGCCGGGTCCGCAGTTTTAAGGAGATCACTATGAGTCTTGTATTGCAGCGAATCGAACAAACCCGTGAAGGCCTGGTCGGTGCTTTGGCTGAGCGTAACTGGGAAGCCATTGGTGAGTTGGACCTGGCTTGCCGTTCCTGCATGGAAGACGTCTTGAGTGAAGCTTCGGTGGACGAGGCCGCGTTGCGCGACAACCTTGAGGTGTTGCTGGGGGTGTATAAGCAGCTTCTTGAGGCGGCGACAGGGGAGCGGCAAGCGATAGTCGATGAGATGTCGCAGATCCACCAAGCACAGAGCGCGGCAAAGGTTTACCATCTGTTCGGTTAATTAATCCCCGGTTAATCCAAACATAGTGCGCCATAAATTTGACTGTGCACGGTTTTTTGACTTAACTAGTGGCTGATTCCAGATTTCAGGCGTCTACAGGCATAACGTGTCTGCAAGCGTCTAGCTTGCCCCAGCATTTGGGCATTGAGTTGACTAGGGAAGTTGCTATTGCATGTGGCGTGAAACCAAAATTCTGCTGATTGATGACGATAGCGTCCGTCGCCGCGACTTGGCGGTGATTTTAAATTTTCTTGGCGAAGAAAATTTACCCTGCGGCAGCCATGACTGGCAGCAGGCTGTCGGCTCATTGTCATCAAGTCGTGAAGTAATCTGCGTCCTCATCGGGACGGTCAATGCTCCTGGTGCACTTGTGGGCTTGTTAAAGACACTCTCAACCTGGGATGAGTTCCTTCCGGTTTTGTTAATGGGCGATAATTCTTCCATTGACCTGCCAGAAGATCAGCGTCGCCGAGTGCTTTCGACCCTCGAAATGCCACCCAGCTACAGCAAATTGCTCGACTCCCTGCACCGTGCCCAGGTCTATCGCGAGATGTACGACCAGGCCCGCGAGCGCGGTCGTCATCGCGAACCCAATCTTTTCCGCAGTCTTGTCGGCACCAGCCGGGCGATTCAACACGTCCGTCAGATGATGCAGCAAGTCGCCGACACCGACGCCAGTGTGCTGATCCTCGGTGAGTCGGGTACCGGCAAGGAAGTGGTCGCTCGCAACCTGCACTATCACTCCAAGCGTCGTGACGCGCCGTTCGTACCGGTCAACTGCGGGGCGATCCCGGCCGAGTTGCTGGAAAGCGAACTGTTTGGCCACGAGAAGGGCGCCTTCACCGGGGCAATCACCAGCCGCGCCGGGCGTTTCGAACTGGCCAATGGCGGCACGCTGTTCCTCGATGAGATCGGCGACATGCCGCTGCCGATGCAGGTCAAGCTGCTGCGCGTATTGCAGGAGCGCACCTTCGAGCGCGTGGGCAGCAACAAGACCCAGAGCGTCGATGTGCGGATCATCGCGGCGACCCACAAGAATCTCGAAAGCATGATCGAGATCGGTACCTTCCGCGAAGACTTGTACTACCGCCTGAACGTGTTCCCGATCGAAATGGCGCCACTGCGTGAGCGTGTCGAAGACATTCCGCTGCTGATGAACGAGTTGATCTCGCGCATGGAGCACGAGAAGCGTGGTTCGATCCGTTTCAACTCGGCGGCGATCATGTCGCTGTGCCGCCACGGCTGGCCGGGCAACGTCCGCGAACTCGCCAACCTGGTGGAACGCATGGCGATTATGCATCCGTACGGGGTGATCGGCGTGGTCGAATTGCCGAAGAAATTCCGCTACGTCGACGACGAGGACGAGCAACTGGTCGACAGTCTGCGCAGCGATCTTGAAGAGCGGGTGGCCATCAACGGTCACGCTCCGGACTTCTCGGCCGGCGCCCTGCTGCCACCGGAAGGCCTGGACCTGAAAGACTACCTCGGAGGTCTGGAACAAGGGCTGATTCAACAGGCGCTGGATGATGCCAATGGCATCGTGGCGCGCGCGGCAGAGCGGCTGCGTATTCGTCGCACCACGCTGGTGGAAAAGATGCGCAAGTACGGCATGAGCCGTCGTGATGGTGATGAACAGGCGGATGATTGACGCCTGTTTTTCAAGTCCTTCATTTGTAGGCAGTTTTTTTTAGGCACGGGTATTGCTACATCCCTCGCAACGTTCCGTTTAACTGACGGTCAGCCAAGCGAGAGAGCACGATGCCCCAAGCCGCCCAGATGTCTCCTGTCCCTGACGCTTCGGGACAACCGTCGTCCGTAGAGCAGGCGAGCCGGCTTGGCCTTGAGCAGGCGTTTGCACTGTTCAACCAGATGTCGAGTCAATTGACCGATTCCTACAGCATGCTCGAGGCCCGGGTCACCGAGCTCAAGGGTGAGCTGGCAGTAGTCAGCGCTCAGCGCATGCAGGAATTGGCGGAAAAAGAACGCCTGGCCAACCGGCTGCAAAACCTCCTCGATCTGTTGCCCGGCGGCGTCATCGTCATCGACGCCCAAGGCATCGTGCGCGAAGCCAACCCCGCTGCCTGCGAACTGCTCGGTCTGCCCCTCGAAGGCGAGCTGTGGCGTCATGTCATTGCCCGCTGCTTTGCGCCCCGTGAAGACGACGGTCACGAAATCTCGCTCAAGGACGGTCGGCGCTTGTCGATCTCCACTCGCTCGTTGGATGCCGAGCCTGGTCAGTTGGTGTTGCTCAACGACCTGACTGAAACCCGTCATCTGCAAGATCAGTTGGCCCGCCACGAACGGTTGTCATCCCTCGGCCGAATGGTCGCTTCGCTGGCTCATCAGATTCGTACCCCCTTGTCCGCCGCCTTGCTCTACGCCAGTCATTTGACTGAGCAAGCGTTGCCGGTCGAGACCCAGCAGCGTTTTGCCGGGCGGCTGAAAGAGCGTCTGCATGAGTTGGAGCATCAGGTTCGCGACATGCTGGTGTTTGCGCGTGGCGAGCTGCCGCTGACCGATCGCGTCACACCCAAAGTGCTGATGCAGTCACTGCAGGCGGCAGCACTGACCCATGTGCAGGACCTGCCAATTCGTTGGCAATGCGACAGTCATTCCGGCGAGTTGCTGTGCAATCGCGACACGCTGGTCGGGGCGATCCTGAACCTGATCGAGAACGCCATCCAGGCCAGCGCCGGTGACGTCCGTTTGAAGGTCCACCTCTATACCCGTGACGACAATTTGCGCGTATCTGTCAGTGACTGCGGCAGTGGTATCGACACGAAAGTGCTGGCACGACTCGGCGAGCCGTTTTTTACCACTAAAACCACCGGGACCGGCCTTGGCCTGACCGTGGTCAAGGCAGTGGCACGTGCCCATCAGGGAGAATTGCAGCTGCGCTCGCGGCTGGGGCGCGGCACTTGCGCGCAGGTCATCCTGCCGCTTTTTTCCGGTGAAAAGCCCAGCGCTCAGGGAGCGGAGTGAAGGACATGGCAATCAAGGTTTTACTGGTCGAGGATGACCGCGCGTTACGCGAAGCATTGGCCGATACGCTGTTGCTCGCCGGGCACGATTTCAAAGCCGTCGGTTCGGCGGAAGAAGCGCTGGCAGCGGTTGGTGCCGAGGCGTTCAACCTGGTGCTGAGTGACGTCAACATGCCGGGCATGGACGGCCATCAACTGCTCGGATTGCTGCGTACTCGTCAGCCGCAGCTGCCGGTGTTGCTGATGACCGCTCACGGAGCTGTCGAGCGGGCGGTCGATGCGATGCGTCAGGGCGCAGCGGATTATCTGGTCAAGCCATTCGAGCCCAAAGCCTTGCTCGATCTGGTGGCGCGTCATGCCCTGGGCAGTCTCGGCGCGACCGAGGGCGAGGGGCCTGTAGCGTTCGAGCCGGCCAGTGCGCAATTGCTGGAATTGGCCGCACGGGTGGCGCGCAGTGATTCCACGGTGTTGATCTCCGGTGAGTCCGGGACCGGCAAGGAAGTGCTGGCGCGTTACATTCATCAGCACTCTCACCGCGCCAGTCAGCCGTTCATTGCGATCAACTGTGCAGCGATCCCGGACAATATGCTCGAAGCCACCTTGTTCGGTCACGAAAAGGGTTCGTTCACTGGCGCCATCGCAGCGCAGGCCGGCAAGTTCGAACAAGCTGATGGCGGCACGATCCTGCTCGATGAAATCTCCGAAATGCCCCTGGGGCTCCAGGCCAAGTTGCTGCGAGTTTTGCAGGAGCGCGAAGTTGAACGAGTCGGCGCACGCAAGCCGATCACGCTGGACATTCGAGTGGTCGCCACCACCAACCGTGACCTGGCGGGTGAAGTGGCGGCGGGGCGTTTTCGCGAAGACCTTTACTATCGCCTGTCGGTGTTTCCGCTGGCCTGGCGTCCGTTGCGCGAACGTACCGCCGACATCCTGCCATTGGCCGAGCGACTGCTGGCCAAGTACGTCAATAAAATGAAGCATGCCGCGGCAAAGCTCTCGCCTGAGGCGCAGGCGTGCCTGATCGGTTATCCGTGGCCGGGCAACGTGCGTGAACTGGATAACGCGATCCAGCGTGCCTTGATTCTGCAGCAGGGCGGTTTGATCCAGCCGCAGGATTTCTGCCTGGCTGGGCCTGTGGCGTGTGCGCCGTTGCCGGCATTGGCGCCGACGACTGTGCGCGCAGTAGAAGTCGACGCCGAATCGGCGGGCGCCCTCGGCGATGATCTGCGTCGCCGTGAGTTCCAGATGATCATCGACACCTTGCGCTCCGAACGCGGCCGTCGCAAAGAGGCCGCCGAGCGCTTGGGCATTAGCCCGCGCACCCTGCGTTACAAGCTGGCGCAGATGCGTGATGCCGGAATGGACGTGGAAGCTTATTTGTTCGCCACCTGATTCGTTAGCAATGCAAAGCCTGGACGGCTTTTGTTTAGAGCGGCCACGGAGCTGGCACCCTTGTTGCTAACACCTCACTACCCGCCGAGTGAGTGTCAAAAAATTGCGGGTCGCCAAAGACGTAGCTCGTCAAAGAGAGAGACCATGAGCCAAGGTATTGAATTCAATCGATTGATGCTGGACATGCGTTCCATGCAAATGGATGCCATGTCTGCGTCGAAATCGACTGCCGCTGTTCCTGAAATGGGTGGCAGCAGCTTTTCCGACATGCTCGGTCAGGCCGTCAACAAAGTGAACGAGACGCAGCAGGCGTCCAGTCAGTTGGCCAGTGCCTTCGAGATCGGCAAGAGTGGCGTCGACCTGACGGACGTGATGATTTCCTCGCAGAAGGCCAGCGTGTCTTTTCAAGCGTTGACCCAAGTACGCAACAAGCTGGTTCAGGCATACCAAGACATCATGCAGATGCCGGTTTAAGGACGAATTGAGTCATGGCAGAAGCAGTCGCCGATAATGTTCCGGCCAAGGCCACTCCAATAGACGGCAAGCCGCCGCTGTTCGGGTTGTCCTTCCTGGAAAACCTCTCCGAGATGACCATGTTGCGTCAGGTAGGCCTGTTGGTCGGCCTGGCTGCGAGCGTGGCGATTGGCTTTGCCGTGGTGTTGTGGTCCCAGCAGCCGGACTACCGGCCTCTGTACGGCAGTCTTGCCGGTATGGACGCCAAACAGGTCATGGATACCCTGGCCGCAGCCGACATTCCCTATACCGTTGAACCGAACTCCGGTGCCTTGCTGGTCAAGGCCGATGATCTGTCCCGTGCGCGAATCAAACTCGCGGGCGCTGGTGTCACTCCCAGCGACGGCAACATCGGTTTTGAAATTCTCGACAAGGACCAGGGCCTGGGCACCAGTCAGTTCATGGAAGCGACCCGTTATCGCCGCGGTCTCGAAGGCGAACTGGCTCGCACCATCTCCAGCCTGAACAACGTCAAGGGTGCCCGCGTGCACCTGGCGATTCCAAAAAGTTCGGTGTTCGTGCGCGACGAGCGCAAGCCGAGCGCTTCGATTCTGGTGGAACTGTACTCCGGCCGCTCGCTGGAGCCTGGTCAAGTGCTGGCGATCATCAACCTAGTGGCCACCAGCGTTCCCGAACTCAGCAAATCCCAGATCACTGTCGTCGACCAGAAGGGCAACCTGCTGTCGGATCAGGCGGAGAACTCCGAACTGACCATGGCCGGCAAGCAATTCGATTACAGCCGTCGCATGGAAAGCATGCTGACTCAGCGCGTGCACAACATTCTGCAACCGGTGCTGGGTAACGATCGCTATAAAGCCGAAGTCTCGGCCGATGTGGATTTCAGTGCCGTCGAGTCGACCTCCGAGCAATTCAACCCGGACCAACCGGCGCTGCGCAGCGAGCAGTCGGTCAACGAACAACGTACCGCCAGCAATGGCCCACAAGGTGTACCGGGTGCCCTGAGCAACCAGCCGCCGTCGCCTGCCTCCGCACCGCAAACCACCGGTGGCGCTACCGCGTCGGCCGGCATGGTGCAGCCAGGCCAGCCACTGCTGGATGCCAACGGTCAGCAAATCATGGACCCGGCCACCGGCCAGCCTATGCTTGCACCGTACCCGGCGGACAAGCGTCAACAGTCCACCAAGAACTTCGAACTCGACCGTTCCATCAGCCACACCAAACAACAGCAGGGCCGATTGAATCGCCTCTCGGTGTCGGTGGTGGTGGATGACCAGGTCAAGATCAACGCGGCCAACGGTGAAACCACCCGTGCGCCGTGGACCGCCGATGAATTGGCGCGCTTCACTCGCCTGGTACAGGACGCCGTCGGCTTCGACGCCAGCCGTGGCGACAGTGTCAGCGTGATCAACATGCCGTTCTCCGCCGAGCGCGGTGAAGTGATTGCCGAAATTCCGTTCTACTCCCAGCCTTGGTTCTGGGACATCGTCAAGCAAGTGCTGGGTGTCTTGTTCATCCTGGTGCTGGTGTTCGGTGTGCTGCGTCCGGTGCTCAACAACATCACCGGTGGCGGCAAAGGCAAGCAGTTTGCAGGCTTGGGTAGCGACGTCGAGTTGGGTGGCATGGGCGGCCTGGACGGCGAACTGGCCAACGACCGCGTCAGTCTCGGCGGCCCGACCAGCATTCTGCTGCCGAGCCCGAGTGAAGGCTATGACGCACAGTTGAATGCAATCAAGAGTCTGGTGGCAGAAGATCCGGGTCGCGTGGCCCAGGTCGTGAAAGAGTGGATTAACGCAGATGAGTGATAACCGAGCCGTTGCCGCCAAACTGTCCAAGGTCGACAAAGCCGCGATTCTGCTGCTGTCCCTGGGTTCGACCGACGCCGCCCAAGTGCTGCGCCACATGGGGCCCAAAGAGGTCCAGCGTGTGGGTGTGGCCATGGCCCAAATGGGTAACGTGCACCGCGAGCAGGTCGAGCAGGTGATGAGCGAGTTCGTCGACATCGTCGGCGACCAGACCAGCCTCGGCGTCGGTTCCGACGACTACGTGCGCAAAATGCTCACCCAGGCCCTGGGCGAAGACAAGGCCAACGGCCTGATCGACCGGATCCTGCTGGGCGGCAACACCAGTGGCCTCGACAGCCTGAAGTGGATGGAGCCGCGCGCCGTCGCCGACGTGATCCGTTACGAGCACCCGCAGATCCAGGCGATCGTCGTGGCGTATCTCGATCCGGACCAGGCGGGCGAAGTGCTGGGCAACTTCGACCACAAGGTGCGTCTGGACATCATTCTGCGGGTCTCCTCGCTGAACACTGTGCAGCCTGCGGCCCTGAAAGAACTCAACCAGATTCTCGAGAAGCAGTTCTCCGGCAACTCGAATGCCTCGCGCACCACCCTGGGTGGCATCAAGCGCGCGGCGGATATCATGAACTTCCTCGACAGCTCGATCGAAGGTCAGCTGATGGACTCGATCCGCGAAGTCGACGAAGACCTGTCCGGTCAGATCGAAGACCTCATGTTCGTGTTCAACAACCTGTCCGATGTCGACGATCGCGGTATTCAAGCGCTGCTGCGCGAAGTGTCTTCCGACGTACTGGTGCTGGCCCTCAAGGGTTCGGACGAAGGCGTCAAAGAGAAGATCTTCAAGAACATGTCCAAACGGGCGGCCGAACTGTTGCGCGACGACCTCGAGGCCAAAGGCCCGGTGCGCGTCAGCGACGTGGAAACCGCGCAGAAAGAAATCCTCACCATTGCCCGCCGTATGGCCGAAGCCGGAGAAATCGTTCTCGGCGGGAAGGGCGGCGAAGAGATGATCTAAGGTCACTATGTCGTCCAAACATGATGAGTCCAACACCGACCTGATCCGTGGCAAGGACGTCGGTGGTTTCGATGTCTGGTCGCTGCCCAGTTTCGATCCGTTCGTGCCGGAACCCGAGCCGGCACCCGAGCCCGAGCCGCCGGAGATGGAAGAAGTGCCACTGGATGAAGTCCAGCCACTGACCCTCGAAGAGCTCGAAAGCATTCGTCAGGAGGCCTACAACGAGGGCTTCGCCACGGGCGAAAAAGAAGGTTTCCACAGCACCACGCTCAAAGTCCGCCAGGAAGCCGAGGTGGCCCTGGCCGCCAAGATTTCCGCTCTGGAGCAATTGATGGGGCATTTGTTCGAGCCTATTGCCGAGCAGGACACCTTGATCGAAAAGTCCCTGGTCGACCTGGTGCAGCACATCACCAAACAGGTGATTCAGCGCGAACTGGCCATCGACTCGACGCAGATCGAACACGTCATGCGCGAGGCCCTCAAGCTCTTGCCGCTGGGCGTGGGCAATGTTCGGCTGTACATCAATCCGCAAGATTTCGAACAGGTCAAAGCCCTGCGCGAACGCCATGAAGAAACCTGGCGCATCGTCGAGGACGAGGCATTGTTGCCCGGCGGTTGCCGGGTCGAGACTGAACACAGTCGCATCGATGCCACGGTCGAAACCCGCGTTGCGCGGGTCATGGACAAGCTCTTCGATCAGTTGCACGAACAGGCCTTGCACCCGGCCGAGCCGGATCTGAGCCTGGAACTGCCGATCAGCGACAAGCCAGCGGTCGTGCCGGTCGAACCTGAACCGGACGTTCCCGATGCGCCTTGATCGCACCAGCTTCGCCAAGCGCCTCGGCAGCTACGCCGAGGCCACGGCGCTGGAAGGCGCGCCGATCCTTGAAGGCCGCTTGCTGCGCATGGTCGGCCTGACCCTCGAAGCCGAGGGCTTGCGCGCCGCCATGGGCAGCCGCTGCATGGTGATCAACGACGACAGTTATCACCCGGTGCAGGTCGAAGCTGAAGTCATGGGCTTCTCCGGCAGCAAGGTGTTTCTGATGCCGGTCGGGAGCGTTGCCGGCATCGCTCCCGGTGCCCGTGTGGTGCCTCTGGCTGATACCGGTCGTCTGCCAATGGGCATGAGCATGCTCGGGCGGGTGCTCGATGGCGCCGGTCGCGCGCTGGACGGCAAGGGCGGGATGAAGGCCGAAGACTGGGTGCCGATGGACGGCCCGACCATCAACCCGCTCAAGCGCGAACCGATCAGCGAGCCGCTGGATGTGGGCATTCGCAGCATCAACGGTTTGTTGACGGTCGGTCGCGGTCAGCGTCTTGGCCTGTTCGCCGGTACTGGTGTGGGCAAGAGTGTGCTGCTGGGCATGATGACCCGCTTCACCGAGGCCGACATCATCGTCGTCGGGCTGATCGGTGAGCGGGGTCGTGAAGTTAAAGAATTCATCGAGCACATCCTCGGTGAAGAAGGGCTCAAGCGTTCGGTCGTGGTGGCGTCCCCGGCGGACGATGCGCCGCTGATGCGTCTGCGCGCTGCGATGTACTGCACGCGAATCGCCGAGTATTTCCGCGACAAGGGCAAGAACGTCCTGTTGCTGATGGACTCCCTGACCCGTTTCGCCCAGGCCCAGCGGGAAATCGCCCTGGCCATCGGCGAGCCTCCGGCGACCAAGGGTTATCCGCCATCGGTGTTCGCCAAACTGCCGAAGCTGGTGGAGCGGGCCGGTAACGCGGAGAAGGGCGGCGGTTCAATCACCGCGTTCTACACCGTACTGTCCGAAGGCGATGACCAGCAGGACCCGATTGCCGACGCCGCACGAGGCGTGCTCGACGGGCACATCGTGCTGTCCCGGCGCCTGGCCGAGGAAGGTCATTACCCGGCCATCGATATCGAAGCGTCCATCAGCCGGGTCATGCCGTCGGTGGTTACGCCCGAACACATGATGCGCGCCCAGTATTTCAAGCAACTGTGGTCGCGGTATCAGCAGAGTCGCGACTTGATCAGCGTCGGCGCCTATGTCGCGGGTGGTGATCGGGAAACCGACCTGGCGATCTCCCTGCAACCGCAGCTGGTGAAATACCTGCGCCAGGGCCTGAACGACAGCATCAGCCTGGGCGAAAGCGAAGCCTATCTCGGCACTATCTTCGCCCCCGCGGCCGGCGGCTAACCGGCCATGGCCCAGAGCCGAGCCTCGCGCCTGGCCCCCGTGGTCGAAATGGCCGAAAAGGCCGAGAAAACCGCGGTCCTGCGTCTGGGCCACTTTCAGGGGCAAGTCCGTCTGGCCGAAAGCAAGCTCGCCGACCTCGAAGCCTTTCGTCTCGACTATCAAGAACAATGGATCGTGCGCGGCAGCAGTGGCGTGTCTGGCCAATGGCTGCTGGGTTATCAAGGTTTCCTGGCGCAACTGGGTACCGCCATCGACCAGCAGCGACAAAGCCTGGTATGGCATCAAAACAACCTGAACAAGGCGCGGGAATCCTGGCAGCAGGCGTTTGCACGGGTCGAAGGTTTGCGCAAACTGGTGTTGCGCTACATGGATGAGGCGCGGCGGCTGGAAGACCGGCGTGAGCAAAAGCTGCTGGATGAGTTGTCCCAACGGTTGCCGCGTCAGGATCCGTATTGAGTGGTGCCTTCGAAAAGATCGCAGCCTGCGGCAGCTCCTACATTGACCGCATGCAAACTCGGTTCTGTAGGAGCTGCCGCAGGCTGCGATCTTTTGATCTTGCTCCAGCCCCAGCCAAGTGCTAAACCTTGTACACGTACGTTCACCCATGACAAGGAAGCCGTTAAATGTCAGTTGTTACAGAAGTATCCCAAGATGGGCAAAAGCTGACGATATCGATCAAGGGACGATTCGATTTCGCCAAGCATCAGGAATTTCGCGAGTCCTACGAAAATCTTGATCGAAAACCCGAGTCCTTCGAAGTGAATCTGAAAGACGCCACCTACCTCGACAGCTCAGCGCTCGGCATGCTGTTGCTACTGCGTGATCACGCAGGCGGCGAGACTGCCGAGATCAAATTGACCAACGCTAACGCAGATGTGCGCAAGATCCTCGCCATCTCCAACTTCGAACAAATCTTCGACGTGGCGTGACCGCCATGCAGTCCTTGTTCGAACCGCTGACGATCCTGATCGCCGAAGACAGCGCGGCCGACCGCATGCTGCTGTCGACCATCGTTCGTCGCCAGGGGCATGAGGTGCTGACGGCCGCCAACGGTGCCGAAGCCGTTGAAGCGTTTCGCCAGCAACGACCGCAACTGGTGCTCATGGACGCGATGATGCCGGTGATGGACGGTTTTGAGGCGGCGCGGCAGATCAAGGTATTGGCAGGGGAAACCCTGGTGCCGATCATCTTCCTCACCTCGCTGACCGAAAGCGAAGCGCTGGCCCGCTGTCTGGAGGCCGGGGGCGACGACTTTCTGGCAAAGCCTTACAACCAGGTGATCCTCGCCGCCAAGATCAAGGCGATGGACCGCTTGCGACGATTGCAGGCCACAGTGTTGCAACAGCGCGACCAGATCGCCAGGCACCACGACTACCTGCTCAACGAGCAGCGCGTGGCCAAGGCCGTGTTCGACAAGGTGGCCCACTCCGGCTGCCTGAGTGCACCGAATATTCGCTACCTGCAATCCCCCTATGCGTTGTTCAACGGCGATCTGCTGCTGGCCGCGTTCACGCCGGCTGGCGATATGCATGTGCTGCTCGGCGATTTTACCGGTCATGGTTTGCCGGCCGCGGTCGGCGCCATGCCCCTGGCCGAAGTCTTCTATGGCATGACCGCCAAGGGTTACGGCCTGTCCGAAACCCTGCGCGAGATGAATGCCAAGCTCAAGCGCATCCTGCCGGTGGACATGTTCTGTTGTGCAACGCTGCTGTGCCTGAGTTTTCAGCGACGCTCGGTGGAGGTTTGGAACGGCGGGATGCCGGACGGTTACCTGCACAGCATCGCCAGCGGTGAGCGAACGCCGCTGACGGCTCGGCATTTGCCGCTCGGCGTGCTGAGCCCGCAATCCTTTGATGACCGTACCGAGGTGTTTCCGATGGCGGTCGGGGATCGGGTCTTCCTGTTGTCCGACGGGGTGATCGATACCTGCGATGCCAACGAACAGTTGTTTGGTGTGGAGCGATTGCAGCAGGTGTTTGCGGCCAATCGTCAGCCTGATGAGCTGTTCGAAGAGATCGAGCAGGCGTTGCGGGACTTTCGCGGCGAGGCCCGTGATGACGTGAGCATGGTCGAGGTCAGTCTGCTGGAGGCCGCACAACTGAGCCCGCCGGCGCTGGTGTATTCCGACAGTGGTCAGTCCTGCCCGCTGGACTGGTCAGTGAGTTTCGAATTTCGCGCCGCCACGCTCAAACGCTTCAATCCGCTGCCGTATCTTCTGCAATTGCTGCTTGAGGTCCACGGTCTGCGGGCTCAGAGCGGGGCGCTCTACAGTGTTTTGGCCGAACTGTATTCCAATGCCCTGGAGCATGGGGTGCTGGGGCTGGATTCGAGTCTCAAGCGCGATGCCTCGGGTTTCACCCGCTATTATCAACAGCGCAATGCGCGCCTGGACGCTTTGCAGGATGGTTTCGTGCGGGTGTATTTGCAGGTGACACCCAAGGGCGAGGGCGGGTGCCTGACTGTTCGGGTTGAAGACAGTGGCAAAGGTTTCGATGTCGCGCGGGTGATGGAGCGGCCCGTCGATGGTGTCCGTCTGTCGGGACGTGGCGTCAGTCTGATCCGTCAGCTGGGCCACAATGCGAGTTGGTCCGACGATGGTCGAAGTGCCCGCGTGGAGTTTTTCTGGGAGGCTCTGGCATAATCCACGCATTCTTGATCAAGGAGTGAGCAAGTGGCTGACACACACCTGGACCGCGACGTGCTGAACGCGTTGCAAGAGGTCATGGAGGATGAGTATCCGACGTTGCTGGATACCTTTCTCGCCGATTCCGAAGAGCGTTTACGCATCTTGCGAAAGGCTGAAGATGCCGCGCAACTCATGAATGCTGCCCATAGCTTCAAGGGCAGCAGCAGCAACATGGGCGCCATTCGCCTGGCTGAGTTGTGCCATGAGCTGGAGCAGCGCGCCAAGCAAAAAAGCCTCGCCGGCATTGAAAAACTGGTGGGCGAAATTGATGACGAATTTGCGTTTGTCCGGCCGCTTTATGAGGCCGAGCGTCAGCGTTCCCTCTCTGCCAATGAGACCGTACGGCGCTTTTAGCACCTGTCACTCAAACCTGGCGCGACCTTTGCAATAACCTTCGTCAACTGTACCTACGATCCCAGTGCAGCGGAGACCGTTCCATGCCCGTTACCCCCAATATGCTTCTTCAGGCCGCCGCGCAGGCCAAGACTCAAGCCGCTTCCGCCAATACACCGGCGCTGGCCGCTGAGCCTGGGGACAAGGCATCCAGCTTCGCTCAGGTCTACGCCAATCAAGCCCGGAACAAACCCTCCGCGGTGGGTGATGGATCGGCCAAGCCGATACGCGATAAAGCGCCGGACAGCCCCGTTAAAAAGGACGTCAGCAACGACAAGTCTGCCGCCCCGGAACCTGCGGTTGCCGATAGCGGCAAACCCTTGCCCGCCGATAAGCCGGCGCAGGCTGACGACGAGGCCGCCAGCGATGACGGGTCGGATACTGCGCAGACGCCGGTTGCCGATGCCGCGCCCGTTGACCCGACGCTGGATCCTGCATTGATGCAGGCGGTACAACCTGCGGTGCCAGCGCCGGTACCGGCAGCTCCGCCCGTTGTAGTCACCCCACAACCGCAGGTCGAGGCGGCTGTGACGGCGGCAACGACTCCGGTCGTTGCAAGCACTGACACCGATTTCGATCCCGAAGCCGATCCTCTCGACGCATTGCCGGCCGTGCGCATGGCTATGGAGCAGGGCGGCCATATTTCGGCTGCGAGTCAGGCCCAGCCAAAAGCGGCACCGACCTCGGCCGAGGCCCAGGCTGACGGCGAGTCCACCTCGGCGCAGACCTTCGCCGCCGGCATGGCGAGCATGTTTGATGTGCAAGCCGACAAGGACAGCACCGGCCAGGGCGGCGACAAGGCCTTCAGTGGTCTTATCGATGACGGTCTCAAGGACCTGAAGTCCGCGAGTAGCGATACCCGGGTCGACGATTTCGCCAACCGTCTGGCGGCACTGACCCAGGCGGCCACGCCGAAAACCGCCAACGCATTGCCGGTGAATCAACCGATCGCCATGCATCAGAGCGGCTGGACCGAAGAAGTCGTGAACCGGGTCATGTACCTGTCCAGTGCCAATCTCAAGGCCGCAGACATCCAGTTGCAACCGGCCGAACTGGGGCGGCTGGACATTCGGGTGAACATGGTTCCGGACCAGCAGACCCAAGTGACGTTCATGAGTGCCCATCCAAGCGTTCGCGAAGCGCTGGACGGGCAGATGCATCGCTTGCGTGACATGTTTGCGCAGCAGGGCATGGGCCAGGTCGACGTCAATGTGTCCGACCAGTCACGTGGCTGGCAGGGGCAGGAACAGGCTCAACAGGGTCAAGGCCAGGGTGGACGCACCAACGCCAGCGGTGGTCGTCTCGATTCCATGGATGACGAGCTTGCGCCAACAGCTGCCGAAGTAGCGGCCAGCACCACCAGCGTCATTGGCTCCAGCGCCGTCGACTACTACGCCTGATCAAGCCCGACACCAATCCCTGTGGGAGCGAGCTTGCTCGCGATGAGGCCATAACATTCAACATCGTCGTTGACTGTTGCGCCGCCATCGCGAGCAAGCTCGCTCCCACAGGGGATTTGCGATGTTCTTCAGATTGCCGTCACCATCTCCCTACAGACATTTCTGGCATAACACTTGCTCTTGCCTTGCCGTGCGACTGTGAAAACCCGAATAGTGACGGATTATTGGCATGGCGAAGAGCGAAGCAGCAGTAAAAGACCCCGCAACCAAAGGCAAACTCAAGCTGATCATTGTGATCGTGGTGGCCCTGCTGCTGGCGATCGGCTTGTCCGTGGGGGCGACCTGGTTCTTCATGCACAGCGCCCAGAGCAAGCCTGCCGCCGCGGCTGAAACCGCCCCGGTCGGCAAGCAGCCAGCGATTTTCGAGCCCATGGCTCCGGCCTTTGTGGCCAACTACAACCAGAACGGCCGTCAGCGCTACATGCAGGTGAGCATTACCATGCAGGGTCGCAATCAGGCCGATCTGGAAGCGCTCAAAGTCCACATGCCCGTCATCCGCAATAACCTGGTCATGCTGTTTTCCGGGCAGGACTTCGCCACCCTGGCATCGCCGGTTGGGCAGGAAATGTTGCGTCAGAAAGCCACGGCCAGCGTCCAGGAAGTGGCGCAGAAAGAACTCGGCAAAGTGGTCATCGAACAGTTGCTTTTCACTAATTTCGTACTGCAGTAGGAACACGACATGGCCGTGCAGGACCTGCTGTCCCAGGATGAGATCGATGCGCTGTTGCATGGCGTCGACGATGGTCTGGTGCAGACCGATACCGCTGCTGAACCCGGCAGTGTCAAAAGCTACGACCTGACCAGTCAGGATCGCATCGTCCGTGGACGCATGCCGACCCTGGAAATGATCAACGAACGTTTCGCCCGTTACACCCGCATCAGCATGTTCAACATGCTGCGCCGCTCGGCGGACGTTGCCGTCGGTGGCGTGCAGGTGATGAAGTTCGGCGAATACGTGCACTCGCTGTACGTGCCGACCAGCCTCAACCTGGTCAAGATCAAACCGTTGCGCGGCACCGCGTTGTTCATCCTCGACGCCAAACTGGTGTTCAAACTGGTGGACAACTTCTTCGGCGGCGACGGCCGTCACGCGAAGATCGAGGGGCGTGAATTCACCCCCACCGAATTGCGTGTAGTGCGCATGGTGCTGGAACAGGCCTTCGTCGATTTGAAGGAAGCCTGGCAGGCGATCATGGAAGTGAACTTCGAGTACATCAACTCGGAAGTGAACCCGGCCATGGCCAACATCGTCGGCCCGAGCGAAGCGATTGTGGTGTCGACCTTCCACATCGAACTCGATGGCGGTGGCGGCGACCTGCACGTGACCATGCCGTACTCGATGATCGAACCGGTACGCGAAATGCTCGACGCCGGCTTCCAGTCGGACCTCGACGATCAGGACGAACGCTGGGTCAACGCCTTGCGTCAGGACGTGCTGGACGTTGACGTACCGATCGGTGCCACGGTTGCCCGTCGCCAGTTGCGCCTGCGGGACATCCTGCACATGCAGCCGGGGGACATTATCCCGGTCGAAATGCCGGACGAAATGATCATGCGCGCCAACGGCGTGCCTGCGTTCAAGGTCAAGATGGGGTCGCACAAAGGCAACCTCGCGTTGCAAGTGATCGAGCCGATCGAGCGCCGCTGACCGGCGCTCCAAACCCCCTGTGCTTTTAACTGACGGCTCCTGATTGAATGGATGCCCGCCGAGGACAAATTGATGGCTAACGATATGAACACCCAGGACGACCAGGCGCTGGCCGATGAATGGGCTGCTGCCCTGGAAGAAACCGGCGACGCCGGGCAGGACGACATCGACGCCTTGCTGGCCGCCGACGCCGCCAGTTCGCCGTCCAACCGTCTGCCGATGGAAGAGTTCGGCAGCGTGCCTAAAAACAACGAACCGGTCACCCTCGACGGTCCGAACCTGGACGTGATTCTCGATATCCCGGTGTCGATTTCCATGGAAGTCGGCAGCACTGATATCAACATCCGTAACCTGCTGCAGCTTAACCAGGGTTCGGTGATCGAGCTCGATCGTCTGGCCGGTGAACCGCTGGACGTGCTGGTCAACGGCACGCTCATCGCTCACGGTGAAGTGGTGGTGGTCAACGAGAAGTTCGGCATCCGCCTGACTGACGTGATCAGCCCAAGCGAACGCATCAAGAAGTTGCGCTGAGTGAAAAAGGTTCTGGGGTTTGTGCTGGCGTTGCCGTTCAGTGTTCTGGCTGCCGAGCCGGTAGCGACCGCTACTGCGGCCGCTGCTCCCGCGGTCAGCAGCGGTGTGGCCGGGCAATTGACGCAGTTGGTGTTCGGTTTGCTGCTGGTGCTGGGGTTGATCTTCTTCCTCGCCTGGTTGCTGCGCCGGGTCCAGCAGGCTGGGCCAGCCGGCAAGGGGCAGGTGATAGAGCTGATCGGATCCCGCGCGCTGGGCCCGCGTGACCGTCTGATGCTGGTGCAGGTCGGCAACGAGCAGATTCTGCTTGGCTTGAGCCCCGGCACCATCACCGCGTTGCACGTGCTCAAGGAGCCGGTGCAAGTGCCCAGCGGTACTGAAAAAGCGACCCCCGAGTTTGCCCAGCGCCTGATGGAGCTGATGGGCAAGGATCATAAGGATAAGAAGTAATGGGTGCGCTACGCATCATCTTGACGCTGGCCCTGATGCTGGCCGCGCCTCTGGTGTTCGCCGCCGATCCGTTGTCGATCCCGGCGATTACCCTGGGTACCAATGCCGACGGCGCTCAGGAGTATTCGGTCAGCCTGCAAATCCTGCTGATCATGACTGCGCTGAGTTTTATCCCGGCGTTCGTCATGCTGATGACCAGTTTCACCCGGATCATCATCGTCTTCTCGATCCTGCGTCAGGCCCTCGGCCTGCAACAAACGCCGTCGAACCAGATCCTCACGGGCATGGCGCTGTTCCTTACCCTGTTCATCATGGCGCCGGTATTCGACCGGGTTAATCAGGATGCCTTGCAGCCGTATCTGGCGGAGAAACTCACCGCTCAAGACGCCGTGGCCAAGGCTCAGGTGCCGATCAAGGATTTCATGCTCGCCCAGACTCGCAGCAGCGATCTGGAGTTGTTCATGCGCTTGTCCAAACGCACTGATATCGCGTCGCCGGATCAGGCGCCGCTGACGATTCTGGTCCCGGCGTTCGTTACGTCCGAGCTGAAAACAGCGTTCCAGATTGGCTTCATGATCTTCATTCCGTTCCTGATCATCGATCTGGTCGTGGCCAGTGTGCTGATGGCCATGGGTATGATGATGCTCTCGCCGCTGATCATTTCCCTGCCATTCAAGATCATGCTGTTCGTGCTGGTGGATGGCTGGGCGTTGATCATCGGTACGCTGGCGAGCAGCTTCGGCGGTGTATCGCCATGACGCCAGAAGTTGCGGTAGACATCTTCCGGGAAGCGCTGTGGCTGACCACCATGATGGTTGCCGTGCTGGTGATTCCGAGTTTGCTTGTGGGCCTGTTGGTGGCGATGTTCCAGGCCGCTACGCAGATCAACGAACAGACCCTGAGCTTCCTGCCGCGCTTGCTGGTGATGCTGGTGACGTTGATCGTCGCCGGTCCGTGGCTGGTGCAGACCTTTATGGAATACATCCTGCAGTTGTACGGCAGTATTCCTCAGGTCATCGGCTAAACCATGTCGCTGCTCCAGTTGACCGATACCCAGATCAGTACCTGGGTGGCGACGTTCATGCTGCCGCTGTTTCGTATCGGTGCCTTGCTGATGGTCATGCCGGTTTTCGGTACCACCCTGGTGCCTACGCGAGTGCGCCTTTATTTCGCCCTCGCGATCACGGTAGTGATTGCCCCGGGGTTGCCGCCGATGCCGCCGGTCAATGCGCTGGATTTGAGCGGGCTGCTGCTGATTGCCGAGCAGATCCTCGTCGGTGCAGTGCTGGGTTTCTCCTTGCAGCTGTTCTTTCAGGCCTTCGTGGTCGCCGGGCAAATTGTCGCCATTCAGATGGGCATGGGCTTCGCCTCGATGGTCGACCCCACCAACGGCGTGTCGGTGGCGGTGATCGGGCAGTTCTTCACCATGCTGGTGACGCTGTTGTTCCTGTCGATGAATGGCCATCTGGTGGCGTTCGAAGTTCTCACCGAAAGCTTCACCACGCTGCCGGTCGGTAGCGGGTTTATGGTCAATCATTACTGGGAGCTGGCCGGCAAACTCGGTTGGGTCCTCGGGGCTGCTCTGATGCTGGTGCTGCCGGCGATCACTGCGTTGCTGGTGGTCAACATTGCGTTTGGCATCATGACCCGGGCGGCGCCACAGCTGAACATCTTCTCCATCGGCTTCCCGCTGACCCTGGTGCTCGGGATGTACATCCTCTGGGTGGGGCTTGCGGACATTCTCAATCAGTATCAACCGCTGGCCTCCGAGGCTTTGCAGTTTTTACGCGAACTGGCACAGGCACGCTGAGTCATGGCTGAGAGCGAAAGCGGTCAGGACAAAACAGAAGACCCCACGGAGAAGCGCAAGAAGGACTCTCGCGAGAAGGGCGAGATCGCGCGTTCCAAGGAGCTCAACACCCTTGCGATCATGATTGCCGGTTCCGCCGCGCTGCTGATTTTCGGCGGGGCGCTGGCGCAAGACTTGATGGAGTTGATGCGGCAGAATTTCTCCCTGTCCCGTGAAGTCATTCTCGATCAGCGCTCCATGAGCACTTACCTGTTGAATTCAGGGCTGACAGCCTTGCTGGCGATTCAGCCGATCATGATCACCCTGGTGCTGGCAGCGTTGATCGGGCCGATCTCCCTTGGTGGATGGCTATTCGCTGCGGGTTCCCTGGCACCGAAATTCAGTCGGATGAACCCTGCCGCCGGCCTCAAGCGAATGTTTTCGTTCAAGGCGGTGGTGGAGTTGCTTAAGGCGTTTGCGAAGTTTTTGATCGTCCTGACCGTGGCGCTGATGGTGTTGTCGTCAGACATCGATGACCTGATACGCATCGCCCACGAACCGTTGGAGCTGGCCGTCATTCACTGCTTGCAGGTAGTGGGCTGGAGTACGTTGTGGATGTCCTGTGGGCTAATCATCATCGCTGCGGTGGACGTGCCGGTGCAGCTCTGGGAGAGCCACAAAAAACTGCTGATGACCAAGCAGGAAGTGCGTGACGAGCATAAAGATGCGGAAGGGCGGCCGGAGGTCAAACAGCGCATTCGCCAATTGCAGCGCGAAATGTCCCAGCGCCGGATGATGGCGGCGATCCCCGACGCCGATGTGGTCATCACCAACCCGACCCACTACGCCGTAGCGCTCAAGTACGATCCGGACAAGGGCGGCGCGCCAATGCTGATCGCCAAGGGCAGCGACTTCCTGGCCCTGAAAATCCGTGAAATCGCTGTGGCCAACGACGTGCTGCTGCTTGAGTCGCCAGCACTGGCGCGTTCGATTTACTACTCCACCGAGCTTGACCAGGAAATCCCCGGCGGGCTCTACCTTGCCGTCGCCCAGGTGCTCGCTTACGTCTACCAGATCCGCCAGCACCGCGCCGGCAAGGGTAAACGCCCGGATCCGCTCAAGGACGACTTGCCGATTCCGCCAGATTTGTATCGTGACTCTTGAGGCTCGAAACCTTTTTGGTTTGACTATTTAATCTCTTTAGATTTTGGCCGGATTATTGCTTTATTTGTGAGTGGAGTCTGGAAATAGCTATTTTTTTGACTTCGCAGCGTCTGCCAGATATGGCCTGGAGATGGGGTGGGGGGGATTTAATTCCTCCGTTAGGATGCTTGGTCCGACAAGAAATAATACTGCATGGAAAAAATAATCTCGGTTACCAGTCCGCTCTTACCGCCATTGGAAGAGTTTATTCCCTATCTCAAGCAGATATGGCACAACAAGCGGCTGACCAACAACGGCCCCTTCCACCAAGAGTTAGAGCAGGCATTAGCTCGTTACTTGGGTGTAGGGCATTTGTCGTTATTCACCAATGGTACGCTGGCGCTGATTACTGCGCTGCAAGCGTTGCAGGTGGTCGGAGAGGTTATTACCACTCCTTATTCCTTCGTTGCCACGGCCCATGCGTTGGTTTGGAATCGACTGACTCCGGTGTTTGTTGATATTAATCCGCAGACCTTCAATATTGATCCGGAGAAAATAGAGCGGGCCATCACTGCGCAGACGACCGCTATTATGCCGGTGCATTGTTATGGTAATTCCTGCGATGTTGAGGCGATCCAGCGTATTGCCGATAAACATGGTCTGCGGGTTATTTATGATGCAGCGCATGCCTTTGGTGTGCAGGATAAGGGCGGCAGTATTCTGCGTCATGGCAACCTCAGTGTATTGAGTCTGCATGCCACCAAAGTATTTAATACTTTTGAGGGTGGGGCAATTATCAGTCCTGATGCAGAAACCAAGTTGCATGTTGATCAGTTAAGAAATTTCGGTTTCGTCGATGAGGTCACGGTAGTGACCTGTGGTATTAACGGAAAAATGAGTGAACTTAACTCAGCGTTTGGGCTCTTGCAGTTACAGCACATTGATCACGCCTTACAGCAGCGTAAGGAGATCGATAGCTTCTATCGCGCGCAACTTGGGTTTATACCAGGAATCGAGCTGAAGCCGCCAGCGCCATTGCAAGTTTCGAACTACGCCTATTTCCCCATTTTGGTGGGGGCTGAGTATGGATTGACTCGGGACCAGCTTTATAATTTACTGCAAGAACACAATATATTTGCGCGCCGCTATTTCTATCCGCTGATTACCGAGTTGGCTGTGTATAAAGAAATGGCGGAGTTGCGCCGGCATCCGCTGTCTAATGCTGAGGAGGTGGCAAGAAAAGTTATTTGCCTACCGATTTATCCAGGGCTTGAGTTGACGGATGTCGAAAAAATCGTATCAATTATTCGCGCTGGTTGTGATTAAATATTTATTGTGCTGGAGAGGAGCAAGTCATTGGAAGGTGCTGTTTCCGGGCAGTAAAATGATGTTGCATTGCAATTTATTAACTGATGGAGTTGTGGGATGAACCAAGAACAATTTATTGAAAACTTCCTTTCTGCCACAGATTTTCAGGTTCCGATTGAAATCAGTATGGAATCCGAGTTGCGGAACCTGCCTGAATGGGATTCTCTGGCAGCGCTGGGCGTTATAGTCATGTTTGACATGGAATATCAAAAAGTAATCACTGGGGATGACCTGGAAAAGGCTATCACTGTCGGTGATCTTTATAACTTGCTAGGTTAGTTGATATGCCACTTGCTACGTTGAAATCTGTGCGCTTCGCTGGAATGGCAACCTGCGTCCCAACACGCATTGTTTCCAATCTGACTGATTGCAAACCACAACTTCGTCAGGAGCGCGAGAGGTTGGTCCGCAACATCGGTATCGAGTTTCGGCGACTATCGCAGGAGTGGCAGTGTTTCTCCGATTTGGCTTTCGATGCGGCCGAAAAGTTGTTGGAAAGTCTGGAGTGGAAGCGCGAGGAAATTGATGCGCTTATTGTTGTGACCCAGTCGCCAGACTACCCCGCGCCTGCCACTGCGATCATTCTTCAGGATCGTTTGGGTCTGGCTCATTCGACGCTGGCCTTTGATGTCAATCTGGGGTGCTCGGGCTACCCATTTGGCCTGCATCTGCTCGGGTCAATGATTGCTGCTGGCGGGGTGAAGAAAGGACTTGTGCTGGTCGGAGATCGCGGCGCAAGTTTGAGCGACCCGATTTTCTCCGATGCAGGAACCGCAACGGCTTTGGAGTTTTGTGTTGACGCGCCGCCGATGCATTTTGATTTGAACAGCGACGGTAGCGGCCACAAAGCAATTATATTACCCGTAGGAGGGCATCGCGAGCCAGTCAACATTCAACACTTGATTCCGTTTCGTGAAGATGAAAACGATCACTGGAGGCGTGGTATCGATCTTCAGCTTGATGGCACTGCCGTATTAAGTTTCTCGACTCAGCGGATTCCTCCTGCGGTAGAAAAATTGCTTGAGTACGCGAATACTTCGAAAGAAGAGGTGGATTATTTTATTTTCCATCAGGCCAATCGTATGATTAATGAAACTATCCGGAAAAAGCTGGCTCTTCCTATAGAAAAAGTTCCTTCCACTTTGCGTGACTTCGGTAATACAAGTGGTGCTTCTTTACCATTGACCATGACCGTTCGGATCAACAAGCAGCTTGAAGATGGGCCTAAACGCGTCTTGATGTCGGGATTCGGTATCGGCTTGTCATGGGGCACCTGCTTGATCGACATCCAGGGAGCGAAGTTTCCTGACCTGGTCGAGTCCTGATATCCGATTATAAGTATCTGAAAAAAATTAGTTGGAGAATATGGTGGTGAGTGCCGATACCAGTTTTAATCCGTTTAGCTTGGCGGGCAAGCGCGTGTTGGTGACCGGCGCAAGTTCCGGTTTGGGGCAGGCTATTGCGTTGAGCTGCGCCCGGATGGGCGCAGAGCTGATTATCACGGGCCGTGATCAGGGTCGTTTGACGAAGACTTTTGATGAGCTGCTGAGTATTTCGGATTTGCCTCATCGAATGATTGAGGCTGACCTGACTCTTACTGCAGGGCGCGAAGCGGTAGTGGAGGCACTTGGTTCAGAGATCCATGGTTTGGTGCATAGCGCAGGTATTTCTCGGCTTTGTCCAACTCGCATGATGAGCGAGGGTCATCTGAGAGAGCTTCAAACTATCAATGTCGAGGCTCCAATGTTGCTCAGTCAGGGCATATTGAAGCGCAACCTGATGGCTGTAGATGGATCAATTTTGTTTATTTCCTCTATCGCTGCCCACATTGGCGTGCCGGGGGTTGGGGCTTACTCCGGAACCAAAGCGGCCTTGATCGCTATGTCACGGTGTCTGGCACTGGAGGTCATCAAGCGGCGCATTCGCGTCAACTGCTTGTCGCCGTCATTGGTCGAAACGCCGCTGTTTGATGAGGCGGTCAAAATGATGGGCTCTATGACTCAGCAACTTGAACGTCATCCTTTGGGCTTTGGCAAACCTGAGGATGTCGCTAACGCTGCGATCTTCATGCTCTCAAGTGCCAGCCGTTGGGTAACGGGCACAACGTTAGTGATGGACGGTGGACTAACGATCAGTTAGGGGCCGAAGGAGCTTGGGCATGAAGAAAATAATCATTTTGGGCGCCGGAGGGCTCGGGCGCCAGGTGTTGGCTCAGCTACAGATTGATTACTCCCACGGTATAGACTGGGTGATTGGCGGTTTTGTAGACGAGCGGGGGCCGGAGGTAGTTTCCGAATCTCTGTACTACCCTTGGTTAGGATATCCCGAGCACTTTGAGCCCGAACCAGAGCACCTGTTTGTTGTCGCCATAGGGGATCCGTCAAGCCGCCAAAGGCAGGTGAAGCTCCTACTCGATAAGGGCGCAGAGTTTGTTGCCATCCGTACTCGCTGCCAATTAGGTGCCCGAAGTACTTGGGGCTCGACTTTTTTTGGTTATGACGCCAGCTGTGGTGTTGACTGCAAGATAGGCGATTACGGCTTTATCGATCAGGAAACCATGATCGGTCACGATGTGGTTATTGGCGATTACGTTCATATCGCGCCTAGGTGTTTGTTGGCAGGCTATGTAAAGATCGAAAATGGAGTGGTGATCAATTCCGGGGCCATGCTTGCTCGTGGCGTCAGTGTGGGTGAAGGCGCAGTAATTGGTATGGGGGCCGTGGTTTTTAATGATGTCCCTGCGGGGGCGACTGTAGTCGGTAACCCAGCACGAGTTATATTCAACAAGAAATTATAAGAGCCTCAGGTCGGCGTTGGCTGGTCACGAATCTTTACGGGTAAGTTTATGCCGCGTCATGCTTTGGATGGAATGCACTACACCAGTCCGGAAACGCTCTCGCTTGAGCGCGCGAAGCTTTTTGGTAAATTGTGGAGCTTTGTCGGTTTCAGCTCGATGGTGCGCGAGCGTAACCAGTTCTTCACTCGAAAGGTTGCAGGTACGCCTATTCTTATTCAGCGTACCGAGGCCGGTATTCGTGCCTTTATCAATGAGTGCCCGCATCGACTGTCGCCCATTCAGACCAGCAGCGTCGGCAAGCGCCCATTAGTCTGCCCTTATCACGCGTGGTCTTTTGGGGCTGAGGGTGAGTTTCGTGGTATGCCAAATGATGGGCTTTATCAGTTCAATGCGGCAGAGCGAGAGAAAATTTGCCTGAAGAAGCTGCAGGTGGCAGAAATAGGGCAGTTGCTTTTTATTAATTTTTCGGAAAATCCGATCGCGTTGACGGAACAGTTCTCTGATAATTTTCTTGAGCAGTTGAGAGAGGTGTCGTCTTATTTGGATTCTCAGGTGATCTACAGTTGTCATCGCGTGCGATACAACTGGAAGTTAAATATGGAGAACGTCAAAGACTATAATCATGTGCCTTTCGTTCACTCGAAAACGTTTATGCCTGCGATGGCCCAGATGGTGAAAGAGCTTCCTGTTGTGGACTCGAAGGAACCTTCGAAGGTGGTCCAGTTAATAGATTCAGGTGTGGCTCCAGAGCTTGGGTGTCTAAGTTATAGTTCGAAGGCTTCGATTAAGCCTTATGAGAACTGGTTTGCCTCTCTGTGTAATAAGTACGGTGATGAACAGGCCTACTACAACTGGTTTATATACCCTAATGTAAATTTTTGTAGTGTGAAGGGTGAGCATTTTTTGCTGCAGCAGTACGATCCGGTGTCGCCAGGAGTCACCGATTACCATCTGTGGATGATGACGGCAACGCGAAAGGATGAGCGTACCGACTTTACGGCGTTATTGTCGGCGCTTATTCGTGGGGAGCGGACGGTTATTGCGGAGGATACTGTTATTCTAGAGCGCTTGCAGGATGGGTTGGGAGAGCATTCACGTCGATTTATGCATGGAGAATACGAGGCCCATATAGTTCAGCAGCATCTCTGGTATCGAACCCATGTACTAGGGGAGAAGATATGACGAACTATGTTGTATTGGGTGAGGGCGAAGCACTGGAGTGCGCCTGCCGAGTAGCGGACGATCTGGGGATGGCCAGCGTAAGGTTGGAGTTGCCTTCAGCGGATCGTTATAACTTTCAGCTTAATGATTTTTTTGCAAGCTATGCTTCGAGCGATACCCAGGTTTTTGTCGCGTTAGATGAGCGCGCAGTAAATTACTCTCGACACAAATTGATTGCGCAAGTTCGATTGGCGGGCTATCAATTATTTAATTTGGTATCACCTAAGGCGATTGTCGAGGATGGTGTCCAGCTGATGGGGAATGTTTATGTTGGGGCTGGCTGTAACCTCGCCGGTAAAAGTGTTGTTGGTGTGGGCTGCTGGTTGGATCGCCAGGTCACGATAGACCGTTCGGTGCGTTTGGGCTCATGCGTGACGCTGTTTTCCGGGGTGACTTTGGGGCGGGGGGTGGTGGTTGGAAAAGGCACTACGCTTTCCACTGGAAGTTTTGCACTGGAGGGAACAAAAATCGGCCACCATTGTGAATGGTTATTGGGTGGGCAGCTGCCGGAAATAATTCCGGATCAATCTTTTTATGATCGCTTAATGCCTGATGGCGCCAGAATCTTAAAAAAATATAGTTAGATTTTTAGTCTGTGGGGCTTTTAGTGTTGTCTTGCTGCAGTCTAATGCTTGAGGCTTTATTGCGGTAAGCTGCGGCTAATACTGAGTGCAGCATGTTGGCGTTAGTAATCAAGAAGGTTTATATGAACGACAAGCCACTTGTTAGTGTGGTTATTCCTGCCTACAAAACAATGTATTTTGACGCAGCGCTGGCCAGTGCTTGTCGGCAAACCTATGGGCCTTTGGAAATTGTAGTCTGTGATGACTCGCGCACCGACACAATCAGTGCATTGGTGCGCCAGTATCAAGAGTCTACTGGGGTTTCTATTCGTTATGAGTTTAACGAACAGCCGCGCGGGGAACTTTTTAACGCGATTGAATGTATAAAAATTGCCAGCGGCAAGTACATAAAATTTCTCCATGATGATGATGTTCTACATCCAGATTGTGTGGCTGAACTCGTCGCCGCCATGGAGGGCGACCCTTCTATCTCTATCGCTTCGTCGCGCCGGCGGCTGGTGGACTCTGAGGGGGCGCATCTGCCGGATATTATTGCTACAGCGTTCCCCTTTTCGACCGATGTAGTGATCAATGGCTCGGAGCTGACGTCGTTCCTCGGGGAGCATACCCTCAACTTCATTGGTGAACCGAGTTGTGTACTCTGTCGTCGTGAAGATCTATTGGCCTTGGGTGACGATTTAATGTCGCTCAACGGTTGTTTGATTTACTGGGTTGGCGATCTGGCGATGTATGTGAAGCTCCTGCAAAAGGGCAACCTGGCTTTGCTTAAACAACCATTGTCAGATTTTCGTGTGTCTGTCGAGCAGGGTAGTCAACTGGGGCGCGATCAGCCCGGAATCGGAAATAACGGTCATGCCGACTTCAAGCGCAGCCTTAGAGAGTTAGGCTGGAGTCAGGAAAATCCTGGAAATTGTTTGGTATCGGTTTCGCCAATGAATGGCGAAGGGATATTCGAAAAAGTAGACATCCTGGAGCTGCTGCAACGGAGCCATGCCAAGGAGGTTTTGGCGGAACAACAGCGGCGCTGGATTGCTGCACGGGTGCCAAGCCAAATTCACCACCAGATGATTGACAGCTACCTGCAAGCGAACGGCGGCGGCCCGTTGATTGGGGTGATTGTGTTGGATCTGTTGGGTGAGCCTCAGGCGTTGATGCGCACCTTGCAGAGTCTGGCGGGTGAGCACAATTTTTATGACGCGCTGAAAGTGCTGGTGCTGACGCCTAATGAGTCTCCAGAGACGTCCACAGATGAGATGCTGCATTTCGTACCATTGCAGTCGGACTACGTAGCGCAAATCAATCAATTGTTGCGGGTAGGGGAGTTCGAGTGGTGTCTCTTGGTCAAGGCGGGAGATGAATTCACTCGTAGCGGTTTGCTGATTGCCGGATTGGAACTGTTGCCGAATCCCGATTGCCGTGCGGTTTTTTGTGATGGAATTCTCCGTCAGAGCAATGGTGACACTGGCATCGCCTTGCGGCCAGATTTTAATCTGGATTATTTACTTAGTTTCCCAACGGCCATGGCTCACAACTGGATATTCAGGCGTGGGGTGGTATTGGAAG
The DNA here is from genome assembly GCF_059716175.1 of Pseudomonas sp. LBUM1647. Taxonomy (NCBI): domain Bacteria; kingdom Pseudomonadati; phylum Pseudomonadota; class Gammaproteobacteria; order Pseudomonadales; family Pseudomonadaceae; genus Pseudomonas; species Pseudomonas sp. LBUM1647. The sequence goes on along the minus strand of NZ_CP166809.1, from coordinate 5,124,808 downwards.
CCGGTGGTTTCGACGCGGCTTACACGCAGGCGCTGGAGCTCGAGCTGATTTTACGTTTGATTAATCAGGGCGGGATCTCGGGTTTTGGGCATATACCCGAGCCGCTGTTGATCAGTCAGGCGGCAGTGTTGCGCGAAAACGAGGGGGAGCGGCGCGCGATTGCCGAGCATCTTCGGCTGCGTGGCTATAAACAGGCGCTGATTAATAGCTCGCGGCCTGGTCACTACCAGATTGACTACGGCCATGAGTTCAAGCCGTTGGTGTCGATCGTGCTGGTGCTGAGCGACGAGTTGGCAGGGGTGCAGCGTTGTATTTTCAGTGTCCTGGAGCAAACTCTTTACCCGCATTACGAATTACTGATCGTCGACAATGCCAGTCAGACGGACGAGGCTCGGCAGTGGCTGCAAGCGATCGAAGAGATCTCGGCCAATCGCATCCGCGTACTTAGATTGACGCACGCTGTGGACCGGTCGACGGCGAACAATATCGGTGCACATCATGCCGAAGGCGAATACCTGCTGTTCTTGCGTTCCTATACCGCAATTCTCCAGGGGCAGTGGCTTGGTGAGTTGCTGAACCATGCGCAGCGTCAGGAAGTGGGGGTTGTCGGGGCGAAAACCGTCTCCAGCGACAGTCAGATTACCCATGCTGGGTTAATCCTCGGCTTGCAGGGTGCAGCGGCTCCGGCATTTGTTGGTGAAAAGATCGATTCTGCCGGGTACATGAACCGTTTGCTGGTTGATCAGGGTTACAGTGCAGTTTCCGATGCCTGTCTGATGGTTCGCAAAGCGCTGTTCGATGGCGTCGGCGGGTTGGATGCGGAGCAGTTCCCTGAGTCGGGGGCGGACATTGATTTGTGCCTTCGACTCGGTGGGCATGGCTATCTGACAGTCTGGACGCCTCGCGCGCTAGTAATGCATAGCGTGCAGGCCGAGCCGATAGGAGAAACGGTCGAGGATGCTTTATACGAACGTTGGCTCCCCGTGCTGGCCCGCGACCCGGCTTACAATCTCAATTTTTCATTGATGCAGCGCAGTGGCTTCCAGTTCGCAGACCCTCAGCTGTGCTGGCGTCCGCTAGTCTGGCGACCCTCGCCGACAGTGTTGGTACATCCCGCCGATCGTTACGGGTGTGGTCATTATCGGGTGATCCAGCCGTTCAATGCGCAGAAGAAAGCCGGTTTAATCGACGGAGTACTGTCGGGAGTTTTGTTGCCGCTGACTGAGGTAGAGCGCCTTGCGCCCGATGCAATCATCTTGCAACGGCAGATCGGTGAAGAGCAGCTCAAAACCATGCGTCGCTTGCAGACCTTTTCCAGAGCCTTCAAGGTCTTTGAACTGGATGATTACCTGCCTAACCTACCGCTAAAAAGCATCTACCGCGGGCAAATGCCCAAGGATATTGTGCGCACCTTGCGTCGCGCCTTGTCGTATGTGGATCGCTTTGTAGTATCGACCGAGACATTAGCCGAGGCATTAAACGACTTCCATCCTGATATCAGGGTGATGAAAAACCGCCTTGACCCAGATTGGTGGAGCGAGTTACCGGTCAGTCAGCGTCGAGCCAGCGCCAAACCGCGGGTGGGTTGGGCGGGAGGGAGTAGCCATACAGGCGATTTGGAACTGATTGGCGATGTGGTCAAGGCGTTGGCGCATGAAGTGGACTGGGTCTTCTTCGGCATGTGTCCGGACAAGCTGCGGCCCTATGTGAAGGAGTTCTATAGTGGGGTCGAGATCAGCCTTTACCCGGCCGCACTGGCCAAGCTGAATCTGGATCTGGCGTTGGCGCCGGTGGAAAAGAATCTGTTCAACGAATGCAAAAGCAATCTGCGCTTGCTGGAGTATGGGGCGTGTGGTTTCCCGGTGGTGTGCAGTGATCTGGTTTGCTACCAGGGTGATCTGCCGGTCACTCGAGTGAGAAATCGCTTTAAAGACTGGGTCGAGGCCATTCGCATGCATCTGGCTGATCTGGATGCAACGGCCCGTGCTGGCGATGCCTTGCGTGAAGTGGTCCGGCGCGACTGGATGCTCGACGATGATGCGCTGGTATCGTGGCGTAAGGTCTGGCTGCCCGATTGAGGTAAGCAGAGGTGGGATCAAGAGCGCTTCCGGGCATTACTGTCACGCGGGGAGCGATAATACGGTGCCTCAAATGCGCCGAGATACTTGCATCGCAATGAAGTTCGAGGTGCAGTCCTCGGCCACCTCACTGCTAGATCCGCGACAAAGTCATTTCATCCTGCCCCGCAAAAGTTGGAAGGCTTCTTGCAATAGCGGCTCTGCGTCTGCTTCAGGCGTCAAAAGTTTGCTTTAAAGGAACGGGGAAAACCGGTGGATCGCTCTCAGTTACTCAACAGTGCCCGCACAAACGTTGCCGACTTAAGTCGAGGCAATCTGGGTGTGCCGCTGTTGCTGCTGGTCATGCTGGCGATGATGATGTTGCCGGTGCCGCCGTTCCTGCTGGACGTGTTCTTCACGTTCAACATCGCGTTGTCGATTGTCGTCTTGCTGGTCTGTGTTTACGCGTTGCGGCCACTGGACTTTGCGGTGTTCCCGACCATTCTGCTGGTGGCGACCCTGTTGCGACTGGCGCTGAACGTGGCCTCCACGCGAGTGGTAATGCTCCACGGTCAGGACGGCCATGCCGCCGCCGGCAAGGTGATCCAGGCCTTCGGCGAGGTTGTGATCGGCGGTAACTACGTGGTTGGTATCGTCGTCTTCGCGATTTTGATGATCATCAACTTTGTCGTGGTGACCAAGGGTGCCGGGCGGATTTCCGAGGTGAGTGCGCGTTTCACCCTCGATGCGATGCCCGGTAAACAAATGGCCATCGACGCTGACTTGAACGCCGGCCTGATCGACCAGAACCAGGCCAAGTTGCGCCGGATGGAAGTGGCACAGGAAGCCGAGTTCTACGGTTCCATGGACGGTGCCAGCAAGTTCGTTCGCGGTGACGCCATTGCCGGCCTGCTGATTCTGTTCATCAACCTGATCGGCGGCATGGCGGTCGGTATCTTCCAGCACGGCATGACCTTCGGCGATGCCGGTCGGGTGTACGCCTTGTTGACCATCGGTGACGGTTTGGTGGCGCAATTGCCATCACTGCTTTTATCTACAGCTGCAGCGATCATGGTGACCCGTGCTTCCGGTTCGGAAGACATGGGCAAGCAGATCAATCGCCAGATGTTCGCCTCGCCCAAAGCGTTGGCCGTGGCGGCCGGTTTGATGGCGGTGATGGGGCTCGTGCCGGGTATGCCGCACTTTTCCTTTCTCAGCATGGCGGCCCTGGCGGCTGGCGGCGCGTACCTGTTCTGGAAGAAGCAGAACGTGGTCAAGGTTCAGGCACTGCAAGAGGTCAAGCGTCAACAGGAACTGCTACCATCACCCGCTCGCGCTCAGGAAACCAAGGAGCTTGGCTGGGATGACGTCACCCCGATCGACATGATCGGCCTGGAAGTCGGCTACCGGCTGATTCCACTGGTGGACCGCAATCAGGGTGGTCAGTTGCTGGCGCGGATCAAGGGCGTGCGTAAGAAGCTGTCCCAGGACCTGGGCTTCCTGATGCCGACCGTACATATCCGTGACAACCTCGACCTGGCGCCGAGTGCCTATCGCCTGACCCTGATGGGGGTGATCCTGGCCGAAGCGGAGATTTACCCGGACCGCGAACTGGCGATCAACCCGGGCCAGGTCTACGGCACGCTCAACGGCATTACCGCCAAAGATCCGGCTTTCGGTCTGGAGGCGGTCTGGATCGAAATCAGCCAGCGCGCCCAGGCGCAATCCCTCGGTTACACCGTGGTCGATGCCAGTACGGTAGTGGCAACCCACTTGAACCAGATTTTGTACAAGCACTCGAGCGAGTTGATCGGTCACGAAGAAGTGCAGCAACTCATGCAATTGTTGGCCAAAAGCTCGCCAAAACTGGCCGAAGAGCTGGTGCCTGGCGTGGTGTCTCTGTCGCAGCTGCTCAAAGTATTGCAGGCTTTGCTGGCCGAACAGGTGCCAGTACGGGACATTCGCAGCATTGCCGAAGCCATCGCCAACAATGCCAGCAAGAGTCAAGATACTGCCGCGCTGGTGGCCGCGGTTCGCGTCGGCGTATCCCGCGCAATCGTCCAAAGCATTGTAGGGACTGACTCCGAGCTACCAGTGATCACCCTGGAGCCAAGGTTGGAACAAATATTGCTCAATAGTCTTCAGAAGGCAGGACAAGGCTCGGAAGAGGGCGTTCTGCTGGAGCCAAGCATGGCTGAGAAACTGCAACGCTCGTTGATCGATGCGGCGCAGCGTCAGGAAATGCAAGGTCAACCGGTGATTCTGTTGGTAGCCGGTCCGGTTCGCGCGATGCTGTCGCGATTCGGCCGATTGGCAGTCCCGGGTTTGCATGTGTTGGCTTACCAGGAAATTCCTGACAACAAGCAAGTGACCATCGTTGCGACAGTAGGGCCCAACGGCTGAGGTAGTGGTTTATGCAAGTTAAGCGTTTTTTCGCCGCCGATATGCGTCAGGCCATGAAGCTGGTTCGTGATGAGCTGGGCGCTGATGCCGCCATCATTGGCAACCGCCGGATCGCCGGTGGTGTCGAGCTGACGGCTGCCCTGGATTACAAATTGTCGGCGCTGGCTCCGCGCGTTCCGAACATGGAACTCGAAGACGAGCTGCGCAAGACCCAATCGCGGATCGTCACCGCCCAGGCCGAACTGAGCCTGCGCAGCGATGGCGAGAGCGATAAGTCCACCAATCGCCAATTGTTCGCCGGCCTGCCACTGACCGCCGCCGAGCCGCTGATCGAGCCGACCTACACCGAACCCCGTCGTCCTGCGCCGGCTGTGGCACCTGTCTCCGGTGGCGTCGACCCACGGGCGTTCGACTCGATGCGTTTCGAACTCAACAGCTTGCGCGAACTGATGGAAGTGCAACTCGGCTCCCTGGCCTGGAATCAGCTGCAAGGCAGCCGTCCGGCTCAGGCCAATCTTTGGCGTCGCCTGCAACGCATCGGTCTGTCCGGCCCGTTGTCGCGCGATTTGCTGGCGCTGATTACCGATATTGAAGAGCCTCGTCAGGCTTGGCGCATGTTGCTGGCGCACCTGGCGCGGATGATCGCCACACCGGAAATCGAGCCCCTGGAAGAGGGCGGCGTGATTGCCATGGTCGGCCCCGCCGGCATGGGCAAGACCACCACCCTGGCCAAACTCGCGGCCCGTTACGTGCTCAAGTACGGCGCGCAGAATATCGCGCTGGTCAGCATGGACAGCTACCGTATTGGTGCTCAGGAACAACTCAAGACGTTGGGCCGGATCCTCAATGTGTCGGTGACGCATGTCGATCCGGGCCAGTCGCTGGTGCAGGCGATGGAGCCTTTGCTGCGCAAACGCGTGGTGCTGATCGATACCGCGGGCCTTCAGGCCAGCGATCCGGCACTGCGCATGCAGCTCGAAAGCCTGGCCGGTCGTGGCATCAAATCAAAAAATTACCTGGTCCTGGCAACCACCAGCCAGAAACAGGTTCTAACGGCCGCTTATCACAGTTACAAGCGTTGTGGGCTCGCTGGCTGCATCCTGACTAAACTGGATGAAACGGCAAGTCTGGGCGAGGTGTTGAGCCTGGCCATCAGTCATGAATTGCCGGTGGCCTACCTGACCGATGGCCCGCGGATTCCGGATGATTTGCATCTACCGCGTCGTCATCAGTTGGTCAGTCGCGCCGTCAGCGTGCAAATGCAAGAAGAACCCAGCGAAGAAGCCATGGCTGACATGTTCGCTGATATTTACCACAGCCCGACCAAGCAGGTCGGCTGAGGTATTAATGAACAGTTTTTGTACCTACATCGATGGTCTGCCATGCATTGTTCAGTTAGTGAACGCGCAGCCAGTAATGTGGCCTCCGTCTAAGTAAGACAAGGTAAAGAAAATTCATGGGCAGCATGCATCCCGTACAGGTGATCGCGGTGACCGGCGGCAAAGGTGGCGTCGGGAAGACTAACGTGTCAGTGAACTTGTCCCTGGCTCTAGCAGAGCTCGGTCGACGCGTCATGCTGTTGGACGCCGATCTGGGGCTGGCGAACGTCGACGTTCTGCTGGGGCTGACACCCAAACGTACTTTGGCCGACGTGATCGAAGGCCGCTGCGAGCTGCGCGACGTACTGTTGCAAGGCCCTGGCGGCATTCGCATCGTCCCGGCCGCGTCCGGCACACAGAGCATGGTTCATTTGAGCCCGGCTCAACACGCCGGCCTGATCCAGGCGTTCAGCGATATCGGCGACAACCTCGACGTGCTGGTGATCGACACCGCTGCGGGCATTGGTGACTCGGTCGTCAGTTTCGTTCGCGCAGCGCAAGAAGTCTTGCTGGTGGTCTGCGACGAACCGACCTCGATCACAGATGCCTACGCACTGATCAAATTGCTGAACCGCGATTACGGCATGAACCGCTTCCGCGTCCTGGCCAACATGGCCCAGAGCCCGCAAGAAGGCCGCAACCTGTTCGCCAAGTTGACCAAGGTCACGGATCGCTTCCTTGACGTCGCCTTACAATACGTCGGCGCGGTGCCTTACGACGAAAGTGTGCGTAAGGCTGTGCAGAAGCAGCGCGCCGTTTACGAAGCCTTCCCGCGGTCCAAGTGCTCACTGGCGTTCAAGGCCATTGCACAGAAGGTCGATACCTGGCCGCTGCCTGCCAACCCGCGTGGGCACCTGGAGTTTTTCGTCGAGCGCCTCGTGCAACAAACGGCAGGACCCGTGCTATGACAGCCAGTGGCTACAACCTCTACAAGAAGTCGGCACGTGACGCGCAGTACGAGCTGATCGAGCGTTACGCGCCACTGGTTAAACGCATTGCCTACCACTTGCTGGCGCGTCTGCCAGCCAGTGTCCAGGTCGAAGACCTGATCCAGGCCGGGATGATCGGCTTGCTTGAAGTGTCGACCAAATACGACGCCAGCAAAGGCGCGAGTTTCGAGACGTACGCGGGCATTCGAATCCGCGGCGCGATGCTCGATGAAGTACGCAAGGGGGACTGGGCGCCACGTTCGGTCCACCGCAATACCCGGATGGTCAGCGACGCCATTCGCTCGATTGAAGCTAAAACCGGCCGTGACGCTAAAGATCACGAGGTTGCGGCCGAACTCCAATTGAGTCTCGACGATTATTACGGGATTTTGAACGACACCCTGGGCAGCCGGTTATTCAGTTTCGACGATCTGTTGCAGGACGGCGAACACGAAGGGCTGCACGAGGATGGCGCCAGTGCTCATCTCGAGCCGTCACGCGATCTGGAAGATGAACGCTTCCAGGCGGCGCTGGCGGACGCGATTGCCAATTTGCCGGAGCGTGAGCGACTGGTGTTGGCGCTGTACTACGACGAAGAGTTGAATCTCAAGGAAATCGGTGAGGTCCTGGGGGTCAGCGAATCTCGGGTCAGCCAGTTACACAGCCAGTGCGCGGCCCGTTTGCGGGGGCGTTTGGGGGAGTGGCGAGCGCGCTGAAGGCAGTGTGGGGACACTGCGAACGCGGCTGGTGGGGTGTTGAACCGTACCGGTCCCGATCTGTTGTGCTCCAGACAGTCATTGAGTGCTTTGCCGGATTGATTGAAATGGCGCGTCCAGGTGCTGGGCGCGTTTAAGACTGCTTGGAGGTCGAATTGGACAAGAACATGAAAATCCTCATCGTTGATGACTTCTCAACGATGCGGCGGATCATTAAAAACCTGTTGCGTGACCTTGGGTTCACCAACACGGTCGAGGCCGACGATGGCACTACTGCCATTCCGGTCCTCAACAGCGGCAGCATCGACTTTCTGGTAACAGACTGGAACATGCCTGGCATGACCGGTATCGACCTGCTGCGCCACGTGCGTGCCGATGAAAAGCTCAAGCACCTGCCGGTGCTGATGGTGACCGCTGAAGCCAAGCGCGAGCAGATCATCGAGGCAGCCCAGGCCGGTGTTAACGGCTATGTGGTCAAGCCCTTCACGGCCCAGGCGTTAAAAGAAAAAATCGAGAAGATTTTCGAACGCATCGGTTGATGTGCGAAGCCACTGCGCCACGGGGGGAGCTATGGAGCATTACGAGTCTTCACAGGGCGATTTCGAATCGACTCTGAAAAAACACGCGGTCGAACTGGTCGAAAGCCTTGAAAAAGGCAGGTTCGGCGACGCTGTGCAACTGATCCATGAGCTCAATCAGACCCGTGACCGTGGCCTGTATCAGGAAGTGGGCAAGCTCACTCGCGAGCTGCATAGCGCGATCGTCAATTTCCAGATTGACCCGCACATGCCGCAAGCCGAGGAAGTCTCGCAGATCACGGATGCCACCGAGCGACTGGGCTATGTGGTCAAGCTGACCGAGGCCGCGGCCAACCGCACCATGGACCTGGTGGAAAACGCCACGCCGCTGGTCAACGGCCTGAGCAACGAGGCCCAGGCCTTGAGCACCGACTGGGGACGGTTCATGCGTCGCGAAGTCGGGGCTGAAGAGTTCCGCGAGCTGGCCCGGCGAGTCGACGGTTTCCTGACTCGGAGCAGCGAAGACAATCGCGTTGTGTCGAGCAACCTCAACGACATTCTGCTCGCTCAGGATTACCAGGACCTCACCGGTCAGGTGATCAAGCGCGTAACCCAGTTGGTCACCGAAGTTGAAAGCAACCTGCTCAAGCTCGTGCTTATGGCCAGTCAGGTGGACCGCTTTGCGGGCATCGAACATGACCGTGAAGCGATGCTGGCTGAAAAAGATCCGCAAAAACATCTCTCTCAGGGTGAAGGTCCGCAGATTCATGCCGATAAAAGAGAAGACGTTGTGTCCGGTCAGGACGATGTAGACGATTTGCTTTCCAGCCTTGGATTCTAGGAGCACCCCTACACATGAGCTTCGGCGCCGATGAAGAGATCCTTCAGGATTTCCTGGTTGAGGCCGGCGAGATTCTAGAGCAACTGTCCGAACAGCTGGTCGAGCTTGAAAGCCGACCAGACGATGCGGACTTGCTCAATGCAATTTTTCGCGGTTTTCACACTGTAAAAGGAGGCGCCGGCTTCCTCCAGCTCAACGAGCTGGTGGAGTGCTGTCACATCGCCGAGAACGTGTTCGACATCCTGCGCAAGGGTGAACGTCGCGTCGACTCGGAATTGATGGACGTGGTTCTCGAAGCGCTGGATGCGGTGAACGGCATGTTTACCGAAGTCCGCGAGCGCAGCCCGATCACGGCTGCCACACCAGAATTGCTTGCAGCGCTGGCCCGTCTGGCCGAGCCGCAAACCGCCGATGAAACGGCACCTGTCGCCGAGGTGGTGGAAGAACCTGCCGCCGAGAGCGAATCGGGTGACATCACCGATAACGAATTCGAACAACTGCTGGATTCGCTGAACGCCGTCAAGGCTCAGGCAGAAGCCCCGGCAGCTGTGCCAACGCCGAGCAGCAATGCGGCGGCCAGCGACGAAATCACCGATGCCGAGTTCGAGTCGTTGCTCGATCAACTGCACGGTAAAGGCCAGTTCGCCGTCGATGCGGTAGCCCCGGCACCAGCCGCACCGGCTGCCCCGAAAGCGGCAGGCGACAGCTCCGATATCACCGACGACGAGTTCGAAGCACTGCTCGATCAGCTTCACGGCAAGGGTAACTTTGCCGTTGATGCGCTGGAATCGGCGATTGCTGCGGTCCCGGCCCCGGTTGCACCAACCGCTAAAGCGGCTGGCGGCGATCTGATCTCCGATCACGAGTTCGAATCGCTGCTCGACGAATTGCACGGCAAAGGCAAGTTCACTGAAGTCGGTACCGCGTCGGGCGCCAGCGCTTCGGTTGCGGCGCCAATTGCCAAGGCTGCTGCACCGAAACCCGTTGCCAAAGCGCCCGAGCCTAAAGCCGAAGCGCCGAAGCCTGCCGCTGCTGCTGCACCGGCTCCGGCTCGTGCGCCGTCCGCGCCGCCACCGGAAAAACCGGCCAGCGAAGCCGAGACCACCGTGCGGGTCGATACCGCGCGTCTCGACGAAATCATGAACATGGTCGGTGAGTTGGTACTGGTGCGTAACCGCTTGGTCCGTCTCGGCCTCAACAGCGGCGACGAAGCCATGTCCAAGGCCGTGTCGAACCTCGACGTGGTCACGGCCGACCTGCAAACCGCGGTCATGAAGACCCGGATGCAACCGATCAAGAAGGTCTTCGGGCGTTTCCCGCGTCTGGTTCGCGACTTGGCTCGCCAGCTCAAGAAAGAGATAAACCTGGAACTGGTCGGCGAAGAAACCGACCTCGACAAGAACCTCGTCGAGGCCCTGGCCGACCCGCTGGTCCACTTGGTGCGCAACTCGGTCGACCACGGTATTGAAGAGCCGGCCGAGCGTGAAGCGATGGGCAAGCCTCGCAGCGGCAAGGTGATCCTGTCCGCTGAACAGGAAGGCGACCACATCCTTCTGTCGATCTCCGATGACGGCAAGGGCATGGACGCCGATGTTCTGCGCGGCATTGCCGTGAAGAAAGGCTTGATGGACAAGGATGCAGCGGATCGCCTCAGCGAATCCGATTGCTTCAACCTGATCTTCGCGCCGGGTTTCTCGACCAAGACCGAAATTTCCGATGTCTCCGGACGCGGCGTGGGCATGGACGTGGTGAAAACCAAAATCGCCCAGCTCAACGGCACCATCAATATCTATTCGACCAAGGGCAAGGGCTCGAAGATCGTCATCAAGGTCCCGTTGACCCTGGCGATCATGCCGACGCTGATGGTCATGCTGGGCAACCAGGCGTTTGCGTTCCCGCTGGTGAACGTCAACGAGATCTTCCACCTCGACCTGTCGCGCACCAACGTGGTGGACGGCCAGGAAGTGGTGATCGTGCGGGACAAGGCGCTGCCATTGTTCTACCTCAAACGCTGGCTGGTCAGCTCCGCCGCTCATGAAGAGCAGCGCGAAGGCCATGTGGTGATCCTTTCGGTGGGCACTCAGCGGATCGGCTTCGTCGTCGATCAACTGGTGGGCCAGGAAGAAGTGGTCATCAAGCCATTGGGCAAAATGCTCCAGGGAACCCCGGGCATGTCCGGCGCCACCATCACCGGTGACGGCCGCATTGCGCTGATTCTCGATGTTCCGAGCATGCTCAAGCGTTACGCCGCACGGCGTATTTGATTCTGGTGGAGCGGGGCGACTGAGCCTCGCTCCGTCTAACGGAGTGTTTATGGCAGTTAAAGTCCTGGTGGTGGACGATTCGGGGTTTTTCCGCCGCCGCGTCTCGGAAATTCTTTCAGCGGATCCGAATATCCAGGTCGTCGGCACGGCGACCAACGGAAAAGAGGCGATTGATCAGGCGCTGGCCCTCAAGCCAGACGTGATCACCATGGACTACGAGATGCCGATGATGGATGGCATCACGGCGGTGCGGCACATCATGCAGCGCTGCCCGACCCCGGTGTTGATGTTCTCCTCGCTGACCCACGAAGGCGCTCGGGTAACCCTCGACGCGCTGGACGCTGGCGCGGTGGATTTCCTGCCGAAGAATTTCGAAGACATCTCCCGCAATCCGGAGAAGGTCAAGCAACTGCTGTGCGAGAAGATTCTCAGTATTTCGCGCAGTAACCGTCGCGCCAACACCTACAGCGCTCCGGCACCTGTCGCCGCACCCGCCCCGACGCCTGCACCTTCGAGCGTCAGCAGCTACGGCAGCAGCGCGCCTGCGCGTCCGGCACCGGCTCCGATTCCGGCGCGTACCCACGCGCCAGCCTCGTCGTCGGCAACGCCGAAACGCAAAGCCTACAAACTGGTCGCCATCGGTACGTCCACTGGCGGCCCGGTTGCTTTGCAGCGGGTTTTGACCCAGTTGCCGGCCAATTTCCCCGCACCGATCGTATTGATCCAGCACATGCCGGCCGCCTTCACCAAGGCCTTTGCCGAGCGTCTGGACAAGCTCTGCCGCATCAGCGTCAAGGAAGCCGAGGATGGCGACATCCTGCGTCCGGGCCTGGCGTTGCTGGCGCCGGGTGGCAAGCAAATGATGATCGACGGCCGTGGCGCGGTGAAAATCCTGCCGGGTGACGAACGTCTGAACTACAAGCCGTGCGTGGACATCACTTTCGGTTCCGCGGCCAAGTCCTACGGTGACAAAGTTCTGGCGGTCGTATTGACCGGCATGGGCGCCGATGGTCGCGAAGGCGCGCGTCTACTCAAGCAGGGCGGCAGCTCGATCTGGGCTCAGGATGAAGCCAGCTGCGTGATCTACGGCATGCCGATGGCCATCGTCAAAGCCGAACTCGCCGACGCGGTATACGGCCTGGACGATATTGGCAAGCATCTGGTCGAGGCTTGTATCTGATGGATGTTTTAAGCCTCATCGGGATCATCATGGCGTTTGTCGCCATCATTGGCGGCAACTACCTTGAAGGCGGCCACCTCGGCGCCCTGGCCAACGGCCCGGCGGCGTTGATCGTTATCGGCGGAACCGTCGGTGCGGCGCTGCTGCAGTCACCGATGAGCGCCTTCAAGCGCGCCATGCAGATTCTGGCCTGGATCCTGTTCCCTCCACGCATCGACCTCGCCGGTGGCGTCGATCGCGTCGTCAACTGGAGCCTGACCGCACGCAAGGAAGGCTTGCTCGGTCTGGAAGGGGTGGCCGACGCCGAATCGGACAACTACTCGCGCAAAGGCCTGCAACTGCTGGTGGACGGCGCCGAGCCGGAAGCGATTCGCAGCATTCTGGAAGTGGATTTCTACACCCAGGAAAGCCGCGACATCGAAGCCGCCAAAGTCTTCGAAAGCATGGGCGGCTACGCGCCGACCATCGGCATCATCGGTGCGGTGATGGGCCTGATCCATGTCATGGGCAACCTGGCCGATCCATCGCAACTGGGTAGCGGCATTGCCGTGGCCTTTGTCGCGACCATCTACGGCGTGGCCAGTGCCAACCTGGTGCTGCTGCCGATTGCCGCCAAACTCAAGTCTGTCGCTTTGCGGCAGTCGCGTTATCGCGAAATGTTGTTGGAAGGCATTCTGTCGATCGCCGAAGGTGAAAACCCTCGCTCTATAGAGTTGAAGCTTCAGGGCTTCATGGATTGATGGGGGTAATGGACTATGGCTCGTCGTCGGCAACCTGAAGAACATGTAAACCATGAGCGTTGGCTGGTTTCGTATGCCGACTTCATTACGTTGTTGTTCGCTTTCTTCGTGGTGATGTACTCGATCTCGTCGATCAACGAAGGCAAGTACAAGGTTATCTCGGAAGCGTTGATTGGCGTGTTCACCGATTCGGATCGTGCGCTCAAACCGATCCCGATCGGCGACGAGCGACCGAAGACCGTGACCCCGGCCAAGCCGCTGGTTAAAGACGCCGAGCAGGTCGACGCCGGTATCGCGGGTGCCAGCGATCCGCTCAAAAGCATCGCCGACGATATCAGCGCGGCGTTCGGCGACCTGATCAGCTCCAACCAGATGACCATTCGCGGCAACGAACTGTGGGTCGAGATCGAACTCAATTCCAGCCTGTTGTTCGGCAGCGGCGACGCCATGCCCAGCGACATCGCGTTCAACATCATCGACAAGGTTGCCGCGATTCTGAAGCCGTTCGACAACCCGATTCACGTCGAAGGTTTCACAGACGATCAACCGATCCGCACCGCGCAATACCCGACCAACTGGGAGTTGTCCTCGGCCCGTTCGGCGAGCATCGTGCGCATGTTGGCGATGCAGGGTGTGAACCCCGGTCGCTTGGCGTCGGTGGGTTACGGCGAGTTCCAGCCAGTGGCCAACAACGCGACTGCCGAGGGGCGGGCGCGTAACCGTCGCGTGGTGCTGGTGGTGTCACGAAATCTCGATGTACGCCGCAGCCTCACGGGTACCGGAACCGCCAATGCGCATCCGGATGCGGCGTTGAAGCGTGCTGGCACACAAACTGCACCGACCCCGGTCAAGTCGCCGGGACGAGAGAGTGCCGTCAATTCTCCGTCACCCACATTAATACGTTGAGCTATTTCTCGGTCGACCATTTCGACCGGGAGGAACAATCCGAATGAGAGTCTGGGCAGTCGCCAATCAAAAGGGTGGTGTCGGTAAAACCACTTCCTCTATCGCTTTAGCCGGTTTACTGGCCGAGGCGGGCAAGCGCGTGGTCGTGGTCGATCTCGACCCCCACGGCTCCATGACCAGCTACTTCGGTTACGACCCTGACAGCCTGGAGCACAGCAGCTACGACCTGTTCCTGCACAAGGGCAGTGTGCCGCAAGGCTTGCCCGGTCAGTTGCTGTTGCCCACCAGCCACGAGAGTATTTCCCTGCTGCCATCAAGCACCGCACTCGCGACCCTGGAGCGCCAGTCACCGGGGCAGAGTGGCTTGGGCCTGGTGATTGCCAAGAGCCTGGCGCAACTTTGGCAGGACTTCGATTACGCCGTGATCGACAGCCCGCCGTTGCTCGGCGTGCTGATGGTCAATGCCTTGGCGGCGAGCCAGCAATTGGTGATACCGGTGCAGACCGAACACCTGGCGGTCAAAGGCCTGGAACGCATGGTCAATACCCTGGCGATGATCAACCGTTCGCGTAAACAGGCGCTGCCCTTCAGCATCGTGCCAACCCTGTTCGACCGCCGCACGCAGGCGTCCCTCGGCACGCTGCGGGTGTTGCGCGACAAATATCCGGAAGAAATCTGGCAGGGCTACATCCCGGTCGATACCCGCTTGCGCGACGCCAGCCGTGCCGGCGTGACGCCTTCGCAGTTCGACGGCAAGAGCCGTGGCGTTCTTGCCTACCGCGCATTGCTCAAGCACCTGTTGGCCGCACAACTCGCCCCGGCGGTGGCCTGATGAACCCAATTCCTGTAGGAGCTGCCGCAGGCTGCGATCTGTTGATCTTGCTTTGTGACACCTTCGAATCCGCCAAAAGATCGCAGCCTTCGGCAGCTCCTACGGTGGTGCGCGCATGAACCGGCCGGTGAAGGTCACCTCGCGTCCGCAGCTGGCGCTCCAGTCCTATCTGGACAGTTTGCTGATGGAGGCGACTGAAGAGTTGCCGCTGGAAGTCGAAGCACTGGTTGAAGTCATCGAGGTTGTCGAAGCGGTCGAGGTTGAGGCAGCGCTGGACGAGTTCCAGGCTGCGGTGCTCGAAGAACAGGCCCGGGATGCGCAAAAACCTGGCGCCGTCGCCGCGCCCGCAGCAGCGCCAGTCGTCGAGAAAGCACCGGTTACCGTGCTCGAAGCCCCGGCACCGATCCTGGCGCCAGTCTCGACCATCGCCCCGCTGCTGCAAGCCTTGGTGCCGCCGGTGGTCGAAGTCCACCTGCCACCGAGCAACACGCCACCACCAGTGGAAACCGACGGTCGCCCGTCCTGGGCTGCCGAGCCTTTCGAATGCCTGTTGTTCGACGTCGCCGGGCTGACCCTGGCGGTGCCGCTGGTGTGTCTGGGCTCGATTTATTCCCTGGCCGGTCACGAGCTGACACCGCTGTTCGGTCAGCCGGAATGGTTCCTCGGGATCCTGCCGAGCCAGGCCGGCAACCTGAAAGTATTGGACACCGCGCGTTGGGTCATGCCCGACCGCTACCGCGACGATTTCCGTCAGGGCCTGCAATACGTTATTTCGGTTCAGGGCTATGAATGGGGGCTGGCGGTGCATCAGGTCAGCCGCTCGTTGCGTCTGGACCCGAACGAAATCAAATGGAGAAGTCATCGAGGTCAGCGGCCATGGCTCGCCGGCACGGTGATTGAGCACATGTGTGCGCTGCTGGACGTTTCCGCCCTGGCCGAGTTGATCGCCAGCGGCGGGGCAAAGCACATGAGCGGCAGCAAGCCGCTACACAAACCGACATAGCTGCCGACATAACAAGTATGCGACGGCATTGTTGAATGCCGCCAACAGAACACACACCGCTAGGGCGGTTTTTCGAGGGGTCAGGGTATGAGTAGTCAAGCGACGAATGCAAAAGGTTCTGAAGATCCGATCCTGCAATGGGTAACCTTCAAACTGGACAATGAAACCTACGGCATCAACGTGATGCGCGTTCAGGAAGTCCTGCGTTACACCGAGATCGCCCCGGTCCCGGGTGCCCCGAGCTACGTGCTGGGCATCATCAACCTGCGCGGTAACGTGGTCACCGTGATCGACACCCGTCAGCGCTTCGGCCTGATGAATGCCGAGATCAGCGACAACACCCGTATCGTCATCATTGAAGCCGACAAGCAAGTGGTCGGGATCATGGTCGACAGCGTCGCCGAAGTGGTTTATCTGCGTCAGTCGGAAATCGAGACCGCGCCGAACGTCGGTAACGAAGAATCCGCCAAGTTCATTCAAGGCGTGTGCAACAAGAACAACGAACTGCTGATCCTGGTCGAGCTGGACAAGATGATGAGCGAAGAAGAATGGTCGGATCTGGAGAACATCTGATTGATTCTTGAGGTAGCGGTCATTGTCCTGTTCCTCTTTTGGGCAGGCACGCTGGCGATGTTTCTGGCGTACATACGAGGCCAACGACTGATCGCCGCGCAACAGGCCCAGGGCGATGCGCTGCGCGATCAGCGCATCAAGGACCTGGGCAAGCGCGTCGACGACTACCAGAACGGCAACGTGCGCATGGGTGAAGACCTGCACGAACTGCGCGCAGTCGTTGGCCCGTTGCCGGACAAACTGGCTCAGTTGGAACAGCGCGATCCGTCGAGCCTGTCGTTTGCCCAGGCGGCAAAACTGGTCGGTATGGGAGCGAGCGTCGATGAACTGACTCAGTCCTGCGGCTTGACCCAGGCTGAGGCGGAGTTGATGAGCAAACTGCACAAGAACTGAAGATCAAAAGATCGCAGCCTCGTTGCACTCGACAGCTCCTACATGGGATGGCGTACACCCTGTAGGAGCTGTTGAGTGCAACGAGGCTGCGATCTTTTGCATTCAACACACATCAATAATCATCCCCGCGCTCGGTAACGTCCTTCTCTACCATCGGCGCATCCGGATCTTGCCCCTGCGGAAACTTCCCCTTCAAATTCCACGCAAACGCAATAATCTCGGCAATCGTGCGATACAACTCCTCCGGAATACTCTCCCCCAATTCCATCCGCGCCAGCAGCTTCACCAGCTCGGGGTTCTCGTAGATCGGCACTTCGCATTCGCGGGCAATCTTCAGAATGGCTTCGGCCAGTGCTTCGTCACCTTTGGCCGTGAGGGTAGGGGCGTGGCTGCCGTCGTACTTGAGGGCGATGGCCTGGCGCGGGGTGTTGGGGTTTTTCATGCGGTTTCGTCGACCCAGCGTTGTTCGAGACGGGTTTGAGGGCCTTGTGGCGGTGTGCCGAGGTGGCAATCGAGATCGCCGACATTCAGGCCGGACGCCAGCAGACGCTGGCGCAGTTCGGCCAGATGACTTTCGATCAGGCTGGCGGTGTACGGGCGTTCGGCCCACAGCTGGCTGGACAGGCTGCCTTTGATCAGTTGTGCCTGAATCTGCAATGGGCCTAAAGGCTCCATGTCGAAGGCCAGGTCCACTCGCCACAGTTGTTGTTTGGGTTCGCGCTCGTCGCGGCGTTCATTTTGCTGTTCTTTCTCGGGCGCATCTTCGCGCTGAAACTTGACCTGCAACGGCACGATGTCCTGCAGATTGCGCATCGGGATTTCCAGTTGCCAGGTGCTCATCAACCGTCCGTCGTCAGTGACGCCGGTCTGCTCCAGGCTCGACAGTTGATGGCTTTGCAGGCGTGAAACAGCCGCTGCTGCCAAACGCAGCAGGTGCTCGAGATCGCCTTCACCGTCCATGCTTTGGAGCAGGCGCTCGGGAAGCGGGAAGCGGGTTGGCTGCGGTTTGGCGCTGACTTGACCGAGCATGCCGAGGGCGCTGCGTACGAAGTTCGGCATGGCCTGGGCCAGTGTGTTGGCGGCAATGATCGCGTTGAGATTGGTGTTGGCCGGCAGGCTTGGCGTCAGTTGTGCGATCAGCTTGAGCAGATCGCCTTTCATGTCCGGAGCCAGTGTCGGGTTCTGACCGCTGAGCAGTTTGGCTTCAAGGAACAGCCCGCTATTGGCCAGTGCCTGGGCCAGCCCCTTTGGCGTGCTGAGTTGTTGAACATCGGGCAGGCCGGCGAGCAACTTGTCGACGGCGGCACGCAGATCACTGGACGTCTGATTCGAGGACGGCAGGTTTTGCAGGAGCTTGAGCAGACCATCCAACGAACCCTGGCGGCTCTGTTGACTGACCAGTTGTTGGGTCACGGCCAATTGCTCCTGGCGGCTGCTCAATGGCACGAACTTCAATGTCTGGGTGTCCTGCACCAGCGCGCTCAGCAAAGTGCCGATGCGCAGCGGCGTCGGGCTGTCGATGCTCAGGGTGCTGCCGCTCAACGCGGTGTTGAGCAAGCTCACCATCGAGCGAAACACCGTCGGCTGGCCCGACACCTGCGGCAACACCTGGGAGGTCAGTACTTTGCCTTGCAGCAGGGTGCCGACGGGCAGTTGCGCCGTGTCGATACGAGTGAGAGTGGCGACGCTGGAGGCGATGGCCTGCTGTACGGTGACGGCCAGATTACCCGCTGACGGCTGGGTGATCGCCAAGCTGGTGCCCTGAGGCAGCGGTTGGCTGCTGGTGGCCTGGACCGTGGTCTGACGGCCGCTGTCGAGGGTGACCTTGAGCAACAGTTGAAAGGTTTGATCCGCCTGCTTGAGCGACAGCACTTCGGCCTTGGCGGTCTGACCGGCAGTGATCAGGCCCTCCATCGGCGTCAGTAACTTCAGCAGGTCGCCACTCACCACCAGCGGTCGCGAAGTCGCGGGCGTGGTTTGCGGTAGCGGAAGAATGTTCATTTCGCCTGTCATACGCGGTCACAACCTGAGGAAATTGCCCTCTTTAGAGTAGGGCATGGCATGTATAATGCGGCCCCGTTGTATCCGGGGCGCTGAAAACATTTCAAATACTTGATCCAGCTCCTTAGAACGGGCCGCCAATGCATTTATCCTGCATATCTTTAACGGCCGCTCCACTGCCGACTTGAACCCAAAAGGCCCGTGATCTCTTGACCAGTCCTGTCCTGCAAACCGTTGCCCTCGCCTGTGAGCGAGACCTTCGGCTGCTCTTCGAAAATCTCGAATTGAGACTGGCCAGTGGCGAAATGTTGCAAATCAGCGGCCCCAACGGCAGTGGCAAGACCAGCCTTTTACGTCTGCTTTGCGGTCTGATGCAGCCGACTGCCGGTCAGGTGCTGCTCAACGGCCAGCCATTGAACGAGCAACGCTTTGAGCTGGCGCGCAACCTGCTGTGGATCGGCCATGCCGCCGGGATCAAGGATCTGCTGACGCCGGAAGAGAACCTGAGCTGGCTGTGCGCCTTGCATCAACCGGCCTCCCATGAAGCGATCTGGCAAGCGCTGACGGCCGTCGGACTGCGCGGTTTCGAGGATGTTCCCTGTCACACGCTGTCTGCCGGGCAGCAACGCCGGGTTGCGTTGGCGCGGTTGTACCTGGAAAGCCCGCCGCTGTGGATCCTCGATGAGCCATTCACCGCGCTCGACAAACAAGGCGTGGCGCAACTCGAAGAACACCTGGCCGCACACTGTGAGCGTGGCGGCATGGTGGTCTTGACCACTCACCACACGCTGACCCGGATGCCGGCCGGCTATCGCGACATTGATCTGGGGAACTGGGCCGTATGAGTGTTTTCGGCCTGTTGGTCGCCCGTGAAGCCCGATTGTTGTTCCGCCGTCCGGCGGAGTTGGCCAATCCGCTCGTATTCTTCGCGATCGTCGTTTCCCTGTTCCCGTTGGCGGTTGGACCCGAGTCTCAATTGTTGCAAACCTTGTCTCCGGGACTGGTCTGGGTAGCGGCCCTTTTATCGGTCTTGCTCTCGCTGGACGGGCTTTTCCGCAGTGATTTCGAAGACGGATCGCTCGAACAGTGGGTCCTTTCGTCGCACCCCCTGCCTCTTCTGGTTTTGGCCAAGGTACTGGCACACTGGTCCTTCTCTGGCCTGGCACTGGTTTTGCTCGCTCCATTACTGGCATTGATGCTCGGTTTGCCAACCGCCTGTCTGCCGGTGTTGCTGCTTTCTTTGTTGCTGGGTACACCGGTGCTGAGCCTGCTCGGTGCGGTGGGCGCAGCCCTGACGGTGGGATTGAAGCGCGGCGGCCTGTTGCTGGCGCTGCTGATTCTGCCGTTGTACATCCCGGTGTTGATTCTCGGCAGTGGCGCCTTGCAGGCGGCATTGCAGGGCATGCCGGCGACCGGTTATCTCTTGTGGCTTGGTAGCCTGACCGCCCTGGCGATAACCCTGACACCTTTTGCAATAGCCGCTGGCCTGAAGATCAGCGTCGGCGAATAATGAGGTCTGGTTATTTTTTGACCAGTAAAGACCCTTGGCTGACTCGTGATGACGAGCAGCAACCGTGATGGAAACAGTAATGAACTGGACCTGGTTTCATAAGCTCGGCTCTCCCAAATGGTTTTACGGCATCAGCGGCAAACTGCTGCCGTGGCTGAGTGTCGCGGCGTTGCTGCTGATCAGCGTTGGCGTGGTCTGGGGCTTGGCTTTCGCGCCGCCGGACTACCAGCAAGGCAACAGCTTTCGCATCATTTATATCCACGTTCCGGCCGCCATGTTGGCCCAGTCCATCTACGTGATGCTGGCGATCTGTGGCATCGTCGGGCTGGTGTGGAAGATGAAGCTGGCCGACGTCGCCCTGCAATGCGCCGCGCCCATCGGCGCCTGGATGACCGCCGTGGCGCTGGTCACCGGCGCGATCTGGGGCAAACCGACCTGGGGTTCGTGGTGGGTCTGGGATGCACGACTTACGTCCATGCTTATCCTGCTGTTTCTGTACTTCGGTCTTATTGCGCTGGGCAATGCGATCAGCAATCGTGACAGTGCCGCCAAGGCCTGCGCGGTATTGGCGATTGTCGGCGTGATCAACATCCCGATCATCAAATACTCGGTGGAGTGGTGGAACACCCTGCACCAGGGCGCGACGTTCACCCTTACCGAAAAACCGGCGATGCCGGCCGAGATGTGGCTGCCACTGCTGCTGACGGTGCTGGGTTTCTACTGTTTCTTCGGCGCGGTGTTGCTGCTGCGCATGCGCCTTGAAGTGCTCAAGCGCGAAGCCCGCGCCAGTTGGGTCAAGGCCGAAGTGCAGAACAGTCTGGAGGCCGCTCGATGAGTTTTGCTTCATTCGGCGACTTCCTCGCCATGGGCCATCATGCGCTGTATGTCTGGTCAGCCTATGGCATCTGCCTGGCGGTGCTGGCCCTCAACGTGGCGGCGCCGATCCTGGCCCGCAAGCGGTATCTGCAACAAGAGGCGCGTCGTCTGCGCCGGGAGAACGGCAAGTGAATCCGCTGCGCAAAAAGCGTCTTATCATCATTCTCGCGATCCTGGTCGGTGTCGGCGCTGCTGTCGGCCTGGCCCTGAGCGCCCTGCAGCAGAACATCAATCTGTTTTACACCCCGACCCAGATCGCCAACGGCGAAGCCCCGCAAGACACGCGCATCCGCGCTGGCGGCATGGTCGAGAAAGGTTCGCTGCAACGTTCCGGCGATTCGTTGGACGTGAAATTCATCGTCACCGACTTCAGTAAATCCGTGACCATCAGCTACCGCGGCATCCTTCCGGACCTGTTCCGCGAAGGGCAGGGCATCGTTGCCCTGGGCAAGCTCAACGCCGACGGCGTGGTGGTGGCCGACGAAGTGCTGGCCAAGCACGATGAAAAGTACATGCCGCCGGAAGTGACCAAGGCTTTGAAAGACAGTGGTCAATTTGCTCCAACGCCCGCGAAGGAGGGTTGATCGATGACGTCTGGACTCTATATTCCTGAACTCGGCCACCTGGCCATGATTCTGGCGCTGTGTTTCGCGCTGGTTCAGGCCGTGGTGCCGTTGTTCGGTGCCTGGCGCGGTGATCGCTTGTGGATGAGCCTCGCTCAGCCGGCTGCCTGGGGGCAGTTCGCGTTTCTGCTGTTCTCCTTCGGTTGCCTGACTTACGCCTTCATGGCCGACGATTTCTCCGTCGCCTACGTCGCCAGTAACTCCAACAGCGCCTTGCCGTGGTACTACAAGTTCAGCGCCGTATGGGGCGCGCACGAAGGTTCGTTGCTGCTGTGGGCGTTGATTCTCGGCGGCTGGACCTTCGCGGTGTCGGTGTTCTCCCGGCAGTTGCCGCAAGTGATGCTGGCTCGCGTGCTGGCGGTGATGGGCATGATCAGCACGGGTTTTCTGCTGTTCTTGATCCTCACGTCTAACCCATTCGCCCGGATCCTGCCGCAAATTCCTGCGGACGGTCGTGACCTTAACCCACTGCTGCAAGACATCGGCCTGATCGTTCATCCGCCGATGCTGTACATGGGCTATGTCGGTTTCTCCGTGGCGTTCGCTTTCGCCATCGCTGCACTGCTGGGTGGTCGTCTTGATGCGGCGTGGGCGCGCTGGTCCCGTCCGTGGACCATCGTCGCCTGGGCCTTCCTCGGTATCGGTATCACCCTCGGTTCGTGGTGGGCGTACTACGAACTCGGCTGGGGCGGCTGGTGGTTCTGGGACCCGGTGGAAAACGCGTCCTTCATGCCTTGGCTGGTGGGTACGGCGCTGATTCACTCGTTGGCGGTCACGGAAAAACGTGGCGTGTTCAAGAGCTGGACCGTGTTGCTGGCCATCGCTGCCTTCTCGTTGAGCTTGCTGGGAACTTTCCTGGTGCGTTCCGGCGTGCTGACCTCGGTTCACGCCTTTGCGTCCGACCCTGAGCGCGGCGTGTTCATCCTGATCTTCCTGCTGTTTGTAGTCGGTGGTTCGCTGACGTTGTTCGCCCTGCGCGCTCCCGTGGTGAAGAGCCACGTGGGCTTCAACCTCTGGTCCCGGGAAACCCTGCTGCTGGGTAACAACCTGGTGCTGGTGGTGGCGGCGTCGATGATTCTGCTCGGCACGTTATATCCGCTGATCCTCGATGCGATGACCGGCGCCAAGCTGTCGGTCGGCCCGCCGTACTTCAACGCACTGTTCATTCCGTTGATGGCCTTGCTGATGATGGTGATGGCGGTGGGCATGTTGGTGCGCTGGAAAGACACGCCAGTCAAATGGCTGTTGAGCATGCTGACCCCGGTGTTGCTCGGCAGCGCCGCGCTGGCCGTGGTAGCCGGTGTCGCTTATGGCGATTTCAATTGGGCAGTGATTGCGACGTTCATGCTCGCGGCCTGGGTATTGCTGGCCGGTGTGCGTGACATCTTCGACAAGACTCGCCACAAAGGCCTGATCAAAGGCCTGCCGACCCTGACCCGCAGTTATTGGGGCATGCAGGTCGCGCACCTCGGCATCGCCGTGTGTGCCCTCGGCGTCGTGCTGTCGAGCCAGAACAGTGCCGAGCGCGACCTGCGTCTGGCGCCGGGCGAGTCCATGGACCTGGGCGGTTACCAGTTCGTGTTCGAAGGCGCCAAGCACTTCGAAGGCCCGAACTTCACCTCCGACAAGGGCACCGTTCGGGTGATCCGCAATGGCAAGGAAGTCAGCGTGCTGCACCCGGAAAAACGCCTCTACACCGTGCAGAATTCGGTAATGACCGAAGCCGGGATCGACGCTGGTTTCACCCGCGACCTCTACGTCGCACTCGGCGAACCGTTGGGCGATGGCGCCTGGGCCGTTCGCGTCCATGTCAAACCGTTCGTGCGCTGGATCTGGTTCGGTGGTCTGCTCACCGGTTTGGGCGGGTTGCTGGCGGCATTCGATCGCCGTTACCGGGTCAAGGTGAATAGCCGTGTGCGTGAAGCACTGGGCATGACGGGAGCCACGGCATGAGACGTTGGTTGATGCTGTTGCCCTTGGTGATTTTTCTGGTGGTGGCTGTTTTCCTTTATCGCGGTCTGTTCCTGAACCCGGCCGAGTTGCCCTCGGCGATGATCAACAAGCCGTTCCCGGAGTTTTCCCTGCCGGCCGTGCAGGGCGACAAGACCCTGACCAGGGCGGACATTCTGGGTAAACCAGCGCTGGTCAACGTCTGGGGCACCTGGTGCATTTCTTGCCGGGTCGAGCACCCGGTGCTGAATAAACTGGCCGAGAAGGGCGTGGTGATCTACGGCATCAACTACAAGGACGTCAACGCTGACGCCTTGAAGTGGCTGGCGGAATTCCACAATCCGTACCAGCTGGACATCCGTGACGATGAAGGCACTTTGGGTTTGAACCTGGGTGTGTACGGCGCTCCGGAAACCTTCTTCATCGACGCCAAGGGCATCATCCGCGACAAGTTCGTTGGCGTGATCGACGAACAGGTCTGGCGCGAAAAACTGGCGGCCAAGTATCAGGCGCTGGTTGATGAGGCCAAGCCATGAAGCGCTGGATAGCCGCCGCGGTATTGGGTTTGAGCATGGCCGGCGTGGCGCACGCGGCCATCGACACCTACGAGTTCGCCAAAGAAGGTGACCGCGAGCGTTTTCGCGAGCTGACCAAAGAGCTGCGTTGCCCCAAGTGTCAGAATCAGGACATTGCCGATTCCAACGCACCGATCGCCGCTGACCTGCGCAAAGAGATTTTTCGCATGCTCGGCGAGGGCAAGGACAACCAGCAGATCATCGACTTCATGGTCGACCGCTACGGTGATTTCGTCCGCTACAAACCCGCTCTGAACGCCAAGACTGCTGTGCTCTGGTTCGGTCCTGCCGGCCTGCTGCTGGGTGGTTTTGTGATCATCGCCGTGATCGTCCGCCGTCGTCGCGTGCAACGCGCTGACACCAAGGATGAGCTCTCTGCCGAGGAGCGTGAGCGCCTCGACCACCTGTTGGATAAAACCAAGAATGATTGATTTCTGGCTCGCTGCAGGTCTGCTACTTCTGGTTGCCCTGAGTTTTCTGCTGATCCCCGTTCTGCGTGGTCGTCGCGCCCAGCTTGAAGAGGATCGTACGGCCCTGAACGTCGCGCTGTATCAGGAGCGCGTCGCTGAGCTGCAGACTCAGCAGGAAGAGGGCGTTCTGGACGTCGCGCAAATGGACACCGGTCGCGCCGAAGCCGCCCGTGAATTGCTCGCCGACACTGAAGGCGTCGAGGCGCCACGCGTGTCCCGCCTGGGCAAACCGTGGCCCTTGCTGGCGGCGATTCTGGTGCCGGTGCTGGGTCTTGGCCTGTACTTGCATTTCGGCGCCAGCGACAAGGTCGAACTGACCCGCGAATTCTCCCAGGCGCCGCAGTCGATGGAAGAGATGACCCGTCGCCTGGAGCGTGCGGTCGCGGCTCAGCCGGATTCGGCTGAAGGCCTGTATTTCCTCGGTCGCACCTACATGGCTCAGGATCGCCCAGGCGATGCGGCGAAGATCTTCGAACGCACGGTGAACCTGGCCGGTCGTCAGCCGGAGCTGTTGGGTCAATGGGCGCAGGCTCAGTACTTCGCCGACGGCAAGAAGTGGTCGGACAAGGTTCAGGCCCTGACCGACGAAGCCCTCAAAGCCGATCCGAAAGAAGTCACCAGCCTTGGCTTGCTCGGTATTGCTGCCTTTGAAAGCCAGCGTTATCAGGACGCCATCGACTACTGGAATCGCCTGCTGGTGCAACTGCCACCGGAGGACAGTTCCCGCGCCGCGCTGCAAGGCGGCATCACTCGGGCCACCGAGAAACTCGAAGCCAGCGGCGGCAAGGTGGCCAAGGCGCCTGCCGCCAAGGTGGCGGCACTGCTCAAGGTGCGAGTGGATCTGGCACCAGAGCTGAAAGCCAAGGTCCAGCCGGGCGACAGCGTATTCATCTTCGCCCGCGCCACCGCAGGGCCTCCTGCGCCA
This sequence comes from Pseudomonas sp. LBUM1647, assembly GCF_059716175.1. Classification (NCBI taxonomy): domain Bacteria; kingdom Pseudomonadati; phylum Pseudomonadota; class Gammaproteobacteria; order Pseudomonadales; family Pseudomonadaceae; genus Pseudomonas; species Pseudomonas sp. LBUM1647. Next base: position 5,099,144 of record NZ_CP166809.1, on the reverse strand, counting down.
TTGGCCGCCAAGCGCCTGACCGTGGCCGACTTGCCGGCGACCGTTGAGCTGGGCGACGCCGATGCAATGATGCCGCAGTTGAAACTGTCGAACTTCCCTGAAGTCCAACTGGTTGCGCGCATCTCCCGCGCCGGCCAACCAACTGCCGGCGAATGGATCGGTCGCAGCCAGCCTCTGGCCAGCAGCACCACGACGCAGCAAACACTGACCATCGACAGCCCGGACAAATGACAGGAAACGCCACTATGACCGCCATCGCTCGTATCACCCTGCTCAGTATGGTTTTGGGGTTAAGCGCTTGTGTGGTCCAACCGCAGCAGCCTGAACGGCTGCCACCGATCCCGCCGTCGCAGCCGCGTCCGACGCCGTCCCCGACACCAACACCGGGCAAGCCGAGCATTCCGGCCAAGCCCGCCAAACCGCTGCCACGCACCTCCGCCAGCTTCGCGCCGCCGCCGGGTGGCAACAGCCATTGGGACGCCAAGCTCGGCGTGTACGTACTCGATGATCAGACCAACACCTTCTACCGCCAGCGCACCTACTATCGCTGGAACAACGGCTGGAGCCGGTCGATCAGCCCGAACGGGCCTTGGGAGGAGACAGACATCCATGGCGTGCCGGGCGGGTTGGGACGACAATTCGGGCAGTAAACAGAAACGGCGATCCTTGGATCGCCGTTTTGCTTTTTAGAGTCTGAGAAAGTCGTTTAGAGAATGGCGCGGTATTCGCTCAATGCCTTGCTCGACTGAACCATGCCTTGGCGCAATAGAAGATCAAGATAGCTGCTGACATTCATCGGTGGCTTTTTCAGTTGCTTGCGTTGGCGTTGCGCCGCCGCGACCACTGCCGCCGGGTCGAGGTTGAAGAGGTTGTCGACGAACTCGTCAGGATGCTGAGCTTCGATACCGAAAGGGCCCAATGCTTCACCGGGGAAGTCTTTCTGATTGAACGTGACGATGACGCTGGCGTTGCAGCGAATGGCGGCTGCCAGCACATGTCGATCATCGATATCTGGCAGCGTCAGCCCTTCGATCAGGACTTCGTATCCTGTGACACAAGCGTCGGGTAAGGCCTGATCCATCAGCTCGGACGTGTGATCCAGTTGCTCGGCGGTTAGATCCGGGCGGTTTTTCAGCAGATTTCGTTTCCATTCGTTGTGTATCTCCAAGGACCATTTCGCTCTGAAACGTCCGGAAAGCGCGAGCCACATCAGAAAATCTCTCAGGGGCGCGGGGTATAGAACACATGCGTCATATACAGCGGTAAAAGAGGATTGCCTCACTCGTATCCTGTCCTTAACGCTTGTGCCTGCTCGGCGAGAAGCGTCATTGCTTGCTCGCTGGCAGTGTCGCGCCGGTTTTTATAGTCCATCAAATCGGCAAAGCGCACACGTCGGTGCTTGCCGGTTTTGTGGTAGGACAACTCGCCGGATTCCAGCAGTTTGATCAGGTGCGGGCGTGAGACGTTAAGCAGGTCGGCGGCTTCCTGGGTGGTCAATTCGGCGTGAACCGGGACCACTTTGACGGCGTTGCCCGCGGCTAGCTCAGCCAGAATGTCGACCAGCAACCTGAGGGCTGAGGTGGGCAATTCGACAGTGTGAGCTTCATTCTGCTCGTCGAAAATCTGGATGTGCTGAGTTTCGAATTGAGTCGCAAGATAGGCCGCCAAGGCGCGCTGCCCCTCGATGGCAGCTTGTACTTCGCGCTCCATAGGCAAGGTAATCGGCGGGTGGATGACAGGCGACATGGCGGTTTCCAATATTCTGAATAATCGAAGTTGGCAGGCTATTCGAATTAATCGAAAATCGCAATAAACGAAATAATCGAAACGTCAGGTCTCTTTCGCCAACAACCCCTGCACATACTCCACAAACGCCCGGGCCTTCGCACTGGCCATTCTGCCTGTGGGAAACACCGCCCAAAGGTCCTGATTCGGCAACGTCCAATCCTTCATCACTTCCCTGACCGCGCCGTTGGCCAGTTCCGGCGCAAACATCCATTCGGATGCCATGGTCAGCCCTTGATGGGCGAGTACGGCTGCACGCAGACCTTCGGCGGCGTTGACGCGGATTCGTCCGCTGATGATGACTGACTGATCATCTGTCCCGTTGCGGAACTGCAAATTGGCACCACCGCCCAAGGTGTAGACGACTGCTTGGTGTTTACTCAGATCGGCAGGGCAGGTGGGGTCGCCATGTTTTTCAAAATAGGCGGGCGTGCCCAACACCATGCGCCGACACTCGGCGATCTTGCGGGCGGTGAGGCCGGAGTCGCTCAAGGCGCCCATGCGCAGGGCGATGTCGACGCCTTCTTCCACCAGATTGACGTTGCGATCGTCCAGCATCAAATCGATGTTCAGGCCCGGGTTCTGATCGAGAAATGGCCCCAGGTGCGGAACGATGTGCAGTCGGCCGAAGGTCACGGCGGCGCAGATGCGCAGGTTACCGGTAAGGCCGCTGGCGGCACCGCGAGCGGCATTGTCAGCCTCGTCCGCTTCTTCGATGGCACGCTTGGACCGTTCGAAAAAGGCCAGGCCCGCCTCGGTCGGCGTCAGGCCTCGGGTCGAGCGCAACAGCAGCCTGACCGCGAGACGCGCCTCCAAATGCGCGATGGCTTTCGAGACGGCGGGCTGGCCGATATTCAAGCGCCGGGCAGCGGCGGAAAAGGAACCGGTTTCTACCACGTAGACGAAGGTTTCCATTGCGGCGAGGCGGTCCATCTACAGTCCTTTTTGCGATTCTGAATACTGTCGAGACCCCTGTGGGAGCGAGCTTGCTCGCGATGACGGAGGCACATCCAACATTGATGTGGCTGACAGTCAGTCATCGCGAGCAAGCTCGCTCCCACAGGGATTTGTGTCGTGAGTCAGAACGCGGCTTTGCCGATTGAAGAGCCGCCGTCGACAAACAAGGTTTGCCCGGTGATAAACCCGCTCTGCTCGGACAACAAAAACGCAATCGCCGCCGCGATCTCCTGCGGCTGCCCCAACCGCCCCATCGGAACGCCGGCCAGATACCGCGCTTCACCTTCACTGCCCGGCGGATTGTTGGCGCGAAACAGTTCGGTTTCGGTCGGGCCCGGGGCCACGGCGTTTACCGTCACGCCGGTTTGCGCCAGTTCCAGCGCCCAGGATCGAGTGAAGCTGATCAACGCTGCTTTGGCCGCCGCATATGCAGTGCGCTGCGTGATACCCAGCACGGTCAGGCTGGAAATGTTCACCACCCGACCCCAGGCCTTGGCGCGCATGTTCGGCAGCAGTGCCTGAGTGGCTTGCAACGCCGAATGCAGGTTGACGCGCATCACGTCGTCGAACGTGTCGAGGTCGATTTCCCCCAGCACCTGCGGGCGCACCAGACCGACGTTGTTCACCAGCCCGTCGAACTCATAAGTCCTGGCCAGATCCGCCAGCACTTCCTGAGTCAGTGCCCTGTCGCTCAGATCCAGCGGAAACAGGATGCCGGGAAAGCTCAGGTCGGGCGATCGGGCGATTCCGACCACCCGATGACCCGCGCGGTCCAGATGCTCCGCTACCGCGCGGCCGATGCCTTTGCTGGCGCCGGTGATGAGAAAGGTACGTCGGGTCATTGCACACTCCTTGAAAGAACATGCCGCGTGTCAGGCGGCATTTGATCGGTTCAGCCGCGAATCGCATCCAGCATCGCGTCAGGCTCAGGACGCTGAGTGTAATCCGGGTTGGCCTCGGCGTAACGGATCAGGCTGAGCGAAAGTATTCATTCTTGGGAAGAATGCCGCAGCCCGCAATCACACTCTGTAAAACAACCGAGCGTCGCGTTCCGGATTTTTGTGCTTGAGTAAAGATAACTCTAGGGTTACTTTTGTTTGAGCCTGAGCAAGGAGGCTATTGGTGCAGAGCAGGCTATTGATCAAGGAATTGGAGGACGCCGGATGGATACTGGATCGGATTACCGGCAGCCATCACATCTTCAAACACCGATACAACCCGTACACGGTACCCGTCCCTCATCCGAAAAAGGATTTACCGATCGGGACGGTCAAAAGCATCAGGAGGCGAGCCGGGCTGTATTGCCCGGGAGCCAGTTACGCAGGAGATCCATAATGCAATATCCAATCTGTATCGAGTGGGGCGACGAGAACACCGCCATCGGTATTCAGATCCCCGATATTCCAGGCGCCATAACGGCCGGGGATACGTTTGAAGATGCCTATAACGCAGCGGTCGAGATTGCCCACATCATGCTTCAGGAGATTGCGGCTGACGGGGAATCAATTCCCATGCCTACATCTGCTGCTGCCCATCGTGGGAATCCGGACTTTGCCGACATGGGCTGGGGAATGCTGGAGCTGGACATCGCGCCGTACATGGGCAAAACCGAGAAGGTCAACGTGACGCTGCCCGGCTACGTGATCCAGCGTATCGATCGTTATGTGCGTGAGCACAATGTCAAAAGCCGCTCTTCCTTTCTGGCGGATGCGGCGATGGAGAAGTTGGTTCGGCACTGAGTGAAATCGAGACCATCGCCTTCGCGGGCGCTTACCCCTTGCCCGCGAAGCTATTGGTGGACTATGCCGCCGCCAATGAACGCTTCTCCGAAACACTCAAAAACCGCAGCAACGCCAACAGCGGAAACGCGCTACCCACAATCACGATCCACAACCAGCCACCATGCTCATACACCGCACTGGCCACCGAAGAACCAAATGCGCCGCCGATGAAGATGCTGGTCATGTACAGCGCATTCAGGCGGCTGCGGCTTTTGGCGTCGAGGGCGTAGACCGCGCGTTGGCCGAGGACCATGTTCATCTGTACGCAGAAGTCGAGCACCACGCCAGTGACCGCGAGGCCGATAACGCTGTAAACCGGATGGATGAACGCTGGCAGGAAGCTCAGGCTGGCGAACAGCAGGGCCAGCAGTGATGCAATGCGAGTGTGGCCGGCATCGGCCAGTCGACCGGCAATGGGGGCGGCGATGGCGCCGATGGCCCCGACCAGGGCGAAGATCGCGATCTGGGTTTGCGACAAGCCATGATTGCGCGCCAGTTCCAGCGGCACGGCGGTCCAGAACAGGCTGAAGGTGGCGAACATGCACCCCTGATAAAACGCGCGCTGACGCAACACCGGTTGTTGACGCAACAGAGTCCACAGCGACCCCAACAGCTGTCCGTAAGACGCACTGTGATCAGGCTGGCGCTTGGGAATGGTCAGCGCTAACACGATGCTAATCGCCGCCATCAACACCGCTGCAATCACAAACATCGCGCGCCAGCCAAAGTGGTCAGCCACCAGGCTGGACACCGGTCGCGCCAACAGAATTCCCAACAGCAAGCCGCCCATGATCCCGCCGACCACACGGCCACGAGACTCTTCCGGTGCCAAATGCGCGGCCAGTGGAATCAGGATTTGCACCGACACCGAACTGAACCCCACCAGCAACGAGATCAGCAAAAACACGTTTGGCTGATCGGTAAACGCGGCGCCCAACAGACTGGCAATAGCCACCAGCGTGGTGATGATCATCAAACGACGGTTTTCCAGCAGATCACCCAGCGGCACCAGGAAGAATAGACCCAGCGCGTAACCGATCTGGGTCAGTGAAACGATCAGGCTGGCCATGGTGCTGGTCAGGCCGATGTCGGGTGCGATCAGGCCGATGATCGGTTGGGCGTAGTAAATGTTGGCAACGATGGCGCCGCAGCAGAAGGCGAATAGCAGCACCATGCCTCGGGTCATTGTCGCGGTGCCGTGGGGCACCTGGGTCGCTGGCTTCATAACGGGTCTCGCTGAACAAAAAGGAATGCGCGCAGGCTAAAGGGCTATCGGAATGGGCAGAAGAGGGTTTGGAGTGATAGCAATCATTCCGTTGCGGAATGAGTGACGGACGTGTGTGATGTCCATCGAGGAGCCTTGCGTCAAAACATTGAGGTCCGATGATACATTCACTTACATCCTGTTCGATAGCGTGCTTATGTTCTCTCTTCACGTTTCATTAAACGGAAGGCACTTTCATGAATGCGATGTTTCGTCACCTGATTCGCGGCGCTTCAGTTGTTACCTTGATCGGCTTGTCCACGGCAGGTCTTGTCCAGGCTGCTGACGCACCGGGCATGCGCATCGGCGTTCGCGGCGAGATCGCCGGGGTCAGCCCCGACGTGCTGAAAGTCCACGTCAACAGTGGTGAAAACGTGGTGATCAACCTGACCAAGGACACCAAAGTCCGCGCCGTCACCCTGGCCAATATCGAAGACATCAAGCCCGGTAGCTACATCGGCTCGGCGGCCGTGCCGCAGGAAGACGGCTCGCTCAAGGCACTGGAAGTCCACGTCTTCCCACCGGAACTGGCCGGTAGCGGCGACGGGCATCGGCCCTTTGACCTGGCCAAGGGCAGCAGCATGACCAATGGCAGCGTCGGTGATTTGGTCGTCAGCAATGGCCGGGTGTTGACCGTCAACTACAAGGGCGGCCAGCAGAAGATTCTGGTGCCGGAGGATGTGCCGATCGTCAATCTGATGCCGGGGGATCGCAGCTTGCTGAAAGTGGGGGTGAAGATCGTGACGTTTGTGACGCAGAGTGCCGACGGGACGCTGACGGCTCAGTCGATTTCGGCGGGCAAGGACGGCGTGACACCACCGATGTGATGGCTCATTCAGAGCCACTGTGGGAGCGAGCCTGCTCGCGAATGCGGTAGCACAGCCAGCATTGATGTGACTGACAGTCCGCTTTCGCGAGCAGGCTCGCTCCCACAAAAAAGGCGACCTTCTCAGGTCGCCTTTTTCATTGGGCTCAGGAATTACTGACCGCTGTAGATTTGATCAAAGATCCCACCATCATTGAAGTGGGTCTTCTGCACAGTTCGCCAGTCACCAAAGGTCTTCTCTACCGACAGGAAATCCACTTTCGGGAAGCGATCGGTGTACTTGGCCAGCACCGCCGGATCACGCGGACGCAGGTAGTTCGCCGCCGCAATTTCCTGGCCTTCCGGCGACCACAGGTACTTCAAATATTCCTCAGCTGCTGCGCGAGTGCCTTTCTTGTCGACTGTTTTATCGACCACCGACACCGGCGGCTCAGCTTCAGCGGAAACACTTGGGTAGATGACCTCAAACTGATCACGACCAAACTCACGGGCAATCATTTCCGCTTCGTTTTCGAAGGTCACCAGCACATCACCAATCTGGTTGGTCATGAACGTGGTGGTGGCTGCGCGGCCACCGGTGTCGAGCACCGGCGCTTGTTTGAACAGCTTGCCGACGAAGTCTTTGGCTTCGCTTTCGTCGCCACCGTTTTTCAGCACATAACCCCAGGCCGAGAGGTAGGTGTAGCGGCCGTTACCCGACGTTTTCGGGTTTGGCACGATCACCTGCACACCGTCCTTGAGCAAGTCGGGCCAGTCTTTCAGGGCTTTCGGGTTGCCTTTGCGGACGATGAACACGGTGGCCGAAGTGAACGGCGCGCTGTTGTTCGGCAGGCGTGTGACCCAGTTATCCGGGACCAGTTTGCCGTTGTCCGCCAGGGCGTTGATGTCGGTGGCCATGTTCATGGTGATGACGTCAGCCGGCAGGCCATCGATGACTGAGCGCGCCTGTTTGCTGGAACCGCCGAAGGACATCTGCAGGGTGATGTTTTCGTTGTGCTCGGCTTGCCAGTGTTTCTGGAAGGCAGTGTTGTAGTCCTTGTAGAAATCGCGCATCACGTCGTAGGAAACGTTAAGCAGGGTCGGTGCGGCCTGAGCCATGCTGGTCAGTGCCAGGCCAGCGGCCAGAAGTGAGGCGCCAAAGAGTTTTTTCACTGCGCATTCCTTGTTTTTTGTAGGAGCTGCCGCAGGCTGCGATCTTTTGATCTTGTCTTTGACCTTAAGATCAAAAGATCGCAGCCTGCGGCAGCTCTTACGGGTTAGTTGTCAGTCATCGAAGCGGTGTTGCCACCGTTTTGCCAGCGACTATAGCGGGGCTCGCATAGTCCTTTAAAGATTAAAAAGCACTTTGCTTATTCCATTTTCTTGAATAGCTGATTACCGCACCGTGAGCAGAACGCTGCGCCATGTTCGTGGCTGTTTTTCTTGCACACCGGGCAGTCATGTTGCAGTTGTTCACCGCGCATGGCGTTGGCCAGTTCGGCGGTGAAAATCCCGGTGGGCACGGCGATGATCGAGTAACCGGTGATCATCACCAGCGACGAAATCACCTGACCCAGCGGCGTCCTGGGCACGATGTCGCCGAAGCCCACGGTGGTCAGCGTGACGATAGCCCAATAGATGCCTTTGGGAATGCTGGTGAAGCCGTGCTCCGGGCCTTCGATCACGTACATCAGCGTGCCGAACACCGTCACCAAGGTGCAGACGCTGACCAGAAACACCACGATCTTCTGCTTGCTGCCGCGCAATGCGGACATCAGATAGTTGGCTTGCTTGAGGTACGGACTGAGCTTGAGCACGCGGAAAATCCGCAGCATCCGAATGATCCGGATAATCAGCAGGTACTGCGCATCGGCGTAATACAGCGCAAGAATCCCGGGCACGATCGCCAGCAAATCCACCAGCCCATAAAAGCTGAATGCGTAACGCAACGGCTTCGGCGAGCAGTACAGGCGCATGCCGTATTCGATGGCGAAGATGATCGTGAAGCCCCACTCGATGTACGCCAGCACATTGGCGTAGTTCTGGTGAACCGCATCGATGCTGTCGAGCATCACGATCACAATGCTGGCGAGGATGATCAACAACAGGATGCCGTCGAAGCGCCGACCGGCCTTGGTGTCGCTCTGGAAAACCATGACGTAAAGCTCTTCACGCCAGTTTTTGCTGCTGTCCATGGATACCGCCTGAACCAATAATCAGCGAAGCCTAGGTTGATTCTCCTCCAGAGTGCAAGGCGTACGGGCGACAGTGGTCTTGCCGAGCATTTGAACAATCGTACGGATCAGCCAGCAGGAGAGGATGAACGGCGCGGTCAGCGTTGGCAGACCGATGGCGGCAAACACCGGCGTCAGCAACAGCGCCGATGCAATACCGACCAGCGGCAGCCAAGGCTTCTGGCGCTGCGAGCTGAAGGCGAGGGCGGCGAGTACGGCGTTATAGCCACCGAGGCCGATCAATGCGGTGTAGAAGTCGTGATGCAGCATGCTCCAGCCCATGCCTGCGACAGACGCCAACAACGCCCAGCAGAATGCGCGGCGATCAGCGATCAGCAAACCCACGGCAATCATCGCACCGGCCAGCGGATGACCGAGGAACATCACCTGGCCGAGGCCTTTCAGTGGTGCGGCGAGCATATTCAGCGTATTGATTTCGATCAAATGCGCATTTGTCGAGGGCGTGGCGAAGCACAGCAGCAACCAGCCCAGCCCCACGAAGGGTGCCGTATAGGCAGGCAGGTATTGGCTGACCCGGACGCGTTTGAGCCATTGCTGCGTGAACATCGCGCTGAGTCCGCCAGCGGCAATGATCAGCGGCGGCAACAGCGCGGACCAGGGGAAATACAGGCTCAGCAGCAAGCCGAGCAAAACACCGTTGTAACTGAAGAGCCCGGCCTGTCGATCGGCCTTGGCGTAGCCGCGTCGTTGCGCGGTGAGCAGCCCCGCGACACCGCCCAGCAGTGCACCGCCGAGCAGGGCGGGCGCGGTGAAAAGAATGGCCAGCAGGCACAGCAGACCGCACAGCGGATGACGCTGGAGAAAGATCTGACTGAAACCGTTGAGCAGGGCCGTCGCCCAGTCGGGGCAGTGGGTGTTGAAGTGGTTGGCAGGCATGAAAGTAAATACCAGGGACTTGTACAAAACCTTGTGGCGAGGGGATTTATCCCCGTTGGGTGGCGAAGCCGCCCCCAAAACCTGCACCTCGGTCCTAACGTACATCGGGTGCAATGGTCCACGACTGCTTCGCAGCCGAACGGGGATAAATCCCCTCGCCACTGGGGGTCTTTAAATCAATGTTTCGATACGCAGTGAGTTAGTCGACCCCGGCTGCCCAAACGGCACACCCGCCGTGATCAACAACGTGTCGCCACGCTTGGCCATGCCCTGCGCCTGGGCAATCTCCAGCGCTGTCGAGCACACTTCATCCACCTGCCGCAGCCGATCATTGACCACCGAGTGCACGCCCCACGCCACCGTCAACCGGCGAGCGGTTTGCAGGTTCGGCGTCAGGTTGAGGATCGGCACCGTCGGCCGTTCCCGCGCCGCACGCAAACTCGAGGTGCCGGACTCGCTGTAATTCACCAGTACCGCCACCGGCAGCACATTGCTGATACGGCGAATCGCGCAGCTGATCGCATCGGAAACAGTCGCCTCAGCCTTAGGCCGGCTCACATCCAGTTGCGCCTGATAGTCCGGACCATTTTCCACCTGGCGGATGATTTTGCTCATCATCTGCACGGCTTCCAGCGGGTACTCACCGGACGCGGTTTCCGCCGACAGCATCACCGCATCCGCACCTTCGGCCACGGCGTTGGCAACATCGGTCACCTCGGCACGGGTCGGGGCAGGGGAGAAGCGCATCGACTCCAGCATCTGCGTCGCCACCACCACCGGTTTGCCGAGCTGACGGCAGATGGTGATGATGTTTTTCTGAATCTGCGGCACGCTTTCGGCCGGCACTTCCACGCCCAGGTCACCGCGAGCGACCATGATCGCATCGCTCAATTCGGCGATCTCGCGCAGTTGCGTCACGGCCGAAGGCTTCTCGATCTTGGCCATCAAAAACGCTTTGTCGCCGATCAGTTCGCGCGCCTCGCGGATGTCTTCCGGACGCTGCACAAACGACAGCGCCACCCAGTCCACACCCAGCTCCAGACCGAAGCTCAAATCGCGACGATCCTTGGCGGTCAGCGGGCTCAGTTCCAGCACCGCTTGTGGCACGTTTACACCTTTGCGATCCGAGAGTTCGCCGCCATTCAGCACCGTGGTGTCGATGGCGTCGGAGTACTTTGTCACCACGCGAAGACGCAGCTTGCCGTCGTCCAGCAGCAGGTCCATGCCCGGCTCCAGCGCCGCGATGATTTCCGGGTGAGGCAGGTTGACCCGGCGCTCATCGCCCGGTGTCGGGTCCAGGTCCAGGCGCAGTGCCTGACCGCGATGCAGTTGCACCTTGCCCTCGGCGAATTTGCCGACCCGCAGTTTCGGGCCTTGCAGGTCCATGAGAATGCCCAATGGATAATTCAGCTGGCGCTCGACTTCACGAATCCACTGATAGCGCTGGGCATGGTCGGCGTGATCGCCATGGCTGAAGTTCAGGCGAAAGATGTTGACCCCAGCCTGCACCAGCTCACGGATGTCATCGATTCCGTCGGTGGCCGGGCCGAGGGTGGCGAGGATTTTGACCTTTTTGTCAGGCGTCATTTTTTGTGCTCTCGAGGATCAGGATGGCGCGGAAGTCGTTGACGTTGGTGCGGGTCGGCTCGGTGACAATCAGTGCGTCCAGCGCCTCGAAATAGCCGTAGCCATTGTTGTTGTCCAACTCGTCGCTGGCGCTCAGACCGAGGGCGGCGGCGCGGGCGTAGCTGTCCGGGGTCATGATCGCGCCGGCGTTGTCTTCGGAACCGTCAATGCCATCGGTGTCACCCGCCAGCGCGTAGACGCCGGGCAGGCCTTTGAGGCTGTCGGTCAGGCTCAGCAGGAATTCGGCGTTGCGTCCGCCGCGACCATTGCCGCGTACGGTAACCGTGGTTTCACCGCCCGAGAGGATCACGCAGGGCGCCGACAATGGCTGGCCGTGCAGCACGACCTGACGGGCGATACCGGCGTGGACCTTGGCCACTTCGCGGGATTCGCCTTCCAGGTCGCCGAGGATCAGCGGACTGAAACCGGCCTGACGGCACTTCACCGCCGCGGCTTCAAGCGACTGTTGTGGACGGGCGATCAGCTGGAAATGATTGCGCGCAAGGCTCGGATCGCCGGGTTTGACCGTCTCCGATTCTGGACTTTGCAGCCAGTTGCGCACCGAGGTCGGGACTTCGATGCTGTAGCGCTTGAGGATCGCCAGGGCTTCGGCCGAGGTGCTCGGGTCGGCTACGGTGGGACCGGAGGCGATGACCGTGGCGAGGTCGCCCGGTACATCGGAAATCGCATAGGTATAAACAGTGGCGGGCCAGCAGGCTTTGCCGAGGCGGCCGCCCTTGATCGCCGAGAGGTGCTTGCGCACGCAGTTCATCTCGCCGATGGTGGCGCCGGATTTGAGCAAGGCTTTGTTGATCGACTGCTTGTCGGCCAGGGTGATGCCGGCCGCGGGCAAAGCGAGCAGGGCAGAGCCACCGCCCGAGAGCAGGAAGATCACACGGTCGTCTTCAGTCAGGTTGCTGACCAGTTCCAATACGCGTTTGGCGACTGCCAGACCGGCAGCATCGGGCACCGGGTGAGCGGCTTCGACCACTTCGATTTTTTCACACGGGGCGCCGTGACCGTAACGCGTCACCACCAGACCCGAGACGTCACCCTGCCAGCAACGCTCGACCACTTGAGCCATGGCCGCGGCGGCTTTGCCGGCGCCGATGACGATCACCCGACCACTGCGGTCTTTGGGTAAATGGGCTTCGAGGACTTGCTGCGGATGGGCCGCGTCGATGGCTGTGGCAAACAGCTCGCGCAGGAATTGTTGCGGATTGACCGACATGGCGGGCTCCCGGATTTCTTGTTATTTGGAGGAAAGCAGCCTGCGGCAACTCTGGAAGGTTCACCCCTTTTAGGTGGGATGAACCAGATCTTGTAGGAGCTGCCGCAGGCTGCGATCTTTTTGCGGATAACGCGGTGTGCGGGTGGACGTTAGATCAAGATCAAAAGATCGTCCGAACGCGGCCCGAGCCTTCGGCAGCTCCTACTTGCGAATCGAGAAATTCGCCATGTGTTCCAGGCCCTTGATCAGCGCCGAATGGTCCCAGTTGCTGCCACCGATCGCTGCGCAGGTGCTGAACACTTGCTGGGTGTTGGCGGTGTTCGGCAGGTTGATGCCCAACTCGCGCGCGCCGGCCAGGGCCAGGTTCAGGTCCTTCTGGTGCAGGCTGATGCGGAAGCCTGGGTCGAAGGTGCCTTTGATCATGCGTTCGCCATGCACTTCGAGGATCTTCGAGGACGCGAAACCGCCCATCAACGCTTCACGGACCTTGGCGGGATCGGCACCGTTTTTCGACGCAAACAGCAGCGCTTCGGCCACAGCCTGGATGTTCAGCGCCACGATGATCTGGTTCGCCACTTTCGCGGTTTGACCGTCGCCGTTGCCGCCCACCAGGGTGATGTTCTTGCCCATGGACTGGAACAGTGGCAGAACACGTTCGAAGGCATCGGCATCACCGCCGACCATGATGCTCAGGGTCGCAGCCTTTGCGCCGACTTCACCGCCGGACACTGGCGCGTCGAGGTACTGAGCGCCTTTTTCGTTGATTTTGGCAGCGAAGGCTTTGGTGGCCGTCGGCGAGATCGAGCTCATGTCGATCACGACTTTGCCTTTGCCAACACCGGCCGCAACACCGTCGGCGCGGAACAGCACGTCATCGACCTGCGGGGTATCCGGCACCATGACGATGATGAATTCGGCTTCTTGCGCGACTTCTTTCGGGTTCGCCAGCGCGACGGCGCCAGCGGCGATCAAATCGGCCGGAGCAGCGTCGTGGTGCGCCGACAGGAACAGGCTGTGACCGGCTTTCTGCAGGTTCAACGCCATTGGGTGGCCCATGATGCCGGTGCCGATAAATCCGATTTTAGCCATGAGAAATTCCTCTCTTGTATTTATGTGTTCCCCTGTAGGAGCTGCCGAAGGCTGCGATCTTTTGATCTTGATCTTGAAAGGCAAAATCAAAAGATCGCAGCCTTCGGCAGCTCCTACATGGATGTCATGTTCGATTAGATCGCGTTATGCGTTTTCAACCAGCCCAGACCTGCTTCAGTGGTGGTCAGCGGCTTGTATTCGCAGCCAACCCAACCCTGATAACCGATGCGGTCCAGGTGTTCGAACAGGAAGCGGTAGTTGATCTCACCGGTGCCCGGTTCGTTGCGCCCTGGGTTGTCCGCCAATTGCACGTGGTTGATTTCACCCAGGTGCGATTGCAGGGTGCGGGCCAGGTCGCCCTCCATGATTTGCATGTGGTAGATGTCGTATTGCAGGAACAGGTTGGCGCTGCCGACCTGTTCGCGAATCGACAGGGCTTGCGCCGTGTTGTTCAGGTAGAAACCCGGGATGTCGCGGGTGTTGATCGCTTCCATCACCAGTTTGATGCCCGCCGCTTGCAGCTTGTCGGCCGCGTACTTGAGGTTGCTGACGAAGGTTTTTTCCACGGTGGCATCGTCGATGCCTTGTGGACGAATACCGGCCAGGCAGTTGACCTGGGTGTTGCCCAATACTTTCGCGTAGGCAATCGCCAGGTCGACACCGGCGCGGAACTCTTCAACCCGGTCCGGCAGGCACGCGATACCGCGTTCACCCTTGGCCCAATCACCGGCCGGCAGGTTGAACAACACTTGGGTCAAGCCATTGGCATCGAGCTTGGCCTTGATCTCGGCAGAGCTGAAGTCGTAAGGGAACAGGTATTCGACACCACTGAAGCCGGCCTTGGCGGCAGCTTCAAAACGGGCAAGAAAATCCTGCTCGGTGAACAGCATGGACAGGTTGGCTGCGAAACGCGGCATGGTGGTCTCCCGTATGTGTGTGAGGTCCCCTGTGGGAGCGGGCTTGTGTGGCGAGGGGATTTATCCCCGTTCGGCTGCGAAGCAGTCGTAAACCATTGTGTGCGGTGTACCTGACACGCCGCAGTTTTCAGTTTTGAGGCCGCTTCGCGCCCTAACGGGGATAAATCCCCTCACCACACAAGCCCGCTCCCACAGGGGGAACGATCATCAGTCGAGCAACGAAATCGCCGTTGGCGCATCGTTGCCGACCAGCGCCAGGTCTTCGAATTCGTTGACGGCGTTGATCTCGGTGCCCATGGAAATGTTGGTCACACGCTCCAGGATAATCTCGACGATCACCGGCACCTTGAACTCTTCGATCAGCTCCTGAGCCTTGCGCAGGGCAGGCTGGATCTGACCCGGTTCGAACACACGCAGCGCCTTGCAGCCCAGGCCTTCGGCAACCGCGACGTGGTCGACACCGTAACCGTTGAGTTCCGGAGCATTCAGGTTGTCGAAGGACAGCTGCACGCAGTAATCCATGTCGAAACCGCGCTGAGCCTGACGAATCAGCCCCAGGTACGAGTTGTTCACCACCACGTGGATGTACGGCAGCTTGAACTGCGCGCCCACCGCCAACTCTTCGATCATGAACTGGAAGTCATAGTCGCCCGACAGCGCCACCACTTTACGGGTCGGATCAGCCTTGACCACGCCCAGCGCTGCCGGAATGGTCCAGCCCAACGGGCCGGCCTGACCGCAGTTGATCCAGTGACGCGGTTTGTAGACGTGCAGGAACTGCGCGCCGGCAATCTGCGACAGGCCGATGGTGCTGACGTAGCACGTGTCTTTGCCAAACACTTGGTTCATCTCTTCGTACACGCGCTGCGGCTTGACCGGCACGTTGTCGAAGTGAGTCTTGCGGTGCAGGCTGGCTTTGCGCTGTTGGCAGTCTTGCAGCCAGGCGCTGCGGTTTTTCAGTTTGCCGGCGGCTTGCCACTCGCGAGCGACTTCGATGAACACGGTCAGCGCGGCAGCAGCGTCGGACACAATGCCCAGGTCCGGGGTAAACACGCGGCCGATCTGGGTCGGTTCGATATCAACGTGAATGAACTTGCGGCCTTCGGTGTAAACGTCGATCGAACCGGTGTGACGGTTGGCCCAGCGGTTACCGACGCCCAATACCACGTCGGACTTCAGCATCGTGGCGTTGCCGTAGCGGTGCGAGGTTTGCAGACCGACCATGCCGACCATCAACGGGTGATCGTCCGGAATGGTGCCCCAGCCCATCAGGGTCGGGATCACCGGGATACCGGTCAGCTCGGCAAACTCCACCAGCAATTCGCTGGCGTCGGCATTGATGATGCCGCCACCGGCCACCAGCAACGGACGCTCGGCCTGATCGAGCATGGCCAGGGCCTTCTCGATTTGCACGCGGTTAGCGGTGGGCTTGGCCAGCGGCAGTGGTTCGTAGGCGTCGATGTCGAATTCGATTTCAGCCATCTGCACGTCAAACGGCAGGTCGATCAGCACCGGGCCTGGACGGCCGGAGCGCATTTCGTAGAAGGCTTTCTGGAACGCGTAAGGCACCTGGCCCGGTTCCATGACGGTGGTTGCCCACTTGGTCACTGGTTTGACGATCGCGGTGATGTCGACAGCCTGGAAGTCTTCCTTATGCATACGGGCGCGGGGGGCCTGGCCGGTAATGCAGAGGATTGGAATCGAGTCGGCCGAGGCGCTGTAGAGCCCGGTGACCATGTCAGTACCGGCAGGTCCCGAAGTGCCGATGCACACGCCGATGTTGCCGGCCTTGGTGCGGGTGTAGCCCTCGGCCATGTGCGAGGCGCCTTCAACGTGGCGAGCGAGGACGTGATCGATGCCACCGACCTTCTGCAAGGCGGAGTACAGCGGGTTGATCGCGGCGCCCGGGATGCCAAAAGCGGTATCAACCCCTTCACGGCGCATCACCAGAACGGCGGCTTCGATTGCTCTCATTTTGCTCATGGTTTTGGTGCCTCTTACGTTTTGTAATTGTATACAAGTGGCTTTGCGCAGAGTGTATTCACGGCGGACGGCGCAGGTCAATCCATTTTCTCAAGCGGCCGTTTCATTCGTCGGAAGCCCGATCTACTGTGGCGTTTCGTCACATGTGGCGCTTTTCGAGAATTATTGTATACAAAAAAATAACTCATTGTGTTCTATTTGTTGCATCGGACTTCTGAACAAAAAGCAGTCCAGCAGCTTTCCCTATAACAAAATGAGGACGGCACCATGAGCGCTTTAACCTTGAAAGTCGCAGTTAACCTGGCCAATCAGGCTATCTCCGCAGGGCGTGCAATCTCGGCAGCTCCATTGACCATCGCAGTACTGGATGCGGGTGGACACTTGGTCACCCTGCTGCGTGAAGACGGCGCCAGCCTGCTGCGCCCGCAGATCGCCATCGGCAAAGCCTGGGGCGCCATCGCCCTGGGCAAAGGCTCACGCCTGCTGGCGCTGGACGCACAACAACGACCGGCGTTTATCGCCGCTTTGAATAGTCTGGGACAGGGCAGCGTCGTCCCGGCACCGGGCGGCGTTTTGATTCGGGATCAGGAAGGGAATGTGCTGGGGGCTGTTGGCATCAGCGGTGATCTTTCTGATGTTGATGAGCAATGTGCGATCAACGCAATCGAGGCGCTGGGGTTGCGGGCGGATGCGGGGGTGACTGCTTGATTATTGGGTGACTGATCTCCCGCTTTCGCGAGCAGGCTGGTTCCCACAGGTGGATTATCTGAATGTCAGAGATCCACTGTGGGAGCCAGCCTGCTGGCGATGACGGACTACCAGACACATCCAGCTAAATGTCTACCCCGCCCTTGGGTAATATCAGATCTAGCCTTCTTCATGAATTAATCATGCAAGGGGCAAAGGAATGCCTGATCTACCCGCCTCAAATCGCTTGCGCATCGGCCGTTGTACCTAACAGAACCGCATCTATCTCTTAACGACAAACACACTCGACCGAGAACCTGTTTTCAAGGACTTCACCTTGGGCAGATTAGTCGTCTCGCAATTTCGCGCTGCGCAGGACCAAGGTTGTGCAAACTCACTGGCCTGGGTCGTCATGCCGGATCATTTTCATTGGTTGATCGAATTGCAGCAGGGGTCGCTGGGCGGACTGATGCAAAGGACCAAGTCTTTGAGTACCAAGGCAGTGAATCTGTCTGCCGGCCGTAGGGCCAGTCTTTGGCAGCGAGGTTTTCATGATCGAGCGCTGCGTCGCGAAGAGGACTTAGTAAAGGTTGCCCGGTATGTTGTGGCTAACCCGTTGCGGGCCGGGTTGGTCGAGCGGCTTGGCGACTATCCACTGTGGGATGCTATCTGGGTTTGATCCAAAACCGAGTTGCCCCCATCGCCAGCCTGCTGGCGATAGGAGCGAAGCGGTCTACTGATCCGGCTCACACCCTTTAAGCACCAACCGAATAATGGTCTGCGCCGCCGCTTCATAGTCGGCCTCATCCAACTTGGCCTTTCCGGTCACTGCGGAAATCTGCCAATCAAAGTCGGCATAAGTCTGCGTTGCCGCCCAGATGCTGAACATCAGGTGGTTGGGGTCGATCGGGGCAATCTGGCCGCGGTCGATCCAGGTCTGGATGCAGTCGATGTTGTGCTTGGCCTGGCCGTTGAGCCGTTCAACCAGATCGGCGCTCAGGTGCGGCGCGCCGTGCATGATTTCGCTGGCGAACACCTTGGAGGCGAAGGGCAGGTCGCGGGAGATGCGGATCTTCGAGCGGATGTAGCCGCTCAGCACTTCACTGGGCACGCCGTCGGCATTGAACGGTGTCGAGGCCTGCAGGATCGGCTCGATGATGCTTTCCAGGACCTCGCGGTAGAGGTTTTCCTTGGATTTGAAGTAGTAGTAGACGTTGGGCTTGGGCAATCCCGCCTTGGCTGCGATGTCACTGGTTTTGGTCGCAGCGAAGCCCTTGTCGGCAAATTCTTCACTGGCGGCACGCAGGATCAGTTCTTTGTTGCGCTCGCGGATGGTGCTCATAAACCAGGGGGTTCCTTGCCTGTTCTGGCGGTTGCGCATGGTAGCACCGGCCTCGCGCGACGCTCAAGAATGCCCCGTGGGGCACCCGGCCGCGCTATGCTGCGCGGCATTCATTCAAGAAGGAAACCTGATTCATGGCAGGAAGCAGTTTGCTGTTGCTGATCGATGACATCGCCGCGGTACTCGATGATGTGGCGTTGATGACCAAAATGGCCGCCAAGAAGACTGCTGGCGTGCTCGGTGACGATCTGGCGCTCAATGCCCAACAGGTTTCCGGTGTGCGTGCCGAGCGGGAAATCCCGGTGGTATGGGCGGTGGCCAAGGGCTCGTTTCTCAACAAGCTGATCCTGGTGCCCTCGGCGTTGGCCATCAGCGCGTTCATCCCGTGGCTGGTCACACCGTTGTTGATGATCGGTGGCGCTTACCTGTGTTTCGAAGGTTTCGAGAAACTGGCCCATAAATTCCTGCACAGCAAGGCTGAAGACCAGGCCGAGCATGCAGAGCTGGTTGAGGCCGTGGCTGATCCGGCGGTCGATCTGGTGGCGTTCGAGAAAGACAAGATCAAGGGTGCCATCCGTACCGACTTCATTCTCTCGGCGGAAATCATCGCCATCACCCTCGGCACCGTGGCAGATGCTCCGCTGACCCAGCAAGTCATCGTCCTCTCGGGTATTGCCATCGTCATGACCATTGGCGTGTATGGCCTGGTGGCCGGCATCGTCAAACTCGACGACCTCGGCTTGTGGCTGACTCAGAAACCTGGACAGATCGCCAAAAGCATTGGCGGCGGGATCCTGCGTGCTGCTCCGTACATGATGAAAAGCTTGTCGGTGATCGGCACGGCGGCGATGTTCCTGGTAGGTGGCGGTATTCTCACCCACGGGGTGCCGGTGGTTCATCACTGGATTGAGAGCGTCAGCGCAAGTGCGGGTGGTGCCGGGTTTATCGTGCCGACGTTGCTGAATGCGGTGGCGGGGATTGTGGCCGGTGCGGTGGTGTTGGCGGGTGTGATGGTTGCCAGCAAACTCTGGAAAGCCGTCAGAAGCTGATCCTCAGCGAAATGAAAAAAGGCCATTCGATCCGCATCGAATGGCCTTTTTTGTTGCCGATGAATTACTCGGCGATCTGCAACTTGCGCGACTCGGTGTACACGTAGCGCACTTTCTCGTACTCGAACGGCGAGTTCAGCTGGCCATAGCGGAAGCTGGTCTGGTAGCGCTTGTCGACGCCACGCAGTAGCCAGACCTCAGGATGGTTGGAGCTGACCTCGGAGACGTTCAGGAAGTTGATCGCCGACTCTGCGCTGAAGTCCACCACCAGGCCGCCGGTGTCGCGGATGTTCGAAGGGCCGAGAATCGGCAACACGAAGTAGGCGCCGCTGGGTACACCGTAGAAGCCCAGCGTCTGGCCGAAGTCTTCGTTCTGGCGCGGCAGACCCATGGCGGTGGCCGGGTCCCACAGGCCGGCGATGCCGACGGTGGTGTTGAGGAGCAGGCGCGCGGTGGTTTCCATCGAGCGCTGCCCCTTGAACTGCAGCAAGCTGTTCAACAGGTTCGGCACGTCACCGAGGTTATTGAAGAAGTTGCTGACGCCGGTACGCAGGAAACTCGGCGTGATGTAGCGATAGCCATCGACCACTGGCAGGAACACCCATTGGTCGAAACGGTAGTTGAAGTGGTAGACGCGGCGGTTCCATTCTTCCAGTGGGTCGTAGACGGCCAGCGCGCTAAGCGTCGAGCGTTCGAACTCGCGCTGATCCAGCCCCGGGTTGAATTTGAGTTTGCTCAGCGGCTCCTTGAAGCCGTCACTGTCAATCACAACCGGTGCATTGGCTTTGCTGTTGTCGGCATTGGCGACGCCTGCACAGAGTAGCGCTGCGATAAGCAGGAGGTATTTAGCCACGGAAGAACTCCAGCATGGCGTCGCTGTTGACGCGGTAATTAAGGTTGCCGCAATGGCCGCCCAGTGGATAAACGGTCAAACGATCGCCAAAGGTTTTGCGCAGGAAACCGAGGTCGCCAGGGCCGAGAATCACGTCGTCGGCGTTGTGCATGACGGCGATTTTCGGGCTGTCGTGCAGGTAATCCTTGAGCGCGTACAAACTGACCTGGTCGATCAGTTGCAGCAGGCTGCCGCCGTCGGTGCGGGCGCGCCACATCGGGATGACCTGTTCGGTGAGGTAACAGTCGAAGTCGCACTGCAGCGCGCGTTTGAGGAACGGCGTGAGGCTGGTGCCTTCGGTGATCGGGTATTTTGGTGGCGTGATCAGGCCGCGACGGTTGATCAGGTCCGAGGTGAAGGCAATGTCGGCTGCCGAGAAGCGGAACGAGGTGCCGATCAGCATCGCCATCTGTTCGTTGCTCAGGTGCTGCTTGGACTGCTGGAAGTCGTAGAGCAGGGCATCGTTGAGGTCGATGTAGCCTTTCTGCTGGAAGTAGCGGGTCAGTTTGTTCAGCACCAGCTCGTAGAAAGTGGTGGTGTTGTTGATGCCCTTGACCTCGGTCTGGACGAGTTTGTCCAGGTTGGTGATCGAGGTGTAGAGATTGACCGGCGGGTTGAGCAGCAAGACTTTCTTGAAGTTGAAGCTGCGGCGGGTTTCGTCCAGGTGCGCGACGAATGCCGCGTCCAGTGCGCCCAGGCTGTAGCCGGTCAGGTAGTAATCAGTGACGGGGACTTTCGGGTTTTGTGCCCGCACAGCCTGCATCACCCGGTACATGTCTTCGGCGTCTTCCTTGGTGATGCCGGGTGTAGCGAAGCGTGAGGCGGCGCTCATGAAGTCGAAGCTGGTGGGCGACGACAGTTGCACCACGTGGTAGCCGGCCTTGTAGTAGAGCTTTTTCAGGTACTCGTTAAGGCTGCTGTCATAGCGCGCGCCGGTGCCGGAGATCAGGAAGATCAACGGTGCGGCTTTGTCCTGGGTGGCGATGCGGTAGGTGAGTGTCTTCACCGGCCAAAAGTTGTCCGGCAGGTCGAATTCACGCTCCGGGCGCAACCTGACGCTGCGGGTTTCCTGATTGATGTCGTCATCCAGCGGCAACTCCGGGCGCAAGTCCGGCGGTGTCGTGGCAATGGTCGCCTCGAACGGGTTGGTCAAGGGGTAGCCATAGCTGGCAGCGTCGATATCGACGGCCAGTGCGGACGCACTCAAAATAAGGCCGCCAAACAGGGCGGCGAAGCGCAAGGAACGGAGCATGACTAGATCCCTTAGAGAAAGGTGCCGAATGAAGTTCGCAGGCTATGACCACGGGGTTTGCGCCAAAGTGCCATGGATCGGCACCAATCAGGCCTAATTTCGGAGTAATAGTAGCTGGACGATACACTTTGCAGCTATTTCGTGGCCAATTATCTCTTACATGCGTTTGCTTACCGCTGGCGGGGGATTAAGCTGGCCGCCGTTTTCGTTTATTGGAGTGCATCATGTCCCGCCGTCTGCCTGTGATTCTGCTGCTCGTTCTCCTGCCGTTATGGCTGGCCGCCAGTTATGGCGCGCGTTATGGCTTCATGGAGGATGCTCAGTGGGTCGGCATCTGCGTGGACGAAGCGAGTCGCTGGGAATGCCAGGTTCGTTCGAGCCTGGGCCTGATGATTCACTTCAATGTCTTGGGCTTCGCGGCATTGGCGGCAGCCGTTATCGGTTTTGTGCTACCGGGCCGGGCCGGGTGGTGGTTGGCCGTGCTGGCGCTGGTGTTCGGTTTTCCGGCGTTGGCGTTGTACAACACGACTTTGGCTGTTTTTGCGGTGGTGATTGCTGGATTGCGGCTGGTCCGGGAAAACCGCGTTGCCTGATACAGAAAGATCGCAGCCTGCGGTAGCTCCTACACAGGAATACGCGTTTCCCTGTAGGAGCTGCCGCAGGCTGCGATCTGTTGATCTTGCTTGATGATCAGCCTTTGCGAACTCGCAAACTGCGCCACAACGCTGCAACCATCAACACACTCACCAGCGCCCAACCCCAGGCCTGTTGATTCTGCAACCCTTCACGATACAGCTGCGGCGCAATGCCAGCACCGACGATGAAGGTCAGCAGGGCAATCTCCCGACGCGGCACGCTCACTGGGCGACACAGATAGACCAGCGCCGGCAGGATGAATGCGACACTCGGGAAGCTGCGATAACGCGGATCGAACACCAGCTCCAGCATCGTCACCGCAGCGGCAAAACCGGCCGCGGCGAGCAACCAGCCCGCCCGACGTTCCAGCGTGTTGAACGCGCGTCCGCGCCAACCGGTGCGAGCGCTCAGGGTCAGTGCCGCATGGGCCAGCACCAACAGATTCAAAGCCGTCAGCAAAGCGACCCACAACCATTCACTGGTAAACCGCGTAGTGACACGGGCCAGGTCGCCCCAGGCGCCAATCGAGCAAGCGGCCAGCGCACCGAGCAGCGGTAGAACCAGCGCTGCGCGAGTGCTGCGTACACGGCCGCCGAGGATCAACGTGCCAAGGAAGATCAAACCACCCACCACCAGCCACTGCGTCCAGTAAGGCACGTTCGACACCGGACCGGCGAGCACACCTTTGTCCTGGCGATCGGCATCGAACAGCCCCCAGTAACCACCGACTGCACCTTCGCTGGCGCGTTTCCACGGCTGGTCGAAAGCTTCGATCAGGTTGTAATGCCAACCTTGCTGCTCCGCCATGATGACAAAAGCGCGAATGAACTTGGCTTCATTGACCCGGCTCGGCAGGGCGGTTTCACGCTGACGGCCTTCGCTGGGCCAGCCGGTTTCGCCAATCATCACGTCCTTGGGTGCGAACTTGTTGCCGAATACCTGACGTACTTCGGCCACATGCTGCAGAGCGGCGTCGATATTCGACGGGTCATCTTCCCAATACGGCAACAAATGGATGGTCAGGAAATCCACCGCCGGGGCGACTTCCGGGTGCTTGAGCCAGAACTCCCAGACGTCGGCGTAAGTGACAGGCTGTTTGACCTGGCTTTTGACTTTATTAATGAGCTTGGCCAGCTGCGCGCCAGTGACTTCCTTGCGTAACAGGGTTTCGTTGCCGACGATCACCGAGGTCACTACGTCCGCGTTGGCGTTGGCTGAGGCGATCAGCAGGTCGACTTCCTTGGCGGTGTCCACCGGGTTGCTATTGACCCAGGCGCCGATCATCAGCTTCAGCCCATGCTTGCGCGCCAGGTCGGGCAGGGCCTCGAGGCCGGTCATGGAATAGGTGCGGATGCATTCGAAGCTTTTGGCCAGCAGCGCGAGGTCGGCGTCCATGCGCTCGGGGCGCAGTTTGAACGGTTGATCGAACGGCGATTGGTCCTTGTCGAACGGGGTGTAGGAGGCGCATTGCAGCTTGTGCGTCGCACTGGCCACGTCCGGCAGCATCACCGGTTTACCGAGGCCGTACCAGAAGCCGCCGAGGGCAAAAAGCCCCAACAGGCAGGCGAATAGATAAGCAAAAAAAGGAAATCGGGATGTCGCGGGCATGGTCAGGCCGTCTGGGAGCAAAGCCGCGCATGTTACCTTCATTTGCCGCGTGCTTGGTGGCCTGCATACTTTTGACATGCAAAGTTTGGGCGGATTGGCCGGCGGGCTTCCGGTTGTCTAGATTAATGGCGTTCTGATGTCGTTTCTCGATGCCTTGAGGTCGCTGGCAGAGAAGGTCGCCATTGTCTTGAGGTTGATTATCGACGCATCAGTGCTCTCATAGATAAATCGCGCTGATGTTCGGACGAGTTTGCGGTGGGCGTGATGGGGGCGCTGTGCACCATAACAATACGTTGACGCGACTCGGCATCCGTCGAGCGCAGCACTTTCGGGGAAGTAACGATGAAGATGCGACGACTCTTGGGCGCAGGTGCCGCTTTGGTGCTGGCGATCAGTTCTACTGTAGCCAGCGCCGAAGGCAAGGCAGTGACTATCGGTTATGTCGACGGCTGGTCGGACAGTGTTGCCACGACTAACGTGGCCGCTGAAGTGATCAGGCAGAAACTCGGTTATGACGTGAAACTGCAAGCAGTCGCCACCGGGATCATGTGGCAGGGCGTGGCCACTGGCAAACTCGATGCCATGATGTCTGCGTGGCTGCCTGTGACTCATGGTGAGTACTGGACCAAGAACAAGGATCAAGTCGTCGATTACGGTCCGAACTTCAAGGACGCAAGAATTGGCCTGATCGTGCCGGAGTACGTCAAAGCTAAAAGTATTGCCGATCTGAAAACCGACGACAGCTTCAAAGGTCGCATCGTCGGCATCGACGCCGGTTCGGGCGTAATGCTCAAGTCCGAGCAGGCAATCAAGGACTACGATCTGACCGGCTATCAACTCAAGGCCAGTTCCGGTGCTGGCATGATTGCCGAGTTGACCCGTGCCGAGAAGAAAAACGAATCCATTGCCGTCACCGGTTGGGTGCCGCACTGGATGTTCGCCAAGTGGAAACTGCGCTTCCTGGACGACCCGAAAGGCGTTTATGGCGCGGCTGAAACTGTAAACAACATCGGCAGCAAAGAACTGGCCACCAAGGCTCCGGAAGTTGCCAAGTTCATGAAGAACTTCCAGTGGGCGTCGAAAGACGAAATCGGCGAAGTCATGTTGGCTATTCAGGATGGTGCCAAACCTGAAGCCGCCGCGAAGGATTGGGTGGCCAAACACCCGGAACGCGTTGCAGACTGGACTAAATGATTTGAGCTGACGCGTCTAGTCAGCACCTTACAGGGCCGCTTGGTATCACTGCCAAGCGGCCTTTTGCGTTCCTGCGTTCTTGTAGAGAGAAGATGGGTGCAAAGCAGGCTAATTATTATGTGCTGTAAAAAGGCAAAACCGTCATGTCGTTCTAATACTAAGGTCGTCTGGAACCAGTTCCGTAGCCGCATAGAGTGGATAACGTTCCAACTTCATCTGTGCTGCGAGGATAAAAACAATGAACGACAGCATTTACCTCTCGATTCAAAACAGCCCGCTCTTCAAGGAGCTGGTTAGTAAGCGAGAAAGGTTCGCCTGGATTCTTTCGGCGATCATGCTTGGGCTTTACTCCGGATTCATCCTTTTGATTGCTTATGGGCCGCATATTCTGGGGGCGAAAATCAGCCCCGAGTCTTCGATTACCTGGGGGATACCGATTGGTGTCGGGCTGATTCTCTCGGCCTTTATCCTGACTGCAATCTACGTACGACGCGCCAATGGCGAATTCGACGACCTGAACAATGCGATTCTCAAGGAGGCTCAGCAATGATCCGGCGTCTAATGGCTCTATTGAGCATCGCAGCCTTTGCACCTGGCGCCTGGGCAGGTGAAGCCCTGACCGGCGAAGTGCATAAACAACCGCTCAACGTTTCCGCGATCCTGATGTTCGTCGCGTTCGTTGGTCTGACGCTGTGCATCACCTACTGGGCCTCCAAGCGCAACAATTCGGCAGCCGACTACTATGCGGCGGGTGGCAAGATCACCGGCTTCCAGAACGGTCTGGCGATTGCCGGCGACTACATGTCGGCGGCGTCCTTCCTGGGTATTTCCGCCCTGGTGTTCACCTCTGGCTACGACGGCCTGATCTACTCGATCGGGTTCCTGGTGGGCTGGCCGATCATTCTGTTCCTGATCGCCGAGCGCCTGCGTAACCTGGGTAAATACACCTTTGCCGACGTGGCGTCCTATCGCCTTGGGCAAACCCAGATCCGCACGCTGTCCGCTTGCGGCTCGCTGGTGGTGGTGGCGTTCTACCTGATCGCGCAAATGGTTGGTGCCGGCAAGCTGATCCAGCTGCTGTTCGGTCTCGACTACTACGTCGCGGTGATCCTGGTCGGTATCCTGATGTGCATGTATGTGTTGTTCGGCGGCATGCTGGCGACCACTTGGGTGCAGATCATCAAGGCAGTGTTGCTGCTGTCCGGTGCTACGTTCATGGCACTGATGGTCATGAAGCATGTCAACTTCGACTTCAGCTTGCTGTTTTCCGAGGCGATCAAGGTTCACCCTAAAGGTGAAGCGATCATGAGCCCGGGCGGTCTGGTGAAAGATCCGGTCTCGGCATTCTCCCTTGGCCTGGCACTGATGTTCGGTACCGCTGGCCTGCCGCACATTCTGATGCGCTTCTTCACCGTGAGTGACGCGAAAGAAGCTCGCAAGAGCGTGCTGTATGCAACCGGCTTCATTGGTTACTTCTACATCCTGACGTTCATCATCGGCTTCGGCGCGATCCTGCTGGTCAGCACCAACCCTGCCTTTAAAGATGCTGCTGGCGCGCTGTTGGGCGGCAACAACATGGCGGCGGTGCACCTGGCTAACGCGGTGGGTGGCAGTATTTTCCTGGGCTTCATCTCGGCGGTGGCTTTCGCGACCATTCTGGCAGTCGTTGCCGGTCTGACTCTGGCCGGCGCTACGGCGGTGTCGCACGACCTTTACGCCAGCGTGATCAAGAAGGGCAAGGCGAACGACAAGGACGAGATCCGTGTCTCGAAAATCACCACCGTCTGCCTGGGTGTGCTGGCGATCGGTCTGGGCATTCTGTTCGAAAGCCAGAACATCGCGTTCATGGTGGGCTTGGCGTTCTCCATCGCGGCGAGCTGTAACTTCCCCGTGCTGCTGCTTTCCATGTACTGGAAGAAGCTGACCACGCGTGGTGCGATGATCGGCGGCTGGTTGGGTCTGATCAGTGCCGTTGGTTTGATGGTCCTGGGGCCAACCATTTGGGTGCAGATCCTGCATCACGAGAAGGCTATCTTCCCGTATGAGTACCCGGCGCTGTTCTCCATGGCCATTGCGTTTATCGGGATCTGGTTCTTCTCGATCACTGACAAGTCGACCGCGGCTGACAATGAGCGGGCGCTGTTCTTCCCGCAGTTTGTTCGTTCGCAGACTGGTTTGGGGGCGAGTGGGGCGGTTGCTCACTAAGGCTTCAGGCTTGGCTATATAAGCTGCGTTAAACAGAAATGCCCCGGTCGAGAGATTGGGGCATTTTTTTGTTGGGCGGTTTGATTGTGTACATATCCGTTGCTGCGGTAACGGCTGATTATGGTTTCGCTCTTACAGCGACTCACTTTTCCAAACGCCGAAAAGTAAGCAAAAGGCTTCGCCCCGGCGTACGGCACTTCGCTAAAGCTCAGTGTTCCCTCGCTACGGTGTCCATCAGGGGGCATCGCCTACGGTCTGCTTCGCGACGACCTCCTCTCGATGTGTTCGGCTTCGCCGAACGGCGCTACGCGCCTGACCCCCTGATGAACACCTACGCTCGGCCTGCCGAAGGGGCGAAAGATCAAAAGCAGGATCAACATCAAAAGCTAAAGCCAGATCAACAGCCCGCCGCTCACTGATCGTTCCCACGCGCAGCAAAGGAATGCATCCCGTGACGCTCCGCGTCACCAATGCGCAGGACTTAAGTCGTGCAGCGGAAGCGGGACGCGGAGCGTCCCCGGCGGCATTCCCGCGCGGAGCGTGGGAGCGATCAGGTTCATCGCACAAACAAAAACGGCCTCTATTTAATAGAGGCCGTTCCCGGTGCAACTCAAGACGTTATCGCAAGACAGGTCTTATTTGCGGTCTTCCAGCTTGGTGATGTCACGCGACTCGTAGCCGGTGTACAGCTGGCGCGGACGGCCAATCTTGTACGGGCTGGAGAGCATTTCTTTCCAGTGGGAGATCCAGCCGACGGTCCGCGCCAAAGCGAAGATCACGGTGAACATGCTAGTTGGAATGCCGATCGCCTTGAGGATGATCCCCGAGTAGAAGTCGACGTTCGGGTACAGCGAGCGTTCGATGAAGTACGGGTCGGTCAGGGCGATCTCTTCCAGGCGCATGGCCAGTTCGAGTTGCGGATCGTTGGTGATGCCCAGTTCTTTCAGCACTTCGTCGCAGGTCTGCTTCATGACAGTTGCGCGTGGGTCGCGGTTTTTGTAAACCCGGTGACCGAAGCCCATCAGTTTGAACGGATCGTTCTTGTCCTTGGCCTTGGCGATGTACTTGTCGATGTTCGACACATCGCCAATTTCATCGAGCATGGTCAGAACAGCTTCGTTCGCGCCGCCGTGGGCAGGGCCCCACAGTGCAGCGATGCCGGCGGCGATACAGGCGAACGGGTTGGCACCCGAAGAGCCTGCCAGGCGTACGGTGGACGTCGATGCGTTCTGCTCGTGGTCGGCATGGAGGATGAAGATCTTGTCCATGGCGTTGGCGAGCACCGGGCTGATCGGTTTGATCTCGCACGGGGTGTTGAACATCATGTGCAGGAAGTTTTCCGCGTACGTCAGGTCGTTGCGCGGGTACATCATGGGTTGCCCCATCGAGTACTTGTAAACCATCGCTGCCAGGGTCGGCATCTTGGCAACCAGACGGATCGCGGAAATTTCGCGATGCTGCGGGTTATTGATGTCCAGGGAGTCGTGGTAGAAGGCCGAGAGGGCGCCGACTACGCCGCACATGACGGCCATCGGGTGGGCGTCGCGACGGAAACCGTTGAAGAAGGTCTTCAGCTGCTCGTGAACCATGGTGTGGTTCTTCACGGTGCTGACAAACTGGGCCTTCTGTTCTGCGGTCGGCAATTCGCCGTTGAGCAGCAGATAGCAGGTTTCCAGATAGTCCGACTTTTCAGCCAACTGTTCGATCGGGTAGCCGCGGTGCAGCAGAATGCCGTTGTCACCGTCGATATAGGTGATCTTCGACTCGCAGGAAGCTGTCGACATGAAACCAGGGTCAAAGGTGAAACGGCCCGTGGCCGTCAGGCCCCGAACATCAATAACATCGGGACCAACGGTGCCGGTTAAAATGGGCAGCTCGACGGGGGCTGCGCCCTCGATGATCAACTGCGCTTTTTTGTCAGCCATGTGGCCTCCTATTTATGCTTGAAATCATCAGACAGACCCCCCACGCAGGGCCCGCACCACTATAGTGAGATAAATTCGAATGTCAATTTGCCTAAAGTCTTGCTCCAGAAGGCTTTAACCGGACTTTTTCCTCGAAATTGACTGCCATTTACGCCTTTTATACGACTTGTGCAATGAGCTATTAGGGGAAGGCGATTGCGTTGTCATTAGTAGCCTAACTGTCTATACTCGGCCTCCGACCGCCAGGGGCTTTTGGGCCTGCTTTACTGGGGGTCGCACTCCCTGGGTGGTGGGTACCTGACCAGTGCACTCCCCAACAACTTTGCCCTGATTGTTAGGGGCTCTTCAGTGTGAAAAAAAGCCGTGAATAGCCAACGACCTGTAAACCTAGACCTAAGGACCATCAAACTCCCAGTCACTGCTTACACGTCCATTCTTCACCGAATCTCCGGAATCATCCTCTTTGTCAGCCTGGCCATCATGCTTTATGCATTGGACAAGTCGCTCGACTCGGAAGAAGGCTTCGGTCAGGTGAAAGCGTGTCTGACCAGTCCGCTAGCCAAGCTAGTGACATGGGGCATCCTGTCCGCCTTGCTGTATCACTTGGTTGCCGGTGTGCGCCACTTGATGATGGACATGGGCATCGGTGAATCGCTTGAAGGCGGCAAACTGGGCTCGAAAATCGTTATCGCCGTTTCCGTGGTGGTAATCGTTCTGGCAGGAGTTTGGATATGGTAACTAACGTCACGAACCTGTCGCGTTCGGGCCTCTATGACTGGATGGCACAACGTGTGTCTGCGGTCGTTCTCGCGGCTTACTTCATTTTCCTGATCGGATACGTCGTCGCCCATCCTGGCATCGGCTACGCCCAATGGCATGAACTGTTCGCAAGCAACTGGATGCGTATTTTCAGTCTACTGGCCCTCGTTGCCCTCGGCGCTCACGCCTGGGTCGGCATGTGGACCATCGCGACCGACTACCTGACGCCAATGGCGTTCGGCAAGTCCGCGACTGCAATACGTTTCCTCTTCCAGGCGGTATGCGGCGTCGCGATGTTCGCGTACTTCGTCTGGGGTGTGCAGATTCTTTGGGGTATCTGATTCATGTCTACTACAGTTAATACGCTTTCGTTCGACGCCATCATCATTGGCGGCGGCGGCGCTGGTATGCGCGCTGCTCTGCAGCTGGCACAGGGTGGTCACAAGACTGCCGTAGTTACCAAGGTTTTCCCGACTCGTTCGCACACTGTATCCGCCCAGGGTGGCATCACCTGCGCCATCGCTTCGGCAGATCCGAACGATGACTGGCGCTGGCACATGTACGATACCGTCAAGGGTTCCGACTATATCGGTGACCAGGACGCTATCGAATACATGTGTTCCGTAGGCCCGGAAGCGGTCTTCGAACTCGAGCACATGGGCTTGCCGTTCTCCCGTACCGAACAAGGTCGCATCTATCAGCGTCCGTTCGGCGGTCAGTCGAAAGACTTCGGTAAAGGTGGCCAGGCTGCACGTACTTGCGCCGCTGCCGACCGTACCGGTCACGCACTGCTGCACACCCTGTACCAGGCCAACCTCAAGGCCGGCACCGTATTCCTCAACGAATATTACGGCGTCGACCTGGTGAAGAACGAAGATGGTGCCTTTGTCGGCATGATCGTCATCTGCATCGAAACCGGCGAAACTTCCTACGTCCGCGCTAACGCCACTGTACTGGCGACTGGCGGTGCAGGTCGTATCTACTCGTCCACCACCAATGCCCTGATCAACACCGGTGACGGCGTCGGCATGGCTCTGCGTGCTGGCGTGCCGGTACAAGACATTGAAATGTGGCAGTTCCACCCGACCGGCATCGCCGGCGCCGGTGTACTGGTTACTGAAGGTTGCCGCGGTGAAGGCGGTTACCTGATCAACAAGCACGGCGAACGTTTCATGGAGCGTTATGCTCCGAACGCCAAAGACCTTGCTGGTCGTGACGTTGTTGCTCGCTCGATGGTTAAAGAAATCATCGCCGGCAACGGTTGCGGTCCGGATGGCGACCACGTAATGCTGAAACTCGATCACCTCGGTGAAGAAGTTCTGCACAGCCGTCTGCCAGGCATCATGGAACTGTCCAAGACTTTCGCCCACGTCGATCCAGCCGTGGCGCCGATTCCAGTCGTTCCAACCTGCCACTATATGATGGGCGGCGTGCCGACCAACATTCACGGTCAGGCAATCACTCAGGATGCCGACGGCGTTGACCAGATCATCCCGGGCCTGTTTGCAGTAGGCGAAGTGGCTTGCGTATCGGTTCACGGTGCCAACCGTCTGGGCGGCAACTCGCTGCTGGACCTGGTGGTGTTCGGTCGTGCAGCCGGCCTGTTCCTGGAGCAGACCCTGAAAGAAGGCGTTGACTACACCCGCGCTCGCCAGTCCGACATCGACGCTGCCCTGGCACGTCTCGATGGCCTGAACTCGCGTACCGAAGGTGAAGACGTCGCCACCCTGCGTAAAGAGCTGCAAAGCTGCATGCAGAACTACTTCGGTGTATTCCGTACCGGCGAATACATGCAGAAGGGTATTGCCCAGCTGGCTGATCTGCGTGGCCGTATCGCCAACGTCAAGATCAACGACAAGAGCCAGGCGTTCAACACCGCTCGTATCGAAGCTCTGGAACTGCAGAACCTGCTGGAAGTGGCCGAAGCTACCGCCATCGCCGCAGAGATCCGCAAAGAGTCCCGCGGCGCTCACGCCCGTGAAGACTACGAAGATCGCGACGACGAAAACTGGCTGTGCCACACCCTGTACTTCCCGGGTGACAAGCGCGTAACCAAGCGTGCTGTGAACTTCTCGCCGAAGACTGTTCCGACTTTTGAACCTAAGATTCGGACTTATTAAGGGTGGCCGCCATGTTGCAAGTCAGTGTTTATCGCTACAACCCTGATCAGGACGCTGCGCCGTTCATGCAGGAATTTACGGTCGATACCGGTGGTAAAGACCTGATGGTGCTGGACGTGCTGGCCCTGATCAAAGAGCAGGACGAAGGTTTCTCCTATCGTCGCTCTTGCCGTGAAGGTGTTTGCGGTTCCGACGGCATGAACATCAACGGCAAAAACGGTCTGGCGTGCGTCACGCCGCTGTCCGCTGTCGTAAAAGGTAACAAGCTGATCGTTCGTCCTCTGCCAGGTTTGCCGGTAATCCGTGACCTGGTCGTCGATATGAGCATCTTCTACAAGCAATACGAAAAGGTTAAGCCATACCTGCAGAACGACACGCCGGCTCCGGCCATCGAACGTCTGCAGACCCCTGAAGAGCGTGAAAAGCTCGACGGTCTGTACGAGTGCATCCTGTGCGCTTGCTGCTCGACCTCTTGCCCGTCCTTCTGGTGGAACCCGGACAAGTTCCTGGGTCCAGCTGCTCTGCTGCAAGCGTATCGCTTCCTGGCAGACAGCCGCGACACCAAGACTGCCGAGCGTCTGGCTTCGCTGGATGACCCGTTCAGCGTATTCCGCTGCCGCGGGATCATGAACTGCGTCAACGTCTGCCCGAAAGGCCTGAACCCGACTAAGGCCATCGGTCACGTACGTAACATGCTGCTGCAAAGCGGCGTGTGATTCAGCTGCTGTAACCCGGCTGTTGTAAATGTAGTACCGCTGTACCCGTAGATGCTACGGCGCAGGCTTCAACCGGCGCCGTAGTCTTAACCTGAGCAGCAGCTTATAAGGCTGCGGCTCTTATTTTGAAGAAATGAGACAAGCAGGGGCATCCGGGCTGGTACCCGGACTATCAGCGTGATCCTAAGTGGCTTGTTTTAGTCGCTGCATTCGGACTTCTGCAAGCGTGCTCGGTGTCGACGCCGGTGGTGTTCCCCTAACCGAGGGTGACCAAGCATGCAAGAAAGCGTGATGCAGCGCATGTGGAACAGCGCCTACCTATCCGGTAGTAACGCTGCCTATGTGGAAGAGCTCTATGAGCTCTACCTGCACGACCCTAACGCTGTGCCAGAAGAGTGGCGCACCTACTTTCAGAAGTTGCCTGCTGACGGCAACACTGCCACCGATGTTTCGCACTCCACAATTCGCGATCATTTCGTCTTGCTGGCAAAGAACCAGCGCCGCGCCCAACCGGTTTCCGCCGGCAGCGTGAGCAGTGAGCACGAGAAGAAGCAAGTTGAAGTGCTGCGATTGATCCAGGCCTACCGTATGCGTGGCCACCAGGCAGCCCAGCTTGACCCGCTGGGGCTGTGGCAGCGTCCTGCACCTGCAGACCTGTCGATCAATCATTACGGCTTGACCAATGCCGATCTTGATACGACCTTCCGTGCCGGCGACCTGTTCATCGGCAAAGAGGAGGCGAGCCTACGCGAAATTCACGAAGCGTTGCAGCAGACATATTGCCGCACCATCGGCGCTGAATTTACGCATATCACCGATTCCGAGCAGCGCCAGTGGTTCCAGCAGCGTCTGGAAAGCGTGCGCGGCCGTCCGACGTACTCCGCCGACATCAAGAGCCACTTGCTCGAGCGTGTCACCGCGGGCGAAGGTCTGGAAAAATACCTGGGCACCAAATACCCGGGTACCAAGCGTTTCGGTCTGGAAGGCGGCGAGAGCCTGATTCCGATGCTCGACGAGCTGATCCAGCGTTCCGGTTCCTACGGCACCAAGGAAATCGTTATCGGCATGGCCCACCGTGGTCGTCTGAACGTGCTGGTCAACACCTTCGGCAAGAACCCGCGCGAGCTGTTCGACGAGTTTGAAGGCAAGAAGAAGGTCGAGCTGGGTTCCGGTGACGTTAAGTATCACCAGGGCTTCTCGTCCAACGTGATGACCACCGGCGGTGAAGTTCACCTGGCGATGGCGTTCAACCCGTCCCACCTGGAAATCGTATCTCCAGTGGTCGAGGGTTCGGTTCGCGCCCGTCAGGATCGTCGTAACGACCCTACCGGCGAGAAGGTTCTGCCGATCTCCATCCACGGTGACGCGGCATTCGCCGGTCAAGGTGTGGTCATGGAAACCTTCCAGATGTCGCAGACCCGCGGTTTCAAGACCGGCGGCACCGTGCACATCGTGATCAACAACCAGGTCGGTTTCACCATCAGCAACCCGCTGGACTCGCGCTCCACCGAGTACGCGACCGACGTTGCGAAGATGATCCAGGCGCCGATCCTCCATGTGAATGGTGATGATCCGGAAGCCGTGTTGTTCGTGACCCAGCTGGCCATCGACTACCGCATGCAGTTCAAGCGTGACGTGGTGATCGACCTGGTCTGCTACCGTCGTCGTGGCCACAACGAGGCCGACGAGCCAAGCGGCACCCAGCCAATCATGTATCAGCAGATCACCAAACAGCGCACCACCCGTGAGCTGTATGCCGATCGTCTGACTCAAGGCGGTGTGCTGGACGCAGAGCGTGTTCAGGCGAAAGTCGACGAATACCGCAATGCGCTGGACAACGGTCTGCATGTTGTAAAAAGCCTGGTCAAAGAGCCGAACAAAGAGTTGTTCGTGGACTGGCGTCCGTATCTGGGCCACGCCTGGACCGCGCGTCACGACACTCGCTTCGATCTGAAAACCTTGCAGGAACTGTCCGCCAAGCTGCTGGAAATTCCGGAAGGCTTCGTGGTTCAGCGCCAGGTCTCGAAAATCTACGAAGACCGTCAGAAAATGCAAGCCGGCGGCCTGCCGATCAACTGGGGTTACGCCGAAACCATGGCGTACGCGACCCTGGCGTTCGAAGGTCACCCGATTCGCATGACGGGTCAGGACATCGGTCGCGGTACGTTCTCGCACCGTCACGCTGTCTTGCACAACCAGAAAGACGCGGGCACCTACGTCCCGCTGCAAAACCTGTACAAGGGCCAGCCACGTTTCGACCTGTACGATTCGTTCCTGTCCGAAGAAGCCGTGCTGGCGTTCGAATACGGTTACTCGACCACCACGCCTGAGGCGCTGGTGATCTGGGAAGCCCAGTTCGGCGACTTCGCCAACGGTGCCCAGGTGGTTATCGACCAGTTCATCACCAGTGGTGAGCACAAGTGGGGCCGTCTCTGCGGTCTGACCATGCTGCTGCCGCACGGTTATGAAGGTCAGGGTCCGGAGCACTCTTCGGCTCGTCTGGAGCGTTACCTGCAACTGTGCGCCGAGCACAACATTCAGGTAGCCGTACCGACTACGCCGGCTCAGATCTACCACTTGCTGCGTCGTCAGGTGATTCGCCCGCTGCGCAAGCCATTGATCGTTCTGACTCCGAAGTCGCTGTTGCGTCACAAACTGGCCATCTCGACCCTGGAAGATCTGGCCGAAGGTTCGTTCCAGACCGTTATCCCGGAAATCGATACCCTGGACCCGAAAAAGGTCGAGCGCGTTGTTCTGTGTAGCGGCAAGGTCTACTACGACCTGCTGGAAAAACGCCGTGCCGAAGGTCGTGATGACATCGCCATCGTGCGTATCGAGCAGCTGTATCCATTCCCTGAGGACGACTTGAACGAAGTCCTGGCTCCGTACACCAACCTCAAACATATCGTTTGGTGTCAGGAAGAGCCGATGAACCAGGGTGCCTGGTACTGCAGCCAACACCACATGCGCCGCATCGTTGGCAATCACAACAAAGCACTCTTTCTCGAGTACGCCGGTCGTGATGCTTCCGCTGCACCTGCTTGTGGTTATGCATCGATGCACGCTGAGCAGCAGGAAAAACTGCTGCAAGACGCCTTTACTGTTTAACGCCTTCGCGCACCTGAAACCGAATTTAAGGACCCACAGATAATGGCTATCGAAATCAAAGCCCCCACTTTCCCGGAATCGGTTGCCGATGGCACCGTTGCCACCTGGCACAAAAAGCCGGGCGACGCCGTCAAGCGCGATGACCTGATCGTCGACATCGAAACTGACAAAGTCGTACTGGAAGTGTTGGCCACCGCTGATGGCGTGCTGGGCGCTATCGTCAAGAACGAAGGCGACACCGTTCTGTCCGACGAAGTCCTGGGCTCCATCGAAGCGGGCGGCGCTGCTGCCGCTCCAGCTGCTGCCGTTGCTCCGGCCGCTGCACAAGCTGCTGCTCCAGCCGCTGAAGGCGAAGATGATCCTGTTGCTGCACCGGCTGCTCGCAAGCTGGCTGAAGAAAACGGTATCAACATCGCTTCCGTTGCCGGCACTGGCAAAGGCGGTCGTGTGACCAAGGAAGACGTTGTTGCCGCTGTAGCTGCCAAGAAAGCCGCTCCGGCTGCCGCGCCTGCCAAGGCTGCTGCTCCTGCCGCTGCTGCTCCAGTGTTCGCTGCCGGCGATCGCATCGAGAAGCGCGTACCGATGACCCGCGTGCGGGCCACCGTCGCCAAGCGTCTGGTTGAAGCTCAATCGAACATGGCGATGCTGACCACTTTCAACGAAGTCGACATGACAGAAGTCATGGCCCTGCGTTCGAAGTACAAGGACCTGTTCGAGAAGTCCCACAACGGCGTGCGCCTGGGCTTCATGTCGTTCTTCGTCAAGGCTGCCACCGAAGCGCTGAAACGCTTCCCGGCTGTCAACGCGTCGATCGACGGTGCTGACATCGTTTATCACGGCTACGCTGACGTCGGTGTTGCTGTTTCCAGCGACCGCGGTCTGGTTGTTCCGGTTCTGCGTAACGCCGAACTGATGAGCCTGGCTGAAATCGAAGGCGGCATCGCCACCTTCGGCAAGAAGGCTCGTGACGGCAAACTGTCGATGGACGAGATGACCGGCGGTACGTTCACCATCACCAACGGTGGTACTTTCGGTTCGATGATGTCGACGCCGATCGTCAACCCGCCGCAAGCGGCCATCCTGGGCATGCACAACATTCTGCAGCGTCCTATGGCGATCAACGGTCAGGTTGTTATCCGTCCGATGATGTACCTCGCTCTGTCCTACGATCACCGTCTGATCGATGGCAAAGAAGCTGTGACCTTCCTGGTTACCATCAAGAACCTGCTGGAAGACCCGGCTCGTTTGCTGCTGGATATCTGATTTCGTTGCACGGGCCGTCCAGTGATGGACGGCCCTCCTGTAATGACCAGCTTCGTCCCACGACGGTCCTCAAAAGGGGCCGTCCGGTTTGATTCGAGAAGGAATGACACATGACTCAGAAATTCGACGTGGTAGTGATTGGCGCGGGCCCTGGCGGCTACGTGGCTGCCATTAAAGCAGCGCAACTGGGCCTCTCCACTGCCTGCATCGAGAAATACACCGACAAGGAAGGCAAACTGGCCCTCGGCGGTACTTGCCTGAACGTCGGCTGCATTCCATCCAAGGCGCTGCTGGACAGCTCCTGGAAATACAAGGAAGCCAAAGAAGGCTTCGCGATCCACGGTATCAATCACGCTGGCGTGACCATGGACGTGGCCGCAATGGTTGGCCGTAAAGCCAACATCGTCAAAGGCCTGACCTCTGGCGTTGCCACCCTGTTCAAGGCGAACGGCGTCACTTCCCTGCAAGGCCACGGCAAACTGCTGGCCGGCAAGAAAGTCGAGCTGACCAAGCCAGACGGCACCGTCGAAATCATCGAAGCCGAGAACGTGATTCTGGCTTCGGGCTCGCGTCCGATCGACATTCCACCGGCTCCGGTTGACCAGAACGTGATCGTCGATTCGACGGGTGCACTGGAATTCCAATCGGTTCCAAAACGTCTGGGCGTGATCGGCGCTGGCGTGATCGGTCTGGAACTGGGTTCGGTCTGGTCCCGTCTGGGTTCCGAAGTGGTTGTTCTGGAAGCGCTGGAGAAGTTCCTGCCAGCTGCTGACGACGCCGTTTCCAAAGAAGCCTACAAAACCCTGACCAAACAAGGTCTGGACATCAAGCTGGGCGCTCGCGTCACCGGTTCCAAAGTGAACGGCAACGAAGTTGTCGTGAACTACACCGATGCCAATGGCGAACAGAACATCACGTTCGACAAGCTGATCGTTGCCGTTGGTCGCCGTCCGGTGACCACCGAGCTGCTGGCAGCTGACAGCGGTGTGAACATCGACGAACGTGGCTTCGTTTTCGTTGACGACCAGTGCGCCACCAGCGTTCCGGGCGTTTTCGCGATCGGCGACGTGGTTCGCGGCATGATGCTGGCGCACAAGGCGTCCGAAGAAGGCATCATGGTGGTTGAGCGCATCAAGGGCCACAAAGCCCAAATCAACTATGACCTGATCCCGTCTGTTATTTATACTCACCCGGAAATCGCGTGGGTCGGCAAAACCGAGCAGGTCTTGAAGGCTGAAGGCGTTGAAGTTAACGTTGGCACCTTCCCGTTCGCAGCCAGTGGCCGTGCCATGGCAGCCAACGATACCGGCGGTTTCGTGAAAGTCATCGCTGATGCCAAGACTGACCGCGTATTGGGCGTCCACGTGATTGGCCCGAGCGCTGCAGAACTGGTTCAGCAGGGCGCGATCGGTATGGAATTCGGCACCAGCGCTGAAGACCTGGGCATGATGGTTTTCTCCCATCCGACCCTGTCCGAAGCCTTGCACGAAGCAGCTTTGGCTGTGAATGGCGGCGCCATCCACATTGCCAACCGCAAGAAGCGTTAAGACAAGACAATAAGAAACCACGGCGGAAGGCCCGTCGTGAGCCTTGCGTGCAAGACTCACCGCGGAATGTCCGCCGGACGCAGCCTTGCGTAGTCTCACCGGTTATCCGGAACACCTACGCAAGCAGCAGTCACAGGTGGTGCGGCACTTGAACAAGTGCAGCACCGAATGCGCAGTACCTAACGAAGACGGTAATAAGCATGAATCTTCACGAGTATCAGGGTAAGCAGCTGTTCGCTGAATACGGCCTGCCAGTATCCCAGGGTTTCGCCGTAGACACCCCGGAAGCAGCAGCAGAAGCGTGCGACAAAATCGGCGGGACCGAATGGGTTGTCAAAGCCCAGGTTCACGCAGGTGGTCGCGGTAAAGCGGGCGGCGTTAAGCTGGTTCGCAGCAAAGAAGACGCCAAAGCATTCGCTCAACAGTGGTTGGGCAAGCGTCTGGTGACTTACCAGACTGATGCCAATGGTCAGCCAGTCACCAAGATCCTGGTTGAATCGTGCACTGATATCGCTAAAGAGCTGTACCTGGGCGCTGTCGTTGACCGTTCGAGCCGTCGCATCGTGTTCATGGCTTCCACCGAAGGTGGCGTGGACATCGAGAAAATCGCTCACGACACCCCTGAGAAAATCCTCAAGGCCACTATCGATCCACTGGTTGGCGCTCAGCCATTCCAGGGTCGCGAACTGGCATTCCAGCTGGGTCTGGAAGGCAAGCAAGTTGCTCAGTTCGCCAAGATCTTCGTAGGCCTGGCCAAGCTGTTCAAGGATCACGACCTGGCTCTGCTGGAAGTGAACCCGCTGGTGATCAAGGCTGACGGCGATCTGCATTGCCTCGACGCCAAGATCAACATCGACGCCAACGCCATGTACCGTCAGCCTAAGCTGAAGACTTTCCACGATCCGTCGCAAGACGATCCGCGCGAAGCGCACGCTGCCAAGTTCGAACTGAACTACGTAGCGCTGGAAGGCAACATCGGTTGCATGGTCAACGGTGCTGGCCTGGCCATGGGTACCATGGACATCGTCAACCTGCATGGCGGCAAACCAGCCAACTTCCTCGACGTGGGCGGCGGTGCTACCAAAGAACGCGTTACCGAAGCGTTCAAGATCATCCTGTCCGACACTAACGTCGCTGCAGTATTGGTCAACATCTTCGGCGGCATCGTTCGTTGCGACATGATTGCCGAAGGCATCATCGGCGCTGTGAAAGAAGTCGGCGTGAAAATCCCGGTTGTTGTTCGCCTTGAAGGCAACAACGCTGAGCTGGGCGCTAAAGTACTGGCAGAAAGCGGTTTGAACATCATCGCTGCTACCAGCCTGACCGACGCTGCTCAACAAGTTGTCAAAGCTGCGGAGGGCAAATAATGAGCGTCCTGATCAATAAAGACACCAAAGTTATCTGCCAGGGTATTACCGGTTCGCAAGGTAGTTTCCACACCCAGCAAGCCATCGAGTACGGCACCAAGATGGTCGGTGGCGTAACTCCGGGTAAAGGCGGCACCGAGCACCTGGGTCTGCCAGTGTTCAACACCGTGAAAGATGCTGTAGCTGCCACTGGCGCCACCGCCAGCGTGATCTACGTTCCAGCTCCTTTCTGCAAGGACTCCATCCTGGAAGCAGCATTCGGCGGCATCAAGCTGATCGTTTGCATCACTGAAGGCATTCCTACCCTGGATATGCTGGATGCCAAGGTCAAGTGCGACGAGCTGGGCGTAGTCCTGATCGGTCCTAACTGCCCAGGCGTGATCACTCCAGGCGAATGCAAGATCGGCATCATGCCAGGTCACATTCACTTGCCAGGCAAGGTCGGTATCGTTTCCCGTTCCGGCACCCTGACCTACGAAGCTGTTAAGCAGACTACTGACGCCGGTTTCGGTCAGTCGACTTGCGTCGGCATCGGCGGTGACCCGATCCCGGGTTCGAACTTCATCGACATCCTGAAGCTGTTCCAGGAAGACCCGAAGACCGAAGCGATCGTTATGATCGGTGAGATCGGCGGTTCGGCTGAAGAAGAAGCGGCTGCCTACATCAAGGCACACGTGACCAAGCCGGTTGTTTCCTACATCGCTGGTGTGACTGCCCCTGCGGGCAAGCGCATGGGCCATGCTGGCGCAATCATCTCTGGCGGCAAAGGCACTGCAGACGAGAAGTTTGCTGCCCTGGAAGACGCAGGCGTTAAAACCGTGCGTTCGCTGGCAGACATCGGCAAGGCTTTGTCCGAGCTGACCGGTTGGGCGATCAAGTAAGCCTCGCGCTTATCTGACGCTTCACCAAACAAAGGCCACCTTCGGGTGGCCTTTGTCGTTGTGGTGAGGGGATTTATCCCCGTTCGGCTGCGTAGCAGTCGTCAAGTCAGCAATGCGGTGTGCCCTGATGTACTGCATGTGATTTGGGGCTCGCTTCGCGACCCAACGGGGATAAATCCCCTCACCACGGGGTTCTGTGCAAGTAAATTAGATATGTAAACGCGACACGGAAATGTCGCGTATCGGATAGATCGCACCCTAACAGT
This sequence comes from Pseudomonas sp. LBUM1647, assembly GCF_059716175.1. Taxonomy (NCBI): domain Bacteria; kingdom Pseudomonadati; phylum Pseudomonadota; class Gammaproteobacteria; order Pseudomonadales; family Pseudomonadaceae; genus Pseudomonas; species Pseudomonas sp. LBUM1647. The sequence goes on along the minus strand of NZ_CP166809.1, from coordinate 5,057,758 downwards.
GCGTTTGTCGGGCAAATTCGTTAGGCTAGCAGCCATTTTTGCGTCCGCGGCCCACAAGGTAGCTACGCGCTAAACGGGTCAGTCCTATACGGACCGACAGCATTTCCCTCACCCCTCAGGGAAATCCCTCTCTAAATTCCGATTCAGTAGTGTGGTATTTCCTTAATGAAAGTGTTGAAAGGCCAGGACATCCTGGCACTTGGTTTTATGACATTTGCCCTGTTTGTCGGGGCTGGCAACATCATCTTCCCGCCTATCGTCGGTTTGCAGTCCGGTCCAAACGTCTGGATGGCAGCGCTGGGCTTTCTGATCACCGCGGTCGGTTTGCCGGTGATCACCGTTGTCGCCCTGGCCAAGGTCGGTGGCGCCATGGATGCCTTGAGCAGCCCGATCGGGAAAGTCGCCGGTGGCCTGCTGGCGGCCGCGTGCTACCTCGCTGTCGGCCCGCTGTTCGCGACACCGCGCACCGCCACCGTGTCATTCGAAGTCGGCTTGGCGCCACTGACTGGCGAGAGCCCGCTGGCGCTGTTCCTCTACAGCTCGGTGTACTTCCTGCTGGTGTTTTTCATCTCGCTCTATCCGGGCCGGCTGCTGGATACCGTAGGACGTTTCCTTGCACCGCTGAAGATCATCGCCCTGGCCGCGCTCGGCATCGCAGCGTTTGCATTGCCGGCCGGTGATGTTGGCGTTGCCACCCCGGAATACGTGGCAGCACCGTTCTCCCAAGGCTTCATCAATGGTTACCTGACCATGGATACCCTGGGCGCGCTCGTGTTTGGCATTGTCATCGTCAACGCGATCCGCTCCCGTGGCGTCGAGTCGCCGGTGTTGATTACCCGTTACGCGATCATCGCCGGGCTGATTGCCGGCGTGGGTCTGGCGCTGGTTTACGTCAGCCTGTTCCGGCTCGGTTCGGGCAGCCATGAAGTGGCCGCGGGTGCCACCAACGGCGCGGCGGTGTTGCACGCTTACGTGCAACACACCTTCGGCTCTCTGGGCAGCGGTTTTCTGGCGGTGCTGATCTCCCTGGCCTGTCTGGTGACGGCGGTGGGTCTGACCTGCGCCTGCGCCGAATACTTCAGCCGTGTGCTGCCGCTTTCCTACAAGACGTTGGTCATCATCCTGGCCGCATTCTCCCTGCTGGTGTCCAACCTGGGCCTCACCAAGCTGATTGCGTTCTCGATCCCGGTGCTGACCGCGATCTACCCGCCGTGCATTGCCCTGGTCGCCCTGAGCTTCTGCAAGGACTTCTGGCATGAGCAGGGCCGAATCGTCGGTCCGGTGATGCTGGTGTCGTTCATCTTCGGTTTGATCGACGCCCTCAAGGGCGCGGGTCTGGCAGACTGGATGCCGACTCAGTTGTCCCACCTGCCGCTGAGCGAGCAAGGCCTGGCCTGGCTGGTGCCGTCGGTCATGACCCTGGTCGTCGCGGTGGTTTGCGATCGCCTGCTGGGCAAACGCGAAGAAGCACTGGCTTAAGCCGCTTCATGGCCCGTCACAAGCGGGTCGTGAACACACATGGAAATGCCCCGTATCAATCGATACGGGGCATTTTTTTTGGAGGTGGTGCAGTGTCTTTTTCCTTGAGCTAACGTCGAAGCAGTGCCAAGACCTAATGGGGGAGCGAGCCTGCTCGCGATAGCGGTAGATCAGTCAACATATGTGTTGAATGTAAATCCGTCATCGCGAGCAGGCTCGCTCCCACAGGAATTATGTACTCCGCATCTACATCACAAGGACCTGCATGTCGTTCATCCACGCCAACATGATCCACATCCTCGCCGCGCTCTGGTTCGCCATCTGCTGGGGCGGTTACACCCGGTATGCGACGTGGAAGGGCCGCGACACCGCGTGCCTGGCCAGCGTGCTGCACCTTTATCGCGAAGACTGGATGCGCCGCATGCTGTTGCGCGACAACCGCATCGCTGACGCCAGCGTGATCGGTAACCTGGAGCGCAACGCCTCGTTCTTCGCCTCCAGCACACTGATTATCCTGGCCGGCATTCTCACGGTGCTCGGAGCCTCCGAAAGGGCAGTATCGTTATTGGCGGATATCCCGATGGTGCAGCAGGCCTCTCAAGGGATGTCGGAGATCAAGTTGCTGTGCCTGGCGCTGGTCTTTGTCTATGCGTTCTTTACGTTCAGCTGGTGCATGCGCCAGTACAACTTTGCGGCCATTCTGGTGGGCTCGGCGCCTATGGTCGGTGAGCGTCACGTTTCCGAACAAGAGCGCAAAGCCTTTGCTGCCCGGGCGGCCCGCGTCATTTCCATGGCTGCCAACCAGTTCAACTTCGGACTGCGCTCCTACTACTTCGGCATGACCATGCTGGCCTGGTTCGTCAGCCCGTGGTTGTTCATGTTGATGAGTGCCGGCGTGGTGCTGGTGTTGTATCGCCGGGAGTTTCATTCCGACGTTCTCGACGTGATGGTCTATACACCTACAGAGGCGCCATTGCCCGAGGCGATTAAAGAGGCTGTTTGATGAGTATTCCGTTCTGGTGTGTGTTTATCAGTGCCTTGCTGATTTTTGTGGCAAAAATTCCCGTGGCCAAGGCGATGAATGACCAGGGCGGTTATGACAACCATCTGCCACGTCAGCAACAGGCGCAACTGACAGGCTTTGGTGCGCGTGCGTTGGCGGCTCATCAAAACTGTTTTGAGGCGTTCATTCTGTTCGCGGTGGGAGTGTTGATGGCGCACACCACGCAGACAGCGGGGTGGCTGATCGACTTGCTGGCAATCATCTTCGTGATTACGAGAATCATTTATTTGCTGTGCTATTGGGTTGATCTGGCCTGGCAGCGGAGCCTGGTATGGTCCGTCGGACTAGTGTGTTCGTTGCTGTTGATGATTAGTCCGACTTTTAAAACTATTTTGCTGTAAGGCCTGCTTTGCAAACAAAAAAAGGCAAAAGAAAACCCGCACTTGGCGGGTTTTCTTTATCACGCTAAAAACTGTTTTAGTTTTTAGGTGCTTCTTTTGCTGCCGCTGCATCCGATTCAGCCTGAGCTTTGGCGGCTTCGGCGTTTTCTTTCGCCGCGTCGTTCACTTTATCCTGAGCTTTGCTCATGTCTTGCTGAGCTTGCTCGGCATGTTGGTTAGCATCTTGAGCTTTGTCCTCGGATTTTTTATCGCAGGCTGCGAGACCGAGGGAAGCGGTCAACATCAAGGCAATAGCTAAAGTCTTACGCATGGGGTGTTTCTCCTTATGGAAAATATATCTACTGGCCTTTCGAGCGCAGCCCATAGCGTTAAGTTCCTCAATTCATACAGATATATAAGTTTATTCCGACGGGAACTTTTACAAAAAACGCCTAGTGCGTTGCCTGAACACTAAAAGAGTTTATGAAAATGGCCGAAAACCCCGTTTTTGAGCGCGCTACACGATTTCTATCGGCGCTGCGACATTGTCAGGTACTTGGGCTGCGGGTTCACAGCGCCAGCAGCGAAGGCCTGACGGTCATCTTGCCATACAGTCCTCAAATTGTTGGCAACCCGCAAACCGGCGTGATTCATGGCGGAGCGCTGACCTCGCTGATGGACACGGCCTGCGGCATGTCCACCCTCTGCGTGCTGCCCGAGTTCGAAGTGTGTCCGACCCTCGACCTGCGCATTGACTACATGCACGCCGCCGAGCCGCATAAAGATGTCTACGGTTTTGCCCAGTGCTACCGGGTGACCATGGATGTGATCTTTGCTCGCGGCTTCGCCTACCAGGACGACCCCGAGCAGCCCATCGCCCATGCGGTGGGCACCTTCATGCGCATGGGCAAAGCCATCAAGGGCACCAAAGGCTTTGGCGGCGTCATCGCCGGAGGTACGAAATGACCGACGCGTTCAAGGAACAACTTCAGCAGGCACATGAGCAGGGCGACTACGCCTCGCTGCTGCACCTGATTCCCTACGCCAAATTGATCGGCATCGAATGTTCGCGGGTGGGGGATGATCTGCTGTTTCGCTTGCCGGCCAACAAGGACAACATTGGTAACCCTTTATTGCCGGCGATTCATGGTGGCGTGATTGCCGGGTTCATGGAGCTGTCCGCAGCGCTGCACCTGCTGATTTTCACCGGTTCGCCGGGTGTGCCGAAGATCATCGATTTCTCCCTCGACTATCTGCGCGCCGGGCAGTTTCGCGACACCTGGGCCAGATGCCAGGTTTGCCGGCAGGGTCGCCGGGTCGCCAACGTTGCGATTACGGCCTGGCAAAGCACTGAAGCCGAACCGATTGCCACGGCCCGCGCCCATTTCAAAATTGAAGAGCCCTTGAAATCCTGAACTCAGCCCCCAACTTTGATGACAACCCGCCGCCGACCCTTCAGGTCGCGGCCACTGCCATCTGATTGGAGTTTGATGACCATGAGTGTGGAAACTCAAAAGGAAACCCTGGGCTTCCAGACCGAGGTGAAGCAACTGCTGCACCTCATGATCCATTCGCTGTATTCCAACAAGGAAATTTTCCTTCGCGAATTGATCTCGAACGCCTCTGACGCTGTCGACAAATTACGTTTCGAAGCCCTGTCCAAGCCTGAATTGCTGGAAGGTGGCGCCGAACTGAAAATCCGTGTGAGCTTCGACAAGGACGCTAAAACCGTCACCCTCGAAGACAACGGCATCGGCATGAGCCGTGAAGATGCGATCGCCCACTTGGGTACCATCGCCAAATCCGGCACTGCCGATTTCATGAAACACCTGTCCGGCGATCAGAAAAAAGACTCGCACCTGATCGGTCAATTCGGTGTGGGTTTCTACTCTGCATTCATCGTCGCCGATAAAGTCGACGTGTTCAGCCGTCGTGCCGGGGCTGCTGCCAGCGAAGGCGTGCACTGGTCGTCCAAGGGTGAAGGCGATTTTGAAGTTGCCACCGTGGATAAAGTCGAGCGCGGCACCCGTATCGTCCTGCACCTGAAATCCGGTGAAGACGAATTCGCCGATGGCTGGCGTCTGCGCAACATCATCAAGAAGTACTCCGACCACATCGCTCTGCCGATCGAGTTGCCGAAAGAAGTGGCAGCCGTTGAAGGCGAAGAGCAACCGGCCGTTGAATGGGAAACCGTCAACCGCGCCAGTGCTCTGTGGACTCGCCCTCGCACTGAAGTGAAAGACGAGGAATACCAGGAGTTCTACAAGCATGTCGCTCACGACTTCGAGAACCCGCTGAGCTGGAGCCACAACAAGGTCGAAGGCAAGCTCGAATACAGCTCGCTGCTCTACGTGCCGGCCCGTGCTCCATTCGATCTGTACCAGCGTGAAGCGCCGAAAGGCCTGAAGCTGTACGTGCAGCGCGTGTTCGTGATGGATCAGGCAGAGTCGTTCCTGCCGCTGTACCTGCGCTTTATCAAAGGCGTGGTCGATTCCAACGATCTGTCGCTGAACGTGTCGCGGGAAATCCTGCAGAAAGACCCGATCATCGACTCCATGAAGTCGGCGCTGACCAAGCGCGTTCTCGACATGCTGGAAAAGCTGGCGAAGAACGAGCCTGAGCAATACAAGAGCTTCTGGAAAAACTTTGGCCAGGTCATGAAAGAAGGCCCGGCAGAAGACTTCGCCAACAAAGAGAAAATCGCTGGCCTGCTGCGTTTCGCATCGACCAGCGGTGATGAAGGCGAGCAAGTGGTGGGTCTGGCCGAATACCTGGCTCGCGCCAAGGAAGGTCAGGACAAGATTTACTACCTGACCGGCGAAACCTACGCGCAAGTCAAAAACAGCCCGCACCTGGAAGTCTTCCGCAAGAAAGGCATCGAAGTGCTGCTGCTGACCGACCGCATCGACGAGTGGCTGATGAGCTACCTCAGCGACTTCGACGGCAAGAGCTTTGTCGACGTGGCGCGCGGTGACCTGGACCTGGGCAACCTGGATTCGGAAGAAGACAAGAAAGCTGCGGAAGAAGTCGCCAAGTCCAAAGAAGGTCTGGTTGAACGTCTGAAAACAGCACTGGGCGATTCCGTCGCTGAAGTGCGGGTTTCCCATCGTCTGACCGACTCCCCGGCGATTCTGGCCATCGGCGAGCAGGACCTGGGCATGCAGATGCGTCAGATCCTCGAAGCCAGCGGTCAGAAGGTTCCGGAATCGAAGCCGATCTTCGAATTCAACCCGGCTCACCCGCTGATCGAGAAGCTCGACAACGAGCAGAGCGACGAACGCTTCGGCGACCTGTCGCACATTCTCTTCGATCAGGCGGCCCTGGCCGCCGGCGACAGCTTGAAAGACCCGGCCGCCTACGTGCGCCGTCTCAACAAGCTGCTGGTTGAACTGTCGGTTTAACTGCGTTGTACAAAAACCCGCTTCGGCGGGTTTTTTTATTCTGGTGTCTTTTACTGGGAGTTAGTCATGAGCCAGATCACTGTTCGTTCCGTTGCTTATCAGATTGATGGCCAGCCGTATGAAAGCCGTCTCGCCTTCGACGCTGACCATAAAGGCCCACGTCCCGGCCTGTTGATGGCGCCGAACTGGATGGGCGTCAGCGCCGGTGCCGAGGAGATCGCCAAGTCCGTGGCGTCCAAGGGTTATGTGGTGCTGATCGCGGACCTCTACGGCCAATCGGTCCGTCCGCAGAACGGCGACGAGGCGGGTGCAGCCATGATGCCGCTCAAGCATGACCGGCCGTTGTTGCGCAAACGCATGCAAGCAGCATTCGAACAGCTGCAAAGCCAGGGCGAGGCGGTTGTCGATAGCTCGAAACTGGCGACGTTCGGTTTCTGCTTCGGCGGTTGCTGCGCCCTGGACCTGGCGCGCACCGGAGCGCCGGTGAAAGCGGCGGTGTCGTTCCACGGAACACTGGATTCGCCGAATCCGGCTGATGCCAGGAACATCAAGGGTTCGGTGTTGGTGCTGCACGGTGCATCCGACCCACTGGTGCCGAAAGAGCAACTGCCGGCGTTTGAAGATGAGATGAATGCGGCGGGCGTGGATTGGCAACTGCTGAGCTACGGCGGCGCGGTGCATTCCTTCACCGATCCGCATGCCAATGTGCCGGGCATGATGATGTATGACGCGAAGACGGCGGGGCGTGCGTTTACGTCGATGCACAACTTGCTGGATGAAGTGTTCTGCGGCTGATTGCTCTTAAGATCAAAAGATCGCAGCCTTCGGCAGCTCCTACATTGGTCCGTGTAGGAGCTGCCGAAGGCTGCGATCTTTTGATTTTTGCCCTAAGGCAACTCAATCCTTTCGCTTTCCCCCGGCACCGTCGGCCAATCCCCGGCCGCCCAGCGTCGCCGCGCCTCATCGATCAACGCCGGATCGCTCGCCACGAAGTTCCAGTTGATCCGTCGCGGCCCATCCAGCGGCGTTCCGCCAAACAGCACGGCATGACAGTCGCTTTCAGCAAACAGCGTCATCTCTTCCCCGACCGGCAACACCACCAGCGAATGCGGTTCTATCAGCTCGCCATTCAGTTGCACCTCGCCGTCCAGCACATACAACGCCCGCTCTTCATGCTCGGTTGGAATCAGCAATGTGGTCGCCGTTTGCAGGTTCAATTCGGCATACAAGGTAGGAGAAAGCACCGGGACCGGTGACTCCAGGCAAAAGCCTGACCCGGCAATCATCCGGATCTTTACTCCCAGGTTATCGCTGACCGGCAGCGTGGCCGCCGAATGGTGGCTGTAGTGTCCGGGTCCGTGCTCTTTATCTTTCGGTGAGGCCAGCCAAATCTGCAAACCGTGCAGGGTGAAGCCGCTGTCCTTCAACGCCTCAGGCGTGCGCTCGACGTGGGCAATCGCGCTGCCCGCCGTCATCCAGCTGACATCACCGGCGTCCACCACTTGGTCGGAGCCGAGGCTGTCCTTGTGCTGGATTTTTCCTTCGAACAAGTACGTGAGGGTCGACAGACCAATGTGCGGATGCTGTCGGATGTTCATGCCTTTTCCCGCCTCGTAACGGGTTTCGAGCATGTGGTCGAAAAACACGAAAGGCCCGACGCTGCGGCATTTGGCTGACGGCAGCGGGCGAAGAATCGGTTGACCCTCGACATCTTCGGCGCGTGGACGGATCACGAGCGGAGTGTTCATGCTGCATTCCAGGCTGAGCGGGTAATGCGTGGAGCATAACCCGCTTGCGCAGCCCTTGCCGCTATTGGCTGAAGGCACCTTCAGACAGGTGCGTTTCGATGCTGACGTCGGTGGTGGTCATCAACTTGTGGACCGGGCAACGGTCGGCCACGCGGTGCAGCTCATCGCGTTGAGCGTCGGTGAGCACACCCTTGAGGGTCAATTTGACGTGCAGGGCATATTTACCTTTCTGCTCTTCGCTGTTGTCACGTTTGACTTCGACCGTGACACCGGTCAGCGGGATGTCTTTCTTCTTCGCGTACATCTTCAGGGTCAGGGCCTTGCAGGCGCCCAGGGCCGCGTCGAAGTAATCGTGTGGCTCGGGCGCCGAGCCTTCGCCGCCGGCGAGTGTCGGTACGTCGGCAAAGAGTTCGTGGTCATCGATCTGTACGCTGTGACGAAAACCTTCGGCGGAAACGGTATTGACGGTGACAGTCATGGGAAACCTCGCAGGTAACAGGAAAAGTCATTCGATCAAAAAAGACCTTGAAGGTATAGAGCACTCCTCCTGTTACGCGTTCCACTTTCTTGCGTACCCATTGCCGTGCGCTGAATCGTTACCGCCCGACGATCGAAGTAGTAAGGCGTTTTGATATCACTTTTTCGTCTTACGCAAAATCTCTCAGGGCCGATACCTTCTAAGGCAACCCGCTGCAGGATTGAGGCGGCACTTTTGGAAGGAACCAGATTAATGAGTATCAGAAGTCTCAATATTGCGCCGCGCGCGGGCCTGGGTTTTGGCCTGCTGGCGTTGATGGTGTTTGGATTGGGGGCGTTCGCCCTGATGCAAATGTCGAACATGCGCGCGCAGTCCGATCAGGTCGATGACAACTGGCTGCCCAGCGTGATGGCGGTCGGGGAGATGAATCAGGACATGCTGCGGCTGCGGGCGCTGACCATGCGCCTGCTGCTCAATCGCGACCCGCAGGCGCTGGCGCAAAACGTCAGCAAACTCAACGAGCTCAAAGGCAACCTCAGTGAGCCTCAGCAGCGTTATGACGCGCTGATCGTGCTGCCCGAAGAGCGTGTGCTGTTCGACCGCTTCAAAGCTTCGGAGCAACAATACCTGCAGTTCCAGACTCAGGTGATGACGCTGTCTGCCCAGGGAAGGGTGGAAGAGGCGGCCGCCATCCTCAATGGCGAGATGAGTCCGTTGGCCGATGAAATCACCGTCACCCTCAAGGCATTGGTCGAATTGAACAAGCACAACGCTAACCTGGCGACGGAGGCGGGGCGCCAAGTGTTCAGCCATTCGCGGGTCTGGGTCGGGGTGATGATCGGCCTGACGGCGCTGATGACCATCGGCCTGGCGCTGCTGCTGACCCGCAGCATCGTCGTGCCGCTTTCCCAATCGTTGAAGGTGGCTGAAGGGGTGGCTGGCGGCGATCTCACCGGTGATATCAGCATCACCGGCAAGGACGAGCCGGCGCGGCTGTTGCACGCCCTCAAGAGCATGCAGGGGAGTTTGCGCGAAACCCTGCGGCGTATTTCCGACTCATCCAGCCAATTGGCCTCGGCTTCGGAAGAACTCAGTTGTGTGACTGAAGAGGCCACCCGGGGCCTGCATCAGCAGAGCCTGGAAATCGACCAGGCCGCGACGGCGGTGAATCAGATGACCGCTGCGGTGGAGGAGGTCGCGAGCAATGCGGTGGCCACGTCCGAAGCGTCTCGGGAATCCGACCGGATCGCCCAGCACGGTCGCGAACAGGTGCATCAGACCGTGTTGTCCATCGAATCCCTGGCCGACGATGTCACGGCCAATGCGACTCAGGTCGAGGACCTGGCGCAGAAAGTTTATGGCATCAGCAAAGTCCTGGATGTGATTCGCTCGATTGCCGAGCAGACGAACTTGCTGGCCCTGAACGCGGCCATCGAAGCGGCGCGGGCCGGGAGTGCCGGACGCGGATTTGCGGTGGTGGCCGATGAAGTGCGGGCGCTGGCGCACCGGACGCAGCAATCGACCCAGGAAATCGAGCAGATGATTACTGGCATCCAGCAAGGCACCGATGCTGCGGTCAGCTCGATGCAGCAGAGCAACACTCGCGCGCGTTCGACCTTGGAAGTGGCGAAAGCCGCGGGCACGGCGCTGGAGGAAATCGCCACGGCGTTTACCCTGATCAATGAGCGCAACCTGGTGATCGCCAGTGCCTCAGAGGAGCAAGCGGCTGTCGCGCGCGAGGTGGATCGCAACCTGATGAACATTCGCGATCTTGCGTTGCAGACGTCGGCCGGGGCGAATCAAACCAGTGCGGCGAGCCAGGAGCTGTCTCGGTTGGCGGTCGATCTGAATACGATGGTGGCGCGGTTCTCGGTCTGAACGTCGGGGGGCTTTGTCGTTCCGGCGACGCTACCGGCTAGCTGTGCAAGGTTGCGGGTGGCGCCATCCCGGCCTATGGTCCAAGCGAGACTTTGCCTGTGACTGGTGCGCGATGATCCGCCGCCGGTTGCTGTCCATCCAGTGCTAATTTCCGTAGCGAGGTGACGACATGCCCACTGACTCCCGACCCGCCGTGCTCGAACTGATCGGCAATACGCCGCTGGTGCGCGTCAGCCGTTTCGATACCGGCCCGTGCACGCTGTTCCTCAAGCTCGAATCGCAGAACCCCGGCGGCTCGATCAAGGATCGCATCGGCCTGGCGATGATCGACGCCGCCGAGCGCGATGGCCGCTTGCGTCCCGGCGGCACCATCGTCGAGGCCACCGCCGGCAACACCGGTCTTGGTCTGGCCCTGGTCGGCCGTGCCAAGGGTTACCGAGTGGTGTTGGTGGTGCCGGACAAGATGTCCACCGAGAAGGTTTTGCACCTCAAGGCGATGGGCGCCGAGGTGCACATCACCCGCTCCGACGTTGGCAAGGGCCATCCCGATTACTACCAGGATGTTGCGGCACGGCTGGCGCTGGAAATTCCCGACGCCTTCTTCGCCGATCAATTCAACAACCCGGCCAATCCGCTGGCCCACGAGTGCAGCACCGCGCCGGAGATCTGGGCGCAGACTCAGCATGATCTGGACGCCATCGTTGTCGGCGTTGGGTCGGCCGGTACGCTGACTGGGCTGACTCGTTTCTTTCGCCGCGTGCAACCGGACCTGGTCATGGTGCTGGCCGATCCGGTCGGCTCGGTGATGGCCGAATACAGCCGCAGCGGCACCATGAGCACGCCCGGCTCCTGGGCGGTGGAGGGCATCGGCGAGGACTTCATTCCGTCGATTGCCGACCTGTCCAGCGTGCGCCACGCCTACTCGATCAGCGACGAGGAAAGCTTCGATCATGCACGCCAACTGCTGCGCGCCGAAGGCATACTCGGCGGCTCTTCGACCGGCACACTGCTGGCGGCGGCGCTGCGTTACTGCCGCGAGCAGACCGAGCCGAAGCGGGTCGTCAGCTTCGTCTGCGACACCGGCACGCGCTACCTGTCGAAGGTCTACAACGACCAGTGGATGAACGATCAGGGCCTGTTGCAGTACAAACATTACGGCGATCTGCGCGACCTGATCTCACGGCGCTTCGAGGATGGCCGGGTGATCAGCGTGGGCCCGGACGATACGCTGCTCACCGCGTTCCAGCGCATGCGCCTGGCTGATGTGTCGCAACTGCCGGTGCTGGAGGGCGGGCAGCGGCTGGTCGGCGTGATCGACGAGTCCGACATTCTGCTTGGCATGCAAGAAGAGGCTTCGCACTTTCGCGCGAGCGTGGCCAGCGCGATGACCGATAAGCTGCAAACCCTGCCTCCAAGCGCCAGTCTGGCTGAACTGCGGGCGGAGCTCGACCGTGGGCTGGTGGCGATCATCGCTGACGCTTCGGGCTTCTACGGCTTGATTACTCGAGTCGACATGCTCATTCACCTACGGAGATCGCTTACATGAGTCAGCACGATGAAAACGCTGTGCCACGCGCCTTCGCCACCCGTGTGATCCATGCCGGGCAAACGCCCGATCCGTCCACCGGGGCGCTGATGCCGCCGATTTACGCCAACTCCACCTATTTGCAGCAGAGCCCCGGAGTGCACAAAGGCTTCGACTATGGGCGCTCGCACAACCCGACGCGCTTTGCGCTGGAGCGTTGCGTTGCAGACCTCGAAGGCGGCACCCAGGCCTTCGCGTTCGCGTCCGGGCTGGCGACGATTTCCACCGTGCTCGAATTGCTCGATGCTGATTCGCACATCGTCTCCGGCAACGACCTGTACGGCGGTACTTTCCGCCTGTTCGACAAGGTGCGCCGGCGCAGCGCCGGGCATCGCTTCAGCTTCGTCGACCTGACTGATTTGTCGGCCTTCGAAGCGGCGCTGCAGGACGGCACGCGGATGGTCATGGTCGAGACGCCGAGCAATCCTTTACTGCGCCTCACCGACCTCGTTGCCATCGCGCGCATCTGCCGCCAGCGAGGCATCATTTGTGTGGCCGACAATACCTTTGCCAGCCCATGGATACAGCGCCCGCTGGAGCTGGGCTTCGACATCGTGCTGCACTCGACCACCAAGTACCTGAACGGCCATTCCGACGTGATCGGCGGCATCGCGGTGGTCGGACAAAACGCAGACCTGGCGGAGCGTCTGGGTTTCCTGCAGAACGCGGTGGGCGCGATCGCCGGGCCGTTCGACGCTTTCCTCACCCTGCGCGGCGTTAAGACCCTGGCGCTGCGCATGGAGCGCCACTGCAACAACGCGCTGGACCTGGCGCAATGGCTGGAGCGTCAGCCGCAGGTGGCGCGCGTCTATTATCCGGGCCTGCCGTCGCACCCGCAGCACGCACTGGCGCAGCGGCAGATGCGCGGTTTCGGCGGGATGATTTCCCTCGACCTGAACAGCGACCTGGCTGGCGCCACGCGCTTCCTCGAGAGTGTGCGGATCTTTGCCTTGGCCGAGAGCCTGGGTGGGGTGGAAAGCCTGATCGAGCACCCGGCGATCATGACCCACGCCACCATCCCCGCAGACACCCGTGCGCAACTCGGCATCGGCGATGCGTTGGTGCGGTTGTCCGTGGGAGTCGAGGATGTCGAAGACCTGCGCGCCGACCTGGCACAGGCGCTGGCGCGGATCTGAATTTCAGCAGGCAAAAAAAATCCGGAACCCTTATCGGATTCCGGATTTTTGTGTCGAGCCGGATCAGCTGCCTTTGACAGCCTTGCCGTTGACCGTACCGTCGAGGAGCATGATGTTGTACTCCTTGCCGTCGGTTTCAACCTGTTGCAGACGAACCAGCAGGTAATCCCAGTCCTTGGCGAACCACAGGACGGTGATGCGCTTGCTTTGTGTCGGGTCGCGCACGCGCTCGACCTTGATTGCTTCGATCTGGCCAGCTTTGGTGTCGACCTTTTCCGAACCCAGCACGCGGAAATCATAGGTATCGACTTCACCATCGTCGACGACTTGATAGCTCATGCTTTTCTTGCCAGCGGCCACGTCGTGCTGCAGGGCGAGCTGATAAGTGGATTTGTCGACCATGCCGCGGTTGAGCGGGATCTTGACCGGGTCACCGCGGTCGGTGCCGGTGACCATTTTGTTGGTCCAGTCGAAATCCAGGTCAGCCTTCTTGGCTTTACCCAGGCCGCCACGTTCGAAGTGGTAGGACTGCGGCAGCAAGGTGTCCTTGTCCAGGGTCAGGGTGCTTTCTTCGGTCAGGCTGGCGATCATCATCGAGGCCTTGAAGCTGAGCTTCCAGGCGCCGTTGGCTTGTTTGGTCAGGCTGCGTTCAGCGGTGCCGCTCATGGGCAACTGCTTCCAGTCAGCGGTGTAGCTGGCGGAGAAAGGTTGAAGTTCTGCAGCCTGCGCGAAGGGCAGTGCGAGCAGAGCGCAAGCGAAGAGCAGGGCGCGACGCATAAAATCTCCTAGGTTCGAATCAAGTGGCCGCTGGCCGCGAGTAACTTTCCATCCAGTAAAGCACCTTGCTCGCCGAGTGATAAACGACCTTCGGCAAACCAGCGTACAGCCAGCGGGTAGATCAGGTGTTCCTGGGTATGAACTCGCTGCGCCAGACTCTGCGGCGAATCGTGCAACTCTACCGGTATTACTGCCTGTACGACCAGTGGTCCGCCATCGAGTTCCTCGGTGACGAAGTGCACGGAGCAGCCGTGCTCGGTGTCGCCAGCCTCCAGCGCGCGCTGATGCGTGTGTAACCCTTTGTATTTGGGTAGCAGCGAGGGATGGATGTTGAGCAGGCGACCCGCGTAGTGACGCACGAAGTCAGCGCTGAGAATGCGCATGAACCCGGCCAGTACCACGAGTTTGGGGTTGAACGCGTCGATCTGTTCGATCAGCGCGGCATCGAAGGCTTCGCGGCCTTCGAACGCTTTGTGATCCAGGGTGCGGGTGTCGATACCCGCGTCCCTGGCGCGTTGCAGGCCGTAGGCGTCGGCGCGGTTGGAAATCACCGCAGCGATGCGGGCCGGGCTGTCGCCGGTCCGCGTGCTGTCGATCAAGGCCTGCAAGTTACTGCCGGTGCCGGACAACAGCACCACCACATCACAGGTCTGGGACATCAATGAGCCTTGAGGTTCTTCAGTTCAACCTGAGCCGCGCCTTCGGCAGCGGTGGAGATCTGACCGATGACCCAAGGCTGCTCGCCGGCTTCGCGCAGGACGTTCAGGGCGGTTTCGACGTGCTCTTGAGCAACGCAGATGACCATGCCCACGCCGCAGTTCAGCACGCGGTGCATTTCGTTTTCGTCAACGTTGCCTTTCTCTTGCAGCCAGTCGAACACGGCAGGACGGGTCCAGCTCGCGACGTCAACCACGGCTTGTGCGCCTTTTGGCAGAACGCGCGGGATGTTGTCCAGCAGGCCACCACCGGTGATGTGGGCCATGGCTTTGACCGCGCCGGTTTCCTTGATCAGCTTGAGCAGCGGCTTCACGTAGATACGGGTCGGGGCCATCAGCAGGTCGGTCAGCGGTTTGCCGTCGAGCTGGATGTTTTCGATGTCGGCACCGGACACTTCGATGATCTTGCGGATCAGCGAGTAGCCGTTGGAGTGCGGGCCGGAAGACGGCAGGGCGAGCAGGGCATCGCCGGCAGCGACTTTGGAACCGTCGATGATTTCGGATTTTTCCACGACGCCGACGCAGAAGCCGGCCAGGTCGTAGTCTTCGCCTTCGTACATGCCTGGCATTTCAGCGGTTTCGCCGCCAACCAGGGAGCAGCCGGACAATTCACAGCCAGCGCCAATGCCGGTCACGACCTGGGTCGCGGTTTCGACGTTGAGTTTGCCGGTGGCATAGTAGTCGAGGAAGAACAGCGGCTCGGCGCCGCAGACCACCAGGTCGTTCACGCACATGGCCACCAGGTCGATGCCGATGCTGTCGTGCTTGTTCAGGTTCAGTGCCAGGCGCAGCTTGGTGCCGACGCCGTCGGTGCCGGAAACCAGCACGGGCTGCTTGTAGCCGGCCGGGATTTCGCAGAGGGCGCCGAAACCGCCCAGGCCGCCCATGACTTCCGGGCGCGCAGTGCGCTTGGCGACGCTCTTGATGCGTTCGACCAATGCTTCACCGGCGTCGATGTCTACACCGGCGTCCTTGTAGCTCAGGGAGGGTTGCTTGCTCATGATCCAGGCCTTTAGGGGGGATTCAGGGGTAAGGACCGAGTCCAGTGGGACCACCGAAACTGACGAAGGCGATTGCCATCCGCGAATTTCAGGGTGCCCGGCTGTTGCCGGTCTGCGAAGGCGCGCGATTTTATCAGGCTTGAGGGGCAGCGGCCATCCTCAGGCCGACGGCAGGGGCATATCCGCTTAAAAAAACCTTCATTGCCCGTGTTGGCCGCATCCTTCATGGCTGTATAAGGTATCGCTATTAACCGTCTATCGTTAGCACAGTGCAAAAACTTACCAGGGTCGGGTGAATGTTTTGCTTGGGGGCGTGGTCACAGCCTTGCTCAATCCGGTTCACGCGGCCTGTTCCAGCCGCTCTTGTCGTCAGGAATCCTCCATGCGTTTTTTTTCTAGATTTTTATTTGCAGGCTGTTTGTCACTGGTCAGCCTGGCGAGTCATGCCGAAACCGTCAAAAACCTGTATCAGGTGCGTCAGCCTGTCAGTGGTCAAACCCCTGAGGTGCGCGATCAAGCGACCCAGCAAGCGCTGGATACGTTGGTGTTGCGACTGACCGGTGATCCCAAGGCTGCGCAAAACCCGGGGTTGGCGGCACTGCGCAAGGACCCGCAGCAAATCATCAGTCAGTACGGCTTTGACGCCGGCCCGCCGGAAGTGCTGAAGGTCGATTTCGACCCGGCCACCACCGAGCAAGCGTTGCGCCGTGCCGGGCTGTCGTTGTGGGGGGCGAACCGGCCCTCGATCCTCGGCTGGTGGTTGAACGATTCCACCGAGGGGTCGAGTCTGGTCGGCGATGGCCAGGCCAGTGCTGCACCGCTGCGCCGAGCGGCTCAACACCGTGGTTTGCCGCTGCGCCTGCCGCTGGCAGATCTGAGTGAGCAGATCGTCGCCACGGCACCGAATCTGGAAGGAACGGACGCGACGCCACTGCGCGGGGTGTCGGAGCGTTACAACGCTGACGCCTTGCTCGCGGTGCATGCCCGTGAAGAGGGCGGCCAATGGCAGGCCAAGTGGCATTTGTGGCTGGGCGACAAGAAGGAGGCGGGCAGCGTAGAGGGTGCGGATCAGGCCGCGGTGGCCGATGCGGTGATGCTGGCGGTCAGTGAACGGCTGGCGCCTCGCTTTGTCGTCAAACCGGGTGCTTCGGGCGAACAATTGCTCGAAGTGCAGGGCATGAACCTGGAGCACTACGCGACGCTTGGGCGTTTGCTGGAGCCGTTTGGTGCGCGTCTGCAAAGTGTCGACGGCGACCGGATTCTCTACCGGGTCAATGGCAGCGCCGAACAGTTGAAGGCGCAGTTGTCCCTGGCGAAGTTGCAGGAAGTCCCGGCCGGTGAGGCGTCGGCACCGACGGCGCCTGTTCAGCCTGTGGCCGACGGTTCGGCGCCTGCTGTAGCACCCAGTCCGGCTCCGGTGCCGCAGTTGCGATTCCGTTGGTAAGGTTTTCTTTCTTTATATAGATGCAAATGGAGTGGTACATGGCCGATACGCGGCGTTGGTTCTGGTTGGGTGGGGTGGTTCTGCTCTGCGTGTTTGTCTGGTTGTTGCATCCGATTCTGACCCCGTTCCTGGTCGCGTTGCTGCTGGCCTATCTGTTCGACCCGCTGGTGGATCGGCTGGAGAGGGCCGGTCTGTCTCGGACCTGGGGCGTGGTGGCGGTGTTTGCGCTGTTCACCTTGATCTTCACGACCTTGCTGCTGGTGTTGGTGCCGATGCTCGCCAAGCAACTGTTCCGCTTGTACGAATTGGCGCCGCAGATGCTCGACTGGTTGCAGCACACCGCACTGCCGTGGGCGCAATCGAAATTTGGACTGTCGGATAATTTCTGGAAGTTCGACAAGCTCAAGGCTGCAATCAGTGAGCACATGGGCCAGACCACTGACATTGTCGGGGTCGTGCTGAGCCAAGCGACGGCTTCCGGGCTGGCGTTGATCGGTTGGCTGGCGAATCTGGTGCTGATCCCGGTGGTGAGTTTCTATCTGCTGCGGGACTGGGACCTGATGATGGCCAAGATCCGCGGTCTGCTGCCCCGTGACCGCGAAGAGCGCGTTGTGATCCTGGCGGGTGAATGCCATGAAGTACTGGGTGCGTTCGTGCGCGGACAGTTGCTGGTGATGGTGGCGCTGGGCGTGATCTACGCGGCCGGCCTGATGTTGGTAGGGCTGGAGCTGGGGCTGTTGATCGGTTTGATTGCCGGTCTGGCGGCGATCGTGCCTTATATGGGGTTTGTCATCGGGATCGGTGCTGCCTTGATTGCCGGTCTGTTCCAGTTCGGTGGCGATCTGTATCCCATGATCGGAATCGTCGCGGTGTTCATGGTGGGGCAGGCGCTGGAAGGCATGGTGCTGACGCCATTGCTGGTGGGGGACCGGATCGGTCTGCACCCGGTGGCGGTGATCTTCGCGATTCTGGCAGGGGGCGAGCTGTTCGGTTTCACCGGTGTGCTGCTTGCGCTGCCGGTGGCGGCGGTGATCATGGTGCTGGTGCGCCATGTGCATGATTTGTATAAAGATTCGGATATCTACAGTGGTGCCGACGAGCCTGAACGCTAAGGTCCGTTGATGGTTGGTAACGGGCGGCCTGGTTCCATGCCAGGTTGGCCCACATCCCTCGCGCAGCTGTCACATGCGCCGCCAAAGAAACTGGCATAAAACCAGTGTGTTAACGCAAACCTTTGATTTTGCTTGTGGTCTGTCGCATTGTGCGACCCGCCTGACGGGTATAAACTTCGCAAACTTTACACAGAGGCCACTAACGGTTCCTTTGGAACTGTTCAGTCAGCATGAAACCGATTCAGCTGCCCCTAGGTGTGCGTCTGCGTGATGACGCTACCTTTATCAATTACTATCCAGGCGCCAATGCCGCTGCACTCGGCTATGTCGAGCGGCTATGCGAAGCCGACGCCGGCTGGACCGAAAGCCTGATTTATCTCTGGGGCAAGGACGGGGTAGGGCGTACGCACTTGTTGCAGGCGGCCTGCCTGCGCTTCGAGCAACTGGGGGAGCCGGCGGTGTATTTGCCGTTGGCCGAACTGCTTGATCGCGGCATCGCCATCCTCGACAACCTCGAACAGTACGAACTGGTTTGCCTGGATGATTTGCAGGCGGTGGCCGGTCGGGCGGATTGGGAAGAGGCGCTGTTCCATCTGTTCAACCGTCTGCGTGACAGCGGTCGACGCCTGCTGATCGCCGCGTCGACATCCCCGCGTGAACTGCCGGTGAAGCTGGCGGACCTCAAATCCCGTCTGACGTTGGCGCTGATCTTTCAGATGCGTCCGCTCTCCGACGAAGACAAGTTGCGTGCCTTGCAACTGCGCGCCTCTCGTCGCGGTCTGCACCTGACCGATGAAGTCGGGCATTTCATTTTGACTCGCGGTACGCGCAGCATGAGTGCGCTTTTCGAGCTGCTTGAGCGTCTCGATCAGGCTTCCCTTCAAGCTCAACGCAAGCTGACAATTCCCTTCCTGAAAGAAACGCTAGGCTGGTAAAACCAAGGGCCTGCAGCGGATTTTGCATATTTCAGGCGTCAAGAAATCCGCTTTCCTGCAGGGTTGCAGGCTGCGCGAACGTCTAAAACGGGCTTAAGCGCTTAGATGTAAACGCGAAACCAAGAAGTCACATAAAGTTCGATTGAATTTGCAAATGAGGTTGATAGTAGGCATAGTCTCGGCTTCTTTAGAACTATCAGCCACGGTCGTGCCCATGCTAAATCGCTTTGCACCCCTCGTGCCCCTCGCACTCGTCACCCTGTTGTTCGGTTGCGCTGCCCACTCTCCAGTGTCCCAGCAAGAGCAACAACAGCAGGTTAAAAATTCTGCTACCGCCCAATCTTCCGTTCTTTATCAGCAAGCGCTTGAGCAGGAAGAAGCGGCCACCGAAAAAGAACTGGCAGACTTCGCCGGCGGCAAGTCGTACCAGCTTCCGGTTCTGGCCGACAGCATCCTCGAACGCGGCATGTCCCTGATCGGTACCCGTTACCGTTTCGGCGGCACCTCCGAAGCTGGCTTTGATTGCAGCGGCTTCATCGGTTACCTGTTTCGTGAAGAAGCCGGCCTGAACCTGCCACGTTCCACCCGCGAAATGATCAACGTCGACGCTCCGCTGGTTTCTCGCAGCAAACTGGAGCCGGGCGACTTGCTGTTTTTCGCCACCAATGGCCGTCGCGGTCGCGTCAGTCACGCCGGGATCTACCTGGGTGACAACCAGTTCATCCATTCCAGCAGCCGCCGCAGCGGTGGTGTCCGGATCGATAGCCTGGGCGACAGCTACTGGAGCAAAACCTTCATCGAAGCCAAGCGTGCACTGGCGATGGCGCCAACTGCAGCCCCGACGATCGTCACGGCTCGCAAGTAAGCGGACTTTTTGTAAGGTGAACTTAAAGTCTTACTTGAAGTTTGCTACGTAGCAGCTAGAATCCTGATCTATTATTGATGGCAAACCGCCTGCGTCCTGCGCAGGCGGTTTTCTTTTCTGCGCCCCCTGCAGAAAAAGCCGCAGCCAGATCAGGATGCTCTGCATATGTCGACGTCGGCCCGCCTCGCAATCATGTTCTTCGCAGCGCTGCTCAGCGCCTGCGCCAGCCGTACACCGCCACCTGCGCCGGTGGTTCGCGCTCCCATTGTTTTCAGCTCCTCCCAAGCATTCTCCCCTGAGGCAGAAGACGTATTGTTCCGCGCGCTCGGCCTGGTGGGCACACCGTATCGCTGGGGTGGCAACACGCCGGATTCGGGTTTCGATTGCAGCGGGCTGATCGGTTATGTCTACCGTGACGTTGCCGGCATTTCCCTGCCACGTACCACGCGCGAGATGATCAGCATGCAGGCGGCCAGTGTGGGCAAGGAAGGCCTGCAAACCGGTGACCTGATCTTCTTCGCCACCAATGGCGGTTCTCAGGTCAGCCACGCCGGGATCTACGTCGGCGAAGGTCGCTTCGTCCATGCACCGGCCACCGGCGGCACGGTGAAGCTCGACAGCTTGTCCAAAGCTTACTGGCAGAAAGCCTATCTGAGTGCCAAGCGCGTCTTGCAACCTGAGCACTTGGCACGCAACCCCTAAATGGCAGAGGTTGTCATGACCGCTCGCACACTCAATCTCGACGATTCCCTGTATCAATACCTGCTCGACGTTTCCCTGCGCGAAACGCCGCTGCTCAAGCGTTTGCGTGACGAAACCCAGGCGCTGCCCATGGCTCGCTGGCAGGTGGCACCCGAGCAAGGTCAGTTCCTCGCGCTATTGGTGAAACTCACCGGTGCCAAGCGTCTGCTGGAAGTGGGCACCTTTACCGGTTACAGCGCGTTGTGCATGGCAGCTGCATTGCCGGATGACGGTTCGCTGATCTGCTGTGACATTCCCGGCGACTACAACGCCACCGCGCGCCGTTACTGGCAGGAAGCGGGGCTTGCCGAGCGGATCGATCTGCGTCTGGCGCCCGCGCTGGAAACCCTGGCTCAGCTGGATCAGCAAGAGTCATTCGACCTGATCTTCATCGACGCCGACAAAGCCAACTACCCACGCTATCTGGAGCACGCATTGCGTCTGCTGCGCGTCGGCGGTCTGGCGGTGTTTGATAACACGCTGTGGAGCGGACGGGTGCTTGAGGACAATCCCGAGAGCGAAGACACCCGAGCCATCCAGGCGCTCAATCGTGCCTTGAAGGATGACTCGCGTGTGGACCTGTCGTTGTTGCCGTTGGGAGATGGATTAACCCTGTGCCGTAAGCGCTAGGCGCCTATTGAAAAAGATCGCAGCCTTCGGCAGCTCCTACAGTGGATGGTGTACACCCTGTAGGAGCTGCCGAAGGCTGCGTCTTTTGACTTTTACTTGGCCGCCGACACGCGCCACACCTTGTTGCCCACGTCATCCGCCACCAACAAATCACCCTGCTGATCAATCACTACACCTACCGGCCGGCCCATGGCTTTTTCCTCGTTGTTGAGGAAACCAGTGAGTACATCCACCGGCTGCCCGGTCGGTTTCCCTGCGCTGAACGGTACAAAAATCACTTTGTAGCCACTGTGCGGTTTACGGTTCCATGAGCCGTGCTGGCCGATGAATGCGCCTTCCTTGAATTGCGCCGGCAGTCTGTTGCCTTCAGCGAATGTCAGGCCCAACGAGGCGGTATGCGGGCCGACCGCGTAGTCCGGCGCAATGGCCTTGGCCACCAGGTCGGGGTTTTGCGGCTCGACGCGGATGTCGACGTGCTGACCGTAATAACTGTAAGGCCAGCCGTAGAACCCGCCGTCCTTCACTGAAGTGATGTAGTCCGGCACCAGATCGCTGCCGATTTCGTCGCGCTCGTTGACCGCCGTCCACAGTGCGCCGCTCTGAGGTTCCCAGGCTAGCCCGTTTGGATTACGAATCCCCGAGGCGAAGATCCGATGGTTGCCGGTGGCGCGATCCACTTCCCAGATCGCCGCGCGACCTTCTTCCTTGTCCATGCCGTTTTCCGCAACGTTGCTGTTGGAGCCTACCGTGACGTACAGCTTGCTACCGTCCTTGCTGGCGATGACGTTTTTGGTCCAGTGGTGATTCAGCGTGCCGCCCGGCAGGTCGATCACCTTCATCGGCTCTGACTTGATCGCCGTCTCGCCGTTTTCGTAGTGGAAGCGCAGCAAGCGGTCCGTGTCGGCGACGTACAGGTCATTGCCGACCAGGGTCATGCCAAAGGGTGAGTTGAGGTTTTCCAGGAACACCGTGCGGGTTTCAGCGATGCCGTCGTGGTCCTTGTCCCGCAGCAGCGTGATGCGGTTCGGGCTCGGTACGCTGGCGCCGGCACGGCCCATGACTTTGCCCATGACCCAACCACGAACGCCTTTGCCGTCATCGGGTTTGGGTGGTGCGTTGGTTTCGGCCACCAGCACGTCGCCATTGGGCAACACGTAAAGCCAGCGCGGGTGATCGAGGCCTTCGGCAAATGCCGCCACCTGAGTCCCTGTCGCGGCGATGGGTTTCGCACCGTCCGGCCAGCCGATCGCCGGGGCGATGTTCACCGTCGGGATCAGGGTCTTGTTCGGTTCTGGCAGCTTGGGTGACGGGCCGGTGCCGTCGGAGACTTGCAGGCTGGAGGTTTCACCACAGGCGGCGAGCCCTCCGGCGAGCGCGATGACGAGAACGAGCTGAGGCTTGCGCATGCTGATCTTCCCTATGAATGCATTGACCTAATCAATAGAGAAGCGCAGGTGCGCGATGGTTCAACCGGTCAGCCGCGGGCTTCTTTGAACAGCACGGCTATGCCGGGGTGATAGTTGCCGGCTTCGTTGCGCAACTTGCGATAGGCATAGGGGAAGTACCAGGCTACCGCGCAGGTGTGTTCCTTTTGCAGGTCGTCGACCATGTCCTGGAGTTCTTCCGGAGTAGCGCTTTGTTGGGCTTTTTGCGGTGCAACGAACAGGCAGCCGAGTTTCAGGTCGCTGGCGTAGCTGATGCGCTTGGCGTCGCTGGTGATGTCTTGCAAAGCTTGAGTCAGGTTCAGGCTGTTGACGCGTGGCCAGCGTTGAGTGGCTTGAAGGTACGCGCGCTCTTCGCTGGTCGCGATAAACAGGTCGGCGCGGCCATTGCGTTCGCCTTCTTCAGTCTGTTTACGGGTCGGTGTTTGTTGCAGCGTAACCATTTCCGCCATCCAGGCCGCGGCGGAAAGCAGGCTCAGGTTGGCTTTTTCGTCGAACCAGTAAGGCGTGTCGTTATCGCCGCGCACGGCGTTGTAGCGGTCGATACAGTCAAACCAGCGTTCCAGCACCGGGCGCAGGAATTCCAGCTTCGGATTGCTGATGATCATGCCTTGCATATGGCTCACCCTTGTTATTGTGTTGTGAGTTTATGGCTCTTTGATATCACTGCTGAGAGTGTGGCACAAGATTGGCGTCAGATAATTGATCGACGGCAGTTATTCGCTCGCAGGCCGCCCGTCTTCAATTGACGCTCCATCCCCAACCCTCTAACCTTCGCGGCTTGTTTCAGGTGCTCTGTGACCTTGGTCGACAGAGTGAAACAGGGAAGCCGGTGAGTGACTATCTTCAAGCGACGAAGAGTCATGATCCCGGCGCTGCCCCCGCAACGGTAAATGAGTGAAGGCTGCGCCTTGAGCCACTGTGTCGTATGACATGGGAAGGCGCGCAGTCAGGCCAACGCCGCTCATGAGCCCGGAGACCGGCCTGATCCATCCAGCGGCATCACGGTGGGCGATGCCAGGCTTCTTGCCGTCTATTCTTGTGCCTGCCCGCCGTTATCCAGCCTCAACGGAGAGCTCCCCCATGACTGATACCCCCGATCGTGACGAACGTCATCTGGCGCGCATGCTGCGCAAAAAAGCCGTGATCGATGAACGCATCGCCAATTCGCCGAATGAATGCGGCCTGCTGCTGGTGCTGACCGGCAACGGCAAAGGCAAAAGCAGCTCGGCCTTCGGCATGCTCGCCCGGTCCATGGGCCACGGCATGCAGTGTGGCGTGGTGCAGTTCATTAAAGGGCGCAGCAGCACCGGCGAAGAACTGTTCTTCCGGCGCTTCCCGGAGCAGGTGCGTTTTCATGTGATGGGCGAGGGCTTCACCTGGGAAACCCAGGATCGCCAGCGTGATATCGCCGCCGCTGAAGCCGCGTGGGCGGTGTCCCGCGAATTGCTGCGTGATCCGTCGATCGGCCTGGTGGTGCTGGATGAATTGAACATTGCGCTCAAGCACGGTTATCTGGATCTCGATCAAGTGCTCAGCGACTTGCAGGCCCGTCCGCCGATGCAGCACGTGGTGGTCACCGGTCGTGGCGCCAAGCCGGAGATGATCGAACTGGCCGATACCGTCACCGAAATGGGCGTGATCAAGCACGCGTTCCAGGCCGGGATCAAAGCGCAAAAAGGCGTCGAATTGTGAGTCAACCACGTCATTGCCCGGCGGTATTGATTGCCGCGCCGGCTTCCGGTCAGGGCAAGACCACCGTCACCGCCGCGCTGGCCCGTTTGCATCGCAATCAAGGACGCAAGGTTCGCGTGTTCAAATGCGGCCCGGATTTTCTCGACCCGATGATTCTCGAGCGCGCCAGCGGTGCGCCGGTGTATCAACTGGACATGTGGATGGTCGGCGAGCAGGAAAGTCGTCGTCTGTTGTGGGAAGCCGCCGGCGAAGCCGATCTGATCCTCATCGAAGGCGTCATGGGTCTGTTCGACGGTACGCCGTCCAGCGCTGATCTGGCGCGACACTTCGGTGTGCCGGTGCTCGGTGTGATCGACGGCACTGCCATGGCCCAGACCTTTGGCGCACTGGCCCTGGGGCTGGCGCGTTATCAGCCGGACTTGCCGTTTGCCGGTGTGTTGGCCAACCGCGTCGGCACCCTGCGTCACGCGCAATTACTGGAAGGCAGCCTCACTGAAGGTTTGCGCTGGTACGGCGCTTTGTCCCGGGAAACCGGGATCGAATTGCCGAGTCGCCATTTGGGTCTGGTTCAGGCCAGTGAGTTGAACGATCTCGATCTGCGCCTCGATGCGGCGGCCGATGCACTGGCCAGCAGTTGCGAGGTCGCGCTGCCACCAGCGGTGGAATTCGCCGCTCCTGATGTGATCGCTGTCGAGCCTCTGTTGGCCGGCGTTCGAATTGCCGTGGCCCGTGACGAAGCGTTCGCCTTCACCTACGGCGCGAGCCTGGATTTGCTGCGAGCCATGGGCGCCGAGTTGCTGTTTTTCTCGCCGATCCGTGACACGCAATTGCCGGAGGCAGACAGTCTTTATCTGCCGGGTGGTTATCCCGAATTGCACCATGTGGCGCTGTCACAGAACACCACGATGCTGGCCGCCATTCGCGCTCACCATGCGGCGGGTAAACCGTTGTTGGCCGAGTGCGGTGGCATGCTTTATTTGCTCGATTCTTTGACGGATGTCGAAGGTACTCGTGCTGAACTGGTCGGCTTGCTGGCCGGTGATGCGGTGATGCAAAAGCGTCTGGCCGCGCTGGCATTGCAAGCGGTGGAGTTGCCGGAAGGTTCGTTGCGCGGCCACACCTATCACCACTCGCTGACCAGCACCGAGCTTGAGCCGATTGCTCGTGGCCTGAGCCCTAACGGTGGGCGAGGGGCAGAGGCGGTTTATCGTGAAGGGCGGATGACCGCGTCCTACGTGCACTTTTACTTCCCCTCCAATCCATCGGCGGTTGCCGCGCTATTTGCGCCTGACCAAAACCCTGTGGGAGCGAGCTTGCTCGCGAAGAGGCCATGACCGACAACGCATTTTCCGAGGCCGAACGCGAAGCAGTTTATCGAGCCATCGGCGAACGCCGCGACATGCGTCATTTCAGCGGCGGCACCGTCGAGCCCGAGTTGCTGCGGCGCCTGCTCGAAGCCGCTCATCAGGCGCCGAGTGTCGGCCTGATGCAGCCCTGGCGGTTCATCCGCATCAGCGATCGAGCCCTGCGCGGCAAGATCCAGTCACTGGTGGAAGAAGAACGCATCCGCACCGCCGAAGCCCTCGGCGAGCGCACCGACGAATTCATGAAGCTCAAAGTCGAAGGCATCAACGACTGCGCTGAGGTGCTGGTCGCTGCGCTGATGGACGATCGCGAGCGTCATATCTTCGGCCGCCGCACGATGCCGGAAATGGATATGGCCTCGTTGTCCTGCGCGATCCAGAACCTCTGGCTGGCCTCCCGCGCTGAAGGGTTGGGCATGGGCTGGGTCTCGCTGTTCGAGCCGCAAGCGCTGGCCGACCTGCTGGGTTTACCCGCCGGAGCCAAGCCCTTGGCCGTTCTTTGCCTGGGGCCGGTCAAGGAATTCTATCCGGCGCCGATGCTGGTACTCGAAGGCTGGGCGCAGGCGCGTCCGCTCAGTGAGTTGCTGTATGAAAATTATTGGGGAGTGAGTCAATGAGTGTGGCGTTGTTGAGTGTCGCCGCGGTTGCGCTGGATGCGCTGCTGGGTGAACCCAAACGCTGGCATCCGCTGGTGGCGTTCGGCCGTTTTGCCGACCGCATCGAGCAACGTTTCAATGGTGAAGGTCGCGGCTGGCGCAGCCATGGCGTGACTGCCTGGGTGATTGCAGTGTTGCCGCTGACCCTGCTGGCCACGGCGTTTTCCTGGGCGCCTTATGTCGGCTGGATCGTCGAGATTCTCGTGCTCTATTGCGCCCTCGGCATGCGCAGCCTCGGTGAACACGTCGAGCCGGTGGCCAAGGCGCTGCGCAGCGATGATCTGGACGAGGCGCGCAAACGTGTCAGTTATCTGGTCAGCCGCCAGACCAGCGAACTGGACAAAACTGAAGTCGCCCGCGCCGCTACAGAATCAGTGCTGGAGAACGGCAGCGACGCGGTATTCGCTGCGCTCTTCTGGTTTGCTGTCGCCGGTGCGCCCGGTGTGGTGCTCTACCGTTTGAGCAACACGCTGGATGCGATGTGGGGTTATCGCAACGAACGCTTCGAACGTTTCGGCTGGGCGGCGGCAAAGATCGACGACGTCCTCAACTATATTCCTGCACGCCTGGTGGCGCTGACCTACGCGCTGCTGGGCAAAACCCGGCTGTCGCTGAGGTGCTGGCGTACTCAGGGCCCGACCTGGGACAGCCCGAATGCCGGCCCGGTGATGGCGGCCGGTGCCGGTGCGCTCGGTGTCGAGTTGGGCGGGGCGGCGATTTATCACGGTGAACTGCATCAGCGTCCGCCATTGGGCGAAGGCGTGCCGGCGGACGCCGACTCCATCGACCGAGGCTGGCAATTGGTCCAGCGCGGGGTATGGTTATGGCTGCTGATTCTCTGCGTGGGAGCTGAATTCTATGCTTGAGCACGGTGGTCGGTTACGCAAGGCGGCGCTCGACTACGGCATCGCCGAAGCCGATTGGCTCGACCTGTCCAGCGGCCTCGCGCCTTGGCCGTTTCCGGTCCCGCAGATCCCGTTGCGGGCCTGGGCGCGTTTGCCGGAAACCGATGACGGCCTGGAGCAGGCGGCCTGTGATTATTACGGCGCCGCTCAGGCGCTGCCGGTGGCCGGTTCGCAAATGGCGATCCAGTTGCTGCCGCGTTTGCGCCGGGCGGGCAAGGTCGGCGTGCTCTCGCCGTGTTACGCCGAACACGCCGAAGCGTGGCGCCGTAACGGCTACATCGTGCGTGAAGTGCTGGAGCAGGAAGTCGACTTCTACCTCGACAGCCTCGACGTGCTGGTGGTGGTCAACCCGAACAATCCTACTGGCCTGAGCCTGACACCGAGTCGGCTGCTCGACTGGCACTCGCGGCTGGCCCAGCGCGGTGGCTGGCTAGTGGTGGACGAGGCGTTCATGGACAACACGCCGCATTTGAGTCTGGCACCTTTTGCCAATCAGGTCGGGTTGATCGTGCTGCGTTCCTTCGGCAAGTTTTTCGGCCTGGCCGGTGTACGGCTGGGTTTCGTGCTGGCCGAGCGCAAGTTGCTCAAGTTGCTGGCCGAGCAAGTGGGGCCGTGGGCGGTCAGCGGGCCGACGCGGGTGCTGGGTCAGGCCTGTCTGCTGGATACCGAAGGGCATGCCCGGCAGCGGGTTCGCACTGAAGAGGCCAGCGAGCGTCTGGCGCTGCTGCTTGAACAGCACGGTTTCAAACCTCAGGGCGGTTGCGCGTTGTTCCAATGGCTGATCACCGACCGCGCCGAAGCCCTGCATGAGTTCATGGCCCGGCGCGGCATTCTGCTGCGGTTGTTCACGCACACCAGCAGCGTACGTTTCGGTTTGCCCGCCGATGAAGCCGACTGGACACGTCTCGCGCAAGCGTTCGAAGCCTACGCTAGGGAAACCCAATGACTACGTTGATGGTGCAGGGCACGACTTCCGACGCCGGTAAAAGCACGCTGGTGACGGCGTTGTGCCGCTGGGTCGCGCGTCAGGGTGTGAGCGTCGTGCCGTTCAAGCCGCAGAACATGGCGCTCAACAGTGCCGTGACCGCCGACGGTGGCGAGATCGGTCGCGCGCAAGCGGTGCAGGCTCAGGCGGCCAACCTTGAGCCGCACACCGACATGAACCCGGTGCTGCTCAAACCCAACAGCGATACCGGCGCCCAAGTGATCATCCATGGTCGCGCCGTTACCACCATGAATGCAGTCGCCTATCACGATTACAAAGCCATCGCGATGCAAGCGGTGCTGGCCTCCCACGAACGGTTGAGCGTGGCGTATCCGGTGGTCATGGTCGAAGGCGCGGGCTCGCCGGCCGAGATCAATCTGCGTGCCGGTGACATTGCCAACATGGGCTTTGCCGAGGCGGTGGATTGTCCGGTGGTGTTGATCGCCGACATCAATCGCGGCGGGGTTTTTGCGCATCTGGTGGGCACGCTGGAACTGCTGTCACCCAGCGAGCAGGCGCGAGTCAAAGGCTTCATCATCAACCGGTTTCGCGGCGATATCGCTTTGCTGCAACCGGGTCTTGACTGGCTGGAAGCGCGCACCGGCAAACCGGTGATCGGCGTTCTGCCTTACGTGATGGACCTGCACCTGGAAGCCGAGGATGGCATCGATCAGCGTCAGACCGACAAGGCCGACCAGGTGCTGAAAGTGGTGGTGCCGGTGCTGCCGCGCATCAGCAACCACACCGATTTCGATCCGCTGCGCCTGCATCCGCAGGTGGATCTGCAATTTGTCGGCCCCGGTCAGGCGATTCCACCGGCGGACCTGATTATTCTCCCTGGTTCGAAAAGCGTGCGCAGCGACCTCGCGTATCTGCGGGCGAATGGCTGGGACACCGCGATCAGTCGTCATCTGCGCTACGGCGGAAAGGTGCTGGGGATTTGCGGTGGTCTGCAAATGCTCGGCGAGCAGGTACACGACCCGCTGGGCCTCGAAGGCGCACCGGGTTCCAGCGCAGGTCTGGGTTTGTTGGCGTTCGAAACCCAGCTCGAAGAAGAGAAGCAATTGCGCAATGTGCGCGGGCGTCTGGCGCTCGAAGACGCGCCGGTCAGCGGTTACGAAATTCATGCCGGCGTCACCACCGGGCCGGCGCTGGAAAACGCCGCGGTGCAACTGGACGACGGTCGCTGCGACGGTGCGCAAAGTGTGGACGGGCAGATTTTCGGCACCTATCTGCATGGGCTGTTTGAATCGCCCGCGGCGTGCAGTGCGCTGTTGCGCTGGGCAGGTTTGCAGGCGGTGCAGGACGTGGATTATCACGCGTTGCGTGAGCGCGATATCGAGCGGCTGGCGGATCTGGTGGAGAAGCATCTGGATACGTCGCTGCTGCGGGAGCTCTGTGGGATTTGAGGTGACTGTTCCGGCCCTATCGCGAGCAAGCTCGCTCCCACAGGTGATCGCATTCCAATGTGGGAGCGAGCTTGCTCGCGATGGGGCCAGTAGCCACACCGCCAATTTGAAGGAATAAACCATGCTGCAACTGATCCTCGGCGGCGCCCGCTCCGGCAAAAGCCGCCTGGCTGAAAAACTGGCAACCGAGAGTCTGCTTCAGGTGACTTACATCGCCACCAGCCAACCCCTCGACGGTGAAATGAACGAGCGGGTGGCCCATCACCGCGCCCGTCGTCCAGCCGAATGGGCGTTGATCGAAGAACCTCTGCAACTCGCTCGCATCCTGCGCGAAACCGCCGGTGCCGAACGTTGCCTGCTGGTGGATTGCCTGACGTTGTGGATGACCAATCTGCTGATGCTCGACGACATCGAGCGTCTGTCGGCCGAACGTGATGCGCTGCTGGACTGCCTGGCGTCGTTGCCGGGTGAAATCATTTTTGTCAGCAACGAGACCGGAATGGGTGTCGTGCCGCTGGGCGAATTGACTCGCCGCTATGTCGATGAAGCCGGTTGGCTGCATCAAGCGTTGGCCGAGCGCTGCCAGCGTGTCGTCCTGACCGTCGCTGGTCTGCCCCTGACTTTGAAAGGAACTGCGTTATGACTCAATTCTGGTGGCTGAACCCCTGCAAGCCGATCGATGCTCAAGCGGTCGAGCAGGCCGAGGCCCGTCAACAACAGCTGACCAAACCGGCCGGCTCCCTCGGTCGGCTTGAGTCGGTGGCCGTGCAATTGGCCGGCTTGCAGGGGCAGGTCAAGCCGAGACTGGATCAGCTGTGGATCGCGATTTTTGCCGGTGACCATGGCGTGGTTGTTGAAGGGGTGTCGGCATTTCCCCAGGAAGTCACCGGGCAGATGCTGCACAACTTCGTCAGTGGTGGGGCGGCGATCAGCGTGTTGGCGCGGCAACTCGGGGCATCCCTTGAAGTCGTCGACCTCGGCACGGTGACGCCGTCGTTGAATTTGCCGGGTGTGCGTCACTTGAACATCGGCCCGGGCACGGCGAATTTCGTCGAAGGGGCGGCCATGACGCCGGCTCAAGGCGAGCTCGCTTTGCAGGCCGGCCGCGACAGCGTGCAGCGCGCCATCGCGGCGGGTGCGCAGTTGTTTATCGGTGGTGAGATGGGCATCGGCAATACCACCGCAGCCAGCGCGTTGGCCTGTGCCTTGCTCGGTTGCCCGGTGGTGCATCTGGCCGGGCCGGGCACGGGTTTGAACGCGGCGGGTGTCAGTCATAAAGCCCAGGTTATCGAGCGCGCTTTGGCATTGCACAGCGCTCAGCGTGGCGATGCGCTGCAAACTCTGTTCAACCTCGGCGGTTTTGAGATCGCGGCACTGGTCGGCGCGTATCTGGCGTGTGCCCAGGAAGGCGTCGCGGTGCTGGTGGACGGTTTCATTTGCAGCGTCGCGGCATTGGTCGCGGTGCGCTTGAATCCTGAATGCCGTCAGTGGCTGTTGTTCGGTCATCGCGGCGCCGAGCCGGGTCATCGTCATGTGCTGGAAACCCTGAACGCCGAACCGCTGCTGGACCTCGGCCTGCGTCTGGGCGAGGGCAGTGGCGCGGCGTTGGCCGTGCCGTTGCTGCGTCTGGCGTGCGACCTTCACGGGCAGATGGCGACCTTCGCCGAGGCCGCCGTGGCGGACCGTCCGGCATGACCTTGCGCCTGGACCTGTTGCGCCACGGTGAAACGGAACTCGGCGGCGGTTTGCGCGGCAGCCTTGACGATGCGCTGACTGAAAAGGGCTGGGCGCAGATGCGCGCGGCGGTGGTCGAGCAGGGGCCTTGGGATCGTTTGGTCAGCTCGCCGTTGCAGCGGTGCGCGCGGTTCGCCGAAGAACTCGGCGCACAACTGGGTTTGCCAGTGCAGTTGGATAAAGACCTGCAAGAGCTGCACTTCGGCGCCTGGGAAGGGCAGAGCGCCGCCGCGCTGATGGACACCGATGCCGAGGCGTTGGGATTGTTCTGGGCCAACCCTTATTCGTTTACGCCGCCTCAGGGTGAGCCGGTGGTGGATTTTTCGACGCGGGTGTTGGCAGCCGTTGAACGCTTGCAGGTTGCCTACGCAGGCGAGCGGGTGTTGCTGATCAGTCATGGCGGAGTCATGCGCTTGTTGCTGGCTCAGGCGCGGGGATTGCCTCGTGAGCAGTTGCTCAACGTCGAAGTCGGGCATGGCGCGTTGTTTTCGCTGACGGTCGAGTCTGGCGTGTTGTTAAAGGAAGCGATCTGACCATGTTGCCGTTCTGGATCGCCCTGCAATTTTTGAGCAGTCTGCCGATTCGTCTGCCGGGCATCCCGGAACCACAGGAATTGGGGCGGTCGTTGCTGTTTTATCCGCTGGTCGGCCTGCTGTTCGGCGGGATTTTGTGGGCGTTCAACTGGCTGCTGCTCGGCACCCCGTTGTTGCTTCACGCAGCGCTGTTGCTGACGGTTTGGGTATTGCTCAGCGGCGCGTTGCACCTGGACGGCCTGGCCGACAGCGCCGATGCGTGGCTCGGTGGGTTCGGCGATCGAGAGCGCACGTTGACGATCATGAAGGACCCGCGCAGCGGGCCGATTGCGGTCGTGGCGCTGGTGCTGGTGTTGCTGCTCAAATTCGCCGCGTTACTGGCATTGATCGAGCAGCAACACGCCGTTGTCCTGATCATTGTTCCGTTGATCGGGCGCAGCGCGATGCTGGGCTTGTTCCTGACCACGCCTTATGTGCGCGCCGGTGGCTTGGGGCAAGCGCTGGCCGATCATCTGCCGCGTTTGGCGGGCAAGCAGGTGTTGGCGGTGAGTGCATTGGCGTGTGTTTTGATTGCCGGCCTCAGCGGCGTGTTGGCAGTGGTGCTGGCGGCGCTGGTGTTTGTCTGGCTGCGGCAAGTGATGCTGCGCCGATTGGGCGGCACGACGGGCGATACGGCGGGGGCGTTGCTGGAAATCCTTGAGGTCGCGGTGCTGGTGGGATTGGCGATCTGCTGAACTTCCCACATCATGTAACTTGATTTAACACAACCGCGGGTATATACACGCACCATGCTCGACTCCCAATGTTTATGCATCAACCTGCGTCGCGCCGCCCGTGGCGTCAGCAGGCATTACGACGGCGCTCTCGACGGCTTCGGGATCAACGTCGCCCAGTATTCTCTGCTGTGTAATCTGCAGCGTCTGGATAAACCGAGTATTTCCACGTTGGCCGAGGCCATGGGGCTGGATCGCAGCACCTTGGGGCGCAATCTGCGGGTGCTGGAAGGCGAAGGCCTGTTGATGCTGGTCGAGGGCGAAGACATGCGTAACCGCATCGTCATGCTCACCGAGGCCGGTGTTGAACGCCTGAAAGCGGCGTTACCAGCCTGGGAAGCGGCGCAACAGCGGTTGATTGACCGTCTGGGTGCCGAGAAACGCGAAACCTTGCTGCGACTGCTGGACGAACTGGCGTGATGCCGGTTTTTCCGATCTTAAGCGGGTATATACCCGCTACCGGAGAATAAGAATGACATCGATGTGGCGTACGTGTGGTTGGGTGTTGGTGGGGAGTGCGCTGATTCTCGCGTTGTCCTTGGGCGTACGGCACGGCTTCGGGCTGTTTCTGGCACCAATGAGTGCCGAATTCGGCTGGGGGCGTGAGACGTTTGCCTTCGCCATTGCCTTGCAGAACCTGATTTGGGGCCTGGCGCAACCCTTCACCGGCGCGCTGGCCGACCGCTTTGGCGCCGCGAAAGTAGTGCTGGTCGGCGGTGTCCTGTATGCGGTGGGTCTGGTGTTCATGGGCCTGTCGGATTCGGCCGTGACCTTGTCCCTGAGTGCCGGCTTGTTGATCGGTATTGGCCTGTCGGGCACTTCGTTTTCGGTGATCCTCGGCGTGGTCGGCCGCGCAGTGCCGCCGGAGAAACGCAGCATGGGCATGGGCATTGCCAGCGCTGCCGGCTCTTTCGGCCAGTTCGCCATGTTGCCCGGTACGCTGGGGTTGATCGGCTGGCTCGGCTGGTCCGCGGCATTGCTGGTGTTGGGCCTGTTGGTGGCCCTGATCGTGCCGCTGGTGAGCATGCTCAAGGACAAACCGCTGCCGGTGTTCGGTCATGAACAAACACTGTCCGAAGCCCTGCGCGAGGCCTGTTCCCATTCGGGATTCTGGCTGCTGGCGTTCGGCTTTTTTGTTTGCGGCTTCCAGGTGGTATTCATCGGCGTGCACTTGCCGGCTTATCTGGTGGATCAGCACCTTCCGGCGAGCGTCGGCACGACGGTGCTGGCGCTGATCGGGCTGTTCAATATTTTCGGTACCTACACGGCGGGCTGGCTTGGCGGACGGATGTCCAAGCCACGTTTGCTCACCGGCCTGTATCTGCTGCGGGCAGTGGTGATCGGGTTGTTCCTGTGGGCGCCCGTCACGACGACCACCGCTTACCTGTTTGGCATGGCGATGGGCTTCCTGTGGCTGTCGACCGTGCCCTTGACCAACGGCACCGTCGCGACCTTGTTCGGCGTGCGAAATCTGTCCATGCTCGGTGGGATTGTTTTCCTGTTTCACCAGCTCGGATCGTTCCTCGGCGGCTGGTTGGGCGGGGTGGTGTATGACCGAACCGGGAGCTATGACTTGATCTGGCAGGTAGCGATTCTCTTGAGCCTGTTGGCTGCAGCCCTGAACTGGCCGGTGCGTGAGCAGCCGGTGGCGCGCCTGCAAACACAGATGAGTGCGATATGAACAGTCTCTGGCCGCGGATCGCTGTCGTCGCTGTCTGCGCCTTGCTGCTGGCCCTGTCGTGGTGGGGCTGGCATCAGGGCGGGCTGGCGTTGATGCAACTGGGCATGGGTGCTTGCTAGCAGGATAGGAGGGCGAGTAACTTCGTTTTTGACGATTTCTCAAGGATGCACCGACATGCTGATGCGTTGGCTCGCAGTTCCCGCGTTACTGGTGGCGTTTAGTGGATTGGCTCAAGCCGCCGAATGCCCGGAGCTTTTGCAAGGCTCGTTGCCCAAGTTGCGCGCCAAGGAATCCATCGACCTGTGCCAGCGCTTCGCCGGCAAACCGCTGGTGGTGGTCAATACCGCGAGCTTCTGTGGTTTCGCCCCGCAGTTCAAAAGCCTTGAGGCGCTGAATCAGCGTTACAAGGATCAGGGGCTGGAAGTAATCGGCGTTCCGTCCAACGACTTCAAGCAAGAGTCCAAGGATGGCGAAGAGACTGCCAAGGTCTGCTACGTGAACTACGGCGTGACGTTCACCATGACTGAACCGCAGAAAGTCCGCGGTAATGACGCGACTCACTTGTTCAAGATCATCGCCAAGCAGAGCACCGCGCCGAAGTGGAACTTCTACAAGTACGTGGTCGATCGCAAGGGCAAGGTGATTGCCAGTTTTTCCAGCCTGACCAAGCCTGACGATCCTGAGTTCATCGAGGCGGTGGAGAAGGCACTGGCCTCGCAACCCTGATCGACGCCCATTAAAAAGCCCCGCTTCTGTACAAGAGAGCGGGGCTTTTTCAGTTCAGGCGGCGAGTGAGGAACCGTCAGAAGCGGTAGGTCGCGCCAACACCGAAACCGTTCGCCCAGTTTTCATACTTGGCGTTGTAGCTCTGGTTGCGAGGTGCACCGTTGCTGTTGTTGACCTTGACCGACTCTTCGCGCAGGTACGAATACGCTACGTCGATGGTCAGGTCGTCGGTCGGGCTCCAGCCGGCGCCCAGGCTGAAAATCTTGCGATCGCCAGTCGGGATGCGTGGAGAGCGGTTTTCGTTGTTGGTCGGCGACTGGTCAACCGACAGGCCGGTACGCAGCACCCACTGCTTGTTCAACTGATAGGAAGCACCGATGGCGTGAGCCCAGGTGTCGTGCCAGTTCTGCTCTTCAGTGATGGTGCCGAACTGGGGGGCCAGGGCAGCAGGAACACCGCTGTTTTCGACGCTGATTTCCTTCAGGCGGCTCCAGCGAGTCCAGGTGCTGCCTGCGTAGAGGGTCCACTGGTCGTCCAGCTGATGAGTGACCGAGAAGTCGACCGACTCAGGCGTGGTGATATCCAGCGAGGCGTCGTACTTCTGGTTCGGGTTCTGACGCAGGTTCGTGAGGAAGCCGTAGTTGACCTTGGTGTCACCCTCGAGCTTGTACTTCACTTTCGAGTGATAGGTCAGGCCGACGCGAGTGCTGTCGGTGGCTTGAACCAGGATACCGATGTTGTAGCCCAGCGCCGTGTCGTCACCCTTGATCTTGACTTCACCGTCCGGTGCACGTGGGGTCAGCGACAGGTTCGATTCCAGGGTACCGTCGATGCGGTTGATGGTCGGACCGAAACCGATCGACACCTTGTCGTTGAAGGCGTAGCTGACGGTTGGCTGGAGAGTCACGATTTTGACTTCGCTCTTGCTGCCGAAGTATTTGCCGGCGAAGCCGTTCTCGTAGTCGGTCACCAGGCCGAATGGAGCGTAGACGCCGAAACCGACTGCCCACTGGTCATCGATTGGCTTTACGTAGTAGCCCATGGGCACGCCCATGAAAGGGACCATGTCACCTTTGTTGGTACCACTATTCGGGCGGGAGCTGGCATCACTGATATCAGCGTGCGCGTCGATAAATGCAACACCACCGGTCACTTGTTCGCGCTTGAGGCGAGACATGCCGGCAGGGTTGCCAAAAACGGTGGATGCGTCGTCGGCAGAAGAAGATCGCCCGGCAAAACCTGTCCCCATCCCGCTGATGCTTTGTTCGTTAAGGGCGAAGCCACTTGCGAAGATTTGGGTGGATGCCAAGGTAACGGCGAGGCTAAGGGTGGTTTTGAGCATTACTTTTTTCATTATTAGAACTCCTGGTGATCACCGGGGCGAAAATTACCAACATTTTCGTCCCAGCGCTATAGGCTGTGAGGCTTGATTTAGAGCGGTTTTGTAGGACAATCCGACCAAAATCGCAGCAGTTGCGCGATCTTGTGGAAACAGCAGATCAGCAGGCGACCTGATTCAGCGGTGAAACACAGGTTTGCCAGGCGCAGGTGAAGTCTCTCAGGCGTCCTTGAGGCTGGAAGGTCTGGCGCCAGATGCGAGCCATGCCCAGTAGGTCGTCTGCTTCGGGGAGGGGGGTGTTCTGTTCTTCTACCAGCAGCCAGGCGATGGCTGTGGCGTAACGCAGGTTGACGGTCAATTCGAGGTGCGGACCACTCAGGAACGCATGTTGGCTGGCCAGACCACGAACCAGGCTTGCGCGTTCCGGGTCAAGTGCCAGGTAGTGGTCCCAAAGTGCTTGATGGCGGGGTTCGGCGATTCGGTACAGGCCGTGTCCACGGCGGTCATGCAGGGCCGTTCCAAGGGCTGACTGGCTGGCGGCAATGCCCAGCAGCAGGGATTCGGCAGTTGCGCTATGGCGCCCGAGGTAAATCAATGTCGGGCGGATCACATAACGGCACAGTTCGCTGGCAGCGATACCCATATAGCCCTCGAAACTTGGATGGTCGGCGATACCTGAAGGTAGCGTTGGCAGCGGGTGAATCGACTCAGGGCTCGCCGGAAGCGGATGAATCCGCTTGAGTTGAAGTGTAGTGTCATATTCGCGCCGTAAAGGCCTGTTTTTAAAATATTTCCGGCTGCGAGTTATAACCGTTATATCGCTTAGTGCTTAGGCGGTGGCAGTGAAAAGAGAAATATCGGGCAATAAAAAGCCCCGCTTTTTGAGCGAGGCTTTAGAGGTTTTCAGTCTTTCTGGCGTATCAGGCAACCAGTGCCTGACGGGTACGCTCGATCACGGCCTGCAGCGGCTCGGCGCTGGAGTATTGATCGGGGTAGAGGCGTTCGCTGTGACGAGCGATGCCGTGTTCGTTGACCAGAGTGAAGCTGAAGCAGCCTTTGCGAGCAGCCATGATCAGGCAGTTCATTGGTGCAAAAGCATTGGTTAGGGTGCGAATGGCATCCTGGGTGTGGATTTGAGTAGACATAGTCATTGGGTGTTCCTACAAGCGACACGGATAAGAACCGTGCAAAGTTAAAACGTTCCAGTGACGACGACCACCATTGGTCGAACGAAGAACCCGACTGGAACAAAGCAGCCAGTTTGAAGCGCTGATAAATTGGCGCGCTTGGGCTGGCAGGTAGGTACTTAGGAGGGCAGGCAACACATCAAGGGCAAAGGTTCTGGGCCCGGGGTGAAGATCCTGATCAATTTGCAGGTTGGTTCGGTCAGAGTAAGTGAGCTTCGCAACACCCTTTGCTTTCGATTCAAAGGCTGTGTTGACGCAAGGTTTACCTGGAAACCATCGAGGTGGTCGATCCCGCTTTGTCGGTGGAGGCTTCCTTTGGGAAGGCTGACCGGGGGGATTTGTTCGACCAGAATTGACTTTCAGCTTGGTACTAACGCCGCGGATACTAACGGATTGAATTGCTGAAGGGAAGTGTGTTAGCAAAAAAGTTCTCTGGTCGCCGTCATTCAACGTCCGGTTTGGCGCTCGGAAAACGCCATGACCCGCGGACTTGCCCTGTAATAGCACAAATTCCGACCATTGGTAGTCACGGCTCATCGGGCCAGGACCGGCCTGGATCATGGGTTTGCCAAGGTTTATCCCCAGGTGCAGGCAAAAAATGCGCCGAAAAAGCGCATCGATATAACTGCCTCGAAGGTACTTGTGCACATAAGTGACGGAGGGTGTCACGCCGCTGTCATCTTCCCTTCAAACGCAGTGGGTGCCTGTAACCAAAATTTAAGTCAATGAAAAACATCGCTTTTTTTTACTGGTGAAAAAATCGTCAGTTTGACTGCGAGCCCCATTCCATAGGGCTTTGCGAGAGTTCAAGGGCGGTTGTCCACTGAGTTATCCACAGCTTCTGTGGATTGTCCCGAGCGCTTGCTCTAGGACGGGCGTGCCGGGTTTTTTTAGGCTTTACCTGTAAGAAAAAAAGAGTAGAGTGGCGCGCCTTCCGATCTGCCCCACAGTGCTTTATGAAGTTTCGCTCAGTATCAGTCTCTGCAACCTCCACACCTCCCAGCGTTACCCCGCCCAAGCGCTTTTCGATGCGTGTGGCCGAGTGGCTGCTGGACAGCCCGCGTCTGGGCGAAAACCCCAACGTCAAACACTTCGCCGGACGTTTGCTCAAGCAGCCAGCCCGTGAAGGGGTCGTGGCCGCGCAAAGCCGACTCGGTCAACTGATGTGCCGTGAATGCGGGAATGCCCGGGATCGCCGTATCGGCCAGGACCTTTTGCGTTCGGCCGCGCGGGCAGGGGATCGGCGCGCCCAGCAGGAACTGGGACTGATCGAAGACTGAGCTGTCCAAGACCTGACGCCTTGGTTAACCTTCAAGCTTTATTTCATTGGCAGGAGTGGCTATGGCTATGGACTTGACCAGCGCATTGCTCGGTCTGGCGGGCGCTGCGCTGCCGTTATTGGTACTGGCCTGGCAACTTCAGCGCCGAGCGAGCGCCACGCAGTCAGAGGTTGCGCTGCTGGAAGAGCGTCTGGCCATGGCCCATCTGGCTCAGGATGGATTGAACGCGCAACTCGAAGCCTGTCGCGATGAAGTCGGTGATCTGGGCCAGGCCAACGCCGCCAAACAAGCAGACCTGGCCGCTGTGCGCCGTGAAGTCGAACTGCTGCAGATCGAACGTGACGACGCACGCGACGCCGCCCACGCCTGGAACCTGGAACGCGCCGGCAAAGAGGCTGAGTTGCGTCGCCTGGACGCCCAGGCCGCTTCGCTCAACGCCGAGCTACGTGAGCAGCAGGAAAGCCATCAGCAGCGCCTTAACGACCTGCAGGGCTCGCGAGACGAGCTGCGAGCGCAGTTCGCCGAGCTGGCCGGCAAAATCTTCGACGAGCGCGAACAGCGCTTTGCCGAAACCAGTCAACAACGCCTCGGTCAGTTGCTCGATCCATTGAAAGAACGCATCCAGTCCTTCGAAAAACGCGTCGAAGAAAGCTATCAGGCTGAAGCCCGCGAACGTTTTTCCCTGGCCAAGGAACTGGAGCGGCTGCAACAGCTGAACCTGCGCCTGAGCGACGAAGCCACCAACCTGACCCGCGCCTTGAAAGGGCAGAAAACCCAAGGTAACTGGGGCGAGCTGATTCTTGAACGGGTGCTTGAACACGCGGGTCTTGAGAAGGGGCGCGAGTATCAGACCCAGGTCAACCTCAAGGGGCCGGACGGTGAGCGTTTCCAGCCGGACGTGATCATTTATCTGCCGGGCGACAAGCAGGTGGTGGTCGACTCCAAGGTCAGCCTCACGGCCTATCAGCAATACGTCGCGGCCGAAGACGATGCCATCGGCCAGATCGCCATCAAGCAGCACGTGCTGTCCCTGCGCACTCACGTCAAAGGGCTGGCCGGCAAGGATTACAAGCGTCTCGACGGTTTGCACAGCCTGGATTTCGTCCTGCTTTTCGTACCGATCGAAGCGGCGTTTTCCGCCGCATTGCAGGCTGAGCCGACGTTGTTCCAAGAGGCCTTCGATCGCAACATCGTGATCGTCAGCCCGACCACGTTGCTGGCGACCCTGCGCGTCATCGACAGCCTGTGGAAGCAGGAGCGCCAGAGCCAGAACGCCCGGGAAATCGCCGAGCGGGCGGGGTGGCTGTACGACAAGTTCGTGTTGTTCATCCAGGATCTGGATGAAGTCGGCAATCGATTACAGCAACTGGATAAAGCCTACAGCTCGGCGCGCAACAAGCTGACGGAAGGCCGCGGCAATCTGGTCAGCCGCGCCGAGCAGCTCAAGTTGCTTGGCGCGCGGGCGAGCAAGAGCCTGCCGGCAGACTTGCTGGAACGGGCGATGACGGATGTGGATGGGTTGGCCGAGTTGCCCGAATAACAGTTACAAAGATCAAAAGATCGCAGCGTTCGGCAGCTCCTACGGGGATACGCAAACCGTGTAGGAGCTGCCGAAGGCTGCGATCTTTTGACTTTGGCGTTACAACGGCAAATGCCGGCTCAGTAACGCCCGCAACGCCGCCGGTTTCACCGGTTTAGCCAGGTAATCCAGCCCCGCCGCATGCACCTGGGCCACCGTCTCCGGTCGACCATCGGCGCTGATCACAACCCCTGGCACTGGCTCACCCAATCGGGTTCGCAGCCATGCCATCAGCTCGGTCCCTGTCTCGCCATCGTCCAGGTGGTAATCCACCAAGGCCAATTGAGGTCGCATCCCGTCGCTGAGCAGCGCCGCGCATTCATCGCGGTTGCGCGCGGTCCAGACCTGACAACCCCAACGCGTGAGCAAACTGTTCATGCCGATCAGGATGCTGTCTTCGTTGTCGATGCACAGTACCTGCGTGCCGCTCAACAATTTTCCGTTGAGTTCGGCGCTCTTGGTCGGCAGGGCGGCTTGAGCTCGAGCCAGCGGCACACTGACGCTGAACACGCTGCCGCGCCCCGGCCAGGAGCGTACGCGCAAGGTATGACCCAGCACGCGACACAACCCGTCGGCGATCGCCAGGCCCAACCCCAGGCCTTTTTCAGCGCGCGTCTGGTGGCTGTCGAGGCGTTTGAATTCTTCGAAAATGACCTGCTGTTTATCCAGCGGAATGCCCGGACCACGGTCCCAGACTTCCAGGCACAGCTCTCCCTTGCGTCGGCGAACCCCTAGCAGCACCGGGCCTTTGGCGTAGCGGAAGGCATTGGTCAGGAAGTTCTGCAGGATTCGTCGCAACAGTTTGATGTCGCTGTCGACGCGCAACGTACTGCCCCTGACGCGGAATTTCAGACCCTGGTCGCGGGCCAGCGCCTTGAACTCGGCACCGAGGACGTCGAACATCTCATTGAGCACGAACGGTTTTGGATCAGAGTTGATCTTGCCGTTTTCCAGGCGGGAAATGTCCAGCAGGTCGCTGATCAAATCCTCGGCCGAGCGCAGTGAAGTGTCCAGGTGATGGACCAGTTTCTGCGCCTCACCGGAGAGACCGTCGTCTTGGTGGGAAAGGGCGGCCGAGAATAGTCGCGCCGCGTTCAACGGTTGCATCAAGTCGTGGCTGACCGCCGCCAGGAAACGGGTTTTCGACTGGTTGGCCGACTCTGCGGTGCCCTTGGCTTCGGTCAGGGCGACGTTGAGTTGCGACAGTTCGTGGGTCCGCTCGGTGACCCGTCGCTCCAGGCCCTCGTTGGCTTCGGTCAACGCTTGCTCAGCCTCGCGGAACGCGGTGATGTCGGTGAAACTCATGACAAAACCGCCGCCCGGCATCGGGTTGCCGATCAGCTCGATCACACGGCCATTTGGGAAAAGTCTTTCAGAAGTATGAGCGCGGCCCTGACGCATCCAGTGCAAGCGACGGGCGACGTGCACTTCGGCTTCGCCGGGACCGCACAGGCCGCGCTCGGCGTTGTAGCGAATGATGTCGGCAATCGGGCGGCCAAGCCTGATCAGTCCATCCGGGTAGTTGAACAGCTCCAGATAGCGACGGTTCCAGGCCACCAGTTTCAGTGACTGGTCGACCACACTGATGCCTTGGGTGATGTTCTCGATCGCGCCTTGCAGCAGCGCGCGGTTGAATTGCAGCACTTCCGAGGCTTCGTCGGCGATTCGGACGACGTCCTCGAGTTGCATTTCCCTACCTTCGATGGCGGCTTTTACCACCGCCCGGGTCGAAGAAGCACCCAGCACACCGGCCAGCAACCGTTCGGTATGGGCGATCCATTCACCATCGGCGTTCTGGTTCGGGTTGAAGCCTTTGCCCTGACGGTAGGCGAAGCGGATAAAACTCTGACGGGCGCGTTCTTCGCCGACGAAGCGTGCGGCCAGCTGCAACAAATCGTCGATCTGCACCGACAGCATCGAACGGGCGCTGGGGCGAGCGCTGATTTCCTGACCGATGAAGCGACCCGCCTGCCAATGTTCCGAAACCCTCGTACGCGACAGCACCGACACCCAGGCGAACAGCGTGAAGTTGGCTGCAAGCGACAACACCACGCCTTGTGTCAACGGGGTGAGCGGCAGTTTCAGCGGGTTGCTGTGCAACCAAGCCAGCCCCGGGAAACTGCTCAAGGACAACCCGAGGCTGTGGGCCGCTATCGGCAAAATCAGGGTGTAGAACCAGAGGAATGTCCCGGCGGCGAGGCCGGCGAATACTCCCCGGCGGTTGGCTTGTTTCCAGTACAGCGCGCCGAGCATGGCCGGGGCCAGTTGGGTCACGGCGGCGAAGGCGATCTGGCCGATGGTCGCCAGGCTCGCCGTCGAGCCGAGCAGGCGATAACTGACATAGGCCAGCAGTAGAATCACCACAATGCTCACTCGGCGCACCGAAAGCATCCACTGGCGGAACACTTCGAACGGCCGCTCGGCGTTGTTGCGCCGCAGCAACCATGGCAACAGCATGTCGTTGGAGACCATGGTCGACAGCGCCACGCTGGCGACAATCACCATGCCGGTCGCCGCCGAGGCGCCACCGATAAACGCCAGCATCGCCAGGGCAGGATGGGATTGGGCCAGCGGCAGGCTGATCACAAACGAGTCCGGCAGCACCGAACTCGGCAGCAGCATCTGACCGGCGAGGGCGATAGGAACGACGAACAGCGCCGCCAGCGCCAGATAGGCTGGAAACACCCATTTGGCCAGGCGCAGATCCTGAGGATCGATGTTCTCCACCACGGTCACGTGGAACTGCCGGGGCAGGCAGATGATTGCCATCATCGCCACGCCGGTCTGCACCACCATCGACGGCCAGTTGATGGTTTCCTTCCAGTATTCTTCCAGACGCGGGGCGAGCATGGCCTGGTCGAACAGGTCTTCGAAACCGTCGTACAGGCCGTAGGTCACGAACGCGCCGACCGCGAGAAAAGCAAACAGCTTGACCAGCGATTCGAACGCAATCGCCAGCACCATGCCGCGGTGGTGTTCCGTGGCGTCGAGGTTGCGGGTACCGAAGACGATGGTGAACAGCGCCAGCACCAGCGACACGATCAGCGCCGTGTCCTGGGCGCGAGTGCCCATGGCGTCGGCACCGGCGCCGATCAGCAAGTTCACCCCGAGCACGATGCCCTTGAGTTGCAGTGCGATGTAGGGCAACACGCCGACCAGGCAGATCAGCGCCACTACCACCGCCAGCGACTGGGATTTGCCATAACGCGCGGCGATGAAGTCGGCGATGGAGGTGATGTTCTCCTGCTTGCTGATCATCACCATTTTTTGCAGGACCCACGGCGCGCACACCAGCAGCAGGATCGGCCCGAGGTAGATCGGCAGGAAAGACCAGAGCTGTTCGGCGGCCTGGCCCACGGCGCCAAAGAAGGTCCAACTGGTGCAATAGACGGCCAGCGACAGGCTGTACACCCAGGCGCGCACTCGCGGCGGCAACGGCGTGCTGCGACGGTCGCCGTAGAAGGCGATGGCGAACATGATGGCCATATAGGCCAGGGCGACGGCGGCGATCAGCCCGCTGGACAGCGACATGGGAACTCCTGACAAAAGACACCCGGGACTCCCGCCCGGACAGACAGTCTCGCACGATGGCAG
Source organism: Pseudomonas sp. LBUM1647 (assembly GCF_059716175.1). Classification (NCBI taxonomy): domain Bacteria; kingdom Pseudomonadati; phylum Pseudomonadota; class Gammaproteobacteria; order Pseudomonadales; family Pseudomonadaceae; genus Pseudomonas; species Pseudomonas sp. LBUM1647. The sequence goes on along the minus strand of NZ_CP166809.1, from coordinate 5,013,567 downwards.
GGGTTAGTCAGTGTCGACCAAGGTCGCGGCGCGGCGGGGTGTCGCAGGGTGCGTGCCAGTTGGATCTTGGGTGTTTGTGCAGGCCTCATCGCGAGCAAGCTCGCTCCCACATTTGATCTTCAGTGAACACATTATTTGTGAGCAACATACATCCAGTGTGGGAGCGAGCTTGCTCGCGATGGCGGTATCACTGACTCAGCGCAATCTCGATCAACCGATGCAATTCCTCAACCTCCAGCGGCGCCGCTGAAAACAGGATACGAAACACCGTCGGCGCCGCCACCATGTTGATCAGCCGATCAACGTTCGGCTTCGGCTGATCAGGGTAACGATCCAGAATCGTCTGCAACTGCCCGCCAATGATCGTCGCGCAAAGGGCTGGCGTGGTGCTGCATTGCACGTCGCGCAAGATGTTGCGGCCGGGCTCGGAACTCATCTCGTCCAGATACTGCTCGGCCCAGGCGCGCACGTCACCATGCAGGCTGCCGGTATTGGCCGGCTCGCTCTCGGGGCGCATGCGGGCGAGGGCGACGTCCGCCAACAACACTGACAAATCGCCCCAGCGCCGGTAGATCGTCGACGGCGTGACGCCGGCGCGCGCGGCGATTTGTGGGACGGTTACGGTGGCGCGGTCCTGCTCTTCGAGAAGATCGCGGACTGCCGAGTGAACCGACTCTTGCACCCGGGCACTTCTTCCGCCAGGGCGTAAACCTTCTTTAATAGCCATGCATCGGACCTTAACACAAAGAATTTGCTTTAAGCGCTAGCCGGTAGCACACTCCGCAAAAGCAAAAAGTTAGCTTTTGCGGAGTGTGCCCATGTCCAGTTCAACGTCTAATCGTTCAAGCCTGTGGTTCCTGGCGATCACCTTACTCAGTTTTCTTGCGGCGTCCACGGCGCCGACGCCGTTGTATCACCTGTACCAGGAGCACCTGCAATTCTCGGCAGCGACCCTGACCCTGATTTTCGGCGTATACGCGATCAGCTTGCTGGCGGCATTGCTCACGGTCGGTTCGCTCTCGGATCACCTGGGGCGCAAACCGGTGATCTTCACCGCTGTGATGATGAACATGCTGGCGATGCTGTTGTTTATCAACGCAGACAGTGTCGCCTGGTTGATCAGCGCACGAGTGCTTCAGGGTTTTGCGACGGGTATGGCCACGGCCGTATTGAGTGCGGCGCTGCTGGACACCGATCGCCAGCAAGGGCCGCTGGTCAACAGTGTGGCGCCGTTGCTGGGCATGGCGGCGGGCGCGATGGGCTGCGGCTTGTTGGCTGAGTTTGCACCACTGCCATTGCAGTTGACCTATTGGGTGCTGTTCGCGCTGTTTGTGATGCAAGCGCTGTACATCTGGCGTTTGCCGGAAAGCGTCAGCCCCCAACCGGGAGCCTGGGCCTCGCTGCGTCCGACACTGCATGTGCCGATCCAGGCGCGGCGTGCGTTGGGGCTGGTGCTGCCGATTAACATTGCGGTGTGGGCGCTCGGTGGTTTTTACGCCTCTTTGGCACCGTCTCTGGTGCGCACGGCCACCGGATCGACCTCAAATCTGATTGGCGGTGCGACGGTCGCCGTGTTGACGGTAACCGGTGCGTTGATGATCTACACCCTGCGTAATCGGCCGGCCGACAAGGTTTTGCGATTGGGCGGCAGTCTGCTGCCTGTCGGCGTCGCACTGATTCTGATGGCGGTGCACAGCGCCAGCCTTACGCTGTTTTTCGTCGGGACACTGGTGGCCGGGTGCGGTTTCGGCGCCGGTTTCCTCGGTGCATTGCGCAGTGTCGTGCCGCTGGCCTTGCCCCATGAACGGGCCGGGTTGATGTCGGCTTACTACGTGCTCAGTTATCTGGCCTTCTGCTTGCCGTCGTTGCTGGCCGGGAACTTGACCCGGACCTTTGGGCTGGTGGCCACCACCGATGGTTACGGCGCCGTGCTGATTACTCTCTCGGTCGGCGCTCTGCTCGCGTTGATGCGTCAGCAGTCCATGAAAGTCTGCACCTGATGGCATATCTGCAAAACAGATAACAGTTAGAGATATTACCCGTTATATCGATATTCGATTCGGATCTACCATGAACTCCACCTCAACAGAGGACAGGAGTTCACCATGACATGCCCCAACACTGCCCCAGCCGGTTTCAAACCTTTCAGTCATTTGCAGCATCCGCGTGAAGTCATCCGCCAGTTCACACCGAACTGGTTCGCCGCCACCATGGGCACCGGTGTGCTGGCGTTGGCGCTGGCGCAGCTGCCTGGCGCAAATGCCGGTTTGCATGCGATTGCCGAAGCCCTTTGGCTGTTCAACATCGTGTTGTTCGTTTTGTTCACTGCGGTATACGCGACGCGTTGGGCGCTGTTTTTCGATGAGGCGCGGCGGATTTTCGGTCACTCCACGGTTTCGATGTTTTTTGGCACCATCCCCATGGGCCTGGCGACCATCATTAATGGTTTCTTGCTGTTCGGTCTGCCGCGTTGGGGCGAGGCCGTGATTCCTGTCGCCGAGGTGCTGTGGTGGCTGGATGTGGCGATGTCTGTGGCGTGCGGCGTGCTCATTCCCTACCTGATGTTTACCCGTCAGGAACACAGCATCGACCAGATGACCGCCGTCTGGCTATTGCCGGTGGTGGCAGCAGAAGTGGCGGCCGCCAGCGGTGGTCTGCTGGCGCCGCACCTGGCGGATGCCCATTCGCAACTGGTGGTGCTGGTGACAAGCTACGTGCTTTGGGCATTTTCCTTACCGGTGGCGTTCAGCATTCTGACCATTCTGTTGCTGCGCATGGCGCTGCATAAATTGCCCCACGAAAACATGGCCGCTTCTAGTTGGCTGGCGCTCGGCCCGATCGGCACCGGGGCGCTGGGCATGTTGCTGCTGGGCGCGGACGCGCCGGCCATATTTGCTGCCAACGGTCTGCCGGGCATCGGTGAAATCGCCGCAGGGTTGGGGTTGGTGGCCGGGATCACCCTATGGGGCTTTGGTCTGTGGTGGATGCTGATCGCGGTGCTCATCACCCTGCGTTACCTGCGCGTCGGTATTCCGTTCAATCTCGGCTGGTGGGGTTTCACCTTCCCATTGGGCGTCTATTCCCTGGCGACGTTGAAACTGGCCAGCACCTTGAGCCTGACGTTTTTCAGCGCCTTCGGCTGCGTGCTGGTGGTGTTGCTGGCGGTGATGTGGCTGATCGTCGCCAAACGGACGGTGCAGGGCGCCTGGCGGGGCGAGTTGTTTGTCTCGCCGTGCATTGCAGGATTAAAGAAATAACCTGCAAGTTTTAGGTAATGTGTGGCCTGGATCGCCGTTCGATATTCCAATAACTGCATCCACGCCACTCTCTACCCAACATCAGGGACACATGGAAGATGAGTCACCCCTCACAGTTCACCTTGCTTCGCACCCGGCGCTTCCTGCCGTTCTTCGTCACGCAGTCGCTCGGGGCGTTCAACGACAACATCTTTAAGCAGTCGCTGATCCTCGCCATTCTCTACAAGTTGACTATCGACGGTGACCGCTCGATTTGGGTCAACCTGTGTGCGCTGCTGTTCATCTTGCCGTTCTTCCTGTTCTCGGCACTGGCCGGGCAGTTCGGGGAGAAGTTCGCCAAGGACGCGTTGATTCGTCTGATCAAGCTCGGGGAAATCGCCATCATGGCGGTAGGCGCGGTCGGATTCATGTTCGATCACCTGTCGCTGATGCTGGTGGCGCTGTTTGCCATGGGCACTCACTCGGCGCTGTTCGGGCCGGTGAAATACTCGATCCTGCCCCAGGCCTTGCGTGACGAAGAGTTGGTGGGTGGCAACGGCCTCGTGGAAATGGGCACCTTCCTGGCGATCCTCGCCGGGACCATCGGTGCCGGGATCATGATGTCCTCCAGTCATTACGCGCCGATCGTCTCCACGGCGATCATCGGTGTTGCGGTGCTCGGCTATCTGGCCAGTCGCAGCATTCCACGGGCTGCGGCCGCCTCCCCGGAAATGCGTCTGAACTGGAACATTTTCAGCCAGTCCTGGGCCACGTTGAAGCTGGGCTTGGGGCAGACGCCAGCGGTGTCACGCTCGATTGTGGGCAACTCGTGGTTCTGGTTTGTCGGGGCGATTTATCTGACGCAGATCCCGGCCTATGCCAAGGAGTGGATGCACGGCGACGAAACCGTAGTGACGCTGATTCTTACGGTGTTCTCGGTCGGTATCGCGTTGGGTTCGATGCTCTGCGAGAAACTGTCTGGGCGCAAAGTCGAAATCGGTCTGGTGCCGTTCGGCTCGTTTGGTCTTACGGTGTTTGGTTTGCTGCTGTGGTGGCATTCCGGTGGAATTCCGGACAGCGATATAGGCCATGGCTGGATCGAAGTCTTGGGTTTTGGCCACGCCTGGCTGGTGTTGATCGACATTCTCGGGCTTGGAGTGTTCGGCGGTTTCTACATCGTGCCGCTGTACGCGCTGATTCAGTCTCGTACCCCCGAGAACGAGCGGGCGCGGGTGATTGCCGCTAACAATATTCTCAACGCGCTGTTTATGGTGGTCTCGGCAATTGTCTCGATCGTCTTGCTGAGCATGGTCAAACTGTCGATCCCGCAGCTGTTCCTGGTGGTGTCGCTGCTGAACATCGGCGTCAACGCCTACATCTTCAGCATCGTCCCCGAGTTCAGCATGCGTTTCATGATTTGGCTGCTCAGCCATTCCATGTACCGCGTGGAGCATCGCAATCTGCAGCTGATTCCCGATGAAGGCGCGGCGTTGCTGGTGTGCAATCACGTGTCTTTCGTCGATGCCTTGCTGATAGGTGGCGCGGTGCGTCGGCCGATTCGCTTTGTGATGTATTACAAGATCTACAACTTGCCAGTGCTGAACTTTATCTTTCGCACGGCCGGGACCATTCCGATCGCGGGGCGTCAGGAAGACATTCAGATCTACGAAAAAGCCTTCACGCACATTGCTCAGTATCTGAAGGACGGCGAGTTGGTGTGCATTTTCCCTGAGGGCAAATTGACCGCCGATGGCGAGATCAACGAGTTCAAGGGTGGGCTGAAGCGGATTCTCGAAGAGACGCCGGTGCCGGTGATTCCGTTGGCATTGCAGGGTTTGTGGGGGAGTTTCTTCAGCCGCGATCCGCAAAAGGGCGTGTTTCGCCGGTTGTGGTCACGGGTGACGCTGGTGGCAGGGCCTGCGGTGTCGGTTGAAGTGGCAGAACCAGCCCGCTTGCAAGGGTTGGTGGGGGAATTGCGCGGCGCTGTGCGCTAATTCCAGTCGTTGCGGGCCGCTAACCAAGCGTGCCCGCTCTGGGCATTCAACCCGCCATCGCCAACCGGTTACGTCCCTCGCGCTTGGCCACATACAACGCACTGTCGGCCCGTCGCAACAGGCTCTCGGCAGACTCGCCGGGCAATAGCGTCGAGCAGCCAAGGCTGACCGTCAGCTCGATTGCATGGCCGTCGGCCGAATATTCCTCTGCCTGCACTGCAAATCGTAGCCGTTCGCCAACCATGGCTGCCGCCTCACGACTCGTGTTGGAAAGCAGGATCAGGAACTCTTCACCACCAAAGCGGAAGACCATGTCCACGTTGCGCAACTGGTTTTTGATCGAGGCTGCAACGGCCTTGAGCACGTCATCGCCGGCGCTGTGTCCGTGGTTGTCGTTGATGCGTTTGAAGTGATCGATGTCCAGCATCAGCAGCGACAAGGGTTGCAGATGCCGACGCGACATCTCGATTTCCCGTTGCAGGGTCTGATCCATGGCAATGCGGTTGCCGGTATCCGTGAGCGGATCGCGCAAGGCGCTTTGGGTGGCAGCGCGGTAGAGCAAGGCATTGCGCATCGGATACAGCAATGCGGACAGCAGCGACTCGAGGTTGCCTTGTTCCTGCTCACTGAAGCGCTGATTGCGGCGGAATACCAATTCGCCCAGGTGCTCGCCCTCATGGCTGAGGCTGTAGCTGATCGAATGATGGCCGCGCAGGCCGAATTCCAGGCGCAAGTCGCTGGACTTGTGCTCGTACGTCAAGGCGTCAAGCGGTACAAGTCGCTGAATCTCACGGAAGAAGAGCCCGAGAATGCGTTGCGGCTCAAGACTGGTTTGCAGCTGCTGGTTCAATTGCTGGCGCAGTTGCGCAAGGCTGACGGGCCGCTCCAGAAGAGGAGGCTGCTGACCAAAGCCCAGGCGTTGCAATTTGGCGCTATCGAAGTCAATTGCGTTGGTCTGGGAAGGTGATTTCATTATGGCGTGCGCCCCTAAGCAGTAAGGCTGTCTTACAGGCTGGGTGAGAGCGGCTTTGGGCTGCGCGTCATACTGGTCCATCAGTCCCGTAGGACATTTGGCGCAAGTTTAGTCCGCTTTACCGACGATAAGTAACCTGTCGGCTCAGGCGTCCGCCCGTCTGCTTTCACACTGCGTGTCTGAGCAAATTTAGAGCGAAAGTCGTGCCATTCGGTTCAATCGGATAAAAAGCGTTCTAAATCAAAGTATTGAAGCTGTTGATGACGAATGCCGTGGCGTTCGGTGACAGTTGTTTGACTTGTGATGGGGGTAGTTACGACGCACTTTGAGTGCCGCGACGGGAAGCCGTCGCGGCACAAAAACGACGCGCGGGCGTTACTGAGCGTTGAACGCCTGGCCGTTGATGCCGGTGCTGTCCGGACCCATCAGGTAGAGGTAGACCGGCATGATCTCCTCGGGCGTCGGGTTGTTCAGCGGGTTTTCACCCGGATAAGCCTGGGCGCGCATGCTGGTGCGGGTGGCGCCCGGGTTGATGCTGTTGGAGCGCACCGGTGCCACGGTGTCGACTTCGTCGGCCAGGGTTTGCATCAAGCCTTCGGTGGCGAACTTGGACACACCATAAGCGCCCCAATACGCACGCCCCTTGCGGCCGACGCTGCTGGAGGTGAACACCACCGAAGCGTCCTGGGACAGCTTGAGCAGCGGTAGCAGGGTGCTGGTGAGCATGAACATGGCGTTGACGTTGACGTGCATGACACGCATGAAGTTTTCGCCGGACAGCTGCTCGATCGGCGTACGCGGGCCAATGATCGACGCGTTGTGCAGCAAACCGTCGAGATGGCCGAATTCGGTTTCGATCATCGCTGCCAGCTCATCGTATTGATGGGGCAGGGCGGTTTCCAGGTTGAACGGGATCACGGCCGGTTGTGGATGGCCGGCGGCTTCGATTTCGTCGTAGACCTGAGTCAGGTTGGCTTCGGTCTTGCCTAGCAACAGCACAGTGGCGCCGTGCGCGGCAAAGGTTTTCGCGGCGGCAGCGCCGATGCCACGGCCAGCGCCGGTGACCAGGATGACCCGGTCCTTGAGCAATTCTGGGCGGGCGGAATAATCAAACATAAGAAACCTCAACAAAATCGTGCATCGAACTAGTGGCGAGGGGATTTATCCCCGTTCGGCTGCGAAGCAGTCGTAAATCATTGCATGCAGCGTATCTGACCCACCGCAGTGACTGGTTTGGGGGCGCTTCGCGCCCCAACGGGGATAAATCCCCTCGCCACGAACCATCAGATCAGCAGCTACAGAGGGCGCTATCCAAAACCTTGCGCAACTCCAGCGGATGATCGACCACCACATCCGCGCCCCAATGCCGCGGGTTATCGTCCGGATGAATGTAGCCATAGGTCACAGCGGCGGTCTTGGTGCCGGCATCGCGACCGGATTCGATATCGCGCAAGTCATCACCCACGAACAACACGCTGGCCGGGTCCAGGTCGAGCATCTTGCACGCCAGGATCAACGGCTCGGGGTCCGGTTTGCTGTTCTTCACATGGTCGGGGCAGATCAACAGCGCCGAGCGCTGGGCCAGGCCAAGCTGCTGCATGATCGGCTCGGCGAACCGCAGTGGTTTGTTGGTGACCACGCCCCAGATCAAGTTGGCCTTCTCGATGTCGGCCAGCAGTTCGCCCATGCCGTCGAAGAGTTTGCTGTGAACCGCGCAACCGGCGAGGTAGCGCTCCAGAAACTCCAGGCGTAATTCCTCGAAACCCGGTGATTCCGGGTCCATGGAGAAGGTCACGGCGACCATCGCCTTGGCGCCGCCGGAGATCTCGTCGCGAATGTGTTTGTCGTTCATCGGCGGCAAGCCGCGATCGGCGCGCATCGCCTGACAAATCGCAATGAAGTCCGGCGCGGTGTCGAGCAGAGTGCCGTCCATGTCGAAAAGAACTGCTCTGATACGCATCGGCTTACTCCTCGCGCAGGGTCTGGATCATGTAGTTGACGTCCACGTCGGAGGCCAGTTTGTAGTGCTTGGTCAGCGGGTTGTAAGTCAGGCCGATGATGTCCTTGACGGTCAGGCCGGCCATGCGGCTCCAGGCACCCAGCTCGGACGGGCGGATGAATTTCTTGAAATCGTGGGTGCCGCGCGGCAGCAGCTTCATGATGTATTCCGCGCCGACGATGGCGAACAGGTACGCCTTCGGGTTGCGGTTGATGGTGGAGAAGAACACCTGGCCGCCGGGTTTCACCATGCGGAAGCAGGCGCGGATCACTGAGGAGGGATCCGGCACGTGCTCGAGCATTTCCAGGCAGGTGACCACGTCGAACTGCTCGGGCATTTCTTCAGCCAGCGCTTCGGCGGTGATCTGTCGGTATTCGACGCTCACGCCGGATTCCAGCTGATGCAGTTGCGCGACCGCCAGCGGCGCTTCGCCCATGTCGATGCCCATGACGGTAGCGCCGCGCTGGGCCATGGCCTCGCTGAGAATGCCGCCGCCGCAACCGACGTCGAGGACTTTCTTGCCGGCCAGGTTGACCCGCTCGTCAATCCAGTTGACCCGCAGCGGGTTGATGTCGTGCAGCGGTTTGAACTCGCTTTCGCGGTCCCACCAGCGATGGGCCAGGGCTTCGAATTTGGCGATTTCGGCGTAGTCGACGTTGCTCATGGTTAAGTCCTCTAAAACTTGAAAAATCCTGTTGCCCCGGTGGTGAGTCCGGGGTGCTTACTATTCGGTATGGCCGCTGATGCGCTGGCCCCAGGCCTTGGCGGTGGCGCAGAGCTGTTCTTCATCCAGGCGAGTCAGGCGACGGTCGTCGAGCAGTTGCTTGCCGGCGACCCAAAGGTGTTTCACGCAATCACGGCCGGTGGCATATATAAGCTGCGAAACCGGGTCGTAAACCGGTTGCTGCGCCAGGCCGGAGAGGTCGAACGCGACGATGTCTGCCGCTTTGCCGACTTCCAGCGATCCCACTTCGGATTCAATGCCCAGCGCGCGGGCGCCGTTGAGTGTGGCCATGCGCAGGGCGCGATGAGCGTCCAGCGCAGTGGCCGAGCCGGCGACGGCTTTGGCCAGTAAGGCGGCGGTGCGGGTTTCGCCGAGCAGGTCCAGGTCATTGTTGCTGGCCGAACCATCGGTTCCGACCGCCACATTGACGCCCGCCTGCCACAAGCGCTCCACGGGGCAGAAACCACTGGCCAGCTTCAGGTTCGACTCCGGGCAATGAATCACGTTGGTGTTGCTTTCTACCAGCAACACCAGGTCTTCATCGCTGATCTGAGTCATGTGGACGGCCTGAAAGCGTGGCCCCAGCAAACCCAGGCGCCCGAGGCGGGCCAACGGGCGCTCGCCGCGCTGCTCGACGGACTGCTGCACTTCATATGCCGTTTCATGTACGTGCATATGGATCGAGGCGTCCAGCTCTTCGGTGATCACCCGGATTTTCTCCAGGTTCTCGTCGCCCACGGTGTAGGGTGCGTGGGGGCCGAAGGTGACTTTGATACGCTCGTGGTGCTTGAGATCGTTGAACAGTTCGACGCCCTGACGAATGGCTTCATCCGCCGTGCTGGCGCCTGGAATCGGGAAATCGAGGATCGGAATCGCGATTTGCGCGCGAATGCCGCTGTTATGGACGCGCTCGCTGGCAACCTTCGGGAAGAAATACATGTCAGAGAAGCAGGTGATGCCACCTTTGATCTGCTCGGCGATCGCCAGGTCAGTGCCGTCACGTACGAAAGCTTCATCGACCCACTTGGCTTCGGCTGGCCAGATGTGGTCTTCCAGCCAGGTCATCAGGGGCAGATCATCGGCCAAGCCACGGAACAGCGTCATCGCCGCATGACCGTGGGCATTGATCAAGCCGGGGCAGAGCAACATGTCCGGCAGTTCGCGGACTTCGGTTGCGTTAAGCTTCAGCGCAGCTGAACGTGGGCCAATGAATACGATGCGTCCGTCGCGGATGCCCAGGGCGTGCTCTTTGAGGACAACGCCAGCGGGTTCGACGGGTACCAGCCAGGTCGGCAGCAATAGCAAGTCGAGCGCAGCGGCAGTGTTCGGCATCGAGAGTCGGTTCCAGAGCTTTTGTAAAGGATGGCGAAGTATACCCGAGCGTCTTCGCAGGGGGATCGCTATAATCGACGGCTTTTGTTCATGTGTGCGGGGTGAGGGATGCGCGATCGACTGTTGGCTGCGGAGAAGGTAAAGGCCATCGATTGGCGTGATGGCGCCCTTTACCTGCTGGATCAGCGTATTTTGCCGTTCGAGGAAACCTGGATCGCCTACACCAGCGCTGCTGGCGTGGCCGAGGCCATTCGTTCGATGGTGGTGCGCGGCGCGCCGGCGATTGGCATCAGTGCCGCCTATGGTGTTGTGCTGGCGGCCCGTGCGCGGTTTGCCGAGGGCGGTGACTGGCAGGCGGCGCTGGAAGAGGATTTTGCGCTGCTCTCCGATTCTCGTCCGACCGCAGTCAACCTGTTCTGGGCGCTGGGCCGCATGCGCGACCGGCTTGAGCGTCTGAAGCATCACGCCGATCCGCTGGCGGTGCTGGAGGCGGAAGCTATCGCCATTCACGAGAGTGATCGCGAAGCCAACCTGACCATGGCGCAACTGGGCGTGGACCTGATCCGCAAGCACCAGGGCAACGCGCAGGCGATTCTGACCCACTGCAACACCGGCGCACTGGCCACCGGCGGCTTTGGTACGGCGCTTGGCGTCATTCGTGGGGCGTACATCGAGGGCATGATCGAGCGCGTCTATGCCGATGAAACCCGTCCATGGCTGCAAGGTTCGCGGCTGACCGCATGGGAATTGGCCAACGAAGGCATTCCCGTCACGCTCAATGCCGACTCCGCCGCCGCCCACATCATGAAGACCAAGGGCATTACCTGGGTAATCGTCGGCGCTGACCGGATCACCGCCAATGGCGACGTGGCCAACAAGATCGGCACCTATCAGCTGGCGGTGAACGCCATGCACCACGGCGTGCGTTTCATGGTGGTGGCGCCGAGTTCGACCATCGACATGAACCTGGCCAGCGGTGATGACATCCCGATTGAAGAGCGCGATGGTCGCGAGTTGCTGGAAGTCGGCGGCAATCGGGTCGGCGCCGATGTCGATGCGTTCAACCCGGTATTCGACGTGACTCCGGCTGACTTGATCGATGCGATCGTCACCGAAAAAGGCATCGTCGAGCGCCCGGACACCGCGAAAATGGCGCAGTTGATGTGTCGTAAGCGTCTGCATTAAGGTTGGCACGAACACTGTAGAAGCTGCCGAAGGCTGCGATCTTTTGATCTTCCCGACGCAAGTCGGTGGCGGTCCCGAAAAGATCGCAGCCTGCGGCAGCTCCTACGGGTCGGTGTTTGCAAGTGAAAAATGCAGTTGAATGGTCAATAAAACATCAGCCATTGCCGGCCGATTTCTGCTCTAAGCCTCTCTAGTCCCCTTCAAGCCTGTCACCGGTCAACTAACTATGCTCCATGCGCATCAGGGGGATAGGTGCGTGGCGGCTCTTGTGATAACATCCGGCGGTTTCCAAGGTAGCCCGATGTGGCTGCCTTTACTGCGCAGATCCATGGCATAACTCGTTGATTTGTCGTAAGTCGGTGCATGGCACTCAGCCTGCAGCGGCGAGCTTCGTTCGTCCCATATGGATGTGACGAAGTTTCACCAGAAAAAGGAATCAGGCTTCTCATGGGCGAACTGGCCAAAGAAATCCTCCCGGTCAATATCGAAGACGAGCTGAAGCAGTCCTACCTCGACTACGCGATGAGCGTAATTGTCGGGCGGGCACTGCCGGATGCGCGCGATGGCTTGAAGCCCGTGCACCGGCGTGTGCTGTTCGCGATGAGCGAGCTGGGCAACGACTTCAACAAGCCGTACAAGAAATCTGCCCGTGTTGTCGGTGACGTGATCGGTAAGTATCACCCTCACGGTGATACCGCGGTGTACGACACCATCGTTCGGATGGCGCAGCCATTCTCGCTGCGCTACCTGCTGGTAGACGGTCAGGGCAACTTCGGTTCCGTGGATGGCGACAACGCCGCCGCCATGCGATACACCGAAGTGCGCATGACCAAGCTGGCGCACGAGCTGCTGGCTGACCTGCACAAAGAAACCGTGGATTGGGTGCCGAACTACGACGGCACCGAAATGATCCCGGCGGTCATGCCCACCCGTATTCCCAACCTGTTGGTCAACGGCTCCAGCGGTATCGCCGTGGGCATGGCGACCAACATTCCGCCGCACAACCTCGGTGAAGTCATCGACGGTTGCCTGGCGCTCATCGACAACCCTGAGTTGACCATCGATGAGCTGATGCAATACATCCCCGGTCCGGACTTCCCGACCGCCGCGATCATCAACGGTCGCGCTGGCATCATCGAAGCCTACCGCACCGGTCGCGGCCGCATTTACATGCGCGCCCGCTCGATGATCGAAGACATCGACAAGGTCGGTGGCCGTCAGCAGATCGTCATCACCGAACTCCCTTACCAGCTGAACAAGGCCCGTCTGATCGAGAAGATCGCCGAGCTGGTAAAAGAGAAGAAGCTCGAAGGCATCACCGAGCTGCGTGACGAGTCCGACAAGGACGGCATGCGCGTCGTGATCGAGCTGCGTCGCGGCGAAGTGCCTGAGGTGATCCTCAACAACCTCTACGCCCAGACCCAGCTGCAAGCGGTGTTCGGTATCAACATCGTCGCGCTGATCGACGGCCGTCCGCGGATCCTGAACCTCAAGGACCTGCTGGAAGCCTTCGTTCGTCACCGTCGCGAAGTCGTCACCCGCCGCACCGTGTTCGAACTGCGTAAAGCCCGCGAACGTGGCCACATTCTGGAAGGTCAAGCGGTTGCCCTGTCGAACATCGACCCGGTCATCGCCCTGATCAAAGCCTCGCCAACGCCGTCGGAAGCCAAGGAAGCGCTGATCAAGACTGCGTGGGAATCCTCCGCCGTGGTCGCGATGGTTGAGCGTGCCGGTGCCGATTCGTGCCGTCCAGAGACCCTGGACCCGCAATACGGTCTGCGCGAAGGCAAGTACTTCCTGTCGCCAGAGCAGGCGCAAGCCATTCTGGAACTGCGTTTGCACCGCCTGACCGGTCTGGAACACGAAAAGCTGCTGGCCGAGTATCAAGAGATCCTCAACCAGATCGGCGAGCTGATCCGTATCCTCAGCAGCGCCACGCGCCTGATGGAAGTGATCCGCGAAGAGCTGGAAGTGATCCGCGCCGAATACGGCGACGTGCGTCGCACCGAGATTCTCGATGCCCGTCTCGACCTGACCCTGGGTGACATGATCCCGGAAGAAGAGCGCGTCGTGACCATTTCCCACGGTGGCTACGCCAAGACCCAGCCATTGGCTGCGTACCAGGCTCAGCGTCGTGGCGGTAAAGGCAAATCGGCGACCGGCGTCAAGGATGAGGACTACATCGCTCACCTGCTGGTCGCCAACAGCCACACCACGCTGCTGCTGTTCTCCAGCAAAGGCAAAGTGTACTGGCTGAAAACCTACGAAATCCCGGAAGCGTCCCGCGCTGCCCGTGGTCGTCCGCTGGTCAACCTGCTGCCGCTGGACAGTGATGAATACATCACCACCATGCTGCCGGTCGACGAATACACCGAAGGTCACTTCATCTTCATGGCCACTGCCAAAGGCACCGTGAAGAAGACCCCGTTGGAATCCTTCAGCCGTCAACGCAGCGTCGGCCTGATCGCGCTGGAGCTGGACGAAGGTGACGTACTGATTTCTGCCGCCATTACCGATGGCGAGCGCGAAGTCATGCTGTTCTCCGACGGCGGCAAGGTCACTCGCTTCAAGGAAACCGACGTTCGCGCCATGGGCCGTACCGCTCGCGGTGTCCGCGGCATGCGTCTGCCGGAAGGCCAGAAGCTGATTTCCATGCTGATCCCGGAAGAAGGCAGCCAGATCCTCACCGCTTCGGCCCGTGGTTTCGGCAAGCGTACGGCGATCACCGAGTTCCCTGAGTACAAACGTGGCGGTCAGGGCGTTATCGCCATGGTCAGCAACGACCGTAACGGCCGTCTGGTCGGTGCAGTCCAGGTACTCGACGGTGAGGAAATCATGCTGATTTCCGACCAGGGCACTTTGGTGCGTACTCGTGTCGACGAAGTCTCCAGTCTGGGTCGTAACACCCAGGGCGTGACCCTCATCAAACTGGCCAGCGATGAAACGCTGGTAGGTCTGGAGCGGGTTCAGGAGCCGTCGGAAGTCGAAGGTGAAGAGCTGGAAGAAGGTGAAGAGGGTGCGGTGTTCGACGGCGAAGTCGTGATCGACGACGTTGTTGAAGATCAGCAGCTCGATGCCGCCGCTGACGAAGAACCGCAGGAGTAAGCGGACAGACAGGGGGCGGATGAGAATTCGCCCCCTTGTTGTTTGTCCTGTGGAATTGTTTTTAATGTAGGAGCTGTCGAGCGAAGCGAGGCTGCGATCTCTTGATCTAGCTCTTGCTTTCGCTTAGCCCTAAAAGATCGCAGCCTCGCTCCGCTCGACAGCTCCTACAGATGTACAGATGTACAGATTTATTGCGTGATACCACCAAATCAGAGCGAGATTGGATGTGAGCAAGAGAGCCTATAACTTCTGTGCCGGTCCTGCGGCGCTTCCTGAAGCTGTCCTGAAGCGCGCTCAGGGTGAACTCCTTGATTGGCACGGCAAGGGCCTGTCGGTCATGGAAATGAGCCATCGCAGCGATGAGTTCGTGTCCATCGCCACCAAGGCCGAGCAGGATCTGCGTGATCTGCTGAGTATCCCCTCGAACTATAAAGTGCTGTTTCTGCAAGGTGGCGCCAGCCAGCAATTTGCTCAGATTCCTCTGAACCTGTTGCCGGAAAGCGGCACCGCCGACTATATCGACACCGGTATCTGGTCGCAGAAAGCCATCGAAGAAGCTTCGCGCTACGGAAACGTCAACGTTGCCGCTACCGCCAAGCCTTACGACTATTTCGCTATTCCCGGTCAGAACGAATGGAGCCTGTCGAAAGACGCGGCCTACGTTCACTACGCACCGAACGAAACCATCGGCGGCCTGGAATTCAACTGGGTTCCGGAAACTGGTGATGTTCCGCTGGTCGCCGACATGTCTTCCGACATTCTCTCGCGTCCGATCGATGTTTCGCGCTTTGGCATGATCTACGCCGGCGCCCAGAAGAACATCGGCCCGAGCGGCGTCGTCGTCAACATCATTCGCGAAGACCTGCTGGGGCACGCCCGTTCCCTATGCCCGACCATGCTCAACTACAAGGTCGCGGCCGACAACGGCTCGATGTACAACACTCCGCCAACCCTGGCCTGGTACCTCTCGGGTCTGGTATTCGAGTGGCTGAAAGAGCAGGGTGGTGTTGAAGCCATCGGCAAGCTGAACGAAGTGAAACAGCGCACGCTGTACGACTTCATCGACGCCAGTGGCTTGTACAGCAACCCGATCAACAAGTCGGATCGCTCGTGGATGAACGTGCCGTTCCGCCTGGCTGACGACCGTCTCGACAAGCCATTCCTGGTCGGTGCCGAAGAGCGTGGCCTGTTGAACCTCAAGGGTCACCGTTCCGTGGGTGGCATGCGTGCCTCCATCTATAACGCCGTCGACATCGTTGCGGTCAACGCACTGATTTCGTACATGGCAGAGTTCGAGAAGGAACACGGCTAATGTCTGAGCAAGAACTCAAGGCACTGCGCCTGCGCATTGATGCCCTGGACGAGAAAGTCCTGGAGCTGATCAGTGAGCGCGCACGCTGCGCCCAGGAAGTTGCGCGAGTAAAGATGGCCTCGCTGGCCGAAGGCGAAGTGCCGGTGTTCTATCGTCCTGAGCGTGAAGCTCAGGTGCTCAAGCGCGTCATGGAGCGTAACCAGGGGCCGCTGGGCAACGAAGAGATGGCGCGGCTGTTCCGCGAAATCATGTCCTCGTGCCTTGCCCTCGAGCAGCCGCTGAAAGTGGCGTACCTCGGCCCTGAAGGCACCTTCACCCAAGCCGCGGCCATGAAACACTTCGGCCACGCGGTGATCAGCAAGCCGATGGCGGCGATCGACGAAGTATTCCGTGAAGTAGCGGCCGGTGCGGTGAATTTTGGCGTGGTCCCGGTGGAAAACTCCACCGAGGGCGCGGTCAACCACACCCTCGACAGCTTCCTCGAACACGACATGGTGATCTGTGGCGAAGTCGAGCTGCGGATTCACCACCATCTGTTGGTCGGTGAAAACACCAAGACGGACAGCATCAGCCGCATCTATTCCCACGCCCAGTCCCTGGCCCAGTGCCGCAAGTGGTTGGACGCCCATTATCCGAATGTCGAGCGCGTGGCGGTGTCCAGCAACGCCGAAGCGGCCAAACGGGTCAAGGGTGAGTGGAACTCGGCGGCGATTGCCGGCGACATGGCCGCAGGCTTGTACGGGCTGACCCGTCTGGCCGAGAAAATCGAGGATCGCCCGGACAACTCCACGCGATTCCTGATGATCGGCAGCCAGGAAGTACCGCCGACCGGCGACGACAAGACTTCGATCATCGTCTCCATGAGCAACAAGCCTGGCGCACTTCACGAGTTGCTGGTGCCGTTCCACGACAACGGCATCGACCTGACGCGAATCGAGACGCGTCCGTCGCGCAGCGGTAAATGGACCTACGTGTTCTTCATCGACTTCGTCGGCCACCACCGCGACCCGCTGGTCAAAGGTGTGTTGGAAAAGATCAGTCAGGAAGCAGTGGCACTCAAAGTGCTGGGTTCCTACCCGAAAGCAGTTCTCTAAGGGCGGTAGCAAATGAGTGGTGACTTCCTCGCTCTGGCACAGCCGGGCGTGCAACAACTTTCGCCTTACGTTCCGGGCAAGCCCGTGGACGAACTGGCGCGCGAGCTGAACATCGATCCGGCCAGCATCGTCAAACTGGCCAGTAACGAAAACCCGTTGGGCGCCAGTCCCAAGGCTCTGGCGGCGATTCGCGAAGAATTGGCCGAGCTGACCCGCTATCCGGACGGCAACGGTTTTGCGCTCAAGACCCTGCTGGCCGATCAGTGCCGCGTCGAGCTCAATCAGGTGACGCTGGGCAACGGTTCCAACGACATTCTGGAACTGGTCGCCCGTGCCTATCTGGCGCCGGGTCTGAACGCCGTGTTCAGCGAGCATGCGTTTGCGGTCTATCCGATCGTCACGCAAGCCGTCGGCGCTACGGCCAAAGTGATCCCGGCCAAAGACTGGGGCCATGATCTGTCGGCCATGTTGGCCGCGATTGATGCCGAAACCCGTGTGGTGTTCATCGCCAACCCGAACAACCCGACCGGGACCTGGTTCGGCGCCGAAGCGCTGGACGAGTTCCTGCAGGACGTACCGGAACACGTGCTGGTGGTGCTGGACGAGGCCTACATCGAATACGCCGAAGGCAGCGACTTGCCGGATGGCCTGGACTTCCTGGCGGCGTACCCGAACCTGCTGGTTTCGCGCACATTCTCCAAGGCTTATGGCTTGGCGGCATTGCGGGTCGGCTATGGCTTGTCCACGGCGGTGGTTGCGGATGTGCTGAACAGAGTGCGTCAGCCGTTCAACGTCAACAGCCTGGCCCTGGCCGCTGCGTGCGCTGCGCTGCAAGACGCCGAGTACCTGGCTGAAAGCCGTCGCCTGAACGAATCCGGCATGCAACAGCTGGAAGCAGGTTTCCGTGAGCTGGGTCTGAGCTGGATTCCGTCCAAGGGCAACTTCATCTGCGTCGATCTGGGTCGTGTTGCGGCTCCGGTCTTCCAGGGCTTGCTGCGCGAAGGCGTGATCGTGCGTCCGGTGGCCAATTACGGCATGCCGAACCACTTGCGCATCACCATCGGTCTGTCGGCGGAAAACGGCCGCTTCCTCGAAGCGCTGACCAAGGTTCTGGCTCGTGGTTGATGTCACTGCACTGCAATCTGCTGAACCTATGATCGGTCGCCTGGTGGTGGTCGGTCTGGGGCTGATCGGCGGTTCGTTTGCCAAGGGCTTGCGTGAAAGCGGCCTGTGTCGCGAAGTGGTCGGGGTCGATCTCGACCCGCAGTCGCGCAAACTGGCGGTTGAGTTGGGTGTGGTGGATCGCTGCGAAGAAGACCTGGCCGTTGCTTGCCAGGGCGCCGACGTGATTCAGCTGGCCGTGCCGATTCTTGCCATGGAAAAAATGCTCGGCCAATTGGCCGGCATGGATCTGGGGCAAGCAATTCTGACTGACGTCGGCAGCGCCAAGGGCAATGTGGTGCGGGCGGCAACTGAGGCGTTTGGCGGCATGCCGGCGCGTTTCGTGCCGGGGCATCCGATTGCCGGTTCCGAGCAGAGCGGGGTGGAAGCCTCTAACTCAGAGCTGTTCCGTCGCCATAAAGTGATTCTGACGCCGGTGGATCAGACTGATCCGGAAGCCCTGGCAGTGGTCGACCGGTTGTGGCGCGAATTGGGCGCCGATGTCGAGCACATGCAGGTCGAGCGTCATGACGAAGTGTTGGCAGCAACCAGCCATTTGCCGCACTTGTTGGCGTTCGGTTTGGTCGATTCGTTGGCCAAGCGCAATGAAAACCTTGAGATCTTCCGTTACGCTGCGGGCGGTTTCCGCGATTTCACAAGAATTGCGGGTAGCGACCCGGTCATGTGGCACGACATCTTCCTCGCCAACCGCGAAGCTGTCCTGCGCACACTCGATACATTTCGCAGCGACCTCGACGCCTTGCGCGACGCGGTCGATGCAGGGGATGGGCACCAATTGTTGGGCGTGTTCACTCGCGCCCGGGTTGCCCGCGAACATTTCAGTAAAATCCTGGCCCGCCGGGCTTATGTGGACGCTATGAATTCCAACGACCTGATTTTCCTGGCACAACCTGGTGGCCGCCTGACTGGGCGGATTCGAGTACCGGGCGACAAATCGATTTCCCACCGTTCGATCATGCTCGGCTCCCTGGCTGAAGGCGTTACCGAAGTGGAAGGTTTCCTCGAGGGCGAAGACGCCCTGGCAACCTTGCAGGCCTTCCGTGACATGGGTGTCGTGATCGAAGGTCCGCACCACGGTCGCGTGACCATTCACGGCGTCGGCCTGCATGGCTTGAAGCCTGCGCCGGGCCCGATCTATCTGGGCAACTCCGGCACTTCGATGCGTCTGCTGTCTGGCCTGTTGGCTGCGCAGAACTTCGACAGCACGCTCACCGGCGATGCTTCGCTGTCCAAGCGTCCGATGAATCGCGTGGCCAATCCGCTGCGTGAAATGGGCGCCGTGATCGAGACTGCTGCTGAAGGTCGTCCACCGATGACCATTCGCGGCGGCAACAAGCTCAAAGGCCTGACCTACACCATGCCGATGGCCAGTGCCCAGGTTAAATCCTGCCTGCTGCTGGCGGGTTTGTACGCCGAAGGCAAAACCACCGTCACCGAGCCGGCTCCAACCCGCGACCACACCGAGCGCATGCTGCGCGGCTTCGGCTACCCGGTCAGCGTCAACGGTGCGACGGCTTCGGTCGAATCCGGCCACAAACTGACCGCGACCCACATTGAAGTGCCGGGCGACATCTCGTCGTCGGCGTTCTTCCTGGTGGCCGCATCGATCGCCGAAGGTTCGGAGCTGGTGCTTGAGCACGTCGGCATCAACCCGACCCGTACCGGTGTGATCGATATTCTGCGTCTGATGGGCGCTGATATCACCCTGGAAAACCAGCGTGAAGTCGGCGGCGAACCGGTTGCGGACCTGCGCGTACGTGCAGCTAAACTCAAGGGTATCGAGATTCCCGAAGCGCTGGTTCCGCTGGCCATCGACGAATTCCCGGTGCTGTTCGTGGCCGCCGCCTGTGCCGAAGGGCGCACCATCCTGCGTGGCGCCGAAGAGCTACGGGTTAAAGAATCGGACCGGATTCAGGTCATGGCGGATGGCTTGCTGGCGCTGGGCGTCAAATGTGAGCCGACCCCGGACGGCATCATTATCGACGGCGGCCAGATCGGCGGCGGCGAAGTGCACGGTCACGGCGATCACCGGATTGCCATGGCCTTCAGCGTGGCTTCGCTGCGCGCGACTGCACCGATCCGCATCCATGATTGCGCCAACGTCGCGACGTCGTTCCCGAACTTCCTCGCGCTGTGCGCACAGGTCGGTATCCGTGTTGCACAAGAGGCTCAGTCGTGATTATCAAGCCACCGGTCATCACCATCGACGGGCCTAGCGGTTCGGGCAAGGGCACTATTGCCGGGATTCTGGCCAAGCGCCTGGGCTGGTGCCTGCTGGATTCCGGTGCGCTGTACCGTCTGCTGGCATTCGCCGCGCGTAACCATGGCGTCGATCTGACCAATGAAGAGTCGCTGAAGCTGTTGGCGGCTCATCTGGATGTGCAGTTCGTCGGTGCGACCGAAGGTCATCCGCAACGAATCATCCTCGAAGGTGACGATGTCACTGATGATCTGCGCAATGAACAGGTAGGCGCCTGGGCATCGCAAGTGGCCGCGTTGCCGGCGGTGCGCGACGCATTGCTGCAGCGCCAGCGGGCATTTCAGGAGGCTCCGGGTCTGGTGGCCGATGGTCGCGACATGGGCACGGTGGTTTTTCCCGACGCACCATTGAAGATATTCCTGACTGCCAGTGCCGAGGAGCGTGCGCGCCGTCGATACTTGCAGTTGAAGGGCAAAGTCGATGGTGTTAGTCTGTCGAGTCTGCTAGATGAGATACGTGTCCGCGATGAGCGTGACACCCAGCGAGCGGTAGCCCCGCTCAAGCCGGCGGCTGACGCCATACAGCTGGATTCCACGGAATTATCCATCGATCAGGTGCTGGAACGCATCATGAGTGAGATCGCACTCCGCGATATCGCCGGGTGACCAAGAGACTCCGCAGGGGACCAGTCATAGTCCTGCGTTGTTTCTTTAAATGAACGTAACCCACGTCGTCTGGGATGTGGAGATGGGCGTATTCTTCGCCCTTATCATCAGGAATTAAAATGAGCGAAAGCTTTGCGGAACTCTTTGAAGAAAGCCTAAAAACCCTGAACCTTCAGGCAGGCTCCATCATCACCGGTGTTATCGTTGATATCGATTACCAAGCTCGCTGGGTAACCGTTCACGCTGGCCTGAAGTCTGAAGCACTCATCCCGCTTGAGCAGTTCTACAACGATGCTGGCGAACTGACTATCAACGTCGGTGACGAAGTTCACGTTGCTCTGGACTCGGTTGAAGACGGCTTTGGTGAAACCAAGCTGTCCCGTGAAAAAGCCAAGCGCGCTGAATGCTGGATTGTTCTGGAAGCAGCCTTCGCAGCCGAAGAAGTGGTCAAGGGCGTTATCAACGGTAAGGTTAAAGGCGGCTTCACTGTCGACGTTAACGGCATCCGTGCGTTCCTGCCAGGTTCTCTGGTTGACGTCCGTCCAGTGCGCGACACCACGCACCTGGAAGGCAAAGAGCTGGAATTCAAGGTCATCAAGCTTGACCAGAAACGCAACAACGTTGTCGTTTCCCGTCGTAGCGTCCTCGAAGCCGAGAACTCCGCTGAGCGTGAAGCTCTGCTGGAATCCCTGCAGGAAGGTCAACAAGTCAAAGGTATCGTCAAAAACCTCACCGATTACGGCGCATTCGTCGATCTGGGTGGCGTCGATGGCCTGCTGCACATTACCGACATGGCTTGGAAGCGTATCAAGCATCCTTCCGAAATCGTCAACGTTGGCGACGAGATCGATGTCAAGGTTCTGAAGTACGATCGCGAACGCAATCGTGTTTCCCTGGGCCTCAAGCAACTGGGCGAAGATCCATGGGTTGCTATCAAAGCCCGTTACCCAGAAAGCACTCGCGTTACCGCTCGTGTAACCAACCTGACCGACTACGGCTGCTTCGCTGAGCTGGAAGAAGGCGTTGAAGGCCTGGTACACGTTTCCGAAATGGACTGGACCAACAAGAACATCCACCCTTCGAAAGTCGTACAAGTCGGCGACGAAGTGGAAGTTATGGTTCTGGACATCGACGAAGAGCGTCGTCGTATCTCCCTCGGCATCAAACAGTGCAAATCTAACCCATGGGAAGATTTCTCTGGCCAGTTCAACAAGGGCGATAAAATCTCCGGCACCATCAAGTCGATCACCGATTTCGGTATCTTCATTGGTCTGGACGGCGGCATCGACGGTCTGGTTCACCTGTCCGACATCTCCTGGAACGAAGTGGGCGAAGAAGCCGTTCGCCGCTTCAAGAAGGGCGACGAGCTGGACACCGTTATCCTGTCGGTTGACCCAGAGCGCGAGCGTATCTCCCTGGGTATCAAGCAACTGGAAAGCGATCCGTTCTCCGAGTACGTTCAAGAGAACGACAAAGGCGCAATCGTTAAAGGCATCGTGAAAGAAGTTGACGCTAAAGGCGCCATCATCACTCTGGCCGACGATATCGAAGCGACTCTGAAAGCCTCCGAAATCAGCCGTGACCGCGTTGAAGACGCGCGCAACGTTCTGAAAGAAGGCCAGGAAGTAGAAGCCAAGATCATCAGCGTTGACCGCAAGAGCCGCGTAATCCAGCTCTCCATCAAGTCGAAAGACGATGCTGAAGAGAAAGAAGCAATCCAGAGCTTGAAAGACAAGCCTACGGATAGCATCGCTGCTGGTCCTACCACTCTGGGCGACCTGTTGCGTGCACAAATGGAAAAACAGAACTAAGTTCTGTCAGACCATAGAAAAAGGGCGACTTCGGTCGCCCTTTTTTGTGGGCGGGATTCGGCGAACGCACCGCTCAGGGCATACATGTTCACTTGTAGGAGCTGCCGAAGGCTGCGATCTTTTGATCTTGATCATTTGCTACCTCACATCCAACGATGAACCATTGTTCCTCCCTAACTGTCTCTTTCTTTAACAGGATCAATCGTTTATTTACAGCTAGTCTCTAGCTTGAAGCGAGCGACAGTCTGGCGGCGTGCCTGGCCTAAGGAAGCGAATGAACAAGCTCATTGTCGTAATAGCAGTACTGACATTGGCGGGTTGTACCACTAGTGCCAAGACTCACGCGGTACGTGGGGTCAGTGGCATCGAGATCGATTGTTCGGGGCTGGGGTCGGGATGGGAGAAGTGTCGCAAGCGAGCGAACAAGGAGTGCAAGGCGGCGGGCTATAAAGTTGTAGCCAGGTCCGATGATGCCAAAGACGAGGACGAGTACCCCTTTGGCTTCAATCCCGCAGGCTACCTGACGCGCACCATGCTGGTTATCTGCAGGTGAGTCCAGGAGGGCATGATCAGCGTTCCAGTGATCAGAAATCGTGCATCTCTTAGTGGGTAAAGATATGTCAAAACTCGGGCTGTTCAAATTCATCGGGGCGTGCTAAAACCTTTGAAGCGCTGATCTAGCTGCTTGAAAAAGAAGGGAAAAATATGACGAAGTCGGAGTTGATCGAACGAATTGTCACCCATCAAGGGCTGCTCTCATCCAAGGATGTGGAGCTGGCCATCAAGACCATGCTCGAACAAATGTCCCAATGTCTGGCCACCGGTGATCGCATCGAGATCCGTGGGTTTGGCAGCTTCTCCTTGCACTACCGCGCGCCGCGCGTAGGTCGCAATCCAAAAACCGGTCAGTCCGTCAGCCTCGACGGCAAGTTCGTGCCGCATTTCAAGCCAGGCAAAGAATTGCGCGATCGTGTGAACGAGGACGAGGAGGAAGGGCTTTGACGGCCTCCGTTATTCAAGGAACCGCTCATGCGTAACCTCAAGCGCGTACTGCTCGCCGTATTCGTCCTGTTGCTGATTTTGGCGATCCTGGCGTTCGTTCTCGAGAATCAGCAATCGGTTTCCCTACTGTTCCTGGGTTGGGCGGGGCCGCAACTACCGGTATCGCTGGTCATGGTTGCTGCTCTGCTGATTGGGATGGTGATCGGGCCGATTCTGGGTTGGTTTCTGGGGCGTACTTCCAGAGTTTCACGCAAGCGCCTTGTCTGATTGTGACAAAGACGTGGCGCACGTCGAATTAGCACCTATGCTCGTCCATATCCATTAGTGGAATCTTTATGAAGCTGTAATATGCTGCGCTTGTTGAAATGGTGGCGTATTGCCGATTCAGTTCACACTGGCTCCCTGTCAGTAACTCCAAAGGTATGGCTTCGCGTGAAAATTCTAGTAACCGGCGGCGCGGGATTTATCGGTTCGGCAGTCATTCGACATATCATCTCCAGCACTACCGACTCTGTCGTTAACGTCGATAAGCTTACTTACGCCGGTAACCTTGAGTCATTGGCCGAAGTTAGCCAGAACTCGCGTTACATGTTCGAGCGTGTCGACATCTGCGACCGCGATCAGGTTGACCGCGTCCTGCGTGAACACCAACCGGATGCGATCATGCACCTGGCCGCTGAGTCCCATGTTGATCGCTCGATCTCTGGTCCGTCTGAGTTCATCCAGACCAACATCATCGGCACTTACACCCTGTTGGAAGCTGCACGCCACTACTGGGCTGCGCTGGATGATGCGCGTAAAGCCAACTTCCGCTTTCACCATGTTTCGACTGACGAAGTTTACGGAGACCTCGAAGGTCCGGAAGACCTCTTCACCGAAACCACGCCGTATCAGCCAAGCTCGCCATACTCCGCCAGCAAGGCCAGTTCCGATCACCTGGTTCGCGCCTGGAGCCGTACTTACGGCTTGCCGACCCTGGTTACCAACTGCTCGAACAACTACGGCCCATGCCATTTCCCTGAGAAGTTGATCCCGCTGATCATTCTCAATGCACTGGAAGGCAAGCCGCTGCCGGTCTATGGCAAAGGCAATCAGGTCCGCGACTGGCTCTATGTCGAAGATCACGCCCGCGCACTGTACAAAGTCGTAACCGAAGGCGTTATCGGCGAGACGTACAACATCGGTGGCCATAACGAAAAGCAAAACATCGAAGTGGTGCATACCCTGTGCGCGCTGCTCGACGAACTGCGTCCGGATTCTGCTCATCGTCCACATGCCAGCCTGATCACCTACGTTCAGGATCGTCCCGGCCATGATCTGCGCTACGCGATCGACGCCAGCAAAATCCAGCGTGAACTGGGTTGGACGCCGGAAGAAACCTTTGAAACCGGCATCCGCAAAACGGTCGAGTGGTATCTCGATAATACTGAATGGGTCGCTCATGTGAAGAGCGGGAGCTACCAGCAGTGGATCGACCAGAACTACTCAGATCGTTCGATCAAGGCATGAAAATCCTCCTGCTTGGAAAAAACGGTCAGGTGGGGTGGGAGCTGCAGCGCTCCCTCGCGCCGCTGGGTGAGTTAATCGCCCTGGATCGCCATGCGGTCGACGGTTTGTGTGGTGATCTGTCCGACCTCGACGCTTTGCGCGCAACGATCCGTCAGGTCAAACCCGACGTCATCGTCAACGCTGCGGCCTACACCGCCGTCGATAAAGCCGAGTCCGAGATTGAGCTGGCCGACCTTGTGAACGGTCAGGCAAGCCAAGTCATGGCCGAAGAGGCCGCGACTCTGGGTGCTTGGCTGATCCATTACTCGACTGACTACGTCTTCAGCGGCCAGGGTTCTGCACCGTGGCAAGAGTTGGATGCAGTCGCCCCGGTGAATCACTACGGCGCCAGTAAACTGGCCGGCGAACAAGCAATTACCGCGACGGGATGCAAACACCTGATCTTCCGCACCAGCTGGGTTTATGGCGCTCGCGGCAACAACTTCGCCAAGACCATGCTGCGTCTGGCCAAGGATCGTCAAACCTTGAGCGTTATCGCTGACCAGATCGGAGCCCCGACCGGGGCAGACCTGATTGCCGACGTGACGGCGTTGGCCATTCAGCAAGTTCTGCAACGTCCCGAGTTGTCGGGCTTGTATCACTTGGCGGCCAGTGGCGAAGTGTCGTGGCACAGCTATGCTAGCCATGTGATCGGCTTTGCCCAAGCCAATGGCGAGCAGCTTGCCGTAACGGCGATCAACCCGATTGAAACGATCGCTTACCCAACACCTGCGCGCCGCCCTCTGAATTCGCGTTTGAATACTCAGAAGCTACGTGACAACTTTTCTCTACACTTGCCGGATTGGCAAAGTGGCGTAACCCGAATGCTTAGGGAGGTTCTGAATAAATGACCACGACCAATCGTAAAGGCATCATTCTCGCCGGTGGTTCGGGTACGCGCCTGCATCCGTTGACCCTCGGTGTGTCCAAGCAGATGCTGCCGATCTACGACAAGCCGATGATCTTTTATCCGCTGTCGGTGCTGATGCTTGCGGGAATGCGAGAAATCCTGATCATCTCCACCCCGGAGGATTTGCCTTGTTTCCGGAAATTACTGGGTGATGGAAGCCTGTATGGCATCAAGCTTACTTACGCCGAACAACCTAGCCCGGATGGTTTGGCGCAAGCCTTCATCATTGGTGAAGAGTTCATCGGCAAGAACCCTTGCTGTCTGATCTTGGGCGACAACATCTTCTACGGTCAGAGCTTCTCGGAAAACCTGCGTGCCGCGAGCAATCAAGAGCAAGGCGCGACTGTATTCGGCTATCACGTATCTGATCCTGAGCGTTTCGGTGTTGTGGAGTTCGACGCTACCGGTCGGGCGCTGAGCATCGAAGAGAAGCCGCAGAAGCCCAAATCCAATTACGTGGTGACCGGCCTGTACTTCTACGACAACAAGGTCGTCGAGATCGCCAAGAGCATCAAGCCGTCCGCACGCGGCGAGCTGGAAATTACCGACGTAAACCGTGCCTATCTTGAGCGGGATGAGCTGAACGTCGAAATCCTTGGCCGCGGTTTCGCATGGCTGGACACGGGTACTCACGATTCTCTGCTTGAGGCTAGCCACTTCGTGCATACCATTGAGAAGCGCCAGGGGTTGAAAGTTGCTTGCCTGGAAGAGATTGCTTACAACAGTGGGTGGATATCTGCAGCTGACCTGTCAGCTCAGGCGGAGCGACTGGGAAAGACGGGTTATGGGCAATACTTGAAAAAACTTCTGGAAGCACCTGGCTGCTGAGATTTGATCGATGCTGGCGGTTGATGTTATTTTGATGGCTAGCATTGAAACACTTGTTTGTTTTCAAACGTTTTTTTGCCTCCAGCCTTCCGCATCAGTTATTAATTCCCGGTACTAGCTGTAGAATGGCCGGCAGAATTATCTGATCCTGCTCCGCATTGCATTTCAACCTCCAATGATCCGCTTTTTCTTTCCAAAGGAGACAGCATTGTCTAGATTGCCTCCAATACACAGTGTTGCAGGTAGGGGCATCCGATGAATGCTGGAGCTAGGTAATTAGAGCGATACCGGGCATGAGGCTAGCGGGTTTGGATCGAAGCCGAGCTGTCATCCTGGGGACAGGTTCAACAAGAATTTGCATCGAGACGATGCAGGAATAACCGGAAATATAACTGAGCCCCACTTCCTGGACGTATTTGCCAGAAGGGGGATTAAGGATTTAGAGCATGGAACTGATTCCCGTAATTTTGTCTGGCGGAGTGGGCAGCCGGTTGTGGCCTGTTTCTCGAGAAGCCCATCCAAAGCCGTTCATGGATTTGCCAGATGGCCAGAATCTAATCCAGAAAACCTTCCTCCGTGCCTCGTGTCTGGAAGGTGTTGTGGAAGTTCTGACGGTGACCAACCGCGAACTCCTGTTCAAGACCGAAGACGAGTACGGCGCAGTCAATACAGCCAGGCATGCTCAAGGTTTCATCCTGGAACCTTTTGGTCGTAACACCGCTGCTGCCGTCGCCGCTGCTGCGCTTCAGCTGGAAACGACCCATGGTCCTGATGCCCAAATGCTGGTGCTGGCGGCTGACCATCTGATAAAGGACGAAAAAGCATTTGCTGCGGCCGTAGCCAGCGCCATGACGCTGGCCGCCGAAGGTTGGTTGGTTACCTTCGGGATCCAGCCGACGTACCCTGAAACAGGGTTTGGCTACATCGAAGCGCAAAAAGATGCACCGCTGAAGGGCGGCTTGAAAGTAGCTCGTTTTGTCGAGAAACCCAATCTTGACACCGCGCAAAGTTATGTTGCCGCAGGCAACTACTACTGGAACTCCGGGATGTTCTGCTTCCGGGTGGGCACTGTCCTCGAAGAGCTTCGTCAGCATGCTCCGGACGTAGTGGAAGCGGTCACCAGGACGATTGAAGCATCGCGCCTTACTTCATCCGCCAAGTACCGTTGCCTGGCGCTGGATGCTGATGCGTTCGCAGAGGTTCCGGATATCTCCATCGACTACGCGTTGATGGAGCGCTCCTCTAAAGTTGCGACCGTTCCCTGCGACATCGGCTGGAGCGACATTGGATCCTGGAACGCCGTCAGTGAGCTGACCGAGCCTGACGAGAACGGTAACCGCTTTGAAGGCGAAGTGCTGTCTCATAACTCGCGCAATAACTACGTTAACAGCGAAGGTCGGCTAACCGCGCTGGTCGGTGTCGAGGACTTGCTGGTGATCGACACCCCGGATGCGGTGATGATTGCTCACAAGGACCATGCTCAAGACGTAAAACATATCGTCAATCAGCTCAAGGCCAGCAGTCATACGGTTCATTTACTCCACCGTACCGTGCATCGCCCTTGGGGCACCTACACGACGCTGGAAAATGGCGAGCGCTTCAAGATCAAGCGCATTGTTGTGAAGCCCAAGGCTTCGTTGTCCTTGCAGATGCACCATCACAGAAGCGAGCACTGGATCGTTGTCAGCGGGATGGCAATGGTGGTCAACGACCAGCAAGAGCTGATGTTGAACTCCAACGAGTCCACCTTTATTCGTGCTGGTCATCAGCATCGTTTGATGAACCCGGGTGTTATCGATCTGGTGCTGATCGAAGTGCAGAGCGGTGACTATCTGGGCGAAGATGACATTGTGCGTTTCGAAGACAACTACGGTCGCGTCGAAAAGTAACAACACTGAACCCGAAGCGAGCCCCGCGTCTAGCGGGGGCAGCGCGCCAGCGGCATCAGGCCCTGGCGGTCCATTCTTGCCGTTGCCGCCTCAGGGCGGCATCGGACATTTCAGTTAGTGAGTAGAATGTTTCCTCCTATCGTGACGCAATGCTTCAAAGCCTATGACATTCGTGGTCAGGTACCCGCTCAACTCAACGAAGACATCGCCTACCGCATAGGTCGCGCGCTCGTTGCCGAGTTGCAGGGGACAACCTTCGTGGTAGGCCAGGACATGAGGCTCGAAAGCCCACCTCTGGCGGCAGCGCTGATGCGCGGCATTACCGAGTCGGGTGCCGATGTGATCGACATCGGGCTGTGCGGCACCGAGGAAGTCTACTTCGCCACCAGTCACTACAAGGTTGATGGCGGCGTGATGATCACTGCCAGCCACAACCCCAAAGGCTACAACGGCATGAAACTCGTCAAGGCCGAGTCTCGCCCTATCAGCGGCGACACTGGCCTCGACGCCATCCGCCAGCGTGTCGATCAGGGTGAGCTGGGCACCGTCGCGGCTGAAAAAGGCACGGTTCGCCAAGCGTTCGACAAGACTGCTTACATCGACCATTTGCTCACCTACGTCGACGTCAGCACCTTGAAACCCCTCAAGATTCTCGCAGACCCGGGCAATGGCGCTGCCGGTCCCGTGCTGCAGGCTCTGGCTGCACGACTGCCGCTGCAATGGGTATTCATCAACGAAGTGCCCGATGGCCATTTTCCGAACGGCGTACCCAATCCACTGCTGCCCGAGAACCGCGAACTGACTCGTCAGGCTCTGCTGGCCAACCAATGCGACATGGGCCTGGCCTGGGACGGTGACTTCGATCGATGCTTCTTCTTCGATGCCGACGGTCGGTTCATCGAAGGCTATTACCTCGTTGGCCTGTTGGCCGAAATGCTGCTCAAGCAACACCCCGGCAGCAAAATCATCCACGATCCGCGCCTGACCTGGAACACTATCGAACAGGTCGAGCAGGCGGGTGGTATCGCCGTTCAAAGCAAAACCGGACATGCGTTCATCAAGGAGCGTATGCGTGAGGAAGATGCGGTGTATGGCGGGGAGATGAGCGCTCACCACTACTTCCGCGATTTTGCGTATTGCGACAGCGGGATGATTCCTTGGCTCCTAGTAGCTGCGTTGATGTCTGAAACAGGCAAGACACTCGCTCAACTTGTCGATGAGCGGATCGTAGCATTCCCCTGCAGCGGCGAAATCAATTACAAGGTCGATGATGTTTTCAGCACGCTGAAAAGGATCGTGCAATATTACGAGATGCAAAACCCCACAATAGATACCACGGATGGAATCAGTGTCGAGTTTCTCGAGTGGCGTTTCAACCTTCGGGGTTCGAACACTGAGCCTTTACTGCGCTTGAATGTCGAAAGCCGCAGTAACTGCAGTGAAGTACAGTGCCGCGTGGCAGAGATTGAGCGGTTGATTCAGGGGGTAGCATGCTGAGTATGCTACGAGGACTCTGGAACTATAGAGGTTTTATCCTCTCTTCAATTCGTAACGAGTTTATTACGAGGTTTTCGCGCAGTCGGTTGGGTGGTTTATGGATGATCATTCACCCTCTTGCGCAGGTGGCGATCTATGCATTGATTCTATCCAACATCCTCGCAGCGAAACTCCCAGGGGTGGATAACAAGTACGCCTATGCGCTTTATCTGATGGCTGGATCACTGGCATGGAATCTTTTTTCGGAGATCATTAGTCGATTCCTCAATCTATTCATAGATCAAGGTAACCTCATGAAGAAAATCAGTTTTCCGAGGATTACTTTGCCGGTGATTGTGGTGGGCTCCTGTCTGCTGAACAACTTGCTGTTGTTCATTGCTATTTTGATTGTTTTCGCGCTTTTAGGACAGGCTCCTAATCTTCAAATGCTGTGGCTCATTCCCCTGACATTAAGCGTTGTCGCGTTGGCGGTGGGGTTGGGTTTGGTGTTGGGCGTTCTAAATGTCTTCGTTCGTGATATCGGTCAGGTCGTGCCGATCGTGCTGCAAGTTTGGTTCTGGTTCACTCCTATTGTCTATCCGGTCAGTATCATTCCGGATTATCTAAAAGGCACACTTGAGTTCAATCCTATGTTCTCCATTGTCAGCGCCTACCACAGTGTTATGGTGTATGGTCAGTCTCCGGACTTGCATCGGGCGCTCATCACCCTTGGTGTGGCCTTTGCGTTGATGTTGTTGGGGCTTTTCATGTTCCGACGCGCAGTTCCTGAGATGGTGGATGCGTTATGAGTTTGCTGGTAGTTAGCGGGTTGGGTAAGTCCTATAAGACCTACCATTCGGAGTTTCAGCGTATAGCAAGCTGGTTTTATCTGCCGTCAAAGCCCCGCGATGAGCATTGGATCTTGAAAGATATCAATTTCACCATTAGTCCAGGTGAGACAATCGGTATTGTCGGGCAAAACGGGGCTGGCAAGTCGACCCTGTTAAAAATGATCACAGGCACGTTGCAGCCCAGTACTGGCAGCGTCCAAGTCAATGGCCGGATCTCCGCCATTCTAGAGTTGGGGATGGGCTTCAATCCTGAACTGACCGGCCGGGCGAACGTCTTTCATTCAGCAGGACTGATGGGCTTCTCGACCACTCAGATCGAGCAGGCAATCTCGGATATCGAGGCTTTCGCGGAGATTGGAACCTATTTTGATGAACCGGTCCGCACCTATTCCAGCGGGATGCAAATGCGTGTCGGCTTCGCAGTCGCGACTGCCTTTAGGCCTGAGATTCTCATCGTTGATGAGGCGCTTTCAGTCGGTGATGCCTACTTTCAAGCAAAATGCTACAAGCGTATTTCCGACTTCAAGGAGCAAGGTACTGCGCTTGTGCTCGTTTCACACAGTCCAGGAGATGTCGTGAAACATTGCGAGCGCGCGATCATGCTTAAGGACGGTCGTGTCGAGATGGACGGTAAGTCTCGTGAGGTGACCAACCGTTATCTGGATGAGTTGTTCGGCAAAAGAGTATCGGGGGTGGGGAAACAATCGACACCTCTTCCAGCGTCCAAGTTGTTCATGGAAATGGGGGGGGGGGACGAATTCAGCATGCGCCCCGGCTATCACCCAGAAGAGTATCGCTGGGGGCAGAAAGGTGCACAAATACTGGATTACCTTATAGTTGCAAACGAAGAGCGATTTCCGTCGCAGATCGTTAGCAACAGCTTGGTCGACTTCTACTTTAAAGTCCGCTTCGATGCGGATTTTGACAGTGTCATCCCTGGTTTCCTGATAAAGACACTGGAAGGTATCTTTCTATATGGCACCAACTCGGTCCTGACGTCGGAAAGTCGTGAGCTGATTTCGGTTAGGGCCGGTGATTTCAAGGTTTTTCGGTTTTCGTTACCAGTCAGTCTTTTCGAGGGTCATTACCTAGTTTCTTTCGGCATTTCATCCGGTTTCCCCACGGATGAGCTGGTTCCCCTCGATAGACGCTATGACTCGGTCATGATTCAGGTGAGTCGCTCTGTGAGCTTCTCGGGGATCATCGATTTACAGTCTACGTTCTCGGTGTGCGAAGCGAGTTTGGAAAGCGGAGTCAAAGATGTCTGAGTTGTCGCAATTGATTGCCGAGCTGCCGGAGCTTTACCAGCCGATATTCAATCACCCGTCATACACCGATAATTGTTCCCGGGGCTGTGATGATCGATTGGCGGAGATTGCTCGAGTCTACCGAGCTCTGGAGATAGAGTTAGGTCGACCGCTCAAAGTCCTGGATCTAGGATGTGCCCAAGGCTTTTTCAGCATGAGCCTTGGAAAGCTGGGGGCAGCTGTTCATGGTGTGGATTACCTGGAGCAGAACATTGCGGTTTGCCGGGCGCTTGCGCAGGAACATTCGCAGATTCAGGCGACTTTCGAAGTGGGCCGCATAGAGGACGTTCTGCATCGTTTGGCTGATGAACGTTTCGATATCATCCTGGGCCTCAGTGTTTTCCATCATTTGATCTATCAACATGGTGTGGACGCTGTTGTTTCATTGTTGAACAGTATTCTTGAATTGGGGGCGGTGCTTGTATGCGAGTTCGCACTCAATACTGAACCTTTATATTGGGGTGCATCGCAACCCGATGATCCTCGATCTCTTTTGAGCGGGGCAGACTTCGTCCATGAAGTTTCTCGTTATGAGACACATCTCGCGGATATCAAGCGCCCTCTGTATATCGCCAGTAATCAGTATTGGTGTATCGGCGACTTACTGGGAGTGATCGAGTCCAGCACTACTGAATCACATGCAATGGCTGCTGGGGCGCATCGTGGTGCTCGCAAGTATTTTTTTTCGCAAACGCATGTGATCAAGGTTTTTACTATCAACGGTGAATATTCGGAGCGGGGGAAAGCGGAGATACTACACGAGGCGAAATTTCTACAACGCCCTCCCGAGGGCTTTGCTGCTCCAGCCCTATATGAAGCAGGTGTCAGTGATTTTGAAGCATGGCTGGTCATGGAGCGTATTCCTGGACGGTTGTTGCTGGATTTGATCCTGCATCGCCAGCCATATGACGCGCTGCAGGTTATCAGGGGAATTCTGCAGCAATTGACCGTTCTGGAAGCGTCGGGTCTTTATCATGACGATTTACGAGTATGGAATATTCTGGTGGATGAACGATCTCATGCACGTCTCATTGATTTTGGATCGATTGGCTCAAAGCCCGAGGACGGAGTATGGCCACATAGCGTTTACCTAGCGTTTCTGATCTTCGTCAAAGAGGTGATGTCTGGGAAGGTCGATCAGCCGGGATTCCTCCGTGAAGTGGCCATCAGCCCATCCAGCTTGGCACCACCGGTTGATGGCTGGATTGCTCAACTGTGGGCTCTCCCACCCAGTCAATGGTCCTTCGGTTTTATGCTAGATCTGTTCGATCGTGGGTTGTCAGGTGAATCATTCGCACCCGAAGACTCTTCTCTCGTCCTTTGGATGGGGGCAGTGGAGGAGGGCATGCAAAAGTTGAAGCAGCACTTGAATCACGTCGAACATAAAGTCGATTCGAAATTTCGAGAAAATCACATCGAGCTTATTGAGAAGAAGGTCAATAATATCAGTGAGGCGGAGTTTAGGGCTGCTGGTGAAAAGCTTTCGCAGATATCCTGCGATCTGAACACTTGGATCGAGAAGTCCGCACGACTGGAGGAGGAACTCCGTACGGCGCGTAATGACTTGCGCGCATCGCAGGAAAATGCCCACATTTGGTTTATGCGTTCGAATCAGCATGAGGCCAACTTCGTTGCTATTCAGGCCAGTAATTCCTGGAGGCTGACACGCCCATTACGTTGGATGCACGGGTTGTTTGAGCGCGTTCTGCAAAAGAGCGTGAAAGGTGCAGGATCTTTTCTGGCTGTATGTATCCGAGTTGCTATCAAGAGCCCACGCTTGAATCATGTGGCAAAAAGCCTCCTCAGGCGTTACCCACTCCCTTATCAGCATATACGCCTGTTCGCTCATCGCAGGGGGTTGCTTCGTTATAATTCAGCCCTCTCCAATCTCTTCGGCGGTACGGGAGAGGAGGCAAGTGCTCCTCAGGAGTTCATTCCAGGCAATACACCGTTGTCCCCTAAGGGATGCGCCATTTATAAGGAAATTACGCGCCTTATGTCTCAGAAGGAAAGCCAGTAGATGCGCATTGTCATTGATATGCAGGGAACCCAGACTGGCAGCCGGTACAGAGGCATCGGGCGTTATACGATGGCGCTTGCATTGGCCATGGTCAAGAATGGCGGTGATCACGAGTTTTTACTCGCATTGAATGGGCTTTTCCCTGAAACTATCGACACTATCCGTGATGCATTTGATGGATTGCTGCCGCCTGAAAATATCAAGGTATGGCACAGTGTGGGGCCGGTCCACGCGTTCGATCCGGCGAATGATGTTCGCAAAGATATTGCAGAGCTGATCAGGGAAGAGTTTCTTGCTTCACTGAATCCAGACATTGTGCATGTCACCAGCCTGATGGAAGGGTTCGGCGACAATGCAGTTCATAGTATTGGTCGCTCACCATTCAAGGTGCCTTGTGCTGTTACGTTCTATGACCTGATTCCGCTTATCCAGAGTGAAGTCTATCTAAAGCCGAATCCGGATTTTGAGCGGTTATACCGGGAAAAGATTACCCATCTGAATCGTGCCGATCTGATGTTGGCCATTTCAGAGTCTTCCAGGCAAGAAGCGCTTCAGTATCTGAATTTTTCAGAGAGCCAGGTCGTCAATATCTCCGCTGCTGTGGACGATATTTTCACTCCGTTGAGTTATACGTATGCTGAAACCCAAGCATTGAATGAAAAGTATCGGATAACTCGACCGTATCTGATGTACTCCGGCGCCACGGACGATCGTAAAAATCATCTGGGATTGATCAGTGCCTACGCGTTATTACCCATCACATTCCGCCATGAGCATCAGTTGGTGTTGGTGGGGGGGTTACCGGATGATCACCGATATCGATTTGAGCAGCACATAATCAGATGCGGCCTGTCTCTCGAGGAAGTCGTCATTACTGGGCGTGTTACCGACGATGAGCTTGTGCAGTTCTATAACCAGTGCACGCTTTACGTATTCGCGTCTCAGCATGAAGGTTTCGGTCTTCCTGTGCTCGAAGCCATGTCTTGTGGCGCCGCGGCCATAGGTTCTAACACTACCAGTGTGCCGGAGGTGATCGGCAATCCCGAAGCCTTGTTCGATCCCTATTCGGAAAGGGCAATTACCGACAAAATCCTGCAAGTACTTGGAGATCCGACGCTTTATCGGCAATTAAAGGAAAATGGCGTCGTGCAGGCGCGTAACTTTACCTGGGATATCAGTGCGCAGCGTACGCTCCGGGCTTTTGAGCGCTGGCACGGTGAGCATGCAAACTATGATGCTGATTATGAAATCGCCTCTGGCAAGCATCGAGCTTGGCTGCTTGGTCAGATTGCCCGTGATGGCGTGGCGATGGCAGAAACCGAGCTCAAGCGTGTTGCACAATGCGTTGCAATGCATACTCCTTCTACAACTCGACAGTTATTGGTCGATGTTTCCGAAATGGTCCAGCGCGATTCTAGAACGGGTGTTCAGCGTGTGGTTCGAAGCATCTTGCGCGAGCTGCTGCTTAATCCTCCGGCTGGATACGTGGTGGAGCCGGTCTTCGCGACTGACGACGAGTTCGGATATCGCTACGCACGCAGCTATACGCGTCAATTCAAAGGCGAAGATGGCGGTGACGAGGACAATAGTTACATAGACTTCGCTCAGGGTGACATTTTTCTCGGTTTGGACATGCAGCATGGAGTACAAGTGAAGCAGGCGACCTTCTATAGGCACTTGCGACGTGAAGGTATCAAGGTGTTTTTTGTGTTATATGATTTGCTCCCTTTGCTCAAACCTGATTATTTTCCGACAGGTACCTTTGCCGATCACGAGCGGTGGCTGAAGTTATCCCGTTATATGGACGGGTTTTTCTGCATATCCAAAACGGTTGCAGAAGAACTCGATACTTGGCTAATGGAGCATGGTGAGGCCAGGGAACGGAAACTGATGATCAATTGGTTTCATATAGGGGCTGATATAGAAAACTCAAATCCATCGTATGGGCTACCTGACTCGGCAGCTAGTACACTAAAGAAAATTTCAGAACGTAAAAGCTTTCTGCAAGTGGGTACCTTAGAACCGCGTAAAGGCCAAGCACAAACCCTTTCCGCTTTTGAAAAGCTTTGGTCTGAAGGTAGTGAATCCGCGTTGGTTATAATTGGCAAGCGTGGATGGAATGTAGATGAGCTCTCGAGCAGAATCGAAACTCACCCAATGCTGAACAAGAAGTTGTTTTGGCTTGAGGCGATTAGCGATGAATACTTGGAGAAGGTCTATTCAGTATGTACCTGCCTTATCGCTGCGTCGGAAGGAGAGGGGTTCGGCCTACCGTTAATTGAAGCGGCACAGCACGGAATCCCGATTATTGCTCGTAATTTACCTGTTTTTAATGAAGTGGCTGGAGAGTATGCATTTTATTTTGACGGGCGGACTGCTGACAGTTTAGCTGGTGCTGTTTTGGAGTGGTCGGAACTGTACGATGAAAATATCCATCCTGATTCCAGTAAAATACCATGGTTGACCTGGAGAGAAAGTGTGGAGAACTTAATAAGCTTGATGCTTCCGAAGGGTAATGCGTTGCCGCTGACCGAATACTTAGCCAGTAAAAGTTCTTCTTCCGACTGAAAACTGACCTAGGTTTTCAACTGCTTCTGTTCAATTTTTGAGCACAGGGTGATCAGCATGGAAATGATGGGTAAAGTTCGGTGGATGTATTTTCGCGACAAGCTGTCGCTGCATCCGAAGGCGAGGGTTTTGGCCGTCCGCGACCTGCCGGTTTTTCGGGAAATAGTCGGCGAGCATGCGTTTTATTTCCAAGGCATGTCGGCCAAGGAACTGGCGCAATTCACCCAGGCTTGGCTGAAGTTGTTCGAAAGTGGCGAACACCCTACATCCATGACGATGCCTTGGTTGACATGGGAAGAAAGTGCAAAGCAATTGCAAGCCGTTTTGATTTGAAGCCGCTGACGCCGCCAAACCAAGTTTGATCCACTAGTAGACTGAGACCAGTAGGTAGATTGAGATATGACCATCGGGCACCAAGACCAAATAAAGTCAGGCATAAACAGCGCTGTCGAACTGGATGGGCAAAACAAGATAGCTGTCTTGATTCCGTCCTACAAAGTGATCGCACATATCCTGGGTGTGATCGCAGAGATCGGCCCTGAAGTCGAACGCATTTACGTAGTCGACGACTGCTGTCCGGAAGGCTCTGGCGCATATGTAAAGCAAAACTGCTCCGATCCCCGTGTTGTAGTGTTGCGTAATCCTGAGAATCAGGGCGTTGGTGGTGCAGTGATGACCGGCTACAAGGCCGCGATTGAGGATGGCATGGATGTAATCGTCAAGATAGACGGTGATGGCCAGATGGACCCCACCCTGATCATGAACTTTGTTAATCCAATCCTCGATGGGGAAGCGGATTACACCAAAGGGAATCGGTTCTTTGATTTGGAAGAAATCCGCGCAATGCCAAGAATTCGCTTGTTCGGCAATGCCGTTCTGTCCTTCATGACCAAGTTTTCCTCAGGCTACTGGGATCTGTTCGATCCCACCAACGGCTATACCGCGATTCACCGTGACGTCGCTAAACACCTGCCGTTAAATAAAATCAGCCGTCGATATTTTTTTGAAACCGATATTCTCTTCAGGCTCAATACGCTGCGCGCTGTAGTTATCGACGTTCCAATGCATGCCAAATATGGCGATGAAGTGAGCAACCTCAAAATTTCGAAAGTCGTTGGCGAGTTTTTTGTTAAACACGTTCGCAATTTTGGTAAGCGTATTTTCTATAACTACTACCTCAGAGACATGTCGCTGGCATCAATAGAGCTTCCGGTCGGATTGTTGATGTTGGTGTGGGGCGTTCTGTTCGGCGCCTCGCACTGGGTAAGCTCCGTGTATACGGATATTCCAACTCCAGCCGGTACGGTAATGTTTTCTGCGTTGCCGATCATTTTGGGTATTCAATTCATACTTGCGTTTTTAGGTCAGGATATTGCTTCCGTTCCCAGAAGACCTTTCCACTTGGCGAAAGTAAAATCTAAGCTTAAAGGTAGCCTTTAATGGTCTATGTCATTGCTATCTTGTGTGTGGTTGGTATAGCTGCCGGACAGATCATGTTTAAAGTAAGTGCAAGTTCATTGCAGCGAGCAGGCACTTTTTTTGATTTGAAAACCCTTATGATACTGGGCTCGGCTTTTGCATTGTATGGTTTAACTACTATTGCCTGGGTGTGGGTTCTGCAAAAAATCGAGTTAGGCAAGGCTTACCCACTAATGGCAATGGCGTTTGTTCTCGTGCCGATTGGCAGTCACTTCATACTGGGTGAACGCTTTCAGATGCAATATTTTGTCGGCGTGCTTTTCATCATGTTTGGCATCGTTCTGGCGGTAAAGTCATAGTGAAAGTCTAAATACCTGATCGTGTGGTCGGGTATAAATAAAGATAGGAAGGCGGTATGCAATTTTCAAACGGGTCACGCTTGGGCGCACCCACGGCTATCATGGGAATCATGGTAGTTACACTGATCTTGCTGATGGTGAGATCCATCGGGCTTTATCCTGGGGTACTAGGAGACGAGTACACCTATAGCTCGATGTCCAGATTGATGCCGCTTTCTGCCGCCTACATCCCGGACTATCTTTATCTGGCCATCTACAAGTTGACCAACTTGTGCGGCGGCGGGTTCATGGAGTGTTCAAGGCTCTTCAACTCAGTGTTTTTCGTGGCCGCGGCACCCTTTATTTACCTGACGTCCAGGCGCTTCTGCGGCGCTCGCGTTTCGGTGTTGATCGTTGCCCTCAGCATGCTGGGGCCCATCAACAGCTACACCGCCTACTTCATGCCCGAAGCGCTGTTCTTCATGGCGTTCTGGATAAGTGTTTGCTATTTCTTGAGCCTCGATGCTCGGGCGCCCGTAAAGAAATGGCTTATCTTCGGCTTTATAATGGGGTGCACATCGCTGGTCAAACCCCACGCTTTATTCATGGTCCCTGGCTTTTGCCTGTGTATCCTGTTTTTCGCCTATAAATGCATCGACAAATGGATGACCACGGGCCTGAGAAACGCGGCGATTTTTGTCGTCACGATGTTCGCGACCAAGTTCATTGTCAGTTTTCTGGTGGCTGGTAAGTCGGGTCTTACGTTATTCGGCAACTTCTATACTTCAACGTTTGAGTCAAGCGCGACAACGCTGCAACGTTATCTGGATATATTTCTGGCTGCACCCCGAATCGTTGAAGGGCATTTGCTTGCCAATGCCTTGATGTTCGGGGCTGCCCTGGCAATCATTATATTCGGCACCGTAAAAGCGTTCGCCAACAAGTCGATTCTGGCCGAAGACAAAATCGCCATCTGCACCTTGGCACTGCTGTTGAACCTGATCGCCATTGTCGCGCTCTTTACAGCATCGGTAGCGGGCACCAACGTAGTCGAGACGGCCTTCAGATTGCACATGAGGTACTACGATTTCATGCTGCCGCTGCTCTTCATCGCAGCAGGCTCTCAGCTGGATCGGGTTCATGGTATGCAGCTCAAATACTGGCGGCTGGGGACGGCCCTTGTAGTACTGGCTATCGTTGCCTACGCCGGGCTGACCCAAATGCACCCTTTCACGCCTAGCCACGTCGATAGTCCAGAGCTACGTGGATACTCGGTGAATGAAAAATGGTTCATGTTACTGGCAGCCTTGTCAGCATTCGCCGTATTCCTCTGGTATAAATCGGCAAGCTCTGGCGCCATTTTTTTTATGTTTGTGTACTTGCCGTTGTCCATCGCGGTCAGCACTGCATTCAATAATGCAGAGGTCAGACAGCGAATGGTGATCGATACGTATGACAAAGCCGGGTTGTTCGCCAAGAGCTATGTACCTCCCTCAGAGCTGTCCACATTAGTGGTGATTGGAGAAAACATAGCTTCAACATTGAGGGCATTGGTTTACGTCGGCGACATAACCGCAGCCCGTGATCTTTCCTATGTCGTCGGTGTTCCTTATACCGCAGCTCAATCGCCTGCTGATAAAAAATGGGTGCTAGCTGTCGGCGAAGTCGAATTTGCGAGGGGAGAATTCGAAGTCATGAGGTTCAACGGATACTCGCTTGCTAAAAAAATATCGAGTCTCTATCCAGTGCTAATAGATTTCAGCAGCGCTTCATGGCCGGACACAGTAGCTAGAATTACCGGGATTTCTCACGCTGAAAGCTGGGGCGCTTGGTCGGATGGTGCCGCTGTAGCCGTTAAATTCGTCAAACCATTGCCGACGACATTTGACCTTATCCTTACTGCCAAAGCATTCGGCCCAAATGAAAATAAGGTGTTTAACATAGAAGTCGATGGTCATCGGTATCCAGTCACCCTGACTGCGGAAAATTCCTCTTATACCCTGAACGTCAGCAACGCTGGGAGCGACGATGCGTTGATTATCAAAGTTCCTTCTCCGGCTTCACCCAAGCAGCTGGGCATGAGTCAGGATGATCGCATGCTCGGTTTGGGTTTGGATAAGCTGGAAATCCAGCCAGTCAAATAGGCCTCAATATTTGTGTGGGAGCAGATTGCTCCCACACAAATCTCAGATAACGAGAATGGAATTCCATGAAAAAACACGTCGATCGTTTCGCACGTATCTACACACTCGACGTGCTTCGAAACGTTGCCGCACTGTCAGTGGCCTTTTTGTTGCCGCTGATCGAAAACTGACCCAGTAAAGGCTGTTCTGCCGACTGAAAACTGACCCAGGTGGTTCAACTGCTTCTGCTCAATTTTTGAGCGTGAGCTCAAGGACGCTAGTGATGAGCAGCGCTTCGCTGGTCGTGAGGAAAAGACCCTGCCGATCCTCGCTCAGATGAACAGCTGGCTGGATAAAACTCAACCGAAGGTCACGGCGCATAGTGCTCCGGGGAAGGGCGCTACATTATCTAGCGAACATCTGGAGCCGGCTGGAGCGCTATGTAGAGCCTGGTTTTTTACCGATCGACAATAACGCGGCCGAAAGAGCGATAAAGTCGTTTGTCATCGGACGCAAAAACTGGCTGTTCAGCGCCACGCCCAGGGGCTCAGCCTCCAGCGCGTAGATCTACAGCCTGGTGGAAACTATCAACGGCCAGGAACCCTATTCGTGGCTGCGCCACTTACTGGAGCGGTTGCTGCAGGCGCAGTCGGTTGAAGGCTATGAAGCGCTACTGCTGTGGAACTGCTCGCCAGAGATGCCATGGTAAACGCGGCGGCTATCTTGCGGTATGTGGGGTTCGTGGATCGGATACGGCAATTTAGGTATCATTACGAACTAGAATGGTCGCTACGGCGCCCGCGGTGCATGTTGATGAGCAAACCAACCAAGGCTCAAAATGGAGTTTAGAGGATTCGCATGAAAGCAATCGTTACTGGCATCACTGGTCAAGACGGCGCCTACCTGGCGGAACTGCTGCTGGAGAAGGGGTACACCGTTTACGGTACCTACCGTCGCACCAGTTCTGTTAATTTCTGGCGTATCGAAGAGTTGGGCATCCAGTCCAACCCTAATTTGCATTTGGTCGAATATGACCTGACCGACCTATCGGCCAGCATCCGCCTGCTGCAAACCACCGAAGCCACCGAGGTCTACAACCTTGCTGCGCAAAGCTTCGTGGGTGTTTCGTTCGAGCAGCCGATTACTACCGCAGAGATCACCGGTCTCGGTGCGGTAAACCTTCTCGAAGCGATTCGGATCGTTAATCCGAAGGTTCGTTTCTATCAGGCATCTACCTCAGAGATGTTTGGCAAGGTCCAGGCTATCCCGCAGATCGAAAGCACGCCTTTCTATCCGCGCAGCCCTTATGGTGTGGCCAAGCTCTACGCTCACTGGATGACCATCAACTATCGTGAGTCGTACGGGATTTTTGCCACCAGCGGTATCTTGTTCAACCACGAATCCCCGCTGCGTGGCCGTGAGTTTGTGACCCGCAAAATCACTGACTCCGTTGCCAAGATCAAGCTGGGTCTGTTGGACAAGATAGAACTGGGCAACCTCGACGCCAAGCGCGACTGGGGTTTTGCCAAGGAATACGTAGAAGGGATGTGGCGCATGCTGCAGGCTGATGAACCGGATACTTTTGTATTGGCAACTAACCGCACCGAGACCGTTCGCGATTTCGTTTCCATGGCGTTCAAGGCTGTTGGTATCACTATTTCGTGGTCGGGTGCTGCCGAGGCTGAGCAAGGTACTGATACTGCCACCGGTAAAGTGCTGATCACCATCAATCCGAAATTCTACCGCCCAACCGAGGTTGAGTTGTTGATCGGAAACCCGGCCAAAGCCAAGGAAGTTTTGGGTTGGGAACCGAAGACTTCTCTGGAAGAGTTGTGCCGCATGATGGTCGAAGCTGACTTGCGTCGTAATGAACAAGGATTTTCGTTCTGATGACCATTGCCAGCAAACGTGCGCTGATTACAGGTATTCAAGGTTTCACCGGTCGTTACATGGCGGATGAACTTCGGGCTCATGGCTACGAGGTTATCGGGTTGGGCAGTCAGCCTTCCGATGATCGCAATTATCACCAGGTGGACTTGGCCGATGGCCCTGGTCTGCGTACGTTGCTGGCAAAGATTCAGCCGGATGTTGTTGTGCATCTCGCGGCATTGGCGTTTGTCGGGCATGGTGCAGCGGACGCGTTCTATCAGGTCAATTTGATAGGGACGCGTAATCTGCTGGAGGCTGTTGAAGCCAGTGGAAAATCGCTGGACTGCGTACTCATCGCCAGCAGCGCCAATGTCTATGGCAATGCATCGGGTGGCCTGTTGTCGGAGACCACAACGCCGGCACCGGCTAACGATTATGCCGTTAGCAAGTTGGCCATGGAGTACATGGCCAACCTTTGGCACGAGCGCCTGCCAATCGTCATCACTCGTCCTTTCAACTACACCGGTGTGGGCCAAGCCGAGAACTTCCTGTTGCCGAAAATTGTTTCTCATTTTCGTCGCAGGGCGCCAAAGATCGAATTGGGTAATCTCGATGTTTGGCGTGATTTCAGCGATGTTCGCGCTTTGGTGAAGGCATATCGAGGGCTTATCGAGGCGAAGCCGCTGGGGCAG
Organism: Pseudomonas sp. LBUM1647; assembly: GCF_059716175.1. Taxonomy (NCBI): domain Bacteria; kingdom Pseudomonadati; phylum Pseudomonadota; class Gammaproteobacteria; order Pseudomonadales; family Pseudomonadaceae; genus Pseudomonas; species Pseudomonas sp. LBUM1647. The sequence continues at coordinate 4,969,915 of NZ_CP166809.1, read as the reverse complement.
ACTATTAATGTCAGCTCTGGCAATACCCATTCTCTTCGCGAAGTCATCGAAATGTGCAAAGGGTTCACCGGGCATGATATCGAGGTCGAAGTGAATCCGGCCTTTGTGCGAGCCAATGAGGTGAAAACCTTGTGTGGGGACAACTCGAAGTTGCGGGCGCTGGTACCTGGCTGGACAACACCGTCCCTGGGCGAAACTCTTGGCTGGATGTTGACGGCTGAATAAATGAAGTTAATTCTTTCTGTTGAACCGGTCCGCTTCCCGCTGACCGGTATTGGTCGCTACACCTATGAATTGGCGCTGCGACTGCAGCAGAACCCGGAAATCACCGACCTGCAATTTTTTGCCGGCCGGCGGTTTCTACCAGCGCTGCCTACGGCTGCCGACGAGTCGGGCAACGGCTATGGCTTGAAACGAGCAGTACAGAAAAATTTCCTCGCGGTTGAAGCGTATCGACTTCTTATGCCGCTGCTCAGGAAGCGCGCATTAAAAAACCATGGTGATTTTCTTTACCATAGCCCGAATTATTATCTGCCGCCCTTTGCTGGTCGCAGTGTTGCTACCTTCCACGATCTGTCTCCGTTCACCTGGTCTCACTGCCATGCGCCCCAACTCGTGCGCTATTTGCAGAAAGAGCTTAAAACTACACTGGTAAGAGCAGATGCACTGATTACGGACTCTGAGTACACACGTAAAGAGTTGGCAGAGTACTTTTCCTGGCCCATCGAGCGTATCTATACGGTGCCGCTTGCCAGTTCTGCCGAGTTTCATCCTCGTAGCGCGGATGAACTCAGAAGCACGCTTTCACGCCACGGTCTTACGGTTGATGGTTACAGTCTGTTTGTCGGGACGATCGAGCCTCGCAAGAATATCCAGACGTTGCTTGACGCCTACTCCCGACTACCTATCGAAGTCCGCAAGCGCTGGCCTTTGGTGTTGACTGGCTATCACGGCTGGCGCAACGAAAGCATTCACCAACGGCTCGAAAGTGCCCGGCGTGAGGGCTGGGCCTTTTATCTAGGCTTTGTCCCCAGTGAAGACCTACCCCTGCTGTTTGCCGGGGCTCGTCTTTTTACCTTTCCTTCACTGTATGAAGGGTTTGGCTTGCCGGTTCTGGAGGCCATGAGTTCTGGTGTCCCGGTCGTTTGTTCAAACAGCTCATCACTCCCAGAGGTTGCTGGTGATGCGGCCCTGATGTGCGAAGCTAAGGACGTCGAGACATTGACTGGACTCATCCAGCGAGGCCTGGAAGATGAAACGTGGCGCTCCAGCGCCGTTGAGCAAGGCTTGCTACATGCCGCGAGATTCTCGTGGGAGCGATGCGCAATGGAAACGCTTCAGGTTTATCAGAAGGTGGTCAAAGGACAATGATCAAGGTTCTGCACTTCTTCAAGACCTACTACCCGGAGACCATGGGCGGTATTGAGCAGGTCATTTTTCAGATTGCTGAAGGTGGCGCAAAGCACGGCTTTGAATCCGAAGTGCTTTATCTCAGCAAGCGAGGTGCGGCGCGTAATGAACAGGTGGGACACCACCTGACTCATCGCTCCAAACTCGACCTGCACGTAGCATCCACCGGTTTCTCGCTTTCGGCTTTCAAGGATTTCGCGGAGCTGGCGCAGAAGGCAGACATTGTTCACTATCACTTTCCGTGGCCTTACATGGATCTTGTGCATTTCGCCAGTCGAATTCGCAAGCCTGCCGTCGTCAGTTATCACTCTGATATCGTCAAGCAGAAGACACTCCTCAAGCTTTATCAGCCGTTAATGAACCGCTTCCTGTCTAGCGTCGACTGTATCGTTGCTTCATCACCCAACTACGCTGAAAGCAGTCCGGTTTTGACGCGCTTCAAAGACAAAGTTCGCGTTGTTCCCTATGGGCTGGACCGTCAAACCTATCCGACGCCTTCAGCTGAAAAACTGGATTTCTGGCGAGCGCGTCTAGGGGAGCGTTTTTTCCTATTTGTGGGTGCTCTGCGCTACTACAAAGGACTGGACTATCTGCTTGAGGCTGCAAAAACCACTCAATTGCCCGTCGTCATTCTTGGGGGTGGCCACCTTGAGATGGAGCTCAAGGCTCAGGCAAATCAATTGGGGCTGTCGAATGTGCATTTTCTTGGTGGCTTACCTGATGAAGACAAAGCGGCTCTACTAACGCTGTGCTATGCGTTCGTTTTTCCGTCGCACCTGAGATCCGAGTCTTTCGGTATTTCGTTGCTTGAAGGGGCGATGTACGGAAAGCCGATGATTTCTTGTGAGATTGGCTCCGGCACCACTTACATCAACATCGCAGGTGAAACAGGGCTTGTCGTTCCTCCCCGCGATTCTATTGCGCTGGCAGGCGCTATGAACCAGCTCTGGAATCAGCCAGCAGTTGCTGCTTCGATGGGAGAGGCGGCTGCGCGGCGTTTCGAAGAAGTGTTTTCAGCTGATTCGATGGCGAAATCCTATGCTGAGATTTATCGATCTCTGCTTTGATGTGTTGCGACACAGTGCCCGAGCATTGATGTTCTTATGTATTCCCAAGGGCCACCCATGAGTTCGAAAACATTCCTGGTTACTGGTGGCAGTGGTTTTCTAGGGCGCGCGCTGATTGAACGATTGGTGCAGTTGCCTGACTGTTTTGTTGTGGCGCCGGTCCGAGCCACGTCGGCTGTGCTCCCGACGGGTGTGCGCCAGCTACCTCTGACGAGTCTCAATGGTACAAACGATTGGAGTGAAGCCCTCACTGACGTCGACGTTGTTGTCCATGCGGCTGCTCGCGTTCACGTTATGAAAGAAGTTGCTTCCGATCCGCTGGGCGCGTTTCGTGAAGTCAATACCGAGGCAACGTTAAACCTCGCTCGCCAAGCCGCAGCGAGCGGAACGAAGCGTTTTATTTTCATCAGCTCGATCAAGGTGAACGGAGAGGGTGCTGAGCCCGGCACCGTCTACAGCGCAGATGATGTGCCTGCTCCGATTGACCCCTACGGGATCTCCAAGCTTGAGGCAGAGCAAGGCTTGAAGGAGCTTGCCGCAGTTACTGGTATGGAAGTGGTGATCATCCGCCCGGTGCTGGTCTACGGTCCCGGGGTCAAAGCCAACTTTCTTAGCATGATGCGCTGGCTGTATCGCGGTGTTCCCTTGCCTTTTGGCGCTGTTCACAACCAGCGAAGTCTCGTCGCCATAGACAATCTGGTGGATTTTATCGTGACCTGTTCCGACCACCCAGCGGCTGCCAATCAAGTGTTCCTGGTCAGTGACGGCGAGGACGTGTCGACCACACAGTTACTGCGCAAGCTGGCGGGCGCCTTGGGCAGACCTGCCATATTGTTGCCAATACCTGCCTGGCTCATGAGCGGTGCGGCAGCATTACTGGGCCAGCGAGCGCTGTCGGATCGTGTTCTCGGGTCCTTGCAGGTTGATATCAGCAAAAACCGACAACTATTAGGCTGGACTCCTCCGGTCACCCTCGATAAAGCGTTGAGCCTGACGGCACAACATTTTCTGGATTCCCGTAAATCATGAGTTATGGCTGGTTTATCCCTGTCATCGTTGCTGTGTCTTTTTCCCTCACCTGGGCGCTGCGCCGTTACGCTCTGTCTCGAAGCCTGATGGATATTCCCAACGCCCGTAGTTCTCATTCAGTTCCCACACCTCGAGGTGGCGGAGTGGCAATTGTCCTGGCGTTTACATTAGCTTTGGGGATGCTCTTGTTTGCTGGGTTGATGCCTTTCTCGGCGTTTTTTGCGATTGCCGGTGGGGGAGCAATTATCGCCGTTATCGGATTTATGGATGACCACGGACACATCGCAGCACGTTGGCGCTTGTTGGGACATTTCGCTGCGTCGGCGTGGTTACTGTTCTGGATCGGTGGGTTACCCGTTGTTGAAATCGGCGGGGGGACCTTCGACCTCGAGTGGTTTGGCCATGTGTTAGCAGCGTTTTATCTGGTATGGCTACTTAACCTATACAACTTCATGGATGGTATCGACGGCATTGCCAGCGTCGAGGCGATTTGCGTTTGCCTTGGGGCTTGCCTCCTGTATTGGGTGAGTGGTGCAACGGACTTGGTCTGGGCTCCATTGTTATTGGCCGTGTCCGTAGTTGGTTTTCTCTTTTGGAATTTCCCCCCAGCCAGAATTTTCATGGGGGACGCCGGGAGCGGATTCCTGGGGATTGTCCTTGGTGGGCTCTCACTGCAAGCGGCCTGGGTCTCTGCTGACTTGCTATGGGGTTGGCTGATTCTGCTCGGCGTATTTATTGTCGATGCGACTTTCACTCTGTTTCGCCGTTTACTTAGGGGCGACAAGATTTACGAAGCACACCGCAGCCATGCCTATCAGTTTGCCTCCCGTCGGTTTGGCAGCCATTTACCGGTTACTGTGGCGGTGGGCGCGATCAATTTGCTTTGGTTGTTGCCTATCGCACTAGGCGTTACGCAATTTGGCCTGAACTCAAGCCTGGGTTTGATTATGGCCTATGCTCCACTGGTTATGCTGGCGATCAAGTTTCGTGCTGGCGAGCTTGAAGGGCCATCGGTGAAGAACTGAGTAACAGTTCTGTTATTTAGGATTAAAGTGCATGAGATGCGCCTGTAAAGTTTCACCACGGTGATGCGGCAGTTGAAGGGAGAAGGCTGAGGTGTTTGAAGAGTTCATGGATCGGGTCCGGGCGAGTCTTGTAGGGCTTCCCAGGCGCCAGAAGCGATTGATACAGGTTGCCACAGACATTTTTCTGGTCTGGGTTGCCTTGTGGTTGGCGTTTATCGTCCGTCTGGGTATCGATGATATGTACAACCCTTTCAGGGTTCATTTCTGGCTGTTTGTCAGTGCCCCGGTCGTCGCCATTCCCCTGTTTATCCGCTTCGGCATGTATCGGGCAGTGATGCGCTATTTCGGCAACGACGCGTTGATTGCAATTATCAAGGCCGTCAGTTTGTCTGCGTTGATTCTGGCAGTCGTGGTCTATTGGTACAGCAACCACGAAACGGTGGTGCCGCGTTCTATTGTCTTCAACTACTGGTGGCTCAGCCTCGTCATCATCGGCGGCCTGCGCCTGTGCATGCGTCAATACTTCATGGGCGACTGGTTCACGGCCGCCCAGCACGTACCGTTCACCAGTCGCGACGATCGCCTCACCAAAGTCGCCATCTACGGTGCAGGTGTGGCCGGCAACCAGCTTGTAGCGGCACTTCGCATGGGCCGAGTCATGCGTCCCGTGGCGTTTATCGATGATGATCCGAGCATCGCGGATCGTTCGATTGCAGGACTACAGGTCTACAAACCCAAACACATCCAACAGATGATTGACGTAACCGGCGCGCAGGAAATTCTCCTGGCTCTGCCGTCGTCTACCCGCGCACGACGTCGGGAAATTCTCACTGTTTTGGAGCGTTTCCCGCTCCATATCCGAAGCGTACCCAACTTCACCGATCTGGCCAGCGGCCGGGTAAAGGTCGAAGATATCCAGGAAGTGGATATTGCGGACCTTTTGGGTCGCGACTCGGTACCAGCGCAACCAGACCTGCTCGAACGCTGTATCAAAGGCAAGACAGTGATGGTCACGGGCGCTGGCGGATCTATCGGCGCGGAGCTTAGCCGGCAGATTTTCTCGCTTGGGCCGACGACGCTTCTGTTGTTCGAGCACAGCGAATTCAACCTCTACAGCATTCTGTCGGAATTGGAGCAGCGCGCCAGCAGGAAGTCGGTTCCTGTTCGTTTGCTTCCTATCCTCGGCTCGATCCGCCACCAGGACAAACTTCTGGATGTGATGAAGACCTGGGGCGTGGACACCGTCTACCACGCTGCCGCTTATAAGCACGTCCCGATGGTCGAGCACAACATCGCCGAAGGCGTGCTCAACAACGTCATCGGCACGCTCAACACTGCCCAGGCTGCGTTGCAGTCTGGTGTTTCCAATTTTGTGTTGATCTCCACCGACAAGGCTGTTCGCCCCACGAATGTGATGGGGAGTACCAAGCGTCTCGCCGAAATGACGCTTCAAGCGTTGAGTCGTGAAATTGCCCCGGTGCTGTTCGGCGACAAGGCCAATGTCTCCCGGGTCAACAAGACCCGTTTCACCATGGTGCGCTTTGGCAATGTGCTGGGTTCCTCCGGTTCAGTGATCCCGCTGTTCCACCGCCAGATCAAATGCGGTGGCCCGTTGACGGTCACGCATCCGAAAATCACTCGCTATTTCATGACCATCCCCGAAGCCGCACAACTGGTGATCCAGGCGGGTTCCATGGGGCAGGGTGGTGATGTGTTTGTTCTGGACATGGGCGAGCCGGTGAAGATTGTCGAGCTGGCGGAGAAGATGATTCACCTGTCGGGCTTGAGCGTTCGTTCGGACAAGAATTTGCAAGGCGACATCTCCATCGAATTCACCGGTCTGCGTCCCGGTGAGAAGCTTTACGAGGAGTTGCTGATCGGCGACAACGTGGCAGCGACGCAACATCCGATGATCATGAGCGCCAACGAAGATCATCTGCCCTGGGATGTGCTCAAGGGGCGTTTGTCGGAGTTGTTGGTGGCCGTTGATCAGGATGATTACGCTCGCGTCCGCCAGCTCCTGCGCGAAACCGTCAGCGGCTACACCCCTGATGGCGAAATCGTTGACTGGATCTACCAGCAACGTCGTCTCGAACCCTGATTGTTTCACATCCTGTAACGGACACATTTTTGACAGGCTCCAGACATCGCCTAAGTTTGGAAGGCAGCTTCGGAAAAGCTGCTTTCTCAATCGATGTCATGGAGCTTCATTTATGCGTACTGGCTATTTCTACTCTCTGGTTTTTGCCCTGCTCACCAGCGCCTCTATTGCTGCCATTGCCGCGCCGACGGCCAAGCCCGAGGCTGGCAATGCACCGTTGGTGTTGGAGGTTTCTCCCAAGGCAGAGTCCGCCAAGGTCGATTTGAATCAGGCTGATGCGCCAACCCTTCAGCGCGAGTTGGCTGGTGTGGGCGAGGCCAAGGCCAAGGCAATTGTTGCTTATCGTGAGGGTAATGGGCCGTTTGCGTCCGTGGACGAATTGCTCGAAGTGAAGGGCATTGGAAAAGCCATTCTGGATAAGAATCGCGAGAAGCTTGAGGTGAACTAAGCTTGTAGATCAACGCCAAGAGGGCCGGTCATTGACCGGCCTTTTTTGCATTCTGGCGAGAGTGGCTCAAAAGATCGCAGCCTTCGGCAGCTCCTACAAAGGCGGACCTTCCGTCGACGCGGGAAAAATTACGGCTATCATATACGGCTAAGATTATGCCTATAATAAATCAATCATTCGCCAAAGCGTTCTGAGGTTCAGGCGCTTGTCTTTCCCTCAATCACTCCAGGAGCACTGTCATGACTTGCACTCAGTCCCAAGGTACGGCCCTCGTCACCGGTGCTTCTTCCGGTATCGGTGCGATTTACGCCGAGCGGTTGGCGGCGCGTGGTTTTGATTTGTTATTGGTGGCTCGTGATCAAGAGCGGCTGGAAGCTGCGGCGAGCAAGCTGCGCGCCGAGCATGGCGTTCAGGTCGAGGTGCTCAAGGCGGATCTGACGCAAAAGGATGAGGTGCTGAAGCTTGAACAGCGTCTTCGCAGTGATTCAAGTATCAGCCTGCTGCTGAACAACGCCGGGGTTGCAGCGGATGGTTTGTTGGCCAATGCCGACATGGATCAGCTGGAACGTTTGATTCAACTGAACGTGACAACGGTCACGCGACTGGCCTCGGCAGCGGCCGCCAGCTTTGCCAAGGCGGGTCGGGGGACGATCATCAATATTGGATCAGTGGTGGCGTTGTTTCCCGAGCGCTTCAATGCCACTTACAGCGCCAGCAAGGCTTATGTGTTAAGTCTGACGCAGTCGTTGAACGCCGAACTGGAGGGCACTGGGGTCAAGGTGCAAGCAGTATTGCCAGGCGTCACACGCACCGAAATCTGGGAACGCTCCGGCATAGACGCAACGCAGATTCCGGCGGATATGGTCATGGAAGCCGATAATATGGTCGATGCGGCGTTGTCGGGTCTGGACCAGGGTGAGTTGATCACCATTCCTTCGTTGCCGGATGCGGCCGACTGGGATGCCTTCGTTGCAGCGCGTCATGTAATGGCGCCGAATCTTTCCAAAAGTAAGGCCGCCGCGCGTTACAAGTGAGGCGTCATGAATCGGCTTGAGGTATTTGCGGTATGAGTGATCGTCGAATAGTTGTAACAGGCATGGGCCTGGTGTCGCCATTGGGTTCTGGCGTCGAAGCCGTTTGGTCGCGTCTGTTGGCCGGGCGTTCCGGGTTGCGCAATTTGCCGGACGAAGTGGTTGCCGATTTGCCGGCCAAGGTCGGGGGTGCCGTGCCGACGCTGGCTGACGATCCCGAGGCTGGTTTTGACCCGGACCGGGCGACGGCGCCCAAAGAGCAGAAGAAGATGGACCGCTTCATTATGTTCGCCATGGAAGCGGCGCGTCAGGCGCTGGAGCAGGCCGGTTGGCAAGCGGCGGACGCCAATGCCCAGGAGCGTACGGCAACCATTATCGGTTCCGGCGTGGGTGGTTTCGGTGCGATAGCGGATGCGGTGCGCACCACGGACAGCCGTGGGCCGCGACGCCTGTCGCCGTTCACCATTCCTTCATTTCTGGTCAACCTCGCCGCGGGTCATGTGTCGATCCAGCACGGTTTCAAGGGGCCGTTGGGTGCTCCGGTGACGGCTTGCGCGGCCGGGGTCCAGGCGATTGGTGATGCGGCGCGGCTGATTCGTTGTGGTGAGGCAGATATTGCGGTGTGTGGCGGCGCGGAAGCGGCGATTGACCGCGTCAGTCTCGCCGGGTTTGCCGCTGCTCGTGCCTTGTCCAGCGGATACAACGACACCCCGGAGCGTGCCTCCCGGCCGTTCGACAGTGGCCGCGATGGCTTTGTCATGGGGGAGGGCGCGGGCCTTCTGGTGATTGAATCCCTGGATCATGCCTTGGCCCGCGGTGCTCAACCGCTGGCGGAACTGGTCGGTTACGGCACCAGCGCCGACGCCTATCACCTGACGGCGGGGCCCGAGGATGGCAGCGGTGCGCGACGGGCGATGTCGCTGGCATTGGCCCAGGCAGGCATTTCGCCGGCGCAGGTGCAGCATCTCAATGCTCATGCAACCTCGACACCGGTCGGGGACTTGGGAGAGTTGGCAGCCATCAAGGCGTTGTTCGGCACGGATAACAAAATCGCCGTGACATCGACCAAATCGGCCACCGGGCATTTGCTCGGCGCAGCGGGCGGTATCGAGGCGATCTTCACGCTGTTGGCAATTCGCGATCAGGTCGTGCCGGCCACCCTCAACTTCGATAACCCGGACCCCGCCGCCCAAGGTGTGGACATTGTCCACGGTCAGGCGCGGCCGATGGCCATCGAATACGCGCTGTCCAACGGCTTCGGGTTTGGTGGGGTGAATGCCAGCGTGCTGTTCAAGCGTTGGGAGGGTTAGTCCCGGGGTTGTTTGAGATAGGCGCGAGTCACGTCGAGAATCCGCTGCGCCAGCTCGGGGTTCTCGACACTGCGTGACAGCAGTAAAGCCCCGACCAGCGTCGACATGATGACGATGCTTTGGTCGGCGGCGTCCTCGTCTTCAAGAGTGCCTTGCACTTGTTCGAGCCGTGCGTTGAGCACCACGTCAGTGGTCGGGCTTTGCTGCCCGCGCAGGCCGAGTTCCGATGACATGGTCGGCAACGGGCAACCTTCATCGGGTGAAGTCTGGTGCCATTCGGACAAATAGGCGTCGATGAACGCTTCCAGCGGTCGATCCTGGGCGAAGAGCTCGGCGCAAATCACATCGACCTGCTCGCCTGCGGCTTGCAAAGCCTTTTCCACCAGTTCGTCTTTGGATTTGAAGTGCGAGTAGAAGCCGCCGTGAGTCAGGCCCAGTGCTTTCATCAGCGGTTGCAGACCTGTCGCGCCAATGCCATCGCGGCGAAAGCGTGCTGACGCTTCCTTGATGATGCGTTGGTGGGTCTGGGCTTTATTGTCCTGCGAGTAACGCATCGGGTATCTCCGCAACAATGCGCCATATTAACCAATGAAAATGGGATGGTGATTGTACTTCTACTTCTAAAAAGCATGCAGATGCGTCGATCTTGGTAGAACGTCGTTTCAACACATGGCACGAATAGTGATTACTCATTAACTGACGATTGTTGAACAATCACGAGGCAATGAGTATGAACAGCGGACTGTCCCTGGCCGACCACATCACGCTTGAGTTGCGCGCCGACATCATTGGCGGCCGGTTGCTGCCCGGCATGGCGTTGGTGGAAAACGATCTGGTGTCCGCCTACAACGCCTCCCGCAATACCATTCGCGAAGCGCTGCATCGCCTGGGGCAGGAAGGTCTGACCCGTTATGTGCGCAATAAGGGCGTGATGGTGCGCAGGCTGGGCGTCGAAGACGTGCGGGATCTGTTCAACGTCAGGCGTACCCTGGAGCTGCAGGCCATCAGCGCGAGTCAGCCGCTGCGCGACTATCAATCCGACCGGATGCTCGAAGCCCTGGAAGCCACCGAGCTTGCCCGGGAGCGCGAAGACTGGCGCGCCGTCGGCACCCACAGCCTGGCCTTTCATCAACACATCGTTGGATTGCTGCGCAGTCCACTGTTCGACGAGTTCTTCACTAACGTCGTCGCGCAATTGCGCCTGGTGTTCTGCACCGCCCCCGATGAATCTCGTTTTCAGGCGCCCTGGTTGGCGCGTGACCGGCAGATTCATGAGTTGTTGGCCGAGGGCGACAAACGCGCGGCCGAGGATGCCATGAGCCTGTATCTCGACGATTCTGAAAACCTCTTGTTGCAGATGCTTACCCGTTCTTCCCATCACTGATCGAGGATTCGTGCCATGTACAAAGACTATCCGGCGGCCTATCAAGTCAGCAAAGGTTCTGCCTTGCAGGTGGACAAAGCCTTCTACGAACGGATCCGCGACAAGAAGGACGGGCGCACGCTAATTGAGGAATTCGAGGTGCCGATTCGCACCGGTCGCGCCTGGAAAGTGCCGGCCGGGCATGTGTTCCGGGTGACCACGCCCGTCGGCCCGCAAGTCGGGGATTTCAACGTCTGGAATGCCAACGATCCCCGGGAGCGTTTGTGGGCGGCACGGACCCGGCAGTTACAGGGCGCACACGTCAGCACCCATGACCGGCTCTGGTCAAACCTGCCTTTTCTGCGGCCGCTGGTGACCATCACCGATGACAGCCTGGCCGGTTACGGGATTGATGAACATGGCGCTCGCTTGCACGATTTGCTCGGCACCCGCTGCGACCCTTATGTGAACAAAATGCTCACCGGCGAAGACTTCCACCATCACTGCCATTCGAACCTGACCCGCGCAGTGCTACCTCATGGGCTGACCGAGTTCGACGTGCATGACGTGCTGAACATTTTCCAGTGCACGGGCCTGAACCACGATGACATGTACTTCATGAAAGCCTGTCCGGCGCAGAAAGGCGATTACCTGGAGTTTTTTGCCGAAATCGATCTGCTCTGCGCGCTCTCGACCTGCCCGGGCGGCGACCTGTCACTGGCCATGTGGGGGCCGGATGCGCAGGACCCGCTAAGCGTGTGTCGCCCGCTCGGGGTGGAGATTTATCGGTTGGAGGATTCGTTGCTTGTGGGGTGGAGCCAGCCTGAACGTGCTGCGTACAAAGGGCTGCATGGCTTGCACATTGCCAAGGCCGATTGGGAGAAATAAAGCGAAAAGATCATCCGAACGCGGCCCGAACCTTCGGTAGCTCCTACATTGGTCGTGCTTGGCGCAAAACCCTGTAGGAGCTGCCGAAGGCTGCGATCTTTTGATCTAGCGGTCCTGCGCATCCTTGGCATCCGCTTGCGCGTTGCGTTCAGCGACGCGTTTGCGTTGCTCCTCGGTCAGATCGACCTTGTTGGCGGTGTCACGCAACATCATCAAACCACCAACGATCGAGCCGATTGCAACGATCAGAATCAACCAGGCATACCAGGGCATAGGGCTCTCCTTGAGGGCAGGCCGATTGGCGGATTTCGCCAATCGATCGTGCATACCACTTTGAGCGATTAATTTTCGCAGTGGTTCCATTCTATGCCTGATCTGCCGTAGACACTGTACATCCTTGTAGAAGCTGCCGCAGGCTCGGGCCGCGTTCGGACGATCTTTTGATCTTTAGCGTCAGTTGCATCGCCAAAATCAAAAGATCGCAGCCTGCGGCAGCTCCTACAGGGGAGGTTAGAGCCCGGTCAGCATCGCATCCGCCGGTGCATCGGCACGCAGTTGCGCCGTGAGCATGAAGTACACGAACCCCACCGCCATGAAGGCCAGGAAGATCAACCCGATCAACGTGTTGAACCAGGCCATTGCCACCAGGCAGACCACCGCCAGCACCAGTGCAATGAACGGCACCAGTGGGTAACACGGCGCGCGAAAAGTACGCTCCAGATTCGGTTCGGTTTTGCGCAGTTTGAACAGGCTGAGCATGCTCATGATGTACATCACGATCGCCCCGAAGACCGCCATCGTGATCATCGCCGCCGTCAGCGTCATGCCGCCCAGGTTGATCAAACCATCGCTATAAATCGCGGCAATCCCGATCACGCCACCGGCGATGATTGCCCGGTGCGGGGTCTGAAAACGTGACAATTTGGCCAGGGACGCCGGCAGGTAACCGGCCCGGGCGAGGGCGAAGAACTGCCGCGAGTAGCCGAGGATGATGCCGTGGAAACTCGCCACCAGGCCGAACAGGCCAATCCACACCAGCATGTGCAACCAGCCCGAACTTTCGCCAACCACGGTTTTCATCGCTTGCGGCAGCGGGTCGTTGATGTTCGACAAGGTGCGCCAGTCACCGACGCCGCCGGCAAAGAACATCACGCCCATCGCCAGCAAAACCAGGGTCAGAATGCCGCTGATGTAGGCCTTTGGAATGGTGCGTTTCGGATCTTTGGCTTCTTCGGCGGCCATGGCGGCGCCTTCGATGGCCAGGAAGAACCAGATGGCGAAGGGAATCGCCGCGAACATCCCGGCAATCGCCGGGGCGCCAAACACATCGGAACCGGCCCAGCCATTCAGCGCGAAGTTACTGAAGCTGAACGCCGGAGCGACCACGCCCATGAACACTAGCAGTTCGGCCACTGCGAGTACGCAGACCACCAGTTCGAAAGTCGCCGCCAGTTTCACCCCGAGGATGTTCAGGCCCATGAACACGATGTAGGCACCGACCGCTGCGTGTTTCGGGTCGAGTGCGGGGAATTGCACGTTGAGGTAGGCACCGATTGCCAAGGCAATGGCCGGCGGGGCGAAGACAAATTCAATCAGTGTCGCCAGCCCCGCGATCAGTCCGCCTTTCTCGCCAAAGGCGCGGCGGCTGTAGGCAAAGGGGCCGCCAGCGTGAGGAATCGCGGTGGTCAGCTCGGTGAAACTGAAGATGAAGCAGGTGTACATCGTGGCGACCATAAAGGACGTCACCAGAAAACCGAGTGTGCCTGCCACGCCCCAGCCGTAACTCCAGCCGAAGTATTCACCGGAAATCACCAGCCCGACCGCAATGCCCCACAGGTGCAGCGTGCCCAGCGTGGGTTTGAGTTGTGTGTTCATGCGTTGCTCCCTGAACGGTTTGGAAAGCTCGGGAGAGGGCGTTTGCAGTGGGCGTGCCAGTGTTGTGATGGCGGTCGTAAAGTGCAGAAAGGCGTCGTATCGGGGATGTTTGCCCCCGAATGACTGTTTTTTGTGCGCCAGTTGGGGGCAGAGGTGTCTTTTATGCCGCCATCGCGAGCAAGCTCGCTCCCACAATGGACAGCGTCGTCACGACCAACGCATTCCAAATGTGGGAGCGAGCTTGCTCGCGATGAGGCCAGTCCAGACGCCACAAACCAAGCTGTAACGAAGCCATAAACCCACTCTTTACGCTTTCTTTATTCCCCGCCGCACCCCTCGCTCTCGTTCCTTTACAGCCTCCCTGCCGACAATGACTCCACACGCGGCAATACGCCGTAACACGGAGAACTTCCATGAGCGTTCTGGACGGGGTGTCACTGCTACTGGCAGTGGGGCTGTTCATTTATCTGTTGGTTGCGCTGTTGCGCGCGGACCGGAACTAGGAGCGGCTATGCACAGTTATGACTATTGGCTGATCCTCGCGTTCTTCGCGGTGGTATTGGTTCCGGCGCCGTTTCTGGGGCGCTTCTACTACAAGGTGATGGAAGGGCAGCGCACCTGGCTTTCGCCGATTCTCGGACCGGTAGAGCGCGGGTGTTATCGGGTGGCTGGCGTTGATCCGCAGGCCGAACAGAGCTGGCAGAAATACACCCTGGCCTTGCTCGCCTTCAACCTCGCGGGCTTTTTGCTGTTGTTCGCGATCCTGTTGTTCCAGGACCACTTGCCGCTGAACCCGCAAAACCTGCCGGGTCAGGAGTGGACGCTGGCGTTCAACACTGCCATCAGCTTCATGACCAACACCAACTGGCAGGCCTACAGCGGCGAAGCGTCGCTCAGCTACCTGAGTCAGATGGTCGGCCTCACCGTGCAGAACTTTGTCAGCGCCGCCACCGGCCTGGCGGTATTGGTTGCGCTGTGCCGCGGTATCGGTCGCAAGTCGACCAAGACCCTCGGCAACTTCTGGGTCGACATGACCCGCGCCACCCTCTACGGCTTGTTGCCGTTGTGCTTGCTGCTGGCGCTGTATCTGGTCTGGCAGGGCGTGCCGCAAACCTTCGCGCACTACGTGAATGCCGTGACCATGCAAGGTGTCGATCAGGTGATCCCGCTCGGCCCGGCCGCCAGCCAGATTGCGATCAAGCAACTGGGCACCAACGGTGGTGGCTTCTTCGGCGTCAACTCGGCGCACCCGTTCGAGAACCCGACGGCGTGGAGCAATCTGTTCGAGATGGCTTCGATCATCCTGATTCCGGTGGCGTTGGTCTTCACTTTCGGCCACTACGTGAAAGACCTGCGTCAGAGCCGGGCGATTGTGGCCTGCATGTTTGCATTGTTCCTGATCGGCGGCGCGACGTCGCTGTGGGCTGAATACCAACCAAACCCGACCCTGAACAACGTCGCCGTCGAACAGACCGCGCCGCTGGAAGGCAAGGAAGCGCGCTTCGGCACCACCGCCACCGTGCTGTGGTCCGTGACTACCACGGCGGCGTCCAACGGTTCGGTCAACGGCATGCACGACAGCCTCAACCCGCTGACCGGCATGGTCGCGCTGGTCAACATGATGGTCGGCGAGGTGATCTTCGGCGGCGTCGGTGCCGGGCTCTACGGCATGTTGTTGAACGTGTTGATCGCCGTGTTCCTCGCCGGCCTGATGATCGGCCGTACCCCGGAATACCTCGGCAAAAAACTCCAGGCCAAAGAAGTGCAACTGTTGGTGGTGACCTTGCTGGTGATGCCGGTCGGCGTGCTGGTACTCGGCGCGATTGCCGCGAGCCTGCCGGGCCCGGTCGCGGCGGTGAGTAACCCCGGTGCTCACGGTTTCAGCCAGTTGCTGTACGCCTACACCTCGGCCAGTGCCAACAACGGTTCGGCGTTTGGCGGCTTCGGTGCCAACACCGCGTTTCACAACTTGATGCTGGGCCTTGGCATGTTGATCGGTCGCTTCGGTTACATCCTTCCGGTACTGGCTTTGGCCGGCAGCCTGGCGATGAAGAAAACCGCACCGATCGGCCAGAACAGCTTCCCGACCCATGGTCCGCTGTTTGTGACCTTGCTGACCGTGACCATTTTGCTGGTGGGTGGTTTGACCTTCCTGCCGACATTGGCGCTGGGTCCTATCGCTGAACACTTGAGCATGGGCTTCTGAGGAATCAATGATGAATATGCCCGTAACTAAAACCGCCACCGTCAAGGCGCCGGAACAACCGAAAACCGCGATCTCGGCCCTGTGGCGGCCGGCATTGGTGCAAGCCTTCGTCAAGCTCGACCCACGGCAATTGCAGCGTGCGCCGGTGATGCTGGTGGTCGAACTGACCGCGATCCTGACCACCGTGCTGTGCTTCATTCCCGACGGCAGCGTGCCGACCTTCGTCGCCGCGCAAATCGCGCTGTGGCTGTGGTTCACTGTGTTGTTCGCCAACTTCGCTGAAGCCCTGGCCGAAGGACGCGGCAAGGCCCGCGCCGACAGCCTCAAGGCCGGTAGCGAAGGTCTGAGTGCCCGTCGCAAAACCAGCAACGGCGCCTTTCAAGTCGTGCCGGCCACCAGCCTGCGCAAGGGCGATGTGGTCCGCGTTGAAGCGGGGGAAATGATCCCCGGTGACGGCGAGGTGATTGAAGGTATCGCAGCGGTCAACGAAGCGGCGATTACTGGTGAGTCCGCGCCGGTGATTCGCGAATCCGGCGGCGACCGTTCGGCCGTCACCGGCAACACCCGACTGGTCTCTGACTGGCTGCTGGTGCGCATCACCGTCAACCCGGGCGAGTCGACCCTAGACCGCATGATCGCTCTGGTCGAAGGCGCCAAACGCCAGAAAACCCCGAACGAAGTGGCGCTCGACATCCTGCTGATCGGCCTGACCCTGATCTTCCTGTTGGTGGTCGTCACCCTGCAACCGTTCGCCCACTTCGCCAACGGCAGCCTGCCGCTGGTGTTCCTGGTGGCGTTGTTGGTCACGCTGATTCCGACGACTATTGGTGGCTTGCTGTCCGCCATCGGTATCGCCGGGATGGACCGTCTGGTTCGCCTGAACGTGATCGCCAAGTCTGGTCGCGCCGTGGAAGCGGCGGGGGACGTGCACGTCCTGCTGCTGGACAAGACTGGCACCATCACCTTTGGTAACCGTCGTTGCACAGCGGTTTACGCGGCACCTGGCGTCACTGCCAAGGAACTGGCCGAAGGTGCGTTGTTTGCCTCGCTGGCCGATGACACCGCTGAAGGCAAATCCATCGTCGAGTACCTGCGTGGCCTGCATCCGCAGCCAGAGCCGAGCGCCGAACTGCTGACCGTCGTACCGTTCAGTGCCGAAACCCGTCTGTCCGGTGTCGACTATCAGGGCCGCGTGTATCGCAAAGGCGCGGTGGATTCGCTGCTGGCCTTCGTCGGCCTGAAACGTGCTGACGTGGCACCGTCCCTGTCCCGGGAAATCGACAAGATCGCCCAGAGCGGCGGCACACCATTGCTGGTCTGCGCCGACGGTAAATTGCTCGGCGCGATCCACCTCAAGGACGTGGTCAAACCCGGCATTCGCGAGCGTTTCGCCGAACTGCGCAAACTGGGGATTCGCACCGTCATGGTGACCGGCGACAACCCGCTGACCGCTGCAGCGATTGCGGCCGAAGCGGGCGTCGATGACGTGCTGGCCGAAGCCACCCCGGAGAAGAAACTGGCGCGCATTCGCCACGAGCAGAACGACGGTCGCCTGGTCGCCATGTGCGGCGACGGCGCCAACGACGCCCCGGCCCTGGCCCAGGCGGACGTGGGCATGGCGATGAACGACGGGACGCAAGCGGCGCGCGAGGCGGCGAACATGGTCGACCTCGACAGCGATCCAACCAAACTGCTGGACGTGGTGCAGATCGGCAAGGAACTGCTGGTGACCCGCGGTGCGTTGACGACGTTTTCCATCGCCAACGACGTAGCCAAATACTTCGCGATCCTGCCGGCGCTGTTCGCCTCGATCTACCCGCAACTCGGCGTGCTGAACGTCATGCACCTGAGCAGTCCGCAGAGCGCGATTCTCTCGGCGATCGTGTTCAACGCCTTGATCATCGTGGTGCTGATTCCACTGGCATTGCGCGGTGTGCGGGTGCAGGCGGCGAGTGCGGCGGCGTTGTTGCGACGCAATCTGTTGATCTATGGATTGGGCGGGATTCTGGTGCCGTTTGTGGGGATCAAGGCGATCGACATGCTGTTGACGGCGTTGCATTTGGTTTGAGGCTTAAATCGACCCCCTCACCCTAACCCTCTCCCGGGGGGAGAGGGGACTGATCTCGGATGTCTTGCGAAATTTAGCGACCTGAAAGACCGAGTCGAACTCAGGTTTGAAAGGCACAAAGATCGGCTCCCTTTCCCCTCTCCCCCGTGGGGAGAGGGCTGGGGTGAGGGGTGGATTTCCCTGACACCCCCACAACTTCTCCAAATTCGAGGATTCTGAAATGTCCACAATGATACGCCCGGCCCTGAGCCTGCTTGTCCTGATGACCCTGATCACCGGCGTTGCCTATCCACTGGTGGTCACCGGTGTCGCCCAGGTCGCATTCCCCGATCAAGCCAATGGCAGTCTGGTCCACGACGCCGATGGCAAGGTCCGTGGTTCGTCGCTGATTGCGCAGGATTTCGTCGGTGACGCCTGGTTCCATCCACGGCCATCGGCCGGTGCCTTTGCCACCGTAGCGAGCGGTGCCAGCAACCTTTCGCCGAGCAACCCGGCCCTGGCCACTCGGGTGACCGATGATGCCAACAAACTGCTGGTGCCGGGACAGGGGCCAGTGCCATTGGCGATGGTCACCACCTCCGGCAGCGGCCTCGATCCACACTTGCCACCGGCCGCGATTGCCTATCAACTGGCGCGTGTTGCAGCGGCGCGCAATCTGCCGGTGGCGACCCTTCAACAATTGATGGATGCGCACATCGAGCAGCCACTCGTGGGGCCGCCGGTGGTGAACGTGTTGGCGCTGAACATCGCGTTGGAAAACCTGTAGATCAAAAGATCGCAGGCTTCGCCAGCTCCTACATTGGATTTGCGTACACCTGTAGGAGCTGCCGAAGGCTGCGATCTTTTATGGCAACACCCCAATCCCAAGACGAACAAGGCAATGACAAATGAGTGACTCCGGCCGCGCCGACGCGCTGTTAGCAGACCTGCCCCGCGATGGCCGTGGCCGGCTCAAGGTTTTTCTCGGCGCCGCACCCGGTGTCGGCAAGACCTACGCCATGCTGCAAGCGGCCCACACCCAACTGCGCCAAGGCGTGAAAGTCATTGCCGGCGTGGTCGAAACCCACGGTCGCGCCGAGACCGAAGCGCTGCTCGGCGGCTTGCCGCAGCAGCCCTTGGTGCGCTCGGAATACCGTGGCGTGATGCTCGAAGAAATGGACCTCGACAGCTTGCTCGCCGCCAAACCGAAACTGGTGCTGGTGGACGAACTGGCCCACAGCAACGCCCCCGGCAGTCGCCACACCAAACGCTGGCAAGACATTCAGGAACTGCTCGCGGCAGGCATCGACGTGTTCACCACGGTCAACGTCCAGCACCTGGAAAGTCTTAACGACAAAGTGCGTGGCATCACGGGTGTGCAGGTCCGCGAAACCCTGCCGGACTGGGTGCTGCAAGAAGCCTACGAACTGCTGCTGATCGACCTGCCACCGCGCGAGCTGCTCGAGCGTCTACGCGATGGCAAGGTCTACGTGCCGGAGCAGGCGAGGGCGGCGATCGATGCCTTCTTCACCCAGACCAACCTCACGGCCCTGCGGGAACTGGCGATGCAAACCGCCGCCGCTCAGGTCGATGATGATTTGGCCCAGGGCTATCGCCAGCTCGGCCAAGCGGCGCCAGCGGTGCGCGGTCGCCTGTTGGTCGGCGTCGATGGCGATGCACAGGCCGAACGGTTGGTGCGTCACGCCAGTCGCGTCGCCCAGCGTCGGCATTTGCCGTGGAGCCTGGTGCATGTGGACAACGGCAGTGTGCGCGACGAGCAGTCGCGCCTGCGTCTGCAAAGTGCCCAGCAATTGGCCGAACGCCTCGGCGGCGAAGTGGTGCTGCTGCGCGCCGGCGAGGTGGCGAAAACCCTGATCCAGCACGCCGCCGAACGCCGCGCGAGTCTGGTGTTGGTGGGGCAGTCGCGGCAGCGTTTGCGTCGACGTTTGTTCGGCGGCGGACTGGCGTCGCGTTTGCTGCGCGATGCGCGCGGGCTGGAAATCAACGTCCTCGACAGCGATCACGAACAGCATCAACCGCGTCAGCGTTCGGCGCAGGCACTGGTGTGGTTCGATTACGCGCTGGCGCTGGTGGCGACGGTGCTCGCCAGTGCGTTGGCCTGGGCGGTGGCGAGTGTCTTGCCGCTGCCCAATATCTCGCTGGTGTTCCTCGCCGCGGTGTTGCTGGTGGCGGTGCGCAGCAGCCTTGGCCCGGCGCTGGCTTGTGCGGCGCTGTCGTTTCTGACCTATGACTTTCTGTTCATCCCGCCGAATTTCTCCTTCAGCATCCAGCGCGAAGAGGACGTGCTGACCTTGCTGTTCTTCCTGCTGATGGCGGCCCTTACCGGTAACCTCGCGGCCCGGCAACGGCGGCAATTGCAGGCGCTGCGCGACACTCAGGAAGAGACCACCGAACTGCTCGACCTGTCGCGCAAACTCACCGCTGCCACCGACCGCCAGGCGGTGGTCAGCGCAGCGGCCCAGCACCTTGATGGCTGGAGTGATCTGCAACTCTGCCTGCTCAATCAAGACGGGCAGGGCGGCTGGAAAGTCGAAACCGGTGGCCCGCTGGAGTTTTCCGAAGCCGAGCGCGCTGCCGCCGATTGGGCCTGGCAACACGATCAACCGGCCGGCGCGGGCACCGGCACGCTGCCGTTCGGGCGTTGGTGGTGGTGGCCGTTGTCGGTGGAAGACGGGCCGCTGGCATTGCTCGGTGTGTGTGCCAAAGAGGGCCAGACCTTGAGCGGTCAGCGTCGGCGTTTGTTGACCGCGCTGAGCCAGCCTCTGGCCCAGGCGCTGGCCCGGGCGCAATTGGCCGAAGACCTCGAAGCCGCTCGGCTGCACGGCGAAACCGAGCAACTGCGCAGCGCCTTGCTGGCCTCGGTGTCCCACGATCTGCGCACGCCGCTGACCTCCATGCGCGGCAGCATCGACAGCCTGTTGGCCCTCGGTGAGGCGATCCCGCTGGAGGATCGCCGCGAACTGCTCGAAGGCACCCGCGATGAAGCCGAGCGCCTCGATCGCTACATCCAAAACCTGTTGGACATGACCCGCCTCGGGCACGGTGCCCTGAAGCTGGCGCGGGACTGGGTGTCGCCGGCCGACATCGTCGGCAGTTCGCTCAATCGTCTGCGCGCCGTGCTGGCGCCGTTGCAGGTGACCACCGAAGTGCCGCCGGAGTTGCCGCTGCTGTATGTCCACGCCGCGCTGATCGAACAGGCGCTGGTCAACGTGCTGGAAAACGCCGCGCGGTTTTCACCATCTCACGGCCGCCTGCAATTGCGCGCCGGGGCCGACGACAGCGAGCTGTTTTTTTCGGTGAGTGATGAAGGGCCGGGGATTCCGCAGGAAGAGCGAGCTAAGATTTTCGACATGTTCTACACCGCCGCGCGCGGTGATCGTGGCGGGCAGGGAACGGGTTTAGGGCTGGCGATCTGTCAGGGCATGGTCGGTGCCCATGGCGGGCGGATCAGTGTCGCCGATGGCATCGAAGGGCGCGGCACCTGCATCACCTTGCACCTGCCGTTGCAGACTCAACCGGGATACGAAAGTGAAGCCTGAACGCGTTTGCGCTACTCTCTTGCCACTTCTTTTTGTTGATGTGAATTCATGAGCCAGACCGCGACCATTTTGGTCATCGACGACGAACCGCAGATCCGCAAATTCCTGCGTATCAGCCTCGTTTCCCAGGGCTACAAAGTGCTGGAGGCCGGCACTGGCACCGAAGGCCTGGCCCAGGCTGCACTGAATAAACCGGACCTGCTGGTACTCGACCTCGGCCTGCCGGACATGGACGGCCAGCAAGTGCTGCGCGAGTTTCGCGAGTGGTCGACTGTGCCGGTACTGGTGCTCTCGGTGCGCGCCAGTGAAGGGCAGAAAGTCGAAGCGCTCGACGGCGGCGCCAACGACTACGTGACCAAGCCATTTGGCATTCAGGAGTTTCTGGCCCGGGTTCGTGCGTTGTTGCGTCAGGCGCCGGTGGGAGAGGCTCAACCGGCGGCGCTGATGTTCGGCCCATTGACCGTGGATCTGGCTTATCGCCGGGTATTGCTCGATGGCACCGAAGTCGCGCTGACCCGCAAGGAATACGCGGTGCTGGCGCAACTGGCGCGACATCCGGGGCGGGTCATCACTCAGCAGCAATTGCTCAAGGATATTTGGGGGCCGACCCATACCGAAGACACTCACTATTTGCGGATTGTGGTCGGGCACTTGCGGCAGAAACTGGCAGATGATCCGACGCAGCCGCGGTTCATCGTCACCGAGGCGGGGGTCGGGTATCGGTTGTTGAGTGAGGACAGTCTTTAGTTTTGTATTGAATGATCCGGCCCCTTCGCGAGCAAGCTCGCTCCCACAGTGGATTTAGGTGATACACAAATTTTGTGTCCACCTAAGATCAATTGTGGGAGCGAGCTTGCTCGCGATGAGGCCAGTTGCTGCACTCGAGATTCTCAGGAATCCCGCTCACTCTCATACCGATCCAGCGTATCCCGCGCAATCTCCCGCCCCAGCGCGATCAATTCCGGCGCCTTGTAAAACTCGAAAAACCGGCACACTCGCTTTGGTACGTTGATCAAAATATCCGGCGGATAACCGGCGATCTTGTACTGCGCCAATGAGGTTTGCATCACCTCGAAACTCTGGTTGATCAGGTCCAGCAAAGACGCCGGCCCAACGTTGTCGATGATGAACGAGCCGGTGGCGGACTTCGGTGCGCCGTCGCGTTCTGGGGCGGCAGCCGGTTGTTGGGCTTCGGGTTCGGCGGATTCGATCCACGGGTTGATCTCGGCCGCTTCTGCCATCAATGCTTCCTTTTCCAGCAGCAGCAACTGTTCCGCCTGTTTACGGCGGAAGGGCAGTTTTGAACCGAGTGAGCTGATCAGGCTGTCGAAACGGGTCTTGAACGCCGCCGGGCGCTGGATCACCGGCAGTTGATAGTGGCGCTGGTTGGTGGAGTTGAGGTTGACCGCGATGATCAGGTCGCAATGACTCGACACCACCGGCACGATCGGTAAAGGGTTGAGGATGCCGCCGTCCACCAGCATGCGGTTGCCCTGCATCACCGGGGTGAACAGGCTGGGAATCGCCGCCGAGGCGCGCATGGCCTGGTGCAGGCAGCCTTCCTGGAACCAGATTTCCTGTTGGTTGGTCAGGTCGGTGGCTACCGCCGTGTAAGGGATGCGCAAGTCTTCAATATTGATCTCGCCGACGATCTTGCGGATCTGTCCGAAAACCTTCTCCCCGCGAATCGCACCCAGACGAAAACTGACGTCCACCAGACGCAAGACGTCGAGGTAATCAAGGCTTTCAATCCAGTTGCGATATTCGTCGAGTTTGCCGGCGGCGTAGATTCCGCCGACCACCGCGCCCATGGAACATCCGGCGATGCAGGCGATGTCGTAGCCACGCCGTTCGATCTCTTCAATGACCCCGATATGGGCGTAGCCCCGGGCCCCACCTGAGCCCAGCACCAGCGCGACACGCTTTTTCATGAATCGCCCTCGTCTGACAAGGTTCAACAATGCACCCATCGAGGGGCGCGCTTCAATCGCTAAGGTCGTTCCGCGAGGCGAGGGCGTCGTTTTTTCGACACTCTTTGGTGGCAGATGGGTATTCTCGCGAGCGCTAGAGTTTCCGAGGCGGGGCCAAGGCACTTTTCACGCGCCAGACCGTCTTACCTGCACGACTGTTGACCTATTTTTGAGGTGTGAGTAATGAAAGCCTGGATCTGTGTGCCTTTGATTGCCCTGGCACTTGCCGGTTGCGCCGGCAAAACCGCTTACCGTGACAGCTGCGGCAGCGGGCTTGATGCGGCGTGGCATGAACTGGATCTGGCCAAGGCCGAAGGTTTCGCCGGGACCGTCAGCTACTCCAAGGCCCTATCGCTGTTGACGGCGGCCAAGACTCAGCAGCAATTCGAAGGGTTCGAAGGCTGCACCAAGAAGGCCGAGAAGGCGCGTTTCTATATTCGCGAGTCGCGCGCCGGCCGTTGAGGCATGATGTAGGCATTAGGGGCAATTCGATTCAGGGAGCAAGCGATGTCTGCCTTGGTTGATCGGTTGGTGGCCCATGTCCTGGGCCTGGAAGTTCGGTTGCTGGCCTGTCAGGCACGCTTGAGTGCGCTCACCGACCCTGAAGCGCTGCACGATCTGCGCACCACGGTTCGCCGTTTGCGCAGTCTGCTGCGGCCATTGCGCGGCTTGCCCGGTGTCGAACAGCTGGAAGCGGCGGCGTCCCGGGTCGGCGACCTGACTACGCCGTTGCGCGATCGCGAAGTGTTGGCGGCGTACTTGCTCGAACATGATCAACCCGAAGCTGCCCAGCGGCGTATGGCGCAGATGGCCGAGGCTTACCCGGCGGTCGCGACGAGTCCTGAAGTGGCGCAGTTGCTGATGATCCTCGACGCCTTTCCGCGTTTTCTGCGTGCCTCTCAGCGTCAGGGATTGCTCAAGGGCTTGCGTCAGCGCATCGAAAAACGTTTGGCCAAGCAATGGAAGAAACTCGATCAGGCCCTGCACGATCCGGCGCACGATCGCCACCGTTTGCGCCTGCTGATCAAACGCGTGCGCTATGGCATCGAAGCCTATCCCGAACTGGATCGACTGCCGAAAGCGGCGATGCCACGCTTGAAGTCCGCGCAAGGTGCCTTGGGCGATTGGCACGACTGTTGGCAATGGCTGGTCAGGGCCGAACAGGAAGCCGATTTGCAGCCCTGCGTCGCGGCCTGGAAAACCGCCATGGCCAAGGCCGAAGGCCGCGCCGACCGCGTCCTCGACAAACTCAGCGCTGCCTGTTTCAAATCCTGATACCACCGTAGCCCTGTAGGAGCTGCCGAAGGCTGCGATCTTTTGATTTTCGGCATAATCGCTGACGCTAAAGATCAAAAGATCGCAGCCTTCGGCAGCTCCTACACAGGGCATGCACATCCGGCCTATCTGTCAGTCAATTTGGCCGGAATAAGCGCTGTGCCACTCCCGCAGGCTGGTTAAGATTCCTTCATCCTTTTCCCGCTCTGAGGTTTCCATGCGCTTTTCCGATCTGCTCGACGCTGTCCACAGCCAGCCGCTGGAGCTGTCTATCCCGGCCGAATGGGCTCAGGGGCGTGCCAGTTTCGGTGGCCTGGTGGCCGCCTTGCAGTACGAAGCCATGCGCGCAAAAGTCCCGGCGGATCGTCCGGTGCGCTCGTTGGCGATCACCTTTGTCGGCCCGGTCGAGCCTGAAGTGCCGGTCAGCTTTGAAGTCGATGTGTTGCGTGAAGGCAAAGCGGTCAGCCAAGTGCTGGGTCGGGCGATGCAGAAGGGCCAGGTGGTGACGTTGGTCCAGGGCAGCTTCGGCGCCTCGCGACCGTCGGAAGTGGCGGTGATCGCCGAACCGGCACCCGAGATGAAGCACTGGGACGACTGCCAGGAATTGCCTTACATCAAGGGCGTGACCCCGGAATTCATGCGGCATCTGGCGATGCGCTGGAGCGTCGGCGGTCTGCCGTTCACGGGCAACAAATCCCGCGAGATGGGCGGCTGGGTGCGCTTGCGTGGGGACGTGAAGGAAGAGGCAGTCAGCGAGTCGCATATCCTGGCGCTGGTCGACGCCTGGCCACCGGCACTGTTGCCGCACCTGAAGAAACCGGCGATGGGCAGCACGCTGACCTGGACCATCGAATTCGTTCAGCCGTTGCTTGAATTGAGCACGCTGGACTGGTGCAAATACCTGGTTGAAATCGAACATGCCGCTGACGGCTATGGTCATGCGGCCGCGAAATTGTGGAACGCGAACGGTCAGTTGATTGCCATGAGCCGGCAGACGGTGACGATTTTCGCCTGATCAGTGACGACGGTGGCGCTCACGCCAGGCGCGCCACCAGCCGCCGCTCAGGAAGAACCGTGGGAAGGTCAGAAACTGCTCGACCAGCAAGCGCGACACGGCATCTTTGCGATCACTGAACGGCTCGGCGGCTTGCGCCTCCAGGCGGTGACCGTGGCGTTGCAGGCCAAGGGCGGCAAGCAGGCCGATGACGCCAATCGCGACATTCGCGAAACTCAGACTGAACACTCCCGAGACAATCAGCAGAAACGCCACGATGAACAGCGGTACGGCAATCAGGTGCAGCACCAGATTGGTCGGGTGCTGGTGATTGTTCGGGTACGCTCGCCATTGCCAGGCGGGGAGGTTGGGGTGACGTTTGCCCATGATGGTAATCCTTGGTTCGTTGAGGCTCTTGAACAAAGAATAGGCCGGGTCAAACCAGTCGGCGAATCAAGGCTGGCTATCGGAGTGATAGGTGTCATGTTCGGAATTGATGTTGATTGAACTGACGCCTTCGCGAGCAGGCTCGCTCCCACATGTGATCTTCAGTGACCATTATTTTTTGGTACAAAAGAGATCCACTGTGGGAGCGAGCCTGCTCGCGAAGGGGCCGTCAAAGCTTGAGCTGCCCTATAGCCTTGCTCAATTCCCCGGCCAACGCCGCCAGCTCATTGCTGGTAGTCGCCGAATCCACGGTCTGCTGCACGGTGTTCTCGGTCACATCCCGAATGCTCACCACCGCCCGATTCATCTCTTCGGCCACGTGGCTCTGCTGCTCGGCCGCTACGGCGATCTGCGTGTTGCTTTCACGCATCTGCGCCACGGCGCTGGTAATTTCCGCCAAGGCTGCGCCGGCCTCCTGAGCCTGCTGCACGCAATCGTCGGCCTTGAACGAGCTTTCCTGCATGAAATCCACCGCGTCCCGAGTCCCGGCCTGCAACGCGGAAACCATGATCGTGATCTCGTCAGTTGAGGTCTGCACACGCTTGGCCAGATTACGCACTTCATCGGCGACCACCGCAAAACCGCGACCCATTTCACCGGCACGGGCTGCTTCAATCGCTGCGTTCAGCGCCAGCAGATTGGTCTGCTCGGCGATGCTGTGAATCACACTGACCACGCCGTTGATCTTCTGACTGTCCTCGGCCAGACGCTGAATCATCTCGGCAGTCTGTTGCACCCCGCTGGACAACCCGGCAATCGACTTCTGCACCCGGCTGACTACTTCCTGCCCGCTGCCGGCCAGGGTGTCGGCGGTTTGCGAGAGGTCGCGGGTGGCGCCGGCGTGCTGGGCAATGTGATAGACCGTGGCAGTCATTTCGTTGATCGCCGTGGCGGCCTGATCGGTTTCGCTTTGCTGGCCGAGCATGCCGTGACGTACCTCGTTCATGCTCGACGCCAGCCGCGCCGCGCCGACATCCAGTTGCCGGGCGGTGCTGGCAACGGTGTTGACCACCCGCTGGTAACCGGCCTGCATGGCGTTGAAGGCATTGGCCATCTGCCCGACCTCGTCAGTGCAGGCCAGCGGCACACGGGCCGACAGGTCACCGGTTTTCTCGACGTGAAGCATGACGTCCTTCAGTGTATTGAGTTGGCTGAGCAGGAAGCGGATCAACAACTGCGAAGCACCTAGCATCGCCAGCATCAGGATCGCCACCGCCACGGCATAGTTGGGGAAGCGCTCACCAAATACCTGGGTCAGGCTCGGGCCATGGGCAATCACCGCGACCTGGTTGCCATCCGTACGCGTAAACACTTCAGCGCCCATTAGCGGATTGCTGCCGAACAGCGGCATCGCATTGATTCCGACCCAGCCGTTGGTATCGGCCAGTTCCAGTACCGGCTGCCCGTTCAGCAACGGTGCCTGCCCGCGACTGAAAGTCAGCACGTTATCGGCTTTGGGGAGCGGTTGCCCGGCAGGCCAGGCGTTGAGCAGTCGCGCCTGGGCTTGTGCCGATGCCTGATAAGCATGGCTGCGGGCCTGTTGTTCGAGCTGCACGGCGTACAACACCAACAACAAGGTCGTGACAAAGGCGACGGCGTTGACCGCCCAGAATTTGTATTTCAGCGAGATATTGCTAAGCCAGGCACCCATGGAGGTCTTCTCTGATAGCGGAAACAGTTTCGGCAAGGTGCCAGTATTGTGCCGCTACTCCGCGTGTCGGACCTTGATGTGTGTCAACATTCCCGGCTGTGCTCGCGCACAGGAATTGCGGGACGTAATGCGCTATTCTTCGCGCCTTCAAAATTCCCTCGCAACAGGATTCCGCCCCATGAAAGCCGCACTCGTCGAACTCATCAGCAAAATCAGCTCCGGGTGCATGAGCGATGACGAAATCCTGAAAGTCGCTGACGAAGCGGCCCAGGCCTACGCCGATCCCGAGGCCTTTCTGACGGCCAATCCGGATATCAACTACGACGACACGTTCCCGATTCCGCTGGGCGAGTGGGTCGTCATCGGCAGTTTGCCGGAGACCGTGCTGTTCCAGGCCGACACCTATGTGGACCTGTTCGCCCAGATCGTTTCCTCGTTCGGCCCCGGCGTTGATTTCAATATCAAACCCAAGCAACTGGCCAAGACTGAAGCCCTGACCGCACTCAATCGCATTCAGGTGCAGATGAGCAGCATGAACAAGGAAAACGGCGGTTACACGCTGATGAATTTCAGTCAGTTGCTCGACGACGAACTGCAAGTGGTGCTGGTCTACGGCAACGACGTGCCGCGCGTGCTCGAGTTGTGCGCCAAAGTCGGCATCGCTGCCGCACCCTCGCTGGAAGCCCTCAAAATTGCCGTCCACGTTTAAAAAACGGAACCCTCGCAAGGCCCGGCTATCCTAAGAGTGCAAACCACTCTTAGGGAGCGACACCATGGGTTCCACGTTCAACGGTCTGATTGGCCTGATTATTCTTGCCCTGGATATCTGGGCAATCATCAACGTGCTCAAAAGTGGTGCCGACACAGGGATGAAAATCATCTGGGTGCTGCTGATCCTGCTGCTGCCGGTGCTGGGCCTGATCATCTGGGCCATCGCCGGGCCACGAGGCAACGTCCGAATCTGAATACGCACCCAAAGCCGACACCTTTCCCCTGTGGGAGCGAGCCTGCTCGCGATGCAGACGCCTCGGTTTCCCTGTAAACCGCGTTATCGTTTATCGCGAGCAGGCTCGCTCCCACACTGTTCTATGCCTACCCGACAGACGAAGGTTCGACCTGTCATGTTCCGCAACTTAGAATTCGCACCTTTCCCGGGGCAATCGAGCTGATCGATTGGCCATCATGGGCGGGCAACCGTCCGTTGCCACCCGCATTCATCGGAGCACTTCCCATGAGCAACACCCCGACCAGCGAGTATCTGGAAACCCTCTACGAAGGCTACGGCCAGCGTTTTCGCATGGAAAAACTGCTGCACGAAGTGCGCACCGAACACCAGCACCTGGTGATTTTCGAAAACTCGCGCATGGGCCGCGTCATGGCGCTGGACGGCGTGATCCAGACCACCGAAGCCGACGAATTCATCTACCACGAGATGTTGACCCACGTGCCGATCCTGGCGCATGGCACCGCCAAGCGCGTGCTGATCATCGGTGGCGGCGACGGCGGCATGCTGCGTGAAGTGGCCAAGCACCGCAGCATCGAGCACATCACCATGGTCGAGATCGACGGCACCGTGGTCGACATGTGCAAAGAATTCCTGCCGAACCACTCCAAGGGTGCGTTCGCTGATCCACGCCTGAACCTGGTGATCGACGACGGCATGCGTTTCGTCGCCACCACCACCGAAAAATTCGACGTGATCATTTCCGATTCCACCGACCCGATCGGCCCGGGCGAAGTGCTGTTCTCGGAAAACTTCTACCAGGCCTGCCGTCGCTGCCTGAACGAAGGCGGCATCCTGGTGACCCAGAACGGCACGCCGTTCATGCAAATCGAAGAAGTCAAAACCACCGCCGGGCGCCTGCGCAGCCTGTTCCCGGACTGGCACTTCTATCAGGCGGCCGTGCCAACCTACATCGGCGGCGCCATGACCTTCGCCTGGGGCGCGACCAATACCGCCTATCGCAAATTGTCCCGCGAAACCCTGCAGCAACGCTTCGCCGGCAGCGGCATCATCACCCGCTACTACAATCCGGAAATCCACATCGGCGCGTTCGCCTTGCCTCAATACGTCCTGCAGGCTGTGAACAAGCCTAGCAACGACTGATATCGAGCAAGCCAGAAAGGGTCCTCTCAGGTTGTGTGAAAACACACCGGAGACGGCCCTTTTTTCATGCTTCACTTATAGAAGGTCCGGTTGAACGATTGGCCGGGGAAGAATGTCGAGATACATGTAAGCCCATCCATGGGTTTTATCGAGGAGGCACCTGATGCAAAAGTGGAAAGTCACTTTCGTTGATGATCACGGTGAACAAGTTGACGAGGTGTTCGAGAGCGATGAATGCCCGAACAACGAACAAGCCGCGAAGCTCATTCGCGCCCGGTGTCTGCCTGTGGCTGCCGAACTGGACCTCAACGATCTGGAAGGGCGCACCGATGATCCGACTGTCAAAAGTCTGAAGACCCAGTACAGCATTGAAATCCTCAGTATCACGCCAATCTGAACATCTCCTGTCACATTCCTAACCAGGCCTTGGCAGCGGCTCTATCTTGAGGCTACTCTGCAATCGAGATCAGCGAACGGATCGCTAAGGTCTGGTCTTGTCAGCTACATGCTTGCTTCCCACCGGCAACGTTGTTGCCGCATCGCTCGCCCCATTCGGTTGCGAGTGCCGGGAATACGGAAAGTCTATCCATCAGTCTGAGGGGGACGTTTCATGAGCACAGCCTATCAAGAAGACATCAGCACCAGCGTCTTGCGCCGCATGAAAGAAGGCGGCTTCGACTTTTCACGATTCCATCCCATCGAGTTCTACGCCATTTTTCCGGACGAGGAGCGGGCACGCAGGGCGGCAGGGCATTACTGTGGTGAATCCTTGAATGCACAAATCAGCGTGCGCGACGACGGCGCGTGGTACCTGGAACTGAGCAAAGTGATGTACGCCACCTATGACGGTATCGGCGATTTTGAGCAGGATTTCGAGGCGGTGGTCGAGCCTTTGGGCGGCATCATCGAAGGATGGGGCGTCAAGCAGGAGGTACGAGGGCGACTCGCATAACTTATGAACAATGACAACACTCAGCAACGGCTGACCTCAGGGTTGGCCGTTTTCGTTTTCAAGGTTTGAAAAGTCAAAAGATCGCAGCCTCGTTTTCTCCTGTAGGAGCTGTCGAGTGAAACGAGGCTGCGATCTCTTGATCATGTTTTTGATTCATAACGTTTCAAAAAAGCAAAAAAAAGCGGCCTAAACAGGCGGCTAAAGGGAAGTTCGTCAAGATTTTCAGCGAATGCGCGGATTATCCGCATCGACTCCCGGGCAGTGAAATCAACTCTGGCTATGCTGGTGATAGGCGACAACATTGCTTCGCAATGAAGCGGGGGCGATCAAGTGGGGGCATTTACCGCACAGGATTGGTGCGGTGCGTGCAGTGCGATTATCCAACTGATTGATATCAAAGCGTTTATGCCGATGGCACGGGCTTTGCGAAGCCCAGATGTCCGGGTGACAAGGAGTACGGCATGATCCGCACCTATTTTGATGAGATGTACGATGCCGGCGGCCAGGTCCGCCCGCATTATCGGGAGTTTGCCCGTTGGCTGGCCGAAACGCCTGACGAGCTTTTGGCACAACGGCGACGCGAGGCCGATCTGTTATTTCATCGCGCCGGGATTACATTCACGCTCTATGGTGATGAGCAAGGGACAGAGCGCCTGATTCCCTTCGACACCATC
Source organism: Pseudomonas sp. LBUM1647 (assembly GCF_059716175.1). Lineage (NCBI taxonomy): Bacteria > Pseudomonadati > Pseudomonadota > Gammaproteobacteria > Pseudomonadales > Pseudomonadaceae > Pseudomonas > Pseudomonas sp. LBUM1647. Next base: position 4,938,485 of record NZ_CP166809.1, on the reverse strand, counting down.
CCCCGCAGCATCCCCGCCAGTGAATGGCGAGTCGTCGAGCGCGGCTGCATTCAGCGGGTCAAGGCGTTGAACATGTTCCTCGCCGACCTCTATCACGAGCAGCGCATCATCAAGGCCGGCATCATTCCGGCCGAGCAGGTGCTGGCCAACGAGCAATACCAGTTGGCGATGCAAGGGCTGGATTTGCACCGCGATATCTATTCCCACATCTCTGGTGTCGATCTGGTGCGCGATGGCGACGGCACGTACTACGTGCTTGAAGACAATCTTCGCACGCCGAGCGGCGTCAGCTACATGCTGGAAGACCGCAAGATGATGATGCGGTTGTTCCCAGAGTTGTTTGCGGCCCAGCGCATTGCCCCCATCGATCACTATCCGAACCTGTTGCTCGACACCCTGAAAAGCTCCAGCCCGATTGATAACCCGAGCGTGGTGGTACTGACGCCGGGTCGTTTCAACAGCGCGTTCTTTGAACATGCGTTTCTGGCGCGGGAAATGGGCGTTGAGCTGGTGGAAGGCGCGGACCTGTTCGTGCGCGATGACAAGGTGTTCATGCGCACCACGGACGGGCCGAAAGCCGTCGATGTGATCTACCGTCGCCTCGACGATGCGTTCCTCGATCCGCTGGCGTTCAACCCTGACTCGATGCTTGGCGTTCCAGGACTGCTGTCGTCCTACCGCTCCGGCAATGTCGTGCTGGCAAACGCCATCGGCACCGGGGTCGCGGACGACAAGTCGGTGTATCCATTCGTCACGGACATGATCCGTTTCTACCTTGATGAAGAGCCGATTCTGAAGAATGTGCCGACGTGGCAGTGTCGTAATCCCTCTGAACTGTCCCACGTACTGGCCAATCTTCCAGAGCTGGTGGTCAAGGAAACCCAGGGCTCCGGCGGTTACGGAATGCTGGTCGGGCCGGCGGCGACGGCGGCGGAAATCGAATCTTTCCGCGCGCGGATCAAAGCCAAGCCCCATGCGTACATCGCGCAACCGACGTTGTCCCTGTCGACCTGTCCGACCTTTGTCGAAAACGGCATCGCTCCACGCCACATCGACCTGCGTCCGTTTGTATTGTCTGGCCGCGAAACCCGGGTTGTGCCCGGCGGTTTGACCCGTGTTGCCCTGCGCGAAGGCTCCCTGGTGGTGAATTCATCCCAGGGCGGTGGAACCAAGGACACCTGGGTGGTCGAGGATTGAAGGAAGCCTGCCATGTTAAGTAGAACTGCCTCGGATTTGTATTGGATGTCGCGTTACCTGGAGCGGGCGGAAAACCTCGCACGGATGCTCGACATCAGTTATTCGCTGTCGCTGATGCCACAGGATGGCCGTGGTGACGGCCTGCATGAACTCGCCATGCCTTTGCTGATCACCGGCACCCTGGACGATTACCTGGAACGCCACGGCGATTTGCACGCCGAACGGCTGCTGCATTTCTTCGCTCTGGACGCAGCTAATCCGGCGAGTATCTACAGTTGCCTCGGTTCGGCGCGGGCCAGTGCCCATGCGGTGCGTGGGCGAATCACCGCCGACATGTGGGAAAACATCAATGCCACCTGGCTGGAAATTCGCGGGATTGCCGATCAGGGCTTGAGCCGCTACGGCATGAGTCGATTCTGCGAGTGGATCAAGGAACGCTCCCACCTGTTCCGCGGCGCGTCCTACGGCACGATCATGCGTAACGATGCGTTCCGCTTCATTCGTTTGGGCACCTTTATCGAAAGGGCGGACAACACGCTGCGCCTGCTCGACGCCCGCTACGAAATGGCCGGCGATCAGGCCGAGGCGGTCAGCGACGGCACGGCGCACGCCTATTACCAGTGGAGTGCTTTGCTGCGGGCGTTGTCCTCGTTCGAGGCCTACACCGAGATCTACCGCGATGCGCCCGGCGCCCGGCATGTGGCTGAGTTGCTACTACTGCGTGCTGACGTGCCGCGTTCATTGCGCGCCTGCACTGAAGAAATCGACCAGATCCTCGCCCAGTTGCCGGGGGCCAACGGCCGTCCCGCGCAACGTTTGGCCGCGGAAATGGACGCACGCCTGCGCTACACCGGCATCACCGAAATTCTCGACGAAGGCCTGCACGCCTGGCTGACCGAGTTCATCCCGCTGGTGCGCCAGTTGGGTAACGCCATACACAGTTCCTACCTGGAGGCTGCATGAGACTTTCCATTAGCCACGAGACCACCTATCACTACGAAGATCAGGTGCGGGCGAGCATCCAGTACTTGCGACTGACCCCCCACGACAGCGAGCGCCAGCACGTGCTCAGCTGGCAACTCGACTTGCCGCGCCCGGTGCGCGCGCAACTCGATCCGTTCGGCAACATCCTGCACGTGCTGACCCTGGATGAGCCTCATGAGGCGATCATCATCGGCGCTCGTGGCCAGGTGGACATCGACGAATTGCGTGAGGCGGAGCATGAAAGCCAGTCGGCGCTGCCGTTCCTGCGTTTCACGCGCCTGACCGAAGCCGACGAAGCCCTGCGTGCGTTCGCCGAGAAAGAATGCAAGCAACGTCGGGATCGCACGGCGCTGATCGATTTGATGCATGGCTTGAACCAGCACATGACGTACACGCCGGGCTCCACCGAAGTGGACACCAGCGCCGCGCAGGCCTTCGCCGGGCGTTCGGGCGTCTGTCAGGACCACACCCATGCGTTTCTCGCCTGCGCTCGCAGCCTGGGCATTCCGTCGCGTTATGTGTCGGGCTATTTGTACAGCGAGAACAGCGAACACCTGGCCAGTCACGCCTGGGCGGAAGCCTGGCTCGACGACGCCTGGTACAGCTTTGACGTGACCAATGAATTGGCGCGGCCGGAGCGTCATCTGAAACTGGCGGTGGGCCTGGATTACCTGGATGCCTGCCCGGTGCGTGGCATGCGGCGTGGCGGTGGTTGCGAGCAGATGCATGCGAAGGTGTTTGTGTCACCGACGCCGATGCCGGTGATCTCCGTCCAGCAACAGTAATCGCGATTCACTGCGGCGGGGCGACTTCTATGGTGAGGGGCTGACCTGTGGCGAGGGGATTTATCCCCGTTGGGCCGCGCAGCGGCCCTAAAAAATCAGGCAGTACAGTGTGTCAGTGGAATTATCACAGGCAGGTTTCAGGGCCGCTGCGCGGCCCAACGGGGATAAATCCCCTCGCCACAGGTGTGTGTTTATTTGGTCAACGCCACTTTGCGTCCAGCCATGTGCTTCAAATACCCCACCAACCTCTCCAGATCCCCGTCCGGCAACACCGTCGCCGAGAACCCGGGCATCTTCGCCTGTGGCCACTGGCGCAAGCTCTGCGGATCACGAATGTAGCGCTTGAGGAAATCTGCGCCGAAGTACTCGGTCGGGTTAAACGGAATATTCAGGTCAGGCCCAAACTGCGCATCCCCGGCGCCGTTCAATCGATGGCACGCCAGGCAATTCTTCTGAAACAGCGCAAAGCCCTTATTCACCGGATCGTCAGCCTTCAAGGCCGGATCGGGCAGCAGGGCAGGGAAGCGCTCGGCCACCGGTGCCAAGCGCTTGATGCTCGCCACTTGAAAGGGCCATTGCTCGGGGCTGATGTCGCCCGCCTGCGGATCGGTCCAGACCAGATAGAACGGCCCGGCGCCGGGTTTGCCTTCCGACAGCGGTGGCCACGGCTTGGCGGGTTCTTCAATCGCCAACCATGCGCGCGCACCCTGGGTATTGAGCAACGGCGCGGCTGACAGTTCTGCGGCAAAACCATCCAGGGCTACCGCCTGTAAATGGTCTTCAGGCTTGATGCCCGTCAACAGTGCAGCCACGGGAACAGCGCGATAGCTCATGTCCCGTTTGTAGGAAACATCGTTGCTAATGGTGATGGTCTGAACCTGAGGATGCTTGAGCAACTCCTCGGTTTGCCAGGTGCGACTGCTCGCGCCCAGCTCAAGGTTCAGCTGTGCGGCAGACAGAGGCGTGCTGAGCAGCAAGGCCCCGAACAGAATGAGCGTTTTCAAATGATCGCCGTCCATGTCGTGGAAGTGCCGCAAAGATTGGCACACCCACGCTGGCCCGGGTAGCGAGCCAGTGACATTTTTAGAGGGCGATATAAAACCTGGCGCCGTATTTTTTATTGACCGACTAGCCGATCACCTTGGTCAGGTTCGGCAAAATCAACAACAGCGTAGTGGCGAAAAGAATGAGCCCGGCTTGACGTACTTTCGATTGTTTGAACATGGCTTGACCGCCTTTATTGTTATTTCCTGATGCCTGCCTGCATTTCTCCATGACGGCAGAGCGTTGCACTTCCTGTTTGACGAGCGCCTCGGCAAAACCCGACGACAACTTCGTACAAGTTCACCTTAGAGCCCGCGTCACGCTTGGTTTAGATCCATTTCGTATGGACGTCACATAAATTGCTCTTAAAAAGGCATGAGGCCTATTGCCAGCTTCTTGGGCGTCCGTTTGCTAGACAGCTTGGTGTCCTGAATCGGTTAATTGGGTCGTTGCCTACCGTCCGTCTGAGCGTGACCGTCAACCTCAGTGAGCGCTGCGGTCATTGAATCCAGGGCCGCTCGGCCTAAGAGTGGGACTCTGTATTTACACCCCGCTCAGGTTCGAGGACGTCATGACCCAAGCTTTGATTTTCGACGCGTTACGCACGCCCCGCGGCAAAGGCAAGGCCAATGGCGCCTTGCACAGCGTCAAACCGGTGAACCTGGTTGCCGGGCTGCTCACGGCGCTGCAACAGCGCACGTCCCTCGATACCAGTCAGGTCGACGATGTGGTACTTGGCTGCGTGACGCCCATCGGCGACCAGGGTTCCGACATCGCCAAAACCGCGACCCAGGTGGCGGATTGGGACGTCAGCGTGGCGGGTTTGCAGATCAACCGCTTCTGCGCCTCGGGGTTGGAGGCGGTGAACCTCGGCGCGATGAAAGTGCGTTCCGGCTTCGAAGACCTGGTGGTGGTCGGTGGCGTCGAGTCCATGTCCCGCGTGCCGATGGGCAGCGATGGCGGCGCCTGGGCACAGGACCCGGAAACCAGTTTTCACAGCCATTTCGCCCCTCAAGGCGTGGGCGCTGATCTGATCGCCACGTTGGAAGGCTTCAGCCGTCAAGACGTCGATGCCTATGCGCTGCACTCCCAGCAAAAGGCTGCTCGGGCAAGGGCCGACGGTTCGTTCAACAAATCGCTGGTGCCGGTGCAGGACCAGAACGGCATTATCCTGCTCGATCACGATGAATTCATCCGCGCCGGATCGACCATGGAAGGTTTGGGCAAGCTCAAGCCGAGTTTCGAGATGATCGGGCAAATGGGCTTCGATGCCACCGCGCTTCGGGTCTTCAGCCATGTTGAGCGGATCAACCACGTGCACACGGCGGGTAACAGTTCCGGGATCGTCGATGGCGCGGCGCTGATGCTGATCGGCTCCGAAGCCAAGGGCCGGGCGTTGGGTTTGCAACCGCGGGCGCGGATTGTCGCCACGGCGGTCACCAGCACCGATCCGACCATCATGCTTACCGGTCCCGCGCCGGCCACCCGCAAGGCATTGGCCAAAGCCGGGCTGCGGGTCGAAGACATCGACCTCTTCGAAGTCAACGAAGCCTTTGCCTCGGTGGTGCTGAAATTCATCAAGGACATGGCGATCGACCCGGACAAGGTCAACGTCAACGGCGGCTCCATCGCCATGGGCCACCCGCTGGGTGCCACTGGCTGCGCGATCCTCGGCACGTTGCTCGATGAACTGGAAACCCGACGCCTGCGCTATGGCCTCGCGACGCTGTGTGTCGGCGGCGGCATGGGCATCGCCACCATCATCGAACGCCTCTGAGCCCCGACCGACTTCAAGGAAGCACTTTCATCATGACCGAAGCCATCCGTTACGAAAAAGGCCAGGATCAGATCGTCGTCCTGACCATCGACATGCCGGGCCAGAGCGCCAACACCATGAACGCTGTCTACCGCGAAGCCATGGCCGCGTGCGTTGCCAGACTCGTTGCCGACAAAGACACCCTCGCCGGCGTGATCATCACCTCGGCCAAGAAAACCTTCTTCGCCGGCGGTGACCTCAATGAACTGATCAAGGTCGGCAAGCCTGAAGCCAAAGCCTTCTATGACATGGTGCTGACGCTCAAAGGGCAGCTGCGAACCCTGGAAACCCTCGGCAAACCGGTGGTCGCCGCGATCAACGGCGCCGCGTTGGGCGGCGGTTGGGAAATCTGCCTGGCGTGCCATCACCGGGTGGCGCTGGACGATTCTTCGGTGCAACTCGGCCTGCCGGAAGTGACCCTCGGCCTGCTGCCGGGCGGCGGGGGAGTGGTGCGAATGGTGCGGATGCTCGGTATTGAAAAAGCCTTGCCTTATCTGCTCGAAGGCAAGAAAGTCCGGCCGCAGCAGGCGTTGCGGGCAGGTTTGATTGATGAGTTGGCGACGGATCGTGATGAACTGCTGGCCAAGGCTCGCGCCTGGATTATCGCCAATCCTTCGGTTGTGCAGCGCTGGGACGTGAAGGGTTACCAGATTCCCGGTGGCACGCCGTCGAACCCGAAAGTCGCGCAAATGCTGGCCATCACGCCGTCGATCCTGCGCAGCAAAACCCAGGGCTGTCTGCCCGCGCCAGAGAAAATCCTCTGCGCCGTGGTGGAAGGCGCTCAGGTGGATTTCGACACCGCGCACCTGATCGAAACCCGTTACTTCACCGAATTGACCACCGGCCAGGTGTCGAAAAACCTGATTGGCACGTTCTGGTTCCAGCTCAACGAAATCAATGCCGGCGGCTCGCGGCCCCAGGGCTTTGCACCTTACGTGACGCGTCGAGTGGGCGTGTTGGGCGCAGGCATGATGGGCGCCGGAATCGCCTTTGTCAGCGCGTCGGCCGGCATCGACGTGGTGCTCAAGGACATCAATCTTGCGGCCGCGGAGAAGGGCAAGGCTCATTCGGCGGCGCTGCTGGACAAGAAGGTTGCGCGTGGCCAATTGAGTGCCGATCAGCGCGATGCCACGCTGGCGCGAATTCACCCCACTGAAAACGATGCCGACCTGGCCGGTTGTGATCTGATCATTGAAGCGGTGTTTGAAGATCGCGATCTGAAAGCCAACGTCTCTTCGGCGGCGCAAAAAGTCGTTGGCCCGGATGCGGTGATTGCTTCCAACACGTCGACCTTGCCAATCAGCGGCCTCGCGACCGCCGTGCCGGATCAGAGCAAGTTCATCGGCCTGCATTTCTTCAGCCCCGTGGAGAAAATGCCCTTGGTGGAAATCATCAAAGGTGCCCACACCAGCGACGAAACCCTGGCTCGCGGGTTCGATTTCGTACAGCAAATCAAGAAAACGCCGATTGTGGTCAACGACAGTCGTGGTTTCTTCACTTCGCGGGTGTTCGGCACATTCACCAACGAAGGTATCGCCATGTTGGGCGAAGGCGTGAGCGCGCCGATGATCGAGACCGAAGCGCGCAAGGCCGGCATGCCGATCGGACCTCTGGCGATCTCCGACGAAGTTTCCCTCAGCTTGATGAGCCATATCCGCCAGCAAACCGCCAAAGACCTGCAAGCAGAAGGGAAACCGCTGATTGAGCACCCGGCGTTCGCCGTGATTGACTTGCTGCTCAACGAATACAAGCGTCCGGGCAAGGCTGCGGGTGGTGGTTTTTACGACTATCCGGCCCGTGGGCAGAAGCATCTGTGGCCAGAGCTGAAAAGCCGTTTCGAGAAGGCTGACGGGCAGATTTCGCCCAAGGACGTGCGTGATCGGCTGCTGTTCGTGCAAGCCATCGAAACCGTGCGCTGTGTGGAGGAGGGTGTGTTGACCTCGACGGCGGACGCCAACGTCGGCTCGATCTTCGGCATCGGCTTCGCAGCCTGGACTGGCGGCGCGCTGCAGTTCATCAACCAGTACGGCGTGAAAGATTTCGTCGCCCGCGCCCAGTACCTGGCGGAGCAGTATGGCGAGCGATTCGCCCCCCCTGCGCTATTACTGGAGAAAGCGGCTAAAGGGGAGGCGTTCTAGGGGACGGGTGACGCATTCCGGGGCTTGCCTTGCCACTGTGTTTCAAGGCAGGCTCTGGGGTGTGCATTATTCCCATCACGTGTCAGGTATTTTTTATGTCGTTACGCATCTGCATTCTGGAAACCGACATCCTGCGTCCGGAACTGGTCGATCAATATCAGGGTTACGGGCAGATGTTCCAGCGTCTGTTTTCGCAGCAACCCATCGCTGCCGAGTTCACCGTGTACAACGTGATGCAGGGCGAGTATCCCGGCGATGAGCTGACCTTCGACGCCTATCTGGTCACCGGCAGCAAGGCCGATTCCTTCGGCACCGACCCGTGGATTGAAACCCTCAGGACTTACCTGCTGACCCGCTACGAGCGCGGCGACAAACTGCTGGGCGTGTGCTTCGGCCATCAACTGTTAGCGCTGCTGCTGGGTGGCAAGAGTGAACGCGCGACCCAAGGCTGGGGCGTCGGCACCCACAACTACAAACTCGCCGCCAAGGCGCCGTGGATGAGCCCACTGAGGGAAGAACTGACCTTGTTGATCAGCCACCAGGATCAGGTCACCGCGCTCCCGGAAAACGCCACGGTCATCGCTTCCAGCGATTTCTGCCCGTTTGCCGCGTACCACATCAACGATCAGGTGCTGTGCTTCCAGGGGCATCCGGAATTCATTCACGATTACTCGCGTGCGCTGTTAGATATTCGTCAGCAAGCACTGGGCGAGCAGATTTACTCGAAAGGTATGGCGAGCCTTGAGCACGAACATCACGGCACTACCGTTGCGGAGTGGATGATGCGGTTTGTGGCGCACAAGCCTGAAGCTGGATCGGTTCAATGAGCTGACAACGAACCTGTGGCGAGGGGGCTTGCCCCCGTTGGGTCGCGTAGCGGCCCCCAGCATTCTTCCTGACAGACCACATCGACGACTGCTACGCAGCCGAACGGGGCGGTGCGGCGTTCCGACAAGCCCCCCTCGCCACAGGGTCACAACCACCCGGATTTCTTGAAACTCGCCCACAAACTTACGCACCCCACCGCAATGACCCCCAACACCCCAAAATAACCGTAATGCCAACTCAACTCCGGCATGTCCTGAAAGTTCATCCCGTATATCCCGGCCACCGCCGTCGGGAACGCCAGAATCGCCGCCCACGCCGCAAACTTGCGCTGCACCACGCTTTGGCGTGACGCCTCCAGCAATACCCCAACTTCAATGGTCTGGCTGGCAATGTCCGCCAGGGTCGTCAAGTCTTCCATCTGCCGCGTGACGTGGATCTGCACATCGCGAAAGTACGGGCGCATGTTCTTGTCGATGAACGGAAAGTTGAGTTTTTGCAGTTCCTCACCAATCTCTACCATCGGCGCCGCATAACGACGCAAACGCAAGACATCCCGGCGCAGACTATGGAGTTTTTGAATGTCGCGCTCGTTCAGAGAACTACACATGACGTTGCTTTCCAGCTCATCGATCTCTGCATGGATCGCTTCACCCATTGGCTGGTAGTTTTCGATCACGAAGTCAAGGATGGCATAGAGTACGAAATCTTCCCCGTGCTCCAGCAACAGCGGACGCGCCTCACAACGCTGTCGGACATAGGCGTAGGACGCCGAGTGACCATTGCGTGCGGTAATGATGTAGCCCTTGCCGGCAAAGATATGAGTCTCGATGAACTCCAGTTTTCCTTCATTGCGGATAGGCGAGTACGTGACGATGAACAGTGCGTCGCCGAAGGTTTCCAGCTTGGGTCGACTGTGTTTTTCCAGGGCGTCTTCGATGGCCAGTTCGTGCAGGTTGAATTGGCGTTGCAGATTGAACAACTCCTGGGCGTTCGGCTCTTCAAGGCCGATCCAGACAAAGTGGCCAGGCTTTGCAGCCCAGGCAGCGCCTTCGTCGAGGGTTATATTGGTGACTTTCTTACCGGCGCTATAAACCGCAGCAGCAACAACTCTACCCATGATAGTGATTCACTTCTTATTGGCAGCTTTCTATTAGCAAAGATGGCAGTGGCAGGCAGTGTCCAGCTTAGCCCTGTCTGCTGCTTGAGAGTCAGTGAAATCTGCTGAGTTCATAGGCAAAAGCTCGCAGGCAAAAGAAAACCCGCACAAGGCGGGTTTCTTTTATGCGGCTTGGAGTTGCCGATCCATCGAAGCGATGCACTCGCGCATCTGCTCGCGGCACTGGGCAATCAGCAGCGGCATGTCATCCAGGCTCAATCCAGCCGTAGGAATCGCCGGTAACGAGCGGATCAGAATCTTCCCACTGCGCCAACGGTTCAATCGCATGTGTTTAACGTAACTGCTGACACACACCGGAACAATCGGCACCCCGGCGGCAATGGCCATTTGAAAGGCACCTTTCTTGAACGGCAGTAACTCTTCGCCCAGGTTGCGCGTGCCTTCCGGGAAGACCCAGATCGAAGTGTCTTCATTCCGTAACGTGTGGGTAGTGGTCAGCATCGACTGGCGCGCTTTCTGCGCATTGCCGCGATCGATCAGCACATTGCCCGCCAGCCAGAACAACTGACCAAACAGCGGCACCCACTTCAGACTCTTCTTGCCGATACACACGGTACGGCGGGGCACCACGTTGCCGAACACAAACAGATCGTAGTTGGATTGGTGGTTGGCGATGATCACGCAACTGTCGGGCTTATCCATCAGCGGTCCGACGTCGGCCTTCACCCGCAGACGCAAAATGCACATCGCCGGCCATGCATAAAGACGCGCACACACTCGGCTGTTGTCCGGATTGAACGGTCGGCACAGGCCGAGAATCATCCCAAGCACACCGGCCAGAATAAAGTGCAGCCCCATCAATAACATACGAAACACAAACAGCATTTACAGGCCCCACCGGGACAAAAGGTGGCGCAGTGTACGGATGTGCACTGTTTTCGGCAATTGCCGCTATAGAGGTGGGAGATAGGCGATGTTTGAGCGCATGTTTCCGACTTATGGGTCAGACGCGATCTAGAGCGGTTGTAGGCTTTTCAACTGAGAGCGTAAGAAAAAGCCCGACACGACGGTCGGGCTTTTCGGTGCGGCACGTTTGGGTTTAAACCAAAAAATCCTGATCCTGGATGATCGCGTTGTCCAGTGCCTCCAGCAGCGCCTTGCGTACTTTGAGCTTGGTGTTCTTGTGAGCGGTCATGTTGATCTTCTTCAACTGACGAGCCGCCGCCAGCGCCGCGCCTTGCAGCTCTTCGGCCGACACCACCAGGTCGAAGAAACCGGCATCCACGGCACTTTGCGGATTAAACATCTCAGCGTTGATCACAGAGCGGTGGAATGCCGACTTGCGCAGACGATCACGGGCCAGCTCGATACCGGCGTGGTGCATGGTCATGCCGATCTGCACTTCGTTCAAACCAATGGTGAACGGGCCGTCGACACCAATGCGGTAATCCACCGACAACAGCAGGAACGCGCCCTTGGCCACCGCATGCCCAGGGCACGCGACGATCACCGGGAACGGGTGCGCCAACAGACGACGGGCCAGCGTCGAACCGGCAGTCACCAGCGCTACGGCTTCTTTAGGGCCGGATGTCATCACCTTCAAGTCATAACCGCCCGACAACATCCCGGGAGTACCGGTAATGATCACCACCGCACGATCAGTCACCGCCTGATCCAGCGCGGCATTAAACGCAGCAATCACGTCCGGAGAGATGGCATTGACCTTGCCATTGCTCAAGGTCAGGGTCGCGATACCGTCTTCGAGATGGTAGGAAATCAACTCACTCATGACGCTATTCCTTTCAATAAAGTAGGGCAGACGTTACCCACCGTCGTAGGCCAGGTAAAGCGCCGTGACTGACCGCCCAGTCACCCTTTCCCCGCCCGGCAAGCGTCGCCCGCCACGTCAGCCGCGCATTCCCCTCTATATAGAGGAGGGCGCGAAGCCGGAGATTGGCGGGTTTGCCATGGACTGGAACCTGCTCGAACGACTAAAACGCTAAGCGCATGAAAATTCTGCAAAAAAAGTTTGCCATCGGAAAAGCTTTCGACTACATTAGCGCGCCTCGACAGACAGAACATGTTTGACGAGATACGGTGAAGTGTCCGAGTGGCTTAAGGAGCACGCCTGGAAAGTGTGTATACAAGAAATTGTATCGAGAGTTCGAATCTCTCCTTCACCGCCAAATTCGATGTAACCAAAACCCCTGATTTCGAAAGAAGTCAGGGGTTTTGTGGTTTCTGGCGTCTGGATTTCGTGGGTGGCATGTTATTGACCCACGCCCATCGGCGAAGGTGCTTCCGAAATTCATGTAGGACGGGTGATAGGCATGTGGGAAGTAATGCTGGAAAGCCAGGTAGTTGGGTGCTTTCATAGGTTTCAGCAACTGACACGAGCCGTTTCTGGAGGGGGTATTCGCGTTGCGCCTTTAGGGTACAAAATGAATCAACGGCAAGGCACATGACGCGGTCTATTATCTGGAAGGACGAACGCACGTTATGCAGGAATTCACCATGAAACAGGCCGAACTGGAAAAGGTTCACGTGGAGATCGTCAAGCTGATGGCTGAGCAGCGCAAGCTGAACGCCGAGGCCGGGAAGATGACCCGTGAAACTTTTTGGTATCCGGTGGCTGTAGCGACTGGGTTGATTGGCACGGTGGCCACTGTCACAACTGTGTTGGTCAAGCTGCTCTAATACCTTGGGCAGTAGTCAATGAACAAAGAGCTCCGCATCTCGGCTGTGCAACGGGCGTGAACTCTGTTCGACGACTTTGCAAGCACGGTCTTCAGCTTCCCCTTTCACCTGTTGGACTGCCCACCCCCCCTCGAATGGAATCGACACAATGTCTCACCCTCGCGCCGCTTCCCGCCGCATAGCTATTTCCCTCACCGCCGTGTTGATGAGTACCGCCTCCTTATTCGCCACCGCATCTACGACTAAAACTTTCCCCGATGCCATAGCCAGCGACCCCGCAAAACTAGGCTGGATGGTCGGCTCACCACCACCTGCCGATCGCACCGTGCGTTTCGAAGATGGCAGCTATTTCCAGTTCCCGGCGATGCGCTGGAGTGTTTCGAACTTCCGTCAACTGATGCCAACCATCAACGTTTCACGGGGGCTCGGCGCGCCGGTTCCGTTGATATCTGCGCTGCGCAAAGACATCGATGCGGTCAGCTTCGTCCCGCTTGGCGCGAAGGCTGCGATGACCTGGGAGCAATCCCTCGCGGCCACCTACACCGACGGGATTGTGGTGATGCATCGCGGGAAAGTTGTCTACGAGCGTTACGTTGGCGTGCTGAAGCCTGAAGGCCAGCACGCGGCAATGTCGGTGACCAAGTCCGTGGTCGGCACATTAGGGGCGATGTTGGTGGCAGAAGGGCTAATCGATGCGAACAAGCACGTCGCCGAATACGTCCCCGAACTGGCGGCTTCCGCGTTTGGCAGCGCCACGGTGCGCCAGGTCCTGGATATGACGACCGGCCTCAAGTACAGCGAGGACTACGCCGACCCGAACGCCGAGGTCTGGGCTCATGCAAAAGCTGGCAGCCCTCTGCCCAAGCCCAAGGACTACAGCGGTCCGCGTAGTTACTACGAGTTTTTGCAGACGGTTCAACCGCAAGGCGAACACGGCAGCGCGTTCGGCTACAAGACAGTCAATACCGATGTCCTGGGTTGGATCATCGCTCGAGCGACCGGTCGCAACGTCGCACAGTTGTTGTCGGAACGGATCTGGAGCCGTTTGGGGGTTGAGCAGGACGCCTATTTCACGGTGGACTCCATTGGCACCCCGTTTGCTGGCGGCGGCTTGAGCACGGGCTTGCGCGACTTGGCACGGTTTGGCGAGATGTTGCGTAATGACGGCCAGTTCAACGGTCAGCAAATCGTGCCCAAAGCGGTGGTTGACGACCTCCGTCGCGGCGGCGACGAGCAGGCATTCGCCCAGGCGCGTTACGATTTGTTGAAGGGTTGGAGCTACCGTTCAATGTGGTGGGTGACCGACAAAGAGGGCGAAGCCTTCATGGCGCGTGGGGTCCATGGGCAACGCATTTATGTCGACCCGAAAGCCGAGATGGTGATTGTTCGCTACGCCTCCCATCCGGTCGCCAGTAACTCGGCTAACGATCCGGTCACCTTGCCGGCGTTTGATGCGTTGGCTCAACATCTGTCCAGGTTGCCTTGAGTAACTATTCCCGGACTTTGAAGAAGGAAATTTAATGATCACCACCACAACCCACACCATCGAAGGCCGACAAATCACCGCCTATCTGGACATCGTCAGTGCCGAGTCGGTGCAGGGTGTCAACGTTATCCGCGATATGTTCGCCGGGATGCGGGATTTTTTCGGTGGGCGCTCTCAGACATTGGAGCGGGCGTTGAAGGAAGCACGGATTCAGGCAACCGACGAGTTGAAGGAACGGGCGCGGGCACTTCAGGCTGATGCGGTGGTGGGGCTTGATTATGAGATCAGCATGCCGGCCGGGAAGGGCGGGATGGTGGTGGTGTTTGTGACCGGGACGGCGGTCAAGTTGAGGTGAGTGTGGTCACGAGGCCGTTCGTCGGGGACGCAATAATCTGAACTACAAGTCCGGTAATGACTGACTAGTCTCAAAAGCGTTGAAGGTCGATATTTTTCGGGCAAATAGGGCTTGCCGGTGTCGACCCTTTTTTGAGAGGGGAAAGGTATGGCTGATTCGTATATCGAAGACGACGGGTCTGAGTTTCCGATCAACAATTGCGTGCAGTGTGGTCAAGCGGAGTATATGGCGGGCTTTGGTGAAAACCGGGTCCAGGTCGCCAAATTGAAATCCAAGGCGCCCCGAACTGTAAAGTCGAAATTCTTGCCCAAGAGGATGCCGTCTTCCAGGATGTAACCGTCAACCGGAAAGCCCCCGCCATTGAGCGGGGTTTTTATTTTCACAAGGTCGGCCGTTGGGATTTGGACTACAGATACACAACCCGCTGTTGGTGTTTTTTTTCACAAACTTTTCACACCTACCTACGTAGGCTCAACTCATCCGTTAGAAAGCAGTACCTGGCCCGTTCCCCAGCGGGCTTTTTTTTGCCTGTCATAAAACCTTTTCTAAAAACGCTGTCCAACCGTCGCCTATTGCGAGGTTGTACCCGTGCGTGTCTGGACTTTGTCTCCTCTAAAGCATTCAATCTCGTCCCTTTCGGTTACCCCCTTTTTTTGAGGTTCTTGTCATGCGTTTAACACTGCCTGCTTTGGTTCTGGGGCTTTTGGTTGCTCAAGGTGCGATGGCTGCGGGTGATGGCACTGCCGCCATCGGTGGTGGTTTGGGTGGCGCGCTGGGTAATGTGGTCGGCCAGAGCATGGGTGGCAGCACCGGTGCAGCGATTGGTGCTGGTGTAGCGGGCGCGGCCGGCAGTGCTGTTGCAGCACGCAAAGGCAGCCGCACTAAAGCAGCCATTGGTGGTGGTGTCGGCGCGGCTGGTGGTTCGGTGATCGGCAACAGCTTGGGCGGCAAGACCGGTTCCACCATCGGCGCAGGCTTGGGCGGCGCATTGGGCGGCGGCGTGGGCAGCAACCTGGCCAAAGGTCACAAGCGTCACTGATCCTGATCGATCAGCTCAAAAAAGCCCGGCTTGATGCCGGGCTTTTCGTATCTGGATATTTCTTCTTCGCGCTCTTCGAATTTACAGCTGTCCAACGATCAGCGCTGGCGTGATGAAAAAGCTAGACTCACGCCATCCGTAACGCGTTCTCTTACCCCCGATACGGAATTTAGAGGTTCATATCATGCGTTTGACATTGTCCACGTTGGTTCTGGGACTTTTGGTCGCTCAAGGTGCAATGGCAGCCGGTGACGGCACCGCTGCAGTTGGCGGTGGTATTGGCGGTGCGCTAGGTAACGTGGTCGGCCAGCAAATGGGCGGCAGCACGGGGGCCGCGATTGGCGCCGGTGTAGGCGGCGCGGCAGGTAGCGCGGTCGGCGCGAACAAAGGCAGTCGCACAGAAGCGGCTATTGGTGGTGGTCTGGGGTCGGCCGGTGGCTCGGTGATCGGCAATAGCCTCGGTGGTTCTACCGGTTCGACCATTGGCGCAGGCCTGGGCGGCGCGGCGGGTGGGGCGGTAGGCAACAACTTGGGTAGCGATAGCGGCAGTTCACATTCCGGTAGCGGCCACAAGCATAAGCATAAAAACAAGCACAAGAACAAACATCACTGATTCGACATCGAACTACACCAGGAACCCGGCCTAGCACCGGGTTTTTCGTTTCTGGAGTAGGACTCTGGAACGTTTGGTCGTGGGACGCCTCGAACTTCATACACCCCAGAATGTTGTGAGGCATGCCATGACTCCTGAAACAGAAGGCAAGGAAGAAAAAGGCCCGAGCGGGCTTCCGTTCATTAACGATCCAGGAAACGAAGACCCAGGCTCACTGATGGATGACGCAACAGTGCCGCTCAATGATTCCGATGATGCGGGCGACGTCGGAAATATCGAGTTCGAAGACGAGGAAGAGGACGAAGATTGACCCTGCTGCGCGACGGACACGACCGATTGTCTCTCTGATCGAACACAAAGCAGGGCGCAATCCTCGAAACTTCAGGGCCTACTTTTCAGACCCCCATGAGAGGTGTTTTATGAACGCTGATCCGAAAGACTCCGACATCGACGATACCCCCGAATATCCGCTGCCTTCCCCGACCGATCCCCTGAGTCGTGATCAACGTCCGCCTGATGACGACACCGCTGTAGAGCAGTTGCCTTCTGATGAAGTGAAGCGCGGGGATGTTGAAGCTCACCCTGACGACCCGGACATTGCCGGTGAAGATGGCTCAAACGAGCCGAGCTGAAATACGCTGTGGCACAGCGCCACTCGTCAATTGTGCGGCACCTTTAAAAAGCGATGACTGCCAGAAGTCAGGTACGCACCTTTTAAAGGAGATACACCATGATGAGGTCAAAATTGACGGCCCTGACGGTGATCGGCGTGTTGTCGACCGGCTCAATGTCGGCGTTTGCACAATCCTCCGGCACCGATGCACCTGTGGATAAGGGCGGGATGCCGCCGTACTCCGAAATGAATGCGGGCTCCGCGGACGAGAAGGCGCTGCCGCCTGACACTATTAAGGGTGGGAATGGTGGTGATGCAAATGGAAATAGCACCAGCCCGGAGAAGGGAAGCGGGGCGATGAGTGGTGTAGGTTCGAGTGGGAGCGGTTCTGGGAGTGGGTCTGGAGGCTCTGGTAGTTCTGGGATGAGTGGTAGTTCGGGAGGAGGGACGGGAAGTGCTAGTGGCGGAACACGTGGTTCGGGAGAGTAGGCTAATTGTTATTTAAAAATAAAAGCCCAGCAACTTGCTGGGCTTTGGTGAAATGAGTGAGCGATTTCTAACAATTAACAATTAACAATTAACAATTAACAGATAATCAGTTATCTATCCTTGTTTATCAGATTTTGAGCAGCGATTATTTCTTCGATAAGTAATCGAATCGTACCGGCCTTTGAAAACGCAAGTGGTATGTCCCAGTCATAATTCTTGATAACTCTTATCTGAAAAGAACCGTTGATGTCGAACGACGGATACCAGCCTACATCTAGCAAATGTGTATCGTGATACTCCACTTGCAGCATGTCCTCTTTCAGAAAGTCGATCTGATTTGAGAGGTCTATATTTCTCAGTGCGGAAAGCTCATCGTAAGTGATTTTTCCCGTGATGAATGTTAGGTCAATCACTTCATTAGTCTCCTATATTCGATCTCTGAGATTGGATGTCCATGGATCGTTCTGGCGCTTAGCTCGATGCGTATCCAGCGACTGGGTTTTCCTTCGCTGGCACCGATGTCGGTATCGTATTCTTTGACTTTCCAAGATTTTCCGTTGGTAGTAGGAGAGCCGGTTTTGTAAGCGTCTCGTTCCATGATTTCAACATCGATGCCTTGCTTGTATTTGGCGGGCCCCGACTTGGTTGAGTTTATCGTTTCCTTCCAAGTCATATTTTTTGATGGGTTGTGTTTGTAGCCGTGTGGTGTCCAGTCGACGGTTTCTGGAAATGGAAGATTTGGATTCCCCTCATCAACATTCGCCTTCCCCGCCGGATCCTCATCCCCAAACGCCGACCGCTTACACCCATCCCCACCCGGACACTCACTCAACCCCAACGGATCAACCCACCCTGTCGGGTTCCGCGTGTACTGATACCCGTTTAACCCACCCGCCAACTTGCTCGGATCCGGCGTCAGATACCGTCCAACATCCGGATTGTAGTAGCGATTCCGGTTGTAATGCAGGCCCGTTTCCGCATCGAAATACTGCCCCTGAACCCGCAATGGCTGATCAAGTACCTGATGGGTGTCGCGGTTGAGTCGAGTCAGGCGGCCATACGCTGCGTATCGGGCGGCCCAGATGATCTCGCCGCTGTAGTCGGTGAGTTCTTGCGGTGTGCCGAGATGGTCGAGTTGGTAGTAGAACGGGCAGGCCTGGTGTGGGCCTTTACCGTCGAGCATGGCGAGCGGGCGGAAAGTGCCGGGTTCGTAGAGGTAACTGCGGTGGTGATCCTGGCTGTGTTCGGCGACAAGGTTGTCGCCTTGCCAGAAGAACTCGGTGGTTTTGCCGTCGACGGTTTTGCTGATGCGGCGGCCGAAGGCGTCGTAGCGGTAGGTCGCCTGGCTGCCGTTGGGCAGGGTGGCGCCGATCAGCCGATGTTGGCAGTCGTAGCGGTACTCGGTGACCAGTTTTTGCCCGGTGCCGCGGCGCTCGCGGATCAGATTGCCGAAGGCGTCGTAGTCGTAATGGCGGTCGCCTTGCATCAGCAGGCGGTTGCCTTTGACGGTGGATGGGCCGGGGCGATCCTGCATCAGCAAGTTGCCCGCCGGGTCGTGGGCGAAGCTTTCCGGTTGTTGATCGCGGGAGTGTCGGACGCGGATCAGTCGGTCGAGTGGATCGTATTGGTAGCTGCGTTGGCCGTGACGGGTGTCGGCAATGTAGTCGAGGTTGCCGTTGGCGCTGTAGGCATAGTCGCGGCGATACAGTGGTTGGAGGTATTGGCTGACAGAGTGGGCTTTCAGACGTCCCTGGTCGTCGTACTGATAATCGCTGAGCAACAGGCCTTGTTGGCGGTTTAGTTCGCGGCCGGCGAAGAGCGTATGCGACGTCAGTCGGGTGCCATTGAGGTCGATGGCCATCAGTGCACCGCCCTTGGCGTGGTGGTAATCAAGTTTGCTGTTGTCCGGCAGGCGCAGGCGGTGGAGCTGACCGCAGGCGTCGTAGCCATAACGTAACGTGCCCCAGCCTTGATGTTCGGCGATCAGCCGGTCCTGCTGGTCGTACTCGAATTCCAGCGGATGGTCGTGACCGTCATCGACGCTGACCAGTCGGCCGAGGCTGTCGTAGCGGTATTCAACCTTGATGCCGTCGGGCAGGGTTTTGACCAGCAGGCGTCCGGCCGAATCCCGCTGATAAGCCGTCACCAGTTGCGAGCCGTCCTCGCCGACCTCGGTTTTCTCCAGCAGCTGGCCGTTGAGGTCGTAGGCGTACGCCGTGCGTTGGCCGTCGAATCCGGTTTCCTGTCGGATCAAGCCATTGGGCGTGTAGTCCAGGAGATATTTTTCGCCGGATTCGTTTTCGATTTCCGTGAGCAACAGCTGCGCGTTGTCGTAGCGGTACTTCAGCTGGGTGCCGTCGGCGTTGATACGGCGGCTGACCAGGTGCAGGTCGTCGACGTATTCGTAGCGGGTGACGCGACCCAGTTCATCGCGTTCGGCGGTGATCTTGCCGTAGGCGTTGTAGCTGAAGGCGCGGCTCGCGCCTGTGGGAAGCGTCGTCTGGATCAGTCGGCCAACGGCATCCCATTGGTGCTGGGTGACGGCGCCGTGTTCGTCCTGACGGGTAATCTGCCGCCCCAACGCATCGTAGGAAAACCGCCGCACACCACCATCCGGCAGCGTTTCCTCAACCAGCTGCCCCAAACCATTCCAGACGAACACATGCCGGCTGGTGTCCGGGTAACGGATCGACAGCAGCTGGCCTTTTTCGTCGTAGTGATAGTGGCTGACATGACCGTCAGGATCGGTCGCTTCGGTGATGTCACCTTGGGCGTTGCGCTGATATCTCCAGACGGCTTTGCCGCGAAACCGTGCGTGCAGGAAACCGTTGCGATACTCGTAGGCCGTCGGCTCGTCTTCCGGCGGAATCAGCGCGATAAGCCGTCCGACTTCGTCGTAACGGTATTCGGTGACGGCGCCGAGCGGGTCCTGCTCGGCAAGCAACCGACCGTTGTCGTCGTAGGCCTTGAGGTGTTCACCGCCGTCCAGCTCGACCTTGCGCACCAGTCGCGCGCGGTCGTCGTGGTCGTAAACCTCTTCGCTGCCATCGATGTTCTGGACGGTGACACTGCCCTCGTCATCCCAGACGTAACGCGTGTCCATCTGCGAAAACGACGCCCAATGCCGGACACATCGGGCCGCCTTGCCGGACCTTTCCCACTCCCAGAAGAAACTCGCCCCACCAGTCAGTTGCCGCTGCAGGATGACGTGCTGATCGTCGTAGTCGTAGCGCTCGCTTTCGCCGGCGGCATTGGTCGCCTCGATCAAGCGATGACGAGCGTCGTAGCGATAGGAAACCAGCGTCTGCTCAGTACGCCAGGCGTCTTCCAGGGGGGCGGCCGGATGAAAACGCTGATACTCGACGGCGACCATGTGCCGGCGCTCATAGCGCAATAGAAGGGAGCGCCCTGCGCCGTTATCGAGGCGCTTGATCCTGTCAGAAGAGTCCCGCTGCACCGTCAGCCGATTGCCGTAGGCATCGCTGATAGCCGTCAGATGTCCTGCACGAAAGTGGAAAAAACGCGCTTTTTCGCCAGCCAGGGCGAGGATCAGCTCTTCGGGTTCGTCACCTAGATAAATCGCTGCCCGCGAGAGGCTGTTGTGAATCGTCGGGCGCTCGATATTCGGTAGCGGAAAGGTCGTACGGCGGTTTTCGTGGTCGATCCAGATGACGGTGTCGCCATCAATTTCCAGGTGATGGGCGAGTGAGTGACTCCAGCCGAATCCGAGCCCGCAATCGATCTCCACCGCACTGGTGCGATAGAGTCGGGTGAAGTCGAACGGCAAAATCCCGTCGAGTGATCCGTCGGTCAGCGTGAGCAGTTCCTCGCCCGTGACCATCGATACCGGACAGCCATTGGTACAGGTCAACGGTCCGCAATCGGCGCTGTCACCGTTGGGGTTTTTCGCTTGATCCGGGGCATCGTCGCGATGTTCCTGCCTGCCAATCCTGGTCATGGCTTCAGACTTGTCGCGAGCAATGGCCACCGGATTCTTCACCAACAGAACCGGCGCAACACCCGCGGTGATTTGCAACGACACGGCGGGTGCAGGATTGATCGGTGCATTCCGGGCATTGACCATCAGCGGTTTGAGCGCACCAGCGTGGGCTGTCAGGTCGGACTTGGCGGTGAGCTCAGCCAATCGAAAACTGGCGGCCGCCAGCCATTGCCGGGTCTGTGGGGACTTGATCCTGGACAGCGCCTTCGCACTCAGACGCAATTCCAGTCCCGCAGGACCGGTAAGGCACATGAGTAAGAAACTGATCAATATCTCCGTACGAATTTCCGCCACGACCTCGGCGAGGTACTGTGGCGGCAGCATCCTCAGCCAACTGGTGAGCGCCGCGAGATGAATGAACATCAACGGCTCGTCGCTCAGCATCAGCAACACGTTGGCGATGGACTCCGCCGAAGCGTTCAGCAGCGTTTCGAGCTCGGATTGAGTCAGGTATTCGAGGAGTTTTTCGCTGTTGGCCTGCAGGTTTGCGATCAGGGCATAAATCTGTTTCACGTCATCCCACAAACCGTTCAGCGAGTTCTCGAAGCCGCGCCAATCGGCCTGTTGCAGCATGCCGTAGCGCTTGATGAAACCGTCCTGGGAGAACCCGGCCCACGCTGGTTCGAATTCGGTCGTCCACTCATTGCGCAACCAACCTTCCAGCTCGCCGATGACGCCCTGATAGGAGGCGTAAAGTGCTTTGACGTGATCAGCGGATACATCGGGAAAGAAGGTGATGCGATAACGCTGGCCGCGCGGGCAATCGGGGATTTCCAGGATGCCGCTGGGGCCGATTTCGTCGTAGATCGGCTCGCCAAACGTCTGCTCACCCGCTACGTCGGAAAGCAAAGGTTCAAGCATTACCGGCGTATTGCCGATCGGCACGAAACGCGCGGCCTCAAACATATGCACCAGGGTCAACGGACCGCTGGCCTGGCACGCGGCGACTGTCGCACTGACTGGCGTGGTGGAATTCTTCGGCGCGCTAAGACGGACTTCGTTGCCGACCTTGAACACTTGCTCGACATCCAGTGCCCTACCGGTCCAGAAACTTTCAGCCCAGACGTCGTAGTCGTTCAGGCACAGTCGAAAGTCATCGAGCAGCGCTTCGACATTCGGCTGGTCAGGGTCCATGGCGGCGACCACCAGCAGCCCGATGGTGTTGTTCAAGGCCAGGAGGTTGTCAGGTATGAACATTCGCAGTCCCTCGCGCGGATCAATTCAAAGCGCGAGACTTTGCGGGGGATCGGCGGGGAAAGAAGTCGGGAAAGTAAGTGTTTGGTGTAGGGGAAATCGCTAAATGACGAAGAGCACTTCGGCGCAGGTTTTAGTACCGTTCAGGCATTGCCCGTTGCCCTATGCCCGCCGCGCTCGCTATGCTGCTGAATCCTTTAATCGATCGCGGACCCGGCTGTACCTGAGCCGCCTCTGGGATGTCATAGAAACCGGATCAGATGCGATGAATGCACCGCTGAATGAAATTGGCCCGATCAAGGCCGTGATTTTCGATATGGACGGCTTGTTGCTGGACACCGAGGGTATTTACACCGAGGTCACGTCCATGATTGCTGCGCGTTACGGTCGGGTCTTCGACTGGAGCGTCAAACAGAACATCATCGGCCGTGGCGCGGGTGATCTGGCGCGCTATGTGGTCGAGGCGCTGGACCTGCCGATTACCGCCGAAGAGTTCCTGGTGATCCGCGAACCGCTGATGCGCGAGCGTTTTCCTACAGCGCTGGCGATGCCTGGCGCACAGGAGCTGGTTCGACATCTGAAGGCCAATAACATTCCTATCGCGGTGGGCACCAGCTCTTCGCGTCAGTCGTTCGGCCAGAAAACCACCTTGCATCGCGACTGGTTCGCGCTGTTTGATTTCATCGTGACGGCCGATGATCCGGAAGTCGGCGCGGCCAAACCGGCGCCGGACATCTTCCTCACGGCGGCGCGGCGCCTGGGTGTCGCGCCTGAGGATTGCCTGGTGTTCGAGGATTCGCCGTTCGGTGTCACGGCGGCGAAAGCGGCCGGAATGACCGCGATTGCGATCCCGGATGCGGCGATGGCTGACGAAAAATACGCACACGCCGATGGCATTCTTCGTACGCTGAAAGCGTTCAAGCCGAGCGCTTGCGGTTTGCCAGCGCTCGAATGGGCTTAAAGCTGCGTACATGAAAACGCCGGCAACCTGATCAGGGTTGCCGGCGTTTTTTTATGCGTGATTCAGAACATCAGGCGCCGAAACCACCGTCGATGGTCAGGCTGGCACCGGTGATGTAGCCGGCTTCGGGACCGACGAGGTAGGCGACGAAGCTGGCGATTTCTTCCGCTTTGCCGTAACGACCCACCGCCATCAACGGGATCAGGCTTTCGGCGAAGTCACCACTGGCCGGGTTCATGTCAGTGTCGACCGGGCCCGGCTGCACGTTGTTGATGGTGATGCCGCGCGGGCCGAGGTCGCGGGACAGGCCTTTGGTCAGGCCGACCAGCGCCGCTTTGCTCATGGCGTACGGGCCGCCACCGGCGAAAGGCATGCGGTCGGCGTTGGTGCTGCCGATGTTGATGATGCGACCGCCTTCGGTCATGTGTTTGGCAGCGGCCTGGGTGGCGATGAATACGCTGCGCACGTTGATCGCGAGGGTCTGGTCGAAGTCTTCGAGTTTGAAGTCTTCCAAGGGGGCAACGGCCAGCACGCCAGCGTTGTTGACCAGAATGTCCAGGCGACCAAAGGCTTTTACCGTGGCGGTCACCGCGTTGCGGATGGCCTCGGCGTCGGCGCTGTCAGCCTTGATAGCGAGGGCTTTGCCGCCGCTGCCGGTGATGCTGTTTTGCAATTCTTCGGCTTTGGCCGTGGAGCTGACGTAGGTGAAGGCGACTGTCGCGCCTTCAGCAGCCAGGCGTTTGACAATGGCTGCGCCGATACCGCGGGATCCGCCTTGAATCAAAGCCACTTTGCCGCTGAGGTTCTGAGTAGTCATATCGATCTCCAAAGTCCCGAGGCGAGATGTCTCGGTTGATGGAGCCTAGTATCGATTCAGGATTACCGGCTGTGTAGACGGTAATTGCGATAGTCTGTATAAACCAAAAGTTTATAGTGGCACTTATGGAAACCTTCAGCAGTATCGAATGCTTTGTGCGCAGTGCCGAGGTCGGCAGCTTCGCCGAAGCCGCGCGCCGTCTGAGTCTGACCCCGGCGGCGGTGGGCAAGAGCGTCGCCAAACTTGAGGCGCGGCTGGGTGTGCGGCTGTTTCAGCGCAGCACTCGCAGCCTGACGCTCACTGAAGCGGGTCATCGGTTTCTCGGCGAAGTGAGTTCCAGTCTTCACACGATCCAGAATGCCGTGGCCAATCTGGCCAGCGCCGAGGGGCTACCAGCGGGGACGTTGAAGGTCAGCATGGGCACGGTGTTCGGGCGTTTGTACATCGTGCCGTTGCTCGGGGAGTTTCTGCGGCGCTTTCCGGCGATCAACCCGGACTGGCATTTCGATAATCGTCAGGTCGATCTGATCGCTCAGGGTTTCGATGCGGCGATTGGTGGGGGATTCGAGCTGCCGCAGGGGGTGGTGGCGCGCAAGCTGACACCGGCCCATCGGGTGTTGGTGGCGTCAGCTGACTACCTTGCGAGGCGTGAGGTGATTGCCGAGCCCGATGATCTGAAGCATCACGATGGCATCCTGATTCGATCGCCACAGACAGGTCGTGTGCGTTCCTGGGAATTGACCAGTCACACCCGGCAACACAGCCCGCTGACACTCAAGACGCGGATGACCATGAGCGATTCGGAGGCGGCCTGCGCCACGGCCGCCCAAGGGTTGGGCATTGCGCTGGTGAGCATGCCGTTTGCCGTGGGCTATCTGGAGGCCGGGACCTTGCAGCGGGTGCTGCCGGATTGGTTTGTCGACGACGGCAACATTTCCATTTATTACGCTGAACACAAACTGCTGCCGGGAAAGACCCGGGCATTTGTGGATTTTATTATTGAGCAGTTTGCGGAGCAGGGGTTGGGGCAGCGGTTTAGTGCTCTTTGAGCCAGCCTCAAGACCGAGGTGCGCCCATCGCGAGCAGGCTCGCTCCCACAGCGGATTTGTGAACGACACAGATCAAATGTGGGAGCGAGCCTGCTCGCGATGAACGATAACGCGGTCTACCTGCCAAACCGCCCCGGCCAGCCAATAATTTTCTTCGGCCGCGGCGTTGCATAGGTCCGCACTTTGGACGTCGACAACCCCAATCGCACCAACGACTCGGCAATCGTCACCGCCGCTGTCACGCCGTCCACCACCGGAACCCCGGTGCGCCGGCGAATCTGTTCATCCAGCCCGGCCATGCCGCCGCAGCCCAGGCAAATCACCTCGGCCTTGTCTTCAAACACGGCCAATTCCGCCTGACGAATAATTGCCTCCAGCGCACGTTCGGGATCGGATTCCAGTTCCAGCACCGCCAAACCACTGGCCCGCACCGACGCGCAACGGTCCCAGAGTCCGGACAGTTTGAGGCGATCCTCGATCAGCGGCACGGTGCGGTCCAGCGTGGTGACCACGGAGTAGGCATGGCCGAGGAACATGGCGGTGCTGGCCGCCGCATCGGTGATGTCCACCACCGGCACGTTGAGCAATTCCTGCAACCCTTCACGGCCGTGTTCGCCGTAACCGGCCTGAATCACGGCATCGAAGGGTTGGTCGTAGGACATCACCCGGTCCATCACCGCGATGGCGGCCAGGTAACTTTCGAAATTGCCTTCGATGGAGTCAGCACCGAAGTAGGGCGTCAGGCCGATGATTTCCGTGCCCGGCGCGGCCACGGACTGAGCCGAACGCGCGATGGCCTGGGTGATGGACTCGGTGGTGTTGACGTTGACCACGAGAATACGCATGGGAAGTCCTTATAGCGGGTGGTTCTGCGGCCCGACGGTGCCGGGCCGCCAAGGGATTAATGGCTGACGTTATCGACGGCGATGGCTTCACCGCTGACGTCTGCGTAATGGGGCTGCCGTTTGGCGATGATCAGGTAGAGCATCCCGGCAATCCCGGCCCCAATCAGCCAGGAGAAGGGCGATACGCTGTCGAAACCCGGTACCAGCGCCAGGACGATGGCGATCAGCGCGGCAGGAATGAACGCCGCGACAGCGCGTAAATTGACTCCGCGGCTGTAGTAATAAGCGCCGTTGGGGTCTTCGCTGTACAACTGCGGCACGTTGACCTGACCTTTTCGTACGAGCCAGTAGTCGACCATGATCACGCCGTACAACGGGCCGAGCAGGGCGCCGAGGCCGGACAGGAAATACACGATCACCAGCGGGCTGTTGTAGAGGTTCCACGGCAGGATCAGCACCGCGATGGTCGCGCTGATCAGGCCGGCGCGCCGGAATGTCAGGTATTTGGGCGCCAGGTTGCTCAGTACGAAGGCCGGGGCGACGAAGTTGGCCATGATGTTCACCGCCACGGTGACGATCAGGAACGCCAGGCAACCGAGCACCAGAAAGAAGGTGTTGGGAATCGAGGCGATGATCTCGGTCGGGCTTTCGATGATCCGGCCATTGATCTGAAATTGCGCGCCGCAGAGCAGGACGGTGATGCTGGCGAACACCAGAATGTTCACCGGCAGGCCCCAGAAATTGCCGACCTTGATGGTCTTGCGGCACGGCGAAGAACGGGCGAAGTCGCAGAAGTTGAGGATCAGCGTGCCGTAGATCGACAGCCACAACGCACCACCGGCAAAGATGTTGCGCCACATCTCGCCGCCGGTCAGCGGTTCGCGGATCGACCAAGCGATCGTCGCGTTGGCCTGAAAGTACATCCACGCGGCGAGGGCGGCGACGGTCAGCAGAATCACTGGCCCGGCGAACGCTTCGTAGCGCCGCACCATTTCCATGCCATAGGCGAGAATCGCCAGTTGCACGAACCAGATCGCCACGAAGCACACCCAGCCCAGGCTCGATAGACCGAGGATCGAGTTGTGGTCGTAGTCAGCGAAACCTGGATGAACCGCTGTCAGCAGTACACGAAAGACCACCGAGGCCAGGTAGGTCTGAATCCCGAACCAGGCAATGGCGATAACAGCGCGGATCAATGCAGGAATCTGCGCCCCGTGAATGCCGAAACTGATCCGGCTGATGACAGGAAACGGCACGCCGGTCTTTTGCCCCATGTAACCGGAGAGGTTCATGAAGCTATACACCAACGCCGCACCGATCCCCAGAGACAGCAGGATTTGCCAGCCGCCCAGTCCGAGGGCATACAGCCCGATGGCGAAGGAGTAATTGGCGATGTTGTGAACGTCGTTGGTCCACAGGGCGAAAATGCTGTAGCGGCCCCAGCGTCGACCTTCGGCCTTGGTCGGCGCCAGGTCCTTGTTGTGCAGACGAGGGCTGAGTACGACGGGTTCTTGAAACGTTTGGTCGTGAGGGGTTGAAGTGGGTTGGAAGGAGGGCAGATCCAGCGCGATGTTGTTATTGGAGAGGCTAGTACGCATTCCGGCAGGCTCCGAGCTTGGCGTCGCGATGACTGTGCATGAGCGTTGGCTCGACAAATCTTCGTCGCGGGCAGTCAGCATCATTGGTTACGGGGCATCTGCAGCCTGTACGGGATAGGGCGCTTCAGGCTTGCGGATCTAAAGTGTGTGTATGTTTTGATGTGATTGTATACAAAACATGTATGCACTTAAGCCAGATCCATGCCAGTCGGTGATCTATGAATTCTGCCGCTAATTTCGTTTTGTTATCGGTAAGCGATAAGTGACTGAAATAAAGGCGATATAAATTGACTGTTTGAACAGGTATTTATTTTTCAGCGGGATTTGTACGAAAGGTCGACTGAGGAAGACAGGGTAGGGGCGTGTAACTTTTTGCGGCGCTGAAATGAAAAGTGCACACACAAATGGCACCTATGGTGACATTCGTGTGTACACATTTTTAAGATCAAAAGATCGCAGCCTGCGCCAGCTCCTACAGGTGTACATTGCACCCCTGTAGGAGCTGGCGAAGCCTGCGATCTTTTAAGCTTTGGATTTGCTGATGATGTTGCCCGCATGCAGTCCGCATTCTTTCTGCGTCGCTTCTTCCCACCACCAACGACCTTCGCGCTCGTGCTGGTTCGGCAACACCGGACGGGTGCAGGGCTCGCAGCCGATGCTGATGAACCCGCGTTCGTGCAGGCTGTTGTACGGCAGCTCCAGCATGCGGATGTAACCCCAGATTTCTTCACTGGTCATTTGCGCCAGCGGGTTGAATTTGTACAGGGTGCGTTCCGGGGTGGAAAACGCGGTATCAATTTCCAGCACGGCGACGGCGCTGCGTGTTCCAGGGCTCTGATCCCGACGCTGACCGGTGGCCCAGGCTGTCACACTGGAGAGCTTGCGACGTAACGGCTCGATCTTGCGGATGCCGCAGCATTCGCCATGGCCGTCCTTGTAGAAACTGAACAGGCCCTTTTCCTTCACGAAAGGTTCGAGCTTGGTGTAGTCCGGCGACACCAGTTCGATGTCGATCTTGTAGTGCTCGCGCACCTGATCGATGAAGCGGTAGGTCTCGGGGTGCAAGCGGCCAGTGTCGAGGCTGAACACTTTGACGTTCTTGTTCAGCTTCCAGGCCATGTCCACCAGCACCACGTCTTCGGCACCGCTGAAAGATATCCACAGGTCATCGCCAAACTCGGCGAACGCGAGTTTCAGGATGTCCTGGGCGGATTTGTTGGCATAGGTCGTGGCGAGTTCCACGACGTCGAACGTTGGGCTCATCAGGGCGGCTTCCTACAGGTCGGTGGCGCTGGGCGCTCTATATGGCCCTGATGGTAACAAAAACCTACAGCTGCTGGCGCGCCCTCTGCGTTGCACCGGCCGGCCTGAGTCGCTAGAGTTCGGCAGTCCTTTTGCTCGCTCGACTCAATAATCAATACAAATGGGAGTGTCTTGTGGAAATTGCCTGTCTGGATCTTGAAGGTGTACTGGTCCCGGAAATCTGGATCGCCTTCGCCGAAAAAACCGGGATCGAATCCCTGAGGGCTACCACCCGGGACATCCCTGACTACGACGTGCTGATGAAGCAGCGTCTGCGGATCCTAGATGAGCACGGCTTGAAACTCGCTGACATCCAGGAAGTGATCGCCACGCTCAAGCCGCTGGATGGCGCAATCGAGTTCGTCAACTGGCTGCGTGAGCGCTTTCAGGTGGTGATTCTGTCGGACACGTTCTACGAGTTCTCCCAGCCATTGATGCGTCAACTGGGCTTTCCGACCTTGCTCTGCCATCGTCTGATTACTGACGATTCCGGGCGGGTGACGAGCTATCAGCTGCGTCAGAAAGATCCCAAGCGCCAGTCGGTTTTGGCTTTCAAGAGCCTTTACTACCGGGTGATCGCGGCGGGGGATTCCTACAACGACACCACGATGCTGGGCGAGGCGGATGCGGGGATTCTGTTCCATGCGCCGGACAATGTGATTCGCGAGTTTCCGCAGTTCCCGGCGGTGCACAGCTTTGAAGAGCTGAAGCAGGAGTTCATCAAGGCTTCCAATCGAGCTTTGAGTCTGTAAATCCAATTCTGTGGCGAGAGGGAGCTTGCTCCCGCTCGGCTGCGCAGCAGTCGCAAAGGTTTTTGGGGGCGCTTCGCACCCCAGCGGGAGCAAGCTCCCTCGCCACAAAAGCTAAAGGCTCTGCAAGGTATCGAGCAACACCTTCACCTTGGTAATCGATTCCTGGTATTCCGCCTGCCACTCCGAGTCCGCGACGATTCCGCCACCGCCCCAGCAACACACCTGCCCATCCTTGACCAGCAAACTGCGAATGGCGATGGAGCTGTCCATCTCGCCGCGCACGTCCAGATAGAGCAAAGACCCGCAGTACAACCCGCGACGCGTCGGCTCCAGTTCGTCGATGATTTGCATCGCGCGAATTTTCGGCGCACCGGTAATCGAGCCGCCAGGGAAGCTGCCAGCGATCAGGTCCAGCGCGTCCCGGTCATCCGCCAGTTCTCCGGTTACGCTGCTCACCAGGTGATGCACGTTCGGGTAGCTTTCCAGGCTGAACAACTCCGGCACCCGCACCGATCCGATACGGCAAGTACGGCCGAGGTCATTGCGCAGCAGGTCGACGATCATCAGGTTTTCCGCGCGGTCTTTGGGGCTGGCCAGCAGTTCGGCGGCGTTTGCCGCATCTTCGGCTGCGGTCAGTCCGCGAGGGCGGGTGCCTTTGATCGGGCGGGTTTCCACATGGCGTTCGCTGACTTTGACGAAACGTTCTGGCGACAGGCTCAACACCGCGCCGCCGTCGGGCAGACTCTGAAAACCGGAAAATGGCGTCGGGCACGCCGTTCGCAGCGCGCAATACGCGGCCCATGGATCGCCTTGGCACGGCGCGCGGAAACGTTGGGCGAAGTTGACCTGGTAACAGTCGCCGGCCTGGATGTAGTGCTGAATGCGTTCTAGCGCGTGGCGATATTCGTCAGCGCTCAGGTCGGCCTTCATCGGGGCTTTCAACGTGAAAGGCTCGACCGCTTCAACTGAAGGCTCACTGAGTAGTGCGATCAAGCGCTGACGTTCGCTGTCGATCAGCGACGGGTGGAAGACCAACTGACTTGTACTCAGTTGGTGATCGGTGATCAGTGCCCAGTCATACAGCCCGAAACGTGCGTCGGGTAGTTGCAGATCGTCCTGCGCCTGACTGGGCAGGTTTTCCAGATGCCGACCGAAGTCGTAGCTCAGGTAACCGATGAGGCCGCCAGCGAAGGGCAAGTCGTCAGGAACAGCCGCTTCACCGAGTCGTGTCAGATTGTCGCGAAGACGTTGCAGGAAATCGCTGCCACTTTCGTCAGGCAGTACCGCTAATTGCTCCAGCGGCCAGGCACTGAGCAGGTCATAACGACCACGCTCGGCACTCGGCCTGCCACTGTCGAGTAGCACTGCACCGGGGGCATGACGAATCGCCGCGAAGTACTCGGCGGGGTTGGCGCGATAGGGGAGCGGGTGTACGGAACAGGTCAACATGGGCGGGGCAGATCAGCCATCGAGGCGGGGGGGCGATTGTAGTCTCCTCGGGGAATTGCTCCTAGAGGGGATGTCGGGAACTGACCGATCAGCAGCGGCTACACAAAACCTGTGGTGAGGGGATTTATCCCCGTTGGGCAGCGAAGCGGCCCCAAAATCAGGCCTGCTGCGCAGTCCAACGGGGTGGTGCGGCATTCCGATAAATCCCCTCGCCACCGGTCAGCCTTCAACCGCAGGAATATGCCCAAACATTTCCTGAACAAACTCAACCCGTTCCTGAACCGTCTCTACAACCCCACGAGCCTTCAACTCTTCCAACCGCGCTTCAACCGCATGCGTGCGCAACGTCAGCCCGCAATCATTGGCAATCTGAATGTTCAACCCAGGCCGGGCATTGAGCTCAAGAATCAGCGGCCCTTTCTCCTGGTCCAGCACCATGTCGACACCGATGTAACCCAGCCCGCACAGCTCATAGCAGCCCGCGGCAAGTTTCATGAAACCGTCCCAGTAGGGCAGTTGCACGCCATCCACTGCGTTGGTGGTGTCGGGGTGTTTGGTGATGATGTTGTTCAGCCAGGTGCCGCGCAGGGTCAGACCGGTGGCCAAGTCCACGCCGACGCCGATGGCGCCCTGGTGCAGGTTGGCCTTGCCGCCGGACTGGCGGGTTGGCAGCCGCAGCATGGCCATCACCGGATAGCCCATCAGCACGATGATCCGAATGTCCGGCACGCCTTCATAGCTGATGCTCTTGAAGATCTGGTCCGGGGTCACGCGGTACTCGATCAGCGCCCGATCCCGGTGACCGCCCAAGGAGTAGAGGCCAGTCAGGATGCTGGAGATATGGTGCTCGAGCTCCTCATGGTCAATGATCTTGCCGGACACTGTGCGATAGCGCCCCTCGAACCGGTCGGCAACCACAATGATGCCGTCACCGCCCGCGCCCTGGGCCGGTTTGATCACGAAGTCGTTGCGCCCGCCGATGATGTCGTCGAGGTTGTCGATTTCTTTCTCGGTGGAAATCACGCCGTACAGTTCCGGCACATGAATGCCGGCGGCGATGGCGCGTTCCTTGGTGATGATCTTGTCATCGACAATCGGGTACAGACTGCGCTTGTTGTACTTGAGCACGTAGTCTGCGTTACGCCGATTGATCCCCATGATGCCCCGGGCTTCCAGGGCCTTCCAGGTCTTCCAGAAGCCGAACATCAGGCGTCAGCCTTCTTCAGGAAGGCCTTGAAACGCACCAGTTCGGTCAGGCGGTAGCCGCGATAACGCCCCATCGCCAGCATGAAGCCCACCAGGATCAACAGGATCGCCGGGAAAGTGAACACGAAGTAAACCAGCTCCGGAACGCTCATGATCAGGTGCGCCAGCGACGCGGCGAACAGCGTACCGATCGCCACTTTCATGGCGTGGCCGGAGCCGCGTTCTTCCCAGGTAATCGACAGGCGTTCGATGGTCATGGTCAGAATCACCATCGGGAACAGCGCCACCGACAACCCGCGTTCCAGACCGAGTTTATGGCTGAGCAGGCTGATCGCCGCGATCAGCACCACCACGAAAGTCAGCACCACCGACAGCCTCGGCAGCATTTGCAGCTTCAAGTGTTCGAGGTAGGAGCGCAGCGACAGGCCCAACGCCGTGATGATCGTAAACAGCACGATACCGAAGCCGAGCTGGGTTTCCCGGAACGCCAGGGCAATCAGCACCGGAGTAAAGGTGCCGAGGGTCTGAATGCCGATCAGGTTGCGCAGGATCAAAATCACCAGCACACCGATCGGGATCATCACCATGATCATGAAGGTCTGCTGGGTTTGCAGCGGCAGGCCGTACAGCGAGTATTCGAGGAAGTTGGCGTCGGTGTTTTCGTCGGTCAGCTTGGCCAGGCGAATCGCGTTCATTTCGCTGTTGTTCAGGCTGAAGGTCACGTTGGCCTTCTTGCCGCCATCGACGGTGATCAGGTTTTCGTCGCCAGTCCACCACAGCAGGCGGTCGGTCGGCAGGCCCTGTTCACCGGTTTCCGGGTTGAAGTACAGCCAGTCGGTGCCGTTGAAACTGCGCAACCACAGTTCCGGCATTTGCGGTTGGTCGGCCACCAGACGAATGGTGTGGACCTTTTCTACTGGCACGTGCGCGATGGACAGCACCAATTCGACGATTTTCGCCTTGTGCCCGGGGGACGGATCGCCGCCCAGCAGCAGTTTCACGTTGTCGTCGTTGAGATTGTTGACACGCTTGATGGCTTCGCCGATGAAGGTTTCGACGTCAGCCGAGTGCTGGCGGATCGGTGCGAGCAGGGCTTCGGCGGCGACTTTTTCCGCGCCTTCGACGGCGATGCTGTCGCGGAAGGTCGGGCCTTTGATCTTGGATTTTTCACCGGTGTAACGCTTGGTCAGCACCAGGCGGTAATAAAGGGTCTGATTGCCCTTGGCTCGACGTGCCGACCAGGTGACTTTGCGGTTGCCGTCGGCACGGTTCACGGCCACGCCGTAGTTATTGGAAATGAAGCTCTCGTTGAGGCTGACGTAATCGCGGCTCAGCGGCGGCACGAACATCTGGATCTTGACCGGGTCCTTGGTACTGGCGACGAACTCGACTTTGGCGTCGATGTTCCACAAGTCGTCGGTGGCATCTTCGGTCACGGGGATGCCGAGCACGAAGATCTGATAGGCCGTGACTGAAATACCCAGCACCACCAGGATGGCGATCAGGAATTTCAGGTGAAGGGTAAGAGAGCGCATTGGAATTACTCTGCGGTATGAGCGTCGGTGGCGCAGGCGGGTTTGCCAGCAGCGTATTTAAGACTGGGGTCGACCAGCGCATCGAAGCGTTTCAGCGCTTCGGAGCCGATCAGGAGCGGGTATTGGAAGGCGCTGCGGTCGGTTAGGTTCACTTCGATGCTGCGTAAGGCCGAACCCATGCAGATATTCAGCTCGATCACCGGACGGGCGGTGTACTTCTTGCCTTCTTCCGGGTCGTAGTCGCCGGCCCGGCGCTTGATCTTGCTGACCCGGGCCAGTGGCCGTTCGATTGGGTGTGAGTGCGCGGCGTCGATCGCCAGGTAAAAACGCACCCAGGACTCGCCATTACGTTTGAAACGTTTGATGTCACGGGCACTCAGGGAAGCGGTTTTCGCCCCGGTGTCGAGTTTGGCGGCGACTTCCAGGTCGATGCCGTCCAGGGAGGCGTACTCGTTGAGGCCGTAAACAGTCTTTTCCCCCGCCGCGGCGAAACCGGGCAGGCAAAGAAGATAAAGGAAGGTGGGGAAGGGCTTGAGTCTCATAAATCCTGGTGCGCAGCGGTCCGTACTTCGATTCAAGGCCCTGGCATCGCTGCGCAAGCTCCCTCGTATGCCTATCAACTGTTTATGACAAGCAGTGCAGATGTCACAAACAAATGCGGCCGGCATTCTAGCACGGTGGTTTTATGGCGCCAGCGCCGGGAGGCGGCTATAAACAGAAGGGCTGCGTCGTTCTGGTGCAGTCGGTTATTAGACGATTGTCGACAATACCTATTTATCCTTTGACTAAAAGGTCTGTATTCGCTAGTTTTTGCGGCATCAGCTTTCAAGGTGTCGACAATATGCTGGATCAACTCGATCCCCCGGTCATTGCCCAAGACGATTCAGAGACACTTTCCGAGAACGTCTTCCGGCGCATTCAGGCGGCCATCGTCAAGGGCGAGATCGCCCCGGGCAGCAAGATCTCCGAACCGGAACTGGCGCGCACCTATGGCATCAGCCGCGGGCCGTTGCGTGAGGCGATCCACCGTCTGGAAGGCCAGCGCCTGCTGGTTCGCGTGCCGCACGTCGGGGCGCGGGTGGTTTCGTTGAGCCATGCCGAGCTGCTGGAACTCTACGAAATCCGCGAATCCCTCGAAGGCATGGCCTGCCGTCTGGCGGCCGAGCGCATGACCCTCGAAGAAATCGACGAACTGCGCCGGGTCCTCGAAACCCACGAGCGCGATGCGGCGTTTCAGGCCGGTGTCGGCTACTACCAGCAGGAAGGCGATTTCGACTTCCATTACCGAATCATCCAGGGCAGCGGCAACCGCACCCTGACGCAGATGCTCTGCGGTGAGCTCTATCAACTGGTGCGCATGTACCGCATCCAGTTTTCCACCACGCCCAATCGCCCGCGTCAGGCCTTTGCCGAGCACCACCGAATTCTCGACGCCATCGCCGACCGTGACGGTGAGCTAGCCGAGTTGTTGATGCGCCGCCATATCGGCGCCTCCAAACGCAATATCGCTCGTCACTACCAGGACGGCGCAAACCAGACAGCCACTGAACGAGGTGAGTCATGAGTTCCAACAAGAGCACTCCAGGCCAGCGATTCCGCGATGCGGTCGCCAGCGAACATCCGCTGCAAGTGGTCGGCGCGATCAACGCCAATCACGCGCTGCTGGCCAAGCGCGCCGGTTTCAAGGCTATTTATCTGTCGGGTGGCGGGGTGGCTGCCGGCTCCCTCGGCGTGCCGGACCTGGGCATCACCGGCCTGGATGACGTGCTGACCGACGTGCGCCGCATCACTGACGTCTGCGACCTGCCGCTGTTGGTGGACGTGGACACCGGGTTCGGTTCCTCGGCGTTCAACGTCGCGCGTACCGTCAAGTCGATGATCAAGTTCGGCGCGGCGGCGATTCACATCGAAGACCAGGTCGGCGCCAAGCGCTGCGGTCACCGTCCTAATAAAGAGATCGTGTCCCTGCAGGAAATGGTCGATCGCATCAAGGCTGCAGTCGATGCGCGCACCGATGACAGCTTCGTGATCATGGCCCGCACCGACGCCCTCGCTGTGGAAGGTCTGGAATCTGCGCTGGATCGTGCCGCCGCGTGCATCGAGGCTGGCGCTGACATGATCTTCCCGGAAGCCATCACCGAACTGGACATGTACAAGCTGTTCGCCAGCCGTGTGAAAGCGCCGATCCTGGCCAACATCACCGAATTCGGCGCGACGCCGCTGTACACCACCGAGCAACTCGCCGCTGCCGATGTGTCGCTGGTGCTGTACCCGCTGTCGGCGTTCCGCGCGATGAACAAGGCCGCAGAAAACGTCTACACCGCGATCCGCCGCGACGGCACGCAACAGAACGTCATCGACACCATGCAGACCCGCATGGAGCTTTACGATCGCATCGACTACCACACCTTCGAGCAGAAGCTCGATGCGTTGTTTGCCGCGAAGAAATGAAGATCAAGAGATCGTGTTCCTCTGTAGGAGCTGTCGAGTGCAACGAGGCTGCGATCTTTCGGCATCACCCCGAATAACCTGATGAATCACAACTTGCCGATTCCCTAACAAATTCAAGATTGGAGACAGCAATGGCCGAAGCAAAAGTACTCAGTGGCGCCGGGCTCCGTGGCCAGGTTGCCGGGCAAACCGCACTGTCCACCGTGGGCCAGTCGGGCGCAGGCCTGACCTATCGTGGCTACGACGTTCGCGAACTGGCGGCTGACGCACAATTCGAAGAAGTGGCCTACCTGCTGCTTTACGGCGAACTGCCGACCAAAACACAACTCGCCGCTTACATCAGCAAACTGAGCAAGCTGCGCGACCTGCCGCAAGCGCTTAAAGAAGTGCTGGAACGCATCCCCGCCGACGCCCACCCGATGGACGTGATGCGCACCGGTTGCTCGTTCCTGGGCAACATCGAGCCGGAGAAAGACTTCTCCGAACAACACGACGTGACTGACCGTTTGCTCGCCGCGTTCCCGGCGATCATGTGCTACTGGTATCGCTTCAGCCACGATGGCAAACGCATCAGCTGCGTGAGCGACGAACAATCCATCGGCGGCCACTTCCTGCACCTGCTGCACGACAAGAAGCCGAGCGAGTTGCACGTCAAAGTGATGAACGTTTCGCTGATCCTCTACGCGGAACACGAGTTCAACGCCTCGACGTTCACCGCACGGGTTTGCGCCTCGACCCTGTCGGACATGTATTCCTGCGTCACGGCCGCCATCGGCTCGCTGCGCGGTCCGCTGCATGGCGGCGCCAACGAAGCGGCGATGGAAATGATCGAGCGCTTCAGCTCGCCGGAAGAGGCGATCAAAGGCACCCTCGGCATGCTCGAGCGCAAGGACAAGATCATGGGCTTCGGTCACGCGATCTATAAGGACAACGATCCGCGCAACGAGGTGATCAAGGGCTGGTCGAAAAAACTCGCTGACGAAGTGGGCGACACCGTGTTGTTCCCGGTTTCCGAAGCCATCGACAAGACCATGTGGGAACAGAAAAAGCTGTTCCCGAACGCCGACTTCTACCATGCGTCGACGTACCACTTCATGGGCATCCCGACCAAGTTGTTCACACCGATTTTCGTCTGCTCGCGCCTGACCGGCTGGGCGGCGCACGTGTTCGAACAACGTGCCAACAACCGCATCATCCGCCCGAGCGCCGAGTACGTCGGCGTCGAACAGCGCAAGTTCGTGCCAATCGAACAACGCTGAATGGTGAAGGCCTGAACATCGGTAGCTGAAGGAACCGAGAACCCCTGTGGGAGCGAGCCTGCTCGCGATGACGGACTGACATTCAACATAAATGTCGACTGTGATACCGCTATCGCGAGCAGGCTCGCTCCCACAAGGGGACGGCGTGAACCTCAAGCCCGAAGCCAGGCCCCACCTTTTGAAACTACCGTGACCGAGTCCTGACGATGAATACTGAATTCCGTAAACCGCTGCCCGGCAGCCATCTGGATTACTTCGACGTCCGCGCGGCTGTCGAGGCCATCCAGCCTGGCGCCTACGACACCCTGCCATACACCTCCCGCGTGCTGGCGGAAAACCTGGTGCGTCGCTGCGACCCGGCCACGCTCACCGAATCCCTGAAGCAATTCATCGAGCGCAAACGCGACCTCGACTTCCCATGGTTCCCGGCCCGTGTGGTGTGCCACGACATTCTCGGCCAGACCGCGCTGGTCGACCTCGCCGGCCTGCGTGACGCCATCGCCCTGCAAGGTGGCGACCCGGCGCAAGTGAACCCGGTGGTGCCGACACAATTGATCGTCGACCACTCCCTGGCCGTCGAGCGCGGTGGCTTCGATCCGGAGGCGTTCGAGAAGAACCGCGCCATCGAAGACCGTCGCAACGAAGACCGTTTCCACTTCATCAACTGGACCAAAAAAGCCTTCAAGAACGTTGATGTGATTCCGCCGGGCAACGGGATCATGCACCAGATCAACCTGGAGAAAATGTCTCCGGTGATCCAGGTGCGTGACGGCGTGGCGTTCCCCGATACCTGCGTCGGTACCGACAGCCACACCCCGCACGTCGACGCGCTGGGCGTGATCGCCATCGGTGTCGGTGGTCTGGAAGCGGAAAGCGTGATGCTTGGCCGCGCGTCCTGGATGCGCCTGCCGGAAAGCGTCGGCGTCGAGCTGACTGGCAAGCTGCAACCGGGCATCACCGCCACCGACATGGTGCTGGCGCTGACCGAGTTCCTGCGTCAGCAAAAAGTGGTTGGCGCGTGGCTGGAGTTCTTCGGCGAAGGCGCCTCCGCGTTGACGCTTGGCGACCGTGCGACCATCTCCAACATGGCCCCGGAATACGGCGCCACCGCAGCGATGTTCTACATCGACCAGCAGACGATCGACTACCTGAAACTCACCGGCCGTGAAGACGAGCAGGTGCAGCTTGTAGAGCAATATGCCAAGACCACAGGCCTGTGGGCTGACAGCCTGAAAGGCGCGCAATACGAGCGTGGACTGACCTTCAATCTGTCCTCGGTCGTGCGCAACATGGCCGGCCCGAGCAACCCGCACGCTCGCGTTGCGACCTCGGATCTCGCCGCCCAAGGCATCTCCGGTCAGTGGACCGAAGTGCCCGGCCAGATGCCGGATGGCGCTGTCATTATTGCCGCCATCACCAGTTGCACCAACACCAGCAACCCGCGCAACGTCATCGCCGCCGGCCTGCTGGCGCGCAATGCCAACAAGCTCGGCCTGACCCGCAAGCCGTGGGTCAAATCGTCCCTGGCGCCGGGTTCGAAAACCGTGGCGCTGTACCTCGACGAAGCGGGTTTGACGACCGAGCTGGAGCAACTCGGTTTCGGCATCGTCGCCTTCGCCTGCACCACCTGCAACGGCATGTCCGGTGCGCTGGATCCGGTGATCCAGCAAGAGATCATTGACCGCGACCTGTACGCCACCGCTGTGCTGTCAGGCAACCGCAACTTCGACGGACGGATTCACCCGTACGCCAAGAATGCGTTCCTGGCTTCGCCGCCGTTGGTGGTGGCTTACGCCATCGCCGGCACCATCCGTTTCGACATCGAAAAAGATGTGCTGGGTGTGGTCGACGGCAAGGAAGTCCGCCTGAAAGACATCTGGCCGAGCGACGAAGAAATCGACGCAGTGGTCAAGGCTTCGGTCAAGCCGGAGCAGTTCCGTCAGGTCTACATTCCGATGTTCGCCATCCACGAAGACACCGGTCCGAAAGTGACGCCGCTGTACGACTGGCGCGAGATGAGCACTTACATCCGCCGTCCGCCGTACTGGGAAGGCGCGCTGGCCGGGGCTCGTCCGCTCAAGGGCATGCGCCCGCTGGCGGTGCTGCCGGACAACATCACCACCGATCACCTGTCGCCGTCGAACGCGATCATGCTCGACAGCGCCGCCGGCGAATACCTGGCGAAAATGGGCCTGCCGGAAGAGGACTTCAACTCTTACGCAACGCACCGCGGTGACCACCTGACCGCGCAACGCGCAACCTTCGCCAACCCGAAACTGTTCAACGAAATGGTTAAGGAAAACGGCAAGGTCAAACAGGGTTCGCTGACCCGCGTCGAGCCGGAAGGCAAAGTGATGCGCATGTGGGAAGCCATCGAAACCTACATGGAACGCAAGCAGCCGCTGATCATCATCGCCGGCGCCGACTACGGTCAGGGTTCGTCCCGCGACTGGGCAGCGAAAGGCGTGCGTCTGGCAGGTGTGGAAGCGATTGCCGCCGAAGGTTTCGAGCGCATTCACCGCACCAATCTGGTGGGCATGGGCGTGTTGCCGCTGGAATTCAAACCGGGCACCGACCGCAAGACCTTGGGCATCGATGGCAGCGAAACCTACGACGTGATCGGTGAGCGCACCCCGCGTGCCGAGCTGACGCTGGTGATCAACCGCAAGAACGGCGAGCGCGTCGAAGTGCCGGTGACTTGCCGCCTCGACACCGCCGAAGAAGTGTCGATCTACGAGGCGGGCGGCGTGCTGCAACGCTTCGCTCAGGACTTCCTCGAAGAGTCGGCGGTTGCCGTCTAAAAACACGATGTGTGGGCACGGGATTTCAGTCCCGTGTCTGCCCTTAAGGAGCACCAATGGCTCACGCACCTCAAATCAAAATCCCCGCCACTTACATGCGTGGCGGCACCAGCAAAGGCGTGTTCTTCAGCCTGAAAGACCTGCCCGAAGCGGCACAGATTCCCGGTCCAGCTCGCGATGCCTTGTTGCTGCGCGTGATCGGCAGCCCCGACCCGTATGACAAGCAAATCGACGGCATGGGTGGCGCGACCTCCAGCACCAGCAAAACCGTGATCCTGTCCAAAAGCATCAAGGCCGATCACG
Source organism: Pseudomonas sp. LBUM1647 (assembly GCF_059716175.1). NCBI lineage: Bacteria > Pseudomonadati > Pseudomonadota > Gammaproteobacteria > Pseudomonadales > Pseudomonadaceae > Pseudomonas > Pseudomonas sp. LBUM1647. The sequence continues at coordinate 4,897,762 of NZ_CP166809.1, read as the reverse complement.
ACGTCGACTATCTATTCGGTCAGGTGTCCATCGACAAACCTTTCGTCGACTGGAGCGGCAACTGCGGCAACCTGTCGGCGGCGGTCGGTTCGTTTGCCATCAGCAATGGTTTGGTGGACGCCAGCCGCATCCCGCACAACGGCGTTGCCGTGGTTCGCGTGTGGCAGGCCAATATCGGCAAGACCATCATCGCCCACGTGCCGATCACCAACGGTGAAGTGCAGGAAACCGGCGATTTCGAACTCGACGGAGTGACCTTTCCGGCCGCTGAAGTGCAGGTCGAATTCATGAACCCTGCGGCGGAAGAAGAGGGCGGCGGCGGTTCAATGTTCCCCACCGGCAACCTGGTCGATGACCTCGAAGTGCCTGGCGTCGGGACCTTCAAGGCGACCATGATCAATGCCGGTATTCCGACCATCTTCGTCAATGCCGAAGACATCGGCTACACCGGTACCGAACTGCAAGGTGCGATCAACAGCGATCCGAAAGCGTTGCTGATGTTTGAAACCATTCGGGCTTACGGCGCATTGCGCATGGGCCTGATCAAGGATCTGGACGAAGCGGCTAAGCGTCAGCACACGCCTAAGGTTGCCTTTGTGGCCAAGCCTGCGGACTACGTTGCTTCGAGTGGCAAAGCGATTGCGGCGGGCGATGTCGATCTGCTGGTGCGCGCGTTGTCCATGGGCAAGTTGCACCACGCGATGATGGGCACGGCGGCGGTGGCGATTGGTACGGCGGCGGCGATTTCCGGCACGCTGGTGAACCTCGCAGCGGGCGGTATTGAACGCAATGCCGTGCGCTTTGGGCATCCGTCCGGCACCTTGCGCGTGGGTGCTGAGGCGAGCCAGGTGAACGGCGAGTGGACCGTGAACAAGGCCATCATGAGCCGCAGTGCGCGGGTGTTGATGGAAGGTTATGTCCGTGTGCCGGGCGATTCTTTCTAACTGACAAATACCCCCGTAGGAGCTGCCGAAGGCTGCGATCTTTTGATCTTGATTTTTTTAAAGGCAAGATCAAAAGATCGCAGCCTTCGGCAGCTCCTACGGGATCGCATTTCAATAATAAGAATGAGATTGCCCTGAACCGAGGTCCCATCAACGAACCACTTCAAGAGTGAATCGAACATGAGCACCAACGTCGACCAGAACAACCGCCCCGACTACGACACGGTCCTGCAGGACATCGCTGACTATGTCCTCAATTTCAAAATCGAATCCAAAGAAGCTTTGGACACCGCCCGCAACTGCCTGATGGACACGTTGGGCTGTGGCCTGCTGGCCCTGCGCTTCCCCGAATGCACCAAACACCTCGGCCCCATGGTGGAAGGCACCGTCGTCCCGTTCGGCGCGCGCGTCCCCGGCACCCGTTATCGCCTCGACCCGGTCAAAGCAGCGTGGGACATCGGTTGCATCGTTCGCTGGCTCGACTACAACGACACCTGGCTCGCCGCCGAATGGGGCCATCCGTCCGATAACCTCGGCGGCATTCTCGCGGTGGCCGATCACTTGTCGCAAAAACGCCTCGCCAATGGCGATGCGCCGCTGACCGTTCGCGTGGTGCTCGAAGCCATGATCATGGCCCACGAAATCCAAGGCGTGATCGCGCTGGAAAACTCCTTCAATCGTGTAGGCCTGGATCACGTCATTCTGGTGAAAGTCGCCTCGACCGCTGTCACCGCCAAACTCATGGGCGCCAATCGAGAGCAGTTGTTGTCCGCGTTGTCCCACGCCTTCGCCGACGGACAGGCGCTGCGCACTTACCGTCATGCGCCGAATGCCGGATCGCGTAAATCCTGGGCGGCCGGCGACGCGTCCAGCCGTGGCGTGCGTCTGGCGGACATCGCAATGCGTGGCGAGATGGGCATCCCCGGCGTACTGACCGCCAAACAATGGGGCTTTTACGACGTGCTGTTCAGCCACACCAACAACGACCTGGCGCTCAAGCCCGAAGACAAACGCACGTTCAGTTTCTCCCGACAGTACGGCAGCTACGTGATGGAAAACGTGCTGTTCAAAATCAGCTTCCCGGCCGAGTTCCACGCGCAAACGGCCTGCGAAGCGGCCGTGACGTTACACCCGCAAGTCAGAAATCGCCTGCACGAAATCGACAAAATCGTCATCACCACCCACGAATCGGCGATCCGCATCATCTCCAAGGTCGGCCCGTTGGCCAACGCTGCGGACCGTGACCATTGCATTCAGTACATGACAGCCGTGCCGCTGGCGTTCGGCAATCTGGTGGCCGAGCAGTACGAGGACGATTTCCACGCGGCGCATCCGATCATCGACGTGCTGCGCGAAAAAATGGTCATCGTCGAAGACCCGCGCTACACCCGCGAATACCTGGAGGCCGACAAACGCTCCATCGCCAATGCGATACAGGTGTTCTTCAAGGACGGCTCCAGCACCGAAAACGTGTTGGTGGAGTACCCCATCGGCCATCGCCGTCGCCGCACCGACGGCATTCCGCTGCTGGAAGACAAGTTCAAGGCCAACCTGGCGACGCGCTTCACCGCCCAACGCAGCGCCGAGATTTTTGCGTTGTGCAAGGATCAGGCGAAGCTTGAAACCACGCCGGTGAACCGGTTTGTCGACTTGTTCGTCATTTGATCGGATAAACGCCAATCCCCCGTAGGAGCTGCCGAACGCGGCCCGAGCCTTCGGCAGCTCCTACAGGGGCCGTGTCAGCCATTTTTCTATTGGCAATTTGGTGATCGCAAACCCCGTCAGCAAAATCGCCGAGTACATCATCAGTTCCCGGGACAAGGTTTGCCCTTCGTACCAGGCACCGATGATCACCGCGAACACCGGAAAAATGATGAATACGAATGACAGAATGATCGGGCTCAGGCGTTTGAGCAGTATGAAATAAACAATGAATCCGCCCACCGACGCCACGAGCCCGAGATAGAGCAGGGCGCTCCAGGAACGCAGGCTGATCGCAGCAAACACAGGCGTTTCGAAGTGCAATCCCGCGACAAACAGCATCAAACCGGCGATGCCGATCGGTAGCGTGTTGTAGGTAATGACGCTGATCGCCGTACCGTGTTTTTTAGTCACCACGTAACACAGCGCATGCATCACCGCCGCGCAGAGAATCGCCAACACCCCGAACAACTCGGCATGGTCCAGATGCAACCCCTGGCTGCGGATGATCATGAACAGGCTGCCGAAACCGATGGCGATGCCGAGCACTTGCGAGGGATAGATTTTCTCCCGCAGAAACAGCGCGGAAAACAGCAGGATGAACACTGGCATGCAGCTGAACAGCAGCGCCGTCAGGCCGGACGAAACGTGCATCTCGCCGTAGTTGAGCAAGTAATACGGCAGGCTGAAATACGTCAACGTGACGAAGACAAAGAACCAGCGACTTTCTCTGGGAAACAGCAGCGGCTCACGACGTATCAGGGCGAAGCCGAGAAACAGCGGGAAGGCGATGAGGAACCGCAGGCCAGCGGCGGTCAGCGGTGGCACGCTTTCAACGGCAATCTTGATCCCGAGCCACGTGGTGCCCCAGCTCAGGCACACGATCAGAAACAACACGCTGGTGACCAGGGCGGCCAGCCAGGGTTTTGCAGTACATGAAGGTGCACTGACGGCAATGGACATGAGCGAGCTCCTTTTATGTTCGGAATTGACCTTCATCTGCAAAAGGTCTATCCCTGATTGAACCTGTTTCAAGCACGCTATTCGGGGCTGGAATGACTGTCAAAACAAGTATTGCCATGGTGTCAATCCTGCGCGACGGCCTGGCGAACGGTCTGGGTGTGAAATACAAGCGCCTCGCCGACGCGATCGAAAAAGGCATCGCTGAAGGGCTGATCGAGCCCGGCTGCAAATTGCCGCCTCATCGGTTGCTGGCGGATAGCCTCGGCGTGACCATTGGTACCATCAGCCGCGCTTACGGTGAACTCGAACGTGTGGGATTGGTGGTCGCGCGAGTAGGAGACGGCACGTATGTGCGTCAGCGCGGGATGGAACGGCCGCGGGACGGTGGCTTTCGCAATGTCAGTGATGAGCCTCGGGCGTTTTTCGACATGAGCCGCAATCAACCGATTCCGGGGCAGGAAGCGCTTTTTTTGAGTCAGAGCCTGCAAGCGTTGTCCCTTGATCCTGAGGCGTTGCAACACATCAGCGGCTACATCGCCGATGTCGGTTTGCCACGCTATCGTGCGGCGGGCGCGCATTGGCTCAGGCATAAAGAGTTTGTACCGAATGCCGAGCAGATCGTTTGCGTGAACGGCGGCCAGCACGGTCTGTTGTGTGCCTTGATGGGGTTGCTCAAGGCGGGCGATACGTTGGTGACGGAGCACCTGACCTACCCGGGGTTGATCAGCGTCGCACGCCAGCTCGGGATAAAACTCATCGGCGTCGGGATGGATGATGAAGGCCTGATGCCCGATGCGCTGGAGGAGGTTTGCCGCAACCATCGTGTGTCGGCGCTGTATTGCACACCGACGATCCAGAATCCTACGGCTGCTGTGATGTCCGTCGCACGGCGCGAGGCGATTGTAGAGGTCTGTCGGCAGCACAATCTGTTGATCTTTGAAGACGAAGCCCACGCGGTATTAGCTCAACAGCGACCGTTACCCTTGAGCCATTTCGCCCCGGAGCGCTCGGTGCTGATCGGCAGCCTGAGCAAGGCGGTTTCGGCGGGTTTGCGAGTCGGTTACCTGCATGCGCCGCAACCGTTGATCGGACGCTTGAGCGCAGCAGTGCGGGGGACGTGCTGGATGGCCAGTCCGTTGTCGCTGGAGGTGGCGAGTCTGTGGATAGAAAACGGCATCACCGAGCGGTTGCTGGGCCAGCAGATTGTTGAGATCGGTCGGCGCAAGGCGCTGGTCAGTGGGCTGTTGGAGGGGTTGGCGTACAAAACCCATCCCCATAGCCCGCACTTCTGGGTCGAAGTGTCCGAGCCTTGGCGGGCCTCGCAGATTGCTGAGGAGCTCAAGGCGAATAATTATCTGGTGGCTACCGCCGAGATGTTTGCAGTCGGGCATGGGGCGGTGCCGCAGTTCATCAGGGCGAGTGTGTGTAATTCGACGGGGGATGATCGGTTGTTGCTTCAAGGGTTTGAAGCTTTGGTGGGAGCATTGGCTGAGACCGAGTGATCGTTCTTCGCGAGCAAGCCCGCTCCCACATTGGATATTCAGTGGACACAACATTTGTGTACCACCGAAATCCCCTGTGGGAGCGGGCTTGCTCGCGAAAGCGGTCTAAGAGTCGCTAAAGAACTACTTGAAGCGCCGCTCCACGCCTTTCTCCACCAGAATCTTCGCCGAAATCTCTTCCACCGAAAAATGCGTGGAATTGATGTGCGGAATGTTCTCGCGACGGAACAGATTCTCCACCTCACGCACTTCGAATTCGCACTGGGCGTAGCTCGAATAGCGGCTGTTGGGCTTGCGCTCGTTGCGGATCGCGGTGAGACGATCCGGGTCGATGGTCAGGCCGAACAGTTTGTGCTGATGGGCACGCAGGGTGCCTGGCAGTTGCAGGCGTTCCATGTCGTCTTCGGTCAGCGGGTAGTTGGCCGCGCGGATGCCGAATTGCATGGCCATGTACAGGCACGTCGGCGTCTTACCACAACGCGACACGCCCACTAGGATCAGGTCCGCCTTGTCGTAATAATGCGTGCGCGCACCGTCGTCGTTGTCGAGGGCGAAGTTCACCGCCTCGATCCGCTCCATGTAATTGGAGTTGCTGCCAATGGAGTGGGACTTGCCGACGGTGTAGGAAGAATGCTCGGTCAGTTCCTGTTCAAGAGGCGCCAGGAAGGTCGAGAAAATGTCGATCATGAAACCATTGGACGTTGCGAGGATCTCACGGATGTCCTGATTGACAATGGTGTCGAAGATGATCGGCCGAAAGCCGTCGGTTTCGGCGGCTTTGTTGATTTGTTGTACCATGGCCCGCGCTTTATCCACGTTGTCGATGTATGGCCGCGTGAATTTGCTGAAGGTAATGTTTTCGAACTGCGCCAGGAGGCTTTGGCCGAGGGTCTCGGCTGTGATGCCGGTGCCGTCGGAAATAAAGAAAGCAGATCGTTTCATTTGCACCTTGGGCCTTAAGCTAGTGACGAATCTTGGATATAGTAGGCGCGATTTGCCGGCCGCCAGTGGCCCGCATTCTCACTTATTTTCCAGGTCCAGGCCATACAGCTGGCAAACGCTCCATAGAGCAGCCGGCTTCTGAGCTTTTCCAACACAGTTAGTGGAGAGATCACCTTGGTAGAGTACGTAGTTTCCCTCGATAAGCTCGGCGTCCATGATGTAGAGCATGTGGGGGGCAAGAACGCATCCCTGGGCGAGATGATCAGTAACCTTGCAGGTGCCGGTGTATCGGTGCCCGGTGGCTTCGCCACGACAGCTCAGGCTTATCGTGATTTTCTCGAGCTGAGCGGCCTGAACGATCAGATCCACGCCGCCCTCGACGCCCTGGACGTCGACGATGTCAACGCCCTGGCCAAGACCGGCGCCCAGATCCGTCAATGGATCATGGAAGCCGAATTCCCCGAGAAGCTCAACGCCGAGATCCGCACCGCGTTCGCCACGCTGTCGGCCGGCAACCCTGACATGGCCGTGGCCGTGCGCTCTTCCGCTACCGCCGAAGACCTGCCGGACGCTTCCTTCGCCGGTCAGCAGGAAACCTTCCTGAACATCCGTGGTGTCGAAAACGTTATTCGCGCCGCCAAAGAGGTGTTCGCTTCGCTGTTCAACGACCGCGCGATTTCCTACCGCGTCCACCAGGGCTTCGACCACAAGCTGGTTGCCCTGTCGGCTGGCGTGCAGCGCATGGTCCGCTCCGAAACCGGCACCGCCGGCGTGATGTTCACTCTCGATACCGAATCGGGCTTCCGTGACGTGGTGTTCATCACCGGCGCCTACGGCCTGGGTGAAACCGTCGTACAAGGCGCGGTGAACCCGGATGAGTTCTACGTCCACAAAGGCACGCTGGCAGCCGGTCGTCCGGCCATCCTGCGTCGGAACCTGGGCAGTAAAGCCATCAAGATGATCTACGGCGAAGTGGCCACGGCCGGTAAGTCGGTCAAGACCATCGACGTCGACAAGGCTGATCGCGCACGTTTCTGCCTGAGCGACGCCGAAGTCAGCGAACTGGCCAAGCAAGCGATGATCATCGAGAAGCACTACAAGTGCCCGATGGACATCGAATGGGCCAAAGACGGCGACGACGGCAAGCTCTACATCGTTCAGGCCCGTCCTGAAACCGTGAAGAGCCGCACCTCGGCCAATGTCATGGAACGCTACCTGTTGAAAGAAACCGGCACCGTGCTGGTTGAAGGTCGCGCCATCGGCCAGCGCATCGGCGCCGGCAAGGTCCGCATCATCAAGGACGTGTCCGAGATGGACAAAGTCCAGCCCGGCGACGTTCTGGTCTCCGACATGACCGACCCGGACTGGGAACCGGTCATGAAGCGCGCCAGCGCCATTGTCACCAACCGTGGCGGCCGTACTTGCCACGCGGCGATCATCGCTCGCGAGCTGGGCATCCCCGCCGTGGTCGGTTGCGGCAACGCTACCCAGCTGTTGAAGGACGGCCAGGGCGTGACCGTTTCCTGCGCTGAAGGCGACACCGGTTACATCTTCGAAGGCGAACTGGGCTTCGACATCAAGAAAAACTCCGTCGATGCCATGCCGGATCTGCCGTTCAAGATCATGATGAACGTCGGCAACCCGGACCGCGCCTTCGACTTCGCGCAGCTGCCGAACGCCGGTGTGGGCCTGGCCCGTCTGGAGTTCATCATCAACCGCATGATTGGTGTTCACCCGAAAGCGCTGTTGAACTATGACGGTCTGCCGCAGGACATCAAGGACAGCGTCGACAAGCGCATCGCCGGTTACGATGATCCGGTTGGCTTCTATGTCGACAAACTGGTTGAAGGCATCAGCACCCTGGCCGCTGCCTTCACCCCGAAAAAGGTCATCGTGCGTCTGTCGGACTTCAAGTCCAACGAATACGCCAACCTGATCGGCGGCAAGCTCTACGAGCCGGAAGAAGAAAACCCGATGCTGGGCTTCCGTGGTGCTTCGCGTTACATCAGCGAAGCGTTCCGTGACTGCTTCGAACTCGAGTGCCGCGCCCTCAAGCGTGTGCGCAACGAGATGGGCCTGACCAACGTTGAAATCATGGTGCCGTTCGTCCGTACACTGGGCGAAGCTAGCCAGGTGATCGATCTGTTGGCCGAAAATGGCCTGGCCCGCGGCGAGAATGGTCTGCGCATCATCATGATGTGCGAACTGCCGTCCAACGCGATCCTCGCTGAAGAATTCCTCGAGTTCTTCGACGGCTTCTCCATCGGCTCCAACGACCTGACCCAGCTGACCCTGGGCCTGGACCGTGACTCCGGGATCATCGCGCACCTGTTTGACGAGCGTAATCCGGCGGTCAAGAAGCTGCTGGCCAACGCGATTCAGGCCTGCAACAAGGCTGGCAAGTACATCGGTATTTGCGGTCAGGGTCCTTCGGACCACCCTGATCTGGCCAAATGGCTGATGGAGCAGGGCATTGAAAGCGTTTCGTTGAACCCCGATTCCGTACTGGAAACCTGGTTCTTCCTGGCTGAAGGTCAGGCTTCGGCTTGATGATGTGAGTGAACGGGCCGCTTCCTGTGGGAGCGAGCCTGTTCGCGAAGACGGACTGACATCCAGCAGCGGTGTCGGCTGATATACCGCTTTCGCGAGCAGGCTCGCTCCTACACGGGCCGGCCTTTTTAGAGATTCAAGTAGGGCGGGCTCCTCTGGATGCCGCCCTTTTTTGTGCAAGAGCATTATGCAAAGCAGCAGCAACCTATTTCCTGTCGCCCTGATCAGCGCCGAGCGGCGCGGTGATCTGAGCGAAGATGTCTATCGTCTGAAACCCGGCAACAGCCCTGACGGCACCGTCGAACTGGCTGTGACGCGTCTTGGCATGGCCGATGAACCGTCCGTGCGTGGCGTTCCGGTGATTCTGTTGCACGGCAGCTTTTCCAATCGCCGGTTCTGGTTCTCGCCGAAAGGGCTTGGGCTGGGCGCCTACCTGACGCGTCTGGGGTTCGATGTATGGATTCCCGAAATGCGCGGCCACGGCCTGTCCCAGCGCAATCAGAACTACCGCAAGAACCGCGTTGCCGACTACGCCCGTTATGATCTGCCGGCCATTGGCGCCTTTGTGCGCGAGCAGAGCGGGCAAGTCCCGCACTGGATCGGTCACTCGCTGGGCGGCATCACGCTGGCGGCGGCGCTGGGTGGGGAATACATCGGCGAGCCTGTCGTCGCGTCTGCGGCGTTCTTCGGTACGCAGGTAAGCCGTACCTACTGGCCGTTGAAGATTCCTCCGGTGGAATGGAGCGGGCGCTTCATCCTCAAGCGTTTCGCCCAGCTATCCGGTTCACGGCTCAAGCGTGGCCCGGAGGACGAGCCGATTGGCCTGGCCCTGGAAAGCATGCGCTGGTATGGCCTGTTCGGGCGCTTCGGCGATGCGGACAAGGATTGGTGGGCGGGATTGGCCGAGGTTCAATTGCCAGTGCTGGCCGTGAGTGCCGCGGGCGATCATCAGGATCCGGCATGGGCGTGCCGCAAGCTGTTTGATCAAGTGGGCTCCGAACACAAGCAATTCATCAACCTTGGCCGCGAGCAGGGTTTTGGCGATAATTTTGGTCACGTGGAAATGCTCGTCAGCAAAGCTGCTCAAGCCGAAGTCTGGCCGTTCGTGGCGCGGTGGCTGGCCGATCAGCAAACGCCTTTGCTGGGAGAAAAGCCGGATTTAGCCGCGGCAATCTGAGCCTGATGCTCTAACAAGGGCATTTCGCTCTGATCGGCATGCGGCTAAGATATGACGCATTGAGCTGTTCCGGTCACTTTGCGACATCCTCGATTGTCTTCCTCTTTACAGGAGTTTCTCGATGAACCATTACCTTACGCCCGATCTGTGCGACGCCTATCCGGAGTTGGTGCAGGTGCTGGAACCGATGTTCAGCAATTTCGGCGGCCGTGATTCTTTCGGCGGCGAAATCGTCACCATCAAGTGCTTCGAAGACAACTCGCGGGTCAAGGAGCAGGTCGAACTCAAGGGTAATGGCAAGGTACTGGTGGTCGACGGTGGCGGTTCCCTGCGTCACGCGTTGCTGGGTGACATGCTGGCCGAGAAAGCCGCGAAAAACGGTTGGGAAGGGCTGGTGATCTACGGTTGCATCCGCGACGTCGATATCATCGCGCAGACCGATCTGGGCGTGCAGGCCCTCGCTAGCCACCCGAGGAAGTCCGACCGTCGCGGGCTCGGCGACCTTAACGTTTCAGTGACGTTTGCCGGGGTGACGTTCCGTCCGGGCGAATACATCTATGCGGACAATAATGGCGTGATCATCTCGCCAAGCCCGCTGAAGATGCCTGAATAAAGCGCAAGACCAACATAGGGATGAGGATGTTCGAGGAAGAAAACGCGCAGTGGGGGCTGGTGCATGCCCTGGTGCTGGACGGTAAAGGCGGTGCGCGTTCGATAGCCCGGACTGAACTCGATGACTTGCAGTTGCAGGCCCATGAAAGCCTGTGGCTGCACTGGGATCGCAGTCACCCGCAAACCCAGACCTGGTTGCGAAAATCCAGCGGTCTGAGCGAATTCAGCTGTGATCTGTTACTTGAAGAAAACACCCGACCGCGTCTCTTACAGCTTTCCGACAGCGAACTGCTGCTATTTTTGCGTGGGGTCAACCTGAACCCGGGCGCCGAGCCGGAAGACATGGTCTCGGTGCGGATTTTCGCGTCGGCCCAGCGGGTTATTTCTCTGCGTTTGCGTCCGTTGCGCGCCACCGATGAGTTGCTGGTGCAGCTCGCCGAAGGCAAAGGACCGAAAACGGCGTCAGAACTCATCCTTTATATGGCGCAATACCTCACCAACAAGGTGCAGGATCTGGTGAGTTGCCTCTCGGAAGTGGTCGATGAGGAAGAAGAAAAGCTGGATGCCGACGAACGGTATACACCCGAGCACGGCGCCGTTTTGCAGATCCGTCGAAGGGCCGCTGCGCTGAAACGTTTTCTTGCGCCGCAGCGGGAAATTTTCGGTCAGCTGACTCGGATAAAACTGCCTTGGTTCGTCGAAGACGACGGTGATTACTGGAACGAATTGAACAACAGCCTGACCCGGTATCTCGAGGAGCTGGAATTGACCCGGGAGCGGGTGGGGTTGGTCCTCGAGGCCGAAGATAGACGTTTGAGCGTGCGAATGAACCGCACGATGTACCGCTTCGGGATCATCACCGGGATCTTTTTGCCGATGAGTTTTCTGGCGGGTCTTCTGGGCATCAATGTCGGCGGGATTCCGTTCTCTGCAAGCCCCTATGGCTTCCTGATCGCTTGCCTGATGATGGTCTCGGTGGCGCTGGGGCAGTGGTGGTTATTCCGACGTTTGCGCTGGGTATGAGGGTGATCCATGTGACCCGAGCAAATTTGACCGCGTCTTTCACAGACATCACGAGAGGTGCGTATGCACGATCCGTTTGAACAGTCTTTGCGTGACATGCTCAAGGCATCACCGTCCACCCGGGACGACGATGCGTGCCTTGGGCGTGTACTGAAAACCGCCAACCGCCAGGTCGGCGCCGGTGATCTGTTCAGCCTGCTGGGCCGCTGGCTGCCCGCGCTGATGATCGCCCTGAATAACGGATCGGCCCATGTCGCTCCGGTTTCCCGCCACCGTAAACCTACCGTTCGCACTGCTGATAAGGCTGATTGAATATGGAACTTGATCTCTGGACTCAGAGCCTCGTCACTGCAATGACTGCGTTATGGACCAAGGTTGCAAATTTCATCCCGAACCTGTTCGGCGCACTGGTTGTGCTGCTGTTGGGTTTCGTCGTTGCGAAACTTTTGGACACTTTGTTGTCCAAGTTGCTCGCCAAGCTGGGACTCGATCGCCTGATGGGCGGCACCGGTCTGACAAAATTGCTGTCCCGGGCCGGCCTTCAAGTGCCGATCTCGACCTTGATTGGCAAGATTGTCTATTGGTTCGTTCTGCTGATTTTTCTGGTTTCTGCCGCAGAATCCCTTGGACTTGAGCGAGTTTCGGCTACGCTTGACATGCTTGCGCTGTATTTGCCGAAAGTATTTGGCGCCGCGCTGGTGCTGCTGGTGGGTGTTTTGCTCGCGCAATTGGCCAATGGGCTGGTGCGGGGTGCGGCAGAGGGCGTAGGGCTGGATTACGCTGCGGGCCTGGGGCGAATTGCCCAGGGCCTGGTGATTATCATCAGTATTTCGGTCGCAATCAGCCAGTTGGAGGTCAAGACTGACCTGCTCAACCACGTGATTGTGATCGTATTGATTACCGTTGGTCTGGCAGTTGCGCTGGCCATGGGGTTGGGAAGCCGGGAAATTGCCGGTCAGATTCTTGCGGGAATCTATGTGCGTGAGTTGTATCAGGTTGGGCAACAAGTGCGTGTTGGCGAGGTCGAAGGTCAGATCGAAGAGATCGGCACGGTTAAAACCACATTGCTGACCGATGAGGGTGAGCTAGTCTCTCTCTCCAATCGGATCCTCCTGGAGCAGCATGTGAGTAGCCGCTAACCCGGCAAACCCTGCTAATGTATGCCGCCGCAAAAATGCCCTGAAAAGGGTTGCGGCGGACATTGACCTGACTGTCGGCCCGACTTGTTTTGAATAAAGCTCAATCGCTGTCCACGCGCTACGACCCCCGCGAGCTCTCTGATGAGGAGTTGGTCGCGCGCTCGCATACCGAGCTGTTTCACGTAACGCGCGCCTATGAAGAACTGATGCGGCGTTACCAGCGAACATTATTTAACGTCTGTGCTCGATATCTTGGGAACGATCGTGACGCAGACGATGTCTGTCAGGAAGTGATGTTGAAGGTGTTGTATGGTCTGAAGAACTTCGAGGGCAAATCGAAGTTCAAGACATGGCTATATAGCATCACGTACAACGAATGCATCACGCAGTATCGGAAAGAACGGCGAAAGCGTCGCTTGATGGATGCTTTGAGTCTGGACCCCCTCGAGGAAGCGTCTGAAGAAAAGGCGCCGAAACCCGAGGACAAGGGTGGACTCGATCGCTGGTTAGTGTATGTGAACCCGATTGACCGTGAAATTCTGGTGCTACGATTTGTCGCAGAGCTGGAATTTCAAGAGATCGCGGATATCATGCACATGGGTTTGAGTGCGACAAAAATGCGTTACAAACGTGCTCTAGATAAATTGCGTGAGAAATTTGCAGGCATTGCTGAAACTTAGTTCGGCGCAAATATCTCTTACGTGTAGGCAAGTTCTGATAGACTTGCCGCCGAGTTGTCCCCCGGTTTGCGGGACTGCTTCACAATCACCAGATGGGGATTTAACGGATGAAACTGAAAAACACCTTGGGCTTGGCCATTGGTTCTTTGATTGCCGCCACTTCGTTCGGCGCTCTGGCACAAGGCCAAGGCGCAGTTGAAATCGAAGGCTTCGCCAAGAAAGAACAATTCGACAGCGCTCGTAACTTCAAGAACAACGGCAACCTCTTCGGTGGTTCGGTTGGTTACTTCCTGACCGACGACGTTGAACTGCGTCTGGGCTACGACGAAGTGCACAACGTGCGTTCCGACGACGGTCGTAACATCAAGGGCGCTAACACCGCTCTGGACGCTCTGTACCACTTCAACAACCCGGGCGACATGCTGCGTCCGTACGTATCGGCTGGCTTCTCCGATCAAAGCATCGGTCAGAACGGCTCCAGCGGTCGTAACCGTTCCACCTTCGCCAACGTTGGCGGCGGTGCCAAGCTGTACTTCACCGAGAACTTCTATGCCCGTGCTGGCGTTGAAGCTCAATACAACATCGACCAGGGCGACACCGAGTGGGCTCCAAGCGTCGGTATCGGTGTGAACTTCGGTGGCGGCTCCAAGCCTGCTGCTGCTCCAGTTCCAGCACCAGCTGAAGTCTGCTCCGACAGCGACAACGATGGCGTTTGCGACAACGTTGACAAGTGCCCGGACACCCCAGCCAACGTAACTGTTGACGCTGACGGCTGCCCAGCAGTTGCTGAAGTTGTTCGTGTTGAGCTGGACGTGAAATTCGACTTCGACAAGTCGGTAGTCAAGCCTAACAGCTACGGCGACATCAAAAACCTCGCTGACTTCATGAAGCAGTACCCATCCACCAGCACTACTGTTGAAGGTCACACTGACTCCGTCGGTCCTGACGCTTACAACCAGAAACTGTCCGAGCGTCGTGCAAACGCCGTTAAGCAAGTTCTGACCAACCAGTACGGTGTTGAATCGTCCCGCGTTCAGTCTGTTGGCTACGGCGAATCCCGCCCAGTTGCTGACAACAAAACTGAAGCTGGTCGCGCTGTAAACCGTCGCGTAGAAGCGCAGGTTGAAGCTAACGCTAAGTAATTAGCGCGCAGCTCTGAAAAGCCCGGCTTAGGCCGGGCTTTTCTTTGTCTGCGATTTGGGTTTCAGATTGGGGTTTGCGTCGCTTTTAAAAGATCGCAGCCTGCGGCAGCTCCTACAGGTTGAACGCAGAAGCTGTGTAGGAGCTGCCGAAGGCTGCGATCTTTTGACTTTCTTTGCAGGCCGCGACCGCACCGATCACCAGGATCGCCGGGCTTTTGAGCTCGAAGCTGCAGGCGTCTTCTTCCATCGCCGTCAGATCGCTCCGACATTCCCGTTGGTGTGGCAGGGAAGCATTTTCAATCATCGCCACCGGTGTATCCGCCGCCATTCTGCCAGCCAGCAGTTGCTCACGAATCTCGCTCAGTTTTGCGACACCCATATACACCACCAGCGTCGTGCCACCTTGGGCCAGGGCTTGCCAGTTCAGACTGCTGCCATCCTGAGTGTGGGCGGTGACCAGCGTCACGCCGCGCGCAACGCCCCGCAGGGTCAACGGAATATCGCATTGCGTTGCGCCGGCAAGCCCGGCAGTGATGCCGTTGACCAGTTCCACTTCGACCCCATGTTCACGCAGCCACTGCGCCTCTTCGCCGCCCCGGCCAAAAATGCACGGGTCGCCACCCTTGAGCCGCACCACGCATTTACCGTGGCGGGAATAACGCAGCATCAGGCGATGAATGAATGCCTGAGGAGTGGAGCGACAGCCGCCGCGCTTGCCCACGGGAATGATCCGCGCCTTCGGGCAATGCTCCAGCACCGCGTCGTTGACCAGGTCATCGATCAGCACCACATCTGCTTCGCTCAACGCCCGCACGGCCTTGAGGGTCAACAATTCCGGATCGCCAGGACCCGCACCCACCAGCCAGACTTTTGCGCTCATAGTGTTTTTCCTCACGAGTTGACGGCGACCGGCTGCGCAGTGGCGGCCAGCAAACGCTTGATTTCCGGGACGCAGGAGCCGCATTGCGTGCCGCAGCCCAATTCTTGTTTCAAACCCTGCAGGTCCAGACCGCGGCTAATGCCGGCGCAGACCGCGCTTTGGCTGACGTTTTTGCAGTTGCACAGGGTTTTGTTACCGATGGCCGGCGTACTGGTGTTGCCCGGCGGTGCGCTCAGCGGTGCCAGCAGCCAGCGCCGCAGCTGTTCGTCAGCGCGACCTTCCAGCCACAGGCTTTGCAGCCAGTGTTGGGCAAGGGTTTCACCGGCCAGGCGAATTGCAGTGATCCGGCCGTTCTCGATCCGCACCCGTTTACCGATGGAGCGCCGTGGGTCGTCGTAGGCCAAAACCGGGCCATCGTTGAGTCCCAGGCATCGATCGATATCACGCAGCAATTGCGGATCGGGCGCGACGGCGCTGGCAGCGCGTATCAGCAGCGCGGGGCGTTCGCGGCCGGCCAAGCTGAGGCTGACGTAGGAAAACGCCTCACAGAGTGGTCGTAGCGTCTCAAAATGCTGTTGAACATCGCCCTCGATCAGGGCGAATAGCTGCCATAGGAGATTTACAGGTTCGAGGCACACGCCGCTGTGTTTGAGTTCGGGTTGTTTCGACAAAGGGTCGAAAGCCGGTTGGGTGAGCGCATTGACGCCGCCCTTGAGGAAGCGATCACCCCAATGCATCGGTAGAAAGGCCTGACCGGGTCGCACGCTGTCGTCACTGCCGACGGCGACAATCACTGCGCCACGGCGACTTTTCAGGCTGACCAGATCGCCCGATTGCAGCCGATGCCGACGCAATTCATCCGGGTGCAAACTCAACACGGCTTCGCTGACGTGGCCGAAAAGCTGTGCGGCGGTGCCGGTGCGGCTCATGCCGTGCCATTGATCCCGCAGGCGGCCAGTGATCAGGGTCAGCGGGAAGCGCGCGTCGCGTTGTTCCTTGGCGGCGCGGTATGGGTCGGCCACGAATTGTGCACGTCCACTGGCCGTCGGGAAAATTCCGTCCAGGTACAGCCGGGCTGTGCCTTCGCGGGCGCCAGTGGGGAAGGGCCATTGCTGCGGGCCGAGGCGGTCGATCAGTGCATGACTGATGCCGGACAAGTCCAGATCACGCCCGCGGGTCAATTGCTTGTACTCGTCGAAGACCTGCGCCGGGTTTTCAAAGGCAAACAGGCTGGTTTGCCCGGGACGCAGATGCTTTTCCAGGCGCTGTGCGAAATCCACGGTGATCGCCCAGTCAGAGCGGGCTTCGCCGGGTGCGACGACGGCTCGACGAACGTGGGAAATGCGCCGTTCGGAGTTGGTCACCGTGCCGTCCTTTTCGCCCCAACTGGCGGCGGGCAGCAACAGGTCGGCAAACGCGGCGGTTTCGGTGGTCCGGAACGCTTCCTGCAACACCACGAACGGGCAGGCTTGCAGTGCCGCGCGTACGGCGGTTTGATCCGGCATTGATTGCGCGGGGTTGGTGCAAGCGATCCACAGCGCCTTGATCTTGCCGCTGCGCACCTGCTCGAACAGTTCAATGGCGGTAAGCCCGGTGTTTTCGGGGAGTTGTTCAACGCCCCAATAGTCCGCCACTTCCGCGCGATGTTCGGCATTGGCAGCCTCGCGATGGCCGGGCAGCAGGTTCGACAAGCTGCCTGTTTCGCGGCCACCCATGGCATTCGGCTGACCGGTCAGGGAGAAAGGTCCTGCGCCGGGGCGGCCGATTTGCCCGGTGGCCAGGTGCAGGTTGATCAGTGCGCTGTTTTTCGCGCTGCCGGCGGTGGACTGGTTCAAGCCCATGCACCAAAGCGACAGGAAGCTCGGTGAAGTGCCAACCCATTCGGCGCATTGCTGCAGTTGCTCGACGCTGATCCCACAGAGCTGCGAAACCATCTGCGGCGTGTAATCGCGCACCAGGTTTTTCAGTTCGGCCAAGCCTTCGGTGTGGGCCTTGATGAAGTCGCGGTCGACCCAGTCTTCCCACAGCAGCAGGTGCAAAATCCCATGGAACAAGGCGACATCGGTACCTGGCAGAATCGCCAGGTGCAGGTCAGCCAAATCGCAGGTGTCGGTACGACGCGGGTCGATGACGATGACTTTTATCTGCGGCCGGCGGGATTTCGCTTCCTCCAGGCGACGGAAAAGTATCGGGTGGGCGTAGGCCATGTTGCTGCCGACGATCATCACGCAGTCGCTCAATTCCAGGTCTTCGTAGCTGCACGGCGGTGCGTCGGCGCCCAGGCTGCGCTTGTAACCGACCACTGCCGAAGACATGCACAGGCGCGAATTGCTGTCGATGTTGTTGGTGCCCACCAGCGCTCGCGCCAGTTTGTTGAAGGCGTAGTAATCCTCGGTCAGCAATTGCCCGGAGATGTAGAACGCCACGCTGTCCGGGCCGTGTTCGAAGAGGGTCTCGGCAAAAACGCTGGCGGCATGATCGAGGGCGGTGTCCCAGTCGGTGCGGCTGCGGGCCAGGCCTTTGCCCAGGCGCAGTTCGGGATACAACGCCCTGGCTGCGAGGTCGCCGGTGAGGTGCAAGGTAGAGCCTTTGCTGCACAGTTTGCCGAAGTTGGCCGGGTGGGCCGGATCGCCGCTGACGCCGAGAATGCGCTCGCCGTCATGCTCGATCAGCACGCCGCAGCCGACCCCGCAATAGCAGCAGGTGGAAGCGGTGATCTGGTTCATCAGCTTGCTTCCCGCAGGGCCAGCAACACCCGGCCATTCTCGACCCGTGCTGAATGGTGGTGAGCGCAACCGATGTCCGGGGCCTGGGCTTCACCGGTCTCAAGGTCGATCTGCCAGTTGTGCAGCGGGCAGGCCACTCGTTTGCCGTAGATCAAACCTTGGGACAGTGGCCCGCCCTTGTGCGGGCAGCGGTCATCGAGTGCGAAAACTTCATCGTCGCTGGTACGAAAAATCGCGATGTCGCCTTTCGGGCCGGCGATGATCCGCGAGCCCAGGGCATTGATTTCTTCCAGTGCGCAGATATCCAGCCAGTTCATGCCGGCACCTCCAGATTCTTCACCGTGATGACGTCGAATTCTTTCTTCAGCAGCGGTTGTTCCAGGCGTTCCTTCCACGGGTCCTGTTCGAACGACAAGGAGAATTGCAGGCGATCGTTGAGCGCCTTGCGCCGCTCCGGGTCTTCCAGCACCGCTTTTTTGATGTGCTCCATACCGACCCGTTGGAGGTAGTGCACGGTGCGTTCGAGGTAGAAAGCTTCTTCGCGATAGAGCTGCAGGAACGCGCCGTTGTATTCACGCACTTCTTCGGCGGTCTTGAGCTTGACGAAGAATTCCGCGACTTCGGTTTTGATCCCGCCGTTGCCGCCGATGTACATCTCCCAGCCCGAATCTACGCCGATAATTCCGACGTCCTTGATGCCCGCTTCCGAACAGTTGCGTGGGCAACCGGAGACGGCCAGTTTCACTTTGTGCGGCGACCACATGTTGAACAGGTCGTGTTCAAGCTCGATGCCCAGTTGCGTGGAGTTCTGGGTGCCGAAGCGGCAGAACTCACTGCCAACGCAAGTCTTCACGGTGCGGATGGATTTGCCGTAGGCGTGGCCGGACGGCATGTCGAGGTCCTTCCAGACGCCCGGCAGGTCCTGCTTCTTGATCCCCAGCAAATCTATACGCTGGCCACCGGTGACCTTGACCATTGGCACGTTGTATTTGTCGGCCACGTCGGCAATGCGCCGCAGTTCCGAAGGATTGGTCACACCGCCCCACATCCGTGGGACGACAGAGTAAGTGCCGTCTTTCTGAATGTTGGCGTGGGCCCGTTCGTTGATCAGGCGCGATTGCGGGTCGTCCTTGGCTTCGCCCGGCCAGGTGGAAATCAGGTAGTAGTTGAGCGCCGGGCGGCACGTGGCGCAGCCGTTCGGGGTGCGCCAGTTCAGGTAACTCAGGGTGCCGGCGATGGTCAGCAAATGCTGCTCGCGGATGGCCTGGCGGATTTGCCCGTGATTCAAGTCGCTGCAACCGCAGATGGCTTTTTCGCTTTTCGGTTTAACGTCCGCCGCGCCGCCCACGGTGTTGATCAGAATCTGTTCCACCAAACCTGCGCAGGAGCCGCAGGAGCTGGCAGCCTTGGTGTGTTTCTTGACGTCGTCGACGCTGAACAGCCCGTGTTCCTGAATCGCCTTGACGATGGTGCCTTTGCACACGCCGTTGCAGCCGCAGACTTCGGCGGTGTCGGCCATGCTCATGGCTTTGTCCTGGCCTTGATGTCCTACGTCGCCAATGGAGTTTTCACCAAACATTAAATGATCGCGGATCTCGTCGATGGCGTGGTTCTCACGGATTTGCCGGAAATACCAGCCACCGTCTGCCGTATCGCCGTACAGACAGGCCCCGACCAGCACGTCATCCTTGATCACCAGTTTTTTGTAGACCCCGCCGATCGGGTCGGAGAGGGTGATGGTTTCGGTGCCTTCGCCACCCATAAAGTCGCCAGCGGAGAACAGGTCGATGCCGGTGACTTTCAATTTGGTCGACGTCACCGAGCCCTTGTAGGTGGCGAAGCCCAGTTGGGCGAGGTGGTTGGCGCAGACCTTGGCCTGTTCGAACAGCGGCGCCACCAGGCCGTAAGCGATGCCGCGGTGGCTGGCGCATTCGCCGATGGCGTAGATGCGTGGGTCGTAGGTTTGCAGGGTGTCGTTGACCAGAATCCCGCGGTTGCAGGGGATGCCGGATTTTTCCGCGAGTTCGGTGTTGGGCCGAATACCGGCGGCCATCACCACCAGGTCGGCGGGGATGATGTCGCCATTCTTGAACTCAACCGAGCCGACCCGGCCATTGCCGGCATCGTGCAGGGCCTGGGTTTGCTCGCAAAGACGAAAGTGCAGGCCGCGGGCTTCCAGGGCAGTTTGCAGCAACTGGCCGCTGGTTTTGTCCAGTTGCCGTTCCAGCAGCCATTCACCGATGTGCACCACGGTGACGTGCATGCCGCGCAGCATCAGACCGTTGGCGGCTTCCAGGCCGAGCAGGCCGCCACCGATCACAACGGCGTGCTTGTGGGTTTTCGCGGTTTCGATCATTGCCTGGGTATCGGCGATGTCGCGGTAGCCGATCACACCGTGCAAGGTGTTGCCGGGGATCGGCAGGATGAACGGCGTCGAGCCGGTGGCGATCAGCAGACGATCGTATTCGGCCTCGCTGCCGTCTTCGGCGATGACCCGGCGTTTCACCCGGTCGATCTCCACCACTTTGCGGTTGAGCAGCAGCTTGATGTTGTTTTCCAGGTACCAGTCCAGATCGTTCAGCACGATCTCTTCGAAAGTCTGTTCGCCGGCCAGTACGGGTGACAGCAGGATGCGGTTGTAGTTGGTATGAGGTTCGGCGCCGAAGACCGTGATGTCGTACAGCTCATTGCTCAGCTTGAGCAGTTCTTCCAGGGTACGAACCCCGGCCATGCCGTTGCCGATCATCACCAGTTTTAGTTTTTTCATCAGGTTCTCCGGGGAGCTCAGACTCGCCT
This sequence comes from Pseudomonas sp. LBUM1647, assembly GCF_059716175.1. Lineage (NCBI taxonomy): Bacteria > Pseudomonadati > Pseudomonadota > Gammaproteobacteria > Pseudomonadales > Pseudomonadaceae > Pseudomonas > Pseudomonas sp. LBUM1647. Next base: position 4,876,985 of record NZ_CP166809.1, on the reverse strand, counting down.
CATCAGGGCTTTCAGGTCTTGCTCGACAAATTTTGCGCAAACAAAAAAAGGCGTCCCGCTAGTTGCCTAGCGAGGACGCCTTTGTCCTGGTCCCGTTCTCTCGGGCAGCGCATCCTTCGTCGTTGAAGGCTGGGCTTTATGTATGGTGAGAGAGGTAATGCAGTGGTTGTGCCAACTGTCCAAAAGGCCGAATTTACGGGCGTTCCTTAGAGGGGGAGGGTGTTTTAGTGCACCGGTTCAAGGCGTGACGCCCGGTTTTGAAGCAGAAAGTCAAAAGATCGCAGCCTGCGGCAGCTCCTACGGGTGTACGCGATCCCATGTAGGAGCTGCCGCAGGCTGCGATCTTTTAGCCATGAAACACCAAAATCAGCAGCACCAGGTTCACCAGCAACGACACCAGCGCCAAGGTCCGCCAGACCTTCAATGGTTCGCGCTCCAGCAGCGGTCTGGGTCGCACGCTCAAACTGCGTCGCTCACCTTGCTCCAGCAGCAACAACCATTCTTCCGCCGTTTCAAAGCGTTGATCCGGATCCGCCGCCACGGCACGCTCCAGACTTTGCGCAATCCATTCCGGCAGGTCGGGTCGATAGCGACTGGCGCTGACAGGAACCCCGAACCGTGGGCGCTGGAAGGCTTCGATTTCGCCGTAGGGATAATGCCCAGTGAGCAGGAAATACAAGGTCACGCCGACGGCATACAAGTCCTGTTGCGGTGTCGGTGCTTCCCCGCGAAAGGCTTCCGGCGCGATATAGCTGGGCGTTCCGGGCAGGGCAGAAGGCTGGTCTTCGGACAGGCCCTGGCAGTAGGCGAGGCCGAAATCCAGCAGGCGCAACTCGCCGTCGTCCCCCAGCAGCAGGTTCTCCGGTTTGATGTCGCGATGGAGAATCTGCCGTCGATGCAGCATGCCAACGGCGCGCAGCAGGAGTTCGGCCAGATCCTGCCATTGGGGCAGAGGCAGCGGTCCGACATCGGCGTGCAACTCCGCCAAGGTGGATCCGGAATATTCCCGCATCACGTAGTACAAATGCTGACGCTGACTGGCGGCATGGACTTCAGGGAAATGCCGCCCGGCCACGCGCTTGAGAAACCATTCTTCCGACAGCAACGCCTGCCCTGCGAGGTGATCGTCACGCAGCGCGCCCGGCAAGGTTTTCAGCAGCCAGGGTTGTTGTTGGCCATCGCGCACCCGATAGAGCAGCGACTGCTGGCTCTGGCCGAGTATCCCTTCGACCTGCCAGCCTTCGAAAGCCTGACCTGCTTTCAAGGCTGGCGGCAGTGGCCATTGCTGCAAATGAACCAACGCATCACCGATGCTCGTTTCACCGAGGGCATCGACCCGCACCAGCAAGGCGCTGGCGTTGTCCTGGCTGCCGGCCAGATGCGCCGCACTGACCAAGGTCTGCGCAGCGCTGTTCAAATCCGGTTGATCGCGCAGAATTGCCGCAATCGCGGTGTCGCCCAGCACGGCCCAAATGCCGTCGCTGAGCAGTACGAAACTTTCGTTCAACCGCAGTTCGCCATCGAGAAAATCCAGCACCAAATGCTGATCGAGCCCCAACGCTCGCTTGAGCACATGCTGCATGCCCGGTTGGTCCCAGACGTGATCCTCGCTGACCCGTTGCAAGTTGTCGGCGTGCCAGCGATAAACCCGGCAATCGCCGACATGGGCCAAGGTAAAACGCCTACCGCGCATGACCAAAGCACTGACGGTGGTGAGCAACGGTTGCCCACCGCCATTGGCCTGCAACCAGCGATTTTGTGCCAGCAGCAGACGATCCAGTGCCTGCGCGACGCCCCAGGTTTCCGGCGTGGCGTAGTAATCCAGCGCCAGGGCCTGCAACGTCGAGCGGGCGGCGAGGCCACCATCGGCGCACTGGCTGACGCCATCGGCGATGGCGAACAGGTAACCCTTGCTCGCCGCCAGCGCCGGGGCTGGAGTCACCAGGCGCAGGGCGTCCTGATTCTCCTCGCGAGGGCCGATGGCGCTCGCTTCGGCAAAACTCAGTTGCAGGCTCATTGAGGCTTCAGACCCGAGCAGCAGTCACGGCTGCCGAACCCCAGGTTGTTCTCCAGCGACGTTTCACGCCGTGCAGACCGAACCAGGCCAGAACGCCAAGGCTGGCGAACAACCACAAGGCCAGTTGATAACTGCCGGTGCTTTGCTTGATCGCGCCCATGCCCGCAGCCAGTGCAAACCCACCGATACCGCCGGCCATGCCGATCAAACCGGTCATCACACCGATCTCCCGACGAAAACGCTGCGGCACCAATTGGAAAACAGCGCCGTTACCGGCACCCAAACCGAGCATGGTGCAGACGAAAAGTGCCAGTGCCGCGTAGGAGCTCGGCAGATTGAAACCCACCGCTGCGATGCAGACCGCCGCCACCGTGTACATCCCCAAGAGGGTGCGAATGCCACCGAAACGGTCGGCCAGCGCGCCGCCCAATGGACGCATCAAGCTGCCACCGAACACACAGGCTGCGGTGTAGTAACCGGCGGTCACCGGGCTGAGGCCATATTGGTCGTTGAAATAGCCGGGCAGGGCGCTGGCCAGGCCGATGAAGCCGCCGAAGGTCACGCTGTAGAAAAACATGAACCACCAGCTGTCGCGGTCGCCCAAGGCCTTGAAGTAGTCGGACACGGACTTGGCTTTTGGCCGCTCAGGCGCGTTTTTGGCCAACCAGGCGAAGACGATGATGGTCAGAATCAGCGGGATCAGGGCGAAGCCGAACACGTTGCTCCAGCCAAAAGCCGCGGCCAGCACCGGGGCGATCAGTGCAGCGAGCACAGTGCCCGAGTTACCGGCACCGGCGATGCCCATGGCTTTGCCTTGGTGTTGTGGTGGATACCATTGCGACGCCAGCGGCAGGGCGACGGCGAAGGACGCGCCAGCCATGCCAAGGAACAGGCCCAGCACCAGCGCTTGTTCATAACTGTGGATGCCGAGTTTCCAGGCACCGAACAGGGCGCAGATGACGATCACCTGGCCAATCAGCCCGGCGGTTTTCGGCGACAGGCGATCAGCCAGCAAGCCCATTACAAAGCGCAATACCGCCCCGGCCAGAATCGGTGTGGCCACCACCAGTCCACGCTGCTGGGTGGTCAGGTGCAGGTCTGCGGCTATTTGCACTGCCAGTGGGCCAAGCAGGTACCAGACCATGAAACTCAGGTCGAAATAGAGGAAGGCCGCGAACAATGTCGGGGTATGGCCAGATTTCCAGAAGCTTGAATTCATCGCGCACCTCAGCTGTTAGGAGTCTCGAGAAGGAGTCTTGAGCTTGCAGGTGGGGCGCCGCATCGGCCGCACCACCGGCCCCGGTCTGTGGGGCCAAAACAAAAAAACGCCGCCACCGGATTCGCCAAAGGGCAAATGAGGTGAGCGACGTCTTTGTCGTAGGTGGGGCAACCGCCGTTGGTTACCTGTAGTGATTACCTAGCGAGATCTGTGCCACATCCGGAATTTTTGTTAAGGCAAAAAGATCGCAGCCTTCGGCAGCTCCTACAGGGTGTACGCATCCCATGTAGGAGCTGCCGAAGGCTGCGATCTTTTGCTCTTCAACCCAACAACTCGCTCATGGCGATGATCTGCTCCGCCACTTGAATCAGCTTCTGCTGCCGGCTCATCGCCTGGCGGCGCATCAGGGTGTAGGCCTCTTCCTCGTTGCAGTCCTTCATTTTCATCAACAACCCTTTGGCCAGCTCGATGCGCTTGCGCTCGGCCAGTTGCTGGTCGCGGGCGTTGAGTTGGGCACGCAGGGCCTGGTCACTTTCAAAACGTGCCATGGCGACGTCGAGAATCGGCTGCAAGCGCTGTGCGTGGATGCCTTCGACGATGTAGGCACTGACCCCGGACTTGATCGCCTGACGCATCACATCGGGGTCATGTTCATCGGTAAACATCACAATCGGCCGCGGTTGGTCGCGGCTCACGAGCACCACTTGCTCCATCACATCGCGGCTCGGTGACTCGGTATCGATCAAAATCACGTCCGGACGCACCGTTTCGACGCGCGCGGGCAGGTCGATGGTCAGGCCCGACTCGTCAATCACCTCGAACCCGGCCTCGGTCAGGGCCGCCTTCAGGCGACCGACTTTCTTCGCGGTGTCGTTGATCAGCAGGATACGCAACATATTCGTAGCCTCCTGTCAGCGGCTGGCGAGAAGGGGCGAGCTGTCGCTCATCGCGTGCAACCTGAAACTGCGGGCATAGCCGGCGGGGTCCAGGCCATCCCAGACCTTTCCGTCGATCAACTGGCTGCTGCGCATTTGCTGATCACTCGCGGCCACACCGACGGCGGTGGCGGCCTCTCGATACAAGTCTAGTTGCTGGACCTGGCGGGCCACGCCCAGGTAATCCGGGTCGTCGCGCAACAAACCCCAGCGGCGGAACTGGGTCATGAACCACATGCCATCGGACAGATACGGCAAGTTGACTTCACCACCACCATGGAAACGCAGGGCGTGCGGGTCTTGCCAGCGATTACCCAGGCCATCGGCGTAGTCACCGAGCAATCGCGGTTCGATGCAGTCGAGCGGTGCGTCGAGGTATTCGGGCGCGCTCAAGAGCTTCGCGGTGCTGCGGCGATTTTCTGTGCTTTGTTCGATGAAGCGGCTGGCTTCGAGGATCGCCATCACCAGCGCCCGTGCGGTGTTGGGGTATTGCTCGACAAAGGCGCGGGTGCAACCGAGGACTTTTTCCGGATGATCGGGCCAGATGGTCTGGGTTGTGGCCATCGTGAACCCCAAGTTTTGCTGCACCGCGCTGGCGGACCATGGCTCGCCGACGCAGAAGCCGTCGATGCGCCCGGCTTGCAGGTGCGCGACCATTTGCGGCGGCGGCACGACCACGCTGTCGACGTCCTGCAACGGATGAATACCCTGACTCGCGAGCCAGTAATACAGCCACATGGCGTGGGTGCCCGTAGGAAATGTCTGGGCGAAGGTGAGTTTTGGGCGACTTTGGTGCACGTGCCGGTCCAGCGCTTCAGGACTGATCACGCCCAGAGCCTGCAAGCCATGGGAGAGGTTGATGCTCTGGCCATTCTGATTCAGGCCCATGAGCACCGCCATCTCGGTCGACGCGACACCACCGATGCCCAAATGCACGGCGTAGATCAAACCGTACAGGCTGTGGGCGGCATCGAGTTCGCCACTGACCAGTTTGTCCCGCAGGTTGGCCCAGGACGACTGGCGCTTGAGGTTCAGGGTCAGGCCATAAGGTTGGGCAAAGCCCTGCGTGGCCGCGACCACCATGGAGGCGCAGTCACTCAGGGCCATGAAGCCGAGGTTGATTTCGGTCTTTTCGGGGGCATCGCTGCCGTTTACCCAGGCCAGAGGGCCCGCTGTGGTTTCATTCATGGCTAAACACCTTCCAAAAAAAAAGCGCCGTACCGGGCTGCTTGCCAGGGCAAGGCCAAGTGACGACGCCTTTGTCTTTCGACTCATCCCGCCGTTGGCATGAGTGCTGATGTCAGTGACGGTGCAAGGCATATGCCATCGTTCGCTGATTTTGTCGCGCGCCTCGCCTGCAACCCCGATGCCCGGCTATAATCGCCGCCACTTTTCGTAGCCCAGAGTCAAACCCGCCCATGTACACCCTGGCCCGTCAGCTGTTGTTCAAACTTTCCCCGGAAACCTCCCACGATCTGTCCCTGGACCTGATCGGCGCGGGCGGGCGTTTGGGCCTCAACGGCTTGCTGTGCAAGGCACCGGCGAAAATGCCGGTGACCGTCATGGGCCTGGACTTCCCGAACCCGGTAGGTCTGGCAGCCGGTCTGGACAAGAACGGCGCGGCCATCGACGGTTTTGCCCAACTGGGTTTTGGTTTCGTCGAAATCGGCACCATCACCCCGCGTCCGCAGCCGGGCAACCCGAAGCCACGCATTTTCCGTCTGCCGGAAGCCGAGGCGATCATCAACCGCATGGGGTTCAACAACCTCGGCGTCGATCACCTGCTGGCTCGAGTGGCGGCGGCCAAGTTCAAGGGCGTGCTGGGCATCAATATCGGCAAAAACTTCGATACCCCGGTTGAGCGGGCGGTCGACGACTACCTGATCTGTCTGGACAAGGTCTACGCCCACGCCAGCTACGTGACGGTCAACGTCAGTTCGCCGAACACCCCTGGCCTGCGCAGCCTGCAATTCGGCGATTCGCTGAAGCAATTGTTGGCCGACCTGGCGACGCGCCGCGCAGAACTGGCGCTGCGCCACGGCAAACATGTACCTCTGGCGATCAAGATTGCGCCGGACATGACCGACGAAGAAACCGCTCAGGTCGCGCAAGCGCTGATCGAAACCGGGATGGACGCGGTGATCGCCACCAACACCACCTTGAGCCGCGTCGGCGTAGAAGGCATGGAGCACGGGGACGAGGCGGGCGGTCTGTCCGGCGCACCGGTTCGTGACAAGAGCACCCACACCGTGAAGGTGCTGGCGGCCGAGTTGGCCGGTCGCTTGCCGATCATCGCCGTGGGCGGCATCACCGAAGGCAAGCACGCGGCTGAGAAAATCGCTGCGGGTGCCAGCCTGGTGCAGCTCTATTCCGGCTTCATCTATAAAGGCCCGGCGCTGATTCGTGAATCCGTAGACGCCATCGCCGCCTTGCGCTAATCCCTGCGGCAAGTGCTTCTGTGGTGAGGTGAGTTATCTGTGGCGAGGGGATTTATCCCCGTTGGGCTGCGAAGCGGCCCCTGTTTTTCCAGCCACACCGCGTCCAATGGATTACGACGGCTTCGCCGCCGAACGGGGATAAATCCCCTCGCCACAGTCAAGCCCCCTCACCACAGGGGTCCATCGCTAAGTTTAGAGCAGGCATAAAAAAGGGCTCCTCGAAGGAGCCCCTGGGCCGAAGCCCGCCGCCCGGATGGGGCGTGCGTGGTAAGTCGTTACGTAATCAGATTGTCGTGTCGGAGTGTGTGCCCTGTGTTAGCCGACGGCGTGAAGTTCGTTGAGTCTATGGATTCCCGCAGTGCCGGTCATACCGTCCCAGTTGTCGCCGCGTCCTTCTCGCCAGCCGTTAATCCAGGCTTGGCGTACCGACGGTAGAGTAAATGGGCAAAGCTCACGGGATTTGCCACCAACGCCATATTGATATCCGCGCAAAAATGCTCTTTCCAACGGATCACGCTTAAGTCTTCTCATAGGGTGTTGCCCTCACTTGTTGACTGTATTTATCGCGTCGACCTCAATTGAGGTCTGGCAGAAAAACTCCTGCCGTTGGGGCTCGCTGCCGGCGTCGCGAGCCAAGGTGTTGACGTCATTGCGGCGTCAACCTGTATTGAGTTCTAACCAATGCGTCACATCGAGGGAATGATCGTTTTGTCATAAGGACGTAACGATAAAGATGGTATGGCGATAAGTAACACGATGTTGTCCCGTGTTTATTGGCAAAACCCCGGTATGATCAGCCCCGCGCTGCATGATGGGGTTAATCCTTTAGTGAGAATGCCTCCTGTTGAGCAAGGGGACTATTCGACGAAGGGTCGACTTATGACATTTTGTTGCATCAACTTTTTTATCTGTCTTTGCATCTAAGCTCTTTTAACCCGAGCTTGCAGGGGTGGGACGGCACACCTTCGTGCCACGCGGGCGCTCTTTTAGAAAAGCGCCTGATTGAAAACCGGGCCGGCAATGCGTTGCCGGTTCACTTAGCTAAAGGCTCTGGAATTACCATGTCCGATCGTTTCGAACTCTTCCTCACTTGCCCAAAAGGCCTTGAAGGCCTGCTCATCGAGGAAGCCGTTGGGCTTGGCCTTGAAGAAGCGCGTGAGCACACCTCGGCTGTGCGCGGCATGGCCACCATGGAAACCGCTTATCGCCTGTGCCTGTGGTCGCGTCTGGCGAACCGGGTGCTGCTGGTGCTCAAGCGTTTCCCGATGAAGGACGCCGAAGACCTTTATCACGGCGTGCTGGATATCGAGTGGCAAGACCACATGCTCAACGACGGCACCCTGGCCGTCGAGTTCAGTGGTCACGGTTCGGGCATCGACAACACCCACTTCGGCGCGTTGAAAGTCAAGGACGCCATCGTCGACAAATTGCGCACGCCGCAGGGCGACCGTCCGTCCATCGACAAGCTCAACCCGGACCTGCGCATTCACCTGCGCCTGGACCGCGGCGAAGCGATCCTGTCCCTCGACCTCTCCGGCCACAGCTTGCATCAGCGCGGTTATCGCTTGCAGCAAGGCGCGGCGCCGCTGAAGGAAAACCTCGCGGCCGCGATCCTGATCCGTTCCGGCTGGCCACGCATTGCGGCCGATGGCGGCGCGCTGGCTGACCCGATGTGTGGTGTCGGTACGTTCCTCGTCGAAGCCGCGATGATCGCCGCCGACATGGCGCCGAACCTGCGTCGTGAGCAGTGGGGCTTCACCGCCTGGCTCGGTCACGTCCCGGCGCTATGGAAAAAGCTTCACGAAGAAGCTACCGAACGCGCCGCTGCCGGTCTGGCCAAGCCACCGCTGTGGATTCGCGGTTACGAAGCCGATCCGCGTCTGATTCAACCGGGCCGCAACAACGTTGAACGTGCCGGCCTGAGCGAGTGGATCAAGATCTACCAGGGCGAAGTCGGGACGTTTGAGCCACGTCCGGACCAGAACCAGAAAGGCCTGGTGATCTGCAACCCACCGTACGGCGAGCGTCTGGGTGACGAAGCGAGCTTGCTCTATCTCTACCAGAACCTCGGCGAACGTCTGCGTCAGGCTTGCTTGAACTGGGAAGCCGCGGTGTTCACCGGCGCCCCGGACCTGGGCAAGCGCATGGGCATCCGCAGCCACAAACAATATTCGTTCTGGAACGGCGCGTTGCCGTGCAAGTTGCTGCTGATCAAAGTCACGCCGGACCAGTTCGTCACCGGCGAACGTCGCACTCCGGAACAGCGTCAGGTCGAGCGTGAACAAGTTCAAGCCGAAGTCGAAGTCGCAGACAACGACGTAGCACCCGGCAAGTACGAGAAGTACAACAAGAACGGCAACCCGATCAAACCGGCACCGGTGGTGATCGAGCAGCCGCGCTTGAGCGAAGGCGGGCAGATGTTCGCCAACCGTCTGCAAAAGAACCTCAAGGCCCTCGGCAAGTGGGTCAAGCGTGAAGGCATCGACTGCTACCGCGTCTACGATGCCGACATGCCGGAATATTCCATGGCCATCGACCTGTATCAGGATTGGGTCCACGTCCAGGAATACGCCGCGCCAAAATCCATCGATCCGGAAAAAGCCTCGGCGCGCATGTTCGATGCCCTGGCCGCCATTCCGCAGGCCCTGAACATCGACAAGAGCCGCGTGGTGGTCAAGCGTCGCGAACGTCAGAGCGGCACCAAGCAGTACGAACGCCAAGCGGCACAGGGCAAGTTCGTCGAGGTCAACGAAGGCGGCGTGAAGCTGCTGGTGAACCTCACCGACTACCTCGACACCGGGCTGTTCCTCGATCACCGGCCAATGCGCATGCGGATTCAGAAAGAGGCAGCCGGCAAGCGCTTCCTCAACCTGTATAGCTACACCGCAACCGCCAGTGTTCACGCAGCCAAGGGCGGCGCGCGCAGCACCACTAGCGTCGACCTGTCGAAAACCTATCTGGACTGGGCGCGTCGCAACCTGTCGCTGAACGGTTTCTCCGAGAAGAACCGTCTGGAGCAGGGCGACGTGATGGCCTGGCTCGATGCCTGCCGTGATGAATACGACCTGATCTTCATCGATCCGCCGACGTTCTCCAACTCCAAGCGCATGGAAGGGATCTTCGACGTGCAGCGTGACCAGGTGCAATTGATCGACCTGGCCATGGCGCGTCTGGCCCCGGGCGGCGTGTTGTATTTCTCCAACAACTTCCGCAAGTTCCAGCTCGAGGAGAACCTCACCGAGCGTTACGCCGTAGAAGAAATCACTGCCCAGACCATCGATCCGGATTTCGCCCGTAATGGCAAGATCCACCGTGCCTGGAAAATCACGGCTCGTTGACACTTGAAGGGATTGGATCCACAGAGCCTTGATTTTTAAAGGCTCTTGGCTTCTTTCTGTGCTGGTCAAATTGATGGCTAATAGCTATAACTCAACGCATGGCCAATGGGCTTTCCCGCACCTGGCGTTTTGAGTTGCGTCTATGTCGTTGCACGCCGTGCGCCCGAAGATCCTGGGTTTTATCAGTGAAGATGTCTCGGCCTGGCTGATCGCGCTGCTGGTATTGGCTGTCGGCGGGATTCTCACGGGATTGCTGGCGTGGTCGACGCTGAATCTGTTCCACCATCAATTGCGGCAACGTTTCCAACTGCTGGCCAGTGAACGTTACAGCCGTATCGAAGAACGCTTCGAAGATCAGGAGCAGCGCCTCGATGGCCTGCGCCGGTTCTTTGCCAATTCCGATTCGGTCTCCCGCGCGGAGTTCGACGGTTACACCCAACCGCTGCTGCACCGGACTCAGGCGTACTCCTTTGCCAAGCGGGTAACCGGTGCCGAACGCGCGGTATTTGAACGCCAGATGCGTGCAGAGGGTTTACCCGACTTCACCCTGCGCGAACTCAATGCCGACGGCCAACTGCAACTGGCGGCCGAACGGGATGAGTACGTGGCGGTGCTGTATAGCCAGACCCAAAGCAAACTGGGTTCGCCGCTGGGCTACGACTTGTGGGCTCAACCCTTGCGCCGTTCCACCCTTGAACGGGCGGATCAGCACGGCGGCATGGCGGTATCGCAGCCGATGCATCTGGTCAGTATCGAACCGGCCTATGCGCGCGGCGTGCTGCTGGTCGCACCGGTGCTGCTGCGCAATAGTCCGGCTACGGGGGTGAAACCGTACGGTTATGTCATGGCCGTGATCAGCATGCGCCAGTTGCTCGCAGACGGGCTGCCGGAGGCCGGCCGTGACTACCTTTCGGTGCGCATACTCGACTTATCCACAGACGATCAGCACGAAGTGCTTTATGAGTCCCCCAACACGCCGGCCCCCAGTGAGTTGGCCGCGACCCGGCTGCTACGGCTTGCCGACCATGACTATCAAGTCGACATTCAGCCCAGCGATGCCTTCCTGCGAGCCAACCACTCTTCGGTGACCACTCTGGTGGTGCTGGGCGGCTTGCTCAGTCTGTTGCTCAGTGCCTTGCTCTATGTGCTGGTCAGTCAGCGTCAACGGGCGCTGAAAATGGTCGAGCAACGGACCCAGGAACTACACGCCCGCGAGCAGGAGTTGCGCGGCACCCATGGCCAGTTGCGCGGCGTGCTGAATGCCGCGACCCAAGTGGCAATCATCGCCACTGATCTGCGCGGGGTTATCCAAACCTTTAATGCCGGTGCCGAGCAAATGCTTGGCTACACCAGCGCCGAAGTGGTGGGCCACATGACCCTGGAAAACCTGCACCTGCCTCGAGAACTCCTGGCACGTTCGGCGGAGTTGAGCGCGCGTTATGGCAAACCGATTCCGACCTGCCAGGCGATGTTGGTCGAGGGCGGCGAGGAGGGCGGTCACGAAGCGCGGGAATGGACGCTGCTGCGTAGCGATGGCAGCCATTTGACGGTGAACATGCTGGCGACCCCGGTCCTCGACGAGCAAGGCTTGTGGGTCGGGCACCTGGCGATCTGTATCGACATCACTGAGCGCAAGCGGGTTCACGAGGCCCTGGCGGCACGGGACCTGTTGTTGAAGAAACTCAGCGCCCATGTGCCCGGCGGGATTTACCAATTCAAGATGGAGTTCGATGGGCGCTTCAGCGTGATCTACGCCAGCGACGGTATTCGCGAGATCTACGAACTTGAACCGGATGTGCTGTTGTTCAACGCCGAAGCGATTTTCACGCGGATTCATCCGCAGGACACCACCCGGGTCCGCGCTTCGATCCGGGCGTCGGCGGACACCCTCAGCCCTTGGCGCGAGGAGTACCGCGTGCAGCTGCCCCTGCGCGGCCTGCGTTGGGTTCGTGGCGAGGCGACGCCGGAGGAACTGCCCGGCGGCGGCGTGCTCTGGCACGGCTACATCTCGGACATCTCCGACTTGAAACGGGTGGAAGAAGAACTGCGGGCGCTATCGATCACCGACTCTCTGACCGGGATCCACAACCGCCGCTATTTCCAGGAACGCCTGACTACGGAAATGGCCCGGGTCGAACGCGGTGGCGGCGAACTGTCGGTGATCATGCTCGATATCGACCACTTCAAACGCATCAATGACCAGCATGGCCACGCGGTCGGCGATCGGGTGTTGCAGATCGTGTGCGAACGTATCGGCCATCGGTTGCGGCGCACCGACGTGTTCTGTCGCCTGGGTGGCGAAGAGTTCATGGTGCTGTGCCCGGATATCAACGGCGAGCATGCCCATGTCCTGGCCTTGCAGCTATGGCAAGGGTTGCGCAGTTCGCCGATCGAAGGCGTCGGGACAGTGACCGCCAGTTTCGGGATTGCCAGTTGGCGAGTCGGGGAGGGCGCGGATGCGCTGCTGCTGCGGGCGGATTCGGGGGTATATGCGGCGAAACTGGCAGGACGGGATCGGGTTGAAGGAGAGATGAACTAAGCCTGCCGGGAGATCTTGGGTGAATTGAAAAGATCGCAGCCTGCGGCAGCTCCTACAGGGTTATGTGTACACCTGTAGGAACTGCCGAAGGTTCGGGCCGCGTTCGGACGATCTTTTGATTTTAAAGGTTACAACACCGAAGCCGTTTCCGGCAGTTTCGGCTGGCGATACAGGTCCAGCAGCACCTGATCCAGCACCGACGACGCGCCAAACGGTGCCTTGTCGTTGAGGATCGCCACTACCGCCCAGGTATTGCCGTTGATGTCGCGGCTGAAGCCGGCAATCGCCCGCACGGTATTCAAGGTGCCGGTCTTGACGTGGGCTTCACCGCGCATCGCAGTAGTCTTCAGGCGTTTGCGCATGGTGCCGTCGGTGCCGGCAATCGGCATTGAGCTGATGAACTCGGCCGAATACGGGCTTTTCCAGGCCGCTTGCAGCATGCCGGCCATTTCACGCGCACTCACCCGTTCCGCACGGGACAGGCCGGAACCGTTTTCCATCACCAGGTGCGGCGCGGTGATGCCTTTCTTCGCCAGCCACTGACGCACGACACGCTGTGCAGCCTTGGCATCGTCACCGTCGGCCTCGGTGCGGAACTTCGCACCCAGGCTCAGGAACAGCTGCTGGGCCATGGTGTTGTTACTGTATTTGTTGATGTCGCGGATGATTTCCGCCAGGTCCGGTGAGAAGGCCCGAGCCAGGACCTTGGCATCTTTAGGTGTTGGCGCCAGACGGTCCACGCCCTGAATGCTACCGCCCAGTTCCTTCCAGATCGCTCGCACGGCACCCGCGGTGTAGGTCGCGTGGTCGAGCAGCGACAGGTAAGTCTGGGAACTGCAGCCCTCGCCCAACTGGCCGCCAACCGTCACGGTCACGCTGCCATCGGCCTGGGTCACCGGGTTGTAACGCACGCCACCGGTGCATTGCTTGGAGTTGACGGCTTTGACCTGGTTTTCGATGCGAATGGTGGCAATCGGCGGTTCAACCGACACAAGCACCCGGCCGTTGTCGTTGCGCGCCACAAAGCGCAGGGCCTTGAGGTTGACCATCAGCGCGTCAGGTTTGACCAGGAACGGCTTGTTATCGTCATTGCCGTCGTCGTTGAACTGCGGCAATTGCGGCTGTACGAAGAAATTGCGGTCCAGCACCAGGTCGCCGGTGATTTGCGTCACACCATTCGCGCGCAGGTCACGCATCAGCAACCAGAGCTTTTCCATGTTCAGCTTCGGATCGCCGCCACCCTTGAGGTAGAGGTTGCCGTTGAGGATGCCGCCGCTGAGCGTGCCGTCGGTGTAGAACTCGGTTTTCCACTGGTGGTTCGGGCCGAGCATTTCCAGCGCTGCGTAAGTGGTGACCAGTTTCATGGTCGAGGCCGGATTGACGGAGACGTCAGCGTTGAAAATGGTCGGGGTGCCAGGGCCGTTGAGCGGGATCATCACCAGCGACAGGGCGTTGTCCTGCATCTTGCTGGCCTTGAGGGCTTTTTCAACGTTGGGCGACAGCGCGGTGTTGATCGAAGCGGCGGAAACAGAGAAGGCCAGCGGGAGCAGAAAACCGGCCAGTAACAATGGACGCAAAGATTTGATCATGTGAAATAAAACCCTACAGCCGAGGGGGAAAAAGACGAGGGCATGAAGATAAATTCCCTCAGTGGTCATGAAAGTGTCGGCATTATGCCCCAAGGTGTAGCGGCTTGTGCCGTGCCCTGGCCTTCTAATCCGCTATTTTTTACCGACGGTAGGGCTTGCAGCCCAGAGAGACGGGCAATCGGCGCCTTAAACTGCTAAAGTGCCGCCCGTTATTACTTATGAGGATTGTTCCAATGGCGACTAACCGTTCCCAGCGTCTGCGCAAAAAACTGTGCGTCGATGAATTTCAAGAGCTGGGTTTCGAACTGAACCTGGATTTCAAAGAAGATTTGGCTGATGAAGCCATTGATGCTTTCCTCGACGCGTTCCTGAAAGAAGCCATGGAAGCCAACGGTCTGGGCTATGTTGGCGGCGACGACTTCGGTCTGGTTTGCCTGCAGAAGCGTGGCTCGGTGTCCGAAGAGCAGCGTGCCGCTGTTGAAGCCTGGCTCAAAGGCCGCAGCGAACTGACTGAAGCGACTGTCAGCCCGCTGATCGACGTCTGGTACCCGGAAAAGCCGATCAATCCGGTAGCTTGATGTTCTAAAAAACGGCGACCCAAGGGTCGCCGTTTTTTTTTGCGGAGATCGAAGGATCGCAGCCTCGTTTCACTCGACAGCTCCTACAGGGTGGACGCAATCGTTGTAAGAGCTGTGTAGGAGCTGTCGAGTGGAACGAGGCTGCGATCTTTTGCCTTTCAGGCCTTGCGCCAATTCAGAATCACCAACGTCAGCACCCCCGCCACAATCCCCCAGAACGCCGAACCGATGGAAAATAGCGTCAGCCCCGACGCCGTGACCATAAAGGTAATCAGCGCCGCTTCACGTTCCTTCACTTCGTTCATCGCAATGCTCAAGCCATTGATGATCGAGCCGAACAACGCGAGTGCCGCAATCGACAGCACCAATTCTTTCGGTAGCGCGGCAAACAGCGCCGCCAGTGTCGCGCCGAACACCCCGGCAATCCCGTAGAAAATCCCGCACCAGACGGCCGCCGTGTAGCGCTTGTTACGATCTTCATGGGCATGCGGCCCGGTGCAAATCGCCGCGCTGATGGCTGCCAGGTTGATCCCGTGGGAACCGAACGGCGCCAGCAGCAGCGAAGCGATGCCCGTGGTGGTGATCAACGGCGAGGCCGGCACGGTGTAACCGTCGGCGCGCAGCACGGCGATGCCGGGCATGTTCTGCGAGGTCATTGCCACGACAAACAGCGGAATGCCGATGCTGATGGTCGCGGCGAGGGAGAAGTGCGGCGTGGTCCAGACCGGCGTCGCCACTTCCAGATGAAAACCGCTGAAGTCCAGCAGGCCCATGAACCCTGACAGCGCCGTGCCGATCAACAGCGCGGCGAGTACGGCATAACGTGGCGACAGACGTTTGACCACCAGATAAGTGAAGAACATGCCCAATACCAGCGCGGTGCGATGCTGCGCGGCGACGAAGATTTCGCTGCCGATCTTGAACAGAATCCCCGCCAACAGCGCAGCGGCCAATGACGCCGGAATCTTTTTCACCAGCCGTTCGAAGCTGCCGGTCAGGCCACAAATCGTCACCAGCACCGCGCAGGTAATGTAGGCGCCAATGGCTTCGCCGTAGGTTACGCCGCCCAGACTGGTGATCAGCAACGCTGCGCCGGGTGTCGACCAGGCGATGGTGATCGGCGTGCGATAACGCAGGGACAGGCCAATCGAGCACACCGCCATGCCAATCGAAATCGCCCAGATCCACGAGGAAATCTGCCCGCTGGTCAGACCCGCCGCTTGCCCGGCCTGGAACATCAGCACCAGGGAACTGGTGTAGCCGGTCATCATCGCGATGAAGCCGGCGACGATCGCAGAAGGCGACGTATCGGAAAAAGGGCGGAGTTGCGTGTGCGTGACGTCGTTCATGACAGCGGTGTTCCTTTTTACGTATGAAGATGTTCCGAAGTGAAGTCTTCCAATGTAGGAGCTGTCGAGTGAAACGAGGCTGCGATCTTTTGATGTTGATTTTCTACGATCAAAAGATCGCAGCCTCGTTTTACTCGGCAGCTCCTACAGGATTCTGCGTTCAAGCCTAAACTCAAAAGTAACCAGTCGTTGCAATACAGCGGAAGTGACAAACAGCCGTACAGTCGTGTTGCCACCCTCCATTGTGTACAATCGCAGTGTTTTTTACGCGATACTTGCCAGCGACCCACTGTGCCGTATTACAGTCACGGTCAATTCGCCGCAGTTCTTCCGACTCGAGTGCCCATGAACGAACAGTTGCAACCCCTAAAGAAACAACCGCGAGCAGGCAAAGCCGGCCGCAGCGGTACCCAGGACGATATTGTCTATGCGCATATCTTCGAGGCCATCCTCGAACAGCGTCTGGCGCCCGGTACCAAGTTGAGCGAAGAAGCGCTGGGGGAAATTTTCGGGGTCAGTCGCACCATCATTCGCCGCGCGCTCTCGCGCCTGGCCCATGAAGGCGTCGTGCTGCTGCGTCCGAACCGTGGCGCTGTCGTCGCCAGCCCGAGTGTCGAAGAGGCTCGCCAGGTGTTCATGGCCCGGCGTCTGGTGGAGCGTGCGATCACTGAATTGGCGGTGCAGCACGCCACTGCCGAGCAGATTGCCGAGTTGCGCCAGATGGTCAACGACGAGCGCGACAGCTTCTCCCGTGGCGATCGCGGTGCCGGCATCCGTCTGTCGGGCGAGTTCCACTTGAAGTTGGCCGAAGCGGCGAAAAACGCGCCGCTGATCAGCTTCCAGCGCAGCCTGGTGTCCCAGACTTCGTTGATCATTGCCCAGTATGAAAGCGGCAATCGCTCCCACTGTTCCTACGATGAGCACACGCAGCTGATCGACGCCATCGAAGCGCGCAACGCTGAGCTGGCGGTGGACCTGATGATGCATCACATGGATCACATCGACAGCAAACTCAACCTCGACGAGGAAAGCGCGTCGGATGATTTGCATGCGGTGTTCTCGCATTTGTTGCAGACCAAAAAGCCAGGGCGGCCAGCGGTCAAGCTCTGATTGTTGGTTGTTGCTTGTTGAAAAGATCGCAGCCTCGTTTCACTCGATAGCTCCTACAGGGGTACGTTTTCCAATGTAGGAGCTGTCGAGTGAAACGAGGCTGCGATCTTTTGATCTTCTGACAGGCAATAAAAATCCCCCGGGGCTGCAGAGCTGCGGGGGATTTTTTTGTGCCCGAAAAAACCTAGCGCTGATGCACCTGATTCCCCGCCGCATACGTCTGCAACACCGTCCGGTCATCCCCCAGCGTCATCAACACAAACAACGTCTCGGCAATGTTATTGGTCTGCTTCAAGCGATAACTGAGCAGCGGTGTGGCGTTGTAGTCCAGCACCAGGAAGTCCGCATCAGTGCCCGGTTGCAGGGTGCCGATCTTGTTTTCCAGGCGCAGCGCGCGAGCGCCGCCGAGGGTGGCCAGGTACAGCGATTTGAACGGGCTCAGTCGCGCACCTTGCAGCTGCATGACCTTGTACGCTTCATTCAACGTTTGCAGCAGCGAGAAACTGGTGCCGCCACCGACGTCCGTACCGAGGCCGACATTCAATTTGTGCTTCTCGGCCATCGGCAGGTTGAACAGGCCGCTGCCGAGGAAGAAGTTCGACGTCGGGCAGAAGGCGATCGCCGAGCCGGTTTCCGCCAGTCGCGCGCACTCGTCATCGCACAGGTGCACGCCGTGGGCGAATACCGAACGTTCGCCGAGTAATTTGTAGTGGTCGTAGACGTCCAGGTAGCCTTTGCGCTCCGGGAACAGCTCCTTGACCCACTCGACTTCCTTGAGGTTTTCGCTGATGTGAGTCTGCATGTACACGTCTGGGAATTCGCTGAGTAACTGGCCGGCGAGGGTCAGCTGTTCCGGGGTGCTGGTCGGGGCGAAGCGCGGGGTGACCGCGTAGTGGAGGCGACCCTTGCCGTGCCAGCGTTCGATCAGCGCCTTGCTCTCGATATAGCTGGATTCGGCGGTGTCGGTCAGGTAGTCCGGCGCGTTGCGGTCCATCATCACCTTGCCGGCGATCATCCGCAGGTCCAGTTGTTCGGCGGCCTCGAAGAACGAATTCACCGACTGCGGGTGCACGCTGCCGAACACCAGCGCCGTGGTGGTGCCGTTGCGCAGCAGTTCCTTGATGAAGATGTCCGCGACTTGGTCAGCGTGAGCCTTGTCGGCGAACTGGCTTTCGCACGGGAAGGTGTAGGTGTTGAGCCAGTCCAGCAACTGCTCGCCGTAGGCGCCGACCATGCCGGTTTGCGGCAAGTGAATGTGGGTGTCGATGAAGCCTGGGGTGATCAGCGCGTCCTGATAATGGGTGATCTCGATGTCGGCCGGCAGGGTCGGCAGCAAGTCGCTGGCGTGACCAAGGGCGCTGATCTGGCCGTTATCAACCACCAGCAAGCCGTCTTCGAAATACTCATAAGAGGCTTCAATACCGACTTCGGCAGGATCAGCGATGCTGTGCAGAATGGCGGCGCGGTAGGCTTTGCGAGTCAGAGGCATAAAATTTCTCAATTCGTGGCTTGGCTGCGGCGTGAGGCAGGCAGCAGTTTGGCGATCGATGATCCGGCGCTGGCGGTGTGCTGGCCGAAATTGGCGTTATAGGTGGCGATGATTTCGCCGGCGATGGAGATGGCGATTTCCACAGGCAACTTGCCTTTGACTTCGCCGATGCCCATCGGGCAGCGCATGCGTTGCAGCACGGCGCTGTCGAAACCACGGTCACGCAAGCGGTGTTCGAACTTCACCCGTTTGGTCTTCGAACCGATCAGGCCGAAGTAGGCGAAGTCGTTGCGTTTGAGGATCGCGGCGGTGAGTTCGAGGTCGAGCTGATGATTGTGGGTCATGACGATGCAGTAGCTGCCGGCGGGCAGGTCATCGATTTCGTCCACCGGTTCTTCGCTGACGATTTTGCGTACGCCGTGGGGGATCTGTTCCGGGAATTCGGCTTCCCGCGAATCGATCCAGCGCACCCGGCAGGGCAGGCTGGCGAGCAGCGGCACCAGCGCCCGGCCGACGTGGCCGGCACCGAATACGGCGATCTGCGCCTGGACCTGGCCCATCGGTTCGAACAGCAACACCGTCACACCGCCGCAGCACTGACCCAGGCTGGCGCCGAGGCTGAAGCGCTCAAGGTGCGTGTCCTGCTTACCGCTGGCAAGCATCTCGCGGCCGATTTGCATGGCCTTGTATTCCAGATGCCCGCCACCGATGGTGTCGAAGGTCTGGTTGGCGCTGATGACCATCTTCGAACCGGCATTGCGCGGCGTTGAGCCGAGCTCTTCGATAATGGTCACCAACACGCAGGGTTCACCCTGGGATTGCAGGTCGGCGAGGGCGTCGATCCAGTTGTACATGTTTCACCTCGACATCTCTGTTGTCTGTTCGGGCCTCTTCGCGAGCAAGCCCGCTCCCACAGTTTGGAACGCATTCCCCTGTGGGAGCGGCGGTGCGACGATTCGACTTGCTCGCGAAGGCCGCGACGCGGTTTTAGAGCGAAGCTAACTCAGGCTCAGCCTCGACAGCCTTCGCCGCCTTCAACTGGCGCATCTGCTCACAGCCCCACAACACCCGCTCCGGCGTCGCCGGTGCGTCGATTTTCGGTTGATGCTTGTAGTCGCCAAGACTCGCAACGGCGTCCTTGATCGCACACCACGACGCGATACCCAGCATGAACGGCGGCTCGCCCACGGCCTTGGAATGGAAGACTGTGTCTTCCGGGTTTTTGCGGTTTTCCACCAGCTTCACCCGCAGGTCCAGCGGCATGTCCGCGACCGCCGGGATCTTGTAGCTGGCCGGGCCGTTGGTCATCAATTTGCCCTTGTTGTTCCACACCAGTTCTTCCATGGTCAGCCACCCCATGCCCTGGATGAAACCACCCTCGACCTGACCGATGTCGATCGCCGGGTTCAGTGAGTCGCCGACGTCGTGGAGGATGTCGGTACGCAGCATTTTGTACTCGCCGGTGAGGGTGTCGATGATCACCTCGCAGCACGCTGCGCCGAAGGCGTAGTAGTAGAACGGCCGGCCCCGCGCCTGGCTACGGTCGTAGAAGATTTTCGGGGTCTTGTAGAACCCGGTGCTCGACAACGACACCTGAGCGAAATACGCCTGCTGGATCAGCGATTCAAAGGTCAGGATGTGATCGCGAACCCGCACGTGACCGTTGTGAAATTCCACGTCTTCTTCGCTGACCTTGTACTGCCTCGCGGCAAATTCAACCAGGCGCTTCTTGATGATTTCAGCGGCGTTCTGCGCGGCTTTACCGTTCAGGTCGGCACCGCTGGACGCGGCGGTCGGCGAGGTGTTCGGCACCTTGTCGGTGTTGGTCGCGGTGATCTGCACGCGGTCCATTTCCACCTGGAACACTTCGGCCACGACCTGCGCGACTTTGGTGTTCAGGCCCTGGCCCATTTCGGTGCCGCCATGGTTGAGGTGGATGCTGCCGTCGGTGTAGATGTGGATCAGCGCACCGGCCTGATTGAGGAAGCTGGCAGTGAAGGAAATACCGAATTTCACCGGGGTCAACGCCAGGCCTTTTTTCAGGATCGGGCTGTTGGCGTTGTAGCGACGGATCGCTTCGCGACGCTCGGCGTACTGGCTGCTTGCTTCGAGTTCGGCGGTCATTTCCTCGAGCATGTTGTGCTCGACGGTCTGGTAGTAATGGGTAACGTTGCGCTCGGTCTTGCCGTAATAGTTGGCCTTGCGCACCGCCAGCGGATCGAGGGCCAGATGGCGGGCGATGGCGTCCATTACTTCTTCGATGGCGACCATCCCTTGCGGGCCGCCGAAGCCCCGGTAAGCGGTATTCGACGCGGTGTTGGTTTTGCAGCGATGACCATTGATGGTCGCGTCGCCCAGGTAGTACGAGTTGTCGGCGTGGAACATCGCGCGGTCGACAATCGACGCCGAGAGGTCCGGCGAGCAACCGCAGTTACCAGCCAGTTCCAGGGCAATACCGTGCAGCCGACCGGTGCTGTCGAAGCCCACGTCGTACTCGACATAGAACGGGTGACGCTTGCCGGTCATCAGCATGTCTTCGACCCGCGGCAGGCGCATTTTGGTCGGCTGGCCGGTGAGGTGCGCGATCACTGCGCACAGGCACGCCGGGCTCGCGGCCTGGGTTTCCTTGCCGCCGAAACCACCGCCCATGCGGCGCATGTCTACGACGATTTTGTTCATCGACACATCGAGCACTTCGGCCACCAGTTTCTGCACTTCGGTGGGGTTCTGCGTCGAGCAGTAGACGATCATGCCGCCGTCTTCAGTCGGCATAACTGAAGAGATCTGGGTTTCCAGATAGAAGTGTTCCTGGCCACCGATGTGCAACGTGCCCTGGATACGATGCTCAGCAGTCGCCAGCGCGTTGGCCGAATCTCCGCGCTGATGCGTGTGGCTGTCGAGCACAAAGTGGCGTTTTCGAAGTGCTTCGACCACGTCCAGCACCGGCTCCAGATCGTCGTATTCGATGATCGCGGCCATCGCGGCTTTGCGTGCGGTTTCCAGGTCCTTCGCCGCAACGGCGAGCACCACTTGACCGACGAACTGCACGTCGTCGATGGCCAGCAACGGGTCACCCGGCAGCAATGGGCCGATGTCTTTCAGGCCCGGCACGTCTTTGTGGGTGATAGCGATGCGCACGCCGTCGAAGGCGTAACAAGGTTTGGTGTCGATGCTGATGATTTTTGCGTGGGCGCGGTCCGACAGGCGTGCGTAAACATGCAACTGGTTTGGAAATTCCAGCCGGTCGTCGATGTACTGCGCTTCACCGGACACGTGCTTGGCGGCGCTGTCGTGCTTGACGCTACGGCCGACACCGGTGGTCAGGTCCTTGGCGAACAGTTCAGCCAATTCGGCCTGGGTCTTCTCTACGGCGTGATGATTAGACATAAGCGGTCACCCGAGTCTCGATGTGCGGTGTTTGCAGTTCGATGAAGTATTTACGCAACAGGTTCTGGGCGCTGAGCAGGCGGTATTCCTTGCTGGCGCGGAAGTCCGAGAGCGGCGTGAAATCTTCGGCCAGCGCAGCGCAGGCGCGTTCGACGGTGTCGTTGTTCCAGGTGGCACCGAGCAATACAGTTTCGCAGGCCTTGGCGCGTTTTGGCGTTGCCGCCATGCCGCCGAAGGCGACGCGGGCGTCGGCGATCACGCCGTTGTCGATGCGCAGGTTGAACGCGGCACAGACAGCGGAAATGTCATCGTCCAGACGTTTCGATACTTTGTAGGCGCGGAACAGTTGTTCGGCGCTGGCACGCGGCACGATGATCTTTTCGATGAACTCGCTTTCCTGACGCGCGGTAACCCGGTAATCGATGAAGTAATCTTCCAGCGCCATCGTGCGGCGGACTTCGCCTTTGCACAGGACAATCTGCGCGCCGAGTGCAATCAGCAGGGGCGGGGAGTCACCGATGGGTGAAGCGTTGCCGATGTTGCCGCCGAGGGTGCCCTGGTTGCGGATCTGCAGGGAGGCAAAGCGTTGCAGCAATTCGCCGAAGTCCGGGTACTCGGCTTTCAAGGCCTCATAGCAATCGGAGAGGGCGGTGGCGGCGCCGATTTCCAGGCGATCGTCGAAACGCTCGATGCGCTTCATCTCGGCGACGTTGCCGACGTAGATCATCACCGGCAGGGTGCGGTGGAACTGCGTGACTTCCAGCGCCAGATCCGTGCCGCCGGCCAGCAGGCGAGCCTGTGGATAAGCGTCATAGAGGTCAGCCAGATCGGCGACGGTCAGCGGCACCAGGCAGCGCTTGTCGCCACTGTTGAGTTCGCCGATGTCGGTGGGGGCGATGGCTTTAAGGCGAGCGATGGTGTCGGCTTCACGGGCGTCGAACTGGTCCGTTTGCTTGCCGCAGCAGGATTGTTCGGCAGCCGCCAGAATCGGCCGATAGCCGGTGCAGCGGCAGAGGTTGCCGGCCAGCGCCTCGTGGGCTTTATGAGCATCCGGTTGATCGCTGTTCTTTTGCAGCGCGAACAGCGACATCACAAAGCCAGGCGTGCAGAAACCGCATTGCGAGCCGTGGCATTCGACCATGGCTTTCTGCACGCTGTGCAGTTCGCCTTGGTGCTTGAGGTCTTCAACGCTGATCAATTGTTTGCCGTGCAGTGACGAAACGAATGTCAGGCACGAGTTGAGGCTGCGATAGCGAATGTGTTCGCGGCCATCGTCATCCGTTTGCAGCTCGCCAACCACCACGGTGCAGGCGCCGCAGTCACCGCTGGCGCAGCCTTCTTTGGTGCCGGGTTTGCCCACATGGTCGCGCAGATAATTGAGCACGGTCAGGTTTGGGTCCAGGGCGTGCTCGCTACGGAGTTCCTGGTTAAGTAAAAACTGGATCACGGAAGGCCTCGCAGACTCATTATTGTTGTTAACCGACTTGAACCGAATTTATCAGGTCTGACTTTGCGGTCAATGATTTTCTGACTTAAAGGTCAGGAAATAGCATTTTGTCGATCAACGACTCGTTCCTTCATTATTGACCCTTACGGGATAGCCTGCTTTTTGCTGGATTCGTGCCAAAAACCGCCGAGTGGGCACTCCGCCATGACCCTTCATGTGCGCTACACTGCGCCGCTTGTGCAAATCGAAGAGTTTGAAGGACAACCATGACGTTCAAGGCGCCGGACAGCCTCGCCGAGCAAATTGCTCACCACCTCGCCGAACGCATCATTCGTGGCGAAATGAAGCCCGGGGAGCGCATCCAGGAACAGAAGGTCACGCTGGCCCTCAATGTCAGCCGCGGTTCGGTCCGTGAAGCCTTGCTGATCCTCGAGCGCCGCCACCTGATCGCGATCCTGCCGCGACGCGGCGCCCACGTAACCGAACTCACGGTTCACAAGGTCCAGAGCCTGTGCACGCTGATGAGCGAGCTTTACATTCTGCTGGGCAATGCAGTGGCCAGCGGCTGGCAAGTCCAGGCCGATATGGCGCCGTTCGTGCAAATCCAGCAGCGTCTGACCGCCAGCTACGAGCGTCAGGACATTCGCACCTTTGTCGACGACAGCTTCAGTGTGATGCGCGCCGCGTATCCGTTCGCCAACAACCCGTACTTGCAGGAAACCGTCGAGAATCTGCAGCCGGCCATGAGCCGCGCGTATTTCCTCGCCCTGGAACAGCGCAAGGCCTCGATGAGCGAGTTCCTCGAACTGTTCGAACGCTTGCTCGCCGCCGTGCTGGCCCGTGATTTTCCGCAGATCCGCATTGTGCTGACGGCGTATGCCCAGCGCAGCAGTGATCTGGTGGTTTCTGCCCTGACGGACGCTTAAGCGTGCGGCTAAAGTGCATCAAGCTGGCGGGGTTCAAATCCTTCGTCGACCCGACCACGGTGAACTTCCCCAGTAACATGGCGGCGGTGGTCGGGCCCAATGGTTGCGGCAAGTCGAACATCATCGACGCCGTCCGCTGGGTGATGGGCGAGAGTTCGGCCAAGAACCTGCGCGGCGAGTCGATGACCGACGTCATCTTCAACGGCTCCACCAGCCGCAAACCGGTGAGCCAGGCCAGCATCGAGCTGGTGTTCGATAACTCCGACGGCACCCTGCTCGGCGAATACGCGGCCTATGCGGAAATTTCCATTCGCCGCAAAGTGACTCGCGACAGCCAGACCACCTACTACCTCAACGGCACCAAATGCCGCCGTCGCGATATCACCGACATCTTTTTGGGCACAGGCCTGGGCCCGCGCAGCTACTCGATTATCGAGCAGGGGATGATCTCCAAGCTGATCGAGTCCAAGCCCGAAGACCTGCGTAACTTCATCGAAGAAGCCGCGGGCATTTCCAAGTACAAGGAGCGCCGGCGCGAGACTGAAAACCGCATCCGCCGCACCCACGAAAACCTGGCCCGCCTGACCGACCTGCGCGAAGAACTCGAGCGTCAGCTTGAACGCTTGTACCGCCAGGCCGAGGCCGCCAAGAAGTATCAGGAATACAAGGGCGAGGAGCGTCAGCTCAAGGCCCAACTGTCGGCGCTGCGCTGGCAGGCGTTGAACGAGCAGGTCGGTCAGCGCGAAGCAATCATCGGCAATCAGGAAGTTACCTTCGAAGCGCTGGTGGCCGAGCAGCGCAACGCCGATGCGGCTATCGAACGCTTCCGGGACGGGCACCACGACCTGTCCGAACGCTTCAATCTGGTGCAGGGGCGCTTCTATTCGGTCGGCGGCGACATTGCCCGGGTCGAGCAGAGCATCCAGCACGGTCAGCAACGCCTACGCCAGCTGCAGGACGATCTGAAAGAAGCCGAGCGTGCGCGTCTGGAAACCGAGTCTCACTTGGGTCATGACCGCACCTTGCTGCTGACCCTGGGCGAAGAGCTGGACATGCTCACCCCCGAACAGGAAGTCACCAGCGCCGCCGCCGAAGAAGCTGCCGCCGCGCTGGAAGAATCCGAAACCACCATGCACGCCTGGCAAGAGCAATGGGACACCTTCAACCTGACGGCCGCCGAGCCGCGTCGCCAGTCCGAAGTTCAGCAGTCGCGCATCCAGCAGCTGGAAACCAGCATGGAGCGACTGGCCGATCGTCAGAAGCGTCTCGGCGAAGAGCGCGCGTTGCTCTCGGCAGACCCGGAAGACGCGGCGATCATGGAACTCAGCGAGCAATTGGCCGCGAGTGAAGCGACCCTCGAAGACTTGCAGGCCAGCGAAGAAGCCCAGGTCGAACGCCTTGAGCAACTGCGTCAGGAATTGCAATTAGCGCTGCAAAATCAGCAGCAGGCTCAGGGCGATTTGCAGCGTCTGAACGGTCGCCTCGCCTCCCTTGAAGCCTTGCAACAAGCCGCACTCGATCCGGGCACCGGCACCGCTGAATGGCTGCGCGAACAACATTTGGCGGACCGTCCGCGTCTGGCCGAAGGTCTGAAAGTCGAAGCCGGTTGGGAGCTGGCGGTGGAAACCGTGCTCGGCGCCGACCTGCAAGCGGTGCTGGTGGATGACTTCGGCGATTTCGATCTGGCCGGTTTTGCCCAAGGCGATTTGCGCTTGCTCAGCCCTGCCACTGATGGCGTGCGCGTGCCCGGCAGCTTGCTCGATAAAGTTGAAGCGCAGATCGATCTGGCGCCGTGGCTGGGGCAGGTTAAACCGGTCGACAGTCTTGAACAGGCTTTGGCCTTGCGTGGTCAATTGGCGGCCGGCGAAAGTCTGATCAGCCGCGACGGTTACTGGGTCGGTCGGCACTTCTTGCGCGTGCGCCGGGCCAGCGAAGCGGAAAGCGGTGTGCTGGCTCGTGGTCAGGAAATCCAGCGTCTGGGCCTTGAGCGCGAAGAGCGCGAAGCCACGGTCGAAACCCTGGAAACCCAACTTCAAAATCTCAGGGCGCAGCAGCGTCAGCAGGAAAACGGTCGCGAACATCTGCGTCGTTTGCTGCAAGACGAAGCGCGTCAGCAAGGTGAACTGAAAGCGCAATTGTCCGCCGGTAAAGCCAAGGCCGAACAACTGACCCTGCGCCGTACACGACTGGACGAAGAGCTCACCGAGCTGGCTGAGCAACGCGCTCTGGAACACGAAAATATCGGCGAGGCGCGTCTGCAATTGCAGGAAGCCCTCGACAGCATGGCGCTGGACACCGAGCAGCGCGAGTTGCTGCTGGCTCAGCGCGACAGCTTGCGCGAGCGACTCGATCGGGTGCGGCAGGAAGCCCGGCAGCACAAGGATCACGCCCATCAACTGGCGGTGCGTCTGGGTTCGCTCAAGGCGCAACACGACTCGACGCGTCAGGCGCTGGAACGTCTGGAAATGCAGTCCGAGCGCCTGACCGAGAAGCGCGAACAGCTCAGCCTCAATCTGGAGGAGGGCGAGGCGCCGCTGGAAGAGTTGCGCCTCAAACTCGAAGAGTTGCTCGACAAACGCATGACCGTCGACGAAGAACTCAAGACTGCGCAGATCGCTCTTGAAGACGCTGACCGTGAATTGCGTGATGCGGAAAAACGTCGCAACCAGGCCGAGCAGCAATCGCAATTGATTCGCGGCCAGATGGAAACCCAGCGCATGGAATGGCAGGCCCTGACCGTGCGCCGCAAGGCGCTCGAAGATCAGTTGCTTGAAGACGGCTACGACCTTCATGGCGTACTCGCCACGCTCGTGGCCGAGGCCAACGAGAAAGACGCCGAAGAAGAACTCGAGCGCATTGCCGCGCGGATTCAGCGCCTCGGTGCGATCAACCTGGCGGCCATCGACGAATACCAGCAACAATCCGAGCGTAAACGTTATCTGGATGCGCAGAACGACGATTTGGTCGAGGCGCTGGATACGCTCGAGAACGTGATTCGCAAGATCGACAAGGAAACCCGAAACCGCTTCAAAGATACCTTTGATCAGATCAATGGCGGTTTACAGGCCCTTTTCCCAAAAGTTTTCGGTGGAGGACGCGCCTATTTGGAACTGACGGGCGAAGATCTACTCGATACAGGGGTAACGATCATGGCGCAGCCGCCAGGAAAGAAGAACAGCACCATCCATTTGCTCTCCGGTGGCGAAAAAGCCCTGACGGCCTTGGCTCTGGTTTTTGCCATCTTCAAGTTGAATCCGGCGCCGTTCTGCATGCTCGATGAAGTTGACGCGCCATTGGATGACGCTAACGTTGGACGCTACGCACGACTGGTCAAAGAGATGTCGCAGACGGTGCAGTTCATCTATATCACCCACAACAAGATCGCCATGGAAATGGCCGAGCAACTGATGGGGGTGACGATGCACGAACCGGGTTGCTCGCGTTTGGTGGCAGTGGATGTCGAGGAGGCGATGGCGATGGTGGATGCCTGAGTCGGCGCTTGTAGGAGAGGTATTTTTGAGTTGTAGGACTTATTTACCTGCCCTGACTTGCTGGCCAATCGACATATTCGCGCAAGCCATTGTGACAGACGGTGTAAAGTTGCCTTTGGTCGTGCTAGTTTAATGTCAATTTTTCGTATACGTGGGCAAAACGCCTGTCAGAACATAGAGTTGGCGCCACGTTTTAAAGCGGTTTACGAGTTGTAAACCTCTTATTTTTCAGCATTTTTTATAGAGGCACGGGATTACATGGAAATCGGTCTGCGCGAGTGGCTGATCGTCATCGGCATTATTGTCATTGCCGGTATTCTTTTCGATGGCTGGCGTCGCATGCGCGGCGGCAAGGGGAAACTGAAATTCCGTCTCGACCGAAGTTTGTCCAACTTGCCGGAAGAGGACACCAGCGCCGAGCTGTTGGGCCCGCCCCGCGTGCTGGATACGCATAAAGAACCGCAACTGGACGAGCACGATCTGCCGTCGGTGAGCATGCCTGCCCGTGAGTCGCGTGAGTCGGGTTCCAAGCGCGGCAAGCGTGGCCATGGCGAGCCTTCCCAGGGCGACATGAACCTCAGTCTGGATCTGGACGGCGGCCCGAGCTTCAGCAGCCGTGACGACGATTTCCCGGATGACACCAAGGCTTCGAGTTCGGCCAGCGACAAGGAACAACCGCAAGCCGAAGAAGTGCTGGTGATCAGCGTGATCTGCCGCGACGCCGCCGGCTTCAAAGGGCCGGCGCTGTTGCAGAACATTCTGGAAAGCGGTCTGCGTTTCGGCGAGATGGACATCTTCCACCGCCACGAAAGCATGGCCGGCAACGGCGAAGTCCTGTTCTCGATGGCCAATGCGGTCAAGCCGGGCGTCTTCGATCTGGACGACATCGACCACTTCAGCACGCCGGCAGTGAGTTTCTTCCTCGGCCTGCCAGGCCCGCGTCATCCGAAGCAAGCCTTCGATGTGATGGTGGCCGCGGCGCGTAAACTGTCTCAGGAGCTGAACGGCGAACTGAAAGACGACCAGCGCAGCGTGCTGACTGCCCAGACGATTGAGCATTACCGTCAGCGCATCGTTGAGTTTGAACGTCGCGCCCTGACCCAGAAGCGCTAAGGTCAAAACATCGCAGCCTCGTTTCACTCGACAGCTCCTACAGAAAATCACTTCGCCTGTAGGAGCTGTCGAGTGAAACGAGGCTGCGATCTCTTGATCTGGATGAAATGAGATTGAGCAGCCACGGCTGCTCTTTTGCTTTATGAGAGAACACCCATGACCGCCGCCAAAAACCGCATTCTAGAGCTGCGCGCTGAGCTGGATCAGCACAACTATCGCTACCACGTGCTGGACGAGCCGAGCATTCCGGACGCCGAATACGATCGGTTGTTCCACGAGCTCAAGGCCCTCGAAGCGGCCCATCCCGAACTGATCACCAGCGACTCGCCGACCCAGCGTGTTGGCAGCGCGGCGCTGTCGGCGTTCACTCAGGTGCGTCACGAAGTACCGATGCTCAGCCTCGGCAACGCCTTCGAAGAAACCGACATGCGCGAGTTCGATCGTCGGGTAACCGAAGGGCTGGATCTGCCGGTTGGCGATTTGTTTGGCGGCGGCGCGGCGGTGGAATACAGCTGTGAACCGAAGCTCGATGGCCTGGCGGTCAGCTTGCTGTATCAGGACGGCGTGCTGGTGCGCGGCGCGACTCGTGGCGATGGCACCACCGGCGAAGACATCAGCGTCAACGTCCGTACCGTGCGCAACATTCCGCTCAAGTTGCACGGCACTGGCTGGCCCGCGACCCTGGAAGTGCGCGGCGAAGTGTTCATGTCCAAGGCCGGTTTCGAACGCCTCAACGCCACGCAGCTGGAAGTCGGCGGCAAGACCTTCGCCAATCCGCGCAACGCGGCGGCCGGCAGCTTGCGCCAGCTCGATTCGAAGATCACCGCCAACCGTCCGCTGGAGTTCTGCTGCTATGGCATCGGTCAGATTTCGGCCGATATTGCTGATACGCACATTGGCAATCTGCAGCAACTCAAAGCCTGGGGCATGCCGATCAGTCATGAGTTGAAACTGGCTCACGGCATTGATGAATGCCTGGATTATTACCGTGACATCGGTGAGCGCCGAAATTCGCTGCCCTACGAAATCGACGGCGTGGTGTTCAAGGTCAACAGCATTGCCTCTCAGCGTGAGCTGGGCTTCCGTGCTCGTGAACCGCGCTGGGCGATCGCGCACAAATTCCCGGCCATGGAAGAACTCACTGAATTGCTCGACGTGGAGTTCCAGGTCGGTCGTACCGGTGCGGTGACGCCCGTGGCGCGCTTGAAACCGGTCAAGGTCGCCGGTGTGACCGTGGCCAACGCGACGCTGCACAACATGGACGAAGTGGCGCGTCTGGGCCTGATGATTGGCGACACCGTGATCATTCGCCGCGCGGGCGACGTGATTCCGCAGGTGGTGCAGGTGGTCATGGAGCGTCGTCCGGACAACGCACGACCAGTACAGATTCCCGAGAAGTGCCCGGTCTGTGGCTCGCATGTCGAGCGCACGCAACTGGTCAAGCGCAGCAAAGGTCGCGAGACCGTCAGTGAAGGCGCGGTGTACCGCTGCGTCGGTCGTCTGGCCTGCGGTGCGCAACTCAAGCAGGCAATCATTCACTTCGTCTCCCGTCGCGCCATGGACATTGAAGGCCTGGGCGAGAAGAGCGTCGAGCAGTTAGTGGATGAAGGTCTGGTAAATTCGCCGGCCGATCTTTACGCGCTGACGTTCGAGCAAATCGTCGATCTGGAAGGCTTTGCCGAACTGTCGAGCAAGAACCTGCTCAGCGCCATCGAAGACAGCAAGAAGCCGAGCCTGGCACGCTTCATCTACGCCCTCGGAATTCCCGATGTCGGCGAAGAGACGGCGAAGGTGCTGGCGCGTTCTCTCGGCTCGCTGGAGCGGGTTCAGCAGGCGTTGCCGCAAGTGCTCACGTATTTGCCGGACGTTGGCCTGGAAGTGGCTCACGAGATTCACAGCTTCTTTGAAGATGCGCATAACCAGCAGGTGATCAAGGACCTGCTCAAGCACGGCCTGCAGATTCAGGATCAGGGTGAGCTGGGTGCCGAGTTTGCCGCCAGCACCACGCTGGGCGGTTTCCTCGACAAGTTGCATATTCCTTCGGTCGGGCCGGGTGGGGCGCAGAAACTGGCGGACAAGTTTGGTTCGCTTGAAGGGGTTTTCAGCGCCGACTGGCTGGATATGCGTCAGGCGCTGCCGGAGAAACAGGCCACTTCGGTTCGGGAGTTTTTTGCGGTTGCGCAAAATCGCCAAATTGCTGAAGCCGCCGAGAAACAGCTGCGCGATTTCGGCATGCACTGGCAGAGCGAGAAGAAAGTCGTTGAAGGCTTGCCGCTGGCCGGGCAGACCTGGGTGCTGACCGGTTCGCTGGAGTTGATGAGCCGCGACATCGCCAAGGACAAACTTGAAAGCCTCGGTGCCAAGGTAGCGGGCTCGGTGTCGGCCAAGACTCATTGTGTGGTCGCTGGGCCGGGTGCCGGCTCGAAGTTGGCAAAGGCTAATGAGCTGGGGTTGAAGGTTTTGGATGAAGAGGCGTTTGTCGAATTTCTGAGTAAGCACGGCATCAACGTTTAAGGTCGCCAAGATCGCCGCCTCGTTTCACTCGACAGCTCCTACATTGAAATGCATATCCTCTGTAGGAGCTGTCGAGTGAAATGAGGCTGCGATCTTTTGGTTTTGCCCACGCAAAAACGCGGGAACGATCACGGCGCGGGAATGATCTAGTCTTGGCAAGCCCCAGGGAGAGATCGCCATGTACCGCTTCTTCGAACAGCTCAGTACACGCATCGCCGCGCCCTTCATCGGCGAAAGCTCGCGCAACAGTAAGGTCTGGCAGTGCCGCTGCGGGCAGTCGCTGTTTTTTCGCAACAGCCAGTGCCTGGCGTGTTCGGCGGCGTTGGGGTATCAACCGGAGCAGAGTCGCCTATCGTCGCTGCAGCCCGGCTTGCAGGCTGATACCTGGTTGCTCGACGCCGATCCCGAAGCAGGTGTCTTGCGCCGCTGCGCCAACCTCGATTCCCCGGCCGCGTGCAATTGGCTGTTGCCCGCCAATGACCATGATGCGTTATGCATCGCCTGTAGCCTGAACCACACCATCCCCGACCTGTCGATTGCCGAAAATCACGAACGCTGGCGCAAGGTCGAAACGGCCAAGCGGCGTCTGGTCGCACAGTTGGTCAGCCTGGGTTTGCAGGTGATTCCCAAAACCGTGGACGAAGAGACCGGGCTGGCTTTCGATTTCATTGGTGTCGACCTCGAAGGCAAGCCGCCAACCACTGGTCACGCCAACGGTCTGATCACCCTCGATATCAAAGAAGCCGACGACGCTCATCGCGAGCAGATTCGGGTGCAGATGCACGAACCTTATCGCACGTTGCTCGGGCATTTTCGGCATGAAGTCGGGCATTACTACTGGGACCGGCTGATCGCCAACAGTCATTGGCTGGAACCGTTCCGTGGCCTGTTCGGCGACGAGCGCGCCAGTTATGCCGACGCCCTCGAACGGCATTACCAGCAAGGCGCGCCGCTCGACTGGCAGCCTCATTACGTCAGCGCCTACGCGACCATGCATCCGTGGGAAGATTGGGCCGAAACCTGGGCTCACTACCTGCACATGATGGACGCAGTGGATACGGCGTTGGGGTTCGGGATGAGTGCCAGGGAGATGGACTTCGACTATCAGCCGTTTCCCCCAAGTACCCTCTACGATCCACAGCATCCCGGCGGCGCGGCGTTCCTGTCGTTCGTCAATGCGTGGATCGAACTGGCCGGTATGCTGAATGAACTGTCGCGCAGCATGGGGCAGCCAGATTTCTATCCGTTCGTCCTGCCGCCAGCAGTGATCTCCAAGCTGCACTTCATCCACCTGGTGATCCAGCAAGAGGGCGGCCGGGCGGATGAGGTGTTGCAAGCGCAGTAGCAAGTGCTTGAGCTCTCTCATATTTTTAATCCCCCCGAACGGTTGTAACTTCGTCTCAGATAGGTACAATGGCGCGGCTCGCCGTCAGGTGAGCGTCGTTATGGTGACCCCATCGGTCCCCCCGCAACGATTACCCGTGAACCTGGTCAGATCCGGAAGGAAGCAGCCACAGCGGGAACATTGTGTGCCGGGGTGTGGCTGGTGGGGTTGCCTCCATAACGCCATGTCCTCAGATTCGAGGGCTTGAGCGCGCAACATCCTCCGATACATCTCGTTTTAAAAAACCTTATTTTTGTTCGTCTGCTGCGCTGTCCTGTAGCGGGTTTGTCATGCCTGCAGATCCTGCGCTGCCAGCGTCACCCGGCAGCACGGAAGGGCCAGAACCTTAAGGTTTTCGGCTGAACAGCTTGCGGACAAAGCCTGCTATCACCACCAGTCCCACAATCAAGAACTTCTTCGCGGCCAGCAGGAAAATGCCGATCTTGGCAAATAACCCGGCCTTGGCAGCCAGACCACCACCCACCAGTGCCGCCAGGCCATAAGACGCCAGTTTGTCGGTTCCAGGGTTGTAGTCGGTGTACAGGTTGCCCTCAGTGAAGTTGGTAAAGGCGATGACTTTGGGTAATTCCTGCTTGATCATCGGCATGTCTGCCATTGAGGCAACAGCGTTCAACTCCAGGACACCTTTGCGGCCCAGCACCCGAATGCTGTAATTCAGCGTGCTGTCCTCGGCGTCATCGGCTTTCAGTTCCCGGGCCCAGTACATTTTGTGGCTGGTTTCGTCGTAGTGCGGTTGCTCGGCCCAGCCCAGCAGGTGCAGGCCGGCATAGCCCTGCTTCTGCCGCTCCTTATTGTCTTCCTCATCCTCTTCCTGCATTTGTTTGAGCAGGTCGGCATAGTCGATTTTTGCCGCATCTTCGTCGGAAATATGCCCGTCGTCCTTATAGCTGACAATCACGCCCCAGCCGCTGGCGGTCAGTGGGTTTACGGCTGTTGGAATGATCATGCCCAAGGTCTTGTGGCCGGGTGGGTTGCCCCAACCCTCGGTCAGCAGGCGTTCAGTGTCATTCGGGTCCAGGTAATAAAATTCTTTACTGAGCTTCAGCGTTGCAATGCCGGAGGGCAGGGTGATGGTGCCGTGCTGCTGCTTCAGGGTGGCGAGAAATTGTTCGGGCGTTTGCTGCGCTTGGGCAACTTCAGCGGGCGCCGGGGGAGGGTTGCTGGCCGCTTGCACGGGGGCGTGAAGTGCGCACAGCAGTGCTGCCATGAGGATCGGGCGGAGGTGTTTCATCGTAGTCCCTTACATTTTGAATTAATTTCATGCGAAGAGTATCGGATGGCCACTATCGATGCACGATCTTCAATACCGGGTGGGGCGGTTTTCAGGCACCTGAATGAGCAAAAGGCAGATGTGTCGATTCGACAAATCTGCCTTTTTCATTTCTGGCACTAAGGCTTGGACAAGGCCTGGTCAACCGCTGCAATCAGCTTTCCCAGATCCTTCGGGGTGGCTTTATGTATGACACCGAACAGATACGCCCGCTGTTCATCTTCATCGCCTAAATCTGCGAAAAAGGCTTTCAGCTTCACGCCCAACACATCGGCAAGCAGGAACAAGGCTTCCACGCTGGGGGTGTAGGTGCCGGTTTCGAAGCGGCTGATGGTTTTGGGATCAAAACCGGTTTTTTCGCCGAGTTCAGCCTGAGTAAGCCCAGCGACCTTGCGATAGCGCCGAATGGCCGCAGCGAAAAACACCAATTGCTGCATTCCCTGCAATGGCGGGTGGGGCATGACGTGCTGACCGGGCTGCCGAATCGCGCGTTCCTCTCGGATTTGCTGGATCAGGCGCTGGAGTTCTCCCGTCACGAAAACATCCCGCTGGCGGTATGCATGCTCGACCTCGGCGGCTTCAAAGCGGTCAATGATAGCTACGGGCATGCCAGTGGCGATCTGCTGTTGGTCGAGGTGGCCAAGCGTTTGCGAACCATTGTTCGCTGCGAAGATGTGGTGGCACGTTTGGCCGGTGACGAGTTTGTGCTGGTGTTGCGATACGTGCGAGATCTGCCGGAACTGCGTGCGGCGTTGAACCGGGTGCTCGGCGCTATTTCGGCGCCGTATTCGCTGCATGGTAAGGGCGTCAATGTATTTGCCAGTATCGGCGTCACCCTGTTCCCCGACGACAATCACGATGCCGAAACCCTGCTGCGTCATGCCGATCAGGCCATGTACGTGGCGAAACAACGCGGTCGCAATCGCTTTCATTTGTTCGACGTGTCCCGGGATCAGGAGGTCAAGGCCACTCACCAGACGGTCGAGCGAGTGCGTCAGGCGCTGGCTGCCGGTGAGTTGCGTGTGCATTTCCAGCCCAAGGTGAACATGCGTCGTGGCGAGGTTGTCGGCTTCGAGGCGTTATTGCGTTGGGAGCATCCGCAACACGGCATGATGCCGGCCCGGGATTTTTTGCCGCTGGTGGAAGAAACGGACCTGATCATCGATATTGGTGAGTGGGTAATGGATCAGGTCCTGTCGCAGTTGCACCACTGGCAGCAAGCGGGGCAGGGCTGGCCAGTCAGCATTAATATTGCGGCACGACATTTCCAGCGCACGGATTTTGTCGACCGGCTCAAACACGTGCTCGCCCGGCATGCCCAGGTGGCTCCGCAGATGCTCGATCTGGAAATCGTCGAGTCGGTGGCGATCGAGAACATCCAGCATGTCAGCGCCTGTTTACAGGCCTGTCAGGCGCTGGGGGTGCAGTTTTCACTGGGGGACTTCGGCACCGGTTATTCGTCCCTGAGCTACCTCAAGCGTTTGCAAACCCAAACCATCAAGATCGACAAGTCGTTCGTGCGCGACATCGTTAATGATCGTGATGATCTGGCCCTGACCATGGCGGTCATTGGTCTGGCTCGGGCCTTTGGCCGGCAGGTGATCGCCGAAGGGCTGGAAAGTATCGAGCACGGTGAATTGCTGCTGCGCCTGGGTTGCGAAGTTGCTCAAGGCTGTTTCATTGCCCGGCCGATGCCGCCCGCAGAAGTACCGGGCTGGGTCGAGGGTTTTGTCGCTCCGGCGCAATGGCAGGTGCTGGAGCAGGCGGGTCAAGGCTTGCCATTGGGCGCCTTGAGTGGCTCGCCACCAATGTAGAGCCGGATAATGTCGTCGATTTCCCCGGACATTTTCATTCGCACCAAGGTGCGCAAAATGCGCTGCACGGGCACCTTGGTATCGTTGCGCACATAACAACCGACACTCTGTTCCTGCAAAACCGCCACGCCTTGCAGTTGCCGGCCAGGCAGCAGGCGCTGATTGAACCAATCCAGCGTCCATTGATTGCTCACGGCGTAGTGATAGCGTCCGGCCAGGAGTTTTTCCAGCACCTGTTCCTGGTTGCGCGCGTCTTCGCGATGCAGGCGGTCGGCATCGAACAGGGGTTGCAACGTGGGGTAGGTGTAGCCGAGCACCGTGCCAACGGATTGTCGCGGCAAGTTTGCAGGCGTCACTGCGGTGAGCGGATCTTGCCGGCTGATCAACAGGTCGCGCTGAAACCAAAGCGGAATGCTCCAGATGTAGTCCCCGGACTGATTCGGCTGCCAGGACTGCGCGGCGTAGCAGCGGATATCAACCTCACCGTGCTCCATGGCGTTTTGCACCCGCGCCCGAGGCAACACGTGAAATTCGGCAGGTACACCGACCTGGGTCGCGAGGCTGACCATTATGTCGTGCAGGATACCTTGGGTCGGATGGCCACGTTCCAGTTGCACCATCGGCATCGCCCAACTGTCGGGCACCACAAAGCGCAGCGGCGCCTCGGCGCCAGCGACATTCAGGCTGATCAACAGCAGTGCCCCCAAGGCCAGCCGCATAAACGCTCCGGTATTGATAAACCCCGAGCCGATAAAAGCCCCCCCAAAGACCATCTTAGCCAGATTAGACGAGCGCGCCGGATGCAATTTTGGCCTTGCTCCGCTAGCATTAGCCGCTTCTGTTCCTTCGTTGCGACGGTTTTCGATGAGTTATCAGGTTCTTGCACGTAAATGGCGTCCGCGCTCGTTTCGCGAAATGGTCGGCCAGACCCATGTGCTCAAGGCTCTGATCAATGCCTTGGACAGCCAGCGGCTGCACCACGCCTATCTGTTTACCGGTACCCGCGGGGTCGGCAAGACCACCATCGCGCGGATCATCGCCAAATGCCTGAACTGTGAAACAGGTATCACTTCAACGCCTTGCGGCGAGTGCTCGGTGTGCCGCGAGATCGATGAAGGTCGCTTTGTCGACCTGATCGAGATCGACGCCGCGAGCCGGACCAAGGTCGAAGACACCCGCGAACTGCTCGACAACGTGCAGTACGCGCCGAGCCGCGGGCGCTTCAAGGTCTACCTGATCGACGAAGTGCACATGCTCTCCAGCCATTCCTTCAATGCGCTGTTGAAAACCCTTGAAGAGCCGCCGCCCTACGTCAAGTTCATCCTGGCGACGACCGATCCGCAGAAACTTCCTGCAACCATTCTTTCGCGGTGCCTGCAGTTCTCTCTGAAGAACATGACGCCAGAGCGTGTGGTCGAGCATTTGACCCATGTGCTGGGTGTCGAGAACGTGCCGTTCGAAGACGACGCGCTGTGGCTGCTGGGCCGTGCTGCCGACGGTTCGATGCGCGACGCCATGAGCCTGACCGACCAGGCCATCGCCTTCGGTGAAGGCAAAGTCATGGCTGCCGACGTGCGGGCGATGCTCGGCACGCTCGATCACGGTCAGGTCTACGACGTTCTGCATGCGCTGATCGAAGGCGACGCCAAGGCCTTGCTCGAAGCCGTCCGTCATCTAGCCGAACAAGGCCCGGACTGGAACGGCGTGCTCTCGGAAATTCTCAACGTGCTGCACCGTGTCGCCATCGCCCAGGCCCTGCCTGAAGGCGTCGACAACGGTCATGGCGACCGTGATCGGGTGCTGGCGCTGGCCCATGCCTTGCCGGCCGAAGACGTGCAGTTCTATTACCAGATGGGCCTGATCGGTCGCCGCGACTTGCCGCTGGCGCCGGACCCGCGCGGTGGCTTCGAAATGGTCCTGCTGCGAATGCTCGCGTTCCGGCCGGCAGACACCGCGGACGCCCCAAGGCAACCGCTAAAGCCAGTGGGGATCAGCCAAGCCACAGTTGATTCCGCAAACTCAGTGGCTGCCGCGCCCGTTGTTGCGCCGGTAGTCGCGGCGGCAGTTGCACCCGTCGCGCCTGCGCCGGTTGCGGCGGTGGTTGCTCCAGTACAAGCGCCCGAGCCTCAGCCGGTTGCGCCCGTCGTTGCGCCCGAGCATGTCGTTGAGGCTGTAGCGGTCGAAGTCGTCGTCGATCTGCCCTGGAACGACCCGATAGAACCCGAAGTCGTTCAGCAACCCGCTGTCGAGCCGGTGCTGGAAACTGCCAGCGAACAGCCCGATTTGGCGCCGATGCCATTGCCGACGCCTGACAGCGTGGTGCCGGACGCACCGGAGTGGGCCGCTGCGCCGATTCCGGAGCCGTCGGTAGCCGACGTCGATGCCGCGACGCCGGGCATGGAACTGGACGATGAGCCGCCGCTGGACGAGGACTACATCGAGCCAGATATCGAATCGGCCTACAGCTACCTCGATGAACTGGCCAGCGAGCACACCGCTGAGCCAGTGCCGGAAGCCGAGCCCGAGCCGGCCGCCATGCCGGCTACCGGTCTGGCGTTGCAATGGCTGGAGTTGTTCCCGAAACTGCCGATCTCCGGCATGACCGGCAGCATTGCCGCCAACTGCACGCTGATCGCCGTCGAGGGTGACAATTGGCTGATGCACCTGGACCCGGCCCACAGCGCGTTGTTCAACGCGACTCAACAGCGTCGCTTGAACGATGCGTTGAACCAATTTCACGGGCGTACGCTGACCCTGCGCATGGAGTTGATCAAGCCCGAGCAGGAAACGCCGGCCCAGGCTGCGTCCCGTCGCCGTGCGAACCGTCAGCGCGAGGCCGAAGAGTCGATTCACGGTGATCCGTTCATCCAGCAAATGATGCAGCAGTTCGGTGCGGTGGTCCGTAACGATACTATTGAACCTGTCGAGACCCTGGTCACTCAGGGCTAATAACTGAAGGCGTTCGGCCGAAAGGGCCGGGAGCTGTTTTTATCCAAGTACTTTTGAGGTGATTCCCATGATGAAAGGTGGCATGGCCGGCCTGATGAAGCAGGCACAGCAGATGCAGGAAAAAATGGCCAAGATGCAGGAAGAACTGGCCAACGCCGAAGTCACCGGTAAAGCCGGTGGCGATATGGTCACCGTGGTGATGACCGGTCGTCACGACGTCAAGCGCGTGACCATCGATCCAAGCCTGGTCGAAGGCTTGAGTGAAGACGACAAAGAGATGCTGGAGGCTGTGTTCGCCGCCGCCGTCAACGATGCCGTGCGCAAGATCGAAGCCAACAGCCAGGACAAAATGTCCGGCATGACCGCTGGCATGCAACTGCCACCGGGTATGAAACTGCCATTCTGATTCGCCAAAGCGCGTCGGATGGGCTACAAAAAAATGCCAGGCATCGCGCCTGGCATTTTTGTTTCTGGCTGTTGGATTTATGGTGCCTGTGCGGTCGCCTTCGCGGGCAAGTCGGATCGCCGCACCGCCGCTCCCACAGGGATCACCTAAATCCTGTGGGAGCGTGGCTTGCCCGCGATGAAGTCACCTCGGTACAACTGACGAAACATCGAACGCGCCACCACCACAACGGTCTGCTCCCTATACCGCCGAATTCATCGATCAAAGGAGAAGCTCACATGCCACAAGCATTGACCCTCAACCAACGTATCGTCCTGGCGTCCCGCCCGGTAGGCGCGCCGACGCCGGAGAATTTCCGTCTGGAGCGCATTGCGCTGCCGGATCTGGCCGACGGTCAGGTGCTGCTCAAGACCCTTTACCTGTCTCTTGATCCCTACATGCGCGGACGCATGAGCGACGCGCCGTCCTACGCCGCTCCGGTTGAAATCGGCGAGGTGATGACCGGTGGCGCTGTCAGCCGGGTCGAGCGCTCGCTGAATCCGAAATTCCACGAAGGTGATCTGGTGGTCGGTTCCACCGGTTGGCAGAGCCACAGCCTCAGCGACGGTCGCAACATCATTCCGGTGCCGTCCGGGCTGCCGAGCCCGTCAATGGCGTTGGGCGTGTTGGGCATGCCAGGAATGACCGCGTATATGGGCCTGATGGACATCGGCCAGCCCAAGGCCGGCGAAACCCTGGTGGTTGCGGCTGCATCCGGCGCCGTGGGTTCGGTGGTCGGTCAGGTAGCGAAGATCAAGGGTTTGCGCGTGGTCGGCGTGGCCGGTGGCGCGGACAAGTGCCGTTATGTGGTCGATGACCTGGGTTTTGATGCCTGCATCGATCACAAGAGCCCGAACTTCGCCGATGAATTGGCCAAGGCGTGCTCCGAGGGCATCGACATCTATTACGAAAACGTCGGCGGCAAGGTGTTCGATGCCGTGCTGCCGTTGCTCAAGCCCAAGGCGCGAATTCCACTCTGCGGACTGATCGCGTCCTACAACGCTCACGAAGCACCGACCGGCCCGGATCGACTGCCGCAACTGCAGCGCACGCTGCTGACCAAGCGTGTGCGAATTCAGGGTTTCATCGTGTTCGACGACTACGGTGATCGTCAGCCGGAATTCGTCAGCGCCATGGCGCCGTGGGTGCGCGACGGCAAGGTGAAGTTCCGCGAAGACGTGGTCGATGGCCTGGAGCAGGCACCTGAAGCGTTCATCGGTCTACTGGAAGGACGCAACTTCGGCAAACTGGTTGTGCGGGTCGCCCAGGACTGAGTAATTGACGCTAAACAGAGGCGCGGGTATAAACCGCGTCTCGTTGTTTTGTCGGACTTTTCCCCATGAGCTTCAGCCCTTTGATTCGCCAACTGATCGACGCCCTGCGAATTTTGCCTGGTGTAGGTCAGAAAACTGCCCAACGCATGGCGTTGCAGCTGCTCGAGCGTGATCGCAGCGGCGGCTCGCGACTGGCCCTGGCACTGAGCCAGGCCATGGAAGGGGTGGGTCACTGCCGGTTGTGTCGCACACTGACCGAAGACGACCTCTGCCCTCAATGCGCCGATACCCGTCGCGACGACACCTTGCTCTGCGTAGTGGAAGGGCCGATGGACGTCTACGCAGTGGAGCAGACCGGTTTCCGTGGTCGCTACTTTGTGCTCAAGGGCCATCTGTCGCCACTCGACGGACTCGGGCCTGAGGCCATCGGTATTCCGCAACTGTTGGCGCGGATCGAAGAGGCGGGCACGTTCACTGAAGTCATTCTCGCGACCAATCCGACGGTGGAAGGTGAAGCCACGGCGCACTACATCGCCCAGTTGCTCAGCAACAAAGGCCTGATCGCCTCGCGCATCGCCCATGGCGTGCCATTGGGTGGCGAGCTCGAATTGGTGGATGGCGGGACGCTGGCGCATTCGTTTGCCGGGCGTAAGCCGATCGTTTTGTAGTGCTTGAACTGACGCCTTCGCGAGCAAGCCCGCTCCCACATTTGATCTCCAGCGTATACAAATCAAATGTGGGAGCGGGCTTGCTCGCGAATGGCACGCCTCGGTCTCCCTGATTCACACAATCCTGTTGAAAACCAAGCAAACGCTCGGTTAACTTCGCTGAACATTCAGTGGAGCTCGCCGATGCCTGCCTTTCAGGAATACTTCGACCCCAGTCACCAATTGGTCCGCGACAGCGTCAGACGTTTCGTCGAGCGCGAGATCTTGCCGGACATCGACCATTGGGAAGAAGCTGAAAGCTTTCCCCGCGAGCTCTACCTCAAGGCTGGCGCGGCGGGCATTCTGGGAATCGGTTATCCCGAAGCCCTGGGTGGCAGCCACGAAGGTGATCTGTTCGCCAAGGTGGCCGCCAGCGAGGAACTGATGCGCTGTGGTTCCGGCGGTCTGGTGGCGGGGCTCGGCTCGTTGGACATCGGTCTGCCGCCGATCCTCAAGTGGGCCAGGCCTGAAGTCCGCGATCGCGTTGTGCCGCAGGTGCTCGCCGGCGAGAAGATCAGTGCCCTGGCCGTGACCGAGCCCAGTGGTGGCTCCGACGTTGCCAACCTGCAAACCCGCGCCGTGCGCGACGGCGAGTTCTACCGGGTCAGCGGCAGCAAAACCTTTATCACCAGTGGCGTCCGCGCGGATTTCTACACCGTCGCGGTGCGCACCGGCGCGCCGGGGTTCGGTGGCATCAGCCTGCTGTTGATCGAGAAGGGCACGCCCGGTTTCACCGTCGGCCGTCAGTTGAAGAAAATGGGTTGGTGGGCGTCGGACACTGCCGAACTGTTCTTCGACGATTGCCGGGTGCCGGTAGGAAATCTGATCGGCGCCGAAAACATGGGCTTCGCCTGCATCATGGGCAACTTCCAGAGCGAACGCCTGGCGCTGGCGCTAATGGCCAACATGACCGCGCAACTGGCGCTGGAAGAGAGCCTGAAATGGGCTCGCCAGCGTGAAGCATTCGGTAAACCCATCGGCCAGTTTCAGGTGCTCAAGCATCGCCTTGCCGAAATGGCTACGGCGCTGGAGGTGTCACAGGAATTCACCTACCGCCAGGCGGCGAAAATGGCGGCGGGGCAGAGTGTGATCAAGGAGATTTCCATGGCCAAGAATTTTGCTACCGATACGGCTGATCGGATCACCACAGATGCTGTGCAGATCCTCGGCGGCCTTGGCTACATGCGCGAGAGTCTGGTGGAGCGGCTGTATCGGGATAACCGGATCTTGTCGATCGGTGGGGGGACGCGGGAAGTGATGAACGAGATCATCAGTAAGCAGATGGGACTTTAGAAGCAAAAGATCGCAGCCTTCGGCAGCTCCTACAGGGGTTACACCATTCCAATGTAGGAGCTGCCGAAGGCTGCGATCTTTTGACGTTTGTTACTTATCGCTCAACGCAAACTGCGTCAGGCAAAAGGTCGGAATCCCCATGTCTTCCAGACGCTGCGACCCGCCCAGCTCCGGCAAATCGATGATCGCCGCCGCTTCATGAACCCGCGCGCCCATGCGTCGAACCAGGTTTGCCGCCGCAATCAGCGTCCCGCCGGTGGCGATCAGGTCATCGAACATCACCACCGAATCGCCCTCGCACAGGCTGTCGGCGTGGACTTCGAGGAAGGCTTCGCCGTATTCGGTCGCATAACCCTCGGCCAGCACGTCGGCCGGCAGCTTGCCTTGCTTGCGGAACAGCACCAGCGGCTTGTTCAACTGATAGGCCAGGACCGAACCGATCAGAAAACCACGCGCGTCCATCGCACCGATGTGGGTGAAGTCAGCCTCGACATAACGGTGGGCGAAGCTGTCCATCACCAGGCGCAGGGCCGTGGGCGACTGGAACAATGGGGTAATGTCGCGAAAGATCACGCCCGGCTTGGGAAAGTCGATCACAGGGCGGATAAGGGATTTGATGTCGAAGGAGTCGAAGACCATCGTCGAGGTGTCCTGGCAGGCTGCAAACGACGCAGTATAACGGCGGCTGAACCGTTTCGCTCAGCCGCCATCGCCAAAATCAGCCGTCTAGCGAGCCGCCGGCCAAGGCGCAGAGCTGGATCGGGTCGAGGATATGGATTTCCTTGCCTTCAGCCGCAATCAGTTCGTTTTGCTGGAAGCGCGTAAACACCCGGGACACGGTTTCCACCGCCAGGCCCAGGTAATTGCCGATTTCGTTGCGCGACATGCTCAGGCGAAACTGGTTGGCCGAGAAACCCCGGGCGCGGAAACGCGCCGACAGGTTGACCAGGAACGTGGCGATGCGCTCGTCGGCGGTTTTCTTCGACAGCAGCAACATCATTTGCTGATCGTCGCGAATCTCGCGACTCATCACGCGCATCAACTGACGGCGCAGTTGCGGCAGTTGCAGCGCCAGTTCGTCGAGGCGTTCGAAAGGGATTTCACACACCGAGGTGGTTTCCATGGCTTGCGCCGAGACCGGGTGTTTTTCGGTGTCCATGCCCGACAGGCCGACCAGTTCGCTTGGCAGGTGGAAGCCGGTGAGTTGTTCTTCGCCGCCATCGCTCAGGCTGAAGGTCTTCAGAGCGCCAGAGCGTACTGCATAAACGGAATCGAAGGTGTCGCCCTGGCGGAACAGGAACTCGCCCTTTTTCAGCGGGCGGCCACGTTTAACGATTTCGTCCAGCGCTTCCATGTCTTCCAGATTCAGAGAAAGTGGCAAGCAGAGGGGGGCCAGGCTGCAGTCCTTGCAATGGGCCTGG
This sequence comes from Pseudomonas sp. LBUM1647, assembly GCF_059716175.1. NCBI lineage: Bacteria > Pseudomonadati > Pseudomonadota > Gammaproteobacteria > Pseudomonadales > Pseudomonadaceae > Pseudomonas > Pseudomonas sp. LBUM1647. The sequence continues at coordinate 4,832,928 of NZ_CP166809.1, read as the reverse complement.
CTATGAGCGCGCAGTTTTACTGGCTCGGACATTTCTTCAATCCTTGTGGGAAAACACACATAAGCCGTAAGGGTAACCCACGGGAGGACATTCAGGCACGCGGCGATTTTGTCGCAGGGTCGTAAAGTCAGCGTTTCGGAGACCGGTCAGTGAGGTGATGGCTAGATCACCCGCGAAAACCGCTGGCGATTCTGCTGTTCCAGGTGCGCGTCGAACACCATGCACACCGAACGCACGAGCAATCGTCCGGCGGGCAGTACGGTAATCCGTTCGTTATCAAGGTCGATCAGTCCGTCGTCGGCCATTCCCTGCAACTGCGGCCAAAGTTCGCCGAAGTAGCCCTGAAAGTCGATGTTGAAGGCGTGTTCGATCTGCGCGAATTCCAGGCTGAACGTGCAGATCAGTTGCTGGATGATCGCGCGTCGCAGGCGGTCATCGGCGTTGCACAGCAGACCACGGCTGGTGGCCAGCTGTGCGCTGGCCAGCGTGTTCTGGTACTGATTGAGGTCGCTGCTGTTCTGGCAATACAAGTCGCCGATCTGGCTGATGGCCGACACGCCCAGGCCAATCAGGTCGCAATGACCGTGGGTGGTGTAGCCCTGGAAGTTGCGTTGCAGGGTCGATTCTTCCTGAGCAATCGCCAGTTCATCGTCGGGCAGCGCGAAGTGGTCCATGCCGATGTAGCGGTAACCGGCCTTGGTCAACTGCTCGATGGTGCCCTGGAGTATTTCCAGTTTTTGCGCCGGTGTCGGCAGTTCGTCGCTGTTGATTCGCCGTTGCGGCATGAAGCGTTCCGGCAGGTGCGCGTAGTTGAACACCGAGAGGCGGTCCGGTTGCAGGTTGATGACTTCATCAACCGTGCGGGCGAAATTCTCGGGTGTCTGCCTCGGCAAGCCGTAGATCAGGTCAATGTTGATCGAGCGAAACTGCAGCGTGCGGGCCGCGTCGATCACCGCGCGGGTTTCTTCCAGGCTTTGCAGGCGATTGACCGCTCGTTGCACCGCCGGGTCGAGGTCTTGCAGGCCGATACTGACCCGATTGAATCCCAGTTCACGGAGCAGGCCCATGGTCGACCAGTCGGCTTCGCGAGGGTCGATTTCGATGCCGTAGTCGCCGGAATCGTCGTCCAGCAAGTTGAAGCTTTTGCGCAACTGGGCCATCAACTGGCGCAGTTCATCGTGACTGAGAAAGGTCGGGGTGCCGCCGCCGAAATGCAGTTGCTCGACTTTCTGCGCGGGGTCGAGGTGGCAGGCGATCAGCTGGATTTCCTGCTCAAGGCGCTGCAAATAGGGCTGGGCGCGGCCGCGATCCTTGGTGATGACTTTATTGCAGGCGCAGTAGTAGCAAATGTTCGCGCAGAACGGCACGTGCACATACAGCGATAACGGGCGCAGGGCTTTACGGCTGTCGCGCAGGGCGTGGAACAGGTCGAACGTGCCGACCTGACCATCGAATTGCACCGCGGTCGGATAGGAGGTGTAGCGCGGTCCCGCCAGGTCGTAACGGCGGATCAGATCGGTGTCCCAACGAATGGCGTCGAGCATCATGCGGGCATTCCCCCGGATAGGCTGGCAGTGTCAGCGAGTCTAGGGGGAGGCGCGGTGAGGCATCTTGATTTGCATCAACGGGTGTCAAGATCAAAAGATCGCAGCCTCGTTTCACTCGACAGCTCCTACAAGGGATACGTGGTCCATGTAGGAGCTGTCGAGTGAAACGAGGCTGCGATCTTTTGATCTTTAATGCCCCATGAGCCAATGCTGATGCGGCCCCGGCAAGGTCCAGATGCCGAACAGGATCACCAGTAATCCGCCCGTCATCCGCACGCTACGTTTGCGCAACAACGCCGTGACCCGCTCAGCCGCCAATCCCGTGACGAGCAACACCGGCCAGGTGCCCAGCCCGAACGCGAGCATCAAAAGCGCACTGTCCAGCGCATTGCCCTGGCTCGCCGACCACAGCAAGGTGCTGTAAACCAACCCGCACGGCAGCCAGCCCCAGAGCGCGCCCAGCAGTAGCGCGCGGGGGACGCTCGACACCGGCAGCAGTTTGTTGGCAACGGGCTGGATGTGCCGCCACAGGCCGCGACCGAGGCTTTCGATGCGGGTCAGGCCGCTCCACCAACCGGCGAGGTACAGGCCCATGGCGACCAACAGCAATCCAGCGATGACGCGCATGAACATCGCCGCCGGGCTGTTGGCCACCGCCCACCCGGCCAGACCGATCAGCAGGCCGGCCGTTGCATAGCTGAGAATTCGCCCCAGGTTGTAGGCCAGCAGCAGTCGAAAACGCCGGCTGCGTTGTTCCTTGGGAATCGCTAGGGTCAACGCGCCCATCAAACCGCCGCACATGCCCAGGCAATGCCCGCCACCGAGCAGGCCGAGAATCACCGCAGACACCAGCAGCGGCGCCAACTCAAGCATGAGGTGGCGCCTTGTCGTCCGGTTTGGCCGGATGGCCGCTGGCTTCGTCGACGGCGGCCTTGTGGTTCGGGTCCTGGTCGTCGAACAGAATGCTGTGGGCCGGACCGTCAAGGTCGTCGTACTGACCGCTGTCGACTGCCCAGAAGAAGATGTAAATGGCGATGGCCACGATCAGCAGCGCGGCCGGGATCATCACGTAGAGAGCTGGCATCTTGACTCCATGCCCGTGCGGCTCAGGCCGGCAGCGGGCGGGTTTCTGGCGTGGCACTGACCGCAGGCGTGTTTGGCATGCGAGTCAGGCGCAGGGCGTTCAGCACCACGGTCAACGAACTGATGGACATGCCGACCGCGGCCCATACCGGAGTGATCCAGCCGAGGGCGGCGAACGGCAACATGAGGCCATTGTACAGCCCGGCCCACAGCAGGTTCTCGATGATTACCCGGCGGGTGCGTCGAGCCAGGCTGAACGCTTGGACCAGTGCATCGAGGCGGTTCGACAGCAGTACCGCGTCGGCACTGGTTTTCGCCAGGTCGGTGGCCGAACCCATCGCCACGCTGATGTCGGCGGCGGCCAGCACTGGCACGTCGTTGACCCCGTCACCGAGCATCAACACCTTGCAGCCTTCCTTGTGCAGCTGTTGCAGGACCTGCAATTTGTCGTCCGGGCGCAAACCGCCACGGGCTTCATCGATGCCCAGTTCCGCGGCGACACTGGCGACCATCGGCGAGCTGTCACCGGACAGCAGCAGCGTGCGCCAGCCGCGAGCCTTGCAAGCCGCGAGCAGGGCGGGCGCGTCGGCACGCAGGCGGTCGTCGAGAACAAACCATGCCAACGGTCCCTGGCTGTCGCCGAGCAGCAGCCATTGGCCGGCTTCGTCCGGCATCGATGGCACGGCAGCGCCACTGAGTTCACAGACAAAACCCGGTTGGCCAATGCGCAAGCGTTGCTCACCGACCAAGCCTTCGAGGCCTAGCCCCGGCGTGCTGTGGACTTCTTCGGCGGCCAGCGGCGCCCGACCAAACGCGCGGGCGATTGGATGTTCAGAGCGGTTTTCCAAGGCGGCGGCCAGGCTCAGGCATTGATCGCTGTTGAGCGCGCCGAGCGGGCGAATCGATCGCAAGGCCAGGCGACCTTCGGTGAGCGTGCCGGTCTTGTCGAAAATCACCGTGTCGATCTGGTTCAGGCCTTCCAGCACATGGCCGCGGGTCAACAGCAAACCCAGCTTGTGCAGCGTGCCGGTGGCGGCGGTGAGGGCGGTCGGCGTGGCCAGGGACAAGGCGCACGGGCACGTTGCAACGAGCATCGCCAGTACAATCCAGAAGGCTCGCGAAGAATCCAGTTCCCACCAGATCAGGCCGATGATGGCCGCGGCAATCAGCGACAGCAGAAGGAACCATTGCGCGGCGCGGTCAGCAATTTCCGCCAGCCGCGGTTTCTCGGCCTGGGCGCGGTCCAGCAGGCGGACGATGGCGGACAGTCGGGTGTCCTGGCCGAGGGCAAGGACTTCCACGGTCAGCGCACCTTCGACGTTCAGGGTGCCGGCGGTGACGGCATCGCCCGGCGTCCGCGGCTGTGGCAGGTATTCGCCGGTGAGCAGGGATTCGTCGATGCTCGACTGGCCGTCGAGGATCTTGCCGTCAGCCGGGAGGATCGCGCCGGGGTGCACCAGCACCTGATCGCCCATACGCAGTTCGCTGAGTAGGATCCGCTCGCTCTGGCCGTCGGCACTCAGGCGCAGGCACGAGGCGGGCAATAGATTGACGAGTTGCGCGGTGGCGGCAGCGGTGCGTTCGCGGGCGCGACGTTCGAGATAACGCCCGGCCAACAGGAACAGTGCGAACATGCCGACCGCATCGAAATACAGCTCACCGACGCCGGTGATCGAGGTCCAGATCCCGGCGATGTAGGCACTGCCAATGGCCAGCGAGACCGAAACGTCCATGGTCAGGTGGCGGGTGCGCAAGTCGCGCATGGCGCCTTTGAAGAATGGCGCGCAGCTGTAGAACACGATCGGGGTGGTGAGGAACAGCGCGACCCAACGCAGGATGGTGTGCAGCTCGGGGCTGAGGTCGATGTTGAATTCCGGCCAGGTGGCCATGGTCGCCATCATCGCCTGGAACCACAGCAGCCCGGCGACGCCGAGTTGGCGCAGGGCCAGGCGGTTTTCGCTGGCCAGTTGTTCACTGGCGCGGTCGGCTTGATAGGGGTGTGCGGCGTAACCGATGTGGCGCAGTTCGCTGAGCACTTGGCTCAACGGCAATTGCGCGTCGGCCCAACGCACGTGCAGGCGATGGTTGGACAGGTTCAGGCGCGCTTCGGCCACTGCCGGCAAGCCACGCAGGTGTTTCTCGATCAGCCAGCCGCAGGCGGCGCAACTGATGCCTTCCATCAACAGGGTGGTTTCGGCGAGTTCGCCTTCGTGGCGGACGAAGGGGGCTTGCACGTCGGCGCGGTCGTACAGCGCCAGTTCGTCCACCAACTGCACCGGCAAGGCTTCGGGGTTGGCCGATGACTCGCTGCGATGCTGGTAATAGGTTTCCAGTCCACCGGCCACGATGGCTTCGGCCACGGCCTGACAACCCGGGCAGCAGAACTCGCGGGTTTCACCGAGGACGGTAGCGGTGAAGCGGCTGCCGGCCGGGACGGGCAGGGCGCAGTGGTAGCAGGACAGTTGGGTGGTCATGGGTGAAGTCGATATCGTCCTGGAGGGGCCTCATCCCTGTAGGAGCTGTCGAGTGAAACGAGGCTGCGATCTTTTGATCTTGCTATTCTTTAAAAACAACATCAAAAGATCGCAGCCTCGTTTCACTCGACAGCTCCTACAGGTTTCACAGGTTTGCAGGGTTTACGGTTTTTTCAGGTCTTCGGCGCCTTGCAGCGGTTCATCACCCAGCAGCAGATCCTTGTCATGGCTGACCTGTTCTTCTTCGAACATGCGCCAGGTCTTGTCATCCTGCACGCCCAGCAGCTCTACAAAGCGGCGACCGTCGACCTTGTCGTTCAACTGGCCAATGTAGCGGCCCTGTTCGGTTTCGCTACGCGCCAGGGTGATCTTGCGATCCTTCTCCGGCTGGGTCGGCGAGATCAGGTTCAGCTCCAGGGTTTTCGGTTGGCTGTTGCCACTCAGGCGCAGGTCGACTTCGCCGGTCACGTCGTCCAGATGAACGCTGGCGCGCAGCAGCAGTGTCTGCGCCAGCAACTCACGGTCGAGGGAACGGTTGATGCCTTTGCCGGCCTCGTAATAGTTGTCGTTGACCAGGTTGTCCGGGTTTTTCACCGCGATCGTCACCATGGACAAGGTCAGGGTCACGGAACACGCCAGGATGGCGATGATGATCCACGGCCAAAGGTGCTTGTACCAGGGACTTGCGGCATTTGCTGCGGGCATGATCACTTCTCTCAACGAACTTGTGGGCCGATGAACCGGCTCTTGGCTTCAATGTGGACGCTATCGTCATCGGCATCCTTGAGGATGAATTTCACCTCGTTGGTGCTCGATGGCAGTTTCTCCGGTGCGCTGGACAGTTCGACCGGCTGGCTGAAAATCTCCCCGGCGGCGACCTTGATCTCGCGCTTGCCTTGCAGCTTGAGGTCCGGCAGGCCAGCGGCTTCGAGCACGTAGGTGTGGTCGCGCTGATCCTTGTTCATGATCTTCAGGCTGTAGACGTTTTCGATCCGGCCCTCGGCGTTCTCGCGGTACAGCACGCGGTCCTTGCTGACGTCGAAACCGACCAGCGAGCGCATGAAGAATGCGGTCATCAGCAAGGCGATCATCGCCAGCAGCACCGTGGCATAGCCGATCAGGCGCGGGCGCAGTTTATTGGTTTTTTGCCCGGACAGGTTGTGCTCGGTGGTGTAGCTGATCAGGCCGCGCGGGTAATCCATCTTGTCCATGATGCTGTCGCAGGCATCGATGCAGGCTGCACAGCCGATGCATTCGACTTGCAGGCCGTCGCGGATGTCGATACCGGTCGGGCAGACCTGGACGCACATCGTGCAGTCGATGCAGTCACCCAGGCCCATGGCCTTGTAGTCGACGCCTTTTTTGCGCGGGCCGCGGGCTTCACCACGACGCGGATCGTAGGAAACGATCAGGGTGTCTTTATCGAACATCACGCTCTGGAAGCGCGCGTACGGGCACATGTAAATGCATACCTGCTCGCGCAACCAGCCGGCATTGCCGTAGGTGGCGAGGGTGAAGAAACCGACCCAGAAATACGACCAGCCGTCGGCTTCGCCGGTGAAGAAGTCGATGGTCAATTCGCGGATCGGCGAGAAGTAACCGACGAAGGTCATACCGGTCACGAAGCCGATCAACAGCCACATCGCGTGTTTGCTGAACTTGCGCAGGAATTTGTTGGCGCTCATGGGCGCTTTGTCGAGCTTGATGCGCTGGTTGCGGTCGCCTTCGGTGACCTTCTCGCACCACATGAAAATCCAGGTCCAGACACTTTGCGGGCAGGTATAGCCGCACCAGACCCGGCCGGCGTACACGGTAATGAAAAACAGGCCGAAGGCGCTGACGATCAGGATTCCCGATAGCAGGATGAAGTCCTGAGGCCAGAAGGTTGCGCCAAAGATGAAGAATTTGCGCTCCGGCAGGTTCCACCAGACGGCCTGATGGCCACCCCAGCTCAGCCAGACCGTACCGAAATACAGCAGAAACAACCCGGCACCGCCCATCATCCGCAGGTTGCGGAACAGGCCGGTGAAGGCGCGTGTGTAGATTTTTTCCCGAGAGGCGTAGAGATCGACGCTGTTGTTCGCGTTCTTGGCAGGCGGAGTGACGTCGTGTACCGGAATCTGATTGCTCATCATTGCATCCCACGGCAGTGGAAAAATGCCTCAGTCAGTACATGCCGACCGCGGTCAAAAAGAGGTGTTGCAGTGGCGCAATGATACGCCTGTCGCTCTAGTTCAAGGGTGCGACCTTTGGTCGCGTTGGGGAAAATTCGTGGATGGTGTAGCAAATGTAACAAGTCGTGATGCAGATCAATTGACTTGTTCAGTATGGACGGTTTTTCAGATTGTGCAGCTGTCTGGATGTACCCGTAATGGGGGCAGGATCATGATGAGAGTTTGGTGTAGATGATCCTTAGTTAATTTTATGCGGACTCAGTAATGGGGTAATGAATCCGTGCATCGTGAAACATGCCTTATTGCTTTGTCGGTGAGTGTGGGTTGTGTTTGTTTTTCTACTTGATTAGTTTTGTATGTGACGTGCTTATCCATTAAGGCGGCACTGACTTTGTTAATAATGGAAATGGAATTCTATGAGTTTATTTAAGTTTCGTCAGTTGGCGGCTTGTTTTGCGCTGTGTGTGTTTGTTCCTGCTTCTCATGCAGCGACCGTTGAGCAAATGCCAGGACATTTGATATTTATGTCCGACCCACAATATCCCTGGAGTGATCTCACAGATAAAAATGTGTCTGATCCAAACAAGGAGAAGCGTTCCAGGGAGCTCATTGGCTTGCAGTATTCCGACGTTGCAAGTTTCAGACAGTTGAATGGCGGGGCGGCGCGTATTCCCGTGATGATCAATGGTGATGTTACCGCGTTTGGTCATGGCGGTGAGCGCTCTTACATGAAGTCCGTCTTTGAGGGCAAGTTGGGTGGGTTGTATGATTATGGGCTGGGTAATCATGATTACGCGAATAATGTGAATGACTGTTTTCTGAATAATTGTGCTGCTGGAAGTGTGAATGATCTAAAGGCGCGTTATTGGGGGAAGGCTTCTTCGATGGATTTGTCTGTACGGGGCGCTGTGTTAGGGGGGAGCCATTATTCCGGCAGTCTTGCTTATTCGAAGGATTTTGGTGATGTTCATATGGTTCAGTTGAACAATGAACCGACCTATGCCGTAAAGTTTTCTGGTGGTAATCCCATTGCACCTACTGTGTATGACATTACCCCGTCGCTCGATTGGCTGGAGCGAGATTTAAAGGCTGCTCGGGAACAAGGCAAGATCATCATTCTTAATATGCACAAGGTTTTTGATTGGGCGGGAAGTGATGAGCAGATCGCAAGGTTCAGGGGCATGATTGCGAAATATCAGGTGACAGCGGTTTTTGGTGGGCACGACCACTTTGTCTCGGGGAGCTATTACAGTTGGACAAAATATGACTACTTTGGTCAGGTTCCCGTATTCATGAGCGGTGCCGCGTCTCAGCAAACCTATCTGATTGCCAGCTTCTCCAAGGATCGTAAAGAGCTGAATGTGAACGTTGTACGTAACAGTAACTGGCCTAGCCGAAAGCTCGATAAGACCATCCCTGTTCTTAAGTAAACAGGCACTCGGTAAAAACTGAAACGGCCCCGCCAATTCACATTGGCGGGGCCGTTTTTTGTTGCATCAGGCGTTTGCCTTACTGGGCATCCGCTACCGGCGCTTTCTCACCGTGAGAGAGGCTGTAGACGTAGGCGGCCAGCAGGTGAACCTTGTCGTTGCCTTGCAGCTGTTCTTGCGCAGGCATCTGGCCCTGACGGCCGTAACGGATGGTTTGCTGCAGTTGAGCGAAGCTCGAGCCGTAGATGAACGCTGCCGGGTGGGTCAGGTTAGGTGCGCCCATTGCTGGCGTACCTTTGCCTTCCGGACCGTGGCACACCGCGCAGTTGGCAGCGAACAGCTTCTGGCCGGCAACCGGGTCAGCCTTGGTGCCTTCCGGCAGTTTGCGGCCATCGAGGTTGGTCAGTACGAACGCGGCAACGTTCGCAACGCCTTGCTCGCCGATCACTTCAGCCCACGCCGGCATGACCGCGTGACGGCCGCCCATGATAGTGGTTTTGATGGTTTCCGCTTCACCGCCCCAGCGCCAGTCGGCGTCAGTCAGGTTAGGAAAGCCATAAGCGCCTTTGGCATCGGAGCCGTGGCAGACCGAGCAGTTGGAGGCGAACAGACGGCCACCCATCTTCAGGGCTTGCGGGTCCTTGGCGACTTCTTCAATCGGCATGGAAGCGAACTTGGCGAAGATCGGGCCGAACTTGGCGTCCGACTTGGCCATTTCCTTTTCCCACTCGTGAACGCCGGTCCAGCCGCTCTGGCCGTTGGCGAACGCGGTCTGCTTTTCGTTATCCAGGTAGTTATAACCCGGCAACAGGCCTTTCCAGTTACCCAGGCCCGGGTACAGCACCAGGTAGCCCAGGGCGAAGATGATGGTGCCCACGAACAGCATGAACCACCATTTCGGCAGTGGGTTGTCGTACTCCTCGATCCCGTCGAAGGAGTGGCCAACCGTTTCTTCGGTGGCTTCGCTGCGCTGGCCCTTGCGGGTGGACAGCAGCAGCCAGGTCAGGGCGAAGATCGTGCCGAGACTGAGGACTGTGACGTACAGACTCCAGAACGTAGTCATTCTTTGTTACTCCTAGAAGCTTGCTCGACGTGCTTGATGGCTTCGGGATCATCCGCGAAAGGCAGCAAGGTCGCGTCTTCAAACTCCGACTTGCGCTTGGGGCTGAATACCCACAACGCCAGACCGATGAAGGCCACCATCACAACAACGGTGCCCAGGCCACGAATCATCCCGATATCCATCTAAATCACCGTTTGCTTTTGATGATGGTGCCCAGGCCTTGCAGATAGGCCACCAGCGCGTCCATTTCGGTTTTGCCCTTCACAGCATCCTTGGCGCCGGCGATGTCTTCGTCGGTGTAAGGAACGCCGAGCGTGCGCAAGACTTCCATTTTCTTGGCGGTGTCTTTGCCGTCGAGCTTGTTTTCCACGAGGAACGGGTAAGCCGGCATTTTCGACTCAGGCACAACGTTGCGCGGGTTGTACAAATGCGCACGCTGCCAGTCATCGGAGTAACGACCGCCAACACGGGCCAGGTCCGGACCGGTACGCTTGGAACCCCACAGGAACGGGTGGTCCCAGACGCTTTCACCGGCGACCGAGTAGTGGCCGTAACGTTCGGTTTCAGCGCGGAACGGGCGGATCATCTGCGAGTGGCAGCCGACACAACCGTTGGCGATGTAGATGTCGCGGCCTTCCAGTTCAAGGGCGGTGCGAGGCTTCATGCCTTCGACCGGCTTGTTGGTGACGTCCTGGAAAAACAGCGGAACGATCTGGGTCAGGCCGCCGATGCTAACGGCGATAACCATGAAGAAGGCCAGCAGGCCAATGTTCTTCTCGACTGCTTCATGCTTCATCAGTGAGCTCCAACTACAGCAATCTGTTCAGCAGCTTTGGCTTCAGCCGGGTTCGAGGCACGTACGGTACGCCATACGTTGTAGGCCATGAACAGCATGCCGCTGGCGAAGAACGCACCGCCCAGGGCGCGAACGATGAAACCAGGATGGCTGGCTTGCAGCGCTTCGACGAACGAGTAGGTGAGGGTGCCATCGTCGTTGATTGCACGCCACATCAGACCCTGGGTAATGCCGTTGACCCACATCGAAGCGATGTACAGAACGGTACCGATGGTCGCGAGCCAGAAGTGCGTATTGATCAGGCCGATGCTGTGCATCTGCACACGACCGAACAGTTTCGGGATCATGTGGTAGATGGCGCCGATCGAGATCATCGCTACCCAGCCCAAGGCACCGGCGTGAACGTGGCCGATGGTCCAGTCTGTGTAGTGAGACAGCGAGTTGACGGTCTTGATGGCCATCATCGGGCCTTCGAAGGTCGACATGCCGTAGAAGGCCAGCGACACAACGAGGAAGCGCAGGATCGGGTCGGTGCGCAGCTTATGCCAGGCGCCCGACAGGGTCATCATGCCGTTGATCATGCCGCCCCAGCTTGGCGCGAGCAGGATGATCGACATCGCCATGCCCAGCGACTGAGCCCAGTCCGGCAGCGCGGTGTAGTGCAGGTGGTGCGGACCGGCCCAGATGTACAGGGTGATCAGCGCCCAGAAGTGCACGATCGACAGACGATAGGAGTAGATCGGACGCTCGGCCTGCTTCGGAACGAAGTAGTACATCATCCCCAGGAAGCCCGTGGTCAGGAAGAAACCCACCGCGTTATGGCCGTACCACCACTGGATCATCGCGTCAGTCGCACCGGCGTAGGCCGAGTAGGACTTGAAGAAGCTGACCGGCAGGGAGGCGTGGTTGACGATGTGCAGCATCGCGGTCACAACGATGAAGGCACCGTAGAACCAGTTACCCACATAGATGTGCTTGGTTTTGCGCTTGGTGATGGTGCCGAAGAACACCAGACCGTAAGTAACCCAGACGATGGCCAGCAGAATAGCCAGGGGCCATTCCAGTTCCGCGTATTCCTTGGTGGTGGTGTAACCCAGCGGCAAGGTAACGATCGCGCCGACGATCACCGCTTGCCAACCCCAGAAGGTGAAGGCGGCGAGGCTGTCGGAAATCAGTCGCGTTTGGCAGGTTCGCTGCACGACATAATAAGAAGTGGCAAACAGAGCACAACCACCGAAGGCGAAAATCACCAGGTTGGTGTGCAACGGGCGTAAGCGTCCAAAAGTCGTCCACGGCAGACCGAAGTTCAATTCCGGCCATACAAGCTGTGAGGCGATGAAGACACCAAGCCCCATGCCAAGGATCCCCCAGACCACCGTCATGATGGCGAACTGGCGGACTACCTTATAGTTATAAGCAGTCGGACTGATTGCTGTGCTCATTCTAAGGTTCCACGGTTTGGGTGTTTTATTAGGAGTAAAAATCGGCCGCAAGTATGGAGAAAGCGGGGGGTCATTGCAACGCGCCATGACCTGGGTCAATGCTTTCAAAAGCTGATTCTGCGGCCTTTCCATGCGCCGCGTAAGGACAAAATTGCCCAAGGGCAAAATGTCGCAGCAGACGAAAATGGTGAGGGGGTCAGGTCGGATGTAACGGGGTGTGTTCAAACCCAACGATCGGGTGACAGATGGCAATTGGCACGACAGCCGGTATCTACCAGCCTTTGCGGCTTGTCATCGAGCAGATTCGTCGAACACATCGGGTTGGGTCGACCTGGAACCGGCTCATGCCAGTCCGCATCGAGAAAGCTTAGACCCGAATCTGGGGAACCGAAAGGAGGACTAACGGAGGGGTGCGACACTTGGTCGCAAAGAAGCAGGGAACTGCCGCATCCGGGAGAATGCGGCAGCAGAGCGGTCGAGATTTATTCGTGTTTGCCTTCAGCCTGCAAACGCTCAGTGTTCAGCCCCTGTGACAAGCTGTAAACGTAAGCGGCCAGCAATTGCACCTTATCGTTACCGAGCAATTCATTCTGTGCTGGCATATGGCCTTGGCGGCCATGACGGATGGTCTGTTGCAGTTGCGCCAGGCTTGTACCGTAGATGAAGCCGGCCGGCTGCGTCAGATTCGGCGCGCCCATGGCTTCAGTGCCCTGGCCGTTTGCCCCATGACAGGCTACGCACATGGTACTGAACGCTTGCTGTCCGGCGTGCAGGTCGGCACCGTTGTCGGCAGGCAACGGCAGGCCGGCCAAGTCATGGCGCACATAAGCCGCGACGTTCTTAACGCCGGCATCACCAAAGATTTCACCCCAGGCCGGCATCGCCGCCATGCGCCCACCCATGATCGTGGCTTTGATGGTGTCGGCGTTGCCGCCCCAGCGCCAGCTGGTGTCCGTCAGGTTCGGAAAGCCAAAGGCGCCCTTGGCATCCGAGCCATGACAGACCGCGCAATTGGAGGCAAACAGGCGACCGCCCATTTTCAACGCTAGCGGGTCCGTGGCCACTTCTTCCACGGGCATCGCCGCGAATTTGGCGAAGATCGGTCCGAACTTGGCATCGGCCTTGTTCATCTCCTTTTCCCATTCGTGGACGCCTGTCCAGCCGTCCTCGTAACCTGGCAGAATGCCTTTCCAGTTTCCCAGGCCCGGGTAAAGCACCAGATAGCCAACGGCAAACACCAGCGTGCCGGCGAACAGCATGAACCACCACTGCGGCAGCGGGTTGTCGTACTCCTCGATGCCGTCGAAGCTGTGGCCCATGGTCTGGTCGACGCTGCCCTTGGTTTCGCCCTTGCGGGTGCCGATCAGCAGCCAGGTCAGGCCGATCAGGCTGCCGATGGTCAGTACGCAGATCCACGTACTCCAGAAGGTGGTCATGGCCGGGTACTCCTTGTTTCAGGTTCTTGGGTGGCGTCATCGGGTAGCGGTTCATCGGCGAACGGCAGCAAACGCGCTTCGGCGAATTCCGGATTGCGCTTACTGTTGAACACCCACAGCGTCAGGCCGACGAAGGCCACGAACACCACGACCGTGCCCAGGCCGCGGATCATTCCACTGCTCATTTCGCTTACGATTTCAAAGGGCATGGCCATGGCTCACCTCTTGCTCTTGATGGATGTGCCGAGCACTTGCAGGTAAGCGACCAGCGCGTCCATTTCGGTCTTGTCCTTGAGCGAGGCGACTGAGCCGGCGATGTCGTCGTCGGTGTATGGCACGCCGAGGGTGCGCATCGCCTTGATCTTGCCTTCGGTGTGGCTGGTGTCGAGTTGATTGGCCACCAGCCACGGATAGCCGGGCATTTTCGATTCCGGCACCACGTTGCGCGGGTTGTACAAGTGCGCGCGGTGCCAGTCTTCGGAGTAGCGACCACCGACCCGGGCCAGGTCCGGACCGGTACGTTTCGAGCCCCACAGGAACGGGTGATCCCAGACACTTTCACCGGCCACCGAGTAGTGGCCGTAGCGTTCGGTCTCGGCGCGGAACGGCCGTATCATCTGCGAATGGCAACCGACGCAGCCTTCGCGGATGTAGATGTCGCGACCTTCCAGTTGCAGCGCGGTGTAGGGCTTCATGCCTTCCACCGGTTTATTGGTCACGTCCTGGAAGAACAGCGGGACGATCTGGGTCAGACCGCCAATGCTCACGGCCAGCACCATCAGCAACATCAGCAGGCCGACGTTTTTCTCGATTGTTTCGTGTTTCATGGCGGCCTCCTCAGGCGATCTGCGCGGCAGCGGCGACTTCGGCAGGCTGCGAGGCCCGCACGGTGCGCCAGGTGTTGTAGGCCATCAGCAACATGCCGCTGAAGAAGATCGCACCGCCTACCAGGCGCACGACGAAGCCTGGGTGGCTGGCCACCAGGGTTTCGACGAAGGAGTAGGTCAGCGTGCCGTCTTCATTGACTGCGCGCCACATGAGGCCCTGGGCGATGCCGTTGACCCACATCGAAGCGATGTAGAGCACGGTGCCGATGGTGGCGAGCCAGAAGTGCGCGTTGATCAGGCCGATGCTGTGCATCTGCGTGCGGCCGAAGATTTTCGGGATCATGTGGTACAGCGCGCCGATGGAGATCATCGCGACCCAACCGAGGGCGCCGGCGTGAACGTGGCCGATGGTCCAGTCGGTGTAGTGGGAGAGGGCGTTGACCGTTTTGATGGCCATCATCGGCCCTTCGAAGGTCGACATGCCGTAGAACGCCAGCGACACCACGAGGAAGCGCAGGATCGGGTCGCTGCGCAACTTATGCCAGGCGCCCGAGAGCGTCATCATCCCGTTGATCATCCCGCCCCAGCTTGGCGCCAGCAGGATCAGCGACATCACCATGCCCAGCGACTGTGCCCAGTCCGGCAGCGCGGTGTAGTGCAAGTGGTGCGGACCGGCCCAGATGTACAGGGTGATCAGCGCCCAGAAGTGCACGATCGACAAGCGATAGGAATACACCGGACGCTCGGCCTGTTTCGGCACGAAGTAGTACATCATCCCGAGGAAACCGGCGGTGAGGAAAAAGCCGACGGCGTTGTGCCCGTACCACCACTGAACCATGGCATCGGTCGCACCCGCGTACACCGAGTAGGATTTTGTGAAGCTCACCGGCAGCTCAAGGTTGTTGACGATGTGCAGAATGGCCACGGTGATGATGAACGCACCGAAGAACCAGTTGCCGACGTAGATGTGCTTGGTCTTGCGCTTGGCCAGCGTGCCGAAGAACACCACGGCGTAGGCGACCCAGACGATGGTGATCAGGATGTCGATCGGCCATTCCAGTTCGGCGTATTCCTTGGAGCTGGTGTAACCCAGCGGCAAGCTGATGGCCGCCAGCAGGATCACCACTTGCCAGCCCCAGAAGCAGAACGCGGCGATTTTTGGTGCAAACAGTTGGGTCTGGCAGGTGCGTTGCACCGAATAGAACGAACTGGCGAACAGGGCGCAACCGCCGAAAGCGAAGATCACTGCGTTGGTGTGCAACGGGCGCAGGCGCCCGAAGCTGGTCCACGGCAGATTGAAGTTGAGTTCAGGCCATACCAATTGAGCCGCGAGAAAAACCCCGAGCCCCATGCCGACGATGCCCCACACCACCGTCATAATGGCGAATTGGCGGACCACCTTGTAGTTGTAGGCGGTACTGATAGAAGTGTTCATGGTTCCCCATCCACGGTTCAGCCGAAGTGAAGGCCTGCCTTTGCGAGTAAGCCGCACGGCAGACGCTCCCTTCGCCTGGAGTTATAGGCAGACTAAAAGCGAGGCAAGCATGGACAAAGAGCACAAGGCCAGTATTGACGGGGATCAATGGGCGCGGTGTGTGCAGGATCATGGATGGTTGTGGAATGCCGCCTCAGCGCCGGCATCGGCGACGTTGATCCTAGCTCATGGCGCCGGTGCGCCAATGGACAGCGGCTGGATGAACGACATGGCTGCGCGCCTTGCGGCTCAAGGCGTCAATGTGCTGCGCTTCGAGTTTCCCTACATGGCGCAACGGCGTGTCGATGGTGGCAAACGTCCACCGAACCCGGCGCCGAAACTGCTCGAGTGCTGGCGTGAGGTGTATGCCGAGGTGCGACGCCATGTCGCTGGGCGTCTGGCCGTTGGCGGCAAGTCCATGGGCGGGCGGATGGCGAGTTTGTTGGCGGATGAATTGGGGGCGGATGGGTTGGTGTGTCTGGGGTATCCGTTTTATGCGGTCGGTAAACCGGAGAAGCCTCGGGTTGAGCATTTGGCCGCGCTCAAGACGCGGATGTTGATCGTTCAGGGCGAGCGGGATGCGTTGGGCAATCGCGAGGCCGTCGAGGCATACACGTTGGCACCGAGTATCGAGGTGTTCTGGCTGGTCGCGGGGGATCATGATTTGAAACCGTTGAAGGCTTCCGGGTTTACCCATGAACAGCATCTGGCGGTTGCGGCGCAGAAGGTTGCCGAATTTCTGTGAGACGCAAGATCAAAAGATCGCAGGCTTCGGCAGCTCCTACAGGGTTACGCGATCCATGTAGGAGCTGGCGCAGCCTGCGATCTTTTGACGTTGATCTTACCGGTTAAACCGCTCCACCAACGAATACTGGGTATTCGCCGTCTTCGTCAGCTCTTCACTCAACAACGCTGAGTGTTGCGCCTGTTCCGAGGTCTGATCCGCCAGGTGCGAGATGTTGCTGATGTTGCGGCTGATTTCTTCGGCGACAGCGCTTTGCTCTTCGGTCGCCGCAGCGATCTGGGTGGTCATGTCGGTGATGTTGGCCACCGCTTCGCTGATCCCCACCAGTGCCTGATCCGCTTCCAGAACTCGCGCTACACCTTCTTCGGCCTGGCGATGGCCAGCCTCCATGGTTTGCACCGCCGTGCTGGCGGTTTGCTGGAGCTTGGCGATCAGGGCGTGGATCTGCCCGGTGGATTCGCTGGTGCGTTGCGCCAGTTGACGGACTTCGTCGGCAACCACCGCAAACCCGCGACCCATTTCACCGGCGCGCGCCGCTTCGATGGCCGCGTTCAGTGCCAGCAGGTTGGTCTGGTCGGCGATGCCTTTGATCACATCGACCACGCCGCCGATTTCGTCGCTGTCCTTGGCCAGTTGGGTCACGGTCAGCCCGGTTTCACCGACCACCACCGACAGGCGCTGGATGGCGTCGCGGGTTTCCCCAGCGATGTCGCGGCCGCGACCGGTCAGGCGATTGGCTTCCTGAGTCGCATCGGCCGTGCGCTGTACGTGGCTGGCGACTTCCTGAGTGGTGGCGGCCATCTGGTTGACGGCAGTGGCCACTTGCTCGGTTTCGACACGTTGGCGTTCCAAACCGTTGGAGCTGTTATGCGCCAGGGCGTCGGACTGTTTCGCTTGGTCGCTCAGATGCTCGGCGGTGTCCTGCAGACGGGTCAGGCAGGTTTTCAGACGGGCTTCCTGGCTGAGGATCGACATCTCCAGACGTGCTTGAGCGCCGCGGCTGTCGGTGTACATCTGCGCGATCAGCGGGTCGGAGGTCGTCTGCCCGGCCAGGTGCAGCAGACGCTTGAGGCCGCGTTGTTGCCAGCTCAACCCCAACAGACCCAATGGCACCGACAGGCCGGCGGCCAACGCAAAACCCCATTGGGAATTGAGCGACGCACCGATCATGAAGCTCAGTTGGCTGACGAGGATGAACGGCAGCCAGTCCTGCAGCACCGGCAGCCATTTGTCCGATGAAGGAATCGCCGACTTGCCCTGGTTGATGCGTTGGTAGAGCGCTTCGGCACGGCGGATCTGCTCGGCGGTGGGTTTGACCCGCACCGATTCGTAACCAACCACCTGATTGCCTTCGAAAACCGGTGTGACATAGGCGTTAACCCAATAGTGATCACCGGTCTTGCAGCGATTCTTGACAATGCCCATCCATGGCAAGCCTTGTTTCAATGTGCCCCACATGTGCGCGAACACCGCGGCCGGGACGTCAGGGTGACGGACCAGGTTGTGCGGCGCACGGATCAACTCTTCACGAGAATACCCACTGATCTCGACGAAAGCGTCGTTGCAGTAGGTGATCACGCCCTTGGCATCGGTGGTGGAAATCAACCGTTGCTGAGCCGGGAAGGTCCGTTCGCGTTGTGTAATAGGCTGGTTGTTACGCATGGCTTTTTCAATCCGCAAGGCTTTGACTGGTTGTCGGCATCGTCAGCCATTTATTGAGATTATTTTTCAGTAATCAGTGGCGCGTCGCAAAACGACCCTTGCGTCAGCTGGCAAGCATCGGATAAGTGAACAGGGCGAAATGCAGCAGGTTCAGGCCGAAATGGGTGGCGATGGCCGCACCCAAGCCACCAAAACGGTAGGCCAGACCATAGCCGACACCTGCCAGGCTCGCCAGCAACCCCCATTGCCAGCCGGCACCCACATGCACCAGGCCGAACAGCAGCGAGGCGAGGAGCAGGGCGAGGTTTTCACCGTAGGGCAGGTTTTTGAAGCGCCGCGTCAGACCGCCCTGGATGTAGCCGCGAAAGAGTGCTTCCTCGACCAGGGTCACCAGCAGCAGGTTGTTCAGCGTCCATAACCAGGCTTGATCGGGCCACTTCGATGCCCAACTGATCACGCCCAACAACAACGCGCCACCGAAGGCCAGCACGGCACTCAGGGGCAGCGCCATCGCAGTGGCATAAATGGAAAGGCGCAGCGAACGGCGGCCGACAATCCACGGGCAGACCAGCAAAAGCCAGAACCCGATCAGGGGTTTGTCCTGATTCAGGTACATGGAAAACGGTACGGCATCGTCGGTGAATCGCTGAGGGTCGATGGCGCGACCGTTGTAGAAACCGGGGAGCCAGTGCATCGCCAGTGCCAGGGCCAGGACAATGAACAACCCGTGGCCGAGGTAGCGCGCGATGGAGAGCTTCTGCTGATGGACTGCGAAACCGGCGACCAACAGCAAAGCAACGGAGATGCCGGCCAGCCAACCAAGTTGGCCGTAGATCAGTGCCAGACCATAGCCAATAGAAAGAAGGGCCAGGTAGATCCATGGCAGAGTCATTATGTGAAGTCCTTGGTTTTTTGGTCAGCGGATAACCTGTAGCAGCTGCCGAAGGCTGCGTTCGGCTGCGAAGCAGTCGCAAATCAGGCACCGCGGTCTTTCAGATTCATCGTGGATTCAGGGTTTACGACTGCTACGCAGCCGAACGCAGCCTTCGGCAGCTGCTACATAGAGGCGCGGGATTATAGGGCGCTCGCGGCCCAAACAAAAACACCGCCCGAAGGCGGTGTCTGTGTCAGCAGGCTGTTACGAGGCAATCAACTGCCGCAACACGTAATGCAAAATCCCCCCCGATTTGAAGTACTCCACCTCATTCAGGGTATCGATCCGGCACAACACCTCGACTTTCTCGCGGTTGCCGTTTTCACGGGTGATCACCAGCGTCAGGTTCATCCGGGGCGTCAGCTCGACGCCGGTCAAACCCAGAATATCCAGTGTCTCCTTGCCGGTCAGGTTCAGGCTCTTGCGGTTTTGATCCAGCTTGAACTGCAACGGCAACACGCCCATGCCCACCAGGTTGGAGCGGTGAATCCGTTCGAAACTTTCCGCAATGACCGCTTTGACCCCCAGCAGATTGGTGCCCTTGGCCGCCCAGTCGCGACTCGAGCCGGTGCCGTATTCTTGCCCGGCAATCACCACCAGCGGCGTGCCCGAGGCTTGATAACGCATCGCCGCGTCGTAGATCGGCATCCTCTCCCCGGTGGGAATGTAAATCGTATTGCCGCCTTCTTCACCGCCGAGCATTTCGTTGCGAATGCGGATGTTGGCGAAGGTGCCGCGCATCATCACTTGGTGGTTGCCACGTCGCGAGCCGTAGGAGTTGAAGTCCCGTGGTTCCACGCCTTTCTCGCGCAAGTAATGGCCTGCCGGGCTGTCAGCCTTGATGTTGCCGGCCGGGGAGATGTGATCGGTGGTTACCGAATCGCCGAGCAATGCGAGGACTCTGGCACCGGCGACGTCCTTGACCACCGGCGGCGGCCCGCCGATGTCATCGAAGAACGGTGGATGCTGGATGTAAGTCGAATCGTCCTGCCAGACATACGTCGCCGCTTGCGGCACTTCAATCGCCTGCCATTGCTCGTCGCCGGCAAACACTTCGGCGTATTCCTTGTGGAACATCGCGGTGTTGACCTGGTTCACCGCGTCGGCGATCTCTTTGGTGCTTGGCCAGATGTCCCGCAGATACACCAGATTGCCCTCTTTGTCGGTACCCAAAGGCTCGCTGCTGATGTCGATGCGCACCGTACCGGCCAGCGCATAGGCGACGACCAGCGGAGGGGAGGCCAGCCAGTTGGTTTTCACCAGCGGATGCACGCGGCCTTCGAAGTTGCGGTTGCCCGACAGCACCGAGGCGACGGTGAGGTCGGCGGCCTGAATGGCTTTTTCGATCGGCTCAGCCAATGGCCCGGAGTTGCCGATACAGGTGGTGCAGCCGTAGCCGACCAAAGCAAAACCCAGTTCATCAAGGTATTGAGTCAGGCCGGCAGCTTTGTAGTAGTCGGTGACCACTTTCGAGCCTGGGGCCAACGAGCTTTTGACCCACGGTTTGCGCTTGAGGCCTTTTTCCACGGCTTTCTTCGCCACCAGGCCGGCGGCCATCATCACGCTCGGGTTGGAGGTGTTGGTGCAGGAAGTAATCGCCGCGATCACCACCGCGCCATTTTTCAATCGATAGGTCTGACCGTCGTATTCGTAGTCGGCTTCACCGGCCAGATCGGCATTGCCCACCGCGACGCCACCGCCGCCTTCACTTTCGAGACGACCGACTTCCTTGCTGGTGGGTTTGAATTGCAGGTCGACGAAGTCACTGAACGCTTGCGCGACATTCGGCAGCGAAACCCGGTCCTGCGGGCGTTTCGGGCCGGCAAGGCTGGCTTCGACGCTGCCCATGTCCAGCGCCAGGCTGTCGGTGAACGCCGGTTCCTGGCCCGGCAGGCGCCACAGGCCCTGGGCTTTGCTGTAGGCCTCGACCAGTTTCACGGTTGCGCTGGGGCGACCGGATAAACGCAGGTAGTCCAGGGTGATGTCATCCACCGGGAAAAAGCCGCAGGTGGCGCCGTACTCCGGGGCCATGTTGGCGATGGTCGCGCGGTCGGCCAGCGGCAGATCGGCGAGGCCGTCACCGTAGAACTCGACGAATTTGCCGACCACGCCTTTCTTGCGCAGCATCTGGGTGACGGTCAGCACCAGGTCGGTGGCGGTGATGCCTTCCTTGAGCTTGCCGGTGAGTTTGAAGCCGATCACTTCCGGGATCAGCATCGACACCGGTTGGCCAAGCATCGCCGCTTCCGCTTCGATCCCGCCGACGCCCCAGCCGAGCACGCCGAGGCCGTTGATCATGGTGGTGTGGGAGTCGGTGCCGACCAGGGTGTCCGGGAAGGCATACGTGCGGCCGTCTTCGTCCTTGGTCCAGACAGTGCGACCTAAATACTCCAGATTCACCTGGTGGCAGATCCCGGTGCCCGGCGGCACCACGCTGAAGTTGTCGAAGGCACTTTGGCCCCAGCGCAGGAACGCATAGCGTTCACCGTTGCGCTGCATTTCGATGTCGACGTTCTGTTCGAAGGCGCTGCTGCTGGCGAACTTGTCGACCATCACCGAGTGGTCGATCACCAGATCCACGGGGGAGAGCGGATTGATTCGCTGCGGGTCGCCGCCGGCCTTCGCCATCGCGGCACGCATGGCGGCCAGATCGACCACGGCGGGAACGCCGGTAAAGTCCTGCATTAATACCCGCGCGGGACGGTATTGAATTTCACGGTCGGAGCGACGCTCCTTGAGCCAGGCGGCAATCGCCCTGAGGTCGGCGCCGGTGACGGTTTTTTCATCTTCCCAGCGCAGCAGGTTTTCCAGCAGCACTTTCAACGACATCGGCAGCTTGTCGAGATCACCGAGGCTTTTGGCAGCGTCGGGCAGACTGAAATAATGGTAGGTCTTGTCGTCGACTTGCAGGGTTTTAAGGGTGTTCAGGCTATTAAGGGACGGCATTACGATCACTCCTTTGAGTCCGCACGGCTACGGACTGAGGGGACGGGCAGAGCATTAAAACTAGCCCTGTTTTAAGTAGCTGGCTAATAACTGGACTCTATGGCCAAGTCCAAGGTTCCGAACTCGGCTATCATGCGCCGGTTTTCGTGACAGGCTTTGCTTCAACGCAAGCCTGGGCATCGCGCAGTGGTTGAATTTCTCGCCATCTGCCCAGGAGTAAGAATGAACACCCTCTTTATGCATTGCCGGCCGGGCTTCGAAAGCGAAGTCTGCTCCGAGATTTCCGAACACGCCGCGCGGCTGAACGTGGCCGGTTATGCCAAGGCCAAGACTGCCAGCGCCTGCGCCGAATTCATCTGCACCGAAGAAGACGGCGCCGAGCGCCTGATGCGTGGCCAGCGTTTCGCCGATCTGATCTTCCCGCGCCAGTGGGCCCGCGGGATCTTCATCGATCTGCCGGAAACCGACCGCATCAGCGTGATCCTCGCCCACATGGCGGACTTCCCGCTGTGCGGCAGCCTGTGGCTGGAAATGGTCGACACCAACGATGGCAAGGAACTGTCGAACTTCTGCAAGAAGTTCGAAGGCCACCTGCGCAAGGCGCTGATGGCCGCTGGCAAACTGGTTGAAGATGCCCACAAGCCGCGCCTGCTGCTGACCTTCAAAAGTGGCCGAGAAGTGTTCATGGGCCTGGCCGAGTCGAACAACTCGGCGATGTGGCCAATGGGCATTCCGCGACTGAAGTTTCCACGTGAAGCGCCGAGCCGTTCGACGCTGAAACTGGAAGAGGCGTGGCACCACTTCATTCCTCGCGATCAGTGGGATGAGCGTCTGCACAGTGATATGACTGGCGTCGACCTCGGTGCTGCACCCGGCGGCTGGACCTGGCAACTGGTCAATCGCGGCATGCTGGTGACCGCGATCGACAACGGCCCGATGGCCGAAAGCCTGATGGACACGGGGCTGGTGCAACACTTGATGGCTGACGGTTTCACCTTCAAGCCCAAGCAACCGGTGGACTGGATGGTCTGCGACATCGTCGAGAAACCGGCGCGCAACGCCGCGATGCTGGAAGAATGGATTGGCGAGGGGCATTGCCGCGAAGCGGTGGTCAACCTCAAACTGCCAATGAAACAGCGTTACGCCGAAGTGAAGCGCTTGCTGGAACGCATTGCCGACGGGTTCAAGGAACGCGGTATTCGGGTCGAGATCGGCTGCAAGCAGCTGTACCACGACCGTGAAGAAGTGACGTGCCATTTGCGCCGACTCGACGTAAAGAAACCGAAATCCCGCTAGTTGACGGGCTGTAGGACTGTAGGGCTGTAGGAGCTGTCGAGTGAAACGAGGCTGCGATCTTTTGATCTTGCTCTTGAAAAACAAAATCAAAAGATCGCAGCCTCGTTTCACTCGACAGCTCCTACAGGACTGCGGCCGGCAGTGTCATGACATCTGTTAAGAGCCCCGGCAATGCGCGACAATGCCGGCAAGTTTCAGGAGTGAATCATGAGTGAAATGATTGATACGCCGGTAGACGGCACCCTCGACGCCACCGGCCTCAACTGCCCGGAACCGGTGATGATGCTGCACCAGCACATCCGTGACCTGGTGCCCGGCGGCCTGCTCAAGGTGATCGCCACCGACCCGTCGACCCGTCGCGACATTCCCAAGTTCTGTGTGTTTCTCGATCACGAACTGGTGGCGCAGCACGAAGAGGCAGGCACCTACCTCTACTGGATCCGCAAGAAACTCGCTTAACCCGCCGACTGACTGATGCGGATCCGCTTGCGTGCACTGCGCGTCAGGCGGATCGACAGCATCAGCGCCGCGCAACTCAAGCCCACGATCAAGCCCTGCCACAGCCCGCTCGGGCCGCTCGGCGCGCCGAACCAGTCGGTCAGGCCCAGTGCGTAACCCACCGGCAAACCAATCCCCCAGTAAGCGAACAGCGTCAGGATCATCGTCACCCGCGTGTCCTGATAACCGCGCAACGCGCCGGCAGCCGTCACCTGGATCGCATCGGAAAACTGGAACAGCGCCGAATACACAATCAGCATTGCCGCGACATGAATCACCGTCGGATCAGCCGTGTAGATCGTTGCGATGTGTTCACGCAGCAACAGCATCATGCTCGCGGAAATGCACGCATAGGCCAGCGCCGTGCCCATGCCGACTCCGGCGGCGAAGCGTGCTTCACGCGGCTCCTGACGGCCGAGCGCTTGACCGACCCGCACGGTCACGGCCATGCCGAGGGAGTAGGGGATCATGAACACCAGCGAACTGAAGTTCAGCGCGATCTGGTGCCCGGCCACCACCGTCGCCCCGAGGCTACCGATCAGCAGCGCAATCACCGCGAAGATGCTCGACTCGGCAAACACCGCGATGCCGATCGGCAGGCCGATGCCCAGCAGGCGTTTGATCACCGACCACTGCGGCCAGTCGAAACGGCTGAACAACTCACTCGACCGATACGCCGGCGCCCAGCGCTCCCACCCGGCCATGCCCAGCGCCATCACCCACATCACGATCGCCGTGGCCCAGCCGCAACCGACACCACCCATGGCTGGCACACCGAAGTGGCCATAGATGAAGACGTAGTTCAGCGGAATGTTCAGCGCGAGCCCGCACAGACCCAACACCATGGCCGGACGCGTACGCCCCAGGCCGTCACTGAAGCAGCGCAGCACATGGTAGAACGCGACAGCGGGCAAACCGCTGGCGATGCCATGCAGGTATTGCATGCACGGGCCGATCAGTTCCGGGTCGACCTTCATGATGTGCAAGATCGGTTCGGCGCTGAATAACATGCCGGTCGCCATCAAGCCCACCACCAATGCCAGCCATAGTGCCTGGCGCACGATCGGCCCGATCTCGCTGTGGGTGCCGGCGCCAAAACGCTGGGCGACTTTCGGGGTCGTGGCCAGCAGCGTGCCGGTCATTAACAGAAACACCGGCACCCAGATCGAATTGCCCAGCGCCACCGCCGCCAGATCCCTTGGCCCGACCCGACCCGCCATTACCGCATCGACGAAGCCCATGGCGGTGGTCGCCAGTTGCGCAATCATGATCGGCAAGGCCAGGCCGAGCAGGTTTTTCAGCTCCAGGCGAACCCGGGCGGGGCGGGTGAGGTAAGTAGCGGCGGGGCGGTCAGTCACGGAATTCAAGGGCGAAACGTCCAAAGATGTTGATGCGCAAGGCGGCGCATTCTACGCCCTGACGCAGTGGTCAGGAAAAGTCCTGTGTTGCGGATTTGTAATCTCTTAACAACGTGCCATCCCCCTGTAGGAGCTGCCGCAGGCTGCGATCTTTTGATCTTGCTCTTAAAAACAAAATCAAAAGATCGCAGCCTGCGGCAGCTCCTACGCCGGGATGCGTGCTAGGCGAGACGTGCCATCTCCGCCTACACTGCCGATCCGCCAAAGGAGCCTGCCATGCTGATTGTTGCCGACGAAAATATCCCGCTGCTCGATGCCTTCTTCGAAGGTTTCGGTGAGATCCGCCGGGTGCCGGGACGTTCCATTGACCGCGCCACCGTCGAACAGGCCGATGTGCTGCTGGTGCGCTCGGTGACCAACGTTAACCGCGCGTTGCTCGAAGGCAGCAAGGTACGCTTTGTCGGCACCTGCACCATCGGCACGGATCACCTGGATCTGGATTACTTTCAGCGGGCCGGCATCACCTGGTCCAGCGCGCCCGGCTGCAACGCCCGGGGCGTGGTCGACTACGTGCTTGGCAGTCTGCTGACCCTGGCCGAAATCGAAGGCGCCGACCTGACTCAACGCACCTACGGCATCGTCGGTGCCGGTGAAGTGGGCGGCCGATTGGTCAAGGTTCTGCAAGGTCTGGGTTGGAACGTGCTGGTCTGCGATCCGCCAAGGCAAGCCGCAGAAGGTGGCGATTACGTCAGCCTCGAACAGATCATCGAGCAGTGCGATGTCATCAGTCTGCACACACCGTTGAAGAAGCACGGCGCCCAGTTGACCTGGCATCTGTTCGATAAAAACCGTTTGAACCAGCTCAAACCCGGCACTTGGCTGATCAACGCCAGTCGTGGTCCGGTGGTGGACAACGCCGCGCTGCGCCAGGTGCTGCTGCAACGCGAAGACCTGCAAGCAGTGCTGGATGTCTGGGAAGGGGAGCCTGAGGTCGATGTGGCACTGGCCGAACTCTGTGTGCTGGCGACGCCGCACATTGCCGGTTACAGCCTCGACGGCAGACAGCGTGGCACCGCGCAAATTTATCAGGCGTATTGCGATTTTCTCGGGCAACCGGCCCAGATCAGCTTGAGCGATTTGCTGCCCGCATCCTGGTTGTCGCAAGTGACCTTGAACGCTAACAGCGATCCGGCCTGGTCGCTGGCCATGTTGTGCCGTGGCGTGTACGACCCGCGCCGCGACGATGCGGATTTCCGTCGCAGCCTTGTAGGCAATGTGAACGAGCAGCGTGCAGCGTTCGATTCACTGCGTAAGCATTATCCGCTGCGGCGTGAGATTGATGGGTTAGCAGTGCGGATCGATGGGGATTCGCCTGAGTTGCAGAGGATTGTGGCGGCGTTGGGGGCTTCGGCTGTCTGAGGACCGAGCTGGCCCCTTCGCGAGCAGGCTCGCTCCCACATTTAATCTCAGTCGTATACAGGCGCTATATCCACTGGAGATCACTGTCGGAGCGAGCCTGCTCGCGAATGGCCGCACCACAATTCTGGATCAGCAGCCATAAAAAACCCGGCCATCAGAGGCCGGGTCAAGAAGACGGTGGCTATATCACTTTTGTTCGGCAGGCTTGACCAATCGCTTTTCCAGTTCGCGACAAGCGTCCTGGATCATGCCTTCAGTGATCGGTACTTCGCGCCCATCCTTATCGATAATTGAGCAACCCAGAGACTGGTCTGGCTGTGTGCGGATCACTTCAATCTTGTCTTCGCTGCTGTTTTGCAAGGACATGGCCTGTCTCCTCATCAGGTTGTGTGCTTACTGTAGAACCGCCAGGTGACCGGGCTATGACAACTCCCTGCGATCTTTCCAGGGCGGCAACATGAGTCCACCAGAAATAACGCGGCGTTGCCACCCGAACTTTAGACCAATACCGTCTAGGACCTAGTCTTTGCGGTCATATTTAACCTGACTCATTATGATTTACAGCGTTCAAGCCCATCGACCCGTGTAGGCTTGATCGCGTCAAACCCTACTGGTTGCGCCATCGAATGATCTCCATCCTCTCTTCCCGTCAACGGCGCGCCATGCGCCTGGCCCTGCGTTTCATCGCGCCTTATCGCTGGCCGGCCGTCGGTGCCTTGCTCGCATTGATCGTCACGGCGGGCATCACCTTATCCATGGGGCAGGGGATTCGCCTGCTGGTGGATCAGGGTTTCATGACCCAGTCACCTCAGTTGCTCAACCAGTCCATCGGCTTGTTTATGTTGCTGGTGGTCGGGCTGGCGATTGGCACCTTCGCGCGTTTCTACCTGGTCTCATGGATCGGCGAACGCGTTGTCGCGGACATCCGTCGTCAGGTGTTCAATCATCTGATTTATCTGCACCCAGGATTCTACGAAGACAACCGCAGCTCCGAGATCCAGTCGCGGTTGACCGCTGACACCACGCTGCTGCAATCGGTGATCGGCTCTTCGCTGTCGCTGTTTTTGCGCAATCTGTTGATGGTGATCGGCGGGATCGTCCTGTTGTTTATCACCAACCCCAAGCTCACCAGCATCGTGGTGGTCGCGTTGCCGTTGGTGATCGCGCCGATCCTGATCTTCGGCCGTCGGGTGCGTAGCCTGTCGCGTCTGAGCCAGGACCGGATTGCCGATATCGGCAGCTATGTTTCCGAAACCCTCGGTCAGATCAAAACCGTGCAGGCCTACAACCATCAGGTCCAGGACGAGCAGCGCTTTGCCGCAACGGTGGAGGAGGCCTTCAACACCGCTCGCAAGCGGATATTCCAGCGGGCCTGGCTGATTACCCTGGTGATCGTGCTGGTGCTTGGCGCGGTCGGAGTGATGCTCTGGGTCGGCGGAATGGATGTCATCGCCGGGCGGATTTCCGCGGGCGAGCTGGCGGCGTTTGTGTTTTACAGCCTGATCGTCGGCAGCGCATTCGGCACGTTGAGCGAAGTGATCGGCGAACTGCAGCGTGCCGCCGGCGCCGCCGAGCGGATTGCCGAGTTGCTGCGCTCGGAAAACATCATCCGGCCACCGACCACTGGCCTGGTGACCTTGCCTGAACGGGTGAAGGGTGACCTGGTGTTGCAAGACGTGCGCTTTTCCTACCCGTCGCGTCCCGAAAGCTATGCGGTCGATGGTTTGAATCTGACGATCAATGCGGGTGAAACCCTCGCGTTGGTCGGGCCGTCCGGTGCCGGCAAGTCGACGGTGTATGACTTGCTGCTGCGTTTTTACGACCCGGCCGAAGGACACATCCTGCTCGATGGCGTGCCGCTGACTCAACTCGATCCGTTGGACCTGCGCCGCTGCTTCGCGCTGGTCTCGCAATCCCCTGCGCTGTTCTTTGGCAGCATCGAAGAGAACATCCGCTACGGCAACCCGGCGGCAACCCTGGCCCAGGTTCAGGAAGCGGCGAAAATCGCTTACGCCCATGACTTCATCGAACAAATGCCCAGCGGCTACCAGACCCATCTTGGCGACGGTGGCCTCGGTTTGTCTGGCGGTCAGCGCCAACGCCTGGCCATCGCCCGGGCATTGCTGGTGGACGCGCCGATTCTGCTACTGGACGAAGCCACCAGCGCTCTTGACGCCCAGAGCGAACACCTGATCCAGCAAGCCCTGCCGAGCCTGATGAAAAACCGCACCACGCTGGTCATCGCCCACCGGCTGGCCACGGTGAAAAACGCTGACCGGATCGCGGTGATGGATCAGGGGAAACTGGTAGCGGTGGGCACGCATCAGGAATTGATTGCGAGCAACGCGCTGTATGCGCGGTTGGCGGCGTTGCAGTTTAGCGATGGCAAGGCTGAACTCGGTCTTCACCTGTAGGAGCTGTCGAGTGAAACGAGGCTGCGATCTTTTGATCTTGTCTTCAACTGTGCCGAAAAAGATCAAAAGATCGCAGCCTCGTTTCACTCGACAGCTCCTACACAGCTCCTACATAACCGGCCTTACCGGTTATTGATCGTCAAAGTAGCGTTCATGCCAATCCACCAGCGGTTGCGGTGAGTTGAGCTTCTGGCCGTAGATCACCGAGTACGACAGCACGTTTTGCACGTACTGGCGGGTTTCGTCGAACGGAATGCTTTCCACCCAGACGTCAAAGCTCAGGTGGTCGGCACCGCGCAGCCACTGACGCACGCGCCCCGGGCCGGCGTTGTAGGCGGCGGAGGCGAGGACGCGGTTGCCGTTGAACTGGCTGTGGACCTGGCTCAGGTAAGCGGCGCCGAGCTGGATGTTCTTGTCCGGGTCGAGCACTTGCTGCGGCGAGGCCAGAGGGATGCTGAACTTGCGCGCGGTTTCCTTGGCGGTGCCGGGCATCAGTTGCATCAGACCGCTGGCGCCGACGCCGGAACGGGCGTCGTCCATGAAGGCACTTTCCTGGCGGGTGATGGCGAACACCCAGCTCGAATGCAGGCCACGAACCTTGGCTTCGCGCACCAGGGTTTCGCGGTGGGCCATCGGGAAACGGATGTCCAGGTCGTCCCAGTACTGCGCCTGACTGATGGTGCGGATCGCCGGGAAATACCATTTCAGGTCGTAGGCCAGTTTCGCCTGGGCGACCATTTCGTCGCGGCTGAAGTGGCGGCTGACGTGGTACCACTCGCGGCGACCATCGACGATCTGTCCGCGAGCATGAAACTCAAGCGCCCGACGCACGCCTGGGGTATTGCGAACCTTGTTGATCAGCGCCTGGCTGAGCACCAGCGGTTTGTTGTTCAGCGAGTAGGGCAACTGCGAGCGATCCGCCGCGAGGAAACCGTAAAAATCACGCTCGCGGGCGAGGCCCTTATACAGCGTCTGCGCTTCCGGGTTCTGCGGCTGCGCCAGTTCCAGACTGCGGGCCTGCCAATAGCGCCAGCGGTTGGTGGTCGCCAGGTCCTGCGGCAAACGGCGAGTCAATTGATAGGCATCGTCCCAGCGGGCCAGGCGCAGCAGCAGACGCAGGCGCCATTCGGACACGGTGTTGTCGCGCAGTTCCGGGTCGTACTTGGTCATCACGTCCAGCGCGCGAGGGTCGAAGCGGCGGGCGAGGGTCAAGCCGATTTCACGGGCGATGGCCACTTTCTCATCACGGGAGAAGTGCATGCTGCTGGCGTAACCGTCGAGCAGCTCCATGGCCTTGTCCGGGTCTTGCTTGGCCAAGCGGCGCAGGCCGAGGCTGACGATGTCAGACATCGGTTCATCGGCCGGGGTGAAGCGCGACGGCTGGTTGAGCAGCTCGGGTTTCTGCGCCACATCCACCAGCAAGCGGCCGCGAGGGGCGAGGGTGGTCAGGCCGTTGACCAGGCTGTTGGCCAGAGGATAGTTGCGTGCCTGGGCGGCAAGCTTGGTGCGTTCCCAGCGTTTCTGCTCGGTCAACTGGCCTTCGGCAGCCCATTGCCCGAACAGCGCATCGCACGCGGCGGGTTGGGATTTGCCGGTCAGCCAGAGTTTATTGGCGTTGGCGTAACCTTCGGCTTTCTGGTTATGCCCGATCTGATACTGCGCGTTCAGGCAGTCCAGTTCGGTGAAATTGAGCTTGGGGTCGTAGTACTTGACGAAGGTCACCCAGTCGCCACGTTCGGCCAGCCAGCGCAACCAGCGCAATTTCATCCAGTTGGCCTGGGGCAGGTCACCGTGCTCGGCGAGGAATTTCTCGATTTCGGCATTGCTCGCGGTTTTAAGGCGAGCGGTCAGTTCGTCATACGCCAGGTACGGCTCCAGCGGGTAATCGCTGAGGGCCTGGCTGTAACGGAAATAAGGACCGGTATCCCCCTTGGCGAGGGCACGCTTGGCTTCATCGTAATACTGGCGCTGGGTGGACAGGTCCACCGCCTGGGCGGTTTGAACGGCAGTGGCAGAAAGAAGAAAACAGGATAAAAGACTGAAAAGGCGACTGCGCATGAGACGTCCGGGCAGAGAAATCATGACAAGCGCGGGCAATGCCCGCGCTGAATTATCTGTAGCTTAGCCTTTTGCCAGCAGCGGGCGAAAGCTTTGCCGGCCTGTCAGCATCAGTTCGCAACATTTGTCATGCAGAGTGTCGCGAAGGTGAAATTGCCGGCCTTCTGAAGCCTCAAGTCAGGTAGAATGCGCGCCCGGTTTTTGGAGAAGCTCATGACCCTGCTCAAATTCAGCGATGTGTCCCTTGCTTTCGGCGCTATGCCGTTGTTGGACAAGGTGTCCTGGCAGATCGCCCGTGGTGAGCGGGTGTGCATCATCGGCCGCAATGGCACTGGCAAGTCCAGCATGATGAAGCTCGTCAAGGGCGACCAGAAGCCTGATGAAGGCTCCGTTTGGCGCGCACCTGGCCTCAAGATTGGCGAATTGCCGCAAGAATTGCCGGTAGCCGACGAGCGGACCGTGTTCGACGTGGTGGCCGAAGGCCTGGACGGTGTCGGCGAGCTGCTCGCGCAGTATCACCACCTCAGCCAGAACATCGTCACCGACGCCGACCTGGACAAACTGATGCACGTCCAGCACGACCTCGAAGCCCGTGACGGCTGGCGTTTGCAGCAATTGGTCGACAGCACGTTGAGCCGTCTGCAGTTGCCGGCCGACAAGACCCTCGCCGAATTGTCCGGCGGCTGGCGTCGTCGCGTCCTGTTGGCTCAGGCTCTGGTTTCCGAACCCGATCTGCTGCTGCTCGACGAACCGACCAACCACCTGGACATCGGTGCCATTGCCTGGCTCGAAGAAGCGCTGAAGGATTTCCAGGGCGCCGTGCTGTTCATCACGCACGACCGTTCATTCCTGCAGAACCTCGCGACCCGCATTCTCGAACTGGATCGCGGTGGCCTGATCGACTGGAACGGCGACTACGCCAGCTTCCTCGTTCACAAAGAAGCCTCGCTGGCCGCTGAAGACACCGCCAACGCGCTGTTCGACAAAAAACTGGCCCAGGAAGAAGTCTGGATCCGCCAGGGCATCAAGGCTCGTCGCACCCGTAACGAAGGCCGCGTCCGTGCCCTGAAAGCCCTGCGCAAAGAGCGTAGCGAGCGTCGTGAGCGCACAGGCAAAGCCAACATTCAGCTGGATACTGCTGACAAGTCCGGCAAGCAGGTGATGGTCCTCGACAACGTGAGCTTCGCTCACCCGGGCGGCCCGTTCCTGATCAAGGATTTCTCGATGGTCCTGACGCGCGGCGACCGTATCGGTCTGCTGGGCGCCAACGGTACCGGCAAGACCACACTGCTGAAGCTGATGCTCAGCGGTCTGCAGCCAACCAGCGGCACGGTGGAAGAGGGGACGCGCATCGACGTGGCCTACTTCGACCAGTTGCGCCATCAGTTGGACCTGGAAAAGACCGTAATCGACAACGTCGCAGAAGGTCGCGACTTCATCGATATCGATGGTCAGAGCCGTCACGTGCTGAGCTACCTCGGCGATTTCCTGTTCAGCCCGCAGCGTGCCCGCACGCCGGTGAAGGCGCTGTCCGGTGGTGAGCGTGCACGTCTGTTGCTGGCGAAACTGTTCAGCAAACCAGCGAACCTGCTGGTCCTCGACGAACCGACCAACGACCTCGACGTCGAAACCCTCGAGCTGCTGGAAGAGGTCTTGCTGACCTTCAACGGCACCGTGCTGATGGTCAGCCACGACCGGGCATTCCTCGACAACGTGGTCACCAGCACCCTGGTCTTCGAAGGTGAAGGCAAGGTTCGCGAATACGTCGGTGGTTATCAGGACTGGCTGCGTCAGGGCGGCTCGCCGCGCCTGCTGGGCGTGACCGAGAGCAAGTCCGGCAAGGCCGACCTGACCTCCGCTGTCGTGACGGCCGAAGCTGCGCCAGTCGCTGCTGTCGTCGAAGCGCCGGTGGCGAAGAAGAAGCTCAGCTACAAGTTGCAGCGTGAGCTGGAAATGTTGCCGGGTCAGATCGAAGCCATGGAGCAGCAGATCGCTACCGTTGAGGCGCAAATGGCCGATGCCGGTTTCTATCAGCGTCCTGCTGCCGAGACCGCTGCAGTGATCGCTCAGTTGGAGCAGTTGCAGGCTGAGCACGACGTGATGGTCGAGCGCTGGGCCGAGCTGGATGCCTGATTGATCCTGCTATAAAAAAGCCCGGCGTTCAGTGATGAGCGCCGGGCTTTTTGTAGGCGCTGTGGTTTAGCTTTTGATCAGGCGCACCGCGAGCACATCACAGGGCGCACCGTGCAGCACGTCATTGGCGGTCGAACCCAGCAGCAATGCCAGGCCGTGTCGGCCATGGCTGCCCACCACGATCAGGTCGCAGGTTTGTTCCTTGGCCAGGTGGTGAATCTCCTGGCGTGGCTGGCCGTAGGTCAGGTGGCTGTATTCTTTGGAGAGTTCCGGATACTTCACGATCAGTCGGTCCAGGCGTTCCTTGGCCTGATCGAACTGCTGTTGTTGCAGTTGTGACAGGTCCATGGGCACGTCGCCGCCAAAGGCCATCGCCATTGGCTCGACAATGTGCACCAGGGACAATTTCGCCCCGTTGCTCACCGACAGTTCGCGAGCGCGGTGGATTACAGGATCGCACTCTTCGGTTAGATCTA
The DNA here is from genome assembly GCF_059716175.1 of Pseudomonas sp. LBUM1647. Classification (NCBI taxonomy): domain Bacteria; kingdom Pseudomonadati; phylum Pseudomonadota; class Gammaproteobacteria; order Pseudomonadales; family Pseudomonadaceae; genus Pseudomonas; species Pseudomonas sp. LBUM1647. Next base: position 4,799,243 of record NZ_CP166809.1, on the reverse strand, counting down.
CAGCGACCAGAATGTGGTTGTAGGGCATGAGGTGCTCCTCCTGAGGATTGCAATATTGGTAAGTATGGCTGGTTTCAAGCGCATTGTTTTCAAAGTGACTCAATGCGCTCATCAAGAATCGGGAGTAGAGATATGACGGTCTGGATAGTGGTGTCAATCATGTTGGTGGTACTAAGTCCGCTGGCATGGTTGCGGCCGTCGCGCCACCAGAGCGGCCGCATGGCCCTGCGCATGGAGGCGCGACGCATCGGATTGGCGATGCAACTGGCGCCTCAGGACTGGCCGCACTGGCTGAGCCAGGAGCCACCGAGCCCTTGCGCCCAGTACCATCGACCGCGGCGTGGCAATCGGCCGGCGTGCTGGAGCTACTGGCAAAAAGCGCCGGGTGTGTGGGTCAATCAGTGGCAGGAGGACTGCGAGGAACCGGCGTTGCTGATTCATTTCGAAAAGTTGCCAGACAACGTTTACAAGGTCGAAGCAGACAAGCAGATGATCACGTTGTATTGGGGCGAGAAGGGCGAAGCGACGGTTTTGCAGGATATTGATGCGGTGCTGAAAGCGCTGGCATAAATTGCGGAAATTTCGCGCCGCAATGGCGCGAAACGTCCGGCAGACAGGCAATAAAAAGCCCGACATCATCATCGGGCTGGAGTTGGCCAGGCAGGCCGGTAATTCTGTGTGGCGCTGATCTTACGCTGGGCATTCGCCAAAAGCGTTCATGTTTTTTCCTCAAGGTCCCGCCAGCGTAGCTTGTTAAACATAGGCTGCAGCGATTTAGGGCGACTTTTCTAATTATTGATCCTATGAATGGCCTCACATGCAGCCGCGTGTTGCAGGGCTTCGTATTACGGAAATGACCGGAAAGTCGCGTTTCAACCCGTATTTTGGGCGATTGACAATTGTCGGAAATTCCGTGAAGGTGACGTACCCAAATCAAACGGGCGTATGAATTGAGCGTTTGTATTACAAACCGCTCCTACAGAATCCCGACTATCGCGTTGGCGGGTGTGCCGGGTGGATGGGCGTAGCATTGACGTTAAACGTCCTTGCCGAGCCATTCGCCTGCGTCCGACGTGTACTGTTCAGCTTCCATATCGTGGAGATCAGTTGATGATTTACGAAGGTAAAGCCATCACGGTTAAGGCTCTTGAAAGTGGCATCGTCGAATTGAAATTCGACCTCAAGGGTGAGTCCGTCAACAAGTTCAACCGTCTAACCCTGAACGAACTGCGTCAGGCCGTAGACACCATCAAGGCAGATGCTTCGATCAAGGGTGTGATCGTCAGCAGTGGCAAGGACGTGTTCATCGTCGGCGCCGACATCACCGAATTTGTCGAAAACTTCAAGCTGCCTGATGCAGAGCTTGTTGCTGGCAACCTGGAAGCCAACAAGATTTTCAGCGATTTCGAAGACCTCAACGTCCCGACTGTTGCCGCGATCAACGGCATCGCCCTGGGTGGCGGTCTGGAAATGTGCCTGGCGGCGGACTACCGCGTCATGTCCACCAAGGCCAAGATCGGTCTGCCGGAAGTCAAGCTGGGCATCTACCCGGGCTTCGGCGGTACCGTGCGCCTGCCGCGCATCATCGGTGCCGACAACGCCATCGAATGGATTGCCGCCGGCAAGGAAAACCGTCCTGACGACGCGCTGAAAGTTGGCGCAGTCGACGCAGTGGTTGCTCCCGAGAAGCTGCAGGAAGCGGCCCTGGAGCTGATCAAACGCGCCATCTCCGGCGAGTTCGACTACAAGGCCAAGCGTCAGCCGAAGCTCGAAAAGCTCAAGCTCAACGCCATCGAACAAATGATGTCGTTCGAAACCGCCAAGGGTTTCGTGGCCGGTCAAGCGGGCCCGAACTACCCGGCACCGGTCGAAGCGATCAAAACTATCCAGAAAGCCGCGAACTTCGGTCGCGACAAGGCGCTGGAAGTCGAAGCCAACGGTTTCGTCAAACTGGCCAAGACCTCTGCCGCGCAGAGCTTGATCGGTCTGTTCCTGAACGATCAGGAACTGAAGAAAAAGGCCAAGGCCTACGACGAAATCGCCAAAGACGTGAAGCAGGCTGCCGTATTGGGTGCCGGCATCATGGGTGGCGGTATCGCTTATCAGTCGGCCTCCAAAGGTACGCCGATCCTGATGAAAGACATCAACGAGCACGGCATCGAGCAAGGTCTGGCTGAAGCTGCCAAGTTGCTGGTGGGCCGCGTTGATAAAGGTCGCATGACCCCGGCGAAAATGGCCGAAGTGCTCAATGGCATTCGTCCGACCCTGTCCTACGGTGATTTCGGTCACGTCGACCTGGTCGTCGAAGCCGTTGTCGAGAACCCCAAGGTCAAGCAAGCCGTTCTGGCCGAAGTCGAAGATAAGGTCAAAGAGGACACCATCCTCGCGTCCAACACCTCGACCATTTCCATCACCTTGCTGGCCAAAGCCCTCAAGCGTCCGGAAAACTTCGTCGGCATGCACTTCTTCAACCCGGTGCACATGATGCCGCTGGTAGAAGTGATCCGTGGCGAGAAGTCCAGCGAGGTGGCAGTTGCCACCACTGTTGCCTACGCCAAGAAAATGGGCAAGAACCCGATCGTCGTCAACGACTGCCCGGGCTTCCTGGTCAACCGCGTGTTGTTCCCGTACTTCGGCGGTTTCGCCAAACTGGTCAGCGCCGGTGTGGACTTTGTCCGTATCGACAAGATCATGGAAAAATTCGGCTGGCCAATGGGCCCGGCGTACCTGATGGACGTAGTCGGCATCGACACCGGTCACCACGGTCGTGACGTGATGGCTGAAGGCTTCCCGGACCGCATGAAAGACGACCGTCGTTCGGCCATCGACGTGCTGTACGAAGCCAAGCGCCTGGGCCAGAAGAACGGCAAGGGCTTCTACGCCTACGAGACCGACAAGCGCGGCAAGCAGAAGAAAGTCGCCGATCCGTCGGTACTGGAAGTGCTCAAGCCGATCGTCTTCGAACAGCGTGAAGTCACCGACGAAGACATCATCAACTGGATGATGATCCCGCTGTGCCTGGAAACCGTGCGTTGCCTGGAAGACGGCATTGTCGAAACCGCTGCCGAAGCCGACATGGGTCTGGTCTACGGTATTGGTTTCCCTCCATTCCGTGGCGGTGCGCTGCGCTACATCGATTCGATCGGTGTTGCAGAGTTCGTTGCCCTGGCTGACCAGTACGCTGATTTGGGCGCGCTGTACCACCCGACCGCAAAACTGCGTGAAATGGCCAAAACCGGCCAGCGGTTCTTCGGTTAAGCGCCCCCAACTAGAGTGAGAGTGAATATATGAGCTTGAATCCTAGAGACGTCGTGATTGTCGACTTCGGTCGTACTCCGATGGGCCGCTCCAAGGGCGGCATGCACCGCAACACCCGCGCCGAAGACATGTCGGCGCACCTGATCAGCAAATTGCTGGAGCGCAACGTCAAGGTCGACCCGAACGAAGTCGAAGACGTGATCTGGGGCTGTGTAAACCAGACCCTGGAACAGGGCTGGAACATCGCCCGCATGGCGTCCCTGATGACCCAGATCCCGCATACTGCTGCCGGCCAGACCGTCAGCCGTCTGTGTGGTTCGTCGATGAGCGCTCTGCACACTGCTGCGCAAGCGATCATGACCGGCAACGGTGACGTGTTCGTGGTTGGCGGCGTCGAGCATATGGGTCACGTCAGCATGATGCACGGTGTCGATCCGAACCCGCACATGTCCCTGTACGCGGCGAAAGCCTCGGGCATGATGGGTTTGACCGCTGAAATGCTGGGTAAAATGCACGGCATTACTCGCGAACAACAGGACGCTTTCGGCGTGCGCTCCCACCAGCTTGCTCATAAAGCGACGCTGGAAGGCAAGTTCAAAGACGAAATCATCCCGATGCAGGGCTACGACGAGAACGGTTTCCTGAAACTGTTCGACTACGACGAAACCATTCGTCCGGAAACTACCCTGGAAAGCCTGGCGGCTCTGAAGCCAGCGTTCAACCCTAAGGGCGGCACCGTGACAGCCGGTACTTCGTCGCAAATCACCGATGGTGCTTCGTGCATGATCGTGATGTCGGCGCAGCGTGCGCAGGACTTGGGCATCCAGCCTATGGCGGTGATTCGTTCGATGGCGGTGGCAGGTGTGGACCCGGCAATCATGGGCTATGGTCCAGTACCGGCTACACAAAAAGCACTGAAACGCGCGGGTCTTGGCATTAACGATATCGACTTCTTCGAGCTCAACGAAGCTTTCGCCGCACAGGCCCTGCCAGTGCTGAAAGATTTGAAAGTGCTCGACAAGATGAACGAGAAGGTTAACCTGCACGGCGGCGCCATCGCCCTGGGTCACCCATTTGGTTGCTCCGGTGCGCGTATCTCCGGCACTCTGCTGAACGTGATGAAGCAAAATGGCGGCACCTTCGGGGTAGCCACCATGTGCATTGGTCTCGGCCAAGGCATCTCCACCGTCTTCGAACGCGTTTAAGCGTTCCGTTGACGGAAGCCGGGGCCAAGTGCCCCGGTTTTTGTTTTTCTGAATTTATTTTTGTTTTTATTTTGAAAAGATTTGAGCGAGGGCCAAACCATGCCGATACAACCTGGGCTCTACCAACATTACAAAGGTCCGCAGTACCGTGTATTCAGTATTGCGCGGCATTCGGAAACCGAAGAAGAAGTGGTCTTTTACCAAGCCCTGTATGGCGATTACGGCTTTTGGGTGCGTCCCTTGAGCATGTTCCTGGAGTCGGTCGAGGTTGACGGTGAACAGGTGCCACGCTTTGCTTTGGTGCAAGCCGAACCGAGCCTTTTTTCCAAGCCATAAGCTGAGTGCGCGCAAGAGCCTGCGCTTGACCTCACCTTGTAGCCACTATATATAGCGGTGCCGCGTCAGGCGCCAACCGCCTTTCACTTCTAGAATTCAGGAATTTTCTGATCCATGGGCAAATCGCTGGTCATTGTGGAATCCCCGGCTAAGGCCAAGACCATCAACAAGTATCTGGGTAACCAATACGTGGTGAAGTCGAGTATCGGCCATATCCGAGACCTGCCCACCAGCGGTTCGGCTAGCGCCAGCAAAGAGCCAGCCGCCAAGCGCGGCAAGGCCGCTGCGGGTGAAGGTCCGGTGCTCACGCCGAAAGAAAAAGCGCGCAAGCAGCTGGTCTCGCGCATGGGTGTCGATCCCGATCATGGCTGGAAAGCCAAGTACGAGATCCTCCCGGGCAAAGAAAAGGTCATCGAAGAGCTGCGCCGGCTCGCCAAGGATGCTGACACCATCTATCTCGCAACCGACTTGGATCGCGAGGGGGAAGCCATTGCCTGGCACCTGCGCGAAGCCATCGGCGGTGATGACAGCCGCTACAAGCGTGTGGTGTTCAACGAAATCACCAAGAAGGCGATTCAGGAAGCCTTCTCCAAGCCGGGCGAGCTGGACATCGACCGTGTAAACGCCCAGCAGGCGCGTCGTTTCCTCGACCGCGTGGTGGGTTACATGGTTTCGCCACTGCTGTGGGCCAAGGTCGCCCGTGGCCTGTCCGCCGGTCGCGTGCAATCGGTTGCCGTGAAGCTAGTCGTTGAGCGTGAGCGTGAAATCCGCGCGTTCAACCCGGAAGAGTACTGGGAAGTTCACGCCGACCTCGGCACCGCCAAAGGCGCAACTGTGCGCTTTGACGTGGCTCGCGAGAAAGGCGAAGCCTTCAAGCCGCTCAACGAAGCTCAGGCCATGGCCGCGCTGGAGAAGCTCAAGGCTTCCAGCTACAGCATCGTCAAACGCGAAGACAAACCGACCAGCAGCAAGCCGTCGGCACCTTTCATCACGTCCACTCTGCAACAGGCTGCTAGTAATCGCCTGGGCTTCGGCGTGAAGAAAACCATGATGATGGCCCAGCGTCTGTACGAAGCCGGCTACATCACTTACATGCGTACCGACTCCACCAACCTCTCGGTCGATGCCGTGACGATGGCGCGTACTTATATTGAAGGCGAGTTCGGCAAGAAGTACTTGCCGGAAAACCCGAACGTCTACAGCAGCAAGGAAGGCGCACAAGAGGCTCACGAAGCGATTCGTCCGTCTGATGCCAATACCGAGCCAAGCAAGCTGTCGGGCATGGAGCGTGATGCTGAGCGGCTCTACGAGCTGATCTGGCGCCAGTTCCTCGCTTGCCAGATGCTGCCGGCCCAATACCTGTCGACCACTGTCACCGTCGGTGCCGGTGACTTCGATTTGCGTGCCAAGGGCCGCATCCTGAAGTTCGACGGTTATACCCGCGTCATGCCGCAAATTGCCAAGCCTGGCGATGACGACGTGCTGCCGGACATGGCTCAGGGCGATGCGATGAAGCTGATCAAGCTTGATCCGACCCAGCACTTCACCAAGCCGCCGGCGCGTTACTCGGAAGCGAGCCTGGTTAAAGAAATGGAAAAACGCGGCATCGGTCGTCCTTCGACCTACGCGGCGATCATTTCGACCATCCAGGATCGTGGCTACGTAGCGCTGCACAACCGTCGTTTCTATTCAGAAAAGATGGGCGACATCGTTACCGAACGTCTGGCCGAGAGCTTCTCCAATCTCATGGACTACGGCTTCACCGCCGGCATGGAAGAGAACCTCGATGACGTGGCCCAAGGCGAGCGCGACTGGAAGAACGTACTCGACGAGTTCTACGGCGACTTCAAGAAGAAACTCGAAGTAGCCGAAAGCGCCGAAGGCGGCATGCGCGCCAACCAACCGGTGATGACTGACATTCCGTGCGTGTTGTGCGGTCGTCCGATGCAGATTCGTACCGCATCGACTGGAGTGTTCCTTGGTTGCTCGGGCTACAGCCTGCCGCCGAAAGAGCGCTGCAAGGCCACGGTTAACCTGGTGCCGGGCGACGAAATCGCGGCGGACGACGAGGGTGAATCGGAATCGCTGGTGCTGCGTGGCAAGCATCGCTGCCCGATTTGCAGCACGGCGATGGACGCATACCTGCTCGACGAGAAGCGCAAGTTGCACATCTGCGGTAATAACCCGGATTGCGACGGCTACGAAATCGAAGAAGGCAGCTACCGCATCAAAGGCTACGAAGGTCCGAGCCTGGAATGCGACAAGTGCGGCAGCGAGATGCAGCTGAAGACCGGCCGTTTCGGCAAGTTCTTCGGCTGCACCAATGCGACGTGCAAGAACACCCGAAAACTGTTGAAAAGCGGTGATGCAGCACCGCCGAAGATGGATCCGGTGAAGATGCCTGAACTGAAATGCGAAAAGGTCAACGACACCTACATCCTGCGCGACGGTGCTTCCGGCCTGTTCCTGGCGGCCAGTCAATTCCCGAAAAACCGCGAGACGCGTGCTCCGCTGGTCATGGAAATTGTGCCGCACAAGGATGAGATCGATCCGAAGTACCACTTCCTCTGCGAAGCACCGAAGAAAGATCCGGACGGCCTGCCTGCTGTGATCCGTTACAGCCGTAAAACCAAAGAGCAGTACGTACAGACTGAAGTCGACGGTAAGCCGACTGGCTGGAAGGCGTACTACGACGGCGGCAAGTGGACGGTTGAAGACAAGCGCCCGGCGAAGACCGCTAAGGCTTAACAGGTGCTGTACTGAAAAGGCCGCATGACAACCCTCCGGTTTTCATGCGGCCTTTTTGTTTTGTGCTTGCGGTGAACTCGGGTGATCCCCGACACTGTCTGACCTGCGTGAAGCAATTATTTCGTTGTGGAGGCTGCCGTCATGGCCCACGAACTCTATACCCGTACCAACCAGAAGATTTACTTCGCCGGCCTGTCGCTGGAAGCGCTCGCCAGAGCCGAAGAGGGGCGGGCGATGAACTCCCTGGCGTTGATCCAGGCCGGACGCGAGTCGGCCTTGTTTCACCTGTACGGCGCGTTGCTGGGACTGTGCCATGAAATCGCCGGTTTCTATCGCTTGCCTCAGGCCAATGCGCCCCGGGCCGAGTTGCTGCTGACTCGCGAAGTGCTTGAAGCCATCGCGATTCCGGAAATGGCCGAGATGGTCGAGTTGGCCAATAATCCGGAAACCTGGCTGGCCAAACTGCTGGCAGCCCATGCTGCACTGTTTCAGCCGCCACGGGCGCCGCACAAGCCTAAGGGTGACGTGACGCAGCCGCTGATCCTGGCCGTTAACCTGGATGAAGAAGAGGCTCCACAAGAGCTGGGCCGGGAAGAGCTGGAGAGCTGGCGTCAGAACCTGAAAGGGTTGGCGATTCGGTTTCGCGAAGGTTTGAACGAGTGTTGAGGGAAGGATGACCCGATGGGTTGTCCGCTCAGGGATGAGTGCTAGCAGATATGTCTTCGCAATGACATCTGGTCAAGTTACCGAGCGAAGCCTGGCCGATGCCTATATAATCCTCGCCTTTCGTGGAGAACAGACCTTTATGCCAACGTCCTTTCTAGAAATTGTAGAGTTACCAGACGGCCGAATTGAGCTGCGCAGGGCCGAGGACGAAGGTTCTCTGGTTACTTTGGATTTCTCCGAGGATGCCAAGGCTTTCCTGCAAGGCCAGCACGTGGAAGTCGCCAAGGCGATGTTGAGCGTCGGCGTTCAGATGGCGGGTCGCTTGGTTGAAGGCGAATTCAATACGGATGAGAGTTCGCGAGTTCTCCATTGATCCCGCTCGTCGCATTTTGCTGATACCGATACAGATCGGCTTCTCTATCCTTTGAGAAGCCTCGCGCTATTCATGGCGCGCATTGTTTACACGTTAACCCAATCGAATATTCAGGCTCTGCGCATCCCCGGTACGGGCTGCGCTGATCAACTGTTGCCGTGAATTTGTGCTCAGAGGGTTGAGCCAACTGACCACCGTGTGGCTGCGGCCCAGGCGCAAGGCCTCGCAGGTCAACTGCTGAGCGCTCTGAGTGCCGCGCGGTTGCAGCAGCAGGATGCGTTCGCGGTTAAGTCCGGCGTCCCGCAACCAGGCTTGGGTCAGGCTGGCAGGCGGAGCGATCAGCGTCAGCCAGCGCGCGTCCTGGTCCTGACTCAGCTCCCTGAGAATCGGCGCAAGAAGGTTCAGGCAGTTCCCGGCTGCACCACGCAGCGACAGCTCACTAAAGACTTCGGGCTCGGCGCTCCAGGGTGACTCGACCACATCTTTCAGGATCGGCGCCAATGGCTGCACCATGAAAGCCTCGAACAACGGCAGTTGGGCTTGCTGTGGTGTGTGTGGGAACTGCATAAAGCCTCCTTTAGCGGCGAATGACGCCGACACTTAAGCCTTCGATCACCAGTTCCTGATCTTTCAGGTTCACTTCGATAGGGGCGAATTCAGGGTTTTCGGCAATCAACCAGACCTTGCTACCATCGCGCTTGAAACGCTTGACGGTCACTTCGTCGCCGATCCGAGCGACTACGATCTGGCCGTTGCGGGCTTCGCGGGTGGTGTGCACTGCCAGCAGGTCACCGTCGAAAATGCCCACGTCCTTCATGCTCATGCCATGAACCCGAAGTAGATAGTCGGCGCGAGGATGGAAGAACGACGGGTTGATGTTGCAAGACTCTTCGATGTGCTGCTGGGCGAGGATCGGAGCGCCGGCAGCCACTCGGCCAATGATCGGCAGGGTGGACTCGTCGGCCTTGGCTTCGAAGCCGGGGATGCGAATACCACGGGAAGCACCGGGCGTCATCTCGATCGCACCCTTGCGGGCCAGCGCCTTAAGGTGTTCTTCCGCCGCATTGGGTGACTTGAAACCCAGTTCCTGAGCGATTTCCGCACGGGTTGGCGGGTAGCCGTTGTCTTCGAGGCAACGTTTGATGAAGGCCAGAATCTCTGCTTGGCGTGGCGTCAGCTTTAGCATATTGATCGCTCTGTCTTTTTATACAGTGACTGGGATTATATACAGTAAAACGGTCTTGGCAATGCCCCTTTTTTTGCCGACCGCCAGACGGTCGATCAGCCTGCTGATTCACGCTTGAGAGTTGTATGGTTAAATAGCTGACCGACCATTCCCAAAACGAACGGCTAGGCTTGACAAGACACAGGCTGAAACGTATGTTTCAAACAAGTGTTTGTCAGGCGGAGTAGCCATGGCCCAGTCGGAAACCGTTGAACGCATTCTTGATGCTGCCGAGCAATTGTTCGCGGAAAAAGGTTTCGCTGAAACCTCGTTGCGTCTGATCACCAGCAAGGCCGGTGTCAATCTGGCGGCGGTGAACTATCACTTCGGTTCGAAGAAGGCGCTGATCCAGGCAGTTTTCTCGCGCTTTCTCGGGCCGTTCTGCTTAAGCCTTGATAAAGAGCTGGAGCGGCGTCAGGCCAAGCCGGAGAACAGGCCGACGCTTGAAGAGCTGCTGGAAATCCTCGTCGAGCAAGCCCTGGTGGTGCAACCACGCAGTGGCAACGATCTGTCGATTTTCATGCGTTTGCTGGGTCTGGCTTTCAGTCAGAGCCAAGGGCACTTGCGGCGTTATCTGGAAGACATGTACGGCAAGGTGTTCCGCCGCTACATGATGTTGGTCAACGAAGCTGCGCCGCGTATTCCGCCGATTGAGCTGTTCTGGCGTGTGCACTTCATGCTCGGCGCCGCCGCGTTCAGCATGTCCGGTATCAAGGCCCTGCGTGCAATTGCCGAGACCGACTTCGGCGTCAACACGTCCATTGAGCAAGTAATGCGTCTGATGGTGCCGTTCCTGGCAGCGGGCATGCGCGCCGAAACCGGTGTGACCGACGCGGCCATGGCCACTGCGCAGTTGCGTCCGCGCAGCAAATCAACCCCGCTTGCCGCCAAGGTTTAACCGCACACGGGTGGGCGCGGCAGCTGACATCCGCTAAGCTAGCCGCCCATGCCGACTCTCGTTCTGAACCTGCTCCCCATTGATATCGCCGACCTGCCGGGCACAGCCCATGGCGGCGATTTCGTGCGTGCCGGGTTTATCGTTATCAAGGAATCTCTATGACTGCTGGCCTGCAAGGCTCGTTGATGGTGGACGTCGCCGGTACCTGGCTGACGGCTGAAGATCGCCAATTGTTGCGCCAACCCGAAGTGGGCGGCCTGATTATTTTCGCCCGCAATATCGAACACCCGCGCCAGGTGCGCGAGTTGTGCGCCGCCATCCGCGCCATTCGCCCTGACCTGCTGCTGGCAGTCGACCAGGAGGGCGGCCGGGTTCAGCGTTTGCGTCAGGGCTTCGTGCGACTGCCAGCCATGCGCGCCATCGCTGACAATCCGAATGCCGAGTACCTCGCCGAGCAGTGCGGCTGGATCATGGCGACTGAAGTGCTGGCCGTCGGCCTCGATCTGAGCTTCGCTCCGGTGCTGGACCTCGACTTCCAGCGCAGCGCCGTGGTCGGCACCCGTTCATTTGAAGGTGATCCCGAGCGTGCAGCGTTGCTGGCGGGAGCCTTCATTCGTGGCATGAACAGCGCCGGCATGGCCGCCACCGGCAAGCACTTTCCCGGTCACGGCTGGGCCGAGGCCGATTCCCACGTTGCGATTCCTGTTGATGAGCGCAGCCTCGACGAAATTCGCGCTAATGACCTGGTGCCGTTCGCCCGACTGAGCCAGCAATTGGCTGCGGTCATGCCGGCCCACGTTATCTATCCGCAAGTCGATTCCCAACCCGCCGGCTTCTCCCGTCGCTGGTTGCAGGACATCCTGCGTGGCGAGTTGCAATTCGACGGCGTGATCTTCAGCGATGACCTGTCCATGGCAGGCGCCCACGTGGTCGGCGATGCTGCCAGCCGTATCGAAGCGGCGCTGACTGCCGGTTGCGACATGGGCCTGGTGTGCAACGATCGTGCGGCCGCTGAACTGGCCCTGAGCGCCGCCCAGCGTCTGAAGGTCAAGCCGTCCGAGCGCATTGCGCGGATGCGCGGCCAGTCGTACGCCAGCACCGAATACCGTCAGAACCCGCGCTGGCTCGCAGCGGTCGGCGCGCTCAAAGATGCTCAACTGATTGATTGAGGACTTTTCGTTATGACGGTTTACGCGATTATCGGCGGCACCGGCCTGACTCAACTCGAAGGTCTGAGTATTCGTCAGTCATTGGCGGTGGACACCCCTTACGGCGCGCCTTCGGCTGAAGTGCAGATTGGCGAGTACGCCGGCAAGGAAGTGCTGTTTCTTGCGCGCCACGGCCATCCTCACCGTTTTCCGCCGCATCAGGTGAACTACCGCGCCAACCTCTGGGCGCTGAAACAGGCTGGCGCCGAAGCGATTCTCGCGGTCAACGCGGTGGGTGGGATTCATTCCGCGATGGGGACCGGACATTTCTGCGTGCCGCATCAGCTGATCGACTACACCAGTGGTCGCGAACACACCTATTTCGCCGATGATCTCGAACAGGTCACACACATTGACTTCAGCTACCCCTACAGCGAGGCATTGCGTCAGCAGTTGATCGCGGCGCTGGCGGCCGAAGGTGTTGGCTATAGCAGTCATGGCGTGTACGCCTGCACTCAGGGCCCGAGGCTTGAAACCGCCGCTGAAATCGCGAAACTGGAACGTGACGGATGCGACATCGTCGGCATGACCGGGATGCCGGAGGCGGCATTGGCTCGCGAGCTGGAACTGGATTACGCCTGTCTGGCGCTGGTAGTAAACCCGGCAGCGGGCAAGTCGACGGCGGTGATCACCATGGCCGAAATCGAGCAAGCGCTGCATGACGGGATGGGTAAGGTGAAATCGACGTTGGTGCGGGTGTTGAAAGCTTGATCATTCGGTAAATCGAGTCGACCCTTTCGCGAGCAAGCCCGCTCCCACATTAGATTTTCAGTGAACACAGATCTTGTGTACGAAAGAGATCAAGTGTGGGAGCGGACTTGCTCGCGAAAGCGATCTACCAGGCGCCGACTATCTCAGCGCTTTTCCAACTTGTCCGGCAGCGGCGCAAACAAGGCTTCAATATCATCACTCTGCAACTTCCAGTCCCCGGTCTTGCGCCCATCCAGCACGCCAGCCGCCAAGTCGGATTTTTCCTTCTGCAGATGCTGAATCTTCTCTTCCACCGTGCCCCTGGCAATCATCTTGTAGACGAACACCGGCTTCTCCTGACCAATGCGATACGCCCGGTCAGTCGCCTGATTTTCCGTCGCCGGATTCCACCACGGATCGTAGTGAATCACCGTGTCGGCTTCGGTCAGGTTCAGGCCGACGCCACCCGCCTTCAGGCTGATCAGGAAGATCTGCCGCTTGCCGCTCTGGAAGTCTTTTACCGGTGCGCGCCGGTCGCGGGTCTGCCCGGTCAGCAGCGCATAATCGACCCCGCGTTTTTTCAGCTCATCTTCAATCAACGACAGCATTGAAGTGAACTGCGAGAACAACAGAATCCGCCGACCTTCATCGAACAATTCCTCAAGCATTTCCATCAGGCTGTCGAGCTTGCCTGAGGTGCTGCCGCGAGCGGGCAGGGTGGCATCGTTGACCAGACGCAAATCGCAGCACACCTGACGCAGCTTCAGCAGCGCCTCAAGAATGATGATCTGGCTGCGTGCCACGCCCTTGCGGGTGATCTCGTCGCGGACTTTCTTGTCCATCGCCAGGCGCATGGTTTCGTACACGTCGCGCTGGGCTTCGTTGAGCTCGACCCAATGGATGATTTCGGTTTTCGGCGGCAACTCGGTCGCCACTTGTTCCTTGGTTCGACGCAGCAGGAACGGTTTTATCCGGCCGTTGAGGTGCTGAAGCCGTACTTCGCTGGCGCGCTTTTCGATTGGCACGCGGTAATCGCGGTTGAAGCTTTTCACATCACCAAGCCAGCCGGGCAACAGGAAGTGAAACAGCGACCACAGTTCACCCAGGTGGTTTTCCAGCGGCGTGCCGCTCAGGCATAGACGCTGACGGGCATTCAACTCGCGGGCGGCGTGGGCGGCCTTGCTGTTGGGGTTCTTGATGTATTGCGCCTCGTCCAGAACCAACACGTGCAAAGGCTGCGTAGCGAGACGTTCGACGTCCTTGGGCAGCAGTGCATAGGTGGTCAGGATCAGGTCGTAATCGGCCAGCGTGTCGAAATGCTTTTTGCGACTGGCGCCGTACAGCGCCAACACTTTGAGTTGCGGTGTGAAGTGCGCGGCTTCATCCAGCCAGTTGGGGATCAGGCTGGTGGGCATCACCACCATGCACGGCCGATCGAGGCGTCCGGCGTTCTTCTCACTGAGAATGTGCGCCAGGGTCTGTAGGGTTTTGCCCAGACCCATGTCGTCCGCGAGAATCCCGCCGACTTCCAATTGCCGCAACGACTGCATCCAGCTCAAGCCTTCCAGCTGATAGGGGCGCAAGGTCGCGTTCAGACCTTCCGGTGCGGTCGCAGTGAAGTCCTTGATGTCCCGCAGCCGCTGGGCAAAGGTGCGAATTTGCTCGCCGCCCTCCCAAAGCAACGGCAGGTCTTCCAGCGGATTCAGTCGCGTGGCATCGGCCTTGCTCAGGCGCAGCGTCGTTTCGCCGGGCCCTTGCAGGTAGAACTCGCCGAGGGTCGCCAGCACCGGTTTCAATCGGCCGAAGGGCAGGGCGACTTGCAACGGGCCGTACTCGGAGTTCGGGCGATTGGGGATGTTCACCAGGATCAACTCGTCGTCGCGACGTCGGGCGAGGCGTTCCGGGTTGAGGATCTCGGTGTGGGAGCGCATCAGGTTCAACAGGATCGGCAATAGACTCAGCCGCTCGCCGTTGACGATGATCCCCAGTTCCAGATCGAACCAGTCGCGCTCCGGCGCTTGTTCGACGGTGGCGTACCAATCGTCCACGGCAGTCAGGTCGAAACCGAAGTCTTCGTCGATCTGCAACTCCCAGCCCTGGGTACGCAGCTTCGGCAGTTCATTGAGGGTAAAGGTCAGCCAGGCGCTGTCGTTGACCATCTCGAAAAGTTCGCCGGCGCTTTCCGGCAAGGCCTTGCTTTGCCGGGTGGCAACTTTGAAACCGAGGATTCGCAGCTGCTCCCTGTAGGTCTGTTCGACTTCCGGGTGGCGTTTTATCCGTAACGTTTGCGTCTCCTGACGAATCAGGACGTCAGCGTTCTTCTGCCCGGAAACGTATTCATCCAGATAGCTGAAAGACAACGCCGCGCGATGCTGAATATAACGCTGCATCTTGCCATTGCGCGGTTCGAAGGCGCTGAACTCGATGCTCGCCAGCCACAAGCGCGGCACCGGTTGCACGTTATCCACCAGCACTTGCGGCGCCTTCGGGCTACGGTTTTCCAGTACGGCTTGAAGTTTCTCGAGTAGCTCGGCGTCTTGCGCGGCGGCTGGGTAGGCCAGGGTTTCCTGCACTTTCAGCAGCACCGCTGCGCAGTGTTTGCAGTTGCTGTGGACCGGGCAGGTGCAAGTGGCGTCAATCATCAGCAATGTGGCTTTGGCTGATTCGCGCAGGCGAATGGTCTGACGGTAAACGTTACCGCCAGAGCCCTCGCAGGCGGCAATGATCGTGGCGTCGCCAGCCTCGACGATCCTGACGCGGTTCTCCAAAGCGTAGCGACGGCCACGCTCCAGGCTCTGTTCCTTGAATCGGCTGACCCAGGAAGGTGCCAGGGGTTTGCTCAGGGTCGCTGACATAAGGACTCAATCAGTCCGGAATTTCATCGGGGACTGGCCGAGGCGCAGGGGCAGTCAGCGAGGTGATCTTGATCAGCAGGCCGAGATGGCCGTTGTCGAGGAAGTTCAGCTGGCCGTTCTTGGTGTGGCTTTCCTGCTTCATGCGTTCGCTGGCGGTGACCATGCCGTTGGCGTCGATCTGGTTGACCCAGAAGTCTGCATCCACATCGGTGAACCGTCCCAGTTTCATGCTCAGCGTGCCCTCGATCGGGAACTGGCCGAACTGTTCTTTGCCCTCGCTGATCGCAACTTTGCTGGCTTCTTCGCCAAGGTTCTGTTGCCAGGCCTTGTGCAGCAACACCGTGTATTCATTGCTGGCGGTGAGTTTTTCCACTTCGCCATTGAGGCTCGGTGTGCGCAGGCTGTCGGGGCTGATGGGCTGAGCTCCGGCAGCCCAGTCTTCCGGCGCGGCGCGGCTGACGATGGCGGGCACGGCGTTTTGGCGGACCAGAATCATTTCAATCTGATACAAGTCATCGGCAAATGCCGTAGGGGTGACCAGCGCTGTTATTAACATTGTCAACAAGGTCAGTAAGCGAAACAGGCGCATGCGGCGTCCTTCAAGCAGTTTTCGGAATGAGGTGCTCAAACAGCGCCTCTACAGTATTAAAGCGCTCTTCCGGGCGCTCCATCGGCACTTGGAATTTAAACATCGTGGCGCCTTCGAATTTGTAACGTTTTGGCTGGCTCTGGATCAGCTTGATCAGCGTCAGCGGGTCAACTGGGGTTTGCGCCGCGAACTCGATTCGGCCACCTTGCGGGCCGCCGTCGAGTTTCTTGATGCCCAGTAGCTCGGCCTGCAATTTCAGCGCGGTAATGCGCATCAGGTTCTTGGTCGGCTCCGGCAGCAGGCCGAAACGATCAATCATCTCCACCTGCAAGTCTTTGAGGCCTTCCTCGTCGGTGGCCGAGGCGATGCGTTTGTAGAGAATCAGTCGGGCGTGTACGTCCGGCAGATAGTCCTCGGGAATCAACGCCGGTACTCGCAGATTGACTTCCGGGCCACCGCCGAGCGGTTGATCGAGGTTCGGTTGTTCGCCCTTGCGGATCGACTTCACCGCGCGCTCGAGCATTTCCATGTACAGCGTGAAGCCGACGGCCTGAATCTGCCCGCTCTGCCCGTCGCCGAGCAATTCGCCGGCGCCACGGATTTCCAGGTCGTTGGTGGCGAGCACGAAGCCCGCACCGAGGTCCTGGGTATTGGCGATCGCTTCCAGACGTTTTTCGGCGTCAGGCGTGATTTGCTGACGCGGCGGCGTCAGCAAATAAGCGTAAGCCTGGTGGTGACTGCGACCGACCCGGCCGCGCAACTGGTGCAGCTGCGCCAGGCCGAACTTGTCGGCGCGCTCGATGATGATGGTGTTGGCGCTCGGCACGTCAATGCCGGTCTCGATGATGGTCGAGGCGATCAGCACGTTGAAGCGCTTGTGGTAGAAGTCGCTCATCACTTGTTCGAGATCGCGTTCGCGCATCTGCCCGTGGCCGATGCCGATCCGTGCTTCCGGCACCAGTTCGGCGAGGTCGGCGGCGCATTTCTCGATGGTCTTCACGTCGTTGTGCAGGTAATAGACCTGACCGCCCCGCAACAGCTCACGGAGCAAGGCCTCTTTGACCGTGCTCTTGTTCTGCTCCATGACGAAAGTCCGTACCGACAGGCGACGGGCCGGCGGCGTGGCGATGATCGACAGGTCGCGCATGCCCGACACCGCCATGTTCAGCGTGCGCGGAATCGGCGTGGCGGTCAGGGTGAGTATGTCGACTTCACTGCGCAGGGCCTTGAGCTGTTCCTTCTGACGGACACCGAAACGGTGCTCTTCGTCGATGATCACCAACCCCAGGTTTTTGATTTTCACGTCGTCCTGCAGCAGCTTGTGCGTGCCGATGACGATGTCGATCTTGCCTTCGGCCAGATCCGCAACCGCGGCGTTTACTTCCTTGGTCGATTTGAAGCGGCTCATCACTTCCACGCTCACCGGCCAATCGGCGAAGCGGTCGCGGAAGCTGTTGTAATGCTGCTGGGCGAGCAGGGTGGTCGGCACCAGAATCGCCACTTGACGACCGCCGTGTACCGCGATGAACGCTGCGCGCATCGCCACTTCGGTCTTGCCGAAACCGACGTCGCCGCAGACCAGGCGGTCCATCGGTTTCGGTGCGAGCATGTCGGTGCGCACTGCGTCGATGGTGGTTTGCTGGTCCGGTGTTTCTTCGAACGGGAAGCCGGCGCTGAAGGTCGCGTAATCGGCTTTCGGGTCGGCGAACGCATAACCTTCGCGAGCGGCGCGGCGGGCATAGATGTCGAGCAACTCGGCGGCCACATCGCGTACTTGTTCGGCAGCTTTGCGTTTGGCTTTCTGCCAGGTCTCGGAGCCCAGGCGGTGCAGCGGGGCCAGGGCATCGTCGCTGCCGGTGTATCGGGCGATCAGATGCAGGTTGGCCACCGGCACGTAAAGCTTGGCGTTTTCGGCGTATTCGAGGGTCAGGAATTCAGCGGCCTGACTATCGATTTCCAGAATCGTCAGCCCGAGATAGCGACCGACGCCGTGATCGATATGCACCACCGGCGCGCCTTCGCGCAGTTCGGTAAGGTTTTTGATCACGGCATCGTTGTTGGCGTCGGCGCGTTTCTCGCGGCGACGGCGCTGCATCACGCGCTGACCGAACAACGGGCTTTCAGCGACCAGGGCCAGCGCCGGGTCGTCGAGCACCAGACCTTCGTCGAGTGGCGCGATGGTGATCGCCAGGCGCTCCTTGCTCGCGACAAAGTCCGGCCAGCTGTCGACGGTTTTCGGTCGCAGCTTCAGGCGTTCCAGCAATTCCAGCAACACTTCACGACGGCCCGCGGACTCGGCGGTAAACAGCACGCGACCGGGGAACTCGTCGAGGAAACCCGCAAGCGCCGCCAACGGTTGGGTGGCCTTGGCTTCGATGGCCAGGTTCGGCAGCTCCCGAGCGGGGAAGCGCTCGCGGCCAACGCCGGTTTCAACGTCCTGTTGACTGGCGACTACGCGCGGCCAGTTCTTCAGGCGCGCGAAGCAATCCTCCACTGGCAGGAACAGTTCAGCCGGCGGCAACAAAGGACGGGCCGGATCGACGCGACGCTCTTCATAGCGATTGCGCACGTCGTTCCAGAAGTTTTCCGCCGCCTGCTCGATGCCGGGCAGGGAAAACACTTGCGTGTCCTGCGGCAGGTAATCGAACAGCGTGGAGGTTTCGTCGAAAAACAGCGGCAGGTAGTACTCGATACCGGCCGGTGTAATCCCGCTGCTCAAGTCCTGGAAGATCGGGCAGCGACGGAAGTCGACATCGAAACGCTCACGGAAGCGCGCCTTGAAGCGGGTGACCGCATCCTTTTGCAGCGGAAACTCTCTCGCTGGCAGAAGGCGAACCGTTTCAACCTTGTCGATGGAGCGCTGGTTTTCCGGATCGAATGTACGAAGGGTCTCGATTTCGTCGTCGAACAGGTCGATGCGGAAAGGTAATTTGCTGCCCATCGGGAACAGATCGATCAGCGAGCCGCGGACGGTAAATTCGCCATGCTCGTAGACGGTATCGACGTAGCGATAGCCGCTGGCCTCAAGCCGGGTGCGCATTTGCTCGACATCGAGCTTCTGGCCGATGTCCAGCACCAGGCTGCTGCCGAGCAGGAATTTGGTCGGCGCCAGGCGATGCAGGGCCGTGGTGATCGGCACGACCAAAACGCCATGACTCAGCTCCGGCAATCGATACAGCGCGGAGATTCGCTGGGAAATAATGTCCTGGTGCGGCGAAAACAGATCGTAGGGCAGGGTTTCCCAGTCCGGGAAATGCAGCACCGGCAAATCCGGGGCGAAGAAACTCAGCTCCTGTTCCAGCCGTTCGGCACTTTGGCTGTCGGCGGTCAGCAGCAGGGTGAAGCGCTTGGCAGCGCTGGCGGCCTCGGCAATGGCCAGGCTCAGGGCGGCACCGGGCAGGTTGCCCCAGTGCTGTTTACCTGCCGCGGCAGGGAGAAGCGGTAGACGCAGAACGGGCACGGAAGGTTGAGCTCCAAGCGTTGCGACAAAGTCGGTAATTGTAACGGTCCCGGGTGCCGCCTGTCAGTTGCAGACTGTGTCTATTACGCAGGTTGGGCGAAATGTAGTGGTAAAGACAAAATCGGCCCGTTTTTTAGTAAAAATGACTGAATATGTAGTGGCAAAACGACCGAGTGTTACGGAGGGTTACAGACAAGACAGCGTTGTCTCCCAAAAAATGACTGCGCTGCAGGCCGCGGTTTCATTGGGCTTGAGCCGTGCGTCATTTTTTTGAAGAGGATTTTGTTACTGGCCGCGCGACAGGCGCGCATTGCTACGGGAGGCACTCGGCGGCATAATGTAGCCCCTTTTTTCTGCCCCTACATGTGGAAGGTTCCCGTGACTCAGAAGCCCGACCAGTGTCTTGGTGAATGGATCGACCGTGAAGCACTCGCAGAAGCGATGATTCCGCTTATCGGTCAGCTCTACCGCAATAACAACGTGGTGAGCTCGATCTATGGCCGCAGCCTGATCAATCGTTCAGTCATTGCGATTCTCAAAGCTCACCGCTTTGCTCGTCATCGTCAGTCCGATGACAGCGAATTGTCCGTCCACGAAACATTCCCGCTGCTCAAAGCAATGAGCGAGCTCAAGCTCGGCGCCGCTTCGGTAGACCTGGGCAAGCTTGCGGTCAAGTTCAAGACTGAAGGCAATGGCCGCACTGCCGAGCAGTTCGTCCGTGAAGAACTGGCTGACGTCGTTGGTCAGCAAAATGTTTCCGCCCGCAAAGGCACCGACGTTGTTCTGTACGGCTTCGGTCGTATCGGCCGTCTGCTGGCGCGCATCCTGATCGAGAAAACCGGTGGTGGCGACGGCCTGCGTCTGCGCGCCATCGTTGTCCGCAAGGGCGCCGAGAACGATCTGGTCAAACGTGCCAGCCTGCTGCGTCGTGACTCGGTCCATGGTCCGTTCGATGGCACCATCACCATCGACGAAGCCAACAATACCATCACCGCCAACGGCAACCTGATCCAGGTTATCTACGCGAAAAACCCGACTGAAGTGGACTACACCCAGTACGGCATCAAAGACGCGCTGCTGGTGGACAACACCGGTGTATGGCGTGACGCCGACGGTCTGGGCCAGCACTTGGCTTGCCCGGGTATCGATCGCGTTGTTCTGACCGCGCCTGGCAAAGGCAAGCTGAAGAACATCGTTCACGGCATCAACCACGGTGAAATCACCGCTGATGACAAGATCGTTTCCGCGGCTTCCTGCACCACCAACGCCATCGTGCCGGTGCTCAAAGCCGTCAACGACAAGTTCGGCATCATCAACGGTCACGTTGAAACGGTTCACTCGTACACCAACGACCAGAACCTGATCGACAACTTCCACAAGGGCGATCGCCGTGGCCGTAGCGCCGCGTTGAACATGGTGATCACCGAGACCGGTGCTGCCACCGCTGCTGCCAAGGCACTGCCTGAACTGGCCGGCAAACTGACCGGTAACGCGATCCGCGTTCCGACGCCTAACGTGTCGATGGCCATTCTCAACCTGAACCTTGAGAAAGCCGCCACCCGTGAAGAGATGAACGAGTACCTGCGCTACATGGCGCTGCACTCCGATCTGCATAAGCAAATCGATTACGTCAATTCGCAGGAAGTGGTGTCCACCGACTTCGTTGGCTCGCGCCACGCAGGCGTGGTGGACGCTGAAGCAACCATCAGCCAAGACAACCGCGTTGTTCTGTACGTTTGGTACGACAACGAATTCGGTTACAGCTGCCAGGTGGTTCGCGTGATGGAAGACATGGCCGGTGTAAACCCGCCTGCATTCCCGCGCTAAGCGTTAGCTGCACATGAAAACGCCCCGACTTTGGTCGGGGCGTTTTTGTTTGTGTTCCACTTATATCGTTTTAATCTTTCCGGCTGAGAATTAAGAATTATCTAAAACTCGATACAAAGTTCATTTGAATATAAAAAATAAAAACTCCTAATAAAAATAAACAGTTGTCGGCTGTCGGGCTTTGGATAATTAAAACGGATCCAATCTTTCGCGCGATACATATTTGACGTCATTTAATTGTTTCCTTCGGATGCTTGACACTCCAAAGCGCTGAACATAGTGTCGCCAATGACAACGCCCGCTCTGCCTCGGGCCCGTAACACTTGCGATGACTCCGCTGTACAGCAATTCTCCAAAAAGACAGGAATCTCATTCCTGCTCACATCACAATAAATCCAGATAAACAGCGTCGGCTTAGTTGCCGTCCAGAAAACTATTTTGCATTGCTCACCCTGCCAAAAGTGTCTTGCGGTCACGGCTTGCTATTGCCTGACTTTTACGCGGTTGGTCTATCGGGAGAGTTGAACATGGCTGAAGAACGCTCAAGGCTATTGTCACTGTTACCCCGTTTGGTTGGTTTGGGAGTTCTTGGGTTTATTGTTTGGCTGTTGTTATCGACGTTGCTGATGCCGTTGGTGTCGGCCTCAGCCACACGGGCGATTTTGAATGCACCGGTGATACTGCTGACAACGCCGATTGACGGTGTGGTGAGCGCACTGGAGGTCAAACCCGGCGCGACGTTTGTCCAGGGCCAGAAAATCGCCGTTGTTGAAAACCCGCGAGCGAATCAGGAAACCTTGCTGACCCTGCAAACCCGGCGCCTGACCCTTGAGCAACAGCTGTCCTCTTCAGCCAGTCAGGCTGAGCACGATCAGCAGTATTACGAGGCGCTGGAGAAAACCAGCCAGCAATACCAAACGGCATTCCATACCCGCCAACTCTTTACCCAAAGGGCCCTGAAAGCCGAGAGCAGTGCCGCCAGTGCGCGGTTGATGGATGCTCAGGAAACCGTCGAACGCAATCTCGAGTTGTTCGTTCAAGGGGCGGTGAGTGGCGCGGTGGTTGCCTCATCCAAAGCCCAGTTGGCTTCATTGCAAGGTGCGGCCGAGTCGGTACGCTCGCAATTACGGATCAATGACGGCGACGTGAGTGCCGCCAATAAACAGGTTTACCTCGATCCCGATCAACTGCGCATGTTTGATCTCAGTGCGCAAATGACTACGCTGAAACTCAGCCTGGAGAATCAGGCGCGCAATCGCGCGACCTATCAACAGGAACTCGACAACCTCAACCAGCTGATCGAAACCGAACAGAATCGGGTCAAGTTGATGGCCGGTTATGACGTCGTGGCGTATTCGCCGGGCACCGTCCAGGAGCTGTTGGCGCCGCAGGGCACGCTGGTGCAAGCCGGATCGACTTTGCTGCGCGCCACTGATTGCGCGCAGAGCTACGTCATTGCGGTGTTCCCCGAGCGCATGGCCAGCAAGATCGACCGCGACAGCGTCCTCACAGTGAAAATCCGCGGCCTGGATCAACCGCTCAAAGCCAGCGTGGTGCAGTTGTTGTCCAGCGCTTCGGATATTCGCGCCAACACCTACAGCGTGCCGTTCCCTTACGCCGAACAGAACTCCGTGTACGTCGTCGGTACGTTTGCCGCCGATTTGACTGACACCCAGCGCGCCATGACCTGCAATCCCGGGTTGTGGGCGAGTGCCGAGGTCTCGCGGCCATGACTATCGTTTTTCGAGGAATGCTGGGCTTGATGCTGCTTGCCAGCGGAGTGTCTGCAATGGCCACGCAAGCGAGGCCGCAATTGGCGGCGATGACCTGTGCGGCGCTGGATCGGGCCGTGACGTCCTTGCCGGCAGGTCCGGTACTGGTGGCCAGTTATCCACCGCTGGATGGCCAGCCTGCGCCTATCCTGGCGTTGCGCGGCGTAGCGTTCACTTACGATAACGCGCTGGCGAGCATTGCGCTGTTTGCCTGTGGCAAGGCCGAGTCGGCGCGGCGGATCGCCGATGCATTGGCCTTCGCCACGCGCCACGATCCGGAATATCAGGATGGACGACTGCGCAATGCCTACGCTGCCGGCCCGGTCGGTGCGCCGTCTATGAAGTTGCCGGGCTACTGGAGTACCGAGCGCAACGCCTGGAATCAGGACGCCTATCAAGTCAGCAGCGCCACCGGCAATCAGGCCTGGGCAGCGTTGGCCTTGTTGGAGGCTTTTCGCCAAAGCGGCGAGGCGTCTTACCTTGAGGCTGCGCGACAAGCCTTGCACTGGTCGCAGCAAAACACCTACGACGGGCAATCACCGGCAGGCTTCAGCGGCGGTTATTACGGCTATTTCTCCAAACAGATCCAGCAAAACTGGAAATCCACCGAGCACAACGTCGATCTGGCGGCGGCGTGGTCGGCGCTCAACAATGTGGCGCCGGATCAGGGGACTGCGCGGCAGGCGCGGATTGCCCGGCAGTTTGTGTACAGCCAGTGGGACGCTGAAGAAGGGCGCTTTCTGATCGGTACCGGAGCGGATGGCCAAACCTCGGACCGCGTGCGCTCTGGTCTGGATGCGCAGATCTGGCCATTGATCGCTTTGCACGATCCACCCAAGGACTGGCGTCGGGTCTTCGCATTCATCGACCACGCTCACCGCGCCGGTGAAGGTTACGGTTTCAACCGTGACCCCGACGGCTTATGGACCGAAGGCACCGCCCAGGCTGCAGCCGTCGCGCGTTTGAGTGGCCTGAGTGACAAGGCGCACCCGCTGTGGAGCGTGTTGCTGGCCCAAGAGGCCGGCAATGGCTGGCTGTTTGCAACACCGGCGCCGCGCATCAGTACCGGGCTGGCCATAGGCCCGGACTCCGTCACCAATGACTTTTTCTATTACCACCTGCCTCACTTGGGCGCTACAGCGTGGGCGGCGATTGCGGCCACCGGCGTCAATCCCTTCACCGGTTCGCTAGAGGCTGACTGACATGCAGGCACTGGACTCGCTGCAACTGCTGCAAATCAATTTCTGGACGCTGGCGGTGGTGATTCTGTTCACCTGTCTGACCCATCGGGATCAATGGGCGGCGCGTGCCGGTTTCGGCGCAATCACCGCGTTGTTGCTGGTCAACTACGCCGCCTGGCGGATTCGCGACACGTTGCCCGACAGTCATTCAGGCTTTGCCACGGTCTGGGCGTACGCCTTTTTGTTCTTCGAGATGCTGGCGATTGGTTACACGCTGTTTTCTATCGTCGTGATGCTGTGTCGCTCGGATCACACCCAGGATGCTGATGCGGGCGAGCGGCGGCTTCGCGCACAGGGCGCGAATGTGCCAGCGGTGGACGTGTTTATTGCCACGTATAACGAAGGTTTGGACATCCTCGAAAAAACCATCATTGCCGCCCAGGCCATCGACTACCCCAACTTCACCCTTTGGGTGCTCGACGATACGCGCCGCGACTGGTTGCGCGATTACTGCGCTGAGGTCGGCGTGCAATACGCGCGGCGCCCCGACAACTCACACGCCAAGGCTGGCAATCTGAACAACGGCTTGCGCCAATCGGCGGCCGGCAGCAATGCACCATACATTCTGGTGCTCGACGCCGACTTCGCCCCGCAGCAACCGATTCTGATGCGCACGCTGGGGTTGTTCGACGACCCGAAAGTCGGTCTGGTGCAGACGCCGCAGTTCTATTACAACCCCGATCCGATTCAGCACAACCTCGGCACGTCTGCCTGCTGGGTGGATGAGCAGCGGGTGTTCTTTGATGTGTTCCAGCCAGCCAAGGATGGCTGGGATGCGGCGTTTTGCGTCGGTACGTCCTTCGTCGTGCGGCGCGATTTGATCACCGAGATCGGCGGTTTTCCTACAGGCTCGGTCTGCGAGGACATCTACACCACGTATCGACTGCTGCAAAAAGGCTACGTCACGCGCTGGCTGAATGAGCGTCTGTCGATCGGTCTGTCTGCCGAGGGCCTGACCGAATACATCAACCAGCGCGGACGCTGGTGCCTGGGCACCATTCAGGTGGCGCTGCTCAAGGACGGTCCGCTGCGTGGCAGTGGCTACACGCTTAATGACCGCTTGCACTATGTGCATGGCCTGATGCACTGGTTCTCCAAGCCGTTCATTTTGATGATGCTGGTCTCGCCGGTGCTGTATTGGTACTTCGGCATCGCCGGTTTTTACGCCAATCCGGTCGACTTCCTCGCCTTTGGGATGCCGGCGTTGATTGCGTTCTGGGGTTACGGGACCTGGGTCACGGATCGGCGCACCTTGCCTGTTTTTACCGAGGTCACGCAGATCGTTGCCTCTCTGGCGGTCACTGCTACCATCGTCAGCGCGATGATCCGGCCGTTCGGGCGGCCGTTCAAAGTGACTGCCAAAGGCCTCGATCGTTCGCGCACGATGGTGCACTGGAAGCTGTTCGGATTCTTTTTCGCGCTGACGCTGTTCTCGCAGATCGGTGCTTACATCGCCATCAGCACTGCCGCCTCGTTCGACGGCAACATGCTGTTCAATCTGTGCTGGACGGTTGTCGCGCTGGTCTACAACCTGGCAACCCTGGTGGCCTGTGTCGACCGGCCACGGCTACATGGCGAAGAGCGTTTTCCCTTCGACAAGCCCACCGGTTTCCGCTTTGGCGGCAAAGTCCTTCCCGGTCGCCTGGTGGATATTTCCCTCAGCGGCGTGTCCTTGAGCTGCGCCTTCGCCTCTTCGATCAAACCGGGGCTTTGCGGTCAGATATGGATCGACAAACTCGGGTGGCTCGACGTCGAAGTCATGCGCAATCACGGCGATGACCAGTTGGGCTTGAGGTTTGCCGACCTTGATGAAGCATTGCGTCGGCGGTTGATTGCGCGGCTGTTCAGCGACGCGACTATCAACGTGGTCAGCAAGGCTGAACCGGCGTTGGCGTTCGGCACTTTGCTGCGCCGTTCATTGCTGGGTGAAAAACGCACGGGGCTGCGTTTGCCTGCGCGGGCCAAGGCGTCGTCTTACGTCCCGTTGCCTCGATGGCGGCCGGTCAGTGTTCGTTCGCACAAACAGCCACTGCCGCACATCAGTGTCGGCAGGTCAGGTCTGTGGACTGTGCTGCTTTCTCCCTTGCGAGCTTTGCTCGGCCAACGCTTGTAGGTGCGCGCGATGAACAGTTGCTTACCCACTTCATGTTTCATGTCTTTGGTGTTGCTCGGCGGTTGTTCGCTGGAGCCCACGTACGAGAAACCCGACGCGCCGATCGATCAGCAATGGCCGGCCAACACCGCCGGTGAGTGTTGCAGCGGCAAACAGGCGTTCGACAAGGATTGGCGTGGCTTCGTGGTCGATGACCGACTGCGCCAGTTGATCGAACTGGCCTTGAGCAATAACCGCAGCCTGCGGCAGTTCGCGGCCAGTGTCGAAGAGGCGAGGGCCGGTTATGACAGCGCGCGGTCGGGACTTTTTCCTACGATCGGCATCGACACGTACGCCGGGCGCAGCAAACTGCCACCCCTGGTGCGCACACCGGGCGGTGGTGATACGTCCGGCAGCATCGCGAACACCTTTCAGGCAACGGGCGGTTTCACGTCCTACGAACTGGATTTTTTCGGGCGCATCCGCAGTCAGCGAAACGCCGCCGGTGCGCGTTACGAGGCGTCAGAGGCGGATTATCAGACGGCGCGGCTGGCGCTGATCGGCGAAGTTGCCAATACCTGGTTGAGCCTCAAGGCCAACCAGCATTTACTCAACCTCGCCCAGACCACCTATCAATCCCAGGACCGCTATGGGCAGTTGTTACGCAAGAGTTTCAACCTTGGCTCCAGTGCGCGGATCGACGTCCACCAAGCGGATGCGCAGACCAATACCGCGGCAGTGCAGGTCAACACCTATCGCATGCAAGTGGCGCAGAACCTGAATGCGCTGCGGGTGCTGGTGGGGCAACCGGTGCCGCAGGGGTTGCTGCCAACCGGCGCGCTGGGGGAACAGTTGGCGACGCTGGACGTGCCAGCCGGTCTACCCTCGTCATTGGTTGAACGCCGGCCCGATATCATGTCCGCCGAAGCCCAATTGCGTGCCGCCAATGCGGACATCGGCGCCGCTCGCAGTGCGTACTTCCCGACCTTTTCCCTGACCTCGGCGCTGGGCAGCCTGACGGGAGATTTTTCCCGGTTGCTCAGTGGGCCGGCGGAGTTCTGGTCGGTGGCGCTGGCGGGATCATTGCCGTTGATCGATGGGGGAGCGCGGCGGGCTCAGGTGGATGCCAGTCATGCTCGGTTCGACGGTCAAGTAGCGGCCTATGAAGCCACGGTGCAGAACGCTTTTCGCGAGGCGGCCGATGCCTTGAATGCTCGCCAGGAAATGCTCACGCAGGTTGAGTTTCAGAAAAAGCTGGTAGGGGATTATCAGGAGGCGTATCGGCAATCCCGATTGCGCTTCGAGTCCGGGCTGGACAGCTATTTTTCCACCATGGATGCACAGCGTTCGCTGTTCGATGCGCAGCAGAAATGGGCGCAGCTGGAACTGGCGCGGGAGATTAATCAGGTGACGTTGTATAAGGCATTGGGTGGGGGGTGGAGTCGGTCGTTGAAGGTGGCGGATCGTTAAGTTGTAGTGTTCTGGCGGGCCTCTTCGCGAGCAAGCCCGCTCCCACATTAGATCTGCGCCGGTCGCCAGGCACGGAAACATGTGGGAGCGGGCTTGCTCGCGAAGGCGATTTATCAGGCGCCGCCGACCACCGCCGCTTGCGCCGTCCGCAGTTCATGCCGGTTGCCCCGGAACAACACCAACGTCGCAATCAACCCCAGCACCGCCGCACCGCTAAGCCAAATCCCTGGTGCAGCCTTGTTATCCAGCACATGAATCAGGTACGTACACGCCGCCGGCGTAAACCCGCCGAAGGTCGCGGTTGCCAGGCTGTAGGCCAAAGAGAATCCAGTCGTACGAACTTCTACCGGCATGATCTCGGTCAGGGCGACCACCATGGCGCCGTTATACGAGCCATACAGAAACGACAGCCACAACTCCACGATCAGCAAGTGGCTGAAGCTCGGGTTTGCCACCAGCCATGAAAGAGACGGGTAGGCAGTGAGGATCGCCAGAATCGTCGCCGCCAGCAGCAAGGGTTTGCGTCCGATCCTGTCGGAAAACGCCCCCATCACCGGTAGCCAAAAGAAGTTCGACAGACCAATGCACACCGTCACCAGCAGCGCGTCCAGGTCCGACAAATGCAGTTCGGCTTTGCCGAAGGTCGGGGTGTAAGCGGTGATCAGGTAGAACGACACGGTGGTCATCACCACCAACGCCATACCGGCGATGACGATGCCAAAGTTCTGGCTGATCGAGCGGACGACGTCCCGCAGGGTAGGGCGGTGTTTACGCGCCTGGAATTCCGGGGTTTCTTCCAGCGAGCGACGAATCACGAAGATCACCGGCACGATCATGCAGCCGATCAGGAACGGCACGCGCCAGCCCCAGTCGCCCATTTGTTCCGGGCTGAGCCAGTGGTTCAAACCCACGCCGAGCAGGCCGGCGAACACGACCGCCGCTTGCTGACTGGCGGACTGCCAACTGACAAAGAAACCTTTGCGACCCGGGGTGGAAATCTCGGCGAGGTAGACCGACACACCGCCCAGTTCCACGCCGGCCGAAAAGCCTTGCAGCAGGCGACCGAACAGTACGATCAGCGGCGCCGCAACGCCCAGCGTGGCGTAACCCGGCACGCAGGCAATCAGGACCGTGCCGGCGGCCATCATCGCGAGGGTGATGATCAGC
The DNA here is from genome assembly GCF_059716175.1 of Pseudomonas sp. LBUM1647. Taxonomy (NCBI): domain Bacteria; kingdom Pseudomonadati; phylum Pseudomonadota; class Gammaproteobacteria; order Pseudomonadales; family Pseudomonadaceae; genus Pseudomonas; species Pseudomonas sp. LBUM1647. The sequence continues at coordinate 4,770,163 of NZ_CP166809.1, read as the reverse complement.
CCTTTGCGTCGACCGTGCCGGTCGATATAGGCACCGAGGAAAATCGCCCCCAATGGGCGCATCAGGAAGCCGGCACCGAAGGTGGCCAGCGATAACATCAGGGAAGCGAAAGCGCTGTCGGCAGGGAAGAAGGTTTTGGCAATGGCCGTGGCGTAAAAGCCGTAGACCATAAAGTCGAACATCTCGAGAAAGTTACCGCTGACAACGCGAAAAATCGCTTTGCCTTTGCTCGTATTGGAAGACATTTGTAGGTACTCACGCTGGTAAGTCTTGTTTGAAACGCTGCACCTGTGGGAGCGAGACCGGCTTGCCGGCGATGGCGTGGGGTCAATCAGCATTGATGTTGGCTGGCACACCGCTATCGCCGGCAAGCCGGTCTCGCTCCCACAGGTTTTGCGTCTTACTGACGGGCACTGGCAGACCTCGCTCCCATGCGCTCTGAGGCCCATAATGGCGGGCGCGGTTTTGAGGGGAGATGAAGATTTGTTAACTGGACGGTGGAGTGGACTTGTGGTGCTGGCCGGCGTTTTGTCCGGTTGTGGCAACGGCGACAGCCTGGAACGCTTCGACGGCCCGACCATGGGCAGTCGTTATTCCATTCAATACGTAAGACATTCCTCCACGCCCGGGCCGAAAGCGGTGCAGGCCGAAGTAGAAAATATCCTCGCCGAGGTGGATCGACAATTCTCGACCTATCGCAGCGACTCGGACATCGAACGCTTCAACGCACTGCCGGCCGGCCGCTGTCAGGTCATGCCTGGCCCGGTGCTCGAATTGATCCGTGTGGGCGAGCAACTGTCTTCGCAAAGCGAAGGTTCCTACGACCTGACCGTGGAACCGCTGCTCAATCTCTGGGGCTTTGGCCCGCAGGGCCGTGAGGAAAAAGTCCCGACTGCCGAAGCGCTCGCCGAAGTAAGGCAGCGCGTCGGTCACGCGCACCTGCGTATTGACGGCGATCAGCTGTGCAAGGACGCCGCAGTCGAGGTCGACTTCAACAGCATCGCCGCCGGTTATGCGGTCGACACGATTGCCGCAAAACTCGAAGCAATGGGCATCCGCAACTACCTCGCCGAAGCCACCGGTGAACTCAAGGCCGCCGGCAAGAAACTCGACGGCTCACCGTGGCGCGTGGCCCTGGAAGAACCCCGTGATGACCAGCAAGTGGCCGAGCGCATCATTGCCGTCGACGGCTACGGCGTTTCCACTTCCGGCGACTACCGCAACTATTTCGAGCAGGACGGTCGGCGTTATTCCCACACCTTCGATGCCCGCACCGGGGCGCCGGTCTTACACACCCTGGCGTCAGTCACGGTGATACATCCTTCAGCGTTGATGGCCGATGGCTTATCGACGCTGTTGCTGATTCTGGGTCCCGAAAGGGGTTGGGACTATGCCGAAGCGCATGACATCGGTGCATTCTTTGTAATTCGTGCCGATACAGGATTCGTCACACGAACCACGCAGGCTTTTGAACGCCTGAGTGGCGGAAAAACCGAGTGATCACGGCGATTCAAGCAGCAAAGACTGGCGTTGTAGTGCAGGCAAAACTAGCCTACGACGCGACCAAGGGTTAATGTGCGCGGCGTTGACGCTTATATAGACTGTGTCCGGGTTCTGCACTGGCCCCAAATTGTTCCTTCACGCCGCAGATCGGCGTGATTTAGCCGCAGGTGCCGAGGGCGCCGCGGCCTGTTCTGAGGAGTATGCATGGCTGTCTACAACTACGACGTGGTGGTGCTGGGTTCCGGCCCGGCGGGAGAAGGCGCGGCAATGAACGCCGCCAAAGCAGGGCGCAAGGTGGCGATGGTCGATAGCCGTCGCCAGGTCGGCGGCAACTGCACCCACCTGGGCACCATCCCGTCCAAGGCACTGCGTCACTCGGTCCGGCAGATCATGCAGTTCAACACCAACCCGATGTTTCGGGCCATTGGTGAGCCACGCTGGTTCTCGTTCCCGGACGTGTTGAAAAGCGCCGAAAAAGTCATCTCCAAACAAGTGGCATCGCGCACCGGCTACTACGCCCGTAACCGCGTCGACGTGTTCTTCGGCACCGGCAGCTTCGCCGACGAGCAAACCATCGAAGTGGTCTGCGCCAACGGCGTGGTCGAAAAACTGGTGGCCAAGCACATCATCATCGCCACCGGCTCGCGCCCGTATCGTCCGGCGGACATCGATTTCCATCACCCGCGTATCTACGATAGCGACACCATCCTCAGCCTCGGCCACACCCCGCGCAAACTCATCGTTTACGGCGCTGGCGTGATCGGTTGTGAGTACGCCTCGATCTTCAGCGGTCTGGGTGTATTGGTTGAACTGGTGGACAACCGCGGTCAGTTGCTGAGCTTCCTCGACTCGGAAATTTCCCAGGCCCTGAGCTATCACTTCAGCAACAACAACATCACGGTTCGCCACAACGAAGACTACGACCGCGTCGAAGGCGTGGACAACGGCGTGATCCTGCACCTCAAGTCCGGCAAGAAGATCAAGGCCGACGCCTTGCTCTGGTGCAACGGCCGTACCGGCAACACCGATCAGTTGGGTCTGGAAAACATCGGCGTGAAGGTCAACAGCCGTGGCCAGATCGAAGTCGACGAGGCCTACCGTACATGCAAGCCGAACATCTACGGCGCCGGTGACGTGATTGGTTGGCCGAGCCTGGCCAGTGCTGCTCACGACCAGGGTCGTTCGGCCGCTGGCAGCATCGTTGACAACCAGAGCTGGCGCTTCGTCAACGACGTGCCAACCGGCATCTACACCATTCCGGAGATCAGCTCGATCGGCAAGAACGAGCAGGAGCTGACTCAGGCCAAGGTGCCGTACGAAGTGGGCAAGGCGTTCTTCAAGAGCATGGCGCGTGCACAGATCGCCGGCGAGCCTCAGGGCATGCTGAAGATTCTGTTCCACCGCGAAACCCTGGAAGTGCTGGGCGTTCACTGCTTCGGTTATCAGGCGTCGGAGATCGTTCACATCGGTCAGGCGATCATGAACCAGCCGGGCGAACTGAACACGCTGAAGTACTTTGTCAACACGACGTTCAACTACCCGACCATGGCCGAAGCCTATCGGGTAGCGGCGTACGATGGCCTCAACCGGCTTTTTTGAGTGGCTCCGGCCGGTGGCCTGAGCCGGCCGGGGAGACCGATTTCAGCAATTCTCGAGCGTGGCGCTGGCCAAACCGGGAAAGTCTGTAATCAGGCTGTCAACGCCGAAGTCGGCGAGTCTGCGCATTAGCGCGGGCTCGTTGACTGTCCATACCGACACATGCAGCCCCTGACGCTGCGCCTTCTGCAGGCGTTCCGGCGTACACAGGGTCCAGTTCAGCGCCAGAATCTCACAGCCATAGCTTTGCGCGACCTTCAACGGATCGAGCCAGGCGTACTCGGCCACCAGTCCGCGAGACACATCCGGCACGAAGTCCAGCGCGGCTTTCAATACTTCCCGCGAACTCGAGGTGATCGTGACCTTGTCGAGCAGGTCGAAACGCTGAGCCATTTCGCGAATCGCCAGCACGGTAGTCGCGGCGCGGGTGCGTGATGCGCTTTTGACTTCCAGTTGCCAGTGCTCGAAATCGCATTTCTCGAACAGTTCTTCCAGTGTTGGAATCGGGCACGGTTTGATCCAGCCCGGGCCGCCAGTGCGCGCGTCGTAGGTCACCAACTCGGCCGCCGTGTGCTCGACGACTTTGCCGCGACGGTCGGTGGTGCGCTTGAGCGTCGGGTCGTGGATGACCATCAACTCGCCGTCCATGGACAGGTGCAGGTCCAGTTCGCAGCGGCGCACGCCGTGCTTGAGGCATTGCTGAAAACTGGTCAGCGTATTTTCCGGTGCTTCGCCCTTGGCGCCGCGATGGCCGTAGATGAGAGTCACGGTTCTTCCTTAAATTAAATGCCTGATTCGTTTTGTTCGCGGGCCAGACGTCGTTCCTGGGCCTGCTTCTGCAAAATGTAGCGGGCCAGCAATTGGCGCTGGGCATCGGTCGGGTATTCGAACTCGGTGCCGACGTCGTAGCCGTCGCCTTTGCGATCGCAATGGGTAACCCGGGCTCGCAGCAACAGGCCGAGGGCTTGCGGCATCAGCACCAGTTTGACCGACAGGTGTGCGCCCTCGGCAATGGGCGTCGGATGCTGAAAGTCGATCCCGCCTTCGGAAATGATCACCGGCTGCGGCTCGCCGATCTGCCCGAGCACGGTGATTGCGATCACCTGGCTGAGCAAATCGATGCGTTTATTCTGGGATTTCAGGAACGCGGCGAGGTTCCGGTCGCGCTCACTGATCTGGCGCAACAGGTGCTGTGACTCGAATTCGCTCAGGTGCAGCTCGCTGAGCAAGTTGAACAGTGGGGAAGCATCCTGCAACACATCCTGGCCTGCGGCTTCGGGAGCGGACAGGGGCCGAATTTCCAGTGCGATCGTGTCCTCGATACGGTAGTATTCGCGGCGATCTTCTTCATCTAATGTCGACATGGCGAACCCATGGTAGCGGCGGTGGTCTGAGTGTAAAGCTGGTTATCGACCCCCGCCACAAGGACGTTCCTTTTCCCTCCGAACAAGCCCCGACATGTTCAGACCTCTCTTCGTATTTATTGGCACGCGTTATACCCGTGCAAAGCGCCGCAATCATTTTGTGTCATTCATTTCCCTGACCTCGATGATCGGACTCGCCCTTGGCGTGGTCGTGATGATCGTGGTGTTGTCGGTCATGAACGGCTTCGATCATGAGATGCGCACCCGCGTGCTGGGCATGGTGCCCCACGCGACCATCGAGTCCGGTGAACCGATCAGCGACTGGCAAAGCCTGGCCGCCAAGGTCAAGCAGAACCCGCAGGTGACGGCCGTTGCGCCGTTTACCCAGATGCAGGGTTTGCTGACCAACAACGGCAAGGTCTCCAAAGTCCTGCTCAATGCCATCGACCCTGCGCTGGAACGGCAGGTCTCGATCATTGATAACTTCATGCAGCAGGGCAAACTCGATGACCTGGCGCCGGGCAGTTTCGGCATCGTCATCGGTGACAAGGCCGCGGCCAAGTTGGGGGCGGCGATCGGCGACAAGCTGACGTTTGTGGCACCGGAAGTCACCGTGACCCCGGCCGGGATGTTCCCGCGCATGAAACGCTTTACCGTGGTCGGCATCTTCCATGTCGGCGCCGGTGAACTGGACGGCTACCTGGGCATCACCAATCTGCAGGATCTGGCCAAATTGCATCGCTGGAAACCGGATCAGGTCCAAGGCATTCGCCTGAAATTCGACGATCTGTTCCAGGCGCCACGCGTCGCGTGGACCATCGCCCAGCAGCTCGGCGAAGACCATTTCTATGCCCGCGACTGGACGCGCACCCACGGCAATCTGTATCAGGCGATCCGCATGGAAAAAGCCATGATCGGTTTGCTGTTGCTGCTGATCGTCGCTGTTGCCGCGTTCAATATCATTTCCACGCTGGTGATGGTGGTGAACGACAAGAAGGGCGACATCGCGATTCTGCGCACCCTTGGCGCCACGCCGGGTTCGATCATGGCGATCTTCATGGTGCAGGGCACAGTCATTGGTGTGGTCGGGACGCTGATCGGCGCCGTGGTCGGGATCTTCGCCGCGCTGAATGTCAGCGCCGCGATCTCGGCCCTCGAAGGTCTGATCGGGCACAAGTTCCTGAACGCCGACGTGTACTTCATCGATTACCTGCCGTCGCAAGTGCAGAGCCAGGATGTGTTGATGGTCTGCGCCGCCGCGTTGGTCCTGAGTTTCCTCGCCACCCTGTATCCAGCCTGGCGTGCCGCGCGCACCCAGCCTGCGGAGGCGCTACGTTATGAGTGAGTTGGGCATGAGTGATAAAGCAATCTTGAGCTGCCGCAACCTGGGCAAATCCTACGAGGAAGGCCCGGAGTCGGTAGAGGTTCTGGCCGGTCTGCAACTCGAGCTGCATCCGGGCGAACGCGTGGCGATTGTCGGTACGTCGGGCTCGGGCAAAAGTACCTTGCTCAACCTGCTGGGCGGCCTCGATACACCGACCAAGGGCAGTGTCTGGCTGGCCGGTGAAGAGCTGTCGGCGCTGAACGAAAAGGCTCGCGGTTTGCTGCGCAATCGGTCGCTGGGTTTCGTTTACCAGTTCCACCACTTGCTGCCTGAGTTCACCGCGCTGGAAAACGTCTGCATGCCGTTGCTGATCGGTAAAACTGCGATTCCGGAAGCACGTCAGCGTGCGACGGCGTTGCTGGAGCGGGTAGGGCTGGGCCATCGTCTGGAACACAAACCGTCGGAACTGTCCGGTGGTGAACGTCAGCGTGTGGCCATCGCCCGCGCCCTGGTGAACAAACCAGGCCTGGTGATGCTCGACGAGCCGACCGGCAACCTCGATTCCCACACCGCCCAGGGCATTCAGGATTTGATGCTGGAACTCAGCACCTCGATGCGCACGGCGTTCCTGGTGGTGACTCACGACATGAACCTGGCTCGCCAGATGGATCGCGTCCTGCATTTGCAGGAAGGTTACCTGACGCCCATCTGATTGGCCGAAACCCGGCGTACTGAACAGTACGTCGGGTCTTTTATTTTTATACGGTGCCCAGCGAATGTTCAGACCGTTATCGATCTTTATCGGCGCGCGCTATACCCGCGCCAAGCGCCGCAATCGCTTCGTTTCCTTCATCTCGATGACCTCGATGATCGGTCTCGCCCTGGGCGTGCTGGCGATGATCGTGGTGCTGTCGGTCATGAACGGTTTCCAGCGTGAAATGAGCTCGCGCATCCTCGGCATGGTGCCTCACGCGACTATCGTCGGCGTCAATCCGATCGACGATTGGCAGCCCGTCGCTGCTGCGGCCATGAAGAATCCTGAAGTGACGGCTGCCGTGCCGTTCACCGAGATGGAAGGCATGCTGTCCTACAAGGGGACGATGCAGCCGATCCAGGTCAGCGGCGTTGATCCGGCGCTGGAAGGCAAGGTGTCTATCGTCGCCCAGCACATTGTTCAGGGGCGTCTCGATGCCTTGAAGCCGGGTGAGTTCGGCGTGGTGATCGGCGAGATCACGGCACGTCGCTTCCGCTTGAACGTCGGCGACAAGATCACCCTGATCGTGCCGGAAGTCAGCACTGCACCGGGCGGCATCACCCCGCGCATGCAGCGGTTGAACGTGGTCGGCGTGTTCAAGGTTGGCGCCGAGCTGGACGGTTCGATGGCGCTGATCCACGTGGCCGATGCCGCGCAGATGCAGCACTGGGCGCCGAATCAGGTACAGAGCGTGCGCCTGGCGGTAAAGGATTTGTACGCTGCGCCGAAGGTTTCCAGCGATATTGCTGGCGGGCTGGGCACCGCTTACAAGGCTGATGACTGGACTCACACACAGGGCAGTCTGTTCAGTGCGATGAAGATGGAAAAAACCATGATTGGCCTGCTGTTGCTGATGATCGTCGCCGTGGCGGCGTTCAACATCATCGCAACCCTGATCATGGTGGTGAACGACAAGGGTGCGGACATCGCGATCCTGCGCACCATCGGCGCTACGCCGCGGCAGATCATGGCGATCTTCATGGTGCAGGGCACCGTGATCGGAGTTGTCGGTACTTTGATTGGTGGTGTGCTTGGCGTGATTGCGGCGCTGAACGTCAGTGAACTGGTGGGCTGGATGGAGCGGGTCAGCGGGCAGCACATCTTCAGTTCAGACGTGTACTTCGTCAGTAACCTACCGTCCGAACTGCAGGGTGCGGATGTGGTGTTGATCTGCTCCGCCGGGTTCATTCTGAGCTTCCTCGCCACCGTTTACCCGGCATGGCGTGCGGCGAAGATCGAGCCGGCTACCGCGTTGCGGTATTCGTAAGCCGTTACACCGCTATCACGAGCAAGCTCGTTCCCACATTTGACCGAGTCAACTCAGATCCAATGTGGGAGCGAGCTTGCTCGCGATGAGGCCAGACCTGCTGGCCTCAATCTCCCTTGGGCAGCTCAATCACAAACCGCGTCCACCCGTTATCCGATTCGCAACGAATCTGCCCGCCATGGGCGCGGATGATTGACTGAGTGATCGCCAACCCCAATCCCGCATGTTCACTACTGCCTTCCTGCCGCGCCGGATCAGCCCGGTAGAAGCGATCAAATAAACGCGGCAGCAACGCCCCGTCAATTCCGTCGCCGCTGTTCTCGACCATCAGGCTCAACCCCTTGGGCTGATCAACAATCCGCACCCGAACCTCGCCTTCGACCGGCGTAAACCGCAACGCATTGTCCAGCAAATTGGAGAGCGCCCGCCGCAACATGCTGCGATCACCTTCCATGCGCGCACTGCCTTCACGACTCAACCTGACCTGAGCGTCCTCCGCCAACGGCGCAAAAAACTCCAGCAATAAATCCGCTTCTTCTGCCAGCTCCAGCGGTTCGCGCTTGGGCATCAATAACCCGTGGTCAGCCTTGGCCAGGTACAACATGTCGTTGACCAGTTGCGCCATCCATTGCAGTTCTTCGAGATTGCTGTGCAGTGCTTCTCGGTAATCCTCAATGGGGCGTGGGCGGGTGAGGGTGACCTGGGTGTGGGTCAACAGGTTCGACAACGGCGTGCGCAATTCATGGGCGATATCGGCGGAGAAGGCCGAGAGCCGCTGAAAAGAGTCGTCGAGGCGTCCGAGCATGGCATTGAAGTTGTGGGCCATTTCCGCGAGTTCTGGCGGCATGTTTTCTTCGGGCAGACGTGCATTGAGCGATTGCGCTGAAACGCCGCTGGCAACCGCACTTATGCGCCGTAACGGCCGCAACCCACTGCGCGCGGCCCAGGCTCCGAGCAGGGCGGTGGCCAATGCCGACAAACCGACTGTCAGCCAGATCAGGTGCTGCATGCGTTGCAGAAAGTGCTGGTGATGAGTGATGTCCAGCAGCAAGGTCAACTGCGGTGAGTCAGGTTTGTCGAGGTACAACGGAGCGTTGAGGACGCGGTAGTCGGTACCTTCGCTGCTCACCGTGGACAAACCCGCCTGGGTAGGTAATTGCTGGGGCAGGCGCGTTGAACTGTCATACCAGCGCTTGCCGTCGCTGCCTGTGATTCGTAGCGACAGATCAGCCTGTCGGCTCAATTCATCGGCCAGTTTGACTTCGCTTTCACTCGACTGAATGTCATGAAGTGCCCGGCGCAGACCAATCAACTTGCCGTCCAGTAACTGTTGATCGAGTTCAACGAAATGCGCTTCACTGGCCCGGCTGAACAACACCCCGGCAAACAGCGACACCACGGCGGTGCACGCCGCAAACAGCAGCGCCAGGCGGCTGCTTAACGAAAGTCGACGCATCAGGCGGGGCGCTCTTCAAGGACGTAACCCATGCCACGCACGGTGTGAATTAACTTGTTGGGGAATTCATCGTCGATCTTCAGGCGCAAACGACGGATCGCCACTTCGATGACGTTGGTGTCACTGTCGAAGTTCATGTCCCAGACCTGGGAAGCGATCAACGACTTGGGCAGGACTTCGCCTTGCCTGCGCAGGAGCATTTCCAGCAGGGCGAATTCCTTGGCCGTCAGGTCGATGCGCTGACCGCTGCGTTCGACCCGGCGGCGGATCAGGTCCAGGCACAAGTCCGCCAGTTGCAGGCTGGTTTCCTGAGGTGTGGCGTTACCACGGCGCAACAGGCTCCGGACCCGGGCCAGGAGTTCGGAGAAGGCGAAAGGCTTTACCAGGTAGTCGTCGGCACCCAGTTCGAGGCCGTGGACCCTGTCCTCCACCGCGTCGCGTGCTGTCAGAAACAGTACCGGCGTGTCGAGGCCGGCACCGCGCACCGCTTGCAGAATCTGCCAGCCATCGCGACCGGGCAGCATCACATCGAGAATCAACAACGCGTAATCGCCGGTCAGCGCCAGTTGCTGGCCGGTGCTGCCATCCGCCACCAGTTCAGTATTGAAACCGGCCTCGGTCAGGCCTTGGCGCAAGTAGTGGCCAGTTTTCGGTTGGTCTTCGACGATCAGCAGTTTCATGGGCGACTCGAGGCAAATGGAACGAACGCTTTATACCGTGGGCAGCGTTAATACAGGTCAACCTGACAAAGTTGTAATCTGGCTGTCAGGTTGCGGGCAGTCGCAGCAGTTTAGAGTTTTCCACAGGCTGAACCTTATCTTGTTGGAGTACGACTATGTTTTTGCGCAAATCACTGGTGCGCGTCGCGTGTTTGCTGGCGCTGAGCTCGCCGGCGTGGGCTGCCCCGGCGCATACCTACGACTTCGGCCAGCCGGCCCCGGCGGCCAAGGCGACTCGCAGCGTTGAAGTCGTCATGGGCGACATGTCGTTCACACCGAAGGCGATTGATATCAAAGCCGGTGAGACGGTTCGTTTTGTGTTGGTGAATAAAGGGCAGTTGTTGCACGAATTCAACCTCGGTGACGCGGCAATGCACGCCATACATCAGCAGGAAATGATGAAGATGCAGCAGAGCGGCATGCTCACGCCTACAGGCATGAAGGAAATGGACCACGGCGCCATGGCCGGTATGGGGCATGGAATGAAACACGACGACCCCAACAGTGTGCTCGTCGAACCAGGCAAAACCGCCGAGCTGACCTGGACCTTCACCAAGGCCACCAACCTGGAATTTGCCTGCAACATCCCCGGTCATTACCAGGCCGGCATGGTCGGCAAGTTGACTGTCAGTCAGTAAGCACTCAAAGGCGGGAGCAAAGGCTGGTAGAATCCGCTGATTCTTCAGTCAGGTTTCCGCCATGCATCCCGCAGCCGAACACTCGCCGCTGGGCAAATCCAGCGAATACATCGCCACCTACACGCCGTCTTTGCTGTTCCCGATCCCGCGCACCGCGAAATGGGCCGAGCTGGGCCTGACGGCTGAAACCCTGCCATACAAGGGCGTGGATTTCTGGAACTGCTTCGAGCTGTCGTGGCTGTTGCCGTCCGGCAAGCCAGTGGTGGCGATTGGCGAGTTCACTATCCCGGCGGATTCGCCGAATATCATCGAATCGAAGTCGTTCAAGCTGTACCTCAACTCCCTGAACCAGACACCGTTTGCCGACACCGCGAGCCTTGAAGCGACATTGGCGAAAGACCTGTCGGCCGCTGCCGGTAAACCGGTCGGTGTGCGGATTCGCAGCCTGAAGGACGTCGAAGCTGAAGGCGTTGTGGCGTTGCCGGGCGTGTGCATTGATGATCTGGATATCAGCGTCAGCAACTATGAGCATCCGCGTCCGGAACTGCTGCGTTGCGATCAATCGCGCATCGTGGAGGAGAGCGTGCACAGTCATTTGCTCAAATCCAACTGCCCGGTCACCAGTCAGCCTGACTGGGGTAGCGTGGCGGTGGAATACCGTGGCGCGGCGCTGGATCACGCGAGTTTGCTGGAATACATCGTGAGCTTCCGTCAGCACTCGGACTTTCATGAGCAGTGCGTGGAGCGGATTTTTCTCGACCTGCAACGGTTGTTGAAACCGGAGAAATTGACGGTGTATGCGCGGTATGTGCGGCGCGGTGGCTTGGACATCAACCCGTATCGCAGCACTGAAACCGTTCAACTGCCAAACCACCGGCTGGTCCGCCAATAAAGAACCAATGTGGGAGCGAGCTTGCTCGCGATGACTGAGTGTCAGTCAACATCAATGTTGAATGTGTTGGCCTCATCGCGAGCAAGCTCGCTCCCACAGGGGATTGCATTGCAAATCCCGGATATGAAAAAGCCCCGCTATCACCAGCGGGGCTTTTTTGTATCTGGCGGGATCAGATCCCCATATTGGCCAGGGCTTGCACGATGTTGCGCAAGGTGCCAGCAAGGGTTGGGTGTTCGATTTCGAAGCGTTCGACGGCCAGGTTCACATTGTCGGCGAGGCTGGAGTCCTGGGTTTTGGTTTCGAGCTCCAGTTCCAGTTCGATCTGTTGCATCAGCGCGTGCAGGTCTTCGCGCTCGGCTTCGGTCAGCGGTGGATTCTGTTCCAGTTGCTCGCGCAGAGTATTGAGCTGTTGTTGCAGTTCGCGGGCAGGCATGGCGTTCTTCCTTTTATCGATAGGCACTGGCATAGACCGCAGCAGCACGCCAAAGGTCTATGGCTTGACCTTTAGATTAATCCACTCGCGCGCAACCTGCATGATCTCGATCAGGGCTTTTCGCCCTTGAGCCGGCGCAGGCTGATGTCGGCCAGGCAGGTGTCGAGTTCACCGAGGTGATCGATCACCGAATGCACACCCAGACCGAACAGTTGCACCGTTGCCTTGCCGCGTTTGAATTCCCGTTCCTGCTGAGTCAGCGCCTGCCATTCGTTGGGCGCCAGGCCGCAGAGTGAGCCGCAGGACGCCAGCCCAATCGTCCACAATCCGGCATTGAGCCCCGCTTGCAGCAATCGCGGTTCGCCGCTGACCAGCACGCAACCCTCCAGTCGTTCAACATTCAACGTCATCAAGGCTTCCCAGCATGCGTGCGGTGCCGGCCACGGATTGTTTGTTTCGAGGTGTTGCGAGGATTTGATCCATGAAGGCAATGCAGCGGCCAGGGAATGGCTGAGGGCAGGGGGGAGTTCATCGAGCCAGGCGCAGGGAATCTGCTGATGTTGCAAGCTGCGCAAGCTATCCAATGCACCAGGCGTGGCCTCGGTGTGCGCGGCAGAGTGGCTGCCCTGCGTGCGCGTGCGGGCGCCGAAATCCACCAGGCAACCACTGAGGCCGAACAGTACGGCGGTCAGGCTGGGTGCAATGTGGGGCAAGGTTTCGGCGTGCGGCATGTCAGCGTCCCTGAAATAGCCTCAAGGCTAGGGGGCGACGGTGACAGTTGAGTGACACTGATGTGAATCGCTCACAATCATCACGAATGATCCACGGGCTGCCTTGCGCGGTGCTGCCTAAAGCGGCTTTTCCGTCTTATACTAGCCCGCTTAACGCTTGGGCCAAGCGCCCGCGCCAGTACAATCCAAGGAGTTTTTCTATGCGCTGGAGCAATCATCTAGCTCAGCTTTGTGTGTTTGCTAGCGTATTGCTGGTTCCGTTCGTTGCCCAGGCAGCCTCGGAAGACGACCCTTGGGAAAGCATCAACCGCCCGATCTACAAGTTCAACGATGTGCTCGACACCTATGCGCTGAAGCCTTTGGCCCAGGGCTATCAGTTCGTGACGCCGCAGTTCCTTGAAGACGGCATCCACAACATGTTCCGCAACGTCGGTGATGTCACCAACCTTGCCAACGATATCTTGCAGGCCAAACCGGCCGCCGCTGGCGTCGACACCGCGCGCTTGATCTTCAACACCACGTTCGGCCTGCTGGGCTTTATCGACGTCGGCACCAAAATGGGCCTGCAACGCAATGACGAAGACTTCGGCCAAACCCTCGGCTATTGGGGCGTAGGCAGCGGCCCGTACGTGATGCTGCCGCTTCTGGGCCCAAGCACCTTGCGTGACGCGCCGTCCAAGTATGTCGACGGCTACACCGGCCCGTACCCGTACATCCACGACGTGCCTGTGCGTAACTCGATCTTCGGCCTGAACATCGTCGACACCCGCGCCAGTCTGCTGTCGAGCGAGAAGCTGATCAGCGGCGACAAGTACATCTTCATCCGTAATGCGTACTTGCAGAACCGCGAATTCAAAGTCAAAGACGGCCAGGTCGAAGACGATTTTTGATCTCGACCGGTAAAACGAAGAAGGCGGCCAGTGGGCCGCCTTCTTTCGTTCGGCTTTCCGGGCTGGTTTGACTGATGGGTTTGGACCTTCCATTACGTTACGGTTTTGCCTGTTCTTATAACTCCCGGTGATTTGAAATCGAAAGACGTCAAGCGACCATCGGCGTGAGCTTGAAACGCCCCGCGGATGGGAGTACCGTCTGCGCCTTAGAAGGGCACTTCTGGTGTACCTGTGTGTAGGGCAAATGCTCGAAAACAGTGCAGTAGAGAGGCTAGAAAGCGAATCCAGTAGTGAGAGCCGGGACAAAGCCCCTGCCTGCTACGCCAACCTAATTCTGGCGCCGTTTGCCCACATGCCAAAAACCAGTGCCACGCTGCTGATAATCGATGATGACGAAGTAGTGCGCGCGAGCCTCGCCGCCTATTTGGAAGACAGTGGTTTCAGCGTCTTGCAGGCCAGCAATGGCCAGCAGGGTCTTCAGGTATTCGAGCAAGACAAGCCCGACTTGGTCATCTGCGATCTGCGCATGCCGCAGATGGGCGGACTCGAACTCATTCGCCAGGTCACCGAGCTGTCACCACAAACCCCGGTGATTGTGGTTTCGGGCGCCGGCGTGATGAACGACGCGGTCGAGGCCCTGCGCCTGGGCGCAGCGGACTACCTGATCAAGCCTCTCGAAGATCTGGCTGTGCTCGAGCACTCTGTGCGCCGGGCCCTGGATCGTGCGCGCCTGCTGCTGGAAAACCAGCGCTACCGCGAGAAGCTGGAAAAGGCCAACCGCGAGCTCGCCGCCAGCCTGAACCTGCTCCAGGAAGACCAGAACGCTGGTCGCCAGGTGCAGATGAACATGCTGCCGGTCAGCCCCTGGACCATCGACGAGTTCCAGTTTGCTCACCAGATCATCCCGTCGCTGTACCTGTCGGGTGATTTCGTCGACTACTTTCGGGTCGACGAGCGTCGGGTAGCCTTCTACCTGGCGGACGTTTCCGGTCATGGCGCCTCTTCAGCCTTCGTTACCGTGCTGCTGAAGTTCATGACCACGCGCTTGCTGTTCGAGTCCAAGCGCAGCGGTACATTGCCGGAATTCAAGCCTTCAGAGGTCCTTGGTCATATCAACCGAGGCCTGATCAGTTGTAAGCTGGGTAAACACGTCACAATGGTCGGTGGAGTCATCGACGAGGAGACAGGTTTGTTGACCTATAGCATCGGCGGTCATTTGCCGTTGCCTGTGTTGTACACGCCAGACAGTGTTCGTTATCTGGAAGGGCGTGGTCTGCCGGTGGGCCTCTTCAATGAAGCCACCTACGAAGACCACGTACTGGAGCTGCCGCCGACGTTCAGCCTGACGCTGATGTCCGATGGCATTCTGGACCTTTTGCCAGAGCCTACACTCAAAGAAAAAGAAGCGGCTTTGCCCCAACGGGTCAAGGCAGCGGGCGGCAGCCTGGATGGTCTGCGGCAGGTTTTTGGATTGGCCACGCTAGGGGAGATGCCGGATGATATCGCCCTGTTGGTGTTGAGCAGGAATCTTTAATGAGTACCGGTAGAATCCAGTTCGCCGAGCAGGATGGCACCTTCGTCCTGAAGTTCGTCGGTGAAGTTCGCCTGACCCTGTGTTCGGCGTTGGATGCGACTATTGAGCGGATCTTCACGGCGTTGAACTTCAACGCAATCGTGATCGACCTGACCGAAACCCGCAGCATCGACAGCACCACCCTTGGCCTTTTGGCCAAGCTGTCGATCCTGTCGCGGCAAAAAGTCGGCTTGCTGCCGACCGTCGTCACCACCCACGAAGACATCACCCGTCTGCTGCAGTCCATGGGCTTCGAGCAAGTGTTCAACATCGTTGACCGCCCGATCCCGTGCCCTGAGTGCCTGACCGACCTGCCAGACCAGGATCAGTCCGAAGAAGTGGTGCGGATCAAAGTGCTCGAAGCGCACAAGATCCTCATGGGCCTGAACGACTCCAATCGTGAAGCGTTCCATGATTTGGTGAATGCGCTCGAGCGTCACTGATTCCATAAGCGACCGCGCACAAAAAAGGGCGAACCTGTGAGGGTTCGCCCTTTTTGCGTTTGCTCTTACTGGATCAGAGTTTGGCTTGCAGCAACGCCTCAAGCTTTTCCTGGTCGCGAGCGAACTGACGAATACCTTCAGCCAGTTTCTCGGTCGCCATCGCATCCTCGTTGGACAACCAGCGGAACTGCGCTTCATTCAAGTTCAAACGAGCTTCACCGGCATGACCCGGGGCCAATTTGCGCTCCAGCTTGCCAGTATCCGCCGCCAGCTTATCAATCAGATCCGGGCTGATGGTCAGGCGGTCGCAACCGGCCAGTTGCTCGATCTGATTCAGGTTACGGAAGCTCGCGCCCATGACCACAGTCTTGTAGTCATTGGCCTTGTAGTAGTTGTAGATGCGCGTCACCGACTGCACGCCCGGATCATCCGCGCCGGTGTAGTCGTTGCCGTTGGCCTTCTTGTACCAGTCGTAGATGCGACCTACGAACGGCGAAATCAGGAATACGCCTGCGTCAGCACAAGCCGCAGCTTGAGCGAACGAGAACAGCAACGTCAGATTGGTCTGAATGCCTTCTTTTTCCAGAATTTCGGCAGCGCGGATGCCTTCCCAGGTGGAAGCGATCTTGATCAGCACACGGTCACGGCCAATGCCGGCCTTGTCGTACAGGTCGATCAGACGGTGCGCCCGCTTCAATACGGCGTCAGTGTCGAACGACAGGCGCGCATCCACTTCGGTGGAAATACGGCCTGGGATCACTTTCAGAATTTCTTGCCCTACCGCAACGCCAAAACGGTCACTGGCCAGGCCGACATCGCCCTTGCAGTCACTGACGCACGCGTTCAGCAACTCGGCATAACCGGGAATGGCCGCCGCTTTGAGCAGCAGGGAAGGGTTGGTGGTAGCGTCCACGGGTTTAACGCGAGCGATAGCTTCGAAGTCGCCGGTGTCGGCAACAACGGTGGTCATTTGTTTGAGTTGTTCCAGCTTGGAAGTCATGGGCGTGCTCTGTCCTATGGGTCTAATGACATTACCCGAGCGCTGACAGCCACTCAAGGGTGCGTGTACGTATCGAGGGCCCCAGCGGCAACAACCGGAAAACGGCTGTTTGAAAGGCGGGGCGCGGTATCGGTAAATACGATGCCAAATCAGGCCACAGGTTCAACCCCAGCGACCGTTAACGCCCCTCAAGCAACTCCGCCGCCTGATCCAGCAACACCAAAGGCTCTTTAGCCTTGTGAATATCCACCGACAACAACTGCCGAAACTTGCGCGCCCCCGGAAACCCGGTGCCCAGCCCCAGCACATGCCGAGTGATGTGGTGCATCGAGCCGCCCGCATCGATGTGCGCGGCTATATAAGGCCGCAGCTGCGCCAGCGCCTCGGCCCGACTGATCACCGGCGCCGTGCTGCCGAACAGCTGCTGATCCACCTCGGCCATCACATAAGGATTGTGATAAGCCTCACGACCCAGCATCACACCGTCGAACGTCTGCAAATGCTCATGACAGGCCTCCAGCGTCTTGATCCCGCCGTTGAGAATAATCTCCAGCTCCGGAAAATCCGTTTTCAACCGCGCCGCCACGTCATAGCGCAGGGGCGGAATGTCGCGGTTCTCCTTCGGCGACAACCCCTCCAGAATCGCAATCCGCGCATGCACCGTAAAACTCGTGCACCCGGCATCCCGAACCGTGCCGACGAAATCACATAACTCCTCGTAACTGTCCCGCCCGTTGATCCCGATCCGGTGCTTCACCGTCACCGGAATCGACACCGCATCCCGCATCGCTTTCACACAATCAGCCACCAACTGCGGATGCCCCATCAGGCACGCACCGATCATATTGTTCTGCACCCGATCACTCGGGCAGCCGACATTCAGATTCACCTCGTCGTAACCGTGCTCCTGCGCCATGCGCGCGCACATCGCCAGGTCCAGCGGCACACTGCCGCCGAGTTGCAGAGCGAGCGGGTGCTCGGCTTCGTTGTGACGCAGGAAGCGGTCGTGATCGCCGTTGAGGAGCGCGCCGGTGGTGACCATTTCGGTGTAGAGGAGCGCGTGCTTGGAGAGCAGGCGCAGGAAAAAACGGCAGTGGCGATCGGTCCAATCCATCATGGGTGCTACAGAAAATCGTCTGTTCATAAATTGTTGATTCTAAAAGGGTTTGTGTGGATTTTTGGTTGGTAATAGTGTTCAAAATCAGCCAAAAATCGACGATAAAGTACACTTGGTGTACACGCCGAGTACAAAAAGGGTATGCTCCGGGTACTGGTAAATGAACATATGGTGAACACGGATGGCCTCAATTCAATTGCTACCGAGCGGCAACTGGCGCGTCCTGATCAGGGCCAAGGGGCACAAGGCGATCAGCGAGACTTTCACATCCAAGAAGCTCGCAAAGAAATTTGCAGATGAAAAGGAGCGACAGCTAGAAGAAATCCGTGCGACCGGAAAAATGGAGGCGCAGGACGGTACGACGGTGGCTCATTATATCGATGACTATCTGGAATACATACAAAACGGACGGGTGTTACAACGAAGCGCCCTTTTCATCTACAAATCGCTCAAGGAGCGGTTTGGAAAGATTCGGATCGAGAAGCTGTCGAAACATCATCTAACCGAGTTCATCGAAGATCGCAAGCGCCAGGGGGTTCAGGGAGTAACCATCGCTGGCGATTTGTCGATGCTGTCCAGCGTACTGCGCCATTGCTCCGAAAACAGGCATCTAAATATCGATCCAGAACTAGCGGACACAGCTCGAAAATCGATCCAGAAAGACCACAAACTGAAAATTAAAAGTAAAGAAGTTGAGTGCGTCCCAACCAAAGCGGAGTTGAATGCCATTATCGGGGCGTACGCCGGTATGACGCGGCAGAAAATTGATATGCCAACCGTCATCGAGTTTGCACTCTACACATCTATGAGGCAGGCTGAAATCTGCGGGCTCGAAATAGAAGACCTGAACTTCGAAGCAAGGAGCGTAATAATCCGACAACGGAAGCATCCAACAGAAAAGGAATACAACGATGAAACCGTTCCGTTATTACCAAATGCCTGGGCAATCATCGAAAGGTTTGTTGGTGGACGGAGTTCCGGAAAAATTTTTAAATACAATCCCAAGTCAGTGAGTGCATCTTACACGAGAACAAGGAACGCTGTGGGGATCAAAAGACCAACACGCTTTCACGACATTCGCCATAAGGCTATTTCAGACTTCTTCGCGATGGGATTCAATGTCCCGCAAGTGGCCTTAATGAGTGGCCACAAGGACTGGAAAACGCTAAAGCGGTACACTCATATTAAGGCTGCTGATGTCCACACTGCCTATACAACTCTCAACGAAATGCGAAATGAAGCCAAGTTTAGAGATAGGCAGGTGACGCTGTTGATGGAGCAGATGGCGGAGTTAATGGCCAAAAGTGAAAAGTAAAAAAGGGGCCAACTAGCCCCTTCATTTACCTGATACAGCGCCTGTAAAAATCATCCCCAGGCCCTTCAAACATAGCGCTAACAAACTCAATTACTGATGGCTTTGAGTAAAGAAATGCGTTACCAAAGCGGATCGGCTTCGGGCCTTTCCCATGCTTTCGCCAGTGTTCAAGCGTTTCAAGCTTGACCATAGCTAACTCACTCAAATCTTCGGCTGTAAAGCAGTTAATTTCATCCGCCATCTTCCTTCGCAAATTCTCCGCAATCATTGCTGAACCGCCTGGTTGCGCAGCCTGCTAGTCAAGAGCTCACCCGCGGCCTTGATCGGATAAAAAAACTGATTGGCGACGTAGGCATAGACAGGCCCAATCCAATGTCGCCGCCAGTTTTCCAGCGTGGGCCTCGTGACTTTGAAGACGCTCGTCATGTCGTCCTCAGTCAAAAAACCCATCTCTTGCACGATTTCCTTCTGCATGACGCTTGCTCAAGCTGGCATGAGTCGTCTTGACCCGCACTGCCAACCATCTGTTCACTGAAACCCGGTGTCGTACCCGTGGCTTGTCAATACATGACATATGGTTTTTCAGGGAAAATCAAGGTGCAAAAGGAAATTTTTTAACGGTAACTTCTGCGCATACTGTTAGTTATGGGTACGCTATAAATACACCGTTAAAGTGAGTTGGTGGTTTATATGTGGTTATATATATGTGCGCTTGAAATTTGAGTTCGCGACAAAGTAGCGAGGATAGTGCTCGCTGGGTGCTCTTTAGTTTAAGCGAGTGATGGCTAGCATATTGAGTATGCTAATAGCATACTCTCTTTAAGTATATTAAGAGCATACTCTCTTTCGTCGGGCGATTGAAAAAATCACGCCGCTCACCCTTGACACTTGGCTCTGAGGTTGTGTTAATTTGTCGCTATCGATTAGGGGCTGAATATGCGCTACCTTCTATTAAGGGACAGCTCCATTTATGCTATTCATCCGTTTTCTCCCGTTCCAAAATGAGCGGAAGTAGTTTAGTATTTCGATTGTTTTTACTGGGTAGAACAACTTTTGTGAAGTGGTTTTCGGTCAGTGGAAATAATATGTACGCTAATAATATACGTTTTTGTTGGGAGTGAGCGTTGTTGCAAGAGCTTTGCTCTTGTTTTTGAGGTTGAAGCCCGCAGTTGTATTGGTTTATTAATGCCGTCTAAGAGGGTGATGTGCTAACAAAATTGGCTTAAATTAAGTAATTGCATCTGATTGCATCTATAGATGCAATCAACTCATTATTTAAACGGCGCATTGGACTACAGCATCTATAGCTGTTTCCAGTAAAAAGTCGTGAGCCTCGAGATTGTACCGCAGTCGGCTGGGCAACGCTTTATTGTGATGTATAGGAGGCCATCGAAAGCGACGTAATTGATGTCTTGGAGGGTTAGATGACGCTCGTCGCAGGGGGCGGCACGCCATACACATCAGATTCATTGACGAGGATTTTGAGAGTGAGCACAGATAAAAACGAATGCGATGAATTATTAAGTGGCCCAGGCGAACCTCGCCATGGATCGATGGGCTCATACGAGATTCTCACAGGGCTCGTGCAAGCTCTCTATCCACGCAAGCCCTATTGCTTGGTCGAGGATTGGACGATTTTTCGCGCGGACGTCACCGAAGACGAGCTACAAAAAATTCACGGCGAAGGCCAGCTACCTCTCATCGTTTATGCCCGGAACGTCGTCTTCGACAGCGAGAGAAGGTTTGACGTCGGTGATTGGGTGCGCTCCATGTTCGCGGTTTCGTTCGAAGAGGGGTTTCTGTTCGAAACAAGAAACACCACTTATGTGCTGATGGGGCCTGGCCACGAAAAGGCGGCAAGTCTCAAGACGGTTCTTTCTTTTTTCTAGTGAAATCGGTTCACGAATTGGCTGGGGCTGAGGCTGAGATGTTTGGAACAGATATTGGAGATCAAGCAGGGGACGAAGGAACGTTCGTAACACATATTGTTGATCGGGCGGGGTACGAAGGAATGTTTGGAGAAGGTCATTCACATTGGTTCAAGGTCAGTCGGTTGCTTCCTACACACTGGTATCACATTGATTTAAAAATCAGAAACGAAGACCGGATGACTTCCATCATTCAAATGGCAGGTGACGAAGCTGCATTTGAGCAGGTTCTCAAGGAATGTGGTTCCGATGTCGTCCTCACGCAAGTCCAAGTGGTTACTCCCGCATGGATGAATAAAACGGACGGTTGGCGCATGGAAAAGCTGGTCAGCTTGTCGACTGGTTTCGATAAAGTCGGCGTTCTGGTGTGCCTGCTAGAAGTGGAAAGTGGTGTGGTGTATGCAGACGTACACGATCCAATGTTTCGTGCCGAATCCCTTGTCGAAGTCAAAAAAGTCTACTGAATCGAGATTGAGACGATGCCAAATGACACAGAGCTCGAACTCCACTCCAAACGCTTGACCGACTTTCAGATTTTGCGGATTATCCGAGCGCGTAAGCATTCATACAATGAGCCCATAACCGCCTTCTTGAGTGACGTTTTCATACACGCAAATTCAGCGGTGGGTGTCGTTTATGGTCACGTTAATCAAGGCCCTCATGGGCGCTATGCAGACGAACACCTTTTGCGCACCAGCGATATCCGTCAAGCGCAAAAGGAAGGGCGGTACTGGGTGCTAACCACTCAGAATTCCCGATACATCGTCGCCTCTTTCAAGCGAGATAACGGCAGAGCTAGTTTTAGAAACTTTCTACGGCGAGCTGAATATAGTTTTCACTAGACGAGCTCTCACTACGAACGACGCTCAAAAAGGCTGCTGGCCGCTAGGGGCGTCTATCGGATGATCCGCGAAATTTGCGAGGGTAGAAGGTGGAATTACTCATTCGAAAAGGAGAGCCGCTTAGCTTATCGTACGGCATCTTTGCGTCATACAATCGCGACGGCCCATTCAGAGCTCTCCAAGATTTCGACCTTTTAGAGGCGATTGAGGTATACAAAAGTCAGACCTCTGAGGCTGCGGACGAATATTCCCTGCTGTCTAATTTTCATGATTACCTAATCGCACGCCGGTACATAGAATTAACGCCGTGCCGAAATATTCACCTCGGCGAGTTCAATGGGTTCGATGTGAGACAGAAAGTCGATTCTGATGAATGAGCGTCAAGGTTGAAGCTCTTTCTGGACTGCGAGTTTTCTCAGCTCAACAAAGACGCCAGGCTCGTCTCTTTGGCGCTGGTGGCTGAGTCAGGTCAAGAGTTCTACGTCGAGCTTCTGGATACCTATGACGTCACTGACTGCAGTGCGTTTGTCATCGAGCACGTACTCCCACAGCTCAATCCATCGGTTTACGGTCAAACCTTGGTGGAAGCTCAAGCATCCTTGAGCGGCTACCTCGCGCGCTTCGATGAAATACTCGAAATATGTACGGACGCCCCGGACTGGGACTGGAATTTTTTCTGCGATTTGGCGTATGTGGGCCACCGATGGCCAGCTCATGTCATTAACCGGCCGACCAACCTCATCGCGCTATTCAGCAAGGTGAGCACCGACGCGCTGCAAGATGTAGAGCTCCCAGATCTGCCGCATCATGCCCTGTTGGACGCACGGATACTTGCATTGCTCTATCAGGGCTTGGTATCAGCTTCGTAGCCCATCATATGTGGAGGATTGGTGATGGCCAAGGATGACGACGACACAGTGTACTGCGATGTTCAAATGCCGGTCGCGCAGGGTCGAGAGCTACTGCGGTTGGTGAATGCCTTGCGCGATTCAGGAGGCCATCCGAACCTCGATACAGTTTTTGCGCATATGCAAATTGAATTGAGGATGTCGATCGATATCGTCGAAAACCCACCAGATTGGGGAGCTGCCGAGCCTACTAAGCATTGAAGGCATAAGGCTAGGCGCTGGCGCGAATAGGCGATTGCAGGTTGCAGGTGGGGGAGTCGAAAGTCGTCCTAGGTCAGGGTACGTCAACGAGTTGCGCAAGCTTCCCTGTTGTTCCGCCTGTTCCGTGAAGCGGTTGCCGCTGCAGAAGTACAGTCTATTTCGACTTGCGAAGTTTGTGGGCAGACCGGGACTTTAGGAGAGGGGCGTTGGCTGAGCGTACGATGCATTGAGCACATCCATTGGTCACCTTCTAACGACTGCAAATGAAGTGATCGGATGCAAGCCATCGACCCGATGAAACAGCAGACCGCTAATGCATCAGTTTAAGAATTCGCAAAGCACTGCTCAGGGCGGGTAATCCAATGAAGCTTCAAATTTATTCAGATCTACACAATGAATTTGCTCGATTCGATCCTGCCCCAAGCGATGCTGATGTAGTCATCCTCGCCGGTGACATTGATCTGAAATCGCGCGGAGTGAAGTGGGCGAACGAAGTATTTCAGTGCCCTGTGATCTACGTGTGCGGGAATCACGAGTACTATGGTGGGCACCTTCATCACACGCTGCGCAAAATGAAGGACGCGGCAGCGCTCCATGTCCACGTACTCGAAAACGAAGTGCTGATTCTGGATCAAACTCGGTTTTTGGTCACAACGGGATGGACAGATTATTCGTCGACCGGAGATGTAGTCGCCGGGAAACGTATTGCTTTGGAATGGATGAATGATTTCAAAGTGATCAGAACAGATGCAAGTTACCGCCGCCTCCGCCCGGATGACCTAGTTGTTAAATCCAAAGCGGCCTACTCCTGGCTTTCAGATGAGTTGGACAAGTACTTCCACGGCAAAACCGTCGTAGTTACGCACCATGCGCCCGTGTTGGATCACATGGGTGATGACCTGCCCGAACACCTAATCGCAGCCTACGCGAATGACTGGCCGGAGCTTTTGGGTAAGGCCGATCTTTGGGTACACGGCCATACCCATGTCGCAGCGGACTTCCCTAAGCAGGGTTGCCGAATCGTTTCCAATCCTCGTGGCTACCCCGGTCAGACAACCGGTTTCGATCCGAATTTTTTGATCGAGCTTTGAAAAGCAGCGGTTCAGCGAGGATGCTCACACGCCCGCACATTGGTACCCCCTGTCGACTGCGATGAGTCTTCGTTTGACCGCAAACCCGATTCAGCGATTTACTGTACGAACATACAGTATTTCGGCGATTTGTATTATGGTCACCATCCTTGGGCCGCTTTCCAGCAGCGGCGTTCAGCTCCCGTTTTATTCCTACCGCGTTCCTGCCGGCTTTCCGTCGCCTGCGGCAGATCATCTCGAGCAAAAGGTTTCGTTGGACGAGCTCTTGGATTTGCGGGCTCCCCACATGTACCTCGTTCGCATCGAAGGCGACAGCATGATCGGTGCCGGTATTTTTTTCCAAAAGACCAACCATGTCCAAAAGAGATAGGTCGAAGGAAATTCCGCTCATATTTTTTACCCATTAAGGGTTAGTGTGTTTTTAACACCCGTGCGCCGCCATGAGAAACTGCCCATCATAAACAATTTTGCGCGTAGGCTTTACCGGGTAATTAGGAATAACGATTTTAAGGCCTAAAGAGTCAAAGTAAAAACTCATTAATGATAGGAGCGACGTTGGGTAAGTCCGTAAGAAAAAATAAGTGTCCGTCATCAAACACATGCAATTGTGCATTAGCAATTTGATCGGACAATCGTTCCATATTATACAATGGAATGATGGGGTCATCGCTCCCTGCCAACACTAGCGTAGGCTGGACTATTTGGTTTAGCCAGAAAGCGCTAGACCAGCATGCAATGGCCATCATTTGATAGCTGTAACCAGTAGTAACTTCGTAAGGTGATTTATCTGCACACATTTTCTTGGCGTGCAAAGATGCCAGCTTCTTGTCGTACCGGAACTTGCCTCCGTAAAGTGCAGGTGCAATGCTAGCGGCATATTCAGGGTCGGTATAACGGCGCGGACTGGCCATCAATCCCAACACTTTGTAATCTGGTAGGATAGACATCAATCCACATGATGTGGCTGCGAGTATAAGCTTCTTACACCGTTGTGGATAATCAAAAGCGAATTGTTGCGCTAAGAATCCGCCCCAAGAAAGGCCAATGATGTTAACTTGATCATGTCCTAAGTAATCAAGGATTTCTGTTACGGTTTTAGCAAGGCCAGAGAAAGTGTAAGTAAGACTTGGCATAGATGAGCCGCCTACACCGGGAACGTCAAATGCTATGACTTCTAGATCAGGGTGCATTGAATTAACAATAGGCAGGACTAGCTCAAGGCCAGACCCAATTCCATTGAATATCATAAGGGGAGTTGTATTTGGTAGCCCTGTGCGTACACCTACACGGATGGTCTGGCCATTGATATGTATTTTTTTAATATCCATTCCTAAACTCCTGCTTAGACAAATTTTAGTAGCAATTTATGACCTAAATTGAAGACCCAGGTGGCGCAGCAAAGGTTCAAGCGGAGTTAGTGAGGGCGCCGCCGGCCCTATACAGCAGGCTGGTGATGTGCGAATCGTTACTAGCCCCGTTGATGGCGCGATACAACTCGGCCTCTTCTTCCACACCTTCTGCCATGCGCCCCTTGGCGCCCTTGTTAAGCAACACGATGATCGACCCTACAATCTCAAGGTGACTGAGTTCTTCGATGACAATGTCCATCAGCAAATCCTTCCTTCCCGCATCATCTTCGGCCAATGCATGGGTGAAGTATTCGGTGGCTGCGGCCAACTCGGCTGGGCTCCACCATATTGCTCAAGTAAAAGGTTCGACAACCCAGGATTGGGTTGTGCCAAGCGCACAGTGTATTGAAGTCGCTTGTTATGTAGGAACATGACGAATCTCCTCAGGCCTAAAAGGGGTCGCTACTCATTTGGTGATTGACTGAATTCGCCGTCCACTGTCATCTGAAGGTGATGCCCGTCCAAAAATTCTATAAAGTTTGCCGCTCGCGACAGACGGTATTTAACGGTGTGAATTGTGCTGAATTGTGGTCAGTCGTCGAACATTGATTCAATCGATTGAAACTTTTACCTGCT
Organism: Pseudomonas sp. LBUM1647; assembly: GCF_059716175.1. Lineage (NCBI taxonomy): Bacteria > Pseudomonadati > Pseudomonadota > Gammaproteobacteria > Pseudomonadales > Pseudomonadaceae > Pseudomonas > Pseudomonas sp. LBUM1647. The sequence goes on along the minus strand of NZ_CP166809.1, from coordinate 4,744,190 downwards.
CGTCGATCTCAACCGCTATCGCGAACGTTTAGAGGTTAATCCTGCCGACTCAAATCAAACATAATCGCTTAATTCATTCGTGCGGTTAATATCATTCCATCAATGCACCGAGCGAGCGGAACTGTTTCGGTTCACCTCACCGCGATAACGGAGTGGATTTAGGGGGGCTGATGGTGTTTAAGGAGCTATACCACTGAGCGTAAGGTGAATTGACGACCTGGCACCTATTGAAGTCTGGGCTGCCGTCGCTCCACCACACGGGCCCTCGCTCCCCAAGCGCTACTTTGGCTGTTTGAACGCGTGCCCTGGCCAACTTTAGCTGCCTAGGATCCCCCGAGGCTTTCGCTGCTTTTACCTCACGTCGCGCTTCCATGAGTTCGTCGACAAGACGCTTTCGCACATCTCCATTTAACGATGGGTTGGTGCAACGCCACAGCTGTCCTTTGACTACAAAGTAGCGACCGTCAGGTGTCGTCGGATACATGTCGGAAACGCCTTGTTATTCCATGTGCCGTGGCTTGGCTCGTATTGAACCACTTCCGGTGCCACCACAGCAGGTCTCAGCCCGCAGGCTATACAAGACCGACAAACGACAGAATAACTAGGACGATCACAACTGCTCCGACGATATAGATAATATTGTTCATAAAATGGCCTCTCTATCTCAACTGGATGTGCGTCACCAAGCGTGTCTAATACAAATGACACCTTGTCTCTCAGTTCCGTTCCGAAAAACCAGTTTCAGAAGCGGCGCCATCACACCAATGTCCTGTAGCGATTTTGCGAACCTTCCCTTGTCGCCAATGTCGGTAGATGGACGTTTGTTCAGGTGAGAATCCTGCAACGGAAGCGACTTAGTAAGAAAAGCAAACACGCTTACTTCATGCAAATCGGAGTTTTTGGTGTAACGTTAGGTCAACAATCACGGAGAGATTTCCCATGTCCAAACTCGCAGAATTCCGCCAGCTCGAAAAACACCTCGCCGAGCAGCTCCAAGCACTGGAAGCACTCAAGGGTGATGCCGGCCTGAAGCAGGAAATTGAATTCGAAACGAAGCTCCGTGCCCTTCTTGCTAAGTATGGCTACAGCTTGAAAGACGTCGTCAATTTGCTTGATCCGCAAGCTGGACGTCGCGCTCCAGCTGCCCGGTCGCAATCGGGCACGCGCAAGCCACGTCAGGTGAAGGTTTACAAAAATCCAGAATCTGGCGAAGTCGTGGAAACCAAAGGCGGCAACCACAAAACGCTGAAAGAGTGGAAAGCGAAATACGGCTCTGACACCGTAGTGTCCTGGCTGACCAAGTGAGTTTGGTTTGAGTACAAAGGGCCCGAGAGGGCCCTTTTTCTTCGCGGGAAAAATATGTCTTGGCTCGCGGACTGGGATCAAATGCATCTGATGATGAGGGGGGAATCCATTCGCCATCATGAGTTGGTCGCTCGGCTAGTCTCGATCCAATAAGCGATTTTGGACGCATTGCGCATCGAAACCGACTTCTTTCCAACGGCACTCAACTGCTGTTTAAAAGGATGTGAACAAGTAGCTCGCGATCAAGCGTGTCTCGTCAATATCTCTGGCGTCGTCACTACGATAGGTTGCGTTCCTCACACGCACGGAAAAGCCTTTAAGCCTTCCCTGAAAGGCGTAGCTCACATCCACATCGCGCTCCCATTCCTTGTCGGTGCCGACTTTCTTCAATCCATCTCCATGGATGTACGCGGTAAAAAAGCTCAAGCCGGGAATGCCCATGGCTGCGAAGTCGTAACCATACCGCATCTGCCAGCTACGTTCGCCTGCGCTTCCGAAGTCGTGGTATTGAACGTAGTTGGGTAAGTAGGGGTTATTGATGTAAGGAAAGCCGGTGGCGCCGCCCATGACCTGATAGGTCGCCATGACGCTATGCCCATTATTCATGTTGTAGCCGAACGCGGCGGCGTATGCGCGGTTATCAACCTCTCCAGCTTTAGCTGCTCCAACATCACGACTTGAGAATGCACGCAGGTCAGTGGTCAACGTGCCCTTTCCGAGGCGAGTGTTGTGTATCAATCCAGCGAACTGCTGACGGTACACGTCATCAAGCTCGCCATAGAAGTACGTTGCACTCAGCTCTGGCGTCAGCTTGTATGTCCCGCCGCCATATCGGTAGTTGTCGCCGACACCCGTTGCACGGTAGCGACCGTCCTTCACCGCCAGGGAGATGTCCTGAAGATCGGTAGAGTCGGGTGTGATCGTTTTATCGAATTGAGCCAGGTTTATGGTCAGGCGATCTACGTCGGTAGAGTTAATCTGCCAGCCTTGGAACGTCTGAGGAAGCAGTCGGCTGTTGTTGTACTGAAGCACTGGAACCTTTGGCAATGACATGCCGTAGCGCAGTGATGTCTGAGATATCTTGAGTTTGGCGCCATATCCTGCTTTTGAGTATTCATCAGCGGCCTCACCGGAAGCTCGTTTGGGGAGGAGGCCGCTACCGGAACGATCTGGGCTCGAATCTAGTTTGTAACCCGCGAACACGAGTGCGTCGGCGCCAAAACCGATGATTCCCGGTGTGTATCCCGACTCATAGTTGAGCAAAAAGCCTTGAGCCCATTCTTCTTTTTTGGATACTCCAGTCCCTTGACGGAAATCTCCGTTGTAGTAAAAGTTTCGAGCTTCCAAGCGAATCTTGCTGTCAGCGATAAAGCCATCGGCCATCGAGGTGTCGATAGAGAAAAATACAGGTGTTAGCAAAGCAACGTATAAGGCGCGGTTCATTTTTATTATTTTCCTGACGCAGGGAGTCGCTGCTCGGTACTAGACCGAACAGGGACTTTTTTAGAGATGTTGTGATCGATAGAGCTGAGGCTTTACGGCTTGGTGCCAAGTTCCTGGGCGAGCTTGTCGCGATCCAGTTCCTTTTCCCACGCGGAGACAACCAGTGCGGCGACACCGTTACCCACCAGGTTAGTCATGGCAAGTCCTGTACCCATGAAGCGGTGGATACCCAGAATCAATACCATGCCCGCCACCGGCACAAGCGGCACCACCATCAAGGTACTGGTCAACATGACAAAGGCTGCACCTGACACACCGCTGGCACCCTTAGAGGTGAGCATGGCCACGATGACTAAAGTGAGTTGCTGCGAAAGTGATAGGTCGATGTTCAGCGCTTGAGCGATGAAGAGCACCGACATCGTCAGATAGATGTTGGTACCGTCGAGGTTGAAGGAATAGCCCGTGGGAATAACCAGCCCAACGACGGGTTTGGAGCAGCCCAGTCGTTCCATTTTTTCCATGATCTGAGGCAGTACCACTTCCGACGAACTGGTACCTAGTACGACCAACAACTCCTCTTTGATGTAAGAGATAAAGCGCAGGATGCTGAACCCGCAAACTTTTGCCACGCCACCCAACACCACGATTACAAACAATGCACACAGGACATAAAAGCTGCCGACCAGTTTCATCAGCGGCAGGAGTGCACCTACACCGTAAGTACCGACGGTGAAAGCGATGGCGCCGAATGCACCGATGGCGGAGAGCTTGGCGATGATGTGCACGATGCGAAAGAACACGCCGGACAGACCTTCGATCATGTCGTAAACCGGTTTGCCTTTCTCTCCCATGGCTGACAAGGCGCATCCGAAAAGCACGGAGACCAGCAATATGCAAAGCACGTTACCTTCGGCAAAGGCCTGCACAAACGTCGAGGGAATGATCCCCATCAGAAATTCGACCATGTGCATGTGCTGAGCCTTCTCGGCGAACCCGGTGACCGCCGAAGCGTCCAGCGTATTGACGTCAACATTGAAGCCCGCACCTGGATTGAACAGGTGACCGCCGATAAGGCCAATCAGCAGTGAAACAGTCGAAATGACTTCGAAGTAGAGCAGTGCTTTCCCACCGACTCGACCCACCTTTTTCAGATCGCGCATACCGGCGATGCCGGTGACGACTGTGCAGAAAACCACAGGGCCGATGATCATCTTGATCAGCTTGATGAACGCATCACCCAACGGCTTGAGGTCGGCAGCAAAGGTGGGCCAGAAGTGGCCGACGGCGACTCCCGCGATAATTCCCAACAGGACTTGAAAGTACATCGCGCGATAGAAGGGCGGCTTGGTTTTCGCCTTGCTCGGAATGGTTACGTCTACCTGAGCAGATGCAGGACTGGGGTTCATGGCGTTCACTCACTGTAAGTCTTATTTTTGGAGGTGCAGCAAAGCTTGGTGCGCTTAACGTCCGTATAGCTTCATCGGGTTATCGATTAGCAGTTTTTGACGCAGCAGAGGATCGGTACAGAAATTGAACATCAGATCCACCAACTCGCCGTCGTTGGGCATGTCTTTGCTAATGTTTGGGTGCGGCCAATCAGTGCCCCACAGGACGCGATCTGGTGCCATCTCAATCAGTCGCTCTGCGAACGGAACAGCATCATCGAATGGTCGTCGGCCCACTGATACACGCTCTGCGCCACACACCTTGACCCACGCCAGCGGATTTTCCATCAGTTGCTGCAACGCCAGGAAGGACGGCTGCTCAATGCCATCCTGAGCTTTGACCCTACCCATGTGATCGATAATGAAAGGCACGGGGATCCGCGCCAATCTGTCGGCATAGGTCAGGATGTCTTGTGCATCTAGGTGCAGGACGACGTGCCATCCCAAGTCAGCAAGGCGATCCACAGTGCTATCAAAGACGTCCAGATCTGGTGCGCCACCCAGGTGTGCAACGAAGTTGAACCGCACGCCACGAACACCTCCTGCGTCCATCTCGGCAAGGTATTCATCGGTCTCGCTACCGTCAACGATTGCTACGCCTCGATACCGTCCTTCACTGCGAGCGATAGCATTTAACATTGCGCGGTTGTCACTGCCGTGACAGCTGGCCTGGACAATCACACCGCGAGTGAACCCCAAGTGGTCGTGCAATGCCCGCAATGTTTCAAACGGGGCGTCTGGTGGGGTGTAGCTACGATCTTCGGCATAAGGGAAGTTAGCCGCAGGGCCGAACACATGGCAGTGAGCATCCCAAGCGCCAACAGGCAGCGATTGCTTTGGTTTTGTAGGATTGGAGTCAGGTGCGAGGCAGGTTTTCATCTCGTGTCCTTTAGTCGTTGTTAGCGGAAGCGATAGCCGATGGTGGCCGCCTCCACGCTTTACAACAACCAGACGCAGGCTCTAGCAGTTATGCGAATTTTGCATGCATCTCTTCAGTCTATGCAGATCTCACGAACTAATGACATGGTCTGTTCTGCCAGTCGAGACAGCGGACGCTGCTCAAATGTGGCGATAAACAAATGTGTTTGGATAGATGGATCAACGATCTGCGCCGCTTTCAGGCCTTCCAGTTTTCCGTCTCTATTGGCCAAGGCCGAGCGAAACAATACGCCGTATCCCATGTCGAGATTGATAAGTTCCAATAGCGAAGGGATGCTATCGATCTCCAGGCAAACGTTCAGCTGCACCTCATGCCGAGACGCTTCACTTTCGATGAGACGGCGTATGGAGTGAGGTTCGCTGGGAGTGATTAACGGGTATTGCCCCAAGTCTTTCATCGCTACCTGGGAAGGGAGATTCGAGTGCTGGCTACCGATGAGCATCAACGGCTCTGAGTGAATGTGCTCATATTGCAGTTGTGCGCTGTGGCCGGGATTGAAGAGAAGCGCGAAATCCAGGCGACCCAGCAGCAACCACTCGCGCATCGAATGAGTCAGACCTTCCTTGATCCCTAATATGCAGTTAGGAAAACGCTCACGAAAGGCAGAGACCACTGCCACGGTGTGACGTCGGGAAATACTTGGAGGAAGCCCGACGACTACTTTGCCAGACAACGTATCGCGTTGTTCGCGCAGATCTTCACGAGCCACCTGCACCTGTCGCAAGATGCCTTTGCCATGATCGAACAAGCGTTGCCCAGAAGCGGTCAGCAAGACCCCCCGACCATTTCGCAACAGCAGATGTTCCTGCAGCTCGACCTCAAGCTGCCTGACCTGACGGCTAACGACCGACTGAGAAATGTTCAGTACAGCGGCGGCCTTGGTGAAGCTTCCGAACTCGGCCACCCTTACGAAACATTCGAGCTGTTTTAGATCCATGAGTGCGACTCTGGGAAAAGGCTATGTTACCGCTTTTCCTCTATAGCGCTTTCACGAGCGATTGGACTGCCATACAACGTGTCGATCAGGTTTAACCAGTCGAATGGCTCAAGGTTTGGGTAATCAATATCGGCATCAAGCATGGCATCGACGAGCCCTAGCTGAGCGTTGACGATGGCTTGGCTCATGTTCGGAACAACGTCTACGTCGCGAGCGGTTTTTGCCACTTCCTTCATTTCCTCTGAACGACGCCGACCGTGCTCTGCCACGCGACTGATCAAGTAGTGGGGGAGTGCACCATCCCAACCCATCTGCGGAAAACTCTGGTGCAATGACGCCAGCACCTCGTCCTCAGCATGGTATTGGCGAGCGGTGCTCAAGCATTCGGTGGTGAGTGCTTCCAGGCCTTTGATCATGATGCTTCGACACATCTTTATCGCCGACGCTACGCCAATCACCTCAGCCACTACCCGCACGTTCATGCCTAGCCCACTTAATCGTTCAGCAACCAGGGGAGCGTGTTGGCCGCCTAACAGAATGGGTGTTTTCAAGCGTTGCGGTGGAACCGGCGCCATGACTGCCGCATCGATGTAATCAACGCCATACTGTTGCATCGCTTTAGCTGCCGCGCGCTTGGTAGAGGGCGCGACCGAGTTGATGTCGATGAACAGTTGGCCAGGCCTCATCAGTGGCGCCGCGTTCAGTGCGACTTCGAGTGCGTTATCCGCTGTGACGGCTGAAATGATCCACTTGCCAAGCGCTATCGCTTGAGCCGCACTCTCGCACAGTTGAACGTTGCACTGATGAGCGCGTTCCTGCAGTGCAGCTCGTTTGGTGGGGTCTTCAAGGAGTCGATCATAGGCGTAGATCTTCACGTCCAGCGCGGCAAGATCCTGACCCAGAATGGCACCTGCTTCGCCGAATCCGATCAGAGACAAGGTAGTGCTCATTATGATTTCACCGTGTTTTGCCAGACATCGCCAGGAATGAGCACGTTGCCTTCGAACAACAACCGTGCCGTGCGCACCAGCCCGCAACCGGCTAACTGACCGTCAATCAAACGCAGCTCGACCGTAAACTCCCCGGTTGGATGCTCGACAGACAGATGCATTCGGTCACCCGTTTCCACTTGGGCCAAACTGCTCGCGACTGTCCCTTTAACCTGGCAGGCAGAGGCGACACTGACAGCGCCGAACACCCCGATCGATGTGTGACAGCGATGAGGAATGAAGGTGCGGCTGCAAATTGCGCCTCCATTGCGGGGGGCTGCTATTAGAGACATTTTCGGTACTGTGCGCTCGCGGACATCCCCCAGATTCATCAAGGGGCCCGCCTGCAGCCGGATCGATTCCAACAGCGCCTTGAGCTCGATGTTGGCGTCCAGTTGCTCGGGAGGTTCATCGCCCGTACAACCCACGTCAGTGGCCCTGATCAGCACAACAGGCATTCCATTGTCGATACACGTCACTTCAATGCCATCGAAGCGGTCAATGGCATTTCCGGTAGGCAAGAGCGCTCCGCAACTGGAGCCGGCAATGTCTTCGAACTCGACAATCAGTGGAGCGCTGGTGCCAGGAACGCCATCGATGCGGGTATCACCTGCGTACTCGACGATGCGACCTGGTGTGGGGACGTTAGCCACGGCGATCTGGCCAGTATTCATCATGAAAATCCGCACGGTCGTCAGCGATTCGTCTGCGCTGATCAGCTCCCGCTCAATTGAAAAGGGGCCGACACCTGCGAGGATGTTTCCACAATTCTGGCCGTAATCCACTTGAGCGTGTTCGACTGAAACCTGAGCAAACAGATAATCGACATCAGCGTCCGGGCGATTTGAACGACTGATAATGGCGACCTTGCTGGTCAGCGAGTTTGCACCCCCGATGCCATCTATCTGGCGCGCATCGGGTGATCCCATAACGGCCAGTAATACTTGATCACGCAGCTTGCCTTCAGGCGGCAGGTCGTCGGCCAGAAAGTAAGCGCCCTTGGATGTTCCTCCACGCATCATAAGACACGGAATTCGGGTCTGGCGCATGAAAGTCATCCTTGCACGTCAGTGAGGCTGTCGTAATAAGTCAGGCCCCGATCGATGAGCTTCTGACGCATCTCGTAGATATCCAGGCCCAACTCGCCAGCAGCCAGGCGCACGCGTTTCTCCTCTTCGATTCGAGCGCGTTTTCGGCTGGTTTCAAACACGCCGGGTAACTCTTCGCGGCGAACAATGACCACGCCGTCATCGTCAGCCACTACGACGTCCCCGGGCTCGACCAACTGGCCGGCGCAGATGATGGGCACGTTGACTGAACCCAGGGTTTCCTTGACGGTGCCTTGGGCATGAACCGCCCGCGACCATACCTTGAAGCCCATGTCCCGGAGCGTTCGGGTATCGCGTACCCCAGCGTCAATGATCAGGGCGCGTACCCCTCGGGCCATCAACGAGGTGGCGAGCAAGTCGCCGAAGTAGCCATCGGTGCAGGGCGACGATGTCGCGACCACCAGGATATCGTCGGGTTGGCATTGTTCGACCGCCACGTGAAACATCCAGTTGTCGCCCGGTGCGACCAACACGGTCACCGCCGTTCCGCTGATGCTCTGGTTCTGCTGGATGGGGCGAATGGCAGAATCCAAAAGACCTTTGCGCCCCTGAGCTTCATGCACGGTGGCAACGCCGAATCGATCCAGTTCGTCGATCAGCGCCGAATCAGCACGGGGAATGTTGCGCACGACAATGCCGGTTTTTCCGATCAGTGTGCTCATGCCAGGTTCTCCGTCACCCGTGGGAAGATGCTTTGGTAGCCCTCGGCGTAAACGATGTTACGGGTAGAGGCGATCCCCACATTGCGCTTAGCCTGCACGCCGCGTTGCAGGGCGACACGTGTGTAGTATTCCCAGAGATGCTCCTGGCCTGCCATGCACTGGATGGCAGCGTATTTCTTGTCCCAGACCTCGGTGATATCCAACAGTACATCCGGGCGCCATTCGCATTGCTCCGGCTGATGGGGTTCGAAGCTGTAAACGGGCGGGGCCCCCACAATTTTTTCGCCAGGCTTGTAGCCCTCAGCTTGGGCGATGATGCGCGCTTCCTGGGTCAGGTTCATCGCTAACGGGTGATCGTAGTTGTAGGGGTCTTTGATCGAGTGGCTGAGGACGAACTCCGGCTGTACGCGACGAAACACATCGGCCAGGCGGAACAGCGTTTCTTTGTCGGCACGCATCGGGTAATCACCGATGTCGAAGAATTCCACGCTCGCGCCAAGGATCTGGGCTGCGGCTTCAGCCTCGCTGCGACGTGCGGTTTTGACCTTGTCTTCAGACATCTCGCCTTTACGCCAGAGCTTGGCAGACTCACCTCTTTCTCCATAGGAAAGGCACACGATGTGAACGGCGTGACCTTGTTGGGCGTGCAGCGCGATGGCGCCACCTGCGCGCCAGACGAAATCGGCAGAGTGGGCGCTGACGACCAGTGCAGTTTTTGTTTTATTGATCATTGGAGGGCTCTTCTTGCGGCTGTTTGATAGAGCCCACATTCGCATTTGAGGTGGATGGTGAATAATGCGTTCGGCGGTAAGAGGTATGCGTTTTACTTATCGGGATGAGTTCTGCATGCTGTCTGACCCCTTTCTCGAAAACTCGGCAGGTAGACATGCACAGTCTTGAATTGCCCAATCTGATGCAGATTCGAGCGTTCCTTCGTGTCGTCGAATACGGCAGTGTATCCAAGGCATCCACCGTGCTTTTCCGTGCTCAGCCCGTCGTGACTCGCGCCATCCTTGCCTTGGAGAAACGCCTCGGCGCTTCGTTGTTTGAGCGCAACGTAAATGGTATGCGTCTGACCGATTATGGTGAGCGCGCAGTGCCTCGGGCGCGGCGGGCCATGGATGAGTTGCTCGCCGTACCGTCTTTACTGGGGCAGGTGCTGGGTCACGCCGCCGAGCCGCTTTACTTATTCCAGACCAGGCGCCTGGAAGCGTTCGCCAAGCTCTGCGAAACCCACCATATGCAAACAACAGCCAACACCCTCGGAGTGTCCCAACCAGCGATCAGCGCCGCTATCAAAATACTTGAGCAGGGTAGCGGCTGTAGCCTTTTTGAACGCACCCCCCACGGCTTGCTGCCGACTCGTCTGTGCCTGGCAATGTTGGTGCGGATACGCCGAGCCCTGAACGAATTGCGTCACATCGATGCGGACATCGCCGCGTTGGGTGGCTCCCTTCAAGGCGTCGTGCACGTGGGGGCCTTGCCTCTTGGGCGCACGGGGATATTGCCTGAAGCCATAGTGCGCCTGACCCTGGAACACCCCCACGTACGAATCGTCACCAATGAAAGTCCGTTTGACTTGTTGGCTAGTGAACTGCGCGCTGGCGATGTGGATTTTGTCCTCGGCGCTCTACGCCCGTCGGCCTACGCCAGCGACCTGCATAGCGAGCCGTTGCTGCAGGAAGAAATGGTGATCCTTGTACGCCACGACCACCCTTGGTTGAAACGGACGCCAGTCTATGAAGACTTGAGTGCCGCCCGTTGGATCCTGCCTCGTGCCGGCTCCCCGGCGCGACAACTGCTGGACGCATTTTTCGTCCACATCGGTATCGCCGCACCCAGCCCCGTGATTGAAACGGGCGACCTGGCAATTTTGCGCGGTGTGTTGCTGCGCTCAGACATGCTCGCCGCTGTTTCAGCACACCAGTTGGAGTACGAAATGGTCAGCGGTGATCTTGTTCAGCTGCCGCTTTCCCTTAGCCATACCACGCGGCCAATTGGTTTTATCTCAAGGACGGGAGCGCTTCAATCACCGGCCGCGCAGGCGTTGATGGACAAGATTCGGGAGGTGGTAGCGATTGGCCCCATACCCAACATGAAGGAAGCATTGGTTTCGGAACGATGATGGAGCAGCTTCAAGCGCTGGAGTGTTCGACTCAGCTTATGCGGTCGTTGCTAGTAGACGCGCCTCAAGCGTTATTGGGGTTCGCTTTTGGCCGCTAACCGGCAAAGGTGTAAGGAGCCATCGACATAACGCGGGCACAACAAGCCTAAGCGCGGCTACTCGTGCTACCGAACTCCAGGTAGCAAGGACAACGGCGTGGATATGGTGGCCCTAAGGGAAGGGAAGGGGCAGTTGGTGCAGGCAAAAACCAGCGGCATAGACGGCGCCATGTTGAGCTGGGAGGCCGTTAAGGACGTGGTCACAGGTGAGGCCTTCTATAAGCGTCGTCACCCCAACGTGGTCTTTGAAAAGGTTTGTTTTACGAATCAGTTCTTTAATCGTCAGGCTCATGAACATGCTGCGTTGAATTCGGTAGAGCTGCTAGATCAGAACAGCCTCAGAGAACTATTAGAAAGTTATCCCGTCACGATGCTAGAAGTGGAGAGGATGCTGTATTCCGAATGGCGACAAACTGATCCTGTATAGCGCTACAAATTAAAGCCGGTGGCCCATGACTACTTTTAGCTGACAGCCTCCTTGACGCCCAAGCTGGTCGCCGTGCTCCAGCCACCGAGTCTAAAACTGGCTGCCGCAAGCCTCGCCAAGTGAAGGTCTACAAAAATCCGGTGTCCGGCGAAGTGGTGGAAACCAAAGGTGGCAATCACAAAACGCTGAAGGAATGGAAATCCAAATTTGGCTCGGACACCGTCGAGTCTTGGCTGAGCAAGTGATTTTTGTTTGAGTACAAAAGGGCCCTTGAGGGCCTTTTTTGTTAGCCGGCAGTGTTAATTAGATATCTACCTTGAACCGGAAGTTAATCCGATTCATGAAGCGAGTGGAACCATTCGGCATACGGGGAATTGGTGACTTGGCGCCTGTTGAAGTCTGGACTTCCATCTGCCCACCAAACAGGGCCCCGTTCCCCGAGCGAGACCTTGGCTTTTTGCACGTTTTCCCGAGCCAGCTTCAACTGCGATGTATCGCCCGACGCCTTAGCTTCCTTGACCCTTCGTCGAGCTGCCATGAGCTCGTCTACGAGACTCTGCCGCACATCTTCTTGCAGCGATGGATTGGAACATCGCCACAGCTGCCCTTTAACAACGAAGTAACGACCGTCAGGTGTCACCGGATTCATCCCTCACCTCCGATCTTCCTAAGGGCTTTGGTTCAGAGGATTCACGATTGATGACTACCGTAGTTTTCGGAAAGGACGGCGATTACTTTGTTTAACTCCAAGCAGTATCCCCAGTATCAGCGCTGCGCCCGCTGCCAGAAGTATTGGATATGGATGTTTACCTGACCGCCAGGCCCCGTCGACTCCGCGTTGATCGCTTGACGGAGGAAATAGCTTTCCTGAAGACGATGGATTAAGGCTAATTGAACTGTCAGTAGGATCCCTCTCTGCTTTGTACGGCATTTCGTTCAATGGCAAACGTGCACCGTCCGCGAGAATCAATGTGAGATTTTCGACAGTGCCGGCGAGCCGATTTGGAAATACCGGTTCACCTGTGGGATCAAGCTCATCATAAAAAAACTGCTTTCCTTCCAGCCAACCTATGGCCGTCATCAATTCGGGGCCAAGGTAATATTTCCCATCGAGGAAGAATCCAGGGAAATGTCGTGTGCGTTCGAGACTTTCTACGATGTAACGCTCGCCCACCTTCATGCCGGTTGCTGGGTCAATCATGATGAAGTCCTCAGATTCGCTGGTGTTGCGATAGAGGATGGGGCTTAACGCAACGTTCCATCGAGATGACTGAAAGGCTGAATGGCAGGATGTCGACGGTCGGTAAGCCGATAAATCGAGCACTCGAAATTCAAACCCTCTCCAAGCTACATACCCCACCATAGAGGGTACTGAGAGGTGTGTATGAATTACGATCCGAAGCTTCAAGGCGGTATGGGTGAGGACGACCCGATGCTCACGTCACCTGATCCATTGAGTCCTGGCCGCACTGAAGTTGACCCAACGAAAGAGGAAGGAATTGACGAACTGCCGGATAACGAAGGTGAGCGTCCGCTTGACGACGACGCCGGGCTAGATCCTGACCGGGTGCGGGAGGAGACCGACAATGCTGTAAGGGATAACCAGCAGGATCCCCGCTGACTGTGTGACAGCACACCCGCCGTGCCACTTGCGAAGGCAGCTTTTTCAGATAGGGCCTAGCCCGTTAGCGCAAGGGTGCGGAGGGCACTCATTGGAAAAGGGTCGTTGCAACTGATCTCTTTTTCTGGACAAAAAAAGACCCGCGATGGGGGCACGGGTCGGGAATCACTAAAGGAGCTGTCATAACCGTACACCTGCAAATGTGAAATTATCGTGATGGATGGTGCACAGCTGGTTCGGTAGAAAAATCATTTAGCGTTGCTGGAGAGGCAGTCCGCAAGTGGCCAGTAAGTTGGTCTTCCAGCTTCGGGAGGGCATCTTCTGTGGTAGGCCAATCGGTCGCGAGATTCTTATCTTCTACCGGAGGCGAAAGCTTCTGATGAAAATATGCGATCTGCTCCCCCACAAAATGAGCAGAGTAGGCTGCGGTCGAGATAATTACCGCAAGTCCGAGCATAGCAATACTCCTGAAGGCGGACATGGCACTCCCTATCTGCTGCATCTGTTCAGCCATAGTGCGTCCATTGGAAGCAAGGAGCAAGATCCAAGAAAACCGATAGGGTTCATCAACGTCGCATAGGGTGAAGCTTAATCGTTGCGCGACCAGGCAACTGTGGCGCCGGCCCTGCCTCTGCCGGCGCTGGAGCGTTACGTGTTGGAGAAAATCAGATGAGCACCACCACCTTACCCGTCTAGGCAGCGAGTCGACAGGTATGGGGAGCAGTCCTGGCGATGTCGCTGTGCGCCTTCGCACTGGTGACTTCGGAGTTTCTGCCGGTGAGCTTGCTCACACCGATTGCGACCGATCTTGCGCTGACAGAGGGGCAGGCCGGGCAAGCGATTTCGATTTCTGGCCTCTTCGCGGTCATCACCAGTCTTTTCATCTCTTCAGTCATTCGCCGACTCGACCGAAAGCCCGTTTTGCTTTTCCTGACAGCCTTGATGATTGCCTCAGGCACGCTCGTTGCTTTTGCCCCGAACTACTCGACACTGATGTTTGGCCGAGCCATTTTGGGGATTTCAATTGGTGGCAGTTGGGCAATGTCGACCGCCGTCATGATACGGATTGCACCTGAGAGTTTCGTGCCTAAAGCCATCGCTTTGATCCCGGGCGGTACCGCACTCGCCACTGCAGTCGCAGCACCCATTGGCAGTTTCATGGGCGGGTTGATCGGTTGGCGAGGTGCATTCTTCTGCGTGGTTCCGCTCGCAGCTCTGGCGCTCTGTTGGCAAGCATTCACGTTGCCGAAAATGCCTGGTCAAAATGAGTCTGGATCTGCACTTGATGTGTTCCGGCTGTTAGGAAATGCCAAAGTCCAGCTGGGCATGGCCGCAGTGGCATTTTTGTTTATGGGACAGTTCGCGTTATTCACCTATCTGCGTCCGTTTCTAGAGTTGGTGACCCGCGTTGATGTGTCGGGTGTATGGGCCTGATTGCGACGTGCGCGCCTGTGGGCTGATTCACATGGCTATCACGCACGCTTCCCCGTGATGCCGAAACCGGAGGCGGTTTGATGGTGGCGGTTATTCAGTTGGCTATCACACTCGGCGCGACGCTGGGTGGGCTGCTTTATGACGGAGTTGGCTACCAAGCAACGTTCATCGCGAGTGGAGTATTTCTTCTGGTGGCTGCCATGCTCGCACAGTTCGTATCGCGATCGGATCTGCCCTCATTACGATGACAATGCCGCTGTTGCGTGGAAGAAGTGTGTGAATTTGAGAAGAAATTCAAATATTGCACAACAGATGCTGCGTAATGGCGAGCAATAAACCGCATAGATAGCGGTCAACTCGCAGGAGGGTTTGCGGTACTCAATGAGCGATACCAGTCCGTATAAGATGTATTGGTACTGAAGTCAGTTGAAGTCATAGCTCACGTCGTTCAACAGGTCAGCGTTCTCCGAGCTCCACCTTGACCTTCTGAACCTTTGCTTTGTTACTGACAACTGCTCAGAATCACGAGGCTTCCGCTGCCTAATCGACGAGGCACCGCCGAACGTGTGTAGGCAACGATGGTTTACAACAACGCCACAGCTGCCCTCAAAGTAGCGACCGCAAGAGTCATTGGATTCATCTCTGAAACTCCACCAAGATTTTGTACCTCATCCAGAGACCAGTTAAATTTAACTCGAGATTTTTGACTCGCTAATACATTTCTGAATCTTACTCAAGTCAGATACTCGTGCTTAGGGGGCTGAGTCAATATCAACTATGCAGTTTCTACCCTTGGCCTTTGCCAGGTAGAGCGCGCTATCTGCGGAGCTCAATAGTTGCTTCAGGGTGGATCGCGATTCATTCATCGAAGTATAACCAATGCTAACTGTAATTTTTATTTTCTGCCCCTTAACATCTACACTAGATTTTTCAATGCCACTCCTGAGCCGCTCTGCAATAACAGATGACTCAAGTCTATTGGTATTTGGCAGCATAACTACAAACTCTTCTCCGCCAAATCTGGCTATAGTATCGGCGGGTCGGAGAATACCTTCGGCAACTTTAACAATAGACTTTAGAACTTCGTCACCGATCGGATGCCCCCAGCTATCATTCACGAGCTTGAAGTGGTCTGCGTCTAACATGAGTATGGATATTGACTGTCTATATCGATTTGCTCGAACAAACTCTTTCTCTGCAAGGTTGAAAAAATGAGCTCGGTTAATTGCACCTGTGAGGTGGTCTTTAGTTAGTAAGTCGGCCAGATTCTCACTCGAAACCTTTCGCTCGGTAATATCTCGAAACACCACGGTATAGCCAGAAAACTCATCATCTTCTTCGCGCAGAACGGCAATCATTGCTTGAGCAAAAAAATTGTGTCCTGATTTGTGTTTGCAATAATAGTCTCGTGAATGCCAACCTTCCTCACGTGCGAATGCCAGATGTTCATCTAAAACGTGCACATCCGAAGCGGAAATATTACAAAAGTGGCGCAACGTCTCACCGCTAGACTCAGATTCCGTGTAGCCCGTCAGACGCTCTGCTGAGGGGCTCCAGCTATTAATTTCTCCTTTTTTAGTTAAGCCGAGAACTGCGAAATCGTTAACTATAGTATAGATGGCGTCAAGCCATGAGTCGGTCTGCCGAAGCCTCCTTTCAGTTGCAACTTGGCAAGAGATATCAGTCAGAACGGTTATCAGAACATCGTCGTTGACCTTTACAATAGTACATGCCAGTACAACACCGCCGTCGGCTGCGGACGTCACGTGAATTCTATGGTTTACACATATTGATCCGCATGACTCTCTAAAACTTGTCACAAGGTTACGTAATTCAGGCGCAACGGAAGCAAGTGTTTCAAATAAGTTTTCAAGGCCTAGAGACTTAACCAAGGGCATCAACAATTGTGTTGCCATGGGATTAAGCATATCAATTTTCCCGCCGGGGTTGGTTCTTACCAGTCCTACGGGTGATAGATACATGAATGAAAGTAATGCTTCGTACTCTGACTCGATTGAGTCATTGTCCTGCTCGATGCTACTCATTTTTATGCCCATTCAACCAGTAGGAAGCGGGTGTTGTTATTGATTTTTTTAAGTAGTCTTAACCTGACGGGAATTGGCCGCATTCTAAGCGCCAGAACGTAAGAAATGATCACGTCTAACTCAGGTTCATTCTCAAATCTTTGAGCGACCATAGCGTTATTCAAGCAGGGAGCAATTTCCGAAAATAAATTCTTACCTAAAACACGCGCCTGTCGCAAGGCCGCACTTTTAGCTTCAAAAGTATTGTAGATTACCACTTCAGAAGCGTCGTTAAAGCCAATGACCCCAAAGTTAAGGGTATCCAACTGGTCAGGCGCGTCCAATAATGATTGTATCGATGTTTCTTCGAACGTAAGATTCATTTTCTATTCACTCGCTAAGTTCGATATCAATTTGAACACATTCTGTCGGATTAGCTTCAGTCATCTTTTGATACAGGGTGCTCACCCTTTTCTTACCCAGTATATAACAAGCACTAATTGCAAATTATTATTCTGAGCTTATCGGCCAAGTAGACAGTAGTGGTGATGTCGCGGCTGATTTATTAGCCAGCTATTTAAATGTTATCGATAATTTTTTGTGGGGTTTTTACTTATAGCCAAGCGCTTGGAGCGATGAGAGCCATCGCTTTGAATGCAGGTTTGGCGAACCAAAAACCTTGCATTAGAAAAATTCCGCAGTCGGTAAGAAAATCCCGTTCTTCCGAATGTTCTATACCTTCAGCAATGATTTTTACACCTAGATCGGCACACATTATAACGATGCCACGCACGATAGCCTGGCGAGCGGAATCAAGATGAATATTGCGCACTAGCGCAAGATCTAGCTTAATCAAATCCGGCTGAAAATCTGCTAATAGGTTCAACCCTGAATAACCCGCGCCAAAGTCATCAATTGCCGTCTTGAATCCGAACTCTCGGTATTTTGATAATATATTGGTTAGGTGGTAATTGTTATCAACATATTCGCTTTCAACCGTCTCGAAAATCAGCCGGTCGAGCGGAAAGTTATTAATTCGTGCAGCTTCCAGTGTGCTTCGAATGCACAGTTCTGGACGGTACACTGCTTTAGGTAGAAAGTTAATCGATAGGTGTTCGGTCATGCCGAGCTGCGCGGCAGTGGAAATAGCCCGCACGCGACACAATTGATCGAATCGATAGCGATTCTGATCGTTGACTTTCTCGAGCACAGACAGCGCGCCCTCACCGTTAAGGCCCCGTACCAATGCTTCATGTGCAAAAATCGACTGATCACGTACGTCCACGATCGGCTGATAAGCGAAGGTGAAACCTAAATCCAGTTCTAAGGAGCTTTTGCATCCTTGGCAACCACTGGGCGAAGTCAATGAGCTCGGGAAAACGGTCACGTCGCACTCCAAAAAGTCGGATGTTATTTATATTATTTTTAATTAATCCTGAATATTGGAGTGATTAGTGAAATCACTCAGGTGCCTTACTTAGCTTTTCACTGGAAAATCGAAGTGTAGCAGTCTATTGGCTGATTATTTTTTGCAGCGCGGTAAATATGTGTTTTTTAGCCATAAGTATAAGACGACGGTTTCAGGAGGGTGTTGGCACGAATTTTGGTGTTTCTTCTCGTTGTCCGATCTCACAAAAATCCTGAAGGCGTAAGTGGCGGGAACCAAGGATTGTAATTCGGAAGAGCTCAGGCAACACAAAGGGAGGGGCGATGGAGACTCATTTGCCAAGCGGGCTAGGTGATCATGGTGCGCCAAGGTGTTGAAAACCACTTACTAGCATTCCGTATCGCACGATTGCAGGGGAACCGACATCTACTAGGACACGAATGGCATCTCTGCTCGAGATCGAACCTCTTTGAATCATTTAATGGATCCGCTTTGAGGGTGCCTTGCCTTCTTTAACTACTCAGGATCGCCGGAGACCTTCGCTGACTTTACTTCACGACGAGCTGCCAGCAGGTGGTTGACCAATCGCTGCCGCACATCCTCACTCAGCGATGGATTGGTGCATCGCCACAGCCACCCTTTGACCACAAAGTAGCGACCGTCAGGAGTCGTCGGATACATGTCTGAAACTCCTCTGAGTACCGTGGTTTAGCTCGGACTGAACCGCTAGCGGCGTCACCAGAATGGGTTCAGCTGGGGCGGGCTATACAAGGCCGACAAACGACAGGATGACTAGGACGATCACCACTGCCCCAACGATGTAGATGATATTGTTCATGAAAACTACCTCTTTATCGGAACGGGATTTCGACACCAAGGTGTCTAATACAAACGACACCACCGCTGACAATTCCGTTCCGCAAACCAGCGTCAGATGCGGCGCCATCTCACCAATGTTCTGTTGCGATATTACGAACCTTCGCTCGTCGCCAAATGTCTATTAATGGACGTTTGCTCAAGTGCTAATTCTGCAATGGAGACGACTTAATGAGTAAAGTAAACGCACCTCGCTTCATGCAAATTGGAGTTTTTGGTGTAACGTTAGAATAACAATCACGGAGAGATTTCCCATGTCCAAGCTCGCAGAGTTCCGTCAGCTCGAAAAACACCTAGCTGAACAGCTTCAAGCACTCGAAGCCCTCAAAGGTGACGCGGGCTTGAAGGCTGAAATCGAATTCGAAACAAAGCTCCGTGCCTTATTGGCGAAGTACGGCTTCAGCTTAAAAGACATCATCAACCTACTTGATCCAAAGGCAGGTCGTCGCGCACCCACTGCTGAGTCGAAGAGCAGCACTCGCAAGCCTCGCCAAGTGAAGGTCTACAAAAATCCGGAGTCTGGCGAAGTCGTGGAGACTAAGGGTGGCAACCACAGAACGCTGAAGGAATGGAAAGCGAAATACGGCTCCGACACCGTCGAGTCTTGGCTGACCAAGTAATCTTGTTTGAGTACAAAAGGGCCCTTCGAGAGCCCTTTTTGTTAGCGGATTTCCATTGCTTTATATGAGCACCAAGACTCGGCATGTGTTGAATGAGGTAGCTGGGCTCGTTTCAAGCGTCTTCAGCATGTTGAGGTCTCCGAAAGGCTTCCAGCGCCCAAGAGGACGAGGCCACACGTAATGAGTCAATAATCTCTCGGAGCCCGGAAGCATCTGTCTGCGTGCAGAGTAATAGAAGTAGAAAGCAGGTTCGATAATCGTATAGATCATTGAGAGCTAACAGGTGCGGCACGACGCATCCCTATCTCTGTCGGCCATTTATGCTCGGTGTTCAATGTCGAGCAAACAGTCTCTGCCTCAGCTCTAACCTCAAACACACCGTGTTTGCTCGCTGAGCCTCCCTCAACCAGATCTACAACCCTATATCGCTTGTTGCCATCCTCTAGTCTGGTGGTTTCAATCACTCTGAATCTGGGCCCCATGGTGCGCTTCCTGCTAACGAATGGTGTCCTACAAGTACCGCCAAGGCACGACGATTTCAATACCCGCGCAAGGTTCAGCTGAGACAATTTATGACAGCAGATTGCGGCTCTATTTCTCAGTGCCGAGACTGGAGCGTAATTCGGTTGGACTCATCAGTGAATGCGAGCACGAACACGAGCACGCGGCTATCGTTCGATGAATTTCACCAGCTTTTTGCTTCCATACTGCTTCAACAAAGTGCTCAGGGCTCAGCTGGGGTCGGGGTACCGGCGGAAGACTTGAGCTCCACTTCACTGCACGGCAACTCATTTTTGATTTGCAAGCGCGGCGCTGATTTACAAATAGTAATCAGCATCGCGACAAGCGGCCGATGGCAGGCTTCAGGCGACCGTCCCGACCCAGGTGGTAACGTTGCAGATCATCCGCCAGGATCAACTCGCCGGTGAAGTGTGCCGCTGCTTCCTCGCGGACATCATCAATGGACGGGCTAAGTTTGGGGTTGGATTGATAGCGCGCGCTGAAGTGGGTAAGCACTAGATTTGGGATGCGTGTCGACTCAGCAAAACGCGCCACAGCAGCGGCACTACTGTGTCCATAAGTCGTCCGAGTGCGATCGATTAAAGACTGAGTGAAGGTCGCCTCGTGCACGAGCACGCTCGTGCCAGGCGCCACCTCCGTCAATAGTTCAGGGGAATCGTTATCGCCGCAAATGATGATGCGCTGGTCTGGTCGGGCAGGCCGTAAATAATGATTGGAACGAAATGTCTGTCCTGCATGCTCAACATCATGTCCATGCGCCAGTTCCCCCCAAAGAGGGCCTCGGGGGACACCATCTGTCTCGAGGCGTTGCACATCCAATCGTGGGTCAGGGGTGGCCTCGGAAAATATATAGCCATGACATGGGACTCGGTGGGAGAGGACAACGGTGTTGACTTGAACATTGCCATTTCGCCAGCCCTCGAAGGTTTCGCTCGCATGCAGATGCAGCTCGAAGGTTAGGTAGGACTCACTTACAGCCACGCTTAGACGCAACCAGGCATGTAGGGCAACCGGCAACACTATATGTAGTGGTTCGAGACGTCCCGACATGGCGGCGCTGGCCAGCAAGCCGGGTAGGCCGAAGCAATGATCACCATGAACGTGCGTTATGAAGCATCCTCGAAGCTCGTGTAATGACAATGGAGTACGCAATAGTTGATGCTGAGTGGCTTCACCACAATCGATCAGATACCAACCTCTGCCTGTGGATTCGAGCAAAGCGGTACCGCTCACATTTCGATTTCGGGTGGGAACGCCCGCTGAAGTACCGAGAAATACGAGATCCATGGGCCCACCCTTTATTGAATTGATTTGATAATCAGGCAGTGAGTGAAGCGCCGAAACAAATCCTTTTTCCCACTCTCACGTCTTCGACAGGCTGAATGGGCATTTGGCTCTGTGTTCTTCAGTTCTGGTGGTTACTGAAGAGGATACCTACACCGTTTGTCCCTTGTGCTGCACTTGGATGCACTGGGTTACTCCAAAGAAGACCCACTACTCCGCATTGGAGCCCCCTATGAAACCGCATTCAACCAGCACTCAAAATTTGCCAGGAAATGACTCGAGCCATCCGAATGATGATGGCTGCATTTTGGGCACTGCCGGTCGCGACGAAGATCCAAATGCGACGACAGACTGGAATCACGAAAGCGACTCTTCGGGCAATGTTCTGACTCCGGAAGATGCGCGCGGCTTGCCCGGATACCCGAGTGATTCAGAAAATGATCAGGCACCCTCGATACCGCCTACGCGGCCGTCGAACGGTGAAACGAAAACGGATATTGAAACACCGGAACAGAATAATGACCGCGTTGATTGAGCCGCAGTAGTCGCATTTGAAGAGGCTTTTTTCATTATGGCGGCGGCTAATTCCCGTTGGTCGTGTCAACGGGACGAAGGCTTATGGTGCCGCCTCAAATGAAGGTAACTATTTTTTGCTTTGCTTTAAGGAGATCAGCCATGACCAAACGACAAGAACCGCATCACGGCTTTTCCGATGACCCTCAAAAAGTCAAAGAGGCGGGGCGCAAAAGCGAGCCTAATGCCAATGTCGCAACTGACAAGGCCGAGAAAGCTCGAATCGGCGGGCAACATAGCCATGGCGGGACGCGCGGAGAACGGTGATAAACAGCTGACCTGCTGACCTGCTGACCTGCCTATGTCAGCAGGTCAGGATCCTCATAAAGCAGGGCGAGACAACTAACCAGAACAGAATTACCGAGATCAGTTGAATGAGCAGGACTTCGGTGAGGGGACGGACGAAGAGCACGTCAGCAGGGAGAGGAACCGGCGGGTGACGGAGCCAAGTTTACGCCGGGCTCCGGAGATGAAGGAAGTGCTGAAGATGAGCATTTGGTCATCAAGCCTCGAGTCTTTTCGAGACAAAATTGCGGCCGATACTTCGGTACCAAGCTGCGGTGCCACGTCATGCGTCTGTGCCAGCTTCGGGCTTGCGCTTCTCCTCATGGCGCTTCGAAAATCTGCTGCCTGTAACCTGGAGGACGAGCGGAAAAAGACCATCTATGAGGTGGAGCAACTGATTGACGTCATGAAGGCCCACGCCGACAACGATGTTCGAACGTTCAGTGATTTTATCAAAGAGCCAGAGTTGACTCTCAAGGTCACAGTCAGCAGCGAACACTGGAAATTACCTTAGGTGCACTCGCTGCTGCGAGATGCTGCCTTCAAGGCATCGAACTTGCGGAGACAGGCTTACCCTGTGTGAAGCCATTCTTGCACTGCGATGTGGTCGCCGCCGTTTTAACCATGCACGCAAGCCTCTCGGCGCTATTGCTGAATGTCGATTCGGACGTTGATCAGCTCGCACCGTCGGCTAGGAGAACTGATCTGGTACATAGCCGCTCCGACCTTCAGCGAAAAGCCGATGAAGCGCTAGTTCGCGTCTGGCGTGAGGACAAACCGCTCCTGGCGTGAGCACATAGCCAAAACGCCTGATCATTAGAAACTAGAAGGAGCCCGCACGGGCTCCGAAAAACTGAACCGTTACGCGTTTAAGCCGAGAGGTACTCGTCCACAGATTTAACGGTGGCGTAGCCGAACTCAAATGCTGCCATCATCGCCGCATGTGCTTGAGCGGCAGGCACGTTCACGCCGCGAAATGTGAGATCCAGGGTGGCGCAGGCATCATGCAGCACAGTAACCGGATAACCCATGTCCGCCGCAGCACGCACTACAGCGTCGATGCACATGTGGCTCATCGCACCCACCACCACGACATCTTGGACATCGAAAGCATCCAGCTGCTTCTTGAGATCAGTGTCTCTGAAGGCGTTGATGTGCTTTTTAACGATCACGGGTTCTTGACCAACAGGAGCTACAGCGGTCTGAATTTCCGCTCCGCTAGATCCCTTGATAAATATCGTAGCACCCTCATTATCGGATTCATGCCGTATATGAAAAACTGGAATGCCTGTATCTCGCGCGCGACTAATCACTCGGCTAGCATTCGCCACAGCTGCTTCGACCCCAGACAAAGGCAACTTGCCAGTCGGCAGGTATTCGTTTTGCAGATCAACTACTACAAGGCCTCGTTTCATAACGATCTCCAATTAAGTCACTAATTTGTTTTTTTCGTGAAGGCTGATCTGCCTCTCACAGACTGCGTAAAAGCGGGCCGTTGAATAAACCACTTCTCTTCGTGAGAACCCAGTCGCTAATAGGTGATCACGAGCCGCCTTCAACAGCGGCTCCCGGTGCTTTAAATCAAAACTCCAACGAAGCGCCATCTTCCGGAATATCTACGCGACTCTCGATACCCTGCTTCTTGACATAGGTGCGCAATTCTTCGCGGGTCAGGGACATGTGATTGATTGCGTCCATGTGCACGGCGACGATTTTCGCGTTCTTCGCGGCCTTTGACGCGCGCAGAACGTCCTTCTCGCCCATGATGATCGCACCCTCGTAGCCGGTCATTTTTGCTTTCCCAGCATTGAGCACGATGACCTCGGGGTGATATTTCTCGATGGTCTGGTCGACCTCTTTACGCCAGATAGTGTCACCGGCGAGGTAGAGGGTCTTGTAGCCTGGCGCTTGAAAAACGACGCCCATGGCTTCGCCCAGAGGTTTAGCCAAAGCTGGTACGGCATACATTTCGTCAGTGCCATGCTGACCACCGGTCTTGGTGATTTTGACGCCCCCGAATTCAGCTTCATCAGTCAGTACGCGCACATTCTTGAAGCCTTGGGAGCGAATCAGCTGCGCGTCTTCTTCATGCTGCGTGAACAATGGGATGTCTTTAGGCAGCGCTTTTTGTGCGTCATCGTCCCAGTGGTCAAGATGCGTATGCGTGACGATGACTGCGTCGACACCAGAGATAACTTCAGCGGGCGACTCGGTCAGATCAACCAGAGGATTGCGCAGGTTGCTCCGGTAGGTATTTTCAAACCCTGGGTAGGCTCCCTTTTTGGCCAGCATAGGGTCGATCAGGAAGGTCGTGCCGCCGTAGGTGATTTTCACCGTTGCGTTACGAACTTGCTGCAAGTCCACTTTATGGGATGCGTCCGGCGCGTTGGTGACGTTTGAGCCCGCAAATGCCGGAGTGGCGGCAGCAGCGCAAACAATGCTGAGGGCAAGCGGAAGCGTTCTGAAGTTCATGTGATTAATCCTGTAGATACATCGAGAACACCATTCTTGCCGAATGCTTTTAAGCCTGACAGTGGCCTGAATGACATATTTCGATATAATCGGGCCAAGCGATACGCGGGGTCTGGATTTATGCGATGAGGGGGGCGACGTTCCCTTCCGTCCTTGAAATACATCACTGTGAACGATCGCTCACAATTCCTGTATGCGTTCGATAGAAATTACACGGCAAATCCGAGGCGGCCTGATGCAATCCATACGTGTTGCTGTTCTAGCTTTCAACGGCGTGAGCCTGTTCCATCTCTCTGTGCCGGGAGTGGTGCTGGGGACGGCTCAATCCGCACCTGGTGAACCTCGATACGAGGTTAGTTACTGCGCAGAGACGCCGGGTATGGTGAGTAGCGACCAAGGCATCGGCTTGGAGGTCACTCATGGCCTGGAACTGATGGAGTCCTCTCACGTAATTGTCATTCCAGCGTGGGGCGATCAATCGGTCGCTGCATCCGCACAGCTCGTGAAAGCCTTACAGCTCGCTAATGTCCAAGGAAAGCTCATAGTCGGGTTATGTTTGGGAGCATTCGTGCTCGGAGATGCCGGGCTGCTTGATGGCAAAGAAGCAACCACTCACTGGGCAGTCAGAGACGAGTTTGCGCGACGCTTCCCTGAAGTTCGTTTCAGGCCCGAGGTGCTCTATGTCAGTGATGGCAACATCATGACCTCTGCGGGAACCGTGGCGGCAATCGATTGTTGCCTGCATCTGATACGCCAGCGGCTCGGTGCTGATGTGGCGAATCGCACCGCGAAGATGCTGGTGACGCCGCCGCATAGGCAAGGAGGCCAAGCTCAATACGTAGAACATCCTGTGCCGCAGCTATCCAGCGAGACTCATTTGTCTGATGTACTGGCGTGGGCCCGAATGAACCTAGCCAGTGATCTATCGCTCGACGTCCTGGCAGACATGGCGAAAATGAGTCGGCGCACATTCACCAGGCGTTTTAGAGAGGCGACCGGCAGCACCGTCTCAAAATGGTTGAATGCTGAGCGAGTCGCCAGAGCACAACAGCTGCTCGAAACGACCGACCTACCTATCGAGTGTGTCGCCGGTGAGGCGGGTTTCGGAACGCCTTTGTCGTTGAGACAACAGTTCGGCGTTCACCTCGGCACATCGCCTTCTGAGTATCGGCGAATGTTTTTCCGTGAAATGAGGCCAGGCCCGAAGGCGGGCGGCAGTGAGCACATTGCCGAGCCATCCACCCCTTCCCAGCTAAAGTTTTAATTATGCCTCTTAGCTCAGGCAGCAAGATTCCTAACGACAGCGAGCAGCGCCTGAAGCGGATGTAACCAGCGCGCGACTTCAGGTTGCCTGAACCATATCAGCCAGGCAGCCAGCCATAAGAATCGAACAGCGGCAGTTATGACGAAGGCAACACGCCATTCGTAACTGTTGACGACAATGCTCGGGCCCAACGCAGCAATCCCCGGGCCTATCAGGCTACCGGCATGGAACAGTGAGGTCGCCATTCCGCGCTCGCCGGCAGGCACCCATTCGCGCAGAGCGCGTCCCCCGGCGGGGTACGAAGTCGACCCTCCGACACCCATCAGCAAACGAGTGATCAGCATGGAGAAGAAACCCCCTGATGCTGCAGAGAGGAGGGGGGCGACAGACCAGACGCCGATGCCCCAGGCGTTGACCAGCCGAGTATCGTATCGATCCTCCAGCATTCCCATGGGTATGAGTGCGAAGAGGTAAAGCCATAAAAAGGAGGACAGCAGAAGGCCCAGCACGAAGGGGCTAATGTCGAATTCTAGAGTGTGGAATCGCCAAGGCTAACCGACAGACCCGGCTCAGGCTCGTAGCCGTAGTTAGCGCCCAAGATGAGGACAAAGACGTCGCACTGATCAACCTCTGTCAGGCAGGCATGCACGGAAGAATAGGTGCGGGCTCCAAAATGCTCGCTCATGACCGGCTTCATATCCAGAGCTTCTACGGCGTCCTTGGCAGCCGCTCTGAATTGCTCATATCCCCTTACCACCGAGCTTATGAATACCTTCATCTGTTCCCCTCAAAATGCTGGCGCCTGTGGATTTGACTGATGCCTGGTGGGATTGTTTCCAGCAACCATCACCTACAGCGTTGGGTGCTCAGCGCCTTTGACCAGATGTCATGATCGCACCGCGAGCAGCGTGCTTCGTGTTCTTCAAGAATAGATTGTGCAAAGCCACAACTCACGCAGCAATAAAGTCCCGAAGCGGGCACTTTTATAAACTCCGCACGATGTTCTAAAGGTAGGACTGACAAGCCAGGGCGCAGGTCTTCTTGATCGTAAAAATAAAGACTGATGTCGCCATCTGTTTCCATAAGCGCCAATCTTACTTGGCCTAAGTGCTCAACGCCCCGTTGTCGAAGCTCCATCAATATTTCGCTCGATGAAATATTCAGCTTCTCTAAGGATTTAAGTTCATATAAGCCATTGCGAATGACGGTTACAGGTAGACCATCAATCCATGCTTCAAATTTCTTGCTTTTGGTCATGACCCAAACCGTCATGCGATAGAGCAGCAACAGCGTGAGGAAAACGACTGCAACGGGCAACAGTGGTACATCATGGTAGAAGGACACGTCTCCGGCAGCGGAGCCCAACGTCAAAATCACGACCAACTCAAAAAGTGAGAGCTGTCTTATCCCGCGTCGGCCACTTGATTTTAAGAACAAGAAAACGGCAAGAAAGGCAAAAGCTGCCCGAAACCCTACCTCTAGCAAAAATGTTAGTGGAAACTCATCTATCAACATCCGTTGAATATCAAAGGGAGACATCATCACCTCTTTTTTGGTTTTTTAGATAATCATTGAATTGTGTGAGTCCTGCCCATCTAAAGCGTTACATCCTCTGAGTAGCTCCACGGGGGCGATGAAAACGGGCTAGTCGTGGAATTTGAATCTCCAATACATGAACCTTAGCCTCGATTCGCCAAAGAATGGTGAGCGAGTTTGCACCATCCGTTACTCACCGGAGGGCTTACTCGCGCAGGCGCGGAGTCTGCCCTGTTGGTGCTTGTCGCTTCCCTGGCACGGATTTTACAATCCGGTAGGTAGGTAAGGGCGTGACCTGCGGGCAGCGGGATCATTGCCACCACCCCACTGATTGCAGCGGTTTGTGTGCGTGCCTGACATGGCTTATACAAACGTGAGGCCATACATCGTTCTGCTGCCATCCAGGCCATCAATCGAGTGCGACCTTGGAGCAACGGTTTGAACTGCTGGAGCTGGCATTCCATCAGGATAACTCTGACCTAAAGCAGTGATCTTGAGCCGTTCGGGAGTAAAAATGACTGCGAACACCACGCCTCATTCCGTTAGCTCCAGTGAAACAACTCCAGATGAATCCCTTCGCATGAACGTCGTTCGTAGGTACGCCATTCTTGATTCCCCTCCGGACGGCGCATTTGATCGTGTGACCGCAATAGCAGCGCGCCTTCTCGGTACTCCGATAGCAATCGTGAGCATCGTCGATACAGATCGAATCTGGTTCAAGTCCCATCATGGGCTCGACGCAAATCAAATTTCCCGCAATCCAGGACTCTGTGCCTCCGCGATCTTACAGAATGGGCCTTGGTTAGTAACAGACGCTAGGCATGATCCTCGAACGCTTTCTAATCCCCTTGTCGCAGGCGAATTTGGTCTTCAATTTTATTTGGGTGTGCCGCTGCATACTCACGACGGCTTCAATCTCGGTACGTTATGTGTGCTGGACACGCAGCCGCGCACGGTTACCCAAGATCAGATAGACACGTTGGCGGATCTTGCTAGCGTTGTAATGGATCAGCTTGAACTGCGCCTCTCCGCCATGCGATCCATAGCTGAGAAGGAAGCAGCGCTGAATCATTCCCACTTGATGGCCGAGGAAATTGACCATCGAGTCATGAATAGCCTCCATTTGATTGTGTCAATGCTGAGCATTCAGAGTGCTCAGCTGGGCAACTCTGAAGCGGCTAAGGAGATTTCAAGAGCGGCTGCCAAAATATTTGCAGTAGCAAATGTGCATCAGCATATTAACGTCGGTAAGGCTGCCACGACGCTCGATAGTGCTGACTATCTGGTTCAACTGTAATTTAATCGGTTGATTCAGTCATTGCCGGTGATTGGATCTCCGTTCATCAACATGAATCTCACGGTGCTCATGACGCCAGAGACCTGACCTAATGCAATTTTTCACACGGAGAATTCCAGAATGGCAGCGCATCATAAAGAGAAACACCCAATAGACAACATTGGTTGGCTGCGCGCTGCCGTATTGGGGGCCAATGACGGAATCGTTTCAACTTCAAGTCTGATTCTGGGCGTAGCCGCCTCTCACGCAACTCACAACAGCATCCTTATAGCGGGTGTCTCTGCTCTCGTCGCCGGTGCTATGTCGATGGCTACCGGAGAGTACGTTTCCGTGCAGTCCCAAGCCGACACGGAAGCGGCTGCCCTAGAGGCGGAGCGAATTGAGATTCAGGAAAATCCGAAGGGCGAGAATCGTGAACTGACAGGAATTTATGTTGAGCGAGGACTTGAGGCGCCGCTTGCAAAAGAAGTCGCGACTAAACTAATGGATCACGACGCCTTGGGGGCGCATGCCCGAGATGAGTTGGGAATTACCGATGCGATGAGTGCAAAGCCATTACAGGCTGCTCTTGCATCTGCGCTAAGCTTTGCCGTAGGTGCGGCACTACCATTACTCGTGGTCGTAGTAGTTCCACAAGAACATCTCATCCCAGTCATCGTCGTCGCGTCGTTGGTCTTCCTTGCTATCCTTGGCGGCTTGGCGGCCAAGGTCGGCGGGGCGAATATTAAAAATGGGGTTTTACGTGTGACTTTTTGGAGTGCGCTTTCGATGGCGGTGGCAGCAGGAGTCGGTACCCTGTTGGGAACCACAGTATAAAACCCGGAGCGGGTTCCAGAATTAAATTCTTGATGGTGAGAGTGGGCCTTTATACAAGGATGGAACAGGGTTTATATATTTGAAGGCAAGAGAAAAGCAGCGCTGCCCCCACACACCTTTATCCGATAGGATGCCGCCGGTTTTTTCTTCTGTTTTCTTTAGCTTTTTAATCCCACAGTGTTGGCGCCGACGCCGAATTGATCTAGTTACCGAGATGCCACTGACCCAGTCTGATTCCTCGCTAACCATTTCCTTTGCTGAATTTGTTTCGATTTGGAGGTGGGTCAGTTTTGCGTCAGCACTTGGGTCAATTTGGCGTCGGCGTCAACACGTAGACACCTCTTTGCCTTAAACTGAGGCCAATCAGGAGGTGCCATGAGCAACCCACGTTATCCCGAAGAATTCAAAATCCAAGCGGTCAATCAAGTGACCGAAAAGAAGCTGCCTGTCGCTGATGGGGCGGCGCGTCTTGGCGTGTCGACGCATAGCCTCTAAACGAACCAGCGATCAGGCGGTATGAATTATTTGGCGTGTTCGTACTCCACCGCTCGAGGAGCAGTTGTTTCTCAATGGCGGTGACCTCCGCGCCGAGGCAAAGCTAATGGCATCGATCGAAGATTTTAGGATGAAATCACAAGAGCTCCTGATAGAGCTCGACGCCGCTACGATGGAAATGATGACGCTGGTGACATCCAAATGCGTTGCAGGCCCCGACTGGGATTTTGCCAGCAAGAGGCAGCACGACGCCTATGAAAGCTGGGATGCCTTTATGAATACGCCTAACACAATGATTTAAATTGCAGGTTCTGAAAAGGACGGGCTCACTAGCTGAGATCGTCAATCTCGATCAGTGCTTTTTGTCTGATGCAGGAGAGTCCTATGAATCGGCAAGGTTTGTTTTTAGCAAAAGCGTTAGAAATACATCAAGAGTACGAAGTGGCGAAAGTTGTCATCTTCGACATGCTGTGCAAGCGTCTCGGGTAAAAGTCTGCAAAAATCTGCAGGCCGGCTAGGTCATCGAAACCAAAGGCGGTAACCACAGTGGTCTTAAAGAATGGAAAGCTGAACACGGCTCCGACACCGTCGAGTCCCGGCTTTCCAAGTAAGTTTAGTTTGAGTACAAAACGGCCCGAGAGGTCTGTTTTTATTGGCGTTTCGGACGAATTCGGATAAACGTCCGGCTAAAACAGATGTTAGTGAGTACCAATGCTAACGTGGGAAATATCCAATTCAATTCGCAGGTTGAGATGGGTGGTAAGCCGGCTTCACATGTTTGATGAGGAGGAACCCACCGTGCCGAGAATTTTGACTTCACAAATAAGTGACACCGCACTAAACGAGCACAATGCCAGGATGTTCGGGTCGCCAAAGGAGCGCTTGGATTTTTACCGAAGAGAGATTCAGTACGAAACCAGCATCTTGGCTAATCGTACTGACGCCTTTCTGGCATCTCAGTCTTTTTTGGTCATCGCATTTGCCTCTTCTATGGGCAATCTCAACCCCGAATGGGGCAAGTTGTTTACGCTGGTGGTACCACCGTTTCTCACATTGCTTGGAGTGCTAAGTTCGTTGAATGCTTGCCCCGGTATTCGTGCGGCATACGACATTATCGGCCATTGGCATTTCAAGCAGAGCGAGTTATTGCATAGCGAGCCTGTAATGGGATTGGCTTATGACGAGTCGCCTTTATTTTGTGAAAGAGAGTCCACGCAAAAGGGGTATCGAAAGGCGTTGCTGTTTTCAGTGCGCACACCTTGGATCTTTGCGACATTCTGGATATTGCTTGGCATTTGGTCGGTTTGTATCCAAATCACAAATCCAGGTGCTTGAGACGTAAACAGAGAGGTAAACCCTTGCTGTTTGGGACTACTTTTCTTCAGCCACCTAGCAGGCTCCGAACATCATCAGCTCTGCGCCCAAATGAAAACTCGATCACAGGTTATAGGGTGTACCATCGATAGGTGCCCATCAAAAATTAGTGAGCCATGTCCAGGGAAAGCGAAGAGGGCCGCCAGATCGTAGCTTCTCTGGCGCGCCGGGTCGGTGACATTGCTGATCTTGCAAAGACCGCCCACACAATTATTTCAACCTTGCAGGATATGGACGCAGCCCTCAGGCCCATCATCGGCCAGCAAGGGGTTGTCGCGCTTTATCGCCGCAGCCTCAATCTGTGCGTTTCCACTCATCCGCGACTGGCCGGCACCTGTGACAGAGTGCAGGCAGGCATGGATCTGATTGCCCTCAAATCCGTAATCGTTGAGCAAAGCGACGCCGATGCGCTGTTTTTCGGTGAAGTGTTGCTGACTACCTTTTACGCACTGCTGACCACGCTGATCGGGCCCTCGCTCACCGCACGTTTGCTTCGTGGTATGTGGGAACCTTTATTGAGCGACACCCCTTCGCAGGAAAATTCGCCATGAGCACCAAAGTGACTATCAACCGCCTGGCCACCGGTGTGCCAGGACTGGACGAGGTGCTGGGCGGAGGACTGCCGGAGTTTTCGTTCAACCTGATCGCCGGCCCGCCTGGCTGCGGCAAAACCACCTTGGCGCATCAGATGATGTTCGCCCTGGCGACGCCCGAGCGCCCGGCGCTGTTCTTTACCGTATTGGGCGAGCCGCCGCTGAAGATGCTGCGTTATCAGCAACAATTCGATTTTTTCGACAGCGATGCGATCAACCAGTCGATTCGTTACATCAACTTGACCGATGACACTCTGGCCGGGAATCTGGACGAAGTGCTGCGGCGCATCGTCAGCGAAGTCGAGGCGCACTCTCCAGCGCTGGTGTTCGTCGACTCGTTTCGTTCGGTGGTGCTGGCCAGCCAGACGCAGGACAACCCCAACAACAACCTGCCGCAGTTCGTTCAGCAACTGGGCATGTTGATGACCACCTGGCAGGCGACGACCTTCCTGATTGGCGAATACTTCACCGAAACCGACACCAACCCGATTTTCACCGTGGCCGATGGCTTGATCTGGCTGCGTCAGAGCGTGCAGCGCAATTCCATGGTACGCAAGATTGAAATCATGAAGATGCGCGGCCAGCCCACGTTACCGGGCTTGCACACCTTCCGCATTGCGACGTCGGGGATCAAGGTGTTTGCACCCGCGCCACTCAACCCGGTTGAAGCGCCGCTGGAGATCCCCATCAAGCGCCTGAAAATGGGCGTGCCACAGCTCGACGAGATGCTGGGTGGCGGCCTGCCCCGTGGTTATTCCTTGCTAGTGGCCGGGCCATCGGGGTCGGGCAAAAGTATCCTGGCAGCTACGTTCCTCGCAGAAGGCGCACGCAACGGCGAAACCGGTGTGATCGCGGTGTTCGAACAACGGCCCAATCATTTTCAAAATGCCGCCCTCATTCAGTTGATCAAAAACGGTCAGGTCGGCTTGGTGGACAGTCGTGCACCGGACT
This sequence comes from Pseudomonas sp. LBUM1647, assembly GCF_059716175.1. Classification (NCBI taxonomy): domain Bacteria; kingdom Pseudomonadati; phylum Pseudomonadota; class Gammaproteobacteria; order Pseudomonadales; family Pseudomonadaceae; genus Pseudomonas; species Pseudomonas sp. LBUM1647. Next base: position 4,711,286 of record NZ_CP166809.1, on the reverse strand, counting down.
TGTCCATCGACGAAATCGTCCAGTTGCTGTTGGCGGAGATATCTCGCCTGAAAGCCACCCGTGTGGTGATCGACTCGTTATCGGGCTTCGAACTGGCGCTGGCGCCGACCTTCCGCGAAGACTTCCGTGAATCGCTGTCGCGCATGGTCACCGCGCTGACCAGTGCCGGGGTCAGTGTGCTGATGACCTCCGAGCTGGAAGACCGCTACACCGACCTGCGTTTCAGTCCTTACGGCACCGCGTTTCTCACCGATGCAATCATCGTTCAACGCTACATTGAAGTGCAAAGCCGTTTGCTGCGCATCATGGCCGTGGTCAAGCTTCGGGCTAGCGCCCACTCCGATGAGCTGCGCTTGTACCGCGTCGATGAAAACGGCTTGCAGATTGGCGAAATGCTCCATGACCAAGAAGGTCTGCTCGGAGGCCGCCCCACAAAGCGGATTTCAGGTGTATCACACCCAGGAGATAAAATGTTTGAGCCCGACTCATGAGTAATGTCGCTGGCAAGAATGAGCGTGAGATCGCTAATGCCGCTCACGAACTCTTCCTGCTTGGCCAGAAAACCGTTGAAGCACGCGCCGTGCTGGCAGCTCTTCAAAAAGAGTTGAGCGACACCAGCAGCCGGCTGGTGGATAGTCAGCAGGTCGAACAGGTGATTGAGGCTAATCCGCAGCACGTACCGGCGAAACTGCTGGTGCCGTCAGACGCTATAGTCGCCCCACGCTTGGAAGAGCAACGTTTGTACCAGGAACTGCGTGAGGCTAATGCACAGCTGGTCATAGCCGCGCTCAGCGCTCAAGACCTTCAGGCTGTAGCCGAGCGCGCACTGAGTCAGCAAAAAAGCATACTGGCGACGGTGGCCCATGAGCTACGTAACCCATTAACCCCCATCAGTATGATTGCAGAACGTATGGTGCGGATGCCTAGCGACGAGCTGCCTCGGATGCGGGAGTTGATCGAAGGCCAAGTGCAACATATGTCACAGCTGGTGGACGATCTGCTGGACGTCTCCCGTGCTAGCACTGGTAAGTTGCGACTCAATCGCCGCGATGTCGACATGATTCAAATTCTGCATGAGGCCATTGATGCGTGCAGCCCTTTAATGGACGCACAAGAGCAGCATTTCAACGCCCATCTTCCCAACGGCATCTTGATGGTCAATGGTGACCCGGGGCGCCTCGCGCAGATTCTCCACAACCTTCTGGCAAATGCGGCTAAATACACCCCGACCCACGGTAGAATCGAACTATCCGTAACGGTAGCGTCCGACGTTTTGAAGATAACCATTTCCGACAATGGAATCGGCATTTCCGCTAAAGCACTCCCGTTTATTTTCGACTCCTATGTTCAAGACGTGCATGCCGTCGGATTCAATGGCTCTGGCTTGGGCATCGGACTGACAGTAGTCCGCGAGTTGGTTGAGGCGCACGGCGGCGAAGTTACCGGTATGAGCGAGGGTGATGGCAAGGGGAGCGAATTCGTAGTCACGTTACCAATGGTAATTCATTCAAACGGATAAAAAGGGTGGACAGTGATTGATCTAAGTCCAGGGACATAGGTCAGCTCTAACCAGAAAAGATTATTGCTGTCCATCGCTCTGGCTGATCCATAAAAAACCGCAATTAAAATTCTTGGCGGGTACTGCAACTCGTAACATCGAGTCAGACCCACTGAGCACAGGATCCGACATGAACGCAGCGGACGACTTTAGATTTAAATCTCATGAGCTGCTTTTAGATCTGGATGCAGCTATTAACCAAATGATGATGTTGGTCGCAACTCGCGAGCTTTCCGGTGAAAGGTGGTGTGCGGCTGTAACCCAACATTCGGACGCGTATGCAGCTTGGAATTCTCATCTGAATGAGTCATCGCTACCGATCGCTCATTTCCTTTAAGTCGGAGAAATCACCTCTGGGTCACTGAGCGAAAACAGAGCGGTCGTGCGACCAACCGGGCCAGGCCTTGAATGCTATGGATGATGGCCCCAAGTCACGATTCTCCTAGGGAACCACCCACTGGCTATGACTGAGATACCTGACTAATCTTGGCAAGATGTCTGCCGTCACAATGCATTATTACAATGATGGGCCATCGATCTCAGAGGTATCATCAACGCTGCAACCTAGAAACCGGTTGGCTGACTGTATAGCTAGGAGCAGAAGAAACGAGTTCAAGATCCTGTCGTAGCCCCGCGACAAGACTTGCGATGGCATACCCGTTACTCAGCTGAGCTAACGAGATACCGGTGACGACAAGAACTTCTTGATTCGACGTGTCGTGGAAAAATCGCACCGTCAGAGCGGCTCCGGGATCGACTGTGCATTCGCAACGAGTGGGCAGAAAACTTTGTTCTACTAAGTGACGGATTTCTAAAGTAGATAGCATGGAGGCTTGTCTCGACGGGAGCCAGCCAAAGGACTTTTGTCTGAAAGATATTTAGGAAGCGTCGTGAAATACGCGCTTGATAGGGCTTAACCTAATTCATTGGCTAGGGGCTCACCAATGAGTGTATACCCCACGCCTTCAGATGCTTTAGATCCTTTCGGTCTGGGGTTCGTGGGCTACCCCGCTTGAGCTCGGTACCTTTCAAGACGACTCATCTGGTCAATTTGACCTTGAAATCGGTGGTGAAAGTCGCGATCACCATTCGTCAATTAAGCCGCACTCTGTTGCCGACCGTGTCTCCAAAGAGTCTCATGACCTTGCATTGGAGGCATCTATGAAAACCCATCCCCCGACCCCGGACAAACCCATAGAGGATCTGGGCAACCCCAATGATGACGGCTGCGTGCTAGGCACGGCTGGTCGTATGAAGACCCGAATGCCACTACCGGCTGGGACAAGAAAGGAAAGTCGCCAGACCATCGCAAAGCGCCCAATGACGCTCGGGGATTATCAGGTTACCCGCACGAAGCCCCTGAAGAAGAACTTGGCATTGAAACGCCTGAACAGGACAACGACAAGGTTGGTTGAGCTGCCACAGCCGTTCCAGCAGCGACTCTACACATCGGTGAAAGACGAGGATCTTAATGACAACGACAGTCAGCGATTTTCTGGTTGAACGACTCAGCCAATGGGGCGTAACGCGGATTTTTGGTTATCCGGGTGACGGTATCAACGGGGTTTTTGGTGCGCTAAGTCGTGCCCAAGGAAAGATCGAGTTCGTTCAGGCCCGGCACGAAGAAATGGCAGCGTTCATGGCCTCCGCTCACGCCAAGTTCACGGGAGAGCTGGGCGTATGCATTGCGACCTCTGGCCCCGGCGCTTCGCATCTGATCACCGGTCTTTACGATGCGCGAATGGATCATATGCCGGTGTTGGCCATCGTTGGTCAGCAAGCGCGTGCAGCGCTTGGCGGACACTATCAGCAAGAGCTGGATTTGCTGTCGATGTTCAAGGATGTCGCCGGTGCGTTCGTGCAACAAGCCTCGACGCCGTCGCAAGTCCGTCACTTGGTTGACCGGGCAGTGCGTACTGCGATTGGCGAGCGTAAGGTGACCGCACTGATCCTACCCAATGACTTGCAGGAAGCCGAATACAAGGCGCCCGGCAGGGAACACGGTACCGTTCATTCAGGGGTTGGTTATAGCAAGCCGAGGGTCGTTCCGTATGAGACGGATCTACAACGAGCGGCGGATGTACTGAATGCCGGCGAAAAGGTCGCGATCCTGGTGGGCGCTGGTGCGTTGGCTGCGACCGATCAAGTCATTGCAATCGCCGAGAAGCTCGGTGCCGGCGCGGCCAAGGCTTTGCTCGGTAAAGCGGTACTGCCTGACGATTTACCGTGGGTCACCGGCAGCATCGGCTTACTCGGTACCGAGCCCAGCTACAAGTTGATGACCGAGTGCGACACCTTGCTGATGATCGGGTCAGGTTTCCCTTATTCCGAATTTCTGCCTAAAGAAGGCAAGGCGCGCGGGGTTCAAATTGATCTTCAACCGGACATGCTGAGCTTGCGCTATCCGATGGAGGTGAATCTGGTGGGCGATGCGGCCGAAACTCTGGCGGCGCTGCTGCCATTGCTGGAGCACAAGACCTCACGCAAGTGGCGTAAAAAGGTCGAAGGCTGGCACGCCACTTGGGAGAAAACGTTGGAAAAACGCGCCTTGGCCAAGGCTAATCCGATAAACCCGCAACGGGTGGTTTACGAACTCTCACCACGTCTTCCTGAGCACGCCATTATCACCAGTGACTCAGGGTCGTGCGCCAACTGGTTCGCGCGCGACTTGAAGATCCGGAGCGGCATGATGTGTTCGCTCTCCGGTGGCCTGGCATCCATGGGCGCCGCTGTGCCGTATGCGATTGCGGCGAAATTCGCTCACCCACAACGCACCGTGATTGCCCTGGTGGGTGATGGTGCGATGCAGATGAACAACATGGCTGAGTTGATTACCGTCGCCAAATATTGGCGGCAATGGGAAAGCCCAAAATGGATTTGCGCTGTTTTCAATAATGAAGACCTGAATCAGGTCACATGGGAGCAGCGAGTTATGGAAGGCGATCCAAAATTCGAAGCCTCGCAGAACATCCCCGATGTTCCTTATCACCTGTTCGCCATTTCCATCGGGCTGAAGGGCATTTTTGTAGATCGCGAAGAGGACGTTGCTGATGCTTGGGAAAAAGCATTGGCTTCAGATACTCCCGTGCTGATCGAGTTCAAGACTGACCCGAATGTGCCGCCACTCCCGCCGCATATCAAACTGGAACAGGCGAAGAAATTTGCCTCCACCTTGCTGCAAGGCGATCCGAATGAAGCTGGTGTCATTGTGCAAACCGCCAAGCAGATTTTTGGGGCTGTAATGCCTGGAGGATCCAAAAAGTAAGCAACGCTCCAGCTGTCAGGAATGCCTGGCAGCTGTGTTTGCGTTCGGTGACATCGGGCGAGCATAAAATGACGCGAGAGTTGCAACACCCATCGGTTCTTTGGTTAATGTGCACGCTCCCGCCGTCCACGACGATTAAGCGCTAACAGAGCTCCGCCAAGTAATAGGGTTGCGCCGACTGCCAATAACAACGAAGGTCTCTGCTTGGCTGCACGCCAGCCACCTTCAACGCGACGTTGACCGCCTGGCGGTGTGAAAAGATTGCCTGATGACGATGCTGACTGTGGGCCGTGTTCCAGGCCCATACGAGTCAGCCATCCATACAGTAGGGGAAATCCGGGCACCAAAAAATGCGCCAGCCGCGCTATCGTGGCAGCACCACCCACGGTCGTACTCGGCCTTGGACGTAACGCACAGGCAACCATAGCTTGCGCGACGAGATGCGGATCATAAATGGGTGGCGGTGGCTTGAGCGCATGACCAGTGAAGTTACCTACGTCACGAAATCCCGGAGTGTCCATCACAGCTGGATAGATGTCGCAGACATGGATATCGGGATATTCATTCAGTTCACCACGTAACGCTTCGCTCAAGCCGCGCAGGCCGTATTTGCTGGCCGAGTAAGCTGCTGCATAGGGTTGTGCGACCCAACTCCCGAGTGAAAGGGTATTGATCAAAATGCCGCTTTTTTGCGCCTTAAAGTGAGGCCAGGCCACATAGGCGCCGCGCAGGTAACCGAGCAAATCCGTTTGCAGCACCTGCTCATGAGCCTCAAGAGGTGTTTCCTCGAAATTGCCCACCGCACCGACACCTGCATTGTTGATCCAGATATCGATGCGACCGTCACCAAAAGCAGCGGCTTGATCAGCCAGCGCTCGCATGTGTTTGCTGTTCGTCACATCAGTTCGTACTGGTAGGGCTGTGGCCCCACGTGCAACACATTCTTCGACCACTTCGGCGAGGGCAACTTCATCACGAGCACCGAGCACTAGACGGGCGCCCTCGCTGGCGAACGCATGCGCCGCCGCACGACCTATGCCGCTTGATGCCCCGGTGATGACCACCAATTTATTCTGAAGCGACCTGGCTATGTCACTACGGTGCACATCTGAACGGTTTCTGACCTCTCGTGCCGGTAGATCTACTTGGGCGTTGTAACGCATTTTGTTTAATTTCAGTCGTGCACCGTCAGTCAGGATCAACGTCAGGTCTTCGATGGTGCCAGCGACTCGATCTGGAAACACCGGTTCACCTGTAGGATCAAGTTCGTCATACAAAAATTGCTGACCTTCCAACCATCCAACGGCGGTCATCAGTTCGGGCCCCAAGTAATACTTTCCATCGAGAAAGAAGCCAGGAAAATGACGAGTGCGTTCGAGGCTTTCGACGGCGTACCGCTCGCCTGGTTTCATACCGGTTAGTGAGTGGATCATGGTGACATCCTCAGGTTCGCTGGTGTTGCGATAGAGGATGGGCTACCACCAATGTTCCATCGAGATGACTGAAAGGCCTGCCATGCGTCCATTCAGAGATTTGAGTATGAGTTTTTCAAACTCACTGAGAAGGCAGAGGTCAACCGATCACCACATCGCAAACGCATATGTTTGGGGGGGCGAGCAATATCGTGGAGGCGAGTGCCGATCGCCAGGATTTTAAGAATCGCTCTACCGCTTTCGAAAGGATTGGCTCCAAGACCATTGAAATATTCACCCGAGAGGCGACATAAGTGATCCTATGAACAGGCATCTGCCTTGTTCACGAAACGACCTCCTAAGATGTCGAGGTTATCCAATGCACCTGATCGAGATTTTTTTGCCGCTCAACACGAACGATGGCACGCCTCAGCCCGTCGAGCTTTTTCGCCGTGTACGGGAGCAGTTGGCCGAACAGTTCGGAGGAGTGACGGCTTTCACTCGCAATCCGGCGAAAGGTATTTCATTGCAGGAAGATAACGAGCGAGCAGAGGACGACATCATCGTCTATGAGGTCATGGTTGAAGCTGTTGATCGGCTTTGGTGGCAAAGCTTTAAGCGCGATCTAGAAGGGCGTTTTCAACAGGAAGAAATTCTGATCCGTGTGACCGCCATTAGTCTCATTCGCTAGCCGACATCGGTAGAGTCACGTGATGAGCCTTGATGTCGCATCAAAAAAAGCTCGCGTGACGCGGGAGCTTTTGGACTTCAAACGAATAGCTTTTCGGGTACGATTCGGCTGGGCTAACCTTGGATTCGACGGGCGGTCAGCAGAATCCACCCTAAACCTTGTTGCTTCGACAAACCTCTTTTCACCGCAATGCGCGCCTTAGGGTTTGGCACCCCAATGAAACATGTCATTGTTTACTCGGCGCGCATCACTCTTCGTTTCGGATATGGACATTAGCTTTGTTGATACTTTATCTCCGAACAGTATCGTAATCGTAGGGTTTGGTTCCATAGAAAGAATGGATTTCTGTTGCCCAAGACTCGTCGGCCATATTAGGCCAATTGTCCTTGTCAAAACCTGGTGCATTTTCCAAGCGTTCTTTCTCTACGTTTAGTACGAAGCGCTTATTTACTGTATCGAGTGTCAATGCATTCCAAGGTACCGCAAACAGTTTTTCTCCCATGCTAAGAAAGCCACCAAAAGAAAGAACAGCATAACTCACTCTACCGCTGCGAACATCCAGCATGATTTCTTTAATATCTCCCAAGTCTTCTTCATTATGGTTATAAACATCATTTCCAATGAGTGTGTCTGCCCCCATCAGGTCGGGGCCAGGCCCCTGTTCCTCTGAGCCGGTATCTCGTAGGAGGTTGGTTTTGTACATGCCATAGGTATCGCGATCTTCGTAGTTCATTACTATCTCCTATCAGCAATCGCCAATCAATCAGGAAATGCACCCACCGCCTTGATGGCTGTATTAGTGGGAGTCACCCGCTTTCGAAAAGTTGAATTTTTTTCTAGAATGGCGACGAATGGCAAATGGGAAGAAAAAAAGTTAATAAGCTTTTAATTAGTGTGCTATTCGTATTTTGTGCTTTTGTTTTTATTGTGGGTTTTAATTAGAGCGATATCGTAGACGCGTAGATGAAGCAATCCCCCATTATGGCAACTATGTCTCCGGCTTGAATATAACTTCATAAATATAAAGATTAAGTTTTTGGTCGCTGCTGTGACCAAACTTATTTGATTGATAGTGGATAAAGGGAAGTCCAGCCAAATCCAGAGCAGGACATAAAATTGGCAGGCGAATGTCTGCTTCTGACGGATTACTGCCTTTCGTGAAGGGCTGAAAACGACTCAAAGCTGTCGGTCGTGACAGACAGAAATCGGCCAGAAGCCATTCACAGGACGCTTTGCACGCATGAGTGATAGCCGTGCGTAGTCATTTGATATGTCGATAGACCTTTGTTGTGCGGACAGAGAATCCTGTCCCCTCGTATAAACGATGGGCAGATTCACGATCTGGATTGGAGGTTAAATCCAGAGTTCTCGCGCCGAGGTCATGGCTTTTTTCTATTGCTGCTTGTATGAGTGCTTTGCCGACCCCTTGACCTCGAGTGCTGGCATCTACTACGACGTCTTCGATCCAGGCACGAATGCCTGTCGGAATGCGAAAATGAATTAGGGTTAGCAACCCCAAAATGCTTCCTCCACCTGCTGCTCTCACTACCAATAAATCGGAGCACTCTGAATCCACAATCTGCTTCAAATCTTCCATTGTCATCGCTTGAGCGTTTTTGGAAAGCTGCGGGAGAAGGTCATTCAAAGATCTGAGCAGCATAGGATCGGTTTCTTGAACCACCTCGACAATAGCGGATTGGTTTGTCATTAGAGATCCTCAGTGAAGGGGGATGAAGCTTCGATGGTTCAATTCGACACGTTACTCCAAAGCGTTTGCGAGTGACCGCTTCTGGCCCGGAAGCGGCCGTTAGTCGAAGAAAGGATGTGCTATCAGACTTGTAAACCCCGTGAAATCCAATATCGGCTGTGTTCATGGAGGAGGAATTGTGGATTTCCAAGCATCAGGTGCCGGGCAATTGATTGTGAGTGACTTTGCAACGTGAAGCTCCTTACGTCGGCCGCAGGCTACCGGTTGCAACCAACACGTGACTGACCAAGCCTGAAATTTTACGACTATTGATAGCTATCGAAGGCAACACGGCCTGAGGAAGCTAGGGCGTAAAGCCCTAGCAGATAGCAGATGTCACTTTTTCTTTTTCGCCGGCTTTTCTGCCTTCTCTGATTTCTTGGCCTTCTCTGGCTTGCTATCAGCTTTCTTTGCAGATTTCTTTGGTTCGGCATCTTTTTTCTTGTCTTTCTTATCGGAAGATTTCGAAAGAGCCGAGGCCGCCGCTGCTTTCTTTGCCGGTGAAGACTTTTTGTCTTTCAAATCCTTGCTGGCTTTCGAAGCTTCACCTTTGCTTTTCTTCTCGTCTTTAGCCATGTTGACCACCTCTCGGAGTGTGCCGGTATTGGCACAATGCCTGTGTGAATATCCACAAGCTGATCATTAGGCGAGCGCGTCCAAAAGCGGTTCAAATTTTTTGATGCCTCGAAATAGGCTTTGTCGGAGGTCTGGCCTGCCCATCAGGGCGATGGGCAGGCCAGAATAAAGAAATGCTTAGCGCAAGGTGCGGAAGGCTGCGCGCAGCCAAGGGGGGCTCTCCGGATACTGAGTTAGGGCCGCACGTATCGACCAAGATGTTGATTCCATTCGCAAGGTTGGTGAGCACGGCAAAAGCGTTGTAGATCGGCAAACTGGGTTAAAGCCATTGAGCATGGAACAGTGACACCAGCCTGGTGGGCGTCAGTCCACAACGTGATGATTTAGGGGCTAGTACGAACATGCTGAGATTGGAGGAGTCAGCGAAGACTAGGATGGTCAAAACCGAATAGAGGCTGCGACCAACTCGGTTACGACGTTTCGTGATACGCATAGCACTCACTATTAGCCATCGAACCAATACCTCACCGCTGGTTGTCTAAAGTTAATGAATGGGGAGGGTGAGGAGATAACTGTGATAGATGAACTTGATGCAGGCGTGCGAAACATCGTCGTCATAGGCACCTCGGCAGGGGGTGTTCAGGCGCTAATCGCTTTGTTTGAAAGCCTCCCCGCCAATCTACCCGCTGCCTTTTTGATAGTGCTGCACATTCCTGCCCATGAACCCAGCGTCCTCCACAGCATTCTTTCAAGGGTAACGAGCATGCGGGTCGTCGCGGCTCAAGACGGTCAGCAGATTCAAGCTCGCACGGTCTATGTCGCCATTGCGGATCGACACCTAATGCTTACTGAAGATGGGATACGACTGACGCGTGGGCCGAAGGAGTGCCGGGCCCGGCCAGCAGTAGATGTTCTATTCCGCTCAGCCGCTGTTAACTACGGCGCCCGGGTCATTGGCGTCATCCTTTCAGGTGCATTGGACGACGGCACTGCTGGGCTTTGGGCGGTCAAGGATCGGGGTGGATTAGCTTACGTCCAGGATCCTTCCGGAGCCATGCTAAGTTCAATGCCCGACAGTGCAATAGAGCATGTGGATATCGACCTTGTCGGCTCGGCGGCAGTGCTCGCCACAGCACTCACCAAAACGGTAGGCCGCCCTGTAGATGGCCAATCAAAACACGATGTACGAGCTCGTCATGTAACCGAGAACGTCATCTCCTTAAAAGGGAATGGTCTCGAAGCCGGTGTTATGGGATTAGGCAAGATTTCCCAGTTCACCTGTCCGGATTGTCATGGCGTACTTGTGCAAATCGAGGAAGGCTCCATCGTCAGATTTCGTTGCCATACTGGCCACGGGTTTTCGGTGAAGTCGCTCATTTGTGAGGTCAATGAAGCTATCGACACGGGACTGTGGGACACATTAAGGGCCGTGGAGGAAAGGATCTTGCTGCTGCGCCAAATGGCTGAACAGGCGATGGCTGTTGGCGCTGCCGGAGACGCCACTGAATGCTCCCGGCAAGCTGAACTCGCCGAAAAACGTTTGAAGCCACTACGCGCCTTGGTGCTTGATCCCAAATTCTTCGGCCACGACGACGATACATAGGCTCGGCAGCTTGTCTCATTACTCACGCGATCCTTGGCGCAGTATTGACTGAACGACGCCACTGATTGCGTTTTGGCCAGGTCACTCAGGTGACATAAGCACCGCAAGACTCATATTGATGAATTCCTCGTTTTTGCTAATCGTGTCTAAAGCACCGCGAACGTTGCCGGCGACTTCAGCAGAACCACTTTGCTCGACCCAGAGCGTCAGCTCCATGATGGCGGCCTCAAGAGCTAATTGGTTTTGATTGATTTTGAAGAGCAGGGAAGGGAGCAAATCTGAATTTGGCATCAAGGTTCCTCCATGAAAACGCCAAGCCTAGCAGTATAAAAAATGAATAGTCAGCCGCGTCAGCTCAAGGCCAGTGGACGGGAAACAATTGGTCGTGAATTTACTCCGGCGCGTTCCTTGACTACTGGGTTTCATAGACAAGACTGAGAAGGAATTTTTCCTTCGGACGTACCCCATGATTTCTTCTCTTGAGCTCCGACATATCATTGAAAGCGGTTTATTACCTCGCTCCTGCACCTGCTCCGTGAATCCCAAAGGTTCGCTATTGATCAAGATGTTTGAGCCTTCCTCTGGCCGCGTGGAACTGTTTGTCCCCGGCGTGTTGGCATCGGATCTCACGTCCAGTCGGGCGATTTCAAATTTGATTGGCGAACTCAGAATTGAAATGGCGGCGCGCCAAGCGATCTGTGCGTGAGCCCGAGGGCAAATGGTGGACTTGGGAGCATCAGAGCTAACAGGCCAACAACGACTCAAATCTTACGAATGGGGTAATCAGGCTGCAGGAGAGACGCTACCGCGATTACCAAGTCGTCCAATGACCAAGGCTTGTGCAGGTAGATGGTTGATGGCGGTACCGTTGCGGGGTCTATCAGATACCCGGACGTCAGAATTGCAGAGATATACGGCCATCTCCCACTGACCATTTCAATGAATTCGATACCTTGAATTTGTCCCGGAACACCATGATCTGCGATTACCAGCCGGCACTGATCATGCGCTTCCAGCAGATAGGTTAACGCGTCATCAGCAGTTTCGAACGCTACTGCCTTTGCGCCTATTTCCGCCACGATATCCGCCATCAGCGAACGCAACGTCGGGTCGTCTTCAATGACGATGATCTCTCCTTGAATTGGCAAAATCCCTTCCCAATTTACGTTCACTCATCGATTCCTTAGCCGGGCAAAGTGCCGACGTCTCCAAAGTATGGCTCTGAGTCTATGTCCATTTTCAAGATGCGCGACCCTGAAAACAATTCGTTCAATGTCTCAGGTCAAAGGTTCGGCATTTTACAGCAACCACTGTATTTAACGCTTAGCCATTCCACCGAGCAGTTGGCTACTCATACGCCTGACTATGGAATGAACGCTACCGCCTGTCATCGAGTTGGGAATCGTTCCTCGATTACCGGCATAGGATACGAATGAGCAGGATGGCCGCCTCCGTAATTGAAGCGCCAAGGGCCATAGAGGTAAGTGTTCGGTCGCGGCGATAGCGCGCATTCGACGGTGCGCGCTATCGATGGGTATCTGCCAGTGATTGATCTTCATCTAAGAGCCAGCTTGGGATGGGTCAGCTTCGCTACCTTGCGTTGAGCCAGCGGTTGAACTGTCAAAATCTTCTTCGCCGGCTGCTTTTTCAGCAGTAAACCAATGCTCCAGGTCTTGTCCTTGCGGCTTCCCATCTTTTTCCCAAAGCTGATATGCAGCTTCTCGAATTTTTTGCTCATCCATCTTCGAATTCCTCCCATTTTCACTGAGTGATTTCGGGCGAAACGGGAGAAGCAGCGTCACCTCCCGATCCGTCTATCAGCGTTAAGGGTAGTCGTCATAACAAGCTTCGCCATCGCAGTTGATCGCATTACTCAACGTGCGCATCCTGACGTGGGCGGTCTTGCCCGCCGTTACTCTGGCTCGCTCCGTCGGAGAAGCGGGTTAACTAATGATATCGCCAGATTTTATGGTTGGTCTCCGTGATATCGCCCGATATTCTCAATTAGTAACTGTACATAAGGCCAGAATTTGTACGTTGATTACGAACCATAGTAGACATTAACCGGCAAGTTTAACGTGGCCCTTTACGAGCGGAAGAGGTCTTCCTACTTCTTGATCTCGCGCGGATGCGCCATTAATGCGAGCCGATATATTAGTCTTCGCGAAGGAATGCGAGGATTTCGTTCGCGAGTTCGTTGGGCGCCTCTTCCGCCATGTGGTGCCCGCAGTCGAGACCTCGACCACGCTGCCTTCTCGTCCATGGTTTCCAAACTGCCAAGACATCGCCGTATAGAAGCTCAAGATCATCACGTAGCGACCATAGAATCATGGTCGGGCATGCGATCCGACGGCCCTCGCGGCGGTCGGCGTCATCGTGTTCACGGTCGATCCCTAAACCTGCACGGTAATCCTCGACCATGCCATGAACGGTCGCCGGGTCGTGGATAGCTGATTGGTAGTCTTTGTAGGCTTCCACCCCCATTGCCTCTGGGAAGCCGCCATACCATCCATCAGGGTCGGCCAGGATTGCTTGCTCCGGTTTCTCGAGTTGACCGAAGAAAAACCAGTGCCACCACTTTGCCGCGAACTGGGCGTCACAGCGCTCGAGAGCTTCAAGGATCGGTACGCCGTCCAATATGCCGAGATGTGTAATGGCTTCGGGATGATCCATAGCAGTGCGAAAGGCGGTGTAACTACCTCGATCATGGCCAATCACGGCGAATCGCTCATGACCCAAAAGGCGCATCAGGGCGATGCAGTCACGGGCCTTTGCGCGCTTTGAGGAGCCCGCATGATCGAATGTATCCTCAGGCTTCGATGACTGGCCAAAGCCTCTAAGGTCTGGGCAGACTACATAATGATTTTTTGCCAAGAGTGGAGCAACGCGATGCCAGGTCGCATGCGTCCTAGGATGCCCATGGAGCAATAAGACGGGAGAACCGTTACCACCGTGTCTGACTCTCAGGGTCGCTTCTGGAAGTGTTACGGTATCAAGAGAAAAGTCGTCGAACATCCCAATATCCTTGGCGGTTTCCACTGTTCTTAATTCACAATGACCCTAGCGACGGGATCACGTCCCTTGGGGGCTTTGGGCGTTTCCTAGGGGGCTTTGCCTTAGCTACACACCTCATACTTTTTATCGATTTGTTACTGAGAGCGGACGGCAAGGAAAGCGATTTCGCTGGCCACCGTCAGTCATGACACTACTCGTTTTCCTTCCCCTTCGAGTTTTTCCTGAGGCCCCGAAGGTTCATAAGGAAAAGACAAATCTGCAAAACGATCAATGCGTACGCCCCTGAATAGACTCCCCAAATCACCCACAACACGTTGCTCAAACTGAAGCACACAAACCCGGTCATCCGCCGTCCTGGTCGCTGCGAGCCGATAAGCCATGCGGCGAGAACGGTTACGGCCATCGCTGGCCATTGAACCCAATCCAGATAAGCCAAAATATCCTCCCAGCACAATTCCTTGAGCTGTATCGCTATGTGGATGCCACGTTAGTCAATCGGGCTTCTGATAGTTGGGTGACGCTTTCGATTTTCCAAGAATGTAGCAGGGGTGAAGCTGACCATTGGGATGGGTTGTGACGACCACAGATATCAATGACCATCCTTCATGAAGCTTAAGATTTGCTTCGTTGACTGATAGCGCTTCCATTACTTGGGCTGTCTCGGATAAATGCATTTCTTCTTTCTCAGATTCTAGGGATCAAACATTAGGCGCCGCGCACTGATAAGGGTTCCTTTACCCATGACTACTCTGGATAGTTCGGAGTCGTGCTAGGTCTGAATCCATAATAGAGGCCATGCTTTGAAGGATTAGAGTGGTCGTCCAATGCTGCCATCTCAGCGACATGAAGCAAGGGGACACCCATGACAACGCGCAAAGTGACCATTGAAAACTTGCAGTTGAACGTTTCAATCTGTGGGCAAGGTTCGCCGTTGCTCTTGCTTAATGGCTTGGGTGGCTTGATCCGTACCTTCGATCCGCTGCGCGAGGAGCTCGGGGACTACATGACCATTACGTTGGACGTGCCAGGAGTCGGCAAATCGCAAATCCCTCGCTGGCCGATGCGTCTGCCGCGCTATGCCGACTTGATCGCCCAGATGCTGAAGCAGTTGGGAATCGACCAAGTCGATGTGTTCGGGGTGAGTTGGGGCGGTGCATTGGCGCAGGAATTCGCCCTGCGTTACCCGAGTTTTGTGCGCCGACTGATACTCGCGGCTACCTCTGCCGGCCCAGTGGTTTTGATGAAGCCCGCCGACATCGTGGAGTTTTTTGGTGGAAGCAAAAGTCCCAAGCCGCGCAAGCAAGAAGGATCCCGCAATTCAATCCAGACGCTGCTGCGCTTTGGAGTAGTGAAAGGCATGCTCTCCGTTAATCCGCGAACCTACTACTACCAGCTCGCTGCCTTGGTCGGATGGACAAGCCTGCTGCGGCTGTTCCGTCTACGCCAACGCACGCTGATCCTTACTGGCGACCACGACACCCTGGTGCAGATGTACAACGCGCATATCCTGCGCCGGACTATTCGCCGTGCCGAACTGCACGTCCTAAGGGGCGAGGGACATTTTTTCGTGGTCACTAGCGCTAAGCGAACTGCCGAATTGATACGCGAATTCCTCAGCCAGCAACGCGATGATGAAGAGCCGGCGCCGACAATGGCCAGCGGCAGGTTAAGGTCACGACTGCTCTAATCCGAGAGGTGGGCGCTATGATTGCTGCTCCCTGGCGCTAGAAAATTGCTCAAACACCGTAACGCTTATTGCCACCTGAAGTAATGCAGTAACGACCGCCTCTTGGGCCGATGCAGACACTGCCTGAAGAACAGGCGCATGAGGTTCCATAGTCAGGGATTTGCTTGCGAGTTGGCTTCGCCGCAGGTTGAACTGACGATTTTCGCTCAGAGGCGACGTAACAATTCGATCCGCTGCAAAGGCTTTTAGATGAAAGCCATTTTGCCGGCTGACCGTCGATGCTGATCCGCACCCAATCATTTTTCTTTTCGAAGACCTGAACCTTGTCTCCGCGCTTCAGAGTGGAAATAACCTTCCCCCCCGGCTGATCCCGCAGATTCAACTTATCCGCACTCACAAACTGATCAACCGGTGGCATTGCGGCGGGTGCCATTGTCGGTGCGGGGACAGAAGCTAATGCGCTTAGTGTGGCCTGGGGGGCTGGCTGTTCCTGTGTACGAGCTGTGTCTTTCTTGCCCATGAACCATAGGACTGCAACAAGAATCAGAAGAGGGACAAACCATGACTGAGATTTTTTGCGCATATCCTTGCCCCTATCTAGCACGCATTACGCGGGCTGCCGTAGCGACAAGGGTAGTCGAGCTGAGCCGATTTACTCCTGCGATCAGATGGGATGCCGCAGTGGCTCTGATCCTAATTTCTTGGCTTCTGTAAGAGCATGGCCCGTTACCAGATTCTATTCGGTCGGGTAGCAGATACGACCTATTTGTACCGAAAGCGTCAACGCTCCGAACTTTCTTTCGATCTTTTCAGTCGACCAAGCACCAACCTGATCAACGCACTCAATGGCGTATCGGTGGGCATGCCATCGCAGGCAGCCCACGACAGATCGGGTATAACTATAAAAATGGTGATTCCGATGAATTGTCTTATCTGCGTAGGTGTTGCTGAGCGCATTCAGTGCTCTGGCCCTTGGGAAGAAAGAGACTGTCCGGACTGCGGGCGCTACCGAGTCTCGGACGAACTCATATTGACCTTGATG
This sequence comes from Pseudomonas sp. LBUM1647, assembly GCF_059716175.1. Classification (NCBI taxonomy): domain Bacteria; kingdom Pseudomonadati; phylum Pseudomonadota; class Gammaproteobacteria; order Pseudomonadales; family Pseudomonadaceae; genus Pseudomonas; species Pseudomonas sp. LBUM1647. The sequence continues at coordinate 4,694,690 of NZ_CP166809.1, read as the reverse complement.
GAGCAGGGCCAGATTTTCGATGTCAGCAAAACTAGGGGGTGGCTTGATAGCAGGCGTGTGGGAGGTGCGATACCTTCTATTGAGATCCATGAAGCGCTGCTGCTGCCTTGAGTGGTTCGAAGTCTGGGATAAAATGAGTATGTCCGTTATGCATACAACGGGTGCGCTCGGGCTAATTCAGAACGCATACAGCCGCAGGTCAAGCTGTCCCAATACCTAACAGATAAAGAATGAGTGGATGACAGACATATCTCCGCTGAACCCAATGTTCCGCGTCTGTAGAGAGGCGCCTAATGCCAAAAATCACCAGCGCAAAGGATCTGCAAATCAGTCTCGACGACGCGAACGAAGAGGGGCTGTTCAGGTGGTTGGTCGCCAGTTTTCTGATGGGTAAACGGATACAAGCTGAAATCGCCGCAAACGCTTACAAAGTGATTGTTCACAAATACCAGCGAGACACTCCGCGCAAATTGGCCAATTGCACGCATCGTGAACTCGTTGCCATGCTGGGGGAGGCGCACTACGTTCGTTACGATGAGTCCACAGCCACTCGATTGCTGGCCTTGGCGAAGAAGATCAACGACGAATACTCGGGAAGGGTGGGGAACATCTTCGAGGTGAGTGGCGGCCGTGAGGTCGAAAAACGATTGAAGGAATTCGATGGGATCGGCTCGAAAACCGTCGAGATTTTTATGCGTGAAGTGCTAAAGGTGCTTGTTTGATCAATACGCCCACCACGAATGAGTGCGGGCTCACAAATGCGGGCGGGCACCAAGCCGTCCAACGCCTGGTAGCCTCTCGGCGGTACGTTTTATAAATTCGGATAATCATCCAGCGCAAGGCTAGGGACGCCTCCGTCCTCCGGCTCGCGTTTCGGCTTATGAATTACTCCTGCTTCAGCGTCCGCACGCATCTGATCAAGCTCCTTGTGGAATGCCTTGTCCTGAACCGTTGGCTTGCTGGTGTATGGCTTCCGATCTGGTTCAGGTTTGGTCGCATAAGTTGTTACCGCGTCAGGGTCGTGCTGTAGCTTTTCTTGAACTTGAGATTCCAGCATCGCACGAAGCGCATTTTTGTCGGGGCGACTCAGCAATTTGTTACTCCTATCAGGAACGAAGTACCCAGTTATTGACTGGGAGTGACTGGTTAGTGGAATTCCAAGCTTTTTGGACTGCGGGGGCAGCCACTGGCCTTGGGATTCGAAAAGAGGGAGCGACACTTTAATTACTTCCAACACGACTCACGTGTCAAATTGCAGATGCTAGGGTGTTCCGTCCGGTAGCCACTGCGTCCCTATGCTCCCGATACCCCAGGCACATCCATGTTTATCTTGCGCCAAAAGGCTTCGGAAAAGCTATAAACCGAAAAAGCGATCAGCCCCAAGGCCATCACTATCAAAATCAAACCTCCGGCCGGCAGATTCTGGAGAGCATCGAGGGCTTCCTTCATGCCCGGTGGATTCATGGCTTTGTAATTCGAGCCGCTGATTATCAGCAGTAGGGCGATCTCAATAAAGACGACTCCACGGGCTATAAGACCGAACCGAGAGACGGGACGTACATACCGCATGACGTCTTCGTCGGCTTCAAAGTATTTCTCGAACGAGGCCTTCCATCCCTTGATGATGTGAGCAATGCCTACTCCCATTGGGATGAGGGCGACGAGGTACACCAATAAATTTGAGTGCTCCCAAGATAAAAGATGCGCCAGTAAATCCTTGGTTTGCCCACCTCCGGAATTGCCGGAGCTTTTGAGGCCGCTGATCAGTAGGCCCAACGCAAAAAACGCCAGCGCGCCGTTGACTACCCCTCCCGCCAACAAGCTTGCACGAATCACCCATCCCTTGAATTTTTTACCGTGATGATCAACGTCACGCGTTGCCTGCAAAACGCGCCAAGCGGCGAAGGCGAGCAGACCAGCCACCACTAGCCCGACTAGAACATAACCGAATGGCTGGCTTAACAGTGCCTCCAGGCTCCTGTGACTATCCTTCGATTTTGTCGAATCTAGTGCCGCCAGCAGAGCGAAGATCCCAATGATCAGATAAAGAACGCCTCGAGCGGCATATCCGCCCCGAGCGAGTATGACAAGGCTGTGTTGCGCGGACATTGGATGTATTCCCGAGAGGTAATACAGGAGCAGACCCATCGTGTCGGGAGGCGTTCGATTAAAGGTCGATTTTGATCTGTGCTGGATTCCGCAGCCGCATCAAAGCTCTGTAAGCAAGTGCTCAAGCCGCTCGCGCTCCCAACCACTCTGATAATCGATGTCGATCACTTCAAGCGCTTCAATGATCAGTACGGCCATTTGACCGGGGATGAGTGTCTACGCACCATCAGCGCGATTATACGGGAGAACATCAAACGGCCCGGTGATCTTGCGGCGCGTTATGGCGGTGAGGAGTTTGCCGTGGTATTGCCCGGCACTGACTATGTAGGGGCATTTCTGGTGGCAGAGAAAATTCGACATGCCGTTCAGCAAGCTGGAATTCTGCACAATGAGAACACCGAAGGTACTGTCACGGTCAGCCTTGGCGTCAGCGCCTGCCGCCCCACGTCGCAAGAGTCGCCCGACGACTTGATCGGCACCGCTGACAAGGCACTCTATGTCGCCAAAGCCAGCGGAAGAAATATGAGCGTAATCGCGAATTGACTGACCAACGCAGATCTAGACGACGATGGTTTAAGGTGTTTCGCTCCAACCAAATGCTTTGGCGTGGTATTGGTAATAAATAGAGCTTCCAGACCATTTTGTGACCCTTCTGCCCACGAGCTGATCTAATGCTTGCTCCATATGTGGTACGGGCTTCCTGCGCGGATTTCTTACTATTTCCCCTGTCACCACATACACAAAACCATACTCAAATAAGCTGTCACAACCAAGTGAACACATGAGTGTGGCAACATTTTCAAAATCCAGTCGTTCTGGTTTACTGCACTTACTCCTGGGTTTGATATGTGCTGCTATGAGTATCTCCTTAGGGAGTAACTTTCCACAGAGTGCACAGCATCCCGTGTTGGCACCGTTGAGTAAGTAGGTGCGAAGGAAAACCTGCTCCACACGCCGATTGCAGACCGCCCGTTGATCCAGAGCGTCGCGCTCGTCAAAATACTTCAAGAAAGTCACGATCTCATTCGTTGATCCGCAGGGCTCATCGAAAACCAAGTTGCGATGTGAAATGTATGACGGTGCGTTTCCTACAGTAGGATTGGACATGCGAGCTCCGAAGCCAGCTCGAACTAGCGCTTTCAGTTCATTTGGATCAGCAACCCGTACGTAATCGGCCTCAAATCTAGAGGTCGTAGCAACGAAACGATAGTCGGGATATAAATGCGGAAATAGTAGTTTTCCGGTTGCCTTGCCAATCTTAATCCGTGAGTGAAATGGCGGCTTTTTGAGCATAGGTTTATTCCGAGAGATCAGTGGACTTGGATTGCTACAGCTTATGGTCGGTAGTGCAGGCGATGCGGGGGATACTGGTTGGATTGCTGTGGATACTGAAGATCGGCCTCAAGGTGTCGATATTCGACTGCGCTGACCGCATGCCTCGCCAGTTAGCGACCTATGGGCAGATCACTCCGGTGTCATGAATACCGCTAGACTGATGTTGATAAACTCTTCGTTCTTACTGATAGTTTCCAGTGCACCGCGCACGTTCTCGGCGACGTCTCCCGATCCGCGTTGCTCAGCCCAATTTGTGAGCTCCATGATGGCGGCCTCAGGGGCGAGTTGGTTTTGATTGATCTTGGATAGCGGGGAAGGGAGCAGGTCTGAGTTTGGCATCGCGAATCCTCCGTGGAAGAGATCAGCGTAGCAGCACGAGAATTTTTAGGACTTGAGGATCTTTCCAGTAGGGCAGAGCACATCACATCAGCTTTTTGCGATGTTGCGAACCGTTCCTGGGCCGCTTGTGCTTGTCATCGGAAACTGTTGATGACTGCTTGCTGTAGTGGCTCATAGCCGCTAATAGTGAGGAGGTGCTAGGAGAGGGTGTGAAAATGATGTCGAGATTTGTGGTTGTCCCTGCAATCCCAACGGAAACGGGATCAATGCGTAACGGATCGCGCTTCTACTGTCAGACTGCACCTATAGGCTTCAACCTCTATGACAATGAGGAGAAGCTTCGGCTGAAGACTACCTATCAGACCCGAGAAGAAGCCGAGGGAGAGTGTCGGCGGCTTAACCTTGAGCGGCTTCAAAGTGTCCTTTCGGAACGGGAATCCGTGGCTGCGCTATAGGCATTCACTCCCGCATAGTCATCAGGCGCCCGGTTTCCGAAACGAGTGGATCAGGAGCTCGCGGAAGCACGACTTAAACCACTCTGACGTGGATGCTCGGCATTTAGGAGCGAACAGACAGCCTCTGCCTCGACCCTGGCCTTGAACACACCGTGCTTGCTAGCAGAGCCTCCCTCGACGAGATCTACAACCCGATATTGCTTGATGCCATCATCCATTCTGGTTGTTTCGATGACCCTGAATCTTGAATGCATGGTGCTTTCCCTGCTGAAACTGGTGCTTTAGGAGTACCGGTATGACTCCATGATTTCAAGAATTATGCAGGACTGAGCTGAGACAATTTATGACAGGGCGCAATGATTCTCTGCGTGAGGGCAGAGACTTCGCGGGAGGTGGGAGGGTTGGTTGTGTTCAAATCATTCTGTGTACGAGTCAATGCATGCCCATAGCTAAGCTGCGGGGTGACGTAAATGGAGAGGTCGCTTATTCGGGCCAATGGCCTCGGCTCATCGATCAAACCGTCTTAACCTTACGAGCAACTGCTCGTCGTATCCCAAAGTAAAATTCGCGCCTGCTTACGATGAATCCGTATATTCTCAGTGCGGATTGCCCCACGTGGAAAGGATTCTGTTTTGAAGCTCCAGTTCGTTCGTATCTGTGGTTTTCAGTCATTTGGTGCAGAGCCAATCACTGTTGATCTGTCTGACCTCACGTTTCTGATCGGGCCCAACGGTTCCGGCAAGACCGCAACCCTCCAGGCGCTTTGCCGCCTCTTTTCGTTTGACCCTAATCAACGGCGATTACGTAAGTCGGATTTCTCTGTTCCACATGATGAAACTGAGGTTCCAGACCAGCGGATACTGTGGATTGAGGCTGAGTTTACGTTTCCTGAGCTCAGTGACGACGAGAATGAGCATCCGACGATTCCCACTCACTTTGGGCATATGCGGCTAGATGTTGCGGATGGTGTACCCCGCGTGAGGTACCGCCTGGACGCGTCGATTGGCATTGATGATGAGATTGAGCAAAGCCTCGTTTACGTCCTGGACGTAGATGAAAATGACGATCCGGTTGAGACCTCCCCGGTGCCCAGGGATGAACGAAACTTCATCCAGGTTCACTACCTTCCAGCACGTCGTGATCCGGCCGATCACATCGCATACGGTGCGAATGCTTTGCTGGGCCGTTTGCTAAGGGCGGTGAACTGGTCAGAGCAGCGCGAGACTATCCAGCAACTCACCACGGATATTTCCCAAAGCCTGACTGAGAACGAATCAGTGCTCAGCCTCAGCGCAGGTCTGTCCAAGACTTGGAAGGAGCTTCACAAGGGCCAGTTTTTCACGCAACCCAGCGTGACATTCATGGCCAACGAAATCGAGTCGCTGCTGCGCCATCTTTCAGTGTCCTTTTCCCCAGGCCATGGCGAGCAGTTGGTTGATTTCTCAAGGCTCAGTGATGGTCAGAAATCGATGCTTTACCTCTCGCTGGTTCTGTCTTCACAGGCTGTTGGGAGAGCGGTACTCAATGGCGATGATGATTCCTTTGACGCCGAGAAACTTCGGCCTGCGGTCTTCACCATCGTTGCATTGGAAGAGCCGGAGAACAGCCTGTCGCCCCACTACCTGGGTCGAATCGTATCGTCTCTCAAAGCGCTTGTAGGCGATTCCAAATTTGCCGACTCTCAGGCGCTCATTGCGACTCATGCGCCTTCGATGCTCCGACGCATTGACCCTTCTGCCATCAGGTATCTGAGGTTGGACGAATCCCGCTGCACGGTGGTGACGACAATTGAGATGCCACCCAATACGAAGGGCGAGGCATACAAGTTCGTGAGGGAGGCCGTTCAGGCTTATCCGGAGGTTTATTTCTCACGCCTGGTGATCTTGGGCGAGGGGGACAGCGAGGAGATTGTGCTGCCACGACTGTTGGCTGCCAGGGGGTTACTGGTCGACGAAGCGGCTATCACCATCGCTCCTCTGGGAGGGCGTCACATCAACCACTTCTGGAGGCTTTTGAGCGGCCTGAAAATCCCTTATGTCACGCTTCTGGATCTGGACGTAGCGCGTTTCGGTGGGGGATGGGGCCGGATCAAGTACGTCGCGACGGAGATGAAGAAGCATCGTCCAAGTGATCTATATCTGACAGATGATGAACTCAAGAACTTGCCCGTATGGAATGATCCCACCCATGGAATCTTAGAGGTTGAGAAAAATCCCAAATATAAATCCTGCATAGCCAATCTGGAGCCTATGGGCGTATTTTTTTCAGCGCCAATGGATCTGGATTTTTCGATGCTCAAGGCATATCCGCACGCCTACGGTTTGGCTCCTGAAGGCTTGGTTGTTCCGAAGCAGGCCCAAACCAGGTCTGTGCTTGGCGATAGCCATCACGACCGTTTTCAATACTCATTGAAGGAGCGCAAGCACTTCGTCGCCTACCACAAGCTCTTCAAGCTCGACAGCAAGCCCAAGTCGCATATCGAAGCGCTTTCCAAGCTTACAGATGAGGAACTGGCGGCAGCTATGCCTGCGTCACTGAAGCGTTTGGCAGATTTTGTGATCGCCAGAGTTGCGGGTCTGTCGGAATGATTTTGCCCGATGATTGGACGCCGTCCGAAGGTATTGTTTTAGAACCTAATGCGGAGGCGGCAGTTAGGGAGACCGATCGGTGCGTGGCGTTGACAGCCGGCCCAGGCGCCGGCAAGTCTGAGCTGCTTGCCCAGCGGGCTGACTTCTTGCTGACCACGGGGGCCTGTCGTTATCCGAAGAGGATTTTGGCAATCGCTTTCAAAGTGGATGCGAGCAATAACCTCAAAGAGCGGGTTTGGCGGCGATGCGGGCTCGAATACGCCAGCCGCTTCGACAGCTACACATTCCATGGCTTCGCCAAGCGGATTATCGAGAGATTTCGCCCTGTTCTCACCGGCGATGATGCCTTGGATGCTGGCTTTCGGGTAGTGAATAAGGGGAAGGCACACCCTGTACAGACTGAATTCGGCCTACTCATCCCGTTGGCCCTCAAAATACTGGACACCTATCCGATGGCGGTGACAGCCATCAGGCAGACCTACAGTGACGTGTTCCTCGATGAGTTCCAGGATTGTACGAACGAGCAGTACGCGCTGGTCAGCAAAATCTTTGTTGGTACGGCACGCCGCGTTACTGCCGTTGGTGATGTGAAGCAGAAAATCATGGGGTGGGCCGGCGCGCTCGATGGCGTATTCGGAAAGTTTGAAGCAGATTTTGCAGCAGCTCACCTCAACATCTACCGCAACTTTCGCTCGCAACCCCAGCTTCTCAGGCTGCAGAACGAGCTCATAAGAGTCCTAGATCCTGGTTCTGAAATGTCCAACGAACTCTTGGGCGGGGAGGGCGGCGAAATCCTGCCTCAGGCATTCAACAATTGCACAGACGAGGCCTTCAGCCTTGCAGATCAAATAAATACTTGGATCAATGTCGAAGGCGTTGCCCCTTCCGAAATTGCCGTGTTGGTCAGAAGCTACCCTGAAGCCTATACCGCCCGTTTGACATCTGCCCTCGATGTGCTGGGCATCGCGCACCGCAACGAAAATCAGATGCAGGACATCACCACTGAGCCAATTGCCTTGGTGGTCGTGGACTTTCTTCTATGCCTTTATGGTTCGCGTGAGCCGAAAGCCTGGACAAGGTTGTTGCGGCGGATCATTCCTGCAGATGATGACGAGCGTGGTGGCGCCGTTCGAAGCGATTGGAACAGGTTCATCAAGGCGGCGCGCAAATCTGCCGCCGAGGATCTTGCCGCCAAGAGCTATGCGCAGAGGTGGAGTTTGCTGAAAGAGTTCCTGTCCATGGTGGGAGTGAGCCTGCTGACGGGGCTCTCCCATGATTACGAGTCTCGTGATCGCTTGAAGGAAATCATCCGCGATCTTAAGAAACACATCGATGCGGCACTGGAGCAGGAGCCCGACTTGATCAAGGCCCTTTCTCAACTGTCTGATGATCAGTCGATCCGGATCTTGACCGTCCACAAGAGCAAAGGGCTTGAGTTTGATTCGGTCATCTTGCTAGGTGTGGAGCAGGAGGCATATTGGGGCAACGACACTCATGAAGTCCGCTGTACATTCTTCGTGGGCATCTCTCGCGCCAAGAGGCGGCTCGTGGTCACGACAGCTAAGACGAGAGACAAGCTTGCTGACATCAACAGTTGGCGTACCGCTCGTAGGCCACATGGAGAGTTTCTTGGGTATGTCGAGAAATGGCAAACGGCGGGGGCATGACTCAATGAGTAGCCAGGTATCTAGGGGATGCAACTACTACGCTATTTTCTGGGAGATTCGCTTTTCGCCCTGAAGAGGGAGTCGGCCGACTGAGGCCGACCCACCGAAGTGATTAGCCGTGAGCCAACTCACTCCCCTCCCGTTCTTCCTTCTCCCGTCTCAGCCTTTCTTCAACTAGGGGAGGGCGGCTAAGCCCTTTCGCCACGAAATCAATTTTGTCCTCGAAGAACGAGGCGATTTTCCGCGCAGCGTTTTTCAAGTACTTGTCAGGTGTCGCGTAGTCACGGCTGTACCGACCTGACGAGTAGTTGACATGCCAGATGGCCTTTCCATTTTCTTCTGTCCACCAGATTTCGCCCGCGATCCGAGCTGCCTGGAGGCCAGTCATGCTGGGGTGGCCCAGCTTCGGTTCCGAGATATCCACCGCAAGGAACAGGCTGCCATCGCGGCCAATGGCCCAGATCAGGTTCTTCATAACTGGATCTGAGACAATTCCGGGGAAGACGTCTGCCAGCGTCGTCTCTTGAGGATCGAAGTAATGCTTCAGGGTTTCATTCAAACCCTTGCCCGACGCATCAACCTCACTGGGTTCAAGCTTAAGTGGCGCGCGGAGTGCGCCGTACGCCTGATTGAGGTGGCTGACATAGTCGAGTTCGCGCAGCTCAAGCGCCTTGCGAAACGATCCATAGAAATGTGTTGTATCAGTCTCGGCACCGCTGTTCTCTGCTTTACGGAACAGACCGAAGAACAACTCAGAATACAGGGGGTCGCTTGCATACACGCCAGACACCGCATTGCCCAAGGGAATGTCTGTTGCGTCCAGAAGCACCTTGAAAATTTCTTTGTTGCCCCAGAAGAAGTCGATTTCCCACTGCAGTCTGGCCATGGGACTGGTCAGGATGCGGATGCGATCCTCCTTCCACCTTTCCAGCTCTGTTGCGGTAAAGGAAACCACTTCATCGACTTCGACTTGTAGCGTTTCACCACCCGAGTATTCCAGCGTGTGCTTGCGCACATGCTCTCTGACCTCAGCAATCGAGGACAGCTTGATGTTGAACCTCAAGGGGCCTGGCTCAAGCCGGCTCTCTGTAGAGGCCAGTAGTGGCTCCGTCCAAAGACCAATCTGTTCAGCGATCGCTTCAGCTGTGCCGTGCGCGTATTGAAAGGGCAGACGAGCCTTCTTCTCTGCGGGCACGATGCAAGCGTCTGGGATGAGAATTTCGTGGGCATCTAACCATGTCTTGCCTAGGTCAGGGGTACGGCGAAATGCTAATGCCCAGCCTGTCCGGCGCTTGGGTAGTTCTCCTAGCGTTTCGTAGTTGTTCAGTTCTATCAGGTCAACTCGGGCATAAGGCCCCAACCGATCGTCGTGAATGTAGAGAAGGTTCGAGCCGACCCTGAAATCGTACCCGAGCACAGTGACCGCGTGACCGCCCACCCTCTTAAGGGTGAGCACCGCATCGTCAGTCTGTTCCTCCATTTGGGCCTCAGTCTGGGCAGGCGACACGACCGAGTACACTTCACCTACCAGCACCAAGGGTAGATCGCTGTCGATATAGGAGGTCACGCAGGCCCGGAACCATTCTAGGGTTTGCTCCAGAAGCAGCGTCGAGTGGTAGCGAAGGCCTTCAACGTCCAAGGAGCGCTGAATCTGCTTGTTGGTGAGCTCTTTGTTGGGGAAGCCGTTGTTCGAGCCGTCGACGAAATTCAGGGCATTGATGGTGATTTCACTGCAGGAGGGAACGTGTTTAACGTCCCGCCAAGGGAGCGCATGGAGTGCCGTCCAAATGGCGGTGGTCGCACACGCGGCCACGACCTTGTCTTGTTCCTGGAAAGCGATCGAGTCGACATGCAGCTTGATACCGAAAAGGTTCACGTCGTAACGCTTGGCGATTTTCTTTTTGGTGCCGTCACCCACACCCTTGTCGCCTGTGAGTTGCAGGCACGTTTTGCCTACAAAAGTTCGGCTTAACGGTTTGACCACCATAAACCCCAGGTAGTGTTGCTGCAGCTTCTCTGGGGTCAGCCCATCCTTCGGCTCCCCTTGGAGCAGCAGATCCAAGTGCTCGTGGTCAATGCCGTGGCTGAAGAAGTGGATGCGGCCGCACTCATAGCTGTCGTTACCGAAGCGCTTTACGTAGTAACGGGAATAGTCTTCCAGGAACTCGCGATCGATGTACTCAGGCTCCAGCAGCATGGAGACGCAGTCTCGCTCCTGGAGGTAATTGAACAGGTACGTGACCTGATCTTTCAGGAAAATGTCAGCGAAGTCGTAGCCGAAGCACTCGCGTATCAAGGCGCTGAGTGTGGCCTTCTGAAAACTGGAAACGAGGTATGGAGTCATTTTGATCGCGCAAAAAAAAGCAGCCGCTGAGGCTGCTTTTTATGGAACAGGAAAGATCAGAGGCTACAGGCTTTTGCCAGCACTTCCGGAGTCATGGCTTGAGAGGCGAGCTGACGCTCCAGCTTCTCATTGAGGGCGCTCATACGCGCGCGGGCCGCACTTTCACGCAGCTCTGGGGTCTCGCCAACTCTATTGCGGATCTTGTCAAACAGACGATCAGTCGTCATCGCATCCAACTCCTTTTCCTGTCTCTGCGTTGTAGCCCATTGCCACGTCTTGGTGCGTGATTCGGGCGTGCCAAAGGCGTCTCAGGGGAAACACCTTGAAAAAGCCTACGGGATTATAGAGATCCCGTTGAGTGAGTCAATCATCTTCCTTCACATTTGTCCACATCGCTATGACCCCGACGGATGTCAGTTGTTCAGCGTAATTGGACTGTCTGCCCCGAAATTTGCAAGGAGAGCACGGTTGATCGTTGGGGTTCAGACTCGATCAGCTCGGGGCATATCGGAGGTGGTAGCTATGGTAAGAAGAGGCATTCTTTGATTTTGGCATAACGATGGCATTACCAACTTCATAGAGAACCTGGATTGGAGAGGTGGGCAGGGCGCTATTTTTGACCAGGGATGCCATGCATTTTGCTATTTCAAGCCTTCTTGGGCTCGTTTATCAGATTTGTAATTCTTAGCCTTAGAGAAAGCGGCACCCAGTATTTGGGGCGAACTTTGGGAAAAGGCAGAACGGAGCAGACCTGAATTTGTCGTGATGAAACACGTATGAAATATTCCAGCCATATGATTCGCATCACTGAAATCTAGGGTGTGAAGATGAATCGGCCATCAAGAAGCATGCGCAAGCTGCTCGACTCCGTAGCAACAAATAATGAGGCCGCGGCGCTTGATGTGATGCGTGCAGCAGAGCAGCTCCTAGACGACGTGCTCCGTCAACGATTGCTCAACATGATTCACCGGCTCAACCAAGACGCCCTTGATTTGCGAGTGGCGCGTGACGATATCCAGGGCAGCGCCATAAAGTTTGCGTAATTGGTCTCCAAGGAGCGTCATGTTCGCTCCTTCGGGCCAGTGAGGCCCGGCTAAAATTTTGTTTCATGTAGAGCAGGAAACTGGTGGAGGCCACCCATCTCGGGCGCGTCGCGGACGCATTTAATCTTCAGTGGCTAGGCCAAAACTCTCACTGACGCTATCCAAAGTCGTAGTGAAATATCAAAACGACTCAAGTTGTGTCTTGGCCAGGATGGAGCAGAAAATAGAAGCCCTGGAGCCGCGAACCTCCGGGGCTTTGTTTTTTGTCGTGGTCGGCGAAGCATCAATACTGCTGAGTGCTCAGCAGATCATGATGAAGCTGCCACCACCTTGACTGCTTTTTTAACGGAAAACTCCTGTTCGCTGCCATCACTGAATTTGGCGACGACTCCCTGCGTTGTGCCACCCTTTGGGCCGCTTTCACGAATGATGTTGCGAGCGTAAAAAGCTACAGGATTGCCCGGAATTTTCCAGTTAGTGGCTTCACAATACCTAATGTACAGGTCTTCAAGCAGATCGAATTCGGCGGAGCCCATGATATCTCCACCACTCGCGAGGTTCCTGTCGCGCAGACCATAAAAGAAGCGCTCCGCTTCAATCTGAGATGAAAAATGCTGACCTTTGATGACCAGTGGGTTGGGCATTGTCGTCCCTCACAGTTGTTATCCGGCACGATGCTAAAAATCGAATCTCTCACCGTGCAGTTGGTTCAGCACGCAGCGCGGACTGCCACTACATTTCGGCAACCGCCCAACTCATCAAGTTCTTTTCAAAGCCGGTCAGCTGAAGGCGCTCCACTCGTGGAGCCAATGCCCGGAGTTTCGCCAGCAAGTCGTTCAGGTGTTCCGACGGTAGGATCAGGCTTTTGATCTGCGTCGAGATCTGAGTGGGGATCCCGTATTCGTCTAGGGCAGTGAGTAGAGGGTCGAGGAACATGTTTTCAAGCTGCTCAGCAAAGAAGCTGAAATCACCCGGTTCGATCCCTTTTTTGCCCAACACGTCGGCTTGAATCTTATTGACCGCCATGATGTCCCGAGGCAATCGGAAGCACACCATGTTCCTGATAAATTTCAGGCGCAGGTTTATGGCTTCGCTCGCGGTGTCATCGCTGCGCCGATTGGCCACCGCGTCTTTTAGGTAAGCGGGCAGGTTTTTCTGGTTTCGGAGTTCATTGATGTGCCAGGCCAGCTGCGAACTGGACGATATCAAGTAGTCCATCAGGTTATTGCCTTCAAGGCTATAAACTAGGTCACACAGGTAGTTGAGCTGGTAGGGCTCAGGAATACCTTTCCAGCCCAGCAATTTTCGGCTGTCGGGCAGGTCTCGGATGATGGTTTCGGCCACCTCGACTTGCCGTTCAATAGAAATGTGCCGGTTTTCGATCAGGGTTGCCGGTGACAGAATAGGGTTGGCATACGCTTCCTGGAGTCGCCCCCGCGAGATGTCCGTCAGGTACTCGTTTTCCAGTTGCATCAGCAGCCCCATCGGTGAGCTCTCGTCTTGATGGCCGATGGGGTATTCGACTGTGAGGCCTTGCTCAAGGGGCGGCGCTTCGAGCATGAATACCTTGCCAATGAAGTACTTGTTCATGCGTCCAGCGCGACCGGAAATGTTCTTATAGGTGAAGTAGTCGAACGTCGAGATGTTCAGTCGGCGGTCATAGATGATCACATTCTCTGCCGACGTGTTGACGCCTTCTATCATCGTTGAGGTACAGATGATTCGCTTGATGATTCCCTCGTTGAATAGCTTGACGATGTACTGTTGCAGTGCGCGGGGTACTCCACCATGGTGAATCCCAATGCCCAGTGAGATCGCCTTGGCAACGTTCCATTCTGGGTGGTAATGCTTGGAGATCCAGGCGGCGATTTCCTGTAACTCCGGCACTGGGGTCAGTCCAGCTTCCTGGATCAAATGCTCTGCGACTCTGTTGGCACTAGGTGGTGCCTGACAGTAAATCAAGGTAGGGGAGTCCAGAGTCGTGACCAGCTCCAGCAGTTTTTCCTTGCGTTCCTCCGAGCGCATACCCAAATTGAAATTCTGGATGTCGACCGCTACGGTGCTGTAGTCGGACGGGATGAAGTGGTACTCGTAACCATCCAAGCCAGAGATTTTCTGGATGTGCGGCCCGAGCATGTAGAACTGAGCACCAGTCTTGGCGAGCTTGTGGAAGGCCAAGCTCAGATCAATGGCTCGGGTGCTTTCGTCCGTGTCGTTCGCCAGGTCGATTTTGTAGAATTCATCCAGAACGAAGAACTCCACATCAGCAAGGTCAGGACGCTGGATAACTCGCTCCTGTGTGAGGAGGTAGACGTTGGTTGTGTCAGGCACTGTTTCTTGGCTGGGATGCGTGATCAGGTTGAAGTCCTTGAAGCGCTTGACCAAGCGACGACGGGTTTCGTCGATCAGCGCAATGGTCGGAACGATCACGACTACCTTTTTGAATAGTCGCTGTGCCAGTACAGCGTCGATTACGAGGCTCTTTCCGACGCTTGTAGAAGCGCTGAGCACCACGTTTCGGCCTTGCATGATCAAGCTGAAAACGTGGGCCTGCAGATGATGAAACACCATACCCTGTTCTACACCTTCAACCCTGTGAGCCTCGTAAGCCAAGCGGTCAGAAAGCGCCATGGTGCTGAGGTGGGGCGTGATGTAGGGGAATAGTCCGACGGCGCGTACCATGTTGAGCAGCAACGACTGTTCGACTGCGTCGAAAAGCTTGAATTTGTCGAGTGCTCGGATCACTAGGTCGCGGCCTTCCCACTCAGAGTTGCTTCTGTTGACGACGGTGTTGATGGCCAGCAGCACATCGATCGTCGATGCACCCTCATCACCGAGTTTCGCCAGCTTGTTCTTGATCGTTTCGTAATTCATTACCGCATCATTCCTTGAGATCTCCGAGGCCGGGTGACCCGCACGGGATACCCTCACTCTCTAGTACCTTCTGCTGTGCAAACCGAAGAGCAGGTATCAGTTCATGCCTGTAACTCTTCCAGCCTTTCGCAGCGAGCGTTGAAAGCCTTGGTCAGCAGTTCAATGCTTTCCATTGGCACCAGAAAGACCATCACCTTCACCTGTTTGATGTTCTCCGGCAGTTGCGTGGTAAACGTGCTGAAGTGGGTCTCGATCTCTGTCTTGAGGCTGTTTATGTAATCAGCGAGCCAACCTGACGAGAGCGCTTCACTGTCATAGGTCAACAGGATGGGGAAGCAGAGGACATTCAGCATGTCATCGACCGGCGAATTGCGATGCAGAGCCTGGTTGAAGGCATCTGCTTTTGGCTGGTGGTGTAAGGGTTCGCGCAGAGAGATGATGATTTCGCGTTCTGCCGACAGCACAGTTTCTGAGATCGTTTCGTCAAGGACTTCGCAGATTTGCTCCAGCGTCGCATCCATGTCTTTTGGTTCGATCAGGCGAGCAAGACCTAGCCATAACTGATCATCCTGACCAGGTATTTGAACGATATGAGCGTTACCAAACTCCGAAAGCTTGCCGGCGGATTTGTAGAAAACTTTGCACGCAACGGGCTCGCTGTTTTGGCGGCTGCGCAGGATGGCATGGAGAATAAGTTCCGCGATGAGCCTGTCGCGCGGGAGCTCAGTGTCGCTGAAGGCACTGATTGATCGGGCCAGGATCGCTTCGGCGTTGTGGGCGAGTATGTTGACGATCTCGCTCGCCTTGAGGGAAAACTCGGGCAGCCATTCTATGAGATGTCTCGCAAAGTTCTCGTGGCGCCATTTTTTCAGCGAATACTTCACGTCAAAGCCAGAAAATGAATGCAGCAGACCCTCTTCGGTGCTCGCGTGAAATTCGACCAAGAACGGATCCGGGCGCTTCTTGTAAGGTTTGGAGGTGGCTGTTGACTTGTCATCAGCCTCGTCCAAAAGCTTCTTCAAGTGAGCCAGCGCAGGCTCCCGGAGAATGATTTTTGATGCAGCAGCTGTCTTCACGTTGGCCGTGGCAGCCTTGTCGGCCATCTCCAGGAATTCGTCGTAAATTGCCTGCAGCTGGGTGAAGTTGGGCCGGTTTCCAAGACCTTCCGCGAGCTGGGACAGAGCCTTGACATTGACCGCTTCAAGCGCCTCAACATCACCGTATACCTGCCAGACGCAATTTTTCGCCCAGTAGGAGAAATCTCGTTTTTGCGGGGAGGCGAACGTCTTGAATGCCTTTAGCAGTGCCTTGCCTCGGATCGTGGTGGTGTCAGGAAGAACCCGCTTATCCAGCTCTGCTTTGAAGCCTTCAAGTATTTTCGCGACGTCGCGCTTGGTCACGATTCGGAAGTGGGCAAGGCCTGGGCGCACGTCGCATTTCAGTGATTTGTGCAGTAGCGAAGAATCAGCCTTGATACCGTCGAGCGCGATTACTTCTTGCCAATTCCATTTATTGTCACCTTCGGTGGTCTTGACCTGGATGTACTCGTTGATGAGCTCCCCCGAACGGTGGAACACAGCGACTATATCGTCCGCTGTCTCGCATTCCACCTGGGAGTAACAGCTATCTCGGAGCATCCTGAAGATGAAGCTAACGGCTACGTGGTCTTGATACTTGAAGCCTTGCCTTGCCGCAGGCCCACCTTTGTTGGACGGGCTAGAAAGTCGCACCATGACATCCCTGTATCGCAAGAGTTACTGCTCGAAATCGGACGACGACCGCGTGAGCTCCAGCAGGAGTGGCGAGAGGGGAGCGGTGCCTGTAAGTCCGTTCACGCTACCACTAATGGCAATTCGCGACTATCCCTACTTCTGGATCACTGGGCAAGCTTCTGGACAACACGTATGCATCCTTCAGCATTATAAATCGACCGCGTCACCCTGACAGATTGCTCACCAACGGGCAGCACTAGACTTGCCCACGCCTGAGTCGGACATATAAGCAGTGACCTCAATCCGGGGCATCGCACTCTCAGGTTTCGACAAGCTGGGACGCGATTTATCAGGTCAGCTTCAACCAATCCTTGAGATCACCAGCGCAGCTTTGGGCACGTTTTACTAAGAGATTGAATATCCTGAGGCATTCATTCCTGGCAGACCACGCACCCAAAAGCACCAACCTCGCTGCAAGCGGCAAAGAAGGAAGAGAGCAGCCAGTACAATTGAACGAAGTAAGGGTTAGCGGTACTTCCCGCCTGGATGTTCCGGAACTCCTGCTCTACCGCTGCTCTGCTCAGTGATGAGGTAACTATAGCGACCCGTTTGACTGTATGTGGAGCGTTCCGGCAAAACTCAACTGCCGCGTGAGACTGGGCTGCTGTTCCTCGGCATGTGCGAGAAATACCAGTCCTCACTTTATTATTGGTATAGGCACGACCCCACCGCGTAAATTTCTTTCCCATGGCGGTAGCGGGAAGCGAGAGGTTGCCCAGGTTTTTGATCGCCTGGCCGACAGACACGTGGAACGAACTTGCGCCAAGAGACAGTGGCCCATGCTTCGCGTGGTAAAAAGTGATGCGGGGCGAGGTCGGATTTGTCCAAAGACCAATGAAGTCAGCCCATTCCTCACCTAAGTCATCGCACACCATGACGTCGTCTTCTGGAGCAACCGTCGATAATACTGCGCCGAATGTAGAGTCTCGATCGAACGTACGATGCGCAGCCGTGAAGGCTCCTTTCTCGTCCGTGACACCTGCAAGTTCAGCATTGCCGAACAAGTAGCCAAGGAATTGAGTTCCTCCGTTGATCAAGGAGTCATCCTGGTACAGGCTGCCGTCCAAGTAGGCAAAACGAGGCTGGTCGAACAGGACGATGAACGTGTCCTCCTTATCGATGAACTGCTTCAGCAGGGTACGATTTTCGTCCGTGCCTAAAGCGAATTGAGTGTCCTCAACAAAGACATTGGAGAGCATCGGCAGCGTCAGTCGCTTTAGGGCAATTCGTGTTTTATTGATGGCTATCTCACCCACATCGGCGCCTGTGGCGAACTGGGAGACCACCAACTTGCCAGTGGCGGTTCTACCAACCGCCAACACGTCCGTCAGCTCAGCCAATATCGGGTCTACCTCGGCCTTTGCCAGCTCGCGATAGCCAACACCATCACGCCTGACCAAACGAATCACTTTGTCGTCAAAGATGGCTTGCCCAAGGATGGCTGTGTCCACTGCAAATTGGGTAGGCAAAGCAGTCAGATCCGATAGCTCGAGCGGTCGGGCGAAAGCTGCCAAGAATGGAGAAGACGAAGGCCTTCCGGGTCGAGGATGCAGACGGTCAATAATAGTGCAGGCGTAATCCACCAACTCCTGGTAGCCAGCACGATCCGCTCGAAGTGAAATCCGGCCGGTTCGTGGCGTAGTTGAGAAGTGCTCATCCGCCTCAGTGAAGCTGTAACCCAGAGGGGCAAAACGAGCCGAGGAGGCCATGCCCACGTTGTTCTGGAGATTCTCTCCCTCGAGTGTCTTGCTTCTCAAAGCGAAGCGAGACAGCGTCATATGCCGCAGCCGAACCCGGGCGAATACTGAATCCTTGCTGGTCAGACCACGGTCGACGTCTTGGGCGCCGACGCTCTGAAGATGGCGCTTGGAGAAGTCCGGAGTGACGTCGATCTGGGACTTGAAGATAGCTACGTGGCCACGGTGTTCGACAATCAGTAGATACCCTGTAACCCGGTCGATCACCTCGTCCGCGCCAGGCAGGAACGCCGGGGTCTTATCGAACTGGAAGCACAGCGCAGACCAGATTGCGGCCCCTTGGGGCTGACGGATGTAGGAGAAAAAGTTGTTCGAAGGGGACGTTTGAGCGCCCCTAACTGCTCTGAACAGGGCGGTAATCGCAACTGCTGTGATCGAAACTTTCTGACGGTAGAAAAAGCAAGATTTACTGGCTTGAAGCTCATCAATCATGTCCGTGTCCCTACGAAAACAGGATCGCAATATGGAGTCCGTATGGCTAGAACCGTAGCCTATTGCCATTATGGCGTCTAGATGACTACGGTGGTTGCTTTAGTCCATTTGGTGCCCCGACATTTCTTCAGTGAAATGCCTAGCTACTATGTATAGAGCTAATCTCGTAGGTTTCCATATGCCTTCCGCAACCCTTATATCTCGCGGTCGAATCACAATCCCTGCTCAGGTACGCGATTCGCTCGGCCTGAAGCCAGGAGATCGAGTTCATTTCTTTGAAATTTCGGATGGCCAATTCGCGATGGTTGCGGCCATTCATTCTGTGCAAAGCCTCAAGGGCATGATCCGGAAGCCAAAAATCCCCGTGAGCGTAGAGGACATGAATGTGGCCGTTGCCGCGCCCATTGCTAATTAGGCTTGCTGCAGATGCTTACAAATGGGGATGGCTATTACGCCCAGCACACGGATCCGAGCCATGAGTGTTGAGTATCAGTCCGCCCCCAAAATACTGGGAGATATCTGGACAGCACTGCGATTGCCGTCTCTCGAAACGAAACTACACGAGCTGGTGCATCAGGGGCTTCCTTTAGAGTTGCTCGATCAGATAGCGAGTCTGTTGTAGATGCCGCGAACAAATATCTGAAAGGCTATATGTATGTCGCCCACAACGCTTGCGCTTAGGGCAGAAGCAGGTCGTTTCATCACCGCTGAAAGCGATCGCGTGGTGGCATTGATAGCTGTTTACGAAGCGACGCTTTCCCTGTTCGAGAACGATGCCGTCGCCTCAAAAATACGGATGAGCTCTCAGGTTCGTGGGCTTGGTTCGAGGCGTCCGTTCGATATCTTGGGGACGAGGGTGGAAACGACCGAGGTCTTAGATCTCATTGGTCGATTGGAGAGGGGAGTGCTTGTGTAATGCGGAAGGAGTTCTGTGAAGCACGAGCAATCCTGTCCTGCTATCGCTCCTTCGAGCCTTTAGGCTCGGCTAAAAAAGCCGGATCCCTCTCGCTTATCTCACGAATTTTTTGAGAACTAGGCGACTAGCTATCACTTTCTGTCGTATTTCCTCTGGGTCAATCGACATGCCGCCGTCGGGTGTCACTCGAAGAGACTTCAAGTCGTTCAGAGCCGCGATGAACGCGCGATCCCTTGCTTGCTCTGCACATGACCTTTTGTCGCGACAAACGAATCCTATGAATCGACCTAACCACGTCATTCCACGCTCCTCTTTTCTTGATCCGTGGCTGCATTTTCGACGATGAGCGCGAAAAAAGCCCGACCATTTTCTATCGCGATTTTCCGTGGGAAGACCTAAGCGCGCTGTGGATTGCGAGTATGCCAACAGCAGTGAAAAGCTCGTTGCATATAAGCAACGAAGCGCGATCTCTCCCGCATACGAGAAAAGGCTAGTCGGCGCCTGAAGTTATATTTATTTTCGAGTTGAGCTCAAGGTTTTTCCCTTTCTATCCGTTTCTAATAATGAGCACAGATTCAATCATCAGGAGAATTTACAGGTGGATGTGATTATTAGACCGAAGTATGAAATAAGTGAGGAGTTTCATAGGGTAAAACACCTCAACGAATTCTATGAAATATCGATAGGCACCATGGATGGTGAAATCATCAAGATAACGCTCGACGATTTCGCTCAGTCTTTCAATGCAAAGCAAGCGGCCGAGGTAGCCAGGTGCATTTTTGAGGTGCTTTCGACCATGAAGGAAACCCGACTATCTCACTCCTCTTCCCTAGACGGTGCTCCATTGAACGAGTACGAAAAGGTATTCAACAAATTTGTTCCAGGAAAGTCTGGACGGTCAAAACAAAATTTATTGAAGTCGTGGGATCAGAAAAATTGTCTTTACATTGCTGCTGGCGTGTTTATTGAACCAGAGGCAATGCTTGGACTCCTACACGACGAGAATGCGAGATACGATATAACCATCGCAAGTGCGACTGGAGAAAGGCTTGAAATGCGACTCGGTATGTTCGCCATGGAGTTTACCGAGCAACAGGCACTGTGGATGTGGTTTCATCTGTCGCTTGCTGCTGATTGCTTGGGGCAGTACACATGGAGAGGTGATAATTAATTTTTAGCTAGCGATCACGCCTACGTTTGTATAAACGGAAGATTCGCTGTTGATTTCATAGCCGAAGAACAGTTCGGGGTCTACTGATGTGTAACGTAATTTTGTACTCTGTAACGCTGCTTACGTTACAAAGCACAAATTACGTTACAGCCCCCAAGAATGCTGGGGCGTACGCAGGCAAGCGGAGCGCGCAGGCGTGAGTATGGACGCCCGAAGGGCCGAGACGTCGCCTCCGGCGAGTGGCTCGGTGCACGACAGCCGTCCCCAGGGGAACGCACAATCCCATTCGTTCGGATAAAAGGCTATCAATTCAACCCAAGAAAAATATTTCACTTTTTTGCTAAAGTTTTTCCGCAAAGCATCCGTTGTTATTTTTATCAACAAAGAAACGGTGAATTCTGTGGGCAAGACTGAAATGCAAGCACCAACATTTTTTGCAGAGCACGAGTTCATTTGTTGGCGCGGACGGGAATATGACGAGCTTTACCCGTGCCAGGTTTCCAGGCAGAGCGATCAATACGTCGATGTACAATTAGACATCATGCCCATTCGATTTGCCGACGGAGTAGCGGAAAATCTCGCGCGCTGTCTTTACGATGCGGTACTCATTACTGTAGGAAATATCGCAGGATTTGTACCAACACCAGCCGAACGTGAGAGTATTCTTGAAAGGACATATCGAAAAAGAATATCTGGGGACTGGAGTTACTCGGCCGAAGGTAGGGTCAACTGCATTGAGACAAAAGAACAAGTCTATGTTGTCGATCTAACGGGGGATGGTTGCGGCGAAATTGAAAAGGTAGCGGTATATACGATTGATAACGGTGGAGTAGCACTTGTTTTCGATTTCATGTCCTATTCGTTCAGCATGCACGACGCCGTGTGGTTTGCTAACGCTCTGATGGGAGCCATCGGGCGTGAACCCTTGGACGCCTTAGAGACAACAAGCAAAAGCTGCAGGCCGATGGCTGGTTTATACCCGTCTGAAATCTGTGTGAATGCTAGGTGATGCGGGGAGAACCTGGTTAAGCAACCCTTACGACATTGTGGCTCGACCTGCTGGTTACGGGGTGTGGTCGAGCGCGATCAAGATGGCGGATCAGATTTGATGAAGCAGCTCCTCTAGTTGGCGATGTTCGCTAGGAGACAGGAGCTCAATTGGATCTGAGACGTCGCGTGAAGAGAAATCGTATTTTCGACCATCTGGGCTGTAGCAACTGTCGCAGTAGTCCAAGTCACCGCAGTCGTTAAAGAGTGTGATCACCCAGCCGTCAACGTCAATGGTCATCAGACCGCAGTAAATTTCGTTCCAACTGGCCGTGGTGATGCGGCGCATAGAGCGTGTAGCCGTCGAAGCATCACGCAGTATTTCGTAGACTTCTCGAACTGTGAGCATTTGTGCAACCTGGTAAGCCTTGATGGGGGAAGGTGATGGTTAAGGTCGTCGCACGAAATGCTTCAGAGCATGACGACTTGCGATCACCCGCTCCTGGATTTCTTGGGGATCTATCGACATGCCACCTTCCGGCGTGACTTGCAGAGTCTTCAAGCCATTAACCGAAGCGATGAACGCCCGCTCTCGTGCTTGCTCAGAGAGAGATCTCTTGTCTCGCCATAACCATCTCATGCCTTTTCTCACTGCTTCGATGTAGTGAGAAGCATCTTCGGTGATGAGCAGAAAAATGTCGTGAGCTTTTTTTGGGCGTCCGAAATTTTTCAGAGAGCGCCTGCTAGCAGCGGGGCGGCACCAAGGCAATCGAAACCGAACAAACAAATAATTTTTTTGTCAAGCCCTTGAATTAAAAAAAAATAAACGGAGCTCTTTTATTTGTTACCAAAAAAAAGCAAAGATCCTTCAATTCGTTACTTGCCAATGCTCAGATGAGATTTATTTCGGTGTGCTCTTAAAATCAAAAGATAGCCGCGACTTACGTCGCAAAAAAACGAGCATCATTGGTTGTGGTAGCCCTTGGCCGCACCGTCCTGCCAATCAATGTTAGGTAAGAGTTGAAAGTCTTTCGCGTAATGCTTGTTCTACCGCCGATGCGGAGATTCTGCATGATCGTTGTCTATGCGTATTTGCTGTAATTATCGAGACTAAATGCTTGAAATTCTGTGTTCAATAGGTTCTATTTCGAGTTTGCCAAGAATGTATTCCACATAGTAAGTGTCGTAGCTAGACTCCTTTGCAGTAAATGCACTACCGAATATTAGCTCAGAAACCTCATAATGGACTCTACAATCTTCATTACTTCTATTTGTTGGCCGGTGAATTTGATGAGAAAGCTTATGTTCCTTCGCCTGAATTCGTAGTAGTGGACTCGGGTAACTGTTTCTTGCTCTTCTTGCTCTTCTTGCTCTTCTTGCTCTTCTTGCTCTTCTTGCTCTTCTGGATCTTTTCGAGCTAATAATAGATTTAACACTTGCTGCTATGTGGATTGTTCCCCAGATTGGTATTTATGAGATTTGAAAATCAATAAGAATGTCCAAAGTGTCATGAGTCAGCAGTTAAATCTACCGGTATAAGTAGTAGTCTTTATGAGATACGTTCCAAGGAGACCATTGTAACCAATAGGCATGGCTTTGATGAGGTCAGGCAAGTTTCAGCTCGTGATTATGAGTTGACTAACAAGTTCGAGTGTTCACAATGCTTCCACAGATGGAGTCGTTCGGACATTAAGCATGGATGGTTTTGGTAAATAGTAGTTGCCCGCATCATGCGGGGTTCGACGCTAGTTTGCTGTCAAACTACTACGTTAAGTACATCAGATAGTATGTTTTATGGGGTCTAATTCGAGTGTTTTCCCTGGGGTGTACTCGATGTAATACCTATCCACGTTAGATTCTTTTGCAGAAAAGCCATCGCCGAATACCAAGTCGATCAGTTTTAGAATGGCCTCGATCATCTTTTTGATTTCGATCTGTTGGGCGGTGAATTTGATATAGAGTCTGGTGTCTCGGCGCCGGAACTCGTAGAAGTAGATTCTGTAAGTTCTTTCTTGTTCTTCTCTATCTCGTCTTGCAATTTCGTCCTGAAGATCTGAAATGGTTTCTGGGGCATACGATATTCCTTCTTGCGTTATTAGTTTGTGCCATGTCAATCGTGATCGTTTGAGTTGTCTGCCGCTGATATGTTTGTTGTCAAACTCATAGGTAATGCCTTTGGGTTGGCCTGCATCGTTAAGCGTAAGGTGTATGTATACCCTCTGTTTCCTGAGCAACCTTACGAAGTCGAACATGTCGCCGTTGATGGTGTTGGCTTGCTCGATGGCGCCGGCAATCTTTGCGATCATTCGGTGCTTGATCGGTAGATCGTTGTCCTTGATAGAGGCTTTGACTTCGGCGTGGGTGAGCGCGGTGCCCCATGTTTCTGATGGGCGTGGGGCTTTGCGCAGGCCGAACATGTCTTCGATGTCAGAAACTGAGTCCATGCTCGTACTGCGCTCATTGCTGTCTTTTACCATTGGGAATCCCTCATCGAGAGAGATGCGGTTTGCGACGATGTGGACGTGCTCGTGATCCTTGTCCCTATGCATTACAGCGACGTATTTGTTGTTTTCCGGAAACCCCTGATCGACCATGTATTTCCTGACTGCTGTGAGCCACTGATCTTGAGTTAACGACTCGCCGGGGCGTAACGAGAGCATGGCGTGAAAGACCGGCTTGATTGGTTTATCAGAGTCCAGGGACATGCGCCTAAGGATCTCCACTTGATCAAACTCGTTTACCATCTCCAATACCTGGTCTTCACTACCTGATTGCAAGGCGGGGAGTGGGTCGGTGGCGATGCAGTTGGAGTCGACGGTCAGGATTTGGCTGATGGCATGGTCGTGTTTAGTGCAGCCATAGATGTAGCGAATGCGCTTCTTAAAAGACCCTGCTGACTTTGGGAAGATTTTACCAATCATGCTGCACCTCCAGCGTTGATCTTGGCGATGTGCTTCACTTTATCTAACAGCTCAGAGCCAGGTTTTTCGGCATTGATCATTGACACTAGATTCATCAACTCACGAGCGATCTGCACGACGTCAGCGCTGACTTTAGTCTTTGGCTTGCAGTTGACTATGTAATCGCGCACGAAAGCGCCAGCGGCCTTGTAGCCGGCTTCTTGCACCTTGGCTTCAATAATCTCCCGCTCAGACTTACTAAGTCTGATGATAAGAGTGCCTTCTTTCCTTTCTTTAGTTTTCATTTTGATTCACCTTTTATTATTGTTATTGGCGCAACACACGGAGTGCTGTGAGTGGCTTATTTAACTAACCTCTGCAGGGGAGTTGGTTCCGTCTATCATAGACACAACTGGCTATAAACAAGCTCTAAGTTAATTATGCAAATGGAGCAAAGGGGGTGGCCAGTAATTTGTTGGTTCTTTATAAATTACTTTGTTGTATGTTTAATGTTCTGCAAAGTGTTAATGCGAAATCGCAGTGCGTGAGTGTGAAATCGCAAGCACATAGAGAGAAATCGCATAGAGTGTGTGTGGTTTCGCAATGGAAGTGTGCGAACTCTCAGTGGCGTATTGTGAGTTCGCAATAGGAGGGAGTGGGTTTTGCGGTTAGTGGGTTGCTTCTTGAATCGCTCTAGCTACGTGTGGCTCCCAGTGTTTGATGAGGGGGGCGCATGTGATATGAAACATTAGCCAGCATGCGTATATGCAGGAGCTGTCATAACAATGTCCCGCCGTTAGTTTTCCATGTGCCATCTCATGCCTTAACATAGGCCCGCCCTTCAAATTGAAAAGCAAGTGGATCATGTAGGTGATGTCAGCGCCGAAGGCTTGCTCAAGCTCTTCTTGACGATTTGAGTACATCTGACTCAGCGACTGATCTTCTTGCGTAAGGTCTGTGTTAAGTTTTGCGGTATTAGATCCGCGATTATTCAATACGTATCTTAGTGAATTCTCTAGTTGTGGAATCAATGTGTGTACTGCAGTAACCATGTCGCCCTGAATCAGTCGGGCGAAGCCAAGGGCGAAAATTGATTCATGCCCTGGTGGCACAAAAGCACTGTGCTGGACAATAGGCTCCAAGTGTCTTTCATCAATAGTTTGATAGCTAGACATGGTCACACAAGCGGGTTTGATAAACGCCTCGGCTTCAATATGATAATGGAAACCAACTTCCGTAAGGCTCTCGTGATCAAACCATTCTTCAGATGGCTTATCAGCGAAATTTGCGGATGGTGCTTGCGCTATTACTTTCCCTTTTTCGTCAGAGTAGCTCTTACCCATTATTGATGAGAGAAAATATTTGTTCTTTTTTTGTAGGCAGTTCTTGTGAAGAGCTATTTTTTCAGGAGGGCGCGAGCTGAAGGCTAAACGAAAAAGCATTTCGTGAACTTCTAGCTCTTCAAATTTGTGAATGGTTGCCTGGCGCTCTTCTGTCAAATCAATAGGTATACTGAACTCACCTAGCTCTGATAGTGACGCATCTTCATATTGCTGTAGCTCTTTTTTGAGTTCGTCTATCCGCTCCTGCATACCTCCAATCGAGCGAAGCTCACCAATAGCATCTCTTGTCCACGATGCTTTAGCCATTGCCGATCCGATTGCGTCGCGCATTCTTAATGTTTGCTCGACCGCGTTGATCTTACATTTGGTTGAGGCTTCTTTGTCGTCAAGTTTAGAGTAGGAATGAGCCGCGTGAAGCCAAATTCTTTTAACTGCTTCAGCATATTGCTTATCTTTTGCAGCAGTTGCCATTGCCTCAGCTTCAATAGCTATCTCTCCCCACTCCAACAGCCCGTAAGACTGGCCGAGAGACGAAAGTCTATGGAAGGCTATTAGGTTCAGATTGTCTTTAGCTGTTTTATATGTGAGAACAAATATTTCTTTGGCGCTGTTTGGAATGTTTTTTCGCTTGCCAGTTGAGGCGTAAATAGCGAATGCTCGCTCGATAATATCAACTACTTTAGATGGTACTTCAAAGTCGGATTCATGTTGGTAGAGAAGTTCTTTATTAAAGAAGGACTTCACCGCATCCAAGTATGAGCTTGAGGCAAGCTCCGCCATCTTATGAAGCTTTCGGCTGCTGTACCAGCAACTATCAGCAACTCGTGCTCGAAGCAACGGATGGTCGATCTGTCCGGCGATCTCAGTAAGAATTTGCTGTTGCTGACCCATGTAATCGCTGGGTATTAGCGACCTCCTTCCATCCATGATGATTTGAGGTGTGAAGGCATCTGCACGGTTGGGATTGAAGTGATAGCTGCAGATGACCGCCAAGACACTGTACGCTCTAACCGCTGCGTCATCGTCAATTTTCTTAGATGCCTGGGCAGCCTCTTGGAATGTTTGCTCAAGCGTGTGGAAGTGCAGCGAATTGCTCATAGCGAGTATTGATGCGGGTTTGATGTGGACGAAATCATCCAATGTCGCCACCTCCATCAACGGTTGCTTTTCTTCCTGATCCTTGTCTGCCACGTGCTCACTCTCGGCCATTTTGGTGGGCTTAGCTTATCCCAAATCTTGATGATGGCTAGGTGCCAAAGGGTAGGAGAGACAGGGAGATCTATGGGTAGTGCCAGTCGGTAATCCCAGGGTTGGGGTGCACAAAGAGCACTGTCAAGTCCAACCAGTCTGCTCAATAGATAGCGAGAGAGGTGCGCAAGAGGTATAAAGTGGTGAACATAATTCGTACACGATCTTGGTTTTGGCCAATGAATACGGCTTATAAGATCCAATCCATCATCGGGGCGACGGAGAATCGGCGGGAGAGCGGGGCGGGTGTGGCGGTGATTGGGGGCATTGGCGGTTCTGAGATGGGTGGGGCTGGGAGGTGGGGAGTTTATCAGGATTGGGGGTTGCAGGGTTTAGGCGAGGCTTACTGTGATTGTTCAGGAGATCTGAGCAACGGCATGGGAGGAAATCGACTGGATCGCTACGAATAAATAAATCCTCATTTTTCAGTGGAGGCGCCAGCCGGGTCATCAGAAACGGACAACATTGATCCCGATTCGCGGAAAGCGATCTGCCATCATTCAACGCACCGTACCAGAGCGGTTATCATTCACCTCATCAATGACATGGAGCAGGGAATCGAAAGTGGCTTTTAGAAGTTTCCCTGCAGTCAGCACCTGGACTTCCCAGTAATGTGAAGCTGCCCCCAGCCTCAGGCCGGGATTCAAAGATGTATCAAGGACGACGAATGATCTCTTCTGCACGACTGGGCGATAAGCATGTCTGCCCATTACCGGGACACGGCACTACGCCCATTGCCTCCGCCAGCGCTGACACGAACATTAACTTCATGGGCTCGGCCCGTGTTGGTGATACCTGTGGCTGTGGCGCTGTTATCACTACAGGGTTTCCTTCCATTCAAGTGAATGGGCGCCCCATGGCGCACTTGGGTAGCCCTACCAGCCATGGTGGAACCATCATCACCGGGTCAGGCGATGTCGGCGGTGGTTTTGTCATGGGGGCCGCTCCTGGTGCATCAATCATCAACTTTGCCGTCATGGGGGCAATCCGCCCTGATGGCTCCGTGGATGAAGAACGCATGGCAACCCTGCTGGCTGATCCGAAGCTGACAGACAAGGCCTCTGCTGCGAATGCTTTGGTAGACCCTGCTGCTCAGGCAACCCCACCTCCCGGACCTAAAGCAGAAGGGAAGAAAACGGAGCCTGTCGTTTGCAAAGACCCTGACTTAATGGAAGAGGTCGCGAGTTACATTGCTGGTGAAATGAACCGCAACATTACTCACCCGTCAGTGTTGAAGATGAAGAAGCTCAACAGCTTTGACGCTGCTACTGAATATAAGAAGCTTCAGCAAAAGGCTTGGTATGTCCGCCTGTCTCCGCCCAACTTCGAAGCCATGGAACTGGGGAACAAGGGCGCCGCGATGGCCCTTTGGGCAGAGCGGGTTGGCCAGAACAGACCGTGGGATCACAAAGTTACGATAGGAGAACAGTTTGGTGGGCCTTGGCAGAAACAGGGCAAGGTTGATTATTTCTATGACATCTGGTCGAACGTACATTACGGATATGTCGGCATGGCGGGAGGACTTTCCGAAGGCGTTCTGCTGGATGGCGCCGGCGTTGAACAGATCGCCTCGGACTCCATCCGCAAAATTCAAAAGTGGGATAAAAGACAGGGACCGCACCGGTCGGCAGACATCGAGGGGATGCGGGCGTGGGATGATATTGGAGACAGAGTGTCTATCAGCATCGGCGTCAAACTCTACAGGCAGCACCCAAACGGCGGGATAACAGCGAAAATGTTGATGAACGAAGTGTTAGCTCTACCGCGCTCAAGCTGGGGGGATGGCATCCGTGACCACATCTGTAAGTAAATCCCGCCCGCGGCATATCTGGCGCTGGCTTATCATGCTGTTCCTGGCGCCCATCATCTTTTGGTATTTCGCTACGCCTCAGGTGAATTTCTACTTTTCCGAGAAAGGCCAGGGTCGTCTTGGCTACATTTTGAATGTCCAGCACGACATCTCCAAGGGCGAAATTTACCCCGGCGAAGTGACTGGAGGTCCAGGTCACATCTTCCCTGATAAGAAGTTTTTCATGGAGTTTGACTGGAACAACGGAGGCAAATCTCACTGCATTCGCGTCAAACCGACATGGCCTAATACTGACATTTACATCGGTCCACAGGGTGAGATTGATAGCCGCACGGACCATCGCCGCATTGAGCCGTGTGGGCCATTGCCGAAGGGTTAACAAGTCTCGTCCGGGGGTAAATAAAAAAGAGGGCCATATCCAGTTTAGATGTGCCCCTCTTTTAGAAACTAAAGGAGATGGATTTGTTTTCTATGAGAAAAATAGATCCATCCCCTTTGGTTATTTGGTTGCTCTCTTTCTCTCTAGAGTCAACCTATAAAAATTCAACCAAAACTAATATGAGTTGCCGCCAATGTTTTGAACTCGGTGGACTTCATGACCTTGTCAAGGTTGGTCGCGTTAGTAATTAGATAATCTACGATCTGCTTTAGCTTGTCACTGATCACGTTCTTTCTCATACTATTCAAAATATCTCCTGCATTTTTTTACAGTATTGATTAGACAGCACAACATGTAGTTCGGGCCGATAAAAAACGATCAGCGCTTGCACAATATTATCGTCACCCAACTTTTCAATAAATGAATCATACACGGGTCTTCCAGCGGGAGACACTCCTGAGTTGTATGAAACGCCATTTCCTACCCTGCAAATCAGAATGGCTCGAATAATTTTCTCTCTCCGCTCATGCGGAATGTCAGCCTCATTCACAATATAGCTGAGCAATTTCCTTGCCGGAGGGACCTCGTTGTAAAAGTTGTCCCAGCTATTGTGGGTTGATAATAATTCATCGACAAGCTCATCAATAACTATGACCCTTGCCTCAAGCGATTTATATTTGCTCCAGTAAGCCTAGTGATGGGCAATATAAAGTGTTTTGACAGGCTGTTATCGGTAAAAAGCAGCCCCTTCAACGCGGCTATGTGGCTCGGGACGATTCAGCTATCGATAGAAAGCGAACATCGACCGTATAAATAATGGTGCGCACTGCCGATGCAGCTTGTCACTAGAAACAAAAAGAGTGCAGAACGGAAGGTAGTAGAGATAGGCAATATCCACCTTGTGACTTGCCCGAGTGCTCGCTACCAAGTTAGCGCCCACGGCGATACTGAAAAACAACTCAACCCGCAGCACATGAGCCGCATATGGAGCAAACGTTCGCAACGGTGGTTTGCGTTTGCGCTTCCAGCGCTCTTTTACATGACGTCGCATGGAAGACGGAACATCTAAAACTTCGAGTGCTGCGTCGAAGCGGGAGGGGGTTTTTGTTAACCCATTGAGGAATTGTTCAGCGAGGTTGATTGCTGAGTCCAGTGTCTTGCATGTTTTTGAGCTGATACCGAGCTGTTTCATGGCGCGCTCAATTACCGTTAGATCTATGTTTTCAACCTGACGACGCCACTCTCGGGCATAAAGACGTTCAACGTCGTAGAACCTGCCGTCCTGCCATCTTTGAAATGCTTCGGCTTCAGGCGTGATCTCTGCAATGGCTCCCTCCTTATTATCGCGTACGACTCGACGCATGTTGGCTAGAGGTATTTGTCCGTTCATTGGGACGTGATTGCCAAGTAAGTCCTGAATGCAGAGGTCGTGATGAAAGTAACAGGGGCCGCCGCTCATTTGAGGCGTTTTTGCGGCAATGATCCCAACCTCATCCTCAGCAGACTTTCCAGCCCTTGGTGTTTTCCCCAAATCTGCCAAGGTCTCGATGAAAAATAGGGGCGCAATAACGGGATAAAAAAAATTGTCGAACCAGACCGACTCGTCAGTGCTTAACGCCTGCAGAAAAGACTTATCGAATAAAGTGATTGGCCCCAAGATCGACTCCTTCTGTTGGTTTGAATAGCCCCCGGTCTCAAAGACACCTATGAGTGGCTGTTTCCTATAGCGGTCCTTCAAGCAATTTATATTAGCAATCGTTAGGCTTGCCTGCCGTGACCGCGAACTATAGCGGCACGCTGATCGAGGATGGGGCAAAAATGGGGCAAACCTTAAGCCATTCAATGCCAATCATGTATTTATGCATACGTCCAAAAAGCGTGCTGAAACCCCGAAAAAACGTGAGGTTGGGGCTCACAACCGAAATACTCCAGCACAATTGGCGTATGGTCCGTTGGTGAAGTACCGGCAGTGCCCTGTCAGGCAGCAATTGCAGCTTGCTTAGAAATTGCTACAAAGCGAAGAAGTCGCAGCGGATTAACCAGACTGGATGGGGTGTTGGAGGACTGCTAGACCCAATCCATTATCGGGGCGGCGGAGATAGGGACGGGTGTTGGGAACACTGGGCGTCTATCAGGATTGGGTTTGCGGGACTTAGGCGAATCTTGCAACAGTTCTTTAGCGTGTGAGTGAAGGAAGTCGACAATTCAGAGAAATAGGCCAACGGGGCGTCCGAGGAGGGCGCCCCTTTGTGACGTCAGGACGGTTCAGCATCCATACGTCTGGCAATGACATCCAACACATCGCAGCCATCGCGCAAGGGTATGCAGCAAAGCATTGCGAAGTCGCTGAGTATCACCGAATCCGTAGTGATGTCGCCGCGCATCGCGAGGTTTTCCAGGATCTGCGTTACCGCGCCAATTCGGTAGCGTGCGGTGCTGAGCAGTGAGTGCAGCGGTTGGGTGGTGTTTACATACAGCGAGGGAAGGTCGTCGGCGTTGCTGGTTAAAGCCATAAACTCTTTCATGTGAAGCTCCATTAATTTGAGAAAACTACAACTCAGTCGTCGCCAAACGAATGGGTGGTAGCCGTACGCGGGTTGGCGAACCGGGCAATGGAGAAACCGGCAGACCCTAAGGTCTCCCGCGCACAGCCACCATAAAACAGGCAGCTAAGTGCGTTCCGAAACGCTCTGAAAATACTCGAAGGTTTCAGTTCAATTGCCTCGAGTCGCCAAACCCGACACGCCATTTTGGCGCTGGGTGGACTATAGGCCTCGGGACAAAAGCACAGCAATGCGCAAGTGTACGGACAATTCCCAGAGTCGTGTAGGACGTTGCTCTTTTGACAGTTTGTCTGGGGAACACCCTTTTTTTGCCTCAAGCAACCAGTACCTGAACCAACGCTGTCGCCCAGCAAAGTTTCATAATTCCTGATGAGCTTGCGGCATAGGATGACTACCTATGGTCACTGCGCTTCCAACCCACAGGAAACTGAAAAATGATCTCGAACCTCTTCAAAATCGCTCTGATCGCCGGTGCGTTGCTATTGAGCGCCTGTTCGGGTGCAAGCACCCATAGCGAATATTCGGAAGCCACCCTGCCGTCTGCCGGTTTTGGTCCGGGGCCTACCAACAACCCCAATAAGATGAATTTCCATGGCAGTGCGCTCGGCAACAGCTTCGGCGAGTACAGTTCGGGGTTGCTGCACGACGATTAACGGCGGAAGTGTTTCCGCCGTTTTGCGTTTTGCCTGATGTGCCGTGTGCTTTGGGTTGGCGACTGCTGCGCAGTCGGACGCAGGCTTCGCCAGCTGCTACAGGGGTTGTGTATGCGGCGGTTATTTGGGCTCGGGTGTTGCTATCCACTGACCCAGAACTTTTTGGTAGTTGCCTGTGACTTTGGCCAGGTGCAACCACTGATCGACGTACAACTTCCAAGTCATGTCATCACGCGGTAGCAGGTAAGCCTTTTCGCCGTATTGCATGAATTGCTTCGGGTTCACCGCGCACAAACCGGGTTTGAGTTTCTGCTGATACAGCGCTTCCGAGGCGTCGGTGATCATCACGTCAGCCTTCTTGTCCAGCAGTTCCTGGAAGATGGTCACGTTGTCGTGAAGGCGCAATTGCGCCTTGGGCAGGAAGGCGTGAACAAAGGCTTCGTTGGTGCCGCCGGCCGGTTCGACCAAACGAACCGAAGGCTGGTTGATCTGCTCGACGGTCTGGTACAGCGCCTGATCTTCGCAGCGCACCAGCGGGATTTTGCCGTCGACGTCCAGCGTGGTGCTGAAGAAGGCCTTTTTCTGGCGCTCCAGCGTGACGGAGATGCCGCCGACGCCGATGTCACATTTGCCCGCGAGCATGTCGGGCATCAGGGTTTTCCAGGTGGTCTGCACCCACTCGACCTTGACGCCGAGGCTGTCGGCCAGCGAACGGGCCATGGCGATGTCGATGCCCGAGTATTCGCCGTCTTCGGCTTTGACGGTATAGGGTTTGTAGTCGCCTGTTGTGCACACGCGCAGTTGGCCCTGTTGGATGACGCTGTCCAGATGCGATTGCTCGGCCTGAGCGGCAAACGATAGAGCGAGCAGGCCACCGAGCATTAGTGTGCTTTTTAGGTTGTTCATTGTTATCCGGCTTCCATGATGGAGTGGGGGCTGAGAGTACTTACTTTCTGCTGCACCGCTCAACATCATCCTGGGTTTTCAAATCGGTCTCGATTCCCAACCGGTATTTGCAGTAGTCGATAATCCACGCTCGTTGCTCTTTTGTCAGGCGTTGCGCTTTTCAGAGACTCATCGGGGGAATAGGTTGGGGCAATGGATAACACCTGAAGCTCATAAATACTCCAGAATTTCCTTCCAGACATATCCGTAGCTATAACGCAGCCAAGCGATTTTCAGTTTCGCGAAGGTGCGACGAACCCGACTCGAGGCTCGTGCGCTCAACGTTTTTTCGATTTCACTCAATAGCCAGTCATCCTTGAAGCCCGTCCAGATGGGTGGAACGGCCACTTCCAGGTTCCAGTAACAGACCGGTGCGACTTCTGTGTAAAGGATGTCTTCCACGGATTTTAAGTCGTATGGCCGAATTTGCTCGGCGATGTAGGCGTAGTCGACCGGGTTGTCTACAAACGCCTTAGCCAGCGCTATGCGTACGCTCGCTTTCTGTTCCGGGGTCAAGTCCAAAGCTCCTTTTGGCTCGTCTTACCTGCTTCACTACCGCCTGCGGATTGTGAGCTTTATTCGTGTGAATGTGGCGGCTGAAATAGGGGCGAAGGCGCAGCAGGTTTTCCCGCTGATGCGTCTGCCGACGCTACCTCGAGGCATGATAGGGATTCAATGAAGGGGACGTAGCGTTACGAAGAAGGGCGACCGTAAACAGTCGCCCTTTTTATGAACTTTTATTGGACTTCGACGCATCAGCCACAGTGCCGCCACCGCAATTGATATACGAAGACGACTTCAACCAGCGTTGATCCGGATAGTAAGAAAACAACAACTGTCCATCTTTCATCGAATCAATCAACTTATGCGCAATCGCCGGCCGCACAGCCGGACAACCCAGGCTTCTACCGATTCGGCCATTCGCTCGGGCAAGCACCGGACTGACATAAGGCGCCCCATGAATAACGATCGCCCGCTCAAACGCATTGTCATTGAAGCCAGGCTCCAATCCTTCCATGCGCAGGGAATAGCCATTCTGTCCGACATAGCTCGACTGGGTGCGGTACAAACCGAGGCTGGTGGCAAAGCTTTCATTCTGGTTGGAGAACTTGACCGCCATGTTCTCGCCGCTGTTGCGACCGTGGGCAACCAGTTCGTGGAACAGTAATTTACGTTTCTTCAGATCGAACACCCACAACCGTTGTTCGGTCGAAGGCAATGAGTAGTCGATGACGGCAAGTCTTTGGACAGGTGCTTTGCCTTGGGCCAAGCTGCATTGGGTGGCGCGTACGGCCAGTCCAATGACTTTGGCGTTAGCGCCCGGTGCTGCTTTGAGCAGAGCGGCTTCAAGCGAATCGGCGTAGGCTGCCGGTACCGAAACTGACGTCAGCAGCAGGGCCGTGAATAGAAAGCCAAAGCGGTCTAGCGCCATATGTAAGTCTCACATTAATGTTTCGAGTCTAGCAGTGGGCAGGATGCTAGCCGTTGAATACGGGAGATTAAGGATTATCCATGGGGCAATTAACAAGGTTATTCGTCATAAGCCGCATATTTTTTATGGGCTTTCTGATCAGTGGCGCAGCTATTGCAGAAAATTCGCCGATTGAGGCGGTATCTGCAGTCATCAGCAGAACTGGCGCAGCACCTGACGATTTCGTCGCTCAAACGATTCAGGCGGCACTTGAGCCATTGAGTTCATCGTTTCCACCCTTGCTCACTTCCCGTGGCCATCAACGGGTGGATCCGAGTCGCGTGGTCATGGATTTTTACATGCATCGGGGTTATCGCTCGGCCTGGGCGAACGACAGCGATGTCATCCAGTTATTGAAAAGCCTGAGCGAGACCCAGGCCGATGGGTTGGACCCAGCGGACTTTCATATTGATGAGTTGGCGAACGCCAGAGCGTCGATGCAGGCAGCAGAGCCGACGGTGGCGCAACGGGCGGCGTTCGATATCGCGGCCACCCGGACCTTTATCACGGCGCTGCTGCAGTTGCGGCGCGGCAAGGTTGACCCTTCGCGTCTGGACATCCATTGGAATTTCGACCCTGTCGGCGCCGATCCTCGTGGAGACATGAATAACTTGTTCGCCGCACTCGATGCTCATGACGTGGCGCGCGCTTTCGCCGAAGCGCCACCACAAGAGGCGGTTTACCGCAGCCTGCGCGTGGGCCTGGGCCAACTGCGCAAGGTTCGGGACGCTGGCGGCTGGCCGAAGATTGCCGAAGGCCAATCGCTGAAGCCAGGCATGGATGACGCCTCTGTTGCGCAGTTGCGAGCACGTTTGGTGGCGGGTGGTTATCTGGCCCCATCCAAGAAGCAACGCACTGATTACGACGACAGCGTCGCCGCGGCGGTGAAAAAGTATCAAGCCGAGCAATACCTGGGGGCGGATGGCGTTGCGGGGGCCGCGACACTGGCTGCGTTGAATGTGCCCGTAGAGGCGCGGATAGACCAGGTTCGGGTGAACATGGAACGTGCGCGTTGGTTGCTGTTCAAACTTCAGGGCACTTTTGTCATCGTTGATATTGCGGGTTACAAGGTGGCGCTTTATCGCGACGGTAAGGCGATATGGCGTTCCCGGGTTCAGGTCGGTAAGCCGTTCCGCAGTACGCCGGTGTTTCAATCCGAGATTACTTACGTAACGTTCAACCCCACCTGGACCGTGCCACCGACCATCCTCATCAAAGACATGCTGCCCAAGATTCAAAGAGATCCTGGCTACCTTGCCGCCAACCGTATTAGAGCCCTTGATCGAGAGGGTAATGTGCTCGATCCGTCGACCGTCGACTGGGATAACGCGCGCGGTATCACGCTGCGACAGGATGCCGGGCCGGATAATTCGCTGGGGCAGGTGGTCATTCGGTTTCCCAATGACTATTCGATTTACCTCCACGACACGCCGCATCGCGAGTTGTTTGCGCAATCGCGCCGTGCCACCAGTTCAGGCTGTATACGGGTGGAGAACCCGCTGCAGTTGGTAGAGCTGCTGTTCAACGACCCGGTTCGTTGGAACAGCGCCGGGATACAGGCTCAACTGGCGAACGGCAAGACCGAAAACATCAGGCTTCCCGTCAAGGTGCCGGTGCTGTTGGCTTACTGGACGGTGGACCTGAGTAACGATGGTCGAGTGATGTTCAAACCCGATGTCTACGGGTACGATTCCGCGGTACTACGGGGGTTGAATCTGCCTTCGGAACTGCCCGTTCTGGATGTGCGACGAGCAGGAACTTCCGCTGTTGCGACGGGGCAAAACCGGCAATGGCCGTGAAGGACGCGGGACTTGCTATCCGTATGTAACGGGCAGGTCATCGATGCACCAACGGTGCAAGCGCTCTGCGTCAACCTTTGCGCTCCGTCGCAGATTCCGGGGTTGGCGAAGCCAAAAGGTTGGCTCACCCGTTGAAAACTATCACAATGCAAAATATGTCACCGATCATCGATGTGAAAGGATAGGAAATTGAAGATGGATGTTGCGCAAAAAAAACCGTCACTCAACACAGGTATGCTTGATGTGCATGACCTCGATGAGTGCCGCAACATCCAAAAAGGTGCCGTGTTTATCATTGCCTCGGGGGCGTCCGCTAAAGATTTTCCGCTGGAAAAGTTTGCAGACGTTCCGATGATCACGATGAACGGCGCCATTTCCATGTTCTCCGGGACAGGTATCAAGCCGTTCTTTTATGCCTGTACGGATCAAGGCTTTTCCCGACAGCAACCCGAACTGTTTTCAGAGGCGATGCGCATCAGTCAGCGGGTTGCGCTGTGGCAAGAGCACATCTGGCATACGACGGTAGCGCCTGAGGGCGAACTGTATTTACTCGGCCGAGCGCCCAAGCTCTCCTGGACGGACCTGGTTTTCAGGGCTGATAAAGAACTCGTCAGAAGTCGCAAACTCGGAACTGGTCGCAATAGAACCCTTGGTTTCAGCAAGAACCTTAAACGCGGTTTTTTTGATGCCCGTACCGTGGCTTATCTGGCTTTGCAGATTGCGTATCACGTGGGGTTTACCAAGGTGTTTCTGGTAGGCGTTGACTTGAATCAGTCTGTGAGTCGTTTTTACGAAGAGGCCGGCACGTTCGCGTCGCCGTGCCTGCTTGATCAGCATTTTTATACGAGAATCCTGCCGTCGTTCGAGATCTTGTCGAAGTACGTCGTGGATGATGATTTTCAGGTCTACAACTTGTCCAGTTCCTCAAGGATTCCGGGCGAACTCATTCCCCGAGTGACGCTGGATGAGATCGACAAGATTATCTAAAGGATGTTTGGGCTTTATTGAAATGGGCGCCCTCGGGGCGCCCATTTTTGTGTGTGCGATTTATCGACGGTCAACCGTTCGGCACTTGCGTCGGATCTGCAAATAAGCGTCGCCTAAGCTTTGATTTATCCGGACATTCTTCCGGAACTTACAAGGAAGGTGTGGCATGACTTTATTAAAGTTCGGCGCGTCGATCCTGATGGTCTGTCTGGCAGGCTGCGTCACCACCAGCAATTATGAGCCGCCGTCGGTGCCGGCATCGGCGGTAACGCTTGATGATGGGCAAATCACCAGCACGTTAGTGGGCAAGAAGTTCTATGGCACCACCAGAGAAGGCAGTCATCCGTACTCAATGAGTTTTGCTCCAAACGGAGTAGAGATGTTCGAGATGGCGCCTTACAAGCCCGAAAAAGAAAAGTGGACATTGAAAGACGGCGTTATTTGTATCGAAGCAAAAGGGTACCCAACCGAATGCAGCCAAGTGAAGGTC
This sequence comes from Pseudomonas sp. LBUM1647, assembly GCF_059716175.1. Taxonomy (NCBI): domain Bacteria; kingdom Pseudomonadati; phylum Pseudomonadota; class Gammaproteobacteria; order Pseudomonadales; family Pseudomonadaceae; genus Pseudomonas; species Pseudomonas sp. LBUM1647. The sequence continues at coordinate 4,656,312 of NZ_CP166809.1, read as the reverse complement.
GCCAATAATGAGTATTGGTTTGTCGACCCAAAGAACGGGAGAGTCAACGGGCATTTGAAGCTCAAACCTTGATGGGGTTGGTCGTCAAATATTCGGGGCTCGCTGAGCCCCCATTATTGATTCCCTACAGCTCCTAACTCCTCCCGCAAAAACTCCACCAACGCTCGTTGCAATCCGGTCAGCGCGCCCTCTCGGCTGACCAACGCCAACTCGGTCGGCGGCAGTTCGGGCAGGTCGGTGCACACGCTGTGCTCAGGCAATACCGCCGAAGCGGGCAGCACCGACACGCCCAGACCAGAAGCGACTGCGTTCTATATCCACGCTCGACTGCACAAACAGCTGCCGAGGGTGAAAGTAGCGTTTCACACGCATATGCCTCACGCCACGGCGCTGTGCCTGCTGCAAGGCCCGCCGCTGTTGTGGCTGGGGCAAACGGCGTTGAAATTCTACGGCCGTACGGCCGTACGGCCGTACGGCGGTGGACGAGGACTACAACGGTCTGGCGCTCGACGAGTCTGAAGGCGACCGGATTGCCAGCGTCATGGGCGATGCCGACATTCTGTTTTTGAAGAACCACGGGGTGATCGTCGCCGGGCCATCCATCGCCGAAGCCTGGGACGATCTGTATTACTTGGAACGTGCCGCTCAAGTGCAGTTGATGGCGATGGCGACCCAGCGTGAACTCAAGCCCGTGCCCCATGAGATTGCCCCGCGGGCCTATGAGCAAATGCGCCTGGGGGATGCGGAAAGTGCTTGGGCGCATTTGCACAGTGCGATGCGGCGGCTAGCCAAAGGACATTTGCCCCATACCCCCCCGTAGACTAAGCTCACAAAAAATAAGGGTTTTGGGGTGTTACCCATGCCTTACCCTTACAGGACGAGCTTTTGCCAATCCCTCTTCACGATCCGCTCAACGCCACCGGCGTCACGTTGAAACGGTTACCTCTGCGCAAAGCGGCGGTGCTGTTTATCGCGGTCGTGTGCCTGAGTCTGTGCGGTTTGCTTTACCTGCAACTGGAGCAGTCGCGCCGGCATGACCTGGCGTTGGCGCAAGTGGCGTCATCAAACCTGACGCGGGCCATGGCGCAGCAGGCCGAAGACACCTTTATGCAAGCCGATCTGGTGCTGACCAGTCTGGCCGACTGGATTCAGGCTGACGGTTTCGGCGCGCCCCAAAAGGCACGCTTGCAGAAAACATTCGCCCGGCGGGTGCAGGCGCTGAATCAATTGCACGGGATATTTCTGTTCGACCAAAAGGGGCAGTGGGTCGTTACCTCTTTCGACGAACTGCCACGCGGACCGGGTGTGGCGGATCGCGATTATTTCAGATTCCACCAGCAGAACGTTTCCTCCCTGGCGCACATCGGGCCGGCGATTCGCAGCCGGAAAAATGGCGAGTGGATCATTCCGATATCCAAGCGTGTGAACGACAAGAGTGGCAATTTCCAGGGCGTCTTGTTGGCCGGCATCAAGATGGCGTACTTCGATCAGTTCTTCAAAAGCTTCAGCATTGATGACAACGGTTCGATGTTTTTGGGCTTGACCGACGGAACGCTGCTGGCGCGACGGCCGTTTGTTGAGTCGCTGATTGGCACATCACTGGCCAAGAGCGAGATCTTCGAGAAATTGCTGCCCAACGCGCCTTCCGGTAACGCGATGTTCAGCTCGCTGGTCGATGGTGTTGTGCGGTTGTATGGCTACCGTCAGCTCGACTCTTATCCGCTGGTCGTGTCTGCCGCTTCGTCCAGGGAATCGATTCTCCAGGATTGGTACGACACGGCATTTCGCTCCTCGGTCATCGTTGCCCTGGTGGTGTTGGGCGTGGGGCTGTTCGGTTGGATGTTCCTTTATCAGGTGCGTGTCGGCGAACAGGTCGAGGCGGATTTGCGCAAGGCAAAGGAAGCGCTGAAGCTGATCGCGACCCACGACAGCCTGACCGGCCTGGGCAATCGCCGGCTGTTCGAGGGAGCGCTGGACATCGAGTTCGGCCGAGGCGCCCGGCAGTCGAGTTCGCTGAGCCTGATCATGCTCGATATCGATTACTTCAAGCGCTACAACGACGCTTACGGCCACGTGGCGGGGGACCATTGCCTGGCTGAAGTGGCGCGGGCGGTGAAGGGGTGCTGCCATCGAAAAGCCGATTTGGCCGTGCGGTACGGCGGTGAGGAGTTTGCGGTATTGCTGCCCGACACCGACATTCACGGCGCGATGGTGATTGCCGAGCAGATCCGCCGCAGCGTCATGGACAAGAACATCATCCACAGCGGTTCACCCTCGGGCTTCGTGACGGTTAGTCTGGGTTGTTATTCGTTTGTGCCGACGGGTCGGGACAGCATGGAAGTGTTCATCGAACGTGCGGATGCGGCGCTGTATCAAGCCAAGCATTCGGGGCGAAACCGCTCGGCGGTGCTGTCGATGGAGGGCGGTGTCGAGGCACTGCTGCGTTCGGATCGTTGAGGTGTCTCTCGATGTTGTTTCACCCGCGCAACACCCCGGCCAGCCGGCTGTCTGCCTGTCAGATCCTCTTCAATTGATCGTCTAGAGTTGCGGTAACGCTGCCGATCCCGGCAGGTCTCCCCACCGCACGGATGATCGTCAAAATGTTGATTACTCAAGCATTGACAGCCGTTGCTCTAACCGTTGCAGCCTGCGCCATCTTTCCGCTCGCGAGCCACGCTCAAGCGAAAGTCACAGCCGAAGAAGCACACGCCATCGGCGTGGATGCCTACCTTTATTTTTACCCGCTGTTGACCATGGACATCACCCGCAAGCAATTCACCAACATCGAACCGGGCAAGGAATTCGGTAAAGGTCCGATGAATATGTTTGTCAGCGTGCCGCAGTATCCACCTGCCGATTTCAAAGGGGTGGTGCGCTCGAATTTCGACACCTTGTATTCCATTGCCTGGCTGGATTTGACCGAAGAACCGCTGGTGATCGCAGCGCCCGATACGGCCGGGCGTTTTTACTTGCTGCCGATGCTCGACATGTGGACCGATGTATTCGCCTCACCGGGCTGGCGCACCACGGGCACCCAAGCGGGGCAGTTTCTGGTGACACCGCCGGGCTGGACCGGGACGGTGCCTGCCGGACTGAACCATCTGCCGGCACCTACGCCCTTTGTCTGGGTCATTGGCCGCACCAAGACCGACGGCGCTGCGGACTACGCGGCCGTGCACAAAATCCAGGCTGGCTACACCGTGACACCGTTGTCTCGGCTGGGTAAAAGCCCCGAGCCGGTCAGCGTGAACATTGACCCGGCCGTGGACATGAAGACCCCGCCAAAGATTCAGGTCGACTCAATGTCGGTGGCCGACTATTTCGCCTACGCCGCCGAATTGCTCAAAGTGCACCCTGCGCACACCACTGATCAACCGATCCTGGCGCAGATGAAGCGTATCGGTATCGAACCCGGAAAATCGTTCAACCTGGATGCGCTGGACCCTGAAATCAAAGCAGCGCTTCAGACCGTCCCCGAGGACGCGCAGGCGCTGAAGATGTGGAAGGTTCCAACGCTCACTCGCGTGGTCAACGGCCGAAGGGTAGGTTCAATCTGACCATGGGTTTGTATGGGTTCAAGCCCGGTGTGTAGCACCCAACTGACAGCAGCCGACGATCTCCAATCATCGGCTGCCTCTACGCGTTCAGCTGCCTGTCCCGCCTCCGGCACCGCCTGTTCCTCCCCCCGCGGCACCGGTGCCACCCCCCGCGCCAGAGCCACTGTTTCCACCATTCCCGCCGTTGCCACCGCTGGAAGAGCCCGATCCGCTATTGCCGCCGTCAGCGTTGTGGCCGCCCGAAGGTTCGCCTGGGTTGTTGGGCGCCATTGTCGAGCCGCCGGTTGAGCCCGATTGGGTGCCGGTCGCATCAGCGCCATCGCCGGAGGCTGCAAAAGTCCCGATGGACACGGCGGACAGCACTCCAGCCAGTAACAGCGAGGAAATTTTGATGATCATCATGGTGCGTCTCCAAAGATGAGTCGTTACCTGATGTTGGTGTGAAGGGCTGGGCGGTTGGTGCCGATTGGTTGACGAGTGGTCGGCGTGCGTTTCAGGCGAAAGCCTCGCGCAGGTGGCTGATGGCTGCTTCTACTGACATTCCCGGTACAGTCGGCGGATCAGGCCGTTCACAAAACTCACGCCAGACAAACAGCGTCAGCTCGGCACCATCGGTGATGCTTTCCGGGTTGGGGGATGAGAAGGTCTCTAGCACTCTGTAGCGTTCATCCTGCCAGAACAAATCCTCGACCCAGTCGTAGATCGGTATGACATGAAAGTGAATCGGATGGCCGGGCACATGCCCGTAGCGACCGATGTACAGCCGTTTGGGTTTGAACAACGTTTCGACAATCCGTTGAGTTTTCGCCAGCAGCGGGCCGAGGTCGGCGAGTGCGCTTTCGGGCAGTTCGTGGAGCGCGCTGACGTTCGCTCGGGCGCCGAGCATCACGTAACCCGGCAATGCCGAGTTGAGGCGGTGGTTGACGATCCAGTGTTCGGTTTCATGGAGGATGAAGTGTTGGGGGATGAGGGGCATGTCATGACTTCCTTTTCTTGCGCGATAACAAACGATGGCGACGCAACCAAGCGAGGTGTCAGCGAAGGTGTTATTCGGCCAGCTTCTGTTCGAGGTTCTGCCGCACCTGTGGCCATTCATCATCAATGATGCTGAACCGCACCGAGTTGCGCTTGCGTCCGTCCGGCATGATCCGTTCGTGGCGCACGATGCCTTCTTGCTGCGCGCCGAGCCTGAGGATCGCGTTACGTGACTTCTGGTTGTTTTCGTCGGTGGTGAATTGCACCCGCACGCAATCCAGCGTGTCGAAGGCGTACTTCAGCATCAGGTACTTGGCTTCGGTGTTGACGAAGGTTTTTTGCCAGCGGGCGGAGATCCAGCTGCTGCCGATTTCGAGCTTGCGGTTGAGCCGGTCGATTTTCCAGAAGCGCGTCGAGCCGATGACCTCGCCGGTGTCCTTGAGCACGATGACGAAGGGCAGCACAGTGCCGACATCGCGGCCGTCGAGGGCTTTCTTGAGGTAGCTGTCGACGGTGGTCGGCGAGGGTACGACGGTGACGCTCAGGTTCCACAGTTCACCGTCCCGCGCAGCATTTACCAGAGCATCGGCATCACTCAGTTGCAGGGGGCGCAGGCAGATTCGTTGACCTTCCAGTGTGTCCATCAGCAGGCATTCTCGGCATCAAAAGGTACGCGGGCGATCCGTGCAATTACAGGGCAGCGGCCGTCGATTGGCAATGGTTGTGTTAACGGTTCTTCAATTGCGGCAATGGCTTGCGTTATCCAGGCGCCAGGGCCCAGCATGGCTGCTATGGTCAGTAAACGTTCGGCCAGTGCCCCGGTAAAAAAGCATCGCCAACGTCGCATCCCGATCAGGCAGTCGATTGACAGGATCAAGTGCATGGATATGAACGCTGTTACCACCGTCACCGCTCCCCGTCATACGCCGATCACTCGCAACCTGGTGTTTGTCGTCGGCTTGCTGTTTGTTCTGGGGGTGCTGATCGCCCTGTTGGCCTTGTTCAATATAGCCGGGCGGCTGGATGCTCAGGACCTGGCCAAGACCACGTTCTACACCCAGCGTGCGCTGGAAAACCGCATCACCGCCTCGAAAAACTACGTCGCCAGTTATGCAAACTGGACGACCGCCTACGACCATTTGAACGGCCAGGTCGATGTGCAATGGGCTTACGTCGAGCAGAACCTGGGCAAAACCTTGTTCAGCATCGATCACTACGATGGCGTCTTCGTGGTCGATCATCAGCAAACCAAATACGCAGTGGTACGCGGGCTTCAGGTGCAGGAGGCTGCGACCACCTATCTTTCGGCATCAATGGCGACGCTGATACAGGCAGTCCAGAGTCAGGAAAATCTCATTGATCCCGTCAGCCAGTTCACGCTGTTCGAGGGCAAACCGGCATTGCTGACGGCTGCCGCGATCGTCCCCAATGACGAAAGGCCGGCGGTCGATCCCCAAAGCACCTCGGTGCTGGTGTTCGTCGACCAATTAAGCCCTGACAAGCTCAGCGTCCTGAGCGCCGATTACGGTTTGCATGATTTAAACCTGGCGCCTGATAACGCCCTCTCGCCCGACAGGCCAGCCGTGGCACTGGCGGGCACCGGCTACAGCCTGGTTTCCCGACTTGAGCAACCGGGTCACCAGTTACTCTGGTCGCTGCTGCCGCCATTGGGCGGCGCGCTGTTGGTGCTGGCGTTGTTAACGGCTTATTTCTTCCGGTATGTCTTACGCACGTCCGGGCATGTGGATGCCAGCTACACCAGCCTCGATTTATCGAACCAGGCGCTGGAGGCCAGTGAAGAGCGTTTTCGTGCCGTGGCTGAGGCCGCTTCCGATTGGATCTGGGAAATCGACGACAAGCATTGCATCTCTTATCTGTCAGGACGTTTCGCCACCGTCACCGGTTTTTCCGATCAGCAATGGATAGGGCAGGACATTGGGCAACTGCTCAATTGCGATACGCTGCCCTTGTCGCTGTGGCTGCATAAGCTCAATGAAGAACAGCCCGTCAGCCATTTGCGCTGCTCCTATCGCGATCAGTCGGGGCAACAGCGTATTTGCCGGGTTTCGGCACGACCGATCCATCGCAAGGGCGCGGTGCTGGGCTATCGCGGAACGGCCAGCGACATCACCGATGAAGTCGCCGCCCATGCCCAGATCCAGCATCTGTCGTTGCACGATGCCCTGACGGGGCTGCCGAATCGCAACAAACTGGCGCGTTTCCTCGACGAGGCCCTGGCGCAGAAAGGGCATTCGGCGGCGCTGGCGCTGTTGATGATCGATCTGGATAACTTCAAGCCGATCAACGATTCCCTTGGCCACCCGGCTGGCGACGCCGTGCTGCTGGAAGTGGCCACCCGATTGCGCGAGTGCACGCGGGACATAGATCTGGTCGCCCGGCTCGGTGGTGATGAGTTTGTGCTGGTGCTCAACGGCATGGACAGCCACGCCGAAATCGACCGGTTCTGCGAACGTTTGCTCGAGAGCCTGCAGCAGCCGATTCATTACGAGCATCACACGCTGCACATCGGCGCGAGCATCGGTGTCGCCTTGAGTCGGCGTCAGGGGCACATTCCCAATGAGCTGATCCGGTGTGCCGACATTGCGCTGTATCAGGCTAAATCCAACGGCAAGAAGACCTGGTGCTACTTTGCGCCGCACATGAACGATCAGATCCAGCACCGCCGACAATTGGAAAACGACTTGCGCCGGGCGATCCAGAACAACGAGTTCGTGATGCATTACCAGCCGCGCTACAACATGAGCGGCAAGCAGGTGGTTTCGGTGGAAGCGTTGCTGCGCTGGCAGCATCCGGAACAGGGGCTGCTGAGCCCCGACGAGTTTATCCCTTTGGCCGAGCAGACTGACCTGATCGTGCCTTTGGGGCGCTGGGTGTTGCGCGAGGCCTGTGAAACGGCCCTGACCTGGCCCGGTGCGTTGATGGTGTCGGTCAATTTGTCGCCTGTTCAATTTGCCCGCAGCGATGTGGTGGAGGACGTCAGGGAGGCATTGATTCAGACCCGTTTACCGGCCAGTCGTCTGGAGCTGGAAATCACCGAAAACGTGATGCTCATCGATGTGGAGGGCGCGTTGGCGACCATGAATGCGCTCAAGGAGCTGGGCGTGCGGTTGAACATGGACGACTTCGGTACCGGCTATTCGTCCCTGGGTTACTTGCGCACGTACCCGTTCGACGGGATCAAGATCGACAAGCGTTTCATCTCGTCCATGAGCGGCGGTGGCAATGATCGCGCCGTGGTGCAGGCGATCATCAACCTGGGCAAAGCCATGGGCCTGACCGTGACGGCAGAGGGCGTCGAGACCCTGGAGCAACTGGACTTCCTGGTCTCGGACCAGTGCAATGAGGTGCAGGGTTTCTACTTGAGTCGGCCTATGGAAAAGCAGGCGTTGCTGCCATTGCTCAAGGCGTCGCATGACGAGTTTCCAGTGTAGGGGCGTGCCTTTAGTCGCCTGACTCGCTCGTAGAGGCAACTGCCGGCACGCACCCCCGGTCACAACTGGACATCGACCCTGCGTTGCGAGCGTTGGAACATGAAGAACCTGAAAATCGCGACATTCAACGTCAACGGCATGCGCGCCCGACTGCCCAACTTGCTGGCCTGGCTTGAGCGAGAGCAGCCGGACATCGCGTGTTTGCAGGAGCTCAAGTCGGTTGACAGTGCATTCCCGGCCGCCGAGCTAGAGGCCGCTGGCTACGGCGCGATCTGGCAAGGTCAGTCTTCGTGGAACGGGGTGGCGATTCTGGCGCGGGATGCTCAGCCGCTGGAGAGTCGTCGAGGTCTGCCGGGCGATGACAGCGACACCCATAGCCGGTATCTGGAGGCTGCCGTGCACGGGATACTGGTGGGCTGCCTGTACTTGCCCAATGGCAACCCGCAGCCGGGGCCTAAGTTCGATTACAAGCTGGCGTGGTTCGAACGGCTGATCCACTACGCGCAGACGCTTCAGGCCAGTGAGCATCCCGTGGTGCTGGCCGGTGACTACAACGTGGTGCCCACCGACCTGGACATCTACAACCCGCGATCCTGGCTGAAGGATGCGTTGCTGCAACCTGAAAGCCGCGAGTGTTATCAGCGCCTGCTGACCCAGGGCTGGACCGATTCCTTGCGCCATCTGTATCCAGAGGATCGGCTCTATACCTTCTGGGATTATTTTCGCCAGCACTGGCAAAAGAACTCAGGGCTGCGCATCGATCATCTGTTGCTTAACCCGGCGCTCAGCCCTTATCTGCAGGAGGCCGGAGTCGATGCCTGGGTGCGCAACGAGCCCCACGCGAGTGATCATGCACCGACGTGGATTCGGTTGAGTTCGCGCAAGCGGCGTTGAGATTGAAGTGTGTGACGATTGGCTAAATCAATTGTCAGTTGAACCGCTTTATCCCTTATACATGGCGCCCATCGGCGGAGAAATCCGCGGCCTCCTGCATAAGGACTGAGCAATGAGCGAGCCACACCTGAGCAATCTTGCGTTGTACCTGCAGCGCCTGGGCTTCGACGCGCCTCCGGCGCCGACCCTGGAAAGTCTGCGCCAACTTCAGCTGCGCCACACCGGCGTCTTCCCGTTCGAAAACCTCGCCACGTTGTCGGGGCAGCCGGTGCTCATCGATCTGCCGTCAATCGAGCAAAAGGTCCTGCACGACGGTCGCGGCGGTTACTGCTACGAACTCAACAACCTGTTCCTGGCCTTGCTCCAGGCACTGGGCTTCGATGCCTGCGGTATCTCCGGCCGAGTGGTCATGGGCCAACCCGAAGGCGCGTGGACCGCCCGTACACACCGCTTGAGCGTGGTAACGCTGGACGGCGTGCGCTACATCACCGACGTCGGCTTCGGCGGCATGGTGCCCACCGCACCGCTGATGCTCGATACCCCGGCCGAACAGTTCACACCTCACGAACCCTATCGCATCGAACCGCACGAGGATGGCTACACCCTGCGCGCCAACGTCGCCGGCGAATGGCGGGCGATGTACATTTTCGATTTGCAGCGCCAGGAAGACATCGATTACGCCGTTGGCAACTGGTACGTCTCGACCCATCCCGAATCGTCGTTCGCCAGGCAGCTGATGGTGGCGCGCACCGGGGAAGGGTGGCGCCGCACGCTGAACAACGGCAGTTTTGCGATTCATCGGGTCGGCAGTGAGACTGAACGGCGACAGGTGACTGATGTGGATGAATTGCTGGGGTTGTTGCGCAGCGAGTTCGACATTCGGGTGCCAAGGGAGGCGGCGTTGCGCCGGGTTATTGAAGGGCTGATTCAACAACCCTGAGTCACACTTCGCCCCTGAGCCTCACAGCTCCAGCCCCTCCTGCACCACCGAAAGCAGAGTGTCTTCGGTCATGGCGATCGCATCCGGTTGTTGCCCGGATTGATCGATCGCCTGCAGCCACCACTGTGTCTCGCCGTGTTCGCTCACGGTTCGCAACAGTGCCTTTCCCAGGGGGCGGATCTCGACCCGCCCGGCACCATCCTCAGTGAAACGAGCGGTGGGGTCGAAGGTGATGCTGTGGTGGTTGCCTTCAATCAGTAACTGGTCGATGGCGTAGTCGTAGGTCGCCCCGTCAGGGTGACGCTCGAAGACATGCGTCGGCACTCGCCGGATGTTCAGCCCGGCTTCGCTGAGCGGCGCCAGCCAGGTTTCGATGAGGTGGTACAGCTCGTAAACCTGCGCAGGCCAGCCGTCTATCTGCTGATCGGCGCAGAGTGTCGCGTCGGCGCTGGACTGCTGGGTTTGCTTCAGTTTCGCGGCGAGTTGGTCAGCCTTGCTCATGTCGACTTCCTATCGTGGTCTCAGTGAGAGCGTACCTCTATCAAGGTAGTGCACGTCTTGCCTTACGTCATGTTGCCGGGAGGTTTTGGTTTCAAGGGGCTGGCCCCGCCAACGGGCGAATCGCTCCAGGGGATTCATGGTCGTGACAGCGTCCGGGATTTTGCGCCACGTTGGATTTTCTGGACTCGGCGCCACGCCCAGTGGGTGATCAGCCCGACTGCCGCGCCATCGATCAGCCAGAACGACCACAGCAACCGCCATTTCGGGTGAAGACAGACCAGCCCGGCGATCGCCACCCCAGCCAACACGCCAGTCACCCAGTTGGCGTAACCCTTGGCGCTGAGCCAGGCGTACAGCGGCGTGAAGCCCACGAGCAGCGGCACCATGCCGAACCACGCCACCGACCAAAAAGGGCACAAAGACGCCGACACCAACCCAGAAGCCAATCTCCAGGTCGGCGGAATCCATGGCATAGGGCAGGGCAATGGCCAGGGCTTGCACGGCGACCACGGTGCAAAACGCGCCAAAGGTCAGGGGCAGGATCTGGGCAAGGTGTTCGAGTGCTGAGCGGTAATACAAGGTGGCGGCTTCCATGTCCGTAATTGTCCGCCAGGGTGCGGAGCGGCAGAGTTTATCAGGGAAGGTGCGACGCAAGTCTCGGGTGTGGAATGGCCATGTGTCCATCATCTGACTGATTAGTTGTATACAACTCTATAGACATTTGTCCTGAGTCTTGCATACAGTGTGCGCATAACAAAAACCAGGGAACCCCCCAACCATGAAAACGCCCCATGTTTCACACCAACGGCCTGAGGATGAAAATCTCGGGATCGGCGCGAATATGGCTTACGGCCTGCAACACGTTCTGACCATGTACGGCGGCATCGTCGCGGTGCCTTTGATCATCGGCCAGGCGGCCGGGCTCTCGCCGGCGGACATCGGTTTGTTGATTGCTGCTTCATTGTTTGCAGGGGGGCTGGCGACATTGCTGCAAACCCTGGGCTTACCGTTTTTCGGCTGCCAATTGCCGCTGGTACAGGGCGTGTCGTTCTCTGGCGTCGCGACGATGGTGGCGATTGTCAGCAGTGGCGGGGAGGGCGGGTTTCAATCGATTCTCGGGGCGGTGATTGCCGCGTCGTTGATCGGCCTGCTGATCACGCCGGTGTTCTCGCGAATCACCAAGTTTTTCCCGCCGCTGGTCACGGGCATTGTGATCACCACCATCGGCCTGACGCTGATGCCAGTCGCTGCACGCTGGGCCATGGGCGGTAACAGCCATGCCCCGGACTTCGGCAGCATGGCGAACATCGGTCTGGCGGCGGTGACGCTGGTGCTGGTTCTGCTGTTGAGCAAGATCGGTAGCGCGACCATCTCTCGTTTGTCGATCCTGTTGGCGATGGTCATCGGTACGGTGATCGCGGTGTTCCTTGGCATGGCGGACTTCTCGTCCGTCACCCAGGGCCCGATGTTCGGCTTCCCGACGCCGTTCCACTTTGGCATGCCGACCTTCCATTTCGCCGCGATCCTGTCGATGTGCATCGTGGTCATGGTGACCCTGGTGGAAACTTCGGCTGACATCCTGGCGGTGGGTGAAATCATCGGCACCAAGGTCGATTCCAAACGACTGGGCAACGGCCTGCGCGCCGACATGCTGTCGAGCATGATCGCGCCGATCTTCGGCTCCTTCACCCAAAGCGCGTTCGCCCAGAACGTCGGACTGGTGGCGGTGACCGGGATCAAGAGCCGCTTCGTGGTGGCTACCGGCGGTTTGTTTCTGGTGATCCTCGGTTTGCTGCCATTTATGGGCCGCGTCATCGCCGCTGTACCGACTTCTGTCCTCGGCGGCGCCGGTATCGTGCTGTTCGGCACCGTGGCGGCCAGCGGTATTCGTACGCTGTCCAAAGTCGACTACCGCAACAACGTCAACCTGATCATCGTCGCCACCTCCATCGGCTTCGGCATGATCCCCATCGCAGCACCGAACTTCTACGACCACTTCCCAAGCTGGTTCGCCACGATCTTCCACTCGGGCATCAGCTCCTCGGCAATCATGGCGATCGTGCTGAACCTGACCTTCAACCACCTGACTGCCGGTAACTCCGATCAGCAGTCGGTGTTCGCGGCCGGTACTGAGCGCGTTCTGCGTTATCAGGATCTGGCAGCGTTGCGCGAAGGGGATTATTTCAGCGAAGGAAAACTGCGTGACTGCGACGGGAATGAGATTCCGGTGGTGGAGGCGGTTCATGAGTCGAACGAGCATCGAGCGGCTCACACCAAAAACAGTGAGCATGTCTGATGATGCTGAATAGCACGCTGGCTGACGGTTAGCGCTGTCACCGCAAAGAAACAGAAGGGCAGGGGGATCGTATCCTCTCTGCCCTTTTTTGCATGGGGCGTTCCGGTCGCAGGAAATTCACTACGCTGAAGGTTCAGGGAAACAATCCAACACCCCGGCCACTCCACATTCGGATGAGCCCATGAAGCGAATACTGCTGTGCCTCGCCATCGGCGTGGTGCTGATTTTGATGATTCCGGCGATCATGGGCGCGATCAACGGGTCCGTGGGCGATGCCGTGGCGGTGATCGGTGTTCTGGGGGTGGCAGCAGCTTTAGTGGCGTTGTTGGCACCGCGCAAGGGCAAGACACAGTGCAAGGTCCTGGAGGTCTGGATGTCCGCCGATGCCGAGCAGTTTGGCACGACCAATGCGTTGTGGACGTTTTCCCTCAATGCCCGGATAACCAATACCGGGGAGACGGACGAACTGTTGGAGGATGTACTGCTCAAGGTCAGTAAGGGGCGGGAACAGCTTACTGCTGCCAAGGCTGTTTTCGGTGCCGGTCCGGTTGGCCTGCGTGAAGGAACGATACTGCCGTATAAGTTGGCGCCGGGTGTGAGCATCGAGACCCGAGGGGTTTGTCACTTGAGCATGAAGCCGGTGGAGATGGAGCGTCTGGCTGCCGCAACGCAACCGCCGTGGGCAGTCACCTGCACCTTTATCTTTTCGCGCAGCCGCAAGAAGGTCGCCCAGTTGACCGTCGATAATCCGCATTGGCCCTGAGGCATCGTGTCTAGTCCTGAAACAGGTGTTTCAGGACTAGACACTTCACGGTTGCTCGACTTTGAACCCCGGCAAGTCCTGAGTAGCTCGCCATTCCTTGAGTGTGCGAGTGATGCCTTCGGCTGAGCGTTTGCTTTTGGCTGTGGATTCAACCGGTGGACGCAACAGATTGGCTGGATCGTTCAGCTTAAGCACCAACAGCGCGGCGCATCCCTGCGCCTGGGCAACTTAGAAGCTGTACTTGGCGGTCAGCATCAGGTTGCGGGGGTTGCCGTAGGTGTCGCCACCATAGCTCACGGAATTGGAGATGGACGAGTAGTAGTTGCGGTCGAAGATGTTGTTGGCGTTGAGCTGCAGATCCAGGTGCTGGTTGACCTGGTAGCCGGCCATCAGATCTGTAATGGCGTAGGCGCCCTGCTTGAGGCGGTAGTTGCTGCCATCGAGCAGCGCGATGTCGTTGTACATGCGGCTCTGCCAGTAGACGTTGCCGCCGACGCGCAGTTTTTCCAGCGGGCCCTGGAAGCGGTAGCTGGTGGATAGCTTGAACAAGTGCTCCGGCATGTCAGTGTCGAAGCGCTGGTTCACGTTCTGCGGATTGGCATTATCCTTGATGGTGTGTACACGGGCATAGGTATAGCCGCCGCCGACCTGCCAGTTCTCGGTCAACGCGCCTTGCAGTTCGAAGTCGATGCCCTGACTGCGAATCTCGCCGGAGGCCTCATAGCAGGCTGACTGTGGGCAGTCCGCCACGAACACTTGCACTGCGCGGTTTTCCTGGTCTACGCGGAACAGGGCCAGGCTCGCATTCAGCGCACCGTCGAAGTATTCGCCCTTGATGCCGACCTCGTAGTTCTTGCCGACGATCGGCTTAACCGGGGTGCCTGAGGTGTCCTTGGAGCTCTGGGGAGTGAAGATGTCGCTGTAGCTGACGTAAACCGAGTGATGGTCATCCAGGTCGTAGATCAAGCCTGCGTAGCGGGTGACGTTACGGGTGACCTTGTAGTCCCCGTCGCCATCACGGTTGTCGTAGTCGTACCAGTCCAGGCGTCCGCCGAGGATCAGCTTCAGCGGGTCGGCCAGGCTCAGGCGGGTGGTCATGTACAGACCATCCTGAGTGGTGACTTCGCGGTCGTTGCCAGTGTGGACGAAGTCCGGTTTGCCGGCATTGATCGGCCAGTTGGTGTCGTACGGGTCGTAGTTGTGGGTGGTCATGTCGTAGATGCGCTTGCTGGCGCCCACCACCAGTTCATGTGTACGCCCGAACGCCTCGAAGGGACCACTGGCAAAGGCGTCCAAGCCGGCCTGGTTTTCATCATGGGCGGACTGGTAGACAGTCCGGGCCAGTGTGTTGTTTACCCAGCGTGATTGGTAAGACCCGGTGAACAGCGCGTTCTGTTCGGAGTAATTGGCGTTGAACTGAAGCTTCCAGTCATTGGCTAGCCGCTGATGGACTTCGGCGAAAATGGTGTTGATCTCCTGATCCTTGTTTTCCCAATCCGTACCGGGGTTGTACGAACGCGGCAGGTCCAGATGATGGCCATCAAGGCCGATCATCGAAGCACCCCAGAAGTAATTGGTCTTGTCCTTCTGGTGCGAGAAGCCAAGGGTCAGGGTGGTGTCTTCGCTCAGGTCTGCTTCGGTGACCGCGTAGAAGAGGCCGTGATCTTCCTCTGCATTATCTACGAAGCTGTTGGCGTCGCGGTAAGAAGTGACTACCCGGCCGCGCAGGGTGCCACTGTCGTTGAGCGGGCTGGAGGCGTCGATCTCGCCACGGTAGTCGTCCCAGCTGCCGGCGGCTCCGGTCAGGGTGACTTTCTGCTCGGCGAGTGGCCGCTTGCGTATCAGGTTGATGGCCGCCGAAGGGTTTCCTGCACCGGTCACCAGGCCGGTGGCCCCGCGCACAATCTCGACCCGGTCGAACATCGCCAGGTTCGGCTGGGCGCCGACAGTCCAGCCTTGATAGCCGCTCGGGATGCCGTCATACATGAGGTTGTCGATGTCGAAACCGCGCGCCGAGTATGTCTGCCGGCCGGGGCCACTGGAAAAGTCGAGGAACAACCCAGGGGTGGACTTAACCACATCGTTGATGCTGGTCATGGCCTGGTCGTCCATGCGCTGACGAGTAATAACTGTGACGGCTTGTGGTGTTTCACGCATTGTCAGCGGCAGCTTGGTCGCAGTGGACATTGCGCCAGTGGTGTAGGAGTTGGAGCCTTCGGTAATGCTGCCCAGTTGGGCACTGGTGATTTCGGTGGCGCCAAGCTCCATGACGGTCGGCTTGGATGTCTCCTGCGCAGCGCTGCTGTCATCGGCCAAGGCCGGCAGGGTGGCCATGCAAATGGCCATGGCCAAAAGATCACGTGACGCGTTGAGATAACGCAGCGGGGTGGCGCGCGACATAGGTGGATTCCTGGAATACTAATGATAGAGGTGGTGCTGATGAGAATCATTAGCAATTATTGTCTCAGGATTTGTCACGGCGAAGAAGCTTGGCACGCAAAAAATTAATGATCGATGGAGAAGAGTGGGTGGGCAGTCGGGATTCTGCCGTGATCAACCGATATCTCAGGATCGGGGTCTGTCGCAGTACCCACCTGAACCATAGGGGCCTAATCCAGGGCAAGGCCAATCGCTTAGGCTGCGGTTGAAGATGCGCGGCGCAGGCACGACCTCGACCGTTGTGGGCGCCAGTGCTGCGCTCAACCGCATGCCTCTGGCGGTGGGGTGAGACAGGTGTAAACCTATTTCAGTACTGGACATACCCTTAAAACGGCTGGCACCCACCGGAATCCGACGGAACGCCAAAACGAAAAAACCCGCCAGAAGGCGGGTTTTTCGGATGGTTCAGAGATTTTGGAAGCCTTCTCTGGAACCTTGTCTGGCTCCACGACCTGGACTCGAACCAGGGACCCAGTGATTAACAGTCACTTGCTCTACCAACTGAGCTATCGCGGAATGGCGTGTATGTTACTGATTCAAAAAGAGAAGTCAAGCACCTGTTAGCCACTTGGCAGTTTCATGGGGACGGACGGTGGTTTATCGACCGTGGGCGGTTACCAGAATCGCCTCAGAGGTCTACCATGGCCGCCCGGAAGTGGTTACACGCGCTGCCGGCCATTCGCCGAAAAGGTACGCGCCATGAATCACCCAATCATCACGCCTCGTCACAACGGGGTGTTCGCATGAGCATCGCTCAGATCAGCCTGCCCAAAGGCGTCGGCCCGCACGCCGAAAAACTGTTCGACGCAATCACTCAGGCCAGCACCGCTGACGAATTGAACCGTGCAGGTGGCAAGGCCGAAGGTTTTGTCCTGGGCCTGGAAAGCGCCAAGGCCATCAAAAGCCAGGTCGCCGAATCGCTCTACGTTGCCTATGACGACGCTGCCAGCCAGCGCGCAACCGAACTGGCCTAACCGCCGAAGGTGACGGTGGCGAGCATCAGTTTGGCGTACAACATCGTTGCGGCCAGCTGCACCAGCCACAAGGCCAGGCCACCGAGAAACACGCCGAAAGCGACTTGCATCACCAGGTTGTTACTGCGTTTGGCCGGGGTGCGAGGCACGAAGTGGTCCAGCTCATCGCGGTCGGCGCGTAGGTCATCGTTTTTCATGTGGGCTCTCGTCAGAAATCTCGGGTGTACACAAAACCTGTGGGAGCGAGCTTGCTCGCGATGGCGGCGGCACATTCAGTATCAATGTGACAGATATATCGCTATCGCGAGCAAGCTCGCTCCCACATTAGATCTGTGTGCAGTCTAGAGCTCTCGGTCGTCGCATTCAGAATTATCTGAGACAAATAAAAAACGGGAAGCCCAAGGGCTTCCCGTTTTTTTACCACTCGACGACTCAGATCACCGCAACGATGGCCTTGGTCACAACGTCGATGTTGCTCTGGTTCAACGCGGCGACGCAGATGCGGCCGGTGTCCAGGGCGTAGATACCGAACTCGCTGCGCAGGCGGGTGACTTGCTCAACGGTCAGGCCGGAGTAGGAGAACATGCCGCGCTGACGACCGACGAAGCTGAAATCACGCTGTGGCGCGTTTTTCGCCAGCAGGTCGACCATCTGGATGCGCATGCCGCGAATCCGCAGGCGCATTTCGGCCAGTTCTTCTTCCCACTGAGCACGCAGCTCCGGGCTGTTCAATACAGCAGCAACGATGCTTGCACCGTGGGTCGGCGGGTTGGAGTAGTTGGTGCGGATCACGCGTTTGACCTGCGACAGCACGCGCGCGCTTTCTTCTTTCGATTCGCTGACGATCGACAGGGCGCCCACGCGCTCGCCGTACAACGAGAAGGATTTGGAGAACGAGCTGGAGACGAAGAAGGTCAGGCCCGATTCAGCGAACAGGCGCACGGCAGCAGCGTCTTCGTCGATACCATCGCCAAAGCCCTGGTAGGCCATGTCGAGGAACGGTACGTGACCTTTGGCTTTCACCACTTCCAAAACGTTTTTCCAGTCCGCCGGGCTCAGGTCCACGCCGGTCGGGTTATGGCAGCAAGCGTGCAGGACAACGATGGAGCCGGACGGCAGGGCGTTCAAGTCTTCCAGCAAGCCAGCACGGTTCACGTCGTGGGTCGCGGCGTCGTAGTAGCGATAGTTCTGCACCGGGAAACCGGCTGTTTCGAACAGCGCGCGGTGGTTTTCCCAGCTCGGGTCGCTGATCGCCACGACGGCGTTCGGCAGCAGTTGCTTGAGGAAGTCGGCACCGATTTTCAGTGCGCCAGTACCGCCAACGGCTTGGGTGGTGATGACGCGGCCAGCGGCGATCAGTGGCGAGTCATTGCCAAACAGCAGTTTCTGTACGGCCTGGTCGTAGGCAGCAATGCCGTCGATTGGCAAGTAGCCACGGGAAGCGTGTTGAGCGACGCGGATCGTCTCGGCTTCGACAACGGCGCGCAGGAGTGGAATTCGCCCCTCCTCGTTGCAGTAAACACCGACCCCCAGGTTGACCTTGTTGGTACGGGTGTCGGCGTTGAATGCTTCGTTGAGGCCCAGGATTGGATCGCGTGGTGCCATTTCGACAGCGGAGAACAGGCTCATTTTGCGGCGGCTCTGAATGGAAAGTGGAGGGACGTGTCGCGCTCCAGCCGAATGCACTAGAGCGGTGCACAAACGGGGAGCTAGTATAGAGGCCATCTGCGATTGATGGCGACAGACGATTCGGCTTTTACGGTAAGTTTTTCCGATTATTTCTCGACCGTTAGTCGATTGGCATCGTCAAAGGTTTTACCCGATGTAGGACGTTTGCCTTGAAAGAGAGGGCAATCGGCTCCACATTGAGCACAATCCAGTTTTTTCCTCGGGCGACATCGGTCGTTTGCGGTCTTTCCCGTTGCTGCCCGGTTCGCCCGGACAGGCGCGAACCCAGAGGTTTTTCATGTCTGAATTCCAGCTAGTCACCCGCTTCGAGCCCGCCGGCGATCAGCCGGAAGCCATCCGCCTGATGGTCGAGGGTATCGAAGCCGGGCTGGCGCACCAGACGTTGCTCGGTGTGACCGGCTCGGGCAAGACCTTCAGCATTGCCAATGTGATCGCCCAGGTTCAGCGTCCGACCCTGGTGCTGGCGCCCAACAAGACCTTGGCCGCGCAGTTGTACGGTGAGTTCAAGGCGTTCTTTCCGAACAATGCGGTCGAATACTTCGTTTCCTACTACGACTATTACCAGCCCGAAGCGTATGTGCCGTCATCGGACACCTTCATCGAGAAAGATGCCTCGATCAACGATCACATCGAGCAGATGCGGCTGTCCGCGACCAAGGCACTGCTGGAGCGCAAAGACGCGATCATCGTCACCACGGTGTCGTGCATCTACGGTCTGGGCAGTCCGGAAACCTATTTGAAGATGGTGCTGCACGTGGATCGCGGCGATAAGCTCGATCAGCGTGCGTTGCTGCGCCGTTTGGCGGACTTGCAATACACCCGCAACGACATGGATTTTGCCCGTGCGACCTTCCGGGTCCGCGGCGATGTGATCGATATCCACCCGGCGGAATCCGATTTTGAGGCGATCCGCATTGAGCTCTTTGACGACGAAGTCGAGAAAATTTCCGCTTTCGATCCGCTGACCGGCGAAGTGACCCGGCAGCTGCCGCGGTTCACCTTCTATCCGAAAAGCCACTACGTGACGCCACGGGAAACCCTGCTCGGCGCTATCGAAGGGATCAAGGTTGAGCTTCAGGAACGCCTGGACTACCTGCGCACCAACAACAAACTGGTGGAAGCGCAACGACTCGAGCAGCGCACCCGGTTTGACCTGGAGATGATCCTCGAACTGGGTTACTGCAACGGCATCGAAAACTACTCGCGCTACCTGTCGGGCCGTGCGTCCGGCGAAGCGCCGCCGACCTTGTTCGATTACCTGCCGGCCGATGCCTTGCTGGTGATCGACGAGTCCCACGTTAGCGTGCCGCAAGTCGGCGCGATGTATAAGGGCGACCGTTCGCGTAAAGAGACGCTGGTGGAATACGGTTTCCGTCTGCCGTCCGCGCTGGATAACCGGCCGATGCGTTTCGACGAGTTCGAAAACATCAGCCCGCAGACAATCTTTGTCTCGGCCACACCGGGCAATTACGAGGCGGAGCACGCCGGTCGCGTGGTTGAGCAACTGGTCCGTCCTACTGGCCTGGTGGACCCGCAAATCGAAATCCGCCCGGCATTGACCCAGGTCGACGATTTGCTTTCGGAGATCGGCAAACGCGTCGCGCTGGAAGAGCGGGTGCTGGTCACCACGCTGACCAAACGCATGTCTGAAGACTTGACCGATTACCTGGCCGACCACGGCGTGCGGGTGCGTTATCTGCACTCGGACATCGACACGGTGGAGCGGGTCGAAATCATCCGCGACCTGCGTCTGGGCACATTTGATGTGCTGGTGGGGATCAACCTGCTGCGTGAAGGCCTGGACATGCCGGAAGTCTCGCTGGTGGCGATCCTCGATGCGGACAAGGAAGGCTTCCTGCGTTCCGAGCGCTCGCTGATCCAGACCATCGGCCGGGCGGCGCGCAACCTCAATGGTCGGGCGATTCTCTACGCGGATCGCATCACCGGTTCCATGGAGCGCGCGATCGGCGAAACCGAGCGTCGTCGCGACAAGCAGATTGCCTTCAACCTGGCCAATGGCATCACGCCCAAGGGCGTGTTCAAGGACGTTGCCGACATCATGGAAGGCGCCACCGTGCCGGGTTCGCGCAGCAAGAAGCGCAAAGGCATGGCCAAGGCCGCCGAGGAAAGCGCCAAGTACGAAGCCGAACTGCGCTCGCCGGGCGAGATCGCCAAGCGTATCAAGGCGCTGGAAGAGAAAATGTACCAACTCGCCCGCGACCTGGAATTCGAAGCGGCGGCGCAGATGCGCGATGAGATTGGCAAGTTGCGTGAGCGGTTGATCACCGTTTGATGTGTAGTGCCTGACAGGGCCTTATCGTCGGATCGCCGCCCGGAGCAAGCTCGCTCCCACAGGGATCACGCTGAACCTTGTGGGAGCGAGCTTGCTCGCGATGGGGGCGCCTCGGTTTAGTGAGCTTCCCCAGCCTTCAATCCCGCCGGCAATGCCTTGGTCAGCAACACCGCCAGCATGCTGATCCCCAGCGCAATCCCGACAAAGTGAAACGCATCGTTGTAAGCCATGATCGAGGCCTGCTGATGCGCAATCTCACTGAGCTTGCCCAGCGCGGCCGTCTCACTGCCAAACCGATCCGTCAGCGATGCCATGCGTTCGGCCACCTGCGGGTTGGTCGGCACAATCGCTTCACGCAAATAGTCGAAGTAAGTCTTGGTTCGCGCATCCAGTAACGTGGCGAGGAGGGCGATGCCAATCGCGCCGCCGAGGTTGCGCAAGATGTTGAACAGGCTCGATGCCGACCCCGCGTCCTGCGGCAGGATGTACGCCGTGGCGATCAACGAGATGGTCACCATGATCAGCGGCTGGCCCAGTGCGCGAATGATCTGGATTTGATTGAACTGCGGCCCGGCGAAGTCCGGGTTCAACACCCCCGATGAAAAACTCGCCAATCCAAATAGCCCGAAACCCAACGTGCACAGCCATTTCGGCGAGACGTACTTCATCAGCTTCGGCACCAGCGGAATCAGAAACAGCTGCGGCACGCCCATCCACATGATCACTTCGCCGATTTGCAGGGCGTTGTAGTTCTGGATCTGCGCCAGGTACAGCGGCAACAGGTAGATCGAGCCATACAGTCCGACACCCATCCCGACACTGGAAATACTCGATAAACCGAAGTTTCGATTGCGCAGGATGCCGAGGTTGATCAGCGGATTGGGCTTGGACGTCTGCACGATCACAAAGGTGATCAGGCTGACTAGCGCAATGCTGCCCAGGGTCACGATCAGGCTCGATTCCAGCCAGTCCTTGCGATGGCCTTCCTCCAGAAACACCTGCAAACAACCGAGGCCGACGCCCAGCGTGAGAATGCCCAGGTAGTCGGTGCTTTTCAGCAGTTCCCAGTGGGCTTCTTTCTTCTCCAGGCCGTACATCAGGCCGGCGATCATGATTAGCCCCGGCGGAATGTTGATGTAGAAGATGTATTCCCAGCCCCAATTCTCGGTCAGCCAGCCGCCGAGTGTCGGGCCGATGGAGGGCGCGAACGTTGCGGTCATGGCGAACATCGCCATGCCTTTGGCGCGGTGGTGTTCGGGGAGTTTGATCAGGGTAAGGGTGAACGCCAGCGGGATCAGCGCGCCGCCGGTGAAACCCTGTAGCGCACGAAAGACGATCATGCTCTCCAGGCTCCACGCCATCGAACAGAGCAGGGAAGCGGCGAGAAATCCGAGGGATACCCACACCGCGAGCCGCCGCGCCGAGAGCAACTGCACCAGCCACGCCGTCAGCGGAATCATGATGATTTCCGCCACCAGGTACGAGGTGGAAATCCACGAGCCTTCTTCCAGGGTGGCCGACAGCGCGCCCTGAATATCCTTGAGCGAAGAGTTGGTGATCTGGATGTCGAGCACAGCCATGAAGGCGCCGAGCATCACGCTCATTACTGCGATCCAGTCCCGCCGGGTCGGTTCGCCGACCGGGCGGATCAGTTGATCACCGGCCATCGTCAGGCGTGTCTTTAATGTTCACTTTGGCGGTGACCGACATACCCGGACGAATCTTGCCTTGCAGCGGATTGTCCGCGGCGAAGGTCAGTTTTACCGGAATCCGTTGTACGACTTTGGTGAAGTTGCCGGTGGCATTGTCCGGCGGCAACAGGCTGAACTGCGCACCCGAAGCGGCAAACAGGCTGTCGACTCGCGCATCGATTGGCATGTCGCTGTAGGCGTCAAAGATCAGTTCGGCTTTTTGGCCGGGCTGCATGCGGCCGATCTGGGTTTCCTTGAAGTTGGCCTGAATCCAGATGTCCTGGTCCGGAACGATAGACATCAGGTAAGCACCTGCCTGCACGTACTGGCCTTCTCGGGCGGCGCGCTGGCCGACCAGGCCGCTGATGGGTGCATGGATTTCGCTGCGGGTCAGGTTCAGTTCGGCCTGGGCCAGATCGGTTTTGGCGTTGGCGATCATGGCGTCGAGGCGTTTGATCTCGGCGGCCAGGGAGTTGATTTGTTGACGCTGACTTTGGGCGTCCGCCTGGGCCTTGGTCACTTGCGAGCGGGCGATGTGGTTGTCGGCGGAGAGGGTGGTCACCCGTTCTTCCGAGACATAGCCGGGTTTGCGCAAGGTCTGCGCGCGAGACAAGTCGATTTGCGAACGACCGAGACTCGCCTGGCTGGACGCGACTTGCGCCTCGCTGGCGGCGATCAGACTGGCTTGCTGAGTCAGTTTGCTTCGGGCTTGCAGGCGTTCGGCTTCACGGGTGGCGAGGGCGGCATTGGCGCGGTCGACGGCGAGGTGGAAGTCATCGCCTTCGAGCTTGATTAGCAGCTGACCTTTCTCGACGTGCTGGTTGTCCTGCACCAGCACCTGATCAATGCGCGCGCCCAATTGGCTCGACACGCGGGTGATCTCGCCCTGGACATAAGCGTTGTCGGTGCTTTCATAAAACCGTCCCTTGAAGAACCACTGGGCAAAAAAGCCCCCGGCCACCAGCAGGACGATCAACAGGAAAATAAACAGGCGACGCTTGAGTTGGGCAGGCATGGGGCAGACTGTAGTCGAGAAATTGTAAGGAAGTTATCAGCGGTCGAATCTGGCATACAGCGAATGATGGGTAAATGCCATCGGCTGATAATCGGCCATTCACCGAGGCTAGAGCCCGTTGTAGACGCAACCTTGGCTTAAATGCCCTGCTCACTGGAGCCGGGCGGGCAACGCCTGTTACCATTCGCCCTTTGTTTTATCTTCATTTCGAGACTTGCCATGACCACCGTCCGCACTCGCATCGCGCCATCGCCTACCGGGGATCCCCACGTAGGTACCGCTTACATCGCTTTGTTCAACTACTGCTTTGCCAAGCAGCATGGTGGTGAGTTCATCCTGCGGATCGAAGACACCGACCAATTGCGTTCGACCCGCGAGTCCGAACAACAGATTTTCGACGCCCTGCGCTGGTTGGGTATCGATTGGAGCGAAGGCCCGGATGTTGGCGGCCCGCACGGTCCTTACCGTCAGAGCGAGCGTGGTGACATCTATCAGAAGTACTGCCAGCAACTGGTCGAAATGGGCCACGCTTTCCCGTGCTTCTGTACAGCCGAAGAACTCGACCAGATGCGCGCCGAGCAAATGGCCCGCGGCGAAACCCCGCGTTACGACGGCCGTGCGCTGTTGCTGTCCAAGGAAGAAGTCGATCGTCGCCTGGCCGCCGGCGAACCGCACGTGATCCGCATGAAAGTGCCGAGCGAAGGCGTTTGCGTGGTGCCGGACATGCTGCGTGGCGACGTCGAGATCCCGTGGGATCGCATGGACATGCAAGTGCTGATGAAGACCGACGGTCTGCCGACGTACTTCCTGGCCAACGTCGTCGATGACCACCTGATGGGCATCACCCACGTTCTGCGCGGCGAAGAGTGGCTGCCGTCGGCGCCGAAACTGATTCTGCTGTACGAGTACTTCGGCTGGGAACAACCCGAGCTGTGCTACATGCCGCTGCTGCGTAACCCGGACAAGAGCAAGCTGTCCAAACGCAAGAACCCGACCTCGGTGACGTTCTACGAGCGCATGGGCTTCATGCCGGAAGCGATGCTCAACTACCTCGGTCGCATGGGCTGGTCGATGCCGGACGAGCGCGAGAAGTTCTCGCTGCAGGAAATGGTCGACAACTTCGACCTGAGCCGCGTCTCCCTCGGCGGGCCGATTTTTGACATCGAGAAGCTGTCGTGGCTCAACGGTCAGTGGCTGCGTGACCTGCCGGTGGAAGAGTTCGCCAGTCGCTTGCAGACCTGGGCGCTGAACCCTGAATACATGATGAAGATTGCGCCGCACGTGCAGGGTCGGGTTGAAACCTTCAGCCAGGTCGCACCGCTGGCCGGTTTCTTCTTCGCCGGTGGTGTGAACCCGGACGCCAAGCTGTTTGAATCCAAAAAGCTGTCGGGCGATCAGGTGCGTCAGTTGATGCAGTTGATCCTGTGGAAGCTGGAAAGCCTGCGTCAGTGGGAGAAAGACAGCATCACTGCAACGATTCAAGCGGTGGTCGAATCCCTGGAGCTGAAGTTGCGTGACGCCATGCCACTGATGTTTGCCGCGATCACTGGCCAGGCCAGTTCGGTGTCGGTGCTCGATGCGATGGAAATCCTGGGTCCGGACCTGACCCGTTTCCGTCTGCGCCAGGCGATCGACTTGCTCGGTGGCGTGTCGAAGAAGGAAAACAAGGAGTGGGAAAAACTCTTGGGCAACATCGCCTGATCCACTTCGTTCCCTTGTAGCAGCTGCTTAAGGCTGCGTTGGGCTGCGCAGCGGCCCCAATGGCCGCCGCGCAATCTTTCCGAAAGGGCAGGGCGCCCGGATTGCGAGCGCTGCGCACTCGAACGCAGCCTGCGGCAGCTGCAACAGGGACGGATACGCCCCGGATTTACGGGGAAGGGCGGTAAGTGATTGTTATGTCGGCAAAAAACTTTGAAATATTTTAAAAATAAGTTTGACAGCCTTCCGATGCGCCATTAAGATTCGCCCCGTCCTCAGCGATGAGGGGCTATAGCTCAGCTGGGAGAGCGCTTGCATGGCATGCAAGAGGTCGACGGTTCGATCCCGTCTAGCTCCACCAATTTACACTTCAAGGTCTGGCCACACCGGTCTTGAAGCGATCAACACTCAGCGTTGATCTGTTGTATAGAAGGGTTTGCGTCCCCTTCGTCTAGTGGCCTAGGACACCGCCCTTTCACGGCGGTAACAGGGGTTCGAGTCCCCTAGGGGACGCCAGTTTTACAGAAGCGATGTTGCAAGATGTCGCTCCGCCGCGAGGCGAAAAATCCGGGGCTATAGCTCAGCTGGGAGAGCGCCTGCATGGCATGCAGGAGGTCAGCGGTTCGATCCCGCTTAGCTCCACCAATTTTACAGTTCAAGGTCTGGCCACACCGGCCTTGAATCGATCAGCTCTCAGCACTGATCAGTTGTATAGAAGGTTTTGCGTCCCCTTCGTCTAGTGGCCTAGGACACCGCCCTTTCACGGCGGTAACAGGGGTTCGAGTCCCCTAGGGGACGCCACGATTACCCGCTCTGCGGGATTTTATAAGGGTCATTCAATTATTGAATGGCCCTTTTGTTTGTCTGGCGTTTGGCCAAATCCCCTAATTCTTTCAAACTGTTCTTCAGACCAGCGGTCACATCCACGACTTGCGTAAAATTATTATGAGAATAATATTCTAGTCGTAATATTCGGAGGCAACGATGAACGATAAAAAAGCTCAAACCCGCGAACGCATCCTCAAGGCTGCCAGCGCAGCGCTGATTCAGCGCGGCCCGGCCGAACCGAGCGTGGGCGAAGTGATGGGCGCGGCCGGCCTGACCGTCGGCGGCTTCTATGCGCACTTCGAAAGCAAGGACGCGATGATGCTGGAAGCGTTCAAGCAACTGCTCGGTCATCGCCGTGGCTTGATCGCCGACATGGACGCCGAATTGACCGGCGAAGAGCGTCGCGCGTTGGTTGCTGCGTTTTATCTGTCGCGCAAACACCGTGATTCCTCTGATTCAGCGTGCCCGATTCCGGCTTCTGTCGGTGAGCTGGGGCGCCTGCCGGACGCGTTTCGCGTGGCGTTGAATGAGCATGTGGAAATGATGGTCGCGCAGTTGGCGGCCAGCCCGGAAGACACCGACAAAGCCTTGGCTGACATGGCCTTGATGGTCGGTGGTTTGGCTTTGGCTCGCGCATTGGGGCCAGGAGAATTGTCCGATCGATTGCTGCGCGCCGCCAAGTCTGCGGTGCTGTGACCTAAAGGCGCTAGCCTGAGGAGTGAGAGCGATGAGCACGTTGAAGTGGGTTCGTGGCGTTAATGGCACCTTGGGCTGGTTCGCACCGAAACTGGTTGCGAGCAAAATGCGACTGGCATTCATGACGCCGCGGGAACTGCCGCCGCGTGATTGGGAATTGCCGCTGCTGGCGAAGTCCGAGCGAATCACCCTGCGCTTCGGCCTCTCGGCGCTGCGTTGGGGGCAAGGTCCCGCGGTGTTGCTGATGCATGGTTGGGAGGGCCGGCCGACTCAGTTTGCCAGTCTTATCACCGCGCTGGTCG
The DNA here is from genome assembly GCF_059716175.1 of Pseudomonas sp. LBUM1647. Lineage (NCBI taxonomy): Bacteria > Pseudomonadati > Pseudomonadota > Gammaproteobacteria > Pseudomonadales > Pseudomonadaceae > Pseudomonas > Pseudomonas sp. LBUM1647. The sequence continues at coordinate 4,629,309 of NZ_CP166809.1, read as the reverse complement.
ATGCCGGATACACCGTGGTTGCGCTGGACGGTCCGGCCCACGGTCGCTCGCCGGGCAACGAAGCGAACGTCGTGCTGTTTGCCCGAGCCATGCTTGAAGCCGCTGCCGAGTTGCCACCGCTGCAAGCCGTCATCGGCCACTCCATGGGCGGCGCCAGTGCCATGCTCGCCGTGCAGTTGGGCTTGCGTACCGAAACCCTGGTCACTATCGCTGCCCCTGCGCGGATTCTCGGCGTGTTGCGCGGTTTCGCACGCTATGTACGGCTGCCGCCGAAAGCCCGCTCGGCGTTCATTCGTCAGGTCGAAAGAGATGTCGGCATGCGCGCTGCGGCACTGGATGTCGCGCACTATCAGCTCGACATGCCCGGCCTGATCGTTCACGCCGAAGATGATTGCTACGTGCCGGTTAAGGAATCGCAGCTGATCAACGAGGCCTGGTTTGACAGCCGATTGTTGCGCCTGCAAGAGGGTGGTCATCAGCGGGTACTGGCCGACCCTCGGGTGATCGAAGGCGTCCTCTCGTTGCTCGCCGGTCGCAGTCTGCAATCGCGCCAATCGGCCTAAGCATCCGTTACACTGCCCCGGTGAAAATTTTCTGACCGGGAGTGGGGCATGGGCTGGGATCGGGCAACGCCATTTATCATTGATCTGGAAGTCGGCGCAGAGGACATCGATGGGCTGGGTCACGCGAACAACGCGGTGTACGTGACCTGGCTCGAACGCTGTGCCTGGCGCCACTCCCAGCGCCTTGGCCTGGACCTGGTCGAATATCGTCGACTGGATCGGGCGATGGCGGTGGTGCGGCACGAGATCGATTACCTGGCGGCCGCCTATGAAGGCGATGAGTTGCAATTGGCGACCTGGATCGTCGATTGGGACCAGCGTCTGAAAATGACCCGACACTTCCAGTTGAAGCGCCCCAGCGACAACACCACGTTGCTGCGAGCCCAAACCACCTTCGTTTGCATAGAGCTGTCGACCGGCAAGCCCAAGCGCATGCCAGCGGAATTCATCGAGGGCTACGGCCCTGCACTGCAACTCCCGGCCTGACTGTCCCTTGTAGGAGCTGTCGAGTGAAACGAGGCTGCGATCTATTGATCTTGCACTTCAAAGACAACATCAAAAGATCGCAGCCTCGTTTCACTCGACAGCTCCTACATGAGCAAAACCTGTAAACTGCCGCACGTTTTTCGTTGAGTGTGTTTTTCATGCAAATTGCTTTGGCGCCCATGGAGGGGTTGGTCGACAACATCCTGCGGGACGTGCTGACCCGTGTGGGCGGTATCGATTGGTGCGTGACCGAGTTCATTCGGATCAACGATCAGCTTCTCACGCCTGCCTATTACCACAAGTTCGGCCCGGAACTGCTGACCGGCGCCCGCACCGCATCCGGCGTGCCGCTGCGGGTGCAGCTGCTCGGTTCGGATCCGGTGTGCCTGGCGGAAAACGCTGCGCTGGCCTGCGAGTTGGGTTCCGAAGTCATCGACCTGAACTTCGGCTGCCCGGCCAAGACTGTGAACAAGTCTCGTGGCGGTGCGGTGCTGCTCAAAGAACCTGAGCTGCTGAACCAGATCGTCGAACATGTCCGTCGCGCCGTTCCGGCACACATTCCGGTGACTGCCAAGATGCGCCTCGGTTTCGACAGCCCCGACGGTGCGCTGGTGTGTGCCACGGCCCTGGCCGAAGGTGGCGCGGCGCACATCGTGGTTCACGCGCGGACCAAAACTGACGGCTACAAGCCGCCAGCCCATTGGGAATGGATCCCCCGGGTGCAGGATGTAGTCAAGGTTCCGGTGTTCGCCAATGGCGACATCTGGAGCGTCGAAGACTGGCGTCGTTGCCGTGAAATCAGCGGCGTCGAGGACATCATGCTCGGTCGCGGCCTGGTTTCGCGCCCGGACCTGGCACGGCAAATCGCAATGGCGCGGGCCGGTGAGGATGTCGTAGAGATGACTTGGGCCGAGCTGCTGCCGCTGATTCAGGACTTCTGGCTGCAAGCCAAGGCGCAAATGACGGCACGGCAATCGCCGGGTCGCTTGAAGCAATGGCTGGCGATGCTGACCCGCAATTATCCCGAAGCGGTCGAGCTGTTCACCGTGCTGCGTCGCGAGACCGAACTGGATCAGGTCTCGCGTTTACTGGGTCTTCAGGTGTCCGAGGCAGCCTGAAAAAATCTGTGAATAATCTCTTGAAAAGCAATCAGCGGTCCTTATTTAAGGATTACGCGATGCCGAATTCGGGTCGCGGAGACAAAAAAACTTGCTGATATGTTTTCAGGAGATTTGAATCATGAGTACTGCATTTTCCATGGCGCCACTGTTCCGTTCCTCGGTAGGTTTCGACCGTTTCAATGACCTGTTCGAAACCGCCCTGCGCAACGAGCCAGGCAGCACCTACCCACCCTACAACGTGGAAAAACACGGCGACGACCAATACCGCATCGTCGTAGCGGCCGCCGGCTTCCAGGAAGAAGACCTGGAGCTGCAAGTGGAAAAAGGTGTGCTGACCATCAGTGGCGGCAAACGTGACGCGAGCGAAGCCGTCACTTATCTGTACCAAGGCATCGCGCAGCGTGCCTTCAAACTGTCCTTCCGTCTGGCGGACCATATCGAAATCAAGGCCGCCGGCCTGAGCAACGGTTTGTTGAGCATCGACCTGTTGCGGGTGATTCCGGAAGAGGCGAAAGCCAAACGCATCCCGATCAACAACGGGATTGAAAAACCGGCTCTGCAGCATTAAGGCAGAGCAACGAAAAGGGCGCCGCTGGCGCCCTTTTTTGTACCCGTCATCCAGATGATTTCAAGCATTGCGCATGCTGTGTAGCAGCTGCCGAGCCTGCGAGGCTGCGTTCGGCTGCGAAGCAGTCGTGAAATCAGGCGATGCGGTGTTTCAGGGAGACCGCACATACAGTTTTACGACTGCTCCGCAGCCGAACGGGGCGGTGCGACGTTTCGCTAAATCCCCTCGCCACAAGGCAGCTGCAAAAATTGCAGGTGCGCCGCGCTCACTTGAGCAACTTCTGAAAATCCTCCACTGGCAGCGGCGGACTGTGCAAATACCCCTGATAAAAATGGCAGCCCAGCCCCTGCAAAAATTCCAGCTGCTCCGGTGTCTCTACCCCTTCGGCAATCACTTTCAATTCCAGGCTGCGGGCCATGGCAACGATGGCGCGGATGATCTCGGCGTCGTTGGGGTCGGTGGTGGCGTCGCGGATGAACGATTGGTCGATTTTCAGGGTGTCGACCGGCAGACGCTTGAGGTAGGTCAGCGAGGAATAACCGGTGCCGAAATCGTCCATGGCAAAACTCACGCCGAGTTTTTTCAGGCGACACATTTTGCTGATGGTGTCCTCCAGGTTCTGGATCACGATGCCTTCGGTGATTTCCAGTTTCAGCAGCGAGCAGGGCAGACCGTGGCTGGCGAGGCTGTGTTCGATGCGTTCGACGAAGTCGTTCTGGCGAAATTGCCGCGGGCTGATGTTCACGCACAGGCTGAAGTCCAGCGGATCGACCAGGCCTTTGGCGATCAACTGTTTGAAGGCGCTGCAGGCCTCGTCGACGATCCAGGTACCCACTTCCAGAATCAGCCCGCTGTCCTCCAGCACCTTGATGAACTCGGTGGGTGATTGCGCGCCAAGTTCCGGATGGTTCCAGCGCACCAGCGCCTCGGCGCCGACGATGCGGTCGTTCCGGGCGTCGACCTGAGGCTGGTAGTGCACGCGGAATTCACCCCGGGAAAGGGCCAGGCGCAGGTCGGTTTCCATGCGCAAGCGTTCGCTCGCAGCCTTCTGCATAGTGTTGTGGTACATCTGCGTGGTGTTGCGGCCCGAATCCTTGGCCCGGTAGAGGGCGATATCGGCGCGTTTGAGCAGGTCGGTCGGGGTCGAACCGTGATCGGGAATCAGCGCGATGCCGATGCTCGGGGTGACTTGCAGGCGTTGTCCGTCGAGGAACATCGGCTCCGACAGCAGTTCACGCAAGGTGTCCGCCAGTTGCAGGACTTGCTCGCTGACCTCGTTGCGCGAGCCTTCGAGCCCGCTGAGCAGCACCACGAATTCGTCACCGCCCAAACGCGCGACGGTGTCTTCCATGCGCACGCTGGCTTCGAGGCGCGCGGTGATGATTTTCAGCACGGTATCGCCCACCGGATGACCGAGCGAATCATTGATGTGCTTGAAGTGATCAAGGTCGAGAAACATCAGGGCGCCGCGCAGGTTGTGGCGCTTGAGCAGGGCAATCTGCTGACTCAGGCGATCCATCAGCAGGGCGCGGTTGGGCAAGTTGGTCAGCGGGTCGTGGTAGGCCAGGTGGCGGATCTGCGCTTCGGCGTTTTTCAGCAGGCTGACGTCCCGCGCGGTCAGCAGCAGGCAGGCAGTTTCGTTGAGGGTGATCGGTTCTACCGAGACTTCGACGGTCAGCAGCTCGCCGCGTTTATTGCGCCCGAGCATTTCCTGGTGATGCACCCGGCCCTTGATCTGGAGTTCGGCGAGCAGCGCCGAACGTTGTTTTTCCTCGGCCCAGATGCCGACCTGATACACCGTGCGACCGACCACTTCATCGGCGCGGTAGCCCGTCAGGCGGCAGAAGCCATCGTTTACCTCCAGATAACGCCCGGTGTCGCGCTCGGTGATGGTGATGGCGTCGGGGCTGGAGTGGAAGGCCTTGGCGAACTTCTCTTCGCTGGCCTTGAGGGCGGCTTCCGAGCGTTGCTGCTGAGTGATATCGCGCAGGTTGGTGACAATGCACGGCTGCTCGCCGACGCTGATCTGTCGGCTGGAAATCACGCAGGTCAGGGCTTGCCCGTCTTTGTGCTGAACCAGGATCGCCACGTTGTTCAAGCCTTGTTCGCGGATGACCTGCTCGATCCGTCGCAGGCTTTGCGCCGAAGCGTCCCATAGGCCGATTTCGTCGGCGCTGCGGCCAATCACGTCGGCGGCGCTCCAGCCGAAGGTCTGGGTGAAGCTGGAGTTGATCTCGATGAATTGACCGGTGTCCTGACGGGTCACGCAAATCGGGTCCGGGCTGACCTGGAACAGGGTGGCGAACTTCTCTTCGGACGCCACCAGCAGTTGCTCCCGCTCCACCTGATCGGTGATGTCGAGCAGCGTGCCGGCCATGCGCAGCGGGACACCGTTTTCATCGCGATAGAGTCGGGCGCGGCTTTCCAGGTAGCGCGAGCTGCCGTCCGGTAGTTGCACGCGGTAGGTCAGTTGATAATTGCCGGCAGGGCCTTCTCGCAGGCTGCGATAGGCATCACGCATGGTGTCGCGCTCTTCGCCGGGCACGCCTTCGAAAAACTCGTCGAAGGATTCATGGAAAGGTATGGCTTCCAGCCCGTGCAGCTGGGCGGCGCGTGCCGAGCCGTACAGCATGCCACTGGGAATGTGCCAGTCCCAGGTGCCAAGTTGAGCTGAATCCAGCGCCAGATCGAGGCGCTCCTGGCTGTCTTTCAGGGCATGTTCGGCGGCTTTGCGTTCGGTGGTGTCAAGGAACGTACTCAGCAGATAAGGCTGGCCTTCGAGCTCGACCTTTTGCGCGCTGAGGATGCCGTCGTGGATCTGGCCGTTGCTGGCACGAAATTGCACCTCCATGCTGACCAGTTCGCCCTTGGCCTTGGTGGCTGCGACGAGTTGCGCCCGTTGCTCCGGATGCACCCAGAGGCCCAGTTCCAGGGTGGTGCGACCGATAGCGTCCTGTACTGGCCAGCCAAACAGGCTTTCGAAATACTGGTTGGCTTCGCTGATCAGGCCGTCTTCTTGGCGAGTCAGCAGGACCATGTTCGGACACAGGTGGAACAGCGTGGCGAAGCGTTTTTCCGAGCTGCTCAACGCCTGTTCGCGCTGGCGCTGGTGGGTGATTTCACGGATGACGCCAATCATGCGTGGCCGGCCGTGTTTGTCCGGCAGCAGACTGCCGTTGATCTCCAGCCAGTGCAGGCTGCCGTCGGGCCAGCGGATGCGGTGATGCATCGCCTGTTCCAGCGGGGCGCCGGCGATCACCGCGTCGAAGGCGCGAATGGTTTTCGCCCGATCCTCTGGCGGCAGCAAGTCGAGGTATTCCAGATCCGCCGGCAGCGGTTGCCGGGGATCGAAGCCGAACAGCGCCTGGGTACCCCGCGACCAGCTGATCTGCCCACGTTCGATGTCCCAATACCAGGCGCCCAAACGTGCACCGTTGAGGGCGGCCAGCAATTGTGGGGCGCTTTCCCAGCTCTGCTCGGACCGTTTTGGGTCAAGCGCTTGTATACGCGGCATCGGCGGAACACGGTCAACAGATTTCGGCATTGGCAAGCCTTGGCTGAGTAGGGTGTCAGGTTCAGTGACTCGAGGCTCTATAGAAGTAGCACAGCTTAGCCGAGAGTCCTTGGCAGATCGATTTGTGCATCCAGCAAGGCCATGAAGGCCCGTGCCGCATTCGACAGCGTCCGTTCTGTGTGCAGGATATAGCCTAGCTGGCGAGTGAGTTGTATGCCTGGTAAAGGTATTCGCGCAACCTGATCATCAAGCATGGTGCGCGGCAACACGCTCCAGGCCAGGCCGATCGAGACCATCATTTTGATGGTTTCCAGATAATTCGTGCTCATGGCGATGTTCGGCGTCAGGCCTTGGGCTTCGAACAGGCGCCGGACGATGTGGTGAGTAAAGGTGTTGCCGCCGGGGAATACCGCCGGGTGCAGGGCAATGTCCGCCAGGCTGACCGGGCCGTGGCTGATCAGCGAGTGCTCCGGGGCGACCACGAAGTCCAGCGGGTCGTCCCACACCGGCGTGGCCTTGACCAGTGCGTGGGGCTCCGGCGCCAGGGTGATGACCGCCAGTTCAGCGCGGCCATGGAGGATTTCTTCGTAGGCCACTTCCGAGTCGAGGAACTGAATATCCAACGCCACTTGCGGGTAACGTCGGGTGAACTCCCTTAATAAGGGGGGCAAGCGGTGCAGGCCAATGTGGTGACTGGTGGCCAGGGTCAGGCGGCCGGTCACTTCGCCGGTCAGGTTGGTCAGGGCGCGGCGGGTGTCATCCAGCACATTCAGAATCTGATAGGCCCGCGGCAGCAAGGCGCGTCCGGCCTCGGTCAGGCTGACTTCACGGCCCAGTCGATCGAACAGGCGCACCTTCAATTGCTGCTCCAGTCCGGCTATGCGTTTGCTGATGGCCGGTTGCGTCAAGTGCAGCCGTTCACCAGCGCCGGAGAAACTACCGGTCTCGGCAATCGCGATAAAAGCATTGAGGTTGGCGAGGTCCATTGCGGTATTCCAGTTGGTTATCCAAAGCATAAAAAATATGAATTTGAGTTATTTAATGTAACCCCCTAGGATCGACCTCACAAGCCAAGGGGTTATTGAACCGTGCACGACCCAAGGCATAGAAAATAGAAGCAAGCTGATGAGGACCGTCTGATGGCCGGCAAAACGCTTTACGACAAGCTTTGGGATTCCCATGAAGTGAAACGGCGCGACGATGGGTCGTCGCTGATCTATATCGACCGCCACATCATCCATGAAGTGACTTCGCCCCAAGCTTTCGAAGGCCTGCGTCTGGCCGGGCGCAAGCCTTGGCGCGTCGACTCGATCATCGCCACCCCGGATCACAACGTGCCGACCACGCCGGATCGCAAGGGCGGCATTGAAGCGATTACCGATCAGGTCTCGCGCCTGCAGGTTCAGACCCTCGATGACTACTGCGACGAATATGGCATCACTGAATTCAAAATGAATGACGTGCGTCAGGGCATCGTTCACGTGATCGGTCCGGAGCAGGGTGCCACCTTGCCGGGCATGACCGTGGTCTGCGGCGACTCGCACACCTCGACCCACGGCGCGTTTGGCGCATTGGCCCACGGCATCGGGACTTCCGAGGTCGAGCACGTGTTCGCCACGCAATGCCTGGTCGCCAAGAAAATGAAAAACATGCTGGTGTCGGTCGAGGGCAAGTTGCCGTTCGGCGTGACCGCCAAGGACATCGTGCTCGCCGTCATCGGCAAGATCGGCACCGCCGGCGGTAACGGCCACGCCATCGAGTTCGCCGGCAGCGCCATTCGCGATTTGTCCGTCGAAGGCCGCATGACCATCTGCAACATGTCCATTGAAGCCGGCGCGCGTGTTGGCCTGGTGGCTGCCGACGAAAAAACCGTGGCTTACGTCAAGGGCCGTCCATTTGCCCCGAAAGGCGCGGAATGGGACATGGCGGTCGAAGCCTGGAAAGACCTGGTTTCCGACGCCGATGCGGTGTTTGACACCGTCGTCGAGCTCGACGCCACCCAGATCAAGCCGCAAGTCAGCTGGGGCACTTCGCCCGAGATGGTCTTGGCGGTTGATCAGAACGTGCCGGACCCGGCGAAGGAAATGGACCTGGTCAAACGCGGTTCCATCGAACGCGCCTTGAAATACATGGGTTTGAGCGCCAATCAGGCGATCACCGATATTCAGCTGGACCGCGTATTCATTGGTTCCTGCACCAACTCGCGAATCGAAGACCTGCGCGCTGCGGCGGTGATCGCCAAGGGCCGCAAAGTGGCTTCGACCATCAAGCAAGCCATCGTGGTGCCGGGTTCGGGCCTGGTGAAGGCACAAGCCGAGGCCGAAGGCCTGGACAAGATTTTCCTCGAAGCCGGTTTCGAGTGGCGTGAACCGGGTTGCTCGATGTGCCTGGCGATGAACCCGGACCGTTTGGAGTCGGGCGAACATTGCGCCTCGACCTCCAACCGCAACTTCGAAGGGCGTCAGGGCGCCGGTGGCCGTACGCACCTGGTCAGCCCGGCCATGGCCGCGGCGGCTGCCGTCCACGGTCGTTTCATCGACGTTCGCGAACTGATCTGAGGAACCGCACATGAGAGCTTTTACCCAACACACCGGTTTGGTCGCGCCATTGGACCGTGCCAACGTCGACACCGACCAGATCATTCCGAAGCAGTTCTTGAAATCGATCAAGCGCACCGGTTTTGGTCCGAACCTGTTCGACGAATGGCGCTACCTGGACGTGGGTTATGCCTACCAGGACAACTCCAAGCGTCCGCTGAACAAAGACTTCGTCCTCAACGCCGAGCGTTATCAAGGCGCCAGCGTGCTGCTGGCCCGCGAGAACTTCGGTTGCGGCTCCAGCCGCGAACACGCGCCGTGGGCGCTGGAAGAGTACGGTTTTCGCAGCATCATTGCGCCGAGCTACGCCGACATTTTCTACAACAACAGCTTCAAGAACGGCTTGCTGCCGATCATCTTGAGCGACGCTGAAGTGGATGAGCTGTTCCAGCAGGTTGAAGCCAATCCGGGTTACGAGTTGACGGTCGACCTGCAAGCCCAGACCGTCACCCGGCCTGATGGCAAGGTCTACAGCTTCGAACTTGACGAGTTCCGCAAGCATTGCCTGGTCAACGGCCTGGACGACATCGGCCTGACCTTGCAGGACCACGAAGCGATTGCGGCGTTTGAAGCCAAACACCGTACGAGCCAGCCGTGGTTGTTTCGCGACGTTTGATGTTTTGAGGTGACCGTTAAAAAGATCGCAGCCTTCGGCAGCTCCTACGCCGATCTCTGTAGGAGCTGCCGCAGGCTGCGATCTTTTGATCTTCAAACCCGACAACACATATGGATATCACCATGACCAGCAACGCCCAGCACAGCCAAGTCGTACAAAAGCAATTCGGTGAACAGGCCTCGGCCTATCTGAGCAGCGCCGTTCACGCTCAAGGCACCGAATTCGCGCTGCTACAGGCCGAACTGGCAGGGCAGGGCGATGCTCGAGTGCTGGACCTGGGCTGCGGCGCGGGTCACGTGAGTTTTCACGTGGCCTCGCTGGTGAAAGAAGTGGTGGCGTACGACCTGTCGCAGCAGATGCTCGACGTGGTAGCTGGTGCCGCCGTCGATCGCGGTCTGACCAACGTGTCCACCGTGCTGGGCGCCGCCGAGCACTTGCCATTCGCCGATGGCGAATTCGATTTCGTCTTCAGCCGTTATTCGGCGCACCATTGGAGCGATCTCGGCCTGGCCCTGCGAGAGGTTCGCCGGGTGCTGAAACCGGGCGGCGTGGCTGCGTTCGTCGACGTGTTGTCACCGGGCAGTCCGTTGTTCGACACTTACCTGCAAAGTGTCGAAGTGCTGCGCGACACCAGCCATGTGCGCGATTATTCCGCCGGCGAGTGGTTGCGTCAGGTCAGCGAAGCGGGGTTGCATACCCGTAGCACCACCCGTCAACGGCTGCGACTGGAGTACACCTCCTGGGTTGAGCGCATGCGCACACCAGAGGTGATGCGCGCGGCAATCCTCGAGTTGCAGCAATCGATGGGTAATGAAGTACGCGAATATTTTGAGATTGAGGCCGATGGTTCGTTCAGTACCGATGTGCTGGTGCTGATGGCTGAACGATAGAATTTTTCCGGGTGTGCCCAAGGGCGCACCGACTGATGACATGAGGAAAGCATGAGCAAGCAGATTCTGATTCTCCCAGGTGACGGTATTGGCCCGGAAATCATGGCCGAAGCGGTCAAGGTGCTGGAGCTGGCGAACGACAAGTACAGCCTGGGCTTCGAGCTGAGCCATGACGTGATCGGTGGCGCCGCCATCGACAAGCACGGCGTGCCGCTGGCTGACGAAACCCTGGACCGTGCACGCGCGGCCGACGCGGTACTGTTGGGCGCCGTGGGCGGCCCGAAATGGGACACCATCGAGCGTGACATCCGCCCTGAGCGCGGCCTGCTGAAAATTCGTGCGCAACTGGGCCTGTTCGGCAACCTGCGTCCGGCGATCCTGTACCCGCAACTGGCCGAGGCTTCGAGCCTGAAGCCTGAAATCGTGGCTGGCCTGGACATCCTGATCGTCCGTGAACTGACCGGCGGTATCTACTTCGGCGCGCCACGCGGTACCCGCACCCTGGAAAACGGCGAGCGTCAGGCTTACGACACGCTGCCGTACAGCGAAAGCGAAATCCGCCGTATCGCCCGCGTCGGTTTCGACATGGCCATGGTGCGCGGCAAGAAGCTGTGCTCGGTGGACAAGGCCAACGTACTGGCCTCCAGCCAACTGTGGCGTGAAATCGTCGAGCAAGTGGCCAAGGATTACCCTGAAGTCGAACTGAGCCACATGTACGTCGACAACGCCGCCATGCAGCTGGTGCGCGCACCGAAGCAATTCGACGTGATCGTCACTGACAACCTGTTCGGCGACATTCTTTCCGACCAAGCGTCGATGCTTACCGGTTCCATCGGCATGCTGCCGTCGGCGTCCCTGGATACCAACAACAAAGGCATGTACGAGCCGTGCCACGGTTCGGCGCCGGACATCGCTGGCAAAGGCATTGCCAACCCGTTGGCGACCATTCTGTCGGTGTCGATGATGCTGCGTTACAGCTTCAATCTGCAGGATGCGGCCGATGCGATCGAGAAGGCCGTCAGTCTGGTATTGGACCAGGGCCTGCGTACTGGCGACATCTGGTCGGCCGGTTGCACTAAAGTCGGTACGCAGGAAATGGGCGACGCAGTAGTCGCCGCGCTGCGGAATCTGTAATCTCTCGGGCCCGCTGCAACTTTCACTCTTGAAAGCAGCGGCCCACTTTTTAAAGAAGGTGTAGTTGCGATGAAACGTGTAGGTCTGATCGGTTGGCGCGGTATGGTCGGTTCCGTGCTCATGCAGCGGATGCTGGAAGAGCAGGATTTCGATCTTATTGAGCCGGTGTTTTTCACCACTTCCAATGTCGGTGGCCAAGGCCCGTCCGTGGGCAAGGACATTGCTCCGCTCAAGGACGCTTACAGCATTGATGAGCTGAAAACCCTCGACGTGATTCTGACCTGCCAGGGTGGCGACTACACCAGCGAAGTTTTCCCGAAACTGCGCGAAGCCGGCTGGCAGGGTTACTGGATTGACGCCGCTTCCAGCCTGCGCATGCAGGATGACGCGGTGATCGTGCTGGACCCGGTGAACCGCAAGGTCATCGACCAGCAGCTCGACGCGGGCACTAAGAACTACATCGGCGGCAACTGCACCGTCAGCCTGATGCTGATGGGACTGGGCGGTCTGTTTGAAGCCGGTCTGGTGGAGTGGATGAGCGCCATGACCTATCAGGCGGCCTCCGGTGCCGGCGCGCAGAACATGCGCGAACTGATCAAGCAAATGGGCGCGACCCACGCCGCTGTCGCCGATCAACTGGCCGACCCGGCCAGCGCCATCCTCGACATCGACCGCCGTGTGGCCGAAGCCATGCGCAGCGACGCGTACCCGACCGAAAACTTCGGCGTACCGCTGGCCGGCAGCCTGATCCCGTGGATCGACAAGGAACTGCCAAACGGTCAGAGCCGCGAAGAGTGGAAGGCCCAGGCCGAGACCAACAAGATCCTTGGTCGCTTCAAGAGCCCGATCCCGGTCGATGGTATCTGCGTGCGCATCGGCGCCATGCGCTGCCACAGCCAGGCGCTGACCATCAAACTGAACAAAGACGTGCCGATCGCCGACATCGAAGGGCTGATCAGCCAGCACAACCCTTGGGTCAAACTGGTGCCGAACAGCCGCGAAGCCAGCATTCAGGAACTGAGCCCGACGAAAGTCACCGGCACCCTGAACGTACCGGTTGGCCGTCTGCGCAAGCTGAACATGGGCACGCAGTACGTCGGCGCGTTCACCGTCGGCGACCAACTGCTGTGGGGCGCGGCCGAACCGCTGCGTCGCATGCTGCGGATCCTGCTTGAGCGTTGATCGATTGAAGCAATGAACGAACCCGTGCCTTGAAAGAGGTGCGGGTTTTTTCTTTTGGTATGTTCGTCGCCTGCAAAAAGATCGCAGCCTTCGGCAGCTCCTACATTGGCCGCGTGCAAACCCGATCCTGTAGGAGCTGCCGAAGGCTGCGATCTTTTGCTCTAAATTGCCGAACTGCCAACCACCCGGTAAAGTGCCGCTCCCCCCGTTTCGCCAGAGGTAGAACCATGAGCCAGTCCTTTGATATCGCCGTGATCGGCGCCACCGGTACTGTCGGCGAAACGCTCGTGCAGATTCTCGAAGAGCGCGACTTCCCTGTCGGCAATCTGCACCTGCTCGCCAGCAGCGAATCGGCCGGGCATTCGGTGCCGTTTCGCGGCAAGAACGTGCGGGTGCGGGAAGTCGATGAGTTCGACTTCAGTAAAGTCCAGCTGGTGTTCTTCGCTGCCGGCCCGGCGGTAACCCTGAGTTTCGCTTCGCGTGCCACGGCCGCCGGTTGCTCGCTGATCGACTTGTCCGGCGCCTTGCCGGCTGATCAGGCGCCACAAGTCGTGCCTGAAGCCAACGCGCAGGTGCTGGCCGGTTTGAAAAAGCCGTTCCAGGTCAGCAGTCCAAGCCCTTCGGCCACCACACTGGCGGTAGTGCTGGCGCCGTTGCTCGGCTTGCTCGACCTGCAACGCATCAATTTGACCGCCAGCCTGGCCGTCTCCGCCCAGGGCCGCGAAGCCGTCACCGAACTGGCACGGCAAACGGCTGAGCTGCTCAATGTGCGTCCGCTGGAGCCGACCTTCTTCGATCGGCAGATGGCCTTCAACTTGCTGGCGCAAGTGGGCAAGCCTGATGATCAGGGTCACACGCTGCTGGAAAAACGCCTGGTACGCGAGCTGCGTCAGGTCATGGCGCTGCCTTTATTAAAGATTTCCGTCACTTGCATTCAAGCCCCGGTGTTTTTTGGCGATAGCTTTAACGTGACCTTGCAGTCATCGAGCGACATCGACCTGGTAAAAGTCAACGCCGCCCTGGAAGACGCGCCCGGTATCGAGTTGGTGGAAGCCGGCGATTACCCGACGCCGGTAGGCGATGCGGTAGGGCAGGACGTGGTCTACGTTGGTCGGGTTCGCAGCGGGATCGACGACCTGTCGGAACTAAATTTGTGGCTGACGTCAGATAACGTACGCAAAGGCGCAGCGCTCAATGCTGTGCAGGTGGCTGAATTGTTGATAAAAGACCTACTGTAAAAGATACTTGGCAACAATTTGTCGAATGAATCCAGCCGGGCGGTATGCTTGGCCGGACTGCTGACGGCGGGCTCCCTCCGGGGCTTTGCGTGGCATGAATGAAATGATCGCGCGCGACGACTCTTCGCCGCCGCGCGCAATGCCTTACGGCAGCGACTATCAATACCTTCTCGCTGGCCGAGGAATGTTCAAACAAAGGATGAGGCTATGGTTCAAGTTCGCAAACTGGTGTTAGCAATAGCGGCCGCCTCGGCGCTGTCCTCCGGTATGGCGCATGCCCTCGGGCTCGGGGAATTGACCCTGAAGTCGACGCTGAACCAGCCCCTGGTGGCAGAAATCGAGTTGCTCGACGTCAAGGACCTCACCGCTGCCGAATTGGTGCCGAGCCTGGCTTCGCCCGAAGATTTCGCCAAGGCCGGTGTCGACCGCCAGGCGTTTCTCAATGACCTGACCTTTACCCCGGTGCTCAACGCCAGCGGCAAAAGCATCCTGCGTGTGACGTCCAGCAAACCACTCTCCGAACCCATGGTGAAATTCCTGGTTCAGGTGATGTGGCCAAACGGTCGCCTGCTGCGCGATTACAGCGTGCTGCTCGATCCGTCCAAATTCTCGCCGCAAACCGCTGAAGCGGCTGCGCAGCCTGCACCGACACAAACCGTCACCGCACCGGTGACCGGTGCCACCAATCCAACCCAATACACCACCGCGCCGCGCGATACCCTGTGGGAAATCGCTGCGAAGGCGCGCAATGGCGGCTCGGTCCAGCAAACGATGCTGGCCATCCAGGCGTTGAATCCGGATGCCTTTATCGACGGCAACATCAACCGGTTGAAAGCCGGTCAGGTGCTGCGTCTGCCGGATCAGACGCAGACCACCAGCCTGCCGCAACCGAAAGCCATTGCCGAAGTCTCTGCGCAGAACACCGCGTGGCGTCAGGGTCGTCGTTACGTGGCGAAGTCCGGGACCGGGCAGCAGCAGCTCGATGCCACCAAGCGCGCTCGCGGTGAAGGCCCTTCGTCGCAAACGGCGACAGACAAGCTGAGCCTGGTCTCTGCCGAGTCCGGCAAGGCCGGTGGCAAAGGCGCCGCCGGTGATGCCAAGAATTTGAGCAACAAGCTGGCCGTGACCCAGGAAAGCCTCGACACGACCCGTCGTGACAATGCCGAACTGAAAAGCCGCATGACCGATCTGCAAAGTCAGCTGGAGAAGCTGCAACGCCTGATCGAACTGAAGAACAATCAATTGGCCAAGTTGCAGGCTGAAGGCGCGGCGGGTGCGCCGGCACCAGGTGCGACCGCTCCGGCAATGTCAGCCGAACTGGCGGACAACCCTGCGGCAACAACGCCTGCGGACGCGGCTCCGACTGCACCTGAGGCTGCTGCGCCCGAGGCCACTCCAGCGCCGGTCGAGCAGCCTGTCGAGCCGACGCCGGCAGCATCCGACGATCAGCAATTCAAAGAACTGCTGACCAATCCGTGGCTGCTGGGTCTGGCAGGTGGCGGTGCCGTGGTGGTGCTGTTCCTGCTGCTGTTGCTGGCGCGTCGTCGCAAAGCCCAGCAAGAAGCCGAGAAGCATTTGCGCATGGCCCGTGATTTGGCCGAGGAGCAGGCGTTCTCCGCTGAACTCGACTTGCCAAAAGGCATCTTCGAAGACCTGGAAGTGCCGCCGCCGAGCGTGAAGCTCGCTACCGCGCCAACCCCAACGCCACCGCCTGCACCAGCCCCTGCACCCGCGCCGGCTCCGGTGATTGCTCCGATTGTGGTAACGCCGCCGATCGCTGCGCCATTGGTTTCGCCTGCTGGCGAGCGCGATGACGACGTATTGAACAAGGCACAGTCGCACATCGCTGCCGGTCGTCTGAATCAGGCGGCTGCCTTGCTGGAAGACGGAATCAAGCAAGAGCCGCAACGCAGTGACCTGCGCCTCAAGCTGATGGAAGTCTACGGTCAGCAAGGCGACCGCGATGCATTCGTTGCCCAGGAACGCCAATTGGTGGCCAATGGTGACAACTTTGCTCAGGTCGAAAAACTCAAGAGCCGCTTCCCGGCCATGGTCATTGCGGCAGCCGGTGGTATCGCAGCCGCTGCGATCGCTGCCGAACTGGACGCGCAATACGTCAAGGATCTGCTGCTGGACGAGCCTGACGCGCCGGCACCGGCAGTGCCCGATGACTTCGACAATGCCTTCGATTTGAGCCTGGATGATCTGGAATCTGCCGCCCCGGCAGTGGTTGCACCAGAGGCAGAAGCGGAGGCAGAGCCCGATGACTTCGACAGTGCGTTCGATTTGAGCCTGGATGATCTGGAAGCGGCCTCTCCGGCGGTGGTTGCACCAGAACCAGAAGCAGAAGCAGCGTCCGATGACCTCGACAGTGCCTTCGATTTGAGCCTGGATGATCTGGAAACTGCCTCTCCGGCAGTAGTTGCACCAGAACCAGAACCAGAACCGGTGTCTGCGGCTGAGCTGGACGAGTTCCCGCTGGACGACGACCTGAGCTTCGAGTCGGTGTTGCAGCAGCAGACCGACATCAAGGAAAACCTCGATGACCTGTCGGACTTCGACCTGGATATGGATCTTGGTGGGGATGCCTCGCCGGCGACCCTGGCCGAAGACGACTTCCTGTTGAGCCTGGATGACGGCGTCAAGGACCTGGATTTACCTGCCGCTGAAGCGCCGGCTGTTCCCGAGGTTGCGCTGGACGATCTGGAGCTGCCAGCCGATTTCGACCTGTCGCTGGCGTCCGAAATGGACGCGCCAGACGCTCCGGATGCGTTTGCCGCCGAACTGGATGACGTCAACGCCGAACTGGATCGTCTGTCCCAGAGTCTTGGCGAGCCGAGCTTCACGGCGGAAGACGCCATGGCCTCCGCAGCTGACGAGCCGGAATTCGATTTCCTTTCCGGCACTGACGAAGTCGCGACCAAACTCGATCTGGCCCAGGCCTACATCGACATGGGCGACGCCGACGGCGCCCGGGACATCCTCAACGAGGTGGTGACCGAGGGTGACGACGGTCAGAAGAGCGAAGCCAAGGAGATGCTTTCGCGTCTGGCTTGATTGATCGGTAAGGCGTAAACAAAACGGCAGCCCATTGAGGCTGCCGTTTTTGTTTCTGTCCTGGGCGCCGGGCAGTGTACAAAACACACACGCCTCTGGCGTCCCGGTCCGGCGGCCTTATAATGCCCGCCTTTGCGTACATCAGCAGGCTGTCACTCCTTGGCAAATATAGATAATCCGGCCGCCGAAATGGTGGCCGACGGCTTTTTCCGGATCGCGTTGGGCGTTGAATACAAAGGCTCGCGCTATCGCGGCTGGCAGCGCCAGGCTTCCGGCGTACTCACCGTGCAGGAAACGCTCGAAAAGGCCTTGTCCAAAGTCGCCGATTCACCCGTGTCGCTGCTCTGCGCCGGGCGTACGGATGCCGGCGTGCATGCGTGCGGTCAGGTGGTGCATTTCGATACCCAGGTCGAGCGTTCGATGAAAGCCTGGGTCATGGGCGCCAATATCAATTTGCCTCACGACGTCAGTGTCAGCTGGGCCAAGGTCATGCCGGCGCATTTTCATGCGCGGTTCAAGGCCATTGCCCGGCGCTATCGCTACGTGATCTACAACGATCAGATCCGCCCGGCGCACCTGAACGAAGAAATCACCTGGAACCACCGTCCGCTGGACGTCGAGCGCATGGCCGAGGCGGCGCAGTACCTGGTCGGCACCCACGACTTCAGCGCTTTCCGTGCCGGTCAGTGTCAGGCCAAGTCGCCGATCAAGGAATTGCATCACCTGCGCGTCACGCGCCACGGCAAGATGATCGTGCTGGACATCCGCGCCAGCGCCTTCCTGCACCACATGGTGCGCAACATTGCTGGCGTGCTGATGACCATCGGTGCCGGCGAGCGTCCGGTGGAGTGGATGAAAGAGGTGCTGGAGAGCCGCATTCGCCGTTCCGGTGGGGTGACGGCGCATCCGTACGGCCTCTACCTGGTGCAGGTCGAGTACCGCGACGAGTTCGAATTGCCCGAGCGTTACATCGGGCCGCACTTCCTGACCGGCTTCTCGGAACTTGACGGCTGACGCCCTCGAACGCTTTTGTTACCATCCGGGACTTTCTCGGATTTACCTTGGGGTTCTATCGACATGTCGGCCGTTCGCAGCAAGATTTGTGGGATTACCCGCATAGAAGATGCGTTGGCGGCGGTTGAGGCCGGGGCTGATGCGATCGGATTTGTGTTCTACGCCAAAAGCCCCCGAGCCGTGACGTTTCAGCAGGCGCGCTCGATCATCAAGGCGCTGCCACCGTTCGTGACTACCGTAGGGTTGTTCGTCAACGCCAGCCGCTGCGAGTTGGGGGAAATCCTCGACGCCGTGCCGCTGGACCTGTTGCAGTTCCATGGCGACGAAACCGCGGCCGACTGCGAAGAATGGAATCGTCCGTACATCAAGGCGCTGCGGGTCAAGGCCGGTGACGATATCGCCGCCGCATGCGATGCGTTTCCAGGCGCCAGCGGTATCCTGCTCGACGCCTACGTTGAAGGCGTACCCGGCGGAACCGGTGAAGCGTTTGACTGGTCTCTGATACCGCAAGGCTTGAGCAAACCGATCATCCTGGCGGGTGGCTTGACGCCGGACAACGTCGCCGAGGCGATTGCAAGGGTTCGGCCTTATGCCGTGGACGTCAGCGGCGGGGTGGAGGCGAGCAAGGGCATCAAGGATCACGCAAAGATTCAGGCATTCATTAAAGCGGTTGTAGGACGTTGATGTGACGGCTGGCACACTGCCGCCGTCCACAGGCATGGCTGAGGGTTTTTGGGGTGTACGCAGGTCACGCTTCACTGACCCGGCAACCCATCGATCATCGCCACACACATGAATTTAGCTCAAGGGCATACGCGGGGCTGCGAACCAGAGCGTTCGGGCCGCCGGTACTGGAGAAAGAAAGCATGAGCAACTGGTTAGTAGACAAACTGATCCCTTCGATCATGCGTTCCGAGGTCAAGAAGAGCTCGGTGCCTGAAGGTCTGTGGCACAAATGCCCGTCTTGCGAGGCTGTGCTGTATCGTCCGGAGCTGGAAAAGACCCTGGACGTTTGCCCCAAGTGCAACCACCACATGCGTATCGGCGCGCGCGCCCGCATCGATATCTTCCTCGACGCTGAAGGCCGTGCCGAACTGGGCGCGGACCTGGAGCCGGTTGACCGTCTGAAGTTCCGCGACGGCAAGAAGTACAAGGATCGCCTGACCGCTGCGCAGAAGCAGACCGGCGAAAAAGACGCACTGATCTCCATGAGCGGCTCCCTGCTGGGCATGCCGGTGGTGGTCTCTGCCTTCGAATTCTCCTTCATGGGTGGTTCGATGGGCGCCATCGTTGGTGAGCGTTTTGTTCGCGCCGCCAACTACGCGCTGGAAAACCGTTGCCCGATGATCTGCTTCGCCGCTTCCGGCGGTGCGCGGATGCAGGAAGCCCTGATCTCTCTGATGCAAATGGCCAAGACCTCTGCGGTGCTGGCGCGTCTGCGTGAAGAAGGCATTCCGTTCATCTCCGTACTGACCGACCCGGTCTACGGCGGTGTTTCCGCCAGTCTGGCGATGCTTGGCGACGTGATTGTCGGTGAGCCGAAAGCCCTGATCGGCTTCGCCGGTCCGCGCGTGATCGAGCAGACCGTGCGTGAAAAACTGCCGGAAGGTTTCCAGCGCAGTGAGTTCCTGCTGGAGCACGGTGCGATCGACATGATCATCCACCGTCAGGAACTGCGTCCGCGTCTGGGCAATCTGCTGGCACAAATGATGGGCCTGCCGACGCCGAAATTCGTCGCCGCGCCAATCGAGCCAATCGTGGTTCCACCGGTACCCGCCAACATATGATCGAACGTACCCTTGGCGAGTGGCTCGCCTACCTTGAGCAGTTGCACCCTTCGGCCATCGACATGGGCCTGGAGCGCTCGCAACAGGTAGCGTCCCGCATGGGACTGGGCAAGCCGGCGCCTCGGGTGATCACGGTCACCGGCACCAACGGCAAAGGTTCTACCTGCGCATTCGTGGCTTCGTTGCTGCGGGCGCAGGGCCTGAACGTCGGTGTCTACAATTCTCCGCACCTGCTGCGTTACAACGAGCGGGTGCAGGTCAATGGCGTCGAAGCCACTGACGCCGAGCTGTGCGAAGCCTTTGCCGCGGTCGAGGCAGGCCGTGGTGACACTTCGCTGACGTACTTCGAAATGGGCACCCTGGCGGCGTTCTGGCTGTTTCAACACGCCAGTCTCGATGCGGTGGTGCTGGAAGTCGGGCTGGGCGGGCGTCTGGATACGGTCAACGTGGTCGATGCCGATATGGCGCTGGTCACCAGCATCGGTGTCGATCACGCGGACTATCTGGGTGATACCCGTGAATCCGTAGCGTTCGAAAAGGCCGGCATCTTCCGCCAGGGCGCGCCTGCGCTCTGTGGCGATCTGAATCCTCCGCAGCCTCTGCTGGATAAAGCTCGCGAGCTCAATTGCCCGTTTTTCCTGCGTGGGCGCGATTTCGATCTCGGCATCACCGATCACAACTGGCAATGGCGCGGTCTTGACGCTCAAGGGCGAGTGGTCGAGCTGCATGATCTGCCGTTGCTCGATCTGCCGATGGAAAACGCCGCGCTGGCGTTGCAGGCTTACCTGCTGCTCGGTTTGCCTTGGGAAAATGGGCAGATTATTGAAGCGCTGGAAGCAACGCGTGTGGTCGGTCGCCTCGATCACCGTCAGTTCGACTGGCAGGGCAAGCGCCTGAACCTGTTGCTGGACGTGGGGCATAACCCCCATGCGGCAGAGTATCTGGCTCGCCGTCTGGCCAGCCGACCACCGGCCGGCAAGCGTCTGGCGGTGTTCGGACTGCTGGCGGACAAGGATCTGGATGGTGTTGTCGGCGAATTGAATGCTAGTGTCCAGCATTGGGCCGTCGCTCCGCTGGATTCACCGCGAGCACGCCCGGTTGCCGATTTGCACGCGGCGTTGCAGAACCTTGGCGCCTCGGTAGCGTCCTATGGCAGCGTGGCCGCCGCCCTGGAAGGGCAGTGCGCGCTGGCGACGAGCGACGACGAGATTCTGTTGTTCGGATCATTTTATTGTGTCGCCGAGGCCCTCGAATGGCTGGCCCGGCGCTCCACGGAGGAAGCGGCAAATGGCATTGCTGGATAAAGCATACAAACAGCGCATGGTTGGCGCCCTGGTTCTGGTGGCGCTGGCGGTGATTTTCCTGCCGATGCTGTTTTCCCGTCAGGATGAGCAGCGTCAAGTGACGGTTGAAGCACCGGCTGCGCCGCAAGCGCCTGCGGTGCCGCAAGTTCAGGTCGAGCCGGTGGTGGTGCCTGAGCCGCAAGCGCTGCCTCAGGAGCCTGTGCCGAGTGATGATGAAATCGCTCAGCAAGAAGCGCCGTCGGCAGCGATTGCCCCGAGTGTACCGGTGGCGCCTGCGCCTGCCGCCAAACCGATCGCGCCACCTCCGACGCCAGCACCTGCGCCGGTCAACAAACCAACGGTTGCACCTAGCCAGCCCATCACGGCTGCACCGGGCAAGCCGGACACGACTCAAAGCCGCGTCGATGCCAATGGCCTGTCGGTCAGTTGGTCGGTGCAACTGGCCAGCCTGTCGAGCCGTGCAAGTGCAGAAAGCCTGCAGAAATCCCTGCGCAGCCAGGGCTACAACGCCTACATTCGTACTGCCGACGGCAAGAATCGGGTGTTTGTCGGGCCGCTGATCGAGCGGGCAGAAGCTGATCGTCTGCGTGACTTGTTGAGCCGCCAGCAGAACCTCAAGGGTTTTGTGGTGCGTTTCCAGCCTGAGCGTGGCTAACGATTCGTCAATCGGCTCTATGTAGCAGCTGCCGAGCCCGCGAGGCTGCGTCCGGCTGCGCAGCAGCCGTAAACCCTGCTTGTACAGTGTGCCGGATAGACCGAATGGCCTGATTTTACGGCTGCTGTGCAGCCGAACGCAGGCTTCGCCAGCTGCTACAGGGGCGAGCGCAGCTTCGATAGGGGCTAAAACTATCGCCTCGATTTGAAATGCACTGACAATCGCAGCTTACCGATAAGCATGGGCTCTGCTAAAATGCGCCGCCTTATCCGTCTGTAGGCTGCACTGTGCCATTTACCTGGGTTGACTGGGCGATCGTTGCAATCGTCGCCATCTCCGCATTGATCAGTCTGAGCCGCGGCTTCGTCAAAGAAGCACTATCGCTGGTGACCTGGATCATCGCAGGAGTCGTCGCCTGGATGTTCGGTGGTTCATTGTCCGAGTACCTCGCCGGATACATCCAAACGCCGTCGGCCCGTGTGATCACGGGCTGTGCCATCATGTTTGTCGCCACGTTAATCGTAGGCGCGATGATCAATTATCTTATCGGCGAATTGGTTCGCGTCACCGGGCTATCCGGGACCGATCGATTCCTCGGCATGGCCTTCGGCGCTGCGCGTGGCGTGTTGCTGGTGGTCGTGGCGGTCGGGCTGTTGAGCCTGGGGCCGGTACAGCAGGACGGGTGGTGGCAAGAGTCACAGCTCGTGCCAAAATTTCTATTGGTTGCAGATTGGTCCAAAAACCTGATTCTCGGGTGGAGCAGTCAGTGGCTTGCCAGTGGTATCAGCGTACCCGCTGAGATACCGTTCAAGGAGCACCTCTTGCCGATGGCCAAAACGCCTCAGTGAGTTGTGTTCAGTTCAGATCCATTAAGTAGGGGTTGCGTCGCATGTGTGGCATCGTCGGTATCGTCGGTAAGTCGAACGTCAATCAGGCGCTGTATGACGCGCTAACCGTCCTCCAGCACCGCGGCCAGGACGCTGCCGGTATCGTGACCAGCCATGATGGCCGGTTATTCCTGCGCAAGGACAATGGCCTGGTGCGTGACGTGTTTCATCAACGTCACATGCAGCGCCTGGTCGGCCACATGGGTATTGGCCATGTGCGTTACCCGACCGCGGGCAGTTCGACTTCGGCCGAAGCCCAACCGTTTTACGTCAACTCGCCTTACGGCATCACCCTGGCGCACAACGGTAACCTGACCAACGTTGAACAGCTGGCCAAGGAGATTTACGAATCTGACCTGCGCCACGTCAACACCAACTCCGATTCGGAAGTGCTGCTCAACGTGTTCGCTCACGAACTGGCCCAGCGCGGCAAGTTGCAGCCAACCGAAGAAGATGTGTTCGCCGCTGTTACTGACGTGCATAACCGTTGCGTCGGTGGTTACGCGGTCGTGGCGATGGTGACCGGTTACGGCATCGTCGGTTTCCGCGATCCGCACGGCATCCGCCCGATCGTCTTCGGTCAGCGTCACACCGACGAAGGCGTCGAGTACATGATCGCCTCCGAAAGCGTTTCCCTGGACGTGCTCGGTTTCACCCTGATTCGCGACCTGGCACCGGGCGAAGCGGTCTACATCACTGAAGACGGCAAGCTGCACACCCGTCAGTGTGCGACCAACCCGTCCCTGACCCCGTGCATCTTCGAACACGTCTACCTGGCGCGTCCGGACTCGATCATCGACGGCGTTTCGGTCTACAAAGCACGCCTGCGCATGGGCGAGAAACTCGCCGAGAAGATCCTGCGCGAGCGTCCAGAACACGACATCGACGTGGTCATCCCGATCCCGGACACCAGCCGTACCGCGGCCCTGGAGTTGGCGAACCACTTGGGCGTCAAGTTCCGCGAAGGCTTCGTGAAGAACCGCTACATCGGCCGGACCTTCATCATGCCAGGCCAGGCTGCACGGAAAAAATCCGTACGCCAGAAGCTCAATGCCATCGAGCTGGAATTCCGCGGCAAGAACGTGATGCTGGTGGACGACTCCATCGTTCGCGGCACCACCTGCAAGCAGATCATCCAGATGGCCCGCGAAGCCGGCGCCAAAAACGTCTACTTCTGCTCCGCGGCACCGGCCGTTCGTTACCCGAACGTCTACGGTATCGACATGCCGAGCGCTCACGAGTTGATCGCGCACAACCGTTCGACCCAGGACGTGGCTGATCTGATCGGCGCTGACTGGTTGATCTATCAGGACCTGCCTGACTTGATCGAAGCAGTCGGTGGCGGCAAGATCAAGATCGAGAAGTTCGATTGCGCGGTGTTCGACGGCCAGTACGTCACCGGCGACGTCGACGAGGCTTACCTGAACAAGATCGAGCAGGCACGTAACGATGCCTCCAAGGTCAAGACGCAGGCAGTCAGTGCGATCATTGATCTGTATAACAACTGAGTAACTACCGGCCCTGAGGGGCCGGTTTTGTATCTACTAGAAGAGCAAGGCAAGGAGTGACAGCATGAGTCAGGATTGGGATGCCGGTCGGCTGGACAGCGACCTCGAAGGCGTAGCGTTCGACACCCTGGCCGTACGCGCCGGTCAGCACCGCACGCCGGAAGGCGAGCACGGTGATCCGATGTTCTTCACTTCCAGCTACGTATTCCGTACCGCTGCTGATGCGGCGGCACGCTTTGCCGGTGAAGTGCCGGGCAACGTTTACTCGCGCTACACCAATCCGACCGTGCGTGCGTTCGAAGAGCGCATTGCCGCGCTGGAAAGCGCCGAGCAAGCCGTGGCCACGGCGACCGGCATGGCCGCGATCATGGCGGTGGTGATGAGCCTGTGCAGCGCTGGGGATCACGTGCTGGTATCGCGCAGCGTATTCGGTTCGACCATCAGTCTGTTCGAGAAGTACTTCAAACGCTTTGGCATTGAAGTCGATTACGTGCCTCTGGCGGACTTGTCCGGCTGGGATGCGGCGATCAAGGCCAACACTAAATTGCTGTTCGTCGAATCGCCATCCAACCCGCTGGCTGAACTGGTGGACATCGCCGAGCTGTCGAAAGTCGCTCATGCCAAAGGCGCGATGCTGGTGGTCGACAACTGCTTCTGCACCCCGGCGTTACAGCAACCGCTGAAGATGGGCGCGGACATCGTCGTGCACTCGGCGACCAAGTTCATCGACGGCCAGGGCCGTTGCATGGGCGGTGTTGTGGCCGGTCGCAGCGAGCAGATGAAAGAAGTCGTCGGTTTCCTGCGCACTGCCGGGCCGACCCTGAGCCCGTTCAACGCCTGGATCTTCCTCAAGGGCCTGGAAACCCTGAGTCTGCGGATGAAGGCGCATTGCGCCAACGCTCAGCAACTGGCCGAGTGGCTGGAGCAGCAGGAAGGCATCGAAAAAGTCCATTACGCCGGTCTCAAAAGCCATCCGCAGCACGAATTGGCCCTGCGTCAGCAGAAGGGCTTCGGTGCGGTCGTGAGTTTTGAAGTCAAGGGCGGCAAAGAGGGCGCCTGGCGCTTTATCGATGCGACTCGTCTGATTTCCATCACCGCCAACCTTGGTGACAGCAAAACCACCATTACGCACCCAAGCACCACCTCTCACGGCCGTCTGGCGCCGCAAGAGCGTGAAGCAGCGGGTATTCGTGACAGCCTGATCCGCATCGCGGTCGGTCTGGAAGACGTGGCAGACCTGCAAGCCGATCTGGCGCGCGGGTTGGCTGCCTTGTGATCGAGTTGTCCACGCCAAGCACTGGCACCAACGGCCGCGTTGCACTGGTCACGGGTGCTGCGCGGGGCATTGGTCTGGGGATCTCGGCCTGGCTGATCAGCGAAGGCTGGCAGGTGGTGCTGACTGATCTTGATCGGGTGCGAGGTTCGAAAGTGGCGAAGGTGCTCGGCGACAACGCCTGGTTCATCGCCATGGACGTCTCGAACGAAGGGCAGGTGGCGTTGGGCGTCGCCGAGGTGCTGGGGCAGTTCGGGCGTCTGGATGCGCTGGTGTGCAACGCGGCGGTTGCCGATCCGCACAACATCACCCTTGAAAGCCTTGATCTGGCGTACTGGAATCGGGTGCTGGCGGTGAATCTCAGTGGGCCGATGCTGTTGGCCAAGCACTGTGCGCCGTACCTGCGTGCTCACAGCGGCGCGATCGTCAACCTGGCCTCGACCCGCGCCGGGCAGTCGGAACCCGACACCGAGGCTTATGCGGCGAGCAAGGGCGGCCTGCTGGCCCTGACTCATGCCTTGGCGATCAGCCTCGGGCCGGAAATTCGCGTCAATGCGGTCAGTCCGGGCTGGATCGATGCGCGAGATCCCTCCGCGCGTCGTGCCGAACCGCTGACCGATGCCGACCATGCCCAGCATCCGGCGGGCAGGGTAGGGACGGTCGAGGACGTGGCGGCGATGGTCGCCTGGCTGTTGTCGAAGAACGCCGGTTTCGTCACGGGCCAGGAGTTCGTGGTCGATGGCGGCATGACCAAGAAGATGATTTACAGCGAGTAATTCGAGCAGGAGCCGCGAGAGCGGCGGCTTGAGGTTGCAGGCGGCCTTGGGCAGCGCTGCGGGAAATGACATGATTTTGTCTTTTTCAGAAAAACTTCAAGCGGGGTATTGACTTAGCTTCGGTACCTGCGTAAATTTCGCGGCCTCGGAGATGCAAACGGGTGATTAGCTCAGCTGGGAGAGCGTCTGCCTTACAAGCAGAATGTCGGCGGTTCGATCCCGTCATCACCCACCACTTCCGAGAGTCTTGCGAAAGCAAGATGGAAGCTTTTAAAAGCCTCCACCGACGCGCAGCGGTAGTTCAGTCGGTTAGAATACCGGCCTGTCACGCCGGGGGTCGCGGGTTCGAGTCCCGTCCGCTGCGCCATATTTTCCGAGTCAGAATTTATTCTGGTTCGAGATTGAAAGCCTCGAAGCTTTCAGTCAGACGAGTTACTTGGACGCAAGTCCAAAGCGATACGCAGCGGTAGTTCAGTCGGTTAGAATACCGGCCTGTCACGCCGGGGGTCGCGGGTTCGAGTCCCGTCCGCTGCGCCATATCTGCCTCAAGGCCCACTGAACGCCTTGGAGCTACGAAGAAAGCCGTTGGCTGCTTCGAGTCGATAGCAAAGACCCTGGTCGAAAGACCGGGGTTTTTTGTGCCTGCGATTTGGCTTTTCTCCTTGTCCCCGCAACCATGGGTATTCACATCTGCCGGCCAAATGCGGCCGTGTGTCGAATTCTTACTCCTCTCGACGATTTCCCTCAATAACGCTCAGCCCTGATTAACCGGTGCCTGTGTGGCAGAAACAACTGTCTTTCATTCACGTATTCAAGTTTTCCCTGGGGGCAAAACGCATAAAGCGCTTGGTTTGAAGTATCAACACTAATTAGAATGAGTCGCATTTAAAATATTTCTTCGCGCAGGGTTCCTTTAGATGAGTGATGCAGCGATGCCGGCGGCGCAAACCTTCCACGACCTGTACCGCGACCATCGTGGCTGGCTCGAAAGCTGGTTGAGACGACGCATGAGCAATGGCCATGATGCGGCGGACTTGAGCCAGGATACGTTCGTGCGTTTACTCGCCAGCTCCCAGCACATCGCCGACCTGCAAGAACCCCGCGCCTATCTGGCGACAGTCGGCAAGCGGCTGCTGACCAACTTCTATAAGCGCCGCAGCCTGGAGCAGGCCTACCTCAGTGCGCTGACGCTGCTGCCTGAGGACTGCGTGCCGTCTCCCGAGCAACGTTGGTTGCTGCTGGAAACCCTGCAAGCCCTGGATGAATTGCTCGATGGAATGCCGACCGCGGTGCGACGAGCGTTTCTCTGGAGCCAGTTGGAGGGTTTGGGTTATCACGAGATTGCTGAACGCCTGCAAGTCTCGGAGCGGACGATCAAGCGCTACATGGCGCAAGCCTATGAACATTGCCTGTTGGTGGAATTGTGATCGGTTCGGCACCTTCGGCTGAAGCCCGGCAAGTTGTGCGGGCTGCGGCTCAATGGCTGGCGCTCATGGAATCAGGCGCCGCCAACGAACGCGATCGTGCCAATCTGCAGCACTGGCGTGACAGCCATCCCAGTCACGAACAGGCCTGGCAGAAAGCCCAGCTCTTGCGCCAACGCTTTGCCGACCTGCCGTCGGCACTGGCCATGGCCAGTCTGGATCGGCCGCAGACGAGTCGGCGCACGGTGCTCAAACGCGCCGTGGGGGCGGTGGCGCTGGTGCCGACGGCCTGGCTGATCAGCCGGCAGCTACCTCTGGATGTCTGGCGCGCTGATCTGCGAACCGCGACCGGTGAGGGCAAAAAAGTCCAGTTGGCGGATGGCAGCTCGCTGCAATTGAACACCGCGAGTGCCGTCGATATCGACCTGAAGAATCGGCGACTGACACTCGTGGAAGGCGAAATAGCGCTGAATGTGCCCGGCACATCGCCGCTGACGATCCAGACGCACTTCGGGCAAGTGGTCGTCAGTCAGAGCGAAGTGTGCGTTCGTCAGGGGCAGACGGGGTGCAAGGTGTCAGTGCTTAAAGGCGCGGTGCAGTTGCAGCCTCTGCGCGGACCGGTCTTTTCATTGCGCGCAGGCCAGCAAGTCAGCCTTCAGGCGATGGGCGCGGGCGGCGTAGAGCCTTTCGATGTGCTTGCTCCAGGCTGGCGCGACGGCGTGTTGATGGCACAGAACCAGCCCCTGGGCGATTTTCTGCGCGAACTCAGCACCTATCGCCCGGGATTGTTGCGCTGGGAGCCGGAACTGGAATCCCTGCGCGTCACCGGCAGTTTCCGTCTGGAAGACACCGATCGCATCCTGACGTTGCTGGCGGCCAGCTTGCCGCTGGAGGTGCATAAGCGAACCCGCTACTGGGTTACGTTGCTGCCGCGCAAAAATAGTGTTTGAGGTGTGTCCCCTTTTTTCGCTTCGCTTGTCATTCAAGGCAAGTGAAACGAAATCAGAGAGATTCTCAATGCCCGTAGTGATGCCCTGCAGTACGCGTCTGGGTTCTTCCAGGCTGCGCCCGTTGTTGCACTTGAGTCTGTTGCTGAGTCTGAGTGCCTGTCCGTTGTTCATCACTGCCGGTTGGGCCGAAGACGCGCCTCGACGCAGTTACCAGGTGCCGGCAGGAAGCCTCAGCGCAGCGCTGACCCGTTTTGCCGGGCTGGCCGGGGTCAATCTGTCAGTGGACCCGGCACTGGTGGGCAGTCGCACCAGCCCTGGACTTTCCGGCGAATACGCGGTCGAGGAGGGCTTTGCCCGACTGTTGCAGGGTTCCGGTCTGCAACTGCAGCCGGTGGGCGAAGAGGCGTACATCCTGACGCCGGCGCCAGAAGGCAGCAGCCTGCAACTGGGCGCCACCTCGATTCTCGGTGCCATTGACCCGGTGGACGGCGATCCGTATGCCGGCGGCCAGGTCGCGCGCCGTGGTTCGCAAGGCTTGCTGGGCTCGAAAGACTTTATGGAAACGCCGTTCAGCATGACCACCTACACCAGTGAGGTGGTCAAAAACCAGCAGGCGCGTACCTTGGGCGACCTGATCGCCAACGATCCTTCGGTTCGCGCCACCAACCCGGCGGGTGGGCGCTATGAGCAGTTCACCATTCGAGGGTTGAGCCTGTTCAACAGTGATGTTTCCTACAACGGCCTCTACGGCGTCCTGCCGACCTATACGATCGACATGGAGATGGCCGACCGCGTCGACGTCCTCAAAGGCCCAAGCCAGCTCATCAACGGCATCTCGCCGCGGGGCAGCGTGGGTGGCGGGATCAACGTGGTGCCCAAGCGCGCGACCGACAAGCCCATCACTTCATTCACCGGCAGTTACGCTTCCGACAGCCAGGTCGGCGGTGCCGTGGATGTCGGCCGGCGCTTTGGTGAAGACAACAAGTTCGGTCTTCGTTTCAATGGCGTGAAACAGTCCGGCGACACCGAATGGGATCACCAGAATGTCGACCGCGAAATGGCCGTGCTGGGCCTGGATTTTCGCGGTGAACGCCTGCGACTCTCGACGGACATCGGGCGCACCGAACGTGATACCGACGCACCGCAGGAGCGCGTACAGGTTGGCCCTAACGCGCAGGTTCCGCATGCCAGCGATGTGCGCCGCAACTATGCGCAGCCCTGGAGCAAGGCGAGTACCAACGACACGTTCGGCACGGTGAACGCTGAATACGATGTCAACGATTCCGTCATGCTGTACGGCGGCGTGGGCGCGCGCAAAAGCAATCATGACTTCCTCCGTCATGCCGTTTCGGTCACCAACGACGCCGGCAATTTCAGCGTTCAACCGCGTGACTTCACCCGTGACGAAAATGTCCGGACGGCCACAGCGGGAGTGCGCAACTGGTTCCATACCGGCCCGGTAAGCCATGAAGTCAACCTGGCTGCCAGCTATTACTACATGGACTTTGAAAACGGCGGCGCCCGGTATGCCGCGGCCAACAGCAACATCTATAACCCCGTGGTAACACCAACGCCGGTCAGGCCCACGCGACAGGATTCGGAGGTCTATACCGAAAACCGTTCCACCGGTGTGGCGTTGTCCGACACCCTGGGTTTCTTCGATGACCGGCTGCTGCTGACCCTCGGCGCCCGCTGGCAGCGCGTGAAGGTTGACGACTGGACCGATAACGTCAGAGGCGACACCGGCTACGACGAGGAAAAGGTTTCGCCGTCGGGCGGCATTCTGTTCAAGGCGACCGACAAGCTGTCGCTATATGCCAACTACATGGAAGGCCTGAGCCAGGGCAAGATCGCACCGTCGACCTCGGTGAACGAGGACGAGATCTTCCCGCCGTTCATCAGCCGCCAGGTCGAGGTCGGCGCCAAGTATGACGCCGGTGCGTTCGCCGTCACCGCAGCTGTGTTCCGGATCAAGCAACCGGCCTACGAGACCAACGCCACGACGCGCGTCTTCGGCCCGAACGGCAAGCGTGAGAACACGGGTGTGGAGCTGAGTGTGTTCGGTGAACCGCTCGATGGTTTCCGTCTGCTCGGCGGTGTCATGTACATCGACAGCGAGTTGAGCAACACCACTAATGGCACCTTCGACGGCAACCGAGCGCCGGCCACGCCGAAATACAACGTCAACCTGGGCGCCGAGTGGGACGTGCCGACTGTACAGGGCCTGACCTTGACCAGCCGCGGCATTTACTCCAGCTCGCAGTACCTGGACCAGTCCAACAACAAGGAAATCGACTCCTGGGAGCGTTTCGACGTGGGCGCACGCTACGCGTTCAAGGTCGAGGAAAAGAACATCACCCTGCGTGCCAATGTCGAGAACGTGGCGGACAAGCGCTACTGGAGTTCGGCCGGGGCCTCGGATGACAGTGAGCCTGGCTTGACGCTGTCGACCCCGCGTACTTACCTCCTTTCGGCGACCGTCGACTTCTGATTCACCCCTGTCATGCGCCCCAGGGACCGGGGCGCCATCGTTGGGCCATGACCTGATTCGTATAGAGGAAGGACATATGCACACCCTCAGTTAATAAACGATCAAGACACTTTCGTATAAGTCGCTATCTGTCGGTAGCCTATACTGAAGTTGTCATCTGCATTACAAGATCATGGCTAGATCATGGCACTTCCGGAGTTTATACCAGGTTTATTAACTTGGTTTTTTGCGTGTGTGATTATTTTTAAAATAGTTAAAATCGCTATATGTAAATTCCAAAATTGGTTGTAAGAATTAGTTGCAACAACTTGTTAATGAGAATAGGTTGCATATCGAATTTAACGAGGGTGAAGCGATGTTGAATGATGGCGTATTGCACTCTAATCCTTTGCAAAAAACCAATGCCGACTATCTGGCTCGACAAAGCAAGTTCGAATCTAATGTGCGCAGTTATCCACGCAAGTTGCCGCTGGCCATCGCCAAGGCACACGGGCTCTGGGTGACCGACGTCGAGGGCAATAGTTACCTCGACTGCCTGGCCGGCGCCGGCACTTTGGCCCTGGGGCACAATCATCCGGCCATCATGGCCAGCCTCGACAGCTTCCTCGCCTCAGGCCTGCCGATGCACACCCTGGACCTGACCACCGCGGTCAAGGACGCCTTTAGCGAAACCTTGCTCAGCCTGTTGCCGAACCAGGGCCGTGATTACTGCCTGCAATTTTGCGGGCCGTCCGGGGCGGATGCGGTGGAGGCCGCGCTGAAGCTGGCCAAGACCTACACCGGGCGCAACAACATCATCAGTTTCTCCGGGGCTTACCATGGCATGACCCACGGCGCCTTGGCCCTGACCGGCAACACCGCGCCGAAAAATGCCATCGCCAGCCTGATGCCCGGGGTGCAGTTCATGCCGTACCCCCACGAATACCGTTGCCCGCTGGGCATTGGCGGTGAGGCCGGGGTCGAGGCCTTGACCCACTATTTCACCCAGTTCATCGAAGACGTCGAAAGCGGCGTGTCACTGCCGGCGGCGGTGATCCTTGAAGCGGTGCAGGGTGAAGGCGGGGTCAACTGTGCCCCGGCGAGCTGGCTGCGGGCGGTCCGCGAAGTGACGCGCAAGCACGGCATCCTGCTGATCCTCGACGAAGTGCAGACCGGTTTCGCCCGCACCGGCAAGATGTTCGCCTTCGAACACGCCGACATCGAGCCGGATCTGATCGTGATGTCCAAAGCGGTCGGTGGCGGTTTGCCCATGGCGGTGCTGGGCATCCGTCGTGAATTCGACGCCTGGGAGCCAGGCAATCACGCCGGGACCTTCCGCGGCAACCAGATGGCCATGGCCGCCGGGCTGGCCACGTTGCAGGTGCTGCAACAGCAAAACCTTGCCGCCCAGGCCGAGCGCCGTGGCCAGTGGCTCAAGGACCGACTGGTCGAGTTGCAGGCGCATTATCCGGCCCTCGGCCAGGTGCGCGGTCGCGGCCTGATGCTGGGCATCGAGATTGTCGACGAGCGCCAGCCGGCTGATCGCCACGGGCATTTCCCGATGGACCCGGCGCTGGCCGTGGCCATCCAGCAACAGTGCTTCAAACAAGGCCTGTTGCTGGAACGCGGCGGGCGTAAGGGCAATGTCATCCGCTTGTTGCCGCCATTGATTATCGACGATGAACAATGCCAGCAAGTTATCCAGCGTTTTGATAACGCGATGGCTGCAGCGTTATTGCAGTTGCGCCCTTGAATGAATCAATCGAAGTTGCGTTAGCAGTCCGCCGAATTGCAGTTTGATGACGGTACTGCAAGTAACTTTGATGGTCGTCTGATTGTTTAAAAAAGGTTCAGTGAAGTGATGTCGTTACGTGGGGTTTCGTCGGCTGTTAAACAGGTCGATCAGCAACTAATTTTTTCGCCATATAACGTGTCCAGTGGCCTCGCGGGCTACTGTGGAGCACCCATGAATCATCCAGATCGCAGTGTTTTATCGAATATGGTCAGTGAGTTGGCGACGACGCGCGCGTTGCTTAATTGTTTGATCAAAGAGTTCGCCTTGCCGGAAAACTGCCTCAGTTACAGTTGGCCGACGCAGATGCAAGGTATCGCCCCGGGCAGTTACCTCGAGGGTCTGGAATGGAAGGGCATTCCCCTGACCATCAACCTGCCCAACCAGCAGCAGTTCTTTGTGATGGTGGACCGCCGTGATGGTCTGGGCAGTCACCGTTACCTGTCGGACGTTTATGCCCGGCGTGGCGAGGGCGACTGGTCGTGCCTGAGGTTTGCCGAGTTCGTCGAGCAGTTGCTCGCGGCGTGCGAACACATGACCCGCGCCAGCAACGATGAATTGCTGGATCAGGTGTTGCAAAGCCAGTTGCTGACCGCGGCCATCGTCGGCCACAACATGGACGGTCAGCACCCGGCACCGCTCAGCGGTTACCTCGCCAGCGAGCAGGGTTTGTGGTTCGGTCATCCAAACCACCCGGCACCCAAGGCGCGGCTGTGGCCAGCTCATCTGGCCCAGGAAACCTATGCCCCGGAATTCCAGGCCCGCACGCCGTTGCACTTGTTCGAGGTGCCGCTGGAAGGATTGAACGTCGGGGCCAACGGCCTGAGCAAAGCCCAAGTGCTGGCCGGTTTTGCCGATCAAGCGCAGGCGCGGCCAGGGCACGCGGTTATTTGCATGCATCCGGTACAGGCCCAGCTGTTCATGCAGGATGGTCGGGTTCAGCGTTTGTTGAAATCCGCGGCCATCGTCGATCTTGGTGCCACAGGGCTGATGGCCAACCCCACGGCGTCCATCCGAACCTGGTACATCGAGGGCCATGAGTTCTTCATCAAGGGCTCGCTGAACGTGCGCATCACCAACTGCGTCAGGAAAAACGCCTGGTACGAACTGGAAAGCGCACTGATGATCGACCGAGTCTTTCGTAACCTCCAACTGACCCGGCCCGAAACCCTTGGCGGGCTCTCGGTGGTGGCCGAGCCGGGCAATCTGAGCTGGGCGCCGCAACAGGCCAGCGAAGCCGATAACCACTGGTTCCGCGAACAAACCGGGGCGATCCTGCGGGAGAACTTCTGCCTCGACACCGGCACCGACTGCAGCATCATGGCCGGTACGTTGTTCGCTCGTGGCCTGCATTTGCCGCCGTTGGTGCATGAGTTCCTGAGCCGGTTCAACGGCAATGACATCGACGATCAAACGCTGTTGAGCTGGTTCAACGACTATCAGGCGCTGCTTTTACGGCCGGTACTGGCGCTGTTCTTCAACCACGGCATCGTCATGGAGCCGCACCTGCAGAACAGCGTGCTGGTGCATGACAACGGTCGTCCACAACGCTTGCTGCTGCGGGATTTCGAAGGGGTCAAACTGACCGACGAACTGGGTGCTTCCCGGATCGACGCAGACGTTCACCCACGGGTGCGTGAGTCGCTGCTCTATTCCCGCCAGCAAGGCTGGAATCGCATCGTCTATTGCCTGTTCGTCAACAACTTGTCCGAGGCTGTGTTGGCCCTGAGTTGGGAGCGTCCGCACCTGGCGCCACTGATGTGGCAACGGGTGGAGCAGCAATTGATCAGCATCCGCGCCGAATTGACCCGCGCTGCGCCGGAGTTGGACGCACTGATCGCCGGTCAGCCGATTGCCTGCAAAACCAACCTTAAAGTCCGCCTGGCCGCCAAGGCTGATCGCCAGGCCAGCTACGTCAGTCTGGTCTCCCCGTGGGGCAAGGAGGCCAAGCATGGATAAGCTGCCCGCAGCGGTATTGGCCGCTATCGACGAAGCCCGCGCGCAACACGAAGATCCGCTGGCGCTGTTCATCTATGACCTGGACGCGCTGAAACAGCATGTGACGCAGGTGATGGCGGCGCTGCCAGAAGGCGTAGAGCTTTACTACGCGATCAAGGCCAACAGCGAACCGCAAATCCTGGCCGCCGTCGCGCCGTTGGTGCACGGCTTCGAGATTTCCTCCGGCGGCGAGATCGATCGCCTCCAGGCCTGCCCGACGCGCCAGCCGTTCATCTTCTCCGGCCCTGGCAAACTGGACTCCGATCTGCGTTCGGCGCTGCAACACCAGGTCGAAGCGATTCACATCGAAAGCCTGAATGAAATCGTCCGTCTGCAACGGCTGGCACTGGAAGCGGGGCGCGTACAAGACGTATTGCTGCGGATCAACCCCGAACTGCCGTCGCCGCTCTCCAGCAAACTGGCGATGGCCGGCACGGCCACACCGTTCGGGATCGATGAGTCGGAACTGGCTCAGGCGGTCAGCTGGGTTGACAACGCCAGCCACTTGCGGCTCAAGGGTTTCCATGTGCATGCGATGTCCCATCAGTCGCTGGTGGAACGCCATGAACAATTGCTCGATCTGTACCTGCAGCGCTGGCCGCAATGGAAGGCGTTGTCGGCCGATCCCGCGGCGATCACTCACCTCAATGTGGGCGGTGGCATCGGGGTCAATTACCTCGGGCCGCAGCAATTCGACTGGCAGCGCTTGTGTACGCATTTGGGGCAGAGCCTTGCAGCGTGTGCCGATGCGCCTATCGTGCGCTTTGAACCCGGTCGTTTCATCAGCGCCTTCTGCGGCTACTACGCCATTGAAGTGCTGGACAGGAAAACCAGTCACGGCAAGCACTTCCTGGTCTGTCGGGGTGGCACTCATCAGTTCCGTTTGCCGGTTGCCCAGGGACATGATCACCCGATCATTCAGCTGCCCCGGCATCGCATAACGTCAACGGCGCCACAACAGGATTGGACCGTCGTTGGGCAGCTCTGTACGCCCAAGGATGTGCTGAGCCGCGATTGCCCGCTCACCGGTGTGGAGATCGGCGACATGCTGGTGCTGCCGCTGGCGGGTGCCTATGGCTACAACATCTCCCACGCTGATTTTCTCTGTCATCCGCGACCGCCGCAGGTGTTTGTGCAAGAAGCCGGAGTCGCACCGTGGGATTGACGTTTGCCGTGCCGCGCTGGTTGGTGGTGGTCAATGTGCTGTTGGGCACGCTGACGGTCAGCCTGAACAACAGCTCGCTGAATCCGGCGTTGCCGGCGTTCATGGAGGCCTTTGATATCGGTCCGCTGTTGGCCACCTGGATTGTGGCGGCGTTCATGGTGAGCATGGGCATGACCATGCCCCTCACCAGTTTTCTCAGCCAGCGGGTGGGGCGCAAATCCCTGTATTTGTGGGGCGTGGCGTTGTTTGTTTGCGGTTCGCTGCTGGGGGCGTTGGCCAATTCCATCGCGCTGGTGATTACCGCACGCGTGGTGCAAGGCATCGCCAGCGGGCTGATGATTCCGCTATCGCTGGCGATCATTTTTTCGGTGTACGCCAAGGGCGAGCGGGGCAGGGTCACCGGCCTGTGGGGTGCGGCGGTCATGCTGGCGCCGGCATTGGGGCCGTTATGCGGCAGCCTGATGCTGGAGTGGTTCAGTTGGCGCTCGCTGTTCCTGATGAATGTGCCGATTGGCCTGCTGGCGCTGATCCTTGGCGTCGGCGTGCTGCCGGCTTCCGAAGTATCGGAACGCAAACCTTTCGACCTGGCGGGTTACTTGCTGATCGCGACGGGCATCGGCCTGCTGATGATCGCCGTTGGCCGTCTGCGCCATGCCGAAGCCCTCACTGATCCCTTCAACCTTGGCATGCTGCTGGCGGCCATTCTGTGTCTGGTCGCGTTTGTACGACTGGAACTGAACCGGACTTCGCCGCTGCTAAACCTGCGCATCTTTGCCCTGCGCGGTTATCGCTTGAGCGTGATCATCGCCGTGGTGCAGTCGGTCGGCATGTTCGAATGCCTGGTCCTGCTGCCGCTGCTGGTGCAAGTGGTGATGGGCTACAGCGCTATCTGGACCGGCCTGTCGCTGCTGTGCACGGCGATGTTCGCCAGCCTGTTCGGGCATCTCGGCGGCAAGTGGCTGGACCGGCACGGCCCGCGTGGCGTAGTGCTCTGGGGGCTGCTGCTGACCGGGGGCGCCACGTTGGGATTGGGCGTGCTGGGGGCTGGCGCTTCAATCGGTGTGGTGTTTTTTCTGATGATGGTCCGCGGCGCCGGGCTGGGCCTGTCCTACATCCCCATCACCACCGCCGGGCTTGATGCGCTGCCTGAACCGATGGTCACCCAAGGCGCGGCGATGAACAACATTTCCCGTCGTCTCGTCTCGTCACTGGCCATCGTGATTGCCTCGCTTTGGCTGGAATTCCGCCTCACTGCCGAGGCCGGGGGCGGGGTGGTTTCGATGGCCAGCTCGGGGGCGATCAGCGAGGTCTTCATGGCCACTGGCATCCTCATCCTGCTGGCATTGCCCTGTGCCTGGCGTTTTCCCGTTCACGCATCCGACGAGCCGGCCGAGGCACTGCCCTCGGCCCTCGAACACCGTTAATTCTTTCACGGACAAGGTTATGACTATGGCGACTTCTTCACAGGCAACACCTCAGGCTGCGGATTCAGCGCCAGGCGTCTGGCTGGCGACGGCCGATCCCCGCCACTATCAGCAAGTGGAACAGCGCGTGGTGGGCCAGCTGCTGCAAACGCTGCTGTATGAAAACGTCCTGCCGTATCGCCATTCGCCCCTCGATGGCGGCCAGTACCGTTTTGTCGTCAGCGGCGTCGATGCGCAGCAACAACCGGTGGAGTACCACTGCAGCGGATTGCTCAGCGAAAGCTTCGAGCTGATCCGCCTCGACTACGCCAGTCTCGAGCGCGTAGATGCGTTGGGCGCACGCAGTCGGCCGCATCTTCATCAAGCATTGGCGGAGCTGCTGAGCGAACTTCAGGACAGCCCGCACCTGCCACGCTTCACCCATGAACTGGAGCAGACCCTGCTCAAGGATCTGCAATCGCGCAGTCAGGGTTATCAAGCAGCCAAGCCAAGCCATCAACTGGATGTCGATGCGCTGGAACAGCACTTCATGGATGCCCACAGCTATCACCCTTGCTACAAATCGCGCATCGGTTTCTCGCTCAAGGACAACGCCCGTTACGGGCCTGAATTTGCCGCGCCCATCGCCATCGTCTGGCTGGCAGTGGCGAAAACCTGCGGGGCGATGAACATCTCGCAGCACCTGGATTACGACGGATTTATCCAGCAGGAATTCGGACTTCAACGCTGGCAGCAACTGGCTGAGAGCCTCACCGACCAAGGCAAGGCGGTGGGCGATTACTGGCTGATGCCGGTGCACCCGTGGCAGTGGGAAAACATCATCGTTCCGGTGTTCTACCCGGAGCTGGTCAGCGGTGAAGTGATCCATCTGGGCACCACGGATGACCGTTATCAGGCGCAGCAATCGATCCGCACCCTGGCCAACGTCACTGAAAAACGGCGGCCTTACGTCAAGCTCGCGCTGAGCATGACCAATACTTCCAGCACGCGAATTCTGGCCCGGCACACGGTGATGAACGGCCCGATCATCACCGACTGGTTGCAGCAGTTGATCGGCAGCGACAGCACCGCCCGTGATCTAGGTTTTGTGATTCTCGGCGAAGTGGTCGGCGTCAGCTTTGACTACGATCACCTGCCCGCCACGCGAATGTCCCAAGCCTACGGCACGATGGGCACCCTGTGGCGCGAGAGCATTCACCAGTACCTGCAAGACGACGAGCAAGCGGTGCCGTTCAATGGCTTGAGTTCCGTGGACAACCGCTACGGCAGCGGTACACAAACCCCGTTCATCGATGCGTGGATCGCTCAATACGGCCTGCACGCCTGGACCCGTCAACTGTTGCAGGTGGCAGTGTCGCCGATCATTCACATGCTGTACGCCGAAGGCATCGGCATGGAATCTCATGGGCAGAACATCGTCCTGATCGTGAAGCAGGGCTGGCCGCAACGTATTGCCCTGAAAGACTTCCATGACGGCGTGCGCTATTCACCGCAACACCTGGGGCGCCCCGATCTGTGCCCGACTCTGGTGCCGCTGCCCGCCAGCCACGCCAAGCTCAACCGCAACTCGTTCATCCTCACCGACGACCTGGATGCGGTCCGGGATTTTTCCTGTGACTCATTCTTTTTCATCGCCCTGGCCGAGATGGCGATCTTCCTGCATCAGCACTACCAACTGGAAGAAGCCTTGTTCTGGCAGATGACTGCCGAGGTCATCACTGCTTACCAGGCCGAACATCCGCAACACCGTCCGCGTTATGCAGCGTTTGATGTCTTCGCGCCGTTCTATGAAGTGGAAGAGCTGACCAAGCGCCGCCTGCTGGGCGACGGTGAACGTCGTTTCAAATCGGTGCCGAATCCGCTGCACGCGTTCCGGCCGCAATCATGCTGAGGACCAATCTGCTCAAGCAGAAGCTCAGAACAGGTGAGCCGGTCTACGGCCTGATCAGCTCGATTCCGTCGCCTGCGGCCATCGAACTGATTGCGGAGGCGGGTTTCGATTTTGTGATCATCGATATGGAACACGTGCTGATCAATCCCGAGACCGTGGAGAACATGATCCGCACCGCCGAGAGTTACGCGATGACCCCGCTGGTGCGGGTGGCCGACCTCAACCCGAAAACCCTGCTGCGCCTGCTCGATGGCGGCGCCCAGGGCATTGTCTTGCCGATGATCGAAGGCTCCGAGCCCTTGGCCGAAAGCATTCGAGCTTGCAAATACCACCCGCAGGGCACCCGCAGCCTGAATGCCGGTCGCCCCGGTGCCTTTGGCAAACACAGCCTGGCGGAGTACGTCGCGCTTGCCAACGAGCAAATCATGGTCGTGGCGATGATCGAAAGTGCCGAAGGGGTGCGTCGGGCGGCAGAAATTGCCGCCGTGCCCGGCCTCGACATGATCCTCGAAGGGGCCGCCGACTTGTCTCAATCGATGGGCATGCCCTGGCAGATCGACCGGCCCGAGGTGCAGCAAGCGCTGCTCTCCAGCTGGCAAGCGGCGAGTGCCGCGGGCGTGCCGTATTGCGCGATTCCACGTCAGCCGGGCGACCACGAACGATGGTTGGCTCGCGGCGTAAAAAGTTTTGTTTTGGGTGACGAGCGTGGCATCGCTTTTCGTGCCCTCCAGGCCAAATTGGCCGCCACTTCAGCAGAAGGAAAATAATCGGATGAACTTCACCGCAATGGCCGCCGACAGGGTGATGCAGGATTTGGTCGATTGTTTGCTGGCCGAACATTTTTTCGGTACCGAGCCGCTGAACCTGGTGGCGCCCGCAGCCGACCAGCCGTTTACCGGATTGAGAGCCGAACAGCGCATTTGGGAATGGCACAACGAGCCACAGGGTTCGATTTTTGTGGCCCTGCGTCCCGGTATCACTCAGCAATGGGAAAAAGTACCGGGTACGCCGGTTTGGGCTCGGCAGAATGAGCAACTGACGGAGCTGTCCCCCGAAGCCTTCATGACCCAGGTGTTGGCCGGAATGACTGATCGCTACCAGGACAATGAAAAGGGCTTTGCGCTGTTCCTCGACGTGCTGCGCACCAGCGTTCGGCAAACCGAGTTGTCCCTGGCCCATCGGGTCGACAGCGAACGCTTGCTGGAAAAGAGCAACGCGGACTTTTTCCTGACGATGGAACAGTGGGCCTCGTTGCGTGATCGTCCCTACCATCCGCTGGCCAAGGCCAAGCAGGGTTTGAGCGAAACCGAATATCAGCAGTATCAGGCGGAATTTGCCCGTCCGGTGGCGCTCAATTGGGTCGCGGTCGACCGCACGTTGCTGCAATGCGGCGACGGTGTGACGGACCTGGCGCAGAGTTATCCCGCTCAATACCTGTTGCCGCCACTGTTGCAGGCCAACTTGCATCAAGAGCTGCAGCAGCGGGGCATTGCCCAGAGCCACATTGCGCTGCCGGTGCACCCGTGGCAGTTCGAACACGTGCTGGAAGCGCAACTCGACGACGCGTTCGCCAAGGGGGATTGCCATCGACTGGACTTCACCGACGGTGATTTCTTCGCCACCTCGTCGTTGCGCTCGATGACCCCGTGCTTCAACAGTGCCGATTACCTCAAGTTGCCGATGGCGATTTATTCGCTGGGCGCTTCGCGTTATCTGCCCGCAGTAAAAATGATCAACGGCGGCTTGAGCGAGGCGCTGCTGCGCCAGGCACTGAGTAAAGATCAAACGCTGCAGCAGTCGCTGCACTTGTGCGACGAAACCAAATGGTGGGCGTTCATGCCGCCAGACGCCACGCTGTTCGACGAAGCGCCGCGTCACCTGTCGGCCATGGTTCGCGGCTATCCACCCGCGGTGCTCGAAGACCCGGACTGCCGACTGGTGCCCATGGCGGCATTGGGCACACCGCTGCCGGGCAGCAACCAGCACTTCTTCGATGACTGGATGAGCTACCGCCAACTGCCAGCCAATGCCGCGTCGGTTATGACGCTGTTCCGCGAGTTGTGCCACAGCTTCTTCGATATCAACCTGCGGATGTTCCGCATCGGCATGCTCGGTGAAATTCACGGGCAGAACGCGGTGCTGGTGTGGAAGGCCGGTTACGCCCAGGGCTTGCTGTTGCGCGATCACGATTCGTTGCGCATCTTCGTGCCGTGGCTGGAACGCAACGGCCTGGCCGACCCGGCTTACCGGCTGAAGAAGGGGCACGCCAACACGC
Source organism: Pseudomonas sp. LBUM1647 (assembly GCF_059716175.1). NCBI lineage: Bacteria > Pseudomonadati > Pseudomonadota > Gammaproteobacteria > Pseudomonadales > Pseudomonadaceae > Pseudomonas > Pseudomonas sp. LBUM1647. The sequence continues at coordinate 4,587,750 of NZ_CP166809.1, read as the reverse complement.
TGTACCACGATCGCCCTGAAGACCTGCTGTTCTGGTTGCAGACCCTGGGTATTCAGGTCAACCTCCGCGCCATCATCGATACGCTGGCTGAGGTCTACGCATTGCCGGCGACCCAGTTGTGGACGGCGATGGGCGAAGTGCTCAACGAGTTGATCGACACCATCGAGTTTGACGCCGAGGCGCGGATCATGATCAAGCACCAGATGTTCGAAGCGCCACATTGGCCGCAGAAATTGCTGCTCACCCCGATGATCGAACGCGCGGGCGGCCCTGGCAGCATGCCGTTTGGCAAAGGCCAGGTGGTCAACCCGTTTCACAGGCTCGATCGTAATGCCTGAACTGCGACGAGATCCCTCCAGGCGCACGCTGTTGCGCCTGTCCCTGGGGGCGCTCGCTCTCAGGTTTTCCGCGCCGGCGTGGGCCGAAACCGGCGCCGCGCCGTTGCGGGTGGTCACCCTGTTTCAGGGCGCCACCGACTGCGCCGTGGTGTTGGGCGTGACCCCGTGTGGCGTGGTTGATTCCTGGAGCGAAAAACCGACCTATCGGTATTTGCGTGCGGCACTGGGCGCTGTGCCCCATGTCGGGCTGGAAACCCAGCCCAGCCTTGAAGACATCGCACTGCTGAAACCGGACTTGATCGTTGCCTCGCGCTTTCGCCATGAACGCATTGCACCGTTACTCAAGCAGATCGCCCCGGTGCTGATGCTGGAGGAAGTGTTTGAATTCAAGAAAACCCTGGCACTGATGGGCGCCGCCTTACACCAGCAACAAAGGGCCGACGAGATTCTGAACCGATGGCAGCAACGCGTGGCACAACTGTGCGAGCAACTGCAGCAGACATTTGCCGGACGCTGGCCACCCACGGTGTCGATTCTGGACATCCGCGAAGACCACATCCGCAGTTACTTGCCGGCGAGTTTTCCGGGCTCGGTGCTCACCGAACTGGGATTCAACTGGAGTGACGCCAGCCGGGAGGCGAGCGGGGTATCGATCAAACTCACCAGCAAGGAAAGCCTTGCGGTGGTGAATGCCGACATCTTTTTTGTCTTCCTGCGCGCGCAGAACGCGGCAGTGCAGCATAACTACGAGAGCCTGGTGCAGCACCCGCTGTGGAAGCAGATGCGTGCCCCGCAGCAAGGGCAGGTGTGGCAGGTCGATGGCGTCGCGTGGAGCCTGTCGGGCGGTATGTTGGGGGCCAACCTGATGCTCGACGACGTGGCCCGCGTGGCCGCCGCGCAGGTGGCCTCATGAGCCCGGGAGTAAAACTGTGCAGCGCGGGTGTCGTGTTGCTGCTGTGCTGCGTGTTGAGCCTGGCGGTCGGTGCTACCTGGATTCCACTGCCGCAGATTGCCGCGGCATTTGTCGATCCCGACCCGCTGAGTATCAGTCATGTACTGGTAACCACCACGCGCCTGTCGCGCACCCTGATGGCGATTTCCGTAGGCGCCAGTCTGGCGGTCGCGGGCGCCCTGATGCAGGCACTGACGCGCAATCCATTGGCATCACCCGGGTTGTTCGGGATCAATGCCGGTGCGACCTTTTTTATCATCCTGTTTTCCTCGATTTTCTCGCTGTCATCCCCGGATGCCTGGCTATGGTCTGCGTTCATTGGCGCTGGCGTGGCGGGATGTCTGGTGTGGCTGATCGGCAACATGGGGCAAGGCAGTCTCAGTCCGCTGCGCATCGTGCTGGCGGGCGCGGCGATCGCCGCGTTGTTCTCTGCCTTCAGCCAGGCGCTGCTGGTGGTGAACCAGGATGGCCTGGACACGGTGCTGTTCTGGATGGCCGGTTCACTGACGGAACGCAGCCTGTCGACCGCTGCGCCATTGTTGCTGTGTGGAGTGCTCGGGTTGTCAGGGGCGCTGTTGCTGGCCGGGCAGGTCAACGTGCTGAACGCCGGGGAAGAAATTGCCACAGGTCTGGGGCAGAGAACCGGCCTGATCCGGCTGCTGATGAGCGTGCTGGTGATCTGTCTCGCGGGCAGCGCGGTGGCGTTGGCCGGCAGCATTGGTTTCATCGGTCTTCTGGTGCCGCACATGGTGCGCAAGGGGTTGTCCATCGACCATCGCTGGTTGCTGCCCGGTTGTGCGCTGCTCGGCGCCATTCTGCTGCTGTTGGCGGATACGCTGTCGCGGGTTGTGATCCTGCCGCAGGAAGTACCGGTGGGGGTCATGACGGCGCTGTTCGGCGCACCGTTTTTCATCATGTTGGCCCGACGTGGAGGTCGTTATGGATAGGGTGGTGACGTGGCGCCGGGGCGGGTATTCCCGGCGGGTCAACCTCTCCACGTGGTGGCGGTTGGCGGCGGCGCTGGTGCTGACGGTGCTGGTGATGCTCGGCTCGTTATCGCTGGGGAAAGTCATCCTCTCGCCCCTCGAGGTGATGCGAATCCTGTTTTCCAGTCAGGACGCCAGCCTGACGTTGATCGTCGAGCAACTGCGTTTTCCACGCATTGTGCTGGCGGCGCTGGTGGGGGCTGCGTTGTCGGTGTCGGGGCTGATCCTGCAAAGCATCATCCGCAACCCGCTGGCTTCGCCCGACCTGCTGGGCATCACCAGCGGTGCCAGCGCCGCCGCTGTACTTTATCTGTCGTTCTTGTCCGCGACGCTGGGCCAACAGTTTCTGCCCCTGGCCGCGATGCTCGGTGCGGCTTTGGCGACACTGGCCATTTATCTGCTGGCCTGGAAACAGGGGGCCTCACCGCTGCGACTGGTGCTGATCGGCGTGGGCGTCTCGGCGATGTTGACGGCCGCGACCACCTTCATTCTGGTGTTCAGTCCGCTGACCACCACCTTGTCTGCCTATGTTTGGCTGACTGGCAGCGTGTACGGCGCCAGTTGGCCCGAACCGCTGGCACTTGCGAGCTGGTTGTTGGGCATTTGTCCGCTGCTGGTGCTGCTGGCCCGTCAGGTGATGGTGCAACAGTTGGATGACAACCTGGCCCAGGGCATCGGCGTGCGCGTGCAATGGCTGCGGGCCGGTTTGTTGCTGGTGAGTGTGGCGTTGGCCGGTGCGGCCATTGCCTGGGGTGGGGCGATCGCGTTTGTCGGGCTGATTGCGCCGCACATTGCCAAACGCCTGGTGGCCCCTGGTTTCGCTGGGCAGGCCGTGATGGCAGCCCTGATTGGCGCAAATCTGGTGATGCTGGCGGACCTGGTCGGGCGCACGCTGTTTTTGCCCCTGGATCTACCGGCCGGGATCTTTGTCGCGGTGCTGGGCACACCCTTTTTTCTCTATTTACTGATTAAACAGCGTCATTAAGGAATTCAACGTATGACGTCGATTGCAAGTCGCGGCCTGACCCTGAGTTATCAGCGCCAGGTGATTATTGACGCGCTGGACATGCAACTGCCCAAGGGCAAGATCTCGGTGCTGATTGGCAGTAACGGCTGCGGTAAAAGTACCTTGCTCAAATCCTTTGCCCGGTTGCTGAAACCGCAGCAGGGCTCGGTGATTCTCAACGGCGTGGATATCCAGCAAAAATCCACGGCGGCGGTGGCGCGTGAGTTGGCCATCCTGCCCCAGACACCGACGGCGCCGGAGGGCATTACCGTTCGCCAGCTCGTGGCCCTGGGCCGATACCCTTATCAGAGCTGGATGCAACAGTGGTCGGCCGAGGATGAAACCATGGTCAATCGCGCGCTGACGCAGACCAGTCTGCAGGCGCTGGCGGATCGGCCGGTGGACGCCTTGTCCGGTGGGCAGCGTCAGCGTGCGTGGATCGCCATGACCCTGGCCCAAGACACCGGCATTGTGCTGCTGGACGAGCCGACGACCTTCCTCGACCTGGCTCACCAGATTGAAGTGCTGGACCTGCTGCGCGACCTCAACCGGCTCGAGAACAAAACCATCATCATGGTGCTTCACGATCTCAACCTGGCCTGCCGTTATGCCGATCATATGGTCGCGGTGCATGACCGTACGGCATTTGCCCAGGGCCGGCCTGAGGACGTCTTGACACAGGCGCTGGTCAAAACCGTGTTCGACCTCAACTGCCGGATTATTCCTGATCCGTTCTTTGGTACGCCGATGTGCATCCCGTTTGGTCGGGAATTGCCGCAATGAGTCTGGCTCACCACTTCACCGCACAAGAGTGGAACGTGTTGGGCGGTGGGTTGCGGTTGAAGGACTGCGCCGAGCGCGACCCATTACGCTCTCTGATGGCGCGTGACCTGTTGCAGGAAGATGTGTGCGAGCGTTTGCTGGATGCATTGAGCCCGGTCATTGGCTCACCGTCGCGGGCGATCACCGCCTCGCTGCTGGGCAAGCGCCTGTCGTTCCTGGCCACCGGCGCCTGTTTGTACGCCATGTCGGTGTACGACAAAGGGCTGCTGCTGTCGCTGGACAACACGGTGATCGAGTACGGCCATGATGACGGGCTGTGGACGTCTTCGATGCCGCTGGCTCATTCCCTGCCGCTGACGTACGGGGCAGGTGAGCGCGAGGCCTGGCGGGAAACCCTGGTGCAGTCACTGTTTGCCGGGCTGTTGAAGCCGCTGTGGCAAACCTTCAACCGTGTGAGTGGCGTTTCACGGCGCATCTTGTGGGAAAACACCGCCGTACGCGTGTACTCGTTGTATGAAAAACGCATGGCAAAAATCGATGAGCCGTCGGTGCGCGAGCGCTATGAAGCGGACTTCAGGTGGTTGCTGACTCAGGCAGAACCTGCGCTGTTCGGCCTCGATTACAACCCGCTGAGCCATTTTCGCCGACCGCCGACACTGGTCGACGAGGGGCAGCGCAGCATTCGCTTTCGGCGAACGTGCTGCTTCTACTACCTGGCTACTGAGCCCGCTGAATATTGTTCGACCTGTCCACTGCTGCGTCCGGGGAAATGCCGATGAGTGATCAAATCAACCCACGCCAGCAGCTCGTCACCCCGGAGTTACTCAACGCCTACCGGTCGATCCCTTCGTCAACCATCGGCCATTTTTCCGATCGGGGATTCCTGCGGGGGATCAAGCCGCTGTTCAACAACATCCGCATGATCGGCAATGTCGTCACCGTTAAAGTCTTCCCGCCGGATGGCAGCATTTTGCGTGAAGCGCTGTTGCTGAGTGAGCCGGGCGACGTGCTGGTGATCGAATGTGTGGACGACGAGGAGTGTGGTTGTTGGGGCGAACTGCGCACCCTGGCCGGTCTGATCAAAGGGTTGGCCGGGGTGGTGGTGTCGGGTGCGGTCACGGATGTCAGCGCATTACGTCGCCATGGGTTGCCGATCTTTTGCCGGGACGTCAGTGCGTACACGACTCGTGGCATTGGTGCCCGCGGGGAAGTCAATCAGTCGATCAATGTGGGCGAGGTTCAGGTGCAGCCGGGGAGCCTGGCCATTGGTGATGATGACGGTGTCTTTATCCTCGATGCCCAGCGTGCGGCCGAGCTGCTTCCCGAGCTCTTGGTCAAAGAGGAAATGGACCAGCAGCGCAGGGACGGATTCTTGCAGAGGCTCATCAGCGAAGGGGCTGACTTCCCGAGCTGAAATGAAAAGGGGCAACTGTGCAGTTGCCCCTTTTTTTGCATCTTTCGGTCAGAAGCCGAATTTGTCTCGCAATCCGTAATACCAGGCGCCCAACGCAGCGAACGGTGTACGCAGCAGTTGTCCGCCGGGGAACGGGTAGTGGGGCAGGTCGGCAAACGCGTCGAAACGCTCGGCCTGGCCACGCAACGCTTCGGCCAGCACCTTGCCCGCCAGGTGCGTATAGGTCACGCCATGGCCGCTGCAGCCCTGGGAATAGTAGATGTTGTCGCCCAGGCGTCCGACCTGAGGAAGACGCGACAAGGTCAGCAGGAAATTGCCGGTCCAGGCGTAATCGATCTTCACGTCCTTGAGCTGCGGGAAGGCCTTGAGCATCTTCGGCCGAATAATCGCCTCGATGTTCGCCGGATCCCGCGCGCCATACACCACGCCACCGCCGAAGACCAGGCGCTTGTCGCCGGTCAAACGGTAGTAGTCGAGCAGGTAGTTGCAGTCCTCGACGCAATAATCCTGCGGCAACAGGCTCTTGGCCAATGCGTCGCCTAGAGGTTCCGTGGTGATCACCTGAGTCCCGCAGGGCATCGATTTGGCGGCCAGTTCAGGCACCAGATTGCCAAGATACGCATTGCCCGCAACGATGATGAACTTGGCCCTGACTTTGCCCTGAGGCGTATGCACCACCGGACTCGCGCCGCGCTCGATGCGCACCGCGGGCGATTGCTCATAAATAGTTCCGCCCAACGACTCCACAGCTGCCGCTTCGCCTAACACCAGGTTCAGCGGATGAATGTGCCCGCCGCTCATGTCGAGCATGCCGCCGATGTACTGATCGCAAGCGACCACTTCACGGATGCGACGCTGATCCATCAGTTCAAGCTGCGTGTGACCGAACCGCTCCCACAGACGCTTCTGGGATTCCAGATGACCCATCTGCTTGGCGGTAATGGCGGCGAATACGCCACCGTCCTTCAAGTCGCACTGGATATTATATTTGGCGACCCGCTCACGAATGATCCGCCCACCTTCGAACGCCATCTGCCCCAGCAACTGAGCCTGCTTGGGACCGACACTGCGCTCGATCACATCGATGTCGCGGCTATAACTGTTAACGATCTGGCCACCGTTACGCCCCGACGCACCAAAACCTACCTTCGCCGCTTCAAGCACCGTGACCCGGAAACCGTTTTCCAGCAGAAACAGGGCAGAGGACAGACCGGTGTAACCGGCACCGATCACACAGACATCAGTCTCCACGTCATCCTGCAAGGCCGGGCGCGGCGGAACCGCATTGGCCGATGCGGCGTAATAGGATTCCGGGTAGGGAGTGTTCGCCATCCTGCAGCCTCTGTTTAATATATTTTACGAGTGCATCGATCCTACCCGAGATAAAAATCGACCGCCAGCCACCGCAAAATCTTCTTTGCAGCCGCAAAATTAAATATTTTGCATATTCATAGGGTTAGCTCGAAAAAAGGTGTTGACACCCCTCCGGAATTCCGTAGAATGCCGCCTCACAGCAGGCACGTAGCTCAGTTGGTTAGAGCACCACCTTGACATGGTGGGGGTCGTTGGTTCGAGTCCAATCGCGCCTACCAAACAAAATCCGCTCTGCTGGGCGGTCTAGAAGGGCTCACCGAAAGGTGGGCCCTTTTTTGTTGTCTGTGTCCCGTCCTGAATAAGGTTTACACCTTCTGATCTGTTTTTCAGGAGGGCGTAATGGAATCAGCAAAAAGGCGTAGTCAGCGAGACTACACGCTGACCTTTAAATTGTCGGTCGTCGATCAGGTCGAAAAAGGCGAGCTGAGTTATAAAGAGGCTCAGGAGCGCTACGGGATTCAAGGCAAAACGACCGTTCTGACGTGGTTACGCAAGCACGGTCGGCAGGATTGGAGCCCAGGCACATACATTGGCTCGCCGAGGATGGGGTCTATGCCCGACAAAAACCGACCATTAACGCCAGAGCAACGCATCAAAGAGCTAGAAGAGCAGTTAGCTCTGTCCAATCAGAAAGCGCAGTTTTTCGAGGCGGTCGTGGATGTCTTGAAGAATGACTACGGTCTCTCTGTCGTAAAAAAGCGTCCCGGCAAGTCCTCGCGCAAAAACGAATCAAAAACCTGAGCATCAGCAGGGCTTGCCAGTTCATGGGGATAAGCCGACAGGCTTACTACAAACGCAATCGCGCCTACGCTGCTCGTCTGGGGCTGGATCAGAAGGTTGCCGATTTCGTTCAGCAAAAACGTCAGCGGCAGCCGCGTTTGGGCACCCGAAAGCTGCATTACTTGCTGCATTGCCAGCCTCAACTTGAACTGCAAGTGGGTCGAGATCGGCTGTTTTCGATTCTGCGGGAAAGACGTTTATTGGTAGCTCGCAAGCGGTCTTATCACAAGACGACCAATAGTCATCATCGCTTTCACCGCCACCCGAACCTGCTCAAGCCAGGTCCTGATCAGGTTGTACCAAGCGGCCCGGAACAAGTCTGGGTGGCTGACATCACCTATTTGCCAACTCAGGAAGGTGTGGCCTATCTGAGCCTTGTAACGGATGCTTTTTCGCGCAAGATCGTGGGCTATCACGTCCATGAAAGCCTTCACACCGAGTCGGTAGCACACGCGCTGCGCCGGGCGGTAAAGCACCGTCGGACAGAGCAGCCGTTGGTGCATCACTCAGATAGAGGTATCCAATATTGCTCGGGGATGTACCAAGCGTTGCACGCGAAATACGGCATTCGATGTTCAATGACGTGTACCAAGCGTTGCACGCGAAATACGGCATTCGATGTTCAATGACGGATGGCTATGACTGCTACCAAAATGCCTTGGCAGAGCGGGTCAACGGGATATTAAAGACAGAGCTTATGCTCCAGAGGCCGCAGGATTTGCTGCAAGCGAAGAAGATGGTGAGTGAATCGATATCGATCTATAACGGCGAGCGACCGCACCTGTCTTTGAAATACAAAACGCCCGATGCGGTGCATCGGGCGTTAGGGTGAAACAGGTGTAAACCTATTTCAGGACTAGACAGTGCCGTTTGGAAAAACGTTGGAAACGATTTGGAAAAACGAACCACCGTCAAAGCGTCAAATCGGCTTTCACCTTCATGTAAACCACTGCATTATCGCCGTGGCCCGCCTGGTAATGCTCAGTCATCTTCACGTCGGCATGACCTATCAGCCCCTGTATGTACTCCTGTGCAAAACCTTGCTGCTCGTATAGCCAGGCGCCGAGTGCGCGGATCTCGTGAAAGGTGGGGCGCTCACCTGCGGGCAACTCTTCGTAAGCCTTCGAATCGTCTCGCGCTTGGGCGAAGGACTTAGTCAGGTAGTCTGGCGTAACTGCATTCCAGTGTAGCTTCGCGTCAAGCTGTGCACGCTTACGCGCTTTTGGTGAGTAGTGGATCAGGTACGGACAGACGACCGGCGAGCGCACGCACTCCATGACCACCTCCCGCAGCGCCTGGCCCATGACAATCTCCAAGTGCACCGGCTTTCCGTAGTTCTGCGTCTTCCCGGGCGAAACCTTTATGGTGTTCTGCTCGAGGTCCACAGCCGTTTTCGGCCACATCACGATATCTTCCCGCCGCTGAAGACTCAGCAGACCCAAACGTATGGCTCGCTTGAGCCAGATCGGCGTCCCCACGTATTCCAAAATCTTGTTAAGCCCTTCGACCGTGTGTCGCTGGCGCTTCTTCTCGGCTTCCTTCTTGACCAGGGTCAGTTCGGCGGAGTTGCGATCGCACAGGCCCTTGGCCACCGCGAACGCGAACACTTGGACCAGCAGCCCTCGATGCTTGGTGTAGGCGTTGTTCTCGAAACCGTCCAGATACTCGGCGATTGTGAGCACATCAAGCTGACCCACCATCCTGCTGCCCAAGTCCTCCTTGTACCGAGCAAGTTTGAATCTGATCTCTTTGAGTGTTCTGTCTGCGTAGCCGCGCCCGGTCAGCCACTCCTTTTCGAATCGTTCAAGAAGATAGGTAAAGGTCGGGGCACGCTCGCCAGTGAGCGTTGCGGAATCTCGCCCAGTGTTCCCTGGCTGTATCGCCATCCATTGATCAGCACCACCGCATCGCAGCGCTCCATCAGCGCCAGGGTGCCATCGAGGAAGAACTGGTCCTGATCAGGCAGGTCATCGTCGGAGTGCGCGGTGTTCGTATGCGGGCAGATAGGGAACCAGCCAAGGCGAGCAGTACTGACCGCCACCGATCTGGCCACCGCGATGTTTTCGGCGATCAGTTCGCGGGTCGCAGCTCGGTATGGCCCGGCCACGTAGATCACCGGGATTTTGTTTTCTGTGGGCATGGGGCGTCCTAGCCGGGTCATGCCCGGGCGGTGGAGGGTGGTGAGGGATCAGCTACAGTTGAGCGATCAGCCAATGGAGGTGCGAGATGGCCCTTTACTGCGTAAATGCGGTTCGGATCAGCGAGGGTGGTGACATCCAAGCGTTGAGAGGTTTTGAAACGAACGGTTTAACCAGGGCGGTTATTGGCTCAGAGAGAGTATTTTCAATCCCGGAGTTGCTGGGCTTAATTACTCAAGGCGATTCATTCGATTTGTCGTTCATTGGTGAAAATGGCGGCAAGGTTTCTGGTGGCCTGATCCTGCCTGACGGCCGTGGTTCGGTCCGCGCGGAGCGTGGTGGACAGGATAGGGAGGTCACAGATTTACCAAGATTTTAAGGCTGTTCATTCCAGCTGCCGAAGAATCCGCATTCCGATCCAGCGAACGACGGTGACCGCCTTGATGTGCTCGATCCAGATCATGCGGAGACTGCGTATTTCGAGTCGATAAATGATCAAGTCCCCGTCGTTTGGGCAGGTGGCTGCGAACGTGTGCCGGTAAATATTCATAGGGGATCCTCGCCGGCTGGCGTGATTCGTTGAAGTGGGGTATTTGTGTTCGGCCCGGCATGGAGCCGGATCAAGGAGAGCGAAATGGTGTTAGTGGATAGGCCGTACCCAGTTGTCTATGAACATCGAGGCGTTAAAGCGAAGATTGATTTCGAATGGGATAGCGACAGCGATTCTGTGCCAACAGGACTTAGAATCGCTGTTGAGATAAAAGAAAGGCAGGTTGAAGCAATCCGTGAAAATGCCAAGTACAACAGCTTCAATGAGGCGTTAGCCCGCGGTAAAGCATTGGCGAGGCTAGACATCGATTTGACTCTTGGGCCTGATCTTTCGGCTTGAGAACAGTACTCAGCGCAATAGGTTAGGGTGGGTCAGGCGGCTGGCGCAGAGTCGTGAAAAACGTCCATCTGTGCCGCGCCGTCGAGCCAGGCCGCAGCGGCCCGGCGCTCTGCCATTGCGGCATAGTCCGGATTGAGCCTGGCGAAAAAGAGTCATAGGTGATTCTCAGCCAGGTGTTTATTCCTTCGGGCGGCGGCTAGAGAGTCTCGCTGATCCGCTCATATTCGGATTCTAGCCATGCCGCATGGTCCCGAGCCTCCTTGATGGTCGAGAATGAATCCACGTTCTTTCCACACTCGGTATCGACGGCGAACTTCGCGGTGCCATTGATAGAGCGATCGACGACTTGGTATTTCATGATGGGACCCTCGGGCTTGGAGCCGGGTGGTTGGATAGCGCAAAGGTCGTTCGAGTCAGCGTACTCAGAAAGCGACTCTTCGACGTGCGCGATGCCGGACAGAACGACATGATGATGAGGGCGATGATTTCCGCCTGAGTGACCAAGAACAGGTACCCGTCGTGGATGACGTGCAATTCAGCGTTAGAAATCCGCCTGGCCAGTAGGTACGTGTTGACCCGCGGGATCAGTGAAACGTTCAAATGGGTTGATTTATTCCCTCCGCGCGGCAGAAATCCTGCCAGGACGTTCAGCGCAAGTGGGTGAGGGTGGGTCAGGCTGCTTGGCTTTCCTGTTTGGGTGGCCATTCCGCAAAGCCGACCTTTGGCGCCTTCGTTTTAGGGTTGATGATCGGCTTGCCCTTGGCGTCGGTCAGAACTGCCTTTGACCTGATCCGCATATCGCGGCATTGAAGCGTCTTACGGGCCAGCTCAATGAACTGCTCGGCGTACTGAGGCGCATCAAACAGCGGGGAGAGCTGGCGCACCGTACCCCCCCCCATTATTTGCTCGGTCTTCTTCTCGACCAAGACCAGCCATTCAGCCAGTGGGATTTGCTCAACGCCGCCTGGCGCCTGAAGATTCTTGCGGGTCCCTTTGATGCGCTTCTTGGCTTCGGCGAAGGCGACAGGGCGGGTCATGCCAAACACTGCAAATGTGCTCATGGGGTATCTCCAGACAGGCGCCTGCCTCGCCGGCTGGCGTGATTCGTTGAAGTGGGGTATTTGTGTTTGGCCCGGCATGGAGCCGGATCAAGGAGTCGCAGATGAGTTCGATAGACGATGTCGCGGTGGTCCAGCACAAGGGCCTTACATTCAATGCTGTCCCATATTTAACCAATGGCAGAATTTCAAAGTTTCTGATCATGAAGCCAGGGTCAGACGAGGTACTTCACAACGTTGAAGGCCCGTGGATATCCGAAGAAATGGCCAGGCTGAACATCAAAGAGCGGGTCATCGGCCTGATCGACTCAGGAGCGCTTTAATCATCTCGGCCTATTCGCAACTCTTCCCGCCGATAGGCCAGCTCCAACTTCCGCGACACATTTTCGCTAATCGTGATTTCGTGGCGCGGCGGATCCAGCATCGGCAGGCACTTTTGAGGCCCCATCGCATGCAGATGGTGAATCATCAGCGTGATCGCCTCGCCCTGTTCCTCTATGCCGCTCCAGGCCATCAGCTCAGCCAGTGCTTGGCGGGTTCCGGCCATGCAATGCAGCCTGATTTCTTCCTCGCCGCGGCTCTTCTTCTTTGTCGCGGACTTCGCTGACCGTTCCGCATTGCTCTTGGCCATGGCCTGCCTCTTCAATTCCGTGGGCCGGTATATCGAGCCATGTCTGTCGTCGGCGCTGGCGCACCTGGTTGCTGAGGCGCTTCATGATGTGAACTTGAAGCCGTTTTCCCGGGCGATGAAGCGAACCGCGCTTACTGGTGCCTCCTTGCCGATCAGCACGTTGTTAATTCAGGCTTTGGATTTGGCTTGCTGTATCTGACCTGTGAATCATTGAGCGGCCTCACGGTCATATCGCTGACCTTTGCATTCAGGACGTTCAAATGAAGCGTGCAGTAATAATGTTCATGGCCATTTCAGGCTCTCTTCTGCTGGGAGGCTGTGGGCCTCACTGGGACGACGGAGAAAGGTACGGTCGAGATCGTGATCGAGGTCATGATTACCGTCGTGGATACGACCGAGGTTATGACGATGATCGAGGGTATGACCGCAGATATGATCGTCGTGACAATGATCAGGGGTATGAGCGCAATCATGGTCGTGATCGTGACGATAGAGACGACTGAATGCGCTTGTCTTCAGCGGCACGGGTGCCAGTGATTCAGGCGTAAGATAGCGGTGCTACCTCATCAAAAAAGGAGCCGCATATGATCGCCGACCAAATGAACAAGCAGGTATCTGTGGACAGAGCTGTTTGGGATCAATACTTCTGCGCTGCGTTGATTGCGGAAAGCAATTTGACGGCACCGGTCGTAGGAGGGGCTACTCATGAAGACAGGCAGAACCTGTTGATTGAAAGGGCCAAAGCTCTCGCCGACAAGATGATGGAAAACAGAAAATAACCAGAGCCGAGCCATCGCGCTGGGCTCTTCACATCTGGATCTCGGCATCGGTGCAGCGGCAGGGCAGGTGTGCGGGTTTGATCGCCGTTAGCATCGAAAACCTCAAGTGCCTTCCAGCGTTTTCAAAAACTCCCGGATGTGTCCGGCCGCCTCTTCAGGCGCAACCTGAAGCAGGCAGTGCGGTGCTTCGATTTCAATGATTCGTGTATCACGGTTCATTGAAGAGACCAGCGCAGACGCTGCCCCGGGAACCACCGAATCATGTGTAGCGCGAAGGTAAATAGTCGGTACGCTGACTTGGGCGAGCTTGGCGGATACGTCAACGGCAAGAACCGATCGTAGTCGTGAACGCATGACCGAAGGGCTCACTTGAGTGATGACCTGACGTAGAGCTGCGCGCAAGGCACTCGTGGACAATTGGCCGAGCAATACATTGCTGATCCATCCGACAGGTGCAAAGCTGAACGGCAGTGCGCCTAACAAAAAACTGAAGTAACTGAATATCGGTCTTGGGTTGCGTGCGAATGTGCTGCATAGCACGAGTCCCACCTGCTGGGGGAGTTGCCTGGCGCTCAGAGAAATAGCGATCGGTCCCGAGAAGGATTCACCCAGCAGCACGAATGGGCGGTCGGTTGGCAGCGACTCTCGGACGAGTGACTCCAGCGCTGTGTAGCTCAGCGGAATATTGGGGGGATAGGTGATGATTAGCGTATCGAATTCGCGCTCCATGATGGATGCAAAGGCTGCGAACAATTCACCTGTTCCGTCCATTCCAGGTAGTAGAACCAGTGTGGGAGTTGATCGATTCATGTCTTCCGTCCTTGGTGAGCGGTAATGGAAGGCCCGCAGCGCAAGATGATACTGGTGCTGTAACAGGTGATCATGATGGGTGAGTTAGCGGTCAATCGCGTACTGGATAACCACAAGCCTGGAGTAGTCGCCAGGCACTGTAACGAGGGGATTGCCCCCTCGTTACAAATGTTGCATGAAGAGCATGAATCACTACTGATGTGGTTCATCTCAACAATGTCGGACCTGCGTGGTAGGTCCAACCAACTAAAACCAATCTTACCTGGCGTTCAACTTCTTCAGTTCTTCATAAGTCGCCGACTGTACAAACCAGAAGCCGGAGATGATGCACCACGTCAGGGTGCCGGTAATGAAAACGCCTGCCCCGGACCAGAAGCCCTGAACGAAGATCATGACCACTGCGGCGATCCAGATAACGGCCAGTGCGACGTACAGAACTACGTTGTTTACGCCAATTACGAACTCTTTCACGTCTATTCCCTTTTGAATGTTTATCCTCTGACTCCTTACGCAAGGGTCAGTGGGCGGCATGATAGGGAGATAGCTGGCTGTTCGCCAGTCATGTCATGGCCTGCAGGCAGATTTCCAGATTTTGGACTACTACTGACAAGCCCATTTCCTTATCCCTGTCAGGAGCATCCCTATGCTGTCTCACTGGTTTCTTGCGGCGATCCACCTCTTGGCTGTTGCCTTGGGCCTCTGGGCGGTGCTCTCCCGAGGGACGGCGTTAAGCCGCCTGGCCGTCGGTACGGCGCAGGTTCGCAGCGTGCTGGTTGCCGATAACGTATGGGGCATCTGTGCGGGTATTTTGCTGATCACAGGTTTGATGAGGGCCTTCGGTGGGTACGAAAAAGGCACCGACTATTACCTTCATCAGCCGTTGTTCCATCTGAAGATGACGCTGTTCGTGATCATTCTGCTGCTTGAAGTGGCACCCATGATCACCTTGATCAAGTGGCGGATCGCCTTGGGCAGGGGTGTTTCGATTGACCAAGGCCGAGCCAGGCTGTTTGCACGCATCAGCCATATCGAAGCGCTGTTGTTGATGTTGATGGTGATTGCGGCCACCGGCATGGCGCGCGGTGTGACCTTCGGCTAATAACGGCGTGATTCGTCGGGGTTAAAGCGAATAATCTGACAGCCACGGCGTGGCCGAAGCCGGTAGCATCGGCTTCAGGGAATGGGGGGAGGAGGCGAGTGCTCAGCAAAATGCCGAGCATGAATCTTTAGCCAGCCATTGCGCTGTAACGAACGGGCTGGCTACTGACTGCAACAGGATTCAGGGAGTCTGCGGTTTGTCTGGAGCGGTGAGGCCAGCCTGAATGCGCTGATAGATTTCTTCGCGATGAACCGCAACGTCTTTCGGGGCATTGATGCCAATTCTGACTTGCTGGCCGCTAACGCCCAGAATGGTGATCGTAATGTCATCACCAATATTTATGCTTTCACCGACTTTGCGGGTGAGTATCAGCATGGTCTTCTCCTTGATTGCTTTGTAGGGCACCTGATTCGGACAGTGCAGAGGTCGGTGGTATGTATAGATTAGTGCGAAGTCTCACGGTTTGGGTGCCTCTTTCTGACGCGCAGATGCTGCATTAATTCCCAAGGCGTAACTATACAGAGGCCGTAACCATCATTCTCGTTGTTTTGAGCCCATTTTGCGGCACTCGGGAAGTATTCATGGATGCTAAAATCGCCGCTTTAAGCATTATGAGGGAAGCGTTGTGCGCAAAATGGTCTTGGTAATCGCGGTACTGGCGCTAGCGGGATGCGGTGAGGGCAAGAGTGTTGAGGCACAAAAGCCGCAATCGGCAGCTGCGGCTGCACCTTCGGTGGTATCCGCGCCACAATGGGATCTCGAAGTTCGAGGCGAAACACCTCAGGCAGTCAGCGATTTGAGCGGCTGGCTGATTGAGCACAGTTTTGTTTCCAATATCGTCAAGGAAAATGGAAAGACCCGGATTCTGCTCGGGCCATTCAGTTCGAAAGCCGAGGCCGAGGCCAAACAGACAGAAGTGCGCGCGTCGCTCACCCGGGCGAAGAAACAGAACATCGAATTGTTGGTTGTCGACCATCCAGTGGCCCAGTAGTAGTCCTTTTTCAGGATGCTTTCGACGGAACGCCTTAAAGGGGATCCACATTGACTCGTTTCTAGACGTAGTCACTGTCGATTTCCAGTAGGAGTTCCCCCCATGGCCTCCGCCACCCCTTACAAAATATTCGACGCAGTCCTGCGGCACAAAAAGGCGCTGAGTCCTCATTTGATGCGCGTCACTCTGGCCGGTCCGATGGTTACCGAAATGGCGACCTGGGCACCCGACCAGCGCGTGAAGCTGTTCTTTCCGGCCATGGACGGTTCGCCTGCCAGGCTCGCTCATGGCGATGGCTGGTATGCACGTTACCGCTCGATGCCGGTTGCCCAGCGCCCGGCAATGCGCACTTACACCATCCGACATTTTCGTGCCGAGCAGGGCGAAGTGGACATCGACTTCGTGTTGCACGGCGAAACCGGACCCGCATCCCGTTGGGCAATTCATGCAGCGGCGGGTGAGCCGATCCAGATCGTCGCACCTGATCGCCAGTTTTCGGCACAAGACGCGGGTGGTTTCGAATGGAAGCCGCCTCAACAGCTCAAACATCTGTTACTGGTCGCCGATGACACGGCCTTGCCCGCGGCGCTCGGCATTCTGGATGAGCTGGCAGCGCTTGCCGTATCACCAATAACCCAGGCGTTTTTTGAAGTAGACAGCGTGGACGATGCGTTGCCGGTTCCTGACTGGCCCGGACTTTCGGTGGAGTGGCTGATTCGAGATCGCGCCACCGCGACTGGAGCGGGTTCGCTGATGGTCGACGCGGTCCGTCGGGCCATTCTGCCGTCATCCGCTTCGAAAGCATTCGAAACGGTGGAACGGGCGGAAGTCGATGTTGACGAAGACATGCTCTGGGAAACGTCCGAGTCTGCCCATGATGGCTTCTACGGCTGGATCGCCGGAGAAACGGTTGCAGTGATGAGTCTGCGCAAATACTTGATCAAGGAATGTGGCATTGCCAAGGAGTCACTCAACCTGATGGGCTACTGGCGCTACAACAAAGTGGGCGGGTAGAAACGAACAAAGGCCTCGGGTGTTATACCCGAGGCCTTTGTGTTTTCAGCGAGCGCTTAACCGCAGGCTTTCATGTCGACCGGGCCGACAAACTCGTTGCCGCGTCCCATGACGCACGCCACGCTTTGGTTGCGCTGTCGTTCCCAGGCCTCTACCGGATAGGTTTTGTTCCAGGCTTCGTACAGTTGCCGATCCTGTTTCGACAGGCGCAGACCGTACTGCTTGCTCATGTAGAAATACGTTCGGGCGATCATGCCGCGTATGGACGGGCGGGGCATGACCTTCTTCGCCTTGAAGTCGACCTGAGTCAGGCACGAGCCATATTGGCCCGACTGCACCGGCAACCAGCCGAAACTGAAGTTGCTGCGATCGCCATTCACTTCACCAATGCTCGGCACCAGGTTGTGCAGGTCGGCTTCGGCCTTCTGGTAGGTCGGATCGTAACGCGTGCAGTTCTTGCGCCCACCTTCTTGCCAGCACTGACGCTGATGGCCGATCTGCCAGGCCGGAACAATGTGCTCCCACTCGATGCGGGAAGCGCGCTTGGCATTTTTGCGCGGTACATAACCGCAGGCTGCGAGGTTGACCTTGTTGCCGGTGTATTTGCACCCGCAATAGAACTCTGTGGATTGCGGTGCGTAGAGCTTCCAGGCAACTTTCTTGGCTTCGTTGAAGGTGCGTGGGGCGCCAGCCTGGGCACCGACGGTGACGAACAAAAACAGCAAAGCAAACCAGCGGACACTCATTGACTCAATCTTCCTTCGGAACAACCCAAAAAATCTGCACCCCGCCATCGTCGCGATAGGCGAGGGTGACGTTGTCGTTCTCGTCGATTTCTTCGAGCAATTGTTCCCACTCATCCACAGGTTCGTCCGGTAGACGGAAGATCAAGGCTGCTTTGGCTTTTTGGGCGGTGGGGGAATTGATGATTTTTTGAACGCGCATACCCATGCGTTCATAGGAGTCAGGAGAGGCAGGAGTGGTGGCCACGGAATTATCCTTATTAAGCTGTACGTGCATACAGTATTTAACTGTAAGCATTTTCGCAACTGCTTAAAATTCAAGAAAATCCTCTGACATCAATTTTTTCCGTTTGGTGTAGGACGAAGGGAAAATTTTTATCGAAATATCGGACGGGGGTGTGAGCCACTCGCCTGGGTTGGCGAGTGGTGAAAGAAGTGCCCGACCGGAACCGGTCGGGCGAGGGCGAGGGCGAATCAGTATTCCCAGAACATCCGTTGCAGCTCTTTGCTGTCGTTGGTCTTGGTCAGTGCGACCATGGCCAGGATGCGAGCCTTTTGCGGGTTCAGGTCATGCGCTACCACCCAGTCGTATTTGTCGTCTGGCTGTTCGGCGTTACGCAGTACGAAACCGCCGGCGTTGACGTGGGACGAGCGAATGATTTGCACGCCGTCCTTGCGCAGGGCTTGCAGCGATGGGACTACACGGGACGAGACTGAGCCATTGCCGGTACCGGCGTGAATGATGGCTTTGGCGCCAGATTGAGCCAACGCTTTGTAGGCGGTATCGCTGACATTGCCGTAGGAATAGGCGATTTCGACGTCAGGCAGGCTCTTGATGGTTTTGATGTCGAATTCCGAGTCCATGGTGTGACGCTTGGCCGGCAGACGGAACCAGTAGGATTTACCTTCGACCACCATGCCCAGTGGACCCCAGGCACTTTTAAACGCCTCGGTCTTGATGTTGATCATTTTGCTGACGTCGCGACCTGACTGGATTTCATCGTTCATGGTCACCAATACGCCTTTGCCGCGTGCCTCTTTGCTGCTGGCCACGGCCACTGCGTTGTACAGGTTCAGCATGCCATCGGCCGACATTGCGGTACCTGGGCGCATGGAGCCGACAACGATGATTGGCTTGTCGGTTTTTTCCACCAGGTTCAGGAAGTAGGCAGTTTCTTCCAGGGTGTCGGTGCCGTGGGTGATAACGATGCCGTCGACGTCTTTGCTGTCGGCCAGTTCAGCCACGCGACGACCCAGTTGCAGCAGGTTGTCGTTGGTGATGCTTTCGGACGCGATCTGCATGACCTGTTCGCCACGAACGTTAGCCAGCTGGCTGAGTTCCGGAACCCCGGCGATCAATTGTTCGATGCCGACCTTTGCCGCTTGATAGGTCGCGCTATTGGCGGCGCTGGCGCCCGCGCCGGCAATGGTGCCGCCGGTGGCCAGGATCACCACGTTCGCCAGTTTCTGTTGGGTTTCGACTTCTTTTGCCTGAAGGGCAGTAGGCAGGAGCAGCAAGAGGGCCAAAGCGCCCGGAACGAAGGTCTTGAAAGCAGATGTCATTATTTTTCTCTCTAGTAGTGAGACGGTGCTGATGCAGGTTCATCTAGATGCGCCCCAAGCGGATCTGAACGCGTGGGGTGAATGAGATGAGCAGGATCTGTACCAGTCGCACTTTGAATGAGGAAAACTTTTAACTTGATGATTTATATCAGTATTTATTTTAGTCGCCAGAATGATTACACAATCTGTTGTCCGGGTTTCCGAACGCGTTGAGCGTTTGTGTTCGGCTCTCCGAAAAGTACTACGACCTCTGTAGAGCAAATCGCCTTGCAAGATTGCGAATCAGTGCTAAAGAAACCCGCGCTTCGGTCGATGTTCCTTTAAAGGATCTTTCTACTCAGGAGTTCACATGTCGTTATCCATTGGTATCCCAAACGCCGCAGGCGTCACCATTGGTGGTAAGTCCGCCGCTACGATCCAAGCGTTGAACGACGCCACCGCAGAGGCTGCCGACAAGACGCTGGGCACGAAAGAAGGCGACGGCAACCAAGTCAAGACTGGCCCTTTGGGATTGGATAAAAGCGCGGGCGCGCAGACCGAAACCCCAGACGAGAGCAACCAGAGTGTGGCGGTGAAAGTCCTGCTCAAACGCATGCAAGAGCTACAACAGCAACTGCGCGAGCAACAGCAACAATTAGCCGCAGCTCAGGCGGCGTCTTATCCGACACCGGAAGCCAAGGCCACTGTGGTCATGGCAATTCAAGGACAGATTGCCGACACCAATGGTGCGTTGCTGGAAGTGTCCGCGGCCCTGGTCAAGGAATTGGCCAAGGGTTCCAGCACCGGAACGGTGGTCAACACCACGGCATGACTTGAATGCCCGGCTTTTGCCAGTCAGTTCAAATAAATGGTCGTTTCTGCTCGTTGACAAATGTCGGCAGGGTTCGCATAGTTCGGTCTCCGCAAACGTTTGCGCGGTGCTCCCGGTGGTTATCCATCCGTGAGCGCAATGAAGCCTACGCCAGCGCAAGCGTTGCTCACAATAATCATAAGATCGGAGTGAACCCATGAAGCTGCCATTCGCTGGACGTCTTCTCGCTGTCGCTATGCTGGCTGCCGCATCCGTCGCGTTACCTGTCTCTTCGGCCTTCGCCGAGACGCCTGAAAAACCCAAGGTCGCGCTGGTCATGAAATCCCTGGCCAATGAATTCTTCCTGACCATGGAAGACGGCGCCAAGGCCTATCAGAAAGACCACTCCGGCGATTTCGAGCTGATCTCCAACGGCATCAAAGACGAAACCGACACAGCTGGCCAGACACGCATCGTCGAGCAAATGATTCTGGCCAAGGTCAATGCGCTGGTCATCGCGCCGGCTGACTCCAAGGCCATGGTTCCTGTGATCAAGAAAGCCATCGATGCCGGTATCACCGTGATCAACATCGACAACCAACTGGACCCGGCTGTGGTCAAAAGCAAAAACATCACCGTACCGTTCGTAGGCCCGGATAACCGCAAAGGCGCGCGTCTGGTGGGTGAGTACCTGGCCAAGCAACTGAAGGCCGGAGACGAAGTCGGCATCATCGAAGGCGTTTCAACCACCACCAACGCACAGCAAAGAACCGCAGGCTTCAAGGATGCGATGGAAGCGGCGCAGATCAAGGTCGTCTCTTTGCAGTCCGGTGACTGGGAAATCGACAAAGGCAACAAGGTTGCTGCCTCGATCCTCAGCGAATACCCGCAAGTCAAAGCCCTGCTGGCCGGCAACGACAGCATGGCCGTCGGCGCAGTATCCGCCGTGCGTGCAGCGGGCAAGGCCGGCAAGGTGCAAGTGGTCGGTTACGACAACATCAACGCCATCAAGCCAATGCTCAAGGATGGCCGCGTTCTGGCTACGGCTGACCAGTTTGCAGCCAGGCAAGCCGTGTTTGGCATCGAGACTGCGCTGAAGATCATCAAAGGTGAGAAAGTCGACAGCGGCAGCAATGGCGTGATCGAAACTCCGGTAGAGCTGGTCACCAAGTAGTCCTTCTGGCGACACAACGGTGCTCGCCCGTCCGGGCGAGCACATGGAGAGTTTTTATGTCAGTTTCCGCCCCGAACGCTGTCCTCTCGGTCAGCGGTATCGGTAAGACCTACGCCCAACCGGTCCTGGCCGGCATCGACCTGACGCTAATGCGCGGTGAAGTGCTGGCGCTGACCGGCGAAAACGGCGCGGGAAAAAGCACGCTGTCGAAGATCATCGGCGGGCTGGTCACACCGACCACCGGCCACATGCAATTCCAGGGGCAGGATTACCGCCCCGCAAGCCGCACTCAGGCCGAAGACCTCGGCATCCGCATGGTGATGCAAGAACTCAATCTGTTGCCGACCCTGTCGGTGGCGGAAAACCTGTTTCTCGACAACCTGCCCAGCAAGGGCGGCTGGATCAGTCGCAGGCAATTGCGCAAGGCAGCGATCGAAGCCATGGCCCAGGTCGGCCTCGACGCGATTGACCCGGACACGCTGGTGGGCGAATTGGGCATCGGTCACCAGCAAATGGTGGAGATCGCCCGCAACCTGATCGGCGATTGCCACGTGCTGATCCTCGACGAACCGACCGCGATGTTGACGAATCGTGAAGTCGAGATGCTGTTCGAGCAGATCACTCGTCTGCAAGCTCGCGGCGTGTCGATCATCTATATCTCGCACCGTCTCGAAGAACTGGCGCGGGTCGCCCAGCGTATTGCGGTACTGCGCGATGGCAACCTGGTTTGCGTCGAGCCGATGGCCAATTACAACAGCGAGCAACTGGTGACGCTGATGGTCGGTCGTGAACTCGGCGAACACATCGACATGGGCCCGCGCAAGATCGGCGCTCCAGCCTTGACGGTCAAAGGGCTGACCCGTTCCGACAAGGTTCGCGACGTGTCCTTCGAAGTGCGCGCCGGCGAGATCTACGGGATTTCCGGCTTGATCGGGGCAGGGCGCACCGAGTTGCTGCGCTTGATCTTCGGTGCTGATACAGCGGACAGCGGCACGGTTGCGCTCGGTTCGCCAGCACAAGTCGTCAGTATCCGCTCACCGGCTGACGCGGTCGGTCATGGCATCGCGCTGATCACCGAGGACCGCAAGGGCGAAGGCCTGCTGCTGACCCAATCGATCAGCGCGAATATTGCCTTGGGCAACATGCCGGTGATTTCCAGCGGTGGCTTCGTCAACAATGGTGACGAGATGGCGCTGGCCCAGCGTCAGATAGACGCCATGCGCATCCGCAGCTCCAGCCCGACACAACTGGTTTCGGAACTGTCCGGCGGCAACCAGCAGAAAGTCGTGATCGGCCGGTGGCTTGAGCGTGATTGCTCGGTGATGCTGTTTGACGAGCCAACGCGTGGCATCGACGTCGGCGCCAAGTTTGACATTTATGCCTTGCTGGGCGAGCTGACCCGTCAAGGCAAAGCGCTCGTGGTGGTGTCCAGCGACCTGCGTGAGCTGATGTTGATCTGCGACCGCATCGGCGTGCTTTCGGCGGGACGTCTGATCGACACCTTTGAGCGTGACAGCTGGACCCAGGATGACTTGCTTGCCGCCGCGTTCGCCGGCTACCAAAAACGTGATGCGTTGCTCAACGAAGCAGCGCCTAGGGATCTCGCATGAATACTGCAGTGACTGCCGGCAAACGTAGTGGCAACTTTTACGGCCTCGGTACCTATCTGGGACTGGCCGGTGCCTTGCTGGCAATGGTTGCGCTGTTCTCGGTTCTGAGCAGCCATTTCCTGTCCTATGACACCTTCAGCACCCTGGCCAACCAGATTCCGGACTTGATGGTGCTGGCGGTCGGCATGACGTTCGTGTTGATCATCGGCGGTATCGACCTGTCGGTGGGCTCGGTACTCGCGCTCGCGGCGTCAACGGTCAGCGTGGCAATTCTCGGTTGGGGCTGGAGCGTGTTGCCTGCGGCGCTGCTCGGAATGGCGGCGGCAGCATTGGCTGGCACCATCACCGGTTCGATCACTGTGGCGTGGCGGATTCCGTCGTTCATCGTGTCCCTCGGCGTGCTGGAAATGGCTCGCGGTGTGGCGTATCAGATGACTGGATCGCGCACGGCCTACATCGGTGATGCCTTCGCCTGGTTGTCCAACCCGATCGCCTTCGGCATCTCGCCGTCGTTCATCATTGCCTTGCTGATCATCTTCATTGCCCAGGCAGTGCTGACGCGTACCGTGTTCGGTCGTTACCTGATCGGCATCGGCACCAACGAAGAGGCGGTGCGTCTGGCAGGGATCAATCCGAAACCCTACAAGATTCTGGTATTCAGTCTGATGGGACTGCTGGCCGGTATCGCAGCGCTGTTTCAGATTTCTCGCCTGGAAGCGGCTGATCCGAATGCCGGCTCCGGCCTGGAGTTGCAAGTGATCGCCGCGGTCGTGATCGGCGGCACCAGTTTGATGGGTGGCCGCGGTTCGGTCATCAGTACGTTCTTCGGGGTTCTGATCATTTCTGTATTGGCGGCCGGTCTCGCGCAGATCGGCGCGACTGAGCCCACCAAACGCATCATCACCGGCGCGGTGATCGTGGTGGCGGTGGTGCTTGATACTTATCGCAGTCAGCGCGCAAGCCGGCGGACCTGAGTCATGGCAACAATCAAGGATGTGGCAGCGCTCGCGGGAATTTCCTACACCACGGTTTCCCACGTAGTGAACAAGACCCGGCCGGTGAGCGAAGAGGTGCGGGTCAAGGTTGAGGCAGCAATCAAAACTCTCGACTACGTGCCCAGTGCCGTGGCCCGGTCTCTAAAAGCCAAAACTACGGCGACCATCGGTCTGCTGGTGCCCAACAGCCTCAACCCGTACTTCGCCGAACTGGCGCGCGGTATCGAGGATTACTGCGAGCGTAATGGCTACTGCGTGATTCTCTGTAACTCCGATGACAACCCGGACAAGCAGCGCAGCTACCTGCGCGTACTGCTGGAAAAACGCATCGACGGGCTGATCGTCGCTTCGGCTGGCGGTGACGCGGGGCTGGCGGAGGGCCTTGCAGGCGTGCGTACGCCGATGGTGATCGTCGACCGTGGACTGGAAGGTGTGAATGCCGACCTGGTGCGGATCGATCACGAATACGGCGCCTATCTGGCGACCCGCCACCTTCTGGAATTGGGTCACCGGGACATCGCCACCATTGGCGGCCCGGCGAGTACCAGCGTGGCGCAGATGCGTCTGGCCGGTTATTGCCGTGCCCTGCAAGAGGCGGGTGTCGAAGTATCCCGCGAGCGCATGCTGGAAAGCGACTTCACCAGCACCGGCGGCTACAACTCCGCCGCGATACTGCTGGAAAAGAACCCGCCGAGCGCGATCTTCGCCGGTAACGACATGATTGGCATCGGTGTGCTGCGAGCGGCGGCCGAGCGCAATATTCGCGTGCCGACGGAGCTGTCGGTGATCGGCTTCGACGATATTCAGATGAGCCGCTATGTGTACCCGGCGCTGACCACCGTGGGGCAGTCGATCCTGCAACTCGGCGAGATGGCGGCCGAAGTGCTTTTAAGAAGAATCGCCACGCCGGATATGGCCACCGATCAACGGATCGTGACGCCCAGTATTGTCCTGCGGGAGTCGACTGCGCCGCTGGCCGGCGTGTTCGCCCAGTTCCGTTGAAATAGAAAGCCGCTAAATCAAAGCACCGCTGAAACAGAATTGATGAGTAGTGACGTATGCCAGCAAAAGTAGTGGTTATAGGCAGCCTGAACATGGACCTGGTCACCCGGGCGCCACGGCTGCCCCGTGGCGGTGAAACGCTGATCGGCGAGTCGTTTGCCACGGTTTCCGGTGGCAAGGGCGCGAATCAGGCAGTTGCAGCGGCGAGACTGGGGGCACAGGTGTCGATGGTCGGTTGCGTGGGCAGCGATGCCTACGGCGAAGAGTTGCGCGGGGCCCTGTTGGCCGAGCAGATCGATTGCCAAGCGGTCAGCACCGTCGACGATTCCAGCGGCGTAGCGTTGATCGTGGTCGATGACAACAGCCAGAACGCAATCGTGATCGTTGCCGGTGCCAACGGTGCGCTGACTCCAGAGGTTATTGATCGTTTCGACGCAGTATTGCAGGCGGCGGACGTGATCATCTGTCAGCTGGAAGTTCCGGATGCCACTGTCGGTCATGCGCTCAAGCGCGGCCGTGAGTTGGGTAAGACCGTGATCCTCAACCCGGCGCCGGCCAGCCGCCCACTGCCGGCGGACTGGTACGCGTCCATCGATTATCTGATTCCCAACGAAAGCGAGGCCTCGGCGCTGAGTGGTTTGCCAGTGGATTCTCTGGCATCTGCCGAAACCGCTGCTTCCCGGTTGATCGCCATGGGTGCCGGCAAGGTCATCATCACCCTCGGTGCTCAAGGTTCGCTGTTTGCCAACGGCAAAGGCTTCGAGCATTTCCCTGCGCCGAAGGTGAAGGCTGTCGATACCACGGCGGCTGGCGACACATTCGTCGGTGGTTTCGCCGCCGCGCTGGCGGCCGGCAAAAGCGAAGCCGACGCGATCCGTTTCGGCCAGGTTGCCGCGGCGCTGTCGGTGACCCGTGCTGGCGCGCAACCCTCGATTCCCACCTTATCCGACGTACAGGCCTTTAAAGCACCATGAAAAAGACACCTTTGCTCAACGTCGCGTTGTCGCGGCTGATCGCATCCCTGGGCCATGGCGACAAGGTGGTGATCGGCGACGCAGGTCTACCGGTGCCGCCAGGTGTTGAACTGATCGACCTGGCCCTGACCCACGGTATCCCGGACTTCGTCAGCACGTTGAAGGTTGTGCTCAGCGAAATGCAGGTCGAGAGCCATGTATTGGCCCAGGAGATCCTGGACAAAAAGCCTTCGGCGTTGGCGGCGCTTGATGAGCTGAATGCCGAAGGTGCGCTGGGTCGGCGTGAGCTGCTCAGTCATGACCAATTCAAAGTCCTCAGCCGACAGGCACGGGCGATTGTTCGTACAGGCGAATGTCAGCCGTACTGCAACATCGTGTTGGTGGCAGGGGTTACGTTCTAACTCGCTGTTGTCTTTCTGCTGTCCCACGCACAAGGAGTGCGCTATGCACCGCTATGCTCAGAAACTGCACCACCTGCTCCGGAGTCTGCTGCTTTTGTCCCTGATTACCGCAACAAGCGCCCAGGCGGCGGAAAAGATCGACTTGATCATCGACACCGACCCGGGTGCCGACGACGTGGTTGCTCTGCTGTTTGCCCTGGCGTCGCCGCAAGAGCTGAACATTCGTGCGTTGACCACCGTCGCCGGCAATGTGCGTCTGGACAAGACTTCGCGGAATGCGCGGCTGGCCCGCGAGTGGGCAGGGCGCGAGGAGGTGCCGGTCTATGCGGGCGCTCCGAAGCCGCTGATGCGCACGCCGATCTATGCCGAGAACATCCATGGCAAGGAAGGCCTGTCGGGTGTCACCGTACATGAGCCGAAAAAAGGCCTGGCCCAGGGCAATGCGGTCAACTACCTGATCGACACCTTGAAAGCCGCCAAGCCCCACAGCATCACCATCGCCATGCTCGGTCCACAGACCAACCTGGCCCTGGCGCTGATCCAGGAGCCTGAAATCGTTCAGGGCATCAAGGAGGTGGTGATCATGGGCGGGGCGCACTTCAACGGTGGCAACATTACCCCGGTGGCTGAGTTCAACCTGTTCGCCGACCCACAGGCTGCGGAAGTGGTATTGAAAAGTGGCGTGAAGCTGACCTACCTGCCGCTGGACGTGACCCACAAGATCCTCACCAGTGAGGCGCGTCTTAAGCAGATCGCAGCGATCAACAACAATGCCAGCAAGCTGGTGGGCGATATTCTCAATGAATACGTCAAAGGCGACATGGAGCACTACGGCATTCCGGGTGGCCCGGTGCATGACGCGACGGTCATCGCCTACCTGCTCAAGCCTGAGTTGTTCACCGGTCGCTCGGTCAATGTGGTGGTTGATAGCCGCGAAGGCCCGACGTTCGGGCAAACCATCGTCGACTGGTATGACGGCCTGAAAGCGCCGAAGAACGCTTTCTGGGTAGAAAGCGGCGACGCCCAGGGCTTCTTTGACCTGCTGACCGAGCGTCTGGCTCGTCTGAAGTAAGCCATAGACCCGTAGGTGCCAGCCTGCGGGTTTTACTTTCACTCGCTATCTATCAGGCCCATATAGTCGGTGGGGTACTTCTCGAATATCTGTGCGATGAATGTCTGGGCGGCTTGCGTCCCCAGCTCCTTGACCAATAGATCGATACCAATGATTGCCAACTCTTCCGGGCTGCCCGGGCTGTAAGAGCTGTGGCCCTGTGGCCACTTGGCTTTGATGTCGGCGTCGATGCTTACGGTGGTCATGATGGCGCTCGTGAAGTCGGGAAAGTCTGTGTGTCGAGTTAACCATTTTGCGCGGCTTTTGGCACTCCGACTTAGGCATGAGGGGAGGGCTATGCGACACTTGGTCTTTGACGATTTTTCAAGGACTGTGCTGTGCAGATCGATTTGAACACTCCTGACGGCTTGACCCTTGAGGCGGTGCGTCAGCTGCTGGCCTCTGCCAGCGACGATGAGCACACTCAATTGCGAGTCACCAAGGGCGGCATCGCCTACATTTCGTCAGGCCTTGTGGGCGGCACTGATATCAGCGGGCTGTTGTTTCGTCTGGAGACGTGGGCCAAGGGTTCCGGTTATGTGGGATTGGTCGCGGCCAGTGACGAGGTCTGGGTCATGCAGATTTTCAATGCGCTGAAAGAGAACTGGCCGAATCCGCCGTTCGACTACATTGACGTCTATTGAACGCTGTTCATATTCAGTCACGATTGAGTGGTAAACGGCGGGCGATGCTCAGGCAAACTCGCCGCGTGTCCGAATAGAGGGCAGGGTGCTAGCACTTCCTGTGAAACCAAACGCCAGATTGGCGGTCGCACGATCTCAGCTTAACTATTGAAAAAAGGAGGCTTCATGCCTTGGAAGCTCGCGTCATTGGGTACTTTGTTGGCCGTTGCCATGCTGGCCGGTTGCAGCACTCCCTCCACCGAGTCGACAACAGATCCTGTCACGACGACTGACACGGGTCACAGCCGTTGTGAGGCAAAGGCTGCCGAATTCACCATTGGCAAAAAGGCTTCGCCTGAACTGCTGGAGCAGGCGCGTACTCGCGCAGGCGCACAGAATGCACGGTTCCTCTTGCCCACCGACATGGTGACCCTGGAGTACCGCTCCGATCGCCTGAACCTGAATACCGATGCCAATCGGGTCGTCACCCGCGTCAACTGCGGCTGATCGCTTCGGGCTTTTGTTTCGCCCATAAAAAACCCCGTCACGTGGACGGGGTTTTTTTAGTGCGGCTGAAAATTACTCAGCGCGGACTTGTGCAGCTTGCATACCCTTTTGGCCTTTCTCAGCCACGAAGGAAACGGTCTGGCCTTCTTTCAGGCTTTTGAAACCGTCGCTTTCGATAGCTTTGAAGTGTACGAACAGGTCGTCACCGCCACCTTGAGGAGTGATGAAGCCGAAGCCTTTTTCATCGTTGAACCATTTAACGGTGCCGGTTTGGCGATTAGACATGGTGTATCTCCAAGAAACATATATTTTCAGTAGTGCTGTGCTGCTCAGGCCAACTGGGCACACCGGGGTATCATAGTCGAAATGTTCGCTTTGGGAGCCCCCCGGACGTGCTGTTTGCCCTGCAGTCGCGTTCCGTTTGCTGCTTTGTTTGGCTGCAAGCCCCGTTTTAAAAGGCTTTCAGCCAAAAGTAAAGACAATAAAAAAACCTGTAAAACCTGAATAAATTGTACGAAAAAGCGGTTTTCAGAGGCTTTTTGCTGTCGTTGCAGGCTAGAAAAGCGCTCAGTCGGGCTTATTTTTTCGCCTTGTTATCGGCTTTGCAGGCGCCAATTTGAGTCAGTGCTTTTTGTTTCAGGGCGTCACTGGCGGTGTTGTCCATCAAGGACTGGATGTCTTTGGCAGGGTACGATTTGATGGCATCGGCGCCGCAAGCACAGTGAGCCTTCGCTGCTGCAGCACCGATCTGCGGAGTGGCCGCCTCTGTGCACTGAGCCATGTATTTCTCGCGTTCGCCCTTCGGCCAATCGGCATGGGCGGCCAGTGGCAGCAGCAAAACGATGGGGGCGACTACTGCGAATAAACGTTTCAGATGCATGCTGGGATGCTCCTTGTGGGTCAATGTCTTGTTATCTGAGGGGTAAAGCAGGGTTCTAGTTCAGCACTCTGGCATAAAATTGCCCGATTTGCCCCAAGACAAAGCCTCGGTGCATCGACGACCGTTCATCTGTGCTAGCATGCCTGGCTCGGGCGTTTGCAGGCTCCGGATGACCTTCAGTCCCGGTAGCGGCAAATGTGCGAATAACCCTGATTTGAATCCCAGTCACTCTGGTTCGGTTTTCCGGTTGGCCGCAAGGCTCCTGCCGCTGTAAGGCAGGCGTTCGTCATTGAATGGCCTGGATCGGATCTTGTACTGGCTCATCCCAACCCACGTGACCTTTGGTAGGGGTCACCACTAGGAGAGGAGGCGCCATGCCAACTATTACTCTTCCCGACGGCAGTCAACGTTCATTCGATCACCCGGTATCCGTAGCCGAGGTCGCCGCATCCATTGGTGCAGGTCTGGCCAAAGCCACCGTGGCCGGCAAGGTCGATGGCAAGCTGGTCGACGCCAGCGACATCATCGGCAGCGACGTTACGCTGCAAATCATTACGCCAAAGGATGAAGAGGGGCTGGAGATCATTCGCCACTCTTGTGCCCACCTGGTTGGCCATGCGGTCAAGCAGCTATACCCGACGGCCAAGATGGTCATCGGTCCGGTCATCGACGAAGGCTTCTATTACGACATCGCCTTCGAGCGTCCTTTCACTCCGGACGACATGGCCGCCATCGAACAGCGCATGCAGCAGCTGATCGAAAAAGATTACGACGTGATCAAGAAAGTCACTCCGCGCGCCGAAGTGATCGAAGTGTTCAAGGCCCGCGGCGAAGACTACAAACTGCGCCTGGTCGAAGACATGCCGAACGAACAGGCCATGGGCCTGTATTATCACGAAGAATACGTCGACATGTGCCGCGGTCCGCACGTGCCGAACACGCGCTTCCTGAAATCCTTCAAGCTGACCAAGTTGTCCGGCGCCTACTGGCGTGGCGATGCCAAGAACGAGCAATTGCAGCGCGTTTACGGTACGGCGTGGGCAGACAAAAAGCAGCTGGCGGCTTACATCCAGCGCATCGAAGAAGCTGAGAAGCGCGATCACCGCAAGATCGGCAAGCGTCTGGGCCTGTTCCACACCCAGGAAGAGTCGCCGGGCATGGTGTTCTGGCACCCGAACGGTTGGACTCTGTACCAGGTGCTCGAGCAATACATGCGCAAGGTTCAGCGCGACAACGGTTACCTGGAGATCAAAACTCCGCAGGTCGTTGACCGCAGCCTGTGGGAGAAATCCGGGCATTGGGCCAACTACGCCGACAACATGTTCACCACGCAGTCGGAAAACCGCGACTACGCCATCAAGCCGATGAACTGCCCTTGCCACGTGCAAGTGTTCAACCAAGGCCTGAAAAGCTACCGTGAGTTGCCAATGCGTTTGGCCGAATTCGGTGCTTGCCATCGTAATGAGCCATCGGGTGCGCTGCACGGCATCATGCGTGTGCGGGCGTTCACTCAGGACGACGCCCACATCTTCTGTACTGAAGAGCAGATGCAGGCCGAATCCGCTGCGTTCATCAAGCTGACCATGGACGTTTATGCCGACTTCGGTTTCAAAGACGTCGAGATGAAGCTGTCCACTCGTCCGGAAAAACGCGTCGGTTCCGACGAGCTGTGGGATCGCGCCGAGGCGGCCCTGGCTGCAGCCCTTGATAGCGCTGGCCTGCCGTACGATCTGCAGCCGGGCGAGGGTGCGTTCTACGGTCCGAAGATCGAGTTCTCGCTGAAAGATTGCCTTGGCCGCGTCTGGCAGTGTGGTACCCTTCAGCTCGATTTTAACCTGCCTGTCCGTCTGGGAGCCGAATACGTCTCTGAAGACAACAGTCGCAAGCACCCGGTTATGTTGCACCGGGCGATCCTTGGCTCCTTCGAACGTTTCGTCGGAATCCTGATCGAGCACTACGAGGGTGCATTCCCCGCGTGGCTGGCTCCGACCCAGGCAGTGATCATGAATATCACTGATAAACAGGCTGATTTCGCCGCTGAGGTTGAAAAAACTCTCAACGAAAGCGGATTTCGTGCCAAGTCTGACTTGAGAAATGAAAAGATCGGCTTTAAAATCCGCGAGCATACTTTGCTCAAGGTTCCTTATCTCTTGGTTATCGGAGATCGGGAAGTCGAGATGCAGACTGTCGCTGTGCGTACTCGTGAAGGTGCTGACCTGGGCTCGATGCCCGTCGCCCAGTTCGCCGAGTTCCTCGCTCAAGCGGTTTCCCGGCGTGGTCGCCCAGATTCGGAGTAATTACTATTAAGCGTGAAATGAGACAAGATAAACGAGCTGCACCGAAGGCCCCGATCAACGAGAATATCTCGGCACGCGAGGTTCGGTTAATTGGGGCTGAAGGTGAACAGCTTGGGATTGTGTCAATTGAAGACGCGCTTCTTAAGGCTGAAGAGGCCAAACTGGATCTGGTGGAAATTTCCGCCGATGCAGTACCCCCTGTTTGCAAACTGATGGACTACGGCAAATCGATCTTCGAAAAGAAGAAGCAGGTTGCCGCGGCCAAGAAAAACCAGAAGCAGATTCAGGTTAAAGAAATCAAGTTTCGTCCAGGGACGGAGGAAGGGGATTACCAGGTAAAACTGCGCAACCTGGTACGTTTCCTGAGTGATGGGGACAGGGCCAAGGTATCCTTGCGATTCCGCGGCCGTGAGATGGCCCACCAGGAGCTGGGGATGGAACTCCTCAAGCGAGTTGAAGGTGACTTGCTCGAGTACGGTTCGGTCGAACAGCATCCTAAGATGGAAGGACGCCAACTGATCATGGTCATCGCCCCGAAAAAGAAGAAGTAATCAATAGGGCACGGCAGGCCTTCTGATTATGTTTATCAACTGAATGCGGAGTATCCGAACATGCCAAAAATGAAAACTAAAAGTGGTGCTGCTAAGCGGTTTCTGAAAACTGCTAACGGTATCAAGCACAAGCACGCTTTCAAGAGCCACATCCTGACTAAAATGTCGACCAAGCGTAAGCGTCAACTGCGCGGTAGCAGCTTGCTGGCACCGTGTGACGTGGCAAAAGTCGAGCGCATGCTGCGCCTTCGTTAATTTAGTCAAGAATAGAGGAAGTAACTCATGGCTCGTGTAAAGCGTGGCGTCATTGCCCGTAAACGTCACAAAAAAATTCTGAAACTTGCTAAAGGCTACTACGGCGCTCGCTCGCGCGTATTCCGTGTTGCCAAGCAAGCGGTAATCAAGGCAGGCCAATACGCCTACCGTGACCGTCGTCAGAAAAAACGTCAGTTCCGCGCTCTGTGGATCGCTCGTATCAACGCTGGTGCACGTATCAACGGTCTGTCCTACAGCCGTTTCATCGCCGGCCTGAAAAAAGCGTCCATCGAGATCGACCGTAAGGTTCTGGCTGATCTGGCAGTGAACGAAAAAGCGGCGTTTGCTGCGATTGTCGAGAAAGCTAAAGCCACCTTGGCTTAAGTACCCCCGACAGTCACCCGGCCTCACCTCTGTGGGGTCAGGTGTTAAACGTCATAAATAGGGGAAGAGCCTTCAAGCTCTTCCCCTATTTTGTATCTGGAGTCTGTACATGGAAAACCTGGATGCGCTCGTCTCTCAAGCTCTAGAGGCTGTGCAAAGCGCTGAAGATATCAATGCCCTGGAGCAAATCCGGGTTCACTACCTTGGCAAAAAGGGCGAATTGACTCAGGTGATGAAGACCCTGGGGAATTTGCCGGCAGAAGAGCGTCCGCAAGTCGGCGCCCTGATCAACGTTGCCAAGGAGCGTGTCACAGAGGTTCTCAATGCGCGCAAGGCACTGTTTGAAGAGGCCGACCTGGCCGCCAAACTGTCCGCCGAGTCCATTGACGTGACCCTGCCTGGCCGTGGCCAGACCTCGGGTGGTCTGCATCCGGTTACTCGCACTCTGGAACGTATCGAACAGTTCTTCACTCACATCGGCTACGGCATTGCCGAAGGCCCTGAAGTCGAAGACGACTATCACAACTTCGAAGCACTCAACATCCCAGGCCATCACCCGGCCCGGTCGATGCATGACACCTTCTATTTCAATGCCAACATGTTGCTGCGCACCCATACCTCGCCGGTACAGGTCCGCACCATGGAATCGAAACAGCCGCCGATCCGCATCGTCTGCCCAGGCCGTGTGTACCGTAGCGACTCCGATATCACCCACTCCCCGATGTTCCACCAGGTCGAAGGCCTGCTGGTCGACCGCGATATCAACTTCGCCGACCTGAAAGGGACCATCGAAGAGTTCCTGCGCGTGTTCTTCGAAAAAGAACTGGCCGTGCGTTTCCGCCCTTCCTACTTCCCGTTCACCGAGCCATCCGCCGAAGTCGACATGGAATGCGTGATGTGCAGCGGTAAAGGCTGCCGTGTCTGCAAGCAGACTGGCTGGCTGGAAGTGATGGGCTGCGGCATGGTTCACCCGAATGTGCTGCGCATGTCCGGGATCGACCCGGAAGAGTTTTCGGGCTTTGCCTTCGGTATGGGCGTTGAGCGTCTGGCCATGCTGCGTTACGGCGTAAACGACTTGCGTCTGTTCTTCGACAACGACTTGCGGTTCCTCGCGCAATTTCGCTAGTCGTAACGAATTCTTAGGAGAGCAGGATGAAATTCAGTGAACAATGGCTGCGTGGCTGGGTAAGCCCGCAGGTAAGTCGCGACGAGCTGGTTGCTCGTCTGTCGATGGCCGGTCTTGAGGTCGATAGCGTTACGTTGGCCGCCGGCGAATTCACCGGTGTGGTGGTGGGCGAGGTGCTGAGCACCGAGCAGCACCCGGACGCCGACAAGCTGCGCGTTTGCCAGGTCAGCAATGGCTCGGAGACCTTCCAGGTCGTTTGCGGTGCGCCAAACGTGCGCCCGGGCCTGAAGATCCCGTTCGCCATGATCGGTGCCGAACTGCCGGGCGACTTCAAAATCAAGAAAGCCAAGCTGCGTGGCGTTGAATCCAACGGCATGCTGTGCTCGCAAGCCGAGCTGCAAGTCGGCGAAGGCAACGATGGCCTGATGGAATTGCCGGCTGATGCGCCGGTGGGTCAGGACATTCGCGAGTACCTGAGCCTGGACGACGCCAGCATCGAGGTCGACCTGACCCCGAACCGCGGCGACTGCCTGTCCCTGGCCGGTCTGGCCCGTGAAGTGGGCGCGCTGTACGCCGCCGAAGTCACCCGTCCGGTGGTCGCTGTCGTGCCAGCCGTGCACGACGAAGTGCGTTCGATCGAAGTGCTGGCGCCAGCCGCTTGCCCGCGTTACCTGGGTCGTGTGATCCGTAACGTTGACTTGTCCAGGCCGACGCCGCTGTGGATGGTCGAGCGCTTGCGTCGTGGCGACGTGCGCAGCATCGACGCTGCCGTCGACATCACCAACTACGTGATGCTGGAGCTGGGTCAACCGCTGCATGCGTTCGATCTCGCCGAAATCAATGGCGGCATCCGCGTACGTATGGCCGAAGAGGGTGAGAAGCTGGTACTGCTCGACGGTCAGGAAGTCAGCCTGCGTAGCGATACGCTGGTAATTGCCGACCACACCCGCGCCCTGGCCATCGCCGGCGTCATGGGTGGCGAGCACAGTGGCGTCAACACCACGACCACTCGTGATATTTTCCTGGAAAGCGCGTTTTTCGATCAGATTGCTGTCGCTGGCAAGGCCCGTTCCTATGGCCTGCACACCGACGCCTCGCACCGCTACGAGCGTGGCGTGGACTGGCAGTTGGCTCGTGAAGCGATGGAGCGCGCCACCGGCCTGCTGCTGGAAGTCACTGGCGGCGAAGCTGGCCCGATCATTGAAACCGTCAGCGAGCAGCACCTGCCGTCGATTGCGCCAGTTACTCTGCGTGCGCAACGCATCACTCAGATGCTGGGTATGGAAATGGATTCGGCTGAAGTCGAGCGACTGCTCAGCGGCTTGGGTCTGAAGATTTCTGCCGATGGGGCAGGGCAGTGGCGCGTTGAAGTGCCAAGCCATCGCTTCGACATTAGCCTGGAAGTCGATCTGATCGAAGAGCTCGCCCGTCTGTACGGTTACAACCGTCTGCCGGTTCGCTACCCGCAAGCTCGTCTGGCGCCGCAGGCCAAGGCTGAAGCGCGTAGCGATCTGCCTGAGCTGCGTCGTCTGCTGGTGGCCCGTGGCTATCAGGAAGCGATCACCTACAGCTTCATCGATCCGAAACAGTTTGAGCTGTTTAATCCAGGTGTCGAACCGCTGTTGTTGGCCAACCCGATTTCGAACGACATGGCCGCCATGCGCTCGTCTTTGTGGCCGGGTCTGGTGAAGGCGCTCCAGCACAACCTGAACCGTCAACAGGATCGCGTGCGTCTGTTCGAAAGCGGTCTGCGTTTCGTTGGTCAGTTGGATGGCTTGAAGCAAGAGCCGATGCTGGCGGGAGTTGTTTGCGGTAGTCGTCTGCCGGAAGGCTGGGCACAAGGTCGCGATGTGGTGGACTTCTTCGACGTCAAAGCCGACGTGGAAGCGGTGCTGGGCTTCGCCGGTGCATTGGATTCATTCACTTTCGTACCGGGCAAACACCCTGCGTTGCACCCGGGTCAAACCGCGCGCATCGAACGTGAAGGTCGCTTGGTCGGTTTCGTCGGTGCTATCCACCCTGAATTGTCGAAAACTCTCGGTCTTGACCGTCCAGTCTTCGTATTCGAGCTGGTTTTGGCCGAAGTGGCGTTGGGCAAAATGCCTAAATTCCAGGAGTTATCGCGCTTTCCTGAAGTGCGTCGTGATCTGGCCCTGATTGCGGCCACGGACGTTGCGGCCAATGCTGTGCTGGACGTAATCCGTGAAAATGCAGGCGAATGGCTGACAGACCTCAGGCTATTTGACGTGTATCAGGGTAAAGGCATTGATCCTGATAGAAAAAGCCTTGCAGTCGGCTTGACCTGGCAGCATCCATCGCGCACTCTTAATGACGATGAGGTGAATACCACGACGCAAAACATCCTCACCTCGCTCGAACAAAGGTTGAACGCCACGTTAAGGAAGTGACGTATGGGGGCTCTGACGAAAGCTGAGATGGCGGAACGTCTGTATGAAGAGCTGGGCCTGAATAAACGGGAAGCCAAGGAATTGGTTGAACTGTTTTTTGAGGAAATCAGGCACGCTCTTGAAGACAACGAACAAGTCAAATTGTCCGGTTTCGGAAATTTCGACCTTCGGGACAAACGCCAGCGGCCTGGCCGCAATCCGAAAACGGGTGAAGAAATCCCGATCACGGCTCGCCGTGTGGTCACCTTTCGTCCAGGGCAGAAGTTGAAGGCCCGAGTTGAGGCTTATGCTGGAACCAAGTCATAACGACGAGCTACCCGTCATCCCAGGCAAACGCTACTTCACCATTGGTGAAGTCAGCGAGCTGTGTGCGGTAAAACCACACGTGCTGCGTTACTGGGAGCAGGAGTTTCCTCAACTCAACCCCGTCAAACGGCGCGGAAACCGCCGGTATTATCAGCGACAAGACGTGCTGATGATCCGGCAGATCCGCGCGCTTCTTTACGATCAGGGGTTCACCATCGGCGGCGCACGCTTGCGTTTGTCCGGCGATGAAGCCAAAGACGACACGACCCAATACAAGCAAATGATCCGCCAGATGATCGCCGAGCTGGAGGATGTTCTGGTGGTACTCAAGAAATAAATTCCTGCTTTTAAATACTTCCAGTTTTCAAAAGCTTGCGATATATTCTTGAGCGTTCTTCGAGAAGGGGAACGGGTTTAACGCCTAGTCGGGGCGTAGCGCAGTCCGGTAGCGCACTAGCATGGGGTGCTAGGGGTCGAGTGTTCGAATCACTCCGTCCCGACCATATTTCGTAAGGGGATCAAGTACTTAACGGGCTTGATCCCTTTCTCATTTCAGGTTTGCGCAAACCCGCGCAAAACTACCCGGTGATTTCGCTGATATTCGGGTCAGGATTCGCCTCGGAGCAGACGATTTCCTGGTCCCGCTGGTAGTTTTTGGCCATGCCTTCGTTCGCATGTCCTGCAATTTTCTGCCCATCCTTTCCGGACAATGACCCAGACATCCTCGCCGGCACCTTACGGGGTGAGAACCAATGCCACCCGATCCTAAATCTGTTGGACGCCTCAAGCTCACAGGTTCATCCTTGCCACCTGTGAAAAGATCGGGACAGTTGAATGAATGGTTTGTGGGCCAAGGCTCTGTTTGCTGGAATGTTACTTTCGTTAAGCGCGGCCAGCTTTGCTGGTCAGGAAAGCGATCTCTATTCAAACCTTGATGCTGGCAAGGCGCAGACCGTCGTAGCTTATGGTACGAGCTTGACGGCCTTTGGCGCCTGGGTGCAGCAGCTTGGGGATGATCTGAATCAGCGTTACCCTGGACGTGCCACGGTTATCAATAGTGGCAAGGGTTCTATGTGGTCGGGGTGGGGGGTTGAAAATCTCGAAAGTCGAGTTATCTCCAAAAGCCCGGACACGGTGTTTATCGAATTCGCGATCAACGACGCTTTCCTTCCCAACAAAACCACTGTCGAACAAGCGCGGAAAAACCTCGAGCTAATGATTGACCGGCTCAAGGCAGCCAAGTCATCGACGGAGATCATTTTAATGGTGACGAATCCAGTGATTGGAGACTCTGGAGTGCAGAGACCGAAGTTAAGGGATTACTTCCAGATGTACCGGGATGTCGCAAAAGCCAGGGGACTTCGTCTGATCGACAATTATCCAAGGTGGGAGGCGGTCTTTAAATCAAATCCCGACCTGTTTAATCAGTATGTTCCGGATGGATTGCACCCAAATGCTGATGGATATCGCGCAGTGGTGACCCCGTCATTGATTGAAAATTTGAGTGCCGCCTCGCCAAATTGACCTGAACATCGATGAAAAACCCGCTTCGGCGGGTTTTTTTTCGCCAGGAGACCTGGAGAAAAACAGCAGTGTGACCCGTATCGCAAGAGCACACTGGATGACGATGCGCATCACCCAGTAGTACAAATTGCTAAATTGATATTTGCTAATTCCAGAGAGGATGAAACCACTCGTAGCTGCTCGTAGTGGCGATTCAATGGTGATAAATTCCGTGTCGTTAGCAAGATGTATGGGCGTGAAGGGCGCGCCTAGTCCTGGGCTCGGACACAACAGCTTCACCGAGCCTCAGAGCAGCACTTGTTCCGGTGGGCGATGTATTCGCGCTAACAATTGAAAGACAGAGCAATGCCCTGCAGAAGGGTTACTGAATGCCGAAGAAAAAGACGGAAAGTAAAGTAGCAGCGACGGCTACTGCTCATGAAATTGAGCACGCCATCCAAGCCCTGAACAGAATGGCTGAACGCCTTTGGGGAGATGGTCGAGAGATCGAGGCGAAAGCCCTCCTTGACGCCTTGGATTCTCTAAACAGGGCACTGGACCGGATCAGGATTGGCGAAAGCCGCAGGGTTGTGACTCTTCATTGAAGACTGCCATGGACTCATTGAAAGGCCTAAAGTGGCCAGAATGTGTATGAGGCATACCCTTTCGAAGGTGGCAGAGCGACGATTGTTTCAATAAAAAAGTGAATTAGCGGTGGTGGAAGTGACCGGCGCACTAGGTCGCGCCGGTACTTCAGGAAGTTGCATCGACTGGTTGAATCCACAGCCGATAGCTGCCGCAGGCGAGTGAGTCATACCCAGATGCATTTTTTCTCAGTTTTTTGGCTCGCCTTGTTTCACCATGGCGCGCCATTCCTGGACGCTTGATCGCTCGTTCATTCTGGCATGCCATGCACGCAATGCTTCACATTCATCAGGTATAGGCAGTTTCACCAGCGAGGCGAAAATCATGCCGCCCAGTACCGCAATGTCGGCCATCGAAAATGCATTGCCCGCCACAAAAGGCTGATTTTTCAGGACGCTGTTGAAATAGTGCATCCCCCTTACGGCCTTATCCCGCATCCGCTCACCCCATTCAGGGTTCTGAGAAAGCTCGACGTCCGGCCCAAGCCCCGGCGTTGCGTGATGGAAGTACGCGCTGACAGCGTCCAGAAATTCAATTTCCGCACGCTTGGTCATCATATGGATGATGCCTTTCTCAGTGGGCGTTTTACCGGTGAGCACAGGGCTGTCATCCAGAACATCCAGGTACTGAGTGATAGCGGTGCACTCCGCGATGAGCGTACCGTCGGCCAACTCCAGGACGGGAAGTGTTCCGGAGTAGTTGATGGCTAGAAACGCTGGTTTCTTGTGCTCGCCTGTCCATAGATTGACCGGTACAAACTCGATCCGGGACAGCAGGCCTTTCTCTGCTAACGCGATTCGGACCCGCGCCGGGTAGGGCCCGTTGTACCAGTCGTAAATTTTCATCATTGGGAGTTTCGACGCGTCGGAGTGTTGCTGCTGAAAAGTCATGATTTCTTTACCTGCCTGTCAAGTGGTAGGTAGAGAGTGGGCGCTTGTTTCTGTGCTGTCAACAACTACCTACCAATTGGCAGGTTGTGAGATATGCGAGTAACATCGCGCCAGATGACCACGCCAATCAAAGAATCGAGGAATGAAAACGTGAGCGAAAATGCCCGGGAAGCCATATTGGAAGCCGCCAAAGGGGCCGCTCAAACCCACGGCTACAGTGGGATCAATTTCCGAAGCATTGCTGATGCGGTGGGGATCAAGAACGCAAGCATCTATTACCATTTCTCGAGCAAGGCCGACCTCGGCGCCGCAGTAGCCAGACGATACCGGGAGGACACTGCCAGTGTTCTGGAAGCCCTGCGCGGTGAAAACCCCGATCCGATTCGCTGCCTGCAGGCGTACCCGAGCATCTTTCGAACATCCCTGGAAGACGGCAACAGGCTGTGTTTGTCCAGCTTCATGGCTGCGGAATACCAGGACCTGCCCGAGGAGGTGAAGAGTGAAGTGCTGGCGTTTGCAGACATCAATGTGGCGTGGCTGACGAAAGTACTCTCTGATATCGGCCTGGGAAGCATTGAAGTGTGCGGGCGACGTGCCCGCGCCATTTACACCGCCGTTGCTGGTGCTCAATTGATTGCCCGAACGCGCTTCGATATCGGTTTATTCGACGAACTGGTTCAGAGCTATCAAGAGGCGGGACTCCTTCCGACATAACTGGCTTAACGCGTCATGGTGGGCCGTTTCCAGCCTGACCGAAGGGGTGAAAGCAGTACGTCACGAATGGCTGCTTTCGCCCCAGGCCGTGTGAAAACGTTCTAGAAACAGTTCGTCAGTCAGAATCGGCGATCACCGCGTCTCACGGATGCGGCATCAGCTCGCCGAACACCGCGCAACTCCCTTCCGACGGTTGGACTTTTCCTCGAGTTGGATGGCGAAATCCATGGCCTCTTGGTAGCTGAAACGGTAGGCCCAAGTCTTGCCAGTGTATCGCTCGATGACCTGGAAGATGCCGAGCTGCATGGTCACCACCTGGAAGCGAACACCGCGGCGCGACTTCAGTCGATTAGTGCGCCGGAAGAAATCGATGCGTGCTGCATTGGAGTGGACGAGCAGGGCGCCGAGCTCATCGATGCGCTGCAGAAAGGATGGATGCATGTCTGATCCTCGAAGTGGGGAGCATGTATTCGTAAGCACTCGTGCCGCTAGCTGCTTGTCTATGGATGCAGAGGTAGTTCTGACGGATAAATGTAGTCGTAAAAATGCCACATCGAAACCTGACTTTTCTTTGTGCGTCAAACAGACTTCTTCGCGAACCCGAGGGTTTTCTCTCACAACCCTTGCTGGGCCTGCTCGGATCGACAGCCGGGAAGGCGAAAGTCACCCTCCATCTATTCAAGGCAGATTCCAG
Source organism: Pseudomonas sp. LBUM1647 (assembly GCF_059716175.1). Taxonomy (NCBI): domain Bacteria; kingdom Pseudomonadati; phylum Pseudomonadota; class Gammaproteobacteria; order Pseudomonadales; family Pseudomonadaceae; genus Pseudomonas; species Pseudomonas sp. LBUM1647. Next base: position 4,546,562 of record NZ_CP166809.1, on the reverse strand, counting down.
GCGTTGCGGGCAAGCTATCGAGAAATGCGGCAATCTGCCGGGTACCGCGCAAGTGCACCGTAGAAATTTGCGGGCCTATGGCCAGGCGCACTGCCTCGATACCTGGACGATAGCCACGATCGAAATTCCACACGAAGTTCAGGAAGGTCAGGAACGCCCGGTCGAGCTTCTCGGTACAGCCTGCTGCAAGGTCAGGGCGAGGGCGGTTCATTACGCTGCGCATGATCACCCGGGTGAAGCAGGTGAGCCGCGACGTATCGAGCCAGATGATCAGGTCGGTACGGGGCAGGCGAAGGTCGAAGGTTCGCCGCGCATAGTTGCCTTCACAAATCCAGGCATCCGGTGCGACCGCTTCGCGGACCCGTGTGCGGAACTGCTCAGCGTCGGGTTCGACCCAGCCGGGCTCCCAGAACAGCGTGTCCAGGTGCACCACGGGCAGATTCAATCGCTTGCCGAGGGCGCGGGCGAGGGTGGACTTGCCGCTACCGGCATTGCCCAGAATTACAATCCGTTGCATGAGGACTTCCTGTCGCGAAAAAAGCCGGCGATTGTGCAGGTTTTGGATGGCCAGTTAAAGGCTTATGGATGGATGTAAGCCTTATTCAGGACGAGACAGTTGCTGCAAATAAGCCTTCGGCGAACACCCTGTTTTTTGCTTGAAGCAACGGTAGAACGTGGACAGCGAGTTAAAGCCTGAGGCGCTGGCAATCTCGTCAATGCGCGAGGCGTGGCGTTGCGCATTCAAGCGTGAAAGGGCTTCATCCAGGCGCAGCTGATTGAGCAGCGTATAAAACGTTTGCCCCCGAACCTGATTGAGAAAGAACGAGATCTGGTTGCGTGTGTAGCCAGTCGATGCTGCGACATGAGACAGATCCAGCCGTGGATCGAGGTAGGGCTTGGTCTGTTCGAAGTACTGCTGCAAATCATTGGCAAGCGCCCCGACCTGGCGGGCTGATAATCCCAAACGACTAACTGCCTCAGTGCTATAGGCCGGGCGGGTTAACGTTGGGGCGTGGCTGACCAGCATCGCGTGTTCGTTGACTTTAATGATCAGCCCGTCCTGTACCGACAGCGCTTCAACAGTGCGGAATGAAACAAGACCCTCGCTGCCATTGAGCGTCACCCGGTACTGCAAGAACGCGGTGTCGCCATCGATGCGCAAGCGATCGGTGTATACCTGAAACTCTTCTGATCCCACCGGCATGCTTGCCGCGAGATAGTCGCGCAATTGCGCGTGCTCGATGGTCCGGTTCTGGAAAAAATCGTTGTACTCGATAGCCGGGTGATAGAGCGCCATCACGGCGTCCAGGTCGCGCCGCTTCCATGCCTCGTGATAACGCACCGCAACTTCATGAGTCTGTGTGCTCGAAGGATCCGCCAGGAAGGTTGGGGTGGTGGGTAAATCAGGTACTTCCACGACGAGCTCCATGGTGCAGATCAGGGCAAAGCCCAGAGTATTCCAGAAGCCGTACTTTTCCGCCCGTGTCCGCTGCGATGTTTGCTTGCCCGTTGTGCCTGTGAAAGCGTCGGTTATTGCTTTAGCGTCAGCCCAAGAATTTTACGGAGCATGAGCGCATGACACGTCACATCACGAACCAGTCCTTGGCGGACGCTCGGCCTTATCCTGTCTGGCAGGAAACCCGAACGCCTGCGACCGCCGCGCCGAGGCTCACGGGTGAAGTGACGTGTGATATTGCGATTGTGGGCGGCGGATTTGTCGGGCTATGGACTGCGTTGATGGCGTGTCAGCGCTGGCCTGAAGCAACCATCGTTGTGCTTGAAGCCGGGCAGTGCGGTGGCGAGGCGAGTGGGCGCAATGGCGGGTTCTGTGCGCCGAGTATTTCCCACGGTGTTTCCAATGCGCTGAAACGTTGGCCCAAGGAAGCAGAGCAACTGGTGCGACTGGGCAGGGAAAACCTGGTGGCATTTGAGGAAGATCTGCAGCGCTATGGCATGGACGTAGCGTTTGAGCGCTCCGGAAAATTGAATGTCGCGAGTCAGCCCTGGCAGGTTGAAGGGCTAAGGTCGATGCAGCGTAACTACGAGCGCTTTGGCATCGCCTGCGAATTTCTGGATGGCGCGAGGCTCAAGTCACACCTCGACTCCCCGGCCTATGTCGCGGGCGTTTTTGAGCCCAATTATGCGTTGCTAAACCCGGTGAAGATGGTCGCGGAACTGCGACGCGTGTGCCTTGCGCAAGGTGTGCAGCTTTTCGAGCATTCGCCGGTGACCACACTGCATCAAGATCGCAATCATCAGGTACTGGAAACCGGGCTGGGCTCTGTCAAAGCGGTCAAAGTCGCACTCGGCACCAACATCGCGCCACCGTTGCTGGGGTCGCTGAAGTCCAAGGTCATTCCCATTTATGACTACGCATTAGCGACTCAGCCGCTCGACGATGCTCAACTGCGCGCAATCGGTTGGGTCGGCCGCTACGGGATTGCCGACAGTGGCAACCAGTTTCATTACCTGCGCAAAACCGAAGACAACCGCATTCTCTGGGGCGGTTACGACGCCATTTATCACTTCGGGAGCCGGCGCGATGAGGCGTTGACGCAACGTCCGGAAAGCTTTGCGACATTGGCTCGGCAATTTCAATCGGCTTTCCCGGCGTTGGCGGACGTCACGTTCAGCCATGCCTGGGGCGGCATCATCGATACCTCCGCACGCACCACCCTGTTCTGCGGAACATCGTCCAACGGCCGCATTGCGTATGCCCAAGGGTTCACGGGGCAGGGCGTGTCCGCCAGTCGTTTCGCGGCGCTGACCATGCTTGATTTGCTCGAGGGTAAATCGACCGAGCGCACGAAACTGGCAATGACCTCGACAGCCCCTTTTCCGTTTCCACCCGAGCCCCTGCGTTATGTGGGCGTGTCGCTGGCGCAGCGCTCACTGGCCCGCGAAGACCTTACCGGGCACCGCGACTGGCTGCTCAAAGGGTTTGATGCGCTGGGTATCGGTTTTGATTCTTGAACTGGAGTGAGAATGACCATGAGTAAACCTGATCACATCATCGATTTTGCCAACCCTGATTTGCCCATCGTCGAGTTGGAAACCAGCGATCCCGAAGTGGTCGACACCCCGTATCGCAGTCGTAGCTGGCGGCACTTTGTGGCGCCGGAGAAAAAAGCTGTCGGAGGTATCTGGGAAGCGCCGGAGCACCTCGAGCGATGTGAATGCGACTACGACGAACTCTGTCATTTGCTTGAAGGACACGTTCGTCTGACCGACAGCAATGGCGTTAGCCAGGAGTTCAAGGCCGGCGCCACGTTTGTGGTCGCCGCGGGCTTCAAAGGCACCTGGGAAAACCTGACGCCGGTGCGCAAGGTGTTCATGATCCTCAGGGGTGGCGTCGAAACCGCTAGGCGTCAGGCAACGCCATGATCGCTCGCGCCGCAATGTCAGTGCCGCGAGTCGCCTGCATACTTTCGCTGAACGCTTCGAGACGCTGTTTCATCGACTGATCGGCCAGCAGTTGTTCAAGGGCGGCGGGGAGCGCGGACAGTGGATCGGCAAAACGCGGCAAGTAACGGCCGACGCCGACTTCCTCGGCGCGTACGGCATTGTCGTGACCGTCCCAGCAGTAAGGAATGATCAATGAGGGCAAGCCGAAGTACAGCGCTTCGCAGAAACTGTTGTTGCCACCGTGGTGGATGAACAACTGGCACTCCTTGAGCACGGCCGGCTGTGGAAACCAGCTGTCCAGATACACGTTGTCCGGGACGGTGGTGTACATGTCCCGATAGGCGCCAACGTTGATGAGAAAGCGATAGGGCAGGGTTTCGATGGTCCCGATCAGGCGCTTCATCATGTCGGTGTCGGCGGCACCGAGGCTGCCGAAACTGATGTAGATCAGCGGCGCGTCGTTGTGCCGTGGGAAGTCGGGAACGATGTAAGGCGCCTCGCGGCGTACGCAACCGTCGAGGTACACATAGCGCTGCGGGTCCAGCGGCGACTGGCGTTCATAACGCACCGGCGTCGGCGACAGCAACAGGTTGAGCCATGGTGAATCGTTGAGGAACTGGCCAGGTGGGCAGAGTGACGTACCGTTGCTCGCGAGGAACTGCGAAAAGCGTTCATGGGCCGGTGCTACGGCCTTCTGATAATGCTCGGTAAAACGTTCGCGGGCATCCGCGTCGTCCGCCAGACAGCCTGACAAATAGGGCGGCACGGCGGCATCCGGCAGTTCGGTTTCAGCGCAGGAGACCATCCGTACCCACGGGCATCCCGCGTTGGCGATGGCGGGGAACATGACCACGTTGTCGAGGACGATGACGTCCGGCTTAAGGCGCCCGAGCAACTGTTGCAGCGGTTTTTCCGCTTCAATCGCGGTGTCGATAATGGCTTCCCAGGCCGGCGCCACATAGCTATCGATCTGTGCCAGCGGAGTCTGGTCGAAGTAGGGAATGTTGCGCTCGATAAAGCGTTCCCAGTAATGCTGGTGTTCCGCTGCCGACAATGGACTGGCTTGCGGAATCGGGTACTCGTCGAAGCCGTATTCGGCGAAGAGTCCCTGAAAATGTTCATGGCAGATGAAGACCGGTTTTGCTCCCAGCTCACGCAGCGATTGGGCGATACCAATGCAGTTCAAGGCCGCGCCGAAACTGGCTTCCGGAAACAAGGCGATAAGTTTTTGTGTGTGCATGGCGAGGACGTCCGAGGCGGGTACAGCCCGCCGTGCCTGAAGATGACTGGATGCTGTCTTATTTTATAAAAAAAATCACCATGTTTTTTGAGCTGTTCAGCGACGTCCGAACAACTGGCCCTGCGGGATGCCGCGGTTGGCAGTTTGCGGGCGCTGGGCGGCGCTCAGGCGCAGGTGCAGTCGCAGCAGATCGGCGGCGATCTCCAGCTGTCCGCGCTCGATGTGCGCGATGATTTGCAGATGTTCGCGCAGGGCTTCCTGGAGGCGGTGCACGCTGACTGTCGGCAGCAGGTTCGGCAGGCGCCGCAGGCTTTGGTGCTGGAGCAGGGCGTCACCGATAAAACGATTGCCGCAGCTCTGGCCAAGCAGTTCGTGGAAGCTGATGTCCAGTTCGCGAAATTGCTGGATATCGAAATGCTCTACAGGGCTCGAGAGCAAGTTTTGCATAGCGCTTCGCAGTAACGCCAAGCGTTGTGGGTCGGCGTTGAAGTTGGGGCTGAGCAGAGCTTCCGGCTCCAGGATCAAGCGGAATTTGAGGCTTTCTTCGAGGGCCGCGAGGCTATTCAGCGACGGGCGAAACAGCCAGGACTGGCCAGGGCCGCGCTCGATGGCCTGGCTTTCACTCAGTTGTTGCAGGGCTTTTTGAGCGGCTGGCCGGCCGATGTCGTAACGACGCATCAATTCGCTGATGCTGATGCTGTCCCCGAGGCGTCCGGCCATGCGGTCGCGCAGCACCGAGGTCGCCAGCTCTTCTTCCTCGGCTTGTGGCAATGCGGCATTGAACGCCTGGCCGGTCGGCGGTGCGATCAGTCGATAGCCTTTGCCGGCCTCATGACTCAGCAGGTTTTCTTCCAGCAGCACTTTAAGTGCGCCACGAATCAGTGTGCGTGACACCTGGAATGTTCGCGCCAGCGCTTGCTCGGCGACCGGATCGCCGGCCACCCGCCCGGTTTCCTGGGTGTGCTCCAGAATCCGGCGGGCGAGTTCCAGGTGATTGGTACGAGGTTTTTTCTCGGGTGTTGTGCTCAAGCGTCTGATCTCTTTTGGTCGCATCGACTCCGGTGCTCATCTTATGCCATGCATCGCAAAACCGTCAGGCGCAAAAAAAACCGTTGACATCGAGTCGTGCTGGTCCTAATTTCTAAAAAAAAACACATGCAATCGTTTCTCTTTACGCCGTACTGCCTTCGAACACAAAAATAATCAATCGTCGGGTGAGTATTATGAGAAAGCTGAAAGGCCTTATGTGTCTGGGATTGAGCGTCTCCCTGGCGATCGCTTCACAGGCTGCAAGTGCAAAAGACATGGTGATTTCGATCTGGGACGGCTACATGGCCCCGGATGCGCTGGACAAGTTCAAAGCGGCCAGCGGCGTTGACGTCGACAAGGCGTTGCACGCGACCAACGAAGAAATCATGGGCAAGCTGATGGCGTCTGGCGGTGAAGGCTATGACGTTGTGTTTGTCTCCTCTCCCTTCGCCGAAGTCCTGCACAAGCAAGGTCTGCTGGCAGACATCGATCCCGTCAAAGTCCCCAATCTTAAAAACCTCTATCCCGAAGCCACCAAGCTGGAATACGACCCGGGCAACCATTTCTCGGTGCCGTACACCTGGGGCACAACCGGGATTTGCTACCGCTCCGACAAGGTCACGCCAGCGCCGGTGAGCTGGAACGAACTGCTCAACCCGAGCGATGCGCTCAAAGGCAAAGTGACGATGCTCGCCACCGACCGCTGGATGCTCGGCGCCGGGTTCCTGGCCAAGGGCTGGTCGGTCAACGACAACGATCCCAAACAGATCGCCGCCGTCCGCGATCAGTTGATCGCTACCAAGAAGCGCATCCTCGCCTTCGACGACACCACCTTCTACTCCAAGCTCGCGTCCGGCGAATCGATGATGGCGCACGCGTGGGATGGCTGGTGCAACTACGGCACCCAAGCCAATGCGGCCATCAAGTTTGTCGTGCCCAAGGAAGGTTCCGACCTTTGGGTGGACACCATGGTCGTGCTGAAAAGCTCGAAGCATCAGGAGGAGGCGTTCAAGTTCGTCAACTTCATGCTCGCCAGGGAAAACCACGTCTGGGTGGCTGAAAACATCCTCTACAAAATCCCCAACCAGGCCGCAATGGCTGGTTTGTCCGCTGACCTGCTCAAGCAATACCCCAACTTGACGATCGCCCCGAGCGAGCTGTTGAAGATGGAACAGTTGCGCGATCTGGGTGGCACGACGCAAAAGGCCTACACCCGGGCCGTCACCGAAATCATGGCGGCACAGAACTAGTTTGTATCGATCCGAGGCATGCCCCGCATGCCTCGCCACGCTCGCACGCCGCCTCCGTTCCGGGGCGGGAGGATATGGGTAATGAGTGCTCTGCATGCTGACAGGCGTCTGTCGGCCTGGCTTCTTGCGCCCGGCTTTAGCTGGCTGCTGACCTTTTTGGTGATTCCGTGCCTGCTGGTGCTGGTCTACAGCTTCGTCGAGCGCGGGGCTTATGGCGGTATCGACTGGCTGTTTACCTGGGAAAACTACCAGCGCGCGTTCGATCCGCTGTACCTGGGCATCTTGCTCAAATCGGCAAAGATCGCCGGTCTGGCGACGGTGTTTGCCGTGCTGATCGGCTACCCGGCTGCCTACGCCATTGCGCGTGCTCCGCGGCGCCGGCAAGCGGTGTTCCTGTTTCTGGTGATGCTGCCGTTCTGGAGCAACTACCTGATCCGCACCTATGCCTGGATCGTCCTGCTGAATCGCGAAGGCTTGATCAACCGAATGCTGCAGATGTTCGGCTACAGCGGCGAACCGATCAGCTTGCTGTACACCGAAGCGTCGGTGGTGCTGGGGCTGGTCTACAACTACATCCCGTTTGTGATCCTGGCGATTTTCTCTTCGCTGTCACGCATCAACAACGAGCTCTGGGATGCGTCGAAAGACCTGGGTGCCTCGGGCTGGATGACTTTTCGACGGATCATCCTGCCGCTTAGCGTTCCCGGGGTTGCGGCCGGTGCCGTGTTTGTCTTCGTCCTGAGCATCGGCAACTTCATTACCGCCGACCTGTTAGGCGGCAAGCAGGTGCAGATGGTCGGCAACCTGATCTACTCGCAATTCCTGACGGCGCGGGACTGGCCGTTCGGTGCAGCGCTGAGTTTCTTCCTGATCGCGATCATGCTGATTCTGTTGTTCGTTCAGGCATTGGTTGCCCGACGTGCAGAAGGGGGCCGCGCATGAGCCAGTCTCGTTCGGTGGGTGGCACCGTGCTCAGTACGCATCTGGGATTGGTGTATGCCTTCCTTTATGTGCCGATCCTGGTGTTGATCCTGCTGTCGTTCAACAAGTCCGGATTACCCACGGCCTGGGGCGGCGTATCGCTGAAGTGGTACGTGGCGCTGGCGCATAACTCGGCCATTTTGTCGGCGGCCCTCAACACCTTGATCGTCGCGCTGTCGGCGACATTCATTGCCTGCGTGCTCGGGACGTTCCTGGCGCTGGGCATCGAGTTGCGCCGCAAGGGCAACGACAAGGGACAAGTCGTCGACACCTTGTTGATGGCGCCGATGATCATTCCCGACATCGTCCTGGCGATTGCGCTGCTGAGCTTTTTCAACCTGCTCAAGGTTGGGCTGGGCCTGCACTCGATCATCATCAGCCACGCCGTGTTCAACATTGCTTTCGTTTGCGCTGTGGTGCGCACGCGGCTCAAACACTTCGACTATTCGATTCTCGAGGCCTCGATCGACCTGGGGGCGAGCTGGTTCACCACCTTTCGCCGGGTGCTGTTGCCAGCAATTTTCCCCGGCGTGCTGGCGGGTGGATTGCTCTCGTTCACGTTGTCGGTGGACGAATTCATCATCGCCTTTTTCAACTCCGGTTCCGGCCAGGCTTCCACCACGTTGCCGATGCAGATCTACGCCATGATCCGATTTGGCGTCACCCCGGAAATCAACGCTCTGGCGACGCTGGTGATGCTGGTCAGCATCACCGCGATGCTGGCTTCACAGCGTCTCAACAAGGCTCCTCGCACCCATGAATAATTCATCTGCGGTACTGATCCTGGACAAGGTCAGCAAGTCGTATGGCAACGGTCTGGCGGTCGACGAGGTGTCGCTGAACATCCGCGAGAACGAGTTCTTTGCGCTGCTGGGTCCGTCCGGCTGCGGCAAGACCACGCTGTTGCGCATGCTCGCCGGTTTCGAAACGCCCAGCGCCGGTTGCATTTACCTGGATGGCAAAGACATCTCGCCGCTGCCGGCCAACAAGCGTCCGTTGAACCTGATGTTCCAGTCTTACGCGCTGTTTCCCAACATGACCGTGCGCAAGAACATTGCTTACGGGCTGGAGATGGAACGTCTGCCGGAGGCGGAGATCCGTCGTCGGGTCGATGAAGTGCTGAGCACCGCGCAGCTCGGTGAGCTGGCGGACCGAAAACCGGATCAGCTCTCCGGTGGTCAACGTCAGCGTGTCGCACTGGCGCGGGCGCTGGTTAAACGGCCGCGGGTGTTGCTGCTCGATGAGCCGTTGGGCGCACTCGACAAAAAGCTTCGGGAAAAAATGCAGCTCGAACTCAAACGCCTGCAACTCGAGAGCGGCATCACTTTCATCATCGTCACCCACGATCAGGAAGAAGCGTTGGTGATGTCGGATCGCATGGCCGTGCTCGATGGCGGCAAGGTCTGTCAGTGCGGCAGCCCGACCGAACTCTACGAAAATCCCAACAGCCGTTTTGTTGCCAACTTCATTGGCGTCAGCAACCTGTTTGAAGGCGTGCGTTCGGGTGAACACTCGGTGCGCGTCAACGGCCAGGAGCTGGCCGTCGAGACCGACGCACCGTTGATTCCGGGGCAAAAGGTTGCCGTCGTCGTTCGCCCGGAACGTTTACAGGTGCTGGCGGAGGAGGGCGACGATTGTGCCAATCGGGTGACCGGCAACATCGTCGAAATCGCCTACCACGGCCTCGACACCAACGTGCATGTGCAAACGGCACTCAGCGACAAAGCCTTGATCGTCCGGGTGCCATCCTCGCAATTCGAATTTGCTCATTTTGCTATCGGTATGAGCGTCCGGCTCGGCTGGCAGGCTCGCCACGCCCGTGTTCTGACGCGCTGAACAATAAAAAAAGACCAGGCAGGAGTACCGCTCGATGAAACAGAAAGTGATCGCCTTCTTTCCGGAAGCCGCTTATGGCCCGGCGCTGAACTCAGTCGGTATCGCCCAGGCGTGCGAAGCCCTCGGCCACAAAGCTGTATTCCTCACCGACCCCGGCATGAGTGGCGTGTATGCCGGGTATGGTTTCGAAGAACACATGGTCAACATGTCGGCGCCCATGCCCGCCGAAGAAATGGCCCGTTACTGGGTCGATTTCATCAACGGCCACATTCCCAACTTCCGCAAATCCCCACTCGATCAAATCGACAACTACGTAAAGGAATGCTGGGCCGCCATCGTCGACACCGCGAAGTGGGCGCAGAAGGATCTGCCGGCGGTGCTGGACAAGGTCAAACCGGACTTGATCTGCGTCGACAACGTGATCCTGTTCCCGGCGATCAAGCAATACGGCAAGCCCTGGGTGCGGATCATTTCCTGCTCGGAAAACGAAATCGAAGACCCGGATATCCCGCCGCACCTGTCAGGCATGAGCATCGACGACAAGGCCGGTCACGCACAGTTTCGGCAGCGTTTTGAAGACGTGATCGGGCCGATTCACGAAGACTTCAATCAGTTCCTGCAAGCCCATGGTGAGCAGCCGTATCCGCTCGGCACATTCTTCGAAGCCTCGCCTTACATGAACCTGTTGCTGTACCCGGACGCGGTCAAGTTCGAGCGTCGTCATCCGTTGCCGGCCGAGCGCTTCCACTACCTGCAAGGGTGCGTGCGTCACGATACGACGTACGAGATTCCACAGTTTCGCGCCAACAACGACAAGCCATTGCTCTACGTCAGTTTTGGCAGCCTCGGTTCCGGCGATGTCGATTTGCTCAAGCGCCTGATTGCGACGGTGGGCAAGTTGCCTTACCGCGCACTGTTCAATGTTGGTGAGCACCTCGATGAATACCCGGACCTGCCGGACAACGTGCTGATCTCCAACTGGTTCCCGCAGCCGTCGGTGATTGCCCAGGTCGATGCGGTGATCCACCACGGCGGCAACAACAGCTTTACCGAGTGCCTGTTCTTCGGCAAACCGGCGATTGTCATGTCGTACGTCTGGGACGGTCACGACAACGCCATGCGCGCCGAAGAAAGCGGTCACGGTTTCAAGCTCGATCGCTACGACTGGAGCGAAGCGCAGTTGGCGGAAAAACTCGCCGCCTGCCTCAACGACGAGGCGATGCGCCAACGTTTGCAGCACACCAGCGTGCAAATGCAATCACGCAAAGGGCCAGCGGACGCGGCCGCCATTCTCGACAAGGTGCTTAACAATGCCTGAGCAAAACACCACGGCGGGTTTTACGCCGTACCTCGAAGCCGTCAGCAGTCGCACCGATCTGGTGGACTGGGGCGTGCAGAGCGACGCCGTTGAAGGCGTCTCGCACTCCAGCGGCCGGCTGTTGTTCAAAGGCCCGAATAACAGTCCGGAAACCGGGCTTTGGGTCTGCACGCCCGGTCGCTGGCGGCTGTCGATTCCCCGTGACGAGCTGTGCCATTTCATCGCAGGCAATGCCACTTACCGCAATGACGACGGTGAAGTGATCGAAGTTCGTCCCAACACCCTGGTGTTGTTCCCGGCCGGCTGGACCGGCGAATGCCACGTCCGGGAAACCCTGCGCAACGTTTACATGCTGGCTTGAACCTGAAGTTTTTTTTTGGAGAGCAACAATGACGACCCCGTTTCTGTACGACCCGCTGAGCATCACTGACGTCAAGGATTGGGGGGTGATCCCGACCATGCTCGAAGGTCAATCCCATGTCTCTGGCGTGGTGCTGCACAAAGGCCCCGAAGGCCAGTCCGAGTGCGGTGTGTGGATCTGCACGCCGGGTAAATGGTTTTGCCATGTCACCAGCGACGAGTTCTGCCATTTCCTCGAAGGCCGCTGCACTTACGTCCATGAGTCCGGTGAAGTGATCGAGATCAAACCCGACACGGCCGCCTTTTTCCGCAAGGACTGGAAAGGCGTATGCACCGTCCATGAGACGGTGAAAAAGGTCTACATGATCCGGTGAATGCCATGACTGAAACACATGCGTTATCGCCAACTCGTGACGACCAGCGCGCAGCCTTTCTGGCGCGTGCCGGCTTCGCCGAGGCGCAGCTGATCGCATTGCCGGCGGATGCCTCGACCCGGCGCTATTTTCGCTTGAGCGGCGAAGGTTTGCTGCTGATGGACTCTCCACCGCACAGCGAGCCGATCGGTCCTTTTGTGCAGGTTGCCCGTCACTTGCACGGGCTGGGGCTTTCCGCGCCGGCCCTGGTGCAGGTTGACGAAGAGGCGGGTTTAGCGCTGGTCGAAGATTTCGGCCACGACACCTACACCCGATTGCTGGCGGCAGGGCATCCCGAAACGGCACTGTATCGCTTGGCCGTCGATACGCTGGTGGCGTTGCATCGCGCGCCGCCGGGGGCAGAAATGGCGCCCTACGATGCCCGACAACTGAATGACGAGTGTGCGCTGCTGATCGACTGGTACATCCCGCTGCTGATTGGCAAGGACACAGCGCTGGGCCTGCGTGATTCGTTTCTGACGCTGTTCGCCGAGGCTTGCGGCGATGTCGCGCAACGTCGCGAAGCGCTGGTGTTGCGCGACTTTCACGTCGACAACCTGATGTTGCTGGGAGGCCGCGAAGGCGTCGCCGCCTGCGGACTGCTGGATTTTCAGGACGCACTGATCGGTGCGGCGGCGTACGACTTGATGTCGTTGCTCGAAGACGCTCGCCGCGACGTGCCCGAAGCATTGCGCGTGGCGCTGCTGACGCACTACCTGATGCAACGTCCGGAGCTCAATGCGCCGCGTTTTCTCGAGGATTACCGGCGGCTGGCCGCCCAGCGTCACGCCAAGGTGCTGGGGATTTTTGTGCGCCTGGCGGGCCGCGACGGCAAGCACGGTTACCTGGCGCATCTGCCACGCACCCTCGGTTTGTTTGTTCGAGCGCTGGACGCTGAGGCCTTTGCTCCGCTGCGCGATTGGCTCAACCGGCACGTACCGGGTTGGCGCGAGGATCTATCGCCCGCGACCTTGGCGACGTTGCGCGAAACCCCTTATCGATTGGTTCAAGGATCATCCCATGGCCACGTTTAACACTGACACTGCTCTGCGTTTCATCAACGCCGAGTACCTGCCCCTGACGAATGTCCGCGCCCGCGAAGTGCTTGACCCGGCGACGCTGCAACCTGTCGGGCAGGTCGGCCTGTGCGGCGAAGCCGACGTGCAAGCCGCCGTCGATGCCGCTACCACCGCGCAAAAACAATGGCGATTGATCGACGCCAAAAGCCGTGCCGCGCGTTTGCATCAGTTGGCCAATGCCATCGAACAGAACGTCGCGTGCAACCGCGAAGTCGCGCGGTTGATGACCCTGGAAATGGGCAAGCCGTTTCCAGAAGCCATGGGCGAATTGGCGAACTGCGCGCCGATCTTTCGCTACTACGCGGAAATGGCGCGGGACGATGCGGGCAAGGTCGCCGGCACCACGCAGATCGGCTCGTTCCAGCATGTGCGTTATGAGCCGTATGGCGTCAGCGTGCACATCATGCCGTTCAACTTTCCGATCCTGTTGATGTGCTGGACGGTCGCCGCATCGCTGGCGGCGGGTAACGCCTGCATCGTCAAACCGGCCGAAGCCACAACCCTTTGCACGCTCAAGTTCATGGAGCATTTCACCTCGCTGTTGCCGGGGCTGGTGTCTTGCGTGCCGGGCGATGCGGTGACTGCACAGCTGCTGGTGAAGTCGACCGGGACTCACGCCGTGGCTTTTACCGGCAGCGTCGCGGCGGGCAAAGCGGTGGCGGTGGCGTGTGCAGAACAGATGAAACCGTGCGTCATCGAGGCCGGTGGCAGCGACCCGCTGATCATCTCAAAACACGCGCCACTGGACGTCGCGGCGGCGGGAGCGGTGACCGCTGCGTTCCACCTGAGCGGGCAGATTTGCACCTCGGCAGAACGTTTCTACGTGGTCGATGAGATCCACGATGAGTTCGTCGAGAAGTTCGCCGAACGTACCCGCGCCTTGCGCATTGGCCATGGTCTGGAGCGCACGGAAATCGGGCCGATGGTCAGTGAGGCTGCACGCAGCAAGGTCATGCGCCTGGTCGACGATGCCGTGGCCAAGGGCGCGACGCTGGTTTGCGGCGGACGGGTTCCACCACAGCACACGGTGGGCTGGTTCTACGAACCGACCATTCTCACCGGAGTGACCCGCGACATGGCGATTCTCCAGGAAGAGTGTTTCGGCCCCGTCGCGGCGATTTGCCGTGTCAGCGATTTCGACGAAGCGGTGCGTCTGGCCAATGACTCGCCGTTCGGTCTCGGCGCATCACTGTTCACAACCGATCTTGCCGAAGCTATGGAGGCTGCCGAGCGTCTCGAAGCCGGGATGGTCTGGGTTAACAACCCACTGATCGACAACGACGCGCTGCCGTTTGGTGGCTGGAAGATGTCAGGCCTGGGACGCGAACTCGGGCGTCAGGGCCTTGAAGCGTTCCGTCGCTCGAAAATGGTCATCATCGATCACCAGCCGAAGATTCAGGACTGGTGGTATCCGTATGCCGACGACGTGTTCTATCGCGATCAGGTTTAACGCCGCGGTACTCGGGAGGATCGCAATGAGCGACAACATTTCCTGGTCAACCCTGGCGGTGATTCTCGCGGCCGGGCAGGGCACTCGCATGCGTTCGCAGCTGCCGAAAGTCATGCACCCGGTGGGTAATCGACCGCTGCTCGGCCATGTGCTGGCGGCGGTCGAGGCGGCGGGCATCGAGCAAGTGGCGGTGGTGCTGGGGGCTGGCAGTCGGCCGGTGGCCGATTACTTGCAACGGGCTGCGCCCACTGCGCAGCTGTTTACCCAGCACGAACAATTGGGCACGGCGCACGCGTTGCTCGCCGCTCGCGCCGCGTTACAAGCCCATGAGCAGGGCTGCGTACTGGTGCTGTTTGGCGATTCACCGTTGATCAGTCCGCAGACGTTGTTGCAGCTCCGTCAGACGCTGATCGACGGTGCAGCGGTTGCGGTTGCCGGGTTTCACACTGAAAACCCCGGGCCTTATGGGCGCCTGCTGGTGGAAGAGGGTCGCTTGCTGGCGATCCGCGAAGCCAAGGACGCCAGCGCGCAAGAGTTGGAAGTCGGCTTCTGCAATGGCGGCGTCATGGGCTTGCGCGCTGACACGTGCCTCTGGCTGCTGGACCGGATCGGCAACCAGAACGCACAGGGCGAGTATTACCTCACCGACGCGGTGGCCGTGGCCAACAGCGCCGGGCTGCAAGTGACGGCGGTGGAGGTCGATGAAGACGACGTGCTCGGGGTGAATGATCGCGAGCAATTGCATGCTGCCGAACAGCTTTTCCAGCAGCGTCGACGCCAAGCCGTCATGCAGTCGGGCGTCAGCCTGATGGCGGCGGATACGGTGTTCTTCAGTGCTGATACACAGCTGGCCAAGGACGTATGCATCGAACCTTGCGTGGTGTTTGGGCCGGGCGTGAGCGTGGGCAGCGGGGTGCGGGTCGACGCGTTCAGTCGTCTGGAAAATATTCGGCTGGAGCAGCCGCGGAATGAAGGAGTTTGCCATGCGTGATTATCAACGGCTGTACATCGGCGGCGAATGGATCGCGCCGGTACAGGGTGGAGTTTTCGAGACATTCGACCCGAGCGATGAATCGGTTCTGGCGCAGGTCGCTGCCGCCACGTCGGAAGATATCGACCTGGCTGTCGCCGCCGCGCGCACGGCATTCGACGAAGGTGACTGGCCGCGCTGGACAGGCGCGCAGCGGGCACACGTACTGCGGCGAATCGCCGATGGCATCCGGACGCGTCAGGACGAATTGGCCGCCATCGAAGTACGCGACAACGGCAAGCCGCTGCCGGAAGCGCTGTGGGACATCGCCGACACGGCTGGTTGTTTCGACTTCTATGCAGGCCTAGCCGAAGGTTCGGATCAACACAGCGAGCAGTCGATCGGTTTGACGGATGAACGCTTCAGTTCGTCGGTGATCAAGGAGCCGGTGGGCGTGGTTGCGGCGATTATTCCGTGGAATTTCCCGATGCTGATGGCGTCGTGGAAAGTCGCTCCAGCACTGGCAGCTGGCTGCACCGTGGTGCTCAAACCGTCGGAACTCACACCGCTGACCGCCCTTGAACTGGCGGGCATTGCCGATCAGGCAGGCTTGCCGGCCGGGGTATTGAATGTCGTCACCGGACTGGGACGTGAGGCTGGCGCACCGCTGGCCGAACACCCTGACGTGGACAAGATCGCCTTCACCGGTAGCGTGCCGACCGGGCGCAAGATCATGCAAGCAGCAGCGGCCGAGATCAAAAACATCAGTCTGGAGCTGGGCGGTAAATCGCCCTTCGTGATCTTCGCCGACAGTGACCTCGACGCGGCGGTGGAATGGATTCTGTTCGGGATTTTCTGGAACCAGGGCCAGGTCTGTTCGGCTACTTCGCGCGTATTGGTGGAGCGCGCGCTATACCCGGCGCTGCTGGAGCGTTTGATCGCTGCCACCGAGCAGATCCAGATCGGCCAAGGCTTTACCGACGGTGTGAAACTCGGGCCGCTGGTCAGCCAAGGGCAACTGGACAAAGTCCTTGAAGCGATTGCGGCCGGTCAGCAAGAGGGCGCACGACTGGTGTCGGGCGGCACACGTCCGGTCCATCTACAGAAGGGTTACTACCTGACCCCGGCGATTTTCGCCGATGTGCCGGAACAGAGTTCGGTGTGGCGCGAGGAGATTTTCGGCCCGGTGGTGTGCCTGCGTGCATTCGATACGGAAGCCGAAGCGATACGCCTGGCCAATGACTCGCCCTTCGGCCTGGCAGCGGCTGTCATGTCGCGTGATATTTCACGCTGCGAACGGGTCGCCCGACGCTTTCGCGCCGGGATCGTCTGGGTCAACTGCTCGCAACCGACTTTCGTGGAAGCGCCTTGGGGCGGCTACAAACAGAGCGGTATTGGCCGCGAGCTGGGTGAGTGGGGCTACAACAACTACCTCGAAACCAAGCAAATCACCCGATACAACGGCGGGGCCTGGGGCTGGTATTTGGGCCTCGGCATCGCCCATTCAGACTAGGCAGCCCTGACGATTCTCTCGCGTTCCCCTGGTACCAAACTCGAAGGCCAGAGGGGTGTCGCTTCATGCGTGCCCCGCCTAACGAGCAGAAGGCGCCGCGATGGAGTTTGCATTCAGCGACGAACAGGAAATGATCCGCGCATCGGCCGAGGGCTTTCTCGCCGATGTCTCGGATTCTGCCGCCGTGCGAGCGGCGATGGTCAGCGAGCGAGGTTTTGACGAGGCGCTCTGGCAGCGCCTGTGCCGCGAAATGTACTGGCCGGCGATTCATATTCCCGAAGCGTACGGCGGCCTGGGACTGGGCTTTGTCGAACTGTCGATTTTGCTGGAACAGATGGGCCGGCGCTTGCTGTGTTCGCCGTTCTTCGCCACCGCCTGCATGGCCACGCCAGCGCTGTTGCTGGCCGCCAACGAACAACAAAAACAACGCTGGCTGCCCTTGATCGCCGACGGCAGCCTCACCGCTACGTTGGCCTTCAGCAGCGCCAACGGCTGGGCGGCCAAGGATGTTCAGGCCACGGTGGTGACCGAGGGCGAGGGTTTTGTGCTGGATGGAACCCTCAATCATGTGCTCGATGGGCACAGCGCTGAGCTCTTGATCATCGCCGCACGGGTTCCCGGATCGACCGGCGAGGCGGGCATCAGCCTGTTCGCCGTGAACGCGGACCAGGCAGGGATCGAGCGTCAAATGTTGCCGACCATGGACCAGACCCGTCGTCAGGCACGGGTTCAGCTCAAGGGGCTGTCCCTCAGCGTTGACTGCCTGCTCGGTGAGTTCGGCGCGGGCTGGCCGCAGCTGGAGCGAGTGCTGCAACTGGCTTGCATCGGCCTGGCTGCCGAACAGACCGGTGGCGCGCAGCAGGTACTCGACCTGAGCGTTGCCTATATGCAGGAACGCCAGCAGTTCGGTCGACCCATCGCCAGTTTTCAGGCGCTCAAACACCGTGCCGCCGACATGATGCTGCAGGTCGAATGTGCACGTTCGGCCAGCTACTACGCGGCCTGCGTGGCCCAGGAAGTCCTCGATCCTGAAGGCGATCCGCGGGTGGCCGCCGAGCTGCCGCTGGCGGCGGCGCTGGCCAAGGCGCACTGCTCTGAAACCTATTTCCACTGCGCGTCCGAGTCGATCCAGTTGCATGGCGGCGTTGGTTTCACCTGGGAATACGACCCGCACCTCTACTTCAAACGCGCCCGCGCCAGCGAAAGCTTTCTCGGGCTACCTGCCTGGCATCGCGAGCGGATTGCGGCAGTGATTCTTGGAGAGCAGCCATGAAAATCAGTTTCAGCGAACAGGACGAGCGCTTCCGTCAGGAAGTAGCCGACTGGTTGAGCGTGAACCTGTGCGGTGAATTCGAGCCCCTGCGTTTTCGGGGTGGCCCGGGTGACGAACATATGTTTCCCGAGGAACGCAAAGCCTGGGAACGCAAACTGGCAGAGGGCGGCTGGACGTGTGTGGGCTGGGCGCCGGAGCACGGTGGGCGTGGTCTGTCGATCAGCCAGCAAGTGATTTTCCACGAAGAATACGCCCGCGCTGGCGGCCCGGGACGCATGGGGCATATCGGCGAAGGGCTGGCCGGACCGACCATTGCCGCGTTCGGCACTGCCGAGCAGCAACAGCGCTTTCTGCCGGGCATCGTCAACGGCACGTCCTTCTGGTGCCAGGGCTATTCCGAACCGGGGGCCGGGTCCGACCTGGCCAACGTCAAGACCCGCGCGGTGCTTGATGAAGCCAGCGGCACCTGGGTGATCAACGGACAAAAAGTCTGGACCTCCCTGGCCCACGAGTCGGACTGGTGTTTTGTGATCGCCCGCACCGAGCCAGGCAGCGTCGGTCATCGCGGTTTGTCCTTCCTGTTGGTGCCCATGGCCCAGGCCGGGATTAGCGTGCGCCCGATCGAGCAATTGACCGGCACCTCCGAGTTCAACGAAGTGTTCTTCGACAGCGCCCGAACCGATGCCGCGAATATCGTCGGCGCGCCGGGCGAGGGCTGGAAGATCGCGATGGCGTTGCTCGGTTTCGAGCGCGGGGTATCGACCCTCGGCCAGCAGATGCAATTTCACAATGAACTGAACGAAATCATCGCCATCGCCCGGGCCAATGGCGCCGCGCGTGACCCGATCCTGCGCCAGCGCCTGGCCGAAGCCTGGGGCGGGCTGCGGATCATGCGCTACAACTCGCTGCGCATGCTGTCCGGGGCGCAGGACGGTTCGCTACGCAAGGAAGCGACCATCTACAAACTGTTCTGGTCCACCTGGCACGCCAGCCTCGGCAAGTTGGCGATGGACGTGCTCGGTGCCGAAGCGGAATTGCTGGAGGCCGCGCCTTACCAACTCACCCGTTTGCAATCGCTGTACCTGTTCAGTCGCGCCGACACCCTCTACGGCGGCAGCAACGAGATCCAGCGCAACATCATCGCCGAGCGCGCCCTGGGAATGCCCAAAGAACCGCGACTGCGCACCTGACCAAGGAGTTTTCCATGTCTGTTCCTCAATATGTTGCAGGTCACGGCCTGCTGCGTGACAAGTCGGTGCTGATCACGGCCGCGGCCGGGGCCGGTATCGGTTTTTCCGCCGCGGTGCGTGCCGCCGAGGAGGGTTGCCGCGCCTTGATGATCAGCGATATCCATGAAGGCCGGCTGGCGGAAGCGGTATCGAAAATCCGCGAAACGACCGGTCTGCAACAGGTCTTCGGTCAGGTCTGCAATGTCGCTGACGAAGCTCAGGTTCAACAACTGATTGCCTGCGCCGAGCGCGATCTGCAGGGCGTCGATGTGCTGATCAACAACGCCGGTCTTGGTGGTTCACGGCTGCTGGTAGACATGACGGATGAGGAGTGGAACCGGGTCCTCGATGTGACGCTCACCGGCACCATGCGCATGACCCGTGCGATGTTGCCGAAGATGATCGAGCGGCGTGCCGGGGTCATCGTCAACAACGCTTCGGTGCTGGGCTGGCGGGCGCAGAAAGAGCAGTCGCACTACGCCGCCGCCAAGGCCGGGGTCATGGCGTTGACCCGTTGCGCCGCGGTCGAGGCCGCCGACTACGGGATCCGCATCAACGCGGTGAGCCCGAGCATTGCGTTGCACGATTTCCTGCGTAAGTCCGCCCCTCAGGCGGTGCTTGATCAACTCGCCGCCAACGAAGCGTTTGGTCGTGCCGCCGAGGTCTGGGAAGTGGCCAACGTGATGATGTTTCTGGCCAGCGACTACAGTTCCTACATGACCGGCGAAGTGTTGTCGGTGTCCAGTCAGAGGGCTTGAACATGCCACGTGTTTTCGACACGCCCCTCGCCTTGCACGATGCCGTGGGAGAGGTGCTGGGCGTCAGCGACTGGCTGGTTCTTGCGCAGAAGCGCATTGACCTGTTCGCCGAGGCGACCGGTGATCACCAGTGGATTCACGTCGATCCGCTCAAGGCAGCCAGCGGTCCCTTCGGTGCCTGCATCGCCCATGGCTATCTGAGCCTGGCGTTGGTCAATCTGTTTTTACCGCAGATCGTCGAGGTGCGCGGCATTGCCATGGGGGTCAATTATGGCTGCGAGCGGGTGCGCTTTCCCACAGTGGTGCGTGTTGGCTCACGGGTGCGCGGCAGTGCGCAATTGATGGCGGTCGAGGAGGTCAAGGGCGGCGTTCAGGCGACCATTCGCGTCAGCGTTGAAATTGACGGCGAGGAACGTCCCGGCTGTGTGGTCGACACCATCAGCCGTTACTACCCCGCGTGAAACCTTTAGCAGAACATTCGAGGAATCCAGCATGAAAGAAGCCGTCATCGTTTCGACCGCCCGTACCCCGATCGGCAAAGCCTTTCGCGGTGCATTCAATGACACCGACGCCCCGCAGCTCGGCGGCCATGTGGTGCGCGAAGCCGTGCGTCGCGCCGGCATCGAGCCGGGCGAAGTGGACGATGTGATCATCGGCGCGGCGGCGCAGCAGGGCACGCAGTCTTATAACCTGGGGCGTCTGTGCGCGATTGCCGGCGGCTTGCCGACCTCGGTCGCCGGGATGGCGGTTGAGCGCCAGTGTTCATCGGGGCTGATGAGCATTGCCATGGCCGCCAAAGGGATCATGTGCGATGAAATCGACATCGCCGTGTGCGGTGGCCTGGAGTCGATTTCGCTGGTGCAGAACAAGCACAAGAACCTGTACCGCAATCAGTCAGGCTCGGTGATTGAGCTGGATCCGCACGCTTATATCCCCATGATCGAAACCGGCGAGATCGTCTCCGCACGCTACGGCATTCCCCGCGAGGAACAGGACGAATACAGCTATCAGAGCCAGGTGCGTACCGCGCTGGCCCAGAGTAATGGATTGTTCGACCGTGAACTCGCGCCGCTGACCAGCCGCAAGGCGATCTTCGACAAGGCCAGTGGCGAAACCCGCTATGAATCCGTCACCTTGCTGCGCGACGAGTGCAACCGCATCGACACCACACGCGAAAGCCTGAGTGCGCTGGAGCCGGTGTGGCCGGGCGGTCAGTGGAGTGAAAAGGGCCGCTTCATCACGGCCGGCAACGCCTCGCAACTCTCCGATGGTGCTTCGGCCTCGGTGTTGATGAGTGCCAAATTGGCCGAGAAGCGTGGCCTGGAACCGCTGGGGATTTATCGCGGGATGGCGGTCGCTGGCTGCAACTCCGACGAGATGGGCATCGGCCCGGTCTACGCCATCCCGAAACTGCTCAAGCGCCATGGCCTGACCGTGGACCACATTGGCCTTTGGGAGTTGAACGAGGCGTTTGCCTGTCAGGTGCTGTATTGCCGCGACACCCTGGGCATTCCCGCTGAACACATGAACGTCAACGGTGGTGCAATTTCCGTGGGCCATCCTTTCGGTATGTCCGGTGCGCGGATGGTCGGTCACGCGTTGGTCGAGGGGCAGCGCCGCGGTTTGCGTTACGTGGTGGTGAGTATGTGCATCGGCGGCGGCATGGGTGCCGCCGCACTGTTCGAGGTGGTTTGAATGGTCAGTGCACAACAGATTCAAGCGACCATGGCGCGTTATGTGGAATTGGTGGACGCCGGTGACATCGACGGGATCGTCGCGCTTTACAGCGAGGATGCAGTGGTCGAAGACCCGGTCGGTCAACTGCCGTTGCAGGGGATCGTCGATATAGAACGTTTCTACCGTGAAGGGCTGGGCGCGAGCAAAGTCTCGGCGGTCCTGACCGGCCCGGTTCGGGCGACGCTCAACGGTTGTGGGGCGATGCCGTTTCGGGTTGATATGGAATGGGCCGGGCAACCGTGTTCGCTTCATGTGATTGACGTGATGGAGTTCGATGCCGACGGCAAGATCCGCTCGATGAAGGCCTATTGGAGCGAGGTCAACATGGGCCCGCAGCCCTGAGACGATTCCCTGTAGGAGCTGGCGCAGCCTGCGATCTTTTGATCTTGATCTTGATCTTGATCTTGTCGGTGGCGCAGACACCGCCAAGATCGCAGCCTTCGGCAGCTCCTACAGTGACCGGTTATACCTGAGGGCTTGGGAATATCCCTCATTCTGGGTTTTCCCGGTTTCGTAATAGGCCTTGAGATTCTCGGCGATTTCGCGCACGACGTTGTTGAACGCCTTGGCCAGCAGCATTTCCATCAGCCTGCCACCGCGCAGGCTGTAGTTCATTTGGGTGGTGATGCGTGTCGCCTCACCCTCGGCCTGCAAGGCATAACTGAAGCTGGCCTCGCGGAACGGGAAGGGCGCACCGCCGCTGGCCTTGTGCAGGATCAGCACGAAACCGACACCTTCCTGCCATTGCACCACGCTCTCATCCAGCCACTGACCCCCTTTGCGGAACACCCGGCGACTGGCGCCAACCCCTTCATGTGCGCCGGGATGAAACTGGCAACCGGTCAACCCCGTTACGTAATGAGGGGCGAGGCTCAGGTCGCGCAGTTTGGCCCAGGCGGCGGATGGGCTGAGATCCAGCAAAACACTGTGGCTGGCTATCGCAGGCATGTAGGGATTCCTCTTGTTTTAGTGAGATGGCCAAAAGATCGCAGCCTGCGGCAGCTCCTACAGGTTCCGTGTACATCCGGGTGTGCACAGTCAATGTAGGAGCTGCCGCAGGCTGCGATCTTTTCAGGAGTGTGCTGCATTGAGAAATGCCGGGCGTTCGCCACCGCCGTGTACGGTGATAGCCGCGCCGCTGACATAACTTGCCAGCGTTGATGCCAGGTACAGACAGGTATCGCCGATGTCTTCCGGAGCCGCCAGGCGTTGCAGCGGGATGGTCGCTGCCACCCGGTCAATGCCCTCCTGATCGCCATAATGCATGGCCGCCTGCTCGGTGAGAATCAACCCGGCCGTCACAGCGTTGACCCGCACCTTGGGCGCCCATTCCACGGCCAGCGAAGCGGTCAGGTTCAGCAGCCCGGCCTTGGCCGCGCCATAAGCGGCAGTACCGGGCGAGGGGCGGGTCGCGCTGACGCTGCAGATGTTGATGATTGCGCCACCGTCGGCCTGCGCCTGCATCACCTGATTGGCCTGCTGACAGAGATTCAGCGGCGCCAACAAGTTAAGGCGGATGATCGCTTCGCTAAAACGCGGCGAGGCACTGGCCGCGTCGGCATTCGGTGAACCGCCGGCATTGTTGACCACTACATCGAGGCGACCGAAACGCTCGACGATACTGTCGATCAACCGCCCGGACTGCTCGACATCCCGCAGGTCGCAGGGCAGAAACAGCGCCTCGCGTCCAGCGCTGGCAGGCAGGGTGTCCGGTGTTTCGCGACCGCAGATCACCACGTCGGCACCACAGTCGAGAAAACGCTGACTGATGCCGCGACCGACACCCTTGCCACCGCCGGTGACCAGTACTACTTTGCCGCGAAAGTCCATCGGATCAAGCATGAGGTGCCTCGTTCTGTCGCTCGGGAATGCTGCCGATGCTAGGTCCGTAGCACCCGGCAGCCAACGTCCGAAAAGACTAGGGCGGCGTAGTCCTGTCGGACGATGTTGTTTGCCCGGGCGCTGGGAATAATCCGGCGACAACAACAGGCCGGGAGGACACCTTATGAGCGCATCAGCGCAAGGGCACTTCGTTACGCTGCCGGAAGGTTTGCAGCTGCACTACTTGGATATCGGCGGGCAGGACATCGGCACCGGCGAGCCGGTGATTTTCATTCACGGCAGCGGGCCGGGCGCCAGCGGTCACAGCAACTTCAAGCAGAACTACCCGGTGTTTGTCGCGGCAGGCTACCGGACCATCGTCCCGGACCTGCCCGGTTATGGCGCATCGGATAAACCCGACACTCTCTACACCCTGGACTTCTTTGTTGCTGCCCTGAGCAGTTTGCTCGATGCCCTGGATATCCAGCAATGCGTGCTGGTCGGCAATTCTCTGGGCGGTGCGATCGCGATCAAACTGGCCCTCGACCAACCGCAGCGGGTCAGCCGGCTGGTGCTGATGGCGCCCGGCGGCCTGATGGAAAAAGAACAGTATTACTTGCAGATGGAAGGCATCCAGAAAATGGGGGCGGCCTTCGCCAAGGGTGAACTGCACGATGCGGGCGGAATGCGCCGGCTGCTGGCGCTGCAACTGTTCGATGAGTCCTTGATCAGCGACGAAACGGTCAATGAGCGGGTCGCCGTGGTGCAGCAGCAGCCGGTCTGCGTGTTGTCGACCATGCAAGTGCCGAACATGACCTCGCGCCTCGGCGAGTTGCAGTGTCCGATCCTCGGTTTCTGGGGCATGAACGACAAATTCTGCCCGGTGTCTGGCGCGCAAACGATGATGCAACACTGCCAGAACATTCGCTTTGTACTGCTCAGCGAATGCGGGCATTGGGTGATGGTCGAGCGCCGTGAACTGTTCAACCGCGAGTGCCTGGCGTTCTTTGAGGAGGCTCGCTCATGAGTGAACAACTGCGCCATCAATACGGCGAAGAGCTCTATCAGGCGTTGCTGAGCGGCACCACCCTGGCGCCGCTGACCGAGCGCTGGCCATCGATCAGCATCGAAGACGCCTACCATATTTCTCTCTACAGCATCGAACGCCGAGTGGCCGCCGGTGACCGGATTGTCGGCAAGAAAATCGGCGTAACGTCGGCGGCGGTCCAGCAAATGCTCAACGTGCATCAGCCGGATTTCGGCTTCATCACCCGGCAGATGTCATTCGCCAATGACGCGCAAATCTCCCTCACCGCGAACAAGCTGATCCAGCCGCGCGCCGAGGGCGAGATTGCCTTCAAGCTCAAGCACGATCTGATCGGCCCCGGTGTGACCGAAGCCGACGTGCTGGAAGCGACTGAGTATGTGACGCCTTGCTTCGAGATAGTCGACTCACGGATTCATGACTGGCGGATCCGCATACAAGACACCGTCGCCGACAACGCCTCTTGCGGTGTGTTCGTGCTGGGTGATGTTCAGGTCGATCCACGGACACTTGATTTGCCCAACTTGCGCATGCGTGTGTTCAAGAACGGTGAACTCCTCAGCGAGGGGCTGGGTTCGGCGGTGCAGGGCAATCCGCTGACAGCCGTGGCCTGGCTGGCCAATACCCTCGGCGCCTTCGGTATTCCGTTCAAGGCCGGGGAAATCATCCTCTCCGGCTCTTTGGTGCCGCTGGAGCCTGCGCGTGCGGGCGACCTTTTTTCTCTGACCATCGATGGCCTGGGCAGTGCCCAGGTGTCCTTTTGCGCCTGACCTGTGGGGTTTAACCGGATGAGCAAGAAACTCAGAGCGGCCATTATCGGCCCGGGCAATATCGGCACTGACCTGCTGATGAAAATGTATCGATCGGAATGGATCGAGCCGGTCTGGATGGTCGGCGTCGACCCCCAATCCGAGGGCCTTAAACGCGCCCGTGAATTGGGCGTGAAAACCACGGCCGAGGGTGTCGACGGGCTGCTGCCCCATGTACTCGACGATGATATTCGCATCGCCTTCGATGCCACGTCGGCCTATGTACACGCGGAAAACAGCCGCAAGCTCAACGAGCTCGGGGTAATCATGATCGACCTCACGCCAGCGGCCATCGGCCCGTTCTGCGTGCCGCCGGTCAATCTCAAGGAGCATGCGGCGACGTTGGCGATGAACGTCAACATGGTGACGTGCGGTGGCCAGGCGACCATTCCGATGGTCGCGGCAGTGTCGCGGGTCCAGTCGGTGAGTTACGGCGAGATCGTCGCCACCGTGTCCTCCGGTTCGGTCGGCCCGGGCACTCGCCAGAACATCGACGAATTCACCCGCACCACGGCCGGTGCGGTGGAGAAGATCGGCGGCGCCCGACGCGGCAAGGCAATCATCGTCATCAACCCGGCCGAGCCACCGCTGATGATGCGCGACACCATCCACTGCCTGACGGATGACGAACCGAATCAGGACGCCATTCGCACCTCGGTGTTGCAGATGGTCAAGGAAGTGCAGCGCTATGTTCCCGGCTACAAGCTGATCAATGGCCCGGTGTTCGATGGGCACAAGGTGTCGATTTTCATCGAAGTCGAAGGCCTCGGCGACTTCCTGCCAAAGTCCGCCGGCAACCTCGACATCATGACCGCTGCGGGGCTGCGTACCGCCGAGATGTTCGCCGAAGAAGCCCACAAGGGCACCCTGCAACTGCCCGTCCGTTGAGTGGAGAATTGCCATGAATTTGCAAGGTAAGAGCGTCCGTCTGCACGACATGAGCCTGCGCGACGGCATGCATGCCAAACAGCATCAAATCAGCCTGGAACAGATGATCTCGGTAGCGACCGGTCTCGATGCGGCCGGCGTGCCGCTGATCGAAATCACCCACGGCGATGGCCTGGGCGGTGCGTCGCTGAACTACGGTTTCCCCGCCCACAGCGACGAGGAGTACTTCGCGGCGGTGATCCCGCGTATGAAACAGGCCAAGGTCTCGGCGCTGTTGTTGCCGGGTATCGGCACCCTCGATCATTTGAGAATGGCCCATGAACACGGGGTGTCGACCATTCGTGTGGCCACCCACTGCACCGAGGCGGACGTTTCCGGCCAACACATCGGCATGTCAGCGAAGATGGGCCTGGATACCGTCGGCTTTCTGATGATGGCGCACAGGGTCAGCGCGGAAAAACTGCTGGAGCAGGCGCGGTTGATGGAGAGTTATGGGGCCAACTGCATTTACTGCACTGACTCGGCTGGCTACATGCTGCCTGATGAAGTCACTGAGAAAATCGCTGCATTGCGAGCTGGGCTGAGTGCCGGGACCGAAGTCGGTTTTCACGGTCACCACAACATGGGCATGGCGATTGCCAATTCCCTTGCCGCAATCGAGGCGGGCGCCGCACGTATCGACGGTTCAGTGGCGGGGCTGGGCGCGGGGGCGGGTAATACGCCGCTCGAAGTGTTTGTCGCGGTGCTTGAACGGATGGGCGTCAACAGTGGCATCGACCTGTACCGGATCATGGACGTTGCCGAGGACCTGGTAGTACCGATGATGGACCAGCCGATCCGCCTCGACCGCGATGCGCTGACCCTGGGTTATGCCGGGGTCTACAGTTCGTTCCTGTTGTTCGCCAAACGTGCCGAGCAAAAATACGGCATTGCCGCACGTGAGCTGCTGGTGGAATTGGGTCGACGCGGCACCGTCGGCGGTCAGGAAGACATGATCGAAGACCTGGCGCTGACCCTGTCCCGTTCGCGGGGTGTCTTGCCAACCTGATCTGGCGACAGCACAAAAAAGCCACCGGCCTTGCTTGCAGGCCCGGTGGTTTTTTTATGGGAGCAGATTGCGCACCAGCGGGGGATAGCAATTGATGGCACTGGCCGAGCAACTGATGAACGCCGTGGTCGGTCGGTAGGCTTCATTCTTGAAGCGCTGACACAGGCTGGCGGTGCTGCCGGCGCAGACGATGATGAACAGGGCACAGGTGGCTTTTCGCATAGCGAGCCTCGACACGGGTTTTATTGTTGTAGAGGCACGGTATTGCGGATCGCGGGGGTCTGGCTTCGTCCGAATGGACTACACCGGCCCCCTGTGGGAGCGAGCTTGCTCGCGATGGCGGTGTGTCAGGCGACATCGATGTTAAATGTGCCGGCCTCTTCGCGAGCAGGCTCGCTCCCACAGGTTTTTGTGTGTTGTCTGGGATTTGTGTGCGCCCCGAATCCCCTGTGGGAGCGAGCCTGCTCGCGAAGGCGGTGTGTCAGCCGACATCAATATTGATTGTGCCGACGCCATCGTCGGAACGCCGCCCGGAGCAAGCTCGCGCCCACAGGTTTGTGTGTTGTCTGGGGTTGGGGTCAACCCCGCCGAGCGATGGCCCCCATGGCCATGAACAGTGCAGCAATGGCCCGCGCTTCATTGAGTTCGCCGCGGGCTACCAGGTCGGGGATCTGCGCCAGCGGCACGCGCAGGCATTCCAGCGGTTCGGGTTCGTCGCCGACCAGTGGGTAGGGACTCAACTGTTCGGCCAGCACCACCCGGTAGCGATGGCACAGGTGACCCGGTGCCAGGGTCAGTTCGCCCAGTTCACTGAGGCGTGCAGCGCGCATCCCGACTTCTTCGCAGAGTTCGCGTTGCGCCGCTTGCAGATAGTCTTCATCAGGTTCCGCGCCGCCCTTGGGCAGGCCGAGCACGGTTTTTTCGACACCGACCGCATATTCACGCACCAGCAACACATGCAGCGGATCGGGCATCGCCACCAGCATCACCGAGCGATAACCGGTGCCGCGCAGCCGTTCATAAACCCGCTGCTGGCCGTTGCTGAATTGCAGGTGCAAAGCTTCGATCTGAAAATAGCCGCTTTCAGCCAGCAATTCAGTCTTGAGGATGGTCGGACAGTTGCGCATGGTCAGGCCCCTGGTTGGGATAAAACCACTGTGCGCCATGCCGGGATGGCCGCCATCGTCCGAGCGGACGAGGGCGGAGGTTGAACGCTAACCGAGAGTCGCCACGCTGCGCAGGATTAGCCGCACGAGCATGGTCTGGCGGGTCACGCCGGTCTTGGAGAAGGTTGACCGCAGGTGTGCCCGCGAGGTGTTGCGGCTGATGCCCAGTTCCTCGGAGGCTTCGTCGAGGGTCAAGCCGTTGGCCAACAACATGGCCAGTTGGGTTTCGGCCGGGGTGAAGTCGAACAGCGCGCGGACGATCTCCTGTGGCGCGGTGGACTGTTGCTCCGGGTCGCTGATGAAAATCACCACGGTGGGGCATTGTTTGCCTTCGCTCCAGTCCGACAACGGCACCGAGCGCACGATGATCCCCAGGTCCGCTCGCCCGGACGGTCGTTGCACGCGCAGGGCTTCGACCACCGACGGGTTGCTGCTTTTTTGCGAGAGCAGCGATTGCTTCACCAGGCGCCGGAACTCTTGAGTGTCTCGCGCGGTGCCGACTTGCAGGCCGTCGTTGACCAGTTTGATGCCGTCCTTTTCCTGGATCAGCCGATCGGCGACCTGGTTGGTTTGCAGCACTTTGCCAGCCTCGTCGAGGATGATCGTACCGACCGCCAATTGATTCACCGCGCCGGCGTAGAGGTTGCGCTCGGCTTCGATGCGATTGAGCTGCATGTGGATCTTGATCGAGCGTTCCAGGTGCGGGATGAAATGCGTCAGCAAGGCTTTCTCTTCGTTGCCGAAGGCCTTGTCATCGCGTCCGCGACTGATGCGGATACGGCACTGGGCGCCGTCGCCGGTGTTGATGTCGGCGCCGAGAATGTGGAACACATCCACCGGTTCGAGGAAATTCTTGTAGAACTCCGAGTGCTGCCAATCGTCGTTGGACACGAACTCGGCGAGGGTCACCACCTGGCGGTTCGGCAGGTCGACAAACGGGTCGAGGGTGAAAAAGTGTTTGTTATACGACGCGGTCGCCTCGGTCGACGTACCGGTGGTGTTGACCATCAAGCCATCCACATGCGCGCTGGGCGGACGCAGGATGAAGGTCACGTACTTGCTTTCCAGGTACACGTTGAGCTGGTTGAGAAAGGTCGCCCAGGGAATGGTTTCCAGCGGTCCCTGATAGAGGTTACCGATCAAATCACTGAACGTATCGAGGCTGAGGCTCTGCTGCATAGGGAAAACCGTTCTTATTATTAGCGTTGGCGGTGGCCGAGAATAAGCGCCGATATCGACTCCTTGCAACGCTCGGGCTCAAGGCCTGACGGGCGGCTGCCGATCAGGCGCAGGGAGCGCGACAGGCCGCTGTGTTCAGGCCCGTTCGCTGGCGCGCACGACGAACCGTTTTTGCTCCAGCACGTCGGCCGAGAGCGCCGCGACGTCGGTGTAGAACTGCTCGTACCAGCGGCGCAACTGATAGACCGGGCCATCGCCGTCACACAGCAACGGGTTGTCGACGCGGGTCTTGCTGTGCCAGATCGTCACGTCTTCGTAGAAGGCTTCCTGGGCCTGCTGCACATAGGCCTTGGCCATCGCCTGATTCTGCTCTTCGCTCAGCCCCGGAATCTTTTTCACCAGCACGCCGTAGCGCAGGGTGAAGCTGTCGAGGTCGATCGGCACATGGCAGTTGAGCAGGATCGAATGGATCGGCTGGCCGTTCATCGCGCCGGTCATTTCGGTGATCTGATAGGCCGGGCCGAAGTAGGTGGCCACGGTGCTCAAGGCGCTGTCGCCGGACAAGCGCTCACTGCGGGCGCTCATGATCTGGGTAGCCAGGTGACCTTCGAAGGCGTTACTGAATTCCTCGACGGGGGCGCCATGCACCGTACCGAAGTGCGCCATATCGGCGATGTTGTCGATCAATTCGCGGCAGTTGGTGCCGATCTGCAGTTCGGCGACTTCCCACGCGGCCCACTCGTCACTGAAGCAAGCGTCAATGCGCGGGATGCGTTGCTCAGGGAGCGGCGGGTTGCCTTCCGGGTCATTCCAGACGAACAGCAGCTGGTTTTCTTCCATGAGTGGCCAGCTTTTGAGCCGGGCCCGTGGCGGAATGCGTTTGGCGTAAGGAATGTCATCGCAGACACCATCGGCACCCCAGCGCCAGGCGTGGAACGGGCAGCGAATCGAGTTGCCTTCAACGCAACCGGTACTGAGGTCGGCGCCCATGTGCGGGCAATAGCCATCCAGAATATGCAGCTCGCCGTCATCGCCCTGAAAGGCCACCAGCCGGGTGCCGAACACCTCCAGGCGATGGGCTTTGCCGTCGCGGTATTGGGCGGCCAGACCCAGACAGTGCCAGCCACGGGCGTAGCGGTCTTCCAGCAGTTTGGCTTCGATGCGGTGCAAGGTACTCATCTTATTATTCTCCCAGGATTCACGGGTTTGGCGCCTGTTACGGATTCTGCCGCCCCTGTAGAAGCGGGCATCGTCTGAATGGACGATGGCCGGTTTACGCCCGCCCGCTCTACTGACGCCATTGGACCCAGTGCAGGAGTTGGCGATGAGCAATGAACAAGGGCCGGTTGCGGTGATTACCGGGGCTGCCAGTGGTATTGGCCGGGGTTTGGCCGAGCATGCGGCAAGGCTGGGGATGCGCCTGGTGCTGGCCGATCTCGATAGGCCGGGGTTGCAAGCACTGTGCAATGAACTACAGACGGGCGGTGCACAGGCGATTGCTTGCGTCACGGATGTTGGCGATCTGGCGCAAGTCGAGCGCTTGCGCGATATCGCCCTCGATCACTTTGGCGGGGTTGATCTGCTGTTCAACAACGCCGGAGTGATGCAGACCGGCTACAGCTGGGAAATCACTGCGCAGCAATGGCAGCGGATGCTCGACGTCAACCTCAGCGGTGTGATCAATGGCATTCGCAGTTTCGTGCCGCTGTTTTTGCGCCAGGGGCGGGCAGCCCATGTGATCAACACGGCGTCCCTCGCGGGCTTGCTCAGCAGCCCGTTGATGGCGCCTTACAACGTGACCAAGCAGGCAGTGGTCGCACTCTCGGAAACCCTGCATTACGAATTGAGCATGCTCGGTGTGCCGGTATCGGTCTCGGTAGTGTGCCCAGGGCCGGTGGCCAGTGAAATCATGGCCTCGAATCAAGTGGTGGATGCGGCCGGTTCGTCATTCAGTCAATTGCTCGATAGCAGCATCCGCCAAGGCATGACGCCGAGCGAGCTGGCGGAGCAGGTGTTCGCCGCCATCGCTGAAAAACGCTTCTGGGTCTTCCCTCACAAAGGTTTCAAACCGGCGCTGGAGCGACGTGTGCAAAGCATCCTGGAAGAAACCAATCCGCAGTTTCAAATGACCGATGTAGGGGGAGATGCCCATGCCGCTCGATAAGCAGATCGCCGCAGTGCTCCAGCAATTTCGCGACCTGCCGGAGCCCGATTTCAGCCAGCTCGATGCCAAGCAATATCGGCAGTTTTCCGACAACCTGCTGCCCGCCATCCCCGGCGATCCGATGATCGAAGTGCGTAACTTGCGGGTCGCCGGCGCGGCGGGCGAGCTGGATGCGCGGCTGTATCGGCCACTGGAACAGGACAACCTGCCGCTGCTGGTGTTTTTCCACGGAGGCGGTTTTGTCATGGGCAACCTCGACACCCATGACAACCTCTGCCGTTCACTCGCCAGTTTGACGGAGGCGGTGGTGGTGTCGGTCGCCTACCGACTGGCGCCGGAAAACAAATTCCCGGCGGCACCGCTCGATTGTTATGCGGCTACATGCTGGCTGGTCGAGCATGCGTCTGAACTGGGCGTCGATGGCAACCGGCTGGCCTTGATCGGGGACAGTGCCGGGGGCAACCTGGCGCTCGCCGTGAGTCGGCTGGCGGCGCAACGTCAGGGGCCGAAAATCAGTTATCAGTGTCTGTTTTACCCGGTCACCGATGCACGCTGCGACAGTCAGTCTTACGAGGATTTTGCCGAGGGCTATTTCCTCACCGGTGCGATGATGTACTGGTTTTGGCAGCAGTACCTGCAGGATGCCGATCAGGGGGATGATCCCTTAGCCTCGCCGTTGCGCGCCGACCGGTTGGCGGACTTGCCGCCGACCACCCTGATCAGCGCCGAGTTTGATCCTTTGCGGGATGAGGGCGAGGCGTTTGCCTTGCGTCTGCGGGAAGCCGGCGTGTCAGTGCGCGTGCAGCGCTGCGAGGGCATGATTCACGGGTTTATCAGCATGGCGCCGTTTGTCGAGCGCGCTGCACAAGCCTTGTCCGATGCCGCGGCCGACCTGCGCAGAGCGCTATCTGGAGAGAACACGGCGTCCTGACGATGGCAGACTGTCAGTCAACATTAATGTTGAAAGTGGCGCCGTCATCGCGAGCAAGCTCGCTCCCACAGGGGATTTCTGTCGTCCGCATGTTTGGTGTTCACTGAAGATCAAACTGTGGGAGCGAGCTTGCTCGCGATGGCTATCTATCAGACACATTTAGCTCAAAGTCTGCCTCACCCTCTGGCATTTACGGGTCTAGCATTCTCATGACATCAGCATGAGAGAGGCAAAGGAATGCCTGACTTACCCGCTTCACATCGTCTACGCATCGGCCGCTATCCCGAACCCAACAGGATTTATCTGCTGACCACCAACACACTTGGCCGAGAACCCGTTTTCAAGGATTTCGGCTTGGGCAGGTTGGTCGTTGACCAATTTCGAAGTGCCCAGGAACGAGGCTGGGCGAACTCTTTGGCCTGGGTTGTCATGCCCGATCATTTTCATTGGTTGATCGAATTGCAGCAGTGCTCACTGAGTGGACTGATGCAAAAAACCAAATCATTGAGTACGCGTTCCGTGAACATGTCCACCGGTCGTAGAGGCAGCCTTTGGCAACAGGGTTATCACGATCGGGCGCTGCGGCGAGATGAGGACTTGGTAAAACTTGCCCGTTATGTCGTTGCGAACCCATTGCGGGCAGGGTTGGTAGAGAAGCTGGGCGAGTATCCGCTGTGGGATGCGATTTGGGTTTGATCAGAAATCATCGCGAGCAAGCTCGCTCCCACAGGTTTTGCGCTGTCTCAAGGTTTAACGTCTCGCAATATTGCCTTCGCCTGATCCTGCACCGCACCGGGTGCACTCATGTTTCCGTCGATCACGGTGATTACCGCATGCCCTTGCCACAACTGATACGCATCGGCCTGTTGCTGGGCGGCCGTCGGTGTCGGCGGGGCCACCAGGTTGACGTGAACCACGCCGTCGGTGCCGCGCTGGGAGGTGAAGTTCACCCGGTCCCAATTGCCGATCGGGGCAAAACTCACGCCTTTGACGTCACTGGCTGCCAGCGCCGGGTAATTGATATTCAACCCGCTGACACCCGGCAAACCGAGCACATTCAATTCGCAGCCGGGGTTGTTTTTTTCGCAGGCCTGTTTGGCGTGAGCACCCGCGAGACTCGCCTGCTCGATAACCTTCACCGCAAACCGGGCAGTGTCGTCCATGGCGCCGAGGGTTTTGCGGTAGCCGGCCTGTTGGTCGCGGATGATCAGGTCCATGTCGATGGCCGTCGACACCGCCACCGCCGGAACTCCCTTGAACATTGCGCGGATCGCTGCGTTCAAGGTGCCGGACATTTGCGTCAACGGGCCGACGTTTTCGCCAAAATTACTGCCCGACACCACCAGATCTGGCGGATTGTCTTTGAGCAGCACGTCCAGGCCAACATTGACTGCATCCACCGGGGTGCCGATGGCGGAAGTCTTCCCCGGGGGCGGGGTGTAGCCCTCGGGTGGGCCGACGCAAAATTTGCCTGGCGCCAACTCGGTCACTGCCAATGCCTGCCCGGGCACGACCACGCTGGCCGCGCTGATGCCACTGCTGTCGTTCAACGGACCAACGAGGGTCACCTGATGCCCGGCGGCCGTCAGCGCGCGGTACATCGCATCGATGCCGGGCGCTCGACAACCGTCGTCGTTGGTCAGCAGGATGTTCAGGGCATTGGCCTGCATCGACAGGCTGACGCTGGCCATGGCGATGACGCCAGTGAGCAATTTATTCATGGGGAGTTTTCCGTGAAATGAGCGAGTTCAAAAAAGCACAACGCCCCGACCGAGTAAATCGGTCAGGGCGCAGAGGGCTTAACGAGTGCCGAGTTTGCGCAGGTTGCCGGGGGTGAATTCGTCTTCAGTGAAGGCGGTGGCGTTTAGCTTGGCGGGCTTTTGATCGATCAACATCCGGTCAACCAGATACGAACCGGCGATCAGGTCATGGTAGATCCCGAGGCGAGCGTGGTAGCGCTGCAGCTCGTAGGCGTAGATCGAGGTCTGCATGTTGGTGCGCCAAAGCTCGCCGCGGCTGTCGTAGTTGTCGGCCAGGGTCGCGGCCCAGGAATCCTCGTCCAGGTACAACACACGCTTGGCGTATACATGCCGGGCGCCTTCTTTAAGTGTTGCCTGCAAGACCCAGACGCGGTGCTTTTCATAGCGCATGTATTGCGGATCGATGTGGCCGGTGGTGGCCAGAATCTGGTCGGTGGTCACACCTGGTTCGTCGATCTTGTAGTTGTGATACGGGATGTAGATTTCTTTCTTGCCGACGATGGTCCAGTTGTAGCGATCCGGCGCACCGTTGAACAAACGGTCTTCGTCATACACCCGGAAGCCGCCGGCGCCGCTCGGTGAGTCATAGCCTACGGTTGGCGCGCGACGTACCCGACGTTGCCCCGGGCTGTACTGCCAGGCCTGGCGAGGGGAGGCGGTCGGGTTGATGAACTCGTGACCGACGACAATCTCGCCTTTCTTGCGCACCGGCTCCAGGGTGGTGATCAGGAAGTTGGTGAGAATGCCGTTGGCGCTCTCCAGGGTTTTATCCGGGCTGGACCAGATCGAGAAGATCTTGTAATTGACCTCTTCGAGCACACGTTCCTTGTTGGAGTACACCACGGCCTGACCGTAGTTGGCCTCTTCGGTGTTGGCGCGTCCGGCCAGCGTATGGTTGAACATCAACTCGCTACCGTTCTTTGGAATCGGGAACGGCGAGGCGCCCCAGGCGTTTTGCGTGTCGTTGTTGTCGTTGGCCAGTTCGGCACTGACCGCGTTTTTCTTGACCAGGTCTTCCAGGCGCTGATCGAAACGGAAGTCGCGATGGCTCGGGTACACCGGAATGTTGAAGGTCGCGGGGTAGCGTTTAAGCAACGCTTTTTGGCCATCGGTAAGATTGTCGGCGTACTTGTCCATGTTCTGCGCGTTGATCACGAACAGCGGCTTTTCCGCCGCGTACGGGTCCGGGTACGGCGTGCCGGGGCCAGCGTATTTGAGCTGCGGCGGCAGGCCGCGCCATTTGCCGGTCCAGGCCGGGATGCTGCCGTCGGCGTTGCCCGCTTTCTCGGCACCCATCGGGGTCAGGTCCTGACCCAGGCGTGCGGCTTCTTCATTGCTGATTTTGGCCTGAACCAGGCCGCTGCTTAGCAGGCTGACGGCCAACGCCGTGCCCAACAATGTGTGGGTAAATCTAGACATGCTGTGCTCCTCCATCAGGGGATTCAGAACCGGTATTTGAAGTTGAGCGCGACGTTGTCGCGGTCGGCCAACGGGGCGTTGTTGGCGTTGCCCAGGTAGGCGTTGTAACGGGCCTCGACGGTGAAGTTGCCCAGATAGCGCCACGAGCTGCCGATGCTCGCGCGGTCGTCGCCCTGGCCTGAGTTGATCGAGCCCACCAGTGCGCTGTCATGCTGGGCTGCGGTGCTGTAGGTGACGGGCACCGACATGTCCCAGCCGCTGAACACGTTGTTGTAATCGAAGTTCGCCTGCACCGTGTAACCGAAGGCGTCGCGGTCATAGACCAGACTGTCGGTGCCCGGCTGCGAGAATCCAGGGGCGAATGTCACAGGTTCCGACTTGTCGTTGCTGAGCACGGTGTTGTAGACCAGCTCACCGGTGAGAGTGGTGTTGTCGGCCCATGAAGTCGGGCCGAGCACGTAGATCATCGACGTCTGCGCCTGCATGGTTTTGCCGCGCACTGGGCTTGAGAAACCGTTGTCGACCATCACTGGCTGACCGTCGCGGTAGCTGACTTCACCGGCCCAGCTCACGCTGCCCAGCACCGTGGAGAAACTCGCGCCGAACAGGTCGATGTTGTCGAAGTAGCGCACACGGTAGTGCCCCAGGTCGGTCTGGAAATCCAGCGACGGGGTCTTGTCGTGGTAGCGCGAGTAGTAGAGGCCGAACTCGGTGTTGTTCAGCGACTCTGCCGCATAGGTCAGGGCCACACCGTATTGGCCGCTGTCACTCGGCTTGTCGTCACCCAGACGCGTCAGGAAACCGGTGGCGTCGTTGAAGCCACCCTCGTCGATGAAGTCGGTGGTGGAAAAGTAGCTACCCACGCCGAACAGCTCGGTCTTTTCCCATTTGTATTGGTAGTAGGCCTGCAGGTCGAGGCTGTCGGTCAGGCTGAACTGGGTAAACAATTGGCCGACGGGCAGCAGGATTTCCTTGACCTCAACCCCCGGAGTGGTCGACTTGGTCGCATCCACGGGGCTCTGGGCGGCGGAAATGCCGGGGTAGAACAGACTTTCACCCCAGCTCACCACCTGATTGCCGAGCCGTGCGTTGAAGTTGTGGCCACCGATGTCCCAAGTGCCATACGCGTAGTAATCGAGCATGCGCAGTTCATTGCGGTGTTGATC
Organism: Pseudomonas sp. LBUM1647; assembly: GCF_059716175.1. NCBI lineage: Bacteria > Pseudomonadati > Pseudomonadota > Gammaproteobacteria > Pseudomonadales > Pseudomonadaceae > Pseudomonas > Pseudomonas sp. LBUM1647. The sequence goes on along the minus strand of NZ_CP166809.1, from coordinate 4,509,325 downwards.
GATGGTGTCCTGGGAGAACCGGTCGGGACGGTTGCAATGACCGCCGGCGAAGCAGTTCGAGGTACCTGTGTCGTTGTCGTTGCCCTGATCGTAAACGTTGTCGTAGAAGCCCGTCCCACGCAGGAACACGCCGTAGTCCTCACGCCATTTGATGTTGGCCTCGGTGAGAAAACCGCTGCGGTTGTTGATCAGGCTGCCTTTGTCGAACGCGTTGTCGCCATCGTTGCCGTTGGCATTGGCCGTCAGCTTGTGATCGCGAGACTCGGTCCGCCAGGCCAGGCTGTAAGTCAGTGTGGTATCCCAGTCGACGCTCAAATCCTCGTTCGGCTGGAAACTCATGGCGCTGGCTTGGCTGCCCAGTCCACCAGCCAGCAAGAGCATGGCCAGCTGTACGCGAGGGTGCAGCGATTGTGGGGCGATTATTGTTTTTATCATGTCGTCCTCATGCCCAGGTCAGACCTGCCCGACCTGCATTTCAGGGGGGTGATTGGTGCTGTGGGCGACTATGGAGTCAGCTTTGGGGCGCAACATCGTCCAAGCGGACTAAGCGATTTGCACAGGGCTGGCAACGCCGGATCCTTGTAGGAGCTGTCGAGTGCAACGAGGCTGCGATCTTTTGATCTGGCCTTTTAAAAGATCGCAGCCTCGTTGCACTCGACAGCTCCTACAGGGGATCAGGGGGCTGCAGTCTGCGCTTAGTCCCATCGGACGATGACCGTTCAGGGCACGCGGCGAACAATCCCGAGACCGACTGCACCGGGCGAAGATCTGGCGGCGGCGGTTTTTGCCTGATGGGCGCTGAGCAAGGGTGATCGCATGAAAACTGCCGGGATCAAATGGGATGAGTGCTGCGATGTACTGGTGATTGGCTCCGGAGCGGGGGGAATGACTGCGGCGCTGCGTGCCCACGATCTGGGGCTCAATGCGCTATTGATCGAGAAGAGCGCCGAATACGGCGGCACCTCGGCGGTGTCCGGCGGCGGCATCTGGATACCGGACAACCACCGGATCAAAGCCCTGGGCGGCAGTGATTCAGCGGAAGAAGCGATCGCCTACATCCGTGCGGTGACCCATGGGGAGATCGATGACGGGCGTATCGAAGCCTATGTCGAACACGGCCGCGAGATGGTCGAATACCTTGAGCAACAGACCCGCGTGCGTTTCGAGGCGCAGCCTCGCTATGCCGATTACTACCCGGAAGTTGAAGGCGGAAAACCTGGCTATCGCTCCATGGACCCGCAACCGTTTGACGCCGCCGAACTGGGTGAAGAGTTTCTGCGCATGCGTGCGCCATCCCCCGGAACCCTGATGATGGGACGCATGGCGATGACCATGAAAGAGGCACAGGTGCTGCTGTGCCGTGGCCCTGGCTGGTTGCGACTGACGCTGCGGGTGATGTGGCGTTACTGGCGTGACCGCGAGGGGCGACGGTTGTCACGCCGCGACCGCTTCCTGACCCTTGGCAATGCCTTGATCGGCGCCTTGCGCTGTTCGTTGCAGGATCGCGGCAAGTCCCTTTGGCTGAACTGTGCACTGGAAGAACTGCTGCTCGTTGGTGATCGGGTTGGCGGCGCTCGCGTCTGTCGCGACGGGCAGTTACTCAACGTCAAGGCACGCTACGGCGTGATCATTGCAGCCGGTGGTTTCGAGCGTAATCAGGCGATGCGTACGCAGTATCTGCCACAGCCGACCCAGGCCAACTGGAGTGCCACACCGCCGCACAATACCGGTGACGGCATTCGCGCCGGCCAGGCCATCGGTGCTCGCACTGCGCTGATGGACCATAGCTGGTGGGCGCCGACCACCCACGTCCAGGGCGAAGAAAAGCAGCGAGCACTGTTCGTCGAGCGGACCTTGCCGGGCTGCGTGCTGGTCAACTCTGCCGGCGAGCGCTTCGTCAACGAAGCCGCGCCCTATACCGATATCGTTTACGCGATGTACGCCAACAATCGCGAAGGCGCGGTGAGTGTGCCGTGCTGGATGGTGTTCGACGCCGAATTCCGCCGCAAGTACCCCTGCGGCGCGTTACTACCAGGTTACGCCCAGCGCGATTGGCAGCTGCCCGAGCATCTGCGCGAGTACTTTTACAAGGCTGCGAGTTTGCAGGCGCTGGCAGAAAAAATCGGCGTCGACGGTGCCGGTCTGGTCCGTACGGTGCAGCGTTTCAATGGCATGGCTGTGCAGGGTGTCGACGCAGATTTCCATAAAGGTGAATCGCTGTTCGATCGCTACTACGGTGATCCGAATGTGCAGCCCAATCCTTGCCTGGCGCCGTTGCTCAAAGGTCCGTTCTACGCCGTGCGCATTGATGCCGGGGATATCGGCACCAAGGGTGGTTTGCTGACCGATGTTCACGCCCGCGTGTTGCATGAGGACGGGCAACCCATCAACGGTTTGTATGCCATCGGCAACAGCGCCGCTTCGATGATGGGGCGCACGTACCCGGGTGCCGGTTCGACCATCGGCCCGGCAATGACCTTCGGTTACGTGGCGGCCAATCACATCAAGTGTCAGAGCGAGACCAGCTCGGCCAAAAGCCTGTTCAGGAGCGTCGAATGAATCAGCCACTTAAACAAGTTGCCGTCGTGACGGGCGCCAGTCGTGGGGTCGGTCAGGGCATCGCCCTGGCCCTTGGCGCAGCGGGCATGACGGTGTTCGTCACCGGACGCGCGCCGGAGCACGGGGGGTCGAACTTATACGGCCATGCGTTGCGCGGCTCGCTGGAAGACACCGCGGTTGCGATTACCGCTGCCGGTGGACGTGGCATTGCGGTGGTCTGCGATCATGCAGATGACACCCAGGTTCAGGCACTGTTCGCTCGCGTTGAAAGCGAATGCGGTCAACTGGATTTGCTGGTGAACAATGCCGCGTTCATTCATGACCAGTTGATTGAACCGGGACCTTTCTGGGAGAAACCGCTGGACCTGGTGCGGATCCTCGACGTGGGTCTGCGTTCGGCTTATATCGCCAGTTATCACGCCGCGCCGTTGTTGCTGCGCAGCGGTCGAGGGCTGATCTGTTTTACCTCGTCATTCGGTGCCGGGTGTTACATGCATGGCCCTGCGTACGGCGCGCAAAAAGCGGGTTGCGACAAGTTGGCGGCCGACATGGCCATCGACTTCGAGGGGCGAGGCGTGGCGGCATTATCGCTATGGCTCGGCCCACAACTGACCGAACGCACCCGGATAGCCGGCGAGCAACATGGCGAGCAATACAAGGCCTTTCTGGCAGATGCCGAAACCCCGCAATTCAATGGCCGGGTGATTCACGCATTGCTCAATGACCCGCAGTTGATGACGTTCTCCGGGCAGACATTAATCACCGCCGAAATAGCCGCCGGTTACGGCATCAGCGAAGCCGGCGGCCGCCAGCCACCTTCCCACCGCGCCATGCTCGGCGACCCGCGCCAGCAGCATCCGGCACGGGTGGTCTGAATCTGTATCAGGCAGGTAAAACACAGGATCAAGGTCAAAAGATCGCAGCCTTCGGCAGCTCCTACAGGGGAACGCAATCCCATGTAGGAGCTGCCGAAGGCTGCGATCTTTTGCAGGCACCAAGGGTTAACTGACTGCCTGCAAAGCCCACTCGCGCAACACATTCTTGGTCACTTTGCCCGCCGCGTTGAGCGGCATGCTCTCAAGCACCCGCACCCGGCGCGGGACTTTGTAGTTGGCCATCTGCTCGCGGCACCAGGCGAGGAATCGGGCCTGCTCGATCTCTATGCCCGGCGCCGGCAGCAGGAAGGCCATCGCCACTTCACCAAGACGTTCATCGGGGATGCCGATCACCGCGACCTGGGCCACGCCTGGGTAGGTCAGCAAACAGTGTTCGATCTCCGCCGGGTACACATTGAAACCTCCAGTGATGAACATGTCCTTGAGGCGGTCAGTGATGCGCAGGTAACCCTGTTCGTCGAGCACGCCGATGTCCCCGGTGTGCAGCCAGCCGTCGGCATCGAGGACTTCCTGGCTGGCCTGCGGATCATTGAAATAACCCTGCATCAGGTTGTAGCCGCGCACCTGAACCTCGCCGGGGACGTTGGCCGGTTGGCTGCGGCCCGTGTTGCCAACGCAGCGGATTTCCACACCAGGCATGGCCCGGCCGCTAGTGTTGGCCACCAATTCCGGCGAATCACCAGGACGGCAGATCGTCGCAAAACCGCAGACTTCGGTAAGACCGTAGGCGGTGACGATGGTGGCAAACCCCAGTTCGTCACGCATGCGCCGGATCATCTCCACCGGAATCGCCGCGGCACCGGTCACCGCTACCCGCAATGACGTCAGGTCAAATTCGCTGCGTTGCGGATGGGCAAGCAATGACTGATAGAGCGTCGGCGGGCCGGGTAGCACGGTGATCCGTTCGCGCTCGACGCATTCAAGCACCGCCTGCACATCGAACACCTGCTGCGGCACGATGGTGCAGCCGCGCATCAGCGCCGCCAGCCAACCGGCCTTGTAACCGAAGGAATGGAAGAACGGATTGACGATCAGGTAGCGATCGCCCTCACGCAAACCCACCACCTCGCTCCAGTCGCGTATCACCCGCAGGTTTTGTCCATGGTTGGTCATCACGCCTTTGGGCTTGCCGGTGGTGCCCGAAGTGAACAGCAGGTCGGACAGCGCTTGTGGGCCAACGCTGCGTTCGCGGGTTTGCAGCGCCAATTGCGACACGTCGGCCGCCAGATCGAGAAAATCTTGCCACCCCAGCGTGCTTGACCCGCCGCTGCGCAAGGTGACGATCTGGCGCAGCGCCGGCAGCTCTTCAGACGCCAGCATGCGCGGGTAATTGGCACCCAGAAATTCACCGATGGCAAACAGCATGCAGGCACCGCTTTCGCGAAGGATGTAACCAGCCTCGCTGCCCTTCATGCGGGTGTTGAGGGGCACCAGTGCAGCGCCGACACTTTGTAGCGCGCCAGCGGCCACGATCCATTCCCACATATTAGGCGCCCAGATCGCCACCCGATCCCCGGTTTGAACGTTCAGCGCCAGTAACGCACGAGCCGCTTGGCGGCGCAGTTGGTCGAGTTCTCGGTAGCTGATCGAGCGCCCGTCATCCTCGATGGCCGGGCGGTCGCCGTAGGCCTGGGCAGCGTTGGCGAACAGTTGGGCGATGGTCAGTGCGTGTGCGACAGGCGGCATGGGGCCTCCTCGGCTAGAGGACAAGTGCGAAAAGGGAAGAGGCCGGGCAGGGTGCCCGGCCGGATAGAAGTTACGCGGCGGGCGGGGCGAAGCGGCGACCGGCGGAGAAACCACCGTCCACGGCGATCATCTGGCCGCTGACAAAGGACGCTTCGTCTGAAGCCAGGAACAGCGCGACGTTGGCCACTTCTTCCGGTTGCCCGGAGCGATTGAGCATGTGCTGCGAGGCGAAGAACGCATGGAAGGCTTCCTGCTCGCGGACCATGCTGGTCATCGGCGTTTCGATCAGGCCGGGGCACAAGCCGTTGACGCGGATATTGGCGTAGCCGTAATCAATGGCCATCGAGCGGGTCAGCTGGTTGATGCCGCCCTTGGAGACGTTATAAGCAACGTTGCCGTCGCAGCCTTGCAGGCCGAAGATCGAGCCGACATTGATGATCGAACCGCTGCGTCGGGACACCATCGATTCCAGCGCGTATTTGCTGGTGAGCATGCTGCCCGTCAGGTTGATGTCCATCACCCGTTGCCAGTTGGCGGTGGTGGTCTGGGTCACGCTGCCCTGGTCGGCGACGCCGGCCGCGTTGACCAGTACGTCGATGCGCCCGAAGTGGCCGATGACTTCTTGCATGACCTGTTGGACCTGCGCTTCATCGCGCACATCGAGGGTCATGAACAGGCCAGGGAAATCCGCCGGTGCGGTGCCGATGTCCAGCCCCACCACTTGCGCGCCTTCAGCGGCGAAGCGGCGCACACAGGCCAGACCGATCCCTGAAGCGCCGCCGGTAACCACCGCGACCTTGTTCTGCAAACGAGCCATAACTGCACCTCTTTTATTGTTGTGGGCTAATGCTGTGGCCGAGTCTAACCGCAGACCCGGCCAAGGTGATCGTCCGTTGAGACTATGGCTGACGGACGTTCAATCCGGGAATTTCAACCGTACCCGGGCGCCGGTTGGACGGCTCTGGCAGGCCAGCGTCCAGCCTTCGGCCAATTCTTTGGGGCTGAGCACATCGTTGCGTGCCAGCTGGATCTCACCTTCCTGGACGACGCACATGCAGGCCCCGCAAAAACCTTCTTCGCAAGAAGAGGGCACGTCCAGGCCTGCCGCTTTGCAGCTTTGCAGCAGGGTGTCGCCGGGTCGGCAGGCAATCTCGTGCGGTTGACCATCGAGCTCGACAATCAGCGCCTCGCACTGCGATCCGAGGGCCGCGGCCCGAGCCAGGGTTTCTTCCGCGAGTAGTACGTCGGGATCCGGAGGCGAGACAAAGCGCTCGACATGGATACGTTCGGCGGCTTCGCCCAGACCCAGCAACGTCCGCTCCACGGTGTCCATGAACGGCCCCGGTCCGCAGATAAAGTAGTCACCGCCAGCCGAACCGCGCAGCAGATGACGCACCTGGGCGTCGGTCAGGAAACCCTGAACCGAGTCGAGGACGTGCACCACGTGCAGTTGATCAGGATGCGCCTTGATCAACTGACACAACTCATCCTTGAAAATCACCGAGGCTTCATCACGGTTGGCGTAGATCAACTTGATCGGCCGCTGGCTGCTGCGCAGCGTCGATTTGAGTATGGAAAACACCGGAGTGATGCCCGATCCTCCACCGAACAGCACCAGCGGTCTATCAACCGATTGCTCCTCGTTCAGGCAGAAATGCCCCGCCGGCGGCAACACCTCCAGCCAGTCACCGACCTGTACCTCGTTCATCCAGTTCGACACGCGGCCGCCCTCGACCCGTTTGACCGTGACCTTGGGCAGCGCATCCGACAGCGGCGAGCTGGCCATGGAGTAACAGCGGGTCAACAGTTTGCCGGCGCAAGGCACGCGAAAACTCAGGAACTGGCCCGGTTTGTAACGAAAACGCTCACGCAGTGGCGGCGGTATATCCAGCACCAGCGAGCGCGCGTCGACGGTCTCGTCGATCACCGCGCACACTTGCAATGAGTAGCTTTCCGTCGCTGATTCGGCCGGTGTCAGGTTCTGCTGTTGCGTGCCCATGTTCACCTCGGCCTCAGAGCCCGCTGATCAATTGGGCGTTGTCGACGCGGATCTCGGCACCGTTGACGAAACGTGACTCGTCAGTGGCGAGGAACAGCACCACATTGGCAATGTCCCCAGGGGCGCACATGCGGTTCATCGGGTCTTGGTCGAGGGCTTCCTGAGGGATCGGTTGGCCGCCGGTCAAGGCCTGGGTCATCGGCGTGTTGACTCCATCCGGGTGCACGCTGTTGCAGCGAATGCGGTAGCCCTGTTGCTTGCAGTGCAAGGCAATCGAGCGAGTCATTGCCGCCACTGCGCCCTTGGAGGCCGAGTAGGCACAGAACATCGGCATCGCGCCCAGCGCCGCCACCGACGACATATTGATGATCGAGCCGCCGCCGGTTTCCTTCATGGCCTGGATCGCGTATTTGCAGCCGAGAAAGTAACCGTCTCCATTGATTTTCTGCACCTTCTGCCACAGTTCAAGCGTGGTGTCTTCGATGCTGCCCAAGGCCAGAATCGCAGCGTTGTTGACCAGCACGTCGAGGCGCCCAAAGTGTTCCAGGGTGGTTTTGATCACCTGTTGCCAGTCGCTTTCGCTGGCAATGTCGTGGCGAATGAACAGCGCATTGCTGCCGATTTCTGCGGCGACCTGGCGTCCGGCTTCTTCGTTGAGATCGGTCAGCACGACCTTGGCGCCTTCACGGGCCAGCAGCAGGGCGTCTTCGCGACCGATGCCGCTGGCGGCGCCGGTGATGATGCAGACTTTGCCTTCTACACGTTGCATTGTTGTTCTCCTGAGCGTGTGGTTTGAAGTGCGACTTGATCGGCCAGATGGGCAGCGGCCCGGCGACCGGAATAGATGCAATCGGCCAGCGACAGGCCGGAGACATAAAGGTTGGAAGCGACCCCGACGGCATTGCGGCCGGCGCTGTAAAGACCCCGGATCGGCTGACCGGCGTGGTCCAGCACCTGACCGCTGAGCTCGCAGACTTTCAGCCCGCCAAGAGTGATGACCGGGCAGGGAAACAGGCGACTGGCGAAGGACAGATCGAGGGCGTACCACGGCCCCTGGTCCATGTCGGCGAGCATGGCTTGCGACTTGCCGAACGTATCAACGACTTCGCCACGCGCGGCGCGGCTATAGGTTTCCACGCTCTGTCGCAGGGCCTCGACGGGCAATCCGCAACGCTTGGCCAGCTTCGTCAAGCTGTTGCTGCGCCGGGCGTTGAACAGCAAATTGAGCAGCACCGGCAGGCGCTGGAATTGCCAGACCTTGCCCGGTCCGACCTGACGCAACGCTTCGCGCACCAGCGCCCGGTTGAGAATCAGAATCGCGCGGCCGTCCTGCTCTTCGACCATCGCGTGGCCGAGGGTCGCACCGTAGATTTCTTCGTTGGCGTAACGCTGACCCCGAGCATTGACGATCAGCCCTCGGGCCCAGGCCAGTGGTGGATTGATAAAACGCCAGGCGCTGACCTTGTCCATCCGCGCCACGCAGCCACCGGCACTCTGGCCCAGGGCGATTCCGCTGCCGTTACAGCCGGTGGTCCCCAGCGGCAAACCGGCCAGATACTGCGGCGCATGCTGGCGGACCCACCCGCGATTGAAGATAAAACCGCCGCTGCTCAGCAACACACCCTGTTCGGCGCGAATCAGCTGGCGTTCGGCACTGGTTTGTTCGATGCGTTGCAAGCGAGCGCGCAAACGGTCGGCCAATGTAGGGGCGTACATGTGGATGGCGCTGGCCCAGCGCGAAAGCCGGGCATGTTGACGGGCTGCGCGACTACCGGGCGGCAGGTGCCAGGCTTCGACCCCCAACACGTGATCGCTGGTGTCGAGCACCAGCCGCCGCACTTCGCACTGGCTGCGCAGGCGCGCACCGTGACGCAAGGCGCTGGCCTTGAGCGGGGCGAACAGGCTGGCGCCGGACATGCCGGGGCCTTTGGTGCGGTGACCGCGAGGTGCCGGTTTGGCAATGGCGGCATAGGCTGGCACGGCTTCGTTGCCGGAGTAATAAAGGTAGTACTGATCGCTCGGGTAAGAAGTTTTATGCGGCGGCACGCTGGATTCGAACGCGACACCCTGACGCTCAAGCCACGCCAGTTGTTCACAACTGCCTTCGCAGAAGTCCCGCAAAGTTTGGCTGCTGACAGCCTCGCCGACTTCCTGGCGCAGGTAGTTGAACATCGCTTCGCTGCTGTCTTCATAGCCGGCCTGGCGCTGATACGGCGTGCCGCCACCGGCATACACCACTCCGCCACTGAGCGCGGTGGCGCCGCCACCTTCAAAGCGGTCCAGTGCCAGCACCGCCAATCCGCGACTGGCCGCTTCGATGGCGGCACAGGCGCCGGCGCCGCCAAAACCGACGACCAGTAGATCGCAGCGATCATCCCATTGCAGCTGGTCGGCGCTGCTCACTCGCAACGCCGACAACCCGTTCAGGCTGTCCATTGTTTCAGGCCTCAGCCGGCGACAGCGAAGGAGGGTACGGGTTTCGCGGTGGTGGTGTAGGTGCCGTCGAGGTAGACCAGCGGGGTGATCGCTTCGCTGGTGTGGATTTGCAGGATGCGCCCGATGAAGACGGTGTGGGTGCCGTAGCTGAAGTGGCCGTCCTGCCGGCAGAGGATTGCCGATTGGGCGTCTCCCAGATAGGGAATGCCACCGGCACTGGTCAGCCAGTTGCCTCGGTCGAATCGTGCTTCGCCTTTGATTGCGCCGCTGCACAGGTGTGCCAGGTCTTGTTGTTCGACGCCGAGGATGTTGACGCAGAAGTCTGCGCCGGTCGCCAGTGCGGCATGGGGGGAGGCGGTTTTGTTGATGCAGATGAGTAGCGAGGGTGGTTCGGTACTGAGGGAGTCGACTGCCGTGGCGGCCATGGCGAAGCGCTCGGAGCCGTTACTGGTGCTGATTATGGTGACTGACTTGGCCAGGCGGCGCATGGCCTGGAGCATGTCGGCTTTCAAATTGATGTCGTTCATCGCACTAGCCCTTTCGTTGTGCATGGAGTGCGATGGATTCTTGCTCTGACGCCCCGCCGTAACATCGTCCGAGGGGACTAGGCCTTGGCGGCCTTTGGGCCGACCAGGTTCTTGTTGGTTGAGTACATATCCATTTCTTCGGTGATGGCGGCTGGCGGTTTCGCCCTTACGGCGACTCACTTTTTTTACAAACGCCTAAAAAAAGTAAGCAAAAAAACGCTCGCCCCAAGCGTCCGGCCCCTCGCTTAGGCTCGGCGTTCCTTCGTTCCGGTATCCATCCGGGGACACTGCCCTCCGGTCTGCTTCGCGACGACCTACATGCAGCGTGTTCGACTGCGTCGAACGGCGCTGCGCGCCACTCCCCGGATGAACACCTCCACTCAGCCTCCCGAAGGGGCGGGTGGATCAAGATCACAAGCTGCAGGCGAGCTAACGCTCGGCCTGATGAGTGGTGAGGAGCGAAAGGTGTACGCCGCTTCATTGTGGGAGCTGGCTTGCCTGCGAAGGCGGCCTGTCAGCCGACCAATCTCTTGCAGATGCCCACCAATCCCCTGTGGGAGCGAGCCTGCTCGCGATGGCGGCCTATCACCAACCAGTCTCCCAAGCTTGACTCAACGCCAGCAGGAGTCACCGGAGACCGCAATCTTTCACTCTTCTCCTAAGCACATGGTCCGTTTGAGGGATGCCCACCGCCGCACGCATTGCTTGAATGCCGCTGTGGAGGCGAGCACCACTGGTGCTGCATCCGCCCCGCTGCACGCGCGCCCCGGCGGATGGGGTGAACAGAGGAGAACAATAAAAATGCTCAACCAAGACCTGATTCGCCAGCGTCTGAGCCAACGTGCCCGCGAGCTGGTGCCGATCTTGCGTGAACGCGCCCTGAACGCCGCGCAAGCCGGCCAGCTGCCTGAAGAAACGCTGAAGGATTTCCACGACGCCGGGTTCTTTCGCATCCTTCAGCCGTCTCGCTGGGAAGGCTACGAGCTGGAGCCCAAGGACTTCTTCGAGGTGCAGATGACCCTCGCCGAAGGCTGCATGTCCTCGGCCTGGGTGCTGGGTGTGGTGGCGATCCATAACTGGCAACTGGCGCTGTTCGATGACCGTGCGGCACAGGATGTCTGGGGCGCCGACTCCAGTGTGCTGATCTCTTCTTCCTATATGCCGGTGGGCAAGGTCGAGCGGGTCGAGGGTGGTTTCAAGCTGAGCGGGCGCTGGGGGTTTTCTTCCGGCAGCAAGCATTGCGACTGGGTGTTCCTCGGGGCGTTGGTGCCACCGGAGGAGGCGGGCGGGGCGCCGGATTACCGGACTTTCCTGGTGCCGCGCAGCGACTACCAGGTTCTCGACAACTGGAATGTCATGGGCCTGGAAGCCACCGGCTCCCACGACATCCTGGTGGAGAACGCCTTTGTTCCGGAGTACCGCACTCATCGGGCGTTCGACGGTTTCATGCAGGACAGTCCGGGTAACGCAGTGAACACCGCGCCGCTGTTCCGCCTGCCATTCGGGCAGATTTTTGTGCGGGCGGTGTCGTCCTCGGCCATTGGTGCCCTGCAGGGCGCGGTGGATCAGTTTGTCGAGCACAACCGCGCGCGGGTCGGGGTCAACGACGGTCGCAAAATGGTCCAGGACCCAGCCGCGCAATCCTCGCTGGCCAACGCCATGGTCTGCGTCGACGAGTGCAAAACCGTCCTGCTGCGCAACTTCGCTCTGATGATGCAACGGGCCCAAAGCGCAGAGCCATTGAGCATGCCCGAGCGGGTGAAGATGCGTTACGACTCGGCGCTGGTGGCCGACAAGTGCGCCAAAGCGGTTGCCGACCTGATGTTCAACAGCGGCGCCTCGACCATCTTCCGCAGCCACACGATCAACCGGGCGTTCCGCGACATTCACACCGGCCGAGCCCACGTCGCGAACAACCCGGCCAAGTACGCCTGGAACCTCGGCGGGGTCAGCATGGGCCAGGACAGCAACGACTTTTTTCTCTGACTTTTCGCTTTGAGTCGGCTAGTCCGTTTGCGTGATTCGAGCGCCCCTTTGATGCCCGAGCATGGGCACAAGGCGTAGGTCTCAGGCGCCGACTGCGCATCCAATAAATACAAGGATCAACCATGAAATTTTCACTGATTTACGAAGCCCAGACGGTGGATTCCAGCCGTGAAGGCGACCGCCGGATTTTCGAAGACACCGTCGAGCAGGCTGTGCTGGCCGACAAGCTCGGCTTCGACACCTTCTGGTGCGTGGAGCACACGGCGCTGAGCAACTACTCGCACATGTCCGCGCCGGAAACCATGCTGGCCTTCGTCGCCGGCAAAACCGAACGCATCGGCATCGGCCACGGCGTGGTCTGCCTGCCACCGGCGATGAACCACCCGGTAAAAGTCGCGGAACGCATCGCGACCCTCGACCTGTTGTCCAAAGGCCGGGTGCATTTTGGCGTAGGCAAGGGCGGCACCCAGCAGGAGGCCGGTACCTTCGGTTACGACCTGGCCACGTTGCAGCCGCAGATCGACGAAATGATGTACCTGATCCCGAAAATGTTCGTGCAGGACGAAATCGAACACAACGGCGACTTTGTGCAGATCCCCAAACGACCGATTCATCCCAAGCCTTATCAAGACCCGCACCCGCCGATGTACCTGGCCTGCACCAACACCGAGTCGCTGAAAAACGCCGGCGGTCGCGGCATGGGCGCCCTGGTGCTGGGCTTCGGTGGCCCGGAAGAAATCGCCAAGAAAGTCGAGGTCTACCATGAAGCCTGGGACAATCGCGATGAGAAGAAACAAGTGGGCTTCCGTCCCAACCGGCACATCGCAGCCCTATGCCCGGCCATCGTGTTGGAAAACAACGAAGAGGCGCGCCGCATCGGCATTCGTGGCCAGCGCTACTTCATGGAATCGTTGGGTTACTGGTACGGCGGTGGAGAGCGCCCGGACCCGGAGAAGTGGAAGGACGACACCTTCGTCGATGGCAACGGCCAGAGCGTGATCAAGTCGCGCTTCGCCTCGGAAGAAGTCAGCGTCGATTTCTCCGACCCGACCATGGCGATGATGAACCCCAACCACGCCTACGGCACCGTCGAGGATTGCATCGGTTACGTGCAACGGTTGATCGATGCGGGTGCCGACGAAATCCTGTTCATCTGCCAGATGGGCACCGTGCCGCAATGGGCGCAACTGGAGACCTTGCGCAACATTGGCGAGAAAGTGATCCCGCATTTCCGTAAGGGCTGAGACCCGACACAAAAGGCGTGAACACCACGCGCCCCCTGTGGGAGCGAGCTTGCTCGCGATAGCGCTCTTCCATTCAACATCAATGTTGACTGGTATGGCCCTATCGCGAGCAAGCTCGCTCCCACAGTTTTTTATGCGCTCCCCCCCGTCATTTCCGCTAGTCCCATTGGACGATGTTGCCCCCGCGCAAACCCGTTTGAATAGCCCTACATAAAGTCTCCCCCGGCAGCCGCCGATGGGCGGCTCGGCCTGAAAAACGAGGAGTGCATCCATGGATATCCGTGGTCTGGGTTACGTCACCCTGTTATCCAGCGACCTGGCGCAATGGCGTCAGTACGCAAGCCAGGTGCTGGGCATGATGGTGGCCGGCAGCGATGACGATGAGCGTCTGTACCTGAAAATGGACGAACGCCATTACCGCATTCTGGTGGAGAAAAGTACTGAGAACGGCTTCGGTGCGTGCGGCTGGGAAGTGCCTGGCAAAGCGGCGCTTGAACACGCTGTCAGCGTTCTGGAACAAGCCGATGTACAAGTCATTCGCGGCACCGTGGCCCAGGCCGAGGTTCGCAAGGTCCAGGAACTGGTGCACTTCAGCGACCCGGATGGCAATCGCCACGAACTGTTCTGGGGACCTCTGCAGGACTTCGCACGCTTCGTCTCGCCGGTCGGGGTCAAGGGTTTCGTCACCAACGAATTGGGCATGGGCCACGTGGTACTGCCGGCACCGAGCTTCGAGCGTTGCCGGGACTTCTACGAGCAAGTGCTCGGTTTCGGTCTGTCCGACCTGATGAAAGTCCGCTTCACCCCGGACCCGGACGAGCCGCAAAAGCGCATCCACTTCCTGCACTGCAATAACGGCCGACACCATTCGCTGGCGATTTTCGAGTGCCCGATGCCCCACGGTTGCGTGCACATGATGGTCGAGGTCAACGCGCTGGACGAAGTCGGCCGCGCCCTCGATCGCGTACAGGCAAACGGCGTGAAACTGTCGGCCACCCTGGGCCAGCACACCAACGATCAGATGATTTCCTTCTACATCAAGACGCCGTCCGGGTTTGACCTGGAATACGGCTGCGATGGCCTTGTGGTGGATTGGGATCGCCACACACCTTTTGAAAGCACCGTGGTCAGCCACTGGGGCCACGACTTCAGTGTCGGTCGCCAATGAGGACGATGACGATGGACAAGCGAATGACCACGGCCGAGATGGTCGGCCAACTGCGTGACGGCATGACCATTGGCATCGGTGGCTGGGGGCCGCGGCGCAAACCCATGGCGTTGGTGCGGGAGATTCTGCGCTCGGGCCTCAAAGACCTCACCGTGGTCGCCTACGGTGGTGCGGATGTTGGCATGCTCTGCGCGGCCGGCAAGATCAAGAAGCTGGTGTTCGCCTTTGTTTCCCTGGATTTCATTCCACTGGAACCGTACTTCCGCAAGGCACGCCAAGAGGCGGCGCTGGAGGTGATGGAAATCGACGAAGGCATGCTCCTGCTCGGTCTGCGGGCCGCAGCGATGAATGTGCCATTTATTCCGACGGCAGTTGGCCTGGGCACCGATGTGCTGCGGCACAACCGGCAGATCAAATTGATTGCCTCGCCCTATGCCGACGGCAAGGACTGGGTCGCGATGCCGGCGCTCAAACTCGATGTGGCGCTGATTCACGTCGACCGTGCCGATGCGCGCGGGGTGTGCCAGATCAGCGGCCCCGATCACTACATGGACGACCTGTTCGTACGTGCCGCGACCCGCAGCTACGTGACCTGCGATGAACTGGTGGACAGCGAGTATTTCCATGCCGATGCCGGGCACGCGCACCAGGTGTTCTGGGAACGCAACCTGACCACCGCCGTGGCCCACGTGCCGGGCGGCGCGCATCCGTCTTCCTGCGCGCCGCTGTACGGTTTCGACGTGGCGCACTTCAAGGCTTACAACGCTTCGGCGCAGGCCGTCGATGGCTGGCAGGACTATGTCCGCAACTACGTCGACTGCACCCACGAACAGTATCTGGACAAGGTCGGCGGCCTGGCTGCGATCCGCCAACTGCCGTTGCCAATTTTCTGAGGGAGCCTTGCGATGAGCACTACCACTTACAGCCTTGCTGAACTGATGATTTGTGCGGCCTCCGAGACTTGGCGCGAAGACGGCGAAGTGTTGGCCAGCGGCATCGGGGTGATCCCGCGTGTGGCCGCATCGCTGGCGATGCTCAGCAGCAATCCGCAGCTGCTGATGACCGATTCTGAAGCCTACATGGTCGCCGAGCCGGTGCCGCTCGGCGCGCGCAACGGCTACCAGCCCAAGCGCGACAGCTGGATGGGTTTTTCGCGGATTTTCGATAACGTCTGGGGCGGCAAGCGTCATGCGCTGGTCGGCCCGACCCAGATCGACCGCTTCGGCCAGGCGAACATTTCGTGCATCGGTGACTACGCCAAGCCCAAGGCGCAAATGCTCGGCGTGCGCGGTTTTCCCGGCAACTCCATCAGCCACGCCAACTCCTTTTGCGTGCCCAGCCACAACCGTCGGGTGTTCGTCGAAGGCGAGGTCGATATGGTCGCCTCGGTCGGTTACAACCCGGCGCGCCTGGCACGTGGCTGGTCGCTGGACGAGATCGATATCCGCCTGATTATCACCGACCTCTGCGTCCTGGATTTCCAGGGGCCGCAATGGCAGATGCGGATTCGCTCGCTGCACCCCGGCGTGACGGTGGCTGAGGTTCAGGACAACACCGGGTTTGCTCTGCATGTGCCACAAGACTGCCCGACCACGGCTGCACCGAGCGTCGAGCAATTGCAGCTGATCCAGCGCCTGGACCCGCACAACCTGCGCGCCAGCCAGCTCAAAGACAACCCGCCAGGCCAACGCTGAGCGCCCCCGGTTTTGGAGAAAAGTGATGGCTGAATATAACGATAACAACCCGGCCGACGTGGTGCTTTACGAAGTGCGTGGCGTGGTGGCCCTGGTCACCATGAATCGCCCCGAGTACCACAACGCGCAGAACTC
Organism: Pseudomonas sp. LBUM1647; assembly: GCF_059716175.1. Lineage (NCBI taxonomy): Bacteria > Pseudomonadati > Pseudomonadota > Gammaproteobacteria > Pseudomonadales > Pseudomonadaceae > Pseudomonas > Pseudomonas sp. LBUM1647. The sequence goes on along the minus strand of NZ_CP166809.1, from coordinate 4,492,995 downwards.
GCAGATGACCTATGCGCTGGACGCGGCGTTTCGCCGGGCCTGCGATGACGATGAGGTGAAAGTCATCGTGCTGCGTGGTGCCGGCAAGCATTTCTCCGCCGGGCATGACATCGGCACGCCGGGGCGCGACGTCGATCAGACCTTCGACCGCGCCAGCCTGTGGTACGACCATGTGAACAAGCCGGGCGGCGAGTTTCTCTACGCCCGAGAGCAGGAAGTCTATCTGGGCATGTGCCGCCGCTGGCGCGAAATGCCCAAGCCGACCATCGCTATGGTCCACGGCGCCTGCATCGCGGGCGGGCTGATGCTGGCCTGGGTCTGCGACCTGATCGTCGCCAGCGAGGATTCGTACTTCGCAGATCCGGTGGTGCGAATGGGCATTCCCGGGGTCGAGTACTTCGCCCATGTGCATGAGCTGAACTCGCGAATCGCCAAGGAGTTTCTGTTCCTCGGCGAGCGCATGCCGGCGGCGCGCGCCTACCAGATGGGCATGCTTAATCGGGTGGTTGCCCGCGATGAACTGGAACAGCAAACCCTCGACATCGCCGGACGCATCGCGCAGATGCCGCGTCTCGGTCTGCAACTGAGCAAGCAGGCAGTCAACAACGCCGAAGACCTGATGGGCAAGCGCGCGACCATGGACATGGTGTTTGGTCTGCATCACTTCGCCCATGCGCACAATGAACTGGTTTCGGGTGACCGACTCGGCGGATATGACGCCAAGGCCATGGCCCGTTCGCAACGCACCTCGGGCGGGGCGTGAGCATGGCGATCTCTTTGAATACCCGTCTGACCGAATTACTCGGCTGTCGCTACCCGATCATCCAGACCGCGATGGGCTGGGTTGCCGACCCGAAACTGGTGGCGGCCACGGGCAATGCCGGCGGCTTCGGTTTTCTCGCCGGGGCGACCATCGAGCCTCAGCGGATGGAGGCAGCGATCCTCGAAACCCGGCGTCTGACCGATCAGCCTTTCGGGGTCAATTTTCATATGTACCAGGCCAACGCCGCGGAGATCGTCGAACTGGTGCTGTGCCACAACGTCAGGGCGGTCAGCTACAGCCGCTCGCCCGGCAAGCAAATGATCAGCCGTCTGAAGGACGCCGGCGTGGTGTGCATCCCCACCGTTGGAGCCCTGAAGCACGCGCAAAAAGCCGTGGAAATGGGTGCCGATGCGGTCACCGTACAAGGCGGTGAAGGCGGCGGGCATACCGGGTCGGTGCCGACTTCGTTGCTGCTCGATCAAGTCGTCAACGCGGTCTCGGTGCCCGTGGTCGCCGCCGGTGGTTTCAAGGATGGTAAAGGCCTGGTCTCGGCCCTGGCCTACGGCGCCGAAGGCATCGCCATGGGCACGCGCTTTCTGATGTGCGCCGACAGTCCGGTGCCGCAGGCGACCCTGTCGCGTTACCTCGCGGTCAAGGACCCGGCGGCGATCATCATCAGTCGCGCCATCGACGGTATGCCGCAACGGATGATTCGCAACGAATTGCTCAACCAGCTTGAAGCGAGTGGTGGTTTCAAACGTTTGTTGTTGGCATTCCAGAGTGGCCTGGCGTACCGCCGCCACAGTGGCATGAGCCTGACGCAACTGCTCGGCAGTGTTTTGAAAATGCGCGGCAGCGGTGAGCTGACGGCCGCGCAAAGCATCATGGCCGCCAACGCGCCGATGGTGATTCAGAAAGCCATGGTCGACGGGTTGCCCGCCGAAGGTGTACTGCCCGCCGGACAGATCGCCGCGTCCATCGACAGCTTGCCCAGCTGCGCCCAATTGATTGAACAGATCGTCCGTGACGCCGAAGCGCGTCTGGGCGAGCTGTGCCGCCGTGTGTCGTGAAGGGGAAAGGCATGAAACCATTTAGCGTCAGTATCGATAACGGCATTGCCGAACTGGTGTTCAACCAGCCACCGGTCAACGCCTTCAATTGTCAGGGCTGGGCCGATATTGCCAGCGAGATCGAAGGCCTCGGTCGCGACGCCAGCGTGCGGGTGATCGTGATTCGCGCCGAAGGGCGCGGTTTCTGTGCCGGGGTCGACATCAAGGAACTGGCCGCCGACGGCAACCTGATCGTGGCGGTGAACAAAGGCAACTACGACAGCTTCAAGGCGATCCACCGCAATCCGAAACCGGTCATCGTCGCCGTACACGGCTTCGTTCTCGGCGGCGGCATCGGCATCTGCGGCGCGGCCGACATTCTGGTGGCCTCCGAGTGCGCCAGCTTCGGCGTGCCCGAGGTCGATCGCGGTGCCATGGGCGGCGGCGCGCATTTGCAGCGGCTGTTCCCGGTGCAGAAGGTCCGTCACATGTACTTCACCGGCGAGATGATCGACGCCGCCGAGGCCTGGCGCCTGGGTGCGGTAGAGCGTGTGGTCAAGCGCGAGGACTTGCGTGAGGCCGCGTTGCAGATCGCCCGCACCATCGCCGCCAAGAGCCCGGCCATGATCAGCCTCGCCAAAGAAGCGCTGAGCGGTATCGAAGACGGCAATCTGGAAGACAAATATCGCTGGGAGCAGGGCTTCACGCTCGAGGCCTATCGCTCACTGGACTCACAGGAAGCACGCGACTCGTTCGTCGAGAAGCGCGATGCCCACTTCAACGGCTGAAGGCACTCTCATGGACCTGACATACACCCCGGCCCAGCAGGCCTTTCGCGCCGAGGCGCGGGCCTGGCTGACGGCCAATGTACCCCGCGAACCGCTGCAATCATTCGACACCGAGCAAGGCTTTGCCGAGCACCGTGCCTGGGAAAACCGGCTTAACGACGGTCGCTGGGGCATGGTCACCTGGCCGATCGATCTCGGCGGGCGCGGTTGCGACTTGATCGAGTGGTTGATCTTCGAGGAGGAGTACTACCGCTCTGGCGCGCCTGCACGGGTTAACCAGAACGGCATCTTCCTGCTCGGCCCGACGCTGATGGAATATGGCAGCGACGAACAGAAAGCGCGCTTTTTGCCGCGTATGGCCACTGGCGAAGACATCTGGGCCCAGGCCTGGTCCGAGCCAGGCGCCGGCTCCGACATGGCGGCGATCCGCTCGAAGGCCGAACGGGTGGGCGACCATTACGTGATCAACGGCCAGAAAACCTGGTCGACTCGCGCAGTGTGGGCTGACTGGGTATTCGGCATTTTCCGCACCGACCCTCATTCGCAGCGCCATCAGGGCCTGACTTTTATTCTGCTGCCGCTCGACAGCCTGGGGATCACGGTACGGCCGATTCCTCAGCTCAATGGCTTGCCCGGGTTCGCCGAGATTTTCTTCGACGACGTCAAGGTTCCGGTGGAAAACGCGCTGGGCGGCGAGGGCATGGGTTGGCATGTGGCGATGTCCACCGCCGGGTTCGAGCGTGGTTTGCTGCTGCGTTCACCCGCACGATTTCAGGAAACCGCGCGGCGACTGGTGCAGCTGTACCTGGCCAACCGCGAGCAGGCTGACCGTGACCCGGCCATTGGTGAGTCGGTGATGCGCGCCTGGCTGGACGCCGAGGCTTACACCCTGAGCACCTACATGACCGCCTCGAAACTGGTGCAGGGCGGCAAGATCGGGCCGGAGTCTTCGACCAACAAAATCTTCTGGTCGGAACTCGATCAGCGCATGCACGACACCGCCATGAGCATTCTCGGCTTGCGTGGCGAGCTGCTGCCCGAAGCACCTGCTGCGGGCGATGTCGGCCATTGGCTGGAAGGTTTTCTGTTTGCCCAGGCCGGACCGATCTATGCCGGCACCAACGAGATCCAGCGCAACATCATTGCCGAACGCATGCTCGGCATGCCGCGTGCCTGAGGAATAGACCATGGACTTTAGTTTCAGCCGCGACCAGTTGCTGTTCCAGGACAACGTCAGGAGTTTTCTGATCAACGAGGTCACCCCGGAGCGCATTCGCGAACTGTGGCTTTGCGATAGCGGGCGCAGCGATCAGCTCTGGGCCCAATTGGTGGAGTTAGGCCTGACTGCGCTGACCGTTCCCGAAGAGCAAGACGGGATGGGTATGAATGAATTGGACTTCATTCTGCTCGCTCAGGAATGTGGTTATGCCGGTCTGCCCGAGCCGCTGGTGGAGACGATGCTGATCGGCGTACCGTTGCTCGCCGCCCTTGATGAAAGCCACGCGGCGCTCAAACAACACTGGTTGGCGCGTGTCGCCGAAGGCCACGCACGGTTGGCGATTGCCGAACCGGGCAACCCGCTGGTCAGCGATGCTCATGTCGCCGATTTGCTGTTGCTGGCTCATGGTGATGAGGTGCATGCGGTCGAACCTGGCGCGGTGCGCCTGACCCGCAATGTGTCGGTCGATCCCAGTCGTCAGCTGTTTCAGGTCGACTGGACGCCAACGTCCGCCACCTGCGTGGCCGCTGGCGAACAGGGCCGACGCTTGTGGGCTGCCGCGTTTAATCGTGGCGCGCTGGGCTGTGCTGCGCAAATGCTGGGGCTGGCCAAGCGCATGGTCGATCTCGCGGTGGATTACACCTTTGAGCGCAAACAGTTCGGCAAACCGGTGGGTTCGTTCCAGGCGGTCAAGCATTTGATGGCCAACGTCGCGGTGCAGATCGAGTTCGCCAAAGGGCCGCTGTATCGCGCCGCCTATGCACTGGCCGAGCAGCAACCGGGACAGGAAGTGCTGGTGTCCCATGCCAAATTGGCAACTTCGGAAGCCGCCATGCTCGCCGCGAAAAACACCATTCAGGCCCATGGCGCCATGGGGTACACCTGGGAAGTCGACCTGCACTTGTTCATGAAGCGCGCCTGGGCGCTGGACAAGGTCTGGGGTGACCGCGGCCATCATAAAGGGCGGATCCGCGCGGCCTTGTTCGACGGCAATCCAGCACTGGGTGCTGGAAAAACTTTCTGACGGCGACGGTGCCTGACGTCAACATTTACCCCGAGGTACACCATGCCTGAAGCCTATATTGTCGACGCCCTGCGCACGCCCACCGGGCGACGCAAGGGTGGTTTGAGCCAGATTCACGCAGCTGATCTGGGCGCCCACGTCTTGCGTGCGCTGGTCGAGCGCAACGACATCCCCGATGACGATTACGACGACGTGATCTTCGGCTGTGTCGACACCATCGGTCCGCTGGCCGGGGACATTGCCCGCACCTGTTGGCTGGCTGCCGGCCTGTCGCAGGCGGTACCCGGCACCACCATCGATCGCCAGTGCGGTTCGTCCCAGCAAGCGGTGCACTTTGCCGCCCAAGCGGTGATGAGCGGCACCCAGGATGTGGTCGTCGCCGGCGGCGTGCAAACCATGACCCAGATTCCTATTTCCTCAGCCATGATCGCTGCCGAACCGCTGGGCTTCAGTGATCCGTTCAGCGGCTCTGAAGGTTGGGTCCGGCGCTATGGTGCACAACCGCCGACTCAATTCCGTTCGGCGCAAATGATTGCCGAGAAGTGGGGGCTGTCCCGCGAACAACTGGAAGCCTATTCACTGGAGTCTCATCAGCGGGCATTGCGGGCCATCGAGCAAGGGCGGTTCAACCGGGAAATCGTGCCACTGGCCGGAGTCGTGCACGACGAAACGCCGCGCCAGACCAGCCTGGCGAAAATGGCCGAACTGGACGTTCTGTTTGGCTGCGACCGGGTGACCGCAGCAGTGTCCAGCCAGACCTGCGACGCGGCCAGCGCGATGCTGATCGTTTCTGAAACAGCACTCAAACGCTACGGACTGACACCGCGCGCGCGTATCCACCACCTCAGCGTGCGTGCCGAAGACCCGATCTGGATGCTCACCGCACCCATCCCGGCCACCGCTTATGCACTCAAGCGAGCCGGAATGAAGCTTGAAGACATCGACCGGGTGGAGATCAACGAAGCCTTCGCCTCGGTGGCCATGGCCTGGCTCAAGGAGACGGGTTATCCCCACGAACAGACCAACGTTAACGGCGGGGCGATTGCCCTCGGCCATCCGCTGGGCGCCACCGGCACCCGGTTGATGTGCACGTTGTTGCATGAACTGGAGCGCAGCGGGGGACGCTTCGGCTTGCAGACCATGTGCGAAGGCGGCGGCCAGGCCAATGTGACGATTATCGAACGCTTGTAAGCGATGTATTTGAAGGGAGCAGGAACATGAAAATCTGTGAGAACCGCGTAGTGATCATCACCGGTGCCGGCGGTGGTCTGGGCCGGGCCTACGCGCTGGCCTTCGCCGCCGAGGGCGCCAAAGTGGTGGTCAACGATATCAATCGTGAAGCGGCGCTGGCCGTGGTCGGCGAAATTCTTGGGCAGGGTGGAAGCGCCGTGGCCAACAGCAACGACATCACCCGTTACGACGATGCGGCGTTGATCGTGCGCCAGGCCATCGAAACCTTCGGCGGCCTGGACGTGGTGGTCAACAACGCCGGCATCTGTCGCGACCGCATGTTCGCCAGTCTCACCGAAGCCGACTGGGATGCGGTGGTGGCCGTGCACCTCAAAGGCCACTTCTGTATCGCCAGCCACGCCGCGCGTTACTGGCGCGAGCAGGCCAAGGGAGGTGCGCAGCTGAGTGCGCGGATCATCAATACCAGTTCCGGGGCCGGTTTGCAGGGCTCCATCGGTCAGTCCAACTATGCCGCTGCCAAGGCCGGTATCGCTGCGTTAACGCTGGTGCAGGCGGCCGAACTGGGTCGCTATGGCATAACCATCAACGCCCTGGCCCCGGCCGCGCGCACCGGTATGACCGAGCAAGTGTTCGCCGATACCATGAAAAAACCCGAAGAAGGCTTCGACTACTTCGCTCCGGAAAACGTTGCGCCGCTGGTGGTCTGGCTCGGCTCGCAAGCGTCCAGTGCGGTCAACGGGCAGATGTTCGAAGTCGAGGGCGGCAAGTTGTCGATTGCTGAAGGCTGGCGTAGAGGTCCGGAACTGGACAGGCAAGGGTGTTGGGCGGTGGGCGAGGTGGGTCAGGCGGTAGAGCAATTGATGGCCCGGGCGGTGCCCGCGGCGAAAGTGTACGGCAGCTGATTGGGCCGCCCTAAGGGGATCAAGCACTTGGTGCTTGGTCCTGTTTCTCGTTTTGGAGCTGCGCAAAACTATCCAAGGACTTCGGGATTGCCAATCCCTCTATATAGAAGGATTCGTTTGCTCTTCTATATAGAGAAGAAACGGGCTGTTTTCCGGCGTTCTGCAAGTGTTTGATAGAAAAGCGCAATTAAGGGTTGACGGCAGATTCTGGAAGTCTATAATTTGCCCCACTTCCGGCGCAGTCGAAACGGAAAACTCCTTGGTAAACAATGAGTTACGCAGTTTTCGACAGCGAGTTGCTTCAGGTCATCGAAGCCCAGAAGGAGTTGAAAGAGCGGGGTTGTTTGGCTCTTTTAACGATTCGATCTTCTCGGTCGAAAGCGGTGTAAAAGAGGTGTTGACAGCAGCGAGTAACGCTGTAGAATTCGCCTCCCGCTAACGAGAGATCGGAAGCACAAGTGGTTGAAGTTGCAAAGGAAACTTTGAAAACTTCGAAAAATAACCGCTTGACAGCAACAGAGGCTGCTGTAGAATGCGCGCCTCGGTTGAGACGAAAGATCTTAACCAACCGCTCTTTAACAACTGAATCAAGCAATTCGTGTGGGTGCTTGTGGAGTCAGACTGATAGTCAACAAGATTATCAGCATCACAAGTTACTCCGCGAGAAATCAAAGATGTAACCAACGATTGCTGAGCCAAGTTTAGGGTTTCTTAAAAACCCAAAGATGTTTGAACTGAAGAGTTTGATCATGGCTCAGATTGAACGCTGGCGGCAGGCCTAACACATGCAAGTCGAGCGGCAGCACGGGTACTTGTACCTGGTGGCGAGCGGCGGACGGGTGAGTAATGCCTAGGAATCTGCCTGGTAGTGGGGGATAACGCTCGGAAACGGACGCTAATACCGCATACGTCCTACGGGAGAAAGCAGGGGACCTTCGGGCCTTGCGCTATCAGATGAGCCTAGGTCGGATTAGCTAGTTGGTGAGGTAATGGCTCACCAAGGCGACGATCCGTAACTGGTCTGAGAGGATGATCAGTCACACTGGAACTGAGACACGGTCCAGACTCCTACGGGAGGCAGCAGTGGGGAATATTGGACAATGGGCGAAAGCCTGATCCAGCCATGCCGCGTGTGTGAAGAAGGTCTTCGGATTGTAAAGCACTTTAAGTTGGGAGGAAGGGCATTTACCTAATACGTAAGTGTTTTGACGTTACCGACAGAATAAGCACCGGCTAACTCTGTGCCAGCAGCCGCGGTAATACAGAGGGTGCAAGCGTTAATCGGAATTACTGGGCGTAAAGCGCGCGTAGGTGGTTTGTTAAGTTGGATGTGAAATCCCCGGGCTCAACCTGGGAACTGCATTCAAAACTGACAAGCTAGAGTATGGTAGAGGGTGGTGGAATTTCCTGTGTAGCGGTGAAATGCGTAGATATAGGAAGGAACACCAGTGGCGAAGGCGACCACCTGGACTGATACTGACACTGAGGTGCGAAAGCGTGGGGAGCAAACAGGATTAGATACCCTGGTAGTCCACGCCGTAAACGATGTCAACTAGCCGTTGGGAGCCTTGAGCTCTTAGTGGCGCAGCTAACGCATTAAGTTGACCGCCTGGGGAGTACGGCCGCAAGGTTAAAACTCAAATGAATTGACGGGGGCCCGCACAAGCGGTGGAGCATGTGGTTTAATTCGAAGCAACGCGAAGAACCTTACCAGGCCTTGACATCCAATGAACTTTCCAGAGATGGATTGGTGCCTTCGGGAACATTGAGACAGGTGCTGCATGGCTGTCGTCAGCTCGTGTCGTGAGATGTTGGGTTAAGTCCCGTAACGAGCGCAACCCTTGTCCTTAGTTACCAGCACGTAATGGTGGGCACTCTAAGGAGACTGCCGGTGACAAACCGGAGGAAGGTGGGGATGACGTCAAGTCATCATGGCCCTTACGGCCTGGGCTACACACGTGCTACAATGGTCGGTACAGAGGGTTGCCAAGCCGCGAGGTGGAGCTAATCCCAGAAAACCGATCGTAGTCCGGATCGCAGTCTGCAACTCGACTGCGTGAAGTCGGAATCGCTAGTAATCGCGAATCAGAATGTCGCGGTGAATACGTTCCCGGGCCTTGTACACACCGCCCGTCACACCATGGGAGTGGGTTGCACCAGAAGTAGCTAGTCTAACCTTCGGGAGGACGGTTACCACGGTGTGATTCATGACTGGGGTGAAGTCGTAACAAGGTAGCCGTAGGGGAACCTGCGGCTGGATCACCTCCTTAATCGACGACATCAGCTGCTCCATAAGCTCCCACACGAATTGCTTGATTCATTGAAGAAGACGATAAGAAGCAGCCCGAAATTGGGTCTGTAGCTCAGTTGGTTAGAGCGCACCCCTGATAAGGGTGAGGTCGGCAGTTCGAATCTGCCCAGACCCACCAATTTTGTGTGGGAACCTGTAGAAATACGGGGCCATAGCTCAGCTGGGAGAGCGCCTGCCTTGCACGCAGGAGGTCAACGGTTCGATCCCGTTTGGCTCCACCACTAACTGCTTCTGTTGTTGAAAGCTTAGAAATGAGCATTCCATCCTGGTGATGGTGAATGTTGATTTCTAGTCTTTGGCTAGATCGTTCTTTAAAAATTTGGGTATGTGATAGAAAGATAGACTGAACGTTACTTTCACTGGTAACGGATCAGGCTAAGGTAAAATTTGTGAGTTGCTCTTTATGAGCAAGCATCGAATTTTCGGCGAATGTCGTCTTCACAGTATAACCAGATTGCTTGGGGTTATATGGTCAAGTGAAGAAGCGCATACGGTGGATGCCTTGGCAGTCAGAGGCGATGAAAGACGTGGTAGCCTGCGAAAAGCTTCGGGGAGTCGGCAAACAGACTTTGATCCGGAGATGTCTGAATGGGGGAACCCAGCCATCATAAGATGGTTATCTTAAGCTGAATACATAGGCTTAAGAGGCGAACCAGGGGAACTGAAACATCTAAGTACCCTGAGGAAAAGAAATCAACCGAGATTCCCTTAGTAGTGGCGAGCGAACGGGGACTAGCCCTTAAGTGGCTTTGAGATTAGCGGAACGTTCTGGAAAGTACGGCCATAGTGGGTGATAGCCCTGTACGCGAAAATCTCTTAGTCATGAAATCGAGTAGGACGGAGCACGAGAAACTTTGTCTGAATATGGGGGGACCATCCTCCAAGGCTAAATACTACTGACTGACCGATAGTGAACTAGTACCGTGAGGGAAAGGCGAAAAGAACCCCGGAGAGGGGAGTGAAATAGATCCTGAAACCGTATGCGTACAAGCAGTGGGAGCCCACTTTGTTGGGTGACTGCGTACCTTTTGTATAATGGGTCAGCGACTTATTTTCAGTGGCGAGCTTAACCGAATAGGGGAGGCGTAGCGAAAGCGAGTCTTAATAGGGCGTCTAGTCGCTGGGAATAGACCCGAAACCGGGCGATCTATCCATGGGCAGGTTGAAGGTTGGGTAACACTAACTGGAGGACCGAACCGACTACCGTTGAAAAGTTAGCGGATGACCTGTGGATCGGAGTGAAAGGCTAATCAAGCTCGGAGATAGCTGGTTCTCCTCGAAAGCTATTTAGGTAGCGCCTCATGTATCACTGTAGGGGGTAGAGCACTGTTTCGGCTAGGGGGTCATCCCGACTTACCAAACCGATGCAAACTCCGAATACCTACAAGTGCCGAGCATGGGAGACACACGGCGGGTGCTAACGTCCGTCGTGAAAAGGGAAACAACCCAGACCGTCAGCTAAGGTCCCAAAGTTATGGTTAAGTGGGAAACGATGTGGGAAGGCTTAGACAGCTAGGAGGTTGGCTTAGAAGCAGCCACCCTTTAAAGAAAGCGTAATAGCTCACTAGTCGAGTCGGCCTGCGCGGAAGATGTAACGGGGCTCAAACCATACACCGAAGCTACGGGTATCACTTAGGTGATGCGGTAGAGGAGCGTTCTGTAAGCCTGTGAAGGTGAGTTGAGAAGCTTGCTGGAGGTATCAGAAGTGCGAATGCTGACATGAGTAACGACAATGGGTGTGAAAAACACCCACGCCGAAAGACCAAGGTTTCCTGCGCAACGTTAATCGACGCAGGGTTAGTCGGTCCCTAAGGCGAGGCTGAAAAGCGTAGTCGATGGAAAACAGGTTAATATTCCTGTACTTCTGGTTATTGCGATGGAGGGACGGAGAAGGCTAGGCCAGCTTGGCGTTGGTTGTCCAAGTTTAAGGTGGTAGGCTGGAATCTTAGGTAAATCCGGGATTCTAAGGCCGAGAGCTGATGACGAGTTACCCTTTGGGTGACGAAGTGGTTGATGCCATGCTTCCAAGAAAAGCTTCTAAGCTTCAGGTAACCAGGAACCGTACCCCAAACCGACACAGGTGGTTGGGTAGAGAATACCAAGGCGCTTGAGAGAACTCGGGTGAAGGAACTAGGCAAAATGGCACCGTAACTTCGGGAGAAGGTGCGCCGGTGAGGGTGAAGCATTTACTGCGTAAGCCCATGCCGGTCGAAGATACCAGGCCGCTGCGACTGTTTATTAAAAACACAGCACTCTGCAAACACGAAAGTGGACGTATAGGGTGTGACGCCTGCCCGGTGCCGGAAGGTTAATTGATGGGGTTAGCTAACGCGAAGCTCTTGATCGAAGCCCCGGTAAACGGCGGCCGTAACTATAACGGTCCTAAGGTAGCGAAATTCCTTGTCGGGTAAGTTCCGACCTGCACGAATGGCGTAACGATGGCGGCGCTGTCTCCACCCGAGACTCAGTGAAATTGAAATCGCTGTGAAGATGCAGTGTATCCGCGGCTAGACGGAAAGACCCCGTGAACCTTTACTATAGCTTTGCACTGGACTTTGAATTTGCTTGTGTAGGATAGGTGGGAGGCTTTGAAGCGTGGACGCCAGTTCGCGTGGAGCCAACCTTGAAATACCACCCTGGCAACTTTGAGGTTCTAACTCAGGTCCGTTATCCGGATCGAGGACAGTGTATGGTGGGTAGTTTGACTGGGGCGGTCTCCTCCTAAAGAGTAACGGAGGAGTACGAAGGTGCGCTCAGACCGGTCGGAAATCGGTCGTAGAGTATAAAGGCAAAAGCGCGCTTGACTGCGAGACAGACACGTCGAGCAGGTACGAAAGTAGGTCTTAGTGATCCGGTGGTTCTGTATGGAAGGGCCATCGCTCAACGGATAAAAGGTACTCCGGGGATAACAGGCTGATACCGCCCAAGAGTTCATATCGACGGCGGTGTTTGGCACCTCGATGTCGGCTCATCACATCCTGGGGCTGAAGCCGGTCCCAAGGGTATGGCTGTTCGCCATTTAAAGTGGTACGCGAGCTGGGTTTAGAACGTCGTGAGACAGTTCGGTCCCTATCTGCCGTGGACGTTTGAGATTTGAGAGGGGCTGCTCCTAGTACGAGAGGACCGGAGTGGACGAACCTCTGGTGTTCCGGTTGTCACGCCAGTGGCATTGCCGGGTAGCTATGTTCGGAATAGATAACCGCTGAAAGCATCTAAGCGGGAAACTAGCCTCAAGATGAGATCTCACTGGGACCTTGAGTCCCCTGAAGGGCCGTCGAAGACTACGACGTTGATAGGTTGGGTGTGTAAGCGCTGTGAGGCGTTGAGCTAACCAATACTAATTGCCCGTGAGGCTTGACCATATAACACCCAAGCAATTTGTGAACTCGAAAGAGGCCAGATTGCGGTGTGTGAAGACGAAACGAACCGAAAGTTCGAGATACTCACAAAACACCAAACTATCGCATACCCATTCGCTGGAGCGTGATCCGTAAGGAGAACGACCTGGCTACCGAATTTCTTGACGACCATAGAGCATTGGAACCACCTGATCCCATCCCGAACTCAGCAGTGAAACGATGCATCGCCGATGGTAGTGTGGGGTTTCCCCATGTGAGAGTAGGTCATCGTCAAGATTAAATTCCGAAACCCCTATCTGCGTATGCAGGTAGGGGTTTTGTTTTGCCTGAAGGAAAGTGCGAACGGACATTACCGGTACTTGATCACAATCCCTTTGAGTTTCCGACCTTCGATGGTTTTTACGTCGCGAGCCCACAGGGGACCGTTGACATAGGCGCCCACCGGTTGAATATGGTCGTAGACCACCACCACGGCATCGCCGCCGAGCTTGGCGGACTCTTCGCGTAGTTTTTCTTCTACCTGAGTGATGGGAGGAGCAGGCTCGACGCTGGCATCAATGAGCACCTCACCCAATCGGACGTGAGGGCGAAGAGGCTCGGTGCGCAGCACCACGACCTCGCTCGCGAGCGTCGGCGCGGGATGCTCCACGCCCACATAGGCAGTGGTCTGGGCGTCGACGGTGGCGCACCCACTCAGTGCGAGCAGAGTGGCGGTGAGCCCTCCAGCCAGCAGTGACAGTTTGAAACGAGTGGACCAAGGCACGTCATGGGAAGGCATAGTGGGGTTCCTCCGAACAATCCGCTGCTGTACGAGGTAGCGTGTTGACGGTAGCAGACAGTTCGGCAGTTGCCAGAAGCCCAACCTTTTCAGGTTGGGCTTTTTTCATGCCTTGAGAAAGTGAGTTTCACTGATCCTTTTCGCAATTCACCATCCACGACACACCAAACCGATCAACCAACATGCCGAAGCGAGTCGCCCAGAACGTGGTTTCCAGTGGCATTTCAACCTTGCCGCCGTCCGACAACGCAGAAAACACCCGTTCAGCCTCCGCAATGCTGTCGACATTCAGTGAAACCGAACAGCCGCTCATTTCGTCAGTAGGGCGATCAGGTGTTGTGTCCGAGCCCATGATCACCTGATCGCCCACCAGCAGGCGGGTGTGGATGATCAGGTTGTGGTAGTCCGCCGGAAAGTGTTCGCGCGCGGGGCTTTCGCCGAAGGTCATCATGACTTCGATCTGGCCTCGCAAACTTTGGGCATAGAAGGTGAAGGCGGCTTTGCAATCGCCGTTGAAGATCAGATAGGGATTGATTTTCATGCTTTGCTCCCGGTTACGAAGAGGCGAAGAGAGGCGGAATTCACCTCAGGCTCCGCATTGATTGGGCTCCCATTAGCAAAGCGTTAGATGTCGTGATTGGCGGGAATTGTTTAGATGTTTTTTCTATTGAAGCGACGTGGCTTATGGCTTCCGGCGCCTAGGTGTCGATCCACGGTCACGGGGATATCATCCTGGGTCCTCAAGCTACTGCGCGTGGAACCGAAGGGCGCAGCAAACGCTCGATGGCACCGCTGACCAGGTTTTCCAGCAGCTCATCTCGCTCCGCTTCACTCAGCGTATGCTGCGCCAGCCAATTGGGCGCGCTGTTGAGTAAGTTGGCGATCGCATGCCCGGCGGCCAATAAGCCTTGTTCACTGAACCGCGATCGGACCCCGAGCATCAGCAGCAACTTGCGCTCGTATTGCTCGCGCAACTGCCGAACCCGTTCCTGTTGCTCTTCATTCAGGCAGCCGCTGTCACGCTCTGCCAGACGAAAATGCCAGGGCATCTCCTGATGCAGGTTCAAATGCGCTCGGATAAGGGCATGGAGCTTGTCACGTTTTGCCGGCGCCTTTTGCTCGATCCGCCCCAAGGTTGCCAACAGCTCTTCGTAGAACTCTTCGATCAGGTCGAGCAGCAAGTGCTGTTTGCTGGGGTAATGGTGATACAACGAGCCGGGAGCGAGCCCCAGGCAGGTCGCGAGCTCACGCATGCCGACCTGTCCGAAACCTTTGCAGGCGAACAGCTCCAGCACCTTGTCCCGGTACTCGGCAAAGCGCGAGCAACGCTCAGGCATAGGCATGGAAGCCACGCCCCGTTTTGCGCCCCAGGTAACCGGCGGCGACCATTTCCTTGAGCAGTGGAGCAGGACGGTACTTGCTATCGTTGAAGCCGTCGTAGAAGGCTTCGAGGATCGCCAGCACGGTGTCCAGGCCGATCAGGTCCGCCAACGCCAACGGCCCGATCGGCTGATTGCAGCCCAGGCGCATGCCGGCGTCAATGTCTTCGGCGCTGGCCAGGCCTTCCTGAAACACCAGGATCGCTTCGTTGATCATCGGCACCAAAATCCGGTTGACCACGAACCCCGGACGGTTGCCCGCGGTGATCGCGGTTTTACCGAGAGTGGTCGCCATGTCCAGCGCCAGGGCGTGGGTGGCGTCGCTGGTTTGCAAACCGCGAATCACCTCGATCAGGCCCATCACCGGCACCGGGTTGAAGAAGTGCAGACCGATGAAGCGCTCAGGCTGGCTCACGCTGGCAGCGAGTTGGGTGATGGACAGCGAAGACGTGTTGGAGGCAATCACGCAATCGTCGCTGACCTGCGCGGCGATCTGTTGCAGCACGCGCAGTTTCAGCTCGAGGTTTTCGGTCGCGGCTTCGATCACCAGTTGCACGTTCTGCAGGCTGCTGTAATCGGTGCTGGTGCAGATCTTGTCGAGGGCGGCGAGCTTTTGCTCTTGCGTCAGCGTTTCCTTGGCAACCTGCCGATCGAGGTTTTTGCCTACGGTTGCGATGGCTTTTTGCAGGGCGGTCTCGGAGATGTCGAGCAAGGTCACGTTAAAACCGGCCAAGGCGCAGACTTGCGCGATGCCATTGCCCATGGTGCCAGCGCCGATCACGCCAATGTTTTGCAGATTCATGCTTTGTCCTTCCGATCAAACCCCGCGATACCTTGGCCGCCGTAGTGGCCGAAGGCGTACTATTGGCCGCGAGTCTAGAGCCGGCAGGGCGGTTGTCCTATGCCGAAACTGTTCAACGGCACTGGTGTTTTTTGCCATTCGGGTGATGGGGAGAGAAGCGTTCACATGCGGGAAAAGGACTCGGTTTCCGCCTACTTCGTGCAGGCAATGATCCATGGGCTGGGGGAGGATCCGCATCGTCTGAGGGCTGCGCTGGAACAGGCGGGCATCGACCCGGCGTTGATAGAGCAGCCCACCGCGCGCGTGCCGGCGAGCGCGTTTGCCGCGTTGTGGCTGATCCAGATCCGCGAGCTCAACGATGAATTCTTCGGGCTCGACTCCCATGGCATGCTGCCGGGCAGTTTCGCCCTGATCTGCCGGGCATTGATTCAGGAACCTGACCTGCACAAAGCGATGCGCCAGTGCCTGGTCAATTTCGCGCTGTTCCTCCACGACTTTCGCGGCACGCTGACGGTGCGCGGCAAACGTGCGGTGATCAGCTTGCAGAACCACTCGCCAAATAGCGACGTCAGCCGTTTGGGCGAGGAGACGTTTCTGGTGTTGATGATCAGTTTGCTGTGCTGGCTGGGTGGGCGGCGCATCCCTATCGATCGCGCACACTTTCGACATGAGCGAGTGTCACTCAGTGATGACCGTTTGCTCTGGGGACCAAACCTGACCTTTGGTGCAGAGCGTACTGAAATCGAATTCGCCAGCCACTACCTGCGTCTGCCGGTGGTTCAGGATCTGGCCTCACTGAAAGTGTTTTTGCGCACCGCGCCGCAATGGCTGGTGATCCGTTTTCGCAATCAGCACGGTCTGGCGTCGCAGGTCCACCAGCGCTTGCGTAGCAGCCATTACAGCCAATGGCCGACCTTGCAGGCCTTCGCCCTGGAACAGCACCTGAGCCCCAGCACCTTTCGCCGTAAACTCGAACGGGAAGGGTGTTCGTATCAGGAGATCAAGGACGAGGTGCGGCGTGGCGTTGCCTTCGAACAGCTGCGCCAGAGCCGAGCGAGCATCAGTGACATTGCCGAGCAGCTTGGCTTTCAGGAACCGAGTGCGTTCCATCGGGCGTTCAAGAAGTGGACGGGGGAAAGTCCGGGACGGTATCGGGCGAGGTATCAGGGGGAGCTCACGGAGTGAACCCTGTTCTCGATCGTTTCACCTCGTTACTCGACCAGGCGAGACGCGCCTTGCTGCTGGTCTGGGCAACGTCTCGCGGACTGTTCCTGGGCTTGGTGCTGGCGACGCTGATCGCCGGTGTACTCCCGGCACTGGCCGCCTGGTTGGGCCAGCGTATTGTCGATGCGGTGGTCACCGCCATGCAGTTGCACGCACAACAGGGCAGTGCGCCGTTGTGGCCGGTCGTGCGTTATGTGCTGTTTGAAGCGGGCGTGCTCGCGTTGCTGTCCGGGGCTCAGCGAGCGCTGTCGGTCCAGCAATCGCTGTTGCGGGTGCAGTTGGGGCAAAAGGTCAACACAATGATCCTGGAGAAGGCCCAGACGTTATCGTTGGTGCAGTTCGAGAATTCGGAGTTCTACGACAAGCTGGTTCGGGTGCGCCGCGAGGCTTCGACCCGGCCGTTGGCGCTGGTGATGAAGTCGTTGGGGCTGATTCAGAATCTGATCGTGTTGATCAGCTTCGGTGTGTTACTGGTGCATTTTTCGCCTTGGGCGCTGGTGCTGCTGGTGGTCGGTGCACTACCTGTATTCTTTGCCGAAGCGCATTTTTCCGGTGATGCGTTCAGACTGTTCACTCGCCGCGCGCCGGAGAGTCGGCAGCAGACTTACATCGAGACGCTGCTCTCCCACGAGGGCTACATCAAAGAGGTCAAACTGTTCGGTTTCGCGCCGCTGCTGTTGAAGCGTTATCGCGAGACGTTCGCGCGTCTCTATGCCGAAGACCGGCGCCTGACATTACGTCGGGATGGCTGGGGATTTGTCCTCGGTCTACTGGGCACCGGCGCATTTTATCTGGCGTATGCCTGGGTGGTGGTCGATACCGTGCATGGCAACATCAGCCTCGGGCAGATGACCATGTACCTGGTGCTGTTCAAGCAGGGACAGACGGCAGTAAGCAGCAGCCTGAGTGCCATCAGCGGTCTCTACGAAGATGGCCTTTACCTCTCCAGTCTCTATGAATACCTGGCCGAGCCTGTTGTGGCGGATACCGGCAACCTCACCGTGGGCGCGGTCCCCGGCGATGGCCTGCGTTTCGAGAACGTCGGTTTCCGTTATCCGGGTGCCAGTCGCGCCGCGCTGGAAGGCATCGATCTTCACCTTGTGCCCGGGCACAGTGTGGCGTTGGTGGGGGAGAACGGTTCGGGCAAGACCACGCTGATCAAATTACTGACGCGGCTGTACCGTCCTGATCAGGGCCGAATCCTGCTGGACGGCAGCGATCTGCAAGCGTGGGAAGAAGACACGCTGCGGCGGCGCATTGGGGTGATTTTTCAGGACTACATCCGCTACCAATTTTCCGTCGGCGAGAACATCGGCGTCGGTGACACGCTGGCGTTCAACGATGAACTGCGCTGGCAGGAGGCCGCCGCCGAAGGCATGGCCGCGCCCTTCATCGAGGGACTGGATCGAGGGTATGCCACGCAATTGGGGCGGTGGTTCGCCGGGGGCCAGGAGCTGTCCGGTGGGCAATGGCAGAAGATCGCGTTGTCGCGCGCCTACATGCGGCGCAACGCCGATATCCTGATTCTGGATGAGCCAACCTCGGCACTCGACCCTGCGGCGGAAGCAGCGGTGTTCGAGCATTTCAGTGAGCACAGCGAAGGCCGGATGACGTTGCTGATCTCTCACCGGTTTTCCAGTGTGCGCAATGCGGACCACATCATCGTGCTGGACCAGGGCGCGATCCTTGAGCGGGGCGATCACGACAGTCTGGTGGCCGCGGGCGGGCGCTATGCGCAGTTGTTTGATTTGCAGGCCCGCGGTTACCGATAGACCTCAAGACTCCCAAGAAACCCGAGTTACCGTCGGCCCGGCCATTTGTGTTGGTTTTGTTTTCATCAAGCCGTCGAGTGCCTGGCGATACTGGGTACCGCCCAGGCTCATGCTGTTGTTGTGCGTGCCGCCGGGCACCAACAACAGCCGCTTGGGTTCGTTGGCGGCATTGAACAACTGCTGGCTGAATCGCGATGGCATGAACGGGTCGGCCAGGCCATGGACCACCAGCAACGGCATGTTGATGTCGACGATCTTGTCGATGGAATCGAATTTCTGCGACAGCAGCCAGCGCACCGGCAACCATTTCACTGGCAGGTTGCTGTCGGCCACTTGCGCCACGGCATCGCCCAGCGAGGTGAAGGTGGACTCAATTACCAGACCGCGCACCGGCACCACGCCATGGTCCTTTTTCGCCTGTGCGGCCAGATCTGCCGCCAGGTCGATGGCCACCGCGCCGCCCAGTGAGTGGCCGTAGATCAGGCGCTTGTTGGCGTCCGGTTGCATCTTGGTGAAGCGCTCCCAGGCGGCTCGGGCGTCTTCGTAAACACTGGCTTCCGAGGGCAGGTCACCCTTGCTCTGGCCAAACCCGCGGTAGTCGATGGCCAGCACCGAATAACCCATCGCGCGCAATTGCTCGATGCGGAACGCCTGGCCCGTCAGGTTCCAGCGCACGCCATGCAGGTAGAGGATCGACGGCGCATCGCGACGCGCAGCCGGCCACCACCAGGCATGCAGGTTTTGCCCGGCCTTGAAGCTGGCAGGCTTGATGTCGAATTCCTGAACGTCCTGTGGCAGGCCGCGATACCAACCAGCGTTGCCCGGCTCGATGCGAAACAGCAACTCACGCTCGGTGTACTTGAGCACGCCGCAGCTCACCGGCAAGCCGACGATCAGCACGGCCATGCACAGTAGCGGCAGCCAGCGTCGGCCCAGGCGGCTCATCAAATTCGAAAACATGCAGAGGTCCGGAGGATGAAAAGGAAAGCTCCGGTTTTAACAGAAGCATGAGGAAAGGTGGGGATAAATTCGACAGTCGTATGAATGGCCCGGCGCAGTGCCGGGCGATGACTTACTGGCAACTACCACCCTTATGGTGCGAGCCGGTGCCGCCGACGGGGTGCGTGCCTTTAGGGCATGCCTGGGCCATCAGTGGGCTGGTGCAAAGAATAACGAGCAGGGTAAGCAGAGATAGTTTTTTCATGGATCCTCCGTGATAGCCACTACGCGTGGTGTCGTAATGATATCACTCCGTTCCGGTTCGGCGGTGCTGCTCAGGGCCTCATCGCGAGCAAGCTCGCTCCCACAGTGGACCGTGTACTCCTGTGGGAGCGAGCTTGCTCGCGATGAGGCCATTTCTGCCCACACATCTTCAAAGCCGTGCGCAAAGCCACTCGTCTTTGCTTCAGCGCCCACTCAACAAAAAAGATTGAATAATCACATAGAATGTTATTTAAATAACAAAACAACAGCGCCAGCGTCAGTCTGGCAAGCCGTATCAAGGTGGGATAGCAATGAGCAAGATCGCAGTCATCGGCAGCAACATGGTGGACCTGATCACCTACATCGATCGCATGCCGGCCCAGGGCGAGACGCTTGAGGCGCCGGGGTTTGCTCTCGGTTGTGGCGGCAAGGGAGCCAATCAGGCGGTTGCCGCCGCCAAGCTTGGGGCTGATGTGTTGATACTCACCAAGGTCGGCGATGACCTGTTTGCCGACAACACCTTGGCCAACTTCCAGCGCTTTGGCATCGACACCCGTTACGTTCAGCGCGTGCCCGGCGTGTCCAGCGGTGTGGCGCCGATCTTCGTTCAGGCCGACTCCCACAACAGCATCCTCATCATCAAAGGCGCCAACGATCATCTCCTCCGTGCGGATATCGACGCGGCCGCGCAGGCGTTGCGCGAGTGCTCGCTGATCGTTCTGCAGCTCGAAATCAACGTCGACACCGTTTACTACGCCATCGAGTTCGGCCGCGCACACAACATTCCGGTGCTGCTCAACCCGGCGCCGGCCTTGTCAGGCCTGAGTCGTGAACACCTGGCGCAACTGGATTTCCTGGTGCCCAACGAGTCCGAGCTGGCCTTGATTACGGGCCAGACCGTGGACTCGCCGGAGTCGGCCCATAAAGCCGCCCAGACATTGGTCGCCAGCGGCATCCGCCACGTCATCGTGACCCTCGGCCAGCAAGGCGCGCTGTACGTCGGCGAGGAGGGCGAGTTTCAGATTCCCGGCCTGTCGGTTGCCGCGCGCGACACCACCGGAGCAGGAGACGCCTTCATCGGTTGCTTCATTCATCACTGGAGTCGCGATCGCGATATCCGCGCCGCCATGACCCAGGCCGTGGCGTATTCCGCCTGCTCAGTCACAGGCCTGGGCACTCAGACGTCCTACCCGGACGCCCACGCATTCGCTGAATTCCAGCGCAGCCTCGACGCCTGACGTTGAGGTGATTCAACTGCTCCACCATCCCAGAAGCTCACCACGGAGAACAACAATGACAAAGCCTCCGCTCCAACAGACGCCCGATGGTTTCTACCTGAACCGCACGCCCTGGTTCGCCTTCATTTTGCTGTGCAGCATCTTCGCGTTATGGGCGGCGGCCGCGAGCATGAACGACGTGCTCATCGCGCATTTCAAGAAGGCCTTTCTGCTCAGTGATTTCCAGACCGCGTTCGTGCAGTCGGCGTTTTATCTGGGTTATTTCTTCGTGGCGATTCCGGCCGCGCTGGTGGTCCGCCGTTTCAGCTACAAGACCACCATCCTGATCGGCCTGATGTTGTACATGTTCGGTTGCCTGCTGTTCTTCCCGGCGGCGTCGACCGCCAAGTACGGGATGTTCCTGCTGGCGCTGTTCGTAATCGCGGCGGGGCTGTCGTTCCTTGAGACGGCCTGTAACACCTATTCGACGTTGATGGGCCCGCGTGAAACCGGTACCCGTCGCCTGAATATTTCGCAAACCTTCCACCCGTTCGGAGCGATGGCCGGGGTGTATGTCGGCAGCTTTGTGATGTTCAAGGACACTGACGCCACTCGCGAGCAACTCACGCAAATGAGCGCCTCGGACGCGGCGATTCAGCAGCTGCAGATGATCCAGTCCACGTTGCTGCCGTACAAATGGATGATCGCGGTGCTGGTGTTGATGTTCATCCTGATCGCCATTACTCGGTTTCCCGCGTGCAAAGGCAATCAACCGAGCAGCAAGAAAACTTCCAGCCTCGGGCAGAGCCTGTCGCGGCTGTGGCGCCACAAGCGCTTCACCTTTGGTGTGTTGGCGCAGTTTCTGTACGTGGGGGCTCAGGTCGGTGTCTGGAGTTTCACCATCCGCTTGGCAATGCAGTTAGGCGGTATGAACGAGCGCAGTGCCTCGTGGTTCCTGCTGACAACGTTTGCCGCGTACTTTGTCGGCAAACTGATCGCCAACGTGCTGATGCGCAAACTGCACCCGGCCAAGGTGTTGGCGGTGTACGGCGTGCTGTGCATCGTGTTGCTGGCCTACACGATTCTGGTGCCGAACATCACCGCGGTATACGCAGCCGTCGGCGTGAGCGTGTTCCTCGGTCCGTGCTGGCCGACCATCTACGGCTTAACCATTGACGGTCTGGGCGAAGACACTGGCGTCGGCGGTTCGCTGCTGGTGATGAGCATTGTCGGTGGCGGGGTGATTCCGATCTTCCAGGGGCTGCTGTCTGACTACAGCGGCGGCAACATGCAACTGGCCTATAGCGTGCCGCTGCTGTGCTTCATCGTGATCGTGATGTACGCGGTGCGTTGCCTGCGTCATTCCGACAGCGAACGGGCACCGGTGGGCGCGGTGGTGGCTTCATGAGCACGCGGATCAATCTCTATCCGTCGCTGTTTGGCGAGGCTCGAAAAACTTTGCTGGAATCCGAGGCGTTCACGGTCAACGCTTGGGTCTATCCCAGTGGTGTGCTGGCCGTGGAATTGGCCAACAATCGGGGCAGTCTCGTAGTGCTTCCGTATCAGGGCCAGATGATCTGGTCCGCCATGTTCGACGGTTGCGACCTGACCATGCGCAACCTGTTCAGCCAGCCCAAACCCAGCCCGACGGTGATCGGCACCTACGGCTGTTTCATGTTTCACAGCGGTCTGTTGCGCAACGGTTGCCCGAGTCCCGAGGACGATCATCCGTTGCACGGCGAGATGCCCTGCGCTGCGATGGATCGCGCCTGGCTGGAGGTCGGTGAGGACAGCGTCGGTCAATACCTGCGATTGGGTGGCGAGTACGAATACGTGCAGGGTTTTGGTGACCGATATCGGGCCAGCCCGAGCGTGACTTTACGTGCTGACTCAGGGCTGTTCGACATCGCCATGCAGGTGACCAATCTCGCGGGCAAACCGATGGACCTGATGTACATGGCGCATATGAATTACGCCTATGTCGAAGGCGCACGTTTCATCGAGCCCTTGGGGTTCGAACGTGTGCGCCTGCGCATGAGCGTGCCGGCCCATGTGAAACCGACACCGGCCTGGAGCCGTTACATGGATGAGTTGGCGTCTGCGCCTGAACAGTTCCGGTGCCTTGGTCGACCCGAGCTCTACGATCCCGAGATCGTGTTTTTCTTCGACGGCGTGCGGGCGGATGACAGCGGCCATGCGCATTTTCTTCTGAGCCATCCGGACGGTGCGGCGTTCTACACGCGCTACCGTCCCGACCAGTTCGAGCATGCCGCGCGTTGGATTTTGCACAACGCCGATCAACACGTGGCGGCGTTCGTGCTGCCAGCCACGTGCGAGCCGGAAGGCTATCGCGCCGAGTCCGCCAAGGGCCATGTGCGTTCACTGGCAGCGGGGGCGACGGCTGATTTCAGCGTCACCACCGGTTACCTCAGTGCAGCGGAACAACAGGCTCTGATCAGATGATCAACTGCGCGCCGCTGGCGCTGATGGCGTCGCGGTAGGCCTTGGGGATTTTCTTGTCGCTGACCACGAACTGAAAATCCTCAAGGTTGGCGAAGTGCGCGGTACGCACCGTGTCGAACTTGCTGTGGTCGGCCAGCAGCAGCCGCTGTTGCGCCTGACGCAGGACCTTCTGTTTGACTTCCACTTCATTGAAGTTGAAGCAGGTCACACCGAAGTCCTGGCTGATGCCGGCAGCGGAAACAAAGGCCCAGGTCAGGCGCACGCTGTCGAGGATGCCGGTTTCGGTCTGATTCTCGAACACCTGGTTCTTGCGGTGGAACGTGCCGCCGCACATAACGATGTGGCAGTTAGGTTTTTGCGAAAGTTTGAGCAGCACGTTCAGGGAGTTGCACACCGCCGTGAATTCGAGCTCGTCGGGGATGAAATCGACCACGAAAGGCGTGGTGGTGCCGCAGTCGAAGAACACCGTGTCACCCGGCTGGATAAACCCGGCGGCGAGTTTGCCGATGCGACGCTTTTCTTCGACGTGGCGGGTGTCCTGTTCGGCCACGCGGTAATCGCCGGGTTCGTTGCCGTCGTGAATTTTCGTGATGTAGCCACCGAGCAGCCGCAGGTGGTCGGTGTACTTGCTGAGGTCGCGGCGCAGGGTCATCTCGGACACGTCCAGCAGCGCCGCCATCTCGCGCAGATGAATGGCGCTCTGGTCTTGCAGGGCTTGTTGAATCAGCTTGAGACGCTCGGCTTTTTTACTGTCCACAGGCATTCCGGGGTTGATTGTTGGTGTTATTTAAGTAACATTATTTGTTAGATTTGTAACGTTTTTGCGCGAATCACCCTCGATTGTGGCGCAGGGGCATTTGAATATACAAACAGGAGTTTTTGCGATGGCACACCTCGAACCCCAAGCGTTGGCGCAGTACATCGATCATACCTTGCTGGCGCCCGATGCTTCCCGCGAGCAAATCGCAACGTTGTGCCGCGAAGCCGTGCAACACGGCTTCTATTCGGTGTGCGTGAACTCGGGGCAGGTCCCTCATGCGGCTCAGTGCCTTGCTGGGCAAAGCGTCAATATCTGCGCTGTGATCGGCTTCCCGCTGGGTGCCGGTCTGAGTGAGACCAAAGCCTTTGAAGCCGAGCGGGCGATTGCCGCCGGTGCCGGGGAAGTCGACATGGTGTTGAACATCGGCGGGTTGAAGGACGGTTTGTTCGATCAGGTGCGCGACGATATCGCCCAGGTCAAACAGGTCTGCGGCAGTGTGCCGCTGAAAGTCATTCTGGAAAACTGCCTGCTCACCGACGCCGAAAAAGTGAAGGCCTGCGAGATTTGCCGTGAGCTGAATGTCGCTTTCGTCAAAACATCGACCGGCTTCAGTCGCAGCGGCGCCACCGTGGAAGATGTCGTCCTGATGCGCCGCACCGTCGGCGCGGTCATCGGGGTCAAGGCTTCCGGTGGCGTACGCGATTACCCGACCGCGCTGGCGATGATCGAGGCCGGCGCCACCCGACTGGGCACCAGTTCGGGCATCGCTATCATCAGCGGCGCGCTGGCGGCAGGTGAGGGGTACTGATCAGTCCACACGCAAGACGATCTTGCCAATGTGATCACCCCCTTCCATCCGTGCATGAGCCTGTGCCGCGTGGGTATAGGGATAGACCTTGTCGATCATCGGCAGGCAACGCCCGGCGGCGAGTACGGGCCAGACGTACTCGCGCAACTGTTCGGCGATCGAGGCTTTTTCTTCGCGGGTGCGCGAGCGCATCAGTGAGCCAGTGATCGTCGCGCGTTTGCCCATGATCGCCAGCAGGTCGACATCTTTGGCATGGGCGCCACCGAGAAAGCCCAGCATCACCAGCCGACCGTCCATGCCCAACGCCGCGATATTCGGATTCAGGTACGAGCCACCCATGATGTCGAGGATGACATTGACGCCGTTGCCGGCAGTTTTTTCCTGGATGACCTGGACGAAGTCCTGATCGCGATAGTTGATCGCCTCGGCCCCCAACGTGCGGATCGCCGCACACTTCTCCTCACTGCCCGCCGTGGCGAATGCCTTGATGCCAAACTCGCGACACAACATCAGCGCGGTGGTGCCGATGCCACTGGTGCCACCGTGAATTAATGCGCGCTGGCCTTTGCTGGCGCCGCCCATGTCGAACAGATTGGCCCACACCGTGAAGAAAGTTTCTGGCACCGCCGCGGCGTGCACCCAATCCATCCCTTCAGGAATCGGCAACGTCTGGCTGGCCGGTGCAACGCAATATTGTGCGTAACCGCCGCCGTTGGTCAGTGCACAGACGTTATCGCCGACGATGAATTCGCTGACGCCTGCGCCGATGGCTACCACTTCACCGGCCACTTCCAGACCGGGAATCGGACTCATGCCGGGTTTCATCGGGTACTTGCCGGCGCGTTGAATCACGTCGGGGCGATTGACCCCGGCAGCGTGGACGCGAATCAGCACTTCGCCTGCACCTGCGGTCGGGACCGGTTCCTGGCGCGGCTTTAAAACCTCCGGACCACCGGGTTCGGTGATTTCAATGAGGGTCATGGTTTGGGGCAGATTCATGTCGGCGTCCTGTTGTAAAAGTCATCTGTAAATGGGATCGCATGAGTGAACGAATGATTCAGTCCAATCCACGATCCCTTGTGGGAGCGAGCTTGCTCCGGGCGGCGATCCGACGATAGCGGTGTGTCAGTCACATTGATGCTGGATCTGCCTACGTCTTCGCGAGCAAGCCGCTCCCACAGGACCTATTCAGCAACCGCATGGCCTGTTCCAGCAACAGTGCAACCACAATGGCGCCGGCCGCAATGACAAACAACAACGCGTGATCGCCGCCACTGGCATTGAACAACGCCGAATACGCAAACCCTGCAATCGCCTGAAACGTGGCAAACGAAACCGTCGCGCAACTCCAGGCAATTTGCTGCTGATGATGCTGTGGGATCAGTTCATGAACCCGTGCCAGCGCCAGCGGGACGATGCCCGGTGGAAACGAGCCGAGGATCACCGCCAACAAGGCCAGCGCTGCGAAAGAACTGGAGATCGACAACAGTCCCACGGCAATCGCCTGCACCACCAGCACCAGCCGAATGCCCAGCTTCGCGCCCAATTGATCGGCCAGAAAGCCGTAACTTACCGGCCCGATGATCGCGCCAAGTCCGTACATCACCCAAATCAGTGCGCCGACATGCGGCCCGGCTCCGAGCCCGCGGGCCACGTAATCCACCAAAAACACCATAGCCGGCACGAGCCCGGCGGCCATGAATGCGTATTGGGCGAACAACAGGTAAACGCCTGGATCGGTCGGCGTTGTGGTTTTTTCGATCGACACTTCAACGGCTTGATGGTGGGTCTCTTTGGGCCAGCCGAACCAACTCGCGGCGGTCAGAATCAGTGACAGAAGGCCCAGGCCAAACCAGGTTTGCTGCAAGCCAAGGCTCAGCAGCGGCGGAACAATCGTCCCCGAGCCGGCAATGCCCAGGCCAATGCCCAGGAAAATCGCACCGCTGGCCAAACCTCTGCGAGCCGCCGGCACATGGGGCAACACCGTCGCGGCCACCAGCACCATGATCGCGCCGCCGGCAACGCCCGACAGCAGCCGCCAGCCAAAGAACCAGCTCACCGACAACGGGAAACCACAGGCGAAAAACGACAAGGTCACGGCAAACATCATCAGGCGCAACGCCGTTTTGTTCGACGTGCGGCTGGCCATTGGCCGGCCGATCAGCGCACCGATCAGGTAACCCACTAGGTTGGCGGCGCCGAGGTAAACCACGTCGCTGGCCGAAAACCAGTGCGCCTGGATCAACGATGGAATCAACGGCGTGTAGGCAAACCGCGCCAAACCAATGCTGACCAGGCTGGCGCAGAGTCCGGCGAAGATAGGCAGCCAGATCGCGCTGCGCGGGGTGGGCGATGTGCTGTGCATAAAAAATGTCCTGTGAGGTTTAACTCTGGCCTGCAGCCTACCCCGAAATGTTGATGCAATTGCGCAGCGATTTTGCGCTATTGTGATGCGAATATGCATCGCAGGGGAGCCTTATGAATTGGGATGACGCACGGATGTTTCTGGCGGTGTGCCGAGAATCGACGCTCAGAGGCGCGGCGCGGGTGTTGGGGGTCGACCAGGCCACGGTCGGCCGACGGATTACGGCGCTGGAAAAATCATTGAGTGCGACGCTGTTTCTGCGAACCTCTGAAGGCTATGCGCTGACAGCAGTGGGTGAGGCGGCTCTAACGGCTGTGGAAAAAATGGAGCATTCAGCGCTCGAGCTGGAGCGCCGGATTCAAGGGCTCGACGACCGACTGACCGGGCTCGTACGGGTTAGCACCACCGACTCCCTGGCCATCGACTTCCTGATCCCGGCGATTGCTCACTTGCATGAACGGCACCCCGACGTGCGAGTGCAACTGGACGCCTCCACGCAGATTCTCAGCCTGGCGAAACGCGAAGCCGACATCGCCGTGCGCAATACCCGGCCGGACAATCCGGACCTGATCGCCCGACGTATCGCGCGCTGGCCGGTGGGCCTGTTTGCGTCTCAAGACTATGTGGACGCCCACAGTGTGCCGGAGCCGGGCTCTGCGTTTGAGGGGCATGATCTGGTGGTGTATCAGCCGTATCTGCAAGGCCACAAAGACATGACGCTGGTTTCGGAACCGCTGGGGCGTGGGCGGATTGTTGCCAGCCTGAGTTCTAGTTTGCTGGTGCGCCGATCCATTGCCGCGGGGATCGGGCTGGGGGAAATTCCGGTGTACATGGGGGAGAGGGACGGGCTGGTCAGGCTGTGGCCGGAGCGCACACGGCCGGTGCCGTATGACGTGTGGCTGGTGACCCACGCAGACTTGCGGCATACCGCGAGAGTCCGTGTCGTGATTGATGAAATTGTCGCCGTGTTTTCTGGCACTGGGGAGTAACGCTAAAGATCGCAGCCTCGTTTCACTCGACAGCTCCTACAGGGATTTGCGTACACCTGTAGGAGCTGTCGAGTGAAACGAGGCTGCGATCTCTAGATCTTTATGGCATTTCCGGCAGTTCTTGCGGCCGCAAGTCGAATACCAGCACCTCGGCATCAACGCCGTTGTCCAAAGTCAGCAGCTGTTCATCACGAACCCGCACACCGTCGCCTTCCTGCAACTGCACGCCGTTGAGTTCGACACTGCCACGGGCCACATGCACATAGGCGTAGCGGTTCGCGGCCAGTTCCAGGGTGGCGCTTTCCTTGCCGTCGATCAGCGCGGCATACACCCGTGCATCCTGACGCACCTTAAGTGAACCCTTGGTGCCCTCGGGGGAGATGATCAGTTGCAGGCGCCCGCGTTTTTTCTGGGTGCTGAAGTGCTCTTGCTGATAACGCGGTTTGGCGCCGCTGACCTCCGGCACAATCCAGATTTGCAGAAAGTGCACCGGCCGCGTGGCCGAATGGTTGTATTCGCTGTGCGCCACACCGCTGCCGGCGCTCATCAACTGCACGTCACCGGGGCGGATCACCGAACCGGTGCCCAAGGTGTCCTTGTGTTCCAGTGCACCTTCAAGCACGTAGGAGAAAATCTCCATGTCGCGGTGCGGGTGCTGGCCGAAGCCTTTACCGGCCGCCACGCGGTCATCGTTGATCACTAGCAGGTCGGAAAAACCCTGCTCTTTCGGGTTGCGGTAGTTGGCGAAGGAAAAGGTGTGGAACGACTTCAACCAACCGTGATTGGCGGCACCGCGATCGGAGGCTTTGCGAAGGGTCAGCATGATGAAATCTCCTGTGGGGACGTTGATTCGTCCGAGTGAGGAGAAGGTTAATGGTTACTGGCTGGTGCAATAAGTAGATGGAAATTGAAATACTGTCTCGTTCAAGTTGACAGTAATCGGCACTCGATCACGTATTCTTCTCCGACGCTGACGCCACATTTGGCCATAATGCACAGCATCCTTTATGCCGGGCGCCAAACCCTGTGGGAGCGAGCTTGCTCGCGATAGCGGTCTCACATTCAACATTAATGGTGACTGTAAGACCGCTATCGCGAGCAAGCTCGCTCCCACAGGGGTCGGGTATCTGGCAGATGGACTTTCTTTTGACTTCAGTGATTTTGAACCCATGAAAACCGTGGCTATGGTGTTGTTCCCCGACTTTCTGCTGCTCGACATGGCCGGTCCCATGGAAGTGTTTTCCATCGCCAATCGGTATCTGGCACCGGATGATCGTTATGAGCTGTCGACCATCGGCACCGAGCATGGCGTATTGCGTGCCTCCAACGGCGTCAGCGTGCAGACCGATCTGCACATCGATCAGGCGGATCAAGCGTATGACCTGTTGCTGGTGCCGGGCGGTCCGGGGGCCTACAACGAAAAACATTCACCGTTGCTGTGTTGGCTCAAAGCCGCTGTCAGTCGCGCCGGGCGCTACGGCTCGATCTGCACCGGCGCTTTTGTGCTGGGGCATGCCGGTCTGCTGGACGGCTATCGCGTCACCACGCACTGGCATTACACCGAGCGGCTGATCAAAGGCTTTCCCAAGGCGACGGTGGAGACCGATCAGATTTACGTTCAGGACCGCAACCTCATCACCTCCGGCGGCGTCACCGCCGGCATCGACCTGGCACTGTCGGTGGTCACCGCAGACCACGGCAAAAAAGTCGCCCAGGACGTGGCCAAGGTGTTGCTGGTGGTCATGAAGCGCCAGGGCGGTCAGGCGCAGTTCAGCCCGTTGATGGCCATTGTCGCACCGCATGAAACGCCGATCACCCGCGTGCAGAACCATGTGCTCGAACATCTCGATGAAGCCTTCAGCATTGAACGCATGGCGAGCCTGGCGAACATGAGTACGCGGCATTTCGCCCGAATATTTGCCCGGGAAGTGAACATGACACCCATGGAGTTTCTGCAAAGCGCGCGCATCGATTGCGCCAGGAACCTGCTGGAAACCAGCGACTTGCCGCTCAAGACCGTGGCCTTCAAGAGTGGCTTTGGCAGCGTGCGGCACATGCGTTTTCTGTTCGGCGAAAAGCTCGGTTTGACCCCGACTCAATACCGCGAACAGTTCAGCTAGAGCGTTCTTGTCCGTTGTGCGCACCGCAATGGCCGTGACGCTCCCACCGTGGCAGTTGTACCGTCACCGAGGCCTGCCAAGATACCGGGGAACTCATTGCAATGGAGGTGCGGGAGCCTGAATGGCGGGTGCGAAGGATATTGCCGCACTGTGAGCCGGGCCAGGTTTTCAGCACGCGAACGTGCATGAACAGCCTCAGAGATTTAAACAGCGACACGGTGCTGCGATTCGGCCCCTACGCGTTCCACCAGCGGCAACGGCTGATCCTGGACGGCGATCGGCCGCTGCGCATGGGCGGTCGGGCACTGGATATCCTCCAGGTGCTGGTCGAGCACGCCGGCAATGTGGTCAGTAAGGACGAGTTGATTGCCCACGTCTGGCCGACGTCCGTGGTCGAAGAAATCAACCTTCGCGTGCACATCGCGGCCCTGCGTCGGGCCCTTGGCGACGGGCAGAACGGCCAGCGCTACATCGTCAACATTCCCCAGCGCGGCTACAGTTTTATCGCCCCGGTGGAGCCTGTGCTTGCGGGCATGCAGGTGTCGATCGAGACGGTGCAAAAACATCAACACAACCTGCCGGCACGGCTTACACCTGTGACCGGTCGAGATTCGATTGTCGGCAGTCTGGTTCGGCAGCTACCGGTGCGGCGGCTCATGACTCTGGTCGGCCCAGGCGGGATCGGCAAGACCACCGTGGCGTTGCGCGTCGCGGAGTTGCTGTTGCAGCACTATGAGGACGGCGTGTGGCTGGTGGATTTCTCGGCCATTGACGACCCGGCGCAAGTGGCCGATCACCTGACCCAAACCCTGGAACTTGAGACCGGAACCACCCCGGACGAGCTGGCCGAGCGGCACACCTTGCTGGTGCTCGACAACTGCGAACACCTGCTGGATCGCTGCCGGACATTGGTCGAGGACTTGTTGATGTCGGCGCCTCGGCTGTCGATCCTCGTCACCAGTCGCGAACCGCTACTGGCGGCGGGGGAAACGGTCCAGCGTCTGCCGGCTCTGGTGGTGCCGCCCGTGTCGGCGTTGCACAGTGTCGCTGAAGCCATGGGGTATTCGGCGGTGCAACTGTTCGTCAGTCGTGCCCGAACCCGTCAACAAGGGTTCGCCCTGCGCGAACAAGACCTCAAAGCCGTGCGTGAAATCTGTCGGCGGCTCGACGGTTTGCCATTGGCCATTGAACTGGCAGCGGCGCAGATCGATGCGCTGGCGTTGGTTGGTTTGCAAGCTCAGCTGGATAACTGTTTTCAGTTGCTGACCCAAGGCCGCCGCACGGCCGTGGCTCGACATCAGACCCTCAAGGCCGCGCTGGACTGGAGCTATGAACGGTTGAACGGGCAGGAACAAACCGTGTTGCAGCGCCTCTCGGTGTTCAAAATGTCCTTCACCCTCGATGCCGCGATTGGCGTGAGCAGTTGCGAGAGGCTCCAGCCCAATCAACTGGCGGCGCTGGTGAAGCGATTGGTGGCCAAGTCGTTGCTCTCGATGGATCAGGTCAACGGCATAAACCGTTATCGCTTTCTCAACACCACGCGCACCTATGCCCTGGAAAAGCTCGAGCACAGCGGCCATCTGCGTACGTTCGAGATGCGCTACGCGCATTACATCAGCCGCGCGCGTTGGGTCTCAGGCGTGCAGTTGCCCATGGAGCTCGTCGAGTAACCGACGGACTCTGCTCAAGTCCGGTGTGGCAAAACCTTCGGTGAACCGGTTGTAGATCGGCGTCAGCAGTTCATGGGCTTGCTGATGCAATCCCTGGCGCTGCCAAAGTTGCGCCAGTGAGGTGGCGCTGCGCAGTTCCCAGGCCAGGGCGCCCTGATGCCTGGCCACATTCAACGCCCGGATCAGCACCGCCTCGGCCGCACTGGTTTGCAGCGGGCAATCTTCCGTCAACAGCGCATCCGCCTTGGCCCGCAGAATTTCCGCCGTGCTCCATCCCGCAGCTCCGGTATCGGCCCGCTGCAGCAAGGCGTCATCGACAAAACCGCTGTCCAGCGTGACCATGATTTCCCGGATCAATCCCGCCCCCGGTTGATCGGGCAATGGCGCCTCATCACGGTCAATCACCTGCGCATAGTGTTGCGCCCACGAGTAGAACAACAGCACCGAGTGTTTCTGCGCTTGCTCCAGCAGCAGCCGTAAAAGTTTGCGGGCGGTTTGGTTGTCGCCGTTGTAGTGGGCGATCAGGCAGCCGGCCAACGCCAGGGTGTAGCAAATGGAGGTGCCATGGTTGATCTGGATCGCGATGTCCAGTGCCTGACGGGCCGTGCGCCAGGCTTGTTCCGGTTGACCTTGCAGCCAGAGGATGCGCGCCAGAATAGTCAGGGCGGCCACGCTCTGATCGTATTGCACGCCAAAACCGTGGGTGAAGCGGTTGAGGTGCCCGCTCTGGGCCATGCGCTGGATGACCTGTTCGGCGTTCACCCGGGCCAGTCCCTGATTCCCGGCAAAGTGCAGGGCCAGTACGCGTAAGCGGTGCGTGCTCAGCGACAGCACGGCGTCACCCTGCGCACCCAAGCGGTCGAACAGCTGGCTCTGCTCCAGCGCCATTTGATAATGGCCGCAACTGAGGTTGACCGCCATGTACCCGGACACCGCCCGCAGCTGACCGGCCACGTCGTTGTTGTGCCTGGCCAGGGTTCTGGCGCTGACGAACGCTGCGATGGTTTCGGCCGTGCCGCCCTGGGTGTGGTAGCAAGAGCTGCCGAGTGCGAGCTTGAGGGCCATTTTCAGATGAGGGCAGGGCTCGGGCGTCGCCTCAAGCAATGCCAGCGCTTTGCGTACGTAAACGCCGTGTTCCTTGAGCAGCGACAGTTCCTGCCAGAGTGGCGTCGACGTCGCGGCCAACCGGATCGCCAGTGCCTGCGGACCTTGAGCGTTCAAGCCCCAGTCGAGGGCCGAGCGAATGTCTTCCAGACCGCGAGCGTAACGTTCGATCCACAAGCCAGTGGAAATAAGCTCCCAGTCAGCCTGGGCCTGATGCATCAAGGCCAGGCAGCGTTCGGCGTGGCGCTCTCGCGTTTCCTGCAAATCGGCGGCCTGGTCGAGTTTTTCCAGGGCATAGCTGCGGGTGGTGTCGAGCAAGCGGTAGAACACTTCTTCGTCGCCCACTTCCACGTTCAGCAACGACTTGGCCACCAGTTGCTTGATCGAGCCGAACACCGCGCCGGGCTCGATGTGTTCGCCGACGATTACCGCCGCTGCCGACTCCAGCGTGAAGCCGCCCCTGAACACACCCAGTCGGCGCAGGCAGGTTTGCTCGCAGGCGTTCAGCAGTTCGAAACTCCAATCGAGTGTCGCGCGCAGAGTCTGGTGTCGGCCCAGCGTCGACTGACAGCCCTGGGTGAGCAGGCGAAAACTGCCTTGCAGCTGCGTCAGCAAACTGCTCAGGCCAAAGTTGCCGACTTGCGCCGCCGCCAGCTCAATGGCCAGCGGAATGCCGTCCAGACGGTGGCAGATTTCAATCAATAGCGGCAGTTCGTCATCGCTCAGCTCGAAACTGTCATGGCTGGCCATGGCCCGCTCGACGAACAGTTGCAGCGCGGAAAAGGTCAACGCCTGAGCGCGGTCCAGCACAGCGATGGGTGGCGGGCAATCGAGCGATTCAAGACGCTGAACGAATTCGCCTTCGGCCCGCAGGCTCTCGCGGCTGGTGGCCAGGATGTGCACGTGTGGCGCGGCGCGCAGGATGCTTTCGCAAAGCAGTGCGACGGCGTCGATCAGGTGCTCGCAGTTGTCGATCACCAGCAGCATCTGCCGTTCGCGCAAGAACGCTGCAAGGCTGGTCATCGGTTCGGCGTCGTGCAGGGACAAATCCAGCAGCGTGGCCAGATGCGCGGTGATCATCGACTGGTCGTTGATCGGGGCAAGGTCCAACAGGCGAATGCCGTCCCGATAGCGACCGATCAACAGTTCGGCGACGCGCAACGCCACGGTGGTCTTGCCGATGCCGCCGGGACCGACGAGGGTGATGAAGCGCTGGCGTGACAGTTGCGTGACCAGGTTGTCGACCAGCGATTGACGACCGATCATTCGCGTTCGACGGATAGGCAGGTTATGGGCGCTCGGCCCCGGCCCTTCGGCCTCGGGATGTTGCTCGATCTGTTCCAGCGAGAACGGCGCGACAAAACTGTAACCGCGCTGGGCGACGGTGACGATATAGCGCTGGCCGGCCTGACCGTCGCCGAGGGCTTTACGCAGCGCTGCCATGTGTACACGCAGGTTGATGTCTTCGACGACGCTTTTGGGCCAGACCCCGGCGATCAGTTGCTGTTTGCTGACCACGTTTCCGGCGTGCTCCAACAGCATCAACAGAATGTCCATGGCGCGCCGGCCCAGGCGCAGGGGCTGGTCGGCCTCCAGCACCAGACGTTGTCCGGGATAGATCCGGTAAGGGCCGAAATGGATGGCCTGATCGGGGGAAAGGGTCAACGTGTCGCTCCTGCTTGCATCCGTCTAGTACGCGGTTTTCGAGCATATTCCTCAGGTTTTTCCGTCAAAGCAACGAGGGTTCGGCTGAACTGCCGGGTGTTCGCTGCGACGGCCTGTACCCTTCGGCACTGGCAGGTGCCGTGTTTATTGGGTGCAACCGTAGCAAAGCAGGTGTTGAGGCTTTTGGCGCGCCAATGAAAATTAACAACGTTTAACTCGTCCTGCGTCTGGTCTACGCCCAAAACTCTGCATCTTCAACGTCCACCGGTCTTGTGGGAGCGAGCTGTGGTGAGGGGATTTATCCCCGTTGGGTCGCGAAGCGGCCCTGAATCTGTGATTACGGTGTTTCAGAAAAAGCCGTATTCACCGGGTTTGCGACTGCTTCGCAGCCGAACGGGGATAAATCCCCTCGCCACACAGGCTCGCTCCCACAGGGGGGCTGCCGTGTAACAAAGGGATTAATTGTCATGAGGACACCGCAATGAGCAACGTGGTGGTGGTCTATCACAGTGGCTACGGGCATACCCGGGTCATGGCCGAAGCCGTGGCCCAGGGTGTGGAACGGCACTTGGGCAGCACCTGCCTGCTGATTCCGGTCGACGAAGTGGACCAGCACTGGGAGCGATTACACAGCGCCGACGCCATCATCTTCGGCGCGCCGACCTACATGGGCAGCGCGTCGGCACCCTTCAAAGGTTTCATGGAAGCGACGGCAGCGTTCTACCTCGCCCAGCCGTGGCGCGACAAACTGGCCGCCGGTTTCACCAACTCCGGCTGCCTGTGCGGCGATAAACTCAACACCTTGCTGCAGATGGCGGTGTTCGCCGCGCAGCATTCGATGATCTGGGTCGGTCTCGACCTTTTGCCGGCGCGCTCCAGCACGGGAGCGTTCGATGGGCAAATGAATCGCCTGGGCAGTTCGCTCGGCGCCATGGCCCAGTCGAATGTCGAACAGTCCCCGGACCTCGCACCCCCTCCCGAAGACCGCTGCACCGCCGCTCATCTGGGCGAACGGGTAGCGCGCCTGGCCGAGCGCATGGCCCATTCACCGGTTTGACTCACCCCAACACTCGCTAAGGAGACATCGCATGAGTACGTTCACGACCCGAGATGGCACCGAGATTTACTACAAGGACTGGGGCACCGGTCAGCCCATCGTCTTCAGCCACGGCTGGCCTTTGAACGCTGATAGCTGGGAATCGCAGATGATCTTCCTTGCCTCCAAAGGCTACCGGGTGATCGCCCACGACCGCCGCGGTCATGGCCGCTCCAGCCAGCCGTGGTCCGGCAATGACATGGACACCTACGCCGATGACCTGGCGCAGTTGATCGAGTTGCTGGACCTCAAAGACGCCGTGCTGTTCGGCTTCTCCACCGGCGGCGGCGAAGTGGCGCGCTACATCGGACGTCACGGTACCGGGCGCGTGGCCAAGGCCGGGCTGATTTCTTCGGTGCCGCCGCTGATGCTCAAGACCGAAGCCAACCCCGGCGGTCTGCCGATCGACGTGTTCGACGGCATTCGCCAGGCTTCCTTGGCTGACCGTTCGCAACTGTATATCGACCTCGCCAGCGGTCCGTTTTTCGGCTTCAACAAACCGGACGCCAAGCCGTCCCAGGGCATGATCGACTGGTTCTGGATGCAAGGCATGGCGGCCGGCCACAAGAACGCTTATGACTGCATCAAGGCGTTCTCCGAAACCGACTTCACCGAAGACCTTAAGAAGTTCGACATCCCGACGCTGGTGGTGCATGGCGACGCGGACCAGGTGGTGCCGATCGAAGCGGCGGGTATTGCCTCGGCAAAACTGGTGAAAGGTTCACAGCTGAAGGTCTACCCCGGCGCGCCCCATGGCTTGACTGATACCCACAAGGATCAGCTCAACGCTGATCTGCTGGCGTTCCTCAAGGGTTGATGTACCCCGGCGCGGGCGTAGGTCCGCGCCGGTTTTCGCGCCTACAAGGTCATGCGAGAGTGGGGACGTACTGTTCGACAACGCCACGCAAACGGATTGATGCCTTCGCTGCGGGTGAAGATGTGGCAGAAATGTGCCTGATCACAGAAGCCGCATTCGAGGCTGATTTGTGTCAGCGTCAGGTCGGTGCTCTGGATCAACTGCTTGGCCCGGGCGATGCGTTGATGGCGAATCCAGTCCTGAGGCGAGAGCCCGGTGCTGCACTTGAACGCGCGGGAGAAATGACTGCGCGAAAGGGCGCAGGCGCGGGCCAGTTCGGTCACTTCAACGGTTTCACCAAGGCGTTCGAGGATCAGTTTCTTGGCCAGGCTTTCGCGCCACGGGGTCAGGCCGCCGGTGGTTTTCTTTCGCGCGTCAGTGACAGTCGCGCGGGCGACGTTTTGCTGAGAATGGGCCATGACAAATGTCCGTATCGGTGAGCTTCATTCTTGGCCGCAGGGCTCTGGCAGGCGAGTTAAACGTTGTTAATTCCGTCCGTGCTCAGGGGGGACAACAGCGCTAACTCAGCACATTGCTGCAATTTCCATGGCCGCGCCCCGTGCACAATCGACGTCATCGGGCGGCGTTTTACATCGCCGCTTTTCTGACTCGATCAAGGGTGATGGCATGAAACATTCTCTGGTTTGCGCGCTGGGGCTCGCGGTCGCGCTGGCGTCCGGTATTTCCTCGGCTCAGGCACCGGCACAGGTCGGCACACAAGTGCCGGGGTACTTCCGCCTGGCGGTGGGCGACTTTGAGGTGACGGCGTTGTTCGATGGCTACAACGACTTGTCGCCGAAACTGCTCAAAGGCCTGACCCAGAGTCAGATCCGCGCGCTGCTGGCCCGTCGCTCGATTGAAACGCCGGGGGTGCAAACCGCGTTCAACGCCTTTCTGATCAACACCGGCAAGCAACTGATCCTGGTGGATACCGGCGCAGGCCAGTGCATTGGCGAAACGGCCGGCATGCTCTCGGACAACATGAAAGCCGCCGGTTATGAGCCAGCGCAAGTTGACACGATCCTGTTGACCCACCTGCATCTGGACCACGTCTGCGGATTGATCGACGGCGAGAAAAAACCGGTTTTCGCCAACGCCACGGTCTTTGCTGCGAAGGCAGAGGCCGATTACTGGCTCGATCCGCAGGCCCTCGCCAAGGTGCCCGAGGGTGCCAAGCCGTATTTCAAAATCGCCCAGGACTCCACCGCTCCGTATGTGGCCGCAGGGCGTTTCAAGACCTTCGCCGCCGGTCAGTCACCCGTGCCAGGCGTGGTCGATGCCGAGCTGGAAACCGGGCACACGCCGGGTAGCACCACTTACCGCTTTACCTCGCAAGGCCAGAGCATTCTGTTCATGGGCGATCTGGTGCATAACCTCGCCGTGCAGTTCGAACATCCGGAAGTGTCGATCGGCTTTGACGTCAACAGCCAGCAGGCAATCAAGAGCCGCGCCAAGGTGTTCAGCTCTGCGGCGGCGAGCAAGACCTGGGTGACGGCGGCGCACTTGCCGTTTCCGGGCATTGGCCACATCGCGGCAGAGGGCAAGCACTTCCAGTGGGTGCCGGTGGAATACGGACCTTACAAACGTGCGGCCAAAGTACCGCTGATCGAGTAAAGTCCCCGGCTGAACACACAAGGAAATCGTGCCTATGAACCGTAACGATCTGCGTCGCGTCGACATGAACCTGCTAGTGATTTTCGAAGCGTTGATGTTCGAAAAGAACCTGACCCGTGTAGCCGAAAAACTGTTCATGGGGCAGCCGGCGGTGAGTGCGGCGCTGGGGCGGTTACGGGATCTGTTCGACGATCCGTTGTTGCTGCGCAATGGCCGCGGCATGGAGCCGACGGGGCGGGCGCTGGCGATTCTCAAGGAGCTGCAACCGGCGATGGATGTGATTTCCGGGGCGGTCAGTCGAGCCAAGGAATTCGATCCGACCACCAGTTGCGATGTGTTTCGCATTGGTTTGTCGGACGACGCGGAGTTCGGTTTGTTTCCGCCGTTGTTGCGGAAACTGCAGGAAGAGGCACCGGGGATCGTTGTGGTGGTGCGTCGCGCCAACTATCTGCTGATGCCGGCATTGCTGGCCTCGGGAGAAATTTCCGTGGGGGTGAGCTACACAACGGATTTGCCCGCGAATGCCAAGTGCAAGAAGTTGCGGGACATCCCCTGCAAAGTGCTGCGCGGGGACAAACGATCGGGGACGCTGACGCTCGACGAGTACTGCGAACGACCGCATGCCATGGTGTCGTTCTCCGGCGACTTTAGCGGCAACATTGATCTGGATCTGGCGAAGGTCGGCCGCAGCCGCCGCGTGGTATTGGGTGTGCCGCAGTTCAGCGGTTTGCGCGCGTTGCTTGCCGGCACTGAAATGATTGCCACTGTTCCCGATTATGCCGCCTGCGCGCTGGTTGAAGGGTGTGCGTTGCGGGCTGAGGATCCGCCGTTTCCTATCGATGCGGCGCAGTTGTCGATGGCGTGGAGCGGGGTGCATGACAATGATCCGGCGGAGCGGTGGTTGCGGTCTCGGATCAGCGATTTCATGTCGAGGCCTTTGCCGATCTCGGCTTGAACGTGGCGGCCTTCGGGCCGACCAAGTTCCCTTTTATGTACACCGTTCAAAATGTGGGAGCTGGCTTGCCTGCGATAGCGGCCTGGTAGCCGACCTATTTCTCTCGGGTGTACATATCCATTCCTGCGGTAACGGCCGCTAATGGTTTCGCTTTTACAGCGAGTCACTTTTTCAAACGACAAAAAGTAACCAAAAGTCTTCGCCCCAGCGTCCGGCCCCTCGCCTAGGCTCGGCGTTCCCTCGCTCCGGCATTCATCTGGGGGCATCGCCTCCGGTTGGCTTCGCTTCAACCTCCTCTCGATGTGTTCGACTTCGTCGAACGGCGCTGCGCGCCTACCCCCCAGATGAACGCCTCCACTCGGCCTCCCGAAGGGGCGGGCAGAGCAAGATCAAGTGCTGCAGGCGAGCTAACGCTCGGCCTGTTGAGTGGTGAGAAGCGGGGGGGTCGCGGATTAATTGTGGGAGCTGGCTTGCCTGCGATGGCGGCACATCATTCCACTGGAGCAGTGGATCGTACCGCCGGGCTCATCAAAAAAGAGCACACACATCCAATTTCCCCCGCTCCCGTCCCGGCACTATCAAACCAAATCCCGGCGCATGAAGCCGGTGGTTTTTCATTTGTGCAGGTAGCCCATGAATATTTCGCGATGGGATGAACGGGCCCAGGACATCGGACTGCTGTTTTTGCGGGTCAGTGGCGGATTGTTTCTGCTGTGGGTGCACGGTTTGCCGAAGCTGCTTAACTACAGCGCTCAACTGCAAGTCATCGAAGACCCTTTTCACGTGGGCGCGAACGTCACGCTGATGCTGGCGGTTTTTGCCGAGGTGCTGTGCCCGTTGCTGATCATTGCTGGGGTGCTGGTGCGTCTGGCGTGTCTGCCGATTCTGTGTTTGCTGTTGGTCGCGCTGCTGATTGTGCATCCGCAATGGAGCCTCGATGAGGGGCAGTTCGGTTGGCTGCTGTTGATTCTGTTCACCAGCATTCTTATCGCCGGGCCAGGTCGGCTGGCGCTCAATGTCCGATTCGCCGGAGCTTTGCGTTATGCCTGAATCCAATCGTTTCGAGGAAGTCGTGACCCTGGTCATCAAGCACCGGGTCAAGGCTGGTTTTGAAGTGCCCTACGAAGCCTGGTTGCGCAACATTGTCAGCATCGCCGGGCAGCAAGAAGGGCACTTGGGTGTGGACGTGATACGCGGTAAAAACGCCGGCCTGGACATGTACACCTGCGTGCTGCGCTTTTGCACCACCGACGCGATGCAACGCTGGCTCGATTCGCCGCAGCGCCTGGCACTGGTCAACGAAGCCACACCGATGCTCGCTGACGGCGACCAGACCGAGGTCAATCCGGTCAATGAGTTCTGGTTCGCGCCGCAAGCCGACGCCGCTTCGCCGCCACCGCCGCGCTGGAAGCAGGCCGTGGTG
Source organism: Pseudomonas sp. LBUM1647 (assembly GCF_059716175.1). Lineage (NCBI taxonomy): Bacteria > Pseudomonadati > Pseudomonadota > Gammaproteobacteria > Pseudomonadales > Pseudomonadaceae > Pseudomonas > Pseudomonas sp. LBUM1647. The sequence continues at coordinate 4,452,126 of NZ_CP166809.1, read as the reverse complement.
ACGTTGTTGGTGATTCTGCCGCACACTTTGCTGGTGCCACTGATCTGGGGGCCGCTGCTGCAACTCAACGCCATCCTGTCCAATTACGTGGTCGCGACGTTCCTGATCACGCTGACCATCGTCGTCTCGGTGGTGTACCTGTTCATGCCGAGGGCGACGCGTCTGTTCGCGCCCTGGCTGTCCCACTCCACTCCGTCCAAGGAAACGCGATGAACGCCGATCTGATTTTATTCAATGGCCAATTTCATACCGTTGACCGTGAAAATCCGCGCGCCAGTGCGGTGGCGATCAGCGACGGTCGCTTCGTTGCGGTCGGCACCGACGCTGAAGCCATGGCGCTGCGCGGTTCGGGTACGCAGGTCATCGACCTCAAGGGCCGTTGCGTCATTCCCGGCCTCAACGACTCGCACTTGCACCTGATCCGGGGCGGTCTGAACTACAACCTCGAACTGCGTTGGGAAGGTGTGCCGTCCGTGGTCGATGCCTTGCGCATGCTCAAGGACCAGGCCGATCGCACGCCCACGCCGCAATGGGTGCGCGTGGTCGGTGGCTGGAACGAATTCCAGTTCGCCGAAAAGCGCATGCCGACCCTCGAAGAACTCAATCAGGCGGCGCCGGACACGCCGGTGTTTGTCCTGCATTTGTACGACCGCGCCTTGCTCAACCGCGCCGCGTTGCGCGTGGCCGGTTACACCCGCAACACGCCGAATCCGCCAGGTGGCGAGATTGTGCGCGATGCCAACGGTGAGCCGACTGGCATGCTGGTCGCACGGCCCAACGCGATGATTTTGTACTCGACGCTGGCCAAGGGGCCGAAGTTGCCGCTGGAGTATCAGGTCAACTCGACCCGCCAATTCATGCGCGAACTCAACCGTCTTGGCCTGACCAGCGCCATCGATGCCGGCGGCGGTTTTCAGAATTATCCGGACGATTACCAAGTGATCGAGCAGTTGGCCAAGGACCAGCAGCTGACCATTCGTATCGCCTACAACCTGTTCACCCAGAAGCCGAAAGAAGAGCTGACTGACTTCAAGAATTGGACCAGCAGCGTGACCCTGCATCAGGGCGACGATTACCTGCGGCACAACGGCGCCGGGGAAATGCTGGTGTTCTCGGCGGCGGATTTCGAGGACTTCCTTGAGCCGCGTCCGGACTTGCCGCAAACCATGGAGGACGAGCTGGAACCGGTGGTCCGCCATCTCGTCGAGCAGCGCTGGCCGTTCCGTTTGCACGCCACCTACAACGAATCCATCAGCCGCATGCTCGACGTGTTCGAGAAGGTCAACCGCGACATTCCGTTCAACGGTTTGCCGTGGTTTTTCGATCACGCTGAAACCATCACCCCGCAAAACATCGAGCGGGTGAGGGCGCTGGGTGGTGGTATTGCGATTCAGGACCGCATGGCGTTTCAGGGCGAATATTTTGTCGAGCGTTATGGCGCCAAAGCCGCCGAAGCCACGCCGCCGATCAAGCGCATGTTGGCCGAAGGTGTACCGGTCGGCGCCGGCACCGATGCCACGCGAGTGTCCAGCTACAACCCCTGGACTTCGCTGTACTGGATGGTCAGCGGCCGCACGGTCGGTGGTCTGGAACTGCATGCCGAGGGCTTGTCTCGTCAAACCGCACTGGAGCTGTTCACCCACGGTAGCGCCTGGTTCTCTTCCGAGCAGGGCAAGAAAGGCATGATCAAGGTCGGCCAACTGGCTGACGTCGCGGCCCTGAGCGCGGATTTTTTCAGCGTCGAGGAAGAAGCGATTAAGTGGATCGAGTCGGTGTTGACCGTGGTCGGCGGCAAGGTGGTGTACGCCGCCGGTGACTTCGAAAAACTCGGGCCGGCCAGCGTGCCGGTGCTGCCGGACTGGTCGCCGGTGGTCAAGGTGCCGGGTCATTGGCGTCCGACCTCGCCGATGCAAGCGCAGGTTCACCATTGCAGCGGGCCGTGCGGCGTGCATTCCCACAGCCATGAAAAGGCGCGTTTGTCGAACGCGCCGGTCAGCGATTTCGCGGGTTTCTGGGGCGCGTTTGGCTGCTCGTGCTTCGCGTTCTGACGATCACAACCAGCGCCGATGCACCGCGTCGGCGCCTAACGTTATACCCATCCATCGAGGAGTTTCACATGAGCAACGTTCCGTACAAACGCCTGAACAAAGACGATGCCGTTGTCCTGTTGGTCGACCACCAGACCGGTTTGATTTCGCTGGTTCAGGATTTCTCGCCCAACGAATTCAAGAACAACGTGCTGGCCCTCGCGGACTTGGCCAAGTTCTTCAAACTGCCGACCATCCTCACCACCAGTTTCGAAAACGGCCCGAACGGCCCGATCGTGCCCGAGTTGAAGGAACTGTTCCCGGACGCGCCGTACATCCCGCGTCCAGGCCAGATCAATGCCTGGGACAACGAAGACTTCGTCAAAGCCGTTAAAGCCACGGGTCGTAAGCAATTGATCATCGCCGGTGTGGTGACCGACGTTTGCGTAACGTTCCCGACGCTGTCGGCACTGGCGGAAGGCTTTGAAGTGTTTGTGGTGACTGACGCCTCAGGCACCTTCAACGAAACCGTGCAACAGGCTGCCTGGGCACGCATGTCGGCGGCCGGTGCGCAACTGGTGAACTGGTTCTCGGTGGCGTGCGAGCTGCAGGGCGACTGGCGCAACGACATGGAAGGCCTGGCGAACCTGCTGTCGCCGCGCATTCCGAACTATCGCAACTTGATGAACAGCTACTCGGTGCTGACGTCGAGGTAAGCCCCACCGCCCATAAAAATGCCCGCGACTGTGCGGGCATTTTTTTGTCTGGCATAACACCATTCTGTGGTGAGGTTTTTGTGGCGAGGGAGCTTGCTCCCGCTGGGCTGCGAAGCAGCCCCAATTGTGTGAGCGCTGCGCACTCAAGCGGGAGCAAGCTCCCTCGCCACAAAAAACTAGGCCTGTTGGCGTTTCTGCAGCCAGCTCAGGAATCCGCTTTTCTTGATGGGTACCGGATTGGCCAACGCCAACCGACTGTTCTGCTGCCGCACTGCCTGCAGCTTGTTCAACGCCCGACCCACTTCAACACGTTGTTCCATGCAATGACGGGTCAGGGATTTGTCGATCCGGTAAATGATGCAGGAGGTCAATGCAATGAAGGTGGCCTGGGACGGCGTGTCAGTGAGGATGCTTTGTTCACCCATCACCTCACTCGGCCCCATGCGCCCCGCTTCGGTTTGCCCGGTGCCATCGGGCACGGTGGCGCTGACCACACCCGTGGCGATCACCATCAGGCTGTTCGGCACTTCGCCCAATTCCAATACCACCTGGCCTGCCGCGTACTGCTGCGCAACCATCGACTGGGCCATTTGATCGCGCTCATCTTCGCTCAGGGAACGGAAGATCTTCACTTCATCCAGCAACGCCCGCGCGCGGGTTGTCGGTTCGATGACGCCATCGGGCTGCCGGGAGATTCCCGCCGCTTCGAGGTGTCGATGCGCCAGGTCGAACAGTTGATTGCGCACTTCGCTTTTCTTGCCGAGCTCGGCGATGAAGCCGCTGGCCACGTACTCGGACATGTTTTCGCCAGCCTCTTTGAGCACCGCTTTCGGCGCCGGGTTGAGCAGCAAACTGCTGCTGCCCTGAAGCGTGCGCTCCAGTGCATCCAGCACCCGACGCGGACGAATGTGGTTGGGCACTTGAATGCTGATCGACACGCCGTGCATGTTGTTCGGCCGACTGAGGTTGACGATTTTAGCCTTGGCCGCCACCGAGTTCGGCACCACGGCGGTACTGCCAGCGCTGGTCAACAGGTGGGTGGCGCGCCAGTCGATGTCGAGCACTTTGCCTTCGACGCCATCGATCATGATCCAGTCATCTACCTGATACGGCTTGGTGGTGTTGAGCACGATCCCGGAAAACACGTCGCTCAAGGTGCTTTGCAACGCCAGGCCGACGACGATTGCCACCACGCCGGAGGTTGCCAGCAATCCTTTCACCGGCAGTTCCAGCACATAACCGGCCGCCGCGACGGTGGCGATCAGAAACACCAGCGCGCCGATGACGTCCTGCAACAACCGACCGCTGTGGCCGATGCGACGCATCAGCACCAGGCCGATGACTTCGGTGAGCACCCGTGCGGCGTACAGCCACCAGAGAATCCCCAGCGCCGTGGCGCCCAATTGCGCTACGCGATCCTCGGCAATCAGCGGCGCCTCCAACGGGCTTACGCCGGCATTGATCACGAGAGCGCTGAACATTACGAACAGTGCCAGGCGCACGCCAACCCGTGTGACGCGATGCTTGAACAGCGCGAGGTGCCAGAGCACGGCGTCGATCAGCAGCAGCAGGGCACTCCAGGACAGCAGATGTGCGAGGACAAAGGACATGGGGGAACTCCAGCGAAATTGTTGGGGGGCAAAAAAGATCGCAGCCTTCGGCAGCTCCTACAGGAGAACGCATTCCCATGTAGGAGCTGCCGAAGGCTGCGATCTTTTGCGTCTAACTCAGTTCAAGTGAGTCTTGAGTTCCAATGCCGCCTGGCGAACCGCCGCCTTCACTTGCGGAATCTGGCTCAGCGGGTTGAGCAGGCCGAAGTCGTGAATCATGCCGTTGTAACGCACCGCCGTGACCGGCACACCGGCCGCGTCGAGGTGACGGGCATAGGCTTCGCCTTCGTCACGCAACACATCGAACTCGGCAGTTTGTACCAGGGCGGCGGGCAAGCCTTTGAGCTGTTCGGCGCTGGCTTGCAACGGCGAAGCGTGGATCTGCGCGCGCTCGGCCTGGTCGGTGGTGTAGCTGTCCCAGAACCAGTTCATCATGCCCTTGGTCAGAAAGTGGCCTTCGGCAAATTGCTGGTACGAGCCGGTGTCGAACTGCGCATTGGTCACCGGCCACATCAACAACTGGAAGCGCAGCGCCGGGGTTTTCTGTTCCTTGGCCATCAGCGCCACGACCGCCGCCATGTTGCCGCCGACACTGTTGCCGGCCACCGCCAGGCGTTTGCCATCGACGCCGATGTCCTTGCCATGCTCGGCCACCCAACGGGTCGCGGCGTAGGCCAGGTTGATGGCGGTCGGGTAGTGCGCTTCCGGCGACGGCGTGTAATCGACATACACCGCGACGGCGCCGGAGCCGACCACTAGGTCGTGGATCAGACGCTGGTGAGTCGGGTAATCGCCCAACACCCAGCCGCCACCGTGGAAGAACATGAACACCGGCAATTCACCTTTGACCTTGGCCGGACGGATGATTTTCAGGTTGATGGTTTGCCCATCGACTTTGATCGCATGGTCGCTGACGTCCACGCCCGACAGATCAACCTTCACCGAATTTTGCGCACCGGTCAGTACCGCACGGGCGTCCTTCGGGCTCAGTTGCTCAAGCGGCTTGCCACCCCCGGCGGCGAGGGCTTCGAGGAAGGCCTGGGTGTTGTGTTCGACACCCGGGCTGCCAGCGGCGAATGCGTTGCCGATGGAGAGGGCGAGGAGGGAAGCGGTCAGGGATTTTTTGACGATGTTCATGGGTAAATCCTTTTAATTAGTTAGACGTTGATGACCTAAGGTCAGGTTGCTGCTGGCGCTGTGGTTCAGGCCTCAGCAACACCGTGGACACAGATTAATAGGGTGATGCCAAGGGAAAAAGCGGCTATAAGGTGTTTGACTGTCAACCAGGGCGTGACAATGAACCCGTTCGAAGATATGCGTATTTTTTGCCAGGTCATGGACTCCGGCAGCTTCACCTCGGCGGCCGATCAATTGGGCCTGTCCAAGCAATTCGTCAGTCGCCGCCTGATGCAGCTCGAAGAGCGTCTGGGCGTGCGCTTGCTCAATCGCTCCACGCGACGGCTGGACGTGACGCCGCTGGGCCAGAGTTATTACGAATCAGCGTTACGCCTGCTGGGCGAAGTCGAGCAAGTGGAGCAGGGCATCGCCGGCCAGACCACCGAGCCTCGCGGCACCATTCGTGTGAGCGCGCCGTTGTCGTTTGCGGTGGCGCATTTGGGTTGTCTGCTGCCGTTGTTTTTGCAGCGCTATCGGGATGTCACGGTGGAAGTGGACTTGAGCGATCGGCCGGTGGACTTGCTCAGTGAGGGGTACGACCTGGCGTTGCGCATCGGCATTCTGGAAGATTCGACACTGATCGCCCGACGCATCGCCTCCATCCAGCGGGTGTACTGCGCCAGCCCGGCTTACCTGGCGGAGCGCGGCACGCCGCTCAAACCCGAAGACTTGCACAGCCATGACTGCCTGCCATACGGCCACGGGCGTCAGGTGCAATGGCGTTTTGAAGGACAGGGTAAGCCGCTGACCGTCAACGTCACGGGCAGGATGCGGGTCAACAACGGGGAGTTGCTTAAGGATGCGGCGGTGGCCGGGATGGGGGTTACGTACTTGCCGACGTTCATTGTCGGCTCGGCGCTGAAGGATGGTCGGCTGGTGCCGGTGCTGGATGAGTTTCGTCCGCAGCCGCTGACGTTATCGGCGGTGTATCCGCAGCACCGTCAGAGTTCGCGGCCGGTGCAGGCGTTGATCGAATTTTTGCGTGAGCGGCTGGATCAGGCTGAGGGTGGGCTATAGGTTTCACACGGCCCCAGTGGGAGCCGGGCAAGCCCGGCTCCCACAGAGATGTGTGGTGTCCCTTTGCTCAGTGTTTGTCAGGACTTTTTGTCATCGCCTGGCTCGCCACCAACATGCACACCATGGTCGTCACCCGGTTCACCGCCGACATGTACGCCGTGGTCATCGCCCACTTCGCCCGCGCGATGTACGCCGTGATCGTCGCCCGGTTCACCGGCGCGATGTACACCGTGGTTGTCGCCGATTTCACCGGCGTGATGAACCCCGCGATTGTGGCCGACTTCGCCCGCGTTATGAACGCCGTGATCATCCCCAGGTTCGGCGTGAGTGCCACTGCGCCCGGATGAGGATGAGGCCGAGTTGCCGGAATGGCCCGAGCCATGGTCGCTGCCACTGTGACCGCTGCCGCTATTGCCGCTATTGCCGCTATTGCCGCCATTGCCACTGTTGCCGCCACTGCCACTTCCACCGTGACCGCCGCCATTGCCGCCGCCACCGCTTCCACCACCGCCACCATTGCCACCATTGCCGCCGCCGCCACCACCATTGCCGCCGCCACCGCCACCGCCACCGCCGCCGCCACCACTGCCGCCGCCACCATTGCCACCACCGCCGCCTCCACTACCGCCACTGCCTCCGTCTTTGGCTTGAGCACTCGACATACCGGACAGGCTGTCCGGTATCAGAACGGTGGATGCCGACAGAACTGCGCCAATAGCCACTGCGAGCAAAAGCTTTTTCATGTGCATATCGTTCTCCGTCTTCTTATTCAGCTTGGAACGTTGATGAATGCAACTTGCTGCCTGATTCAGTGGGTAAACACCTCACCGTACGGTTTTATTCAGTTGTCACGTCAATGAGTTCTGAAACGTCCATCTCGACCCTGTTCCAGGGCTCAGTGAATACTCGAGGCCAGCTCGAAAATCGGGATGTACATCAGGATCACGATCACCCCGATCAGCAGGCCGATGAAGGTCATGAGCAAGGGTTCGAAAAGCCGCACGAACCATTCGATCCAGCGGCTGATTTCTTCGTCGTAGAAGTCGGCGCTGCGCTCCATCATTTGCCCCAGGTTGCCGGACTGTTCGCCAGCGCGCAGCAAGCGCAGGGACACCGGGGTCACCAGATGATTGAGTTCCAGGGCGGTCGACAGCGACTGACCCTCGCGCACCCGTTCGCAGGCCTGGTCAAGGCGCGCGCGGGAGGCGACGGTGAGCAGGCCGCGAACCATGCCCATGGCGGTGACGAGGGGAATGCCGCCTTGCAGCAGAATCCCTAGCGAGCGGTAGAAGCGAGTCAGTTCGTACATGAAGATGCGTTGATGGACCGCCGGGAGTTTTTCAATCACGCGGTCCAGGCCCCGACGAAAGGCCGGTTGGCGCTGAAGGAAGGTGAGGGCGACGATGCTTGCCGCCAGTGTGCCGAAGAATTCACCCTGATGGGCGTGGAGGAACATCCCGCTGCTCATCAGGATCTGCGACAACCACGGCAGGTTCGAGCCCAGCCCTTCGAACACCAGGCTGAAGCGCGGCACCACGTAGCCCATCAGAAACAACACCACGCCACCACCCACCACCAGCAACAGCATGGGGTAGATCGAAGCGCTGACGATTTTTTGCCGAACCTCGTCCATGCGCTGGCGATAGCTGACATAGCGGCCCAGGGCATCGCCCACGGCGCCGGTCTTTTCGCTGGACTGCACCAGTGCAACGTAGAGCGGAGGGAAAACCGCCGACAACTGGCCCAGTGCCTGGGAGAACGATTTGCCTTCATAAAGCAGGCGTACCAGTTCGCTCAAGGTCTTGCGGGCCTGGGGCGCGTTCTCTTTTTCCGCCAGGCTTTCCAGCGCATCGATCAACGGCAGGCCCGCATTAAGCAACGTGGTCAGTTCCTGGCTGAACAGCACCAGGTTGAAGGTTTCGCGCTGCCTGACGCGCAACGCACGCCAGTGACGCTCGGCGTACAGGCTGATCACCCGGTAGCCCTGGTCTTCGACGATGCGCCGGGCTTCGCTGTGGCCGAGCGCCTCGACGGTCATCGAGACGACGCCGCCCTTGCCAACGGCTTTGAGATGAAAACGCATGATCGCCTCCCGTCATTGCCAACTGGTGACTTCGGCGTTTTCGCCTTCGCCGCCGGGTTGTCCGTCCTTGCCCATGGACAACAAGTCGTATTCGCCGTTTTCGCCGGGGTAGCGATAGGTGTAGTTACGGCCCCACGGATCCTGCGGGAGTTTTTTCTGCAAGTAAGGGCCGGTCCATTTGGTTTCATCGCTGGGCGCGTTGACCAGCGCCTGCAAACCCTGTTCGGTCGATGGGTAATGACCGACCTCCAGACGGTACAGGTCCAGTGCTTTGCCCAGGCCTTCTATTTGCGCCTTGGCCACCTTCACTTCGGAGCGGCCCAGTTGGGCGAAATACTTCGGCGCGACGATGCCGGCCAACAGCCCCAGCACCACCAACACCACCAACAGTTCGAGCAGGGTGAACCCGCTTTGAGCACGCGGGGTGGAACGCAAACGCTGATTCATGATGACCTCACACAGTCGGCAGAAGGGTCGCCGTGAAGGCTTATGCAATTGCCATGCACATGCCCGGACAATCTTCTGCAGCCCCTGAATTACGGGCCTTCGCGCATTCGGCACAGTGCTTGCGTATGGCTTGTTTACTACCGGCCATTGGGGCATTAGCCCCATTTTTCGGGGCCGGGCAGGGGAGGCAAAAAAATGAAAACACTCACCACAGGACTGCTCGGTCTGCTCGTGTTGACCGGCGTCGTACAGGCCGATGTGTTCGTTTCCGTGGACACCAAGGGCAGCTACGTTCTGTCCAATGTCCACCGTCCCGGCCGCACCTATGAACGGGTGATTCACGAGTCAGAATCCGCCCGGGTCAGCATGGATCAACAACCCCAGATGATTGCCCGGCAGCCCTATGCCGAGCTGGTTTCGGCGGCTGCCACGGCCAATCAGTTACCGGCGGCGCTGTTGCATGCGGTGATCCAGGCCGAGTCCGCCTACGACTCCGGTGCCCGGTCACCCAAGGGCGCGGGAGGGTTGATGCAATTGATGCCAGACACCGCCCGGGAGTTGGGGGTGAAGAATGTCTACGACCCGAAAGCCAACATTCAGGGTGGCGCCAAATACCTCAAGCGCCTGATGACCCTGTTCGATAACGACATCAGCCTCGCCGTGGCGGCCTACAACGCCGGGCCGCAAGCGGTGCTCAGCCGTGGCGGGGTGATCCCGCCGTTCGCCGAAACCCAGCGTTACGTGCCCAGTGTCTTGCGCCAATACCGACGCTTGCAGGGCCTGGCCGCGGATGCACCGCTGTGATCGGCAACCGTGGGGCACGTTCCCCCAATAGTGGGGCATGGTGGCCCCGGCCGAAAAGTGGGGAATAAGTGGGGGAATATCCCCCGAGTTATTAAGTATTTTTTGTAAGTAATTGAAAAACAACTAAATTATTTATGGCATGCGGTTTGCTCAAGGGGATTAGTCGAGAAGTATTCCCTGTGAGCACCCCACAGCGAGGCCCGTGATCATGACCGGCATACCCTACGCCCCGTCCTTGTTGAATCTGCTGCTGTTGGTGGCATCGATGCTGGGCATCGAGCTGGCCGAAGCGGCCGTGCGCTGCGAGCGCAATCTGGTGGCCAACGTCGTGGCCTTGGATCAGCCGCTGATGTTCAACCGCCTCGGCGCGCAAAACGTCAACGGCATGATGTTCGCCCTGCGCCGCGATGTGGTCGATGACCACGAGATGTCCCTGGCCCAGGGCGGGGCGGCGGTGCCGGGCAAAGTCTCGCTGCGGCCCGACAAGCGTCCGCGTCCGCTGGTGCTGCGTGTCGCTGCCGGTGATTGCCTGACCATCAACCTGCAGAACTTGCTCGCCTACCAGGCCAACCCCGGCAGCCACGAAAACGGGGAGGAGGAAGAGGGTGAGATTGAGGGCGAAGTCGCCATCGGCAACGAAGACGAATTCAAGGTCGATGAACAGGTCACCGACCGCCACGTCGGCTTCCAGGTCAACGGCATGCAAGCGGTCAACAGCATCGACGATATTGCGTCCTATACCGGGCGCAACGCCAATACCTTGATTCCCCCCGGTGCCACCCGCTCCTACACCCTGTACGCCGAGCGCGAAGGGGCGTTTGCCGCCAGCAGCCGCGGCGCGACTTTCGGTGGTGAAGGGGATGCGGGCAACGTAGCCAACGGACTGTTCGGCCAAGTGGTGGTGGTGCCCAAGGGCGGCCGCACCTATCGCAACACCGTGACCGAAGAAGAAATGCGCCTGGCCAGCGTCGGCCGCACCCCGGCCGGTCAACCGATTGTCGATTACCAGGCGCGCTACCCGCAGCGTGAACCGTGGATCCGTGAAGGCAAGGCCGGCCGGCCGATCATTAACATGGTCGACGGCAATGAAATCATTTCCAGCGAAAGCGACGCGATTGTGATGGGCAGCAACGCCGACGGCAGCTTCCCGCCGTCGACCTATCCGTTGGAAGCCATTGGCAAACGCAACCCGGCGATCCCGAATCGTCTGGAACCGTTCCGCGATTTCGCCTCGCAGTTCCAGGATGAAACCGCCGCGACCCAGGCGTTCCCTGCCTACTTTGCAGACCCGGTGATGGCCCACGTGCTGGAGCCGACCCGCGACTCGTTCATGATCAACTATGGCTCCGGCGGCATGGGCGCCGAAGTGGTCGCCAACCGTTTGGGCGTCGGGCCGATGCACGACTGCCTGTCCTGCGCTTATGAAGAATTCTTCCTCAGCTCGCACACCGTCGGCGACGTGGCGATGTTGGTGGATGTACCGGCCAACGCCGGTCTGGAAGGCATTCTTCCCGGTCAAGTCCCCCGCGCCGATCAGATCGGAGTCAAGGCGACCATGGCGCTGTACCCGTCCGAGCCCTCCAACGTCAACCACAGCTACATCGGTGACTTCATCAAATTCCGCAACACGCACAACGGCCACGAGCAGCACATCTTCCACTTGCACGGCCATCAATGGTTGTTCAACCCGAACGACGACAACTCCGACTATGTGGACGCCCAAGGCATCGGTCCAGGCGCCGGTTACACCTACGAAATCGCCAACGGTGGTTCGGGCAACCGCAACCGCGTAGCCGGCGATGCGATCTATCACTGCCACTTCTATCCGCACTTTGCCCAAGGCATGTGGAGCATGTGGCGGGTGCATGACGTATTCGAAGAGGGCACCAAACTCGAGGTGTCCCAACAGGGTGCCGACGGGTATCACAGCGAACCTTATGCATTGCGCAGCGGTAAACCGGCGGCAGGCGCCCGGGCCTTGCCCGATGGCGAGATCGTTGCCGGTACACCGATTCCAGCCGTCGTGCCGCTGCCCGGCAAAGCCATGGCACCGATGCCGGGCAAAGTCGCGGTCGTGCCGAAAATCGGCGAAAACCTGGTGGCCGGTGGCGATGACGACGATGACGATGAAGAGGAGGATGACGACGAACAACTCAGCGGTAACGGCGGCGCTCAGGCCATCGGTTCCCTGGCCCTGGTGGATCGCAGTGAAGCCAACCGCAATGCCGACGGTAGCCTGAAAAACCCTGGCTATCCGTTCTGGATCGGCGGCATGGAAAGCTCGGTCGGCCAACGCCCACCGACCCCACCGCTGGACATGCTCGACGCTGCCAAGGCGCAGGCCTTGAAAACCAGCGGCAACGCCTTATGGGCCAATCTCGACCCGGCTCAGTCCGGTGGCTGGGACGGCGGCCTGGGACGCCATTCTCTGGACGGTTTCTCCTCCGGTGGCCAGGCGCGCACCATTACCACGTCCCTGGATTTCTCCAAGGAAGTGACACGCGCCAAGCCGATTTACATGCCGGAAGAGGGCACCGAAGTCGAACAGGCGGCCATGGCGTTCCACGCCAAAAAAGACCACCCGAGCTTCGCCGTGCTACCCGGTAATCAAATCGTCGCGCGCAACTTCCGCACCAACGGCGCCTTGCCGATCGCGGGTGCACCGTATTACGAACCGTGCATGGATGATCGGCAAAAACGTCTGACCAGCAGCGCCGGCACCGGCGAATTTACCAGTGGCGAACGGATCGACGGCATGTCCTACACCGGTTCCTCGACCTTCACCGCCGACCGTCCACGGGTCTATAAAGCCGCGAACATTCAGTTCGATGCGGTCTACAACAAGGTCGGTTACCACTTCCCGCAAGCGCGCATTCTCGCGCTGTGGGAAGACGCCTGGCCGGTGATCAACAAGCAGCGTCCGCCAGAGCCTTTGGTGATGCGCATGAACACCTTTGACTGCGTGCAGTACCAGCAAACCAACCTGGTGCCGGCCACCTATGAAATGGACGACTATCAGGTGCGCACGCCGACTGATGTAATCGGCCAGCACATTCACCTGCCGAAATGGGACCTGGTGTCTGCCGACGGTTCGGCCAACGGCTGGAACTATGAAGACGGCGTGCTTTCCCCCGGTGCAGTGCAAGAACGCATCCACGCCATTCGCGAGTTTAATCAGTGCCAAGGCACCGATCCTCGTGACGGCACGCCGGCCTGCCCGAACGCCAAGGCTCACCCATTCTTCGGCCAATACGGCCGGGCTGACTGGGTCGGGGCGCGCACGGCAATGCAGCGCTGGTTTGTCGATCCGGTGGTGAACGCCAAAGGCATCGACCGTGGCCTGGGGACCATTTTCACCCACGACCACTTGGGCCCATCGACTCACCAGCAGATTGGTCTGTACGCCACCGTGTTGGCAGAACCGGCCGGTTCGACCTGGTTCCACGCCGAAACCGGCGAGCCGTTGTACAGCGGTGCGCGGCAGGACGGCGGGCCAACCTCGTGGCAAGCGGTGGTGTCCACCGGCGACCTGGACGGCGACGGCAAGAACGACAGCTTCCGTGAGTTCTTCCTCGAATACAGCGACTTCCAACACGCCTATGAAGCCGGTGTGTACGTCGGCGCCGGCCCGAATGGTGTGCCTAATCCGCAAGCCTTCCCGGCCACCGCTGACAGCTTCCGCTACGCGATCAACCCGCCGGTGCGCAATAACGCCAGCACCCTGCTGGAGGGGGTAGTCGAAGTGCAAGGCGGGCAAGTGCCTGGTTGCCCAAGCCGGCCATGCCCACAAGCCATCTCGGTCGATGACCCTGGCATGTTCGTGGTCAATTACCGCAACGAACCGCTGGCCCTGCGGGTGTACGACCCGAACAAGGTCGGCCCGGACGGTAAGCGTGGCATGCAGGCCGACGGCCTCGGCGGCGACCTGGCGTACGCCATGCAAAGTCGTACCGATCGCGCCATCCCGGCGATGAACCTGGCGCCGAACCTGGTGACTGCAGCCACCGGCCCAACCGGCGGCACCACGCTGTTCCCGCCACACATCAACCGTGGCGGCGCCGAACCGGGCGACCCGTTCACGCCAATGCTGCGCACCTACACCGGTGACAACGTGCGGCTGCGGGTGCATGCCGGTGGTCACGAAGAAGAGCACAACGTGACCCTGCACGGCGTGAAGTGGTTGCAAAGCGGTTCCGGTTTCGGCAACAGCTCCAACTCCGGCTGGCGCTCGTCGCAAATGATCGGGATCTCCGAGCAGATGGGCTTCAATGCGCCGGTCTCGATGATCTCCAGTTCGGCGGCGACCACCGGGGATTACCTGTACTCGATGGACGCGTCGATTGAAGGTTACTGGAGCGGGATCTGGGGCGTGATGCGCAACTACACGGCCCAACGCAGCGACCTGTTCGCGCTGCCGAACAACGCGAAACCGGCCGGTATGCGCAACACCGTGGCGTTCGATGGCATCTGCCCACGGATCGGCGCCAACCCCAATGGCATCGGCACCCGGCCGACACCACAACGCAACTATGAAGTGGTCGCGGCGCTGGCCAACGACATCCTGCGCAATCCGTTGAACCTGTCCATCGGTGATCCGGCAGGGATGGGTCAGCATGTCGGCGGGCCATTGAATCCGGCGGGCGGCACCCTGGTGTTCAACTCGCGGACCGTGAGCATTCCACAGGTCACCGTGACCGATCCTGAAGACGGTGAGACCTTCACCATCGGCGGGCAAAGCGGGCCGCTGCATGACCCGACGGCGATCCTTTATGTGCGCAAGGGCGATCTCGATCCGATCACCGGCAAGCTCAAACCCGGTGTGCCAGTCGAACCGCTGGTGCTGCGTGCGGCGGCCGGTGATTGCATCAACATCACGCTGGAAAACCGTCTGCCCATCGTCATGCCGGACCTGACTCAGACGGCGGTGATGCAAGGCATGGTCAAACGTGATCGCAACAATGGCCTGGGCGCGACCACCTTCAGCAACAACCTGATGCGGCCGTCCAGCCATGTTGGCCTGCACGCGCAACTGCTGGCGTATGACATCACCAAATCCGACGGCACCAACGTCGGCGCCAACCCGATCCAGACCGTGCCGCCGCGTGTCGGCACTGTCGGCGCGTACCCGACGCGTACCTATCAGTACTACGCCGGGCACCTGGAGCGTGAAGGCAAGCCGATTACGCAACTGGGCCGCAGTGTCGACAACATCAACGCCACGGCGGTGGAGTTTGGCGGGTTGAACTTCACCCCGGCGGACGTCATCAAGCAGGGACAAAAAGGCCTTGGCGGTGCGATGAGCATCCTGCCGGTCGGCGCAACCTGGGTCGACGATACCCGCAAAGTGACAGCGACCGTCACCGCACCTGGGCAGACCACCTACCGCGACTTTGCGATGGTCTGGCAGAAAGCCCTGAACATTCGCTGGGCCAACGGCCGGCCGGTGGAGGGCATTGCCGCGGAAGGCCTGGGCGTGCCGACCGATCCACAGGACAACTCGAGCATGGCCATCAACTACCGGGCCGAGCCACTGTGGTACCGCTTCGGGCTGGCGCCGGACGCGCCGTTCGGTCACGCCGATGGCCATGGTTATGGCGACGTGCCCAACGCGCACATGGCTTACAGCAATGCGCTGGTGGGAGGCGATCCGCAGACGCCGGTGCTCTATGTGAAACCGGGGCAACCGTTCCGCACGCACATCATGTTGCCCACCGGTGGCAGTCGCGGCACGACCTTCCAACTGGATGGTCACGTCTGGTCGGTCAACCCGTTCCAGTCGGAGAAGAGCGATACCGGTGGCTATCCGATGAGTACGCCAGGGGTGGGCTCGGTGCGGTTCGGCTACAACCCGATGTCGATGTACATCGGCGCCCACGAAAGCATTCTGCCGGCGGCGCACTTCAGCTTCATGCACCCGAGTGCCGGGGGCAGCAACGCGATACCGGGCGACTACCTGTTCCGCGACTACGGCGCCTACGGCAACACCGCCGGGCTTTGGGGATTGCTGCGGGTGACCAACGAACCTGAACCGGCTCCGGCCCCGTAGGAGTCGGGATGGGGTGGTGGATGGCACCACCCCTGTGGGAGTGAACCTTTGTGGTGAGGGGATTTATCCCCGTTGGGTCGCGTAGCGGCCCCAAATTCTGTAATCGCGGTGCGTCAGATAGAACGCATCCACCGGGTTTGCGACTGCTTCGCAGCCGAACGGGGATAAATCCCCTCGCCACAGAGGCTCGCTCCTACAGGGGGGCGGTGCGACAGCAGGGATCTGAAGGGGAGAAACGATATGAACAGGACCATCAAAATTGCCGGTTGTGCGCTGGTTGTGGGGTTGGCGCTGATCTGGCTGGGTGTGTGGCGCACGACGCCTCCGGCCACGCTGAGCGAGGTCGCGCTGCCGGACACCTGGAGCGGCCAGACGCTTGAGCGCGACGGGGTGTCGGTGGCGCTCGAGGTGCGGCCGCTGGCGCAGGACGGCGTGCTGCGCGAGGGCGAGTTCGCCGACGTGCGCTTTCGGGTCACTGACAGCGCTTCGGGTCAACCCTTGTCGGGTGTCTCCCCCGGTGCCTGGCTCGATCCGGAAGCCGTCGCCGCCGACCAGGCCCAGGGCCGCGAACGCAGCTGTAAATCCCGGGTCGGGGTGTTTCTGAAATCGAGCATCGGCGCGCGGCCGTTGCTCGATATGAACAGCTACTACCTGCTGGTGATGAATCGCGATGCCAGCGTCTCGGTGGTCGATCCGTCGGTGTCGGTGGGAGGAATCACCAGCACGATGGCGCGGATTGATATCAAGCAACCGCCGATGGATTGGGTGACGCCCCGTGACAACAAGCGGGTGTTCGTCTCAATGCCGACCGCCGATGAAATTGCGGTGATCGACAGCGAGCAATTCAAGTTGATCGACTCGGTCGCCGCCGGCAGCAACCCGGTACGCCTGGCATTACAACCGGATGAGCGTCTGCTGTGGGTCGGCAACAACGCGAAGCCGTCCGAAGAGTCCGGGGTGACGGTGATCGACACGCGCAGCCTCAAGACGCTCAAACACCTGGCCACCGGTGCCGGGCATCACGAAATCGCCTTCAGCAAGGACAGTCGTTTTGCCTTCGTTACTAACCGCGATGACGGGACGCTGAGCATTATCGACATCGCCAGCCTGACCATCAGCAAACAACTGAAGACCGGTTCGCACCCGTTGTCCGTGGCGTACTCGCCACTGTCCCAGGCGGTGTATGTCGCCGATGGCAAGGACGGCACGGTGACCGTGGTCGACACTGCCAGCCTCACAGTACGACGGGTGATCAAGATGAAACAGGGCCTGGGCCCGATGGGTTTTAGCGCTGACGGTCGTTTCGGCATCGTGCTCAACACCCTGGAGAACCAGGCCTCGGTGATCGACGCGGCCACCGATTCGTTGATCCATGAACTGGACGTGTCCGCCGAACCCTATCAAGTGGTGTTCACCAAGGCCTACGCCTACATTCGCGGACTGGCCTCGGCCAAGGTCACGATGATCAATCTGGCGTCCTTGGGTGAAGGCCGCACGCCGATCAGCCAGGGCTTCGAAGCCGGGCCTCAGGCGCCACGGCTGGCTGGTGACCTGCCGCTGGCATCGAGCCTGGCGGTGTCGCGGGATGACAACGCGGTGTTTGTGGTCAACCCGGTGGACAACACCACCTATTTCTACGCCGAAGGCATGAACGCGCCAATGTCCGGCTACCCCAATCGCGGACAAGTGGCGCGGGCGGCGATGGTCATCGACCGCAGCCTGCGCGAAGTCGAGCCGGGGCTGTACAGCGCCCGGATCAAACTGCCCGCCGCCGGACGCTTCGACGTGGCCTTTCTGCTGAACCAGCCGAACATCATCCATTGCTTCACGGCCTTGGTTGAGCCGGATAAAACCCTCGCTCAGCACCCGGGTGTGCCGAAGGTGGAATTCATGCTCGACAAATCCACGGCCGCCCTCGGCAGTCCTTACGTGGTGCGTTTTCGCATCGTTCAGGGCAAGCAGAAGGCACAGCGCAGCGGGGTCAAGGACGTTCAGGTGCGCTACTTCCTGGCCCCGACGTCCCGGGTCCAGCAAGTCGCCGCGCTGGAAGTGGGCGACGGCGTTTATGAAGCCCCGGTGACCCTCGACCAGAACGGCGCCTGGTACCTGCACGTACGCGCAGCGTCGCTGGGCGCGAGTTTCGACGACAAGACTTTTGCCAGCGTTCGGGTCCTGCCCGGCGATGCCCACTAAAAGGAGTTTCGACATGAACCGATTCGCACACCGTGGACTGCTGACGTTCTGCCTGTTGGCCGCCGGTATCGGCCAGGCCCTGGCCCACTCGGCGGATGAACACGCCGGTCACGAAATGCCGGCCAAAAGCGCCCGTTCGGAGAGCGCTCAGGTCAAGTTCGCCGACGTGGCGCTGGTGGACCAGAACGGCAAACCGGTGCGCCTGGAAAAAGACCTGGTGACCAACAAGATTGTGGTCATGAGCTTCATCTACACCAGTTGCACCACGGTTTGCCCGGTGGTGTCGTCAATCATGGGCAAGGTGCAAAAACAGCTGGGTGCCAGGGTCGGCGGCGAGGTGCAACTGGTGTCGATCAGCATCGACCCGCAGCGCGATGACGCCAAACGCCTCAACGACTACGCCCGGAACTTCCAGAAAGGCCCGGGCTGGAGCTGGCTGACCGGCAGCTCGCAGTCGATCAACGAAACCCTCAAGGGACTGGGCACCTTCAGCGGGGACTTCAAAAGCCATCAGCCACTGATTCTGGTGGGTGACGGCAACAGCCGCCACTGGACCCGCTATTACGGCTTCACCGACCCGACGGTGCTGGCCCGTGAAGTGGAGAAACTCAGCGGTCAGCGCAACGCCCACGCCAAGCACACCGCCATCGCTATGGAGCAGCAGCCATGAGAGCCCTCGACTGGATCACCCTGACGGTTTGCTTTTGCCTGTTCAGTTCGCTGGCGTCCGCCCACGAAGGGCACGAAGAGCCGGCCCCCGCAGTGGCCGCCGTTGCCGCACCGCCAGCCAGCGGTACGCGCGATGCGAAAACCTGGTTCACCGACACGCCGTTGCAGGACCAGAACGGCGAGACCCTGCGTTTCTACAGCGACGCGCTGCAGAACCGCGTGGTGCTGTTGAACGTGATTTTCACCAGCTGCAACGATGCCTGCCCGCTGATCACCCGCAAGCTCAAGGAAGTGCGTGAGTTGCTGGGCGACAAGGCTGACGGCATCACTTTTATCTCCCTTACCAGTGATCCGCTGCGGGACACCCCGGCGGTACTCAAGGCTTACACCTTGAAGCAGGGCGTCGATGGCCCCCACTGGCTTTTTCTTACCGGCGACAAGGCACAGATGGACCTTGTACTGGGCCGCATCGGCCAGATCGTGCCGACCCCCGAGCAGCATTCAACCCAACTGATCGTGGGTGACGTGGCCAACAAACGCTGGAGCAAAATCCGTCCCGATGCCCCGGCCGCCGCCATTGCCCAGCGGTTGCAATTGCTGACAATGCCCGTGGCCGGCCGTTGAGCCTGCGCCATGAAAACCTCACTCATCCTCAGCCTGCTACTGCTCGGCGGCCTCCATTTCGCCGCCGAAGCGTTGCCGCTGAGCCCCAGCGAAAGCGCCGGTAAACGGCTGTATCGCGAGGGTGTCTCCGGCAGTGGCGAGCCGATCATGGCGCGGGTCGGGGCGGCGGGCATGCTGTTGCCGGCCACCAGCCTGCCGTGCGCCAACTGCCACGGCGCCGATGGCCTCGGGCGGCCCGAAGGCGGGGTGCGACCGCCGGATCTCAGCTGGTCGCGGCTCACCAGCACCTACGGCCAGCAGCAAATCAATGGCCGTAATTATCCGGCGTATACCGAAGGCACGTTGGCGCGTGCCATCCAGGAAGGGCGTGATCCGGGCAACAATCGGCTCGACCCGGCGATGCCGCGCTTCGTCCTGTCGATGAATGATCAGCGCAACCTCACGGCCTACCTCAAACGCGTGGCCGATGACCGCGACCCCGGCCTGACCCCCGACAGTCTGCACCTGGGCACCTTGTTGCCAAGCCAGGGGCCATTGAGCGAGGAGGGGGCCACGGTGGCAGCGGTGCTCCAGGGCAGCGTGGCGCGAATCAACGAAGCGGGCGGGATTCATGGCCGGCAGTTACGCCTGACCATTGTCGATCCGGGCCCGGACCGCGCCAGTGCCGAGCAGGCACTGGATCAATTGATCGAGCAGGAACAGGTGTTCGCCCTGATCGCGCCGCTGGCACCGGCACTGGACTCGGACCTGGCCGCACGCCTGGAACGGGCCGGCATTCCGCTGATCGGACCGCTGTCATTGCTGGGCACGGCGCAGGCCAGTCGGCAGATTTTCGAACCGCTGCCGGGTTTGCGCGAGCAACTGATCGCCCTGGCCGATTACGCCACCGACAATTTGCGGGTGCTTCAGGGACCGACGTTGATCACCTACCCGGACGAGCCCAGTCAACGGTTTGCGGCGCAGAGCCTCGGCCAGTACTTGCAAGATCACGCCTGGGAAAAGGTCAGTCTGAAAGTCTACGACTCGGCGCAAGACGAACTGCCACTGGGCTCGCGTTCGGTGTTTTACCTGGGCAGCGGCGGCGGTTTCAGTCGCCTCGCCGAGCGCTTGCAGGCGGCGGGGCAGGTGCCTTATCTGTTCGCTGCGTCGAACCAGGTGGCGGGTGATCTGTTGCAGGTGCCCAGTGATTTTTCCCGGCGGGTGTTTCTGGCTTATCCGTTCGTGCCCAGTGACTGGACGCTGGCCGGACGCCTGGCCCTGACCCAACTGCGCGAACGCCAGGGGCTCGGCGGCCAGCATGCGGTGCTGCAAGTCGGCGCCTTCAGTTCGATGTTGCTGCTCAGCGAAGGCATGAAACAGGCCGGGCGCGACGCCAGCCGCGAGAAACTCATCAGTGCGCTGGAAGGCCTGCATGACTTCGATACCGGGCTGACCCCGCTGATCAGCTTCGGTCCGGGTCGCCGCCTGGGCTTGCGTGGCGCGCATATCGTCACCGTGGACTTGCCCGGCCAGCGCTTTTATCTGGTCGCTCCCTATAAACCCATTGCCGCTACACCCTGACTGGAGGTCTCGATCATGCCGCTCAAGTCTTTGTTGCTCCTGCTCACGCTGTGGGTTCCCGTGGCGTTCTGCAGCAATGGCCCGGCCGCCGCGCGGGTCAATGGCGAGGAAATTTCCGAGTACCGCCTGGAGCGCTATTTCGCCGAATACCTGGAGGACCAGGGCCGGGCGCTGGGCAGCATCCGCAACCCCAAGGCCTACAAACAATTGCGTCAGGCGGCACTGACAGCCTTGATTGACAAAGAATTGCTGTGGCAGGAGGCCGTCAAGCGCGGGGTGGTGGTCAGTGACGCGGTGGTGCAAAGCCAGATCGATCAGGCCCGGCAGGCCATGGGCGGGGCTGAAGTGTTCGCCCGGCGCCTGGAAGACGCCGGTTTCGACGAGGCCGCGTATACCGAGTACACCCGCCGAGAGCTCGCGGCCCAGCAAGTGTTTGCCAACCTCACCCAGGTTACCGGGCCTGACGAAAAGCAGGTCCGTGCGTTCTATGAGGAGCATCGCGCCGAGATGAACCGGCCGGAACAAATCCAGGCACGGCACATCCTGATCAAAGTGCCTCAAGGCGCGGATGCCGCCACAGTTGAAGCAGCCAAGCTACGCTTAGAGGAGCTGCGAGTGAAAATCAGTCAGGGTGAGGATTTTGCCAGCGTGGCCCGGGCCGGTTCCGAAGACGCTTCCGCTAGCGAAGGCGGAGATCTGGGCTATTTTCCTCGTGGGCGGATGATGCCTGAATTCGAAACAGCAGCCTTCGCTCTGGCACCGGGGGCTGTCAGTACACCGGTGCGTACACCGCTGGGCTGGCATTTGATCTACCTGCAGAACCACTTGGAGGCGACCGATGTCTCAGAGGTGCAAGGGCTTGAAATGGTCAGGGCTTACCTTGCCCGACAGCAACAAGCTCAGGCTCGTCTACAGGTTCTCGCGCAACTGCGATCAAGCAATCGAATCGAACGGGTTGACGATGATTGAAGGTTCCCCCCCAACAGTGGGGAATAGCTTCAAGGTACATCCGAGTGCTTCCCCGCCTTTGGGGGATGGAGTTTCTGGACGAAATGGTTTTTTCATGAAAATCAAAGACGTGCAACGGTAAAAAAACCGGCGCTCAGCCTGGCATGAAGTGTGCGTTAGCCTCAGTGAAGGCGCGTACTCCCAGGGCTGGAACATCGGACCTGCGGTTTCAAGGAGTCGACCTTGTTAAACAAAGTACTGGTTGTCGAAGACGAACAGCTCCTTGCCGAAAACCTCAAGGATTACCTTCAGGCGCAAGAGCTCGACGTCCGGATTGCACGTGACGGTGTGACGGGTATCGGTGAAGCCGAACAGTTTGCACCCGATGTGATGGTGTTCGATTACCGCTTGCCCGACATGGAAGGCTTTGAGGTGCTCGATGCTGTCCGCCAGAACAGGAAGTGTCATTTTGTGCTGATTACCGGGCACCCAACCGCTGAAGTCTGTGAGCGGGCCCGGCAACTGGGAGTCAGCCATATCCTGTTCAAACCGTTTCCATTGGCGGAATTGGCCCGAGCAGTCTGCGACCTTCTGGGGATGGAGCGCGAACCCAAAGCAGGCATGAGCCATTCGCAAGGTTTTGTCGAACGACGCCAGAGCAGGACCGAGAGTTTCCCGCTGCAGTTGTACGACGGCAGTTGGGTGCTGGCAGAACGTCGACAGAGTCTATCGACCTCCATGGCACCAGACGACGAACAATTGCTCACCGGGGAGTAGTGGCGCGACAAGACGTTCCGGCATCCGCCGCAATGGCCTGCCGCGTCGACAGGGCTCAAAGCCCCCGGCGTTGGAGAGCATGCCATGGACCGTCTATCCCTTGTCGTCGAACCGGCGCTGTTGGACTGTGTACCGTCTCGATTTTCCAGTGAGCAACTGGCCCAGGCACGTTCACTGGCCGCCAGTTCTGGCGAGCGGGTACTGGAAGCCCTCGGGGTGGTGTGCGAACTGGCCCCGATGCCCTTCATCCAGTGCCTGGGCGCTACCCTGCATTATCCGGTGCTCGACACCGACGCCCTGTTTCAAGCCACCCCGGTGTTCGACCGGGTCACCCTGGCCCAATGCCTCAAACGCGAATTCATCCTGCTACGTCACGACGATGCGGTCATCGGTGTGTTTGCCGACCCCTTTGATACCTCACGCCTGGCCTGGATTGATGATTGCCTGCACGGCGCACCGCTGTACCTGGTGCATGCCGACGACCTGAAAGCCTACCTGGCCCGCCACGAAGAGAGCTTCCACGCGGTGGAATCGCTCAACGCCCAGGCCGACGCCAATGTCGAAATCGATACCCTGCAAAGCCTGTCCCTGACCAGCATCAGCGAAGACGCCAGCGTCGTCGTCAAACTGGTCAACTCGACCCTCTACGACGCGCTGAAAATGCACGCCAGCGATATCCATCTGGGCACCACCGGCAGCGGTCTGGTGATCAAGTACCGGATCGATGGCGTGCTGAACAACATCAGCAAAATCCAGGGCAGCGAATTCGCCGAGCAAGTGATCTCCCGGGTCAAGGTCATGGCCGAACTGGACATCGGCGAAAAACGCGTGCCCCAGGACGGTCGCTTCAAGATCGGCATCAGCGGCCGGCAGATCGACTTTCGGGTGTCGATCATGCCGAGCATTTTCGGCGAAGACGCGGTGCTGCGGGTCCTCGACAAACAGGACCTGGCCGACAAGGTCTGCGGCGTGCAGTTGCAAGCCCTGGGCTTCGAAGACGAAACCCTGCGCCATCTGCGTCGGCTGGCGGCCGAACCTTACGGCATGGTGCTGGTGACCGGCCCCACCGGTAGCGGCAAAACCACCACGCTGTACGCGATGATCACCGAGATCAACCACGGCGTTGAAAAGATCATCACCATTGAAGACCCAGTGGAATACCAACTGCCGGGCGTGCTGCAAATCCCGGTCAACGAAAAGAAAGGCCTGACCTTCGCCCGTGGTTTGCGCTCGATCCTGCGCCATGACCCGGACAAGATCATGGTCGGTGAAATTCGCGACCCCGACACCGCCCAGATCGCCGTGCAATCGGCACTCACCGGGCACCTGGTGTTCACCACCATTCACGCCAACAACGTGTTCGACGTGATCGGGCGGTTTACCCAGATGGAAATCGACCCTTACAGCCTCGTTTCCGCCCTCAATGCGGTGCTGGCCCAACGGCTGATCCGACTGGTCTGCGCCAGTTGCAGCACGCCGGCTTACCCGACCGATGAAGAATTGCGCCTCTCGGGCCTCGATCCGCAACAGGTCGATCACTACCACTTCGTCCACGGCAAGGGCTGCGGCCATTGCCGGGGCACCGGTTACCGCGGGCGTACGGCGATTGCCGAACTGCTGCACCTCGACGACGAGCTGCGGCAAATGATCGTCGAGCGCCAACCCATTTCGAAAATCAAGGCCCTGGCTTGCAGCCGTGGTTTGCGCCTGTTGCGCGAGTCGGCACTGGAGCTGGTTGCAGAAGGGCGGACCACGCTCGAGGAGATCAATCGTGTCACTTTTATCTCGTGATCGTTTTGTCGCCGTGCTCGGCGCCAGTGGTGTCGGTCTGGGCCAGCGCCGTGGCAGTGAAACCCTGTGGCTGGGCAGCGTCGGTTTTATCGACGAAGGCTTCCATGCCTGGGCCGTGGCGCTGGAAACCCTGGACCGTCTGCTGGGCGAACACACCCGTCCCGGTGCCGAATTGAGTGTGGTGATCTCCGGGCACTTCAGCCGCTTCTGTCTGGTGCCCTGGAGCGAACAGATCAGCAGCCCTGCCGAATTGCTCGGGTTTGCCCAACTGTGTTTCGAAGACCTTTACGGCGTACCGACGCAACCCTGGAGCATGGTGTTGTCGGCTGAGCCGGCGGGTTACGACCGGGTCGCCACCGCGCTGCCGCAGGACTTGCTGACGCATCTGCGCACGCTGGTCACGGGTCGTGGCCTGCGCCTGCGCTCGGTGCAACCGTACCTGATGGCGGCGTTCAATCATTTCGATAAAAGCTTCGACGCCGGCGACTTCCTGTTCGTCGTCGCCGAACCGGTGCGCAGTGTGTTGCTGCTGGCCCGGGAAGGGCGCTGGGCGGCGGTACGTTCGGTCGGCAGCAGCGACAGCGACGTCGCGCTGACCGCGTTGATCGGTCGTGAAAGCCAATTACTGGCGTCCACCAGCGAACGGCCTCTGAGCGTTTATCTGCATGCCCCAGCACGCATTGACTCGCACCCTGACGTACCCGGCGTGCACCTGCGCACCCTCGAAGAACACCGGACATCCGTACGCGATGGTTTGTACGTCATGTCCCGGGCGGTGGCCTGATATGCGCGCCCTGATGCTCGACTTCCAGCCGCGCCGTCGCTCGGGCCCTTTGGGCTGGAGCCTGCTGGTCGGTGGCGTGGTGCTGACGCTGACCTGCTTCTTGGTTCAGCAGCACGTCAGTGAACAGGCTGCGCAACAGCAAGGCCATTTGCAAACCACTCAGCGCGTACTCACCGGCGACACGGGCGGCAAGGTCAGCCTGACCCCGGCCGAAACCCGCGAACAGGCGCACAACCTGGCCGAGATGCGCAAGGTGTCCCAGCAATTGCGCCGGCCATGGGAGCGTCTGTTCGCCATGCTCGAAGCCATGCCCCGGGACGACATTGCCTTGCTGACCCTGACCCCGGATGCCCGCAAAGGTCAGGTGCGAATCAGCGCCGAAGCGCGGGATCTGGAAGCCATGCTCGACTTCCACCGCAGCCTCGAAGCCAGCGACGAGCTGTCCGATGTGTCGCTGCTCAGCCACGAAATCGTCGCGAACATGCCGGAACACCCGGTGCAATTCAACCTGTCGGCTAGCTGGGAGATCGGCGATGCAAATCCCTAGATTGATCGTCCACGAATACCTGCAAGGCTTGGGCATTCCCGGCCTGGCAGGGCTGGCGATGTTGCTGCTGGCGCTGGTGTATGGCCTGGTGGGCCTGATGCCGGACTGGCAGTCGCTGCAAACGCTCAGCCAGCAGACGCGCGAAGCCGGCGAGTACCTGGCCAAAGTCGAAGACGGCAGTGTTGCCGCGCCGGTGGTGCCGCAACGTCAGCTCGACGATTTTCGCAGCAAGTTGCCGTCCCAGCCGCAGGCCACCGTGGCCATCGACAAGATTTACGCACTGGCGGCTCAGGAGCACATCACCCTGGCCCGTGGCGAATATTCCCTGGGCATCGACCCCAAGACTCACCTGGCCCGTTATCAGATTTTGTTGCCAGTGCGCGGCAGCTACCCGCAACTGCGGCGCTTCCTGCACGCCTTGCTCGGCCAGTTACCGGCGGTGGTGGTGGAGGACGTGGAGTTCCAGCGTAAAAAAATAGCCGACACCGACCTGACCGGGCGGATCCGCATGACCCTTTACCTGTCGAGGTCATGATGAATACCAAACGCGTAGTGGGTTGGGTGGCGTTCTTCGGTGTGGCGGCGGCGCTGACCTGGTTGCCTGAATACTTCACGTCGTCAGAGGACGGGGATGCGTCGGTGGCCGCCGTGGCCACCCCGACCAACAGCAAAGTCCGCGGTGCGCTGCCCGCCGCGTCCGCGGGTAAAACTCCGGCGGTGGTCAAGGATTTGAGCCCGGCTGGCGACCTGTTCGCCGCCCGTAGCTGGAAGGTTGCGCCGCAGCTCGCCACCGTCACCGAACAACCCGTCAACCTGACCCCGGTGGTGCAAGTCCCCACGGCACCACCGATGCCTTTCCAGTTCATTGGCAAGCTGAATGACCGTTCCGACCTGCAAGTGTTTTTGCAGAACGGCGAAAAAATATACGTCGTACGCAAGGGGGATGTGATCGACGAAACCTGGCGGATCGAGGGGATTTCCGATGTGGAACTCAGCTTTGTCTACCTGCCTCTGCATTTGTCTCAGACTTTGTCTGTGGGGAGCACGCAATGAACAGATCCCGTTTACTGATGAACCTTTGCCTTTGTGCAGGACTGGCCGCGTGCAGTTCGGCTCAGGTTGCCAAGCAAGAGGCAACCGACCTGATGGAGTCGGGACAGTACGAAGCCGGCCTGACCCGCATCGAGGAAGGGCTGAAGGAAAACCCTCGCGACACCGAGCTGCACCTGGCCTTGAACAGCGGCCGTGCTCGTGCAGTGACGGCGCTGTTGACCCAGGGCGACATGGATCGCGCCCAGCGTGATTTCGCTTCTGCCCGCCAGGCTTACAGCCGGGTGTTGACCATCGAACCGAATAACCGCCGTGCCCAGGACTTGCTGCGTCAGCTCGATCACATGCGCAGCCTGGATGAAAAACTCGAACTGGCCCGTGGTGACCTGCGTCGCGGTGACATCTACGGTGCCGACCGCCAGGTGAAACAGATCCTCGAACTGGACCCGAAGAATGAAGGGGCGCTGGAGCTGCAAAGTAACGTCCGCCTGGTGCAAAGCCGCAACGTGGTTCCGTATCCACAACTGCGGACCCGTCTCGATCGGCCGGTAACCCTGGAATTTCGCGAAGCCAACCTGAAAACCATCTTCGAAGTGCTGTCGCAGGTCGCCGGTTTGAACTTCATCTTCGACAAGGACCTGCGCCCGGACATGAAAGCCACCATCTTCGTACGTGACGTGCGCATCGAAGACGCGGTGGAACTGCTGCTGCAACAGAACCAGCTGCACCAGAAAGTGGTGAATGAAAACACCTTGCTGATCTACCCGGACTCGCCGCAGAAGCTCAAGGATTACCAGGAGCTGGTGATGCGCACCTTCTACCTGACCAGCATCGATGCCAACACCGCGCTGAACATGATCAAAACCATGCTAAAGACCCGCGACGTGTTCGTCGACGAACGCCTCAATACCCTGACCATGCGCGACTCCGAAGACGCGATCCGCATGGCTGAAAAACTCCTGCAATCGCAGGACCAGTCCAACCCTGAAGTGGTGCTGGAAGTGGAGGTGATGGAAGTCGCCACTCAGCGGATTCTCGACCTTGGCCTGCAATGGCCGAACACCTTCGGTGTGGTCAACAGCGACGGCTCGGCCGTGACCTTGCTCGATCAACTCAAAGGCATCAACTCCAGCCGGATCTCCATCTCGCCGTCGCCGCAGGCCAAGATCAACGCCCAGGACAACGACATCAACACCCTGGCCAGCCCGGTGATTCGCGTCAGCAACCGCGAACAGGCGCGCATCCACATTGGTCAGCGCGTGCCGATCATCAGCGCCACCTCGGTGCCTTCGACTCAAGGGCCGGTGATCACCGAAAGCGTCACCTACCTCGATGTCGGTCTTAAACTTGAAGTACAGCCGACCGTGCACCTGAACAACGAAGTGGCGATCAAAATCGCCCTGGAAGTGAGTAACGCCACGCCGCTGGAACCGACCCGCCAAGGCACGATTCCGGTTCAGGTCGACACCCGCAACGCCCAGACCACCCTGCGTCTGCATGACGGCGAAACCCAGATCCTCGCCGGCCTGATGCGCAACGACCACGGCGCCACCGGCAACAAAATCCCCGGCCTTGGCGACATTCCAGGTCTTGGCCGCTTGTTCGGTAGTAACAAGGACACCGTCGGCAAGTCGGAGTTGGTGCTGTCGATCACGCCGCGGATCGTGCGCAACCTGCCGTACCAGAGCCCGTCGGACATGGAGTTCACCACCGGTACCGAAACCAGCATGCACATTCAGGCACCGGATCGTGGGATGGACTCGGCGATTCGCACAGAGGCCCTGAGCGCTCCGGTTGCTTCCACCCACGTTGTCGTCGAGAAGCCTTGATCATGAACGCCTCGCAACGCGGTTTTACCTTGATCGAAGTCGTTGTGACGCTGGCCCTGATCGGCCTGCTGGCCGGCATGGCTGCGCCGCTGACCGAGACCGTGGTGCGCCGGGGCAAGGAGCAGGAACTGCGCACGGCGCTGTATCAGATTCGCGATGCCATCGACGCCTACAAACGTGCGTTCGACGCCGGCTACATCGAGAAATCCCTGAACAGCAGCGGCTACCCGCCGAACCTGCAAGTGTTGGTGGAGGGTGTGCGCGATGTGCGTAGCGCCAAGGGCACCAAGTTCTTCTTTTTACGGCGCGTACCCCATGACCCGCTGGCGCCGGTCAAGCGTGACGACGAAGGAGGCTGGGGCGTGCGCTCCTACGACAGTACGGCTCAAAACCCGCGCGAAGGCGAAGACGTTTTTGACGTTTACTCCAAGGCGCGCGGCAAGGGTCTCAACGGCATCGCCTACCGGGAGTGGTGAGATTATGCGTCGGGAAAAGGGTTTTACCCTGCTGGAACTGATGGTGGTAATGGCAATCATCGCCACCCTGATGACCATCGCCTTGCCACGCTATTTCAACAGCCTCGAGGTCTCGAAAGAGACCACGCTGCGCCAGAGTCTGTCGGCCATGCGCGAAGCACTGGATCACTACTACGGCGACACCGGGCGTTATCCCGACTCCATCGAACAGCTGGTCGAGCAGCGTTACCTGCGCAACCCGCCGATAGACCCGATCGCTGAACGCAAAGACCTCTGGGTGCTGGTGGCGCCGCCTGACGGCGTCCCGGGCGGGGTCGCCGATATCAAAAG
This sequence comes from Pseudomonas sp. LBUM1647, assembly GCF_059716175.1. NCBI lineage: Bacteria > Pseudomonadati > Pseudomonadota > Gammaproteobacteria > Pseudomonadales > Pseudomonadaceae > Pseudomonas > Pseudomonas sp. LBUM1647. Next base: position 4,422,622 of record NZ_CP166809.1, on the reverse strand, counting down.
CGGAGCCACAGGGAGGGCGCGTGATGGCAGCCTGTACTCCGAGTGGTAAGCCCTCGAACGAGGCCGGTTTCACTTACCTGGGCGTGCTGTTTCTGATCATGTTGATGGGCATGGGCCTGGCCAGCGCTGGCGAGTTGTGGTCCACCGCGTCGCGCCGTGATCGTGAACGCCAGTTGCTCTGGGTCGGCACTCAATACGCTCAGGCATTGCGCAGTTATTACCGCAGTTCACCTGGCCTGGCCCAGTACCCGAAGGAGCTGGCGGACCTGTTGCAGGACGAACGTTTTCCGTCGCCCAAACACCACTTGCGCAACCTGTACCCGGACCCGATTGGTGGCGGCGAATGGACGTTGATGCGCGGGTTCGACGGGCGCATCACCGGCCTCAGCAGCCCTTCCACGGACACGCCGCTCAAGCAGGCGGATTTCCCCAGTCAATGGTCGGACTTCACCGGCATGGCGAGCTACAAGGACTGGCAGTTCGTGGCCGAGAAGGCCTTCCTCGATGGCGCGTCGGCGCCCAAAGGCCAATCCAAAAACGACTCGGGTGTTGGGGCGGTGATGCCATGAACAGACACTGGCTACCGGCCCTGGTCCTGATGCTGATGACGTCCTTCGTGTCGGCTGCCGAAGAAGACGAAATGATGGGTTTTATCGTCGACGACACGATCTCGCACATCGGCCACGACTTTTACTACTCGTTCAGTGAACGCCTGCGTGCCACCAGTCCGATGGACTTCAACCTGGTGGTGCGTGAACGACCTTCGGCACGCTGGGGCAGCCTGGTGACCGTGGAATATCAGCAACGATTGGTTTACCGGCGCTTCCTGCCGCCGAACACCGTGGAGTTGAAGGACGAGGCCTATGAGGCTGCCGATCTGGTCCGCGTGCAGATCGTCCAGCGCAGGCTGGAAACCTTGTTGCAGGACACCACCGACCTTGAGAGGGACGAACTATGAACACTGGAACTTTCTCGAAACGCAGAGGCATGTGGTTATTAGGTCTCTGGTTTACAGGGGCAGGCAGCTGCGGGCTGGTCCACGCCACGGAACTGGTCTACACGCCCGTCAACCCGTCGTTCGGCGGCAACCCGTTGAACGGGACCTGGTTGCTCAATAACGCCCAGGCGCAGAACGATTACGACGACCCTGACTTGAAGAACCGTACCAGCGCGGCCGGCACGTCGGCCCTGGAGCGTTTCACCAGTCAGCTGCAATCACGGCTGCTAGGGCAGTTGATGGACAACATCTCCGCGGGCAATGCCGGGAGCCTGACTACCGACGCTTTTGTTGTGAACGTCATCGACGACTCCGGTGCACTGACTATTGAAGTGACGGACCGAGCGACCGGTGAAGTTTCCGAAATCCAGGTGAATGGCCTGGCCCCTTGACGGGGATTTGGGTCGATGGGGAGTTAAGGACATGAAAAAAATAATAGCGCTAGGGCTGATGTTGGCGGCATTACAAGGGTGCAGTTTGCGCGAGCCGATGGGGGCCGAGCAGGACACCGAATCACCGACCCTGACACCTCGGGCGTCGACCTATTACGACTTGCTGAACATGCCTCGGCCCAAGGGCCGGTTGATGGCGGTGGTGTATGGCTTCCGGGATCAGACCGGGCAGTACAAACCGACCCCGGCCAGTTCCTTTTCCACTAGCGTGACCCAGGGCGCGGCGAGCATGTTGATGGATGCCTTGCAGGCCAGTGGCTGGTTTGTGGTGCTGGAGCGTGAAGGGCTGCAGAACCTGTTGACCGAGCGCAAGATCATTCGCGCCTCGCAGAAAAAGCCCAATACGCCGGTGAATATCCAGGGTGAGTTGCCACCGTTGCAGGCGGCCAATTTGATGCTTGAGGGCGGGATTATTGCCTATGACACCAACGTGCGTAGCGGCGGGGAAGGGGCGCGGTATCTGGGGATCGATATTTCCCGGGAGTATCGGGTGGATCAGGTGTCGGTGAACCTTCGCGCGGTGGATGTTCGTAGTGGGCAGGTGTTGGCCAATGTGATGACCAGCAAGACGATTTACTCTGTCGGGCGCAGTGCGGGGGTGTTCAAGTTTATCGAGTTCAAGAAGTTGCTCGAAGCCGAGGTTGGCTACACCACGAACGAGCCGGCGCAGTTGTGTGTGTTGTCGGCGATCGAGTCGGCTGTTGGGCACCTTTTGGCTCAGGGGATTGAGCGGCGGTTGTGGCAGGTGGCCGGGGATAATTCTTCGCCTGACAACAATGCGACGCTTGACCGCTATTTGACTCAGAACAAGGTTGTTCCTGAAGGCGAGCAAGAGTGAACCGAGGCGGCCTTCGGGCCGACCTGGTTTTTGTTGATGTACCCGATCCCTTTGTAGGAGCTGACGAAGGCTGCGATCTTTTGATCTCGACCTAGGCGGCCTGAAAGCCGACCTATTTCTTTCAGGTGTACATATCCATTCCTGCGGTAACGGCCACTTACGGTTTCGCTCTTACAGCGAGTCCCTTTTTCAAACGCCAAAAAGGAACCAAAAGGCTTCGCCCCAGCGTCCGGCCCCTCGCCTAGGCTCGGCGTTCCTTCGCTCCGGTGCCCATCTGGGGGCATCGCCTCCGGTCGGCTTCGCTTCGACCTCCTCTCGATGTGTTCGACTTCGTCGAACGGCGCTGCGCGCCTGCCCCCCAGATGAACACCTCCACTCAGCCTCCCGAAGGGGCGGGCAGATCAAAATCAAAAGCTGCAGGCGAGCTAACGCTCGGCCTGTTGAGTGGTGGAGGGCGGCGGGTGTACGCGGTGAAAATGTGGGAGCGGCGGTGCGACGATTCGACTTGCTCGCGAAGGCGGTGTGCCATTCAGCATTGATGTTGGCTGACACTCCGCTTTCGCGAGCAAGTCGAATCGTCGCACCGCCGCTCCCACAGGGGATATGTACTGATTTGAGGGGGATGTTTAAGAGCGTTTAACGTTACTTCCTGAAAGCTACACCGCCTTGCGCCGTTGCCTACAACTACGCCAGAATCCGCCGGCTTGTGCGCCTTGACCCTGGTCTTTATCGTTTCCCATCGCTGCCAATTCAGCGATCGGGTTTAGCGACCCGACCAGGTATAAGTGCAACAATGCACCCGTCTTTATTGCAGGCGATGTTATGTCCGCAGTTTCGATATGGTGGCTGTGCGCGGGAGACCCTCGGGTCTGCCGGGTCTTATACCTCTCGGTTCGCTAACCTGCGTACAGCCGCCACCCTTACTTGTTTAGCGACAGGTGCTGGTGGTTCCATCAGGTATAACGGAGCTTCCCGATGTTCAAACCCACACCCAATCCCCCAGAAACCGACACCGTTTCCCCCTACGCGTCACCCGATTCAAAAAAACTCCACGAAGCCGCCGACCGCGCCCTCGACCATTACCTCAATCCCCACAAAGACACACCCGAACGCAAGCCGAGGACGATGTTCGTCATCGCCCCGGACATCGACACCGAAAGCCTGTTGGCCCACGCCTGTGAGTCGCTGGCTTCGGCGAGTGTCATGGCCAGTGATTTCGCGGTGTTTGTGGAGGGGCCACAGCGCAGCATGTTATTGGGCATCCAGCAGGTCATCATGCTGGCCGACCTGGCGGTAAATCGGGCGCTGGATAACATCGATCCGCAGGACTAACCGCTGAACCATTGTGGCGAGGGAGCTTGCTCCCGCTCGGCGGCGAAGCCGTCGTAATACCGGCGAATGCGGTGTGTCAGCAGAAATGTGTTTGCCGAGTTTGGGGCCGCTTCGCAGCCGAGCGGGAGCAAGCTCCCTCGCCACAGTTCGTCGTTCGGCAGTTTGACCGGGTTATCGTTCTTCGCGGGCAAGCCATGCTCCTACAGGATCGTGTTCACAAACCCAAAAAAACCGCGCCCCCCCACCCAGGGTCGCGGTTTTTTTACGCCTTGCGATTATTGCTGCAGCACAGTCGCCTTGTTGTCAGTACCCAACTGCTGCACTGTCGCAGTCTGGGTCATGCCACTCTGAGTGACACTGGCAATGTTGCCGGTGCCGCCCTGAGTGACGTAGGCCACGTTCATGGTGCCGGACTGGGTGAACTCGGTGGTGTTGCCGATGCCGTCGGTGCTGCCCTGGGCCAGGTTGGTGGTGCCGCGCTGGTCGGCGATGAGGATGTTGTCGCTGCCGTTCTGGTCGAAGTACAGCTCGTTGTAGTTTTCAGCCTGTTTGACCGTGGTTTTGTTGCCGGTACCGGTCTGGTTGGTGGTCATGGTGTGGCCGATGCCGTTCTGGGTGAAGTTGGCGGTGTTGTTGGTGCCGTTCTGGTTGACGGTTGCACGTTGGTTGCTGCCGAACTGACCACCCTTATCCGGGCCTTTCCAGTCGCTGGCGTAGACCTTGTTGTCGCTACCCACGGAGGTGGCGTTCAGCACATGGCTGTCGCCATTCTGGTAGGTGAAGTGCACGTTGTTGGTGCCTTGTTGGTACAGCGCCAGGGTCGAGCCGACGGATTCGAACTGGTCAGCGTAGATCGCGTTGAGGTCACCGACTTGCAGAACCTGGGCGACGTTGTTTTCGCCGAAGCTCTGGTCGACCACGGTTTCGTTGGTTTGCCCGTACTGGTTGATGGTGGCCTCGCTGGCGGTTTGCCCGCCTTGCCAGACTTCGGCGCCGTTGAAGTCGCCGAACTGGTTAATGGTCACGGTGCCACCGATGCCATCGCGCTGGTCGCCATAGACGTAGTTGCCTTCGCCCGCCTGGTTGAGATTGATCTGGCCACCCATGTGGGCGATTTGTTCGGCGGTGGCGTAGTTGGCGGTGCCGTACTGGATGATCACTGCGTTGTTGGCAGTGCCCAGTTGGATCTGTTCGATATTGGCCTCGTTGCTGTCACCAAACTGGAAGGTTTGACCTTGGGTGGCTTCCTGAGTGTCCTGATAAATGAACGAGAAGTTGCCGGTGCCTAGCTGTTGTTGCAGTGCTTCGTTGCCGCCCATGCCGATCGACTGGCTGGCATGGCTGGTGTTGGTGCTGCCGACCTGTTGCTGGTTGATGGTGCTGCCGTTTTCGAACAGTTGCTCGGCGTAACCGGCGTTGAAGTCGCCGAGTTGATCCTGGGCGATGGTGCCGGTGGCGTTGTCTTGCACCGCTGCGGCATCGTTGCCCTCGCCGAGTTGTTGTTGGGTGGCGGTACTGAACGGGGCCGCGGTCTGTTTCACGTCGGCGATGTTGGCGGTACCGACTTGATCCTGGGTGGAAACGCTGTCGTCGGCCATCGCCTGGGCACTGACAAGGACCAGGATGGCGGCGGTGAGGGGCGTCAGTTTGAACATGATGAAACCTCCAAGTGGTGCAGTGCTTTAGCGGTATTGTTTGACCGAAACGCTCATGCCGTTTCCGGACTGGGTCACGGCGCTTGAAAGCCCCGTGCCGGCCTGATCGATGCTGGCGTCGTTGTTGTTGCCGTTCTGGGAAATCTGCGCGCGGTTGTGGCTGCCGGTCTGGGTGATCGAGGCGGCGTTGCCGGAACCTTGCTGAGTGATCATTGCCATCAGGTCGCTGCCTTGTTGCAGGATGTAGGCTTCCTGATTACTGCCCGACTGGACGATGCGACCGAGCAGCGACTGGCCGTTCTGTTGCAACAGCGCAACGTTGGCCTGGCCGTTCTGATCGATCAGTGCTTGCTGGCCAATCGGTGGTGGTAACTCCCCCAGGTCGCCACCGGGACCCAGGTCATCGTTCTCCATCAAATCGTCGGCGCGCGTGCCTGCGCTGCTGCAGAGCAGAAGCAGGCAGAGCAGGGCGGCGGTCGGCGTTTTCATGGCGTTGTCCTTTGCCAGGAGACTTGCCCCATCAACCACTGCAGTTGATGGGGCGAGGACTCAGTTGGAGATCACGGACACCGTGCGCACGGTGCCTTGGGACGAGGTGATGGTGGCTGTCGGGTTCGCCGATGGAATCACCGCAGTGGTGTTGTTCACCGTCAGCCTCCAGCGACCGGTCACCGGTACCGTGGTGGTGCCCAGGGTTGCCAGCCCGGTCGGGGTGGAAACCTGGATGGTGATGGTGTTGCCGGTGACCACCGATGAAGTCCCTGCAAAGTCCCAGGTGAAGCGGTTGTTGGAGCGAGGCGACACCGTAGCCGTGGTCACGGTGAAGGTTTCCGCAGCAGGCCTTGGCGAGACTTGCACGGTGACCGTGGCCGGTGTCGACAGGGCGCCGAAGCTGTCCCGGGCGATGTAGGTGAAGGTCGTCGTGAAGGCCGTCGTGACCGTGGCCGGTGGGGTGTAAGTGATCACCGTGCCGTTGCTGCTGACCGTGCCACGGCCGGCTGCAGGTTGGGTCAGGCTGGCGACAGCCAAAGGCACGTTGCCTTCCGGATCGGTGTCGTTGGCCAACACGTTGATCGGAACCGCCACGCCCAGGGTCGCGATACTGTCGGCAACCGCCACCGGTGGCCGGTTAGGCGCAACGGTGATGGTCACGGTCGCCGCAGCGGTCGAGGCCAGGCCTTTGACGTCTTGAGCCTTGTAGGTGAAGGTCGTGGTTAACGGCACAGTGACCACGGCGGGTGGGGTGTAGACCACCGCTGTCGTGCCGCTCAACGCCACGGTGCCCTGGCCTGCGGCCGGTTGGGTCAGCGCGGTGATGCTCAGCGGCGTGTTGCCGTCCGGGTCGCTGTCGTTGGCCAGCAGGTTGAGGGTGACCGGCACGCCGAAGCTGGTGCTGCCGGTGTCGGCCACGGACAGTGGCGCCTGGTTCTCTCCGGTGTTCGGTGCAGTACCGACGACCACGACGAGCTCGGTATCGCTGCCGCCCGCGGCGGATTTGACCGTGACGGAGGCGGGTGGCTGCGGCAGATCGGCGACGGTCAGGCGTTGCAGGGTGCCGGATTTCGACAGACGTCCGTAACCCTGCACGACCATGTCTGGCACCGCCACTTCGTCAGTGGAGGTGGCCTCGATCAGCAGGCTGTGATTGCTCCAGGTGTAGCGAGCGGTCTGGATTTTCACCAGGTCGGTGAGCTTGCTCGACACCGCTGTCGGACGGGTAGTGCCGGCTGGGTTGGTGGCGGTGACAACCACGACCGGAGGCACGGTGGAACCCGTCAGGCGATGGCCGAAGAATTGGCCGTTGTTGTCGCCGAGCATGTTGGTCAGGCATGGCGTCTGCGGTGGTCCGGGCACAAGGGCCACGGTTTCGCGGAAGCACAGGCTCGAACCGTTAGTCGATTTGCCAAACACTTCTACCCGGGTACTGCTGGTGCCCGGACCTGTAGAGGTGCGGCGGTAAGTGGCGCGGCCAATTTCCACCGGGGTTTGCGCACGGTTGTCGAGGACTTTGCCGGACACGGTAAAGAGGGTGGTCTGGATGGTCCCGGCAGGCCCCTGCACACGCAGGAAGTTGTTATTGAACGGGCTGCCGGTGACCGCTTCGGTGAGGTTCGGATCGCCGACGTAAGTCTCGATGGAACCGGTGTCCGGGTTCACCTCGGTGTATGGCCCGTTGACGCTGCGCAGGAATGGACCGACCTGCCCGTTGAGGGCACCCGAGAAGTTGCCCGGTACGCCGATGCCGATGTCGCGGGTGATGTTGATCGCCCGACGGCCCGGCGTGGTGACGTTGACCGTTTCCACACCGTACGGGTGGGTGATGGTGTAGGTCCCGGCGACAGGCACGTTCACCCGCAGACGAATCCGCGCGAAGCTTGCCTGATCGCCGTCGACAGGGTTTTCCGCAGTGAATGCCGCTTCGATCCCGGCCACGTAGGCATCCACGCCATAGCCTCCGACATCATTGATGGTGGTCTCGGCGAGGTACCAGAACGCTTCCGGTGGCCAGTTATCCGGAAACACCATCGGCTGGGTGTCGTCGAAAACCCCAGGTTCCGGATTCAGGATGCACATGTAGGAGGGCGCGCCAGGTGCGCCAGGCGACCGCGTGCTGGTAGCCCGCGACTGGCACAGTTCCAGCGACAGCAGATTGCTGTCCTGATACCACATCGGGAATTTCCCGGTGGCAAAGGTGTAGGGGCCGGGGTCGACGGCAGCGAGTTGCGCGAAAACACTGCCGGAGAGCGATAGAGTCAGTCCCAGGGCGTTGAGCGCCAGGCGTGGCAATTTGTTCATGATGCCTCCTGATGAGGATCTGGGCATATGTGCGTTCATTGCACGATGACCACTTCTTCGGTGTCGCTGCCGCCATTGGATGACGTCACTCGAACCTTGGCCGGTGGAATCGGCGAAATGCCGGTCGCCAGGGATTTCACTGCGCCATCGCCACTCAGGGCGCCGATGGCGACACCGGTGCCGGTGGTGGCGGTGAGTACCGGCGGCGAGGTTTCATCGCTGGTCGAAGCCACAACCGTGATTTGCGCGGTGCTCAAGCTGTACTGGGCGGTCTGGATCACCACCAGGTCCGTCAGTGGCATCGACAGGGTGGTTGGCGTGCTGCTGGGAATGGCCAGGTGGTTGTCGGCGGTCAACACCAGGTTGCTCGGCAACGTCGGGTTGGTAGCGGACTGGGCGTACCATTTGCCGGAGGTATCAGCCTCGGTCAGGTTCAGCACCGGGCTGTTGCTGTCCAGGGTCACGGTGGCCGGTGGCGGTGGGGCCATGACGAACACATCCTGCTGCGCCACCGGTGCGCTTTCACCGGCCTTACGCGAGTAAGTGCTGCGGCTGGTGATCATCGGGGTGGGCCGGACCACGGTCGCCAACTTGCCGGAAATGGCCATGACCGTCGTGCGCAAGTCCAGACCGTTAGGCCCTTCGATGCGGATGTAGTTGGTATTGAAAGGGCTGCCGGTGAAGGCTTCTTCCAGATTCGGATCGCCAACGAATTTCTCGGCCGACCCGCTGACCGGGTTGGTTTCGGTGTAGGGGCCGTTGACGCTGCGCAGGAACGGGCCGATGTCACTTTTGAGCGCGCCGTCGTAGGTTTTCGGCGTGCCGATACCGATGTCCCGGGTCATGTTGATTGCGCGGCGTCCGCCTGCGGGAACGTCAAATATGTCGACGCCGTAGGGGTGGGTGATGGTGTAGACACCGGCGGTGGGCACGTCCACCCGAATGCGGATGCGGCCAAAGCTGACCTGGTCGCCTTCTACCGGTTCTTCAGCGGCGAAAGCTGCTTCCACGGCGCTGACATAGGTCAGGTCGATGCCCCGTGCGGCATCGACGATTGAGCCGTCGCCGGTGAACCAGAACGCCTCATCGGGAAAGTTGCTCGGGAAAACGACGGGCTGCGTGTCGTCGAAAACGCCGGGGGTCGGATTCAACAGGCACATGTAGGCCGGCGCACCGGGTGCACTGGCAACCCTGGAGCTGACAGCCTTGGACAGGCAAAGATCGAGGGTTCGACCGTGAGTGTCCTGATACCAAGCGGCGAACCCGCCGTTGGCTGGCACATAGGGGCCGGGGTCGACGGCAAACAGCGCGGCCTGGGCGACGCCTTGGGCCAGAGCACTAACGACCAGGGCGGCCGCGGTTTTGGACAGTAAAGGGTGCATGAGTTAAGCCCTCTATCGGAATGCCTGCCCCATGGAGACGGGTCAGTTGAAAGGGCTTCGGCAACTTCCATACCAACCGGCGAAAACGGCCGGTAGAGGCCCGAGTCACGGGCGTATCACTCACAAACGGCATCGGAGCGCGGTTTTTGGGAACGGGCCACTGTCCCCAGCATTGGGGGTAGATGGGCATAAGGAGGAAGTGGGGGAACGAGGCCCAACATCGGGCAAACGGCCATTAGTGGGCTATAAACCTATAGGGGAATCGTCGGGAACACGTCCATGGACATGCCTACTCAAACACTCCAAGCCGAGGGGGGTGATATTCGCCTGAGCTCGCGCAAGCAGCCGTTCAATTTATTGCGCTGGTTTTCGCTCATCAGCCTGGCGGTGATTGGCACGGTGGCGGTGGCGTTGGGGTCGGTGTCCACGCGATTTGTAATTACCGAAAGCGTGCAGCGCGATGCGTTGTTGACGTCCCAGTTCATTCAGGCGATTGCCTCGGCCGAGGTGCGTCATGTGTCGATCCCTAACGTGCGGACCATGGGCGAGCTGCTCGATCCGCGCAAAGACAAGGAATTTCCCGACGTCGACCCGTTGGCCCGTGCCAATGCCCGGGGCGAGTTCCTCGACCATATCGCGCACCTGCCGGACGTGATCCTGGCCAACATCTATGCCCCCGACCGCATGGTGATCTGGTCGACCAACCCGGCATTGATGGGCACCAGGATCCACTCCGACGCGGACCTGGAGCAAGCCTTTGCTTCCAGAATTCCTGTGTCGGCCAGCTATCACGATGTGGACAAGAACCGCATGGAGCAGAAGTTCGTGACGCCCCCGGAATACATCTTCATCGAGAACTACATTCCGCTGTTCGATGCCGACGGCAAGAACGTCACGGCGATGGTCGAGATCTACAAGGAACCCAAGGACCTGATCAGCCGCATGGAGCGCGGTCTGGTGCTGATCTGGCTGGCGACCGCGCTGGGCGGCGGGCTGATTTATCTGGGGCTGTACTGGATCGTGCGCCGGGCGGCCATTTTGCTGGCGGCGCAACAAAAGCAACTGATCACCAATGAAACCTTCGTCGCCCTTGGAGAGATGTCGTCGGCGGTGGCCCACAGTTTGCGTAATCCGCTGGCGACCATCCGTTCAAGCGCCGAACTGGCGCTGGAATTCGACAGCGGCCCGGCCCACAAGAACATCAATGACATCATCGGTCAGGTGGATCGCATGTCGAAGTGGGTGAGGGAGCTGCTGCAATCCTTGCGCCCGCTCAACGACGAGGCCGAGCCGGTAAATCTGGTGGCGGCGCTGCATGACAGTCTGATGGCCTTCGAGCATCAAATCGCCAAAGCCTCGGTGCACGTGGTGTTCGACCCGAAGCTGACGCCCATGGTCCTGAGCCAGCAGGTGCAGTTGACGCAGATCCTCAACAGTTTGCTGGCCAATGCACTGGAAGCCATGGACAAGAGCGGCACGTTAACCATCACATTGGAGCCGACCGAATCCCGTGGCCTCAGCGTGGTGGTGAGCGACACCGGCAAAGGCATGAACGAAGAACAGCGCAGCATGGCCTTCCGGCCGTTTTTCACCACCAAGCAAGGCGGGCTCGGTGTCGGGCTGGTGCTGGTCAAGCGGATCATGGAGCGGTTTGGCGGTGCGGTGACCCTGGACAGCCGTGAAGGCGAGGGCACGAGTGTCCGTCTGTCGTTCAAATTGGTCCCCTGAAAACGGGTGTGAACTTTCCCCGTTAGCGGGTGTCATTCCCCAGTCGTTTCCCCGGTCATGGCAAATTGATGTTGATAAGCCATTGTTTTGTAGGTCTTAATGCTTTCGTAAAAAGTCGTTACAAATTTGGCGAGGTCCTTGCAGAAGCCCCATTACCCCTTCACAACTTCGAGGCGGCTGGTAATGGACAGAAACGCGCGGTACCCCTTCAAATGGTTCGGCCTCCTGACGCGTGTAAGCGTCCTTCTGTCTATGACGCTGGGCACAGCGACTCTACGTGCCAGCCCCATCGATGACGAGCGACAGCCAGAACCGTCCGACCCCTCGGCGTATTACGACGAACCGGCTGACAAAGCAGGAGCCTTGAACGCCATTTTGACCATGCCCCCGGCTAACGTGGACTCCTTCGATTTGCCGGGTGGCGTCAAAGGCAGCAAAGCCACCACGCGCCAGGAAAACATCCTGCCGCCAGCGGTGCAGACCAGTTTCAATTACCCCACCAATGGAAAACCCAGTCCGCTGTACGGTGCTCTGCCGTTCACTCAGCAACTGGTGCTGTTCGAAGAATTCGGTCCGGAAAAACTCGACCCCACCACCCCGGCGGCGCCGTTGCCGTTTCCACCGGCCGCCATTGGCCCGATGCCGCAACAAGATCCCACCAGCGCCGCTCGTAGCGCCCCGCCGAGTGCGGCGCTCGACGCTTTCATGCGTCAACCCGGCCTGACGCCGTTCCCCAGCCAGTATTCCAACGTGGTCGACCGCAACCCTTGGCAGAAGCAGATCGAATTTTTCCTCAACCGCCGTATTGGCTCGTCGGCGGAAGGCCGTCCGCCAGGAAAAGGCTGGTCGCACCAGCGCTGGAACGAGTTTTACCCGCAGATGGCCTACAAGACCGTGCAAACCGGCGCACGGTTGAATACCGGTTCGCGTGACAGTCGTCAGATGCACGGTTATGCCTTGGGCGAGTTTGGCCCAGGCGGCCTCTATCACAACGTGGCTGGCGTACCGGCGACCGATGGCACCGCCAAGGGCGTCGATCCGCGTTTCCACCCGAAAATGCCGATACAGAATCACAACTCGGTGTGGACCTTCGACGGCACCTTGCCGCCCAAATTGCTCATGGTGCGTTACGGGCAACCCGTGTTGATGCGCCATTACAACGGCTTGCCGATCGACCCCTCGGCGAACATGGGGTTCGGTTTGCACACCATCACCACCCACGAACACAACGGTCACGTACCGGCGGAAAGCGACGGCTATGCCAACGCGTTTTTCTTCCCCGGGCAATTCTATGATTATCGCTGGCCGATCCAGCTGGCCGGCTACGACAGCATCAACACCACGGCTACAGACCCGCGTGCAGCGTTTCCGTGCGCGCCGGGCGAAACCCTGTGGACCAATGACCTCACCCCCAGCCGCAAGACCTGCAACAACGGCACGATCAAGATCCGTGGCGACTGGCGCGAAACCATGAGCACCCACTGGTTCCACGACCACATGCTCGATTTCACCGCGCAGAACGTCTACAAGGGCAACGCGGCGATGATGAACTACTACAGCGCCCTGGACCGCGGCAATGAATCGGTGAATGACGGCGTCAACCTGCGTCTTCCCAGTGGCAGCGCCTTGCCCTGGGGTAACCGCGACTACGACGTCAACCTGCTGTTTGCCGACAAGGCGTGGGATAAAAACGGTCAACTGTGGTTCAACCCGTTCAATACCGACGGCTTCCTCGGTGATCAGGTGCTGGTCAACTGGCAGTGGAAGCCGACCCTGGATGTGCGCGCCCGCAGCTATCGGTTCCGCATGCTCAATGGCTCAGTGTCGCGCTACTTCAAACTGGCGCTGGTGCGCGAGATCAAGGGCACCAGCGGCGAGTTCAAAGGGCCTGCCGGGTCGGGAGTGTCGTATGCCCGCGTGCCGTTCCACATGATTGCCAACGACGGCAACATCATGGAACACAGCGTGCCGTTCGACGGCAGCATGGACCTGGATGCCGACGGCGATAAACAGAACCACAACGCGATCCTGCCAACCATAGGCATCGCCGAGCGTTTCGACATCATCGTCAACTTCTCGAAAAACGGGATCAAACCGGGCGACAAGCTGTTCTTCGTCAACCTGCTGGTGCACGAAGACGGCAAGGGCCCGGAAGAACCCGCCTCCCTGGCTGACGTGCTGTCCGAGAAATACAAGGCGATCATCAAGCAAACCAGCAAGGGGCCGAAGTGGGAGGACGGTGATCCGGCGGTAGGCAAGGTGTTGCAACTCAACGTCAAGGCTTACACCGGTCAGGACCTGGCCATGGACCCGGCCGCTTATGAACCGGCCAAACCGGGCAAGGCTGAAGGCCTGGTGATGATCCCGTTGAAGATCCATCGCGACAACGCCGCCGACAAGGCGCTGCTGGCCAAAGCCCGTCACCGCACCTTCACCTTCGGCCGTTCCGATGGCACCGATGAAGCACCGTGGACGGTCAAGACCGATGGCGGGTTCGGCTTCAGCATGGACCCACGTCGCTTAAACACCGCGACCCAACTGGCCAGTGGCCCCACCGATGCCGGTGTCGTCGGTTTCGGCACCCTGGAAGTCTGGAACATCAAGCTCGGCGGCGAGGGCTGGAGCCACCCGGTGCATGTGCACTTCGAGGAGGGGATCATCCTCAGCCGCGGCGGCAAGGCGCCACCGGAATGGGAAAAATGGGCACGCAAGGACGTGTACCGCATCGGCCCGGAAAAGGACGGCCTGGACAACGTAGAGATGGCGATCAGCTTCCGCGAGTTCGCCGGGACGTACATGGAGCACTGTCACAACACTCAGCATGAGGACAACTCGATGTTGCTGCGCTGGGACATTGAGAAACCCGGGCAATTCCAGCTGATGCCGACACCGCTGCCAAGTTGGGATGGTGTGCGTTACGTGAACTCCGCCGCGCTGCCAACCTTCCGCACTGGCGACGGCTCCGGCCCCAAAGTGGTGGTCAAACCATGAGCCGCGAGGGAGCCGACATGAAAATGCATACGCCGCGCTCCCGCGCCCTGGGCATGCACCTGATTTTGGTATTGATCACCTGCCTGCTGGCCAGTTGGGTGCTGGTGGCACATGACGCTGCTCCGTCGGTGTCAGCGTCGCCGACGGAGTCGGCGACGCCCTGGGGCGGTGATTACTTCCCCAACACCTTGCTGACCGATCAGGACGGTCGGCAGGTGCGTTTCTTCGATGATTTGATCAAGGACAAGGTGGTGGTGATCAATTTCATATTCACTTCGTGCAGCGACTCCTGCCCGCTGGAAACCGCGCGCCTGCGTCAGGTGCAGAATTTGCTGGGGGACCGGGTCGGCCAGGACATTTTTTTCTACTCCATCAGCATCGACCCCTTAAGTGATACACCCGATGTGCTCAAGGCCTACGCACAACGCTTCAAGGTCGGGCCGGGCTGGAAGTTTCTCACCGGGGAATTTGCCGACGTCACCGATCTGCGGAAAAAACTCGGGCTGTTTATCGAAGGCGTCGACAACGGCCGCAGCAAGGACCACAACCTGAGCCTGATTGTCGGCAACCAGACCACGGGCCGCTGGATGAAAGCTTCACCTTTCGAAAATCCGTGGATTCTGGCCGATCAGTTGGCCAACACGCTGCAAAACTGGAAGCAGCCCAGCGTTGAAGAAAACTACGCGAATGCGCCCGAGATTCGCCCGCCGAGCAACGGCGAAGAACTGTTTCGCACCCGTTGTGCGTCGTGCCACAGCCTCGGTCCGATGGACGGGCAGGGCATCGGCATGCGCAGCATCGGCCCGGACCTGATCGGCGTCACTCGCCTGCGTGATCCGGCCTGGCTTAATCGCTGGATTCGCGAGCCGGACCGCATGCTGGCGGAAAAAGACCCGATCGCGCTGGAGCTGTTTGAGCGTTTCGACAAAATTCCCATGCCCAACCTGCGCCTGGATGAGAACGCGGCGCAGTCCATCGTGGGTTTTTTGCAGGAAGAAACCGATCGTCAGCAACCGCTACAGGCGGCGCAAACGCAATAGCGGCTAAATACTATCAGTGGGGCCGTCAGTCTCGATCAATGCCACCTACACTGATCCGAAACACGGCTGAAAAGGCTTGATGCAAGGCATCCGGGAAGGTCCTATGCAGATACCAGGACAACAAAAAATACCTGCGCCGGCTATGTCGGCAGCAGAAAGCAAGGGCTGGCGAGGACAGTTCAATCTGCTGCGCTGGTTTTCCTTGGGCAGCTTTTTCATCATCGCCGTCGTGGCGCTAGGGTTGGGCTACATTTCCACGCGCTTCGTGGTCGAGGAGAGTATCGAGCGCGATTCGATGCTGACCGCGCAGTTCATCCAGGCCATTGGTGATGCCGAAATTCGCCATGCTTCGATTACCACGAACAGAACCATGGGCGAAATGCTCGACCCGCGTCAGGACAACGCCTATCCCGACGTGAACCCAGCCTCCCGCGCGGCTTCGCGCACCGAGTTTCTCGATCATGTAGAGCATCTGCCGGACATTCTGTTGGCCACGGTGTATGCCCTGGATCGCACCGTGGTCTGGTCGACCAACCCGGAGCTGATCGGCGTGCGCATCGAAGATGACGAAGAGCTGGACGAATCGTTCGAAATGAAGGAACCGGTGTCCACCAGCTACCACGAAGTCGATGAGGAGCGCCCCGAGCAGAGGCTGCTGCGTGAGCCTGAACACCTGTTCATCGAGAACTACATCCCGATGTTCAATGCCGACAAGAGCAAAGTGATCGCCATGGTGGAGATCTACAAGGAACCCGTGGACCTGGTGGAACGCATCCAGCGCGGCTTCAAGTCGATCTGGCTGGCAACCCTGCTCGGCGGCTTGGCCATCTACCTCGGGCTGTTCTGGATTGTGCGGCGTGCGGCAGTGCTGTTGCAGAGCCAGCAGAAACAACTGATCAGCAACGAGACCTTTGTCGCGCTGGGGGAAATGTCCTCGGCGGTGGCCCACAGCTTGCGCAATCCGTTGGCCAACATTCGTTCCAGTGCCGAACTGGCTCAGGAAATCGCCAGTCAGAACGCGCAGAAGAACATCGGCGACATCATCAGCCAGGTCGACCGCATGTCGCGCTGGGTTCGGGAGTTGCTGGTGTCATTGCGACCCATGAACGACGACTACGAAACGGTAGACCTGGTGCTGGTCATCGACGACACGTTGAGTGCGTTTGACGCGCTGATTAAACGCTCCAGCATCGACGTGCGTTTCCCCCCTCAGAGTTGTCCGCCGGTCGTCAGCCAACAGGTGTTGCTCACGCAAATTCTTAATAGCCTGTTTGCCAATGCCCTGGAAGCCATGCCCAAGGGCGGCGTGCTGAGTATCGATATCGAAACGCCGCACCCCGGACTCGTGCGCATGACCCTGAGCGATACCGGCAAGGGCATGACCACACAGCAGGAACAAATGGCCTTCAAGCCGTTTTTCACCACCAAACAAGGAGGGTTGGGCGTGGGCCTGGCCCTGGTCAAAAGAATAATGGAGCGTTTCGAAGGCTCGGTCGAATTGACCAGCCGAGAGCAGGAAGGAACCCGCGTCTGTCTCAATTTTAAAGTGGCAACGGGAGGGGAATATGGAGCACAGCATTCTGCTGGTCGAGGATGATGAACTTCTCGCCGAGAATATTCAGACCTACCTGGAGCGCAAGGACTTCGAGGTGACGGTCTGCCACTCGGCTGAGGACGCGCTAGAGCAATTGGGCACTTTCGTCCCGGACGTGGTGCTGACCGATAACTCGCTGCCGGGCATGAGCGGTCACGACCTGATCCAGAAGCTGCGCATCAGCGCGCCGGATCTGAAAGTGATCATGATGACCGGCTACGGTAACGTCGAAGACGCCGTGGTGGCGATGAAAGAGGGCGCTTTCCATTACGTCACCAAACCGGTGGCGCTGCCGGAGCTCAAGCTGCTGCTGGACAAGGCCCTGGCCACCGACCGAATGGAACGCACACTATCGTTCTATCAGGAGCGTGAAGCGCAGAAGTCAGGGGTGCAGGCATTGATCGGCGAATCGGCACCGATGCAGTACCTGAAAAGCACCATTGGCCAGTTAATCGACGCCGAGCGGCGCATGGCCAATACCGATCTGCCACCGGTGTTGGTGGAAGGCGAGACCGGCACCGGCAAGGAACTGGTGGCCCGTGCGTTGCACTTCGACGGCCCGCGCAGCAAAGGTCCGTTCATTGAATTCAACTGCGCCTCGATTCCTTCCAACCTGGTGGAGTCGGAGCTGTTCGGCCACGAGAAAGGCGCCTTCACCGACGCCAAGGACCGCCGCGTCGGGTTGGTGGAAGCGGCCGATGGCGGGACCTTGTTTCTCGATGAAGTCGGCGAGATGGACCTGTTGCTGCAAGCCAAGCTGCTGAAGCTGCTGGAGGACCGGACGATCCGCCGGGTCGGCTCGGTGAAGGAGCGCAAAGTCGATTTGCGGGTGATCAGCGCCACCAACTGCAACCTTGAACAAATGGTCCAGCAGGGCAAGTTCCGCCGCGATCTGTTCTTCCGTTTGCGGATCATCTCGATCAAGGTGCCGCGCCTGTATGCCCGTGGCGCGGACATCCTGCTGCTGGCTCGACACTTCCTGGCGATCCACGGCAAACGCTATGGCAAACCGAACCTGTATTTCAGCGATCAGGCTGAAGAATTGCTGCTCAGCTACAGCTGGCCGGGCAACGTGCGCGAGTTGCGCAACATGCTTGAGCAAACCGTGTTGCTGGCCCAGAGCGACACCATCGCCGCCCATCAATTGAACGTGTGCCTGAGCCTGGTGGATGAGCCGCTGTTGTTCCAGCAAGAGCCGCAACACTTCGAGCCGCGTCCGGTCTACAACGGCACCGAATCCATGAACCTGCCGGAAGTGGAGCGCGACATGGTGCGCAAGATGCTCGACAAGACCGACTGGAACGTCACCAAGTCCGCACGGCTGTTGGGCCTGAGCCGCGACATGCTGCGTTACCGGATCGAAAAACTCGGTCTCGCGCGCCCGGAAAAACGCCAGTGGTAGGCCTTATTGCATCACTGGCGCCTGACGGCTGAGGCACGCGAGCAGGCACGTAGGGTCGAGGACCTCTTCGTTCACGTAGACACCGCGTTGCTGATCGTAGGAGCGGATGAACACTCGAACCGTGGCATCCGCTACCGTCGGCAATCTTGAGTCGTAGAATTCATGCTGGCTCGAAATGGGGATGAAGTCCTGAGGCGCTGTCGGGATGTACGACCCTGGCGGCACCGTGCTCAGTGACGGTGGCACGGGGTGAGCGAAGGGTTGGTCGGCTCCGTAATAGTTGAACTCACTGCTGTAATCGCTAGTGGGTGTCAGGCTGTCGTCTGCGTGAGCGCCAGTTGTGGTGATCAGGCAGAGGGCGAACAGTAGCCTTGGATCGGTTTTTTTCATGGCAGCACCTGTGAAAACGGTTTTTTCCGCATTTCCCCAAGGCCATTAACTATAGCTGCCGTACGGGGAACGCGTTCGCGATGCCCGGATTACAAGATTTGAACAAAGACTACATGGGAGTTTTCAAAACGCTGATCTAGACTCGTGCCGGTCAATCAAGACCCCAGTCTGGAGCGCGCAATGGAAATGCCGACAAAAGAAAAAGCCATCGCCAGCAACCGCGATGCCTGGAATGACTCCGCCCGACACCACAAAGACACCCCCGAATGGCAGGCCCGTTTGACGGCGGTTGGTTGTAGGGATTTTTGCTGCATGGACGACACCCTCCGAGGTTTGCTGGAACAAGTGGGTGTCGACGGCAAAGACGTGGTGCAACTGGGCTGCAACAACGGCCGCGAAAGCCTGTCGATGTTTGCACTGGGTGCCCGCAGCGTCGTGGGTGTCGACCAGTCCGAGGCCTTCCTCGATCAGGCGCGGGAACTGGCATCACGCTCGCCTCATGCGCCTGAGTTCATCGAGGCAGACATCCATCACCTGCCGACTGAACTTCATGGCCGCTTCGACGTGGCCCTGATCACCATCGGTGTGTTGAACTGGATGCCGGACATCGGCGAATTCTTCCGCCATGTCGCGCAAACCCTCAAGCCCGGTGGCAGCCTGGTGGTGTACGAAACCCATCCCTTCCTCGAAATGTTCGACCCCGAGTCAGCCGATCCGTATCGACCGGACAGCTCGTACTTTCGCAGCGAACCTTTCGTGCAGGACCAACCGATCGTCTACGAAGGCAAAGTCGACCAGCAGGCGGCTTCGTCCTACTGGTTCGTCCACACCCTGGGCGCAATCTTCACCGGCGCCATCGACGCCGGATTGCAGATCAGCCACTTCAAGGAGTACCCGCATTCCAACCGCGAGGAACTCTATGATCGGTACGAGCAGCAAACGGCGCAGTTGCCGTTGTGTTTTACGTGGGTGGCAGTGAAGACCTAAAGCCGCGTCGCCTGCATCGCGAGCAGGCTCGCTCCCACATTTGATCTCCATGAGACACAGATTGTGTGTACGACGAAAATCTACTGTGGGAGCGAGCTTGCTCCGGGCGGCGTTCCGACGATGAACGATAACGCGGTGCCGCTGCCGTCCGCTATCCTTGCTCCACGCACATCGAACGGTTTTCCCCATGCTTTCGGTCCAAGGCGTCTTCAAAAGCTACGCCACTCCCCAGGGTCCTTTAGTGGTTCTGCAAGGTGTCGACCTGACATTGAAACCCGGCAGCAGCCTGGCGTTGATGGGGGAGTCGGGCAGTGGCAAGAGCACCTTGCTGCACCTGATTGCCGGGCTGGACAAGGTCGATCGCGGCAGCATTCGCAGCGGCGAACATCGGCTGGAGCAGATGAGCGAAGGGCAACTGGCGAACTGGCGGCGGACCGAAATCGGCTTGGTGTTTCAGCAGTTCAACCTGATCGGCAGTTTGCGCGTGGAGGACAATCTGGCATTTCAGGCGCGACTGGCGGGGCGCCATGATCCGCGCTGGCAGGCGCACCTGGTGCAACGTCTGGGCCTGGGTGATTTGTTGCAGCGTTATCCGGAACAACTGTCCGGCGGCCAGCAGCAACGGGTCGCGCTGGGCCGTGCCCTGGCCTCACAGCCAAAACTGCTGCTGGCCGACGAACCCACCGGCAGCCTCGATGAAGCCACCAGCGATGAGGTCTTGAAGTTGTTGCTGGAGTTGCTCGACGACAGCCCCACCACCTTGTTGATGGTCACCCACAGCCCTCGAGTTGCCGCGCGGCTGGCCGAAAAAGTGGTGCTCCACGGTGGTCGTCTGGCTGGCGCGGACGAGCGCTGAGGTGCGGGTCTTTCGCGAGACGCTGCGGGCGCTGCTCAGTCATTGGCGACAGCATCCGGTGCAGTTTTTCAGTGTGCTGACCGGGCTCTGGCTCGCCACCAGCTTGCTGACCGGCGTGCAGGCGCTGAACAGCCAGGCGCGCGAAAGCTATGCCCGGGCCAGTCAGTTGATCGGCGGCGAACCCCAGGCCAGCCTCAGTTCACCCAATGGCGCAACCTTCTCCCAACACGTGTTTGTCGACCTGCGCCGTTTGGGTTGGCCGGTGTCGCCGGTCCTGCAAGGTCGGGTGACGCTCAAGGGTCATGACGACCAGCGCTTGCAGTTGATGGGGATCGAGCCGGTGTCGCTGCCCGCCGGTTCCTCTGTGGCCGGGCAGGCGTTGCCGATTGAGCAGATTGTCGAGTTTTTCAGTCCGCCGGGCAGTACCTGGATTTCGCCGCAGACGATGCAGGCACTGGGTCTGCGCGAGGGCGAACGCCCGGTGAGTGTGAGTGGTCAGGCATTGCCGCCGCTGCATGCCCAACCCGATATGGCCCCCGGTGTGTTGTTGGTGGACATCGGCTTCGCCCAGCAGATTCTCGGCCTTCCGGATCAGCTGTCACGCTTGCTGCTGCCGAAGGATTTCACCGCGCACCTGCCTGATCAATTCAAGGGTCAACTGCAGCTCAAGACCAGCGGCGAAGAGAACAATTTGTCGCGCCTGACCGAAAGCTTTCACCTGAACCTCGATGCGCTGGGTTTTCTGTCATTTGTGGTCGGCCTGTTCATCGTCCACGCCGCGATCGGGCTGGCGCTGGAACAACGCCGTGGCTTGCTCAGAACCCTGCGCGCCTGCGGTGTCAGTGCACGGATGTTGATTGCCTGTCTGGCGGTTGAACTGGGCGGTCTGGCGTTGATCGGCGGACTGGTCGGAGTCGCCAGCGGCTACCTGCTGGCCAGCTTGCTGTTGCCGGATGTCGCCGCGAGTCTGCGCGGGTTGTACGGCGCCGAAGTGGTGGGGCAGTTGAGCCTCAGTCCGTGGTGGTGGCTCAGCGGCGTCGGCCTGAGTCTATTGGGCGCGTTGTTGGCGGGGGCCAACAGTTTGTTGCGGGCCGCGCGCCTGCCTTTGCTGGCCCTGGCCGACCCGCAAGCCTGGCATCAGGCTCACGCGCGCTGGTTGCGGCGTCAGGGTTGGGTTGCCGTGATCGCTGCGGTGATCGCACTGCTGGCGTTGATCTTTGGCGACAGCCTGAGCAGTGGCTTCGTGCTGATGGCGGCACTGTTAATCGGCGCGGCACTGGCGTTGCCGGTGGTGCTCAACTGGGTGTTGAACCGGGTGCTGCATCGCAGTCGCTCGGTGCTCGGCCAATGGTTTCTCGCCGACTGCCGTCAGCAACTGCCGGCCCTGAGCCTGGCGCTGATGGCGCTGTTGTTGGCACTGGCGGCGAACATTGGAGCGGGCAGCATGACGGCCGGTTTTCGTCAGACCTTCAGCGATTGGCTCGAACAACGCCTGACCGCCGAACTGTACGTTAATCCGCGAAATCCGGCCCAGGCCAGAGAGCTGCAAACCTGGCTCAAGCAGCAACCCGGACTCACGGCGGTGCTGCCCAACTGGCAAGTGTCGATCCAGTTGCAAGGATGGCCGGCGGAAGTCTTCGGCGTGATCGATCACCCGACGTATCGCCAGCATTGGCCGCTATTGGAAGCCTTGGGTGACAACCCGTGGGACCGATTGGCCAAGGACGACGCACTGATGCTCAGCGAACAACTGGCCCGTCGGCTGAAGGTGCGCCTTGGCGATCACTTGACGATTCCCACACCCAACGGCACATGGTCGCCACGGATCGTCGGCATCTACGCCGACTACGGCAATCCCAAGGGCCACATTCTGGTCAACGTCAACCATCTGCTGCGCGGCTGGCCGCAGCTGACACCTAGCCGTTTCAACCTGCGCATCGACCCGACGTTGATCCCTGCCTTCCAGACCGCGCTGCAAACCCGCTTCGTGCTGGAGGACAGCCGCATCGTCGACCAGGCCCGGCTCAAGGGGTGGTCCACGCAAGTCTTCGAACGCACCTTTGCCGCGACCGCCGCACTCAACAGCCTGACCCTCTGTGTGGCGGGCGTGGCGCTGTTCATCAGCCTGTTGACCCAAAGTCAGAGCCGCCTCGGGCAACTCGCCCCTCTGTGGGCGCTCGGCGTGACTCGTCGGCAATTGATGCTGCTCAATCTCGGGCAGACCTGGTTGTTGGCGGTGCTGACCCTGGTGCTGGCGTTGCCGTTGGGGATCGCGTTGGCGTGGTGCCTGGACACGGTGATCAACGTCCAGGCCTTCGGCTGGCGCTTGCCGCTGCGGGTGTTTCCGCTGCAGCTGTTGCAGTTGATGGGGCTGGCGCTGTTGGCGACTTTGTTGGCGTCGGCGTGGCCGCTGTACTCGCTGTACCGCACGCAACCGGCGGATCTGCTGAGGACGTTTGCTCATGAAGATTAAGGTCGGTGTGTTGCTGTTGGCGTTATTGAGCGGGTGCGATAACTCGGCGCCTGTTGAGAAAGGCTTCGCGGGGCTGGGTCATCAGGCCGCCGCGTTTACCCCGGTGGTGCCCGATCGGGTGTTCAGCTTTCCGGCGGATCACGGTCCTCATGACGGTTTTCGCATCGAATGGTGGTACGTCACCGCCAACCTCAAGGACGATCAGGGGCGCGAGTTCGGCGCGCAATGGACATTGTTTCGCAGCGCCTTGAAAGCGACGCCCGAAGTAGCGGGCTGGGGTAATCAAATTATCTGGCTTGGCCACGCGGCGGTGACATCGGCGACAGTGCATCACGCCGCCGAGCGTTACGCCCGTGGTGGCGTTGGCCAGGCTGGTGTGAGCCTCACGCCGTTCAACGCGTGGATCGATGATTGGCGTTTCAGCAGTCAGGGTTCCGACCCCATGGCGGATCTTCAACTCAGCGCCCGGGACAAGGAGTTTGGCTATCAACTGCGGCTGACCTCCACACGTCCCTTGGTGCTTCAGGGCGACAAAGGCTTCAGTCAGAAGTCCGAACAAGGGCAGGCGTCGTACTACTACAGTCAGCCGTTTTTCCAGGCCAGCGGCACGCTGGAAATCGACGGCAAAACGTATCAAGTCAACGGCCCGGCCTGGCTCGACCGGGAATGGAGCAGCCAGCCCCTGACCGCCAACCAGACGGGCTGGGACTGGTTTTCCCTGCACCTGGACAGTGGCGAACAGGTGATGCTCTACCGCATGCGGCAGAAGGACGGCGCGCCATACCTCACCGGCACCTGGATCGACGCTCAAGGCCAGACGCAGTTACTGCACGCAGCCGACATCAGCCTCACACCGCAAGACACCGCCAAAGTCGCCGGACGTTCGATGCCGGTGCGCTGGTCGATCAAAATCCCCGACAAACACCTCGACATCACGATCAGCGCGCTCAACCCCAATGCGTGGATGGCTTTGCGCATTCCCTATTGGGAAGGGCCAGTGCAATTGAGCGGCAGCCATAGTGGGCAGGGTTATCTGGAAATGACCGGGTATTAAGTCGGAACTCTCGGCAGAGCGATGGCCTCCTAATTCTAGAAGCCCGTTCACCGGAGACCGCCATGAGTGAAGACCTAAAACCGCCTGACCTTGATTCGTGGCAGCGCCTGTTTGAAGACAAGGCCTACTGGCAACAATCCCCCGACGCCCATTACACCGAACTGCTACGAGTGGCCGACGACTTGCTGGGGCAGGGCGCCATTGACCTGGAACAGTGGCAAGCCTTGAAGGCCAAGGCCGATCAATCCCATAAAGATTCGCCTGCCGTTAACGTCGCCCAGGAGGTTGACGATCCCGAAGCCTGAGGAGAACCCACATGAAACCAACGACCCCCACTGAGCACCCTGACGAACCGCGGCCACCCGGGGAAGTCGAGCGCGACAACGACGCCCTGCGCCCGACCGACCCGACCCGACGCAAGGAAAGCGGCAAGGGCACAGACAGCGGTGAATCCACCGCACAAGAAACTGCGAAAACTCCCTGATCAGCGTCTATGCTCATCTGCGCAGAGGGCGCTGGACGGTGGTTCAGCGCTCGTTGCTGCCTCCAATTCACAGGGAATGTACGCTTATGAAACTTCACGCACTGACCAAAGCCATCACCCTCGCAACGCTGCTGTCTGCCGCCAGCCTTAGCGCCATGGCTGCGGACATCCCGCTGTCTGCCGTTGTGGAGGCGGATCAGATCACCACCAAAGTTGTCTCGGTCGATGCTGCCAATCACCAGGTCGTCCTGGAGGGGCCGGAAGGTCGTCAGGTCCATGTGCAATTGACCGACAAGGCCAAAAACCTCGGCAACTTGAAAGTCGGCGACCAAGTCGATGTCAAGGTTACCAGCGCTGTCGCCGCCTACCTCGACACCGATGTCGACAAAGGCCTGCCAGGCAGCGTCGAACGCGCTGGCGAAGTCCGCGCAGCTCCCGGCAGCGATAACCCGGGCGGCGAAGCCTACCGTCAGGTGCAGGTCCAACTGAAAATCACCAAAATCGACGTGAAGAAAAACCAGGTAACCTTCGAAAACCCCGCCGGCCAGTCGAAGACCGTTGACGTCGTAAGACCCGAAGTTCAAGCGAAATTGAAAGATCTGAAAGTTGGACAGAGTGTCGTTGTGACCTATACCGACATATTGACAGTGACCAGCAAGCACTGAAGTTGAGTATTAACTCTATACATTGATTGTTCTTGTACAACTTTTTGTATAAGAACAATCAGTTTTAATGGTCTAACTGGTGAGTTTTGGCGGTCTGTAAAATAGTATTTGGGCCGACATTTAATCAAAGTTGTTTCGATAAATTTCATGTTCATATACGCGGACATATTCGAAAACTTCAATTAAAATACTTCCCGTTCGCCCAGTGTCAGGGCTCTTTACCGGTGCATGGATTGCCAGGCCATTACACTGGGCGAACACCTTCTCGAAGTGCGGTTCACCTGCAGCAATACGTTAAGATGCGCGGCATTTTGCAGATCAAGGAAGAAACGGCTGCCGCCGTTCTGACACGGATGAAACCACTCTCCCTCTACCACCCGGCGCTCTACTGGCTCCGAGTGTGGCAAAAAAGACTGTTCCGGCAATTGGCCTGGCGTTTCTCTCGCAAGCAATACGCTGTTTCGCTGAACACCGTCTCCCGATTGCCATTTCGCTACCTCAAGCACACCTCCAAACTGATCCGCAAACTCGGCAACTCCGATCTTGCCCTGCAACACAACAAAGTCATCAACCTGAAACTGGCTGTCGCTTCGATGGACGGCGTCGTCATCGGCCCTGGCGAGTATTTTTCATTCTGCCGCCTCGTGGGTCGGCCCACCCGCAAACGCGGTTATGTCGAAGGCATGGAACTGTCATTTGGTGAAGCACGCAGCGGCATCGGTGGCGGGATCTGCCAACTGAGCAACCTGATTCACTGGATGGCGATTCACTCGCCACTGATCGTGGTTGAACGGTCGAACCACAGCTTCGATCCCTTTCCTGATGAAGGGCGGGTACTGCCATTCGGCTCCGGGGCTGCGATCTTTTACAACTACATTGACCTGGTGCTGCATAACCCGACCGATCGCCATTTTCAGTTGAAGCTCAATGTCGCCGAGCAACAGTTGGAAGGGGAGTTGTTATGCGATCAGGTGAGAGAGTTTCGGTATCACGTTTATCAACTTGGGCATCGGTTTGTGCGAGACGGTGGCCGGGTTTTTCGCGAGAACGAGATATGGCGGGAGGTCAGGAGCAAGGGGCAGGAGAGTCAGGTGTTGAAGAGTGAGCAGCTTTATAAAAATCGGGTGGTGGTTAAGTATGAGGTTGAGGAAAGTCTGCTGACTTGAAATGCATAAAACGGGCGATCATTGGATCGCCCGTTTTTTATTTAGCGCAAAGCCGTGCAGAAACGCGCCATTGTTATAGAGGCATCGGCTTGAGATCTGCGCAGATCATAAGTATTCGACATGGCTCAAACGATCCAGGCTGTCCCCTAAATAGAATGAAAACGGTCGTCCAAGCGCTTCGCCTTTCTTGGCACATAATGCCTCCATCCCGCTTTGGTCTGTGCGACCAAGTTGGCCCGGATGTATCGTCTGTTGTCCGATAGAGCCAAATTCAAGTGCTATCTGGTCGACCACCATCCACGTTCTGCGATTATCGGGAGTGGTAATAGACGTCGAGGGTGAAACGTTGACCAGTCCGCTGTGAATCGCGTTCATCAGCGCTGGATCTTGAAAGCGCCAGTGAGCGCTCACCTTGGCGGGGCGTTCGTTGGTGGTCAGTAGCGTCACGAACGCGTTTTCACGGGTCTTCAAATTCGGTTCATAAGCCGTGATTCGTAAGGCAGGGTTGGGTAAAAGATTGGCGGACAACTGGCATTTAACTTCGTCCCCAATGCCATATTTGAAAGCGCTCGCCATCTTTTGAAAGCCATCGCCCCAAATGCTTGCCAACTTGCTGGTGAGCTCTATTTTCGGTTGTATATCGAGAATGAAATCAATGGTTCTGGCCTGCTCCCGCTCAGGTGCGTCACCCTTTTCCTCGGCGAGATCGAGACTTAGTTTTCGCGAACTGGCCTTGCGAGCCTGGATGACCTCATCAAATACCGCGCGTAGCGTGTTGCGTTCATCGTCGCTGAGCGAACTATCGGCCAAGCGGAGCAGGATCAACTTGTCTTGATCTTTAACTCGCTCCAGCACCACCGCGTCGGGATCAATACCACGCGCTGAAACGGCGTCGAAAATCAGTTTTTTGTATTTTTCATGGACCAGGGTATCGGTGTATTGAGGCCCGGAAGCAGGATCCGAGCGCACCGTGTCCGGGAAGTGCAAGGTGGCGAAGTCTTCTTTGCAGCCGCTCAGCAACAAGGTCAATGTGAGCAAGTAAAGTTTGAGGGAATTCATGACTGTTCCGCTAATGGGTGTTAGTTGACGGTGAAGTACTCAATGAAACTTTGTCCCTGAACGAAGGCTTTCTCGATCTCGATACTTTGCTCTTTCAACGCGGCGCTCGGTTTGGCCCATTGTTCCGGTGGCAGCGGTTTTGACCAGTCTGCAATCGAATCGGGCAAGGCTTTCATGCTGAAACGATGGTCCCATTCTGCTACCCAGTACGGAAAACGCCACCAGGTTATTACGTGGGACACATACCACCAGCCAACCCCGAAAGCGGAACGCTCGTTGTGTTGGTACTCCTCTAGCATATCTGCCTGCTCTTGATCGAAAGTATGGCGACCCTCGTAAGGTGCTTTATCTGGGCAGTATTGCGGTCCCTTTTCCATGTAGACGCGGATTGCTTCCCACTTACCCAAGCCATGAGTTGGGGTCATTACACCTTGGTTTATAAAGTGCACGGTATCGGCTTTCAGGTCGTTGAAAGCCATGCCGAATGTATAAGTGCTCATGACGCCTACACCGGTAACACCAGTGCTGACCGAGAGCCAGGACACCATCCCTTCCCATGGCTGAATCACAGGCTCATCAGACCCGTCCGCGAAAAAACAGACCTCACGGCGTTGCCTGTTGAAGCGTATAGGACGGGTTTGAGATTTTTTTCTTGTCGTGCTTATAACGACGTACAAACCAAGGGCTGCGAACGCTGTTCCTCCCCATCCTGAAATATATAAACCCGACTCAAAGAACGCGCTGAAATACCAAGAGAAATCACGCCCAAATGGATTGTTGAAGGTCGAAAAGCCCATGATCGTCGGTAAAACTAATAGACAGGCAATTATAAAACCCATACAAAGGCCGATCATCGCTCTTGCCTGAAATGCCTTGCCAAAGTTACTGCAACCTACATCGAGATAGGAATCATTGACCTCGATGAAGCTACCCCCTAGATCCATTGGAATCTGTCCGGTAGGAACCGGCAATGGAGAGAGGAACAATGCTTCGCCTGTGGGAAAACGACGAGTTTCCCCAGCGACAGGGCGCTGCTTTTGAATATCGAGCTCGTCGTACTGCGTAGATTTGGGTGTCATGCAGGATAACCATGAAATGTGTTAGGCCTAGGACGCGTCCACTGCAGGCTCTTTATCCGGTTCGGCAAATTTCACCTTGAAGTAATCCAGCAGGTTCTGGCCTTTGGCGAAGGCCTTCCGGATTACGGCGCTCTCCTTGAGCAACGCTTCGCTCGGCATAGCGTGTTGCTCGAGGGGGAGAGGTCTTGACCATTCCAGTACTTCTTTAGTGAACGCGGCTTTGGGGCGGTTATTGATCCAGGCTGCGATGTAACAAGGTATCGTCCAGCCACTGAAAAACTGAATGATCAAAAATCCCCAGATATACCGTAGGAATGAATGATGAGAACGGTATCCTTGTCTACACATATGGAAATACGCGACTGAGCCTGCTTCGAATTCATCTGATTGCCCCATGGGTAACGCTTGAGGCCCTTCCTCCATATAGACACGTATGGCCTCCCACTCAGCTATGGCTTGGTTCAAATTTCCACTTGGAACACTGACCCAAAGCACATCGCCATTTTTGTCGCGAAGTCCGATCATTAGTTTAAACTCGGGGATTACAGCATATTGAATGATCAGCTTGCTAACTGAAACGCTCGCGATAACTTCTTCCCACGGCACATAACGAGGGGACATTCCTTTCTTGGGAACAAAAACAACTTCCCGACGTTGGCGATTGAAGCGTATGGGAGGTTGATTGCTGGGTTGGCGAATTGCAAAGAAGAATACGCAAAGGTAAAGAGTGCCAAGCGCTCCCACAAAGCCCCAAACCGCAATGCTTGTAAAGAAATCCAGCCAACTGCTCCAAAACGGCTCTACATCTTTCCTTAGCCAAGAGCCAAACCCCGTTGTAAAAAAAAGAAAAATCAACAGGAACATCACCGCCCCAATTCCTGCTCGGGCCATAAACTCAAAACTTCCTCGAGAAATGGCAAAGTCTAAGAAAACTTCATTGGCATAGCGGTGCAGCTGGCGCGCACTGAAAGGCAGCACCCCGGTAGGTACCGGCTTTGGTGATAAATAGACTGTCTCAGTACCCGGTTCTCTCTCGATATCGCCTGCCTTAGGCAACCGATCGTATTTATTCTTCAAGGGACAGGACTCGTCAGGTGGTGGACTCGGGTTCTTGAATTGGTTCTGCAAATTTCACCTTGAAGTAATCCAGCAGGTTTTGCCCTTTGGCAAAGGCCTTCCGGATTTCAGAGCTCTCCTCGAGCAACGCTTCGCTTGGCATAACGTGTTGCTCGACGGGGAGAGGTTTTGACCACTCTAGGACTTCTTTAGGGAAGGCGGCTTTGGGGCGGTTGTTGACCCAGCCAGAGATGTAGCACGGCAAAGTCCAGCCGCTGAAAAATTGAATGACCAGAAAGCCCCCGACGTAGCGTAGAAGTGAGTGATCCGTGCGGTAGCTACGTCGACACAGGTGGAAAAAGGGAACGCTGCCTTCTTCAAACTCTTCCGTTTCATCAGATGGCAGCGCGAAACTTCCCTCCTCCATGTACACGCGGATCGCCTCCCATTCGGATACGGCCAGACTCAGACTGCCGCTTGGCACTACGGACCACAAGACATCGCCGCTGGCACTATCACGCAAACCGATCATTAGCTTATATTCGGGCATCACCGCATATTGAGTAATGAGCCGGCCAGCGGATACACATGCGATTGCCTCCTCCCAAGGAATATAGCGTGGTGCGGCACCTTTTTTAGGTACGAACACAACCTCACGGCGTTGTCGGTTAAAGCGGATAGGAGGGTGAATAGTGATCTGACGGACGGCATAACAAAAAATACAAACGTAAACGGTGGTAAGACACCAGATGAATCCTTGGACGAAGGCGTTTGTAAAAAAATCTATCCAACTAGTCCAAAAAGGCTGCACGTCTCTTCTCAGCCACGAACCAAAACCGGATACAAAAAGGAAGAAGAGGGTGATGAACATTACCGAGCCGATGCCTGCACGAGCCATGAACTCGAAATTTGCACGCCCGACAGCGAAGTCTAGATAAACGTCGTTGGTATCTTTATGTAATTGGCGGGCACTGAATGGCGGCATACCTGTAGGGACTGGGGTGGGTGATAGGTAAACAGTCTCTACGCCGGATCCGTTTTCAAAGTCTCCCGCACGGGGTAGTCGACTGTATTCACGCATCGTGGACACGGCTGATCAGTTCCATTCAATCATTTGTTGATTCTTCTGCCTTGGTTTCGTTTAGGTTGGCGTTAAAGTACGCACTGAAATCCTGTCCTTGAGCAAAGGCTTTTTCGATCTTCATGCTTTGCTCTTTCAGAGCAGCGCTCGGCTTGGCCCACTGCTCAGTCGGTATAGACACGTATGGCTTCCCACTTACCCAAGCCATGAGCAGGAGTCATCACGCCTTGTCTCACAAAATGCACTACGTCAGCTTTGGAATCGTCGAACGTCATACCAAAGGTATAGGCGCTTGTTACTCCTACTCCAGTAACACCTGTACTGATTGAAAGCCAAGATACTGTCTCTTCCCATGGTTGAATGACGGGGACGTCAGAACCTTCGGGGAAGAAACAGACTTCACGACGTTGGCGGTTGAATCGAATAGGACGGGTGCGCGACTTCGCTCTGGTAGTGCTCAAGATAACGTAAGTACCCAGGAGCGCAGCTATTCCTCCTCCCCAAATACTAAAGGTCACACCGAAATTGAGCATGCCTGCTGCTCTGTCCCAAAAGGACTCGGAAAATGGGTTTCCCCAGGTAGTAGATCCTGCAAGCAAAGGCAGAATAATCAGGCATGAAAAAATGAACATCATACCGAGCCCAATCATTGCCCTAGCTTGAAAAGCCTTGCCGAAATTACTACTACCTACGTCAAGGAATGTGTCATTCACCTCAACAAAGCTTCCGCCAAAATCCATGGGGATTTGCCCGGTGGGCACCGGCAGTGGCGACAAAAATAGAGCCTCTCCAGTGGCAAAACGACGAGTTTCACCAACGATAGGGCGCTGCTGTTGTATATCGAACTCGTCGTACTGCACAGAGGTAGGTGTCATGCTGGATAACCATAAAGTGGGTTCGGCCTAGGACGCGTTCACTGCAGGCTCTTTATCCGGTTCGGCAAATTTCAGCTTGAAATAATCCAGCAGGTTCTTGCCTTTGGCTAAGGCCTTCCTGATTTCGGCGCTTTCCTTACGCAGTTCTTCACTAGGCATGGCATGTTGGTCGGCGGGAAGAGGTTTTGACCAGTCTTGGACTTCTTTGGGAAAGCCAGCCTTAGTGCGGTTATTGACCCAGCCGGAGATGTAGCACGGTAACGTCCAACCGCTGAAGAATTGAATTATCAAGAAGCCAAGGACGTAACGAAAAAAGGAGTGATCTGAGCGATATCCCTTACGGCACATGTGGAAGTAAGCGACAGTACCCTCTTCAAACTCCTCAGGTTGAGGCGTTGGGAGTGCTGAAGGGCCTTCTTCCATGTAGGCGCGTATGGCTTCCCATTCGGAGACAGCCTCATTCAGGCCCCCGCTGGGCACAGTGACCCAAAGTACATCCCCGCTGCTGGCATCGCGTAATCCCATCATCAGTTTGAATTCGGGCATGACAGCGTATTGAGTGATAAGCCTGCCTGCAGAGACGCATGCGATCACACTTTCCCAAGCGACATACCGAGGTTTCGCACCTCTGTACGGTACATACACGACTTCCCGACGCTGGCGATTGAAACGAACTGGAGGGTGAGCGCTGACTTGGCGCGCTGCGTAGTAAAAAATGCAGAGGTACATGATGGTTAGAAAACCAAGAAACCCCCAGACCACTGAGCTCATGAAAAGATTACTGAAACCAATCAAAAAAGGTTGGTGATGGGTGCGTAGCCACGCGCCAAGAATAGAGGCACAGAAAAAGAAGACCAGCATGCAAGCTACCGAGCCAATGGCTCCTCTTGCCATGAATGCGAAGGCTCCTCGAGTGAGGGCGAAGTCGAGATAAACGTCATTGGCGTCACGATGCAATTGGCGCCTACTGAATGCAGGTATACCTGTGGGGAGTGGTTTTGGCGATATATAGACAACCTCAGTGCCGGACTCTTTCTCAAAGTCTCCGGCATGAGGTAGTCGATCGTAATTATGCTTCAACAAAACGGCTCATCAGGTGGTGGCCTCAGTCTCTTGGTTCGGTTCGGCAAATTTCACCTTAAAGTAATCCAACAGATTCTGACCTTTGGTGAAGGCCTTCCGGATCTCGGCGCTTTCTTTGAGCAGTTCTTCACTCGGCATAGCATGTTGGTCGGCGGGTAGAGGTTTTGACCAGTCGAGGACTTCTTTTGGGAACCCTGCTTTAGGCCGATTGTTTACCCAGCCAGAGATGTGGCAGGGCAACGTCCAACCGCTGAAAAACTGGATCGTCAAAAAGCCCCAGGCGTAACGTACGAAGGAGTGATCCGCACGGTAGCTGCGACGGCATAGATGGAAAAAATCGACAGTACCTTCCTCAAGCTCATCTGATTGATCTGGTGGTAAGGAAACCATTCCTTCCTCCATGTAGACACGAATTGCCTCCCACTCAGAAACGGCAAGACTCAAGTTGCTACTGGGGATCACAGACCACAGCACATCACCTGTGTTGGCATCTCTTAAACCAATCAGTAGTTTAAATTCAGGCATGACTGAATATTGAGTAATGAGCTTTCCAACAGATACGCAAACAATGACATCCTCCCAAGGTACAAAGCGCGGTTTGTCGCCTTTTTTTAGAATAAATACAACTTCGCGACGCTCTCGATTGAAACGGATGGGTGGGTGAATAGATACTTGGCGAGCTGCCTGAAAGAAAAAATAAATGTATGTTAGAGAGATTGCTCCGATAATCGACCACAGCACGGGGTTGAAGAAAAATTTCAACCAAGCATAAAGGAAAGGTTCTTCATATCTTCTAATCCAAGACGCAAATCCCGAGAAAAAGAATAATAATGTCACGATTAGCATTATTGAGCCGATGCCGGTTCGCACCATAAACTCAAAATTACCTTGGCCGATAGCGAAATCCAGAAAAGTTCTATTGGCGTTGCGATGTAATTGACGTGCGCTATAAGCAGGCATACCCGTGGGTACCGGTTTTGGTGATAAGTACACTACCTCGGTGCCTGACTCTCTTTCAAAGTCACCCGCATGAGGTAGCCGATCATACTTTTTATCAGGCATGTAGAGTCTCCGCCTTAATGTCGGTCCATTTTAAATTAGCTCGACCAATTCTGACCGAAGGCTCACCTGTAAGTGGTTTATTGGTTCCCGAGAAGCGTAGTGATATCGGGTAATAGAGAAAGCCGTCATCTGCTTTTAGCGGTTTTTCAGCTATGTCTGGTTGAACACTCAAGCGCAATCTCAATTCCGACTGCTCTCCACACCAATCTTCAGGTATCTCTAACTTAAGTAGTAATGGATCACTATTTGCAAGTTGTAATCCGTCGCGTATCAACTCCCCTACATCCTTCGCCGGGAAGGTGAGTTGGGCGGATAACTCGGCTTGAAATCTGATTGGGGTTTCACTCAGTTTTTCCAATGAGATGCCCGGAAAGGTAATTCCAAACGTTCGTATTCCATTTCCATCGAGTTTACGTTTTACGATGCCTGCATCTGTAATGATGGGGCGTAAGTTAACTTCCGCCAGACCTTGAGCATGTTTAGCCATATCCCACTGTTTATTCTCTATTCCCCAGCAGGAACCTTGCATCCATCGTTGTTGATCATCAAGGTTGAAATAGTTGTAAAGCGCTTCACCACCCAATTGTAGGGCCGTAAATCCAAGAGACCATGGAGTTAGCCGGGAGGAAAAGCTTAGGAAGCGAACTCCTTTCGTCCCCCATGCGCGTCCAACCGCCACGACTCGATCAGCTCTTGGCGTAGTCATGTAAATTCGGCCAACAGAACCAACGTCTCGGAGCGATTTGGCGGTAGCGATTCCCATGACGCTTGTGTTGCCTACATCTCCCGTAAGAGCCAACAACGCACCAGCTTTTTCTCCGGCAGTACCGGTTAGCAATGCGTCGGTCCACTTGTTCCAGTTATCCAAAGTAGTTCCAATTGAACTCAGAAGCCCTAAGGGAGCTATGACCGCCCCAAGACCCAAACCTAGTTTTCCAAGCTTCACCATGAACAGTGCGCCGCCTTTGCCACCGGTACTGGCCACTGTTGCTTTAAAGCCTTTGTCCACTAATGCGATATAGGAGTTTTGATACACCGATAGTGCGGCAGAAACGACACCTGTAAATGCACCAAAGAACACAATGTTGTCCTTTAATGTTGTATTTCCCGATACTTTGCCCCACGCATCCAACGCTTCTCTAAAATTCCAAGCTTGAAAAAGAAAAGCGGCCATTGGCACGAAACTGCTTGTTAATATTGTCGTGCCACCAGGCTCGCCATAGCTTCGGAGTGCCCCGATTTTTAATCGCTGGATTTCATTGTTGAGCAGGCTTTGTTGAGCAGCGTCGATCTTTAACTGCACTCCTATAAAGCCCGAGCTTAGGGTATTGGTTGCTGTAAGGCTCTCTTGAATTTTGGCTGTGATAGTTGCGCGCTCTTTACGCACTGTAAGGAGTTGTCGATTTAACTCGACTTCTTCCGTCTTTGCGTTGGCCTTTTTTGTTTTACCTTGCTCGTCAGTACTCGCCACACGACGCTTGCTTTCTTTTCGCGCGTGATCGCGGTCGTTGAGGGTTTTTTCCTCGGTAATAAGCAATTTTCCGAGGTTGTCTAAGCGCCCCAGAAAGATCTCTCTGTCCTGAACACTGGAGACTTTCAAAGTCGCGCCGCCATGTTTCAATGCATAGAGGGCTCCCAAACGATGTGCTCGGTTACTATGCGTCGAGATTTTATCTAGGTGTGCCTTCAACTCGGGGCCATTGAGATTGTTTTGGATCTCAGATAACCAATTTTGCAAGCGTAGTGCAATGGCAGGAGAGTAGGCAGCATTAACCGCATGGCTAATGTCGAGAGCGCTAGGATTGAGATTCACTGTCCAGTGACGCCCCATCAGAGTGCCAACTTCGTTCAGCCTTGTTTGCGCATCAGTAAGTCCACCGTTGAGATTGTTGGCGTCGTCTAGCCATTTACCAAGGTCTCCTGCTTTTTTTAGTAGGAACGCCTCATCGAGCCGGCTAGCAAAACCAGGCATGCTGAAATAAGGTGCACCATGGAAATACTCACCAACAAACTTCATACTTACTTCAGTGCGACAAATATCCCGAACACAGTTTTGCTCAGTAACCAACGCTGACATCAACTGATCAGGCACATCCGCATCGAAATACCACGCACTCATGTGGTATTCGCTCTTGGTAAACAACTCAACACGGTCGTCGGTAATGCGGTTGAGGCGTGCGGTCCAGCGCTTCAGATGGGAGCGCTCGGTTTCCAGATACTTGTTCATTTCTCCGTATCGCACGAGGTCGTGGATGCCACGAGCACCCAAGCCCTTGCCTTGCACTGCGGCATGGCTTTTGTCTTCCAGCACCTCGATGTCATCTTCAAGATCGTTGTAAAGATTCTTGCCGAGGGAATCGATCATTTCCTGCTTTTTGGTATTCATTACCTTGTAAGCGGCGCCGACCTTAGGGCTGGGAACCCGGACACGACTTACTCTTTGCGGCAGATCGGTAGTGCTGGTCCTGGCCCCGTCATACTCGTTGCGTGAATTGACGTAGTCATAGATTTTTTGCCGTTGCTCGGGCGTGGTTTTTTCAAACAAGGCATCGCTGGTACCAGACTGTCGCGCGGACTTTTCACTGACCACCATCAGCGTTTCGATGTAGTTACCGATTGAATACCTGAGGTCGTTCTTTTCCTTGACCACCCATTCATCGATCCAGCCAACTACTTTGTCCTGGTGCTCGGCAAGATCCCGCATCACCCCAATGCTGTCCTTGAACACCAGATAGAAGTGATCTTTCTCATAAGCAGCCAGCAACGGCTTCTTAATAGTTCCGAGTTGCGTCGCCTTGAATAGTCCCGTCTGGTCTTCCCAGACGTAGTCCTTGCTCTCTTCAGGGTGTGCACCCGCGGGGGGGGCTTGTGTTGCAGGTTTCTCCGCAACCTCTGCGATCCATTTTTCAGCCTGCTTGTCCGTCAGCAGGTGCGGTCCACCTTTCTCCACGTCGCCTTTGGCGAGGTTCACCTTCTGCATGAACAGGTCGCGCTCTTTGCTCGATTTGAGCATTTGCGAGCACTTGGCGGCGGTCCATTGGACTTCGGCATAGGCGATGTGCAGGGCGCTGCCACGGGTGAAGATCAGGGCGTTTTCGCCTGCGGATCCCATGCGCTTGTCTTGAGTGGCTTCTTTGCCTTTCCAGATGCACTTGGTGACGACGCC
Source organism: Pseudomonas sp. LBUM1647 (assembly GCF_059716175.1). Taxonomy (NCBI): domain Bacteria; kingdom Pseudomonadati; phylum Pseudomonadota; class Gammaproteobacteria; order Pseudomonadales; family Pseudomonadaceae; genus Pseudomonas; species Pseudomonas sp. LBUM1647. The sequence continues at coordinate 4,385,879 of NZ_CP166809.1, read as the reverse complement.
GTTTTTGACTTCGTATTCGTGCAGATAGCCAGTCGTGTTGTCGATGACGTAGAGCCAGCCATCACGCAGCAGGCGAATACCCAGTGGGCGAGAGACGGTTTTGTAAGGTAGCGAGATTTCAGCAGAAGGGTCGAGCCGTTCGACAAGACCATAGCGCAGGGGAATCAGTTGAAGCTTCTGCTTCATCTGCGGGCAACCGCCCGTGGCGCACTTGCCATCGGTGCGGGGCAAGTCGACTGCGTTTGGATTCTTACCTGTCTGGCTCATTCGGAATTCCTTTCCAGCATCGGGTAGCAAGGGCGGCTCGGCTCGCCCGCTTGCTCAATTCTTGGTGATGACGTGAGTACGGCTACCGGCGGGTTTTGCCAACGCGCGGCGCAGTCTCACAAAAAGCTGCCTGTTAGGCAAAGAGTGATGCTCATTGGAGCGCTCTCAATCCGGTCATGTGGCCCGTTCCTGGGCCATATCAGCGACCCGTTCGAGTCGCTGCGCCGGCGTTTGTTCCGAAGGGGTCTTCAGTATTGCATCCAGGTCCGGATGCTCCTCCAGCGCTCGGTCACCGAGGAACCCGTGAATGTTGGCGTAGAGGGTGATGTCGAGTTCGGTGTTGAAGCCGCGATCGTAGGAGGTCGATGCCAGTGCGTGCAGGTGTTCCCAGCGTTGCAGTGGGGTCGACTGCGCCTGATAGGACGGGAAGTATTCGTGCATGTGTTGGTCGAGGCGCAGGACGATGCTGCGGAAATTCACTTCGTCCAGTTGGCTGAGTTGTTCGTCGCTCAAGCGGTAGCGTTTGCTGTGGTTGGGCTCGGGAGCTTTGCCCGGTCGCTGGTTGATGTGCCAGCAGCCCAGCGCCGCGTCGGCGGTGACGATCTGCGAGCACGGGCCGAACAGGGTAGGGTCCTTGATGCTCTCGGCGTGGCTGAGCAATGCGTGGGCCACGGCAGGGTCGGCGACGCGCAGCAGGACTTCTTCACCCTGAGGGTGCATGACGCTGGTCAGCCAGCGGAAGTGGTCGACCATTTGTGCCCAGGGTTGATCGCTGAACACCAGGTAGCCCCACTCCTGGCGGGGCTCAGCCAGAAACTTCGCGAGAATGGGGTTGTTCTGGGTGTTTATCTGGACAATGCACGGTGAGACGTCGCCCAACTCAGCCCACTGCGTGCCGAGGTAGAGTGGCTCGAAAACCGGATTATCTGACCATTGATAAAGGTGTTGGGGCAGTTTCTCTACGCTGACGCCATCCAGAAGCAAACCGACGGTGCCATTCCACGGCAGGCCTTGAGGCAACCCATTTTCCAGCGGCCACTCGGATTTAAGCATTTTGCGCCTCCAGTTTTGCCTTCTCGCAGATCGCGCAGATTGGCTTCTTTTGCATCAGCGCTTGCCGCTGTGCCGGCACCAACAATTGCCCGGCCTTGTCGGCATCCGCCTGCTTCAACGGCCCCGGCAACAATGGCGCCGCCCCCGTCCCGCTGCCCGGCCCGCCACCGGAGTTCATGTTGATCACCGGCCCACTCAAGGTCACGCCGCCGGCGTCGATCTTGATGAAGCTGCCCCCACCAATAAGGGTCAACTCGCTGCCGGCTTCGAGCACGACTTTCATGCCGCTGCTCAGGTGAATCTCTTGCCCTGCCTCAATAAATTGCCCAGTCCCAATCTTGACGTGCTGGTTAACCCCCACCGTCAAATGATCATTCGCCTGCGTCTCCACCTTCCGGTCGGCATAAACCGTGTGGTGCTCTTCAGCCTTGAACTCCGTGTAGCTGTTCTTCTCAACCGTATCGTGGCGTTCGTTGCCGACGCGGATTTTCTGGTCGTGTTCGACGTTTTCGTCCCAGTCGCGCTGGGCGTGCAGGAAGATTTGTTCCTGGCCCTTTTTGTCTTCGATGCGCAGTTCGTTGTAACCGCCGCCGCCCGGTGAGCTCAGGGTTTTGAAGGTGCTGCGGGTTTTGTTCGCCGGCAGGTCGTACGGGACGACGTTTTCCTTGTGGTACAGGCAGCCGCTGATCAGCGGTTGGTCGGGGTCGCCTTCGAGGAAGGTGACGAGCACTTCCATGCCGATGCGCGGGATGGCGATGCCGCCGTAGTGGGCGCCGGCCCAGGCGGAGGAGACGCGCAGCCAGCAGCTGGTCTTGTCGTCGGCCTGGCCTTCGCGGTCCCAGTGGAATTGCACTTTGACGCGACCGTATTGGTCGCAGTGGATTTCTTCACCTTTTGGCCCGGTGACCACGGCGCTTTGGCTGCCGAGGATGCGCGGCTTTTTCTGGGTCAGCGGTGGGCGATTCGGCACGTCCCACGGGGTGGCCTGGAAACGGTTGCGGTAGCCCTGGTGGAAATCGTCTTTCAGTTTGGTGGTGTCGCTGGTGACCGACTCTTCCAGCACTTGCGGCTGTTTGCCTTCGTGGAGGATTTCGGTGAGCAGCCACAGGTCGTTCCATTTGGCTTTCGGGTGTTGGGTCAGGGCCAGGAAGTGGCCGCTCACCAGTATCGGCTGATCGCTTTTGCCTTCGGCGAGCTGGAAGTCGCTGCGGTGACGTTCGAGGGCGCGTTTGGCCAGGTGCTTGCCACGTTCGCGGTCGATGAAGCGGCCGGGGTAGTCGTAGTCTTCGAGGTCGGGCAGGGCGTCGCCGCGGTTCTCGCTTTCCAGGGTCAGGCGCGGTTTTTCGAAGTCGTAGTCGCGGCGGGTGGTGCGGCTGGTGCGGGTTTCCAGACGCAGGTCGAAGCGCTTGATCACCGGGTCGTTGGCGACCATGCCGGAGTCTTGCTGGTAGGCCACGGGGGCGAGTTTCGGGAACACCGTCTGGTCATCGCCGAACACTAGCTTGTGGGCGGTGGCGCTGTGCTGAAAGTGGTAGTGGATACCTTCTTCCTCGCACAGACGCTGAACGAACTGCAGGTCCGATTCATCGTACTGAACGCAGTAAATGCGCTCCGGATAAATCGCCCCGACTTTGAATTCATAGGCATTGCTTTGGATGCCGTGCTCTTCGAGGACGCTGCCGATGATTTTCGGCACGGTGAGGTTCTGGAAGATGCGTTGGTTGATGCGGTGCGCCAGGTAAGACAGTTGCGGGCGCAGGGTCACCGCGTACCGGGTCAGGCGTTTGCCGGAATCACCCTGGGCGGCGCGGTAGATCTGGCCATGGATGCCGCTGCCGTCAGGCGAGAGCTGCAAGAAGGCCGGTTTGTGCAACAGGGTCTCGAGGTCCAGGGACGGCTGTTCACTGACCAGCTCCACCTCAAACACAAAAGGCTGGCTGATGGCTTCCCGACCTTGCAGGGAGAAAACCTGGAAGTCGCTGGAAAGACCTTCGATGGTCAGGGCAAAGTGAGTTTGATTGGCCGGCGCGAACATCCCTTGTTCCTCGTGCAGTGCAGCGGCGCTCGCCGGCACCCGTGCAGGGAGCTTGCGGACGCGAAAATTCTGGAAGGGCGAAAACAACATCGACCAGCAGAGCTGGCCGATGCTTGAGACGGTCGGCCTGAGTTAGGCGACCGGCTGACGCCAGTCATCGGAGCCCGAAGTACCGGATACTTCGTGGGTCCAGGTGATTTTGCGGTAGGTGAATTGCACTTCTTCCAGGTGAGTGAAGTGCGAGTTCGACGGGTCCTGGCAGTTGTGCATTTTGTTGTTGATGGCGACGATAATCGCGTCTTCCAGTTTGGTGGTGTAGTAGTGCTCTTGGGTACCTTGAGCCGAGGTGCGGTACCACTGGATAACGATTTCGCTCATGCGCTCGCCGGAGGTCAGAGCCGCCTGCAGCAGTGGCGAAGCCTTGTCGTACACCTTGGTGATCACGACTGGCTTGTGGACGCGCTGACCGGTCGGTTGGCCGGACTGCGGGTCACGCGGGATGATCACGTCGTGGCTGAAAGCCTGAACCATGACCTGGTCTTCGTGACCTTCCTGGTAGGTGTTGCCAACCGAGTCGGCGGTGAATGCGCCGGCAGTGATCAGACCTTGTTTTTCGCCAGTGACGGACATGTACGCTGGTGTAGCCATGGATGTGCTCCTTGCTAAAAGTTAGGGTGCCCGGGAGGCGGTATCGCCCGGTGGGTGCCTGACTGTTATCAAGGTCCGTGCCAGAAACGGTAAAGGCTATATAAATCAGGTGGTTGAGAGGGTTTTCAGCGCTCGAGGAGGATGTTCGGCAGCGATCACCTGTGAATGTGCGCAAGAAGTTGCGCAGTACTGCGCAACTTCTTGCGCACTTGGCTGGGGCGCCTGACAGGCCGGGCGATCAGCCATCCGGGAAGGGCTTTCGCAGCGTTGAGTGCGCAACTTCTTGCGCATCAAGGCGGTTGGCCATCATTTGGTGCCCCATCGTCTGATTTGCCGAAAACCGGTAGCAGAACCGCTAGGGTGACAGGTGCAACGAATGCTGCAGCCTGGAGGTCAAACTCAGCGCCGAGATGAATGAACATCTGCGAACTCAAGGAGAACGACATGAAAATCCTGATGGTTCTAACGTCACACGATCAATTGGGTGACACGGGTAAGAAAACCGGCTTTTGGCTGGAGGAATTCGCCGCACCGTATTTCGCCTTCAAGGACGCCGGCGCTCAGTTGACCCTGGCCTCACCCAAGGGTGGTCAACCACCGCTGGACCCAAAAAGCGACGAGCCGGACGCGCAAACCGCGGCCACCGAGCGCTTTCGCAAAGACTCTGCCGCCCAGTCCGCATTGGCGTCTACCGCTCTGCTGAGCAGCGCGAGAGCTGAAGATTACGACGCGATTTTCTATCCGGGCGGCCATGGCCCGCTGTGGGATTTGGCCGAAGACAAAATTTCGATCGCTCTGATCGAGGCGTTTTACCAGGCAGGCAAACCGGTCGCGGCCGTCTGCCACGCACCGGGTGTGTTGCGTCACGTCAAGGGCGCGGACGGCCAGCCACTGGTCAAAGGCAAACGCGTGACGGGGTTTACCAACACTGAGGAAGAGGCTGTGCAACTGACGAAGGTTGTGCCGTTTTTGGTGGAGGACATGCTTAAGGAGAAGGGTGGTGTCTATTCCAAGGGGGCTGACTGGGCGAGTTATGTGCTCACTGATGGATTGCTGATTACCGGTCAGAATCCGGCATCGTCCGAGGCTGCCGCTGAGGCGTTGTTGGCGAAGCTGAAATAAGATCAAAAGATCGCAGCCTGCGGCAGCTCCTACAGGAGTTCGCGTTCCCATGTAAGAGCTGCCGCAGGCTGCGATCTTTTCAACGTTTCATCGCGTAATAGCGGCGAAACATTCCTCGATCGAGCGCCGCTGCGTCTCGGCATACAAAGCCAACTCATCAATCGTCGATCGCCCCAGCGCCTTCTCGAACACCTGCCGGTTCGACTGCACGCCATAGTGGGTTTGCGCCGCATCCCCCAGGTTTGACTGAAAAATCCCCGCAGCGCTAACCGGCAGAAAGTCTTCGTACACCAACGGTTCAACCCGCAAATACCCGCCGCTGAGCAGGTCCTCCAGCGACCACGATTTCAGCTCATCGGCCCCCAAACCTTTTTCCGTGACGAAGTAGCGAAAGTACGCCAGTTCCTGTTGGCGCATGCCCTCAACGGTGTCAGGGAATTCTGCAAAGTGCTGCGCCATCAGCGCGTTGTAACGTGCGGCATTGGCCTCATTGGGGAAGTCTTTCAATTCATCACGCGCAGCGTTGAGCAAGCGGTCGTAAAGCGCACGCCCCTTGGGGGTGAGCGCCGCGCCGCGTTGCTCGATTTCGCCGAAACGGGCGCTGTGGCTGCCACGATTCTCCGCTTGATCGGTGAAGGCGACAGGCTCGTCCAGGGCCTTGAAACTGGTCTGGCGCAGCAGGATCGGGCACTGACGGCGGGGCGGGCCTTCGATCACCGCTTTGGGCGTGATGCCGTGGGCAGGCATTTGCGCCTGGACGATGTCGATGTCCAGGGTGCGCGGCGTCAGGTGGTTGATATGCGGGCCAGTGAACGCCACCACGTCGGCGATCAGGCGATGCTGGGCGCTGAGTTTGCGGTACTGCTCCGCGGTCACGGTGGCGGTGTGATGCCAGCGGAACGTTTCCAGCGCTTGCTCGACGAAGTTATGGGCCTCCTGTTCGTTGAGGCCGCCCTGGGTTTCGGCGCGATCGATGAGGGTCAGTGCGGTGGGCGTGAAGATCGAACGCTTATCCAGCACCGACTGGGCAAACGCTCGCAGTTCCAGGTCTTCGATCAGTTCCAGGCGCAGCAGGGAGGTGAATACCCGGAACGGGCTGACCTGCAACGCCGCCTCATGCACCGCGCGAAAAGCCGTGGAGTGCACCGGTACGCCGGCCGGGGTCAGGTCGTAATAACCCACCGGTTGCATGCCCATCACCGCAAACAACCGGGCGAGGGTGGCCAGTTCATCGGCGGTGCCAACACGGATCGCGCCATGCCGCTCCAGGTCCAGGCGCTGGATTTCACCGGTGCTGTTCAACTGCCGGGTGATCTGTGGATCGCTGTCCAGCACGTGACGGTTGGTCTGTTCCACCAGTTCCATCAGCGCGCCGTACAGCGGCACTTCTTCGCGGTACATGTCGGACATCGCTTTGGAGAAGCGTTGACGGATCAGATCAGGGCTGACGAAGTTCGGGTGACTCATAAAAAACTTCCTGGTGCGGTGACGTAAAGGATGCGGGAAAAGATCGCAGCCTTGTGCGGCGCCGACAAACGAAGAATCTTACGGACTTCATTCTGCAAAGGACTGCATGTTGCAGCTGCCAAGCCTGCGAACTGTGGTGAGGGGATTTATCCCCGTTGGGCTGCGAAGCGGCCCCTGTTTCTCCAGCCACACCGCGCCCAATGGATTACGACGGCTTCGCCGCCGAACGGGGATAAATCCTCTCGCCACAAGGCTGCTGCTACACAGGAAGTTCCGAGCGCAGCGATGCCAAAAATTCCCGATACAGCCGCGCCGTGTTCGTCGGTTGTTCCACCATCGGCATATGGCCGGTGTGGTCCCAGACTTCCACTCGCAGATCGGCGATGCCTTTGCTCCAGATCGCCACGCTGCTGACATCGATCAAGCGGTCCTTGTGTCCCCACAGCAACAGCGCCTGGCACTTGATGTCGGGCAGTTTCGGCTCCATCGGCGGGCTGGCGCGCAAGTCCCTGAATATTTCTTCCAGCTCCTCGCATTGCTGTTCATAGCGTTGCGCGATGGCGTCCAGCACCACCTTGGGTACCCACGGCGGTTCGGCCATGGTCATGGCGTAGAAGCGCTGGAATTCTTCCCGTGAATGAATCAGGAACGGGTTGTGACCCTTGGCCAAATGCCGCTCCAGGTCGCTGGCTTCGGGGGCGGTGACACCCGCGGGGTCGATCAGGGCCACCGAAACAATGCGATCCGGGTACGTGGCCGCCAGCCACGCTGCCATGTAACCGCCCATCGAGTTGCCGATCACATGGACTTTCTCGACGCCGCAGACATCGAGCAACTGGATCATCCGCTTGGCCTGCAACGGAATGTCGTAGCCGCCGCCCGCCTTGAAGCCGGTTTCGCCATGGCCGGCGATGTCGGGGATGATCACCCGATAGTTGCCGACAAAGTGCCGGGCAAAGCGCAGCCAGATATTTTTGTCGGCGCTGTAGCCGTGGAGCATCAGCACGCTGCTGGACGCTTCGTACGGCCCGCCTTGCCAGGTCGAGACGGTCATTTCGGCGATCGGCACGACAATTTTGTGCAGTCCATACAGCTTGGCCTCTATCGACATGTTCAAGTCATAGAGCCAATGACCGATGGCCGGGTAACTCAACCAGCTCCAGGCCACGAAAACTGCAATTGCGACAACCAACAAAAGCATCAGGCATCTTCCTTTTACGTGATCAGGACAGAATGTGATCGGCGGGTTTCAGCGTCCTGGTCAGCCGGTGATAGCTGAAACTGAACCCCGGAAACATCGCAATCACATGACCGCTCTTGCTTTGATACCAACTGTGGCAGCCCCCGGACTTCCATACCGTGCGTTCCATCTCCCGGTGGATCATTTCAGTGTAGGTACGTTCTGCTTCGGGGCGTACTTCGATGCTGCGCAAACCCTGTTCTTTTAACGTGCGGATGCAATCGAGAATGTAGTTCATCTGAGACTCGATGATGAACAGCGCCGAGGTGTGGCCGATGCCCGTGTTGGGGCCGGTGACGATAAACAGGTTGGGGAAGTCCGGCAGGCTGGTGCCGAGATAGGCCCGCGGATACTGGGCCCAGAAATCTTTGAGTTGTGTGCCGTTTTTGCCGGTGACCGGGTAGGAAATCACCCCGTCGGTGGCGTCGTAACCGGTGGACCAGACGATCAGGTCCAGGTCGATGTGTTGGCCGTCCTGGGTGACGATGCCGGTTTCATCGATGGCGGCGATGCCTTGCTCACGGCTGTGCAGGCTCACGTTACGGCGACCCAGCGCCGGGTACAGGGTGCTTGAGATGATCACCCGTTTGCAGCCGATGACGTAGTCGGGCGTCAGTTTTCGCCTCAGTTCAGGGTCGGGCACTTGCCGTTTGAGGAAGCGCAGGGCGTGTTGCTGGACCAAGCGGATCGCTGGTTTCGAATACTTGAAGGCAATCACTCGGGTTTCGAACAGCCAGTAGATCATCCAGCGCAACAGTTTGTAGGCCGGTTTGAGCCCCAGCAACCAACGCTGGAAAGGTCCAAAGGCGCGGTCGGCCCGAGGCAATACCCAGTGGGGCGTGCGCTGGAACACATGCAAATGCTCGACGTCCGGGGCAATCGCCGGAATCACCTGGGCCGCGCTGGCGCCGCTGCCAACGATGGCCACGCGTTTGTGCCGGTAATCGTAGGCGTGATCCCAGTTGTTGGTGTGAAAAGTCTTGCCCTGAAACCGCTCCTGGCCCTCGAAGTGGGGGACCACGGGTTGGCTCAGCGGCCCGGTGGCGTTGATCAGGAATTGCGCATGGAACGTGCCTTTGTTGGTGGTGTGCACCGCCCAACGTTTGCCGTCGTCGTCCCATTCGATGCGCTCGACATTGGCCTGCAGTTCCACCTTGTCTCGCAGGCCGAAGTGCTCCACCACGTACTGGGTGTAGTGGTGCAGTTCGGCCTGCTCGGCGAACATTTGCGTCCAGCGGTAGGGCGCGAAGGACAGCGAATAGAGCGGCGAGGGCACGTCGACCGCGGCACCGGGGTAGGTGTTTTGGCACCAGGTGCCGCCGAAAAAGTCCCGTCGTTCCAGCAGGCGGAAATCGCCGATGCCTGCCTTGAGCAAATTGATCGCGGCGCACTGGCCGCCAAAACCGCTGCCGATGATCAACACTTGAAAGGTCTGCATGGGCCTCCTTTTTTATCGTTATTGATCGAACCCTCCTTTCATGTATAGCCAATCATTGAGCGCTCGCCTCATGGCTATGCCTCGGTATTCAGCCCGCCAGCCGGTGATGGCTATTTGCCGTTGCCCTGATAGACTCTCACCACACCTGAAACCCTTGTGTTTTCAGGTTCCGTTCAGTGGAGCAGAGGCCTCTATGGGAAAAACGGGAGGAAAAGGACTTTCACTGGCCAGGAGGCTCTATACATCGCGAACCCTGGGTTTGGCTTTGGGGCTGCTGCTCGTGAGCGCGGCGATGTATCCGCTCAACCCTGCACCGTGGGTCTGGGTGGCGATGCTGCTCAACTCCGTACTCTGGCCGCACCTGGCTTATCAATGGGCGCGCCGCGCGCAAGTGCCTTATCACGCCGAACACCGCAACCTGCTGGTGGACGCCTTTCTCGGCGGCTTTTGGGTCGCTGCCATGCACTTCAATCCACTGCCCGGCGCGACGACCCTGGCCATGATGGCGATGAACAATGTGGCCATTGGCGGTTTGCGTTTCCTGTTGGCGGGAACCGTGGCGCAGATTCTCGGGATGGGCGTCGGACTGCTGATTTTCTCCCCCGCCTTTATCCCGCAAACCAGCCAACTGCAGATGTATGCCTGTTTGCCCTTGATGTGTTTGTATCCGCTGGCATTGGGCTGGATCTGCTTCCGCCAGGCCTACACCCTCGGCCGACAAAAGCGTGAATTGTTGGCCCTGAGCCGCACCGACAGCCTCACCGGCCTGCTGAACCACGGCGCCTGGAAGGATCAACTGGAGATCGAATTCCAGCGTTGCAAACGTCAGCAGCAGGGCGGGGCGATTGCGCTGATCGACATCGACCATTTCAAATCCATCAACGACACCTACGGCCACGTTGCCGGGGACATCGTGCTGCGCCAGTTGAGCAAAATGCTCAAGCAGAACCTGCGTGCGGCGGATGTTGCCGGGCGTTACGGTGGCGACGAGTTCTGCGTGATCCTCCCGGACCTTCCCCTCACGAGCGCTGCGGCCGCGATGGATGCCCTGCGTGATCGCTTCGCCACCTTGGGTTATGAGCAGAGCCCGGCGCTGAAAGTCAGCCTGAGCATCGGCCTGGCCGCCTTCAACCCGGCACACACCGACGCAACCCTGTGGCTCAACGACGCCGACCAGGCGCTCTACGAAGCCAAAGCCACCGGTCGCAACCGCGTCATCTGTTGTTGCGATGGCGAACCGCGTCACGAATTACTTGATTCGGTGTGAACCGTTTCGCAGGTGTCGCATTCGGTCTAGAGCCTTGCGCCGTAGTCAGGTAGGGTGCTTTTCACCCCCGACACGAAACAAGGATCGATTCATGACGTTCAAACTCACTCGCTCCCTGCTGGCCTCCAGTCTTGGCCTGACCCTCGCCCTCGCCCTCGGCGCTTTCGCTCCCGCCGTTTCCGCCGAACCACACAAGCAAGTCCTCGCCGATTCCGAACAGTACAAGGGCGAAGCCCTGAAGTTACTGGAACGTTTGGTGAACATCGATACCGGTTCCGGCTATGAACCGGGCCTGACCAAAGTCAGCGACATCGCCATCGACGAACTGAAAAAACTCGGCGCGACCATCGAGCTTGTGCCCAATACCCCGGACAAAAGCAGCCATGTGATCGCGACCCTCAAAGGCACCGGCAAGGCAAAAATCCTGCTGATGGCGCACATGGACACCGTCTTCAAGGAAGGTTCGGCCGCCGAGCGTCCGTTCCACATCAAGGACGGCCGCGCCTACGGGCCGGGCGTGATGGACGACAAGGGCGGCATCGTTGCCGGGATCTATGCGCTGAAAGTCCTGAAAAATCTCGACTTCAAGGACTACGCGCAAATCACCTTCCTGCTCGACGCCAGCGAAGAAACCGGCTCGGACATCGCCACCGACCTGATCAAGAAAACCGCCAAGGCCCACGACGTCACCCTCAACCTCGAACCGGGCCGCCCGGCGGATGGCCTGGTGGTGTGGCGCAAAGGCAGTGCCACCGCCGTGGTCGAGGTCAAGGGCAAGGCGGCTCATGCCGGTGTCGCGCCGGAGCTGGGACGCAACGCCGCCATGGAAGCGGCGCACCAGATTTTGCAGCTCGGCAAACTGGGCGACGCGGAGAAGAAAACCACCATCAACTTCACCGTGCTCAAGGCCGGCGACCGCACCAACGTGATTCCGGATCAAGCCACCGCCAAGGCAGACGTACGGGCAGCGGTGCCGGAAGAGTTTGACCGGATCGAGAAGGACCTGGCGCGGGTTTCGAAAGACAAGCTGATTGCTGACACCGAAGTCACCACCACACTTCAGCGCGGATTGCCGCCGATGCCGCAAACGCCGGAATCGGATCGGTTGATGGCGATGGCTCAGGGGATTTACGGTGAAATTGGCCGCAAGTTGACGGAAGAAGGCAGCGGTGGGGCGGCGGATGCCAGCCTGTCAGCGGGTGTGGGTACGCCGACGCTGGATGGGTTCGGGATTGTTGGCGGGAATATTCATACGCCGGAGGAATATGCGGAGGTAGAGAGCGTGGCGCCGCGGATTTATCTGTTGTCGCGGATGATTATGGAGTTGGCTAAGGCTCGCTGAATTGCGTGCGGTTTGGGGGTGGTGGTGGGTCAGGTGAATCCACCCCTCACCCTAACCCTCTCCCCAGAGGGGGTCAGGGGGCTGACCGTGGGGTTCTTGAAGGATTCGGCGACGTGAACGACCTAGTGATGCTCAGGTTTGCAAAGCGACGATTGTGCGTTCAACTCGATCTGTCAGGTCGCAGCAAATAGCCAAAACATCTCGGTCGGTCCCCTCTACCCTCTGGGGAGAGGGTTAGGGTGAGGGGTGTTTCTCTAGCCGGACACCGCCGTCAAAACCACCCCACAACTTTCCAAGACGTTTCCTACGACGTACCCTGTTGCCGCGTTTCGGCATCGACCCCTATAGTTCGGGCTCGCGGAAAACACCGCGAACGACCTTGGCCGGTCGGTCACCCCAAACGCATCAGCGTCATTGTTTAGACCTTTTTATGTCTGAACATCGTGTTATGGCAGCTGTGCGCGGGACACCCTCGGGTGTGCCGGACGTATGGGTGTGCCGGTCGGCCAACCCGCACACAGCTGCCACCTAATTCGCTTGGCCGCGAACGGTGGTTGCTCTATTTGGAGTTACACCCATGTTCGACCAAGTCATGCCCCGTTACCTCCCCATCGACACCTACGACGCCGAAACCCCGGTGCTCTTCATCAACACCCACAAAGAACTCAGCGACATCGCCGCTTGCGCTGCGCATCGCTTCACCGTGGTTCGCGATCTGGCGGACACCTTGTCCAGCCTGAACCTCAAAGACATTTCCGATTGCGACCTGACGCGCGTTACCCGGGCGGTTCATCTGTTGATGCGCGAAGGCTGCGCGATGCTGGATGTGGTTCAGGCGCGGGCGTTGCAGCGGGAGGTGGAGTTCAAAAGCGCGATGTAGGGAAGATCAAAAGATCGCAGCCTGCGGCAGCTCCTACATTGAGATGGCGTACACCCTGTAGGAGCTGCCGCAGGCTGCGATCTTTTCGGTGGTATCGGTTATTCCTTGACGCTCATAAACTCTTCCGCCCAACGGATGTATTCCTCAGGCTGCGTATAGGTGTGAGTCAACTCGGTCGCGCTCAGGTCCGACGCCTGAGTAAAGATCTGCCGTTGTTCCCGCAGGCTGTCATACGTGGCCTTGATCGCGGCGAAGTAGGCGCCGTGACCATCGATGGTGACCCGCACGCCCAGTTCGGCCAGGCGTTTATCGTCGCGCAGCAACGGGTTGCCGTAGGTGACCAGCATCAGCGGCACGCTCAGGTGTTCGGCGATTTGTTCGAGGTGGTCGAAGTCCCGCACGCCCACCATGCAAATCCCGTCCGCGCCGGCGCTCTGATACTGCTTGGTACGGCTGATGACTTCCTGCACCGGCAGAATCCCGGCATTGGTGCGGGCGATGATTGCCATTTCCGAGTCGACCCGGGCTTCCAGCGCCGCACGAATCTTGCCGACACCTTCCGCTACACCGATCAGGTCGGTGGACTTGCGGCCGAACTGGGCGGGCAGAAGCGTGTCTTCGATGGTCAGGGCGGCGATGCCGGCACGCTCAAGTTCGACGATGGTGCGCATGACGTTGAGCGCGTTGCCGTAGCCGTGGTCGGCGTCGGCGATGACCGGCAATTGGGCGACACGGCCAATGCGAGTGGCCTGCTCGGCAAACTCGCTGAGGGTGATCAGGGCGAAGTCAGGCGCACCCAGTACCTGCAACGACGCGACTGAACCGCCCAGGATCCCCACTTCAAAACCCAGGTCAGCGGCAATGCGGGCCGACATCGGGTCGAAGACCGACGCCGTGTGATAGCAGGTGTTGGAAGCGAACAGCTCGCGAAAGTTACGGCGTAAATCTTGATGAGAGAGCCTGGACATATGAGTTCCACCACTGCAATGGGAATGGAAGGGCTTGAGCAAAAGTGTCAACGCCGAAGGAACAAAAGGCTATCACGCGAGCAGGGGAAGGATGATGACGATTTTGCAAAGGCGGATGGGCCACCGTCGGTCACGCCGCCACTGACTGCTGCTGTTGATTGAGCAGCGGCACGGCGCGTACCGAGTTGCCGGGTTGCAGTTGCAGGCGTTTAGCGGTGAGGCGGTCGACGATCAGGCTGTTGCCCACTTGCCTGGCCTGGGCAGCGGTGATGCGGCAGTTTTCCAGGCGACGGTTGTGGATCAGCCACACCGGGGCCTGCTCGTCGGGCGTACCGATGGCCAGCACCAGCGGTTGGCTGTCGCGCACGGTGCGGATGTTCGAGACAGGGGCTTCGATCACCGGGCCGGCGTCGAAGATGTCGATGTAACCCTTATGGGCAAACCCTTCGGCGGTGAGGATTTTCAACGCCGGTTCGGTGTTCGGGTGCGCCTTGCCGATCACGGCCTGGGCCTGTTCCGTGAGCAGGCAAGTGTAGAGCGGTTGGCGTGGCATCAGTTCAGCGATGAACGACTTGCTGCCCAGCCCCGACAAGTGATCGGCGTGGCTGAAATCCATCTTGAAGAAGTGCCGGCCCAAGCTGTCCCAGAATGGTGAACAGCCATGTTCGTCGGCGCTGCCACGCAGTTCGGCGATGAGTTTGTCGCCGAACAGGTGCGGAAACTCGGCCACAAACAACAAACGCCCCAACGACAGCAATCGACCGTTATTGCCCTGGCGTTGATCGGGTCGCAGAAACAGCGAGCAAATCTCCGATTGGCCGGTCATTTCATTGTTCAGGAACAACGTCGGAATCTGTCGTCGGATGCCCAGGTCCGGTGACGAACTGACCGTGAGCCCGACCCGGTAGTTGTACCAGGGCTCGCGCAGGCCCACGGCGCCCACCAGGGCACTGACGCCCACCAGTTGCTGATCGTCGTCTTCGAGCACGAAGAGGTAATCGGCATCAGCGCGTTCGACCTGTTCGGCGAAGGTTCGTTGGGCCCAGCGCACCCGGTGGGTCAGGCGCTCCTCGTTGGCTGGCAGGGTGGTGAAGCCGGGACCAGCCTGGTGCACCAGGTTCAGCAAGGCGGGCAGGTCGGTGACGTGAACCGGGCGGACAATCATGATGCAACTCCTTCTGCACGCCCGCTCGGGCGCTGTCGTTGGGCGCGGGGCCGGGTGATGCTCACAGGGCGATCAGCCGGATCGGGCTGCCTTCGGTCACGTTCAGGGCGGCGCACATCTCGGCGCTCAACTTCACAGGTTGTCCGGCCTGGTAATCCAGATCGGCGACGATGGCGCGATAGTCCGTCAGCGAATCGTTGCTCACCAGATAGCTGCCACGGGCATCGATCGGCGAGTCCGGTTTCGCCGTGCCGGTCTGGCTCTGGGCGATGGAGCGGATGCCGGGAGTGCGCGCATACAACGTCGGACCGCCGTCGAACAGGTCGATGTAGCTGTTGGTTTCGAAGCCTTCGCGCTCGAGGATATCGAAGGCCTCCTGGCCATCGGGGTGGATGCGGCCGATGCAGTCCTGCGCCGCCTGGGGCAGCATCGGCACGTAGATCGGGTATTGCGGCATCAGTTCGGCGAGGAAGGTTCGGCTTTCCAGGCCGCAAAGTCGCTCGGCCTCGGCGTAGGGCAGGTCGAAGAAATGCTTGCCCACCGCATCCCAGAACGGCGATTGCCCTTCATCGCTGCTGAAGCCGACGATCTCGGTGATGACGGCTTCGCCAAAGCGCTGCGAGTGGGCGGCGATGAACAACAGCCGTGCCCGGGACAGCAGTTCAGAGAACCGTGTACGCACCAGCGCTGCGTCAATATGAAAACCCCGCAGCAAGGTATGGCCGCTGAGGTCGTGGCACAACGACAACGCGGGCACGCCGTGCTCGATGTTCAGCTCCCGCGAGGCGCTGGTGAAATGCCGGTTGCGCAGGCTGTAGAACGGCTCGCTGAAACCGGCGGTGGCAAGGATCTCCGAGCAGCCCACCAAACGCTCTCGGGTCAGATCTTCCAGCACGAAGAAATAGTTCTCCGGGCCATGACCCTCAACGTCTTTTTCGAATGAGGCGCAGGAGTCGAGAATCTTCTCGCGCAGGCATTCGGTGTCGTCCGGCAAAGACGTGACGCCTACCAGACTGTCGCGCGCCAGTTGCTGCAACTGGGGCAGGTCGGTTAACTCGACTGGGCGTAAGACCAGCATGGATGCACTCCTGTATCAAAGGGTTCGGCGGTTGGCACCGAACCTGACTATCACTGTCGGTTTCCACGCGTTAAATCGGCGGTTGCCTGAACTTTTGTCAGACGCCGCTCTTTTTCTTGTCAGCCGTTGCTTGGGTCGGGTAGGACCGCACGGGTGCCCAGTTTGTTGAGTACAAACAGGTAGACCAGGCCCAGGGCAATCCAGATCAGACCGAGTTTCTGTGCATCGACGCCCATGTTGTACATGATGGCCGCGACGATGATGAAGCCGATCACCGGACAGATCAGGTGACGGATCACCTGGCCGGATTTCTGCCGACGCCAGTAGTAGTTGATGACCGTCAGGTGCAGCAACATGAAACCGCTCAGTGCGCCGAAGTTCACCAGTGAGGTGAGGGTGTCCACCGAGTTGATGAACAAGTAGCAGATCACCAGCGACAGTACGGCCACCAGGTAGATGCTCACATACGGCGTGTTGTGTTTGGGATGAACCTTGGCCAGTACCTTTGGCAGCTTGCCGTCCCGGGCCATGCCGAACAGCAGACGAGACACCGCTGCTTGAGAGGTAATTGCCACCGCCACACCCCAGGCCAGCGCCGTCGCCACGGCGGTCAGGGTTGCCAGCCAGCTGCCGGCCGCGAGTTCAGCGATTTCATAAAAAGCCGTGTCAGCCGATTTGAAACCCATGCCGGCCGCCAGGTCTGTCGCAATCCAGGTCTGCACGACGAAGATCACACCCATGACCACCAGCGTGATCAGCGCGGCCTTGCCGACGCTGCGGCCCGGATCCCCCTTGATCTCTTCGGCGAGGGTGGAAATCGCATCGAAACCGAGGAACGACAGCACCGCAATCGACACCGCTTGCATCAGCAGGGCGAAGTTGAACGTCTCGGGGTTGTACAACGGCGCCAGTGTCAGCTGACCGTTACCGCCGCCACTGTGCAGCGCGTTCCAGGCGTAAAACAGGAAGATCCCCAGCACCACCAGTTGCGCCAGCAGAAAGACGATGTTCATTCGCGCGGTGAAGGTGATGCCCCGCAAGTTGACGAACGTCGCGCTGACCAGGAAGGCCAGGATGAAACCGACCTTCGGAATGTCCGGGTACAAATGATTCAGGGCCATCGCCGCGTACACATACAGCAGCGGCGGAATCAGCAAGTAATCGAGGAGCATCAGCCAACCGGCGATAAACCCTACGTGCTGGTTCAGGCCCCGTTGCGCGTAGGAATAAACCGAACCGGCAATCGGAAAGGCCCGAGCCATGCTGCCGTAACTCAGGGCAGTGAAGAGCATCGCCACCATGCCGATGATGTAGGCCAGCGGAACCAGCCCCGGTGCCTCGGCGTTGACGTAGCCATAAACACCAAACGGTGCGATGGGGATCATGAAGATCATCCCGTACACCACCAGGTCGGTCAGCGACAGGCTGCGTTTCAACTCTTGCTTGTAGCCGAATTCTTCTATTTCCATGAAGCGGTTCTCCTTGATATGTAAGCAGCTACAAGCTGCGAGTGTGTGGCGATTGCTTTACAACAGTGGCGCCAGGTATTCGGTAAAGCGATTGACGTCTTCAGGCGTGCGCAGCAGGTCGTTGCGCACCTCGATCAACACCGATTCCAGGCCGCGTGCATCGCCGTGGACCGGCACGGTCATGTCGCCCAGCGGGTTGATTTTGTACGGCTCATTACCGGCAACCTTCAATGGGTGCTGACTCAAGCCATCGATCAAACGCTGGGCATATTCCTTGGCCTCTCTATACAACACGCCAACTTCAAGCACGCGGGGCTGGCCGTGATAGACCGGCGTGAAGCTGTGAATCCCCACCACCCGCACCGGCCGGCCTTGAGCGACACGTTCGTCGATCAAGTCTGTCAGACGCGAGTGAAACGGCTCGAACAGGGATTGCCGACGGTACTCGCGGGTGGTTTCGTCCAGATCCCGGTTGCCCGGCACCTGATAAATCTCGCTCTGCGCCGGAATGCTGTCCGGGGCTTGGCGCGGTCGGTTGAGGTCGACCAACAGTCGCGAATAATTGGCCGCCAACAAGGTTGCGCCCAATGCTCGGGACAAGCCCTCGGCCAGCGCCAGGGCGCCGATGTCCCAGGCGATGTGCTCGCGGGCCGCCTCGTGACTCAGGCCCAGGTCATTTAACCCGGCCGGAATAAAACGGCTGGCGTGCTCACAGACCAGAATCAACGGGTGGCCGGAGTCTTCCCGGCTCAGGGTGTACGCGGGCTCGGTGTATAGACCGAGCTCAGCAGATTCAGTACAGGCGCGCATAGTGCTCACAGCGTTCGGCGGGCGACAGCTGTTCCGTCAGCGTCAGTTCCTCGGTTTTAAGGGCGAAGTAGGTGTCCAGCAACGCGCTCGGCAGGGCTTCAATCAGTGCTTCGCTGTTGCGCAGGCAGTCCAGGGCCTGGGCAAGGGACGCGGGCAGGGCGACGATGCCGCGCGCCTGGCGTTGCTCTTCGTTCAGGGAGTCGGGGACTTCATCGGTGATTGCGTTCAAGGCCAGGCGTTGCTCGATGCCCAGCCGACCGGCAATCAGCAGCGTGGCCATGGCCAGGTGCGGCGAGGACGTGGCGTCCATGGCGCGAAATTCAAGGTTGTATTGCGACGCCACCGATTTGCCGCCCAGGCTTATTGTCGGGCAGATTCGCAGCGCCGCTTCGCGGTTGCGTTGGCCGAGGCACGCGTAGGACGCGCTCCAGTGATGAGGCTGCAAACGCTCGTAAGACACCGGCGTCGGCGCGGTAAACGCACAGAGTGCCGGCAGGTGATGCAGGATGCCGGCGGCCCAGTGTTGGCCGAGGGTCGACAAGCCATTGGTGGTGCCGGCGTCGTACATCGCCGGTTGGCCGGCCAGGTCGAGCAGGCTGACGTGCAGGTGCACGCCGTTGCACACCGCATGCTCCGAGACCTTGGGCGCGAAGCTCAAATCGAGGCCCATTTGCCGGGCGATCTCGCGGGTGATTTCACGAACGTTCACTGCGCGGTCGGCAGCGGCCACACCCAGGGTCGGGCGACAGGTGATTTCGTATTGATGCTTTCCGTACTCGGGCAGGAACATTTCCGGCTCGACGCCACCGGCACGCAGGGCGCTGAGCAGCCAACCGCCAAACTCGGCACCCTGACGCTGGGCTTGCAGAGAGAACGCCAGGTGTTCAACGTCGCCGGTGTTCAAGTTGAATTCATGCTCGAACGCCGCATTGACCTGCAAGCCCAACTCGGCGCGATAACGCTCTACCTCGTTACGCAACACCGTACGCGGGCAGGCACCCCACGGGCGGCCATCGGTTTCGCGAATGTCACTGTGAACAAAATCCAGCGCCGGCGCGTTGGCATCCGGGCCGTTACTGACCGTCACTCGGCTGGCCGGATCGGGCATCAGCCGCAAATCGCCATAGGCACCCCACGGGTTGGCGTAGGCGATGATGTCTTGCGGGGTAAGGGCGCTGTTGGCCGGCACCCAACCACAACCGGTCCTTTGATAGTGCTCGAGTTCGTCCGTGGGAAAGGAGCGCCCGCGTGTCACGCCGATCAGGTCGGTGGTGACGAGGGTGGTCATGGGCAGTGGCAACAGGCGCTCGCTCATGGCTGCATCTCCTGCAACCGGCCGAGCACAGTCTGGGTGTCGGTGATCCAGCAGTAACCCTTGATTGCATTCAGGCAGGCCTGATGACGCGCGGGTGTGTAAGTCGCGCAGGCATCTTCCACCAGCGTCACCAGATAACCGCGGTCCGCGGCGTCACGCACGGCCATGTCCACGCACTGGTCGGTGACGATGCCGGCGATGATCAGGTGCCGCGTCTCGAGGTTGCGCAGCACGTAGTCGATGTTGGTGGAGTTGAAGACCCCGGACGAGGTCTTGGGCAGCACGATTTCGTTTTCTGCCGGGGTCAGGTCGTCGATGATCCGCGCTTGCGGGCTGCCCTTGGGCAAGTGCATGTCCGAGAGCTTGTGGTCCAGCGAGCGGTCGCGGCCATCGGCGGTGAGGCTTTCGATGATCGTGTGCAGCACGTTTTGCCGGGCGCTGCGAAAGGCGCTGAGCAGCCGGCGTTGATTGGGCACCACCTGCATGTGGGTGCGGGTCAGGAAGTACTCGGCGTCCGGTCCGTTGAGGTGCGGGTCGAACTGCGGCTCAAGCCAGGCGCGTTGCATGTCCACCAGCAACAGCGCGGTGTGATCGGTGACGAATGGCAAATCCCGAGGTGAGTGGTGGGGGAGCGTGAACATCCTTATTTATCCTCCAGCAGGTGGGTGTCGAAGTCGGTCCGCAGGGCGTCGATGCCTTCCAGGCGATCGGCCAGATCCGGACTGCGCAGGGTCAGACAGGCAATCAACGCCTCGACCTGGGCCAGCGCCGGAACCAGGGTGTCGAAGGCCGATACCGATTCCACCGGCGCACTGATAATCAGGTCGGCCATTTCCCGCAACGGTGAAGCATAGATGTCGGTGAACAACACCACGCGTGCATATCGACTTTTCGCCGCATTGGCCACCCGCAGGGCCTGTGACTGGTAGCGGCGATAGTCGAACACCAGCACCACGTCCTGACGCTGCACGTCGAACAATCGGTCGGGCAGTTGCGCATTGTCTTCCAGGGCGAAACAGCCCGGACGCAGCAAGCGCAGGTGATTGAGTAAATAACTGGCGAGGAAACTGCTGAAGCGCCCGCCGAAGCAATGCACCTGATGGCGGGTGTCGAGCAGCCATTCCACCAGAATCCGCACATCTTCGGGTTGGGTCAGCGCATGGGTGTCCACCAGCGCTCGATGGCTGTGCGCCAGATATTGGCTCCAGGCGTCGCCTTTCTGAAGATGAGAGCGAGGCTGCAACAGGGCGCTGGGGGAGCGGAGGCGGTGGTCCATGTCGCTGAGCAGGGCATCCTGGAAATCGGCATAACCGCTGAAACCCAGTTTTTTGACCAGTCGCACGATGGTGGGATCGCTGACACCGGCATGTTCGGCCAAACGTGACATCGGGCCCAGTCCGTTACGCGGGTACTGGTCCAGCAAGGCACGGATGACTTTGCGTTCCGACGGCGTTAGTTCCAGGCCGGGATCGGTGATCAGGTCTCTGAGAGAAGGCATCCGGGCTCCTGCTGGATGGATATGTCGGTTTCATTTCATAAATTGCTAAAACAGTATTTATGTAGCGGACTCAACATGTCTAGTGAATTTTTCAATGGTTTTTTAAAGCCCCAAAATAGGGCGAAAACCCCGTGGGCCGTGGGCTACATGGAAGTCGACTGAGCTTGTAGGCCGTCGCCCATAGTGGTGTCGGATATCGACGAATTTTTTAGGTGTGTGTGAGTTAGAGCCTGTGTTTGCTGGATCAAACGAAACGCCCTGGATCGCGCTTCTTGCGGCACAATTGGGTAATTGTTTGCGGCGTGTTGCCGTTTTCCATTCCATCAACAGAGTGATCCTTCGTGCAGGCAACCCGTTTGACTTTGATGTGCCACGCTCGAACCGTCGCACAAAAATTGGCGTGTTTTCCTACGAATGAGCCAATAGAAATGGATTGGCAATCGGCAAGGGGATCACGTCGTGCTCAGTTCAAGGGGACGCCGCGACTGGTGTGTGGACCTGAACTGCGAACCCGGCAAACCGCCGAGCTGTTTGGCAGCGACGTGGAGATTGTCGAGGCATTGAGGGATTGCGATTTCGGGCTCTGGAAAGGCGTACGGATCGACGATCTGCAAAAATCCTCAGCCCAAGCATTACAGATCTGGCTCGATGACCCGAATTCGGCGTCCCATGGTGGCGAGTCGGTGGTTCAACTCGGTGAGCGGGTGGCCGCTTGGCTGAAAACGCTGGAGGCCACACCGGGACACATCGTTGCCATCACCCATCCGTTTGTCATGCGCGCCGCGCTGACGCAAGTGCTGCAAGGTGCAGCGTTCAACCTGATCGACGTTGAACCGCTGTCGGCCATCGAGTTGCGGTTCAACGGCCGCTGGCGCTTACGCTTGCTGGACACTGACCCTGAGGGAGCACATTGATGAAAAAACTTCTGGTCATCGGCATCGGTGCTGGCAATCCCGACTACATCACGATGCAAGCCGTGAAAGCGCTGAACCTCGTCGACGTGTTTTTCCTCATGGACAAGGGCCAGAGCAAAGACAAACTGATCGACCTGCGCCGCGAGATCTGCGAGCGCTACATCACCGATCGCGACTACCGCTTCGTTGAAGCCCACAGCCCGGAGCGCGAACGCGGTGATGTGGACTACAAGGCCAGCGTGGAAGACCTGAACCTGGCCAAGCAGCAGACCTTCGAACGGTTGATCAGCGAGGAAATGACTGATGACCAGTGCGCCGGTTTTCTGGTGTGGGGCGATCCGGCGTTGTACGACAGCACGATCCGGATCTTGCAGGCGATTCTGGCCTCGGGCCGGTGCGTCTTCGAGTTCGACGTGATCCCCGGTATCACCAGTGTTCAGGCGCTGGCGGCGCAGCATAAGGTGCCGCTGAACCGCATTGGCCGCTCGATTGAAATCACCACGGGTCGACGGCTGGCGGCGGGGCAGGTGAGTGATGCCGACAGCCTGGTGGTGATGCTGGATGCGGAGGATTCCTACCATCAAGTGGCGGATCAGGAGACAGAGATTTACTGGGGGGCCTACCTGGGGACGCCGGATGAAATTCTGATCAGCGGCAAGCTCAAGGATGTGGCGGATGAGATCGAGCGGGTGCGCAAGGCGGCTCGGTTGGAGAATGGGTGGATTATGGATACGTATCTGTTGCGCAAGCCTTGAGTGCATCGGTGTCTGGGCTGACGCCTTCGCGAGCAAGCTCGCTCCCACATAGACCGCGGCCGTCCAGACAACTCGGTCAACTGTGGGAGCGAGCTTGCTCCGGGCGGCGATCCGACGATGAGGCCCTCAAACACAGCTCAACTTATTGCTTTAACCTCCCGCCCAAACCGCTCCCGATACACCGACGGCGGCACGCCGATCACGCTGCGAAACGCCACCCGAAAACTCTCCACCGAGCGATAACCGCAGTGTTGGGCAATCTGGTCGGTGTTCTGATTCGTGCTCTCAAGCAGCTCGCGGGCCCGGCCCAGGCGCTCATGCTGTAACCACGCCTTGGGTGGCATGCCGGTGGCTTCAGTGAAGCGGCGCAGAAACGTCCGTTCGCTCATGGCCGCCTCACTCGCCAACTCGCGCACCTCTAGCGGTTCGTGCAAACGCTCGCGTGCCCACTGCATGACGCGCGACAAATCGCTACGCGGCGTAGGACTGACCGGTGTCGGAATGAACTGCGCCTGGCCGCCAGTGCGTTGCGGCGACATCACCAGCCGTCGCGCCACCGAATTGGCCACCTGAGTACCAAAGTCCCGCGCCACCAAGTGCAGGCAGGCATCGATACCGGCAGCGCTGCCGGCCGAAGTGATTAGCTGACCTGAATCGACATAGAGCACGTCCGGGTCCACCAGAATGTTCGGAAAACGCTCGGCCAGCTCAGCGGTGTAGCGCCAGTGCGTGGTGGCGCCGCGACCGTCGAGCAAACCGGTGGCCGCCAGCACGAACACGCCCGAGCAGATCGACAGCAGCCGCGCACCCCGCGCATGGGCCTGGCGCAGGGCCGCGATCAATGCCTCAGGCACCGGGGCGCTGCGATCACGCCAGCCGGGAATGATGATGGTCCGGGCGTCCTCGAGCAGCTCCATGCCGCCATCGGCCAGTACCTGAATGCCACCCATGGCGCGCATCGGGCCTTGATCCACGGCGGCGATCCGGTGCTCGTACCAAGGGAAGTCGAACTCCGGACGTGCCAGGCCGAAGATCTCCACGGCGATGCCGAACTCGAATGTACAGAGGCCGTCGTAGGCCAGAATCGCGACCAATCCAGGGGTGGGCTGCATTTGGCGGAAAGTTCCCGGTGAGTGTCTTGTGCGCCACTGTAGCCGCAAGCGTCAGGTGGATAAAGTCTTCTCACACCCACCGAGACTTTGGAGTACAGCCCATGACCAGCCTGGTCCGCGAGATTCCCGCCGCCCCATCTGCCATCGCCCTGATGCATTTCAGCGACCGTCTGACCTTCGAAACCGACTGTTCTGACGTCCACGGCAGCCAACAGGCCGGCGAAGTGGATTTTGTCCTGGTAGACGTGCGCGGCCCGCTCGCGTTCGAGCGTGGCCATGTGCCGGGGGCGATCAATATTCCGGGGCGACTGTTGAGCGCTGAAGGTCTGGCGGCCTACCCGAAAACCAGCGTGTTCGTGGTGTATTGCGCCGGGCCCCACTGCAACGGTGCCAACAAGGCTGCCGTGAAACTGGCGGCGCTGGGTTACCCGGTCAAGGAAATGATCGGCGGGGTGACCGGGTGGCTGGATGAAGGGTTTGAGTTGAGTGTGGCGGTGCAACGGCCTGCCAGCACCGTGATCAGTTGCGAATGTTGATGTAGTCGAAAAGATCGCAGCTTCGTTTCACTCGACAGCTCCTACAGGTCTACGCGATCGCCCGTAGGAGCTGTCGAGTGAAACGAGGCTGCGATCTGTTGATCTTGCTCTATACGGATGCCCACCACTCATCCAGCGTCGCCTGCAACCACTCGAACACGGTTGCATAGGCGGCGCTGTCCTGTTGACCCCGGGGCAGCGGTGACTCGTCGGCAAAGTGCGCATTGAGCGTTGCCACCGATTCAGCCGTCCACTCCGGATGAAACTGCAAACCCACCCGCGTCGACCCGACGCGATACATCTGCTGCTCGCACTGATCACTGCGGGCCAGCAACTGCGCGTTTGGCGGCAGGTCGATGGCGTCTTCGTGCCATTCCAGCACTTGTAACGTCTGGCCATCGACAAAGGTCACGGGCGTCCAACCGGTTTCGGTTCGATCCATCCGCCGCACATTCCCGCCCAGACTCAACGCCAGCAACTGCGCTCCCAGACAAATCGCAAACACCGCCGCGCCTTGATCCAGACTGCCCGCCAACCACTGGCGTTCAGCCTCCAGCCACGCTGGCCCGCCGTTGGACTCGCAAGGCCCGCCCAACAGGATCACGGGTGCCGTACTCACTGGCGGCAACTGGCCGAGGTCGGCGCGAAACACATTCAAGGTCAAACCTCGGGACGCAGCCCACGTGGCAATGGCGCCGGGACCTTCGGCGGGGTGGTGCTGGATCAAGTTCAACGTGCGCATATGGGTTCTCTTGTAGTTTTTGCTTGTAGGTTTTGTCTGAAAAAAGGGCTTGTCCTACAGTCTTTGCACCGGCTTGGAGCACGCTTCAAGGGACTCGAATCCGTCGGCCACTTTTATATAAGTATTTGTCGCTTAAACACAATTGACCCTCCTTGAGCCGCTCTAGACTGCCGGCCACTTCGGTCTTCACCAACCGAAAGCCAATCGAAAGCTGCCAATAAAAGCCTCCGCACACAGGAGTTATAAATGAAGAAGCTAGTGATGTTCGGTGCCCTGGCACTGTCGATGTTGTCCCTGACGGCTGTGGCCGAAGACGCCAAGCCGATCCGCCTCGGTATCGAAGCCGGTTACCCGCCATTCTCGATGAAAACCCCTGACGGCAAACTCACCGGTTTCGACGTGGACATCGGCGACGCGCTGTGCGAGCAGATGAAAGTGAAGTGCACCTGGGTCGAGCAAGAGTTCGACGGCCTGATCCCGGCGCTGAAGGTCAAGAAAATCGACGCGATCCTGTCGTCCATGACCATCACCGACGATCGCAAAAAGAACGTCGACTTCACCATCAAGTACTACCACACCCCGGCGCGCTTCGTGATGAAGGAAGGCACCGACATCAAAGACCCGCTGACCGAACTCAAAGGCAAGAAAGTCGGTGTGCTGCGCGCCAGTACCCACGACCGCTTCGCCACTGAAGTGCTGGTGCCGGCCGGTATCAATCTGGTTCGTTACGGCTCCCAGCAGGAAGCCAACCTGGACATGGTCGCCGGTCGTCTTGACGCGATGCTGGCCGACTCGGTCAACCTGGATGACGGTTTCCTGAAAACCGACGCCGGTAAAGGCTTCGCTTTCGTGGGCCCGACCTACGAAGACGCCAAGTACTTCGGCGGCGGCGCCGGTATTGCTGTGCGCAAGGGCGATACCGCCCTGGCAGAGAAATTCAACACCGCCATCACCGAAATCCGCGCCAACGGCAAGTACAAGCAAGTGCAAGACAAGTACTTCGACTTTGACGTTTACGGCCAGTAATCACGCCTTTCAAAAAAGTGGCAACCGTTGATGCGGTTGTCACTTTTTTATGTGATTTATCCTGCGACATACATCCCATGTAGGAGCTGCCGAAGGCTGCGATCTTTTGATTTTCGGCGGCTTCACTGCCGCCGAAGAACAAGATCAAAAGATCGCAGCCTTCGGCAGCTCCTACGCTCAGTGATCCTGAGCACCGGTAGCTACAGGAGCCCCACATGCAACGCATCGACCATTCACTGCCCTGGAGCCACCTGGGCACCGAACGCACCCTCAGCGTGTTTCGTTATGGCGCGGGCACTCGCAAGGTCTACATCCAGGCCAGCCTGCACGCTGATGAACTGCCGGGCATGCGCACGGCGTGGGAACTGAAGAAGCGTCTGACCGAACTCGAAGCCCAAGGTCAGTTGCAGGGCGTGATCGAACTGGTTCCGGTGGCCAATCCCATCGGCCTCGATCAACACCTGCAAGGCAGCCACATGGGCCGCTTCGAGCTGGGCAGCGGCAAGAACTTCAACCGCTCCTTCGTCGAACTCAGCGCACCGGTGGCTGAGTTGATCGGTGATCGCTTGGGCAGTGATGCGGCTGCCAACATTGCGCTGATACGCCAGACCATGGGCCAGGTACTCGACGATTTGCCGGCACCGGGCTCGCAGCTTGAAGCCATGCACCGCTTGCTGCTGCGCCACGCCTGTGAGGCCGATATCACCCTCGATCTGCATTGTGATTTCGACGCGGCGATTCATCTGTATGCCTTGCCGCAACACTGGCCGCAGTGGCAATCCCTGGCGGCGCGTTTGAAGGCTGGGGTGGCGTTGCTCTGTGAAGAATCCGGCGGCAGCTCATTCGATGAGTCGTGTTCAACGCCGTGGTTACGTCTGGCAAGGGCTTTCCCTGAGGCCGCGATCCCGCCGGCCAACCTGGCGACGACGCTGGAGCTGGGCAGCATGGGTGATACGCGAGTCGATCAGGCTCAAGCCAATTGCGAGGCGATTCTCGGGTTCCTCGCCGAGCAGGGTTTCATCACAGGTACTTGGCCTGCGGCCCCGAGCGAATGTTGTGAAGGCATGCCGTTCGAAGGCACCCAATACCTGTTCGCGCCGCATCATGGGGTCGTCAGTTTCTTGCGCGATTCCGGTGAGTGGGTGGAGAAGGGGGATGCGCTGTTTGAAGTGGTTGATCCGCTGAATGATCGGGTCACGACTGTTTGCGCCGGGACCAGTGGCGTGTTGTTTGCCATCGATCGCGGGCGCTATACCCAGCCGGGCACCTGGCAGGCGAAGGTCGCCGGACGTGAGCCGATTCGGGTTGGGAAACTCATCAACGATTAACCGAGGGATCTTCGTAGCGTCTTAGGGCCTCATCGCGAGCAAGCTCGCTCCCACATTTGAAATGCATTCCCCTGTGGGAGCGAGCTTGCTCGCGATGGCGGCATCAGCAACACCCATAATCCCCCGGCAAGCTTCACAGTGTTAGGCTCTGCCCCGAATCCTGCACTTGTGAAGGAAGGTTTATGTTGAAGGTTCTCGCTCTGCTGACACTCCTGGCGTCCGCCGCCGTCCACGCTCAAACCCCGCTGCAAACCGATCTGCCGCTCAAGTACCTGGAGCAGGCCAACCCCGAATCGCGCAATCAGCCCCTGGTGATTTTCCTCCACGGTTTTGGCAGTAACGAGGAGGACCTGTTCGACATCAAGGATGAACTGCCCGCGTCATACAACTATCTGTCGGTACGCGCACCGATAGTGATGGAGGAGGGTAGTTTCAAGTGGTTTCGCGAGAAGGGTAACGCTGCCTACGACGGTGAGACCGATGATCTGAAGACCAGTGGCCAGGTGCTGCAGGATTTCGTCGCACAAGCGGCGAAGAAATATCACACCGAACCGAACAAGGTGTTTCTGGTGGGTTTCAGCCAGGGCGCGATCATGTCCTACGAGGTGGCTCTGCGTCATCCCGAGGCGGTGGGTGGGATCGCGGCGTTGAGCGGACGGATTCTGCCGGTGCTCCAGTCCGAACTGAAACCGGATGAAAAGCGCCAGAAGCTGGCGATTTTCATCGGACATGGCACTGCGGATAAACGCCTTCCGTACATTGACGGCACAGACGCCGACAGCCTGTTACAGAGCCTGTCACTCAAGCCTGAATTTCATGCCTACCCTGGCGTCGGTCACAGCATCAGTGCTGCCGAAATGCAGGACTTGAGCGCCTGGTTGCAGCGTCTCAATCCCTGATGCTCACTTGCCGGTGACGATCTGCTTGACCAGCGTCTCGTGGCCAGCATTGTCACTGAGGCGGGAAATTACCTGAACGATCGCCATGCGCGTGTTGGACGCGGCCATCACTGTGGTGTCGAGGGTTTTGCCGCCGCCCTGGGTGGCGGTGCTGTCGATCTGCCGCAGCCCCAGGCCAGTGCCTTTCTGAGTCAGGCTTTTTTCGCTGAGCTTGGTGAAGTCCGGCAGCGCCGTGGCTTGTTCGGTGGCGAAGTCGGACGCCGCGGAGTCGAGGAACTGACCGTCGTTGTCTTTGACGTTGAGGCCGCCGGGGATAGTGTTTTCAGCGGCGATCACTACGGTTTTAGTCGCCTGATTGGTGTACATGGTGCCCGTTGCCCCGGCGGTGCCGGTGGCCGCGTCGCCGGCAGGCAACGGGTTGGCAACGAAGCCTTTAGGCAGGGTGAACTTGAATTTGCCGCCGAGCATCGAGACTTTCTGTGCGGGCGCGGTATCGCTGGCAGTAGCCTTGGCGGCCTGCGCATTCAGCGCTCCCAGACTGGCAACCGCCGTCAGCAACAGGACAACGGTTTTTTTACTCAACAATGACATTCAGAAACTCCAGGGATGATCGCGCTTTGAGGGCGATCATCCCATGGAATTCACTTTCTAGCAGCCCTCACCCACCCTGTAGCAGCTGACGAGCCTGCGAGGCTGCGTTCGGCTGCGCAGCAGTCGTGAAACCTGTATGTGCGGTCTCCCTGAAACACTGCATAGTCTGATCTCACGACTGCTGCGCAGCCGAACGCAGCCTCGCAGGCTCGGCAGCTGCTACAGGAGCAACGGTGTTACGCCTGGTTCTGCGGGAACAGGTTGCGACGGGTTTCTTCGTCGAACTCCGCCTTCAGCACCAGTTTCTCTTTAAGACCGTGGGCACGTTGGGCGGCCGGACGGGCGCTGATTTCATCGAACAGGCGCTTGACGTTCGGGTACGCCGCCAGACCGTTCTCGCCGAGGATGTACGGCGCGTAATTGGCCCAACCCCAGAGTGCCATGTCGGCGATGCTGTAGGTGTCGCCGGCCAGGTACTGATGGTCGGCCAGGCGCTGGTCGAGCACGCGGTAGTGGCGTTCGACTTCCTTGAGGTAGCGGTTTTTCGCATACGCCAGGTCTTCCGGTGCGTGGTGCAGGAAGTGCACCGCCTGGCCGGAAAATGGCGACAGGCCCGTCGCGATGAACATCAGCCATGACAGCAGCTCGGCTTGCCCGGTCACGGAGGTCGGCAGGAAGCGCTGATGCTTCTGCGCCAGGTGCAGCAGGATCGCCTGGGAGTCGAAGACGGTCGCGTCGCCATCGACCAGGGCTGGTACTTTGGCGTTCGGGTTGATCGCCAAAAAGGTCGGCAGGTGTTGCTCGCCCTTGAAGGTGTCGACGCCGATCAATTCGTAGGGCGTTTGCAGTTCTTCAAGCAGCAGGGCGACTTTCATCGGGTTGGGCGAAGGGTGGAAAAAGAACTTCATGGTGTAGGCCTCAGTCAGTGGTTGGTTTTGAACTGAGGCTGATGTTGAAGTAAACACGTTCGAATGACGTGCGAGCTTTTTGCTTTACTCGTTCGAAACTATCGAACGTGTTATCGGCACTTTAGCGGTTGATCGCGACGTGGCGATCACTGCACCGGCGATAATCAGCAGCGCGGGGACGATCAGAATCGGGCTGGCATGGCTGCGCCCGACGGTGATCAGCAACAACGTGGAAATCAACGGCGCCAGGTAGGACAGCGCCCCCAGCGTCGCGAGGCTGCCGTGTTTGGTGGCGTGGTCCCAGGCAAAAAACGCCAGGCCTACCGGTCCAAGCCCGAGGACGACAATCGCGGTCCATTGGCTGAAGTCGGGCTGTACCGTGGTTTCGAATGCCAGGTGACAGACCAGTCCGGCCACGGCGACCAGGCCGCAAATGCCGCCAATGATGCTGCTCGGTACTTCGCTGAACCGGCGGTTGATCACCGAGTAAGTCGACCAGATCAGTGCACAACCGAACGCCGCGAGATAACCGGCGATGGGCATCGCGGCATCAGCATTCGGAGCGCGCTGCTGCATGATGAAAGCCGTGCCGGCCAGGCCCAGCAGTGCGCCGAGCAATTGCCGCTTGTGCAGCTTTTCTCCGGCCGAGAACGTCGACAGCAACACGAGCAACAGCGGCCAAAGGTAGTTGATCAGACTGGCTTCGGCCGCCGGGGCGGCTTTTAGCGCGAAAAAGTACAACGCGTGATAAACGAAAATTCCGACGAACCCGGTCGCCCATACAGCCCAGGGCTGGCGCCAACTGGTGAACCCGGCGATCCCGCGTCGGCCCAGAATCACCAGGCTCGCCGCGAACGCAGCGCCGAAACCCAGCGCCAGCAGTTCAAACGGTGGAATGCCTTCGGTGAGGGTGGTCAGTAATGCCAGCGAGGACCAGAGAAATATCGCGATGACACCAACGGCGGTGGCGGAGTGAGGGGCTTTACTGGCGTGGGATACCTGGTTTGAGTCGGTCACGTGCGCCTCTCCATGGGCAAGGACGAGTTTCATCGTGCCTCAAGCGTAGCAGTGTTTGCCAGGGATACCATTCGTCTGAACTGTAATTTCTGACAGGTAGGCATAATTTAAGGCTCAGAGAATACTGGCTCCGTAACTTGTCCGCTTACGAACAGAAACCGGAGATTAAACAATGGCGAATGAAAATGTAATAAGTGCAGCATTGAGCTTGATAATTGAGGGTAAGACCAATAGCTACGGCAAGGCGGTGGCTTACTATAAGAACGGAACCAAATGGGAGGAGTTGGGAAGAGGGGATATCGACAGCTATGAAAATCGCGGGCCTTATCCTTACAAAATTGTCGTATCGAGTCTTCCAAAGAACGTACGCGAGATTGTTGTTTGCAACGATAAACTGGGTGCTCCACCTAACGCGTCGGCATCGCCTCCGGTGTATTTGTAAGCACACAGTTCATCGGTGACTTCTGCACGTTGCAATAGCGCCCGAGGTTTCTTCGGGCGTTTCTTGAGTGTTCGGGAATTGTTGTTACGTGTCTGCCTTCTGCAAGTTCTTTGATACGGTCGAACCGTCTTTTGAACCCATGACCAGTCTCTTAGTCACCAGCAACATCCCCAACGAAACCCCCGCCCCCATCCCAAATCCCCACCAGCCAAACCTCGGCAAGGCCAACGCCAACACCAGGCAAAACGCCGCAAACGAATACATCCCGGTCGCGGTGGCCCGCAACAACGCAGCGGTAAACGCCGGCCCGCGGGTTTG
Organism: Pseudomonas sp. LBUM1647; assembly: GCF_059716175.1. NCBI lineage: Bacteria > Pseudomonadati > Pseudomonadota > Gammaproteobacteria > Pseudomonadales > Pseudomonadaceae > Pseudomonas > Pseudomonas sp. LBUM1647. The sequence continues at coordinate 4,354,229 of NZ_CP166809.1, read as the reverse complement.
CTGGGAGAACACCGCCATCACGCTGCCCAGCACCGGGAACACCGCGAGCAGGCCGCTCCAGCGTTCACCAACGGTACTGGCCAACAACGTGACCGCGAGGGTGAGCAGCGCGCCGGCAATCATGCGTAACAGCAATTTGTCGGACTTCGGCGCCGGGCCCGACACGATCGGCTGTACCGAGGGAAACAGATACGGCGCCGCCAGCAGAGCGGTCGCGGCGGCGATCACCGAGAACACCAGGGATGGGGGAATCAACGACAGCACAACGGCCGCAGTGGCCCAGACCAACAGCGAAATCATCAGCGCCCACGGCCACCCCGCGCGTTGTGCAACCTGAGCGTAGGTCACGCAAAAGGCAATCATCGCGAACATTGCGGACAGTGCTGCCGTCGCAGATTGAGCGGCGAACACCTGGCCTTGTTCGATGGCGAGAAATAACAGAATCGGCCCGACCACCACCGGCAGCCCCGACAGCCAACCGGCGACACTCGGTCCCCAGCGTTTACCGGCCAGGGAAATCAGCAAGAGAAATCCTGGGATGACCAGCAGTTTGAGTATCAGCACGCACGCACCTCCGACCTGAGTGAGGCGGCAACGTTAGCATTGCGCGGGAGTGATTGCTCTATAGATGTCGTGATTTTGTATACAAATATCAGGGCTTCAATGCTGACTCAGGTGACCACGATGCGGTCCATGTAGGAGCTGCCGCAGGCTGCGATCTTTTGATTTTCAGCAATTTCAGCTTCGCCGAAGATCAAGATCAAAAGATCGCAGCCTGCGGCAGCTCCTACGGGGTTTTGCATGTACAGCCGAAGGAGTGAACGTCTAAGCTGCCCGCTTCAACCTGTTTCGGAATGTTTGTGTGAAATTCAGTTTGCCCAAAACTGCCACGGCGCCATTCTGTCCGCCGGAAGTGGCCGGCAGCGTTGCCGTCGATCCCCGCGCTTCGTTCTTCAACCGGATGCTGCGCTTTGCCGGTCCTGGCTTGCTGGTTTCCATCGGCTACATGGACCCGGGCAACTGGGCGACCGCTATCGAAGCCGGCTCGCGGTTTGGTTACAGCTTGTTGTTCGTGGTGCTGCTGGCGAGTCTGGCGGGGATGGTGGTGCAGTGTTTGTGTTCGCGCCTGGGCATTGCCACCGGGCGTGATCTGGCGCAGTTGTCCCGGGAGCGCTACAGCACGCGCACCGCTAGGATCCAGTGGGTGTTGGCGGAAATCTCGATCATCGCCACTGACCTGGCCGAAGTGCTCGGCTGTGCCTTGGCGTTCCACTTGCTGCTGGGCTGTTCGCTGACCTTCGGCATCGCGCTCACGGCGTTCGACACCTTGCTGGTGCTGGCCCTGCAAAACCGTGGCTTTCGCCGACTCGAAGCGATCATGCTGGTGCTGGTGGGCACCATCGGTGTGTGTTTCTTCGTTGAATTGTTGTTGATCAAACCCTACTGGCCGGACGTTGCCCGGGGTTTCACGCCGTCACTGTCCACCATCGGCGATGCCGCGCCGCTGTACCTGGCCATCGGTATTCTCGGGGCCACGGTGATGCCGCATAACTTGTACCTGCACACCTCCATCGTGCAGACCCGGATGATCGGCAAGGACCTGGCCAGCAAGCAGGACGCGGTGAAACTGGCGCGCATCGACACCATTGGCTCCCTGGCTCTGGCGTTGCTGGTCAACGCAGCCATCCTGATCCTCGCCGCGGCGGCGTTCCACAAGACCGGGCATACCGACGTGGTCGACATCCAGGACGCTTATCACTTGCTCGACCCGTTGGTGGGCGGGGCGCTGGCCAGCGTGTTGTTTGGCGTCGCGTTGCTGGCTTCGGGTCAGAGCTCGACCTTCACCGGGACCATCGCCGGGCAAGTGATCATGGAGGGTTTCCTGACCCTGCGGATTCCTTGCTGGCAACGGCGATTGCTCACGCGCGGGCTGGCGCTGATCCCGGCGTTCATTGGCGTCTGGATGATGGGCGACGACGCGATCGGTAAGCTGCTGGTGTTGAGTCAGGTGGTGTTGAGCCTGCAATTGCCGTTTGCGTTGTATCCGCTGATTCGCATGACCAACGATCACAGGCTCATGGGGACGTTTGTGAATCGGTGGCCGACAAGGGTGCTGGCGTGGGGGTTGTTTGTGGTGATCAGCGGGGCGAATAGCTGGTTGATTCTGCAGTTTTTGGTGTGAATCTTTAAAAGATCGCAGCCTGCGGCAGCTCCTACATGGGAATGCGTACTCCTGTAGGAGCTGCCGCAGGCTGCGATCTTTTGATCTTCAACCCCGTTCAAACGCCTCAACCACAAAGTCGATGAACACCCGGGTCTTGGCCGGCATCAACGTCCGGCTCGGGTAATACAGCGAAATCGGCCCCGCGTCGGCGTGCCAGTCGGGCAGCAGGCGCACCAATTCGCCACGCTGGATATTCGCCAGCACATCCGGCAGCACCAGCAGTGTCACGCCCAGGCCGAGTATCGCCGCTTCGCGCATGGCGGCCGGATCATTGAGCACAATGTGTTCGTTCAGATTGGCCGGTGCTTCGTTGCCCGCGCCATCGTGCATCAGCCATTGGCGAATCCGCCCGGTGCGGGTGCCGCGCATCACAATGCCGGTATGTCCGGACAGGTCTACCGGACTCTCGGGCAGGCTGCGTCCTGCGAGGTAGGCGGGTGAAGCGACCGCCACCACATGCGCCGCCGCCAACGTCCTCGACACCACCCCGGGCGTCAACTTGAAGCCGCCGCCAATGGCCGCGTCATATCCCTCCGCAATCAAATCCACAGGGCGGTTTTCGAAGTGCCATTCCGGGCGAATCAACGGGTAGCGCGCCAGGAACGCCGGCAGCAGCGGCAAGACATGACCGATGCCAAACGTCGGCGCCAGACTGACTTTGAGCACGCCCGCCGGCTCGCCTTGGTCACTGCTCACCGCGCTGATTGCTGTTTGTAACGCTTCCAGATTGCCGCCGATGCTCGTCAGAAAGCGTTCCCCGGCTTCGGTCAGGGACAGCTTGCGGGTCGAGCGCTGGAACAGCCGCACGCCGATGTTGCGTTCGAGCATCGCCACGTTGCGGCTGACTGCGGCAGGGGTCAGCGCGAGCACCCGTGCGGCGGCGGAAAAACTGCCGGTATCGGCGCTACGGACGAAGGATTCGAGGTTGGCGAGGGTTTCCATGGCAGGCACCTGCTAGTCATGCTTGGAAATCATTCAACGCATTACCCGCTAATCAAGCGTTAATGGCAAGCGCAGTATTCACTCCAACGACAACCCTCGGAGTGAACAACCATGAGCACCATCGGAATCATCGGCGCCGGCGCAATCGGCGCAGCCTTTGCCAGAGCACTGTCGCGTCAAGGCATTGAAGTGGTTATCGCCAACAGCCGTGGCCCGCAAAGCCTGGCCTCGCTGGTGTCAGAACTCGGGCCAACGGCGCGTGCCGGAACCCGCGAGGAGGCCGCCGCACAAGCTATCGTGTTGGTCGCGGTCAACTGGTCGAAGTTGCCGACCGCGCTCGCCGGCCTGCCGGATTTTGGCGGGCGGATTGTCATCGACGCCAACAACTCAATCGAGGCGCCGTCGTTCAAGGCGGTGGATTTGCAGGGGCGAATGTCCAGCGAAGTGTTTGCCGAATGGGTGCCCGGTGCGCGGGTGGTGAAGGCGTTCAATCACCTTCAGGCGCGTTTTCTGGAAAGCGATCCGGCAGCGGAGGGTGGGCGACGGGTGCTGTTTCTCTCGGGTGATGATGCCGATGCGAAAGCTCAAGTGGCGGCGCTGATCGAACAGCTGGGCTTCTTCGGGATTGATCTTGGGGAATTGAGCGTCGGGGCGCGGCTGGTGCAGTTTCCAGGCGGTCCGCTGCCAGTGCTGAATCTGGTGAAATTCGCCTGACGGCCAGACAAAAAGAACCCGGTGCCAGTCAGCTGAGGCAAGCCTGAATGTTGACTCATTGTGGCGAGGGGGCTTGTCGGAACGCCGCACCGCCCCGTTGGAGTGCGAAGCGCTCCCAAAAGTCTTCGACAGTTGCCGAGATTTTGGGGGCTGCTGCGCAACCCAACGGGGCGGTGCGGCGTTCCGACAAGCCCCCTCGCCACAAAAGCAGCTCAGATTTAACTCTGAATCACCGGGTGTGTTACCAGACGGCGAACGGATATTCGTGGGTCCCCGCGCCGTCTGTTGAACGCTTTACGCCCGTTCGATCGCCAGTGCCACGCCCTGACCACCACCGATGCACAGGGTGGCGAGGCCTTTCTTGGCGTCACGCTTGATCATTTCGTGCAGCAAGGTCACCAACACTCGGCAACCCGACGCACCGATCGGGTGACCCAGGGCGATAGCGCCGCCGTTGACGTTGACCTTGTTCAGGTCCCATTCCAGGTCCTTGGCCACCGCCAGAGATTGTGCAGCGAAGGCTTCGTTGGCTTCGATCAGGTCCAGTTGGTCGATGGACCAACCGGCCTTGTCCAGGCAACGACGAGTCGCGCTGACCGGGCCGATGCCCATGATCGCCGGATCTACACCCGCGTTGGCGTAAGCCGCGATTTTCGCCAGCACAGGCAGGCCGAGGGCCTTGGCTTTTTCGGCGCTCATCAGGATTACGGCGGCAGCACCGTCGTTCAGGGATGAGGCGTTACCGGCGGTCACCGAACCGTCCTTCTTGAAGGCCGGTTTCAGTTTGCCCAGCGCTTCGGCGGTGGTGCCGGCGCGTGGTTGTTCATCGGTGGCGAAGGACAGCGGATCGCCCTTGCGCTGAGGAATCAGGATCGGCGTGATCTCATCGGCAAAACGCCCGGCTTCGATGGCGGCCGTGGCTTTCTGCTGCGAGGCTGCGGCGAAGGCGTCTTGCTGTTCGCGAGTCAGGCTGTACTTCTCGGCCAGGTTCTCGGCGGTGATGCCCATGTGGTAATCGTTGAACGCATCCCACAGGCCGTCGCTGATCATGGTGTCGACGATTTGCGCGTGCCCCATGCGCAGACCGGTGCGGGCACCGGGCATGACGTAGTTGGACAGGCTCATGTTTTCCTGGCCGCCGGCAATGATCACGTCGGCATCGCCGCAGCGAATCGCCTGGGTGGCCAGGTGCAGGGCCTTGAGACCCGAACCGCAGACCTTGTTCAGGGTCATCGCCGGCACGGTGAACGGCAGGCCGGCCTTGATCGCGGACTGACGCGCAGGGTTTTGCCCGGCGCCGGCGGTCAACACCTGGCCCATGATCATTTCATCGACTTCAGCAACGTCCAGACCGGTTTGCGCCAGCAACTGACGGATTACCGCAGCACCGAGGTCAACCGCGGACACGTTGGCCAGGGCACCCTGGAAACTGCCGATGGCGGTACGGGTGGCGGCGACAATGACGACTTCTTGCATGGAATGATTCCTCACTGGGCAGCGAACTGCATTTCCGGAACGTGATCCGGCACGATCAGTTTACCGGCGGTCTTGGCGACAATCTCCTCGACGCTGACGCCCGGTGCGCGTTCCTTGAGAATGAATGCGCCGTCCTGGATTTCCAGGTAGGCGAGGTCGGTCAGCACACGCTTGATGCACCCGGCGCCGGTCAGCGGCAGGCTGCATTTGGACAGGAGCTTGGACTCACCGTCCTTGGACGCGTGGGTCATGATGACGATGATGTTGTCTGCACCGGCCACCAGGTCCATCGCGCCGCCCATGCCCTTGACCAGCTTGCCGGGGATCATCCAGGAGGCGATGTTGCCTTCCACGTCCACTTCAAACGCACCGAGTACAGTCAGGTCGACATGACCACCGCGGATCATCGCGAAGGACTCGGCCGAGGAAAAGATCGACGCGCCGATACGCGCGGTCACGGTTTGTTTGCCGGCGTTGATCATGTCGGCATCGATGGTTTCTTCAGTAGGAAAGGGACCCATGCCCAGCAGGCCGTTTTCCGACTGCAGCATGACTTCCATGCCTTCAGGAATGTAGTTGGCGACCAGGGTCGGAATGCCGATGCCCAGGTTCACGTAAAAGCCGTCCTGCATTTCGCGGGCGACGCGTTGAGCCATTTGTTCGCGGGAAAGTGCCATTGTTGTTATTCCTTCATTCGGTCCGGGGGCAGGGGATCACTTACGCACGGTGCGCTGTTCGATGCGCTTCTCGAACGTGCCGCAAATGACCCGGTCGACGTAGATGCCAGGGGTGTGGATCTGCGCCGGGTCCAGCTCGCCGGGCTCGACGATTTCTTCGACTTCGACCACCGTGATCTTGCCCGCGGTGGCGGCCAGCGGATTGAAGTTCTGGGCGGTGTGGCGATAGATGACGTTGCCGAAATGGTCGGCTTTCCAGCCTTTGACGATGGCGAAGTCACCGGTGATGGATTCTTCCATCAGGTACTTGCGGCCATGGAACTCGCGAACTTCCTTGCCGTCGGCAACGGGAGTGCCGACGCCGGTGGCGGTGAAGAACGCCGGGATGCCGGCACCGCCTGCGCGCATTTTTTCGGCGAGGGTGCCTTGAGGGGTCAGGACCACTTCGATAGCGCCGCTGAGCAGTTGCTCCTCGAACATTTTGTTCTCGCCGACGTAGGAGGCCACCACCTTGCGGATCTGCCGGTCTTCCAGCAACACGCCGAGGCCGAAACCGTCGACGCCGCAGTTGTTGGAAACCACGGTGAGGTCACGTGTGCCTTTGCGCTTGATCTCGGCGATGAGGTTTTCCGGGATCCCGCACAGACCGAAGCCGCCGGCGATCACGGTCATGCCATCTTCAAGACCTGCAAGGGCTTCCTCGTAGGAACTCACGCGCTTGTCGAAACCTGCCATATGCACCTCTTTTATTCTTTGTGGGCGGCTGGCTAGCCGTATGGGATGGAGTGTCTCGCCGCAGTATTCATTTGTTAAGTTGATTTTTAAGGTTGATTGATAGATAAAACTCACCAATCAATCCTGTGGGAGCGAGCTTGCTCGCGATGGCGATTTCAAGGAAGCCATCGCGGGCAAGCCGTGCTCCTGATTACTGGAGCATCTCGCACATGACAGTCAAGCAGATCCGCGCATTCCTGGCCGTGGCCCAGAGTTTGAGTTTTGCCGTGGCGTGCGAGCGGTTGCACCTGTCGCAATCGGCGCTGAGCCTGACCATCAAGGCACTGGAGGAAGGGCTGGGCGGGCGCCTGTTCACCCGCAACACGCGCAATGTCGCGCTGACGGCGGAAGGAGAATCGCTGGTGCCACTGGCGCGTCGCCTGATCGCTGACTGGGACAATGCCGAGGATGAGCTGCGCCAACGCTTCACCCTCCAGCGCGGTCGCGTGACGCTGGCGGCAATGCCGTCGTTTGCCGGCAACCTGCTGCCGCCGATCCTGAAAACCTTCCGCGCGCGCTATCCCAAGGTCAACGTCACGGTGAATGACGTGATCAACGAGCAGGTGCTGGAGATGGTGCGTGACCGGCAGGTTGAGCTGGGGGTGGCGTTTGAGCCGACTCAGAGTTCGTCGCTGGCATTCACGCCGTTGTACATGGACCGGTTTGTGGCCGTTGTGCCGAAGGATTCTCCTTTTGCCGAACGGGAAGACATCGATTGGCAGACCTTGCTCAAGGAACCGTTCATCACCTTGCAGCGACCGTCCACGGTGCGGGTGATGCTGGAAGAACACTTGCAGGCTCGCGGGATGAAATTGCCGGTGGAGTTTGAAAGCCATCAGTTGGCGACGGTTGGGCGGATGGTGGCGAGCGGGTTGGGGGTGAGTGCGGTGCCGGCGTTGTGTGTCGGGCAGATGCTGGAACTCGGGGCGCGGTGCATTACCTTGCGCGATCCGGTGGTGGAGCGGGCGATTGGGGTGTTGACCAAGCCTGGGGTGGAACTGTCGGCTGCGGCTCAGGCGTTGTTCGACATCCTCAAAGAAGAAAACCTGAGCCAGCGCCTTTCTGCGCGATGAAACACAGATCCAATGTGGGAGCGAGCTTGCTCGCGATGGCGTCGTGTCAGGCGACATTAATGTTGAATGTGCCGACCTCATCGCGAGCAAGCTCGCTCCCACAGGGGTTCGGTTTCTTCAGTTTTTAAGTGCTCAAGTGTTGCGTCAGTAGGGGCAAAAGCTGTTCGCACGACGCCTCTATTTTCAAATCAAGGATGTCATCCGCCCGAGTCTTCCCCAAATTAATCGCAATCAATGGCTTCCCCTGATCCGCCACCGCCCGGCATAACCGAAACGCCGAATACGCCATCAACGAAGACCCGACCACCAGCAACCCCGCAGCCTTTTCGACCGCAGCCATCGCTTTGGCCGCTGTCACCTGCGCCACATTCTCGCCAAAAAACACCACGTCGGGCTTCATCCGCTCACCCGCGCAGTGCGGGCAATGCGGCACCTGAAACCGCGCCTCAAACGCCGCATCCAGCAGCGTGTCGCCATCCGGGGCTTGCACCGCATCCACCCCGGCCAGATACGGATTCTGCGCTTCCATCAATTGCTGGATCGAATCCCGTTCGCTGCGCTGCCCGCAGTCCAGGCACAACACCCGGTGCAGGCTGCCGTGGAGTTCGATGACGTCATGGCTGCCGGCCTGGTCGTGCAGGGTGTCGACGTTTTGTGTGATCAGCCCGCTGATCTGCTGCGAACTTTGCAAACTGGCCAAGGCCTCGTGGGCCACATTCGGCTGGGCCTGGCGCACTCGCGGCCAACCGAGCATCGCCCGCGCCCAATAGCGTCGCCGGGATTCGGGGGCAGAGAGAAACTCCTGATACATCATCGGTTGCCGCCCCCGCCGCACGCCCTGGTTGTCGCGGTAGTCCGGAATGCCCGACGGAGTGCTGATGCCGGCGCCGGTCAGGACCACAAACGACTGGTCGGTCATTAACTGCTGAAGGCGGTCGAGTTGTTCGCGGATGAGGTTGTCGAGCATTTCAACACTCCGGAGGGCCGGTAGGAGCTGCCGAAGGCGGCGATCTTTTGATCTTGATTTGACGATGCTCAAATCGCTGAAGATCAAAAGATCGCAGCCTGCGGCAGCTCCTACAGTAAGCAGTCACCGGTCAGCGGTCAGCAATAATTATTTACGCGCCTCCAGAATCAAGTTGAACGGTGTTTCCGTAGCCCGCCGGAACGTCTTGAACCCCGCCTCGGTGAAGACCTTGCGCAGCCGCGCCTCGCCAGCCTGGGCACCGAGTCCGAGGCCGACCTCCTGGGACAGCGAGTTCGGGGTGCAGATGAAGGTCGAGGCGGCGTAGAACAAGCGGCCAACCGGGGTGACGTTGTCGTCGAGCGAGTCGTTGGCGAACGGTTCTACCAGCAGCACCGTGCCGTCCGGTTTTAGCGCGTCATAAGCGTGCCGCGCCGCGCCCACCGGATCGCCCATGTCGTGCAGGCAGTCGAAGTAGCAGACCAGGTCATAGTCGTTGCCGGGGAAGCTTTTTGCCGTGCCCTGGAAGAACCGCGCACGCCCGGACACGCCACCGGCTTCAGCACGCTGGGTGGCGACGGTCACGGAGGGCGCGTGGTAGTCGAAACCGACGAACCGCGAATCTGGAAACGACTGGGCCATGATCACGGTGGAGGCGCCGTGGCCGCAGCCGATATCCGCCACCTTGGCGCCAGTCTCCAGTTTGGCGACCACGCCTTCGAGCGCCGGTAGCCATTCGGCGACCAGGTGCGCTTTATAACCTGGCCGGAAGAACCGCTCCGTGCCGCTGAACATGCACGGATGGTGATCGCCCCAGGCGAGGGCACCGTCGCCGCGCATGGCGTTGACCAGTTTGTCCTTGTCATGGAAAAACGATGCAACCACCCCGACGCCACCCGCGATATAGACCGGTGAGTCTTCGATCGCCAACGCCAGGGCCTGCTCTTCGGGCAGGCGGAACTGGCCGTCGCGGTGTTCCATGTAACCGGAAGCGGCGTGGGCGCTGAGCCATTCGCGCAGCAGGCGGGTATTGCAGCCGGTTTTGTCAGCGAGGGCTTCAGGGGTGACTGGCTGACTGTCGGCCATGGCCCGGTACAGTCCGAGCTCTTCGCCGAGGATGACGTTGGCGAGCATCGCCGCGCCGCCCATGTCGTTCACCAGTTTGCCCATGAAATCATTGAGTCTGGCCTCGTCCATCACGTGTGCTCCTTCAGCAGGATCACAGTCCAGAGGCCTTGTTTTTCGAGGCGTTCACCTCTGGACGGTGGTCGTGGGAATGAACAGGACGATAAGCACGCCCTGCGTGCACTAAGTTTAGTCCGGGGTCTGTGCACCGCTGCCTGGAGCGACGAAAGCTCATTTCCTTGACTGACACTGGCCCCTGTGGGAGCGAGCTTGCTCGCGATAGCGGACTTGCAGTCGACAATGATGTTGCCTGACCCACCGCTATCGCGAGCAAGCTCGCTCCCACAGGGATTTGTGTTGTGTATTGCACTGTATCTAACCGGCCTCTCGATACAGTGCCCGCTAATTCAGGGGCACTGCCGAACACAGGCGAGATACAAACCTGCGATGAACTGCGTAGGCCATTTGGCACCCTATACACCGTGAAGGGGACAACAATGACCACGCTCCTGCCTGAAACCGACCTGAAATCTGCACCCGTCAATCGCCTGCGCGTCGACCATTACACCAGCGGCATCATCGGCCCAAGCCAGCCGATGCTCGGGCCACTGGCCGACGGCGGCACCCTGATCACCGGCACACCACCGGGCTGCTGGGGGCCGATGATCACGCCGGCCTTCGAGGGTGGCCACGAAGTGACGCAACCGGTGGCCATTGCCGGTGCGGAAATCGGCGACGCGGTGGCGATCAAGATCAAAAGCATGCGCGTCACCTCGCTGGCCACTTCGTCCGGGGTGATGAGCTTCGTTGAAGGTCGCTACCACGGCGATCCGTTCGTCTCCAAATTCTGTGGCAAGTGCGGTACCGAACATCCGGCGAGCCATGTCGAAGGCATCGGCGAGGACGCGATTCGCTGTAACACCTGTGGCGCCGAAGTCAGCGCGTTTCGCTTCAGCCACGGCTACGTGATCGTGTTCGATGCGCAGAATCAGGTCAGCCTGACCGTCAATCAGGACGTCGCCAATCAACTGGCCGGTAACGCAGCCGAGATGTCGGCGCTGCCGGAGTTCGCCGCGCAACATTCGATCCTGTCGCTGGCGCGCGCCGACATCCCCGGCGTCGCGGCGCACATGCGCCCGTTCCTCGGCAACATCGGCACCACGCCGTCCCGTGATTTGCCCGACTCCCATAACTGCGCCGATTTCGGCCAATACCTGATCGGCGCGCCGCACCGTTTCGGCATGACCCGCGAAGAACTGCACGCGGCCAAGACTGACGGTCACATGGACACCAACTCGATCCGCGAGGGCTGCGTGTTGATCTGCCCGGTCAAGGTGCCAGGCGCCGGTGTGTACATGGGCGACATGCACGCCCAGCAGGGCAACGGCGAGATCGCCGGGCATGCCACCGATTGCTCCGGGGAAACCGAAGTGGTGGTGGAGGTGGTGAAAAACCTGACGCTGGAAGGGCCGATCCTGCTGCAAAACCTTGACGACTTGCCGCCCATGGCCCGGCCGATGAATGCCGAGCAGCGGCAGAAAGTCCGTGAGCTGGGCGAGCGCTGGGGTCAGCACGACATCGAGCAGAGCGGGCCGATCACCTTTATCGGCAGCGGCGAGAACCTCAACGTCGCGGTAGAGAACGGCTTGAAACGCGCCGCCTCGGTCACGGGCCTGCCATACGACGAAGTGCTCAACCGCGCGACCATCACCGGTTCGATCGACATCAGCCGCTTGCCGGGCACCGTCCGCGTGACGTTCCTGTGCCCGATGAACGTGCTGGATCGCATCGGCATTGGCCATCTGGTGCGCGAGAAGTACGACCTGGCGTAACGCGCAGCGGCGGGTCTGTACCACAGGGTGTACAGACCCGCTGGCGATACAACCGCTGCGATTTTCTGCCGGAACGGAACACAGACCCGATACACCGTTTCGGTTAACTGTGATTCCGTTCTGGCAATCATTGAGATCGAGATCATGCAAACTCCCACCCTCCCAGCGAAGGCGACCGTCGGGCTCGGCTTGCGTCGCGGTTTAATGAAAGACCTTCAAGCAGCGCGCGTGGGCGATTTCGATTTTCTGGAAGTCGCGCCGGAAAACTGGATCGGCATCGGTGGCGCTCATGGTCATGCGCTACGTGCCCTGGCCGAGCGCTATCCGTTGTCCTGTCATGGCTTGTCGCTGTCTTTGGGCGGCCCGGCACCGCTGGACGTCGGGTTTCTGCAGGAGGTCCGGGTTTTTCTCGATCACTACAACGTGCCGCTGTACAGCGAACACTTGAGCTACTGCAGCGATGACGGTCACCTTTATGACCTGCTGCCGCTGCCCTTTACCGAAGAAGCGGTGCACCACGTCGCCGCGCGAATTCGCCAGGCTCAGGACATTCTTGGTCGGCGCCTGGCGGTGGAAAACGTCTCCTACTACGCCGCGCCACAGCAAGACATGGACGAGCTGACCTTCACCAACGCTGTGCTGCGCGAAGCCGATTGCGACCTGCTGCTGGACGTCAACAATGTGTACGTCAACTCGATCAATCACGGTTTCGATCCGCAGACCTTTCTGGCCGGCATCGATTCGGGCCGGGTGGTGGCCATGCACGTGGCTGGGCACTTCGATGAGTCCGACACGTTGAAAATCGACACCCACGGCGCTTCGGTCAAACCGGTGGTCTGGTCGTTGCTGGCTGAGGCTTACGCCCGATTCGGCGCGCAGCCGACGCTGCTGGAGCGGGATTTCAACTTTCCGGCATTTTCCGAACTGGTGGCCGAGTTACAGACCATTCGCCGCCTGCAAACCGAGGGGGTGAACCGTGGATAAGCCGAGCCTGTTTCAGCAGCAAAACACCCTGGGCCTTTACCTGCGCGATCCCGATCATTGCGCACCACCGGCCGGGATGGACGTGACACGGGCGCAGGTTTACCGCGACCTGATTTTCGCGAACCTGTCGTCGTTGCTCAACGGGACTTTTCCGGTGCTGATCAAGATTCTCGGTGATGAGCACTGGCGTTCACTGGTACGGATTTTCCTGCGCGACTACCGCGCGCACACGCCGAAATTCGGCGAGATCGCCAAGGAGTTTGTCGAGTTCCTGGCCTCGGAACCGCAAGCGTTGACCGAAGGGTCGTGGCCGCCGTTCATGGTGGAACTGGCGCATTACGAGTGGATCGAGATGGCGTTGCAGCAGTCCGAGGCTGAGCCGTTGCCACTGAGCGATGCCGGGTTGTTGCTGGACCGACCGTTGCTGGTTTCGCCACTGGCCTGGCCGTTGGCGTATGCCTGGCCGGTGCAGTTGGTGGGGCCGGATTATCAACCGCAGATGGCGCCGGTTCAGCCGACGTTGCTGTTGGTGCGTCGGGCTGAGGACTGGAGTGTGAAGTTTTCTGCACTGAGCCCGTTGGCTTGGCGCTTGTTGCAGCGGATTGAGGAATTTCCTCAACTGGACGGGCGTGAGCAGCTGGAAGGATTGGCGGTGGAGGCGGGGATGGCTGGGTCGCCGGAGTTTATGGAAAGTGGGGCGGTGTTGTTGCGGCAGATGCATGAAGAAGGAGTGGTGGGCTACTGAAAACACCACCAATCCCCTGTGGGAGCGAGCTTGGTCCGGGCGGCGTTCCGACGATAGTGGTCTATCAGGCGAAAATGATGTCGCCTGACACATCGCCATCGCCATCGCCATCGCCATCGCGAGCAAGCTCGCTCCCACAAGGATCCACGCTGTTCTTGAGTAAGCGTCAGGTCTGGGAAATCAAGCTTTGCTGGCAATCCAGCACTAACCGCGCACCGCCGAGTTCACTGGTGCCCACCTCAAGCGCAAACCCATGCAAGCTCACAATCGCCGCTACGATCGACAGCCCCAACCCAAACCCGCTTTTCTGGTTGCCGCCATCGGCACGATAGAAACGCTGGAACACCGCCTCTCGCTCTGCCTCCGCAATACCAGGCCCGGAATCGAGAACCTCAATCCGCGTACGCCCACTCTCATTGACCCCCCGCAAAATCACCTCGCCACCCTGCGGCGTAAATTTGATCGAATTGCTCAGCAAATTCGCCACCGCCTCAAACAACAACGCTCGATCACCGTTCAGCGAAGGCAACGACTCCGGCAGTTGCAGTTGAAAAACCAGTTCGCCTTCTTCCGCCAACGGCAGATAAAAGTCGTGCAGCTCTTGCAGCAACGGCACCGGATCCAGCTGCACAAAACCCGAGCGGCGCTGACGATCTTCCAGCTCGGAAATCCGCAGCAACCCTCGAAAGCGCGCCATCAAGGTGTCCGCTTCGCCGAGCACCGAGTCCAGTTGCACCGCCAGCGTCGAACCCTCATCAGCCTGTTGCTGAATCCGGTACAGCTGCGCCCGCAGGCGCGTCAGCGGCGTGCGCAGGTCGTGGGCAATGTTGTCGCAGACGCCCTTGACCTCGTTCATCAAGCGTTCAATACGTTCGAGCATGGCGTTGACGATGGCGGCGAGCATGTCCAGCTCATCGCGGCGATTGGACAGTGGCAGACGCCGGGTCAGGTCGCCGGCGACGATGGCTTCGGCGCTGGCCTGAATCCCGCGTATTCGCCGCAGAGGCCGGCGGCGCAACAGATGCCAACCGACGATGCCCGGCAGGATCGTCAGGGTCACGCCCCAGAACAACGCGTGGAGGATGATCCGGGTGACGGCGAACAACGAACCGTTGTCCCGCACCAGGATCAGCCAGCGGCCGTCCTTGGTCTGGGTCGCCACCGCGTCGCAGCTGTCGGCGGGCAGGGTTGGGTCGTCGGAATCGGCGCAGTCGCTGAGCATGTGAATCTTGCCGTCCAGCGGCAGGCCTTCGGGAATGTGCCGCAGGGCGCCATTGAGGTAGCGATGCTGACCATCGAACAGGCCATAGGCGTCGATGCCGCGAATGTCGAAGGTCATGCTGACGGCGAGGGCGTCCATCAGTTGTTCGCCTTGAAAGCGCGAAAACAGATGCTGACGTTGCATCAGCGAGTGTTTGGCCAGGTTATCCAGGTAAGCGGAAACATCGTAGTACATGACCCCCATGAGAATCCCGCTCCAGATCACGAACAGCGAACTGTAGAGCGCCAGCAAACGGCTGCTGGAAGAGCGCCAGCCGTTAGAGGGGTTCAGCAATGACATAACCCGAGCCTCGCACGGTCCGAATCAGTGGGACATTGCCTGGCGGGTCGATCTTTTTGCGCAGCCGGCCGATGTGCACGTCGATCAGGTTGGTGCCGGGGTCGAAGTGGTAACCCCAGACCTCTTCGAAAATCATCATCCGCGACAGAATCTGCCCGGTGTTGCGCATCAGGAATTCCAGCAACTTGTACTCGGTCGGCAGCAGAGTCAGCAAATGGCCGTCGCGGCTGGCTTCATGGCTGATCAGGTTCAGCTCCAGATCCGCTACCCGCAACGTGGTGGCCTGGGCGGTGACGGTGTTCTGCCGGCGCAGCAGGACTTCGACCCGGGCGGCCATTTCATCGGTGGCAAACGGTTTGGTCAGGTAATCGTCACCGCCCGCGCGCAAGCCGCGCACACGCTCATCGACGTCGGAGAGGGCGCTGATCATCAGGATCGGCGTGGCCACGCCCATGGTCCGCAGCGTGGTGACAATCGCCAGACCATCGAGCTCGGGCAGCATGCGGTCGAGGGTGATCAAGTCGTAGTTGCCGCTGACTGCGCGCGCCAGACCTTCGCGGCCGTTGTCGACCCAATCCACGTCGAGGCCGTGGCTGCTCAATTCGGCGACGATTTCCCGGGCGGTCACGGCGTCGTCTTCGATGGTCAAGATGCGGGTCATAGGGCGGGCCTGATTTGGAGTACTCAACGTTGAGCGGCATTTTGCCAAGAAATGATGGCAGGCTTTCTAAATAAAACTTCATGTGAAACGAAAAGATCGCAGCCTGCGGCAGCTCCTACATTCGATCGCGTACTAAATGTAGGAGCCGCCGCAGGCTGCGATCTTTTGATTTTTCCATTGAAAACACCGCTCTCGGTCAATGCATAAAACCCGCCGCTACAGACAGTTCCTTGCAATTTGCATGGCCATTGGAAGTTCAAACTTTCTAAATCACTGAAATCCCGAGATTAATTCAAAGTTGGCGACTGGCACGGTGACTGCAATTCCTCCATTGAAGAGTTGTAACACCATCTTTCCTGCCTGGAGCGATATAACAATGAATAGATCCTCTGATGGTCTCTATCCTCCCTTCGAAGAAACGAGCACGCTCTCTGGCGTGTCCTGGGGCGCGATCTTCGCGGGGGCCGCTGCGGCGGCGGCGTTGTCGCTGATTCTCGTGTTGCTCGGCTTTGGCCTGGGTTTTTCGGCGGTGTCGCCGTGGGCCAATGAAGGGGTGAGCGCCAAGGGCCTGGGCATTTCAACGATTGTCTGGCTGGCCGCTACGCAAATCGTGGCGTCCGGGCTTGGCGGTTACATCGCCGGTCGTTTGCGGGTGAAGTGGGCGTACATGCACGGTGATGAGGTCTACTTCCGTGACACTGCCCATGGCTTTCTGGCCTGGTGCGTGGCAACGCTGGTGACGGCGACGCTGGTGGTCGGCTCGGTCAGCAGCATTGTCAGCGGTGGCGTGCAGGCCGGGGCGAGCGTGGTTGGCGGTGCTGCGAGTGCCGCGACTCAAGCCGCCGGCACGGCTGTCGGCAACACTGACAGTGACCAGTACGGTTACTTCGTCGACAGCCTGTTCCGCGATGATCGTCCGGCGGCGGTCAGTGATGACGCCGTTCGTGGCACCGTGACGCGCATCTTCGTGCGTAGCCTGAGCAACAACGGTCAACTGGCTGCCGAAGACCGCACCTACCTGGCGCAACTGGTTGCCCAACGGACCAACCTCACTCAAGCGGACGCGGAACGTCGCGTTGATGAAGTGTATGCCCGCACGCAAAAAGCCGTGGCCGACGCCAAACTCGCCGCCCAACAAGCCGCCGACACCGCCGCCAAAGTCGCTGCCTGGACTTCGCTGTGGATGTTCATTGCGCTGCTGATCGGTGCGTTTTTCGCCAGCCTCGCGGCAACCTTTGGCGGCCGTCGTCGGGATGCCGTGGTGTATCTGGAATCCGACGCTTACGTGACCACCACTTCACCGCCTGTTCGCTAACCCAGGAGAACTACCATGCGCTCACTACTGCTGTTCTTTCTCGGCGTACCGATCCCGATCATCATCCTGATCGCCCTGTTCATGCACTGACTTACGCTGGGGCACTTGCCTCTGCCGCTTCTGCCTTGGGTAGAAGCGGCGTTTTGCGTTTTTGGGGGTGAAACCAAGATCAAAAGATCGCAGGCTGCGCCAGCTCCTACGGATGTATGCGGATCCCAGTAGGAGCTGGCGCAGCCTGCGATCTTTAACCATCATTCGATCGGCGTACTGACAAAATCCTCAAGCCCTTCGGCATACGCCGTAAACGCACTGATCTGTGGAAACCGATTCACATCCACCTGATCCGGCACCACCAGATTGGTGAAACTCCACGCCACTGCCAACGTAATCCCGTCTTGAGCAATCGTGCCGTCAGTCTTCAGCGGCTGCATTTCCAGCTCCCGCTCCAGCGCCGAATAAGCTGCCGCCAGTTGCCCTTCGACCCGTTCCACCCACGGTTCAAACTGAATCTCCGCTGGCCGCAGGTTGCGTTCGTAGTAGAGCTGCACGGACTTTTCGCACGCCGCCAGCCCCAGGCCGATCAGGCGCAATGAGCGCAGGCGTTGATCGATATCGTCGGGCATCAGGCTGTTGCCAGGACCGGCCAAGGCTTCGAGGTAGTCGAGGATCAACGTCGAGTCGATCAACACCTCACCGTCGTCCAGCACCAGGGTGGGCGCCTTGACCACCGGGTTGATCTGCTGGAATTGCTCGAAATGCCGAAACACCGAAACCGACTGGTGTTCCAGCGGGATGCCAAGGCGTTTGGCGGAGATGGCGACGCGCCGCACGTAGGGTGAATCCAGCATGCCGATCAGCTTCATTGAACCGCTCCTTCAGATGTCCATTTCGGGATGGACAACCTTAGTTTAGCTTCAGCGAGCTGCAAACGGCGTGGGCGCTAATCTTCGAAGCCGACCTGTTCGTGAATCTCATCGACCTTCAATTCCAGCCGATACGCCACGGCGATAAACAGGGCCTGGCACAGGCACAGCGTCGCACTCAACGAGCGGAACGCAAACGAACTGCCCTCGTTGACCAGCAGCACGGTGCTGGCGCGCTTGGCCAGAGGCGAGAGGTTGCTGTCGGTGATGATCAGGGTTTTGGCCTGATGGTGCTGGGCGATGCGCAGGCAGTGCTGGGTTTCCTTGCCGTAGGGCGTGAAGCTGATGGCGATTACCAGGTCATTGGCGCGCACGCTGCGCATCTGCTCGCGGTAGCTGCCGCCTAGCCCCGAGACCAGATGGATGCGCTTGTTGGTGTGTTGCAGGTTGTAGACCAGGTAATCGGCCACCGCGAACGAACGGCGCACCCCGACCACGTAAATGTTGTCGGCATTCACCACCAGGTCGACGGCCTTGTCGAAGGCCTGATCATCGAGTTCCAGCCCCAGCCGTTCGATGCCTGACAGGGTCGCATTGATGCACTCGCGCGCCAGGTCCCCGCCGCTGGCCTTCTGCGACTTGTTGGCGATCATGCTGCGAATGCGCTGCTGGTAGTTCTGAACCGGCGTGGTCTTGTGGGTGTAGGCCTCGCGGAACAGCGCCTGCATTTCGCTAAAGCCGCTGAAGCCGAAGCGCTGGGAAAACCGCACGATGGCCGACGGGTGCACTTCGCACTCGCGGGCGATGTCGCTGATGCGGTCGACCATGATCCGGTCGCTCTGCTGGCTCATGTAACTGGCGATGCGTTTGAGCTGGCGCGGCAGGCTTTCGTATTCGTGGGTGATCAGCTGCAGCAGACGCTCGGCATTGATCGGGGGGCTGGCGAGATCGCTGTCGGGCGTGCTCTCGGTCGTCGCCGGCTGATCGGTGCGGGTCATAAGGAATCCTTCTGGCTTGTTCTTATAGGGACGACAGAGAGCGTCATCCCCTGACAATAGGTTGGCTGTGCGCAGTCTACAGGGTAGGCCGGAATAAAATCTTGAGCTTGCGGTCAGTACGAGGTGTGCTGAAACGATGCACTGCCACTGGAACGCCTGTACCAACGTTTATTGGAAAAAATATTCCACGTAAAAAATATTTAGAATAATTATTGATTGTTCGGCCCCGGACGTTTTAGTCTGCATCCACCAAGCGTGTTCGGCGCGACCATCGCCCCGAACGCAGGCTGATAAAAATAACAGGAGCCAACATGGGCCAGACTCGTTTTGCCAGTGGGCGTCAATTGGATCTGATTTGCCTGGGGCGCCTTGGCGTCGACCTCTATGCGCAGCAAGTCGGGGCGCGGTTGGAAGATGTTTCAAGCTTCGCCAAATACCTCGGTGGATCGTCCGCAAACATCGCCTTCGGCACCGCTCGGCTGGGCCTGAAATCGGCGATGCTGAGCCGGGTAGGGGACGACCACATGGGCCGCTTCCTCGTGGAATCCCTGACCCGCGAGGGTTGCGACGTCAGCGGCATCAAGGTCGATCCGGAACGCCTGACCGCCATGGTCCTGCTGGGCCTCAAGGATCGCGAAACCTTTCCTTTGGTCTTCTACCGCGAAAACTGCGCCGACATGGCACTGCGGGCTGAAGACATCAGCGAATCTTTCATTGCCTCCAGCAAAGCGCTGCTGATCACCGGCACCCATTTCTCCACCGACGGCGTCTACAAGGCGAGCATCCAGGCGCTGGATTACGCCGAGAAGCACAACGTCAAACGGGTGCTGGACATCGACTATCGCCCGGTGCTCTGGGGCCTGGCCGGCAAGGCCGACGGCGAAACCCGTTTCGTCGCCGACCAGAACGTCAGCCAGCATGTGCAGAAAATCCTCCCGCGTTTCGACCTGATCGTCGGCACTGAAGAAGAGTTTTTGATTGCCGGCGGCTCCGAGGATTTGCTCACTGCACTGCGCAATGTGCGGCGCCTGAGCGCGGCGACCCTGGTGGTCAAACTCGGCCCGCAAGGTTGCACGGTGATTCACGGGGTGATCCCGGCACGTCTTGAAGACGGCGCCCTTTATCCCGGCGTTCGGGTGGAAGTGTTGAATGTGTTGGGGGCCGGCGATGCCTTCATGTCGGGCTTCCTCGCCGGTTGGCTGGAGGATGCGAGCGATGAGCGCTGCTGCCAGTTGGCCAATGCCTGTGGCGGTCTGGTGGTGTCGCGGCATGCCTGCGCACCGGCCATGCCGACCCGCGCCGAACTCGACTATCTATTCAACAGCCCGGTGCCGATTACCCGGCCGGATCAGGACGCGGTGTTGCAGCGTCTGCATCAGGTCAGCGTGCCGCGCAAGCAGTGGAAGCAACTGTTCATTTTTGCCTTCGACCACCGCGGGCAACTGGTGGAACTGGCGCACAAGGGCGGTCGCGACCTGAACGCCATCGGCGAACTCAAGCAACTGTTTATCAAGGCTGTGGAACGGGTCGAAGCCGATTTGCGCGAGCAGGGCATCGAGGCCGATGTCGGGCTGTTGGCCGATCAACGCTTCGGCCAGGACTCGCTGAACGCCGCCACCGGTCGCGGCTGGTGGGTGGCGCGTCCGGTGGAAGTGCAGGGTTCGCGGCCATTGGCCTTTGAACATGGGCGCTCCATCGGCAGCAACCTGATCGCCTGGCCGCAGGAACAAATCATCAAGTGCCTGGTGCAATTTCACCCCGACGACGAGCCGCTGCTGCGACTTGAACAGGAAGCGCAGATCAAGGGTTTGTACCAGGCATCCCAGGTCAGCGGTCATGAGCTGCTGCTGGAAATCATTCCGCCCAAGGATCATCCATCGACCCATCCGGACGTGTTGTATCGCGCGCTGAAACGCCTCTACAACCTGGGCATTTTCCCGGCGTGGTGGAAGATCGAAGCGCAAAGCGCCGAGGAGTGGAAACAACTCGACGAGCTGATTCAGGAGCGTGATCCGTACTGCCGAGGCGTGGTGTTGCTGGGGCTGAATGCGCCGGCTAAAGCACTGGCCGAAGGGTTTCAACAGGCCAGCCAGAGCCAGACTTGCCGCGGGTTTGCAGTCGGTCGAACGATTTTCCAGGAACCGAGCCGCGCGTGGATGGCCGGTGAAATCGATGACGAAACGCTGATCCGCCAGGTGCAGGGCACGTTCGTTGAACTGATCGATGCCTGGCGCACGGCCCGGAGCTGAACATTTTCAATGTGTGAACACTGAACCTGTGGGAGCGAGCTTGCTCGCGATGACGGCGGCACATTCAACATCAATGTCGCCTGACACACCGCCATCGCGAGCAAGCTCGCTCCCACAGGGTTCAGTGCCGTATTCAACGGTTAGGTACAACAATAAAAGGTGCAGCCATGCCCGCTATTCGAATTGGCATCAACCCGATTTCCTGGAGCAACGACGACCTGCCATCCCTCGGTGGCGAGACGCCGCTGAGCACCGCCCTGAGCGAAGGCAAGGAAATCGGCTACGAAGGTTTCGAACTCAACGGCAAATTCCCCAAAGACGCCAAGGGTGTCGGCGATGTACTGCGTCCCTATGACTTGGCCCTGGTGTCCGGCTGGTATTCCAGCCGTCTGGCCCGCCGCTCGGTGGCCGAAGAAATCGATGCCATCGGCAGCCATGTCGAGCTGTTGGCGAAGAACGGCGCCAAGGTGCTGGTGTACGGTGAAGTCGCCGACTCCATTCAAGGCCAACGCATTCCGCTGGTTGAGCGCCCGCGTTTCCATACTGAACAAGCCTGGCAGGAATACGCCGACAAGCTCACCGAACTGGCGCGCTTCACCTTGTCCCAAGGCGTGCGCCTGGCCTATCACCACCATATGGGCGCCTACGTCGAATCCCCGGCGGACATCGACAAGCTGATGGCGTTAACCGGCAGTGAAGTCGGCCTGCTGTTCGATTCGGGCCATTGCTACATGGGCGGTGGCGAACCGTTGCAGGTGCTGCGCAAACACATCGAACGCATCTGCCACGTGCATTTCAAGGACGTGCGCAAACCGGTGGTGCAACTGGCACGCAACAACCTGTGGAGCTTCCCGGACTGCATCATCAACGGCACGTTCACCGTGCCCGGCGATGGCGATATCGATTTCGGCGCCTTGCTCGACGTGCTGCTGGCTGCCGATTACCACGGCTGGCTGGTGGTCGAAGCCGAGCAGGACCCAGCGGTGGCGCCGAGCTACGTCTATGCCAAAAAAGGCTACGACACCCTGCGCACGCTGCTCGACGAGAGGACTAAATGATGAGCCTGCTGGTCAAAAGTAATGCCCGTGGCCGGACCATGGTCGAGCTGGGCAAAGGTGAGCTGGAATACGTCGGCTTCGCCGCCTACCGCCTGAGTCTGGGCGAAACCCTGCCGGTGTCGGCCGGTGATAAAGAACTGTGCCTGGTGCTGCTCAGCGGTCGAGTCAGCATCAAGGGTGAAGCGCCGGGGCAGGGCGCGTTCGACTGGGACAACATTGGTGATCGTCAGTCGGTGTTCGAAGAAAAATCACCCTTCGCCGCGTACTTGCCACCCGGCAGTCAGGCGCAAGTGGTCGCGCTCAGCGATGTGCAAATCGCTGTGTGCTCTGCGCCTGGATTCACTACTGAAGCTAAAAGCGAAAAGATCGCAGCCTTCGGCAGCTCCTACAGCCCACGGCTGATCAAACCCGACAGCATGAAGCGCAGCGTGCGCGGCAAAGGCGCCAACACCCGTTACGTCTGCGACATTCTGCCGGACACCGAACCGGCCCATTCGCTGCTCGTGGTGGAAGTGCGTACGCCGTCGGGTCACTCGTCGAGCTACCCGCCGCACAAACACGACACCGACGATTTGCCACACCAAAGCTTTCTCGAAGAAACCTATTACCACCAGATCAACCCGCCCCAGGGCTTCGTGTTCCAGCGGGTGTACACCGACGATCGCAGCATCGATCAGGCCATGGCGGTGGAAAACAGCGACCTCGTGGTTGTGCCCAAGGGCTATCACCCGGTCAGCGTGCCGTACGGCTACGAGTCGTATTACCTGAACGTGATGGCCGGCCCGAAACGTGTCTGGCAGTTCCATAACGATCCGCAGCACAGTTGGCTGCTCGATCTTTGAACTAAAAAGCCTGAATTCCAACCTCTGCACGGAGAACACGATCAATGAGCGACGCCCCGGTCATCGGCCATTACATCCACGGTCAAGTGCAAGACAGCAGCAGCGAACGGTTCAGCAACGTCTTCAACCCGGCCACCGGCAGCGTCCAGGCGCGCGTTGGGCTGGCCAGCCAGAAGACCGTCGACGAAGCCGTCGCCTCGGCCCTGAAAGCCTTTCCGGCCTGGTCCGAACAATCGTCCCTGCGCCGTTCGCGGGTGATGTTCAAGTTCAAGGAATTGCTCGACCAACATCACGATGAGCTGGCAGAAATCATCAGCCGCGAACACGGCAAGGTCTTTTCGGACGCCAAGGGCGAAGTCACCCGTGGCATCGAAATCGTCGAGTACGCCTGCGGCGCGCCGAACCTGCTGAAAACCGAGTTCAGCGACAACATCGGCGGCGGCATCGACAACTGGAACCTGCGTCAGCCGCTGGGCGTGTGTGCCGGCGTCACGCCGTTCAACTTCCCGGTGATGGTGCCGCTGTGGATGATTCCGCTGGCGCTGATCACCGGTAACTGCTTCATCCTCAAGCCGTCCGAGCGCGACCCGTCCGCCAGTGTGCTGATGGCCCGTCTGTTGAGCGAAGCCGGGTTGCCGGACGGTGTGTTCAACGTGGTTCAGGGTGACAAGACTGCCGTCGACGCGTTGCTGCAACACCCGGACATCGAGGCGATTTCCTTTGTCGGCTCGACGCCGATTGCCGAGTACATCCACCAGCAAGCCACCTCCCGCGGCAAGCGCGTGCAGGCGCTGGGCGGGGCGAAGAATCACATGATCGTCATGCCCGACGCGGATCTGGATCAAGCGGCGGATGCCCTGATCGGTGCCGCTTACGGCTCGGCCGGCGAGCGCTGCATGGCGATTTCGATTGCCGTGGCGGTGGGCGATGTCGGTGACCAACTGATTGCCAAACTGCTGCCGCGTATCGATCAACTGAAAGTCGGCAACGGCCTGAAGGGCGACAGCGACATGGGGCCGCTGGTGACCGCCGAGCACAAGGCCAAAGTCGAAGGTTTCATCGACGAAGGCGTGGCTCAGGGCGCGCAGCTGATTGTCGATGGCCGCCACTTCAAGGTGCCGGGCGCCGAAAACGGCTTCTTCGTCGGCGCGACACTGTTCGATAACGTCACGACCGAGATGAGCATCTACCAACAGGAAATTTTCGGCCCGGTACTGGGCATTGTTCGTGTACCGGATTTCGCCAGCGCCGTCGCGTTGATCAACGCCCACGAGTTCGGCAACGGCGTGTCCTGTTTCACCCGCGACGGCGGCATCGCCCGAGCCTTCGCCCGCACGATCAAGGTGGGCATGGTCGGCATCAACGTGCCGATTCCGGTGCCCATGGCCTGGCACTCCTTCGGCGGCTGGAAACGCTCGCTGTTCGGCGATCACCACGCTTACGGCGAAGAAGGTATCCGCTTCTACAGCCGTTACAAAAGCGTGATGCAGCGCTGGCCTGACAGCATTGCCAACGGCCCTGAATTCAGCATGCCGACGGCCAACTAATTCACCTGTGCGGAGAACAACAATAATGAGCAAACCCCTGCGTTTCGCCCTGAACCGTATGGTCGCCCCACGTTTGTCCCTGCCCGCGTTCATCGAGCTGGCGGTGACCCTCAAGGCCGACGCCATCGAAATTCGCAACGACCTTAAAGGCGTCGAGATCGAAGACGGCACCGCACCCGAGCGCGTCCGTGAGTTGTGTGCCGCTAAAGGCATCACCGTGCTGTCGATCAACGCGCTGTATCCGTTTGATGTGTGGAATGACGAGCGCCATGCGCACGCCTTGAAGCTGGCCGCTTATGCCCGTGATTGCGGCGCTCAAGGGTTGGTCATGTGCCCGCTCAACGACAGTGCCGACCCGCGTAACGAAGCCGAACGCGCTTCGGGTTTGCGCACCGCGTTGACTGAACTGGCGCCGATCCTGCGTGAACACGGCATTCTCGGTTTCATCGAGCCGCTGGGTTTCGAAGAGTGCTCGCTGCGCCGTAAACGTACGGCGGTGGACGCGATCAAGGCCATCGGTGGGCTGGATGTGTTCCGTCTGGTTCACGACACCTTTCACCATCACCTGGCCAGCGAGCATGAGTTCTTCCCCGAGCTGACCGGGCTGGTGCACATCTCCGGTGTCGAAGATGCCGAGGCACCGTTGGCGACCATTCGCGACGGGCATCGGGTGCTGGTGGGCGAGGGCGACATCCTTGGCAACGCGGCGCAAATCGACACCTTGCTCAGCAGCGGCTACAGCGGCTACCTGTCGTTCGAACCGTTTGCCGACAGCGTCCATGGCCTGGCGGATATCCAGCAGGCGATCAGCGCGAGCATGGATCACCTGCAAAAATCTTTGGCCTGACACCTCCCCCTGTAGGAGCTGTCGAGTGAAACGAGGCTGCGATCTTTTGATTTTAAAGATCAAGATCAAAAGATCGCAGCTTTCGGCAGCTCCTACAGGGATCGGATGTGTATTTGAAAGGTGCGGTTATGACCACAACAAGACTGACCATGGCCCAGGCCCTGGTGAAATTCCTCGATAACCAGTACATCGAGGTCGATGGGGTTCAAAGCAAATTCGTCGCCGGGATCTTTACCATTTTCGGCCACGGCAACGTACTGGGCCTGGGCCAGGCCTTGGAGCAGGACAGTGGCGACCTGATCGTCCATCAGGGGCGCAACGAGCAAGGCATGGCCCACGCGGCCATCGGTTTCGCCAAGCAACACCTGCGGCGCAAGATCTACGCCTGCTCCTCATCGGTAGGCCCAGGCGCGGCGAACATGTTGACCGCCGCCGCGACGGCGACTGCCAATCGCATTCCCTTGCTGCTGTTGCCCGGCGATGTTTACGCCTGCCGCCAGCCGGACCCGGTGCTGCAACAGATCGAGCAGTTCCACGACCTGAGCATCAGCACCAACGATGCGTTCAAGGCCGTGAGCAAATACTGGGACCGCATCAACCGTCCCGAGCAACTCATGACGGCGGCGATCCACGCCATGCGCGTGCTCACAGACCCTGCCGAAACCGGCGCGGTGACCCTGGCCTTGCCGCAAGATGTGCAAGCCGAGGCCTACGACTACCCCGATTACTTCCTGCAAAAACGCGTGCACCGCATTGAGCGTCGTCCGGCGACCGAAGCGATGCTCGGTGATGCGCTGGCGCTGTTCAAAGGCAAGCGCAAGCCGCTGATCATTTGCGGCGGCGGGGTCAGATATTCCGGCGCCAATGCCGCCTTGCAGGCATTTGCCGAGCGCTTCGATATTCCCTTCGCCGAAACCCAGGCCGGCAAGAGTGCGGTGGTGTCCAGCCACCCGCTGAACGTTGGCGGGATCGGTGAAACGGGCTGTCTGGCGGCGAATCTGTTGGCCAGGGATGCGGACCTGATCATCGGTGTCGGCACCCGCTACAGCGATTTCACCACCGCGTCGAAATCCCTGTTCCAGCATCCTGACGTGCAATTTCTCAACCTCAACATCAGTCCCTGCGATGCCTTGAAGCTCGACGGCGTGCAACTGTTGGCGGATGCCAAAGTCGGGCTGCAAGCCCTGGCTGAAGCCTTGGGCGATTACCGTTCTGCGTGGGGTGATCAACCGCGTCAAGCCAAGGCGCAACTGGACGAGGAAGTCGACCGCATCTATCAGGTCGAATACCAGAGCAAAGACTTCATCCCGGAAATCAACGACCACATGGACCCGGCGGTGCTGCGCGAATTCATCGAGCTGACCGGTTCCTGCCTGACCCAGAGCCGTGTGCTCGGCGTGCTCAATGAAACCCTCGCCGATGACGCCGTGATCGTCGCCGCCGCCGGCAGCCTGCCCGGTGACTTGCAGCGCAGTTGGCGCAGCAAGGGGGTGAACACCTATCACGTCGAGTACGGCTATTCCTGCATGGGTTACGAGGTCAACGCCGCACTGGGCGTGAAACTCGCCGAGCCGGATCGCGAGGTCTACGCGCTGGTCGGTGACGGCTCCTACATGATGCTGCACTCGGAGCTGGCGACCTCGATTCAGGAGCGACGCAAGATCAACGTGGTGTTGCTCGACAACATGACCTTCGGTTGCATCAACAACCTGCAGATGGAACACGGCATGGACAGCTTCGGTACCGAGTTCCGGTTCCGCAACCCGGAAACCGGCAAGCTCGACGGCGGGTTCGTGCCGGTGGATTTCGCTATGAGCGCGGCGGCTTATGGCTGCAAGACCTACAAGGTGAACACGGTCGAAGAACTGAACGCCGCATTGGCCGATGCGCGATTGCAGACCGTGTCGACGTTGATCGACATCAAGGTCCTGCCCAAAACCATGATTCACAAATACCTGTCGTGGTGGCGGGTCGGCGTGGCGCAAGTCTCCACCAGCGCGCGTACCGATGCGGTGGCCAAAACCCTGAATGAACGACTGGCCAAGGCCCGTCAGTACTGATTGCCCCTGATACCAACAACAAAGTTCTCACAGGAGAATCTTCATGTCATTGCTCTCTAATTCACTGCGGATCGGCGTCATCGGCACCGGGGCCATCGGCCAGGACCATATCCGTCGTTGCAGCCAGACCCTGCTCAATAGCCAGGTAGTTGCTGTGACCGACATCAACTTGCAGCACGCCGCGAAGGTCGTTTCCGACCTGAAGCTGACCGCCGAGGTCTATCCCGACGGTCATGCGCTGATCAAGGCGCCGGAGGTCGAAGCGATCCTCGTCACCTCCTGGGGCCCGAGCCACGAAGAGTTCGTGCTGGCGGCGATTGCCGCGGGTAAACCGGTGTTCTGCGAGAAGCCGCTGGCGGTCACCGCTGAAGGCTGCCGCAAAATCGTCGAGGCCGAAGTGGCCCACGGCAAGCGCTTGGTCCAGGTCGGCTTTATGCGTCCGTATGATGAAGGTTATCGGGCACTGAAAGCCGTGATCGACAGCGGTCAGATTGGTGAGCCATTGATGTTGCACTGCGCGCACCGCAACCCGAGCGTGGGTGAAAACTACAAGACCGACATGGCGATCACCGACACGCTGATCCATGAGCTGGATGTGTTGCGCTGGTTGCTCGACGACGATTACGTGTCGGTGCAAGTGGTGTTCCCGCGCAAGAGCAGCAAGGCCCTCGCGCATTTGAGAGACCCGCAGATCGTGCTGCTGGAAACCGCCAAGGGCACGCGCATCGACGTGGAAGTGTTCGTTAACTGCCAATACGGCTACGACATCCAGTGCGAAGTGGTGGGGGAGACCGGCATCGCCAAACTGCCGGAACCGTCGCAGGTTCAGTTGCGCAGCGGGGCCAAGTTGTCCAACGCGATTTTGATGGATTGGAAGGATCGGTTTATTGCCGCGTACGACGTCGAGTTGCAGGCGTTCATCGATGGTGTGCGGGCCGGGCAGGTCGGTGGGCCTTCGGCGTGGGATGGTTTCGCCGCTGCCGTCGCAGCAGACGCGTGCATCGAAGCACAAAACAGTGGGGCGATCGTAAAAGTCGGTCTGCCAGACCGCCCACACTTCTACGGCTAACCCCCGATCCCCTGTAGGAGCTGCCGAGTGAAACGAGGCTGCGATCTTTTGATCTTGATCTTAAAAATCAAAAGATCGCAGCCTCGTTTCACTCGACAGCTCCTACAGGGGGGCGGTGTCGAATTTGGGTGAAGGAGAACAAAAACATGCGCATCGCACTAGACCCCTACATGTACCGCACCCTGTCCCTGGGCAAGATGGTCGATAAGGTCGCCGAGCTCGGTTACGAACACATCGAACTCTCGCCCCGGGAAGATTTCCTGCCGTTCTACAAAGCTCCGCGGGTCGACAAGGCGCGGATCAAGGAATTTCGCAAAGCCCTGAGCGACACCGGGGTCAAGCTCTCTTCCTTATTACCGATGTACCACTGGGCCGCTGCCGACGAAGGCCTGCGTGTTGCCGCCGTACGCAACTGGAAACGGGCGATCCAGATTGCCGTGGAGATGGACTGCGAGCTGGTCAACACCGAGTTCACCGGCCAGTCAGACAACCCGCTGGTGTGCGAGAACCAGTTCATGCGCTCCATGGACGAGCTGATCCCGGAGTTCGAACGCGAAGGTATCAAGCTTGATATTCAGGCTCATCCTTATGACTTCTGCGAGCGTAACAACGAATCGGTGGACATCATTCGCGGTCTGGATCGCGAGTGGATCAACTACCTTTACGCGGCGCCGCATACCTTCTTCTATGACGACGGCAAAGGCGATATCGCCTCGATGCTCAAGTATGCCGGGTCGAAGCTGAGCCACCTGATCATCGCCGACACCTACAACCACAAGGCTTCTTCCGGGTTGCGCTACATCGTCAACCCGCCGGGTGTCGTCGCCACCGTGCACCAGCATCTGGACATCGGTCAGGGTGAAGTCGATTGGGACGCGTTTTTCGGTACCCTGCGCGAGATCCAGTTCGACGGCATCGCCACGGTCTCGGTATTTGCCTGGGAAGACCGGCCGGATGAATCCAACCGGATGATGCTTGAACGGGTCAAAAGCGAACTCTGCCACTGACGACACCACAAACCCCTGTAGGAGCTGACGAGTGAAACGAGGCTGCGATCTTTCAAGATCAAAAGATCGCAGCCTCGTTTCACTCGTCAGCTCCTACAGGACCGTTTCGATCGTCATAACAATAAGAAGGAGTTGATTCATGCGTATCGGACTTGTCGGTTACGGCCATGGCGGCCGGTTTTTCCATGCTCCGCTGATCAGCAGTTTGCCGGCGGCGACGTTCGTGGGTGTGGTCACCCGTTCACCGGAACGCCGACAATTGCTGGCGGCCGAGCACCCAGGGGTGCCAGCGTTCGACAGCATCGGCCAACTGGTGGAGGCCGGGATCGATGTGCTGGTGGTGTCCACGCCGCTCAAGGGCCGTCCGGCACTGGTGCTCGATGGCATCGAACACGGTGTGGCGGTGGTCAGCGACAAACCGTTCGCCGCTGAAGCGCAGCAAGCGCAAACCCTGATCACCATGGCCGAGCGCCAGGGCGTGCGGCTCAGCGTCTACCAGAACCGTCGCTGGGACTCGGATTTCCTGACCGTGCGCAAACTCATCGAGTCCGGTGCGTTGGGCCAGGTCACCCGTTTCGAATCGCGGATCGAGCGTTACTCACCGCAGGCGGTGAACAATGGCAGTGGTGGTGGCTTCCTGCGCGATCTCGGTAGCCATCTGGTGGATCAGGCGTTGCTGTTGTTCGGCCCGGTGACACGGGTCTACGCCGAACTGGATTACCTGGAAAAAGGCCAGGTCTTCGACAACGGCTTCTTTATGGCCCTGACCCACGCCAGCGGCGTCACCTCCCACCTGGGCGGCAGTTGCCTGCAAAACACCCCCGGCCCGCGCTTTCGGGTGACCGGCACCCAAGGTTGTTACAGCGTCGATGGCCTGGATGGGCAAGAAGCATCGGCACTCGCCGGGCTCTCGCCAAAATCCGAAGGTGAGCGCTGGGGTGTTGAAGAGCATCGCCGCTGGGGTTGGTTCGAACAGGGTGAGGTGCGCGAGCGGGTTCCCTCCGAACGCGGTTGCTGGAATCAGTTCTATTTACAGCTGCAAGCCGCGTTGCAGAGCGGTGGCCCACTGCCTGTGGATGCCCGTGATGCACTGGCGACCACCCGCGTACTAGACGCTGCGCGACTGAGCGCCGAGCGGCATCAAGTGGTGGAATTGAGCCCGTTCGAAAGCCATGGAATAAAATCAGAATAAAATTCTAAAATGAGTTGATATAGAAATTATATTCCAATAGAGTCATTTCCAGCGACCTGCCTCGCAACCTGTTTCAACCCTTTTCCCGCTTGCCTGCTTACTGAAATCGTCACGCCTCATCCATAAAACCAACAAGAATGTGGAGAAAGACTTTTCATGAAGACCAAGATCCGCTTCGCCTCACTTGCCTTGTCCCTGATGTTCGCCAGTGGCGCGGCGCTCGCCGATATGAAGATCGGCGTCAGCATGTCCCAATTCGATGACACCTGGCTGACCTACCTGCGCGAATCCATGGACAAGAAAGCCAAGTCCTATCCCGAGGGCGTGCAGCTGCAATTCGAAGACGCCCGCAGCGACGTGGTCAAGCAGTTGAGCCAGGTCGAAAGCTTCATCAGCCAGAAGGTCGATGCCATCGTGGTCAACCCGGTGGATACCGCCGCCACCCGGAAAATCACTGAAGCCGCCGTCAAGGCCGGCATCCCGCTGGTCTACGTCAACCGCCGCCCCGATGACCTGAAGCTGCCCAAAGGCGTCGTCACTGTCGCCTCCAACGATCTGGAGGCCGGTGAAATGCAGATGCAGTACCTGGCCGACAAAATGGGCGGCAAGGGTGACATCGTGATTCTGCTGGGCGACCTCGCGAACAACTCCACCACCAACCGCACCAAGGGCGTCAAAGACGTTCTGGCCAAATACCCGAACATCAAGATCGAGCAAGAGCAGACCGGCATCTGGTCGCGGGACAAGGGCATGACCCTGGTCAACGACTGGCTGACCCAAGGCCGCAAGTTCGACGCGATCGTGTCCAACAACGACGAGATGGCGATTGGCGCGGCCATGGCCCTGCAACAAGCCGGCGTCGAAAAGGGTAGCGTGCTGATCGCCGGTGTCGACGGTACGCCCGACGGTTTGAACGCGGTGAAGAAGGGCTCCCTGGCCGTCTCGGTGTTCCAGGACGCCAAGGGTCAGGCCGACGGCTCCATCGACACCGCCGTGAAAATGGCCAAGAACGAGCCGGTTGAACAGGCCGTGTGGGTGCCATACCGCTTGATCACCCCGCAAAACGTCGACACGTTCAAATAGCCCGTCGGTTCAATAACAACAATAAATACGCAAGGTTGCGACCGCGACCTTGCTGATGGAGTACCTGATCATGTTCGCTTCAGCGACTGCTTCGAGCACCCCGTTGGTGGGTATCCAGCCAGCTGCAACACCTGTCGATGAGCCGTACCTGCTGGAGATCATCAACGTCAGCAAGGGATTTCCCGGTGTGGTGGCCTTGTCCGATGTGCAGCTTCGGGTACGCCCCGGTTCCGTGCTGGCCCTGATGGGCGAAAACGGCGCGGGCAAATCCACCCTGATGAAAATCATTGCCGGCATCTATCAGCCGGACGCCGGTGAACTGCGCCTGAGAGGCAAACCGGTGGTTTTCGAAACGCCATTGGCTGCGCTCCAGGCCGGAATCGCGATGATCCACCAGGAACTCAACCTGATGCCGCACATGAGCATCGCCGAGAACATCTGGATCGGCCGTGAGCAGCTCAACGGTTTCCACATGATCGACCACCGGGAAATGCATCGCTGCACGGCGAAACTGCTGGAACGCTTGCGGATCAACCTCGATCCGGAAGAGCAGGTCGGCAACCTGAGCATCGCCGAACGGCAGATGGTCGAGATCGCCAAAGCGGTGTCCTACGATTCCGACATCCTGATCATGGATGAGCCGACCTCGGCCATTACCGACAAGGAAGTTGCGCATCTGTTCTCGATCATTGCCGACCTCAAGAGTCAGGGCAAAGGCATCATCTACATCACCCACAAAATGAACGAAGTGTTCAGCATCGCCGATGAAGTGGCAGTGTTCCGTGACGGCGCCTACATCGGATTGCAACGGGCCGACAGCATGGACGGCGACAGCCTGATTTCGATGATGGTCGGCCGCGAGCTAAGCCAGTTGTTCCCGGTGCGTGAAAAGCCGATCGGCGATCTGCTGCTGTCGGTGCGCGACCTTAAACTGGACGGCATTTTCAAGGATGTTTCCTTTGACCTGCACGCCGGCGAAATCCTCGGCATCGCCGGGTTGATGGGCTCGGGACGGACCAACGTCGCCGAAGCGATTTTCGGCATCACCCCGAGCGACGGTGGCGAGATTCGTCTCGACGGCGAAGTGGTGCGCATCAGCGATCCGCACATGGCGATTGAGAAGGGCTTCGCGTTACTGACCGAAGATCGCAAGCTCAGCGGCCTGTTCCCGTGCCTGTCGGTGCTGGAGAACATGGAAATGGCGGTGTTGCCGCATTACGCCGGCCACGGTTTCATCCAGCAAAAAGCCCTGCGCGCCTTGTGCGAAGACATGTGCAAGAAGCTGCGGGTCAAAACCCCGTCGCTGGAGCAGTGCATCGACACCTTGTCCGGCGGTAATCAGCAGAAGGCATTGTTGGCGCGCTGGCTGATGACCAATCCACGGATCCTGATTCTCGACGAGCCGACCCGCGGTATCGATGTCGGCGCCAAGGCCGAGATCTACCGGCTCATCTCCTACCTCGCCAGCGAAGGCATGGCGGTGATCATGATTTCCTCGGAACTGCCGGAAGTGCTCGGCATGAGCGACCGGGTGATGGTCATGCACGAGGGCGACCTGATGGGCACCCTCGACCGCAGCGAAGCGACCCAGGAACGAGTGATGCAATTGGCCTCGGGCATGTCCGCGGTTCACTAAGCAAGGGTGAACACAGTTCTGTGGTGAGTAGGGACTCTGTGGCGAGGGGATTTATCCCCGTTGGGCTGCGAAGCGGCCCCAAAAGAATGGGACTGCTGCGCAGTCCAACGGGGCGGTGCGACGTTTCGCTCAATCCCCTCGCCACGAACAAGCTCCCTCACCACAGGCAAGCTCCCTCGCCACACAGATTTCTATTAAAGGGTGGGTTATGAACGCGATACTGGAAAACAAGCCAGCAACGGCACCGGTCAAGAGTCGCCGGCGCTTTCCGACCGAGTTGAGTATTTTCCTGGTGCTGATTGGCATCGGCCTGGTCTTTGAAGTGTTTGGCTGGATCGTGCGTGACCAGAGCTTCCTG
The DNA here is from genome assembly GCF_059716175.1 of Pseudomonas sp. LBUM1647. NCBI lineage: Bacteria > Pseudomonadati > Pseudomonadota > Gammaproteobacteria > Pseudomonadales > Pseudomonadaceae > Pseudomonas > Pseudomonas sp. LBUM1647. The sequence goes on along the minus strand of NZ_CP166809.1, from coordinate 4,320,353 downwards.
ATGAACTCCCAGCGTCTGGTGCTGATGATTCTGCAGGTGTCGATCATCGGTCTGCTGGCGATCGGCGTGACCCAGGTCATCATCACCACGGGTATCGACCTGTCTTCCGGCTCGGTGCTGGCGCTGTCGGCGATGATCGCTGCCAGTCTGGCCCAGACGTCGGATTTCGCTCGGGCGGTGTTCCCGTCGCTGACTGACTTGCCGGTGTGGATTCCGGTGATCGCCGGGCTCGGGGTAGGGCTGCTGGCGGGGGCGATCAACGGCAGCATCATTGCCATCACCGGTATCCCGCCGTTCATTGCCACCCTCGGCATGATGGTCTCGGCTCGCGGCCTCGCGCGTTACTACACCGAAGGCCAACCGGTGAGCATGCTTTCGGATTCCTACACGGCCATCGGACACGGCGCGATGCCGGTGATCATTTTCCTGGTGGTCGCGGTGATCTTTCATATCGCCCTGCGTTACACCAAGTACGGCAAGTACACCTACGCCATCGGCGGCAACATGCAGGCAGCGCGTACCTCGGGGATCAACGTCAAGCGGCATCTGGTGATCGTCTACAGCATCGCCGGGTTGCTGGCAGGCCTGGCGGGTGTGGTGGCGTCAGCACGGGCCGCGACCGGGCAGGCCGGGATGGGCATGTCTTATGAGCTGGACGCGATTGCCGCGGCCGTGATCGGCGGCACCAGCCTGGCGGGCGGAGTAGGGCGCATCACCGGCACGGTCATCGGCGCACTGATCCTCGGGGTCATGGCCAGCGGTTTCACCTTCGTCGGCGTCGATGCCTACATTCAGGACATCATCAAAGGCCTGATCATCGTGGTGGCAGTGGTCATCGATCAGTACCGCAACAAGCGCAAACTCAAGCGCTGAGCCTCAGATAAAGCAGCCAATGCGCCACGCCTGACCACGCGTGGCGCAACCATTTGTCTTCTATATACAGCCGCTCGATTGAATTTCTTGCTATAAACGCACTCCGATAACCATCGCAAAGACTGCCGTAGAGCACTTTCAGGGCTTTGTCGGACAAATTCGCTGTCTTTTCAGTTGCTGAGGCCTCAAGTCGGCCTTAGACTGCCGCCCCTCGTAAATTGAGTGCCGGGTGGCGCTTGGAATTAAACGGCGCCTTTCCGATGGCCAACCCAGGTCCGCCGGAACGCTCCCTAATTCGCCTTAATGCACGTTTTTTTATAGAGATATCAATGACAAAGGACAAGTTGCTGGCCATGCCGGCGGATGACTACATGAATGCCGAGCAACATGCTTTTTTCTCTGAGCTGTTGCAGAACATGAAAGTCGAAACCCATGAGCGCATCGAACAGAACCGCATCGCCATCGAAAGCCTGGACACCCCGGCCGATCCGGCCGACGCTGCTTCCGTTGAAGAAGAGCGCACCTGGCTGGTGAACGCGATCGATCGCGATCAACGCATGCTGCCTCAGTTGGAACAGGCTCTGGAACGCATCAAGGAAGACAGCTTTGGCTGGTGCGACGACAGCGGCGAGGCCATTGGCCTGAAGCGCCTGCTGATCAGCCCGACCACCAAGTACTGCATCGAAGCTCAAGAGCGTCACGAACAGATCGACAAGCACCAGCGTCAGGCCTGATTTCGTAACGCCCCGCATCGCGGGCAAGCCTCACTCCTATCAGGAGCAAGGCTTGCCCGCGATGCTTTTTTTCGTCTGCGAAAAACCCGCGCACTTCTATTGATCTGCTGCAATGCCCACTACTAATGGACCATAGATAATGGCCTTGTAGTGGCGTTAAATGCCGATACAACAATTAGAATTATTCGTGGGGTGACGAAGATGACGCGTGACGGATCTGTGGTTGCAGCAGTGTCTGCACCCGTACTTTTGCCGAAAAACCTTTGGCTGACGCCGACTCTGCAAAGCATCGCCCTGATGCTGTTGTTGTGCGGCATGACGCTGGGCGGCTGGTCGCTTTACCTTGTCCTGCCATTGGCCGTGCTGGTGATCTGGCTACCTCGCTTGCGCTCGCGCGCCATCACTGAGGCAACCCCCGTCGACAGCGCCGGCGCGATTGCCGAGTTGACTCGTGATCTTTCCTACACTACCAGTCATAACGCGTTGTCTGCCGCCGGTGTGGCCTTTTCGGTCAAGCAACTGGCCGACAAACTGCAATCGCAGCTCGGTGCCGCGGCGCAGATTGTCAGCAACGCCGAAGTGATGATCGCGACCGAACAAGCCACCTCGACACTCAGCCGGGAAGCGCTCAGTGCGGCAAGCGAGGCTCATCAGAGCAGCGCGGCAGGACGTACGGAGCTGATGGAGTCCATCGCCCGTATGCATCAACTCAGTCAGCGCGCCAGCAACAGCCGTGAACTGATCGAAGCCCTGAGCCTGCGCAGTGATGATATCCAGCGGGTCACCCTGGTGATCCAGTCCATCGCCAGCCAGACCAATCTTCTGGCATTGAACGCGGCTATCGAGGCGGCGCGGGCCGGCGAGCATGGTCGCGGATTTGCGGTGGTGGCCGATGAGGTTCGCGGTCTGGCCGCGCGCACCGCGACGGCCACTGGCGAAGTCGGGGAAATGGTCGCTGATATTCAGCAACGCACCGCGCAAGTGGTGGAGCAGATCCGTCAACTGTCCAGCGACCTCGACACCGGTGTCGAGCAGGTCGAGCACACCGGTCAGCACTTGGAGAACATTGCACGTCTGGCTGCCGGCGTCGAAAGCCAGGTCGGGGAAATCGCCAGGGGCGCCGACACCAACCGCGAACAACTCGATAGCCTGTTTCACGCCATCGAACAGATGCGCAGCGATCTGGCGATCAGTGATCAACAGACCCAGCGCCTGGCCCAGGCCGCCGTGCAAATGGAAGGTCAGGCCGAAACCATCAGCGAACGCCTTGCCGAAGTCGGGCTGGATGACTACCACCAACGGATTTATGACCTGGCCCGCGAAGGCGCAAGTCAGATTGCGGCGCGCTTTGAAGCGGATATCGACGAGGGTCGCGTGAGCCTCGATGATCTGTTTGACCGCAATTACCAAACCATTCCCAACACCAGCCCGGCCAAATACCAGACCCGCTTCGATCGCTACGCCGATCAGGTCTTGCCGGCGATCCAGGAACCCATGTTGCCGCGTCATGAAGGCCTGGTGTTCGCCATCGCCTGTACGCAGCAGGGCTATGTGCCGACCCACAACAAGGTCTTCAGCCAACCACTGACCGGTGATGCGCAGGTCGATACCTTGCAGAACCGCACCAAACGCAAATTCGCAGACCGCACCGGGATCCGCTGCGGCAGTCACCAGCAGGCCGTACTGCTGCAAACCTACACCCGCGACACCGGTGAGCTGATGCACGACCTCTCGGTGCCGATCATGCTCAAGGGCCGGCATTGGGGTGGTCTGCGATTGGGCTATAAACCCGAGAATCCTCGCTAGACGCGTGATGCTGACTTGTGTGGCGAGGGGATTTAGCGAAACGTCGCACCGCCCCGTTCGGCTGCGCAGCAGTCGTCAGTCCGGATAATTCAGTATGTCTGAACGGATGCTGGGGGCCGCTTCGCGACCCAACGGGGATAAATCCCCTCGCCACAGGCAAGTCCCCTCGTCACAGGTTTTTCGTTGACTCAAGATATTTGGGCTAGTGGATCTGATGCATGCGCAGGTTCAGGTCGTCGACCACCCGCGCCCAATCCGCGTCTTCACGCAATTGTTCTTTCAGGAAGCCTGCTTGCTGCGGGGTCCAGAACTCGGCATCGATGAGTTTCTTGTCGTCGGCCAGGGGTGAATGGCTGGCAATGAAATCGTCGATGGCCTTCTCGCTGGAGTCCAGACCGAGTTGGTCGAACAAGCCTTTCAAGTCATGTGTGGGTGAATCCATGTTCATCTCCTTGAGGTTGCTCAGTTGCATCGAGAGCGCAATCGGCAGTGCTGTGTCATTGCATCTGAGGGAACCGCGCGCCGAGAGTTCGATAGGGGTTTAGCAGCTTTCTGCGGATTCGCCACCATGATGGCACTAGGCTATTGCCTGTCGCGGTTTCAACGATTACGATGCCGTCGCGTTTTTGGCGTCACTGAGCCGCCATTCAAAGAGTTCGAACAAGGATGTAGGCGACACTCGCTCCCCAGGTTTACCGCCTTTCAGTGCTGAATTGCCCATCCCTTGCACGATTTTCTTTCGAGCCGACGCATCCCCGATCCCGCATGAAAAGGATGTATGCAGTGAAGCGTCTTGTTTATCTGATGGCCATCGCGCTAGGCCTGTCGTTGACTGGTTGTGTGTCTTTCACTCCGCTGGGTCCCATCGGCGAGCCCTTGAGCCCCGCGCCATCCACCCTTGATCGCAGTGCCGAGATCAGCGACGTGGTGATTTCCGCCCCCGAGCTGGACGATAAGGTGCGTGTCGCCGGCAGCCGGCAGTTGACCGAGCAGATCAGCACCTATGTCGACAAAAGCGATTACTTCAAGCGAATCGTGGTGTTCCCGGCCAAGGCGGGTGAGGACGACGTGGTGCTCAAGTTCAACCTGACTTCGCTGGCAGGCAAACGCACGATGCACCCGGCTTACATTCCCGGCGCGCTGGTGACCTTGACCCTCTGGATCTGGGTCGACGGTCCGATTTACGTCGATAAATACGACCTCGCGGGCGAGCTGATCATCGAAGACCGTCAGGGCAAGCAACTGGCCAGGTCGGTCGAGCAGGTCAAGCTCGACAAGAATGTCGGCCTGTGGAACGCCGATTACCTCAATCCCCGACTGGGCGGTACCCAGCTGCGTGAACTGATTGCTCAATTGTTGGCCGGCGCCACCCCTCAACTGCGTACACCGTCAAAGGAATTGGCAGCACATGAATAAGTACCTTTTGGTTTTGCTGGTGTTGGTCAGCAGCACCCTGACCGGCTGCATTTCCTACTCCCAACATGATTTGCCACCGGTGGACCAGTGGCCACCGGCCCAGGCCAGACAAGACAAGCCCAGTGCTTATCTGCACGTGACCACTCAGCAGCAGTTCAACGGCGAACTGTCGGGTGGCGTGGGCAATGCGGCGCTGGTGGAAAAGAACATGCTGGAAACCTTCAAGGAGTCCGGACAGTTCAAAAACGTGACCACCGACAAAGTCGACTCGAACCTGTACGTCACGAGTACCTTGACCAATAACGAGCAGGGCAATATCGCCAGTGCCTGGCTGACGGGGTTCACGTTTTTCGTGATCCCGACGACGTTCAGCAATACCTTCACGCTGGAAACGGTGTTCAAGGATCAGGAAGGCAACGTGCTGGGTAAAATCGTCAAACAGGAGAGCACTCGCACCTGGCTGCAGATCCTGCTGATTGTCGGGTTGCCGTTCAATGAACGAGGGGACGTGCTGCTCAAGCACCTGACCCAAAGCACGCTGGATGAAGCGGTCAAGCGCAAGCTGATCTGATTGGTAGTTGAAATGACGGCGTGCAGCCTGTGCAAGGTTGGCACGCCGCAGGCATCTCCCGGGCCGAGGTGCCGACCTTGCCGGCGAGGCAGGTTTTAGCCTGATGCAGCGCGCTGGTGGTCATGAAAATCGCGCTGTTCAGTGCCGGTTCCCGGACTCGTCCACCCCCATCTCAGGCTTTCAATGCACCTTCATCGACCGCAAGCTTCAGCTCCTTGGCGGCTTCCTGCGCAGCGATGGCGGCGACGTCCGAGGTCTTGAACCAGCGATCCTTCTCCACCTGGTGATACGTCACGGTGGTCAGCGGTGGTTTGGCGCGCATGATAATGACTGCCTGGAATTCGCCTTCGACTTCTCTGGCTTCGCCCCGGATAAAAAATTCACCGATATCAAATTCCGTCACGTAGCAGCCTTCCCTTGAAATATTCTGTTGTTTTGAACGCCGCCCACCCTGGGGACGGGTTTCATTGGTCGGGCAGTATGGCAGTAGTTGCATGCCGGCGGCTGAGTTAAGTCGCCGGCATGACGAAGCGTCTATGGAAATGAACGTGGCGTGACCGTCAACCGTGTAACTCGAGCGAGCGGGCAAGGGCGCAGGCTTCGTTATGATTGCCGCGGAAACCTCTGACGCGGCCGGTGGAAATTTCCTTGATATGAAAAAAGGCATTGCCGGCCAGAATGACCCGAAAGCGTGGCCGGGCGAGCTCTTCAGGGTAGTATTCATGCGATTGAAACATCCCTGGGGGCAGTGTCCTCGAGCTGTTCGTATTGGGCGCCTGAGGGTGAGCAAAATGTGTCAGCGTGCACATATGAAGTCCTTTTCGTTGTTTTACCGACGTGTGTACGTGGTTTTGGGTAGTCTCGATGAGCATCGCTGCTCTAGAATCACCGTCAGTGTTTGGCGATCGATGTTCATCTAAATCAATTTTTTGCTGGCGATATGTCGGAAAAGTGCTTTTTTTAAAGAGCTTTTTCCCTAAAGTTGGTAGTCCCGTTTTTCTGGCCGTCGGAAGGGCTTTTTCCTTCAACCTCTGACGAACGCCAGGCAAGACGACGTGAGTGTTGTTCCAGTAGTCTTCTCAAGCCTCGCGATGGATGAGCCCTCTGCTCGTTTCAGGATTTCAACCCGGGCCTTTTTTGCGACACCTTCGGCATTGCCGCTTTTTTCTGCTGTGCGCTGCTTTCCTGCGTGCAGCATCATTTTCAGATGTGGGGATGTTTCCTTGGCAGTAAGTAATCTCGATATGCATGCTTTGTTCGTGCTGGGTGATTTGCGCGCAAAGCTGGTTAAACAGTTCCAGTCACGTTTCGTTTACGTCACCGAACAGAACGCTGAAGGCATTTACATTGCCGAGATCGATACCGAAGAAGCGCTGGTGGTTGATGACAAACCAGGGCTTAAACTCAAGGTCGGCGATCATTTCAGCGCCTCTGTATTACCCAGTCGCGAAGGCGGCAAGCTGGACATCAAGTTCCGCGAAATCAAACTGACGGTTTACGGCCTGGGTGATTACGCGTTCGTCACCACCGCTGATGGTCACGGGATCGTGTTCAAGGAAGGTCATAGCGTGGTGATGGTGTTCGCCGCTCACCAACAGTTGCAGGAAGGCCTGACCAAAACCCTGAAAGCCGTGACCGCCAAGGCTGCCAAGTGGCGCAAAGGGGAACTGGTCACCTTCAAGGCCAGCGAATAATGACCCTGACCCGCGCCGACTTCCACGAACAGAACCAGGTCAGTGCGCAAGCCGAAGCCCAGCGGCTGTTCGACCAGAAGGCTGTTTTGCAAGGTGCATGGCTGGGTTGGGTGGCGTCACAGATCTATACGTTGCGTCCGGCGGAATACGCCAGCATGGTACGAAGAGCGTTGGCGCGCTTGCAGGAACCTCCCGAAAACTGATTGACCTCCCTCGAAAGCAGGAACCTCTACTACAGTCAGTTGACTGAGTATTCAGAGGCTTTGCGGTCTTCTGCCAGGCCATCCTGCTATTGCTGTGAACAGCACGAGGTGCAAAAGCATGAACGGATTTCGACGGTTGCTGGCCGCTACCCTGGCCACTTTCGGATTGTTGGCTTCACCCGTTCCGGTGTTCGCTGCCCAGGCGCCGATCCACTTCGCCGATCTGAACTGGGAAAGCGGCAGCCTGATCACCGATATCCTGCGGATCATCGTCGAGAAGGGCTACGGGCTGCCGACCGACACCTTGCCGGGGACAACCATCACGCTAGAGACCGCACTGGCCAACAATGACATTCAGGTCATTGGCGAAGAGTGGGCCGGTCGCAGTCCGGTCTGGGTCAAGGCTGAGGCCGAAGGCAAAGTCGCGAGTCTCGGCGATACGGTCAAGGGCGCCACCGAGGGTTGGTGGGTGCCCGAGTATGTGATCAAGGGCGACCCGGCGAAAGGCATCAAGCCGCTGGCGCCGGGCCTGCGCAGTGTCAGCGACCTGCCGAAATACAAGGACGTGTTCAGAGATCCGGAAGCCCCGGGCAAGGGGCGCTTCCTCAACAGCCCGATCGGCTGGACGTCGGAAGTGGTCAACAAACAGAAACTCAAGGCGTATGGGCTGGACGACAGCTATGTGAATTTCCGCAGCGGTTCCGGCGCAGCGCTGGATGCGGAAATCAGTTCTTCAATTCGGCGCGGCAAACCGGTGCTGTTCTATTACTGGTCACCAACTCCGTTGCTTGGCCGCTTCAAACTGGTTCAGCTCGAAGAGCCGCCGTTCGACGCCGATGCCTGGAAAACCCTGACCGACGCCGACCACCCGAATCCGAAACCGACTCGCTCACTGCCCTCGAAGCTGTCCATTGGCGTGTCCACGCCATTCCAGAAACAGTATCCGCAGATTGCCGAGTTCTTCAGCAAGGTCGACTTGCCAATCGATCCATTGAACAGGGCGCTGGCCGAGATGAGCGAAAAACACACCCCGCCACGGCAGGCGGCGCAGGCGTTCATGAAGGCGCACCCGGACGTGTGGCAGGCCTGGGTGCCCAAGGATGTAGCGGATAAAGTCTCTGCCGAGTTGAAGTGACCGACCTGTAGGAGCTGCCGCAGGCTGCGATCTTTTGACTTTGTTTTTAACAACAAGATCAAAAGATCGCAGGCTTCGCCAGCTCCTACATGAAGCGGGTACATCCGGTAGATCGAGGATTAAAACCTGGTCTGCACCGCCAACTCGAAGGTGCGCGGCGTACCAAGGTAATACGCCGGTGATACATGCGCGAACTCGGCATACACCTCATTGGTCAGGTTGCGCACCCGGCCGGTGACGGTGGTGTGTTGATCGACCTTGTAGCTGAGGAACGTTCCGAAGAGCGTGTACGACGGCACGGTCAGGGTGTTGGCGCTGTCGGCAAACACCGAGGCCACATACCGCGCATCGACACCGCCCTGCCATTGCGGCGTGAAGTCATAGGTCAGCCACAGATTGCCGACCCGGTCCGGCACGTTGGTCGGTGTGTTGCCTTTGCGTGAAACCACGACACCCGCCGCATTCTTCTCGTTGAATTCGTCGTACTGCGCATCGACCCAGGCGAAGTTGCCTTCGGCCAACAGCTTGTCAGTGATCCGCAACGAACTGGCCAGTTCGATCCCTTTGGACGTCTGCTGACCCACTGGAATGCTGCCGGTCGGATCCAGCGGATCGGTGACTGCGAAGTCCTTTCGCTCGATCGTGTAAACCGCCACTGTCGCCGAGCCGCGGCCGTCCAGATAGTCGAATTTACTGCCGACTTCCCATTGCTTGCCGGTGGACACGTCGAAGTCTTGCGTGCCGTTGGGCTGTTCGGCGGCGGTGCTGTATTGCACGTAGACGTTGGCTTCGGGGATGAACTGGTAAGTCAGGCCGACCCGACCGGTCACCGGCTCCCAGCTGCGCTTGAGGTGCCGGGGATTGCTGGCGGTCACGACTCGGTGGTTGGTCACGTCCAGGTCGATGTCGTCGTAACGTAGGCCAGTCAGCAGCGCGAGTTTGTCGGTGACGGCCAAACGGTTCTCGGCGAACAGGGCTTTGGTGGTGACTTCGTTGGTCTTGTCGCTGACAAAACCCGGTCGGGTGCCCGGGATGTCATAGAAGTGACCCGGCTGAAAGTGATTCGGGTCGACGGTGCTGGCACCTTTGACGTTCAGCGGCGAGTTGGTGGTCTGGTTGACCTTGTACTCGAAGCCGCCGGACCAGGTCGTGTCCAGCCCGAACAACGTGTTGTCGTGACGCAGTTCGAACTGGTTGCCGTTCTGCTCGCCCTGATGGCGGACCTGATACGCCGTGGAGCGATTCACCGCACTGTTGTCGGCGTTGTACTGGTAGGTTTCCAGGTTGCGGTAATCGCGCTGGCTGTCGAGGTGGTAAAGGGTGTTGTGCAGGCTGGTGCTGTCGTTGATCCGGTAGTCGATGATCGAGCGCACCCAAATCGTGCGCTGCTCGTAGCGGCCGTCCTCGACGTTGTAGTTGTTGAATCGGTTGTGCTTGTCGATCTTCAATTCGCCGGCCTTGGGGTTGAGCACCGGCGTGCCCCAGTAAGGGCTGTCTTCGTGTTCATCCTGATATTCCAGGGCCAGGGTGTGGGACAGGTTGGGCGTCAGGTCGCTGAGCAGCGAGAACGCCACGCTCCACGCATCACGCTCCTGGCGGTCGATGTAGCCGTTGCCGGTGTTGTGGCTGACGTCGAGCCGCGCGTAGTGCTGCACGTCCGCGCTGGCATCGCTCAGGGCGTGGTTGAGGCCGAATGCGGTCTCGGTGGTGTCGTAGCTGCCGTAGCTGACCCGGCCTTCGATGGCTTGCTCTTCACGGGTGGCCAGTTTGGTCACGTAGTTCAGCGAACCGCCCACCGAGCCAGCACCGTTGATCAGCGATGACGGGCCGCCGACCAGCTCCACGCGATCATAGATCCAGGCATCTACCGGCCGGGCGAGGCCGCCGGAAACATTGATGCCGTTGAACATCTGGGTGATCTGGCTGCTGGTGAAACCGCGATAGGAGACGAACCCGCCGAAACCCGGCGGTGCGCTGGCGTTGACGCCCGGTAGGGTGTTGGCGGCGTCCTGGAAGTTCTGCGCGCCGTGGCGCTCGATGTCGTTGCGGTTGGCCACGGCTACCGAGGCGGGGGTTTCGCGCACGCTCAGGCCAAGCCGCGACGCCATGCCGCTGGACTGATCCAGACTCAGCCCGGGCTCAGACGCCGCTTCGCCATCAATGGTGATGGGCGCGAGGTCGATTGTGGATTGCGCCCAGGCGTTTACAGACAGGCAGCCGAACAGGCTTGCCAGTAAAGGAATGCGTTTCATCGATGAATCCTGAATGCTTGACTAGGAAACAGCGCACAGGCGAACGCTACGCGTTGGCGAAGTGGGCTGATCGGAAAAGGCGAAGAAATTCAGGCGACAGGCGGAGCGCGAGGATTGGCCGAGGGCCAGGTGAAGCGGGCAGGGAGGTCAGCGTTGGCGACGACGGCCAAGGGCGGACTGTGTTGCTGCGGGAGGATCGCCAGGGTCAGGCTGGAGTTGAGCGCCGGGCCCATACCGCCGGTGGAGCACAACGGGCAGCCGAAGGCCTTGGACAGGGTCGGCAGTTTGTCTTCGGAGGTGTTCGACGAGGCCGGCAGCTGACTGGCCGGGTCGACGGTACAGAACTGGCCGCCGATGCCGTTGAGCTGCATCCCGACCATTTGCCCGTGACCGATACTGCAGGCGAACACGTTGAACAGGACGCAGCAATAAAGCATCCAGGCCATCAATGTGCGATCAGTTCGGGCGAGTTTCATGGAGCGGCACTTTATCATCGCTGATGACGAATACCCTTACAAAATCGTTCAAGGAAGTTCATTCTGCTGCGACATTTCACGCTGGAACACTGAACATGAGCCTATTGATCGCGCAATGGATGGCTGCCATCTTCCTGTTGATCAGCCTGATCCACCTGTATTGGGCGGCGGGTGGCAAGTTGGGTAGCGAGGCGGCGGTCCCGCGAGTGTCCGCAGAGGGCGGCGGGGAACCCAGGCCGGCCTTCAAGCCTTCAGGCTTTGCCACGTTGCTGGTGGCGGTCGGATTGCTGCTGATTGCGATGCTGGTGTGCTTGCGGGTCGGCCTGTATCTGCCGACGGTGCATCACTGGTCGCTGCAATGGGTGATCAGCGCCATTGCGATGCTGATGTTCGCCAGGGCGATTGGCGATTCGAATTTGATAGGGTTCTTCAAGCAGGTGAAGGATTCGAAGTTTGCCCGGCTCGACACCTGGGCTTATTCGCCGTTGTGTGTGGTGTTGGGGGCCGGGTTGTTGGCAGTCGCCTGGATTTGATCTGAGGTAATGCAAGATCAAAAGATCGCAGCCTCGTTTCACTCGACAGCTCCTACATGGGTTATGCATTCCCCTGTAGGAGCTGTCGAGTGAAACGAGGCTGCGATCTTTTTTCGCGTTTAACTCCCGCTTTCCGTACGCCGACTGCTCACCTCAGCCGGCACATCATCCCCCGCCATGCGCTTGCGAAACAGCGCCGCCCGCGCCAGCAGCAACGTGGTCACCGGCACCGTTATCGACAACAGAATCGGAATCAGCCAGGCATGCAGCACCGGCCCGGACTTGAGTGCCGAAAAGTAAATGATCGAGGCCAACGCCACGCACCAGGCACCCAAGGTCGATGCCAGCGCCGGCGGGTGCATGCGCTGGAAGTAATCCTTCATCCGCACCAGACCCACGGCGCCAATCAGTGCAAACAGACTGCTGAGCACCAGCAGGATCGCCACCGGAATTTCAACCCACAGAGACAGTTCAGCGCTCATTCGATCACCTCGCCACGCAGGAGGAATTTCGCCAGGGCAAACGAGCCTACGAAACCGAACAGCGCAATCAGCAGCGCCGCCTCAAAGTAAGTGTCACTGGCATAACGAATACCCAGCGCCAGCATCATCAGCATCGCGATGATGTACAGGTAATCCAGCGCCAGAACCCGGTCCTGGGCCGACGGCCCCTTGAACAGCCGGATCAGGGTCAGAATCATCGCCAAGGAAAAGATGAACAGGCTCAACAGGATTGCGTTCGACAGCAAGGCGCTCATTCGAAGATCTCCATCAAGGGGCGCTCGTAGGTCGCCTTGAAGTGCTGGATGAACAGCGCTTCGTCATCCAGATCGAAGACGTGCAGCAACAAAATGCTGCGGTCCAGCGCCAGTTCCGACCATACGGTGCCGGGAACCACCGTGCAGATCATCGACAACGCGGCCAGGCCATTGGCGTCACGCAAGTCCAGCGGCACCTTGATGAAGCGCGAACGCGGTGGACGGCGACCGGCGTTGAGCACGCCCCAGGCCACGGCGAGGTTAGACACCACCACGTCGCGACCGACAAGAAAGAACAAACGCACAATCACGCCCGGCCGACGAATGCGGATCGGCAGCGGTCGCAGCTTGCGCATCATCAGCGGCGCGCAAAACCCCAGCACCGCGCCCAGCAGCAGATTGCCGGGGCTCATCGACAGGTTCAGCACCAGCCACAGCAACCACAGCGCCAGCGACAACCAGGGAGCAGGAAACAGACGCTTCATGGTGTGACCTCCGCTACTGCGGCTTTGGCTTCCGGGCTTGGAATCGCACGGGTGCCGAGCACCGCCATCACGTATTGCTGCGGGTTGTTCAAGGCTTGGGCGGCCGCCTGGGTATAGCGCAGCAGCGGTTCGGCCTTGAAGGTCAGCGCAATGCTCAAGCCCAGCAGTGCAATGATCGGCACGCATTCGAAACGTCGCAGCAACGGCGATGGCCGCTCCTCGGGTGTCCAGAAGCGCTGGATGCCCAAGCGCGAGAACGCGATCAACGACGCCAGCCCGGAGAGGATCAGCAACGCCAGCAAGCCCCACGCTGCGTTTGAGATCGGCTCATCGCTGCCATTGCCCAGGCCCAACGGATTGAGCAGAGCGCTGAGCAAGCCGAGTTTGCCAACGAATCCTGAGAGCGGCGGCATGCCGATGATCAGCAGTGAGCAGGCAATGAAGCTCAACCCGAGGAACGCCATGGTCCAGGGAATCACCTGGCCGACCACGGCTTTCTGCTCGTCATCGAGGTTGATGCCTTTGGGCGGCTGCAAGGATTCCATCGGTCGCGGCAGATCGCCGTCATCGAACAACGGCATTTCATTGGCCGAACGCGAACGCTCGATCAACTCGGCCAACAGGAACAACGCGCTCAACGCGAGGGTCGAGCTGACCAAGTAGAACAGTGCCGCGCCGATCAGGTTCGGCTGGGCGAAACCGATGGCCGACAGCAGAATCCCGGCCGACACCAGAATGCTCAGGCTGGCCAGGCGCTCCAGTCGTTGTGCGGCGAGGATCGCCACCGCAGCGCAGACGATGGTCGCCATGCCGCCGTAGATCAGCCAGTCGCCGCCAAAGTACGCCGAGGCGCCGGCCTGGCCGGAAAACAGCAAGGTCCACAGACGCAGCAAGGTGTAGACGCCGACCTTGGTCATGATCGCGAACATCGCCGCTACCGGCGCGCTCGCCGCGGAATACGCCGGCACCAGCCAGAAGTTCAGCGGCCACATCCCGGCCTTGGCCAGGAACGCCACGGCCAGAATCCCCGCGCCGGCATGCAGCAGGCCGCGATCGGCTTCCGGCACCAGCGGGATTTTCAGCGCCAGGTCGGCCATGTTCAGGGTGCCGGTGACGCCGTAGATCAACGCCGCGCCAATCAGAAACAGCGACGAGGCCAGCAGGTTGATCGAGATGTAATGCAGCCCCGACGACACCCGCGCCCGGCCCGAACCGTGGAGCATCAGGCCGTAAGAGGCCGCCAGCAACACTTCAAAAAACACAAACAGGTTGAACAGGTCTGCCGTCAGGAATGCGCCATACAGGCCCATCATCTGGATCTGGAACAGCGCGTGGAAACTCGAACCGGCGCCGTCCCAACGGGCCATGGCGAACAGCAGGGCGCTGACGCCGATGATTCCGGTCAGCACCAGCATCAGCGCCGACAGTCGATCGACCACCAGCACGATACCGAACGGCACCTGCCAGTTGCCCGGCAGGTACACGCCGATGGAGCCGGGGACACCCGTCTCCTGAGTCCATTGCAGCAACAGCACGGCAATACCCAACCCCACCAGGCTGGAAAACAGGTTGATCTTGGCCTTCAGCGGACGGTGTTTCTCGCCCAGCATCAGCATCACGGCGGCGGTCAGCAGCGGCAGCAGAATCGGTGCAGCGATCAGGTGCGGCATCAGATTCATTCTTTAGGCTCCCGGCCATCCACATGGTCGGTACCGGTCAGGCCCCGGGAAGCCAGCAGCACCACCAGAAACAACGCGGTCATGGCGAAGCTGATCACGATCGCGGTCAACACCAGCGCTTGCGGCAGCGGGTCGGTGTAGTGCAGCAGGTCCTGCGGCACGCCGTCCTTGATGATCGGCTCCTTGCCGATAAACAGGCTGCCCATGCTGAAGATGAACAGGTTGACGCCGTAGGACAGCAGACACAGTCCCATCACCACTTGAAACGTCCGTGGCCGCAGGATCAGCCAGACCCCGGACGCGGCGAGCACGCCGATGGCGATTGCGATGACTTCTTCCATCAGACGGTTCCTTGCGTGGCGACGGATCGAGGCAGGGCAGCGGTTTTGTGACCCCGTACCGATTGGTGAGCGAGGGCGGTGAGGATCAACAGGGTCGAACCCACCACCACGGCGTACACGCCAATGTCGAAGAACAGCGCACTGGCGATGTGAATGTCGCCCAGCACCGGCAATTCGAAATGCCAGGTGTGGGTGGTCAGGAACGGATACCCGACCGCCATCGCACCCAGCCCGGTGACCGTGGCGAACAGCAGCCCGGTGCCCATCCAGCGCAGCGGTCGCAGGCTCATTTGCGCTTCGACCCACTGGGTGCCGGCGACCATGTATTGCAGGATGAACGCCACCGACATCACCAGACCCGCGACAAAACCGCCGCCCGGCTGATTGTGGCCGCGCATGAACAGGTAGACCGACACCACAAAGGCGATCGGCAACAGCAGGCGAACCAGCACCGCCGGCACCATCATGAAGCCGAGCGCGGTGTCGCTGGCATGACGCGGGTTGACCAGATCAGTGACCACGTCCGGTGCCAGCAAACGCTGCTGGGCTGGCAATTGCAGGCTTTCTTTCGGAGGTCGGAAGCGTCGGAGCAGGGCGAACACGGTCAGGGCCACGGCCACCAGCACGGTGATTTCACCGAGGGTGTCGAAGCCGCGGAAGTCCACCAGCATCACGTTGACCACGTTGCTGCCGCCGCCCTCGGGCAGGGCGCGGCTGAGGTAGAACGAAGAAATGTAGTTCGGCGTCTGGCGCGTCAACATCGCGTAGGCCAGCAGCGCCATGCCGCCGCCGACCACGGTCGACAACAGCAAGTCGCGGATACGGCGGATGCGTGCCTTGCGCAGTGTGCTCGGCAGCGGCGACACCTCTTCGATCCGTCGCGGTAGCCAGCGCAGACCGAGGAGGATCAACACCGTGGTCACCACTTCCACCGCCAATTGCGTCAGCGCCAGGTCCGGCGCCGAGAACCAGACAAACGTGACGCAGGTCATCAGGCCGCAGACGCTGACCATGGTCAGGGCCGCGAGCCGGTGATACTTGGCCTGCCATGCCGCGCCGAGGGCACAGGCAATCGCCAGCAGCCAGAGGGTCACGAAGACGATCGAGCCCGGAATCTTCGGCCGGTCGCCCCAGCTCAGGCTGCTATGGAGCATCGGGATCAACCCGGCCAACACGGCCGCGAGCACCACCAGGAACAATTGGGTTTGCAGGCGCTTGGTGCTGATCCGCCGTTCGAGACGACGGGCCAGGCGCATCATGATCACCAGGCTGCGTTCGAACAGGCGCTTGCCGTTGAACCGGCCAATGATCGGCGGGTACTTGAAACGCCCGTGTTTGAGCTGATTGCGCAACAGCAGATAAAGCACGATGCCGCAGGACATGGCGATCAGGCTCATGATCATTGGCGCGTTCCAGCCGTGCCAGATCGCCAGGCTGTATTCAGGCAAGGTGCCGCCCACCACCGGCAGGGCAGCAGCTGCCAGCAACGGGCCGACCACTTGCGCCGGGAAAATCCCCACGACCAGGCAGGCGAACACCAACAACTCCACCGGCGCGCGCATCCAGCGTGGCGGCTCGTGTGGGGTGTGCGGCAAGTCGGTGGCGGTCGGGCCGAAGAACACGTCGACGGTAAAGCGCAGCGAGTAGGCGACGCTGAAGGTACCGGCGATGGTCGCGACGATGGGCAGCGTCATCTCGATCCAGGCCGTGGCATTGATGAACACGGTTTCGGCGAAGAACATCTCTTTGGAGAGGAAGCCGTTGAGCAGCGGCACACCGGCCATGGAAGCGCTGGCGACCATGGCCAGGGTGGCGGTGAACGGGATCAGCTTGATCAAGCCGCTGAGCTTGCGAATGTCCCGGGTGCCGCTTTCGTGGTCGATGATCCCTGCGGCCATGAACAGCGAAGCCTTGAACGTAGCGTGGTTGAGAATGTGAAACACCGCGGCCACAGCGGCCAGCGGACTGTTCAGGCCCAGCAGCAGAGTGATCAGGCCCAGGTGACTGATGGTCGAGTAGGCCAGCAAACCCTTGAGGTCGTTCTGGAACATTGCGCAGTACGCGCCGAGCAACAGGGTGCAGGCGCCAGCGCCGCTGACGATGTAGAACCATTCTTCACTGCCGGACAGCGACGGCCACAGTCGTGCGAGGAGAAACACCCCGGCCTTGACCATGGTCGCCGAGTGCAGATACGCCGAAACCGGTGTTGGCGCCGCCATGGCATGGGGCAGCCAGAAGTGGAAGGGGAATTGTGCGCTTTTGCTCAGTGCGCCGATCAGGATCAGGGGGAGCAGAATAGGGTAGAGGGCGTGCGCGCGAATCAGATCGCCGGCGGCCAGGACCTTGTCCAGGTCATAGCTGCCGACTACATGGCCGAGCAGCATGACCCCCGCCAGCAAACACAATCCGCCTGCGCCGGTGACCATCAGCGCCATATAAGCGCCGCGTCGCGCATCGGCGCGGTGGTGCCAGTAACCGATCAACAGGAATGAAAAGACGCTGGTCAGCTCCCAGAAAAACACGATCTGGATCAGGTTGCCGGAGATCACCAGCCCGAGCATGGCGCCCATGAACGCCAGGAAAAACGCGAAGAACCGCGGCACCGGATCGTCCGGCGACATGTAGTAGCGGGCGTACAACGAAACCAGCGTGCCGATGCCCAGCACCAGCATCGAGAATAGCCAGGCGAAACCGTCCATGCGCAGGACGAAGTTCAGGCCCAGGCTGGGCAACCAGAAAAACTCTTCGCGGATCACGCCGCCATCGGCGATTTGCGGGTACAAGAGGGCGACCTGAACAGTGCCTATCAAGGCAACCAGGCCAGCCAACAAAGATTCGGTATTTCGCGCGTTGTGCGGCAGCAAGGCTGCCAGACAGCTGCCGATAAAAGGCAGAAGCAGTAGAACTATCAGGGACATAGGCTTCTAATCTGCGGAAGTTTGTGAAGCATCATACGTGCCAGCTCCCGGATCACCAAACGCCAAGCTGTCGCAGAATCCTACAAAGTAGACGGAAAAAACCTGATTCACATTGTTTCCAAGAGATAGGTTTGGTCTCTCGGACGCCATCGCGGGCAAGCCCGCTCCCACAAGGAAACGTTGAACCCTGTGAGAGCGGGCCTGCCCGCGATGAGGCCCTGACAGCCACCATAGAACTTGGCGATCAAACCGCTATCGTCAGACCTGCGCCCGAATTTGCCGTCCCAGCACATCCATCAAATCACACCCATCACGCTGCAACATTGCCGCCGCATGCGCGAGTTGCTGCACATCGGCCCCCTTGGCTTGAGTGATATCAAGACTGGCCAGACTTTCCATCATCTGCGTCACGGCCAGAAACCGTGTGGCCGCGTTGCTGTGCAACACATCCAGCGGGGCTTGAGTGGCGATCAGCAACACCGGGATGTCGCAGTCAATGTTGGTTATCGGCATGCGCGGGTTCATGCGTCACCTCCAGCTTGGGTCGCGTGCATCCCGTCAATGGATGCTTGAACCAACGAGCGCGCAGTACCAAGCATTTGCTGGCTGGCCCAGCGTAATGAAGCTTTGTGTTCATGGCGGGTGGCGGTGGGGGCTTGAGGGCTTCGGCGCAGCTGAGGTAGACCGCGGCGTATTCGAGGGCGTCGAGTAACGGAATGTCGGGTTGTACGGCGAAGAGGTGGTGGTCGCAGCGGGTGAAGGGGGTGGTGTAGGTATGTTCCGGGACTGACAACAACGCAAAATCCATTGTGCGGATCATGTACCATTCGCGATTCTTGATGTTCAAAGGAGAGAAATCATGGCAGGAAAGCCAGTTGCGCGACTTGGAGACCCTGGAAGTCACGGCGGAAACATCACGACCGGCTCAAGCCCTATTTTTGTTAACACTCTCCCGATAGCCTTGGTGGGAGACATCTATTCCTGTCCCATTCACGGCAGTAATCCAATAACAACGGGTGCCCCACACGTTTTTGGACTCGGTAAAGATGTGGCACATGTCGGATCGTTAACGGCTTGCGGCGCCACAATCACAGCAGGTTCTCCGGATACATTTGTCGGCGATGCTGGGGCCAGCGGTGTCAGTAATATTTTCCGCAAGCTTTTGCAGGAAAAGACTTTCGTCGAATTTCAATTGCTCAATGACAGAGAAGAGCCGATTCCCAACGAGTCGTATGAATTGACACTGCCAGATGGCGCGGTGATCACCGGCGTTCTCGATGAAAATGGATTTGTTCATGTGCCAAATGTCCCCAGAGGAAGCTGCAGCATAAAGTTTCCAAAACTTGAAGATACGGAACATCTTTAATGGTTGATTCTACTAAGGCGTCGGGTACGACGCAGACGGCAAAAACTGTAGGGGCACCAGGCAAAACGACCAAAACTAATCAGTTGGTGGTTTCCGGTGCCTACATGGAATTACTGGTTGGCGGTCCTTACACTCGTGACAAGGAAGAGCACCTTTTTGGGCACGCGGCGCTTCATGTTGTCGTGGGTAGCAAAGACATTACGTACGATTTCGGACGATATGGAAAAACCTGGGGAACCTTTGATAGTGAAGGCGAGGGTGTATTAAATGTCTGGACCTCTTTCAAGGCTTACATTGCTGGAGAAAACAGCCTCGGGCGGACAACGACCGGTTTTGTCTACTTTTTGGAAAATACTAAGGCTGAAGCGGTGATTGCTCACTTTGATGGGGTCGTGGCGCAGAAAAAAGAGCTAAGAAAAAAGACAGCTACCGCGACACGTTACGTTTTACCAGCGAATTATCATCCAACCACCAACAATTGCACGACGGTGACAATTGATGGAGCCAAGGTTTCAGGCAAGGCGATCGTGCAGAACCCTGCCGAGTATCGAGAGATGAGAGGGCTTTCCTGGACAGAGAGGCAGGCGGCCCGCACGCAGAAATGGACTCAGGACGGCATTTTTATGCCCGCAGACTTGCAGGCTATGCTCGAAGGGAATACCGAGGCACGTTATGACAAAAAGAATGTTTACAAATAACAAGTTTCCTTTTTGGCTAGCCGGGTTGATTTTGATCAATGCGGTCGTTTTGGCATTTGTTGTGATTAATAACGTTACGAGGTCGCACGATATGAAAATGATTAAGACTAAAGAGCCGTTGCTTATTGAGGGGCCGAATGGCGATGAAAACTATTATGTGCTGCCTCTCGGCACCACACTTTATCATGACAAGAGCTTTCCTGAAGGGCATGACCGTTATGTCGTTTACTTGAATCATAAGGGTGCAATAGCACACGAAGAAGTGCCGATGAAGCCGGAATATGGAGGCTCGTTTATCGATCCGCTTTGGATGTCAAATATCGATGCCGATACGCTGAAGGAAATCTTCAAGCGCTTCCCGCTTTCCAAGGAAGATGTGGCCGCGGCCATTAAGTCTAACGGCTTCACCAGAGATGATCTCGCCGATATTATCCGGTCATTACCAGAGTAAGCGGGGGATCAGACTGAGCCTGGAAAGTTGGAAGCTTGAACGTCGGTTGTGATGCTCATTTATTTGAGTCGACGGGCTCGCTTTCCAACTCCTCCTCAATTGTCTCGCGATCTTTACCCTTGGTCTTCAACTCACTCACAATCACCGCCGCCACAATCAACCCCGCACCGACCAGCGCAATCGCCGGCAACCGCTCACCCGCGATCCGCCCGACAATCCCGGCCCACACCGGCTCACCGGCATAAATCAACGTCGCCCGGGTCGGCGAAACACTCTTCTGCGCCCAGTTCATCGCCACTTGAATCGCCGCACTGGCCGCGCCCAATCCCAGCGCGCTGCATAACAGCAGCCAGGAGAAGTCCGGAATCCTTTCCTGAGTCGGCACCACCATCAAAAACGCCAGCACCGAGGTGACCGCCAATTGCACCACCGTCACCCGTCGCACATCGACCTGGCCTGCATAGGTACTGATCAGAATGATCTCCGCCGCAATCGCCACGGCGCTGATCAACGTCGCGATTTCACCAGGGCTGAAATTGAAAGAAGCACCGGCCGGCCCCGACAGCAACATCAACCCGGTAAATGCCAACATGATCCCGATGCTCGGCATCAACCCCGGACGCCGCCCCAGCACCAGCCATTGCAGCAACGGCACGAAGGGCACGTACAACGCGGTAATAAACGCCGACTGACTGCTGGGAATGCTCTGCAACCCGACGGTCTGCAACCCATAGCCAAGCATGATCGCCACGCCGATAAAGGCCCCAGCCTTGAGTTCGAACAGCGTCAGCTCCCGCAGATGACGCCAGGAAAACAGCGCAACAATGATCGCCGCTGCGGCAAAGCGCAGACCGACGAAGAACATCGGCCCGCTGACGGTCATTGCATGCTGCACCAGCAAGAAGGTGCCGCCCCAGACCATGGTGATCAGCACCAGCACGCACTCGGCCTTGCTGAACCGCGAGAAACGGGAGGAAGTGTGAGGGGTATTCACCGACGTCATGACCTTGCGCGCTACCTGAGGGGGACGCACAATGCGCCGAATGTTGCGCAGTATACTGCCCAACCCCACCAAGTGAGCAATATAGTGCACAAAGATTCCACGCAGCGGGCTTCGGTCCTTCAGCACGTCAGCCAAAACGTTCGACGCTTGCGCCACGCCGCGGACATGAGTCAGATCGCGCTGGCCGAAAAGTCCGGGGTCAGCCGCCGGATGCTGGTGGCCATCGAGGCCGGCGAGAAGAACGTCAGCCTGACCACCCTCGACCGCGTGGCCGAAGCGCTGGACGTCGCATTCAGCGACCTGATCCAGGCCCGGGACGCACGCGACCCGAGTCGCATCAACGAAGTGGCCTGGGCCGGGAAGATTCCTGGCAGCAAAGCCGTTTTACTGTCCAAAGCCACCGCCACCCGTGAGGTGGAACAATGGGAGTGGTGCCTGCAACCGGGGGAAGTTTATCCGTCGCAACCGGATGCTGAGGGGTGGAGTGAACAGATTTATGTGTTTGAAGGTTGCCTGACGCTGATGCTGGGTGACACGCCACAGGAAATCGCTGCCGGTGAGTTCTATATGTTCGCCAGCAATCAACCCCACGCCTATCGCAACGATGGGCCAGTGGCGGCGCGGTTTGTGCGTAATGTGGTGATCTGACCTACCGTTCATCCGATATGAGTCCATACCTGTTATTTCTGACAGTAGACAATTACCTGACGCGAAGGCCAAATCGATGCAGCACTGTCAGGTGCTGCAATGATTGTTGCCGTGTGTGGCGATGATCTTCTAGCTCGAACTAAGGAGAGTTGAGAGATGGCTTATGAACTGAAAGAGATCCGCATTAATTCGGAATTGTTGGCGCCCAAAATCCTTCAGGCAGAAGGGTCGGTTATTTACAGAGAAGCGGTAAAAAATGGAGGTACGTTCCAGGTGCCGGCCATTTCACAGGCCAAGGTTGGCGACATACTATCTATTTGGCTGAAGACTTACAGTACATGGACTGAGGAACTGGTACTTACCGAGGTTCACCTGGGCAAACCACTGGATTTTAACGTGCGAGACTTTATTTTTTCCGAAGGGAACGTAGCAGTTGCCAGTTATTGGTTGCGGCAAGGTGAGGACAGGTTTAATTCACCAGAGACGAGTTATGAACTGAAAGACTGATCGTCCCCTCGGGCGATTGGCTGCACCCTTCGCCGATCCAGCACATAACAGTGAGTTTGATGACAGGTTCTGTCCGGCGAATTTCGATTTGCTATTGAGTCATCTGGATCGGCTTTTTCGTTGATTGGATATTGCCAGGCACTACTGTCCGCCTACCAACAGCTAACAAACAGTTTGTTGTTTTTCTGTAGGTGAAACCTCTCAAGATAGTTCGGTAACCTGTTGAAATTGTGTAACTCCTTTTCAGGCATGACTTCTGCAATAGGCTCTGGGTACTCACCCGAAACCCCGGAGTCGGCCTATGACAGCCTCTGCCCAACCCCCTCGCACCGCCCACGTCATCCGCTCGGACGCCGAGGCGATTGCCGTCGCCCACAAGCTTGCGGCACGCTTTGCCATCGAAGCCAGCGTGCGGGATCGCGAGCGACGCTTGCCGGTTGCCGAGCTCGACGAGTTCTCCGCCAGCGGCCTCTGGGGCATCACCGTTCCCAAGGCCTACGGCGGCGCCGGCGTTTCCTACGTGACCGTCAGCGACGTGATCAAGATCATTTCCGCTGCCGATTCGTCCTTGGGTCAAATCCCGCAAAACCACCTCGGCGTGCTCGACATCCTGCTGCAAACCGCCACCGAAGAGCAGAAGCGTTACTACTTCGGCAAAGTCCTGCAGGGTTACCGTTTCGGCAACGCCTTCTCCGAATCCAAAAGCAAAAATGCCGGTGCCTTTGAAACCCGTATCCGTTTCGATAAAGACACCGCGCAGATCGACGGCGAAAAGTTCTACTGCACCGGCGCCTTGTTCGCGCACATCGTGCCAGCGGTGGCGGTCAATGAAGAGAACAAAGCCTACATCGCCTTCATCGAGCGTGACACTCCCGGCTTGACCGTCATCGACAGCTGGGACGGTTTCGGCCAGCGCACCACGGCCAGCGGCGGTGTCACCCTGAACGCGGTGAAGGTCCCGCTCAGTGCTGTGATCCCAGCCCACAAGGCCTTTGACGAACCCACGGCCGACGGCCCGATTTCACAAATCATTCAGGCGGCCGTAGACACCGGCATTGCCGTCGGCGCCCTGGAAGAAACCAAACGCTACGCCCGCGAAGCCCGGCCCTGGATCGACAGCGGACAGGATCACGGCTGGCAGGACCCGTTCAGTATCGCTGCGATCGGCGACCTCGAATGGCGGGTCCACGGCACCGAAGCGATCCTCAAAAAGGCCGGCCGCGCAATCGACCATGCCTTGCTCAACCCCAACGAAGAAACGGTGGCCCGTGCTTCGGTGGTGGTCGCCCAGGCCAAAGTGCTGTCCACCGAGATCGCCTTGCTTGCCAGCAGCAAACTCTTCGAACTGGCCGGCACTCGCTCGGTGCTCGGCAAATACAACCTGGACCGCCACTGGCGCAACGCCCGGACGCACACCCTGCACGATCCGGCACGCTGGAAATACCACCTGATCGGCAACTACCTGCTCAACGGCGTGAAGCCTGCGCGCCACGCCTGGAACTGAGGAGCCCACCATGAACGCTTTGACTCAACCGATTGTTGCCGGGCAGCCCCTGGCCAAAAGTCAGCATGATTTGCACAACGCTCGCAGCTTGCTTGATGCGACGTTGCGTTTCGTCCGCCAGCAGGCCCAACCCACGGATGATCCTTACGTCATCAGCCGCTTCGGCGATTTGCACATCCGCATTGAAGTCGCCGCCGCGCTGCTCGAACGCGCCGAAGACTTTCTGAACAGCGTTGATGACGACACGGAAATCAGCGTCGCCATCGCCGAGTCGCACCTGGCCAGCGCGGACGCTTTAAATGCTGTCAGCAACGCCGAATTCGAACTCACCGGCCAACGCACCGTGTTGCCTGGATCGCTGCATGACCCGTTGCACCGGAAACTCCACCTCATCGGCAATTTCCGCCTCAACGGCATCCACCCCCCAAGCTTTAGGAGTGCTGTTTGATGGGCCGCGAAATTCGTCTCAACGCCTTTGACATGAACTGCGTCGGTCACCAGTCGCCGGGTCTGTGGGCGCATCCTCGGGATCGCTCGTGGCAATACAAGGATCTGGAGTACTGGACCGATCTGGCGAAAATCCTCGAACGCGGCAAGTTCGACGGTTTGTTCATTGCCGATGTGCTGGGCATCTACGACGTTTACAACGGCAATGGTGACGCGGCGATCCGTCAGGCGGCGCAGGTGCCGGTCAACGATCCGCTGCAATTGATTCCGCCCATGGCGCTGGTCACCGAGCATTTGGGTTTCGGCCTGACCGCCTCGCTGTCCTTCGAACACCCGTATCCGTTCGCCCGACGCCTGTCGACGCTCGATCACCTGACCAAGGGCCGTGCCGGCTGGAACATCGTCACCTCTTATCTGGAAAGCGGTGCGAAGAACCTCGGCCAGAAGAACCAGACCGAACACGACGCCCGTTACGACTTCGCCGAAGAGTACCTGGAGGTTTGCTACAAACTCTGGGAAGGCAGTTGGGAAGAGGGCGCCATCCTCCGGGATCGCGAGCGGCGGATCTTCAGCGACCCAAGCAAAATCCACGAAATCCAGCACATCGGTAAACACTTCCAGGTGCCGGGCATTCATCTTTGCGAACCCTCGCCGCAACGCACGCCGGTTCTCTATCAGGCTGGCGCATCCAGTCGCGGCAAACAGTTTGCCGCCGAGCATGCCGAGTGCGTGTTCGTCGCTGCGCCGTCGAAAGTGCTGCTGAAGAAAACCGTTGCCGACATCCGTCGTCGTGCTGCCGAGGCCGGGCGCGATCCGTCGAAGATTCTGATCTTTAACCTGCAAACCGTGATCCTCGGCGAGACCGACGCCAAGGCCAAAGCCAAGTTCGAGGAATACAAAACCTGGGTCAGTTATGAAGGCGCGATGGCGTTGATCTCTGGCTGGACCGGGATCGATTTCAGCCAGTTCAAACCGGATGAACCGCTCAAACACGTGCACACCAACGCGATTCAATCGGCGGTGGAGGCGTTCTCCACGGCGGACCCGAACAAGGTCTGGACGCCTAACGAACTGGCCGACTGGGTGGGCATTGGCGGTTTTGGTCCGTTGTTTGTCGGCAGCCCGGAGACCGTCGCCGACTTGTTGCAGGAGTGGGTCGAGGAGACTGATGTGGACGGCTTTAACCTGGCCTATGCATTGACTCACGAAACCTTCATCGACGCCGTGGAATTGCTGGTGCCGGAGCTGCAGAAACGTGGGGTCTACAAAACCGAATACGCACCGGGGACCTTGCGCGAGAAGTTGTTTGGGGACGGGCCGCAACTGCCCGACGTTCATCCGGGGAGCGGTTATCGGGACTTGGCAGCGTTTCAACAGCAAGAGAAGAAAGTGGCGTCCGCATAGAAGACTCGAACACCACACAAATCCCCTGTGGGAGCGAGCTTGCTCGCGATGAGGTCAGCACATCCAACATCGATGTCGCCTAATAGACCGCCATCGCGAGCAAGCTCGCTCCCACAGGGGACGGTGGTGTTTTACAGATTTCAGCCCGGCGGACCACCGCGCGCTTTTGCCCAGGAACAGGAGGTCAACCCATGAGCGTGCACGAACTCAAACGTCCACCAATCGCGGACACCACCGAGTGGCGGGTCGAAGTGCCCAAGGCTCTGGAGCAATTGCGTCACTGGGCTCAGGTCAGCCCCTTGCAACCGGCCTTGCGGCACAAACGCCATGGCCAGTGGTTCGTCTGGCGCTGGATCGATGCCTTGCGCGATGTCGAGCGTTTGGCCGACGGCTTGAGTCAGCAAGGATTCACAAAAGAATCGCGTCTGGCGGTGAGCGGTGCGTTCGAGCCGAATCTATTGCTGCTGGCCCTGGCGGCGCTACACATCGGCGGTGAGCTGCTGACCTTGCCGGACAACCTCGACCCCGAATCACTGCGCAAAAATCTATGGCGCAGCCGTCCCACTCACGCGTTCGTCCAGGACCGACAGCCCCGACAACTCTGGCTTAACGAAGGCCAATCGCTGTTGAACTTCGCTGATCTACTTGGCCCGGTTGAACCCCCGCAACGCCTGAACCGCTGGGCACAAGGCAAGCCATTGTGGAGCGAAGAGGGCACCCAATGGCAGGCCGGCCTCAGCGTTTTGCTCGAACACTGGCTAACCAGCGGCCACGCCCTGGCCTTCCCGGAAAGCCCCGGCAGTGCCAGCCGTGACCGTCGTGAAGTGGCACCCTCGGGATTGCTGTTATCGGCCGAGCGCCTGCAACTGCTGGCCGCCGAAATCGACAGACGTCTCGCCCCCCAAGGCACCTGGCGCCGACGCCTCTGCGACTGGGCCATCGCCCACCCGGAAAAAGGCCTGCAACGCCTGATTAAAAACCGCGTTCGCCGACTGCTGGGCCTTCAAAACCTGCATTTCATCTGGCAAGCCACGCGCGCCCACGACGCGCAACCTGCGCCTGCCTGGCTATCCGAATTCAAACGGGACATCGCATGAGCTCGACCGATTCCATCTTGCACGTCAGCGGTATTTCTCTGTCCTACTTTGGTACTGCTTGATGAACCTTCCGTGGGTTTGACGCCTATTATCGTCCAGGAGATTTTCGAGATGAAACATTGATCAGTGAGAACGCCATGACTGAAACCCAAAGCGGACAGGCCACCGACGCCATCCGCCACGCGGACATCCTGATCGTCGGCGGCGGCCTCAGCGGCGCAATGCTGGCGGCGCAGTTGCTGCGCCTGCCGGGCAAACGCCAGGTGCTGGTGATCGAACCCCGCGCCGAACTGGGACGGGGCGAGGCGTACAGCGCGGTCGAATTGGGCCATACGCTCAACGGCAATGCGGCGCGGATGAGCGTCGACCCGGACAACGCTGATGACCTGACCCAATGGCTGACCGAGTACATCGTGGCCGGCGGCTGGCCGGAGTCTGACGAGCAACATGTGCCGGTCAGCGAATTGTTCCCGCCCCGGGGGATTTTCGGCCTGTACGTGCAGCAGCGCCTAGCGGAAGCGCAAGCGGTGGGGGCGTTGAACGGGTCAACGGTCGAGCATGTGCGGGGCGAGGTGGTTGACCTGCAAACCCGGGACGATTCTGTGTTGCTGACGTTGAGTGACGGGCAACACTTGCAGGGCGCTTATGCCGTACTGGCGACCGGGATGTTTCCCGCCGCACGCACGCCACAGACCGAGTCCAGCGGCTTGAACGCCGCTGCGCTTGATCCGTGGGATGTCACCGCCATGCAACAACTCGATCCGCAGTCGACCGTGCTGATCATCGGTTCGGGCCTGACCATGGTCGATGCCGTGGTGTCGCTGGAACAGGCCGGGCATCGCGGGCCGATCGAAGTGTTTTCCCGGCATGGCTTGCTGCCTCATGTGCGTCGGCAACCTCCGGTCTGGGTGGATTTTCTTGCCGAGGATCGGAGCATTCGCACTCCGCGACAGCTGGTGCGCGAACTGCGTCGGCATTGCCGGGACGCCATCGCTCAAGGCATTGACTGGCAGGCGCCGCTCGACACCGTGCGAGCGCATATCGGCCGCTTGTGGAATCAGGCGACAGACGTGCAGCGTAGGCAGTTCGTGCGGCATGTGCGGCCGTGGTGGGAAAGTCATCACCACCGCTCGCCGCCGTTGAGTGCCGAACTGGTGGCGCGGCTGCACAAGGAAGGGCGGTTGCGGATTCAGGCCGCGTCGTTCAAAGGGTTGGAGCCTTCCTCGGGCGGTGAAGTCAGTATCCGCATCCGCCGTCGGGGTGAATCAGAAACTACCGTTGTCAGCGGCGCGGCGTTGATCAATTCCAGCGGCATCGAATACGACTGGCGACGGGTCGCTCGACCGCTGCCACAGCAACTGCTGGCGCGCGGACTTGTCCGGCCGGGGCCGTTGGCGCTGGGGATTGCAGCGGCACTCGACGGTGCGGTGCTGGATGCCGATGAACACGCCGCCAGCCGTCTGTTCGCCATGGGCCCACCGTTGCGCGGCATGTGGTGGGAAAGCACCGCAGTGACTGACGTGGCGAGTCAGGCCAAGGCGCTCGCCGCTCGCCTGGCAACAACGTCGCCCCTGTAGCAGCTGCCGAGCCTGCGAGGTGTGGTGAGGGGATTTAGCGAAACGTCGCACCGCCCCGTTCGGCGGCGAAGCCGTCGTATTCCATTGGACGCGGTGTGGCTGGAAAAATAGGGGCCGCTTCGCAGCCCAACGGGGCGGTGCGACGTTTCGCTAAATCCCCTCGCCACGGGCCGTTGATCAATAACGCTGATACTTCGACCCGAACTCAGGGCGGTTTTCAGCGACGTAGAGTGTGCTCGCCTGGCTGTCTTTGTGATCAACGCCGACGGTGTTCACGTTCAGTGTGGCCGGTTGGCTGACTTTGGCCACTGCAACGACTTGCGAGGTGGCGTGAGGGGCGGCGATGGCGGAGGTAGCGCCAAGAACCGAAAGGGCGAATCCAAGACCGATGATGCTTTTCATGATGGTGCTCCAGAGCGTGGGGAGAAGATGTGGCCACTGTAGTGCTGGAGCATCGCGATGAAAAAACACCCTGACGCATAGTTGTTATCGAGAGCGTTGATCCATCGTCAGCGGGGTGGGTTGTCGCTGAGCCAGCGCTGCTTGAGTTGTTCCAGGCGCCCATCGCGGTTCATCTCGTCCAGCGCCTGTTGCCAACGCGCGACCTGGCTCGCATCGGTCTGCGGGGAAAACGCGATGTAGGTGCCTTGCTTCATCAGCGGCATCTGATAGTGCAACTGGCTGGGCGCCAAGCCTTCTTCCCGGGCGAGGGTGGCGATGGAGAGGGTGTCGGCCACCACAAACTCGATGCGGCCCAGACGTGCCAGACGCATCATTTGTTCGGGCGTTTCCACGCCGTACAGATTGCTCAGACCCTGCTTGCGCAAGTAGTCGTAAGCCAGCCATTTTCGCGGGACGGCGATACGGCCCAGGCTGCTGACGTCCTGCAAACTGCGCACCGGTTGCTGGGTGTTCGCGGAATACAGCGCCGTTTCCACGTCCATCAGCGGTCCGACCCACTGGTACTGGCCCTCGCGCTCGGCGGTGCGTAACACGGTAAACACCCCGGTGGCAGGCTCGGTCGTGGCGACGTGCAGGGCGCGCAGCAAAGGGACTTGTTGCAAGTGCACCTGGTCGCCGGTGCGTTCGGCCAGTGCCTGCACCACGTCCACGCCAAACCCCACCAGTTGGTTACCTTGTTGAAAATGCAGGGGCGGATGGTTGTCGGTGAGCAGGTTCAGATCAGCCGCGAGCGCCGTAAAGGTCAGGAAAAACAACAGGCAACCGGCAATGCGCTTCATGAATCGTCCTTGATGAAATGAAGCGCAAATCTTAGTACGGGCGAGGTACAACTGTCCCGAGAAATTGTCGGACTATTGCGTCTGATTTCAGGACTTATGGGTGTCATGCATGGGTGGATGCAGATTGCTTTTGTCTGACGGAACACAGTCAAATGTGGGAGCGAGCTTGCTCGCGATGGCGGTGTGTCATTCAACAATGATGCTGACTGACAGTCCCTCATCGTCGGAACGCCGCCCGGAGCAAGCTCGCTCCCACATTTGATCTCTGCCGCTGTGTAGATCTCGATCAGTACCGCTGATATTTCGAGCCGAACTCAGCGCGGTTTTCCGCCACGACCACACCACCGCGCAGGGCGTTGCTCGGGCTGACCGATGCCACACGTTCGCGCAGTTCTTGCAGACGGTCGGCACCGCCTTCGGCCACGCGATTCTCGATCAGACGATCGGAGCCGCCTTCCACCAGCAGTTGTTGAACCTGGCCAGGGGACGCAGCATTGCCGGTGTGGGCCGACGCCAGGCTCGACAGGCCGAGACCACTAACCAGTGCCAGACCGAGTGCCAGGGACGAGACTTTCGAGAAGTTGAACATGGGTGATTCTCCGTGCGTTTAGTTTGAGTGGGTCGGTAGCTGCTGCTATCCGGTGATCACAGTTAAACGCTCGGGTGTATCGGTGATGTGTGCTCGGACAAGCCGAAATCGGTGTCTGCGTATCTGTCGCGGGTTCTTATACAGACGGATACAAAACCCTATGAAAAAGTCTACTCAGGTTCTGCTGGGGGAGAGCTTCATGATTCTGCGCCAAGCAATTCCACCGGGTAGGAGAACACGTAGCCTTCGCTGCGCACGGTTTTGATGTAGGTCGAGTCCCGTGAGTCATCCATCAATCGTTGGCGCAGACGGCTCACCAGCAAATCAATCGAGCGGTCGAACAGGTCGGCGTCGCGACCCTGGGTCA
Organism: Pseudomonas sp. LBUM1647; assembly: GCF_059716175.1. Lineage (NCBI taxonomy): Bacteria > Pseudomonadati > Pseudomonadota > Gammaproteobacteria > Pseudomonadales > Pseudomonadaceae > Pseudomonas > Pseudomonas sp. LBUM1647. The sequence goes on along the minus strand of NZ_CP166809.1, from coordinate 4,289,581 downwards.
GGTTGAGCAACTGGTCACGGCTGAGCACCCGTTGCGGGTGATCGAGGAACACCCGCAGCAGACGGTATTCGGCGCCACTGAGGGCCACCATCGTGCCGTCTTCGTCGAGCAAGTGCCGGGCGGTGGTGTCCAGGCGCCAGCGGCCGAAGCCCAGCAGCCGGCCGCTTTCGGTGATCAGCAGGTTGGGCGGCAGCATCCGAGTGCGGCGCAACACGGCGTTGATCCGCGCCAGCAGTTCGCGGGCGGCAAAGGGTTTGGTCAGGTAGTCGTCGGCGCCCATTTCCAGGCCGAGAATGCGATCGGTTTCGTCGTTGCGTGCGGTGAGCATCAGGATCGGCGTGGCTTTGTGTTTGCCCGAGCGCAATTCGCGGCACAGCAGCAAGCCGTCATCGCCGGGCATCATGATGTCCAGGACGATCAGGTCCACCTGATTGGTTTCCAGAAAGCTGCGCATCTGCCGGCCATCGGCGACGACGGTGGTGCGCAGGCCGTTCTTTTTCAGGTAATTGCCGACCAACTCGCGAATCTCCCGGTCGTCGTCGACGATCAGGATGTGGTTCACATGTTCCATCGCTCAAGCCTCTTGTTATTCGCTTTGTATCGCACTGTATCTCGCGCCCCCGGAGACACCTTACGCCTTATTAATTCCGGTTCTACGACACATGGCAGATACCTCGGGCCGATTAAATGGGTTCCATCGAGACAAGACGACTTGCCTCACAACCAATGCCCATTGCAACCCTGAGGAAATCACCATGAACTGGAACAAACTGATTGCCGCCAGCTTCTTCGCGGTCCTGAACGTTGCAGCCTTTTCGGCCCATGCCGATGTTCAAGCGCCGTCGCAGACAACTTCTCACGGCACCCACCTGGATATCAAGAAAGTGGTTTCCATCGTCGACAACGGCGGCGGCAATTGCGGCATTGTCGATGCCCGCCTGAGCTACCTCGATTCCAGCGGCACGCAGAAAGTCCTCGATTACAGCAAATTCGTAGAGTGCGGCAATCAGGGCGGCTGATCTTTCCACTACGCTCATCGCTGTCGAAAACGACGAACGCGCAGTCTGCTCACCAAGCCGCGATGGCTGACTCTCGTCGTCCAAAACACCCGGTCAATGACTTCCAGGGAAATCACCATGAAGATGAATGTGTTGAGCAAAAAAAACGACTCACGTCGTCGTTTCTTTGGCCCATCGGTCCTCGCTTTCGCGCTGATGCAGTTAGGTGCCCTTGGTGCTGCCCATGCGCAAACCGCGACGCCAGAGCCAGTGGTGGCCAGCGCTGGCACCCTCAAGGCGGACTCGTTCGGCCCGCTGAAGCATGTCAACGCCGGGTTGCTGAATGTGTCTTACGCCGAAGTCGGCCCCGCCGATGGTCCGGTGGTGATTCTTCTGCACGGTTGGCCCTACGACATTCACAGCTATAGCGAAGTGGCGCCCTTGTTGGCGGCCAAGGGTTACCGGGTGCTGATCCCGTATGCTCGGGGCTACGGCGACACGCATTTCCTGTCCGACAAGACTGTTCGCAACGGCCAGCCCGCCGCGTTGGCCAGTGACGTCATCGACTTTATGGATGCGCTCAAGATCAAGAAGGCGGTGCTCGGTGGCTACGACTGGGGCGCGCGCTCGGCGGACATCGTTTCGGCGCTCTGGCCGGAGCGGGTGGAGGCGCTGGTCTCGGTGAGCGGCTACCTCATCGGCAATCAGGCCGCCGGCAAGAATCCGTTGCCGCCCAAGGCCGAGCTGCAATGGTGGTACCAGTTCTACTTCGCTACCGAACGCGGCCAGGCCGGTTACGAAAAAAATCGCCACGACTTCGCCAAGTTGATCTGGGAGCTGGCATCGCCGAAATGGAACTTCGACGACGCCACCTTCGACCGCAGTGCTGCCGCCCTGGAAAACCCTGACCACGTCGCTATCACCATCTTCAACTATCGCTGGCGGCTGGGCATGATTCAGGGCGAACCTCAATATGAAGCGCTGGAGCAGCGGCTGGCCAAGGCCCCGGTCATTACGGTGCCGACCATCACCATGGAAGGTGATGCCAACGGGGCGCCACATCCGGCTGCCGAGGATTATGCCAAGCGCTTCACCGGCAAATATGAGTACCGACTCATCAACGGCGGCATCGGCCACAACTTGCCGCAGGAAGATCCGCAGGCCTTTGCCAAGGCGATCATTGATGCGGATCACCTATAAACCACTGTGGGAGCGAGCCTGCTCGCGAATGGCGGTGTGTCAGTCAACATCATGGTTGAATGACACATAGCTATCGCGAGCAGGCTCGCTCCCACAGGGTTGTTTGATGGTGCCTGCTACGCAACCACTTGATAACACGGCACATACGCCGCGCCACCTGGCAGTTTCATCCGGTGCTGGGCGACGAAGGCCTTTAGCAGTTGATCCAGCGGTTGCATCACCGCCGCGTCGCCACGGATCTGGTACGGCCCGTGCTCTTCGATCAGGCGGATGCCCTTGTCCTTGACGTTGCCGGCGACGATGCCGGAGAACGCGCGGCGCAGGTTGGCGGCCAGTTCGTGGGCCGGCAGGTTGCGGCTCAGTTTCAGATTGGCCATGTTTTCGTGGGTTGGATCGAACGGACGCTGGAAGCCTTCGTCGATCTTCAGCAGCCAGTTGAAATGGAACGCGTCATTGCGCTCGCGGCGGAACTGTTTGACCGCTTTTAGACCTTGAGTCATTTGACGCGCGACTTCAGCCGGGTCGTCGATGATGATCTCGTAGTGTTGCTTCGCAGCTTCACCCAAGGTGGCGCCGACAAACGCATCCAGTTGCTCCAGATACGGCGCGGCATGTTTCGGTCCGGTCAGGACCACGGGGAAGGGCAGGCCGGCGTTGTCCGGGTGCATCAGGATGCCGAGCAGGTACAGGAACTCTTCGGCCGTGCCGGCGCCGCCCGGGAAAATGATGATGCCGTGGCCAACGCGGACGAAGGCTTCCAGACGTTTTTCGATGTCCGGCAGGATCACCAGTTCGTTGACGATCGGGTTCGGCGCTTCGGCAGCGATGATGCCCGGCTCGGTCAAACCGAGGTAGCGGCCGCCGTGGATACGCTGTTTGGCGTGGGCGATGGTCGCGCCTTTCATCGGGCCTTTCATCACGCCAGGACCGCAACCGGTGCAGATGTCGAGGCTGCGCAGGCCCAGTTCGTGGCCGACTTTCTTGGTGTATTTGTATTCTTCGGTGTTGATCGAGTGGCCGCCCCAGCACACCACGATCTTCGGCTCGACGCCGGGGCGCAGGGTGCGGGCGTTGCGCAGCAGGTGGAACACGTAGTCGCTGATGCCCTGGGAGGTGCTCAGGTCGATGCGCTGGGCGTCGAGTTCGTTTTCGGTGTAGACGATGTCGCGCAGGGCGCTGAAGAGCATTTCCCGGGTGCTGGCGATCATTTCGCCATCAACGAAGGCGTCGGCCGGGGCGTTCAGCAGTTCCAGGCGTACGCCGCGGTCCTGCTGGTGAATGCGGATTTCGAAGTCCTTGTAGGCTTCGAGGATGGTTTTTGCATTATCGACATGGGCGCCGGTATTGAGGATGGCCAGGGCGCACTGGCGGAATAAGGTGTAGGTGCTGCCGGATCCGGCTTCGCTCAGTTGCTGTACTTCACGTTGAGAAAGGGTTTCCAGACTGCCTTTTGGGCTGACCGAGGCGTTGATTACTTGTCGTTGGGTCATTCAATGATCCTTAAAACGATGCCATTCATACAGGCAAATGGCATCCGAATAGTATGGTTCCATGAAAGAAGATGGCACGAACTGCGCTGTATCGCCATTTCCCCGTTTGACGATGAAAAGATGAAAAGGAGCCTCAGCATAGCTAAATCCCCTGCAGAGGCGATAATGCCCCGCAGCCTTTTTACCCATGCCCTCAAGGAACCCCGTCGCGATGTTCGAAATCCAGCCGCAGAACCCCGAACGCTATCGAAGCCAGACGCGACGCAGCACGATAATCATAGCCTTGATTTTCCTGGCCCTGGCGATGGTGTTGTCCACCACGGCGGTGGCGCTGTTCGGCGAACCCGGTGGCGACAATCTGCGATTTAACGTCGGCGGCGTGTTCGTGGCGGTGCTGCTGATGGCAGCGTTGATGCGGGGCGCGTTCTGGACCCAGCCATGGATGGCCCCGGCGGTCTATGGCTGGCAGCTCAAGCGCAGCCTGATGAGCATCACCAACGTCATGCATCAGGTGACGGCGGCGGTGGAGAAGGAGGATCCGACGGCCATGAAGCTGCTGCGTTTCTACCATCTGGGGTTGAGTCAGATGCACGAGTTGGACGGCAACTCCATTGATCACAGCCAATTGACCCGCGAGATGGATCAGCACAAGGCGCGGATGGAAGCGCTGGGCATCGAGACTGATCAGACGCAATTGAATCCCGCCTGGATCGAGGCCGTGAAGCAGACGCCACGGTAAAGCATTGGATCTAATGCCGATCAGTTAAACCATTTCAGCCGCAACGCATACCTTGTAGCAGCTTCGCCAGCTGCTACATGGATCGTGTCACGGCGCTTAAACCCTTAGACGCAGGGTTTCAAAGAGTTCTCTGTCTTCCTTTTTGGCCGAGCGCGCATGGCGCCGAATGACCTGCAACAGGCAATCGGTAAAGCACAGCGCTGCATTGCTCAGCGAGCCATTGCGGCGGGTCACGATGCTCAACTGCCGGGGTTCGAACTGCTCGGCCAGCTCCAGGGCAACCACCCGGCCGAGGAAGGGCGGGGCAACGCTCACGATGGACGGTCCCCAGGTACACATGTCGGCCCGCTCGACCATCATCTGCAGGATGGCCAGCGAATGGGCCCGAACGATTCGGTTCTCATCGATCTGCGCACCGTGTTTCCAGAACAGCGCCTGCATCAACCCATCGTGTCCGTCCGGCGCGTAGTTCAGCGTCCAGTTCTGCTCCAGTAACTCATGGATTGACCGAGCGTCCTGCCGAGCATGACCCTGACGGACCAGCACCGACGTCTGGTAATCGAGCAAGGTTTCGCAGGCAAACTCTTGGGTCGATTGCGCCGGGTGCAGCTGACCAATCGCAAAATCCATGCTGCCATCACGCAACAACGGCTGGGCCACGGCCATCAGGCTTTCGTACAGCTCCAGGCGGATTTCCGGCATTCGCTCGCGAAACGCCAGAACCACCTCGGGCAAGAAGGTCAGGGCGATCCAGGGCGTGACCCCGACACACAGACGCCCCTGGGCTTTGCCACGCATGTGATCGAGCTCGGTTTGCGCATGCTCGAGTTGCTTGATCACGAGCCGGGCGTGGGTCAGCAGTACTTTTCCGTATTCCGTGAAATTCAGGCCGCTGGGGGTTCGGGTGAACAGCGGTAACTGCTGGCTGGTTTCCAGTTCGCGCAGCGCTTTGGTCACGGCGGCCTGGGAGATGTCCAGCGAACGCGCGGCGGCGCGGATGCTGCCGGTTTCGGCGCTGGCAATCAGTGCTTGTAATTGATGGAGTTTCATCTGCTCACCCTGGTGACAACCTAGGGTTGTCATCATAACCAAACTGGGCCTCCCCAGCCCAGAGCCCGTTCCCTAAGATCCGACTCAGCAACCGCTCAGGTCTTATCGAAGGAATACAACAATGATCGCCAACCCAGTCTTGCCGGGTATTGCAGCCATCCAAGAGGAAATGATCGCGTTGCGCCACAGCCTCCACGCGCACCCCGAGTTGGGCTTTGAAGAATTCGCCACCAGTGAGCGGGTTGCCGCGTGTTTGACGCAATGGGGCTTTGAGGTCACCCCTCGCGTGGGCAAGACCGGCGTCGTCGCCACCCTGAAAAATGGCGAGGGGCGGTCCATTGGTTTGCGCGCCGACATGGATGCATTGCCGATTCAGGAAACCACCGGTTTGCCCTATGCCAGCCGGATCGACGGCGTCATGCATGCCTGTGGCCACGACGGCCATACGGCAACACTGCTCGCAGCCGCTAAACACCTGGCGCAGACCCGGGCGTTCAACGGCACTGTGAGCCTGATTTTTCAGCCGGCCGAAGAAGGCCTGGGCGGTGCCCGGAAAATGCTGGAGGAGGGCCTGCTCGAACGGTTCCCGTGTGATGCGATCTTCGCCATGCACAACGTACCGGGTTATCCCGTCGGGCATCTGGGGTTCTACAGCGGCCCGTTCATGGCGTCTGCCGACACGGTGAACATCAAAATCATCGGCAACGGTGGTCATGGCGCGGTGCCGCACAAGGCGGTCGATCCGGTGCTGGTCTGCTCCTCGATCGTGATCGCCCTGCAAAGCATCGTCTCGCGCAACGTCAATCCGCAGGAAATGGCGATCATCACGGTGGGCTCCCTTCATGCTGGAAGCGCTTCGAACGTCATTCCGTCCAGCGCCGAGATGAGCCTGAGTGTGCGCGCACTGACGCCCGAGATTCGCCACTTGCTCGAAGTCAGAATTACCGAATTGGTCAACGGTCAGGCAGCCAGTTTTGGCGCCCGGGCCCACATCGATTATCAGCATTGTCATCCGGTGTTGATTAACCATCCTGAGCCCACCGCGTTTGCCCGAGAAGTTGCGCGCGAATGGTTGGGAGAAGGGCAACTGATCGACGATTTGCGGCCCTTCACCGCGAGTGAGGACTTTGCCTTTGTCCTGGAAAAATGCCCCGGCAGTTACCTGGTGATCGGCAACGGCGAGGGCGATAGCGGGTGTCTGCTGCACAATCCCGGCTACGACTTCAATGATGCTTGCCTGCCGATCGGTGCGAGTTACTGGGTCAAGTTGGTCGAACGTTTTCTGGGTTGAGTCGCCGTATTTTCGTTGGGCCTGAGAGGAATAAAAATAATGAACAAGATGATTGCGGCTGTTTCACTGGTGTTGTTGACGGCCACGGGTCTGGCCGGCGCGGCTGACTGGTCTGGCAATGTCCTGAAACTGGGGGTCGACCCCACATATCCACCGCTGGAATACAAAAACCAGGATGGCACGCTGACCGGCTTCGGGGTCGACATCGCCGAGGCGCTGTGTGCCGAGTTGAAGGCCCGCTGCATTTGGGTGGAAAGCAGCTGGGACGGCATGATCCCGGCGCTGCTGGCGCGCAAGTTCGACGCGGTGGCGTCGTCGATGACCGTGACGCCCAAGCGTCTGGAGCAGATTGCCTTCACCGACAAGGTCTCCAATGCGCCGGCCCGGTTGGTCGTCAAGCGTGGATCGGGCCTGCTGCCCACCCTCGAGTCGCTCAAGGGCAAACGCATTGGTGTGGAGCAGGGTTCGACGCAGGAGGCGTATGCCAAAGCCGTCTGGGGGGCGAAGGGCATCGATGTGCTCTCCTATCAAAATCAGGACCAGGTGTATGCGGATCTGGTGGTCGGCCGGCTCGATGCCTCGCTGCAAGGGGCCATTCAAGCCAGCTACGGCTTCCTCAACACCGCGCAGGGCAAGGACTATGAATTTGCCGGCGCGACTCTGGATGACCCAGCCTTTTTCGGCGTCGGTGACGGCTTCGGTTTGCGCAAGAGCGATGTCGAGTTACGCGAAGACTTGAACAAAGCCCTGGCGACGATTCTCGCCAATGGCACGTACGCGCGGATCAATAAAAAGTACTTCGATTTCGACGTCTACGGCGCGAAGTAACGCCCCTTCGACCTTTGAAACAGAGCGGTCGCCTGGCCGCTCCATCGCAGCATCCCCCCCTTCACCTCGACCTAATAAGAACAAGGAGAGTGAAATGCTTCTGGAAGGCTTTGGCCCGCAGATCCTGCTGGGCACCCTGGCCACTATCAAACTGGCGTTATGGTCATTGTTGATCGCGGTCCTGGCCGGGCTGCTCGGCGCCAGTTCCAAGTTGTCCTCCAACCGTTTGTTGCGAGCGCTGGCCACCGGTTATACGACGGTGATTCGCAGCATGCCGGACCTGGTGATCATGCTGTTGCTGTTCTTCAGCCTGCAAATGCTGCTCAACCGGATGACTGATTGGCTGGGCATCGCTCAGATCGACATCGACCCGTTTCTGGCCGGCGTCATCACCCTGGCTTTCATTTACGGGGCTTACTTTACCGAGACGTTTCGCGGCGCCTTCCAGGCGGTCCCGGCTGGCCAGATCGAAGCGGCAAGGGCCTACGGCATGACCCGTGGCAAAACCTTTCGCAAAATCCTGTTCCCGCAAATGCTCCGTCACGCACTGCCGGGTATTGGCAATAACTGGCAGGTGTTGATCAAGTCGACCGCGCTGGTATCGATCATCGGCCTGACCGATGTCATCAAAGCCACGCAAGATGCGGGCAAGGGCTCCCTGCAGTTCTTCTATTTCACGCTGGTCGGCGGCCTGATCTACCTCGCCATCACCACGGTGTCCAACGTTGTCTTGATGTGGCTTGAACACCGCTATTCGGTGGGTGTCAGGAAGGCTGCGCTATGACCGGCATTCTCGAAAACTATTGGCAGGCGTATCTGTGGAGTGACGGGCCACACTTGTCCGGGTTGGCAGTGACCTTGTGGCTGCTCATTCTTTCGGTGGTGACGGGCTTCCTGCTCGCGGTGCCGTTGTCGATTGCCCGCGTCAGCCGCAACCCGCTGATCCATCTGCCGGTCTGGTGCTACACCTACGTGTTTCGCGGCACCCCGTTGTACATCCAGCTGCTGTTTTTCTACACCGGGGTGTACAGCTTGCATGTGGTTCGATCCCAGGACTTTCTCAACGCGTTTTTCCGTGACGGGTTCAACTGCACGGTGCTGGCGTTCGCGCTCAATACCTGCGCCTACATGACCGAAATTTTCGCCGGTTCCACCCGGGCGACTCCCCATAGCGAAATCGAGGCCGCCAGCGCCTACGGCATGAGCCGGTTCACCCTCTATCGCCGGATCGTTTTGCCGTCGGCGTTGCGTCGGGCCCTGCCGTTTTTCAGCAATGAAGTGATTCTGATGCTGCATTCCACCTCGGTGGCATTTACCGCCACAGTCCCTGATTTGCTGAAGATTGCCCGGGACGTCAACTCGGCGACCTATGCATCCTTTGCCGCGTTCGGGATCGCCGGGGTGCTGTATGCCGCCAGCGCGTTTTTCCTGATCTGGCTGTTTCGTCGCGGCGAACTGCATTGGCTGGGCTACCTCAAACCGCGGACGCACTGACCCCTAACTGGACATGCTCGAATGTATAAATTGATCGTTGAAGATGTGCATAAGAACTACGGCAGCCATGAGGTATTGAAGGGTGTTTCAGTCAAGGCCAGGGCGGGTGACGTGATCAGCATCATCGGCTCTTCGGGGTCGGGGAAAAGTACCTTCTTGCGCTGTATCAACCATCTCGAACAACCGTCAGCCGGGCGCATCATCGTCAATGCCGAAGAGCTGCTCACCCGCAAGAATTCAAGAGGTGATTTGTGTGCGGTCGATCCCGCGCAGTTGCAGGTCATGCGCAGCAAGCTGTCGATGGTGTTCCAGCACTTCAATCTGTGGAGCCACATGACGGTGCTGGAAAACATCATCGAGTGCCCGATGAGCGTGCTGGGTGTCAGTCGGGCGGAGGCTCTGGAGAGGGCGCGGCATTACCTCGCCAAGGTAGGTTTGCCGGCAAAGGTCGAGATGCAGTATCCGGTCCAGCTATCCGGCGGCCAGCAACAGCGCGTCGCCATTGCGCGTGCGCTAGCCATGGAGCCGCAAGTGATGCTGTTCGACGAACCGACCTCCGCCCTGGACCCCGAACTGGTGGGCGAGGTGCTCAAGGTCATGCAGCAGCTGGCAGAAGAGGGGCGGACGATGGTGGTGGTCACCCATGAGATGGCGTTTGCCCGGCAGGTGTCGAACCACGTCATGTTTTTGCACCAGGGCCGGGTGGAAGAACAGGGAGCACCGAATACCGTGCTGGACCAGCCCCGGAGCGAGCGGTTGCAGCAGTTTTTGGCGGGAAGTCTCAAGTAACGACAAACACTGAATCGTAGCCCTGGCGAGACGGAAGTGAGATTAGTTCTCGCGCAATTCACCTATCGGGTGTTTGATGAGGCATAGTCGCCTGGCACCAGGCGGCTCATACCCGTCAGGGGTCATAAAAAGGGCGAACGGGAAGATTCGCCCTGTGATCAGGATTCAGGGAGCGTCATGGGTCATCCGTCCGTTAACAATCGAATTGAACAATCCCGCCATGGCGTGCCTTGGGTCGCCGAGCAAGCCGGGGTAACGCTCAAGGTCCGCTCTGCGGTGATTCTGCTGGTCGCGGTGTGCCTGTCCATGACGGCTATCGTGATTTGGGAAGCCTGGAACTCGCGCCAGTACCATCTGCACGACAAAGAAGTGGCGATGTCCAACCTTGCCCAGACCCTGGCCTCGCAAGCACAGGCGTCGATCAAGCAGGCCGATACGCTGCTGTTTACCTTGGTGGATCGCCTCGAAAACGACGGTATCGACCAGGCCCGGGTACCCCGATTGGAGCGTTTGCTCAGTGCCCAGCGCAGTGAACTGAGTCAGATCCATGGCTTGTTTATCTATGACGAGGATGGGCGCTGGATTGCCAATTCCAACGGCGCCGTCCTGCCCAATGCCAACAATTCCGACCGCGAATATTTCATTTTCCATCGTGATCATCCCGATCGTGGGCCTCACATCGGCCCGTCGATCAAGAGCCGTTCGAGCGGTGAATGGGTCATGACGGTTTCCCGCCGGATCAATCATCCGGATGGCAGCTTTGCCGGCGTGGCGCTGGCAAGCCTCTATCTCAGCCACTTCCTTACGCTCTACGACAGCATCGACATGGGCCGTAACGGCGTGATCAATCTGATCGCCGACGACGCCACCATCGTCGTTCGCCGACCGTTCAAAGAAACTGAAGTCGGCATCAGCGTCGCCAAGGGGCCGCTGTTTACGCAGCTATTGCCCAAGGGCAATTCGGGCACGGCAACGGTCCCCTCCTATGTGGATGGCGTCGAGCGTGTGGTCGGTTTTCGCAGGGTCGACGGTTATCCGCTGATCATCTTTGCGGCGCTGAATAAAGATGAAGTCCTGGCCGCCTGGCGTAAGGAGGTACTGCTGAGTGCGGGGATCGTCTCGTTGTTCCTGGGGTTTCTGGGCGTCCTCGGTTATCGCCTCATTCGCCTGATGAAGCAGCAGAATCATGTGCAGGGCGTATTGCTGGATGCGCAGGAAAAACTGATCGAGGTCAACCGCAGTCTTGAGTTGCTGGCGCTGGAGGACGCGCTGACCGGGCTGTCCAACCGACGTCAGTTCGATCTGTTCATCCTTGCCGAAATGGGCCGCGCCAGGCGCAACCAGACCCACCTCGCGCTGCTGATGATCGATGTCGATCACTTCAAGAGCTTCAATGATCTTTACGGCCATGTGGCCGGCGATGAGTGTTTACGCAACATCAGCACGATCATCAGGGACAACATCAAGCGCCCCGGCGACCTGGCTGCCCGCTATGGCGGCGAAGAGTTTGCGGTGGTACTGCCCGGGACCGACTATGTGGGGGCGTTTATGGTGGCGGAAAAAATCCGCCGCGCGGTTCAGCAGGCCGGCATCCAACACAGTGAAGGGGCTGAAGGCACGGTGACGGTCAGCCTGGGGGTCGCCGCTTACGATCCGGCGTCACAAGCCCAGCCCAACGACCTGGTGGGGGCCGCCGACAAGGCGCTTTACGTGGCCAAGGCCAGCGGCCGGAACATGAGCGTCATTGCCAACTGAATTCAAACAAACCGGTCACTGCCCTGAACCAGCTTGGTGGACAGGTACGATTGCTTGAGTTTTTCCAGCCACCAGCCCAGGGCGCGGCCGTCGTGATCGCCACGCCAGCCGGCATACAAGATATTCGGCTCACGCGGATCGGCCATCTGTTTTTCAACCAGCGTGCCGTTTTTCAGTAACGAGCCGACCCGATGCTTCGGTAACCAACCCACGCCCAGCCCGTCGCACTGGGCGAGGATTTTGGCGCGCATGGTCGGCACGGCGAGCACCGGTTGGCCGCCGGAGACGCCGTAAGTACTGCCCTCGGTCGCTCTGGACGAGTCGGCCACGACAATCGCCCGGTGCTGCGCAACCATGGCGCGTGAAATCGGCTCTTGGGCCTTGGCCAGCGGGTGCTTGGGCGAAACCGCGAACACCCATTCCATTTCCCCCAGTTGCATCCAGCGCAAGGAGGGGATCGCCGGTGGTTCGTTGGTGGCGCCGATGATCAGGTCCGCGCGGCCTTCACGCAGGGCTTCCCAAACACCTTTGAGGACTTCCTGAGTGATGCGCAACGGCACGCCGGACTCCAGCGCATCGAACTCGTGAATCACCGGGATCAACGCTTCGAATTCGAGCAACTCATCGGTGACGATCCATAGCCGGCTCTCCCAGCCATTGGCCACTTGCTGCACCCGCTGGGTCAGCCGCGAGACGTCTTGCATCAGTCGCGCCGCCTCGTTCACCAGCAACTCACCCGCCGGGGTCAGCTGCAAGCGGTAGCGACGACGGTCGAACAGCAAGGCGTCAAAGCGTTCCTCCAGTTGCCGCGCCGCGTAGGACACCGTCGAGGGCGCCTTGCCCAAGTGGGCCGCGGCCCGGGACAGGCTGCCGGTTTCGCGGATGGCTTCGAGCAAGGTGAGATCTTCAATCGATAGCATGGGCGGAATCCTTGCACGGACAAGATCAAAAGATCGTCTGAACGCAGCCCGAACCTGCGGCAGCTCCTACGGGAAACGCATATCGCAGTGTAGGAGCTGCCGCAGGCTGCGATCTTTTGATCTTGGTGTCAGGTTGCCCGACGTAACTTCCACAGCCTGATCAACCGAAGGTAGACCAGCACGTTGATCGCCAGCACCACGCTGCCCAGTCCCAGCTGAATTGCCGGTGTCAGGCCCGCCGGGTAGATGACCGGCCACACGTAATGTTCGATGAAACCGCCGCTATAACCGGTTTGCCCGGCCGCGTCGCGCATGAGGTTTTCCCACTGCGTCAGCGGGCAGGTCAGGTGGAAGACTTCCACCGACACGCCCCACACAGCCGCGGGCAGGTGCCACCAGATCAGCGGACGCCATTTGAGCACCAGCAGCCCGCCGAACAGCACGAACAGAATGAACAACAGATGAAACAGGACCAGCCCGTCGGCGGCGATTCGGTAAAGCATGTCGACTCCCTGACGCGTTATGCGAATGGCTCCATGGTACTCGGGCGGGTTGCTCGCGCTCTATCGATTGTTGCTGTTCAACGCCGCCAGCACTTCCTTCAGACGCACCGCCATGGTTTCGCTGCTGCGTTGCATCGGCGCGCGCAGTTCGTCGTCGATCAAGCCTTCAAGGGCCAGGGCGGTTTTCACCGGGGCGGGATTGGGCTCGATGAACAGGCTGTGAATCAGCGGCAGCAGTTGGAAGAATGTCGCTCGACCAGCCGCTAACCGGTTGTCGCGGATCTGTTGATACAACGCCACGAACAGCTCCGGATGAACATGCGCCGAAGCGGCAATGGCGCCTTTGGCGCCCAGACACAAGGCGCTGAAGATCTGGTTATCTTCGCCGCACAGCACGTCGACCTTGCCACTGCCTAGCAGCGCCAGGGTGTTGGCCTGATTGCCGCCGCAATCCTTGATCGCGACGATTCGCTCATGGGCGACGATGTTGAGCAGGGTTGCCTGCTCGAACGCCACGCCGGTGCGGTAAGGGATGTCGTAAAGAATGAGCGGAACGCTGGAGGCATCGGCGACAGTTTTGTAAAACGCTTCGAGGCCAGCCTGAGACGGACGGATGTAATACGGCGGCGGTACCAGTAAACCGGCCAGCGGGCGTTTCAGGATTTCGCTCTGAAATTGCAGCAGCTCGGTCATATTGTTGCCGGCCAGGCCCATGACCACCCGTTCCGCCGGCACCTGCGCCAGTACCGCATCGAGCACCGCCAGTTGCTCGTGTTTGCTCAGTGCCGCCGCTTCCGCCGTGGTACCGCAGACCACAACGCCATCGACACCTTTTTCCAGCAGATGATTGACCAGCCGGCGCAAGCCGACGAAATCGATCGCACCGTTGCGAAACGGTGTAACGAGAGGGACCCAGATACCTTGAAACGATGACATGCACGTACTCCTGAAGGTTGACCGATTTCGTCACCGTCAGAAGCGTAGAAGGCAGTAAGCAAGGGGAGGGTGTCCGTCGCGCTCAATGTCCTGTCAGCTCATCTGACGGGACAGCGCGCCCCGGTCACATGAGCGACTGTTTCTTCGATTTGAGGGCGTGCGCAACGCAACCTTGCGCCTTGGCATTCAAGCCAATGACGACAGTGTTGAGGTTGAAGGTTGTGGACATACTTGCTTACACCCTGAATGAGGCGTTCAGTTTTAAAAGCCGGCGCGATTTTTGTCAATCGCGAAAATCAGCGAGCTCCGCACGCATTCTGCCGTTTTGCTTGGCCGCGGACCAAGTGCGCAAGATTGTTCAAGCCTTCGGCCGCGACTGCTGGCACAGTCTGAAGACTTTCCCTGGTTGTAGAGCGTTATGTCCAATTCACTCATGCCGCGCAGTGCCTTTCTTCGCGGCGCTGCGGCGATCATGCCGTTGTCCCTGGCCACCGCGCCCTGGGGACTGCTGGCCGGCTCGATGGCCATCGAGGCCAATCTCACGCCCCTGCAAGGCCAGGGGTTGTCGAGCATCGTATTCGCCGGTGCCGCGCAACTGGTGGCGATCGGCATGCTCAAGGGCGGTGCCGGAATCTTTTCGATTCTGCTGACCACGCTGCTGCTGACCTCCCAGCATTTGCTGTACGGCATGAGCCTGCGTTCGGTGATTTCGCCGTTGCCGGGTCGCTGGCGTGTGGGGTTGGGCTTTTTGCTCACCGACGAGCTGTTCGCCCTGACCAGTGCGCATGACAAACAACAGTTCAACCGCTGGTACGCCCTGGGTGTCGGCCTGACGTTTTACATCGCCTGGAACCTCTTCACCCTGGCCGGCATCGTGCTCGGCAGCAGCATTCCGGGGCTGGAACACCTGGGGCTGGACTTCTCCATCGCGGCGACGTTTATCGCCTTGATCACCCCGGTGGTGCGAAACGTGCCGACCGTGGTATGCGTGGCGGTGTCGTTGTTCTGCTCGGTGCTGTTCAGCTACTGGCAATGGGGCTCGGCGCTGGTGCTGTCGGGGTTGGCGGGCATGACCGCAGGCTTTATCTGCAACAAATTCTACGGTGGACGCACATGATGGTCTGGGCGGTTATTGTCGGCATGGGGCTATTGGTGTTCCTCAACCGCTATGTGTTTCTGGAGCCGCGGCTGCCCGTGCGCTTGAGCAGCAATGCGCGGCAGTTCCTGGGTTTTGCGGTGCCGGGCATGCTGACGGCGATCTGTGGGCCGATCGTGTTCATGCCGGACAAGCAGCTGAATCTGCAGTGGGATAACCCGTATCTGATCAGCTCGCTGGTGGCGGTGGGGCTGGTGCTTTACACCCGCAATACCTTGCTCAGCATGTTGTTGAGCATGGGGTTCTTCTTTTTGCTGCGTTGGTGGCTCTAAGTCGTTCCCGCCGAAACTGTTCTACGCTTATAGGGGACCCCTACAGGAAGAGAGGTGAGCATGGCAAATGATCCAAAGCGTCCGGATCCGGATGAAGAGGCGGATGATGAACCCACGGAAGAGGAGCTTAAGCGGCAGCGGCGTTCGACGCCGGACTGGAAGCACCCCGACGACGGTAAAGAGCTGTCAGATCGCGACCAGGAGCGTCCGCTGAAACCTTGACCGAGTTGCACATACCAAAAGCCCGCTATCAAGCGGGGCTTTTCTTTTGGCGATTATTTAATTCAGATCGCTTCGTTCCAGCGAATGTGCGTAATGCCCAATTGCAGCGCTTTGACGCGTGCGGTTTCGAGATTGGCGTGTGCGGCGATTTGCAGACCAGAGTCGGGATAAGCATGGGCGGAGGCGGAATGTATCGCCTCGACATCCGAAAACTGTTCGGCCAGTTTGAAAAAGTGCCGACGAACACCGTCGAACATGTAGTGCACGGCATAGGGGACGAGTGTGCTCATATATTCCTCCTTGGGCCGAGCCTCTGTTATTGAGAGCGGTTTGATGCCGTGTTCGTTCACTTCTTCGGCTGAGTGGGCATTGAGTGTCGTTTCAAGCGTCTTCCAGCTGCAGAAAATCGGGGTGGGAGGCCCGATAACCCAAGGTTTTGTCGATCCAGGCGTTCAGCTCGTTGACCCTGACCGGAGGTCTGCCCGGATAGCTGTCGAGGGTTGAACGAAGGAGGTTGCTAATGTTGGGAATTGAACCCAGGTTGCGGGTCTTTATGTATTGCCCGATAAAACAGTCGAGCGGGCAGTGTTCTGTTTTCGAAAGATAAACACACACCAGGCCACCGACTTGATTAATTGTAAAATCGTCGCGCAATTTAATTCTCTGCAAGGCTTGTTGTTGTAGGGATTTCCTGGGTTTATTGACTCTTTGGTCAACAGAGGAGTGCCGAGGGAAACGCGGCGCGCATGCTATCCATTGTTATTCTAAATGTATCGAAGTGTCAGACAGGCGGTTGACAGGTTTAATCGCCAAACAATAGGTATGTGTATCTTCGGTGAAACAACAGGTGTAACGATCAATTGTTTAATATGTATATACAACTGTTACTTATGCCTGCTTTTATGTCGGAATTGATAGTTCAGGGTGTTTCATCAATCAGTGCCGCGCCTTGATTTCTTGAATTGCCCACCGCTGTGTCCACCTTGTACCACTCGAAAACCTCGCTGATTTCGCCCTGCAACAGCGCCATCTGCTCCGCGCGTTCTTTGGGGGTGGCCGGGTCAAGCCATTCCCGCGCCAGCGGCGCAGACAACACCACGGGGCGCCGGTCATGAATATCGAGCATGCCGCCCGCACTGTCGGCCGTGATGATCACAAAACCGTCGTCGGCCCGCGGCTCACCCCCCACGCCGGGAAACTGTCCGATCGCCGCGCAGAAAATCGGTGCCCGGTCCCGTCGGCGGATCAGCCACGGTTGCCTCGTCGAATCCCCGGCGTCGACCCATTCGAACCAGTTGTCGATCGGCACAATCGCGCGGTGCGGCCAGATCGCCCGGAAGAACGGGCCGTGGGCGACTTTTTCGACCCGTGCATTGATCGGTGCCGCCCGATCTTTCGCCCAGTGCGGCCGCCATCCCCAACGCTGAAAATCGGCGTGCAGGCCGTTGCTCTCCAGGTGCAGAAGGGCGAGTTGCGTGGTGGGCGCAGCGTTGTAGCGGGCTAGCGGTTCATCACCGACGTGGTTGATCAACGCGTCGGGGATGCTCAGCACCGCGACAAAGTCATGAATGCCTCGGTACTGCGACAGGCGTCCGCACATCGGCTGATACTCCGGTTGAAGAGCTCTGATTGAAGCGTTTTGGCTGGAGCTTTCAGCTTAGTTGCTCAGATCACATGGGCGCGCTGCAACTCGGTCAACGACAAGGCCTTGAGGCGAGCGAGCAGCGGGTCGCGCCGGTCACGGGGATGGGCCAGTTGCACCGCCAGCTCCTGACGAATGCTGCTGGGACGATTGTCCATCACCAGCACCCGATCACTGAGGTACAGCGCTTCATCTACGTCGTGGGTCACCAGCAGCAGGGCGATGGCGTGACGTTCGGCCAGTTGCAGCAGCAAGTCCTGCAATTTCATGCGGGTGAAGGCGTCCACCGCGCTGAAGGGTTCGTCGAGCAACAGCACGTGCGGTCGCGAGTAGAGGCCGCGAGCGATCGCCACCCGCTGCGCCATGCCGCCCGACAGCGCTTTGGGCAGGGCTTGAGCAAAACCGCCGAGGCCGACTTCGTCGATCAGTTGCGCGACCCAGACTTTGTCGTAATGGTTGTCGGCGCTGAAACCGATGTTCTGTTCGACCGTCAGCCATGGCATCAGTCGCGGCTCCTGGAACACAAAAGCGACTTCCCCGGCGCTGCTGAGCACTTCGCCCTCAAAGTCCTTTTCCAGGCCGGCGATGATCCGCAGCAACGTGCTTTTCCCGCAGCCGCTGGGCCCCAGCAGGCTGATGGCTTCCCGGGGTTGCAATTGCAAATGGATGTTCTTGAGCACGGTGGTGGCGGCGAAGGTTTTGCGCTCGACGCGAATGTCCAGCAGGTGTTCGGTCATGGCTCAATCCTCTGCGCTTTGGCCGTTGAAGGTGTCGCGCCAGGCGAGGAAGCGCTTCTCCAGGCCGGCGAGGATGCCGTCGCTGAGTTTGCCCAGCAGCGCCAGCACGATGATTGCCGCCAGCACGATGTCCGGGCGTGAAGTCTCGCGACCGTCGCTAAGCAGATACCCCAGGCCTTTGGTCGCGGCGATCAGTTCGGCGGCCACCAGAAACATCCAGGCCAGGCTCATGCCGCTGCGCAAGCCGGTGAACAGGCCGGGAAGGGCGGCGGGCAGCAGAACTCGCCGCACCAGTCGGGGCCGGCTGAAACCGTACATCTGCCCGACTTCCACCAGTTTGCGGTCGATGTCGCGGATCGCCGCGACGCCGTTGAGGTACACCGGGAAGAAGGCACCGATGGCGATCAGGACGATTTTCGAGGTCTCGTCGATGCCCAGCCACAGCAGCAACAGCGGCACCCAGGCCAGGCTCGGGATCGAGCGCAGGCCGGCGAACGTCGGCTCCAGCCAGGCTTCGGCTTCACGGCTCAAACCGACCCACGCGGCGAACACCAGGGCCAGACCAGCGCCGATGGCGAAACCCAGCAGCACCCGCAACAGGCTGGCGCTGATGTGCTTCCACAGCGCACCTTCGGCGAGGTCTCTCAAGGTCAGCGCGATCTCGCTGGGGGCCGGCATTTGGTAAGACGGCAACCAGCCGATACGCACGACGAATTCCAGCAGCAGGATGATCAGCACCGGTAGGGCCAAACCTTTGAGGCGCAGTCGCCAGGCGTTGTTCAGGGAGGCGCTGGCCCGGTGCGGCGCAGGCAATGTCAGGCTGGCGGGCAGGTCTTTGCTTTTGCTGGTCATGGGGTTTCTCCGGTCACGACGAATCCGCGACAGGCGCGGTTTACAGCGCTGATTTGAAGCAAGATCAAAAGATCGCAGCCTGCGGCAGCTCCTACATGGGGATATGCGTTTCCTTGTAGGAGCTGCCGCAGGCTGCGATCTTTTGCTTTTACCGACGAGCCACGGTTTCTTTGAAGCCGGTGTCGATCAGTTGGTCGATCACTTGATCGACATTCACCCCACGACGAACCAGTTCTTCGGAAACCAGAATCGGTGCGGCAGCCTTGGAGGCGATCACGTCCTTGGCGGTCAATTGCGGGCTGCTCAGGTCGGTGCGCGACAATTGCAGCTTGGCCACTTCCAGCGGTAGACCGGATTCGGTCGCGAGTAACTTCGCCAGTTCCTCGGGATTTTTTACCGCCCACTCGCGAGCTTGCTCGTAGGCATTCAGTACGGTGTCGATGGTGTGTGGGTGTTCTTTGGCATAGCTGTCGGTGACGCTGACCACCCCGTAGCTGTTGAACTGGGTGTTGCGATAGAGCAGCCGCGAACCGGCCTGAACCTGGCTCGCGGCCATGTGCGGATCGAGTCCGGCCCAGGCGTCGACGTCACCTTTTTCCAGCGCGGTGCGACCATCCGGGTGCTGCAAATGCACCAGTTCCACATCGTCTTTGCTCAGGCCTGCCTGTTGCAGGCTGCGCAGGGTAAACAGGTACGGATCGGTGCCCTTGGTGGCGGCGATTTTTTTTCCTTTCAGATCGGCCACGGTCTTGTACGGCGAATCCTTGCGCACCACCAACGCCGTCCATTCGGCGCGGCTGTAGACGTAAACCGATTTGATCGGGCTGCCATTGGCGCGGCTCAGCACGGCGGCGAGGCTGGCGGAGGAGGCGAAGTCGACGCCGCCGCTGTTGAGGTATTCCAGCGAGCGGTTGCTGCCCTGGCTCAGCACCCAGCTGACCTTGGTTTGTGGCAGGGCTTTCTCCAGAAAGCCGAAGTGTTTGAGCACCAGGCTCACCGGCGAGTAATAGGCGTAATCCAGATGCACTTCGGCCGGTGGCGCTTCAGCGGCCTGGGCAATCGGTTGCAGGCTCAGTGCAAGGGCGCAGGCGCTGAGCAGAGACCTGACGTGGGGGAAACGGAAGGTGGTTTTCATGGGACAGCTCCGGGCAAGGCGGCGAGGTTCTTATTTCCAAAAAATCATTTTTTATAAATTCTTCCTGCGTAAAAGGAATATTGCAGGCTCTGTGCCATGTTTTACGTGACGAGTGTTTTCAAGGCCTTGGCGCTGAAGCAGCGGCAGACAAATGTTCAAGGGAAAACAGTCTGTTTAGTTGCTGTTGCTGGGCAAACACTGTTCGCTGCGGGTCATGAGCTTATGCATTAATCGAATTTAATGAGCTTGTTGTAAGAGCGTTATGGTCTATCGCAATAACCCTCTAGGAGCCCCTGATGAACCTGTCCCGTTTCATGCGCAGTCTGCTGACCAGCGCACTGTTCGCCGCACCACTGGCTTACGCCGCCGAGCCCGTCGTCCTGCACGTCGGTGATCAGAACTACTACAACGTTCGGGCTTCGGTGGAGGCGTCGGGCGTACTGAAAGATGCGCCGTATACCGTCGACTGGAAGCACTTCCAGGCCGCCGCACCGCTGGCCGAAGCGCTGAATACCGGCGCGCTGGATCTGGGTTTTCTCGGCGATTCGGGTTTTCTGTTCCTCGCCGCCAAGCAGGCGCCGGTGAAACTGATCGGCGTGTCGCGGCAGAACCCCGACACCATCGCCTTGCTGGTGCCCAAGGATTCGCCGGTCAAAACCATCGCCGACCTGAAGGGTAAGAAAGTCGCTTACTGGCCCGGTGCCTGGAGCCAGCAACTGACCCTGCGCGCCCTGGAAAAAGCCGATCTGCCGGAAGACTATGTCGACTTCATCAAACTGATGCCGATCGATGCCGCCGCCGCGTTGCCTCAGGGCAGCATCGACGCGTTCCCGGTCTGGGAACCCTACATCTCCCAGCAGATTCTGTTCTCCGGCGCCCGGCCGATCCTCACCGCCAAGAACCTGATGCCCGGCCTCAGCGCCATCGCCGCGTCGACGCCTTCGATCGACAGCAAACGCGAAGCCATTGCCGACTTTCTGGTGCGCCTGAAAAAGGCCCGGGCCTGGGTCGACAACCACACCGACGAGTACGCTGATCTCTGGGCGAAGAAAGCCAACCTTGACCAGAACGTCTCGCGTCATTGGTTGCGTCAGGCCCACATGACCGTCGGCCCGGTGGATGCGCAGGCCGCCAAGGATCTGCAAAGCACGGCGGACTTCCTGTTCAAGGTAAAAGCGCTGCCGGCTGCGTTGGCGACTGCACCGATTATCGACAGCTCGTTTCAGCAGGCGTTTGCCCAGTAACCCACGATGCCGGGCAGCACTGGAACCAAACACTGTGTACCCTTATCCAACCTCGGCCTGCAGCGACCTGCGGGCCGACGAAGGATAAATGGGCAAAACATGAAACAGCTGTTCAAGGTTCTATCTGCACTCATCATCGCCACAGGGCTGGTTGGCTGCATCGCTTCTCCCATCGAAATGACGCCGCAGACCGAACAGCGTCTGAGCGCGCAACCACCGATCCGTTTTCTGCTGACCTTCGACGACGGTCCCAGCGCATCGAGTTTCTGGAATCCGACGATGACGATTCTCGACAGCCTGGCCACGAACCCGGTGCAACCGAACCTCAAAGCAGTGTTCTTCGTGCAGACCCGTGCGCCACGTGCCGGCAACAGTGAAATCGGTCGCGAGGTCATGCGCCGCGAACACGCAGATGGGCAGATTCTGGGCTTCCACACGGCGACCCACTCGCACACCAATCACCGTTCCCTGAGTCCAGAAGAACTGGAGCAGTCGCTGAGCAACGGCAGCACCGACATCGCTGCGATCACCGGTGCGCCACCGACCCTGGTGCGCCCGCCATTCTGGAACTACGACAAGCGCACTTTCGCGGCCTATCAGCAACACGGCCTGCATGTGCTGCTGACCGACCTGAGCGCCAATGACGGCAAGATTTGGGGCTTCAACGCCAGCCCCCGACGGCGGGCCCACTTCTTGCGCACAATGTCCGAAGTGCGCGAACGCATCGCCCTTGGCGAGTTACCGGTGGTAGATGGGGTGATTCCGGTGGTGGTGACCTTCCACGACCTCAATCGCTACACCGCCCGGCATATTCGCGAATACCTGCAAATCCTGCTCGACAGCGCACAGGCTACCGGTGTGAAAACCGCAGAAAAGCCGTTTTACGACGACACGGCAGCGCTGCAACGGGCCGCCATGGCGCGTACCGTCAAGGACAGTTCAGTGCCGGTCAAATTGCCGGGGATCTGGAACTGGTTCTGGGATCGGAATTCCCATTGAACGCAATGTAGGAGCTGGCGAAGCCTGCGATCTTTTGATTTTGCTTTTTAAAAACAAGATCAAAAGATCGCAGGCTTCGCCAGCTCCTACAGTTGCATTACGGCTTTAGTTCCGTGGCTGCAGTTCATCAATCATCTGCAAGCAGTGATTCAATCCCGGCGATACGTCGCCCACACGCCTGCTGAGAATGATCGGCGAGGTCGCGTTGTCTTCCAGCAGCGGCGTGAAACCGATGTCGTCGCGGTGCAGCAATTGCACCGAGGCCGGCACCAGGGTGACGCCGATTCCCGCTCCCACCAGACCGATGGCTGTTTGCAGCTCGTTGGTCCATTGCGCCACGTGGATGCTCACGCCATAGGATTCGAATAACGCGATCACATGGTCGGCGTAGCTGGGGCGTGGGTTGCCGGGGTACAGAACGAAGGGTTCTTTCGCCAGTTCGCGAAGGCTGATCGGCCCCGCCAGTAATGGATGGCCGGCGGGCAGGGCGGCGACCAGTCGGTCTTCAGTCAAAACAGTCTGGATGATCGCCGGGTCGTCGATGCGGATTCGCCCGAAACCAATGTCGATGCGCCCGGCCTTGAGCGCCTGCACTTGCTGCAGCGTGGTCATTTCCGAAAGCCCCAGTTCAAGCTCCAGGGGCTCGCCGCTGCGCAAACGGCGAATCAGTTCCGGCAGCACGCCATAGAGCGTCGACGGTGCGAAACCGATGCCCAGCCATGTCTTTTCGCCCAGACCGATCCGTCGCGTGTTGTCGCACACCTTGCCCAGTTGCTCGAGCAGGGCGGTGGAGTGCTCATGGAAAAACCGCCCTGCATCGGTCAGCTTTAGCGGCCGTCCGCGTTTCAGTAACAACACCCCGAGCTCGTCCTCCAGTTGCTGCATCTGCCGGCTCAGCGGTGGTTGGGCGATGTGCAAAAGCTCGGCAGCACGGGTGAAATTGAGGGTTTGAGCCAACACCTGAAAATACCGCAGGTGACGCAGTTCCATGGGGCCTCCAGTCGCAAGTCGGTTGCATACCTTAAAGGTATCAAGTTAGACCAATTCTATATTGGCTTCCCGAAAAAAGCCGTACCAGAATCGGTTCCAGAACTTTAAGAACCTGATGGGTATCGACATGCTTGCAACTGCCATTGAATCGATCGAGACGATCATCGTCGATCTGCCGACCATCCGCCCGCACAAGCTGGCGATGCACACCATGCAGAACCAGACCCTGGTGATCATTCGCGTGCGCTGCGCCGACGGCATCGAAGGCATTGGCGAGTCGACCACCATCGGTGGCCTGGCCTATGGCAACGAAAGCCCTGACAGCATCAAGACCAACATCGACCGACACTTCGCGCCGCTGTTGCTGGGCCAGGACAGCGCCAACGTGAATGCCGCGATGTTGCGCCTGGAGCGCAGCATCCGTGGCAACACCTTCGCTAAATCAGGTATCGAAACCGCCTTGCTCGACGTTCAGGGCAAACGCCTTGGGCTGCCGGTCAGCGAGTTGCTGGGCGGCCGCGTTCGCGATGCACTGCCAGTGGCGTGGACCCTGGCCAGTGGTGACACCGACAAGGACATCGCCGAAGCGGAAAAAATGCTCGACCTGCGCCGCCACCGGATTTTCAAACTGAAAATCGGTGCCGGTGAGGTCAATCGCGACCTGGCCCACGTTATTGCAATCAAGAAAGCCCTGGGCGACCGCGCCAGCGTGCGGGTCGATGTCAATCAGGCCTGGGATGAAGCGGTCGCGTTGCGCGCTTGCCGCATCCTCGGGACCAACGGTATCGACCTGATCGAACAGCCGATCTCACGCAACAACCGCGCCGGCATGGCGCGCCTGAATGCCATGAGCCCGGCGCCGATCATGGCCGATGAATCCATCGAATGCGTGGAAGATGCGTTCAATCTGGCCCGAGAAGGCGCGGCGTCAGTGTTTGCCTTGAAGATCGCCAAGAACGGCGGCCCGCGCGCCGTGCTGCGAACCGCGGCCATCGCCGAAGCCGCCGGTATCGGCCTGTATGGCGGCACCATGCTCGAAGGTGGCATCGGCACACTGGCCTCGGCCCATGCCTTTGTCACGCTGAACAAGCTGGCGTGGGATACCGAGCTGTTCGGCCCGCTGCTGCTGACTGAAGACATTCTCAGCGAGCCGCTGGTCTATCGCGATTTTGAGCTGCACGTGCCGAAAACACCGGGGCTGGGCCTGAGCCTCGATGAAGAACGTCTGGCGTTCTTCCGTCGTGACAAAACGTCGACTGCCATTCATCAAGCCTGAGGAGAGCACTATGCTGTTCCACGTAAAAATGACCGTGAATCTACCGGTCGACATGAATCCGGAAACGGCCAACAAGTTAAAGACCGACGAGAAAGCCCTGGCCCAGCGCCTGCAAGAGCAAGGCAAGTGGCGTCACTTGTGGCGCATCGCCGGGCACTATGCCAATTACAGCGTTTTCGACGTCGACAGCGTTCAGGAACTGCACGACCTGCTCATGCAATTGCCGCTGTTTCCGTACATGGCGATCGAGGTCGACGCGATGTGCCGGCATCCTTCTTCCATCCGCGAGGATGACCGCTGAACCCAGCCTGTTCAGTTCGCTACGCTAATAATTACAAGATGAGGAACCCACCAAAATGAACGTCAAGATTTCCCACACTGCCAGTGTCCAGAAGTTTCTCGAAGAGGCCAGCGGTCTGCTCAATGACGCCGGCGACCCGCGGGTCAAGGCCCTGGTCTACCGCATCCTGCGTGATTCGGTGAACATCATCGAAGACCTGGCCGTGACGCCGGAAGAGTTCTGGAAAGCCGTCAACTACCTCAACGTGCTGGGTGCGCGTCAAGAGGCCGGGTTGGTGGTGGCCGGGCTCGGTCTCGAACATTATCTCGACCTGCTGATGGACGCTGAAGACGAGCAGGCCGGCAAGGCCGGCGGCACACCGCGGACCATCGAAGGCCCGCTGTACGTGGCGGGTGCGCCGCTGTCGGAAGGCGAAGCGCGACTGGATGACGGCGTCGATCCGGGTGTGGTGCTGTTCATGCAGGGCCAGGTCAAGAACACCGTCGGCGAACCGTTGGCCGGTGCGGTGGTGGATGTCTGGCACGCCAACACCGGCGGCACTTACTCCTACTTCGATACCACTCAATCGGAGTTCAACCTGCGTCGTCGTATCGTCACCGATGCCGAAGGTCGTTATCGCTTCCGCAGCATCGTGCCGTCGGGCTATGGCTGCCCGCCGGACGGTCCGACCCAGCAACTGCTCGATCAACTGGGCCGTCATGGTCAACGGCCGGCACACATTCACTTCTTCATCTCCGCGCCGGATCATCGTCACCTGACCACCCAGATCAACCTCGATGGCGATCAATACCTGCACGACGATTTCGCCTATGCCACCCGTGACGAGCTGATTGCCAAAATCACCTTCAGTGACGATCAACAGCGTGCGGCGGCCCATGGTGTGGGCGGTCGCTTTGCCGAAATCGACTTCGATTTCACCTTGCAGACCTCCGCGCAACCCGACGAGCAGCAACGCCACGAGCGGGTCCGCGCACTCGAGGACTGACAGCGCGATGTGATCGAACCCGACCTTGTGGGAGCGGGCTTGCTCGCGAAGGGGTCATCAGCTTCAGCATCAACACTGACTGACACACCGCCGTCGCGAGCAAGCCCGCTCCCACACGGGTTTCGGTTAACCGACTGGCAGCACGTCGGCCTACTGACACACCGTTGCGCGCACTGTTCTAGAATGCCCCGACGCAACCTATAACAACAATGAGAGTGACCCGATGATGCAAGCGCAACTGTTGAGTCAGCGCAGCACTGTATTCGACCACGCCGACCCTTACGCGGTGTCGGGGTACGTCAATCAGCATGTCGGTAATCATTGCATTCTGATGCCCCGGGCCGGGCGACCGCTGGCCAGCCTCAATCATCGCAAGTTTGCCAGCCTCGACCTGTGCCGCATCAGCTATGGCGGCAGCGTACGGGTCACCTCCGGCGCGCTGGAAAGCATCTATCACCTGCAAGTGCTGCTGCGTGGCAACTGCCTGTGGCGCGGCCACGGCCAGGAACACTACTTCGCACCCGGCGAGTTGCTGCTGATCAATCCCGATGATCCGGTGGACCTGACGTATTCCGACGATTGCGAAAAATTCATCCTCAAAGTCCCCACCACGTTGCTGGAGTCCGTGTGCGATGAGCAGCGCTGGCGGTATCCGGGGCAGGGCGTGCGGTTTCTGGAGAACCGTTATCAGCTCGATGAACTGGAAGGCTTTGTCGGTTTGTTGGCGATGATTTGCCAGGAAGCCGAGGCCACCGAGCAGATTCCCAAGGTGCAGGAGCACTACGCACAGATCATCGTCAGCAAGATGCTCAGCCTGATGAAGACCAACGTCAGCCGGATCAGTCTCGGCTCACAGACGGCCACGTTCGAGGTGATTGCCGACTACATCGCAGGCCACCTCAAACAGGACATCGACAGTGAAGAACTGGCGCGCCAGGCGCGGATGAGTCTGCGCTCGTTGTACGGATTGTTTGAACGCAATGCCGGCACCACGCCGAAAAACTACATCCGGCAAAAACGCCTTGAGCGCATCAACGCCTGCCTGAGCGACCCGACCTGCAACGTGCGCAACGTCACGGAAGTGGCGATGGATTACGGCTTCCTGCACCTGGGACGATTCTCCGACAGCTACCGCAAACAGTTCGGCGAATTACCGTCGGACACCCTCAAACGCCGCCACTGAAACACCGCAAAGCACCTGTAGCAGCTGCCGAGCCCACGAGGCTGTGGCGAGGGGATTTATCCCCGTTGGGCTGCGAAGCGGCCCCTGTTTTTCCAGCCACACCGCGTCCAATGGATTACGACGGCTTCGCCGCCGAACGGGGATAAATCCCCTCGCCACAGCCTCGCGGGCTCGGCAGCTGCTACAGGTAGTGGGCCGTTTGCAGTAAACGGATACAGGTCTGCACCCAGCGGATAGTCCGCCACTTCCCCCTGTCCTAGCATGGCCCTGCCTGAATAAAAACAATGGAGGCGGCGGCCATGTCCCTGCGACCCGAATACCTTCACTCCCTGCTCGAAGATGACAAAGAACAGGGCATCTATCGCTGCAAGCGCGAGATGTTCACTGACCCGCGGCTGTTCGATCTCGAGATGCAGCACATCTTCGAAGGCAACTGGCTGTACCTGGCCCACGAAAGCCAGATCCCCAACAAAAACGATTTCTACACCACCACCATGGGGCGCCAGTCGATCTTCATCGCGCGCAACAAGGACGGTGAGCTCAATGCGTTCCTCAACGCCTGCAGCCATCGTGGCGCGACGCTGTGCCGGCACAAGTCCGGCAACAAGAGTTCGTACACCTGCCCATTCCACGGCTGGACCTTCAACAACTCCGGCAAGCTGCTCAAGGTCAAGGATCCGGCCGAAGCGGGCTACCCGGCGAGTTTCAACTGCGAAGGCTCCCACGACCTGACCAAAGTCGCGCGTTTCGAGTCTTATCGCGGCTTCCTGTTTGGCAGCCTCAAGGCCGATGTCGTGCCATTGGTTGAACACCTGGGCGAGTCGGCAAAGATCATCGACATGATCGTCGACCAGTCCGCCGATGGCCTGGAAGTGCTGCGCGGTTCCTCCAGCTACATCTACGAAGGCAACTGGAAACTCACCGCCGAAAACGGCGCTGACGGCTATCACGTCAGCTCCGTGCACTGGAACTACGCGGCCACCCAGAACCAGCGCAAGCAGCGCGAGGCCGGCGATTGCAATCCAACCATGAGTGCCGGCAGTTGGGCCAAGCAGGGCGGCGGTTTCTATTCCTTCGACAAGGGCCACATGTTGCTCTGGACCCGTTGGTCCAACCCAGAAGATCGTCCGCTGTACGAGCGTCGCGATGAACTGGCTCAAGATTTCGGCAAGGGCCGCGCCGACTGGATGATCGAGAACTCGCGCAACCTGTGCCTGTACCCGAACGTGTACCTGATGGACCAGTTCAGTTCGCAGATCCGCATCGCCCGGCCGATCTCGGTCAACCGCACGGAAATCACCATTTACTGCATCGCCCCCAAAGGCGAAAGCGACCACGCCCGTTCGAGCCGGATTCGCCAGTACGAAGACTTCTTCAACGTCAGCGGCATGGCCACCCCGGACGACCTGGAAGAGTTCCGTTCCTGTCAGACCAGTTATCAGGGCAGCGTGACCGCCTGGAACGACATGTCCCGTGGCGCCGAACACTGGATCGAAGGCGCTGATGACGCGGCCAAGGAAATCGACCTGCATCCGCTGCTCAGCGGTGTGCGCACCGAAGACGAAGGCCTGTTCGTGCTGCAACACAAGTATTGGCAGCAGACCATGCTCAAGGCCTTGGCCGCCGAGCAGTCCGAACTGATTCCTGTGGAGGCCGTGCAATGACCATCACCTATGACGCCGTGCGTGATTTTCTCTACCGCGAAGCACGCTACCTCGACGACCGGCAGTGGGACGAATGGCTGGAGTTATACGCCCCGGACGCGACGTTCTGGATGCCGTCCTGGGACGACAACGACGAGTTGACCGAAGACCCTCAGCGGGAAATCTCGCTGATCTGGTACGGCAACCGCACCGGTCTGGAAGACCGCGTCTTCCGCATCAAGACCGAGCGCTCCAGCGCGAGCATTCCGGACACCCGCACCTCGCACAACATCAGCAATATCGAGTTGCTCGAACAAGCCGACGGGCTGTGCAAAGTGCGCTTCAACTGGCACACCCTGAGCTTTCGCTACAAGACCGTCGACAGCTATTTCGGCAGCAGTTTCTACACCCTCGATGTGCGCGGTGAAAACCCGCTGATCAAGGCCAAGAAAGTGATCCTGAAGAACGACTACGTTCGCCAGGTCATCGATGTCTACCACCTGTGAGGCAGCGGTCATGACTCATTCCATCGCATTCAATTTTGAAGACGGCGTCACTCGATTCATCGACGCCAATGTCGGCGAAACCGTGGCCGATGCTGCGTATCGCCAGGGCATCAATATTCCGCTGGATTGCCGCGACGGCGCCTGCGGCACTTGCAAGTGTTTCGCCGAGGCCGGCCGTTATGATTTGGGCGAGGAGTACATCGAAGACGCCCTCAGCGCGGAAGAAGCCGAGCAAGGTTTCGTCCTGACCTGCCAGATGCGCGCCCAGAGCGATTGCGTGGTGCGCGTGCCGACCTCATCCGAGGTGTGCCGCACCCGTCAGGCCAGCTATGACGCGACCATCAGCGCCGTGCGCCAGTTGTCCGACAGCACCATCGCGCTGTCGATCAAGGGCGAAGCCCTGAGCAAACTGGCGTTCCTGCCGGGGCAATACGTGAACCTCGGGATTCCCGGCAGCGAGCAGACCCGCGCCTATTCGTTCAGCTCGTTGCAGCGCGACGGCGAGGTCAGTTTCCTGATCCGCAACGTGCCCGGCGGCTTGATGAGCAGCTTCCTCACCGGTATGGCCAAGGCCGGCGACAGCATGAGCCTGGCCGGGCCGTTGGGCAGTTTCTACCTGCGCGACATTCGCCGTCCGTTGTTGCTGCTGGCCGGCGGTACGGGGCTGGCACCGTTCACGGCGATGCTGGAAAAAATCGCCGAACAGGGCAGTGAGCATCCGCTGCATTTGATCTACGGCGTGACCAACGATTTCGATCTGGTGGAACTCGATCGACTCGAAGCCTTTGCCACACGAATCCCGAACTTCAGCTTCAGTGCCTGCGTCGCCAACCCGGACAGTCAGCACCCCCTCAAGGGCTACGTGACCCAGCACATCGAGCCGCAGCATTTGAACGAAGGCGACGTCGATGTCTACCTGTGCGGCCCGCCGCCGATGGTCGAGGCCGTCAGCCAGTTCATCCGTGAAAAAGGCATCGCGCCGACAAACTTTTACTACGAGAAATTTGCCGCCAGCGCGGCGTAAGTATTCTCTGCGGCATTGTCCCTGTAGGAGCTGTCGAGTGAAACGAGGCTGCGATCTTTACAAGGGCGACATCAAAAGATTGCAGCCTCGTTTCACTCGACAGCTCCTACGGAGGGGGTGGCGCAAACACGAGGTGGGTATGAACAGATTTCACGAAAAAGTCGCGCTGATCACCGGCGCTGCCCAAGGCATCGGTCGGCGCGTTGCCGAGCGCATGGCGGCGGAAGGTGCGCGGTTGATTCTGGTCGATCGCTCCGAGCTGGTGTTCGAGGTTCAGCAGCAATTGGGGCAGGGCAGCCAGGTGCTGGCGCTGACCGCCGATCTTGAGCAATACAGCGAATGCAGCCGCGTCATGCAAACCGCCGTCGAGCGTTTCGGGCGTCTGGATGTGCTGGTCAATAATGTGGGCGGGACGATCTGGACCAAGCCTTTTGAGCATTACGAAGCGTCGCAGATCGAGGCTGAAGTGCGCCGTTCGCTGTTCCCGACGCTGTGGTGCTGTCATGCCGCGTTGCCGTTCATGCTTGAACAGGCGAGTGGTGCCATCGTCAACGTTTCGTCCATCGCCACACGCAGTGTCAATCGCGTGCCGTACGGTGCGGCGAAGGGTGGGGTCAACGCGCTGACCGCTTGCCTGGCCTTCGAAACCGCCGGTCGCGGGATTCGGGTCAATGCCACCGCGCCCGGTGGCACCGAAGCGCCGCCGCGGGTCATTCCGCGCAACAGCGCCGATCAGAGCGAGCAAGAGAAGGTCTGGTATCAGCAGATTGTCGACCAGACGCTCGACAGCAGTTTGATGAAGCGCTATGGCACGCTGGATGAACAGGCAAGCGCTATTCTGTTTCTGGCCAGCGACGAAGCGTCCTATATCACCGGCATGATCATGCCGGTCGGTGGCGGCGACCAGGGCTGAGCAACTTACAAGCGACGCTGAAACGCTTTGATGATTCTGAGCGTGGCGTCGCTGGTGTTCAGGTTGTGTACTGCGTCCAGCGGATACCAGATGCAATCGTAAATTTCGTTTTGCGGGCGGGCCTCATCCGCGTTCGCCACTGAGGCCTCGTACACATGGTGTCGGGTGCTGCCCGTTTGCAACTCCATCAGATACAGCAACCCGTCGACCCCAAGCCCTGTCTCTTCCTGAAGCTCTCGCGTGGCGGCGTCGGCAATGGCTTCACCACGCTCAACCTTTCCGCCGGGCAGCATCCAGCGACTCCTTGGCTTGCGCACCAGGAGAATGTGCCGGTCCTGCTCGCAAATGACAGTCGCGCGTACTTTCATGTGTTACCTGATTGCCGTTTGTCATAAATCAGTCATAAAAATGCAATATTCGAGCCGAGGCGTCTGTCTCAATGGTTGGAGTGATGGACGAGGTTGAAAGTGCAGCCAGACGCCGAAATCCTGGCGCGACGTCTGGTTGGCACTTCATGGAAGGTCGGGTGTAAGGTATTCAAGTGAATCCAGGATCATCACTGCCGAAATGGAGGTGACTATGAGCGTTCCGATGCTGACCAAAATGCACATGAACGGTTATGACGTACTCAGCGTGAACAACGGCCCATGGCGGGTGTGCACCAAAGGTGACCGGCTTGGAGCCTTTGGCAGTAGAGAGGAAGCATTGGCCTATGCGGCCGCTCTTCCCGGCTACAAGGCCAGGGCAAGTCGGCCTGCACGCAGCCAGAAATCAGATAAATAGTGTGCTTGCAGCCCCGGTTCGCCGGGGCTTTTCTTTGCTGGGCGCTGAGGTCCTGGGCTAATAACCGCCGCCACCGGTGCTGCGGGAGGGCTCTCGGGCTTTTTGCTGCGCGTGACTCCATTCCGCGCAGGTCATGA
Organism: Pseudomonas sp. LBUM1647; assembly: GCF_059716175.1. Classification (NCBI taxonomy): domain Bacteria; kingdom Pseudomonadati; phylum Pseudomonadota; class Gammaproteobacteria; order Pseudomonadales; family Pseudomonadaceae; genus Pseudomonas; species Pseudomonas sp. LBUM1647. The sequence continues at coordinate 4,257,588 of NZ_CP166809.1, read as the reverse complement.
AACTTTTATGGTCGACCTTGCCCCTGCCATCGAAACTGACGTTGTACGTTTGCTGATGGCCGGCCTGCGTCAGCTTGTAGTCAAAGCAAGTGCCAGGCTCAACGGTGCGATCCGTTATGGATAAAGGCTGGCCGCCAATCTGCTGGACTTGATCCTTGCTCATGCCGGTCTCGACCTTTGCGACCAGCGGTTGATCACGATAGACACGCGATTCGGTGCTGCAGCCACCCGTCGCGGCCAATACAACGACCAGCGCGCATAGAGGCTTGTGCATGGCAGTGCTCCAGCTATTGAGCTTTCGTTCGAGTGATGATCTTGGCTTTCACTTCCTCGGCATAACCCTTCAGTCGTTCTTCATCTCCCTGAAACAACTCGCACAGCTTCAGGGTTGCTTGCGCATCCACATCATTGCCGGCCAGGCGCAGCTGCTCTGCGATGCGCAAAAGCTCTACCGCTGACCATCTCAAATCCGACGCAACACCTTGCAGGTCACGCCGAAGTTCGTTTTCAGATTCGTTAAGCCACATGATGACCTCCTGCCAATCTCCGCTACGAAATTTTAGTCCCATTTCCCGGGTCAGGACGTTTTGTTCGTCTGGACCGTTGGTGCAGCCTTTTGTCGGGAAAATGAGCGCGAATCCGCAGATCTGATGTCGTAGTGAGGTAGTGAATTTTTGCTAGGGCGAGGCAACTTCAAATGACGGCGACTGATGACTTTAGATTTCATGCCCATGAGCTGATGGTTGATCTGGACGCGGCCACCACGGAAATGATGAAACTGATTTCTGCACATCAGTTGAGCGGCCCGGAATGGGAGCGGGTCACTCAATGGCAGCATGAAGCGTATGAAAGATGGATGACTTATCTGAACGAGCGGTCGTATCCGGATCCCGGTGATCACAACGCCCCTTGCTGAGTTCAGTACAACGGATGGATGTCTGGACAGCGGCACGCTACATTCCCTTTTTTCGGGTTAAGGAAGCGTCATGCGCAAATTGATTGGGGGAGTAGGGTTGGCGTTGCTGGCGGGCTGTTCGTTGCCCGCGTCCCTGGTGCCAGGTGAGCCCAATGTCAGCAAGTACAGCGACAAGGCGCCAAAAGACTATGCCGCGTGCGTTCTGCCGGCGTGGCAGAAGGAGATACCCAACACGACCCAATCGGCGATTTCCAATGGCTACAGAGTCACCGCGCCGAGCATCATCACGGCCGACGAGATCGTGGATATCGTGAAATCGAAGGATGGCAGTCACGTATCGCTTTATCAGGGGCCGCCTTGGGCGAAATCAGGGGCGTTGCGTCAGGCAGTGCGTGATTGTCTCTAAGGTTTAGTCGGTGATATCGGTCACCTGGATGATCGGGTCGTCGCTTGCCTGAGTACTCACACTGATTTTCTTTTCCCGACGATCGTTCATCCAGTTTTCCACCTGAGCATTGAATTGCGCCGGCGCTTTTCGTCCGACTTTTCTGGCGAGATCAAGAATGGTCTGCTGGGCGAGGGCGTCTTCCATGCGTTTCTGCGCGGTCATCATGGCGGCATGCACCGAGCACTGACCCGCCAGCGCCCACGCCGGCGCGGAACCTTCGAACAAGGCGCAACGCCCCCGAATCTCCCGGCAATCGAAGATGAGCTTCTGGCCGTCGATGGCATTGACGATATCCAGAATGCTGATTTCGTCAGAAGGCCGGGCCAGCTTGAACCCGCCGCGCACGCCTTCAGTGGCGACCACCAGTTTTGCCTTGGCCAGTTTGGTGAAAATTTTTGCCAGATAGTCCTGAGGTACGCCTTGCAGCTCGGCAAGGTCACGCACGCTCGCCTCGCGGGTGTCGCCGCAATTGCCCACCAAAAAAATCAGGCAATGAATGCCGTACTCAACGCCTGCGCTGTAAAGAGACATATCAATCTCCGACTGAAGTAGTCGTAAATGTTAACAGCGGCAAGCTAGCAAGGCAACGCATCCAATCCCGTATTCATTGTCTGTTTTCTATCGATGAGCAGCATATTTGGTGGTTGTTGGTCCTTTTCTGGACAAATCAAACTTTTCGATACTAACCATCAGTAATTTCGTTTTGTGCCTAGTAACTAGGATCAATATAGTCGCCGTTGTAAGGTCAGCAGTGTACGCAGTCGCTACCGAAGAGCGTGACCTTTAACGAATTCATCACTGGGTCTTCTCCCCCGGAGTTAAAAATGAAACAGCACATCTTGGTTATCGGCGCAGGTTTCGGTGGCATGTGGACGGCTTTGAGCGCCACGCGTCTGTTCGACATTCATGGTCACAACGACGTTGAAGTGACCGTTCTGGCCCCTCAGGCCGAGCTGCGAGTCCGTCCGCGCTTCTACGAGCCAAATGCTCACCAACTGGCCGCACCGATCGGCGAACTGTTCGATGCGGTCGGCGTCCATTTCATCAAGGGCTCTGCCGAAACCATCGACGTTGAGCAAAAGTGTGTCGGCTACCTTGATGCGTCCGGCAACCAGCAAGTGTGCAGCTACGACAAACTCGTTCTGGCGACCGGCAGCCGTCTGGCACTGCCGAACACGCCTGGCGTGGCGGAACACGCCTTCGACGTCGACCAGATCGAACAGGCCGTACGCCTGGAAAATCACCTCAAGTCCCTGGTCAACCTGTCAGAAAGCAAAGCTCGCAACACCGTAGTGGTGGCCGGCGGTGGCTTTACCGGGATTGAAACCGCGACTGAAATGCCTGCGCGTCTGCGTGCCATCCTGGGTGACCGTGCCGACATCGAAGTGATCATCGTTGATCGTGGCGAGAAAGTTGGCGGGTCCATGGGCGCCGAGATCGCCGTGTCGATCGCTGAAGCCAGTATTGAAACGGGCGTGAAATGGCGCTTGAAATCGTCGGTGGTCGCCGTCGATGAAAACGGCGTGACCTTGGCCGATGGTCAGCGCATCGATGCCAAAACCGTCGTCTGGACCACCGGTGTGCGCGCCAGTTCGTTGACCGAGCAGATTCCGGCCGAACGCGATCACTTGGGCCGTCTGCACGTCGACGCTCACTTGAAAGTCATTGGCCAGGAAGACATCTTCGCCACCGGCGACGTGGCCTACGCTGCCAGCGATGACATCGGCAACTTCGCATTGATGACCTGTCAGCACGCCATCTCGCTGGGTCGTCATGCCGGTAACAACGTGGCCGCGCAGATCCTGGGCGTGGACCCGACCCCGTACAGCCAGCCTAAATACGTGACCTGTCTGGATCTGGGCGCCTGGGGCGCGGTCTACACCGAGGGTTGGGACCGCCAGGTGAAGTTGATCAAGGAGGAAGCCAAGGCGCTGAAGACCCAGATCAACACGATGTGGATCTACCCGCCCGCGGCTGATCGCGTCACTGCGCTGGCTTCAGCGGATCCGATGATTCCTGTCGCCTGAAACGTCGGCAGCGTTGCTTCGAAAACGCTGCCTGCTTAGAAAAAGTCCCGCCCGGGTTCTCTTGGGCGGGATTTTTTTGCGCCTTGAACGGTTGCGGTCGTGAAATTTAGCGTGTACTTTTTCATGAAAATATAAGTATAAAAATTCACGAGGCCTGCATGTTTCAGCAATCTACCCAGCACGTCGCCAGCTATTACGCCCACACCTGCGCCGATCGTCTGTTCGATCGAGCCGCGTTGGAGGGCGAGCAGGACACCGAAGTGTTGATCATCGGGGCCGGCTTCAGTGGATTGCATACGGCGTTGCGTCTGGCCCTGGCCGGCAAGCGCGTGACGTTGCTGGAAGCCAGTCGGGTGGCCTGGGCCGCGTCGGGGCGCAATGGTGGTCAGGCCATTCTTGGTTGGTCGTGTGACATGCCGCCGCTGGAGGCGGCGCTGGGTTATGAGCGCGCGCGCCGGTTATGGGACAGCATGCGCTGGGCTGCACGGGAGTTGCGAGATTTGCCCGCGCGCCATGGTTTTGATTGTGACTATCGGCCCGGCCACCTCTGGACGTCGGTGATGCCGCGTCGGGTGAGTCTGCTGACAGAATGGCAACACGAGGCCAGCCACAAGTGGGGCCACGATGGTTTGCAGTTCATTGCGCGCGAAGCGTTACCTGATTGGGTCGCCAGTGAGCGTTACCAGGCAGGCCTGTTTGATCCTGAAGGCGGGCATTTGAATCCGCTGAAACTGGCGCTCGGCCTGGCCGCTGCGATTGAACAGGCCGGTGGACACATTCATGAACAGAGCAAGGCGCTGAGTTATCGCGAAGAGGGCGGTCAGTACGTAGTCACCACTGAGCGCGGTCGCATTCGCGCCGACGTGCTGGTGCTGGCGTGCAACGCCTACCTTGATCGGCTTGATCCGAAGCTGTCGAGTTGCGTGTTACCGGTTGGCACTTACCAGGTGGCCACCGCGCCACTTTCAGAGCAGCAGGCGACCGCGTTGCTACCCGGCAATGTGTGCGTCACCGACAACCAGTTTGTCCTCGATTATTTCCGTCGTACGCCGGACAACCGCCTGCTGTTCGGTGGTGGTTGCACCTATTTGGGCGGCATGCCGAAGGACATCGCCGCTGCGACACGGCCCTATCTGGAGCGCGTGTTTCCCCAGCTCAAGGGCGTCGAACTGGACTTTGCCTGGGGAGGACACATTGATCTGACCCTCAAGCGCACGCCTGACATCGGTGGACGTGGCGATCTCTACTGGCTACAGGGTTACTCAGGACATGGCGTGCTGCCGACTTTGGCCGGGGCGCGTGCCGTGTCCGACGCGATACTTGGCCAGCCGGATGAGCTGGCGTTGTATCAGGGTTTGATCAACGGCAGTTTTCCCGGTGGACAGTATTTGGCAGCACCGCTGGAAGCCATCGGCAAGGCCTGGTATCGGCTGCGCGACAGTATTTGAAGCATCAATTTCTGGAAGCCTTTAGATGGACATGCAAGAAGAAATCTCGGCGCTCGCGATCCTGATCCAGGACCTGCGCAAACACAAAAAATGCACGCTGAAAGACCTGGCGGACAAAATCGGTCGTTCGGTCGGGTTTCTCTCGCAAGTCGAGCGGGGGTTGTCACGTCCCACGGTGGCGGACTTGACCGCCATCAGCGAAACACTCGGCGTGCCGACCACCTATTTCTACAGCTTGCCCAAGCCCATGGCATTGCCTTGGGTGACCCGCCCGGATGAGCGACGCACGCTGTATTACGCCGACGGGATTACCGACATCCTCGTCTCTCCGAAGATGAGGGCGTCCTTTTCAATGCTTGAAAGCCAACTGGAGCCCGGCGCCAGCAGTGGTGATCGGCACATGAACGACAGCTCGGAGCAGGGTGGCTATGTCCTCGAGGGGGAACTGACGCTGTGGCTGGATGACGATAAGCCGGTGATATTGCGCACCGGCGACAGTTTTCAGCTGGCCAGTCACACACATTGTCGCTACGGCAACCTCTCGGATCAGCTCGCCCGGGTGCTTTGGGTTTACACCTGATAAAAACAACAAGGAACACTAACGATGGATGCTGTCTGCTCTGATCTGGTTGCTGAGGTTCGCGCGTTTCGCCAGCGCTTCCCGCAGGTGCGTTACGTTGACCTGATTTCCCTGGATATCCCCGGGCATTTTTACGGTAAACGCTACCCGATAGAAATGCTTGAGAAGGTCGCCGCCGGCAGCGCGCTCAAGCTGCCGCAAAACTGTGTGTTGCTGGGCACGCAGGGTGGTCTGTTCAAAATCGGCGACTACTGTTTCAACGACGGCGACCCGGATGCTCCCCGCCGCCTGGTGCCCGGTACGCTCAAGCCAGTGAGCTGGGAAAAACAACTGTTGGGGCAGATGCTGATTACCTCAAGCGGTACTGAAAAGCCTATCGTTTTCGAGCCGCGTGAAGTGTTGGCGCAGGTGCTCGAGCGTCTTGGCCGAAAAGGGATATTTCCTGTCGTCGCGTTCGAACTGGAGTTCTATCTGTTCGATCGCCAGCTTCGTGACGGCTTGCCACAGTTCCCTCGCGATCAGCTGACCGACGATGCCGATGATCAGCCAAATATGCACATCGAACGGCTGTCGAGATTTTCACCGGTACTCGATGACATGGTCGAGACGGCGCGGGCGCAAGGCATCGATGCCACGGTGATCACTGCGGAGTTGGGCCCGGGCCAGTTCGAGATCAATTTCGGTCACCTTGACGACGGCCTGCGTGCGGCCGACTGGGCGGCCCTGTTCTGCCGCAGCACACGGGGAGTGGCCCTCAAGCACAACCACCGCGCCAGCTTCATGGCAAAACCCTACTTGCAGCACCCCGGAAGCGGCATGCATGTGCATGTGAGCCTTTACGACGAGGCGGGAACCAACCTGTTGGCGGCTAACGATCAGCAGGCGCTGCGCCATGCGGTGGCCGGTTGCCTTGAATTGCTGCCGCATTGCATGCCGATCTTTGCACCGAATCACAACGCAATGCGTCGCTTGAGCGGCACGGTGAATGTCGCGACGCGCGCCAGTTGGGGCTTTGAAGATCGTGACGCCTGCCTGCGGGTGCCTGAGTCGGACGCTAAGAACCTGCGCATCGAACATCGCCTGGCGGGCGCGGATGCCAATCCTTATCTCGTGTTGGCGGCGATTCTGGTCGGGCTGGAGCAAGGGCTGGAAGTGGGTCGTGAACCGATTGCATCCCTCAACGAAGATCGTGGCAGCGGAATCGACTTCCCTCTAGAGATGCTGGAGGCCGTGCGTTCGATGCAAAACAACGTGCAGCTGCGCGAGGGTTTGGGGGCTGAGTTTGTAGATGTCTACTGCGAAAACAAGCGCCAGGACCATTTGGCATTCCTGCAGGACATCAGTGCGCGGGAGTATCGCTGGTACCTCTAGATCAGTCCTTGTCGTCGCTCGTCCATAAAAAATGTGTGGATATTTAATGGGTTAGAAGTTTTAGTAACTGGATAGTGAATCAAAATATCTTGTTACAGGCAGAAATATTAAGTAATATTCGCCCCGCGTTCACCACCACGGTTTATGCATTTTGAGTCCCAGGCGTCCATCAGCTGCCTGGGATTTTTTTTGCCTGAAATTCGGCTTTGTTGATTCGAGCAACACAACGCCGACCGTGACCGGCGTTGTGCTTCTCAGCGATTTACCGCAACGCTTGACCCACCAGCGGAGCACGCTTGGCGAGCTTCATCAGCCAGTAGTAGCTCAGGGCGGGCACCAGCAACCCGACGACCCAGGCCAGGTCTACGCCATCCAGGGCGTTGGCCGCCGGGCCGACATACAACGTGGTGTTCATGAAGGGGATTTCCAGGGCGATCGCCAGCACGAAACTGCCGCAGGCGATCCAGTTGATGCGCCCGTAGATCCCGTCCCTGTCGAAGATGTCATCGATCCGGTACTGGCCTTTGCGCAGGCAGTAGTAGTCCACCAGATTGATCGCCGTCCATGGGATCAGGAAGTAGCTCATGAAGAAAATGAAGTTGAGGAAGAAGTTGATGAAGTCGTCCTGACTGATGGTGCACAAGGCCGTGGCCACCAGGCTGATCACCAGCATGAACAGGCCGCGTACCCGAGGCGTCACCTTAAGCCGGGCAAAAGGTTCGATCACGGTAATGGTCGACATGAAGGCGCCGTACAGGTTGAACACATTGATCGACACCTGGCCATAGACGATGAAGGCGAACAGCAGCAGCGCGCCGCTCCCAAACAGCCCGGCGACATGGCTGCCGACGTTGCTGGAAAAGTCGGTGATGCCGACGCTGAGGATCGCCCCGAGAATCATCATCCAGGCACCGCCGCTGACCGTGCCGGCGTAGCTGTACCAGAACACCTTTGCGGTTGGCGTGCTGCTCGGCAGGTAACGCGAGTAGTCGGCCACATACGGCGCATAGGACAGTTGCCAGGTCACGGCAATGCTCACCGCCACCAGAAACTTCGACGGTGAGAAGCCCGTCGGCAACCATTGCTCTGCCGGAATCGGCAGTTGGAGCGCCAACACGGTTGCGCCGATAAACACCAGCAGCGAAAGGATCGACAGCAGTTTCTGCAAGCGATGGATCAGGCGATAACCATAGAGCGCGACGACAAAGCACAGCGCCCCGATCAGGTAGATATTACCGGTGGCCGGCAACGGGCTGACGGACTCCAATGCCTGGGCGGCGAGCAAGGTGTTGCTGACGAAAAATCCCAGGTAGATCAGCATCACGAACAGCAGCGGCAACACCGCCCCCAGCACGCCGAATTGCGCCCGGCTCTGGATCATTTGCGGGATGCCGAGTTTCGGCCCCTGCGCAGAATGGGAGGCCATGAAAATCGCCCCCAGCAGCGAGCCGATGATGATCGCCAGTGCGCTCCAGAACAGATTGAGCCCCATCACCACCGGCAACACACCGGACGCAATGGTCGTGATGTTCATGTTGGCGCCGAACCAGATGAAAAACAGCGAGCCCGGTTGGCCATGGCGTTCGGTTTCAGGGATGAAATCGATGCTTCTTTTTTCCACTTGCATGGCGATTACTCCTGAGTCCGGGCGAGGTGGGTTTGCAAACGGGCGATGGTGCTTTCCAGCTCATGCGGCTGGTGGGCGAACAGGTCCGGGCGCTCGGGGATCAGGCTTAGATACTCGCGGTTTTCCAGGGCTCGCAGGCATTCGGCGCAGGTCAGGATCTCCAGGGCGTAGACCCAGTTGGCCATGATCAACAGCGCCGAGTAGTGTCCCGCCAGTGTGGTCGTGGTGCAGGCGTCGCTGACCAGCCGAATGTGATAACCCAGGGCGAACGCATCGAACACCGTGCTGAGTACGCAGACATCGGTCAACACGCCGCAGACGATCAGGGTATCGACCCCGAGCACCTTGAGTCGGGCGTCCAGGTCTGTGCGGTGGAAGGCGCTGTAACGACCCTTGTCCACAATGATTTCATCAGGCTGCGGCGCCAGACGTTCGATGATTTCCACTTGCCGGGTGCCAGCGCGATAACAGCTCGGGCCGCCGTCGGCTGCTCGCGGTTCGCCACGCGGCAAATCACTGCCGTCGGCCTGATTGATGTGGCGGGTATAGATGACAGGCACCCGCTGACGGCGGGCGGTCTCGAGCAGGGCGGCGGTGTTGGCCACCACGGTGTCGAAGTGTTCCAGGACGAAACCGTCCTCCTGCTGTATGTCGATGATCAACAGCGCGTTTTTATTGTTCATCGAGCAAACCTGATCATGGGCCGAAGCACAAAGCACCGGGCACGCCTCGTGATGACGAGACATGGGTGCGTGAATTCCAGTTCGGGTGGGCTCAGTGAACTATTTGCCAGAAACCGTTCTGCTTGGCGGTAACGCTGGCGCGCAGGCGCTTGAAATGGAGGTGCGAAGCGGTCCATTCGCCGCGCAGGTAAGCCTGCTCGGCGCCGGAGGGAAGGGCGAGTGATGGGTGGCGATCATTGATCATTGGAATCGACCCTACACGTCAATCAGCCCCCCGGCTTCGCGTCCGAGGGGCAGGGCAGCGGACTCAGCGGAACGCCGGCACCACGTGTTTGATAAACAGCTCCAGGGATTTTTTCTTCTCCGCGTGGGGCAGGCTGTTATCGCACCAGAAGCTGAACTCGTCGACCCCCAGTTCCTGGTAGTACTTGATGCGCGGGATGATTTCTTCCGGGGTGCCGATCATGGCGGTCTTGTGCAGGCTCTCCAGTTTGAACTCCGGGCGCTCGGCGAACTTCTCTTCCGGGCTCGGTGCCAGGAAGCCGTTGACCGGCACTTCCTTGTTGCCGAACCAGGCATCAAAGGTGCGATAGAACCTGGAGATCGCCTTGGCCCCGACTTTCCAGCCTTCGGGATCATCCGTCGCGTGGACGTGGGTGTGCCGCAGCACCATCAGTTGCGGGCGTGGCACGTCCGGGTTGTTATCCAGCGCGGCCTGAAACTTGTTCTTCAGGTCGAGGACTTCTTCGTCGCCTTTCATCAACGGCGTGACCATGACGTTGCAGCCGTTGGCCACGGCGAAGTTGTGTGAGTCCGGGTCGCGGGCGGCGATCCACATCGGCGGGTTAGGCTTCTGGATCGGCTTCGGCACGCTGGTGGAGGTCGGGAATTTCCAGATATCGCCATCGTGGGCGTAATCGCCTTGCCACAAGGCGCGCACCACCGGAACCATCTCGCGCAGCGCTTGACCGCCGGAGGAGGCGGGCATGCCGCCGGCCATGCGGTCGAATTCTACTTGATACGCGCCACGGGCCAGACCGACTTCCATGCGACCGTTACTGATCACGTCCAGCAGTGCGCATTCGCCGGCGACCCGCAACGGGTGCCAGAACGGCGCAATGATGGTGCCGGCGCCGAGGTGAATCGTGGTGGTCTTGGCGGCCAGGTAGGCCAACAGCGGCATCGGGCTCGGCGAGATGGTGTATTCCATGGCGTGGTGTTCGCCAATCCAGACGGTGCTGAAACCGCCGGCTTCGGCCATCAGGGTCAGTTCGGTCAAGTCTTCGAACAGCTGACGGTGGCTGACACTTTCGTCCCAACGTTCCATGTGCACGAACAGGGAAAACTTCATGACGCTTACCTCGGATCTTTGTTGTTTTGTTGGTATGCCATAACACGACATATTTGCAAAATGTTTATCTTGAAAAGATCAAAAGATCGCAGCCTGCGGCAGCTCCTACATTCTAGCGGCGTACACCTGTAGGAGCTGCCGAAGGCTGCGATCTTTGCTTTCGAATCAGGCAAGGACGGGCAGGGCGCCCATCTTGCCGTGGCAATACACCAGTGGCCCGGCGTTCTGCTGGGGCACGATCAGGTTCTTCACCGCGCCGACCATGATCGCGTGGTCGCCCCCTTCGTATTCGCGCCACAGCTCGCATTCGATCACCGCCGTGGCGTTAGCCAGGATCGGGTTACCCAGCTCGCTCAAGGTCCATTCGATGCCTTGCGCCTTGTCTTTGCCTTTGCGCGCGAAAGCATAGGCTTCGCTCTGCTGGCCGCCGGACAGGACGTGAATGGCAAAGCGTTTGTTCTTGATCAGTACTGGATAGGAATCGGAGCTGTAGTTGGGGCAGAACAGCACCAGGGCCGGGTCCATGGACAGCGAGCTGAAGGCGCTGGCGGTCAGGCCGACGATTTGGCCGTCGTCATCCAGCGTGGTGATCACAGTCACCCCGGAAGGAAACGAACCCATCACTTGTTTGTAGATGGCGGCATCGATCATGGGACGGTCCTCTGGCGGTGTAATGCGGGTTTTTATGTGTTTGTAGGTCTGATGGTATACCGTAATACATAGTTTGCAAGGGCTTTTTTTTCGACCCGATAAACGTATGCCTTCGGTCTTTAAGTCAATGTTTACGGGGCTTTGAGCTAGGTGGGGAGCGAATTTTTGCGGTGCAATTGCGGATCAAATGGGTTCTAAAAGACCGGAGCAGCCTTGTTAAAAAGTTGGAATACCATAATATGGCTCGCATCTGAGGGGCAGCCAAAGAGCTCCCCCGGTTTGGCTTCGTACAACTATAAGATCAGACAAACTAGAGTTCATGCATATGTCCCAGATGTCCCGGCAAGACCCCCTGATCGAGAATCACACGGTCGATTACGTCCCACTCACGGAACGCCACGGGAAGGCCCGCGACCTGTTCACATTATGGTTCAGCACCAACATCGCGCCGCTGCCCATCGTGACCGGCGCCATGGTGGTTCAAGTGTTCCACCTCGACCTGTTCTGGGGGCTGCTGGCGATTGCGCTCGGGCATATGGTCGGCGGCCTGGTGATTGCCCTCGCGTCGGCTCAAGGTCCGCGCATGGGGATTCCGCAGATGGTGCAGAGCCGCGGCCAGTTCGGTCGCTATGGTGCGCTGCTGATCGTGTTTTTCGCGGCAATCATCTACATCGGTTTTTTCATCTCCAACATCGTGCTGGCCGGCAAATCCATTGTCGGCATTGCGCCTTCGGTTCCGGTGCCGGCGAGCATCCTCATCGGCGCCTTGAGCGCCACCGCGATCGGGGTGATCGGTTACCGCTTCATTCACACCCTCAATCGCATCGGGACCTGGGTCATGGGCAGTGCCTTGCTTGCCGGTTTCCTTTACATCTTCGCCCATGACCTGCCGGTGGACTTCTTCACCCGCGGCGGATTCAACCTGTCGGGCTGGCTGGCAACGGTGTCGCTGGGGATCATCTGGCAGATCAGCTTCTCACCTTATGTGTCGGACTACTCACGTTACCTGCCGGCGGATATCGGGATTGCCCGTCCGTTTTTCGCCACGTATCTGGGCGCGACCCTGGGCACCATTCTGTCGTTCACTTTCGGCGCGGTGGCGGTGTTGGCCACTCCGGAAGGCACCGAAGCGATGGCTGCAGTGAAGCAGTCCACCGGCTGGCTGGGGCCGATCCTGATGGTGCTGTTTCTGCTCAACATCATCAGCCACAACGCCTTGAATCTGTATGGCGCGGTGCTGTCGATCATCACCTCGATCCAGACGTTCGCCAGCCAGTGGACGCCCAGCATCAAGGTGCGCGTGGTGTTGTCGAGTGTCGTGCTGGCGGGTTGCTGCTTCGTTGCATTGGGCGCTTCGGCGGATTTCATCTCGCAGTTCATCGGGTTGATTTTGGCGTTGCTGCTGGTGTTGGTGCCTTGGGCGTCGATCAACCTGATTGATTTCTATCTGATCAAGCGTGGCCATTACGATATCGCCTCGATCTTCCGTGCGGACGGCGGGATTTACGGGCGTTTCAACCTGCATGCGATTGTTGCGTATTTCATCGGGATCATCGTGCAGCTGCCGTTTGCCAATACGTCGTTGTATGTCGGGCCGTATGCCAATCTGGTGGAAGGGGCTGATCTGTCGTGGCTGGTGGGGTTGGTGGTGACTTGCCCGCTCTATTACTGCCTGGCAACGCGTGGGCAGGCGCAAGAGAGCAAGGCAGCGAAACTGGGTTACACACACTAGCGCCCGACTTGAGTTCGCGTCTGGAATGCCCGGCCTCTGCCGGGCATTTTTTTTTTGCGCTAGGGTGTGTGTATATCCGTTTCTTCGGTAACGGCTGCTGGCGGTTTCACTTTTACAGCGACTCACTTTTCCAAACGCCGAAAAGTAAGCAAAAGGCTTTGCCCCTCCATTCGGTGCCTCGCCTAGGCTCGGCATGCCCTCACTCCGGCATTGCTCCGGGGGCCCGCCGCCATCGGCCATCCATGGCCGGGGGCGGCTACCGCGGCATCCTTGCCGCGGTGCCCCCTGCGCAACGCCTGCGTTCGGCCTCTGGGAAAGGGGCGGCAGATCTGAAGCCAAAGCAAAGCAACGGCAAGATCAAAAGATCGCAGCCTCGCTTCGCTCGACAGCTCCTACAGGGAAATGCGTTCACTTGACGCCAGGCCGGCCGGCAGGCCGCCGTGCTTTTGATCTTGATGCACCGCCCCCTCGAGAGGCCGAGTGGAGGTTATGCGTAGTGGGCAACCCGGCATGGATGCCGGGTTAGCCGCCCCCGGCCATGGATGGCCGATGGCGGCGGGCCCACGGAGCAGGACCGGAGCGAGGGCATGCCGAGGTTCTCGCCGGGCTGACCATCTCATTAGGGGCAGAAGCGCTTTGGTTACTTTCCGCCGGGCCGCGCAGGCTTTTCGAAAGTGACTCGCTGTAAAAGCGAAACCATAAGCCGCCGTTACCAAAACAATGGATATGCCCCCAACCCAAAAAGCAAAAAAAAAGGCCGCCACAACCCGACGTTGCAGCGACCCGAGGGTGACAGATGAATCACGGCCCACTGGCATGGACCGGCGCCAAATCAATGAGCCCCAGCAGCCTTGTTCAGATCACTCTCAGCCCATTCGGTATAAACGCAAGCATCCGCAGTGGCCCAGCGCACGCGCACCGGGTCGCCAGTCTTCAGCGGCATGCCGGCAGCGGAGAGCGCCTTGACGGTCATCGAGGTGCCGCCCGAAGTCATCACCGTGCAGGTCTGGCTTTCACCCAGGAACAGCACCTCACCGACAATCGCCGACACTTCATTCCAGCCTGCCGCCAGCGGTTCCTGAGTCGCTTGCTCAACGCTCAATGCCAAGGCTTTTTCCGGACGCACCATCAGCAGCACATCCTGATCGGTTTGCAATCCTGCGGTCAGTCGAATCGACAACGATTGCCCTTCAAACGAAGCCACCGCGTTGCCCTGAGCCTTGAGTTTGAGGAAGTTTGAGTTGCCGAGAAACGAAGCGACAAACGCATTCGGCGGGTTCTGGTACAGGTCGAAACCGCTGCCCAAACCGACGATCTTGCCGTGACTGAAAATCGCGATGCGCTGCGACAAGCGCATGGCTTCTTCTTGGTCGTGGGTCACGTAGACAATGGTGATGCCCAAGCGCCGATGCAGCTGGCGCAGTTCATCCTGCAAGTCTTCACGCAGTTTCTTGTCCAGCGCACCGAGCGGTTCGTCCATCAGCAGGATGCGTGGTTCATAAACCAGCGCCCGAGCAATCGCCACACGTTGCTGCTGGCCGCCGGACAGTTGCGAAGGGCGGCGATGGGCGAACTGTTCCAGCTGCACCAGTTTGAGCATCGCATCGACCCGGCGCTCGCGTTCGGCAGTGGCCAGTTTGCGAATGGCCAATGGGAATGCGATGTTGTCGCGTACCGACAGGTGCGGGAACAGCGAATAACGCTGGAACACCATGCCGATGTCACGCTTGTGCGGCGGCACGTTGACCAGCGATTGGCCTTTGACCAGGATCTCGCCGCTGCTCGGGGTTTCGAAGCCGGCGAGCATCGACAGCGTTGTACTTTTACCCGAGCCGCTGGAGCCGAGGAACGTGAGGAATTCGCCATCCTTGATGTCCAGCGAGATGTCGTCCACGGCGGCAAAATCACCGTAGTACTTGTTCAGGTTGCGCAGGCTAACCAACGGTTGGTCGTTCTGATGCGCGGAATCTTTGATCACTGCACTCATGTCGTACTCCTGGGCGCTCAGGCGCTGATTGGGTTTCGCCGGCGAAGGGCGGCGGCGATGACCATGACCAATACCGAGAGGCCGATCAGCAGCGTCGAGGCGACGGCGATCACGGGCGTCAGGTCCTGGCGCAGGGTGGTCCACATTTTCACGGGAAGGGTTTGCAGGGTCGGGCTGGCCATCATCACGCTCAGCACCACTTCATCCCAGGACACCAGGAACGCGAACAGGGCGCCGGCCACCATGCCCGGACGAATCGCCGGAAAGGTCACCTTGAACACCGCTTGCAGGCGCGAGGCGCCACAGATCACCGCGGCATCCTCGATCGACTGATCGAACAGCTTCAGCGAGTTGATGATCGAAATGATGGTGAACGGCAACGCAACAATGACGTGGCTGACTACGAAAGCGAACATCGTCCCGGTGTAGCCCAGTTTCAGGAACAGCGCGTACACCGCCACCGCAATGATCACCAGCGGCACGATCATCGGCAGGGTGAACAGGCCGTAGAGCATTTCCCGTCCCGGGAAGCGTCCACGTACCAGCGCAAAAGCGGTCGGCAGGCCCAACGCCACGGCGAAGAACGTGGTCAGTACCGCGACTTTGAGGCTGGCCACGGCCGCGTTCATCCAGTCGGCGTTGGAGAAGAACTGGCCGTACCATTTCAGTGTCCAGCCCGGCGGCGGGAACACCAGCCACTGGGAGGAACCGAAGGACAACAGCACGATGAACACGATCGGCAGCAACAGGAACAGCGCGATCAATCCGGTCGTGAAGTACAGGCCGAAGCGCATGCGCCGGCTCATGGCATTGGGGGTCAGGAGCATGACGGCTTACCTCGCGTTGCTGGCGCCAACCGGGGATTCCGGCTGGAGCTTCAGGTAGAAGTAGAACAACACCAGCGTAATGACGATCAGCAACGCAGCGCCGGCGCTGGCGAGGCCCCAGTTGAGGAACGACTGCACCTGCTGAATGATGAACTCGGGCAGCATCATGTTCTGCGCACCGCCCAGCAACGCCGGGGTGACGTAGTAACCGAGCGACATCACGAACACCATCAGGCCACCTGAGAACAGCCCCGGCCGGCACAGCGGCAGGAATACCCGGAAGAAGTTGGTCCAGGGGCTCGCGCCGCAGATCGAGCCGGCTTGCAGGATCATCGGGTCGATGGCCTGCATGGTCGCTTGCAGCGGCAGCACGACGAACGGGATCATGATGTAGCTCATGCCGATCACCACGCCAGTGAGGTTGTGCACCATCTCCAGCGGCTGATCGATGATGCCCATCGCCATCAATGCCTTGTTGATCACCCCGGAGGCTTGCAACAGCACCAGCCAGGAATAGGTCCGGGCGAGGAGGCTGGTCCACATCGACAACAGCACGATGTTGAGGATCCAGCGACCCCAGCCACGGGGCACCAGGGTAATGGCCCACGCGAGTGGAAAGCCCAGCAGCAGGCTGAACAATGTCACCAGTCCGGCCACTGAGAAGGTGTTGAGTAAGACCCGCGCATACGCCGAGTTGGCGAACAGCTGCTCGTAGTTGCCCAGACCCGGCACCGGTTCCAGCACGCCGCGCAGTAGCAGCCCAATCAACGGCGCCAGAAAAAACAAACCGAGGAACAGCAGGGCGGGGATCAGGTTACTTGCGCCACGCCAGCGCTGTGCCCGTGAAGGGGATTGGTTCATCGCAGCCGCCTTGCCGAGTGCCGAGCCGGCAGCGCCAGTGGCGCTCCCGGTCTGCGGGGGTTGGCGGGACGCGGTTGCCGTCATTTTCATTTGACCAGCCATTCGTTCCACCGTGTCGCGATGGCCGGACCGTTTTTGGCCCAGTACGCGAAATCAAGAGTGATTTGATCCTTAGCGTAGGCAGTCGGCAGGTTAGGGGCCAGCACCGAATCCAGGCGAGCCACGCTGTCGACGTTGACCGGCGCATAGGCGGTCAGGTTGGAGAAGTCAGCTTGTCCTTTGGCGCTGCTGGCATTGGCCAGGAACTTCATGGCCGCGGCCTTGTTTTTTGTCCCTTTGGGCACGACCAGAATGTCAGCCATGACCAGGTTCTGTTTCCAGCTCACGCCTACCGGTGCGCCGTCTTCTTGCAGGGCGTGGATCCGGCCATTCCAGAACTGCCCCATGCTGACTTCGCCAGAGGCTAGCAACTGTTGCGACTGGGCACCGCCGCCCCACCAGACGATGTCTTTCTTGATGGTGTCGAGTTTCTTGAAGGCGCGATCCAGGTCCAGCGGGTAGAGCTTGTCGGCGGCTACGCCATCAGCCAGCAATGCCAACTCAAGCACGCCAGGGCTTGGCCATTTGTAAAGGGCACGTTTGCCGGGATAGGTCTTGGTGTCGAACAGTGCGGACCAGTCCTGAGGTTTGCTGGCGCCGAGCTTGCCTTCGTTGTAGCCGAGAACGAAGGAGAAGAAGAACGAGCCAACGCCGTGATCAGAGACAAACCGCGGGTCGATTTTATCGCGCTGAATGACCGTGAAATCGAGGGGTTCGAGGAGGCCTTCGGCGGCGGCGCGCAGGGCGAAATCGGCTTCGACATCGACCACGTCCCACTGCACATTGCCGCTTTCGACCATGGCTTTGAGTTTGCCGTAGTCGGTGGGGCCATCCTGGACCACGGTGATGCCGCTGGCTTTGCTGAACGGATCGGCCCAGGCCTGCTTTTGCGCATCCTGGGTGCTACCGCCCCAGCTGACGAAGTTGACACTTTCGGCCGCCATTGCCACGTGACTGGCTGTGGCCAGTAAACCCGCGAACAGTACTGCGGTTGCACGTTTGTTCAACACCATTTTCACGCCCTCATTTGTTGTGTTTTGAGCGGGCTTTGTAGTGCCCGCCTATCGGGAGCAGTAGGTCCATCTGGCCTCTAAAGGCGACCGTGCCAAGGGCTGTTATTGGTGCTTTCCCTGTCGGGCGCACTTGGCTGAAGCGTTCGGTCTATGGAATATCATATTATGGTATTCCAAACTTTGTGCAAGCACTTTGCCTTACCGGCTATCAGCCAAAAGTGCTTTTTTACTGTCTGGTTGAACGCATATCTGTGGCGAGGGAGCTTGCTCCCGCTGGAGTGCGCAGCAGTCCCATTTTTTGGGGCCGCTTCGCAACCCAGCGGGAGCAAGCTCCCTCGCCACAGGGAATGCTTCGGGATCACTGGGTGAACGGGATGCTCTCCACCACTTCCAGGTCGTAGCCGGTCAAACCCGCGTATTTCAGCGGCGGGCCAAGATGACGCAGCTTGCCCACGCCAAGATCCTGCAGAATCTGCGCCCCGGTACCGACTTCAGAATAGATGTGCGACTGCGAACGGCTGAACTGCCGTGGCGGCTGGGTCAGCTGCGGCACACGCTCCAGCAGCGCTTGCGACGACTCATGATTGGCGAGCACCACCACCACGCCGCGACCTTCCTCGGCGACTCGCTGCAGCGCTGCCCACAACGTCCAGTTGGACGGTCCGCTGTATTCGGCGCCGACCAGATCGCGCAGCGGATCGATCACATGCACGCGCACCAGCGTCGGTTCGTCCCGGTGCAACTTGCCCATGACCATTGCCATGTGGACGCCGCCTTCGATGCGGTCTTCAAAAGTGATCAGCCGGAAAGTGCCATGCACCGTGGGCAGTTCACGTTCACCGATCCGTACCACGGTGTGTTCGGTGCTGAGGCGATAGTGGATCAGGTCGGCGATGGTGCCGATTTTGATCCCGTGCTTGCGCGCGAACACTTCCAGGTCCGGGCGGCGGGCCATGGTGCCGTCATCGTTCATCACTTCGACGATCACAGAGGCCGGGGTGAAGCCGGCCAGGCGTGCCAGGTCGCAACCGGCTTCAGTGTGACCGGCGCGGGTCAGCACGCCGCCTTCCTTGGCGCGCAAGGGGAAGATGTGGCCGGGTTGCACAAGGTCGGTGGGCCCGGCATTAACGGCGACCGCGGCTGCCACGGTACGCGCCCGGTCGGCGGCGGAGATGCCGGTGGTTACGCCGACGGCGGCCTCGATAGACACGGTGAACGCGGTGCTGAATACGCTGCCATTGCTCGGCACCATCTGCTCCAGCCCGAGGCGTTGGCAGTGGTCGTCGGTCAGGGTCAAGCAGATCAGGCCGCGAGCTTCCCGGGCCATGAAACTGACGGCCTCGGCCGTGCAGCAATCGGCGGCCAGCAGCAAGTCGCCTTCGTTTTCCCGATCCTCGTCATCGACCAGGAGCACCATCTTGCCTTGTCGATAGTCTTCGATGATTTCTTCGATGCTGTTGAAGGCCATGTTGGGATTCTCAGTGTTTGGTGGAAATATTTTGTGGTATACCATAATACAAAATAAACCGAGAGGTCACTATGAAGGCGTACTGGATTGCTCATGTAGATGTCACCGACCCTGATCAATACAGCCAATACACCCAGCGGGCGCCGGCGGCCTTTGCGTTGTATGGCGGCCGGATGTTGGCCCGGGGCGGGCGCAGCGAAGCGCTGGAAGGCGGGCCCACGCCGCAGCGCAACGTGGTTATTGAATTCGACTCGTACGAACAGGCGCTGGCCTGCTACCAGTCGGAGGAATATCAGGAGGCGAAACGGCACCGTGAGGGCGTGGCCCGGGCTCAGATCATTATTGTCGAGGGCGTGGCGCCCTGAGGGATGTCAGCGAATGAAGTGGATCTTGCCGGTATCGTCGTTGCCGATGTAGATGCCGTAAACCCCAGCCTGGCGTTCCTCGATATAGCGTTCGAGGATCTGCCGGATTGCCGGGTAGTAGATGCTGTCCCAAGGGATGTCCTCGGGTGCGAAGAATTTGTAGTCGAGGGTTTCCGGCCCGTACTGGCCGGTGATCTCCAGCGCGATGGCGCGGAAGATGATGTACACCTCGCTGATCTTCGGCACGCTGAAGATCGAGTAGGGCGAGAGAATTTCCGCGCGCACGCCGCTCTCTTCCCAGACTTCGCGCAGCGCTGCCTGTTCGGTGGTCTCGCCGCCTTCCATGAAGCCCGCCGGCAGCGTCCAGGTACCAGGACGCGGCGGGATGGCGCGTTGACACAGCAAATACTTGCCGTCCTGCTCGATGATGCAGCCGGCAATGATTTTCGGATTGACGTAATGGATGTAGCCGCAACCGCGGCACATCAGGCGTTCGTGCGTATCGCCCGGCGGCAGCTGGTGACTGAGGTCACTGCCGCCGCACTTTGGGCAAAAGCTCGGGCTGAACATCTTTAGCGACCTATGCGCGGTTCTTTAAGTGCGATGGGCAGGGTGATTGCCGGGATCGCCCCGGTTTCTTCCTGTTTGCGCTTGAGGTAATCGAGAGCGACAGTCGCGGCGGCGCGCACGTGGTCGACGCAAGCTTGGTGGGCGGCGAGGGGGTCGCCACTCTTGATCGCCTCCACCATCCGTTCCATTTCCTGATTACTCGCACCACGACGGTTTTCCTGGGACACCGAAGTCGCCCGCAGGTAGCTGATCCGTGCCTGCAACTGACGCAGCTGAGTGGCCGCGACATGGTTGCCGGAACCTTCTAGCAGCACATCGTAGAAGCCCTGAACCGAATCGATCACCTGTTGCAGCTCGCCGTCCTTGAGGGCCTTGCGGTTTTCCTCGAGGGCTTTTTCCAGGGCCTTGATGTCTTTGGCTTTGGCGCGCAGGGTGAACAGCTGGACGATCAGGCCTTCGAGCACGCAACGCAGCTCGTAGATATCACCGGCGTCAGAGAGGGTAATGATCGCGACCCGTGGGCCCTTGGCGTCGGCGAATTCCACCAGGCCTTCGGATTCCAGGTGACGCAAGGCTTCGCGTACGGACGTGCGGCTGACGCCCAGGCGATCGCACAGATCGCGCTCGACCAGACGGTCTCCCGGCAGGAGCTGGAAGTTCATGATGGCGCTTCGCAGTTTATCCAGCACGATTTCGCGCAGGGTAACGGGGTTGCGATTGACCTTGAAGCTGTCGTCGAGTGGCAGGCGTTTCATGGGGTCCGCTCTGAGTGTGGCTGTCCATGCAAAAAGAGCACTTCGATCACAAGAATCTCCGTGCTCGGTCAGATCAAACAGCCAAGGGTTAACTGGAGGCCTCGGCATCGGCTTCGGCGAAGGCTTCACGGGCGAGCCGGAAACTGTCTACGGCAGCGGGGACACCGCAATAAATACCGACCTGAAGCAGAATTTCGCGTATTTGTTCACGAGTCAGTCCGTTACGCAAGGCGCCGCGTACATGCAGCTTGAGTTCGTGAGGCCGATTGAGGGCCGAAATCATGGCCAAGTTTATCATGCTGCGCTCTTTAAGCGACAAACCCTCACGGCCCCAGACGTGGCCCCAGCAGTACTCGGTGACCATTTCCTGCAGTGGCCGGGTGAAGTCGTCGGCGTTCTCGATGGAGCGTTTCACGTAGGCTTCGCCCAGTACCTGGGTGCGGATTTTCAGCCCCTGTTCATATTTCTCATTGCTCATCGCGGTGTGCTCCCGAAGTCTTCCAATCCGCCCATCAGGGTGTATTTGAGTTCCAGATAATCCTCGATGCCGTACTTGGAACCTTCACGGCCCAGGCCCGAGGATTTGATGCCACCAAAGGGCGCGACTTCAGTGGATATCAGCCCTTCGTTAATCCCGACCATGCCGTACTCCAGCGCTTCGCTCATGCGCCACGCGCGACCGAGATCGCGGGTGTAGCAATAGGCGGCGAGGCCGAATTCGGTGTCGTTGGCCATGTGGATCGCCTCGGCTTCAGTCTCGAAGTGGAACACGGCTGCCAGCGGACCAAAGGTTTCGTCTTGGGCGACTTTCATCGAAGAGGTCACGCCGGCCAGCACCGTCGGCTGGAAGAATCCGTGTCCGAGGGCATGACGTTCGCCGCCGCAGAGCAGTTGGGCACCCTGAGCGAGCGCGTCCTGAACGTGGTCTTCGACTTTGGCCACGGCGCGATCGTTGATCAGCGGGCCTTGATTCACGCCGGTGTCGAAGCCGCTGCCGACGTGCAGTTGCTTGACCCGCTCGGCCAGGCGAGCGACGAAGGCGTCGTGTATGCCGTCCTGCACCAGGAAGCGATTGACGCACACGCAGGTCTGCCCGGCGTTGCGGAATTTGGCAATCAGCGCACCCTCGACGGCACGCTCCAGGTTGGCGTCGTCAAACACGATGAAGGGTGCATTGCCCCCCAGTTCCAGCGAGACTTTTTTCAGCGTCGGCGCGCACTGGGCCATCAACAGTTTGCCGATGGCGGTGGAACCGGTGAACGACAGCTTGCGCACCAGCGGGCTGGCGGTCAGCTCGCCACCGATGGCCACGGCGTCGCCGGTGATCACGTTAAAAATGCCCGGCGGAATGCCGGCCTGTTCAGCCAGCGCGGCCATGGCCAATGCCGAGAACGGCGTTTCCGGTGCCGGTTTAACAATGCACGGGCAACCCGCCGCCAGTGCCGGGCCGGCCTTGCGGGTGATCATCGCCGCCGGGAAATTCCACGGCGTGATGGCTGCTACGACGCCGATTGGCTCTTTGCTGACTACGATGCGCGCATCGCCTTTGTGGCTGGGAATGGTGTCGCCGTAGATGCGCTTGGCTTCTTCGGCGAACCACTCGATGAAGCTCGCGGCGTAGAGGATTTCACCCTTGGCTTCGGCCAGTGGCTTGCCTTGTTCGAGGGTGAGGATTTCTGCCAGCGCATCGGCATTTTCAATCATCAGCGCGTGCCAGCGTTTCAGCGTCTGGCTGCGTTCTTTAGCGGTCAGCGCACGCCAGGCCGGCCAGGCCTTGTTGGCGGCGGCGATGGCCTGACGGGCGTGCTCGGCGCCCAGGTTCGGCACCCGGCCGATCAACTCGCCGGTGGCCGGGTTGAAGATGTCCTGACAGGCGCCTTCCGGGGCATCCAGCCATTGGCCGTCGATATAGGCCTGCTGACGGAACAGTTGCGAGGCTGCTGGGTTCATGCCGGCTCCTGGGAATGTAAAAATTTTGCGCCGAATGCGGTACCTGTGGCAGCGAGCTTGCTCGCGAATGCGGACTGATATTCACAATCAATGTCGACTGACCTACCGCTTTCGCGAGCAAGCTCGCTCCCACAGGGTTTTGTGCACGACTATCAGGCCAGGGTGGGCAGGGGACCCAGCTTGCCTTTGTGATAGATCATCGGCGTCACCGGTTGCTCGGGCAGAATCAGGTTCTTCACCGCGCCGACGATGATCGCGTGGTCACCGCCGTCGTATTCGCGCCACAGTTCGCACTCGATGATTGCCGTGGCGTTGCCCAGCAGCGGATTGCCCAGCGCGCTCAAGTGCCAGTCGATGCCATTGGCCTTGTCCTTGCCTTTACCGGCAAACGCATAGGCTTCGGCGGTCTGGGCGGCGGACAGCAAGTGAATCGCGAACTGCTTGCTGTCGCGCAGGATCGGGTACGTGTCGGAGGCATAGTTGGGGCAGAACAGCACCAGTGCCGGATCAATTGACAGCGCACTGAAAGCGCTGGCAGTAATGCCGACGATGCCGCCGTCCGGGTCCAGGGTGGTGACCACCGTGACCCCGGAGGGGAACGAGCTCATGACGTCTTTGTAAATGCCGGGTTCGATCATTTCGTCAATCTCCTAGCGCATCACGAAGGGGTCAGGCATCGGTGCCTGGGAGAGGTTGATCCACACCGTTTTCAGCTCGGTGTAGGCCAGCACCGAATCGATGCCGCTCTCGCGTCCATAGCCGCTGTTCTTGAAGCCGCCGATCGGCGCCATGGCCGACACGGCGCGGTAGGTGTTGACCCAGATGATCCCGGAGCGCACATCCCGGGCCAGGCGATGAGCCCTGCCCAGATCACGGGTCCAGATGCCGGCGGCGAGGCCGAACTGCGAGTCGTTGGCAATCGCCAGCGCTTCGGCTTCATCCTTGAAACGAATCACCGAGGCCACCGGACCGAAGACCTCTTCCTGCATGATCTTCATCGAGTTGCGATCACACTCGAACAAGGTCGGCTCGTAGAACCAGCCATCGCCCAGATTCTGCGGACGCTTGCCGCCCAGGCGCAGGCGCGCACCTTCGGCGATGGCATCGGCGACCAACCCTTCGACCACGGCCAGTTGCTGCGCGGTGGCCATCGGGCCCATTTCGCTGCTGTCTTCCTGCGGGTTACCGATGCGGATGCGTTTGGCGCGTTCGACCAAACGATCGACGAACTCATCGTAGATTTCGTCCTGCACCAGCAGCCGTGAGCCGGAGACGCAACTCTGACCGGAGGCCGCGTAGATCCCGGCAATCGCGCCGTTGATCGCGCTGTCGAGGTCGGCGTCGGCGAAGATAATATTCGGCGATTTGCCGCCCAGTTCCAGCGACAGCTTGGCGAAGTTCTCGGCGCTGCTGCGCACCACATGCCGCGCCGTCGCGGCACCACCGGTGAAGGCGATTTTGCGGATCAGCGGATGGCGGGTGAGGGCTGCGCCAGTGCTTGGGCCGTAACCGGTAACGACGTTGACCACGCCTGGCGGGATGCCGGCTTCCAGCGCCAAACGGGCCAGTTCAAGAATGGTTGCCGAAGCGTGCTCCGACGGTTTGATCACGATGGTGTTGCCCGCCGCCAGAGCCGGGGCGAGTTTGATCGCGGTCAGATAAAGAGGGCTGTTCCAGGGAATGATCGCGGCGACCACGCCCATGGCTTCGTGCACGGTGTAGGCAAACAGGTCCGGCTTGTCGAGGGGTAGGGTGCCGCCTTCGAGTTTGTCGGCCAGGCCCGCGGTGTAGTGGAAGAACTCCGGCAAGTAGCTGACCTGACCACGGGTTTCGCGGATCAGCTTGCCGTTGTCACGGCTTTCCAGCTGCGCCAGGTGCTCCTTGTTTTCAGCGATCAGATCGCCCAGACGCCGCAGCAGTTTGCCCCGGGCGGTGGCGGTCAGACCACGCCAGGCCGGGCTGTCGAAAGCCGTCTGCGCCGCTTGTACAGCGCGTTCGACGTCGGCTTCGTCGGCATCGGGCAGTTCGGCCCAGGCTTGGGCCAAGGCCGGGTTCAGGCTTTCAAAGGTCTTGCCGGACAGGGCATCGACCCATTCACCGCCGATGCACATCTGGAAGCGTGCGAGTGTCATGCAACGATCCCCTTTATTTGGTTTTGTCGGGAGTGCGTCGTGTCGAGAAACTCCAGCAGCAGCTGGTTGACCAGACGCGGTGATTCTACGGGCATCATATGCCGCTGCTCGGCGAGCACGGCAACTGTCGCGCCGGGAATGCGTGCGGCCAATTGCTCGGCCATTTGCGGCGTCGAGCCAGGATCGAGTTCGCCGGTGGCGACCAGCGTCGGCACCTGAATGCTGGACAGGTCTTCGGCGCGATACATGTCCTGGGTCGCGAACAGCTCATAAGTGGTCAGGTAACCCTGCGGGTCATTACCTGCCAGGGTCTGACGCAGAGCGGCAATCTGCGCCGGGTTGGCCGCCTGATATTCACGGCTGAACCAGCGCGACAGGGCGGCCTCGGCGTTGGCATCCGGTCCGTGCTCGGCCGCTTGAGCGGTGCGGGCGATGACCCCAGCACGCTGTTCGGGGCTGCGATTGAATACGCTGTTGAGCACCACCAGGCCTTGCAGGCGTTGCGGGTAATGCAAGGCAAATGCCCGCGCCACCAGCCCGCCCATGGAAAAACCGATCACCGTCGCCTGGGGCAATTGCAGGTGATCGAGCAGCTCCAGCAACTGGTCGGCATAGCCGAGCAGGGGGGTGCCGCTTTCCGGGCGCGGGCTGGCGCCATGGCCCAGCATGTCGTAGGCAATCACACGGTATTGAGTGGACAGGCCAACGACCTGGCCGCCCCACATTTCTTTGTTCAGGCCCACGCCGTGGATCAATACCACGGGCTGGCCTTGGCCGGTCGCCAGGTAACTGGTGCCAGCCGGGGTGAGTTCAGCGGTGAGCCGAATCATGGAGCGCTCCTGCATGCCTTTTTGTTGTTCTTACCGACCTTGATTACTGGGCGTTTTCAGCGGCCAGCTCTTCCAGATCGATATAACGGTTGCCGATGCGTGGGTGCAGGCGGCCGCCATCGGCGCAACCCAGCACCACCACGATTTCGTCGGCACGCGGTGCATCTTCGATTTGCATTTCCAGAGTGATGTAGTGCGAACGCAGGCCTTCGTCGTCCTTGTGCATCATCGGAATCTGGATCGAAGTGCCGGGGCCGCCGCGCTTGTTGGTGAAGCTCAGGTAGCTCTTGGCCTTGACCGCTTCGCGGTAATGGTTGCCAAAGCGCAGGGTGTGGATGACGGCGGAGGCGTGTTCGATTTCACCGTCGGCGCCCACGACAGCAGCCTTGCCATAAGCCTCGATCTTCTCGGCACCGCCGATGATGCCGACCAGGCGCTCGACCATCAGTGCACCGAGGTCGGAGCAGTTGGCGCGAATTTCTGGTTTCAGGTCTTCGACAAAGCCGCGACCCAGCCAGGGGTTTTTCATCACGACGGCCAGCCCGACCATGGTCACTGGCTTATCGGTGGCCTTGCCGCCTTCGATAAAGGTTTCTTCGACATAGCTGACGATCTTGCGGATTTCGAAACTCATGAGCTGCTCCGTGTAGGGTAAGAGTGTCTGTGCGTCTGATGGTATACCATAATACCGGTAGCGCAAGTCCCTGAAATGAGTTTCTGGTCGGACGGTGGTGAAAAGGGAGGAGGGAATGGCTGTTGCCAATAAAAAACCAAAAAAAACCGGCTGATAAGGCCGGGTTTTCCATTGAGTATTAATGCCTGCTACCGCGAGATGATCCCGTGATCGATCGCGTATTTGACCAGGGCCGCCGGTTTGTCGATGTTGAGTTTGCGACGGATGCTCAAGCGATGGGTTTCTACCGTCCGGACGCTGATGTCCAGTTCGCGGGCCATCTCCTTGTTGTTCAGCCCTTGAGCCATCTTGTACAACACCTGGCTCTCGCGCGGTGTCAGCTCGTTGTCGGTATTTTTATCGGCGATGAGCCGCTGGGCGATCTCGGCGCTGTAGAACGTGCCGCCACTGGCGATGGCTTCGATCGCCGCGATGATTTCCCGCGACGGTGAATTCTTCAGTACATAGCCGCTGGCCCCCGCGCGAACGGACTCACTCACGTATTCATTATTGTCGTACATGCTGAGCACCAGCACCTTGAGCGAGGGGTACTGGCTGCGCAACACCCGTGTCAGCTCGAGCCCGTTCATGTCCCGCAGGCTGATGTCGACCAGCAACAGGTCCGGCTGGCAGCGCCCGACCATTTCAATGGCATCCGCGCCACTCTCGGCTTCGCCCACCACTTCCAGGGGGGCCATGACCGCCAGCAGCGCTTTGATCCCGTCGCGGACCAGGGCGTGATCGTCGACCAGGGCGACGCGGATCGGGTAGGGCAGGTTCATCGCGGGCATTCACTCATGTTGTTGTGGGGCCAGTCAGCGTTTTGCGCCGGGCACTTTCATCGGCAGCAGAACGTCCAGCTCACTTCGTCCCGGCATCGAGATCAGGTCGAATCGTCCACCAAAATGCTCGACACGCTCACGGATATTACGCAGGCCAATGCCTGCATGACGACGTTCGACCTGGGCGACGTTGAAACCGATACCGTCATCGACCACCGTCAACCGTACGGAATCTTCGGACCCGTGCAGGGTAATGGAGACGTTTTTAGCCTGGGCGTGTCGTTCAATATTAGTCAGGCCTTCTTGCACGATGCGAAACAGCGAGACCGCTGCCCCATCGACCAAGTGACAGTCGAATTCGTTGTCGTTAAAAGTCACCACCAGGCCGCTGCGTTGCTCGAATTCTGCGGCGAGTTGACCGATCGCCGCCGGCAGGCCCAGGGTGTCGAGCAGCGAGGAACGCAGGTCGTGGGAGAGGCTGCGAACCTCGCCAATCGCTTCCCCCAGGCGTTCCGTGGCGTCTCTCAGCGTACTCAAACCCTTGTCGTGTGCTTGCCCATTCTCGAGCAGATGGCTGGCCAGTTCGAACTGAAACTTGATGGAGACCAGTAGCTGGCTGATGCCGTCGTGCAGTTCACGGGAAACCCGTGAGCGCTCTTCCTCTTGCAAGCTGACGATACGCTGAGTCAGGCGCTGAAGTTTTTTGTCGGCCAGACGATGCTCGCTGACGTTCAGCGTCATGCCGCTGGCGAAGACAAACAGCACCGCCACGAGGGCCACCGCGGCAATCGCCAGCATGGTTTTACGGATGCCCTGGGCCACTTCGTCACGCGCCTGCTGGGTCGCGCGCTCAACGTCTTCAAGGTAGATGCCTGTGCCGAGCATCCAGCCCCAACGATCCAGCATCACCACATAGGCGAGCTTGTCCGTCACTTGGCCGGAAGAGGGTTTGTTCCAGGCGTAGCGCTGAAAACCTTCGCCCGATTGCGCACTTTTGAGCAACGCCTGGATCACGGGCAAACCGTGAGGGTCCTTCATGTCCCACAGGTATTTGCCCACCAGCTCCGACTGGCGCGCGTGCATCAGGCTGCGACCTTCGTGGTCGTAGACGAAGAAGTAGCCATTGATGCCAAAGCTGAGCTTGCGCAGTTCTTCCAGCACTTGTTGCTGTGCGTGCTCATCACCGTGGCCGTCGTCGTACAGCGGCTCGATCAGGCTTTGCGCCATTTCGACGTAGTTCTTAAGTTCTGCGCGCTTGCTGGCCAGAATGCTGTCTTCGATCAGTTGCGCCTGTTGTTCACCCAATTGCCGGTTCATGGAGATCACCAGCGCGCAGATGACGGCGATGGCCAACACCAGCGGCAGAATCCCGAGCGCGACGATTTTGTGTTTGAGCTGCATCTCTGCTCCTGTCCGGACCGAGGGAAGGCGAAGGCCCGGCATCATATGCCAAAGATACGCGCGTCCAGTAGCGGTGCTGGACGGAATGACCTGTGGCTGGCTTGCCGGGTCGCCGCATCGCTGCGATGGCGGCCTTAGGGCCGACCAGGCTGTTGTTGGCTGAGTACATATCCATTTCTGCGGTAACGGCCGCTTAGGGTTTCGCCCTTACGGCGAGTCACTTTTGACAAACGCCTCAAAAGTACCAAAAAGTCTCGCCCCAGCGTCCGGCCCCTCACCTAGGCTCGGCGTTCCTTCGCTCCGGTATCCATCCGGGGACACTGCCCTCCGGTCTGCTTCGCGACGACCTACATGCAGCGTGTTCGACTGCGTCGAACGGCGCTGCGCGCCACTCCCCGGATGAACACCTCCACTCAGCCTCCCGAAGGGGCGGGTGGATCCAGATCAAAAGCTGCAGGCGAGCTAACGCTCGGCCTGTTGAGTGGTGAGGGGCGAAAGGCGTATCCGATCCCTTGTGGGAGCGAGCCTGCTCGCGAAGGCGGGCTGACAGCCAACCAATTACTCGCAGGTGTACACCATTCCCCTGTGGGAGCGGCGTCATCTACGTAGAACTACGTAGGCGCGACGTACGTAGTAACGCGGATTTATTTGTAGACGGCATGCGGGGATATTGGGCCAGCTCCGCACAGCGGACACAATTATAAAAATTACCGCCGCAGTCCACTGGCTGTCGGCAGGAGACACGCTATGCCCCGTCTGGCTAAACACCTCGCCTGGTTTGCCGTGGCTGTCCTGGGAGCGTTTGCGCTAAGTGTCGTGGCCCTGCGCCGCGGTGAAGCGATCAATGCCCTCTGGATCGTAGTCGCAGCAGTCGCTATCTATCTCGTCGCATACCGCTACTACAGCCTGTTCATCGCTACCAAAGTGATGCAACTCGACCCCAATCGTGCCACGCCCGCTGTCGTTAACAATGACGGTCTGGACTACGTGCCGACCAACAAACACGTACTCTTCGGTCACCACTTCGCGGCCATCGCTGGCGCGGGGCCGCTGGTCGGTCCGGTCCTGGCGGCGCAGATGGGTTACCTGCCCGGTACGCTGTGGCTGATTGCCGGCGTGGTGCTGGCCGGTGCCGTTCAGGACTTCATGGTCCTGTTCATGTCCACCCGCCGCAACGGTCGTTCCCTGGGCGACATGGTCCGTGAAGAAATGGGCCGCATCCCCGGGACCATCGCGCTGTTTGGCTGCTTCCTGATCATGATCATCATCCTAGCGGTGCTGGCGCTGATCGTTGTAAAAGCCTTGGCCGAAAGCCCGTGGGGCATTTTCACGGTGATGGCGACCATCCCGATCGCGATGTTCATGGGCATCTACATGCGCTACATCCGCCCGGGTCGCATCGGTGAAATCTCCGTGGTCGGCGTGTTGTTGCTGCTCGGTTCAATTTGGCTGGGCGGGCAGATTGCCGCTGATCCGGTCTGGGCCAAGGCCTTTACCTTCACCGGGATCCAGATCACCTGGATGCTGATCGGTTACGGTTTCGTCGCCGCGGTATTGCCGGTGTGGCTGATTCTGGCGCCGCGGGACTACCTGTCGACCTTCCTGAAGATCGGCACCATCGTGGCCTTGGCGATCGGCATTCTGATCACCATGCCCGACCTGAAAATGCCGGCACTGACCCAGTTCGTCGACGGTACCGGGCCGGTATGGAAGGGCGGTCTGTTCCCGTTCCTGTTCATCACCATCGCCTGTGGCGCGGTTTCCGGTTTCCACGCGCTGATTGCTTCCGGTACCACGCCGAAGTTGTTGGCCAGCGAAGGCCATGCCCGTTACATCGGTTACGGCGGCATGCTGATGGAATCCTTCGTGGCCATCATGGCAATGGTTGCTGCGTCGGTGATCGAACCAGGCGTGTACTTCGCCATGAACAGCCCGGCGGCGCTTGTCGGCTCCGATGCTGTTTCGGTGGCTCAGACCGTCAGTAGCTGGGGCTTTGCGATTACCCCGGAAGCGCTGCAAGCGGTAGCCAAGGACATCGGTGAAACCACCATCCTGGCCCGTGCCGGCGGTGCGCCGACCCTGGCAGTCGGTATCGCGCAGATCCTGCACCATCTTCTGCCGGGTGAAAACACCATGGCGTTCTGGTACCACTTCGCGATCCTGTTCGAAGCGCTGTTCATCCTGACGGCAGTCGATGCCGGTACCCGTGCCGGACGTTTCATGCTGCAGGACTTGCTCGGTTCCTTCGTGCCAGCGCTGAAACGCACTGAATCCTGGACCGCCAACCTGATTGCGACCGCCGGTTGTGTGGCGATGTGGGGTTATCTGCTGTACCAGGGCGTGATCGATCCGCTGGGTGGCATCAACACCTTGTGGCCGTTGTTCGGTATCTCCAACCAGATGCTGGCCGGTATCGCGCTAATGTTGGCGACCGTAGTGCTGATCAAAATGAAACGCCAGCGCTACGTCTGGGTCACCATGCTGCCCGCCGTGTGGTTGCTGATCTGCACCACCACCGCCGGTTTCATCAAGCTGTTCGATGCCAACCCGGCGATCGGTTTCCTGGCCCTGGCCAAGAAGTACAGCGATGCCCTGGCCAACGGTCAGATCCTCGCGCCGGCCAAGAGCATCGACCAGATGCAGCACGTGATCTACAACGCCTACACCAACGCAACGCTGACCGCGCTGTTCTTGCTGGTGGTCTTCAGCATCCTGTTCTTTGCACTCAAGGTCGGTATCTCCGCCTGGGGCACCAAAGAACGTACGGATAAAGAAGCACCATTCCAGGCACTGCCGGACGCTTGATCGAGGATTGCAGCATGTTCAATGACCTGAGTCGCCTCGGTAAATACCTCGGTCAGGCTGCGCGCCTGATGGTCGGAATGCCCGACTACGACACCTACGTCGAGCACATGCAAACCAAGCACCCGGACAAGCCGGTGATGAGTTATGAGGTGTTCTTTCGGGAACGCCAGGAAGCTCGTTACGGAAGCAAGGCTGGGCCGAAGTGCTGTTGATGGTGGGTGGCAGTGATGCCACCTGAATAGCTAATAAAGAACCCGGCTGATGAGGCCGGGTTTTTTTTGAGTGAATGGTGTTGGCCGATCCGTGTTGAGTCAGCTTGCGGGGATGGTTTCGAGCGTTTCGAGATCCAGCAGGGTGAAATAACCACGGTCCGGCCTCCAGCCACCCGTGTCGATGTGAATCACATTGCCCAGGCTGACGGGCATATAAAGCGGCGTATGCCCTACGACCATTGCGCGCAGGCCTTCAATGCCATGCGTCTCCTGCTGATCGATCCGCCTTCGTGACCACATGCAGTAGTGCTGCAGCTCCTGCAGACGCCTGTTGCTTTCCGGCGACTCCAGTTCCTTTCGCAATTGCTGCCATGATGGAAATGGACAATCGGCGTGCACGATGCCGATCAGGCCGTGTGCCGTTTCGACTTCGATCGCGATAGGGAGCTTGGCGAACTGCGCCGCGAATGCTTGCTTCTCAAACAGCGACAGGCCCACGAACCATGAGCCGCCGTTGTCGATCCAGCTGTCGACGTCGCAGGTATCGAAGTACACCACGTAGTCGTCATGGTTGCCTCGCACCGGGTGGAACCATGCCTTGTCCAGCCAATCGAGCGCATCAGGGCACTCGGGCCCACGGTCAATCAGATCGCCAACACTGAACAGGCGATCTACCAAGCGGTTGAACCCGGCTGCATCCAGAGCGTCCTGCAACCGAGTGAAATGGCCATGAATATCACCGACCGCGAAATCTCGGCCGGCAACGTTTGCGGCGAAGCGCTTAACACGCGACATCTCTGAAGTTTCGAGCATGGGAATGCCACTCCGGCAGCTCCCCAACGGGCTAGTCAGTTGAGTTTAGGCCAAGAAGTGGTACTCGACCTTACCGCGTCGGCAGGCAGACCTTTACCGCCTGCCCGACAGGCTGCCCGGATCAAACACTGTCAGAGCAAGTAGGCCGTTGCTTGCCCGAAATGGTTGTCCTGCACACCGGCGATAAGGTGCAGAGGCATGTGTTGCGCATCCATGGATGGAACTTCGAAACTCTCCACTATCTGGGTTTGGCGCTCACTCAGCCCGGTCGACTCTTCGACAAGAGCCTTAGCCATTCTCGCGTGGTTCGCTGCGATTTCATTGAGAGTTGACACGTTACATCTCCCGGTGACTGACCAAGCGCATCGCTGGCGTCCTAAGCGTTAATTAAAGTGCTGCCGCGTCAGAATTACGTCGTTCTGGGGCTGCTGCGAGCGTCTTTTGCAAACCTTAAGCCAGGATTAGTCAAAAAAATCTCGCAGCGCTTCTGATGCGACGAATGGTGGTGGCTGGCTTTTCAGGGGATATTTCCTGAGCCTATAAGGCCGGGGAAAAAGGTGATTAGACGTGCAGAAGTTGTTTTGTTAAAAAAATAGTGCATGGCTGCTATTGACGCGCCAATGCATCTCCATTCGGTTAGATGGAAATCGCCCAACATTGAGCTGGGCAACGATCAATGAGTCTGATGCCGATACAGGGACAAGTAACTGCGACTTTGGCCAACTGCTCGCGCACAAGGCATTGGGCTCATTGATCCCCTTTCTCTTCCACAGGTTGATCCTTTCGAACGAACAATATCGCCCAGTGTTCTGCTGGTTGCTCGGGCGATGCCGCGCTACAGTCACCCCTTTTAGGACAAGGAAGTATCATGTGGATTTTGAAAGTGGCAGTGACTCGACCCATTTTCCGCCAATGGTTGATCACGGCTTCTATCGGCCTTTTTGCAGTGGCGGGCGGTGCACAGGCTCAAACCTCGCCACAGGCAAACCAGGAAATAAAGGGCTTGCTGGACTTTGTGGAGCGCAGTGAGTGTAAGTTCGTGCGCAACGGCAGTGAATACCCTGGACCCCAGGCTCGGGCACATCTTGAAAAGAAGCTGAATTATCTCGAAGGCAAGAACTTGGTGAGCAGCGCAGAAGACTTCATCGACCTCGCTGCCACTAAAAGCAGCATGAATGGCAAAGCCTATGAAGTGCGTTGCTCAACAGGTGTCCAGCCGACGAGCACCTGGCTGAAGACGGAGCTACAGAGCCAACGCCAGCACCATTGAGCCTACTCCCGAAACGAGAAAGCCCAGCGCAACTGCTGGGCTTTTTCGTTTCGGGGATTCGAAAGTCGTGGTCGACGCCGGAGCGGGGGTGAAACGGACTGAATTACAGAACGCTTTCCATAATAGTGATGGAAGACATGCCGAAAGACGATGATTCCACCAAACCCCAAAAACGACAAAGCCCTGACTAATCAGGGCTTTGTCGGTACAAATATGGCGGAGGCGATGTCTGTCATTTTGATGTTCATTGACGTCCATTGAAGTTCTATTTGGTGCGTAAAACAACTTAAAAAACAGTCAGTTATGAAGATTTTTGTCTTTTGTGTTCTGCATGCGCCTACGGAAAGCCAGGGGCCAAGGTATTGGCTGGAGTATGGGCTGAGACTCATCTAGATTGAGTCATTATCCTTTTAAACAGGAGGTGACTGATGGCATCACTGACGACAAAAACCGTAGAGAAAATAATCAGGGCCGGGTTGGCTGGAATGACCAATGATGGCGACGGCCTCTATTTGAAAGTCGGCCGTTCCGGTGGCGCCAGTTGGATCTTTCGCTACAAGATTGCCGGCAAGAGCCGAGACGCAACCCAGCGCAGCTCCTCGCTAGAGTCTGTGTGTGGTCAATGCCCCCTCCATGAAGGGGGCGTTCGACCCAATCGGTCATCGTGAATTACTGCAAAGGATGGTTGATTAGCACGTCCCTGCACCAATCCACGTGAGTCCTTTGTCGCCTGAATGACAGACTTTTTTCGCAGAAGTATTTAGAGAATGTTGCCTTCTGGTCCCAACGACAGACTTTCCAAAAAGTTGTTGGTTGGTTGATCTCATTAGTATCAGTGCTTCCAGGGTGTGGTTCGCGACAGACTTTATTCTTCAATATCACGGCTTCGCCGCACCCAATACCGAGACAACTCGCGCGAGCGCGGTTTCAGCGCCTGCCCGCATGTCCATGGGCTCAGTCGCGAGCCAGATTGAGTCGATGCGGATCATCGCAGCAGATCTCGCAGGAAGGCAAAACACTCCGCTGCATTTTCTGCTGGCCAGCTCAGAACGACTACGCCTTCCTATTGATTCTGTGGGCCGGGCATTGGCTGACAAGAGTTTTGAGGAACAAAGCCGACAGGTTCTGAGCAACCTTGAGCACTGTCTTGCCCGGGCAGGGGTCGATAAATTCAGCTTGGTGCAAGTGCGTGTCTATGTAACCGACATTGATCAATGGCCGACGTTGCCCAACTGCAATTTCATTGCTGAGCGGGCCTACCAGATGCTTGCAACCTCCGACCAATCCAGCGCTACGGATTCACGCCATTTCACATCGTCGATACCGGTTTTTGGAGCGGCAACGACAGCAGATGGATGGCATCTGCCGCCGAGTCAGGTCCTTGCACGTCAGGTTGAAGTATTTCCCGTTGGCTGAGTCAATGAAGCGGGCTCACCGTCGACCCTCCCGGCCTCACGCCGCGTTCAACTTGCCGTATTGGCCGGAGAAGAATAGTAGCGGCCGCGCCTGTTCTGCTTCGACGAGTTCGACCACCTCAGCGATGTACAGTTGGTGGTCGCCAGCCGCATGGATCTGGACCACCCGAGCAACAATGTGGGCCAGACTGCCCTCGATGATTGGCACGCCCTGAACCTCGTTCATGGCCACGTCCAATCCCTCCACGGTACGCCCGGCGAAGTGGCCGCTAAGGTGCTCCTGTTGTTCGGTCAAAAAGTTCACGCCGTAACAGTCGCCTTGCTTGATGTGGTTGCAAAAGCGTGACTCGTTCTTGATCGACACCAGGATCAGTTGCGGCTCCAGTGACACCGACAGGAACGCATTGGCCGTCATACCCGCCGGTTGGTTTTCCCGTTCGTAGGTCACCACTGTTACACCCGTGGCAAAGCGACCCATCACGCGGCGAAACTTGGCAGCGTCATTGTGTGCATTATTCATTGTCATTCTCCATTCGTTTGCCGAGCGGCCAGTGCGCGTGGCCGCTGCCTGAATCGTGCATTTACACCAGAGGTGTATTGGCCTCTTTGCCACACAGGATTCGTCCAAACAGTTCCAGGTTGGTGGAGGTGCACACCACACCGTGCAGATTGGCCACTCTGGCGTCGCGCCACAGGCGGTTGAACGGGTTGGAAGTACCCGCCAGCGAACCGCCGCTGGCTGTGGCCAGCAGGTCGACGCCTTCCCAGATCAACTGGCTGGCATAACCAGTGTCGCGGCGGATGCGCGCGCGGGTTTGTCGGTCCATCGCCGAACCGCGAGCGGCACAGGTGTCGATTTCGTCCACGCAGCGCTCCACCACCAGCCGTGCAGCATCGAACTTGGCCGAGGCCTCACCGACCTGCAGGTGGGTCACTGCAGCCTCGTCCTGTTGGCTGTACCAGGTGTACTGAATGCCGCGGCCGGGCAGTTTGGCGAGAAAAGTTTCCAGTGCTGCCTTGGCGATGCCCAGGGCCGGAAACACCAGGATGATGGCCAGCAGCGGGATGAACGCGCCACGATAAAGCGCTTCACCTTGCAGGTGTGTGGACGCGTAATCGCCGACGATGGCTTTGGATACCGAAGCGATGCGCTCATCGGGTACAAACAGATTTTTTACCGACACCGAGGTACTGCCGCTACCGCGCAGTGCCATGGTGTCCCAATCGTGCAACAGGGTGATGTCCTGGATCGGGATGAGTGCCAGCCCCTGGTCCACGGTTTCACCTGCTTCGTTGACGATCGGAATCCCCAGCAGGTCCCACTGTGCGTGGTACACGCCGCTGTTGAATCCCCACAGGCCTTCTTCGATGAGGATACCGCCTGCCTGGCGCTTGACCTTGGCTTTGCGTGGCGACAGCACACCGCTGCTGCGCACCTTGCCGCCGCTGGCGAAGATGGGGTCGCTGACTGCTTTGGGATATAGGGTTGCGACCATCCAGTTACAAATATTGATCAGCGCGCAGGCCCAGCCGGCCGAGGCATCTCCACGGCCGATTTCGCTGACCACTTCCATGTAGGTTCTGACGCTGGTTTGCAGGCCGCCATGCTGGCGTGGAATCATCAGGTCGAAGGCGCCGATGGCGTCGAGGTCGGCCACAGTGTTTTCGGGCAGACGGGCCAGCTCATCGACTTCACGGGTACGCGAGCGCAAGGTCTCGACCAAACCGCTGGCGCGGGCAATAAGATCGCTGCTATCGATGTGGGCGTCGACAACCGCATTGTGGAGGACGGAATTCATGGCTTTTCCTGTTATTGGGATTATTTGGATGAGCATGTGACACAATAGTGACGAATCCGTCACGGTGACGAATTCGATACTAATTAAAATATATTTTTACCGTCAAGATATATATTCATCTAGGCGAGTGGGCGATTTGATGCAAAAAGGCATAACGCAAATGGAAAATCCGGCCACAGTGAGAGAGGACATGGACGCACCGCAGGATCACCGAACCGTGACCGCTCGGCGCAAACGTGATGCGATGCGCGCCCGAATACTCTCGGCGACCATGGACTTGCTGGCCGACCCTGCAAAGGTTTCGGTGAGCATCGAGGATGTTGCCCGGGTGGCGCAGATTTCCCGAGGAGCGTTCTACAAACACTTTGCTTCACTGGAGGAGGCATTGGCTGCCATAGGCCAGGAAGCCACCGACGGCATGACCCTGCACATCCTGCCCGTGTACGACGTGCTGACTCATCCGTTGGAGCGCATCAGCACGGCGATGCGGCTTTTTCTGCTTCGTGCGCATACCGACCGTCGCT
Organism: Pseudomonas sp. LBUM1647; assembly: GCF_059716175.1. Taxonomy (NCBI): domain Bacteria; kingdom Pseudomonadati; phylum Pseudomonadota; class Gammaproteobacteria; order Pseudomonadales; family Pseudomonadaceae; genus Pseudomonas; species Pseudomonas sp. LBUM1647. Next base: position 4,220,203 of record NZ_CP166809.1, on the reverse strand, counting down.
GGGCGGCATTTTTCCTGAGGGCCGAGTTAGTGCAGCACGAGTCGATCCTGCTGGAGTACGTATTCGCCGACCTGGAGGCGGGGCGAGTCGCGGGCTTGCTTGAACTGCCCTCGATGCAGGCAGGCGTCGATGCGCTGATCGGCGCGACGCTGGAAGGGGTCCGTAGCATGACCCAGCGCAAAGTGGACGACCCGGAGGTCTACATCGACGCGGTCATTTTGATGGTGCTGCGCGGTTTCGGTGTGGCGAACGCCCAGGCGCAGGAGGCCGTGGCGTTTTCCAAGGTCTACCTGCAGGCGGGAGTGGCATCGGCTGCGGGTGACCCGGCGAGCCCCCACACTAATGCGCCTTGACTTCGATCGCTTGGCTATGGAGATCGTGTTGCCTGCATGATCTGGCGGCGATTCCCCCATCAAAGCGAAACATGAACGCCGGGAGGGTGGCGCAGCGCAGCGATCGTGGAATCAGGGAATGTTCAACGGCGTAGCGGTAGCCTTGATTTGAACGGCAACCTCAATCGTGCCAGCAGCGATACCAACCGTTGTTCTCGGTGATTTGTAGCCTGGTCTGATACAGCTCCGACAAGTTTTTACTCGTCAGAATGTCGGGTTTTGGGCCGTCAGCAATAATTTGTCCTCGGTTGATCAGCACCACGCGGTCGATTTCGGGAATGATCTCGTCAACGTGGTGAGTGGTGATGATCAATGATCGGCCCTCACTGCAAAAGCTACGCAACAGCGTCAGCATCGCCAGGCTGGCGCCCATGTCCAAGCCATTGGCGGGCTCATCGAAAATCAACGCCTCGGGATGATGAACAAGCGCTCGGGCCAGCAGGAGGCGCCGTTTCTGGCCGGTTGAGAGGCGTTGGAACATGCAGGCTTCAGCCTGTGCAATCCCAAGCCTGGCCATCATTCCCCGCGCCTGATCGACCTGGATATTCGTCGGTTGAAGGTGTTCATGACGGCCAATGGCACCGAAAAACCCAGAAACGACAACCTCTAATGCCGTGGTATAGGGCGTGTAGTTCTCTTGCAGGTCGTGCGAAACAAAGCCGATCCTGTCCCGCAGCTGCCAAAGATGAATGGTTTCGCTGTCAAAAAGCTTCAGGTAGCTGCCTTCCTGCGCAACGGGATACAACTCCCGGTTGATCAGTTTAAGCAGGGTGCTTTTTCCCGCGCCGTTGGGGCCCAGGATTGCCACGCGCTCGTGCGGCTCAATATTCAACGACAACCGATTGAGAACCCGTGTCTGTTGCTGGTACGCGGTGATTTGGTGGAATTCGATCATGTATAAAACCTTGCGCAAAGAATGCTGAACGCCCGAGCTAGAGGCGAAACCGGTTGATGTGCCCGCGCAGGCCCGTGGCCAGGAGCGACAGTTCTTCGCTGGTCGAATGAATCTGTATAGCGCCCGCCGAGGTTTGCACCGACAGATCACGAATGCTGATCAAGCTCCGGTCAATTTCTCGAGAGACTTGGGCTTGCTGCTCCGACGCACTGGCGATGACGATGTTCATTTGACTGATGGACTCGACAGCAACGGTCACCTGTTGCAATGCCGAATCCGCTTCTTGAGCAAGGCCTAAGGTTGAGTGGACACGATCCGTGCTCAATTGCATGGAGGACAGCGTGTGCGTCGCCACGCTGCGTAACTCGCTGACCATCTCCTCGATCTCGCCCGTCGATTGTTGCGTCCTGAATGCCAATGCCCGCACTTCCTCGGCGACGACAGCGAAACCTCGACCCGCTTCGCCGGCCCGGGCGGCTTCAATGGCGGCGTTAAGCGCCAGGAGGTTAGTCTGCTCGGCAATTGACCGTATCACTTCAAGCACCCGGTTAATGCCGGACACGCTGCTTGCAAGTGCCTCTACGCGATCAGCGGTAATCGAAATGCGCTCTGCTAATACCGAGAGCGACTCAAGTGTCTCGACAACGCGGGCTTTACCGGTTTGTGCCGCGACATCCGTGGTTCGTGAAGCCTGTGCCGTTGCCGATGCGTTTCTCGCCACTTCATCGACTGCAGCAGTCATTTCATTCACGGCCGTGGCGGCTTGCTCGATTTCCCTGTTCTGTTCCTGAAGCCCGCTCGTAGCGGTCGCTATCACTGAATGAAACTGCTGCGAGGACGAGGCCAGTAGTGTAGAAGAGTCCGTTATACGCAGAACGGTGTCGTGAAGATTGCCCTGCATGGCCTTCAATGCTCGAAGCAATAAAGCTGGCTCATCGTTCCCCGTATCGTCGATTGAAGAGGTCAAATCACCTTGCGCAATGTTCTCCGCTACCTTAAGAGCGTCGAGCAGAGGCTGGTTAATACTTCTGGTGTAGAGCGTCGCCAACAGTACCGTCAGCAGGGCGGCCAGTGCCATTGCCGCAATGACCCCGGTCACGACTCGATCACGTGTCTGCTGTTCGTTTTCAGCTGCCTGGTGATAATGCGTCAGATAAAAATCCAGCAGTTGACCCGAGCTTGCACCCAGCTCCATGGCAAATTTATCGATAGGCCCGTTGAGTATTTCTGTAGCTGGCTGCTGTAGACCCGCTGCTGCCAGTCGGATCACTTCAAGCTGTTCATGCCGGAACGCTTTCGAGGCGACCAAGTAGCGTTCGAAGATTTGCTGCTCCGACTTTTCGTGCAGGTGCGCGGCAAAATCATCTTGCTGCTGTCGAACGCTTTCGAGTACTTGCTTCAACGCAGTCTGATTGGCGGCCAAGGCAACGGGATCCTGTAGAACAACCATCCTGAAGGTCATTATTCCGGCTCGATCCTCCGTTGTGTTCAACGCTGCAAGCCGGATGATTGCGGGGACCCAGACCTCTCTGATGGCTTCGGACTGCACGCTCATTTGCTTGACCATACTCAATGAGAATAGGCCAAGCAGCAGGACGACCAAGCCAATCAAGCCAAAGCCGAAAATTGAGCGCGGTGCCAACTTCATTTTTCTGAAAAACAACGGATTTGTCCTCAAAGAAGGGGGGCGCAGCGTGCGCATTGATGGACGCTTTGTTTTTTTTGCCGCTGTCTTAGCGAACATCAGATGAGATGGCGCCGGCTTGTGGCCGGCGCCTTGCTTCGATGAAACGCTTAAGGGATAAATCAGCGCCGGGCGATCGTGGCGCCTGACGCTGGCACGCTCATCGTGTGCGTGGCGCGGGAGAGCTGTTCTTGAACAAACAATCCCATTCCGACCTCCTGTCGCTCCCCGGGTGGAGAGTGAATTTTGTTAAACGCTGTCGATGCCTTCGACCCTAGGCTCGGCCACTCTGGCGGGTGCGGTTTCACGTAAACAGGTCGCGACCAGCAACCCGACCACCACCGCGCCGAGTGCCAGATACATCGTGTTTTCGATCCCGTGATGCTGTGCGATATAACCCGCGATAGCCGGCGCGACACCGCCGCCAAAAATCTCACCAATGCCCACCACCAACCCGGTAGCGGTCGACGTCAGCGCGGCCGGCACCGATTCACTGGTAAGTGGCCCGACCGTCATGCAGATCATGCTGAAGTTGAAGAAAATCGTCAGAAACAGTAGCGCGAACAACTTGACCGGCTCGGCACCAGTGCCCATCAGCAACCAAAGAAATACGCCGGTGGCGACGAACGAAATGAGCACCACCGGTTTACGGCCGATGCGGTCTGACACAGCAGGCATGATCAATTGCCCGAGAAAACCACCCAGGCCAATGGCCGACATGACGAAGCCCATCTGCTGTACTTCCAGGTGCAAATAGTCCATCAAGTAGTTAGGCATCATCACGCTGATCACGAACAGGCAGGTCAGCATGCAGAACATGCCGACGATGTTCAGCAGCACGTTGCGATAGCGCAGTGCATCCAGCCAGCTCGGGTGATCCACTGCGGCACTGGCTTCGGCTTTTTTCGGAGTGGCTGCGCGCGTTTCCCGCAAGTAACGGTACATCGCCAATGCCAGCAAGAAACCCGGCAGCGAAACGATGACGAACACCCAGCGCCACGAAGGCACGACGAGTAACAGCTGTGTGGCGAGAATGGGCGCGAGACCCAAGCCGAGGATCGGGAAAAACGCCTGCTGAATGCCGATGTTCATCCCGCGCCGGCGAGGATGCGATGACTCTGCCGTGGCCGCCAGGGCTGTTGGGGTGAAGGCGCCTTCAGATATGCCCATGATCGCGCGGATCAGCATCAACCCGCCGATACCGGTGGCCAGGCCGGACAGCCCCGCGAGCAGCGAGAACACCAGCACCGCCGGGATCAGCACCTTGCGCCGCCCGATTCGATCGGACAGTCGGCCCATGAAAATCGAAGAAATCCCCCAGGCCAGGCCCAGGACGGCGGTCACATTACCGAGGTCCTGATAGTCCAGGCCGAGGTCTTTCATCATTACCGGGAACAGCGGCAGGATGATGAACCGGTCCAGGCCCACCAGGCCGAAACCCAGTGCCAGCAAGGCCACCGCTTTGAACTCGTAGCGAACATCCCACGCATGCTTATTGTTGTTCATGGTTGTTACTCGGATAGAGTTGAGGAGGGCAGCCGCATCGCCAACCGGCTGCCAGGGTGCTTAGAAATAAACCAGCGCTTCGACCAGTCCGGTCAGTTGCGTGCGATCGCGCCCGGCGCCGAACGGGTGATCGTCGGCATTGCCGTCGAACACGTCGTAACGCACTTCGGGACGCAGCGAGATGTACTTGTTCAGGTCGTAACGCAGGCCGGCGGTGACGGCGTTGAAGTTGCCGCGGGCGATGGAGGCGGGCAGCAGGATGAAACCGTCAGGGTCGGCGAAATGCTCGGCACGTACCGAGTAGGAAAGGTCCGGTCGCTGCTGGTAAGTGAGCACGGCGTTGGCGCCCCACCAATGCGCGCCATCGAAACCGGGGCCGTTGATGATGTCGACGGTGCTGGCTTTGCCGTCACCGTCCTGGTGGCCGTAGACCACTTCGGCGCCCATCGACCAGTTCGAGTCGAAGCGATGCCAGCCGTTGAGCGAGTGTTGTTGTTTGAACTGACCTTCTGGCGACACCAGGCGCGACGTTGGAGCCTGCACATCGCTGAAGCTGTCGTTCTGTTCATCGCCCAGGATGAACTCATAGTCCACCCAGGTCTGCATGTCCGCAGTACGCCAACGCAAGGCCCCCATCATCGACTTCTGGTCGTTGTTATCGCGCAGGTTGTTCCAACCCTGGACGACGCCCAATTCGGCGCCAAGGATCGACGATTCACCGTTGTACAATCGCGTGCCGAGAAGCACGCCACTTACGGTTCCCGGCTCGCTAACGAAGGCGTAAGTCTTGCTGGCAAACGGGTTACGCGCGGCACGAATGTTGGGCGGGATTTCGTAGCCCAAGGCAGGGCCGAATACCCCGGCCATGGCAGTTATTCCAGGGCCGTAAGGCAGGTAGGCGGTGGCGGCGATGTTGGGGATGGCAAGGAATTTCTGCTTGTCGCGCTGGGCTTTGGCCAGATCGTTGTCGCCCGGTGAGTTGACGTCCCAGTGCATGTCCCAACCCGTGGTGCGGGCGAACTGGGCATTACGCCCGTAGTTCATTTCGAAGGTGAAACCGAAGGAGGCTTCGCTCGGCGCAGGACCTGGCAACGGCGTGATGCGTGGCACCATGGTGCCCTTCAGTGACTTGTCGACGAACAGATGCAAGCTACCCCATTCCAGCCCCTCGTCTGCGAAACCAACCACCGGGAGATTGCTCAAACCGTCCTGACGCTGATCATGCGTCGACCGATTATTGCGAGAGTAAGCGGCGTCAAAAAGGCCTGAGACCTGAATCCCATAATCCTTTTCCAGAGTGTCTCCAAACACGCTACGAAACAGCGTACCTTCACCCGTTTCAGGGGCCTCGGATGCGTGTGTGTTGAGCGTTGCGAAGGCGGCCAGAACCGCACCAAGCGTTTTCACCTTGATGTTGATCATTATCTGTCTCTTGTTTTTGTTGTCAGAGTTTTAAAGGGAGCGGGCATCCATGCCACCGATAAATCGTGTCAGGCGTGACAGGCCTTTCCACCGTTTTCGACGTGAGGTTTGCTGCTTTTTTGCAGTTGCTCACGCAGGGAGTTGAGCAATTTGGGCAGTGCAGACAGCTCTGCAACTCCGCCATAGCAGTAGTAGTCGGGGCGCACGATGAGGGCTTTGAGTCCCGCCTCGGCCATGAATCGCAGGTATTTTCCAGAGACGTCGCGATAGATGCCTTTACTGTTATCAGCCGTTTCTGCGAGTCGAACGACTTTCAGGTCATAGTCATGGATGAAGCCCTGCTGCTCAGGCGAGAGCGATGCCAGGGGATCCTGGTCTCCTCGGACAAGCAGGTGGAAACCGCGTCCAATAACTTCGTCATAGCGGCTGACCTTGCCACCGATTTCGATCGAGCCGTGTACCCCAAGAATGCCGCGCAATTGGCCATCCTTCTGCAATAGACCATCGGTTAAACCCGGGAACGGCGGCAGTGGTGCAACGTTGCCGCTCAAATAGGCTGCATCACGCTCGGCGGCCTTCACTGGGTCCGATACGCAAACGACTTTACCCATTGCCATGGATGCTTCAATCACGGCACGGATCTGCGGTTTGCGCTCAAGTGTGTAGCTATCCAGCAGGGTGTCGTTAGCCAAACCGCGCAACAGTAAATCGAGACGCCAGGACAGGTTCCAGGCATCCCGGATACCTGAGCACATGCCTTGACCCATGAACGGTGGCATTACGTGGGCCGCGTCGCCAGCCAGCATCACCCGACCGCTGTGCCAGTTCGAGGCAATGCGCGAGCGGAACTGATAGACCGCGTGACGCACCAGGTCAGCGGTGTCCGGCGTCACCCAACGCGACAGCAGCGACCAGACCTTGTCGGTATTTTGCAGGTCTTCGATAGTTTCATGGGGCAGGCGCATGAACTCCCAACGGCGATAACCAGGGCCGCCAGGGACCATGGTGGTCGGTCGTTCGGGGTTGCACCATTGGCCGATGTCCGGTACATCCAGTTGCACGCCGGGTTTGGGTTGCAAATCGACCACCAGCCAGTCTTCCTGGAAGCCCAGATCCTGCCATTCAATTCCCAGCGACTGGCGCACGAAGCTGTTGGCGCCGTCGGCACCGATCACATAACGAGCCCGTACACTTTGCTGCTCTTCACCGAGTGAAAACTTACCGTCTTCGCGAATGACCCGATTGAGGACCATGTCGCAGCCATCGGCGTCCTGTTTGAGCGCAGTCGCCTCCCAGCCCTGGTGGACCTGCACGTTGCCGATGCTTTTGGCTTTGCGATCAAGGGCGGCTTCCAGCGATGGCTGATTGAACAAGTAGCCGAACGGCCCGTCACTGATGGATTCAGCCGACCAATCGATCTCTACCAGGACTTTCCAGTCAGCGTTGAACCACTGGTAGCGTGCCGACGGCTGGGAGATTTTCGCCAGTTCTTCGCCAAGGCCCATGGAGAGGAAAATGCGGCGAATCTCATGATCGTAAAATACTGCCCGTGGGAGCGGGTAAAGCGCTGGCCAGCGTTCGAAGACGGCGACTGAATAACCCATTTGGCCCAATAGAATGGCCAGGGTCTGGCCCACGGGGCCGTAACCGGCAATGGCGACATCGACTGTAGTGTGCTGGTTCATGATCTGTGCCTCGTGTACTTCGCGATGATTTCCGGACATGGCCGGGCCTGTTGCGCGAACCAGGGAGGCTTGCGCAATGCAGGAATTCCAGTTTTTTTAAACAATAAGCGGCAGGCGACTCAGGCAGGCGCCGGGGTATCCGCTTCAGTGTTGAAAATGAAGTTGTCCGGCACGTCCGGGCCCCACAGGTACAGTGAGTTTTCCGGGGGGTAGTCGCCGGCAGGCCATTCGCTGCCTTCGGAGATGTAGTCCATGTCTGCCGAGTATTCGCAAAACGAGCCCCACGGATCCTGCACGTAATGAAAGTAGTTAGAACCCAGGCAATGACGGCCCGTGCCCCAGCCTTTCACGTGTCCCGCCGCTGCCATTTGCGAAGCGCCCGCGCCAACTTCGTCAATGCTGTCGACTTCCCACGCCGCGTGGTGCCAGCCCTTGGCACTGCTTTTTGCGAATGCCACCAGATGATGGTCGCAACCGTGGGCGGCGTGACTGAAGGCAATAATGTCCATCGACTTGTCGGAGAGCTTCAAGCCCAGGGCCTGTTGGTAAAAGTGCAGCGCACCCAGCACATCGGGGGTAAACAACAGGACGTGGGACAAGCGGCGAGGGCGGACCTGCGCCATGGCGTCGCGGGTCGTAGCGCCGCGGCTGTTGGACGGGGTGATGCTGTTGTGGTGGTCGGACTTTTGATCGGGCATGGTTTTTTCGCCGATCTTCACGTGCAACAGGTTGCCGTCCGGGTCGCGAAACCAGATTCCGGCTTCGGGACGATCTTCGATCAGCCCGCCCGCTGTTTCGATCTGCTGGCGCAAACCTGCGTAATCCTGCTCGTAGCAGTTGAAACTCAGATAGGCGAGGGACTTGGAGGCCGCAGGGAAAATTTTTGCCCAGACATGGCCGTCAGCTGCTCGCAAGAGAAGCTGGTTCTGTTCACGGAGAACGTCGAGGCCGAAGCTTCCGAAGAACTGGCAGGCTTCGTCCAGAGAGGGGACGTTCAGCGCGTAATGATCGATTGAATGCACACCATGGGACACGCTCATGATTGCCTCCATTTAATTATTCTTGTTGTGGGGCGCAGGGCGAGGTCGGCCCTGCGCCGAGTTTGAAGCTGCGTCTATGATCAGACTTCGTCGACGACAGGGTTGACCAATTTGCCAATGCCCTCGATCGATACTTCGACCACATCGCCTGCTTTCAGATAAACCTTGGGATTCATGCCAAAACCAACGCCAGCCGGGGTGCCGCTGACAATCACGTCGCCTGCTTCGAGAGTGACCGCTTCACTCAGCGTAGAGATGATGGTGGCGACGTCGAATAGCATGTCTTTGGTGTTGGCCGATTGTACAACCTTGCCGTTGACGCGTGTCTCAAGCAACAAGCCTTTGCCACCCGCTGGCAACTCATCGGCAGTCACTAGCACCGGCCCGAATGCACCCGTGTCATCGAAGTTTTTGCCAACGGTCCACTGCGGCGAGATGAATTGGTAATCGCGTACCGAGCCTTCGTTGAACAGCGCATAACCGGCGACGTGATCGAGTGCGTCTTCCTTGCGGATATGACGGCCGCCGCTTTTCAGAACCACAGCCATTTCACCTTCGTAGTCGAGGGTGTCGGAGATGCGCGGACGAATCAGCGGTTTGTTATGGGCTGTCAGGCTGGAGTTCCAGCGAGGGAACAGGGTGGGGTAGGTCGGTTGAGCGTAAGGGGACTCTTTGGTGTGATCGGCGTAGTTCAGGCCCACGCAAACGATTTTGGTCGGACGCTCCATCAATGGCAGGTAAGCGTCTTCGGCGATTTCGACGATAGCGCCATTGGCACCTTGGGCATGAGTGGTCAGATCGACACCTCGCGCCAACAACGACTCAAGCGTTTCGGTTCCTAGTACGCGTACGCCGTCGGCAGTAACGACACCCAGGACAGGTTGACCTTGATTGAGGAAGCGGACGTAGCGCATGGCAGGTTTCTCTTGTTGATTTGATGGGCGCCGGTGGTGAAGGGCAGTACCGACTGCGTGTTTACAAAGCTAGAGCCAAAAAAATATACCGTCAACAAAAAAATATATATTTAAGATAATGTGAGAAATTATTCATTCTGTGTATGATTCGCGCAGACAAGCGAAAAATGGAGTCGACCTTGAATTCCCCTTTGATCAACTGGCAATCGGCCGAGCCCACCGAAAAGCGCACCATGGCTTCGCAGCTGGAAGCCCGGATTCGCCAGGACATAATCAATGGCCAATTGGCTCCAGGCAGTCGTCTGCGCCTAAAGGAGCTGGCCGACTCCTACGACGTTGGCGTGATTCCGCTGCGTGAAGCATTGTCGCGCCTGGCCAGCAGTGGCTTCGTATCAGCAGCCGATCAGAAAGGTTTCAGTGTCGGCCGTATCTCTGCAGCAGAAATTGCCGACATCACCGCTGCGCGATTGCACATTGAATGCAAGGCGCTTGCTGATTCGATTCGTCAGGGTGATGTGGAGTGGGAGAGTCGTGTTCTTGCCGCTCACCATCGCCTAGACCGTCTGACCATTGTCGAAGGCCCAGAGCGGCTGCTAAAACCCGAGTGGGAAAACGCTCACGAAATATTCCATCAGGCGCTTATCTCCAGCTGCAATTCACCGACATTACTGCGGCTGTGCTCATCACTGCGAGACCAGACAGCGCGCTATCGTTTTTTGTCGATGCACTATGCCGACAGCAGCGCACGTGATGTGCCCAACGAACACCGCCAGTTGATGGATGCTGCGCTGGCCAAAGACATCGACAAGGCTTGCGAATTGCTGTCCAGTCACTATCAGACCACGACGGACTCGGTGCTCAAGCACGCACTGCTGGGATAGCGATGACGTTCTCTCTATCAAGTTTCGTTGCGAAGCCTGGTGTGCCGCAGGTTACGCAGATAAAACTGAATGACAGACATTGATCATTTGTGAGTGACCGCTTTTGGCGGAAGGGGACTGGCTCCGAACGTCCGTATATGGACTCTTACTCATTGCAAGCCCCGTTGCTTTGGCGCCCGTGCCGACTGCACACGTATATTCGGCCTCTTAATACGGCATCGTTTCGATGCAGGGCCATGATGGGCTATTCGCGCGCCGGCTCCCGATCGCTTTTTCGTGCTTTTCGCACTTGGACATTCGATGGTTTTGCCGACGCCGGTTCGACCGGTTTGCCATCGTTCAGGTTGCTTCGCAATCGTGGTTAAGAGTTGTTTCTCTCGTAGAACACGTCGGGTAAATAGATCAGGCCGCTGCCTGATTCGGTTGGTAATCAGTGCCGTGACGCAGCATCGCCCAAGCCATGCGTGCAGTTTTGTTGGCCAGCGCAATAGCGGCCACATTGGGATGCGATCGCTCGGCTAAACGAACGGCCCACTGGCTGAGTCGATCCTCTTTGGATTTGGCTGTGCGTAGCGCCGAGCGCGCGCCATGCACCATCAATGTTCGCAGATACGCATCACCGCGCTTGCTGATACCGAGCAATCGATCCTTACCACCAGAACTGTGTTGCCTCGGTGTCAGTCCCAGCGAGGCGGCAAACTGTCGGCCATTGGCAAACTGACGGGCATCACCGAGAACGACGACGAGCGCGGTGGCACTCATTGGGCCGACCCCGCGTAGCTGTTGCAAACGGACGGCCATTGGCTCACTTGCCGCGATCGCAGATATCTCGCTATCGAGTTCGCCTACACGCTCATCCAGCGCACGCAGGTCGTCCCACAAGCCATCCAGCAGACGACGAAAGCGTGCCGTCAAACCGTTATCCGCATCTTCTAGCCAGCACGGTATTGCGCGACGCAGCATCAGTAATTCCTTCGGTGCAATGAGACCGTACTCGGCGACCAGCCCACGAATCTGATTGGCTTTGGCCGTCCGCCGTTCGATTAAGCCGGCCCGGATGCGATGCGTCGCCTGGATATCCTGTTGTTCGATGGTCTTGACGGCGACGAAGCGCATGCTGGGGCGGCTCATTGCCTCACAGATCGCCTCGGCATCGTTGGCATCGTTCTTGTTGCTCTTGACGTACGGTTTGACGAACTGAGGCGCGATCAACCTCACCCGAAATCCGCGTGCCTGTAGCTGCCGCGCCCAATGGTGCGCACCGCCACAACTTTCCATGCCGATCTCACAGCCGGGCTCGATCTTCTCCAGCACCGTTTGAAGCCAGCGGTCACGAGGTAAACGTTGCCGCCAGACTGGTTGCTCATGACGATCCACGCCGTGAATCTGAAACACGTTCTTGGCCAAGTCGACCCCAATGCGCATAAGCTTCATGTGTGGACTCCTTCTCACTGTTGACTGTGGTTCGCACCTTCAGTCTGGCACTCAAGATGCCGATGTGAGGAGGAGTCCATCCATTGCTTTTGGCTGATGCTGTCGGTCGCGACAGGCTTCCTCAAGGCGTATTTTTTCACCCTAGCCAAAGCGCGCTGGAAAGATAGTTTTCGAAAATGCCAGAAAGATCCGGGCTAAATGGTCGAAGTTTGTTGCGGGGAATATGACGGTTCAAACAGATTTGAACAAAAAGTTGACGTTTCTTGAGCATGTTCAATAGCAGCGGTCAGTTGGATAAGGAGCTCCGACAGACTGCTGCTGAATTGCTGAGTTACCGATTCTATTGTTTCTGCGGATCGAACTGCTTGTCCCTGATAAACAGCGCCGGAATCACACCACAGATGAAGTAAGCCGCGCCCATGACCAGAAAACCCACACCGATCGAGCCATGAGAGGCAAGGAACCCGATAGCGGCCGGAGCAACCGCTGCACCCAGACGCCCGATATTGTAGGCACCGCCTACGGCGGATCCGCGAAATTTAGCCTCGAAGCTTTCGGTCATGTACGTGGCGTTCACACCGTAAGGAATACCGTACAAAAAGCCGAACACCACCAGCATCCAGAGTATGTTTTCCTGGCTTTGGAACAGCACGATCACCGGCAGGAATACCGCGGTCCCCAACGCGCCAAAGGCGAACACGGTACGACGCCCTATACGATCAGCCGCGAGGCCAGCAAGAATTTTGCCGAGGATCATGGCCGTGTAGGTGCCAACCATATAGCCGGTCATGGATTTGAGATTCATGCCCAGTTCACTTTCCAGGTACGTCGGCATCCAGTTGTTCACGCCGTAGTAACCGAACTGTAGAAAGCCGGCAGTCAGAGCCCAGAAGATAAACATCCGGCTAGCTTGCGGATCACTGAAGATCAGCTTGTACATGCTTTCGCGCTTTTCGGAGAATGGCTTTTGGACGTCCGTGATTTTTTTCTTGGCGCGCTCGGCCTGAGCGTTGATCCAGGCTTGTGGCTCCGGCACGAAACGTTGCATCACCACGGCCAGGATCACCGGGATAATCGCGATGTAGAAAAGCCAGCGCCAGCCATGGCTCGGCAGTATCCAACCAGCCAGCAGCGTCGCCACGATGTATCCCACTGACCAGCCTGCTTGCAGTGTGCCGAGTACCGTAGTTCGGTAGCGGGTGGGTACGTATTCGGACATCAACGTATTGCAAGCCACGTACAGTGCGCCGATCCCGAGTGATGCCACGAATCGGGTGATCGCGAACTGCCAATAGCTATGCGTCATGCCTAGCACAGCGGTGCCGACGGAAAACAGTACGATACTCCAGACCACGGTTTTCACCCGACCGAAACGATCACAGGCCCAGCCACCGTAGATACCACCAATGGCCATCCCGGCCAGGGTGAAGCTACCCAGACTGCCGGCTTCTACGTTGCTCAGGCCGAACTCGGCCTTCAGGCTGCTGAGGCTGTAGGAAAGCAGCATCAGATCGGCACCGTCGATCAATAATCCAAGAAAGCAGAAGATGAATACCAGCACCCAGGTACTGGTTTTGGCGTGCGTAGTCACACTCGCCTGAGCTGCAGCGTCCATGGTGTTACCTTTTTTGTATTTATTGGGGGAGGGCACTTGAACCGGAAATTGAAAGCCCGTGGCCTCAGCTTTGAGCGTCGCGGATCATGTTTCGGGCGATGACTATCTGCTGGATCTGGGTAGTGCCTTCGTAAATGCGGAACAGGCGAACATCCCGATAGAAGCGCTCGATGGCGTATTCGCTCACATAACCGGCACCACCATGAACCTGCACGCAGCGGTCGGCGACCCGTCCGCACATTTCAGTGGAGAACATCTTGGCGCAGGAGGCTTCAGTGCTGACGTTGCGTCCGTCGTCACGCTTGCGTGCGGCATCCAGCACCATGCAGCGACTTGCATAGATTTCAGCCTTGCTGTCAGCGAGCATGGCCTGGATCAGTTGGAACTCGGCGATCGGTTTGCCGAACTGTTTGCGCTCCATTGCGTAGCGCAAGGCATCGTCGAGCATCCGCTCAGCGGCGCCGACACTCAAAGCCGCAATATGCAGGCGACCCTTGTCGAGTACTTTCATCGCGGTCTTGAAGCCTACACCTTCGACACCGCCGATCAGTTGACTGGCCGGGACCCGCGCATTCTCGAATATGACGTCGCAGGTGTGAGCACCCTTGTGGCCCATTTTGTGGTCGGGTTTGCCCAGTGAAACACCGGGTGTGCCGCGCTCGACAATAAACGCGCTGATGCCGGCGGCGCCTTTGATCTCGGGATTGGTTCGCGCCATCACCGTATAGATCCCGGCGTGCGGGGCATTGGTGATGAAGCGCTTGGTGCCATTGAGAATGTAGCTGTCGCCGTCGCGCACGGCGTGGGTTTTGAGCGAGGCGGCGTCTGAGCCAGCGTCTGGCTCAGTCAAGCAGAAAGAACTGAGTAGCTCGCCGCTGGCCAGCTTGGGCAGGTAGTGATGCTTCTGTTCTTCAGTGCCGTCCAGGAGGATGCCGATGGAGCCGATCCCGTTGTTGGTACCGATGTAGGAGCGAAAGGCCGGTGAAGTGCGACCCAGCTCGAAGGCGATATTCACCTCTTCCTCCATCGTGACGCCCAAACCGCCAAACTCTTCCGGAAGCGTCAGGCCAAACAGGCCCATTTCCCGCATCTGCTCGACGATGTCCTGAGGGATGGCGTCTGTGTCAGCCACCTCGTTTTCACGAGGAATCAGCACTTCGCTGACGAACTGACGAAGGGAATCCAACAGAATCTGCAGGGTTTCGGTATCACGGATCATGTGCGCTCCTAAGGCTCGCAAGCGAGCCGTTTTTTTTAGGGCGCCGTTACTCCGTTGCGTCAGCGAGCAGCGGCGCCAATGTTATTGACCATGTTGATCAGGCGAGGCCCGATATCGTCCACGAGCTGTTCACGGGGTAGCTGAAAGCTCGGTCCACCGCAGTTGAAGGTCAGTAACCCGTACTGCGGGTGCAGCAATGGCACTGCAACGGAGTTGACGTCGCGATGCCACTCACCGATCGACAGGCAGAAGCCGTAGTCGGCGAAATCCCTGAACGCTTTGTCCAGTCCCTTGCGGATGGCTGGCCATTGCTCCGATTCGCGCTGGCGAATGTGATCGAGCAGAAACTCCCGCTCGGTTTCCGGCATCGCAGCAAGGCACGCCCGGCCCACCGAACTCTGCGCCAACGGCAAGTAACTGCCGATCTGCCGACGCATGGTCATGTTGCCCTGGCCCTGAACCACATCCAGGTAAACCATCTGAAGACGATCGCGGGCGGCCATGGCGACGGCCGCCTGGGCGTGATTGGCCAATTCCTCCATCAAGGGGTGAGCCACCGTGCGAATCGCCAGATTCGACAACATGGCGTAACCGAAACCCAACACACCTACGTCCAACTGATACTTGCCTGAATGCACTTCACGCTTGAGGCAGCCCAGGCGCATCAACGTATTGGTCAGACGCGTCACGGTCGGTTTGGGCAGCCCGGTCATTCGCGCCAGGTCCTGATTGCCGAGCACGTTGTCGCGTGGCGTGAAACACCTCATCAGCTCAAGACCGCGTGCCAACGCCGTTACGAACTGGCCACTGCTTTCGTCTTCGCTCAGCGCGCTGGCGGGGTCGAGCATACCCATCTTCAGCAAGCCGATTTCATCCGCTCCTTTCGTTTTGTCGGCGGCCGGGTGATCTGCCTTGTTGCGACCCATGGTAGAACCTCACTTTCGAGAAATGCAAGAAAATAAAATACAGTTTCGTCTGGCGAAATTGTATTAGGGGCTCAAAAAAAAACCAATCTATTTATTTATTCTTAGTAACTCATTGTAAATTAATGGATAAATTAGATTTATTGGTTTTCCTGTTTACAGAAATTTAAAAGCGTATCTATGATTGATCGTAATTACGGTATTCAGTTTCGTATAGCGAAACAAAAATAAGAGGTAGGTATGGACTCCCAGCTTAAAGCTGTAGTGGATCTGCAAATCCGCGATGACGCCGTCGCCGTCGTACGGATCCAGCGTCCTGAGGTCAAGAACGCGCTCAACGGCGCAGTGCGCGAACAGTTGGCAGACATCTTTCGCTCTCTGGCTGGCAATGAACGGGTGCGTGCGATCGTCCTCACCGGTGGTGAACAGTGCTTTGTCGCCGGTGCCGACATCCGCGAGTTCGCCGAAGCCAGCCCCATTGAAATGTATCGTCGCCACACAGAGTACTTGTGGGAGGCCATCGCTCGTTGCCCTAAACCTGTGATCGCAGCGGTAAATGGTTTCGCCCTGGGAGGCGGCTGCGAATTGGCGATGCACTGCGACATCATCGTTGCAGGGCAATCGGCACGCTTCGGGCAGCCTGAGGTCAAGCTTGGCCTGATGCCGGGCGCCGGTGGCACCCAACGGTTGATTCGCGCCGTCGGCAAATTCCAGGCGATGCGTATCGCACTGACAGGCTGTCTGGTCCCGGCCCCCGAAGCGCTGGCCATGGGCATGGTCAGCGAGGTGGTGAGTGACGAGCGCACGGTGCCGCGAGCCCTTGAGCTGGCTGCTCAAATAGCCGCCTTGCCACCGCTGGCTGTCGCGCAGATCAAGGAAGTGATGTTGCTCGGTGCCGACTTGCCACTGGATAGCGCCCTGGCGTTGGAGCGCAAGGCGTTTCAGCTGCTGTTCGATTCCAGGGATCAGAAAGAGGGTGCCAGTGCCTTCCTTGAAAAACGCAAAGCCACCTTCTCGGGAGAATGATTCATGACACGCGAGATCAATCATATGGCGGTTGTGGGGGCTGGCATCATGGGCACCGGCATAGCCCAGATTGCCGCCCAGGCCGGTATTCAGGTCCTGCTGTTTGATAACCGCGAAGGCGCTGCCCGGACCGCTCGCGATAACCTTGAACAGACGCTGGACAAGCTGGTGAGCAAGGGCAAGATCCTCGGTGCAGACGCACAGACCATACTCGATCGCCTGCGGGTAGCGACTGCGCTGACCGAACTCAAGGACGTCGACCTGGTCATCGAAGCCATTATTGAGCGCCTCGATGCCAAGCAGGCTTTGCTCGCACAGCTTGAAGCGGTGGTTGGTGACGATTGCATTCTGGCAACCAATACCTCGTCGCTGTCTGTGACTAGCATCGCCCGGGAATGTCGGCGTCCTGAGCGAGTCGCGGGGTTCCATTTCTTCAATCCGGTGCCATTGATGAAAGTCGTGGAAGTCATCGACGGTCTTGCCAGTGATCCGCAAGTGGGTGATCGCTTGCAGGCGTTGGCATCGCGCATGGGCCATCGTGGTATTCGAGCCAAGGACACGCCAGGTTTCATCATCAACCATGCGGGACGAGCCTACAGCACCGAGGCGCTGCAAATCCTCAAGGAAGGTGTGACTGAGCCCGCCGAAATCGACCGTATCCTGCGCGAAGGTCTTGGCTTTCGCATGGGGCCGCTGGAGCTGTTCGACCTTACTGCCCTGGATGTCTCGCACCCGGTGATCGAGTCGATCTACAACCAGTTTTACCAAGAGCCTCGATATCGCCCGGCAGCGTTGACTCGGCAGATGCTTGAGGCAGGGTACGTCGGTCGCAAGGTCGGGCGTGGCTTTTACCGATACGCCAATGGCCAAATGATTGATGCGCCCCAGGCGCAGGCAGTGCCGGTTGTGGACGCGCTACCGCCGGTTTGGCTGGGTACTGAGAACGAGGTTGATCGTTTCAACCTGATTGCTTTGCTGGAGCAGTTGGGCGCGCAAGTGGAGCAGGGCGCCACGCCATCCAGCGAAGCACTCTGCTTGCTGGCACCCTATGGCCTGGATGCCACCAGCGCTGCGGAACGCTTCGCCACCGACCCGGCGCGCACGGTATGCATCGACCCGCTGCTCGACTGCGCTCGCTACCGCACGCTGATGGTGAACCCGGCAACCCGGGTCGACATGCGCAATGCCGCACATGCATTGCTCGCTCGCGACGGTGTGGGGGTCAGCGTGATCAACGACAGTGTCGGCTTCGTCGCCCAGCGCGTACTCGCCATGATCGTCAACCTGGCCGGCGATATCGTCCAGCAGCGCATCGCCAGCGTCGAAGACCTCGATGAGGGTGTGCGTCGGGGGCTGGGGTATCCGCAGGGACCGTTGGCCTGGGGCGACAGTGTCGGCAGCAAACGCCTGCTGACCATCCTTGAGCGCATGAGCGAATTGACGGGGGATCCGCGTTACCGGCCGGGCCCTTGGCTGCGTCGACGCGCGACCATCGGCCTATCGCTGTGCCACGCCGAACCGACACTAACCTGACCTTTCTATCCTCAGGATACTTCCATGCTCGACGCCTACATCTTCGCAGGATTACGTACTCCTTTCGGTCGCCACGGCGGTGCACTCGCACCCGTTCGACCCGATGATCTTGCTGCTCATGTGATTCGAGAACTGCTTGCGCGACATGCCATCCCTGGTGACGCCATTGAGGATGTGATTCTCGGCAATACCAATCAGGCCGGCGAAGACAGCCGTAATATCGCGCGCCACGTCGCACTGCTCGCCGGTTTGCCGGTGACGGTTCCGGGGCAGACGGTCAATCGGTTGTGTGCCAGCGGGCTGGCCGCGGTAATCGATGCCGCACGCGCGGTGACCTGTAAGGAAGGTGAACTGTTTGTTGCCGGCGGAGTGGAGAGCATGTCGCGCGCGCCCTTCGTCATGGCCAAAGCCGAAACGGCCTACAGCCGCGACTTTACGATGTACGACAGCACCATCGGCGCACGCTTTCCCAACCCCAGGATTGTTGCCGAGTTCGGCAATGACAGCATGCCTCAGACCGGCGACAACGTGGCCCAGGAGTACGGCATCGAGCGGGCCCAGGCCGATGTGTTCGCCGCACGCTCCCAAGCCAATTACGAAGCCGCGCGCACACGTGGTTTCTTCAACGAAGAACTGCTCGGCGTCAGCGTGCCCACCGGCCGCAGGACGCCGCCCCATCTGGTGGAGCAAGACGAACACCCCCGCCCGCAATCTGACCTTGCCGCACTTACTCGTCTGCGCCCCTTGCACGAAGGGGGCGTGGTCACCGCCGGCAATGCGTCAGGTGTCAACGATGGGGCCGCAGCACTGCTGATCGGTACGGCTGATGCGGGTGAGCGCCACGGGTTGGTGCCTATGGTGCGTATCCTGTCGAGTGCCGCTGCGGGTGTGGCTCCGCGCATCATGGGTGTCGGCCCGGTGGAGGCGATCAACAAGGCCCTGGCCCGCGCCGGGCTGACGCTGGCGGACATGGATATCATCGAAATCAACGAAGCGTTTGCCAGCCAGGTACTGGGCTGCCTCAAGGGGCTTGGCCTGGCGTTAGACGACCCTCGGGTCAACCCCAACGGCGGAGCGATCGCGGTCGGCCACCCGCTGGGTGCCTCGGGTGCTCGCTTGGCGCTGAGCACCGCACGAGCATTGCGGGAATGCGGCAAACGTTACGCCGTGGTCAGTCTGTGTATCGGTGTCGGCCAAGGGCTGGCGATGGTTATCGAGCGTGTGTAAACGCTCAAGCAAAGGTGAAATGACATGGGTGCTTTGACTGGATACCGCGTGCTCGACTTGAGCCGTGTGCTTGCCGGCCCCTGGTGCGGGCAAACACTGGCCGACCTGGGCGCCGAAGTGATCAAGGTCGAACGGCCGGGCGCGGGCGACGACACTCGTGGCTGGGGCCCGCCCTGGATGAAGGGCCA
The DNA here is from genome assembly GCF_059716175.1 of Pseudomonas sp. LBUM1647. NCBI lineage: Bacteria > Pseudomonadati > Pseudomonadota > Gammaproteobacteria > Pseudomonadales > Pseudomonadaceae > Pseudomonas > Pseudomonas sp. LBUM1647. Next base: position 4,200,619 of record NZ_CP166809.1, on the reverse strand, counting down.
GAGCGATGAGTTGACCTCCGAGGCCTCTTATTATCAGTCGACCAATCGCGGCAAGTTATCGGTGGCACTGAACCTGGCCAGCCCGGAAGGGCAGGAACTGGTGCGTGCGTTGGCGACCGATTGCGATGTGCTGATCGAAAACTACAAGGCCGGCTCCCTGGCCAAGTATGGGTTGGATTACGCCTCGCTGGCGCAACTGAACCCGCGACTGGTGTACTGCTCCGTCACCGGCTTTGGGCAGACCGGCCCGCGCGCTGCTGAGCCGGGCTACGACTTTATCGTGCAGGGCATCGGCGGGCTGATGAGCATCACCGGCGAGCGCGATGACCTGCCCGGTGGCGGGCCGCAAAAGGTCGGCGTGGCGTTTTCCGATCTGATGACCGGGCTTTATTCCACGGTCGCGATCCAGGCGGCGTTGCTCAGCCGGGAAAAGACCGGCGTGGGTCAGCACATCGATATGGCGCTGCTGGATGTGCAGGTCGCCACCTTGTGCAACCAGAGCCAGAACTACCTAGCCTCGGGCAAACCACCCGGCCGTTACGGCAATGCCCACGCCAACATAGTGCCGTATCAGGTGTTTCGCGCCAGCGACCAGGACTTCATCATCGCTTGCGGCAATGACTCGCAATTCGTCGCTCTGTGTGAAGCTATCGGCCTGGCGCATCTGTCTCAAGACCCGCGCTTCATGCGTAACGCCGACCGCGTTGCCAATCGCGAGACGATTATCGAGATCTTGTCGCGGCACTTCCTTGAGGGCTGTGCGCAGGCGTGGATCGACCGTATCCATCCCCGGGGCGTGCCGATAGGGGCGATCAACACCATCGCACAGGCGTTGGATGAGCCTCAGGTCAAGGCGCGCAATATGCTGGTGACGATTCCCCATCCGCTGAAGGCCGATTTCGTGACCGTTGGGAGCCCGATCAAGCTGTCCGGCACGCCGGTGGAATACCTGCGACCGGCGCCGATGCTCGGCGAGCATACGGATGAAGTGCTCAAACGTCAGTTGGGGTTGGATGACGAGCGTCTGGCGCAGTTGAAGGCCAGCGGTGTCATTGAGCAGTTGGGCGCGCGCTGATCTGCTTTGCCCGGCCCGCCGAGGGTGAGCCGGGTTCACTATTTTGTAATGGAGTTATCCATGAAAGTCCTCGTAGCTATCAAACGAGTGGTCGACTACAACGTCAAGGTTCGCGTCAAGGCGGACAATTCCGGCGTCGACCTCGCCAACGTGAAGATGTCGATGAACCCGTTCTGCGAAATCGCAGTGGAAGAAGCCGTACGCCTGAAAGAGAAAGGTGTTGCGACTGAAATCGTCGTCGTCTCCATCGGCCCGTCCACCGCTCAAGAGCAACTGCGCACCGCGCTAGCTCTGGGTGCCGACCGCGCCATCCTCGTCGAATCCGCTGAAGACCTGACGTCGCTCGCCGTTGCCAAGCTGCTCAAGGCTGTTGTCGACAAGGAACAGCCTCAGCTGGTGATCCTTGGCAAACAAGCCATCGACAGCGACAACAACCAGACTGGTCAGATGCTCGCGGCATTGAGCGGCTACGGTCAGGGTACGTTCGCCTCCAAAGTCGAAATCAGCGGCGACACGGTTGCCGTGACTCGCGAAGTCGACGGCGGCGCGCAGACGGTTTCCCTGAAACTGCCGGCTATCGTCACCACCGACCTGCGTTTGAACGAGCCGCGCTACGCGTCCCTGCCAAACATCATGAAAGCCAAGAAGAAGCCTCTTGAAGTGCTGACTCCGGACGCTTTGGGCGTTTCCACCGCCTCCACCAACAAGACCGTGAAAGTCGAAGCGCCAGCTGCACGCAGCGCGGGTATCAAGGTCAAGTCGGTGGCTGAACTGGTCGAGAAACTGAAAAACGAAGCGAAGGTGCTTTGAGTTAAGGAGCCAGAAATGACTATCTTGGTTATAGCAGAACACGACAACAAAGTGCTGGCCCCGGCCACGCTGAACACCGTGGCTGCCGCCGTTAAAATCGGTGGTGACATCCACGTTCTGGTTGCAGGTCAGGGCGCTGGCGCCGTGGCTGAAGCCGCTGCGAAAATCGCTGGCGTGGCTAAAGTGCTGGTGGCCGATAACGCCGCCTACACTCACCAACTGCCGGAAAACGTTGCGCCGCTGGTGGCCGAGTTGGGCAAGGGCTACAGCCACATCCTGGCTGCCGCGACTTCCAACGGCAAAAACATCCTGCCGCGCGTTGCCGCTCAGCTGGACGTTGACCAGATCTCCGAGATCATCTCGGTCGAAAGCGCTGATACCTTCAAGCGCCCGATCTACGCCGGTAACGCCATCGCAACCGTTCAGTCGAACGCTGCGGTCAAAGTCATCACCGTGCGTGCTACCGGTTTCGACCCGGTCGCTGCTGAAGGTGGTTCGGCGGCTGTTGAAGCCGTTGCAGCTGCTCACGATGCTGGTATTTCCAGCTTCGTCGGCGAAGAACTGGCCAAGTCCGATCGTCCGGAACTGACCGCTGCCAAGATCGTCGTTTCCGGCGGCCGCGGCATGCAGAACGGCGACAACTTCAAACACCTGTACGCCCTGGCTGACAAGCTGGGCGCTGCCGTCGGTGCTTCCCGCGCCGCGGTCGACGCAGGTTTCGTACCCAACGATATGCAGGTCGGTCAGACCGGCAAGATCGTTGCTCCACAGCTGTACATCGCCGTCGGTATCTCCGGCGCGATCCAGCACCTGGCCGGCATGAAAGACTCCAAAGTGATCGTTGCGATCAACAAGGACGAAGAAGCGCCGATCTTCCAGGTGGCCGATTACGGCCTGGTGGCGGACTTGTTCGAAGCAGTGCCAGCGCTTCAGCAAGCCCTTTAAGGATGAACCAGGCGCCGGTACGCGGCGCCTGGCGAGTCTCAGTCGTATGAGCCTTTGCCCGGCATCTTGATGCCGTGCAGGTTGACCTTGCGATACAGCGTTGCACGGGATATCCCCAGCTCCTGCGCGGCCAACAGCGGCTTCCAGCGATTGCGCACCAGCGTATCAATCAAGGCTTGGCGCTCTGGACTCCCAGAGACAGTGTTCAAACCTTTCGCAGGTGCACTCACGCTCAGTGTCACCGGTAGATCCTCCACCCCAATCACCTGGCTTTTGCATATAGCACAGGCGTAGCGCAGCACGTGGTGCAATTGCCGCATATTGCCGGGCCAGCTGTAATTCAGCAGCATTTCCAGTGCCGCTTCGCTTAACTCCAAGCGTTCCCCCGAGCGTGCGCATTCTTCTTCCAGCAGTTTAGTGATCAGCGCCAGCTTGTCCTTACGCTCGCGCAGCGGCGGGATATCGAAGCGCGCGCCGCTCAAGCGGAAGAACAGGTCCTCGCGGAAGTGCCCGGTTTCAACCAGAGTGGCGATATCGCGGTGGCTGGCGCAGATGATCTGGATGTCGATCGACTGCGCGCGCGCTGCACCCAATGGCGCTACCTCACCCTCGCTTAACACCCGCAGCAGGCGCGTTTGCAAGGACAGCGGCATGTCGCCGATTTCATCCAGGAACAGGGTGCCGCCGTCCGCCTGCTGCAACAGACCGAGCATGCCTTTGCTGGAGGCGCCGGTGAAGGCACCGGCGGCATAGCCGAACAGCTCGCTCTCAATCAAGCTCTCGGGTATCGCCGCACAGTTGATCGCCACGAAGGCCTTGTCGCGGCGTTTACTGGCGGCGTGCAGTTGCAGAGCAAAGTGCTCCTTGCCGGCTCCGGTCTCACCATGAATCAGCACAGGCAGCCCGCGATCCTTGACGCGCACCGCCAGCTCCAGCGCTTGGGCGACCTTAGGGTCGACGGCTGACGCCAGTGTGCTGGCTGCGGGCGCACTGATGGGCCGGCGCGGCACCTTGAGGCGTACATGCAGGCCCATCGTCGGCAGGTAGTGGATGTTGTCATCCCCGGCGGCAGGCAGTTGCGCTGAGGCGAAGGCTTCGTCGACATGTGTGGGGATCCGGCCACAGCGCTGCAACAGCAGGCGTCGCGCGGCAGGGTTGAGCGCTACGATGCGGCCATCACGGTCCCAGGCGAACAGGCACTGAGGCTGGCTGTCGACGTATCCGGGCAGGGGATGGGCGCGTAACACCCACAGGTCTTGGGTGCTGTACATGAAGTAGGCATTTTCAAGGTCGATGGCACTTTGGATAACCATCTGCCGGATCAGATGCTGGCTGCGTCGGTCGTCCGGTGCGCGCACTGAAGAGACGTCCAATACCGCCAGGATCTCGCCGTTGGGTGAAAATATCGGCGCCGCCGAGCAGGTATTGCCAATAAACGCCGCGCGGAAATGATCATGCTTGTGCACGGTGACCGGCAGTTTGTCGATCAACACCGCGCTGACAGCGGTCGTACCTTCTTCCTTTTCCGACCAGCAGGTGCCGACATCCATGCCGGAACGGCGGTACTCGCCGCGCAGGGTCGATTCGATCCGATAGTCGACGGTGCAACCCAGCGTATCGGTGAGCATCACACAGTAGTCGGCGTCTCGTACGCGGCTATGCAGCCGCGACATCTCATCACCGGCCAGGTGCAGGAAATCGTCGACACGCTGGCGGTGCTCATTGATCTGGTGTGCCTCCAGAACCCTCGGGCCCTGTAACGAACCCGGGTCGAGCTTGTAGTGCTGTGCCGAGCGGCGCCAGGAATCGAGGATGGCATTCGGCACCGGCAGGGTCGGGGCATTCTGGGCAGTGCGCAACACGCGACTCACGTGTTCCACATGAGTCTTCGAAAAACCAGAGGACATGGTACCTCCGAGGGTTGGATCTTATTTTTCTGTTGATGGCCATTAAAGGCGGCTTGGCCGATCCCTTCAAGCTGATTCCGTCAGCCGGTGCCGGTGAGACATAACCGCTCAGTATTCGCAACGTCCCACGGCAGACACGAGCGGTTATGTCTTGCTGTGGCGGTGGTGTCGTGGACTGCGATTGTTCTCTCGAATCGTCTATTCCGGGCTTTACAGCCATTTATTTCGGTGTTGGCATTCGACTTGCTCTGTCAGTCTCAGCAGGCCGCGCCGAACGGTCGTATCTCAACAACAATAATGACAGAGGCACTACATGAGCGAATTCAACGCTGTGAATTTCTCCCTGAATGGCAAGGTCGCCCTGGTGACGGGTGCGGGCCGTGGGATTGGTCAGGGCATTGCGCTGAGCCTGGCCCAGGCAGGTGCAGACCTGGTGCTCGCTGATTATGACTTGGGTATCGCCGAAGAGGCTGCCGCCCTCGTACGGGCCTTGGGTCGCAGGGCCGTGGCCCTGCACGTTGACGTCAGCAAACCCGAGAGCGTCGCCAGCCTGATCGAGCAGGTCAGGGAGCAATTTGGCCGTCTTGATGTGGCCGTCAACAATGCTGGCGTGGTAAGCCTCGGCCGGGTTGACGAACTGGCTGTCAGCGAGTGGGACCGCATCATGAATATCAACGCGCGCGGTGTATTCCTGTGCTGTCAGGCTGAGCTCAAGCTGATGCGCGAGCATAACTTCGGCCGCATCATCAACCTGGCTTCAATTGCCGGCAAAGTCGGCTTCCCGGATCTCTCTCACTACAGCGCCTCCAAGTTCGCGGTGATCGGTTTTACCAATGCCTTCGCCAAGGAAGTTGCCCGCGAAGGTATCACCGTCAATGCCCTCTGCCCGGGCGTGGTCGGCACAGGCATGTGGCGCGGTGACGAGGGGCTTTCCGCGCGCTGGGCCCAGCCTGGCGAATCCGAAGTGCAGTCCTGGGAGCGGCATCAGTCCAGCCTGCTGCCTCAGGGTGAAGCGCAAACCGTGGATGACATGGGCCAACTTGCGGTTTACCTGGCCTGCGCACCCCATGTCACCGGCCAGGCTATCGCCGTCGACGGCGGCTTCTCGCTTTAGTTAAACCCACGGGCCGGTCTTGGCCCGCTACGCACACATTGACGATGACTTTTCCTGGGCGCCCGGCTCAGGGAAACGGATACGGCTTGCCTGTCACTTTGTTCAAGTCGGCGAGCGAACTGATCGAAATAGGAGAACACAATGACAACTACAGTTCTGGCCAAACGTTCTGTTGGCACCGACATCATCCACTACGACGCCATTGTGATTGGCGCAGGTTTCGGCGGCATTTACATGCTCAAGAAGTTGCGCGATGAACTGGGTTTGAAAGTTCGCGCCTTCGACAAAGCCGGCGGAATTGGCGGCACTTGGTTCTGGAACCGTTACCCCGGTGCGCTATCCGACAGTGAAACGTTCGTCTACTGCTTCTCCTGGGACCGCGAGCTTTGCCAGCAGTGGGATATCACCACGCGCTACCTGACCCAGCCGCAGATTCTGTCCTACCTTAACCATGCGGTAGATCGACATGACTTGCGTCGTGATATCCAGTTGGAAACCGGGATCACCGCCGCGGTGTTCGACGAGCAGAGCGGCCGCTGGCTGGTGACGGCTGACGATGGCCATCAATACAGCGCCAAGTACCTGGTGACTGCGCTGGGCCTGCTGTCCGCGACGAACGTGCCGAAGATCAACGGCTTGGACCAATTCAAGGGGCACATGTACCACACCGCCAACTGGCCGGCCGATGCGGTACTAGAAGGCAAGCGGGTGGGAGTGATAGGCACCGGGTCCACGGGCTGCCAAGTCATCACCGCGATCGCGCCGACCGTCGGCCACCTCACGGTGTTCCAGCGTTCCGCGCAGTACACCGTGCCGGTGGGCAACGGCCCGGTCAGTCGCGAATACGTCGACGACATCAAGCGCAACTATGATGCCATCTGGAAGGAAGTGCGTTCCTCGCGGCTAGCGTTCGGCTTCCCGGAGAGCGACGTCCCCACCATGAGCGTGGACGCTGCCGAACGAAAAGCCATCTTCCAGCGCGCCTGGGACGGAGGTGGCGGTTTCCGCTACATGTTCCAGACCTTCAACGATATCGCCACCAGCGAAGAAGCCAACGTCGAGGCCCAGAACTTCGTCCGCGAGAAAATCGCTGAAATCGTCAAGGACCCGGAAACCGCACGCAAGTTGATGCCCCGCGATCTCTACGCCAAGCGACCGTTGTGCGACAGCGGCTACTACGCCACCTTCAATCGCCCCAATGTGTCGCTGGTGGACGTCAAGGCCAACCCGATTGAAGAAATCACCGCCAAGGGCATTCGCACGGCGGACGGGGTCGAACACGAGCTGGATGTACTGGTGTTCGCCACCGGTTTCGATGCCGTGGACGGCAACTACAAGCGTATCGATATTCGCGGGCGCGACAACGTCTCGATGAAGGATCACTGGGCTGACGGCCCGTCGAGCTACCTGTCGGTCGCCACCGCCAAGTTTCCCAATATGTTCATGATCCTGGGGCCCAACGGTCCCTTTACCAATCTTCCACCGACCATTGAAACCGAAGTGGAGTGGGTGTCCGAGCTGATCGACTTTATGGAGCAGAACGAGCTGGCTTGCGTGGAGCCGTCGGCGCAAAGCGAGCACGAATGGGGCAAGACCTGCCAGGACATTGCCGACCAGACGCTGTTCGCCAAGACCGACTCGTGGATCTTCGGCGCCAATATCCCCGGCAAGAGCAACAAGGTTTATTTCTACATGGGTGGCTTGGGCGCGTTCAGCGAACAGTTGGCAGCCGTCAGGAACGACGACTACCGGGGCTTCAAATTCAAGGCCGTGAGTGTTGATGGGGCGAAGTCGCGCCGCGTAACGGAGAACCTGCAATGAAGTTGAACAACCCCCAACTGATGCGTCATCAAGCGTTTATCGACGGTGATTGGCTGGCTGCCGACAACGAAGCCACGATCACCGTGGTCAACCCGTCGACCGGGACGACCATCGGCCAGGTCCCGCGCATGGGTAAGGCAGAAACACGCCGTGCAATCGAAGCCTCCGAGCGTGCGTTGCCCGCCTGGCGTGAGCTTTCTGCCAAGGCCCGGGCCAATGCGCTGCGCCGCTGGTACGAGCTGATCATCGACAACCAGCACGACCTGGCCCACATCATGACGCTGGAGCAGGGCAAGCCTTTGCCTGAGGCATTGGGCGAAATTGTCTTTGGTGCGTCGTACATCGAGTGGTACGCGGAGGAGGCCAAGCGTGTCTACGGGGATCTGATCCCCGGCGCGACCGACAAGCGCCTGTTGGTGATCAAACAACCGGTGGGTGTTTGTGCCGCTATTACGCCCTGGAACTTCCCCAGTGCAATGATCACCCGCAAAGCCGGCCCGGCCTTGGCCGCTGGCTGCACCATGGTGATCAAACCGGCCTCGCAGACGCCGTTCTCGGCACTGGCATTGGTCTATTTGGCTGAGCAGGCGGGCATTCCCAAGGGCGTGTTGTCGGTGGTCACGGGCGCAGCGGCGGAGATTGCCGAAGAGCTGACCAGCAACCCGGCGGTGCGCAAGATTTCCTTTACCGGGTCCACCGAGATCGGGCGCCAGATCATGGAGAAATGCGCCCACGACATCAAAAAGGTCTCCCTGGAACTGGGTGGCAACGCGCCGTTTATCGTCTTCGAGGATGCCGATCTCGATGCCGCCGTGGACGGTGCGCTGGCCTCAAAATTCCGTAACGCCGGGCAGACTTGCGTGTGCGCCAACCGGCTTTACGTGCACGACAAGGTGTACGACGCGTTCGTCGACAAACTGGCTTCGGCGGTCGGTGCCCTGAAGGTGGGCGATGGCTTTACCGACGGCGTCACCCTCGGGCCGCTGATCGACGGTAAGGCCGTTGCCAAGGTGCGCGAGCATATCGAGGATGCGCTGGCCAAGGGCGCCAAGGTTGTTCAGGGGGGTGGCGCGCATGCCCAGGGTGAGAATTTCTTCGAACCCACCATCCTGGTGGACGTACCTGACAACGCCCGGGTCGCCAAGGAAGAAACCTTCGGCCCCCTGGCGCCGGTGTTCCGCTTCTTTGATGACGCCGAAGTCATCGCCAAAGCCAACGACACCGAGTTCGGCCTGGCGGCGTATTTCTATACCGCCAACCTGAGTCGCGTGTTTCGAGTGGGGGAGGCTCTGGAGTACGGCATCGTCGGGGTCAACACCGGCATCATCAGTTCCGAGGCCGCGCCGTTTGGTGGGGTCAAGGCGTCGGGTGTCGGCCGTGAAGGGTCCAAGTACGGGCTTGAGGATTACCTCGAGATCAAATACCTGTGTCTGGCCGGCATCTGAGCTGATCCATCACTGTCCACTTTTCAATTGATCGTTTGCTTCATGGCCGTCAGGGCATTGCCCTGCGGTCCGGTTAACGCTGTGTCGTAAAACATAAAAACAATAGGAAAAATCGACATGAACATCGCTTGGAAACTGCCGCTGGGGCTTGGGTTACTGTCGTGCATCGCCGTACCTGCGTCCGCCGCTGACCCTTCATCGCAATGGGGAACGGGTGATTGGGGAGGGGTACGCAGCGAACTGCTGGAGCAGGGCGTTGACGTGATCGTCGGTTACGTCGGCGAAGCAGCCACCAATGTCCACGGTGGCTACAACCATGATCGTACCGCACGCTATACAGCGCAGTGGGCGCTCGGCACACACCTGGACCTGCAGAAGCTGCTGGGCTGGGACGACGCCGAGTTCCAGCTGCTGGTGACGGAGCGCAATGGCAATAACCTTTCCAACGAACGCATCTCTGACCCGCGCGCCCCGCAGCTCAGCTCGGTGCAGGAAGTGTGGGGCAGGGGGCAAACCTGGCGCCTGACCCAGATGTGGTATCGCCAGAAGTTTTTCGACAGCGCCCTGGATCTCAAACTGGGTCGCTTGGGTGTCAATGAAGACTTTGCCAGTTTTCCGTGCGACTTCCAGAGCCTGTCGTTCTGCAGTGCGCCCATCGGCAACGTGGCTGGGGATGTCTGGTATAGCGGCCCCGTCAGCCAGTGGGGCTTGCGCGTTCGCTACAACCTCGACGAGCAGTGGGCGCTGCAGGTCGGGGTGTACGAGCAGAACCCGTCGAATCTCAGCACCGGCAATGGCTTCAAACTCAGCGGCAGTGGTACTAAAGGTGCGCTGGTGCCGGTGGAGGTTGTCTGGAAGCCAACATTGGGCAAGGAAGCGTTACCGGGTGAATACCGTCTGGGTTACTACCACAGCAGTGCCAGCGCCAATGACGTATATGACGATGTCAACGGTGCTCCGCAGGCGCTGACTGGCCAAGCCCCCAAATCACGCAGCAGCAAGCATGGTGCGTGGATCATGGGCCAGCAGCAATTGACCACTCATCACGGCGATGCCTCGCGCGGCCTGAGCGTCTTTGCCAGCCTGACCGTTCATGACAAGGCTACCAGCGGCATCGAGAGTTTCCAGAACATTGGTGCGGTCTACAAAGGCCCTTTTGATGCCCGGCCCAAGGATGACATCGGGCTGGGTGTCGCGCGCCTGAAGGTCAACGACGACGTGACCAAACGGCAGCGCCTGATCAATGACAGTACGGGCATCACCGACTACGACGACCCGCTCTATGTCCCTGTGCAGCACAGTGAATACAACATCGAACTCAACTACGGCGTACACGTTACCGACTGGCTGACCGTACGCCCGAACGTGCAGTACGTGCGTAATCCAGGCGGTGTCTACGAGGTGGACAACGCTTGGGTTGCCGGTCTGAAACTTCAGGCGAGTTTTTGAGCGTAGGCACGTACGTGAGCAGTCAGTAGTCGCTATCTAATTCTCCGTCACGATTGAGAAGGAAAACTGAAATGAGCAAATCTTTAGGAAAAGTCGCTTTTGTAACCGGTGCAGGTCAAGGGATCGGTGAAGCCATCGTGTTGCGATTGGCGGCAGATGGCTTTGCCGTAGCCTGTGCTGATATGAACATTGAAACAGCCAGTCACGTGGCTGAAAGAATCAAAAAAGAGGGGGGTAAAGCTCTGGCCATAAAGGTTGATGTGGCTGATCGCGAGGATGTTTTCAAGGCCGTGCAGGCAGCGGTGGATGGCTTGGGTGATCTACATGCGGTCATTAATAATGCGGGTATCGCGCCTATTGCTCCCATTGAAGCGATTACGCCAGAGATCTACAGGAGAACGTTCGATATCAACGTAGGTGGTGTTCTCTGGGGCATACAGGCCGCGGTAAAGGCGTTTAAAGCGCTGGGGCATGGCGGGAAAATCATCAGCGCTTCCTCTCAGGCAGGTCATATCGGCAACCCCGACCTGGCTGTTTATGGGGGGACCAAGTTCGCAGTGCGGGGCATTACGCAAACAGCGGCCCGTGAGTTGGCCCATCTCGGTATTACGGTGAACGCATATTGCCCAGGCATTGTAAACACTCCCATGATGCGCAAGGTTGCCCAGGATGTGGCGGACAATGCCAACCAGAGTATTGAATGGGGGATGGAACAGTTTGCACAACACATCACCTTGAAGCGGCTTTCCCAGCCTGAGGATGTGGCAGCCTGCGTTTCGTTCTTGTCCGGTCCTGACTCTGACTACATGACAGGTCAGGCGGTCATTATTGATGGCGGGATGGTATTTAACTGATTCGTCATCAGCGCTGGAGAACGTTCAAGTTTATGCGTGTTGAGCGTTTTCGCGCATGCGACGTGAGGGATTGAGATGACTATTACTAAAGGCATTGCATCGCCGGCCAAGTTTCTGGTTCAGGCTGATGCGCTGGTTGATTTATCGATGCATGGTAAAGCCTATGGGGCCAATGCCTATCTGATCTGCGATCAATTTATTGTGGGCCGGGTTCATGAAAAAGCGATGCCAGGATTCAAGCATGAACAGCGTGCTGAGTTGGCCGTGTTCGGTGGGCAGTGTTCCGACAGCGAAATCAACAAGCATGTCCAAGCCGCGCGTGAGGCTGACTATATTGTCGGTATCGGTGGCGGAAAAACATTGGATACCGCCAAGGCAGCAGCACATTTCCTGGAAAAACCAGTATTAATTCTGCCCACATTGGCTTCGACGGATGCGCCCTGTACCGCAATTTCAGTGATTTACAATGACGACGATACGTTTAATCGCTACCTGTTTTTATCAAAGAATCCGGACGTTGTTTTAGCGGATACGCGCATTTTGGCGGAACAACCGCCCAGGTTTTTTGCGGCCGGTGTGGGTGATGGTCTGGCAACTTATTTTGAGGCGAGAGCGTGCTTTGCTGCGCAACGCGACAACCTGATCCTGGGCAATGACGGAAAAATGCTCAAGCCTACGTTGATCGGTTTTGCTATTGCCCAAACGTGCTATGCAACCATCAAGAAGTATTCAGCGCAGGCGGCTTTTGCGGTGGAGAAGAAAGTCATCACTGCTGCATTGGAGAACGCCATTGAAGCCACCATTTATATGTCAGCTGTCGGAGCTGAATCGGGTGGCTGTGCTGCGGCGCATGCGATCCATAACGGAATGACCATAGTGCATGATCTACACGGAGCACAGCATGGTGAAAAGGTGGTTTTCGGCTTGTTCACTCAATTAGTGATGGAGGCCGCACCGATGGAGGAGATTGAAGAGGTTGTTGATATTGCGATCTCCGTCGGTCTCCCGTTGACGCTTGAGGATTTAGGGCTCAAAAGCTTTAAGGAAGCGGAGTGGAGAAAGGTCGCCGAACTGGCATGCGACAAAAACGACACGATTCACAACATGCCTTTTACGGTGACGCCTGACTTGGTGTATGACGCGATCGTGGCGGCTGACGCACTGTTGCATGCGTTTAAAAAGAAAAAATCTCTGCACTAGTGTATTGATTGGGAACCGGTTAATCGGGAGCCAATAGCGCTCAATCGGTCAGGCGCCGTCAATCGTTCAAATTGATTGACGGCGCCTGGTGCTAAGGTGAGGCCTGACAGTTATCAGTATTATTTGGGCTGAACTACGCCCCTCAACTTGGTATGCCGAAGAAACAAACACGACCATTCTGTTTGGGGACTTCCATCAATTTGTTTCTAATGAACAACCGATGGTGAAAGGGCGCTGTTTGCCCTGCCTTTCTACTTCGCCTCGTGGATGGCCGGTAAGCGTCTGTTTTCCAGCAAATCACTCAGGCAGCCAGTGAGGTGCTGAATAGCCGTCTCGTTACGCTTCAAGAAATGAAAAGGGCCGGTTTTGTGTACATCGACCAATGCCACCCCTTTGAGCACCGTCAAGTGTTGGGAGACTGTCGATTGGGACAGGCCGCAACGTTGTGTGATCTGGCCAACGCTCACCCCGAACTCAAAACCGCATGGTTGCGGGGGGAAATGCAGAGTCGGCGCCTTGAGCCACTCGAGGATTTTTCGTCTCACTGGGTGTGCAATCGCGCGCATGGTCGCGTCGAAGTGGGGCGAGGTGGACGTCGATTTTTGATCTGTATCGAGCATATCGGATACCTCGGGTTCATAGCCTTCGCTGGCCTCGTGTCGAGGTCAGCGAAAGAGGGACCACAGCAACACCGTTCCCGTTGGTATCAGTCGAGCAGGTCGGAAATGGATTCGGCGGCGAGTTGATAGGAGCGGCAGCGTGCGTCAGGGTCGTAAATCCTCGCATCGATTATCACCTCGTCCACCTCCGTGGTCGCGATGAACTGGCGCAGCCAACGTCCTATATCGTCTTTGTTGCCAATTGCAGTGCACGACATGGCTTCAGCCAAATTCTGCCGATCATAGTTGGACAGCCGTTCCATAAAGCCCTCTTCCGGACGCGGCAGAGCGCCTGCTTTGCCCGTGTACAAGTTGCTGACCCACTGACGGTGTGAGCTCGCCAGGTAGTCGGCTTCGGCTCGAGTCGGGGCAGCAAAAACATTTGCGCCTGCGATGACATAAGGACTCTCCAGCACTGCTGACGGCCGGAATGTGGCGCGGTAATGCGTAATGGCTTCCATCAAAAATCGAGGTGCGAAATGTGAAGCGAATGCGTAGGGCAGCCCCAGTTTCGCGGCGAGATCAGCACTGTTCATGCTTGAACCCAATAGCCATAGTGGAACGTCATGTTTTCCAGGGATCGCGCGAACCGGCTGATTTCCATCGTCCGCTAGATAGTCGGTCAATTGTTGGATGTCTTGCGTGAAGTCTCGCTCGGAGGCATCGCCGCGTATGGCGCGGATAGCCGGTCCAGCGGATCCAGGTGCTCTGCCAATGCCTAAATCGATGCGGCCTGGAAACAAGGTGTCCAATGTCCCGAACTGCTCCGCCACCAACAGAGGTGAGTGGTTGGGGATCATGATGCCGCCAGAGCCCACTCGCAGGGTGCTCGTTGCCGCAGCCAGATGCTGAATGAGCAGGGTTGTAGCCGAAGATGCGATCCCTGGCAGGTCGTGGTGCTCGGCGATCCAGTAGCGCTTGTAGCCGTGAGCTTCCACGTTTCGCGCCAGAGAGACTGCGTCTTCTAGCGTGTGGGCGAAGGTTTTTTCTTCGCCGATCATCATGAGGTCAAGTACAGAGAGGGCTGTCATCACAGGCTCCATTTTTCAAATTAGGTTCGTGAGGCAGCGATGCGTTACTTCAATGGGAAGTCCGACCAGTGCGGATAACGTTCCAGGCGTCGATCGATATCGCGAAGCGTTGCCAGGCATCGCTGGAGTTTGAGGTAGATATCACCACCATAATCCCAGCCAAGTACGCCAATACTGCCCGTGTAACCGACGCGGTTCAGCGCTGCGATCAAAGCAAAATTGTCGAGCTCTCCGCGGTCGACCGGCTCCATGGTGGCCGCACCGCCCCAGCCGAGTTGCGAAAGTGCGCTGCCAGAAGTCACCACTTGCATGAGCCAGGGTTTCATCGCAGCGAGGCGCTGTTCAAGTTCGCCTTCCTGGCTCGCGTACCAGTGATAGCCATTGAACGAGGCCCCCAGGCGAGGGTGAGCAAAGTGCTCGCAAATCTGCACCACCTGCGCGGTGGTCTGGGTGACATGGTGTAGATGTGGATACAGCGCAATCCGTAATCCGCGTCGTTCGGCAATCGGCAACAGCGACTCGATAAACCGCAGAATGGCTTGACTGTCATTGACTGAGGTCTGTATCGCCAACTCGATAAGCTCTACACCCTCGACGGTCTCGACGATGCGCCGTATCAGGGCGTCGTTGCGCCCTTCATGCAACACCAGGTAAAGCCCCTCGATGTGCAGACCATGTTTTTCCCTGACGCTGGGCAGCAGCCTGAGGTCGGTCAGGGGTGTGCCACCCCAGGCGGCGACAGTCATGCCGTCGTAGCCGAGCTCGGCCAACATTTCGCACTGTGTCTGAAAGGCGTATACGCCCATCGACGAGTAGAAGAAGGAATCGAGTGCATGGATGCGATGAGCCATGATTTATCTCCTGGCTCAGTGAGGCAAGTCCGTCAGGACGGCCCATTCAGGGTGGGCGATCAACCGTTGCTCCATGGAACGGAACGCAGTGACCGAGCGGCGCAAGTTGCCGTAAACGTCGCCGCCCATGCTTTCCCAGCCGAGGACGCCAAAACGTCCGGCAAAGCCCCGACGCTCCAGGGCGCCCAACAGCACGAAGTTGTCCATTTCACCCTCATCAAGCGGTTCGATGGTTGCCAGGCCGCCCCATCCAAGGGGGGATCGCCGAGTGCCGGCAATGTTCACTTGTTTCAGCCATGGCCAAACTGCGTCAAGGCGCTGCTCCAGAGCATGTTCCTCAGTCGCGTACCAGTGATATCCGTTGAACACGATGTTGAGGCGCGGATGGTTGAACTCTCTGCATAGCGCCACCGCCTCGGTGGTCGTCTGCATGCCGTAGCGTGCGTGCGGATACAGGCTGATCTCCAGGCCACGGCGCTCGCAGATCGGCAGCAGGCGCTCGATCATTCGGCGGTCAAAGTTCGTGACTTCGTCGCCGGAATGAAGGGCCAGTTCGATTGTGTCGCAGCCCTCGATGGTCTCGAATATGTTGGTCACAAACGATTCCAGGCCCTTGCGATAGATCAGGTAGACCGCGCCAACATCCAGGCCCCAGGTGGGTTTAACCCGGGCGATCGACTTCAGGTCTTTGCTCCAGGCGGACATCGTCAGCCCCTGGTAGCCGAGTTCGGCGAGCATCTCGCACTGCGCTGCCAAGGGATAGGTCCCCAGGGTTGTCTGGAAAATGAAATCCATATGATGCAGTGGACGATTCATGAGTAGGCCTGCGCTGGCACTGGTTCGATGGGTAACGACGCACTTGGAAAGTGCGGCAAGAGGTATTCGCCTAGCTCGTCGATGACATCCGAGGCGTGGCGTCGCTGAGGTTTGAAGTGCAGGGCAACGTGACCGACGCCCTGATCCTGTTGGCGTTTCCAATGATCAATCAGCGCATTTCGCCCAGCACGCAGCACGCGGCCCGCTTGGACGGGATGGTTTGGATCACGGTCCAGGTCAAACAGGGTGCCGTAGCCATAGGGTTTGTAGACGTTGGCGCCACAGGCGGCACGCCAACGTTCGATGATTTGCGGAATCAGGGCCGGATTGGAGATGTAGGAAAGAATGCCGTCCGTATTTTCTCCAATCCACTCCAGCGACTGGCCGGCCTGGCCAACGATAATGGTCGGCATGCGTGAGCCTACCGGTTTGGGAACGAGGTCGATCTCTCCATTCAACTGGCCATAAAACCGCGACGGGTGCACGGCCCAGTGTGTTTCCGTCGTGGCGCGAATGATTGCCAGCGCGTCACGGAACCGCTCGGCACGGTTGCCGAAGTCGAGTCCGAAGGCGGGGTATTCCACCGGTCGATCACCCGTGGCCAGGCCCAGAATAAAACGTCCTCCAAGCAACTGATCGATGCTCGCAGCCTGCTTGGCAACGATCAATGGATCGCGCAAGGGGAGGACGATGCCGGCGGTGCCGATGGCAATCTGCTTGGTCACGGCAGCGAGGAAGCCGGCATAGACCAGCGGATCAAGGATTTGCCCCACGTCACCGAAGTTCGGATCGTAAAACGGCACGTCCCGTAGCCAAATCGCGGAAAAGCCCGCTTCGTCAACCCGCTGGGCCAGCTGTGCGTGATCCTGCAGAGTCGGGCCTGGGCTATTAGGATAGCTTTCCAACGGCGCGATAAAGCCGAAGGTCAAATGGCCGGGTTGGAAAACGCGTGCGTAGCCAGGGTGCTGTTTAAGCTCAGGCGCAAGTTCGTAGGTGGAAGGCATCGAAGTCATTCGAGGGCTCTCGTGTAGTCAGATGACGGTGACTTCGCAGTGCGATATAGCGGGGTGAAGTCACAATGGCAGTGACTATAGGTTGTATGATGTAAAAGAAAAACAGGATGAAGTTCCGAACATTTGCGAATAAAACGCTCAAATAGGCAGGGGTGGTCATGGATCATTTTGGAGCGCTCAGCGCGTTCGTGCATGCCGCGCAAACGCGCAGCTTTACCGAAGCTGGGCGCAGAACCGGCGTGTCTTCATCGGCCATTGGTAAGGCGGTTGCGCGGCTGGAGGAAGAGCTTGGTGTAAGGCTGTTTCACCGATCCACGCGCGCCATAACCCTGACGTCCGAGGGCAGCCTTTTTCTGGAACGCTGCCATCGAATTTTTGCGGAGTACGAGGTTGCCAAACGGGAGCTCACCCAGGCTGCCGGCAAGCCCCAGGGGAAGTTGCGCCTCGGTTTGCCACAACTGGGCATGAGGTTGATGCCTCACTTGATTGCGTTTCAGCAGGCGTATCCGGAAGTGGAGTTGGAGCTGGAGTTCAGCGATCGGTTGGTCAATGTCATCGAGGAGGGTTTTGATGCCGTGATGCGCATAGGTGAAGTTGAAGACTCGCGCCTGATGATGCGCAAGCTCAATGGCTACAGTCATCGCCTGGTCGCGTCTCCACACTATCTTTCACTACGGGGTGTTCCTTCACGGCCATCGGAACTGTCCAGCCATTCATGCCTGCGTTACCGATACCCCACCAGCGGTAAACTCGACCCTTGGCCTTTGGTGTCAAAAAAGGGACAGGACGGTGTTGAGCCGGGACAATCGGCTACCGCCAACGCGATTGAACCGTTGTTAGCAATGGCTGAGGCGGGGCAAGGAATAGCGTGTCTCCCTGACTTTTTTGTCGAGGACGCCATTGCAGACGGACGATTGGTGCCTGTATTGGATCGCTACGTTCGCGACCACCGTACCTTCAGCATTCTCTGGCCATCGAGTCGTCATCCGTTACCCAAGATAAAGGCCTTTGTAAGCTTTATGACATCGCGTCTGACGTGAGGCGGTACGGTTGACCCGAGCGCAAACTGCCGATGCTCCGGAAATTTCCGCAGCGTCGGCAGGTTTGGAGTCCGCGATGACTTACGCTTTGTTGGAGGCCTTTGCCGCAAAGACGCCGTCGCCCAGTAAGGCTACGACCAGTGCGGTGACGCTCAGGTAAATCGGGTATTCCCAGCCGCCATTGGCGTTGGTGAAGCTCCAGCCATTGCCGAAGTGGACAGTCGCGGCCACGAACAGCTGAACCACTGCCAGAGCGGCTACCCAGCGCGAATAAACTCCCAGCACCAGCATCAAACCGCCGATCACTTCATAGGCCATGACCGGGTAGGCCAGGAAGCCCGGGAAGCCGATGGACTCAAAGAAGCCCGCAGTGCCTGCCGGGGTGAAGACAAAGACTTTGGTCAGCCCGTG
Source organism: Pseudomonas sp. LBUM1647 (assembly GCF_059716175.1). Taxonomy (NCBI): domain Bacteria; kingdom Pseudomonadati; phylum Pseudomonadota; class Gammaproteobacteria; order Pseudomonadales; family Pseudomonadaceae; genus Pseudomonas; species Pseudomonas sp. LBUM1647. Next base: position 4,182,178 of record NZ_CP166809.1, on the reverse strand, counting down.
GGCAATAAACATAATGCCCAGTGCCAGGCGCATAACGAAGGCAGCGTATGGTGCGGTACGTGTGTCGATCATGGTGCAGTTCCTTTTTATTTACTTGGAGAGTGACAGCGTGTTGGTCAGCCATTGCGAGAAATCCGCCAGTTCTTCAGCGACGATCTCGTGGGCCATGTCGTAGAGATGCATTTCGTGGGCGACGCCGATTCGACTCAGCCATTCGTCCGCTTCTTTCGCCCACGCCACGGGTAGAACATTGTCCTGGTGGCCATGGGCGATGAAAGCCCTGACGGACTTGAGTCGATCGGCCGAAGCAATCCGAGGGTCAAGTTCGCGCAGCATCCGGCCGCTCAATATTGCGAAACCGGCAATCAGCTCCGGCTCGGTGACCCCGAGGCTCGCGCTCATGATGCCGCCCTGGCTGAAGCCGGCGATCACGGTCGGCAACTTGGGCAGCGCTTCGATGAAGTGGTGCAACAGTTGCCGGCTGGACTCTGCCTGTTCTTGATTGAACGAGGGGCCGTTGCTGGTGAAGTTCACCTGGTACCAGGCGAAGCCTTGTGGGCCAACCTGCAGCGGGCCGCGGAGTAGAATGACTTCCAGTTCCTCGGGCAGGGACGCGGCCAATGACGCGAGATTCGCTTCATTTGAACCGACGCCATGCAACAGAAGCAGGCGGCCCTTGGGCGCCGATGTACTGCAACCCTTGCGGAAAAACAGGCCCGTTTGCGGCTCGCGAGCGGCTTCGGAAAAAGAGGTGTCACGCATGATCTGTAACGCCTTGGCTAGGTTGAATTGAGTCGAATCCAACAGGGTTGTTTGAGGAAAATAGATAGCTGTCCATCGCCAGTACCCCGTAGCTCACGCCCCCTTCCAGAACTCGAGTCTCGTAGTGTTCACCGGCCGCGCCGAGGGCGATGAGCAGCGGTAAAAAATGCTCATCCGTCGGGTGGGCACGTTCGGCCGAAGGTGCGTGCTGCTTATAGTCCAGCAAGAAATCGGTATTGCCCGCCTGCAGGGTTTGGGCTGTCCAGGCTGCAAACGCTTTCACGTAGTCGGCGCCGTGGGTGGCCGCCCCCCGAAACTCATACAAGTTATGGGTCAGGCTTCCGGAAGCCACGATCAGCACCTTCATATCCCGCAGTGGCTTGAGGGCTTGGCCCAATTTCCAGGCCTGGTGGGTATCGAGGCCGGCAGGCATCGATACCTGTACGACGGGTATGTCTGCCTCGGGAGCCAGATACAGCAGAGGCACCCAGGCGCCATGATCGAGTCCCCGTTGATGATCGAGCCGGGACTTCCATCCCGCATTCTGCAGCAGATCCACGATATGGGCGGCCAGGGCCGGAGCGCCCGGTGCGGGGTAGCGCAACTGGTACAAGGCGTCGGGAAATCCACCGAAGTCGTGAATGGTTTCAGGGGCGGTGCTCGCCGTAACGCTGACTTCGCCACGAGTCATCCAGTGCGGTGAAAGGATGACGATGGCATCAGGTCGCGGCAGTTCGCGACCGAGCTCAGCCAGACGTTGACCCGCCAGGCCAGGCTCGATGGCAAACATTGGAGCACCATGAGACACAAACAACAGGGGAAACGAAGTGTTCATGGTGAAGTGCTCCGAAGTGATTACTTGTTAAGCCAGACCGGTGCGATGGAGGTGCCCAGGCCGGCGCCGTAGCCGAGATAGATATTCAGACCTGCCAATGGTTCCAGGTAACGGGCGTTGATCAGTCGACCAGCGTCCACTGTCTTCCAGCCCAGGCTGTGTGCCAGGGCAATCGCGGTCTGCTTGGCCCGCTCACTGTCACTGGCGACGAACACGCTGCCACGCTGGTTTTCCGAGAATGTTGGGCCGTCGGCAAGCACTTGGGCGAACAGGGTGTTGAACGCTTTAACGACATGGGCTTGAGGCACTGCTTTGGCAATTTCTTCGCCAGCGCTTGTCACGTGACCGATGGTCAGCGACATGTAGTCGGCACTCAGTGGGTTGGTGATGTCGATAACCACTTTGCCCGTCAGATCGCCCAGGCTTTGCAGGGCTTTGGCGGCATCTTCGTAGGCGGTTGCAACGACAACGACGTCGCTATCACCCAGTGCCTCTGCCGCCGAATAGGCGCTGACATTGTCAAACTGAGCGGCGAGGGCTTTGGCCTTGTCGATGTCGCGGCCCGTGATACGAACGATATGGCCGGCGCTGGACAGCTGTTTTGCGAACGCCGAACCCATGTTGCCGGTACCCACTACTGTAATTTTCATAGCGACCTCATTTGCGCTGATGTGCGTTTCGATGGGCTCAGTTTATAGGTGGTGAAAATGAGATAAATAAGGCTGAATGTGATTAACAGTTCCACTTAGTGAGACAATGATGGACAGAGCTTTGGAGATGCAGGTCTTCTGCACCGTCGTCGATAAAGGCAGTTTTGTAGGCGCGGCCGAACCGTTAGAGATGTCCAAGGCGGCCATCTCGCGCTATGTGAGCGGCCTGGAAGAACGACTCGGTGCGCGGCTTCTGCACCGCACGACCCGACGGCTTTCATTGACGGAGGAGGGGCGCCAGTTTTACCACCAGGCGCGTGAAGTCCTGGCGCTTATGGATCAGGCCGAGGACGCCGTATCGTCCACCGCGCCGGAACCCAGTGGCGTGTTGCGGGTGAATGCACCGGTCAGTTTCGGAGTGCTGCACTTGGCGCCGCTATGGGGCGACTTCATGAAGGCCTACCCCAATATCGAGTTGGACATCAGCTTGAACGACCGACTGGTTGACCTGGTGGAGGAGGGGTTCGATGCGGCTGTTCGCATTGCCCGCATGGAAAACTCTTCGCTGGTCGGACGTCGTCTGGCGGGCACGCGGATGTGCCTGTGTGCCTCGCCCGGCTATTTGGCGAACCATCCTCAGATGCGCACCCTGGCCGACCTGGCACAGCACGGGGTGGTTGCCTATACCAACTTTGCCAGCGGCAATGAATGGCAGTTCCAGGGCCCTGACGGCAGCGAAAGTGTGCGTACCCGTTCCATTGTTCGCTGCAACAATGGCGATACCTGCCGCAGTATTGCCTTGGCGGGAGGTGGTATTGCCTTGCAGCCCAGCTTTATGGTGGCCGAGGATTTGCGGGCGGGGGACCTGGTGGAGATTCTGCCTGAGTACCAGTCGGTCGAACTGGGCATCTACGTGGTCTACCCCACGCGCAAGCATCTGGCGACCAAGGTTCGGGTGCTGATCAATTTTCTGGCCGAGCGATTTGCCCACCCTCGATGGGAGCAATAGCGGGCATTTCGCCGGGCATCGTCTGACTCAGCAGTTATCCAGGAAGCCCCGCAGGTCGCTGGCAAACTTTTCCGGGTTCTTCAATGCCAGGAAGTGGTCGCCCTGTTCGGCCTTGGTGTACATATGCAGCACGGAGCCTGCGACCACCGAATTCATCCAGCGTTGGCTGTCCAGCCAGTCGCTGTATTCGCCGGTGAAAATGGCGGTTGGCACATCAATCTTCGTTTGGATGACATCCCGCCAATCATTAGTGACGTGATCGAACAGCACGCATTCCAGGAACGCCATGTCATCCTTGGCGACGCGCTGTGCCAAGCTGATGACGTTGTGAAAGTAGGGCGAATCCAGGGCCATGGCGCGGTCCAGAACCCGAGTCGCGCTGATCAGTTGGTTGGTGGGCGCCCCAGTGGCATAGGACGCAATCATGCGCTCTGGAGACGTGGTGAACGCCCCGGCTTGCAGTCGCTCCTGCTCCGTCCAGTCTGCGTGACAATACACCGATGGTGCCTGGTCGATGATGCTCAGCGAGCGTATGCCTTGTGTACCGAACAGGTCGATGCAGGCCCACAGGATCGACGCGCCCATCGACCAACCACAGTAATCGGCTTGGGAGACACCCAGGTGATCGGCAAACTCTTTCACGTCCATGGCATAACGGGAAATCCGATTGCCAAAGGCGACCTTCTCGGACAGACCCTGGTTCCTCGCATCCAGCACGTACACACGATAATGCTTGCTGAGGATGTGCATGAGGTGAAAGTACAGCGCACCGTTAGCTGACCACCCCGGGATGAAAATCAGCGGTTTGCCTTCACCGGCCTCCCAATAGGCGAGATTGACCTGGTCGCTGGTGACAAAGCTGTTGAGTTTCAGGCCTTCAAAGTCAGAAACCCGAACCGGTTGGCCGGGAATTTCATGGGGGAAGTGAAAGTCTTCGCCGAGCAGCGAGAGAAGCGATTGATAGTTCAGTGGGTATTTCAAAGTGCAATCCCATTCAGTTGAAGAAATGGCGCAGTTGATTCAGGGCGTGAGAAGGCGGGGCCTCATCCATACCGCCATTTATTGACGCCGAGCGGAGGCTGCGTACAGGTTTACGGCGATGCACACCGCCAAGACCAGCGCTGAAAACAGCATCGCGGTGGATAGTCCAGCGGAAAAAGCGGCCTTATCCGAATGGGCGATCATCGTGCCGAAGACAGCGACGCCAATTACACCGCCCAGTTGCCTGGCGGAGGCCATCAGGCCGGAGGCGATGCCCGCGTCATGCTGTGTGACCGAGGACAGCATCGAGTTGGTAATGAACGGTACTGACATGGCGCTGCCAATTCCCACCAGCATCAACGCACCATTGAGCAACCAGAGCGAGCTATTGGAAGTGGTTTGCGAAAGCGCGATGAATCCGACGATCTGAACCGTGAAACCCGTCGTGATAATACGAGTGGCTCTGAACCGCTTGGCGAACCTTGACGAGAGCATCGTAGAAAGTGTCAGCACCGCCGTCAGCGGGATAAACGACAACCCCGTTTTGAATGCGTCGTAGTGCAGGAAGGTTTGAAAGTAAATACTGAAAACGAAGACCGTTCCATAAAACGTCAGATTGATCGCAGCGCCTGCGAGCGCCATGCTCCCCAGCACTTTGTTTTTCGACAGGTGAGCGGGCAGCATCGGATGCGTTACCCGACGCTCGATCAGAACAAATGCCGCCGCACTAATCGCGGCAATTGCAATCGCGGTGAGTGTTTCGCTTACCCAACCTTTGGCACTGGATTCGGTCAAGCCATAGGTCAGTGACGCCAGGAAAATCGCAATACTGATTTGCCCTGGAATATCGACGTGCTTATCAACCCGAGGGGAGGCGGGGGCGTAACGCAGGATCAGCCCGACAGCCAGCAGGCCGATCGGAATATTCAGCAGAAATACGCTTCGCCAGCCGAAGTACTCGATCATCAGGCCGCCGATCACGGGTCCGGCTGCCAATGCGATACCCCCACAGGCGCCCCAGAGCGCAACAGCGGCACGACGTGCATCGGGGTCATGAAATGACACGCGAATCAGAGTAAGTGATGTCGGTATCAGGAAGGCTGCGCCGATGCCCTGCACGCCCCGCATCGTGATCAGCATGGTCATGCTGTCGGCGAGACCACAACCGATAGAGGCAAGGGTAAAGAGAGCGAAACCCGCTGCAAAGACGGATTTTGCTCCCCATTTGTCACCCCATGCGCCTCCCAGGATGAGCAACGCAGAAAAAGGCAGCGCGTAACTGTTAATGACCCACTGCAAGCCCGTGAGGTCGGTGCCGAACGCATTTTTGAGTGCGCCAAGGCCGACGTTTACGACGCTGACGTCAAGTTGAACGACAAGAAACCCTAAACAGGCAGCGGTCAGAATCGCGCGTAACGAAGAGTGTGATTTGGATTCAGCAATCAATGGTTCACAGCCCCTGGCATGTGGTAGTTGCGAGTCGATCAGCAACAGCCAGCGAAGCCAGGTTGTACCTGGCTATCGCCGGCAGCACTGCTTACACGAACTGCAGAACTTCGTTGACAGCTTTACGGGGCTTTTGCGGCCAGTTAGCCGAGCCAGGGTAGCCAACGGTGATCAACATCACCGGAATCTCCGTAGCGGAAAGACCGAATGCTTGTGCCACTGCCGACTGGTCGAACCCGATCATGGGTGTCGAAACAAGGCCTTGTCCTTTGGCGGCCAGCATCAGGGTCATGGCCGCCAGAGAGCCTGAGCGGATCGCTTCGTCGCGTTGTAACTGCGGGTTGTCCTGGTACATGCCTTGAGCGGCGCCAACCCACATGTCGTAGATCGCCTGATCAATGATCCCTGCATCCAGCGTCGGCTTCAGGGCTGATGGCAGGGTTTCATGGGGATTGAGGGTGCCACAGACAATAAAGGTCACGGCTGAATCCATGACCTTTTGTTGACCGAAGGCCAATGGCAGCAATCGCGCCTTTGCTTCGGTGCTGCGTACCGCCAGGAACCTCCAGTTTTGAAGGTTGAAGGCAGAGGGAGCGTGCGTTGCCAGTTCGATCAGCTCGGCGATCTGTTGATCCGTCAACTGACGTTCAGTGTCGTAGCTGTTGGCGGAAATTCGGGACTTAATTACTTCAGCAATAACAGACATGGTGATCTCTGTGCGGGAAAGGGGATGCGTGCAGTCCCGGTTGTTACCGTCGAGCCTGCGCCGTCATAGAACTTAGCGGCTGAAGCCGTCGAAAGGGGTCATATACACCGCCCCGAACGGGTCAAGACGTTTGCGGATTTCTGCATCCGGTGTGCCGTAGACCACCAGACTGGTAACGGTGCACAGTTCGAGGAAACGCTTGCCGAACGGTGCGAAGGTGGTGTCTACGTGACTGACAACGGCATCGGCGTTATAGCGTTCAAGGATGTGAACGGTGTTGTTGTCTTCGTTGGCGCTGTATTCGTAAACCAGCGTGCCAAGCTCGGCGCGGGTGGCTGCCACGATGTTCGCGATCAGCGCCTTGAACTCTGGAAACTCTTCGGGTTTTACAGCGAGGGAGAACAGGCAGGAGACATGTGGGTGCATGGATAGCTCTTCCGTCAGAGGCTTCATAAGAAGCCTGTTGAGAATGCATCGCTGGTCAAGCCGATGTATTCGGTGCTGATGGGGGTCAGGATTTCTCGGGCGCGTCCCCGAATAGTTTGCCGGCGCCAGCCCAATCCGAAGGCGCAACGTCTTCAAAAATGACGTAGATATAGTTGGCATCTGTACCAGTGTGTTTAACGATGCTTTCGGTGATGTCTGCGGCAACAGCGGCTTTTTGTGCGTGTTCTTTACCTTCGAACCAGCTCACACGTACGACGGGCATGATGGTGTCCTCTTGGGGCATTGATCTGGAGAGAGGTGCGTGATGTGCACCGTTGTCTTTCTAGAGCCCATCCTACTGTTGAGTGTGCTGGCGATAAACGGCCTCAAGCTATAATCTGGGTAGACTAAAACTCTACAATCGGCGAGCAGGCATGGTTCCTATCGATTCGTTTCAGGGCGTCATCACGTTCGTCGTGGCCGCGCGCTCGACCAGCTTCACCCAGGCCGCCGAGCGTCTGGGCCTGTCAAAATCCGCCGTGGGCAAAGCCATTGCTCGCCTGGAAGAACGCTTGGGCACCCAGTTGTTTCATCGCACTACTCGCCGCATTTCCCTGACCGCGGATGGTGAGGCCTATTTCGTGGCGTGCTCTGCCGCCCTTGAGGAAATTGGTGCTGCAGAGAGTGGATTGGGGCCCGGCGCTGGCGAGCCTTCCGGACGTCTGCGGGTAGACATACCTGTGGCATTCGGTCGTCGGGTCGTCGCCCCATTGCTGTTTGAGATCGCCAACAAGTACCCGGCTTTGCAACTGAACTTGACGTTTTCCGACCACCTAGTTGATCCCTTCGAGGAGGGGATCGATTTGTTGGTCCGCTTCGGGGAGCTACAGGACACCAGCGGTCTGGTGGCGCGGCGGCTGACCCGACAACGCTGGGCCATTTGTGCCTCGCCCGACTACCTGACACGCTTTGGTGTTCCGCAGACCCTGGAAGACCTGAGCCATCACCGTTGCATTGTCGGGCATCGACGCGGCCAGCCGCTGTCGTGGCGGGTCATGCAGGCAGGGCAGACCGTACGATACGCGCCACCCTCGACCCATCAGATTGGCGACGGGGAAGCCATGATTCTCGCGGCAGTCGCTGGCACGGGCTTGTGCCAGATGCCACGCAGCCTGTTCCAGGATGATATCGAAGCGGGCAGGCTGGTGGAGGTTCTGCAAGTGTATGAACCAGAAGCTGTCGATGTGCATGCCGTCTGGCCAAAGGTGTCCCATCTGCGCCCGAAGGTGAGGTACGTGGTGGATGAACTGGTCAAGCTTTGTGAGCATTGGCAGTGATGCGGGCTGATGCCAGGTGAATTCCATCGTTGCGCACTATCAGCCTTCATCGCTCAATCGCTGAACAGATCAAACATCAGTTGCCGGAACCATTTGTTGGCCGGGTCCCGATTGTATTTACCGTGCCAGAACAAGTTGATGGCGATCTCGGGCAGCGGTAAAGGCAACGGCAGGCTCGTCAGTCCGAAGGGGCCGGCGCAGCTGTTGGCGAAACGCTCAGGTACCGTGGCGATCAGGTCTGTGTTCTGCAGGATATGACCGACCGCGACAAAGTGTGGAACCTCCAGTCGAATGTCTCGTTGTAGACCGGCCCGCTGCATATGCGTATCGATCTCTCCATGCCCCGTGCTGGCGGCGATGATCCTGACATGCCCGAACTCGCAAAAGCGCTCCCGTGTCATGGGCTGTTCAGTGAGCGGGTGGTCCTTTCGGCATAAACAGACGTAGCGATGGTGGAACAGGCGCCTCTGGTAGAAGCCCGCTTGCAGATCCGGCAGCAATCCCACGGCCAGATCCACCTCGCCATTGGCCATTTTCTCGGAAAGTTCGGTATTGCTGCGCAATGTGGTGACCGATATTCCGGGGGCCTGTTTGAGCAAGGCGTCGATCAACCGTGGCACAAAATAAATCTCCCCGATGTCGGTCATCGCCACGACAAAGCGCTTCTGGCTGGTCGATGGATCGAACTCGTCATGGCGATTGATCGCGCCGTGCAGCAGGTTGATTGCCTGGGAGACTGGCTCGGCCAGTTGCGCGGCATAGGGCGTCGGCTGCATCCCCTGATGGGTGCGCACAAACAATTCGTCATTGAACGTGTTCCGTAAACGCTTGAGCGCATTGCTGACGGCGGGTTGGGTCAGCCCAAGGCTCTCGGCCGCAGCTGAAACACTTCGATCCACCAGCAATTGGTGAAAGATCACCAGCAGATTCAGATCAAGTTCACGCAGGTTCATCGCAAATTTTCTCGGCCTTGGGCGGCTCTTGAAAGTGAATGAGTATTCAGGTTGGTGATAGTTTGTATGGGGTTGAGGGCATTTATCAATGGTTTGTGAATAGTCATGATCGGGCTATTCCAAAAACAACACATAAGGTTTCCCCCATGAGTAGCCCTCACTCTGTCTTGCAAGTGGGCATCGTCGGCGGCGGTATCGCTGGCGTCGCCTTGGCACTGGATCTTTGCCGTCATCAGCATCTGGATGTGAAATTATTTGAAGCTGCTCCCGCCTTCGGCGAGGTCGGCGCAGGTGTGTCCTTTGGTGCGAACGCCGTCCGGGCCATCGAAGGGCTGGGTATCGGCAAACCCTACGAACTCATCGCTGACCGCACCCCGCAACCGTGGCAAGACATCTGGTTTGAATGGCGTCGAGGCGTCGATGCCGGTTATCTCGGTGCCAGCGTTGCCCAAGGCGTCGGTCAGTCCTCCGTTCACCGCGCAGATTTCCTCGACGCCTTGGCAACGCAATTGCCAGAAGGCATCGCCTGCTTCGACAAACGTGCGGTTGGCGTCCATGAGACGGGGGACAGGGTCAGCGTGCAGTTCACTGATGGCACGGACTATCAGTGCGACCTTCTGATCGCCGCAGACGGTATCAAATCCTCTATTCGCGACTATGTGCTTCAGGGGCTGGGCCAGCCTTTGGTCGCGCCCCGATTCAGCGGAACCTGCGCCTATCGCGGAATGATCGACAGCGAGCAACTGCGCGCCGCCTATCGCACTGCGGGTGTTGATGAGCACCTGATCAACGTCCCGCAAATGTACCTGGGACTCGACGCCCACATCCTCACTTTTCCGGTCAAGCAGGGCCGATTGATCAACGTGGTTGCATTCGTTTCTGATCGCACCGACCCCAACCCGGTATGGCCGCAAGACACACCTTGGGTCAAAAGCACCAGCCAGGCCCAGATGCTGAAAGCGTTCTCCGAGTGGGGGGATGCCGTTCGCGTGCTGCTCGAGTGCATTCCCGAACCTACCCTCTGGGCACTTCACGAACTGGAAGAGCTTGCAGGTTATACCCATGGCCGCGTAGGGCTGATCGGTGACGCTGCCCACGCCATGCTCCCCCATCAAGGTGCCGGTGCGGGGCAAGGGCTGGAAGATGCCTGGTTGCTCGCACGCCTGCTGGGAGACCCGCGAGTGCTTCAAAGTGACGCCCAAAGCGTGCTTGAGGTGTACGACGCTATCCGCAGACCTCGCGCCTGCCGCGTGCAGCGAACGTCCTGGGAAGCTGGCGAACTCTACGAGTTTCGAGACCGTCAGGTCGAAGACCAAGAACCCCTTCTGTCGACAACTCTGGCCAGTCGTTTCGACTGGCTGTGGAACCACGACATGCAATCGGACCTGGTAGAGGCTCGCACCCGGCTCGGGTGGTCAGAGGCCGTCTGATTGCGTTCCTGCAATGCGCCAGTTCCCAGCGGCTGGCGCGCTACACCCACAATAAAAATAGGTGAAACCTCTATGGCTATCAGCATTTCCCATACCCCCCCAATGCTTGAGTTTTTCCAGGACGCAGCAGGGCTGAAGAACGCGGCGGGTAACCCGCGCAATAAACAAATCGTGTTACGTATTCTGCAAGAGACCGCCAGGCTCATTGAAGAACTGGAGATCAGTGATGGTGAGTTCTGGGCCGGTGTCGAATACATCAATCGACTCGGCAAAAGCAACGAGGCCGGCCTGCTGGCGGCAGGCCTGGGCGTTGAGCACTTTCTCGATCTGCTCAACGATGCCAAGCAAGCCGAAGCCGGGCGCACCGGAGGAACACCGCGCACGATTGAAGGGCCTTTGTATGTAGCCGGCGCGCCGCTCAGTCAGGGCTATGCCCGTATGGATGATGGTGCCGAAGATGATGTCGCGACGCCTATGTTTGTCGAGGGCCAGATCCTGGATTTGCAAGGGCAGCCGATCGCTGGTGCCCTGGTAGACCTGTGGCAAGCCGACAGCCAGGGCAACTATTCCCACTTCGATAAAAGCCAATCCGAATTCAATCTGCGTCGTCGCATTGTGACCGACGCCGAAGGGCGTTATCGCGCCAGAAGTATCGTGCCGTCGGGCTACGGCTGTAACCCTCAGGGCCCGACCCAGGAGTGCCTTAACCAATTGGGCAGGCATGGCCAGCGTCCGGCGCATATCCACTTTTTCGTATCCGCCCCGGACTACGAACATTTGACCACGCAGATCAACCTATCCAACGACGCCTACCTCTGGGATGACTTCGCTTACGCCACGCGGGATGGATTGATCGGTGAGGTGCAATTCATCGATGACCAAGCCTTGGCTGCGGCCCATCAAGTGCCAGGACGTTTTGCACAAATGAAATTCGATTTTCAGCTGCGCCCGGCAGCCAACCTTGAGGCGGAGCAACGGAGCAATCGCCCGCGTGCTCTTCAAGAGGCGTAAGTCAAAGCTGCATACCCAGAAAAACTTATTAAAGAGGATAAAAGCATGTCCCAAAGCACTCTCTCACCCATCGAAGTAAAAGTCGCCGTGTTGCGTGAAGCCGGTGGCAAGCTCCAGATCGAGCGCGCAGAGCTGGCTGTTCCACGTGCCGACGAGGTCCGAGTGCGTGTCGTGGCGACAGGTGTTTGCCACACCGATATGGTCGTTCGCGATCAGCTCTTTCCAACGCCGTTGCCAATCATTTTGGGCCACGAAGGTGCGGGCGTGGTGGAGGCGGTGGGCGCTGCGGTAACGACCATCGCTCCTGGCGATCATGTGGTCATGACCTACATGTCCTGTGGCTTGTGCCTACCCTGCGAAACAGGACACCCCGCGCATTGCTCGCATATGCACCCGCTGAACTTCGGCGGCGGGCGCCTCGACGGCAGTACGTGCACCTGCAGCTGTGCGACCGATGCACCGATACATGACCATTTTTTTGGCCAATCCTCCTTTTCGACCTACGTCGTCGCGAACGAGCGCAATGTCGTGAAAGTCTCCAAACAGGCTCCACTCGAACTGCTCGGCCCGCTGGGATGCGGCATTCAGACGGGCGCGGGTTCGGTACTCAAGGCCTTGCAGGTAGAGGCTGGGGCCAGCTTCGCCGCCTTCGGTGCTGGCGCAGTGGGCCTGGCCGCGGTGATGGCAGCCAAGGTTGCCGGTGCGACCACCATTATCGCCGTCGACGTCACGCCGAGTCGCTTGAGCCTGGCCCTCGAAGTGGGTGCTACCCACGTGATCAATAGCCGGGAAGAGGACCCGGTTCAGCGCATCCGCGAGATCACTGGCGGCGGCGTGAACTACAGCCTGGAATGCTCTGGGCGGGCGGAAGTGTTGCGTCAAGCGATCGATGCGCTCACCACGCTGGGCACGTGCGGGATTGTAGGGGCGACGAAGATGGGCACGGAGGTGGCGTTCAACATCAACGACGTGATGATCCCCGGCAAGCGAATCATGGGCATTGTCCAAGGCGACGTGGTCGCTAACGCCTTCATTCCCATCCTCGTAGACCTGCACCTGCAAGGCCGCTTCCCGTTTGACAAGCTGTGCCGGTTCTACGCGTTTGACCAGGTCAATGAAGCGATGGCCGACAGCGAAAGCGGTATCACGATCAAACCAATTCTACGCATGCCGGCCCAGACCGACTTGTCGTGATTGTTCAGGCTCATTTAAGGACCCCAAGATGAATGTTCAGCTCGTAATCGACAATATCCCGCAAGATGCCTCGGATGGTAAAACCTATCAGCGGATCGACCCTGTCAGCGGCAAGGTCGTCACCACTGGCGCCGCGTGCAGCGTCGAAGATGCCCGGCGTGTTGCGGCTTCTTCGCAGCAGGCGTTCAAAACATGGTCGAAGGTCGGCCCTACCGAGCGCCGTCGTCTGCTGCTGGCGGCAGCCGACGTCCTGGAAAGCAAGATGGAGCTTTTCTGCAGAGTCATGGCAGAAGAGATCGGTGCTTCGCAGCTGTGGTCACAGTTCAATGTGGGGGCTTCGGCCAACCTGCTCCGTGAAGCCGCCGCACTCACAACGCAAATCAAGGGTGAAACCCTTGCCACCGACAAGCCCGGCACCTTATCGGTAACACTGCGCCAACCCGCCGGCACGGTATTGAGCATCGCGCCGTGGAACGGTCCGGTCATCCTTGGCGCTCGGTCGATCGCTTACCCATTGGCGTGTGGCAATACCGTTATTTTCAAAGGCTCGGAAAATAGCCCGCGCACTCATGAGCTGCTGGCGCAGGCCTTCTATGAAGCGGGCTTTCCGTCCGGCGTGTTGAACTTCATCATCTCTGCGCCCGAAGATGCCGGCGCCGTGACGGAAGTGCTGATTGCCCACGATACGGTTCGCCGAGTGAATTTCACCGGTTCGACCAAAGTCGGCCGGATGATTGCCCAGACCAGTGCGAAACACCTCAAGCGCTGCCTGTTGGAACTGGGCGGCAAGGCGCCGTTTATCGTGCTCGATGATGCCGACCTGGATGGCGCAGTCAATGCCGCAGTGTTTGGCGCCTTTCTGTACCAGGGGCAAATTTGCATGTCGACCGAACGGTTTGTCGTCGACGAAGCCGTGGCGGACGAGTTCGTTGCGAAGTTTGCGCAGCGTATCCGTGGTCTTGAGCAGGGTAGTCCGGTGACCAACCCGGCCAGCGTTGTGGGCCCGATGATTTCCCAGGGCTCGGTGCAGCGCATCAACCAGTTGCTCGACGATGCCATCGGCAAGGGCGCGACTATTGTTGCCGGCGGGCTGGCGGAGCAGGCGCAAATGGCGCCGACGCTGGTGGACCGTGTGTCCTCGGCAATGGAGATCTACGATGAGGAAACTTTCGGCCCGGTCACCACGGTGGTGCGTGTCAAAGGTGCCGAGCAGGCGCTGGAAGTCGCTAACGACACAGCGTTCGGCCTCTCATCGGCGATTTTCAGTCGCAATGTCAGCCTTGCCCTGGACCTGGCCAGCCGGCTGGATGCCGGTTGCGTGCATATCAACGGTGCCACGGTGCAAAACGAGCCTCAGGCACCCTACGGCGGCATGAAGAACAGTGGCTATGGCCGGTTCGACGGCAGCGCCGTTATCGAAGAGTTCACCGAAGTGAAGTGGGTCACGGTCGAGCCCTCCGACCAACCTTATCCATTCTGACGTCAGGCCACGGTGACCGGCTCTAGGAGTCGGTTACCGACACTCTTTACTTCACGACGACACCTTGTGTTGCGGTAAGCGGTGCCTGTGTATCTTCAACAAATCCATGGTTGCGACAATGAATAATAAAAATACCTATGCAGCTGTAAGCCTCCTTAGAAATGTTCCTTGTGCGATGGCTGGATCCGCGTTGGCAATTTTTTTGCCCGCGGTGCAAGCCACCGAAGGAGGAGGGTCGTCGTACCCTATGGGGGCGGAAAACTACATGACCGGCGCCATGCCGCCGCCTGGTTTTTATGGGCAAATTTTTGCTGAAAGTTATCGCGCTGATCGTCTTCTCGATAATCGAGGGCAGCGGGCGGTTGACGACTTTCATTTGAGTGCAGATGTGATTGCGCCAAGGCTGATTTGGGTCACGGAGCAAAAAATTCTCGACGGGGCGCTGGCATTTCACGTCAACGTTCCATTGGTTGATCTAAGGGTGGAGGTCAACGGCCAGCATCAAAACAAAACGGGGCTTGGGGACATCATCTTTGGTCCGGCTCTGGGGTATCACTACAGCGAAAAATTTCACGCGATTTATGCAGTTGACGTCTTCGCCCCAACCGGGCGTTACGATCGCGGTGACCTGGCCAATATTGGCCGCAACTACTGGGCGTTTGAACCCATCGCGGCGTTTTCGTATGTCGATCCTGCGGGGGTGAACGCCGACATCAAGATGATGTATGACTTCAATCTGCGCAATGCCGCTACTGACTATCGCTCTGGCCAGGAGTTGCATGCCGACTACTCCCTGGGTTGGGGCTTCGGCAATGGCTGGGTGGTTGGGGTAGGCGGTTACGTCTACCGCCAGACCACCGACGATCATCAAGACGGTGACCGCGTTGAGGACAACAAGGGGCGCGCGTTTGCCATCGGCCCTTCGATCAAGTACGCCAGTGCTGCTGGCTGGTTCGTGACCGCAAAGTGGCAGAAGGAGAGCGAGGTGCGCAATCGTCCGGAAGGGGAGGCTTACTGGGTCAAACTGACCGTTCCCCTTTAGCGATGGTTCGCGCATCGGCCCCATTGCCGTTGGCTAAACAGTAGAGATTTTCTCTACACAGCAGCGATTTTCGCGGCGTTTATCCCTGCTGGAAAGCCCTATAGGATCGCGTTGCGCGTGCATCTGGCGAAACGCATCAGGTACTTTGAAAGCAGGGATAAATCGATGACGGTATCAAAAACCGACGGCTACACCGGCACTGCCAAGTGGTTGCACTGGGGCATGGCCCTGATATGGCTCGGCAGTTGGGGTGTGGGCATTCTGGCCACCCATTGGCGTGACGAACTCAATCCACATCATGAGCTGACCTTTCTGCATAAGGCTACGGCCAGCACTTTGCTTTTTCTGGTTGTGGTGCGAGTCTTCTGGCGTTTGTTAAAGCGCCCGCCAGCCTTTCCGGTGAGCATGAACCCACTGATGAGGCGTGGTGCAGCGCTGGGACATATTCTTCTGTATGCGCTTGCACTGATGGCTTTACCACTGTCGGGCTGGTACTGGAGTTCGGTGGCCGACAAACCCATTCTCGTCGCCGGCCTGTTCATATTGCCGCCATTGGTTGCGCCCAATCCCGATCTCTATGATTTAGCCAAACTCGTCCATACCTGGATCGCGTGGTTTTGCGGCGCGCTTGTCGGCGGGCATGCGCTGGTGGCGCTCAAGCACCATTTTGTCGATAAGGACGACATTCTGAATGGAATGCTGCCCAAGTCGAGGGGCTGAGCGTCAAGGCGTTCGCACCGCAGACCTCACTTGAAGGTCTTCTGCATCATGGAAACGACCAGTGCAATACTGGCGACTATGATGACAGCCCAGAAGTACTCCATGCTTGCGACCAGGGTTGATTGTTGGTGCAGGGATTGGGCAAGTGTCGATACCGAAATCTGACTGGCTGGGCCCGCACCTACGGCAGGTGTGAGTGCCTGAGCCAGCAGTTGAGTCTGTTCCAGATAGAGCGGATCGCCTGAACTGAAATGCCCGTTGAGATTGTTGTATTGCAGAGTGGTGCGCCATTGCAGGAACAAGGTGGCAACGGTTGTGCCAAGTGCCATGGCAATCTGCGCCAGCATACTTTTGATCTGATAGGCGTGGGCGAACAGCGTGTCATGGTGTGTCACATCGCGAAAAGTCTGCATGGCCGCCGTGGCGAGTACAAGCATCACGAAACAGCCGTTAAGCACCAGTGCAGGCAGGATGTTTGACCACATATTGGCGTCGGGGGTCAGGGATGACAACAACACGCCAAAGCAGATCAGGGCACTGAAGCCCGCGACGAAGAACTTCTTCGGAGCTGGATACTTTGGAATGACGATAGCCATGACAATCCATGTCAACAGCGCACCAGCCAAGCCGAAGGCCTGGAACGTACCGATGGTGTCCCAGGAGTAACCCAGTGCCGTTTGCAGGAAATACGGCAAGATGTAGTTGTTACTGCCCAGCACAATGTAGGTGAAGCAGAACAACGCAACTCCGAGGATGTAACGAGACTGCATCAAGTCCTTGACCTTAAGGAAGGGCGCCTCTTTACCGTGTTCGGCGTGGAAGAAGATGTACACGCCCAAGGCGGCGAGCAGCGCGAAGGTGAGGAGGATGAACATCTCGTTGTAAAAATCGTAGTAGGAGCGCTGAAGCACATACAGCAGGAAGAAAGTGCTGAGGGATAACAACAGGATGTTAGCCGGGCTGGAGGGCGTCCGGTCATCCTCGTGAATAGGTATGTTGGGTAAAAAACGTGTGCAGAGAACGGCCGCTACCAACGCACCGACAATCAGTAGCCAGAAGATCGCGTGCCATGTGTCCTCGACGACTACCAGTGATGAAAGAAAGGGCGCCGCTGCCGTGCCAATGGCCAGCCCAGTGGCGAATACTTTTACCCCGACGAATCGCCCGGGTCCCGGCGGGAGCAGGTTGACCATCAGGCGCGCTGAGGTCATGAACGATGCGCCTCCCAGCGCCATGACCACGCGGCCGGCGGTGAAGGTAGTGAGGTCACTGCTGACGCCGCACACGAAGGCCCCCAACACGTAAATGCTGATGGAGCCCAGCATGAAGTTGCGCCAGCCGAGCCGTTCCACCAACCAGCGTTGTTTTGAGATAACCACCACGGCGATACACGCATAGAGCGCCGCAATCAGCGTGAACTCTTCAGGGCTGGCGTCGATCTCACCGCGGATGGGGGCCGAGGCAAAGGCGATCATGCCGGCCTGTAGATACTCCAATGCGCATAGCAGCCCTACGGTGATCAACAAGGCGGCGTTTTTCCGGTACATGAAAGACCCCGTCAAGGTTTCAGATGCTTGGCATATTGGCCACGGTCATCGTTGGCGCTGATCACTTGCTCCACAACGTCATTGGCGTCCTTAAGCTCGTTTTCAAAAATATTGGTGCTGTAGGCCGGTTGCGCGGGTGTCTTCTTGTTAAGCACCTGCCCGCTGGTGTCGGTGGTGTCAACGGACACACGCATGGATAGGCCGAGACGCAGCGGGTTGTCGGCGACTTCCTGCGGTTGCAGGGCGATTCGCACAGGCACGCGCTGGGTCACCTTGATCCAGTTACCTGTTGCGTTCTGTGCCGGCATCAACGAAAACGCGCTTCCGGTGCCAGCATCCAGACCTACGATGGAACCGTGAAATATCACCTTGCGGCTGTAGGCATCGGCACGCAGAACCACTGGTTGGCCTATGCGCAAATCCTGGATCTGCGATTCCTTGAAGTTGGCGTTCACCCACACCTGGTCGATTGGCACCACCGACATCAGGGCCACGCCTGGATTGATTCGCTGACCAACCTGCACACTGCGTTTGGTGATTACACCGGTAACCGGCGAGTAGATTTGGCTTCGATGCAAAGAAATACAGGCATCGCGCAAATTGGCGGCAGCCACCAGCACATCGGGGTGGGTACGTAGAGTCGTGTTATCGACCATGGCCAGGCGAACCGCCAGTGCATGCCGGGTACCGTCCAGGCCCGCCAAGGCGTTTTTAAGCACCTCTTCGGCATGGCTGATCTCTTCGCGCGAAACAGCGCCGCTGGCGGCAAGCTGACTGCGTCGGCGTACATCATCCTGGGCCTTGTTTACGTCGTTTTGTCGTTGGCTGACTTCAGCCTCCAGTTGTTGCACCTGGTAATACTGGGTGCGAGCTTGGCGCACGGCGCGGGCAAGGTTGGATTTAGCGCGCTCGAATTGGATTTCGGCGTCCACAGCATTGAGCGTGACCAGCGGCGAATGGGCGTCGACATGGTCGGTGTTGTCACCACTGATCACCGTCACGGTGCCGCTGACCTGAGAGGTCACCTGAACGATGTTGCCGTCCACATAGGCATCGTCGGTAGATTCGGTATCCAGTCCCAACAGGTACCAGATGCCCAAGGTCGCCATTAACAGCACAATGCCCAGGATCAGCAGCAACTGAGGGAGATAGGAGGCTTTGGGTTGAGCAGGATCGACGGGGGAGGACGTTTGGGTGGTCATGATTTATCAGCTACGGTTGGGAGTGCAGGGGGGTTGCTGGAGAACTCGGGGCGATAGCCACCGCCCAGCGCCCGGCTCAAGTTGGCTTGCAGAGAAAGCGCACGGGATTGCAACGCGACCAATTGACTTTTTTGGGTCAGTGTCGCGTTCTCGGTGGCCAGCACTTGCAGGTACGTGGCCAGCCCCGCTCCATAGCGCAGGTTGACCAGATCGGACGCGGCCTGGGCTGTGTTGACCGCCTCGAGTTGTTGGGCCAGTCTTTCTTTTAACCAACGCAACGAAGACAGTTGATCGGCGATGTCACGTAGCGCGTCGATGACGGTCTGGTTGTAGTTTTCAACGGCGAGGTCGTAAGCCGCATCCTGAGCATCCAAATTGCCGCGCAAGCGTCCACCCTCGAAAATCGGCAGGCTGATCGCCGGCGAAAAGCCCAAAATTCTGCTGCTGTGATCGTTGAAGGTGTCGAACGCAAGGCTTTGCAGGCCAATAAAGGACGTGAGGTTCACGTTTGGGTAAAACCGGGCTTTGGCCACATCAATCTCATGCCCCGATGCCTCTACGCGCCAGCGTTGAGCGACTACATCGGGACGGTGCCCGACCAGTTCGGCAGGAATCTGGCTGGGAAGCGCGACGGTGTTGCTTGCCTGCATGTGCGGGCGTGCGATCGAACGTCCACGGTCAGGTCCCTTGCCCAGTAAAGAGGCGAGCTTGTTCTGGTTCAGCTCAATCACTTCTTTGTGGGCGGCAATGTTGGCCCGGCTGGCGGGCAGCGAGGCTTGGGATTGCTTGATATCAATTTGCGTGCCCAATTCGGCGGTAAAGCGTTGCTGTGTCAGCTTTTCAATGTGGACTTGCTGGTCCAGTAACGCCTGAGCAACATCAAGTTGCTCATAAGTGTCCTGCAAGGCGATATAGGTTTGCACGATGGACGTCGATAGCATCAGCGCAGCCGCGTGGCTGTCGACCTCAAGCGCATGTCGACGTCCCACGGCGGCTTCAACGGCAGAATGATTTTTACCCCAGAAATCCAGTTCGTACCCAACATTCAGCGTCGCTTGGTCGACATTTTGCCAGGTGCCTTTGACAGGCGCAGGCGTAGTGCCGTTAGCACTGAAGCGTTCGCGGGTGGTGCTTGCTGCTGCGTCAATACGTGGCAACAGTGAGGCGCTTTCGACGGCCTCCAGGGCGCCGGCCTGGCGCACGCGAGCGGCGGCGGAGCGCAGTGTCGGACTATCCGCGAGCGCCTCTTCAACCAAAGTGTTGAGCTGCGGATCGTTGAAACTGGTCCACCAGGTTTCGGTTGGCCAAGCGGCAGGCGATAACGTGATGCCGCTATCGGCCAAGGTTTCACCGGCATCCTCGGGTGAGAGCATTCTGGACTGCGGCTTCAAGTCGCTGAAAGAGCAACCGGCAAGCAGGATCAGCAAGACAGCGGCTGACGCTTGGGCGGCAAAGGAGCGTCTGGATCGCACGTCCGTAAACTCCTCATTTTTTCGACTGTTCATGAACGGTATTCTCTGGCGTAAGGATTGGCGGGCAGAAATGAAAAAGTGACGGGTTGTGAGTGCGATTTAGTCAATAAACACTGTTAGTGTCGTTATGGGCAAAAAAAAGAACTGGACCTTCTGACGACTATTGAATTCTAAGGCCCTTGACGATCACCGCGACTGAATTGTCGATGTCATCCAGGTTTTCCAGGTTCGCGGTGATCAGATGCAGCCAGGACATGCCTGTGAGCATCGAGACGGCGACCTCCACGGCAGGACCGTCGACAATTTCTCCTGCGCTCACTGCTCTGGCGAATATCTTGCGCAAAGTACGTTCGCGACGCGGTAGAAACTCCTCTCGGAATTCGGCAATGGCCTTTGAATCCATCTGAATTTCAATGAAGAAACTGCGGAGGGTTTCCCCGGCGCTAGACGACTGCCACCAAGTCCAAAGCGAGCGCAAATGCACAATCAAATCCTGTTCCAGATTGCCGGTGTCGGGGGAGGTGACGAAAGTCAACGCGGTGCGCTCGTAAACATCTCTCAACAAAGCGCCTTTGCTGCGCCACCAGCGATAGATGGTCGGCTTGCTTGACCCGGCACGCTCGACCAGCGCATCCATGGTAAACGCCCGATACCCTTGCTCTTCAAGAATAGCGGCGGCCGCTTCCAGGATGGCCTCGGTGCTTTGCGGGCTGCGAACCGCGCCAATCGAGGAGCGGCTGCGGGGTTTGGCAGGCGTGGACTTGGTGGGCTTTTGGGTCATGGGCTTGGCGATGCTCGAAATCGGCTGGTTACTGCTTTGCGGATTCTATAGAAACTGGCAGTGTTTATACAATAGCGTTTTTCCAAGGCAACGCAGCTAGCTGATGGTCTGAGGGGCTGCTTGCCGGTGGGGCGCGACGATGAGTTGAAAACGTGCAGACTACGGGAACCGTCTGAACGTCAGGCTGATACGCGGGGAGACCACAGCGTTGGTTTTCGTCAGTGCATGAAGCCAATATTGTTGCGTATCCCCTCGCATCACGATCAGTTGTCCATGGTGCAAAGCCATTTCCCTACGCTCACCGGAGCTCTTGTGTTTGAAGGCAAACTTTCGAGTTCCCCCCAGACTCAATGACGCGATCACAGCGTGCTCACCCGTAGCCTCACTGTCGCTGTGCCATCCCATTCCTTGGGTGCCATCCTCATAACGATTGAGCAAGTACGAGTTGAACGTCGTTGCGGTGAAGCGCTCAACCTGGGCTCTGAGCGAGTTGAGGATTTCGACATCCCATGGCAACGATTGTCTCAGGACACCGGAATGGATGTAGCGCGATGGGGTGTCTGCATACCACGCCACTTGGCGCCTGGTTTCGATGACGTTGCCATTGATGAGCGCGGTATCGGCCAGCCAGGCAATCTCTGATATCAGGCGTGAGAAAATAACATCGGCTGCTATCATGCTCAGGACAATGCCGAAATCGTTCACGACACCATCGGAAGGAAGCAGATTTAGATCCTCGGGTCGAGCCAGAAATAGGTCTGCTTGCATGGGGCGTCCATTCGACGATCAAGAAATTTACAGAGTGGCTGAGAGAGCGTACGGCGGACCGGGCATCAATTTAATGGGCAAGGAATAAGCTTCACCGCCGTCCGCTGCAATCGTCGGGTTGCTTCCTGTGGCGGCATTTGCCGGAGGTCTGGCTTAGTGCTGAGAAAGAATGGTCTCGAGCAATCCGGGGAACCGACAGCCAAGCACGTCGGCACGCAACGAATTCATATGCGTAGTTCCCACGCTACGGGTGTGTACAAGCCCTGCATCCCGTAATACCCGAAAGTGATGAGACATGCTGGATTTCGGACGTCCCCCGTCCAGTTCGCCGCAACTGGCCTCGAGAACCCCTGCGAGGCAACGAACGATTTCCAGGCGAACAGGGTCACTCAAAGCGTACAGCACGCGTTCGAGAATCAGGTCTTCGGTATTTGGGTGTTTGAAGGCTCGCATGACTCGAATAATAACAGGGCTATCGCTCATTACCATAGTTCGATTAACATCGAACAATCGAATGAAATTGTCTCTTCGTTTCCTGGAGCTCTCCCATGTCTGCATTGTTCGAACCCTTCAAACTGAAAGACGTTACGTTGCGCAACCGGATCGCCATCCCGCCGATGTGCCAGTACATGGCTAACGACGGCATCGTCAACGACTGGCATCACGTCCACCTCGCAAGTTTGGCCCGCGGCGGCGCTGGCTTGCTGGTTGTCGAGGCTACCGCTGTCGCGCCTGAAGGCCGTATCACGCCAGGTTGCGCGGGGATCTGGAGTGATGAGCATGCGCAAGCCTTTGTCCCTATGGTGCAAGCTATCAAGGCCGCAGGCTCCGTACCCGGTATCCAGATTGCCCATGCCGGTCGTAAGGCCAGCGCTAATCGCCCGTGGGAAGGCGACGACCATATCCCCGCTTCCGACGCTCGCTCTTGGCAAACCATCGCACCATCGGCCATCGCTTTCGGCGCTCATCTGCCGAACGTGCCGCGCGCCATGACCCAGGAAGACATCGCCCGTGTTCGCCAGAACTTCGTCGATGCCGCCCGACGTGCCCGTGACGCAGGTTTTGAATGGATCGAACTGCATTTCGCTCACGGTTACCTGGGCCAGAGTTTTTTCTCCGAACATTCCAACCAACGTACTGATGCCTACGGCGGCAGCTTCGATAACCGTAGCCGTTTCCTGCTGGAAACCCTCGCCGCGGTTCGCGAAGTCTGGCCAGAAAACCTGCCGCTAACCGCGCGTTTCGGCGTGATCGAATATGACGGACGTGATGAGCAGACCCTGAGCGAATCCATCGAGCTTGCCCGTCGTTTCAAGGCCGGTGGGTTGGACTTGCTGAGCGTCAGCGTTGGCTTCACCACGCCCGACGTCAATATCCCCTGGGGTCCGGCGTTCATGGGACCAATCGCCGAGCGCGTGCGTCGCGAAGCCGGTTTGCCAGTGACGTCGGCCTGGGGCTTTGGTACGCCGCAACTGGCCGAAGGAGCGTTGCAGGCAGGGCAACTCGATCTGGTGTCAGTAGGACGTGCGCATCTGGCCGATCCACACTGGGCGTACTTTGCGGCTAAAGAACTGGGGGTCGACAAGGCGTCCTGGGCATTGCCTGCACCCTACGCTCATTGGCTTGAGCGCTATCGTTAAGGTGTAACGGCGCGTGGGGCGGCATCGGCAGTTTGATGCTGTCCCCAAAGGGTAGTTTTTTGGGTCCTTGTTCCGCCCCCCGAAATCAAGTCTTACCGATTAGGAAAAAAGACTCCCTCTGGATTTCATCGAGTAAGACCCTCTACGCGAGTCTCGCTTCCCGTCCCATGGGCATACGCAAAAAAACGCCACTCATTTGAGCGGCTATTTCGTGTGTGCGTGATTTGTTGGGCATCGCTGAAGGACGATTAAAGTCGATATTTTTTTATCTGCGTTCCTACAGAAGTTGCACCTTTTTTAGGGGGGGCGCAGACAATAAGGGTTCTCACGTTTCTGTAATTAAGTATGCTGGAAAGGACATCATCGACTCGGCAGGTGAATGCTCGTAGGTTGAGGACAAGACAGCACTGAGTCGATCGCCCAACAGGTTCCAGGCGAGCTTCTTCTCTTTGACATAATCGTGATGCAGATAGTGGCGTCTCACCCGGGAGCCAGCCAGCACATGATTTTGGCAGCGATCTATGACATCCAAGCCGACCCCCAAGGCCTGCATCATTGTCGCGCCGGTACGGCGCAGGTCATGTGGTGTCCAGTCACCGTTCTGGCCGTCGGCAAGCACCAGGGTATCGTCATGACGCCGCCTTGAGAGGGCCTTGCGGTTTTTGAATCGGGCTTGGCGATCGCCGACCTGTTTGCTCACCACTTTCACGTCCACATGCTCATCATCCTGCTTGTTGGGAAAGCACCACTGAGAGTCACCCGTCAGGGTCTTGAGTTCCTGAAAGAAATGCAGGGCGAAGGGTGAGAGGAAAACATGGTGGTCCTGCTTCTTGCCCCGGGTGCCTTTGACATTTCCACTGGGGAGGAACCACGTTTGCCGGTCCAGATCGACATTTTTCCATTCGGCCTGCAGCAACTCGCCAATGCGGCATAAGGTGCCCAAGCTAATCCAGAGCGCGAGTTGAGTCTCCTTCTTTAATGGACGAATGCCCTCGTACTTTTGACCAGCGGGGAGGGCGTTGTAATCGGCGGTCATTTGCTGGAAACGCTGGTGCAGTTCCAAGAGTTCCGCGGGCGAAAGAGTCCGGCTTCTTTCTGCCTCGTAGTCGGCAGGGATCAGTGGGGTGATGTCGACCAACTCAGTTGGATCGCCCTCAACCAATAAGGCCCGCCAGGGTTGGCGCTTTCTGGCCCAGTTGAACATCTGGGTGAGGTCGGCGAAGAAACTGATGGCTTGCCGATGAGTGCCGCGGCTGACGACCGCCCGGATCAATGCCCGAACATCGTGCTCGGAAACACTGCTCACCGATGTTTTGCCGAGCGCCGGGTAAAGATCCTTGTTAAAGCGGCGCTGCAACTCGGCATTGCCGTCTTTGCGCGCCACGCCATCCAACAGCCAGGCCTTGGCCAGATCCTGGACGGTCAATGTTTGCACCTTCGTCGTCCTTACCTGTTCGGCTGCTGCATTCGTCGCGGCATGCGCCTGTGCCTTGGCGGTTTTCTTTTGCTCGTTGGGATTGATCTGCTCATCGATGAGCGCTCGGGCCTGGTTGCGTGCCTTGCGGATGTCCGTCAGGGATTTGCGCGGCCAGGACCCGCAGGCGTACTCTTTGTTCTGCTCTCCCCACCGATACCGATAGAAAAAGCTGACTGACACGCCGACCTTACGCAGGGAAATTCGACCGGCGAGATTGCCATCCTCCCTGAGGATCCGGCCGGCGTCATTGGCGGTCAGCGACTCCAGTTCTTGATGGTGATTTTGGCCATAAGATGGACTACCCCTACTTTTACCCCCACAAAAACGTCGGCTCTTGATGGACGTTACTGGACTCTCGTAGCGAAAAACACCGCTGGAGCTCAAGTAAATACTAGCTTAGAAAAATCCAGAGTAAAATTTTGGAAGCTTTCAAGAAGTATGAAAAAGGAGATGGGGTGCTAGGGGTCGAGTGTTCGAATCACTCCGTCCCGACCATATTTCGTAGGGAGGATCAAGCACTTAGCGGCTTGATCCCCTTTCTCGTTTCAGGCTTGCGCAAAACCCGCGCAAAACTGCCCGGTGATTTCCAGACAATGACCGAGACATCCTCGCCCGTACCTTAGGGGGCAGAACCAATGCCACCCGCCTGAATCTGTTGGACGCCTCAAGCTCACAAGTTCATCCTTGCCACCTGTGAAAAGATCGGGACGGTTGAATGAATGGTTTGTGGGCCAAGGCTCTGTTTGCTGGAATGTTACTTTCGTCAAGCGCGGCCAGCTTTGCTGGTCAGGAAAGCGATCTCTATTCAAACCTTGATGCTGGCAAGGCGCAGACCGTCGTAGCTTATGGTACGAGCTTGACGGCCTTTGGCGCCTGGGTGCAGCAGCTTGGGGATGATCTGAATCAGCGTTACCCTGGACGTGCCACGGTTATCAATAGTGGCAAGGGTTCGATGTGGTCGGGGTGGGGGGTTGAAAATCTCGAAAGTCGAGTTATCTCCAAAAGCCCGGACACGGTGTTTATCGAGTTCGCGATCAACGACGCTTTCCTTCCCAACCAAACCACTGTCGAGCAAGCGCGGAAAAACCTCGAGCTAATGATTGACCGGATCAAGGCTGCCAAGTCATCGACGGAGATCATTTTAATGGTGACGAATCCAGTGATCGGAGGCTCTGGAGTGGAGAGACCGAAGTTAAGGGATTACTTCCAGATGTACCGGGATGTCGCAAAAACCAGGGGACTTCGTCTGATCGACAATTATCCAAGGTGGGAGGCGGTCTTGAAATCAAATCCCGACCTGTTTAATCAGTATGTTGCGGATGGATTGCACCCAAATGCTGATGGATATCGCACAGTGGTGACCCCGTCATTGATTGAAAATTTGAGTGGCGCCTCGCCAAATTGACCTGAGCATTGATGAAAAGCTCGCTTCGGCGGGTTTTTTTCGCCTGTAGACCTGGAGGAAAGCGGCAGTGGGACCCGTAGCGCCAGAGCACACTGGATGACGATGCGCATCACCCAGTGTGTCGACTTTTACAGAATGTTCAGCGGGTAACTGATGATCACTCGGTGCTCGTCGCTGTCCCGTTGCGTGGACACTTCGGTGCGCAGTGAGGCGTGGCGCAGGGCGATGCTCAAGTCCTTCAGCGGACCTTCCTGTATGACATAGCTCACGGTCAGGTTGCGCTCCCACTCGCTTTTGTCGCCACTGGGGGTGCGGATGTTCGAGCCGCTTTCGTACATGCCCATGAAACTCAAGCCTGGAACCCCAACCCTCGCGAAGTCATAGCCGTAGCGAACTTGCCACGTGGTTTCCCCGGCGCGCTGGAACTTGCCGATCATCGACTCCGTCATGAAATAGGCGGTGGAGCCGTCACCCTGGTTCAACCAGACCGCATCGCTGTCGCCACTGACTTGTTGCAGGCCGGCGGCGAAGGTGTGGCCGTTCAGCAGGTAGGTGAATTGCGCGCTATCCAGACGACTGTCGACCTTGCCCTTGGTGACACCGTTGCCGTAGTAACCGAAGGTGTAGAACGCCGGGTCATGGCCGTTGGCGCCATCGGAGCGGTTGTCGAAGTGGCGCAAGTCGGTACGCAGGATGCCGGGGCCGACCTGCCAATCGTATTTGAGACCGAGGAAGTTCTGTTTGTAGAAGTCCTGCAGGTTGCCGTAGTAGTACTGCAACGTCAGGTCTTTAGTCGCTTTGTAATCCACGCCGCCGTAGTAGAACTTGTTCACGAACTCGCCGGTCTGCGCGTTGTTCGCGCCGGGAATCGACATGCCCATCTGGTTACTTGAGCCGCGACCTTTGACGTGCTCCAACTGGCCCACGGTGAAAGTGAAATTCTCCAGGTCTTTGGACTGAATCTGCCCGCCATTGAAAGTCTGTTGCAGCATGCGGTCGGTGGACATCACCACCGGCAACATCGGCACCAGCGTGCCGTATTTCAGTTCGGTGTTGGAGAACTTCGCCTTGGCCGTCAGGCCCAGGCTGCCGAACTCATCCACGGCACGCCCATCACTGTCGGTCGGGAAGATATTGCCGTTGAAGGCCTTGCTTTCAGGGTTGTAGTGCCGACCTTTGCCAGAGTCCAGCCGCACCCCGAACATGCCAATCGCATCCACGCCGAAACCGACGGTGCCCTGAGTAAAGCCTGACTGAAAGTTGGCGATGAAACCCTGGCCCCATTCCTGAGTGTAATTGGGGTCGGCGGCGCCGCTGCGGTTGTCGGCATTACTGAAAAAGTTACGGGCCAGCACACTGAGCTTGCTGTCTTCCACCAGACCGGCGGCGTAACCCTGTTGAGCGATAATCAGGCCGCAAATGCCGGCCACTACTTTAGGTGCGCGATTGAAAAGCTCCATCGGAGTCATCCCCATGAGTTGTCGAATGTTGTGAGAGGCAGTCAAAAGCGGCAGTAGAAGTTTTTATTCTTTTTCAGGAGCGACGATGGCCGGTGAAACGTTCAGTTTCACGGGCGGCAAGCGGTACAGGATGAACAACGCCAACACGCCGAGGCCGGTGCACAGCAGCAGGCCGACGCCCACCGATTGGGCCAGTGCATCACGGGCCAGGTTCAGCCATTGCGGGTGTTCGAGCAGGGCGGCGTCGGGGCGCAAAAGGACCTGTGGGTCGGCGTACAAGGCCAATTCCCCGAGGTGCCCTTGGGCAATGAACAGTCGTTGCAGGTTGGCGCTGTACAGCAGGTTGACCAACACCCCCATTCCCGCCGTTCCCAGCAAACCACCGACCAAGCGCAGCGATTGGGTCAGCGCGGTGGCGATCCCCAGGAACTGACGCTCGGCCAGGGTCTGGGTGAAGACCGTCAGGTTCAGCAGGATGAAGCCCAGGCCAAGCCCCGCCAGCAGGATCAAGCCGAGTAGCGCATTAAACGAGGCACTGCGTCCAGCAATGGCCAGCCCAAGGCAGGCCAGCAACAGCGCGACAAAACCACACAGCGGCAACAGGTTTGGATTGCGCAAGCGGGTGACGATGCGACTGTTAACGATGGCGCCCAGGGTGATGCTCAACGCCAGTGGTGTAATCAGCAGGCCGGCATCTTGCGGCGAGTAGCCATAGCTGCCTTGCAGTAACAGCGGCAGATAGAACAACAACGAAAACATGATCGCCCCGGCGGCCATCGACAGCAGAAACAACAGGCGCATGCTCGGTAATCCGAGTAACGCCGCTGGCAGCAGCGCGTGTCGGCAGCGCCGTTCCCAGTGCCATAGGGCAACGGTCGCCGCGACGCAGCTCAGTCCCAGCACCGTGCTCACTATCAGACTGGAATGGCCCAACCATTCGACGAACAACTGCAGGCTGCCCAGCGCCAGGGCAATCAGTAATGCGCCGGGCCAGTCGAGGCTGATTTTTGCCCGTTGCTGCGGACGGTAATAGGGCAGATAGCGCCAGGCAAAAAACAATGCCAGGCAACCCAGCGGCAGATTGATGTAGAACACCGAACGCCAACCGTAGGCCCCGGTCAGATAGCCGCCCAGCCCAGGCCCGATGGCGTTGACCACGCTGAACAAGGCACTTAGCAACATTTGCCAGCGCAAGCGTTGGCGGGTGTCGGGAAACAGTTCCGGGATGCAGGCGAACGCGGTGCCGATCAACATGCCGCCGCCGACACCCTGCAAGGCGCGGCCGATCACCAGCCACAGCATGTCGTTGGCCACGGCGCAGGCCAGCGACGCCAGGGTGAAGATCACGGTGGCGGCGATGACGAAGGGTTTGCGCCCGTAGTAATCCCCCAGTCGGCCGAAGATCGGAATGGTGACAATCGACGCCAGCATGTACCCCGTGGCCACCCAGGCGTAGAGTTCAAACCCCTTGAACTCGGCGACGATGCTCGGCAAGGCATTGCCGATCACGGTCTGATCGAGCGCCGAAAGCATCAGCACCAGCGAGATGCCAAGCATTGCCAGCAAGGCCTGCTTGAAGCTCAAAGGAGGGTGGGTGGCCGCGGTCATTGTTGGTCCTCAGCCCAGCGCCGAAACGGCAGCGGCAATCCGCGAACACCCTTCGTCGAGGGTCTTGATGTCGGTGGCGATCGACATCCGGAAGAACGGCGCCAATCCATACGCGGTCCCGGCGACCACGGCCACACCCTGGCTTTCCAGCAGGTACATGACCACGTCGTAATCGGTGTTCAACTGCTTGCCTTGAACTGTGGTTTTACCGAGCAGCCCCGAGCAGTTCACATAGAGATAGAACGCGCCATCGGGTTTGCGGCAACTCAGACCGTCGATGGCGTTGAGCAGGTCCAGGCAACGATCACGGCGTTGCTGGTAAACCACCACACTGTCCTTGACGAAAGTCTGGTCGCCGTTGAGCGCTTCAACCGCTGCGGCCTGACTGACCGAGCAGGCATTGCTGGTCGATTGCGATTGCAGGGTTGCCATCGCGCCGATCAAATCAGCCGGGCCGGCGGCATAGCCGATGCGCCAGCCAGTCATGGCGTAAGTCTTGGACACGCCGTTGACCACGACGGTGCGCTCGGTCAACGCCGGTTCGATGGCGAGGATGTGCGGGTTTTCCAGACCTTCATAGCGGATGTGCTCGTAGATGTCGTCGGTCATCAGCAACACCTGCGGATGGTCGAGCAGCACATCGGCCAAGGCGCGCAGTTCGGCAGCGCTGTAACTGGCGCCGGTCGGGTTGCTCGGCGAGTTGAGCAGCAGCCACCGAGTGCGTTCGGTAATCGCACTGCGCAGTTGATCCGGGGTCAGTTTGAAGGCGTGTTCTTCCGGGCAGGCGAGGGTGACGGGTTCACCTTCGCAGGCCAGCACCATGTCCGGGTAAGACACCCAGTACGGCGCCGGAATCAACACTTCATCGCCAGCGCCCAGGGTCGCGGCGAAGGCATTGAAAATTGCACTCTTCGCGCCGCTGGTGACCAGAATCTGATTCGCGCCGTAAGTCAGGCCGTTTTCCCGAGCCAACTTGTCGGCAATCGCCTTGCGCAGTTCCGGGGTGCCGGCATTTTGTGTGTAACGGGTTTCGCCACGTTCGATGGCAGCACCGGCCGCTTGCCGAATGTGCAGTGGGGTATCGAAGTCCGGCTCGCCGACCACCAGATTGATAATGGATTTGCCCTGCCGGCGAAGTTCGTTCGCACGGTCAGAAGCGGCGCTGCTTGGGGACGGCTTGATACGTTGCACACGGGCGGCGATGCGGGAGGCGGTCACGTGTCGTTCCTCGTTGATGACATTGACGAGGCCCTACAGTACGAGTCGCTGCTCGCACCGCCATAAGACGAGATCGTTCTGGTCGGATAGGAATCGCTTATGGCTGGAACTGAACACGGCTTGCACCAAGGTGGTGCGCTCAAGCCTGTATGCCCGTGGCGGGTGTTGAGCAAGATCGCCCCGATCCAGCCATAGCAAAGGCTTATGGTTGAAACGCAAAACTTGTAGGAGCGAGGCTTGTCCGCGAAGAATGCACCGCGGTTTTTCAGGTATTACGCGTCATCGTTCTTCGCGGGCAAGCCTCACTCCTACAGGTTCCGGGACTGCTGGCCTGGCTCTTGCTAAAGCCTGTGGGTTGTCTCCCTTTTTCAAGCAAGAGCATCGCCACCGTGAACCTGCGCCGTTTGAAGTATTTCGTGAAACTCGTCGATATCGGCAGCATGACCCAGGCCGCCGATGTGCTGCATGTCGCGCAACCTGCGCTCAGTCAACAACTGGCGACGCTGGAAGCGGAGCTGCAACAGCAACTGCTGATTCGGACCAAACGCGGCGTCACCCCGACCGAAGCGGGCAAGGTGCTCTACGGCCATGCGCAAATCATTTTGCGCCAGTGTGAACAGGCTCAAAGCGACATCAATGCCACGGGGCATGCCTTGTCCGGGCAGGTGTCGGTCGGCCTGGCACCGGGCACCGCTGCGTCGACGCTTTCGTTGCCGCTGTTGCGCCGGGTGCGCGAGCGTCATCCGGGCATTCTGCTGTACCTCAATGAAAACTTCGGCACCACCTTGAGCGAGTTGATCATGAACGGTCGGATGGACATGGCGGTGCTGTATGGCGGGCGCGAAGTCCATGGCTTGAGCTTCGTTTCGCTGCTGCGCGAGAACCTTTACCTGGTCAGCGCCGATCCGGCTGTCAGCGCGCTCGACGAGATTCCTCTGGCCGAGCTGGCGGACATGGACATGCTCCTGCCGCGTCCCTACAACGTCATGCGGCGGCTGGCGGATGAAGCCTTCCAGCGCATCGGCATGAGCGCGCGAGTGGTGGCGGAAATCGAATCGTCGATCACCCTGACCGCTGCCGTCGCCGAGCATTTCGGCTCGACCATCCTGCCTGAGTCCTCGGCACGGGTGATGGTCGCCGCCACCTCGGTGCACATGTGCCGCATTGTCGAGCCTGAAATCGAAGCGCCACTGGCGCTGTGTTTGTCCGGGCACCTGCCGCTGTCGGTGCCGGCCCAGGCGGTCAAGGCGATCCTGCTGGAACTGGTCGCGGAGATGCGCGGCAGCCTGATCTGAGCGGTCATAAGGACGGCTTATCACCCCAAAGCCAAAGCGTCTTGGTCGTCGGTGGAAGGGCTCGCTACATTGACCCCATCCACTCAGACACGCTCGACAGGCAGGGGCCCACGCATGGATTCAGAACGTATCAAGGGGTTGATCGATTTGCTCGTCGAATCCGATCTGCTCGAACTGAGTCTGACCGAAGGCGACAGTACGATTCGCCTTTTCAAGCAGGCCGGGAAGGTCGTGGCAACCGAGTTGGCGGCTGATCATTCGCCGATACCGACCGTGGAATCAGCCAAGATCGTTACCCCATCGGTAGCGGCCTCCGACATCAAGGCAAGCCTTTACGGCGTACTGCATCTGACGCCGGCAGCCGGGGAAGCACCGTTTGTTGCGGTCGGCGATCAGGTTGAAGCCGGGCAGACCCTGGCGGTCCTCGAGGCGATGAAAATGTTCCACCCGGTCAAGGCCAAAACCGCTGGCCGGATCACCGCGATTCTTGCCCAGAGTGGCGTCGAAGTCGAAGCCGGTCAGTCGCTGTTCCGTCTCTGCTGATCCCAAGCCTTTCCTCTTTCAGGTGAATTCAATGTTCGACAAAGTGCTGATCGCCAATCGTGGCGAAATCGCCCTGCGCATTCAGCGTGCCTGCCATGGCCTGGGGATACAGACCGTGGTCGTGCATTCCGAGGCTGATCGCCACGCGCAGTACGTGCAAAACGCTGACCAAGCCCTGTGCATCGGGCCGGCGTCCCCCAGCCAGAGTTATCTGAACCAGGCTGCGTTGTTGTTCGCCGCCAAGGTCAGTGGCGCCCAGGCTATCCATCCGGGTTATGGCTTTTTGTCAGAGAACGCCGGGTTTGCCGAACGTATAGAAAACGCCGGGCTGACCTTCATCGGGCCGAGTGCCGCGTGCATTCGTACCATGGGTGACAAGGTCGCGGCCAAACGGGCAATGCGCGAAGCCGGCGTGCCGTGCGTGCCGGGGCCGGACTCGGTGATGCCTACCGACGATGCCAGCATCCAGGCGATTGCCCGTGAAATCGGTTACCCGGTGATCGTCAAGGCTGCCGGTGGCGGCGGCGGGCGCGGCATGCGCGTGGTGAGAGAAGAGGGTGAGTTGCTTGACGCCATCGCCCTGACCCGTGAAGAAGCACGCCTGGCCTTCGGTAATCCAGAACTCTACATCGAGAAGTTTCTCGGCCATCCACGGCATGTGGAAATTCAGGTGTTGTGCGATGCCCATGGCCACGCGATCTGGCTCGGTTGCCGCGATTGCTCCTTGCAGCGGCGGCACCAGAAAGTCCTCGAAGAAGCGCCGGCACCTGGGATTGATCCTGAGCTGATCGCCAAAGTCGGCGAACGCTGCGCCGCCGCTTGCCGGCAGATCGGCTATCGCGGCGTCGGTACTTTCGAGTTTCTGTACGAGGACGGTGAGTTCTTCTTCATTGAGATGAACACCCGGCTGCAAGTCGAACACCCCGTGACGGAGATGACCACCGGCATCGATATCGTCCAGCAGCAATTGCGCATGGCCCGGGGCGAAGTACTGGAACTGCGTCAGCAAGACGTGCAGCTCAACGGCCACTCGCTGGAATGCCGGATCAACGCCGAAGACCCGATTACATTCATGCCGACACCGGGGCTGATTCAGCGTTGGGAAGTCCCCGGTGGCTTTGGTGTGCGGGTCGACTCCCATGTCACCACCGGTTACCGGGTGCCGCCGTACTACGACTCGATGGTGGCCAAGGTCATCACCCACGGCGCCACTCGCGATGAGGCCATGGCCCGTATGCGCCTGGCCCTGAGTGAGCTGGTCGTGGAAGGCATCTCGACCAATATCCCCTTGCACCGCGACATTCTCGACGATCCGGCGTTCTGCGCCGGTGGCGTGGACATTCATCACCTGGAGCGCTGGTTGCAGCAACGGAGTCCGACATGAGTATTGCTTCTGTATCGCTGCGTCCGCACATCAGCCTGCTCGGCTCGACCGCTCTATTATTCGAAGCCCCCGGCGAGCTCGATCTGGCGCCGCAACAACGCATTTGGAGCCTGGCTTTGCAGGCCGGCGAATGGGCCGAGATCCACGAAGCGGTTCCCGGCATGAACAACCTGATGCTGACCTTTATCAAGCCGCCGCGTGACCTGAATGGTCTGTGTGAGCGCTTGCTTGAAGCGTGGGAAAACAGTCAGCCGCTACCACTTGAAGGGCGCATCGTTGAATTGCCAGTGGTCTACGGCGGCGAGTTCGGCCCGCACATGAATGATGTGGTGGTGCACACCGGGCTCGACATCGAGACCATTGCCAACCTGCATTGCGAGCCGTTGTACCCGGTCTACGCCTTGGGCAGCCATCCCGGCTATTGCTACCTCGGCGGCATGGATTCGCGGCTGGCCACACCACGGCGCCAAGTGCCGGTGATCAGTATTGCTGCGGGCTCGGTATCGATTGGCGGGGTACAGACCGGCGTTTCCGCCTCGGCTGGCCCCAGCGGCTGGAACACCATCGGCCGCACCGAAATGTCCTTTTTTGACCCGACCCAAAACCCTCCGGCCATGCTTCGGCCGGGCGATATGTTGCGCTTGCGCATCGAGAGGATCATTCGATGATCGAGATTTTATCGGCCACCGCCCTGGCCACCGTGCAGGACTTTGGCCGCTTTGGCAGCCTCGGTTACGGCGTCGGAACCTCCGGCGCGATGGACCATTTGGCGCTGGCGCTGGGTAACCTGTTGTTGGGCAATCCCGAGGACGCGGCGGCGATCGAGATTCCGTTGTTCCCGTTCGAAGTACGGTTTTCGCAAGACTGTGCGTTCGCCTTCACCGGTGCGGCTTGTGAAGCGACCCTGGACGGTCAGCCATTGTTGCCGTTCTGGGTGGCGCAGGCTCGGGAAGGTCAGGTGCTGAGCCTCGGCTATCCGACCTCGGGCAGTCGCGCTTACCTGTGCCTGGCCGGTGGTGTCGACGTGCCGTCGGTGCTCGGTTCGCGTAGCACGCAATTACGCGGTGAGTTCGGTGGTTTGCAGGGTCGAGCCTTGCAGCAGGGCGACCGGATTTCGGCACTGCGTCCAGGCGTGAGTGTGTTGCCCATTGATTTCGGTGTCGTGTCGCCGAGCCAGGCGTTGCCCTTGCAACGCGATGGCCTGCCGGCGATGCGCGTACTCCCAGCGGCTGAGTACGAGTGCTTTCTGGCAGAATCCCGTGCGGCATTCTGGGCCGGCGATTGGAAGGTCACGACCCAGAGCAACCGTTACGGCTACCGGCTCGAAGGCACGCCGATCTTGCCCAAGGCGCCGATGGAAGTCCGCTCCCACGGCATCGTTCCCGGTGTGATCCAGGTGCCACACGGCGGCCAGCCGATCATCCAGATGCGCGACGCACAACCCAGTGGTGGATATCCGAAATTCGGCACGGTGATCGAGGCCGACCTGTGGCGCCTGGGGCAGGCGCCGATTGGCAGCAAGGTGCGGTTTATCGAGTGCAGCTACGCCGAAGCCGTCGCGGCCCTGGAAGACAATCAGCGCTATCTCGCGGAGGTCAGCCGCCTGGTCGACCTTCACGGGCTGGCCTTGCGTTAAGGACATTCGAACATGACAAATCAGGAAATCCGCCAGTTGGCGCTTTGGCTCAAGGAGACCCACCTGGCTGGAGCCGAAATCAGCCGTCCGGGGCTGCATCTGGTGCTCAAGCGCAGTG
Organism: Pseudomonas sp. LBUM1647; assembly: GCF_059716175.1. Lineage (NCBI taxonomy): Bacteria > Pseudomonadati > Pseudomonadota > Gammaproteobacteria > Pseudomonadales > Pseudomonadaceae > Pseudomonas > Pseudomonas sp. LBUM1647. Next base: position 4,146,642 of record NZ_CP166809.1, on the reverse strand, counting down.
TCGACGAGGTCTCCTCGCCGGTTCAGATGGTGGCGCCAGAGGCTTTGAAGGCGCCGGAAGAACAGCTACTGAAGATTCCAAACCTGGGTCGATTGCTGCTGACGCACCCGCAACAGAGCGAGGTGCTGGCGTCGGTCGGCAGCCAAGTGGAGCAAGGGCAACTGGTGGCGTTGCTGCAAGTCGGCGATCTGCTGTTGCCGGTCCGCAGCCAGAAATCTGGACGGGTGGCGGCGGTGCTGGTGCCTTGTGGCACAACAGTGGGTTATGGCGAAACGTTCATGCGTCTGGATGCAGCATGACGAGCGAGGGCAAGTGATGAGGATCGATTTAAACGCTGATCTGGGCGAGGGTTTCGGCCCTTGGCGCATGGGCGAAGATGACGCGTTGATGAGCCTTATTTCATCCGCAAACGTGGCGTGCGGTTTCCATGCTGGTGATCCGCTGATCATGGACAACACCGTGCGCCTGGCCAAGGCCGGTGGCATCGATGTGGGCGCCCATGTGGGGTTTCCCGACTTGATGGGCTTCGGTCGACGGCAGATGAACATCGAGCTCAAGGAGTTGGCGACCTATGTGGTTTATCAGCTTGGCGCGCTGGCCGGGATGGCGGCCGTCAATGGTCACCGCATGACGCACATGAGCTTTCACGGCGCGCTGGGCAACATGGTCGCGGCCGATTCTGCGCTGGCTGAGCCCTTGGTGTGTGCGGTGGCGGCCTTCGATCCGACGCTGATTATCAGTTCATCGAGCAGTCGGGCCATCGAAAACGCCGCTGAAAAATGTGGCTTGCGGGTCGCCACGACGTTTCTCGCCGACCGCGCCTACGACGATGACTGCTTGCTGGTGCCGCGCAAGGTGCCGGGTTCGGTGATCAAGGAACCGGCAGCGGTGTTGCAACGGGTCCGGCAGTTGCTGGAGGAGGGCACCGTGACCAGCCTCAACGGCAAGCAGCTCGCAGTGCCGGCGCATTCGATCCTGTTGCACGGCGACACACCTGGCGCCGTGGAGCTGGCCCGCACCATCCGTCGAGAAATCGAGCTGGCGGGCGGTTGTATCACGCCGATTTCGCAGCTGTTGGCGTAACGGTTGCACGGTCATAAGCAGGGCTTATTGCCACACAGTCATTCCGTCTTGGTCCACGGCTTCAGGGCTGGATAGAGTCGAAGTCATCGCGATCACCCGAGTGATCCGCACACGTAACACGAGGACAGATACATGCCATTTTCAGATTACAAAACCGCGCTGGTGACCGGCGCCTCTTCCGGGATTGGCGCCGCTGTCGTCGAGCGTCTGTGTCAGGAAGGCGTGCAGGTACATGCCTTGGCCCGCAGCGCTGACAAGCTTGAAGAACTGGCCGCCAAAACCGGTTGCATCGCGCATGCCATCGATGTCACCGACCTGGCCGGGCTGACGCGCCTGTTTGACACCCAGCAGTTCGACATCCTGGTGAACAACGCCGGTGTCGATAAACCCGGCTCGATACTCAAGGCTGACGCTGAAGGCATCGACTTGCTGATCGACGTCAACCTGCGGGCGGTCTTGCACCTGGCGCGCCTGGCGTTGCCGGGGATGGTTGAGCGCGACTGCGGCCATATCATCAACATCAGTTCGATTGCCGCGGCGTACAACTTCGGCGGCAACTCCACCTACCACGCGACCAAAGCCGCCGTGAGCATGTTGTCGCGGCAGTTGCGCATCGACGCCTTCGGCAAGCGGGTTCGGGTCACCGAGATCTGTCCGGGACGCGTGGCCACCGACATCTTCGCTCACGTCCACGGCGACTCCGAAGAGACCTACAAGCGCTTCGTTGAAGGTTTCGAACTGCCGCAGGCCAAGGACATCGCCGACGCCATTGCGTTTGCCATCGCCGCGCCGATTTCGGTCAACGTCGGACACATGGAAATTACCCCTACTTTGCAAGTGCCCGGCGGTCTCTCCACCGCCCGCCCGCAGGATTACCAGGGCTGAGTTTTCTCTTCGCAATACGCGCTGCATAAGAACGGAACAATCCGTCATCGCGATACTTGCGCCACGGCTGAGCCTGGCGACTTTGTTTATTTCTGCCCTTAGCCCAATGCCCATAGGGATTGACCATGAAGCATGACTTCGATTTGGCCGCGGTTCTGCAAGGCGAATATGCCGAGCTGATCGTCAAGGGCATCGAAATAACGCTACAGCTCGCGCTGTTCGCCTGGCTGCTCGCGATGGCCCTCGCGCTGTTGCTGGTGACTGTGCGCCTGACCGGCAACAAACTGGCCGACCGGTTAGTGGCCGGTTACGTGTCCTACCACCGCAACGTGCCAACACTGGTGCAGTTGATGCTTTGGTACTTCGGTGTGCCGACGTTGTTGAGCGAATCCACTCAGCTGTGGCTGGCGAACTACAGCACCGAATACCTGTTCTCGGTGATTGCCCTGGGGTTGTGCCAAGCCGCGTATTTCTGTGAAGACATCCGCAGTGGCCTGCGCGCCATTCCGGCGGGGCAGACTGAAGCGTCCCGGGCGCTTGGGTTGGGTTATGTGCGCTCGATGCGCTACGTGATCCTGCCGCAAGGCGTGCGCAATTGCCTGCCATCGCTGATCAATCACACGGTGCTGTTGTTCAAGAACACCAGTCTGGCCATGGCCATTGGTGTGGTCGAGCTGACTTACGCCACCCGTGAGGTCGAGAACTACACCTTCCGCACCTTCGAATCCTATCTGGTTGCCACGGTGTTCTACCTGATCTTTTCACTGCTGTTGATGGGGCTCGGCGCGCTGCTGGCGCGACGCTTCAACAAAGCGCTGGCGAGGTAGACGACGATGTTCGATATCTTCTCGATTGTGCAGCACAACTGGACCCTCTTTCTGATCGGTCAGTATCCGCATGGTCCGCTGGGCGGCTTGGCCAGCACCTTGATTCTGGCAGCGCTGGCGCTGTTGCTGGCCTTCCCGTTCGGTTTGCTGCTGGCGCTGGCGCGGGTTTCGCCTTGGAGAGGCCTGCGGTGGGTGGCCACGGTGTGGGTCTATGTGCTGCGGGGTATTCCGCTGCTGATGGTGATTTTCTGGACCTACTTCCTGGTGCCGTTGCTGATCGGCCATAACATCACCGGGTTTGTCACCATGCTCTGCACATTGGTGATCTACCAGAGCGCCTACCTGTGCGAAATCATTCGCGGCGGTATCCAGGCGTTACCGCCGGGTCAGTACGAAGCGTCCCGCGCACTGGGCCTCGGTTACCTGCGCACGACGATCTGGGTGATCTTGCCGCAAGCACTCTACAACGCGCTGCCCAGCCTGATCAGCCAGTTCATCTCGATCATCAAGGAAACCTCGCTGGGCTATGTGATCAACGTCCAGGAAGTGACTTTCGCTGCCAACCAGGTCAATAACCAGCTGCTGACCAAGCCGTTTCAGGTGTTTTTTATCCTGGCGATCATCTACTACCTGCTCTGTTTTGGCCTGACCCATCTGGCCGGCTGGGTGGAGCGCCGTATCGCTCGCAAGCGTCTGGGCAACGGCGGTCCGGCCGTGGCTGCCGACCCCTTGCTGGCCATTGATAATTGAAGAGGGTTGCGCCATGCATCCAATGATCATGTTTTCGAACATCAACAAATGGTACGGCGAGTATCACGCATTGACCGACATCACCGCCGAGGTGAAACCCGGTGAAGTGGTGGTGTTGTGCGGCCCGTCCGGTTCCGGCAAGTCGACGTTGATCCGCACGGTCAATCGCCTGGAAGACATCCAGAAAGGCCAGATCCTGTTCGACGGCCAGGACGTGCACGGCACCGACGCGCACATCAATCGATTGCGCAGCCGCGTGGGTTTTGTGTTCCAGAGCTTCAACCTGTTTCCGCACCTGTCGGTGCTGGAGAACATCACCCTGGCGCCAAGCAAGATCCGCAACCTGAAAGGCTCAGCCGCCAAGCAGCAAGCCATGCAGTTACTGGATCGGGTTGGCCTGGCGCACAAGGCTGGCGCTTATCCGGCGCAGTTGTCCGGCGGCCAGCAACAGCGGGTGGCGATCGCCCGGGCGCTGGCGATGGAGCCGCCGGTGATGTTGTTCGATGAACCCACCAGTGCGCTCGACCCGGAAATGGTCGGCGAAGTGCTGAGTGTGATGAAAGGCTTGGCCAAGGATGGCATGACCATGATGTGCGTGACTCACGAGATGAATTTTGCCCGTGAAGTCGCTGACACCATTTGGTTTATGGACGCGGGTCAGATTCTGGAAAAGAGCACGCCCGAGAGTTTCTTTAATCAGCCCGCGCACCCGCGCGCGCAACGTTTTATCGCCGACCTGCGCGCTCATTAAGCCGCAGCGGTTTTGCTCTCTCTGCCATCCGACTTTCCCATCTCCGGAGTTTTTCCATGCGTATGAAGCATCTGTTTGTCACGCTGGCGTTAGGTCCTTTGGCTGTTGCGGTCGCGCAAGCCGATCAATTGAGCGACATCATGGCCAAGAAATCGTTGAGCTGCGGTGTGTACGCCGACGTGCCACCGTTCTCGGCGCCTGATCCGAAAACCCGCGAACTGGTGGGCATGGACGTCGATTTGTGCAAGGCCCTGGCCAAGACCATGGGCGTTGAACTGGAACTCAAACCACTGTCGGTCGAAGCGCGGATTCCTGAGGTAAAAATGGGTCGCGTCGACGTGATCTTCGCCAACCTGGCCTACACCAAGACCCGCGCCGAACAGATCCAGTTCAGCGACCCGTACTACATCGCCAAGGAAACCCTGGTGGTGCGCGCGGTCAACGCCGATCAGCCGAAAAGTTTCTTCAAGGACAAGCGCATCAGCTCCACCAAAGGCTCGACCTCCGAGCAGTCGATCCGTATCGCCGGGGCCACGCCGGTGACGTTCCAGGACACCGGCTCGGCCTACATGGCCTTGCAGCAAAACAAGGTCGTGGGCCTGGTGACCAACACCATGACCGCGTTGAAACTGGTCGGTCAGGCCAAGGAAAGTGGTGTCGAACTGGCGCTCGCCAAGGAGCCGATGGCACTGGAGCCGATTGGCGCGGGCATGCGCCGGGATGAGCCGGCCTTTCTGGCCAAGGTCAACGAATCGCTGGCGTCGATGGAGAAAGCCGGGGAGATCGATGCGATCTGGGACCGCTGGATCGGCCCGAATACCGCCTACAAAATGGTGCGTGAGGACAAAGTGCAGAGCCTCAACGACTTGAAGTTCGATCCCTTGCCTTGAGCTTGGTGAGTTGTTGCGCGGAGATCTTCTGGAGCGATGTGTTGTCCAGTTGAAAAATCAATCCCGATGAATGTCCGCTATGTTGTCTAGCTAGAATATTTGACTAATCCCTGCGCATCGGGGAAGGCCGGAATCTGATAAGGGTTCCGGTTTTTTTATACCCCTCCATTAGCCATCGAAAATCTTCCTCTGATTAAGCTCAACGATTCGTGATCGGCATAGCTTTTATTCGAGCGCAGAGATGGCCAAGCAAATCCCGGCTCGCTTTTAAAAAAATGTGTAGTACCGATACGTTGGAACGCCGACTAGAAGCCGTCAAAGATATTTTTTGAATGTTGCTGCGGTGATCGCCATTGTCACTCCAAGTTGCATGGCGTAAGGCAAAAACACAGCCATAGGGTTAAACGAAAAGGGGAGAGACAAGTAAATGATCCAGGGCACGAATAACAGTGGCGCCACTGCTCGCTTGACGCGGTGATAAACAAAGCTGCTTTCCCGCCCAGCGCCAAACTTACGCAGGCGCGCGGCGCATCAAACCATCGACAAAACCGGTGAGCGTGGCCAATAAAAATAGTGGTGTTGCCAGGACTAGAATGGTCAGGCGCACCACGAAGGTAAAGGTCACATACACTGCAGCCAGCACGAAATCCTCAATGCTCACGTATAGCTGATTGGTCAAACTCCAGAAGCCGTTGCCCTGGCTCGACACCCGCGCCTGCCGGGCAAAATCCGCAAATCCAGTCTTGACCAGCAGCCACTGATTTAGAGAATCCAGTACTTGAACGATCGTTTGCCCGGGTTGTTGGAGGATGAGTGAAGCTTTGAAGTGCTCGCTGAGCCATCCCAATTCGCTATTTAACATGGCCTGGCTGTGTCGCGAACCCTGATCGCCCCAGAACAGTAGCAGTCCGACGAACTCGGTGAGGATCGAGAACAACAACGAGGCAATCAGCAATCCGATGATGCGCAGTACCAGGCTGATCGCCGAGATGATCAACCCCGGGCGCTGGATCGGTTGTCGCGGCGTGTTCTGGACGGAAGTCGCCATCGTTCACTCCATTGCGCGCTGCAGTGTTGATGGCGTCACGACGCCTTCTGGATAGTTTTCTGCTGAATCGAAACCTGTGGCAGGGGCGGGCTACCCCACCTGATCCAGATCGAAGTTTGTTGTTGGGCCGCCACCGCTTGCGCTCCACCACTGCCCCGCCTGCGTGTTGTAGGCCGCCCGCATTCGCTGAGCGAGCTCCTGCAGGTCCTTTGGCATGGCATCGTCGTTCGAGGGTTTAGGTAAAGGCATACGGACTTTCCAGAGCTGCCCACCGGCCTGGAAGGAGAACATTTGCCCCTTGGGCAAATTGACAATGTGAGCAGGCTCGATCAGCGGCACGCTGGTGCTGCTGACACGGTCCTGTGAGGACGAGGTGAAGTCTGTCTTCGCCTCCGGATCGGAGGTGTCGGTGGCACCCGACACCAGGGTTTTGGTCAGCACATTGACCTTGGGCAACTGCCGGGTGAGCAGTTCAGCGGTGGCGGTTTCGCGCACCCGCAGCATCTGCAGAGTGTTGAAGTTGCCAATAACCTGGCCGGCTTTGGCGCGGTTGCCGATACGTGCTTCGATATCGCTGAGGGTTTGGGTGTAGGCCGTCACCTGGATGCCTGCACCGCCACCCTTATTGATCAGTGGGATGAATTCATCCCCCATCAACTCGTTGAACTCATCGGCGTGGAGGTTGATCGGCAACTTGTTACTGTTGTTACCCGATTGGGGCAGGCCGTGGTCGATTCCGTGTTTGTAGAGGTGTCCGGCGACCGAGACCAAATCCGCGAACATGGAGTTGCCCACGGCGGCGGCCACCTCGGCGTCGGTCAGTGCATCCAGGCCGACATAGACGATGCCACGTTTTCGGATGATCTGCATCCAGTCGAAGATTGGCCGCGGGTCATCTAAATCGGTGTAGTTGGGGGCCAGTAACTGGGCGGTCTTGCCGGTGGTGAGCTTCTCCAACAGCGGCAGTAGTGAGGCAACGATTTTGTCGAAGTAGGTCCGGTCATATCGCACCGCCGAACGCAGTCCGTCCATTACCGGATCAAATACCCGTTTCACCGCCAGGTACTGCTCGATGGCCACGACACGCTTTTCGCGCCCGATCATATGTCGGGGAATGTTCTTCTCGGTGAGCTTGCCTTCAAACTGGACAATCACCTCCCAGGCCTTCGGGTCGGTCTTGGCAAAAAAATGCTGGGCGTACTCGATGAACAGTGCGTCGATGTTGACCACATGTCGCTGGATCTGCAGGTAGTCCGGACGTCGGCCCAGCTCGATCAGTGCGCGGGCGATAATATTGACGAAACGCCAGGCGAACTCGCGAAAGGCCGCAGAGTTACCTTCTCCACTGAGTTGCCCGGCGATGCGTGACGCCACTTCCGAGATACGCCCGAAACGTCCCACGGCGTTGTAGCGAGCCGAGATTTCTGGCCAGCCCAGATGGAAGACATAAAACTCCTTCTCCCGACCGGCCCGTTTGGCTTCGACGTACATCCGTTTGAGCAAGTCAGCATCGCCCTTCGGATCGAAGACGATGACCACCTCATGTTCGATGCGATGAATGTCCTGAGTGATGTACACCTCGGCGAGTCGCGTCTTGCCGACACGAGTAGTGCCTAGCACCAGGGTGTGTCCGACCCGTTCGCCCAGCGGCAGACTGACTTCCGTTTCATTGGGCTCGGCGGCGTCAGCGGTGAGCCGACAAATTTCCAAGCTTGAGTTGGCCCTCAATACCGGCCTGTTTGAGCGTCGTGCCCGAGGCATGGTGCTCAGCGAGGCGGGGGCGCGACTGGCGGCTTATGCGCGGAAGTCGCAGCTTGAGGCCGAGCAGGTAGTGCTGGAAATTACCGAGCTGCATGGTCTGCAACGAGGTTATGTGCATATCGCCTGCTCGGAAGGTTTTGCACTGGAATACATGCCCAGAAACATTAGTGCGTTCAGGCGTCAGTATCAGGGCATTCATTTCACTCTAGAGGTCTGTGCGCCCGCTGAAGCGACCGAGAAGGCTCGTTCTGGCGAGGCCGATCTAGCGATGACCTTCAGCCTGACGCCGCAAAAGGAAGTCAAGGTCGAGCATTTCCTGAGCGGGGCCATTTTTGCCGTGGTCTCCAATTCTCATCCCTTAGCCGGGCGTGAAGCGGTCAGCCTCGCCGAGTTGCAACCCTGGCCCATTGCGTTACCCAAGGCCGACACCACAATACGGCAATTGTTCGACATCTGTTGCGGTGTACAGGGGTTGTTGTTCGACCCGGTGTTGACCACTAATTACGTTTCCGCGCTCTACAGCTTCGTATGCGAAGAGGGAGTCATCAGCCTGGCCAGTGAAGTGACCTTGCACAAACAGGTGGCGGACAAGGCGTTGCAATGCTTGCCCATCCTTGATGAAGGCATGCAGGCGCGACGCATCGAACTGCAAAGCATGGCTGGACGCAATTTACCGGTGGCGGTTTCTGCGTTCAGGGATTTTCTGATTGCTGAGTTGGAGAAAGACCTAGTTGACTGAACTTGAAGCGAATTACTCTAAGCTGTCCCAATACGTGAGTGGCGCGGGGGGCTCCAATAAAGCTTACATGGATGCCTCTGGGAGTTTGAAAGTTATGCTGGGTTTACATCGGTACGAACCCATATCCGACTGCTTGGGTTTTTGCTCGGTCGTTGAATTTCCTTGGGGTCGGCGATCTCCTGCCAACTGACCTTTTACACAAAACTAATTACACCCTCAAAAAGCCGGTCAATGGCTGGGCATACTTAAACGTTACCTCATCGTTCGTTAGGTGACTGCGATACAACCGAAGCACTAGGCGTTCGAGTCGTTTCCGACGATCTCTTGTCTTGCAACGCTTGGCAAGCTTTCGCTTCCATCTCTTCTCCCCTTTGCTTATCGGGGTCAAGACGACCGAGTGTGTGGCACCAACAAAGAAGCCCGCGATGCCCCAAACATTAAGAATGTGAAGGGGTACGACGGGCTTTCTGATAGCCGCTAGTATCGTTTATTTGGTTATTGGCTGATGCACTTCGATGATGTTGCCATCCGGGTCTTGCAAGAAGATCTGGTACCAATTCGCCTTGGCCCGAACCCCGTAATCCGCATACGGAATGTTCAGCTCTTCGAGGCGTTTCTTGAAGCCTTCAATATCGTCCGTCCGAAAGCAGAAGTGACCGCTGTGCAGAGGATTGATGGCTTGCTTCATGCGGAAGCTCAGGTCGATGTCCTTGGTCGCCAAGTGGAACTCGACTGCGGCATCAGTCACGAAATCTACTTCCGCGCTGTAACCATGGGCGATGTCGGTGTTGCAGCGCACGTGCTCTTCGTCCTCAATGCGGTCGAGGTCAAAAATGGAGTGATAAAACGACGAGAGGCGAGTGACATTTTCCGAGCAAGCCTCTGCGAAGATTCAGGATTTCAATCTCTGATGCGTACTTTTCTGCCGTGGAAACCAAGGCCGATTTTTTCAACAGAATTAGCCGATAGCGGCCGGTCAAGTGGGCGTGGTCCCTCTGTGAGGTCGAAGAGATAGAGTTGCTGGTGGTCGTGCCAAGGTATGTTCTTAATGCGGACGTTGATCGCCGGATGCCATCGGCTTTACCTTTGATTATCTGCTCGCGTTCGTCGAGGAGTTGCAAAATCCTGATGACAGCGCGTGATCGTGGCCGCCATTGAGCGGCGTTATCCTGAATTGGTCACGTACATTTGCCTTTAGCACAGCGCTAAGAGCTTCTAGGGAACCTGTCGGACTTTCCGCGGAAACCCTGAGAATGAGCAAAAAAACAACCATAAAATTGATCGCTACGTGAGTTCCAAGGCATCAAGTTTCTGTGACTTGCCTGGAAAGCATGTAGCGTCGCCTGATTTTTCTAAGTCCGACAGGCTCCTAGGATCAATAGAAGCGAGCAGGGGAGTGGCAGCAAGCCTTACGCGACTTGGAGTCGGTGTCTTGATGCGGCGAACGCAAAGCAACTGCGACCTGGTCCGATAGCCTGGCCACTATTTGTCGGGCTAGCGCAAAATAGGTCTGGATGGCTATGTTCAGAAATAATAGAGCACTTGCACCGTCGCGGTAGCCTGCTTGCGGTCTCTGCCATTGCCAAAAGGTTTGTCATCATTGCTGCCGGTAAACCAGTCATATCGGATCTCAGGGCGTAACGATAGATTACGCGTTGCTTCATAGCGAAAGCCCAAGGTCAGCGCGTTGAATGCACCGTGAGCTGTAGACACCGGGAACAGTGCGAAGCCGTCGGGATCCGCGAAATGCTCTGCCCTCGCCGAGAAGATAAGGTCCTTGCGATATTGATAACTCAGAGAACTGTTCACGCCCCACCATTGAGCGCCTGAGAACCGCGGGCCTGTCACGATGTCGACAGTATCAATTTTGCCGTCGCCACTTTGGCGTCCATACACCGCCTCGGCGCCGATTGACCAATGCTGGTCAAGCGCGAACCAGCCATTCAATGAATGTTGCTGCTTGAGTTGGCCATTGGATGAAATCAAACGCGACGTCGGTGCTTGAATATCATCGATGGATTTATTCTGCTCGTCACCAATTAGAAATTCATAATCGATCCAGCCTTGCATATCGGCTCTGCGCCAACGTATTGCGCCTAGCACCGATTTGCTGTCGTTATTGTCCCTCAGGTTATTCCAGCCCTGCACAATGCCTAGCTCGCCGCCAAGCAGACTTGATTCGGTACTGATTAGCCTCGTACCCAGCACGACACCGCTGACGGTCGCTGGCTCGGTTACAAATGCATAAGTTTTGGTAGCAAAAGCGTTGCGCGCAATGCGGATGTTCGGTGGGATCTCGTAGCCTACCCCCGGTCCGAAGATCCCGGCCATAACGCTGATCCCAGTGCCAACAGGCAGATAGGCCGTGCCAAACAAGTCAGGAAACGCGTAGAAGTTTTGCCGGCTTCGCTGAGCTTTGGCCGAGTCTGATGCGCCCGGCTCATTCACCCCCCAGTGCTCATCCCAGCCCGTGGTTCGCGCAAATTGACCGTCGCGACCATAGAGCAACCCGAAAGTGAAACCGAATGACGCCTCGGTAGGCTGCGGTCCCGGTAGTGGCGTAGCGCGCGGAACATAGCTGGTATTAAGAGGCTTTTCGATAAACAGGTTGAAAAAGGACAATTGAAACTTTTCGTCGGCGTATCCCGCCACGGGCAAGTTGGTCAGGCCGCCGTGGCGCTCACTACGGGTCGATGTATTGTTGCGTGAAAACCCCGCATCAACGACGCCATAAATGCGAATGCCGGTGTCTCTTTTCAACTCAGGTATCAGCCAGGTTGCCAAGTCACCTTCTCCCGACTGGGAGGGAGGCGCCGCGCACAGGGTGCACGAAAACATTGCGCACAGCGAAGCGATAGGAATACGCATTAGAGCAATTACCTTATTGTTATTGTTTGTCCAGGGGGTATTGCGTGCGCGACCCGAAGATCGTCTAAAAGGCGGGGGAGTTACTCATGGCTTGGCCCTGTTGTTCTTATAGTCGAGTGCCTAGACGGTAAATTCACGGCCCCCGCACAACAAGTGCAATCTGGGCGAATAGATAATTCGCCGAAAACGAACAACTCGTCTACTTCGGCGCCCGAGCGCTTGGTTGGTGTCGGACCGCTGTTCGCGTTTCGCGAACAGTCATTTCGCCCATAATGGCCTTGTTAGGGCGGGGGGGGCGCCTTAACGTTGAGCCACTCAAACACAAAAATAACAGGGCTAAGACGATGAGTACTCAACCTGCATTCGAAACAGTTTTCGGCTCGCTGGCGCACTACACCAAGGGTTCTATCGAGCTGGTGACCGGCAAAAAAAGCCACTACGCCTTCTCCAATATCTTCGAAGTCGCCGCACAATCGGCACCCTACGAGAAAGTCGTCGTGGGTCTCAATCTCGGCTATGTGATCGAAACGCTGCGCGCTGAAGGCACTTCCCCCTGGTTCACCTGTGCCCACGACGAGTTCGTTATCTCGGTCGACGGTAGCGTACGCGTCGACTTCCTCAAGCTCGACGCGGCAACCGCCCAAGGCGAGGGCACCCAGCTTGCTGGCGAACTGCCGAAAGGTCGGCCAATGGGCTACGTGCTGCTCAAGCGCGGCCACCAAGCACTGCTGCCTGCCGGCTGCGCTTATCGCTTCGAAGCCAGCGCCCCCTGTGTGCTGCTGCTGCAAACCGTGCAGGGCGCGCTCAGCGTCGAGAAGTGGACTGACATCTGCCTGAAATAATCCGTGTTCTGACCTCGACATCACTCCAAAAATAACAGGAGCCAATCATGGCTATGCTCGAAGCAGTTGAAACCGAGAACGCACTGTCGTTTGACAACCTGGTGGACGCCAGCGCCGCCCACCCTATCACCGGCTACAAGGCTTATACGCTAGGTGCCTTTAAGCTCTCGCGCGACGAATACTTCGCCCGTATCGAATGGCCGGCCAAGGGTGAGCGCCGCTCGCACCTGATCCCGGCGGACGCTTTCCTGCGCGCCGTCATGCGTGACGTGGCGTGGGGCTTTTTCTACGGCTGGGTAAACTTCGACCACGTCTTTGGTACTCGCAACCTGTACGGCAAGGTCGATATGTACGCGGGCACCTTCAATGGTGTCTTAAAAGCCGCCGGTGTCGACTACACCGAGCAGTTCGAAACGCCGCAGATCATGGCCACCTTCAAGGCGATCCTGCGCGACTGGACCAACGCCGGCTTTGACCCGTTTGCCGCACCTTCCGAAACCGGTACGGCGTTTGGCCGCAAACACGGCGACAACATCGAGGCAATCGAGCGTTTCCGCGTTGCCACTCGGCGTATGCCAGGTTTGGAAGGGGATTCGCCGTTGCGCGACGACCTGCCGGTCAACCGCCATTTTGCCGATGTGGCCCAGGACGAGCCCGAAGTACACGCCGCCGAGGGCTTCGAAGGGCAGCTACATGCCTTCAGCCTGTTCAAGTACCTGTCGCGCTCCGACGTTAGCTGGAACCCTTCGGTGACCTCTGTGTGCCGCACCAGTCTGTTCTGCCCGACCACCGAAGAGTTCGTCCTGCCGATTGTGCATGGCAATGACCGGATCGAGTGGTTCCTGCAGCTCAGCGACGAGATCGTCTGGGATATCGGCGACAAGGACGATGGCAATCCCCGTGCGCGGATCACCATGCGCGCCGGCGATATCTGCGCGATGCCCGCCGACATTCGCCACCAAGGCTACTCGACCAAACGCTCGATGCTGCTGGTCTGGGAAAACGCTACCCCCAACCTGCCTCAGCGTTACGAAAGCGGCGAACTCAAGCCATACCCCGTCGAGTTTTGATTGTCGCGGCCCAGCGATTCAGGCTGGGCCGGCATCCTTATACCAGTGCATTTCACAGTGCCTATCCAGGCACTGCAGGGAGTCTTTGCTCATGCAAAACCAATTGTTCATCGATGGCCAGTTCGTCCCCGCCCTTGAAGGCGGCGAGATCGATGTCATCAACCCTACCAACGGCGAGCTGATCACACGCATTGCCGCGGCGCAGGCCGAGGACGTCGATCTCGCCGTGGCCGCAGCCAAGCGCGCATTCCCAGGCTGGGCGGCCACGCCGGGCGCTGAGCGGGGGCGGTTGCTGATGAAGCTGGCCGATCGCATTGAGGCTTGCAGCGATGAGCTGGCGCACCTGGAGTCGTTGGATACCGGCCATCCCATACGTGATTCACGGATCCTCGACGTACCGCGCACCGCCGCCTGTTTCCGCTATTTCGGCGGTATCGCCGACAAGATCGAAGGCAAGGTTATTCCGGTGGATGCCGGCTTTCTCAACTACGTGCAGCGCAAGCCAATCGGCGTCGTGGGTCAGATCGTGCCGTGGAATTTTCCACTGATGTTCACCAGCTGGAAGATGGGCCCGGCGCTGGCTGCAGGTAATACCGTGGTGCTCAAGCCGTCAGAGCTGACGCCGCTGTCGACGCTGCGCATCGCTGAGCTGATGAAAGAAGTAGGCTTCCCGGACGGCGTGGTCAACATCGTCCCAGGCTACGGCCATACCGCCGGGCAACGCCTGGCCGAACACCCCGATGTCGGCAAGATCGCCTTCACCGGTTCTACCGCCACCGGGCGGCGCATCGTCGAAGCTTCCCAGGGCAACCTGAAACGCGTGCAACTGGAGCTGGGCGGCAAGGGGGCCAACATCGTCTTCGAAGATGCCAACCTCGACGCCGCCGTCAACGGCGCGGCCTGGGCGATCTTCCACAATCAGGGCCAAGCCTGCATCGCAGGTTCGCGGTTGTTGTTGCAAGACAGCATCGCCGATGAGTTTCTTGAGCGCTTTGTCACCTTGGCCCGGTCCATCCGCCTGGGCGATCCCCTGGACCCGTATACCGAAATGGGCCCACTGACCTCTGCGTTGCACCGCGACCGCGTGCTGTCGTTCGTCGACATCGCCCGCCAGCAGGGCGGCCGCGTCCTCACCGGAGGCAAGGCGCCGAGCGATCCCGCGTTGGCCTCGGGTTTTTATATCGAGCCGACCATCGTTGAAGCCAAGCCAAGTGACCGTGTGGCCCAGGAAGAGGTGTTCGGCCCCTTCGTAACCGTGCTGCGGTTTTCCACCGAGGAAGAGGCGCTGGAGATAGCCAACGGAACGGCCTACGGATTGGGCAGTGGTCTGTGGACCCGTGACCTGCAGCGCGCCCATCGTGTGGCGGAAAAGATCAACGTCGGCATGTGCTGGATCAACTGCTACAAGCGTGTCAGCCCCGGCAGCCCGTTCGGCGGTCTGGGTCAATCCGGTTATGGCCGGGAGATGGGCTTCGAGGCCATTCACGACTACACCGAGGCTCGCTCGGTATGGGTAAACGTCGATGCCAAAATCCTTCCCCACTACCCGCGCTGAGGCGACCTCATGAACGCATTCATCTATCAAGGCACGCCGACCCGAGTGATTTTCGGTGCCGGTAAACTGGCCTGCCTCAGTGACGAAATCCAGCGCCTGGGCGCCCGTCGCGCGCTGATCCTGACCACCCCGGAGCAACAGGAACTGGGCGAGCAGGTCGCAAGGTTACTGGGTGATCGCAGCGCCGGCGTCTATCCCCACGCGGTGATGCACGTGCCGCTGGAAACAGCGCAAGCGGCCCGCGAGGAGGCCGTGCGCCGCGAAGCGGATTGCTGCGTGGCCGTAGGCGGTGGTTCGACCATCGGCCTGGGCAAGGCGATTGCCATGGACAGCGGTTTGCCGATCCTGGCGGTCCCAACCACTTACGCTGGATCGGAGATGACCCCGATCTATGGCCTGACCGAAAACCGCCTGAAGAAAACCGGTCGCGATCCACGGGTCCTGCCCAAGACCGTGATCTACGACCCGGAGCTGACGCTGACTCTGCCAGTGGGTATGTCGGCCTGTTCGGGCATGAACGCAATGGCCCATGCGATCGAAGCCCTGTACGCCGAGGACGCCAACCCGGTGATCTCGTTGATGGCCGAAGAATCGATTCGCGCCTTGGCGCAGGCACTGCCGAAAATCGTCGACGACCCACAAAACGTCGAGGCCCGTGGCCAGGCGTTGCAAGGCGCATGGCTGGCCGGTATCTGCCTGGGTTCGGTGGGCATGGCGATCCACCACAAGCTGTGCCACACCCTCGGCGGTACCTTCAACCTGCCACACGCCCAGGCCCACGCCATCGTCCTGCCCCATGCGGCGCATTACAACCGCAGTGCAGCGGCCGAGCCGTTGCGCCGCGCTGCACGAGCGCTGGGTGGTGAGCACGCCGATGAAGTGGGGCCATTGTTGTACGAGTTGAACCGTCGCCTTGGCATTCCCCTGGCGTTGGCCGAGATCGGCTTCCCCGAGCAAGGCCCGGCCGAAGCCGCGCGCATTGCCTGCGCCAGCCCTTACTACAACCCGCGCCCGTTCGAACAGGATGCCATTGAGGCACTGCTGACCCGGGCGCTGAAGGGGCAAGCACCGGCCTGAGGGTGGTGCCGCTTTCCAACGATTGCCATACGAGAATAACAAGATGAATAACCTCGACTTGTCTTCCGAGCGCGAGATTACCGCCCGCGCCATCAACAGCTTTGCGCACACACCCGATGCACGCCTACGCTTTTTGCTGCAGAAACTGGTGGGGCATCTCCACCAGTTTGCCAGTGAAGTCGAGCTCAGCGAGGTCGAGTGGTTGCAGGCGATCCAGTTCCTCACGGCCACCGGGCAGAAGTGTGATGACGTGGTTCGTCAGGAATTCATCCTGCTCTCGGATGTGCTGGGTTTGTCCATGCTGGTCGACGCCATCGAGCACCGCAGTGGCGTGGAGGCGACGCAGAGCACGGTGTTTGGGCCGTTCTACATGGCCGGTATGCCTGAACGGGAATACGGCGAAAACATGGCGCTGATTCCTGGCAGCGCCTCGCTGATCACCGGTTACGTGCGCGATGCCTCTGGCAACCCTTTGCCGGGGGCCACCCTGGATGTGTGGCAGACCGCGGAAAACGGTCAGTACTCGGGTCAGGATGTCGCGCAGCCGCACGGCAACCTGCGCGGTCGTTACCACGCCGATGAACAGGGGCGCTATGCGATTCGTAGCGTGGTGCCAGTGAGTTATCCAATCCCTACCGACGGCCCTGTTGGCGACCTGCTGAAGGCCAGCGGCCGCCATCCGTGGCGCCCGGCGCATCTGCATTTCATGCTGGATGCGAGGGGCCATCGCCGACTGGTGACCCATTTGTTCAACGACGACGATCCCTATATCGATTCGGACGCAGTGTTTGGGGTCAAGGATTCGCTGCGGGTCGTGTACGAACCACGGTCCGCCAGTGATCCCCTGGCCGAGCAGTTCGATATCGGTACGGATTTCCACATCGCGACCTTCGACTTCGTCCTGGAGGCCATGGCATGAACTATTTCTTTGCCATCTTCGCCACCGACAAGCTCGGCCGCGAGCCTTTGCGCAGCGAGATCCGCCCCTTGCATCGCGAGTATCTGCGCGAGCCCCACCCGCATCGCGTGGTGGTGCGCTTGGGCGGGCCGACGTTGAACGGCTGCGAAGGCGCCATGAATGGCACCTTGCTGGTGGTGGAGGCCGGCAGCTTGAGCGAGGCCGAGGCTTTTTTTGCCGACGATCCCTATGCCCGGGCCGGGCTGTTCGAGCGCGTCGAGATCCGGCCCTGGTGCTGGGGCCTGGGTAATCCCCAAATGGGAGCGTGAGCCATGGCAGATATTTGGCTGTGCGCCCTCGATCAGGTGCCCGATGGCGGAGCACTCGGGCTTGAGGCGACGCTGCGAGGCCAAGCCACTGCCTTGATCGCGGTGCGGCGGGGTACGCAGGTGTGGGTCTACCGCAACCGCTGCCCGCATTTTTCCATCCCCTTGGACTATCAACCGGGGTCGTTCAGCACCTACCAGACGCGACTGCTGATGTGCGCGCACCACGGGGCGATGTTTCGTTTCGAAGATGGCCGCTGCATCGATGGCCCTTGCGAAGGCGCGAACCTGGACAGTGTCCCGGTGTACGAGCAGGACGGGTTGCTGTGGTTGGCCGAGGTTCACAACGCACCCGAGCAGGTGCACCCATGACAGGAGAGCAACGCTATGACGCTTGATGTCGAGTCTGCCCGATTGCTTGAGCAATTGGCCGAGAGCGGCCTGAAACCGTTTCATTTGATGAACCCCTACGAGGCTCGTGAAGTCATGGCGAGCCTGCGCCCGGAGGCCGTGGGGCCGATCATGCTCAGCGTCGAGGAGGTGCAATTGGGTGGGGCGCGCCTGCGTGTATTGACGCCCAGCGCCTCGGTACGCGGCGCAATCCTCTATCTGCATGGCGGGGGCTGGGTCGTGGGTGGGCTCGACGACTTCGACCACTTCGCTCGCCAGCTGGCGCACCGTACCGACTGCACCGTGGTCCTCGTTGATTACCGCCTGGCCCCGGAGTTTCCTTTTCCAGCCGCCCTCGATGACGTCGAGCGCGCCGCACAGTGGCTGATGGACCGTCGCGAGCAGCTCACTGGCTCGGCCAACGGCACTCTGATCGTCGCGGGCGACAGTGCCGGCGGCAATCTGGCGGCCGTGTTCGCTCAGCGTGCTGCCCAGCGAGGCGAGTTGCACTGGGCCTTGCAGGTGTTGATCTATCCGGCGACCCAGGCTGATCTCGATGGGCCAGGTTATCTCGACCCGCAACGGCAACTACTGCTGACCCGTGAGGACATGCGCTGGTTCTGGGATCACTACCTGCCGGATGCCAACGAGCGCCAGCAGGTTTCGGCATCACCGTTGGCGGCTAAGAGCTTGCGTGGCGTGCCACCGGCGGTGGTGCTGACCGCGGAATTCGATGTGCTGCGCGACGAAGGCCAAGCTTACGCCAACCGTCTGGCGCAGGCCGGCATCGTTGTGAGTGAACGCTGTTTCAACGGGCAGATGCACGGCTTTGTGACCATGCCTTTCCTGCGTGCCAGCCGCGAGGCGCTGGATTGGCTGAGTGACCAGATCGATCCCTGGTTGCAGGCCGTTTAAACCCCGTACGACCGATCAATGATCCCCTACAACAAGAACAAGAGGTTTACCCATGAGCGCCTATAACACTACTTTGGCTTCCCTTGACTGTGATGAAGAAACCCTGCGTGGCCACCTGCAGGGGGCCGATATTCCGACCTTGCTGATGACCGTCGCGCACCTGACCGGCGACCTCGATGTGCTCAAGCCGGATTGGAAGCCTCTCGTTGCCATGGGCGTTGCTGGAAGCGGGATGAGCGGCGAGGTCGAAGCCGAGGTGCGAGAATTTTGCTTGCACAGACTAATGGCCTTTCGCGACAGTGAGATGCCCGTGCCAGCGCGGCCGACCAGCGACCAGTTGCACGCCATCGGGACCTGGCTAATGGGTCCTGTCATCGAGCCCTATCTGCCGCTGGTCGCCGAGGAACTGGTGACGGCCGAAGAAGACCCTCGCGCCCCTCGCTGGCATAAAGAACATGTGGCCGCCGGCCGTGACTTTAAGGTGGTGATCATCGGCGCGGGCGAGAGCGGCATGATCGCGGCGTTGCGCTTTAAGCAGGCCGGTGTGCCTTTTGTTGTCTATGAGAAAGGCGGCGATGTCGGCGGTACCTGGCGCGAAAATACCTACCCGGGTTGCCGCATCGACATCAACAGTTTCTTCTACAGCTTCTCCTTTGCCCGCAGCACCTGGGACGATTGTTTCGCCCCAGGCCCGCAGGTGTTCGGCTACATGCAGGCGGTGGCGCGGGAGAAAGGACTGTATGAGCATATTCAGTTCAACACCGAAGTCACCGATGCCCATTGGGACGAAGACAGCCAGCGTTGGAAAATGCTCTGCCGCAACAGCGCCGGGCAGACCCGCGTCGACAGCAACGTGGTGGTGTTCGCCGTCGGGCAACTTAATCGGCCGATGATCCCGGCCATTCCTGGCAAAGAGACGTTCCAGGGCCCGGCATTCCACTCGGCGCAGTGGGACCACAATGTCGACTGGAGCGGTAAGCGCGTTGCGGTGATCGGCACGGGGGCGAGTGCTGCCCAGTTCATCCCGCAATTGGCCAAGACCGCCGCCGATCTCAAGGTCTTCGCGCGCACCACCAACTGGCTGCTACCCACGCCCGATCTGCACGAGAAAATCTCCGACAGTTGCAAATGGCTGCTCGCCAATCTGCCCAACTATAGCCTGTGGTACCGGGCGGCCATGGTCATGCCGCAGAGCGTTGGCTTTCTTGAGGATGTCGTGGTCGATGTCAATTACCCACCGACCGAAGTCGCGGTATCGGCGCGCAACGATCAATTGCGCCGTGATATCAGTGCCTGGATGGAGCCGCAGTTCGCTGACCGGCCGGACCTGCGCGATGTGCTGATTCCGGATTCTCCCGTCGGCGGCAAGCGCATCATCCGTGACAACGGCACCTGGATCTCGACGCTGAAGCGCGACAACGTCAGCATGATTCGCCAGCCTATCGAGGCGATCACGCCCAAGGGCATCTGCTGTGTCGACGGCACTGAACACGAGTTCGATCTGATCGTCTACGGCACCGGCTTTCATGCCTCCAAGTTTCTTATGCCGATCAACATCACCGGGCGCAACGGCCTGGCCCTGCACGAGCTCTGGAAGGATGATGACGCTCGCGCCTACATGGGCATGACCGTGCCGGGCTTCCCCAACATGTTCTGCATGTACGGCCCCAACACCGGGCTGGTGGTGTACAGCACCATCATCCAGTTCTCCGAGTTCACCGCAACCTACATCGTCGATGCCGTGCGGTTGTTGCTGGAAGGCGGGCACCAGAGCATGGAGATCAAGCCGCAGGTGTTCGAGAGCTACAACCAGAGGGTCGACCAGGCCAATGGCTTGCGCGCCTGGGGCTTCTCCAAGGTCAACAGTTGGTACAAGAACAGCAAAGGACGGGTCACCCAGAACTTCCCGTTCAACGCCGTAGAGTTCTGGCGCCGGACTCATGAAGTCGAGCCGACCGATTACCACCTTTCCTGATCGCCTCGCTGGCGGGATCACAGGCACAGCCTTACTATGCAACGGCAGGCTGTGCCGGACTCACCTAAAATGAATTCCAGCCAATCATTACAAAAAAAAAGGGGAGGTCATGGATCGTCTACTCATCACTGAGGCGTTCGTGCACGTGGCGCAGACCGGTAGTTTCTCCAAGGCGGCGGAGCAGCTGGGCGTGACCCGCTCAGTGATTACTAATCGTGTGCAACAGCTTGAGACGTTCATCAATTCGCCGCTTTTTCACCGCAGCACTCGCCACGTTCGACTCTCGGACATTGGTGAAGCTTATTTTCAAGAATGCGCCGACATGGTTGCCGGTTTTCATGGCCTGACCGAGAAGATGCGCAATCAGCGCTCCAACCTTACGGGTCAGTTACGCGTCCAGGTACTGCAAGGGTTCGCGATCGACCACCTGGGCCCGATGCTGGCAGAGTTCACCGCTATGTATCCCGAGATCGAGTTCGATGTGGTGGTCAATGACCGCGTGGTCGATCCGATCGAAGAAGGCTTCGACATTGCCTTCCAGATGTTCCCGCCGCTGGCCGAGCGTCTGGTGGTGCGCAAGCTGTTCAACGTGCATCGGCTGTTCTGTGCGTCGCCCGCGTATTTGCGCGAACATGATGCTCCCGAGCATCCCCAGCAGCTCAAGGATCACCACATTGCCCTTTACGGAGGCTACCCGTCACGCAATCGCTGGCAATTCACCCGGGGCGAGGAGTGTATCGATCTGACCTTGCACGGTCAGGTGCGTTCCAGTTCGGTCCATCTGTTGCGTGACTATGCCCTGGCCGGGGCCGGTATCACTTGCTTGCCGACGCTCATTGCCAGCAGCGAGCTACTCGCCGGGCGACTGGTGCCGATTCTTACCGACTATCATTTGTCATCTTTTGATTTCGCCGCAGTGTATCCCGAAACCCAACGTCGAGCCCTCAAGGTGCGGACATTGATCGACTTTCTGATCGAGCGCATCGGTGATGTGCCGGAGTGGGACCAGGCATTGCTGGATCGCGGGATCCTGAGCCACTGACAGCGAAGGATGGTTCGCTGCCCTGGCGAAAAAAAATGCTGTGTTGGCTTGGCTACCCCGGAACCGGCGTATCCGTGTTCCGAGGTCAGGTTCGCGTCAGTTAGTGAAGCTTTAGACGAGTTTTGGTACTGCTGCCTATGCGATCACCCAGCACGCGCAAGCCCGTGCGAACCAACCCGAACAGAGCGACCTGATGCATCCGGTACAGCGAGACGTAAAAGCACTTGGCCAGCCATCCTTCCACCTTGACGCTGCCCATCACGGCCCCTATCAAGTTACCCACAGCGGTGAAATGGGACAGTGATACGAGTGATCCATAATCTTTATAACTATACGTAAGAGGTCCGCTGCCCTTGATTTGAGCAGCAAAGCTTTTGACCAGAAGCGACGCTTGTTGGTGTGCTGACTGTGCTCGTGGTGGAACATTGCCCAAGCCCTCTCCCAGCGAGCATGCTGCACAGTCACCTAATGCGTAGATGCGCTCATCAAATGTTGTCTGGAGCGTGGGTCGAACCACTAGCTGATTTATCCGATTCGTTTCCAGACCACCCAGATCTTTGAGGAACGCCGGCGCGCAGATGCCTGCAGCCCATACTTTTAGCGTGGCAGGGATGAGGGTGCCGTCGTGGGTCTTGAACCCTTCTGCAGTCACCTCTTTGACAGCGGCGCTTGTGAGAACATCAACATTGAGCTTGGCAAGTGCCTTCTGCACCGCACCGCCAATTCGGTCCGGCAGTGCCGGAAGAACCTTTGGGCCTGCTTCCAGGATGGTGATATGCATGTCCTCGGGCTTGATGCCGTGCAGCCCATAAGCCGATAACTCCAAAGCCGAGTTTCGCAGCTCTGCGGCCAGTTCGACACCTGTCGCTCCAGCCCCCACGATCCCGACCGTGATTTTTTGATGCGCGCCGGTGCAGGCGTTCGCATGCGCTCCTAGGTAATGATTGAGCAATTGACGGTGAAAGCGCTCCGCCTGTTCGGTAGTGTCGAGAAACAGGCAGTGCTCTTCCGCGCCTTGTGTACCGAAATCGTTGGTTTTGCTGCCTATCGCGATGACCAGGTAGTCGTAAGACAAGCTTCGCTGCGCGATGACAATTTCTGAGCTGTCGTCGAGCAAAGGCGCCAGGTGAATCAGCCGTTGTTCCCGGTCGATTGCACACAGCCGACCCACTTGAAATTCGAAATCGTTCCACTTTGCCTGGGCCACATAATTGACCTCGTTTTCCGAGGTGCTCATGGAACCTGCGGCGACCTCATGCAGCAGTGGCTTCCAGATGCGTGTCGCATTGGCATCAACCAGCGTGATCCGTGCTTTGCCCTTGCGTCCCAGACGCTGTCCCAAACCCGTAGCGAGCTCGAGGCCGCCGGCCCCCCCTCCCACAACAACAATGTTGACTGGCATGCGTTCAATCTCCTGCCTAAAGAAAAAACCGGTGACGGCAACAGCGGAGCCAGGCTTGACACCATTGCTGGCGAGAAAAATTAATCGGTGCGCGATGCAGCTGCGGCCAGACACGGGCAGATTTTAGCTTGCAAAGCATGTTTCGCATTGTGGTACAGTGGACTGCATAGTGATACAAATGTCTTTCGGCGCTGAGTCTGCGACGCCGAAATGGGGACCGGGAACCCCCAAAATGTGAAGAGCGCATCTCAACTGAATCGCTAACGAATGAGAGGTTGAACGAACATGAACGATGAGCTGCTTGATTTTACCGGTCAGGTCATCTTGATCACGGGTGGGAGTACTGGTATCGGCCGTGCTACAGCATTGGCGTTCGCCAAACGGGGCGCGAAAGTGGTTGTTGGCGATGTTAGCGAGGAAGGTCAAAAGACTATTGAGTTGATCAAGGCCGCCGGTGGTGAGGGGTTGTACGTCAAGACCAACGTCGCCGATGCCGCCCAAGTCCGAGCGCTGGTGGACACCACAGTGGAGACCTATGGCGGTCTGCACTGCGCGTTCAATAATGCCGGGATCTTACCGCCGACATTGCCCTTGGCAGAACAGGATGAGGAAATGTACGACCGCGTGATGGCGGTAGACGTCAAGGGCGTGTTCCTGTGCCTGAAATATCAGATCAGACATATGTTGAAGGCGGGCGGTGGTGTCATCGTCAATACCGCATCGGTCGCTGGCGTTATTGCCGATCCTGGAATGGCGCCTTATGTCGCCGCGAAACACGCCGTTATCGGTCTGACCAAAGCTGCAGCGGTCGACTACGCCAAGTCAGGGATCCGGGTCAACGCACTGGCTCCCGGCTTGGTCGAGACGCCCATGACCCAGCGCTGGTTAGCAGACCCCGATATGCGCGACGCGGTGTTAGCCGGGCCGCTGATGGGACGTCCTGGCAAACCGGAAGAACTGGCGAGCACCGTTCTTTACTTGTGCTCTCCAATGGCCTCTTTTGCTACAGGCCAGGTTTTCATCATCGATGGCGGCCAGACCAGTCACTGATAGATCATCACTTACCGTCTGACTGGCTGACTGTTTCCAGGCATCAAGAGCATGGCCGCCTGGCGGCCATTGCGCTGAGTGCAACTTTCAGCGCTGCCCCAGGATCGCCTCGATCGTTCTGATTGCAGGCGCTAGCTTACGAGCGATGTCGTGCGCTTTGGAAGTCGGTTCCATACCGCTACCCATTCGCTCGAACAACGGATCGCCAAAACGCGCACGCAACCGCGCCAGCGAGCCACTCACCGCCGGCTGGCCGACGCCAAGCTTGAACGCCGCGCGGGAGACATTTCGCTCATCGTAAATAACCATAAAGACGACCATCAGATTGAGGTCGATTTCGGCAAAAATCCGGAGATTGATTTTCATGGGTGTCAGCGTGGGCATAGTTTGGGCTATCGGGTATCTGCTGAATCTATCGGTCAATCGGTCGAGCAAGATGAGGCATTAAGACTGAGCTGACATTCTTTAAGCGCCAGGATGATCGGCTCCCGCTGATCGCGAATTCGCCACGACGGGCCGACCACGGTTATGGAATAAAAGCCCTGGGTGGTCTCGACGCCTATTGCGATCGAGCCGATCCCCTGACGATGCTCCTCGTGATCGAAGGCAATCCCTTGCTGACGTATATGGCGCAGGTCATCGAGCAGCGCCGGCAAGCTTAATGTATCCGAGGTAAGTGGCTCCGTTACGCCACCCAGCAGGCTGGTCACCTGCTCGTCGCTCATCTTGGACAGGCAAATCTTTCCGGCGGCAGTGCCGTACACACAGAGAAAACTGCCAACCATGGGAGCTACTCGTAACTCCTGACTGGAGACCACGGCGTGCAACATGATCAACTCAATGCCGCTGGAATAAACCAGTGCTGAAGTTTCGCCGGTGTGTTGCGCCAGCCGTTCCAAAGGTGCCCGGGCGCTGTAGGTCACGTCGAAGTGGCTGTGGGAAGCCAGTCGCATCAATGCAGAGCCCAGACGCACACCGTTCTTGCCGATATCCAACAGTTGCTCGACGGCCAGCGCGTCGACCAGCCGTTGCACGGTCGAGCGGGGCAGATTACTGCGAGTGGCGATAACGCCAAGGCTCAATCCTTCAGGCTCACTCTCCAAGCAACGCAGTATTCGGGCGGCTCTGGAGAAAACCTGGATGCTGTTTCTTTCAACCAATTCAATTCCCATATCACTTCTCGTCAGGGCATCAATCGCACACTATGTGGGTCACTCGGCCAACGCCGGTGCTGCCACCGGTAACCAATGCCATCCTGTCTCGAAAACCTAGGCATCCCTCCGTCATATCAACGTTCTCATTCGGCTATTCGAGATGGGAATCTGAATGCCTGGCACTGGCAAGTTGCGTGTCGTCCCAGCCGCCTCCCAGGGTGCGGTAGAGCTGGACCTGACTTTGAAGCTGCAACAAGCGGTTGGAAGCGAGTTCTTCGCGCGCCGCAAAAAGATTGCGCTGGGCGTCCAGGACGGGTAGGAAGTTATCGACGCCGTGCTGGAAGCGATTAAGTGCCAGATCCAGGTACGCGCTGTTGTCTTGCACCAGATCGCGGTGCGCTTGCAGTTGCTCGTCGTAGACTCCCGCTGAGGCCAGGCCGTCGGCGACTTCACTGAAGGCGACCTGGATGCTCTTCTCGTAGGCAGCCACACGGATATCTTTCTGGATTTCTGCATAACTCAGGTTCGCCTTCAAACGCCCCCCATTGAAGATCGGGATATTGATCTGGGGGATGAACGTCCATTGACCCTGGCCTCCGGCGAACAAATGGGACAGCTGTGCAGTGGCCACGCCGGCATTCGCCGTCAAGGTGATGAAGGGGTAGAACGCTGCCCGCGCTGCACCGATGTTGGCATTTGCGGCGATCAAGTCGCGCTCCGCTGCTCTGACATCAGGCCGTTGCCGCAGTATGTCCGCAGGCAAACCGGCCGGAATGGATGCGATCATCCGCTGCGTCCAATCGCCGTCGTCAGGCAGATTGCCGGGTATGTGGGTGCCGACTAACAGCGCCAAGGTGTTCATGTCATGGGCGACCCGGCGAGTGTAGGACAGGGTCTTGGTGCGTGCGGTGTCCACAAGAGTGCGTGCCTGACGCACGCTCAGGTCAGAGGTCGTGCCGGCAGAGCGGGCGGACTGCATCACGTTGAGCCCATGGATGTAGGTGTCCATTGTCGATTGCGCGATCTGCAGCAGCTGCTGGTCTGTTCGCCAGGTCAGGTAAGCGCTGGCGACACTGGCCACCAGGCCCACCTGAACGCTGTGCTGGGCTTCTTCGGTCGATAGGTAAGTCTGCAGGGCGCTCTCGTCCAGGCTCTGGATACGTCCAAACACGTCCAGCTCGTAGGACGCGACGCCGACATTGAGCTCGTAGTCGCCATAGGTCCCGTTCTTCCCGGAAATCGCCCGATCTGCTGGAAGGTGTTGTTTGCTGCCTGAACCATTGACGTCAACGGTTGGTGACAACTCGGAGCGCTGAATGCGATACAGCGCTCGGTAAGCATCGACATTTAAGGCCGCCTGGCGCAGATCCCGGTTGTTAGTCAAGGCCAACCCGATCAACTGGCGCATGGCCGGGTCGCGAAAAAATTGCTGCCAATGCAAGTCAGCGATGGATTTGGCGCTGTTGGCCGCACCCACTGATGAGGCTTTATAACCCGGACCTTGAGGCCAGCTCTGATCCACCGGCGCTTCGGGCCGGTGGTAGACGGGGATCAAGCTGCAACCCTGCAGGCTGGCGCCCAGCAGAATCGCAACAATAAGTGCTTTCAACTTCATGGTTCTTACCTGATTTTTTGAGGGTGTGGACTGCCAGCTTGTAAGCAAGGAACTTGATCTGTACCGCAATGCGAGAAAGTGTACCATAATGCGGCCCATCTACAATGCTCGGTTTTTGCGATGCCGAGGTGTGTGGAGGGCTGAATGACATCCACCGGTCCACAGGATCAGGTAACAATTGTCATGGCGAGAAAAACGGTTGAAGAGTCAGAACAGACGCGTATCAGGTTGATGGCGGCGGGTACACGGATGTTCGCCAAGTACGGTTACGCCTATTCGACGCTTGATGACATCGCGAAATGTGCAGGTCTAAGTCGAGGTGCGGTTTACTGGCATTTCAAGGGGAAGGGGGATCTGCTGCTGTCGATCATGAACGCCTCGGTATTGCCCCTGGAGGGGTTCTTCGTGAACTCGGATGATCCGACGCCAGGTTTCGAGCATTTCGCTCGCGCACTGAATGACACGCTCAACGTCCAACACCACCGAGACTTCTGCACCATCTTGTTGAAGGATGGCGAAATCGGCGCACTGGAATGTCCGGTGGTGGTCCGTTGGCGCGTTGCGCAGCATAACCTGCGGACCCAACTGACGTTGCTCTTGACCGCTTTGGACGGCATGTCGACACAGCGCACAGCGGTCCAGTTAAATGCGCTGACTCATCTGATGGCCTTGTCCATAACCGGCCTTGTCATCGAGTCACTACACAGTCCCGATTCCACCGAGACTCTGACGGGGCCGTTCGTTCATACGCTGCAGGAACTGGTCAGTGGCGGCGACGTCCTTGCCTGACAGACCGAAATCGGCAGCGATAAATTTGCGAGCTGTCGCCGTTAGGGATGTAATGTTTTTTTTTCTGGAGTGATTCCATGTCTGATCCAAGCGACCTGGTCGAGAGCAAGCAACCCAGCATCCAGGTCATCGCCCGAGCCGCCGCCATTTTACGTGCGCTTGGGAACAACTCTGGCGGGCTGAGTCTTTCGGCGATTGCCAACATCGTCAAATTGCCGCGATCCACGGTGCACCGTATTATCGTTGCGCTAGAGGAAGAGCACCTGGTCGAGTCGATCGGCCCATCCGGTGGTTTTCGCCTGGGTCATGCATTCGGGCAGCTTATTCACCAGACCCAGGCCGACATCATCTCCAGTGTCAGGGAATATCTGAACTCCTTGTCGGCGCAGGTTCGCGAGTCGGTGTGCCTGGCGACGCTGGCGGGCGCCAAGGTCAACGTCGTCGATTGCATCATTGTCGAGCGCGAGTTGCGGGTTGTCTTCTCGGTGGGCATCGAGGCTCCCGCCTATGCCACCGCAGCCGGAAAAATAATGCTGGCTGCGTTTTCCGACGATGCATTGCAAGCAATTCTTCCGAAGAAGCTTCAGGAGTTGACCGAGCACACACTGACCCGCGCCCAGCTCATTACCCAACTGCAAGACGTTCGTCAGTCTGCCGTCGCGGTGGATGATCAGGAACACATTGAAGGCGTCTGCACCTTTGCCGTGGCGCTGGAGACTTACCTCGGAAATTACTCCATCAGCATCATCGCCCCGAGCATCCGTGCCGGGCGTAATGGTGATACGTACAAAGCGGCGCTGATGGACTGCAAGCGCGAGATCGAGAAGAAGATCGGTCGCATGTCCAAGGGCGCTGTGGCAAGTCGCTAAGTTCTGTTAGGCGGCGCGGCGTTAGCAGTTTTACTGCTTATTGCGGCACTTCCGGTGTCGGCATTCCCCCTGATTCCAAACCCCTGATGCGTCGGCCCTGACTGGGCCGGTCGCAGCATTTCTGTGTCTGCGTTTTGTTGATCCATGCGAGAACCGGACAGAAATCAAAAATTAGAAAGCTACCGAGTTGTCTCGTATGGCGGGATACTGTATCGTAATGCGAGATTGCTTGTGGTCATCCTTTTGCTGACTCATTTGCCCCGGTTGTTGTCCGCCCTGGCCCATCCTGCGCAGGAGATGGCTGGCAGTCGGATGATCGAGTTTTGCGTATCTAGCCTTTAACCAGAGGATCGCCTGTTATGCCGCTGCACGAAGTGAGTTTTCAGGGATTGCTGGTCAGCCCGATATTCATGATGGTGCTGATTGCTGCCGCCGTGACTGTTGTGACCAGCCGAGTTGTGGATCGGATCATTCCCTATTCAATGCAACGCAATGAAAGTTTGCTGGGCATGCTGCTGTTCATGTTGATCCTCGCCGGCCTGGTACGAATTACTTTCTGAGAGACGAAAAATGAAAAGAGTCGCAAATATGGCCATGACACTGGTGCTGATTGGCGCCATTGTCGTAGTTCTGGTTTACATCTGGGACAGCTACATGTACACGCCCTGGACGCGCGACGGCAGGGTCCGGGCCGATGTCGTTAATATCGCTCCCGATGTATCGGGTTGGATTGATGAGTTGCATGCGCAGAACTCCCGTGAAGTTAAAACGGGCGATGTCCTGTTCACTGTGGATCACGCACGCTATCAAGTCGCCGTCGATCTGGCGCAGGCACAATCGGACAGTGCCAAGGTGAGCTGGGATCGGGCGACCAACGTCTATAAACGCCGGACACAAATGAGTGCCGATGCCGTGAGTCGTGAAGAGGTCGATACATCGCGCCTGGACATGATGGAAAAGCAAGCCAGCTACAAACAATCAGTCGCCGTCCTGAACAGCGCGAAGATTGACTTGGCGCGAACCACTTATACCTCGCCAGCCTCGGGCAAGATCATCAATCTTGAACTGGAAAAAGGCGACTACGTTAATCGTGGTGTGAATCGCCTGGCCTTGGTCAAAGACGACAGTTACTACGTCACCGGCTATTTCGAAGAGACCAAAATCCCCGGTATCAAGATCGGCGACAAGGTCGAAATATGGCTGATGGCCGGGACCTTGAAGCTCGAAGGTCATGTGGAATCAATCGACAGCGGTATCTCCAACAGTAACAGCACTCCGGGCAATCAGATGCTTCCAAGTGTCGAGGCGACCTTCGCCTGGGTGCGCCTGGCCCAGCGAATTCCCGTCAACATCAAAATCGATCAGGTACCTGAAGGTGTCAATTTGAGCTCTGGCATGTCGGCCACGCTGAAAATCGTTGTGCCGGCTGGCGATCAGCGTGACCAGCGCTCGGTCGTTCATGCTTTCAGCGAAAATGTGAAATCGTTGTTGTAGGCTACGGCGCGATTTTTAGATAGCAAGTGCAGCACCTACGTGCAAAGTTGAGGCAAATTTCATGGCTCCTACAGCGCTGGATTCATACCTGTTAGGCAACAAAATCGCCGTCAAGACAGGTATCAAAATCAGTATTTCGGTCCTGGGTGCGCTGTTCATTGCCTTGTTGATGAACTTTGAACACCCGGTATGGGCCATGATCACTGGGATGATTTCGTTTTTTGCGCCTGACCACGCACAAGTACTGAAAAAGTGTCTGTTTCAATGTTTCAGTACGCTGCTGGGTGGTATCGTCGGTGTGGTGCTTATGAACTTTTTCGGACAAAGTCCGCTCATGGCAGCTCTGTCGGTTGCCATCGTTATATTCATAGCCTCCGCACTTTCCTATCATACACGCGATGCCAACTTCACTTTTCTGTGTGCGATCTTCGCGGTAACCGTTTGTATCATGGTCATGGTGACGGTGACGCTAGGGCCCACCAGCGAAGAGATTTACGAAATTTTCGTTGATCGGATCGGCACTATTATCGCTGGGATTGTATGGGCATCTTTTGTCAGCGCCTGCATCTGGCCAACGTTCACCTCGGACTTGTTGCGCCTGGCTTCCGGGCGCCTGTTCAAATCGGTGTTTGCCCTCAATACGCAGTTCGGATCGGACCCTGAGCAGTTCCGGGCACGACTCTCGGCGGTATTCAGCGGCATCATCGAACACGCGGACCTGGCTGACCATTGCGAGTTCGAGGGTGCATGGGGTAGAAGGGGGGCGCAGGTTGCCCGGGAAATGAACAAACTGGCGATCGAGGTCACCACTGACTCGTATGCACTGGCGCAACTCACTCCGGTGTATCAACAGCATATGGCGGTTGAGCTCAATGAACTGGAGCACCTGGTTGACGTCTTGGCCCACCAGGCGATACCGGCGGGGGGCGATCTGTATCGACTGCAAAGTTTTATGGCGGACGCCCGCGAGCGCAGCGAACAGGTCGCCCATGAAGATGGCGAACTGAGCATGTTGTTGGGCAAGATCGCTGATCTGGCCCAACACCTCAGCGGTTTTGCCCAGCTTTATGCGAGCTTGATGAAGGCTGAGAAAGTCAGCGTCAAAGGGGTCAGTGTTCGTCGTCACCGGCAGTTGTCGAACTGCCTGATTACCGGGGCGCGATCGGCAGTGCTGTTTCTGCTCGGGTTCGTGTTCTGGTACGCGACCGATTGGACCTACGGCTTTTTGATGTGTGTCGTTCCGATCGTGTTCAGCATCATGCTGGGCAAGCTTCCACACCCGGAGCTAATCCTCAAGAACATCGCCATCGGTTTCTTTGTCGCCATTCCTGTGGGGATGGTGGTCATGAGTGTGTTGGCTCAAGCTCCGAGCGCCGTCGAACTGCTGTTGCTGACCAGTGGCCTAGTGCTGTTCTTTGGCTTCATGGGCTTGTCCAGTCTGTCGAGCTTCGCCTACAGCCTGGGCTTCAATATCTCGTTCATGGTGTTCCTGCTGCCAGAAAACGTGCCATCGGTTGACATCGGTTTTGCAATCGAGCGCTCGCTGAGCATGGGCCTGGGTACCATCCTTTTGGCACTGCTCTACATCTGCCTGCCCAGAAAACGGGTCCTGAAAAACCCGGCTCGGGTCAGTGAAGTGTTTGAACATGACCTTGATCGCTTCCTCTCCGATAATTCGGTAGAACGAACTTCGTCGATAGCCCTGGCCGATCGAGTCGGGCTGGTTATCGACAAGATGGTCTATATCTCGATTTATGAAGCCCCTGAGAAGAAGCACCAGTTGATCGAGCAGGCTGGGCGGGTGATCTTTCTGATGAGTCAGGTCCGGCATGTCAGCGCATTTGTCGAGGCGACCAACCTCTCACCGTCTGGCACCAGAGCGCTACCGCAATGGCGCGCCGAACTGCTGGCCAATTACCGAAACGACACCAGCCAGAATGAGCATTCGCTGGTAACCGAGATCGACAGTACGGCTCGCACATCGTCAGGTCTGATTGATGATCCGGATCGCGCGCAACTATCAGGTTACTTGCTGTCCATGGATCGACTCACCCGCCGTGTGTTTACTCCGCACGTTTAACGCTGCAATCAGTGAGGTAGTGGATATGGATCGGTTTCAGGCTATGCAAGCGTTCGCCCATGTAGTTGAACAAGCCGGCTTCGGCAAAGCGTCGCTGGTGATGGGTGTGGCGACGCCGACAATATCGCGCCAGGTCCAGCAATTGGAAACTCATCTAGGGGTAGCCTTGCTCAATCGCACTACCCGCAGACTGAGTCTGACTCCCGACGGTCTCCACTACTATGACCACTGCAAGCGGATTTTAGTCGATGTGGAACTGGCGGAGAAAACCCTGCCAGGCACTACCCAGGCGCCGCGGGGAAAACTGCGGGTCGATATTTCCCATGCGCTGGCCAGCCAGTTGATCTTGCCGGCGATTAACGAGTTCATCGAGCTTTATCCGCAGATCCAACTGACGATCGGCCTGGATGATCGGGTGGTCGATCTTATTCAGGACAATATCGATTGTGCCATCCGTACCGGCGTCCCGCAGGACTCCCAGACCTTGATCGCGCGACGCGTTGCTTCATTTGAGTGGATAACCTGCGCCACCCCCGAGTATCTTCAAAAATACGGTACGCCCCGACAATTGACTGACCTCGCGACCCATCAAGCCGTCGGTTATTTCCATCCGCAGTCAGGCAAGAATATCGACTGGGTTTTTATCTCCAATGGCGAGTCAGTCAACATCCGCATGAATAACACGATTTCTGTTAACGAGACTTCGGCATACGTGACCTGCGGCCTTAAAAGCCTCGGATTGATTCGAGTCGCCAGTTACTTAGTGCAGGAGCATTTGCGCGCCGGACGTCTGGTTTCGGTGCTGGAGCAGTTCAATGAACCCAGTGTTCCCGTCTCGGCGGTCTACCCTAAAGGTAATCGCTCATCGATGATTGTTCGGGCTTTCACAGACTGGGTTGGGGAACTGTTTGCCAAGCGTGCCCATGAAGAAGAGCGTCTACAAGGCGATCGGGTTAGGCGGACTGGCTAAACGCCGTTTGCATTTTACTTGGTAGCTAACCACGAGCGATTACCGAAACAGCAGCATACGTCGAAGTTTTTAAGGGGCCGCAATGTACGTGCGCCACCTGACGCTAGAAAGTGGTACAGACGACCTAGACATTGGTATTTTTTACCAGCACTGTCAGAACCCGCGGCCGATACACCGATTACCGCAGTGAACTAATCAATAAAACCGATCGAAGGATCATCGATTTATATGGCTAGAGCGCAGGCCAGATGATCAGCCTGGGTGTATTCCAAACGTTGAAAAGCGCGAAACCGATGCGTGAGATCGACGCGGTTGAACTGATGATCTCGTCCAATTGATTGACCCACACCTATGCCATCATAGTGCTGATCGCCATACGGCTCGAGATGATGGCCGAAAAAAAGCGAAGGTATCTCCCGATTTGAGGGCGGCTGAAGTTCGTTTGTGGTCTACGGGGGACTCGCCGTCAAATGGGCATCATTTTTTAGTCCAAAGTGTGCTTCACGTGAGATTGTCCTCCTTCACATGCATCAACCTCGCTAGAAGGAGATGTTCAAGTGTCGTTCAGACGACGTCATTTACAGCAGTGAGTGATGAGTACATGTAGATGCTGACGCCGAATTGACCTACATGCCGAGGCAAGACTAACCCACCTCCAATCGGCGTAAGTCCAGCACATGCGACGGTTCGCAAGAAGTCAGACTGGGTCAGTGATATCTCGGCATGTGGGTCAATTCTACGTCGGCCTCAACACATCGGGACTGTTCGGGATTAATGGCAGCACATGAACTGCGGGTCGTGCTGGTTGGTCAACATCGTTTCGCCGATCGCTCAGCCGCAGATAGACAAAGGCTTGGAATGGTCGGCGGGACATATATCAACGGAAATAAGGTTTTATGGCTGACTCGCTCAACCCGAAAGTATACATCCTGACATTCACAGCATTCGTGATGCTGTCCTCCGAGTTCATAGCGGCGGGCCTGCTGCCTGAGATCGCTTCGGGTCTGCAAATCTCCGTGGGTCAAGCAGGCTGGCTCGTTACTGCATTTGCCTTGGGGATGGGAATTGGTGCTCCGGTCATCGCGGCTTTTACGCATAAGGTTAGCCTGCGCACCCTGCTGATGAGCGGGTGCGTGGCGCTCTTTTGTGGGAACACCATCAGCGCGCTCACTGATAATTTCTCGTTGCTGATGATGGGCCGAGCGCTGGGCGGCATAGGCGTGGCGATTTTCTGGACTAATGCTGCCCTGGCCGCCTCAGCGATGTCCTCAACGGCGCATAAGAGCTTTGCCATATCTCGTGTGCTTATCGGCATTTCAATTGCTTCAGTATTGGGCGTACCGCTCGGCAAGCTAGTTAGCGACACGTGGGACTGGGAAATTGCTATGGGGATGATGGCCGCGTTAAGTGCGTTGGCGTTGCTTGCCGTTATTCGATGGATACACCCGCCTCAAACTGACACACCTGTGAATCATCGCAGCCTCGCTCAGCGGCTCCGAAGCGTCTGGACGAGAGATATTGCCTTGGCTCTGCTGAGCTACCTATTTATGTTTGCAGGGATCATGGCGGTCTTCAGTTACCTCGCAACATTCCTCGCGAGGTATACGGGGCTGGCAGGTACGCCGGTCACGCTCATGTTAGCCCTGTACGGCGTTTCGGACATTGTTGGCAACTTGCTCCTGTCCAAGCGGGTTCCTGATCAACTGGATGGCATGTTCAAGACGCTGTTGTTAGTGCTGGCTGTCAGCCTAGCTGCGATCTCGCTCTTGGGCGAATCAGTATGGTTGGTACCTTTGGTAGTGGCCGCCATCGGCTGCTGTCATGCAGGTGCCAGCCTGTTGACAGGCATTGACGTGCTGCGAAGGGCAGGGGCTAATGCTCAGTTCATCGGCTCCGTAAACGTCAGCGCGATCAACCTTGGGATCATGCTTGGTACTTCGGCTGGAGGGCTGTTGATCGATCACATCGGCCTTCAGTACGTCGGATTCTTAGCCGCCGGCTTCGTCATTTGTGCATGGGTCACCAGGATGTGCTTGAGCACGGAGCCAGTTGCCACTGAGGATCTCGCGGCCGAATGACTCAGTGCTTTTTCTGCTTCCGATTCTGCTAGCAGTGGTGCTCAAGAGCATCGGGTATGCCGGCGCTTCCACTGAGTCAGCCCCGGCGCCGTGGATGCATGGAGGGAGCCATAGATTGAAATGTTGCTCACGGGTTTGTTACCCTGCCGGCAGACATTGCGCTTTGGCGCTCTGCGTAAGCGTTAACGGCAACCAACGCACACTTGGGATATCTCCATCCCTATGCTGTGCGTGGTTAAAAATGCCTATTACCTCCTCGACTATCCAGGTCGAAAAGTCTCTATTCACGTCGTCCTTGCTCATGGGCATCCTGCTCATCGCGGCTAATTTGCGTGCCCCCATTACGTCGCTTGGCCCAGTGTTGTCTCAGGTGCAGGACTACTTCGGATTAAGTCCTGCGGCCGCAGGGCTGCTGAATGCGCTTCCTTTACTGATTTTTGCGTGTGCCTCCCCTTTGGCTCCTTGGTTAACGCGGCGCCTGGGCCTAGAGCATTCGCTGTTTGGTGCCTTGGGCCTGATTGCGATCGGATGCCTTGTCAGGTCGACAGGATTGTTCAGTGAGCTGTGGCTCGGCACGCTGATGATCGGCAGTGGTATAGCGGTGGCTAACGTCCTCGTGGTGCCGCTAGTCAAACGTGACTTTCCCAGCCATACGGCCTTATGCGTTGGTTTGTATGCAGCAACAATGGCGCTGATGGCAGCACTGGCACGCGGGCTGGCCGCGCCGCTGTCCGAGCTCACGGATTACGCATGGAAAGTGTCGTTGGGCATTTGGTCTGCCCTCACACTGGTCGCTGTCGCTTGTTGGTGGCCCCATACACAAAACGCTCGTGGGGTCAGCGCTTTGGTGGCTCCGGTTGGACGCAGCAGCGTGTGGCGCAGTGGCATCGCCTGGCAAGTATCGATGTTTATGGCGTTGCAAACCGTCGTTTTCTTACTGGCCCCGAAGGAGACACAAGTACGCCATCGGTTGCGTACAGAGATGCCATGGTATCGGGATTTTTTGCTGCGTAATTTGAATCGTAGCTATGGTCAAGGCTGACCGCAGCGTTCATTAGTTCCGCCTGATCAACATCAGCGGCATATACAGACGGAGAGGCGGCAATAGCGGTAAAAAGCGTGGTAGTGATATAGGTCGATATCTTCATTCATCAAACTTCATTTATTGATGTCGGTCGATATTTTTGCCGGTTTGGCGCATCACAGAGAGGCTAGCCTTATGATCGGTTTGAGTACAACGAACAACGTATCAGCGAATCCAATGGAGTTGGGTGAGTAATGTTTTATCTTGTTATGGTGAATGTTGATTGTGACCTGGTGTCCCCAAAATAGCGAATACGAACGGTGGACGGTGCGCTGAAATTTCGTACTTATTCAAACCTGATGAACTTCGCATCCATCTTTCTTATTTGATGAAGAAGTCGTGTGACATTTTAGGTGCCGGATGTTGGTACGTCCACTTGCCGACCTGTCTTGCGCGATCATGGTCTAGCTTTGTGTAATAGTCCAAATGAGAGACCGCCGAATTCAACTTCTCTAAGTGGAATTCCACCATCACGCATCTACGTTGCATAGTGAGTGTTGGTCGTGACTTCGGGGCTAAGCTGATGTCGCGCTTCCAGAGATCGTGTACTGTTTGTTTTGATATTCCAAGCTTTTCGGAAGTCATCTTCTGGCTCATCCCCTCGGCCTTGCACTCCAAAACAAGCCTAAGCCGGTCAAGATCAGTCCAAAACGTCTCACTGAGACCGGAGGCGAGTGAGACCAGAACGGAAACTTGCCTTCTTTATACAAAGAAAGAACCCCTATTAACTCTTCTTTCGGAAGAGATTAATCCGCCCCAAGATCTGCTCGAACTGCCGAAGCCTGATCGCAAGGCTCCGTTCGGCATGAGTCAGAAGCTACCCACATGACTCGCACAGGAGCTTCTTCCATGGCTATCGCTAGCCGTTTGCCCATGACCGAAGGCCCCGAGCGATGACGCTCTAGTGGGCGAACATCTTACCTTCCGAAAGAGTTGCGATGTTACTGGGTTTCGCGTTCCATTTCTGTGTGCTGGCCAGCTACTACCTGGTGCGCCCGCTGCATGATGCATTAGGCCTGAAGGACGGCGCAGACAAATTGCAGTGGCTTTTCAGCGCGACTTTTTTGGTGATGCTGCTGATGATTCCTTTGTTTGGCGCGCTGGTTTCGCGGCTGCCTGCGACGCGGTTCGTTTCTTTGTTGGGCTTTTTCGCGTGTGATATTTGTTGGCTTATTGCAAGACGGTGTCTGTCAGCTTAAGCGCTGATAGGCCAGCAACCGTCGCTCAGCCAGTCGGAATACGCCCACCAGCGCACACGCCACCAGCATGTAGAGCAGGGCGGCAATCCCATAGGCCTGAAAGGTCTTGAAGGTGGCCGCGTTAACATCTGCTGCGATTTTCAGGATGTCGGGAACGGTTGCGGTAAAGGCAATGGCCGTGGCATGGAGGACAAAAATCACTTCGTTACTGTAAGCGGGGAGTGCTCGACGCAGCATGCTCGGGATCAGTACGTGAACGAACAGTTGGCTGCGGGTCATGCCCAAGGCCAGCGCCGCCTCGATCTCGCCGCGTGGGGTGGTACGCAGTACGCCGGCAAGAATTTCAATGGTGTAAGCGCACGTGTTCAAGGCCAGCGCCAGAATGACGCAATGCATGCCGTCACGAAAGAACCACCACAGGCTCGATGATTCTCTGATGAGGCTCAAACTGGCCAGTCCGCTGTAGATGATCAGCAGTTGCACGAACAGCGGTGTGCCGCAAAACACCAGGGTGTAGAGCCGAATGGGCACTGCGAGCCACTGACTGCCGTAGGTGCGAATCAATGCCAGCGGTATCGCCGCGCACAGACCGATGACGGCGGACGTCACCAACAGCCATAACGTGACGGACAGACCGCTCCAGCGGTAACCGTCGGACCACAGGAAATTCGGCCCGAACTCTTTCAGTATCTCGATCATGACGCTCTCCGTTGCGGTTCGACGCTGTAGCGCCGCTCAAGGTGTTTGAGCGCCAGACTTGAAAGGATCGCAAAGGCAAAAAATATCGCGGCAATCACCAGGTAGAAAAACATCTGCCTTGAGGTCGCGTTGCCCGCCTGTTTGGCGACCTGAACCATGTCATTGAGGCCCAGCAGCGAAATCAGGCCGGCACTTTTCAACAGCACTTGCCAGATATTGCCGATGCCGGGCAATGCGAAACGCATCATCTGCGGGAAGCGGATACGCCGCAGTACTTGCCAGTGGCTCATGCCATAGGCTCGAGCCGCTTCCAGTTGCCCGAACGGGATGGCCTGGAAAGCACCGCGAAAGGTCTCGGCGCAGTAGGCACCGTAGATGAATCCCAGCGTACCGATTGCAGTGCCGTAAGGGTTCAACTGGAAAGATTCCTGGCCGAACGCTTCCGCCACCTGGTTCAGCCCGATTTGCGCGCTGTAGTAAATGAGCAGCATCAAGACCAGGTCCGGGACACTGCGCACCAGCGTGGTATAGACCGTTGCGATCAGCCGTAGCGGCGCCAGTGGCGAGAGTTTCGCCAACGCCCCCAGCAGGCCAAGTGCGATGGCCACGCAGGCAGCCCAAGTGGCCACCTGCACGGTCAACCACGCACCCTGAAAAATGAGATGGCCGTAACCCTCAAGCAACATGGTTCCAGGCTCCGCGATGATGGTTTATTTAGGCGAGATGTCGAAGTCGAAGTATTTTTTGGCGATGCGCTCATAGGTGCCATTTTGGTGGATACGCTCTAGCGCCTGATTGATATCGCCGGTCAGCGCGGAATCGCTTTTGCGCAAGCCGATCCCGGTTCCTGGCCCGAAGATTTCTGGGGATTTGACGACTTCACCGGCATAGCCGAAGCCTTTGCCCATAGGCTTCTTGAGCAGGCCTTCGGAGACCGCGATGGCATCGTCGAACGCTGCATCCAGCCGACCGTTGATCAAGTCCGAGTAGGTCAAGTCACTGCTTTGATAAGGCACCACCTCCACGCCTTTCAAGCCCCACATCCGCTTGGCATAGACTTCGAACACGCTGCCTTGCTGCACACCGATGCGCTTGCCGCGCAAGGATTCGGCCGTCGGTTGCAAGGGACTGCCCTCGGGTGCCACCAGGCGTGCCGGGGTGTCATACAGGGTGTTGGAAAAGGCGATTTCGGTTTTGCGTTCTTCGGTGATCGACAGGGCGGACAGGATGCCGTCGAACTTCTTGCCTTTAAGGGCCGAGACCATCCCGTCGAAGGCGTTTTCTACCCAGACGCAACGACGTTTCAACTCGGTGCACAGGCTTTCACCCAACTCGATATCGAAACCTGTCAGCGAACCATCCGGGCGCTTGGACTCAAAGGGTGGATAGGTGGGGTCGACCCCGAAGCGCAGCTCTTCGCTGGCGCCCCAGGTCATCAGCGGGCTGGCCACGAGCATCAAACCGATCAGACATTTTTTCATCGACAAGGTATCCACGACAGGTTGGTTGAACAGCCCCGGCATTGGCCCGGGGCAGCGCGTATCATTCTTGAGTGTTCAAGGCTTGTTTCAATTGCTCGGAACGTTCGGCGTCCAGGGCTTGACCATGGCCGAAACCACCAGGCCAGCCACACACCCGGGCGGCATAATCGACGCCGTGCAAGAGGCACTCCGCGAGGCTGTGTCGGGCTTGCCGCGCCAGCAGAAACGCGGCGATAAAGCCGTCACCGGCGCCCATGCTGTCGACAACCGTGCAGGGCAGACTGGGCTGTTCATGGATGCCCTGCGCATCAACCGCGAGGGCGCCCAGCGCGCCGCGAGTGATGACCACGATCGCCGGGCCCATGGCTCGCATCGAATGCGCCAGTTCATACGCTTCTCTCGAAGACAGGTCGGCCGCCGAGAAAAAAGCGATATCGACATGCTTGATCAGGGCCCGCCAATCGAACTCGACCCAGTTGTCCGAGAAGTCGAAGGACAGGCAGCCGCTGGCATGGCGAATCTGCGCCAGTTGGTTTTCGAGGCCGCTGTACAGGCTGCTGTGTACCAGCGGGAACTTGGTGATGTAGGCCAAATCCTCGGCATTGAGTCGCAGTTGTCGACAAACACCCGGATCGCTGCCGAGAAACACGCGTTCGCCATTGATGCTGTCGACACACGCCCAACCGTTGGCGCCCGGCAGCGTTCGGCAACGGGAAGCATCGACTTCTTCTTTTTGCAGGCAGTCGAGCAGGCGCTGGCCATACTGATCGTCACCTACGCAGCCCAGGTAGGCGCTGCGAGTGCCCAGCCGGGAAGCGAATACCGCAACGTTGAGCGCATTCCCGCCTGGGTACTCGATGTTCCGGTCCAGGTACACATCCATCGTGTTGTCGCCGACCGCGATCAGGCTGGCCATGCTCAGTACTCCGTTTTCCACATGTAGCGGCGAGTCGTCAGCGGTTGCTGGTGCCAGACCGCCAGATGGGCGGCGATGCGTTCAGCGGCGATGCCGACGATGTAGGGCGCAACAATCGCACGGATTTCCGGGTCGATCCCGACCATCGGGAAGTCCTTGGAGTCATAGACCATGACGCGTTCGGTATACCGCTGGCAGAAGCTCACGACCCGTTCCATCTGCGCGCGACTAGGGTCTTCGCCGACCAGCAGAAACAGCGGGGTGGAGGCATCGATGGCTTCGAACGGGCCATGGAAAAACTCCGCGGCCTCCACCGGCAGGCAATGCAGCCATTGGCTTTCCATCACCACGCAGACGCCGAACACATAGGCGGTGGTGAACATCGGACCCGACGCGAGGAAGTACATGACGCGATCACCTTTATAGAGGCGCGCCTCTTCGGTCGCCCGTTGGTCGTTGTTGATCGCCGCATCGGCCAGCGCTTGCGGCAGCGCTTTGAGAGAACGAGTGAGCTTGTCCAGCAGTGGCCAGCCTTCGCGCTTGGCCAAAATACCGCCGATCAGCGCC
Organism: Pseudomonas sp. LBUM1647; assembly: GCF_059716175.1. Classification (NCBI taxonomy): domain Bacteria; kingdom Pseudomonadati; phylum Pseudomonadota; class Gammaproteobacteria; order Pseudomonadales; family Pseudomonadaceae; genus Pseudomonas; species Pseudomonas sp. LBUM1647. The sequence goes on along the minus strand of NZ_CP166809.1, from coordinate 4,105,503 downwards.
TGGAGGATCATGAAGCAGCCGAAGTAAGCCTCGTCCGTGCGGCCCAGCAGGAAGCAATGTTGAACGGCTTGGGCAAGCGGCAGATCGGCGGTCTGTGTCACGCCCACTGTGAGACATGGTTTGCCTTTCAGGAAGCGTGCAGCGGCGATGGTTTCCTGGGTCGTTCCGGACTTGGACGCGAGGACAACCAGGGTGCGCTCATCCAGGCGCGGCGGATCGATGTTCATGAAATCGGCCGGGAAATAACGACGGACTTCCAGTGAATGGCTGTAGCGCTCAAGCCAGTACTGCAGGCCGAGCATGATGCGGTTGGGGGCACCGCAGCTGACGAAATAGATGCGGTCAATCCGCGTTGCCAGCTCTTGGCCAAACTGCTGAGCGTCGTCGACGATTTGAACGGATTGCTGCAAGGAAGTGATGAAGCCTTCCCGGTTGAACTGGATCGCCATGTGGACTCCTGGGTGCCTTGTTGCGGCGGTTCATGTTGCTGTTCATGACCACCATTTAGACCAAAAGCTATACCATGAAAAATACCATTACAAGGCTTTTTCCCCGTGGTCTAATGGGCCGATTAGGCGGTTTCCAGGGTTTTCCCGAGCCGGGTATGCATTGTCATTGCTAAGTTGCCGTGTTTGCGTCGGTTTTGGGTTTTGACAGTCGCAATGGATCGCCAAAAAAAAATTCAGGACGTAGACCATGAAAGTGACCAGTGCAAAACCCTCCGACTTGGCGTTTCCCGCGCCCCAACGCAAGCAGGTTGCCTGGCAGGCCGTCCAGGCGCTGCTTGAAATGCTGGAACGTCCGGAGTTTGGGCCGACTGAGCGTATCCCGGCGGAAAGGGATCTGGCCGAACACCTGGGGATCAGCCGGATGACCTTGCGAAAGGCTCTGCAAACACTGATCGATCGCGGGATTCTCGAACGCCGAGGCAATCGCGGAACCTTCGTCACCGCTCCGGGTGTCGAGCGGCCACTCAATACCGTGGCGCGTAAAGGCATCGCTGAAGTGGTTGAGCAGACCGGGGCCAGGCCCGGCAGCAAATTGCTCTACTTCGAACAAACCCAGGCCAGTGCTCGTGTCGCCAAATTGCTGAAAATCGAGGACGGGGATGCGTTGCTGACAATTCGACGCCTGCGCACAGTGGACCAAAAGCCGTTCTGCATCGAGACCAGCTACATTCCTGCTGCCCGCGTGCCGGAACTGGTGGCGGGGGATCTGATCGAGGGGGCCTCGTTGTATGCCTTGTTGTTGGCGCGGTATCAGATCGAAATAGAAAGCGACGAGGGGACGTTAAGCATTGCCACGATGAATGACCAGGAGGCGAGGCTGCTGGAAGTCGAACCCGGCACGGCGGCGCTGGTTTATCGGGGCGTGATTTTCGACACCCAAGGCCAGCCGGTGGAGTATCTGGTGTCGATCAACCACCCGCAGCGTGTGGTGTTCAAATTGGCAGACAGTCGGGTCAATAGCTTTCATTCCAGTCATTAGCGCGGTTCGACTGCGTTTATACTGCGCAAGCTTTAGACGAATGTGTATCCAACAACCTCAATACTCTCTTAAAACGCGATCTTCGATTGGCCACTTTGCTGACCGCCCTGGTGTGTGTATCTGCTTTAATGCGCAGGACATCGGTCGTGACCTGTCACGTGCTCCGATATTTTCTGAGCATCTGCTTACCACGTCGTCAGGAACCGTGACCTTCGCTTCAAAAGTCGATGGTGTGCACCGTATCTATGCGTTCAGGCGAAGTGATCAATATCCCTTGGTGACGACTGTAGCGGTAGGCCAGACCGAGGCGATGCAAGCGTGGTGGAGCCAGACAAAACAATCGGCCGCTGTGGTCGTGGTGCTGTTGGGGCTTTTGGTCACTCTGGGCCGCAGGTTGATTTCCCATATCAGTCGTCGTATTCGGGCCGAGGGAAAACTGCGCACGGCACAGGCTGCGTTGATCCAACTTAACCAGTCGCTAGAGATTCTCGCCAGCGAGGACAAGCTCACCGGTCTGGCCAATCGACGCCATTTCGATCAGTTTCTGGATGCTGAGTTCAAGCGTGCCAAGCGACTTGGAAGTCCTTTGTCGCTGATCTTGGTCGATGTAGATTTTTTCAAACGTTACAACGATCACTATGGGCATCTCGCCGGGGACGAATGCCTACGTATCATCAGTCAGTCCATCAAGCGCTGTGTGCGTCGTCCAGGTGACATGACGGCGCGCTATGGCGGTGAAGAAATCGTTGTGGTGATGCCGAATACGGACGAATCAGGTGCCCGTTCAGTTGCTGAAGCCATTCTCGGCGGTATTGTTGCTGAGCGACTTCAGCACCTTTCCAGCCCTTTCGGGATCGTCACTGTCAGTCTTGGGCTGGCGACTTGTGTCTCCTACGATAGCGATCATGATGAGAAGGCCTTGATCAATCGGGCTGACCGTGCGCTGTACCTGGCAAAGTCTCAGGGTAGAAATCGAGTGAGCGCTGCACCGGCACAGGCGGAGACAGAACTTAATGCCGTGCACAGGAGTAGTTGAGCACTACAATGGTTAAGGGATTTGATGTGTCGTTTTCAACACAATGACTACCATTCAGCTACACGAAAAATTGATGAAATCAATAATTACACTGTCATAAGCGGCAAGTGTTTTTTTGTTGCTGAAAAAGAGAGTTATGTAATGAAGCTGAATCGTGTAGCAAAAGCAGCGATGGTGGTTGCTCTGTTGTCGTCATTGTCGGGCTGTTGGTTATTCATGCCTCCAGGTGGTGGTGGTGGTGGTGGTGGTGGTGGTCAGCATGGCGGGCCTGGCGGCGGCGGTGGTCAACGATAAGCCCTGCGGTCGCTATGTTTTCGTTTGAATAATCTGGATTTCACAAAAAACGCCACTCTATGAGTGGCGTTTTTTTTGTTAGTTGATTGTGGAAAAGGTTTATACCTGCTGACTCTTGTGCGACTGATGAGCATCTAAAACCGATACTCCGCTGGAACTTCCCGAGCGATGAATTGCTGCATGTGTTCGAGAAAGCTGATTTGCAGTTTCGATGCCGGTCCTTGAACCGGCAACAGCATGCTGAAGTCCATTTCGATCGCCGGTTCGAACGCTCTGAACACGATGCCGTTGCCTCGGTACTCGACGGTGCTGATGGCATCGACCAGTGCTACCCCCAGGCCTTGTTCGACGAACGCGCACATTGGCAGCGACAGCTGGGTCTCCAGACGCAGTTCACGCTCGACCCCATGAGCGGCAAATATTGCGTCGATGTGTTGGCGCGAACCGATGGATTGTGGATAGGAAATAAACGCCTCGCCCTGCAAGTCTTCCGGCCGGATTGTGGCCTTGTCCTGTAAGCGATGATTTGCCGGCAGTGCGCATAGCATGCGGGTGGCCAGCAGTTTTTCTGCGCGTGGGCTGGGGTAGGTGTTGGGCAGTACGATGATGCCCAGATCGCAGCGTTGACCGACCACCAGATCCACGATCTCCCGCGATGAATGCACCACCAGCGATACCTGCACTTGATCATGCCCGGCCATGAAGGCGGCGATGGCTCGCGGCAGGAATGACAGGCCCATGGCCGGTGCGCAGGCGATGTGCAGTGAGCCGCGTTTCAAGCTGCGGATGTCTTGCGCCGTTCGGGCAATGCGTTCGACCCCGAGCAGTGAGCGTTGCACTTCCTGATACAGCGTCATGGCTTCGGGAGTGGGCTGAAGCCGGCCTTTGATCCTGTCGAACAAGCTGAACCCGATGTCCTCCTCAAGGCTGGCAATCAGTCGCGTCGCAGCCGGTTGCGAAATGTGCAGCATCTCGGCGGCACGGGTTACGGTCTGGCCCAGAATCACGGCGCGAAAGGCTTCCAGCTGACGGAGGTTCATGGCGCTATTCCTTCAAGAAACCCATAACGAAAAGACATGGGCTTGCCAAAATAAAGCATTTTTCAAGCTGCTGTCAGCTCTCTAGGATCTTCTCTATCGAGATTATCCAGTGGTAGGGCCAGTGCTGAGAGTGATTTTTCAGTGCCGAGAGAGCGAATACGCAACTCATGCAAAAAACTGATGTAGTTATCGTCGGCGGTGGTTTGGTGGGGCTGTCGATTGCCTATGGACTGGCCATGCTCGGTCGCAAGGTCAGCGTCCTGGACGAGGGGGACGACGCCTTTCGGGCTGCGCGTGGCAACTTCGGCCTGTTGTGGGTTCAGGGCAAGGGCTATGGAATGAGTCCCTACGCACAATGGACTCGCGAATCGGTGGCGCTGTGGCCGCGGTTCGCCGCCGCTTTGCAGGCCGACACCGGCATCGACATCCATCTGCGCCAGCCTGGCGGATTCCAGTTGTGTTTGAGTGACGATGAGATGGCGGAAGAGAGCCGCCGACTGCTCTGGCTGCGCGAAGCCATGGACGGTGATTATCCGTTCGAGCTGCTGGATTCGGCACAACTGCGAACCCGCTTGCCTGGCGTGGGGCCGACCGTAGTGGGCGGCTGCTACTCGCCCATGGACGGTCACGTCAATCCGTTGAAACTGTTGCGCGCCCTGTACGCCGCCTGCCGGATGCGTGGGGTCAAGATCATCAATGGCCACCGGGTCAGCGCCATTGGCCAGCGCGCCTCAGGCTTCGAATTGCGCGCCGGTGAACAGCGCTGGTTCGCCGGGCAGGTCGTACTGGCCGCCGGACTCGGCAATCGCGAGCTGGGCGCGGCGTTGGGCATCGACGTGCCGGTGAGTCCCAATCGTGGGCAGATCCTGGTCACCGAGCGACTCAAGCCTTTTCTGCATTACCCCACCACGTACGTACGTCAGACCGACGAAGGCACGGTGCAGTTGGGTGACTCCCATGAGTCGGTGGGTTTCGACGACGGTACCGGCAGCGAAGTGATGGCCAGCATTGCCCGACGTGCCGTGCAGTGTTTCCCACAGTTGGGGCAGGTAAGGCTGGTTCGGGCCTGGGGCGCGCTGCGGGTGCTGAGCGCCGACGGTTTTCCAATCTATGAAGCGTCGCAGAGCTGCCCCGGAGCGGTAGTGGTCAGTTGCCACAGCGGCGTGACGCTGGCGGCGATCCACGCCTTGCGCCTGGCGCCATGGATTGGCGGTGAGTTCGACGATCCGGCCGTGGGGCCTTTCAGTCTGCGGCGTTTCAGTCTCAAACGTGAGGTGCGCCATGCCGGCTGACAGCCTGTTTCGGGCCTTGGGCACGGCGCAAAGAACCGTGCAGATTGAATTCGAAGGCGCGTCATTAACGGTGCCTGACGGGGTTTCGCTGGCTGCCGCGTTGCTGGTCAGCGGCATCACTCATACCCGCGAAAGTGCTGTCAGCGGCAGGCCCGGCGCGCCCTATTGCATGATGGGTGTGTGCTTCGAATGCCTGGTCGAGGTGGACGGGCAAGCCAATTGTCAGGCGTGCCTGCTGCCGGTTCGTGCGGGCATGCGTGTTCTCAGGCAGCGCGGTGCTCGCGAGTTTCTGGCCTGCGACCACCGCGAGGTGGGTGCTGATGAATAATCAAACGGTCGACCTGATTGTGATTGGCGCCGGTCCTGCGGGAATGAGCGCGGCCCTGGAGGCCACGCGATACGGGCTTTCGGTTGTCGTGTTGGATGAACAGGGCAGCCCCGGTGGGCAAATCTATCGCAATATCCTGCAGGCCGATGCGCGCAGCCGCAGCGTATTGGGCGATGACTACACGGCGGGCTCGGGGCTTGTCGCACAGTTTCTCCAGTGCGGGGCCCGTTACCTGGCCAACGCAGCCATCTGGCAGGTGACACCACAGAGTCAGGTGCATTACCTGATCGATGGCCGCGCTGAAATCCTGCAAGGGCATCATCTGTTGATCGCCACCGGTGCGTTCGAACGTCCGATGCCCATTCCGGGCTGGACCTTGCCCGGTGTCATGACCGCCGGAGCCGGGCAGATACTGCTCAAAAGCGCCGCGATGGTGCCGGTCGGGCCGGTGGTATTGGCCGGCTGTGGACCCTTGTTGTACCTGCTGGCGGTGCAATACCTGCGGGCTGGTATCGCGATCGAAGCGCTGGTGGACACCAGTGGCCAGGGCGATCTGCTGCGAGCCTGGCGCAAAGTTCCGGGCGCCTTGCGCGGCTGGCGTGACTTGCTCAAGGGCCTGCAACTGCTGGTCGAATTGAAACGCGCCGGGGTCAAGCATTTTCGCGATGCCCGTGATTTGCGTGTCGAAGGTCTGGCACACGCCAGCGCCCTGAGTTTCGACAGTGGCGGTCGGCGCTGGACCATTCCCGCGTCGCTGATTTTGCTGCATCAAGGCGTGGTGCCCAACACCCAGATCAGTTGGTCGCTACGCCTCGAACATGACTGGAGCGAACAGCAACTGTGCTGGATCACGCGTCGCGACAGCCAGGGTGAAACCAGTCTGCCGGGCATTTATATCGCCGGTGACGGTGGCGCTATCGGCGGCGCGCAAGTGGCGCTGCTCGAAGGCCGCCTGGCCGGGCTGGCGATTGCCGCCAGGTCGGGAAAAGTTGATGCGCAACGTTTGCAACAACTCGCCGCCCCTTATCGAAAGCTCCTGCGTCGCCAGCGTGCGGCGCGGCCACTGATCGATGCGTTATACCGCCCGCAACAGCAAAACCGCATTCCCGCCGACGAGGTGATTGTCTGCCGTTGCGAAGACGTCAGCGCCGGTGCGATTCGCCAGCACGTTGAGCTCGGTTGTTTGGGGCCCAATCAGACCAAGGCGTTCGGTCGCTGCGGCATGGGGCCTTGCCAGGGGCGCCTGTGTGGTTTGAGCGTCACCGAAATCATTGCCGAGCATCGCCAGGTATCTGCGACAGAGGTCGGCTACTACCGCATCCGGTCGCCGCTCAAACCCATCACCCTTGCCCAATTGTCCACTGAGACACCTCACACCCAGGAGCACTTATGAGCCGTATTCAACGCATCGAAAGCAACCCCCGCTTGAGCCGCAGCGTCGTGCATAACGGCGTGGCCTGGCTCAGCGGCATCGTCGCCGCCGATTGCAGCCAGGATATTCGCGGTCAGACGCGCCAGGTGCTGCAACGGGTCGACGAACTGCTGGAGGTCTCTGGTAGTGACAAGAGCCGTCTGCTCAGCGTGCAGATCTGGATGAAAGACATGGGCGCCGATTTCACCGGCATGAATGAAACCTGGAGCGCCTGGGTCGACGCCGGGCAAACGCCTGCACGCGCCACCGCTCAAGTGATGTTCGATGACCCGCAGATTCTGCTGGAGTTGATTGTCACCGCCGCCGTCTGAGTCCTCCGTTGTAACTGGTGTGCGGGATGAATCCTTGCACAACCACAGAGTAGTCGGCCGACAGAGCCGCCATCTCGGCTTGTTCACATTGCTGCTGCCATAACGGACGTCTTCTTTCGCGGAGCGCCCGACATAAACAACACCGCATCTGGAGCTATGAATGAACGTAAAAAACACGGTATTGAAAGTCGGCCTCATCTCGCTGCTAGTGTTTGGCGCCAACCTGCACGCGGCGGAGCAACCTCTGCGTCTGGGCATCGAAGCGGCTTACCCTCCGTTCGCTTCGAAAACCCCGGACAACCAGATCGTGGGTTTTGACTACGACATCGGCCAGGCACTGTGCGCCGAGATGAAAGTCCAGTGCGTGTGGCAGGAACAAGAGTTCGACGGACTGATTCCCGCGCTCAAGGTGAAGAAAGTCGATGCGGTGATTTCTTCGATGTCCATGACCCCGGAGCGGATGAAATCGGTCGATTTCAGCAATCGCTATTACCGTATTCCGGCGCGCCTGGTGTTCAAGAAGGGCAGCGGCGTCAGCGACATTCCGGCGCAGCTCAAAGGCAAGCGGATCGGCGTGCAGCGTGCGACCAACTTCGATCGCTACGTCACCGAGAAATTCGCCCCGGCCGGTGCCGAAGTGGTGCGCTACGGCTCGCAGAACGAAATATTCCTCGACCTGCTGGGTGGGCGCCTCGATGCCACCATGGCCAGTTCGGTGGTGATCGATGAAAGCCTGTTGAAGCGCCCGGAAGGACACGACTATGAGTTCGTCGGCCCGAGTTTTACCGAAGAGCAATTCTTCGGCACCGGAATCGGTATTGCGGTGCGCAAGAGCGATCCACTGGCCGGTCGTTTCAATCAGGCGCTGGCGACGATTCGTGCCAACGGCACCTACGACAAGATTCGCCAGAAGTACTTCGACTTCGATATCTACGGCGAGTAACGACCGGGCGTTCTTTCGGCACGCATGCTTGAGCATGCGGCCGTTCTCTTCATTGATCGGAGTAAAGATGCAAACCAAGGCGTTACTGAGCGAGCAAAACGTTTCGCAAATACTGTCGGCGGCAAAAGACCTGGCCCATCGCCGCAACTGGCCCGTGGCGATTTGCGTCGTCGATGACGGCGGTCATCCGCTGGGTCTGTTGCGCCTGGATCATACGGCGCCGATTGCGGGTTACATCGCCACGGAAAAAGCGCGTACAGCGGCGCTTGGTCGTCGCGATAGCAAGGTCTACGAAGACATGATCAATGGCGGACGTCAGGCATTTCTAAGTGCGCCGAACCTGCAAGGCATGCTCGAAGGAGGCGTCGCCATTTGGCACGAAGGCCACTGCATAGGCGCAGTAGGTGTGTCAGGCGTCAAGGCTGAACAGGATGCCGTACTGGCCGGGTTGGCGGTCGACGCCCTGTTGCGTCCTGCAGTCGACACCACTGGAATTCACACATGAGGCGCTGATCTGCAACCTTGACCTGGCTCAAGCGCATCGCGTGCCGTTGGTGGTCGTCTTGATCCTGCCGTTACCTGGGGATTTACCCGTTGCCGGGCAACGGATGCTGTCCATTCTCGTATTCGCGGTGACCGTCTGGGTCACCGAAGCGGTGTCTTACGAAGCCAGCGCGATCATGATTACGTCGCTGATGGCCATTCTGATCGGTACCGCACCGACGCTTCAGAACCCTTCGCTGACGTATGGCTCGTCGGCCGGGATAACGATGGCGCTCAGCGGCTTTTCCAATCCGGCCCTGGCGCTGGTGGTCGGTGCGCTGTTTATCGCCGCCGCGATGACACACACACCGGGCTGGATCGGCGTATCGCGCTGGTGACGCTGGCGAAAGTAGGCGGCAGCACTCGGCGGATACTGCTGGGCGCTATGGTTGTCATCGTGTTGCTGAGCCTGGTAGTGCCTAGCGCAACGGCGCGAAGTGCTTGCGTGGTGCCGATCATGATGGGCGTGATCGCCGCATTCGGCGTCGCCAAACGCTCCAATATTGCTGCGGGCATCATGATCATCGTGGCGCAGGGAACGAGCATCTGGAACGTCGGCATTCAGACGGCCGCCGCCCAGAACTTGCTGACGGTGGGCTTCATGGACAAGATGCTCGGCCAGCGCGTGTCATGGATCGACTGGTTTATCGCCGGTGCGCCATGGGCGATCATCATGTCGATTGTCTTGATTGTCATTGTACTGAAAATGTTGCCCCCCGAAACCGACACTGTGCCCGGCGGCAAGGCCGCCATCATGGCTAGCCTGGCTGAGTTGGGGCCAATGACGGGAGCGCAGAAGCGCTTGGCGGGCGTCTCTGGCCTGCTTCTTTTAGGGTGGGCAACTGAAGGCAAGTTGCATGCTTTCGATACGACCTCGACGACGTATGCCGGGCTGGTTCTGTTGTTGCTGCCCCGTTTCGGTGTAATGATCTGGAAAGACGTTCAAGCACGCATTCCGTGGGGCACCGTGATTGTCTTTGGGGTCGGCATCAGCCTGGGCACCGCGCTGTTGACCACCCAGGCCGGGCAATGGTTGGGTGTCCAGGTTGTCGGGCATACGGGGCTGGACAAGCTCGGCACGCTGGGCGTGTTTGCCGTCCTCAGTGCCTTCCTTATCCTGATCCACTTGGGCTTTGCCAGCGCTACCGCGCTGACCTCGGCATTGCTTCCGATTCTGATGGCCGTTCTGCAAACCCTACCCGGGGATTTCAGTCGACTGGGCGTTACCATGCTCCTTGGGTTTGTCGTCAGCTTCGGCTTCATACTGCCCATCAATGCGCCGCAGAATATGGTGTGCCTGGGTACGGATACCTTCAATCCCAAACAGTTCGCTCGGGTTGGTGTGGTGATTACGCTGATCGGTTATGGATTGCTGTTGGTGTTTGCCAGTACGTACTGGGCGTGGCTGGGGTGGCTGTGAAACGCTTCAATCGCTCCTCTTGAGGCGCACCTGCTCATGGTTGCGTTCGCTGGGTCAAAACGTCTGCCCCATGGAAAATTGGAACACTTGCGTGTCGGCGTCATCGGGCGTTCGAACCGGAAAGGCCAGGTTGGCGCTCAAGGGGCCTAGCGGGCTATACCAGGTGACACCAACACCCACAGAACTGGCCATCTGGTTGAGGTCGACACCGTCGCAAGCCTGGGTGGTGCTCAGGTAACACTTGTTTGAGTAGACGCTGCCGACGTCCCAGAACACCGAGGTACGCAGGGATTTGTTGTCCTTGATGAAGGGCATCGGGAACAAATATTCCACGCCACCGGTGATGAGGATGTTGCCGCCCAGGGCGTCGGTGTCCCGATCTGAGTAATACGTCTGCCCGGCACTGGCATACGTGCCGGTGGCCGGGGTGTTGCGCGGGCCGAGGGTGCCGCTTTCAAAGCCGCGTACCGAACCCTCGCCACCGGCGGTGTAGTTTTCATAGAACGGCAGGCCGTCGGTTGAGCCGTAGCTGTTGCCATAGCCGAGTTTGGTATGGAACCGCAGCGAGGTGGATTCGCTGACCGGCAGGAAGGTCTGCCCGGTGTAATCGATCTTGTAGAAGCTCAGGTCACTGCCGGGCACCGTCACCATCAGGTTCAGGTTTTGTGAATGCCCGCGGGTGGCCAGCACGCCGCGGTTCAGGGTCGATTCCGACCAGCCGAGGTTGGCCTTGAAGTTGGTGAACTCCTTGCCCTCGCGTTCGATAAAGTCGTAGATCTCATCGGCGCTGTAGGTGCCTGGTTCGATACTGTCATGTTGCGCGGTCAGGCCAAAACTCAACCGTGAAGTTTCATTGATCGGGTAGCCGAACGTGGTGCCGGCGCCATAGCTGTTGATGGCGTAGTACGAAACGCCGTCATCGTAGTAGTCGGTGTAATCGGTCGTGCTGTAGAACACGCTGTAGCCCAGGCTCACTCCGTCCGGCGTGAAGTAGGGATTGGTGAAACCAAAGTTGTACTTGCTTTGGTATTCCGAGCGGGTAAGACCCACGCTGGCGTAGTTGCCGGTCCCCAGGAAGTTGTTCTGGGTGATCGAACCCCCGAGGATCAGACCGGCGCTTTGTGAGAAGCCGACGCTGGCGGTGATCGAACCGGACGCCTGTTCTTCAACGCCGTAGTTCACGTCAACCTGGTCATCGACACCCGCCACCGCCGGCGTTTCGACGTTGGCTTCCTTGAAGAAGCCCAGACGTTCAAGACGAGTCTTGGATTGGTCGATCAGGTAGGTCGACGCCCAGCCACCTTCCATCTGACGCATCTCGCGGCGCAGTACCTTGTCGTCGGTCTTGGTGTTGCCGCGAAAGTTGATGCGGTTCACGTAGGCTCGCTTGCCCGGATCGACCGCGAAAGTGATATCGACCGTCTGGTCTTCATCGTGAGCCTGAGGCACGCCGTTGACGTTGGCGAAGGTGTAACCCTCGTTGCCCAGGCGGCGGGTGATCAGGTCGGACGTGGTGGTCATCAGCTTGCGCGAGAACACCTGGCCTTTCTGGACCAGCAGCAGGGACTTGATCTGGTCTTCAGGGACTTTCAGGTCGCCGCTGAACTTGATGTCACGAACCGTGTACTTATGGCCTTCGCTGATGTTGACGGAGATGAACACGTGTTTCTTGTCCGGCGTAATCGACACCTGGGTCGATGTGATGTCCATGTTGATGTAACCGCGATCCAGGTAATAGGAGCGCAGACGTTCCAGGTCGCCGGACAGTTTTTCACGGGCGTACTTGTCGTCGTTCTTGAAGAACGACAGCCAGTTGCTGGTCTTGAGGGTGAATTGATCGGTCAATTGTTCTTCGGTGAAGACGGTATTGCCTACCACGTTGATGTGCTGGATCGCCGCGACCGTGCCTTCATCTATGTTGATTTTCAGGCCCACGCGGTTGCGCGGTTTTGAAATCACCTCGGCGTCGACCGATGCCGAGTAGCGTCCCTGAGCAACGTATTGGCGCTGCAGTTCGTTACGCACGCCTTCGAGGGTGGCGCGCTGGAAGATCTCACCTTCGGCCAGACCTGACTGCTTGAGGCCCTTCATCAGATCCTCCGTGGAGATCGCCTTGTTGCCCTCGATCTCGATACTGGCGACCGATGGGCGCTCGACGACGGTGATGATCAGGACATCACCGTCGCGGCCTAGCTGAATATCCTGAAAGAATCCTGTTTTGAACAGCTCGCGGGTGGACTCCACCAGGCGTTGATCATCCGCCTCATCACCGACGTTCAATGGCAATGCACCGAACACGCTGCCGGCGGAGACCCGTTGCAGGCCGTTGATGCGAATATCGGAGATTTTGAAGCCTTGGGCGTGCGCAAGTGTGGCATTTAGCAGGAGGGCAACCGAGCAGAGCAGACGCGAAAAATTCATCAAGATCTTTTTCCAGAACACATCGACAAGCAGCGTAGGCGGGCGCGGATATCTCAAAACAGGACGAGGTACCGCTGAGCGGGCAGGCTGGTGGAGGTGAAGCATAAAAGCTCGGTGCGTTTGGTGCGGTTAACCAAGTGTCAAGTTAGGTAAAGGTTGGCGTAAGGCAATGACGGTGTGCGGTGCACGGACGATAATGGGCCGATCCCCACTCAAGAGCTTCCCATGATCTCCGTATTGCTAGTCGACGATGACCAGGAACTGACTGGAATGCTCAGCCAATACCTGGAGCGTGAAGGCTTCGAGGCGACTGCGGTGCATACGGGGGAGGAGGGTGAAGTTCATGCGCTTTCCGGTCGATACAGCATTGTGGTGCTGGACGTGATGCTGCCGCGGCTGTCGGGTATCGAAGTGCTCAGGCGCATTCGCGCCGTCAGCCAGGTGCCGGTGGTGTTGCTCACGGCCCGTGGCGATAACATCGACAAGATCACCGGCCTGGAACTGGGCGCCGATGACTATGTGCCCAAGCCCAGTTCGCCGGGTGAACTGGTGGCGCGTTTGCGGGCGATCATGCGCAGGGTGCAGCCGGTGGATCAGCCGACCACGGAAGTGATCAGGACGGGCCCGCTGGTGTTGTGGCCCGGCAAGCGACAGGCCCTCTGGCAGGGTCGTGAGTTGGGGGTGACCAGTACCGAGTTCAGCTTGCTCGAAGAGCTGGCCCGCTGTGCCGGGCAGGTGGTGAGCAAACAAGATCTGTCGCTCAATGCCTTGGGCTGTCCCTTGACCCGCTACGACCGGCGTATCGACGTGCACATCAGCAGCATTCGTCAGAAGCTGGGGCCGCGCCCCGACGCCAAGGCCTGGATTCAGAGCGTGCGTGGCCTCGGTTACCTGTTGATCGCCGAATGATGAAACCCAGCCGGCTGTTCTGGAAGCTGTTCCTGGCGTTTTGGCTCGCCACCAGCCTGACGTTTTTGGTCGGGTTGGGCATTCTGGTACTGGGCAGTTTCGGGCCTGGCGATCCTCATCTGGAGGCCATCCTGACCAGCGAAGAGCAACTGCTGCGACAGTTCGGCGTCGAGTCGGGAAGGCAGTTCCTGGCGGTGTGGCGGCACCCCGGTGACGAAGCCATTGGTGTCTATGACAGTGCCGGTCAACTGCTGGCAGGGTCGCCGGTCCCGCGGCCGGCCTTTGAACGATCGGTCATCAGCAAGGACGGTTTAACCCTGTCGCTCAGATCCTCACATCCCCTTGGCAAAGAAGGTGGGCAAGGGCCGGGACGTTCGATTCCGCTGATCATCGGCACGGTGATGAGTGCGCTGTTCAGCGGCTATATGGCGTATTACCTGGCGTGGCCGTTGGCCTATCTTAGGCGAGCGATGAGCGACGTGGCCAAGGGGCGTTTCGAAACCCGGGTCAAGCCGATGATGGGTAGGCGCCGTGATGAAATCGTCGATCTGGCCGAGGACTGCGACCGAATGGCCAACCAGCTGAAACTGCTGGTGGAGGCCCAGCAACACCTGTTGCACGACATCTCTCACGAACTGCGTTCACCGTTGACGCGCATGCAAGCGGCCATCGGGCTGTTGCAGCAAGAACCGGCTCGCCAGGAAATGGTGGAGCGCATCCAACGCGAGTCGGTGCGGATGGATACGCTGATCGAGGCGTTGTTGACCCTGGCGCGTATGCAGGGCCGGCCCGAGAGTATCGACCGCGAGCCACTCGACATCATCGAATTACTGGCGGTGATCGTCGAGGACGCTCAATTCGAGGCGGGAATGAAAGGTTGCCGGGTCAGCCTGCAGGCGTGCCCGGCCTTTGTCAGTCGTGTCAGTGGCGAGTTGCTGTATCGGTGTTTCGAGAACGTCATTCGCAACGCGGTGCGCCATACCCGACCCGCGACAACGGTTGTTGTATCGGCTGAGGTCAATCCCGACGCAAGCTGCCTGAGGGTGTGGATCACCGATCAGGGGCAGGGCGTTGAAAACGAGCGGCTGCAGAGCATTTTTCACCCGTTCGAGCGCGGTATGAACGAGGCCTGTGCCGGTTTCGGACTGGGCCTGGCGATCGCCGCCAGAGCCGTGGAAATGCACGGCGGGTCGATCATGGCGTGTAATGAACCGTCCGGTGGGCTGACCGTGGAAATCAACCTGCCTGGCCTGGCCTGATCTTTACACGAAATTACATTGGCTTGACGGCCCTGTACGCACCGCCTCAGTAGACTTCCCCGCTCAAACTTACTCAGCGTTTGCTGATGTTTTGCTGAAGTCATTGAGTCGAGGTGGTCATGTTTCTGGTTCATAAAAAGGGATTCGTTTCCGGCAAGAAAATGGTCGACGGGCTGGTGCCTTACGACTTCTTTTGCGAAGACAATCCGGCCATCAACCTGTTTGTGTTTACCGGCTCTGCGACCCAGGGCAAAGCGGTCGAGGAACAGACACTCTGGGGCTTTACCCGTCTGGAGCGTTTCGAGGCGTTGACCGGCACCCTCGTGTCGAGCAAGAAAAATGAAGGCTGGTTTCAAACGGTCAATGTGCTCACCGGTCCTGCCCAGAACGGTACCCAGAGCGTGAAGTTTCAGCGGGTACTGAAAATCATCAAGCATGCCTGTGCATCGGGTCGTGTCGCCAGCAAGGTCGACTACGAGATCCAGACGGATGAAGGCGACACCTACTTCACCCGCCAACCTGCTGCGTCCAACAGTGCACAAACCATCATCTATGCGGCAGATTAATACCGCGCTAATGGCCGCGAGGGTGTTTACTGATAATACATCGCACAATACAATGAGAATCATTGCCATTAACTCATCGAGTGCGAAGTCTTGAGCCATCCCCCGTCCTTTGCCCGTCGCAAGGTCTTTCTGAAACGCGCGTTGCCGACCCTGTCCTGCGTCATGTTTACCACCCCTCTGTGGGCACAGGAACCTGTCGTGCTGCCGGCCACTGATATTCAGGCGAGTCGTATCAGCCAGGACGCGAGCTACACCACGTCCCAAGCCAGCACGGCGAGTAAAAGTGATGTGCCGATCAAGGAAGAGGCGCAATCGATTAATGTGGTCACCCAGCAAACCCTGGCCGACTATCAGGTGCGCTCGCTGGACGACGCCATGAAGTTTGTCAGCGGTGTCAGTCAGGGCAATACCTTGGGCAACTCGCGGGATTCGCTGGTCAAGCGTGGTTTCGGCACCAATGACGACGGCTCGATCCTGCGCGATGGCGTACGTTCCAATCTGGGGCACAACTTCAGCGCCACGACGGATCGTATCGAAGTGCTCAAAGGGCCTGCGTCGTTGTTGTATGGCGCGCTGGAACCCGGCGGGTTGATCAACGTGATCAGCAAGAAGCCCGAATATACCCAAAGCACGACCCTGAGCGGCTCGGCCTATAGCGAAGGCGGCGGGACCATGGCCCTGGACACCACCGGTCCTTTGGGGGACACGGGTCTGGCCTATCGCCTGATCGCTGAACGTGGCCATGAGGATTACTGGCGCAACTACGGTGTGAACGAGAGCACTCTGGTCGCGCCGTCGCTGAGCTGGACCGGCGACCGCGCCAGCCTGACGCTGAGCTACGAATACAACGAATACTCCAATCCCTTTGACCGTGGCACCGTGTTCACCAACAGCCATCCGGCCGACATCGACTACGACAAGCGCCTCGACGAACGCTGGGCGAAAAGTGTCGGTACCCGTGAAGTGGCCACCGCGCGTTTCGAGTATCAGCTCAGTGACGAATGGAAAACCCGGGTCACCTACGGCTGGAACAACGACCGCTACAGCCTCTCGATTGCCCAGCCGAGTTCGTTGACCGGCAACAATCTGCGACGTGCGGCCAACGGCGCCCATTACGACGATGAGACCCGCTACGCCAGCTGGGACTTCATCGGCCAGCAGGAGCTGTTCGGCCAGCGCCATGACCTGCTGGTCGGCGCGGACACCGAAGCGTCCGACCAATTCCGCGGAAAAACCTACCGTAATACCGCGCAATCGGGCTTCAACATCACGTCGCCGGTTTATGGTCGTTTGGCCGAGCCCAGCATCGTCAGCGCCACCCAAAGCGACCTGAGCAATCAGTTGACCTCCAGCTCCGTGTACTTCAAGGACAACTGGCACCTCGACGACCGCTGGATTCTGGTCCTGGGTGGTCGCCAGCAGCATTACGATCAGTACAGCGATCAGGGCCGCGGCAGCAGCTACACCGTCAATCGCGACGATAACGGTGATGCCTTCGTGCCGTTCCTGGGCCTGGTCTACAAGGCCACCGATACCCTGTCGCTGTACGGTAACTACAGTCATTCGTTCAAACCCAATACCGAGGTCGACGATGCCGGCCACACCTTCGATCCGGAGGAGGGTCGCAGCTACGAGGTCGGCGCTAAGTACGATCCGCTGCCAGGGTTGAACATCAACCTTGCGCTGTTCGACATCGTCAAGAAGAACGTCGTAACTACCTCGACGGTCGATGGTGTCAGCCTCTCGGAGGCTGCGGGCAAGGTCGGTTCCCAGGGCTTGGAGCTGGACGTCACCGGGCGTGTGGCCGAGCGCTGGGACCTGATCGGCACCTACGCTTACACCCACACGGAAATCCTCGACGATCCGGATGACGAAGGTCACCGCCTCGCCGATGCGCCGAAGCACACCGCGAGCCTGTACCTGACGCATCACCTGAACATCCCGACGGAATTCGGGGCCTGGCATGCAGGCGCCGGTGCACGTTACGTCGGCGAGCGCGCCGCCAACAACGCCAACGATTTCTGGCTGAGCAGCTACACCGTGGCCGATGCCTTCGTACGTTGGGAGTCGCCGATGTTCGGGTACAAGACCACGCTGCAGTTCAACGTCGATAACCTGTTCGACAAACAGTACTACCCGTCCTCCACCGGCGGCCAACTGGCGGTCAATGTCGGCGAGCCGCGCACGGCACGCCTGAGCGCCAGTGTGACATTCTGATCACACCGCTTTGACGAACTGCCCCGTTCTGCCCGTGTAGCCGGCGGAACGGGGCGGCGATCATCTTCAACCGTGACGATGCATCAGTCGTCGGCGAGCTGAAACCGATAACCCACACCATACAACGACTCGATGGGACTCTCCCCCGGGCAGGCCTGTTCGAGCTTGCGCCGCAGATTACGGATATGGCTGTCGACCGTGCGATCGGTGACCACCCGGTGATCGGAGTAGATCTTGTCGAGCAGTTGATCCCGTGAAAATACCCGTCCCGGAGAGCGGGCGAGGGTGTGGAGCAGACGCAGTTCCAGGGGCGTCAAGTCCAGTGCGATACCGTCGAGGGAGGCCTGATACCGCTCTTCGTCAATCTGCAGACGCCGTGCCGCAGACGTCAAAAGTTGCGGGCTGCGCCGCAGAATGGCTTTGACCCTGGCGACCACTTCACGGGGGCTGAAAGGTTTGCAGATGTAGTCGTCGGCGCCCAGGTCCAGTCCGAGCAGGCGATCCACTTCCTCGACTCGGGCGGTGATCATGATGATGGGCACCGCACTAAAGCTGCGCAGTTCTTTGCACACTTGCAGGCCATCCCGTCCGGGCAGCATCAGGTCGAGAAGGATCAGTCGCGGCTCGCAGGCACGTACCGCCGGCACCACGTCCAACCCGTTGTCCAGACACTGGGTCGGGTAACCGGCAACGGTCAGGTAGTCGCGCATCAACGCGGCCAGTTTGGGTTCATCTTCGACGATGAGAATCGGAGTGTCGTTGACCATGTTCAGGCATTCCGTGGCAGGCGCAGGGTCAGCCAGAGGCCACCCAAGGGAGAGTGGTCGGCCGTCAGGCTGCCGCCGTGGGCCAGGGCGATGCTATGACAGATTGCCAATCCGAGGCCGGCCCCGCCACTGGCGCGATTGCGTGAGGCTTCGCCGCGGTAGAAACGCTCAAACAGCCGGGGCAATTGTTGCGCTTCAACGCCGGGGCCGGAATCGAGGAATTCGATGCGCACGTCGTCGCCCTCGATGGCAGCGCTGATGCGCAGTACACCGCCCGGATCGGTATAACGCACAGCGTTTTCCAGCAGGTTGCCGAACAGTTGTTGCAGGCGCTTGGGATCGGCTTCCAACCGCAGCGGTTGCGCCGGCAGATCCAGCTCCAGACGCAGCTGCGCAGCGTTGCAGCGTTCTTGAAACATGGCCGCGCTGCTTTCTAGCAGCTCGTTGAGCACGCATTCGCTCTTGCGATAGTTCAGTGCGCCGACGTCCGCCAGGGATAGCTCGTACAGGTCGTCCACCAGTTTGCTCAGCATGCCGACTTCGCCCTGTAGCGACTTCATCGAGGTCTGATCGAGGGTGCGCACGCCGTCCTCGATGGCCTCCAGTTCACCGCGCAATACCGACAGCGGGGTGCGCAGTTCGTGGGAGACATCAGCCATGAATTCCCGACGCATCTGCTCGTTGCGTTCCAGCGTGTACGCAAGCTGGTTGAAGTCGCGAGCCAGTTGGCCTACTTCGTCGTTGGACGACACGGTCACTCGATTGCTGTACTCCCCGGCGGCCAGTCGGTGAGTCGCAGCGGCGACCCGTTTGACCGGGTCGAGCAGGGTGCGGGCGATCCACCAGGCGATCAGCATTGCCAGCAACAACGAAACCACACCCATCGCCAGACTGGCACGCCATTGATAATGCTGAAACCGTTCGCCCCCTGCTTCCGTCACGCTCTGAAACGGGGTGACTGCCAGCCAGCCGACGGTTTTGCCGGCCACTTCGATCGGGCGCAGCAAGGCGTCATCACCAATCGCTGGGTAACCGGTCACTCGTTTTTTTTGCTGATCCAGCAAGGCTATACGGAACAACGCGCCCGTCAGATCAGAGGGTGATGGAATCCTCAGCTCGTGGAACACATCGTCATCCTTAGGCTCCGGCCGCATGATCTCGAACCAGCGATCCGGCTGGTGACGCAGGAACTCCCAGCTGCCCTCACGCTCGTAGGCACTGGCCAGGCGCGGCAGAACCGGGGCCATGCGCTCCAGGGCCTGTTCATTGAGGTAGCCGAGAAACCCCCGGCCAAAACTCCAACTGGTGGCCAGGCCCATGCTCAGGATGACAAACAGCACGCTGGTCAGGACCGCAACAAACAGTTTGGTGGAGATACTCAGTTTCATGGGCTCGGGCAGGTCGGTGAATGGCCCGGTCATTTAGGCCCTGACGCGACGAAGATTCAAGCTCGGCGGGCAATCTTCAATTTTCCTGCACATTTGCCTCGCAGTATGGCGCATGGCTCAAGCCACCCCGTCTTGCAGAGGCAGATATGTCGACCAAACTTTTCGCCAAATCCCTGGTAACCGCCGCCGTTATTCTTTCGTTGTTCGTTCTATTCGTATTGAGCGGGTGCTCCGCCGGCGAGTCCGCGCCTGTCGCTGTCGCACCCAAGGTTTCGGTGATCACTGTGCAACCGCAGAGTCAGGCGCTGACCACTGAGCTGGCTGGGCGCACCCAGGCATTCATGGTCGCCGAGATCCGTCCGCAGGTCGGCGGTATTGTCCAGCAGCGCTTGTTTGTCGAAGGTGCCGAGGTCAAGGCTGGACAGGCGCTGTATCAGCTGGATGCGGCCCCTTATAAGGCAGCATTGGCTGAAGCGCAGGCGACCGTGGCCAAGGCCCGCGCCACCCTGAAGTCAGCCCAGGCCACCGCCAAACGCAATGTCGAATTGGCGAAGATTGATGCCATTAGCCAGCAGGATAACGAGGACGCTCA
Source organism: Pseudomonas sp. LBUM1647 (assembly GCF_059716175.1). Lineage (NCBI taxonomy): Bacteria > Pseudomonadati > Pseudomonadota > Gammaproteobacteria > Pseudomonadales > Pseudomonadaceae > Pseudomonas > Pseudomonas sp. LBUM1647. Next base: position 4,085,257 of record NZ_CP166809.1, on the reverse strand, counting down.
GGCCAGCCTGCTGACCGCCGAGGCTGAACTGCAAGTAGCGCAGGCCGGTGTGGATACAGCGCGCATCAACCTGGCGTATACCCGCATCAGCTCGCCCGTCGGCGGGCGCATTGAAACCTCGACCGTCACCCCCGGCGCGCTCGTCGTGGCCAATCAGGACAGCGCACTGACCACGGTGCAGCAGTTGGACCCGATTTACGTTGACGTCACGCAATCGACCACTGAACTGCTGCGCCTCAAGCGCGATCTGGCCAGCGGTGCATTGCAAGGCAACGGTGAGGGCGAAGCGCGGATCAGCCTCAAACTCGACGACGGCAGTACCTATAACCACGAAGGTCGCTTGAAATTCAGCGGGGTCAGTGTCAACCAAGGCACCGGCACCGTGACCCTGCGTGCCGAGTTCGACAACCCGGAGCATCTGCTGCTGCCGGGTATGTATGTGCGGGCGGTGCTGGAGCAGGCCTGGAATGATCAGGCGATTCTGATTCCACAACAGGCCGTGAGCCGCAGCGCCAGCGGCGTGACCTCGGTGTTGCTGGTGGTCAACGGCAAGGTCGAGCAGCGCGTGCTGACCATCGACCGCGCCGTGGGCAACCAGTGGTGGGTCACCGCAGGCCTGAAGGCGGGTGATCAGGTGATCGTGGAAGGCGGACAGAAAGTCCGCGTCGGCACCGCGGTGTTGGCGCAAAACACCAACACTCGGGGGCGGACGCTGCACGCCGCCCCGACTGCCATTGCGCAGGAGGGTTGAGCATGGCGCGCTTCTTCATTGATCGACCGATTTTTGCCTGGGTCATCGCCATCGTCATCATGCTCGCCGGCGCGTTATCGATCAGCCAGCTGCCCCTGGAACAGTACCCGGACATCGCGCCGCCGACGGTGCGGATATCCGCCACCTACACCGGTGCCTCGGCCAAGACCGTGGAAGATTCGGTGACTCAGGTGATCGAGCAGCAGATGACTGGTCTGGACAACCTGACCTATATGTCCGCCTCCAGCAGTTCGGCGGGCAGCGCCAGTATCAACCTGACGTTCGACGCCGGGACCGATCCCGACGTGGCGCAGATGCAGGTGCAGAACAAGCTGCAACAAGTCGAGTCGAGACTGCCGCAGTCGGTGCAAAGCGAAGGCCTGACCGTGACCAAGGGCGGCTCGGACTTCCTGATGATTGCCGCCCTGGCCTCCGACAACCCGAGTGTCACCGGCACCCAGATCGGTGACTACATTTCCAGCACCTTGCTCGATTCCATCAGCCGTATCGACGGTGTCGGCGATGTGCAGACATTGGGCTCAGGCTATGCCATGCGCATCTGGCTGGATCCGGCCCTGCTGGAAAAATATGCGCTGATGCCCTCGGACATCAGCAGCGCCCTGGAGGCGCAAAACACTGAAGTCTCCGCCGGCCAGCTCGGTGCGTTGCCGGCGGTGAAGGGGCAGCAGTTGAACGCCACGATCAGTGCCCGCAGCAAGCTGCAAACCGCGGAAGAATTTCGCAATGTCGTGGTCAAGTCTTCAAGTGACGGTGCTGTGGTCTTGCTCGGCGATGTCGCGACGATTGAGCTGGGCAGTGAAAGCTATGACGTGAACTCGGCCCTCAACGGCAAGCCCGCTGCCGCCATGGGCGTACAGCTCGCTGCGGGCGCCAATGCCCTGAAAGTTGGCGAAGCGGTGAAGGCCAAACTCAAGGAACTGGAGCCGTTTTACCCGACGGAAATGCAGCTGAAAAACGTCATTGCCTACGACACCACGCCCTTTGTCAGCCTGTCCATCGAAGAGGTGGTCAAGTCCTTGGGCGAGGCCATTGTGCTGGTGGTGCTGATCATGTTCCTGTTCCTGCAAAACCTGCGGGCCACGCTGATTCCGGCGATCACTGTGCCGGTGGTGCTGTTGGGCACGTTCGGCGTGCTGGCGCTGTTCGGCTACTCGATTAACACCCTGACCATGTTCGCCATGGTGCTGGCGATCGGCTTGTTGGTGGACGACGCGATCGTGGTGGTGGAGAACGTCGAGCGGGTGATGGGCGAGCAGGGGCTGTCCGCCCTGGCCGCCACGCGCCAGTCGATGGATGAAATCACCAGCGCGCTGATCGGCATCGCCCTGGTGCTGAGCGCAGTGTTTATTCCCATGGCGTTTTTTGGTGGCTCCACGGGGATCATCTACCGGCAGTTTTCGGTGACCATCGTCTCGGCCATGGTGCTCTCGGTGCTGGTGGCGATGACGCTGACGCCGGCGTTGTGCGCGACCTTGCTCAAGCCGTCCGATGCCCAGGGCCATGGTCCTCAAGGCGGGTTCTTCGGCTGGTTCAACCGCACCTTCGAGCACGGCGCCGAGGCCTATAAAGGGCTGGTGGGCGGTATTTTGCAGCGTGGGCGCCGCAGTCTGCTGGTGTATGGGTTGGTGGTGCTGGCCATGGCGGCGGGTTACGCCAGCCTGCCGACCTCGTTCCTGCCGGACGAAGACCAGGGGATTCTCATGGCTCAGGTGCAGTTGCCGGTGGGCGCCACGGACAGTCGCACTCAAGCGGTGATGAAGCAGTTCGAGAGCTACATGCTCGAACAACCGGAAGTCGAGGCGCTGATCAGCATCACCGGCCTGGGCATGGGCGGTAACAGTCAGAACACCGCCCGCGCCTTTATCCGGCTCAAGGACTGGAGCGAGCGGTTGGGGGCAGGGCAGGATGCGGCGTCCCTCGCCCAGCGGGCGACCCAGGCGCTGGCGAGCATCGGCGATGCCAATGTGTTTGTCATGCAACCACCGGCCGTGCGCGGCCTGGGGCAGAGTTCCGGTTTTGACCTGCAGCTCAAGGATCTCGGTGGCCTGGGCCACGACGCCCTGGTGGCGGCGCGGGAGCAGTTCATTGCGTTGGCGCAAAAAGATCCGCGCCTATTGGGTGTGCGCAGCAATGGTCTGGACGATACGCCGCAGCTCAAGGTCAGTATCGACGATCGCAAGGCCGGCGCCTTGAGCCTGAGCACCAGCGATATCAACGCCACCTTGTCCACCGCCCTGGGCGGGAGTTACGTCAACGATTTTCTCAATCAGGGCCGGGTCAAGAAGGTTTACGTTCAGGGCCAGGCGTCGGCGCGCATGCAGGCAGCGGATCTGGATCATTGGTTTGTGCGCAACAGCAACGATGAGATGGTGCCGTTTTCCTCCTTCGCCAGCAGCTCGTGGAGTTATGGCTCGCCGTTGCTGGAACGCTATAACGGCAGCGCTTCTTTGGAGGTCGTTGGCGATCCGGCGCCGGGCGTGAGTTCCGGAGTGGCGATGGACGCGGTGGAAGCGATCATCAAGCCATTGCCGGAAGGCATCGGTTACGAGTGGACCGGGCAGTCGTATCAGCTGCGCCTGTCCGGTTCCCAGGCCCCGCTGTTGTACGGGATCTCGGTGCTGTTCGTGTTCCTCTGCCTGGCCGCTCTTTACGAGAGTTGGTCGGTGCCATTCTCGGTGATGCTGGTGGTGCCATTGGGTGTGGTCGGCGCGGTATTGGCGACCCGATTCACGGGCTTGAGCAATGACGTGTACTTCCAGGTGGGGTTGTTGACCACCGTGGGACTGGCGGCCAAGAACGCGATTCTGATCGTTGAGTTCGCCAAGCATCTGCAAGAACAAGGCAACAGCTTGCGGGAGGCGACGCTCATCGCCGTGCGCCAACGCCTGCGGCCCATTCTCATGACGTCCCTGGCGTTCATGTTCGGCGTGCTGCCACTGGCGTTGAGTTCCGGTGCCGGCTCGGCCGGGCGCCAGGCCATCGGCACTGGCGTGCTGGGTGGCATGTTCAGCGCCACGGTGCTGGGGATCTTCTTTGTACCGCTGTTCTTCGTGCAGATCCGCCGCCGTTTTGGCCGCGTTTCCATGGCTTCGACCTCCGCCCAATCCGTCCAGACAGGTGACGCATGATCAAGTTTCACTGGCCACTGCTGGCCGTTCTGGCCCTCGGCGGCTGTGTCAATCTGGCGCCTCAGTATGAGCGTCCTGAAGCGCCCGTCGCCGAGCAATGGCTGCCGGCAGCCAGCACGCCCAAGGGGCTGGTGGCAGCCGACATCGAGTGGCAGCAGTTTTTCACCGACAGTCGCCTGGCACGCTTGCAGTCCCTGGCCCTGACCAACAATCGCGACCTGCGCCTGGCCAGTCTGAACATTGAAAAGGCTCAGGCTCAATACCGCATCCAGCGAGCAGCGGCCTTGCCCTCCATCGATGCCGGCGTCAGCGGCACTCACAGCCGTACGCCCGGTTCGTTGTCCAGCAGTGGCACGACGGCCACCAGTCATGACTACAGCACGCAACTGGGGTTGAGCAGTTATGAGCTGGATGTGTTCGGGCGGGTACAGAACCTCCAGGACGAAGCGCTGGAAGCCTATCTGGCACTGACCGAAACCCGGCGCAGCACGCAGATCAGCCTGGTGGCCGAAGTGGCCACGGCCTGGCTGACTCTGGCGGCGGACAACGAACTGTTACAGCTGGCTCAGGAGACCCTGCGCAGTCAGCAGGCGACCTACGAATTGACCCAGCGCAGTCACGCGTTGGGCGGTTCTTCCGGCCTGGCTCTGGCGCAGGCGCAAACCACCGTGGAGTCGGCGCGGGGCGACGCGGCGGTCTATGAAAGCCAGATTCTCCAGGACCGCAATGCCTTGCGCCTGCTGGTCGGCAGCGACGTTCCCGATGAGCTGCTACCGGGCGCGAGCCTGCAATCGGCTGCGCTGCTGGTTCAGGTGCCGTCTGAACTTCCGTCCAGCCTGTTGCAGCGCCGCCCGGATGTCCTGGCCGCCGAACATACGCTCAAGTCGGCCAATATCGACATCGGTGCGGCCCGCGCGGCGTTCTTTCCAAGCATCACCCTGACGGCCAATGCCGGTTCCGCGAGTTCGGCGTTGTCCGGTCTGTTCAAATCCGGCAGCGGCGCCTGGACGTTTGCCCCGAGCGTCAGCCTGCCGATCTTCGATGCCGGCAGTAACCGTGCAACGCTGGACGCGGCCAAGGTCGAGCACGAAATACAGGTGCAGACCTATCAACAAACCTTGCAGACAGCCTTCAAGGAAGTGGCTGACGCGTTGGCGGTGCGTAGCACCCTGGATCAACGCCTGGCGGCGCAGCAAGCGCTGACCGACGCCAGCCGCAAAAGCTTCGAACTGGCCGACGCGCTTTACCGCGGCGGCTCGCAAAGCTATCTCGAAGCCCTGGACGCCCAGCGTTCGCTGTACAGCGCACAGCAGGACCTGATCACCCTGCGTCTGGCCGAACAGAGCAATCGGGTGAGCTTGTACAAAGTATTGGGTGGCGGCTGGAATTAACCGTCGATGTTAACCATGGTAAAAGAGTCGGGCATTTCTCGGAGTCTTGGTGCGGCACTGTCGTTTCCCGCTCCATACGCAAAAACGCCGCTCATTTGAGCGGCGTTTTCGTTTGTACGTAATTTTTTTGGCTTGCTGAGGACGAGATCAAGATAGTTACTTTTGTCTCGGCGCTTCCTGCAGGAGCTGAGTCTTAATGGGTACTTCAGGAGAGTGTAGCGGCAAGAGAGCATTCGAAAAACTAGCCACTGGTCGAAAATCAATGCTTCATCCAGGGTGTGGGCTGAAGTGTGGGCTGGTAGGTATTTCCAAAAGCCAGAAACGACAAAGCCCTGAATAATCAGGGCTTTGTCGTATAAAGATGGCGGAGGCGATGGGATTCGAACTCATGGACCTGTTACAGTCGACGGTTTTCAAGTCCAAAGATTAATCGTTATATTTCAATAGCTTAAGTTATATTCGTTTCCGCTAGGCAGTATTCATTAATGCTCTGGAGGCCTTTGAAATCAAGGGGTGGGAACTTATTTGCGGAAACGAATTTGGCCGGTTATTTGGCGTTCTGGGTGGCTCATGATCGCCCTAAGTTTCATAGCTGCAATCGAGAGACTGCGCTTGATGGAAAGCGACTTCCATCTGAAGTGGGATTTTGCAGCCAACCTGGTCAGTCGTGACAGGCAGGAAACGGCCAAAAGCGGTCTATCGCGAAGGGCGGCAATCGACCCAATATAGATAGACCGTCCCACCTTCACCGATGCTGGTAACGGTTGAAGGGAAGCTGTCAGCAAAGTGGAACTGCACCTGAAGACTACGAATAAATCGACCCACAGGCATGACTGGTTCGCTATAGATTTAAGTCAATAGTTGAGCGTGCCGACCGATGTTTACCAAAGAGGTAGGGAATAGCTTACCGTCATCCGGTTTTGGTCGACATCGCCTCCTATGTCGCTGCGCAAACTGGAGTTGCGCCACGCAACACCAACGCCTTTGAACCCCCCACTTTGCACGACATAACCGACAATAAAGTCACGCTCCCATTCTTCGGCACCGCGTATCTGTTTGATTTGATCACCCTTGAGGTACGCGAGGTTGGCGGTCAGGCCTGGCATGCCGAGTGATGCGAAGTCATAGCCGTACTGGCCCAGGACCGTGCGTTCACCCGCATAATTGAAGCTTGCCGTCATGCGGTCGGTAATCAAGTACAGCGAAGTGCCGCCCGCGTCCTTATCAACCAAACTGCCTTGGTTGAGTTGGACAAAGTTGCTGTTGTCCGAGACCTCCTGATAGCCGAGGCTAAAAGCATGGCCGCCCACGCCATAGGTAAACATCGAACTCCAGGTATTGTTGTCAATCTCCCCGTCGCCGTTCTTTGTGAAGCCCGAAGTTCTGTAACCGGGAGTACCCATGGCGTTCGCCCCATCGCCACGTGTCCTGAACCAGCGCAAATCGGTTTTGAGTGACTGCCCACTGTCAAATTTCAGGTTGTGCATGGCGCCGAGGAAGTTTTGGTTGTAATAGTCTTCCAGATTGGCGAAATAGTACTGTAGCAACACGTTGTCGAATGGGGTGTAGTTCCCTCCGACAAAGCGGAATTTATTGCTCTGGCGTGTACCGCCTGCGACTGCGAGGCCGGTGCTATCACTAGACATCCGGCCGGTAGCATGCTCGATCTGCCCGGCCGTAAGGGTAAGGTTGTCAATATCCTTTGATGTAACCATGGCGCCTTCAAAGAGCTGCGGCATAAGCCGGCCATCGTTGGCGGTGATCACTGGCAAAGACGGTAGAAGCGTTCCGACACGAGCTTCGGTTTTGGCAAAGAGCAGTTTGCCGGTTAAGCCCCCACGGCTGAAGTCGTCGACCGCTTCGCCATCTTGTTTACGGGGAAAGAGAGCGCCAGGGCCGGAAGCATCGAGCTTGACTGCATAGGTGCCAATGACATCCAGCCCCAGGCCAATGGTGCCTGCTGTGAAGCCAGACTTTACGTTGAGTACGAATGCCTGCCCCCATTCATCGACGGTAGCCTTATGTGTATCACGGGTGTCGCTGTTGTAATAAAAGTTTCTCAGGTCGAGAGTTGCCTTGCTGTCCTCAATGAAACCGGCGCCATTCGCAGTTCCCAACAATGAGCCGAGCACAGCCGTACCCAAAGCAAAACTCTGTAGTTGCTTTTTCATTAACTGATTTCCTGAATGCACTGAGTTCTGTAGCAGCTCACAATGGCTGCGATATTGTTGGCATCCGTTGCATGGGGGGAGCCCCCAGGTTCGCAACTACTACGTAAGTGTGTTTTTCTTAATACTGCCGTCCTGGATAATCATCACCAGGTTTTCACCCTGACCGATCAGGCAATCGATATCCGTAAGCGGATTGCCGTTGACTACCAGCAAGTCGGCCAGCGCTCCTGGGGCGATACAGCCCAGTTCCCCTTCGCGTTGTAATATCTGTGCAGCCACGGTTGTGGCGCTTCGCAAGGCGGCAAGATTGCCCAGGATTTCGGCGCGTATTTTCAGTTCATGCGTTTGGTACTCATGCATCTCACCCAGCAAGTCGGAGCCATAACCCATCGGCACGTTCGCTTCGGCGAAAAGCCGCAAAGCATTGCGCCCGGCCAGGCGCACTTCTTCGATCTTGGCGACAGACTCTTGCGCCAATCCGAAGCGTGCACCGTGCTCCGCCAGCATTTCGTAAGTGACTTGAGTCGGTACTGCGAAGGCGTTTCGCTCCGCCATCAGGCGGGCGGTGTCAGCGTCAACCAGATTGCCGTGTTCGATGGTCCGTACGCCGCATTCAATGGCGCGTCGAATCGCACGGGGAGTGTAGGCATGAGCCATTACATAGGTGTTGGCGGCTTCAGCTTCATCGACGATTGCGCGGATTTCTGCCTCACTGTATTGCGTATTGGCGATGGGGTCCGTGGGAGAAGCCACGCCGCCAGACGCCATGATCTTGATCTGGCTGGCCCCTTGCTGAAGCTCTTCGCGAACAGCCAGGCGGACGTTGTCGACACCGTCCACAATCCGTGCGATGGCTCCGGCCCGGAAGCAGCACGAGCAGGGTTCGTTAAGCAGTAACGAGCCCCGAGCGCGCATGTCGCCGTGACCACCCGTCTGCGATAGCGCCTTGCCTGAAGCGAAAATCCGCGGCCCGGGAACCAGTCCAAGCTCGATTGAGCGGGCAAGTGCCCAATCGGCGCCTCCGGCATCACGCACGGTGGTGAAGCCTCGGCCAAGCATCGCCTCGAGAATCGGCAGGGCTCGGTACATGATGATGGCATTCGGTTGTAGTGCATTGAGGCCCAGATTAGCGTTGGACGCCAGCACATGTACGTGACAATCGATCATGCCAGGCATGAGGGTCTTGCCGTTCAGGTCATAGGTTTGTACGCCAGCCTCGGGCACCCTGCTTTGGGGGCGTACAGCGATAATCCGATCGCCCTCGATCAGCACTTCCTGGCCGGCAATCAATCGGCCTTGCTGCAAGTCGAGTAGTTGGCCGTTGCGCAGAATCAAGCGGTTAGAAGTATGAGTATTCACTAGTAAGCTCCCGTCAGGGTAGAGCGCAATGCAGGCTCATGGTCGCGGTATAGCATCGCGCCGATACTGCTGATGAGCGCCGCAAACATGATGTAGAAGGCCGGTGAGACATTTGAGCCCGTATGGGCGATCAGCCAGGTGATGGTGAAGGTCGCAAAGCCGCCAAAGATCGTCACTGCGACGTTGTATGCCACCGAAAGTCCTGTTGAAAGCACGTGGGTCGGAAGCAATTCTCCGAAGGCTGCGAGTATCGAACCGATGTAACCGGCGATTAGCACGCCGAGTACTAACTCGAACACCAGTAACGAAATCAGCCCAGGCATCTGGTTGATGTAGACAAACATCGGATACACCGTGACGAAGATGGCCAAGGCCGACCACAGCAGCCACGGACGACGGCCATACCGGTCTGCCAGCGCGCCGACGATCGGAGTGACGATAATCAACACTGCGCCTCCCATCATTCCGGCACAAAACCCCATCCAGGAAGGCAGCTGCAGCACTCGTGTGGAGTACGACGGAATGTAAAACAGAATGGCGTAGGTACAGACAGTCCAAAGCACCACGAGCGAAAAGCTGATCAAGGTCTGGCGCGGGTACGTGCGCAATACCTCACGCAGAGGAGAATCGACAGGCTTGGATTCGTTGTAGGCGGGAGTTTCCTCAATCCGGCTGCGGATGTAGAACCCGATTGGACCGATCAAGGTGCCAATGATAAACGGTACGCGCCAACCCCAACTTTCCAGTTGTGCCTGCGTCAGGTAGCTCGACAGCGCTGCGCCCAGCGCAGAGCCGAGCAGCACCGCGACACCGATGCTCGCCTGAATCCAGCTGGAGTAGTATGCCTTGCGGCCGGCGGGTGCATGCTCGATCAAGAAGGCCGTGGCACTCCCCATCTCGCCACCGGCAGAAAAGCCCTGTAGTAATCGCGCCAACACGATCATTATGGGGGCCATGAGGCCAATCTGCGCATAGCTGGGGGTTATCGCGATGATCAGTGTGCCGAGAGCCATCAGCAGGATGGTCAGAGACAAGGCGGCTTTGCGCCCGTGCTTGTCACCGTAAACACCGATGACAATGCCGCCAACAGGGCGCATGAAAAATCCGACGCCGAATGTGGCCAGGGCAATCAGGTAAGAAGTGAGTTCGTTATCGGTGGGGAAGAATACCTTAGCGATAATGACCGAAAAAAAACTGTAAACGGTGAAGTCAAACCACTCCAGACCGTTGCCGATTACGGTGGCAACAATGGCGCGACGCGCCTGTTTGTTGTGTGTAGTCGATGTGTTTATTTTTATAGTGTTCACGAATGGCTCCTGCATGCATCACGCGCAGGGATTGACCCTGCAGTATTGGAGGAGAGTCGATATAGGTGTGGATCAATCGAGTCTCGTGCCCTTTGATTGAGAATAAAGGGAGCCTCAAAAGACGGAAAACGCTTATTACGCAGGTTTGCATGCGCCAGGCGCATGCAAACGTTAAGGGCTAAGTTGCAATTGTGCTCATCATCCACTTCTCGAACGCGCGCGCAGCGCGGCTGGGAACCTGTCCCTGGGGATTGAGCAGGTAATAACCGCCACCGGCTGCACCCGCATGCACGTTGCACGCAGGAACCAGCGCGCCGGAGCGCAGATGACGGTCGATCATCGGGCGCCAGCCTAATACGATCCCATGTCCGGCAATGGCCAAATCCACCAATACCGGATAGTGGTTGACGCTCATGCGCTGGCGGATCAGCGACGCATCAACACCGTAGTAACTAAACCAGTCAGCCCAGGAAAGCCATTGGCGCTGCCCGTCTTCCAGCATCAACAAACGGTGCTCAGTCAACTGCTCCGGTTCCAGTACTTCGCCCTTGAGAAAATCCGGCGAGCAATAGGCCCCCACGGATTCGACGAACAGTAACCGGCTGTCGAACCCTGGCGGTGATGGCTTGCGCAGGAAATACAGAGCCAAGTCGAATTCGGCACGAACAAGTGAATCCAGACCGTCTACAACACGTAACCGAATCTCCACTGAGGGGAATTCATCAGAGTAACGACCCAGTAAAGGCCCGAGCCACAAAGCAGCCACACCACTTGAGCTGGCCAAGGTCAACTCCTGCTCTCCGGTGTGGGTAATGACCTGTGCTGTTGCTTCTGCGCAATGCGTCAGTACTCGGAGCACCTCCTCAGCATAAATCTGACCTGCCACGGTCAAATGAATACGCTTGTGCTCTCGCCGAAACAGCGCACGACCAAGAAACTCCTCCAGTTGCGCAACTTGCCGACTTATCGCGCTTTGTGTCAGATGAAGCTCGGCCGCGGCGCGAGTGAAGCTGCCGTGTCGTACGGTGGCTTCGAATGCGATTAGGTTTTGCAGCGGGGGAAGAGGTTCTATACGCATGGTACGTCCGAGATGTATCGCAGGATGGAGGCTTCGATGGGGCCACAGAGGTCGAAGCGTAAGCCAATGCTACAAGCTTACGGACGTACTGGCGCTGTAACTTTTACGAACTCTAAATCCCATGCATCGTTGAATTGAACTACCGCGATTTTGGATTGGAAATGTGAGATCACTCCCAAGATGCGGACGCTTCGAAGGTCCATTATTGGCCGATAGCTGCTCTACACGAAGGGCAGGTATGGGTCGTTTTCTGCCCGTCGCGAGAGGCAGAAAACGACCCTTAGCGGACTTTCAGATGGAACACTCTACGCAGCCTGGTTTAAGGTGGGCGTAGACAGGAATGGATTTCTCACTGGAAGGACACAACACTTATGGAAAACGCTTTTTCCCTAATCAACGAGCGTTTGAACAATCGCCGATTCACTGTAGCGAACAACACCAAAGGTCTATCAGGTGCTGGCACGATATTTCATTACTTTGTTGAGGACGGTGCAATTACCAGCCGCTACAAAGGCGGACGGATCCGTATAGGAAACCAGGTTGGTCGCGTCACAGGCCCCGATACCATTGAACTTCTCTACCACTGTTTAACTTCGGATGGTGAGCTTCTTGCTGGTTGGTCGCGCGGCACGGTGGGGGCTGATCCAACTGGGCGCACGACTCTTCACTTCGTTTGGGGTTGGTTGTCCGGTGCGACTGGAAGTGGCGAGTCTAATTACGTCGAGCTTGTCGAGTAGCTCAACGGTTTTAATTACATTGGCAGACACTCATCGACTGGCTGCGAGGAGCGGTCCATGGACTGCTCATCCGCGCTCGTGCGGCCAGTGAACCACAATCGTTAAGATGAAAGGATAGACCGTCGGGACTTCAGCTTTGAGTGTCCGCTTCTGGCCGTTCTCTGCCGGTCGTCATTCCCACGTGCGCTGGTCAAGTCGGCTGCAAATGACTGGTCAGTTGTGATGCAGATGGGGGGCAAGTCCGTGCAACTCCAAAAGCCCAGCCGCCCGCTGGGCTTTTTGCTGCCCGCTCATCTGCTCAGTCGCACACTTTTCACCTGCCAAATTCAAACTATTACGGCCCAGAAAAGCTGGACCTCATTGGTGAGGTGGGTATGTCTACCGATTCGAGTTTTCAAAACCAAACACAAGGTTCTGTTCCATCCAAGCCTGAGCCAGGTTCAGATGAGCCGACGCTAGATCCAGACGATCCGAACAAATACGATCCGTTGAAAAATCCAAGCGATGATCGTCCAGAAGACTGGAAGGATCCTGGTGAGAGGACTACCCCAGAGGCGGATGAACAGACACCGCTTTCAGACGATAGGAGATAGGAGAGAAAGCCCGGCTAGTGAGCCGGGTTTTTCTTCTCCGTTCGTCCACTGCGCTGCACTTGTAACGCTTTGCCGTTTCTCATGTTCAAGCACGGACATCCCGCGCATCAGTACGGAGGTTCAGCATGGACATTGACGAGAACGCACCTGGCAACAAATCACAGCAGCCCGAAACGCGCACGACGGACAACGAAACCGGCCATGACCCCAAGAGGGACGAGCCCGAAGTTCCGCTGCCTCCAGATGACGAGGCTCCTGTCGACGAAGACATGACTGACGTGGATGCAAATAACTCGGTGTCGAGTGAGCATCCAGAAGCTGGACAGAGCGGTCGAGTCGATAACCCTGACGCCGACCCACAGATGGACGATCAGGACGAAAACGATAAGGAAGCTCGCGGTATGCCTGCGAGTGACCCTGAATCAGGTGCCTGAATTAGTTCGGATGATTTCCGATGCCCGCTCAACGCGGGCTTTTTTACGCCTCGAGTTTACCTGTAGCCAGGGCAGCCCTTGGGAAGGCCTGGACGTCGATGGCCGGATAGTGCGACGTACGGAATCAACACCGGCAGCCCCCGCACCCTGACCTCACATGCTTTCGGAGTGGTGCGAGACGGGATCAGCGAGACCGATGCAATAGGGCGTCGGCGCCGTGAACGTCTTCGGCAGACAGCGGGATTTAGAGCAGTGAATAGCCGCTGGGTTCGTACACGCGTCTAATGCCTGCTTTTGGCCGATAGCCGCCAGTCCTGAAAGGCGGCTATCTCATAATTCCTAGCTAAAGCTCGACTTTTGAAGGTCTTTGATACTTTTTTAGATTGATAATGAATTAGTTTACCCCCCCGTGAATGGGGGGGGAAGCGTGTGGTGATCTGAGAGAATGCCAATTGACAGTCAATCGATTTAGCGACGCAAGTACAGGTTGCGATACTGGACACACACAGTTGCAGGTCTTGCTGAACAGGTTTTGAATGCCCGGAGGGACTTATCACGCTGTGCGTCCTGGTGAGTCGACGTGGCTCATCCTAAGGTATAGAACAGACACCGCCGACTCCCAGGCTTCGACAGCTATCGATTTGCAACGAGGTCCTCAAAAATGGATCCCATAGAGCCTGAGTTAATTCTCAAAACGACACCACCGCGCAGCCAGAAAACTGCGCAGGTTCGTAGTCGCCTGTGCATTGACTCCCCGGAACTCGCGGAAAAGGTCGTCATCGCTGTCCAGGCTCCGGCGGGCTTCGGCAAAACCTTCCTGTTGACTCAATGGCGCCGCGAATGCCTGTCTCTTGGGGCGGTGGTGGCCTGGCTCACACTCGATGCTCACGATGATGCTGAGCGTTTTGTCAACGGATTGGCAGCCGCCATGGCCATTGGCAGTGGACGTTCATCTTTCGCGCGCTCTGCCGAACGCATTCCTGGAAAGGGAAGCGACGAACTGGAAGGGCTGACTCAATGGTTGGCGGAAGTGGCTGACCTGGGCAGCGAAACCGTGCTGATACTGGATGAAGCAGACACCCTGCTCGAAGTCACCGTCCGTCATTCGTTGACCTATCTGTTGCACAACGCCCCGGCTAATTTGCGCATCATGATGGCCTCTCGCGGACGCTTGAATCTGCAAGTGGCTGATCTCATGGCGAGCGGCCGTTACGCCACGATCACCACACCCGCACTGCGTCTGGCGGTAGAAGAAACCGTTGGAATACTCAACTCCCGTTTTGGTGCGCTGATCGATACCGATCTCTGTGTACGCCTGCATGAGATCACCGAGGGTTGGCCACTGGGCTTGCAGTTGGCGATTTCCGCGATGGAAAAAAGCCAGAGCTTGCGTGCTGCCATTGAAGAACTGTCGACTTGTTCCGGTGATATCCAGCGCTATTTCGTCGACAGTCTCATTGCTCATCTGCCGGATGAACAGGTTCAGTTTCTTGTAAGCATTGCGTTTCTGGAGACGGTTCAACCTTCTCTGTGCATGGCACTTACGGATAACCCTCGGGCGGATGGACTGCTCAAGGTGTTGTGTGTTTCGACGCCAATTTTCGTCGAGGGTGTCGACAGTGACTGGGTACGTTTTCATCCGTTGGCGCGCGAGTTTCTTCATGGTCGTTTTGCCAGTCTGCCCCTGGAACAGCGTCAGGGATTTCACGAACGGGCGGCGATGTGGCTGGAGCAAAGCGGCTTTCTGGAACAGGCTGCCCGGCAATACCTGTTAGCCGGCCTTTCAAAGCCTGCCTTCATCATGATCGAAGCCTGCCTCTACGATGTCATGTTACGGGGGCAGTTCAGTCGAGTACTGGAATGGATCAAGGAGCTTGAGCCTGCGGATGTTTTATCTCGTCCGGGTATATGTCTAGCCGCGGCCTGGGCGTTGGCCATGGGTGAGCGTCAGGCTGAAGCGGCGCAATTGATTGCCAGCATTGAGCAGCACCCGTCTGCCGATGAGGCCACACGCTGCGAAGCCGCGGCCATTGCCACTGCCGCTGCTTACTTTGCCGACCGTCCGGACGAATCGCTGGCGCTCATCACGCCTTGGGTCGATCGGCTGCCTTCGTTCTCAATCAAGTTGCAAGCCATTGTGGCCAATCAGATTGCGCGGCTGGCCTTGTTTCAGGGGCAGCCGGAAAAAGCCCGGCGTATCTTTCAGCGTGCACCGCATTACGCTTGGACGCCGGGACTGGATGCCATTCGCGGCTTTGGTGAATGGGTGGTCGGTCTGACGTACCTGTCCGAAGGGCGAATGGTGCCGGCAGAGGCCGCGTTGCGCGACAGCCTGTTGCGCGCGGAACGGGACATTGGTCGTCGCAGCCCGATGACCGTCATGTTGGCCTGCAGTCTCGCCACCGTATTGTTGGAGCGAGGAGAGCTTCAAGAAGCCGGCACTGTAATGGCGAACAGACTGGATATGGTGGAACGCCTAGCTTCGCCGCACGCAATTGTGCTCGGCTTTCTCACGGCCGCGCGTCTGGCCGAGCTAAAAGGGCAGGGGCATCGAGGGCAGGACATTCTGGAGGCTTTATTCTCCCTCGGTGAAGAGCGAAGTATCCCTCGGTTCTGCATTGCTTCGCTGGGCGAGCAGATTCGTCTGCACGCGTTGCAGGGGCGGATCGATACCTGCAACGCGTTATGGCGACGGCTGGACGATGTCGTTCCACTCATTGCCCGTGAAAATCAAGGTTTGCTGGGGCCGGAGCTGGCCCTGCTGGTTGGGTTGGCCAACAGCTATGTGTTGTTGGTGAAAAAAGATTGGCCGGCGTTGTTGCTGGCACTGGGAAGCGTGAACCAGACCGCCGAGCACTTGCGGCGCGGTCGGGAAATTGTCCAGATCAAGCTGCTCCGGGCGTTGGCACTCGACGCGTTGGGAGAAGATGGCACTGCCTGTTTATTGGAGGCCGTCAGCCTGGCGCAGGAGTATGAATTGCAGCGAGTCGTGCAGGACACGCATCCCGATCTCGTCAAATGGGTGCAAAAGCTTCAGCACCAAACGCTCGTGCCGAAAGGCTCTTCGCTTCTGGTTGCCCCTGTTTCGCGAGTGGAGTCGGCGACGTCAAGCGTTTCGCCCAGTCGACTGTTGACCCCCAAGGAGCGTGAGGTGCTGCAATTGCTGGCGCGCAATCTGTCGAACAAACAAATCGCCCTGGCCTTGAATGTCGGCGAGGAAACGGTGAAGTGGCACCTGAAAAACCTGTTTGGAAAATTCCAGGCCGGTACCCGCAAGCATGTCGTCGCTCGAGCATACATGCTGGGCATTCTCGAAACGGCGAGCTGATTCCCGACCACCCCGCGCTGTATGCCAATCCTGATCCGCCCGGATCATTCCTCGACTCCCCCATCCTGATTCCAATACCCCCTGACGATGGGGGGGTGACGGCTATGGGCACGCAATAGTCTGGACCCAAGAAGAGCTGCCGCTGCATATCGGACGGCGAGGAGCAAGGGTTATGGCTGAGAAAGTGCTGATCGCCGGGGCCGGTATGACACCGTTCATCCCGTTGGGGAGTTGCGACAGCCATGCCGCATTGGCAGGTCAGGCCATCCGTTCGGCACTGGATGATGCGCGAATCGACTACGACTTGGTGGACCAGGTGTTTACCTCGTGCGTACACGGTGACGCCGGTGTCGCAGAGCAGATGTTGTCCCGGATTGGTTATTCGGGCGTCCCGGTCTTCAGTCTCAGCGATGGGTGCGCAGCTGCCAGCAGCGCCTTTCAGCTGGCCCGTCATAGCGTGATTTGCGGTGAGGCCGAGTGTGTATTGGTCGTGGGTGTCGAGTGCATGCCCGCACGGATTTCCAATCGTGAGTTTTTTGGACTGAAGGATCCCGTTCGCGATGACTTCGCAAGGGACCTGCGCGCCAGGGATCCGGTTGTCTTCCTCGAGCGCCGACAGCAGCCGGCCGCACTTTTTGCGGCGCAAACCAGTTGGTTATTGACCCGTATGGGTGTCTCCGAGAGCAGCTTCGATCAGGTGCTCAACCGGGCGTGGGCCCAGGCCTCGGTCAATCCCAACGCCTTATTGAATCGCCGTCCGGATCGCGATGGCTGGCTGCCGCCTTACTTGTCCCCGCCGGCCAGCGGTGCGGCGGCGGTGCTGATCTGCTCACCGGCCTTTGCCCTGCGTTTCGGCGCCCGGGCTGGCGTCACGGTACTGGCCAGTGCCCGTGGCAGTGACAGCACCTCGGAACAGGAGGGCGGCTGTGTGCTCGATGTGCTGGGACGAGCGACCACACGGCGAGTAGCGCAGCAGGCCTATCAACTGGCCGGGTTGGGCGCAGAAGACATCGATGTGGTTGAGCTGCATGACCAGAGCGTCGGTGACTTCATGGTCAACAGCGCTGCCCTGGGTTTTTGCCAGGAGGACGAGATCGAGCGCTTTGTGCAACTCGGTCACCGATTGAAAGGCCAGGCGAACGCGATCTGCCCGTCAGGCGGTTTGCTCGGACGTGGGCACGCCCCGGGTGCCACCGGATTGGCGCAACTGGTCGAGCTGGTCTGGCAACTGCGCGGCATGGCCCAGGGCAGGCAAATTCCGGGAGCCCGTACGGCGCTTCAGCACAGCACCGCCCTGGGACGGGCTGTGTCGATCACCCTTTTGCAGCGCACCTGAGAGGAGGCTCAGTGAACTGCATGCAACAGATGACATTTCGTAAACCATAGAGCAGGTGGCAAGTTAGATGAACAAAAACAATAAGATCTGCCATGCAAACCTCCGCATGGGATTGCTGACTTCAGCCATCCTGGCGGGCCTGGGCATCACACCGGCACAGGCACTGGAAATTGACACGGGGAACGAAGACCTGTCGGTTCGCTTCGACAACACGGTGAAGCTCAACTACGCCCAGCGTGTGGAAGCCGCCAACAGTAAGTTGGCTAATTCCTGGAACAACAATGACGGAGATCGCAACTTCTCTTCTGGCAGTCCGGTCTCTCAGCGCGTGGATGTACTGTCCGAGCTGGATGTGGTTTACAAGCAGAAGGCCGGCTTTCGCGTCAGCGCCAACACCTGGTACGACCATGCCTACGACGATGTCGGCAGTGACAATGCGTCGACCAACCAACTCAACAACGGTCGACCGGATTCTCGGCACCTGAGTGGTTACGCCGATCGTTACTACAACGGTCCTTCTTCCGAAATTCTCGATGCCTTCGTCTTTGGCAGTACGGAAGTCGGTGATGAATCGCTGCTCAGTGGCAAGGCAGGCAAGCACACCCTCTACTGGGGTGAGAGCCTCCTGGCCTTTGCCCATGGCAACAGTTACGGGCAGTCCGGTCTCGATCTTTCCAAGTTTTTGGCGGTGCCGGGAACAGAAGCCAAAGAGCTGTTCATTCCGCGCAATCAGTTGTCCACCAGTTTCACGCTCAACCCGGAACTGACCGTCGGCGCGCAATACTTCCTGGATTGGGATGCCGCACGTCTACCGGAGTCGGGCACCTACCTGGGGTTCAACGACGGCATCCAGAGTGGCGGGCACAACCTGTCGCTGATTGGCGGGCAGAATCCGTTCTTCGGTACCCCCGGGCCACTGGGCGCCAACCAGTTCCTGCGGCTTTCCAATGGGCATACCTACACCCCGGACAAGCTCGGCGACTTTGGTTTGATGGCCAAGTGGAGCCCGGAGTGGCTGCAAGGCACGCTGGGTTTCTACTACCGCAAAACCTCCGACATTCTGCCCAACGTTGTGTTGCGGCCAACGGCTGTCGGGCCCGCACAACTGATCTCCGGGAATGCCGGCAGCTACAACCAGTTCTATGTCGATGACATCGATATCTACGGCATCAGCCTGTCGAAGAACATCGAAGGGGTCAGCGTCGGCCTCGACGTCAACTACCGCCACAACATGGCATTGGCCAGCGTACCGGCAACCGTCAGCCCGGCGGCGGGTGCGGCCGGTTTGCCAGGATTCATCAGCAGTTTTGACGGTGACAACGCAGTAGCCCGAGGCAACACCGTGCATGCGGTGCTCAACGGCTTGACCACCTTCGGTGCAACGCCTGTGTGGGACAGCTCGTCCCTGTTGGTTGAGCTCGCTTACAGCCGCTGGCTGGATGTGACTGAAAACGAACAGCTGTTCAAGGGTGAGAGCTGGTACCGCGGCACCGACAAGGTCAGCAAGGACAACTACGTCCTGGGCATCAACTTCAACCCGACCTGGTACCAGGTGTTCCCCGGCATCGATATGTACATGCCGCTCACCTACAACGTCGGCCTCAAAGGCGATTCCGCGGTGCAGTTGGGTGGTAACGAAGGCGCAGGCAACTACTCGGTCGGCGTCGGCATGGATGTTCACAACCAGTACCGCTTTGACCTGAAGTACGTGGACAACTTCGGCGGGATCGACACCTGCAATGCGGCGGGCGCCGCGACGGCCGGTGGCGTGCAAGGACAAGGTGCCGCGCCGGGCGCCAATGGCCAATACAACTGCACCCCCGGCCAACCGACCGCTTTTGCCGGCACCTTCGCTCAGCTCAGCGATCGCGGCATGGTCACCCTCACTTTTAAAACGACCTTCTGACCGAAGCGTGCCTCATCACAGGAGACAATCGATGAAATTTGCCAAATCCATACTGGCCAGCACCTTGGTGTTGGCAATCACAGGGACTGCCCATGCGGCGGTGTCCCAGGACGAAGCCGCGAAGCTTGGTACCAGTCTGACTGCCGTCGGCGCCGAAAAGGCCGGCAACGCTGATGGCAGCATTCCTGCCTACTCAGGTGGACTGACCAGCAACCCGGCCTCTTTCCAGGCCGGCAGTTCCTTTCGCCCCGATCCTTTCGAAAGCGACAAACCACGCGCCGTGATTACGGGCAAGAATGCCAACGATTTCGCCGGCAAACTGACCGCCACCACTCAAGAGTTGCTCAAGCGTTACCCGACATTCAGGGTCGATGTGTTCCCTACCCATCGCAGCGTTGCGCTGCCGCAGCGGTTGCTGGATAACACCGCGAAAAACGCGGTCGGCACCAAGACCCTGGAGGGCGGTGTAGCGCTGGAGAACGCGCTGCCGGGCGTGCCGTTCCCGATCCCCAAAGACGGCAATGAAGCCATGTGGAACCACCTGCTGCGGTATCAGGGGTACGCCACCAATTTCAAATACGATTCCTGGAACGTCGACGGGTCCGGCAAGGCGATTCTGGCCACGACCGGTAACGCTTATCTCGAATACCCGCTCTACGATCCGAAACGTACGGAGCCGGCGAAAGAGACCGATCTGTTCTTCAAGACCAAACTCTATTACCAGGCCCCGGCCCGACGCGCCGGTGAAGCCATCTTGGTACAGGATGCGGTCAATCCGCTGAAAATGGAGCGTCGGGGCTGGCAATATCTGCCCGGTCAGCGCCGGATCAAACTTGCACCTGACATCGCTTATGACACGCCAAACCCAGGTTCTGCCGGCGCTTCAACCTATGACGATGCCTGGGTGTTCAACGGCGCAATGGATCGCTACGACTTCAAACTGGTCGGCAAGAAGGAAATGGTCATTCCTTACAACACCTACAAGCTGAACTATCACAAGGAAGCGGCCGACATCACCACGCCGAACCACGTCAACCCTGACCTGATGCGCTGGGAGTTGCACCGCGTATGGGTGGTGGAAGCCACGTTGAAACCGGGCAAGCGCCACATCTACAGCAAGCGCACCTTCTACCTCGACGAGGATAGCTGGATCGCGCTGGCTTCCGATGAATACGACGCCAGCGGAAAGCTGTACCGCGGATCCTTTGCACACCTGGCTTACAGCTATGACGTGCAGGCGCCGAACTCGGACAACCACATGATTTATGACTTCGTTTCCGGTAGCTACAACATCACCGGCGTCTATGGCCCGTATGGCGGCGTCAAGTACATCGACCCGCTTTCGAAAGCGCAGTGGGCACCTGAGTCATTGGCTGGTACAGGCATTCGCTAAGCCGCCATACCCAGGTGTTTTTTTGTCGCCGGCAGTGTTTCTCGCACTGTTCGGCGGCTTTTTTTGCCCGAGTAAACGTCATGAATACATTCCGATGGGCCGTGCTCTCTGCACTGGTCGTGGCACTGGCTATGCCGTTCACCCGTCACGTCATCGCTGCGGAGTTTGTCGACACCCTGTCGAGCCCGGCGATTCAGAGTGAAAAGGCCCTTCAGGGCATGTTCACCGGTCTGGCCAGTGCGGGTCAGCGACTGATCGCCGTGGGCCAGCGAGGCCATATTTTTTATTCCGACGATGCTGGGATTCACTGGCATCAGGCGCAAGTGCCGGTCAGCTCGGATCTGGTGGCCGTGCAGTTCCCGAGCCCGACGCAGGGCTGGGCCGTCGGTCACGACGGCGTTGTGCTGCACAGCGACGACAGCGGCGAAACCTGGAGCCGTCAGTTCGATGGCCGTCAGGTCGGGCAAGTCATGCTCAAACACTATCAGCGCCAGCAGGCGCAACAGCCGGATGACACCGCGAGTGCTTTGTTAGTGGGTGAAGCCCAACGAATGATTGATGAAGGGGCTGACAAACCCTTTCTGGATGTATGGTTCGCTGATGAAAAGGTCGGCTACATCGTCGGCGCGTTCAACCTGATATTCCGCACCGAAGACGGCGGCCGGAACTGGGTTCCGTTGATGGACCGTACCGACAATCCGGGAGCGCTTAATTTCTATGGCATACGCGCGATCGGCAATGATCTGTTCATTGTCGGCGAGCAAGGTCTGGTGTTGAAACTGGACCCGGCCCCGCAACGCTTCGTCAGCGTCCCGACACCCTACAGCGGCAGCTATTTCGGCATCACCGGCAAGCCGGGCGTCGTGATTGTGTTTGGTCTACGCGGCAACGTGTACCGCAGCGTCGATGACGGTGCGAACTGGAACAAGGTCGAACCGGGCTTATCTCTGAGCATCACTGCCGGTACCGTCACGCCAGACGGCCGAATCATCCTGGTCAGCCAGGCCGGCCATGTACTGGTCAGCGTTGATGACGGCGCAAGCTTTACCCAGCAATCACAAAACCGACCGGCCCCGGTTGCTGCAGCACTGGCTGCCGGGCCGGGTTCGCTGGTGGTCGCGGGTGCCCAGGGGTTGCGTCAGTTGCCCTTCGAATAAGCCCACTTCACATAATAAAAAGAGACGAGCCTTCTCATGGGTAACTACAACCTCGATACGATGCCGGTGATCCGAGAGCTCAAGGGCTTCGATGCACGCTCCGGCAACTTTCTGGAACGCCTGATCTTCAATAACCGCCTGCTGGTGGTGCTGACCTGCCTGATCGTGACCGTGCTGCTGAGCTATTTCGCGGCCACCCGGCTGACGCTCAACGCCAGCTTCGAAAAGATGATTCCGCAGAGCCAGCCGTACATCAAAAATTACCTTGAAAACCGCCAGTCATTGCGAGGTTTGGGCAATACGGTTCGGGTGGTCGTTGAAAATACTGAAGGCGATATCTACGACCCGAAATACCTTGAGGTACTCAAGCAGGTCAATGACGCGCTGTTCCTGACGCCGGGCGTGGATCGGGCCTGGATGAAGTCGCTCTGGACGCCGGCCGTGCGCTGGACCGAGGTTACGGAGGAGGGCTTCCGAGGCGGCCCGGTCATGCCGGATTCCTATGACGGCTCGGCCAGCGGCGTCGAGCAACTGCGGCTGAACATCGCCCGCTCCGGCATCATCGGCAGCCTGGTCGGCAACAACTTCAAGTCGAGCATGATCTTTGTGCCGCTGCTGGAGAAAGACCCGGTCACGGGCCAGGCGATCGACTATCACCATTTCTCGCGCATGCTCGAAGAGCAGTTGCGCGACAAATTCGAGTTTGCCGACAGCGCAGTGGTACATAAGGCAGGCGAGGAGGGCAAAGGCCCGATCAAAATCCGCGTCATTGGCTTCGCCAAACTGGTGGGCGACCTGATCGATGGATTGATGCTGATCATGATGTACTTCGGCGCCGCAGCGCTGATTGCCACTGCCATTATTTACTTGTTCACCCGTTGCGTTCGCAGTACCGCGTTAGTCATTTTGTGCTCGGTCATCGCCGTGGCCTGGCAACTCGGGCTGGTCACGTTGTTTGGCTACGCGCTCGACCCGTTTTCGATTCTGGTGCCGTTTCTGGTGTTCGCCATCGGCGTGTCCCACGGCGCACAGAAAATGAACGGGATCATGCAGGACGTCGGGCGTGGTACTCACCAGTTGATCGCCGCGCGCTACACCTTCCGCCGTTTGTTCCTCGCCGGGCTCACGGCGTTGCTGGCCGATGCCGTGGGTTTTGCGGTGCTGATGCTGATCGACATTCCGGTGATCCAGGATTTGGCGGTCACCGCGAGCATTGGTGTAGCGGTATTGATCTTCACCAATCTGGTGCTGCTGCCGGTGTTGCTGTCCTACTGCGGCGTCAGTCCCAAGGCTGCGGCGCGGACCCTGCGTCAGGAAAGCCTGGAATTGAAAGGCAAGGGGCTGGGCAATCTCTGGAGCCTGCTCGACCGCTTTACCGAACGTCGCTGGGCGACGGTGGCGGTGGTGGTTGCCGGGCTGCTGGCGGTGGGTGGCTTCGTGGTCAGTACACATTTGAAGATCGGCGATCTCGACCCCGGGGCACCGGAGCTGCGTGCGGACTCGCGTTACAACCGTGATAACGCCTACATCACCGACAACTACTCGCTATCCAGCGACCAGTTCGCGGTCATGGTCAAAACCGCCAGCGAAGGCTGCCTGAAATACGAAACCCTGGTGGAAGCCGATCGCCTGGGCTGGTTGTTGCAGCAACAACCCGGCGTACAAACCACCGTGTCGCTGGTCAATGCCGTGCGGCAGATCACCGCCGGTTCCTACGAAGGCAACCCGAAGTGGCTGACCATTGCGCGCAACCAGAACGTGCTGAACTACGGCGCGCAACAGGCCTCGGTGAACAACCCGGAGCTGTTCGACAATGACTGCTCGATGATGCCGGTGATTGCGTATCTGTCGGATCACAAGGCCGAGACGCTCGATCACGTGGTGAAGGTGGCGGATCAGTTCGCTCGGGAACACAGCAACGACGATCGTCAGTTCATGCTCGCGGCCGGCAGCGCCGGGATTGAGGCCGCGACCAACATCGTTGTGCGCGAGGCCAACCGCACCATGCTGTTCTACGTGTATGGCGCGGTGATCGTGCTGTGTTTCATCACCTTCCGCAGTTGGCGCGCGGTGATCGTGGCGGTGGTGCCGTTGATGCTGACCTCGATTCTCTGCGAAGCGTTGATGGTCTGGCTGGGGATGGGCGTCAAGGTTGCCACCTTGCCGGTGATCGCCCTCGGTGTGGGGATTGGCGTGGACTACGCGCTGTACCTGCTCAGCGTGCAACTGGCCCAGCAACGCGCCGGTCTGTCGTTGACCGAGGCGTACAAAAACTCCGTCGCGTTTACCGGGAAAGTGGTGGCACTGGTGGGCATCACCCTGGCGGCAGGTGTGATCACCTGGGCCTGGTCGCCGATCAAGTTCCAGGCCGACATGGGCATTCTGCTCACGTTCATGTTCATCTGGAACATGATCGGTGCGTTGGTGTTGATTCCGGCGCTGTCGCACTTCCTGCTTAGACGTACGCATTAAAGCAAAGCCAAAAGAGGAGAAAACAAGATGAATAACGTGGCTAATCCGGCGTGGGTCAGAGAATTGTATGAGAGCGAAATTTTTGGTGAAAAACTTGCGCTAGAACTTATCAAGTTGGCAAAAAGCAAACGCGACGAATACCACTTTGGCACGTTGCTTCAACTGGAAACCGAAACAAAGGCGCGCCTGCGTCCGTTCTTGGTGAAATACGGCATATCCCTGAGCGAGAACATCGATCAAGGTGATATCGAGTCCATCGTCAGCGCGTATCAGGCGACCCATAACCTTCAGGAATTTTCCGCTGTCATCAAGCCCGCAGTGGAAGCGTTCCTGTCGCGCTTTGAAGAAATAGCCCGCATTTGCCCTGAAGAAGACCGCGATGTCGCCGAATCCATGGTCCGCCACGAGTCCGCGATCCTGAAATGGCTGGCCATGGAAAGCGAAGGTCAATCAGAAGGGTCTCTGGATGAAATGATCGGGGAGTTGCGCTTTCCCTTGCCCAAACCTTGAAGAATAAATAGAACAAAGGACCTTCCATGATTACCTACTCACCTTCAAATAAAAATGATGAGCTCGTTTACATCGGTTCACCTGAGGACTTAGGCGCAAAAACGTTGTCTGGCTGCGAAATAAAACTGTATGCCCGTGTGGACTTCGGCGGCGGAGATTCGCCATTGACCATGGGCTTATTCGAAGTAACGAAAGGCAGCTTCAGTTTTACTTATCCATTTAGCGAACTGGCAACGCTCATTGAGGGTGAACTTGAAATCACCGATGAATCCGGCAATAGCGTTACCTATAAAGGTGGCGATGGCCGTAGCTGGTTTATCAGCAAAGGAGCAACCGTTATCTGGCATGTAAAGTCAGCAACGGCGCGCAAGAGCTTCTTCTCGGCAACCACGGATATCGATAAGAAGGGGGCACATCAATGACTCGTACCCGGCTGAAAGTTATAGCGTGCGCAGCAGCATTTCTGGTGGGCCTTCCGACAGTCCAGGCCCAAGCGGGTGTGAGCCCTGAAGAAGCACGGGCCATCGCCAAGGAAGCCTACATCTACGGCTACCCAATGGTAGACAACTACCGCATTCAACATGGGTATTTCGTGGATCAACAGAATCCAGAGTACAAAGGTCCCTGGAACCAGATTCACAACACGCCTCGCGTCTATACCCCCGCTGACAAGGCCGTCCAGACGCCCAACTCTGATACGCCGTATTCATGGGCGGGCCTTGATCTGCGTGCTGAACCCGTCGTCCTCACGATGCCCACCATCGAGAAAGGGCGCTACTTCAGTGTCCAGCTCACTGATATCTACACCTTCAATTCCGACTATATCGGCAGCCGCACCACCGGCAATGAGGGCGGTAGTTTCCTGATTGTCGGGCCGAACTGGAAAGGTGATACACCCAAAGGCATTAAAAAGGTCTTTCGTGCTGAAACAGACCTGACGCTCGCCATCTATCGCACGCAATTGTTCAGTCCAGGCGATATCGAGGACGTAAAGAAGGTTCAGGCCGGCTACACCGTGCAGACACTTTCGGCGTTCCTGGGACGCGTCCCGGTGAAAGCCGCGCCACCCATTGATTTCGTCAAGCCACTCAGTCGTGAGGCGCAAAAAAACTCCCTGCAGTTGTTCAGTACGCTGAACTTTCTGCTGCAGTTTTGCCCAACCGATCCTTCTGAAAAAGAACTGATGGCTCGCTTTGCCAAGATTGGTATCGGCGCCGGAAAAGACTTCGACCCAGCCAAACTCAGCCCTGAGATGAAAACCGCCATCGAACAAGGCATGGCCGATGCCTGGGATGCCTTTGCCGGTGGCGTCAAGCAGCTGAATGAGGGAACGCTGACATCGGGCGATATTCTCGGTTCGCGCGAGGCCATGAAGAACAACTACCTGAACCGCATGCTCGGGACGATTGGTATCTATGGCGCCTCCAGGCAAGAGGCGATGTATCCGTTCTACCGTGTCGATGCCGACAAGCAGAAACTCGATGGAAGCAAGCGTTACAGCCTGCGCTTCGCGCCTGATCAGCTACCACCCGTCAATGCGTTCTGGTCGCTGACAATGTATGAACTGCCGGGGAGCTGGCTGGTCGACAATCCTTTGAATCGTTACCTGATCAACTCGCCGATGCTGCCCCAGCTCAAGCGCGATGCGGACGGTGGCGTGACGTTGTTGATCCAGCACGAATCCCCAGGCAAGGACCAGGAGGCCAACTGGGTGCCTGCGCCAGAGGGGCCGTTTGCCATGTACATGCGTTTGTATTGGCCAAAAGAGTTGGCGTTGTCAGGTCAATGGACTGCACCTGCGTTGGAACATGTGAATTAATCCGGCAGCTAAGAAAAAAGAAGCCCGGCAGCGCATGGCGTGCCGGGCTATTTGTTTTTGTGTGTTCTGTTATTTGCCCAGAGGCACGATCAGTGGACCGTCGAAGGCCTGCATGATCAGTGATGCCGGTTGCTTGTGGCTGACTAACTGGGCCATAGCGTTCATATAAGGCGTCAAATGGCGGAAGTATTTCTTGTAGCTCGGGCACAGGTAGTTCAGGCCGGGTTCGCCGTTGGGCGCCGTCATGAAGCGGTTCTTCGGGCACTCGCCATGGCAGGCGAAACGGTAGTCGCATTCCAGGCACATGGCCGGCAGGGTCTCTTCCTTGGCCGCCCCAAAGGCCTGTTGGGCGGGGGAGGCGAGTAGGGTGGCGGGATCATCGGTCTGGATATTGCCCAAGCGGTAATCCGGGTACATGAAGTGGTCGCAGGAGTACACACTGCCGTCATGCTCGACGATCGCGGCCTTGCCGCAACGCGGACTGAACAGGCACACCGAGGGTGGGAGCTGGCACCACGAGGCCAGCGCCCATTCGAAGTTCATGACATGAACTTCGCCGACGTCGTGGCGTACCCACTCATCAAAAATGGCAATCAGAAAGTCGCCATAGGCCCCGGGCTCGACACTTTGTTCCGTGACGACTGCGGGCTCCGGTAATGCATGCAGGCGCAATTCCGGCGGCACGGCAAAATGCAGGCCCTGACTGACTTGCGCCGAGTCGGGCTGGCGTTCCACTACCGGATTGAACTGGATATGCCGAACCCCTTCCGCCTTGAGAAAACGATAGATCTCCAAGGGGTAACGGGCCACCTCACGGGCGACAGTGACCAGCACATTGAAGTCGACGTTGTATCGCTTGAGCAGCCCGATACCGCGCATGACGTCGTCGAAACTGGAGCGGCCGCGTTTGTCGGGCCGATACAGATCATGGACGTGGCGGGGGCCATCGAGGCTGATACCGACCATGAAATGTTCGCGGGCGAGGAACGCACACCAGTCATCACTGAGTAAGGTGCCATTGGTTTGCAGGGTGTTGCGAATGATCTTGTCACCGGCGAACTGACGTTGGTAAGCGATCGCACGCTGGAAAAAATCCAGACCCAGCAGCGTCGGCTCGCCCCCTTGCCAGGTGAATTCGACTTCGGGTGTGTGTTGGGCGGCGATATAGCGCTGCACATACAGGCGCAGCACATCGTCGCTCATGCTGAAGCGCTCCCGTGGCGGGTAGAGCTGCTCTTTTTCCAGGTAAAAGCAGTAGCTGCAATCAAGGTTGCAAATTGGCCCGACAGGCTTGGCCATGAGGTGCAGGCCCTGGGCCGAAGTTTCTTGGGTAGGCATGGTTGGCAAGCCGCTTGCGCACCGCTTAGCAGATCGCTGCGGTTCCAACGCCAGAGGCTAGGGGAAGAATGCTTCTTAGCCGCCCCCCATGGCTGGGGGGCAATCGTGGTGTTTGTCGGTAGTTAGAGGTTCAGAAAAGTGCTGCACCCTCCCTTGCTCGGGTGGGGCCTGCATCAATGAAGTGATGCAGCATGTATTCCAGAGCGACCTGCTTTTTGGCGGCTGAGGCCGCCTTGCGTGGACCTGTTTCGTCGGGCCATGGGTTTCTGTTAAAGGCAGGAAATGGTGCAGCCGGCGCAACCTGCGTTCTTCACTAACAGGAGTGAAACATGACCACCGATGTAGATGAAAAGGGGCGCCGACTGATTCACCAGCGTGAGGTCCAGTGCCTGGGTTATCTGCGGACAGATGGCCTGTGGGATATCGAAGGGCGACTGGCCGATAGCAAGACTCATCCGGTAACCCTGGCTGAAGGGCGCGAGCTGGCGACGGGGCAGACCTATCACGGCATGTTCATCCGCTTGACCCTGGATGATGACTTTATTGTGCGCGAAGTGCAGGTCGACATGGCCCAGGTGCCTACCAGCGAGTGTCGTGGCGCTGTACCGGCTTACAACAAACTGTTGGGGGAACGCATTGGTGTGGGCTTTTCTCGGCGGATCAAGGAGCTGTTCGGCGGGATTGGTGGCTGCGTGCATCTGACAGAACTGCTGCTGCCCATCGCCACCACGGCGTTTCAGACCATCCCTATGGGGCGCGCCATGGTTGCGCCACGCAACGCTGCCGATACGGAGGCTTACCAACGCGTCACCGGTAGACTGCTCAATACCTGTCACGCCTTGCGCGAAGACAGTCCCATCGCGGTGTTGCTGGGAAAATAGGTTGTCACGCAATTTCCCCATCACCTCAGAAACAAGAAAGCCCGCACGGGGCGGGCTTTCTTGGGATATCACGATCAAGGCAGGTAGGTCACGTGTACATCATTGACCTTGCCGTTGAAGGCGAACGGTGCACGGTCGAAGTAATCGAGGGTGACGGGTGATCCCAGGTCTTCAGCCACGTCGAAGGTCTCGCTGGCCGTGAACGTCAGTGGCGGGGTAAAGGACGTTACGCCACTGGCGACTTCCTGCCCGTCGAGACGCACGCTCAGATTGGCCGGTGCGCCGGATTTGGCTGACGACATGGCGGTGAGCACTTCGATACTGACTTTGCCGGCGGGTACTCGTTCGGCCGAGCGTAGCTTCGTTCGGGAGACGGCCAGCGCGTTGTACTCGTAGACCAGGAAACCATCATCCATGTACAAACTGACCCCGCCGCCAATACCGCCCAGTGCATACAGCACTCCGGTGGCATTGGCCGGTATCTCGGCGTCTACCACGACCGTGTTGTTCTGGCTGCGCAGGTTGGGCGCGGCGAACTCAGGAAAGCGCTGGATGCGGTCACTGAAATGCCATTCGTGCTCAGTGGTCGAGATCCGTGCGGCTGGATTGAGGAAGGGATAAAGGCCCGCGCCGATAGGATAGACGTGGTTAGCCTTGGCCTGGACATCGAACTCAGCCTTTAGCTCCGCCAGTTTTTCTGGATTGCTGGCGGCCAGGTCCTTCGCTTGCGAGTAGTCGTTCTGCAGGTTGTAAAGCGACCATTGATCCTTCGCCGGGTCCCAGCCCGTAAACTGGGCAAAACCTTGCACCCAGGGTTTGCGCGGGCCGAACACCGAGGCCATCCAGCCATCCTTGTAGACGCCACGGCTGCCGAATACTTCGAAGTATTGCGCAGGCTTCTTCGACTTTACCTGAGCATCGTTAAAGGTGTAACGCATGCTGACGCCGTCTATTGGGTCCTGAGCGATACCGTTGACCTCTTCCGGAGGCGTGATGGACAGCACGTCGTAAACGGTCGGGGCGATGTCGTTGACATGGTGGAATTGTCCGCGAACCTTGGCATCTGCCTTGATCTGCTTCGGCCAGGATACGGCCAGCGGCGTGCGGGTGCCGCCAAAGTAGCCGGCGACCAGTTTGGTGCCTACAAATGGCCCCGAGCCTGCCCAGGCCCAGGCGGCGTTGTACATGTTTTCAAGTTTGGGACCACCGAGCGCAGACAAGCCGCCATACATCTCGTTGAGAATTTTGAGCTGTTGCTCCTTGGGCACCGGAATACCGTTCTGGGCCAGCAATTCGTTGATCGTACCCTCCATCCCCTCGGCAGACGCGCCGATGTCGCTCTGCACATAGAAGATCAAGGTGTTGTCGTGTTTACCTTCGCGTTCCAGCTCGTCAAGAATTTTGCCAGCCTGGGTGTCGGCATGTTCCAGGAAACCGGCATACACCTCCATCAAACGGGCCTGGTACTGCTTCTGTTCGGCCGACAAACTATCCCATGCAGGCAGCTCCGCTGGGCGCGGGGTCTGTACCGCGTCCTGAGGAATGAAACCCATGGCTTTCTGGCGAGCAAACGTCTGCTCGCGATAGACGTCCCAGCCACCGTCGAACTTGCCCTTGTACTTGTCCGCCCACTGCGCGTTCACTTGGTGCGGGCCGTGTACGGCGCCGGGGGTCCAGTAGAGGAAAAACGGTTTGTTCGGCGCGTAGGTCTGTTGGTCCTGCAGCCAGTTCACGGCCTGATTCGCCAGGTCTTCGCTGAGGTGATATTTCGGGTCTCGCGCCGGTTCGATCGGCGTGGTGTCGCGGTACAGGCGCGGTTCGTACTGGGATGTTTCGCCCGCCAGAAAACCGTAGAAGTGCTCGAAGCCATAGGCGGTTGGCCAGGTATCGAAAGGACCGGCTGCCGTGGTGTCCATGGGCGGGGTGTTATGCCATTTGCCGAACGCCGCCGAGCTGTAGCCATATTGTTTGAGCACCTCGGCCATGGTCGCCGAGCTTTTCGGGATTTTGCCGGTGTAGCCATCCCAATCGGTCGCCAATTCGGCGATGACGCCATTGCCGACTCGATGGTGGTTGCGCCCGGTCAACAACGCGGCGCGTGTGGCGGAGCTGATCGCGGCGGTATGGAAGGCGTTGTAGCGCACGCCGCTGTCGGCGACCCGGCTCAGGGTCGGCGTGTGTATGGCGCCGCCGACAGTATCTGACTGCGCGAAGCCGACGTCATCGAGCATGATGACCAGGATGTTTGGCGCGTCAGCCGGCAGGTGCGATTGCTGCTGACGTTTTTGGTGTTTGGATT
Organism: Pseudomonas sp. LBUM1647; assembly: GCF_059716175.1. Classification (NCBI taxonomy): domain Bacteria; kingdom Pseudomonadati; phylum Pseudomonadota; class Gammaproteobacteria; order Pseudomonadales; family Pseudomonadaceae; genus Pseudomonas; species Pseudomonas sp. LBUM1647. The sequence goes on along the minus strand of NZ_CP166809.1, from coordinate 4,053,848 downwards.
CTTGCAACGTCGGTTTGGCGTCACTGGCCGTAGGCGTGGGCGGGAAGGGCAGTGACTCTTGTGCGACAGTGACCGAGCTGGCCAGCAGGGCGCAGAGTTTCAGGGTGAAACGTCCGCAAAAGTGGAGTTTCTGGGGCATGGGGCCTCCATTCGAAAGCGTTTTGGTGGTCAGCGCAGCAGCCCGGACGTTTGCCGGGCTACTGCGATGCGCCAGATCTCAGACGGAGAAGCTGGTGATGTCTTTGGGCTCGATGTCATTGGCCTGACAGAAATCCAGATAGCGTTGCACGCTGGACTTCCAGTTCTCGATTGCGAAGAGATTGTCGTTCTCGTCGAAATACAACAGGTCACCCTGGGTGATGTTCAGGGTGATGATTTCATCGCCATATTCAGGCAGCGCGATCGGGGTATGGCTGGTACCTGCGGTTTCGAACACCACGCCGCCTTGCTTTGAAATCCAGTCGTGTTCCAGGTATTTCCAGCCGCCCTTGATGGTGTAGACGATCACGGTGCCGGAGTGATGATGCTTGGGGAGCACGGTGCCCGCCGGGGCCTTGAGCAGGGTGATGGTCTCGCCGCGAATGGGGTCGCATCTCAGGTATTTGATGAACACCTCATCGCTGTAGGGCGCGAACGGTACCCACGGCAGGTCTTCGTCATTGATGGCGCTGGTATCGATGTTTTCGTAAAACATACTTGTTGTTCTCTTGTTGGTTGGATTCACTGAAAGCGAGTAACCACGGCGTACCGAGTGCTGCTCAAATAGCGCCAGAACAGCCAGGCAAAAAGAATGTCGCCCGATGCCAATACCGGCAGCGGCCAGGGAATGCTGCCCGCCAGCCAGTGGCCACAAATAACCGCGACCACCAGGACCTTCAGGAGCACCCCGAGCACAATGTAGGGGCGATAACGAACCGGATCGCGGCTGATCATCCAGTAGGCCCAGCCAAACATGACCACCAGGGCCATGGTGATTTGCATGAACAAGGCAGATGTCGGGGTGACTTCCAGCCCCATCAAGTCGGCGGCCGGACGCATGGCTACCAGAAAGGGCAGACCTGCAAGTACGTTGAAAAAAGCGGCGGACTTGAACAGCGCGTTGGTATAAGTGTTTTGCATGGTGTGGCTTCCCTTAACCCAGCAGTTTGAGCAGCGTCGGATAACGGTTGGGAAACAGCCGGCTCAACCAGAACACAGTGCTCGACTTGTGCCCGGTCATGATGCGTTTGGAGCCTTTGCGCAGGCCCTTGATGATGTCGGCGGCACACTCGTCAGCCGGGGTCTGCAGCATGGCGGCAGCCTGGGCGACGAATTTGCTTTCTTCCAGGCCGGCAGCCTTGCAACGCCGACCAGACTTTTCGATGTTGGTCTTGATGCCACCGGGATGAACACACACCGCACGGACACCGGTTTTATCCAGTTCCGACCACAGACATTCGGTCAGGCCACGAATGGCGAATTTCGACATGTTGTAGGCGCTTTGCATCGGATACCCCAGCAACCCGAAAATACTGGAGATGTTGACGACGCAGCCTTCGCGCTGCTCGAGCATCATCGGCAGGAACGCCTTGGTGCCATACAGTACGCCCCACAGGTTGATACCCAGTTGCCACTCGAACTCTTCAATCGAAGTGTTGGCAACCGTGCCGATGACGGTCGCCCCCGCGTTGTTGATGACAAAATGTGCGGTGCCGAAATCCCGTTTGACCTCATCGGCGTGGGCTTGAAATGCCTCCCACGACGCCACGTCCAACAGGTAACCCTTAACCTGGCTGCTGGCGGGCAGCCGCTTCAAGGTTTCGTCCAGCCCGACGCGATTGATGTCGGACAGCGCCAGGCGCGCGCCGGCTTCGGCCATTTGAATCGCCAGTTCCCGGCCAATACCGGAACCCGCGCCGGTAATGACCACCACTTTGTTTTTGAACATGTCTTTATCCTTCTTGTTTTGATGTGCCGCTCGCCTTGGTCAGTCGCAAGGCGAGGTACTTATTTGCTCAAGATGTGAATGGCAACGGCAGCTTCTTCGATGCCCTGCAACCCACCACCGTTTTCCTGAATGGCATGACGGGCACCTTCCACCTGACGCTTGCCGGCCTCACCACGCAACTGCGTGACCAGCTCACAGAGCTGGCCAATCCCGGTGGCGCCGAGTGGATGACCTTTGGATTCGAGACCGCCTGAGGTGTTGACCGGGATTCGCCCACCGAGCGTGAAGTCGCCGCGTTCGGCGGCAGGGCCGCCCATGCCAAGCTCGACCAGTCGCAGATTTTCGACCTGGATGATTTCACCCATCGCCGAGGCGTCATGGACTTCGGCGACATCGATGTCCTCCGGCCCCAGGCCTGCGATGTCGTAAGCGTGATCAGCCGCCAGGCGTGCGATGTTCAGCTCAGGTTGATCGAGGCGGCGATGGCTGAAACTGCGAATCACGCTGGCCGACACCTTGATGCAGCGATTGCGGTCGGCGCCGATGCGTTTGAGGCCTTCCTCGGTGCACAGGATCGCCGCTGCGGCACCGTCTGAAAGCGGGGCGCACATCGGCAACGTGATCGGATAGGTGATGGGTGGTGCGGCGAGAATTTCGTCGATGGTGAACGGCTTGCGAAACTGCGAAAACGGGTTGTGCACCGAGTGGGTGTGATTCTTCGCCGAGACTGCAGCGATCTGCCGCTGCGTGGTGCCGTAGGTTTTCATGTGGTAGCGGCACATGGCGGCATAGATCGCCATGAACCTGCTGTACGGTTTGTCCGACTCCGAACCCTCGGGGATTTCGACGCCTTCACCCATTTTCACCAGGTTTTGATAGTTTTCCTCGACACGCGAAACGTCCCAGCCCCCTTCGAAAATCTGGAACGCCTTCAGTTTGTCGGGGATGTTCATTTTTTCTGCGCCCAAGGCCAGCGCGACATCAGTCGTGCCAGCCTGAAGGCTTTGCACGGCGAGGTTGAACGCTGAGCTGCCCGATGCGCAGGCATTTTCAACGTTGTAGACCGGTATGCCCTCAATGCCGATTTTGCTGAACACCACTTGGCCGGGAATCGAAATCTGCCCTTGTAACGGGCCGTTGGTCATGCCGGCATAAAAGGCGACGCCCAGATCCTTGCGGCTGCAATTGGCATCTTTCAGAGCGCCTTCCAGCGCTTCACCCGCGAGGTCGTCGAGGCTGCGTTCCAGATGACGACCAAAGACCGTCATCGCAATGCCGGCGATGTAAATGGTGCTCATGAAACTCTCCTGATATGGCGCCGCGTGAACGCGGCACCGCACTGCGATTGTTCGAGTGAATGGTCGCCGGTTCAGATCTGGCGTTGCTGGCCATCCCAATAGCGCGCGCGCAGATCTTTCTTCAGCACTTTGCCCACAGGACTGCGCGGCAGGCTGTCGATGAAATCCACTGACTTGGGCGCCATGACACTTCCCAGTCGGGACTTGCACAGATCAATGAGTTCTTGCGACGTGGCGCTCTGACCGGGGTTGAGTTCCACCACAGCCTTGACCGCTTCGCCCCATTTTTCGTCGGGCACACCGATGACTGCACAGTCCTGGACCGCCGGATGGCTCCACAGCACTTGCTCGACTTCGCTGGGATACACGTTGAAGCCGCCGGTGATGATCATGTCCTTCTTGCGATCGGTCAGGTGCAGGTAGCCTTCGTCGTCGATATGACCGATGTCGCCGGTGTGCAACCAGTCGCCGACAATGGTTTGGGCGGTCACTTGCGGCTGTTTGTAGTAACCCTTCATGACCAGGTCGCCCTGCACGCAGATTTCACCGGTTTCACCGCGGGCAAGAATCTGCCCGGCATCGTTCATCACTTCGACCCGGATCAGCGGATTAGGCCGCCCGACCGAGGACAGGCGACTGTCACTGGCGAGTTCTCCGTTAACCAGATGCTCGTCGGGACGCAGGTACGAAATGCTGGCGGGGGCCTCGGTCTGGCCGTAGCCGCCAGCCATGATCGGACCGAAGACGGCGATGGCTTTTTTCAGCTTCTCGACGGACATCGGTGCAGCGCCGTACAGTAGGAATCTGACCGAAGACAGGTCGACAGTTTCTATGCCGGGGATTTCCAGCAGTTTGTAAATCACCGTCGGTGGCAGGAAAAATTCGCTGACCTTATGTTGCGAAATGGATGCCAGCATCAGCGCCGGATCAGGCTTCGGGAGGACGACCACCGTGCCACCTTGCGCCGTGCAGGGAACCGCCAGCAGCCCTGCGGTGTGGGTCATTGGCGCGGCGGCCATGTTCACCGGCTTAAGCCCGTCGCGATAAGCACAAGCCAACATAAAATGAGCAATGAATGTTTGCGCACTGCGGTGCGTATTCATCACGCCTTTCGGCTTGCCGGTGGTGCCTCCAGTGGGCGAGAGCATGACCACGTCGTCCATGTCATAGGCGACTTCCGGCCGCGTCGAGGGCTGACCCGCCGTCCAGGTTTCAAGCGACGGCGTATCGCCGTCGGTGGCGTCGATGCAGATCCAGTGTTTGATCTTCGGCAATGCAGGGCGAATGTCGGCCATCACCGACGCGAAGTCGTGCTGGTAGAACATCACGTCACAATCGAACGCGTCGAGAATGTCGGTGTTTTCCTGAACCGCATTGCGCCCGTTGACCGGAATCCAAGTCATGTTCGCGCGCCACAGTCCCAGAGTGCAGGCCCAGGCCGTCACATCATTGCCGGCCCAGATCGCGCCTTTGGTTTCTTTCGGCAGATCCAGTGCCAGCAGCGCGTTGGCGATACGGCAGGACAGCTCGCCGATTTCATTAAAGGTAAAAACACGCTCGCCCTGGATGTAGGCGATGGCGGCCGGATCAATGCGCCAGCCGCGGTCATAAAAATCGATAATAGCCATTTGAGTTCCTGTGCCCGGGTCAGAGCTGGGTAACGCTGGCGCGAGCCAGACCACGTTCTTCGAGGAAGCCCAGCAGGTAGCGATGACCAAAGGCTTTGGAGCCGGAAGCGAAGCCGACCTTGTTGGTTTCACCGTCGATCAGCTTGATGGCTGCGGCAACCTGCAGGGCACCGGTGGCGATGTAAGCGGTGGTGCCATGAACGGTGGCACGCACGGAGGAGAGTTGACCGCGGCCGATGGCGGTATCGACCATGCGCGTGATGGTGGTGCGCTCACGCGGCGGCATCACTGGAGTGGTCGACTGGACCATTTGATGGATGATGGCGTCCTGCTGCTCCGGTGACAGGTATTTGTATTCCGATTCCCACTTCTGGCCCACGGCATGCACCATCTGCATGACGTTGTTGTCGTAGAAACCGACGCAGGACACGCAGGAACGTACCCGTGGATCATTTTCGAAATACACCGGCAACGATGTACCGCCCCATGGCAAAGCGAAGACCGGGCTCAGGAAGTCAGGTGACGCGATGTTGAAGGAGGTGCCCATCGGGTGCGGTACGAGCTTCTTTTCCCATAGGTAACATTGTTCGGCGCGGAGCAGTTCGAAGATCGATGCAGTCGAGCCAACGGTGACACCGGCGGCGCCGCCACGAGGGCCGCGGCACAGGGTCGAGGTTTCCAACGCGTCGATACCTGGGTGTTCCAGGGTCAGTTCGGCGGCGATTTCCGCGTAGGTGTACATGTAGGACAGCGAGGGTGAAACCACCAGGCCGGCCTGGGCATACAGCTCGCCGAACTGATCACGCACGTTGCGCATGTATTCTTGTTCGCCGGTGGTATCGAGGTGATGGCAACCCGCCTTAAGCGCTGCTTCAACGGCAGTCAGACCGAATTTAACGAACGGCCCGACGGTGTTGCAGACGACTTTGGCGCCTTTGAAGGCCTGGGTCAGTGCCTCGACGTTGTGGTCCGCTTCAATGATCTCGTAGGTGGCCGACTCAAGGCGCACCACACGTTGCGCCATCATTTCCTGGGTACGCGCGGCATTGCGAGCAACGGCGGTGAACGGAATGTTTTGGTCAATCAACCAGTCCATTGTCAGCATGCCGGTGTAGCCGCTGGCGCCATAAACAACTACAGGGTATTTAGCCATTTCGTGTGATCTCTTGTTTTTAGAGTGTTGCTGGATGGGCTGCCGGGGTCAGTTCTGTGACCAGCCTTCGGCATAAAGCTGTTGGCACAACAAGCCAACGCGCGTGGTGATGATGTAGTTCTCACCGTCCTCGATCAGCGCCGAACGGGCGTCTCGGAAGAGTTTTTCAATCGGGTATTCACGGGAAGTGCCCGCGCCGCCGAACAACTGCAGGGCTTCGCTGACGACCTTCATGCACTCTTCAGTGACGGTGACCTTGGCCGAAGCGGTGGCGTAGGGATGGGTATGCGGTGAGAGGCGGGCATAGGCCAGCGAACGACGCGCGACACCCCGTGCCAACTCGACACGGCGCATCATGTCGCCCAGGCGATAGCGGGTCAGTTGATGGTCAATCAGCAACTGGCCACCTTGCTTGCGCTCATGGCAGTACTGAAGCGCCAGTTCAAAGGCTGAACGCGCGACACCGGTGAACACCTGCGACATATGCGTGCCAGCGTAGGACCAGGCAGATGATTGATTGCCGTAGTACTCATCTTGCAGGGCGATCGCAAAGCGCCGTGGCACCTTCACGTTGTCGAAATAAACCTCGCCTTGGGGCAATGATCGCTGGCCGATCTTGTCCAGTGGTTTTCCGCGTGAAACGCCTGGCAGATCGAGCGGGATAATCACCCCCAGGCCATGGGGCCGACCGTCGGCATCGAAGTAACCATTGCCATAGTCGGCAGCGATATAAGCCAGCGCGACTTGAGCCACCGCACCGTTGGAAACCCAGGCTGAGCACTGCCCATTGATGACGATGTCGTCGTTGCCGACTTTTGCGCAGAGATTGCCCTTGTTGCCGGTCTGATCCTTCGGCCATTCGCGCTTCATGTCGTACACCATGATGTCGCTGCCCTTGTCCGGATGAGTGATCATCCAGCAGCCAATCTTGCCGGTGCACAGCTCCACCAGTTCCTGGTTGCCGACGGCCATGGCCATCTGCAAGGGGAAGCTGGCCGCGGCCAACGAAATGCCCAGGCCGGCGTCACCCCAGCCCATTTCTTCGCCAATCAACGACTCAAGACGAATAGCGACATCGGGTTCGAATTGAGAAAAGAAATCGGGATCAAGCCCCAGTTTCGCGGCTTCCTGATAAACCGTCCAAAAGGGTGAGCCTGGCGCGCAAACATCGGCGGCGCTCATTTTGTCGAGCTCCTGGCCGATGGGGCGCAGTACGTTTTTGGCGAACTGATGCACGCTCTGTTGAATGGCGCGCTCGACTTCGCTAAGCGGTGTTTCAAAACCGGTCAGTCCAACATTGGGTAGTTTCAAGCTATCGTGTAATTTGATCATTGGGTCTTTCCTCGCGATCTACAGCTCATGTGGCCATGTGTTGAGCGCTTCAGCGCAGAGAAGCAAAACTCACCTCAGGCCTGAAGCAGATGTAACGGCTCGACTGGCATTCACTCGTAATGAGCTGCCCTGGTTTTATCCAAAGTTCGTTGAGCACTTGCGCGAGGAGGGGGATTGTCGCCAGCGATAAAATGACTGAGAGCATTATTATTGTTTTCATCTCGCCTACCTGTTTGTGCGTCGTGTTGGAGATTCCTGCGTCATCCGGGACGTTGAACTTCGCACGGCTGCGATTCCTTGGGGATACGTCTGCCGGGTAGGAAAATGACGTGATTTGACTTTTGAAACCCCCCCATTGGAGAGGGGGGAGCAGCAGGGGGGAGTGGGGTTGACCTACACTCTCGTCCTGCAAACAAGCTCAGGATCACGAGGTGTGGAAGGATTGTTTTGTCTGCTAGGCGCAGCCCAATGAACTCGTCCCTGATGTGGCTGGTGGGCGAGCTCACTCTGAGTCGCTATAGCGTCGATCTAATCTGCTGGTTATTCCTACGACGATCTGTAAGCAGGGTAGCTATTGAAACTGCAAAGACCGCTTTTGGCAGTGGATTCAGCCGGTCGATACAACAGATTGGCTAAATCTTTCAGCGGGCGTTTCGTAGTTTAGTGTTTTCCGAGGGCGAGTTGATTTTCGTGGATCTTGTACAGCAGGGGAGCAGGTCTGAATTTGGCATCGCGATTTATCCGAGGGAGATCGCAGCGCAACAGGGGTGAAACTTGAATGGGATAGATGGGTTTCAGTTCGGCAGGGCGCCGGGGGAGTGGGATGATCGAGGTGAATGATTGCCAGAAATTTCAGGGGGAGTTGCGGAAATAGCCCAAAAGATGCGGAAACGACTGATTCGACGGGGCTTCGAACCACCAAACCCCAGAAACGACAAAGCCCTGAATAATCAGGGCTTTGTCGGTACAAATATGGCGGAGGCGATGGGATTCGAACTCATGGACCTGTTACAGTCGACGGTTTTCAAGACCGTTGCCTTAAACCACTCGGCCACACCTCCGTTTGCGTTGCGGGCGCCATAATACCTGAATGAAACACACTGTCAAACTCTCTACGTAGCTTGTTACAGAGCGTCTGTTATGATCTTTGCGACTGAACGTTTCAAACCAACAGGAGTGTCGCCATGCGCGAACAGGATTACGCAGTTAATAACAGCGTGCAGGCTGAGCAGCTAGAGGTTAGCCGCGTCCTGCGCAACACTTACGGCTTACTCGCTCTCACCCTCGCATTCAGCGGCGTGATGGCGTTTGTCGCTCAGCAGATGCGTGTCGGCTACCCGAACATTTTCGTGGTGCTGATCGGTTTCTACGGCCTTTTCTTCCTCACCAACAAACTCCGTGATTCGGCCTGGGGCCTGGTGTCGGCATTTGCCCTGACCGGTTTCATGGGGTTCCTGCTCGGCCCGATCCTCAACCGTTACCTGGGCATGCAGGGCGGCGCCGAGGTGGTCAGTTCGGCCTTCGCGATGACTGCGCTGGTGTTCGGCGGTCTGTCGGCTTACGTGCTGATTACCCGCAAGGACATGAGCTTCCTGGGTGGTTTCATCACCGCAGGCTTCTTCGTGCTGCTGGGTGCGACGCTGGCGAGCCTGTTCTTCCAGATCAGCGGTCTGCAACTGGCGATTAGCGCAGGTTTCGTGCTGTTCTCCTCGGTCTGCATTCTGTTCCAGACCAGCGCCATCATTCATGGCGGCGAGCGCAACTACATCATGGCGACCATCAGCCTGTATGTATCGATCTACAACCTGTTCATCAGCTTGTTGCAGCTGTTCGGCATCATGAGCCGCGATGACTAATCGTCAGCCTTGAGGAAAAAACCCGCTTCGGCGGGTTTTTTCTTGCCTGCGATTTGAGTGAGAACTCATTCCATCGGTGGCAAGCGGCGCTTGACCGGGGTTTTCTTGACGATTGCAGTGTTGGTTTCGGCGTGGGTGTTGAGGCGGTCGAGCAGGGTGTCCAGTTGTTCCATCGAACGCACATGCAGGCGTGCGATGAAACAGTCGTCGCCGGTGACTTTGTCGCACTCGGTAAATTCGGGAATGGCCTGGATCTGCCGTTCCACTTCCTGCAACTGGCCTGGCAGCGGACGAATACGGACGATGGCTTGTAGTTGATAGCCAAAGCATTTGGGGTCGATCTCGACGGTGTAACCCTTGAGCACGCCACGCTCTTCGAGGCGGCGCAAACGCTCGGCGACGCTGGGCGAAGACAGGCCGCTGATCTGCGCCAGAGCCTTGAGCGAGCGGCGTGAATCTTCCATCAATGCCGTAATCAGCATTTGGTCGATATCGTCGGTCATGGCGAAACCCCTATTAGGCAATTAATTCAAACCGCCTTTATAAAAAAGGCAGATTTCGAGTTTAGCCTGCTTTTTGCGCTGGAGAAGCCCCCCGGCGGATTGGCATACTTTGGGCTCAAACACAGGAGTCTGATGATGGACAAAACAATACGTCATGGGTCATTCGAAATGACCGCCGCCATGCTGATTTCCGGGACCATCGGCTGGTTCGTGCTGGTGTCCGGGCAACCGGTGCTGGACGTAGTGTTCTGGCGTTGCGTGTTCGGCGCCGGCACGTTGTTGCTGATCTGCGCGGCATTCGGCTTCCTGCGCCCCGGCATTCTGACCCGCACCACGTTCTTGCTGGCCGTGCTCAGCGGCGTGGCGATTGTCGGCAACTGGGTGCTGTTGTTTGCTTCCTACTCCCGTGCCTCGATTGCCATCGGCACTGCGGTGTACAACGTTCAGCCGTTCATGTTGGTGGGGCTGGCTGCGTTATTCCTCAACGAGAAAATCACCCTGCAGAAACTGTTCTGGCTGGGCATTTCGTTTCTCGGGATGCTGGCAATTGTCAGCGCTCATGGTGGGCAGGGCGGGAGCGGTAATGATTATCTGGTGGGCATCGCTCTGGCGCTGGGGGCGGCATTCCTTTACGCGATTGCCGCGTTGATCATCAAACGCATGACCGGTACACCGCCGCATCTGATCGCGTTGATTCAGGTTCTCACCGGCGTGTTGTTACTCGCACCATTCGCGCACTATTCGGCGCTGCCGCAAGCACCGAGCGCGTGGGCCAGTCTGGTCACCCTGGGCATTGTCCACACCGGCGTGATGTACGTGTTGCTCTACGGCGCGATCCAAAAACTGCCGACGGCACTGACCGGCGCGCTGTCCTTCATCTACCCGATTGCGGCGATTTTCGTTGACTGGTTTGCCTTCGGCCATCGCCTGGAACCGCTGCAATGGATCGGTGTTGCCGCGATTCTGTTGGCCGCTGCCGGCATGCAACAGGGTTGGAGCCTGAAATTTCGTCGGACGGTGACGACGCAGTAAGCCGTAAAGAAACGTCAGATGTTCCAGCGCGGTGCCGTCTTGGCCAAGCGCTGGCGCATCTCGCCGATGTTGGCGGCTAATTGCCGGACCAATAACCGGTAGCCGTCCAGAGGACTGTAAACCGGTGCGGTCAGGCTTGAATCCGACGGCAGTTCGACGGGCCGACTAAGCCGCTGGGACGCACCGGATTTCAGCGCCCGGGCCATACCGATCAGTTGCACCCGAATCAATCGATGTTCGGCTTTCAAGGCCGATTGCAGATGGGCCATGGCGTTCGGGTCACTGGCATCCGGTCGGGTGTTGCCGAGGATTTCCAGGGTGCTGACGCACATCCGCAAGTGCCGCTGAATGGCATCGAGTTCGGTCATGGAGATCCGTACTTCCTTGGACACCGACGGCATCAACGAGCGCAGTTGCACCATCACCGTGTTCAGGCGGCCCACAAGTTTATGGTGTTCGTCATCGGTGACCGATTGGCCATTGATGATGCGCCCGTAGATCGTCGCGCAGTCGCGTAAGGCATCGGCCAGGTTGTAGCGCCAGGAATAAACCGCGTAGAGAGGCAGGGCGAAAGAAAACGCCAGGGCCAGGGCGATACCGATCAGGATGTCCACCCCTCGCCACAACCCGTCGGTGATCGGATTGTCGCCATGCCCCGCGACGATAAACACGGTAATCGCCGAGAGCAACGCGGTGTAACCGCCCTTGCCGATGGCGTGGTACGAGAAGAACCCGCAAACCACGGCCATCGCGAAATAGGTCAGCCACGGCATCCCCAGCCACGCCTGTTGCGCCACCAGCAGCAAGCCGACGCCGGCTCCGATCAAGGTGCCGATGGCGCGCTCGGCGGCTTTTTTGCCGATGTTGCCGTGATGCTGCAAGCCGCCGATCACCACCAGCATCGTCACCGACGCCCACTCACCGTGGGGCAGATTGATGCCGGTGGTCAGCAGGATCGTTGCCAGCAACCCCAGCGACACACGCACCGCGTGGATCACCCTGGCGTGGCGATAGCGCCGATACGGGTCCAGCAACGGACGCAGCAGTCGGCGCATTAGCGGTGGTAGTCGGCTGTCTCTGAATGTACTCAGGCTCGGTCTCCTCAGAAGATGTAATCGGTGGTCAGGAAGCTCGAACTGCGTCCGCTGATGATCTCGCTGATGAGTTCTTTGTTGGTTTCCTGGAACTTGGTCGCCACCAGTGTCCGGATCGAAAACACCCGCAGCGCATCATGCACCGACAGCGTGCCTTCGGCGGAGTTCTTGCGGCCGTTGAACGGGAAGGTGTCCGGGCCGCGCTGGCACTGGGCGTTGAGGTTGATCCGGCCGACCTGGTTGGCGAAGGTGTCCACCAGCCGGCCGACCGCCACCGGGTTGGTGCCGAAGATACTCAGCTGCTGGCCGAAGTCCGATTCCAGGACGTAATCGATCACCGTGTCCAGATGCCGGTAAGGCACGATCGGCACGACCGGGCCGAACTGTTCTTCCTGATAGACGCGCATCTGCGGCGTCACCGGGTACAGCACGGCCGGGTAGAAGAACGAAGCGCGGGCTTCACCGCCGTTGGGATTGACCACGGTGGCGCCTTTGCTCACGGCATCCGCCACCAGCGAGTGCAGGTAATCGACTTTGCTCGCTTCCGGCAACGGCGTCAGCGCCACGCCGCTGTCCCACGGCATGCCGGGTTTGAGGCTGGCGAGTTTGGCGTTGAATTTCTCGATGAACGCCTCGACCACGTCTTCATGGACGAAGAGGATTTTCAACGCGGTACAGCGCTGACCATTGAAGGACAAGGAACCGGTGAGCGCTTCGCTGACCGCGTTGTCCAGATCTACCTCGGGCAGCACGATGCCGGGGTTTTTCGCATCCAGACCCAACGCCGCACGCAAGCGGTGCGGTTTTGGATGGAGTTTTTTCAGGTCGCTGGCGGCTTTGTTGGTGCCGATAAACGCGAAGATGTCGATCTTGCCGCTGGCCATCAGCGCGCTGACGGTCTCGCGGCCGCTGCCGTAGATCACGTTGATCACCCCGGCCGGGAAGCTGTCGCGGAACGCTTCCAGCAACGGACGAATCAGTAGCACGCCGAGCTTGGCCGGTTTGAACACCACGGTGTTGCCCATGATCAGCGCCGGAATCAACGTGGTGAAGGTTTCGTTCAGCGGGTAGTTGTAAGGTCCCATGCACAACGCCACGCCCAGCGGTACGCGGCGGATCTGGCCGAGGGTGTCCTGTTCCAGTTCGAAGCGGCTGGAGCGGCGGTCGAGCTCCTTGAGCGCGTTGATGGTGTCGACGATGTAATCGCAGGTGCGGTCGAACTCTTTCTCCGAGTCCTTGAGGTTTTTGCCGATTTCCCACATCAGCAACTTGACCACGGCTTCGCGCTGTTCACGCATGCGCCCCAGGAAGGCTTCGACGTGCTGGATGCGTTCAGCCACCCGCATCGTCGGCCACAGGCCCTGGCCCCGGTCATAGGCGCGGACGGCGGCGTCGAGGGCGGTCAATGCGGTGTCGGCATCGAGCAGTGGCGTGCTGCCGAGGATCACTTGTTCATCGCCATTTTCGCCGGTCAGGTACACCGGGCTGCGGACCTGGGCGAGGGGCCCGGACCAGGTTTTCAGCTCGCCGTCGACCAGGTATTCACGCTGCTCGGTCTGGCCGTCGAGTCGGTATTTTTCCGGGATGTCGGTGGAGTCGGGAAACAGGTTGCCAAGGATATGTGCTGTGGTCATGTCGCTACTCCATGTGATGTAAGTCATGCGCTGGCGGCTTGCCGTTCAGATTCACTTCAAAGGTTATACGCCTTATTGGCACGACTTTTTAAGTGCCGATCTCATGATCCCGCGATCTTTTGACCTGAGAACACACAATGGCCGATGCTGCGGTTAAACTTCGCGCTCTTTCTAAAGGAGTTCATATGAGTTACTACCAGCCGGGCATTCTCGCCACCCCAGTTCCGCCTCAAGCCCGTCATATGTTCTTCGCACTCGAATCCGCCGCAGCCTTGCCGGCCGCGCTGGAGAATCTTAAAGGGCTGGTGGACGGGAAGTCGGCAGTGGTCGGTTTCGGTAAATCCCTGGTCAAGGCCCTCAAGGGGCAAATCGAAGGCCTGCGCGTCTTTCCAGCGTTGACCGGTGTCGGCGTCGACAACCCGTCGACCCAGCACGCGCTCTGGTGCTGGTTGCACGGTGTCGACCGTGGCGAATTGCTCAACCGCAGTAACGCCATCGAAGCGGCGCTGGCCCCGGCCCTGCGCCTGGTGCAGATGAACGAAACCTTCCGCCACCTCACCGGCCACGATCTGACCGGTTACGAAGACGGCACCGAAAATCCTCACGACGAAGCCGCCGTCGCCGCTGCGCTGGTGGGTGACGGCGCTGACGGAATGGTCGGCGGCAGTTTCGCCGCGATCCAGCAGTGGCAGCACGACCTGAAGGGCTTCCACGCGATGCCGTCCCATGAGAAGGACAACATCATGGGCCGTCGTTTGAGCGACAACGAAGAGATCGACGACGCGCCGATCTCCGCTCACGTCAAACGCACCGCCCAGGAAAGCTTCGCCCCCGAGGCCTTCGTGGTGCGCCGTTCCATGCCCTGGATCGAAGGCGACCGCGCTGGCCTGATGTTCCTGGCTTTCGGTTTCTCCCTCGATGCCTTCGAAGCCCAACTGCGCCGCATGAGCGGTCTGGAAGATGGCATCACCGACGGTTTGTACCGCATCAGCCGGCCGATCACTGGCGGCTACTACTGGTGCCCGCCGCTCAAGAACGGTCATCTGGACCTGCGCGCTCTGCGCATCGGCTAAACATCAAGGAGTGAGTATGAACGTGGTGCGCTGGGGCATGATCGGTTGTGGCAGCGTCGCTGAACGCAAGAGCGGGCCGGCCTTCTACAAGGCACCCGGCTCGGCGCTGGTGGCGGTGATGGGCCGGCGTCTGGACGCGGTGACGGATTACGCCGCGCGCCACGGCATCGCTCGGGTCTACACCGACGTGGAAGCGTTGATCAATGATCCCGAGGTCGACGCGGTATACATCGCCACGCCACCTGACAGCCATCACGCTTACGCCTTGAGGGTGGCCGCCGCTGGCAAACATTGCTGCGTCGAAAAACCCATGTCGTTGAATGCCGGGCAAAGTCGGGAGATGCAGAAGGTCTTTATCGATGCCGGGCTGCACCTGTTTGTTTCCTACTACCGACGTTCTCTGCCGCGCTTTCAGCAGGTGCGGCAATGGCTGGAGGAAGGGCGGATCGGCGAGGTTCGGCACTTGACCTGGATCCTGACCAAGGCGCCATCTCCGACCGATCTTGGCGGTACAGATAACTGGCGCACCGACCCGACAATTGCTGGCGGTGGTTATTTCGCCGACCTGGCCAGTCATGGCTTCGACCTGTTCCAGTACCTGCTGGGCGACATCGTCGAAGTCGCCGGGTTTACGGCTCGACAAGCCGGTTTGTATGCCGCCGAGGATGCCGTCAGCGCCAGTTGGCGTTTTGCTTCGGGCGCCATGGGTATGGGCTGCTGGAATTTCGTCGCGGACCGACGTGAAGATCGGGTCGAACTGATTGGCAGCAAAGGCCGGATCAGCTTTTCCGTATTCGATGAGCATCCGGTTCAGCTTGAAGCCGATGAAACCCTCAGCCTGCGCATCGACAATCACGAGCACATCCAGTGGCATCACGTGCTGGGCATGAACGCGCACATTCGGGGTGAAGCGCAGCATCCGGCGGTGGCCGAACAGGCATTGAAAACCGACTGGGTGATGGATCAGATCCTCAAGCGCTGACGTAGTTTGTAGCAGCTGCGTTGTGGCGAGGGGATTTATCCCCGTTCGGCTGCGAAGCAGTCGTGAGATCCGGCAACGCGGTGTTTCAGGAAAACCTCATGCTCAGGTTTCACGACGGCTTCGCCGCCGAACGGGGATAAATCCCCTCGCCACAACGCAGCTGCTACAAGGTCCGCGGTCGTTTGGTGAATCTAACCTTATGCTCAAACAGTATTTCTCACGCCCGCCATTAGAACTTTAAGATCACGTCATAACTCGTTATGACAAGTGATCTTCCATGACCGATAACGTTCTATCCCTGAGCAGCGTTCCGCTGCACACCCAACTGCGAGATGTGCTTCGCGCCCGCATCCTCGACGGCGAATACCCGCAAGACAGCCAGATGCCTTCCGAAAGCGAACTCGGCGCGCTGTTCAAAGTCAGCCGCATCACCGTGCGCCAAGCCTTGGGGGATCTGCAGAAAGAAGGGCTGATCTTCAAGATCCACGGCAAGGGCACCTTCGTCGCCAAGCCGAAAACCTTCCAGAACGTCAGCACCCTGCAAGGCCTCGCCGAGTCCATGACCGGTCGCGGCTATGAGGTGATCAACCGCCTGCGCAGCTTCAAATTCATTCCCGCCGACAAACTCGTTGCCGAGCGCTTGCAAGTCGCCGAAGGCGAAACCGTGGCGCAGATCAAACGGGTGCGGCTGATCAACCGCGAGCCGATTTCCCTGGAGATCACCTACCTGCCCAAGGCCATCGGCGAGCGCCTGGAGAAGGCCGATCTGGTCACTCGCGACATTTTCCTGATCCTGGAAAACGACTGCGGCCTGGCCCTCGGTCACGCGGATCTGGCCATCGACGCGGTGCTGGCCGACAGCGACCTGACCCAGGCGCTGAACGTCGAGCCCGGCTCGCCGATCATGCGCATCGAGCGTCTGACCCACGACGCCAACGGCCAACCCGTGGACTTTGAACACCTTTACTACCGCGGCGATGCCTTCCAGTACCGTCTGCGGATTGACCGGCAAAAAGGGGCGCAGGCATGACTCACGGCTCAATGACTAGAAAGACGCTCGAACAGGAATACGACATCGTCGTGATCGGCGGCGGCACCGCAGGACCGATGGCGGCGATCAAGGCCAAGGAGCGCAACCGCGATTTGCGCGTGCTGCTGATCGACAAGGCCAACGTCAA
The DNA here is from genome assembly GCF_059716175.1 of Pseudomonas sp. LBUM1647. Lineage (NCBI taxonomy): Bacteria > Pseudomonadati > Pseudomonadota > Gammaproteobacteria > Pseudomonadales > Pseudomonadaceae > Pseudomonas > Pseudomonas sp. LBUM1647. The sequence goes on along the minus strand of NZ_CP166809.1, from coordinate 4,037,158 downwards.
ACGCAGCGGCGCAATCAGCATGGGCATGGACGGCCTGAACAACGCGATCATTCCCGGTCACTCGACGCCGGAGCAATACACCAAGGAAATCACCATCGCCAACGACGGCATCGTCAATCAGGCGGCGGTGTATGCCTACGCGACCCACAGCTTCGAAACCATCGAGCAGCTGGATCGCTGGGGCGTGAAGTTCGAGAAGGACGAGACCGGCGACTACGCGGTGAAAAAGGTCCACCACATGGGCGCCTATGTGCTGCCGATGCCGGAAGGGCACGACATCAAAAAAGTCCTGTATCGCCAGTTGAAACGGGCACGGGTGAGCATCACCAATCGGCTGGTCTGCACACGCTTGCTGACGGACGAAGAGGGCGCGGTCAACGGCGTGATGGGCTTCGATTGCCGCACCGCCGACTTCCACGTGATCAAGGCCAAAGCCGTAATCCTCTGCTGCGGCGCCGCCGGGCGTCTCGGTTTGCCGTCCTCGGGTTACCTGATGGGCACCTACGAAAACCCCACCAATGCCGGCGACGGTTATGCCATGGCCTATCACGCCGGGGCTGAACTTTCGAACCTCGAGTGCTTCCAGATCAACCCGCTGATCAAGGATTACAACGGCCCGGCCTGCGCCTACGTCACCGGCCCGTTGGGGGGCTACACCGCGAACAACAAGGGCGAACGCTTCATCGAGTGCGATTACTGGAGCGGCCAGATGATGTGGGAGTTCCATCAGGAACTCGAAAGCGGCAACGGCCCGGTGTTCCTCAAACTCGATCACTTGGCCGAGGAAACCATCCAGAACATCGAAGAGATCCTGCACAGCAACGAACGCCCGAGTCGCGGCCAGTTCCACGCCAATCGCGGCACTGATTACCGCACGCAAATGGTCGAGATGCACATCTCCGAGATCGGCTTTTGCAGCGGTCACTCGGCCTCCGGCGTGTGGGTCAACGAGAAGGCCGAGACCTCGGTCAAGGGTTTGTACTCGGCGGGTGACATGGCGGCGGTGCCACATAACTACATGCTCGGCGCGTTCACCTACGGCTGGTTTGCCGGCGCCAACGCGGCGGATTTTGTCACCGGTCGCGAGTTTTCGACGGTCGATGCCAAGCAAATTGAAACGGAAAAGGCCCGGGTCTACGCACCGCTGGACCGCGAACACGGCCTGCCGCCAGCGCAAGTGGAGTACAAGCTGCGACGTTTTGTGAACGACTACCTGCAACCGCCGAAAGTGACCAAAAAGATGCAAATCGGCCTGCAACGCTTCAGCGATATCCAGCGCGATCTCGATCAGATCAAGGCGCACAACGCCCACGAACTGATGCGCGCCATGGAAGTCAGCATGATTCGCGACTGCGCCGAAATGGCCGCCCGCGCTTCGCTGTTCCGCGCCGAAAGTCGCTGGGGGCTTTACCACTATCGGGTCGACCACCCGCAACGCAACGACAGCGACTGGTTTTGCCATTGCCACCTGAAAAAGGGCGACGACGGTCAGATGACCAGTTTCAAGAAAGCGGTCGAGCCTTACATCATCCCGCTGGACGCCGATGAAATGCAGGCCTACGACCGGCTGCGGGTCGGTGCCTTTGCTGCCTGAGCCTCACAAAAAGAGAGACCGCGAAAATGGCCTATCAACCCCAGGAAATCTTCTTCCGCTCCAACGCGCCCGTCACGGTCGATGAGGACCTTTGCATCGCCCACAAGGGCTGCACCGTGTGTGTCGATGTGTGCCCGATGGACCTGCTGGCGATCAACCCGGCCACGCAAAAGGCCTACATGGCGTTCGACGAATGCTGGTACTGCATGCCGTGTGAAAAGGACTGCCCGACCGGGGCGGTGAAAGTTGAAATCCCGTATCTGTTGCGCTGATCTGAACGGACGCTATCGTCGGAACGCCGCCCGGAGCAAGCTCGCTCCCACAGTGGATCGAAGCCAGCCGCAAATCCTGCCTACACCACGAAACCTGTGGGAGCGAGCTTGCTCCGGGCGGCGTTCCGACGATGAGGCCGGCCCTGACAACAAAAAAGCCATCCGGCAACCCCCGGACGCTTGCTTCAAAACACCCCTCGTTTCCCACCGCGCCCTGATCGTGGCGGAGACGAATATCCTAAAAATGATTCGAGGGGATTCACCATGTTATTGCGTGCAGCATTAGCCGGTCTGGTACTGGCTTCATTCACCTTGTCGGCGTCGGCCGAAACCATCCGCATTGCCATCGGCACCCAGGACACCACGATCAACTGCGCCGCTGGCGGTCTGTTGATTCGCGAACTGGGCCTGCTGGACAAATACCTACCCCACGACGGCCCCTACAAAGACGCCAAGTACGAGGTGGAGTGGAAGAACTTCACCAGCGGCGCGCCCCTGACCAACGAGATGGTCGCCGGCAAACTCGACTTCGGCGCCATGGCCGATTTCCCCGGTTCGTTCAACGGTGTGGCGTTCGAAACCGCGGGCAAGCACAGCCTGTTTATCAGCGTGCTGTCGGGCAGCATCAAGGGCAGTGGCAACGGCATTGTGGTGCCTAGCGCATCGAGCGTGCAGTCGCTGGCGGAGCTCAAGGGCAAGACCATTTCCGTGCCGTTCGCCTCGACGGCCCATGGCATGTTGCTGCGGGCCGTGGCTGCCCAAGGCTGGGACCCGCTGAAAGACGTGAACATCATCGCCCAGCCGCCGGAAGTCGCCGGCTCGGCCTTGCAGGCCGGGAAGATTGATGCCCACGCCGACTTCGTGCCGTTCGCCGAACTGTTCCCCAGCCGCGGTTTCGCTCGCAAGATTTATGACGGCGCCCAGGCCAATGCGCCGACCTTCCACGGTGCGCTGGTGGATCAGGCCTATGCGAACAAGTACCCGGAAATCGTCGTGGCTTACCTGCGCGCGAGCATCGAAGCCAATCAGTTGCTCGCAGCTGAGCCGGAGAAATACAGCGAGTTGATCGCCAAGGTCACTGGCGTCGATGCCGAGGTCAATTACCTGTTCCACGGTCCGTTGGGCGTGCAAACCCGCGACCTGAGCTGGAAGCCGGAATACCGTCAGGCCGTCGGGACCGCCATCGATACCCTCAAGTTGTTGAAGAAGGCTGACCGCGGGTTGGACCTCAATACCTTCATCGACGACCAATACATCCGCGCTGCGTTCAAGGCCTCGAACCTGGATTACACCGCGCAACTGGCCAACTACGGACAGACGCCGCTCAAGGCGGTGGATGCGTCGAGCGGCAAAGCCATCACCGATTTCAGCCATGTGGCGGAGATCTGGGTACGTGGCGAGCCGAAGGTTCGGCAGTACGCCTCGGCAGAGTCGGCGTTCACCGCGTTGGCCAGCCTGAAACAGGAAGGCAAAAACATCCGCGCGGTGTATGCCCAGGCGAGTGACAGCGGGATCAAGTTGCTGGCGGATCAGGCGTGGTTTGCCAGTGATGCGAAAGGGCGCCTCAGCGCGTTTCTGCTCAAAGGCCAGGCCCAACAGTTCGCCACGGCACAGGGCGGAAAAGTCTTCGACTTCACCGACGCTACCACCCAGGCCGTCGCCGTCCGCTAAACCAGATGACCATGGCCCGATGGCTCGCGATTGAAACGCGGTCAATGTAGGAGCTGCCGAAGGCTGCGATCTTTTGATCTTGCTCTTCGGTGGCTTTGAAGCCGCTAAAAGATCGCAGCCTTCGGCAGCTCCTACAGGTGATGTGTTCGCCATTGGAAGTTATGCATGTCTCGATTATTTTCACGCTGGATCCCCCGAGCCGCTTCACTGCTGCTCTGCCTCCTATTCTGGCAACTCGCCGCCAGTCATCACTGGAACCTCGGCCTGGTCACCTTCGCCAACGTCCCTACACCTCTGGCGGTCATCGAAGCCGCCCTCGGCCTCGGCGACTCCGGCAAGCTCGCGCAACACCTCGGTAGCAGCCTCAGCCGGGTCTTCGCCGGTTACCTCGCGGCGCTGATCATCGGCATCGCTTTGGGCCTGGCCATCGGTCGCTCGAAATGGGTTGAAGACCTGTTGCTGCCACCGCTGGAAGTCCTGCGCCCGATCCCCGCCGTGGCCTGGATTCCGCTGGCGATCCTGATGTTTCCCTCGTCAGAGCTGTCGATGGTCTTCATCACCTTTACCGGCGCGCTGTTCCCGATTTTGCTCAACACCGTGCACGGCGTCGAAGGCGTCGACCCACGGCTGATTGCCTCGGCGAAAAGCCTCGGGGCAGGGCGCCGGGCGATTCTGCTGGAGGTGATCCTGCCGGGCGCCGCGCCGAGCATCATCACCGGCCTCGCGATCGGCATGGGCACCTCATGGTTCTGCCTGGTGACCGCCGAAATGATCTCCGGCCAATACGGCATCGGCTATTACACCTGGGAGTCCTACACCATCCAGAACTACGCCGACATCGTGGTCGGCATGTTGCTGATCGGCGTACTGGGGATGGGCAGCAGCCTGCTGATCAAACGTCTGGGCGGGTTGTTCACGCCTTGGCACCGACCACGAGGAAAAGCCTGATGAGCGTGATGCAAACCCCTGAAGGGCGGATCGACATCCGCCAACTGTCCATCGTCCTCGGCGAACACAAGCAAGCCTTCGAGGCTGTGCAAGGCCTGGATTGCCAGATCGAGCCGGGGCAATTCGTGTGCATTCTCGGGCCATCCGGTTGCGGCAAATCGACCTTGCTCGGTGCGTTGGCCGGTCACCTGCAACCGCGAACCGGCACCCTGAAAGTCGATGGTGCGCCGGTCTCGGGCCCATCGCCGCAGCGCGGCATGGTGTTCCAGCACCACACGCTGTTCCCTTGGCGCACCGTGCGCGACAACGTCGCTTTCGGCCTGAAAATGCGCGGCATCGGCAAAGCCGAGCGCCACCAGGCTGCCGACGAAATTCTTGCCCTGGTAGGCCTCGAAGGGTTTGCCGAGCGCTGGCCCGATCAGCTTTCCGGCGGCATGCAGCAACGGGTCGAAATCGCCCGGGTGCTGATCAACCGCCCGCGCCTGTTGCTGATGGACGAACCCTTCGGCGCCCTCGACGCGCTGACCCGGTTGAACATGCAGGAGCTGCTGCTGGACATCTGGACGCGAATTCGCACCACCGTGGTGTTCGTCACCCATGACATCGATGAAGCGCTGTTCCTCGCCGATCGGCTGCTGGTCATGAGTTCGCGCCCGGGGCGGATCATCGAAGACCTGCGCCTCGATTTCCCTCGGCCACACACCACCGAACTGGTCACGAGCCACGAGTTCTCCCGCTTGAAGCGTCATTGCCTCGAGTTGCTGCGTCACGAAGACGGTCGGCAGTTACCGCGCCTGAACCCTCTCGGACTTCCCCTTGAAAACAAACTGCCGCGATTTGCCCTATGACCTCTCTATTCGATGTAACCGATAACGACGACATTCTCGCCCTGCAACCGCGCCTGACGGATGAAGATCCCGGCGTGCGCAGAATTGCCCTGATCGAACTGGCTGACCTTGAAGAACCGGACGGTTTGCTTTGGCTGGTCAATCGCCTGGCGCAAGACCCGACCGAAGAAGTCCGCGCCGAAGCCGCACGATTGCTCGAAGCCTGGGAGGATGAACCCGTGGTCGAAGCGCTGTGCCTGGCCCTGACCGATCCTTCCCAGGCCGTGCAAGCGGCCGCCGCGCAAAGCCTTAGCCTGCTCAAAACCGAGGCGGCGGGCAGGGTGATTCTGCCGTGGACCGGGCATGCCGACATCAACGTGCGCATCGCCGCTTTCCGGGCATTACGCGAGTTGCGCTTTCCCGATGCCGCCGCTGCCGCTTTAGAGGCATTGACCGACGAAGACGCCAGTGTTCGCCGCGAAGCCGTCGGCGTACTCGGCTGGCTCAAGCAGCTCGATGCCTTGCCGGCGCTTGCTCGATTGGCCAGTGACGACCCGGACACCGAAGTCCGACGCGCCGCCACCGGTGCCCTTGGCCTGGCCTCCGACGCCCACGTGCTGCCGGCGTTGCGCCAGGCCTTGCAGGACGCAGCCTGGCAAGTCCGCGAAGAAGCCGCCACCACGCTGGGCAAGGTCGGTCACGTCGACGCAGGCCCTGCCTTGGTCGAAGCCTTGAGCGACGCGTACTGGCAAGTCCGCCTGCGCGCCACCCGCAGCCTCGGTCGTTTACGTTACGTCCCGGCCCTCGAAGCGTTGATCGAAATCCTCGGCCACCGCATCAGCAATCTGCGCAAGGAAGCCGCCCTGGCGCTCGGAGAGTTGAACGACCGAGGCGCCATCGCACCCTTGCAGGCCGCCCAGGATGACGGCGACCCGGAAGTGCGCAAAGCCGTGCGCATCGCCTTGAGTCAGCTGCAATGAACCCGGTGGCGATTGGCAATTCCCAAGGTAAACAGCAGCTGCGGTTGAACTGGCCGGATGGTCGCGAGCAGTTACTCGATCATGCCGAGTTGCGTCGACAGTGTCCGTGTTCGCAGTGCCGGGCGTTTCGTTTGCAAGGGTTGAGGGTAAAAGTCGATGAGCGCATCCGCGTGATTGAACTCAACCAACAGGGCTACGGCCTTCAACTCATCTTCAGCGACGGCCATGAGCGCGGGATCTACCCGTGGCCCTACCTCTCAGGACTCACCTGAAACCTGTAGGAGCTGTCGAGTGAAACGAGGCTGCGATCTTTTGATGTTGTTTTTAAAGAGCAAAGTCAAAAGATCGCAGCCTCGTTTCACTCGTCAGCTCCTACACAGCTTCTACACAGCTTCTACAAGTCCTTGCCAGAAAAAAGCCAAAAGAGTACAAATGTACTCCATGACGACTTTAACTCCCCGCCGTACCGCCATCCTGACCTTTATCCGCGATCGAATTGCGGAACACGGTCAGTCCCCGAGCCTCGCTGAAATCAGTGAGGCGTTCGGTTTCGCCTCCCGTAGCGTGGCGCGCAAGCATGTGCTGGCGCTGACCGAGGCCGGTTTTATCGAGGTCAATGCGCATCAGGCCCGGGGCATTCGTTTGCTCGGGCAACCGGCGCGGCCCGAGTTGCTGGACATTCCGGTACTTGGGCGGGTGGCGGCGGGTGCGCCGATCGGTGCCGATGCCGAGGTTCACAGCCGCTTGCTGCTCGACCCGTCGATCTTCTCGCGGGTGCCGGATTACATGCTGCGGGTCCAGGGCGACTCGATGATCGAGGATGGCATTCTCGACGGCGACCTGGTGGGCGTGCACCGCAATCCCGAGGCGGTCAACGGCCAGATCGTCGTCGCACGGCTCGACGGCGAAGTCACCATCAAACGTTTCGAGCGGGTCGGTGAGATTGTCCGATTGCTGCCACGCAATCCGGCCTACCAGCCGATCATCGTCGAAGCCAATCAGGACCTGGCCATCGAAGGGGTGTTCTGCGGTCTGGTGAGGCAAGGGTGATGGGCGCCGTCGTTGCGCTGGATACGCTGTTCAATGGCGGCCAGGTCTGGAAGGGCCGGCCTGCGCCACCGGCCGTCAGCCCGCAACCCACCGGGCATGCCGCGCTGGATGCGGCGTTGCCTACGGGTGGTTGGCCGGAAGCGGCGCTGACCGAAATCCTTTTGGCCGGGCAGGGTGTCGGTGAGCTGCAACTGGTGTGGCCGGCGCTGGCGCGGTTGTCGGCTGCGGGCGAGCGCATCGTGCTGGTGGCGCCGCCTTACGTGCCCTATCCCCAGGCCTGGCAGAACGCCGGGGTCGATCTGCGTCAGTTGTCGATCATCCAGGCCAGCGAGCGCGATGCCTTGTGGGCAGCGGAACAATGCCTGCGTTCGGGCAGTTGCGGCGCAGTGCTGTGCTGGCCGCACAAGGCCGATGACCGGGCGTTGCGGCGCTTGCAGGTGGCGGCGGAAACCGGCTCGACCCTGGCGTTTGCCTACCGCTCGATCAATGAGGCGATCAACCCTTCGCCAGCAGCGCTGCGCATCGCCATCGATGCCAGGCCTGCGCAATTGCGCGTGCTCAAGTGCCGGGGTGGGTTGGCGCGTTCGACACCGATTGCCTTCCCTGTGGGACATTGAGGTTGCCATGCGCTGGGTCTGTATTCTCTTCCCGCAATTGGCGCTGGACGCGGTACTGCGTCAGCGCGCCGATCCTGATGAGCCGCTGGCGCTGCTGACCGGACCGGCCCAGCGTCGGGTGTTGCAAGCGGTTAATGCTTCGGCCCGGGCGCTGGGCTTGCGTCCGGGCCAGTCGATGACCGCCGCCCAGGCCTTGAGCAAAGGGTTTGTCACGGCTGAATACGACGCGGCCGAGATCGAGCACTGGCAGCAGTTTCTGGCCGCCTGGGCTTATCGATTCAGTTCACAAGTCAGCGTGCATTACCCGCGTGCGGTGGTGTTTGAAATCGAGTCCAGCCTGGGATTGTTCGGCGCCTGGCCGCAATTCGAGGCGAGGTTGCGGACCGAACTCGGCGAGTTGGGGTTTCGCCATCGGATTGTTGCCGCGCCCAACCCGGTGGCCGCACGGGTGCTGGCCAACGCTTATGACGGTCTGGTGGTGCCCGACGACCAAGCCTTGCAACATCATCTTGGGCAGCTGCCCATCGACCGGATCGGGCTGGAAACCAGCGTTGCCACCGCGTTGTCGCGCATGGGGTTGCGCACCTTGAGTCAGGTTCAGGCGTTGCCTCGCCATAGTCTGGCCCGGCGTTTCGAGGCCCAGGTGCTCAAGCATCTGGACGCCTTGCTCGGGTTACGGCGGCTGGCGCTGGCGTTCTACTTGCCGCCGGACCGGTTCGATGTGCGCATCGAGCTCAACTTCGACGTGCAGTCCCATCAGGCGCTGCTGTTTCCGTTACGCCGACTGACCGGCGACCTGTCGGCGTTTCTTTGCGGTCGGGACAGCGGCGTGCAGCGTTTCGACCTGCACCTGGAACACGCCGGGTTGCCGGACACCGTCATCAAGGTCGGCCTGCTCAGCGCCGAACGTGATCCGGCGATGCTCTTTGAACTGGCCCGGGGCCGATTGGAGCACGTCCAGGTCGAGGCCCCGGTGCGCGGTTTTCGCCTGCGCGCCGAAGACTTGCCGGCCTTCGTTCCCCAGTATCAGGAGCTGTTCGACGATCGCCCGCAGCAGTCCTTGCCCTGGGAGCAACTGCGCGAACGCTTGCGCGCGCGGTTGGGGGATGACGCGGTGCAGGGCTTGCGGTTCCAGGGCGATCACCGGCCGGAATGCGCGTGGCAGGCCAGTGCCGACAGTCAGCGCTGTGCAGGGCTGCCTGCGGTGCAACGTCCGGGTTGGCTGCTGACTGAGCCGCTGGCGGTGCACGAAGGTTCGACGCGCATCCTGATGGGGCCGGAACGCATCGAGTCCGGTTGGTGGGACGGCGCCGATGTGCGCCGCGATTACTTCCTGATCGAAACCCGTACCGGCCAGCAGGGCTGGGCCTATCGCGCGGTCGGTGAGGACGGCCCGTTGTGGCTGCAAGGCTGGTTCGCATGAGCGTCGACTATGCCGAGCTGCACTGCCTGTCGAACTTCAGTTTTCAGCGCGGTGCTTCCAGTGCCCTCGAGCTCTTTCAGCGGGCGAAAAAACAGGGCTATCAGGCCTTGGCGATCACCGATGAATGCACCCTGGCCGGTATCGTCCGCGCCTGGCAAGCGGCCAAATCCGTGGAGCTACCGCTGATTATCGGCAGCGAAGTGCGCATCGAGAACGGTCCGAAACTGGTGTTGCTGGTGGAAAACCTCGAGGGTTACCAGACCCTGTGTCGACTGATTACCCGAGCGCGGCGCCGCACGCAGAAAGGCCAGTATCAAGTGCTGCGGGAAGACTTCAGTGAGCCCTTGCCGGGGCTGTTGGCGTTATGGGTGCCGGACGCCGTCGATGACTTCGAACAGGGCCACTGGCTGAAACAGACCTTCGTCGATTGCCTGTGGCTGACCGTCCAGCTGCATCGCGGCCAGGACGATACCCGGCGACTGGGCGCGCTGCTGGCCTTGGCGAGGGAGCTGCGAATCCCGGCAGTGGCCAGCGGTGATGTGCACATGCACGCCCGTGGGCGGCGCGCCTTGCAGGACACCATGACCGCGATCCGTCATCACCTGCCGGTGGCGGAGGCCGGGTTGCGTCTTCATCCCAATGGCGAGCGGCATGTGCGCAGTCTCGAGGCTCTGCAATCGATCTATCCGCAAACACTGCTCGACGAAACGCTGACCATCGCCCGGCGCTGCACTTTTGATCTCGGGCAGTTGCGTTATCAGTATCCCCGGGAGTTGGTACCAGAAGGCCAGACAGCCACGTCCTGGCTGCGGCATCTGACCGAAGAGGGCATCGCGTGGCGCTGGCCAAAAGGCCCGCAGGCCCAGGTGCTGACGCAGATCGACAAGGAACTGGAGCTGATCGCCGAGCTGGGCTACGAAAGCTATTTCCTGACGGTTCACGACATTGTGCGTTTCGCCCGTGAGCAAAAAATCCTGTGTCAGGGCCGTGGTTCGGCGGCCAACTCGGCGGTGTGCTTTGCCTTGGGCATCACGGAAATCGATCCGGATCGCACCACGCTGTTGTTCGAGCGCTTTCTCTCCAAAGAGCGCAACGAACCGCCGGACATCGACGTCGATTTCGAACACGAACGCCGCGAAGAAGTCCTGCAGTACGTGTTCCAGCGTTATGGCCGGACCCGCGCAGCGTTGACGGCGGTGGTCAGCACCTATCACGCGGCCGGCGCGGTGCGTGATGTGGCCAAGGCCTTGGGTTTGCCGCCGGATCAGATCAACGCCCTGGCCGATTGCTGTGGCCACTGGAGTGATGAAACACCGCCCGTGGAGCGCCTGCTTGAAGGCGGGTTCGATCCCGAGAGCCCGGTGCTGCACCGGGTGCTGAGCCTGACGGGGCAGCTGATCGGTTTTCCCCGACACCTGTCCCAGCACCCCGGCGGTTTCGTGATTTCCGAGCAGCCTCTGGACAGCCTGGTCCCGGTGGAAAACGCCGCCATGGCCGAGCGCACCATCATCCAGTGGGACAAGGACGACCTCGATGCCGTCGGGCTGCTCAAGGTGGATATCCTGGCGTTGGGCATGCTCAGTGCGATCCGCCGCTGTTTCGATCTGTTGCGCCGTCATCGCCATCGGGACCTGAGTCTGGCGACGATCCCGTCCGAAGACTCGCAAACCTACGACATGATCGGCCGTGCGGACACCATTGGCGTGTTTCAGATCGAGTCCCGGGCGCAGATGTCGATGCTGCCGAGGCTCAAACCCCGGACCTTCTATGACCTGGTGATCGAGGTGGCGATCGTCCGTCCGGGGCCGATTCAGGGCGGGATGGTGCATCCGTACCTGCGACGCCGAAACAAGGAAGAACCGGAGATCTATCCGTCGCCGGCACTGGAAGTCGTGCTCAAGCGCACGCTGGGCGTGCCGCTGTTCCAGGAACAGGTGATGCAGATTGCGATTGTCGCCGCCGACTACAGCCCCGGCGAGGCTGATCAGTTGCGCCGCTCCATGGCTGCCTGGAAACGTCACGGCGGACTGGAACCGCACAAGGATCGCCTGGCCGCCGGGATGAAGAAAAACGGCTACACGGCCGAGTTTGCCGCGCAGATCTTCGAGCAGATCAAAGGCTTCGGCAGTTATGGTTTTCCCGAGTCCCACGCCGCCAGTTTCGCCTTGCTGACCTACGCCAGTTGCTGGTTGAAATGCCACGAGCCGGCGGCCTTCGCCTGTGCGCTGATCAATAGCTGGCCCATGGGTTTCTACAGCCCGGACCAGATTCTGCAGGACGCGCGCCGGCATCATTTGCAGATTCGCCCGGTGGACGTGCGCGCCAGCGATTGGGATTGCAGCCTCGAACCGATCACCGGTGCCCAACCGGCGATTCGCATGGGATTGCGGATGATCAAGGGCTTTCGCGAGGACGATGCCCGGCGCATCGAAGCCGCACGGCCGAAGGGGGCGTTTATCGACATTGCCGACCTCGGCGAACGGGCGCGACTCGATGCCCGCGCCCAGGAGCAACTGGCCGATGCCGGTGCGCTGCGTGGACTGGCCGGCGACCGTCATCGGGCGCGCTGGGAAGTGGCGGGGGTGCAAAAACAGCTCGGCTTGTTTGCCGGTCAGCCAAGTCAGGAGGAGGGCGCGGTGTCGTTGCCCAAACCCACCGTCGGCGAGGACCTGCTAGCCGATTACAACAGCGTCGGCACCACCCTCGGTCCGCATCCGCTGGCGTTGTTGCGGGGTGAATTGAAAGCCCGGCGCTGCCGCAGTTCGAAGGAACTGCTGGAGGTCGAGCATGGACGACCGGTCAGCGTCGCCGGGCTGGTGACCGGTCGACAACGCCCGGGCACCGCCAGTGGCGTGACCTTTGTCACCCTTGAAGATGAGTTCGGCAACGTCAACGTCATTGTCTGGCGCGACCTGGCCGACCGGCAGCGCCAGGTGTTGGTCGGCTCGCAATTGCTCAAGGTCGACGGGCGCTGGGAAAAGGAAGGCGAAGTGCGGCATTTGATTGCCGGACGGTTGAGTGACCTGAGCCCATTGCTCGACGGCATCAGCGTACGCAGCCGGGATTTCCGTTGACCTGTGGCGAGGGAGCTCATGTGGTGAGGGGATTTTTGTGGCGAGGGGATTTAGCGAAACGTCGCACCGCCCCGTTCGGCGGCGAAGCCGTCGTAAAAACCGGTGAATGCAGTTTTTCTGAAACTATTGCGGTAGCTGGTTTTGGGGCTGCTGCGCAGCCCAACGGGGATAAATCCCCTCGCCACAAAAACTCACTTGCCACAGGTTATAGGTGGCAGCTGATTACTTGGTGACAGGCCAAAACCTTTCGCCACCCCCCGGCGCCTCCGTCCACGCCTGCAACGACCGTGTCGGCAAATCGAAATAATCCCGCGTGCGCGCATACCCATGCCCACCCATCCGGCCAATCGCATCGAGCCCGAGCTGATCGATATACAGGGTTTTCGGGTCGATCAATTCATCCCGCACATGCGCCATCAACACTTCGCCAAAGATAATCTCCCGGGACTGCCCGATGGACAGCGCCATCATCCGCCGACACTCCAATGCCACCGGGGCTTCGCCGATTCGTGGGCATTTGACCGTGGTGCCGGGAATGGCAGTGAGGCCGGCGGCCGTCAGCTCGTCGAAACCGGGGGCGAACGGCACGGCGCAGACGTTCATGGCTTCCACCAGGGCATCGCTGACGATGTTTACGGTGAATTCCTGGTTGAGCTGGATATTGCGCGTGGTGTCCTTGGGGCTTTGGTCGCCGTAGTTTTCCACGCCCAACGCGAGGATCGGCGGGTCGGCCGAGAGGGCGTTGAAGAAGCTGAAGGGCGCGGCGTTGATCCGGCCTTCGCCGTCGATGGTGGTGACCAGGGCAATCGGCCGTGGCACCACGCTGCCGATCAGAATCTTGTATTTGTCTCGCGGGCTCAATTGGCTGAAGTCGAAGCTTTGCATGGGCAGAATTCTCTAAAGAAGTGGATCAATCGCGCTCAGCGGCGCGTGTGCGCTGTAGTCGTCAGCGAACGGGATGGCCGGTTTGAACAGGCCTTTCCAGTCCGGTTGGCCAAAGGCCCGGTCGCTGTGGCTGCGCATCAGTTTTTCGAATTGTTGTTGGGCCTGGCGTTGCAGGGCGGGGTAGTCGACGCCTTGAACCTGACCGTCCTGCATCACGCAGCGGCCGTCGATGTAGCTGGCGATGCAGTCGTCACCGCGCCCGGCCAATACCAGGTTTTTCAGTGGGTCGAACAGGGGCCCCAAATGCAGGCCGCGAAGGCTGAACACCGTGATGTCGGCCTTGGCGCCCGGTGCCAAGCGGCCCAGATCGTCGCGGCCCAAGGCCTTGGCGCCGCCGAGCGTGGCCGCGTTGTAAAAGTCCAGCGTGCTGGTCAATGAGGCACCGCCCTCCATCAATCGCGCGATGTTCAGACCCTGGCGCATGTTTTCCAGCAAATCCGCCGGCCAGGTGTCGGTGCCCAAGGCGAAGTTGATCCCCTTGGCGCGATAACGACCGAAGGTGTTCAGCGCCTCGCCGTCACGGGCAAACACCACCGGGCAATGCACCAGACTCGCGCCGCCATCCACCACGCGTTGCAGATCATCATCGCCTGAGGTGTAGAGGCCGTGGGGCAGCAGACTGCGCGGGGTCAGCAGGTCCAGTTGCTGCAACCAGGTCAGGGGTGACACGCCGCGCAGTTGCTCGACCATCGCCACCTCACCGAGCCCCTGGCAGCAATGCAAACGCATCGGCGCGTTCAGTTCCCGACTCAGCGCGGCAGTACGTTGCAGCAGCTCCGGAGTGCACGTCTGGATACGGTCCGGCAGCAGCGCGCCGCGAATCAAACCCCCATGAGCACCGTCGAAATCATGGAAAAACCGCACAGCCGCATCGAGCCCGGCTATGCCTCGCGCTTCATCCCAGTGATGCCCGAGGCTTCCATCGGCGCGCCAGTAACTCATGCCGCTCATGTAGCAGGGGCCGAGGTAAGTCCGCAGCCCCAACTCGGCAGCCACACCGGCCACTGCAGAAAACTCGTCGTAAGTCTCGGCCCACTCGCGGTAATACATCGAGGTGATCGGCATGGCGGTGGTGATGCCGTTGCGGATCAGTTGAGTGAAGGCGTAGCGGTATTTGAAGACTTCTTCATCGGGGCTGTAACTCTCTCGCGGACCGCTTGCCAGGTAGTCCTCGGACCACATCCGGCCCATGTCGCGCTCATCTCCGTTGTCCAGCGTCAGCACCGTCGAATCAAGATCCCCGAGCGCATCCAGATCGATGAAGCCCGGACCGATCAACGCGTTGCCGTAATCAATCCACTGATCCACCGGCCCCGGATAGTCACGCCCGACAAACACGATGCGCGAACCTTCGAACACCACTTCGCCGTCGCGCCACAGCACGTGTTGCGTGCCGTCGAAACCAACGACGCAGCTGCCCTTGAGGCCAATGCGCTTCACAAGCGACTGTCCAAAAGTTTGCCAGCTGTGGCGATCAACTCACCGCCGCGATAAACCTGCCGCACCGGTCGCGACACCACCGCCTCACCCAGCGTCTGTACCGGCATCAGCAAAAAGTTCGCTGGCGCACCGATCTCCACCCCATAACCTTCACAACCCAACGCCCGAGCGCCATTCACCGTCGCGGCTTCGAACGCCGCCGCCAGTTCATCGTCTTTGTTCAAGTCGAAACGAAAGGCCAGCAGCATCGCCCGTTCCAGCATGTCGCCGTTGCCCATGGGCGACCAGGCATCGCGAATGCCGTCCGAACCCAGGCAGACATTCACCCCGGCCTCGCGTAGTGCGAGGAACGGCGGCACCGCACAATCGGCCGGCGCCGAACTCATCAGTGAAATGCCCAGCGCCGCCAAACGCTCGGCCACCGGTTTGACCTGGCTCCACGGCAACATACCCAGGCAGTACGCATGACTGATCATCACCCGACCCTGACACCCGAAGCGCTCGGTGTAGTCGGCGATCAGCGCGATCTGCCACAGGCCCAGTTCGCCCTTGTCGTGCAGGTGAATGTCGACGCCACGCTCGAATTCACAGGCCAGCTTAAAGACGAAGTCGAGCTGGGCGATGGGGTTGTTGTCGATGCCGCACGGGTCGAGGCCGCCGACATTTTCCACGCCCAGGGCCATGGCTTCGCGCATCAGTTCGGCGGTGCCAGGGCAGCTGATCAGGCCGGTTTGCGGGAACACCACCAGTTGCAGATCGATCAGGTCGCGGTAGCTTTCGCGCAGCTGTTGCATGGCCTCGACGTGGCGCAGGCCGAATTCCGGGTCGATGTCGACGTGACAACGCATCGTCAGCGAGCCACGGGCGATGCAGTTTTCCAGCAGGGCGCCGGCGCGTTGGGCAATCGGTGCCTGGACTTCACGCAGCACGCGGCGCTCGTTGGCGATGTAGTCCTTGAGCGTCGGGCCGGCGCTGTTCGGGCGCCAGGGTTCACCCCAGAGGGTTTTGTCCAGGTGAACGTGGCTTTCCACCAGGGCAGGGGTGAGGAGCTGGTTTAGGCCGTCGATGTCGGTGGTGGTCAATGGAGCGGTGGAGGCGGGGCGTCGATCTTTGAACAGGCCGTTTTCGATCAGCAGGTCTTCGGCGGTTGAACCGTAGGGCCGCACGTTGCGCAGCCAGCGGGGTTGGGTCATATCAAGCCTCAAATTTTGTGGTGTTTGGGCGGGCCTCATCGCGAGCAAGCTCGGCTCCCACAGGGTTCTCGGTTGGAAAACTATCTTTGTTCCAACACAAACCCTGTGGGAGCGAGCTTGCTCGCGATAGCCGCGCCTCGGTTTAAAGCCAGCCAATCAACCCTTGAGCTTCGACCAGATCCGGTCCTGCAGCTCACGCGCCTTGTTGCTGCACTCTTTCTCCGGGCGCAGGCGCGAGGCGAACTCATCGGGCATGTTGATCGCGTCCATCACCCGCCATTTGGCGTCGATCAGCTTGTCGCTCTGGATACCGTTGTCGTAGGCGATGGCGTTGGACACGGCGGCGGCGTTTTCCGGCTTCATCATCCAGTCGATAAAGATCTTCGCGTTGCCAGGGTGCGGGGCGCTTTTCGGTACGGCGAAGTTGTCCTGGAACATGGCCAGGCCTTCGCGCGGGTACACGTACTTGATGGTCCTTTTTTGCAACGTGGCGCGGGCGGTGGAGCCGTTCCAGTTCTGCATCATGATCACTTCACCGGAGGCCATGCGGTCGACGGTGTTGTCCGAGCTGTACATCTTCAAGTGCGGTTTCTGTTTTTGCAGCAGCTCCAGAATGCGCTTGGCGTCCTGCGGGTTTTCGCTGCATTCGTCGACGTTCAGGTAATGGCTGGCCGCGTTGATCACACTGCTGGAGGTGTCGAGCGCGGCGAGTTGGCCTTCGAGTTCCTTGCGCGGTTCGAAGAACTCTTTCCAAGAGTCATCGAGTTTGCCGCCGGGCACCCGCGCGCTGTCATAGGAAAACCCGGTGGTGCCCCAGAGGTACGGGGCGGAGAACTTGCGGCCCGGGTCGAAACCCGGGTCGCGGAAGGCCGGTTTGACGTACTGGAAGTTGGGCAGGGTCGACGCGTCGATTTGCAGCAGCAGGTTCTGGTTGATCAACGTGCGCATGATCGATTGCGACGGCACGATCACGTCATACGCCGCGCCGCCGGCCTGCAACTTGGCCAGCAGGGTTTCGTTACTGTCGTAGCCGTCCATGGTGACCTTGATCCCGGTCTCCTTTTCGAACTTGGCCAGCAATTCAACCGGGTAGTAATCGGTCCAGTTGTAGAAGAACAATTCCTTGGGTTCGGCGGCCTGCGCGGTGAAAACGCTGAAGCAACTGAGGGCCAGACCGGCGACGCCGTAACGCATGCTTTTCAAGATCATTGTTTTACGCTCCGAAAGTACCGCGAAGGAAAGGGCTCATAGTTTTTTGCCGCGCTGTCCCAGCCAGAAGGCCAGCACCACCAGCACGATGGAAATCACCAGCATCAGGGTCGAGATCGCGTTGATTTCTGGCGTTACGCCGGACTTGATCGCCGAGAAGATGTACACCGGCAACGTCGTCGAACCGGGGCCGGCAACGAAGAAGGTCATGATGAAATCGTCGAGGCTGACCACGAACGCCAACACCGAACCAGACAACACCGCCGGCCACAGCAGCGGCAGCGTCACTCGACGAAACACTTGCCACGGGTTGGCGTACAAATCGTTCGCCGCCTCCAGCAAGCTCTTGTCCAGGTCATTGAGCCGCGCACGGATCGGCAGGTAGGCGAAAGGAATGCAGAAGCCAATGTGCGCGACGATCACCGTCAGCAAACCGAGCTTGATCCCCAGGGCCATGAACAGCAGCAGCGTGGCGACGGCGGTGACGATCTCCGGCAGGATCAGCGGCAGGTTGATCCCGCCCTCGACCATCTTCTGTCCATAGAACGGCCGGTAAGTCGCCAATGCAGCGAGCAAGGCAATGGCCGTGGCGCAGACCGTGGCGATGCCGGCGACGATGATCGAGTTCAGCGCGGCGGTCTGGATCGACGGGTTGGCCAGAATCCTTCCGTACCAGGCAAAGGAGAACTCGGTCCACACCGTGGCCGAACGGTTGGCGTTGAAGCTGTAGGCGATCAGCACGAATATCGGCACGTACAGATAGGCCAGGATCAGCAGGCTGACTTCGCGGGTCATCGGCAGTTTTTTCAGGTGCAGGGCGATCATGCGGTGGCTCCCCGACGTAGAGTTTTGGCGGCGCTGCGGCTGTAGAGGGCGTAAAGCACCAGGGACAGCAGCAGAATCCCCAGCAACAGGAACGACAGAGAACTGCCCAGCGGCCAGTTACGCGCGGTGCCGAACTGTTGCTGAATCAGGTTGCCGATCATCAGCGTCTTGCCGCCGCCGAGAATCGCCGGGGTGATGAAGGCACCGAGACTCGGCACAAACACCAGCAATGCACCGGCAATCACGCCGGGCATCGACAGCGGCAGGATGATCCGCTTCAGCGCGTGCCAGCGATTGGCGCCGAGGTCGTAAGCCGCTTCCACCAGACGCCAGTCGAGTTTTTCCAGGGTCGAATAGATCGGCAAAATCATGAACGGCAGGAAGCTGTAGACCAGCCCGACGCTGACCGCGAAGTCGTTGTAGAGCAGGGTGATGCCACCGGCCTGGGGGAACAGCGCGTTGAGGCTCTGCGCAACCCAGCCATGCTCGCGCAGGATGATTAGCCAGGCGTAGTTGCGAATCAGCAGGTTGGTCCAGAACGGAATGGTGATCAGCAACACCATGAGGTTGCGCCGCTGCGGTGTCAGGCTCGACATCCACAAGGCCACCGGGAAGCCGAACAGGAAACACAGCAACGTGGTGCCACCGGCCTGGAACACCGAGCGCAACAGCGCCTGGGCGTAGACCCAGTTCAGCTCCAGTTCACCGTCGAAACCTTCCTGGAAAAACAGCTGCACGTAGCTTTGCAATTGCCAATTGGCCTGCCAGTCGACGCCGCCATACACGTTGCGCGGCAACAGGCTGATGTAGCCCATGATACCGAGCGGAATGGCGATCAGCGCCAGCAAAGTCAGAACCACCGGGCTGAGCAACAGCGCGCGGTTGAGGGCGGGAGAAGTGCTGCTGACGCTCATCTCAGGCCTCCATCAACAGGCAGGCGTGGGGCGGCAGGTTGACCGCAACGCGATCGCCGACCACCCGGCCGCGGTTCAGGCCTTCGTTGTTCTCGCGCAACATGACCTTGATGTCGTTGTTCAACCGGCACTGGTAAAGGGTCGCGGTGCCGACATACAACACCGCTTCAATCACGCCACGCAGGTGATGCGGTTGCGCCGGGTCGACCAATTGCGAGCGTTCCGGGCGGAACGCCAGTTGCACTTTGGTGCCGTCGAAGCCTTGAGCCGGGCAAGGGATCTCCACCGGCATGCCGCTCGGCACGAACAGTTTTTCGTTCTGCTGGCCGCGCTTGAGGTGGCCGGGGAGGAAGTTGATGTCGCCGATGAACTGCGCAACGAATTGGTGCTGCGGCCGTTCGTAGATATCGTTCGGTGTGCCGATTTGCAGGATCTTGCCGGCCGACATCACGGCGATACGGTCGGACAGGGTCAGTGCTTCTTCCTGATCGTGGGTGACGAAAATGAAGGTGATCCCGGCTTCCTTCTGTACGCGCTTGAGTTCGACCTGCATTTCCTTGCGCAGCTTCAAGTCCAGCGCCGACAGCGGTTCGTCAAGCAACAGCACTTTGGGTTTCGGCGCCAAGGCCCGGGCCAGGGCCACGCGCTGCTGCTGGCCGCCGGACAACTCGGCCGGTTTGCGCTGGGCCAGGTGTTGCATTTGCACCAGCGACAGCATTTCATCGACCCGTTGCGGGATGAGCTTGCGATCAAGACCCTGCATCTCGAGGCCGAAGGCGATATTCTGCGCGACGCTCATGTGCGGAAACAGCGCGTAGCTCTGGAATACGGTGTTGACCCGGCGCTTGAACGGTGGCAAATCATTGACCGGTTCGCCCGCCAGACGAATCTCGCCCTCGCTGACCTGTTCGAAGCCGGCGATGGTGCGCAGCAGGGTGGTCTTGCCGCAGCCGGAAGGGCCGAGCAGGGTGAAGAATTCGTTGTCGGCAATGTCGACTGAAACGTTGTCGAGGGCTGGAGCCAGCCCCGGATCGTCGGAATACCGCTTGGAGACGTTACGCACTTCAATCGCTGTTGGATGACCCATATTGGTGCATTCCTCTAATTATTGTATGCAATATCTGGATGCAATCTAGAAATAACCGGATTAATCTGCTCGTGCAACCCCCTTTTGAAAGGGCTGATCGTCGGCAGGGGCTGGTTGCTTAGCGCTAAAGGAGTGTTCAGATGACCGAGAAAAAACTCGAGACCACGGTCGACCGCGTCTACCAAGGGGTTTACGAGGCGATCAGCAAACGTTCATTGCGTCCCGGGATGAAGCTCGGCGAAGCGTCATTGGCCGAACTTTTTAATGTCAGCCGGACGTCGGTTCGTGCCGCGCTCAAACAGTTGGAGGCCGATGGCCTGGTCACCACCGAGCCCAACAAAGGGGCGTCGGTGTCGTTGCCCAGTGATGAGGAGATCCGCTCGCTGTTTGAAACGAGGCGCCTGATCGAGATCGGCATCGTCACTGAGCTCTGTCGTCGTCGTGATACTGCCGTGACCCAGGACCTGCGTGATCACCTGTTACTGGAGGATGAAGCGCACCGCAGTGGCGACCATGAAAGGCTGATTCATTTGCTCGGCGAGTTCCACATCAAGCTCGCGCAAAGCCTGAACAACCCGGTGTTGCTGGACTGGTTCCGCAAGCTGATTTCCCGCGCCTCGCTGTACGCCGCCGCGCTGGATGACGACAGTCACGAAGCTTGCCGCGACGATGAACACCTGCGGCTGATCGAGTACATCGAAGCCGGCAACCAGAGCGCCGCGATCGAACTGACCTGCATGCATTTGAATGGCATCGAGAAGGCCATTCTCGACGTCGCCGCCACGCTGAAAACCGGCTACCACCCGCTCAAGCACCTGATCGAGGTTTAGTGTTCTGCGCCGATTCCCTTGTAGGAGCTGCCGCAGGCTGCGATCTTTTGATCTTGCCTTAAAAAAGCAAAGTCAAAAGATCGCAGCCTGCGGCAGCTCCTACAGGGTAGATGCTTCGTACCCCAACGGGAGCATGCTCCCTCGCCACAAAAGCCCCGCTGTCACAGAGGTTTAGCGAATCAGCTAACCTCTATGAAACCATTGGCGACCGCGATGCTCGAAACAAACGGGCACGCACCGTCCTCATGGCGTTGTGATCCCTTAAGCCAGTCATCTACAGGGATATAGAGTCAGTCGATGCAGTTTCTAGACGATAGCCATGGGTGTGCAGGCTGGAACGGTGAAATGGCCGGGCGCATCCGCGCGTTCGACTGGAGCCTGACTGAGCTTGGGAACATGGACACCTGGCCCAGAAGCCTGTGCAGCGCGGTGCAGTTGATGCTCGCGTCGCCACTGCCGATGGTGATGCTGTGGGGTCGACCGGGTTACATGATCTATAACGATGCGTACTCGACGTTTGCCGGTGGCCGCCATCCTTACCTGTTGGGCTCCCCGGTGGAGCTGGGTTGGCCGGAAGTCGCCGACTTCAATCGGCATGTGGTCGATACCTGCCTGGCCGGCGGCACCTTGTCCTATCGCAACAAAGTCCTGGAGTTGCTGCGCGACGGGATACCCGAAGACGTCTGGCTGGACCTCTATTACAGCCCGGTGGCTGATGATGACGGGAAACCGGCCGGGGTCATGGCGATGGTGGTCGAAACCACCGAGCATGTGATTTCCGAACGCCGTCGTCAGGCCGCCGAGGACGCCTATCACGCCGATAACGAACGAGTGCGCCTGGCGCTCAATGCCGGGGCTTTGCTCGGCTCGTTCGTCTGGGACATCAAGGGCAATGCGCTCTCCGGTGACGAGCGTTTCGCCCGCACCTTTTCCTACCCGCCGGAGCAAAACCTGGCCGACCTGCCAACGGACATCGCCGAAGCACGGATCCATCCCGATGACCGCAGCTGGGTGCAGGAGCAGATCAATCAATCAGTGGAAACCGGCGAACCCTTTAACGCCGAGTATCGGGTCCTGCGTCCGGATGGCAGTTATCTGTGGGTGCAGGCGAGTGGTGGCTGCGAGTTCAATGAGCAGGGCGAACCGTTCCGTTTCCCCGGGGTGTTGATCGACATCCACGAACGCAAGACCGCCGAAGAATCCCTGCTCAAGTTCACCCGCAACCTGGAGCAACGGGTTGCCGACGAAGTCGAAGCGCGGCTGGCCGCTGAAGAACAACTGCGTCAATCGCAGAAACTCGAAGCCATCGGCGGTCTCACCGGCGGCGTGGCCCATGACTTCAATAACCTGTTGCAGGTGATCGCCGGTAACCTGCACTTGCTGGCGCGGCATGAACCGGACAACGCCAATGTGCAGCGCCGGGTCAGTGCTTCGATTGCCGCGGTCGAACGTGGCGCCAAACTGTCTTCGCAACTACTTGCGTTCGCCCGTCGTCAGCCCTTGTCGCCAGCGGTCTGCGACCTGCGCCAGGTCTTCGATGGGCTCGGGGAATTGTTGCAGCGGGCGCTGGGGGAAACCATCCAGATCAATGTCACCGCGACTGAAGCCCTTTGGCTCGTCTACGTGGACCGCAATCAACTGGAAAACGCCGTCCTCAATCTGGCGATCAATGCCCGTGACGCCATGAACGGCGAGGGGACCATTGACCTGAGCGCCGAGAACATTGCCCTTGATAGCAAGTTTTGTGCAGGCAAGGGCATCGTCGCCGGCGACTATGTCTGCGTAGCGGTGGCTGACAGGGGTATCGGCATGTCGCCGCAGGTACTTGCACAGGCTTTCGAACCGTTTTTTACCACCAAGGCCGATGGCCAGGGCACGGGGCTGGGCCTGAGCATGGTGTTCGGTTTCGTCAAGCAGAGTGGCGGGCATATCGAGATTTCCAGCGTGGTCGGGCAGGGCACTCGGGTGCAGCTGTATTTCCCTCGCAGCCTGCGCCCGATGCTCAACGAAACGACACGTCATGACCCGCAACAGCGAGGCGGACACGAAACCATTCTGGTGGTCGAGGACAACGAGGCGGTGCGCAGCTCAGCGGTAGAGTTGCTGAGCGAAGAAGGTTATCAAGTGCTGACGGCGGCCAACGGTGACGTCGCGATGCAGATGCTGCTGGAGGGCGCCGTGGTCGACCTGATTTTCACCGACGTGGTCATGCCCGGCCTGATCAAAAGCTCGGACCTGGCCGCCTGGGCCAAGGTGCAGACGCCGCCGGTGGCCGTGCTGTTCACCTCGGGCCACACCCGTGACATTATTTCGCGCAATCACCAGCTCAGCCCTGATACTTATTTGCTGAGCAAACCTTATGGTCCCGAGGCGCTCACCCAAATGGTGCGCACTGTCCTCAATGGCTGAACACAGACCCCTGTAGGAGCTGCCGCAGGCTGCGATCTTTTGATCTTATGGCGGTCTTGACATTGCCAGGATCAAGATCAAAAGATCGCAGCCTGCGGCAGCTCCTACATTTGTATTGCGTTCATCCACATCATTCCTTTAAGGCCGCTCATGACATCCAAGCGCACCTCCAATCCTCCTTCCGGCATAGTCAGGGTGCGCGGCGCCCGGGAACATAATCTCAAAAACGTCGATGTCGACATCCCCCGGGATGCCCTGGTGGTGTTCACTGGCGTGTCCGGTTCGGGGAAATCGTCGCTGGCGTTCTCGACCCTCTATGCCGAAGCGCAACGCCGCTATTTCGAATCCGTGGCGCCTTATGCGCGGCGTCTGATCGATCAGGTCGGCGTGCCGGACGTCGACTCCATCGAAGGCTTGCCGCCAGCGGTGGCCTTGCAACAACAACGAGGTACGCCGAGCACTCGTTCTTCGGTGGGCAGCGTGACGACGTTGTCGAGCCTGATCCGCATGCTGTACTCCCGGGCCGGCAGTTATCCGCCGGGGCAGCCAATGCTGTATGCCGAAGATTTTTCGCCCAACACGCCCCAGGGCGCGTGCGCCGAATGTCATGGGTTGGGGCGGGTGTATGAAGTCACCGAAGCGTTGATGGTCCCGGACCCGAGCCTGACCATTCGCCAGCGGGCGGTCGCCTCCTGGCCCACCGCTTGGCAGGGACAGAACCTGCGCGACATCCTGGTGACCATGGGTTACGACGTCGACAAACCCTGGCGTGATCTGCCGAAAAAACTGCGCGACTGGATTCTCTTCACCGAAGAAACACCCACGGTGCCGGTGTATGCCGGGCTCACCCCCGAAGAAACCAGAGTCGCGCTCAAACGCAAAATGGAACCGAGTTACCAAGGCACGTTCACCGGCGCCCGGCGCTACATCCTGCACACCTTCAGCCATTCCCAAAGCGCGTTGATGAAGAAGCGCGTCTCGCAGTTCATGCTCGGCAGCCCGTGCCCGTTGTGCGACGGCAAACGGCTCAAGCGCGAGGCGTTGTCGGTGACCTTTGCCGGTTACGACATCGGCGAACTGTCGCAGATGCCGTTGCTGCAAGTGGCCGAAGTCTTGAAACCTGTGGCCGCTCACAGCTACCTCGAACAGGCCGAGGAGGCGGGTGAGGTATTGACGCACGACCAGACCCGCGAGGCCCGCGAGCAACGAGTGGCCCACGGTGCCAGTGGTCACGCTAACGCGCCGGATGTACGCCACACACCGAACCTGTCAGTGGAGAAACGCCTGGCCGCGCAGCGGATCGCTCAGGACTTGTTGGAACGGGTCAGCACGTTGACCGACCTGGGGCTCGGTTACCTGGCGCTGGAACGCAGCACGCCGACGCTGTCGTCCGGCGAGTTGCAGCGTCTGCGCCTGGCGACGCAATTGGGTTCGCAGTTGTTCGGCGTGATCTACGTGCTGGATGAACCGTCGGCCGGATTGCACCCGGCGGATGGCGAAGCATTGTTCGAAGCGCTGCAACGTCTGAAGGCTGCTGGCAACACCTTGTTCGTGGTCGAGCATGATCTGGAAACCATGCGTCGCGCCGACTGGCTGATCGACGTGGGCCCGGCGGCCGGCGAGCATGGCGGCCAAGTCCTGTACAGCGGACCGCCGCCAGGGTTGGCGCAGGTGACGAACTCGCAGACGCGCGCTTATCTGTTCGCCGAGCAGGTCGCTCAGCCCCAAGCCAGCCGCAAGGCGACCGATTGGCTGCGGCTGGAAGGCATCACCCGCAATAACCTGAACAACCTCAGCGTCGAATTCCCGCTGGGCTGTTTTACCGCGGTGACCGGCGTCTCCGGTTCCGGTAAATCAAGCCTGGTCAGTCAGGCGTTGCTGGAACTGGTGGGCGCGCATCTCGGGCGCGCAGCCAGTGACAGCGATTCAGAAGGGTTGAGCCTTGAGGACGATGCACCGCAAATGAGCGGCGGTCAGGTCACGGCGGGGCTGGAATCGATCAAGCGCCTGGTGCAAGTCGATCAGAAACCCATCGGCCGCACGCCGCGTTCGAACCTGGCGACCTACACCGGGCTGTTCGACAACGTGCGCAAACTGTACGCCGCCACACCCGAGGCGCAGACCGAGGGATACGACGCGGGCCAGTTTTCCTTCAACGTTGCCAAGGGCCGTTGCTCGACGTGCGAAGGTGAAGGCTTTGTCAGCGTCGAGTTGCTGTTCATGCCCAGCGTCTATGCACCGTGCTCGACCTGCCACGGCGCGCGCTACAACCCCGAGACGCTGGCAATCATCTGGCAAGGGTTGAACATCGCCCAGGTGCTGCAACTGACGGTGGACGAGGCGGTCACGGTGTTTGCCGAACAACCGGGTATTCGCCGCTCGCTGGAGGTGCTGCGCGATATCGGCCTGGGCTACTTGCGCCTCGGCCAGCCGGCGACCGAGCTGTCGGGCGGCGAAGCCCAGCGGATCAAACTGGCCACCGAACTGCAACGCAACCAGCGCGGGGCCACGCTGTATGTGCTCGACGAGCCCACCACCGGTTTGCACCCAAGGGATGTCGATCGCTTGCTCGAACAGTTGAATACGCTAGTGACGGCGGGGCATACGGTGATCGTCGTCGAACATGAAATGCGCGTGGTGGCGCAGAGTGACTGGGTGATCGACATCGGCCCGGGGGCGGGAGATCAGGGCGGGAAGATTGTTATTGCAGGCACACCGCAGAAGGTCGCCAAGAGTAAAAAGAGCCGGACGGCGCCGTTTTTGGCCAGAACTCTCGGGTAAATCAAAAGATCGTCCGAACGCGGCCCGAACCTTCGGCAGCTCCTACAGGTGTACGCGGAACCCGTGTAGGAGCTGCCGAAGGCTGCGATCTTTGATCTTCAGGCGCTGTCGAGCGTGCGTCGAACCTTGTCCAGCAGTTCATTGATCTGGAACGGCTTGATCAGCATTTCCATGCCATCGCCGAGGAACACCTGACGGTTGATCGCGGTTTCGGCGTAACCGGTCATGAACAGGATCGGCAGCTTTTCGCGCCAGCCCCGTGCCACATCGGCCAGCTCGCGGCCGCTCATGCGCGGCAGTCCGACGTCCGTCAGCAGCAGGTCGATGGACTCATCGTTTTGCAGGCGCTCGAGGGCACCTTCGATGTCGCCCACCTGCGTGCAACGGTACCCGGCATCCACCAACACTTCGGCCACGAACATTCGCACCGACGGCGTGTCCTCGACGATCAACACATGTTCGCCGGCACCCTGATGATCGACGGTGGCTGACTCGGCTTCGCCGGCGGTGGGGTCGGAGCTGGCCGGCAGCATGATGGTGACTTCGGTGCCGCGCCGGGCGACGCTGCGGATGTGTGCATCGCCACCCGATTGCCGGGCGAAACCGTAGATGGTCGACAACCCCAGCCCGGTGCCCTGGCCCAGCGGCTTGGTGGTGAAAAACGGGTCGAACACCTTGTCGATCACGCTGTGTTCGATACCGGTACCGTCATCGCGCACAGACAACGCGACATACGCACCATCGGCCAGATTGGGGTCACCATGGGAGTAGGCGGCATAGGTGCTGACCCAAATGTTGCCGCCCTGGGGCAAGGCATCGCGAGCGTTGATCACCAGGTTGAGCATCGCGCTTTCAAGCTGAATGGGGTCGACCAGGGCGATGGCGGCTTTAGAGGTCAATTCGAGTTTCAGCGCGATGCGCTCGCCGATGGTGCGCACCAGCAATTCTTCAAGGGAGCGCACGTGTTCGTTGATGTCCACGGGCCGGGTATCGAGTGGCTGTTGGCGCGCGAAGGCGAGCAGGCGATGGGTCAGGGAAGCAGCACTCATGGCCGAGTTCAAGGCGGCTTCGGCGTAAAACTGAACCTTGTCCGTGCGTGAGGCGGCGATTCGTTTCTGGATCAGTTCCAGGCTGGTGATGATGCCGGTCAGCAAGTTATTGAAGTCGTGGGCGATGCCCCCGGTCAGCTTGCCCAGTGCATCCATTTTCTGCACTTGCAGCAGTTGAGCTTCGGTTCGCGCTCGCTCGGCGACTTCTTTGGCCAACTGGGTGGTGGCGTCGTCAAGCCGGGCCAGGTGCGAGCGTTCGCGGTGACGGTGTTCAGTGACATCCTCGACAAACACCAGGCTCAGTTCCGGCGTGCGGTACGGCGAAATCTGCCACTCGGTTTCACGAGTCACGCCGCGGACCCGCATGCTCAGGGTGCCTTTCCAGCGCTCGCCATAGGCCAGACGCAGACGCAGTTCCTCGATGACGACGTCCTGATCCTCGGCAAAGCACTCGCGCAGGGTGTCCGGGTTCAGGTTGTTCTGAATCAGCTGCGCGAAGGCATGGTTGCATTCGTGCACCTTCAACTCGGCGTCCAGCACCGCGATGGGCGCCGAGACATTGACAAAGATTTCCCGAAACCGCGCCTCGCTTTCACGCAGGGCATTTTCGGTTTCGCGCACCCGCAGCAAGGTGCGCAAGGTCGCGAGCAGTACATCCGGATCCACCGGGTGGATCAGGTAGGCATCGGCACCCGCGTCCAGGCCGGTAATGATGTCGCCGGTCTGGATCGAGGCCGCCGAGACGTGAATCACCGGTAGCAGGGCGGTGGCGGATTCGGCGCGCAGTTTGCGCACGATGTCGAAGCCACTCATGTCCGGCAGATTGACGTCGAGGATCAGCGCGTCGATCGTCACGCTGTCGATCAGCTCCAGGCCCTCGGTGCCGGTGCCGGCTTCGAGCACTTCATAGCCGTGGCGTTCCAGGCGCCGGCGCAGGGCGTAGCGCGTGGCGACGTTGTCGTCGACGATCAGCAAACGGATGTCACGCTTCATCGACGGGCTCCATGGCGATGGCCAGCGGGATGATCACGAAAAAGGTCGAGCCTGTGCCCGGCGTGCTCTGAACCCCGACTTCGCCACCCAGCAACTGCGCGAAGCGTTTGCACAAGGACAGTCCGAGCCCGGTGCCGCGAAGGCGTTTTTGCAACGGTGAGTCGACTTGAGAGAAGTCCTCGAACAATGCGCCATGTAGTTGCGGGGCGATACCTATTCCGGTGTCGCTGACGGCGAAGCGCACATGGTCGCGGCCCTCCAGCCGGGCCGAGACCCGGACCTCCCCGCGGGTGGTGAACTTCAACGAGTTGGAAATGAAGTTGCGCAGGATCTGCGCGAGTTTCTTGTCATCGGTGTACAGCTTGGGCAGGCCCACCGGTTCTTCGAAAATCAGGTCCACGGCGCTGGCGTCGACAATCGGTCGAAACATGCCACGCAGGGCGGCAAACAGGTCGAACATGTCGAACCAGGCGGGTGAAATGGTGATGCGCCCGGCTTCGATTTTCGCCAGGTCCAGCAAGTCGTCGACCATGTCGCTCAACTCGCGCGCGGCAACGCTGACGAAGGCCACCTGCTTGTGCTGCTCGGGGCTCAAGGGCCCGTCGAGCTCATCGGTCAGCAGGCCGGTGATGCTCAGAATCGAGCCCAATGGCGTGCGGAATTCATGGCTCATGTACGACAGAAAACGGCTTTTGAGGTCCGAAGCTTGGCGCAGCTGTTCGGCCTGGGTATCGAGCTCGGCGTACAGCGCCAAAACACCCTGGTTGGTCTCATCGAGTTCTTCGCGCAAGGCAATGGCTTCGGCCTGTAACTGCGCGACCAGCGCAGCTTGCTCGTCAATCTGACTCATGGGTGACTCAGCCATGGACTGCCTCCAGAGCAATGACCAACACCGTGACATCGTCCCGTCCACGGCAGAAATCGCGGTGCAGAATGGCGGCAATCACGGCGGGATGGCGGTGCACCAGGCCGGGGTAATCTTGCAGGTTCCAACGGGACTGCAGGCCGTCGCTGTACATGATCAACAAGTGTCCGTTCACTTGAGCATAGTCAAAGGGTTGCGCCTTTCGATATTGCCCGCCGACGATGCCGGGGTGGGAGGCCAGGCCGCGGGATTTGTCGGGCGCGATCAGGCAGGCACCAATGTTGCCGATTCCGACGAATTTCACGTGGTCACCGTCGAACTGCGCGATGGCCAGCGCACCCCCGCGGGTGCCGGTCATGGCGTGATGAATGTCCTCAAGCAACAGCATGGGTGAGGCGAAGGGCGACAGGGCGAAAGTCTTCTCACCGGCGCGGGCGGCACGTTCGGCTTCTTCGCCATGCCCCAGGCCGTCGATCACCAAGGCGCTGATCTGTGGCCCGTCAAATGCCAGGTGCCAGACATCGCCGCAGGCAGGATCGTCGTGCAACGAATGCTGGCTGATGCCGACTCGCCGGTCCGGGGCCTTGTCGCTGCGTGGATATAACCGCGTCAACAGCACGGCACCCCGCGAGTCGGCATAGACGTCGAACACTTCAGTCTGGCGCGACACGGCTCCAAGTCCGATGCCCTGGGTGCCGCCGGTGGAAAACCCGTCGGTCAGGCATGCCTGTAAATCAAAGCCTTGGGCGCGGTCCACGGCGAGCATTTCAATCCCCGCGCCTGACGCTCGGGGCAAGATCCGAAGGTGCAGTTCTCCGCGAGTGGCGTGCTTGAGAATGTTGCTGGCAAGCTCGGTAGCCACCAGCGCCACACGCCCGGCATCGGTGGCGTCGAAGCCATGTTCTTCTGCGAGTTTTTGCGCGGTGCGCCGTGCATGGCCGACTTGGCTGCTGTCTTCGATCGGCAGCACTTGCGTGACTGATCCCCCCATGTTCATGTTCATGTCCATCGGGTGATCGTGACGCGAGTGCCTTTGCCTGGCGCGGTCTCGAGTTCGAACTCTTCCACCAGCCGCTTGGCACCGGTCAGGCCCAGCCCCAGGCCGTTGCCGGAGGTCCAGCCGTCGGTCATCGCCAATTTGACGTCGGCAATGCCCGGCCCTTCATCGCGGAAGGTCAGGCGCAAACCGGTGCGTGCGTTGTCGTCGAGGATTTGCCAGTCCATGTCGCCACCGCCGCCATAGACCATGGTGTTGCGCGCCAGCTCACTGACCGCCGTCACCAGTTTGGTCAGGTCGATCAGGCGCATGCCGCACTCGGTGGCCAGCTTGCGCGCGATCTGCCGAGCCAGCACCACGTCCTGCTCGATGTGAATCGGGTGAGTGCCGCTGCTGCGCACGGTCATTGCTCGCGTACTCGTTCCTGTAACAGTTTCATACCGCGTTCGACATTCAGCGCGGTACTGACGCCGGGCAGGGTCAGGCCAAGCTCAACCAGGGTGATTGCAACGGCGGGTTGCATGCCGACCAGTACGGTCTGGGCATCCATGATTTTCGACAGCCCGGAGATGGTGCCGATCATCCGGCCGATGAACGAGTCGACCATGTCCAGGGCGGAGATATCGATCAGCACCCCGCGGGCCGACGTCTTGCAGATGCGCTCGGACAGGTCGTCCTGAAGGGTCAGGGCCAACTGGTCATGCATGTCGACCTGGATGGTCACCAGCAGGAAATCGCCCATTTGCAAAATCGGAATGCGCTCCATCGGCTCAGTCCGCCTTGCTGACAGTCAGCCCCAGCCGGGTCAGGGCCAGTTTCAGGGCATCGGCCAGGTTGGCCTTGGTGACCACGCCTTGCAGGTCCAGCCCCAGATGCACGATGGTCTGGGCAATCTGCGGCCGCACACCGCTGATAATGCAATCGGCGCCCATCAGGCGAATGGCGGTCACCGTTTTGAGCAGGTGCTGAGCCACCAAAGTATCGACAGTCGGCACGCCGGTAATGTCGATAATGGCGATTTCCGAACCGGTGTCGACGATTCGCTGCAACAGCGATTCCATCACCACCTGAGTCCGTTGTGAGTCGAGGGTGCCAATCATCGGCAGCGCCAGCACGCCGTCCCAGAGCTTGACCACCGGGGTCGACAGTTCCAGCAGTTCTTCCTGCTGGCGCTTGATCACCGCTTCGCGGGACTTCTGAAAGGTGCGGATGGTGTGCATGCCCAGGGCATCGAGCAGTTCGGAGACTTCCCAGAGCTGTTCGGCCAACAGCGCCGGATTGTCCTGGTAGTGATTCTGCAGGAGCGCAAACAGCGGGCCTTTGAGCGCGAAGATGAAGCTGGCGGTCTGGTGCGAGTCCTGGCCAAGCAGGGCGCGGCTATGGGAGAGTTTTTCGAGGAACTGGCGAATCTCGTCCCAGCCCGGTGCCGCAACGTTCTGGCCGTTCCCTCGTTCAAGGCCCGAGACGATCAGTTGCAGGAACTCCGACGTCTGCTGATGCAGATCCTGCTCTTTAAGGTTGCGCGCGGCACCACTGGCTTCGAGGCTGTTGGTCCATTCGGCCAACAGTTGCGTTTGGTTTTTTTTCATCGCATCGAGTGTGCTGGTTTGCAATGCCGCCATGTGCCTTGACTCCTGGAAGTGTTCGCCGATTTCCCGAATATTGACCGGCGTAAAATCAGTGACATTTGCCGAATGAGATAGTTGTTCGCTCCGGCAGGATTTTTTGATCCGGTGCACATGGACTCTAGTAGGAGCTGCCGAAGGCTGCGATCTTTTGACTTTGATCTTCGGCAATCCCCGAAACCGCCAAAAGATCGCAGCCTTCGGCAGCTCCTACAGGTCGGCGATCCATTCGATGGAACGTTGCTTGCCGGGCGGCTTCGAATCATCAAGGCCCGACTGTTTCAGCCGCGCACGTGCAGTGATGAATGAGGTACTTATGAAAGATGACACTGGTCTTGAGGAAGACGCGAAAACCGCCGAACCGGAAAGCGCAGACAAAGCGGTCGACCAGAAGCAACTCCACACCGATAACGACAATGAGTTCAGTCCGGGTTTCAAACCGCATCCCGACCGGCCCAAACCTGGGGATGACACCGATGCCGATATCGACACCGATGGCGGCTAGGCAGGTATTGAAAACGGCCGCATCAAACGATGCGGCCTTTTTGTGGGAGGGTTATTTGCTTGGATGAACAGCCTGGAGCTTTTTCGCCATATCCAGATGCTTCTCCAGCGCCGGCAGCATTTTTTGCGCGAAACCTTTCAGGTCCGTGGCGCCTTTGACTTTGTCGTCCGTCACGGTGTTGGCTTCTTTCTTGAACAGCTCGATGGTGTCTTCGTGAGCCTTCACCTGATTGTTGGCATAGGCCGCGTCGAAGGATTCATCGCGCAAGTCGAGGATTTTCTCTTTCGCCTGTTTGACCAGCGTCGTGCTGTCCGGCACCTCGATGTCATTCTTTTTCGCCAGCGCCGCCAGTTCATCGTTGGCCTTGGAATGGTCGGTGATCATCATGTTGGCGAATGCCTTGATGTCCGCCGATGAGCTTTTTTCCAGGGCCAATCGGCTCGTTTCGATTTCCGCGATGCCGCCCGCGGCCGCGCTGTCGACGAAGTCATTGGAAGTGGCAGCGAACGCCGTGCCCATGCTGGTGCTCAAGGCAACGGCCAACGTGAGGTGGCGCAGGGTAAATCCGTCCATTGGTTATTCTCCACACAGGTTTTCATGGGCGATCGATTGATCGTTAACGTGTGGAGGTCGACGAGCGGACAAAGGTTTTATTGCGTTTGCGGCAGGGCGACGAACGGGCACCGCTGGTCTGATAGGCGGTCGACAGAACCGGCTAACCGAGGCCATTCTGATAGTTGGTGAACGCTATTGATCGCGTTTGCCTCCGATCAACAAACGGAGGTGTTCCATGCCGGTGCCACACGACCTTTATCAGGATCTCAAACTTTCAAAGGAAGATATCCAGCAAAAACGCACCAAGGATCCGTTACTGGATTCACTGATCAACAAGTATTCGCAGGCGGACGCCGAGGTCGTAAAGGCCGAAACCGCCAAATCGGATGCGCCCAGCGATGACGCATTAAAGAAACTCAAGGCGAAGCGCGTGGAGGTTAAGCAAAAGATCGTTGATCGACTCCAGACGCCGTCCTGACGCGCCCTGTCTGGTCACCGACGATCGGTGACTGAAAAATTGGAACGGCGATAAATACCGGCACCTCGAATGAATAGAGTCCAAATTTACGGCTCCATGCGAGGTGCCCCATGAATCCAAAATTCCCCAGCGAAGAGCAGGGTGGCTACGACCCCATCCCGACACATCCCGAACCCCTGAGTCCAGGCCGCACTGCCGTCAATCCAGAAGACGAGCCGGGCATCGACGAACTGCCCGACAATGAAGGCGCGCGCCCGCTGGACGAGGATGAAACCACCGCCATGGACCCGGAAAGGGTGCTTGAGGAAACGGATAATGCGGTGCGCGATGGTGAGGTGGATCCGCGTTGAATCGAGGCCGCCGACGCTTCTGTAGCAGCTGGCGAAGCCTGCGTTCGGCTGCGAAGCAGTCGTAAACTTGAGCACGCGACCTTCCTGACACACCGCGTGAACTGATTTCACGACTGCTTCGCAGCCGAACGCAGGCTTCGCCAGCTGCTACATTATTGAGCTTACTTGTGTAACGCCGTACTGAGTGGCAATCGCGCCATGTGTTTGGCCTTCAACGACCCGAAATACAACCAATCTCCATACTCGCGAACGGTAGTGATTGGCGAGTAGTTGTCGCGGCTACCGTCCTGCAAGTTGGCGATCACTTTGCCGTCCAGATCCAGGCCCAGCGCGAAGGCGCGTTTCTCCACCGGTTTAGGCAGGACAGTCATCGCTCGCACGATCATTTTGCGTACGAATGGATGCGGCGCGGTGGCATCGAGCAGTGCGTTGCGCGGTGCATAGAGCGCCACCCAGAAGCGGTCGCGGCCATTGAACGCGAGGTTGTCCGGCAACCCTGGCAAGTTGTCGATGAATAGATCGTGGGTGCCGGCTTTCGGCCCGCTCAACCAGTAACGACTGATGCGATAGGCGCCCGTTTCGTTGACCAACACAAAGGCATCGTCCGGTCCCAGCGTCACGCCGTTGGCGAATTCCAGCTTATCCAGCAGGACCGCGGTTTTGCCGGTCTGGAAGTCATAACGCAGCAAGCGGCCATCGCCGCCGTGCTCGATGATCGCTTCGCCGTCACTGCCGTAGCCAAAGCGACTGGAGGCATCACTGAAATAGGCGTAGTGCCCGGACTTGTCGATCGCCACGTCGTCGGTGAAGCCGAAGGGCACGCCGTTGGCCGCCGTGGTCAATGGAATCAATCGGCCCTGGGCATCCAGTGACAGCAAGCCCTTGACCCCGTCGGCAATCACCAGCAGACCGTTGGGATGACGGGCCAGGCCCAAGGGTCTGCCGCCCGTATCGGCCAGGACCTTGGTGACCTTGCCGTCGAGGCTGGTACGGATCAATCGGCCGTCACGCAAACCCGTGATGAGGACGTCTTCCTCCAGCAGCAACGCTTCCGGTCCGTCGATATCCGCGGCGCCGACGCGCTCCACGCCTTTGAGGCGCTGATTGTCGGCGTAGATGCCGCTGGTGAGGGAAGGCGCCGGTGGCGGTGTCCAGGCCACCGGTTGAACCTTGGTGGGCATCAGCAGCAGAAGGGCGCCGATGGCAACGATCACCAGCAACACCACATGGCGAAACTTGACGGTTCGACTCACGCGTTGACTCCTGCCGGGGCCAATTGTTTTTGCGCCATCTCGCGCAATGCCAGCATCGACACTGCCGACTCACGATCGATGCGGCGCTTGAGCAGCAGTCGATTGGCAATGCGCATCGCCAGGCCGCTGAACTGATATTCCAGGGTGCGGACAAAGTGTGTGCCATCGCCCCGGGCCTCACACTCGTAAGTCACCACTAAAGACAACCCGTGATCGCCATGGGCCCAGGCACTCCAGCGGCGTCCTGGCAGGTATTCGTTAACCTCCCAGCGCAAGTGTCCCTCACGGCCGCCCGCCTTGATGTCTTCCTCAAACCGCCCCCCGGCATGCAGCGGACCGCTCTGGCCATCGACCTTGAGGGACGAGGGATGCCACTCCGGCCAACGGGTCACGGTGCTGGCATAGGCGAGCACGTCAATCGGGTGTCCGGCAATGTCGATCTGATGCTGCATGCGGGTCATGGTCGTTCTCGTCGGGTGCAGGTCCGTTGGCTCCGGTTCCCAATAGAGGGTGCCGAACAGGTAGTCCATCAGCGGAAAAACGATATTGAAATTGCGGTCCTGCATCAGCTCACGACGGTGATGCAGTTCATGCAGGCGGCGCATCTGGCGGATCCACGGCAAACGTGTGACGGGGTTCTCGGGGGGGAGGTGCTCGCAGGCGTGGAACACTTCATAGGTCAGGTAACCGAGGACCAGGCATCCGCCGAACATCCCGGCGACGTTGGCATCGAACTGCTCAAGCAGCCACCAGAGGGGCAGGGTGATGACAACCGTGTGCAACACGATCAGCCAGGCTGGAAACAGAATCACCCGCCAGTCCCGGGCAGTGTCGAAAGTCATGTGACCGGGGGCGAAAAAGCTGTGATGGTCGCCGGCATGGCGTGCGTAGAACATCCGCGCGAAGTTTTTTTTATGATGCCCCAAGTGCCGATGGACCATGTACACGCCGAAGTTGAAGAACAACAACGTCAACGGCATCGCCAGCCATTCCAGTGGCTGTACCTGGTGCACGGTGCCCCAGAATCCACCGATGGCCAGCACCCCGAACAGCAGCACAAAAGCGCCGTGCAGCCATGGGTTGTAGAGGGGATGAATAGCAGCGCGGTAGCGGGCGCGGAATGCTTCGGTGGTCTGCCTCACTGCAATCACCTGTGTTTATTGTTATCTCCAGCAGATTAGACGATCCCGGCGTTTTGGCTGGCCCAACCTTTAGGGCGCAACCGCCAGGGTCCGGTGCAAACCGGATTCAGGTCAGCGGGTTCCAGCGTTGCGACCAGTCATCGTCGGAGTTGATCACTTCGCGCAGCAGGTCGAAGGCTTGTTGCAGGGTCGCCGAGTCGCGGTCGCGGGAGTAAACCAGATAGGTCGGGTAGCTGAATTCGGGGGCTTTGGGCACTTGCTCCAGCACACCGCTTTGCAGATAACTCTGGACCACCCGAGTGCGGAAGTAGCCACTGCCGCCGTTTTCCAGAATGTACTGCAAGCCCAGTGGGCCGAGGTTAAAGCTCAGCGCGGCTTTGGCTTTTTCCGGCAGGGCCGCATCGTGCTGGCGGCGGAAGTCCGGGCCCCAGTCGATGTACACGTAGGGATCGGGTCGTGCGGCCAGGCGGATGAGGACCAGTTTTTCTTCCAGCACCTGTTCGACTTGCAGGCGCGGCCAATACTCGGGCTGGTAGACCAGCGCCGCATCCAGAACCCCCAGTTCCAGTTGGCGCAGCAGGTTTTCACCGTCACGAATTTCCATGCGCAGGGCGTGGCTTGGGATCTTCTCGCGCAGCGCGCCAGCCCAGCTGAGCATCAGCGGGTTGCACAGACTGACCTCGCCACCGATGTGCAACACGTCGCGGTAACCCTCGGGCAACGGCAAGTCCCGCCGCGCCGCTTCCCAGGTTTCGACCAGTTGATTAGCGTAGACCACGAAGGCTTCACCGTTCGGCGTCAGACGCGCACCGGCGCGATTGCGCACGAACAGGGTGCTGCCCAGTTGACTCTCGAGTTTCTGCACGCGCGCGGTGATCGCGGTCTGGGTGACGTGGAGTTTTTCGGCGGCTGCGGCAAGGCTGCCGTGGCGGACGATTTCCAGAAAGGTGCGGGCGAGATCGATGTCCATGGGGCGGCCGGTACAGGAGGTGCGCCATTGTAAGAGCGTATGCCAGCAACTGATAGCTCACAGCCAGTTGGGTAAACAGAGATCAAAAGATCGCAGCCTGCGGCAGCTCCTACACGAGATATTGCATACACCCCTGTAGGAGCTGCCGCAGGCTGCGATCTTTTAGCGGCTCATTTCAAAACGCAAAACACGAACAACCAAAGGCCCCCCAGAAACCGGCGAAATCGCTGACCGGCGCCGAGGACAGCCGCGCCCGTTCATGGCTATGCGCATGCACCGCGCAAGCCCCGACACATTGATGAACTTGCGCCGTCAGCGGCGCCAGGGGTTTCCAATGGCCCGGTACTTTGGCAACGGGCGACCATTCAGGCACCACGGGGACGGGAGGCGGCCCGAGTTTTTCAAACTCGACGCTGCCGTAGACGATCTTGCCGTCGACGATGGTCAGGACCGATTCGATCCATTTGACGGCTTCATCCTCGATGTGGAAATAGTCCGCCGACAGCGCAATCAGGTCCGCCAGTTGCCCGACCTTGATCTGGCCTTTCTTGCCTTGCTCGGAGGAAAACCAGGCGCTGCCGTGGGTGAAGAGTTCCAGCGCGGTATCGCGGCTCAAACCTTGCGGGTACAGCGCCAGACCACCGACGGTGCGACCGCTGACCAGCCAGTACAGCGAAGTCCAGGGGTTGTAGCTGGAGACACGCGTGGCATCGGTGCCGGCGCCGACCGGAATGCCTTCGGCCAGCATACGAGCAATGGGCGGCGTGGCTTCGGCAGCCTTGGCGCCGTAACGGTCGACGAAGTATTCGCCCTGAAATGCCATGCGGTCCTGGATCGCGATGCCACCACCCAAAGCTTTGACCCGTTCGATGTTCTGCGGGGTGATGGTTTCCGCGTGGTCGAAGAACCACGGCAAACCGTCGAATGGAATGTCGCGATTAACCTTCTCGAACACATCGAGCATGCGGCTGATGGATTCGTTGTACGTGGCGTGCAAACGGAACGGCCAGCGCTGTTCCACCAGATGGCGGACCACCGGCTCCAGTTCCTGCTCCATGGTTTGCGGCAGGTCTGGGCGGGGTTCGAGAAAGTCCTCGAAGTCTGCCGCCGAGAACACCAGCATTTCCCCGGCACCGTTGTGCCGTAGAAAGTCATCGCCCTGACCGTAGTGGGAGGTGCTGGTCCAGTTCTTGAAGTCGGTCAGCTCTTCCTTGGGTTTCTGCGTGAACAGGTTGTAGGCGATACGCACCGTGAGCTGCTGGTCTTTGGCCAGTTGCTGGATGACTTGATAGTCGTCCGGATAATTCTGATAACCGCCGCCGGCATCGATGGCGCTGGTGACACCCAGGCGATTGAGTTCACGCATGAATTGGCGGGTGGAGTTGACTTGGTATTCCAGCGGCAGTTTCGGCCCCTTGGCCAGGGTCGAGTAGAGAATCATCGCGTTGGGGCGGGCGATCAGCATGCCCGTCGGATCGCCATTGGCATCGCGCTGGATTTCGCCACCCGGCGGGTTCGGCGTGTCACGGGTATACCCGACCACTTTCAATGCCGCGCGGTTGAGCAGGGCACGGTCGTAGAGGTGCAGGACGAATACCGGGGTGTCTGGCGCGGCCTTGTTCAATTCATCAATCGTCGGCAGGCGTTTTTCGGCGAATTGGAACTCGTTCCAGCCACCGACCACCCGCACCCATTGCGGCGTGGGCGTGCGGTCCGCCTGATCCTTGAGCATGCGCAACGCATCGACCAGTGAGGGGACGCCTTCCCAGCGCAATTCGAGGTTGTAGTTGAGGCCACCACGGATCAGGTGCAGGTGCGAGTCGTTGAGACCGGGAATCACCGTGCGACCGTGCAGGTCGATAATTTGTGTGCCGGTGCCTTGCAGGGCCATGGCCTGGGCATCGCTGCCGACGACCACGAAGCGTCCGTCCTTGATCGCGACGGCGCTGGCTTGAGGTTTTTTGCGGTCGACGGTGTGCAGGCGTCCGTTGTACAGGATGAGGTCGGCGGGGGCGTCGGGCATGGTTTTACTCCCTGCGATTAGCGGGCTGATCCAGGCACCGACGGCGCCTGCCGAAAGGCCTTGCAGTACACGTCGGCGGTTAAATCCGTCGTGGTCGTCAGGTGGGCTCATGGGCAGTGCTCCGCGCAAAGGCTCTTGATAAAAAAAGCGAGGGCAAACAGCCGATGTCTGACGCATGCGGCCAGAAGGAATATAGACGGCAAATCCATAGGTAGCCGTTTTCCGCTGGCGAAAAACGACGAATCCCGCCTCGAGGGGCGGGATTCGTTTGCAGCCAGGCGTGCTCCCGAAGAACGGGAGCGGCGCGTTTAGGCCGGGAACAGCTCGGACAGTTTCATGGCCAGCATCATGTCGCCTTCAGCGCGCAGTTTGCCGCCCATGAAGGCTTGCATGCCGTCGGTTTCGCCGCTGACGATGCCTTCCAGGGTTTCGCCGTCCATGACCAGAGTCACCTGGGCGTCCGGGTTTTCGCCTTCTTGGAGCTCGCAGGTGCTGTCCTTGACGATCAGCGAGAAGTTCTTGGTATCGTCGATGCGGAAACCGAATACCAGGTCCAGACCGGCAGCAGCGGCTGGGTTGAACTTGGCTTTCATTGCTTGTACGGCATCAGCTACGGAGGTCATGGTTCGATCCTTTCTTGGGTAATTAGAGCTGGGTGAATACAGCCAGGGTCACAATAGTCCGGACTCAGCGAAACGTGATGAGTTCCGGGGTCTTCAACAGTTGCAGGTGCGCATGACTGTTGAAAGAAGACAGAGCCACCTCGCGACCGCGAAACTTCAGCAGGTTGAGCGAGGTGTTGACGATTTGCCAGTTCAGTTCAAACGCCTGCCTGGCAGGCATTTGCGTAATGAGATGGAGCAGGGCCGTGATAGTGCCGCCGGAGGTGAACACGGCGATTTTCTGGGTGTTGTCGGCGCTTTCAAGGATTCGCTGAAGACCGGCCTGCACCCGTTCGACAAACCGCAGCCAGCTTTCCAGGCCCGGTGTGTCATAGGTGCCGGCGAGCCAGCGTTCGATAATCAAGGCGAAAATTCGCTGGAATTCGCCGCGGTTTTGCGCGGCATTGCGCAGGATGTGCAGCGCTTCGGGTTCGTCCGGTAACATGGCCGGCAGCAGCGCGCGGATCACCGCGTCGGCGTCGAACTCATTGAAAGCGGAATCGATTTCCAGGACGGGAACCGGCAGGCCTGCCGCAGCGAACTGTTCCAGTGCGCTGTTGGCCGTGTGCTGCTGGCGGCGCAGGTCACCCGAGAGGCAGCGATCGAAGCTGATACCCAGTTCGGCGAGGTGCTGGCCGAGGACTTCTGCCTGGCGAATACCGGTCGGCGACAGGACGTCATAGTCGTCTGCACCAAAGGAGGCCTGGCCATGTCGAATCAAATAGATACTGCCCACGTCCGCGTCATCCCGGTACGTTGAAGGTTCGGCGAGGTTATGAGGATGAGGGTGAGCTGTCAATGAAAAAACATACGCTTGTTTGAAATGCCCGTTACAGGGCTGTTGCCAGAGGTTTCACGGCTGGCCGCCGGGGCGGTGCATGGGTATGCTGGAGGTATCCCGCGCGCGTTTTTGCAGCGCATCGTATTAAAGGAGTCCCTGTGGAGTTTTTTGCCGAGTACGCAGTTTTTCTGGCTAAGACCGTGACACTGGTGATCGCCATTCTGGTGGTCCTGGCCAGTTTCGCGGCATTGCGCAGCAAAGGTCGGCGCAAGTCGGTCGGCCAGTTGCAAGTCAGCAAACTCAATGATTTCTACAAAGGGCTGCGCGAACGCCTGGAGCAAACCTTGCTTGACAAGGACCAGCTCAAGGCCTTGCGCAAGGTCGAAGCTAAAACCGAGAAAAAGCAAAAGAAGAAAACCGAGGCCAAGCCACGGGTGTTCGTGCTGGATTTCGATGGCGACATCAAGGCATCGGCGACTGAAAGCCTGCGCCATGAAATCACCGCGTTGCTGACCCTCGCCACGCCCAAGGATGAAGTGGTGTTGCGTCTCGAAAGCGGCGGTGGAATGGTTCACAGCTACGGCCTGGCGTCCTCGCAACTGGCGCGTATCCGTGATGCCGGTGTGCCGTTGACCGTGTGCATCGACAAGGTCGCGGCCAGTGGCGGCTACATGATGGCGTGCATCGGCGAGAAGATCATCAGCGCGCCGTTCGCGATTCTCGGCTCGATTGGCGTCGTGGCGCAATTGCCTAACATCAACCGCCTGCTGAAAAAGCACGACATCGACTTCGAAGTGCTGACCGCGGGCGAGTACAAGCGTACCCTGACGGTGTTTGGCGAAAACACCGAGAAGGGCCGCGAGAAGTTCCAGGAAGACCTGGACATCACTCACCAGTTGTTCAAGAACTTCGTTTCCCGCTATCGCCCGCAACTGGCCATCGACGAAGTGGCCACCGGCGAAATCTGGCTCGGCGTCGCGGCGCTGGACAAGCAACTGGTGGACGAACTCAAGACCAGCGATGAATACCTCGCCGAGCGCGCCAAGAAGTCCGAGCTGTACCACTTGCACTACGCCGAACGCAAAAGCCTGCAGGAACGCATCGGCATGGCGGCCAGCGGCTCGGTAGATCGTGTGCTGCTGAACTGGTGGAGCCGGTTGACCCAGCAACGCTTCTGGTAAGCACCGTCGCGGAATCGTTTACGCCGGACACAAAAAAGCCCTGAACCGGATTTCCGATTCAGGGCTTTTTGTTGTACGCGTACTTAGCGGCGACGGAACAGCGGCAGCGGTTCGTCGGTAGCGGCCTGATAGGTCACCGAGAAGTCCTTGAGACCTTCCAGGGCTTCATACGGGTCTTTATCGGCACGAATGGCAAATGCGTCGAAGCCGCAGCGATGCAGATAGAACAGCTGGTCACGCAACACATCGCCAATCGCTCGCAGCTCGCCTTTGAAACCATAACGGTCACGCAGCAGGCGGGCGTTGGAGTAGTTGCGACCATCGGTGAAGGCCGGGAAATTCAAGGCGATGACTTGGAAGTTCTCCACGTCCTCACCGATTTCCTCGGCTTCTTCATCGGCATCCAGCCAAACACCCAGGCCGCCATCGCGAGCCTTGAGCATACGGCTGTGTTCGCGCCACAGCTGCAACGGGACGATGAGGTCGTCGCAGTTGCTGATCTCGTCGATGTTGAAGTCCTTGGGCAGCAAGTGCCAGGTTTCGTCGACGACTTCGTTGTTCTTAATTATTCGCTGCATAGACGCGCTCCTTGAAGAGGTCAATGCCAATACGCTGATAGGTGTCGATGAAACGCTCGTCTTCGGTACGTTGTTCGATGTACACGTCGATCAGCTTTTCGATCACGTCAGGCATGGCATCCTGGGCAAAGGACGGGCCGAGGATTTTGCCAAGGCTGGCATTGCGACTGCCGCTGCCACCCAGGGAAACCTGATAGAACTCTTCGCCTTTTTTGTCCACCCCGAGGATGCCGATGTGGCCGACGTGGTGGTGACCACAGGCGTTCATGCAGCCGGAGATGTTCAGGTCCAGTTCGCCGATATCGAACAGGTAATCCAGGTCTTCGAAGCGACGCTGGATCGACTCGGCGATCGGGATCGACTTGGCATTGGCCAGGGAGCAGAAGTCGCCGCCCGGGCAGCAGATGATGTCGGTCAGCAAGCCGATGTTCGGCGTGGCGAAGCCCTGCTCGCGCAACTCGCCCCACATCGCGAACAACTGACTTTGTTCAACGTCGGCCAGAATGATGTTCTGCTCGTGGGAGGTGCGCAGCTGACCGAAGCTGTAACGATCGGCCAGGTCGGCAACGGCATCGAGCTGCTTGTCGGTGATGTCGCCCGGTGCAACACCGGTCGGCTTCAGGGACAGGGTCACGGCCACATAACCCGGCTTTTTGTGAGCCAGGGTATTGCGGGTGCGCCAGCGCGCGAAGCCCGGGTGTTCTTTATCGAGTTCGGTCAACGCCAGGGTCTGGTTGTCCAGAGCCTTGTACTCCGGATCAACGAAGTGTTTGGCGACGCGATGCACTTCGGCTTCGGTCAGCGTGGTCTGGCCACCGCGAAGGTGCTCCATTTCCGCATCGACTTTTTGTGCGAAGACTTCAGGGGTCAAGGCCTTGACCAGAATCTTGATCCGCGCCTTGTACTTGTTGTCACGGCGGCCGTAGCGGTTGTAGACCCGCAGGATGGCGTCGAGGTAGCTCAACAGGTCTTGCCACGGCAGGAATTCATTGATGAATGCGCCCACCACCGGGGTACGGCCGAGACCACCACCCACCAGCACACGGAAGCCCAGCTCGCCAGCGGCGTTGTGCACCGGCTCAAGGCCGATGTCATGGACTTCGATGGCCGCACGGTCGGAAGTCGAACCGTTGATGGCGATCTTGAACTTGCGCGGCAAGTAAGCGAATTCAGGGTGGAACGTGGTCCATTGGCGGACGATCTCGCACCACGGGCGCGGATCGATCAGCTCGTCGGCAGCGACACCGGCGAACTGGTCGGTGGTGACGTTGCGCAAGCAGTTGCCGCTGGTCTGGATCGCGTGCATCTGCACGGTCGCCAGTTCGGCAAGGATGTCCGGGATGTCTTCCAGCGCCGGCCAGTTGAACTGTACGTTCTGCCGGGTGCTGATGTGGGCATAGCCCTTGTCGAAGTCACGGGCAATCCTGGCCATCATTCGCGTCTGGCGCGAAGTCAGTTGGCCGTAAGGCACCGCCACCCGCAACATCGGCGCGAAGCGCTGAATGTAAAGGCCATTTTGCAGGCGCAGAGGGCGGAATTCTTCTTCGCTCAGCTCGCCTGCCAGATAGCGTCGGGTCTGATCACGGAACTGCTTGACGCGGTCCTCGATGATCCGCTGATCGTACTCGTCGTATACGTACATATAAGTCCTGTTCTCAGGCTTGGGCCGGTCGGATCCAGCTGCGTTTTTGGCTTGCTGAAGTCTCGATACTGCCTCGGCAATTCTGCGCGCACGGCCGCGCACTCCCAACGGAGCCGGGGCAAGATACCAGTTTGCAGTTATGCGCAAAAGTGATGTTTGAGTATATGTAAAGAACCAAAACGACTAACGAGAACCGTTATTACTAAACCCTTATTTGTGGTGCGGGCAATCGTCGTCTTTACTGTGCTCGAGTCTTTATGCAATCACCGATAAAACCGACAAGAGGCGATGCAATGAGCAACCCTACCAAAACGTCAAAACCCGATAGCACGGTCGATGCTTGGGCCATTCTGTTCCTGATCATCCTGGTCGTGGGCACCGCGGTATTTTGGGTCAGCCATCAATAACCGACTCCGTCCGGGCCCTATTCCGACGATTGTCGGACAATTGCCCGAATAAACGCCGTTTTCCGGGACTTCGCTGGCTATAATGCGCGGCGAATTGCCGGGGGGCTCGGACGATCAATGTTGAAGTTTTTCTACTCATTCCTGCTGATGTGCGGCGCGGTTTACGGACCCGGTGCGCGCGCGGAATCAGTGCTGTTCCTGAGTCCCGGCAAGACTGACGAAGCCTTCTGGATCAGCTATTCGCAATTCATGCACGCGGCAGCCACGGATCTGGGCATTGATCTGCGAATT
The DNA here is from genome assembly GCF_059716175.1 of Pseudomonas sp. LBUM1647. Lineage (NCBI taxonomy): Bacteria > Pseudomonadati > Pseudomonadota > Gammaproteobacteria > Pseudomonadales > Pseudomonadaceae > Pseudomonas > Pseudomonas sp. LBUM1647. Next base: position 3,992,722 of record NZ_CP166809.1, on the reverse strand, counting down.
CTCTATTCCCGGCGCATGCCGGAGCTCACGCTGGCGCAAGCCCGTCAGGCGCTGCAAGGCCCCGACCGTCCGGACTATCTGGTGTTCGCCAACGAACAATACGTCGCTCCGCAGATTATTCGCCTGGCCCAGGGCAGCGGGGTGAAGCTGTTCATGGTCAACGCTTCGCTGACGGCCAATCAAATCAGCTTGCTGGGCGAGCGCCCTGAGCGTTTGGGCAGCCTGGTGCCCAACGACGAGGAGGGTGGCTACCTGATGCTCAAGGAACTGATTCGCCAGCATCCTCCTGCCGCGCCCGGTCAGGTCATCGAGTTGCTGGCGTTTTCCGGTCTGAAGATCACCCCTTCGGCACAACTGCGCGAGCAAGGCATGATGCGGGCCTTGGCCGAACACCCGGAAGTGCGCTTGCGTCAGCTGGTTTACAGCGGCTGGGCCCGGGAGCGGGCGTATGAACAGGCCAAACTGTTGTTCCGGCGTTACCCGAAGGTCTCGCTGGTGTGGTCAGCCAATGACGAAATGGCGTTTGGCGCCATACAGGCGTATTCGGAGACGGGTGGGATACCCGGCAAGGATGCGTTGTTCAGTGCGGTCAACACCTCGCCGGCGGCGTTACAGGCGACGGTCGACGGACGCATCAGCGTGCTGTTGGGCGGGCACTTCACGTTGGGCGGCTGGGCGCTGGTGGAGTTGCATGATCTTGAACAGGGCGTGGATCTCAGCCATTACGGCGGCCGAGACCGGCAAATCCCGTTGCTGCAACTGATCGACAAGGCACAGGCCAGGCGATTGCTGGCCATGGGGGAATCACCGGATTACGGTGTGAACTTCCGCCGTCTTTCAGCCAAGGGCCGGTCGACGTCGTATCGCTATCCGTTCAGCTTGCAAACCTTGATGCGCTAAACCCCGGCCAGATGCACCACCAGTTGCACGATGCCATACAGCGTCAATGCGAACACCGCGGTGAACAAAATCCCCAGAATCACGAAATGGCTGGGCTTGCCGTGAGTGAAGTCCCGGGCCCGGTTCTTCCCGCTCTGCACCCCGAACGCTGCCGCCATGACACTGTGCAGCATCTGCCAGAAAGTGGGCGGCTTTTTGTCGGCTGGATCGTCCATAAACCCCTCGTCTCCCGTTTGAGTAAGACAAGCATAGACAACCCACCGAAAGAAGATCGCCCCCGGCGCTACCCGGTATAAATATGTACCGCCCTGGACGACAAACCTGCTGATTGACTGGTGCTTCATTTGACAGCATCAGGTATTGCTACATGAGTGGAATCCCATCGGCCCAGGAAAAGGGCCTTCACAACCATTTCATCAAAAAAAAGCTGCATGATCGGATACGCCACCTGACCCCGGCAAACATCCGGGCTCTGGATCGGGCGAGAACACCGGGAGGCTTGGCCGAAAATGCCATGCCGGACTGGTTTCAGAAGGCCTTCAGCGACCAACGACAAACTGTACGGGACGACCAGAAGCGCAGTCGAACCTCCAACGAAACCCTGGCCAAAACACTCACCGGGCTCAAAGGGGTCACCGAATTCGCGCAACCGTTGCTCGAAGCGGCGTTGCAAAAAAAGTTCGGGTTGAAAGTTGATGTTGCGCAGACCTGGCTCTACGAGCCCTTTGCAGGCTCGCTGATCACCCACCAGACACTGCTGCAACTGGCACTGCGCAATTTTGAAGAAGACCAGGCGTTTGATGAACGTGACGTCATTGCTGAACGAGGTAAACAGGCTGCCTCTCTGGAAACTCAAGGAGGACTTTACGGTTGGGACTATCCGCAAAAGGGCCCTTCAACGCGCTACAGGATCAAGAAGCTACCGATAAAACCCGCCGATTTCGCCTCGCTATGCCGTGAACTGGATATCGGCAAGCAGTATCAGGAACACCTGACGGCGATGTTTGACGCCGCGGACAGGGCGGCCACCGTGCGCACCCAAACGGTCGGCGCGTGGAAGGACAGTCTGCGGGTGCATGCCCATATCGCCCACCTCAAATCGCTGATCACGCCATCGGCCTACAGCACATTGCTGGCCGTGCTCAACGGCGACAAATCGGCAACACTGGACGGTGAACGCGTCACTTTCAGTCAGTTGCATGTGCTGGGGTCGCCTGTCAGTGAGCTGTTTGTCATTGGCGCGAGCCGGCGCAAAGGTAAAAAGGTCAACTTCAGCTGGACCAATCCCGGGGTAAACCTGTTTGACGTACTGGGTTACCAGGACTCGCGGATCATCGTCTGTATTCCGGGTGATCCGGTGGCGCCGGTCATGGAATATGCCTCGCTCAAGTCCTTTGAAAATGACCTGAGCTACAGACTGCGTGATGTGAATTACCAGCGCTCTTTCCTCAGGCTCATCCCCCACGGTGATGCGGGCAAGTTCCTCGGCAAGATCAAGACTGCTCTGCAAACACTCAAATGGAACCCGGATTTCCCTTACCGTAAACAGACCCTCTTGGGGCACATAGACGGAATCTACGAAAATGTTTACCGGGACGAGCCGGCTCTTGATATCAGTGAAGAATTTTTTGACACGGAGCTGTTCGGCGAGCTGTACACGCGGCACCAGACGCGCCTGAAGGAGACTGCCGAGCAACTGGCGGTACCGACGGCCAAGGTCGATCATGACGCCTGGTATGAACGACTCGCCCGCTATGCCGAGTGGGGACTGAACATACTCAATGTGGCCGCATTTTTTGTGCCTGGCCTGGGCGAAGTAATGATGGCCGTGATGGCTGTGCAACTGACCACAGACATTTATCACGGGGTAGAAGCCTGGAGCATCGGGGACACGGATCAGGCCTGGAGTTATTTGAAGTCGGTGGCCGTGAACGTCGCATTCATGGCGGCTGTAGGTGCGGTTGCCAGTAAAGCGCCGAAAGTGCTGTCTACACCCATCGTCGATGGCCTGGTCAAGGTCAAATTGCCGTTTGGCAGCGAACAGTTGTGGCGGCCTGGTTTGACGCCTTACCTGAGCGACAGGGTCTTGCCAGCGGGGCTCAAGCCCAACAAGCTTGGACAGTATGAAGTGGACGGCAAGACCTATATCAGGCTCGACGATAACGTCTACGAAAAAACCTTCGACCCAAAGCTGAACAAATGGCGTCTCAAACACCCGACGGACCCGAACGCTTACTCCCCCCTTCTTGAACACAACGGGGAGGGCGCGTGGCGCCATCGTTTCGAGCGCCCGCTGGAATGGGATCGTGCCACCTTGTTACGACGTCTTGGCCCGGTCACCGACGGTATTGACGCGGCGACGCTGGAGAAAATCGCCGATATCAGCGGCGTTAACGACGGCGTGCTGCGCAAGATCCATACGGAAAACCTGCGCTTGCCATCAGCGTTATCCGACACGTTGCGGCAGTTTCAAATCGACCGTCAGCTCAATGACATGATTGAACAGATTCGTCTCGATCAGCCGGTGCCGGACAGCCGCTACAACGACGTCTTGCCGCAAGTGATCAATATGCCGCGTTGGCCGCAGGGGCGGGTGATCGACGTGTTCGACAATGCAAGCCTGAGCGGTGCTTCGTCCCGCTACGGTGAGGCGTCGACACCCGTGAAGCCGAACATCAAGATTTCCCGTGAGGATGTGTCTGCCGGGAAATTGCCCGAACGAGTGCTTGCGGCGCTGGATGAGCAAGAAATCGTTCGCTTGCTGGGGGGCGAAGGTGCGCGGGTCGAGGCAGAGCGTGAAGCGGTTTTTCGACAACAGCTTGGCGCCCGGCTTTCGGGCAATAAAACCTCATTGTTCGACAAACTCAGCCAGGACTCCAAGGCAACAACGCGTGAAACTCAGGCGCTGCAAGGTACTTTCCCCAGTCTATCGACGGACGCGGCGCAAGAAGTCCTGGCCAATGCCACAGCCAAGGAGTGGTTGCACATCAAACAAACCGGCCGACTCCCCACCAGTCTGTTGCTCAAGGGGCGTGCGCGCGCCCGGGTGACTCGGCTGAACGAGGCATTGGCCGGATTGCAGCTGGAGAGCATGGCGTCATCCGACAGCCAGCGCCTGGCGCTGCACAGCCTGGAAAAACTCCCCGGCTGGCCGAAAAACCTGCGCCTGGAAGTTCGTCAGGGCGATTGCGGCGGAAAACTGCTCGACAGCATCGGTAGCGAGACGGCCGAGCAAGTCAAATACCTGGTCAAGGACGGCTATCAACATCATCAAGCCAACCAGTTCCAGGCCTTCGACCAGCAAAAAAACTCGTTGAACAGCGTGCCGAAAGAAGGCGACAACTTTTTCTCTTCGGTCATACATGCGTTGCCGGACGACGTGCGCACTCAGTTGGGCATGTCCAATGTGACGCAGGGTGCCAAGTTACAAAAGACATTGACCACCTACGCCATGGGCCACCGTGATCAGATGATGGAAACCCTCGTGCCCAACGCCACCACGCCACGATTCCGTCCGCCGGTGCGACTGGCCGACGGCAGGGTCGGCTACCCATTGAGCGGGCGAGGTGCCGGAGCAACGGTGAATTCCTCGTTGGTCTCCAGGTTGCGGGATGTCTATCCGAACTTCTCCGATGAGTTGGCGGAATCGATGGTCATCCAGCTTGCGCAGGATGGCATGACCGAAACGCAGATCGCCAATCTTCTGAACATGCGGGGCCGGGAATACGAGGCACTGACGGCGCAGCTCGAACAATGGGTACGTAGCGGCGGCCCGAATACGGTCCGCCATCAAGTCGCACAAAACATTAAAGACGTCTGGCAGAAGAGGGGTATTTATGATGGCTACAGCGGTGTTTATCTGGACTTGGGCGCTGCAGACAGCCTGCCGGAACTGGCCGGCAACTTTCCTCACGTAAGTGCTCTGAATATGAGCGTTGGTGGAGTATTGAGTCAGACACCGGAAGCCTTTGTGCGCCAGTTCCCCAACGTCCGGTCGCTATGGTTGGGGATCCAGGGTGGCGTCGATAGGGTTCAACTGGCTGAGAGGCTAAAGGCACTGCCGAGTATTCGTGAACTGCGGATGGCAGGGCCGCTGGGTCCGGAATTCTCCGAAGCTGCCCAATCGGTGATAGACGCGATGCCACAACTGCAACGATTGGCCGTGATCGGCATGGCGGGCGAGCTGGATGTCAGTCGCCTGACTCAACTGCATTCGTTGAGTGTGTACGGAACGACAGAGGTCTGGCCGAAGGGCGCTCTGCAATTGCCGCAGCTCAGGTCGCTGGATCTTACTCACTCAAGCGTCAAGACACTTCCCCCTCAATGGCTATCCGGTCATGAATCACTATGGCCTGGCATGAAACTCAACTGGGCCAGGCTGAGCACTGAGGACTTCGTGAAGGCATACGAGTATGTGCACGACAATCCTGCGCATTTGCTGGATACCGGGCAAATGCTGGATCGTTATTGCCAAGGCGCGCTACAGAGCGCCCTGGAGACAAGCGACGAGCTTTCGAAGATTGCCCTTGGGCGAATGAAGGCTGAGGGGTTGGCAGGACGGGCGTTGCTGGCACGGATCAATGCACTGCGTCAGGACGGACAGGCATTGCGACAGCAACTGGAGGCATGGCAGCAGCGAACAGCAAGAGCCAATGGCCGGCAAGTCAACATTCGGGAACGAGAATCCGTTGCCCGGCGAATCCGTGAGTGCTGGCGTGATGGTCTGCGTAAACGCTATGGCGGTACGGAGGAGGCACAGTCTTCGCAACCTCAGGCCGGACCTTCAACGGTGCGGCCAGGGCCTGCCATGCCGCGACAAATCATTTCATCGAATCTTGATTTGTCCGGCTGGGCGCTGGGCGATCTGCCTGAACTGCCAGCGCTGTCAGCAACGAATTTTGCCCATGTGCAAACCCTGCAAATGTCGGGTGTGGTGGCCTCATCCGAGGATTTCAGTCGTTTTTTGAGCGGCTTCACTGACATTCGCGGGTTGGATCTGAGTGGCAATCAACTGCAGGATCTTCCGTCGGCATTGGGCAACCTCGGAAAACTCACTGATCTGGAGCTGAGCCGAAATCACCTGACAATGACCCCGAGTATGCAACAACGCTTGAACCGGTTGTCTGCCCTTGAAAGCCTGGACTTGCGCTATAACCGGCTCGATTCGCTGGATGTCAGCGCCATGACCCGCTTGAAGACCCTGCGTGTGGGTCATACCGCCATTAAAGACTGGCCAAAAGGTGCGTTGGACTTGTCCGGCCTCGGCAGGCTCGAGTTGAACAACAGCGCGATCACGACGATTCCTGAGGCTGCCCTGACCGGCCATGACGCTTTAAGGATCGATATGATTGGCTGTCGGTTGACGGCCAAGGCCCGCACCGATTTGCTGGCGAGTACTTCTTCCGAAACCCCCATGGGTATCTCCAGAGCCTACTTGCAGGTGGGCTTTACCATGGGTGAACCAGAGTACTTTCCGGTTCTGGTCGCGCAAAATCCGGACTTGTTATTGCCGCTGCCCGTTGTCCCTGGCTATGACCTGACACGCTTGACCCCGCAAGCCCGCTTGCGAAGGCTTGACCCGGATCTGCCAGGCGCCGAGGCGATACAGATGATTGATGAACTGACGTTACGCCATGGCGGCGCTGGCCCCCTGTATGAGCAATTGGCCAAATGGGACAGACAACATCAGGCATTGACGAAGACCCTGAACACATGGATCGAAACCCCACCACAGCAGATGGGTGAATCTTCTCCTCCTGTGTGGATTGCAGCCACCGAGCGTCGTCAGGCGGCTGACCGGATAATGGCGTGCTGGAGGCAGAACCTCCGCGGGGCGCAGGCCGTGGAGAGCGCATCGGGAGGTTACATCCTTGATCTGTCCGATAACCCCTTGGGCAATCTCCCGGCTCTACCCGGCGACTTCGCTCATGTCGGTGCGTTGAACCTGAACAACGTGTATCTGAGAGACGAGGGGTTAAGCGATTTCCTCGGCGCGTTTACTCATGTTCATACCCTGGCGCTGAATGCCAACGCAATGTATGCCTTGCCAGAGTCAGTGACCTCATTGAACAGCCTCAAGCGACTTTCGGCAGTCAATAACCGTTTTTCCGATGCGCCTCAACTCCAACGTCAGCTTGCAGGATTGAGCAACCTGGAGTCATTGAACCTGGCGGAAAACTGGCTTGAGTCGCTGGATGTCAGCCCTCTTACCGCTTTGCAGGCCCTCGATCTGAGTGGCAATCGCCTGATCGTCTGGCCGCAGGGAGCGCTTCAGCTCCCCTCGCTCAGCGCACTGGATTTGCGCGACAACATGATCGAGTCCATTCCGCGGGCCCTGATGGCCGACGAGCACAGGGTATTGCGTGCGGGCACGAATCTGGCCAGCAACGAAACCCTGGATGGCGAGAGCCTGCTAATGCTGCGTGATCAGGTGCTGGAAGGCGAGGAGATAATGGGATGGAGGGCAGGAGAGATTGACGAGGCGCTGGAGCGGTTTGAGAGCAGTAGCGACAGCGATAGCGATGACTCGATCGCAAGTGACGTAGAAGTGGATATGGATGAGGTGACAGGTACCGACGCCCGTGAGCGATGGATCGCTCCGTCAGCAGCCGACTCAGAGGAATTGATACGGATATGGAATGACTTCGAGCAAGTGCAAAACAGTCAGTTCTTCTTCAATCTGCTGACCAGAATGGAAGGTACGTCAGACTTTCTGACGGGACGTTCTGATCTTGTGCGGCGGGTCCATACCGTACTGAGGGTGGCCGATAGCGACGCAGGTCTGAGGGATACGATATTCGAAATGGCGAGGTCTGGCGCAACCTGCGTTGATGGTCAAATCCTGTTGTTCAGCGATATAGAAGTTAAGGCTTTCGAATTTGAGACCGCGAAGACAATTTCCCCAGGCCAACAAGGCAACGTCTTGTTCAGACTTGGCAGGAACCTGTTTCGCCTTGGGAAAGTCGAGGAAATCGCTAACCGCGACATTGTCCAGCGCCAGGCACAGCGCCGTTCAATTGACCCGGCGGAAGTGCGGTTAGCCTATCGTATTGGCCTTGCCGAGCGACTTGAGTTGCCGGGGCAACCAAGAGGCATGCGCTTTAGCGGCAACGTTTCGTCTGCCATGCTGGATGCGGCCCATGCTGAAGTGATCGCGGCAGAACAATCATCGGCATTTATTGATGATTTGGTCGGCCGCAAGTACTGGAGCGACTATTTGAAGGACAAATACCCTGAACGGTTCGCCCAGGTGCGAGAGGGTTTCGCAGGCAGAGAGCATGATGTAGACGAGGCGTATCCAAATTACGGCGAAGGCGCGCAGGAGCAGTATAAAACCGCCATGCAGGCGATAGAGGCAGACCTTCTCTTTGAGCAAGGAAAGTTGGTGCGCGAATTGTCTGAAAAAGAACGGACGCTGGTGGGGCTGTAACGTTAACCCTGCAGCTTTCATAAGAACCCCGGGAGTCGCACCAGTCGACTCCCGGGACCACCGTCAGTTGTCGTAACCCAGGTTCGGCGCCAACCACCGCTCGGTCACGCTCAATTCCTGACCCTTGCGCGATGTGTAGCTCTGCACCTGATCCTTGTCGATCTTGCCCACGGCAAAATACTGCGCTTGCGGGTGAGCGAAGTACCAACCGCTGACCGCTGCCGCCGGGAACATGGCGTAGTGCTCGGTAAGGAACACGCCGCTGCGGCCGGCTTTCATTTCCGAGGCCTCAGGGTCCAGCAGCTTGAACAGTGTGGATTTCTCGGTGTGATCCGGGCAGGCCGGGTAGCCTGGGGCAGGGCGGATACCGGTGTATTGCTCTTTGATCAGCGCCTCGTTGTCGAGCGTCTCGTCCTTGGCGTAACCCCAGTAGTCTTTACGGACTTGCTGGTGCAGCCACTCGGCGCACGCCTCGGCCAAGCGGTCGGCCAGGGCCTTGACCATGATCGAGTTGTAATCGTCGCCGGCATCCTGATAGGCCTTGGCCACTTCTTCGGCACCGATACCGGCGGTGGTGATGAAACCACCCACGTAGTCGGTCACTTCGCTGTCCTTTGGTGCAACGAAGTCGGCCAGGGAGAAGTTCGGCTTGCCGTCGGTCTTGATGATCTGCTGACGCAGGTGATGCAGCTTGGCAATCGGCTTGCCGTCATCGCCATAGACTTCAATGTCATCCTCACGCACCTGGTTGGCCGGCCAGAAGCCGAACACCGCACGGGCGCTGATGAGTTTTTCGTCGATCAGCTTGGCGAGCATTTCCTGGGCATCGGCGAACAGTGCGGTGGCGGCTTCTCCGACCACTTCGTCCTGCAGAATGCGCGGGTATTTGCCGGCCAGGTCCCAGGAGATAAAGAACGGCGTCCAGTCGATGTATTCGGCCAGGACTTTCAGGTCGATGTTGTCCAGCACCTTGGCACCGGTAAACGTCGGTTTGACCGGCTCGTAAGTGCTCCAGTCGAACTGTGGCTTCTTGGCGATGGCCGCCGGGTAGCTCAGGCGTTCGGTGCGGGCGCTGCGGTTGGCGGTGCGCTCGCGGACTTCGATGTATTCCAGGCGAGTCTTCTCGATGAACGCCGGCTTCAATTCCTTGGACAGCAACTGCGTCGCCACGCCCACGGCGCGGGAAGCGTCGGTCACGTAGATCACTGCATCGTTGTTGTATTTCGGCTCGATCTTCACCGCCGTGTGCGCTTTCGAGGTGGTCGCGCCACCGATCATCAGCGGCAGATGGAAGTCCTGACGCTGCATCTCGCGGGCGACGTGGACCATTTCATCCAGCGAAGGGGTGATCAGCCCGGACAGGCCGATGATGTCGCACTTCTGCTCCTTGGCCACTTGCAGGATTTTCTCTGCCGGCACCATTACGCCGAGGTCGACGATGTCGTAGCCGTTACAGCCCAGCACCACGCCAACGATGTTCTTGCCGATGTCGTGCACGTCGCCTTTTACCGTCGCCATGAGGATCTTGCCCTTGGCTTCCGGTTTGTCGCCTTTTTCCAGTTCGATGAACGGGATCAAGTGGGCCACGGCCTGCTTCATCACGCGGGCAGATTTCACCACTTGTGGCAGGAACATTTTGCCGGCGCCGAACAGGTCGCCGACGATGTTCATGCCGGACATCAGCGGGCCTTCGATCACTTCGATCGGGCGGGCGAACGACTGACGGGATTCTTCGGTATCTTCAACAATGTGCGTGGTGATGCCTTTGACCAGCGCATGCTCCAGTCGCTTGTTGACGGGCCAGCCGCGCCATTCTTCGGTCTCGGCTTCCTTGACGCTGCCGTCACCCTTGTACTTGTCGGCAATGGCGAGGAGGGCGTCAGTGCCTTCCGGGGTGCGGTTGAGCACTACGTCTTCCACGGCGTCACGCAGTTCGGCCGGGATCTGGTCGTAGATCTCCAGCTGGCCGGCGTTGACGATACCCATGGTCAGGCCGTTGCGGATCGCATACAGCAGGAACACCGAGTGAATCGCCTCGCGCACCGGGTTGTTGCCACGGAACGAGAACGACACGTTGGACACGCCACCGGAGGTCAGCGCATACGGCAGTTCGTCACGGATGTAGGCACAGGCGTTGATGAAGTCCACAGCGTAATTGTTGTGTTCTTCGATGCCGGTGGCGATGGCGAAGATGTTCGGGTCGAAGATGATGTCTTCCGGCGGGAAGCCGACTTCGTTGACCAGAATGTCGTAGGAGCGTTTGCAGATTTCTTTTTTGCGCGCTTCGGTGTCGGCCTGACCGGCTTCGTCGAAGGCCATCACGACGACTGCGGCACCGTAGCGTTTGCACAGTTTGGCGTGATGAATGAACTGCTCGACGCCTTCCTTCATGCTGATGGAGTTGACGATGCCCTTGCCCTGGATGCACTTGAGGCCGGCTTCGATCACTTCCCATTTTGAAGAGTCGATCATGATCGGTACGCGGGAGATGTCCGGCTCACCGGCAATCAGGTTGAGGAAGGTCACCATGGCCTTCTTCGAGTCGAGCATCCCTTCGTCCATGTTGATGTCGATCACCTGGGCGCCGGCTTCGACCTGTTGCAGGGCGACTTCCAGGGCTTCGGTGTAGTTGTCTTCACGGATCAGGCGGGCGAACTTGGCGGAACCGGTGATGTTGGTCCGCTCGCCGACGTTGATGAACAACGAGTTGCGATCGATGGTGAACGGCTCCAGGCCCGACAGGCGGCAGGCCTTTGGAATGTCCGGAATTTCACGCGGCGCATAGCCGGCCACGGCGTTGGCGATGGCTTCGATGTGGCCCGGCGTGGTGCCGCAGCAACCGCCGACGATGTTGAGGAAGCCGCTTTGGGCGAACTCTTCGATGACCTTGGCGGTTTCCGACGGCAGCTCGTCGTACTCGCCGAATTCGTTCGGCAGGCCGGCATTCGGGTGCGCCGACACGTGGGTGCCGGCCTTGTTCGACAGCTCTTCCAGGTAGGGGCGCAACTCACTGGCGCCGAGGGCGCAGTTCAGGCCGACCGAGATCGGTTTGGCGTGAGCCACGGAGTTCCAGAAGGCTTCGGTGGTCTGGCCGGAGAGCGTGCGGCCGGAGGCGTCGGTGATGGTGCCGGAAATCATGATCGGCAATTCGATGCCCAACTCCTCGAACACCCCTTGCACGGCGAAGATCGCCGCTTTGGCGTTCAGGGTGTCGAAAATGGTTTCGATCAGGATCAGGTCGGCGCCGCCTTCGATCAGGCCTTTGGTGGCCTCGGTGTAGTTTTCCACCAGTTCATCGAAGGTCACGTTGCGGTAACCGGGGTTGTTCACGTCCGGCGACAGCGAGCAGGTGCGGCTGGTCGGCCCGATCACGCCAGCGACGAAACGCGGCTTGTCCGGGGTTTCCAGGGTCTTGGCATCGGCCACCTTGCGCGCCAGCCGAGCGCCTTCTACGTTTAACTCGTACGCCAGGCCTTGCATGCCGTAGTCAGCCAGGGAAACCTGGGTGGCGTTGAAGGTGTTGGTCTCCAGAATGTCGGCGCCGGCATCCAGGTAGGCTTTCTCGATCGATCCGATCACATCCGGGCGCGTCAGCACCAAGAGGTCGTTGTTACCTTTCACATCGCTAGGCCAGTCGGCGAAGCGTTTGCCCCGGTAATCCTGTTCCTCGAGCTTGTAGCTCTGGATCATCGTGCCCATGCCGCCATCGAGAATCAGGATGCGCTCTTTGAGGGCGTGCTTGAGGGCTTGAAGGCGAACACTGCGATCGGACATTGGGACTACTCGGAAAGACCATGACGAAGGGGCGGGATAATAGCAAACCTGTGCGGTTTTAGAGCATGTCCCGGTTTTGCATGAATATCGCTCATGTTGGTGCAGGGGTCAGACCGGTAGAATCGCGGCGTTTTTTCATGATCGGGACCAGGGATATGTCTTATCGCGTCATCAGCATGGTTTTGCTGTTTTTAAGCTGGGGCGCCGCCGCGCAGGATCCGGCCATTTCCTCTGCCATTTCTTACAGCCGCGACATTCAACCGATCTTCACCGAAAAGTGTGTGGCCTGCCATGCCTGCTATGACGCCGCCTGTCAGCTCAACCTGGGCAGTGGCGAAGGGGCGGCTCGTGGCGCGACCAAGATCCCGGTCTACGACGGCGAACGACGCCAGGCTGCCGTGCCGACCCGGCTGTTTTATGACGCCTTCGGTAAACGCGCCTGGCAGCAAAAGGACTTCTATTCGGTACTCGACGCTCAGGGCAGTCAGGCCGCGTTGATGGCGCGGATGCTTGAGTTGGGCCACAAAACCCCCTTGCAACCCAATGCCAGGTTGCCGCAGGACATCGTCCTTGGTCTGAACCGGGAAAACATGTGCGCCCTGCCGGCCGAGTTCGACGGCTACGCCAAATCACATCCCAAAGAGGGCATGCCACTGGCGGTCACCGGCCTGACCGATCAGCAGTACCAGACGCTGCAACGCTGGCTGGCGTCCGGCGCGCCGATTGATGAGCAAGGCCTTGTGCCGAGCGCCAAAGAAGCGTTGCAGGTGGTGCAGTGGGAAAACCTGCTCAATGCACCGGGCGCACGACAAAGCCTGGTGGGGCGCTGGTTGTTCGAGCATTGGTTTCTCGCTCATCTCTATTTCAAGGACGGCGAGCCGGGGCATTTTTTTCAATGGGTACGTTCGCGCACGCCGACCGGCCAGCCGATCGATCTGATCAACACACGCCGCCCGAATGACGATCCGGGCACTCAGGTGTATTACCGCTTGTGGCCGGTGCAAGGCGTGATTGTGCAGAAGACCCATATCACTTACCCGCTGAGCGCGGCGAAGATGGCTCGGGTCAAAAGCCTCTTCTATAACGGCAAATGGCAGGTCGACGCCTTGCCGGGCTATGGACCGGAGCGTCGGGCCAATCCGTTCACCACGTTCGAGGCGATCCCGGCCCAGGCGCGTTATCAATTCATGCTCGACAACGCCGAATACTTCGTCCGTACCTTCATTCGCGGCCCGGTGTGCCGTGGGCAGATCGCCACCGACGTGATCCGCGATAACTTTTGGGCAATGTTCCAGGCGCCTGAGCACGACCTCTACATCATCGATCCGAAGTATCGCGGCCAGGCCACGCCATTGCTGGCGATGCCGGGGCAGAACGACGATGTCGGCAGCGTCCTGAGTCTGTGGCATGACTACCGCGACAAGCGTAACGAGTACGAGGCGCTGCGCCGTGACAGTTACGCCGATGCGCCGGCGCCGAGCTGGTCGACCTTATGGGCCGGTAACGATAACGCCTTGCTGACGATCTTCCGGCATTTTGACAGTGCCTCGGTGAACAAAGGCCTGATCGGTGACGTGCCGAAAACCATGTGGCTGTTCGACTTCCCGCTGCTGGAGCGCACGTACTACCAGTTGGCAGTCAACTTCGACGTGTTCGGCAATGTCTCCCATCAGGCGCAAACCCGGCTGTATTTCGACCTGATCCGCAACGGCGCCGAGCAGAATTTCTTGCGTCTGATGCCGGCCGATTCGCGGGACGATTACCTCGACGATTGGTACCAGAGCAGCGGCAAATTCAAGATGTGGCTGGATTACGAGGCCATCGATAACGACAAAGAGACGGCGCTGGTACTGGACGAAAAAGACCCAAAACGCGATTTCGCCCTGCAGTTGCTGGCCCGTTACGGCGACCTCAACGCCAAGCCTGATCCGATCAACCGTTGTGACGGCGCTTATTGCTCACGGCCGAACATCGACCCGGTCTTGCAGAGCGCCGAGCAAGCCTTGAGTCGTCTGACTTCACGTCCGGCGGCCGGGCTTAAGGTTATTGATCAATTGCCTGAGGCCACCCTGCTGCGCATCGAAACCCCGAGCGGCAAGCGCGAGGTCTACAGCCTGCTGCGCAATCGCGCGCACAGTAACGTCGCGTTCCTGCTCGGTGAATCCCTGCGGTATCAGCCGGGGCTCGACACATTGACTATTTATCCGGGCGTGCTCAGCAGCTATCCGAACTTCATGTTCAACATTCCGGCCGAGCAAGTGCCTGAGTTCGTGGACGAGATGGAAAACGCCAAGGACGCCAATCGCTTCGAGAGAATCGTCGAGCGCTGGGGGATTCGCCGCAGCCATCCGCAGTTCTGGTTCTACTTCCATGACCTGAGCCGGTACGTCCACGAGACCGATCCGGCGGAAGAGGGCGTGCTGGACATGAACCGGTACGAGAATCTTTGATCGACCTTTGATGATGGGGTGGTGTCGGATTTGAATGGGTGGGAAGTTGCGGCTATCGGTGGCTTAAAGACTGGATTGACGGTGAACCGGCGAAGATGGCTATAACCGTTCTTTCCCGACAAAAATACTAGGACTTTGTACGGCGCGATGATTGGCGTAAACTGCGCCCAAGCCTGCGAGGAGTTTCCATGACCGCTATTACCATTACCGACGCCGCCCACGATTATCTGGCTGATCTGCTCTCCAAGCAGAACACCCCAGGCATCGGCATCCGCGTCTTTATCACCCAGCCTGGCACCCAGTACGCCGAAACCTGCATTGCTTATTGCAAGCCGGGCGAAGAAAAACCTGAAGACACGGCGCTGGGGCTCAAAAGCTTCACCGCTTACATCGACTCGTTCAGCGAAGCTTTCCTGGACGATGCGGTAGTCGACTACGCCACAGACCGTATGGGCGGCCAGCTCACCATCAAGGCGCCAAACGCCAAAGTACCGATGGTCAGCGCCGACAGTCCGGTCAACGAGCGTATCAACTATTACCTGCAAACCGAGATCAACCCGGGGCTGGCCAGCCACGGCGGTCAGGTCAGCCTGATCGATGTGGTCGAAGACGGCATCGCCGTGCTGAAGTTCGGCGGCGGTTGCCAGGGCTGCGGCCAGGCAGACGTCACCCTTCGCGAAGGCATCGAGCGCACGTTGCTCGAGCGCATTCCCGAGCTCAAGGGCGTTCGTGACGTCACCGACCACACGCAGAAAGAAAACGCCTACTACTAAGTAAGGTGTTCGCTGCAGACATAAAAAAACGGCGCC
This sequence comes from Pseudomonas sp. LBUM1647, assembly GCF_059716175.1. Classification (NCBI taxonomy): domain Bacteria; kingdom Pseudomonadati; phylum Pseudomonadota; class Gammaproteobacteria; order Pseudomonadales; family Pseudomonadaceae; genus Pseudomonas; species Pseudomonas sp. LBUM1647. The sequence goes on along the minus strand of NZ_CP166809.1, from coordinate 3,977,360 downwards.
CCGTGAGCGTCGTTTTTTTATGGGTGATAGATAACCAGTGAGTGAAGGGATTTACCTGTGGCGAGGGGATTTATCCCCGTTCGGCGGCGAAGCCGTCGCTAAACCTGCTTGCTGGGTATGCCTGAAAGAATGCAGAGGGTCCGCTTCGCGGCCCAACGGGGATAAATCCCCTCGCCACAGGTAAATCCCTTCACCACAGGGTTGTGCTTGGCTCAGGGTCGGAAGAGATGCGCATGCCCGGCGCGATACAGCGACGACTCACTGAAGTGATCACTGCCCAAAACCCGGCCCACCAAAATCAACGCCGTGCGCCGAAACCCCTTGGCTTCAACCTTCTCGGCAATATCCGCCAACGTCCCCACCACCCAATCCTGATCCGGCCAGCTCGCCCGGTGAATCACCGCGATCGGGCAATCCGCGCCGTAATGCGGCAGCAATTCGGCCAAGATCTTCTCCAGATGATTGACCCCCAGATGAATCGCCATGGTCGCCCCGTGCTGCGCCAGGCTGCCAAGCTCTTCGCCGGCGGGCATCGCGGTTTTGTCGGCATAGCGGGTCAGGATCACGCTTTGCGACACGTCCGGTAACGTCAGTTCCGCACCCAACAGTGCCGCGCAGGCCGCCGTGGCCGTGACGCCGGGAATGATTTCAAACGGGATGTCGAGTTCGCGCAGGTAGCGAATCTGCTCGCCAATCGCGCCATAAAGACTCGGATCGCCGGAGTGCACCCGGGCCACGTCCTGGCCCTTGGCATGGGCAGTCTTGAACAGTTCGATGATCTGTTCCAGGTGCAGTTCGGCGCTGTTGACCACCTGTTCGGCGCGATGGCCTTCCAGTACGGCGGCGGGCACCAGGGAGCCGGCATAGATGATCACCGGGCAGCTGCGAATCAGCCGTTGGCCTTTGACGGTGATCAGTTCCGGGTCGCCGGGACCTGCGCCAATGAAGTAGACAGTCATCGTCGGTTCCTGTGAGAAAAAGGGGCTGGGCAAGGCTTCAGATGAAGATTGCTCATGATCAAAGACGGGGATTATCGGGGATTTTAGGCGGCGCCGGCCAATGCCAAGGTGGCCTGGGCATATTTTTGTCGTGAAATCAGTAATTTTGCCGGTGCCTGGGCCAGGTGTTCAGCCAGGGCCAGGGCGGCACTTTCCGCGACGCCGTAGCAGCCGGTGCGTTCGAACGCGATGTCCGAGCGATGGCTGAGTTGCGGTTGATAGCCGGCCAGTTGTTCGCTGCTGAAGTACATCAGTGGGAGTGCGAGTTGTTCGGCTAATTCGATCAAGCCCGGTTCTTCGCGCTTCAGGTCGATGCTGGCCAGGGCCTTGATCTGGTGAAGTTCGATTTTATGAGCCTGTAACGCCTGATCGAGCAGCGCCCGCAGCGTGCTGACGGGGCAGCCGCGCTGGCAGCCCAGGCCGACCACTAAAGTCGGCGCTGCGCTGACATCAGTCATGCGTGGTATTGACCATCGCTTTTGCGGCGGAACAACCAGGCACTGATCAGGCCCAGGGCCAGCCAGAATGCCACGTTGGTCAGCTGCGAAGCGATTTTGAACTGAGCTTCCAGGGCTTCCGGAGCCAGCATCGAGTGGACTTCCGGTTGTGGTGCGCCGATCACGTGAGGAACGGCCAGAATTGCCACGCCGAGCACTTTCATCAGCCAGTGACGGCTGAACACGATCAATGCGATGCCGACCGCGGTGGAGGCAGCCGTGCCTATCCACCACATCTGCCGTTGCGCCAAATCAGCGGCGGCAGTGCCCGGCAGCTCAGGCGGCAGACCGAGGGTCGGTGCCAGCACGAACGTCGCGTAACCGGCCAGGCCCCAAAGCAGGCCTTGGGAGGTTTTGGTCGGTGCGCGCAAGGTGTAAAGACCGGCCAGCATCAGCGCGAAACCGACCGCTACCACCAGGTTGCCGCCGGTAGTGGACAGCACGCGCTGCCAGCCATCTTCCGGTTCCCAGGCTTCGGCGTCGTGGGTGTGAGCGGCGACAGCACCCGCGGCGTGTTCGTGGACTTCAACAGCAGCCGGCTCGGATTTTTCGTAAGTCTCGGCCTGCAAAATCAGCGGAGCCACCCAGAAACTTTGTAGCAGGGTCAGCAAAAGGGCGGCCAGCAGCCCGGTGAAACCTGCGGTTTGCGCGATACGCTTGATCATGTCGGCAGGTCTCAATGACACGGGAATGCAGAGCTGTGGCGGGTATCGTGAGCGGCGTTGTGCACCGCTTCGATGTGCGAGAAACCGGCGAAATACACAAGGCATGCGCCAAGGATCGACGCGCACACGGCGGCGGTCAGGCGTTGAGTCAGGGTATTGGTGGTGCTGGCTGTCGTGTGGCCGGTGCTGCTGATGATCGACATGGCGCTTCCCTCTGGTCTGTCAGCGGGTGATATAGAGCGCATGGAAGACCCCTGCGAGTCGGGCACGCAGAGGTTCAAACAGCGCCCGCCCACCGCGGGTTTGTTATTCAGTGATCGTAATGGTCACTTTGTGTTGCGGGCCGGTCTCCGGGCTCACGAGGGGCGCTGGCTTTCGCCTTGACCTGCAAGCATCACCTTCCCATGCCGAACTGCTGGCACAGTGGATCTGACGCTTCGCTCGCTTACCGTTGCGGGGGCAGCACCGGACTGACATGACTTTAGAGTAAAGCACATGATTCACCGGTTTCCCGTTTCACCCTGTGAAGGGCACCCGTAACAAGGCGTGTAGGAGAGCATGGGCGGGGGTTGGGCGTCAATTGGCATGGGTTCTCATCTCGATACCTAGGTGGATACCTGTGGTGAGGGGATTATTGTGGCGAGGGGATTTATCCCCGTTGGGCTGCGAAGCGGCCCCTGCATTCTTTCAGCCACACCGAGTTGTCAGAATCTACGACGGCTTCGCCGCCGGACGGGGATAAATCCCCTCGCCACAGGCAAGCCCCCTCACCACAGGTATCGCAATCAACTTGCGGACATTGACCCGCCCCCACACGATGCGTAGCCTTGCGCTTTCGAGGTTCTTCGGCGTTTGCCGAAGCTAAGAAGGGAACGCGGTCGATGCCGCGGCTGCCCCCGCAACTGTGAACGGTGATGTTCGCTGCCACGCCACTGCAAACCCTGTGCAACGGGTTCGCGGGAAGGCGCAGCGAATGCCAGGCCCACAAGCCTGGCACACCGTCAGCCAGGAGACCTGCCTCGACACAGATTCTCACTACAACCGGGCGGGGTGATCCGGTGGCGAACTCTTCCGCGCGCGCATCCGTCGCAGCGATTGTCGTCCCGTATGCCCGCCACCTTGCCAAAGGGCATCCGATGAAAACACTGGCCAAACTCCCCGTCACCATCGTTACCGGCTTCCTCGGCTCGGGCAAAACCACGTTGCTGCGGCACATGCTCGACAACGCTCAGGGCCGCCGCATTGCGGTGATCGTCAACGAGTTCGGCGAGCTGGGCATCGACGGCGAAATCCTCAAACAGTGCTCCATAGGTTGCACTGAAGAAGAAGCCAACGGCCGCGTCTACGAACTGGCCAACGGCTGCCTGTGCTGCACCGTTCAAGAAGAGTTCTTTCCGGTGATGCGCGAATTGGTCGCCCGTCGCGGCGACCTCGACCACATCCTCATCGAAACCTCGGGCCTGGCCCTGCCAAAACCGCTGGTGCAAGCCTTCCAGTGGCCGGAAATCCGTAGCGCCTGCACCGTTGACGCGGTCATCACCGTGGTCGACAGCCCAGCGGTCGCCGCCGGCACCTTCGCGGCTTTCCCGGACCAGGTCGATGCCCAGCGCAAACTCGACCCGAACCTGGACCACGAATCGCCGCTGCACGAACTGTTCGCCGACCAACTGGCCAGTGCCGACCTGGTGATCCTCAACAAGGCCGACCTGATCAGCCCTGAAGACCTGGCCCGTGTACGCCTTGAAGTCGCAGAAGAACTGCCGCCAGCGGTGAAAGTCATCGAAGCCAGCAGCGGTCGCGTGCCACTGGACGTGCTGATCGGCCTCGGCGCCGGCTCTGAAGAACACATCGACAGCCGTCACAGCCATCACGATCACCACCATGAAGGCGAAGACGATCACGACCACGATGCCTTCGACTCCATCTCCATCGAACTGCCGCAAGCCGACGAAAGCCTGCTGCTGGACGCGTTGACTCAACTGGTGGTCCAGCACGGCATCCTTCGCGTCAAAGGTTTCGCGGCGATTCCGAACAAGCCGATGCGCTTGCTGATCCAGGGCGTGGGCACACGTTTCGACAAGCACTTCGACCGTCAGTGGGGCGCCGACGAAGCGCGTACCACGCGCCTGGTATTGATCGGTCAGGAGCTGGACGCCACTCTGCTTGAAGCGCAATTGCGCGCTGCGCTCAGCGTTTAAGCCATGCACCTGCTCAGGACCCAGCCCGGCGGTTTCGTGTCGGATGACAACATTGCCGACCTTGGACAAACCCCCGCCGAACTGGTGATCCTCTGCAGCGGCGACTCAAGCCTCGCGCTGCTCGCCGAAGCGGCGCAGCAGTTGCCCGACGATTACCCGAGTGTGCGCCTGGCCAATCCGATGCAGGTGCAGAATCACGCGTCGGTCGACTTGTATGTCGACGAAGTGCTGCGCCATGCCAAGGTGATTCTGATATCGCTCCACGGTGGCATCGCCTATTGGCGTTACGGCGTCGAGCGTCTGGTGGAGTTGTCACAGCGCGGCGTGCAGCTGATTCTGGTGCCCGGCGATGACCGCCCGGACCCGGAACTCAGCGAGCTGAGCACGGTGGGCGCGGAAGACCGCGATCGGCTCTGGCAGTTTCTGCGTCAGGGCGGCATGGGCAATGCCCTGGATTTTTTTCGCTGCCTCGCCAATCGTTGGCTGGACCGCGACTACGCCTGGGCCGAGCCGCAAACCCTGCCACGCACGGCGATTTACCACCCGCAAAAAAGCCCCGCTGAACTGAAGGATTGGCAAGCCGACTGGCAGGCCGATCAACCGGTGGCAGCGGTGCTGTTTTACCGCTCGCATTTGCAGGCGGCGAACACCGGTTTCATCGATATTTTCTGCCAGCGTTTGCAGGCCGCGGGGTTGAACCCGTTGCCGATTGCGCTGGCCAGTTTGAAAGAGCCCGGTTGCCTGACGGTGGTCGAGGACCTGTTGGACGAAGTCGAGGCCGGCGTAATTCTCAACACCACTGGTTTCGCACAATCCAGCCCTGAAGCGCCGCATTTGCGGCCGTTTCGCCGCAACATCCCGGTGATTCAGGCGATTTGCGCCCAGGACAACGAACCCGGTTGGCGCGCCAGCGAACAAGGCCTCGGTCCGCGTGATCTGGCGATGCACATCGCGCTGCCGGAACTGGATGGGCGGATCATCAGCCGACCGATCAGCTTCAAAGACCTGGCCTGGCGCAGCGAGCGCAGTCAATCCGATGTGGTCTGCTATCGGCCACAACCGGAGCGCATGGATTTTGTCGCCGAACTGGCGCGGCGCTGGATTGATCTGGCGCGAGTGCCCAACGCTGAAAAACGCATCGCCCTGATCCTCGCCAACTACCCGACCCGCGACGGTCGCATCGGCAATGGTGTCGGCCTCGACACTCCGGCCGCGGCGCTGAACATCCTGCGTGCGCTGCATAAAGAAGGTTATCCGCTGCCGGCCGAGTTGCCTGATAGCGGCACCGCGTTGATCCAGCAATTACTCGGTGGCGTCAGCAACGACCTCGACACCCTCAACCAGCGTCCGTGTCAGCAAAGCCTCGCGCTGGACGACTACAACCTGATGTTCAACGCCTTGCCCGAATCCAACCGCCACGCCGTACTGGAACGCTGGGGCTCGCCCGAAAGCGATCCGATGTTCCGTGGCGGACGAATGATGATCGCCGGGCTGCGCTTTGGCCTGACCTTCGTCGGCATCCAACCGGCGCGCGGTTATCAGGTTGATCCAAGCGCGGTGTATCACGACCCGGACCTGGTGCCGCCTCACGGTTACCTGGCGTTCTATTTCTGGTTGCGCAACACCTATGGCGCCCACGGTGTGATCCACGTCGGCAAGCACGGCAACCTCGAATGGTTGCCGGGCAAAGGCGTCGGGCTGTCTGAGCATTGCTGGCCGGATGCGCTGCTCGGTCCGTTGCCGAACATCTATCCGTTCATCGTCAACGATCCGGGCGAGGGCGCCCAGGCCAAGCGCCGTACGCAGGCGGTGATCATCGATCACCTGATGCCGCCGCTGACCCGCGCCGAAACCTACGGTCCGTTGCGCAACCTCGAATTACTCGCCGATGAGTATTACGAAGCGCAATTGCTCGATCCGCGCCGAGCCCGGGAATTGCAGCGCGACATCCTGCAACTGGTGCGCGAGACGCACATCGACCGCGAACTGCAACTGGACGAAAAACTCGACAGTGATGCCGATGCGGCGATCTGGTTGCCGCGTCTGGACACCTATTTGTGCGACTTGAAAGAGTCGCAGATCCGCGACGGTCTGCATGTGTTTGGCGAGTCGCCGACCGGGCGCTTGCGCATCGACACGTTGTTGGCGTTGTTGCGCATTCCGCGTGGCGATGGGCGTGGTGCGCAATCGAGTCTGCTGCGGGCCTTGGCCAAGGCATTCACGTTGGGCTTCGATCCGCTGGATTGTGCGCTTGCTGAGCCTTGGATCGGGCCGCGTCCGATCGAACTGCTATCCCTCACCGATGAAGTCTGGCGCACAGCGGGTGATGCCCGCGAACGTCTGGAACTGTTCGCCACTCAACTGATCTCGCAGACGCTACACCAACCTCAAGCCAAACCCGTCCCCTGTGGGAGCGAGCTTGCTCGCGATAGCGGTGTGACAGCTAACATCGATATGACTGACCCACCGCTATCGCGAGCAAGCTCGCTCCCACAGGTGGCCACCTGGTCTGACGTCCGCGCCATCATCGACAGCCTGCGTGAAGTCGTCGCGCCACGGCTGGACGCCTGCGGCCCGGCGGAAATGCGCGGTCTGCTCGATGCCCTCAGCGGCCGCTTCGTGCCGGCCGGCCCCAGCGGTGCGCCGAGTCGCGGTCGGCTCGACGTGCTGCCGACCGGGCGCAACTTCTACTCGGTGGACGTGCGTAACCTGCCGACCACCACCGCGTGGCGCATCGGTTTCCAGTCGGCCAACCTGATTCTTGAACGACACCTGCAAGACCACGGCGATCACCTGCGTCAGCTCGGTCTGTCGGTGTGGGGCACCGCGACCATGCGTACCGGCGGCGACGACATCGCTCAAGCCATGGCGCTGATGGGTGTGCGCCCGGTCTGGGCCACGGGCAGTCAGCGGGTCGACGACTTCGAAATTCTGCCACTGAGTCTGCTGGACCGTCCGCGCGTGGACGTGACGTTGCGCGTCTCTGGATTCTTCCGCGATGCCTTTGCCAATTTGATCCGTCTGTTCGACGCCGCCGTGCAAGCGGTCGCCGCCCTCGACGAGCCGGACGACCTCAATCCCTTGGCCGCCAAAGTGCGTGCCGAGCGCGAAGCATTGATGCAATCGGGGCTGGATGAAGACGCGGCCAAGCGTCAGGCCGGTTGGCGAATTTTTGGCGCCAAACCCGGTGCTTACGGCGCGGGCGTGCAGGGCGCCATCGACGGTCGTCTGTGGCAAAGCCGCGACGACCTGGCCGAGGTTTATCTGAACTGGGGCGGCTACGCTTACGGCGGTTCTGACGAAGGCACCGCGGCGCGAGAGCAGTTCGCCCGGCGCCTGAGCCAGGTGCAAGCCGTGCTGCAAAACCAGGACAACCGTGAACACGACTTGCTCGATTCCAACGACTATTACCAGTTCCAGGGCGGCATGCTCGCGGCCGTGGAAAGCCTCAGTGGCGAAGCGGCGGCCAGTTACCATGGCGATCACAGTCAGCCGGACTTGCCGAAGATCCGCACGTTGAAGGAAGAGCTGAACCGGGTGATTCGCTCACGGGCAGCCAATCCGAAGTGGATCGACGGCGTGAAGCGCCACGGCTATAAAGGCGCGTTTGAACTGGCAGCGACGATGGATAACCTGTTTGCCTTCGACGCTACAACGCAGTTGATCGACGACCACCAGTACGCGTTACTGGCGGATGCGTATTTGCTGGATCCGGCGACCCGGGATTTTGTTCGTGAGCATAATCCGCATGCGTTGCGCGACATGACCGAGCGGATGCTGGAAGCGCAGCAGCGGGGGATGTGGAAGGAGCCGGGCGAGTATCGCGAAGCGCTGGAGAATTTGTTGCTGGATATAGAAGAAGACAGCTAATGCGCCGCAAAACCTGTGGGAGCGTGGCTTGCCCGCGAAGAGGCCCTCACATTCAACATTGATATTGACTGACCGGACGCCTTCGCGGGCAAGCCACGCTCCCACAGGTACAAGGTGTGCCTGTTACCGACCATGACCGAGTATTGAAGATGACCGACACCCCCCATTTCCCCCTCTCCGCCGTGGTCGGCGCCGACGATCTCAAACTCGCCCTCTACCTGACCGCCATCGACTCGAAAATCGGCGGCGTACTCATCGAAGGCCCCCGCGGCATGGCCAAGTCGACCCTCGCCCGAGGCCTGGCGGACTTGCTCGCCAGCGGCCAATTCGTCACCTTGCCGCTTGGTGCCACCGAAGAACGGCTGGTCGGCACCCTCGACCTGGACGCCGCCCTGAGCGAGGGTCGCGCACAGTTTTCCCCCGGTGTACTGGCCAAGGCTGACGGCGGCGTGCTCTACGTTGATGAAGTCAATCTGCTGCCCGATCACCTGGTGGACCTGCTGCTGGATGTGGCCGCCAGCGGCACCAACCTGATCGAACGCGACGGTATTTCCCATCGGCATTCGGCGAAGTTCGTGCTGATTGGCACCATGAACCCGGAAGAGGGTGAGCTGCGTCCGCAATTGCTCGACCGCTTTGGCCTGAACGTCGCACTCAGTGGCCACACAGCACCGACCGAGCGCGGCCAGATCATCCGGCGAAGGCTGGATTTCGACAGTGATCCCCACCGCTTCTGCGCCGAATGGGAAAGCCAACAGCAGTCTCTGCGCGAGCGTTGCCAGAAGGCGCGCAGCGCGCTGGCCAGCATCCCGCTCGACGATCATGCACTGGCGCAGATTACTGAGCGCTGCTTTGCCGCCGGCGTCGATGGCTTGCGTGCCGACCTGGTCTGGTTGCGCGCGGCGCGTGCCCACGCGGCGTGGCGTGGGGCGAGCGCCATCGCCGAGGAAGACATCGACGCCGTCGCCGAGTTTGCCTTGCGCCATCGCCGCCGTGAGCCATCGCCACCGGTGCCGCAACAAAGTCAGCCTCCCTCTACGCAACATTCCAACCCGAGCGAAGGCCAGGGCCAATGGGGTGAAATGCCCGCTCAGGCGCTCCCGGTCGGCGCACGCCGTGAAGTGCCGAGCTGGCCAAAAAAGCCCTAGGCATTCGCCCTCGATCTGACGCGGGGGCGAATGCCAGGCCCCGCGCCGGACGACTGGATAACGGCAAACAGGGTAAACGTCACGCGGCGCGCAGCGGCTCGATCAATTGGCCCGGCACCTTGCTGAACGGCCGCCCGCGTCGGCGTGATGATGTCTTGTTTCACCTGCGCACCCGCTCGCCCCACGAACTGTGGCTGGTGATCGTCGACGCCTCGGCGTCGACTCGTCGCCATCAGGCGTTGAGCGATGCCAAGGGCTTGCTGGCGCAACTGTTCGACGATGCCTATCGCCAGCGTGCACGCTTGGCGTTGCTCACTGCCAGTGGTCATGTGCCGAAGTGGCAGGTGCAAGGGTTGAAAGCCTCCGCGGGTTTGCGCAACTGGCTTGATGGGCTGGGAGCGGGCGGTGGCACACCGTTACTGGCGGCGCTGGGTGAGGCGGGGCGTTGGCTGACGGCTCGGCAAAAACGCTTTCCGGCGGAACAGCAGCGAATGTTGTTGGTCACCGATGGCCGGCTGAAGGAGTGGTCGGGGGTGCCGGTGCTTGATTGTCCGGGGCTGCTGATCGACATCGAACGCGGGCCGATTCGGCTGGGGCGGGCTAAGGTGATGGCTACCGAGTTGCAGGCCGAATATCGACATATCGATGATAGGTAGCGCAGCGAAAAGATCGCAGCCTGCGGCAGCTCCTACAATGAATGGCGTACACCTGTAGGAGCTGCCGAAGGTTCGGGCCGCGTTCGGACGATCTTTTGATCTTCACAGGAGTGAGTCATGCGCGTTCTAGCCGTCAACCATCAGGATGATTTCCGCGTCAAAGCCTACGCCGGCACCAATGGCGTGCTATTGGCCATGGACCTGGCCGAACACCGCCGCAAAGGCCTCTTGGGTTTCGCCATCGAAAAACAGCAAGGCCCCAAGCCCTGGCTGTTCCTGTTCAACAGCCTGACCTTTCCCGGCAAGGTGCATACGTTTCCCCAGTTTCACGCCACCCCAAGCGATATCGCACCGTTGCAGAAATTTCGCTGGGCCGATTACGCGGTCAATCCGGGGATGACGATCCATTACCGAATCCACCTGGCCTACGGCAGCGTTGATGCGCCGCAACTGGGTGAATACCTGGAAGTGACGGTCACCTCCGACAATGGTCAGCCGAATAACCAAAGCGTGATCTTCAATCGCGCAGTGGCCGCCAGCCAGGCGTTCCAGCGCAAGTTTCCCGAGCTCGACGCGCTGATCAGCGCCAACAAGAACCTGCCCATCGAAGCCTGGCCGGATGTCCCGCGGCAGTGGCTGGAAAACGGTTTGCTCGGGCGTTTGTTGGGGTTTATCGAGCGTGCGGTGGATGGCCAGTGGGCGCTGGACATTGCCATCTACGAGTATGAATTGCAGGCCGTTGTCGATGCGGTCAATGCCGCGTTCGAGCGTGGGGTAAACGTTCGAGTCCTGTATCACGCTCAACCGGGCGATGAGGACACCACCATGAACGAGGCCAGCCTGGAAAAAATCCCGGCAGAGAACAAGCGCGGGCGGGTTACCCATAACATCTTCCACAACAAGTTCATGGTGCTGAGCCGACTAGACGCAGCGGGGCAGCGTCAACCCGAAGCGGTGCTTTGCGGCAGCACCAATTTCACGCCCAACGGCGTTTACCGCCAGGCCAACGTGGTGCATGTGCTGGACGACACACGCGTCAGCGCCAGCTATCTGCACACTTTCGAGCAGGTCTGGGCTAACCCTGCGGATGTCGGTGCCACCCGAAACTGGCTCACGCAAAACAACCCGATGGATTCGCTGCAGCCGACGTTCGCCGGTTTCTCACCACGCTCGGGCAAAGGGGATCTGCAAGCGTTTGTCGAGATCATCAACGCGGCGAAAAAAGACGTGCTGTTCGTCACCGCGTTCGCCTTGCCCGACGACATCCTGAACGCCTTGCTCGGCTTGCCCCACGACGACATTTTGCGTTACGGCCTGCAAAACACAGCCAGCCGTATCACCGGTTTTCACGCCGACCGCACCGCCGAATTCGCCGCCACCGCGCTGCTCAACACCGGGCTGGAAGGCTGGCTCAGAGAGAACATGAAAGGTCAGAAGGGCAACCTGCTGGTGCACACCAAAGCCGTGGTCACGGACTTCACCAGCGATGCGCCGACGATCATCAGCGGCAGCCATAACCTCAGTGCCGCGGCCAGCAATGGCAATGACGAGAACTACCTGATCATTCGCGGTGATACCGATCTGGCGGATCGTTATGGTCTGGAACTGCTGCGGTTCTACGAGCATTACCGCTTTCGCTACTTCGCCAGGAAACTCGCGCTCAAGCAGGTCCATCCGTTGGCGGCGGATGACAGCTGGACCGATGATTACTATCGCGCGGGGGATTTGCGGATGCTGTCGAGAGTGCGCTTCTCGGGGCGATAAGCGCTATGACCTATTCATCGCCTGCCGATACTGGCGAGTACGTTTGGCGATGTACACGCGGTCGAGAATTAACGCCCATAGCGCCGAAACGTCGGGACGGGTCTTGCGCCCACGGCTCAGGCGATTGAGCTGGAACTTCACGACGGCCATGCTCGCCAGTGCCGCCAGGGGTTTGCGCTTCCAGCGAATCGGCGGCAGTTGCGGGTGACTGTTCTGGCCTTCGCGCCAGCGTTTGACCAGTTGAGGTTCGAGCGCCAGCGCCGTGCCGATCCCGGCCATGGCGATGCCGCTGTCGAGCACCTGTTCGACGATCGCCAGGCGTCGAATCCCGCCGGTCACCATCACCGGCATGTTCGCCACGCTGGCCAGCTCACCGGCCATTTCCAGAAAATACGCTTCACGCGCCAGGGTTCGGCCATCCCGGGCCTCGCCTTGCATGGCCGGGGCTTCGTAGCTGCCGCCGGAGAGTTCCAGCAGATCGATCGATTGATCGTTGAGCCACTGAATGACTTGCCGGGCATCGTCGGCATCGAAACCGCCGCGCTGGAAATCCGCCGAGTTGAGCTTCACCGCCACGCAAAATGTCGGCGACACGGCCTTGCGCACGGCGCTGACCACTGCCAACAACAAGCGCGCGCGATTTTCCAGAGAGCCGCCCCAGCGGTCGGTTCGGCGGTTGGTCAAGGGCGAGAGGAATTGGCTGATCAGATAACCGTGCGCGGCATGAATCTGTACCCCGGTGAAACCGGCCTTTTCCGCCAGGGCGGCGCTGGTGGCGAAGCGTTGGATGACGTCTTCGATGTCGTGCTCGCTCATGGGTTTGGGTTCGGCGAACATCTTCGAGAACGCGCCCAGGTCCAGTGCCACCGCCGAAGGCGCCAATGCTTGCTGGCCGAGGTTGGCCATGGTTTGACGGCCAGGATGATTGAGCTGCATCCAGAACTGCGCGCCACCGGCCCGACCGATGCTGGCCCACTGGCGAAAGCGTTCAAGGTGCCGTTCATCTTCCAGCACCACACCACCGGGGCCGGTCATGGCGCGGCGGTCGATCATCACGTTGCCGGTCAGCAACAGTCCGGCTTCGCCTTCGGCCCACGCCTGATACAGCCGGAACAACGCCTCTGCAGGTGCCTGCCCGCTGTCAGCGAGGTTCTCTTCCATCGCGGCTTTGGCGATGCGGTTGCCGATGGTCTGGCCGTTGGGCAAATTCAACGCTTGGAAGGGCGACATGCTTGACTCCTCATCAGTGAAGAGCAGAGGCTAAGCTTAAAGTTAACTTTAATGTCAAGCAGGCAAATGAGGCCGTGATGAAGATTGGTGAATTGGCGCAGTTAAGCGGGTTGAACGCGTCGCGCATTCGGTTTTACGAGGCTCAGGGTTTGATTCGGCAGGTGGAGCGCCGGGCCAACGGTTACCGGCATTACCCCGACCAAGCGTTGCAAACCCTGAAGATCATCCTTTGCGCCCAGCAGGCCGGGTTCAGCCTGGAAGAGTTGAAACAGTTGTTACCGGACAGCGCGACCGGTGAGTTCAAGCAAGACGAATTGCTGGCGGGTCTTACGCGCAAAGTCGAACAGATCGAAGAGATGCAGCTGCACTTGGCGCAGAGCAAGGCGCAGCTGTTGGAGGTGATCGACAACATTCAGACGCGGCCCGAGGGCATGGGCTGCGAAGCGAATGCCCAGCGGGTATTGGCGTCGTTCAAGCCTTAGCGCCGAGGGCTGCAGTCGAGGGGGCGGGGATCGGATTGCGCATCAGCGTGCCCACCACCAGCGCACCCAGTAATGCCAACAGCCCCGCGACCCACAACAGCAGACTGAAGCCGCCGACGAAGGCTTGCCGGGCCAACGGTTCAACCACGGTGCGTGCGGTTTCCGGCAACAGTCCCATCGCCGCCGTCATGTCACCGGCCACCACCCGCGAGGCGATGCCCTGGGTTTGGCCGAGCCATTGCGCACCCTGTGCCGTCAGGCTCGTACGCAACAACAGCTCGGTATGACTGGACAGCAACGCACCGAACACGCCGATGGCCAGCACGATGGCGCTGAAACGCATGGTGGTGCTCATGCCTGAGGCCATGCCGGTGCGCTCCCGTGGCACGCAGGCCATGATGTTCTTTTGCGTATCGCCGTTGAGCAGCCCGGCACCGGCGCCCGTCACGGCAATCGCCAGGGCGAAGGGCAGGTAACCTCCGCTGCTGACCGCCCAGGCACTGAGCAGATTGCCGCTGCCGACCAGGGTCAAACCGGCGGCCATCAATGTGGCGGGGGCAAATCGACGCGCCAGACGTACGCCGATACGCGGGCAAATCAGCATGGTCAGGGCAAACGGCAGCATCCCCAGACCTGAAGCGATGGCCGAGAAACCCAGGCCGTTTTGCAGGTAGAACGGCAGCAGGGTCATCATCACCTGGGCGCAACCGGCGTAGGCAAACATGCCCAATAGCGCGCCGATGAAACGCGGATGCTTGAACAGTTGCAGGTCGACCATCGGCCGCCGCTGCATCCGTTCAATCACCACGAACAGCCCCAGCAACAGAGCGCCGCTAATGAGCCGAGCGTAAGTCAGCGGGTTGTTCCAGCCGATCCGGTTCGCCTCGATCAGGCCCCAGATCAGGCACAGCAAACTCGCACTGAACGCCAGGCTGCCCCAGGGATCGAGGCGTGCGGACTGAGTGTCGCGGGACTCCGGCACCGCGCGCCAGACCATCACCATCAGGAACACTCCGACGGGCAGGTTAAGGTAGAAAATCCAGCGCCAACCCATGTATTCGGTGATCAGCCCGCCGACTGTCGGCGCGGCGGTCATCGCCACCCCCATGCACGCGCCCCAGAACGCCCAGGCCTTTGCCCGTTCCACTTCATCGTGAAAGGTGTGGCCGATGGAGGCGAGGGCCGAGGTCAGCAGCAAGGCCGCGCCGACACCCTTGATCGCTCGTGCGATGTCGAGGAACACCGCATTGGGCGCGGCACCGCAACCGATGGACGCGAGGATGAAAATGGCCAACCCGCAGAGCAAGGTTTTCTGCCGGCCGAAGCGATCGGCGATGTTTCCAGCTGGCAACAGCAACGCGGCGAAGGCCAGCATGTAAGCGCTGACTACCCATTCGATGTCGGCAAAGTTTGCGCCCAGGTCCCGGGCGATCGTGGGCAGCGTCACGGCGACGATGTTGGTGTCGAGAACAATCAGCGAGCAAACGCCTGAGGCTGTGAGTAATGTCAGGCGCGGGCTCACCTTGGGTTTGACGGGCATAGCAACGTTTCTCTACTGTGAAAGTCAGTGCAGCTTATCGTCTGTTGACGCTTCCCTTGTTAGGCGTGCCTTGTCACTTCATTACCTTTGAGCTAATGCACCGATGGATATTCGCCATTTTCGCTATTTCCTCGCCGTTGCCCGGCAAGGCAACTTCACCCGCGCCGCCGAACAACTCGGTATCGCACCGCCGACCTTGACTCGACAGATCCAGGACATGGAGAACGAACTCGGCACGCGATTGTTCGTGCGCCAAACACGTGAAGTCAGCCTGACTGAGGCGGGCGCCGCGCTGGTGATCGAGGCCGAGGCGACGGTGCGGCAATTCGAATACGCTCAGTACAACGCCCAGCGTGCCGGGCGCGGGGATATTGGCCATATCGAACTGGGTTACGTGGCTTCGGCGGTGTATTCGGGCTTGCTGCAGAAACAGGTGCAAGCCTTCAGCCGCGAGTGTCCTGACGTCAGCCTGAACGTACGGGAAAGTCCCATGGCGTCATTGCCGGTGATGGTGGTCGAGGGGCGTTTCGATATTGGCTATGTCCGCTCGCCCATGACCCTGCCTGAAGGCCTGGAAGCTATTCGCCTCGACGCAGAAGGTTTTGTGCTGGCGGTACCGACCGAGTCCTGGTTGTCCCGTTTGCCAGAGATTGGTCCGGAACATTTGCAGAACGAAACTTTCATCCTACCGGAACAAATCAGCGGCACCTTGCAAGTCGCCGCCGAGGGCGGATTTGCACCGAAACTGGGGGCGCAACCGGGTGGGCTGGTGGCGGTCATTGCGTTGGTGTCGTTGGGGCAGGGCGTGGCGGTGGTGCCAGAATCGGTGGTCGGGCATGTCAGTCTGCCGGATGTCTTGTACCGGCCGATCATTGGGTGTGAGGCGAGCTCCTGGTTGTCGCTGATCTATCGGCGATTCGAAAAATCTCCGGCGGTGGCGAGGTATATCGAGCAGGTCAAAAATCGCTGATTACAGATTTTGTAATGATTTCCCACTGTAGGAAATGTTGCTTTCGCCTGTACGCTCCAAGGCCTTTTTCCTTTCAGGACGTACATGAACACCCTCTCGGAGCCTCCCGGTTATCCTTTCTCCTCGCGCTACTGCGCGGTCTTGATGCACGCGAAACACCCGGTCTTTCGACTTCTGAATACCTTTGACATTGCAGTTCCACGGCCTCCGCGCCGCGCCTTGCCGTGCCCGGCATTCTGAATTCACTGAAGAGATCGAGACGTTTTTATGGAATGGATAGCTGACCCCACCGCGTGGCTGGGCCTGTTGACGTTGATTGTGCTGGAGCTGGTGCTGGGCATCGACAACCTGGTGTTTATCGCAATCCTCGCCGACAAACTGCCGCCCGAGCAGCGCGACCGTGCGCGGATCATCGGTTTGTCCCTGGCGTTGCTGATGCGCCTGGGCCTGCTGGCGAGTATTTCGTGGCTGGTGACGCTGACTCAGCCGCTGGTCGAGGTGTTCGACAAGAGCTTCTCCGGCCGCGACCTGATCATGCTGTTCGGTGGTGTGTTCCTGTTGTTCAAAGCCACCATGGAATTGCACGAGCGGCTCGAGGGCCATATTGGCCAGCGCTCGTCAAACGCGGCTTACGCGTTGTTCTGGCCGATCGTGGCGCAGATCGTGGTGCTCGATGCGGTGTTCTCTCTGGATGCGGTGATTACCGCTGTGGGCATGGTCGATGAACTGGCAGTGATGATGATCGCGGTGATTATTTCCATCGGCCTGATGATCGTCGCCAGCAAGCCGCTGACCCGTTTCGTCAACGAACACCCGACGGTGATCATGTTGTGTCTGGGCTTCCTGATGATGATCGGCTTTGCGCTGACCGCTGAAGGTCTGGGTTTCCACATTCCGAAGGGTTACCTGTACGCGGCCATCGGCTTCTCGATCCTGATCGAGATTTTCAACCAGATCGCCCGGGCTCGCCGCAAAAAATCCTTGCAGGGTCTGCGACCGATGCGTGAGCGCACGGCCCACGCCGTCATGCGTTTGCTCGGTGGCCGCAAGCTGGCCGTAGAGGAGGTCGGCGAGGAGATTGCCGACATGCTGGACAACGGTGAAGCACCGAGCGCAGAACTGTTCGACCGTCGTGAGCGAGTGATGATCAGCGGTGTGCTGCAACTCGCCGAGCGGCCGATCCGCACCTTGATGACCGTGCGCGCTGACGTCGACTACATCGATCTGTCCGACGATGCCGACGCCATTCGTACACGCTTGATGCATTCGTCCTATTCGCGCCTGCCGCTGATTCGTGATGGCGCAGTGGATGAGCCGCTGGGCTTCGTGCACAAGAAGGAATTGCTCAAGGAATACCTGGCCGGCAACTCGCCCGGTCTTGAGCATTTGGCGCGCAAGACCATCAACTTGCTGGACAGTTACTCGATCCTCAATGCCCTGGAGCAGATGCGCAAAGCCTCGACGCACATTGCATTTGTGGTCAATGAATTCGGTGACTTCGTCGGTGTGTTGACCATGACCGACATTCTCGAATCGATCGCCGGCGAGTTGCCTGACGCCAGCGAAATCGAGGGCCCGGATGTGGTCGAGGAGAAGGGTGGATTCATGGTCAGCGGCGCGTTGAACCTGGCGCGCGTGCGACAGCGGACCGGGTTTGCGGCAGAGCCCACCGACGACTATCAGACCCTGGCCGGGCTGGTGGTGAGCTTGCTGGATCGCCTGCCGATGATCGGTGACAGCCATGAGTGGGAAGGCTGGCGGATGACCGTGGTGGCGATTGAAGAGCGGCGGGTGACACGCGTGTTGCTGGCGCGTATCGGCGGGTGATATTGCGCCGGGTTTGAGGGGCCTTCGCGGGCTTGCTCGCGAAAGCGCTCTATCCGGCGACAGACAACTCAAGCCCTGCCCACCTGACGTGCCCGAGGCACGGTGCACAGGGTCCGCAGGGTTTGATGCAACCACGCCAGGTCATGGCTTGGTTTGTGAACCGCGTATCTGGGTTTCACCTTGCCAATGTGCCTGGCGAAGTCTTCCTGCAGGGTTTGCTCAGTGCCGATTCCCTTGAGCTTCTTCAGCAGCTTCCCATCCTTGTAAAACAGTACGGTGGGTGTGCCGGTGACGTCCGGGTGGCGGGGTGATTCGGAGGTGTTCAACACAAAAATGTTCGCATGATGACGGTATCGCTCGGCAACCTGGCGAAAGACCGGTTCCGCCCAATCACAGGCCGGGCAGTGTTCATTGCCGAAATACAGGATCACCGGCCGCCAGGTTTTCAGGGCCTTGCGGTAGGTGGGGGATAATGTTGAGTGGGGGGCTGTCGAGTTCATTGAAAAACTCCTTCCTCTCGGAATACATCGGCGGCGTGTTCAGGCGAAACAAAACGCGAGTCTTCGCCATGCGATAACTCGCGTGTCAGGCCTCAGCGGTGTACTAGAGAAGCTTCGATAGCGTCACATCGCCGAAATAAGAGCCCAAAGTGCCGGACTCACCATCATTAGCTTCCAGCGTGACTTTGAACTTGATCGTTGAGATCTGGACTTTGAATTTTTTGGATAATACGGTCCAGTCTGTATCGCCACCGATGGCAAGGTAAACCGGCTCGCCTGTGGGAAGCGGCTGCACTTGAATCCGAGCAGCAGAACCGGGGAGAGTTTTCATTCTTGCGGACAGCATGAACTCTCCGCCGGCGCCGAGACCGGTGGGGACGTCCTGACTGATTGAATCCGGGGCAGCGATAATGCAATGACCGGTTACATAGCGCACGTTATCTGGATCGGTCGCCATCCACTCGTTGCCTTGCTGAGAAAAGTCACCGTTCTTAATCAAATTGGCCATTGCAAAAATCCTTTTCTGATTCGTTCGTTTTTAGTGGTTTGCACCGCATTGAGGTGCTGAGTAATTAGGCAATTCGAATAGGCATTCCACAACTGTCAGTTCTGACAGGTGAGGCAGTAAATCCGATGAGCGGTCACTTGCAGTCAAGGGCCTCGCGGCGTCTGTATCCGGCGCTGGGCGCACGGATTGAACACAGATGCACTTGAATGTGGCGTTACTTCCCAATGGGTTGCGTTCGGTAGCGAACGCATGCCAAGAGGCGTGCGAGATAATCCAAGCCGTTTTTCTAACCAACTGAATCAATTGGATTTTCATAACCCAGGATTTTCCGTCAATCCTGTGGCACACTTTCTGCTGTCTATTCCGTTGTTACATACCAATATCCGGTATAGCGGAATAAACATCACCCTGGAGTGCTTGCCATGCATCGCCGACCTTCCTTGTTTAAAGCGTGTGTTTTTGTTCTCGCGGCTTCGGCTGCTGTCATGGGCGTGGCCCAGGCGGCGGACAGCAAGCTCGATAGCGTGCTGGCCCGCGGGAAACTGATTGTGGGCACGGGCAGTACCAATGCGCCGTGGCACTTCCAGGGAGCGGATGGCAAGTTGCAGGGTTTTGATATCGATATCGCGCGGATGGTGGCCAAGGGATTGTTCAACGACCCGAGCAAAGTCGAATTCGTGGTGCAGTCGTCCGATGCGCGGATTCCTAACCTGCTGACCGACAAGGTCGACATGAGTTGCCAGTTCATCACCGTGACCGCCAGCCGCGCCCAGCAAGTGGCATTCACGCTGCCGTACTACCGCGAAGGTGTCGGCCTGCTGTTGCCGGCCAACAGCAAGTACAAGGAAATCGAAGACCTGAAAGCCGCCGGCGACAGCGTGACCGTGGCGGTGCTGCAGAACGTGTACGCCGAAGAACTGGTGCATCAGGCCTTGCCCAAGGCCAAGGTCGATCAGTACGACAGCGTGGACCTGATGTATCAGGCGGTGAACTCCGGCCGTGCCGACGCCGCGGCCACCGATCAGTCGTCGGTGAAATACCTGATGGTGCAGAACCAGGGGCGCTATCGCAGCCCGGCTTATGCCTGGAGCCCGCAAACCTACGCGTGCGCGGTCAAGCGCGGCGATCAGGACTGGCTGAACTTCGTCAACACCACATTGCATGAAGCCATGACCGGTGTTGAATTCCCGACCTATGCGGCCTCCTTCAAGCAGTGGTTCGGTGTCGATCTCCCGACGCCAGCCATCGGTTTTCCCGTCGAATTCAAATGATCCCGTGAGAGCGGGGCGGTCATAAATCGCTCCGTTCAAGGTACCGCTGACCATGAACTATCAGTTGAATTTTGCCGCCGTGTGGCGCGATTTCGACACCTTGCTGGCGGGGCTCGGTCTGGGCCTCGAACTGGCGCTGGTGTCGATCGCCATCGGCTGCGTGATCGGCCTGATGATGGCGTTTGCTTTGTTGTCGAAGCACCGCGCGTTGCGGGTGCTGGCATCGGTGTATGTGACGGTGATCCGCAACACGCCGATTCTGGTGTTGATTCTGTTGATCTACTTCGCCCTGCCGAGCCTGGGGATCCGTCTGGACAAGATCCCGTCGTTCATCATCACGCTGTCGCTGTATGCCGGGGCGTACCTGACCGAAGTGTTCCGCGGCGGGTTGTTGAGCATTCCCAAGGGGCAGCGCGAAGCCGGGTTGGCGATTGGATTGGGCGAGTGGCAGGTCAAGGCGTACGTCACCGTGCCGGTGATGCTGCGCAATGTGCTGCCGGCCCTGTCGAACAACTTCATCTCGCTGTTCAAGGACACCTCGTTGGCCGCGGCGATTGCCGTACCGGAGCTGACCTATTACGCGCGCAAGATCAATGTCGAGAGCTACCGGGTGATTGAAACCTGGCTGGTGACCACAGCGCTCTATGTGGCGGCCTGTTACCTCATTGCCATGATGCTGCGCTACCTCGAGCAGCGTCTGGCGATTCGCCGATAGGAGGCCACATGTACGAATCCCCCAGTTGGTTACATGAGTTATGGGTGGCACGGGAAGTCCTGTGGCAAGGCTTTATGACCAGCGTGCAGGTCTCGGCCCTGGCGATTTTGTTGGGCACGATGGTCGGCATCGTCGCGGGTCTGGTGCTGACCTACGGCAAGTTCTGGATGCGCGCGCCGTTTCGGTTTTACGTCGACATTGTTCGCGGCACGCCGGTGTTTGTTTTGGTGCTCGCCTGCTTCTATATGGCGCCGGCGCTGGGCTGGCAGATCAGTGCCTTTCAGGCTGGTGCGTTGGGGCTGACGCTGTTTTGCGGCTCCCACGTCGCCGAGATCGTGCGCGGCGCGTTGCAAGCACTGCCCAGTGGTCAGATGGAAGCGAGCAAGGCCATCGGGCTGACGTTTTATCAATCCCTCGGTTACGTGTTGTTGCCTCAGGCGTTGCGGCAGATCTTGCCGACCTGGGTCAACTCGTCCACAGAGATCGTCAAGGCTTCGACGCTGTTGTCGGTGATCGGTGTGGCTGAGTTGTTGCTCAGCACACAGCAGATCATCGCTCGAACCTTCATGACCCTCGAGTTCTACCTGTTCGCCGGATTTCTGTTTTTCGTCATCAACTACGCCATCGAATTACTCGGCCGGCACATTGAAAAGCGGGTGGCCTTGCCATGACTCAACCTCAAGTTTCGACACAGGATCAGGCGCTGCTGGACATCCGCGGCCTGCACAAACAATACGGCCAGCTCGAAGTGCTCAAGGGCGTCGACCTGACGATGCAGCGCGGCAACGTCGTCACGCTGATCGGTTCCAGCGGCTCGGGCAAGACCACGCTGCTGCGTTGCGTGAACATGCTCGAAGAATTCCAGGGCGGGCAGATCATGCTCGATGGCGAGTCCATCGGTTATGACGAGGTCAACGGCAAGCGCGTGCGACACCCGGAAAAAGTCATCGCTCGGCATCGGGCCATGACCGGCATGGCGTTCCAGCAGTTCAACCTGTTTCCGCACCTCACGGCGTTGCAGAACGTCACCCTCGGTTTGCTCAAAGTCAAAAAGCTGCACAAGGATGAAGCGGTGGCCCTGGCGGAAAAATGGCTGGAACGGGTCGGCTTGCTGGAACGGCGCGATCACTTCCCCGGTCAGTTGTCCGGCGGTCAGCAGCAGCGTGTGGCGATTGCCCGGGCGATTGCGATGAACCCGAGCCTGATGCTGTTCGACGAAGTCACTTCGGCCCTCGATCCGGAACTGGTGGGCGAAGTGCTGAGTGTGATCAAAGGCTTGGCCGAGGACGGCATGACCATGCTGCTGGTGACCCACGAAATGCGTTTTGCGTTTGAAGTCTCGGACAAGATCGTCTTCATGAATCAGGGGCGGATCGAAGAGCAGGGGCCACCCAAGGAACTGTTCGAACGCCCGCAATCACCGCGTCTGGCGGAATTTCTCAAGAACACGCGTTTCTGATTTTTTTCAGAAGCATTTTCACTTTTCAATCAGGAGAAACACTCATGAGCATTACTCGTTACGGCACCGGCAGCACCGCCGGTGGCGGCCAGCCCCGTCCTTTCGCCCGCGCCGTTGAAGCCGATGGCTGGCTGCATGTGTCCGGGCAAGTACCGGCGCTGGATGGCGAAATCATTGTGGGTGGTATCGTCGAACAGACTCACCAGACCATGAAGAACCTGATCGCGATTCTCGAAGAGGCCGGTTACGGCCTGGAAGATGTGGTGCGCGCCGGTGTGTGGCTGGAAGACCCGCGGGATTTCTGGAGTTTCAACAAGGTGTTTTCCGAATACTTCAAAAGCGAACACGCACCGGCCCGGGCCTGTGTGCAGGCGAACATGATGGTCGATTGCAAGGTCGAGATCGACTGCATCGCTTACAAGAAAAAGGCCTGAACCGCGGTGGCTCTTGTAGGAGCTGCCGAAGGCTGCGATCTTCTGGCGTTTTTGTAGGTACCAGAAGAGCTGGATCAAAAGATCGCAGCCTGCGGCAGCTCCTACAGGGCAACATTGAATGAGCATACTGACATGACCGAAGACACCATCAAGCGCCGGGCTCGCGGTCTGGACCGGGCGTTCGATATCCTCGATTTCCTCAAGGAAGTCGGCAAGCCCCTGCGCCCGAACGAAATCGCCAGCGGCATCGGCAGCCCGAAATCCACGGTCTACGAATTGGTTGCCTCCCTGCTGGAGCGACGGATTCTGGAGGCCGTGGGCAAGGACGGTCACGTCTACCTCGGCCGTCAGCTGTACTTCCTCGGGCAAGCGCATTTACGCCATTTCGACCTGACCCGCGAGGCCGATCACGCGTTGCAGGAGATCGTCAGCCAGACCCGCGAAACCGCGCAGATGTGCCTGCTCAACGGACGAAAATACACCGTGGCCTTGATGAAAGAGGGCGAGCGGCATTTCCGCATTTCCTCGGACATCGGCGAGAACGCGCCAATTCCCTGGACCGCTTCCGGACGCCTGCTGCTGGCGCACTTGAGCGACCAGGAAATCGTCGACCTGATTGATCACGATGACTTCATCCTGCCCGGGGGTGAACGCTTGCCGCTTGAACAGTTTCTCGGTGAAATCCGTCAGGCCGATATCGATGGCTTCTTCTCTTTCGATAGCGTTGCGGACACCTTTACCCATTGCTTTGCCGCCCCGGTGAAAGACCCGAACGGTGTGGCTATTGCGACCCTGTGCATCGTCGCCCCACGGGCCGATGCCAAGAACAATTACAACGACTACCGCCGGGTGCTGATCGACAGCGCCAACAGCCTGGCCCGTCGCATCAACGAATAACAGCGGCTGCCTGCGGCCGCGAATGTGAGGAGTTCGACCATGTTTTCTGCCAAAAATACTGCCACCGTGGAAAAGGGCTTCGCCCACACAGGCGCCAATCTGGTGCGCGACGTCAGCCTGCCTGCGCTGGTGCTGCACCGCGAAGCGCTGGAACACAACATTCGCTGGATGCAGACCTTTGTCAGCAACAGCGGTGCCGAACTCGCCCCCCACGGCAAAACCAGCATGACCCCGGCACTGTTTCGCCGCCAACTGGACGCCGGTGCCTGGGGCATTACCCTGGCCAGCGCCACGCAAACCCGCGCGGCTTACGCCCATGGCGTGCATCGGGTGTTGATGGCCAACCAATTGGTGGGGACGCCGAACATGGCGCTGATCGCCGATCTGCTGGCCGATCCGGCCTTCGATTTCCATTGCATGGTCGATCACCCGGACAACGTCGCTGACCTCGGAGCGTATTTCGCCTCCCGCGGTGTGCGCTTGAACGTGATGATCGAGTACGGCGTGGTCGGCGGTCGTTGCGGTTGCCGCACGGAAGACGAAGTGGTCGCGCTGGCCAAAGCCATTGCTGCACAACCGGCCCTGGCGCTGACCGGGATCGAAGGTTACGAAGGGGTGATTCACGGCGATCACGCGGTGAGCGGCATCCGTGCGTTCGCTGATTCTTTGGTGCGCCTGGCCGTGCAATTGCAGGACAGCGGCGCGTTCGCCATTCCCAGGCCGATCATCACTGCGTCGGGTTCGGCCTGGTATGACCTGATCGCGGAATCCTTCGAAGCGCAGAACGCCGGCGGGCGTTTCCTCAGTGTGCTGCGTCCCGGCAGCTACGTAGCTCACGACCATGGCATCTATAAAGAAGCGCAATGCTGCGTGCTCGACCGCCGCAGCGACCTGCACGAGGGCCTGCGCCCGGCGCTGGAAGTCTGGGCTCACGTGCAGTCGTTGCCGGAACCGGGCTTTGCGGTGATCGCCCTGGGTAAACGCGACGTGGCCTACGACGCCGGGTTGCCGGTGCCGCTGTTGCGTTACAAGGCGGGCGTGGTGCCGGCGACGGGCGACGACGTCAGCGCCTGCAAGGTGACGGCGGTGATGGACCAGCATGCGTTCATGACCGTGGCGCCGGGGGTTGAGTTGCGGGTGGGGGACATTATTTCCTTTGGTACTTCGCACCCGTGCCTGACGTTCGACAAGTGGCGCACCGGGTGTCTGGTGGATGAGCAGCTGAATGTCATCGAAACCATGGAAACCTGTTTCTAAGGCCTGAGACCGAGGCGCGGCCATCGCGAGCAAGCTCGCTCCCACAGGGGAACGCATTCCATTGTGGGAGCGAGCTTGCTCGCGATGACGGCCGTCCAGACAACACAGAAACACCAGAGAGCCCACAACAATGAACACCATCAGCACCCTCGGCCCCAACACCCCGCGCATCGCCCTGATCGGCGAATGCATGATCGAGTTGCAGCAACGCGCCGACGGCAGCCTGCAACAGAGTTTCGGTGGCGATACCTTGAACACGGCGGTCTACCTGTCCCGGGAGTTGGGCGAGGGCGGCACGGTGGACTACGTCACCGCCCTGGGTGACGACAGTTTCAGCGATGCCATGTGCCAGAGCTGGGCCGACGAAAACATCGGGCTCGGTATGGTCCAGCGCTTGCCCGGCCGACTGCCCGGCTTGTATTGCATCCAGACTGACGCCGCCGGCGAACGGCGTTTTCTCTATTGGCGCAACGAGGCGGCAGTCCGCGATTGTTTCACCACCCCGGCCGCCGCGCCGATCCTGGCGGCGCTACCGGATTACGATGTGCTGTATTTCAGTGGCATCACCCTGGCGGTGCTCGGCGTGCAAGGTCGGGAGAAGTTGCTGGAAACCCTGATCGAAGCCCGGCAGCGGGATGCGCGGATCGTGTTCGACAACAACTACCGGCCACGTTTATGGGCGTCGATCGAGGACGCACGGGCGGCCTATAGTAGCGTTCTGCCCTATGTCGACCTGGCGTTGCTGACCGTCGACGACGAGCAGGCGTTGTTTCATTTTTCCGATTGCGCGGCGGTATTTGCCACTTACGAGCAGATTGGCACGCCTGAAGTGGTACTCAAGCGTGGCGCCGAGGCGTGTCTGATTCGTTGTGATGGGGAGTCGTTTGAAGTGCCGGCGCAGGTGGTCGAGCGGGTGGTGGACACCACGGCGGCGGGGGATTCATTTAGCGCGGCGTATTTGGCCAGTCGCCTGAAAGGAGGCAGCCCGGTGGAGGCTGCTGAAGCGGGGCATCGGTTGGCGAGTCGGGTGATTCAAGTGCCGGGAGCTCTGATTCCCAAAGACTGAAATGCAATCCCCTGTAGGAGCTGCCGAAGGCTGCGATCTTTTGATCTTGCTCTTTTAAATCAAGATCAAAAGATCGCAGCCTTCGGCAGCTCCTACAATGATCCATTAATCCCGGTAAAACACCTGCACCAGGTGATACCCGAACTTGCTCTTGATCGGTCCGTGCACAACCCGCAACGGTTTTTTGAAAATCACCGCATCGATCACTCCAACCATCTGCCCGGGCCGCACTTCACCCAGGTCGCCGCCGCGCTTGCCGGACGGGCAGGTGGAATATTTCTTGGCCAGCACATCGAAGGCTTCACCCTTGGCGATGCGTTGTTTGAGCTGTTCGGCTTCTTCCGAGGTTTTCACCAGAATATGGCGGGCTTGAGCTTTCATTTGCAGTACCTTGCAACGGTGGTGGCTATGTGGTGCCAGCGTGGGGCGCGCGATTATGCCTTAACTCAGTCCGGTTGACCGATCATCGCGCGAATCTTGTTGGCCAACAGGTCAATGGAAAAGGGCTTGGCCACCATGTCCATGCCTTCCTCCAGGAAGCCCTGGCGTTCGGCGGCTTTTTCCGCGTAACCGGTCATGAACAGCACCTTGAGCTCGGGGCGGTGCTGGCGCGCAATCTCCGCCAGTTGCCGACCGTTCATCCCCGGCAGCCCGACATCGGTGACCAGCAAATCGACCCGCAGGTCGGACTCCAGCAGGGGCAGGGCGGTCTTCGCGTCTTCGGCTTCATGGGCGTGATAACCCAGCTCGTTGAGCAGGTCGAGCACCAGCATGCGCACCGCCGGGTCGTCCTCCACCAACACTACGGTTTCACCGGCGATCGCGGCCGGCGCCTCACTGGTGACCGGCATCAGGATGTTTTCAGGCTCTGCGGCGTGCAGCCGCGGCAGGTACAGACGAACGCTGGTGCCCTGGCCCGGCAAGCTGAACAGGCTGACATGACCGCCCGACTGCTGGGCAAAACCATAGATCATCGACAGCCCAAGACCGGTGCCCTGGCCGATGGGTTTGGTGGTGAAGAACGGGTCGAAAGCCTTGGCCAGCACCGAGGGTGTCATGCCGGTACCGTTGTCACTGACGGCAATCATCAGATAATCCCCGGCCTTGACCGGTTCCAGGGTGTTGATGTCACTGCTGTCGAGATAAACGTTGGCGGTTTCGATCCGCAACTCGCCGCCATCGGGCATGGCGTCCCGGGCGTTGATCACCAGATTGAGCAGGGCGTTTTCCAGCTGGCTGACGTCGGTGCTGACCGGCCAGACGTCATCGGCCAGTTGCAGTTTGAGCTCGATGTGGTCGCCCTTGGTCCGGCTGAGCAGATCTTCCAGAGAATGGATCAGATCATTGGCGTTCAGCGGTTTGCGGTCCAGTGACTGACGCCGGGAAAACGCCAGCAGGCGATGGGTCAGGGCGGCGGCGCGGTTGGCCGAGGACACTGCCGCCTCGGTGAAACGGCCCACCTCGGCGGCGCGCCCGTCGGCGATGTAGCGCTGCATCAAATCGAGGCTGCCGATGATCCCGGTGAGCATATTGTTGAAGTCATGGGCGATGCCGCCGGTGAGCTGGCCGACCGCTTCCATCTTCTGTGCATGGCGCAACGCCTCTTCGGCGCGCTCGCGTTCGAACATCTCGTTCTGCAGCCGCTGGTTGGCTTCAGCCAATTGTTGGGTGCGGGCGGCGACTCGTTCCTCAAGGGTTTCGTTGAGATTGCGCAGGGCTTCTTCGGTCTGTTTGCGCTCGGTTTCGTCAATCACAAAGATGTAGAAACCATTGACCGCGCCATCCGCGCCGTGGCGCGGCAAGTAGTTCATCAGGGCATGGCGGATGCTGCCGTCACGGTGCGGGGTGCGGATGCTGAAACAACAAGGCTTGCCGGACAGCGCCTGGGCGATGTGTTCGGCGCGCAAGGCATAGGCTTCTTCACCGAGTACTTCACGGATGGTTTTGCCAAAGAGCTCCTGAGGCGTCAGCCCGTACCAGTCGAGGTAGGCCGCATTGTTCAGGCGAAAGCGTTCCTCGCGGTCCACGTAGCTGATCAGGATCGGCATGGCGTTGATGATCAGTTGCAGCTCGGTCTGACTTTGGCGCAAGGCTTGTTCTGTGTGTTTACGTTCGGTCAGGTCCAGGGCCGCGCCGAGGAAGCGGATCGGCCGGCCATGGTGGTCCTTGTAGCAACGACCCCGGGCAAACACCCAGCGCAGCTGACCATCGGCTTGCAGCAGGCGATATTCCTCGGCGTACTCGGTGCCGTGGGTGATGGAGTGCTTGATGCTGCGGGCGACCATGGCGCGGTCTTCCGGGTGCACCCCCTGAAGGTAGGCGCTGATGGGCAACTGATTGGCGAGCAGCGGGTCGATACCGTGTAACTGGGCGAAGTGGGTGTCGGCAATGAAGCGGTCTTCGTTTATGTCCCAGTCCCAGGTACCGACGGTGTCGGTGGCCGCGAGGGCCAGTTGCAGACGCTCCTCGGTTTCGTGCTGGGCCTTGAGGCTGGCGGCCGAACGCTGTTCGAGCTCGAGGGCGATGCGTCGGCGTTCGTTGGTTTCGATGGCGGTGACCAGAATCCCGGCGACCTGGGCGCTTTCATCGCGGATGGGGCTGTAGGTCAGGTCCAGCCAGAAGTCGGAATCATGGCCATCGCGATGCAAGGTGAAGCGCTGTTCGCTGTAGGTCCGCACCTGTCCTTGTAGGACGGCGCTGTAAATAGGGTCGGTAAATTCCTTTAACTCTGGCCAGATCAGGTGCGTCGGCTGTCCGAATGCGTGTGGATGCTTGCTGCCGGCCAACAGGGCGAAGCCGTCGTTGTAGATCTGTGTGAGCTGCGGGCCCCACAGCAACAGCATGGGCATCGGCGAATGAATCACGATATCCACGGCGGTTCGCAGGCTTTGCGGCCAGGTACTGGCAGCGCCCAGCGGGCTGCGTCTCCAGTCCAGCCGGGCAATCAAGGCCTGGGCATCGCTGCCGGTCGGTGATGCGTTCATCAAGATGTCCTGCATTTAAGTCGGTGTGGCGGTGTCAACTATCCTTGTACCGCAGTAGACGCTGGATGACCCAATTTGGGTCATTTTTATTCATTGAATGCTTCGCGGGTGCTTTTTGCCATGGAAATCGATGCACTGTTAAGGCTCCTGGCCAGCCAGAATGGCTCCGATCTTTATCTGTCTACCGGTGCGCCACCCAGCGCACGGTTCGAGGGTGTGCTCAAACCCTTGGCCGATCAGCCGTTCAAGCCGGGAGAAGTCGCGGCCATCGCCGCGTCCATCATGGACGCCGAACAGCGTCTGGAGTTCGACCGGGAGCTGGAGATGAACCTGGCCATCTCTTTGACAGGTGTCGGGCGCTTTCGAGTGAATATCTTCAAACAACGCAACGATGTGTCAATCGTTGCGCGCAACATCAAACTCGACATTCCGCGTTTCGAAGACCTCAAACTGCCGCCGGTGCTCCTCGAGACGGTGATGCTCAAACAAGGACTGATGCTGTTCGTCGGCGCTACCGACTCGGGCAAGTCAACTTCGCTAGCAGCGTTGATCGACTACCGCAATCGCCACAGCAGTGGCCACATCATCACCATCGAAGACCCGGTCGAGTACATCCATCGGCACAAAAAATCGATCATCAACCAGCGCGAGGTCGGCGTCGATACCCGCAGTTTTCACGCCGCATTGAAAAATACCCTGCGCCAGGCACCGGACGTGGTGCTGATCGGCGAAATCCGTGACCGCGAGACGATGGAGCATGCACTGGCGTTTGCCGATACCGGTCATCTGGTTATTTCCACCCTGCATGCCCACAACGCCCATCAGGCGCTGGACCGGATTATCAATTTCTTCCCCGAAGAACGCCGGACGCAGCTGCTTCATGATCTGGGCAACAACCTCAAGGCGTTCGTTTCCCAGCGCCTGGTGCGTACCCGTGACGGTCAGCGACGGGCGGCGGTGGAAGTGATGCTCGGGACGCCAACCGTCGGGGACCTGATTCGGCGCAATGAGTTGTCCGAGCTCAAGGGAATCATGGAGAAGTCTGTGGAACTGGGGATGCAGACGTTCGACGGAGCGCTTTACGCGTTGGTCGTCGAGGGAGCGATCAATGAGGAGGAAGCGTTGAAGCATGCGGATTCGGTGAACAATTTGCGCTTGCGGCTGAAGCTGCATGCCGAAGCGTCACCAGGCCCCCATACACCGCCCGGCGAATGGGGCCTGATGGACTGACACAGATCCCCTGTAGGAACTGCCGAAGGCTGCGATCTTTTGACCTTGTTTTTAAGATCAAGATCAAAGGATCGCAGCCTTCGGCAGCTCCTACAGGGGGCGTGGTTCAGTCAAGGAGCTCGGGGCGGTCGCGGAATTGCTCAAGAGCTTCGGGATTGGCCAGCGCATCGGTGTTCTTCACCTTCTGGCCATGCACCACATTTCTCACGGCCAACTCGACAACCTTGCCGCTGATGGTGCGCGGTATATCGGTCACCGCGACAATCTTCGCCGGCACATGCCGCGGTGTGGTGTTGGCGCGGATGACCTGGCGGATCTGTTGTTGCAGCATTTCGTCCAGTTCGACACCCTCGCGTAACCTTACGAACAGCACCACCCGAACGTCATCCTGCCATTGCTGACCAATGGCCACGCTGTCCAGCACCTGCGGGACTTTCTCCACCTGACGGTAGATTTCCGCGGTACCGATTCGCACGCCGCCGGGGTTGAGCACGGCGTCGGAGCGTCCGTGGATCATCATCGCGCCATGGGGCAATTGTTCTGCGTAATCGCCTTGGGCCCAGACACCGGGGAACTGACTGAAATACGAGGCGCGAAGCTTTTCCTGTTGAGGGTCATTCCAGAACCCGATGGGGATTGCCGGGAAGTGCCGGGTGCACACCAGCTCACCTTTTTCGCCGATCACCGGCTGGCCGTCGTCGTTCCAGACTTCCACCGCCATGCCCAGGCTTTTGCCTTGTATCTCGCCACGGCGTACCGGTTGCAGCGGATTGCTGTTCACAAAACACGAAACGATGTCGGTGCCGCCGGACATCGAGGCCAGGCAAAGGTCAGGCTTGAGGTCGCGGTAGACGTAGTCATAACTCTGGGGCGACAACGCGGAACCGGTGCACAGCAGGGTTTTGAGGCTGCTCAGGTCATGACTTTCGCGAGGTTTGATGCCGCTGCTTTCCAGGGTCGCGAGGTACTTGGGGCTGGTGCCGAAGACACTGATGCGTTCGTCGTCGATCAGGTCGATCAGGCGCTCGGGATCGGGATGAAACGGCGAGCCGTCGTACAACACCACCGCGCTGTCCACGGCCAGCGCCGAGACCAGCCAGTTCCACATCATCCAGCCGCACGTGGTGTAGTAGAACAAACGGTCGCCGGGGCCGAGATCGCAATGCAATCCGTGTTCCTTGACGTGTTGCAGCAACACTCCGCCGGTGCTGTGAATGATGCATTTCGGCACGCCGGTGGTGCCGCTGGAATAGAGGATGTACAGCGGATGAGCGAAGGGCACGGGGACGAAATCCGGCTCGCCACCAATGTCGTAGAAATCATCCCAGAGCGTCACGTTGGCCCGGGTGTGGAAATGTTCGATGTGCGCTTGTGGTCGGGCGTAAGGCACGACAATCAACTGCTGCAAGGACGGCAAGCGTTCGAGGATTTCATTGACCTTGGCGGTCTGGTCGATGTCCTTGCCGGCATAGCGGTAACCGGCGCAGGTGATCAGCACTTTCGGTTCGATCTGGCCGAAGCGATCGATTACGCCCTGGGTGCCGAAGTCCGGTGAGGAGCAGGACCAGATCGCCCCCAAACTGGTGGTGCCGAGCATCGCCACGAGGGTTTGCCAGGTATTGGGCATGCACGCCGCGACGCGGTCACCAAGGCCGACACCGGCGGCTTTCAAGCTGTTCTGAAACCCGGCGACATGCTCGGCCAGTTCTGCCCAGGTCAGGTGTTCACGCTGGCCGTTTTCACCGATGGCCACAACTGCCACGGCATCGTCGCGACGGCGCATCAGGTGTTCGGCGAAGTTCAGGGTGGCGCCGGGAAACCATTGGGCGCTGGGCATTTGCGCGCCCTCAACGAGCACCGCGTCCGGTTGATCGTGGAAACGGATGTCGAAAAAATCGACGATGGCCTGCCAGAACGCTTCACGCTGATCGATGGACCATTGATGCAGGGCAGGGTAGTCGTCGACGTGGAGGTTGTGTCGCTGATTGATGAAGCGCCGAAAGGCCTCCATGCGGGTCTTGCCGATGCGCTTGGCGCTGGGTTGCCACAGGAACTCGGACATGGCTTGCCTCTTCTTTCTTATGTGTACGCACACTGGCTTTTGTGGCGAGGGGGCTTGCCCCCGTTCGGCTGCGCAGCAGTCGTAAAATGGTTGACGCTACTATTTTCAGGACGGCTTCGCCGCCCAACGGGGCGGTGCGGCGATCCGACAAGCCCCCTCGCCACAGGTGTCTGCTGGTGGTTACTGCGCCAACCACCCACCATCGATATTCCACGCCGCGCCACGCACCTGGCTACCGGCCTCACTGCACAAAAACAGCACCAGTTCGCCCAATTGTGGCGGCGTCACAAACTCCAGGGAAGGCTGCTTCTCGGCCAGCAAATCATGTTGCGCCTGTTGCGGGTCGATCCCTTTGGCGATGCGATCATCAATCTGCTTCTGCACCAATGGCGTCAGCACCCAGCCCGGGCAGATGGCGTTACAGGTGACGTTGGTGGTCGCCGTTTCCAGCCCGACCACCTTGGTCAAACCGATCACCCCATGCTTGGCGGCCACGTATGCAGCTTTGCCCACCGAGCCGACCTGACCGTGCACCGAGGCGATGTTGATGATCCGGCCCCAGCCCTTGGCGCGCATGCCCGGCAAACTCAAACGGGTGCTGTGGAACACCGACGACAGGTTGATCGCAATGATCGAATCCCAGCGCTCTACGGGGAAGTCTTCCACCGGCGCCACATGCTGAATACCGGCGTTGTTGACCAGGATGTCCACGCCGCCGAACTCACGCTCGGCGTAGGCGATCATGTCGGCGATCTGCTCAGGGTTGCTCACGTCAGCCGGGTGATGGCCGACCTTGCCGCCGAATTGCTCGACCTCGGCAATCACTTTAGACGCATCACCGAAACCGTTGAGGATCAGATTGGCGCCAGCCTTGGCCAGGCTGAGGGCGATGCCCAGGCCGATACCGCTGGTGGAACCGGTGACCAGTGCAGTCTTGCCCGAAAGAGTCGTCATGAATACCTCACACAATGCCAGTGGCGTAGAAAGTACCGATCACCACAAAAACCGCCAGGGTCTTGATCAGCGTAATACAGAAAATGTCTTTGTAGGCTTCGCGGTGAGTCAGGCCGGTGACCGCCAGCAAAGTAATCACCGCGCCGTTGTGCGGCAGGGTGTCCATGCCGCCACTGGCCATCGCGGCCACTCGGTGCAGCACTTCCAGCGGGATGTTGGCGGCGTGGGCCGCTGCGATGAAGTCATTGGCCATGGCCGCCAGCGCAATGCTCATACCGCCCGACGCAGAACCGGTGATGCCGGCCAGCAGGGTTACGGTTATCGCTTCGTTGACCAGCGGATTGGGGATGCTCTTGAGCCAGTCGGCCAATACCAGGAAGCCCGGCAAGGAGGCGATCACCGCACCAAAGCCGTACTCCGATGCGGTGTTCATCGCCGCCAGCAACGAACCGCTGACCGCACTTCGACTGCCCTCGGCGAGTTTGCCGCGAATCGCCTGGAAGCCGAATACCAGCACCATGATGATGCCGACCAGCAACGCAGCTTGAACGGCCCAGATCGCCGTGAGTTTGGCGATGTCGGTGGTCACCGGCGCGGCCATGCCCGGCAGCGCGAGGCTGTGCGTCTTGCCGTACCACTGTGGAATCCACTGGGTAAACAGCAGGTTCATGATGCCCACCGCCAGCAGCGGCGACAGTGCAATCCATGGGTTTGGCAGTTTGATGTCGGCAGCGGTTTCCGGTTCGTTGCGCAGTTCGGTGCCATAACCCTCACCGGCGCGCTGAGCCTTGTTGCGCTGGCGCTGCAGAAACAGCATGCCGGCGCAGACCACGAAGATCGCGCCGATCAAGCCCAGCCAAGGCGCGGCCCAAGCGGTGGTGTTGAAGAAGGTGCTGGGGATGATGTTCTGGATTTGCGGGGTGCCGGGCAGGGCGTCCATGGTGAACGAGAAGGCGCCGAGGGCGATGGTCGCCGGGATGAGACGCTTGGGAATATTGCTCTGGCGGAACATTTCAGCGGCAAACGGGTAGACCGCGAACACCACCACGAACAGCGACACGCCGCCGTAAGTCAGCAGGGCGCAGACCAGCACGATCACCAGCATTGCCTGACTCGTGCCGAGCAGGCGAATCGCCGCTGCGACGATGGAGCGCGAAAAGCCCGACAGCTCGATCAGCTTGCCGAACACCGCACCGAGCAGGAACACCGGGAAATACAGTTTGATGAAGCCGACCATTTTCTCCATGAACACCCCGGTGAAGGCGGGGGCGACGGCGGAAGGGTCGGTGAGCAGAACGGCGCCGAGGGCGGCAATCGGGGCAAAGAGGATAACGCTGTAGCCACGGTAAGCCGCGAGCATTAGCAGCGTGAGAGCTGCCAAGGCAATGATCACACTCATGGTGTGTCTCCTGGATTGTTATTTTTTTAGGGTGGATCTGTTGTGGGAGAAGGCTTTAGCGAGTTTCGTGCCAGACACGCAAGCTATTGAAATATAAGGATATATGCAGATTATTTGAGTTGGGTTTTAGTCGGGTGTCTCTAGGTTGAGACTTGTTTGGGTCATGCCGTCCTCATCGCGAGCAAGCTCGCTCCCACATTTGACCGCATTCTTCTGCGCGACGCGGTCAACTGTGGGAGCGAGCTTGCTCGCGATGCTCTGTCTACAAGTGAAGATTCATGTCTCTTTATAGAGACTCCGCAATCCCCAGAGCCACCATTTTCTTGTACAAGGTCGACCGCCCCAGCCCCAACTGCGCCGCCGCTTCAACAACCTTCCCGCTACATTGCGCAAGGGTGCTTTCAATCAACTGTCGATCAAACCGCTCCCGAGCCTCACTGAAAGTCTCATGCGCAACCGGCTCAATCGTTACAGGCGCCACGCGCTCAACCGGTGTGAACGTACCAATCGCAGCGCGGATATCCGCGGCATTCAGCATCAAGTCATCACTGAGCAGTGCGGCGCGTTCGAGTACGTTGCGCAGTTCACGAATATTCCCCGGCCAGGCGTGCTGACCCAGCAAGTCCAGGGCCTCACGGTTCAATTCGTGCTGACTGCGCAGCTCCTCCAGAATCGCTTCACTGAGGGCTGGCAGGTCATCGAGTCGATCACGCAGGGGCGGGACCTGGATCGGCAGCACGTTGAGGCGGTAATACAGATCGGCGCGAAATTCGCCGCGTTTGATCGCGGCTTCCAGATCCGTGGAGGTCGCGGCAATCACCCGCACATCGCTCTGGATCACTTCGTTGGAACCCACCGGCTCGAATTCTTTCTCCTGCAGTACCCGCAGCAGTTTGCTTTGCAGTGGCAACGGCATGTCGCCGATTTCATCGAGAAACAGTGTGCCGCCCTGGGCGATCTGCAACTTGCCGGCACGGCCCTTGCGATCAGCACCGGTAAATGCGCCGGGCGCGGTGCCGAAGAATTCCGCTTCCAGCAACGATTCGGGAATCGCCGCGCTGTTGATGCTGACAAAGGCTTTGTGCGCGCGCGGCGAAGCGCCGTGGATCGCCTGAGCCAGCAGCTCTTTGCCGGTGCCGGTTTCACCGAGCAGCAAAACCGGGGATTCCGCGCTGGCACTGCGTCGGGCGCGGCGCTTGACTTCGAGGCTGGCGGCGCTGGTGCCGATGAAGTGGGCGAAGTTGTACTTGGTCTGCCGTGCTCGCAACAGCGAACGGGTGGACGCCAGTTCTTCCTGCATGCTCATGTAGCGCTTGAGCATCGGCGAGAGGCTGCGCAATTCGTCGAACAGCGCAAACCCGATGGCACCGATCACCACGCCGGCGTCGTCATGAATCGGCAGGCGCATCACCACCAGTGGTTCTTTGGGGGTGTCCTGCATATCGAGCAGGATCGGCCGACCGGTGCGCACCACCTCGCGCAACAGACTGCCGGGGATCACACTTTCGCAGGCCTTGCCGATCGCCACTTCCGCCGATTCCAGGCCGAAGCGTCGGGCATAGCGCTCGTTCATCCAGACGATGTTGGCGTCGCGGTCGACAATCACCGTGCCTTCGCTGGACTGCTCGATGATCTCGAACAACGAACGGATCGCCAGCAAACGAACGCGCTGGTAGTCCTTGAGGCTTTCGGTGGTGTTCATGGCGCATTTCCAGAATGAGTGGGCTCGCCGGCATGCGCGCAATGAGCCTGTTGGCGTGGGTGGCATTATGCCGGGGAGGGCTCCCTGGATACCATTTCAGTGTTTTTTCATTCCGCACTTGGAAGCAGGAGGGCTACACCGTTCGTCGGAAACACCCGTTGACCTGTTATTTATGACAGTTGCGCCTACGTCGCTACAGGCTCTCAATGCGCTCATCCGGCGCTTGGTTGTTGCTCATGTGAGCGCCTTACTTGAGACGGGAGACTGCAAATGACCACGGAAGAGTTGTTGCCGGAATCGCTTTCAGTGCAAAGCGCGAAAGTTCTGGCGCTGTCGCCTATTTACATTCCGGGCCAGATTCCGGAAATCCATGATGCTGACGGAACGCCCAACGAGAATCGGGTTGGCGTCAACCGCAGCATGTGCACCTCCAATGCCGAGGGCTTACTGGTTGATGTACTGCCGTATCTGGGGGCTACAGAGGGAGACATCATCCGCATTTACTCCAGTCTGGATCCGATCGCATTGCTGTCATTCAATCTGGCGGCGGGTCAGGAAAATAAAACCTCCCACGTGTTCTTGCCGGGGCACCGACTCAAACAGGGCTTCCAGTTTTTCCGGTATGAGGTGATGCGCAACAGCCAGAACGTTGGGGACTC
Organism: Pseudomonas sp. LBUM1647; assembly: GCF_059716175.1. Lineage (NCBI taxonomy): Bacteria > Pseudomonadati > Pseudomonadota > Gammaproteobacteria > Pseudomonadales > Pseudomonadaceae > Pseudomonas > Pseudomonas sp. LBUM1647. Next base: position 3,940,418 of record NZ_CP166809.1, on the reverse strand, counting down.
CACACCGCTTGAAGTTTTCGTCCGTTTTTTGATGCCTGGCGGCACAGATCCGGAGCCGGATCGTCCCGGGCACTACCGGTTGCTGGCGCTAAAGTTGCTCAATGTGCCTGCCGGGGGAATCACCAGAGAACTGGCGGAGTCGGCTGAAGGGGTGCAATTCGCCATTCCTGCTTATCTGAACATGCGTCAATTTGACGTAATTAGCGTGAGTTACGGTGGGGTCTTCTTTTACATCACCGTGCTGCCCGAGCATGTTGGCAAGGAAATCCGGGGCAAAATACCGCCGGAAGTCATCATGAAAGCCGGTAACGGCGATCACATCTTTATTTATCGCCCACGCGATCAAGTGCATAACCTTGCCAGTGACTGGTCATTGCGTATTTCGGTGTATGCCGAGGTGACTCCGGATCTGTTGCGTCCGGTGATTCTGGATGCGGTGCAAGTCGATCCGGATACAGGCGAATTGTTTTATGACCTCGCCACGCTGGGCAGCAAGAATATTCAGGTGGACGTGGTCACGCGCCCGGTTACCTTCGACCTGGGAGATACTGTCAAGCTGTCGGTCTCCAGCATCAAGAGTGGCATTGAGACTGTGGTGTTCACCGAGTCCAAACCCGTTACCCAGATCAACAGCACCGTGCGCTTTTTCATGCCCAACGTCACGGTTGTGCAGTTGGCCAGAGAGCACATTTATTTCCGCTATGAACTGACCAAAAAAAGCACGGGCGATACCCGATGCTCGAGCCGAACCACCGTCTGGCTAAAGGGCAGCGCAGTGAACCTGCCGGCACCGAAAATCCTTCCGATCAATGGTGTTGTGGTCGATCCTGCCAAAGCTGCGACCGGCATCGTTTCACCCCATGCCGGGATAGTCGCGCAAGCCTGGTTGCACTTTTACGCCATGGGAACTGCGCCGGGTGGAGTAGTGCACCTGTTCGATAGCGGACGGCGTATCAGCAGTTCGCAGGCCACCCGCGACATGACGTTCCCGCTGTCCGCGGCATACGTGTCGAAGATCAACGGCGGGCCGCTCGAGGTGTATTACAAGGTAGGCACCAGCAAGGACGATCCACTGGCGGCCGAATCCTTGCGCTACTCGGTACGGGTCGGCGAGCCCAGGCCCGACTTGCAGGCTGCCATCGTGGTGGATGAGGTGGACGGGGTACTGGATCCCGAACAACTGCCTCCCTTCTCGGACGCGGAGGTTCAAGTTCTACCGTTCAAGGACATGAAGGGTCACACCGTTTACCTGTGGTATCAGTCGGATAATCCGCTGGATTCACAGCGCTACGACGACTCCATCGACATCGATGATCGCGATCTCGATATCCCGGTGTCGTTTTACCTGCCCCTGGACTTCCTCAAGGCAAACGTGGGTTACAAACTGACGATCGGTTACTCGGTCGAACCTACCAATGGATCCGGCACGGAGCGCTTCGGGGCCAATAAGTTAGTGGCGATTGGCGCGAGTGCGAAGCAGCCATTGCCTGTACCGAAGGTATTGGAGGCCAATGATGCAGGTGTTCTGAATCCGGGGGACACGGCCAGCAAAGGGGCGTCGGTAGTCATTGATGACGCCGACCTCAAATTTGGCGATTACATCAAATTGAAGTGGGATGGCGACGCACAGGACGGAGACTATCAGTGGGAGGAGTCCATTTCGTTCAATGGTGAAGGAAAGCTCTTCACCCATCAGGTCCCTCAAAAGTATGTGCTGGCCAATCAGGACCTGGGTATCCGGGTGTCTTATTCGGTGGAGCGCGACGCCGGGGGCGAGCAGCCTTCCGATGTGCTGGTATTGAGCGTGCAGCGCGCGGTACTGCCACTGCCTGCGATCAGCGAAGCGACGGGCCCCAACCGCGATCAGATCAACCCTGACGACGTGCCTGCCGATGGGGCCAATGCCCGGATCGGGATTACCGCGCAACTCAAGGAAGGTGACGTTGTTACGCTGATGCCCAGCGGTGCACCCGCAATCATCAGGACGGTTTTCAAGACTGATGAAGGGCGGGAGCTGATCATGAAAATTCCGCGCTCTTTCATCGAACGGCAAAATGGCGCAAGTTTTACGCTGGGTTACACCATCAAGCGCAAGGCGGGCGGCGCGGATGAATCATCAGGTTTCAAGAACTTCGATGTTCGTCGCGTGATTGGCTCCGGCAAATTGAAGGTCATGGGGGCACGGCATAACTCCAATACCTATCGTTCCTCCAGTGCGCCGTGCCTGATGTGGGCATTGAATGCCCAAACCCTCCAGCCGATGTTGTCGGAGTGGCGATATGTTGGCGATGCCGCCTGGATTGCCGGCACCCAATTCATCGATACCGCCTCTTCCCGGTCACTACAAGTACGCTCCTCCACCGAGCAAGTGACCCTCAATCCAGTCAATGTGTGTGGCAACGGCGTAGACGCCAACGTCAGCGGCGCCGCAGCAGTTGTCGTGCTGCGCGACGCTCGAGTGTCAGGCGGGGGCGGCTTGGGTGGACGTGATCTCGCCGGATTCGGCAATGCCTCCTACGGTGGCAACATTCCTCCGGTGTATCTGATCCTGGAGAATTTGCAGGGCGTTTTTTGTTCCGGCGGTGCGTTTGTAGCACTTAGCAGAGAGGGTGTTGCGCTGCCGTTCGGCGAAGCGGGCAGTGGCGGCGATATGGGCGCGGTCAACCCTAACGGATTCAAAACCCTCGCCAGCAACAGTTACGCATTTGCCGGGCTGACCACTACCGGTGAGGTGCGGTGCTGGGGCAATGCATCGTACGGTGGCACGCTGCCCGCGGGCGGACTGAGTAATATCAAGCGTGTGTTCAACGGTGGCCTGGCGTTCTGTGCCGAGCGGATGGATGGCAGCATCACAGCTTGGGGCTATGGCGTTGTGGCCAGTCCGGTTCCTGGCGTCAACAACGTAGAGCGAATCATCTGTTCCTATCAGGCATTCGCGGGTATCACCCAGACGAAACGGCTGTTCGCGTTCGGCGTTGCAGGCTTCGGCGGCACGCTTCCTGCCGAAATCGCCAACCGCACCGATATCCAAAGGCTTTGCTGCGCCAATGCCCGTGCCTTTGTGGCACTCACCAGCGCAAAGAATGTCGTTGCCTGGGGTGAGGCCGGCTACGGGGGCAATCTCAATGCCTTTCCCGGAATCGCCGCGCTGCGTTTTGTCGATGTTGCCTCCACTTGGCATGCGTTCGCAGGAATCACTGAAAACAATCGCGTGGCTGCCTGGGGAACAGCGCCAGCGGGTGTCGTGCCAGCGCAGATCGCTGCGCTCACCAACGCCATCCAGGTAGTCGGAACCTCTCATGCATTTGCGGTGCTATGTGCTGACGGACGTGTCTTTGCGTGGGGCAACGCAACGCTCGGCGGTGATACCTCACCGGTCGCCGCGCAACTGGTCAACGTCGTCGCCATTTACACCAACTCGCACGGGTTCATCGCGCTGACATCCGACAAGCGCGTGGTCACGTGGGGGCAAGCGACCGGCATCGGTGGCGCTGCCGGCCTTAACGGCTTCGTCTCCTATATCGACGGCACTGCTACGGCAATGGATGCAGCAAGCGTCGAAGCGAACGAGACAGCCGAGTCTCAATAAAACCATTCGAACTGCTCGACACTCGACGCCTCGTGAGGGCGCCGAGTGTCTGATCGACTCTGAGGTGACTGAAATGCTCGAAGAAAACACTGGTGTTCTGGCAACGCTTCCCGAACCGACAGTTGACGGTGTACTTGATGGCACCCTCGATCCGCAGGCGCTGGAACCGAGAACAGCCGTGCGCCTGCGCGTGTATGCCGGGATGAAGTCCAACGATGAAATTCATCTGTACATCACCCCGCAGGGTGCCCCGCAAAAGCTGATCGACAAGATCAAAATCAGGGCGAATCAAGATGCCAACCCGCCTTTCTTCCTTGTCGACTCGAGCGTGTTTGCGCAATACCTGGGCGGCTTCATAGGGGTGAGATACGAGGTCTGGTTCGGTCATCAACGGCTGCACACGTCCCAGGAGCTGCACCTGGAAATCAAGGCCGGTTTTGAAGGCGAGCACACGCTGGATCTGAGTACCTCCAATTACGTGGTGATGACCGGCAAGCCGCCCGTGGATCCGCCGGCCTTCAGCCGGTTTACCCGGGAGGCGATATGGGGCGTAGGCCCATATCACTACAGCACCAGCGATGCCAAGGTTGCCAGGGTGGTGGATCAGCAGGCAGAAGTTACGGCCACTGGCAATGGTACTTGCCTGATCAGCGCTACCGATAGCGTGGGTCAGACCAAAAAATATCAGCTGAATGTCAGAGGCATTGGTCAGTTGCATTTCCTGACGGCTACCGCCAACTGGACGGGTATGCGCGATGCCTGTTCGGTTGCCGGGTTGCAACCGCCTTCCTTGGCTCAACTGCGACAGTTGCTGAACATTTACAGCGCCAATGCCGGTTCGCTGACTGATTACTTCGGACGTTTGCCTTATCCGTTCTGGACCGGTGAAACCAACGGCGCCAATACCGCCTGGATCGTCGATCTGGACAAACCGGTGAACGACCCACTGGACCCTAATCCCACCTCCGCCGACCTGAGTGAGTTTCATCAGGTATTGGGTGTTTCGATGAGTTGAGTTTGCGCCAGGCGTAGCTCCGGGAGGGATTCCATGAACGTTTATCGTCTGCTGGTCAACAGCACGCTATTGCTTTGCCTGCAATTTGGCGGGTTGGCCTGGGCCGTCACCGGCCCGGAAGTCGCGCAGATCCTTAACAGTCGTTATGCAATCGACAACCCAAGGTGTTCGGGCGACACCGATCCCTACCACTGCAGTGGCGTGATGGTGCGGGGTTCACAAACAAGTCCGGGACGTCCGTTCTGGATGCTCAGCTCCGAAGCGATTGGTGCCGGGTTCGAGCGATTTGCCTATCTGCGCAAAGACATCGCTCGGGATCCATCCTTGTTGCAAAACGGCTATGTGTTCACCGATAAATTTACGGCGCTGGGGCTGGGTAAAACACTGGAGGTCTCGCAGCCGGACTTGAGCGCGGAAGTGCTGATCAGAAACTGGAGCGAGCAGGCGCCACAATCGTTGCCGGTCGAGGGGTTGTTTTACGACCGTGGCTGGCCCACAGGCTTGCTGGCGGCACAGCGCGATCAACGTGATTATTTTCAGTCGACGGGTACGTGGTTGCCCATCCTACGCCTGGACCTCAGAGACGCAAGTCAACAGGTTTTCGGCTTTAACCAGCAGGATCAACTGTATGCGGGCTATCAAGTGGCAGCCCGCTTGAACGCGCGGTATCGCGATACTGCCGTTACGTGTCGAGATGGGCGTGCAGCCTTTTACTGCAACGGTGTGTTGATTCGCGGTACGGCCGCGTCGACGCAGTTTCATGCCTGGAATCCCAGCCCCAACTCGGTAGGCCGCAATGGGGTGTCGTTTTCTTGGGCAAGAGCTGATGTCGGGATGGTGCAGATCGCCGGTAATCAGGGATTGATCTTCAAGGAGTCGTCGGCACCGACGCCCTATGACGCCGCATTGCGTTGCATTTACCCCACCAATGCCGGTACCAGCGGGATTCCCAACAGCTGCCGCACCTATTGCGACGTGCTCGGTGTGACCACGGTGGCCGCCTATCGAGCGCAGGGCGGCACGTGTGCCTTCAACGTCACACCCCCACAGGTTCAGTTGAGCATCGACGTGCGTAACCGCAATCCGGCCTGGAACGAAATCATCATCGCCGCCTGGCCGCAGAACATTCCTGGGCAGTTGCCGCTCGAAGCGGTTTTTGTGGTGGCCGGCACTGCGGGCCTGCAGGACGCCCAGTTCATCCAGCGTGATTTCTATCAACAAACGACTCGCACGGTCCCGGTTGTCCGTGTCGCGCTCAATGCGGCCAATGGCATTCCTTTTTCGTACGAGCCTTCGGATCAGGGTGTGCCGTAGGCCCGGAGCATCATCCTCAACGAGTATTTCCAAGGAGGGACCGTCATGAGTTTCAGACAAGGGATCGCAATGCGCTTCGCCTGGCTGTTAATGATTCTGTTCACTGCTCAGAGTGCGTGGGCGGTCACCGGGCCGGAAGTCGCACAACTGCTCAATGCCCGTTATCGGCTGACATCTGATGTCTGTGCTGGTGCCACACCCGTGTACTTTTGTAGCGGAGTGCTGGTTCGTCGTTCGCAGAATCCAGCGAGCGTAGCCTTCTGGAAACTCAGTGCCGAGGCCGTCTCCTCTGGTGTGGAGCGATTTGATTACTTGCGGCTGGATCGGGTTTCGGTCGAGACAGGTCTGCCCAACGGATTTGTGCTGGAGGATGTGTTCACGGCCATTGGCATAGGCAAAGAACTTGAGATCAACGCCGCAGCCTCGGATGCGCAAGCATTGGTCAAGAATTGGGATGATGCGACACCGACTCGAATACCGTTGAAGGCGCTGTTCTACAACTTGGGTGTCACAGGTACGCTTCGCGCAGCTCAAAAAGACCAATTGGCCTACTTTCAGGCCACGGGAGAGTGGCTACCGATCCTGCGACTGCAGCGTGATGATGTGCAACAAACCCTGTTCGGGTTCAACCAGGCAGACCAACTGTATGTCGGTTATCAAGTAGCTGCGCGATTGAATGCGCGGTATGCCGATACAGCGCCGGTCTGTCGGGATGGGCGTGCGGCGTATTATTGCAATGGTGTACTGATCCGGACGACGGATCAGTCGACGGCGTTTCATTCGTGGAATCCGAGTCCGGGATCGGTACGCGGCAATGGTGCATCGTTCAGCTATCTACGAGCCGACGCCGGTGTAAGCAGATTCTACAAATCCCAGGGGTTTGTCATTCGTGAGCAGGCTGCTCCAACCGGAAATCCCATGCGTTTACGCTGTGCCTACCCCTATGACGCCGGCACCGGTGGCAGTGCAGATGTTTGCAGGACGCACGGCGGACTTTGCAGTGAGTTGGGGGTGACAAGTGTCCAGGCGTGGGTGGCTAGGTACGGTGCTCGCGTCAACGGTTCGTGTGCATTTGATCTGGATCCACAGCAGTTCCAACTGAGTATCGACGTGCGCCAGAATCGCGGTGACTTTTACGGCTGGAATGAATTCATGGTCGCTGCGTGGCCGCAGAATAATCCGACGCAACTGCCCATTGAAGCCTTCTTCTGGAACGTGCAGGCGCTTGTTCCGGGAGGTGGTCTGATTGGCGCTCAGTATGATCAGAAGGACTATTTTCAGGTGACGGGTCGCTATATACCGATCCTGCGAGCAACCCTCGGTGCCGCCGCTGGGCAAGTGTTCGCCTTCAACCCTCAGGAGCAAGGCGTGCAGTAGAACTACCGTGGATGCGCCGCCGCCAACAGCTCCTTGGTATACGGATGCTGCGGCGAATCGAAGACATCGTGGCTGGCACCGCTTTCCACCACTTTGCCGTCCTTGATCACGATCATGTCATGAGCCAGGGCACGCACCACTGCCAGGTCGTGGCTGATGAACAGGTAGGTCAGGCCATGTTTTTCCTGAAGCTGGCGGAGCAGGGCGACCACTTGTTTTTGCACCGTGCGATCCAGCGCCGAGGTCGGTTCGTCCAGCAGGATCAGCGCCGGTTTCAGCACCAGCGCCCGGGCGATGGCGATGCGTTGGCGTTGGCCGCCGGAAAATTCGTGCGGGTAGCGATGACGGCTTTGCGGATCAAGTCCGACTTCCACCAATGCCCGAATCACTTCGGCTTTGCATTCGTCAGCGGTCAACTGGCTATGCACCTCAAGGCCTTCACTGATGATCTGCGCCACGGACATTCGCGGGCTGAGGCTGCCGAACGGGTCCTGGAACACCACCTGCATTTTCTTGCGCCACGGCCGCAGCTGTTTTTGCGTCAGGCCGTCCAGCGCTTCACCTTGAAAGCGAATGCTGCCTTCGGAGTCGAGCAAGCGCAGGATCGCCTGACCCAGCGTCGACTTGCCGGAGCCGGATTCGCCCACAATGCCCAGCGTCTTGCCGCGTTGAATGTTGAGGCTGATGCCGTCCACGGCCTTCAGGTAGGTCTTGCGCTGAAACAGCCCGCCACCGAGGGCAAACTGAACGCGCAGATTGTCCACTTCCAGCACGTTCTCGCGCTCGTCCCGGGGCAGTGCTTCACCTTCCGGTTCCGCGTTCAGCAACACGCAGCTGTAAGGATGTTTCGGTTCGGTAAACAGCGTCTCGCAAGGTGCCTGCTCGACGATTTCCCCGGCCTTCATCACGCAGACTCGTTGGGCAATGCTGCGCACCAGATTGAGGTCGTGGCTGATCAGCAGCAGCGACATGCCGAGACGCTGTTGCAGGGATTTGAGCAGCAGCAGGATCTTGCGCTGCACTGTCACGTCCAGCGCTGTGGTCGGCTCGTCGGCGATCAGCAATTCCGGTTCGCAGGCCAGGGCCATGGCGATCATCACCCGTTGCCGCTGGCCGCCGGACAGTTGATGGGGATAGGCCTTGAGCCGCTCTTTGGGTTTCTGAATGCCGACCAGATGCAGCAACTCGAGTATCCGCGCTTGCGCCGCTTTACCGGCCAGCCCCTTATGCAACAGCAGGGTTTCGCCGATCTGTTTTTCGATGCTGTGCAATGGGTTGAGCGAGGTCATGGGCTCCTGGAAGATCATCGCGATGCGGTTGCCGCGCAACTCGCGCAAAACCTTGGCCTCGGCGCCCACCAGTTCCTTGCCGCGATAGCGAATACTGCCCGTGGTGTGTGTGCCGGTCTCGGGCAGCAGTTGCAGGATCGAGTGAGCGGTCACCGACTTGCCGCAGCCCGACTCGCCCACCAGCGCCAGGCATTCGCCGGGGCGGATGTCCAGGCACAGATTGCGCACCACGGTCTGGCCACTGAAGGCCACGCTGAGGTCACGGATTTCGATCAGGTTGTTACTCATATCAACAGTCCGCGTCATGGCCAAGGATCAAGATCGTGGATCGAAAGCGTCACGTAACGCCTCCCCGATAAACACCAGTAAAGAAAGAATCAAAGCCAGGGTGAAAAACGCCGTCAGCCCCAGCCACGGCGCTTGCAGGTTCTGCTTGCCTTGACCGATCAACTCGCCCAGCGATGCACTGCCAGCGGGCATGCCGAAACCAAGGAAATCCAGCGCTGTGAGGGTCGAGATTGCCCCGGTCAGAATGAACGGCAGGTAGCTCAGCGTCGCGTTCATCGCGTTGGGCAGAATATGCCGGACGATGACTTTACGGTCGGTCAGGCCCAACGCCCGGGCGGCTTTGACGTATTCCAGGTTGCGTCCGCGCAGAAACTCGGCGCGCACCACGTCCACCAGGGCCAGCCAGGAAAACAGCGCCATGATCCCCAGCAGCCACCAGAAATTAGGCTCGACGAAACCCGACAGGATGATCAGCAGGTACAGCACCGGCAGCCCCGACCAAACCTCCAGCAACCGTTGACCGATCAGGTCGACCCAGCCGCCGTAGTAGCCTTGCAGGGCGCCGGCAGCGATGCCGATCAGTGCGCTGACAAAGGTCAGCATCAAGGCAAACAGGATTGACACCCGCGCACCGAAAATCACTCGGGCCAACACGTCCCGCGCCTGGTCGTCGGTACCCAGCCAGTTGACCTTCGTCGGAGGACTAGGCGCGGGTTGGTTCAGGTCATAGTTCGGCGTGTCGTCGCTGAAGGGGATGGGCGGGAACAGTATCCAGCCACCGTCCTGGTGAATCAGTTTCTGTACATAGTCACTGCGGTAGTCCGCCTGGAACGGCAGTTGCCCGCCAAATTCCTGCTCGGTATGACGCTTCAGGGCCGGGAAGTAGAGGGACCCCTGGTAGCTGACGATCAGCGGTTTGTCGTTGGCGATCAGCTCGCCACCGAGGGTCAAGAGGAACAGGCCGACAAACAGCCACAGCGACCACCAGCCACGACGGTTTTTCTTGAACCGCTCGAAACGACGACGACCTAACGGCGAGAGCTTGAACATCAGGCGTTCCTCGATGCGAAGTCGATGCGCGGGTCCACGAGGGTGTAGCAGAGGTCGCCGACGAGTTTTATCAAGAGACCGAACAGCGTGAAGATGAACAGCGAACCGAATACCACCGGATAGTCCCGTGAAACCGCGGCTTCGTAACTCATGCGACCCAGTCCGTCGAGGGAGAAGATCACTTCGATCAACAGGGAGCCGGCGAAAAATACGCTGATGAACGCCTGGGGAATCCCCGAAACCACCAGCAACATGGCATTGCGAAACACGTGACCGTAGAGCACTCGGCGTTCGCTCAGACCCTTGGCGCGGGCGGTGACCACGTACTGGCGCGTGATTTCATTGAGGAAGGAGTTCTTGGTCAGAATGGTCAGTGTGGCGAACCCGCCAATCACCAGCGCTGTCACCGGCAATACCAGGTGCCAGAAGTAATCGGCGATTTTGCCCACGGTCGACAGCGATTCGAAGTTGTCCGAGACCAGCCCGCGCACCGGGAACCAGTTCAGCGAGGTACCGCCGGCGAAGACCACGATCAGGAACATCGCGAACAGGAACGCCGGCATGGCGTAGCCGATGACGATCGCGGTGCTGCTCCAGATATCGAAATGGCTGCCGTGGTGCACGGCCTTGCGGATGCCCAAGGGAATCGACACCAGGTAGGTGATCAGCGTCGCCCAGAGCCCAAGGGATATGGTCACCGGCATTTTTTCCAGGATCAGGTCGGTGACGGTCGCGCCGCGGAAAAAGCTCTTGCCGAAGTCCAGGCGCGCATAACTGGTGAGCATCAGCCACAGGCGTTCGTGCGCTGGTTTGTCGAAGCCGTATTGCTTTTCGATGTCCTTGATCAGTTGCGGGTCGAGGCCGCGACTGGATCGGGAGGTGCCGGACATGCGTTCGCCGGAACCGCCGCCGACACTCGCGCCGCCAATGCCTTGCAAGTGCGCGATGGCTTGTTCCACCGGGCCGCCCGGAGCGGCCTGGACGATGATGAAGTTGACCAGAAGAATGATCACCAGCGTCGGAATGATCAGCAGCAGACGCCGCAGTATGTAAGCCCACATCAGTGCGGCCCTCCGGGTTTGCCACGGCTGATTTGCTCAGCGGTCATCTGCTGGTTGGTCAGCGGCGTGGTGCTGATTTCCCACCAGCTCTCGATGGCTTCGTCATTGCTCGCTTGCTCGTTGGGCCTGCCGAAACGATTCCACCACACGGTCGAGCTGCCCGGCGGGTAATAGTTGGGAATCCAGTAGTAGTTCCATTGCAGCACCCGGTCCAGCGCGTGAGCGTAGTGCAACATTTCGGGTTGGGTGGTGGCGCGAACCAGCCCGGAGATCAGTGTGTCGACCGCCGGATTTTTCAACACCATGTAGTTGTTGGCCCCGGGGTCGTTGGACGAGACCGAGCCGAAGTAATTGAGCAGTTCACCCCCGGGCGAAGTCGTGACCGGGTAGCCGGTGACGATCATGTCGTAATCGCGGCTCATCAGGCGATTCACGTATTGGGACGAGTCGATGCGGCGGATGTTCAGGTCGATGCCGATCTGTTTCAGGGTGCGCTTATAAGGCAGCAGCAATCGGTCCATGCCGTTCTGGCTGACCAGGAAAGTGAAACTCAATGACTTGCCTTCGGCATTGACCAGTTGATCGCCATCAGGTTTCCAGCCGGCCTGTTCGAGCAAATCGAGTGCCTGCAACTGTTTGTCGCGTATCACGCCACTGCCATCGGTTTTCGGTGCTTGGAAAACCTGGGTGAAAACTTCGTCGGGGATCTGCCCGCGCAGCGGTTCGAGAATCGCCAGTTCGCCGGCGTCCGGCAGTTGTCGGGCGGCGAGGTCTGTGTTGGAAAAGAAGCTTTGCTGGCGGATGTACAGGTTGCGCATCATCTGCCGATTGCTCCACTCGAAATCCCAAAGCATGGCCAGTGCCTGACGCACTCGACGGTCCTGGAACAGCGGGTTTTGCAGGTTGAACACAAAGCCCTGAGCCGTTTGGGGCGCTTGCGTTGCCAGGTGCGCCTTTTGCAGGCGCCCGTCACTCAGGGCCGGGCTGTCGTAGCCGATGGAGTAAGCGGTGGCGGAGAATTCTCGGTTGTAGTCGTAGGCACCGCCGCGCAGGACCTGGCGGGCGACGTCGGTATCGCCGAAGTACTCGATGCTGAAAAGATCGAAGTTGTAGAGACCGCGGCTGACCGGTAGATCCTTGCCCCACCAATCGGCATTGCGCGTGAAGGTGATGCTGCGACCGGAGTCGACTTTGCTCACTCGGTAGGGGCCACTGCCCAAAGGTGGCTCATAACCGCCACCATTGGCGAAGTCGCGAGTCTTCCACCAATGCTCGGGAAACACCGGCAGGGTCGCGATATCGAGGGGCAGGGTACGGTTTTCATTGCTTTTCAAGTCGAACCGAACCGTCAGAGGTGATTCCACTTCGACGCCTTTGACGTCGGCAAATTGGGTGCGATAACGCAGGCTACCCTGGGTCATCAACAGGTTGAAGGTGTAGCGCACGTCTTCGGCCGTGATCGGTTTGCCATCCGCGAAACGGGCCTTGGGGTTCAGGTAAAAGCGCAGGAACAAACCGTCGTCCGAGCGCTCCATCTGCTGCGCCACCAGGCCGTACACGGTGTAAGGCTCGTCCAGCGAGCGCTGGGCGAGGGGCGAGTAAAGCAGGCCGTCGATCTGTGTGACACCAATGCCTTTATCGATGTAGGGCAACATATGATCAAAATGACCGATTTCGACGGCCGAGCGGCGCATCGTGCCACCCTTGGGGGCTTGCGGGTTTGTGTAGGCAAAATGACTAAAGCCGGCAGGATACTTCGCCGGTTCACCGTACACGGTCAACGCATGCTGCGGTGCAGCATTCACACCGGTGACGTCCAGCAACAGGGTCACGGCAGTGAACAACAAAGTAGGGAAAGCCAGTCGCATTGTCAGCCTTAGAGCCGGGTGGTCAATAACCACAATTTGTACGCTAGCGGCGCGTCCCTCGCCACCCGTATCACGTATCCCAAACACAACGGCCCACCAAAAGGTGGGCCGTTGTGCAGAAAACTCAAGGGTTGATCAGTCCTGACGGCTGGTCACTTCCAGCAGGTGGTAACCGAACTGGGTCTTGACCGGGCCTTGCACCACGTTGATCGGTGCGCTGAAGACCACGGCGTCGAATTCCTTGACCATCTGGCCTGGACCGAACGAACCCAGATCACCGCCCTGGCGGCTGGAAGGGCAAGTGGAGTTGGCTTTGGCGACTTCGGCGAAATCAGCGCCGCCTTCGATTTGGGCTTTCAATTCGTTGCACTTGGCTTCGCTGGCAACGAGGATGTGACGGGCAGTGGCTTTAGCCATGGTGAAATACTCCTTTCAATGTTCAGTAAAGTGCGGAGCCTACCGGATTCAGTGGTCTATTTCTTCTCAAAGTTCCCTCCAGTCCGCACAGATCGCGGGCATTCCTTTATAGACCGGCATTTCTCAGGCGCTCCGCATGCTGCACATACAGGGCAATCGGGTCGATGCCCTTGCGCAACGGACTGGCGGTCTGGCTGAGGCTGTCCAGATGATCCAACGGATAGTCGGACCGGATGACTTTTCCCAAATGGGAGCTGTAGCGGCCAACCAGGCCGTCGTTCTGCTCGGGTTCGGTGGTGAAGTATCGGGAAAAGGCACGGAGAAACCCGTGCAGCGGACTCAGTGCATCAAGCCCTTTGTCGAGGAGGTCGCCCTGCAGGGTGCCGCTCCATGAGTAATAACGTACGCCGTCGACCAGTTCGCGACCCTTGCCACCCCAGGTTTTCGGCAAACCCTGGGGGTACTTGTCGTTGAACGCGCCTACGCCTTCGGTGGTCAGGGCATTCAGTGCGGCGATGGCGTTCTGCGGCAGGTGACGGTGGCCGCTGAGCAACGATAGAAAGTCTGCAAACAACGTTGCAACCGTCGCGGCGACATGTTCCGGCAAGCGCCCGGGCGTGAGCGCCTTGCGCAAGAAGTCGGCCAGTTCCGATCCGTGATTCGGTCCGCTGACGGAAGTCACCGATGCGATTGCCTCCGGCGCTGTTGCTGCCGCGTAGCGTGCAGCGAGTGCGCCTTGGCTGTGGCCGATCAGGTTGACTTTGTTTGCACCGGTTCCTTCCAGTACTCGTTCGATCTGCGCCAGAAGTTGGTCGCCTCGAACTTCATTGCTATGGGTAGCCGACAAGTGCGGGATAAACACTCTTGCGCCTGCACTCCTGAGGGCCTGCTTGACGTCATGAAAGAGTTCGACCTTGCCGATGCGATCGAAGCCGAAGAGCCCGTGGACCAGCAGGATCGGATACTGAGTAGTTGCATTCCGTAGCATGTTCTTTCCTTTTTCGCAGTCGTTCAGAGGTGTGTTGATGGGCTCACTCTAAAGCACACCCGCTGTTCGGCGTTGTATGAAAAAGCCGCTGTAACCTGATGAAAACGGAATAGAAAATGTACGAAGGTTCGAAAGTACATGAGGTCTTGGTCGGAATATTTGGACATCTTTTTATCTGTAACAGGGCGTTTTACTGCGATGGCCTACTTCGGGAACACCCTTTGCCTGTTAATCGTGTCTCGATTCCGACGTCCAGTCCTCGATGGGAGGACTGGAAGCCGGTGTGCCTCACGCCGATTGTTGATCGCTGTTCTGCGCTCTGAGCTGGTCGGCGGCTTGGCGCAACAATGATTCCGTCCCGCTCCAGCCAAGGCAGCCGTCCGTGACTGACACGCCGTAACGCATGGACGGGCTCAGCGGTTGGCAGCCTTCGAACAGGTGACTCTCGATCATCATGCCGATCAGTGAACGATCACCTTGCAGGCGCTGTTCAAGCACATCGTTAAACACCACTGGCTGACGCAATGGGTCTTTGCCGCTGTTGGCATGGCTGCAGTCGACCATGATCCGGGTCGGGATCTTCAGTTTGGTCAAATCGCTGTTCACCCGGGCGACGCTGTCGCGGTCGTAGTTCGGCCCAAGGTGTCCGCCACGCAGCACCAGGTGGGTGTCGGGATTGCCCGGCGTTTGAATGATTGCCGGATGACCCTGGCTGTCGACACCGAAATGGCGATGCGGATGGGCGGCAGAGCGCATGGCGTCGCTGGCCACACCGACACCACCATCGGTGCCGTTCTTGAAGCCGACCGGCATGCTCAGGCCGCTGGCCATTTCACGGTGGATCTGCGACTCGGTGGTGCGAGCGCCAATGGCGACCCAGCTCAGCAGATCGTCGAAGTAGCCGGCAGCCATCGGTTGCAGCAGTTCGGTGGCAATCGGCAGTCCCAGGCGGAGCATTTCGCGCATCAACTCGCGGGACAGCGTCAAGCCGCCGGCCATGTCATCGCTGCCATCGAGGTGGGGATCGTAGGCCAGGCCTTTCCAGCCGACCGTGGTGCGGGGTTTTTCGACGTAGGCGCGCATCACCAGCAGCATTTCATCGCTGACCTCGGCGGCGAGGCGGGCGAGGTTGCCGGCGTATTCGAGGGCGGCCTGAGGATCGTGAATCGAGCAGGGACCGACGATGACCAGCAGACGGGAGTCTTCACCGTTGAGGATCGCGCGAACCGCCTGGCGGTGGGCGGCGACTTGCTGGCTCAGGACGTTGCTGAGTGGCAATTGCTGTTTGAGTTGCAATGAACTGGGCAGACGCAGGGTCAGCGCTTCATTGGCAGGGCTCAACGTGGATAGCGGCAGAGCAGAGACGGACGAGTTCATATTCGGGCTTCCTGGGCTGGCGGCGGGTTCGTTCCCGCGCGCTCGGCCCTACTGGGGTGTTCGACAATTGGCCGGATTGGCTGCGTGTGTGTGCTTGCCACCTGTGGGTGACCGATCGGAGGCGGCAGGCTGTCCCGAGCGGAGGCTGCTAAATCGCCAGGCGGTAAAACTGTCGTAACGGTAATAAGTGTCGTAGTTCATTGTTGAATCCTCTGGTTGTCTGGTGTGTCGCTAAAAATGTGCGGGGCTGAAAAAACAAAACCCCCGGTCGGGAAGCCGACCGGGGGTTGAGAATTCTCTGGTGGCGACCCGTTTAAAGTGGGCGCCGTGTGGGTATCAGGCGCGCCAGTGGCTAAACCAATACCCAAAATAAAAGCTGACCGGAGCACAAGCGTCATTCACCCGGGCAGCCGCCACCGAGCGCAGGGCGCTGGCGGTACGAAGCTGTGAGAGGGCGTTGAACATGATTTGTCTCCGATGAGTGCACCGAGCTTACTCGAGGCCGGTACGTGGATTCAATCAGAAAATGCTATCGATCACCGACGGCATTTTCTATCGCTTGAGTGCGTTGCCGGTTGTGACACACTTTGTGTTCCGCTTACGTACAACGTCACAAGGACGAAGCATGACGCCACTGATCATCGCCGCTGCTCAATCGATCTCCATCGCCGGAGACCTTGCCGCAAACATGGTGTGGCATCAGCGCTTCATGCAACTTGCCGCTGAGCAGGGCGTGCAGTTGCTGGTGTTCCCGGAGCTATCGCTGACCGGGTACGAGCGTGGACTTGCGGCTGAATTGGCCATTGCGCCAGACACCGAGGCTCTGCAACCGCTACGGGATTTCGCGCAGGAAGTCGGTGTGACGACAGTCGTCGGGATGCCGATTCAGCTGTCGGAGGATTCGCCCGTATTGATCGGGGCGCTGGTGTTGGGCGCTGATGGATCGCTCGAGATCTACAGCAAGCAACATCTGCATCCAGGCGAGGAAGTGGCATTTGCACCGGGAACCGGCGGTTCGACCCTGACCATAGGGGCCGATACGGTCGCGTTGGCGGTGTGTGCGGATTTCTCTCACGCCAGTCATGCCGCCGCGGCGGCGCAGCAAGGCGCCGATCTCTATGCGGCAGGCGTACTGATCACCGAAAACGGCTACGCCCCGGACACCGCGTTGTTGCAAGGCTACGCCCGCACGCATTCGATGGCGGTTCTGATGGCCAACCATGGTGGTGCAACGGGTGGCTGGGAGTCGGCGGGACGCAGTGCGATCTGGGCCTCGGACGGCTCGCTGATTGCGGCCGCACCGGGTACAGGCAACCTGATGGTCGTGGCTCGCCGCGATACTGATGGCTGGAAGGGGAAAATAGTGGCTGTCGCGGAGGCTTGATGGCATTTGAATTACGTCCGGCGACGCTCCGGGACCTCGACTTCGCTCGTGAACTGACTCGCGAAAACATGCTGCACTATTACATTCAGCACGATCTGCTGTGGCAGGACGAAGGTTTCGATGTGGGCTGGGCAGGGCGCGAGAACTGGTTGATTGTGCGCGGTGAGGCATTGGTGGGCTACGTCAGTCTGAGTCGTGATGCCAAAGCCCTGTACATTCGCGAGTTGCACGTCATCGAAGCGTTTCGAGGACAGGGCGCCGGTTCCTGGACGATTGATCAGGTATTCGCCATGGCGTGCAAGGAACGGCGTCCGGCATTGCGTTTGACGGTTTTTGAAAATAATCCCGCGCAAGCGTTGTATGAGAGAAAGGGGCTGAAGGTGGTCGGCACGGACGAGTGTTTCCTGAGAATGCAGCGCGATATCGATGCCTCGCCTGGCTGAAACACGCATACGACAAGCCTTTCAAGATGTATTGAAACTTTTTATATGACGCTTGCCGCTAGGTCTGCCAGTCGCTTTTTGCTAAGGTGTCGGCAACCCAATAAGACCATATCGCGAGGTGTCTGCTTGATTAGGGTGCTAGTAGTCGATGATCATGATCTCGTTCGTACAGGCATTACACGAATGCTGGCTGACATCGATGGCCTGCAAGTAGTCGGCCAGGCTGAGTCAGGCGAAGAATCCCTGCTCAAGGCGCGTGAGTTGAAACCCGATGTGGTACTGATGGACGTCAAGATGCCTGGCATCGGCGGTCTTGAAGCCACACGCAAATTATTGCGCAGTCATCCGGATATCAAAGTCGTCGCGGTCACCGTGTGCGAAGAGGATCCGTTTCCGACTCGGTTGTTGCAGGCAGGGGCCGCGGGCTATCTGACCAAGGGCGCCGGATTGCCGGAAATGGTCCAGGCCATCCGCCTGGTGTTTGCCGGGCAGCGCTATATCAGCCCGCAAATTGCACAGCAACTGGCGATCAAGTCCTTCCAGCCGACCAATGATTCGCCTTTCGACACCTTGTCGGAGCGGGAAATCCAGATCGCGCTGATGATTGTCGGCTGTCAGAAGGTCCAGATCATTTCCGACAAACTGTGTCTGTCGCCAAAAACCGTGAACACTTACCGTTACCGCATTTTCGAAAAGCTTTCGATCAGCAGCGATGTCGAGTTGACGCTGTTGGCGGTTCGTCACGGCATGGTCGATGCCAGCCTCTGAAAATGACTGAAGTCTTCGATCCAAGCGCCTTTCTGTCGACGGTCAGTGGGCGTCCCGGTGTGTATCGCATGTTCGACAGCGAGGCACGCCTGCTCTACGTCGGCAAGGCGAAGAACCTCAAGAATCGTCTGTCGAGTTACTTCCGAAAATCCGGTCTCGCGCCCAAGACCGCGGCGCTTGTTGCGCGTATCGCTCAGGTCGAAACGACGATTACGGCCAATGAAACCGAAGCCTTGTTGCTTGAACAGACGCTGATCAAGGAGTGGCGTCCGCCCTACAACATCCTGCTGCGCGACGATAAATCCTACCCCTACGTCTTTCTCTCGGATGGTCAGTTTCCACGCTTGAGCATCCATCGCGGTGCAAAAAAGGCCAAGGGCAAATATTTCGGCCCTTATCCCAGCGCCGGCGCGATTCGCGAAAGCCTGAGCCTGCTGCAGAAGACGTTTTTTGTTCGTCAGTGCGAAGACAGCTATTACAAAAACCGCACGCGCCCTTGCCTGCAGTACCAGATCAAACGCTGCAAGGCGCCCTGTGTCGGGCTGGTGGAGCCCGAGGTGTATGCCGAAGACGTACGACACTCGGTGATGTTCCTTGAGGGGCGCAGCAATGCGTTGACGGACGAGTTGTCCGCAGGAATGGAAGAGGCGGCGATCAACCTCGAATTCGAGCGTGCAGCCGAGTTGCGGGATCAGATCTCATTACTGCGCCGGGTCCAGGACCAGCAAAGCATGGAAGGCGGGACGGGCGATATCGACGTGATCGCAGCGTTTGTCAATCCGGGTGGAGCCTGCGTTCATTTGATCAGTGTGCGCGGCGGGCGGGTGCTGGGGAGCAAGAACTTCTTTCCGCAGGTGGGTATTGAAGAGGACGTTTCTGAAGTCATGGCGGCGTTTCTCGGCCAGTACTTCATCAGCAGTCCCGAGCGCGACTTGCCGAGCGAACTGATCGTCAACGTGGTTCACGAAGACTTCCCGACACTGATCGCGGCCATCGATGAACTGCGCGGTCGCGAATTGACCATCAGTCATCGGGTTCGTGGTACGCGAGCACGCTGGCAACAGTTGGCGGTCACCAATGCCGAGCAGGCGCTGGGAGCGCGCCTGGCCAATCGTCAACACGTTGCTGCGCGATTCGATGCGCTGGCAGAAGTGCTGAACCTGGACGAACCGCCACAGCGCCTGGAGTGTTACGACATCAGTCACTCCAGCGGCGAAGCGACCGTGGCATCCTGCGTGGTGTTCGGCCCCGAAGGTCCGATCAAGTCCGACTACCGTCGCTACAACATTGAAGGCGTCACCCCGGGCGATGACTACGCCGCGATGCATCAGGCTCTGACCCGACGCTTCAGCAAACTGAAGGACGGGGAGGGCAAGCTACCGGACATTTTGCTGGTGGACGGTGGCAAGGGGCAGCTGTCCATGGCCCGCGACGTGCTCAATGAATTGGCCGTGCCTGATCTGATTCTGCTGGGCGTAGCCAAGGGCGCCACGCGCAAGGCCGGTTTCGAAACCCTGTACCTGAACGATGCTGCCCACGAATTCACCTTGCGTGGTGATTCCCCCGCGCTGCATTTGATCCAGCAGATACGCGACGAAGCTCACCGTTTCGCGATTACCGGGCACCGCGCCCGTCGTGGGAAAACTCGCCGCACGTCTACACTGGAGGGCGTTGCAGGTGTCGGACCGACCCGTCGCCGCGATTTGTTGAAACATTTTGGTGGATTGCAGGAGCTGTCTCGTGCCAGCATCGAAGAGATCGCCAAAGCACCCGGGATCAGTAAAAAGCTCGCAGAGTTGATTTATGCCAATCTGCACAGCGAGTAGAATGCCCCCTCACCTCGTAGCCAGTTGTGCCGATGAATATCCCTAATCTGATTACCGTACTACGCGTCCTGCTCATTCCGATCTTCATTTTACTGTTCTACCTGCCGTATCAATGGAGCTACCTGGCATCCGCCTCGGTGTTCGCATTTGCCGCCGCCACAGACTGGCTGGATGGGTATCTGGCCCGCCGACTGGAACAAAGCACACCGTTCGGGGCTTTCCTCGATCCCGTGGCTGACAAGCTGATGGTCGCTGTTGCGCTGGTATTGCTGGTGCAAGAACATGGCAACCTTTGGCTCACGCTGCCGGCCGCCGTGATCATCGGTCGCGAGATTGTCGTCTCGGCACTTCGCGAATGGATGGCCGAACTCGGCGCCCGCGCTCACGTCGCGGTGTCGAACCTGGGCAAATGGAAGACCGCCGCGCAAATGCTGGCGCTGGTGATCCTGCTGGCCAATCCGTCGGATTTCACGTTCTGGGTGCTGCTGGGTTACGCCTTGCTGCTGATATCCGCGGGCCTGACGTTGTGGTCCATGGTCCAGTATTTGCGGGCTGCCTGGCCGCATCTGAAGACCGATGTAGAAAAGAAATAAACTTTTTTGAATCAAGGGGTTGACGGGGCATCTGGATTCTATAGAATGCGCCTCACCAAGACGCGGGAATAGCTCAGTTGGTAGAGCACGACCTTGCCAAGGTCGGGGTCGCGAGTTCGAGTCTCGTTTCCCGCTCCAAGATTCATAAAAAACGCCACTCAATGAGTGGCGTTTTTTTGTGCGCGATATTTACGTTAAGCGTTGAAAAGAGAGGCTTCGGCCTCTTTTTTCATTCCAGTGAATTCGACTGAAAACCATTATTGGCAACCGACCGAAACGGGACGTTGAATCGATCAGCCTTTCGCTTTGAGGCGTTCGAGTATGGCCTTGCCCACGTCCAGCGCTGAACCCGGGTTTTGACCGGTCACCAGTTCGCGGTCGATGACGACATTCGGGCTCCACGGTGCGGTGTTGCTGCTGTATACGCCTCCGGCTTTTTCAAAGACCGTTTGCGGATAGAACTTCATCGCCCCGCCATTCAATAATCCCTTGGCCAGTTCTTCTTCCTGATTGCTGATGACCATGAATTTGTAGCCGGCGTATGTCCAGTCTTGTGCCGAAGCCTCGCCGCCGGTTTCGGGTCGCCGGGTGAAAGCAACCGGATCGGACAGCGTCGACAGCAGGGCAATCGTTCCATGGCAAACGAGGGCGGTTGTCTTGCCGTGTTCATGTAAATTATTCAGCAGTTTCCCGCTTCGGCGCTGTGCAGTAGATCCTGCATCGGTACATGGCCGCCGGGTATGTAGACAGCATCGAAACGCTCGTAGCCGATCTGTTCGACGTGCGCGAGGCTGATGATCGGCGATCACCCACATAGATGATTTTCAGTTGTCATCATCAAGGCGCTGGCAGGTTTTGTTGATGGTCAGTTTGTTCATTGCTCCAGAGCGCGGGTTTATGGCTTTCCGCAAGGTGGCAGCAACAGAGAAGGCTTCGAGTCATGTCGATGGTGAAGGAGATGCTTCACTCATTACAGGTTCGCCTCACCGCTACGCACTTGATTTCCACCAGAAGTCCCGGGTGAGCCAATTCGCTGACACCTATGCAAGTCCAGGCGCACAGGTCTTCGGGGAAACATGCGATTCTTTACCTCGCGAAACAACGCCATATGCTGCGACATACCTACGTGATAAGTGGTCATGTCGACCACATCCTCGAAGCTGCAGCCTCCAGCGTTCAGCACGCTGCCCAGGTTACAGTGTCGAGCTACGACAAAGTCGAACAGGACTGACCGATGTCTCAACGCCGTTCAACATGGATTGCTCTGTTGGTAGCCGTCACGTTCTTTATGGAGAACCTCGATGCCACAGTGATCGCTACCGCGTTGCCAGACATGGCCAAGACGTTTGGCGTCGCGGCGGTGGACCTGAACATTGGTATGAGCGCCTACATGCTCGCAGTTGCGGTGTTCATCCCCATCAGTGGCTGGTTGGCTGATCGCTTGGGTTCACGCCTGGTGTTCAGTTCGGCAATCGTGCTGTTCAGCCTGTCTTCGTTGATGTGCGGGTTGAGTGACAGCCTGGAAATCTTTGTCGCTGCACGTGTGTTGCAGGGTATCAGCGGAGCGATGATGGTACCGGTGGGGCGTTTGGCGGTGCTTCGCACCACCGAGAAGAAAGACCTGGTACGGGCGATATCATTCATCACCTGGCCCGGTCTGGTCGCTCCGGTACTCGGGCCTCCCGTGGGCGGTTTCATCGTCACCCACGCTTCCTGGCCGTGGATTTTCTACCTCAATCTGCCTTTGGGCGTGCTGGCCCTGATTGCCGCATGGGTCCTGGTTCCCAAACAGGACGAAGTCAGTTCCAGGACTTTCGATTTCAGTGGCTTTTTGCTGGTCGGCTTCGCTAGCGCTGCCTTGTTGTACGGCGTAGAGATGCTCGGGCAAAACCGTGCCGATTTGTTGCAGGGGCTGGCGCTGAGTGGTACCGGAGTGGTTCTCGGTGTCTTTGCCTGGCGACATATGCGTCGTCATGCGCAACCATTATTGGCGCTGGGTGTAACAGACGTTCGTACCTTTAGCGTCTGCCTGTGCGGTGGGTCGATTTTCCGGATTGCTATCAGCACCTTGCCGTTTCTCCTGCCGCTGATGTTTCAGCTAGCCTTCGGACTTTCTGCGTTTGATGCGGGGCTGCTGGTACTGGCGGTATTTGCCGGCAATCTGGCCATGAAACCCTTCACCACATGGGTGATGCAGCGCTGGGGATTCCGTCCGGTGCTGATGGTCAACGGCATCCTTGGCGTCCTGGCGATCGCGACATGTGCGTTGTTGGATGAGCACATGAGTCCGGCGCTGATTGTGTTCATCCTGTTCGTCGGTGGCTTGTCACGCTCCATGCAGTTCACGGTGTTCAACACACTGGCCTTTGCCGAAATTCCCAAGGAGCAGATGAGCGACGCTTCAACCCTGTTCAGCATGTTCTTCCAATTGAGCATGGCGATGGGGGTTGCCATCGGCGCGTTGTTGCTTCGTCTCGCGATGAACATCCATGGCACTACAGGCCCCGCCCAGACTGTCGACTTCCAGCTGACGTTCCTGTGTGTGGCGGTAATAGCGGCAATCGCACTGCTGGACAACCTGCGACTGCCACCACAGGCAGGTGAGTCGGTGTTGCAGCGTAAGCGAGCCAAGGGTTAGCAAATGCCTGCCAAAGTGCTTGGCGCTCAGCGATTAGTTGAAGGAAAAGTCGGTGGGGAATGGCGAAACTGTCGAAATGCATAACTTCGGTAGGCTGTGATGCTGTCTGAAAACGGCTCTTTTTGGAGCGTGTCGCAGTGGGTGCACGGAGTTGAAGCATCGGCTGTTCGCGTTCTGCAACCCAGCGCCCTAGCAGACAGTAAAATCCATCTCGATAATTCCACTTCACCTTAACAATGGTTAGCGTGCTTACGAAGTGGCCTGGTATTTGCTATTGATTTCCCATCGGAATGTCGTAGTTGGGGAAGTGAATGTCGCTATCAAATAATTCCATGCAGTTGTCCTCCAGCGAGAAGCACTGGTTACCCTGGTTCGGCAAAACCGGAAAAATTGCGATGAACTGGTCCTGCCGACTCAATCAATCGGCTTACCCGGTGATCGAACAAACATTCGAAGCAATCGCTGAAACGCGAGCGCAGTTGCTGCACAACTGGACGCGTGAGCAGTGGGAACACCTGGCGGAACTGGCGGAAAACCTCGGCCGTGATTTCGCTCATCTCGACAGCACTTCGCTGATGGACAAGCTCAGTCAGGCTGAAGATTTTTCGGAGTTGTTTGTTGTTGATGCCCGTGGCACCGTCATCGTCTCGACCTGGAAAGATCGCGGTAAAAATCAGCTTGAGAACACTCGTGCATTGGCAGAAGGATTGAAGGCGCCGTTTCTTCATGGCCCTTACAGCGATCCACTGACCTTGCGAATCGGTCCATCGTCTTCGCGCTTCCACGATGAAGTCACGTTGATGTTTTATCAGCCCTTGAAGGCCGATGGAAAAGTCCTTGGCTGTCTCTGCGGTCGCGTACCAAACGATGTGTTGGGCGACCTTATTCAGCGCGAGGCCGGGCACATTTTTGCCGAGTCGGGTGACAACTATTTATTCATGGCGCAATCACGCTTTGATCCCGCTATTGCGCCGGGAACCGCATTGTCACGCTCACGTTTCGAAGACGGCACATTCACCCACGGTGAAAATCTGAAAAGCGGCGTACATACGTCCTGGAAGACGGTGCAGATCCAACGACACACCGAACTGGAATTGCGCTTTACCGATCCGGCGACACAGCAACTGCACCCGGGTGTGCGCGAAACCATCCGCACGGGCTCCAACTTGTTCGTGACCTATCCCGGTTACTCGGACTACCGGCACATTCCGGTCGTCGGCAAGGGCGTTACTTTCCAATTGCCGGGGTCACCTGACCGCTGGGGCATGATGTGTGAGGCCGATCTGGAGGAGGTATACCGCCGGCGCTCACTTAGCTACGGTTTGATGAAGCCTTATCTCGCGACCATGACGGGCCTCTTTGCCTGCAATTTCATGGTCCAGCATTACAGCGGTCTAGCGCAGAACCTGATTGATACCATCGAAGTCTCGAGCATGGTGTGTGCCACTGTCCTGTTCAGCCTGTTGGGGCCCAAACGTCTTGCGGCCAGGTTGAACGAGATGACGAGTGTGATCAGGACCATCGCCGAGGGCGAGGGCAACCTTCGTCAGCGTCTGGATACCACGCGAATGGCCAATGATGAGACCGGTGACATGGGGCGTTGGATCAATAGTTTCATCGACCACCTGGACTCGGTTGTCGGGCAAGTGGTGAAGGCCAGTCGCAACGTCGGTACCACCAATCAGATGATGCTGGGTCGCAGCCAGGCAGCTGGTGTCACTTCTGTTGAGGTGGCCGAAGCGGTGCATCGCATGATGATTATCGTCGAAGATCAATTGGGCGAGATCCAGCAAGCTTCCGCCAGTGCTGAACAAATGAAGCAGGCAATGGATGACGTGGTCACGCGTGCCCGCGAGCAATTTCTCGCCGTGCAGGCAGGCACGCAGTCTATTCGGAATGTGGTCGAGCGTTCTTCTTCGAGCGTGCAGTTGCTCGACAGTCGGATGACCCAGATCGGCAACATCACCGGCCTGATCAGCGGCATCACCAATCAAACCAATCTACTGGCACTCAATGCCGCCATTGAAGCCGCACGCGCGGGTGAACATGGGCGAGGTTTTGCGGTGGTCGCCGATGAGGTCCGTAGTCTCGCCTCACGCACGTCACGCGCTGCCGACGACATTCGCCAGATGGTCGAAGGCCTGCAGAATGAAACGCAAAAAGCCGTCAGCTTCATGGAGGAGGGTGTCAAAGACGTCGATAACAGCCTGCGCCTGGCCGAAGATGCATCGTCAGAAAACGTGCAGTTGCATCAAGCCGTGGAAAGTATGTTTGCGATCATTCAGCAACTCAATAAGCGAAGCCTCGACTACGGCAAGACGATCAAGAAGGTCGACCAATCCTCTACAGAAATGCGCCTGACGGTGGTGGTGCTGCAAAGCAGTGCGGAAACCGTGAGGCTCAATGCCAACAAGCTGCAAAAATTAGTGGGGCAGTTTGAGGTGAGTAGCAACAACGAACGAGGTGCGGCCGCGTGAATCTGTACGAGGGGGACATATCTAGCTCAGATGCGGCGGTTAGCCGTTTCGACATTCCCTTTCGACTGCTTGACTGCTTGACTGCTTTCGGACTGTGGATTCAACCGATTTCTGCCAGTTCAAGACTGGCCGAAATCGATCTATCGCGGACCGTCAGACCGGCGGCAATCGGCTGCCGCAAAGATTGGAAATGTGTCTGCAGGAGCATGGTCGATTCAATGTTTGCCATACACCCGCTGGGTCCTTATGCCGGGATAGGTGAGCTCTAAACGCCCGAGGAACTCTGACCTCTAACATCGGGATGTCCTTTAGGCGACATTAATTGGGAAGCAGCAGGCCAACCATCAGGATGGGCTTGCGACCAATCTTGTCCGACAGAGCGCCAAACAGGATGTAGAAAGGCGAGCCAATCACTACGCTGATTATGAGTAAGGTGTTCGCTTGTGCCGGATCCATTTTCAGGAACTGCGTCAAAAAGAACAGCACATAGAATTGCGCGGTGTACCACGTCACTGCCTGTCCGGCGTTGATACTAAACAATGAAGTCAGGACGATTTTCAGGTTCCACCAATTACCAAAGGATTCACGGATCGGTGATTTGCTGGTTTTGCCTTCTGCTTTCATTTTCACGAATGAAGGCGACTCATGCATGCTCAGACGAATCCAGGTCGACACAGCGACCATGATGATGGACACCAGGAACGGCAGGCGCCAACCCCAGGTCTCGAACTGGTCACCGCTGATGTACCGGCAGGCCAGGATCACCAGCAGGTACAGAAGCAGACCGATGGTGGCAGTGGATTGAATCCAGCCGGTATGCAGGCCGCGCTTACCCTTGGGAGCATGCTCCGCAACATAGGTGGCAGCAGCACCGTACTCGCCCCCCAGTGCCAGCCCCTGAAGCATACGTAGCGAGACTAGTAGGATCGGTGCGGCAATGCCCCAACTGGCGTAGTTAGGTAATAGCCCGACCAGAAACGTCGACATCCCCATCAGAACGATTGTCATCAGAAACGTATATTTGCGGCCAATCATGTCGCCGAGACGGCCGAAAAGCAGCGCTCCGAAAGGACGGACAACAAACCCGGCGGCAAAGGTCATCAAGGCAAAGATGAAGGCGGTGGTGTCGTTAACACCGGCAACAAAACTGCTTGCCGATAATCGCCGCCAAAGCGCCATACAAAAAAAAGTCGTACCACTCAAAGATGGTGCCGAGGGACGACGCGAAAATGATTTTGCGTTCTTCACTGGCTTTTGAGGGCGCCAGGATGATCGATTGTTTCTCGATGTATTCAGACGCCCCTAAGGGCGCAATGATTATTGTTGTTTTTTTTCCACTGCCGGTTGCGGGTGAACAGCCTCGCAATCTCGATCGCAGCACTCACGTCTGGGTTGCCCCGTGCAGTGTGTTGTCGAAAACTTCCTGTGTTGTTGGATAGGTCGGTCAACTCGATTCTAGTAACGCAATGCAGGAGGGGACAGTGCAGAAAGCGCTCAACGGTTGTGCAAAATCGCACCGCAGAAAAACCAGAGATCGCGAAAAAACGCACACTGGATCCACCTTTTTTGAACAATCAATACAAAGCTCATTGCTGCATTTGGTGCACGAGTTAGCTGCACGATAGGCCCTTGTTCCTGGCGTTCATGCAGGACTATTGTTGGTGATCCATCCGCAAGCGCGAGAGAGGAATCTAAATGGTCACCGTTGTCAGAATCCATGAGCCAGGTGCTCCCGACGTCATGAAAGTCCAATCCACCAAACAGCCAGTACCGGGTGCTGGCGAGGTCTGGATCGAGCAAGCTGCCATTGGCGTTAATCCGCTGGATGTCAGTCAGCGTAAAGGCGATGTGAAGGTTCCCTTGCCGAATGGCCTGGGACTGGAAGGGGCCGGCACCATTGGCGCAATAGGCCCGGATGTGTCAGGTCTTGCGATCAGTGATCGAGTGGCGTACGCCACCGGGCCGCTGGGTGCTTACGCCAGCGGGCGGATATATCCGGCCAACCGGGTGGTCAAAATTCCAGACTCGCTGAGCTTTGAGGATGCCGCCGCTGTACTTTTCAAAGGCATCACTGCCCAGTACCTGCTCAAGTCCACCTATCCTGTTGCTGCCGGCTCGATTGTTGTGATCTACGGCGCGTCTGGTGCGGTAGGGCAGATCATGGTGCCTTGGGCAAAACACTTGGGGGCGTTCGTCATTGGCGTCGTCTCGAAAGAGTCCAGTGTCGGCCGTGCGAAAAATGCCGGCTGTGATGAGGTGTTCATCTTCGATGCACAAACGTTCGCCGAGCAGGTCTTGCAAGTGACCCAAGGCAAGAAAGCGGATGTGGTTTATGACCCGATCGGTCGTGTGTCTTTTGAAGCGTCACTGAACAGTCTCAAGCCACGGGGATTACTCGTGTCCTTCGGCATGACCAGTGGCGCGCCTCCTGCCATTGAAATCAGTACGCTCAATGCCAAAGGGTCGTTGTTTCTGACCCGGCCTTCGATTGTTGCCCACACTGCTGATGTGAGCGAGTATCAGGACCGTGCCAAAGACGTTCTCGATGCCGTTTCCAAAGGCATTATCAAACCCAATGTCTGGGGACGTTATTCTCTGGCGGATGTCAGCAAGGCTCACGCTGACCTTGAAGGTGGGCGTAGCCAAGGCGCTATTGTTCTGACTCCGTGAGGCGACTTGCTGTCCTTGGATAATTGAGAGTCATAACAGATTGCCAAGGCAGGATTACCCTACAGCATGGACCCAATTGATAGTCGACAAGCCGATGAAATCGGTGCGCTGTTAGCATTGGCAGAGCAGGGCTCATTTGCTGCGGCGGGCAAGGTTTTGCAGCGGCATCCCTCAGTGCTTTCCAAGCGTATATCCGCACTGGAATCGCGTCTGGGGGTGCGCCTGGTCGAGCGAACGACAAGGCATGTGCGGTTGACTGAGGTCGGCACCCGGTTCGTGGAAAAGCTGCGCTTTGCCACGAAACTGTTCATCGAAGCCGAGCACGAAGCCGCGCTCGGTGCAGAGGAGCTCAATGGCACCTTGCGTGTCTCGCTTCCGGGTGCGATGGGGCGTATGTGGTTAAGCCCATTGATCGCGGAGTTCATGGTTGCCTACCCAGACATTTCAATTGAAATGGAATTCAGCGATCGCTTCGTGGACATCGTCGCCGAGGGATTTGACGTCGCCATTCGTATTGGTGAGCTTCCCGACAGCAGGTTACTGGCCAGGAAGCTGTGTGATCACCGGCGCATTTTGTGTGCTTCGCCTTCATACCTCGCGCAACGAGGAGTGCCTCTAAAACCTAAAGATCTCGAGGTGCACAATTGCCTTGGGTTCACCGGGTTTTCCTCTTATCCGCAATGGCGTCTGACCAAGCGAGGTTCGACCGAAGCGGTGGTCACCAATAGCAGTCTGAAAAGCAATGACAATGAAGCGCTGCTTTGTGCTGCACGACTGGGGATCGGAGTCATAGCCGGCGGGGATTGGCTGATGTCGCATGATCTCGCCGCGGGGCGCCTGGTCAGGGTGCTACCGGAGTGGACGCTGGACGTGAATGCCGGGATTTATCTTGTGCGCCCCTCTTCCAAGTTCAGCCCTGCCAAAACCACCGCGTTCAAAAACTGGATGGAGTTGTATTTCTCACAAGGGGCACCTTGGGAAAGAGTGGCAGTGTAGACCCGCAAACAAATGCTAATAGTCTCGAAAGGAACGCCCGAGTGACCAAAAAAAACAACAACGAAAACTGGGATGACTATCGATATTTTCTGGCCGTGGCGCGTTCAGGAACGCTCTCCGCAGCCGCCGAGCGTCTGGGTACCGAGCACACGACAGTTGCTCGTCACATTCATTCACTTGAGGAAGGCTTGAAAAGCCGGCTCTTCCATAAGAGCAACGTGGGCTATGAGCTCACGCCGGCAGGTGAACGAGTGCTGGCCACCGTCGAAAGCATTGAAAGTGTATTGATGGCCTACAAGAGCAAGGAAAGCGATCCAGGGCAGATTTCGGGCGTTGTTCGTATTGGCGCACCAGATGGTTTTGGCAGTGTGTTTCTCGCTCCGCGAATGCATCAATTGATGGAACGCCACCCCAAGCTTGAGGTGGAAATTTTTGCAGCGGCCAGGGTGTTCAGTCTGTCGAAACGGGAGGCGGATATCGGCATAGGGTTGGCAGGTGCGGAGCACATGCGTGTCGCATCCAGACGTCTGACAGACTACCGATTGCAGATTTACGCCTCTAGAGAGTACTTGGAGAAAGCTGCGCCGATTCTGAAAAAAACCGACCTGAAGAAGCATCCATTCGTAGGTTATGTAGAGGAATTGCTGTTCGCACCCGAACTGAATTTCGCCGAGGGCACAGGCGTCAAAATTGTCTCGCAACTTAGGAGCACCGCGCTTTTAACTCAAGTGCACGCCATCCTCGGTGGGCATACGTTAGGCATTATTCCAGCCTATATCGCAGCTACTTTTCCTTCCCTGGTCCCGGTTTTGCCCGAGGAGGTCTTTTTCAATCGATCTTTTTACATGCATGTACACGAGGACCATCGCAGAGCGGCGCATGTGAGAGAGGTTGCACGGTTTATTGCCGAGCAAGTCGATAGCAATCGGGAAATGTTTATTGCTTCAATAAGTTAGTTTCTTTTTCTCTCTCGCTGCCTATTTTTGCACAGCAGCTGAGCATATTTTGCATTGTACCTCCAAGCATGCATGGCTAGAGTAGTTCCTGTGATGTCGTCAAAGAACTTTGGCATGTGTATCAATAGGTCGCGCGTTCTTGCACTACATTCTCGCTCAGTTCGCCATAACAATAAGTAAGAGGTGCTGTGATGTTCTATGTTGTCTATTGCCAAGATAACCCTGAAACACCCAATAAACGTGATCAATACTACGATGCCCATCGGGCCTATTTAAAAGAGGCAACTGCCAATATCGTAATGGCAGGGCCTTTCCTGGACGCAGATGGTCAGGCACGCATCGGTAGCATGCTGTTGGTCGAAGCTGAGTCCATAGGTGAAGTTCGTGAATTTCAGCGTAACGATCCTTTTGCTATCAATGCGATATGGAAGAACGTTTTCATCAATCCCTATGTCATGGCCATTGATCGGCGCTAGCGTTACTGGCATTGGTTAAATTTGCACAGCGGTCGGGCACTTTTTGGTCTGTTTCTGCAGGTTGATCATCAATAAGATTAGCCATGCCATTACAAGCAAAAGAAACACTGATTAATGATGTATGCATTTTCTCGCAGTATTAGAAAAACCTCAAAATTGAGCAATGGAGAATAATAATGACGACTATCGCTTGGGTGGGTCTTGGGTTCATGGGTATTCCCATGTCGAAACATATGATGAACGCCGGCTACACCGTCCGCGGTGTTGATATCGATGCCGATGCCCGCCAGCTGGCTTCTGAAAATGGTGTTCAAGTATGCAAGACCCTTGCAGAAGCCTGTCTAGGTGTTGACGCGGTTTTCACCATGCTTCCGACCGGTGCTGATGTAGAGGTACTGACGGGGCCGGACGGTGTTTTTACCCATGTCGGACCTAATACGGTGGTTATCGACTGCTCGACCATCGGCATCGATTACGCCAGGGCCATCCACGCTGTGGCGAAAAAGGCAGGTGTTGCCTTCGCTGAAGCTCCGGTATCCGGCGGTACCGAGGGCGCGATCGATGGCACCTTGACCTTCATGATCGGCTGCGAGCCTGCGCACGTACTACGAGTGAAAGAGCTTCTGCAGCCAATGGCCGGCTATGTCGCTCATGCCGGCGGCCCGGAAGCAGGGCAGGCGGCAAAAGTCGTCAACAATCTGATCATGGGCGTGTGCGTCGCGGTCAACTGCGAAGCCACTGCACTCGCAATGCGCCTGGGACTGGATCTGAAAGAGTTCTTTGAAATTGCCACACGCTCAACCGCTGATAACTGGACCTTCCGTGTCTGGAACCCGGGCGCTGGCGTCGTGCCTGCTTCCCCTGCATCCAAGGGTTACAAGGCCGGTTTCAAAACCTGGCTGCTGGCTAAGGACCTGACCCTGGCGATGGACGCCGGCCGTGAGGTGGGTACTACGATGGCCACTGCCGAGGCCGCCTACGCGTTGTTGAAGAACCATATCGACAACGGCGGGGCAGATCTGGATGCCACTTCACTGGTGTTATCGCTGGAGCGGCAATATGAAGAGTCTTTAGGGGAGACCGGGCGTAAAGTGAAGGCGACTGCGTAAACCGGGGAGGAGCACTTTTTCTACCAACTGGAAGACAAGCAGAGGTGTGCAATGAATGCTGACATCATCTATTTTGACGCAACCAAGCTGGCTGAACTGATCCGTACCCGTCAAGTCTCACCGGTTGAGGTCGTGCAAGCGCACCTCGATCGCATCGAAGCCGTCAACCCTAAGATCAACGCGATCGTCACGGTCGCGGATGGCGCGCTCGAAGCCGCGAGGGTGGCGGAAGCAGCGATCATGGCGGGTGGTCAGCTCGGCCCTCTGTATGGGGTGCCCTTCACGGCGAAGGATTCGATCGATAGCGCATCGGTGCTAACTCAACGCGGCTCGCCGATCTTCAGGGGCCGCGTCCCCAATACTGACGCAACAAGCATCGCGCGCTTGAAGAACGCCGGTGCAATCCTGCTTGCGAAAACCAACCTTCCGGAATTTTCCTACTCGACCGAAACCGACAACCTGCTGACCGGAAGGTCAAACAACCCATGGAATCTCGATCGCACCCCCGGTGGGTCGAGCGGTGGGGAGTCGGCGACCATTGCGGCAGGTTTTTCGCCGTTCGGTCTGGGCAGCGATCTCGCCATCTCCATACGTGGCCCGGCCGCGCAGACGGGCATCATCGGCTTGAAGGCCACACACGGACGCATACCGATGACAGGCGTATGGTCGCGGGCGCCACGTCGCTTTTGGCATGTCGGTCCGATGGCGCGCAGCGTTCGCGATATCGCGTTGGCCTATTCGGTGCTCGCGGGTCCGGATGGTCTGGACAGCTTCTCCACGAGCCCACTCGGGTTCGATGCCGGGGTGGGGGCCAATCCCGATCGGCCGCTTCGTGTTGGCTGGCTGGTCGAACCTGGCTTTGGGCCTATCGATGCCGAGGTTGCGGTGACCGTGCAGGCGGCGGCCGAAGCGCTTCACGGTGCCGGCGTCATTGTGGAACCTGTACGAATTCCGGCACTCGAGCGGGACAATGCTCTCGAGGTGTTCAATGCCCTGCACGTGATGGAAATGAAACCCGCTTTCAGGGAAGCGACTGCCGGCCACGAAAACGAGATGTTCAAGATATCCAAGGGCATGCTTGCGACGCAGGATACGTCCATGGCCGACTTTCTCCAGGCGGAGCAAGCAACGGATCGACTGCGAGATGGCTTCGCGGAGTATTTCCAGAGCTACGATGCTTTGCTCTGCCCCGTACTGCCTATCCCCGCACACGCGCATGGGCTGTCGGAGATCGTCATCAACGGCAAGTCAGTGTCTGCGGTGCAGATCCAGGGCGCTACCGTGCCGTTCAACGTGACGGGCCTTCCGGCTCTGTCGATCAGATTCGGCACCAGTCGGGATGGACTGCCGATCGGAGTGCAGTTGGTGTCTAAATGGTTGGCTGAATCCACGATACTGCACCTCGCGTCGTTGCTGGAAACGGTCAGTCCGGTTCGCGACCTTCACCCGGACATTTAGAAGGGGAGTCATCGTCATGGCGAGCGCTGCACCTAGGAGGTGCTTTAGTATTCCGAGGTTCGTGCGCAAGTGGTAGGGAGCAGGGGGCGCCGCCCTGACTTCGTAGCGTTGACGCTTTTGCCAAGCAGCGGAGAGGCGATGCCTACTCCGCCGGCGATTGCCCGCTGGATTGATCAACCAGCATGCCAAAGAGAGGATCCCACTCTTCGATCGTCAGCCCGCAGATAATGTATATCGACATGTCTTCTGCTCCTTTGGATGCTGTGCTATCCGCCCAAGACGGATGTTCAGATGGTCCTCACGTTGTCACGGGCGTGGAAGGACAGCCATAAATATCCTCGCTGCGCGACTATGCTCTCGATACTCCAGGCACATCCATGTTTATCTTGCGCCAAAAGGCTTCTGAAAAGCTGTAGACCGAAAATGCGATCAGCCCCAGGGCCATCACCACCAAAATCAAACCACCTGCCGGCAAATTCTGGAGAGCATCGAGGGCTTCCTTCATGCCAGGTGGATTCACGGTTTGATAACTGGAACCGCTAATTGTCAGTAGCAGGGCTATCTCTATGAAAACGACTCCACGGGCTATAAGACCGATCTGAGACACCGGGCGGACGTACCGCATAACGTCTTCGTCGGCTTCAAAGTACTTTTCGAACGACGCCTTCCATCCCTTGATGATGTGAGCAATGCCTACGCCGAGTGGGACGATTGCGACGAGGTACACCAATAAATTTGAGTGTTCCCAAGACAGTAGATGCGCCAGCATATCCTTCGTTTGTCCACTTCCGGAATTGTCTGAGCTTTTGAGGCTGCTGATCAGTAGGCCCAACGCAAAAAACGCCAGCGCGCCGTTGACTACGCCTCCCGCCAACAAACCTGCACGAATAATCAATCCCTTGAATTTCTTACCGTGATGATCAACATCGCGCGTTGCCTGCAACACTCGCCAACCGGCGAAGGCGAGCAGACCAGCCACCACTAGCCCGACTAGAACATGCCCGAATGGCTGGCTTAACAATGCCTCGAGGCTCCTGTGACTGTCCTTCGATTTTGTCGAATCCAGTGCTGCCAGCAGAGCGAAGATCCCAATGATCAGATAAAGAACGCCCCGAGCGGCATATCCGCCACGTGCGAGTACGACAAGGCTGTTTTGTGCGGACATTGGATGGAAATCCCGAGAAGTAATACAGAAACAGACCTATCGAAGTCGGTAGGGGTTCGATTAAAGGTCGGGCTTGATCAGTCCGGGATTTCAATTGCGGTATCAAAGCTCATTCAGCAGGCGCCCAAGCTGTGCTCGTTCCCAGCCACCCAACAGCTCGACTGGATCAGTGCCATATCGCTGCCACGTTTCAAGAGGCCCGACACGACCGTCAGGCGAGCTGGAGTCCTCGCCGTAGTCCAGATTGTCGCAATCATTGAAAAGCGTGAGATGCCAGCTATCAGTCTCAACAGGCATGAGGTTGTGATAGATCTCACGTCATTGACCCTTTGCAGGGCTCGACTTTATCGATCATACGCCGAGCAACATAGACTGCGATTAGACGGCGAGGCTTGGGGCAGGCAGACAGAGTTGATTGTCTTTTCCAAATTGTTGGAACGCTCTGACTTCTTTATTCGTGTAGACAGTTGCGAAAGCAATTTGTAAAAAGTGACCACTTCCCAATCTCTAAAAAAAATGTACATCATCCAGTACATCGAAGGCATTGCTCATAGAAGAAAAAGGAGAAAGAGCGTGGGTTCCAGTCTCGTTTCCCGCTCCAGGATTCACAAAAAACGCCACTCAATGAGTGGCGTTTTTTTGTGCGTGACATTTACAAGCGGCATTGTCGTCACTGTCGGCATCTGCCCATGCATGCTTGGAACGGAATTTCGTCTCAGCATGCATGACCAGTCGGGCGGCAGAGTCAGCGCGTTGTCACAGCCGTAGCCAGACCTGAATACTCCTGCATTGCATCCTCCAACGCCCCCCGAAAATACTCCTGCGATGCCCGGTCACAAAGGATGTGCAAGCTCGCCTGCTGCGCGGTGCCGGAATTGATCACGATCACATTAATGCGTGCCGCCGACGTCTGGGCCACCGCTCCCGGGCCGAACGCCTGCGGGCTCAGATCAACCCCGCAGAGCTTGGCCAACACTTCGCTCAGATGATCTCCCGTCAGCTGAAAACAGGCATGACTGTCCTGACGAGGCAGCAAATAGTTGGCGTGATGACCGAGTTCCCAGCGGGCCTCTTCAACCGCCATTCGTTGGCCTTGATCCTCTGGGCTGCCGAGCAGCAGGTATTCGGTCTGCGACAACCGCGCCACCTGGCTGCCGTCGGCTTGAATCACCGCACGGTTGGGCGCATCCGGCAGGACGAAGCCGCGGCTGCGCAGGTACTCGGCACTGTGGGCGCCACGAAAACCGACTCGCGGAAGGTCGGTCAGGTCCGCCAGGCAGCACCCCGGCAACGGCGTTAGGGTTTGCCGGGCGATGCTGTGTTGTTCTCTCAGACTGGTCATGACTCAAAGCTCCTGGCGTTGGTTGTCGGGATCGAAGAAGGGCAACTGCACCACCTCGGCCTCGACCACGATGCCGCCTTCGACGCGGATCGGAATCCGTTGCCCTGGCGTGCTCTGGTCGATGCCGGCGTAGGCCAGGCCGATGATCTTGCCAAGGGTGGTGGAATACTCGCAGGAGGTGACGTTGCCGCTGATGTCCGGGCCGTTAAGCACCAGATGGCCTTCCAGCGGTTGCAGGCTGCCTTTGGGCAGGCTGAAACCCACCAGTTTGCGTTTCAGTGGCTGGGCTTCGAGGATGTCTACCGAGCGCCGACCGACGAAGAACGGCTTGGTGCGACTGACTGCCCAGCCCATGTCGATTTCCGCCGGGTGGGTCATGCCGTCGGTGTCCTGACTGATGATCACATGGCCTTTTTCCAGACGCAGCAGGCGCTGTGTTTCGACGCCGAAGGGGCGGATGTCCTGGGCCTTTCCGGCCTTCATCAGCGCATCCCAGAGCGCCAGCCCGTGGCGCGCCGGGACGTGGATTTCATACCCCAGTTCACCGACAAAACCTACCCGCAGCAGCCGCGCCCTGATGCCTGCGACCGTGCCCTGACGCACGCCCAGATAAGGGAAGGCTTCGGCACTCAGATCGAGGTCGGTGCAGACCTGTTCCAGCACCTTGCGCGAATCCGGCCCGGCAAGGTTCACCGCGCAAATGGCCGCGGTGACGTTGGCGACGTCCACGTCCAGCCGCCATTGCGCGTTCCACTTAAGCATTTGCTGATAGATCCGGTCGACACCGCTGGTGGTGGCAGTGACGTAGAAATGGTTTTCGGCAAACCGCGCACAGACGCCGTCGTCGATTACCACGCCGTGCTCATTGGTCATCAGCGCATAACGGGAGCGGCCGATCGGCTGCTTGAGAAAAGCGAACGTGTACATCCGATTGAGCAACTCGGCGGCGTCCGGGCCGCGCACGTCCAGACCGCCCAGGGTCGAGACATCGATCAGGCCGACCTTGTTGCGCACATGCAGGGCCTCTGCCTGCATGCACGCCTCGCGATCCTTGGTGTTGCCGTAATAGGCCGGGCGTTGCCAGATTCCGGCGGGCATCATTTTCGCCCCGGCTTGCAGGTGTCGGGCATGCATCGGCGTTTGTCGGTAGGGATCGAACGCGCGGCCGGCGACATGCGCCAGCTTCTCGGCCACAAACGGCGGCCGCGCGGTGGTCACACCTGTTTCACTGATGTTGCGTTGAGTGGCCCAGGCCACCAACCGCGCGGTCGGCAGCGCCGAGTGACGACCTTGAGACGGGCCCATGCCGACGGTGGAGTAGCGCTTGACCAGTTGCACGTCGCGATAGCCGATCCGGGTGGCGTTGACGATATCGGCGACTTGCAGGTCTTCGTCGAAGTCGACGAAGTCCTTGCCTTTGGGGTGCGGGAAGATTGGCCAATTAAAGTTGACCCGAGCCTCGCCGCTGAATGGCGCGCGTTGCGTGCCGACTGTCAGACCCAGCGCGAGGGCGGCTTCGGCACCGGCATTCACACCATCGGCAATCACGTTATCCAGCTGGTGACGACCGTTGACCGAGCCGGCGACATTCAGATTCTTTGGCAGGCCGCTGAGAGTGAACTCGGCACGCTGATCGTCGTAGGCCAGTTTGCCGCCGGCCTGGCACAGCAGTTGATAGACCGGCATGTAACCGGCGGACATGCACAGTAAATCGCAATGCAGGTGTTGCCCGCTCTCGGCGACCTGGCCTTGTGCGGTGATCTTGCGCACGTCGACGCCGTTGATATGGCGCATGCCTTTCTCGTGCCGGGCTTCATAGACGGTGCTGTTGCTCTGATGGTAGATCTTGCGTTGCGCCAGTGCGCGCAGCAAGGATTCGTCCGAAGGACCATGGCGCAGGTCCACCACAGCGACGACCTCCACGCCCTGGTCATGCAGATCCAGCGCGGCGAGGTAACCGTCATCGTTGCCTGTCAGCACCACGGCGCGTTTACCGGGTTTGACCGCATACAGTTTCATCAGTCGTTGCGCGGCGCTGGTCAGCATCACGCCCGGTAGGTCGTTGTTGCGAAAGATCACCGGTTGATCGAAGGCCCCGCTGCACACCAGGCACTGGCGGGCGCGGACCTTGTACATGCGTTTGCCCTGAATCACCGGCAGGTAGTTGTCGGTGAACCAGGCGTTGCAAGTGGCTTCGGTCAGGATCTGGATATTGGCGTGTTGCTCTATCGCAGCGAGCAGTTCGCGGCGTAGGTTTTCAGCCCTGCTGCCTTCGATATCGAAGCGGGCATACGTCAGCGAACCGCCGAGAACCGGCTGTTGCTCGATGAGCAATACCTTGGCCCCGGCATTGGCCGCGGTCAGGGCGGCGTGCAAACCGGCAGGCCCGGCGCCGATCACCGCCAAGTCCGTAAACAGGTAGGCCTTGTCGTAGTACTCGGGTTTAAACGTCAGGTCGAGCACACCGAGGCCGGCCTTCTTGCGAATGATCGGTTCCCAGACTTTCCACATGCCTTTGGGCTTGTAGAACGAGCGGTAGTAGAAACCCACCGGCATGAATTTCGAGAACTTGCCTAGGTAGGCGTCCTTGTCGTTATCCAGCGAGCCGTTGACGTTCTGCGCCGTCACCTGCAACCCGGCGGACAACGCGTGTGCGTCGGCCAGCACGTTGGGTTCTTCGGGCAACTGCACCAGGCTGTTGGCGTCCTGGCCGGCCATGGTCAGCGGGCCACGCGGGCGATGGTATTTGAACGAACGGGAGATCAGGAAACGCCCGTTGGCCAACAGGGCGCTGGCGATGCTGTCGCCCTGCAAGCCTTGGTAATCGTGGCCGTCGAAACTGAAATCCAGCGGCTGATCACGGTCGATCAGCAAGCCCATGGGGGCGGGTAGGCGATTCATCCTGCGATCTCCTTGGAGGCGCTAAAGTCGACACGGGCGGTGAACAGTTCTTTGGGGTCGAAGGTCCGCAGGATTTCATCGCTGACGGTGTGACGCTCCGCCAGAAACCAGTAGCTGGATGGCGTGTGCATCCACCATTCGCGCACCAAACCGGCGAGGTTGTCGGTGTTGAACACGTAGTCGGCCCATTCGGTGTCGCTGCAACTGACCGGGTCAGGCATCGGCTTGAATTCACCGCCATAGGTGAACTCGCTGATATTGCGCGGCCCGTTGAGCGGGCAAATCATGACTTTCATCGTCTGCTCTCCGTCAGTGGCTGGCCGCTGTAGCGCCCATTTCGTTGACTTGCTGGAAGGTTGAGAAGCGCTCAAGGGCAAAGGGCTTGATCAGCTCCGGCACCTTGCCGCCGCTGGCCACCAATTCGGCCATGGTCTTGCCGCAGATCGGTGTGGCTTTGAAACCCCAGGTTCCCCAGCCGGCGTCGAGGTAGTAATTCTTCACCGGCGACAGGCCCATGATCGGACTGTAATCCGGGGTCATGTCGGTGATCCCGGCCCATTGGCGCATCAGCTTGGCGTTGGCCAGGAACGGGAACATCTCGATGGCGTGGGCCAGCAAGCTTTCCTTCAAATCGAGCGTGGAACGAGTATTGAACAATGGATAAGGATCGGAGCCGCCGCCAAACACCACCTCGCCACGACTGGTTTGCTGCACGTAACAGTGCAGGGCGGAGGAACTCACCAGCGGATCGAGAAACGGCTTGAACGGCTGGGTGACCATGGCTTGCAACGGGAAGGTCTGGATCGGCGAACGAATTCCGGCCTTGGCCATCAGCAACGAACTGTGCCCGGCAATCGCCTGGACCGCGCAACCGCATTTGATGGTGCCGCGATTGGTTTTCACGGCGGTGATGGCGCCGTTCTCGATAATCAGATCCTGGACTTCGGTGAGCTGATGGATTTCCACACCACGCTTGGCCGCCTGTTTGGCGTAGCCCCAGGCCACGGCGTCGTGGCGCGCGGTGGCGCCGTCGATGTGCCAGAGCCCGGCGATCACCGGCAAGTGGCCGGGATCGAGGTTAAGGCTGGGCACCAGTTCGCGGATCTGCTGGCGGTCGATCATCTCTGTACGGCCGCCGAAGTGTTTGTTGACCTCGGCGCGCTGCCGGAACGAACGCACGGTGGCATCGGTGTGGGCCAGGGTCAGTTGGCCGCGCTCGGAGTACATGATGTTGAAATCGAATTCGTTGGACAGCGACTGGAACATCCGCACCGACTCGGCATAAAAACGCACGCCTTCGCTGGTCAGGTAGTTGGAGCGGATCACTGCGGTGTTGCGCGCGGTATTGCCGCCACCCAGGTAAGACTTTTCCAGCACCGCAATGTTGGTGATGCCGTGGTACTTGGCCAGGTAGTAAGCGGTGGCCAGACCGTGGCCGCCGGCGCCGATGATCACAACGTCATAGCTCGACTTGAGTTCCTTCGGTGGCGGCAAATCCACTTCCACCGGGTACTCCGAACTCAGCCCGTATTTCAATAGATTGAATGGCATAGGGCCTCCGATTGGCTGCGTTGAGCCTGGTGTTGCGCAAGGGCTGCGGTCACGGTGTTCTTCATCAGAAAGGCGATGGTCATCGGCCCGACACCACCAGGTACCGGGGTGATCGCCGCGACGTGGGGCAGGGCGCTGTCGAAGTCGACGTCGCCCACCAGACGGCTGCGGCCATCGTCTTCGATACGGTTGATGCCGACGTCGATCACCACTGCGCCAGGCTTGAGCCAACTGGCGTCGATCAGCCTTGGGCGACCCACGGCGGCGATGACGATGTCTGCCTGCCGGCACAGAGCCTGCGGATCCGGGCTGCGCGAATGCAGGACGGTCACTGAGCAGTCGGCCTGCAGCAACAACGCAGCCATGGGTTTGCCGACGATGTTCGAGCGGCCGATCACCACCGCGTGCTTGCCGCGCAAATCGCCGCAGGTTTGTTCCAGCAAGTACAAACAACCACTGGGGGTGCAGGGCGCGAGTACCGTGCGACCCTGGCTGAGACCGCCGACGTTCTGACTGTGGAACCCGTCTACATCCTTGTCCGGAGCGATAGCCTCCAGTGCGCGTAATTCATCGATATGCGACGGCAGCGGCAGCTGCAGAAGAATGCCGTGGATCGAGCGATCGGCATTCAGTCGGGCGATCAGAATGAGCAACTGTTCAGTGCTGGTA
This sequence comes from Pseudomonas sp. LBUM1647, assembly GCF_059716175.1. Taxonomy (NCBI): domain Bacteria; kingdom Pseudomonadati; phylum Pseudomonadota; class Gammaproteobacteria; order Pseudomonadales; family Pseudomonadaceae; genus Pseudomonas; species Pseudomonas sp. LBUM1647. Next base: position 3,899,363 of record NZ_CP166809.1, on the reverse strand, counting down.
TCCGTGGACAGCCGATGTTCCAGCGAGCGGATACCCACTTCTTCGGCGCGCAGGATCTTGTTGCGCACGTAGACCTGGCTGGCCGGGTCGCTGCCCACCAGAATCACCGCCAGCGCCGGTTGAATGTCTTGCTCGCGCAGTCGCTCCACGTCCTCGCGGACATGCACCAGGACGCGAGCGGCGGTGGCTTTGCCGTCGATCAGTTTGTGCGCGTTCACCGGAAGATCACCGTTCTGTCCTGGTTGAGGAAAACCCGATGCTCCAGGTGGTACTTGACCGCCTTGGACAGGGCCACGGTTTCGGTGTCACGGCCCGTGGCCACGAGATCGTCGGGCAGATAGACGTGATCGACGCGCTGCACCTCCTGCTCAATGATCGGTCCCTCGTCGAGGTCGCTGGTGACGTAATGGGCGGTGGCGCCAATCAGTTTCACGCCACGCTGGTAGGCCTGGTGATAAGGCTTGGCACCCTTGAAACCGGGCAGGAACGAATGGTGAATGTTGATCGCCCGCCCCGAGAGTTGCTTGCACAGGTCATCGGAGAGGATCTGCATGTAGCGCGCCAACACCACCAGTTCGGTGCCGGTGTCGTCGACGATCTTCATCAGCTCGGCTTCCTGCCGGGCCTTGGTGTCCTTGGTCACGGGCAGGTAGATGAAGCGAATGCCCTCGCGTTCGGCCATGGGCCGCAGGTCGAGGTGGTTGGAGACGATGGCGGTGATGGTCATGTCCATCTCGCCCTTGTGGTAGCGGTAGAGCAGGTCGGTCAGGCAGTGGTCGAACTTGCTGACCATCAGCAGCACACGCATCGGCTCGCGGGTGTCGTGCAATTCCCAGGTCATCTCGAACGCCTTGGCGACGTCGGCGAAACCGTCCTTGATTTGTTGCAGGTCGCCTGGGTGGCCGTCGTTGAAGCGGAACACTGCGCGCATGAAAAAGCGGCCGCTGAAGTCGTCGTCGAATTGCGCCATCTCCCCGATGTAGCAACCGTTGTCCGCCAGGTAGGTGGTGACGGCAGCGACGATGCCGGACACCGCGGGACAGGTGATCTTGATGATGAAATGGTTTTTTTCGTGTTGCATGACACGTCCTCGGGATGATGGCGGCAGCTCATCGCATAGCGAAAAAAAGTGTCAGCGGACAGCAGGCTCATTCCGTGAGCGTGTTTTCTTGTGGGGAATAATTTATTCCTGTTGGTGGCTTTATAGGGGAATGGTCGCGTCGCGTCCAGAGCTTTTAAGAAAGTTTTTTAACTGGCAGGAAAATACGTGAGGCCGACGTGGGTCGGCCTCAAGGCAGGGCAAAGCGGGGGCAGAGGGGGACGTTACTCTTTGTCGGAACCGTAGTTCATGATCGACAGCAGGCGGATCGGCACGTGCACCAGCTGCTCCGGACCGTGAGGGATTTCACCTTCGAATGTCAGGCTGTCACCCGCTTCCATGCGGTACAGCTGATTGCCGTGGCGATAGATCAGTTCACCTTCCAGCAGGTGGAGGAACTCGGTGCCAGGGTGGGAGAAGGTCGGAAACTCTTCACTGGCGTCATCCATGCTGACCATGTAGGCCTCAAAGCTCTTCTTCGGCCCGCGAGTGTGGTTGAGCAGATGGTAAGTATGGCCTTTCTCGGTCCCTCGCCGAACCACTTCCATGCCCTGATCAGCCTTGACCAACAGCGCGCTGCCGTCCTGCTGGTCGTATTCGCTGAACAACTTGGACAGTGGCAGGCCGAGCACGTCGCACAGACGGCTCAGGGTATCGAGGCTGGTGGACACCTGGGCGTTTTCGATCTTGCTCAACATGCCCTGACTGATATCGGCAATCTTGGCCACGTCAGACAATTTCAGATCCTGAGCCTGGCGCTGGCGCTTGATCTGCAATCCCAGATATTGCTCAAGCTTGAGGCGCGGGGCGGTTTCGGTCGACATAGTCATCAGATCCTGCACACTTTCCGTTCAGTAATATTAGTTTCGCACTGAGAAAGTGCAAATGGCGACGCTTGCGGCATGCCCTGCGGGCAGTATTCCCACAGGGAAAAGAATATTCCCATATATACAGCACAAAAGCGCCTGTCACGGCGTTTCAACGTTTCACTCGCGAATCTGGCAAGGGCTTTGCATTCCTATTGGGAAACTAACTTTCTTTTTAGGAATAAAAAGACGGTCAAGGCCCATCCAGAATGTTTTGCCTTTCGCGAGGAGTGACGAGCAATGTTGCCAGCAGAAACCCAGCGCATCATCGACAAGCACGGGATCAAGTACGTGCTTGCGCAATTTGTGGATATTCACGGTGCGGCCAAGACCAAGTCGGTGCCGATCTGTGGGCTCAAGACAGTCGCGGAAGAGGGGGCAGGTTTTGCCGGGTTCGCGATCAGCGGCATGGGCATGGAACCCCATGGCCCGGACTTCATGGCTCGCGGCGACTTGTCTACCCTGACCCCGGTGCCCTGGCAGCCGGGTTACGGGCGGGTGGTGTGCGTCGGCCACGTCGATGGTAAGCCACATCCGTATGACAGCCGTTATGTGTTGCAGCAACAAGTACAACGCCTGGAAGAAAAAGGCTGGACTCTCAACACCGGTCTGGAGCCCGAGTTCAACCTGATGCGCCGCGACGAGCAGGGCAAGCTGCAATTGGTTGACCCCAGCGACAACCTCGACAAGCCTTGCTACGACTATAAAGGCTTGTCGCGCTCCCGCGTTTTCCTTGAACGCCTGACCGAGGCCCTGCAAGCAGTGGACTTCGAGGTCTATCAAATCGACCACGAGGACGCCAACGGCCAGTTCGAGATCAACTACACCTACAGCGACGCCATGACCTCGGCGGACCGCTTCACCTTCTTCCGCATGGCTGCCGGCGAGATCGCCAATGACCTGGGCATGATCTGTTCCTTCATGCCCAAGCCTGACCCGAAACGCGCCGGCAACGGCATGCACTTTCACCTGTCGATCAGCAGTGCCGATAACAAGAACCTGTTCCATGACGCCAGCGACCCGAGCGGCATGGGCCTGTCGAAACTGGCCTATCACTTCGCCGCGGGCCTGCTCGCCCATGGCCCAGCGCTGTGTGCCTTCGCTGCACCGACGGTCAACTCCTACAAGCGTCTGGTGGTGGGCAATTCGTTGTCCGGTGCGACCTGGGCGCCAGCCTTTATCGCCTTCGGTGCCAACAACCGTTCAGCCATGGTGCGGGTGCCTTACGGTCGCCTGGAGTTTCGTCTGCCGGACGCCGGTTGCAACCCTTATCTGGTCAGCGCCGCGATCATCGCTGCGGGCCTGGACGGCATCGACCGCCAGTTGGAAATCGACCACGTCTGCAATGAAAACCTCTACAGCCTGAGCCTTGAGCAGATCGCTGCGCGGGGCATCAAGACCCTGCCGCAGTCGCTCAAGGAAGCCTGCGACGCGCTCGAAGCCGACCCGTTGTTCGCCGAGGTGCTTGGCCCGCAGATCGTTGGCGAGTTCATCAAGCTCAAGCGCATGGAATGGGTGGAATACAGCCGCCACGTTTCCGACTGGGAAATCCAGCGCTACACCGAATTTTTCTGACTCCGTGTTTTGACAACCATTCGGGCACCCGGCACGGCGTCGGGCGTTCACTGCCTCCGAAGGAGACTTGATATGTGTGGAATCGTAGGTCTTTACCTGAAAAATCCGCAGCTGGAATCCCAGCTCGGCAAGCTCTTCGAACCGATGTTGCAGGCCATGACCGATCGTGGCCCGGACAGTGCCGGCTTCGCCATTTACGGCGATGAAGTGGCGGACGGCTGGGTCAAGCTGACCTTGCAGGCGACCACCGAAGGCTTCGACTGGAAAAGCCTGATGGGCGAATTGGAAGGGCGCCTGGGCTGCTCGCTGGATTGGTTCCAGAACGCCAGCGCCGCAGTGCTCAAGATCCATGCCGAAGAGGTTCCGGTGCGTCAGGCTCTGGCTGAATTGGCGCCGGGCATCCGCATCATGAGCGCTGGGCAAAGCATCGAAATCCTCAAGGGCATGGGCTTGCCCCAGGAAATCTCTCAGCGTTTCGGCCTAGCCGGGATGAAGGGCAGCCACATCATTGGTCACACCCGCATGGCCACCGAAAGCGCGGTAACCATGGAAGGCAGCCACCCGTTTTCCACCGGCGCCGACCTGTGCCTGGTGCACAACGGCTCGTTGTCGAACCACTTCCGCCTGCGTCAGGAACTCAAGCGCGAAGGCATTCACTTCGAGACCGACAACGACACCGAAGTGGCCGCCGGCTACCTGACCTGGCGCCTGCAGCAAGGCGACTCATTGAAGGAAGCGCTGGATCACTCGCTGGAGGATCTCGACGGTTTCTTCACCTTTGCCATCGGCACCCGTAACGGTTTTGCGGTGATCCGCGACCCGGTCGCCTGCAAGCCGGCGATCCTTGCCGAGACCGACGACTACGTCGCCATGGCTTCCGAATATCAGGCGCTGTCGAGCCTGCCGGGAATCGAAAACGCCAGAATCTGGGAGCCGGCACCGGCCACCCTGTACATCTGGGAACGCGAGTCAGCTTAAGGAGCGCACACATGAAAACCATCGATCTTTCCACTGCCACCGTGCGTGACCTTAATCAGGCGCTACACGATCAGGTCAATAACGTGACCGATCACGAGTGGGTGGTGACTCACTCCGATGGCAAGCACAACCTCGCGGTCGGGGTGAATGAAGCGGTGTCCATCGATATCCAGGGGCACGCCGGTTACTACTGCGCGGGGATGAATCAAAAGGCCTCGATCACCGTCCACGGCAACGTCGGTGTCGGTTGTGCCGAGAACATGATGTCCGGCTACGTCCGGGTCAAAGGCAGCGCCTCTCAGGCGGCCGGTGCCACGGCCCATGGCGGGTTACTGGTGATTGAAGGCGACGCGGGGGCGCGTTGCGGGATTTCCATGAAGGGCATCGACATCGTTGTCGGCGGCAGTATCGGCCACATGAGCTGCTTCATGGGGCAGGCCGGTCGCCTAGTGGTCTGCGGCGACGCCGGCGATGCTCTGGGCGATTCGTTGTACGAGACCCACATCTATGTGAAAGGCACCGTCGAATCCCTGGGCTCGGACTGCGTCGAGAAAGAGATGCGCGCCGAGCACCTGCAAGAGCTGCAAGAGCTGCTTGATCGCGCCGGTTTCGAGCACAAGGCGGCTGACTTCAAGCGCTACGGCTCGGCCCGTCAGTTGTACAACTTCAAAGTCGATAACGCGTCCGCGTACTGATCCAGGAGAACAAGACATGAGTGAGAAAAATCCTCCGGTGCTGCGCGAGTCGGCCACTTTCGACCGCCTGACCATTCAGGAAATCCAGCGTGCTGCGGAAACCGGCATCTATGACATTCGCGGCGGTGGCACCAAGCGCAAACTGCCACATTTCGATGACTTGCTGCTGCTCGGCGCCAGCGTTTCGCGCTACCCGCTGGAAGGCTATCGGGAGAAGTGTGGCACCGATGTAATCCTCGGCAACCGCTTCGCCAAGAAGCCGATTCACCTGAAGATTCCGGTGACCATCGCCGGCATGAGCTTCGGTGCTTTGTCGGCCAATGCCAAGGAAGCCCTGGGCCGTGGCGCAACTATCGCTGGCACCAGCACCACCACCGGCGACGGCGGCATGACCCCAGAAGAACGCGGCCAGTCGCAGCATTTGGTGTATCAGTATTTGCCGTCCCGCTATGGCATGAACCCGGACGATCTGCGCAAGGCCGACGCCATTGAAATCGTGCTGGGGCAGGGCGCCAAACCCGGTGGCGGCGGTATGTTGCTGGGCATGAAAGTCACCGAGCGGGTGGCCGGTATGCGCACCTTACCGATCGGTGTCGACCAGCGCAGCGCCTGCCGTCACCCGGACTGGACCGGCCCGGATGACCTGGCGATCAAGATTGCCGAACTGCGGGAAATTACTGACTGGGAAAAACCCATTTACGTGAAAATCGGCGCGAGCCGACCGTACTACGACGTCAAGTTGGCGGTAAAAGCCGGGGCTGACGTGATTGTGCTCGACGGCATGCAAGGCGGCACCGCAGCGACTCAGGAAGTGTTCATCGAACACGTCGGGATCCCGATTTTGTCGGCTATCCCGCAAGCGGTACAGGCTTTGCAAGAGATGGGCATGCATCGCAAGGTTCAGTTGATTGTGTCCGGTGGTATTCGTAATGGTGCCGACGTCGCCAAGGCGATGGCGCTGGGTGCGGATGCGGTGGCCATCGGGACGGCGGCGCTGATTGCCTTGGGCGATAACCATCCACGCCTGGACGAGGAACTGAAGAAAATCGGCTCGGCCGCCGGTTTCTACGATGACTGGCAGAACGGCCGCGACCCGGCCGGTATCACCACGCAGGACCCGGAACTGTCCAAGCGTCTGGACCCGGTGGAAGGTGGTCGGCGTCTGGCCAACTACCTGCGCGTGTTGGTGCTGGAAGCCCAGACCATGGCCCGGGCTTGCGGTAAGTCGCACCTGCACAACCTCGATCCTGAGGACTTGGTAGCGCTGACGGTGGAGTCGGCTGCCATGGCGCGGGTCCCGCTGGCGGGAACCAGTTGGATTCCTGGTTCTGGTTCCGGTTACTGAGGCTGAGTGAAAGACCTGTGGCGAGGGGGCTTGCCCCCGTTGGACCGCGCCGCGGTCCTTCAGATAAACCCCGTTTGCCGTTCTGCGACCGCTTCGCGGCCGAACGGGGGCAAGCCCCCTCGCCACAGATTGAGAGGCCCGCCAAGAGGCCCATGAAGTAACCATTGCTCGCTGCCAGACACTTTCCATTCTTTTGCAGGAGCTTTGAAAATGGTCAATCGTCTTCTCGGCAAATCCCTTCTTGTCTTATTGGCGGCCGGCGCGCTCGCGCCGCTCGCCCAGGCGGCCGATGCACCCACCTTGAACACCGGCAGCACCGCGTGGATGGTGACCGCCGCGGTGCTGGTGCTGTTCATGTGTCTGCCTGGCCTTGCCTTGTTCTACGGAGGTCTGGTGCGGGCGAAAAACATGCTCTCGCTGTTCACCCAGTGCTTCGGCATAGCCGGCCTGGTCGGCGTGCTGTGGGTGATCTATGGCTACAGCATGGTGGTCGACAGCACCGGCATGGTCGAGGGACAGGTGACGTTCAACAGTTTCGTCGGTGGTTTGAGCCGGGCCTTTCTGGCCGGCATGACCCCGCAGAGCCTGGTCGGTGACATCCCGGAAGGCGTGTTTGTAACCTTCCAGATGACCTTCGCGATCATTACCCCGGCGCTGATTGCCGGCGCATTCGCCGAGCGCATGAAGTTCTCTGCGGCGCTGTGGTTCATGGCGCTGTGGTTTACCCTGGTTTATGCGCCCGTCGCCCATATGGTCTGGGGTGGTTCTGGCGCTTTGATGCATAACTGGGGTGTCCTCGATTTTGCCGGCGGCACAGCGGTGCATATCAATGCTGGCGTTGCCGCGTTGGCTGCGTGCTTGATTCTCGGCAAGCGCAAGGGTTACCAGAATACGCCGATGCCGGCCCACAACCTGAGCCTGACCATGGCCGGTGCGGCGATGCTCTGGGTTGGCTGGTTCGGCTTCAACATCGGTTCCGGCGGCGGCCTTAATGGCACTTCCGGCATTGTCATGCTCAACACCCAACTGGGTGCCTGCGCCGGGATTCTCGGCTGGATGTTCACCGAGTGGTTCAAGGTCGGCAAGCCGAGTGCTTTGGGCTTGGCCAGCGGTGCTTTGGCCGGTTTGGTCGGCATTACGCCGGCGTGTGCGTATGTGGGCGTCGGCGGAGCGTTGGCCATCGGTCTGCTGTGCGGGGTGTTCTGCTACTTGAGCGTCACTGTGCTGAAACGCCGCTTCGGGTATGACGACAGCCTCGACGTGTTTGGCTTGCACGGCATCGGCGGCATGATTGGTGCGGTATTGACCGGCGTGTTCTGCGTGCCGTCCCTGGGTGGTCTGGTAGAAGGCGTGAGCATGGGCGCTCAGGTCGTGGCTCAAATCAAGGGCGTGTTGTTGACGACGGTGTACTGCTTCGTCATCAGCTGGATCATTCTCAAGGTGATCAACGCGGTGATCGGCTTGCGTGCCGACGAGTCGGTGGAGGAGATGGGGCTGGACCTGGCCGAGCACAACGAGAGTGCCTATAACCACTGATCTTTAATGTTGACTGACACGGCCCACCTTCGCGTGGGCCGTTTTCGTGGTGCTCAGCTAGCCGCGGCATCACTGATCGTCTGTCGCTCCCGCGCCTCGGCGGCACGCTGCAACTGACTGGCGATCAGGGTGTTCTTCAGCAGATACGCAATGGTCATCGGCCCGACCCCACCGGGAACCGGCGTGATCGCGCTGGCAACGGTGCGCGCACTGGCGTAATTGACATCACCGACCAGACGATTTCCCGACTCGTCGGAAATGCGATTGATGCCGACATCGATCACCACTACTCCGGGTTTGAGCCAGCTGGCGTCGATCAGCTCAGGTCGACCCACCGCCGCGACTACAATGTCCGCCAACCTGCACAACGCCGGTGCATCGACACTGCGCGAGTGCACCACGCTGACCGAACAGTTGGCCTGCAACAACAGGGTTGCCATGGGTTTGCCGACAATGTTCGAACGACCGATGACCACCGCGTGCAAGCCGCTCAACTCACCGCAGGTTTCGTGCAGCAGACGCATGCAGCCGCTGGGCGTGCAGGGTGTCAGGACTTCGATGCCTTGCACCAGGCCGCCGACGTTTTCCCGATGAAAACCGTCCACGTCTTTGATCGGGTCGATGGCGTGAATCACTGCCGCCTCGTCGATATGCCCCGGCAGGGGCAACTGCACCAAAATGCCGTTCACCGTGGCATCGGCATTCAGTTGGGCAATCAGTTCCAGTACTTGCGCCTGGCTGGCATCGTCCGGCAGACGGTATTCAAGGGAGCGAATCCCGACTTCCTTGGCCCGCAGCAATTTGTTGCGCACATAGACCTCGCTGGCCGGGTCTTCACCGACGAGCAGCACGGCCAGGGCGGGGTAAATCTGCTGTCCGGCCAGGGCCAGAACCTCTTCTCGAACTTCGTCGAGAACCTGGGCAGAGATGGCTTTGCCGTCGATAACGCGGGCAAGTGCAGGGGTGGTGCTGATCAAAAGAGTCACCGTCGTCTTGATTGATAGGGGGGCGAAGTGATCATCGAGGCGTCGTTGCGCCCCGATGATCCATCAGAGACCTGCAGGCAAGGGTGCTCAGGCTACCAGTTGATGGCAGCCGTACACCACCAGTACACCCGCGATCAGCGTGGCATAAGGCAACCAGCCGGCGCGTTTTTGACCGACATCGGTTTGAATGTACAGGTCGCTGAGCATCGCTTCCGGGAAGCGCCCCTTGTCCTGCACATAGTGCCGGAAGCAGAACACCGGGAGGATCAACAACGCCAGCAACAGGCCGGTCACCAGGGTGCCGGCGCCCCAGATATCGGCTCCCAGCCCCATGCACGCCAGGTTGACGAAGCTCAGTACGCCACCCGCGGCCAACAGCACGGTTGGGGCCTTGTACGGGCGTATCCAGTCGGGACGGTCCAGGCGATGGATCCAGCCGGCATTGAGGTTTAGAAAATTGAAGATAATGTAGCTGACGTTGGACGCGGCTAGCACGAACACATAATCGGACATCAGCAACAGCAGCAGGTTGAACGACAAGTCGGTCCACATCGCGGCGGTAGGCGCGCCGTGTTCGTTGGTGCGCCCCAGGTATTTCGGCAGCCAGCCATCGACCGACGCCTGATACAGGGTGCGCGACGAACCGGACATCGAGGTCATGATCGCCAGCAACGTGGCCAGGACCAGCATGATCAGCACGATGTTGGCCACCAGCTTTCCGCCGCCGATGCTGTCCGCCATGACCTGCCCGACGCCCATGCCGCTGTAGATCGCCGGCGACAACAGTCCGCTGTAGACCGCCGGTGTAACCACCGCGCCGCTGGCATCGAGCACTGCCGGTGTCACCAATTGACCGAGACCGAGGCTACCTTGAAACGCCAGGGGCACTAGAGTGAACACCAGAATGCACAGCAGGCCGGCGTAAAAAATGGCCTTGAACGTATCACGCTTGGGGTCCTTGAATTCCCGGGTGTAGCACACTGCGGTTTCGAAGCCGTAAGTGGACCATGCGGCCATGAACAGGCCGCCGGCCATTAATGACCACCCGGAAATATCCCAAGGCCCGTCGATCACTTGCCCGGCTGCGTCATGGGCCAGCGGGAACAGGGGCAGGAAGTTGGCCTGGGCTGCGTCCCCGGTGAACAACGGCACCACGCCCACCAGCAACAAAGGAATCAGCGAGGTCACGCCAAGCACCAGGGTCAGGCGTGCCGAGCGTAAGATGCCGCCATGCTGCACGGCGAACACCGTCAGTAAAATCAACAGGCCGATGGCGAACGTTGCGTTGATCCTTAGTGACAGGCCGCTCTTGACCCAGCCCAGGTCAAGCAGGGTCAGTTGCCAGGTATTGATCAGCGCATCAGCGGGGAACAATGCGGTGAGGATGTAACCGGCTGCCAGTCCCGAGCCAATGGACAAAACCGGGGACCAGGCCAGCCAGTTGCACCACACCGAGACCGGCGCAATCAGCTTGCTGTAGCGCACCCAGGCGACTGCACCGTAGACCGATGCGCCACCGGATTTGTGTGGGAACAACCCGGCGATTTCGGCATAGGTGAAGGCCTGGATGAAGCCGAACAGGATCGACACGATCCAGACAATCCAGGCCGGTTTTCCTACCGTGGCGGCAATCGCGCCGATAGAGAACAGCACCAGGGCGGGCACGCCACTGGCGACCCAGAAAGCCCCGCGCCAATCGATCTTGCGGTGCAGGCTGCCCACTGAGCTGGCGGCCTGCGGTACGGCCTCGAACGTAGTCGCTTCCATCTTCGTATTCCCATGTCTGAGTAGAGTGGTAGTGGGGCAGTCAAAGTCGGGTGGCGCACAGGCTCGTGTGATCGATCAACTGCGTACCCGGCTCTTGTCCGGGTCGTAGAAAATCGCTGCGGTGACCGTGGCGCTGATGCGCTTCTGCAGGCCATCGACTTTGCCGATCTCCAACGCTGTGCCGACGTCGGCGCAGGCTACGTCGACCCGGCACAGTGCGATATTGCTGGCCAGCAACGGCGAGCGGCAGGCACTGGTGATGACCCCGACCTGTGCTCGGCCGCGGTACACCGGGTCGCCGTGGTGGGCGCCTTCGTTGCCGCTCAGTTGCAGGCCCACCAGTTTGTGAGCGGGATGGGTGCTGCGCCGCAACAGGGCGTCGCGGCCTATGAAGTCATCGGTTTTGCTTTTCAGCGGTACGCAAAAGCCGATACCGGCCTCGAACGGATCGGTCTGGTCGCTGAACTCGTAGCCGGCAAAAATCAGTCCGGCTTCGATGCGCAGCATGTCCAGTGCTTCCAGGCCCAGCGGCACCAGGCCCAAAGGTTGGCCCAGTTGCCAGATCCGGTCCCAGACCCGCTCGGCATCCTCGGGCTGGCACCAGACTTCGTAGCCCAGTTCGCCGGTGTAGCCGGTGCGCGAGATCATCAGCGGGCAGCCGTCGTAACCGTCCAGGCGGCCCACCAGGAAACGGAACCAGCCCAGGGTTTCGAGGCTTGGTTGGCTGGGCGGGGTCCAGACCATTTGCTTGAGCAACTCGCGGCTCATCGGGCCTTGCACCGCCAGGTTATGGATCTGCTCGCTGGCGGACTTGATCCAGACTTTCATTCCGAGCTTCTGCGCCTGCTCACGCAGCCAGACTCCGGCGTAGTCTTCGCCGCAGATCCAGCGGAAATTGTCCGGGCCCAGACGCAGCAAGGTGCCGTCGTCGAGCATGCCGCCGTGCTCGTGACACATCGCCGAATACACCACTTGCCCCACCGCCAGGCGCCGCACATCGCGGGTCAGGCAGTACTGCAACAAGGCTTCGGCGTCGGGGCCGATGATTTCGAATTTGCGTAGGGCGGTCAGGTCCATCACCGCCACTCGCTCGCGGCAACCAAGGTATTCCTCGATCGCGCCATAGCCGTCATAGCGCAGCGGCAGCCACCAGTTGCGGTAGTCGACGAAGCTGCCGGTCAAGGCGCTGGTGCGTGAGTGGAACGCGGACTCACGGGTAAGAATCGGGTCGGCATCGGCCGTGGTTCGAGTGCTCATGGCGATGGAAAAACGCTCCTTTTCGCTGTAGATGCGGACATGGATATCGGTCGGGTTCCAGCCATTGGCCGGGTCGATGTCGTCCGGGCACGAGGTACTGCCGCACAGCAAATCGGTCATGGCCCGCAGCAGCACGTAGTCGCCGGGGCGCGACCAGGGTTCATCCAGCGTCATCTGTTGATGAGCGTCGATCCCGGTGTTGAAGAACAAATTGATCGCCGGCCACCCGCTGCGAGCCTCGACCCCGTGGGGCGCCAAGGCCCGGCTCAGGTTGTCGCTGCAGTTGTCGTGCCCGAAGTAGCCGTGGCTCTCGTAGTAGCGCGCGGCGCAGGCCAGGGCGAAGGAGTCGTGGCGGCCGACGGTGTCACGCACCACCTCCAGCATCGGTTGCATCTGCCGGTCGAAAAACTTTGAGAACAGTCCCGGTGCCGGGTAGGCGCTGCCGTTCAAGGTGCGGGTCACGGTCTGGTCCAGGTCCAGTTCCAGGCCTCGATCCAGTGCCCGCCGGTCCAGAGCGACGAAGTCCGAGCACTGGCGACCGGCGACATCGAGCACCTGCACGTACTGACCTTTGCCGACGGTGTAACTCTGGGCGGTGCCGGCGCCGATGGTGAACTCGTCCAGCAGTTCACCCAGTGGCTCGGGCAGGTGTGGCAGCTGCAGGGGCGAGGGATTGGCTCGTGTCACCAGAAGCCGCAGCTCGCTGGGCCGATACTGGCGGTCGACGGCCGTTGGCCCGGCGGGTGCCGCGACGATCACCAGTAGCTCATCGCTGGCGACGAAGCGGCGGCTGAAGTCGGCAGGGCTGTCCTCGTCCCAGAGTGAGGCGGCGCTGGGCAGGTGTTGTGGATCAATCGCGCGTCGGATCAGCGCCTGGCCAATGCGACGCGACTGCAAGGTCGGTTCGGCGAGCCGTGCGCCGATGAACCCGCAAGCGGTCGAACCGCTCAGCGCCCAGGCCGGCAGGGCGCTGCGACCGAGCGAATCCATTGCCAGCAATTCGCAGGGTTGTCGGCCTTCGAGGTCGATCACTTGCAGGCTGTCGCCGGGCTGCATCGCGACTAGGGTCAGGCCGCCGGCGGCCACCCGATAGCGCTCCAGGGCCGGGGCCCGGGCAAAGAGTCCGGGCTCCCGCGGGCGGGAAACACGAGGTGCATTCATGGTAGGGCTCCCGGGTCAACCGATCGACTTGACGGATATCGGCGGTTCAGCGAGGTACGCCGCCATGGAATCGTCAAGGGCATGCAGCCAGGGCGTGTGGTGGGGTGGCGACTGGGTGCCGGTCATCAGCGAGGGGTAGGACTTGTCGCGGTAACCCATGATGTTGTGGGCTTTGTCGTGCTTCCAGTGCAGGAAGGTGTCGTTGACCGCGGCGATATCGAAGTTCGGGTAGTCGGTGGCGTCCACCAGTTGCTGGATATAGGCGCCCTGGTATTCGAACATCTGCTGGTTGGTTTCAAGCTGCTGTTCACGGGCATGCCATTGCTGACTATCGGCGGCCCTTTGTGTCTGGTCGGGTAGGGCGATGCGTTGCAGGATCACGTCGCGGGCGTACCAGGCCTGGGCGTCGAACATGTTGAACGAGTACCACTGGTCCTGCATGCCGAGGTAGATCAGTTGCGGGTTGGACTCCCAGAAAATGCCTTTGTACAGGTTCATCGGCCATAGCCGGTTGTCGGTCTTGAGGCACAGTTCGTCCGGCAAGAAGGGGAAGTGATGTTTGTAGCCAGTGCAGAGGATCACCGCATCGATGTGCTTGTGAGTGCCGTCGATAAAGTACGCGCGGTTTTTTTCCAGGCGCTGCAACAGCGGTTTTTCTTCCCAGTTGGCCGGCCAGTCATAGCCCATGGGCGCGGTGCGGTAGCAGCTGGTGATGCTGCGGGCGCCGTATTTGTAACACTGGGAACCGATGTCTTCGGCGGAATAGCTGCTGCCGACGATCAACAGATCCTTGCCTTTGAACTCCAGCGCCTCGCGGAAATCATGGGCGTGCAGGATGCGCCCGCCGAACTGCTCGAATCCGGGGAAGTACGGCATCTTTGGCGTCGAAAAGTGCCCGCAGGCGTTGATCACATAGTCGAACTGTTCCGAGGTCCGGGTATCGCTGCCGTGGTCGTGGGCGATCACTGTGAAGCGGCGAGTCTCTTCGTCAAAGGTGACCTGGCGCACCACATTATTGAAACGGATGTAGTCGCGAACCCCAGCTTTTTCGACGCGACCCTTGATGTAGTCCCACAGCACTTCCCGTGGTGGGTAGGAGCCGATGGGGCGACCGAAATGCTCCTCGAAGGTGTAGTCGGCGAACTCCAGGCATTCCTTCGGGCCGTTCGACCACAGGTAGCGGTACATGCTGCCATGCACCGGTTCGCCGTTTTCATCCAGGCCGGTGCGCCAGGTGTAATTCCACATGCCGCCCCAATCGGTCTGTTTCTCATAGCAGACCAGTTCCGGGATGTCGTCGCCCTGGTCGCGGGCCGACTGGAAGGCTCGAAGTTGCGCCATGCCGCAAGGGCCGGCGCCGATGATTGCTACGCGTAAAGTCATGATCGTGCCTCGTATCAGAAAGGGGCGCTCAGCGAAAAATCACCGTCTTGTCCTGGTTGATGAATACCCGGTGTTCCAGGTGGTACTTCAAGGCTTTGGAGAGGGCGACGGTTTCGGTGTCGCGGCCGATGGCAACCAGGGAGTCAGGCAGGTGGGTGTGGTCGACCCGCTGGATTTCCTGCTCGATGATCGGTCCCTCGTCGAGGTCGCTGGTGACGTAATGGGCGGTGGCGCCGATCAGCTTCACGCCACGGTCGTAGGCCTGGTGATAGGGTTTGGCACCCTTGAAACCGGGCAGGAACGAGTGATGGATATTGATGGCTCGACCGGACAGCTGCTGGCACAGACCGTCAGACAGAATTTGCATGTAGCGGGCGAGTACCACCAGGTCGGTCTGGGTGTCCTCGACGATGCGCATCAACTCGGCTTCCTGGCTGGCCTTGCTGTCCTTGGTGACCGGCAGGTAGATGAAGCGAATGCCTTCGCGTTCGGCCATGGCCCGCAGGTCCAGGTGGTTGGAGACCACTGCGGTGATGTGCATGTCCATCTCGCCCTTGCGGTGGCGGTACAGCAGGTCGGTCAGGCAGTGGTCGAACTTGCTGACCATCAGCAGCACCCGGGTTGGCTGACTGCTGCAGAACAGCTGCCACTGCATGTCGAAGCCGCCGGCCAAGTCGCCCAGACCTTCGCGCAGAGCACCGACATCGCCGGTCACGCCGGTGTTGAAGCGGAACACCGCGCGCATGAAAAACTGCCCGGTGAACTCATCGTCGAATTGCGCCAGCTCGCTGATGTAGCACTGCTGTCCGGCCAGACAGGTGGTGATCGCGGCAACGATGCCGGACGCTGCCGGGCAATTGATCTTGAGAATGTAATGTTCGTTGGAAGTGTCCATCGAAGGTCCCTTGGATAAAGTGGTTGGAGGCTCAGCCCTTGGCCGTGCGCTTGGTTTTTTCCGGATCGTCGAAGGGCAGGGCGTGGGTCACGGCGGTGCTTTCCTGGCTGCCGCGCACCTGCAGGGCAATGCCTGGGACCGAGCAGGCGACGCTCATGCGGGCGATGGCCATTGAGCGTTTGCTCAAGCGCGAATACATGCCGCAGGTGATCACCCCGACTTGCTGGTTGCCTTGCCACAAGGTGTCGCCGGCCTCCGCGGCGCGGACGCCTTCGAGCAACACGCCGGTGATCTTGAAGCGCTCCTGACCGCGCAACCGAAAGTGTTCTTCGGCGCCGCGGAATTCGCGCTTGTCCGGGGAGACGGTGAAATCCAGGCCCATTTCCCACAGGGTGTCGCCAGCCTTCTGATCGGCGAAGGGGTACATCTGCGAGTTGTCGTAGGGGAAAAACATCAGCGAGCTTTCCACCCGCAACCAGTCCAGGGCGGTAAAGGCGCAAGGGATGATGCCCAGGCCCGCGCCCTGTTCGAGGATCGTGTCCCACAGCGCCGGGGCATCGGCGGCCTTGCAGAAAATCTCGTAACCGCGTTCGCCGGTATAGCCGGTGCGAGAGATCATCACCGGGCGATCGAACAGGCGGGTTTGCAGGTGATGGAAGTAAGGCAGCTGACGGATCCCGGGAACGTGCTCGGCGAGAAAGTCCACCGCCAGCGGCCCTTGCAGCGACAGATCGTGCAGGTCGTCATCGAACAGCACCGCCACTTGCCGGCCCTGGGATGACCGCACCAGCATTTCGTGGCCACTGCCGGCACCGTGCACCACCATGAACGCGTTGGGTCCGGTGCGGTAGACGATGCAGTCATCGACGAACTTGCCATCCTCGTCGAGCATCGAGGCGTACACCGACTTGCCGGGGTAGAGCTTGGCGATGTCGCGGGTGGTCGCCCATTGCAACAGGCTCTCGGCATGGGGGCCGACGTAGTGGACTTTTTTCAGCCCGGACACGTCCATCAGTCCGGCCCGGGTGCGGATCGCCTGATGGTGATCGGCCAGGTCGCTGTCGTAGGTCCAGGCAGTGCCCATGCCGTTCCAGTCTTCGAGGTTCGAGCCGAGTGCGCGGTGCCGTTCGGCCAATGCAGAAATACGCCATGAATGCGTCATGTGAAGATCCTTGTCGGGAAAAGGTGGGTCTGGGTTCAGGGTTTAGGGCTCAGGCTTGCGGGTCGAAGCGGCTCAGCCACTCGACCAGGGTCTGTCGGTAGCGGCTCATGCCCTTGTAATCGGCGATCGGCTCGGGCAGGTCGCGCAACACACGGTGCAGGCGGCAGCCCCAGCCGGGCTGGGTGACCAGCTCCTGCAGGCTGATCAGGTAGGTGCGGATGCTGAACATCACCGCGTTGCTGCGCGGCAGGCGGACCATCACTTGCAACTCGACCCGCAAGTGAACCTGTTGCCCGACGTTCTCGGCGGTAATGCGGCCGCGGTCGGCGCCCCATTCATGGAAAGTCTCAGGGGAGGAGTCCAGGCGCGGGTTGATGGTCAGCGTCCAGTTCAGACGTCGCACCGGCTGCCCCACCTGCAGGTTGAGCAGGTACTTCAGCGCGCGGTCGAAGATGCCCATCTGGTGGGCCATGGGCACCGGCGAATGCCACTGCTTGAAACTCATGCCGGCGTCGAAGGCCAGGGACCAGTCGGCCGGGCTGGTGACCAGGCCGGCGTCCATGTACAGATCGCCGTCGCGTTGATCGAGCAGGGCGAAATCCCCCTGCACCTGTCGGCCAATGAACTCCAGCGGTTCGCAAGGCAGGCTGGTGGCATCACCGAACACAAAGTGCTGATCGATGTTCAGCAGCGTGTTGCGCCAATGCCAGTGATCACCTTCACGCACCAGCGAGAACCACTGCGGATAATCCGCGGCCAGGTGCTCCATGAGCATCTGCAGCGCATCCCAGGCCGCCACTTGCATGTGCGGCATCACCAGGTAGCGGCGCGGATCCTTGTCCAGCACCAGGGCGCGTTCGGCCATTTCCGAACGGTAGTGTTCATCGATGTCGAACCCGTGCTGGTAGATCGAGCCGGGATCCCGGGAGGTCGCCGGTTCGATGTTCACCGAATACAGGTAGCTGTCCTCGGTGAAGGGGAAGGGGAAACGACGGATCGCAGCTGGGCTGTTGCGAAAGCTGAAATCGTCTCGATAGCTCTGCACGGGGCTTAGTTGAATGGTCATGGTCGACTCCTAAAGATCCAGCGAAACGGTAGGGCCGCAGCCGCGGGAGACACAGGGCATGAGAAAGTCGGCCTGCTCGGCGGGGCTCAGAAAACTGTCGCGGTGTTCGATGTCGCCACCCACGTGGCGGGTCATGCATTGGCCGCAGACCCCGCCGCGGCACAGGTTGGGGATCTGCAGCCCGGCGGATTCCAGGGCTTCGAGCAGGCTTTGTTCGGGGCCGACCCGCAGGCGCCGGCCGCTGCGCAGCAGTTCCAGATCGAAGGGGTGGCCCGGTTGTGCGGCATTGAAGGCTTCCCAGTGCACACGGCTGCGCGGCCAGCCGAGCACCTTGGCCTGTTGCCGAACCGCGTCGAGCAACGGTTGCGGGCCGCAGGTGTAAAGGTGGCTGCCCAGCGGTCGATCACGCAGGATCCGGCTCAGGTCCGGGCGGCTGGCGTAGGTGTGCAGGCGCGATCCCAGCCGCTGTTGCAACGCCTCGACATAGGCATCGCTCAGGCCCGGACGACAGAGGTAGTGCAATTCGAAGTGAGCCTGGCGTTGTTCAAGGGCCGCGATGTAGGCCATGAACGGCGTGATGCCGATGCCTCCGGCGATCAGGATGTGCAGGCTGGCGGTCGAGTGCAGGGCGAACAGATTGGCCGGTGGTGAGATCTCCAGCCTGTCGCCGACCTGGACCTGTCGATGCAGGTAGTGCGAGCCGCCGCGAGAAGCTTCCTGCAGGCGTACAGCGATGCGGTAATGCTGGCTGTGCGCCGGGTCGCTGGTCAGTGAATAGGCATTGCGCACCTTGCCCTCGGCCAGCGGCAGGTGAACCTGCACATGACTGCCGGGGGAGAACGCTGGCAGGGGCCCGGCGCACGTCTGCAGGGTGAATTCGCGCACCACTGGGGTAAGCATTCTTGCCGCGCTGACCCGCACTTCGATGACGGCGCTCATGACCGGACGCCTGCGTAAGGCTGGTCGGGGTTGGTGCAGACGCCGAGGTACGCCCCGAGGCGGCGGGAAAAGTGCTCCCGGACTTCCAGCCCGACGGCGCAACCGATGCAGGTCAGCAGCGGCTCCGGCCCGGCGGCCTGAGTCAGGCCGCAGTGCACGCAATACACCAGGCGCGGGCCGGCAATCGTGCGGGTGATGTCGATCTCGTCATTTTCCAGTCCGGCGCAGCGGGCCTCGCCGTGAATGCGCCAGATAAAGGCTTCGTCGCCCATGATGTAGAGATGGCTGCCGACGGTGGCGCTGACCAGCACCTGATGCAGACGCCGGGAAAAGTCAGCGCTCTCGCCATTCAGCACCAAGGGCTGTTCCAGTTTCCCGACAAAGGGCGAGCAGACGGCAGCTGATTGCATGACCACGATGTGTCGGGTGACGCTTTCACGAGGCAGCGGCTGGCGATAGCACGGGAGGCTGTGAAGTCGGTCCGGGGCGGCGCTGTGTCTATCCGTCATGTGGGCTTTCCTGGCGTTGAACTGGGAATTTGTTTCCTGTTGGGGAAGATACTTTCCTATGGGGAAAATCTTCTCAATCCGGAAAAAGGGCTATGTCTTTGGAGATAAGTCCTGCGCAACACCTGTTCGGGGCATGGAAGTTGCTGGTCTTTGCTCAGGGCTGAGCAACCGGACGGGGAGTTATCGAGAGTGCGAACACGACCGCAGTGGTGGCCGCTCTGGTTGGGGCGTATTCGCCCCGAACAGGCACGCAGCGTGCGCAAACTGCTGGCCGGATTGCCCTTGTGTCAGGTGCACGCTGACGGTGCCTTGTCGGGTTTTCTGGACCGTTTCGAAGCATTGTTGCCGACCTGCA
Organism: Pseudomonas sp. LBUM1647; assembly: GCF_059716175.1. Taxonomy (NCBI): domain Bacteria; kingdom Pseudomonadati; phylum Pseudomonadota; class Gammaproteobacteria; order Pseudomonadales; family Pseudomonadaceae; genus Pseudomonas; species Pseudomonas sp. LBUM1647. Next base: position 3,879,789 of record NZ_CP166809.1, on the reverse strand, counting down.
AACTGAATCTGATCCTGGGCGGCGAATACCTGGGGCCGACACGGCGCGGATTGCTCGAGGGCTGTCAGGACGTTGCGCGTTGCCCTTGGCGTGACTCGACACTGCCTGATGCGGCTCAGGCCTGTGGCCCTTGCCGGCAACGGGGCGTACATCGCCTGCTGTGTGCCTTGCCGCACAGTGACGATTCAAGTAAAGGGGTGTTGTTGCTCGATACCCCACAACCGGTCCACGCAAGCTGGCGCCAGTTGCTGGAAGAGGCGGCGCAAGCGGTCGGCGTCACCGTGCGCTTGCGCTGCTACACCCGTGAGCAACAGCGCAAACAGGCTACGTCCCGGCACGGCTCCCTGGCCCGTGAGCTGCACGATTCGGTGGCTCAGCAGTTGGGTTACCTGTCGTTCCAGGCGCGTTTGCTGCAGTCGCAGTTGGGCGAGCCTGCGCAGGCCACCGCCGCGTTGCAGGAACTGTGCGGCGGTTTGAGTCAGTTGCAGCGCCAGGTGCGCGAGCTGATCACCAGCGCTCGTCTGACCATGGACGGGCGCTCGCTGCGACAGGCCCTGGCCGACTCTGTCGCCGAGTTTTCGCGGCGCTGCATCATCGTTTTTGAACTGGACAATCGCCTGGCCGACGATGCCTTGAGCCCGGAAACCGAATTGCAGATTCTGCAGATCATTCGCGAGGCACTGGCCAACGCGGTACGCCATTCCCATGCACGGCATGTGCGCATCGAGTTGCGGCAAAGCCAGGACGGCGATGCCTCGGTGTCGGTGGAAGATGACGGCATCGGCCTGAGTCCCGCATCAGGGGAGGACAACCATTTCGGCCTGGCGATTATCCGTGAGCGCGCTGCGAGCATTGGCGCCCGATTGACCATTGAAGCGATTCGCCCGCACGGGGTCCGCGTACACCTTGGCCTTCGCCACCACCAAAGCCTGCCACAGGGGAGTTTCGATGGACTGCACGACCTTATTACTGATCGATGATCACCCGCTGTTTCGTAAAGGCCTGGCACAGCTGTTCGGCGCCAGTGACGACTTCGAAGTGGTGGGGCAGGCCGCCAGTGGCCGAGAAGGCATCAACCTGGCCGTGAGCCTGGCGCCGCAGCAGGTTCTGCTTGATCTGCACATGCCCGGCTTGAGCGGTTTGCAGGTGCTCGACGAACTGCGTCAGTTGCGCCTCGACTGCCAGGTGGTGGTGCTCACCGCATCGATGGATCGCGCCGAGCTGTTGACGGCCCTGCGCCTGGGCGCCAGTGGTTATGTGCTCAAGGAAACCGAGCCTGATGCGTTGTTGGCCTACATGCGCAATTGCAACAAAGGCGCGATCGTTCTGGACTCGACCCTGATTGCGCTGCTTGCCGATCAGAGCGAGTCGGTGCACCGGCCTGCGCACGATTCGGCTCAGCTTGGCACCGGCAACCTTACAGAGCGCGAGGGACAGACCCTGGCCCTGATCGCCGCGGGCATGAGCAATAAACAGATCGGTCGGGAGCTGGGGATCAGCGATGGCACGGTCAAGATCTATGTGCGCAATCTCTTGCAGAAGCTCGGCCTGCACTCGCGCTTGGAGCTGGCGGCGTGGGTGCACAACGGCACGTCGGTGAGACACGAGGAGCGTCATTAGATGATGGAACGCCCAGAGGCATTCGTGCAGACACCGGCCTTGCACCTGATGGATCGCTTTCCGGCGGCGTTGCTCGAACTGCGTGATAACGGTCAGATCGCCCACTTCAACCTGGCCTGGGTCGAGCTGATGGATCTGCCGGGTACGGAACGCAACCTCATCGACTATGTGCACCACGAAGACCGTTCGTTGTGGCGTCAGGCCCTGCATGAACTGCGTCGGCGCCCCGAAACCTCCTTCAACCAGCGGCTGCGTTTTGTTCACCCTTCGGGGGAACTGCGCTGGTTCGATGTCAGCCTGAAGCGCGGGCCTCAGGGTTTTTATCTGGTGGCCGGTGACATCACTGCGCACAAGCGGCGCGAGATTGCCTTTCAGGCCAGCCAGCGCAGCAGCATGAGCCTGCTCGACAGCATGCCGGGGCTGATCTATCGCGGCCGCAACAACCGCGACTGGACCATGGAATTCGTCAGTGCCGGTTGCCTGCAACTGACCGGGTATCCACCGGAGCGGCTGGTGGACAACCATGAGTTCACCTACAACAGCCTGATCCTGGCGCAGGACGCCGATTACGTCTGGCGCGAGGTGCAATATGCCTTGTCGCGGCAGGAGCCGTTCGAACTCAATTACCGGATTCGCTGTGCCGATCAGTCGATCAAGCATGTCTGGGAAAAGGGCGTCGGGATCTATGCCGACACGCGTGAAGTGCTGGGTATCGAGGGGGCGATTTTCGAGCGCAGGGCTGGCCAGAATCTGGGGCGCTGAACGGAGATTGGGGGAAGGAACAACGCCGGGCATCGCGCCCGGCGTTGTGGTTTTCAGGGGGGGATCAGGACAGTTCGCCGACTCCGAGGGTGCGCTTGCCGAGTTTCATCAGCCAATGAGTTAAGTTCATGACTTATTGCCCCACGCTATACTCGAATAGTTTTCGAAGCAGAATGGAGTATTGCTGCTAGACCGGAACTTTCCACCGAGGATAATCACGATAAGCACTAGACATTAGTCGCAATCGGATTAACCGCCCCGAAGGCAGGATCGTCACCGCTCCAGGGAGATCACACATTGAGCTCCATCATCATCGGAGGAATCGTCTTCGCCTGTCTGTTCGCTGCCGCGCTGATAGGGATGCTGCTGCGCATGCGATTACCGATTCATCACCTGGATGCCGAGTCCAAAGACGTCATCCGCCTGGCAACGGCCGTCGTGGGGACGCTGTCCGCGCTTGCGCTCGGGCTGCTGATTGCGTCTGCAAAAAACGTCTATGACAGTTATGAGATTGAAGTGCGGACATCGGCAGCACGCATCGTCCTGCTCGACAGGGTCATGGACCAGTATGGCCCGGAGACAGCGCAGGCTCGAACCCGCCTGCGTCAGTTGATTGAAACCCGGTTAAACCGGGGCTGGGGCCATTCGCCCGCCGAGTCGACGGTGGTCGACCCTATTGACGATTCTGCGGGTATCGAACCGATTCAGGTTGTGCTCCGGGCGCTCACGCCCGCCAACGAACCGCAACGCATGCTGCAGGCCCGCGCACTGCAAGTCAGCACTCAGTTGGCGGAAGCCCATTGGATTCTGGTCGAGAGCAATACGGAGGGACTGCCTACGGCGTTTCTTGTCATCCTGACCTGCTGGCTGGCCTGGCTATTCGCGACGTTCGGTCTTCAGGCGCCGGCAAATCCTACGGTTATAGGGGTCATGCTCATCTGCTCCTTGTCGGTAGCCGCTGCGGTGTTTCTGGTAGTCGATATGGCTCATCCTTACATCGGTGTCATCCATGTTTCGGATGCCCCGTTGCGGACTGCGCTCATGCATATCGGTAAGTAGTTTTTTGTGTAATCGAGCGGTGGCCATTTGGATTGAGGTGCGCGCGCTGAGGCTAAAGCCACGTATTCACCACCCTGCGATCCAGCTCCTCCCAATCCGCCATGCCCAACACTCGCGTGGTGTTCAACCCGCGCAAATAGCCGCGCAACTGATTGGCGGTGGCCCGTACAAGCTCCGGGTCGGGCGCGTTTTCGCACAACAGTACGGTTTCGTATTGGGTCAGGTACTCGGCCACCCGGTCTCGGAAATCGGGCAAAACGGCGTCACGGATCAGGTCAAATGTTCTCAAGGAGAGATCCTCATCAATCTTTCTGGTTGTGATTTGAGTGTGCATCCGTCTGCACGGCGCGCAACTATCGCTAGAAGTAATAGTGACCATTACGAAACGCAAGTTCTGCTTTGTCGGTAGTAGGCGGAAAATCACCTCCATCGAACACGCGGCTCAAAAAATTTGCGTGATGAAGGCATTGACCCGAATGGCGACGCTCGTGACGCAGTTCCGTTGCTTGATGAACCGAACCTTTTATTTTCAGGATGAGACCGATGCGCCCTTTTTTCGTGCCTGCCATGGCGTTTGCCTCTTTGCTGCTCGCCGGTTGTGCCTCCGCGCCGAACGATCCGACCCTGACCTTGCAGACCAGCAAGACCCCGGCCCAATACGCCGACTGCGTCATACCGAAATTGCAGGGCAGTGCGTTGAACCCGACTGTCTCGCAGACCCAGCGCAGCTACCGGATCGTGGTGCCGAGCAAAGTCTCGGCGGACAACGTGCTGGAAGCCTACAAGGCCGGGAACGGCGGCAAGGTGTTCATCTACGAGCGGCATTTGCTGGCTTCGAACTTCCTGCCTTCGAGTTTTGAACGCGCCGCACAGGATTGCATCTGAGCCCGGCCCGTACACGCTTTTCATAGCGCTCCTTTGGTTGGCCGCAACCAACCAATTTTTGCCCCGCACCGCATTCGGTGGCGGGGCTTTTTTTCGTCGGCGAATGAACAAGGGAGTGTCTATCTATGCTGAGGGTTGCACGCATTTGATGGTCTCAAACACATCGCCGTAAAAAAGGTTGTCCTGGACAACAAGGAGCGAATAACTCGTTGTTCGTCCCTTAGTTGGCTCTAAGCGAATAAAACTATTGATAAAAACTCCCATTAGCTTTAAACGGGAAGCTCGCTAGCAAATTGCTAGCAATCAGTAAGTGAGTATTGCCGGTTTTTGGCTCAGGGAGCGCTGATGAGTGTTCGTCCATTGACTGACTCCCCGTGGCAATCGAACGATTGCGACGTTGTTGCCTCTCAACAAAAAGGGAGTTCGGATACTGTCGGCCTGGCCTACGCTGGCAACGAGGACACGATCGAACAATTGCTGGACTCAGCGCGCAACTGGGCCCATACCACCGCCTGGGTGGTTTACCGCACCGGTGAACAACTGCATTGGGTCGGGCAGGGCGACGCCCTGGAGCAGTGGCCGTCAATCGTTGCCAATGACGAGTTTGAAGCCTTTTGCCTGACCCGGCGCTTGCACCGCTGGCCGACCGGTCGAGGCGAATGTGTGCTGGGTTGGTTACTCGCGCCAGTCGACGATGCCGCGGACCCGACGCTCGCCGAGTTCGCCCAGCGCCTGGGCGTTGAGGTGCAGGCCAATACCCTTGCCCGTGCGCAGATTACTCAACGAGTGCTGTATGAAATTACCTACCTGGCCAGTTCGACCCGCGACCGGTCAGTGTTTCTGGTGGGGGTTCATCGGCTGCTGGCTAGCCTGATCGACGCCGAGAACTTCTATCTCGCGCTGTATGACCCGCACACGGGCAAGATGGATTACCCGTATTACGTCGACATCATTGATGTTGAAGCCCTGGAATCCGAGAACTACGAATACCTCGACCCTTCGCACTTGTCGTTGACCGCCCAGGTGTTGACCACTGGCCAGCCGCTGCTGATCGACGCCGCCGGCATTCATGCGGCGGAGGCCGAGGGGCGTTTCTACTGCGTGGGTGACTGTCCGGAGTTCTGGATGGGCGCACCGTTGAAAAACGCCTCGGATGACGTGTTTGGCATGCTGGCGATGCAGGTCTACGACGTGTCCCGTATCTACAGCGCTGAAGACCGCGCGCTGTTCCTGGTGGTGGCCCGCCACGTGGCCATGGCGCTGGACCGGATTCTGCACCGCGCGGACCTGGAAGAGACGGTGATGCGTCGAACCCTGGAGCTGTCGGCACTCAACGACGCATTGAGGCAGGAAGTGGCAGAACGAGAGCGTGCCGAACATCTGCAGAGCGCGCTGTTCCAGATTGCTGAACTGTCGAGCCAGCCCGGCGACATGGCCGAGCTGTTTCAAACCTTGCATGGCATCGTCGGTGATCTGCTGTTCGCGCAGAACTTCTACATTGCGCTGTTCGACGACGGCACCAGTGAAGTGACCTTTCCCTATTACGTCGATGAGCGTCAGACGGTCCGCCCGGAGGCACGGCGTGGGAGCCGGGGTCTGACCGAATACGTTATCCGTCAGCGTCGACCTTGTTTGATTGACGCCGACGAGGCTGAGCGATTGACGACGCACGGTGAAATAGAAGTCGCCGATGTGTATTTCCGCTCCTACTCCTGGCTGGGCATTCCCTTGTTCGATGGCGATGTAGTGCGTGGCGTGCTGGCGGTGCAAAGCTATACCTCGCAGGTGCGCTATACCCTGCGTGACCAGGAACTGCTGACGTTCGTGTCGCGACACATTGACACCGCGTTGTCGCGACGCACCGCCGCCGAAGCGATCCATGCTGCCAACCTCATGCTGGAAGCCCGGGTGCAGAACCGCACTCGCGAGCTCGATCACGCCAATGCCAAGTTGCAACACGAAAACTCCCATGATGCGTTGACCGGGCTACCGAATCGCACCTACCTGCAACAGCGCCTCAATCTGGCCTGGTCGCAGTTCGGTAGCGCAGGCGGGCACCTGGCGGTGATGTTCATCGACCTCGACCGTTTCAAGATGGTCAACGACAGCCTTGGCCACCATTTTGGCGACCTGCTGTTGAGGCAGGCTGCCCACCGTCTGCGCGGCTGTCTGCGCGACACCGACATGCTGGCGCGCCTGGGGGGCGATGAGTTTTCGGTGCTCGCTCCCGAGGCACCGCTGGACGTGGTGATCGACATCGCCGAACGGATCCTGGTGGCGTTCGACCTGCCGTTTGTCATCAATGGCCATCAGGTTTTTTCGTCCTGCAGTATCGGCATTGTCAGCGCCGACAGTCAGTTCCATCACGAGCCAGCCGACTTGCTGCGCGATGCCGATGCGGCGATGTACCGGGTCAAAAGTGCCGGACGCGACAGCTACGCGGTGTTCAATCAAGAAGTGCGCCGCGAAGTTTCGGATCAGGTTGAGCGTGAAGGGGCCTTGCGCAATGCGCTCAAACGCACTGACGAACTGCTGCCGTATTTCCAGCCGATTGTCAGCGTCGAAAGCGGCGAATTGTTGGCCCTTGAAGCGCTGATCCGCTGGCATCAGCCGGGCGGCCGGGTCATCGCGCCGGGCGAGTTTTTGCCGGATGTCGAGGGCTTGCGCCTGATCGGTCGACTGGATCTGTACATGCTCACCAGCATTGCAGTGATCCTCGCACAACCCCGGCACGCCAATTGGCCGCCGGTGCACGTCAATTGCTCCAGCTACAGCATGACGCGCCCGGACTTCGCCAGTGATGTGCTTGCCCTGTTGGCGCGGCACGGGGTCGCGCCGTCGCGGATCTGCCTGGAGTTGACCGAAGGTGCGCTGGTCGCTGAGCCGGCGATTGCCCGACTGACCATGCAGCAATTGGCCGACAACGGCATGTCGGTGGTGCTCGATGACTTCGGTGCCGGGTTTTCATCCCTGAGCTATGTGCACCAATACCGTTTCAGCGGCTTGAAGATCGACAAGTCGTTCATCCTCGAATTGACCACAAGTTCCCGCAGTCGCGCGATTGTCCGGGCGATTGTGCGGATGGCCGAATCGCTGGACCTCAGTGTGGTGGCCGAAGGTGTCGAGGATGCAGCGACCCTGGACCTGCTGCGCGAAATCGGCGCAGGGCAGGCCCAGGGTTATTATTTTGCCAGGCCGATGGGGTTGGAAGCGTTGTTGGCGAGCTCGCTGGTTGGTTGCCAGGGTTGATGACGGATCGCCCCGTCAGTCGATGCGTGGATGCTGTTGCACCAGGTTCTTGCGCTTGGCCTCCAGCGTGGCGATCTGCGCGTCGATGTCTTCGATCTTCTGTTCAATATTGTCTTCATGCTCCTGCAGCAGTTCCCGCGCTTCCTCAAGGTCGGACGCCGCCGGGGCTGCACCATGCAAGGGCTTGTTGGCGGTTTCTTTCATGGTAATGCCGGTCACCAGACCCACCACGGCAATCACCATCAGGTAGTACGCCGGCATGTACAGGTTGTTGGTGCTTTCCACCAGCCAGGCCACCAAGGTTGGAGTCAGGCCCGCGATCAGCACCGAGACGTTGAAGGCACTGGCCAGGGCGCTGTAGCGGATATGGGTGGGGAACATGGCCGGAAGGGTGGAGGCCATCACACCGATGAAGAAGTTGAGCACCACGGCAATGATCAGCAGGCCCGAAAATATCAGCCCGAGCTTACCGCTGTTGATCAGCATGAAGGCAGGAATGGCCAGGCAGAACAGCGCGATGCTGCCGAAGAGGATAAAGGGCCGGCGGCCAATTTTGTCGCTGATAAAGCCGATCAGTGGCTGTACGAACAACATGCCGACCATGATCGCGATGATGATCAACACCCCATGGTTTTCGCTGTAATGCAGGTTGTGCGAGAGGTAGCTCGGCATGTAGGTGAGCAGCATGTAGTAAGTGACGTTGGTCACAGCCACCACGCCGATGCAGGTCATCAGGCTGCGCCAATGCTGGGTGGCGACTTCCTTGAAGGACACTTTCGGGCCTCTCGCCAAGCCTTCGCGGTCGCCTTGTTCGAGTTTTTCGACATGTTGCTGGAAGGCCGGGGTCTCTTCGAGTGCGTTACGCAAATAGAGCCCGATGATGCCAAGGGGCAGGGCGAGGAAAAACGGCAGGCGCCAGCCCCACGCCTGGAACTGCTCTTCGCCTATCACGGCGGAAATCAGCACCACCAGGCCTGCTCCGAGTACAAACCCTGCGATTGAGCCGAAGTCCAGCCAGCTCCCGAGAAAGCCGCGCTTGCGGTCCGGGGCATACTCGGCGACGAAAATCGAGGCGCCGGTGTATTCGCCGCCCACCGAGAAGCCTTGGGCCATTTTGGCCAGCAACAGCAGGATAGGGGCCCAGATGCCGATCGAGTCATAGGACGGAATCAGCCCGATGGCGAAGGTGCTCAGGGACATGATCACGATGGTGGCCGCCAGGACTTTCTGCCGGCCATATTTGTCGCCCAATGCGCCGAAGAACAGACCGCCCAGAGGGCGGATCAGGAAGGGCACCGAAAAGGTCGCCAGCGCGGCGATCATCTGCACGCTGGGGGACGCGTCGGGAAAGAACACCTTGCCGAGCACATAGGCGACAAAACCATAGACGCCGAAGTCGAACCATTCCATGGCATTGCCCAGCGCGGCGGCCGTGATCGCCTTACGCATCTTGGCGTCGTCGACGATGGTGATGTCGTCCAATCCGATGGGGTTGACGGTTTTCTTGCTTGATTTCATGAGAATTACTCTGTCCCTGATCCCTCTCGAAGCCATTGATTTAACGGCTCGTGCTCTTTGGTTCAGATACATGAGGACACTGAATAATTCACCACCCGCCGGTTTTTTTGTTAAATCCCCGCTGGGCTGGGATAGCTGAGTTGATCGCTGCCCAGTGAATCGCGTTGCATTGAATGCAGGTTTTTTTCGATGGTTTCGCAGAGGTTTTCCATCTGGATCTGGTGTTCGCTGTCGCGGAACGGGCTTTGCAGATCGGTGCCGATGCGTTCGATGGCCAGCAGCATGAAGCCCACCACTGTCGAGGCCAGCGGGGTAAACCAGCCCAGGGACTCGACCAGCCCCACCGGCACAATCAGGCAAAACACTGAAATAAACAGCCGTGGAAAATAGACGTAAGGGTAGGGCAGCGGCGTATTGGCAATCCGCTCCATGCCGCCCTGGCTGTTGGACAGATCAACCAGAGTCGACTCCAGCCGCGCCAGGCGAATGCTGTCCAGGCGCCCGGCCTTGTATTCCTGGGCCAGCAGAGCCGCGGAACCGTTGAGGATATCGTTGGCAAAGTTATTGGTGGTGCCGCTGCGTGCGAACTCCCCGGCGGGAATAAACGCCTGTACTTCGAGCGGGCACGGCTGGCCCCTGAGATGCGCCGCCAGGCAATTTACGTACGCCACGTGGCGGCGCAACAGGGTTGATTTCATCGGATTGACCTCATCAACCGGGTCATCCAGCAACGTCAGTACTTGCCGCGCAAAGCTACGGGAATTATTGACCATCGCCCCCCATAACGTGCGCGCTTCCCACCAACGATTGTAGGCACTGCTGTTGCGAAAACTGATCAGCACCACCAACGCCGAGCCGAGCAAGGTCAGAGGCATCAGCGGCAGATTGATCTTGCTGTTGAGAAACAGCATGAAGTCCACGGTGACGGCTATATCCCAGAGCAGCAACCAGAACAGGGCCCAGCCCACATAGCTCATGGTCTTGATGATCAGGCGGTATTTTTTGATGATGACGGCTTTCAAACGGCGACCTCGCGGTGAATGGTGAGCATTGATGCCCTAGATCGGACGGTGGTTGCCGGGTAAAGGTTCGGTGGGGGCTGCGATCAATGATCCGAGCGGTGTAACCTTGCCCGCTCGCTTACCAAGATAAGAAAAACAATCAGGAGTCATGATGCAACCGATCCGTCTCGGTCTGGTGGGCTACGGCAAGATTGCCCAGGATCAACACGTCCCCGCTATTAACGCCAATCCCGCGTTCCAGTTGGTGTCTGTCGCCACGCAAGGGGAGCCCTGCGCCGGGGTAGAGAACTTTCAGTCCCTGAGCGAGCTGCTCGAAAACGGCCCGTACGTCGATGCGATTGCGTTTTGCACGCCGCCGCAAGGACGATTCGTTCTGGTGCAACAAGCGCTGGCCGCTGGCAAACACGTGCTGGTCGAAAAGCCGCCGTGCGCCACGTTGGGTGAAGCGATGGCGTTGGTGAATCAGGCCGATGAGCAAGGCGTCAGCGGTCTGTTCGCCTGGCATTCACGCTACGCGCCCGGCATCGAAGCCGCCCGCAACTGGCTGGCCACCCGCACCCTGCAAAGCGTACAGATCGACTGGAAGGAAGACGTGCGCAAGTGGCACCCAGGCCAGGCATGGATCTGGCAGCCCGGAGGCTTGGGCATCTTCGATCCCGGCATCAATGCCTTGTCGATTGCAACCCATCTGCTGGCGCTGCCGCTGTTTGTTGAGTCTGCCGAACTGCGAGTCCCCAGCAACTGCCAGTCGCCTATCGCCGCCTCCATTAAAATGTCTGACGCGCACCACCTCGATGTTCGTGCGGAATTCGATTTCGACCACGGTCACGAAGAACTTTGGAGCATCGAGATTCGCTGCACCGAAGGCATCCTGAGACTGGACAACGGTGGCGCGCTGTTGAGTATCGACGGCGTGAGCCAAGCCGTATCGGAGGAAGGCGAGTACGCGGCGGTGTATCGACATTTTCAACAGCTGATTGGCGACAAAGCCAGTGACCTGGACCTCCAGCCGCTGCGACTGGTTGCCGACAGCTTTTTCGTCGGCAGTCGGGCGTTGGTTGCGCCGTTCTACGATTAGCTCGCCGAGCGGCGATCAGGCTATTTTCAGGGATGATTTGGTGATGAAATTTGTGCACCGCATGAAGGCGTACTTCGGCTGGAGTCCCGTTGTGGATTCGCTTCGGGAGGCCGGCGCATCGATGACGCAAGATGACGATCAAGCATCTTCCCGCCTTGAACGAAACTTGGCGTGGATGCCGACTTTTGAAGAGCCGAAGCCCCTTGATCTTCCGCCTCCTGCATGTCCTCCATTAGGTCCGTCCACCGGCCGGTTGGCCAGTCGCTATCTGGCCTATGTCGCGCAAGTAGAGACGCTCGATACCCCAGTGGCCAACGAAGAGTTGCGCGAGGCCGGGCAGCGTTTGGCCAGAGACCTGTTTGAAAAAGCGATTGATCTCAGCAGCTCCAAAGCCCAAGAGCTCTCGCAGGACATTTACTGGCTGATGCAAAGCGCGGCTCTCGCTTCGTTATTTGCTGACGGTCCGCAGTCGGATGAGTTCGTTGCCTATCGAAATCACGTTCACCACTACAGGGATGCCGCGCTAATGACTGCTCAAGTCTGGGCGTTTGACCTGTACGTAACCTCGCGTAACCCCGAAGACCCGCCTTGCGATGGCGGCCTTAATCGAAGCTGACTGATGATCGATCCGAGTAAGCACAGCTCGCTGCCACATGATTTGACAGGTGCTGGAAAAACCCCGTTCGGCGAATAACCGGGCGGGGTTTTCTGTTGGTACGCATGAAAATACCGCTTGGGATCGAGGCGTTATCCCTTGTCCGCCTTGCCGGCGGCGGCCGCAAATTTCGCCAGACGCACGTCCAGTCGACGAGGAGGTCGGTTGTGGTCTTCGGCCTGCTCCTTGCGGCGAATGGCATTACGCACCATCAATGAACCCAGGTAGCGGACCGGCTCCGGTGGGAAATGGCCAAGCGGGCCTTGCAGCAACGGCGAGCGTGTCCAAGGGTTATCCAGGCCCAGCACCAGCGACGACAGGATCTGTCCACCCATATGGCACGGACCGACGCCGCTGCCGGAATACCCGAAACCATAGAAGATATTGCCGCTTGCGCCCATGCGGCCGAAGAAAGGCACCCCGGTGACTGAGCGATCGGAAGGGCCATTCCAGGTGGCGGCGATACCGACATCGGCAAAGTCCGGAAAGAACTCCGTCAACGTGTTGCGCAGCAGCCCTGCGTAGGGTGATGGCTGGTCGAATACCGGCAGGATGCGCCCGCCATAGGCGAAGGTGTTGCCCCCTTTGCCGAGCATGATTCGGCCGTCCGGAGTGTTGTGGTAGTAGTGCACGAATATCCGCGAGTCGAGTACGGTGACTCCGCTGGTCAAGCCGATCCGCTTGAGCAGATCAGGTCGCGGCTCGGTGATGATCATGTCGCTGGAGACGATGGCCACCGAACGCGAGAACTGTGGAAAGGCACGGGCCATCCAGGCGTTCATCGCCAGCACGACCCGGTTGCAGGTCACTTTCCCTTTGGGCGTATTGACGATGGCCGGCATTCCCTCTTCCAGACCGGTCATCGGCGTGCCCTCGAAAATACGCACGCCCAGTTCCAGTGCGACTCGGCGCAGCCCACGGACCAGCTTGCCCGGTTGCACACTGGCCGCCGCGGGCGAGAACCAGCCCTCGATGTGCCGGGTTGAGCCGGCCATGCGTTGCACGTTAGGCAGCGCACATTTGGAGAAGGAGTTAATGCCATTGCGCTCCAGTGCCGCGATCACCCCGTCGGTCGAGCCGACCTGGGCGCGGTTGGTCGCCGTGTAGAGCGTGCCGTCGAGACGGTAGTCGGCATCCACCGCATACTTTTCGCAAAAGGTGCCGATGGCGTAGATGCTCTGCTCCGATTCCTTGACCAGGCGTATCGCCTCCTGGACGCCGAACAAGCGCTCAAGGGTGAAGTACTTGGCTGACCAGGACAGCGCGCAGCCGCCATTGCGCCCACTGGCACCGGCACCGCAGATGTCGGATTCGACGATGACCACGTCCAGCTCGGGATTCTGTTCCTTGAGCATGATGGCGGTCCATAAACCGGTATAGCCACCGCCGACAATGCAGACGTCGGCGCGGGTGTTCTGTTGCAGCGGAGGGCAGGGCGTAGCGGGTTGATTTTTCAGGGCCTGGTCCAGCCAGTAGGGGCGCATGGGGTCATCTCCGTTGGATCGGTTGGAGGCAGGGTTCAGGACACAATCAGCCGCACGCGGCGACCACGATCATTTCCACGCGCCAACCGGGGTCGATCAGCTGAGCCAGCGTGCAAGCGCGTGTGGGAGCATGGCCTTCAGGGAAAAACTCATCCCAGACCCTGTTCAGCCCTTCATAGTCCTCGCGATGGGCGAGCAGGATGCGCACCGAAAGCACCTGCTCACGGCTGCTGCCGGCACTGAGCAAAAGCTGCTCGATACCGGCGAGCACTTCGCGGGTCTGCGCCCCGATATCACCACCGAGGTCCGAGGCGACCTGGCCACCGATGTAGAGATGGTTGTCGTACCGAACCATGTCCGAACGGCGTTTTGCCACAGCGAAACGTTCAATTTCCATAAAGCATTCCTGATGGGTACGAGGGGCGGCAGTTGTGAAAATCATGCTTGCAGTTCATCGTCCATAAATAAAATCGATTTATCGTATGGAAAGATAAGCTGAACCTATAGCGAGGTGCGCCGATGACGATTTCCCATACCCAACTCAAGGCGTTTCACGCCGTTGCAATGAATGGCAGCTTCACCCGGGCGGCCGAGCAACTCTGCCTGTCACAACCCGCGGTTTCCGACCAGGTGCGCAAGCTCGAGGATTATTACGGGGTGATGGTGTTTTACCGCGACAAGCGCCTGGTGCGGCTGACGGAAGTGGGCGAGCGGTTGTTCGGCCTGACCCAGCGCCTGTTCGATATCAGTATCGATGCTCACGACATGCTGACGGACTACCGCACCCTGTCGACGGGAACCCTGAACCTTGCCGTGGATGCGCCGGTGCACGTCTTGCCCTATGTCTCACGCTTCTGCAGCCGTTACCCCGGCGTTGAGGTGAAGATCGAAACCGCCAATACCGACGAGGTCCTGCAGCGGTTGTTCAGCCACCAGGCCGACATCGCCCTGCTGGGGCGCAACATCGAAGACGATCGCCTGATGACGCTGCACCTGCGCAGCGATCCAATGCTCGCCTTCGTCGCCCATGACCATCCCTGGGCGCAACGGGATTCCATCTGCCTTGCCGACCTGGACAACACACCCATGGTCTTGCGCGAGCAAGGTTCGGTCACACGGTTATCGCTGGAGGAGGAGATGGCTGCGGCGGGTTTGCACATTCGCAAGGCAATCGAAGTGGAAGGGCGTGAAGCGGCACGCGAGGCCGTGGCGATTGGCATGGGCGTCGGGGTCGTCTCGGCAGCCGAGCTGGGCTCGGACTCCCGGGTTCGCGGCTTGCCGATCGTTGACTGTCAGCGGCACTTCACCGAGACATTGGTCTGTCTGCGGGCACAGAGTTCGCGACGTATCCTGACGACCTTTTTTGACATGGTTCGAGAAGGGTTGGGCGAGTGAGATTCATCGTTCGATCGTGGCCGATAGCTGCCTGTCAGGAAGGGCAGATATCGGCCGATTCTGTTGAAAAATTGGCACAGGCCTGGTCAAAGGCAGTAATTATTGGCCGTTGTTGATGTGGTGCCTGACAGATCGCCATCGCGAGCTTGCTCCGGGCGGCGTTCCGACGAAGAGGCCCGAACTGCCACTGCAAAATCATCAGTAAACAAAAAGCCCCACCAGGCTCAACACCTGGCAGGGCTTTGGTGACTCAAGAACCGCTTACGCGACGTTCATGATTTTTTGCTCATCAATCAAATGCTGCACCACACCCGGATCCGCCAGGGTTAAAACGGCCTCGACGATGAAAGAGTTCCACGGAGAACTTCTTCTCCAGCGCGTTGACCTGTTCACTGACGGTCGGCTGACCAACGCTCAGGTACTCGGCGGCGAGGGTGGAACTGCTCGTCTTCGCCACCGCATGAAAGGAACGTAACCACTAGTGGTACTGGTACATAGAAGATCCTGTTCCCGAGCCCATCCAGCACGAAGACGCCGTCACCTGAGCTGGCGGCTTCGATAATGCGTTGCGCCCAGAGAAAGTTTTTCAGTTTTTGGCCGTACTCTGCCTATCGCTTCATCGACGAGCATTGGCCAGTAGAATGTAAACGTTGCTCAGCACTTATCTGACTTGTCATGGTCAATAAATCCCGCACGACCGTCAGCGGTCGTACTGCTCGGAGCCGACCGGATCCGCATCGGCATTTTGATCAAGGACAGTGAAAGCATGCTCGCCGCAAGATAATCAGCAACCGCCTCCACCTGGTTCCGTGAATCGGGACTCGCCGTACGTTTACCCCTCAATCCAATTCGAAGATTAAAAGCATGCACCTACGCAAAATTGCAGTTGGGCTGTCGGCCCTTGTTTTGCTCTCGACCGGGGCAGAAGCCCGCAGTCTGCTGGATCTCATCAAGCCGCCCACCCAGCATCAGGAACACGTGTCCCGCTCGGGCTCGATCAACCAGAACGCGGCCCTGGACCTCTATTCAAACAAGCAGAAACAGGCATCGTTTGACGGCTGCGCAGATCTGTTCCCGGCTGCGAAACCGATCAATATGGCCACTGTGCCTGCAACCATGAAACCCCTGGCCCTGTGCTCTGACAACTTCGCGGTGCTGTACTCGCAAACCAGTAGGACGCCGCTGGTAGTGGTCGAACGCCTTAATGCCGCCCAGCTGCAGGATGCCAAAGGGGAGGAACGCACCAACCAGTTCTACCCAGACCCACGCATCCCCAAGAGTGGACGGGCAGAGTTGAGCGACTACCGTAGCCAACATCCGGCCGTGGACCGTGGCCATCAATCCCCGGCAGCCGATGCACCGAACCCCAATGCAATGGCTCAATCCTTTGCGTTGTCGAACATGGTGCCGCAAGACCCCACCAACAACCGGAAGATCTGGAGTAAGGTCGAGGCGGATGTCAGAAAATTTGCCAAGCGCGCCGATGGCAATGTTTTTGTCTTTACCGGCCCGCTCTTTGACTCAGGCCACACCACCATCGGCGACAACAAGGTCTGGGTGCCGACCCGCCTGTTCAAGCTGGTTTACGACGCGTCGTCCAAGCGTGCCTGGGCTTACGTACTCCCCAACGCTGAAACCCGTATCGAGAGACCGATGGACTATGACGCTTTCGTGAAGAGTACCGGGCTCAACTTGCTGGGAAATCTACCGGTCACAGGTTCCGTAGGGCGCTCTTGATGGCTTGATGAATTGCACCTCAAAGGCTGGATTCAACCGATGGGGTGCTTCATTCACGACAACCGGATGGGGTAAAGGCCGATCGCCCGCCGTTAGAGGGCGTCGCGGGACGGTTGGCCGTCCACCAGGCGTTGAATGCGCAACGGATTAGCATTCTTCAGCGCATCCGGCAGCAGGCTGTCGGGGTAGTTCTGGAGGCACACCGGGCGCAGGAAGCGATCGATGGCCAGCGTGCCCACCGACGTACCACGAGCATCGGATGTTGCCGGATACGGCCCGCCATGGACCATCGAATCGCAGACTTCCACCCCGGTCGGATAACCATTGAGCAGGATCCGCCCGACCTTTTGTTCCAGCAATACCGTCAGCTCGCCGAACTGTTCGAAGTCTGAGGGTTCGCCAATGATCGTTGCCGTCAGCTGTCCGTGAAGACCGTTCAACGCTGCGCTGAGTTGCGCCTGATCGGCGACTTCGACAAACACCGTGGTCGGGCCGAACACTTCTTCCTGCAAGACTTCATCACCGTTGATCAGCAAACTGATATCCGCCTTGAACAGCTGCGGTTGCGCCTGATTGCCTTGTTGCGGGCTACCGGCCAGATGCTCGATACCGGGATGAGCGAGGAGTTTTTGCAGACCTTTGCCATAGCTGCTCAAGGTCCCGGCATTGAGCATGGTTTGCGCCGGTTGATCGCCCATCAGCCCGGCGACCTGCTGCACAAACACACTGAATTGCGGAGAACGAATGCCAATGACCAGGCCAGGGTTGGTGCAGAACTGGCCACACCCTTGCACCACCGAAGCGGTCAGGTCACGGGCCACGCTTTCAGCGCGAACTGCCAGGGCCTGAGGCAACAGGATCACCGGGTTGATGCTCGACATCTCGGCGAACACCGGAATGGGTTGCGCCCGTGCAGCGGCCATGTCGCACAACGCACGACCGCCCTTCAGCGAACCGGTAAAGCCTACCGCCTGAATCGCCGGATGCTTGACCAACGCTTCGCCGACTCCGCCGCCGTAGATCATGTTGAACACCCCGGCCGGCATGCCGGTTTTTTCCGCCGCGCGAATCAACGCATCAGCGACCCGTTCAGCGGTGGCCATGTGACCGCTGTGAGCCTTGAACACCACCGGGCAACCGGCGGCCAACGCCGACGCGGTGTCGCCGCCCGCCGTGGAGAATGCCAACGGAAAGTTGCTCGCACCAAACACCGCGACTGGCCCAAGGCCGATGCGGTATTGGCGCAGGTCCGGACGTGGCAGCGGTTGGCGATCCGGCAGTGCCTGATCAATCCTCGCACCGTAGAAATCACCGCGACGCAGCACTTTGGCGAACAGGCGCATCTGACCGCTGGTGCGACCGCGCTCGCCTTGAATCCGTGCGGCAGGTAGCGCGGTTTCACGGCAGACCAACGCGACAAAGTCATCGCCTAGCGAGTCCAGTTCGTCGGCTATCGCATCGAGAAATTGCGCCCGACGTTCGGCGCTCAGGCTGCGATAGGTCGGGTAAGCCGCGGCGGCGGCCTTGGCGGCGGCGTCAACTTCTTCAAGGGTGGCCTGATAGAAACTGTAAGGCAGGCGATCGCCGGTGTTGGCATCAACGCTGTTGACGATGACAGTGCCGGCAGCGCTGCGCTGACCGGCGATGTAGTTGTGGCCGATGATCGTGGGCATTTCTGGCTCCAGAAAAGAATGTTCGAATCCCCATTGCGGGGATTTCAGGGCAATAGGGGAGGAGAGAGGGGGTCAGGTGACTGCGCCGATCTGCCAGGGCACGAATTCGTTCTGCCCGTAACCGTGCTGCTCGCTCATGCTGCGTTCGCCCGAAGCGATGCGCAGCATGAGTTTGAAGATGGCTTCACCGCATTCTTCGATGGTCATGGTGTCTTCGGCGATCTCGCCGCAGTTGATGTCCATGTCTTCGCGCTGGCGGTTCCACAACGCGGTGTTGGTCGCCAGTTTGATCGATGGCGTGGGGGCGCAACCGTAGGCCGAGCCACGTCCGGTGGTGAAGGCGATCAGGTTGGCGCCGCCGGCGACCTGGCCTGTGGCCGATACCGGGTCGTAGCCGGGGGTGTCCATGAACACCAGTCCTTTGGCGCTGACCACTTGGGCATACTCATAGACATCGACCAAGTTGCTGGAGCCTGCCTTGGCCACGGCACCTAGGGACTTCTCCAGGATGGTGGTCAAGCCTCCGACCTTGTTACCGGCCGAAGGGTTGTTGTTCAGCTCTGCGCCCATGCGCTCGCAATACGCCTCCCACCAATGAATACGGGCGATGAGTTTTTCGCCCACGGCGCGGTTGACAGCCCGACGGGTCAGCAGGTGTTCGGCACCGTAGATTTCCGGGGTTTCGGAAAGGATGGCCGTACCGCCACAGGCGACCAGGCGGTCGACGGCATTGCCTAGCGCCGGGTTGGCCGTGATACCGGAATAACCGTCCGAGCCGCCACATTGCAATCCAATCATCAGATGCCTGGCACTCACGGGTTCGCGCTTGACCTGGTTGGCCTCCTCAAGCAATTCCTTGACCTGGGCAATGCCGCTGGCAATGGCTTTAGAGGTGCCGCCGCTGTCCTGAATGTTGAATGTGCGTAGTGTATTGCTCCTGCTCAGACCCTGGGTGCTGAGCAACCCTTCGATCTGGTTGGTTTCGCAGCCCAGTCCGATCACCAGCACCGAGGCGAAGTTGGCATGAGTTGCGTAGCCTGCCAATGTTCGGCGCAACAGGGCCAGGCCTTCGCCTGCGGAGTCCATGGCGCAACCGGCGGAATGGGTCAGCGCGACCACGCCATCGACTGCCGGGTACGCCAGTAACGCGCCAGGGTTGATGTCCCGTCGGAAGTGATCGGCAATGGCGCGGGCCACGGTGGCCGAGCAATTGACCGAGGTCAGGATGCCAATGTAGTTGCGCGTCGCCACTCGACCATCCTGGCGCACGATCCCCATGAACACCGGCTCGTCGTTCAAGGACTTGTCAGGTTTCACATCGACGCTGAAGGCATAGTCACGGGTAAAATCACCCATGGTCAGGTTGTGCACATGCACGTGATCGCCGGCTTCGATAACCCCGGTGGAAAAACCGATGATCTGTCCGTAACGACGCAAGGGCTGGCCGGCTTCGACACGGCGTGCGGCGATCTTGTGGCCGGCGGGTACCGGCTGGCGCACGGTCACACCTTCCTGCTCGAGTACTTCACCCGCCACCAACGGCCGACGGGCGATCAATACATCGTCCAGAGGATTGAGGCGCAGGACGGCGGCTGCACCGGTTTTCATGATCAATTCCATCGGAAACTCACTGGCTATGAAGCGTGGGAGGTCGCTGGCAATCGGGCCGCGCCAAACCTTTGTTGCCGCACTATAAGAGCCCCGCCCGTGGCTGCCTAATGAGACCTTTGGATTGATCGATAACCTTTACTCATTGGTTCAGGGTTTTCTGAGTAAAACATCGCTCAACGGTCGCCAGCTTCCCGTCGCAGCCTGGCAAATTCCAGCAACGTATCGGCGAATTCCCGGGCAGCTTCGCTCAGGGGTTCGTCCTTGCGCGTGATGATTCCGTAGTCCTGGGGCTCGACCTTGAACGGCGTGTTGAGCACTTTGAGCAAGCCGCTCTGGACCTGCGACTGGACCATGGATTCGGGCAACATCGCGAGCATCGGTCCCGATTGCAGCAATTGCAGGAAGGTTGGCATCGAGATGGTCTCGACCGTGTTGGTGGGTGTGCGCACATTGAACTCGGCGAAGGCACTTTCCATTCGCCGCCGTATGGGGGCATTGAAGGGGTACATGACCCAGGGCCAATCGCCGAGCTGATCGGTCGCCACTTCATCGAACTGCGCCAGGGGATGGCGACTGTTGACCACCAGGCAAAAGGGCTCGGGCCCCAGTGCGCGAAACTCAAAGGGCTGCTGATAACGCTCATCGGTGAAGCGGGCAATGATCAAATCGAGTTTTTTATGCTCGAGCATTTCCAGCAGTTGATTGCTGGTTTGCTCGATCACTTCGATGGACAGCATCGGGCGGTCCAGCTTGATCCGGGTGATGGCCTCGGGCAGCACGACCGAGGTCGCGGCGAAAATCGCGCCGACTTTCAAATGGCCATGTCCACCTTTGCGCAGCTTATTGAGCTGATCGACGAAAGATTGCGTGTCGTCCAGGGTCATCCGCGCATAGCGAACCACAAACTCGCCGAGCTCGGTCAGGACCATGCTGCGGGTTTGCCGTTCGAACAAGGCAAAGCCGAGCAACAGTTCGATGTCGCGCAACATCTTGCTGATGGCGGGCTGGGTCAGGTTCATCAGCTCGGCGGTGGTATGCATGTTGCGGGTCCGGGCCAGGGTATCGACCAGCATCAGGTGCTTGATCTTGAGCCATTTGCTGACGCTGGCGTAGGAAATCTCGTCGTTTTCCATAAGTCGCTCAAATCTGATTGATAACGAAACGATATCAAATGCTGAAAATATGTCATTGGGATTTATCAACACACTCCACTAGTTTTGCCTGGTCGTTATCGAATTGACCTGGATCTGCATATGCCCGAGCTGAATTTGACTGGTAAAAACACTCTCCCGATCGATGGCCTGGAAGGCACGCTGATCGGTCGCGCCTGGGTACCGGGGGAGGCCGCAGGCCCGTCGCCGGTGGTACTGCGCGCCGACGGCGTGTTTGATGTGTCGCAGGAGTTTGCGACATTGAGCGATCTGCTTGAGAGCCCGTCACCGCTCGAGGCTGTTCGCAGCGCCCGGGGTCGATACATTGGCAGTGTTGACGAATTGTTGGCCAATACGGGAATGGGCTCCGACCCCGCCAAAGCGTTCTTGTTGCCACCGGTTGACCTGCAAGTGATCAAGGCCGCCGGTGTGACATTCGCCTCCAGTATGATCGAGCGCGTGATTGAAGAGCAGGCCGGTGGCGATGCGGTCAAGGCCGAGAGCGTGCGCAACGTGGTCAAGGTGGCTATCGGCGACAACCTGCGCTCGATCAAACCGGGTTCGACCGAAGCCGCCCGGCTAAAGGGTGTATTAATCGAGCAGGGGCTGTGGTCACAATACCTGGAAGTGGGCATCGGTCCTGATGCCGAGATCTTCACCAAGGCGCCGGTCCTCGCTTCCGTCGGCAGTGGCAATGAGGTCGGGATTCATCCTGAATCAAAATGGAACAACCCTGAGCCGGAAATCGTCCTGGCGGTAAACAGCCGAGGCCGGATACTCGGTGCAACCCTGGGTAACGACGTCAATCTGCGTGACTTCGAAGGTCGCAGCGCATTGCTGTTGAGCAAGGCCAAGGACAACAATGCGTCTTGCGCGATCGGCCCGTTTATTCGCCTGTTCGACGAAGGCTTTTCTCTGGATGATGTGCGCCGCTGCGTGGTCGACCTGGTCGTCGAAGGTGATGAAGGTTTCATCCTGCGCGGCAGCAGTTCGATGGAGCAGATCAGTCGCGATCCGATGGAGCTGGTAGCCCAGACTGTGGGCAGCAATCACCAGTACCCGGATGGTTTCATGCTCTTCCTGGGTACCCTGTTTGCTCCGACGCAGGATCGTGAAGAGCAGGGCAGCGGTTTCACCCACAAGCAGGGCGATAGCGTCAGCATCGGCAGCCCGTTGCTGGGCACCCTGCACAATCGCGTCACCTACAGCAATCAAGCCACACCATGGACGTTTGGCCTGCGTGCATTGATGGGCAACCTGGCGGCTCGCGGTCTGGTGGCAGGTAAATCACTCCACTGATTTGCCTGCCAGAGGTTGCCGGCAGATAAAAACAGTGGTCGCTGGACAATAATAATAAGGCACACAAATGATGACCAAAAACACAACAAGACCGGATCACGCGGCAGCCATCGAGAGCGCCATCGCCAAATGCAGATGGAAGCTGTTGCCGTTCCTGGCATTGATGTTCGCCCTGGCAATGATCGATCGCTCCAACGTCGGCTTCGCCAAGGCGGCACTACAGACCGATATCGGTTTGAGCAATGCCGCCTTCGCCCTGGGCGCGGGTATTTTCTTTATCGGTTATGCGATCTTCGAAGTCCCCAGCAACCTGATGTTGCACCGGGTCGGCGCACGGCTCTGGCTCAGCCGGATCATGATAACCTGGGGGCTGGTGTCCGCCGCCATGATGTTCACCCGGGATGAAACAACGTTTTACGTACTGCGATTTCTGCTCGGTGTGGCCGAAGCGGGCTTTTCCCCAGGCGTCATCCTGTACCTGACCTACTGGTTTCCGGCCCAGCGTCGCGGTCAGGCCATAGGGATCTACTATTTCGGCTTGCCAATGGCCCTGATGCTGGGCAGTCCGCTGTCGGGCTGGTTGCTGGAAATGCATGGCATGTTCAACCTGACCAACTGGCAGTGGATGTTCCTGGTGGAAGGCTTGGCGGCTGTCGTCGTGGGGATCATTGCGCTGTTCTACCTCAAGAGTAAGCCACAGGACGCCCCTTGGCTGACCCGCGAAGAGAAAGCCGCCCTGAGCCAGGAGATCGAGGCTGAAGACAAGCTCAAACTGGCCCATGGCCCGAACAACCTGTTGGGCCTGATGCGCAACAAGCGCGTGCTGAAGTTCATCCTGATCTACTTCAGCGTTCAGGTCAGCGTGTACGGGGTCATCTTCTATCTGCCGACCCGGATTTCGGAGCTGCTGGGGACCAAGGTCGGCTTGGAGGTGGGCATGTTCATTTCATTGCCATGGCTGTGTGCCGCCATCGCCATGTACTTTGTGACGCGTTATGCCGACCGGCATGGGGCGCACCTGAAGATGGCGATGTGCATGCTCGGTATGGCGGCCCTTGGTATTGCGGCGTCGGCCTTGCTCAACAGTTTTGCACCGGTGCTGTTGGCATTCTGTTTCGCAGCCGCAGGTTTCGTGACTGTTCAACCGCTGTTCTGGACACTGCCGACCGGTTACCTCGGTGGGGTCGCCGCGGCAGGTGGTATCGCCCTGATTGGTTCCATGGGCAACATCGGCGGCTTCGTCGCGCCAATGCTCAAGGCCAATATGGAGGTCTGGTTTACCGATCCACGGGCAGGGATGTTGTCGCTGTCGGCAGCGGGGCTGGTAGGGGTTTACCTGTTATGGACGTTGCGCGTGCCGAAGGGGCAACTGCAGGTCAATCAAGGTCCGCTGGACAGGGTGGCAACTAACGTCCGGGCATCTTCGAATCCTTGAAACCACAATAGACCGATAAAAACAGCCGAAGCCTTTTAAGCGCTTCGGCTTTTTTTGCCCATTAATCCTGCCCGTGTGACGGCATCCGTGCGGTTTTGCGCAAGTCAGCTTTCGTCTTTGGTAATTAGAAACTCAGCGGCTGGCCGATACGATCAGCATCATGGGTCGCTCGACTTCATCGGAAAGGGCAGGGCGATCAGCAAGATCGGCTTCGGTCGGGCCCCATTCGTTCACGTGATCGAGAGTGAATCCGGTTTGGATCAGCAGGTTCAGTAGCGTGCCCAGCGTTCGATGCTGTTTGACGACGCCGTCGCTGAGCCAGTTCGTCAACCGGGGACCTTCCACCTGATAACTGTCTACCGGCCATGACTTGTGCCCTTGCGCGTCGATGATCCAGTCCGGTCGGCGTGACGCCATATAGATGGGATGCTCAATTGAATACACTAGCCTTCCACCGGATACCAGTGCGTCATGTACGGTGCGCAATAGCCCTGCCAAGTCACTGATGTAATGAAACGCGAGTGAGCTGTAGGCCAAGGTGAAACCGGATTTGGCAAGTTCAAGGCGCTCCAGGTCGGCCCGCTTATAACTCACCCGTGAGTCGTGTGTGGTGGCGACGGCGCGCTCCAGCATCTTCTCCGAGACATCCAGCCCCAGCACGCGCTCGGCGCCCTGGTCGGCGGCCCATCGACAAAACCAGCCATAACCGCAGCCCAGGTCCACGACCTTCTGGCCGGACATTGGCGGCAGTAACGATCTCAACGCCGGCCACTCGGGGGCACCGGCCAGTCCTTGGCGCGAGCGGGGCAGTTGGCTGTATCCGTCGAAGAACTCGGGGTTGTCGTAGATATTCTGGGTCACTGACGATCTCGCTGGGGATGTGCACTTCGGCTTCAAGTAAAAAAGTCTACGAGCAGGCTACAGGTTAGAGCAAGCGTGTGAATCGCTTAACCTTCACGGGGAACGTTATATGCCAGTGCGCAACTATCATAACCAGATGTTCATTTTTACTGCCCGTTGATTATAAGTAAGCCTTCACTGTTGCCAGGACGACATCAGCTGAACACAGTGCCGTCAGAATCACACTTCATGCTGCTGATCAAAAATAATATGTCATTGAAATAAAAGAGATTTACGGTTTGGCATAGCGTGTGCAATGACCCCCCTTGAGGAATATAAAAATCAATAAGCCTCGCCCGTATTCATACTAAGGGAGTCGAGCTTTGGAAGTATCTTTGCGTGTAAAGGGGCGAACTTACGCAAGCGTAAGGCCAAAAAATCATCGGGGTGTGTTTAGTGCATTGAGCATGAGCCTTGTGTTGCTGGGGACGCATCAAGGCGTGTGGGCCGCGGAGGTGAATTCATCAGGCGAAAGTGAGGAAAATACAGCGTCCGCTGATTCAAAACGTCTGGCCACGGTTGTCGTGCAGGGTCAGCAGCTCAGCGAAAAGGAACAGGCGAAACAGGTGCTCAACGAAGTCCCTGGCGGTACTGCGCAGGTGGATTCCGCTACCGTGGAAAAACGCCGCGTCGCGACCAACCAGGATGTGCTGGCTTACCAGCCGGGTGTTTATGCTCAGTCAGTTGGCGGCGCGGACGGGATCAAACTGTCCATCCGCGGCTCGGGTATCAACAAGGGCGTCAATTACTTCCGTTCCGGTGTGTTCTTGATGTTCGACGGTCTACCCGTCAGTGGCCCTGGTGGTACGCCCTATGAGTTGTTCGAGCCGCTGGGGCTGGCGCGCACCGATATTTTGCGTGGCGCCAACGGCTTCGATTACGGTTCGCTGACCCTGGGCGGCGCGGTGAACTATGTCACCAAAACCGGCTATGACGCGGCGCCCCTGGAAGTGCGTTATGAGGCGGGCAGCTATGGCTACCAGAAGCGTCAGATTGCGTCCGGTCAGGTGCTCGGTGACTTCGACTACTACTTCAGCCTGACCGACTCGGAACAGGACGGTTATCAGAACCATACCAACGGATCGAGCAAGGGCTTCGCCGGTAACTTCGGCTACAAATTCAATCCGAATATCGAAACGCGTTTTTACCTGCGTTACCGAGAAACCGATAACGACACCGGTGGCTTGCTGACGCGCGATGAAATCGCCCATCACCCGCGTCGTGCCAATGCCACCAACCTTGCACAAGATGCCTCGCGCAAACAGCCGGGTTCAACCTGGGTCGCCAACAAGACCACGATCCATCTGGATGACAATTCCCGGCTGGAACTCGGTGCGGTGTACCACGACTACCCGATCGACATCCTAGGTGGGGTGAACCGCGCGAAGTGGGGCTACAGGGATGTTTCCGCTTCGGTGCAGTACGTGCGTGACGACGAGCTTTTCGGCCACGCCAGTACGACCCGCGTCGGGTTGCTGTCGACCAAACATTTGCCGGGTGAGGGCTTCCAGAAGACCTATGTGCGGATTCCGGCAGGCGCCACGGCCGGGTTACCGGTAGGAACGCTGATTCGTGAAGCGAGTTACGAAGGCATGGATAACGTCTTCCATGTCAGTAACGACACCGAGCTGGTCAATAACCTGTGGCTCACCACGGGTCTGTCGATGATCTACACCAAGCGCGAAACCGAAGTGGAGTACCCGGTTACCAATGATCGCTACGAAAAGAATGACTGGGACTACGCGCCGCGTATAGGTCTGCGCTACGACTTCACCCCGAACTTTCAGGTGTACGGCAACATCAGCCGTTCTGTCGAGCCGCCCAGCGACTGGCAGATCCTGACCACGCCGCCGAGCTTCACCAGCGGGCCCGCCAGAGGTCTGGCCCGTGCAGGCATGGACCTGGTCAATCAGACGGCGACCACCTTTGAGCTGGGGACACGGGGCAAATTCGACAGTAACGTCTGGAGCCTGAGTTACTACTACTCCAAGGTTAACCATGAGTTGCTCTCGGTTGAAATCGTACCGGCGACCAACACTACGGCGGCGATCACGGCGGAATCCAACGGCAGCGCGACGATTCACCAAGGTGTGGAAGCAGGCCTCGAATCAACGCTATGGCAGGGCAGCGATGTCAACAAGCTGACCTTGCGCCAGGCCTATACCTACAGCGATTTCCACTTCGTCAACGACGACAAGTTCAACGCCAACGAACTGCCGGGCATCCCCAAACACTACTACCAGGGTGAGTTGCAATACGACTTTGCCAACGGTGTGTACGTGGGGGTCAATACGCAGATCGGTTCGAAAATGTCGGTGGACTACGCCAACTCGTTCTACACCCGGCCTTATCACGTCTTCGGCGCAACCATCGGATGGAACTCGCCGAAGAAAACCTGGCTGACCTATCTGGATCTGCGCAACCTGACCGACCGCCACTACACGACGGTCGTCAGCCCGACGTACGACGATGGCGGCGTTGACCGTGCGCGCTCTTATCCAAGCGACGGCTTCGGTATCTACGGTGGCGTGAGTTATCGCTTCAACTGATTGACACCCCAACTGCGCAGCCACCTGGTCGCCCACTGCCAGGCGCTGGCGCCCAACTTTTTGATGGAATGAACGCGTGAATAATCGATGGTATTTCCGCGCAGTGGCGGCGCTTTGCCTTGGATTGACGCTGGGTGGCTGCTCACCCGCGAACGACGCTGGAAAACTGTCCAGCAGTCAAACGAACACTGCTGAAGTCGACAGCGCACGAGACTACCGTGAGCAGTCCTCGGGCGAGTCCGGTGGCACGCTTCGGGTGTC
The DNA here is from genome assembly GCF_059716175.1 of Pseudomonas sp. LBUM1647. Lineage (NCBI taxonomy): Bacteria > Pseudomonadati > Pseudomonadota > Gammaproteobacteria > Pseudomonadales > Pseudomonadaceae > Pseudomonas > Pseudomonas sp. LBUM1647. Next base: position 3,852,446 of record NZ_CP166809.1, on the reverse strand, counting down.
CGTGGCGGCTGACACTGGGTCGCTGGACCTGCATGCCATTTCCCACACCAATTCACAGTGGCTGGGGCGTTTGCTCTACGACAACCTGGTGTACCTGGATGAGAAGGGCAACATCACGCCCTGGCTCGCCAAATCCTGGGATATCTCTCCAGACGGACTGACGTACACCTTTCACCTGCGCGACGACGTGACCTTCAGCGACGGCTCACGCTTCGATGCCAAGGCGTTGCAGATCAATCTGGAACACATGAGGGCGCCGGCCACCCAGTCACCCCTGGCGGCGGCGTACATCGCGCCGTATGTCGATGGCAAAGTCATCGACGACTTCACCTTTGAAGCGCACCTGCGCGAACCCTACACGGCGTTTCTCAATGTGTTGGCGCAGTCGTGGCTGGCCATGATGTCGCCCAAGGCAATCACCGAAAATCCGCGCAGGCTGAGTGAAGCGCCCGTCGGTTCAGGCCCCTTCGTCGTCGAGCATTACACCCGTCAGCAAGGCATCAGTCTGGTGCGGCGCAATGACTACCATTGGGCACCTGACTTCATCAATCACCCGGGGCCGGCGTATCTGGAGCGGATCCAGATCGATTTCGTACCCGAGGCGATGATCCGCTACTCCTCACTGGTCGCCGGGCAGTATGACCTGACCGTCGATGCTCCCGCGCAGAATGCCCAGGCGATGCGCAATGACCCGGAACTGGTCATGGACAGAAGGATCAGGCAGGGAAACCCCAATCGCGGCATCACCTTCAACACCTCCAAAGCGCCGTTCGACGATGTCAGGGTACGCAGGGCCTTTGCGTTGGGTGTCGATCGCGAAGGCATCGTGCAGATGAGTGGTTTTGGCGAGTACCAGCCCAAGAGCGATTTTCTTGCGGCTAACACGCGTTTCTACGATCCCGCGTTTGCCGGCGCACTGGTTTATGACCCCGCAACTGCCAACCGTCTGCTGGACGAGGCCGGCTGGAATCAGCGTGATGCGCAAGGCTATCGGGTGCGCGATGGTCACCGTTTGAGTGCCGAGGTGTTGCTGGCCGAAGGCATCACTCCTGTTGCCGACACCGTCGCCATTCAGTCGGACGTCAAGAAGCTTGGCTTCGAGTTGCGTATTGCGCAGGTGCCACCTTTGCAACTGGCCGAGCGACGTAGCGCCAATCTTTTTCAGGCGGTGGGCTCCGGCGTTTGGCACACCAATACGCCGGACGGTCTCTACATTCTTTATCACAGCGGCGAAATCATCTCGCCCCAACGCATCGGGCAAAACACCGCGCGCTTGCGTGATGCGCAGCTTGATGACTGGCTGGGCCAGGCCCGCCACACCACTGACTCGGGGCAGTTGCAAGGTCTTTACCGCAAGGTCCAGCAACGTCTGACCGAATTGGTTCCGGCGGTGCCGCTCTACGAGAACTATTCGCTGAGCGCTCACCGGCAACGTGTCAAAGGCATCGTCTACGACACCTCGCACAACACGCCGTTCTTTACCTCGGTCTGGCTCGACAGCAAGGAGTCGAAATGAAAATCCTCAAGCGTATTGTCTGGCGCCTGCTGGCCGGCGCCCTGGTGTTGTGGGGCGCGGCGACCCTGTCTTTCGTGACGCTAAACGTCACTGCCGGTGATACCGCGCTGGCCATCCTCGGCGGCCCCGATGCATTGCCGACGCCTCAAGTGCTGGCACAGGTGCGCGCCGAATACGGTCTCGATCAGCCCTTGATCGTGCAATACGGACGCTATCTCGGACGTCTGGCCGAGGGCGATCTCGGCAATTCGTACCGGTTGCGAATCCCGGTGGTGAAGGCGATTTCCCAGCAGATCGGCGCCACGTTGCAACTGGCTGCGTGCGCCGCGGTGCTGGCGGTTCTGGCGGCGTTGCTCCTGGCCTTGCTGACCGCGCATCGCGCGCGCTGGATCCGTTCACTGTCGTCGGGTTCCGAATTGGTACTGACATCGGTTCCGAGCTTTGTGCTGGGCATCGTCCTGCTGCTGATCTTCTCTTTTCAGTTTCATCTGCTCCCGCCGGCCGGCTCCCAAGGCTGGAAAACCATGGTCTTGCCGACACTGACGCTGGCGCTTCCGGTCATAGCGGTGCTGACCCAGGTGCTGCGCCAGGAACTGGAGGATGTGCTTGAGCTGCCCTTCATCAGCATGGCCCGTGCACGCGGGATGTCGGAAGCCGGTGTGCGCCTGCGGCATGCGCTGCCCCACGCGCTGATTCCGCTGGTGACGCTCTCCGGTTTCATTTTTGCCAGCCTGCTCGGCGGTGCGGTGATTACCGAAACCCTGTTCGCCCGGCAGGGCCTTGGGCGACTGATGATCGAAGCCACCACCAACAAGGATATCCCGCTGGTACTGGGCATCACGTTGCTGGTGGCGTTGATCTACGTGCTGGTGAATCTGATTGTCGACCTGTTGAACAGTTTTCTCGACCCCCGCGTGGTCGAGTCATGAAACCTCGTAATTCAAGGAAATTCCCATGAACGCAATCAACGCTTCTCTCGTGGATCAGGACCAGCACGACGCCAGTGGCGTGCCCACGGACAATGAACTGCTCAGCCGTTTTCAGCCGGTGTTCGACCGAATCGCCGCCGGAACGCTGCAGCGCGAAGAACGTCGCGAGCTGCCTTACGAAGCCGTCGACTGGCTGCGCACTGCCGGGTTCGGCGCCCTGCGTGTGCCGCGCGCGTTTGGCGGCATCGGGGCGACGATGCCGCAGCTGTTTCGTTTGCTGACGTTGCTGGGCGAAGCCGATTCGAATCTGCCACAAATCCTGCGGGCGCATTTCGGCTTCGTCGAAGGTCGCCTCAATGACAGCGAAGACGAGCAACGCCAGCGTTGGTTTCCAAGGGTGGTGGCCGGCGAGTTGTTCGGGGCGGCGATGGCCGAGCGTACTGGCGAAACCCGTAACAGCGTGACTCTGAGAAAGGAGGGTGACGACTGGCGCGTCGACGGCGAGAAGTATTACTGCACCGGCACCCTTTACGCCGACTGGATCGCCGCTTCCACTGCCGATGGCGACGACCATGTCAGTGTGGTGATTTCCACCACGGCAGCCGGCGTGACACGCCTCGACGATTGGGACGGTTTCGGCCAACGCTTGACCGGCAGCGGCACCACGCGCTTCGACAACGTACTTATCAGCGACGACCAGGTGATTCGCCGCTTCAAGACGGCCGAAGGGCATGGCCAGAGCTACATCACGGCGTTCTATCAACTGGTGCATCTGGCGACCCTCGCCGGTATTTCCCGAGCCGTACTGCGTGATGCGGTGGCGTTCGTCAAAGGTCGCACGCGGACTTTCGGCGTGCCTGGGCAATCCATTCCCGGGCATGACCCTTTGGTCCAGCGCGTCGTCGGTCGACTGTCCAGCCTTTCGTTCGCCGCCGAAGCCGTGGTGGATCGCGTGTCGGCGGGGGTCGAGGAAGTCTGGCAAGCCCATCAGGCCGGCACGGCCGATGCTGCGCTTTACGCCGCGGCCGAGATCAAGGCCTATCAGGGCCAGCAGGTCGCAATCGATCTGGTGCTGCAAGCCACCACGTTGCTGTTTGAAGTCGGCGGGGCTTCGGCCACCAGCACGCCGCGTCACCTTGACCGTCACTGGCGCAACGCCCGCACCGTGTCTTCGCACAACCCGGCGATTTTGCGCGAGCGGGCGCTAGGCGATTTCTACTTGAACGACGTCACACCGAGTGAGGCGTGGGCCGAGCGACTGGCCAAAGACAAGGCTGAAAAAGACGCCAGCGCCACCCTGGAAACCACCCCCCAAACCACCGAGGAGCAAACGCCATGAGCGCGTCGCAGAAGCAAATGAGCATCGGCATGAACATCCTGGGCTTCGGCGCGCACTCAGCGGCGTGGCGCGTCGGTGAAGTGGCGGCTGATGCTTACCTCGACGTGGAGTATTACCGCAACATCGCGCGTATTTCCGAGCGCGGCACCTTGGACGCGATCTTCCTCGCTGACGGTCCGGCCCTGGCGGGTGACGTTTCCAGCTCGCCGGCCGGGCGACTGGAACCTACGGTCTTGCTGACAGCGGTGGCGCTGGCGACCCAGCACATTGGTGTGATCGCCACGGCGTCGAGCACTTATAACGATCCCTACAACCTGGCCCGGCGCCTCGCGTCGGTGGACTACCTCAGCGGTGGCCGCGCGGCCTGGAATGTGGTGACCAATGCCGGTGACGCGGCGGCGCAGAACTTCGGTTTGCGTGGCGCGCCACTGCATGTCGATCGCTACGGCAGGGCCGATGAGTTCGTCGATGTGGTGCGCAAGCTGTGGGACAGCTGGGAGGACGACGCGATCATCGGTGACCGCGTCAGCGGACGTTTTGCCGACCCGTCGAAGGTGCATGAGGTCGATCACGTCGGCGAGCATTTTTCGGTCAAGGGCCCGCTCAATGTGCCGCGCAGTCCTCAAGGGCATCCGGTGTTGGTGCAGGCCGGTTCATCCGAGGGCGGCAAAGCCCTGGGCTCGCGCTACGCCGATGCAATTTTCACCACCCAGACCACCCTTGAAGACGGCCTGGCGTTCTATCAGGAAATGAAAAACCGTGCCCGGCAGTGGGGCCGCAATCCGCAGCATTTGAAAATCATGCCGGGCCTGTCCACGGTGATCGGCAGCACCGAGGCGGAAGCCCAGGCCCGTTTCGATCAGCTCAATGGTTTCAATGGCGACGGCGGCCTGATCGATCAGGTGGCAAGGCGTATTGGTATCCCGGCCAGCGAACTCGATCTGGATGGCCCGCTGCCCTGGCATCGCATCGGCCCGGTGGAGAGTTTCGAGGCCGGTTCCCATGGCTTCCTGGAGGCCCAACTCAATCTCGCCCGCCGGGAAAACCTCAGCGTGCGCCAACTGTCGCAACGCATCCTCGTCGGCCACCGCCTGGTCGTCGGCACCCCGGAACAAGTCGCCGGCACCCTGGAGCACTGGTTCCTGGCCGGTGCTGCCGACGGCTTCAACATCATGCCGGACATGTTCCCGTCGGGCGTCGAGATCTTCGTCGACGAAGTCGTGCCGTTGCTGCGCAAGCGCGGAGTGTTCCGCCACGAATACACCTCAACCACCTTGCGCGGTCACTTGGGCTTGCCGACGGTGACCAGTCGTTATGCCGCTCAGCGCGAAAGTGCCTGATCAACCCTTCTACGTTCAACTTCAACGCTCAAGGATCATCACCATGCAATACCGCAAGCTAGGCAAAACCGATATCGACGTCAGCCTGATCGGTCTCGGCACCATGACCTGGGGCCATCAGAACAGCGAGGCCGATGCCCATCAACAGCTCGACTACGCGCTGTCACGCGGGGTGAATCTGGTCGACACCGCCGAGATGTACCCGACGCCGACCCATGCCGATACGTGGGGCAGCACCGAGCGTTTCATCGGCTCCTGGCTGGCTAAAAGCGGGCGTCGCCAGGACATCGTCCTCACCAGCAAAATCATCGGCCCGCCACGCTCGGCCCAGCAGACGCACATTCGCAACGGCGAAACCCGGCATGACCGCAAGAACATCATTGCGGCGCTGGAGGGCAGCCTGGACCGGTTGCAGACCGATTACATCGACCTCTACCAGTTGCACTGGCCGGACCGCAGCACCAACTTTTTCGGTCGCGCCGAATACCCCTGGGTCGAAGGCGAGCAGAGCGTCGCCATCGAGGAGACGCTCTCGGTACTGGCCGAGCTGGTAACGGCCGGCAAGATTCGCCATATCGGCATCTCCAACGAAACCGCGTGGGGCACGGCGGAATTCATCAAGCAGTCGGAGCGTCTTAAGCTGCCGCGCATCGTCAGCATCCAGAACCCTTACAGCCTGCTCAACCGTCAGTTCGAAGTGGGTCTGGCCGAGTTCAGCCACCGAGAGCAAGTCGGCTTGCTGGCGTACTCACCGATTGCCTTTGGTGTGCTCAGCGGCAAATACCTCAATGGCGCCTTGCCGGAAGGCTCGCGACTGGCTTCGGTCTACCGTCGGTTCTCTCGCTACGACGGTGAAGAGGCGACACGAGCGGTCACCGCCTATGTGGAGTTGGCCCGGGAATACGACCTGTCGCCGGTACAGCTGGCGCTGGCCTTTGTCACCAGTCGTCCGTTTGTCAGCAGTGCGCTATCGGGCGCGACACGGCTCGATCAGCTCAAGGAAAACCTCGACAGCCTGGCGCTGACGCTCAACGCCGAATTGCTCGGGCGCATCAACGCGATTCACTCGCGCATTCCCAACCCGGCGCCGTAACGCCGGGCGCCCCCGGACATGCGGACACCGCGAACCCTGTGGGAGCGAGCTTGCTCGCGATGGCGGCGGTACAAGCAATACGATGTCGCCTGACACGACGCCATCGCGAGCAAGCTCGCTCCCACAGGGTTTCGCGGTTTGGCTGGCTGTTAGAAGGAGAAAAAAGATGACTGTCGCGAACAAGACTTTACTGAGCAACCTGCCCGCGCTGGCCTTGGGTGCCGCGCCGCGAGTCTGGCGGTTGCGCCCCGGATTGCTGCTGGCCGGGGTGTTTCTGATGCTGCTGATCATCGCCGCGTTGGTACCCGGTCTGCTGGCACCGGGCGATCCGTTGGAAGCCAGTGCACGCCACGCGTTTCAGCCTCCCGGTGGCACCCATTGGCTGGGCACCGACGAGAACGGCCGCGATTTGTATACGCGGCTGATTCATGGCGTCAGACCTTCCTTGTTGATGGGGTTGGCGGCGACCGCCATCGCGCTGGTGTTCGGTGTCGCCCTGGGTCTGTTGGCAGGGCTGGGGCCGCGACTTGTCGATGCAACGATCATGCGCTTGGTGGACGTGCTGTTGGCCTTTCCCGATCTGCTGTTGGCCCTGGTGATCATCACGTTCTGGGGCGAGGGACTGTTCAACGCGGTGGTCGCGGTGGGCGTGGCCGGAGTACCGCGTTTTGCGCGGATGGTGCGAGCCCAGACGCTGGTCGTTCGCTCGGCCCCTTACGTCGAAGCGGCCACGACCCTGGGCATTCACCGAGCGGCCGTTATCTTTCGCCACGTGTTGCCTAACGCGATCAAACCGATTCTGGTCCTGGCCACCATCGGCATCGGCGGCAACATCACCGCCGGGGCGGCCTTGAGTTTTCTAGGCTTTGGCGCGCCGCCGCCTTCTCCTGAATGGGGCGCGATGCTATCGGCGGGGCGCAACTACCTCGCCAATGGTTGGTGGCTGGTGGCCTGGCCGGGTCTGGCGGTGACCTTGACGGTGATTTCCATCACCGCGCTGGGGCGTGAGCTGTTGCGTCGCAGCGAAGGAAAGCGCACATGAGCCAATTCGAAAAAGGTCCCGCGCTGATCGACGTCCAGGACCTGCGCGTGCACTTTGCCGGTCAGGCACAACCGGTGATCGGCGGCATTTCCTTCACTCTCCATCGCGGCGAATGCCTGGCGCTGGTGGGCGAATCCGGTTCCGGCAAAAGCGTGACTTCGCGCACCCTGGCGGGTTTGACCGGGCAGGGTGCCAGTCTTCAGGCGCAGCGATTGCACTTTGACGGGCTGGACCTGCGCACGTTCGACGAACGCGCGTGGCGTCGCATTCGTGGAGCGCGCATCGGCTTCGTCATGCAAGACGCCTTGGGTTCCCTCGATCCGTTGCGCCGGGTGGGCGATGAAATCGAAGAGCCGTTGCGCTTGCATGAACACCTCACAAAAAAACAACGCCAGCTCAAGGTGCTGGAGCTGTTGCGCTCGGTCGGCGTTCCGGAGCCCGAGTTGCGGGCCAGGCAATACCCTCATCAACTCTCCGGCGGTTTGCGCCAACGGGCGTTGATTGCCTCGGCGATTGCCTGCGCACCGGACCTGTTGATTGCTGACGAACCGACCACGGCACTGGATGCCACGGTGCAGGATCAGGTGCTGCGGTTGCTTGAGTCTCTGCGCCGCAGCGACACGGCAATGTTGGTGGTAAGCCATGACCTGGCTGTGGTGGCGCGTTTGGCCGACAGGATCGCGGTGATGCACAACGGCGTCATCGTCGAACAGGGTTCGGCGGATGCGGTACTGCACGATCCTCAGCACCCGTACACGCAGTCGCTGCTGATGGCCGCACGCTCGGTGCATGTGCGGCGCAGTGAAACCTCACAAACGATCAGTATTGACCGGCCGCTGGTGGTTCAGGCGCAACAGCTGCGCAAGGCGTTCAAAGGGCCGGACGGCAAAGTGCGCACGGCCGTGGCGCAAGCGTCCTTCGAACTGCGTGGGGGACAAACCCTGGGCATCGTCGGTGAGTCCGGCTCGGGCAAAACCACCCTGACGCGCATGCTGCTGGGGCTGGAAACCCCTGACAGCGGCGACGTGCTGCTGCGTGGCCGAGCCTGGTCGAGCCTCAACAGTCGTGAGAAACGCGAGGAGCGCCAACGCATTCAAGTGGTGTTTCAAGACCCGCTGAGTTCCTTCGATCCGCGCTACACCGTGGAGCGCGTCCTGTATGAAGCGCTGGACGCGACGAGCCATGCCGATCAAGGCACGCGTCGTGAACGGGCCGTTGCGTTGTTGAGGCTGGTCCGGCTCGACGAAAGCTTTCTGATACGCCGACCGATCGAGTTGTCCGGCGGCCAGCGTCAGCGTGTCGCTATTGCCCGTGCATTGGCACCGAAACCGCACGTGTTGGTCTGCGATGAACCGGTGTCGGCGCTGGACGTTTCGGTGCAGGCACAGATTCTCGAACTGCTGTCCGATCTCAAACGCCGTCTGGGCCTGGCGTGCCTGTTCATTTCCCATGATCTGGGGGTGATCAACAGCGTCAGCGATCACGTGCTGGTGATGAAAGACGGCGGGATCGTCGAGTCGGGCCCCGTGCGCCAGGTGTTCGATCAGCCGCGCCACCCGTACACCCGCGCCTTGTTGAATGCCATTCCCCAATTCGAACACTCAGGAGTGCTCATCGATGAGCAAGCAGTTACACGTCAATCTGTTCGAAATGAATTGCGTGAGCCATATCGTGCACGGCCTGTGGGTGCATCCCGAGAACAACCGGCACCGCTTCAATGACCTCGATTACTGGACCGAGCTGGCCCAGTTGCTGGAGTACGGGACATTCGATGGCGTCTTTCTCGCCGATGTCATCGGCACCTACGATCGATTCCGCGACGGACCGGAAACGTCGCTGCGCGAAGCGATGCAGATTCCCAGCAACGATCCGCTGCTGGTGATTCCGGCGATGGCGGCGGTCACGCGCAACCTTGGGTTTGGTGCGACGTTTTCCACCACTTACGAGCCGCCGTTCGCCTTCGCCCGCCGCATGAGCACCCTCGATCACCTGACCAAGGGCCGGGTGGGCTGGAACATCGTCACCTCCTATCTGCCCAATGCCGCGCGTAACTTCGGGCACGACACCGAAGTGGTCCACGACCATCGCTATGAAATTGCCGATGAGTACCTGGACGTGCTTTACAAGCTGTGGGAAGGCTCCTGGGACGACGATGCGGTGATTCAGGACCGTGAGCAGCGCATCTACACTGACCCGGAAAAGGTGCGTTACATCGAACATGTCGGCGAGCATTTCAAAGTTGCCGGGCCGCACCTCTGCCAGCCGTCCCGACAACGCACGCCGGTATTGTTTCAGGCCACCGGCTCGCCAGCCGGCATCGAATTTGCCGGTCGCCATGCCGAAGTGGTTTTCACAGGAGGGGCAGACACCCGCAGCGTGCGCGAGAACATTCAGGCCATGCGCCAAAAGGCAATCGCCCACGGCCGTGATCCCGCCGGGTTGAAGTTCATCGTCATGGCCGGGGTGATCGTCGGTCGTACCGATGAAGAGGTCAGCACCAAGCTCGACAGCTATCGCAAACTGATGAGCGTCGAAGCGTCGCTGGCGCATGCGCAGTCAGCGGTCGATCTGACGGCCTATCCGCGCGATGAACTGATTGGCAATCTGATCCGTCGCGAGGTCAAAGGCTGGCAAAGTTTGCAGCGGTATAAACCGGAGTCGACCGTGGGAACGGTGTTGGCACAGTTTGGAGGGTTTAATCGTGAGCGCTTTTTTGTCGCCGGCACACCGAGCGTGGTCGCGGATGAAATTGAAAAATGGCTGGATGAGGACGGCATTGACGGCATCAACTTGCGGCAGTACCTGTCCTTCGAAACTGCCCGTGATTTCATCGAACTGGTGATACCCGAACTGCGCCGGCGAGGGCGTTTTCGCGAGTCTTACAACGATGGTGAGACCTTGCGCGAGCGGCTGTTCGGCGCCGGGCAGGCACGGCTGCCGAACGACCACTTCGGCGCTCGTTATCGTGATCCGGCGGCGTTGCGCTCACCGGCGAGTCCGCTGCGTTTTGCATAATGTGTGCTGGCCCATCGCGAGCAAGCTCGCTCCCACAGGGATCTCGGTCGTTCACAGATTTTGTGTTCACTGGAGATTAAATGTGGGAGCGAGCTTGCTCGCGATGGGGCCAACACAGCCACAAATAATCCCAGGTTGATCCCACTGTTGCCCCACCAACACCACCTGAACAATTTGCTCCCTTGTCACCCTCACTCAATCGCTGAATCCCCCGGTTTTATTGGCTGAAAAACCCGGCATGCCTTGTGCAATGACCTTGTTCCCGGACTCAAGGCATATCAGGACCCATGCGAGAACTTCCCCAGCAGTTGCGCCCTCACGGCACGCGATCCAGATCGCTGCTCAAGCACAATCCAATGATTGGAATCGCCGCGATCTGCGGCTTGTTGGCCGGTTGCGGCCAGGACACTTCGACCGTCGCGCGCAGCGATCAGCCGGTCAGCGGTGGCACGCTGGTCTACGCCACGGACCGCGAGCCGACGTGCCTGGATCCTCATGTAGCAGGGGACATGCCCCAAGTGTTTATCGCGCAACAGTATCTCGATTCGCTGGTGTCGATGGACGCGGAGGGCCGGATAGGTCCATGGCTGGCCAAACGCTGGGAAGTATCCGCCGACGGTCTGAGCTACACCTTCCACCTTCGCGATGACGTGCGATTCACCGACGGAACGCCGTTTAACGCCGCTGCGGTCAAGGCCAACCTCGATCACATGGCCAATCCAAAAACCCAGTCCAGTACGGCAGGCGGTTATATCCGCCAATACCGCAGCGCCGATGTGCTCGATGAACACACCGCCGTGGTTCACCTGGCCACGCCCTATGCGGCGTTTCTGGAGGTCTTGGCCCAAGGGTTTCTCGGCATCGAGTCACCCACGGCGCTGCTCCGGCCGCGTGATGTGAACTGTGAAAGCCCGGTGGGCACCGGGCCTTTCAAGGTCGTCCGTTGGGATCGCCAAAGCCACGTTGAACTGGTGCGCAATCCTGATTACAACTCGGCGCCACCCACGGCCAAACATCAAGGACCGGCGTGGCTGGAGCGCATCGTCTGGAAGTTCATTCAGGAGCCTTCGGTGCGGTTTGCCTCGTTGCAGGCGGGCGAAGTGGACGTGATCGAGACATTGCCACCGGAATCCCATGAAGCAGCCCGACGCAATCCGGACCTGACATTGATCATTGCCCAGCGTCCGGGCAACCCCACCAACGGCACGCTGAACATTACCCGTGCGCCGTTCAATGATCTGAACGTACGTGAAGCCTTCGTGCGCAGCGCGGACATCGAGGGTGCGCTGAAAAGCGTTTACTTCAACGAGTTCCCCCGTGCTGGCGGACCGCTCAGCCCGGCGACGCGTTTCTACAGTCCGGACTTCCAGAAGGCTCAGGATTACGACCCTGCCAAAGCGGCGCGACTGCTTGACGCGGCAGGCTGGACGCAGCGCGACAGCGAAGGTTATCGGACCAGGGACGGCAAGCGTTTGCAGGTCCACGTGGTCATGGGCAATCGCACGCCACCGTCGGAATACACGTTGTGGGAGCAGGTCCAGGCCACTACCCGCCAGGCCGGTTTTGAGTTGATCGTCGAGCAGATGAGCGATGTGCAGGCGACCAAGCGCCAGGCGGACTGGGATTACGACATTCGCCTGGGCTACTGGAACACCAACACCGCCGATGTGCTGCGGATCATTTTCAGCTCCGAGTTCATTCGCCCGGCCGGGGTAGGGGGTTATCACCAGAACACCGCCGGGTTCAGCGAGCCGGCCTTCGACGGGCTTATCCAGCAAGCACTGACCACGCAGGATGCGGAGCAGCGCCGGGCCCTTTATTACAAGGCCCAGCAAGTGGCCTCGCAGCAATACCTGCAACTGACCACTTACCCGCAGAGCACGCGGCTGGGCATCTACAAAACCACTCAGGGCGTCCGCCTGGACCCTTCGTTGGCGGTGACTTACCTCTATGACGCATGGGTGAACAAATGAGTAGCTCGACACGTTCCAATCAATTACCCAATCCACAACGCGAGCGTTTTGCACAGCTGGGGCGACGCGCGCTGTGGCGGCTTGCCGGCGGCATTCTGGTGCTGTGGGCGGTCGCCACGCTGACGTTCTTTGCCTTGCGACTGATGCCCGGCGATCCGGTGCTGGCAATTCTCGGTGGCCCGAGCGGCAACCCGACGGCGGAAACCATCGCCGAGGCCACTCGCGAATATGGCCTCGACAAACCGCTGGCCGTGCAGTACGCGCTGTACCTGGGGCGGCTGGTCCAGGGGGATCTGGGCATTTCCTATTCCCAGCATTTGCCTGTGACCAAGGTACTTGCCGAACAGTCCTGGCCGACGCTGGAACTGACCTTCACCTCATTGGTGCTGGCGTGGGTGCTGGTGTTGGCGTTGACGGTGCTGACGGCGGGCCGTCGACGCTGGGTGGGCAGCCTGGCTTCGCTGGCAGAGACTCTGGCTGCTGCGTTACCGCACTTCTGGCTCGGAATCTTGCTGTTGGCGGTGTTCGCCTTCGGTCTGCGGCTATTTCCGCCCGCCGGCAGCGATGGCTGGCGAACGTTGGTATTGCCCTCGGTGGCGCTGGCCATTCCGCTGGCGGGATTCATCGCTCAGGTGACCCGCGAATCACTTGAATTGACCCTCGATCAACCGTTCGTGCTGACCGCCCGGACCCGAGGCCTGAGCGATTTTGCGGTGCGCTTCAAACATGCGTTGCGCCATGCCGTGCTGCCGGGGATTTCCCTGTCGGGCTGGGCGATCGGGGCGCTGATCAGCGGCGCCGTGGTGATTGAAGTGATCTTTTCCCGCAAGGGCTTGGGGCGTCAGTTATTCCAGGCCGTGCAGGCCCAGGACTTGCCGTTGACCATCGGCATCAGTCTGGTGGTCGCGGCCGGGTATGTACTGGCCAACATTCTTGTCGATCTGCTGTACCTGTGGATCGACCCTCGCCAACAGGGGAATCCGGCATGAGCGAACTTACTCTTGAGGCACCGCTGGCCACGCTTCGGGTCCAGCGCACGGCGTGGAAAGTTCGGCCGGGTCCACTGTTGGCCGTCACGTTCCTGCTGTTTCTGATTGTCGCGGCACTGGTGCCGCAGTTGTTTGCCCATAGCGATCCACTGGCGATCGTTCCACATGATGCGTTCCAGGCGCCGGGGTGGGCGCATTGGTTCGGCACCGATCAATCCGGGCGCGACATCTTCTCTCGGGTGATTTACGGCACTCGCCAGTCTTTGTTTATCGGGTTGGCGGCCACCGCGCTGGCCATGAGCATCGCGATCGTTCTGGGTTTGCTGGGCGGGTTAGGCGGTGCACGCATCGACCGCGGTGTCGGCTGGTTTCTGGAAGTGCTGTTTGCGTTCCCCAGCCTGATTCTGGCGTTGCTGTTCGTGGCGATCTTCGGCAGTGGCATCGGCCCACTGATCGTCGCCACCGGTTTGGGCGGGGCGCCCGGGTACGCACGCATGGTCCGCGGCCAGGTGCTGGCGGTGCGCAATGCGGGCTACATCGAAGCCGCCAGGGCATTGGGACATCCACCGTTGCGGATCATCGCCCGGCAGCTGTTACCCAACGCCATGCGTCCGCTGATCGTGACCCTGACCATGGGCGTGGGCCAGGCGATTGTCTGGGCCTCGGCCCTGAGTTTTCTGGGATTGGGCGCACGTCCACCCGCGCCGGAGTGGGGGACGATGCTGTCGATGGGTCGGGACTTCATCGCCAATGCCTGGTGGCTGACGTTCTTCCCGGGGCTGTTCATCGTTCTGACCACACTCTCAACCACGGTCGCCGGCCGTTACCTGCAACAACGCCTGGAGGGCCGCCTGTCATGAGCGATAAACGTTTGATCGTCGAGGACCTGAGCATCGAGTTCGACGGCCAGTCTGTGGTGCGCAATCTGTCGTTTGTACTGGAGCCGGGCAAGACCCTGGCGCTGGTCGGTGAGTCTGGCTCAGGCAAAAGTGTCACCGCTCGCAGTCTGATCGGTCTGGCGGGCGCCGGTGCGCGAGTGACGGCCCGCAACTTGAGTTATGACGGGCACGATTTGTTGAGTCTGTCCGAGCGTGGCTGGCGTGAGTTGCGGGGCAAGGGCATCGGTTTTGTGTTGCAGGATGCGCTGGTGTCGCTCGATCCGCTGCGCCCGGTGGGCAAGGAAATTCTCGAGGTCCTCGAGACCCATCGTTGGGGTGATCGTCGCAGCCGTGCAGAACGGGTCATCGAACTGCTGGAAAAGGTCGGCGTACCTGAACCGCGACTGCGCGCCCGACAACGCCCCGATCAACTCTCGGGCGGACTTCGTCAGCGCGCACTGATCGCCAGTGCTCTGGCACTGACCCCCGGCCTGGTCATCGCCGATGAACCCACCACCGCGCTGGATGCCACGGTGCAGGCGCAGATTCTCGAAGTGCTGCAAGACATCAAGGCCCGTGGCGATTCTCTGCTGATCATCAGCCATGACCTGGCGGTGGTGGCGCAACTGGCGGATGAAGTGCTGGTACTGCGTCATGGCGAGGTGGTGGAGCAAGGACCGATGGAGCAAGTCTTGCGCGATCCGCGTCATGCCTACACCCGTTCGCTGCTCGATGCGGTGCCCGCCGAACATGTCCGTGGCACACGTCTGTCGCCAGAGCGCAATACGGGCCCGGTGCAGCGACGTCCCGGCGTCGACTCGCCGGTGTTGTTAAAGGCGTCACGGCTGGGCAAGCGTTACGTCGGGCCCGATCAGCGATCGCGGCAAGTGGTCGACGATGTCAGCTTCGAACTTCGGGCCGGGCGCACGCTGGGCATTGTCGGCGAGTCCGGTTCGGGCAAGACCACTGTGGCGCGGATCGTCCTCGGTCTGCTGGAACCGGATGCCGGTGACGTGACCTTCCTTGACTGGGCCTGGGCGGGTGTCGGCAGTGGCCGGGTCGAGGAGAAGGCGCGCCGGGTGTATCGGCGCGATATCAGTGTCATCTACCAGGACCCGCTGAGCTCCTTCGATCCGCGCTGGAGCGTCGGGCAGGTGCTGGCTGACGCACTCGATGTCGCCGGTATCGCCGCCGAGCAACAACCGGCGCGCATCGCTCAACTGTTGCATCAGGTGCGCCTGCCGGCAGAGCTGGTGACACGCAGGCCGTTGCAGTTGTCGGGCGGGCAACGCCAACGCGTGGCCATCGCCCGTGCAATTGCCAGCAATCCGAAAGTCATCATCTGCGACGAGCCCGTCTCGGCACTGGACGTCTCGGTGCAGGCGCAGGTGCTGGATCTGCTGGCGGACCTGCAGGCCGAACTGGGTCTGGCGTACCTGTTCATCTCCCATGACCTGGGGGTGATCCGCCACGTCAGCGACGAGGTGCTGGTGATGCGGCACGGCAAGGTCGTGGAAAGCGCAGCGGTCGAGACGCTGTTCCAGAACCCGCAACATGAATACACCCGTCGCCTGCTAGGCGCCGTGCCACGTCTGCCCGGTGCCGGGGCCACGCTGGTGGTGCCGCCGATAGAACCGGAAAGCGCGGTGTTGCTGTTTGACGAAGCCCGCCTGTGGAAAATCGCCATCTAAGTTCGAACCTTGCACAAGGAATTGTCATGAGTCAGTTGTCCGCTGTACCCGAACGACCCATCATTTCGGTCGAAGCACTCAACGCCCGCGCTGACGAGTTGTTGCCGCACATCGCCACCGGTGCCGCACAGCGTGAACGTGATCGGTCGTTGCCTTTCGATGCCGTGGCACAGATTGCAAAAGCGAGTTTTTTTACCTGCCGGATTCCCGTTCGATACGGCGGTTCCGGCGGCTCAGTCAAAGATGTGATTGCCTTGTTGATTCGTATTGCGTCGGTGGACTCCAACGTGGCCCAGGCGTTACGACCCGGCTTCGGGTTCGTCGAGGGATTGTTGGCTTCACGTGCCGAAGGCGCCGAGGGCGAGCGTGAGCGCTGGTTCGAGCGCTACTTGAAGGGCGCCGTGCTGGGCAACGCCGGTTGGGAGGTCGGCGGGGCCAACGGCTCGATCAGTGCGCGCATCGTGCGCGACGGCGCGCATTATCGTGCCAGCGGCAGCAAGTACTACAGCACCGGATCCTTGTATGCCGACTGGGTCAGCGCGGTTGCCCTGGACGAAAATGATCAGCCGGTATCCTTCATCCTGCCGCGTGATCGACAGGGGCTGGAGTTGCTGGATGATTTCGACGCCATGGGGCAGCGGCTGACGGCGAGCGGTACCACCCATTTGCATGATGTGGTGGTCAAGGCCGATGAAATTCGCACGCGGACTGTGGAGGAGGGCAAACGCACCATCGTCACTCCGTTTTTGCAGCTGTTTCTTGCGGCGGTGCAGGCCGGTATCGCGCGTAACTCGCTGAACGATGCGGTGGCGTTTGCCAACGACCATGCGCGGCCGATCAAGCACAGCACGGCCACGCGTTCCGTTGATGATCCGTATGTGGAGCTGAGTGTCGGTGACATCGCTGCCCGTGCGTTCACCGCCGAAGCGGTGGTATTGCGCGCGGCGGAGTCTATCGACAGGGCCTGGGCGGCGGATCTCGATCCTCAAGCGGTGGATCAGGCAGCGATCGATGTCGCACAGGCCCAATACATCGCTGCAGAGTCCGCGCTCAAGGCGGCGGAACTGCTGTTCGACGTTGGCGGCGCCTCCACCACCGGCCGCGCGCATAACCTCGACCGTCACTGGCGCAACGCGCGCACCGTGGCCAATCACAATCCTCGACACTGGAAAGCTGCAGCGGTGGGCGCGTGGCAACTCAAAGGCACGCCGCCACCGACCTCGGGACTGTTCTGACATGGGCAACCTTGAACTGGGCGCGGTCATCGGTCCGTCCGATACCCGCGCGTTGAAGCTTAAGGAGAGCAGCTTTCGCCGGGTGCCGATGATTATCGGTTGCGCGCTGTTCATGGAGCTGATCGACGCCACGGCCGTGCTCACGGCATTGCCACAAATGGCGCGGGATTTTGACGAACCCAGCGTGCGCATGAACCTGGTCGTGTCGCTGTACCTATTGGCCGTCGCGCTGTTTGTGCCGGTCAGCGGTTGGGCGGCGGACCGGTTCGGGCCGCGACGGGTGTTTGTCAGCGCTATCGTGCTGTTCACCTTGGCGTCGGTGGGCTGTGCCAGCTCCGGTTCGCTGTTGCAACTGTCACTGGCGCGAATGGCGCAAGGTGCCGCGGGGGCGATGATGGTGCCGGTGGGGCAGGTGATCCTGCTTCGATGGTCGGCACGGGAAAACCTGTTGCGCGCCATGTCCTACCTGACCATCCCGGCGTTGATCGGACCGGTGCTGGGGCCGCCGTTGGGCGGTTTGCTCGTCACCCTGTTGTCCTGGCACTGGATCTTTCTGATCAATGTGCCCATCGGCATCCTGGGTCTGATCCTGGTGCTTCGCTACATACCTGACTATCCCGGCGTACGCGGGCGGCCACTCGATGTGCTTGGCCTTACGCTCAGCGGCGTTGGCCTGGGCGGTCTGGTATTCGGTTTCGAGGCGTTCGGCCACGGTCTGCTGGAACGCCATTGGGCGCTGCTGTTGATCGTAGTCGGTCTGCTCAGTGCCGGGCTGTATGTCAGGCATGCCAAGCGAATCGCGCATCCACTGATCGATCTTTCATTGCTGAAAATACCCACGTTCGGCACCAGTTTCTGGGGCGGTAATCTGATGCGAATCGGCAGTGCTTCGCAGCCGTTTCTGTTGGTGCTTTTGTTCCAACTGTGTTTTGGCCTCAATCCGCTGGAGGCCGGGCTGTTGAGTTTCGCCGGCGGTGCCGGTGCCTTCCTGATGAAGCTGCTGGCGGTGCGGATTGTCAGCCGGTTCGGCTTCAGACGCACCTTGACCGCCAATGCACTGTTCACCGGGCTGACGATCATCGCGTGTGCGGCATTCGATATTTCTACGCCCTACTGGATCGTTGTCCTGGTGCTGTTTGGCAGCGGCATCATTCGTTCTCTGCAGTTCAGCACCCTCGGCGCGTTGACCTACGCCGATGTACCGCCTGAGCAGTCAAGCCGCGCCAGCAGCCTGTCGGCCATGACCATCCAGCTGACCATGAGCCTGTCGGTGGGCATCGCGGCTGCGTTGTTGAGCCTGATCATGTCACTGCGCGGTCATGTCAGCGTCGGTGAAAGCGACGTGGCATTGGTCATGGTGATGGGCGGGGTGGTTTGCGCCTTGTCGGGGCTGATGTTCAGAAAGCTTTCGCCGCAGGCGGGCGCAGCGGTGTATGCCGGGCGTGCCCGATGATCGCAGGCGTGGAAAGCGCTGCGCGGGGGCCAGGGAGCTTCAAGCACATCTTTTAAACGGGCGGCTGCTGCGCCCATTCTTGCCTGGAAGCTGCGCGGCCACAGGCGCCATCCAGGAAAACATTCTTAAATGAGCTCTTTTTTTTCGTCTGCCGCGCCACGAGAGCGCCGGCAAGGCCAATGGGAAGTCCAGCATCTGCCGGCAAGACCCGCAGCGTTCGTGCGTTTTTTTGTGGGCAATTTCAAGGGGTGGTATCTGGCGATTCTGCTGCTGCAGATCGCGGCGGTGATCTGCACCATTCTCATTCCCTGGGGATTGGGACAAATCACCCGAACGGTCAGTAACGGGCTGGATGCCGAGCGGGCCTTCGAAGTGCTGCAGTGGCCGTTGACGCTGTTCGGCACGCTGCTTGTCTGCGAAGTCCTGTTCACGCGTGCCGCTGCGGGGTGCCACATTCACGTATTGCCGTTGCAGCGGCGCACGGTGACGCATGTGGTGTTCGCCTACCTGCAACGGCATTCTCACCGATTCATCAGCAATGAATTTGCCGGCGCGTTGGCGCACCGGGTGTCCGAGATCGCACTGGGCGTCAACCAGACGTTGAGTATTCTGTTGTTCGACCTCATCCCGTTGCTCGTGACGCTGAGCTTGGCCACGGTGCTGTTGTGGACGGCCTCACCTTTGCTGGCGGTGTTCATGGCGGGCTGGTCGGCGGTGTTCATCGCGGTGTGCTATTTGCTGGCCCGACGCAGCCACCCATTGGCGCAACAGTACTCCGCCGCCCGAAGCACCAGTTCAGGCAAGGTGGTCGATGCCGTGTCCAACCTGGCCAATATCCGGCTGTTTGCCCGCCACGCCTTCGAGCACAACTACCTGGGCACCTTTCTGGACAAGGAAGTGACCGCGGCCTATCGCTCGCTCGGCTACATGGAGAAGATTCGCTGGTTTCAGACCAGCTGCGGCGTCGTGCTCAAACTGGGCCTGCTCCTGCTGGCGCTTTATCTGTGGCGCACGCAACGCATCGATATCGCCGCGTTCGTCATGTCGACCAGCCTGTCGCTGCTGATCATCAGTGACGTGGGCAACCTGTCGCGACGTTTCCTGGAGTTCTTCGAGGCCACCGGCAATATTTCCAACGGCGTGCGCACCCTGATTCGGCCGCATGAGGTCATCGATCGCCCGCATGCGAAGAAGCTGCAGGTCAAACGAGGTGATATCGAGTTCCGCGATGTCGGTTTCAGCTACGGTTCGGGCCCGGCGATTTTCGAGCATCTGAATATCGTGATCCCGGCGGGGCAGAAAGTGGGGCTCGTGGGCTCATCCGGTTCTGGCAAGTCCACGCTGGTCAATTTGCTGTTGCGGTTATACGACGTGCAACAGGGCGAAGTGCTGATCGACGGGATGAATGTGCGAGAGGTGACCCAGCATTCCCTGCACCAACAGATTGGCCTGATTCCCCAGGAGCCCGGCCTGTTCCATCGCAGCATCCGGGAGAACATTCACTACGGTCGTCTGGATGCCTCTCAGGAGGAACTGGCCGAGGCCATTCATCGCGCGGGTGCCAGTGAGTTCATCGACAGCATGGAACACGGTTACGAGTCCCTGGTCGGGGAGCGCGGCGTCAAGCTGTCCGGTGGCCAGCGCCAACGTATTGCCATCGCGCGAGTGCTGCTCAAGAACGCCCCGATTCTGGTGATGGACGAGGCGACCTCAAGCCTGGATTCGATCACCGAGCGTTTCATCCAGGACAAACTCGACGAAATCATGGACGGAAAAACCGTGGTGGTGGTTGCGCATCGACTGTCGACGGTGGCGCACCTTGACCGGATTCTGGTGTTCGACAATGGGCGGGTGATCGAGGACGGCAGTCACGAAGACCTGCTGCGTTTGGGCGGGCAATATTATCGGTTGTGGAATCGTCAGTTCGATGAGGTGCTGGAGGAGGTAAATGCCTGACACCGGTGTCTGATCGTTCCTACGGTGGCGGGGGGACGATCGATTGAGGCGGCCTGACAGCCGACCTGTATTTTGTTGACTGAGTACATATCCATTTCTGCGGTAACGGCCACTTATGGTTTCGCTCTTACAGCGAGTCCCTTTTGGCAAACGCCCGGAGTGCCGGCCCAGCCAAAAGGAACCAAAAGGTCTCGCCCCAGCGTCCGGCTCCTCGCCTAGGCTCGGCGTGCCCTCGCTCCGGTCCTGCTCCGTGGGCCCGCCGCCATCGGCCATCCATGGCCGGGGGCGGCTAACCCGGCATCCAAGCCGGGTTGCCCACTGCGCAGAACCTCCACTCGGCCTCCCGAAGGGGCGGGCAGATCAAAAGCTGGCGAGGCGAGCTAACGCTCGACCTGTGGAGTGGTGAGAAGCTAAAGGTGTACCTGATCCATTGTGGGAGCGAGCTTGCTCGCGATGGCGGCCTGACAGCCGACCAAAGCCTCTCGGCTGTACTCAACCTGCTTGTTTAAGGGACGTCAGGTTTACTTCCTGAAAGCTACACAACCTTGCGTGTTTGCCTACAGTTACGCCAGAATCCGCCGGCTTGTGCGCCTATGGCTTGGGCTCTATCGTTTGCCCCGTCGCTGAATCACAGCGATCGGGTTTGGTAGCCCGGCAATTAGGCGCATAGCGCCACCGTTTGTGGGCCTTTTTCAGGTCTCGGTTTTATGGTGGCCATGCGCAGGGCTCCTTCGGGGGCGCCGGGTCCTAATTGCCGGTCTACCAACCTTCGTATGGCCGCCACCCTTCGTTTGGTAGCGAGGGTGAAGGCTCCTTTATTTCAATTAGGAGTTTCATCTATGTTCAAACCAACGCCCAATCCTCCGGAAACGGACGACGTTTCCCCCTACGAATCCCTCGATTCAAAAAAACTCCACGAGGCTGTCGACCGCGCCCTCAATCACTACCTCAATTCGGCTGCCTACATTCAGGCCACCCCGCGCACACCCGGCACGATGTTCATCGTCAACCCGGAGCTCGATACCGAAACCCTGCTGGCCCATGCTTGCGAGTCACTGGCCTCGGCCAATGTCATGGCCATGGATCTGGCGGACCACATGGAGGGGTCGAGTCGCAACTCCCTGCTGGGCATCGCGCAAGTGATCATGTTAGGCGAGCTCGCGGTGAACCGGGCGCTGGATCAAATCGACTCGCCGGGCTAACGGATGCCTGATCGTTCCCACGCTCCGCGTTCCGCTTCTGGATGTGACGCAGAGCGTGGGAACGATCATTTCGCACTCAGATAGACAATTGAATGGCCCGTGGATCCTGCGGGGCTGGCGCAGGTCGACGTTTGTTGACCCTCAATTCGCCTTGGCTGATCAGCAACGTCCGAGTGGCGTTGCGAGTGAGCCCCAGCAGATTGGCCGTATGCACCTGGTTGTGATGGCAAAACCGATACGCAGCGCGTAACAGGGCATGTTCGACCACTTCATGGACGTTGCCGAGTGGCACCTGAAACAGACTCTGGAAAGCTCGATCCAGCAACGCATCCGCCGATTGATCGACAGTGGTGGTTCCATCCTGTCTTTCGCTGCGTAAGGTCGACAGGCGAAGGTCTTCACTCTGAATGACGCCATCGCAACAGATCAGCAGCGTGTGATGAATGACGTTTTCCAGCTCGCGAATGTTGCCCGGCCAGCTGTAGTTGAGCAGTTTGTGTTCGGCGCTGCGGCTCAGTGTGATGGGCCCGTAGCCGAGACGGCGGCTGTAGGTCTCGATGAAGTGTCGAGTCAGCGGAGCGATATCGCCGGGACGTTCTTTGAGTGGCGGAAGCTGCAGATTGACCACGTCCAGCCGGTAAAACAGGTCCTCGCGAAAGTGACCTGCATTGATGGCTTTTTCCAGTTGAACGTTGGTTGCCGCCAGCACCCGTACATTGATCGGGATGCTCTTGCGTGAGCCCAGCCTCACCACTTCGCGCTCTTGCAGCACCCGAAGCAGCTTGACCTGAATCGGCATAGGCAGATCGCCGATTTCATCGAGAAACAGCGTGCCGCCGTTGGCTTCTTCGAACCAACCGGCCTTGGCGGTGATCGCACCGGTAAACGCGCCTTTTTCGTGGCCGAACAGTTCAGCCTCGACCAGCGATTCGGAAAAGGCACCACAGTTCACGGCAATGAACGGGTGAGCGCTGCGCGGACTGAGGTTGTGGATGTGACGGGCCACCAGTTCCTTTCCGGTACCGGTTTCGCCAATGATCAAAACGCTGGCTTCACTGGGCGCTACTTGTTGCAGATGCTTGAGCAGGGCTTTGGATTTTGGGTCCTCAAAGACTTGCGCCGTCGCGCGGATCGAAGTGGCCAGGGCGGGAGAGGGCGGTAAGGTCAGCAGTTGCATCTTGATCCCCATGAGTAGAAGTTCGGGAGATTCAGCGCCCTGAAACCTCAGGGCGCCTGCCATCAGTTACTTCGCGGTAATCACCGACAGTTTGGTAATCCCTGCGCGCTCGATCGACGCCATGGCCCGAGCCACTTCGCCGTAGTTCACCCCGTTGTCCGCCTGCAGTTGCACGCGCACATCGGCGTTCTTTTCCTTGGCGGACTTCAGGTTGGATTCCAGCAGATTCGGCTGGATTTCGTCCTTGTTGATGAACAGCTTGCCCTTGTCGTCGATGCTCACCACCAGCGGGTCTTTCTGTTCAACCGGCGCCACCGATTCGGTCTTCGGCAGGTTGATCGGGATCGAATTGGTCAGCAGCGGCGCGGTGACGATGAATACCACCAGCAACACCAACATGACGTCCACCAAAGGCGTGACGTTGATTTCGCTGAGCACTTCATCGCTGTCTTGTGTGGAGAAGGCCATTTCAGGAGGCCTCCTTCACTTTCTGACCGGTCGCGGTGGCGCCGGTTTTTTTCTGCGCCGGATGCAGCAGCACACGGAAGGCGTTCTTTTGCGCCAGGCTGTAGAAGTCGTGGGCGAAGTCGTCCAGGTCCGCCGCCGTCAGTTTCAGGCGACGCAAAAAGTAGTTGTAAACCAGCACCGCCGGCACCGCGACGGCGATCCCCACGCCGGTGGCGACCAGCGCTGCACCGATCGGGCCGGCCACTGTTTCAAGGCTTGCAGAACCGGCCGCGCTGATGCCTTTCAAGGCCGACATGATCCCCCAGACCGTGCCGAACAGACCGATGAAGGGCGAGGTGCTGCCGATACTGGCGAGAATCGCCAGACCGGTTTCCAACGAGCGACGCTCGCGCACGATCTGTTGGCGCAGGGCGCGTTCGAGGCGGTCCTGATGGTTGATCGCCTGGCTCAGGTCAGTAGCTTGCGCGCCATCCGGCACCTGGATCGCAGCGTAACCGGCCAGTGCCACTCGGGCGGCGGCACCCGGTTGGTTGTGGGCCAGTTCCGCGGCAGAATCAAGGCTCGAGGCGGCCCAGAACTGTTTGTGGAACCGGCGATCCTGGGTCTTCAGGCGCGTGAATTGCACACCCTTGAGCAGGGCCAGGCCCCACGTCGCAACAGAGAAGACAATCAGCAGCCAGATGACGGCGTGTTCGATGGATTCGAAAGGGGAAGCGATGAGGTTCATGGTTTAGGCTCTCCAACAAAACGTAGGTCGTGTAGCGATGCGCCTTCTGTCAGGTGGCCCGCGGTTGTCAATTGAGGGTTATCGGATCTTGAAATCGATGGGCACGCTGACCCAACCGTCCTGGGTCACGTCGCCCTGTTTGGCCGGGACGAAGCTCCAGCGCTTGACCGCAGTCAGTGCGGCGTCATCGAGCTGATCACGTCCGCTGCTTTTCTGGATCTGTATTTCGCCGGGTTTGCCGCTGGCCAACACATGCACCCGTAACAGCACCGTGCCTTCCCAGCCACGACGCATGGCCACCGACGGATATTCCGGCGCCGGGTTATGCAGGTAACCGGCGTTGGCCGATGCCGGCGTCACCGGTTTGGGCGCGGCGGGTGCGGGTGGTGCCGGAGCGGCGACCGGTTGCGGTGGCGCCGGTGGCGCGGGCGGTTGCTCCACCGGTTTGGCGACCGGTTTGGGCACGGGTTTGACCACGGGTTTGGGTTTGGGAATCGGTTTGGGCGGGGGTGGCTTGACGGCCAGTTCATCCTCCTCGGGCGGTGGTGGTTCGACAACGGGCTGTGGAATCGGCTCGGGGGGAGGGGGTTCCACCTCGGGTGGTGCTGGCTGAGAAAACTCGATGGTCATCGGCGGGATTTCCGGCGGCACTATAGGCAGCGCCGGAGTCGGTGTGCTGTTGACCCAGTAGATCACCGCGCCGTGCAGCACCAGCGCGAAGACGCCGAGCAACACCGCTTCACGGCGGCTCAGTAACCGTTTGGGCGTGCTGTGCAACCGCGACTGCGACAAAGGGCCGAGATAGACCCGCCCCAAGTCGAGCAACTCGCCGCCCGGTGCCTGACGCCAGAGCACATTCAGTGCAGTGGCGGTTTGGACATTGGCCATTGACTAACTCCTGGCTATTTAGCGAAACGGAAAAGTGTTTCCGTTATCAACTGTTGCCTGTATGTGGCATTTAATCGTTCAGGCAAACATGGATACGTAAATAGTCAGAGCAAGAGCCATACCAATAATGAATGAACCATTAAATGATGCTTTTAACAGTGCTGTGAGCCGGGTGAGTTGTGTTGAGCGAACTTTTTGTCAAATAAGTGTTGCTGGGGGAACAGTCTGCAAGCGTTGAATAATTTCAATTTAAAACCCGGAAAAGTGGCGGGTTCTTCAGTGACGCGAACCGTGAAAAGTTTAATGAGAGCGCGACTATACAAATAGATGCTCCAACTAACGTCAGATTTCAGGGAGTGCCAAGGCCATCCGCGCATACTGCCAACGACTGAGCCGGTTTCAGGTCTACGCCGATTTGTACCATCGGCGTCCCTGCCTGCATTCCGGGCATCTCAAATTGAACAGCTGAGGTGTTGGCTTTCCTGCGGTTATCGGTGAGGGCTGAGTTCTCCAGGACGATGGATTGCACTCGAAGAGCCGGCTGAACCAGCGGGCGAAGGCGCTCAGGTTCATGAATACACAATCCACCACGTCGTACACAGGAGGCGAATGGCGAAAGCCTCTATGCCATCCGCTCCACTTGTGCCTGCCGTCTTTATTGGCTGGAGCGAATGGCCCCTCCATCAATCAACAAGTTCTGCCCCGTCAGGTAGCCTGCATGACTGCTGCAAACGAAAGCGCACAGAGCGCCGAACTCCTCGGGTGAGCCGAAGCGTTTAGCAGGAATTTCGCTACGGCAATCGCCGAGGAATGCTTCACTGTCTTGCCCCAACTCTTGGGCAGCAGCGACCAGGTTGTCACGCAGTCGATCGGTGTCGAATGAGCCCGGTTGCAGGTTGTTGATCGTCACATTCCGACTGGCAATGTTTTCTTGCCGGGCAAGCCCTGCGATAAATCCCGTCAGACCACTGCGCGCGCCATTGGAAAGACCCAGGCTTTCGATAGGGGACTTCACGGCACTCGACGTGATGTTGATGATTCGGCCAAATCCGCGGGTCGCCATACCGTCTACCGTTGCCTTGATCAACTCGATAGGGGTGAGCATGTTGGTATCCAGCGCCTTGAGCCAGGCGTCGCGGTTCCATTCGCGGAAATCCCCGGGAGGAGGGCCTCCAGCGTTGTTGATCAAAATATCGAAATGCTCATGGGCCATGAGGGCTGCCGCGCGACCCTCAGGTGTTGAAATGTCTCCGGCTACGGCGATGACAGTCACTTCAGGATTTATCGCTCTGAGCTGACGGGCTGTTTCATTCAGCGTCTGTTCGCCTCGGGCGGTGATCACCACGTTCACGCCTTCGCTGACGAGTGCCTGTGCGCAGGCTTTACCCAGGCCTTTGCTGGCCGCGCACACCAGCGCCCAGCGTCCTGCTATTCCAAGATTCATGCGTGTTTTCCTGAAAGAAGGAAGTTCAAAGAAAGTGGTTGCCTACTGCAGCACCCTGCTCACGCATGATTCGCAGTTATAGGCAGGTTTGGCGATCGAGTACTGATTCCCATAAAGCGCCGCACTCTCTCTCCTTCGGCATCGCAGCGTATGGTTTCAGGTGCAGCATCCAGTTGGATATTTCCGTTCTCCATGAAGACGACCCTGTCGGATATCGACATGGCAAAGTCCATTTCGTGGGTGACGATAATCATGGTCATGCCTTCACTGGCAAGGTCGCGTATGACGTTCAGCACATCGCCCACCAGCTCTGGATCGAGCGCTGACGTAGGCTCGTCGAACAGCATGATGTCCGGCTCCATGGCCAAAGCACGAGCGATCGCCACGCGCTGTTGCTGTCCGCCGGAGAGCTGGTGCGGGTACTTGTGGGCGTGGGCGAGCAGGCCGACCTTGTCCAACAGCGCATAAGCACGGTGTTCGCTCAGCTCGCCCGGGATGCCGTGGTAACGCGGCGCCAGCGTGACGTTGTCGAGAAGGGTGCGGTGCGGGAACAGATTGAAGTTCTGGAACACCATGCCAATGTGCCGCACGCCTTTGCGCAGACGGGCGCTGTTGGGTTTGTCCGAGGCTTCGATGAATTTTTCACCGAACAACAGAATATCGCCTGTATCGATGCTTTCCAGGCCGTTGACCGTGCGGATCAGCGAAGTTTTGCCGGAACCGGATGGGCCAATGATCGAGATCACCTGGCCGTATTCGACATTCAGATCGATACCCATCAGCACTTGGTGCGTGCCATAGCTCTTCTGGATGTTCTTCAGTTGCAGGATGGGCGTCGCGTTGCTGCCCGCGGCTTTACGCGCATTGTCGGGCAAGGCTTCGGCGCAGGCCTTGAGCTTGACCACGGCGGCGGTATCGAGTGTATGCGGCTTGCGGAAGTTCAGGTCCAGGTAGCGCTCCAGACGCTGCAGGAAAAAGCCGAACACCGTGACGATCAGCACGTAGTACACGCCCACCGCCGCCAGGGTTTCCATGACCAGGAAGTTGGTGGCATAGAGGCGTTGGCCGACCGTGAGGATTTCGGTCAGGGAGATGACCGAGACCAACGACGTCAGCTTGACCACCGTGATGTATTCATTGATCAGCGTAGGCAGCGAGATACGAAAAGCCTGGGGGATCACGATCAAGCGCTGCATGCCGAACAGGCCGACACCCAGCGCGCGGCCTGCTTCCTTCTGGCCCTTGGCCACGGAGATCAGACCACCACGGTGGATCTCCGCCATGTAAGCCGCTTCCGTGACCACCAGGGCCAGCAAGCCAGAGTAGAAGGGGTTTGACAGAATCGGTCCGCTACCGGGAAACAATTGGGGCAAGTTGTAGACGAAGACCACCAGCACCAGCAACGGGATGCTGCGGAAGAACCAGATGTAGACCGCCGCGGGAATGCGCAGTAAGGGCGACTGGGACAGCTTGGCCGTGGCCAGGCCAAAACCCAGCAGCATGCCGAGGAACCAGGCCAGGGCACTGAGCTGGACCACGGTGATGCAGGCCTTCCAGAAGTCCGGCAGGGAGAACAGGGAGAAGAAATACGACCAATCGAATTGCATAGGGCACCTCGATCTGCCGCCCCGGTGCAGGGGCGGCAGATGACCAGACTACAAGGACACGTTCTTAGTGGGCAGTCGGTTCTTCCAAGCCATATTTCTTAAGAATAGCGGCGTATTCACCGCTCTTTTTGGTCTCCTCGAAGGCTTTTTGCACGGCCTGGAATGTTTCGTCGTTACCTTTCTTGACGAAGATACCCAGGGTTTGCTGATAGATCGGGTGTTCTGTGGTGATCACTACCCGGCCATTGGTCTTTTCCGCGATCATTTTTGCAGCGCCAGCGATTTCAACCTGGGCCTGAATGTTTTTGGACAACAGGGCCTGGGTCACTTCGGGCGCCGAGGGGTACTCGCTGACGGTGATGGCGCCTTTGTTGTTCGGCACGCAGTACTCATCGGAGAGCTTCTTGAATTCCTTGACCCAGGTGGTGCCCTGTTCCAGGCCCAGTTTCAAGCCGCACAGGTCTTCAGGTTTTTTCGCATTGATCTCGCTGCCCTTGGGCACCATGACTGCGGCACCGGTGTTGGCATAGGCGATGGTTTGGGCCTGAGTCTGGCGCTCCGGTGTGATGTACATGCCGGAAATGACCGCGTCGTATTTGGCGGAGTTCAGGCCCAGGATCAGGCTCGGGAACTTGGTGTCGATGAACTCCACCTTGGCGTTCATGTGCTTGGCCAGGGCCGTTGCCAGTTCCGGGTCCGAGCCCACCACGTTTTTGTCCTTGTCATAGGACTCGAAGGGCGGGTAGGTGACTTCCATGCCGACCTTGAACGTGTCTGATGCGGCCATGCTCAACGAGGCACCGAGCATACCGGCTGCCAATACAGCCAAGCTCAACAGGTTTTTTTTATTGTTTTTCATTTTTTACTGGCTCCGGCGTAGGTAAGGGGTAACTGAAAACTTCAATCAGGACGGTTGAGCCTGATTTTTCAAATGTCCGAAACTGGCGGGCTTGCGTGCCTTGCCTGGCAGTTGAACGTCCCCATTGGCCACCCTCTGGCGCAGATACTGATAGGTCTGCAGTGCCTGGCCATACATGTGTTCGCCGATCGTGATTTCTTCGTAGTCGTTACCTCCCTGGGCGAACCCGGGCAGCGGTTTGATCTGGGTGTGATAGTCGCAGGCATAAAACAGTGGAAAGGAATAACGCTCCTCCTTCACGCTCCGCACCCGGTGCGCAGTGGCAACGAATGCGCCTGCCGTCATCACTTCCAGCATGTCGCCGATGTTGACCACAAAGGCATCGGCAATCGGTGGTGCATCGATCCATTGTCCAAGGTTGTTCATCACCTCAAGGCCTGGTTTGTCGGCCAGGAGGATGGTGAAGCACTCATAATCAGTATGGGCTCCAAGACCCGGTGCGTCATGGGCGGCACCGTCGAAGGGGTAGTGGATCAGGCGCAGCTTTGACGGCGGGCGAGTGACCAGGCTGTCGAAATAGTTTTCTTCCAGGCCCAGGGTCAGGGCAAAGCCGCCGAACAGGCGCCGGCCCAAGGCGAAGATCGCTTCATAGTAGGCCTGCACCGACGCCTTGAAACCCGCCAGCTGCGGCCAGTCGTTGGGTCCTAGCAACGGGGTGTTGGCCAGCACCAGCGGGTCATCGGCCGGGACTTCGAAGCCGACGTCGAAGGCTTCCTTGTGGTCCGGCTTGCCTTTGGAATAGACCTCTTCGCCTTCGGGTACAAAGCCCTTGTGGGTTTTCGAGGTGCCGATGTAGTGCCGCATCTTGGTGTCGAAGGGCTGGTCGAAAAAGTCCTTGGCAGCCTTGCGCAGGTTGGCGATCAGTTGCGGGTCGATACCGTGATCGGTGATATAGAGAAACCCGACTTCACTGGCGGCGCGCCCCAAATGTTCGGCCACGGCCAGGCGGTGTTCCAGTTCGAAGCTGAACAGACCGGCGATGTTGACCACCGGGATGCTATTGAAGTTGGCTTTGTGTGTGTCAGTGCTGGCGCTGTTGTTTTTATTGTCAGGCATGACGCATCGGCTCCCTAAGGATTGCTTGAGTGGTGGAAACGCTCGAAGTGTTCGCGCTCGGTCTGGCCCATCCACACGTTCAATGACCATAGGTCGGCGACCGGGACATTGGTGAAGGGCAAATGATGCAGGTAGCCGTCGGCGCCGAATTCCGGGGTCAGGGTGCTGACCTGGTAACCGCGGGCTTGCTGCGAGCGCCAGATGCTTTCCCAGTGCTGCTGATGGAAAGCCAGTTCTTTTGCATATTCGGGAGCCGCCGGGTGCGGAACCTGTGGGCCCTGGTCGTAACCGACCCGTGCCTGGATATGGTGAACCCGCTCGATGAAAGCGCTCAGATCATCGGCCGGGTCATTCAACAGACGCTCGCAGGTCACGACCCAATGGCTGATGTCACTGGTGAACAACAGATCGGGCAGTTGCCGGATCAACTCCAGGGTCACCCAGGGGTTGAACAGCGAACGCGAGCGGTGGGTTTCGAAACTGCAGACCTGACCGTGCTTGCGCGCCAGCTCCAGTGCCTGACCGAAGAACTCCACTTGTTGTGGCAAGGACCAACGGTCATTGCCCGCCAGCACGTTGACGAAACGTGGGCCGAGTTCGGCGGCCCACGCAAGTTTCTGATCAAGGTCATTGAGGTGAACGTCAGCGGTCGCCGACTGCTCCGGCAGCACATCGTACGCCGTGAAGACTGTGCTGATGTAACCCAGGCGATTGGCCTGGAGAAAGGTAGCGAACTCAGCCCGTTCACGGGCGTCCAGTGGCAGACGTGCTTCCATTCCATCAAAGCCCGCCTGCAGCAGCTCTTCAAGCGCCTGGGCCTTGCTGGCGGTGTAACCCCACAGCGTGCGGAAAATTTCCAGCTTCATCGGTTATCCTCAAAAATCCTTAGGCCTGTTGCAAAAGCACTTCGACAAAGCCAGTCGGCGATCAAGGGCCAGCAACGGCAGAGGATTGTTGAGCCGGGTCTCTGCCTGATGGGTCCCACTTAGCGCTGCCGTGGCTAGTTCGCTGTGGGGCCGATGTTAGGCATAGGCGGCGGGGTGAAAGAATCTGAAAGTTCAAATGAATACTTCAGACTTTCATCAACAAATAGCTAGCTATTTATCGCGTTTTTCAAGAGGGGTTTTATGGGCGAGTAGGTGTCTACGCTGGCTATTAGCGAGGGGTGCCATTGTTACGGCATCATTTTGAAGAGTCCCAAGCGAGACCGGGGCACTGATGGTAAGTTCGGGGCCGATTGCCGATTGCCGATTGCCGTCTGTGGCGAAGGGCAGCAATCGGACCCATAGCCGCCGCAGAGCAACAGAGCAAACTATCCTGGAGAGTGTTCCTGCTTTTCCTGAAAACCGGTCATGCAGTCACCGATGAAAGGAGATATTCGAGTGTCTCTGTTCCGGGGATGACGAGGTCTTCGGCTAGGCGAATTTTATGTGCTGACCGACCTTCTCTCGACTAGTTGATCAACGGATGATCTCGGCCAGCGCTTGGCGCATCGGCTCACCGGAGACATGAACCAGGCCGGAGAAGGGCGAGTCCAGCTCCAGAATCATTGTGATACCTCCAGAAACTGCAACCGAACAGAGGCAGAAAACGGCGATAGTCGTGGCGTTGCGAGGTGCGAACAAACCGAAGCTGGCGAATACCAAACTAAGCCAAAAGATCAGCAGGATCAGGATCAGGAACGGTACCGGAATGGTGCTGGCACGCTGTTCCGCCAGCAGCCAGCGCGCCTGTAAAACATCGTCTGAAAGTGTGAGCGCCTGCGAGCGCAGCCAGCGCTGTCTCGGATCAGTCGGAACAAGCAATAGAATCGATTCTTGTGTCGCCTCCATCATCCCGACAGTCGCTTCGGTTGACTGTGACGGTTCTCCCATGGCCGGGAACAACTCCTGCATTTTCGCCTTCGCGTAATTGCGCAGCTTAACGCGGGCATCCTCCGACAATCGCCGCTGAAACGGAGATCGCATTGCGCGACTCATTGCTGAGGTGATGCTCGGGCAAAGCCCTCGCAGCAAAGATGCCAACAAGGGCGCCGCCGAAGATAGCGACGAAGGCGATGAGTCCGATAGCTATATGGCTCATAAGAGAAAAATGCGCATCGAATCACCTTGGAATTCCTGCCGTCGTGAGAAAGGCTCGCGTCGCCTTCGAATCGCGAGTCAGTTGAAAGCATTTTTGGTCGGAGTAGTACCGAAGACCTAAGTGAGCTTTAACCGCCTTGCGGTACCACTCGAGCGTCATTACCTGAGCCTTGGATGTAAACATTCATGCCTTTACCGAGGGATGGATTGATCGGCTGGGTAACCAATACCAGCACACCACTTTTGACCCGCACGATGATCTGTTGCGCTTCTATCGGTTGGTCGTATTTTTTCTTCTCCACGTAATTGCCGCCGACAGCGCCAGCGAGAGCGCCCGCAACCATGGCGACGTCGCGTCCGGTGCCACGACCGATCAGGCTACCGATACCGAGACCGCCAAGGCCACCGAGAACAGCGCCGACGCCACTGTCGTGATTGGTCTGCATCTGCGTCAGCGATATCTGCTCGATCTTCCCTGAGCGAATCTCGATTTCACCGGCACCACCATCGGTTGATCCCACGGTGGAGCAGGCACTGATCAGCACAGCCACCAACGTAAGCGTCATCCAAGACAAGATTGTTTTCATTTCTGTGCACCTCATTATTGATATCGGATGGCAATGCCTTTGAGTTTTCGTCCCTGAATCGTTTCTATGTCCCGGTTCCATAGCGGCCCGGAAACGTACGCAGCCACTGGCTGAATGTGGTCATAAACGACGACGACTGCGTCTGCACCCAGTGTGGCGGCCTGTTCACGCAGTTTCTGTTCAACTTGTGTGATGGGCGGCGCTGGATCGACACTGGCATCGATCAGGATCTCACCCAGCCGTACGTTGGGCCGGGTGGGTTCTACCCGTAATACCTGGACCTCGCTGGCCAGAGTCGGTGCAGGATGTTCAACCCCAACGTAAGCAGTCGTCTGGGCGTCAACCGTCGCGCAAGCGCTCAGCGCGAGCACGCTGGTGAGGAGGGCGGCGCAGAGTAATGGCATTTGAAATTTTTCGTATCTAAGCGATGAATGAGCCGACATGTCAGCTGCCCTCCGGTTGAGGTTTTTTCAACCGCCAACGGGTGTTGGCGGTTGTATGCAGGGCTCAACTGCGGATGAATGCCCACAGGTCGGCATTCAATTTGTCGATTGCGGCCTTGAAGTCCTGGGTGGTGATTTTCTCGCTTTCATTCGAAAGCTGGGTGCCGAACACCTTGCGCACCACCTTGGCAACGGTTTGATTGGTGTTTGCGTCAATAAACTCGGCTTCGATGAACAAGTTAGTGTCTTGGTCCCGGTGACCGGTGGCTGCTTGTGTCGCCCCGACCACGGCAGCGACCGGAACTATTTCATACCACTTCATGCCTTCGTTCGAAGCTGTTACCCCGGTGATGGCCGCTCGGAGAATCAAGGGTTTAGAGCCGGCCGGTGCTGCGTCCGTAGTGGATACCAGCCGGTATTTCTGGCCTAGCACTCCTTTGGCCTTTGTGGTCATGTAGTTCTGGATATCGTCAAGTGTCTGCTGGTTGACCCGCTCATTGGGCTTAGGTGCCGGATAGAGTTCCAGCCGGTTGAACACCACCGTGTCATACGCATTCGGGTTCCACGACGGGCTCACCCAACGCATCGCCGTGCCGCCGCTGGGGGTGGAAATTTCTTGAAGGTTGTTGTATTTGGACAGGTAACCGGAGTACTGCTCACGCTCGGTGACTTTCGACGTGCAACCGCCGAGTAGAACCCCGGTCAGAGCGGCACCGACGAGCAATTTTCGGGACATGTTCATGGTGCTTTGTGCTCCTTGGATTAAGTCGTATTTGTCGTCAATACAACTTCAGAAACATCAGGTCATGTTGCCCGTGAGCGCATGAATCCTGACATTGCCGAACTAGTCCGAGGTTCGATCGCCGGACAAGGTTTTTGTCTGATCCACCGGCATGTCCCGAGCCTGAGGGTGACCCAGCTGAAGTTCATATCAGTGTCCTGGCGCAGCGCGTAGCTGAGTCTGGTTCTTTTCCCATTGGTCATTACTCATCGCCAAGCGAAAGCCGAGATGGGACATGGAATTCATAGGATCCGCACCTTGCCTGGCACTGGTTCGAAAGCTCGTGCAATAGCTGTCGCTACACAGAAAAGAGCCCCCTCGAATCACGCGCTGTGGTGCGTTGGCCGTTACTCCGAGTTCTGGGTCGTAGCTCTCAGCTGGCCCCACCGGGTTAACCGCTACTTCGCCTGTCGAATTCAGTTTCAGTCCAACTTTAAACGCATCAGCACGGTACCAATCGGCGACCCACTGCCAAACGTTCCCGGACATGTCGTATAGCCCATAGGCGTTAGGTCTGTAACTGCCTACCGGTTTGGTGCCTATCTTGAATTTATTGCTGGACCCGGTAACGGGAAAGGGTTGTATCTCATCCCAGGTGTTTGCCATCTTTTCTCCACCAGGCGAAAAATCATTCCCCCACGCATAGTTCGCTTGTTCCAGTCCGCCTCTGGCGGCGTATTCCCATTCAGCTTCGGTCAGCAGGCGCTTATGAGCCCATGCTGCATACGCCTGTGCATCCTCGCGTGAAACCTGAACAACTGGATGGGTTTCCTTGCCCTCGATTGTACTGTCGGGGCCCAACGGGTGGCGCCAGTCGGCCCCCTGGACAAATGCCCACCACTGACTGAAGTCATTCAGAGGGATTGGTCTGTCTGTGCCTACGAAAACCAATGCCCCAGGTACCATGACACTGTCGTCCGGCTCTGGAGTACCCGGCGGAAGTTGTACCTTCAGGTCTTCCCATTCGGGTTTGCGTTCTGCGGTGGTGATGTAATGCGTTTCAGAAATGAAACGGGCGAAATCAGCATTGGTGACGTCGTAGCGGTCGATCCAATAGCCGTCGAGTCGAACCTTGTGAGCCGGCCCCTCGTTGGGTCGCGCCTGCTTATGATCGCTGCCCATCAAAAATTCACCCGCAGGCAGCCAGACCATACCCACGGGGCCATTTTCCCCAACA
Organism: Pseudomonas sp. LBUM1647; assembly: GCF_059716175.1. NCBI lineage: Bacteria > Pseudomonadati > Pseudomonadota > Gammaproteobacteria > Pseudomonadales > Pseudomonadaceae > Pseudomonas > Pseudomonas sp. LBUM1647. Next base: position 3,817,440 of record NZ_CP166809.1, on the reverse strand, counting down.
CCGAGGGTCAAAGGCGACGGACCGCGAATGTGCTGGTACGCCGCAAAAGCCAGGCCGGCAGACACTATCCCGACTGCGACTAAAGCGATGCCCAATCGCCGTTTCCTGTTAAGCATTTGCGCTCCCCTTGGTTTCTGTAGGTTGTGACTATTGCTAACCCTTTGACCACGGGTGAAATCTGCGCCCAGGCAGGCACCGTCTGCGCTCCTCACACCCGACGCGGGCTCAATCCTGCTTTGCCTTCTCCTCCATCGCAGCCTGCAACTTCTTGATGTCCTCGGGTGACAACTGCGGGCGATTGACCTTGATCGTCAGCTGGTTGAGTTTGGCCGTCAGTGGGAACGGCGGCTGGTAGTCCGCATCGTTCACGCCGGTCAGTGTGTCGGAACCGATGTCGAACGCCTCGTCCCACTGCAGGATCATCGGCAGCGTGCGCTCCATACGTTGTGTGGCGACCACCTTGTTATCCACCTTTAACGTGCCAGTGCCGGGCTGGGCGAGGCCGCTGAAGTCGTTGAACTCGAGCGTGCCCACACCAATCCCTTCGTACTTGAAGTCAAACTCAATCGTGTGCCGGCCCGGCGGTAGCGCCTCAGTGCTTTCCCACTTCACGCGTTGCAGATCAATCAGGTTCCACAAGAACACCGGTTTACCCTTCAGCAGGTAGAAACCATACCCCGAGAACCGTCCTCCAGACGTAAGGATCATGCCCTCGGCACCACCCTGCGGTACTTCAATGTCGGCGCTGATCGTGTAGGAGGTGTTTAGCAACAGCGGCGAGTCGCCCTGCGGCAATCCGGTCATCGGCTTCGTATAGACGAACTCCGTGCGTCCGGCGGTGATGTTTGGGCGCGGCGCAATGATGCGCGCACCCACGGAGGCGTCCAGCGGCAAAACCTGGTACTTCTTGGCCTCGGCGATGAACATCTGCTTCATCTCTTTGACCTTCTCCTGGTTCGCGGCCGCGAGGTTATCGGTCTGGTTGAAGTCGGTGTTCAGGTTGAAGAGCTCAAGCACCTGGTTGTTCAACGGATCCGTGTTGGCCGGGCCAAAGGCTTCCCACGGCGCACGATTGACCTTCGTGCTCAGAAACCAGCCGTCCTTGTACAGGGCCCACTGGCCCATCATTTCGAAGTATTGCGTCGTGTGCTGCGACGGCACCTTGGCATTCTTCGCGTCGAAGGTGTAGGCAAAGCTCGTCCCTTCGATCGGTTTCTGCTGGATGCCATCCACCGTGTCGGGCGCTTGGATGCCGGCCGCCTCAAGGATCGTTGGCACCACATCAATCACATGCACGAACTGCTCGCGCAGGCCGCCCTTGTCCTTGATCCGCGCCGGCCATGACACCGCCATGTTCTGATTGATGCCGCCGAGCTGTGAGGCATTTTGCTTGAACCAGGAAAACGGTGTGTCGAAGGTCCAGGACCAGCCGGCCGACATGTGGTTATAGGTTTTATCGGTGCCCCACACGTCGTAGTACTTCATTTGTTCCGCAACCGGCACACTGATGCCGTTGAAAAAGGCGACTTCGTTGGGGGTGCCAAGTGGTCCCCCCTCGGCACTGGTGCCGTTGTCGCCGTTGATATAGATGATCAACGTATTGTCGAGCTTGCCCAGATCCTCGACTGCCTGGACGACGCGGCCGATCTCACTGTCGCTGTAGGCGACATAGGCGGCGAAGACCTCAACTTGACGGATATAGAGCTTCTGCTCCTCGGCCGTCAGTTGGTCCCACTCCTTCAGCACCTCTTTCGGCCACGGTGGCAACTGGGCATCTTTCGGCACCACCCCCAGGCGCTTCTGGTTTTCGAAGATGCGCTCGCGCACTTTGTTCCACCCCTCGTCGAAGAGCTTCATCTGGCTGATTTTGTCGACCCACTCCTTGGTGGGGTGGTGCGGCGCGTGCGTGGCGCCGGGCGCGTACTTGATGAAAAACGGTTTGTTGGGGTCGATCTGATGGATGCGTGTCATCCAGTCGATCGCGTCATCGGCCATGGCCGTGACCAGGTTCCAGGTGCCGGGCGACTTGCCAAGGAACGGATAGATTTGGGTCGTATTGCGGAACAGGTTTGGCTCCCATTGATTGGAATCGCCACCGACGAAGCCGTAAAAGTACTCAAAGCCCATGCCGGTTGGCCATTGATCGAATGGCCCGGCCTGGCTGGCAGCGAAGACTGGTGTGTTGTGGTCCTTGCCGAACCAGGAGGTGGAGTAGCCGTTGTCACGCAGGATGCGCCCGATAGTCGCCTTGTCCCGGTCGATGATGCTGTTGTAGCCCGGGAAGCCGGTCGACTGCTCCGAGATCACACCGAAGCCCGCCGAGTGGTGATTGCGCCCGGTGATCAGCGCGGCCCGAGTCGGCGAGCACAGCGCCGTGGAGAAGGTCCGGTTGAAGCGCAGCCCTTGCTGCGCGATGCGATCCATTGTCGGTGTCGGAATGACGCCACCGAAGGTGCTGGGCACGCCAAAGCCGGCGTCGTCGGTGATGATCAACAGCACGTTGGGCGCCCCTTTCGGCGGAACCACGCGTGGAGCCCACCACGGTTTGGAATGCAAGGCGTCGTCCTGAATGACGCCGCCAAACTTCGGATCGGGTGGGGGCAGTTGCGCACCGCTGATACTGATGGTGGCACTGGGCGTACCCAGCGTGCCGGTAACTTGCTCCGCAAACACGGGTGCCGATGCCAGCAAGGTGCCGACAATCGCAACGGGAAGGAAAGCGATCAACTTGAAGGGACGCATAGCTCTTTGCTCCATTCGGAACTGTTTGAGTTCGATGGTCACGCTCAGAACTGCGGGGCGTAGGTAGATGTAGCACTTGCCAGTGAAGCGTAGCCGCGGTATCCGCGCCGATAATGCGGGCTGGCCCTCATTCGACGGGCGGTAGCGCGCTCAACTGCTCGCCAACTTCGGAAGTCCTTTATGCTGCGCTGGCGCCGATCGGCAACGTCACGATTTCGCTGTTGAAAAGTTGGGGATGGGCTCTGCGCAGTATTAATGCCCGGGCATTGGACTGCTTGGGCGTTTTACATGGCGTTTTCGCCTTGCCGAGTCAGGGCTCGCAATACGGCTTGGTTGCGGGAACCGGGGCGTACGCAGTAACAGACTGATTTCCTCTGCGCTGACCGCTCTGCTGAAAAAGTGGCCCTGAATTTCATCGCAGCCGTTTTTCAAGGACCCGGTGGTGAATTCCAACGATACCCGCCTGCTGCCGGGAACGTTCAAGGGTGGCCTGGTGAATGTGCAGGAAATCGATCGTTTGAAGCTCACGGCCGGTCAGCTCACGCAGATCAATTTTGTCGACTCCACCGACTATCAAGACATGACCGCCAACCGCATCGGCGGGCAGAGTGACAAGTTCCAGTTTGCCGGGGTGGACTATCAATGGTTGCCGAACCTGACGACCCAATACCGCTACGGCAAGCTGGAAAACATCTACCAGCAAAATTACCTCGGGCTTGTGCACGCGCTGGACCTGGGCTCCGGCCAGTCGCTCAAGAGCGACGTACGCTATGCGCGCAGCACCGAAGACGGCAACTTTCGAGATATCGATAACCAGGCCTTCGGTGCGTTGTTCACCTACAGCCTGGGCGGTCATGCGCTGGGCTTTGGCTATCAGCGCATGAGCGGCGACGATCCGTTTCCGTATATCGGGCGCAGCGATCCGTACCTGGTCAACTTCGTGCAAATCGGTGACTTCGCCAACATCGACGAACATTCCTGGCAAGCGCGCTACGACTTCAACTTTGCCGCACTCGGTGTGCCGGGGTTGACCTTCATGACGCGCTACATCTCTGGCGACAATGTGCAACGCACTGCGCCGGGTGAAGGCAAGGAATGGGAGCGCAACACCGATATCGCTTACGTGGTGCAGGACGGTTCGTTGAAAGGGCTCGGCCTCAAATGGCGCAACGCGTCGGTGCGCTCGAACTTCGGTAATGACCTGGATGAGAACCGCGTGATCGCCAGCTATACCGTGGCGTTGTGGTAAATGCTGGGGCGGACTTTATATTCGATATAGGAATAAGCAAATCGATATTTATTCCTTTTAATATTTGTTCGTGAGGTTCATTTTGAAGGCCTGCACATCCGTGCGGATGTATTCGACATCAGACAGGAAGCCTCATCATGACCATCAAAGCGATCAACGTCCGCAACCAATTCAAGGGTGTCATCAAGGAAATTGTGACAGGCGAAGTGGTCTCCGAAATCGATGTGCAAACCGCCTCCGGCATCGTCACCTCGGTGATTACCACCCGTTCAGTGCGCGATCTGGAGTTGAAAGTGGGGAGCGAGGTGATTGCCTTCGTCAAATCCACGGAGGTCTCGATCGCCAAACTCTGAAATGGCCAGGGCTTGAATCCGCGGAGCCGCTCACGTCAGGAAAAGGACAACCCCTGGCTCGCACGAATCAAGTCATAGGCCTTTCGGGCAATCAAGTTCGCGGTGTTGGGCCTGATCCACAGGTAGTAGGTCACGTCCGGCAGTCGCGGCAATCCGTCATTTTCACCCAGCACGCGCATGTCTGGACCGAGCATCTCCATGCTTCTGGGGGTGACACCCAGACCCGCGCGGGTCGCGGCCTTGATGCCAATCAGATTCGACGCCAGGTACGCCTGGCGCCAACTGATGTTGGCGCGTTCCAGTGCTTCCAGGGCATAGCGCCGGTAGATGCTTGGTTCATCCACGAGGATCAGTGGCAGCGGTTCGCCGGGGTTGTGAATGTACCGCGCCGAGCAGATCCACCACACCGGCGAAGTGCGTAAGGCGAAGCCTTCCAGGCTCGAGTCCTGGCGGGTGGAAATCACCATGTCGACCTTGCCCCGGTGCAAGTCGTCCATCAGAAACGGGCTGCGCCCGACATCGATCTCCAGGCGCAAGCGTGGTGCCGAGCGGGCGATGTGGCTGAGGATCGGCGGCAGGATGGTGTCGGCAATATCGTGGGGCGAACCGATGCGCAACACACCACTCAAGCTGCTTTCACGCAGCGAGTTCAGCGCCTCGTCGTTGAGCGACAGCATCTGCCGGGCATGACGCAGCAACTGCAAGCCGGGTTCGGTGAGTTGCTTTTGCCGTCCGCGCTTTTCGAACAGGCTCACCCCCACTTGCTGTTCCAGGCGTTGCATGTGTTGGGTGACCGACGATTGCGTGCGGGCCAGTTGCGCGCCGGCCTCGGCAAAACTGTGGTGATCAACCACGGCAATGAAGGTGCGCAGTAATTCGAGATCGAGGGTGGGTGAGGTCGACATGGGCATTTCCGGGGCTGTTTTTATATCAAGGCTGAAAACATAAACATTACGATTATTTATGTATTTTTGCTGATTTTTTTCTTTGGTAGATCTTGAGTGCCAGTAAATTCGGGCTTTATGGAAATACGCCTTCGGTGTGAATACGGGAAGTTATAACGATATTAGATATTTGAATTTCCGTTACTTCAACGCTGTACCTAGGATGCCTCCACATCAGGTCGGGGTACGCCGATCAATCATCAGGGGAAGATCCATGCCGCAAAAGTGCTCAGCCGTAAAACAATTGTTGCCTGTGATGCTGGGCGCCTTGATCTCGCTGGTTGCCAGCACCGGTGCCCAGGCTGATGCAACCCTGGACAAGATCGAACAACGGCATGTGCTGGTGGTCGGTGTATTGCTGTCCGGCGGCCCGTTTGGCGGGATTGATCCAACGACCCAAAAGCCGCGCGGTTTGAATGTTGACCTCGCTCAGGAGCTGGGACGGCAACTGGGCGCCGAAGTGCAGCTGGTGCCGGTATTGCCCGCCAACCGCGTGCAGTTTTTGCAGCAGGGCAAAGTCGATTTGCTGATTGCCAACATGGAGTGGACCGCCGAACGCGGCGAGATCCTCGGGTTTGTGCCGACGCCGTTCTACCGCGTAGGCGGAACCGCAGCGGTGTTGAAGGACAGCAAAATCACCCGTTGGGAAGACCTGAAAAACCAACCGGTCTGCACCTCCCAGGGCAGCAGCTACATCAAGCCGCTCACCGAGTTGGGCGTCGAGATCAAAGCCTTCAAGAGTTCCTCGGAATCCCTGCTGGCGCTGCGCGGCAACAATTGCGTCGCGGCCGTGCATGACGCCACGCTGATCAATCCGCTGCTCGCCGGCACCGCCGAATGGCAGGGCTATCGCGCGCTTACGCCGGAACTCAACCCCGCGCCGTCGGTGATCTGGACCCGCCCCGGAGAAAGCGATACCCAGGCCAAGCTCGACCCGATCGTCAAGGAGCTGCACCGCAGCGGCTGGTTGATTGAGGCCCAGACCCGCAACCACATCACCCCCGCGTCACCCGCCCTGGTGGAACTGCAGAAACAGTTCCAGGCCAACGGCGCCTGACCCCGGTTCTCCACCTCATCGTTTTCAACAGACCGTCCTTTTGCCGGGCGGTCGTTCAAGGTAGTCGTGCATGAACCGATATTTTTCCGTCAGAACCCTGACCACGCTTTGCCTCGCCTGGTCCGCCGCGTTAGGCGCCAGCCTTGCCCAGGCCGATGCTACGCTGGACAAGATCGAGCAACGCCACGCCATCAGTGTCGGGGTGATTCTCAGTGGTCCGCCATTCGGCACCATCGACCCGAAGACTGGCGAACACTTGGGCTATAACGTTGAACTGGCCAAGGGCATCGCCAAGGCTTTGGGCGTCGAAGCGAAGACCGTTTCGGTACTGGCGCCCAACCGCGTGCAGTTCCTGCAACAGGGCAAGGTCGACATCCTAATCGCCAATATGCAGTTCACCGAAGAGCGCGGCGAGATTCTCGATTACGTACCCACGCCTTATGAAGAAGTCGGCGGCGCCGCGTTGATTCGCAAAGGCGCTGACGTGACTCAATGGGCTGATCTCAAGGGCAAGCCGGTGTGCGTGTCCCAGGGCAGCAACTTCATCAAACCGTTGCAGGAAACCTACGGCGCCGAGATCAAGGCGTTCCGCAGCCAATCCGAATCGTTGTTGTCGCTGCGCGGCAATGGTTGCGTGGCGGCGGTGCATGTCAGTCCGACCATGCACGCGTTGTTGAGCGATGCCGAGTGGGCTGATTATGAAATCCCGCTGCCGGGTGATTTGATCCCGTCGAACTCGGTGATCTGGCTGCGCAAAGGTGAGCGCGATACCCAGGCAAAACTGGACGCCATCGTGCGCGACTGGCACCGCAGCGGCTGGCTGATCGAATTGGGCGAGCGCACCGGCATGACGCCGTCCAAGGCATTGCGTGATCTGCATGAGCAGTACCGCAACGCGACACCCCTGGCGTCGCAACCATGAGTTCGCCGTTGTTTGTTGCGTTGCAGCAACTGCTCGGCCCCAGTCATGTGCAGAGCAGTGAAGAAGCCGCGCCTTACCTGACCGACAAACAGGGCCGTTATGTCGGGCAGGTCATCGCTGCGGTGCATCCGGCGAACACCGAGGAAGTCGCGGCCGTGGTTCGCGCGTGCGTGGCCAGTGATACGCCGGTGGTGGTGCAGGGCGGCAACACCGGGTTGATGGGCGGCGCGACCCCGGATGCCAGCGGCCGAGCGGTGTTGTTGCTGCTCGATCGGCTGAATCGTGTGCGGGTGGTGGACACCGACAACGACACCCTGACCGTCGAAGCGGGCTGCATTCTGCAAACCGTCCAGGACGTTGCGCGCGACGCCGGCCGGCTGTTTCCCCTGAGTCTGGGCGCCGAAGGCAGTTGCACCATCGGCGGCAATCTGGGCACCAATGCCGGTGGCACCGCGGTGCTGCGTTATGGCAATACCCGTGAGCTGACCCTGGGCCTGGAAGTGGTCACCGCCGAGGGTGAAATCTGGAATGGCCTGCGCGGCTTGCGCAAGGACAACACCGGTTACGACCTGCGCGACCTGTTCATCGGCAGTGAAGGCACCCTCGGCATCATCACCGCCGCGACCTTGAAACTCTTCCCGCTGCCCAAGGCTCAGGCGACGGCACTCTTGGCCTTCGACTCCCTGGACCAGGCAGTGCAATTGCTGTCCCATGCCCGCGCCGGTTTCGGTGCCAGCCTCACCGCGTTCGAACTGCTCAGTGCCGACTGCCTCGCGCTGCTGCGCGAGCAATTTCCCGAAGGTCCGCAACCCTTTCTCGGCGCCGTGCAGCCTTGGTTTGCGCTGTTGGAACTGTCCGACAACCACAGCGAAGCCCATGCCCGCCAAGCCTTTGAAGAAGTGCTGGGGGAGGCCTTCGTGCGCGAGTTGCTGGTCGATGCGTTGATCGCCGAAAGCCTGGCCCAAAGCGAAGCCCTGTGGCTGCTGCGGGAAAACATGAGCGAGGCGCAGAAGCGCGCCGGTCGCAACATGAAGCACGATATTTCAGTACCGATTTCCCAGGTCGTGGCGTTTGTCGCCCAGACCGATGCGTTGTTGCAGGCGAATTTTCCCGGTGTCCGCCATTTCACGTTCGGCCATTTGGGCGACGGCAACCTGCACTACAACGTTGCTCATCCGCTTGATTCGACTGCCGAGGCGCACATGGCCCATTACGCGGCGTTGAGTTTGCTGGTGCACGACAGCGCCCATGCCCACGGCGGTTCGATCAGCGCGGAACACGGCATCGGCCAGCGCAAACGGGACATGCTCGGGCGCTACAAAAGCCCGGTGGAGCTGGACCTGATGCGCCGCATCAAGCAGGCGCTGGACCCGAAAAACCTGCTCAATCCGGGCAAGGTATTGGAGGTGGTTCCGTCATGACGCTTCGTCTGTCCAAACGCGTTCAGCGCGTCTCGCTGTCGGCCAATGCCGCCGCGAAATCCCAAGCCACGGCGTTGCGTGATGCCGGTCGCGACATCCTCGACCTGACCACCGGCGAGCCGGATTTCGACACCCCCGAACACATCAAGCAGGCCGCTTATGCCGCCATCGCCGCCGGTGCCACCAAGTACACCCCGACGCCGGGAGTAAAAGCCTTGCGTGTCGCGGTGCAACGCAAACTCCAGCAGGAAAACCGTCTGGACTATCCGCTGGAATCGATCGTGATTGCCAACGGGGCGAAGCAGATCATTTTCAATGCCTTCGCCGCGACCCTCGACGACGGCGATGAAGTGCTGGTGCCGACGCCGTACTGGCCGTCATTCCCGGACAGCGTGCGCTTCAATGGCGGCGATCCGGTGTTTATCGAGTGCGCACTGGCGCAGGGCTGCAAGCTCACCGCAGAACAGCTGCAGCAACACATCGGCGAGCGGACTCGCTGGCTGATCCTCAACGGCCCCGGCAACCCCAGCGGCGCGGTGTACAGCGCGGCCGAGCTGCAAGCCTTGGCCGAGGTGCTGCGTCGCCATCCGCAGGTGCTGATTCTGCTGGATGAACTCTACGAACATATCCGCTTTGACGGTCATCCGGCGCAGAGCCTGCTCAACGTCGCGCCGGACTTGCAGTCGCGCTGCCTGCTGGTGGGCGGTGTGTCGAAGACGTACGCCATGACCGGGTGGCGCATCGGTTTCGGTGCCGGGCCGCAAGTGCTGACGACGGCAATGGCCGTCGTGCAATCGCAATCCACGTCGGGAGCCTCTTCGGTAGGACAGGCTGCTGCGTTTGCGGCCTTCGAGGGTGGTCTGGATTTCTTGCCAGAACAGGTATCGGCCTATCAGCAGCGTCGGGATTTACTGGTGAGCGCCTTACGCAACGTGGACGGTCTTGAAGTGCTGGAACCCCAAGGCGGCTTCTTCGTGTTTGTTCGCTGCGCCGGGTTGCTGGGGCGTTATCGTCCGGACGGCGTATGCCTTAACAGTGACGCCGATGTCGTGGCGTATTTGCTGGAAGAGGGCGTGGCCGGTGTGGCGGGCAGCGCTTATGGCTTGTCGCCGTGGTTTCGCCTGTCCATCGCCACGGCGACCGACAGCGTTGTCGAAGCCGGGCGTCGCATCGCTCACGCCTGCGTGCAATTGCGGGGCGAACCATGAGCCATTGGCTGGAGCTTTTCGTCCACTGGACCGCCGGGTTGGGCCTGAACTACGGTTTTCTGCTGGACGCCTACCAGCGCGGAACCCTGGAGCAGGGTGCGTTGACCACGGTGCTGCTTTGCCTGTTCACCATTGTCGGCAGCTTGCTGGCCGGTGTCGGGTTGGCGGCGATGCTGACCTCTGGAAAACCCTGGCTGGCGAAACCGGCACGAGTATTTGTCGAGGTCACCCGCAACACGCCGACGCTGGTGCAGCTGTATTGCGCCTTCCTGGTGCTGAACATGTTGCTGACTCAGGCCGTCGGCGCGGCCAACCCGCTGACACCGTTCGCCTGGGTGGTGATCGTGATTTCGTTGCACAAGGGCGCATTCCATGCCGAAGCCTTGCGCGCCGGCATCGAGGCGGTGCCGACCGTGACGCTGGAAGCGGCCAGTTCACTGGCGTTCAGCAGCCGTCAGCTGCTGTGGAATGTGCAGCTGCCGTTGGCCCTGCGTTTTGCTTTGCCATCGCTGATCAACAACCTGATCGACCTGGTGAAGATGACCGCCGTGGCCTCGGCCATTGCCGTGGGGGACATCACTTACGCGGCGATCATGATCTGGACCCAAAGCGACAACGTGCTGGAGCTGATGATTCTGATCCTGAGCTTTTTCGGCCTGCTGAGTTTTATCGTCAATTGCGTGGGGCGCTACCTTGAAGCGCGCCTGAGGATGCCCGGCTATGGCCATTGAATCGTCCGTCAGCGCGCCGCTCGCCTGGCCGCGCCGACATGTCGGCAAGCTGCTGTTGTTGGTTTGCGTCGTACTGTGGCTGGTGTATTTCGCCCCGCAAAGCCCGGTGTTCAAGGCCTTGCTGCAATGGTCGCCGGCGCTGGCGGTGGGCTTTGGCCAGAACATTCTGATCAGCCTCGTCGCCATCGGTCTGGGGTCGTTGCTGGGGCTGTTGGTCGGCGCGTTGGCGCTATCGCCACTGCGACTTCTGCGTTTGCCAGCGAGGATCTGGGTGCAGATTTTCCGTAATGCGCCTTGGCTGGTGCTGATCTATTTCACCACCTATGTGTTCCCGTTCGAGATCCACATCGGCAGTGCCTATGTCTCCTTCCCGGATTGGGTCAAGGTCACCCTCGGCCTGGCCTTGCCGGCGAGTGCCAATGTCGCGGAAATCTTCCGTGGCGCCATTGCCTCGATCCCTAGCACCCAGTGGGAAGCCGCACGTTCCCTGGCGTTCACCCGCGGGCAGATTTTCCGTTCGATCATCCTGCCGCAGTGTTTCAAGCGCATGTTGCCGCCGTGGATGAACCTGTATGCGGTGATCACCATGGGCACTGCGCTGGCGTCCCTGGTGGGTGTACATGACGTGATCGACACCGCGCAAATCGCCAGCAACACCGTGAACATGACCGGCTTCACCGTGGTGATTTACCTGAGCCTGTTGGTGCTGTTCTTTGCCTATTGCTACCCGATTTCCCGACTCACCCAACGCCTGGAGCGACGTTATGCCTTCTACTGAAACCGTCGCCGAGCCCCTGGTCAGTCTGCGCGACCTGCACCTGTCGTTTGGCAATAACCCGGTGCTCAAAGGCATCGACCTTGACGTGCATCGCGGCCAGGCCGTGTCGATCATCGGCCCGTCCGGCTCCGGCAAATCGACCATCCTGCGCTGCATTACCGGCCTGTTGCAGCCCCAGCGCGGCAGCATCCGTGTTGGCACGACCGAGGTTCACACGCAGGCTAAGGAAGCCCAGCGCATCGAGTTGCGCAAGCGTGTCGGGTTTGTGTTCCAGCAATACAACCTGTTCCCGCATTTGTCGGTACTGGAAAACCTGGTGATTGCCCCGCGCAAGGTGCTGGGTCGCAACCGGATCGAAGCCGAGAAAGACGCCCGCGCCTTGTTGGCCAAGGTGCGGATGGAACACAAGGCCGATACCTATCCGGGCCAGCTCTCGGGCGGTCAGCAACAACGGGTGGCGATTGCCCGCGCCCTGGCGATGCGCCCGGAACTGATTCTGTTTGATGAGGTGACCTCGGCCCTCGATCCGGAAACCGTCGGCGAGGTGCTGACGGTGATTCGCGAGTTGACCGAAGAGGGCATGACCTGCGTGCTGGTCACCCACGAAATGCGCTTCGCCGAAGAAATCAGCGACATCGTCTATTTCACCGAGAACGGCGTGATCGTCGAGCACGGCAGCGCCGCGCAAATCTTTCAGCACCCCACCAGCGAGCGCACTCAGGAGTTTTTGCGTCACGCCCTGGGTGATCCGGGGCGCCGGCCGCCCATCGCCAATGATCCGTATCTGTTGACCAACCTGAGTCGCTACAGCCTGTCCGTCTAATACCGAGGAGCCTGTTCATGAGTACCGTTAACCGTGCCGCCGTCATCGAGGATTTCCTGAAGAAAATCCGCGTCATCCATCAACGAGGCGTCGACCGCGCCGCGCTGGTAGACATCGTTTCCTTGCTTGAAGCCCTGGCCGAGCGCCGTGATCTGTTCAATTTCGACGAGTTCCCCGCGCCAGTACCGGGGCAGGGCAGCACCGCGTTCCGCTACCGTCTCAATGACGATGGCGACACGCCGACGCTGTACCTGAACTCGCTGTTGCCGGGCAAAAGCACGATCCCTCATAACCATGAAACCTGGGCGATCATCAGCGCGGTCGAAGGCCAGGAAATCAACTACGTCTACCGCCGTGATGACGAAGGCCGCGAGCCCGGTTTCACCACCTTGCACCTGGAAAAAGAAGTGATCGTGCAGCCCGGCACTTCCATCTCGTTTCTTGGCGAAGACCTGCACGGCATTCGTGTCGAAGGCGAGCAGGCGACCCTGCATTTCCACCTGTACGGTTTGCCACTTGAATCCCTCAACGGCCGTTACGGCGTCGAGGCCGACGGGCGCATCCTCAATTACAACGCCTCGCAAATGGCGCCGTCGATCAAGGCCTACGCATGATCGATCTGTATTACTGGCCGACTGGTAATGGCTTGAAGATCGGCATCCTGCTGGAAGAACTGGAACTTGAGTACCGTGTGCTGCCGGTCAACATCCGTGAAGGCGAGCAGAAGCAGGCAGCGTTCCAGCGCATCAGCGCCAATGGACGGATTCCGGCGATCGTCGACCATGCACCCCAGGGCTTAAGCGAGCCGCTGAGCCTGTTCGAGTCTGGTGCCATCCTCAATTACCTGGCCGACAAGGCCGGGCGTTTCTTGCCGGCGGCCGGCAGTGCCGAGCGACAAAAAGTTCAGGAATGGCTGTTCTGGCAGGTGGGGCATATCACCCCGTACCTGAGCCAGTTGCAGCTGTTCAAGGAGAAGGCGCCTGAACCGATTGCGTTCGCCCTGGACTTGCTCAATGCCGAAGCCACGCGGCTGTATTGGGTGCTGGAAACGCGTCTGTCTGACGTGCCGTTTGTGGCGGGCGATTACTCCATCGCCGACATGGCGATCTTTCCGTGGATTCAACCGTTGCGACAGGGCCAGGACCTGGCGGACTACCCGCATGTCCATGCCTGGCGCGAACGCCTCAAGGCGCGACCGGCCATTCAGCGTGCGTATGCGAAGGGTCGGGAAGTTGCGGCCAATGAGCGCTCTCTGGCGCTTCAATAACTCTTTTTTCAAACGGGACTCCCATGAGCCAGACCGTAACTCCAGGGCAACTGCAGCAGTGGCTGTTCGACGGGCAGGAAATCGCCCTGTTTGACGTGCGCGAGCACGGCCAATATGGCGAAGCCCACCTGTTTTTCGGGGTGAATTTGCCCTACAGCCGCCTGGAGCTGGAGGCCCGGCGTCTGGCGCCGAATCCTCAGGTCCGGCTGGTGATCTATGACCAGGGCGGCGGGGATGTGGCGGGGCGCTCCGCTCAACGACTACAGGCGCTCGGATATAGCCAGGTGCATGTGCTCGACGGCGGTGCTGATGGCTGGCAGGTCGCCGGTTTTCAGTTGTTTGCCGGCGTGCATGTGCCCTCAAAGGCGTTTGGTGAATTGGTGGAAGAGGCAAGTCATACGCCGCATGTCACCGCGCAGCAACTGGCCGAATGGCAAGAGCGCGGCGAGCCGCTGGTGGTGCTCGACGGTCGGCCGTTCGATGAGTACCGCAAGATGACCATTCCCGGTTCGGTGTGCTGCCCGAATGGTGAGCTGGGTTATCGCGTCCACGATCTGGTGCCGGACGAAAGCACGCCGATCGTGGTCAATTGTGCCGGTCGGACCCGCAGCATTATCGGGGCCCAGACGTTGATCAATCTGGGGTTGAAGAACCCGATCTACGCGCTGGAAAACGGAACTCAGGGTTGGTATCTGGAAGATTTTCAGCTGGAGCATGGCAGCACCCGACGGTACGCCGAGGAGGTGTCGTCTGGCACCTTGCCGGGGAAGCGACTCGCTGCTGCGCAACTGGCGGAACGCGCCGGTGTGAAGACCGTTGAGGCGGCGCAGGTTGAGCAATGGGCCGAGGAGGCCGGTCGAAGCCTGTTTTTGTGCGATGTGCGCACCGCCGAGGAGTTTGCCGCGGGCAGTCTGCCGGGTGCACAACACACACCGGGCGGGCAGTTGATTCAATCCACCGATCTGTATGTCGGCGTGCGCCAGGCGCGGTTGGTGCTGTTCGACAGTGATGGCGTGCGGGCACCGATTATTGCCAGTTGGTTGCGGCAGTTGGGGCATGAAGCGTATGTCCTGGAGGGTGGAGTGAGCAGCAGTCTGGAGTTGGCCGCTGGCGAAATGTCCGCTCATGAGGCGTTGCCATCGATCACGGCGCGGGCCTTGGCCGATGCGCTGAAGGATGACGCGGTCGCGCTGATTGACCTGCGACCGAGCATGACTTATCGCAAGGGCCATATCGTCGGGTCGCGCTGGTCGATTCGCTCGTTGCTGGCGTCTGAAGTGGCCGATAAGCAACGGCCACTGGTGTTGGTCGCCGATGATCCTTTGCTGGCTGCTTTCGCGGCGCAGGAACTGCCGGAAAATCAGCACCTTCAAGTCCGGCTGCTGGACGGCGGACTTGATGCCTGGCGTGCGGCGGGCCTTGCCGTGCAGGAATCCGCCCATACACCGCCCGATCAGCAATGCATCGATTTTCTGTTCTTCACCCATGACCGTCACGCCGGTAACAAGGACGCGGCGCGTCAGTACCTGGCCTGGGAAATCGGTTTGCTGGCGCAGATGAGCGACGACGAAATCGCCAGTCTCAAGCCGCTGCGCGTCACAGTGCCCCGCGATGCCCGGGTGCGTACGCGTCTGGTCCATTCGGCGCGTACCGAGCAGGGCGGTGGCGGTCGGGCAGTCAACGTGCCGGTCACGCGGTTGAGCACGGTGCTGTTCGATAACCTGGCGCAAATGCGCGACGCCCGTGCTCGCCGTGATAGCGAGCGGGTCCTGAGCTATGGCGCCCGAGGCAATCCGACGGCCTTCGCCCTGGAAGATTTCGTGACGGAGCTGGAGGGCGGTTACCGCACGCGCTTGTTCGGCACCGGGCTGGCGGCGATTGCGCAGACCTTCCTGGCCTACCTTCGGCCCGGCGATCACGTACTGATCAGCGACGCGGTCTACGCGCCCGTGAGACGGCTGGCCCGTGAGTTTCTTGAGCCGTTCGGCATTCAAGTCAGCTACTTCGCGCCGGATGGCGGCGGCCTGCAAGCGCAACTGCAAGCCAACACCAAAATGGTCTACACCGAAGTGCCGGGTTCCTTGCTGTATGAGCTCTGCGATTTGCCGGCCATCGCCGCCCTGTGCAAACCGCGAGGCATTCTCCTGGCTGTCGACAACACCTGGGGCTCGGGTTACCTGTACCGGCCGCTGACCCTGGGCGCGGACATCTCGATCATGGCATTGACCAAGTACCTGTGCGGCCACAGCGACGTGGTCATGGGCAGCGTCTGCACCCGCGAAGACGTCTGGCAGCCGCTGGCGTCCATGGGCGACACCTTTGGCGCCACCGTCAGCCCCGACGACGCCTACCTGGTGCTGCGCGGCGCGCGAACCCTGGCGCCGCGACTGGAAGTGCACGAGCGCCAGGCGCTTGAAATCGCTCATTGGCTGCAAGCGCAACCGCAGGTGAAACGGGTGTTCCATCCAGCGTTGCCCGAGCATCCCGGTCACGCGCTGTGGCAGCGCGATTTCAATGGCAGCAACGGGTTGCTGTCCTTCGAGCTGCATGACGCAGACCCAACCTACGTCGAACGCTTTATTGATTCGCTGCAGGTGTTTGGGCTCGGTGCTTCCTGGGGCGGCTACGAAAGCCTGGTCACCGTTGCCGATACCACGGATCGCAACAGTGCTACGGATCGTTCATTGAATCCGGTGCTGCGGTTGCATATCGGGCTTGAGGATGTCGAGGCGTTGATTGAGGATCTGGAACGCGGGTTTGCAGCTATGGATCACTAGGTTCCATCGCCAATAGCTGAAGTGATGCCTATTCGTTACTCCAGCAGGATCCACAGAAAACGCCGCTCACTGAGCGTAACGCTGTTCACTTAGGGTTGGGGTACATATCCGTTTCTGCGGTGATGGCTGCTGGCGGTTTCGCTTTTACAGCGAGTCACTTGGAAGAGCCCCAAGTAACCAAGGGCTTTTGCCCCTCCATTCGGTGCCTCGCCTAGGCTCGGCATGCCCTCACTCCGGCATTACTCCGGGGGCCCGCCGCCATCGGCCATCCATGGCCGGGGGCGGCTACCGCGGCATCCCTGCCGCGGTGCCCCCTGCGCAACGCCTGCGTTCGGCCTCTGGGAAAGGGGCGGCAGATCTAAAGGCAAAACAAAGCAACGGCAACGGCAACGGCAAGATCAAAAGATCGCAGCCTCGCTTCGCTCGACAGCTCCTACAGGGAAATGTGTTCACTTGAAGCCAGGCCGGCCGGTAGGCCGCCTCGCTTTGGCTTTTGCGGTGCACGCCCCCTCGAGAGGCCGAGTGGAGGTTCTGCGCAGTGGGCAACCCGGCATGGATGGCGGCGGGCCCACGGAGCAGGACCGGAGCGAGGGCATGGCGAGCCTAGGCGAGCCACCGAACGAAAGGGGCAAAAGCCCTTGGTTACTTGGGGCTTTTCCAAGTAACCCGCTGTAAGAGCGGAACCATAAGCAGCCGTGACCGCAGAAACGGATATGTACACAAAAAACAAAAGACAGGTCGGTGGCTGTTTTCTACGGTGTACCGAGCGCTACTCGGGGGAGCCGCGTCTGCTCATCGAAGCTTGCGTACCGGGCGACTCCCGGTAAATAAATTTGTCCCCTTTTTTCCGCGAAGTAGGAAAATCAAAGCTGGCGCGTCGGCTGCTATACCTTTTTCACCTTAGGCGCCAGAACAACGCCGAACAATCGGCCAATAGAAAAGAATCAAAATCATGCAAGCACATACCTACCAACTGCTGGAAGTCGCCAACGGTAAACCGATCAAGCTCTGGACCGAAGGCGTCCCGGTAGAACACGAAGCCAGACAGCAATTGATGAACACCGCCAAGATGCCGTTCATCTTCAAGCATCTGGCCGTGATGCCCGACGTACACCTGGGCAAGGGCTCGACCATCGGCAGCGTGATTCCCACGATCGGCGCGATCATTCCGGCCGCTGTTGGGGTGGATATTGGCTGCGGGATGATCGCCGCGTGCACGTCGCTGACCGCCAGCGATTTGCCGGACAACCTGCATGGCTTGCGTTGCGCGATCGAGAAAGCGGTGCCCCATGGTCGCACCAGTGGGCGCGGCGTTCGGGACAAAGGCGCCTGGGACAGCGTTCCGCATCAGGCGGACCGGGCCTGGGCGGCACTGGACCCACGGTTCAAGGCGATCACCGGCAAGTACCCGAAACTCGCCAACACCAACAACCGTGGGCACTTGGGCACGCTGGGTAGTGGGAACCACTTCATCGAAGTGTGCCTGGATGAAACCGACCGGGTCTGGTTCATGCTGCACAGCGGTTCCCGTGGTGTCGGCAACGCTATTGGCAACCTGTTCATTCAAATGGCTCAGGCGGACATGCGTCAGCACCTCGCCAATCTGCCGGACCGTGACCTGGCTTACTTTAAAGAGGGCAGCCGGCACTTCGATGACTACGTCGAAGCGGTCGGCTGGGCCCAGGACTTCGCCAGGCAGAACCGTGAATTGATGATGCAAGCGGTGATTCAGGCGACCCGAAAAGTGATCAGCAAGCCCTTTGAGGTGGCGCTGGAAGCGGTAAACTGCCACCACAACTACGTGCAGAAAGAGCGGCATTTTGGTGAGGAAATTCTGGTCACCCGTAAAGGCGCGGTGTCGGCGAAGAAGGGCGAGTTGGGGATTATTCCGGGATCGATGGGCGCCAAAAGCTTCATCGTCCGTGGGCTGGGTAACGAGGATTCATTCTGCTCCTGCAGCCACGGCGCCGGCCGCACCATGAGTCGTACCAAAGCGAAAAGCCTGTTCACCGTCGAAGACCAGATCCGTGCCACCGCCCATGTGGAGTGCCGCAAGGACGCTGCCGTCATCGATGAAATTCCGATGGCCTACAAGGACATCGACCACGTCATGCACGCCCAGCGCGAGTTGGTGGAAGTACTGCACACCTTGCGTCAGGTGGTGTGCGTAAAAGGATAGGAAAAATGGCCACTACTTCACCGCATAGAACTTGCGCACATACCGCGTACTTTTCCACGCGCACGGTGCCCCTAGCGGCACAAACACGCTGTCGCCGGTGTTGACCTTCACGCTCGTTCCATCAGGCGCCAGCAAGGTGACGCTGCCTTCGATCAGATTCATCAATTCATGGAGTTTGTGGGGGCGGCCGTGACGCTCATACGGTGTCGAATCCCAAACGCCGACACGCAAGTGGGTGGCGTCGTCTTCGAAGGCATTGTGTGAGCGGCACTGCGGCGTCGGCCCGATCAGAATCTGCGGTTCCGGTGCGGCCGAAGGCGAGAGCATGTCCAGCGGGTCGAGGGCGGTCAGACCGGGTGTCGGGAGTGCGGAGGGGCTGGTGACTGCACAAAAGGCCCAGCACGTATCAGCGTGGGCCTGGAGTCGCAACGATGTGCCGCGACCGATCACGGCGCCGGCGCCGACACCGAGTTCCAGCGTCTGCTCCTCGGATTGCAGCACGACGTGGCCGGCATGGACCACGATCACTTCGGTGTGCGGAAAGTCATCGCTATCGAACGTTCCGCTGATGTGCACGATGCCCGCTGACACGCCGTCCGGGCCGTTGTAGGCCTGCTGGCGACCGTCCTTGAACGGATCGAAAGCACCCAAAGACGCTGCTGTAAAAGACGTGGCAACGCGGCTGCCGTCGGCGCGAGCCAACAGCAAAACGGTAGGTTCAGACATACGGGTGACGCTCCAAAAAAAAAGACTGTGGGGACAGCGATCAGCCGATGGCTTGAGTCACCAGTGCGAACTGCTGGACGCCATTGGCTGTTTGCGGCGGCGTGCCCTTGGCCATTTGCGCCACGGTATCGATCTGCTTCAAACCTGCGGACTCCAGCCATTCGGCCAGGCCGCTGTCTGCCGGGATGTCGATGCGCACGAAGGCGTCCGGTACTTGCGCCAGCAAAACGGCGATCAGGTGTTTGGCCTGCTGGAGGTTTTCGGCGACCACCGGGCCGATGCAACGACCACGGCCGAAGGGGCGCAGCAAGGCGAAGGCGCGTAGCTGGCCGTCGCGTTCGATCCCCACCGAATGCTCGACCACCTCAAACAGATCGGCGAGTACCGCTTTGCGATCCAGCCCGCTGCCGGCGTTGGCCAACGCCAGCACGCGAGCCTGATCCGCCGCGTTCAGCACACGGCAATGTTCGCCGTCGGCCAGTGCGGCGGGTGCAGGTGCATTGGCATTGCCCTGATGCTGCTGAATCCGGCCGAATTCGACAAAGCCCTGGCTGGCGTAAAGCGGCGCGCCGGCCAGTGTGGCGTTGAGCATCGGGGTGCGTGACTGGCAAGCATCCAGTGCCTGTTCCATGAGCTTGCGGCCGATGCCCTTGCCCTGATAGTCATCACTGACGATCACCAGGCCAATGGTGGTGAAGCCACCTTGGGGGCAGGCGAATGCCGTGCCGATCAGACGCTCGCCATCCAGCACCACAAAGCCGTCACTGACCCGTTGCAGCATCGCCCAGTCGTCCAGGCGATGGGGCCACTTCAACTGCACGGACAAAGCATGGGCCGAGGGCAGGTCGGCGGCCGTCATCGGGCGATAGACATAAGCAGGTTGTTGCAAGGCGGACATGGCGAGTCTCCGTTGGACAGTGTGCGCGAGCGGCCGGATTTCCAGCGCGATGGTGCCTGTATCCCATCTGTGTGAAGGCCTGACAAGAGGGGCTGGAGCATTCGGCAGATTCCGCAAGCCCGAGGCCGGCAGACCACACTTACTACTTAAATGCACCGCAAGGTCGGCAGCAAATGCCAGGGCTTTTTTTCTACGATGGAGACCTGAGTTCACGACGCATCGTCCCTTTTTTGGAGTGCTCCATGGATAGCTTCGATCCCCGCCTTATCGCTGTGCGCAGTGCTCACTTCATTGCGGGTAAATACCGCGATGCACAACCCGGGCTTGAGGTGGTGCGCCCCTCTGACGGTCAGGTCTATGCCCAGTTGCCAATCGCCGATGCCGACCTGGTGGATGAAGCCGTTACGGATGCCTGGCAGGCGTTCAACCGCAGTGACTGGGCCAGTCGTCCACCCCGGGAGCGGGCGCGGGTGATGCGCCGCTGGGCCGATCTGATCGAGGCGGACGCCGCCATTCTGGCTCCGCTGGAAGCCGTGGGCTCGACGCGTCCTCATAAAGATGTGATCGCCTGGGATATTCCTTATGTCGCCGAAGGCATTCGCTTCTTCGCCGAACTGGCGGACAAGCATGGCGGTCACGTCGCGGCGACCCAGACCGATCGACTGGGCATGCAGATCGCCGAGCCCTACGGCGTCATTGCCGCCATCGCACCGTGGAATTTCCCCTTGAGCATGGCCTCCTGGAAAGTGGCCCCGGCGTTGGCCGCCGGTAATGCCGTGGTCCTCAAACCTTCGGAGCTGACGCCGTTCTCCAGCCTGCGCTTTGCCGAACTGGCACTACAGGCGGGCATTCCGGCGGGGATTTTCAACGTCATCCAGGGCGATGGCCGCATCACTGGCGATGCCTTGTGTCGCCATCCGCGCGTGGCCAAGG
Source organism: Pseudomonas sp. LBUM1647 (assembly GCF_059716175.1). Taxonomy (NCBI): domain Bacteria; kingdom Pseudomonadati; phylum Pseudomonadota; class Gammaproteobacteria; order Pseudomonadales; family Pseudomonadaceae; genus Pseudomonas; species Pseudomonas sp. LBUM1647. The sequence continues at coordinate 3,796,432 of NZ_CP166809.1, read as the reverse complement.
TGACGTTCACCGGGTCCACGGCGACCGGGTCCAGCATCATGTCGACCTGCGCGCTGGTGGGGCCGAAACCGGTGACCCTGGAGCTCGGCGGCAAGAGCCCGCAACTGGTATTCGCCGACGTGCCGGACATCGCCAAAACCGCGCGCACTGTGGCGCTGGCCATCACCGGTAACGCCGGGCAGGTGTGCGTGTCCGGCTCGCGACTGCTAATCCAACGCTCGATCATGGAGCCGTTTATTGCGCATCTGCAGGCGTATTTCGAGGAACTGCGCCCGGGGCCGACCTGGTCAGCCGAGAGCACGCTGTCGCCGATCATTTCCCGACTGCAAGCCAGCCGCATCGACGGCATCGTCCAACGCTCGCGTCAGGCCGGCGCTGAGGTGCTGACCGGCGGCGGAGTGTTTGAAGGTCTGGGCGGCGCTTATTACCAACCGACCTTGCTGGCGGGTCTGGACAATGACAACCCGGCCATCGGCGAAGAAATCTTCGGCCCGGTGCTGACGGTGCAGGCATTCGATGATGAAGAACAGGCGCTGAGCCTGGCCGCGCACGCCACCTACGGATTGGCGGCGGGGGTGCACACCGCCGATATCAATCGCGCCCTGCGTCTGGTCCGGCGGCTGGAGGCGGGGACCGTTTGGGTTAACCGTTACGGGCGCAGTAACGATTACATCCTGCCGACGGGCGGCTACAAGCGCTCCGGTATCGGCAAGGACCTGGGGCGCGAAGCGTTCGAAGCCAATTTACGCTTCAAGAGTGTGCTGATCGATATCGTGCAATAACACACAGCACGTCATCTGTAGCAGCTGCCGAGCCTGCGAGGCTGCGTTCGGCTGCGAAGCAGTCGTCAACCGGGATGACGTGGTTTACCTGACACACCGAGGCGCATGATTTCACGACTGCTGCGCAGCCGAACGCAGCCTCGCAGGCTCGGCAGCTGCTACAAGAGGAAAGTTTCAAACCGCACCCAAACGGGCGCTTCCGCAAGGAAGCGCCCGTTTTCGTTCAGCCCGGCGCAGGTTCTGCGGCAGATCGGCGCGTGATCGGGCCTTGCAGGGCTATAAAGGCCCATAAGAGCGCACAAATACGGGGTTTGCCCAAGGCTTGTGCGCGCCGCAAAGTCTGCTGAGGGCGGGCGTTAAAACGGTGGTTTGTATCGAGCGAAGGTCGCTTTTAACGCCATCTGCTGATTTCACAGTGTTGTAATGACGGTGTGCTGCAGCGCTGCATCACAGCTTCGGTAACGGAGCGAATGCTTGTCACGCCATGACCTCAACGAACTTCAGGACCGCACTCAATGAGCTTTCTTCGCCCCAAATTCATTACGTTCGACTGCTACGGTACGCTGACCAATTTCCACATGGGCACGATGACTCGCGAACTGTTCGCCGATCGCGTGAAGCCCGAGCAGATGGATCAGTTCGTCAAAGACTTCTCGGCCTACCGCCTGGACCAGGTCATGGGTGACTGGATGCCGTATGACGAGATTCTCAAAACCGCACTGGCGCGGACCTGCAAGCGCTGGGGCATTGAATACCGTGACGAAGGTCAGCTGTATTACGACGCCGTTCCGACCTGGGGCCCGCACCCCGATGTGCCGGCCGGCCTGTCGAAAATCGCCGACAAGATCCCGCTTGTCATTTTCTCCAACGCCAGCGACAGCCAGATCATGTCCAACGTCGACAAGCTCGGCGCGCCGTTCCACAAGGTTTTTACCGCCGAACAGGCCCAGGCCTACAAGCCGCGTCTGGCGGCATTCGAGTACATGCTCGACAACCTCAACTGCGGCCCGGAAGACATCTTGCATGTGTCTTCCAGCTTCCGTTATGACCTGATGCCGGCCCACGACATGAAGATCAAGAACAAGGCCTTCGTCGCCCGTGGTCACGAGGTCCCGGCGAATGCCTTCTACGGCTACCAGCAGATCACCGATATTGGTGGGCTGGCGGCGCTGGTGGGTCTCTGAGTCGAACGGTAACGGCGCTCTTCAACGCATTCTTTTTTTTGGCATAGGCGGGTTAGACATGGGCAGTGAATCCTACTGGCTCGACACCGCACCGGCGTTCAGCGGTGCACAGCTCGGCGCATTGCCCGGGCAGGTCGACGTGGCCATCGTCGGTGGTGGTTTCACCGGCCTGGCAGCGGCCCGGGCGCTGGCCTTGAAGGGCGCCAGTGTGGTGGTGCTCGAGGCCGGAAGGGTCATCGGTGAAGCATCGGGGCGCAACGGCGGCCAGTGCAACACCGGTGTTGCCCAGGACTACGCCGGGCTCAGCGCCAGCCTCGGTGCCGACAAGGCTCGGGCCTATTACCAGGCTTACGAAAGTGCCGTGCAGAGTGTCGTTTCATTAGTGGAACAGGAGCAGATCGCCTGCGACCTGATTCGCAATGGCAAGCTCAAACTGGCGGCCAAGCTGATGCACTACGAGGGCCTGGCACGGACCTGCGAACTGATTCGCAAGGAAGTCGATGCCGACGTCGAATTGCTGACCGCGGAGCAGACCCGGGCGGAAGTCAATTCGGCCCAGTTCCACGGCGGCTTGCTGCAGCGCAACGGCGTGCAGATGCATGTCGGGCGCTTCGGTGTCGGGTTGGCCGAGGCCGCCGCCCGTCACGGCGCGCTGATCCATCAAGGCACCTCGGTTGTGGACTGGAAAGCCCAGGCCGGCGGTTATCAGGTCAACACCAGCAAAGGATCGCTGTACGCCGGCCAGGTGCTGCTGGCCACGGGCGCCTGTCAGCACGGTGGTTTGGGCTGGTATCGGCGGCGGATCGTGCCGGTGGGCAGTTTCGTGATTGCCACCGAAGTCCTTCCACCGTCGCTGATCGAGCAGTTGTTGCCGGGCCGACGCGCCTATGTCACCAGCCGCATGATCGGTAACTACTTTCGCCTCACCCCGGACAATCGCCTGCTGTTTGGCGGTCGTGCGCGGTTCGCCATGTCGGACAGTGTGAACGATGCCAAGAGCGGCAAGGTGCTGCAAGCGGCGATGGTGCAGATGTTCCCGCAGTTGGCCAACGTGAAGATCGACTACTGCTGGGGCGGGCTGGTGGACATGACGTCCGATCGGCTACCCCGGGCGGGTCAGCACGGCGGGATTTATCACTCCATGGGCTACAGCGGCCATGGCGTGCAGATGTCGGTGCACATGGGCCAGGTCATGGCCGATGTCATGGCCGGCAACGTCGAAGCCAACCCTTGGCGTGAACTCGAATGGCCGGCGATTCCCGGGCATTTCGGCAAACCGTGGTTCCTGCCGTTTGTGGGCGCCTATTACCGCTTCCAGGATTATTTGCATTGAGTTGATGTTGTGGCGTCACCGTCGTTTGCGTTTCAACGCTCCGGACAACCCGAGCCTTCTCATTATCGACAGGTACAACTGATATGACTGACAAGAAGATCGACTCCCAACTGATCTCCGGCCAGGAAAGCCTGCGGGTTTTCGAAGGCCTCAATCGCGGCATGTCGCGCCGCAATGCCCTGCAAATGCTCGGCGTGGCCGGTGTGGCTGCTGCGGGCGCCGGCAGCCTGTTCGGTGCCGCCGGTAAACTGTTCGCCGAAGAAGCCGCCACCCCCGGCAAAGGCAAACCGGGCGGGCGCATTCGTGTCGCCGGCATGTCCAGTTCCACCGCCGATACGCTGGACCCGGCCAAAGGCGCGTTGTCGACCGACTACGTGCGCCACTTCATGTTCTACAACGGCCTGACCCGTTTCGACAGCCATCTGGTGCCGCAACTGGAACTGGCCGAGCGCATCGACAACACCGACGCGACGCTGTGGACCATCACCCTGCGCAAGGACGTGACGTTCCACAACGGCAAGACCCTGAGCGCCGCCGACGTGGTGTACTCGCTGTCGCGCCACAAGGATCCGCTGACCGGTTCCAAGGTCATGCCGCTGATGGCGCAGTTCGAAGAAATCAAAGCCACCGGCCCCAACGAAGTGCAAATCCGCCTCAGCGCGCCGAATGCCGAGCTGCCGTCGATCCTCGCCGTGTCGCACCTGATGATCGTTCCGGAAGGCACCACCGACTTCAACCAGGGCATCGGCACCGGGCCGTTCAAGGTCAAGGAATTCAAACCGGGCGTACGCTCGATTGCTGCACGCAATACCGGCTACTGGAAACCGGGCCTGCCGTACCTGGACGAGATCGAGTTCATCGCCATTGCCGATGAGCCGTCGCGGATCAACGCGCTGCTGTCGGGCGACGTGCACCTGATCAACGAGGTCAACCCGCGCTCAACCACGCGCATCAAGGCCAGCCCCAAGCACCGGGTTGTCGATGCGCCATCGGGCAACTACACGGACCTGATCATCCGCCAGGACCAGATGCCGGGCAAAAGCGCCGAATTCACCCAGGCCATGAAGTACCTGCTGGACCGTGAACAGGTCAAATCCGCGGTGTTCCGTGGCTTTGCCGTGGTCGGTAACGACCATCCGATTTCCCCCGGTTCGCGTTACTACAACGCCGACCTGCCGCAAAGGGTCTACGACCCGGAAAAAGCCAAGTTCCTGCTGAAGAAGGCCGGCATGGAAAGCATCACCATGCCGCTGGTCGCATCGCCGGCCGCCACCGGTTCGGTGGACATCGCGGTGCTGTTGCAACAGTCGGCAAAACAGGCCGGGCTCAAGCTAGACGTCAACCGCCTGCCGAGCGATGGCTACTGGTCCAATCATTGGATGAAGCACCCGCTGAGCTTCGGCAACATCAACCCGCGGCCAAACGCCGACGTGATGTTCTCGCAGTTCTTCCAGTCGAAAGCGCCGTGGAACGAATCGGGCTGGCAGAACGATCAGTTCGATCAGTTGCTGATGCTTGCCCGGGGTGAAACCGATGACGCCAAGCGCAGCAAGATGTACGCCGACATGCAGACCCTGGTGCATGACCACAGCGGTATCGGCGTGCCGGTGTTCATCAGCAACATCGACGGTGTCGACCAGCGCATCAAAGGCTACGGCAGCAACCCGCTGGGCGGTTTCATGGGCTACATGTTCGCCGAGCAGGTCTGGCTGGACGCTTGATGAGCGGTGATTGAAGCGACGGGGACATTGCATGAGGGTAGGGCGATGAATAGCAACACACTGTGGTTGATCGGCCGGCGCCTGGGCGCCGCGATCGTGACCTTGTTGATCGTGTCCATGGTCGTGTTTGCGATCACGGCGGTACTGCCGGGGGACGCGGCGCAACAATCGCTCGGGCAGTTCGCCACGCCGGAACAGGTGGCGGCGTTGCGCCTGAAATTGGGGCTGGATCAGCCCGGTGTGTTGCGTTACCTGCACTGGTTGATGAACCTGCTGAGTGGTGACATGGGCCAGTCGGTCTCCAACGCCATGCCGGTCAGCGAGTTGATGGCCGGGCGGGTACCCAACACTTTGATGCTGGCGGCCGCCACGGCGCTGGTGTCGGTGCCGGTGGCGTTGATTCTGGGCATCGGCTCGGCGATGGGCCGCGGAGGGCGCATCGACAGCTTCCTGAGCTTTTTCACCCTGGCCATGGTCGCCGTTCCGGAGTTTCTGGTGGCGACCCTGGCGGTGCTGATTTTTGCGGTGAACCTGGGCTGGTTGTCGGCGCTGTCGTACGCCAGTGACATCACCTCGCCTTGGCAATTCATGCGCACTTACGCCTTGCCGGTGTTGACGCTGTGCTGCGTGATCGTCGCGCAAATGGCCCGCATGACCCGGGCGGCGGTGATCGATCAACTGGACAGCCCTTACGTGGAAATGGCCCGGCTCAAAGGCGTGAGCCCGATGCGCATCGTCCTGCGCCATGCCTTGCCCAATGCCATCGGGCCGATCGCCAATGCCATCGCCCTGAGTCTTTCCTACCTGTTGGGTGGGGTGGTGATCGTCGAGACGATCTTCAACTACCCCGGCATCGCCAGCCTGATGGTCGATGCGGTGACCAACCGCGACATGGCGCTGGTCCAGGCCTGCACCATGCTGTTTTGCACGGCGTACCTGGGGTTGGTGCTGATTGCCGACCTGTGCGCGATTCTGTCCAATCCGAGGCTGAGAAACCAATGAACAATCTCATTGTGAAGTCGACGCCCGTGACCCCCGATCTGTCGGTTGGCAAGGTGTCTCATGGTCCGGCCTGGCTGGGTCTGATCGGGGCTGCGATGTGCGTTATCTGGTTGCTGGTGGCGATCTTCGGCCCGTGGCTGGCGCCACACCCGGTGGGCGAAGTGGTCTCTGACAATGTCTTTGACAGCATCAGCGCCATTTACCCGTTTGGTACCGATTACCTGGGCCGCGACATGCTCAGCCGCATCCTCGTCGGCGCACGTTTCACAGTCGGTCTGGCGCTGGTGGCGGCCGTGTTGGCCAGCGGGCTGGGCACCAGTTGCGCGCTGCTGTCGGTGGTGTCGCCGAAGTGGCTGGACGAGGTGATCAGTCGCTTGATGGATGCCTTCATCTCGATTCCGAGCAAGATGCTGGCGCTGATCATGGTCTCGGCCTTCGGCTCCTCGGTGACCTTGCTGATCTGCACCGCGGTGCTGAGTTTCACCCCCGGCGCGTTCCGCATTGCCCGCAGCATGGCGGTGAACATCGAAGCCCTGGAATACGTGCAAGTGGCCCGTACTCGCGGCGAGCGTCGGCTGTACATCGCTTGCGTGGAGATCCTGCCGAACATGCTCAACCCGGTACTGACGGACCTGGGGCTGCGTTTCGGCTTCATCGTGCTGCTGCTCAGCGGCATGAGCTTCCTCGGTCTGGGTGTGCAACCACCGGATGCCGACCTCGGTTCTCTGGTACGAGAAAACATTGGCGGCCTCAACCAGGGCGCGCCGGCCATCGTGATTCCGGCCCTGGCCATCGGCACCCTGACCATCGGTGTGAATCTGTTTATCGACCGCCTGTCTTCGCGACGTAGTCGACGTTCGGGAGGCCATTGAAATGAGTGAATTGATTCGAGTCGAAAACCTGCGCGTAGTCGCCTGTGGCGAGCGCGGCGAAGTAGAAATCGTCAAGGGCGTGAGTTTCTCCCTGGCCAAAGGTGAAGTGCTGGCGTTGATCGGCGAGTCCGGTTCCGGCAAGACCACCATCGCGTTGGCGCTGCTCGGTTACGCCCGGCGCGGTTGTCGCCTGGCGTCCGGCGTGGTGCAGATCGGCGAGCACGACATGCTGGCGTTGAGCGAAAGCGAGCTGCAAGGGCTGCGTGGTAACCGTGTGTCCTATATCGCCCAGAGTGCGGCGGCGGCGTTCAACCCGGCGAAGAAACTCATCGATCAAGTGGTGGAAGGCGCGCTGATTCATGGCCTGGGCAGCCGGGCCGTGCTCGAAGCCAAGGCCATCGAGCTGTTTCGTGACCTGGCGCTGCCGGACCCCGATCGCATCGGCCAGCGCTACCCCCATCAAGTCTCCGGCGGGCAACTGCAGCGGGTGATGGCGGCCATGGCACTGATCAGCGATCCGCTGCTGGTGGTGCTCGACGAACCGACGACGGCCCTCGACGTGACAACCCAGATCGACGTGCTGCGCGCCTTCAAACGGGTGGTGCGCGAACGTGGGGCGACGGCGGTTTACGTGTCCCACGACCTCGCCGTGGTTGCGCAGATGGCCGATCAGATTGTGGTGCTCAACGGCGGCGAGATTTTCGAACAAAGCGCCACCGCGCCCTTACTCAAAGGCCCGGCCCACGAATACACCCGCAGCCTGCTGGCGGCGGCGCGGCCGGATACGACGATTCGTCCGCCCTGCGATGTGGCGCAAGACACGCCCTTGCTGACCATCCAGGGCCTGACCGCCGGTTACGGCAACAAGAACATGCACGGCATGCCGTCGATTCGGGTGCTGGAAGACATCGACCTGACCGTGCGCCGGGGCCAGGCCATCGGCGTGATCGGTGAGTCGGGTTCGGGCAAATCGACCCTGGCGCGAGTGGTAGCGGGGTTGCTGACCCCGGCGCTGGGCGGGCTGACCTTCGATGGCCAGCCCCTGGGCGGCTGCCTCTCCGAGCGCACCGCCGAACAGTTCCGATGCATTCAAATGGTCTTCCAGAACGCCGACACTGCGCTCAACCCGATGCACAGCGTCAGCACCATTCTGAGCCGGCCACTGAAGATGTATTTCGGTCTCAAAGGAGCCGCATTGCGCGAGCGCATCGGCGAGCTACTGGACCTGGTGCGCCTCCCGCGAGACATGGCTGAACGGCGCCCGAATGAACTGTCCGGCGGGCAAAAACAGCGGGTCAACCTGGCCCGGGCGCTGGCGGCCAAACCGGATCTGATTCTGTGCGATGAGGTGACCTCGGCGCTCGATACCGTGGTCGGCGCGGCGATTCTCGAACTGCTGCGCGACCTGCGTCAGGAGCTGGGGGTGTCGTACCTGTTCATCAGCCACGACATCTCCACGGTGCGGGCGCTGTGCGATGACATTGTGGTGATGTACAGCGGCCACAAGATCCAGGCCGGCACTCGGCAAGCGTTCGCCCAGGCGCCGTTTCATCCTTACACCGACCTGTTGATCCATTCGGTGCCGGAACTGCGCCAGGGTTGGCTGGAGAACTGCGGCACCACTTGTGGCGAACTGCCGCCGATCGGGGCCAAGGCCAACGTGCCGGAGCTGTGCACCTTTCTCAACCGGTGCCCGGTGCGGGTCGACGGCCTGTGCAATCGCACCGCGCCGAACCGCCGAGTCATCGCCGGTGGCAGCGAAATTCTTTGCCACCACGACACGGCCGAGCTGCTGAAAACCCAGCAGGATTTGAACATCATGACCCAGGGAGCTTATGCATGAAGGGGCGTTTTGTGAGGCTGGCCGAACAGGGCCGGCCGACCGTCAATCTGAAGGTGGACGGCGCACCCATCGAGGCGTTGCAGGGCGATACCCTGATGGTCGCGTTGCTGACCCAGGGCTCGACATTGCGTCAGTCGGAATTCGATTCGGGCCGGCGCGCCGGTTTTTGTTTGATGGGCGCCTGCCAGGATTGCTGGGTCTGGACCCGCAGCGGCGAACGCCTGCGTGCCTGTTCCAACGAAGTCCGTGAAGGACTGGACATCGTCACCACACAACCGGAGGCGAAATGGCCACTGCACGGCTGAGTTCTAATAAAGTCGTTATCGTCGGCGCCGGACCGGCCGGTATTCGCTGTGCCGAAACCCTGCTGGCCGCTGGGTTAAAACCTATCCTGATCGATGAAAATCGCCGGGATGGCGGGCAGATCTACCGTCGCCAACCGGAAGGCTTCACCCGCGATTACGCCACGCTGTACGGCACCGAAGCCGCCAAGGCCCGGGACCTGCACGAAAGTTTTGATCACTTGCGCGAACGGATTGATTACCGACCTGACACGCTGGTGTGGAACCTCACGCCGGGACAATTGTGCTGCGTCAGTCAGGGCAAGCACTCGACGGTGGATTACGATGCGTTGATCCTCTGCACTGGCGCTACCGATCGCTTGATGCCGATCGAAGGCTGGCAACTGGCGGGCACCTACAGCCTTGGCGGGGCGCAGATCGCGCTCAAATCCCAGGCGGTGTCCATCGGTCACAGCGTGGTGTTCATGGGCAGCGGACCGTTGCTGTATCTGGTCGCCAGCCAATATGTCAAAGCCGGCGCCAATGTGGCGGCAGTGCTAGATACCTCGCCGCTGAACAAACGTATCCTTGCCATGCCCAAACTGCTGGCGCGTCCCGGATTACTGTTCACCGGAATGAAACTCCTGGCGCAGTTGTATCAGGCGAAAATCCCGGTGCATCTGGGAATCAAACCCCTGCAAGTGCTGGGCGACGCGGCGAGCGGGGTCAATGGTGTGCGGGTCAGCACGGCGGGCGGGGAAACCCTGACGGTCAATTGCGATGCCGTGGCCCTGGGTTATCACCTGCGCCCGGAAACCCAATTGGCGGACCTGGCCGGTTGTCGCCTGCGTTTCGATGAGGCGTCCAGCCAATGGTTACTGGCAGTTGATGAGGACGGCCGGACCTCGGTCAGTGGCGTGTACGCGGCCGGGGACGGCTCGAAGATTCGCGGCGCGGACGCGGCTGAACACGCCGGAAGGCTGGTCGCCATGGCGCTGTTGGAGGATCTGCACCAACCGTTGAATGCCGGGTTGCGCGACGAACAACGTCACGCGCTGGCGGTGATGGATCAGTTTCGCCTGGGGCTGGCCCAGGCGTTTCCCTGGCCGTCGGCGCAAGCCAAAGCCTTGCCGGATGCCGCCATCGTCTGTCGCTGCGAGATGATCAGCGCCGGGGAGTTGCGCCGCACCGTCAGCGAAAAAGGTGCCTGCGAAGTCAATCGGGCCAAGGCGTTCAGCCGGGTCGGCATGGGCCGTTGCCAGGGCCGTTATTGTTCCCAGGCCGGGGCCGAGGTGATTGCTGCCGCTGCGGGCGTCAGCGTGCAACAGGTCGGCCGGCAGCGCGGTCAGGCGCCGGTCAAACCCCTTTCGATGCTCACCGAGGAGGTGTCGCCATGACGGTTCATAAAGCCGATGTCGTGATTGTCGGCGGCGGCCTGATGGGATCGGCGGCGGCGTTTTTTCTGCGTCAGCGCGGTCATTCGGTGATCCTGCTGGAGCGCGATCAGATTGGTCAGTACGCCAGCGGCGTGAACTTCGGCAACGTGCGCCGTCAGGGCCGATTCCTTGGGCAACTGGCGTTGGCCAACCGTTCGTGGGCCCTGTGGAAGCGCTTGCCGGAGTTGATCGACGACGACCTCGAATTCATCGCCAGCGGGCACATGCGTGTGTGTTACCGCGATGACGAAATCCCTGAGCTGGAAGCCTACGCGGCAGCGCCCGAAGCGGCGCAACTGGATCTGAAAATCTATCGCGGCGCCGAACTGCATGCGCGGTTCCCGTTTCTCGGTCCCGACGTGAAGGGCGGCTCCTACGCGCCCCACGACGGCCACGCCAATCCGCGCTTGGCCGCCCCGGCGTTTGCCCGTGCCGCACGACGACTTGGCGCGCGAATCGAAGAACAGACCGAAGTCGCCGAAGTGCAGAAGGTCGCTGGCGAGTTCAACGTCACCACCACCGATGGCCGCCAATTCAACGCCGCCCAGCTGTTGATCACCGCAGGCGCCTGGGGCCAGAAGCTGTCGGCGCAGTTCGGCGAGCCGGTGCCGCTGGACACCCATGGCCCGCAAATGGCCGTGACCGAACCGGTGCCTTACGCCTTGCCGACGGTGATCGGCGTGTACACCAAGATTCCCGAAGAAGTGATCTATTTCCGCCAGATCCCGCGCGGCAACATCGTCATCGGCGGCGGTTACCGCAGCAAACCGGACATGCTCAATCGCCGGGCCTATGTCGAGCCGCGCAGCATCCTCAATCAGATGGAGCAGATGCGCCGCCTGCTGCCGGGTGTCGGCAACCTGAACATCATTCGGGTCTGGAGCGGCATCGAAGGTTATCTGCCTGATTCCCTGCCGGTGATGGGCCCCAGCGGCACTGTCGATGGCTTGTTCTATGCGTTCGGCTTCTGCGGTCACGGCTTCCAGCTCGGTCCCGGCGTCGGCGACGTGATGGCCGAACTGATCAGCACCGGCAGCACCAGCACGTCGATTGAGCCGTTCTCCATCAACCGGTTCGCCCTCTCAGCCGAGCAACGGAGCAAGGCCTCATGAAACCCCGTGTACTGGATATTCTCAAACGCCTGATGGCCTTCGACACCGTGTCGTCGGAGTCGAACATGGCCCTCATCGAGTACGTGCGCGACTTGCTGCTGACCAAAGGCATCGAGTCGCTGATCGTCAAGGATGAAACCGGCAAAAAGGCCAACCTATTCGCCAGCACCGGCCCGCGCGAGTTGCCGGGGATTCTGCTGTCCGGGCATACCGACGTGGTGCCGGCGGCGGGGCAGGCCTGGACCTTCCCGGCCTTTCAGGCAACGGTGCAGGACGGACGGATTTACGGCCGTGGCAGTTGCGACATGAAGGGCTTCATCGCATTGGCCATCGACGCCATGCTCGACGCGGCGGACAGCCCCTTGAGCCGGCCGCTGCAACTGGCGCTGTCCCATGACGAAGAAACCGGTTGCGTCGGCGTGCGCCGTTTGCTGGACGTGTTGCACCTGGCACCGGTGCGGCCATTCCTGTGCCTGATCGGTGAGCCGACCAACATGCAGTTTGTGTTGGGGCACAAGGGCAAGGGTTCTTACCGCACCTACTGTCGGGGCCTGGAAGCGCATTCCTCGTTGGCCCCGCGTTCGGTCAATGCGATTCACGTGGCCTGCGATTTCATCGCCGCGCTGCGTCAAAGCCAGCAGCAATTGCAAGAGCAGGGCGCTCAGGACGCTGACTACGACGTGCCCTACAGCACCGTGCATGTCGGGCAGATTGTCGGCGGGAAGGCGCTGAACATTGTGCCGAATCTGTGCACCCTGGACTTTGAAGTGCGCAACTTGCCGGCGGACGATCTGGATCAGTTCCTGGAACAGATGCGCGAGCGTGCCGAAGTCATCGTGCGTGAGGCCAAAAAACTGTCCAGTGTCGCCGCGATCGACATTGAAACCGTCAACGTCTATCCCGGCCTCGATACGCACCCAAGCGTCGAAGCGGTGCGCTTCCTGAAGAACTTCGCCGCGCCGGATACCGGCACCGCCAAAGTCTCGTTCGGCACCGAAGGCGGGCTGTTCAAGCAACGCCTCGATGTGCCGGTGGTGGTCTGCGGACCGGGCTCGATCGAACAGGCGCACAAGCCGGACGAGTTCATCGAGATCAGCCAGATGGAGGCCGGGGAGCGGTTTTTGGATGGATTGTTGGGTTCGTTGAAGGTTTAAGATCAAAAGATCGCAGCCTTCGGCAGCTCCTACATGGATTGAGTTCACCCACAAAATGGCGGTGTACATCGAACCTGTAGGAGCTGCCGAAGGCTGCGATCTTTTGACTTTGCTTGCCAGTAGAGCCTGCCGTCTCACCCCGAATTTCAGCATCCAACACCGCCCAATCGGCACTTTCAGCATCCTCACCCGCAGCACCTCCCTAGACTGGAGCGTGTCTCGGATCAGGACTCGACCATGCTCAAGAATCGTTTGAAAGACCCCAGCCTTCTGGCAGAACTCGCTTATGTCGACGGGCAGTGGATCGGCGCCGACAACGCCGCGACCCTGGACGTCATCGATCCGGCCAACGGACAGTTGATTGGCCGCGTACCGGCGATGCAAGGCGCGGAAACCCGTCGCGCCATCGAAGCGGCCGAAAAAGCCTGGCCGGCCTGGCGCGCACGCCCGGCGGCGGAACGTGCGGCGCTGCTCGAGCGCTGGTATCAGGCCATGATCGACAACCTCGACGACCTGGCGCAGATCATGACCTGCGAACAGGGCAAGCCGTTGAACGAAGCCAAAGGCGAAATTCGCTACGGCGCCGGTTTCGTCAAATGGTTTGCCGAGGAGGCCCGGCGGGTCTACGGCGAAACCATGCCGGCCCCCAGCGGTGACCGCCGACTGCTGACGCTCAAGCAACCGGTGGGTGTGTGCGCCGCGATCACCCCATGGAATTTCCCCAATGCGATGATCACTCGCAAATGCGCGCCAGCCCTGGCGGCCGGATGTCCGATCATCGTCAAACCCTCGGACCTGACGCCGTTGTCAGCTTTGGCGTTGGCGGTACTGGCCGAGCGCGTGGGCATCCCGGCCGGGGTGTTCAACGTGTTGACCGGCATGCCCGCGGGCATCGGCGAAGAGCTGACCGGCAACCCGAGCGTGCGCAAGATTTCCTTCACCGGCTCGACCGCCGTCGGCCGCTTGTTGATGCGCCAGAGCGCCGAACACATCAAGCGCTTGAGCCTGGAACTGGGCGGCAACGCGCCGTTCATTGTGTTCGACGACGCTGACCTCGAGCAGGCGGTGGCCGGGATCATGCTCAGCAAGTTTCGCAACGCCGGGCAAACCTGCGTTTGCGCCAACCGCATTCTGGTGCAGGACGGTATTTATGAACGCTTCGCCCAGCGTCTGGTGGAGGAGGTGGGTAAGCTCAAGGTCGGCAACGGCCTGGATGCTGATGTCACCATCGGCCCGCTGATCAACCCGGCGGCGGTGAGCAAAGTCGCCCGGCACATCGACGATGCCCTGAGCCAGGGCGCACGTTTGCTCTGCGGCGGTATTCCCGAGGGCGACAGCCAGTTCGTGCAGCCCACGGTACTCGGCGAGGCCCACGCGGGCATGCTGCTGGCCAACGAAGAAACCTTTGGCCCGGTGGCGCCGCTGATGCGCTTTACCGATGAAGCTGAAGCCCTCGCGCTGGCCAATGCCACGCCGTACGGTTTGGGTGCCTACTATTTCACCCAGGATTTGCGTCGTTCATGGCGTTTCGGCGAGGCGCTGGAATTCGGCATGGTCGGCCTCAACACCGGGATCATTTCCATGGAAGTCGCCCCGTTCGGCGGCATCAAACAATCAGGCCTGGGCCGCGAAGGCAGCAAGTACGGCCTGGACGAATACCTTGAAGTCAAAGCCTTCCACATCGGTGGGCTGTAATTCACAGACACGGGGAGGCAGATTGATGAGCAAGACATTCAAAATCGCCGCGATTGCCGGCGATGGCATTGGCAAGGAAGTCCTGCCGGAAGGGCTGCGAGTACTGGAGCAGGCCGCGAAGAAATGGCAGCTGGACCTGAGCATTGAAGTGCTCGACTGGGCCCACTGCGATTACTACCTGGAACACGGGCAAATGATGCCCGACAACTGGTTCGAACAGCTCAAGGGCTTCGACGCGATCTACTTCGGCGCGGTGGGCTGTCCGGACAAGGTGCCAGACCACATTTCCCTGTGGGGCTCGCTGCTCAAGTTCCGTCGGGACTTTGACCAGTACGTGAACATTCGCCCGGTGCGGCTGTTCCCCGGCGTGCCGTGCCCCTTGGCCGGACGCAAACCGGGGGACATCGATTTCGTGGTGATCCGCGAGAACACCGAGGGCGAGTATTCGTCGGTGGGCGGCAAGATGTTCGAAGGCACCGAGCATGAATTCGTGCTGCAAGAGTCGGTGTTTACCCGGCGCGGCGTGGACCGGATTCTCAAGTTCGCCTTCGACCTGGCCCAGACCCGCCCCCGCAAGCGCCTGACGGCGGCGACCAAGTCCAACGGGATTTCCATCAGCATGCCGTACTGGGACGAACGCACCGCATTGATGGCGGCGCAGTACCCGGACATCACCTGGGACAAGCAGCACATCGACATTCTGTGCGCGCGTTTCGTGCTGCAACCGGACCGGTTTGATGTGGTTGTGGCGTCGAACCTGTTCGGCGACATCCTGTCCGATCTGGGGCCGGCCTGCGCCGGGACCATCGGCATCGCGCCGTCGGCCAACCTCGATCCCGAACGCCGCTTTCCGTCGCTGTTCGAGCCGGTGCACGGCTCGGCGCCGGACATCTACGGGAAGAACATCGCCAACCCGATTGCGATGATCTGGTCCGGGGCGTTGATGCTGGATTTCCTGGGAAATGGAGATGAGCGCTATCGCGCGGCGCATGACGGGATTTTGCGGGCGATCGAGCGGGTGATTGCGGAGGGGCCGATTACGCCGGATCTGGGTGGTAAGGGTTCTACTCAGGAGGTTGGGAAGGCGATTGCTGACTGGCTTTGAGTGTGTGGATGGATCTGAAATCGACCCCTCACCCTAACCCTCTCCCCAAGGGGGCGAGGGGACTGACCGAGTTGTTTATAAGAAATTCTGCGACCTGAACTATCGAGTCGAACTCAGGTTTTGAACGGCATGAAGATCGGCTCCCTTTCCCCTCTCCCCTTTGGGGAGAGCGCTGGGGTGAGGGGTGGCTTTAGCAGCCACCACAAATACCAAAACCGACTATTTCAATAACCCTGCTTCCGATCTATCCGGCCCACCATCAACTCCCCCCGCTCATACCGCCGAATATTCTCCAACAACACCCCAAACGCACTCTCCGGCTGCGTCATCGCCGCAATATGTGGGGTCAGCAGAATCTGCGGATGATCCCAAAACGGATGATCCGCCGGCGCCGGTTCTTCCTGTAGCACATCGAGCACCGCGCCACTGAGCTGCCCGCTGTCCAGCGCCTCAAGCAGATCACTTTCCACCAGATGCCCGCCACGGCCCATGTTGATCAACGCCGCGCCATGGGGCAATTGCCGGAACAACCCGCGATCAAGAATGCCCTGGGTCTGCTCAGTCAGCGGCAACACGCACAACAGAATGTCGCACTGGCTGAGAAACGCCGGCAGTTGCTCGCGACCGGCATAGCACTCCACGCCAACGACCTGATGCGCACTGCGCGCCCAACCCGACAAGGCAAAACCCAACGGCTGCAACGTCGCCAGAATCTGCTGAGCCTGGGTGCCAAGGCCCATGACCCCGATCCGCCGCGTGGCCGCCGGATGCAGCAAGTGCGCCTGCCAGCACCGCGCCATTTGCTGCTGGCGATAACGCAGCATGTCCCGGTGCAGGCTCAGCACCGCAAAACTGGCATATTCGCACATGCCGCGGGTGATGCCGGGGTCCAGCAGGCGCACCACCGGCAAGCTCGTCGGCAGGCGACTGAGGTCCAGTTGATCGACCCCGGCGGACAGCGCGAACAACACTTTCAGATTGGGCAGCAGCGTTTCGAGATCGTCGGGAGCCTGCCACGCGGCGAGGTATTCGATGTCCGCGGGATCACCGATGTCCGGCCAGGCGCGCCATTCGATATCCGGGGCGTGTTCGGCAAACAGTGCTTTCCACTGTTCGCCGCGCACAGGGTCAGCTTTATAAAGCAGGGCCATGGGCATGTCCTGATGGATGAAGGTGCTGAACATCATCGCGCAACGTCGGCGCAGGATCTGTCGAAAGGGCCGGGTTAAACGGGTTTCGTGATGTTCGATCGGCGACGGCCCGGCAGATTCGGCGGGTGAAAGGAATCTGCCGTTTGGCAGGGTGAAAACAGTCGATCCGAATTTCTCAGGGGCCAAGTTCGGCGTAGATCGTTTCGCGCAAGGCTTAACCTGAACACCATCGCAACCACCTCCCGGTTGCCGGACTCACGATGGGAAATGCCATGAATAGCAAAGTCGACGAAACCCCTCATTTGCTCCGTCAGCGCGATCAATTCGTGCCGCGTGGCCTGGTTACCGCTCACCCGTTGGTGATCGATCGCGCCCAAGGTGCCGAGTTGTGGGACGTGGACGGCAAGCGCTACCTGGATTTTGTCGGCGGCATCGGTGTGCTGAACATCGGTCACAACCACCCGAAGGTGGTCGCTGCGGTGCAGGGGCAATTGCAAAAGGTCTCTCACGCCTGTTTCCAGGTGGTGGCCTATAAGCCTTATCTGGACCTGGCCCAGCGCCTGTGCGAAATGATCGGCGGCAAGGAAGCGTATAAAGCGGCGTTCTTTACCTCCGGTGCCGAGGCGGTGGAAAACGCGGTGAAGATCGCCCGCGCTCACACCAACCGCTCGGCCGTGATCGCCTTTCGCGGCGGTTTCCACGGCCGTACCTTGCTCGGCACCACGCTGACCGGCATGAGCCAGCCGTACAAGCAGAACTTCGGGCCGTTCGCGCCGGAGGTCTTCCACACCCCGTATCCGAATGCCTATCGCGGCGTCACCAGCGAGATGGCGCTCAAGGCCCTCGACGAGTTGCTGGCCACCCAGGTTGCCCCTGAGCGTGTCGCCGCGATCATCATCGAACCGGTGCAGGGCGACGGTGGTTTCCTGTCAGCGCCGGCGGAGTTTCTCCAGGCCCTGCGCGCGCTGACGGAAAAGCACGGCATCGTGCTGATTCTTGATGAAATCCAGACCGGTTTCGGCCGTACCGGCAAGTGGTTCGGTTTCCAGCACGCCGGCATTCAGCCGGACCTGGTGACCGTCGCCAAGAGTCTGGCCGGTGGCTTGCCGTTGTCCGGGGTGGTCGGCAAGGCCGAGATCATGGACGCGCCGCTGCCCGGTGGCCTGGGCGGCACCTACGGTGGCAACGCCTTGTCTTGCGCCGCTGCGCTGGCGGTGATCGAGGCCTTCGAGGAAGAACAGCTGCTGGCCCGCGGCGACGCACTGGGCGAGCGTTTGCGTCAGGG
Organism: Pseudomonas sp. LBUM1647; assembly: GCF_059716175.1. Lineage (NCBI taxonomy): Bacteria > Pseudomonadati > Pseudomonadota > Gammaproteobacteria > Pseudomonadales > Pseudomonadaceae > Pseudomonas > Pseudomonas sp. LBUM1647. Next base: position 3,778,476 of record NZ_CP166809.1, on the reverse strand, counting down.
ACTGCTGCGTTTGCAGGCCCGTCACGGGCAAATCGGCGACGTACGCGGCACCGGGTTCATGCTGGCGATCGAACTGATCAAGGATGACGCGGCTCGCACGCCGGACGCCGACCTGAATCAGCGACTGATCGATGAAGCCCGGGCCGGCGGTTTGCTGGTGATCAAATGCGGTGTGTACCGCAACGTGCTGCGCTTCCTCGCACCGCTGGTGACCACCGAAGAACAGGTCGATGAAGCGCTGCAGATTCTTGAAGCGGCATTGGCACGGGTCTTGAACTGAGCTCATGCCTGCTCGGGGTGGTGCCACAAGGCGTCGCCCGTGAGCGTTTATGGAGCATGGATTGATGGAATGCATCATCGGAGGCTTTGCGCACCATGGGGCTGACTGAATATCGAGCACTGCTTATCGATTGCGATGAGGTCCTGGTCGATCGGGACTCGGGTGTCTGGACGGCACTGCAACCGCTGCTGGACAGCCGAGGCGGTCATCCGGACAAGGAACAGGTGCTGGCCGAATACAGCGAGGTGGTGCGAGCGCTGTATCCGCGTTTCGCTGAGCTGGGCTTTAGTGGCGTGCTGTGTTTCGCCCATCGCCAGCTGGCCGAGCGCTGGGGCCTGAAAGCCAGCTGGGAGGAGGGCATGAGCTTTGCCCGTTCGGTGGCGGGTTGGTCGCTGTTCGAGGACGCGCCCGGGGCGATGTTGTACCTGCGCAAGTTCTACCGCTTGCTGGTGCACGGCGACCGGGATGCCGAGGATCGAGGGCTGTTGTGTGAGCGACTGGGGATCATGCCCGACGATTTCATTTCACTGGCCAGCGACCCTTTACTCGATCCAGAGTGGTTGAAGGTCAACGAACTTGAACCCGGCAGCATCCTGCACGTGACCCGACCTTCGGCCGATCGACAGGCGGCCAAAGACGTGTGCCTGATCTGTCGCGGCCGCTCAAAACAGCCTACGCCGTGCGCGGCGGATTACTGCATTAACAGCATGGCGGATCTGGTGGCTCAGCATCAGCTGTCTTTACGGCGCTGATTTTGCTAGAAGATTGTCTTACAAACGGCAGTCAAGAGGTACGCAATGGAAGGGTTAGTCAAACTGGACCGAATCGACATCAGCATCCTGGTGGAGCTGCAAAAGGACGGGCGCATGACCAACGTCAGCCTGGCCGATGCGGTAGGGTTGTCGGCCAGTCCTTGCCTGCAACGGGTCAAACGGCTTGAGTCGGCCGGGTATATTTCCAGCTACAAGGCGCACCTGAACCTGGCCAAGATCACCGATTCGGTGACGGTGTTTACCGAAATCACCTTGAGCGACCACAAGCGCGAAGACTTCGCCAAGTTCGAGTCCAATATCCGTCTGGTGGACGAAGTGCTCGAATGCCATTTGATCAGCGGTGGCTACGATTACCTGGTGCGCTTCATGACCCGTAGCATCCAGCATTATCAGGAAGTGATCGAAAGCCTGCTGGACAAGAACATCGGCATCTCCAAGTACTTCAGCTACATCGTCATCAAGTCTCCGGTGCTCAAGGACGGCGTGCCGCTGCGCAAGCTCCTGCGTCACTGACAGACTCCATTCTCAAACCCATACAAATTACCTGTGGGAGCGAGCTTGCTCGCGATAGCGGTTGATCAGTCGAAATCTTTACCGACTGAATCGCCACCATCGCGAGCAAGCTCGCTCCCACAGTTGTTTTGCAGTGCCGCCTGCACCGCGTTTGGACATGAGTTCGTTAGAACCGCCCAAGGCGCTTCATCCTGGCGCAAGCCGCATAAACGGCTGTTTCAAGCCACAAAAACAGTTTCCGATTGCCCCGTATGCACTGATTTCAGAGCAAAGCGCAAAAGTCTCTGCGCTGTAATGCGTACAGAGAGAGGGGCGCGGTTTTTGAAGTCGCTGGTTCGACAGGATGAGGCGGCTGCAACAAATCGCTGAATAACACCAATCGGAGCGTAAAAAAATGCGAATGAGCAACGCAAAAGCACTATTGGGTTACGGAGTCTTCTTGCTGGCGAGCAGCAGCGAGGCGCATCAAATCTGGTATGAACAACCACCCGGGCAACCCCTGGCGTTGTACTACGGGGAATATGACAAGAACATGCTGGAAGTCACGCCGGGCGGGATGGACCGGTTCCAGCAACTCAAGGGCTGGTCGATCAGTAACAAGTCCCAACCGTTAACCCTGACCTTGCAGCGCCAGGCCTTTGCGGTGGCGCATCAAACCCGGGCCGATGACTCGCTGCTGGCCCAGGACCCGCACTATCCGATCTTCGATCTTCATGAGGCGGACAAGGCGCTGAAGACTCACTGGACGCCGGCGACCCGCTGGGTCGGTGACTTGCGCGCGCGCACCCCGGAACTGACCCTGGACATCGTGCCCACCGGCGTCGCTGATGCAAGCAAGGCGCAGTTCCAGGTGTTCTATGCGTCCAAACCGTTGCCCGACCAAGACGTGGTGCTGGAAACCGGCTCCGGTGAAGTGTTCACCCGGCGCACCGATGCCGCAGGCAAAGTCAGCTTCGAGCTGCCGTGGCAGGGCACCTACGTGGTAGCCGTCGAATACAAGGACCGCACGCCCGGCGAACGCATCAGTCCTCAAGGCAAGGCCGAACCGTTCGATATAAAGAGCTTCAGTTCGACACTGTCGTTCTATCGATCACAGGGCCAGACGCCGTTGCCGCGAGCGCCATCGCAGCTGCCGGCATCGGAAGTCGTCAGGCTGAAGAAACAAGCCTGATCCCTCGACCACTACATGAGTGACTGATATGACCCAATCTTCAGGATTGGCAGGGCAGGCGACAACCGCTTCCCCTGCGCTTGCAACCAGTGCCGTCAAGGCCAACACCCGCATGCTGGCGATCGACGCCCTGCGCGGTTTCGTCATGCTGTTGATGCTGATCGACCATGTGCGGGAAACCTTTCTGCTGCACCGTCAGGTCACCGACCCGATCGATGCGTTGAGCGTCACGCCGGACCTGTACTTCACCCGCATGCTCAGCGAGATCTGCGCGCCGGCGTTCATCTTCCTCACCGGTTTGTCGGCCTGGCTCTACAGCCAGAAACACACGGCGAAAGAAACCTCGGTGTTCCTGCTCAAGCGCGGGTTGTTCCTGGTGTTTCTCGAAGTCACCTTCGTGTGCTTTGCCTGGAACGCCGAGTTCCCGCCCAAGACCCTGTGGCTGCAGGTGATCTGGTGTATCGGTATCTGCATGATCGTGCTCGCCGGGTTGCTGCACTTCAAACGCAGTTGGTTGATCGTGCTCGGCGTGGCCATTGTCGCCGGGCACAACCTGCTCGATGGCGTGACCGTGGGGCCGGAGTCGCCGTTCTTCGTGCCGTGGTCGATCCTGCATCAGCGGGTGTTCATCGACATCACCGAGTTCACCCGGGCCCGCACCACGTACCCGGTATTGCCCTGGATTGGCGTGATCCTGCTGGGGTGGGGGATCGGGCCGTGGTTCGGCAAGGACATGGACCCGGCCGAGCGGATTTCCCGCCTGCTTAAACTGGGCGCGGGCCTGCTGGTGGCGTTCGTGTTCATCCGCTACTTGAACGTCTATGGCGAGAAACCCTGGGTGCAAACCGGTGATTCGCTGCGCACCTTCATGAGCTTTATGAGCGCCAAGAAGTACCCGCCCTCGCTGATGTTCCTGATGCCGACGATTGGCCTTTCGCTGATGTTGCTGGCGCTGTTCGAGAAGCTGCAGGATCGCTGGTCCACCGCGACCCTGGCGATTTACGGCGGGGCACCGATGTTCTTCTATTTGCTGCACTTGTACGTACTCAAGGCCATGTACCTGGTGGCAGTCGCGATCTGGGGCGCCAATCAGGGGGCCTACTATGGCTTCGACAACCTGCCCACTGTGTGGCTGTGGAGTGTGATCCTCGGGGTGTTGCTGTTCTTCCCGACGCGCTGGTTCGCCAACCTCAAACAGCGCCGTCGCGATATCGCGATCCTCAAATACCTCTGACGTGCCCAAGGGTGTCCCCCGTTCGGCGGGACACCTTGCAGACCCCGAATTCTGTGGAGTTGCACTGTGAAAACCCTATCGACGCACACCCTGCTATTGGCATTGGGCGGGCAGTCCCTGCTCGCCCTGGCTTCAGAGCAAGACACCGCAAAAGGCTTTATCGAGGACAGCCAATGGAGCCTGCTCAACCGCAGCCTCTACGACCGTCGCGACTATGAACACGGCTCACTGAGCAATGGCGCGCGCAATGCCTTCAAGCCCCGCGCCGAACGCAGTGACCTGGCCGAGGAGTGGGCGTACGGCCTGATGGCCGATTTCATGTCCGGCTACACCGCCGGCACCGTGGGGCTGGGCCTGGACGCCCATGTCTATTCCGGCTGGCAACTGGACAGCGGCGGCGGGCGGGCCGGCAAGGCGCGGGTGTTGGGCGTGGACAATGACGGGCACCCCAAGGATGAGTTCAGCCGTGGCGGCGCGGTGGCCAAACTGCGTTTTTCTTCGACGGAATTGCGTTACGGCGAGCAACGGGTGAAAACGCCGGTGTTCGGTTCATCCGACAGCCGCTTGCTGCCGGAGACCGCCACCGGCTGGCTGCTGACCAGTCGAGAGCTCCCCGCCACCACCCTGTATGGCGGACATTTCAACGAAAGCACCGACCGCAATGCCACCAGTCATGACCAAGGGTTTGTGGTCAATTACTCCAACGGCAAACAGGGCGACAGCTTCGACCTGGTGGGGGTGCGCAACACGGCGGTCAAAGGGCTCAACGCCAGCCTGTTCAGCGCGGACTACGCCGACACTTGGCGACAGCATTACCTGGGCGCGGTCTACACCCAGCCGTTGGCGGAAGGCCAGGACCTGATCTTTGATCTCAATCTGTACCGAACCCAGGACACCGGCAAAGCCTTGTCCGGCCGCATCGACAACACCACCTGGAGTTTGCTGTCGACCTACAAGCTCGGGGCCCACAGCTTCGGCCTGGGCTATCAAAAGGTCGATGGCGACACGCCTTTCGATTACGTGACCCGTGGCGCGATCTACCTGAGCAACGCCGTGGCGCTGTCCGATTTCAACGCGCCCCGGGAAGCTTCCTGGCAAGCGCGCTACGATCTGAACATGGCCGGTTACGGCATTCCCGGCCTGTCCTTCGGCGCACTGTACGTGCGCGGCAGCGGCATCGACGGCACTCACATGGACCCGAACGGTGGTTACAAGTGGCTGGGTTACGGGCAGGGCGGCAAGCACTGGGAGCGTGATCTGCAAGCCAAATACGTGGTGCAGTCGGGCGTCGCGAAAAACCTCGCGTTCAGCCTCCGCCATGCGGTTCATCGCGGGAATGCGGCGCAAGCGGAGCTGGACGCCAATCAGATCCGCCTGGCGATCGAATACCCGCTGGGTGGCAAATTCTGATCCGGAACGGGATCGCCTTTGTGCACTTTTATGAGGCCGCGCGCCCCTGCGCTGCACTATGCGAAGGCAAACATCGGGCCTTGATGGGCGCCCGTGGTCAACGTTTACTGGCGCAAGGACTCCAATGGCCGACTGGCACAAAGTCTGCAAGACACTGTTCAGACCCACTGTGAACGCAGTCGAGTGGGCAGCCCCCTCGGTCAACGACGATCGATTGGCCGAACAGGTCGCGGGCAACAGCGGTGGATCCGGCATAGATGCCTGACCTGGCACCGTAAATGAACAGGCAAAGACGCCTGGAACCGCAAGGTTTCAGGCGTTTTTTTTTGCTTTTTGAACAGCTATCGACGGGTGTCTCTTATGAATTCCAATGTTGCCACTTTGAACAAGCTGCAAACGCTGATCGTGATCGGCAATGGCATGGTCGGACATCATTGTGTCGAACAGCTGATCGAACGCGGTGCCCTTGATCACTATCGGCTGCACGTGTTCAGCGAGGAGCCGATGCGTGCCTACGACCGCGTGCACCTTTCCGAGTATTTCTCCGGGCGGGATGCCGAGTCGCTGGCCCTCGGTGAAGCTTCGCTGTACCAGACCCCGGGTGTCACGTTACATCTGGGGGTGCCGGTCCTGGAAATCGACCGTGCCCGTCGCCAGGTGATCACCGCGCAAGGCTGTGTCTCCTACGACAAATTGGTGCTGGCCACCGGGTCCTATCCGTTTGTGCCGCCAATTGAAGGCGCCGAGGGCGATTCGCGCCTGGTGTATCGCACCCTTGAAGACCTCGACGCCATCCGTGCCGCGGCAAGCAATGCCCGACGCGGTGTGGTGGTCGGCGGTGGCTTGCTGGGCCTGGAAGCCGCCAACGCGCTGAAAACCCTGGGACTGGAAGCTCATGTGGTGGAATTCGCCCCGCGCCTGATGCCGGTGCAGCTGGACGAATACGGTGGCCTGGCGCTCAAGGCGCAGATCGAACGACTCGGCGTCGGTGTGCACCTGTCGCGCGGCACGCAATCGATCAGCGCAGGCGAGGAATACCGCTACCGGATGAATTTCGCCAATGACGAATTCCTTGAAACCGACCTGATCGTGTTCTCCGCCGGTATCCGTGCGCAAGACGCACTGGCCCGTCAATGCTCGCTGGAAGTCGGCCCGCGCGGCGGTGTGGTGATTGACGATCAATGCCAGAGCAGCGATCCGAACATCTACGCCATCGGCGAGTGTGCCGCGTGGAACGGCAGCATTTTTGGCCTGGTCGCCCCGGGCTACCAAATGGCGCGCGGTGTTGCCGCACTGCTGTGCAACGAAACCGCCGAGCCGTTCATGGGCGCGGACATGTCGACCAAACTCAAACTGCTGGGCGTCGATGTCGGCTCCATCGGCGACGCCCACGGCAGCACGCCGGGTGTGCGCAGTTATCAGTTCATCGACGAAACCACGGCCAGCTATCGACGCCTGGTGGTGGACGCGACCGGCAAGCACGTACTCGGTGCGGTGCTGGTCGGTGACAACAGCTACTACGACACGCTGCTGCAATACATGCAGAACGCGATTGCGCTGCCGGCGGAACCCGCCAGCCTGATTCTGCCGTCGTCCGAAGGCGCGCCGACCCTGGGCCCGGGCGCCTTGCCCGAATCGGCCACGGTGTGCTCGTGCCACAACGTCACCAAGGGTTCCATTTGCTCGGCCATCGACGGTGGCTGCACCGACCTCGGCCTGCTCAAGTCGCAGACCAAAGCCTGCACCGGTTGCGGCGGTTGTGCCGGGCTGCTCAAGCAGGTTTTCGAGCATGAGTTGATCGCCCGTGGCGTCAGTGTCGACAAGAGCCTGTGCGAGCACTTCGCCTATACCCGCCAAGAGCTTTATGCGCTGGTGCGGGTAGAAGGGGTGATCACCTTCGAAGAACTGCTGGCCAAGCATGGTCGTGGCCACACCGGTTGCGACGTGTGCAAACCGGCGGTGGGCTCGATCCTCGCGTCGTGCTGGAACCAGCCGATCATGGACGCCTCACTGGTGCCGCTGCAGGACACCAACGACACGTTCATGGCCAACATGCAGAAAAACGGCACCTATTCGGTGGTGCCACGCATCCCCGGTGGCGAGATCACCGCCGACAAACTGATCGCGATCGGTGTGGTGGCGAAGAAATACGACCTCTACACCAAAATCACCGGCGGCCAGCGGATCGACCTGTTCGGCGCGCAGTTGCATGAATTGCCGGACATCTGGGCCGAGCTGATTGAAGCCGGTTTCGAAACCGGGCATGCCTACGGCAAGTCGACCCGCACCGTGAAGTCGTGTGTCGGCAGCACCTGGTGCCGTTATGGCGTGCAAGACAGCGTGCAAATGGCCCTGACCATCGAGGACCGCTACAAGGGCCTGCGCTCGCCGCACAAGCTCAAATTCGCGGTGTCCGGTTGCACCCGGGAATGCGCCGAGGCCCAGAGCAAAGACGTTGGCGTGATCGCCACCGAGAAAGGTTGGAACCTTTACATCGCTGGCAACGGCGGCATGCGCCCGCGCCATGCCGAGCTGTTCGCCACCGACCTCGACGATGCGACCCTGATCCGCTACATCGACCGCTTCCTGATGTTCTACATCCGCACCGCCGACAAATTGCAGCGCACCTCGGTCTGGCGCGAAAGCCTGGAGGGCGGCCTCGAGTTCCTCAAGGATGTGATCATCAACGACAGCCTCGGGCTGGGTGAAGAGCTCGAATCGCAGATGCAGTTGGTGGTCAACCGCTATGAATGCGAGTGGGCCAACGCCCTCAAAGACCCGGAAAAACTCAAACGCTTCCGTACCTTCGTCAACGATAAACGCCCGGACCCGGACATCCACTTTGTCCAGGAGCGCGGCCAGCGGCGCCCGATCATGGCCGCCGAACTCAACCTTATCCCTGTTATCGAGGAGATTGCCTGATGAGCCAGTCCAATACCCAACGCATCGATTCCCTGGAAAACACCGAGGCCTGGCAAACGGTGTGCGAGCAACAGGACCTGGTCAGCAACTCCGGCGTTGTCGTCTGGCTCGATGGCGCGCAAGTGGCGCTGTTCTACCTGCCGAATGTCCACGGCAAGACCCTTTACGCTATCGACAACCATGACCCGCAATCCGGGGCGAATGTGATCGGTCGCGGGTTGGTGGGCAGCATCAAGGGGGATCTGGTGGTTGCATCGCCGATCTACAAACAGCATTTCCGTCTTGAGGACGGCAGCTGCCTGGAGTACCCGCAACAGCGTCTGCGTGTCTGGCCTGTGCGCTTGAACGCCGGCGCGGTGCAAGTCGGGGTGGCTTGAAGGTGGTCAACAGGATCGCGCAACGGTATCGGAGGCACTGATGAAAACAGCCGCACAATTGCTGAAACTCAAGGTCGTGCAAAACCGCCAGGTGCATAGCATCGCGCCCGATGAAATGGTGCTTGAAGCCCTGAGGATCATGGCCGAAAAGAATGTGGGCGCGCTTCCGGTGATCGAGGCCGGGCAGGTGGTCGGCGTGATCAGTGAGCGCGACTATGCGCGCAAGGTCGTTTTGCAGGGGCGCTCTTCGGTCGGTACGCCGGTGCGCGACATCATGAGTGCGCCCGTGGTGACCGCCGACAGTCAGCAGAGCATTGAGCGTTGCATGGCGGTCATGACCGACAGCCATCTGCGTCATCTGCCGGTGGTGGACGGCGGTGAGCTGATTGGGCTGTTATCGATTGGGGATCTGGTCAAGGAAGCTATCGTTGAGCAGGCGGATTTGATTCGGCAGCTGGAGCATTACATTCGCGGGCACTGAATGGGTCGGCGCTACGCTGTTCATTTAAGGTTGGGGGGCATATCCGTTTCTGCGGTGATGGCGACTTAGGGTTCCGCCCTGACGTACGGTGCCTCGCCCAGGCTCGGCATGCCCTCGCTCCGGTCCTGCTCCGTGGGCCCGCCGCCATCGGCCATCCATGGCCGGGGGCGGCTACCGCGGCATCCTTGCCGCGGTGCCCACTGCGCAGAACCTGCGCTCGGCCTTCCGACGGGGCAGATCAAGATCAAAATCAAAAAGCGAGGCGGCCCACCGGCCGGCCTATCCTTCGAGTCCGCTCCAGCAGATCATCGGCGGCGTACACCCAACCCGCACCTGGCAAAAATCCAAATGTGGGAGCGGGCTTGTCGGGGCGCCGCATCGTCGCGAAGGCGTCGTGTCAGTCGATATCAATGTTGCCTGACCCACCGCTTTCGCGAGCAAGCCCGCTCCCACAGGGGGAATGCGTGTGCTTGAAGGCCTTTTCGTCATAGACGGTGCTGGTTTTCCAGCACCGATAGCCGCCGTGACCGCAGAAACGGATATGCACACGAGCCAGGCGGTTTTACGGCTTTCTTGATCGGTATCAACCGCATAACCATGCGGGCTCTGTAATCTCCAGAGACCGACAGCCAGTGCGCTCACCCCCTGTTCGCCGTGGCGCGGGTTGCGTTGACTCAAGGCGAAAACTCCATGATCTATCCGCTGATTCTGACCTTGCACCTGTTTGCCGCGCTGGTCTTCATCGGCACGGTGTTCTTCGAAGTTCTATTCCTGGAAAGCATCCGCAAACAGTTACCCGCCAGGGTCATGCTGCTGGTGGAGCAGGGTATCGGTCGCCGGGCCCGCTCGCTGATGCCGTGGGTGCTGCTGGTGTTGTTCGGTGCGGGACTGGGCATGGTCTGGTTGCGTTACTTGCCAGCCCTTGCCTCACCACTGGCCTCATCGTTCGGCACATTGCTGGCGTTGAAAATCGCGGTAGCCGTGAGCGTGCTGCTGCATTTCCTGGGTGCCATGTTTTTGTTCAAAAGCGGCCGAATGAGCCCGCGATACCTGCACTTCATCCATGGCAGCCTGTTCTGCCACATGGTCGTTATCGTGCTGCTGGCCAAGGGCATGTTTTACCTAACGTGGTAATCGGAGGCTGGTGCAGACACTGGATGCATCCGGGCGAAATAATCGGGGACGATTGGTATTTGCATGGGGACTGGGGCATTGAACCGTTGATCGTGGCAGAACACATAATGGACGATCCCGGCCGGGAGGGCTGAGCAACCCCGTAGAAACATAGAAACCACCTGACGGATTTTTTTTTGAAATCAAGGGGTTGCCAGCCTCGGGAAATCAGTACATAATTCACGCCATCGAAAGCACTGATCGCTGAAAAAGCTCAATGTTTTCAAGGAGTTAGATCACGTATCTGATTCCAAGTTTGTACGCGTTTGATGTTGTGCTACATGACATCTGATGCTTGAGGCCGAGTAGCAAAATGGTTATGCAGTGGATTGCAAATCCACCTACGCCGGTTCGATTCCGACCTCGGCCTCCACTTTAAACGAGCTCCGTAGATCTATGATTTACGGAGCTTTTTTATTTGCGCTGTCTTGCAAGATTTAGTCTTGAAAAGGGCAGTCGCGAACTTGCTTCGCCGGAGCGGGATGTATATATTTCCCCCTCTGCTGCACAGGCGTCAGAATTGCCAGATCGTTATTTGACAGTCTTCAGACGGCTTCACCGCGCTACCGCCCGAATGGCGAAACTGGTAGACGCATGGGACTTAAAATCCCCCGCTCGTAAGGGCGTGCCGGTTCGATTCCGGCTTCGGGCACCATCTAAAATCAAGGGTTTGCGGGCGAAAGCTGATGCAAACCCTTGTTTGTTTCTGGTCCGCTATTTTAGAGTTGGTCCGCAATTCACTTAGTTGGTGAGACTTTCTTGCCCTTACGGTTGCGGATGTACTGCTCCGTCATAACAACGGTAGTATGCCCAAGTTGATCCTTGGCCTGCATGATGTCGCCACTGGATTCTGCTTTGTCCGTACCGGCCTTTGCGCGCAAATCACGCAACTGAAACTCCGGCTTGGATACTCCCGCGGCCTCCCTGGCCATGTCAAAACGCCTGCGCAACATCGCCACCGTCATCGGTGCGCCATCTTCTGACACGATTAGCCGCGTCGAGCGGACCTTGTGCCCGGACTTTCTGGACATGATTCGATCAATTAAAACCTTGAGTTCACCGGTAACCTCGATTCGCCGCTTGGCCTTTGTTTTTCCCTGAAGCACCCAAATTTGGCCGCCACGGACATCCCGTTCGTCCATCAGTCGAGTGTCGGTCACCCGTTGACCCGTCAGATAGGCAAGGTCCATTGCGTCACGGAGTCCTGCGTCCGCCTTGTCATGCACCCGTTTGAATAGCTCGTCCTCAACGTAGGTGTCTCGGCCGGTTTCCTTGTTGCCCTTGATGCCAGCGCATGGGTTGGCCAGAGACGTGTAACCCTTGTCCCTGGCGTAGTTCCATATTGCGCTGAGCAGCGCCTTTTCTCGATTTGCTCGGACCGGCGCCGCCTTACGCCAGGTGAGGTACTGGCGAACATGTAGCGGCTCGATCGTTTCCAGAGGCGCCGGCGGATCATCGAAGAACGCAATCAGGTTCTTCATTTCCCGTTTGTTGTCTAGCTGGGTGGCTTTGCCCTTGGTGGGAACGATGTCGACCATGTACTTTTCGGCGACGTATCGGAAGGTGATCACCTTGGAGACCAGGTCGGTCGCGGTCCGATCACGCTCAAACTTTGCGTACTCCATGATCGCCAGGCCATAGTCGCTGCCCAGCGGAATCTCTTTGCGGTCCTTTCCGCCAGTGTCGTAGTAGTAGAAAACCCGGCCACTGGCTTTCTTGCGCTCTCGCAGCCTGGCTATAGAGCCGGGTTTACTTGGTCGTCTTCCCATTTCAGCTTGCCTTGCGTGATTTCCATGCGGTTTTTTCTGGCTCGAACATACCGACGGCAGTAACAGCCATCACAGTTACGCTTGGCCACCCGTTCATCTTGATGGTGTGCCTGACGCCGTTTTTCTTGAGGTTAAGAATCTGTCCTGCCTTGGTCCGCGCGCCGGTCAGCTCGCAAACCTCCTGGTGCGATAAAAATTGAATGCTCATGAGCTGTTCCATGCCGCGCGTGGCGGCAGAAGGTGGGGAGGTTTATGGTTTTTCTGGGAACCACTCGGTGTTGTATTCAAACTGGCTCACCAACTCCGGTGTGATGCTGGTAGCTGGCTTCGGCTACTTTGATCTTGTCGCCCAGGGCGGTGCAGGCGTAGCGGAGTTGGTCGAGCGTCAGCGTTGCCACCCAGTCATCGGTGCTAATGCTTTGTTCGTGGCCAAGGTGGCACTTGATTGCAGGCATAGAATTTCTCGCCAACCGCACTGGCAGGTCGTTAAAATTTACATGGGAGAGAATTGGTGGAGTGCTAAACTGACGTCTAAAGGCTAGACAACTATGTCTACATGACTTGCAGTTATTTTATTTCGGGATGAATATGGATATACAACATATCGACAAAATTAATTTCTCAATATCATCGAACGTGACCATTTTTCTGGTTTCCTTTGTGGTTCCGGGTTTTTTGTTTTGGTACGCGTATGAGCCAGCTCTTTTTGAAAGGCTGGATTTTTTTAAGCTGCTAATGCTCTCTGTGGCTGTTTGTCTACCTACCTTTTTAATTAATTTTGGTACCACTGCGTTAATGCAGCGTGGGATATCCCATAGTTATCCTGATATTGTAGAGTTGTGGGGGGCTCCGGTCGATTGGTATGTAAGGCATGGGTTTAACAATGCTATAAATTTGTACACTGTAGTGTTTTTTATGTGGTTGTTCGATCTAAGAGCTTTCGGTATAGCGTGTTTGTTTTTATCTTTTATTGCGTTCAATTTCTTACTAGAAGTGGCTACCTATAAAATGTTTTTAAAGCGGCCTAGTACTCTTTGGGGTGTTTGGCTTGTTCAGTCATCGCCACCTGTATCAAAGGGTGATTGATGTTGTTTGTTTAATTGAAAGTTGGTTTTTCTTGTGCCGCTATAGCGGCTGACGTTGAAGGGGGAGGGAGTAATAGATGTTCGGCGTACAGATGTACTCCTGTCAGGCAGCGGCTGATGTTCCGGCTTTCTTCTGCTGGCTCGCCTTGAAGCGATCGTAAGGCCCATCAGGCAGGGTAGCGATCTTGTTTGCAGCCTTGATCAGCAGATCGCCGAGGGTTTTCTGAGCCTTCGGCGTGAAATACCTGAAGCGGGAGCCTTCCGGGAAGTAGGCGTCATGAGCCATGCGAGTGCAGACAGTTGATGCCTCATCGAGCCCACGGCTGCGGCCGTATGCGATCAGCTTCTGCCGCTCTTCTTGATGCTCATCAATCCGCTGATCCGCTACGTTCAGGCGCAGCTGCAGGGCTTGTTCGCGAGCTTTGACGTCCTCGAAGTGCAGCGCCAGCGTGCATGCGAAGTCGCCGGCCAGCCGCTCGTTGATGTACTGGCGGTAGTCGTGACGCTTGAGCACGGTCTTGAACAGGTTGTCGATATAGCCGCGTCCGCCATCTGGCGTGTTCAGGTCAAAGCTGGGCTCGACCGGTTTGTTTTCTTTTGGCATGGGGGCTCCCTGGCGTTGCTGATGGCTTGGTAACATCAGCACATTTGTACGAGTGGATGGAAGCATGAAGGACAGGATAATTTGGTGTGGGTGCGCTTTTCTTTTTGGCTCGGGTTTTATCGCGGGGAAAATGAGCGGGAGCACTGATTTTTTTAAGGTTGCAGATATCCATGACTTATTTGAGATTGCGGGCGCCGGAGCCACTGTTATCGCAGCATCAGTTGCGGTCGTGGCTATGGGTAGTTGGAGAAACCAGTTTGTATATGGCGAAAAATATAAAGCTATTCGTGACTTTCATGCTGCTTGCAAGAACTGCTTGAATTCATATTGGTATGTTTCACAGGGGTATAATTTACTTCCTGAGGTATGGGCCAATAAAGGAGCGGAAGACTGGTTTCATGAAGAAACCGACGCTTCTAGAAAAGATATGAATGAGAGCAATGATGCGATTAATGGTGCCTTTACCGTGCTCCAACATCATCTGAATGATGATGAGCTCAACACTATTTCTGATAATTATTGGCGATTTGTCGATGAGGTAAGGAGTGGATACTCCGAGGTTATAAGCTTTTCATCGCAGTGCGGAATCATGCTGGTTGAGCCGACTGAGCGGTATGAAGAATTTATGATTAAAGGTATGCGTCGTCGTGATTCGATCATGGAGGCCGCTTCTGAACTTCAAATAAAAGCGGATGAATTGTTTGCGAAGTATGCACGGCCAACTTGATAAAAAGCTCATCAGTAAATTTACTCGCTAAGATACCTTTCAAAGTTGTAACCGTTATTGGTAGGTACGTGAAGCGGTGCAAAGGACTGCTCGCGGAAGGTGCATTAGTTCCTCACGCAGCCAGAAATTGGTAAAGCTCAATAATGTCGGCTGCGTTTGCGGCGACCAGTGCTTCCGCCTCATCCGGACAAACGCTGTTGCCGATTAGTCGGACCTGGTCCGTCTTGTTGATGTCGCGCCACTCTTCGGCACCGGTGACCGGATCGATGAACAGCCCGCGGTCGATGATGTATTCCTTGTCGAAGCCCTGCGCCGCTTTCAGTTCAGGCGGTTGCAGCATGCGCAGGGTGATATCCACCAGGACATAGCCGCCAACCATCACCATTTCGGCGGGGTCTTTAAAATGCTCCGGCAGGTATTCGTGCATGAAAGCGGCACAGCGCCGGGCGCCTTGCATCTGTTCCGGAGTTAGGGCGTCCGGTACCTGTACAACCTCGACCAGGGCGACACGGTCCTTCGTGGGCAGAGTGTGCATCGGCTCAGTGAGCGAAATGCCGTCCTTCTCGTTGCCGTAGTACTTCACCAGGTAGGCGCTGGCCAGCCGCTGATTGGCGCCGGACTGGCATATGGTTGAAATCGGGTCATAGGCCGATCGGCCGTCGCCTTTGTAGTACCCGCCGTTCGCCTGTTCGAAGAATGCAGCCGATACAGCATGGTGCCCGGTGGTGGTAGCGACCACACCGAGTGGGTTGTCGACGTCGGCGCCGACAGAGCCTTTTCGCAGCGTCACCATGTTCGCCGCGGCCAGCGCGAAGTGCCCGCCCTTGACCTGGGCGACTTGTGTGCGCAGCGGCTCGACCGCGCTGAAGTTGCGCTGCGCTGAGCCGTTGGCGCACTCGGTGAGGAATGGTGCCGCCACCGGCTGGACCAGAGCGTGCTGTGTGCCGCCGGCGCTGATCGTCGACAGCGCTTCGTCAACACCGTGAGTGCTGGTGTGTGATTCCGAGGTGCCGCGCATTGGGACAATGAAAGGCTTCGCGCTGGTCAGCACGTGACGCCAGCAGCCCTTGGCTACGCGGCGCATGGTGTTCTCTGCCATTGGCTTATCGCGGAATATGGTGCGACCGAGGTTGCTCCAATCGATGCACTCGGCGGCAGTGCGCCAAGGTTGCTGTTTGGCGGTTGGCACCTTGTGGCGCTTCGGCGCTGGCCAGACGATCGGCTTGCCGTCGCTTCGTGCCACCAGATACAGGCGCTTGCGGATGGTCGGTGTTCCGGCGTTGGCGGCGATGCGCTCGCGCCATTCGACGTTGTAGCCAAGGCCACGCACCAGTGCTTCCATCGGCACGAACTCCCCGATGGCCTGCATGATCTCCGGCATGTCCGGGTGATCGACGGGAAGCCCCACGCTGATTGCAGCAATGAACGCCTTGAAGGTACGCCCGCGCTCGGCCTTGATTGGCTGGCCCTCTTCGTCGATCGGTCCCCAGTCGCAGAACTCCTCGACGTTCTCCAAGAAGAGCAGCCGCGATTTGGTGATGAATAGCCAACGAATCACCACCCATGCCAGTCCGCGAACACCTCGGTCACGCGGCGCACCGCCTTTCGCCTTGCTGTGGTGACGGCAGTCAGGGGACGCCCAAATGATTGCAACTGGCTGGCCGCCGGTTGCTTCCCGAGGATCCACCTCATATACATCGGCAACGTAATGCGCTGTCTGCGGGTGGTTGGCGCGGTGCACGGCCAGGGCGATCGGGTTGTGATTTACCGCCACGTCCGGCTCCCGATACGCCCGGGCGATGCCGGTGCTGGCGCCACCGCCACCGGCGAACAGGTCAACCACCAGTTCTTTTTCGAACGGCAGGCCCATGCTTGGCTGGCCATGGATGAACTGGGGTTTCTGTTGTGCGGACATAGAGATGCCTCGTCGCCAAACGGCTACAGTGTTTTGTGGTTAAGGTGGAGGATTCGTAATGCTGAAAGGTGCAGAGGATTCGGAGCGAATCGCTGAGTTTTACGAGTACATCCAGGATGGCGGCGCCAGGGAGGCTTTCGCACTACTGGTTGGTACTTTCACCTGCCTGAAAAGTGTCAACTGCGGGACGGCCATGCAGGGAAAGGTACGCTCTGTTGCTGTCAGCCAGGGTGATGCGTGGTGCTTTTCGATCATGCCGTCACGCAAGAAGCTGCTCTTTCATTGGCGGCCGCCAGTTGTTGACCGGTATCGACCTCAGATAGAGGCAATAAAGGCCCTTTTCCCAGAAAACTTTACCGACAAGTCACACAAAGACGCGGAGCACTGGGCAATCAGCATTGAATCGATTGAAGAGGCTTTGCGACTGCTGCTCATCCTCGACCTCAACTGATCCTCGCCGGCTGGCGTGATTCGAGAGTGAGTGATTGAAAGGAGGAGAATTAGGCGGCGTAAGACTTTTCGGGAGCCCAGTCAGCAAACCCGACCTTTGGCACACCTGTTTTTGCATTCAAGATCGGCTTTTTCTTGGCATCGACGAGCACCGCTTTGGTCCTGATCTTTAGATCACGGCAAACGATGCTCGCTCTCGCCATCTCCATGAACTGTTGCGCGTACTGGGGGGCATCGAACATCGGAGACAGCCGAACGCACTTTTTGCTGGCCATGATTCTTGCCACCGCATCCTCCACTGCCTGCTCCCATTCAGGGATGGTCAACTCAACCATCTTTCCGCCGTCCATCTTGTAGGTATTGGTGTGCTCTTTGGCCTCTTCGCGAGCCCAGTTCTCACTCATTCCGAATACGGCAAATGTGCTCATGGCATCACTCCAGGCAGTCGAGGGCTTTTTGCAGCAACTCGTTCGGTGAAAGCTCCCGGTCGTCCGGGTCCATTGCGCGACGAATCCACACGCAGGCGGTTTCCATGTAGTCGCGCAGACTGTCCGCTTCCTCTTCGGATTCTTCGTGGGCACTTTCCAGGCGGCGAATGTCTTCGCGCAACTCTTCGCGCTCCGCGCTCGGGTCGATGCTCTGCGCGGTGAGCCGACGGGTCAGTTCGGCGGCGGCCGCCGGATCAAGCGCGGCGTAGTGCAGGCACTCTTCGTCGCTTAACGCATTTGCGGGAATGCTCATGGGCAATCTCCAGGCAGACGCCTGCCTCGCCGGCTGGCGTGATTTGAGTTTGTGGGCTATTGCTTGATGGCCCGGCATGGAGCCGGATCAAGGAGCGGATATGTCGAACAAATATTGGCAGTCGGAGCTTTGGGGCGAAGATCCTGCGGATGTATGCCAGAAGCACCATGCTGAGCGTGGCTTTGTCATCACGGTTAGGGTCAGACGTCAGAGCAGGCATGAAGGCATAATGTTGACCCAGCTGTTTCATCCCAGCGGAACGAAACACTCGGAGCATGTTTTCGATATCTCGGACGATTCTGACTATCAGGCGATCCAGCAAGGTATCGGTCATGGTGAATGGCTAGCTCGCGGAACCCGGCCGAAATAAGCATCAAGCTCAGCGCAATAGGTGAGAGTGGGTCAGGCGGTAATGCGCTCGCCGATTACCTTGGTGGTAAACGTTACTGAATACTCGGTGGTCAATTCGAATTGTCCGCCGCATGTATCGCAGTCCATGCTCTTGTCGCCGTAGTCCTCCGACTCAAGGTGGATGGCCGTGGCGCAGTGCGGGCATTTGCATTCGTCCTGACCGCAATAGTCCCACTCGTCGTAGTCGCTCTCGGCGACCTTTGCCAGCGCCTCGGCTTTGGCATTCGCATCTTCGGCGTCTTGGCAGGGCTTGCAGGTAAAGCCGTCCGGGTGGCCCCATGGTGTTTCGGTGAGCTTCGATCGGTGAGTGCTGCACAGCCGGCAAGCGTCGTGCTTGTCGCAAACGATGTAGCTCCAGCGTTCACCGGCGCCGTTGCATTGAGCGCAGCCAGACACCCAATACCAGACATTGTCGATCCGTTCGGCGTATAGCCCGACCTCAGGCGGATCCAGCCTAACTTCGGGAAGTCCGTTGCGGTGCGGCTTGCCGTGCAGTGCGTGATTCCAGATGTTGGTGTTGCCAGATTGCAAGCGTTCAGTCCACTCGCCGGTGATTTCCGGAATCAGGATCTTCGTGTTCTTGTCCACGGTGAATCTCCATTCAGGCGCCGCCCTCCGTGACCGGATAGTGGCAATTTGGTAGGTAATGGTGTTTGATGCGAGCGGTTACCGGCACGGAGCCGGCTCAAGGAGTTTCAGGTGGATGTAGTAGATTTTTTTCAAAAATATAACGGCACTTTAGCCGTTCTGATATCGGTACTGATTGCTCTTATTGCTTTTTATAATTACATAACTGTAAGGCGTGCTGAAGAAAAAGGGAGGCAGTATGATCGTTATCATAGATTGCTAGAGGACTTGAATATAAGTCCTCAAGGGGATGCTCCATTTATCGACAGGCAGATTGCTGTTGTGTATGAGCTCAGAAACTTTCCTGAGTATTACCCTGTTACTGTCAGAATATTAAAGCGTTCTTTGGCTCATTGGAGATATCTTGAACAAACTTCTAAGATTCTGAATAATCGAGTTAATACCCTTTTTTCCGAGGCGGAACTGACTCTGAAATTTATTAAAGAGTATTACGAGGTTAGAAGTTATCTTTGTCTAAATGATAACGCCGGGTGATGTTTCATCCCCAGGATCGCGTTGTAATTCCTTCAAGCTTTCAGCTCGGAACATTCGCGACACCTTTTCGCTAATCTCATAAGGTGTCGTGACACAACGGAGCATCTTGGCCTGGGTTTCGAAGTCGGCGGCGATGAGGTTGATCAACAGCCGCTGGTGAATGTCCTGCTGGTTGTTGATGCCGTGAGCGGCCATGACCCGCTTGAGGTCAGGCTTAAACACGCCGGCGACTTCAACCGTAAATTTCTCGACGCCCAATGCAGCGTTCTTCTCTGCTTCCTTCTCGCGCTTGCGGCGCTGCTTCAAGGCTTCCGCCGTCGGCTGCTGCTGTTCCTCGGCCATGGCCAACTTCTTCTATGCCACTGGCCGGCAACGCCAGCCAGGTTTGTCGTTTACGTTGTTGGATGCGGAAACGTCTCACGCTGCTACCTTGACCTGATTCCAGGCCCCGACCGCTTCAAAAATCCGCGCTGCATGAGCTTCGTCGAGCGACAAGGACTCCGGAATTGCGATCCAACCAGAAGCCACCATCTGGCTTTGATTGGCTGAGTCGCGCAGCTTCTTGTAGCAGTGCTCGATTACGTCCTCCAGGTGGTCGGAGAGGTAAACGCCGTCTGGCGCCACCTCTATCGACTTGCTGTACCGGTCGCCGCGGGCATCAATGCAAAGAGCGCTGAGGTAGATCGTCCAGCGGTGGGGGATGCCACACACCGCCTGGCCAATCTTCCCGGGAGCGATGTTCTTCAGCGACTTGTAATTGATCATGCCCTGATGACCGCTGGGGTCGATGTTCACCACTGCGACGTGGTTGGTGGCCAGCAGCGAACGACACGATCGGTCGATGCGGGCCTTGAGGTTGTGAGGTTTGCGTTTACTCATAGTGAGTCCGCCATTTTGCGAAGTGCCAGTCGCTCACCCCTGGTCAGTGGCTTGGGTTTGCGTCTGAGGATCGTCCTGGGGTCTATCGTTTCAGGGCGCTTTGCAGGCTCCGGATTGATCGCCGGACTTTCTCCGATTGTGAACTTTCCGCCAGCGGCCAGGTGTTGATGGACCTGACTTGAAAGCTCCAGCGCTTTCTCGCGCCGGAACTCGATGTCTGATTTGAGGTTGCTGATCATGCGGCTACCTTTACCAGTCTCACGCCGGCCATGCTGAACTTGGAACCTTGGTCGGCGACAAGCGAATCGAGCGCTTCCCAGTTGACCGCCAGCATCGATATCGGGGCCTGACCGTATGTCACGGCCTTGATCAGAGCTTCCAGATCGAAGACTTCAGCCTGCAAATTCACAGGATGGGTGGCTGGTGCTGTCACCGGTTTGGATACAGCCTGTTGAACCGCGCCGGCAGCTCTTACTGGCGCCGGTGTCACAGTAGGTGCGGATGCACAACCGGTGGAGGCTCAACAACAACCGTGGCGGCCTGCTTCGCCTTGTCCTCTTCGGCGATCCGCTGCAGCTCCTCCTCACGAATCCGCTTACGAGTGGCTTCGGCTTTCTCTTCCTCGGCTTTCTCATGTTCCGAGATCCGAAATTTGATCAACGTCACCAGGTCGTCATTGGCCTTCGTTACCAACTGCTGAATGTCGCTGAACAGGAAGGCATGGTCGGCGGCGAGCTCGGCCAAGCTGGTCAGGTTCAGACGAATGCAGTCAGCCGCCTGGCTGGCGTCGATCTTCGCTCGGGCCAGCTCGGTATCCACGGCATCCTGAAGGCTGGCGATGGTGCGCTTGTTCTTCATGGCGCCCGCGAAGTCCGCGGTCACCGCCGGCAGAACCACTTTGCCCAGCGTCTTGTTGATCGCGGCGATGTGATCGAGCAGGGCTTGTTCGGCCTTCTGCTTGATGTTCGTTTTGACCAGCAGTTCCTGCGCCTTCACCAGCTTGTCGACTTTCAGGCGAGTTTCGCGGGCATGCGCGGAGACACGATCCAGCGACGAGAACAGTTCGTCGATGGTCTGGGTTTGGGACAGCGCCTGCTTTTTCGCCGCCGCGACCGCTTCCTCAACATCACCGCACCACTTCACGGCCTTCTTTGCATCTGCGAAGTCTTGGTCGGTTGTCAGGGTGGTCTTTACCGAGTCGATGACCGCCAGCGCTGATTGCTCGAACACTTTGAGGTTGCTGGCGGTAACCATGCCCGTCAGTTCAATGCGCAGCGCTGGCAATTCGTCAGGCGCCTTGCCGACGACAATCGAGGGAGCGTCGGCCATCTCGAAGTTCGCCAGATCAGCCTCGAACTGTTTCCAGCCTTCGACTAACTGCTCGGCGCGGCCGGCGACCGGGCGATACTCCATGCTGACGAAGTTCTCGGCGGTTCCGTCCGAGCAAACGAAGATCACGCGCTCGGCGCCACTCACCAGAAGTTGCTGCTCAAGCTGCCAGTAGTAATGGGGGGCGAGGTCTTCGGCCTTCACCTGGGCGACCAGTGATTCGTTCCAGAGCTTATGTTCGAACAATGTCTCGCCGAGCATCGTCGCACCGTCCATTGAGGCCAGCAGGTTGCCCAGTGTGCCAACAACCGGATACAGCTCTTCGCCGATCATCGCTTCAACCAGAGGACGGGCCGATGCTTCGGTGGCGTGACCCTTGTCGAAGATGTACTGCTGCGACGGGGTGACGTCAGCGACGATGCCGGTCTTCTTCATCGCGAGCAGTTCGGTGCGGGTCTGGTATTTCGACGCGCCTTTCATTGCCGGCGCTTCGGATGCGGTGAAGTGCTTGGCGCGCAGTGCATGCCACTCGGCGGAGCCTTGGGCAACGTTATGAATTTTCATGCTGCTTCACCTTCGAGTGGTTTCAGCTGGTTGATGGAATCAATCTGTTCGGCTGTCAGCGTGTATTTGCTACTGACGGTGGCGATCACTTGCTCAGGGGACTTGCCGCCCTCGATTGCCTTGCGCCATTTCGGAAGGTTCTCGGCCAGCTTTTCATCTGGGTATGCCTCAAGCTCAGTCGGTGCCGCGATCTTGGCTACGCTGGCGAGCTGCTGGCCGTTCTCCCGCTCCTTCGGCATGTCCTGCAGCTCTTCGGCCACTGGCATGCCGCGCAGTACGTCAGGGAAAACGTCACGCAAGGCGAAGGCCCGGGCGCGCATCTGGCGCATGCGTTTCGGGTGCTGTGTCCAAGGGCCTTGTTTGCCCATCAGGCCTGCCGTTTTTGCATCTTCCATGTCGAAGGTGCGGGCCTGCTCGTCTTCGCCGCGGCGCTTCACTCGGCAGGTTGCCGTGTGGCCGTCGTCGCTCTCGTAGACGTACTCGCAAAGAGGGGAGCCGCGTACCAGGGCAATCACTGCGTCACCCCAAAGCGCTGGCCGTCCGTTGATGACCGCGATGTTCTGCATCGCTTGCAGCGGTTGCAGGCCCAGCTCAAGCCCCCACTGGATGGCGACCAAGATGTTGCCCGGGTTGCCGAGAAACTCTTTCGGCACGATGGTCGACTTGGCCAGGATGTCGGCGAAAGCCATTGCCTCGGTAAGCGACGACGGCGTCAGACTGAAACTTTGTTTTGTGGTTAATTCGGACACGACAGAATCCTTGCCGCGATGCACGCAGCGTTTGAAGGTGTGGGTTATTGGGTGAGCTGGCCGGAGTAGGCGCTTGCCAGCATCCAGGCAGTGAAGAAGAGCAGGGCAACGGCTGAGCCGCGCCAGAACCAAAAGCGCTTTGCGCGCTGGTAGGAGGTCATGGCATGCACCATTGACTGCCGCAGTAGTAGCGGCCGTCATCGAAGTTCGGCGGCCCGGACTTGCGTCCGCACCCACACTCAACCTCTTCGTCGACCTCTTCTTCGTCGGCAGCTTCTGGCTGCACATCGCGCTGGCAGTTCGTGCCGTTACAGTGCGGGCATTTGGTGCCGGTCAGATTTCCGTATGGCCCAACCCAGTGGATGCCGAGCCTGTTGCAGTTATTGCAAATCATGGTCATGGCCGAACCCTCACCGCGATCCGGCCGCCTTTCATGGTTGCCGCCAGACGGCGCGGTAGGCTGGCGACCAGGGCTTCGCGAGACCTGCCAATCACCTCGTTGAACGGTAGGCCGAAACCCAGCAGGACCAGCTTCGATTCGATCTCGTCGAGCTGCTCGTCGATCAGTGATTTAACCGGTGGGGTCGTCATGCTGCTGCTCCCTGCTTGTTCGACTCGTTGTAGGAGGAGTAAATCTGATCGATGCGGGCCCGGTAGTGGCGCTGCTCGGCGTCGTCGATCACGCGCAGCAGGTATGCCAGCGTGATTACTGATGTCGCAGCTGAACTGGCGTTTGGTTTGCCCAAATCGCGGATCATGTTGTTGATCTCGCCTTCGATCCAGGTGACTGCCGTCTGATGGTCGCGTTGTTCAATGTTCACGCGGCGCCTCCTTTTGGCGGACAGACTTCTTCCATTTGAGCCATGGCCAGGCCAATGCGCCGTTTGAGACTTTTACGATCTTCCAACTCACGATCTGCGCGCTCGGCCAGCGCTTGGGAGCGCAACAAGGCCACAGCTTCGTAGTTGTGGAACTCGTCGGGGTTGGCTTTCTTCGGTCGACCGTAGTCGTCGTAGCGCCTGTCCCACTCCCGGGCCTGCGCACTGTCTGCATAGCTGGTTGCCATGGTCGCCTCCAGAGTGGCGGGTGTTGATCCAACAAAACTCGGCTGCACTCATCCGTTCCGCTGGTTGCCGTTGGGCGCGGAGGGGAGTGCATGCGAGTGGTGCCGGAATAGAAGTGGTTGCCGGTTACGCTGTCCGGCTCCAGCGTTGACGTCGCGATAAACGACCTGGCCAACTGGACGATGGTGATGCAGGTGGGCGGTTATAGGCCGCAGTTTCGTCCGCATCGGTCTGCACTCAACCCAAGCTTCTTATGGGCGGCCTGCCAGCCACGTTATGGCAGTAACGCTGAGTGCAGACCGATGCGCTCTCATAGAGAGGATCGGGCAGTTTTCGTCAGGCTGACGTGGCGCTGGTTGTTCAGTCGAGATTCCGGATGGCGATCGTGCAGCTCAGCAACACTGACGGCACCCGGACGCAACCAATGATGGAGCAACTGGTTACCTCCATATCTACGGCCATTCCGTGACCTGCACATTCCCGGACAGATTTGTTCAACTCTGCCGCAAGGCGCTTCAGAGTTGCCTCCGCATCCTTTAGCTCGTTATTTCCCATTACCGTCTCCCCGGTTGTTTTCCCAATGCACCCGTCACCAGGTGCATCAGTGAAACTTTCCGCCGTGATCCGCTGCTGGCGTCGATCACTGGCCTATTCCAAATTGTTCTTCCAGCCGCGGGCCTTTCGGCTTGTTCTCCCGCTGGATAACTGTTCTTGGCGTTTTACGCTGCACGCCCGGGTCAGTTGCCAACCCTCTGAACCGTTGAGGCCGGTTCATCGCTGCCTTTGAATCTGGGCCGGTGGTGATCCGGCAAGGTGAAGCAGTGGAGCTAAAGAGCGGGTGATGCGTGTTGCTTTGCTGTCTCGACTTACGGTCCCGATGTGGGGACTGGGTTTCGATGGAGTGAATATAAGCATGCTTATTCTTGTCGTCAATAAGCTTGCTTATATATTTTTATTCAGGCGATAAAAAGCCCGCTCAATGGCGGGCTAATTCAGGCTTCGCAGTACTCTCGCCACCCAATCCTTACCGCGCCGCTCTCAAGACGCTCCATGCGTATCCCGCTGGTCTCCTCAATCTCTTGAAGGACTTGCTGCCATGCTTCGGCGGGTTCTGCTTCAAGCCGGGTGACAGTGATGGCCTGGACCTTTTGGACGCCAGGCGCAGCTATCAAACGCTGGATGCGCCGGCCAACCAATTCATATGAGTCTCTGGCTTGCGAAACGGGTGACGCGATTTTTGACATGGAAAGCTCCTTGCTAAAGCTGTATGTATATACAGTATTGTTCCTGCCATATTTTGGCAAGAGACATTGACCTATCTGTTTCGGCAGCAGGGGCTTGCAAGCACCTTTTCTCCTGGCACAAAAAAGCCCGCGTGGCGGGCACTATTTTGTTGCGCATATCTGGAGGAGGGTGCTGCGATCAATCCGGCCCTTGAGTCTTTAGCCTGGCCAGGCCTTGTTTGATGTGCCCTGTGTACTCGCCGATGGCGTTCAGCGCGCCGCGGACGTTGTCGCCAGTCTCGGCATGGCCTTAGCTCTCAACCAATAAGGTCAGCACCATCAGCGCAGCCTTAATGGCGAGTTGGTTGTGATGCAGGTGTTCAAGAACATCGGGGAGAGAGTATTCGGGGGAGGGCATGGCTTCGAATCCGTTCGATAGAACTGAGAGCGTAGCAGGGGAGGGAGGAACGAAAAAGCCCGGTGCTAGGCCGGGCTCTCTGTAGATGGGGCCAAATCCCTTTGGCTGTTCGCATTGTGCTTGGTAGGTGTGACGAAGACGTGACAGGGCAGGATGAAAAAGCCCGGCGCTGGGCCGGGCTATAAAATCGGGGAGGATAGATCTCTATTCTTCAGGCGCATCGATAACGTCGATTAAGCGACTGATGGTGTATAAAGCAACGCGACCACCATGAATTGTTTGGACGATAACGTCGACAAGATAAGCTTTTTTGAACAGGAACTCTGTATCTAGCGCCATTTTCTGTTTGATGCTCTCATCTGCGAACCTGACGCTAACAGCATAATCCGCAAGATCGTCGATTCGCCCCTTGTCACCGGAATTTCCACTCAGCTTTTTGCTGGCTCTATCCCAGTAGAAAAGAACAGCTTCAATTGGCTGGCCAGGAAGAACCTCTTTTATTTCACCAAGCCTGCTCTTGGCAAACCCCAAAACGCCACGCGCTTGGGACTCATTGAGCGATATATTGATATTGAAGGTTCCGCCTGAAATGGTCCCAATGTTCATTTGCGCTCCATTATCATGAACCGTTGGCTTCACGATATTGGAGATATTCTTCAGTGTTTTTTGCTCGTCGGCAACAGCTGGTCTCACTCCGCTGGAGATCATCCAGTCGATTAGTGCTTTTAGGTAGGCAGCGAAATCTGAAACGCCCTTGATCCCATCCAGCAAAGGAATCGTGCCAGCAAAGATCGGCATGAGATCAGAAATAATACTTCCGTCACGGACAGAGCTAACCGCCAGCTTGCATGTTCCGCGCTCGGCTTTCGACTGATAGAGCGCCATGAACTGCTCGTATTCATCAGCCATTGCCATCAGGCCGGCGGAATAGATCTCAGCTGAGACTGGCTTCTGATTTTTGATCTCATATCGCAGGAGATCAGGTTGTACATCCATGTTTCTCTCCACTGATTAAGAATCCCTGACGCGCCATTTGTAGTTACTCAGCCTTCCCCCGCACAATCCCGCCATCCCGGACCTCGTCCGCCAGCGCCGCAATCCGGTCCGCATCCTCATAGAGTTTCGCAATCAGCTTCAGGACGGCTATCGGATCGACATCCCGGCAGTCCTTGGTGATTCTGAGTACTTCGTCTGGGGCTTGCTCGATAACAAGCCCTAGAGCCTTGAGTTCGCGGCGCAGCTCTTGGTTGGGCTTGGTGAGGGCCATGTTGACCTCAGGCTATCGATTCAGGATTTTTGGCGGATATTTCCACCGATCGAGCATTAAGTCTTGCTTCGCCAGCCTTGAAAATAGTGATCAGGTGATGGATGGCCTGGGCATCGATCTCATTGCCCGCCAGGCTGAGTCGCTCAGCAATACGCTTTAGCTCCACCGCTGACCACTTCAAATCAGAGGCGACACCCTGGAGGTCGCGCTTCAGGTCTTGCTCTGGTTTACTGAGCCCCATGATCAAACTCCCTCTGCCATCTAAAACTTCTGAAGCGCCCGCACAACAACACCGACGATTCGACAGTCCTCAGTGAACGGCTCGATTCTCCAGGCTGGGTTCAGTGGCTTGAGGAACAGTTTGCCGCCGTCATTGACCAGCTTCTTGAAAGTCGCCTCATTGCTATCTGGCAGCTTAGCGATCACCAACTTGCCGGGAGCAGCCTCAGCTTCGGTATCGACAAGAATCAATGTCCCCTCAGTGATGCTTTGACCGACCGGAGAAGTCATCGAATCGCCTTTGACCTCCAGCCAAAACGCAGCACCCTTCGAGTCGTACTCTGAAAACTCGTATCGATCGGAGAATCCGGCAGGGTAGGGCTCAACCGCCTCTGCCCAGGCGCCGGCAGCGACCCAGCTGATTACCGGGTAACGGTAGGACTCGACCTGCTGACGCGCATCGCCGACGTTTGAGTCGGTCGCCACTGAATTGATCATCTGACCAATATTCTCAGATAGCCAGATGGCGCTCACGCCGCACGCATGCGCAATTTTCGGCAGGTGCGCGCTTTGTAAGTTCTTTCCAGTTTCCAACTGCGAGATCACCGGCTGCTCAACCCCAGCCTTAAGAGCGAGAGCCTTCTGCGTCAGCTTGGCGTGAATTCGTGCGGATTTGATTCTTTCGGCGAGTGTGCTCATCCGCTGGAATTTATAAGTTCCCTTATCGGCTTGCAAATAAGTGTCCTTCTACTTAGGATATAAGCAGGCTTATCAGGAGGGATCTCAAATGACCCCCATCGAAAGGCTCGTCGACCACTTCGGCGGGCAAACCAAAACAGCTCTGGCTCTCGGCGTATCTCAGGCTGCGGTTTCGTACTGGGTGTCTGGCATTTACTTGATGAGCGCAGAGAAGGCATTCAAGGCAGAGGAGCTTACAGGCGGTGAAATCACCGCTCGCGAACTCTGTTCTCGCCATCAGCCAGCTCGTAAATCAGCCGCCTAACCCAGCCCTGTCACACCGAAAGCGGAAGTGAACCTATGGCCTACGACGATAAAGCGCACCGGCACGAGCACCAGGTGAAGGTGCGCCTCGATGACGAAGTCTTTCAGGAACTGAAGGACGTGCCCGCGACATGAAGCTGCAACACAGCGTGCTCAGCCGAGAAATCATCGAGGCCGCGCTTGAGGTCAAGCGAACGCTCGGAGAGCTGCCGTTTGAGCTGGAGAAAAGACGAGCCTGAGAAGGCCATAGAGGGGGATTCATGCCCAGTGCAGTAGTGGAACTCAGGAAGGGCGCAACAGAAGAACTGGCGCGATGGGCGTCGGAGATCGGAGTCACCCCGGATGCCTTGGCCTCCGAGCTTTTGCGACTGGCAATGCCAGGACTCAAGAAAGCGATCTGCGACAGCGCACCACCCGAAAGCAACGTGGTTGCCTTCCCGCCAAAGCGGTGATTCACAGCCCTTATTAGGGACCGCATAACGGGAAGGGTGGGTCGGTACCAGCTTTCAAGATTGGCGCTGGTCCCTGATTCGGGACTGGAAGTAGAGAAGGTCATGGATACGTCCCTGATCAGTTGATGAACGAATCATGAACAGTTTCGCGCAAAGGGAAAACCAGACGATGAGCGGCAAAACTCTAGATACACGCAAACAAGTAGTTGTCGCGGCCGTCAAGGCATTCCCTGGCGGACGTGAATGCGCCGCCGCTTTCATCGGCGAAGAAAATTTCAAGCGGTTCGAAAATCGAATCTATGAATCGGCCGGCATGAAGCCGCTGAGCGATGGCGAGGTTTGCGCCATAGAGACAGAGGCGAAGACTGCACATCTTCCGGACTACATCTGCTCAATGTATGGCGGTGTGTTCGTTCGAATTCCAAAGGCTGAGCAACTCGACAACGTCGATCTGTACCAGCGCGCACTGGCCGCGTCTTCTCAGCGTGGCGAGCTTGATCACATGGTCGCGATGGCATTGGAGGACGGCGAGATCGACGCCGCAGAAGCCAAGAAGATTCGCGCACTACACACAAAATACCTGTCGGCCAGCCTCGAGGCTGTGGCGGCAGTGATCGAGTTACACAAGGTGAAATCCTAAATCCCAGGCAATAAAAAGCCGGGGTAGTGACCCGGCTCTTTGTACAACGAAATGGAGCCAGTATATGCAGACCCAACCACAAATCAATACCCCCTCCAATGTCGCGACACGTTTTCATAATTCACAAAACGTGTCGCGCCTCAAATCTCGTTCTCAGGGAGTCAAGCAATGACCCCCGACAACATCATCCAGCTGAACAGCAGCAGGGGATTCACCCGTATGGACAACAGCCTGATGGAGGCTTTGGCTACGGTTGACCTGCCAGCGCGCGAACTGCGCGTTCTCATGGCCATTGCACGGCAGACCATCGGCTATCAACTCGAAACCAAGCGCCTGACCGCCGACGATATCGGCAAGCAGACCAACATGCGCCGAGACGTCACGTCGAAAGCGATCAGTCATCTCCTTGAGCGTCGAATCATTTTCCGGGTAGGGGGAAGCCGAGGTGATATCGGGATTTCCCCTATTCGCGAGTGGTCCTTCTACGAGGAAAAACCTGCCAATCTCACTGAGACCAAAACGTCTCACTCAGCCCAAATCGTCTCACTGAGACCTGATGTGAGTGAGACCAAAACGGCAACTTGCCTTCTTTATACAAAGAAAGAACCCCTATTAACTCTTCCTGCGGAAGAGATTAATCCGCCCCAAGAGCAACCGGAACAACCGAAGCCTGATCGCAAGGCTCCGTTCGGCATGACTCAGCTGCTGGCCGACAACCCGCACAACGTCCCTGAGCAACTGCTGGCCGACTGGCTAACCCAACGCAAGGCCAAGCGCGCCGCCGTCACCGCCACCGTCTGGTCAACCGTCAACGCTGAGCTGGCCAAGTGCGTCGAAGCCGGGATCACCGCCGCCGACGCGATCACCGAGGCGCTGACTTCTGGGTGGCAGGGTTTCAAAGCGTCCTGGGTGATCAAGCGCGTGGCCGAGTCGACCCTGGCACCGGTCGCTCAGTCCCGTCACACTGGCTTCGCTGATCGCAACTACACCGACGGACTGATCCAGCGGGAGGACGGTAGCTATGCGTTCTGAGCCTGTTCCGACAACCCCTGAGTTCCCGCCAGGAACTCGCATCCAGCCCGCCGACTGTGACACCCACGGTGAGTTCGAGCAGAAGATTTTTTCGGTCATCGGCCGCGAGCTGAAGACCGGTTGCCCCGAGTGTTCCCGCATTACCCAGGACGCGACGGATGAGTCCGAGCGCCAGAGCAAGGCGCTGATGCTCCGCATGGCCATGGAGCGCAAGCTTGGTTCAGCGCTGATTCCGAAGCGCTTCGCCTGCAAGACCTTTGAGGGCTACGTGGCCACCACCGCCGAGCAGCACAAGGCGTTGAACACTTGCCGTCGATACGCCGGCGAGTTCTCGCAGATCGCCGAGTCGGGCCGTTGCCTGTTGCTGCTGGGCAAGCCTGGCACTGGCAAGACGCACCTGTCTGTGGCGATCGCCAACGAGATCATGGCCCGATCGAGCGCCACCGCCGTGTACCGCACTGTCGGCTCAGTCTTGCAAGCCATCCGCGCTACCTACGACCGGACCAGCGAGCAGAGCGAAAGCCAAATCCTGTCGAGCCTCATCAGCCCATCACTCCTGATCCTCGACGAGATCGGTGTCAGCAAGGAAAAGCCCAGTGACTTCGAGCTGACCACGCTATTCGCAATCATCAACGGCCGTTACGAGGAGCAGCGCCCGACGGTGATCGTTTCCAACCTGGATGCCAAGGCATTGCCGGCCGCGATCGGCGAGCGGTGTGCGGATCGTCTGCGGGAGGGCGGGGTGATCGTCATTCCGTTCGAGTGGGAATCTCAGCGCGGCAAGGAGGGTTTCTGATGATCCCTAAATCCACAACGACACTGGCCTGCACCTTTGCCGGCTTTGCCATCGGCGTGTTCTGCGTCCTGATCACAATGGCGGTGACGGCATGAGCGACAAGATCAGCGTAAACAGCCAGGCCAAGCTCACTGAGGCAATCACCAGCCTGACCACGATGTACCGCGACAAGAAGTTCGTCGTGGTTTCCCTGCGCCCGGGCAAGGACCGCACCCTCGACCAGAACTCATTGTGGTTTGGACTTTACAAGCGCATCGCCGAGATGACTCAGATCGGCGACGCGGCCGATGCCCGACGCTACTGCAAGCTGCACTTCGGGGTGCAGATCCTGCTGAACGAGGACTCAGGGTTTCAGGCGGCGTGGTACCGCGTCATGCGCCATCTGCCCTACGAGGAGAAGCTGGCCATGATGGGTGAATGCAAGTTGTTCGGCCCTGACGGCTTTCCCGTTACCAGTCTGTTCAACCGCGCCCAGGGTATCCAGTACACCGACCGAATCGCCGGATTCTTCACCGGCCAAGGCGTGGTGTTCACCGATTTGCTCAGCAAGGAAGCCGCATGATCGCCAAACAACCCAAGCTGAAGAAGTGCAAGAACCCGGCGTGCGGCATTAGCTTCCCGCCGCAGCGACTGGGTCAGGCCGTGTGCGGTCCCAAGTGTGGTCTGGCCATCAAGGACGTGAATCGAGAGAAGGCGCGTAAGTCGCTGGCCCAGATCGAGCGTAAAGAGATCAAGGTCCGCAAGGAGAAGCTGAAGAGCCGGGCGGATCACCTCAAGGACACGCAGATCGCCTTCAACGCCTGGGTGCGTGAACGGGATGCCGAGTTGCCTTGCATCAGTTGCGGCCGGCACCACCAGGGCAAGTACGACGCAGGGCATTACCGCACCGTCGGCAGCAACCCTGCGCTGCGCTTCGAGCCGCTGAACTGCCATCGCCAGTGCTCGCCGTGCAACACCCAACTGTCCGGGAACATCGTGAATTACCGCATCGCACTGGTTAAGCGGATCGGTGCCGAGGCCGTCGACTGGCTGGAAGGCCCGCATGATCCGAAGAAGTACACCGTCGAAGAGCTGAAGGCGATGACCGCCGACTACCGGGCAAAGACAAGAGAACTGAAGAGGGAAGCAGCATGAAGCTGATCAATGCTAGACAGGTATGGACTGAGTCGCAGCACGAATCGAACGCGTCGATCAGCGCCGTGGCAATCGACAAGGCTGAATCGGCACCGGTGAAGGCCGGCAACCGGATGCGCCGCCATGAGGCCGTGTTTGCCGCCCTGGGCGACGACAAGGAAGAACGCATTCAGGTCGTTCGGCAGAAGATCAGCATCAGCGAGACGCGCCGCACACCGATTGGCCGGTCCACCGCCCGCGCAGCGCACCTAGCCACGATCGGCAAGGTCCTGCGCGCCATCGACACGCTGCCGTTCCAGGTTCAGCAGTTCGGCCACTACCTGTACCACCCGGCGCTGACCATGCGTCACGTCATGAATGCTGTGCTGCTGATCACCGCTCACGCCAAGTTGCCAGACCTCACTTCAGCCAAGCGCGTGAAGGCGCAGTACCTGGTGACCTTGGCGCTGCAATCGTACAAGGGGGAGATCGTCGGGGCGGCAGAATGGGGGCCGGCTCGGGTCGCCGCCGAGATGAAGGCCTTCTTCGGCGTGACGATTGATCCGAAGAACTGGACGCGCGATTGGCTCGACCTATGGGGATCCCTGAAAGAAGTCATCAAGGAAGTGGATATTCAGGCACAACAACCGGTATGGCAGGTCATTCACTCGGAAAAAGAAGAAGAGGCAGCATAATCATATTGACATGACGGGGAATTGCGCGTACTTTTCCCATGGTGCGCAATTCACGCAACACGCACAGAGTTAAAGAAAGCCCGACTTCTGCCGGGCTTTTTTGTGCCAGTGAAAAAGTATTAGCCTCTATTTCCATTGTTAGAAATAGAGGGGCTTTATGAGTTTTAGTGGTATTGCTGAGCAAATCAGCGCGCTTGGTGCGCAGTTCCCAATGACTGCGATCATTGCTGGCGTCCTAACCTATGCATTGTTGGCAGGATACAAACGTAAATACTCTGATGGTAAGTGGATTGCGGCTTTGCTAGTTCTGCTAGTGTTCTGGGCGTTCTTTCCGCATGGCTACCACGCCCTTTTCACATCTGATATGCCGGAGCTGCTTTTTGATCAAGCTATAAAAGCACCTTCGCAAAAGGCGCTTTTCCTGGCAGACATCATCTGGACGGTGATTGGCGCGATTATTGGATGGGTGCTTTCCAGTAAGTTCGATCCGCACTACTGATCTAAAGTTGCGCCAAAATTACGCGAAAAAGCCTCGCCTTGTGCGGGGCTTTTTTATGCCTCAAATCCACTGCATCCAGGGCAGCCTTCGGGAAGGCCTGGACACTGATAAGCCGGTAGTGCAGTGCTACGAGAAAACACCGGCAGCCCGCGCACCTTGGCCGTACATGCTCCAGGGTGGCGTGAGACTGGACTGCGAGATCGATGCAAAAGGGCGTCGACGCAGAGAAGGTCTTCGGCAGACAGGAGGGGAAAGGCCCTCGCACCTATTTCGAGCCTCAGCATCTGCTGGGGCTTTTTCGTTCTGGAGGTCAAAATGAAAAGCGAGTACCGCCAAGCTGTGGAGTCTGTCATCGCGCAGGAATTGAAACTGGCGGAAGTTTCTCAGAAGTATGAAGAGGCCGCCGCGAAAGAAAGTCAGCTGTCAGAAGCGCTGCGCCACAATCGGGAAACTCTCGTCCGATACGAGGCGCGCGTTTCTGAAATTGAAGCGGGCCTAACTGCTAGAAACCTAACCCAGTCTTGAGAAGTGTCGGGAACTGGATTTCGCCTTTTGTAGCTTTGGTCTGTCTCTTCGTGTCTACGACAAGCAGAAGATCTTTGGTTGAGTCGAACTCAGTCTCCAAGTACAGCCTGCTACACAAGCTTTCCGCGGTTTCGTTCGCTTCGAGAGCATAAAACGAAGACGTTTCGGCCCACGGATGAGTGCTGGCAATTTCGTGAACTTTCTTCACGAAGGAGTCGTATCGACTCTGGTAAGTCGCGTCCGATTTGAATCTGAACGTAATCACGAAATTTCCCATGGTGCGGTCCATCGTCTTTGCTGTAGGGGTTATGACGATAGCACGGTGCCATATGCCCGCCACTGCGCGGGTTTTTTTATTCAATCATGCCCACCACGGAGTCGAGCGCATGGAGCTTCTCTACCGCCTGCTCGACAGGTTGGATACATGGTTTACAGCCGGACTGCTCGGGGCCATCGCTGCGAGCTGGTGGCACCGGGACGACCTGGTCGACCGAAAGGCCTGGGTGATCTTCATCTTCTCGGGTGCTGCCTGCGCTCATTACCTTACGGGCTTGGTCAGTACCTACTTGGGTGTGGTCGAGCCTCGCAGCGTTGCCGGTATCGGCTTCTTGCTCGGCACCTTCGGCGGATCGCTGATCGCTGCAATCACACGAGCCATCAAAGCCGCTGACCTCTGGGCGTTCATCCGCCAAAGGTTCGGGGGAGGCAACCCACCATGAACTACGAATTGATCAACTCCATCGCGGTCGGCCTGATTTCGTTGTGGGCGACCTGGTGTGTACTGAGCGGCAAGGTCAGGGACGGTATCCTCGGCAAGCTGATTTACTCGACGATCGCCATCAGCGGATTCGTGGTGATGGTTCGGAGTCAGAACATCTTCTTCGGTCCGACCACGGCTGGTTTGACGCTGCATGTGTCTCTGGCCCTGGCCGGCGCCCGCCACATCTTCATGGTCACGTACTGGCAGCCGGTGAAAGCCTGGCTCTGCCGGACGCTGAACTGTGAGCACTGCATGACCTGCGACAAGGTAGGTAAGGCATCGGAGAGAAAGACCCCATGACTCTTCTGCGGATGGTTCCGGCGTGGTTGTGGGTCGTCCTCGTTGCGCTGGC
The DNA here is from genome assembly GCF_059716175.1 of Pseudomonas sp. LBUM1647. Classification (NCBI taxonomy): domain Bacteria; kingdom Pseudomonadati; phylum Pseudomonadota; class Gammaproteobacteria; order Pseudomonadales; family Pseudomonadaceae; genus Pseudomonas; species Pseudomonas sp. LBUM1647. The sequence goes on along the minus strand of NZ_CP166809.1, from coordinate 3,743,740 downwards.
ATCCATCGGCTACCTCTCGTTGCGGCTGGATAGCGTGAAGGCTGATCGTCAGCTCGTAGCAACTGAGCGGGACACGGCCAATGCCCGGGTGACGTCGCTTGGCAACACTCTTCGCCTGCAACGACAAATCACTGATGACATCAACCGAGTCTCCGACGATGCGAAAGCCAAGACTGAACACGTTACGGCTGCCGTTGCTATTGCTGATGGCCGGGCTCGCAGCCTGCAGCAGCAAATCACCGATCTCATTGCCGCCAGAAAGTCCTGTACTGCCGAGGTTGCCAGCGGAAGCAAGGCAAGAGCAGACCTTACCGTTCTGCTCGCCGACCTGCGTAGAAGCGCTGACGAAAGAGCGGGAAGCCTGGCAGAAGCGCTTGACCGAAGCCGAATAGCTGGCTTTGCGTGTGAGGCGGCATATTCGGCCGCTCAGAAAAGCAGGTAGTCCGCGACACGTTTCGCGAATCAGCAAATTGTGTCGCGACATTGGAGAAGGTTGTGAACCTTCATGCTGTGACGCGTACTCGTTGATCAGGTGGCGCCTATAGTTGGGGCTCACAGCCTCGAAAGGTAAGCGTCATGACAAAGCGTGAAGACAAGTTGGTGAAAGTCCACAGAGTCAGGTCGGCCGATGGCCAAGAGTTCGATATTCAGGAAATTCAGGAGTATCTGATATCTGGGAGCGATAGGCTCGCCGGGTACAAGAGGTTCCAACAAGCCAACGGCCGAGGTGTAAATCGCCTGGACAATGGTGATTTCGAGCTCGTTACTATCGGAGTGGTTGCTTCTCCTATTTAGTTTTTTCTCAACGAACACTGCCCTGCGAAAGCGGGGCTTTTTGTTTTATAGGTGTGACATGACAACCAAGCAACCCGATTGGGAGGCAATCGAGCGCGCCTACCGGGCCGGGTTGCTTTCCATTAGAGAAATCGCATCGACCCAAGGCATCACCCACGGCGCTATCAACAAGCGCGCCAAGCGGGATGGCTGGGAGAGAAACCTCAAGGCGAAGATCCAGGCCAAGGCTGACGCACTGGTATCCAAACGGACGGTATCCACTGCGGTATCCACCAAACAAGCGGATACCGAAAGAGAGATCATCGAGGTAAACGCCGAGGTCATTGCGAACATACGCATGGCTCACCGCGGCGATATCTCACGCGGCCGACGCCTCACGAACAAACTGCTGGATGAGCTTGAAGGACTGACGGACAACCGCCACCTGTTCGAAGATTTGGGCGAGCTGATGCGCTCCGAAGACGACAACGGGCAGGACAAACGAAACGACCTGTACCAGAAGATCATCGATCTGCCGGGTCGCTCCAAGACGATGAAGGAAATGGCCGAGACGCTGAAGACCCTGATCTCTCTGGAGCGCCAAGCCTACGACCTCGACACAAAATCTGGCGGCAATGACGCCGACGAGCTATCAAAGCTGATGGACGATCTATCGAAGGAAGCCTGACATGAAGCCCGAGCACTTGAAGCTGCTCCGGGATAAGCGTTGGAGGCTCAACAATCTCTATTTTATTACCGACAAAAAGGGTAAACAGGTTCGCTTCCGGATGACGGACGAGCAGATCGAGTACTTCGATGGGATGCACACCCGCAACATCATCCTGAAGGCTCGGCAACTCGGCTTCACCACTGAGTGCTGCATCATCCAGCTCGACGCGGCTCTGTTCGAGTCTGCCAAGTGCGCGCTGATCGCTCACACCCTGAACGACGCCAAGCGTCTGTTCCGGGAGAAAGTGAAGTACGCCTACGACAACCTGCCGGCCGAGATCCGCGCCGCCAACCCGGCGAGCAACGATGCCGCTGGCGAGCTGGTGTTCAGCAAGGGCGGCTCGCTCTACGTCAGCACCTCGTTCCGGGGCGGCACGCTGCGCTACCTGCATGTGTCCGAGTTCGGGAAGATCTGCGCTAAGTTTCCGCACAAGGCCCGCGAGATTGTCACCGGTGCTTTCGAGGCTGTGGCCACTGAGTGTTTCGTCACGATCGAATCGACGGCGGAAGGCCGGGCCGGCTACTTCTTCGATTACTCGCAGAGCGCAGAGAAGCAGCAGCTGGCTGGCGTACCCCTGGGCCTGCTGGACTGGAAGTTCTTCTTCTTCAGTTGGTGGAAGAACAAGTCCTACTGGCTTGATCCCCGCGATGTGGTTATCCCGCAACGCCTGACTGATTACTTCAATGAACTGCACGCCAAGCACAGGATCATCACGAACGACGGTCAGCGCGCCTGGTACGCCGCCAAGGAGAAGACACTCGGCGACGACATGAAGCGGGAATACCCGTCTCTGCCGGCCGAAGCCTTCCAGCAGTCGATCGAGGGTGCTTACTACGCCCAGCAGTTCACCAAGCTTTACGCCAATCAGCGTGTCGGTGTGCTGCCGAACAACAGCCATTTGCCGGTGATGACTTTCTGGGATATCGGCGTCGGCGATTCCACGGCCATCTGGTTCGTGCGTCAGGTCGGCGAGGAATATCACATCATCGATTACTACGAGAACTCGGGCGAAGGGCTGCGCCACTACATGAAGGTATTGAAGGATCGTGGCTACACGTATTCAGAGCACTGGGGGCCGCATGACATCGATAACCGCGAGTTCGGCAGCGATGCCAAGACCCGTCGAGAGCTGGCCCGAGAGGGCTACGAGATCGACGGACAGAAGTACTGCATGACGTTCCAGGTAGTTCCCAAGCTCGGTATCAACGACGGCATTGAACAGGCTCGCGAGATCCTGCCCAAGTGCGCCTTCGATGAATCCAAATGCGAGGAAGGAATCGCCTGCCTTGAGAACTACCGCAAGGAGTGGGACGACAAGCGCGGTTGCTGGAAAGACAAACCGCTTCACGACTGGACGTCTCACGGCTCCGACGGATTCCGGTACTTCGCTGTCGCCAAGAGCGCAAGGAAGCCGGTCAAATCAATCAAAATGGGATTCGCACGCTAATGGCAGACGTCACCTACACCCGCCCGGAATACGACGCGGCACAGTCCCGTTGGCGGCTGGTGCGCGACGTGTGCAAAGGCTCCGAAACGGTCAAGGCCCGAGGCGATGTTTATCTGCCGAAGCCAAATGAACATGACACCAGCGTCGAGAACAGGGATCGCTACAAGGGCTACAAGCAACGGGCCGTTTTCTACAACGCGACCGGCCGGACTAAACACAGTCTGGTGGGTGCAGTGTTTCGTACCTGGCCAACGCTGACTGTCCCCGGCGCTCTCGACTACGTGTCGAAGGACATCGACGGGCAGGGCGTGAGCGTCTATCAGCAGTCGCAATCGGTCATTGGGCATCTGCTCGAAGTCGGCCGCCACGGTCTGCTGGTGGATTACGCTGCCGTCGAAGCCGGTACCGTAAGCAAGGCTGACGAACAAGCGGGCCGGGCCCGGGCGAGTGTTGCCAGCTACCCGGCCGAAGCCATCAGGAACTGGAAGACTCGCAAGGTCGGTGGGCAGCATCTGCTGAGCCTGGTTGTCCTGCGCGAAGAGGCTGACAAAGATACTGACGACGGTTTCGGCAGTGAAAAGGTTGTGCAATACCGCGTGCTTCGCCTCGATGAGGCCGGCATCTACACGCAGGAAGTTTGGGAAGAGAGCAGCAGCGAAACAACGATGGTCGTCGCGCCTTTCACTCCGCTGAATGGCCTCGGTCATCCTTGGAAGCTGATCCCGTTCCAGTTCCTCGGCAGCGAGAACAACGACACCAGCATTGACGACTCGCCCTTGTATGACATGGCCGTGCTCAACATCGGTCATTACTGCAACAGCGCGGATTATGAAGACTCGGTGTGGTTTTCTGGCCAGCCTCAGTTCTGGATTTCCGGACTCGATGAGGCATGGCGCGATCACCTTGAAGCGAACGGCATTTACGTTGGCTCGCGAGCTCCGCTAACGCTGCCGGCCAATGGATCGTGCGGCTTTGCTCAGCCTGAGCCGAACACCCTCGTCAAAGAGGCCATGGACGCCAAGAAAGAGGACATGGTGTCGCTCGGTGCTCGACTCATTGAGCGGGGTAGCGCTGTGAAGACCGCGACACAGGCTGACAACGACAGCGCCGCCGAACACAGCGTCCTTTCTCTGGTGGTGAGCAACGTCAGTGAGGCCTACAGCCAATGCTTGGTCTGGATGGCCGAGTTCGTGAACGCCACTGGCGAAACCCTCTACAAGCTCAATCAGGACTTCAGTCAGATCACCCTGGACGCGACGATCCTTTCCGCACTGTTCAACGCAGTGCAGGGCGGCAAGCTGCCGGCGGGCGATTTCTGGCAGTACCTGCGCGATCGCGGGGTTATCGATCCCGAGAAGACAGACGACCAGATCCGCGACGAACTGGAAACAGAGAATCCGGTGATCGACCTAGATGACGATGAGGTAATCCCGAATGGCGGCAAACCAAGCGATCCTTGATGCCACGATTCGTCACGCTGTTTTCCTCGAGCAACTGAAGTCGGGGGAGGTCGCGAAGTTCGGGCCTTTCCTCAAGGAGATCGACCGCTCGATTCGCGAGCGGCTGACCCGGACCGACCTGACGGATTACACCGTTGCTCGACTGGAGCGCCTGCTGAGCGAGGTCGATAGCCTGCTGCTGGGCATCTTCAACCGCTACAGCGACAAGCTGAACCTCGACCTGATCGACATTGCGAACTACGAGGCCGAGTTCGAAGCGACCAGCCTGACCCGGGCGGCACCGGTGGGCGTCTCGTTCGATGCGGCGGTGCCAGGTGCTGCCGCAATCAGGGCGGCCATCCTCGGCAACCCGCTCAGCGTGCGAGGTGCTGACGGCGGCAAGCTGCTTAAGACGTTCATTGATGGCTTCACCACCACCGAGCGACAACGCCTCACTGGCGCGATCCGGCAGGGCTTCTTCGAAGGCCAGACCAACTTCCAGATCATCAAGAACATTCGCGGGACCAAGGCGCTTCAGTACAACGACGGCATCCTGGCCACGACCAGCCGAAACGCCGGCGCCGTGGTGCGAACGGCCGTGCAGCACGTCGCCACCCAAGCGCGCATGGAGACGCTGAAAGAGAACTCCGATGTCGTGCTGGCGGTGGAGTGGGTCAGCACACTGGATACAAAGACCACCAGTCAGTGCCGATCTCTCGACAAGCAGCGTTTCAAGCTCACCGAGGGGCCGCGGCCACCGATCCACATCAACTGTCGCTCTACGGTGGTGGCAGTGACTCGCTTCAGCGCTCTGTTCGCCAAGGACGCCACACGCGCATCCATCGGTGGCGGCGGCGCCCAGCAGGTTAGGGCAGATCTCAGCTATTACGACTGGCTCAAGCAGCAGCCGGCGGCGTTTCAGGACAAGGCCATTGGCCCGGTCCGCGCCAAGCTTCTCCGCGAAGGCGGCCTGAGTATCGAACGATTCTCAGAGCTGCAGCTTGATCGCAATTTTAAGCCGTTGACCCTCGTTCAGATGAAGGCTCTTGAGCCTCTGGCCTTCGAGCGTGCTCGGCTATGAGATCACTGTTGCGCACATTTCTTCCGCTCGGTATCGAATGACGTCATGAGCTTTATGTAGTTGTCGTTCCACCCTTTGAACGACTCGCTCGCGGCCTGAATGGCGGTTTCCTGCTGCTCCTGCGTGTGGGCCGTGAGACCCAAGTAAACCGATGTGCTTATTTTCAGCGCTACCACGTTCAACTCTAGAGGTGCGTACGCGGTTAGCTCGAATGCTGACTGCATGACGAGCCTGCCAGGCTCTCTGGGGATGCCTCCGGGTGAGGCAATAGAACCTAGGAAGCTTCCCATGCTGCCCAATAGGACTTCAGCCCTTTTTCGAGTCAGCATTTCCCGATCATCGACTCGTTTTAGGCAGCTCTCTTCTCTGTTTTTTTGAGCCGACACAACTGTCGCATATGCACCAACACCGGCGCCGAGAAATACGCCTAGAGCAGTGATGATGGCGATAAACAATGAAATGGCGCTTGCGGAATAGCCGTTTTTTTTGCGGTTATCCGGAGCTTCAGCAGCATTCTTTTCCACGTGTTCTTTCCCTCCAGTTAGTGGACCTGGACTTTAACTTCTTTTCCATCGGTAGGCAGGGCCTGCCCTTACGTCTCTGGGAGACAACAAATGCTGAAATTCCAACTGGACAGCCTTGAAGGTGTCGATGAATCCGTGCGCGCTCTTTACACCGAGAAGGACGGCAAGTTCGTACTCGGCGTTGAAGGCCTGCCACAACCCGAAGACGTATCCGGCCTCAAGGCCAAGGTCGACGAGCTGCTCGGCGAGAAAAAAGCTGCCGAGAAGAAGGCGCGCGAAGCCGAAGAGGCTGCTCGCCTTGAGCGCGAAGAACTTGCTCGCAAGTCCGGCAACGTCGAAGAGCTCGAACGTTCTTGGACTGAAAAATTCACCCGCCGCGAAGCCGAGCTGAACGGCATGCTGGAACAGGAGCGTGGAACGCTGAGTACTCAGATCCGGGATCTGACTGTCGGCCGTACCGCTACTGACATCGCGTCTGCCCTGGCAATCCCGGGCAGCGCCAAAGCCCTGTTGCCGCACATCGAACGCCGTTTGAGCGTAGAGCAGCGCGATGGGAAGCCTGTTGTGGTCGTACTCGACCAGCAGGGCAAGCTCTCGGCGGCAACGCTGGATGAGCTGAAAGCAGAATTCGCAAACGACACGGCGTTCGCGCCGTTGATCGCGGGTAGTAAGGCATCTGGCGGCGGGGCCGGGGGTGCTGGAGGTGGCGGCGGGGCCGCAAAAGGCAATATCGGCGGCACCAAGGAAGAACGACAGGCAGCGATCGCTAGCCGGTTCTCTGATCTCCCTCTCAAGTAAGGAAATAATTCATGTCCCTGTCTCAAATGCAGGTTTTCAACGACTACATCATGCCGGCGACTCTCGAGACGCTGGATCAAATGCTCGAGGCGTTCAACGCTGCCAGCAATGGCGCGATCGTGCTGTCGCCTAACGGCTTCACCGGTGACTTCCTGCAAGAGTCGTTCTTCCAGAACCTCGGCGCAGCTCAGCGTCGCGTGAACCGCTACGGTGCAAACTCTGTCGTGACGCCGGTCGACCTGACTGAGCTGCAAGACACCACCGTGAAAGTGGCGGGTGGTTTCGGTCCTATCCGCTACGAGCCGTCGCAGATGACCTGGCTGCAGCGTCCGACTGCTCAGGGTGTCGAAGTCGCGAGCCGCGCATTCGCCGAAGTGCTGCTGAAAGATCAGCTGAACACCGCCATCGCTGCGCTGGTGGCGGCCATCACTGCGCAGTCAGGTGCGGTGAACGATGTATCGGCCACTCTTGGTATCTCCCAGTCCGGCCTGAACAGCGCGCATGCAAAGTTCGGCGACGCCAGCCAGAACCTGGTTGCTCAAGTCATGCAGGGCACCACCTGGCACAAGCTGGTCGGCCAGGGCCTTGCCAACCCGAACAACCTGTTCCAGGCCGGCAACGTTCGCGTCGTCGACATCCTCGGCAAGACCTCGATCGTCACCGATGCACCGGCTCTCGCTCAAGCCGGCACGCCGAACAAGGAGATCATCTTGGGTCTGGCCGCTGGCGCGGCGCTGGTGCACGACAATCGAGACATCATCTCGAACGTGCAGACCAACAACGGTAACGAGCGCATCACCACGACCATCCAGGTGGACTACACCTTCGGCCTCGGCATCAAGGGTTACACCTGGGATGTCGCGAACGGCGGCAAGTCGCCATCCAGCGCCGCGCTCGCCACCGGCACCAACTGGGACAAAACCGCAGCCAGCATCAAGGACACCGCCGGTGTTGCTCTGATCGGCGACGCCTCCAAGTAACCATCTGATGACTGTGCCGGGGAATAATGCCCTGGCGCAGCGGAGTGACAGTGATGACTGATAACATCTGGTATCTGCCGGGCCCGTTTCACCGCTACGAAGATGATGTGAAGGCAATCGCCAAAAAGGAAGGCCTGATCATCATCGATGCCAATGTCACGGAAGACCGTGGCGGCGAAGTCGAGAAGCCGCCGAAGGCTACGCTGAAGGCTGAGTACCGCGCCGCACCTGCGAAGGCAGGCGCCGACCTGAACAAACCCAAGGACTGACCCATGCTCATCATCGAGGACGGCACCGGTAAGCCAGACGCCGAAAGCTACGCGAGCGCCGCGGACCTGGTCATGTACGCCGGCAAGTTTGGCGTGACCATCCCTACGGACGTTGCTGCGCAAGAAGCACTGCTTCGCCGGTCCGCCTTGGCGATGGATGGCATGACCTGGAAGGGGCGCAAGACGGATAGCGATCAGGCTCTGGCCTGGCCGCGCCGAGGGGTTGAACTGGACTACCAAATCAAGCCCGACAACTACCTGCCGGCGCGAATCCAGTACGGGCAGATGGCCTTGGCCGCTGAGATCCACACCGACGATATCGACCCGATCGACAAGCGAAAGGGCGCCGTGACGTTAGAGCGCGTTGAAGGCGCGGTAACTCGCGAGTACGCGACGATCACCAACACCAGCGGCCGGCTGTTACCGGCGGCACCGGATAGGCCGAGCGCAACGCAGTTTGCTGACTACCTGCAACGTCGCGGTCTGTTTGCAGTTCGCGCATAGTGGTAGCTTTGGGGTTCATTCAATGGAGCTCCAAATGGCTGACAGAAAAAGCTATACAGAAAAGGAACTTGAAGCGTGGGATTTGTATGCGGCTGCAGCAATCACTGCTATCGCTTCGAGAGAACCAACCGATGGGGCTGTCCTCGCAGATGAGGCAGCCCATTATGCGGACGCGATGTTGCTTCGCCGAAGAAGTAAGCTGTCTCAACTTTGGGACGAAAGCGAAACATAAAAAAAGCCCAGCCGTCGCGCTGGGCTTTTCACATCTGGAGCCACCATGGCCTTTTACGACGAAATGGCCGTGATGGCTCTGGAGATGATCAGAGAGTTCGGCCAGGACGTGCCTATCCGTGACATCAAACCCGGCGAATACGACCCCGAAACCGGCACCGCAGGCCCTGACACCATCACCGAGCAGACCGCCCAAGGAATACTGCTCGACTACAGCGGCCAAGAGTTTCAAGCCAACAGCCTTATCAAGCAGGGCGACAAGAAACTCAAGATCGCCGCTCAGGGGCTTGAGTGGGCACCCAGCCTTCTGAACAAGGTCGTCGTTCAAGGCCGCACCTGGTCAATCGTCCCGCCGCTGAAAGAGATCAACCCGGCCGGCACACCAATTTTATATGAGCTGCAGGTGAGATCATGAGCCGGGCGGGCTCTGGACAGTCCGGCAGCTTTGCGCTCAGCCTGGCCGAGTTCGCGGCTAAGGCCACGGAAGCCATCGACGCGAGTCTGCGAGAGATCATCATTGAAGTCGGTACCAGCGTCATCAAAATATCGCCTGTCGGTAACCCTGAAGTTTGGGCGCAGAACGCGGTAGCAAGCCAGTACAACAAAGCCGTCGACGAGCACAACAGTGCTCTACGAAGCGATCCGGCCAATCTGACGAAAGCGGGTCGCCTCAAGCCGGGTCGCAAGCTGAACGACGGCATGGATATCGTTGCGCCACAAGGCTACGTCGGCGGGCGGTTCCGAGCGAATTGGCACCTCTCGATCGATGTAGTGGAGAACGTGACCTTTGACGAGGTTGATCCAGGCGGGCAAGCAACCATCGCCGCATTGGTTTCGGCTGTCAGCGACTTCACCGCCGGACAGACTGCCTACCTGATCAACAACCTGCCGTACGCCATACCGCTCGAATTCGGACATTCGACCCAAGCGCCGGGTGGCATGGTCCGCATCACCGTGGCCCGCTTCCAGCAGATCGTGCAGGAGGCCATCAGGAACAACCAGGTATGAGCCATAACCTCATCGCTTCGATCTACGAGGCCAAGTTGATCAACTGGGCGAAAGCTCTACCGGTACCGCTGAAGGTCGTCGTCGAGAACGAGGCCTACATGCCAGTGGACGGCGTCACCTACCTGAAGGCGTTCACGCTGCCGGCCGACACCGCGAGCAACACCCTCGGCGGCGACCACAAGCTGTACACCGGAGTGTTCCAGGTCAGCATCGTGACGCCTTCGGGCAAGTACCGCGGTGCGGCCGGCGCGCTGGCCGACCAGATCGCCGCGCTGTTCCCGCTGTACGAGCGGAACACCAAGGGTGCGCTGACCGTCGTGACGATGACACCGGTTGATCCCGGCCCCGGCATTCCAGACGACACCACCTATACAGTGCCGGTTTCGTTCTTGTACCGAGCCGACACCAACTGAATTAGCCCGTTGGGCAAACCCAGAACCCGCCATCGAGCGGGTTCTGTCATTTCAGCAAAGAGGAAAACCCATGAGCGTCAAGATTCCCAACGGCACTACGTTCGAGATCGCGGCCATCCTGAGCACTGCCAAAGCGTTCACTGCTATCAGCAACGCCAAGCCCGCAGTGCTGACCGCTGCCGCGCACGGCTTGGCCAACGGCGACGTGATCGTCATTGATTCTGCGTGGGCGAAGCTGAACGGCCGTCCAGCGCGAGTGATTGATTCCGATGTGGGCGACTTCGCGGCTGAAGGAGTGGATACCACCAGCGTGAAGAGTTACCCGGCTGGCTCCGGTGCAGGCACTGTCCGGGCAGCTTCTGGTTGGACGCAGATCGCGCAAATCACTGAGCCAGCTGCCAACGGCGGCGAACAGCAATTCCTCACGTACGGCTTCCTCGAAGACGATGATGACCGTCAACTGCCCACCACCAAGTCGGCCAGCAGCATGACGCTGCCGGTTGCTGATGATCCGGCTCAAGCCTATGTGGCTCTGGTCGAGGCTGCCGACGAAGACAAAGAACCGCGCCTGGTGCGTGCAAACCTCCCGGGCGGCGCAACCATTTACTACTACGCGTACGTGTCGATCACCGCGACCCCGACGCTGAGTCGCAACAACATCATGACGCGGACCATCACGCTGTCGTTCGCCTCCCGCCCAACTCGCTACAACGCCTAAGGGGTTCCCATGGCAAAGTTTTCCATCGCGCCGAAGCCGACGTTCACCGTCGATGTGGCCATCCCACAGGTGGGCGGCAAACCAGCAATGGTGCCGTTCACCTTCAAATATCGCGACCGCACGGCGCTGGCTGAACTGTTCGATTCCTGGAAGGCAAAAGCGGAAGCCATCGGCGAACGCTTCAAAGGCACGGAGCCGACCCTCGTAGATGTGACTGCCGCCGAGGTCGAGCAGGGGGTCGATCAGATCAAGGACCTGGTCGTGTCTTGGGGTTTCGACGACAAGCTCAATGATGAGTCGATTACTGCCCTGGTGACGAGCTGCGTTGGTGTTTCGGATGTTGTGGTGAAGGCCTACAGCGAAGCCTTCGGCAAGGCCCGCCTGGGAAACTGACCGCCGCTGCCCGGGCGCTCTATGAGTCTGATGGTTCCGCTGAACAGATGGCAATGTTCGGCTTCTCGCCAGAGGACTACGACGAAACCTTCGAGGTTTGGCCGGACAACTGGAGGTCGTTCCTTGTCATGGACTCGATGTGGACTCAGTGGCGCACGGGCGCATGCGGCGCAACCGGACTCGATTACGGCGTCCTGCCCGACGTGATGAAGCTCGTCGGCATTCCAGCGAAGGATCGCCCAAGCGTGTTCCAGGACATCCGCGTAATGGAATCGGAAGCCATCGCGGTTATGGCTGAAGCCCGCGACAACAGCCCGTGAAGACGGGCACTTATTCAAGGTGAGTCGATGAACATTGCAGAACTCGGCATCAAGGTCGACTCCGCTGATGCTGCCCAGGCTGCGACCGATCTCGACAAGCTGACCAAGTCCGGCGAGCGGGCAGAGCAGTCCGCCGTTGGCCTGATGAAAGAGATGGAAGCGCTGGAGAAGTCGCTGTCGAAAGGTGCGACCACCACGCAGGAACTGTCCAGGCAGCGGGAGAGTCTGGCGAAACTGACCAAGACCGGCGCTTATGGCGAGGCCGAATTCACCAAGATCACCGCGCAGCTCGATAAGCAGCAGGTGGCCCTGGCCAAGTCGACACTGGATGAGCAGAAGGCCCTGAACAGCCTGCTCGGCGCAATTGACCCTGCTCGTGCGGCCATGGGCAAGCTCGACACTCAAGTCGAGCAGTTGGGCAAGCACCTCGATGCCGGCCGGATCAGCCAGGACCAGTACAACTCGGCCCTGGGCAAGATCGACGGCAACTATGCGGCGCTGGAGAAAACTGCTACTGGATTTGACCGGCTGAAGCTCGGCACCCGTCAGGCGCAGGAAAACGTCGTACAGCTCGGCAATGCGCTGTCTTCGGGCGACTGGGGTAGCGGTGTGCGTGCCGTGGCTCAGCTTGGGGCCGGCGCTGGCGCGGGTGCTGCGGGATTACTCGCCATCCTCGCGCCGCTCGCGTTGGCCACCGCAGCCGTGGGCGGACTCGCATACGCGTTTTATAAGGGGAGCGAAGAGCAGGACAGTTACAACAAATCGCTGATTCTCACCGGCAACTACGCCGGTGTGAGCGCCGGGCAACTGGGCGACATGGCGCGCCAGGTGAGCGCCACTGTCGGCACCACCGGCCAGGCTGCCGAGGTCCTGGCTCTGTTGGCTGGCAGCGGGAAGATCGCTGGCGAGAGCTTCGCCGGGATAACTCAAGCCGCCGTGTCGATGCAGGAAGCCACCGGCAAGGCAGTGAGCGAGACGGTCGCCGAGTTCTCCAAGCTGGCCGACGACCCGGTCAAAGCGTCGGCCGCGCTGAATGAGCAGTATCACTACCTGACGGCCTCGGTTTATTCGCAGATCGCCGCGCTGGAGAAGCAGGGCGACCACGCGGGCGCCGTGAAGCTGGCGACCGAGCAATACGCCGACGCCATCAACGAGCGCACGCCGAAGATTCTCGAAAACCTGAGCTTTTGGGAAAAGGGCTACAACGCTGTCGCCCGGGCCGCGGACAACCTGAAGAACATCGGCCGACGTGACATTAATGCGGAAATTGAGACCGCGCAGAACGATCTCCGCGATGCTGAAAATATGGATGGCTTGTTTCAAAGCCAGAAGTCCAAGGATGCGCTGATCGAGTTCAGGCGCGACCGCCTGAACATGCTGGAAGATGAAAAATCAGCTCAAGCCGATACTGCCAAGTGGGAAGGTGAGCAGGCGAAGGCTCAGGGTGATGCAGTCGTTGCCGCGGGAAAAATTGACGCACTGACCAAGTCTTCGTTGAGCAATGAGCAAAAGCGTGCCGAGGCAATCAAGGAATACAAGAAACAGCTCGACGACATTCGCAAGGTCGCTCCGACGGATCCCCGGCTGAACCAGGCGGCCATCGATAAGAACATTGCGAACATCAACGATCAGTTCAAAGACTCCAAGGCTCCCGCCGGCAGCGTCGACACCACAGGATTCAACAACGCGAAGAACGCCTTGGCTGAGACCCTGGCCTACTACAAAAACGCCGACAAGGAGTTGGAGGCGTCGCAGCGCGCCGGCGTGATCAGCCAAGCCAGCTACACCGAGCAACGTATCAGTCTGCTGAAGCAGCAGTCCGAAGAAGTTGCTCACAGCTATCAGTCGGAAATAGAAGCGCTCGAAGCGGCCAAGGCCAAAAAGGGCACAACCGCGGCGCAGGTCATCCAGATCGATCAGAAGATCGCCGATGCCCGCAGCGCCATGGTCAAGGCGCAGCAGGATAGCGACAGCGAACTGTCGATCATCGCCACCAACGAAGAAGGGCGCCTGCGCAAGCAGACTCTGGCGGTCAGCACGTACACCAGCGCCCTGCAGCAACAGGTCGAGACACTTCGGCAGCAAGGGCTGCGAGCGGCTTCCGGTCTTGGTCAGGGTGACAGACAACGGGGCCTGACGGATCAACAGAACGGCATCGATGATCGCTTCAACCAGCAGAGCCTTGAACTGGCCAATCAGTACGGTGATGGCTCGCGGGGCATGAGCCTCGACGAGTACACCAAAAAGCTGGCCGCACTTAAAACCACCCAGCAGGATCTGCATGACACCGTGCAATCCAACTATGACGAGATGACTGCCGCCCAGGGTGACTGGAGCGCGGGCGCATCGTCGGCGTGGCAGAACTACCTAGAGTCGGCACGGGACGTTGCCGGGCAGACAAAAAGCTTGTTCAGCAACGCCTTCAGCTCGATGGAAGACGCGATAGTTAACTTCGCCATGACCGGGAAGCTTTCATTTGCCGATTTCGCGAAGTCGATTCTGGCCGACATGGCGCGCATTGCTACTCGGCAGGCAAGTTCTGCGGCACTCAGCGGGCTATTCGGTCTGGCCACTTCCGCAGCAGCCTCGTACGCCGGTGGCGGCACGGGCTCAGCCGGATCGACCCAGGCCGGATACTCAGGCGACCTGTCGGGCTTCACGCCAGTAGCAAGCGCCAAGGGCAATGCCTTCGACACTCCCGGCTTGAGTGCCTACTCGAACAGCGTAGTCAGCTCCCCGACCATCTTCCCGTTTGCCAAGGGTGCAGGGCTGATGGGCGAGGCTGGGCCAGAAGCGATCATGCCGCTGACACGTACCGCAGGTGGACAGCTCGGGGTTCGGGCGCTTGGCGGCTCTGGAGACACAGCCATTAGCGTGCAAGTGTCGATTGCCAGCGATGGTACGACCAGCTCCACGACTGACGATCCTGCTTATCAGCAGTTCGGCAAGGACTTGGCCGACTTCGTTGATCAGCGTTACCAGAAGCTGGTGAGCGTCGACCTGCGCCGGGGTGGAAAAATCAACAGAGCCATCACGGGGTGATTCATGACAATTGAGAGATTCACCTGGCAAATCGAAAAGGGTGCAACTGGCGATATCAAGCAGCGCACCCGGTCCAAGCAATTTGGCGATGGCTACGAACAGTCGGTCTCTGATGGGATAAACAACAAAGTGCAATCTTGGCCCGTCAGCCACACCGGCAGTGCAGAGCGGATCAAGGAAATTATCGCCTTCCTCGATCGCCATAAGGGCGCGAAAGCGTTCCTGTGGACGCCGCCTCTCGGTGAGCTTGGTCTCTATAAATGCCCCGGCGGTTACCAGCCATCACACAAGGGCGGATCGGTTTACACGCTGACCGCCACCTTCGAACAAACCTTCCACCCTTGAGGTAAAGCCGTATGGCGTTGATCACGGACATCCAGAAACTGGAGCCCGGTGGCGAAATTCGGCTGTTCGAAATCGACGGCACTGAGTACGGAGCGGACTACCTGCGCTTCCATTCTCACGCGGTCCCGCACACGCCTGAAGAACTGCTGGCCTATGAAGGCTCCGCTGAGGAACTGCCTGCGAAGTCGATCTGGTGGCAAGGCAATGAATATGCAGCGTGGCCGGTGCAGATTGAAGGCATCGGTGCCGACAGCAACGGCAGCGCGACTCGCCCAGTGTTCATGGCGGGTAACGTCAATGGGCGCATTACAGCGCTATGCCTAGCCTTTGATGACCTGCTGAAGTTTCAGCTAACGGTTCGCGAGACCATGGTCAAGTACCTGGACGCAGCGAACTTTCCCGAGGGCAATCCGACTGCCGATCCGACGCAAGAAGCGCTGGAGATCTGGTTCATCGACCAGAAGACCGGTGAAGACGGCGAGTTCATTCAGTGGGAGCTTTCATCGCCAGGCGAGATTGATAACCACGGTTTGCCGGGGCGCCAGATGACAACGTTTTGTCATTGGGCGATGACTGGTGGCTACCGGGGGCCGGACTGCCAGTACACGGGCGGTGCGATGTTTGATGACGATGACAACCCCACTGACGACCCCGCGAAGGATGAATGCAAAGGCGGACTCAAGTCCTGCAAATTGCGTTTCGGCGAGAACAACGAACTCAATCACGGCGGCTTCCCTGCGGTTTCCCTGATTGCCCGGAGTTGACCATGCGCAAGCACATTCTTAAATCAATCGAGGCGCACGCCGCTGCCGAGTACCCGAAAGAGTGCTGCGGGCTGCTGCTGGCCATCGGGCGAAAGCAGCAGTATTACCCGTGCCGCAATATCTCGACTGATCCGAGCGAAGAGTTTCGGATTGATCCGGAGGAATACGCCGCGGCGGAGGACACAGGCGAAATGATCGGCATCGTTCATTCGCATCCGGACGCCACCAGCCGACCTTCGCCGCGCGACCTCGCCATGTGCGAGGTAACCGCGATGCCTTGGCATATCCTCAGCTGGCCCGAGGGTGACCTGCGCACCGTGATGCCGACGGGTGATGTTCCGCTGTTGAAGCGGCCGTTTGTGCACGGTGCCTGGGACTGCTGGCAGGTCTGCGCCGACTGGTACAAGCGCGAGTGGGGCCTGGAGTTCGAAGCCTTTAAGCGCGCTGATGGCTGGTGGGAAAGCACCGACAACGCAAGTCTCTACGAGGCTAACTACGAGGCTGCTGGCTTCTATAAGGTCGACCAGCCGCAGCGTGGCGACATGGTCGTGATGGAAGTGGGGCGGACGGTTTACCCGAACCATGCCGGGATATTTCTAGGCAATGATCCGACACTGCCAAATGAGGATTCGGCAACCTACGGCCCAGGCCCGTTCCTGCTGCACCACTTGTACGGCCGGCCGAGCGAGATCATCGTCTTCGGTGGCCCGTGGTTACAGCGCGCCCGCCTGGTGCTGCGTCATCGTGATGCTCGGTGATATCGTGCGGTCTTTCCCACAGGAGTGACCTGCATGAGATTATTCGTAGGAGCGTTCGCAGCAATGCTGTTGGCGGGATGTATGGCGCCGACGATGAACGAGGCGAGACAGGCGGGCCCAGATAAAATACTGTACTCAAAAAAGTCCGATAAGGCTGTCGCCCAGTGCGTCCAATATGAGTGGCAGAATCAGCCCCTGTTCGGCGTGACACCTGAGGCTTCGCTACAGCCAGGGCGTGACAGCGGCTACACCGTATTCACTGCAGGCTCCGAATACTTCGTCGACATTCAACCAGGAGCATCGGGATCGGTTGCGAAATATTATGCCGTTCTGAACAACTGGATTTCCGCCAAGCGCGTGGCCGCTTTGCAAAACTGTCTGTGATAGATATCAATCTCAAGGCCCGCTTCGGCGGGTTTTTTGTTGCCTGGAGAAAAGCATGTCCGCGTTGGCGATCAACTACCAGCCCATGACCACCATCCTTCTGTACGGACAGCTCCGGCAGTTCGGACGGTCCTTTCGACTCTCTGTCCGTTCGCCGGCTGAAGCTATCAAGGCTCTGTGCGTCCAAATACCTGGCTTTGAACGGTTCCTTTCCAGTGCCAAATCTCGCGGGATGGAGTTTGCGGTGTTCCGCGGGAAAACCAATATTGGGGAGGATGAACTGGGCTTCGGCGGAGATGGAGATATCCGCATCGCTCCGATCATCACCGGAAGCAAGAAGGCTGGCGGGCTTCAGACGATTATCGGCGCGGTTCTGATTGTCGTAGGCCTGGTCATTACAGGGGGCACATTCGGCGCTGGCGCACCGTTCGGGTCAGCCTTGATCACGATGGGTGCGTCTATGGCTATCGGCGGTGTCATTCAGATGCTCAGCCCCGCTGCGAAGGGGCTGAAAACCAGCGCGGCCCCAGAGAACACTCCCGGCTACGCGTTCGGCAGCGCCAAAAACACCACGGCTTCCGGCAACCCGGTACCGCTTTGTGTCGGCAAGCGTCGGTGGGGCGGGGCGATCATCAGCGCTGCAATTTATGCCGAAGACCAGATGTAGCCCGACCAACGACCACCACAACCGCCCATGAGGCGGTTTTTTATTGCCTGGAGAAACGTATGGGCGCAGCACAGCAACTGGACGTTTTCGGCGCCAAGGGCGGATCGGATAAGCCCAAGACCCCGACCGAAGCGCCGGACAGCCTGCGCTCGGTGGCCGTGGCCAAGATACTGATTGCCATGGGTGAGGGCGAGTTCGCCGGCAACCCGACAGCACAGGACATCTACCTCGACAACACCCCGCTGCAAGATCCTCAAGGCAACATGAACTTCCCGAACGTGAAGTGGGAGTACCGCAACGGTTCCGTCGAGCAAAGCTATATTCAGGGCATCCCATCGGTAGAGAACGAAACCACCCTTGGCATTGAGTTGCGCAGCGACACGCCTTGGGTACGCGCGATCAGCAACACAGAACTGTCAGCGGTGCGCCTGCGATTTGCGTGGGCAGCTCTTCAATCTGTAGATGCTGAAAACAACATCAACGGCTACAGAATTGAGTACAAGGTCGAAGTCGCAACCGACGGCGGCGCCTATCAGCAGGCGCTGAGCGAAGCTGTCGACGGCAAAACCACTACCACCTACGAACGCACTCGACGGATTGATCTGCCGGCGGCGACAAGCGGGTGGTTGTTGCGCATCACCCGCATAACCCCGAACCAGAACAACAACAAAATCGCCGATACGATGCAGATCGCTGGCTTCACGGAAGTCATCGACGCGAAGCTGCGCTACCCGAACACCGCGCTGCTCTACATCGAATTTTCGGCCGAGCAGTTCCGCAGTATTCCGGCCGTAACGGTCGACTGCCCTGCGCGCAAGTGGCAGGTGCCGAGCAACTACAGTCCGGAAACTCGAAGCTATACCGGGATCTGGGACGGCACTTTCAAAGCAGCCTGGACCGATAACCCGGCGTGGGTCACCTACGGCATCACCGTTAATGATCGTTTCGGCTTGGGTCGCCGGATCAAGCCATGGCAGGTCGACAAGTGGGAGCTGTACCGGATCGCCCAGTACTGCGATCAGCTGGTGCCGGATGGTAAAGGCGGCCAAGAGCCGCGCTTTATCTGCAATCTAAACCTTCAGGGCAAGGCTGACGCCTGGTCACTGCTGCGCGATATCTCGACGATTTATCGCGGGATGACCTACTGGGCGCAGGGCCAAGTCTTCACGCTTTCAGATATGCCGCGCGCAACGGACTTCGACTTTGCATACACCCGTGCGAACGTCATCACAGAAGGTCGGCAGCCATTCACATACTCGAGCGCGTCGGAGCGAACCCGATACAGCCGCGCACTGATCAGCTATGACAACCCGTCGAACAATTACGACACCGACGTTTCCGCCGTCACCGATGCGAAGCTGCAGCGGCGCTATGGCGATAATGTGCTGGAGATCAGCGCGATAGGTTGCACCCGAGAGTCAGAAGCACAGCGCCGAGGCAAGTGGGCGTTGCTGACCAACTCCAAGGACCGCGCCGTCACGTTCCGGGTCGGTCTCGATGGTCGAATTCCATTGCCTGGCTACGTCATTCCTATTGCTGACGAGCTTCTGGCTGGCCGAGCGATCGGTGGGCGCATTTCGGCTGCGGCTGGCCGCGTCGTCACTTTGGATCGTGATACCCAGGCCAAGACCGGCGATCGGCTGATCCTGAACCTTCCCAATGGCAAGTGTGAGGGGCGCACCGTTCAGTCCGTTGCCGGCCGCGCAGTAACGGTCACCACTGCTTATTCGGTCTCGCCCGAGGCGGAACTTGTCTGGGCGCTCGATGCGGACGACCTGGCCGTGCCGTTGTATCGCGTGACCTCCGTATCTCGACCAGAGGCTGGCGTGTTCGAGATCTCGGCCGTCCAGTACGACCCGAGCAAGTTCGCTCATATCGACACTGGCGCACGCCTGGAAGAGCGACCGATCAGCGTGATTCCGATCACCGTCGTTCCGGCGCCGGCCAGCGTTACCGTCACATCAAACTCGGTTGTGTCCCAGGGCATTGCCGTGGCCACCATGACTATCACTTGGCCGGCGGTTGCTGGCGCAGTCGGCTACGACGTCGAATGGCGCAAGGACAGCGGCAATTGGATCAAGCTGCCGCGCACTGGAGCAACTGGCGTCGATGTGGTCGGGATCTACGCTGGGGCTTATTTGGCCCGTGTTCGCGCGGTCAGCTCTTTCGACATTTCGTCGATTTGGCGCAGTTCGATGCCGACCAACCTGAAGGGCAAGGAGGGTTTGCCGCCGGCCGTGTCGTTCCTAACTACTACCAGCAAGGTCTACGGCATCGGCCTCGAGTGGGGGTTTCCGCCGGGTGCGGAAGACACGCAGCGCACGGAGATCTGGAACAACAAGGCCAACGACTTGGCCGCCGCCGTGAAGCTGGCCGATTTCGCCTACCCGCAGGCGAACCACGAGATGCAGAACTTGGTGCCGGGTACCAGCCTGTTTTTCTGGGCGCGTTTGGTGGATCGCACCGGCAACGTCGGGCCGTGGTTCCCGGCCGTCAATGGCGTCAACGGGCAAGTGAGCATCGATCAGTCGGAGTACGAGCAGTACTTTCTCGGAAAGATCCAAGCTTCGGCCTTGGGCCAGCAGCTGCTGGAGGAGATCGGCAAGATCTCTGGTGACGGGGAAGGCTCGGTTAATGACCGGATAGAGGTCGCCAAGCAGCAGCTGGAAGAGCTGATCAGCGAAATCACGGATGCTATGGTCTACGACCCGCTGAAACCTTATGTGAAGGGTGAGGTGGTACGTTTGGATGGGCGGCTGTTCTCGGCGACCAAGGCTGTACCGGCCGGCACTGCGCCGCCGAATGCGGCCTTCTGGTACGACATGGGCACCATTGCCGAAACCACCAATGCGATGGCCTTGCAGATCCAGCAGCACACTACGCAGATTGACACCATTGACGGCAAGGTCACGGCTCAGGCTGCAACCGTTCAAGTCCTGCAGGCGGCATCACGGGATGACGACGGCACGGGAGCACTGAACGATGCGCTGAAGGGCTGGAACAATACGGCGAGCATTGTTCAGAGTGACAAAGTGATCGCGGAGGAGAAGTTTGCCTCGGCCACGCGCTTCACCTCCATTGACGCAGCAGTTGGGAAGAACGCCGCCAATCTCACCACGCTTGAGTCGGCCGTTGCCACGGACAAGGAAGCCACGGCGCAGAAGATTGAAAGCGTGACCGCAACGGCCAACGGTGCGACTGCCAAAGCGGAAACTGCCACCACGGCCATCTCAGGTCTTAACGGCAAGGTGTCGGCGCTTACCACCATCAAGACGTCTACCACTGTAGGCGGTCGAACTGTGATGGCGGGCCTCGCCATAGGCGTTGAAGGTGAGCAGCAAGAGTCGCAGATCCTCGCATTCGCCCAACGCTTCGCGATCCTTGATGAGGTCAGCGGCCAGATGATTGCGCCGTTTGTGGTGCAGGGCGGCCAAGTGTTTATGAACACGGCGATCATTAGTCAGGCTTTCATCAAGGAGCTGGTTCTCGGCATGACATTGCGGTCTGCGGCGCTGAACTCGCAGGGGCTTCCGCTACTGGAAATCAACATCCCGGCAGGGACGCTCACGGTGCGCGGTCAATCTGACAGCGGTTACACGCTGTTGAACAATAACGGGATCTACGTTTACGACCTGAACTATATCGAGCGTGCCGCACTCGGGAAGATGACGTAATGGACTACTACGGCGCTAGAACGAAAAACGCAGCGGGCACTTTGACCCTCGATACTTCAACCATGACGGTTCGGTCGATTGTGACAAAGCAGGTCACCGTGCCGCCCATCACCAGCGACTTCACCAGTTTCATCAGCATGCCGGAAATTACGGCTCAGTCATTCGTCTGCGCCACACTTCAAACTCAAGCCAGTGAGTCCGTCTCATTGCCTGCGGTATTCTGGTCGACAGGCCAGCTTAGGGTGAGGCGAGGGCAGGGGGTGGTGCTCAACGTTTTTATTCTGACCTACCAATAGGAGGATGGCATGGACTACGGATTCAGATCGCGCAACGGTCAGAACTTCTCTCAGATCGACAGCGAAAACAGAGTCCTAAACGTCGCGGCATCCGGTAGTTACACCATAGGCAAGCCCCCGGGCGCGCCCACAACGATTACCCAGGCCGTGATCACTTACCCTGTACCCATAACAACAACCGAGGCCCCGCACGTATTCCTCAATCCAACCAACCAGGGCATGTACCACACGCTGATGCATACGGGCGGCCCGGGCAACTGGACGGGGTTCTACTTCAAGTTGCAACTAATGCCGCCGTTCAACAGTTCCGACTGCAGCGGCAAATGGCTGGTGGCGACCTTCCGCTCTACGTCGCCACCCAACCAGTACGATCTGCGGCTGCGCAATGCAGCCAACGAACAGATTTTTGTCGGGGCGGACAACTTGCTGGTGATGACCGGCTTGCCCATCAATGAAGGCTGGTCACTCGACAATCGCGGCCAAGAGCAGTCCGGTGTGTATTGGTCTGGTTATCAGATGCCATGGACGGGCGCTTACGAGGATTACTTTCTCGCCTCAACTTTGCTCGGTGGAAAGATCAACAACGGCAACACCATTCTCGATACGCCTTGCGGTTTTCACGCTGGAGTGCGCGCAACCCTGAATGGGTATGTGGGAGCTCTGGTGAGTTCGGAGGGTGGCACAGCCAAGAGCGGTAGGACCACTTTTGCCGCCAGACCGATGCGCCCGCTCTGATTAAGCCGCGTACCAATAGCCCGCCAAGTGCGGGTTTTTTATTGACCAAATTAAGGAAGCACTATGCCTTGGCTTAGAGGTGGAACGGTTGCCGTTACCAATGGATCAACCACCGTCGTCGGTACGAACGCAGACTTTGCAGCGAACTCAAGGATTGGTGACGCATTCGTTGGCCCGGACGGTATCAATTACGAGATTGGCAACGTCGCAAGCGCGACGGTGATCTCAATTATTCCCGCCTACAAAGGCCCGACCGCTAGCGGCGTGGCTTACGCCATCATGCCCGTGCAGGGATATCCCAAGGCGCTGGCGGATGCGTTCAACAACATCAATCTTCAGTGGGGGATAAAGCTGGCCGCACTCGGGACCACGGGCAACTACGATATTTTGCCAGTCACAAAAGGCGGTACTGGCGGTGCTGATCTGAACGCTCTGGCGAAGTCTGGAGCGAACAGCGATATCACTTCGATCACCGGCCTGACGACACAGCTGGCGGCAAGCATGGGGGGTAATGGGAGCCTTCTATATTTCCTTTCCGGCTTAAAGATTGGTCGGCAGTCTGCTGGAAAGATCGCAATTGATACGGGGGCCGCCTACATTCCTTCATTGGGAAGGGTCTTGCATGTTTCTGCGCAGATCGTTGCGACGCTGCCGACGAACATGTTGGCGGGATTCCTTTACCACATCTACCTCTATCCGAGCGGAGCCAGCGCCGTACCGGCGATTGAGTTCGTTATTGCCCCCAACGGGCCGCCAGTTGCATATGCATATCCCGCCTACATGAAGCAGGGTGATAACAGTCGCAGGTACATCGGCAGCATCCTGGCATCGTCAGCGACGGACTGTGTCAATTTCACAATGACCGGGAGCCGCGTGGACTACCAGGCGACAACGGTGAGCGCGCCGCTGCAAGTTTTGGCGCTTGGTACAGCAACAACGGCAACCGGTGTGAACTGTTCAGCAGTAGTTCCCCCGACAGCCAGTCATGCTCGATGCCTCCTTTATAACCGCGAGCCGAGTTCAGGCCCGCTTGTGCGAATCGGTAACTCGCTGATCGGCGCCACCAGCGCTAACTCCAGGAGCTTTGTGTTGCAAAGCAATGCCTTTGAAAGCGACGTGCTGCTCGATTCGGCGCAGCAGTTCTATTACTCCTACGACGGCACCACCCCGGTTACTGGTTTCACCGCCCGGGTTCTGGGGTACATCCTTGAGAGGTAACTTATGCCTTACGCAGTGATGGTAAACGGCTCCTATCGAGCCGTGGATGACAGCATGCCCTTGGTTGATGGGGAGACGCTCTATGAAGACGTTCCGCAATGGGCATACGAGGCCGTTGATGCAAGGCTTTTATTGATGGACAAAACCACAGCTGAGATCGAGTGGCAGTCGAGAGAAATGGACTTCATAGCAAATCAATTATCCGCTATTGAAGACGAAGATCCCACTGCCTTGCCTGGTACAACGAAGCAATGGCGAGATTACCGGATCCAGGTACGCGCCTGGTTCGAGGGGGCTGAGAATTATCCCGAGCCCGAGTATCGACCTGTCCGCCCCGAGTAGTCCCGATAGCTCAGTCCCAATGCCCGCCTCTTGCGGGCTTTTTTCTGCCTGGAGCCTGCTGGCCTCCGGTGTGATCCTGGACCTGCTCGACCTGTTCATTGTCGCCATTGCCATTCCGTTCCAATGCGATCAGTGGTAACCGGAGCATATACTGGCGGCACCAAGTTTCGGTGCATTGATGACGGCTCCCGGCGGCCAAGGTGGCCTAGGGTGTGTGTCCACAGTCCCAGCTTCATAAATACCATTCAGGCAGGACTTGGCGCTTGCCTCTCCGGTGTGGCCAGTCGACCCCGCCTGAAACTCAGCCAAATATTACAGCCGCCTCAGGGCAGCTGTTCATTTTAAGGCGCACACACTCGTGACTCAATGCCCCATCAGATCGTTACCGGTTGGCGAGAATGTTGAAGTCTGCTGATGCACGCTACAATTTTTTCTCTTATGATCTCTGATAGTCCTATCTCTAAATATTTATGTACAACCCCTGCTACAGCTATCGAGATGACAGTGGTCAGAAGTATATATGACCATGAGGACATCATGGCGCTCCCTCCAAGAGGCAGTACCACATTATCCAGCAGAACCCTTGTGCTTAGATGAGTAAGATAAAGAGAAAAAGAAATCTCGCCAATCCATACCAAGAATTTGGGGGCGTGAATGGTTACTGTTTTGCTTGCAATGGCCATTGCTAAGACCATTAGCGACAATGACGCTCCCCACTGCGCCGGTCCGTGCAACACTCCTAATATTGAATAGTTATACCAGATCATAAAGCATACGCTGGATGCAACTAAGTTCCACGCCACTATTTTGCTTTTTATGGTAGTCCACGTTGCCAAATATAGTTTTGCAATAAGTGCCCCTGCTAAGAACTCGAGTATTATGGGGCTGGCAATTAAGTTCAAGTAATGAGCCTGGAATTCATAACTGATCAATGGATCTATGGAGAAGCCATGAGTCATGGCAGGCAGGATGATGACGGTACATGCTATCCATATGGAAAGTGCTAATAGTCTGAATCGGCCAAAAAGTAGGGCGACAGCAAAAATTGCATAAAAATACATCTCGAAATCTAACGTCCAACCTAGCGGAAGGATGGGCTCAAAAAATAATGCCCGCAGGCCATTTACGGGAATAAAAAATATACTTTTGAAAAAAGACGCTATGCTGGCTGTGCCATTAATAAAGGCTGTTAATTGATTGGTTGAAACTATGTATATAATGGTAGCAGCTGCATATACCGGCCAGATTCGGCAAAATCGTTTTATGGCAAAATTCAATGCATATGTCGTACTTCCATCAGAATTTCTAGTGGAGTAGATCATTATGAATCCACTAATGATAAAAAATAAATCTACACCCATTGCGCCAGGCAAAAGTAGGCTTTCTATCCATGGCGTGTAAGTTTGCTGCGATAGATACTGGCGTGCATGACACAACACAACCAAAAGTGCTGCAATCCCCCTTAACGCTTGGATCCAGTCAAGTTTCGCAGCAGTACTTTTATTTATCAATTCATAAGGCTCCAACTGAAAATTTTTTGATTCGGCCCTGTATTTACAGGCCGATAAGCGCGGATTCTACTAGATTGTGCTGCCGTCACAAGAGGCTTCCCATCGCTCATAGAGTAGGGACGCGTTTAGCAGAACAAGCCCTTCCTCCAAATACCAGACATCAAGCGGGTATTTTTACGTCAGGGCTTTTCGTTCTGAGCATCTCAACGAGAGGGAATATAAAATAAAGATAGCAGGCTATCTATTTGGGTGTCTGCTATATCCCGAATGAGAAGCTGATTTCAGTTCGCACCCAATTTAAATTTTATGTTGTTTGAAGGCCACCAAGACCACGACGGCGGAGGTGTGTAGCAGCCTGGCTGATTGGCCGGTGTCGCATCACAGCGGACGGTATAGCCCTTGTTGTTGAATTCCCTTCCGCCTTCACCGGTACCGCGCTCACTGTATGAGGAGCAGCCGCCGAGCAAAGCGGCAATTAAAAGAATCGTTGTGTACTTCATAAATGCCTCCATGCGTGGAGTGCATAGCTTAACCATTGAGTCCCGCCTAGTGCGGGTATTTTTTGCCTGGAGAAAAGTTATGACCGCATACGAGAAGGACCGCGACATCCTCGCGCGCACACTGTGGGGTGAGGCCCGCGGTGAGGCCCTTGCCGGCCAGATCGCCGTAGCCTGGACGATCCGCAACCGTGTGAATGACCGCAAGGATAAGTCGTGGTGGGGAGAGGGTTACGCCGGCGTCTGCCAGAAGCCGTACCAGTTCAGCTGCTGGAACAGGAGCGACCCGAACTTTGCTTACTTGAGTGGCGCGAAGTCGATCCCGTTCCGCGAGTTTGCTCAGGCGCAGATTGCCGCCGACCAGGTAATGGCCGGCAAGGTGTCAGATCCCACCGGCGGCGCTACGCACTACTACGCGACCACTATGCCGAAGGCCCCGGACTGGGCGGCGAAGGCCAAGCAGACGCTGAAGCTCGGCCACCACGTCTTCTTCAAGGATGTGCCGTGAACGCCGCCAGTGCCCTCCCGGGTCAATGAACTGCCGAGGACCTGGGAACGGGGACGTGATCAAATTTGGAAATCTCTTTGATCCAGAAGCGACGATATTTAGTTTGGTCTGGCGACAACGGTTTGTGATTTGACCAGGGATGCTCAGCTTTCAAGCTGGCGCGGTATACCTCCCACT
This sequence comes from Pseudomonas sp. LBUM1647, assembly GCF_059716175.1. Taxonomy (NCBI): domain Bacteria; kingdom Pseudomonadati; phylum Pseudomonadota; class Gammaproteobacteria; order Pseudomonadales; family Pseudomonadaceae; genus Pseudomonas; species Pseudomonas sp. LBUM1647. The sequence continues at coordinate 3,717,193 of NZ_CP166809.1, read as the reverse complement.
CTTTCTCCTCGGCCACTTCCATGGCCCTTTTCTCATCATCGAACCAACCAAGTACGTAAACTTCGCCCTGATCCATACCATGCTCGATCAGTAGATAGATGTCTTTCATAAGCCTGAACTCGCTACTACACGTTCTAAAATCCCCTGATGCTGGGGCATTGTTGTGACTATCGGCAGGCACTTTCGATTATTGAGTTTTATCGATGAATGGTGCGAAATCGAGTCCGATCGCTTAGCCGATTGTTCGATCAGCCTGCGTTATCGTTCAAGGGAGTGATGAGCTCCCGTCCCTGATTCCGTACGTTGCCCACAGCGTTGTCAACTTTGAACCACTCGAAGGCCTCGGTAGGCTCTCCCTCGAGAAGCACCATTTGCTCGGCGCGCTCTTTCGGCTTGGCCGGATCCAGCCATTCACGGGCCAGTTCCGGCGACAACACCACCGGCCGACGATCATGAATGTCCACCATGCCGCCGGCGCTGTCGGCGGTGATGATGACAAACCCATCGTGTTCGCCTGGGCCATGCTCGGCGTTGGGGTATTGACCGATTGCGGCGCAGAGGATTGGCGATCTGTCACGATGGCGAATCAGGTAGGGCTGTTTCTTTGGGCCGCCTTCATCCACCCACTCAAACCAGTTGTCGATGGCAATAATTGCCCGGTGCGGCCAGATAGCGCGGAAGAATGGGCCGTGGGCAACTTTCTCGACTCGGGCATTGATCGGCGCAGCACGGTCTTTTGCCCAGTGCGGGCGCCATCCCCAACGAACCATATCGGCGCGTAAAAACTGACCTTCTTGGTGAAAGAGGGCAAGCTGAGTGGTCGGAGCGGCGTTATAGCGCTCGAAAGGCTGGTCGCCGGCATAGTTGATCAGTGCGTTTGGAATGCTGAGCGCCGCGACGAAGTCGTGAATGCCCCGGTACTGTGAAAGGCGTCCGCACATGGTTGAACCCTCCGGCTGTACATTCAGGGTAGACCAGTGTCCGCCGGCTTCGTTACAAACCCTCTACCAGCGCAAGTCGGGCAATCTTCACGCCGGTCAAAACGATCAAGGCAAGCGGGGCAGGCGCGGAACCTGGCCAGATCGAGACGCGGCCGCACTCTTTCGAAAGCACGTAGATCACAGCCCTCTTTAGCAACTTGGGCGGCATCCACCAATGCGCGGTAGAGGTCCGGATCCTCGATCGGCTCGTAGGTGACGCCCTCGACTGTTCTTCCAGTTTCTATGAGGTCGTACTGCTGCGCATCCGGCAGGGTCAAGGTAAGCCCGGTAATTCTCGCAACTACTCCGGACGGGTTGAACACAAGGTTCGCTCCAGTGGCATCGCGGTAAATCTTCCCGTCGTAGGAGGATCGCGCACCCTCGGCCAGCGTGGTCGCGGCATAGAAAATCGAGCGCCCAATCTTGCCGAACAACTCGGTGCTTTCGTGTCGCATGACGTCGTAGGCAGAGGCGCCGCAGTAGCGGCCCGAAGCGGTCTGCAATTCCTCCACGGCGTGCCAGTAGGCAGCGTTCGCCATCTCGTTCAGGTCGAACTGCTGGAGTTCATCGATCAATCCCTCGGTAACAAGGGCAGAGCTCATTTCGTGAAGGGTCTGTCGGTGGGCCTCGGGGTTCTGCATTCGAAAGTCGTGGTCGTCGAGGGTCGAGCGCCACTGCTGAAGTCTCAGCGCTTTAGCCTGGTCGAAATTCATGGGGACGGATTCGCTGTACAAATACTGGTTGTACGTACAGTAATCGAGACGTGACTATTGTGGCGAGGGTGAGGCGACGGACCGTAGGTTATGAGAGATGTACGGTCGGTGGAACACTTGAACTAAAAACTGACTATTAAGTCAGGATAGTTAGCTGTACTTCTCCCATTATGAGGATTTCACCATGCGCAACTTCACCTTGGAATACCTGTTCAACGGCGAGCCCCGCACATACATGTTCGAATTAAAGCAGCCTCAGCTGCCCGTCCATGAAGCGGCAATGCACCTGCTACAGCTGCATTTTGGGGATGGAGAGAACAGCCTGATCATGCCAACCGCGGACGCGACGCCGCAGGAGATTTTAGAGCAGGCTGAGCTGGTAGGGCTGACGCAGATTAGGGTCGTCGGTCAGCCCAGTTGATGCCAGATGCAGCGACCGGTTGAATCCACAGCCGGTAACGGTCACTCCGGCGTCATCAGCACCGCAAGCGTTAGCTTGATGAACTCCTCGTTCTTATCGATGGCGTCCAGGGCTCCGCGCACATTGTCGGCGACGTCAGCTGAACCGCGGGCCTCAACCCAATTGGAAAGCTCCATGATGGCGGCTTCGAGGGCGAGTTGGTTTTCGTTGATCTTGTACAACAGCGAGGGGAGCAGGTCTGAATGGGGCATAGGCGATTACTCGGCGGATGAGGGCATTGCAGCAGTGGCAGTTCTGGTTCGCGTGATTGCCATGTAGTGGCCATGTGTCTGCACTTTTCAGCTACCATTGCGCATCTAGGAATAGTTAGCGACTACTCGCACGCGATGCACATGGAAGGTAATCAATAACATGGATGGTGTGCGTTCTGTACAAGTTATCGCCGTGACCGGCGGAAAGGGCGGCGTCGGCAAGACGACTGTGGCGGTGAATCTTTCATTGGCGCTGGCGAAGTTTGGAAAGCGAGTCGTATTGCTTGATGGCGATCTTGGCTTGGCGAATATCGATGTCCTGTTGGGGCTTTCCCCGCAGTACACGCTTGCCGATTTAATCGAAGGTCGCTGTGAGCTATCCGATGTACTTTTGCGCGGTCCGGGCGGGATACGAATCGTCCCCGCGACTTCAGGCATCCGGAGCATGATGCATTTGTCTCCGACTCAGCACGCAGGCCTGATCCAGGCCTTCAGTGAAATCGGTGACAGTCTCGATGTGCTGGTGATTGACACAGCTGCGGGCATTGGCTCGTCGGTGGTCAGTCTCGTCCGGGCGGCCCACGAAGTCTTACTGGTGGTCTGCGACGAACCGACCTCGATCACCGATGCCTACGCACTGATCAAACTGCTTAATCGTGATTACGGAATGGACCGTTTCCGGGTGCTGGTCAATATGGTGCAGAGCCCGAATGAAGGTCGCGCGCTGTTCGCTAAATTGGCCAAAGTCACCGATCTCTTCCTGGACGTAACCCTGCGGTATGTGGGAGCGGTTCCGTACGATGTATGTGCGCGTAGGGCAGTGCAGAAGCAGCGAGCAGTCTACGAACACTTTCCGCGCTCCAAGTGCGCCCAAGCATTTCAGGAGATCGCTTTAAAGGTCGACGCCTGGCCTTTGCTGGCTACCCCCAGAGGGCATTTGGAGTTCTTCGTTGACCGACTCGTCCATAATTCGAGAGGGTGACATTTCTCTCCCGGCCGTAAGAGTGGTGCGATTGTGGTGTCCGCTTATGCCTAGCAAGCCTGGAGGCACTTTTTTTGGGTCGGCTTGCGCAAAACCTCCTTTGGAGTCCGCGAGCTTCCGTTTGCATAAGCGGCCGGCAGGATGCCTGAGATGGGTGCGTGACTTTTGCGTGACTCTCTCGCGCACCTGTAAGCACTTGTGGGCATTCGATTGCAGCGAGCGCCAGTAAAAACGGCCATTTCACAAGGTCCTACAGGGGTACTGCGTGCATGAGGTGTAGGGGACTAGTGCAATCACATGCGCGCTTAGAGATATGCAGAATCGGCATACCTTTGGTTTTTCTCACCTCACGCTGAGCGCTTATTTATGAACTTAAATCAGAGGTTTTTCCGGACCGCAATCTTTTGCAGGTATGCGGAAACATTGGGCTGCATGGCATCCTTCCGAGCCTAATTGCGGCCCGGAAAACCTATTGAAAGGCGCAGCCTGATTGATTTTCCCTAGGGACTTAAAATCCCCCGCTCGTAAGGGCGTGCCGGTTCGATTCCGGCTTCGGGCACCATCTTAAATCAAGGGTTTGCGGGCGAAAGCTAATGCAAACCCTTGTTTGTTTTTGGTGATTCAAAAGGATTTGAGACAACGCTATGAAGGACTCTTTCATCATCCGAGGTAAAGCTGCGATTTGGCTGGTTGTTGTGACCTTCTTATCCATCATGGTCGGGGCAAGGCTTGAGAATTGCGGGGTCGTTGAAGGCTTCTTTGAAGGACTGGCGGTTATGGCTGGCCCGGTAGTGTTCTTCATCCTGGTCAATCGTTTATGGTTCTTTTATCGTTCGTCCAAGTCCTCATCCGACAACTGATCCGGCGTTTGTCGTTGTGGTGCCATCTGAAACCAAGGGTTTGCGAGCGAAAGCTGATGCAAACCCTTGTTTGTTTCTGGCCTGCGGTTTTTTAGCCCGAGGCAGTTATTGACCCCGGCCGCCAGCCCCAGGATTAGCGCCGCGTCGATCTTCGCCAGAAGGGTTGCCGGTATCAACAAGCCTTCTCTCGACCAAGACATTTTGAAGGGCTTGGCGGGCTTCAGCGTCCAGCTGGTGCTCTCTCTCCTTGAGTTCAAGCAAGATTGGGCTGGACCAGGTGCGATAGGTTTGCTCGGTCTTACGAATTGATGTCATCTGTCCCCTCCTTGATGAGTGCCCGCCAACACCGTCGGCGCAATTTTGATTCGATAGAACCCTAGTCGAGGAATCTGTTTGCCGCCAAAAAATTGCATGGCAATGGTGCACACCTCGCTGACGCCGCTATTGATCCTATCGTCAAAAAATATATGGATCAGTTTGGAATTATCTAGTCTTAAAAGTTACGGTGTCTGAATACAAAAAATTGTAAGAGGTGGAAGTGATGAGTAAGTTATTGACTGCCATTGCTGTAGCGTTCTTTCTCTCTGGATGTTCTTCCGGACCTCAGATTCCAAACGATGCCCATACCCCAGCACCTGCTGGGGCGAAGCAATTAAGCGGGGATGAAATTCACCAGGTGTTGATTGGTCGTGAGCTCAAAAGCAAAACCGCCAAAGGCGAGCCGTTCTCGGAAACATTGAGTCCTGGCGGAGCAGCGTTAATTAAAATCGCTAATTATCCAGAGGTTAAAGGTAATTGGACTGTGGCAGGTGACGTGATCTGCGTCACCTATAAAGAATATGGAAAGGAATGCAATACCGTGCACAGTGATGGGGCTTCAGTTTGGCTTGTAGACCAAAATACAAAGACAACTAACAATAAATTCAGTGTGCATTAGTTAAGTATCATCCAACTAACGTACACCGTTTATCTCAATCGAAAGCGCACGCTGCTTCGATTTCATCCCTCATATGCCCAGGCGCCCGAAGCAGCCGTGCGCCGAACATAGTCGGAAAAATCCCGCGCCGGCCCGACCGCGATCTCGGCGATGTCTTTTGCGTCGATGAAGGTTGCTGGCACCGCTTTTGACCGCCTGATGTGGCGTCGCCACGCAACAACTCAGTCGAGAGCGGTAGGAGCGAAAGGAGAGTCGTATTGCGGGCGGGTTGTTGGTCGACGCGATGCCTCGGGTATTCCCCGGCAGCGATGCGTTGCGGGTTCGGGAATCTGCGTTTCTGATCTGGCATTTGGGGGAGGCGACCATGCGGCTGGTCATCACCTGTGCACCCGAGGAGGGGCGTGGTCTGGTCGAAGCCTTCAAGCGCATGTCGTTGCTGGAAATCATGGCGCCAGCGGCCGGATCGAGTGAATTCGATTCAGCCGCCGATGCTGTCAGCTAAACGAAAGGCTGACCGGTGAAACCACGAGGCAATCGTTGCAGTCCTTCCATGGCAGTGAGCCGTTCGACCCAGGCCGCGCGCCAGTCATTGGCGGTGTGCGTAACTTTGGCCTTGCGTGCGGCGCGGCGTGCAGCGTTGCGCTGGTCTTTGCGCGCATCCTTGAACGCGTCGGTGTTGCGGCAGCTTCTGCATTTCACCCGGGTAAGTTCGCTGGTTGAAACGAGCTTGCTGCCTTTGTGACCGCAGGCCAGATGCCCGCCGACTTTGAAGTGAGTAACCATCAGACGCCTCCTTGGTGACGTGTGATCGTTTGACCTCAAGCGTACGGCGACGTTCGTTGCTGACGTAATGGGCAAAAAAAGACCCGCATGCGGGCGGGCCAGGGGGGATTCTTCAAAGGAGTCCGGTCACTGTAGGGCGTGAGTTGTGAACACAGTGTGAAATAGACTGAGCAGTAATAAAAAAGCCCAGCGTCAGGCTGGGTTGGGGATGCAGCAGGAAGCGCTCAGGCAAGGACGCACCCGGTGACGATAAGGTCGCCGTTCATGCGTCCTGGATCAGGCCGTGTCCTTGAGGATGTCCAGATCGAATCATCTGAACCGCGGCAGGGGCGGGTCGACAGGTTTGAGCGAAGACAGCGTATTGCGAATCAGTGGCGCGTCCTTCTCGATGTCGTTCAGCCGATCACGGATTCTGAGGGCCGTCGGGTGCCCGCCTTGATGATCGACCCAGTCGGCGATTTCCTTGCATGCCGCTGCCAGGCGAGCCTGACGGGAGTCGAGCAGGGTGAGCAGGGTGGTGATGGACTCTTTTTCGGACATGGCAAACACCTCCGTTCAAGAAACCTGTAATTGGCAGCAAAAAGCCCGCGGGGAGCGAGCTTTCTGCCGATGGGGTCACTGTTCCTTCAGCTTTTTCAGTATAGACCCCTAAAAGGCAGGTGACCTTAGCCTTGTCGGGCCGTCACTTGCGACCTGGCATTGAGCTGCCAGCATTCACGCCGGGCGTCTTCTTCACGATCGAAACCGTCACCGATGAAGCCGCGGGTTCGAGTATCGGCGATGCGATACCAGACGGCGGCGTCGGGTGGTGGATGATCGGGTTCTCCGGCCCGGCGACCATGGATGATGATCTTGTTGCATCGCTTTACAACGAAAATGTCTTCCATGGCGTCACCGCAGCTAATTCAGGTTCACATCAACTATAGAAGCCATTGGCGATCATGCAAAAAAATAGACAGGTCAGTTCGCCGCCTCAGCTATTGCGACCCTCATCTCCAAAAACACCGCCAGCCCGACTTCCTCTGCCCTGAGCCCTTTGCGGGCTCGCGGTCTGGGCAGCTCAGCCAACGCACCCAAAAGAAAACCTTCGAGCACCGCCGGGTGGATGTAGCACTTGCGGCAGACGGCCGGGGTGTTGCCCAGTTGTTTGGCGACGTTCTTGACCATCTCCACCATATGCCGCTTCGCATCCGACTCGGGCTCCCACTGCAGTTCCCGCAAAACCGCCAACGCCAATGCGCTGCCGGCCCAGGTTCGGTAATCCTTGGCAGTGAAGTCGGCACCGGTGAGTGTTTGCAGGTAGGCGTTGACGTCGGAGGAACTGACGGTGTGTCGCTCACCGTTTTCATCCAGGTACTGAAACAGGTTTTGCCCGGGAATTTCCAGGCAACGTTTGATGATCCGCGCCAGGCGTCGGTCTTTCACCGTGATCTGGTGCTCGACGCCGCTCTTGCCGCGGAACTGGAACAGGATCGCACTGCCGTTGACCTCGACGTGACGGTTGCGCAGGGTGGTCAGGCCATAGGAGCGATTGTCCCGAGCGTACTGGGTGTTGCCGACCCGGATCAGCGTCGCGTCGAGCAAGGTGATGACCGTGGCCATGACTTTGTCGCGACTGAAGCCGGGAGCCGCCAGCAGTGCTTCAAGCTGTTTGCGCAGTTTCGGCAGCGCCAACCCAAAGTCCCGCAAGCGTGAGTACTTGTCGGCATCACGTACTTCTCGCCAGCGTGGGTGATATCGGTATTGCTTGCGACCTCGGGCATCACGACCGGTAGCTTGCAGATGGCCGCGCGGGTCGGCGCAGATCCACACATCGGTGTAGGCCGGGGGTACGGCGAGGGCGTTGATGCGTTTGTTCTCGTCTTGATCGGTGATGCGCTGACCCGCAGGGTCGAAGTAGCAGAACTTGCCGCGCAGTTTCTTGCGGGTGATGCCGGGCTGGGTGTCATCGACGTAATGCAGGTCGGAAGGCAGCACATCGGGCAGCGCGATATCGGGCATGGCGGTAGTCCTTGGCGAGGGATCAGGGGCCGTTACAGCCATTGACCGCACGCCGTTGCAGTCGTGCCAGCGGATTTACGCCAGCACCGCTACCGCCTTGATCTGTGCCCAGAGTTGCTGGCCGGGGTGCACGCCCAATTGGTCCCGGGAGTAGCGGGTGATTCGCGCCAGCAGCGGTGTGCCGCCAGCGTCCAGACGGATCAGCACGTGGGCGGCGTTGTCCGCGCCCACTTCACTGATCACGGTGACCGGCAGGCGATTGAGGATGCTGCTGTGCTCGACGCTTTGCAGGCTCAAGCTGACATCCCGCGCCTGAACCTTGCAGCGCAGCGCCTGACCCAGGGGCATCGGTGAGTGAGCCACCCGAATGTTCAGGGTCGTGTTCGGCAGTTGCAGGGTCAGCAACTGATAGTCGGGGTCATAGGCACTGACGTGCCCCTCGATCACCACGCCGGCGTCGTCGCCCAGCGCCAAGGGCAGGTCGAGCCGGGCCAGCGTCTCGCCAATAGCGCCGCTGGCCAGCGCCTTGCCTTCACTCAGCAAGACGATGTGGTCGGCCAGCCGCGCGACCTCATCCTGTGAGTGGCTGACGTAGAGCACAGGGATGTCCAGCTCATCATGCAGTCGTTGCAGGTAAGGCAGGATTTCGTTTTTGCGTTGGCTATCCAACGCCGCCAGCGGCTCGTCCATCAGCAACAGTTTCGGACTGGTAAGCAAGGCGCGGGCGATGCCGACCCGTTGCCGTTCTCCGCCGGAAAGGTGCTGCGGATGACGATCCAGCAGATGGCCGATCCCGAGCAGTTCAGTCGCGTGTGCCATGTCGACCCGGCGCTGTTGGCGAGGAATACGCTTGAGACCGAACTCCAGATTGGCCAGCACCGACAGATGGGGAAACAGGCTGGCTTCCTGGAAGACGTAACCCAGCGCACGTTTGTGTGGCGGCACGAAAATCTTCTTGTCGCTGTCCTGCCAGACTTCATCGTTGACCTGGATGAAACCCTGCTCGGCCTTCTCCAGGCCAGCAATGCAGCGCAGGCAGGTGGTCTTGCCCGAACCGGAATGACCATAAAGTGCAGTGACTCCACGGCCGGGCAATTGCAGATCCACCTCCAGGGCGAACCCTGAATATTTCAGTTTCAGACGCGTATGAATCATCGATCAGCTCCAGCCCGCTTTGGTTTTACGGCTGGAGTAGAGCGCCAGCAACACAACAAAGGAGAACACCAGCATCGCCCCGGCCAGCCAATGGGCCTGGGCGTATTCCATAGCTTCGACGTGATCGTAGATCTGCACCGAGACCACGCGGGTTTTGTCGGGAATATTGCCGCCGATCATCAGCACCACGCCGAACTCACCGACGGTGTGGGCAAAACCGAGAATGGCAGCGGTGATGAAACCGGGGCGGGCCAGCGGCAGGATCACGCTGAAAAACGTGTCCCAGGGATTGGCGCGTAAGGTCGCGGCCACTTCCAGGGGGCGAGTGCCGATGGCAGAAAAAGCGTTTTGCAGTGGCTGGACCACGAACGGCATCGAGTAGAGCACCGAGCCGATCACCAGCCCTGCAAAACTGAACGTGAGGGTACCGAGGCCGAGTGACTGGGTGAAGTGGCCAACAAACCCGTTGGGGCCGAGCGCCAGCAACAGGTAAAAGCCAATCACCGTCGGCGGCAGCACCAGTGGCAGGGCGACGATCGCCCCGACCGGGCCGCGCAACCACGAGCGGGTGCGCGACAGCCATAACGCAATCGGAGTGCCGATAACCAGCAGGATAACCGTCGTCAGCGACGCCAGTTTCAGGGTTAGCCAGATGGCAGAAAAGTCGGCACTCGATAGTGTCATTTAGAGTTGGTAACCGTAGGATTTGATGATTGTGGCGGCTTTCGGGCCTTTGAGGTACTCAACCAGCGCCTTGGCGGCTGGGTTGTCCTTGCCTTTGTTGAGGATCACCGCATCTTGTTTGATCGGCTCATGCATGTTGGCCGGAACGATCCAGGCCGAGCCGCCGGTGACTTTGCCGTCTTTGTAAATCTGCGACAAGGCCACAAAACCGAGTTCGGCATTGCCGGTGGAGACGAATTGGTAGGCCTGGGTGATGTTCTGGCCTTCAACGATCTTGGCTTTGACCTTGTCGGTCAGGCCCAGCTTGGTCAGCACCTGAGTGGCGGCCAGACCGTAAGGCGCCGCTTTTGGGTTGGCGATGGACAGGTGCTGGTATTCGTTCTTTTTCAGCACTTCGCCCTTGGCATCGACATAACCTTCCTTGGCCGACCACAGCGCCAGGGTGCCGACGGCATAGGTGAAGCGTGAGCCCTTGACCGTGTCGCCTTCGGTTTCGAGTTTTTGCGGGGTGGTGTCGTCCGCCGAGAGGAACACTTCGAACGGTGCGCCGTTCTTGATCTGGGTATAGAACTGGCCGGTGGCACCAAAGGAGGTGACCAGTTTATGCCCGGTGTCTTTTTCGAAATCGGCGGCGATCGCCTGAATCGGTGCAGTGAAGTTGGCGGCGACGGCAACCTGGACTTCGTCCGCCTGTGCGGACCCGAAAGCGAACACTGCGAGCAGGGTTGCCAGGCAGGTGGGGGCAAAACGTGAGGCACGAATGGTCATGAAACGGCTCCGTTGTAGGCAAGTGCTGCGAGGGGTTAAAGCGCTATATAGCGGAATATATAGCGAATTGCCTGCAAACGGAACGTGTTGGATGCGCGTTGTTGAGACCACGCATAACCCTGTAGTAGCTGCCGAACGCAGCCTTCGGCAGCTGCTACAGGTGAGTGCGTTACCGACGAAGCAATTTCGCCAATCCTTCCTCAGCCAACTTCCGGGTCAGTTCAGCCGTGGTCATTTCAACGCCCAGCGTGAATGCTTGCCCCGCCCAGAGATTGCTGAAATCCGCTTCTCCCTTGGCCCGCAATGGCATCAGCGCACCACCTGCCAGCGGGAAGGCCGGTGCTTTGGCGCTCATCGGCCCGAGTTCGCGCATCACACGATTGAGAATGCCGCGCGCCGGGCGTCCTGTGAAAATGTTAGTGACTGCTGTTTCACTTTCCTTGGCCGTGCGCAACGCCTTGTGATGAGACGCGCTGACCTTGGCCTCTGGCGTGAACAAGTACGCCGTGCCCACTTGCACCGCCGAAGCCCCCAACAGGAAAGCCGCCGCGACGCCTCGTGCGTCGGCAATCCCGCCGGCAGCAATCACCGGTACTTTCACCGCATCGACGATCTGCGGCACCAGCGCAAAGAGGCCCACCTGGCTGCTCAAATCATCACTGAGAAACATGCCCCGATGGCCGCCGGCTTCGTACCCCATGGCGATGATCGCGTCACAACCCTGCTGTTCGAGCCAGATGGCCTCTTCGACCGTGGTGGCCGAGGAGAGCACTTTCGCTCCAGTGGCTTTCACGCGGTCCAGCAGGGATTTTTCCGGCAGGCCGAAGTGGAAACTCACGACTTCGGGGCGAAACTCTTCGATCACTTCGCAGGCCGCGTTATCGAACGGTGCTCGATTGGACACTGGCGTCGGCGCGTCGAAGTCCACGCCAAGTTCCCGGTAGTAGGGCTCCAGCAGATTCTTCCAGTCTCGAGCGCGTTGCTCATCGGCGGCGGGTGGCTGATGGCAGAAGTAGTTGACGTTGATCGGGCGCTGAGTGTGTTGGCGAATCGTTTTCAGCTCCTCGCGTAACTGATCGATGCTCAACATGGCGGCGGGCATCGAGCCCAGGCCGCCGGCGTTACTGGCTGCAATAACCATGGCCGTACCGGTCGCGCCGGCCATGGGCGCCTGGATGATCGGCAGCTCAATGCCAAGCAGGTCAAGAATGCGGGTGTCTGGCCATTTGCTCATTTGAAGGGTTCTCCGACGTCATAACAGGGCAGGGACGGTAGGACCGTTTTTGTATCAGCAATGACGGATACAAGGCCAGTCGAGTTTTCAGTTCGTGTGCCACTCTTGGCTTAAAGTCGAGTACGGTGAAATGTTGCTATGTGTTATTTCAACTGCACCACAACTGAGTGATTCCATCTGGAGGCAGCAATGTTCCAAGGCATTTTGATCGACAAAGACGACAGCGGTTACCGGGCCACACTGCAAGAGATCAATGACGATCAACTGCCCGAGGGCGATGTGACAGTGCGTGTGGCGTACAGCACGCTGAACTTCAAGGATGGCCTGGCGATCACCGGCAGCAGCCCGGTGGTGCGAAAATTCCCGATGGTGCCGGGTATTGATCTGGCAGGCACTGTCGAAGTCAGTGGGCATCCGGACTACAAAGTCGGTGATCAGGTCGTACTCAATGGCTGGGGTGTAGGCGAAGGACATTGGGGCGGATTGGCGCAGAAGGCTCGCTTGAACGGTGACTGGTTGATTCCGCTACCCAAGGCATTCACCGCGGCGCAAGCGATGGCCATCGGCACGGCGGGTTACACGGCGATGCTGAGCATCCTGGCGCTGGAACATAATGGAGTGACGCCCGATCAGGGCGAAGTATTGGTCACCGGCGCCAATGGCGGCGTAGGCAGTTTCGCCATCGCATTGCTGAGCAAGCTCGGCTATCGGGTGGTCGCGTCCACCGGCCGAACCTCCGAGCACGATTACCTCAAGCAACTGGGCGCCAGCGAAATCATCGACCGCGCCACGTTGTCCGAGCCGGGCAAGCCCTTGACCAAGGAGCGCTGGGCGGCGGTCATCGACTCGGTCGGCAGTCACACCCTGGCCAACGCCTGTGCCAGCACGAAGGCCAACGGCACTGTCGCCGCGTGTGGCCTGGCGCAAGGCATGGATTTCCCGGCTTCAGTCGCACCGTTCATTTTGCGCGGCGTGACCCTGGCCGGGATCAACAGCGTGACTCAGCCCAAAGCCAAGCGGATACTGGCCTGGAATCGTCTGGCCAAGGATCTGGATTTCGCTCTGTTGCCCCTGATCAGCCATGAAATCGGTTTGAGTGAAACGATCGAGGCCGCACCGCGTTTGCTCGCTGGTCAATTGCGTGGTCGGGTGGTGGTCGACGTCAATCGGTGACCATCTCACCGTCAATCAAACAGACAAACGACAGAGACAAGGGATATTGACCATGGATGTAAAACAGCGTGAAGTGCGGCCCTTTAGCGTCTCGGGCCTCCAAGTGCGCACCTGCAATGCCGCAGAGCAGCAGCCAGACACTGCGCGCATCGGCCCTATGTGGGAACAATTCTTCGTTGAGGGGATTTTCGACAAGATCGCCCACAAACAGCCGGATTCCTTTGTGTACGGTGTCTATTCCAACTATGAGTCCGACGCTTCGGGCCACTTCGATGTGACCGCGGGGGTGGCGGTCACCGCGTCCTCCGAGGACTTTGCGCAGATTCAGGTGGAAGGAGGCGAATACCTGGTGTTCAGCGCCAAAGGGGCGATGCCGGACAGCGTCATTCAGACGTGGGGGCTGATCTGGGCCTACTTTAAGGACAACCCGCAGGTTTGCCGCGCGTTCGCCACAGACTTCGAGGTCTATACCAGCCCGGATTCAGTGTCGGTCTATATCGGCATTCAGGACTCAGACGGGTTTTCGCGCTCAAGCAACTGACGCTTGCGCTCCACACCCCAGCGATAGCCCGACAGGTTGCCGTCGCTGCGCACCACGCGGTGGCACGGAATCGCCACCGCCAGGTTGTTCGCGCCGCAGGCTTGAGCCACGGCGCGCATCGCTTTTGGCGCGCCGATTCGTTGAGCGATATCGGCGTAGCTGGCGGTGCAACCGACGGGAATCTCCCGCAGGGCTTGCCAGACCCGTTCTTGAAAAGCGGTGCCACGAACATCCAGCGGCAAATCCAGGCCCAGGGCCGGTGCTTCGATAAAACCAACAACCTTGGCGATCAGTTGCTCGAACGCTTGGTCGGCGCCAATCAGATTGGCACGCCGAAATTTGTCCTGCAGATCGCAGACCAGTTGGTGCGGATTATCACCCAGCAGGATCGCGCAAACACCCCGTTCACTCTGCGCCACCAGAATCGCTCCCAGGGAACACTGGCCGACCGCAAAACGAATGTCGTTGTTCTGACCGGCGGCGCGGTAATCACCGGGTTTCATGCCCAATAGCTGATCGGCGGCTTCATAGAAGCGGCTGTTGGAATTGAAGCCGGCGTCATACAGCGCGTCAGTCACCGAGTCTCCGTCCGCGAGGCGCTCACGGACCCTGCGTGAACGATGGGCCGCGGCGTAACCCTTGGGCGTCAGACCGGTAACCGCTTTGAACACCCGATGGAAGTGAAAGCTACTGAGGCCCGCAGCAGAGGCCAGTTCGCTCAGTACAGGCAGATTTTCCGCGGTTTCGATCTGGCGGCATGCAGCGGCCACGGTCGCAGCATGTTGCGCGGCGATGTCGCTTTGATCTTTCGCGGCTCGTTTGCTGGGGCGATAACCCGCCGCCTGGGCCTGCTCGGCCGTGTCGAAGAACTCGATGTTCTGCGGTTTCGGCAAACGTGCCAGGCTGCTGGGGCGGCAGTAAACGCCGGTGGTTTTCACCGCATACACAAACTGTCCGTCTGCCCGGGGATCACGCGCGACGACGGCGGCCCAGCGAGGATCGTTCTCGGTGGCAATTTTTGTCGAATGGCTTGTCATGGCTTCATGTCCTGACCTGTTTCATGCAGATTAACCAGCCGACGGGGTCGCTGCACCCCGGGTCTTGCGGTCGAATTCGAAGGCTTCATCCGGCGGTACGAAAGGTGAAGTTGATCCGTTGTTCGCCCAGTCGCGGGTGTTGGCCGTCCTTGATCGGCAAGACTCCGTGATAACGCAAACGATCCACGCCACCCCAGACCACGATGTCGCCATGGAACAGCGGCACTCGTTGGCTTTTATCGCTGCGTTCGAAACCGCCGAACAGGAATATCGCCGGCAATCCCAGAGACACTGAAACGATGGGCGCTGCGTAGGAAAATTCGTCTTTATCCTGGTGCAACGACATCTTGGCCCCGGGAACATAACGGTTGATCAGGCAGGAATCAGGCATGAAATCCGCAAACCCCGCTTCCCGCGCCGCCGCTTGTGCCAATTCGAGAAACACCTCGGGCATTTTCGGCCAGGGTTTTCCGGTCAGCGGATCATGGCGGGTATAGCGATAACCGCTGCGGTCGGTGGTCCAGCCCAGCGCGCCGCAACTGCTCAAGGCGACCGACATGGTAAAGCCTCCGGGCGTGATCATCTGTCGAAACGGTGCCGCCGCCAGAACTGCGTCCAGTGCGGGCAGCAACTGATCCAGCCAGGGCAGGGCAAAGCCTCTGAGGACGCAGGACTGTTCGCCGATACGATCGAGCTTGGGTTGCTGCTCGGGTTCCGCGTCGGCAAACAAGTCGAAGGTGATTGGGTTCATGGGGTCATAACGCGTCGTGAAAGATGATTCCAAGGGTATGTCGTTTTCCACTGTGCAGGCGACTCACGCCGTGGCGCAGGGTGACTCGGTAATAGCCACGAACGCCTTTGACCGGTCGTTGGTTGACGGCAAAGATCAGCCCGTCACCTTTCTTGAGGCCAATGACCTGGGGGCGCGATTGCATCCGTGGGCGCTGTTCGGTCAGCACGAACTCGCCGCCCGTGAAGTCTTCGTCCGGCTCTGACAGCAAAATCGCCACTTGCAGCGGGAAGACGTGTTCGCCGTACAGGTCCTGATGCAAGCAGTTGTAGTCCTGCGGTCCATAGTGCAGCAACAACGGCGTCGGGCGTTCCTGACCGGCGGCATGGCAGCGTTCGAGGAACGCTTCGTGCGTTTCAGGGAAGCGGGTCGGCAGGTCCATGTGCTCGTACCAGCGATTGGCTATCGGCACCAGTCGAGGGTAGAGAGACCTGCGCAAATGGGCGACGACATCCGGCAACGGGTACCTGAAGTATTTGTACTCGCCACGGCCAAAGCCGTGACGAGCCATGACCACTTGCGAGCGAAACGGTTCGGGGCGGGCATACAAAGCGCTGATTTCATCGCACGTCTTGTGGCTTAAAAGCGACCTGATGATCGCGCAGCCATCCTGATCGAGTTGCTCTGTCAGCGCTTCCCAGTCCAGTCCATCGAAAGAACGCTCGCTCATCGCTGCGCCTCACGATCCAGCAGTTGCCGTTTGCGTTCCAGTCCCCAACGGTAGCCGCCGAGGCTGCCATCCTGACGCAGCACTCGATGGCACGGCACGATCACCGCCAGCGGGTTCGCTCCGCAGGCATTGGCCACCGCCCGAAAAGCCGTGGGTTGCCCCAGTTGTCGCGCGATATCCAGATAGCTGGCGGTTTCACCCAGCGGTATTTGCCGCAGGGCATCCCAGACTCGCCGTTGAAAAACGCTGCCTGTCAGATCCAGCGGAAAATCCAGGGTGGTGCGCGGGTCTTCGAGGTGGCGCAGGGTTTGCTCCAGCGCAGGCATCAATCCCTCATCGCGCTGCGGTGCTTGTTGGCCGGGGAAGCGTCGCGAAAGATCGCGCTCCAGCGTTGCCAGATCATCACCGATCAGCAGCGCGCACAGACCCTCGGCGCTGAACGCCAGCAGCAAGACGCCAAGGCTGGAAGTGCCGCTGATGAAGCGAATCGAGGAAGTAGACATGTTCTGACTCCTTAACCAAAGGTTGAGGTGGCCAGTCTAGGGAGCGGGGATGGAACGAACACTCCGGCGCTTGCGGTTGAATTCCAGAGGCAGGAGCAGACGTCCATGTTGTCGCTCCGGATCCCGTTACAACGCTTTGCTGACGCTTATGTCGCTGATGACGTCTTCGCTCGAACCATGAAGCGCATCCAGCGCGACCTTGGCTTCTTCTTCGGTGCCGTTTTCAAGCTGGGCAAATTCGAAGCGACGCTCACCATTGAGTTTGTATTTGATGACGTACTTGGTCGTTTGGGCCACGGTCATACCTTCTTGTCTTCGTGTTTGGGTGTCACTCAGCTCAGTTTCGTGCTGGAGCGGCGGATGATCTTGATGGTGTGAGTCAGGGTCGGTTTGCGAGTTACGCTGATCGGCCGGCGGTTGACCGTGTCGATGGTGATGTTCCAGAAACCGGTGCTCGGCGCAGTAATCCGGGCCGGGAAGGTGTCGAATGCACCACCGTGGTAAGTGTGGCGGCCGCCATTCTTGAAGCTGCGGAAGTTGGCGTCGTTCATCAAGCGGATATTGCATGTTTGGGAGCATTGAATGACGACGATGTCGTCTTCGTTGAGGTGCTCGCGCTGGTGGATAAATTTCATGAGGCGCCTCCAGAAGGGCTTTTTCTACAAAATCAAAACGATAGCATGTGCGATTGGCGCAGTTTATCAGCCCGAACAGGTTATTATCCGGTCGTCGAGGTCTGCTTTGACAATTAAAAACAGTTATACGGAATTCTATGAGCGATAAACGCAGCAAGCCTCGGAGAAAAACAGCATTTGTACTGTCGGAGTGTCTTTATCGGAGGTGTTGTATGAAGTGGGGTGTGCTGTTCCTGCCTATGGCGATAGCGATGAGTGGTTGTGCGAGTGTCTCGGAGATCAATGAGTCGCTGCCGACCATGAGCGTGATTTCAGGCAAGAAGCCTCATGAGTACGCGCAATGCCTGACCGAGAAACTGGCCAGCAGCCGGGGAGCCCTGCAAGTCGAGCCGCACAAGGACGGTATGCGAGTCATCGTGCCGCAGAAGTTCTCCTCGGGGCCGGCCGCGGTATTTGATATCGAAGATCGGTCCACTGGCAGCAGCATCAAGTTGCATGAGCGCATTTCCAATGTGCCGTTGCGCCCCATGGATGTACGCAATGCCGCTACGGCGTGCATTTCCGGCTGATAGACTGTCGCCCGTCAGCACCGATGCCGCCAAAGCAGCGCTTTGGCGGCATTGTCATTTCTGGAGTCGAGCATGAAGCGAGAGCAGGTACGGGAGCGCCATGCAGAGGGTCACATCTCTGCCACCCACGTGATTCAGAATCCGGCGAATCCGGGCGAATGGATCGTGTTTTTCAAGAAAAGCGCCGGGCGCAGTTATTTTCTGGTGGATGAAAACGATGAAGTCGAATCCTTCAGTAGCCTTGATGAATTAATCGAGACGGTGCGCGGTCTCGGGATCAAGTTCGCCGAAATTCACATGTAGGGCAGGGCGCCTTACTTGCAGACCACCACGACGTTGCGGTTCTTGTAGTTGCCGACGTCGACACCCAGCGTCTTGTCGCTTTCCTTGGTCGAAGGTGTTCCGTCGGTACCGACGATCCGATAGCCGGTGCCGGCGCAAGAGGCATCGGCTTTTTCGTAGCAGGTCGCCCAGGAATTGGCTTCCCCGGAGCAGTCGATGGCCAGGCCTTGTTCGCCGTTGTTCAGGTAGGTCGTTTCCGAAGTGGCGCAGCCGCTCAGGGCCAGTGCCGCGATCAGGGGCAAAAATTTATTCATGTCGTTGTCGTCGTCAGGATGAAGGGGCTGAGCCTGTGACAGCGCTGGCATCAAAAGGTTATAGCGAATGGCCACTTGGTTGCAGGCAATCACAAAAAAGCCCTGCGCAAGGCAGGGCTTGGGTCGAGTCGGGTGCTTCTCAGGACTTGTCCTTGCCGCGACGCTTCGGGGCTGGGTGTTCGAGCTCCAATACGGATGCTACTTCAATTGCCAACGCCTCGGTCGGGAAAGGCCCGGCAATATTCTCGCCGCTGGCACTGTCTACCCACCACTGGCCGTCTTTCGCCTGATTGATCAGGAACCCGTTGACACTTTTTGCTACCGACATCTATCTGCCTCGTTGGCTGGTTCAATCGCGCAATGATAGCGCCAAATGCACTCAACGGGTGCTGATGGTGTAGGGTGGTGCGATTCGCGGCCGTGCAGATCTGCTGGTCTGTGCTATCTATAAAAGCTGCGGAGCTAACTCGGGAACTATCCGCGAGAATATTTCTCTATGATGGCATCGGTTAGCCAGTGCGGGGCATTGTAAGGTGCACGCCGCCTGATTAGACTGCGCCGAAACTCGTACACACAGCCCTATCAAGGACTTTTATGATCAAGAAATGCTTGTTCCCAGCAGCCGGTTACGGTACTCGCTTCCTGCCAGCGACTAAAGCCATGCCCAAAGAAATGCTGCCGGTGGTAAACAAGCCACTGATCCAGTACGGCGTCGAAGAAGCACTGGACGCTGGGTTGACCGAAATTTCCATCGTTACCGGTCGCGGCAAACGCGCTCTGGAAGACCACTTCGACATCAGCTACGAGCTGGAAAACCAGATCAAGGGCACCGACAAGGAAAAATACCTGGTCGGCATCCGTAAACTGTTGGACGAGTGCTCGTTCTCTTACACTCGCCAAACCGAAATGAAAGGCCTGGGCCACGCCATTCTGACTGGCCGCCCGCTGATCGGTGACGAACCGTTCGCGGTAGTGCTGGCGGACGACTTGTGCGTCAACCTCGAAGGCGACGGCGTCCTGACTCAGATGGTCAAGCTGTACGAGCAGTATCGCTGCACCATCGTTGCGATCCAGGAAGTGGATCCGCTGGAAACCAACAAATACGGCGTGATCTCCGGCGAGCTGATCGCTGATGATTTGTACCGCGTTCGCAACATGGTCGAAAAACCAGCCCCGGAAGACGCACCGTCGAACCTGGCGATCATCGGTCGTTACATCCTGACGCCGGATATTTTCGAGCTGATCAAACAAACCGAGCCAGGCAAAGGCGGCGAGATTCAAATCACCGACGCCCTGATGAAGCAGGCGAAAAACGGTTGCGTGATTGCCTACAAGTTCAAGGGCCAGCGTTTTGACTGCGGTGGCGCTGAAGGCTACATCGAGGCCACCAACTTCTGCTTCGAGAACTTCTACAAGACTGGCAAGGCTTATTGATAGCGCTTGACCCACTTGTATTGAAAAGCCACCTTCGGGTGGCTTTTTCATTTTCCGTCCCCATATCGTTTGCAGCGCTTGCCCAGCGGACGTCTGCGGGTATGCTTGTGGACTGCCGAGGAGATTGAAAAAATGGCCTACGATTTTGACCTTTATGTGATTGGCGCCGGTTCCGGCGGTGTGCGGGCTGCGCGTTTTGCTGCCGGTTTTGGCGCGAAAGTGGCGGTGGCCGAGAGCCGCTACCTGGGTGGCACTTGTGTGAATGTCGGCTGCGTACCGAAGAAGCTGCTGGTCTACGGTGCGCACTTCGCCGAAGACTTCGAGCAGTCTTCGGGTTTTGGCTGGACGCCGGGCGAAGCGAAGTTCGATTGGGCGACGCTGATCGCCAACAAGGATCGCGAGATCAATCGCCTGAACGGTATTTATCGCAATCTGCTGGTGAACAGTGGTGTGACCTTGCATGAAGGCCACGCCAAAATCGTTGATCCGCACCAGGTCGAGATCAATGGCGAGCGTTACACCGCCAAAAACATCCTGATTGCTACCGGTGGATGGCCGCAGATTCCGGAGATTCCGGGGCACGAGCACGCAATCAGTTCCAACCAGGCGTTTTTCCTCAAAGAGCTGCCCAAGCGCGTTCTGGTCGTAGGCGGTGGGTACATCGCCGTCGAATTCGCCGGGATCTTCCACGGTCTGGGCGCCGACACCACGTTGTTGTATCGCGGTGAACTGTTCCTGCGCGGCTTCGACGGTGCGGTGCGCAAACACCTGCAGGAAGAGCTGACCAAGCGAGGCATGGACCTGCAGTTCAACGCCGACATCGAACGTATCGACAAGCAGTCGGATGGCAGCCTGAAGGTGACCCTCAAGGACGGCCGTGAGCTGGAAGCGGATTGTGTGTTCTACGCCACCGGTCGACGTCCGATGCTCGACAATCTTGGGCTGGAAAACACCGGGGTCAAACTCGACAAGAAAGGTTTCGTCGAGGTCGACGAGCAGTATCAGACGGCTGAGCCGTCGATCCTGGCGCTTGGCGATGTGATCGGTCGGGTTCAGCTGACGCCGGTGGCGTTGGCGGAAGGCATGGCCGTGGCGCGACGTTTGTTCAAACCTGAGCAATATCGCCCGGTTGATTACAAGATGATCCCGACCGCGGTGTTTAGTTTGCCGAACATCGGCACGGTCGGTTTCACCGAGGAAGAGGCCCGGGAGGCCGGTCACGATGTGGTGATCTTCGAAAGCCGCTTCCGCCCAATGAAGCTGACCCTGACCGAATGCCAGGAGCGCACCCTGATGAAACTGGTGGTGGACGCCAAGACCGACAAGGTTCTGGGCTGTCACATGGTCGGTCCGGAGGCTGGAGAAATTGTTCAGGGCTTGGCGATCGCCTTGAAAGCGGGTGCCACCAAGCGCGATTTCGATGAAACCATCGGCGTGCACCCAACTGCCGCCGAAGAGTTCGTCACCATGCGTACGCCGGTCGCGGGTTAATCGTCCTTTTGGGGTTCTGATGCGTCTGGTGCTGTCGCAATGACGGCCGCCAGGCGCACGCTCTCATCGAGGTTCGCCTGAGTCTTGAGCAACTCAATTTCCAATACTTTGTTTATCTGCGACTGCTCGTCGACACTCTGTTTCAGCGACTGATTTTCCAGAAGGGCAGTGCGTAAGCGTTCCTGGAGGAGGGTGCGTTCGCTGTCGATACGGTTCACCTGTTCCAGTAGCTGATCCTGTCGAACGTTGGTTTGCTTGAGTTGATCCTGCAGCAGGCTCAACTCTCTCAGGGTGCCACGGTTCTCCGTCAACAAGCGCTCGTTGTCGCGGTGCAGTTGCGTGATCTCATCCTGGCGCACCAATGCGCTTTGCTGGGCCTGGCGCAACTCCATCTGAATCTGCTGCACCTGGCTTTCATGGCGACGTTGCTCCTGCTCACGCTGTTCTTTGACAGCGTTGCGATAATGTTCCAGGGCATCGCGAGCGTGCAGGTGCTTTTCTTCCAGTGAGCGGATCTGCTCATCCTTGTCTTGCAAGCGTAATTCGAAATCGGCCAGCGCCTGGTTTAGTCCGGCGTTGCGGGTTTGCTCGGTCTGCAGCATGGCGCGGGTTTCTTGCAGAGCCTCGGACTCTTGAGTCAGAGCCAGGCTTTGAATCTCGTACTGCTGCTGCAATTGCGTGTTGGCTTGTTGGGCTTCCTTCAGCTGTATTTCCAACTCTTTTCGCTGCTGGTCGAACTGCGCGCATGCCTGATCGATGGGTTCTTGCGCCTGTTCCTTGAGGCGTTGCGCCAGGCGTGAAACCAAGCCTGCCAGCTCATCATCAATGGGCTCAGAAGGCGTTTCGATGCGCTCGCTGCCGTCATCCAGTTCCTTCAAATAGCGGTGGATAGTGGTTTTCGAGCCCGTGTTGCCCATCTCGATCCGTACCGCATCAATGCTGGGGTTTTCGCCTCGGGCGAGAATTGCCAAACGTGCCGCTTGCACCACTGCTTTATTAACGCCGCCACGAGCCATGAGTTCTCCTACGATTTCGTACTGTGGTACATGCCACTTGAGTACACAATGTACCACGCTAACGAAAAACTTAAAATACGATAGGTATTCATACGGGATATACTGGTATTACCCCGTGTGATGAGCCCTGTGGCGCGTTTTCACCCGCCAAAGCGGTACGTTTTAGAGAGTTGAGCCCATGACTGAGCTGGATCGTTACCTGCAGGCCGCCACCCGCGACAACACTCGTCGCAGCTACCGAGCGGCTATCGAGCATTTCGAAGTCAGTTGGGGCGGCTTCCTGCCGGCGACCAGCGACAGCGTGGCGCGCTACCTCGTCGCTCATGCGGGTGTGCTGTCGATCAATACCTTGAAGTTGCGTTTGTCAGCGCTGGCGCAATGGCACAACAGTCAGGGTTTTACTGACCCCACCAAGGCGCCGGTGGTGCGCAAGGTCTTCAAGGGCATTCGCGCGCTACACCCGGCTCAAGAAAAACAGGCCGAGCCTTTACAGCTTCAACATCTGGAGCATGTGATTGCCTGGTTGGAGCAAGAAGCGCAAACCGCAAAAGCTGAACACGATCAACCGGCTCTGTTGCGGGCCAGACGCGACAGGGCGCTGATCCTGCTGGGCTTCTGGCGCGGTTTTCGTAGCGATGAGTTGTGCCGGTTAAAGATCGAGCACGTGCAAGCGGCTGCCGGCTCAGGCATCACGCTCTATTTGCCGCGAACCAAGAGTGACCGCGAAAACCTCGGCAAGACTTACCAGACGCCAGCGTTGCAGCGCCTGTGCCCGGTGCAGGCGTACATCGACTGGATCACCGAAGCCGCGCTGGTCCGTGGACCGGTGTTCCGAGGCATCGACCGTTGGGGCCATCTGAGCGAGGAGGGGCTGCACGCCAACAGCGTGATCCCGTTACTGCGCCAGGCGTTGGAGCGCGCCGGCATCCCGGCCGAGCACTACACCAGTCACTCGTTGCGGCGCGGCTTTGCCACCTGGGCCCATCAGAGCGGGTGGGACTTGAAGTCGTTGATGAGTTACGTGGGCTGGAAGGATATGAAGTCCGCCATGCGCTATGTTGAAGCCAGCCCGTTTCTCGGGATGACACCGCTCGCGGAAAAAACCATTGGCGCTGCTAAGTAAGTTTTCTTCTATTAATACGTTCGGCTAATAGCGAAAACCAATGAGCAGCATGAGCTTTGCCAATGAGCCATCCGGCAATCGAGTCGGTAGGATTCACTCCATCAACTTCTCAACCAAACTTTTCAACCCTGACGGAGAGTCATCGATGCCTATCATCAACAGCCAAGTTAAACCGTTCAAAGCTGACGCCTTCAAAAATGGCGACTTCGTAAAAGTGTCGGACGCTGACCTGAAAGGCAAATGGTCTGTCGTGTTCTTCTACCCTGCCGACTTCACCTTCGTTTGCCCGACCGAACTGGAAGACCTGGCTGACAACTACGACGCGTTCCAGAAACTGGGCGTCGAGATCTACAGCGTTTCCACCGATACCCACTTTGCCCACGCTGCCTGGCACAACACTTCGCCAGCCATCGGCAAAATCCAGTACACCATGATCGGCGACCCGACCCACGCCATCTCCCGCAACTTCGACGTGCTGATCGAAGAAGCAGGTCTGGCTGACCGTGGCACCTTCGTGATCAACCCAGAAGGCCAGATCAAAATCGTTGAACTGAACGATGGCGGCGTTGGCCGTGACGCTTCCGAGCTGCTGCGCAAAATCAAGGCTGCTCAGTACGTCGCTGCTCACCCAGGCCAGGTTTGCCCAGCCAAGTGGAAAGAAGGCGAGGCCACTCTGGCTCCGTCCCTGGACCTGGTCGGCAAGATCTAAGTCTGTGGATCGCATCATCAGGGCGGGTTTCCGCACCTAAGTAAGCTGCAACCGCCCTCAAAAACGCCCGGGCGAGATTCGCTCGGGCGTTTTTTTATGTCTTTTGAAAAAGGAAATCGCCCGTATGTTGGACGCCAATCTTAAAGCCCAGTTGAAGTCATACCTGGAACGGGTCACCCAGCCGATCGAGATCATTGCATCCCTCAACGACGGTGCGAAATCCCAGGAAATGCTCGCATTACTCAAAGACGTTGCCAGTCTTTCTACCCAAATTATCTTGCTCGACAACGGTGACGATGTACGTAAACCTTCGTTCTCGATCAACCGCCCGGGTGCCGATATCAGCCTGCGTTTCGCCGGCATCCCGATGGGCCACGAATTTACTTCGCTGGTGCTGGCCTTGCTGCAAGTCGGCGGTCACCCTTCGAAGGCCAGCGTTGAAGTGATCGAACAGATCCGTTCGCTCAAAGGCGAGTTCAGCTTCGAGACTTACTTCTCGCTGTCCTGCCAGAACTGCCCGGACGTGGTCCAGGCATTGAACCTGATGGCCGTGCTTAACCCGAGCATCCGCCACGTCGCCATTGACGGCGCGCTGTTCCAGGCCGAAGTCGATGACCGTCAGATCATGGCCGTGCCAAGCATTTACCTGAACGGCGTGAACTTCGGTCAGGGCCGTATGGGCCTGGAAGAGATCCTCGCCAAAATCGACACCAGCGGTATCGAGCGTCAGGCCGAGAAGATCAGCGCCAAAGAAGCCTTTGACGTATTGGTCGTCGGCGGTGGCCCGGCCGGTGCTTCGGCCGCGATCTATGCTGCCCGTAAAGGCATTCGTACCGGTGTGGCGGCTGAACGTTTTGGTGGGCAGGTGCTCGACACCATGGCCATCGAGAACTTCATCTCCGTGCAGGAAACCGAAGGGCCGAAACTGGCCGTGGCGCTGGAAGAGCACGTTAAGCAATACGACGTCGACATCATGAACCTGCAACGCGCCGACAAGTTGGTGCCGGGCAAGAACGGCGAGTTGCACGAAGTCCACTTCGCCAGCGGCGCGACCCTGAAAGCCAAGACCGTAATCCTGGCGACCGGTGCGCGGTGGCGCGAAATGAACGTCCCGGGTGAGCAGCAATACCGCAACAAAGGCGTGGCGTATTGCCCGCACTGTGACGGTCCGCTGTTCAAAGGCAAGCGCGTGGCGGTGATTGGCGGCGGTAACTCCGGCGTCGAAGCGGCCATCGACCTGGCGGGCATCGTGTCCCACGTAACACTGCTGGAGTTCGACGTGCAGCTGCGCGCCGATGCGGTCTTGCAGCGCAAGTTGCACAGCCTGCCGAACGTCACTGTCATCACCAGTGCGCAAACCACTGAAGTGTTGGGCGACGGTCAGAAGGTCAACGGCCTGCGCTACAAGGATCGTCAGTCGGAGGAGTTGCGTACCGTCGAGCTGGAAGGGATCTTCGTGCAGATCGGTTTGCTGCCCAACACCGATTGGCTCAAAGGCACCATCGAGTTGTCGCCTCGCGGCGAGATTATCGTCGATGCCCGCGGTGAAACGTCGATGCCGGGTGTGTTCGCAGCCGGTGACGTGACCACCGTGCCGTACAAGCAGATCGTGATTGCGGTGGGCGAGGGCGCCAAAGCCTCCCTGAGCGCATTCGATCACTTGATCCGCACCTCGGCTCCGGCATAAAAACCCGACGCTGAAAACACAAAAACCCCATGAGCGATCATGGGGTTTTTTGTGTGTGACTCAAAAGATCGCAGCCTTCGCCAGCTCCTACAGGGTTCTGTGTATACCTGTAGGAGCTGGCGAAGCCTGCGATCTTTTGATTTTGATTACATCGGTGCGGGTTGAATGATCTCAACCCAGTACGCATCCGGGTCTTTGATAAAGGCCAGGCTCTTCATACGGCCGTCATTCAGGCGCTTCTGGAAGTCGCAGCCCAGCGCTTCGAAGCGCTCGCACGCAGCGACGATATCCGGCACCGAGATGCAGATGTGACCGAAGCCACGCGGGTCGGTGTTGCCGTTGTGGTAAGCGAAATCCGCGTCGTTCTCGGTGCCGTGGTTGTGGGTCAGTTCGAGAATGCCGGGGATCGACTTCATCCATTCAGTGCGGGCAGCAGCGTCGGCCGGGATCTGGTTTTTATCGACCAGCGCCAGGAAGTAAAGGCTGAACTCGGCTTCCGGGAAGTCGCGTTTTTCCACCAGCGAGAAACCCAAAATGCGCGTGTAGAAATCCAGGGACTTGGTGATGTCCTTGACCCGCAGCATGGTGTGGTTGAAGACGAACTTCTGGGTGGCGGTGTCAGGTTGGGCAGTCACGCCTGGGAAGGTGTTCAATTCGTGCAGGCTCATGGGCCCTCCGGAAAATAAGTGGGGCTAACGAATGGCGACAATGATACGCAAGGGCTCTGACATCACCAAACCAAAACAGTCGGCTATTGCCTGACAGACGGGCGAGGCTCAGACTTTACGGTTCAATCCGTGAGTGTTCATTGCAATGATTCGTTTCTGTAAATCGATGTTCGTCCTGATCTGCGTGCTTTCAGGTGTTAACAGCGCTCACGCAGACGAGCCAATCATGACCTGGCCCAGCGGCTGGGAGGTCGAAGCCGTCCCGCAAGACGACGCCAATACCCAGGTGTCCCGCCAGCGTGCGGTGAAAAACGATCAGGGCGGCACGCCAGTGATGGTGATGGAGTTGACCATGACTCAGGTGGAAAGTGGTCATCAGGTGAATCTGCAAGGCGTGTTGTTGGAGATGCGCAAGTCGGTGCAGAAGGACTTTTTTCAAGGCGGTTATCAAAGTGTCTGCAACAAGATTCACCCGACGACCTTGAGCCGCTTATCAGCGCTGGAAACTACCTGCACGATCACGCAGAACGGAAGGCATGTGCTCTCTCAAACATTGGTTGCCGCCGTGGATGGCGATAAGGCCTATGTTCTTTCCTACGCGGGGCAGGCAGAGGTTTATAAGGCAAGTCAGGATGAAATAGAGGCAGCCCGTAACAGCTTGAAACTTTAGTTAAAGATTTCAATGGCTGCCGGTTTCAGCGCATTCGGAAATTTTTAGATACCCAAGGGATTAAGCACAAAGTTATTCAACAAGTAGCGAGTTGATCGACGCCAATCGTTGCATTTAGAAGGCGTCCATGAAAAAGCCCTGCATTGGCAGGGCTTTTTTGTCACCGCGAGTGCTTAGCCACGCAGCCAGGAATCAACGGTAGCTGCACCGTATTGTTCCTTCCAGGCTTTCAGGCCGCGGTGGTTGCCACCCTTGGTTTCAATCAGTTCACCGGTGTGCGGGTTCTGATAAACCTTGACCACGCGAGCGCGGCGGGTTTTAGGCGCTGTTGCCTGTTGCAGACCGGATTTTGCCGGGTTCGGATCGAGAATGGCGATGATGTCGCGCAGGCTCTTGCCGTAGGTTTTCATCAGCCCCTGGAGCTTTTCTTCGAATTCGATTTCTTTCTTGAGCCCGGCATCATTCTTCAGGTTTTCCAGCTGCTTGAGCTGCTCTTGAAGGGCCTTTTCAGCTGCACGAAATTCAGCGAGTCTGGACAATATCTTTACTCCAATAGTGTGTTTGGCTGATACCAACCGCAAACAAAGCTATAAGCCAAGAGCCTTGAAGCGACTCGGTGATAATGGCTCACCTGCCAATCTAGCGCAGGCATGAAAAATTGTA
The DNA here is from genome assembly GCF_059716175.1 of Pseudomonas sp. LBUM1647. NCBI lineage: Bacteria > Pseudomonadati > Pseudomonadota > Gammaproteobacteria > Pseudomonadales > Pseudomonadaceae > Pseudomonas > Pseudomonas sp. LBUM1647. Next base: position 3,689,449 of record NZ_CP166809.1, on the reverse strand, counting down.
GTAGTTAATTGGCCAAGAGTAAATCCTGTCTTTTTCTTCATGTAACAACAGTAGTCTTTTGATTCAAATTGGTGCGCGATTTCCTTGTCTCGTCGCTTAGCGTCGCTAGTTAATGGTGACTTAATGCGTTAATGAAGTCCGCGCCGGGCATCGGCCGGCCGAACAGATAACCTTGCAAGAAGTTCACGCCGTGGGCGGTCAGATAATCACTTTGCTCCGTGGTTCCACGCCTTCGGCGACGATGCCCAGATCGAGCTTGGCCGAGAGTTCGATGATGGTGTCCAGAATATGCCGCGAGAGGGCGTCAATGCCGATCATGGCGACAAAACTCTGGTCGATTTTCAGAAAGTCCACATTGAACTGACGCAGGTAACCCAGGCTTGAGTGACCAGTGCCGAAGTCATCGATCGCGATCATCACGCCCAGCGCGTGAAGCTGCTCGAACAGTGGTGGGTGATGGCCGTGGGTTCGATGAGTTCGCGCTCGGTGAGTTCCAGCACCAGGCTGACGGCACGCCCTCGACGCATGCGCCGCTCAACGGTAATTCAGGCGCTCGGACAGTTTGATAAAAGCCAGCGCCGCAGGGGATGACTGGCGCTGGTCGAGCACCGCCAGACCAACCTGACGGGTGACCGGTGGCGACAGCGGTTTTTTCACGTAGCGACTGTCGCGATCATCGGGCAATGAGCTTTCGGCGACGACCGTCAGCGCATCGCCTCGGCCAACGGTGTCCAGCGTGCTCAGTAGTTGCGAGCAGCGATAACGGATGTTCGGAGTTAGCCGGGCGGCGCTGAACAATCGCGACACCAGCTCCGACGAGCCGGCCTCAGTCAACACAAACGGGTCGTTGCACAAATCGCTCAAGCTCAGGCTGTCGCGACGGGCCAGCGGATGATCGACGGGCAGCAGCGCGACCATTTGGTCTTCGATCAGCGCAAAGGTGTCGAACCGCTCCTCCGGCAACACCACGAAGCCGACATCGATACGCCGTTCCTCCAGCCACTGGATCACCTGCCGGTCCGGGCCTTCGTCAATGTGGACCTCGATGCCCGGGTGAGCCGCGCGGTAGTGCTGCAGGATCAGCGGCAGCAGTTTGATCGAGGAGGTCGGGCCGAACGAGCCGATGCGCAATGTGCCGCGTTTCATTCCGCGAGCATCGGCCGCTTCCTGGCGCAAGGTGTTGGCCAGGCCCAGCATCGCTCGGGCGCGCAGTAAAAGCTGCTGGCCGATGTCGCTGAGCTCGACCCGAGACTGATGCCGGCGCAGCAACTCGACGCCCAATTCCTGTTCCAGCGACTTGAGGGCATGAGAGACCGCGGATTGGGAAATCCCCAAGCGATTGGCTGCCGCGGTAAAGCCGTGAAGCTCGGCGACCAGAGAAAAGATCTCAAGTTGGGTAAGGGTCATGAGTGTTTACTCATTTTACGATGAGAAGGTATTAGCCGAATGATACGCCATCTCCCCCGATTTCTCGTTCTGGAAACCTATGACGACCTATGAGCAGAGCCTGTCCAACCCTTCGGACGTGCCGGTTTATCTGAAACTGGCGGCAGTCACCATGATCTGGGGCGGCACCTTCGTCGCCGGGCGGTTTCTGGCCGACAGCCTCAGCCCCTTGTTTGCCGCCAGCCTGCGATTCTTGCTGGCCAGTGTGGCGTTGCTGGTGTTTCTGCTGCTGGCCCGCGTGCCTCTCACAAGGCCCAGTCCCCGGCAATGGCTGCAATTGGCGCTGCTGGGTTTTTTCGGGATCTTTTTCTACAACCTGTGCTTCTTTTATGGCCTGCACTACATCAATGCCTCACGGGCGTCATTAATCGTGGCGTTGAACCCGGCCGTGATCGGGCTGGCGTCATGGCTGTTTTTCAAGGAGCGCTTGAGTCGAGCAAAGGTTTTCGGGATCGCGATCTGTATTGCCGGCGCGAGCCTGGTGATCGTCAGTCGCAACCCGCAGTTGTTGGCCGGCAACGCCGATGCGTGGATCGGCGATCTGTTGATCTTCGGCTGTGTGCTTGGCTGGGGCGTTTATTCGCTGTTCTCCAAAGATCTGAATCAAACCCTGGGCCCGGTGCAAACGGTGACGTACTCGATTCTGTTGGGCACGCTGATGCTGTGGTTGACCAGTGCTGTTCGCGGTGAGTTGAGTGTTACTGCACTCGCCAGCCTCGGACCAAAGCAATGGATGAGCCTGATGTACCTGGGCGTATTGGGTTCGGCGCTGGCCTATATCGGCTATTACGACGGCATTCGCAAAATCGGCGCGACGCGTTCAGGCGTGTTCATCGCCCTGAACCCGCTGACCGCGGTGATCCTCGGTGCGCTGCTGTTAGGCGAGCATTTGACCCTGGCGATGTGCCTGGGAGGAGGGCTGATCCTCGCGGGGATTTTCCTGTGCAACAAACCCCTTGCGCGAGCAGGGAAAAAGGGGATTTGATACAGAAGGCGGACAAACCTATTTACGCTGTGTAGAATCGGGTTACGCATATAAGAATAATCGTCTTCTGGCAGCAGAAGCCTCGCCCGCAAGAGCCTTGGGTCGACAATGAAGAGTTTTGGGTTTCAATTGATCTACGGTGACTTCCTCGCCCGCAGCGTGCGGGGCATCTCCTGCGCGCCACCCGCCGGTCTCAGCATTGCTAGCAACTAACGATCCGTTAATTGACAAGAAAATGATGAGGCGCCAACCATGGCAGATTTATACGAAAACCCAATGGGCCTGATGGGCTTTGAATTCATCGAATTCGCATCGCCGACCCCGAACACACTGGAGCCGATCTTCGAGATCATGGGCTTCACCAAGGTCGCGACCCACCGTTCCAAAGACGTGCACCTGTATCGCCAGGGCCAGATCAACCTGATCCTCAATAACGAACCCCACAGCGTCGCTTCGTACTTCGCGGCCGAGCACGGTCCGTCGGTGTGCGGCATGGCGTTCCGTGTCAAGAATGCCCAGCAGGCGTTTGCCCGGGCTCAGGAACTGGGCGCTCAGCCGATTCACATCGAAACCGGCCCGATGGAACTGAACCTGCCCGCGATCAAGGGCATCGGCGGCGCGCCGCTGTACCTGATCGACCGTTTCGGTGAAGGCAGCTCGATCTACGACATCGACTTCGTGTTCATCGAAGGCGTTGACCGCAACCCGGTCGGGGCTGGCCTGAAGATCATCGACCACCTGACCCACAACGTGTATCGCGGTCGCATGGCCTACTGGGCCAACTTCTACGAGAAGCTGTTCAACTTCCGCGAGATCCGTTACTTCGACATCAAGGGCGAATACACCGGTCTGACCTCCAAGGCCATGACCGCGCCGGACGGCATGATCAAAATCCCGCTGAACGAAGAATCGTCCAAGGGCGCCGGGCAGATCGAAGAGTTCCTGATGCAGTTCAACGGCGAGGGCATTCAACACGTTGCCTTCCTGACCGATGACCTGATCAAGACCTGGGATCACCTGAAAAGCATCGGCATGCGCTTCATGACCGCACCGCCGGAAACCTACTACGAAATGCTCGAAGGCCGTTTGCCGAACCACGGTGAGCCGGTTGATCAACTGCAATCGCGCGGCATTCTGCTGGATGGTTCGTCCGAGTCGGGCGACAAGCGTCTGCTGTTGCAGATCTTCTCGGAAACCCTGATGGGCCCGGTGTTCTTCGAATTCATCCAGCGTAAAGGCGACGATGGTTTCGGCGAAGGTAACTTCAAGGCGTTGTTCGAATCCATCGAGCGCGACCAGGTTCGTCGTGGTGTGCTCTCCACCGACTAAGCCGTTTCAGATGTAAAAAAAGCCCGGTCAGCAGCAATGCTGGCCGGGCTTTTTCGTGCCGGTCCTACATCGATTTCCGTCGATGCCGGACCAGATGTTTGAACCCTTCGAACACCAACACCACAACAGCCAACCAAATTGGGATGTACGTCAGCCATTCACCGGCCTTGATGCTTTCCCCCAGCAGCAACGCGACGCCGAGCAACAGCACCGGCTCGACGTAACTCAACAACCCGAACAGGCTGAATGGCAGCAGTCGGCTGGCGATGATGTAAACCACCAGCGCCGATGCACTGATGACGCCGAGCAACGGGATCAGCAGCGACAGCCACGGGTGTTGATCGAACACGGCGAAACCCTGTTCACCGCCCTGAACGAACCAGAACGCCACGGGCAACATCAACGCCATGTCCATCCACAAACCGCCGAGGTTGTCGGTCGCCAGTCGTTTGCGCAGGATGAAGTAGAGCGGATAACCGATGACGACCAGCAAGGTCGCCCAGGAAAAACCGCCGACCTGATACAGCTCGTTGAGCACGCCGAGGGAAGCAAAAAACACGGCAACCTTTTGCAGGTAAGACAGTCGCTCGCCATAGGCGAACCGCCCGGTCAGCACCATCGACAGCGGCAACAGGAAGTAGCCCAGAGACACGTCGAGGCTATAGCCGTTGAGCGGTGCCCACATGAACAGCCAGAGTTGCAGGCCAAGCAGCGTCGCGGAAACGATCAGGCCGGCGAGCAGTTTTGGTTGGCCAACCAGCCGCCGAAAAAGGGCGACCACGCGTTTCCATTCACCGGAGACCACCATGAACACGGTCATGCATGGAAGGGTCAGCAGCATCCGCCAGCCGAAGATTTCTACGCCGCTCAAAGGCGTGAGCAGCGAGGTGTAGTAATACATGACGGCAAACAGCACCGAGGCTGAAACCGATAGAGCGATACCTTTAGACAAACTGTCCTCGCGAAGTTGAACGTGAAACGGGCGCAGAGGATACGTGGTTCGGCCGGAGAATGTGTCGCCAGATAAAAGATCGCAGCCTTCGGCAGCTCCTACTGGGGTACTCGATCCAGGTAGAAGCTGGCGAAGCCTGCGATCTTTTGCAGTTAGCGCGGTTTGCGTCCCGACACAAAGTGGCTCACATCATTAAACCCCGGCGTCGACGCATGCCCAGGCACAACCAGCGAATCAATGAACGCCTCATCCTCAGCCGTAATCTTCACCGTCTGAGCCTTAGTGTAGGCATCCCATTGTTCTTCAGTCCGGGGCCCAACGATGGCCGAGGTGACGGCGCTGTTGTTCAGCACCCAGGCGATGGCGAATTCCACGATGCCCACGCCGCGACCCTGGGTGTACTGCTGGATCTGCTGAGCAATGCGCAGGGATTCGACGCGCCATTCGGTTTCCAGAATGCGTTTGTCCGCACGGCCGGCGCGGCTGCTGGCATCCGGCTTCACGTCCGGCGCGTATTTACCGCTGAGCACACCACGAGCCAGCGGACTGTAAGGCACCACGCCCAGGCCATAGTTTTGCGCGGCGGTGATCTGCTCGGTTTCCACCTGACGGTTGACGATGTTGTACAGCGGCTGACTGATCACCGGCCGGTCGACGCCCAGTTGATCGGCCACACGAATCACCTCGGCGATGCGCCAGCCACGGTAGTTCGACAAACCCCAATAGCGAATCTTGCCCTGGCGGATCAAATCGCCGATGGCCGACACCGTGACTTCCAGCGGCGTGTTGTGGTCTTCGCGGTGCAGGTAATAGATGTCGAGATAATCGGTGCCCAGGCGCGTCAGGCTGGCGTCGATGCCATTGAACAGGTGCTTGCGGCTCAGACCGCTGCGGTTCGGAACGCCGTCCACCGGGCCGAAACCGACCTTGGTCGCCAGCACCCATTCGTGGCGGTTACCGGCGATCGCTTCGCCGACGATCTCTTCGGAGCGGCCGTTGGTGTAAACGTCCGCGGTGTCGATGAAATTGATGCCCTGGTCCCAGGCCTTGTCGATGATCCGCAGGGAATCTTCGGTGCTGGTCTGTTCGCCGAACATCATGGTGCCCAGGGTCAGGGTGGATACCTGCAAACCCGAATGACCCAGCGTGCGATAGCTCATGACGAAATCCTTTTACCGGTGGGAGAAAGGCTCAATCAAATACCAGAACGACTGCCCAGAGCAAACGCAAATCTCAAACACCCTCAGATCTAATGTGGGAGCGAGCTTGCTCGCGAAAGCGGTGTGTCAGCCGAAAAAATGTTGACTGACACTCCGTCTTCGCGAGCAAGCCCGCTCCCACAGGAGATCCGCCGTGATCAGACGCGAAGCGTACGGGTCATACGCAGCGCCAACAAACTCCCGCAAACAATCACGCCCGCCAGCAGGTAAAGCGCGACATCGGTCGACCCGGTGCTGTCCTTGACCCAACCCACCAGATACGGACTCAGGAACCCGGCCATCTGTCCCATGGAGTTGATCAACGCCAAACCACCTGCCGCCGCACCCGCACTGAGCAGCGCGGTCGGCACCGGCCAGAACATCGGCAAACCGGTGAGGGCGCCCATGGTGGCGATGGTCAGGCCGAGGATGGCAATGGCCGGCGTAGTCGCAAAGTTCACAGCGATCAGCAAACCGACCGCGCCCATCAGCATCGGCACCACCAGGTGCCAGCGGCGTTCTTTGCGCAGGTCCGCCGAGCGGCCGACCATCAGCATGAACAGCGCCGCCAGCAGGTACGGAATCGCACTGAGCCAGCCGATCACCAGGTTATCGCTGAAGCCCAGGTTTTTGATGATCGACGGTAGCCAGAAGTTGATCGCGTAGACGCCGCTCTGGATGCAGAAGTAGATCAGACCAAACGCCCAGATCGCCGGGTTCTTGAACACGGCCAGCAGCGAGTCGGTGCTGGTTTTCGGTTTGTTGGCCAAGTCTTCAGCGTGGTCGGCTTCCAGCACCGAGCGCTCGAACGGCGTGAGCCATTTGGCGTTGGCGTAACTGTCGCTGAGCAGGAAGTAGGCGAGGGCGCCGAGGATCACGGTCGGAATGCCTTGCAGCAGGAACATCCACTGCCAGCCGGCCAAACCCGCCTGGCCTGCGCCAAAGTGATTGAGAATCCAGCCGGAAAATGGGCTGCCGAGCAGGCCGGACACCGGGATCGCCGACATGAACAACGCCATGATGCGGCCACGGCGGAAGGTCGGGAACCATTGCGAAAGGTAGAGCACCACGCCCGGGAAGAACCCGGCTTCAGCCGCGCCGGTGAACAGGCGCAAGGTGTAGAACTCGGTCGTTGTGGTGACGAACAGCAAGCAGGTCGAGAGCGAGCCCCAGACGATCATCATCAGCGCGATCCAGCGGCGCGGGCCGAATTTGGTCAGGGCCAGGTTGCTGGGTACGCCGCACAACACGTAGCCGATAAAGAAGATCCCGGCCCCGAGGCCGTACACGGTTTCGCTGAATTTCAGCGCGTCGAGCATCTGCAGCTTGGCAAATCCAACGTTCACCCGGTCGAGGTAGTTGAACAGGTAGCAGATGAAGATGAAGGGAATCAAACGCAGGGTAATGCGTTTGTAGACGGCGTTTTTTTCGTCAACGATGGCCTGGGTAGCGGCGGCGCTCTGTGACATGGCGGACTCTCTCTTTATTATGATTTTTTGCGATGCAAGGGTAACGTTGACCGCCCGGTGAGTCTCGACCACCGCTTGGGTCATTGTCTTTGTGCCTGAGCACAGGGTTTGCAACCAAGGCCTGTGCGGGTGAACAATCCGCTCCATCACGCTTTCAAGGATCCCCGCTATGTTCGAACTCGATCACGACCTGGCCCAGGACATCGTCGACCGGGCGATGGCCATCCTGCCGTACAACGTCAACGTCATGGACAGCCAGGGCCTGATTCTCGGCAGCGGCGAACCGGAGCGGGTCAACACCCGGCATGAAGGCGCGCAACTGGTGCTGGCCAACGGGCGAGTGGTGGAGATCGACGCCCAGACCGCGATTCATTTGAAAGGCGTGCAGCCGGGCATCAACCTGCCGCTGTTGCTCGATCAGCGTTTGATTGGCGTGCTGGGTATCACCGGTGAACCCGAGCAATTGCGCACGTATGCCGAACTGGTGCGGATGACCGCCGAGATGCTGGTCGGCCAGCGCAATCAGCAGGCCGAACAGCAATGGCGGCGCCAGCGTTGCGACGATCTGCTGGCATTGCTGCTCAGCGAGGCCGGGGATTCGCCGCGGTTGATCGATGAAGCGCAACAACTTGGGCTCAAGCCGCAGATGACGCGGGTGCCGTACCTGTTCGAGTTAGGGATGGAACACGGTCCGGGGCAAACCGTCGAGGCGCTCAGCGCCTGGTTGACTTCGCGCTACCCGGACAGTTGGTGCGTGAGTTCGGCCAAGTCATCGTTGCTCTGGTGCCGACCGGCGGCGCAGGCGATCGAGAATGATCGGCTGCTGGAAAAACTCGACGGCCTCGGCTGGAACATTTTGCGCATTGCCGTGGGTGGGCAGGCCGATGGGCTGTCGGGATTGCGCGGCTGCTACCGCCGCGTCGGCGACTTGCTGGCCTATGGGCGAGATGTGTTGCCGCACTCCCGTTTACTGACGCTCAACCGTTATCGGTTGCCGGTGATGCTCTGGCGGCACCGCAACGACGACGCGCTAGACGAGTTGCTCAAACCGCTGCGCAAAGTCATCGCCAAGGATGGCAACGGCCAACTGCTGGCGACTTTGCGCAGCTGGTGCGATCACGATGGTCAGAGTCAGGCCTGTGCCGATGCGCTGGGCATCCACCGCAACAGTTTGCGTTACCGGATGGAGCGGATTGCCGAACTCAGTGGTGTTGATCCGCTAAGACTCGACGGGATGCTGGCGCTTTATCTCGGCGTCCAGCTCCTTCCCCAGACTGACTGATACACACGATCCCGTAGGAGCTGCCGCAGGCTGCGATCTTTTGATCTTGATTTTCAGCGACCCCGAAAAGAGCAAGATCAAAAGATCGCAGCCTGCGGCAGCTCCTACATTGATCGATGTGAATGGAGAAGGGTTTTGTGGAAATGAACAATAATCGTCATGGCCGCTTGTGCAGCGGACCGGCGTTATTGTTCTTGCCTGCTGGCAGCATGGAACGCATTGGAACTGGAGAATTCGCATGAAAATCGTCATCGCCCCCGATTCGTTCAAGGACAGCCTGAGTGCCCAGGGTGTGGCTGATGCCATTGCTCTGGGGTTGGCGCAGGTTTGGCCCGATGCGCTCCTGGTCAAATGCCCGATGGCGGACGGCGGGGAGGGGACCGTCGAGTCGATTCTGGCGGCGTGCGAGGGCGAACTGCACCGCACCCAAGTCCGTGGGCCGCTCGGCGCAACGGTTGAGGCCGCTTGGGGCTGGCTGCCCCAGAGCCACACCGCGATCATCGAAATGGCCGAGGCCAGTGGCCTGCAACTGGTTCCGCCGGGCAAGCGTGACGCCTGCATCAGCAGTACTTTCGGCACCGGCGAGTTGATCCGCGCGGCGCTAGATGCCGGGGCGCAACGGGTGATTCTGGCGATTGGCGGCAGCGCCACCAACGACGGCGGGGCGGGTGCGATGCAAGCCTTGGGCGTAAAACTGCTGGACGCCCAGGGCCAAATACTGGCACCGGGCGGTTTGGCCCTCGCACAATTAGCGCGAATCGACATGAGTGAAATCGACCCGCGCCTGGCCGAGGTGCAATTCGACATCGCCGCCGACGTCAATAATCCACTGTGCGGCCCTCACGGTGCCTCAGCGATTTTCGGCCCGCAAAAAGGGGCATCACCCGAGCAAGTCCAACAACTGGATCGCGCGCTCGGGCACTTTGCCGAACGGTGCGCTCAGGTCCTGAACAAAGACGTACGTGACGAACCGGGCAGTGGTGCGGCAGGCGGCCTGGGGTTTGCCGCCAAAGCGTTTCTGGGGGCGCAGTTCAAGGCTGGCGTCGAAGTGGTCGCCGAACTGGTTGGCCTGGACGATGCGGTCAAGGGCGCCGACCTGGTGATCACCGGTGAAGGTCGTTTCGATGCTCAGACCCTGCGTGGCAAGACGCCGTTTGGTGTGGCGCGTATTGCTCGGCAACACGGCGTGCCGGTGATCGTCATCGCCGGGACACTGGGTGAGGGTTATCAAGCACTGTACGAACATGGCATCGATGCCGCGTTTGCCTTGGCCAGTGGGCCGATGACGCTGGAGCAGGCGTGTGCCGAGGCACCGCGGTTGTTGCGGGAGCGGGCGAGTGATGTTGCGCGGGTTTGGCGAGTGGCCGCTCGCAAAACCTGAAGCCCCCGCGATCCTGTAGCAGCTGCGTTGTGGCGAGGGGATTTATCCCCGTTGGGCTGCGAAGCGGCCCCTTTTTTTCCAGCCACACCGCGTCCAATGGATTACGACGGCTTCGCCGCCGAACGGGGATAAATCCCCTCACCACAACGCAGCTGCTACATGGAGCTAGAGTGTTTCACCGCTGAAACACCCGCAACCTCCTGAAATTTATTTCTCCAATCCCCGCAAAAAACCTCATCCCCGGCCGATACAGCCAATAGGCCCACACAAACCTACTCCAACAGTGGCGCCAAACTGAAAACGCGTGCGCCACCGCCCGCCATTCAGCGATCACGCAAGGATGCTCGTAGCCCCATCACCCGAGAATCATCCTATGTCACTGCGTAATCTGAATATCGCGCCTCGAGCTTTCCTGGGGTTTGCCTTCATAGCCTTGCTCGTCATCGTGCTGGGTGTGTTTGCCGTGAACCGCATGACGACCATCCACCAGGCTTCCATCGACATGGAAACCACGCAGCTGCCCAGCGTCGGGTTTCTCGGCAACCTGACGGAAAACGTCCTGCGTCTGCGCATTCTCTCTTTCCGGGTGCTGGTCAACCGTGATCCGGCCGCGTTGCAGGAAGCCCAGACGCGTATCGGCGTGCTGGTCGACAAGGTTCGCAGCGCACAATCCAGTTATGCAGCGTTGTCGGCCACCCCGGAAGAGGCCGCACTGTACAAGACGTTCACGGCAACGCTGGACAGCTACCTGCAAGCCCAGAACCAGATGCTGGAGCTGTCGCGGCAGAACAAGCTCGATGAGATGCGCACGCTGATCAACACCCGGATCAAGGAAGGTACGGACCAGATGGGCGAGCAACTGAACAAACTGGTAGCGCTGAATAATTCCGATGCGAAAACCGCATCGGTCGCAGCGGGCGAGCAGTACCGCAGCGCGATTACCGGCATCATCGTGGTGGCGGTGATTGCGGCGCTGATGACCGTGCTGCTGGCCTGGCTGCTGACCCGCAGCATCGTCACACCGCTGAATCGTGCGCTGCAGGCGGCGCAAACCATTGCCGGCGGCAACCTGACTAACGTCATCGAGGTCGATGGCAAAGACGAACCGGCCCGCTTGCTCGGTGCCTTGTCCGCGATGCAGGCCAGCCTGCGCAAAACCATCGAACAGATCGCCGGTTCCGCCACCCAACTCGGCGCTGCCGCTGAAGAACTCAGCACGGTCACCCAAGAAGCGTCCCGCGGTCTGCAACAGCAGACCAACGAAATCGAACAGGCCGCCACCGCGGTCAACGAAATGACCGCCGCCGTGGAAGAAGTGGCGCGCAACGCGGTGTCGACGTCCGAAGCCTCGAACCAGTCGACCCAGGCCGCCCGCGAAGGTCGTGACCGAGTGGTGGAAACTGTCGGCGCGATCCAGACCATGACCCACGATGTGCAAAACACCTCGGTGATGATCGAAGGCCTGGCCGCTCAGGGGCGCGACATCGGCAAGGTGCTGGACGTAATCCGCGCCATCGCCGAACAGACCAACCTGCTGGCGCTGAACGCCGCGATCGAAGCCGCCCGTGCCGGTGAAGCCGGGCGCGGTTTTGCGGTGGTGGCGGACGAGGTCCGGGCGCTGGCCCATCGCACGGCGCAATCGACCCAGGAAATCGAAAAAATGGTCGCCGGCATTCAGAACGGCACCGGCCAAGCGGTCTCCTCGATGCAGCAAAGCAACCAACGCACCCAAAGCACCCTGGAAATGGCCCGCGCCGCCGGCGTTGCGCTGGAGCAGATCACTCAGTCGATCCAATTGATCAACGAGCGCAATCTGGTGATCGCCAGCGCTTCGGAAGAACAGGCTCAAGTGTCTCGCGAAGTTGACCGCAACCTGGTGAACATCCGCGACCTGGCCACCCAGTCCGCCGCCGGTGCCAATCAGACCAGCGCCGCCACTCACGAACTGTCGCGCCTGGCTGTGGATTTAAATGCCATGGTGGCGCGTTTCGTGATTTGAGATAGGGTTGAGGCTTGGAACCCGCGCGACTGGAGAAATACATGCGCTATTCAGCCTTGACCAAACGAATTGCCGGTGACGGCGCAGCGGCCTGGCAGATTCATGACCGAGCACTGGAATTACTTGAGCAGGGCGTTGATGTGCTGCTGCTATCGATCGGCGATCCCGACTTCGATACGCCGCAGCCCATCGTTCAGGCGTGCATCGATAGCTTGTTGGCCGGTGACACCCATTACCCGTCAGTACGTGGCAGTCGGGGGTTGCGCAATAGCATTGCCAACCGCCATCGACGTCGCAGTGGTCAAGCGGTGGATGCCGATCATGTGATCGTGCTGCCGGGCGCGCAATGTGCGGTGTATTCGGTCGCGCAATGCCTGCTCGATCCGGGCGATGAAGTGATCGTCGCCGAGCCGATGTACGTGACCTATGAAGGCGTGTTCGGTGCCTGCGCAGCCAAAGTGGTGCCGGTGGCGGTGCGCCCCGAGAACGGCTTTCGGGTCGATCCGGCGGATGTCGCGGCACTGATCACGCCTAAAACCCGCGCCATCGTGCTCAACAGTCCGAACAATCCTTCCGGCGCCAGTTTGCCGCTGATGGTCTGGCAGGAACTGGCATCACTGTGTATTCGTCACGACTTGTGGCTGATCAGCGACGAGGTCTACAGCGATCTGTTGTATGAAGGCGAGCACATCAGCCCGGCGAGCCTGCCGGGCATGGCCGAGCGCACCGCGACCATCAATAGCCTGTCCAAATCCCACGCCATGAGCGGTTGGCGCGTGGGTTGGGTGATCGGGCCGAAACCGTTGGCCGAACACTTGGTGCACCTGTCGTTGTGCATGCTGTTTGGCATTCCGGATTTCATTCAGAACGCCGCGCAATTGGCGCTGGATGAGGATCTGCCGGAAGTGGCGTTGATGCGCGAGGAGTATCGCCAGCGTCGTGACCTGGTGTGCGCGAGCCTGAGTGATTGCCCGGGCATCCGGCCGATCCGGCCTGATGGCGGGATGTTCGTGATGATCGATGTACGCCAGACCGGGTTGTGTGCCCAGAGTTTTGCCGAGCGGCTGCTGGAAGGTTACGGCGTGTCGGTGCTGGCGGGTGAAGCGTTCGGCCCGAGCGCGGCAGGGCATATTCGACTGGGGTTGGTGGTGGATCAGCTGAAGCTGGCGGATGCGTGCCAGCGGATTGCGTTGTGTGCGGCGGACCTTCTGGAGGCTCGTCGGGCCTGATCGCCACAGCAAAAGATCGCAGCCTTCGGCAGCTCCTACAGGGATTTGTGCAGCACTGCGGTCGGCGTAGGAGCTGCCGCAGGCTGCGATCTTTTGATTTCAGCCTTTCCACGCTTGTGTGTTCACCAGATTCGCCGGCCGCTCACCCGCCAGCGCCGCCAGCAGATTATCCACCGCACACGTGGCCATCGCCTCCCGCGTTTCATGCGTCGCCGAGCCAATGTGCGGCGTCGCCACCACGTTGTTCAGCTGCAACAGCGGCGAGTCAGTGTTCAGCGGTTCGCGTTCGAACACATCCAGCCCTGCCGCGCGAATCTGCCCCTCACGCAAGGCCTGGATCAGCGCCACCTCGTCCACCACCTTGCCCCGTGAAATGTTGATGAAGATGCTCTCGGGGCGCATCAGGGCAAACTGCTCGGCCCCGATCAGTCCTTCGGTTTCAGCCGTCAGCGGCAAGGTCAGGCAAACGAAATCCGCCTGCTGCAACAGCTGCGGCAAGCTTCGGTATTGCGCGTCGAATCGCTGTTCCACCGCCGGTTTCGGCGAGTGGCTGTGGTAGATAACCGGCATGCCAAACCCGAAATGCCCACGCTGGGCCAGAGCCTCGCCGATCCGCCCCATGCCAATGATGCCCAGGGTTTTACCGTGCACATCAGTACCGAATTGCGCCGGGCCGACATTGCGCTTCCACTGACCGGCGCGAACCATGTTCGCCAGTTCCACCACGCGCCGGGCGGTTGCCAGGATCAGCGCGAAACCGGTGTCGGCCGTGGTTTCGGTGAGCACGTCCGGGGTGTTGCTGAGCAGGATCCGTCGTTCGGTCAGGTAGTCGATGTCGTAGTTGTCGACCCCCACGGACACGCTGGCGATGGCTTCCAGATCAGGTGCCAGATCCAATAATCCGGCATCCAGTTTCAGACTCGCACCGAGCAACCCGTGGGCGCGGGGCAGGGCCTCGCGCAGCGTTGCCAGGCCGTCGGCATTGAGGTTGTCGATCAGCGTCACCTCGGTCTGCTCATGCAGGCGAGCCATCAGCAGCGGCGAGAGTTTCTTGTACAGCACAACCTGCTTTTTCATCATCGTCATCTCAACTTCAATTCAGGAATGAGCGGCCGTCGACCGTTGCACAACGGCCTTGGCCACGACCCGGTCACTGGCGCCGGGCTTGAGGAAAATCGTCAGCACCACCGAGAGCATCAACGCGCCGCTCATCAACAGATAAGAAGCACCCGGCGAGCCGGTGGAGCTGTTCAAGTAGCCCACCAGATACGAACCGCCAAACGAGCCGAGCGCACCCATGCTGTTGATCAGCGCCATGGCGCCACCCGCGACGTTGGCCGGCAGGATTTCCGGGACGATGGCGAAAAACGGTCCGTAAGGTGCGTACATGCAGGCGCCAGCGATCACCAGCAAGGTGTAGGACCACCAGAAGTGTTCAGCGCCCAGGGCGTAGGAACCGTAAAACGCTATCGAGGCGATCAGCAGTGGCGGCCAGACAAAGCGTTTGCGCTTCTGCAATTTGTCCGAGCCCCAGGACACCAGCAGCATGCCGATCACCGCCGCCAGATACGGCAGCGAGGAGAGCCAGCCGGCTTCGATCATGTCCATCTGCGCACCGGCCTTGAGGATTGACGGCAGCCACAGCACGAAGCCGTAAACGCCAATGCTCCAGCAGAAAAACTGCAGGGCCAGGATGATCACTTTCGGCGAGCGGAAGGCTTCGGCGTAGTTCTTCACCGCTTTGATACCGACCTGTTCGGCCGCCAGTGCGCTTTGCAGATCCTGCTTCTCTTGATCGCTCAGCCATTTGGCTTGAGCGGGACGATCATCGGCCAGACGCCACCAGATAAACGCCCAGAGCACCGCTGGCAGACCTTCGATGATGAACATCCAGCGCCAGCTGAAATGCTGTACCAGATAGCCCGACACCACTGACATCCAGAGCATGGTCACCGGGTTGCCGAGGATCAGGAAGGTGTTGGCGCGCGAGCGTTCGGCACGGGTGAACCAGTGGCACAGGTACACCAGCATCGCCGGCATCACCGCGGCTTCGACCACGCCGAGCATGAAGCGAATCACGATCAGCCAGTAGGCGTTGGAGACGATCCCGGTCAACGTGGCCAGGCCACCCCAGAGAATCAGGCTGACGAAAATCAGTTTCTTGACGCTGTGCTTCTGGGCGTAGATCGCGCCCGGTACCTGGAAGAAGAAGTAGCCAAGGAAGAACAGTGCGCCGAGCATCGACGACAGGCCCGGCGTGATCATCAGGTCGGCGGCCATCCCGGAGGCGGCGGCGAACCCGTAGTTGGCGCGGTCCAGGTACGCCAGGCTGTAGGTGATGAACACGATGGGCATGATGTACCACCAGCGGCGGGCGGCGAGTGTTGCGGTTTTCATGGTTGGTGCTCCTGAGCTTGTTGTTTTTGTCGCAGCAGGTAACGGGTTAAATCTTCAGTGACTGTGCGGGCGTCATCGCGGGCAAGCCTTGCTCCTACAGGGATTGCGCTAGTCCTGTAGGAGCACAGCTTGCTCGCGATTGACGGCCTTGAACTCGGCAGACATCTCAAGTCGATTAGGCAACCCCTCCATATCCCCACGGCTCTGCACCGCGCGGCTGCCAATCCAGTTGGCACGCTTTACCGCGTCGGCAAAGCTGTGGTTTTCCAGCAGGGCGCTGATCATGCCGACGGCAAATCCATCGCCGGCACCGACGGTGTCGACCACCGTTTCCACGGGCACGCCCGCCACGAAACCCTGGTCCAGATGGGTGCGGTAATACGCACCGTGCGGGCCAAGTTTGATCGCCACGGCTTCGGCGCCTTGATCGAGGTAGAACGCCGCGATGTCGGCCGGGTCTTCGAAACCGGTCAGCAAGCGGCCTTCGCTCAACCCCGGCAGCACCCAATGGGCGAGGGCGGCGAGACGGTTGATCTCGCTAATCATCTGTTGCTCGCTGGCCCACAGGCTCGGGCGCAGGTTCGGGTCGAAGGACACGCTGCGCCCGGCATCGCGCATGCGGGTCATCAATTCGAAAGACATTTCCCGAGCCGTTTCGGACAGTGCCGGGGGAATGCCGGTGGCGTGCAAGTGCCGGGCGTTCAGTAACTCAGGCGCGATCGACTGCCGCGACAGATGACTCGCCGCCGACCCACGGCGGAAATACTCGACCACCGGATCGCTGCCATCGTCGGTGCGCGACTTGAGCTGAAAACCAGTCGGGTGCGCCGTGTCGATGGCGACGTTACTGCAATCCAGGCCTTCTTTTTCCAGGGTGTCGATGACGAACCGGCCCAGAGAATCGGCGCCGACCCGGCTTAGCCAAGTGACGTTGAAACCCAACCGCGACAAGCCAATGGCGACATTGCTGTCAGCGCCGGCAATGCGTTTGTGGAAGTGGCCGACATCGGCCAGGTCGCCGTTCTGTTCGGCGACGAACATCGCCATGGTTTCGCCGAACGACAGAATATCGATCTCAGACATGAGCGCTCTCCAACCGGGTTTGACCGAGGCGGGCGAGGGTGGCGACATGCTCGGTGGTCAACTGCACCAGGTCGTCGCCTTGCAGCGGATATTCCGCCGCCCGCATGACGCCTTGGGCCATGTGCCGCAGCAGTTGTTCCCACAGATGCAGGTCACTGGCGGCCGGCGGTATGGCGACCAGTTTGCCGTCGGCCCGGCGCGTCACGGCTTTGCAGTGCACATAGCCGACGTGGCGACCGAGCAACCGCGCGGCGCTGGCGGCGGACTGGTCTTGCCAATGCCAGTTACCGATATCGAAGGTCATTTTGACTGGCAGGTTGTGTTGCTCGATTTCAGTGAAAAAGCGCTGGAACGGTTCGATGCGGCCGCCGTGCAAGGTTTGATCGTTTTCCACCAGCAACTGCACCGCACTTTTGCCCAGTACGCGGGACAAGGTCTGGAGGTCGCTGTTGTCGGTGAAATAACCCAGGGACACTTTCAGCCATTTGGCACCGAATGCCTGGGCGCGCTGTAACGCAGAGATCAGTTCGGGATTAGGTTTGGACTGACCAGCCAGCCACAATTCCATCGGCGAGGAATACACACTTTCGAGGCCTTGCGCCTGCGTGGCATCGGCCAGTTGCGCGGGGTCTTCGACGGTCAGCAGTTCTTCGCGCCATTCGATGCGCGTGGCGCCCGCGGCGGCCAACACGTCGATAAACGATCCCTGGCCGCGTTCGCGAACAAGGTCGGCGCCGTAGCTCGACAGGCTGATGGAGACAGGTGGTTTATTCATTGTTGTATACCTCTGAAACCGGTTTCATTTTTGTTCAAAAAAAATGGCTGTCTGGGTGGTGCGGTGTTCTTGAGGGCCTCTTCGTCGGATCGCCGCCCGGAGCAAGCCCGCTCCCACCTTGGAACGCGGTGCACTTGTGGGAGCGGGCTTGCTCGCGAAGGGGCCAGTCCAGTCACCGACAATCTCCAAGGGTCGACCCCCGCACAATCAACCGCGCCGAAAAATCCAGGGTCCGCACCGGCCCGACATCACCGCGCAAACGCTTGAGCAAACACTCAAACGCACTGGCACCAATCTCGGCCGTCGGTTGGGCGAGGGCGGTGATGCCGCTGCCCACCAGCGGATACCAATCCAGATCATCGAGGGCGATCAGACCGACGTCCTCGAACAGATTGCACTTCAGTTCACGCAACGAATGGGTGCTGGCCAGCGCGGCGATTCCGTTGGCGCAGAACAGCGCTTTCGGGCCGGGGCCTGGCGTTTCGAGGAAGGTTTTCAGCTGTACGGTGAGTTCACTGCCGGTTTCGACAAGGGTGCCGCGCAGGGACGGACGTTGTTCGATCTGCGCCTTGAAACTGCTGACCCGCTCGATCCGTGAACTGGTGCCGTCAAACGGCTCGGTCACCAACAGCACATCGCGATAGCCGCGTTCTTCAAGGTGCGCGAGGGCGAGTTCGACCGCTGCCGGATTGTCCAGCCCGACCAGATCACTCTCCAGCTGCTCGACCTTGCGATCCACCAGCACCAGCGGCATTTCCCGATGCAATTCACGTAATTCGTCGCGGTGATGGCCGAGGGTGTTCACGATCAAGCCTTCGATGTTGTAGGAGCGCAGCAGGGCCAGGTGCTGGCGTTCCTGCTCGTCATCGCGATCGGTGTTGCACACCACCAGGCTGTAGCCGTGCTGACGGCAGGCGGTTTCCACCCCGTGCATCACGGCAATCGAATAAGGGTTACGGATATCGGCCACCAGCATGCCGATCAGGCGAGTGCGCCCGCGCTTCAGACCGCGGGCCATCTGGTTAGGGCGATAACCCAGTTCGGCAATCGCCTGCTCGATGCGCAAGGCAGTGGCATCGGAGAGCAGGGCGCGGTCGTCGCCGATGAAGCGCGAGACGCTGGCTTTGGAAACGCCGGCGTGTTCGGCGACGTCGAGCATGGTGACGCGGCTGCGCTGGGCGGCGGAGAAGTCGTTCATGGCGGTAGCTTTTTGTTGTTGGATTGGCTTTTTTGTATTCGTGAAACCGGTTTCAGGAAACACTAATCCCTGCCTATTCGTCAAGCCGCGTTCATCGCCGACGAACTTGTGCAACGGCTAGTTTCCCGACGAACGGTTGGCTTACCTGTCAGATATGACAGTAGGCAAGTGCGATGGATAAGCGCTTAATTCTTCCATGAGCGACACGAAAGTTACGCGCAGTGATTCTACCATCAAACGGGTAAAAGCGATGACGGCGAAGTTATCAGAGTCAGACGCAGGCATATTGGCGGCTCCACTTTCAGTGGAAGGTATCGATGATAGTGATATGGAGGGATATGTTCCCCTCGATATCTTGCGCAATGGAACGCGCATTGTCATTCCTTACTGGCCCAGTCCCCTGGACAATGATGAACTTTGGATATCAATATTTCGAAGCGGAGTTGAGCAAAGGCTTTACACGGAGTTCTTCAGCCCGCCACAACCAGACTTTTTATATTTCAGACTGACGCCCCAGCATTTGGCAACCGATGGCATTGTATTTTTATCTTATAAAGTCTGGAAAGGTTCGGGCGGTATCCCCGACCCTTCGCCAGAAAGAAAATTGACTATTGATCACACTCTACCTCTCGTTCTGGAGGAACCGACATTTCCCCATGCCACGATTTGGGGGTATCTGAACAACAAAACGTTTCCTCCACTGGCATCCGGCGCAACCGTTGCGATACCCGCTACAACGGGCATTGCAGCACCTGGCGATATCGTCAAAGTACATTGGCAAGGTTATTTAAGTTTGAATGGAAGTGGTCCGCCTGTGACGAATACGTATGGCGCTTTTGATAAGAGATTACAACAGCAGGATATTGATAAGGGATATGAACAAGTCGTCCCATTTGATCCTCAAATTAAACCTCTTTTTGATAACGACTCGGCCCTCGTCTATTGGCAGTTGTTTGGAAGTGGGCGGCTGATCGGTGTGTCAAAAAAAGGTTTGGTGAAAATAGACAGAGTAACACCCGGCGAAAGTGGCCCTTCTGGCCTGAGTATACAAGGAGAGACGAAGATGACACTGAAATTTGTACCGAAAGTTCAAAGAGCCGAGTCCATTGCTGTGGCAGGCGCTGGGCCTTTCTCGGATATCTCGGTAGATACACTGGCGGAAGGTTTTATCGCAAAAAGTGTACTGGATTCCGGAAGTCTGACCATAAACTTTACTCGGACTGTAGATGAACTCGATGGTGATAATCTGGATGTTTACTATGGGGTAAAAGGTCAGGCTCTAACTCCATATGACCAGACGATTGAACTTGGACCAATTAGTCAAAGGCCTGTGGGCACCATTCCATTGCCTTTGCCCGCACGCCTGTTTCCAGAAATGCCTACCCCCGCGGCTCCTACAACTTATGAGGTTATGATCAGACTCTATAAAGGCGGTGGCGGTAACGAGGATCCGTCCAATACCGTGGAGTTTGTAATCGACACCACTGCGCCTTTTAAAACGAAGAATCCCAGAGGCGAAGCAAGACCGACGCCAGCCCCTGTTTTTGTCAATCAACCCGCAGATGCGCAACGAACAGTCAACGAAGCATGGATGGCTTCAGCCGCGAACGAAAACTTAAACTTTACGGTGAATGTTGGTTATGCGCTGCGCCGTCTTGACGATAATCTCCGCGTCTGGCTTCAGGCCGGCACGCAGAGAGTGGAGGTGTTTAACGCTGCAGTCCTTTCTACCGGTGCGTTTTCGATCCCAAATACTGCATTACGCCAATTTCCGAACGGGCGGATCAATATTTTGTATCAGTGGACAGACCTTCCCGGTAACGACAGCCTGGAAGCCGCGCCGTCTGCCGTTCTGACCCTGGCGCTTGCGCAACGTCCGTTGGCGAAAAAAGCGCCTCTGGTGCCCAAAACTGATCCGGGTTACAGCACGCCGCTTTATCTGGACGATATTGCCGGTGGGATTAATGCCATCGTCGAAAACGCGTATATCGAACACGCGGAGCCGGGTGATCAAATTCTTCTAATTATTGAAGATCCCGCCGACGCGAATATTTTTGTTGAACTTGGCCCACAACCCTGGACCAACGCCAATTTGACTTTTAATCTTCCTTACGCTGATCTTGCCAAGATATTTGACGGATCCGATGAACCCAAGGACGCCTCAATCCGATATGAAATAGTTCGAACCGGGATGATCCCAAATGTTCCTTCACCAGCTGTCACCTTCTCGCTGGCATTCGATTACGCAGGTCCAGTGAATCCAGATCTTCCGGATCTTACGAACTCGGTTCTCCAGTTACCTGTTGTCACCGGTGCTTCCCTCACACCGAACAGCTTGTTGCCCGGCGATCGCGACAAGGCGGGTAAATTTAAAGTGACGCTTGGAATCTCGGATCCGGATATTACTCCGGATCAGACGGTCAAGTGCTACCTTAATAATCAGTTTGTGAACGACTTCGTACCGTTTGTAGATGTAAATGAGTTTGAAGTTGATATTACGGCAGACATTATCTCCAGACTCCCCACTCCGGAAGTTCAAGCTCACTGGACGATCCAGAAGTCAGGCATCGACAAGAACGTCATGAAGTCTAGGCCCCAACCGGTCCGGGTGGGCGGTATTCCGATCAATTTACCTCTGCCCACGATCAGAATCCGTAATCCTGCAAATCGTGATTACATCGAATGTTTTGCGATGACCAGCCCCACTAGCGGTTATGTACTGGGCTTGCTTATTCCAAAGGATCCGCTTCTTCCGCCGGGTAAAAACATCACAGTGCATTTTGAGGCCCACAGAAATGTGGCGGGTACTGATTTAATTCTGGGGACGACGGCTTCGGCAGCTTATGTCATCAAGGCCGCCGGTACGGCTGACGTAGCGCCAGTGGGTAGTGCTACGGAATTCAAAGCAGCGCAACCGGTACGAGGAGCGGTTGCTTATGGGAAGTACTGGTATACAACTGATATTAATGGCGAGCAAACGTCTGTGCCGATTGTCAAACAGTTGGATACTATCAGTAATAGTTTCGAATATTGCGATCGGACTGCGGCTCCCGCACCTTAAAAATTTGCATTAGTTTGATCTGTGTCACGAGGGAGACTTGATTGTCTCTCTCGCGATTTTTTTCCGGCTGAGAAGATGCAGGAGCGGATAATAAACACGTCCCTGAAGGATAATTCTCTAAGCAATAAGGACTTTTCCTACATCAGACTTTCGCGTTTCTCATTAGGCTGTCGAACGTTTTTTGGGTGGGTGTTTTCAACGCTGCCGAAAGAACAGCTTCAGTAATTGTGCAGGTTTGAGGAATTTCCTATGCCTTTGTTTTCGATTTCAAAACACCCTAACGCTATTAGAGGATTAATGCTCGCGGCTGCACTCGCTGCCTCTCCCGAGGCCTACAGTCGAACACTTTTGCCAGGCGAAAGTGCAGTGGTCACGAATCCACCCGCACCGGAAGCATGGGCGGTATCCCAACGGGGAACACTGACCATCAACAATGCTGATGCGCTGACGATCAGTTCACAAAATGCCAATGTCGTTTTCAACGGTGGCCAGAGCCAGCGAATCAATGCTGACACTTCCGTGCTTAACCTTTCAGGGGCCAACGTTAACAGCGCGGCCGGTAGGGGGGCGATACAACTGATCGACAGCAGCGCCACGATCGACAACAAGACGACCATCACCAGTTCGAACAGTTTTGGTCTTCTATTGGGCCGCAATATCAACACACCCGCCTCCTCGAGTGCGACGGTCAAGGGTGGAAGCACTATCACCGGCCTTCCCGGGGGCGCGAATGCAGTTGGTTTCGCGGTGTTGAACGTCGAAAAGTCGACTATCCGTGGCACCGGTACGACCAGTTACGGTGTGCAATTGGGCGGCTCAACGCTTTCAGCGACGGGCAGCACCATTTCCGGAGAGCAGGATGGCCTGCAAATCGTGACCGACTCCGTCGGTATCAACGCCAGCACCGTAACGCTCAACAATACAAGCGTCAGGGGTGGTACGGGTTCGGCAATCGTGCTGGGTTCGTCCGGGGCTGCGGGAGCAGTCGCCAACATCAATGTTCTCGGCGGCACTGAACTGATTGGCGGCAACGGTACGTTGTTGCAGGCGACAAATCGTTCTACTGCCAATCTTACCGTCGACGCCAGTGCCTTGAAGGGTAATGTGATTGTCGACACCGGCAGTACCGTCGCGCTGTCGATGCAAAACGCAGCGTCCATCGAAGGCAATTTTCAAAACGTTACGCGGGTAAATCTCGACTCCCGCAGCGTATTGAACGGCAATGTGCTGGCAGTTGCAGGCACGGGTGCCACGGTCGACCTGAACAACGGCTCTACGATCAACGGCAATGTCGAAAATGTCGCCAGCCTGTCGCTGAACAATGCGAGCAGCATGACCGGGGACGTCAACACGGATACCAATGGCAGCTCGCGGGTAAATCTCGATTCCCGCAGCGTACTGAACGGCAATGTGCTGGCAGTTGCAGGCACGGGTGCCACGGTCAACCTGAACAACGGCTCTACGATCAACGGCAATGTTGAACATGTCGCCAGCCTGTCGCTGAACAATGCGAGCAGCATGACCGGGGACGTCAACACGGATGCCAATGGCAGCGTGCTGCTGGACAACGGTTCGGTACTGACCGGCCAGATCAACAATTCCGGAAACCTCAATATTAACAACGCAGCGCAGTGGGTGATGACCGGCGACAGTAACGTGCAACGTCTTGCCCTGAATGATGGCGTGGTTCGCATGGGTACCAACGAGCAGTTCCAGCAACTGAACGTGGGTGATCTTTCCGGTAAGGGTACGTTTGTGATGGGCAGCGATCTGGGCAACGGTGACACCGACTTCCTGAACGTCACCGGCAACGCGACGGGCAACATCAACTGCAGATCAGCGCTACCGGTACGACACCTGTCACGGCTGAAGCGGTGAAGGTCGGTAATATCGCCGCTGGCGACGCGAGCTTCTCGCTGGGCGGTCGTGAAACCGTGGACGCAGGTACGTTTGTGTACCGATTGGCCAAGGAAGGTCAGGGTTTGTACCTGAATCCAGATAAGGAAACGGTCAGTACCTCAAGTAATACTGCGTTGGCCCTGGCCGGGAGTGCGCGCAGTGTGCTGAATGCTGAAGGGGCCATGCTTAGCGACCAATTGGGGGACCGGAGCCTGAGCGTCCGACCGCAAGCATCGATGCGCTCGATGAACGACAGCTCGGTGAAAAACCTCAGCAACAGTGTCTGGGTTCGCACTTATGGCAACCAGTACAACGTTGGTAACGCCTATGGTGATGGCTACACCCAGAATCAGACCGGAATTACTGGTGGTGCCGACACAACAGTGGATCTTGTTGGCAGGTCGTGGGTGCTGGGCGGATTTGTCGGAACAAGCCATACCAAAATGGATCTCAAATACGGCTCCAGCGCCACCGTCGACAGCCTGAATGCCGGTGTTTACGGCAGCACGTTCGATGTTGAAAGCGGTGTATTCGTCAATGTCATGGCCAAGATCAACCAGTTCGATAACAAGGCCAAGGTCACCATGAGTGATGGCACTCGGGCCAAGGGTGATTACAAGGCCTTGGGTGCCAGTGGATCGGTGGCCGTAGGCAAGCATATCCGTCTCAAGGATGATTATTTTGTCGAGCCTCAAGTACAGGTCTCGACGGGGGTCATCCAAAGCGAGAGCTACAGGCTCGACAATGGTCTCGAAGTCAAAGCCGATACCATGCGTTCCTTTCAAGGCAAGGTGGGTGTTCGTGGTGGGCGTGTCATCACCCTCGACAACGGCAGCCTTCTAGAGCCGAGCCTGTCCACAGCGGTCAATCATGAGTTTGTGAAAACCAACGAGGTCAAGATCAACGACGAGAGCTTCGATGATGATCGCGCCAGCAGCTCTATCGAATATGGCGCCGGCTTGAAGTGGACACCGGCGCAACGCAACTGGCAGGTTTCCGGCCAGGTGGGTGGCAGCAAAGGTACAACGGTCAGTCAGGATTGGAGCGGTAGCTTGAGGCTGAGTTACTTCTTCTAATAGAGGGAGTGTCTTGCGGTCATTCAACAAAAAAATGCCCCGAATGCTTCGGGGCATTTTTGTACCTGTTGTGCTGACGCAGTGCGTCAAGTCAACGTGAGCCAGGTAGAACCCAGTAGCAGCAGTGCCATTGCCTGATTAAAACGCTGGATGGCTTTTGCCGAGCCAAACCATCTGGTTGCTCCCTTTCCCAGCAATGCCCAAACACCCAGACACGGCAGCGAGACCAGGAAAAATGCCAGCGACAGGTAGACAGTTTGAAACTGTCGATTATCGCCGGATCCGGCAAATACACCGACCACGGCAAATGCCATCATCCAGGTCTTGGGATTGACCAGTTGTAAGCCAGCGGCCGCCCATAATCCAAACCTTTGCTGGTGTCCTTTATCAACATCGAAGGTCGTGACCGGTGTATGGAAAATTTGCCAGGCCAAGTAACTAAGCCAAGCGATTCCGCTCCATTGCATCAGCGATTGCACCCCTGGTAGTCCGGCAAGCGACTGACCAACACCGCTGCCTACTAACAACACAATCAATGCCGCACTCGCGCAGGCTCCGAAGATGATCGGCAATGCGGCTTTGAAACCGTACCTCGCACTGTTACTCAGCACCAATATGTTTGTCGGCCCCGGCGTAATGGAGGCGACGAAAGCGAACAGCAAAAATGGCAGCAGCGTGGGAAAGGTGGACAACATGGCAGCGGACTCCGTGAATGATCTCAGGAGCCGATGCTCACAAAGTCCGGGTCATGCGTCTGGAAGATTTGAGCAGCGCTTGCGATACAGCGCCGGAGTTAAGCCATATGCCCGCACAAACCAGCGGCCCAGGTGACTCTGATCGGCAAACCCCAGTTCCATCGCCACCGTCGCCGGTTGCTCGCCACGGGCCAGCATTCGCCGGGCGGTCGCCAGGCGCAATTGCACAAGGTAGGCGTGGGGTGCCATGCCATAAGCGGCCTTGAAGGCGCGGGTCAGGCGGAAGCGATCAACTCCGGTGACGGCGGCCAGTTGGTCGAGGCCGATGTCGTATTGAGCGTTGGCATGCAGGTACTCCCGAGCCTTCTGCGCCACCAGCGGCAGGCGCGGATCCTCGCCATAGCGGGCGCGCCAGTGCAGGTGACTGGTCAGGCGTTCGAGCAAACCGTCGAGGGCGGTCTGGCGGACGATCTTCAGCTCACCGTGATGCAGGGTTTGAAACGCCAGACTGGTGGCGTGGGCCAGTCGCGAGTCGCTGGCCAGGGTGTTGGCGAAACTCAATTGACTGTTGTCGGGGGCATTTTCGAAGACTGCACTGAGTTCACGTTTCAGCCACTGCGGGTCGAGGTACAGCATGCGGTAGGTGAAACCGTCTTCGGTTGGCGCTTCACCGTCGTGGATGTCACCCGGCTCGAGCAGAAACACCTTGCCCGGCGTGCTTTGGTGCTTTGCTCGCCGACAGTGAAACTGCTGAACCCCTTGTTCGGTCACACCCACCAGATAGCTGTCATGCCAGTGCGGGTCGTAGGCATGGCCTTCGAAATGCGCGCGCAGGGTCTCGATGCCGGTGTCGGCGTCCTGGGCCAGGTCGATCCAGTTGTGAGTCGTCATGCTGCACCTGTGAGACGGATAGCCGACTTATTTAACGCCTGCGCCGAGCATGATGACTAGAACGTTTGTGCAGGGATTAGTTGAACAGTCCCGCCGCGATGTTGATCGAGAACCCGAGAATGGCCGTGTTGAACAGAAAGCCGATCAGCGTCTGCGCCAGGACAATCTTGCGCAAATCCCGAGTCGCCACGCCAACATCGGACGTCTGGACCGCCGCGCTGATGGTGAAAGAGAAATACAGGAAGTCCCAGTAATTGGGGGTTGTCAGACCTTCAGCAAAACGCAGTGCGGGGTCTTTGCCGCCCCAGGTGTAGAACAGACGGGCGTAGTGCACGCTGAAAATCACCCCGATCAGCAGCCATGAACCGATCACGGTCAATGCAGTAAAGCCGTAGTGCAACAGCTTGCGGGTCGTTTCCAGGTCCCTGCTGCCGGCCAGTTCAAAGGCGATGGTCGCCAGGCTCGCCACCGCGGCGATGCATACAACAAACAGCACCAGCCCGGCGTTTTCGTCTTCGACCTCGGCAATGCGTTTCACATCCGGCGCTTTGGCGCGCGCGGTGAGCCAGAGCATCAGGACCAGGTAAGTCCAGACGCAGGCATTCCAGCCGAAGAGGATTTTGCTGATGATCGAGTCGGCCGGCGCCAGAATACCCACGGCAATGCCAAGCGCGGCGGCGGAGGAGAGGCGAGGGTGGGTGCGGGCGAGGAAGGGCATGTGAACTCACAGAAACAGAAGTCTCCCCACCATAGCCCAGGTAAACGCGCTTTTGTAGGAGCTGCCGAAGGCTGCGATCTTTTGAAGTCAAGGAATACTGTCGAAGGTCAAGATCAAAAGATCGCAGCCTTCGGCAGCTCCTACAGGGGACTGGTTGTGTGGGTTAGATTGTCTTATGGCGTTTGCGCACAAGCTTCATCACCACCACAAAAAACACCGGCACAAACACCACCGCCAGCGTCGCGGTGATCATCCCGCCAATCACCCCGGTGCCGATAGCTTGCTGGCTCGCCGAACTGGCCCCGGTGGCAATCGCCAGCGGCACCACACCAAGAATGAACGCCAGCGACGTCATCACAATCGGCCGCAGTCGCAGGCGCGCGGCTTGCAGGGTGGCGTCGATCAGGTCATGGCCTTCGTCGTACAGGCTCTTGGCGAACTCGATGATCAGGATCGCGTTCTTCGCCGACAGCCCGATGATGGTGATCAACCCGACCTTGAAGAACACGTCATTGGGCATCCCGCGCAAGGTCACGGCCAGTACCGCGCCGAGTACGCCGAGCGGCACCACCAGCAGCACCGAGGTCGGAATCGACCAGCTCTCATACAACGCGGCCAGACAAAGAAACACGATCAGCAACGACAAACCGAGCAGGATCGGAGCCTGACTGCCGGATAACCGCTCCTGCAAAGATAACCCGGTCCATTCCTGCCCCAATCCCGCCGGGCCAAGTGCAACCAGTCGTTCGATTTCCGCCATGGCTTCGCCGGTGCTGTAACCGGGCGACGGTTCACCGGAAATACTGATCGCCGGGTAGCCGTTGTAACGGGTCAACTGCGCCGGGCCCTGGGTCCACTTGGCCTGGACGAAGGCCGACAACGGCACCATTTTCCCGGCGCTGTTGCGCACGTGAATCTTCAGCAGATCGGCGACCTGACTGCGCTGATCGCCTTCAGCCTGCACCACCACACGCTGCATCCGCCCCTGATTGGGGAAGTCGTTGATGTAGGCCGAACCGACGGCAGTGGACAGCACATTGCCAATGTCGGCAAAGGAAACACCCAGCGCGTTGGCCTGTTTGCGGTCGACTTCCAATTGCACCTGCGGCGCTTCGGCCAGGGCGCTTTCGCGCACGTTCATCAAGATCGGACTTTTCTCGGCGGCAGCGAGCAATTCTCTGCGCGCCTGCATCAGCGTGGCATGGCCGAGGCCGCCACGATCCTGCAAGCGGAACTCGAAACCGCTGGAGGTGCCCAGGCCGTCAACCGGCGGCGGCAGTATCGAAAACGCCACGGCTTCCTTGATCTGGCTCAGCGCGATGTTGGCGCGGTCGGCAATGGAACTGGCCGAGTCGTCGCTGCCCCGATCAGACCAGTCTTTGAGCGTGGTAAACGTCAGCGCGGCGTTCTGCCCGCTACCAGAGAAGCTGAAACCGAGAATCACCGTGCTGTCGCCAACACCCGGCTCCGTAGCGTTATGGGCTTCGATCTGCTCGACCACCTGCACCGTGCGGTTCTTGCTTGCACCCGGCGGCAGTTGAATGTCGGTGATGGTGTAACCCTGATCTTCCACCGGCAGGAACGAGGAGGGCAGTCGACTGAAGCACACGCCCAATCCGATCAGCAGCACGCCATAGATCAGCAGGTAACGTCCCGTGCGTTTCAGCGCATAGGCGACCCAGCCCTGATAACGCTCGGTCAGTTGCTCGAAACGCCGGTTGAACCAGCCGAAGAACCCGCGCTTCTCGTGATGCTCGCCCTTGGCAATCGGCTTGAGCAACGTTGCGCACAGCGCCGGGGTCAAGGTCAGGGCGAGGAACGCCGAGAACAGAATCGAAGTCGCCATCGACAAAGAGAACTGCCGATAAATCACCCCG
Organism: Pseudomonas sp. LBUM1647; assembly: GCF_059716175.1. NCBI lineage: Bacteria > Pseudomonadati > Pseudomonadota > Gammaproteobacteria > Pseudomonadales > Pseudomonadaceae > Pseudomonas > Pseudomonas sp. LBUM1647. Next base: position 3,660,508 of record NZ_CP166809.1, on the reverse strand, counting down.
ACCGACCCCTGCATGAACGCCATCGGAATGAACACCGCGACCAGCACCAGCGTGATACCGATGATCGCCCCGGTGATCTGCTTCATCGCCTTGCGCGTTGCCTCTTTGGGCGACAGGCCCTCGGTGGCCATGATCCGCTCGACGTTTTCCACCACCACAATCGCGTCATCCACCAGGATACCGATGGCCAGCACCATGCCGAACATGGTCAGCACATTGATCGAGAACCCCAGCGCCAGCATGGTCGCAAAGGTGCCCATCAGCGCCACCGGCACTACCAGCGTTGGGATCAGCGTGTAGCGGATGTTTTGCAGGAACAGGAACATCACCGCGAACACCAGCAACATCGCCTCGCCAAGGGTGTAAACCACCTTGGTGATCGAGACTTTGACGAAGGGCGAGGTGTCGTACGGGATCTTGTATTCCACGCCCGCCGGGAAGTAGCGCGCCAGTTCGTCCATCTTCGCCCGCACTAACGTAGCAGTGCTCAAGGCATTGGCGCCCGGTGCCAACTGCACGCTGACGGCGGTCGACGGTTTGCCGTTGAGGCGCGTAGAGAACTGATATTCCTGACTGCCGATCTCGACGCGCGCTACATCGCCGATGCGCACGGTGGAGCCATCGGGATTGGCTTTCAGGACAATGTCGGCGAATTCTTCCGGCGTCGACAACTGGCCTTTGACCAGAATGGTCGCGGTGATTTCCTGGGTGGTGCGGGTCGGCAAATCGCCGATGCTGCCGGCCGACACTTGTGCGTTCTGCGCGACGATGGCGGCGTTGACGTCGGCCGGGGTCAGGTTGAAACCGATCAGCTTCTGCGGGTCGATCCAGATCCGCATCGCCCGTTCGGCACCGTACAGCTGCGCCTTGCCGACGCCGTCCAGGCGCTTGATCTCGTTCATCACGTTGCGCGCCAGGTAATCGCTGAGCGCCACGTCGTCGAGCTTGCCGTCGCTGGAGGTGAGAGTGATCAGCAGCAGGAAACCGGCGGAGACTTTCTCCACCTGCAAACCCTGTTGCGTCACCGCTTGAGGCAGGCGCGACTCGACCACTTTCAGGCGGTTTTGCACATCGACCTGGGCCATTTCCGGATCGGTGCCCGGCTGGAACGTCGCGGTGATGGTGGCGCTGCCGAGGCTGCTCTGGGATTCGAAATACAGCAGATGGTCCGCGCCGTTGAGTTCTTCCTCGATCAGGCTGACCACGCTTTCGTCCACGGTTTGCGCCGAAGCACCGGGGTACACGGCGTAGATTTCGACTTTCGGCGGCGCGACGTTGGGGTATTGCGCCACCGGCAACTGTGGAATGGCCAAGGCGCCGGCCAACAGGATGAACAGGGCAACCACCCAGGCGAACACCGGGCGATCGATAAAGAACTGCGGCATAAAGAAGCGTCCTGCTTACTGACCAGAAGCCTGGGCAAGTGGAAGAGGGGTGTCGTCGATCTGCACTTTTTCGCCGGGACGGGCGTGTTGCAGGCCTTCGGTGACGATTCGATCACCGGGCTTGAGGCCGCCGGTGACGATCCAGCGATCGTTCTGCACGGCGCCCAGTTCTACCGGTTGCTGGCCGACCCGCTGTTCGGCGTCGAGCAACAGCACTTGGGCGATGCCGGCACTGTCACGCTGAATGGCCCGTTGCGGCACGCTGATGCCTTGCTGATTGACCGCTTGCTCCAGACGTACGCGCACGAAGCTGCCCGGCAGCAAGTCGAGGTCCGGGTTGGGGAATTCGCTGCGCAGAATGATCTGACCGGTGCCGGGGTCGACGGTGATGTCGGCGAACAGCAACTTGCCCGGCAACGGATAGAGACTGCCGTCGTCCTGGATCAGCGTGGCTTTGGCCTGGTCCTGACCGACCTGCTGCAACTGGCCGGAACGGAACGCCCGGCGCAGGTCGTTGAGTTCGCGGGTCGATTGGGTGAGGTCGGCATGGATGGGGTTCAGTTGCTGGATCAATGCCAGCGGTGTGGTTTCGTTCTGCCCGACCAGTGCGCCTTCGGTCACCAACGCGCGGCCGATGCGCCCGGAGATCGGCGCCGTGACCGTGGCGTAACCCAGGTTGAGTTTCGCCCGTTCCACGGCGGCTTTGTTCGCGGCGACGTCGGCAGCCGTTTGCCGGGCACTGGCCCGGGCGTTGTCATAATCCTGGCCGCTGATGGCATTGCCTTCGATCAACTGCGCATAACGCTGCTCTTGCAGGCGCGCCTGGAATGCATTGGCTTCAGCCTTGCGCAGCGCTGCTTCAGCGCTGTCCAGGTCTGCCTTGAACGGCGCCGGGTCGATACGGAACAGCACTTCGCCTTTTTTCACATCACTGCCTTCACGGAACGCCCGTTGCAACACCACCCCGGCAACCCGGGCGCGGACTTCGGCAATGCGTGGCGCGGCAATCCGCCCGCTCAGTTCACTGGTGATCGACAGGGGGCCGGCTTGGATGGTTTCGATGCGAACCGTGGCCAGAGGCGCCTGTTCTTCGGCCGTCGAGGCCTTGTCACAAGCGCTCAGCGTCACCGCCAGTGCAATCAGGCTGAGCCTGGCAAGCAGATTCTTTGACATGTAATACCCCAATAATGACCCCCCGCATCCTACGGGGAGGCGACGAGGGTAGCGGTGAAGCTTTGTAGGCGCTGTGTGAAATTGTGTAAGGGTTTTACTCAGGCATGGGTGAGGGCGTATATCCTTGGCCGCTTGAAACTTTTTGCGTCTGTCAGGCCGCCTTCGCGAGCAAGCCCGCTCCCACATTTTGAAATGCGTTCCCCTGTGGGAGCGGGCTTGCTCGCGAAGAGGCCCTAAGCATCGCCACTGCACCTTCTGGAAACACCCATGCCTAACATCCTCCTGGTCGAAGACGACACCGCGCTCTCCGAACTGATTGCCAGTTACCTGGAACGCAACGGCTATAGCGTCAGCGTGATCAGTCGTGGTGACCATGTGCGCGAACGTGCGCGGGTCAATCCGCCGGACCTGGTGATCCTCGACCTGATGCTGCCCGGGCTCGATGGCCTGCAAGTCTGTCGCTTGCTGCGCGCCGATTCGGCCACGTTGCCGATCCTGATGCTCACCGCCCGCGACGACAGTCACGATCAGGTGCTGGGCCTGGAAATGGGCGCCGACGACTACGTCACCAAACCCTGCGAACCGCGGGTGTTGCTGGCCCGGGTGCGGACGTTGCTGCGGCGCAGCAGCCTGACTGAACCGCAGACGGCCAACGACCGCATTCTGATGGGCAATCTGTGCATCGACCTGTCCGAGCGCACCGTGACCTGGCGCGAGCAATTGGTCGAGCTGTCCAGCGGTGAATACAACCTGCTGGTGGTGCTTGCTCGGCATGCCGGTGAAGTGCTCAGTCGTGACCAGATTCTGCAGCGCCTGCGCGGCATCGAGTTCAATGGTACCGACCGCTCGGTGGACGTGGCGATTTCCAAGCTGCGGCGCAAGTTCGACGACCACGCCGGCGAGGCGCGCAAGATCAAGACCGTGTGGGGCAAGGGTTACCTGTTCAGCCGTTCCGAGTGGGAATGCTGAGTCGATGTTCAGAATCCTGTTTCGCCTGTATCTGGTGACCATCGTTTCGTACAGTGCGGCGATCTATCTGGTGCCTGACGTGGTGATCAAGGTCTTCCAGGAGCGCTTTGTCACCTACAACCTCGATTACTCGCGCGGGCTGCAAACCCTCATCGTCAAACAGTTTCACGCCGTGCCCCCGGAGCAGTGGCCGGCATTGGCCGCGGAGATGGACAAGGAATTCCAGCCGCTGCACATCGTCCTGACCGGTAACGACGATGCCGATTTCACCCCTGATGAGCGCAAGCGTTTGCAGCGTGGCGAGAACGTCGTGCGCATTGGCGACTGGGGCTGGCGCACCCTGGCAGTGTCGCCGCTGAACGAGCGGACGGTGGTGGAGATGGTCGTGCCGCCGGACCCGATGGACGTCAGCCTGTTGTACTGGAGCATCAACGTGCTGATCGGCGCGACCATGCTCGCCTGCCTGTTGCTGTGGCTGCGCCCGCACTGGCGCGACCTGGAACGCCTCAAAGGTACGGCTGAACGTTTCGGCAAGGGCCACTTGAGCGAGCGCACACAGATTTCCAAAAGCTCCAACATCGGTAGCCTGGCCAACGTCTTCGACACCATGGCTGGCGATATCGAGAACCTGCTCAACCAGCAGCGGGACCTGCTCAATGCCGTCTCTCACGAACTGCGCACGCCCCTGACACGACTGGATTTCGGTCTGGCGCTGGCTCTGTCCGACGATTTACCCGCCGCCAGTCGCGAGCGTCTGCAAGGTCTGGTCGCGCACATTCGCGAACTCGATGAGCTGGTACTGGAACTGTTGTCCTACAGCCGTCTGCAAAACCCGGCGCGGCTGCCGGAGCGGGTCGAGGTGTCGCTGGATGAGTTTATCGACAGCATCCTGGGCAGCGTCGACGAAGAACTGGAATCCCCGGACATCGTTATCGATGTGCTCCTGCATGGACAACTTGAACGCTTCGCCCTCGACCCAAGGTTGACTGCCCGCGCTATTCAGAACCTGCTGCGCAATGCGATGCGCTACTGCGAAAAACGCATTCAGATTGGTGTGCGGGTGTGTGCCAAGGGGGCTGAAATCTGGGTGGACGACGATGGGATCGGTATTCCGGATGAGGAGCGGGAGCGGATTTTCGAACCGTTTTATCGGCTGGATCGCAGTCGGGACCGGGCCACTGGCGGGTTCGGTCTGGGGTTGGCCATCAGTCGTCGGGCGTTGGAAGCTCAGGGCGGCACGCTCACCGTTGAAGCATCGCCGCTGGGTGGGGCACGGTTCCGTTTGTGGTTGCCGGCTACGGCTTGAATCGAGAGCGCCCGAATCGACGGACGGTAGTGATTATCGGGCTGTTTTCAGCCTGACCTGTCACATTTGACAGTAGCCAGACAGTGCGCCATGGATGTTCCATAGCCTCCACAGCCTTCCACCTTTTCCATCCCCGGAACGCTGCCAATGACAGGGAGCGCTTCCATGACCGAGATGTCCGTACTGACGCTATACGCGCCACGAATTCCAGGCTGGAAAGATGTTGTGCCTGGCGCAATCAACGCTCACGGCGGGATTCCACTGGCGTTGACCTACCTCTATCCCGGTCAAGGGGTAAAAGTACTGGTCGATGCTTATCTGGAACAATTGGCCGAAGACAGCATCGATCTTTACCTCAATGGCGTTGTGGTGGATGTGGCTATCGTCAAGTCCACGACGGACAAGCTGTTTACCCTATACCTGCCCGTAAAAGCGCTGCTCGACGGACTCAATACCCTCCACTACACCGTCCGGCGCGGCTCGGAGAATATCGACTCTTCGACGACGTTGCGGGCGTGGTTCCACAAGCAGCGCCCAGGGCTCAAGGACCTTGAAGGTAACCACGAGTGGCACTCGGAACTGGCGATCAATGTATTACCGCCCAACGTGCTGGACGACGGGGTAGACCCTGAACAAGCCCGGCAAGGGGTGATTTGTACCGCGTCTTATCCTTTGACGAGAGCGTTCGACAAGATTCGCGTGAGGTGCGGGGGCGAAACGATCGACCATGTAGTCACCGAGGGTGAGGCGAGATCCGGCGACCCCATTCAGGTACGGATCGAGGAAGCGGTGTTCAAAGAGGTCGGTGATACCGCGAAATGCGCTCTGGTCTATACCGTGTGGGACTGGATTGGTAACAGCGTTGATCTGGACGCGCTCTGGTCGGCAGCCCTCGAACTGTTCGTCAGCCTGAACGGCATCTGGCTGGAACCACCGCTGGTAAGCGAAGACCCGGAGGATGTCTCGGACGATCCGGACAGTATCGATCTGGGCAAACTTGCAGGAAGACCGGCGATTGCCCAAGTGCATGCGCAACGGTCCTGGCAGCGCAAAGACGTTATCGAGCTGACCTGCACGTTCACGTCAGCGACGGGTTTGACCGAGGTGCTGATCCTGACAACGACCGTGGAAAAAGCGCCGTTCATTTACAAACTGTCGGTGCCCCACGCTCACTTCGTGGCCGCGGTGGGTGGTTCAGCCACCTTCAAATATAAGCTGCTGCGCGCGGGCAAAGAGGTAGGCCGGTCCTTCACGACTCGGGTCGATGTGATTGGTGAGGCGCTGATCGATCTGCCGCTGGTCACGGTTGTTGGTGTACCGGGACTGGTGGTTGATCCGCTCGCCAGTTTGGCTGGCCAAATCGCGCGCGTCGAATTTGCCCAAGCGCAGACGGGCGACCTATGCCAACTCTTTGCCCGCCCCGTGACGGAAAACGGCCTGCCGACATTTACCGCCAAGGTATTCAATGCCAATAAACGGGTCAATAACACGCTGACGATTGAAGACCTGGTTGCCCGACACGGCACGGTGATCCGCTTGCCGTGGGAACTGACGCGAAACGGCATCAAGACCCGCTCGAAACCGACATTGCTGACGGTGCAGAAAATTGCCGATGGGGATTCGAGACTGCCAACGCCGAAGGTGCCTCAGGTGCCGGATGACAAGGTGTTGGATTTGAGTAAGTTTGAGGGTGATGCCGAGGTGAAAGTGTTGCCTTGGTTGGGGATTCGGGTTGGGCAAGACGTTGAACTGAAGTGTGTAGGGATCGATAGCGGGGGCGCTGAGTATGTGATTCCACTGCTGGAAGCACATAAAGTGACGGCGGCGGAGATGAACTCGGGGCTGAGTGTGCCGGTGCCGCGGGGGAAACTGCAGGGATTGAAGAATGACAGCACGTTAAAGGTGAGTTTGAGTGTTCTGCTAGGTCAGAAAACTGATGAGGTAAGGCCGGTTCTGTTTCCAATGCGTGAATTGAATGTAAGAGTTTCACCTACGATTCTCACTGAAAACTTTGATCAATTAATGAAAATTATAGTTTCAGGTCAAGTGATTGAAACCTCAACTATGACGATTGGGTTTGTATCGGGGAACGGGCGGGCGGGGATTAGCTCTGTTTCGGATGGGTTCATCACCATCCCGGGGAAAATAGAACGTCAAGCTTTGCATATAGGTTATACAAATTCGGGGACACAACGCATTGCATTGGCCCTGAAGAATCCATGCCTTGAAGTCTCGTTCTGGTACGGCGCGACGGATGTCACCACGAATGTCGCATATTTCTATGGGGTAAACGGCCTATTAGGGCAGCGATCTTTGCTTGTGAACGGGCAAGGTGCCGATGAAATTGTTTTTTCTGAGCCAGGCATTGTTCGAATAGAGATCCAAAGCTCAAGTAACGACTGGTTTTTGTTAGATAACTTTTCATTTGTTTTGAGTCGTTGACTGTATCGGGAATGAGCAAATAACGGGACGGATTTATTTACCGGTCAGTTAGCGTCTGCATTCTCTCGTAGCAGCTGCCGAGCCTGCGAGGCTGCGTTCGAGTGCGCAGCACTCGTAAAACCAGGCAACCGGTTGTTTCAGGAAAACCGCGTCCGTCGGACTTGCGAGGACTGCGTCCTCGAACGCAGCCTCGCAGGCTCGGCAGCTGCTACACCTGTGACGTGTCAGGCGAGTAATTCGGTTGATGGAATCAACCCAACCCCAGCTCCCTGCATCCGATCGATCGCCGCGGCCAGTGAGCCTTCCAGATCAATCGCCCGACACGCATCCATCACCACAAACGCGTTAAACCCTGCCGCCCGAGCATCCAGCGCAGAAAACATCACGCAGAAATCGAGTGCCAGCCCAACCAGATAAACCGTGTCGATACCGCGCTCTTTCAAGTACCCGGCCAAGCCTGTGGTGGTCGTTCGGTCCGCCTCCAGAAACGCCGAGTAACTGTCGATGTCCGGGTTGCAGCCCTTGCGGATGATCAATTGGGCGTGGGGCAAGTCCAGATCCTTGTGCAACTGGGCACCGGGTGTGTCTCGCACACAGTGCTCCGGCCAGAGTGTCTGCTCGCCGTACGGCAGTTGAATCACGTCGTAAGGCGCACGGCCCGGGTGGCTGGAGGCGAACGATGCGTGTCCGGCCGGGTGCCAGTCCTGGGCGATGATGACTTGGGTGAACTGACTGCCGAGGCGATTGATCAATGGCACGATCAGGTCACCTTCGGGTACTGCTAACTGGCCGCCGGGGATGAAGTCGTTCTGTACGTCGATGACCAGCAAGGCTGTGCGTGAAGAAATCGGCATGGGAAGGTTCCTCCTTGGAATTGAGACACCCAGCATAGTGACAAATGAGATCAAGCGCTCAGCCGGCCTCTCAACAATTTCGCCATGTCCTCCAGATCCGCCACCGGGTTATGCCCGATCAACATCCAGGCATGTTGCATGTCAGCCCAATAGACAATGTTCATCCCGTACCGGCGCTCCTGGGCGAAATGCCGACTGCCGCTGTTGGAGCGGGTGATGCACAGCGCCATGGGTCCGTGCGCCGGGTCCAGGTAGGTGATTTGGGCAATGGCGACGCCGTCGTACTCGAGGATTTGCGCGCGCTTGAACTCGGAGCGTGGCAGGGCCAGTTGCGCCGGCACAAGGTTCAGGCCCAGACGTGCATCGATGGTCCGCAGTTGCGCCCGCTGAGCGGCTTCGTCAGTGACCAAGTGGTCCAGGGTTTGCGGCACGTAAAGCGACATGTATTCGGCCACCAGCCCGCGCCAGTTTTCCTTTCTCTGGCTCAACTGCCAACCAATGAACAGCCGGTCCGCCACCACGCCACTCACCACTAGCCCGGCGGCCGCCGCGAGAAACCAGCGCCGATTCATGGCCGGGCGTTCAGGTGAAGGCAAGGTGTCGAGCATCGATTGCAAGCGGTCCACGGGCGCCTGTCGGCCCAACTCGTCGTAGGCCTCCTTGAACGGCAGGCTGCTGCGGGCCAGCCATTGCAGGCGCAGGTTGAGCGTTGGGTCTTCAAGGATGGCCGCGTCGATGCGTTTGCGCTGTTCGCTGTCGAGCTGGTCGTCGAGGTAGGCCACCAGTTGCTCATCCGAGGGTACCGTCGGGCGTGCGTGATCGTTCATCGACGTTCTCCAGTGGAAGGGTTCGGCACGGTGTGCAATGGCGGGTACTCGGCCAGTTTCGCGCGTGCAGCGGCCAGGCGACTCATGACGGTTCCGATGGGCACGTCCAGCACGTCGGCCACTTCGCGGTAGGACAAACCTTCGACATAGGCGAGAAACACCGTTTCGCGCTGGGTTTCGGGCAGGGCATCCACACGCCTGATCACCTGAGCCGCGAGGACATGGGTTTGCGCCGCGTGTTCACCATCGAACGACAAAGCGTTGTCGGCATCCACCAGCCCCTGTCCATGACGCACTCTTCGGGAGCGAACTTCGTTGAGCCAGATCGAATGCAGAATACTCAGCAGCCAGCGGTCCATGCGGGTGCCCGGGACAAACTGCCCGGCTCGCTCGAGTGCCCGCACGCAGGTCGCCTGCACCAGGTCTTCGGCGACATGCCGTTGCCGGGACAACAGCAGGCCGTAGCGCCATAAACGCGCCAGGTGCTGGCCCAGTTCTGCCCGTATTGCCTGATCGCTGGCGATGGCGACCTCCGTCTGCTCGGTGTGTCAGGTTTTCGATGAATCGTTGATGGCTTCGGCCAGGTCCTGGTATGCCTCGCAGGTGGTGCTGCCGCAGATGGATTTGATCTGTTGCAACTGTTCCTGAGCGAGGTCTAGCCGACCTTTGATCACATACGCTTCGCCGAGGTATTCGCGAACTTGCGCGTAGTGTGGGTCAAGTTTCACCGATTGCAGGTAATAGCTGATGCCTTCGTCGGTGCGCCCCAGTTTACGCGTAGCGTAGCCGCGATAGTTCAAGGCCTTGGCGGTGTTTGGCTGTTTGAGGGTGTCGAGCAGGGCCAACGCTTCCTCATAACGACCGTCCTTCGCGAGGCGATAGGCGTAATCGGTGCGGTCGGCGTCCGGGACCAGGCTGCTGGTTTGCTTGAGGCACTTCTGCTGCTTGCTGTCCCAGACCTGGCCTTTGGGGCAGTTGGGTTTGGCCGGCTCTTCTTCGTCGTCGCCATTGGCGAATGCAAGCGAGCTGGACAATGCGACTGCCAGTAGCAACTGGACGGTTAACACAGCGAAACGGGTGTTCATTGGCAATGCTCCACAGGTTAATTCGTTTCAGTTCCAACCAAAAAAGTTGGTTGTTCATGGGCAGTTCTCAGGGGCGATGAAAGGTGAACACCACAGGGTGAACAATTATTCATTTCTTTCTGGCGGTCTGTGCAAGGAAAGCTCAAATCGAGGCGCTATGCTCGACAGCATTCGTTGTCGATCTGGAGCACTGCCATGAAAGATCAGGTCCATCACTCGGCGGCCGCCGGCTATAAAACCGGCGCTGATACCTACGTTCGCGGGCGTCCGGATTATCCGCCGCAAGTGGCCGATTGGCTGACGGGCACCCTTGGTTTGAACGCGAACAAAGCCGTGGTTGATCTGGGCGCCGGCACTGGCAAGTTCACCGGTCGGCTGGTGGCGACCGGTGCGCAAGTGATTGCGGTGGAGCCGGTGGCGCAGATGCTCGAGAAATTGTCCGAAGCCTTCCCCGAAGTGCTGGCCGTCAGCGGCACCGCCATGGACCTGCCGCTGCCGGATGCGTCGGTGGACGTGGTGATCTGCGCCCAGGCCTTTCACTGGTTTGCCAGCACCGAAGCGCTGACCGAAATTGCCCGTGTACTCAAACCCGGCGGCAAGTTGGGGCTGGTGTGGAACCTGCGCGATTCCCGGGTGAGCTGGGTGCCGAAACTGGATGCGATCGTCAATGCGCTGGAGGGCGATACGCCGCGCTATTACACCGGGGCCTGGCGGCAGGCGTTTCCGCATGTGGCGTTTGGACCGCTTGCAGAACAGCGTTTCAGTCATGGCCACAAGGGTTCGCCTGAGGATGTGATTTTCAACCGCGTGCGTTCTACCAGTTTTGTTGCCGCATTACCGGCGGTGGAGCGGGCGAAAGTGGATGAACAGATCAGGGCGCTGATTGCGGCGGAGCCTGACCTGCGTGGCAGAGACGTGGTGACGGTGCCCTATGAGACGGCGGCGTTTGTGGCGGTGAAGGGCGGTTAGCCCAATAACCGAATCGGTTCTCCCGCAGACCAGGCTTGAATGTCCTCAATCATCTGCGAAAAGAATTGGTGATAGTTCTGTTGGCTGACATACCCGACGTGGGGCGTGGCCAGCACATTGTCCAGGGTTCTGAACGGATGATGAGGCGGCAAGGGTTCCTGCTCGAAGACGTCCAGCGCAGCGCCTGCCAGTCGCCGTTTCTGCAACGCCTTGATCAACGCGGACTCATCGACAATCGGACCACGGGCCGTGTTGACCAGCAGCGCCGAGGGTTTCATCCAGTCCAGCGCCTGCGCGTCCACCAAGCCACGGCTACGATCGCTGAGCACCAGATGGACCGACAGCACATCGGCCTGTTCGAACAGTTCCTGTTTGCTGACATAGGTCACGCCGACTTCGGCTGCGCGTTCGGCGGTCAGGTTCTCGCTCCAGGCAATCACCCGCATGCCGAACACCTGACCGAACTGGGCAACGCGAGTGCCAATGCTGCCCAGACCCAGGATCGCCAGGGTCTTGCCGTGCAGGTCGCCACCCAGGCTTTGCTGCCATAAACCGGCGCGCAGGGCGTTGGCTTCGACCACCAGGTTGCGGGTCGCCGCCATGATCAGCGCCCAGGTCAGTTCCGGTGCGGCGTGCTTGTAACTGTCGGTGCCACAGATCTGGATACCCAGCGCAGCAGCGGCTTTCAGGTCCAGGGCGGCGTTGCGCATGCTGCCGGTGGCCAGCAGCTTGAGTTTCGGCAAGCGCCGCAGCAGGTCCTCATCGAACCGGGTGCGCTCGCGCATCACGCAGATCACTTCGAACTCGGCCAACCGTGCCGCCAGGGTGTCGTTGTCGGCAGGGTAGTCATGGATGAAACTCACTTCACCGATGTCGTCCAGCACCGACCAATCCACCACGCCACGGGCCACGTCCTGCCAGTCATCAATCACCGCAATCTGCACTGCCATCAGCCTTACCTCATCAATGAACGGGGTTGGTGTTGTTCAGCCAGGCGAGCAGCGCCTGGTGGAATTGCGCCGGTTCTTCCATTTGCGGCGCGTGGCCCATGCCGTGGAATTCAACCAGCGTCGATTGGGGTATCAGTTTCGCCACTTGTTTGCCGAGTACATCGTAATGACCGATTTTCGCCTTGACCTCGGGCGGTGCGATGTCGCTGCCGATGGCGGTGGTGTCGGATGTACCGATCAGCAGCAGGGTCGGCATCTTCAGGTCCTTGAACTCGTAGTACACCGGTTGGGTGAAGATCATGTCGTAGATCAGCGCCGAATTCCACGCCACCTGTGTATGCCCTGGTCCTTTGTTCAGCCCGGCGAGCATGTCTACCCAGCGATCGAATTCCGGCTTCCAGCGGCCGCCGTAATAGGTGTTGCGTTCATAGGTGCGGATGCCATCGGCGGTGAGTTTCAGCTCGCGTTCGTACCATTGATCAACCGTGCGATAGGGAACGCCGAGGGCTTTCCAGTCTTCCAGTCCGATGGGATTGACCAGTGCCAGTTGTTCGACTTGATCGGGGTATTGCAGCGCATAGCGAGTGGCGAGCATGCCGCCGGTGGAATGCCCGAGCAAACTGGCCTTCTGGATGCCGAGGGCCTTGAGCAGTTGCTGGGTGTTGGCCGCTAGTTGCTGGAAGGTGTACTGATAGTTGTCCGGTTTACTGGAGGTGCAGAAACCGATCTGATCCGGGGCGATGACCCGGTAACCGGCCTCACTCAGGGCCTTGATCGAACTGTCCCAGGTTGCCCCGCAGAAATTCTTGCCGTGCATCAGCACCACGCTGCGTCCATTGGCCTTGCCGTGAGCGGCGACATCCATGTAACCCATTTGCAGGGATTTGCCCTGGGACTCAAAGGCAAAATGCTTGACCGTGTAGGGATACTCGAAACCTTGCAGCTCCGGGCCATATTCCGGGCCTTCGGCGTGAGCGATGACGGGCAGGGCAGCGGTCAGCAGCAGGCCGGGCAGCCAGCGGGAGCGGGTGAGGGACATGGGTGAACTCCATTGGAAATCGGCCGATGCTGGATCGGCATGATTAGGGCGACATTAAACACAGGCAATCGCCATGGATGATCGTTCAACCCATCCAGCCCAATGTGGCCATGGTCAACACACCATAACGGGCGCCTTTGGCGAGGGTCACGATCAGCAGGAATCGCCCCAACGGCTCGCGCATCACGCCGGCGACCAGGGTCAGCGGATCACCGATCACAGGCACCCAGCTCAGCAGCAACGACCAATGACCGTAGCGCTGATAATGGACTCGGGCTTTTTCCAGATGGCGCGGGCTGACCGGAAACCAGCGCCGATCACGAAACCGCTCGATACCGCGCCCTAGCCACCAGTTCAGCAGTGACCCCAGAACATTGCCCAATGTCGCCACGGCGAGCAGCGACCAGAGCCAGTATTTGCCGCTGAGCAACAGCCCCACCAGCACCGCTTCGGACTGCAAGGGCAGCAAGGTTGCCGCACCGAATGCGGCGAAGAACAGCCCGATGTACGCACCGAACATCAATGAGCGGGGTAGTCCGCCACCACCACGTCAGTGCCGTCTTTTTTCAGACCGATCACTTGATACGCATCGCTCATGCCGTCCATTTCCATGCCGGGTGAACCCATGGGCATGCCGGGGGCGGCAACGCCCAACAGATCGTCGCGCTTGCTCAAGGCCAGCACCTGATCGGCGGGGACATGACCTTCAACGAATTTGCCGTTGATCAAGCCGGTATGGCACGACGCCAGACGCGGAGGCACGCCGTGCTGTTGCTTGAATTCACTCATATTAGCTTCGACGTGATCGTCGACTTTGAAGCCGTTGGCCTCCAGGTGGCTGATCCATTTTTTGCAGCAACCGCAATTGGCATCGCGGTGAACCTCGATCGGGATCAGGTCGGCGGCCTGGGCCAGGGAGGAAATGAACAGGGCGCTCAGGGCGACCAGACGCAGGTGGGTTCGCATGGGGAATCTCGTTTCGAATTGCGGCCAAAAAAATGCATTCTGACCATTTTAGCCAGCATCGAGGCAGGAGATTGTTTCGAAGTAATACGGCTGACGCAAAATCATTTGTGGCGAGGGGGTTTATCGGAACGCCGCACCGCCCCGTTCGGCTGCGAAGCGGCCCCATAAAATCTACGACTGCTGCGCAGCCGAGCGGGGGTAAACCCCCTCGCCACAGGGATTGTGTGTAACTCAACAGCGGTTAACGAACCCTGAACCGCCCCATGATCGCGCTCACGCGACTGTTGGCTTCCAGCAGTTGTTGGGTATTGAGCTCGCTGGCCTGACCGCTTTTCACCAGTTCGTCGACCATGTGGCGGATTTGCACCATGCTGCGGTTGATCTCTTCGGTCACCGCGCTTTGCTGCTCGGCGGCCGTGGCGATCTGGGTGCTAAGGCTGTTGATGTGGCTGACGTTGCCGGCCATTTCATCCAGACCGGTGTTGACCCGTGCCGTGGCATCAGCGGCCGACTGGCAGCTGGTCTGGGTGTTTTCCATGGCGGTTACCGACGAACTCACACCCTGCGTCAGGCGGGTGAGCATTTCATTGATTTGCGACGTACTGGCCTGAGTGCGGGCGGCGAGGGCGCGGACTTCATCGGCGACTACCGCAAAACCGCGGCCCTGCTCGCCGGCGCGGGCGGCTTCGATGGCGGCGTTTAGGGCCAACAGGTTGGTTTGCCCGGCAATAGCGCCGATGACCCCGAGAATCTCGGTGATGCGTTGAGCGTCCTGTTGCATGCTTTCGACTTTATGGGTGGCGCTGGCCACTTCGTCGATCAACGCAATCACGCTGCTGGACGCTTCGCCCACCACGACCCGCGAACGGTCGGCGTTTTCGTTGGCGCGTTGGGTGAAGGCAGCGGTTTCGGCGGCGTTTTGCGCGACGCTTTCGGCGGTCGAACTCATCTCGGTGATGGCGGTGACGGTCTGATCGGTTTCCGAGGCGTGACGCACCAGAATCTGGCTGGTGTGGGCGGAGGTGCGTTGCAGGTTATCCAGGCTGGAGGCCATGGCGCCGGTGGCCTGGGTGACTTCGCCGATCATGTTCTGCAAGTAGGCGATGAAGGCGTTGACCGAGTGGCCGATGGCGCCCAGTTCGTCTTCGGCGCGAATGGTAATGCGTTTGGTCAGGTCGGCATCACCGGCCGACAGCGCGTCGATGTTGGCCTTCAAGGCTTTCATGCGCTGGACCAGTTGGCGAATCGCATAGATCTGTAGCAACACCAGCAGGATCACCATCGGGATTTGCAGCAGGCTCAGGGTGCTGAGCACGTCGTCGCGCTGGGCGGTGATCAGCTTGGTCGGCAGGGCGGTGGCGAGGAACCAGGGTGTGCCTTCGATCGGGCGCATGAAGAAGGTGTTGGCTTCGCCGTTGTTGTCGAACTCGACCCGCTGCGACTGGTCACGGTTTTGCAAGCCGGCCTTCACCTGGGTAGCGAATGGCGAGTTGCCGGCCAGCTCACTGATGTTCTTCAGTACGATCGGTCCGCTGATGCGCGAGCTGTTGCTGATTATCTTGCCGTCGGCTTCGACGATCAGCATTTCGGCGCCGAGGTCTTTCTCCTTGCGTGCCACCAGGTCATTGAAAAAGCCCAAGGTCACGTCGATGGTCGACACGCCGTAGGCCGCGCCATTCTTCTGGATGGCCATGGCGCAGTTGGTGCGTGGCTCGGCGCTGGCGTCATCTTTATAGGCTGCCGCCCACGCGCATTGGCCGCGCGGGGTTTGCATGCCGCCTTTGTACCAGGTCTGGTCGTAATAGTTGGGTGCGGCGTCGCTGTTCCAGAAGGTGTTAACGGCCAGTTTGCCCGAGGCATCCCGGTGCCAGAACGTGCTGAACTTGTTGCGCCCGGCTTCGCGCTGACCGGGCAGCGGCCAGATCCCGCCGCCGAAGACTTTCAGCTCGCCGTACTGGTCGACCAGGCCCGGCAGGACGGTGTCGATGGCGGCACTGTCGAGCAGGGGAATGGTCTGGGTGATGCTTCGCTGTTGCGCCTGAACCTTGTTCAGTTCGCCCTGGATTTGCTCGGCGACTTCGGCGATTCGGTTGAGGGCCACTTGTTCTTCGGTGTGACGCAGCTTCGGTGCGACCAATTGGCTGATGCCGACCACTGTCAGCACGGACAACAGCAGGATGAACAGGACCAGAAACAGCGTGTAACGAGCCTGAATGGTACGGAATGCGGGCATGGGACCGGTCCTTAGAGCAGCGTTCTTGTTGTGATTATCGGTATGAAATCGGCGCTTCCAAGGGCTACGGCATCGGGATGCCGAGCTTTAAGTACGATCGTGCAAGAACGCCGTGAGGTGACGGACGGTGCGCAATGAAAGGTGTCGTAGTTGATACAAACTGACTAACCAACGCGTACGTAGTATCTGTTTAGTTGCCCATACCACTTTCCAATTTTATGTATAGGCCAATGAAACAGGGCGCTTGCGCGGTTGTATCGTAAATGCACGAGAATTGTAAAAAGTCGGAAATTATTGGTGGTGTGGCTAGTGGCCAGGCTGATGCTCGCGCGCTCTAAACCAGATTAAACAAGGAACTTTTTATGGTCGCCTCACACGGACGTCTGCATCAGGTAGCGCAGTCGGGAGTTCGGTCATGACTATCGGCTATACCGGGGCCTGGACGGCCAAGGCAGGTTTGCTGGTCAAGGACACGGGCGCCGGAAAGCCTGTGACGCACAGCGCCAGGGTCCAGCAGATGCTGGCATTGGTGGGAAGCGATCCCAGCGTGCTCAACACTAAGTTGATGGATGAGCCGAAACTGCACAGAAACATCAAAGGCTTCGACCCGGAAAACGTCACCCCCAAACAACTGGGCAATCTCAGTGCCTTCTTGAAAGCCAAAGGCCTGGCTTCTGATATTACGTCGATGACGCTAATCAACGCCGGTGACAAGTTTGACCGGTTCGGAGTACAGAAAGACCCTGAGGCGAAATTCAACGCACTGGAGTATTTCGCCACCCAACTGGACACCATCCAGAACAACAGTGTCAAGGGTGACAAGTACGCCGCGGGCCTGATCCCGGAATACAAGAAGGCGATCTACGTACTGCAGAATTTACAAGCTTACGGCAAGGGTAATGGCACATCAGTGCCGACCGACAAGGGCGTCAGCTCGAAGGCGTGACGGGTTGTCCTGGCCCACTCAAATCGTCGAGTGGGCCAGGTGTCGGCTACCGGTCAAGCAACTTCATGACTTCCTCCGGGTAACGTAAGCCAGCCGTGGCATTGGCCGGGAATATCGCTTCCAGCACTTGCAAGTCTTCGCCGCTGAGCTTCACATCCAGCGCGGCCACATTTTCTTCCAGGTATTTACGCTGTTTGGTTCCCGGAATCGGGATCACGTAATCACCCTGAGCCAGTACCCATGCGAGCGCCAGTTGGCCTGCGGTCACGCCTTTTTCTGTGGCCAGGTCCTGCACTTGCTGCACCAACAACAGGTTTTTGGCGAAATTCTCGCCTTGAAAACGCGGGCTGAAGCGCCGGTAGTCGTCTGCCGCGAAATCATCAGGACTTTTCAGCGCTCCGGTGAGAAAGCCACGGCCCAAAGGGCTGTAAGGGACGAAGGCAACTCCCAGGCGCTGACACGCGGCCAGACAACCGTTTTCCTCCTGATCACGACTCCACAACGAATACTCGCTCTGCAGCGCACTGATCGGATGAACCTTGTGTGCCCGCTCAAGCGTTGCGACCGAGGCCTCGCTCAAACCCAGGTAACGCACCTTGCCGGCTTTCACTAGGTCGGCCATGGCGCCGACGGTTTCCTCGATGGCCACCTGCGGGTCGATGCGGTGCTGGTAGTACAAGTCCAGGGTCTCGACACCGAGGCGCTTGAGGGTGCCGTCGATAGAGGCGCGAATATAGTCCGGTCGACCGTTCACGCCCCGCGCAACCGGATTGCCCGGGTCGCGGACGATGCCGAATTTGCTGGCCAGAAACACTTGGTCGCGTTTGCCGTTGATGGCTTTGCCGATCAGTGCTTCGTTGGTGTGCGGACCATACATGTCAGCGGTGTCGAGCAGGTTGATCCCCAACTCCAGCGCGCGGTGCAGAGTGGCCGTGGCTTCGCGGATGTCCACGCCGGTCGTGTAGAAATCGGTCATGCCCATGCAGCCCAGACCAATCGCGCTCACTGGTGGACCGTTTTTGCCCAGTTGACGTGTTTGCATGAAATCAGCTCCCTGTGAATGTGTTGTCTATTGTTGACCTCGACAGAAACAAGATAAACCGGCTAAAACTGCTATCACTGTTCGTAATTTCTAAATAATCAGCCGGTAAGCAAAAGCAATGGACCGTTTTAACGCCATGCGCGTGTTCACTCGAATCGTCGAACTGGGCGGCTTTGCCAAGGCGGCGGATAGCCTGCAATTGCCCCGGGCCTCAGTGACCATTCTGATCAAGCAGCTGGAGGCGCATCTCGGTGTGCAGCTGCTGCAACGCACGACGCGGCAGATCAGCCTGACGCTCGACGGTGCGGCCTATTACCCTCGTTGCGTACGGTTGCTGGCGGACCTGGAGGAAACCGAAGCGGTGTTCAGCGCTGCGCGTAACAACCCCAAGGGGCTGTTGCGCGTGGACATGCCGGCGGGCGTGGGACGCTTGATGGTGATCCCGGCATTACCGCAATTTACTGCTCGATATCCCTTGATCGAGCTGGAAATCGGCTTGAATGACCGGCCTGTCGACCTGATACGCGAAGGCGTCGATTGCGTGCTGCGGGGCGGCGACTCACTGGACGATTCACTGGTGGCGCGGCCGTTGGTCATGCTGGACCAGGTCACGTGTGCCAGCCCCGACTACTTGAAGCGATTCGGAACGCCTCAATGTCTGGCTGACCTTGAAGGCCATCTGATGGTGGAGTACTTCTCCAGCAGCAATGGCAAGCGTTATGGGCTGGAATTCATGGTCAATGATCAGGTTCAGGCCGTAAATCTACCCAAGCAAGTCTCGGTCAACAGCGCCGATGGTTACCTGGCCGCTTGTGAGGCGGGATATGGTCTGGTCCAGACCCCGTATTACCACGTCGCCCGCCAACTGAGCGAAGGCCGTTTGTGTGAAGTCCTCAGGACGGTGCCGACACCGGGGATGCCGCTGACGGCGCTCTACCCGCCACACCGTCAGTTGTCCCGGCGGGTGAGGGTGTTTGTCGACTGGCTGGTGGAGCTTTGCGGGAAGCCGGGCAATGACTTTTATCGAAAAGACTCACGCGGCTGAGCGGGCTCTGTTCAGCGCTTCGGCGCTACGCTGCGTGTTGGCGTTTTGCTGTAAATCGTCATGCAAGCGTTGCATGTGCGGGCAGTGCAGGTTGAGGTGTCGAGACTGCGCCCCTCGATGAAACAGTGCGAACCACCCATTGGAGTTTGATGTAGGCATCAGCCCGGTAAAGGTGAAGCCAAGGGCCGCCAGATTGCGCAAGTCCTGGGCAAAGTGCCGTGACAGTTCGAGTTTGGCGGAGATCAGCCAGTGCCTGGGCAGTTGCCGGATCTGGTCAAGCAGACGTTTGGTCAAACGCTGAATGACCATGTCGAATCTTTTATGGTGTTGCTTGAGTTGCAAGGGCAGAGAAGACAACGGCGTCGTGTCCGGATGAGTCCCGAACACGGAACACAGGTGCTGCATAAACTCCCGGCAGCTGTCAGGCCATGAGATGTCGGGGAGTGGACGCGTATGTCCTTCGACTACATGACAACCCATCACGATGGTTTCCGGCAGCGGCTCAGCGAAGGGCGAAGGGACGTAGTCAGGAAGCAAACCCGTGCTGTGGAAGCCGATGTTTGCTGCCATGCGTTGCGTGTAGGGATGGTGTGTCACTTGTTTGATCGAGACGCTCTTGAACCCCATGGAACCTGACCGCGACAGCAACTCCCGTCCCAGACGGGTCGCGATACTCTGCCCCTGCGCGGCGGGATGCACCACACTGAGGGCCAGCTCGGTGGTGTCCGCAGGTGTGTCATGGCACAACGCGGCATGCCCTAGAACGCGTACGTCGTCCACCGCCAGCATCGACTTCCAGCGCCCCTCGGCATTGTGCTGATTGATCATATTCGGCAAGTAAACATCCGGCTGAACGTAATGATCGCCATAGACCTCGCGAAACAACTGGCTCACGGCACGTGCGTCGGATGGCCGATAGGGTCGAAAAATCAAATGCGGCATCATGCGGGCTCCGGCGACGGTGCGTCATACACGCGCAAGTCCAGGACCCGCAGTTGTTTGCCGGAGCGTGGGTGAAGCTTCAATGCGGTAACCGCACAGGACAACACTCGCAACTCCAACAGACCCTCGCGGCTCAGTTCCTCGATGGCGGGATAGTGTTCAGCCAGCGCCTCGTACAACGCTCGGCACACCGGTACGGTGGCCATTGATAGCGCTGAGGGAACCCACTTCACACTCAAAATATCTTTGTATCCGTCATGTTCGATCAGCAATTGCCATTGGTCGTTGTGGGCAATGCGTTGGACGATCTGCTGGATGTCATCGATCAGCAGCGACAGCACCCCGACTCGCACTCGCTGGCTGTGCACGCTACGTCCCTTGAGGGCGAATTTGCGCTTCGGGGTTGAGCCGGGTTCGCGCCAGCACGCGCGGTCGCCCACCGGATAACGCAGCAGTGGCATGAGCCGGCGAGTCAGATTGGTCACCACCAATAATCCGGTGCGATCGCATTCTTCGATGACTTCACCGGTGAGTTCATCGACGATCTCCAGCAAGGTTTGTGGTTCAAACACCCGATGCTCGCCCAAGGCGCAGTCGCGACCGCTGGCCCCGATAAGGCCGGCGTCTACACTGGCGTAGCCAATGGAAGCAATGCGCACGTTGGGAAACACGTCGGTGAGGATTGCCACCTGCGGGGCAAACAGGCTTTCGCCGCCATACAGCAACGTATCAACCCCGCGCAGTACTCGCCGATGCTGGTTCAGGTAGGCAGCGAGTCGCAGCAGCTGTGCCGGGACTCCGACCAGCACGTTGATCCGATGCTGATCAATCGCATCGGCCAGCACGTCCAGTTCGACTTGCCCGGTAAACGGAAATTCGCAGATGGATCGCCTGACATGTGCCAGGGAGTCGTGGATGAACAGAAAACTGGCGTAAAGATCACCGGAAAAAAACAGATTGGCGACACGGTCGCCGTCGTTCAGCTGAGAGGAGAAACTTTCTCCAAACGTACTGACGAGTTCTTGCCATTCGTTATAGGTGTACACCGTCAGTTTGCCCTGGCTGGTCGATCCGCCGGTTTTAAACACCAGCGCATCGTCGACCTTTGCGGTCAGGACCGGCCAATGACTCAAGTCATGGCTGTCAGCCCAATAGTCCGCCGCATTGGTCAGCGGTAGATCTTGTAACGTAATACCCTGCGGCGGTAAGTGTTCCAGTTGCTGGCGGTAGAAGTTTGAATGTTGCCGTATATAAGGCAGCAGTTGTTTGAGCGAATAAGTTGATTTCACTGGATTCTCTTTTTTATATCAGGCGTCTTTGGTGGTTAAAGACAAGTTAGTAGGCGATGTTTTTTATTTTCTTTTATCAATAACCAAGGGTGTTTTGCCGCTGTGTTTGTTTCGAGTGAACGTTTGCTCCATGCACACTTGAACTTCGACAGTTAACAGGTTGGCGTTTACGGCATTGGCCAGCGCTGCATGGTTCAGCAATGCTTTGCGAACCTGATCAGCGTCTGCATCCGTAAGAACTGTCAGCCGCTCGACGCCATCAAGGGCGTGGTCCAGAACAATCTGAATGGGCGCGCCGACGCTATCCTGCAGAGCCGAAGGCGAAATGAACTCCGTGCCCATTCGCACCAGTTTTCCGTGGCGCTGGAGCAGTTCGAATCGGGGTGAGTCCAGCCCGCACGGACAGGCTCCAGGTATCCAGCGACCGGTGTCGCCCACGTCATATCGGCGCACGGTTTGGCCTTGCCGCGCTCGTGAAGTAAACAGCAGGCGACCGATCTCATTGGCCTGAACCGGTACATCCTGTTCGATCTGCACGATTTCCAGATGCTGGGTATCGCACATCAAGTGAAACACCCCGTTCGCGGTGGCTGCGCACGCATGCCCCAAGGGACCTGCGTCGACGGAGCCATAGATCGCCGAGCGGATCATCGAGACTCCGCAGCTTTCCATGAGGCTCAGGCTGGTTTGGCCCGGATGCTCGCCGCCGAGGAACACTTTGCCAATACCAGCGTACGTGCGGAGCCGGGCCTGCTCGTTGAAGAACAGACGATGCAAGGTGCTCGGCATGCCAATCAGCACGGTGACACGCTGGTCAACGATCAGTTGGGCGATTTCGCTGAAGTCATCGTCCTGGGGCGCACCCATGGGGAAATGGGTGACGCCCATCTGTTCCAGTATTTTGGTAAAACTGAGGAAACCTCCGTATAGGCTGCCGCCGTAAAACAGATTCATGACCCGGTCCTGTGACGGATCGAGCCCGGCGGCGAACAGGCCGTCGGCCGCTGCGCGCATCTGCCGTTGGAAGTCGCGATAGCTGAAACCGGCGAGGGCCGGAGTGCCGCTGCTCCCTCCTGAGCGAAAATACAATTGCGCCGCGGCGCCCATCGGCTGGGTCGTGAAGGTGTGTTTGTCCATGATCGGCGCATGGGCGGTGTCAGGAGCGGGCGGGACCGGGTCGAGCGTTGCACGGCCCGTCAGCACCTCTGGTGCCAGACTCACCGAGAGGCGGCGACTCAGACGCGTCAGCGCGTAAACGCCATCATGGGGCTCACCGGCGTAGCCGTCATGAATCCCGCCACACGCTGCAATACGGGTGACGCCGGCGTTGACCAGCGCTCGAGCAAGGCCCGGTGTTTCTGCCGCAGAGCAAATCAGCGCGCAGCTTTGCAGGACGGTGCGCCAGGGCAACAGCGTCTCGGCGATCAAGTGTTGCGGCACGGGCTTGAGCAGCACCGTACGAAACAGCGGCGACGGTGCGAGCGTTTGATGGTGCTCCCAGATGATCCTCCATCCGTGGCCGGACCAGACCTGGCCGGTCTGGTTCGCAAAACAATAATCCAGTTGCGCCATGGCCGTGCGGGTGGTGATCTCGCACGCTTCCTGGTCCGTGGGCACCAGCGCCGGCCAGTGCGACGCGCGACGTTTGAAGGCATCGCTCAAACGCTCGCCCAGGTTTTGCAGGATGGCCGGGTCGTTGCTGTCCACCAGTACCCATTGCGGACTGGAACAAGCTTGCTGATCCAGACTGCACACCTCATCCACCAACGCATCCAGCGCCGAAGGTGTGGCCGCGTCAGGCGACAGATAAGCGAAACTGATCCTGTGCCCCCAATCGATCCAGCGACACCCGGTGGGGATCTGCTGACGAATCGCCTTGAGCGCCTTTTCGCCGCCCCAGGCTGACACGCCATCGGCCTGAGCGCAGAGATCGGCTACACGGGAAGTACCAACGGGCAGCACCGCGACGAATTCGGCAAGCCTGCCACGGGTGTCGCACTGCACAAAGGCAGCCAGCAATTGCGCAGTCAAACCCGCATCGCTGGCGCTGGGGCGTAACCAGTTAATGTTGCCGGCCAGCAGGCTTTCGAGAACCGCGCAGAACGCCAGCATCGGCGCATTGCCCGGCGTCACATGCACCACCAGCCCCAAGGGGTGCCAACTTTCAAAGTGTGGCTGCTGGTAGTCGATACGCCTCAGCGAGCAGGGTTGCGAACCCAGTTCCCGCTCAAGCTTCGTGCTCAGGTTGCTGCGCTGGCAGAACTCGATCAGCCCCTGACATTGATCGTCGTCCAGAGGCAGGTTCAGGCTGCGAGTCTGTAGTTGCGTGGCGAAACGAGCCGCGGTTTCGATGACGGTCTCACTGTCGATCGGTGCAGCAAGCAACCTGGGCAATTGTTTTTGAAGACGGTCGAGGGCGCTTTCCGGGGTAACGTCGTCACGCAGTTGGCCATTGATGAGGTACATATCAAACCCCTCCGAGCAGTTCTGAGGCCGCCATGGCGCAGCTGCGACTGGCGGTGGTGCCGGCACGTCCGTGCAGCTCGAACCAATCAGTCGTCAGGCCACATCCGCAACTGGCGCCAGGGTGTAATGTCGCCAGATCGCCCATGACCACAGCGTGAGCAGGGCTTGACGAAATGTACGGGGAGACGAATTCCAGCAAGCCGCGCTGGCCGTATGGCTGGACCGTGAAATCGGATGGGTTGCGCACGAAAACCTTCGAGTAAATGGGTGCATGAAAATGATGGTGGGCACATTGGATATAGGGCACGGCATGCTCGACGGCACCGTAACCATCCCGACAGCGGGACAGGTCGATACCTAATTGCCGGTTGATTCGGGCATACAGTTCAAGCAGGGGAATCTCTTGTGCTGCCTGGGTTTTCCAGCCGCCCCCCAAAAACACCAATGACTGAGCGGGTAGCTCGAGATTCGGTACACAGGTGTTTTCCATGTGCTGTAGCGCATGCGAAAGAAACGCAGGAAATCCGAGAATCCGCACGGGCAATCCCTCGTCGGCAAACTCCTGTAAGGCGCGAATCACGCCAAACAGGTCGAACTCGTGACCTTTACCCGTCCGGCACAATCCGTAGACGACCCGATTGACGGGCGCATAGCTGCAGAGAAACTGGTCGGTGTAAGCGGTGCCCAAGGTGATGGCCGCCTCGGGCTCGTAGCTCAGGAGCAAATAATTGCAGGGGCTTTGCGGAGTATCCCAGCCGTAGTGCCGGAAAATGTGGCTCACCATGCCTTGGGCCGCCGCCATGCTGCGAGGGTCATAGCGCATGCGACTCTTCTGGCCGCTGGTGCCGGATGAGGTCAGCTCCAGCGCGCCTTCGCCGGTGGGACCGAACAACAAGTGACGTTTGAAATAGTTGGCGAAGATCGGCGGCAGTCTTGACCAGACATCCAGTGTCTCCAGGTCCTTTGCATCGAGCCCGTTGGCGTTTAGCCAGCGTTCGTAGCCAGGCGTGTGGTGACAATGAAACAGGCTGATTTCCCCCATCGCCCGGTCGAACAGACCCTCGGGTACGGAATCCAGGCAATAGGGTTGCGTTAACGCGCAGAGCGCATCGGTATGAGGTAAATGGATCATCAAAAGACCTACTGTGTGGTGTCAGACGGCAAGCGCTATGTGAGAACGCCGCAGAAACAGGCTTAGGGGCGCCAGGCACAGAAGCCCCGCAAGACCCGCCATCAGGGCGAAGGACTCGTGGCTGTCACCTGCACCGGCGGCCGCAATAAGCGAGCCGCCGCCACCCATGACGGCGATCGATATCATGCCGATCATGGCCGAGACCAGGCCTTTGCTGTCGTCGCTGGCGAACAGCGCAAGCCGGTACAGCGCAGCATTGCTCATGCCAAGCCCAACGGCGTAAAGCGCCAGGCAGCTGATCAGCACGACTGTCGAAGCACCGTAGAAGCTGACGGCGACTAGCGCGATGAGTCCGCCGCAAAACGGCCAAAGCGCATATCGAATCAGTTGTGGCAGTTCAATGTTGGCAATCAGTCGGTTGAGGATCAGATTGCCGAGAATGACGGCCGCAAACACCGGGATTTGCCACAGGCCATAGTGCAGAGTTGAAAGCCCCTGGTTGTGGATCAGCAAGAGCGGCGCCAACCCGATCCAGGCAATCAAGGGCAGGCTCATCACGCCCAGCGCGACTGCGGCGCAAAGGAATTGCGGGTTGGTCAGCAACGCGACATAGCGGCGCAGGGTGCCATGCCATTCAAAACGCACTGCTTCCAGTCGCTGACCGTCGTGGCGCAGGGTGCCCACGGTTTCCGGCATGAACAGGTAAAGCCCGAGCCAGACCATCACGCCGCCGAGACCCAGCAGTAAAAACAATTCCCGCCAGGACAACCATTCCAGCAGCAGACTGCCGAGCAGCGGTCCCAGAAGCGGGGAGAGCAGCGCAACGTTCCCCAACAACGCCATGATTTTGACCGCGTCGGCTTCGCAGAAAACTTCTTGCAGGGCCGGGTAGCTGACCGCGATGACAAACCCCAACCCCATGCCCTGAATCAGTCGCAAGCCGTTGAACGCATAAATGCTTTGCACGTTGAACGCTGCGGCACAGGCCAGGGCGAATACCGCACAGCCGATGAGCAACATCCGGCGGCGACCGAAATGATCAGACAGCGGGCCAATCAGCCATTGCAGAAGCATGCCGCCGGCCAGATAAAGATTGAAGGCGTAGGGGACATGGTCGGGGCTGGCATCCAGTTGTCGGGTGACGGTCAACATGGCCGGCATAATCATGTCGCTGGCCATATAGGTCAGCAGTTCGAAAAAAGTTACTGCAAGGCAAAAGCCAAACAAATGGTGGGGGCTGATATTGATTAAAGGCTTGTGCATGGCATCCCTGTTCTTTGCTCAAAATTTAATAGCGGGTTTATTGCGATGCACCGAGAGTAATCATCGAATATGAATAGCTCAAATGGACGATTGAGACCGAAAGCTTCAATGGTTATCGCTATGTTTCGATGTGCACAGGGAAGGAAATAAGAAGTGAATATGCATGTACGAAAAATGCCCGCGACAGGGCGGGCATTTGTTCAGAAGTTTTTGGGTGGGGTATTTGTCTTACGAATGAATGTTCAATTATTCACGCTTTTTGACACAACCAATCATTATCGATGCTGGTAATAACCCGGCCCGCCACGGTCGTAATGGTGACCGCCGTGCCAGCCGCCGTGGGGGAAAACGATGCAGCCGCTCAGTGTCAGGAGAGCGAGCAGGGGAATCAGCAGTGTGATTCGACGGAACATTTCAAAATCCTCATGGTTATCGCCGCTATGAAGCCAAATCTCTTCATCGGCTGTAACATGAGACCCCGTTTGTAGCGCCGTATCCCCGGAGAAAGGTAGGGGCTTGGCATGCGTTCTGATACAAAACGGATACATTTTTCAGGTTCAGGAACTCGCAATGACTCAGTCGCAACGTTTGAAATACTCGATTCTGATCTCCCTCGTGGTGTTGGGGATCATGTTCGGCCTTTCGTATCTGCAAAACGCAGGCGTCATCAGCGAGAAGCTGTTTCAGTACATCGCCATCGGCGTGGCGGTGGTCGTGGTGGTGATCAATGGCGTGATGCGTCGCAAGGTCAAACCCTGAACGACGCACCTTGAGCGGATCACTCGCGATGGAGCATGGCTGCAGCGTGCGGATGCAGGCTGTAGCTTTTGTCCGCATTGAGCGTGATCACGCCTTCGCTGCACAAGCGTTTCAACACTTCCCGCACACTGAGAAAGGACAGGGGAATATCCAGGTCCAGCAAGTGGCTGTGCACGCCGCGCACGCCAAGGCTACGGTCGCTTTCGGCGGCGGTCAGCAAGGCGTCGATGACTTTGAGGCGGATCAGACTGGTTCGCAGACCAAAGCTTTTGAGCAGCAGCCTGATCCGCTCGTTGCCATTGCGCTCGCCCCGTTGACTGAAAAC
This sequence comes from Pseudomonas sp. LBUM1647, assembly GCF_059716175.1. Classification (NCBI taxonomy): domain Bacteria; kingdom Pseudomonadati; phylum Pseudomonadota; class Gammaproteobacteria; order Pseudomonadales; family Pseudomonadaceae; genus Pseudomonas; species Pseudomonas sp. LBUM1647. The sequence goes on along the minus strand of NZ_CP166809.1, from coordinate 3,633,101 downwards.
ACCGGAGCCCATGGCAGAGCCCTTTGGCGCATTGCTACCGTCCGTTGGCAGTTGCGAGTTGTACATGCTAAAACTCCTTTTCCGAGCCGGCCAGGAAATGTGATGGGTGCTCTCACTCAATAAGACGTACGAGCAGGGCAAATAATGAAGCCCCGAATGTAGAAATTTTGTCGCCGTCACGTCAGCGGCCTGTGAGATACCCGTGAAAAGCGCCTTTCACGGCCTAAATTTTTGTCATTTCTTTCGTTCCTAGGGGAAGGCGCAGTGCGTGTATGACGCAGGGTGTTTGTCTTTTCGATCAGGAGCGAGCGTGATTATTTCCAGGCAGTTAACCCGGTTGAGCCTTGCAGGCGTGTTGGTAGGCTTGAGTCTTGCGGCAAACGCACGCAGTCAGCCGGAGCAGGCGAGCGCCGACATTCGCCGGACCAGTTTCGGTGTGCCGCATATCCGTGCCGACAACGAGCGCGGGCTCGGTTATGGCATTGGTTACGCCTACGCTCAGGACAACCTGTGCCTGCTGGCCAATGAGATCACCACCGTGAACGGCGAACGTTCACGCTATTTCGGCCCGGATCAGTTCACGGTCGAAGAACGCGAAAACCTGGTCAGCGATCTGTTTTTCAATTGGCTGAACACGCCACAGGCCGTCGAGGGTTTCTGGCAGGCGCAAACCCCGCCAGTGCGCGATCTCATTGAAGGGTATGTGGCGGGCTATAACCGTTCGCTGACAGAGCGTCGGGTGCAGGGTTTGCCGCAGCAGTGTCAGGGCGACTGGGTGCGCGAGATTACCGCCCAGGATCTGGTCAAGTTGACGCGGCGCCTGCTGGTCGAAGGCGGAGTAGGGCAGTTTGCCGAAGCCTTGGCCGGCGCGACGCCACCTAAAGCCGTGGCTGATGTGGCGGGTGAACCGGCGACGTTCCAGGTGGCTGCCTCGCGCATGCAGCGTTTTGCCCTGGATCGCGGCAGCAATGCCGTGGCGGTCGGCAGTGAACGTTCTTTCAACGGCCGCGGAATGTTGCTGGCCAATCCGCATTTCCCTTGGGTCGGCGGGATGCGTTTCTATCAAATGCACCTGACCATTCCCGGCAAACTGGACGTCATGGGCGCGGCGTTGCCGGGGCTGCCGATGATCAACATCGGTTTCAACCAGCACCTGGCGTGGACCCACACCGTGGACTCGTCCAAGCATTTCACCTTGTATCGCCTGCAACTCGATCCCAAGGATTCGACCCGTTATCTGCTCGACGGCAAGTCATTGCCGATGAAGAAACAGACCCTGACCGTGAACGTGAAGCAACCGGATGGCCAGACCAGACCGGTTTCTCATGTGGTCTACAGTTCGCAGTTCGGTCCGATCGTGCAATGGCCCGGAAAGCTCGACTGGGACAACCAGTTCGCCTACAGCTTGCGCGACGCCAATCTGGATAACGATCGGGTCTTGCAGCAATGGTATGCAATGAACCGCGCGGTCAGCCTCAAGGACTTGCAGGCCTCGGTGCACAAGATCCAGGGGATCCCGTGGGTCAACACCCTGGCGACGGATGATCAGGGGCAGACGCTGTACATGAACCTCTCGGTCGTGCCGAATGTCAGTGCCGACAAACTGGCCAAATGCAGTGATCCGCGGGCCGGGTTGCAGATGATCGTCCTCGACGGTTCCAACAGCGCGTGTGCATGGGACATCGACCCGACGGCTGCACAAAAAGGCATTTTTGCGGCAGACAAGCTGCCGCAGCTGTTGCGCAAGGATTTTGTGCAGCACTCCAACGATTCGGCCTGGATGGCCAACCCGGCGCAACCGCTCACCGGTTTTTCGCCACTGATCAGCCAGGACGGCCAGCCATTGGGTCTGCGCTCACGCTTTGCACTGGATCGCCTGAGCACGCTGAACAAGACCGGCCCAATAGCAGCGGCGGATCTGCAACACATGGTGATGGACGACCAGGTGTATCAGGCAGCTCAAGTGATGCCGGATCTTCTGCAGTTCTGTGCGGCGGACCTGGGTGCCGATGCGCCGGCGCTCACGCCGCTGTGTGCCAGCCTCAAGGCTTGGGATCGCAGAGCGAATCTGGACAGTGGTCTAGGGTTTGTGCATTTCCAGAAGGTCATGGAGTCGCTACAGCAAACGCCTGACCTCTGGCGTGTGGCGTTCGATCCGAAAGACCCGCAACACACCCCCCGTGGCTTGGCGGTGGATCGCCCGGAAGTCGCCAAGGCGATTCGCGAATCGATGCTGGCGTCGGTAGATCAGGTGAACAAGATGGGGCTCAAGGCTGACAGTCGCTGGGGTGATATCCAGGTGGTCAGCAGCGGCGGCCAGCAGACGCCGATTCACGGTGGACCTGGCACTCTGGGGGTTTATAACGCCATTCAGAGCGTGTCGAGAACCGACGGTAAACTCGAAGTCGTCAGCGGTACCAGCTATTTGCAGGTGGTGACTTTCGATGACAAGGGACCGCAGGCCCAGGGCCTGCTGGCGTTCTCGCTATCCAGTGATCCGGCCTCCAAGTACTCCAGAGATCAGACCGTGGCATTTTCCAGGAAGCAGTTGAGTGTGTTGCCGTTCACCGAACAGCAGATCACGTCCGATCCGCAGTACCAGGTTCGGACGATCCGCGAGCAGGATGAAAAAGCCGGGAAGATGGCCGCACAGTAACGCTGAAGATGCTTGAACCAGGAAATGAAGGCCGCACCCCGTAAAGGGTCGCGGCCTTCAGCTTTTTGGGGCTTGTTGCGGAATGGAGTTGAGGACCGGATTGCCATCTTTGTTGCGGGTCAGGTAGACCGGTAATACCTTGGGCAGGGAAGCCACCAGGTTGTTGAGCTCTTTGATGTTGTAGATGCCGCCGATACGAATCGAGCCGGTACTGTTGTCGGCTACCATCACCGGTTTGTTCAAGTAGCGATTGATCAATGGCAATGCGTCGGTCAGCGCCAGATCATCGAGCACCAGTTTTCCGCTGCGCCACGCCAGTGAGTTGTCATTGTCGTAGGTCTGACTGATCCGGGGAGTGAAGTCGCCGCGTCTATAGCTCGCCTGCATCGCTGGCTCGAGGCGCAAACCGTCACCCGCAACGGCGTCATTACTGCTCACCAGCACCGAACCTTCTATCAGGTTCACGCGTACCTGATCTTCATACATCCAGACGTTGAATTTGGTTCCGGTGACTCGAATCCTGCCTTCGGCCGCTTTGACAATGAAGGGGTGTCGAGTGTCATGGCTGACGCTAAAGAAGGCTTCGCCTTTTTTCAACGTAATCCGACGTTGATCCTTGTAGTTGCTGAACGTCAGCTCACTGCCCAGGTTCAGTTCTACCTGACTGCCATCGCTCAGGGTGACCTGGCGGACATTGTCGTTCGCCTCGAAATGTTGGTAGGAGTTGGGTAGCCAGCCCAGGTTCCAGCCGCTATAGGCCGCCAGTGGCAACGCCATGGCGCAAACCGCGGCGGCGATACCGAAGGTGCGCCAAGGCGTAGCAGGTTTGGCGCGGACCATCGGGACCACCACGGTTTCTGGACGTGGCAGGTCGCCCGCGACATCCCAGATCTCCAGCATGGCCTCGTACTCGAACGCGTGAAGCGGATGAGCGTCATGCCATTGCTCGAACGCCAGCCGCTCTTCAGCAGTGCAATCGATGGCGTGCAGACGCATGCACCAATGCGCAGCGGCATCGGTGACAGCGTCGTATTCGGCTTGCGAGAGAGGGTTGTCGGTCATTGACTCATCCTGATTTCCTGCATTCTAACCTTGTGAGGAAGTCTGCGAGAACAACCGTCATGGCAATTACCCATCAAATGGGAATTTATTTTTCTGATTCATGGAGTGCTGGTGTGCAGTTGGCGCCCCATATGGCTGATGAGCCATGCAACGCTGTCGGCGTTGCCGAGTTGCACCTTGAGTCTGATCAGTGGATTTTTCTTGAAGGTTTTGCGGGCGCCGCTCAGGTTTTCTCCGCCGGTCAAGGTCAATATATGCGCTTTTACCCGATCAGTATTTTCATAAGAAGTGCTGCCCGGATCCTCCCACACACCGGTATCAGGATCCTCGGTCATGAACAGCTGAGTCAGGGGGGTCTTGATCGAGAGTGCGGTGTCCTGAAGCGTGGTCAACGCGTTCTTGAGGTCACTGGCGGTTGCGCTGGTCGTTTCAAACAGATGGGAAAATGGTCTGCCGGAATCGAGGTAAGCAATGTCTTCGGTGTTGCAGACGAGGTGGGAAAGCTCATGAATAAGGGTGACTGCTCGGGCATGCGTGTTGATAGGGAAGGCAGGGTCGGTAAGATGTGGGCGGTATGTGTCGAAACCGGTGTCGAAGAATTTTTCTGCCAGATAAATTTTCTGCTTTGCATCCTTTGGAACGGTGAAGCCGAATGTAGTTGCCGCGCCACTGACCGCCCTGCCGATTACAAAACGACTGGTCTTCGGCTTTCTGAGTGAGGGGTCCAACAAGGCCGAAAAAACGTCGCCAAAGACTTTTTCAAGCTGCTCCACATGCGCGGACTGCACTTGCGGTACATCAATAAAATCCATGATGAGTTGATGCACGGGGGTAACCGTTTTGTCGGAAGACTTCAACAATTGCAGGTTTTGAAAGCAGTTCCAGGCATAGGTGGTTGCCAGGTCCAGCGCTTCGTCAATCTGACGAGCCTTTTGCGGAAACAGTCGACGGATTTCGGGCATTCCACTGGCATCGACGTTCATGCCCTCCCAAACCGAATATGCGGTGCGCAACCGATTGCCGATGCTGAAACGGGGCGCTGGCGTTTGCCTATCCAGAACCCATTGTTTCGACACGTTCTGACTCAGCCGAGGACCACGAATTTTTGTGTCGGCGATGCGCCAGCGTGTGCCACGCTTTTGGACCGGATATACCTTTCCTTCAACCGGTGCGTAGGTTTTTTTTGTCGTCGGATGGGTATAGAGCCCAAGCCTCGAGTTTAATGTGAGCGAATTCAGATCGACGTCGATGCTTTCATGACGCTTCAACTGCGTACGTTCGGGGGCTGTAATGGCAACGTTCTGCCATTTGAACCGGGTATCGGGCGTTTCTGGCGCAGGTGCACTTGGCGTAGAAGATGGCTTCGCTTGAGCTTCCAGCGATTGTCGCAACGTGGCGAGTTGTGCAATGCCGCTGATGAACTCTTTTATCGCGGGCCCCCATTTGTGCATCTGAAGGTCTTCGGCCGATTGCTTGATGTCGCGATAACTGCGCCACACCGTGATCGGGTAGGCAAGCTTGCCCGTCAAGAACGTAAATGCCTCCTGCAAATCTTCACCCAGCACATGCTTGATGGTTGCCCATTCACCCTGCTTGTTGTCATCGGTCTGACAACCGAGCAATCGGACTAATAACTCGACGTTGTCGTTGAACAATTGTTTGAACAGATTCCCCTTGATCGGATTGGACGCCAGCGTCACTTCGGGGAGGCGGTTACTGGAGGTCGCCATCCTGTACTCAAGCAGTATCCGATCAGGCTGCGGGAGGTTCATGAGTACCCAGTCGAGTAGCCCGCCGCGAGTCTTCAGTTCTGTCAGCAGTTGTGTTTCATTCTTATATTCTTTCACTCCGTGCCGAGGGCTGTGAGGCGCGACAAGGACCTGTGGCGCGGTGCTATCGGCTGATGAGCCGATCAGATAGACGCCTGGCACTTTGAGCGCCTGTTCACTCTTGATGCCCAGGAGCTCAAGTGGGCGGATGATCGCGTGGGCGCCGTCGACTGCCGCGCGGGCGATAGCATCAGGCATGTCCATGACTTGGCGTATCAGATCAAACCCCGTCTCGCTCAGGCGCTCCTGCAGTTTTTCCGTGTGGGCGTAATGCATCAGCTGCCAGGGTAATTGCGTGTAAAACCGCTTCCTGCGGTTCGCTGCGTTTGCCTGGGTGTCTGCAAAGGCTTCGTTCAATGTTTTTTGTTGATGTTCACCCAGCTTCAAGTTTCGTATCAGGTCTCTGATGTAGCTTTGGTCCATGTCCTCGGGAATCTCGGTGTTATCAAGCGACACCAGTTTGAAATGGGTTTTGTCCAGATCCTTGAAATGGGTCAGTGCAAAGTCGGTCAGGGTCTGGGTGCTGGCGGCAGACCTCGAACGTCTTTCGATCTGTATCTGGATTTTGTCCGGATCGATGTTGAAGGTGTCAGCCTTGAGCTGTTTTTTAAGTTCATGGTGCGCCGTGCGCGCCAGGGAGCGTATGCCGGTGAGGTAGTCCTGATCGTCGGTAACGTTGTTGAGGTATTGCTGAAGCAACTCCCCATGCAGTATCTGGTCTTGAATGGACGCCTTGGCCAGCCATGCCGGCAGTTTTTGCTGGGTCGTCAGGGATTGGGCAATGTCCGCCGCACGGTCTAACCCCGTCATCGGTTGACGCAGCGCCACCAGCTTCAGAAGACTGGCCAGGGTCGTTGCGGGAAGCTTCGTGGCCAGCGCACGGGTGACGCACGCTTGGTCCAGCTGGACATAGGGCTTTTGCACGTGATCGAGAAAATGCTCATCTATTCGCTGCGGCGGCGCCAGGGTGTAAGTCTGCCCAGCCACTCTCTCGCTACGTCCAAGGTTCTCCAGAAGGGTGGTGCGATCATCGGCGTCCTTGAGGCGTCGATCCAGCTCGGTCAGCAACGGAGTCAATGCCCTGAAGGCTTCAAATCCCGACGCCGGCGTCCACAAGATCGCCTTGCCCGAATGCTTCGGGTCTAGGCCTCCACGTTCAGTCAGCACAAAACAACTGGCCAGTTTCAACGGGTCCGTGGCTTCGCTTGCCTTCAACGCCAAGGAAAATACGTCCGGCAAAAAGCCGTTCAATGCAGCTCGCTGCAAGCGTACCGGGGTATCAAGCACGGTTTTGATAATCGCCTGTTCCGTCGCACCCAAGGTGCGCATAACGGTGTGCAGCTTCAATTCACTGCGCAATGCCGTTGACAGGGTGTGAGTGAAACTCGATTGCAAGCTCCCGAGCGACGAATCGACGATGCGCTGCGCCTCGGTAGTCGTGCGGGTTGTTGTGGGAATGACCGGGTGGTTTTCGAGGAGTTGGTCGAGCGCCACCTTAACGGAGGAGAGTCGGGCCAGTTGCTCTTTGGCCGACTCGGCACGAACGGTGGCCGGTTGCGCGCTCCGGCGCTGGTCGGCGTGTGTACTCCAGCGTCCTTCGGCATCGGCTGCCAGCAGTCGATCGTCGATCAGTCCCCGGACATCCAGTGCTTTGTCGAGTAAGGCATGGGGATCCTGTGTACCTTCGCTTTCACGGTAACGGCTCAGCGCGTGGGACAGGTTCTCCCGTTGTTTGCCAAGGATGTCGTCCATCAATTGTTCAAACACCGGGCTGATGATCGGTTCACCGACAATGACGCGCTCATCCGGCTCCAATGAAAGAAACGTGCAGCGTTCGTCCAAAGACATGAAGTTGAGCAGCGTGTCTTCGTGGCCTTCGCTTTTCATCATCTCCAGGACGATTTCCCGGACCGCGGGCAGGTCGCTCGTTGCCTCGATGCCTCTGGACTGGGTGTACAGAAAGCCCAGGGTTTCGCGGCTGCCGATCATCAAGGTCGAGGCCAGCTGCGCGTAATGCTTGAAGGGGGCGGTGATACGCACTTTTTCGATGCGAAGAGGATCGACGGTTTCAGGTTCGAGGCTGACATTCATCAGTCGCAGGTATTCCTGCGTCGTTAGAACACTTTGCTGACGCTGAAGCAAAAGTTTCACGTGAAAGGTATCGCGCAAACCCTCGGCAAATAACTCCCTGCGTGACTGCCCGTTGCTCATCGGTGTGTTCCAGAACGTCTTGAGCAGGCTCTGCAAGTGAGGGGTAAAACTTTGCGCGATCTCTTTGAGTGCGCTTTCCCAGGCCTGGTTATCGGCGTCGCTGCTCACACTGTGTTGGGGATTGGAAAACACTCTGGAATCGCCAGTCGGCCACTCGTTGGTCAGGTAGTAATGCAACAGGGCATCGCTCAGTGAATGCGAGGAAAGCGCATGCTGGTAATCGCTGCCGTCGGAGGCTGAAATCGTCCTGACAAAGCTCTTCAGTCGAGTAAGGCGCTGGTCCAGTTTGGGGAACGGTTTGTTCAACGCGTTCTTGAGGGTCTCGTCCAGCATTGATTGCAGCGTTGGCAGCTTGACCAGCTCGCCCATCATTGACGTGATGTTCTGAGCCTGATTGCGCTCGAGTGTAAGCGCCTGGTCCTGGAACACCGCACCTTCGATTATTTGCGTGGCAATGTCTGGCGCAGTGGCGGCGGGTAAAGCGCTGCGTTGTTCGATGGAGAGAAAGCGCAATAACTCACGCTTCCCAGTGGGCTGTGCCAACCATTCCTTGAGTCTGCTTTTGAGGTCCTCCATGTCCGCGAATTTGATCAGGCCTTTCCACGGTGTGTAGAGCGTGACTTCTCCATCGTTGGGCCGGCTCATGGCAAAAGCGCCGGCCAGGGGGATATCGGGTGCATCAGGCACGCTTAAAAGCAGCTGATCGACGTGCATGGGCTTGCTATTGGCGATACGGATTTCATGTGTCGCCAGATAAACAACCTGCAACCACTTCAGGTCATCAAGCGTGAAGGACAGTTCCTTTTCGCGTTCATCGGGCTGTTTGGCTTTGGAAGCAAGTTCTGCCTCGTCGAAAAAATACGGCAGTGGGGGAGCAGACATGGTTTTTCCTCGATGTGTTGCAACCGGCGGGTAATCGCCGGTGTTTGGATTGAGGAAAAAACAGTACGGCCAGTGGCAGGCTCGGGTGCGGTACATATTGCTTGATCCGAACAGGCTGTCGAGACTTGACAGGACGCCGGTAGAACAGCGCTTAATCGACAACTGTTTTGGGTTGCCCTGCAACCTCGCTTCACCCTGTTGCCCGTACCCAATAATAAAACTGGAGCTTCAGATGACCGCAACACCCGAAATGGCCGTCAGTTCGAACACTCAAACGCTCGATTTCGACGCGCTCGTTCTTTTGCTTGAGCAGATTTTTCAGCGCCATGGCACCTCCGCCGATGTCGCCAGAACACTGGCCCTCAATTGCGCCGGCGCCGAACGCGATGGCGCCCATAGCCATGGCGTGTTCCGCATTCCCGGTTACGTGTCGACGCTCCAGAGCGGCTGGGTCAATGGCCAGGCCGTGCCGGTGGTCGAGGACGTGGCTTCGGGCTTTGTCCGGGTCGACGCCGGTAATGGTTTCGCCCAACCGGCCCTCGCCGCAGCACGCGGTTTGTTGGTGGAAAAAGCCCGCAGTGCCGGCATTGCGGTGCTGGCGATTCGTAACTCCCACCATTTCGCAGCCTTGTGGCCGGATGTCGAGCCTTTCGCCTATGAAGGGTTGGTGGCGCTGAGTGTGGTCAACAGCATGACCTGCGTGGTGCCGCACGGTGCCGATCGTCCGCTGTTCGGGACCAACCCGATTGCTTTCGCCGCTCCTCGGGCTGACGGCGATCCGATTGTCTTCGACCTGGCGACCAGCGCCATTGCCCATGGCGATGTGCAGATCGCCGCGCGCAAGGGCGAGCGTTTGCCGCCAGGCATGGGGGTGGACGGTCTCGGCCAGCCGACCCAGGACCCGAAAGCGATTCTTGAGGGCGGCGCGTTGCTGCCGTTTGGCGGGCATAAAGGCTCGGCGCTGTCGATGATGGTCGAGCTGTTGGCGGCGGCGTTGACCGGCGGCAATTTTTCCTTCGAGTTCGATTGGTCGAACCATCCGGGGGCCAAGACGCCGTGGACTGGCCAACTGTTGATCGTGATCGACCCGAGCAAGGCGGCCGGGCAGAATTTTGCCGAGCGCAGTCAGGAACTGGTCCGGCAGATGCACGGGGTAGGGCTCAAGCGTTTGCCGGGGGACCGACGTCACCAACAGCGGGCCAAGGCCAGCACCGATGGCATCCCGCTCGACGCGCAGACGTTGGCGAGTTTGCGGGCATTGGCCGGGCTCTGAGTCCTGCATACTCTCAGTCTGCATAAAAGCCGGGCATGAAAAAGGCGAGCTGCGTGCTCGCCTTTTTGCTGGGTACTGATTAAAACGGGGTCGCTTAACGCCGCCCCAGCAACAACCCGACCACCAGGCCGAAACCGGCAGAGATCGCCACGGTTTGCCACGGATGACCACCGATGTAGGTTTCAGTGGCTTCGACCGCAGGTTTGGTCCGGTCACGAACGCTGGTGACGGAGTCCCGAGCCTGCTGAAGTTTCTGAGCGATTTGCCCACGAAGTGTGTCCGCTTCCTCACCCACCAGTGAGGCGCTGCTTTTCAGCAGTTTTTCCGATTCTTCGATCAGAGCCTGAAGTTCGCTGAAGGCCTGATCCTTGATTTGATCTTCGGCGAGTTGTGCAGCGGTTTTCCGGGCCATTGAGGTACTCCTTGCAGATAAATGGACAGTGAACAATGGAGTCTGCCGTCAGCGAAAAAGTTGCAGTGGATTTTCGCATTGACCCAACCCTGACGAAAAATCCTGAGTCGGACATTTCTTCCTACAGTGTAAGATGTCGCCTATTTTACGCAGCAGGTAACTCCCATGAGCTTCAATCTGGCCGACAAACCCCTTGCCGAGCGCGCTGCGCTGGAAGATGAGAAATCCCGTCTGTTCGATCTATGGCAAAGCAACCTGGGCAAGTCCAAGGGCGAAGCCGCGCGGTTGTTCGGTGAACGCGCCAAGCGCAAAGGCAAATGGGCCGAGTGGGTCCGTGCTGAACTTGACGCTATGTCGCCCCCGGAATTCGCGAACATGGTACGCAGTGAAGTCAATCGCCTGATGGCTGCTAAATAAATTTCTACCTGACACTAATCCCGCGTAGGAGCTGCCGCAGGCTGCGATCTTTTGATTTTGCTCTGTTTGGCAATTGCGACATTGCCGAAGATCAAAAGATCGCAGCCTGCGGCAGCTCCTACGCGCTCACAAAACTCGCGACAATCGCTTCCCGTACTTTCAACACCACCGGATCGAACTGCGTACTGGTGCGCCAGCCCAGTTCGATCGGGTAACGCGGCAACGCCAGAGGGCAGGGCAGCAGCGCCAGGCCGCTGAGCGCCGCAATACTTTGGGCCGCATGGGCCGGGATGGTCGCCACGGCCTGACTGCCCTTAAGCAAGTGCGGCAACGCGGCAAAGTGTGTGGTCGAAGCGCATACCCGCCGAGTCAACCCCAGCGCCGCCAGCCCCTCATCGGTGATCCCGATAAAGCCGCCCGACGACACCAGAATGTGCTCGCGGGCGACGAACTCATCAAGGCTGAGGGTCTGCTGTCCCTCGGCCAGGCTGAGCGGGTCCGCCAGGCACAGATAGCCGCCTTCTCCCAGTACCTGACGGCTGAGCAAGCGCTCGGCAAACCCACCGGCGGTGATCGCCAGATCAATGCTGCGTTCCATCAACGCTTGCGCGACGATCTGACTGTGGGTCTGACGGAAAATCAGCCGCAGCTTCGGCGCGACGCGGGCGATTTCCTCGATCAAGCGGCGCCCATAAGCGATTTCGAAATCATCGGACATACCCACGGTCACCGAGCGCCCGTCGTAATGGTGGGCGGCCGGATCGACCATCGCCAGGCTCTGCCGGCATTTGTTCAGGGCATCGCTAATCACCGGTTTCAACTGGTTGGCCTTGAGCGTGGGCGCGAGTCCGCGGCCGGTGCGCACGAATAACTGATCGCCATACACCTCGCGAAGCCTTCGCAGTGCCGCGCTGACCGCCGATTGCGTCACGCCCAGACGCAACGCGGCCCGGCTGGCGCTGGACTCCTCGTGGAGCGCTTCGAAGACTTTCAGCAGGTTGAGATCAACGGTGGCGATATTCATTTGGTTCATATCATTTAGCAGTAAACGGGGCTTTATTCATGATCCCGTGGCGCCGGAGAATGAGCAACACCTCATTGCTTTCGGAGTTACTGCGATGCCCAAGTCAATCGTTGCCGCACTGCAAATCGGCGCCTTGCCCGGTGGCAAGGCCGAGACCCTGGAACAGATCCTTTCTTGGGAAAACGCCATTATCGAATCCGGCGCTGCGCTGGTGGTCATGCCGGAAGCGTTGCTCGGCGGTTACCCCAAAGGCGAAGGCTTTGGCACTCAGCTGGGTTATCGACTGCCGGAAGGGCGTGAAGCCTTTGCCCGGTATTTCGCCAATGCGATCGACGTGCCCGGCGTGGAAACCGAAGCGTTGGCCGGGTTGTCAGCGCGCACCGGCGCCAACCTGGTGATCGGTGTCATTGAACGCGCCGGCAGCACGTTGTACTGCACCGCGTTGTATTTCGATCCGCAGGCCGGGCTGGTCGCCAAGCACCGCAAACTGATGCCTACCGGCACCGAGCGGTTGATCTGGGGCAAAGGCGATGGCTCGACGTTGCCGGTGATCGACAGTCAGGTCGGGCGGATCGGCGCGGTGGTGTGTTGGGAAAACATGATGCCGCTGCTGCGCACCGCGATGTACGCCAAAGGCGTGGAGGTTTGGTGCGCGCCAACGGTGGACGAGCGGGAAATGTGGCAGGTCAGCATGCGCCATATCGCCCACGAAGGACGCTGTTTTGTGGTCAGCGCCTGTCAGGTTCAGGATTCACCGCACGCCTTGGGCGTGGAGATCGCCAACTGGCCGGCGGACCGGCCGTTGATTGCCGGTGGCAGCGTGATCGTCGGGCCGATGGGCGACATTCTGGCAGGGCCGCTGCGTGACAGCTCCGGTTTGCTCACCGCAGAAATCGACACCGATGACTTGGTCCGCGCCCGTTACGACTACGACGTGGTGGGGCACTACGCGCGCCCGGACGTGTTTGAGTTGACGGTGGATGAGCGGGCCAAGCCTGGCGTGCGTTTCAATACATAACTACTGTGGGAGCGAGCCTGCTCGCGAAGAGGCCGGCACATTCAGCATCGATGTCGACTGGTAGACCGCTTTCGTCGGAACGCCGCCCGGAGCCGGCTCGCTCCCACATTTGATGGGTGTCGTGCACGAGGTGAGTGACCGGTTCCTTGTAGGAGAGGGCTTGCCCTTACCAGGTGCCGGTCGTCGATGTTGGCAGGCTGAGTTTGCCACTGTCCACGAAACGCATCGTGCCGAACAAGCCGCCCGCGAGTTTGCCGCGCAGGACGTAGGGCAGGTTGTCGAGTGTTTGGGTTTTGCTCAGGCCCAGGGTCTGGCGCAACACGGAGAACGCCGAAACACTCACCGGCACGGTCAGCACGGTTTCGGAAAAGCGTGCAATCGAGCCCGATTGACCGCTGACGCCAGAGGCGAGTGGCTGGCCGTTGACTTCCAGGTCGAGGGCGACGCCGTTGTAATTGATGGTGGTCTCGTTGGGATTTTGCACGCGTATTTTCACGGCAAAGCGTACTTCCATGTCCTGGCTTTGCAGCGGCTCGATGCCAACGACGTTGATGTTTAACGGGTCGCGATTGGGAAACAGGGCACAGGCGCTCAGGGAAAGTAAAAGAAGGGAAAGAATAATGGCGTGGACACTGCGCATGGACATGCTCTCTTAAAGAAAAGGCCGAACCGCCAGTGGCTCGGCCTCGAGCATTTTCTAGCGGTTCAAGGGTGCGACAGCGGCAGGCGAGACGGGTTCACCCTTGGCCGGGACATCCGGGTTTTCCATGACTCGCAGGATCGAGGCTTCCGGATCGAAATCGTCTTCTTCCAGTTCAATGAACTCTTCGGGCAGGAAGATATTCAGCACGATAGCGCACAACGCGCCGACGGTGATCGGCGATTCGAAGATGTTGTGCAGCGCCTTCGGCAACTCGCGCAGCACTTCCGGAACCGCCGCGACACCCAGGCCCATGCCGAGCGAAATCGACACGATCAGCATGTTGCGCCGATGCAGGCCGGCTTCGGCGAGGATCTTGATCCCAGCGACGGCGACGGTGCCGAACATCACCAGTTCAGCGCCACCGAGTACCGGTTTGGGCATCAGTTGCAGCACCGCGCCGATCATCGGGAACAACCCCAGCACCACCAACAAACCGGCAATGAAGAACGCCACGTAGCGGCTGGCCACGCCGGTGAGCTGAATCACGCCGTTGTTCTGGGCGAAGGTCACCATCGGCATGCTGTTGAACACGGCGGCCATGGCCGAATTGAGGCCGTCGGCGAGCAGCCCTGACTTGATCCGGCGAATGTAGATCGGGCCTTTGACTGGCTGCCGGGAAATCATCGAGTTGGCGGTCAAGTCACCGGCGGCTTCCAGCGGCGACACCAGGAAAATTACCGCCACCGGTACAAACGCCACCCAATCGAAGTTAAAACCGTACTTGAACGGCACCGGTACGCTCATCAGCGGTACGTCGGGCAGGCTGGCGAAATTGACGTCACCCATCAGCCAGGCCACGAGATAGCCGAGGGTCAGGCCGATGACGATCGCACCGAGGCGCAGGAACGGCACATCGACGCGGTTCAACACCACAATCGTTCCGAGCACCAGGGCCGCCAGGGCCAGGTGACTGGCCGCGCCGAGGTCCGCCGCACCGAAGCCGCCGGCGATGTCGGTCATGGCGACTTTGATCAGCGACAGGCCCATCAGCGTGATGATCGTGCCGGTCACCACCGGGGTGATCAGCATCCGCAATTTGCCGATGAACTGGCTCAACACCACTTCGATGAAGGCGGCGAAAAAGCACACACCGAAGATCGTCGACAGGATCTCATCGGTGCCGCCACCCCGGGCCTTGACCATGAAACCGGCACTGAGAATCACGCTGATGAATGAGAAGCTGGTGCCTTGCAGACACAGCAGGCCGGAACCGATCGGGCCGAAACGTCGTGCCTGAACAAACGTGCCCAGTCCCGAGACGAACAGCGCCATGCTGATCAGGTACGGTACTTCGCTTTGCAGGCCGAGAGCGCCCCCCATGATCAGGGTCGGGGTGATAATGCCGACGAAACTGGCGAGCACGTGTTGCAGGGCGGCGAAGACGGTGGCGGTCAGATGCGGGCGATCGTCGAGGCCGTAAATCAGGTCGTTATTGCGCGGGGCAGGGGCTTTTTCAGAGGCGGTCATGGTGGTGTGCATGCCAGAAGGCGGGCCGGGTCAAAAAATGGAGGCGCAGGATGCCAGCAGCGGGCATCAAGGGCAAACGATACAACTGCGGTGTACACGGAACCTGTGGCGAGGGGGCTTGCCCCCGGCATTCCTTCAGGCAAAACTTTTCAGCTGATCTTGCGACTGCTTCGCAGTCGAACGGGGCGGTGCGGCGTTCCGACGAGCCCCCTCGCCACAAAAACTGTTCTGGGGCTTCAGACAAACGCGGTGAGCAAATCCTCTTCAAAGGCCTTTTGCGCATCCCCCGGCACCTGGGCGCGATGGCGGGCCAGATGGAACGCCACGTCGAAACTCATATCGGCACGGCGCACAGCCCGCAGCAATCCTTTGTCCTCCCAGCTACGGGCAAAGTGGCTGGGCAAATAACCGACATGCTTGCCGGAAAGAATGAAGGCGAGGGTGCCTTCGACTTGCTCTGAGCGCGCCGAACACATCTTCCCCTGGAAGGGCTCGTCGCTGCGCAGGAAGCGGTAAGGATGATCGACCCGATCGCAAGCCTGTAGCGCTTGATCGTCAGGCGCATCATGGGTGAACAGCGGATGGCCAGAGGCGCAATACAAGTGCTGGGTTTCGGTAAACAGTTCGCGGTAGTCAAAAGCACTTTGCACTTGTGAGAAATAGCCGATCGCTAGGTCCAGTCGTTGTTGCAGCAGCAACCGTTCCATTTCGCCGGGCATGGCGCTGATCAATTCGATGCGTACCGATTCGTCCCGTTCACGAAAGCGCCGGATTGCATCGGCCACCCGTTGCAACACGGATTGATCGAGTGCTTCGGACAGCCCCAGTCGAACTTCGCCGATCAAGCGTCCGGCAACACCATTGGATTGATGGCGGAAGGCTTCGATGGACTCGAACAGGCTGCGAGTCGCACTGAGCAGTTGCTCGCCCTTGGGTGTGATCTTGAAACCACCCTTACCACGACTGCACAGGCGATAGCCGAGTCGGGTTTCCAGTTTGGCCATTTGCTGGCTGATGCTCGACTGGCTCAAGCCCAGCTCACCTTGAGCCGCGCTGAAGCCGCCGCACTCCACCACGTTGACGAACAGGCGCAGCAGTTGCAGATCGAGATCATGGAGTTGGCCGAGCATCAAACATTACTCCTGGATAAAGTCAGGATAACTAACTTGGTATTTTTCCAATGTATACGACGACGCATGCTGCATCCACTTCCTCTGGTCAGGTGTTCCGTCATGGCTCCCATGTTCAAGCTGTGTTTCCCCGCGCTGGTCCTCGCCATGGCCGTATCGGCTCAGGCCGAGGAAAAAGTCGTCAATCTCTACAGTTGGGCCGATTACGTGGCGCCGGAAACCTTGCAGCGGTTCGAGCAGGAAACCGGCATCCACGTGCGTTACGACACGTTCGATGCGCCGGAAGTGCTCGAAACCAAACTGCTCACCGGTGGCAGCGGTTATGACGTGGTGGTGCCGTCGTCCAGTGTTCTTGCACGCGGGTTGGCGGCCGGTGCGCTGAAGGCCATTCCTCACGAAGGCCTGAAGGGCTACGCCAACCTTGATCCGGATCTGTTGGAAAAACTCGCCGCCGTCGACCCGGGCAATCTCTACGGTGTGCCCTATACCTGGGGCACGCTTGGGCTTGGGATGAATGTCGAAGCGGTGCAGAAACGGTTGCCGAACGTGCCGCTCAACAGCCTGGACCTGCTGTTTAAACCGGAGTACGCCAGCAAACTGAAGGACTGCGGGATCGCGATCATTGACTCGCCGCAGGAGGTGATCGGTCTGGCGTTGCACTATCTGGGTAAAGATCCCTACAGCACGGACAAGAACGACCTGGACGCGGCGCAAGCGTTGCTGCATCAGTTGCAGCCTAACGTGTTGTACGTCGCCAGCGGACGGCAGATCAACGATCTGGCCAACGGCAGCGTCTGTCTGGCCCTGGCCTATAACGGTGACGCGAGCATGGCCGCCGATCAGGCGCGCAAGGCCAACAAACCCCATGAAATCGCCTACCGGATTCCTAAGGAAGGCACGATCGTGTGGCAGGACAACCTGGCGATCCCCAAGGACGCGCCTCATCCCGAAGCCGCACGCCAGTTCATTGAATTCATGTTGCGTCCGGAGTCCGTCGCGGCGCTGACCAACACACTGTTCTTTGCCACGGCCAATCAGGCAGCAACGCCGCTGGTGGATGAGGCCGTGCGTACCGATCCGGACATTTACCCTCCCGCCGACGTTCGCGGTCTGCTGTACGCCGATCGCAGCATGAGCCTCAAGGACATGCGTCAACGCACTCGCTTGTGGACCACTTTCCGTAGCCGCCAATAATAAGGAACCTGAGATGGACGTCCCGATGCAAAACGATCAGGCCATGACCCGCGACAGCCTCTACGGCACCGCCGCCGAAAGTACCTACGCCGGTATCACCAGTTTCATGCGTCGTCGCTACAGTCGCGACTTGCGCGGCGTCGACGTAGCGGTCAGCGGTGTCCCGTTCGACACCGCCACCAGCAACCGCCCCGGTGCGCGATTTGGACCACGGGGCATTCGTGCCGCGTCCACCGGGATTGCCTGGGAACGCCACTGGCCGTGGGCCTTCGATCCGTTCGACCATCTGGCGGTCATCGACTACGGCGATTGCGACTTCGATTACGGCACACCGCAGTCGGTGCCGGAAAGCATCGAAGCCCATGCCGAACACATTCTCAACGCCGGTAGCGCGATGCTGACGTTCGGCGGGGATCACTTCATCACGTATCCGCTGCTCAAGGCCCATGCGCGTAAACATGGTCCGCTGTCGTTGATCCACTTCGACGCCCACAGCGACACCTGGCCGGACGAAGATGGCAAGCGCGTCGATCACGGCACGATGTTCTGGCACGCGGCCAAGGAAGGGTTGGTGGATCCGTCGCGTTCGGTACAGATTGGGTTGCGCACCACCAATGACGATCATCAGGGCTTTCAGGTGCTGGATGCGCGGCAAGTGCATCGACGTGGCGTTGATGCGATCGTCGAGGCCATTCGGGCGCGGGTTGGTGATAACCCTGTGTACCTTACGTTTGACATCGACTGCCTCGATCCGGCCTTTGCTCCGGGCACCGGAACGCCGGTGTGCGGTGGCCTGAGCACGGTGCAGGCGCTGGAAATCCTGGGCGGCTTGCGGGGGATTAATCTGGTGGGAATGGACGTCGTGGAAGTGGCGCCGGCCTACGACAGTGCGGACATTACCTCACTGGCGGCGGCGACGTTGGCGATGGAAATGCTGTGTTTGTATGCGGCTAAACATAAGGTCGACCGGTAACACACAAGAAAAATGTGGGAGCGGGCTTGCTCGCGAAGGGGACATAACATTCAACATTTAAGCTGAATGTCAGTCCGCTTTCGCGAGCAAGTCGGATCGCCGCACCGCCGCTCCCACATTTCGATCTGTGTCAGGCCACTGGAATGATTGGAAGATCCAGGGTTTCAGCCCCGGTAAATCGCGCCGTCGAACCGGCAATAGATTCATGGGGCACGCCCATCGCCACAACGCTGACCCCATCAAGCCGCGACAGTTGATCAGCACTCAATTGCACATTCAACGCCCCCAAGGTCGCATCCAGTTGCTCACGTGTGCGTGAGCCGAGAATCGGAATCAGTGCCGTGGTCGAACGCTTGGCTTTTTCCCGCAGCCAGGCAATGGCCACGTGCGTCGGGCTGGCGCCCAGTTCTGCGGCGACGGCCAGCAAGGTGTCGAGCAGGGCGGTTTCACGGGCGCTTTTCTCGGCGTGGATCAGCATGCCGAGTTTGGCGGCGCGGTTGTCGCCATCGTTGGTGCGGTACTTGCCGGTGAGGAACCCGCCACCCAACGGCGACCATAATGTAGCGGCCAGGCCCAAGGCTTCGGCCATCGGGAGCTGTTCACGTTCGGCGGTGCGTTCGGCGAGGCTGTATTCCACCTGAATCGCCGCAATCGGTGAGAAACCACGAACCTCAGCCAGCAAATCGGCCCGAGCGATGCGCCACGCCGGGAAGTTCGACAACCCGGCGTAATGAATTTTGCCGGCGCGCACCAGATCGTCGAAACCGCGCAGGATCTCTTCCATCGGCGTCACGCCATCGCTCATGTGGGCCCAGAACAGGTCGATGTGGTCGGTGTTGAGTCGTTTCAGGCTTTCTTCCACGGCACGCACCATGTTCTTGCGATTGTTGCCGGTGTGGGAAATGCCCGCAGCCGGCGTTGTCCCCAGGGTGTATTTGGTGGCGATGACCAAGCGATCCCGTTCCGCTGCGATGAACTCGCCGAGCATGGCTTCCGACTGGCCTGCCTGATAGCCGTTGGCGGTGTCGATGAAATTGCCGCCGGCCTCCAGGTAGCCATCAAAGATGCGTTTGGCTTCGTCGCGCTCGGCGCCATGGCCCCAGCCGGTGCCGAAGTTACCGGCGCCCAGCGCCAGTTCCGAGACCCGCAAGCCGGTTTTGCGGCCGAAGACTTTGTAGTGCATGGGATGACTCCTGAAGGGAAAGACGTTGGGGTTATATATAGATGTCTAACAACATGTATTTAATATGATGTGAGTAATATGGGGCGTCAAGGTCCTTTTCCATTCACACGAGAAGGGGCGACCAGCGGCCTCATTGCTACTGCCACTTTCTGACAGGGTCGTCTGCTAAGCTCCGACAACTTTACGGACAGAGCCTGCCGATCGTGTCGCGTACCACTCGTTTATTGACCTTGTTGCAAGTGCTGCGCGGCAAAAGTCGTCCGGTGACCGCGGCGACGCTTGCCGGCGAACTGGATATTTCCGAGCGCACGCTATACCGCGACATCGCTGAGCTCACCGCGCTTGGCGCGCCAATCTACGGCGAAGCGGGGATCGGTTACGTGCTGCGCAGCGGTTTGTTTCTGCCGCCGTTGATGCTCAACGCCGATGAAACCGAAGCCATCGTGCTGGGGTTGCGCTATGTGGATCAACGCGGGGATGAGGTGTTGAGCAAGGCTGCGGCGGATGCGCTGGCCAAGATTGCGGCGGTATTGGCGCCTGAAGCGCTGGACGCATTACGCAACCCGACGGTGTTGCCGGGGCCTCCCGGTTATGGTTTTGCGCCCAACGCCGTGCCACTGAATGTGTTTCGCCAGGCCATCCGCGATCAGGCCAAGCTGCACATTGATTATGCGGACGCCCATCAGGTGCCGAGCCAGCGGCTGATCTGGCCGCTGGCCCTTGGGTTTCTGAACGAGGTGAGAATCATCGTCGCCTGGTGTGAATTGCGCAGCGCCTATCGCACCTTTCGCACCGACCGGATCTCGGCCGCCAGCGAGCAGGGCGAGCGTTATCCGGGGCGACGCAGCGACCTGCTGCGCACCTGGCGCAAGCAGATGCAACTGGATGAATCCGGGCGTTTCACTCCTGACAAGAACTGACACAGGCTTGTTTTAGCATGGCTCCAGAATCAACAAACAAGGAGCCGTAACCATGTCCACTCCCGCCTCTTCACTGGCACCCGCCATCGTCGCCTACATTGCTGCCGCCAATGCCCGCGACACCTCGCGGGTCGCCAGTTTTTTCGCTGAGGATGCCAACGTGTTCGATGAAGGCCAGCACCAGGTCGGCACCCAGGCCATCGCGCAATGGATGCAAGACACCGCCCAGCGTTACCAGCCACGGGTCGAAGTGCTCGACGTGCAATTGCGCACCGGCAAGGTGCTGGTGCATAACCTGATCTCCGGAACGTTTCCCGGCAGCCCTCTGGAATTGCGCTACATGTTTCGCCTGAATGAACAGGGCAAGATCGCCCGGCTAGACATCTCGCTCTAACCAGACCACGTGGCATACTGCCGCGCATGAATGTCGACTCCCCCTTAAGCGCCTGGCAACACGCCATCGAACAGAAGGGCTTCGTCCAGGACGAAGCCCAGGAACATGCCGTGTGGGCGCTACAGAAATGCTACGAAGCGCTGCATGAAGGGCGCACGCCGATCACTGGCGTGTACCTCTGGGGCCCGGTCGGGCGCGGCAAGACCTGGTTGATGGACCAGTTTTACCAAAGCCTGAAGGTCCCGGCCCGCCGCCAACACTTTCACCACTTTATGGGCTGGGTGCATCAGCGTTCGTTTCAGCTGACCGGCACCGCCGACCCGTTGAAGGCGCTGGCTCGCGAACTGAGCGAGGAAGTGCGGGTCCTGTGCTTTGACGAACTGTTCGTCAACGACATTGGCGACGCCATCATTCTCGGGCGTTTATTTCAGGTGATGTTCGAGCAGGGCGTGGTGGTGGTCTGCACCTCCAATCAGCCTCCGGATCAGCTGTACGCTGATGGCTTCAACCGCGACCGGTTCGTGCCTGCCATCGAAGCCATCAAGCAGCACATGCAGGTGATTGCGGTGGATGGCGGCGAAGATCATCGCCTGCACCCAGGCAAAGGTTTGCAACGTTACTGGGTGGCGGCACCGGGACAACCCAGCGCTCTGGGGGAAGTGTTCGAGGCATTGACCTTCGGCCAGTCGGTGTCCAGTGACCCGATCAAGGTGGGCTACCGCTCACTCAATGTCGTGCAGGCCAGTCCAACCGTACTCTGGACTCGTTACGCCGACCTCTGTGAACAGCCTTTTGCCGCCATGGATTTCATCGCCCTGTGCGACACCTTCAGCGCTATTCTGTTGAGTGACGTGCCCAACCTCAGCGCGCAAAAGCGCGAAGGGCGCATCGCCCGAGGCACTGAAGACGGCGTCGAACGGGTGGTGGCGGGCGATCGCGAGTTGCCGCAATTGTCGGTGCATGACGACGGTGTACGGCGTTTCATCGCCCTGGTGGACGAGTGCTACGACCGCAAGGTGTCGCTGTGCCTCGAAGCGCAGGTGCCCATGGAATCGTTGTACACCGAAGGTTATCTGGAGTTTCCGTTCCGCCGCACACTCAGCCGTTTACAGGAAATGCAGCTGCAACGTTTCGCCGAAGCTTGAACAAGGAGCCGCGAACATGAATCAGCCTTTGTCGCACCATTTGCTGACCATGGCCTATCAAAACGCCTGGGCCAATCATCGACTCGCCAAGGCCTGGAGCCAGTTGAGCCCGGCCGATCTGGCGGCACCGCGGGTCAGTTTCTTTCCAAGTCTGCGCGCCACCCTCAATCACATCCTGACCTGCGACTGGTTTTACCTGGATGCACTGGAGCGGGAGTTGCGCGGCGATGACCCGCATCCTGAATGCTATGTGTTTTTCAATCAGGACGAGCCGTTTACGCACGCAGTAGACCTCAAGCGCGAACAAGCGCTGGTGGACCTTCGACTGATCGCCTATTGCGAGCAAATGCGCGACGCCGACCTCGGCAAGATCGTGACCATCGCCCGGGACACGCCGCAACATGAGAGCCGCGTACGCATGCTCTCCCATCTGTTCGAGCACCAGATTCATCATCGCGGGCAGGTTCACGCCATGCTCAGTGGTACCTCGGTCAAACCGCCGCAACTGGACGAGTTTTTCTGTGCCGGGGAGTCAGGCTTGAGGGCTGAGGATTTTGCCGAGCTGGGGTGGACCGAGGCGCTGATCTGGGGCGCTTGAGCGAAAAATTACAGCAGGATCGGGTTGTCGACACGGCTGTGCCCGCGATATTGTCGGTCGGCCCTTCAGTGCGAGATGCACTGGGGCAACTTAATGTGTGAACGAGGGTGGAAATGGAATCCGCAGAAATTCTTGTGCTTCAGGCCAGTTACACCAATTCGGTGCATGCCGAGGCTATTGGGCTGGTGCTGAATGCTTACGCCGAAGACCCGATGGGCGGCGGCCACTCGTTGCCCGCCGACTTGTTGAAGCAACTGCCGGCGGAACTGGCCAAACGTCCCCACGCTTTCAGCGTTCTGGCCTTCGTCGGTGGCGAGCCGGCCGGGCTGGTCAATTGCTTTGAAGGTTTTTCGACCTTCGCCTGTCGACCGTTGGTCAACGTGCACGATGTGATGGTGGTGAAGAAGTTTCGCGGCTTGGGGTTGAGCCAGAAGATGCTGCAAAAGGTCGAGGACATCGCCCGCCAGCGCGGCTGCTGCAAAATCACACTGGAGGTGCTGGAAGGTAATGCTGTCGCCCAGGCTTCCTATGGCAAGTTTGGTTTTGCCGCAGGCATGTTCGACCCGGCGCACGGTCGGATGCTGTTCTGGACCAAGGCGCTTTAAGGTATTACGAGCAAAGAAAAAGGGCGTCCATCAGGACGCCCTTTGTCGTTACGGTTTGTAGTGCTCTGTCACTTGCGCGGTTTGATCGTCAGGAACTCTGATTTCAGTGGTGTTGCTGGCGTTACTTTGATTCGCCTCTTGGCTGAGCCGCAGGCTCTCAAAGTAATACCGCATGCGTTCAGCGCCACCTTCGGCAAATGCAGCTGTTGAACTGAACATCATCAGGCCGGCGAGGATCATGGTTGTACGTTTCATGGTGTGCCCCACTACGAGTTGTCGGGTCCTTTCGTCCATGAAGCAATGTCGAAGGGACATTATCCGCCGATTCCGTTAAATGGGAATTACCTGCGCCTAGAGCTTCCAGTCCAGGCTCAGGGTCACCGTGCGCGGGTCACCCCAGAACACACCGTTATAGAACCCGACGTTGTCGTAATACTTCTTGTCGAACAGGTTATCGACGTTCAGCGAGGCGGACAGGTGCTTGTCGAACTCATAACGTGACATCAGTTTGACCACGGTGTAGGCCTCCTGCCGGATCTTCGCGCTTTCGGTGATCAGCGTGCCATCGGCGTTGCGCCCGACCGGGCGTTTGGAGTTGCCAAAGACGTCGCTCTGCCAGTTCACCGCGCCACCCACGGTGAGTGCCTGCCAGTCGCCGGGCAGGTGATAGGCCGTGGAGAGCCGGAACATATTCAGCGGCTGGTTGGTATTGGCGCGTTTCTTCTCGCCATTGGCGGAGTGGGTATAGGTGTAACCGGCCGTCATGTTCCAGCCGGCCATGACCTCGCCCGAGACCTCGGCTTCGAAGCCCTGAACCTTGTTGCCTTTACCGCCTGATTTGAAGAACTCCTCACCGGTCACCGGGTCCGGTGGCACCGAATCGTCGCGTTCGGCAACGTTGTCCTGTTTGCTCCAGAACAGCGCGGTGGCGAGGTTCAGACGTTCTTCAAGCAGGCTGCCCTTGAGTCCCAGTTCATAGTTGCTGCCCACCACCGGCTCGAGGTATTTGCGATTGCTGTCGCGGTTGGACTGCGGATTGAAAATGTCGGTATAGCTGACATACACGGTGTATTCGGGCGTGAGGTCGTAAAGCAGGCCGGCGTAAGGCGTCCAGATGTCGTTGTGTTGCTGGCGGGTAGCATCGACGCTGCTCAGCTGCAGGTTGTCGTCGTAGCTGTTGGTCCTGCTCGACGCTTTCCAACTGCCATAACGACTGCCGAGCACAGCGTGCAGGTCATCCGTCACGCTCAGGCGAGTGGCCAGATAGCCAGCCTTCTGGCGGGTATTGTTTTTTGAACCTGAAAGGTGGGTGACGGTGTCGGAATACTTGGCGATGCCGCCCATGTACTTCCAGTCGGGGATGTTCAAGTAACCCGACGGCTGCGCGCCCTCAACCAGATAGGGGCTTTCTTCACTGCGTTCGGCTTCGCCATACCCGAACATCATTTCGTGTTCCCGCCCGAACAGCGAGTAGGAGCCCGCCACGTTAAAGTCGTAAGCCTTCATTTTCTGCGTCCCGAGCATGTGGCCCAAGTAGGCGCTCATGCCACTGCGGTCCTCATTCGGGAAGCCGCCACCGCCGTAATACAACTTGCCGTCCGTATCGCTTTCGCGGTGCGTGTAGGCCGCTTTGAAGTGCCAGCCGGCGCCCAGTTGTTGGTCCAGAGTGGCGAACGCTGTCTTGTCCTTTAACGGCCAGGAACTCCAGGACGTGGCCATGTTGGTGGAGCGTCCCAGGTTCGCTTTGCCTCCGTCAGAGTTCCAATAGGGCGTGGTGCCATAGGAGGAGCCCTGGACGTGTTTGTTCTGATAGTCGTAACCCACGGCCAATACGGTGTCATCGGTCAAATCGGCTTCAAGAATCCCGTAGCCGACTTCCCGTTGCTGCTGATATTTGTCCCTGTACGAATGGCTGTCGCGATAGGCCAGCACGCTGCGTCCGCGCAAGCGTCCGTCGAAAGCCAATGGACCTCCGACATCCAGATAGCTGTAGTAGTCGTCATAACTACCACCGCTGACACCGGTCTGGACTTCCCACTGCGCCGTTGGCCGTTTGCGCACCATGTTGATGGTGGCCGAAGGATCGCCCGCGCCCGTGGTCAGGCCGGTCGCGCCACGAACCACTTCGATGCGGTCGTAGATGATGGTGTCCGAGTCGGACTTCATGTAGCTGAAGGTGTTCAGCATGCCATCGACCTGGAAATTTCTGATCGTGTAACCCCGGGACGAATAACTGACCCGATCCGAATCGTTGTGCTGAACCACCACGCCGGTGGTCTGGCCCATGGCTTCGGAAAGCGTACCGAGTTTGAAATCGTCCATTTGCTGGCGCGTGACCACGGACACCGATTGCGGCGTTTCCTTGATCGACAGGTTCAAGCGCGTGGCGGTACTCATGGCACCGGTGGTGTACGACTCGGTGTTTTCGGTGGTACTGCCCAAACCTTGGGCGGTCACATTGGTGGCGCCCAGTTCGAGGGTGCGGCCGGGTTCTTGATCAGGGCTGGTTTCGGCCAGTAGATCGGGGCACAGGGCGGCACTGCACAGGCCCAGGGTAAAGGTCATGGAACGGGTGATAGGCGCGAACATCGCAGCCGACTCCTTGTCTTCGAGGGAAAAAATTCCGTTTGTTCAAAGACGAAGAGGGAAGAAGGGATTTAGCGATTAACGAGAATTATTGTTATTTGTAAATGTTTTGGACAACGCAATCGCGCCATTGGCGCAGTGAAAAAGGGGCCGGAACCGGCCCCTGAAAGGATTACTTCTGAACGACTTCCGGGGCGCCTGGCAGCGCCTTGGGTTTCATCAGGCTGAAGTCGATCAATGCCTTTTGCTCGCGCTCATAAGGATTGCCGATCATCAATGGCCGTGGCTTGAAACTGTCGCTGACCAGGCTCTTGCTGCGATCCAGTTCATCGAAGCTCAGACCCGCCAGATCAGCCCAGGTATGGATCAGGTGCGAGCTGCTGTAAGGCCGCCCCAGATCACCGGCAAAGCTCCAGTCATGGTTTTCGCGCCATTTCGGCGAGGCCCAGGCCATGAACGGAATGGTGTACATCGGCGCCGTCGGTTTGCTTTCGTTGCGCCCAAGGGTGCTGTGGCCAGGCGAGTCGAAAACGTCTTCACCGTGGTCGGAGAGGTACATCAGGAACCCGTTCGGATCAGACTTGGCGTAGTCCTTGATCAGGCTCGAGACCACGAAGTCGTTGTACAGGACCGCGTTGTCATAGCTGTTGTACGTTGGCACCTGATCATCGCGCACACCGTCCGGAACGCCTTTGCGGTCCTTGAACTTATCGAAGGACGACGGATAACGGTATTGGTAGCTCATGTGCGTGCCAAGCAAATGCACGACGATCAGCTTGCGCGGCGCAGCGTCTGCCAAGGCCTTGTTGAACGGCTCGATCACGTCGCCATCGTACTGGGCGGCATTCTGGTTGCGGTTGTTGTTCAGGTACACCTGCTCGTCAGCCTGCTCGGAGAAGGTCGTCAGCATGGTGTTGCGCTTGGTCATGGTCTGCTGGTTGGTGATCCAGAAGGTCTTGTAGCCTGCCTGTTTCATCATGCTGACCAGCGACGGAGTCGACAGATACAGGTCCGGGTTTTCTTCGTCGGCGAAGGTCAGAACCTGCTGCAACGCCTCGATGGTGTAAGGGCGCGGAGTGATGACGTTATCGAAGACCGCCAGTTGATCCTTGAGCTTGTCGAGCTCCGGGGTGGTTTCCCGAGGGTAGCCGTACAGGCTCATGCGCTGACGGTTGGTGGACTCACCGATCACCAGCACCAGGGTTGCCGGCTGATTGGCCGCCGAATCTTTGAGATTGTGCAGGGGAGGGATCTTGCTGGCGCTATTGAGCATGTCTTGCATACCGGCCAGGGTATCGAGGTAGCGATGATAGGCTACGGCCATCTGCCAAGGCACCGCGGGCTCGATGCGGGATTCGAATTTCTCGAAACCGCCGGCAAGACTGCCGGTGCGCGCGGTTTGCTTGATCAGTGGGTAACCGACGACGGCGACCACAATCGCCGTTGCAGCCACCAGCGCCCGGCCACGAGGCATGTACACCGGGCGCAAGCGAGTCCAGAGGAAGTAAGCGAAAGCGGTGTGAGCGAGGAATGCCGCCACCATCCACCAGGCAAAGTACTGTGTCATGTACTCGCCGGCTTCGGAGATGTTCGACTCGAACATAATGAAGATGACGCTTTGGGAAAACTCCTGCTGATAGATGAAGAAGTAACCCAGGCTGGCCATTGAGCAGGCCCACAGCACCACACCGATCAGTGCAGCCATGACACGTGTTTGTTTGGGGAACAGCAGCATCGGCGCAAGCCAGATGGCGCTCATCACAAAGGCCTGGCGGAACCCGGTAAAACCGGAGGTGCCTGTCAGTTGGATCAGCAGTTGGGTAATGCCGGAAAAATACCAGAAGAACAGGAACAGCCAGAGAAATCCTGTCCAGTCGAAACCTTTCGCAGACGTACTGCTGCGTTTAAACAAAGCCATTCAGCGCTCCAGCCAATAATCACTTCCCCGCCGGGGCATCAATGTCACCGACGAACGGGCGCCGCGCGGATACCGAACGGCCATAAGGCGCCGGAGTATCAACAATCGGATGTGAAAACTTCGTGAGTTGCCGGGTTTGTCAAAGGCGGGATGGCAGGTCGGAAACAGCAGTGGGCTGCTTCCGAATCAAGCGAGGGGATCAGGCGTGAGGCACACGGTGGGTGACGGGCAAAGGCTGGGCCTGATTGCTTTGTGTCAACAAGCGCAATTGCGCGAGCTCCTGCTTCAACTGGTCGCGCTCGTCTTTCAACTGGCGTAATTCATCGCGACGGATCGTGACGTAAAGGGTTTGTGCTGGCCGTGCTGCGTGTACTGTGCCCATTGCTCACCTCGCAAATGGCTGCCTCAACTGTAAACCTGCCCCGAAATCGGGTGCTGACTTACTATCGGCGCTGATTTTGATTTCTTTTGTCCCGGAAGGGAACTTTTTTATTTTTCATGGTCGTTGTGTCTTCGGCGCGATTACCGACGTTATCAATCTGGATCGGGCACAATGCCCGGAAACTATGTGCCCCGACGCTGGACTAAGTCGAATGAGTCGCGTTGGGCTATAAACCTTTGACACACATTATTTGTAGTAGGGAGCATCAGCACATGCAACTCGGGATTATTGGACTGGGCCGCATGGGCGGCAATATTGCGCGGCGCCTGATGCTCAACGGGCATACCACCGTTGTTTACGACCGCAATACCGCCTTTGTCGACACCCTGGCCGCAGAAGGCGCCTCTGGCGTCATCGACCTGCTGGCGCTGGTCGCTGGCCTGGCCAAGCCACGTGCGGTGTGGGTCATGCTGCCGGCCGGCGCACCGACCGAAGACACCATCGACACCCTGAGCACCTTGCTCGAAGCTGGCGATACCATCATCGACGGCGGCAACACCTTCTATAAGGACGACATCCGCCGGGCGAAAACCCTCTCGGAAAAAGGCCTGCACTACGTCGACGTCGGCACCTCCGGCGGCGTCTGGGGCCTGGAGCGGGGCTACTGCATGATGATCGGCGGCGAAGCCGAGGTGGTTAAACGCCTTGATCCGCTGTTCGAGAGCCTTGCACCGGGCCTGGGCGACATTCCTCGGACCAAGGACCGCAAGTCCGAAGACGATCGTGCCGAGCGCGGTTACATCCACGCAGGCCCGGCCGGTTCGGGCCATTTCGTGAAAATGATCCACAACGGCATCGAATACGGAATGATGCAGGCCTTCGCCGAAGGCTTCGACATCCTCAAGACCAAGGCCAGTACCAACTTGCCGGAAGACCAGCGTTTCGACCTGAACGTAGCCGACATCGCCGAAGTCTGGCGTCGCGGCAGCGTGGTGTCGTCCTGGTTGCTCGACCTGACCGCCGACGCGCTGGCCAGCGATCCGAAACTCGACGGTTACACAGGTGAAGTGGCTGACAGTGGTGAAGGTCGCTGGACCATCGAAGCCGCCATGGAGCAATCGGTGCCTGTACCGGTGCTGTCGAACTCGCTGTTCTCCCGCTACCGTTCGCGCGGGCAAGGCACCTTTGGCGACAAGATTCTCTCGGCCCAGCGCTTCGGCTTCGGCGGCCATGTGGAGACTGCGAAAAAATGACTCGCTTGATCCGCAATAAATCCAAGGCAGAACCCGCACCACCGACCACGCTGTTTCTATTCGGTGCCCATGGAGATCTGGTCAAGCGTCTGCTGATGCCGGCGCTGTACAACCTGAGTCGTGACGGTCTGCTTGGGGATGGACTGCGGATCATCGGCGTTGACCACAACGCCATTACCGACGAAGCCTTTGCGAAAAAACTCGAAGACTTCATTCGGGCCGAAGTGGCCGCCAAGGTCGGCAAGGGCGATCAAGCCCTTGACCCGGACTTGTGGGCCAAGTTGGCCAAAGGCATCAGCTACGTCCAGGGCGACTTCCTGGACGACAGCACCTATCAAGCCCTGGCGGCGAAAATCGCCGCCAGCGGCACTGGCAACGCCGTCTTCTACCTGGCCACCGCGCCACGTTTCTTCAGCGAAGTGGTGCGTCGTCTCGGCGCCGCCGGCTTGCTGCAAGAGTCGCCAGAAGCGTTCAGAAGGGTGGTGATCGAAAAACCCTTCGGTTCCGATCTGCATACTGCCGAAGCCTTGAACGCTTGCTTGCTCAAAGTGATGACGGAAAACCAGATCTACCGGATCGATCACTATCTGGGCAAGGAAACCGTGCAGAACATTTTGATCAGCCGGTTTTCCAACAGCCTGTTCGAAGCGTTCTGGAACAATCACTACATCGACCACGTACAAATCACCGCCGCCGAAACCGTCGGCGTGGAAACCCGTGGCAGTTTTTATGAACACACCGGCGCCCTGCGGGACATGGTGCCCAATCACCTGTTCCAATTGCTGGCGATGGTTGCGATGGAGCCGCCGGCCGCCTTTGGCGCCGATGCGGTACGCGGCGAGAAAGCCAAGGTGGTCGGTGCGATTCGCCCCTGGACAGTCGAGGAAGCGCTGGCCAATTCAGTACGCGGCCAATACGCGGCTGGTGAAGTCGACGGCAAAGAGTTGCCGGGTTATCGCCAGGAAAACAACGTGGCGCCCGACAGCAACACCGAAACCTACGTCGCGCTGAAAGTCATGATCGACAACTGGCGCTGGGTCGGCGTGCCGTTTTACCTGCGCACCGGCAAGCGCATGAGCGTGCGCGACACCGAGATTGTCATCTGCTTCAAACCGGCGCCGTATGCGCAGTTCCGCGATACCGAGGTCGATGAGTTGCAGCCGACCTATCTGCGAATCCAGATTCAACCCAACGAAGGCATGTGGTTCGACCTGCTGGCCAAACGGCCCGGCCCGGCCTTGAAAATGGCCAATATCGAACTGGGCTTTGCCTACAAGGATTTCTTTGAAATGCAGCCGTCCACCGGCTATGAAACCCTGATCTACGATTGCCTGACCGGCGATCAGACGCTGTTCCAGCGCGCCGACAACATCGAGAACGGCTGGCGCGCCGTGCAGCCTTTCCTTGATGCCTGGCAGCAGGACGCGAGCGTGCAGAGCTATGCCGCTGGCGAAGACGGCCCGCAGGCTGCAGAAGATCTGCTGACCCGCGACGGTCGCGTCTGGCACGGCCTCGGATGAGTGATACAACGCCACAACCCATCCGTTTTCTGCTCAGCGACATGGACGGCACCTTGCTACTGCCCGATCACAGCCTCAGCCAACGCACCCTCTCAGCGGTCCGTTCCTTGCGCGAGGCGGGCGTGTTGTTCAGCCTGGCCACCGGCCGTCCACCCAAAGCCATGTTGCAGCAGATTGAAGCCTTGGGCGTCGACCTGCCAACGGCAGCCTTCAATGGCGGCACTATCGTCAACCCGGATGGCAGTTTGCTGGTCGCACATTACTTGCCGGCGACGGCGGCGCTGACGGCATTGGCGCTGTTTGCCGACCGGCCGGACATCGAAATCTGGGTGTTCAGTGGTGGCGACTGGTTGCTGAAAGACCCGAACGGCCCAATGGTGCCTCGTGAACAGCACGGCCTGGGTTATCCGCCAGTCGTGGTCGAGAGTTTTGAGCCGTATCTGGAACGCATCGACAAGATCGTCGCCACCAGCAACAACACGCAGTTGTTGATTGAGCTGGAAGCGCTCCTGCTGCCCAAAGTGGAAGGCCAGGCACAGGTCTCCCGTTCACAGCCGATTTATCTGGACGTGACCGCGATGCAAGCCAACAAGGGGGCAGCGCTGGCGACACTGGCCGAGTTCCTCGGTGTACCGCTGGAGCAGACCGCGGCGCTGGGCGATGGCGGCAACGACCCGGCGATGTTTCACCGCGCAGGCTTGTCGATCGCCATGGGACAGGCGGAAGAGGCGGTGAAGCGTCAGGCGGACGTGGTGACGGGCGCCAATACCGAGGACGGTGCAGCCCAGGCAATCGAGCGCTACATCCTGAAACGCTGAAACCCCTGTAGGAGCTGTCGAGTGCAACGAGGCTGCGATCTTTTGATCTTCGCTTGTAAAAGCAACATCAAAAGATCGCAGCCTCGTTGCACTCGACAGCTCCTACAGGTTGATTGGTGTTACAGCCAGAAACTCACTGCATACCAGCCAAGAACCCCCATCACCACGGTGTACGGCAACGCCATCCACACCATCCGCCCGTACGACAGTCGTATCAGCGGTGCAATCGCCGAGGTCAGCAGGAACAGAAACGCAGCCTGACCATTGGGCGTCGCCACGCTCGGTAGGTTGGTGCCGGTGTTGATCGCAATCGCCAGCGTCTCGAAATGCTCACGGCTCATGTGGCCAGAGATGAAGGCCTGTTTGACTTCGGTGATGTAAATGGTCGCGACGAACACGTTATCGCTGATGGCCGACAGCAAACCGTTGGCAATAAACAGCATGCCCGGTTGTTGATGCGCTGGCAGCGCCAGCACCCACTGGATCAAAGGCGTGAACAGTTGCTGATCGTGAATCACCGCCACCACCGCGAAAAACACCACCAGCAGCGCTGTGAACGGCATGGCGTCCTTGAACGCGTTGCCAATACGGTGCTCGTCGGTGATGCCAGTGAATGCGGTGATCAGCACGATCACCATCAAGCCGATCAGGCCGACCTCAGCAATATGGAACGCCAACCCCGCAATCAGAATCAGCGCTGCCAATCCCTGCACGATGAGCGCTGCACGTTGGCGCGAGGTGCGTTCGGCATTGTCTTCTGCAGCGTAATTGGCCAGAACCGCACGCACGTTGTCCGGTAACAGCGTGCCGTAACCGAACCAACGAAGCTTCTCCAGCAGGACGCAGGTCACCAGGCCTGCCACCAAGACCGGCAATGAAACCGGGGCGACTTTCAGAAAGAACTCAGAGAAGTGCCAGCCCATCTCGTGGCCGATCAGCAGGTTCTGCGGTTCACCGACCAATGTGCAAACACCGCCCAGTGCGGTACCCACGGCACCGTGCATCAGCAGACTGCGCAGAAAGGCGCGGAATTGTTCGAGGTCGGCGTGATGGAGGGTGGGCAGGTGCTGGTCATCGCCAAACTCGCTGTCCTGACGCGGATCGTTGCCGGAGGCGACGCGGTGATACACCGAGTAAAACCCGACGGCTGCACTGATGATCACGGCGGTCACGGTCAAGGCATCGAGAAACGCCGACAGAAACGCCGACAGGAAGCAGAACATTAACGCCAGCAGCGCCTTGGAGCGAATCCCGAGCAGCAGCCGTGAGAACAGAAACAGCAGCAGGTCTTTCATGAAGTAGATACCGGCCACCATGAACATCAGCAGCAGGATCACCGGGAAGTTGTGCACCAGCTCGTCGTAGAGTGCCTGGGGCGTAGTCATTTTCAGCAACAGCGCTTCGATCAACAGCAGGCCGCCGGGCATCAACGGATAACACTTGAGCGCCATGGCCAGGGTGAAGATGAATTCCAGCACCAGCAGCCAACCGGCCACCACGGGGCCGACGGTCCACAACACCAATGCGTTGAGAATCAGGAAACCGACAATGCTTGCCTTGTACCAGCGGGGTGAATGCCCGAGAAAATTGTGCGTGAACGCCTGAGCCATTGAACCGGGCATCGGCTACTCCTTGTATTAAGAAGCGCGCAACTTGCCGTAAGCGGAAGGGAAGATCAAGTGTAGGAAAACTGTGCAGGCTTACCCCAGATAGCGTGCGACGATCGCTCGATAGTTGCCGTCCAGTGAATAGCCTGCGACGACGATGTTTCCATTGGCCTGCATGACCACTGAAGTCGCGGTATCCAGGCTGCGGCCAAGGCGGGTGCGAACCCAGCCGGCGCCATTGCCGAAGCTGCGATCGAGTTGCC
Source organism: Pseudomonas sp. LBUM1647 (assembly GCF_059716175.1). Classification (NCBI taxonomy): domain Bacteria; kingdom Pseudomonadati; phylum Pseudomonadota; class Gammaproteobacteria; order Pseudomonadales; family Pseudomonadaceae; genus Pseudomonas; species Pseudomonas sp. LBUM1647. Next base: position 3,599,658 of record NZ_CP166809.1, on the reverse strand, counting down.
CGTCGGGCAGATGCCGCGCCAGAATGAAATCCGCCTCGACACCGCCGATCGTGGCTCCGACCGTCACCACGCAGCCGTCCGGCAGTGCCTTTGCGTCGGTCCACTGGCAACCACTGTGACCGATTTCCAGCAGTTGGGCCTGGCCTCCATTGCAATGAATGTCCGGGCGGCCATTGCTGTGTACTTTCAGTGCCAGGCAATGCATCGGGTCGCGGCTGCTGCCAAAACACCGCAGATCGCCATTTTCCTGTTGGACTATCTGGGTGACCTGAGCGCTATACCCTCGTGCCCTGAAGGTCATGAAACCATCCACGGCGAAACAATCGTCGAGCCTGCCGTCGGTGTGATAGCGGGCCAGCAGACCTTCTTCAGGAAAGTTGATCGACCCGCCCACCAGGATCCGGCCGTCTCGTTGCACCATCAGGCTGCTGAGCCAGGTGTTCATCAACAAGTGCCTGACAATCACGAAGCCACGACCGTTGAAGGTGTCGTCCAGCGAGCCGTCGATGTTGAGGCGTATCAGCATGCCGACATGATCAGACAGTTCGAAGTGATGATTGGCCTGCAGCAGGATTCGACCATCCTCCTGCACGCAGACATCACAGGCTTCTGCGCCCGGTACGCCGGGGGGTAGCCAGGTGTCACGCACGCCTTGGGAAAGATCGCCCGGAAGACGCACGACGCAGCGGCCATTGTCGCCAAACCATTGAGCCGGCCGACCATGCTGATCAAACAGGGCGAGGGCGGGCAGTGTCCGGTGAGCATTTTCATAGTGCAGGCCGGCTACCAGAATGTGCCCATCGGGCAGTACGTGGACTTTGCCGGCCATGGCCTCGAAGCCGTGTTGAAATTGCCCGATGACGCTGCCTTGATTGCCGAATGCCAGATCCGCCGAGCCGTCCTCGAGCAAGCGTGCCACGCCGAAGCGGCTACCGCCTGGCGTTCCTACCTTCGCTGCGACTAACAGCCTGCCACGTGAATCAATCGCGACCCCGTTGGCCATGCTTGAGAGGCTGCCAGCGAAATACACCTGGGTTTTGCCAGACGAGGCAAAGGTTGTATCAAGTTTGCCGGCGTTGTTCAGGGTTGCCGGTAATGCAAACGCGGTCTGGATTGACATGCACGCAGCTCCTTGCGAGTCGTCCTGAACCGGGAGTTTGGGTGGCGACTGTATAAGGAAACATTCAATCCCTGAACGCCTGGATGCACAACTGTCATAACTAACAGGTGGAGGGTCGCTGTGTGCCAGAACAGTGTCTTTTCGAACCACTGACAAGCCTGCCAAGTAATTGGACGCGTGCAAGTTCGAATACTAATCGGGGGAGGGCGCGGGTTACCGTTTGGTAACCCGCAAAACGCTTAGTGTGGCATCGACCACGATTGGAGTTTGTAACCTTCCTCGCTCAATTCCGCGCGTGCCGCTTCAAGCAGGCATTCAAGTTGCGCAGGATCGGTATAGGCACTGCTTGGGATCTGCTTACGGCCGATGCTACGGGTGTTGGTGCGATCGATAACGGTCAGGCTGAGTTCGCCATTGCCGTCTTGTGGGGCCCAGGCCACGCATTGGAACGGTTGGAATGCGCGGTCGGCAATCAAAAGAGCTTCGTTGATGCGGAGCGGGGCGTTCATGGGTTTTTCTCTCTGTATGCCCAATCAAGTGATGTGCCGTCGGTTGGGCTTACCGTTCGGCTGGTTACTTGTACTGATGCCCGCAACCGGGGGGCGGGTCACATACAATTAAAAGAAATATCAACTTTCTTTCATTGGCTCAAGGTTTGGACAGGGTTTGAAAGCTGAATGAAAGGAAGAACTCGTTAGGCAACTAACTAAGTCGCTTCTTATAACTAATAACGCAACCGCTCTATAGTCAAACGGTACAAGGTCACGTCAAATTATTGCTAACGTTACAGCCAGGTCCGCCAAACGACTGTTTTTAATAATATTTCATAAATTTGGCGCCAAGGAACAGCCATGATCGAAGCGCCTGCCTTACGACGTCTGTTAGTAGTGGATCCTTGCGACGACTGTCATCGTCTGCTGCCGGTTTTGCGCTCTGTGGGTTGGGACGTTGACAGCTGCACCCTGGAAAACGTTGCCGACAAAACCTGCGATGTCGGCCTGTTGCGTTTGCAGCCTTTTCACCTCGAACGCCCGGAAGCCGTCAAAGAGCTGATCAGCCGTAGCGGTACCGAGTGGATCGCCGTACTCAACCAGGAAGTCCTGCGATTGCAGAATGTCGGGGACTTTGTCTGCGAATGGTTTTTCGATTTCCATACCTTGCCATTCGATGTGTCCCGGGTTCAGGTGACGCTGGGCCGGGCATTCGGGATGGCACGCTTGCGTGGGCAGGGCACGGTTCACATTGATCAACCTGAACACGAGCTGCTTGGCGACAGCAAACCCATTCGCGAACTGCGCAAGTTGCTGAGCAAGCTGGCGCCCACCGAGTCTCCGGTATTGATCCGTGGTGAAAGCGGTACCGGTAAAGAACTGGTCGCCCGCACGCTCCATCGACAATCCCAACGTCACAGCAAACCCTTTGTCGCGATCAATTGCGGCGCAATTCCCGAACACTTGATCCAGTCCGAACTGTTTGGCCACGAGAAGGGGGCCTTTACTGGCGCCCATCAACGCAAAGTCGGGCGGATCGAAGCGGCTAACGGCGGCACGCTGTTTCTCGACGAAATCGGTGATCTGCCCCTGGAGCTGCAGGCAAACCTGTTGCGTTTCCTCCAGGAAAAGCACATCGAGCGGGTGGGCGGCAGTCAGCCGATTCCCGTGGATGTGCGGGTGTTGGCCGCGACCCATGTCGATCTTGAGGCAGCGATCGAGAAGAAACGCTTTCGCGAAGATCTGTATTACCGCCTGAACGTGTTGCAGGTCGCGACCGCGCCCTTGCGTGAGCGCAATGGCGATCTGTCGATGCTGGCGAACCACTTTTCCCATTTCTACAGCCATGAAACCGGCCGCCGTCCGCGCAGTTTCAGTGAAGACGCCTTGATTGCCATGGGCAAGCATGACTGGCCGGGCAATGTGCGCGAGCTGGCCAACCGGGTACGTCGCGGGTTGGTACTGGCCGAAGGCCGGCAGATCGAAGCGCGAGACCTGGGGCTGATCAGCCAGCAGGCCGTTGCCGCGCCGATGGGCACGCTGGAAAACTACAAGCACCGGGCAGAGCGCCAGGCCTTGTGCGATGTACTTAACCGCCACAGCGATAATTTGAGCATCGCCGCCAAGGTGCTGGGGATATCCAGGCCAACCTTCTACCGTTTGTTGCACAAGCATCAGATACGTTGAGCTGCATGTTGTTAGCTGCAAGGAAAAGCTCTGAAAACCTGGAGCTATCAACAGTAAAAAACCCGCCGAAAAAGCGGGTTTTTTGTGGGGGCCGGATTAGAAGTAGTACGGGAATTTCAGGCTGAAGGAAAAGTCTGGCGAGTCGTCGGTCAGACCGATGGACAGGTTGGGAACGATCGTCAGGTTATCGGTTGCTGCCAGGGTCATGCCGATGTTGAAGTTGGCCGAGTTGTAATCGCTGTTGGTAATCGATTGCCAATCACCACCGTCCGGCTTGATCTTGCTCTTGCTGGCGAACTGGTCGGTGAACGAGAACGACATACTCATCTTCTCGTTCAAGGCGAAAGCAATGCCGGCGCCGACCTGCCAGGAATTGCCCAGTTTCACGTCACCGGGCACCTTGGAGTTGACCTGAGGGCTGATGTCGCTGAAAGAGTCTTCAATGTTGTAGGTGTAGGCCAGGCTGCCGAACAGCACGGCCGGGTCGAAGGTCTTGACCAGGGAGATACCCGGGGTGATCGACCAGACACCGTTGCCAGTAGGCAAGTCCTCGGGTATCGCGAGGTTATCGTTGTTCGGCTCTTGGACCAGCTTAATGCCGTATGGATCCTTACCGGTCGGCGCCTTGACGCGCAGTGTAACGACCGCATCGGGCAGGTTGGCCGACTCATCCAGAAACTTGTAAGCAACGCCAACGTTCACATCGCCGATGGTCGGGTCGCGGGTAACGGTTGCGTCCGACGTCACTGGGCCAGCGCCACCGGCGCCACCGGAGGAATACGTTGATTCGCGATAAACCACGGGGACGTTAATGTCGAACTGCCAGCGTTGTCCCGTGTTGTAGCGGGCGGTCAGGTCCAGGGTCCAGTTATCCGCCTTGATACGGTCGATATCGATGCTGCCGAGAAAAATCGAGTCCAGCGCCAAAAAGCCATTGAGCGTCAGCGCACGGGTATCGTAGTGCGTGTAGGTCATGCCGGTTTCGAAGCTGAACCTGCCGCCACCGAAGAAGCCGCTGGCTTCGTCATACAGGTTGGAAACGCTTTGCGCAGGCTCCGAATCATCCTTGAGCGATTGGCCGTATGAACTGCCTGTGGTTCCCGGCGCACCGGCGGCCACCGTCTGGCCACCCTTGGTCGTTTCGGCAGGGGATTTGGTCAGGCGTTTGGGAGCCGGTGTTGCAGGTGTTTCTTCGACTTGGCGAACGCGTTGCTCGAGTACCATCAGCGCGTTCTGTTGTGCTTCGTAACGCTGTTTCAACTCCATGAGTTCTTGTTTTAGTATCTCGACCTGGGGGTCCGGTGCTGCGTACAGCAGTGTCGCCGGGGCCAGGCTACTCAAACAAACGATAGCTCTGAACGTTAACGATCGGTGCATGGGTTAGCCGTCCCTTCTGACTTCATGATGAGACTGAGCGTAGATCAGAATCCTTGAGTGCGAAGACCTTTGAGCTGGTCCAGGTTGCCGTTCAGCGACCCGGCTGTCGCCACGTTGTCACGCAGCACGACATTGAGGGACGTGAGGTTGCGGACCTGGTTGCCACCGCCGAGCAAAGTGGTGTTCTGCATCAGCCCACCCTGGGCCAGGCGTTGTACGGTACTGCCCTGGTTGTTGTTGGCCACGATGTTGAGTTGCACACCCGTACCGGTCGAGGAAATGCTCAGCGAGCCCGCGCCATTGGTGCCGACCAACGTCGAGCCTGCGGCCAGTGCCTGGCCCTGCTGTTGCGTTGCTGGCGCTTGGTTAGCCTTTGTGACGTTGATATCAACGTTGTTGTAGGCAGTGTTATGGTCGCCGGCAGCACGCACGACTTGAGTGACGCCTTCGGCGCTGTTGAGGCCGCCGCCGCCAGTGACGGTACCGGTGCCTTGCGAACTCGCCGAACCATTACCTTTTTCGTCGATCATCGATACATAGAACTGTGGCTTGATGGTCGATTGTTGAATTTGCATCGAGGAAGTTGCCCCGATCACTTCACCGTTGGCATTTTGCCAAGTGCTGGTCATGACAATGCCGAAACTGACGATCCGTCCCGGCATGACATAGCGGCCTCGCAGGGTTGCCAATTCCTGATCGTTCAGTTCAATGGGTTTGAGCGTCTGTGCTTGGGTCGGCAGGCTGGCGGCCAGGCAAACCACGGCCAGCCAGATTGGAGTCTTCATTGGAATGCTCCCGGAGCGTCGTGCTCCCTTGTTATTAGAAGAAGTCGCTTTGGATGAATCCGAAATCCATCAACTCTGCGTCTTGCACCGGGCTGAAGGTGTTGATGCGGTTCTTGGCGGTCAGTGGCAGGGGTGGGTCGAGCAACGCATTGGTTTTGTCGTAGCCCTGGCCGATGACGGCAAAGATGATGCCGTTCCAGCCTTTTACAAAGTCTTCGACTTTGTAACGTTTATGACCGAGTACCGGATCTCCGATATATACCCAGCCCTTTTGAACTCTTTGCATGACCACAAAATGTTTGTAGCCACGGATATCCATGAGCACCACAACCGGAATTCTGATCTCGCTCAACGTTTCGGGCGCTACCCGGTAACCACGGGCCCGCATGCCGATACTTTCCACGTAGCGCTTCATGTCGAGCATGGAAAAGCCCTGGACGCGGACAAGATCCTGATCGGAGTGTGACAGCATGCCTTCGATGATTTGTTCTTCGTTCACGTCCAGCCAATAGGCCTGGCGCAATATCGTCGCCAGCGCCGCTGCGCCGCAACTGAAATCGGTTTTCTGTTGGACCAGGTCGGCAAACTTGCGCTCACGCACGCTTTGGATCGGCTTGAACACCACCGCGCCGCCCGGCAGGACGGCAAGCGGTATTTGTGCAGCCTCGATCACACTGGCCACGCAAAGCAAAAATGCCAAGGCGATAATGCGCATAGTGGGATGCCTTCTGGTTGTGTTGAAAAAAGGCCCCCATAAGGGGGCCTCCAGAGACAGCAGTTAGAACGACTGGTTGGCAATGGACAGCGAGTTGCTTTGTTGGTTACCCACACCGGCAGCCACGTTGACGCCCAGGTTGCCACTGCCGCCATTCACCGAACCGCTCAGGGTTGCAGTGTTGGTCACAGGGTTTGCCCAGCCAGTTGGAGTCAGCACTTGATAGGAGTAGGTGTTGCTCAAATCATATGAGCTGCTTTCACTGTAGCTTTTCGCTTTTGCGTACTCAGATTCGGACGATTTCGAGCCCGATTTTTCGAACGAGGAGGCGTTCGATTTTTCGAACGAGGAGTCGAACGATTTTTCGAACGAGGAATCGCGCGATTTGTCGTACGACGATTCGTGAGACTTGTCGTACGAGGAGTCGCGAGTTCTGTCGAACGAGGAGTCGCGAGATCTGTCGAACGAGGAATCGCGCGATCTGTCGAACGATCTGTCTACCGATACGTCAAGCGTTGCGTCAAGCGATGCGGTAAGCGATGCGTCGGAACTCCTGCTGCGGGTGCGATCGCCATTGCCATTATTGAAGGTAGTGGAACTGGAAGTCGCCGCAGCAGCGTCCAGAGTAGCGCCCAAGGAAGCGTTCAAGGATGCACTCGAAGAACCGCTTGCACTGCTGCTGTTGGAACCGCTTGCAGTACTGCTGTTGGTACCGCTCGCAGCACTGCTGTTAGAACCGCTCGCAGAACTGCTGTTGGAACCGCTTGCATTGCTGCTTTTGGAACCGCTTACATCAATGCTGAGGGAACCGCTAGATTCAGAGCTCTTGGCCCCGGCCGCGGCCCAGCTCGAAGAAGCGCTTTGACTGCCGCTAGCCTCGAACGACTTATCTTTGGAGAAACTACCGCTGGCCGTGTTGGTAACGGTAATCGTATCCACGCGGTAGGTCCGATCAGCGTTGTTATTCACTGTCAGGCCAGGACCGCTTTGATTGGCAGAGGCGGTGGCGTTTGCGTTACCCAACGGGGAGTTGGAGTTGGCAATTGCCATGGTGTTTTTCTGTTGGTTCAGGTCGCCGCCAGCAATGTTGATACCCATGTTGCCGTTGCTGCCATCAGCCGATCCGCTCATCACGGCAGAGTTTGTGACGCCGTAGTTGTAGACCTTGTTGTTGTTGCTGTATTGCGTGACTCGAGCGCTGGCGTCGGCATTGCCGAACACGAAGCTGTTATCGAGACTGGAGGTGGAGCCAGCGTTTGCGATGGCGGCCGCGTTGTCTTGTTGGTTGCCGGCGCCTGCTGCCACGTTGATGCCGACGTTGCCGCTCGAGCCTCCGCCAGAGCTGCTCATCTCGGCTGAGTTCTGAGTCCCTTCGTTGAGGATGCGGTTGCCGGTGCTGCTCTGCCTGTCGTTCGCATTGGCAGTCGCGTCGGTTTGGATCCAAGTTGGAGGAGGAGTGTGGTTATTGTTGTGACCACCATTATGGTGACCACGCCGATCGTTCTGTCCAGCTTGTGCAGCAACAGCCAAGACCGCAGCGATTGCAAAAACCAGAGGTTTTATTGCCATCGAAGGTTTCATGGTGGTTCTCCGTACTTATTTTAGGTTAAGTGTTGTACCTACCTGTTTGGGTCAATCCGTGACCCGTACGCTCAGGGTATTGGCCGTTCGGTTTCCCACCCCGGCGCTCTGATTCAACTGGATCACCCCACGGCTACCGGTGAAGGCCTGATCGCTGGTAGCGACCTGGCGATAGCCTGGTGCAGAGTCAGTTGGATCGGAGTTAGTGATCAGCGCCACGTTCTGTTGCCTGAGGACGCTGTCGTCGATGCTTTGCGGCTGTGTGCTGATGCTTATCCGCAGGGCATTGGCTTGCTGGTTGCTGGCGCCCGCGCTTTGGTTGACGCCCAGTACGCCGTTGCCGTGGCTGAAGGAGTCGCCTTGAATGCTGGAATGGGCATCGATTCTGGGGTCGACCACCGTACGCAGCCGTTGGCGAATTTGTGTGGTCGCGCTGGCTCCATGGCCAACGGCGATGGCCCGGGCGTTAGCCTGCTGCTGCAGATCGCCCGCGGCCTGGTTGACCGCGAGGTTGCCCTGGTACTGCGTGCCCGAGCCGTCGATTTCGGCGTTATTGATGACGGGAGATTGGGCAAAGGTCGATGCACTGCAAAACATGGCGAGAATCAGCAGCGTACGATTCATCTTAACGGTCTCCCGTTATGACTTTCAGAGCACCCAGGCCTTGCTGGACGCTTGAATTGACCATGTTGGCAATACCGTTGCCGGCATTTCCCGAACGTCCCGCGGGGAGGTTGGAAAGCTGGGTCTGGTTGCCGATATTGCCGCCCAGGTTGTTGGTGTTTTGAGTGACCAGGCGGGAGATGCCTGCACCACTGGCGACACCGGCAAAGTCGCCGTCGCTCAATTCGTTCGTTTGACTGAGGATGTGTTTGGACGGGTTGGCATTGGCGGTCGTGGGGCTAGGGTCGGGAATTATCGGCGCACGCGTTGCCATGCGTGGTTGGACATCACGTTTGATAATGATGATGCCGTTGTCAGCTTGTACAGGCAGGCAGACACTTGAGCCCAGTGCGCATCCGATCAGCAGGAGGGTATAGATGTTGTTTTCAAGTTTCCCCACGGCGGCAATTCCTTCTGTAAGTGGAACGCTGGCCCTTATCAGCGTTGCGAGGAAGAGAGCAGAAGGTGTGCCGGTTTTCGTTTTTCTTTTAAAAACAGTTGGTTGGCTTTAATTGTTGAGGTTGTCAAAAGAATTTTGTAACGCCACTGAGACAGAGCCACGCAAAAGTGCCGTTCATGCTGGCGGCATTGCTCGCTAAAGGGCGCTGAAGGCTGGTTGTATCAGTGGCTTAACATTTTCTTGCAGGAACGCTCGGGCCGCTCTGGCTCGCGGGTTTGCGCAGGGATGGGTGTTTCAGGAATGGACATCTGTGACAGGGGCGGGATACCCCTGTCAGGCCTTGAGCAAGCGCGTCACCGCCTCGAATGCCGCGTCCTTGCGTTGTTGCCAATCACCTTGCAGCACCTGGCAAGGCTGGTGGTGCAGGTCAAGCCATTGGCGGCTGGCCTGGAAAAACGCCTGGCGTTCTGCCAGTTGCGGTTGGCAACGCTGCCCGTCGTCATGCCAAGCCACGGTTTCAGGGCTCAGCAGCAAATGCAGGTCGTAGTGCCGTGCCAGCAATGCTTGCTCGATCCACGCCGGGCAAGCGCCAAACAAAGTTCGACTCCAAAGGATATTGCTTAATAGGTGTGTATCGAGAATCAACAGGGATGGTTGTCTGGCGCGTGCTTCATCTTCCCATCTCAGCTGGCCATGTGCTATGGATGAAATGTCATCGTAGCAGGTTTCGCGGGCTTCGCTTTCGATGAAGCGCCGAACGTACTCATCGACCAATATGCCGCCAAAATTGGCGTGAATCTCACTCGAAAGCCAGCTTTTGCCGCTGGATTCCGGACCTGCCAGCACCAGCACCTTCATGGGCACAGCAGCGGATCGCTGCGCCATGTGCGCCAGCCTTGAATGGCCAGCAGGGTGAACAGACCATACAGGGCCGCAGTCAGGTACATTCCCTTGTACAAGAACAGGCCGACGAAAATACAGTCCAGGACGATCCATAGCGGCCAGCACTGCACGCGTTTTTGCGCCATCCATAATTGCGCCACCAGGCTGAAGCCCGTCAGCGCAGCATCGAGCCAAGGCTGCGCGGCGTCGGTCCAATGGGCCATGGCCGCCCCCAGCAACAGACTGCCGACCGCGCCAATGACCAGGCCGAAAGCGACCGATTTACCGTCGAGTTGACTGACGTGCCGACCCTGGTGCGCGTCCCCCGCACGTGTCCACTGCCACCAGCCATAGAGCTGCAACGCGGCGTAGATCACCTGCAGCAGCATGTCTGAGTAGAGCTTCACCTCAAAAAAGATCCAGCTATAAAGCAGCACCATGACCAGGCCGATTGGCCAGCACCAAGGGTTCTGTTTGACCGTCAACCAGACGGCAATGACACCGAGGGCGGCGGCAAACAGTTCAAGCCCGGACATGGAGGTTCCTTGGGGAAATCGAAGAGGGTACGGATTGTAACGGCAGGCGCTGCCAAGTAGAACCGGCGTGCGCTGTCCTGTGTAGCAGCTGCCGATGTGGCGAGGGGATTTATCCCCGTTGGGCTGCGAAGCGGCCCCTTTTTTTCCAGCCACACCACGTCCAATGGGTTACGACGGCTTCGCCGCCGAACGGGGATAAATCCCCTCGCCACAGGGCAGCTGCTACAGGGGCAGGTGTTACACCCGGAACTGCTTGATCAGACCGTTCAACTGCTCACTCAATTCCTTCAGATGAACGCTGGCCACGCTCGACTGTTCGGCCGCCAGCGCCGTGCTGTGGGACAAACCGGCCGCCTGGGTGACGTTCTGGTTGATGTCCTCGACCACATGCGCCTGTTGCAAGGTCGCGCTGGCGATGGAGGCGTTCAACCCGTTGAGGTTGCGCAGCGCCTGGGCAATGGCATTCAGGCTTGCACCGGCCAGGCCGGCCTGCTCGATGGTCAACTGCGATGCACGGCTGCTGTCGCCGATCACTTTGACCGCCGCTTCGGAATGGCTTTGCAGGCGTTCGATCATCGACTGGATCTCGGCCGTGGACTTCTGGGTACGCTGGGCCAGCAGTCGCACTTCATCGGCCACCACCGCAAAACCGCGACCTTGCTCGCCGGCCCGGGCGGCTTCGATGGCTGCGTTGAGGGCCAGCAGGTTGGTTTGCTCGGCGATGGAACGGATCACTTCGAGAACGCTGCCGATCTGCGTGCTTTCGGCGGCCAGGGTACGAATCACTTCCACCGCCTGATCGATGGTCGACGACAGCTTGTCGATCTGTTGCAGGCTGCTATCGATGTTGACCTGGCCTTGCTGCGCCTGAGACTCGGCATCGCGCATTTCGCTGGCGGCGTGCTCGGCGTTTTTCGCGACGTCGTGTACGCCATACGTCACTTCATTGATTGCTGTGGCCACCAGTTCCATTTGCTGGGACTGTTGCTGACTACGTTGCTGGGCCTGGGCAGCGTCGTTGCCCAGTTCGCTGGAAGACTGGCCCAGGGCACTGGCGGACACTTGCAGTTCTTTGATCACCAGTCGCAGCTTGGCGGTGAAGGCGTTGAAGTGGCGTGCCAGTTGCGTGACTTCATCCTGGCCATGGGTGTCGAGGCTGCGGGTCAGGTCGCTCTCGCCGCTGGCGATTTTGGCCATGGCGTTCACGGTTTCCTGCAGTGGACGAACGATGCTGCGGGCAATCAGGATGACCAGCAACGCCATGATCATGGCAATCACCAGCCCCACGAACGAGGCCTTCCAGACTTGGCCATAGAACTCGGCCTGCATGTCATCGATATACACGCCCGAACCGATTACCCAGCCCCAGGGTTCGAAGAGTTTGACGTAGGAGGTTTTTTCTACCGGTGCGCTGGCGCCCGGTTTAGGCCAGCGATATTCGACGGTGCCGGCACCCTTGGTTTTGGCGACGGCGACCATTTCGTTAAACAGGGCAAAACCGTCCGGGTCGCGAATCGCCGAGAGGTTCTGGCCATCGAGTTTCGGGTTGGCCGGGTGCATGATCATCACCGGCGTCAGGTCATTGATCCAGAAGTAGTCGTTCTGGTCATAGCGCAGACCGCGAACGGCGCTCAGAGCCTGCTTCTGCGCAGCATCGCGGGTGAGGGTGCCGGCGGTTTCGAGGTCGTGGTAATAGGTCAGAATGCCACTGGCGGTTTGCACCACATGCTGGGTTTTCTGGGCCTTGGCGTGGTACAGGTCATCGTGAATCTGCTTGAGCATCAAGACGCCCAACGTCATTAGCATCAGGACGGCCACGATCAAGATGAGCCACAAACGTCGGCTGATCGACATACTGCGCAAGCTGTTCATAACGCTGTCACTCCGAGTTCTTTTTCTTGTAATAAATGATCGCCAGCATCCAACCACACTTTGCCAATCGGTCATATCCGACCCAAGTCCAATAACGCGGCAGCGTTAATCAGACTTGTCTGATAGGATTTCGGCCCCGCACGGAAAAACCTGAATCCAAGTTGATTTTTCACGGAATTTTTATGGTTCCGTCTGGATCCTGTGCGCGCGGGACTTCAGCTAGGCTGATCGCAGTAAACGTTCTGAAAAAATATTAACGGGGCATGCCATGGCGCATCGCTTCTTGGGGGATTGATGGATCTTTGGACTGCCTTTTCGGCATTGATTCTTGGGGTTGTAGAAGGGCTGACGGAGTTTTTGCCGATTTCCAGTACCGGGCACCAGATCATTGTGGCGGACTTGCTCAACTTTGGTGGCGAGCGGGCGATTGCTTTCAACATCATTATTCAGCTGGGGGCGATTCTGGCGGTGGTGTGGGAGTTTCGCCGCAAGATCTTCGACGTGGTCATCGGTTTGCCGACCCAGCCGAGCGCTCGCCGCTTTACCGCAAACCTGTTGATTGCTTTCATGCCGGCCGTGGTACTGGGGGTGATTTTTTCCGATTTGATCCACGAATACCTGTTCAACCCGATCACCGTCGCAGCGGCGTTGGTGGTAGGCGGGATCGTCATGTTGTGGGCCGAAAAGCGTCAGCATGAAGTGCATGCCGAAACCGTTGATGACATCACGTGGAAAGACGCCCTGAAAGTCGGCTTCGCCCAGTGCCTGGCGATGATTCCCGGGACGTCACGCTCCGGCTCGACGATCATTGGTGGCTTGTTGTTCGGGCTGTCGCGCAAGACCGCTACCGAGTTCTCGTTCTTTCTGGCGATGCCGACCATGGTCGCTGCGGCGGTTTACTCGGGCTACAAATACCGCAACCTGTTCGTCCCGTCGGATTTTCCGGTGTTCGCGATCGGTTTCGTCACGGCGTTCATCTTCGCGATGATTGCCGTCAGAGCCTTGCTCGTGTTCATCGGCAGCCACAGCTATGCGGCGTTTGCCTGGTATCGCATCGCGTTCGGCCTGGTCATTCTGGCCACCTGGCAGTTCGGTTGGGTCGACTGGACCGCGGTCAAGCCATGAGTGACGCCAGCGCGCGCAACAACCCCGGACGCAAACCCGCAGGAGAGATTCGCAATCTTCAGCTGAAATTGTTGGTGTTTGCGGTCCTGTGCGCGCTGCCGCTGTGCGGCTCGATGTCGTTGTGGCTGCGCGGGGTTTCGGTGATGCCCCTGGCGGCGTACGGGGTCGTCAGCCTGCTGGCGTTCTTGCTGTACTGGGGCGACAAGCGCAAGGCTCGCGCCGACCATTGGCGCACACCGGAGAACGTGTTGCATGCGGTGGAACTCGCCGGGGGCTGGCCGGGCGCCTTACTGGCGCAGCAGTTGTTTCGGCACAAGACGCGCAAAGTGTCGTTTCAGCTGTTGTTCTGGATGATTGTGTTGCTGCACCAGGTGTTCTGGATCGATCAATTATTTCTGGGTGCAAATCTGCTGGCGCTGTTTTAAAGCAGCAGTCCGACCTGGGTGCGCTTGGGCAACTTGCTCACCACCAATTGATGGGAACGCTGCAACAAGCCTTGCAACTCTTCAGTGCCCAACGGGTAGGGCGTTTCCATGATGATCCACTGAGCCCGCGCCAGATACGGCGCCGGGCGGATTCCCGGGCGGTCGCAATGGCCGAGAAACAAATCCTTGTCGACCTTGAAGGCCAGGGACTCGCCCCGCAGATTCTGCAAGGCAAACATCTTGTTCCCTGCAATCGAAAACACCCGTACGCCACCCCACTTGTAGTCTTCCCGCGCACCCGGTAGCGCGAGACAGAATTGCGCGACATCCTCTTCGCTCATACGTCCAGCCTTCATATCAGTCGGTCCCCACAGGCATTGAATGATTCGATCAAATGGTCGAGCCAGGCGCGTACGGCCGGCATCACCCCGCGCCGATGAGGGTAGACCGCTTGCAGCCAGCCGCCAGGCAACGACCAGTCGGGCAGCAACTGCACCAGCGAGCCGTTTTCCAGTTCCTGCTCGCAATACATCATCGGCAGCATGGTAAAACCCTGGCCGGCAAGGGTGCAGGCCTTGCGCACGATAAAGTCATCGATGCCCAATCGCGCTTCGAGGGTGAGATCGCAGCTTTTACCCTGTTGGTCGAGCATGCGGATATGCACCAGGCGGTCGGCTTCCAGGGCACCGAGCACGGGCAGATTTTTCAAGTCTTCGGGGTGGTTGATTTCACGTCCGTGCAAAAAACCGGGGCTGGCGACCATCGCCATCTGCGCCTGGCGCAAACGTCGGGTGACCAGCAGCGGATCCTCATCGCCCAACTCACGCACCCGCAGCGCCACATCGACGCCCTCGGTCACCAGGTCGACGCGACGGTTGAGCAACATGACCTCCAGTTGAACCTGAGGATACTTCTCAAGGAAATCGCTGATCACTGTCGGCAGAATTTCGTGGGCCAACCCGACGGGGCAGGATACCCGCAAACGCCCGCGAGGTTCGCTGGACATACTGGCCACGGCTTCGTCGGCCATTTCGGCTTCCAGCAGCATTGCCTGACAGTGCCGCAGGTAACGTTCACCCACGGCGGTCAGCTTCAGTTGTCGGGTGGTGCGTTGCAGCAGGCGCGCGCCGAGACGCTCTTCCAGCTCGGCGATGCGCCGCGACAACCGCGACTTGGGAATTCCGAGCAAACGCCCGGCCGCGGCGAAGCCACCGGCTTCAACCACCTTGGCGAAGTAGTAGAGATCATTGAGGTCTTGCATGGTGGGAGCTCGATTGTTCTATCTGTAGGACGAACTATCGCATTGTTGCCGTCTAATCAGCTATTGGTTTCGCCTGTAGGATTCTCCCCATCAGATCGCCTTGTAGCGATCCTCACCTGGAGATCCCACATGAAACTGCTGCATATCGATTCGAGCATTCTTGGTGACAACTCGGCTTCCCGTCAGCTGAGCAGCGAAGTCGTTAAAGCCTGGCAAACCGCCGAGCCAACTGCCGTGGTGACCTACCGCGACCTGGCCGCCGATGCCATCAGCCATTTTTCCGCCACCACCCTGGTTGCCGCCGGCACCACCGCTGAACTGCGTAACGCCGCGCAGCAACACGAAGCCGAGCTGAGTGCCACCACCCTGGCCGAATTCCTCGCCGCCGATGCCGTGGTGATTGCAGCTCCGATGTACAACTTCACCATCCCGACCCAACTCAAGGCCTGGATCGACCGCATCGCCGTTGCCGGTCAGACCTTCCGTTACACCGAAGCCGGTCCTGAAGGCCTGTGCGGTGGCAAGAAAGTCGTCATCGTATCGACTTCCGGCGGTCTGCATGCGGGTCAGGCGACTGGCGTTGCTCACGAAGAGTACTTGAAGGTGCTGTTCGGCTTCATCGGTATCACTGACCTCGAGTTCGTCCGTGCCCATGGTCTTGCCTACGGTGACGAAGTCCGCACCAAAGCCATGAGCGACGCTCACACGCAAATCAGCGAGCAGTTGTTCGCCGCCGCGTAAGGCGTGTGTAAAGAAAATCAAACAGCTCGGGTAATACCCAAAAAACTCTGTATTCTGATCACGCAAGTGCCAGATACGGAGTTTTTTGTTTCTGGCTGTTTCGGATTTCATTAAAAAGTGGCCCGAGTTATGCAGTCGAGGGTTAACGTCCCCGGTCATTAGCCAGGTGGAGCCTCCCATGGTGCGTCTTTGTGCAACCTTACTGATTTGCCTGCTCAGCAGCCTGAACTCAGTGCACGCCGCGCCTGCGCCGCATCCTCACTGGAGCGTCGGCTTCCATGAGATGAGTTTTCTCGACCCTCTGGACTTGCAGCCGATGCGCGCCATCGCCTTCTATCCCTCCAGTGACAAAGAGCACTCCAGCATCCTCGAGGGCTACACGGTCGAAGCGGGCGAAGACACCCCAGTCGCCATCGGTCGTTTTCCGATGCTGATGCTGTCCCACGGCAACACCGGAACACCGCTGGCTTTAAACGATCTCGCCACGTCGCTGGCACGCAAAGGGTTTGTGGTGGTGGCGGTGATCCATCCCGGTGACAACTCCAAGGACCACAGCCGCCTCGGTACGTTGAGTAACCTTTACGGTCGGCCCATCCAGATTTCCGAAGCCATTACCGCGACGCTGGGCGATCGAATGCTCGCGCCCTTCGTCAATGCCGATCAAGTCGGTGTGATCGGTTATTCGGCGGGTGGGGAGACGGCGCTGATTCTGTCCGGCGCGACACCAGACCTGGACCGTCTGCGCCGCTATTGTCAGGAACGCCCGGACGACCGCGATGCCTGCAACACCCAAGGCGAATTGATTGCTGACCGTGATGACTTGCAACCGGTGGCTGACCCTCGGGTTCGCGCCTTGCTGCTCATGGCGCCGCTGAGCCTGAAGTTTGGCCGCCATACCCTGGCCGACGTGCATGTTCCGGTGCTGCTCTACAGCGGCGACGGCGACAAACTGGTGGCGTTCGACAAGAATGCCGCCGCCCTGGCGCGCAAACTGCCGATCGCACCGGACTTCAAGTTGCTGGCCGGGGCAGGGCACTTTGTGTTCATGGCGCCTTGCAATGAAGAGCAGATCATCGCCATGCCGGCGCTGTGTACCGATGCCGATGGTGTCGACCGCAAAGACATCCATCGCACCATGGTGTCCGAAGCCGGGCGTTTCTTCTCTCATGCGCTTGGCAAGCCGACCCGGGCCGGAATGCAGACGGCGGATCAATAATGTGGGAGCGGGCTTGCTCCCACAGTGGATTGCAGTGTCAGGCCATGGCGCGGCGTTTCAGTAACAGGGTTAAACCGAGGCCAGTCACCGACAACAACGCCGCGCTGAAGAAAATCCACGTGTACCCCAGGTTTAGCGCCACTGCGCCCATCAACGGCCCGGCAATCGCCAGCGCCAGATCGAAAAACACCGCGTAAGCACTCAATCCCGCCCCGCGACTGGAGTTGGGCACTTGCTTGATTGCTTCGACCCCCAGCGCCGGATACACCAGCGACAGACCGAACCCGGTCAGGCCTGCGCCGATCAGCGCATAACCGGTCGAAGGCGCGAGCCATAGCAACACCAGGCCCACCGTTTCAATGCTCATGCAGGCAATGGCCGAGGTGAATCCACCGAAACGGCTGATGCTGGAGATGAACAACAGTCGCGCCAGAATGAAGCACACGCCAAACACCGTCAGGCAGTAAGCCGCGCCGGCCCAGCCACGGCTGACGTAGTACAGGGTAATAAAGGTGGTCAGCGTGCCATAACCGATGGAGGCGAGGCTCAGGCTCGCGCCGAACGGCGCAATGCGCCCGAACACCGCCCAGAACGGCAGGCGCTCGCCGCGAATCACCGGCACCGAGGGTTTGTTTCGGATCAGCAACAACGCCGCCAGCGCCAGCACCGACAGCGCGATCCCAAGACTGGCGAACCCCAGTTCGCCGACCATCACCACGCCCAGCGGCGCACCAATGGCGATGGCGCCGTAGGAGGCGATGCCGTTCCAGGAGATCGATCGGGCGGTATGTTCCGCGCCCACCTGACCCATGCACCAACTGATGGTGCCGACCCCGATCAATCCCTGGGCAATCCCCAGCAACAAGCGGCCAGCGATCAGGATCAACAGGCTCAGCAATGGAAAACTTTGCAGCAGCGTTGAAATCAACGTCAGCACGCCGCTCAACACAATCCCCGATAACCCGTAAACAATCGCCCGCTTGGTGCCGATGCTGTCCGACAGGCGCCCGGCCATCGGGCGGCTGAGCAGGGTGGCCAGGTACTGCGAGCCAATGGTCAGCCCCGCGATGATCGCGCTGAAACCCAGCTGCTCATGGACATACCCCGGCAACACAGCAATCGGCAGGCCGATGCAGAGGAAGGCAATAAAGGTATAAAAAACGATGGAGACGATCTGCAGGGTGATCGCCATGGAGCTTTGCGGTGGCAATTGCTGCACAGACATGAGGGCTCGTTCGCGGGCGGCGGTAGGAGAACAGCATCATGGCGCGGGCTGAGAATAAAAGGAAGCAGGCTAACGATAAGATCAAAAGATCGCAGCCTTCGGCAGCTCCTACAGGGGACGCATTCCAATGTAGGAGCTGCTGAAGGCTGCGATCTTTTGATCTTCAGGCAATAAAAAGCCCCGTCACAAGGACAGGGCTTTCCATTTTCAGCCGGTGCTTAGAACACAACGCCCTGACTACGCAGGTAGTCATCATAAGTACCGCTGAAGTCGATTACGCCGCTGGCGCTCAACTCGATGATACGGGTGGCCAGGGACGATACGAACTCACGGTCGTGGCTGACGAAGATCAGCGTGCCCGGGTAGTTCTCCAGCGCCAGGTTCAGCGCCTCGATGGATTCCATGTCCAAGTGGTTGGTCGGTTCGTCCATGATCAGCACGTTCGGCTTTTGCAGGATCAGCTTGCCGAACAGCATGCGACCTTGCTCGCCACCGGAGATGACCTTGACCGACTTGAGGATCTCATCGTTGGAGAACAACATCCGGCCGAGGGTGCCGCGAACGATCTGCTCGCCGCCCTGAGTCCATTGGCCCATCCAGTCGAACAGGTTGCAGTCGTCTTCGAAGTCGTGCGCGTGGTCCTGGGCGTAGTAGCCCAGTTCCGCGGCGTCGGTCCACTTCACGGTACCGGCATCCGGGGTCAGTTCGTTGACCAGGGTGCGCAGCAGGGTGGTTTTACCGATACCGTTCGGGCCGATGATCGCCACGCGCTCCCCAGCTTCAACCTGGAAGCTGAAGTCCTTGAACAGTGTCTTGCCATCGAAGCCTTTGGCCATGCGCTCGACGATGACCGCCTGACGGTGCAGCTTCTTGGTTTGTTCGAAACGGATGAACGGGCTCACACGGCTCGAAGGCTTGACTTCGGCCAGTTGGATCTTGTCGATCGCCTTCGCACGGGAAGTAGCCTGCTTGGCTTTCGAGGCGTTGGCCGAGAAGCGGCTGACGAACGATTGCAGTTCGGAGATCTGTGCTTTCTTCTTGGCGTTGTCCGACAGCAGTTGCTCGCGGGACTGGGTTGCCACGGTCATGTACTCGTCGTAGTTGCCCGGGAACAGGCGCAACTCGCCGTAATCCAGGTCAGCCATGTGGGTGCACACGCTGTTCAGGAAGTGACGGTCGTGAGAGATGATGATCATCAGGCTGGAGCGCTGGGTCAGAATGTTTTCCAGCCAGCGGATGGTGTTGATGTCCAGGTGGTTGGTCGGTTCGTCGAGCAACAGCACTTCAGGATCGGAGAACAGCGCCTGAGCCAGCAACACGCGCAGTTTCCAGCCTGGGGAAACTTCGCTCATCGGGCCGAAGTGCTGCTCGATGCCGATACCCAGGCCCAGCAACAGTTCGCCGGCACGGGATTCGGCGGTGTAGCCGTCCATTTCGGCGAATTCGGTTTCCAGTTCCGCAACGGCCATGCCGTCTTCTTCGGTCATTTCCGGCAGCGAGTAGATACGATCGCGCTCGGCCTTGACCTTCCACAGCTCTTCGTGGCCCATGATCACGGTATCGATCACGGTGAATTCTTCGTAGGCGAACTGGTCCTGGCGCAATTTACCCAGACGCACGTTCGGCTCGAGCATGACCTGGCCGCCGGACGGCTCGAGGTCGTCGCCGAGGATTTTCATGAAAGTCGACTTGCCGCAACCGTTGGCGCCGATCAGGCCGTAGCGGTTGCCCGCGGCGAATTTGACCGAAACGTTTTCGAATAGCGGCTTGGCGCCGAACTGCATCGTGATGTTAGCTGTAGAGATCAAAGGTTTTTCCTGCGAAGCATTCAGAGTAGCTAGGGTTGCGGCAGTACCGATTCAGTACCCGTTTCCGGTATTCGAACCATAGGAAATGCATCCCGGTCAGAAGCGGAAGGTCCATCTGGCAATAAGTGGACAGCAGCATATGGAGCGCTTGGCCCGAGTCGAAGTGCGCTGAGACGGGGTTCATTCCCGTCATCAACCAAGGGGGGCGCGTAATGTTTGGCGGCGATTGTACTGGTCTGGCTCTTTAAACGATAGGGCGTTAAGGCCGCACGGCCACTTTGGCAGCATCAGTGGACAGATTTTCACATCTGAAGGTTAACTATTGGTTACAAACTGTGGCTAAAATGCCATCTATCACCTGATGCCGACAGGCGGCAGAGGCTCAAGGACGCGCCATTCGGGACCGCTGTTTAGTATTCAGACGCTGCACAAGACCCTCGGGCCGATTGGCCGGCAAGGGACGCAGTTTGTTCACTTCTGACGTGTGACGATTTTTGTGAAATTGATCATTGCCGCTATTTACGTTGTATCCATTGCGTACGTCCACTTGCGCGGACGCGTGCGCCACAAGCTGGGCCGCCAACTGAGCGACCACTCGACGTTTCTGGCGCCGATCAACTGCTTCCTTTATCTGTTCTCGAAAATCCCCAACAAGCCTTATCTCAACCCGGCCGACTTTCCTGATCTGAGTCCGTTGCAGGACCACTGGGAAGAAATTCGTACCGAAGGCCAGAACCTGCTCAAGGCCGGGGAAATCAAGCGCTCGAATCAATACGACGACGTCGGCTTCAACTCGTTCTTCAAGACGGGCTGGAAGCGTTTCTACCTGAAGTGGTACGGCGACAGCCATCCCTCGGCCATGAAACTCTGCCCGCGCACCACCGAACTGGTGCAAAGCATCGGCTCGATCAAGGCTGCGATGTTCGCGGAGCTGCCACCGGGTTCGAAACTGGTCCGTCACCGCGATCCGTATGCCGGTTCCTATCGCTATCACCTGGGCCTGGAAACTCCGAACGATGCCGGTTGTTACATCAACGTCGATGGCGAGAACTACCACTGGCGCGACGGTGAAGCGGTCATGTTCGACGAGACCTTCATTCATTACGCCGAAAACACCACCGGGCAGAACCGCATCATTCTGTTCTGCGACGTGGAGCGGCCGATGAAGTATCGCTGGGCGGCGGCGTTCAATGGCTGGTTCAGCCGTTATGTGATGTCGGCGGCGGGCGCACCGAACGATGCGGGAGACAATACCGGCGGTATCAACCGCTTGTTCGCCAAGATCTACAAGATTCGCCTGCGCGGCAAAGCGCTGAAGAAGCGCAACCGCAAGCTCTATTACCTGGAGAAATGGGCGATTTTTGGTGGCTTGTTGGCGATTTTCGTCTTGATCTGAGTTTTGCGTTACGTCGGAAGATGCCATCGCGAGCAAGCTCGCGATGGGGCCAAAATATTCATTGCACAACCTTCAATCAGCCACGAGAAGTCTTCGTGGCTTTTTTCTGCGCGGTGGGTTTGGTCGCCGGTTTGGTTTTACCGGCACTCTTGCCGCCGAGGCTGCGTTTAAGCAGCTCGGTCAAATCAATAACATCAGCGGTTTTACGTTCCTCTTCGCCAGTCGCCGTTTCGACATCCTCGATCTTGCCTTCATTAGCCTTTTTCTCGACCAATGCCATGATCTTGTCTTCAAAACTGTCGCGATAATCCTCGGGTTTCCAGTCTGCGCTCATGTCCTGAACCAGTCGTTTGGCCATGTCGAGTTCGCCCTTGGCCAGTTCGGGCTTAGTGACTTCACTGCCCAGTTCGAGGGTGTCCAGACTTCTCACTTCGGCAGGCCAGCGCAGCATCACCAGCACCATCGCCGATTCCAGCGGCATCAGCGCCGCCAGATGCTGACGGGTATGCAAAACAACGTGGGCCAGGGCGACTTTGTTGGTTTTGCTCAGCGTTTCGCGCAACAGCGCATAGACCTTGCCACCGCGTTTGTCCGGTGCCAGGTAATAGGGCGTGTCGATGTTTTGCAGAGGGATCTGCTCGCTGTCGACAAAGGAAAAGATGTCGATAGTCTGAGTCGACAACGGGTGCGCCGACTTGATTTCCTCTTCGCTGAGGACCACATACCGACCCTTTTCGTATTGCACACCTTTGACGATGTGTTCCTTGGTGACTTCCTTGCCGGTGACCTTGTTGACTCGCTTGTAGCCCACCGGGTCCATGCTGCGACTGTCGAGCCAGTCAAAATCAACTCCTTGCGAGGACGTCGCCGAGACCAGCGCCACAGGGATGTGCACCAGACCGAAACTGATCGCGCCTTTCCAGATTGCCCGTGCCATGGTCGTCTACTCGCGAGTGATGTTCAGGTGACCTGTGGCCTGGCGCAAAAGTTTCAGTGGCTTGCGGCCCGGTCCTGCGGGAGATCAACGGCGTACTCAACTTCGTGTTACATCTTGCCGGGGAGGTTTTAGTTAACAAATCCGAACCCCGGGCGTAGCGTGATATCGAAGTTCCTATCCACGCTGATGTCGAGAGGCTCCCCATGAACAGATTTGTGCTCGGCTGCACCGCGTTGGCGTTGAGTGGCGTGCTGAGCCATCTGGCCCAGGCTGACACCGCATCGCCACCTTCTTCATTGCTGTTGGCCCAGAGCCCGACGGGCCAAACCAGCAATCCTTACAACAGCCCGATTCGCCGGGCCAACCCCAACAGCATGCAAGGCACACAACCCAGCGCGCCGGCGATTCGTGGGCCGAACACAGTGCCCGTGCCGCGCCCTCCGACGCTTGATAATGGAGGCATCGGTAACCGCTATCCCCAGGATCGCTCGCCTCCCGCCACCCCACCGAAATTCATTCCCAATCCACCTCATCGAGACGCAGACACCAGCAACCGTTGAACGGCACAACAGCGTTCTTGCCAGCCATTCGAACGACAAAAGGAATCGTGCATGTTGCGTAAACCCCTTCTGGCCACACTGTGTGCCAGCGCACTGATCACCGCCACGGCGCCCGTTTTCGCGGCGCCGACCCAGAATTTGAAAAGCGAACAGGGCACCCTTGAGGTGACGACAGTGACCAAAGGGCTCGAACATCCCTGGGCCTTGGCGTTTCTTCCCGATCGCCAAGGGATGCTGGTGACCGAAAGGCCCGGCAACCTGCGTGTGGTCAGCGCCGACGGTAAACTTTCCGCACCGCTCAGTGGCGTGCCAAAGGTTTGGGCCAAGGGGCAGGGCGGCTTGCTGGATGTAGCGTTGTCGCCCGACTTCAAGCAAGACCGCACGGTCTATCTGTCTTATGCCGAAGGTGGCGGTGAGGGCGACAAGGCCGGGACGGCGGTCGGTCGCGGACGTTTGTCTGACGACCTGACGGCCATCAAGGATTTCAAAGTGATCTTCCGCCAGGAACCCAAGCTTTCGCTCGGTAACCACTTTGGTTCGCGCCTGGTGTTCGATCGCGACGGCTATCTGTTCATCACCCTTGGCGAGAACAACGACCGGCCGACTGCTCAGGACCTCGACAAGCTGCAAGGCAAGGTCGTGCGGATCTACCCGGACGGCAAGGTGCCGGATGACAACCCCTTTGTCGGTCAGGCCGGCGTACGTCCGGAAATCTGGTCCTACGGCCAGCGCAATCCGCAAGGTGCGGCGCTCAATCCGTGGACTGGCACCCTTTGGGAAAACGAACACGGCCCCCAGGGAGGCGATGAAATCAACATCATCGAGCGTGGCAAGAACTACGGCTGGCCGATGGCAACCCATGGCATCAACTATTCCGGCCGGCCGATTCCGGAAGCCAAGGGCAAGACCGCCGAAGGCACCGTCGCCCCGCACCACGTCTGGGAAAAATCCCCCGGCCTCAGCGGCATGGCGTTCTACGACGCTGACCGCTTCAAGGCCTGGCAGCACAACGTGTTTATCGGCGCGTTAGTGAGCCAGGAGTTGATCCGCTTGCAGTTCGATGGCGACAAGGTCGTTCACGAAGAGCGATTGCTGGGCGAACTCAACAAACGCATTCGTGATGTGCGGCAAGGCCCGGATGGGTATTTGTATGTGCTGACCGATGAGGACGATGGGACCCTGTACAAGATCGGACTGAAGTAACTCATCCCCTGTAGCAGCAGGCTTTGCCAGCTGCTACAGGGGTTGCGAGGTTCATGATCGGGCGTACAGGATCACCGCTGCTCGCAACTTGCCGCGCCCAAAGCTGCACATTTTTTCGAACTCCCCATGACTTACCGGCAAATGCTGGCAGTCCATGGGTTGGCGATGCTGGCTGTGATCGACATCCGGGTCATGCAGATAGACGAACTCGTCATCGCAATCGGTGACGATCACCCAATGCGGCGATTTGGAACGGGTCAGTCGATAGCTGCTGATGAGCACCAGCGGTTGTCCGCCATCATCCAGTAACCGTGGAAGGTTCAGTGGTCCGCCGATCACTCGCTCCACATCAGTCTCTTGTAGCTGCGTGGTGAACTCTTCGTGCACTAACCGCATTACCTCTTTTTTATGCACATCGCGTACGCCATCGAGAAACAGTGGCCCGGCCATGCTCAGTTGCAGACGCACCCGAAACTCTCGCCGCCATGCCGCCAGCGCCAGGCCTTGAGGGCTGCAGCCACCATGGCCGGAGGTCATGAACACGGTGGTCGCTTCGCGCCAGATCTGCAGTTCTTCGCGACGCTCCAGCACACGATCCGCTTGCAGCGCGCCCATGGCCATCAGCAGGCAGGCCGGGCCGCAGGTGAAATCGGTGGTCTGCGGATACCAGGGCACCTTGATGTTGCGCGAGTCGCGGTGCTGGAGGATGCGCTTCTCCAGCCGCAGCGCGTCGGCATGGTCCTGGTAATAGTCGTGAATCAGTGCAAAGCGTCGGTAACCATTGCGCTCATACAGCGCAATGGCTGCCGGGTTGTCGATGCGTACTTCCAACCGAAGATAGGCGCAGTCGTGTTCAAGGGCGCAGGCCTCGATACGTTGGAGCAATTGCTTGCCCAGGCCGCTGCCGCGCGCGTCGGTGGCGATCGCAATCGAGTAAAGTCGCGCCAGCGAAGTACCCCGGTGAAACAGCACCACGGCGTAACCGACCAGGTGCTCGCCACGCTGGGCCACCAACAGTTGCCCGTGGGCCCGCGTGATCATCCATTGAAAACTGCGACGGTTAAGCCGATCCGTGGTGAAACAGTGTTGTTCGAGTTCCAGCAATGCCGGTAAGTCTTCAATGACCGCCAAGCGAAAAACCAGATTCATATGACCACCGTAAAAGTTGCGTAACGAAACGGGACTTTCTAAAAAGTTCGTGCTTAATAGGAAAGGTCTTGTTCTCCAACGGATCAATCACTATGTCAGCGGTACAGGGTCATTGGCGCGAAGTATCCGAGCAAACTTTGCCGGCAGCAACTTATTTAAATGACAGTGTTAGAACTTCCAGTCAGTTGATTATCATCGTCGAACGCAAGGAAGACTGGACCTCCTACTTCCCCAGTGAAGACATCGTCAGCGCCCAGGAATACCTCGAGAAACCCCGTGCCAACGAGCAGGGCAAGCGGGTGCAGGTGATCAACCTGTGCCGCAGCTACAAGTACCTGGGGCACGGTTACTACTGTTCGCTGCTGGCCGAGGCCCGTGGGCACAAGGTGATTCCGTCGGTGCGGACCATCAGCGAGCTGACTCGAAAGTCCTTGTACGGTCTGGCCCTGGATGATCTGGATAAAACCCTGGAAAAAGCCCTCAGTCATCATCTTTACAGCGATACCGAAGGCTTTACCCTGACACTGTACTTTGGCAAGACTCATATCGAGCCGTTGCAGGATCTGGCGCGACAGTTGTTTGAAGTCTTTCCCTGTCCGATATTGTTAGTTGAGTTTCGTCGAACTAACGGATGGCACATTGAAGGCATAAAGTCCGGCGCCTTACATAAGTTGCGCGAAGATCAGGAAGACCAGTTCGCCCACTCACTCGACAGTTTCAGTCGCAAGATCTGGCGCGTGCCGCGTTCCCGGCGGTTGGCCCGTTATGACCTGGCCATCCTGCACGATCCCCAGGAAGCGTTGCCGCCGTCGAATGCCAAGGCGCTGGACAACTTCGTCAGGGTTGGCAAGACGTTGGGCATCGACGTCGAGCTGATCGAGCGCAAGGACTACGCACGTATTGCCGAATACGACGGGCTGCTGATCCGCGAGACGACAAGCGTCGACAACCATACCTACCGCTTTGCCAAGAAAGCCGAGAGCGAAGGGCTGGTGGTGATGGACGACCCGGCGTCGATTCTGCGTTGCACCAACAAGGTGTACCTGACCGATCTGCTCAAGAGTCATCAACTGGGCATGCCCGCCACCGAGATTCTCTACAAAGAGCGACCGGAAGACTTCGAACGAGTGGGCGAGCGCCTCGGTTTCCCGTTGGTGCTGAAGATCCCCGACGGTTGTTTCTCTCGGGGCGTGATCAAGGTCGAAAGCCAGCAAGCCTTGCTCGAAGCCACGGCCGAACTGTTCGAGCATTCGGTGTTGTTGCTGGCTCAGGAATTCTTCTACACCGAATACGACTGGCGCATCGGCGTGCTCAACCGCAAACCCATCTTTGCCTGCCAGTACTTCATGTCCAAGGGCCATTGGCAGATCTACAACCACAAGGCCAAGGGCCAGGACATCAACGGCGAATGCCGTACGCTGGCGGTTCACGAAGCCCCGCGGGCGGTGGTGGAGCTGGCGGTGAAGACCGCGAACCTGATCGGCGATGGCCTCTACGGTGTCGACCTCAAGCAGTCCGGCGACAAAGTGGTCGTGATTGAGGTCAACGACAATCCCAACATGGACGCCGGCATCGAAGACGCTTACTTGCAGGACGATCTGTATTCACTGGTGCTGGAAGAGTTCGTTCGTCGCCTGGAACTCAAGCGCCGCGGCCAGGCCTGGTGATCGGCGGATGATCAAGAGTTTTCAACTGAGCCACGGCGCCCTGCAAGCGGTCGAACGGCTGGACGCCGAAGTGATGTTGTTCAGCAATCCCGATGCGGCCGAACGGGATCTGCTGCACAGCCATTTCAAAGTTGATGAACACGCCCTGGCCTCGGCCCTGGACCCCGACGAGGTGTCACGCATCGAGTTTCACCCCGACAACCTGTTCCTGATCTGGAAACGCCCGGAAAACTATTCCGGCGCCGGCAGCCTGGCCTTCGAAGTGTCGTCCTGCGGTTTGCTGTTTTCCGAGCATCGTTTGCTGGTGATCGCCACCGACGACTCGCCGCTCAGCGGCCTCGGCATGCGCCAACCTCTGAACACGCCGCTGGATGTGTTGCTCGACCTGCTGTTCAACAACATCCATCACTATTTGGGCCACTTGAAGGTGATCAAGCTGGTTGCCCGGGAGTTGCAGCAGAAATTCAACGCGTCGATGCAGAACCAGCACCTGATCCAGATGTTCAACCTCAGCGAAAGCCTGATCTATTACATCAATGCGATTCACAGCAACGGCGCAGTCCTGACCCGGTTGCGCAATCACGCGGCAAAGGAACATTTCAGCGCCGAAGCCATTGGCCTGATCGACGACCTGATCATCGAAAACAACCAGTGCTACAAACAGGCGGAAATTTACTCCACGGTGTTCTCCGGGCTGATCGACGCCCGGGGCAACCTGATGAACAACAGCATGAACAACCTGCTGCGCAAACTGACGTTGATCAATGTGGTGTTTCTGCCGCTGAACCTGATTGCAAGTATCGGCGGCATGTCCGAGTTCAGCATGATGACGGCGGGCGTGCCGTGGTGGGTTTCGTATCCGCTGTTTCTGACCGCGATGGCGTTAGGTGCGGGGGTGATGGTGCTTGGGCTGAGGCGCTTGGCTAAGTAACTTTGTGGGTTGTCAGGCCGCCTTCGCGAGCAAGTCGAATCGTCGCACCGCCGCTCCCACAGGGGTCTTGTGAACGCCACAGATCCAGTGTGGGAGCGGGCTTGCTCGCGAAGGCAATCTCAAAATCACAATAGTTCCGAGATCAAACTCCTTGGCTTGCATCGACAGAATCTTTACGGCTTTGCAGCCCCCGAACCACCAAATACAACAACGGCCCAACCGACACGAAAATCGCAGTAAGCAAAAGATACGGAATCACCGCCAACCCCGACCATCCGCGCTTACGCGCATCCCGGTACATCCAGATGCCCGCAAGCGTCGCCAGCAGGTACAAATCAATCACCACCTGCGCCGTGTCGGGGCGCGACATCAGGCTGATGCCGAAGTCGATCAATGACTGTTCGGCCTGCAGCATCACCGAAACGGTGTAGCCGGCGAACGCGATCAGGGCGATGAGGGGCAGGGCGACAGACTTCATGGTTTCCTTCCTTGGGACAATGAGCAGAGTCGCCAGCCTACAGAGGCCGAGGAAAATTGGCCATTGACTTGCCATCAGCGCCCGGCTAATTTCCGGGCATGACTTCCACTGTATTGCGCTGCCAGCCAAGCATTATTACCGCCATTCCTTATTTGGCGGGCTAGCTCACGACTGCAGCACCCAACCCGCCCTAGAGGCGGGTTTTTACTTTCTGCCTCCTGGGTCTTGAACCAACGCCGACCGGCGTAGGAGCTGCCGAAGGCTGCGATCTTTGATCTTGCTTTTAAAAGCAAAAGTAAAAGATCGCAGCCTTCGGCAGCTCCTACGCAGTCGGTGTACGACAGGAGACAACCATGAGCATCCCCGCCCAGCAGACCTTGCTTGAGCACTACGTGAAAAAGATCCTCGCTGCGCCCGTGTACGAACTCGCGGTGCGTACGCCGCTGCAACCGGCGCCAGCGTTGTCCGAGGCGCTCGGCAATCAAGTCCTGCTCAAACGCGAAGACCTGCAACCGACCTTTTCCTTCAAGATTCGCGGTGCCTATAACAAACTGGTGCAACTGAGCGATGAGCAAAAGGCTCGCGGGGTAATCACTGCTTCCGCCGGTAATCATGCTCAAGGCGTGGCATTAGCGGCCCGTGAACTGGGAATTGCGGCGACCATCGTCATGCCGCGTACGACGCCGGAACTGAAGGTGCTCGGTGTTCGCAGTCGGGGCGCCGATGCCGTGCTGCACGGTGAGAGTTTTCCGTTTGCGCTGGAATATGCATTGAACCTGGCGCGGCAAACCGGTCGCACCTTTGTCTCGCCGTTCGACGATCCAGACGTGATCGCGGGGCAGGGCACCGTCGCCATGGAAATCCTGCGTCAGCATCAAGGTCCACTGGACGCGATCTTTGTCCCGGTGGGCGGCGGTGGCTTGATCGCCGGCATCGCGGCGTACGTCAAATACCTGCGACCAGAAGTCCGCATCATCGGCGTCGAGTCGGAGCATTCCGCCTGTTTATATGCGGCATTACAGGCCGGCGAGCGAGTTGTCCTGCCAACCGTAGGCACTTTCGCCGACGGTGTGGCCGTCGCACAGATCGGTGCTTATGGTTTCGAAGTCTGCCGGTTCTGTGTCGATGAGGTGTTGACGGTCAGCAACGACGAACTCTGCGCCGCCATCAAGAATATCTACGACGATACCCGCTCGATCACCGAACCTTCCGGTGCCTTGGCCGTGGCCGGAATCAAGAAATACGTGGCGCAGACCGGTGCCCGTGGTCAGATACTGGTGGCGATCGACTCAGGTGCCAATATCAATTTCGACAGTTTGCGCCATGTGGCCGAACGCGCCGCATTGAGCGGCGCCCCGGCGTGAGCGGTGTCAGGCCAGCAGCGGGCGCAGGAAGGTCCGCTCATAACTGACGATAAACTTCTTCTCGACCAGCGAAGCTACGAGCGCGGTGCTTTCGGCGTCAGTCATCGCGATATGCCGGTAGCTTTCGTAGTCCGCCAGCGAAGGAAAGCTGAACAGGCAGTAGGCGATATTGCTCGCGCCCTCGGAAGGCAGGAAGTACCCGTGGTGCGTACCGCCCAGACGCTCGACGATGCCGAGCCAGGCCTTGGCGTAGGCTTCGAATTCGCTGAGTTGATACGGATCGATCACATATTTGACGTGGCAGGTAATCAAAATGGCGCTCCTGTAACGGGATAGAACGGTTATTCCTGGACGGCTTTCTCGACCTTGCTCGACGCCGACCAGATCCGGTAGCGGACTTCGACGTCTTTGGGCACGTAGAGCACGATCGGCAGTTTGCTGTTGTAGCGCAGCATGAAACCGTCACCGACCACCGGCACAAAGTCCTTTTTACTTTCGCCGTCCGGGCAGGCCATCAGCGTACTCATTGGGCCGATGACTTTTTCCAGTCGGTAGAACGGGTAGCCCCAGCCTTCGAGGTTTTTCTCCTCGAGAATGCCGCCCAGACGTTGGCGATTGCAGTCAACGGTCAGGGTTTTGCCGGCCAGGATTTCGACCTGGAAACTGTCTTCCTGAGCCTGTGGGGCAAGGTGAATGACCAGGCGGGTGAAACCGCTCTCAGCTTTGGGGAACGGCGCAACCTCCTCGAGTTTCGCGGCGTGAGCGATGGTCGACAGCCCGGCAAAAATCAGCCCGACGGTAGTGATATAGGTCAAAGAACCCATGATGCCTCCTTGCGTGCGAGCGGGGTCAGTGGATACTGATTTGATTGGCCGCATTCTTACTGGCGTCGTCGGCCAATGCAAACTTGTCGCTGGATGTATGCAAATTGCAGGGGCACCACAATGCCTTTCTTGCATATTGCATGAGCTATTTACGCGCGGTTTCGCTAAATCGTTGATTTACCGATGAGCTGCAGGGCGAAATCCTAGGCATGTTTTATGCTGTAGCTGGTCTTAAGCTGACCGGGGATTTCATTGAGTCAGTATCGATCGTTGATTGGCAGTCTCACATTAAGGAGAGGGTCGCCATGTTTCTTTCTGCCTTGGAACTTCGCAATATCATTGAAAGCAGTTTTTTGCCGAAACGTTGTCAATGCACGCTGTCGCCGGACCTGTCGATGACCGTTAAGGTGTATTCCGATCGTGAAACCGATCATCTCGATCTAATGAAGACAGGAATAAATGCCAAACAGCTAAATGGTTGTCGAGAAATCAATGACCTGATAGCTGGACTGCGCTCTGACATGCAGCACCAAACCATTGCCCAGACTCTGCATCCAGACAGAAAAGCGCTTTAACCCACGGTTTCGAGTTCCATCGACACGCGCTTGGTCTGGAGAAATGCCAGACCGAGCGCCAATTCGACCACCACCGCCAGCAAAATGCCCGGACCGGCATGGCCATTGAGCCATTCGCCGAAGCCCAGTGCTGCCAGCCCCCAGCAGCCGACCATGAAACCATTGCTCAGCGCATGGCGGGTGATCGAAGGCGACTCGTTTCGAACCAGATAAAACATCACGCCCAATGCCCCGAACAGCATTGCACTGCGTCGCGCGACAACGCCCACCGCCAACGAGTATTCGATGCTCCAGATTGACAGCAACCAGTCGGGCATCAAACCCCAGACCAGGGCCAACAGAAAACACAGCGCGGCGGTAAAAGTCGACAAGGCACGAAACGATAACTGCATGGCGAATCCTTGCGGCAGTGGAGGGGAGGCGCTGAGCATAGCGCCAGAACCCCTCACAGGAATACCGCAAAGTATTGAATCAGACCTTTCCGTCAGTTCTGATAACTGCAAGCGTCAGAAAGCTTCCGATAGGAGATTTCCGCAGGCTTGCCCGAGGTGCTATCGATGTACTTCATGTCGGCTGTGACCACTTTGCAGTCCAGCGTCGACGGTTCGGTCAAGGTAATGACCTTGCCCACGTGAAGCGGCATACCGTAGTGGTACGGCACCGCCTGGGAACTCGAAGTGTCATTGGCCTGGGCCAGACCGGCAAACGCGGTGCAGGCGAGGGCGGTGGTCAAAAGCAATGCGTGCGTGTTCATGGACGATCTCCGATGCGGGGGGAAGTCAGCTCGACGTATTGGCGTCGAACCTGCCGCACTGGGCGTCAGAGAACTCTGAGGGCGTGCGGTCCAGTAAAGTTTTGGACCGCGGGGTTAAGCGATGGTTAACCCGACTGAATGCCGCCTGTCGTGAGGAGGTTTCTGACAGAGGTTTCATGTGGGTAAAAACTGAGGGAGCTTCGGCGAGTTCCTACACGCTCGGACTCTTTGTCGTCTTTCGCCGGCAAGGTACCAGCGTTTACTGTTTGGCCTCGCTGCAAAATCAGCGAGCAGGTTTGGTCACCTGATGCCATCACACATATCTGTGCCATCATTCGCGCTGCGGACATCTATGTCCTCGTAATGCGTTGCAATGGCGGCTGTGTGCTGGACGCCTTCGGGCGAGCCGATTTGATGGTATCGGTTGACCAAGCCTGTACACAGTCCGCCTCCCATCGTTTGGTCACGATGCTGGCGGTTATTCACTAATCATCGAGTAATCACTATGCCAACGCTAAATCCATTTCCTGATCGTTATCGTTCAATCAAAAGCAGCGTTACCGACTCAAACCCAATGGTCATCGATACAGAGGCCAATCCCCAAGACATCCTCGAAGCCGCTTTACAGCGTGTCCGAGCCGCCAGCCAGTTACTTGAAACGCTCCATTGCCAATGCTTCAAGAACGGTGATGTTCAAGATATTCCGCACATTACCCACGCGCTTTATCTGCTAACGCAAGATGGGTGCGATTTGCTGCTGGTTGCGCAGCAGCAGATGATGGGGTGGAAGGCGCCGGTCTGACGCCACACTTTCACAAACAAGCCAGGCGCTTGTGGGCGCCTGGCTTGTTAGTGAACTGTGCAGAGTCAGCCTTTGATCTGCTCCAGGTAATCCGGAGCCATACCTTTGGTTTTGGTGAGATCGGGGCTGTCGAACTCTCGCACCAGGAAGTACTTGATGGTGGTTTGAGTTTGCGGCATCTGACTCATCACGGTAGGAGGAGTTGTTTGGTCATAAGGGTGGGTCAAAAATAATCGACCCACATTGCACAGCCGATCCTCTCGTAAGTCATCCTCGAGGTTGCGGCTAAAACCATCGAAAAAGAAACCAATATGCAATGACGCGTTGCAGGGTAGCGCCGCAGTATTTTTGGTTCCGGCTGCTGCACTTGAGCGAGCGCTGATTGCTTGGGCGTTGTCGAGATTGGCCGGACTACTCATAGACGACTTCGTTGTTCATTAATATTGTCACCGGCGGGAACTCCGTTCGGGTAGTGCAACGGACTCAGCATCGTTGAGGCCCATATCAACTCGATACGATTATCGGGAAAAAAATACACATGCAACGTATCGTCGCCCGATTTGCGCGGAGGCATGGGGACCGTTATTTCATGACGCTCTTCTACCGCTCCCTCTAACTGCTGTTTACGTGTCATATCGAGGATCCAGACCACCTTCGCGACTGATCCATCCAAATGCCAACAGCAGGTGACGCCGCCGTTTCCACCCCAGTTATCATTGACCCAGTAACTAAAAACGGGTCGATCCGTATAGTTGTGGGACATTAATGCTGCACCTGGCGTGCGGAATAGTTTGTAAAGATAAAAACTCAAGGCAGGTGCCAGCAGAATCAGAACGGTAATGATCAGGATGCGCCGGTTCCATCGACGTTGCCGAGACGTATTCATTGTCAGGCTCATGCGGAGAAGTTCCTATTGGTCTGTCTGTGCAGTTATGCGAGATCAACGCGGCACCAGGTGTACGCAGTACTCCATAAAGATAGAAGCCAATAGTAGGAAGTAGAAGAACTAAAAAACCAATGACAAGACTGCGACGACACCAACGGCGTTGCGCAGGTGAGTCAAGCGTAATGCTCATTCCGAAAGCTGCCTCATCGCGATCCCCGTTGGCAGCTTCTCGTCGCGAACAAGGTCTTTCGCCTGCGGCCACTGTGGCCAGTTCTTAATCAATATTAACGGCTCAACTTTTCCGGAAAAAACGACAGGGGTGGATGAGTCGCTTTCCAGTTTTTTGCAAATTCGTTAGCTTCTGAAATTTGTTCCGGTGTCATCTTTTCGGCAATTTCCGGAAGGGTTTCATTTACGTAAACCTGTACATCTCCGCCACCGTCAAGCTCAGATAGTAGCGAGGTCAACGCATAACCTTTAACCCTATCTAATGGGAAGTCATAAAGCGATGGTGAGTGGGCCGAATATGCGCCGTAACTGCTGACGCCTGACTTGTACCCCTTTTTAGCTGCTTCGACAATCCAATGGCGAGCAACTGTTAAATCACCTTGATCTTCATAAATAAACGCAGCGTATTCCATCATTGCAGGGGGGTATCCTCCTTCTGCAGATAGTTTCAGCCAGTTTCCGATTGCCTCATGCCGCTTCCACGGCAAGAAGAAACCGTCTCCTTGTCTAGTTCCAATTGCCATCCAGTATTGAGCTAATGCATATCCAGAATTTGCAGATTTCTCAAGCCATTCCTCCTCAAGCGTTAGTTCATACATTAAGTACATCGCTTCGGGATCACCACTTTCAGCAACAGGTTTCGTCAAATCTAGCGCACCTTTCAACCATTGCGCCGGTGTTTTTTTACTTTTAGGGCAGTTGCCCATGTTGACGCAGAGATTATCACCACTTCGTCCGAGCTGTATCATCGCATAAACGTTATTTTGGTTTGCTGATTCCTCGTACCACTTTTGCGCATCCTCGGTCATGTAGCGTTTTGTATTTCTAATTGATTCAGCTAAATAGTACTGGGATTCCGCATCCCCATTTTTTGCGGCTATCGTCAAATACTGTATTGCAGGCGCCATCTTGTACTGATTGTAAAGAGCTATTCCTGTTTGCTTGGCTGCATTCAATTCAGCCGTAGGCTTTGCAAGTAATTGGCAAGAAAAAAGCAGGGAAAAAATTACAGTAACGAATGTGAGTTTTTGGCGCATGTGTTGTCCTCAGTTTCTACTGGTCTGGAGCAATGTACTTGGCTTTGCCTGCGGGTATATATGTTCGGCCATAAAATTGGCTGCGTTGGCAGTAATTGTCACTATTTGCGCCTAATAATTTCACATGTTGAGCATATCGAGTACGCATTTTGTCGTTTTCTGGATCGGCAAGTCTTAGAACTGCATCTGACATAAAGTTATCAAGCGCCAGTCGATTTTCACAATAAAATTGCCGTTCATTTACTGGCTTTAATCCAAAGCGATTCATGCGCATGCAGATCTCCTCGAACTGGCTCTGGGCTTTATCGACGGTATTCTGTTTTTTTGCGTTATCTAATATCCATCTAAGAATACGCTCAATAGCTTTTTGTTGAATCAGGTGCGCTTGGCTTTTGTCGTATTTGCGTTCTGCTTTCGCTGTATCGCCCGATGAATTGGTACTGCTAATGCTGAACTCGTCTGCAGGACTAATTAATGTCATTAATAGCGGTCCCAAAGCACCCGGAATCGCGTTAACACACCATTCCTCCATTTCTGCTTGGTTCCCATAATAAATAATAGTATCTGCAATCGGCCCTCCCTTGCCGGTAGCGGTCAAACTTTCATAAAGGGCCATGACTGCATCCACTCCCATGATATAGACCATAGGCATATCAAAGCCGCAAATGGCCAAGGCATTTAGCTTGGACATGTAATCGTTTGTATTTTTATCGATGGCAAAGAAAGGATTTTGCTTGTTTTTATAAAGCTCTCGACGGAACAAGTTGATCAACTCTGTAACTGCGTCGTAACCCACTTCAAACTTGAATGCCCCACCCACACCGGGGCCGGCTACCAACGAAGCCTTCAGTACCAAAATCAACCGGCCGTCATACAACGAAATACTCGCTTCGCCCTTTGCCCCCAAACCTGCGGCCACATTTAGCTCGGCGGTCAAACGAGCGAGGCTGAACCATTCGTTGGTCTTCATCGAGTCTTTGGACCCCGATGTAGGTGTCCGTTGTAGCATGGCGACTTCGGAAGGGGGGGCCCAGTTCAAGGCGCCGGTCACCATGATTCCCGATTGCAAACCGGCGAATAAATTGAAGGCGGCTTTGCCTCCATTCTGCACTTGCAGGTTTTTATTGACTCCCTTGATTTGATCGCTGGTTTCGGTGTGGACGAAATCGCGTTTGTCTCCGGTCCGTACCACAGGTTCTGGCGGAGCCAAATGGAATCCCGCGTTGCCAACGTCCAGCGCTATCTCGGAGGAAAGCAGCAGCGAGGCGCCGGCATAGCCCCAGGCCTTGGCGCCGAGATACAACGAAAACCGGCCCAGATTGAGTGTTTGCTGGACGCTATTGCCGTCTAGATAGGTAAACGTGATTTCTTTGGCTTTGCTGCGTTCAGGCAGATCGACTTTAAACAGCTCGACTTCACCACGGGCGAGGTCGACGCCGAATGACGCTTTGGCCGAGGCTTTAAATCCTTCCGCTAGGCTAAAAGCGGGGCCTTCGACTTTTGTTGACCCGTGAATGATCTCAGTGGATGACGACGTCAGGCAGCGAACCAGTTGCGCTTGGGGGCTGATATCAAAAATGCGAAAGGTCTTGCGCACGTTGTCTTTGAACAACACCTGTTGCAGGCGTACTCCCCATTCCTTGCGGCTGCTGGCACTATCAAGGGCAGAGACTTTGTAATTCTTGGTTTGCAGAAAGGTGTAAAACTTTTCGATCTCGAACCAGCCTTCGGGGGAAAACCAGTCGCTTTCCTGGTCCTTGATCCGCAGAGCGCCTTCCTGTTCGAGCCATTGGCCGAACAAATTCAATTCACTGTCGGTGGCGGCTTTGCCAGTGCTGTTGCCTGGGCGCTTGGTTAAGTCTTTGACTTTGGCGCCGACCTTTTTCCAGTCGTTCTTGACGGTGGCTTGAAGTCTTGGAAGCGAATACATGCTCAGGTAAGTCAACGGTTTCTTGAGGTCATCGAGCATGCTCATTTCATGAAGCGGAAAACCATCCTTGACCAGCCGGTCCATCGGCTTGGCCTGGAACTGCTCGGGCTCCCACAACAGATGCCGGCGAACAGGTGCGGTTTCCATGTTTTTCTCAGCTTGCAGTCGTAACTTTTCTTTATCTGCCTGCAGACGGTCCCATTCGGCGCGCTCGAGGGAAACAAGGTTGGCCGGCGCTTTGGCCTGTCGGCCGCTTGCTTCGATCCAGCCTTTATATTTTTTGCTAAGGCGTTCGTTGACCTCTGTCTGCTTTTTCTCAAGCGCCAAGTATTGCTTGAACAGGTCGACGCCACCTTCGACCGAAGCACCGCTCGCGGGAATCAGGGCGAATTCGGGTAAGGCAATTCCGTATTGAGCAACACTGGTAATGGACTCAAGGTAAGCAACATAGATCGCTTTTCTTTTTAAACGCTGTGCTTCCTGATCGCGTACGTATGTACAAAGAGGGAGTTGGTTATTCGCCCCGCAAGTCGCGACCTCGTCTAGTCGCTTTTTGTCTTCAGCCAGCAGCGGCGCGAGTTCAGCCGAGCCTAATGTCGCCAGGTCTTTTTCTTTGAGTAAGGTTTCTCGAGCTTTGAGGTATTTCTGAACGCCCTCGCGCGCTGCAATGGCTTCAGGGGAGTACAGACTTCCACTTTCGTAGGCGTAACCCTTTTCTTTAGCGGCGACGATGGCGGTGCGCTTTAACTTTTGCCATTCAGCATGAACGCCGTGTACCCGCGTTGCGTCTTGTTGCGCTGCCATCCACTCGGACTTTTTGATGTCATCTTGTTCAAGTCGGGTTAGAGGCGTCGAGGGAGCCGGAGCCGGTGGCGTTGCAGCCTTTCTCTGTTGCTGCGCCTCCAGCAACGTGGCATCCAGATCACTGATGCTTGGGTATTGCGCTTCAATCTCGAGCATTCGCGCTTGCTCTTCGCCCGCGAGAAAGTTGCCCAATTTGGGTTCGAGGAAGTATTCAAGCAATCCTGTGCTGTAGAGGCCTTTTTTGCGTTCCTCGGCAGGCTTGCTTGAACTTACTTTTTGATCCAGGTCATTGGCCGCTTCTTTAAGCGCCGAAGTCGTGCGTTCCGGCAGTAGCCAGAACGATTCGTTTTCGGTGTCGTAAATCGCGCTGCCGTAGGTTGTTGAACACGGCGTTTTTACTTTGTCATGAGAGCCGGGTGTTTCATCAGGTGCATTGGGCTGTTCACCCAGATCCCGTGGCGGCTTCGCACAGGTTTCTTCGGCTGTTGGTGCAGTAGGTACAGCGCTGGTATTGGATTCCATAAATGCTTCCATTCATTCGTTACGCGGACGGGTTCATCAGGCGGCGCTGGTAGCGAGTTGCTTCAGCTGTTCAACCTTGATGAACGACTCTTCCCTGGATTGCAGGATGGCCATGGCCTGGGGCTGTGTTTCGAGCAGCGGGCCATTGGCGATGTGGGCCAGTTTGAGCAAATGCCGGCCTTCGTAGATGTTGTGATTGACCAGCACATCAAGGTTTTCCGCGATATTGGGCAGCTCTTCGTCAGTCGGCTCGCCAAATGCGGCGTATTGCTCATCGACCCAGTAGACCCAACCCAATCGCTCTTGAACCTTTGGTGCATCGTCCGGGATGTTGAACGCTGAGACGTCGCCCAGCCATTCGAGTTCCGAGACTGGGCGCCAGCTCAACCAATTACCGTTGCCAGCACCGAAATGGGTCGGCGCAGGGGTGTAGACGTGATGCCACGGACCGAAGAGCTGGTGCGAGGTTTCGCTGGCGGTGTAGGCCAGTGCGGCCCACAGGCTTGGCTTGTGATAGCTCAGCAGGCTTTGGCCGCCGGAGCCGTCATTGGCGCGTAACAGCCAGCGTGCATGTGCCAAAGCCTTGACCGGGTCGTCAGTGGTCAGGGCGATGCCGGAAAAGTTTTCTTCACATAGCTTTGCGGCTTCGGCGGCCAGGCGGCTGCCCCATGGCGCGTTGAGCCACAAGGGGCCGTCAGCGGCGATCTCGGCGAAATCGGTGCCGATGAACAAGCCTTGGGAGTTCATCGGTTCGCCGACACGGTAGAGGCGGCTCATGGCCTCAGGCTGGCGGGTGCGGTCGATGATGAAGCACAGCGTCTGGCTCGACGGTTCTCTCGGCAGTTGCTCGAACGAATGGCGGGGTTCGGCGAGGAGGGCGTTCAACGCTTTTACATGCATGTGCAATCCTTACGGCTGCAGGCGCCGTTGCTCTGTTTTCCGCACAACGGAGTGATGCCGGACTCGTTCAGGCGTTTTGGCAGTGGTATCGGGACTTTGCCGGCCTTATCCGCATCCGCCACCTTCATCGGCCCCGGCAACAACGGCGCAGCAGGCGTCCCCGAACCTGGTCCACCGCCCGAGTTAACCTTCACCTGCGCGCCACTGATCGTCACGCCCCCGGCATCTATCTTCACAAAGCTCCCGCCAGCCTTGGCCGTCAGCTCCATGCCACCCTCAACCACAACCTTTTCCCCGGCGTTGTAGTGAATCTCCTGACCCGCCTCGACAAACTGCGCCGTCCCCACCTTCACATGCTGAGTAACGGCAACCGTCAGGTGATCATCTGCCCGGGTCTCAGTCTTGCGATCCAGATGGGTAATCCGATGTTCTTCAACCTTGAACTCGCTGAAAACATTGGCCTCGACGGTGTCGTGTCGCTCGTTGCCGATGCGGATCTTCTGATCATGCTCAATGTTTTCATCCCAATCGCGCTGGGCATGCAGGTAGATCTGTTCTGCGCCTTTCTTGTCTTCAATCCGAAACTCGTTGTAACCATTACCGCCCGGAGAACTCAGGGTCTTGAAGGTGCTGCGGGTCTTGTTCGCCGGCAGGTCGTAGGGGACGACGTTTTCCTTGTGGTACAGGCAACCGGTGATCAGCGGTTGGTCCGGGTCGCCTTCCATAAATGACACCAGCACTTCCATGCCGATGCGCGGGATGGCGATGCCGCCGTAGGCACTGCCGGCCCAGCCGGTGGCGACGCGCAGCCAGCAGCTGGTGTTGTCGTCGGCCTGGCCTTCGCGGTCCCAGTGGAACTGGACTTTGACGCGACCGTATTCATCGCAGTGGATTTCTTCGCCCTTGGGGCCGGTGACGATGGCGGTCTGGCTGCCGAGGACTTTGGGTTTCGGGTGTTCGAGGGCAGGGCGGAAGTGGGCGTCCCACGGGGTGGCGAGGAAGCGGTTGCGGTAGCCCTGGTGGAAATCGTCTTTGTTCTGGGTGACGTCGCTGGTGACGTTTGCGCCGAGCACTTGCGGCTGTTTGCCTTCGTGCACCACTTCCAGCAGCAGCCAGAGGTCGTTCCACTCGGCGCGCGGGTGTTCGCTCAGGGCCATGAAGTGGCCGCTGACCAGGGTTGGCTCGTCGCCTTTGCCTTCGGCAAGTTTGTAGTCGCTGCGATGGCGTTCCAGGGCGCGGGTTGCCAGTTGTTTGCCGCGTTCGCGGTCGGTGAAGCGGCCGGGGTAGTCGTAGTCTTCCAGGTCCGGGGCGAATTCGCTTTTGGCGGCGCCTTCGGGAAGGATCCGCGGTTTCTCGAAGTCGTAGTCGCGGCGGCTGACGCGGGTGGTGCGGGTTTCCAGGCGCAGGTTGAAGCGCTTGATCACCGGTTTCTCGGCGGCCATGCCGGAGTCTTGCTGATAGGCCACGGGCGCGAGTTTGCGGAACACTGTCTGGTCATCGCCGAACACCAGTTTGTGACCGCTGGACGAGTGCTGGAAGTGGAAGTGAATGCCTTCTTCTTCGCACAGGCGCTGGATGAAATGCAGGTCGGACTCGTCGTACTGCACGCAGTAATCGCGTTCCGGGTAGATCGCGCCGAGCTGGAAGCTGTAGGCGTCGGCCAGGATGCCGCGCGCTTCGAGGACCTGAGCGATGATCTTCGGCACACTTAAATGCTGGAAAATCTGCTGGTCATGGTTGTGGCGCAGGTAGGCGAGTTGCGGCACCAGGCTGAGGCTGTAACGGGTCAGGCTTTTGCCGGAATCACCTTGCTCGATGCGGTACACCAGACCGTGGATGATGCCTTTGCCGGTGGCGCCGAAGGTCAGGCAGCCGGGCTTGTGCAGCAACTCTTCGAGTTTCAGGTCGGGGCGCGCGCTGACCAGTTCGATGTCGAAGCAGAACGGCTGGTTGAGGGTTTCGCGACCGACGAAGCTGAGTACCTGAAGGTCAACGGAAACGCCTTCCAGCGTCAGGGAAATATGGGTTGCGTTCGCGTCCAGCATGCCTTTAATTCCGTCCTTTGAATAAGCTGGGGCGGATGGTGCAGGATTAAAGCGCCTCGTTCAAGGAAACGAATAGTCATTTACCGACTAAAGTCGTCTGTAGCCGGTAACAGCCATCTGCCATCATCGCCGCTCACTTCTGTGTATCCACTTCATCCTGGCAAGTTACTTGTCCGGGGCGAAGGCTATTTTCTGGCTTATTGCGCTTTGCGCAAACGCTGCACTGTTGGAGCTTTTTTTCATGCGTCCCCCCTTTACTCTCATCACCGCGCGCCAGTCACTCGGCTTCGGCGCTTTAGTCCTGTGCGCCGGTTTTACCGGGTCGGCTTTCGCGAGCGGTTTTATCGACGACACCACGGCGAAACTCGAATCGCGCACGGTGTATTTCAATCGCGACTTCCGGGATGGGCACACGTCCACCGAGCAGGGCGCTTCGAAGCGTGAAGAGTCGGCTCAAGGTTTTATTCTCAATCTGCAATCGGGTTACACCGAAGGCACCGTCGGTTTCGGTATCGATGCCTTGGGCATGCTGGGACTTAAGCTCGACTCCAGCGCCGACAGCAGCAACAGTGGTTTGCTGCCGTCCACGGGGCAGGATCCGCGCGGGTCGAAAGACGAGTACGCGAAACTGGGCCTGACCGCCAAAGTGCGATTCTCGCAAAGTGTATTGAAGTACGGCGCACTGCTGCCCGACGTGCCGCTGCTCAAGTACAACGATGGTCGTTTGCTGCCGACGATGTTCAACGGCGCAAT
Source organism: Pseudomonas sp. LBUM1647 (assembly GCF_059716175.1). Classification (NCBI taxonomy): domain Bacteria; kingdom Pseudomonadati; phylum Pseudomonadota; class Gammaproteobacteria; order Pseudomonadales; family Pseudomonadaceae; genus Pseudomonas; species Pseudomonas sp. LBUM1647. The sequence goes on along the minus strand of NZ_CP166809.1, from coordinate 3,558,004 downwards.
GCTCACCTCCAAAGAGGTCAAGGACCTGACCTTTATGGCGGCGCGGCTGGACAAGTACACCGCCCGGGATTCCACCGATTCCCAGGACATCCGCGTGCACTGCAAGAACAAGCGTTATGCCTGCAACGTCACCGCCGATCATTTCGACATGTACGGTTTCGACTACAAGATCAACGAGCGTCTGACCGGTCAGTATCACTACGCCGAGCTGGAAGACATCTACCGTCAGCACTTCGTAGGGTTGCTGGCCAACCAGCCGTTGGGCGACGGCGTGCTCAAGGCTGACCTTCGACTGCTCAAGAGTGCCGACAGCGGCGCCGCTCGTGCAGGTTCCATCGACAACCGCGCCCTGAGCGGCATGCTCGCTTACGCCATCAGCGGTCACACTTTCAGTGCCGGTTGGCAGCGCATGAACGGCGACAATTCGATGCCGTATCTGGATGGGACCAATCCGTACCTGGTCAACTATGTACAGGTCAACGACTTCGCCGCTGCGCAGGAACGTTCATGGCAGTTGCGTTATGACTATGACTTCAAGGCGATTGGCATCAATGGCCTTAGCTTCTTGACCCGTTATGTAAACGGCGACCACATCAAGGTGCTGGGCAGTGATCAGGAAGGGAAGGAGTGGGAGCGCGACAGCGAGCTCAAGTACGTGGTGCAGAGCGGGACGTTCAAAGATGTCAGTCTTCGATTGCGTAATGCGACGTACCGGACGAACTACGAGAAGTTTGCCCGGGATGTGGATGAGACCCGGTTGATTGTTAGTTACAACTTTTCGGTGTTGTAACAGTGAGGCTGGCGGTGTGAGTTACACCGCCATCGCGAGCAAGCTCGCTCCCACATTCGACCGTGATCCAATGTGGGAGCGAGCTTGCTCGCGAAGAGGCCATCACATTCAGCGCATTTCCAGCTGTTGGCGATATGGCAGATCCGGCCCGGTCTTGCTGCACGTCAGCGCCGCAGCTTGCACCGCAAACCTCAACATCCCGTCGATCTGCTCGCGGCCGAGCGATTGCACGCCCTCAACTGAATCCAGCTGCTGCTCGGTCAGCCAGGTAATCAACGCCGCCTGGAACGTATCGCCAGCGCCCACGGTGTCGGCGATTTTCACTGAACTCGCCGGTACCGACCAGGAGCCATGCATACGGCTGAACACCGTCGCCCCCTCGCCACCCCGGGTCAGAAACACCAACTGACAGCGATGCTGCAGCCAGCCTTCAATTACCCGTTGCGGATCCTGCTCGGGGTACAACAGGCTCAAATCTTCATCGCTGACTTTGATCAGGTCGGCCAGCTCAACCAAGATGGCAATCCGCGTACGCCACAGGTCGATATTCGGTTCAGGATTGAGCCGCACGTTCGGATCAAGGCTGATCAAACGCTGGCCGCTTTCCCGGCGAACCAGTGCCAACAGCGTGTCGGCAATCGGTTGCACCACCAGCGAGAACGAGCCGATGTGCAAGCCGCGCACTTCAGGTCCCAGTTCCGGCAGATGCTCCAGTTTCAGCTGACGATCCGCGCAGCCTTCGCCCCGGAAGCTGTAATGCGGCGAACCATTGGCACCGACGGCCACCATCGCCAGGGTGGTAGGCGCAGCGAAATCCACCAGGTAATCCGGGCGCACGCCTTCATCCTGCAGCACCTGCTGCAAGCGTCGACCGAGATAGTCAGTGGACAGGCCGGCAAACAACGCAGCATCCACCCCCAAACGACGCAAACCCACCGCCACGTTGAACGGCGAGCCGCCGGCAATCGCCTTGAAATTCACTTTTGAAGCCAGGCCGCTGGCGTCATCTTCACTGAAGAAATCGAACAGCGCTTCGCCACACACCAGGTACATAGTTATTCACTCTTTAAAGGGTTGCGACATGCTGTTGATAGCGTTCGTAGGCTTGCTGACAGGCCGCCACATTGTCTGCGATCGGCAAGGTTTCGCTGGCCGGATCGAGCTTCACGCAACGCTCGCAAAGATCCGCCAGGCTGTCTTCATGCCCGTTTTCCCAGGACTTGCACCACGCCGCCTGAATCGCGGCGCCAAGGGCCGCGGCTTCGCTTTGTTCGGTACAGATGACTGGGGTGTTCATGATGTCAGCGACGATCTGCCGCCACATCGGGCTTTTCGAGCCGCCGCCGATCAGGCAGATGCTGCGGCTTTGTAAGCCATTCTGGCGCAGCAGGTCCAGCCCATAACGCAAACCGAAGGTCGTGCCTTCGACCACCGCGCGGCACAGGTTGGCCTGGGTCAGGTTGGTCATCGTCAACCCCAACAGGCTGCCGGTGGCATGGGGCAGGGCGGGGACGCGCTCGCCGTTGAGGAACGGCAGCATGCACACGCCTTCGGCACCGATGGGTGCTTGCGCGACGAGGTTGTTGAACTGTTCAATATCCAGCTCGAACAGCTCGCGAATCACCCCGGTCGCGTTGGTCAGGTTCATGGTGCAGATCAGCGGCAGCCAGCCACCACTGGAGGAGCAGAACGTTGCGACGCAAGCGTCCGGACTGACTTTCGGCTGGTCGGCATAGGCGTACACCGTCCCCGATGAGCCGAGACTCATGGTGATAGCGCCGGGCTTGATATTGCCGGTGCCGATGGCGCCCATCATGTTGTCGCCACCGCCGCTGGAGACCAGCGCCTGCGGGTTGATGCCCAGATGTTCGGCGATGCTCGGCAGGATCGTGCCGACGGCTTGATGGGCGTCGATCAGCTCCGGCAGCGCGGCTTGCAGTCGCCCGGTGGGATCGATGTCACGCAGCAGCTGCAAATCCCACTGGCGGGTGCGCACATTGAAATAGCCGGTGCCCGAGGCGTCGCCATACTCGCTGCAACTGCGGCCGGTGAGCCAATAGTTGAGGTAGTCATGGGGCAGCAGGATGCGCGCGATGCGAGCGAAAATCTGTGGATGTTGTTCTTTGGTCCAGAGCAGTTTGGAGACGGTGTAGCCCGGCGCGATCACAACGCCGAGGCGTTCCAGGGAGCCTTTTTCGCCACCCAGATGGGCAAGCAGACGGTCGTTTTCCGGGGTGGATTCGGTGTCGCACCAGAGTTTGGCCGGACGCAGCACCTGGCCCTGATCGTCGAGCAGCACCAGCCCGTGTTGCTGGCCGGAAACGCCGATGCCGAGGATGTCCTGGCCGTCGACCTTCGCCGCGACCAATGCACGGCGGGTGGCAAGCGCGAAGGCTTCCAGCCATTGAGCGGTGTCTTGCTCGCGGCGACCGTTGGCGCCGCTGATCAAGGTGTGGGCTGCGGCGCCCTGGCCCAGCACCTGACCGCTGACGGCATCGAGGATGATGGCTTTGGTGCCTTGGGTGCCGCAGTCGATGCCGAGGAATAGTTGTTGGTTTGCCATGGAAGATCCTTGGATCGTCAGGTCTGTTTTAGTGCACATTCAACATATAGGTTGTCTGTCAGTCCGCCATCGCGGGCAAGCCCGCTCCCACAGTGGTCAGTGGTGGCGCACAGATTTGTGAACGACATTGATCCCTGTGGGAGCGGGCTTGCCCGCGATGGCGATAGCAGCTTCGCCTCAGGAATTACGCCAATACCCGCTCAAGGGTTGTTGTCACGCCGACATCCCGCAAGCTGTTACAGCACCACTCAAACGCTGCCACAAACTCAGGCGAATGCGGAATCGCCGTACCAAAAATCTCCTCAACCGCCAGCAACCGCTGCGTGATCAACGCATCATCCGCCACCAGCGCCTGACAAAACGCCGCCCGCGGATCAGGAATGCTGTAGGTATCCCCATTCTCGTCCACGCCCTTCAAATACAACGCCCAAGCTGCCACCACCAATGCAGCCCGTTTGGTCTCCTGCCCATCAGCAATCAAGCGATTGATCGTCGGCACAGTGAACTTCGGAAACTTCGACGAACCGTCCGAACACACGCGCTCCAGCTGATCGGCAATCGCCTGGTTGGAGAAGCGCGCCTCCAGGGTGTTTTTGTATTCGGTCAGGTCAATTCCCGGTACGGGTGACAGTTGTGGGGTCACGTCCAGGTCCATGTAGGCACGCATGTAGCGCACGAACAGCGGGTCGTTCATGGTTTCGTGAACGAAGCGGTAACCCTTCAAAAAACCCAGATAAGTGAGTGCAAGGTGACTGCCGTTGAGCAGTTTGATCTTCATCTCTTCATAAGGCGTGACGTCGTCAGTGAACTGCACGCCGACCTTTTCCCAGGCCGGACGACCGTTGACGAACTTGTCTTCCAGCACCCACTGCACAAACGGTTCGCAGACCACCGGCCAGGCATCGTCGATAGCGTGTTTATCGTGCAGTTGCAGCTTGTGTTCGGTGCTGGTCATCGGTGTGATGCGGTCGACCATCGCATTGGGGAAACTCACGTTGGTGGCGATCCAGTCCCCTAGCTCGGCATCGCGCAGGGCGGCGAATGCCAGTAACGCTTTGCGGGTGACCGCGCCGTTGTGCGGCAGGTTATCGCAGGACATCAAGGTGAAGGCAGGCGTGCCGTTTGCGCGGCGTTTGGCCAGCGCGGCGCAGAGGAAACCGAACACGGTTTTCGGTGCGTTCGGGTGTGCCAGGTCGTGCTGGATTTGCGGCAGCTGGGCCATGAACTCGCCGGTGCTGTCGTCGATGCAGTAGCCGCCTTCGGTAATGGTCAGCGAAACGATACGGATCTCGGGGCTGGCGAGTTTGTCGATCAGCGCTTGCGCACCGTCTTCGGCCAGCAGCATGTCGCGAATCGCGCCGATGACCCGGACTTCGGTGTCGTCGGTATCGCCCAGCTCGAACAGGGTGAACAGGTAATCCTGCTCTTTGAGATCGTCCCGGGCGCGGCGGTCTTCGGCGCGCAGGCCGACACCGCAAATCGCCCAGTCCAGGTCTTCGCCGGTATTCATCAACGCATCGGTGTAATACGCCTGATGCGCCCGGTGGAAACCGCCGACGCCGATGTGCGCGATGCCTTGGCGGGTGTCGCTCAGGGCGTAGGCGGGCAGGAGCACCTCAGGGGCGAGGCGGTTGAGGTTCTGTTTATTGAGTTTCATCACAAGGTCTCGAAATCAGGCCGCAGCGCGTAGTGGGCGGGTCAGCGCCACACCGTCGGCATCGAATAAATGGCAGTGTTCGGCGTCCAGATGCAGGCTCAGCGACTCGCCATAACGGCTGGCCAGGTCGCCGCGAACACGCATGGTCAGCGCTTCACCGGACGAGGTCACCACGTGGCAGAAAGTGTCGCTACCCAGGCGTTCGCTGACGTCGGCCGTGACCTGCAAGGTGCAGTCGCCGGTTTGCGCGAGATTCAGATGCTCCGGGCGAATGCCCAGGGTGACCGCGCCACCGACGCTCAGGTTGGCGTCGCTAAGCGGCAACGTGATGCGGGTGCCGGCGTCCAGCAGCACTTCGCAGTTCTGGCTTTCGACGCGGGTGACTTTGCCCTTGAGGAAACCCATTTTCGGCGTGCCAAGGAACCCGGCGACAAACAGGTTGGCCGGCTGGTGATACAGGTCCAGTGGCGAGCCGACTTGTTCGACTTTGCCGCCATTGAGTACGACAACCTTGTCGGCCATGGTCATGGCTTCGACCTGGTCGTGGGTCACGTAGATCATCGTGGCTTTGAGTTCTTTGTGCAGGCGCAGCAGTTCCAGTCGCATCTGTACGCGCAGGGCGGCGTCGAGGTTGGACAGTGGTTCGTCGAACAGGAAGATCTTCGGATTGCGCACGATGGCGCGGCCGATGGCCACGCGCTGACGCTGACCGCCGGACAACTGTTTCGGTTTACGTTCGAGCATCGGCCCGAGTTCGAGGATGCGTGCGGCTTCGCCGACTTTCTTCTCGACTTCGGCTTTCGGTACGCCAGCCAGGTCGAGGGCAAACGACATGTTTTTGCGCACGCTCATGTGTGGGTACAGGGCGTAGGTCTGGAACACCATCGCCAGGTCGCGTTTGGCCGGGCTGACTTCGGTGATGTCGCGGCCGTCGAGCTCGATGGTGCCGCCGCTGACTTCTTCCAGGCCGGCAATCAGCCGCAGCAACGTGGATTTGCCGCAGCCCGATGGACCGACGAACACTACGAACTCGCGGTCGTTCACTTCCAGGTCGATGCCTTTGATGATGGAAAAGCCTTCGAAGCCTTTTTGCAGATTCTTGATTTTCAGGTTGGCCATGGTGGCGCTCCTCCGATTGTTGTTTTTTAAGATCAAAAGATCGCAGCCTGCGGCAGCTCCTACACGGAACGTCCGGCCGATGCGGTGCTCCTGTAGGAGCTGCCGCAGGCTGCGATCTTTTGCTTTTGATTCATTTCACGGCGCCGAACGACAGGCCGCGGACCAATTGTTTCTGGCTGATCCAGCCGAAGATCAGGATCGGCGCGCAGGCCAGCGTCGACACCGCCGACAACTTGGCCCAGAACAGACCTTCGGGACTTGAGTAGGAGGCGATCAATGCGGTCAACGGCGCGGCTTTCGACGAAGTCAGGTTCAAGGACCAGAACGCCTCGTTCCAGCACAGGATCAGCGACAGCAGCACCGTAGACGCCAGGCCGCCCTTGGCGATCGGCAGCAGCACCCGGACCATTTCCTGCCACAGCGTGGCACCGTCGAGGCGCGCGGCTTCGAGGATGTCCTTGGGGATGTCCTTGAAGTAGGTGTAAATCATCCAGACCACGATCGGCAGGTTGATCAGCGTGTAGATCACGATCAGGGCGATGCGCGTATCGAGCAGGCCGAAGCTCTTGGCCAGCAGGTAGATCGGCATCAGCACGCCCACCGGTGGCAGCATCTTGGTGGAGAGCATCCACAGCAGCGTGCCTTTGGTGCGTTGGGTTTCGTAGAACGCCATCGAGTACGCCGCCGGCACCGCGATCAGTAGGCACAGAGCGGTGGCGCTGAAGGAAATCACCACCGAGTTCCAGGCGAAGCTGAAGTAATCGCTGCGCTCGTTGATGTGCAGGTAGTTCTCCAGCGTCGGCGTGAAGATGAACTGCGGCGGCGTGGCGAACGCATCGATTTCGGTTTTGAAACTGGTCATCACCATCCAGAAGATCGGGAAGAAGATCAGGATCGCGATGGCCCAGGCCAGGGTGCCGAGCAGCAGGCTTTGCAGACGGCGGGATTGTTGAAGGGTCATGGCGCAGGCCTCAGGCTTTGTCTGTCAGGTTTTTGCCGATCATCCGCACCAGCACGATGGCCGCGATGTTGGCGATCACCACCGCGATCAAGCCACCGGCGGACGCCATGCCGACGTCGAACTGCACCAGCGCCTGGTTGTAGATCAGGTAGGCGAGGTTGGTCGAGGCGTAGCCGGGGCCACCGTTGGTGGTGGTGAAGATTTCGGCGAACACCGAGAGCAGGAAGATGGTTTCGATCATCACCACCACCGCAATCGGGCGGGCCAGGTGCGGCAAGGTCAGGTGCCAGAAGATCGCTATCGGCCCGGCACCGTCGAGGCGTGCGGCTTCTTTCTGTTCCTGGTCGAGGGACTGCATGGCGGTCATCAGGATCAGGATCGCGAACGGCAGCCATTGCCAGGACACGATGATGATGATCGACAGCAGCGGGTAGTGCGCCAGCCAGTCAACCGGCTGCGCGCCGAACAGCTTCCAGACGTAGGCGAGAATCCCCGACACCGGATGGAAAATCAGGTTCTTCCAGATCAGCGCACCGACGGTGGGCATGATGAAAAACGGCGAGATCAGCATCACCCGTACGATGCCGCGACCGAGAAACTCACTGGCCTCCAGCAGCGCACTGATCAACACGCCGAACACCACGCTGATCAGCAGCACGCTGCCGACCAGCAACAAGGTGTTGGTGGCGCCGGGCAGGAACCCCGAGTCGCTGAGGAAATAGCTGAAGTTCTCAAGTCCGACGAACTCGTTCTCGCCGGGGTAGAGCAGGTTGTAGCGGATCAGCGAGAAGTAAACGGTCATGCCCAGCGGCACGATCATCCACAGCAGCAACAACGCCACCGAGGGGCTGACCAGGAACCAGCCGGGGTTGGCCAACCGGCTTTTACGCACCGGTTGGGGAATGTCCATGTGAGCTTTGGCAGTTGAAATATTCATGGCGATAGAACCGATTCATGCAGACCTATGAAGATCTAATGTGGGAGCGAGCTTGCTCGCGATGGCGGTGTATCAGTCGCCCGTAATGCTGAATGGGAGACCGTCATCGCGAGCAAGCTCGCTCCCACAGAAGGCGGGAGCAGATTGCGGGTTACTTGGGGTAACCGGCGCGCTTCATTTCACGTTCGGTGGTTGACTGGGCAGCGGTCAGGGCCTGGTCGACCGTGGTCTGGCCGATCAGCGCTGCCGAGAACAATTTGCCGACCTGGGTGCCCACGGCCTGGAATTCAGGAATGGTCACCAACTGGATGCCGATATACGGCACGGGCTTGAGGGTCGGCTTGCTCGGGTCCGCGGCTTTCAGCGATTCAAGGGTCACCTTGGCGAAAGGCGCAGCCTTCATGTACTCATCGCTATACGTCGAAGCGCGAGTACCTGGCGGTACATTGGCAATGCCGTCTTTCTCGGCAACCAAAGCGCCATATTCCTTGGAAGTGGCCCAGGCGCTGAAGGTTTTCGCCGCGTCCTTGGCCTTGGAACTGGTCGGAATTGCCAGCGCCCAGGAATACAACCAGGCCGAGCCCTTGTCGGTGGTCTCGTGCGGTGCGTAGGTGAAGCCGACGTGGTCGCTGACCTTGCTTTGGGTCTTATCGGTGACGAAGGAGCCGGCGACGCTGGCATCCACCCAGATGGCGCATTTGCCGCTGTTGAACAGCGCGAGGTTTTCGTTGAAACCGTTGCTCGACGCACCCGGCGGGCCGGATTTTTTCATGGTGTCGACGTAGAAGTTCAGCGCGTTTTTCCACTCGGGGCCGGTGAATTCCGGCTTCCACTGCTCATCGAACCAGCGCGCACCATAGGCATTGGCGACGGTGGTGATCAGCGCCATGTTCTCGCCCCAGCCGGCCTTGCCGCGCAGGCAAATGCCGTACTGTTCTTTATCCTTATTGGTGAGTTTGCTGGCGAATTCGCTGATCTGGGTCCAGGTCGGATGCTCGGGCATGGTCAGCCCGGCTTCCTTGAACAGATCGGTGCGGTAATAGGTGATGGAGCTTTCAGCGTAGAAGGGCAAGGCATACAGCGAACCCTTGACCGACAGGCCTTCACGCACCGATGGGAACACATCGTCGAGGGCGTAGCTGGCCGGCAAATCCTTCATCGGCTCCAGCCAACCCTTGGCACCCCAGAGTGCGGCTTCATACATGCCAATGGTCAGTACATCAAACTGTCCGCCCTGAGTGGCGATGTCGGTGGTCAGGCGTTGGCGCAGGACATTTTCTTCCAGCACCACCCAATTCAGCTTGATGTCCGGGTGCTCGGCCTCGAAGGTTTTCGAGAGTTTTTGCATGCGGATCATGTCGCTGTTGTTGACGGTGGCGATGGTCAGGGTCTGGGCGCCGAGGCTGACGCTGCTGAGGGTCATGCAGGTGAGGGCAAGCAGAGCTTTTACAGAAGGTTGCATCGTGCACTCCTTTTCTGCACCCGGTGGGTTACAGAAGGACAGTTATTGTTTTTGTGTCTTCCGACGGCAGGAAGAATGTGCACTGATTACAGCCTTCAATTGATGACGTGACAAATCATCCATCGCACTTGAATCGATACTATTTTGCACTGAGGTTTGGCGGGAGAGGTGCAGGGAACGGTTTTTTTGCCGTTGATCTGTATTGATTTTGTACAGGTTTTCGGGCCCCAAGATCAAAAGATCGCAGGCTTCGCCAGCGCCTACATTGGAATGCAATCCCCTGTAGGAGCTGGCGAAGCCTGCGATCTTTTGATCTTTCTTTACCCGAGATTTTGCTCAGTCAACCGTTGCACGGCCAACCGCCGGTAATGGGACGGCGTCATGCCCTTGAGTTGCTGAAAACGCCGATTGAAATTGGAAATATTGTTGAAGCCCGATTCGAAACACACGTCGGTCACCGGTTTGTCACCGTCGGCCAACAGCTCACAGGATTTGCTGATGCGCAGTCGATTGACGAACTCGATGAAACACCGGCCAGTGGCTTGCTTGAACACTCGACTGAAATAAGTCGGCTTCATGCCCAGGTGCTCGGCGACTTCCTCCAGCGGCAGTTCCCGAGCGTAATGCGCGAAGATGTAATCCACCGCCCGGTTGGTGCGATCGATATTGTGCTCATCGGCCAATTGCGGTGTCGTGGCCCCGGACAGCAGCTGATAGTCGTCAGAGGCCGCCAGTAACTCCAGCAGAATGAAAAAGTGCCCGAGGCGCGTCACGCCTTTGGTGTCGGCGATGCGCTGCATCAAAGTCATGGCCTGGCGAATGGTGCGCTTGCAGCGAAACTCGATGCCGTACTGGGCGCGCTCCAACAGCGGCACCAGCGACTTGAGCTCGGCAAACACCAAGTGGCCGCTGTCGAACAACTCGTCCGTGAAGTTGACCAGCATGTCGCGCTTGGGCACCACTTCGTCTTCGGCCACCTGGCTGATCCAGTTGTGGGGCAGGTTGGGGCCGGTGAGGAACAGCGATTCCGGATAGAAGTTACCGATGTAGTCACCGATGAATACTTTGCCGGAGCTGGCGACGATCAGGTGCAGTTCGTATTCCTTGTGAAAATGCCAGCGCACCAACGGGCAGGGAAAACCGTGCTGACGATAGATGATGGACAACCCGTTATGGTCGTCCATCAGTTCGTAGGAGGGGTCTGTCACACGGGCTGTTCGGGTCATGTCGGGGCGCTTTTCTTGTTATCGCTATCGGATCATGCCTCTTTTGGCGCCTGCTGTGCCAGCCTGCCATGGCTTTCGCTTATGCGGGTCCATGCAACCTGTCTCCGTAAACCGCTTTCATGCTGGTGGCGCTCCAGCAGTAGCGGACAATATCCGCCTCGTCAAAAAAATCGGTGCTGATGATGCTGCAACGGGTGACCCAGTCGCGGGTGGTGTGGAACCAGTCGTTGATCTGATTTTTGATGTGCTGCGGGCCACCCAGCAGCGAATAGCACGTCGCCGGCAAAGACCAGAGAAATGTATCGTAAGGCGCCCCTACAAGGGTGGTCTCAATATGCGATTGCAGATCGCTGGTGTCGGTGAATACCTTGCCGTTCCACTTGTGAGGTATTTGCGGCCAGAAATACTCACTGTCCAGCCCGGGCTTCGCCTGTGCTGCCATGACAATGCGGCGCTGCGAACTGGCGCGCTTGAGCTGTTCCACGGTACTGAGCACGTCCGAAGGACGGATCAAGCGCGAGCCCAGGCGGCGCATCAGAAGATCATTGAGTTGTTGGTAGTCGAAAGGCTTCGCCGCATCCCCTAACTGGTGGAAGTCGAGGACGATGAATTCGTCCGGGTTTCGGTCGAGGAATGTCGTCACCGCGTCGATCAGTTCATCAATAATGCGGTGGGATTGATAGCCGTTGTGATGGAAGTAGAACACCGGTACTACCGGGCCGGCGGTACAGCCAAGCCGGATATCGAACGCCCGTGCGCCCTTGGCCAGTTGCCAGGCAAATGAGTCGTTCTGGCACGTCGTCCAGTTGCCGACCATCACTTCGTAGTTGGGCGCTTTTTTGTCCATGCCGGCGTTGTGCGTGCCGGGCCAGACAATATCAGTCAGCTTCAACTGGCCGATATCCAATACGTTGCTCATCCATTTCTGTTTGTCGAGCGTGGTTGCTGTATTACGGGTCATGACAGTTCCTTGTCGTTGATTCGCCCCATCCGTGGGGAGAAGAAGTTCATGTGTCGGATGTGGCTGGGTGCCACATCCGTATCACTCGCCTGAGACAAAAGGCTTTCATGACCCAGCATAGAGGTGCATGGCAGTATTGCCAGCGTCGGAAACACTTACACAAGAATAGCTATTTGATAGCGCGAATATTGTTAATTTCGATTGCTCGCTTTCGTAAGGTTTACAGTTCGGCAATAAGAGACAATGTTGGACTCTTCAATAAAGTCGACATTGATGATATTGCATTTCAATGCCCAGTCGCTTTTCTTCGGATCGAACCAGGAATTAAGCTCGTCATGAATATCCACGGGGCCACCGAGGGCGCTGTAACTGGTGGCGGAAAGCGACCAGGGTGCCCATGTGCCTGGTGGGTTCTTTAGCACATTAATAATGTGCTTTTGCAAGTCAGCGGCACTGGTGATACCGCTGCCAGACCATTTGTGCTCGATCTGCTCGTGAAATACATTTCGATCAAGAGCGCTGTGCCATGGGGCGGCGACTAAAATTCTTTGTAGAGAGCTGATTTGTTTGAGTTGACGAAGACTCAGAGACCGGTTTTTGGTGGGGATTATGCGATGGCCGAGAAAGAGCATCATCATGCTGTTGAAGTAAGCGAAATCAAACTGATCCCGCTTCAGTTCATGCAAGTCCAGGATGATGAATTCGTTGGGGTTCTCCTGAAGAAATTTTTCCACATCGGTTACAAGGTGCCCCAAGGTACGACCATTGCGGTAACCGTTGTGATGAATGCAGAATTTCCCGACCCCCGGCGCCTTGGCGTCGTACATTAAACGGATATCGAGTGCTCGAGAGCCGTGGCGCAGCTGAGCATAAAACGATTGGTGCTGACAGGCGAGCCAGTGGGCGCCTGGAATCAGCGGCCAGGATGCTTTCCAGTCGCTGCCCGCGTTATGGGTGCCTGGCAGCGTCAATTCACAGAGCGACAATGTATCAATTGCCGGAGTAGCGGTCATCCAGTTGTTGAGTGTGTAATTATTCTGAACAAAGTTGTCCATTTAATGCATCCTTGCATTGATTTATTAGGAGTTGGTAGTTGCGCCGAACTTAACTTATCAAGTTAAAGTTCGGCTGGGTATTTATAGAGATGGTATTAAGCTTGGTCAATAACAGTGATAATGCAAGATGTTTGTTGTTGGAGTAAGTGCTGTAGCGGATTTCGATTCTTTGCCTCAATCCATTGTGCCATGTATTGCGTACTTTTGTGATGGTGATGACGCAACATGCTTCCCGTAAAGTTATCGCTTCTAAGTTGTGCCAAGTGTTGTTGGCAATACAACAACTTTTCGATCAGCGCCGGACCATGTTCCGATTGTCGATAACGATCGGCCAGCAATATCTTCCCTTGGGTTTGGGCGTCCATCCACAGAGCCTCGTCCTTGTACAGCTGAACCGCGCAATCGGCGAACGCCTGTGCTGTTCGGGTCACAGCACCCGGCCAGAGATGTTCGCCATGCATAGCTTCGGCGCCTATGGGCGTTGTGATCGTGGGCGTGCCACATAACATGGCGTCGACAATCTTGCCTTTGATGCCGGCACCGAAGCGTAGGGGGGCCAGGCATATCCGCGCGCCTGACATAACTTTTAGCGCATCTTCCGCCCAGTTCATTACATGAAAACCCTGGCCGGGGTTGTGCAACGCAGTCGCTTTGGGCGGTGTGTAAGCACCGTAAATGTGCAATTGAGCCTTTGGCAGTTGTTCGCGAATCAGCGGCCAGATAGTGGTTTTCATCCAGAGCACCGCATCCCAGTTGGGCGCATGACGGAAGTTGCCGATGCTGAGAAAGTGCGCGCGGTCTTCAAAAGAAACCGGTGGCACGCTCGGTAGATCGACCATCAGCGGGCACCAGTGCAGCAAGTGACGCGGCAGCTTGAATTGCTCGACCAGCAACTCGATCTCTACTTCGGAAACCATCAGATTCAAGTCGCAACGATAAATCGCTGCGATTTCCCGTTTGGCCAGATCGGTCTCGGCCATGAGCTCAAACTCTTCACGTAACGCCGGCGCGAACAGTTCATTGAAGTCGTTGGCGTCGTCACTGGCCTTCAAACGCTCCTTGAGGCGTTGATGGCGGGCATCTCGCAGGCTTTGCAGGTCGGAGGTCTCAAGCACGCGCAAGGCATCGGGGCAGTGCTTCTCAACTCGCCAGCCGAACTGTTCTTCCATCATGAACTGATCGAACAGAACGATATCCGGGGCCAGTTCGCTGATGAACGTGTCGAAACTGCTGTTGTTCAATTCGATCGGAACTTCGCGAATGCCCAGCACCGTCAGGTCTGCCCGGTGTTCACCGGTGCCGGCCGGGCTACTGAACGTAATGTCCCAGCCTTGCTGCAAGAAGGTCTCGAGAATTTGCATCATGTGCCCGCCGGCCGCCGAAGAGCGGGGCTCGGGCCAGACGTAACCAATGACCAGGACTTTGGTTGCGCGGGGCTGGGTCATCGGTATTCCTTGATACGGGCAATCGGGTAGGGGCGCAATTAAACCACAGCAAGCGTGGCCTTGAGCTGAACGCTCCGGCGTCAGGCGCAAGAAAATGGATGACCGAGAACAATCAAGGAAACACGACAACCCCATAGAGCAAAAGGGTTGAGATTGTCGTGTCTTGATTTACTGACCCAGGGTGGCGGGTAGCGTTCTGCAAAACGCCTCATCGGCGGGTGGCGCCTGATTCGGATACGTATCAGGAAGAACCTTGACCATCGTCGTTTCGACAACGCCGTCCGCGTACTCAGCTTCGAAGAATTCTGCGGCCCAACCCACCTTGGGAGCACGGAGAGTCGCCTGGACGTCCATTGCGACCGGCAATGGTTTTGCGGTGTAGCGCACGCCGCAGTTGTACCGGAAGTCCCGGGCCTTTGGGTTGAGCGCTGTCCACTGAGTCGTCCTGATCGGCATTTCGGACAAGGTCAGGTGCAACTTGGTCGATGTGGCGTCCAGGCGCTGTTCCTGTGCCTTTAACCTCGGTGCGGTATTGCCGGTCTGCCGCCGCTTGATATAAGGAATCAGGTTCGCTTCAACAAACGCCCGCACATCGTGGGCGGAATTGGGAATGACCCGAAGTGTATTGTTACCCGGCAGGTCCGGAAAATACTGGCGTGAAGCATCCGGGATGAAGAAGTCATCGCCACTGGCGTTGACGATGTATTTCGGGATCTTCAAGCGGTCGGTGTAGCCGGACAGATTCCGATAGGTCATCGGATCTTCGACCTGCATCAGCTTCTTGAACGGCTCGGTCTTGCGTTGGGCGATCACACCTTGCATGTAGTAGTCGATGTACGCCAGTGGCCAGTTACCGCCGTAGGCCAGAAACGTCTGGTCGAACACTTTGTCCGTGTTCAAGACGTCGATGACAAACGGCACGATGCTATCGACGCGTGAGTCCGCAAGGGCGGACAGCCATACCGCCCAACCGCGTTTCGACGCGCCGGTGGCAAGAAAACTCACCACCTGGCCTGGCTGCGTTTCTTTTTGCGCCAGGTCCATGGCCTTGACCAGCGCCTCCATCATCGGCACATGCAGCGACATAAAGGGCTGTTGTTCCGGGGCCTGCATGAAGAGTTTCCAGCTGTGGGCAACGCTGCCATCTTCTGTGCGCGGCACGCCGTCATCGCTGTAGGTCAAATACTGGTTAGGGGCATTGCTGACAGCCACTACGATCAAGCCGGTTTGCCGGGCAATATTGAGCAGTGTTTGCTGCGAAAAGTTGTTGGGTGCTCCCGGATACTCACCGGGCAAAGGATTGTTGACGCCGTCGTTGGCGACCAGCACGGCGCGCGTCCCCTTGACGTTGTCGGGAATGTACAGGTCGACTCCATGGGCCCAGTCTGCCGGGGCGACTTGCCCGCCCTGGCCCCAGGACTGTGACGTCAGCTCGAAGCGCCGGATGTTGACGCCGGGCTGTTGCTCTTGTCCCTTACTGGTGTAGCGCAGCGGTTGCGTCGCTTCGGCTTTGCGATAGCAGCTCAATACTTCGCTGAACGCCTGTCCGCTCTGTTCAAAGCAGTGCTGGGGATTGTCGGAAGAGGCTGACTGGCAACCATATCCGGCGATGAGCATCAGCAATAATCCGCTGATTTTCAAATAACGTGCGTGGCGTTCGGTTCGACTCGGCATGGACTCGGTTCCTTATGAGTGGGATCACCGGTCCAATCAAACGCCAGGCGGGCGGCCTTTTCTACTGTCAAACTTGACAGGTCAGAGCCCAAAAACGCCGAAAAATGCAGCCTTACGTCGGTTTATGCAGAAGAGTGGTGGGTCCAAGATGCCCAGTCTCAGGCCAGCATGCCTTTGACTTTGTCGCGTAACTGATCAATGGAAAACGGTTTACCAATCACGTGCATACCTTCGGGCACATCAATGCTTTCGGCATAGCCGCTGGCAAACAGGATCGGCAACTCAGGGCGCAGCATCCGGGCCTGTGTGGCCAGTTCACGGCCGTCCATCACCGGCAAACCAACGTCTGTCATCATCAAATCGATGTACTGATCTTCATCGTTGAGAAACTCCAGCGCCTGTTCGCTGCCATCGGCCTCGAGCACCTTGAACTCGAGTTCCTCCAGCACATCGACAATCAGCATGCGCACGATGGCGTCGTCTTCGACTACAAGGATGATGGACGCGGTGGCGGACATAGGGGGGGTCTCAGAGGTTGAATTCGCGGTTGTCGGTCGATCGAAATCGCCGGGCTCTTGCTTGAGTAAGTGACGGAACCCGACAAGTTCCCACGCGGTAGAAAAAAGAATAGCCGCACAAGTGCTGGCAAGGATAACCGCTCCTTTACGGTGTAGCAGTGGAATGTAGGATTTTGCGCGAAAAGGTGTCAGAAAATTGGATCAATCCGGCGCTTTTGGGGCAAACTCCTTGGTTTTCAACAGCTCGACAAGGTTTCCCCCATGACATCCGCGTCTTCGGTTGATGAGCAACGATTTCGTAAACTCCTGAGCCGCAATGTCAGCCTGCCGTTGGGTGTCGGCGTGCTCAGTGCAGTGTTCTTTGTTTCGCTGATCACTTACCTGCTGTCGGTGATCCAGTGGGTCGAGCACACCGACCGGGTGATCAATAACGCCAATGAAGCGGTCAAGCTGACCGTCGATCTGGAAACCGGTATGCGCGGCTTCCTGCTCACTGGCGACGAGCACTTCCTTGAACCCTACGAAACGGCCAAGCCGCGAATCGCTGTCGCCCTCAATACCTTGCTCGAACTGACCGCGGACAACCCGGTGCAGTCCGACCGTCTGCACCGGCTCCAGGCCTTGCAGAATGAGTGGGCCACTTACGCGCAGACAATGATCGATTTGCAGCGCGCCAGCGGCGATTACCGCAGCGTAGTCAAGGCCGGGCGCGGCAAGCGGCTGACCGATGAGATCCGCAAGCAATTCGAAGACGTGATCGACATGGAGCAACAGTTGCGCACCACGCGCAACGAGGAAGTGCGCCGCACCACGATCTGGAGCATCAGCCTTTATCTGTTGTTCATCGCCGGGATCAGCGCATTGCTGGCCTACATTGGCCGTCGGGATTTGCTCAACCTTTCACAAAGTTACAGCGCCAACCTCGCCGCGCAACAGGCCAGCGCCCAGCGTCTGGAACAGCAGGCCTGGCTGCGCAATGGCCAGACCGAACTGGCCGAACAAGTGCTGGGGCAACTGTCGCTTAATCTGCTGGGCCGCAACATTCTGCAGTTCTGTGCGCAGTACCTGGGCTCCGCCGTAGCAGCCATTTATGTCCGCGAAGACCATGGTGGTCTCAAGCGCATTGCGTCTTACGGTTTCTCCCGCGAGCAGGAAGCGCGCGAACAGCAGATTTACAGCGATGAAGGCATTGTCGGCCAGGTAGCGAACCAGGCTCGCTTGATTCGTCTTGAGGACGTACCGAGCGATTACTTCAAGGTCAGCTCCGGTCTGGGCGAAGGCCTGCCGCATAGCGTGCTGGTCGTGCCAACCAGTGACGACGATCGGGTCAACGGTGTGATCGAACTGGGCTTCCTGCGCCCGCTGACGGACCGTGATGTCGAATTGCTTGAACTGATTGCCGGCAACATCGGCACGTCCATCGAGGCCGCTCGCTATCGCCAGCGCTTGCAGGAAGTGCTGGCCGAAACCCAGCAGCTCAATGAAGAACTGCAAGTCCAGCAGGAAGAACTCAAGACCGCCAACGAAGAGCTGGAAGAACAGTCGCGGATTCTCAAGGAGTCCCAGGCGCATCTGGAGACCCAGCAGGTCGAGCTTGAACAAACCAATGAGCAACTCGCCGAGCAAGCAGAGATTCTGGCCGACCAGCGCGACGCTATGGACCTGAAGAACACCGAGCTCAATCAGGCCCAGACCCAGCTCGAAGAACGCGCCGAAGAGTTGCAGCGCTCGAGCAAGTACAAGTCTGAATTCCTCGCCAACATGTCCCACGAGTTGCGCACGCCGCTGAACAGCTCGTTGATCCTGGCCAAGTTGCTGGCGGAAAACCCCCAGGAAAACCTCAGCGCCGAGCAGGTCAAGTTTGCCGAGTCGATTTACTCCGCCGGCAATGATTTGCTCAACTTGATCAACGACATTCTCGACATTTCCAAGGTCGAGGCCGGCAAGCTTGAAATACGACCGGAGAACACCAGCGTCGCCCGTCTGGTGGATGGCTTGCGCGGGATGTTCCAGCCATTGGCTGCAGACAAGAAACTGGATTTCCAGGTCGAAATGCAGGCCGGTGCGCCGATGATGATCTTTACCGACCGCCAGAGGCTGGAGCAGGTCATCAAGAACCTGCTGTCCAACGCGGTGAAATTCACCGAAAGAGGCACGGTCAGCCTGACGGTCGCCAGCCAGTCAGGCGACGGTATCGCCTTTATCATTCGCGATTCGGGGATTGGCATTGCCGCGGATCAGCAGGACAGCATTTTCGAAGCATTCCGCCAGGCCGATGGCACCACCAATCGCCGTTACGGCGGCACCGGCCTGGGCTTGTCGATTTCCCGTGACCTGGCCGCCTTGCTCGGCGGTTCCATCAGTGTCACCAGCGAGCCGGGGCAGGGCAGTGTGTTTACGCTGGTTTTGCCGCAGCAATACGTTGAACCGGGCGAAGAGCTTGTCGAACCGATGAGAGCTACACCGGTTGCCCTTACGCCGCGAGTGACGACTGCTGCGCTGGTGCCCCTGATTGCCGAAGTCGATATCCCGCGCTTCGACGACGATCGCACCAAGACGCCATTCACCACTCGTTGCATTCTGGTGGTGGAAGACGAGCCGAACTTTGCCAATATCCTTTACGACCTGGCGCATGAGCTTGGGTATCAGTGCCTGGTAGCGCACGGGGCGGATGAAGGTTACGAGCTGGCCAAAGAGTTCATCCCGGACGCCATTTTGCTGGACATGCGCTTGCCGGATCATTCCGGGCTGACAGTGTTGCAACGCCTGAAGGAACACGCTGAAACCCGGCACATTCCGGTGCATGTGATTTCCGTGGAAGACCGGGTCGAAGCCGCGATGCACATGGGCGCCATTGGTTACGCGGTCAAGCCGACTACCCGCGAAGAACTCAAGGACGTGTTTGCCCGCCTTGAAGCCAAGCTGACCCAGAAGGTCAAACGCGTCCTGCTGGTCGAAGACGATGATCTGCAGCGCGACAGCATTGCCCGACTGATCGGCGACGATGACATCGAGATCACTGCCGTTGGCCTGGCACAAGATGCGCTGGACCTGCTGCGCACGACGATTTTTGATTGCATGATCATCGACCTGAAGCTGCCGGACATGCTTGGCAACGACCTGCTCAAGCGCATGTCCACGGAAGATATCTGCTCGTTCCCGCCTGTGATCGTCTACACCGGGCGCAACCTGACCCGGGACGAAGAGGCCGAGCTGCGCAAGTATTCGCGCTCGATCATCATCAAGGGCGCGCGCTCGCCTGAGCGTTTGCTCGATGAGGTCACACTCTTTCTGCACAAAGTCGAATCCAGGTTGTCCCATGAACGGCAAAGGATGCTCAAGACCGCGCGCAGCCGCGACAAGGTCTTCGAGGGTCGCAAGGTGCTGCTGGTGGACGACGATGTACGCAATATCTTCGCCCTCACCAGTGCCCTGGAGCAAAAGGGTGCAGTCGTGGTCATCGGCCGGAACGGCCGTGAAGCGATTGAAAGACTGAATGAAGTCGAGGACATCGACCTGGTGTTGATGGACGTGATGATGCCGGAGATGGATGGTTACGAAGCCACCATCGAGATCCGCAAGGACCCGCGCTGGCGCAAGCTGCCGATCATTGCGGTGACGGCCAAGGCCATGAAGGACGATCAGGAGCGCTGCTTGCAAGCGGGCTCCAATGATTACCTGGCCAAGCCCATTGACCTGGATCGCCTGTTCTCGCTGATTCGCGTGTGGTTACCAAAAATGGAACGCATTTAGTGGAACGCAATTTTTCAGTGGAGCGAAATAGCGAAATCGAAATTCGCCTGTTGATCGAGGCGATCTACCTCAAATACAGCTATGACTTTCGCGACTACTCCGGCGCTTCGATCAAGCGCCGGGTCAATCACGCGTTGAGCCAGTTCGAGTGCACGACCATTTCAGCGTTGCAGGAAAAGGTCCTGCACGACCCGACGGCGTTCATGCAGTTGCTGCAACTGCTGACGATTCCGGTCAGCGAAATGTTCCGTGACCCTTCGCATTTCCTGGCGATCCGCAAGGAAGTGGTGCCGCTGCTCAAGACTTACCCCTCGATCAAAATCTGGATCGCTGGTTGCAGCACGGGGGAAGAGGTCTATTCGATGGCCATTCTGCTGCGCGAAGAAGGCTTGCTCGATCGCACCATCATCTACGCCACCGACATCAATCCGCGCTCGCTGGACAAGGCCAAGCAAGGGATTTTCTCCATGGAGAATGTCCGCGCCTACACTCATAACTACCAGCAGGCAGGTGGCCAGCGTTCGTTCGCCGACTACTACACGGCGGCCTACGGTTACGCCATTTTCGACAAGACGCTGTGTGAGAACGTGACCTTTGCCGATCACAGCCTGGCGACTGACAGTGTCTTTTCAGAAACTCAATTAATTTCGTGTCGTAATGTTTTGATTTATTTCAACAAAAAACTTCAGGATCGTGCATTTGGCTTGTTTCACGAGTCGCTTTGTCACCGTGGATTTTTAGTGCTGGGCAGCAAGGAAACCCTGGATTTCTCGGCCTTCGGCAAACAGTTCGAGCCCTTGGTCAAACAAGAACGGATCTACCGCAAATCATGAACAAAGCAGCGGGTTTGCCTTCTATAGAAGCGATTGTGATCGGCGCCTCGGCCGGTGGAGTAGAGGCGTTGCTGAACATTCTCAGTCCACTGCGCGAGGGCTTTGTCCTGCCGATTATTGTGGTGTTGCACCTGCCCGACGAGCGTCGCAGTCAACTGGCTGAAGTATTCGCACGGCGCGTGTCCATGCCTGTTCTGGAAGCCCATGACAAGACGCGGGTCGAAGCCGGAACTCTGTATTTCGCAGCGCCCGGTTATCACTTGTCGGTGGAGCAAGACCGCAGTTTTTCCTTGAGCCTGGAACCCCGCGTGCACTATTCGAGACCCGCCATCGATTTTCTGTTCGAGTCCGCGGCCGATGCCTATGGTCCGGCTCTGGCCGCCGTGTTGCTGACCGGTGCCAACCAGGATGGTGCCCGCGGCCTGGCCCAGGTGAAGCGTCGTGGCGGCATGACCATCGTGCAGGACCCGGATGAAGCCCAGGTCTCGACCATGCCCCAGGCTGCGCTTGATATACACCAGCCGGACCACATTCTCCCTATACGCGGCATTGGCCGTTTGCTTGTCGAGCTGGAACGAATCGCATGCTAAGTACTATCCAGGCCAAATTGCTGATCGTCGACGATCTGCCGGAGAACTTGTTGGCGCTCGAAGCGTTGATCAGGCGCGAAGACCGTATCGTCTATAAAGCTTTGTCCGCCGACGAAGCCTTGTCGCTGTTACTGCAACACGAATTCGCCATGGCCATTCTCGACGTGCAGATGCCCGGCATGAACGGCTTCGAATTGGCCGAACTGATGCGCGGCACGGAAAAGACCAAGAACATCCCGATCGTGTTCGTCAGTGCGGCCGGTCGTGAGCTGAACTACGCGTTCAAGGGCTACGAAAGCGGCGCCGTGGATTTCCTCTACAAACCGCTGGATATCCACGCGGTCAAGAGCAAGGTCAACGTGTTCGTCGAACTGTTTCGCCAAAGCAAGGCGATGAAACAGCAGGTCGAGGAGCTGGAGCAAAGCCGCCGCGAGCAGGAAGCGCTGCTCAAGCAGTTACAGAGTACTCAGCTGGAACTGGAGCAAGCGGTGCGCATGCGCGATGACTTCATGTCCATCGTTGCCCACGAAGTCCGCACGCCGCTCAATGGCCTGATCCTCGAAACCCAGTTGCGCAAGATGCACTTGGCCCGGGATAACGCCGCGGCGTTCACCCTGGACAAGATGCACGCGATGGTCGACCGCGACGAGCGGCAGATCAAAAGCCTGATCCGACTGATCGAAGACATGCTCGATGTGTCGCGCATTCGTACCGGCAAGTTGTCGATCCGACCGACGCGTTTCGATCTGTCGGCGCTGGTTCGCGGCTTGTTGCAGAACTTTGCACCGCAGGTCGATGCTGCCGAGTCCTCGGTCACCCTGGAGGCCGGGCAACCGGTGGTGGGCAGCTGGGACGAATTTCGCATTGAACAGGTGATCTCCAACCTGCTGACCAATGCTTTACGCTACGGCGCCAAGAGTCCGATCACCGTTAAGGTGTACAGTGAGAACGGTCAGGCTCGGGTGGAAGTGCGCGATCTTGGGATCGGCATCGGCGAAGAGAACCAAAAGCGTATTTTCCAGCAGTTCGAACGCGTCACGGTCAAACACGCGGTCGCGGGGTTGGGCTTGGGCTTGTTTATTTCCGAGCAGATTGTGGCCGCCCATGGCGGTTCCATTACCGTCGAAAGCCGGATTGGCGAAGGCGCCTTGTTTCGCGTTTGTCTGCCGCTGTAGGAAAACAGCCAGATAAACGCAACCTCTGATCGACCCCACGGTCGTATCAGCAGCTATTGACCGAACAAAGGCTTCCCATGAGTGAAGATGCACAAGACGTCGTATTGATCGTCGAAGATGACCCCTCGATTTTGATGGTGCTGTCGGCCTATCTGTCGGGTGAGGGCTACCGGGTACTGCAGGCCGAAAACGGCGAGCAGGCCTTCGAAATTCTGTCGAGCAAACCGCACCTGGACATGATGATCACCGATTTCCGCCTGCCGGGCGGAATCTCTGGCGTCCAGATTGCTGAACCTGCCGTGAAGCTGCGACCGGAACTCAAGGTGATCTTTATCAGCGGTTATCCGCAGGAGATCCGCGAGACGGACAGCCCGATCACTCGTAAAGCACCGATCCTGGCCAAGCCGTTTGATCTGGATGTACTGCAAGAACTTATGCAGGAAATGCTCTCCTGATATCCCGCGTACTATCGTAGGAGCTGCCGAAGGCTGCGATCTTTTGATCTTATAAAAGCAAGATCAAAAGATCGCAGCCTTCGGCAGCTCCTACACAAGTGATCTTCAGATCCGGATCATCTCCCGCACCTTCGCCGTCAACAGGTCGAAGGTGAACGGCTTGGTGATCATCTGCATGCCAGGATCAAGGAAGCCACCGCGCACCGCCGCGTGCTCAGCGTAGCCGGTGATGAACAATACCTTCAGATCCGGCCGGTATTGCCGGCCAATTTCAGCCAGTTGCCGGCCATTCATGCCGGGCAATCCAACGTCGCTGATCAACAGATCGATACGCTGCCCGGAGTCGAGAATCGGCACCGCGCTGTCGGCATCGCCAGCCTCGATGAAGGCATAGCCCAGATCACTCAACACCGTACTGACCAACACCCGCACCGCCGGATCGTCTTCGACGATCAGCACCGTTTCGCCATTCTGTGCGAACGGAGCGTGCTGGATGTCCACCGGGCTGTCCTGAGGCACGTCACCGCCGAATCGCGGGAGGAACAGACTCACCGTGGTGCCTTCGCCCACTTCACTGTGAATGGCGACGTGGCCGCGCGATTGTTTGCTGAAACCATAAATCATCGACAGTCCAAGGCCTGTGCCCTGGCCGATCGGCTTGGTGGTAAAGAACGGGTCAAAGGCTCGGTTGACGGTGCTTTGCGGCATGCCACAGCCGGTGTCCGTGACGCTCAGCACCACGTAATCACCCGGTTGAAGGTTGCTCTGGGCCTCGGTGTAGCCAATGTCCAGATGCTGATTGCTGGTCTTCACCACCAGTTTGCCGCCATCGGGCATCGCATCCCGAGCATTGATCACCAGATTGAGCAGGGCGCTTTCCAGTTGATTGGGATCGGCCTCGGCCACCCAGAGTTGCTCGTTCAGCTGTATGTCCAACTGAATGGTTTCGTTGATGCTGCGCTGAAGCAATTCGCCCATGGAGACCACCAGAGTGTTCATCTCCACGGGTTTGGAGTCCAGCGACTGACGCCGGGAGAACGCCAGCAGACGGTGGGTCAGGCCTGCCGCGCGGTTGGCTGAGGTCACGCCCAGGTCGATAAGACTGTCCAGATCGTCGGTGCGCCCACGGGCCAGACGTCGGCGCAGCAGCTCCAGGCTGCCGATGATGCCGGTCAGCATGTTGTTGAAGTCGTGGGCGATACCGCCGGTGAGCTGGCCGACCGCTTCCATCTTCTGCGATTGGCGCAGGGCTTCTTCATTGTGTCGTAGCTGGGCGGTGCGTTCCTCGACCTGCTGTTCGAGGGTTTCGAGGGTGTTTTGCAACCGCAGTTCGCTTTGACTCAGATCGATCAGCCGGTCCCTGGCTTCGTACTGTCGTCGACGTCCGCGCAACGCGGTGGTCACCAGGCTGATCAACGTGACCGGGTGAAAAGGGCGCTCAAGAAAGGTCACGTTCCCCAACTGTGGGCCGTAGCGCGACGCCGGGTTTTGTTCCGGGCCGCCATGGTAGGTCATCAATACAATCGGAAGGTCGGACCAGGCCGGTTGTTGCTCGATTCGGCCTAGGAGCGGTTCAAGGTCACCGCCCAACAAGGCCTCGGAAGAGATCAGCAGCAATCCTGCCCCTTGCTCCAGTTCACTGCACAACGCCACCAGATCCCGCGTAATCACCCCGTCGTAACCCGCTTCATTGAGCATCATCAGCGCAATCTGGCTGTCACGACCCAACGGCGCGAGAATGATCGCGCGCTCGGACATCGCTTCCCGGGCAATCACGGGCTTTGTTCCTCAAGCAAGGGGTTGCTGGCACCCAGATAGGTTGGGACACCGCGCAATACACCCTGAAATGCATCCAGCGGTTCACCAATGGTCATGCCCTGAGCGCTGATTCGGTATTCCCGAATGGTTGACTCATGGCTGCCCGTGCGTTTCTTGATGATCGAGATTGCCCGGCGAACCTTGCCCAATGCCTCGAAGTAGCGCAGCAGGATGACCGTATCGGCCAGATAGGTGATGTCGACGGGAGCCTGCATGTCACCGACCAGTCCGTGCTGGGCGACGGTCATGAAGGTCGCGGCGCCCTGGCGATTGAGGTACAGCAGCAACTCGTGCATGTGCAGTACCAGCGCGTTTTCCTCTGGCATTGCCGCCTGATAGCCATTGATGCTGTCGATCACTACGGTCTTGATGTTGCCCTCATCGACGCAGCGACGAACCCGGTAGGAAAACTCTCCGGGGGACAACTCAGCCGCGTCGACTTGCTCGATCAGCAGGTTGCCAGTGTCTTGTAGCGCCTGGAGGTCGATGCCGATGTTCTTCATGCGCTCGAACAGCAACCCGAGCTCTTCATCGAAAATGAACAGCGCAGCTTTTTCGCCACGGGCCACGGCGGCAGCGGCGAAGATCATCGAGATCAGGGATTTGCCGGTACCGGCCGGGCCAAGGATCAACGTGCTGGAACCGGTTTCGATTCCGCCACCGAGCAAGGCATCCATTGCCTTGATGCCACTGGTCAACTGCTGGCGGATATAGCGACCGCGATGCTCGGCGGCCACCAGACGCGGGAACACATGCACGCCATCGCCCATGATGGTGAAGTCGTGAAACCCGCCTCGGTACTTCTGGCCACGGTATTTCACCACACGGATCCGCCGACGCTCGGCGCCATAATTGGGGGTCAGTTCCTCAAGGCGAATGACGCCGTGGGCCACACTGTGCACGGTTTTGTCGAGGGATTCGGTGGTCAGGTCGTCCAGCAACACCACTGTGGCGTCATAGCGCACAAAGTAGTGTTTGATCGCGAGGATCTGGCGACGGTAGCGCAATGAGCTTTGGGCCAGCAGACGGATCTCGGAAAGACTGTCGAGCACCACGCGGGTCGGCTTGACACGTTCGACCACTTCGAAAATCTGCTTGGTGGCTTCGCCCAGTTCAAGGTCCGAGGAATACAACAAGCTCTGCTGATGCTCGGCATTGAGCAGGCTTTCCGGGGGCGTCAGCTCGAAGATGTGGATGTTTTCATCCAGCTTCCAACCATGGGACAAGGCCCCTTGGCGCAATTCGCGTTCGGTCTCGGACAGGGTGATGTACAACGAGCGTTCGCCGGCTCGGGCACCGGCCAACAGGAAATGCAAAGCGACGGTGGTTTTGCCGGTTCCGGGCTCACCCTCCAGTAAAAACACATGCCCGCGGGACAAACCACCGGCCAGGATGTCATCCAGACCTTCGATGCCGGTGGCGGCTTTTGCACTGATCAACTCGTTAGATGTAGACAAAAAATGCCCTCTCATGACTAGGGGAAACGAGGCAGCAGGCCGTAAGTGCCTGAATGGACTGCCTGTTCTCTTGACCCTTGGCCGAGACGACGAGTTCAACGAAATTTTTGCTGTTGTTAGAGCCCTTGCTGCAAAGCGGGGTCGTCGGGATTGAGTTGTTCAAGTTGCGCCAGCAGAATCTGTACGTTCTGCAACTGTCCGCTTTCTTTCCAGTAGTTGATCAACAATACCCGGGCTCTCCGGTCGGCCGGGTGGCGCTGGACGATCTCCTGCAACTGCTTCTGCGCCGCTTCCAGCTCCTGTTCATCGTGAAGCGTGGTGGCCAGGTCGTAGCGGTAATCCTTGTTGTCCGGCTCCAGCTCCACGGCTTTGGAAAGGCCGAGGAGGGCGAACTCACTTTGCCCGTGATGCAGCAGCCAAAGCCCCAGGGCATGTTGCAGGTAGGCCGAGTCGGGCTGAGCCTTTAGCTGTTTGGCCAACAGCTGCCGGGCAGCATCGTTTTGGCCCAGGCGATCCAGCACGTCGATTTGCATCACCAGCGCGGGCAGGTTGCCGGGCGCAAGACGCAAGGTGTTCTGCAGTGCCTGCTGCGCCTCTTTCAATTCGGCATTGTGCAGATGCAGCCGAGCCAGTTGATATTGGTTGTCGGCGCTTTCCGGTTGACTCTTCAGGTCCTGTTCCCAGGCATCGATGGCTTGCTCCAGCGGCCCGAAGTACAAACCGAGATCGTCCGGCGATAGCCCCAGCAAGGCGTTCACGGCGGCATAGCGGACGCGCTGTTCGCTGTCATCGAGCAGCGGGCCCAGCAGCAGGCTGCGCTGGCCGCTGGGCACCAGACCGTTGATGCTTTTGATCGCCGCGATGCGCACGTCCGGCGATTCATGCTGCAAGTCCGCATCCGCCAGTTTCAGGGCCACGGAGCTGGGGTAGTTGGGCAGTTCGGCATGCAACCAGACGCGGCGTTTGGCCGATATATCAGAGCGGCCCAGTTGCTGGTAGAGGACCCGCGCTGCGCCCGGTTGCCCTGCGCGAGCCTGGTTCAGCGCCTCGCTGTAGCCACGCTTGATCGCCTCCGGCAAAGCGGGGGTTGTGCTGCGCAGGAAAAACCAGGCAACGCCGATGGCAAACAGGACGCAGAGGCTGATGAGCAAGTAGCGGCGGGACTGGGGCATGCAGGAATCCGGGAGCTGGCAAGCTGTTGCAAAGGTGCCAGCTTCGGTCAGGCAAGGCTGTGAGTCAAACCCAGACTTGGTTCATTACGTGAGTCAGTCGATTCAAGGCAGTCTGGCCTTTCAATGATTATGCCTACAGGTTGCGTCGACATTGAAACCCATCGAGGCGTCTTGGCAGTGACTACGCTTGCTGGAGATGACTCGATGAGCGCTCCCATGCAACCGCTGCTTCAGTACTTCAAAGCGATACTCAACCCCGGGCCCGGAGTGGCGTTGTTCGCCCTGCGGACCATCGTGGCCGGGCTGCTGACGTTGTATCTGGCGTTCCTGTTCGACCTTGAGCAACCCAAGTGGTCGATCATGGCGGTGGTCATCGTCAGCCAGCCATTGGGCGGCATGGCCCTGGCCCGGAGTTTCGGCCAGGTCATCGGCACCACGCTCGGGGCGGTCGTGGCGGTGTTGATCATGGCGATCTTTCCCCAGGCGCCCCTGCCTTTCATCCTCACCCTGGCTTTGTGGCTGGCGCTGTGTACCGCCGGCGGCACCTTGTTGCGCTACACCAGTTCCCAGGCGTTTGTTCTGAGCGGGTATACGGCAGTGGTTGTGGCGCTGCTGGCACTGCCCGATCAGGACGGCACGTTCCTGCTGGCCGTCACTCGCGTGACCGAGACGCTTTTGGCGGTGGCTTGCGTGTGTGTGGTCAGCCTGCTCACCGCGCGACCGGAAGCGGTTTCCCGGGATTACTTCGCCAAGATCGATCAGGTCATCAAGCTGCTTGCGACCCACGCCGCAGCGGTCATTCGAACCGAGGAAAGCGAAGCCGATTTCCATCGACGGCAGATGCAGCTGCTCGGCGCGATCAGCGCCCTGGAGGGGGTACGTCGGCATTTGTATTTCGATGCACCACGGTTGCGCAGCGCCAATGAACTGGTGCAGTTGCTGGGTAATCAGCTGGTGTTGTTGACGTCGCGGCTGACGGCTTTGCGTCACCAGCGCGAGCTGCTTGCCGAGCGCTGGAAAGGCGCCTTGCCGGAGGAGATACAGCGCTTACGCACCGAAGAACTGGTCTTTCTCGATGAATTGGCCCTGCAAGGGCGCTCGTTGTCGACCAAGGCCCGGCAGCGTTTCTCGGCACTGCAACAGCGTTTCGATGACCAGGCCTACAAGGCCGAACAACTCACCGAGACGATGCCGGCCACCCTGCGTTCACTGGCCTGGGCACTGCGCTGGGAACAGGCGCGGATGCTGGAGCAGCTCGGCCAGATTCTCGAACTGAGCGACGCAATCCAGGACGGGCGTGCGGCCAGTAGCATGTTCCGCGGCCAGGACAATCCACTTCATCTGGACTTCACGTTGGCGGCAATGAACGCGATCCGCGCATTTACCGCGTTGCTGGTGGCCGGTCTGATCTGGATCGAGACCGCTTGGGACGGGGCTCGAGGCGGGATGATCGTGGTGGGGATTCTCTGTTCGCTGATGGCGACGTTTCCACGACCGTTGCTGGCCAGCCAAAGCTTTGCCAGGGGGCTGGGGCTGGCCTTGGTGGTGTCGGCGCTGTATCTGTTCTTGCTGATACCGATGATCAGTGACTTCGAGTTACTCGCCTTGTTGCTCACCCCCTTGTTGTATGCGGTCGCGGTGGGGCTGTCCAGTCCGCCAACCACGGGCACAGGCATTGGTCTTGGACTGACGACCATTCTGCTGCTGGGACCGCAAAACACGGAAATAGGCCAAAACAGCGCCATTCAGTGGTTCGAGTTTGCCGGATCGTATATCTGCGCAGCCGCGTTGGCGCTCAGTGTCTACGCCTTGATCTTCCCGTTCAGGCCCGATTTGCGGATGCGCCGACTGTTCAATGAGAATTGTGAGCAGGTCTACGCATTATTGAAGACGCCGGCCACCGATGAGCAGCAATTTGCGTTTGAAAGCCGCATGGTCGATCGCCTGACCATGATGTTGGGACTGTTGCCGGCCACCAACGACAAGCAATCCAGCGAGCTGTTCGAAGTCAGCCTTGGGTGCATGGCACTGGGTGTGGCGTTGAATCAACTCAGGCAACAGGGGCAAAGCAACACCTTGCTCAGTACTCAACAACAAAACCGCTTGCTGGATGCCGTCCGTGAGACGGGACGATTGATCGCCGGGCGGCCCGGAATTGGCCTTGAGCAACTGCTCGGAAACCTGCGCGTCTTGGGCGATGAAATGGACGACTTGCATTTAGACGTTCATGAACACCTGTGGTCGGTGTTCAGGATGCGCGTGGCGTTGTTGATCGTGGTGTCGTTTCTGGAGCGACATCGCAAATACTTTCAACCCGCAGAAACGGAAGGAGTGCCGGCCCTTGCCCATTGATTTTGAATTGGGTGGCGTCTACTTGCCGCCGATTGCCCAGGCGTTACTGCTGGCGCTACCGATTTACCTGTTGCTGGACTGGATCTTGCGCCGCATTGGTGTGTTGCGGTTCGTCTGGCATGAAGCCTTGTTCGAAGGCGCGTTGTACGCCTGCGTTTGCGCAACGCTGATTCTGGTGATGGGAGCCTGATGCTTTGAAGAAGATCCTTGCCCGACTCGCAACGGTGGCGGTGGTATTGCTGGCTTTTGTTCTCGGCTGGTTTGCCTGGGAACATTACACCCGCGCCCCCTGGACCCGGGATGCACGGGTGCGTGCCGATGTGGTGACCTTGTCCGCCGATGTCTCGGGGCGCATCGTTGGCCTGGGCGTGCAGGACAACCAGCATGTGGAGAAAGGCCAGTTGCTGCTGGAGATCGACCCGGCGCGCTATGTCCTGGCGGTTGAGCATGCCAAGCGTTCGGTGGAAGTGGCGAAAGCCACCCTTGGCCAGTCCGAGGCAACGATTGTCGCCAGTGAAGCGTTGCTCCGCCAGCGTCAGAGTGAAGAGCGCCGACGGCGCACGCTCAAGCAGCGGTTCGCCATTTCTGGCGAAGAATGGGAAAAGTCCAGCACGGAAGTGGCGGTGGCGCAGGCCGAGTTGCTGCGCAACCAGGCCAACCTCGGTTTGGCCCAGGCCAACGTGCAATTGGCCATCGCCGCATTGACCCAGGCCGAACTGGACTTGCAGCGCACCCGGGTCGAAGCGCCCGTGACGGGTTACGTCACCAACCTGCTGACCCGTCAGGGTGACTATGCCGCGGCCGGTGGCGCGCTGTTGGCGTTGGTGGATAGCGACTCGTTTTATGTCAGCGGCTACTTTGAAGAAACCAAGCTGCCGCGAATCGAGGAGGGTGACCGGGTCAGGATCGAATTGATGAGCGGCGAAACTTTCGGCGGCACTGTGCAAAGCATTGCCTTCGCCATTTCCGACCGGGAGAACCTGCCTGGTGGTCGCCTGCTGGCCAACATCAACCCCAGTTACACTTGGGTCAAATTGGCGCAACGGGTACCGGTGCGGATACAGATCGACGCCGATTACGCGGCCAAAAACCGACTGCGTGCCGGGACTACGGCCACCGTGACGGTCCTGGAAAACCGGGATAGCAGCACAACCCACAGGGATATGCGTTGAATTCGGGATTGGCAAAAAAAAAGCCCCGCGACCGAATGAGGCGCGGGGCAAAGGAATTGGTTGGTTGCGGCCAACCAAAGGAGCTCGTTAAAACATTACTTGCTGGCGACCGTCTCTGGTTGCCAGCCACCGCCCAGCGCTTTGTAAATCGCGACAATGCCGCGATACAGATCGACTTCGGCCTGGGCCTGGGTGTCTTCCGCTGCCAGGCGCTCACGCTGGGCGTCGAGCAGGACGAGGAAGTCCGCCGTGCCTTCGCGGTAGCGAATTTCGGCCAGGTCAGCCGCGGCGCGGCTGGATTCACTCTGACGAATCAGCGAGATCAAGCGCTGTTGACGTTTGCCATAGTCGCTAAAGGCGTTTTCCGATTCTTCCAGCGCCAACAGTACTTGCTGCTCGTAGGTCGCCAGGGCGCCTTCGGCATCAGCATCGGCGCCACGTAGACGGGCGCGCACGCTGCCAAGGTCGAACGCCGCCCAGGTAATGCTTGGGCCCAGTGCCCAGGCGTTGGCCGCCGAGGAACCGATTTGCGAACCGCGCCCGGCGGTGAAGCCAAGGAAACCGCTGAGGCTGACCCGTGGGAACAAATCAGCCTTGGCCACGCCGATACGGGCGGTGGCGGAGGCCAGTTTGCGCTCGGCGCTGAGAATGTCCGGGCGACGTTGCAGCAGTTCACCCGGATCACCGATCGGCAGGGCCTTGGCGATCGCCGGCAAGTCTTTTGGACTCAGGTCGACGGTCAGCTTATCCGGACGTTCACCCAACAGGGTGGCGATCCGGTTCTTTTGCCGAACCTGTTCAGCCTGCAGTTGCGGCACACTGGCCTCGACGGACGCCAGTCGTGCATCGGCGCGGACCACATCGAGCTGATCGCCGACACCGGCATCACGCAGGCTGACGGTGATCTTGCTCGATTCCTGCTGGTTGTTCAGGTTGGCCAGGGCGATCTTTTCCCGCAGCTGCGCACCGCGCAGTTGGCCGTAGGCGTCCACCAGTTCGGCAATCATCGAGACTTGCAGTTGGTACAGATCGGCTTCGAGCGCTTGCTGTTCGGCGTCGGCGGATTCCAGGTTGCGCTGGATACGCCCAAACAGGTCTATCTCCCACGCCATGTCCAGGCCCAGGTCGTAGCGTTCGCTATTGACCCGCTTGGTGGTCTGGCCCGGGATCTGACCCTTGGCCAGGTCACTGCTGGCCCGGCTGGTGATGGTTGGCATGGCGTCATTGCTGACGTCATCGCGAATTGCCCGGGCCGCTTTCCAGCGAGCGAAGGCTACGCGCAAATCACGGTTGCCTTGCAGCGATTGAGTCACCAACTGGTTGAGGGTCGGATCTTCGAACTGCTGCCACCAGATGCCTTCGAAACGCGAGCGGTCGTAGTTCTTCTGACCGGCGCTGCCATCGGTGGCGGTCGTGATGTTGGCCGGCTCAGTGGCTGGGGTCTTGTAGTCCGGGCCGACGGCACAGGCACTCAGGGCCAGTACCAGAAGGCTCGGCAGGAAGGCTTTCAGGCTCATTGTTGCGCCTCCAGTTTCAGGGCCTTGGCCGCTTTGCGCTTTTCACCGCGCTCCACAAAGTTACGAATCAGTACGTAGAACACTGGTGTCAGCAACAGACCGAAGAAGGTCACCCCGAGCATCCCCGAGAACACCGCCACACCCATGGCATGACGCATTTCGGCACCGGCACCGCTGGAGAACACCAGAGGCACAACACCCATGATGAACGCGAAGGAGGTCATCAGGATCGGACGCAGACGCAGGCGGCAGGCTTCCAGTACCGCGGCGAGCGGGCTGAGGCCTTCGTCCTGCTGTTTGTCCTTGGCGAACTCGACGATCAGAATCGCGTTCTTACAGGCAAGTCCCACCAGTACGATCAAGCCGATCTGGGTGAAGATGTTGTTGTCGCCTCCCGAAGCAATCACACCGGTAATGGCCGACAGCAGGGTCATCGGTACGATCAGGATCACCGCCAGTGGCAGGCTCCAGCTTTCGTATTGAGCCGCGAGTACCAGGAACGCCAGCAGTACGCAGAGCGGGAACACAAACAGTGCGGTGTTACCGGACAGAATCTGCTGGTAGGTCAGGTCGGTCCATTCGTAGGTCATGCCGTTCGGAAGTTCTTCCTTGAGCAGTTTCTCGATGGCTTTTTCGGCCTGGCCGGAGCTGTAGCCGGGGGCTGCCGCACCGTTGATTTCAGCGGTGATGAAGCCGTTGTAGTGCATCACGCGGTCCGGGCCCGAGGTGTCGCTGACCTTGATGAAGGTCGCCAGCGGGATCATCTCGCCTTTGTTGTTACGCACTTTCAGCTGACCGATCTGGTCCGGTTCGAGACGGAACTGCTGTTCAGCCTGAACGTTGACCTGGTAGGTGCGACCGAAGCGGTTGAAGTCGTTGGCATACAGCGAACCCAGGTAAATCTGCAGGGTGTCGAAGATGTCGCTGACGGCCACACCGTGGGTCTTGGCTTTTTCGCGGTCGATAGCCGCATCGACCTGTGGCACGTTCACGGTGTAGCTGGTGAACAGGGCGGCCAGTTCTGGCACGTTGTGACTTTTGTTGATGATGTTCATGGTTTCTTTGTACAGCTCGTCATAACCCAGGTTGCCCCGGTCTTCGATCTGCAGGCGGAAACCACCGATGGTGCCCAGGCCTTGTACCGGCGGCGGCGGGAAGATCGCCATGTAGGCTTCCTGAATCCCGGCGAACTGGCCGTTCAACGCACCGGCAATCGCACCGGCGGACATGCTCGGGTCTTTACGCTCGTCGAACGGTTTCAGGGTCACGAACACGATGCCGGCGTTAGGGCTGTTGGTGAAGCCGTTGATCGACAGGCCAGGGAAGGCCACCGCACTTTCCACGCCTGGCTGTTTCAGGGCCAGGTCGGACATGCGTTTGATCACGTCTTCGGTACGGTCCAGGCTCGAGGCATCCGGCAATTGGGCGAACGCCACCAGGTATTGCTTGTCCTGGCCGGGGACGAAACCGGTCGGGGTGTTGGCGAAACCGAAGAAGGTCAGCACCATCAGGCCTGCATACAGCAGCAGGGCGATACCGCTGCTGCGGATAACCCGGCCTACCGTGCCGACATAACCGTGGCTGGCCTTGTCAAAGAATCGGTTGAACGGACGGAACAACCAGCCACCGAAAATCTTGTCGAGGACCTTGGAGAAACGGTCCTTCGGTGCGTCATGGCTTTTGAGCAACACAGCAGCCAGCGCAGGCGACAGGGTCAGCGAGTTGAACGCCGAGATCACGGTCGAGATCGCAATGGTCAGGGCGAACTGCTTGTAGAACTGCCCGGTCAACCCGGAGATGAAGGCCGCCGGGATAAACACCGCACACAGCACCAGCGCCGTCGCGATGATCGGGCCGGTCACTTCACGCATCGCACGTTTGGTTGCTTCGACCGGCGTTAATCCCAGTCCAATGTTTCGCTCGACGTTCTCCACCACCACGATGGCGTCGTCCACCACGATACCGATGGCCAACACCAGGCCGAACAGTGACAGGGCGTTCAGCGAGAAGCCGAACAGGTGCATCACGGCAAACGTACCGATCAGCGAAACCGGCACCGCCACCAACGGAATGATCGAGGCGCGCCAGGTTTGCAGGAACAGGATCACCACCAATACAACGAGGATCAGCGCTTCGAAGAGGGTGTGAACCACCGCCTCGATGGAGCCGCGCACGAAGATTGTCGGGTCATAGACGATGCTGAAGTCCATGCCTTCGGGGAAGCTCTTTTTCAGCTCCGCCATCTTGTCGCGCACTTCGTTGGAGATTTCGATCGCGTTGGAACCAGGGCGCTGGAAGATCGGGATCGCCACCGCCGGTTGGTTGTTCAGCAGCGAACGCAACGCATATTGGCTGGAACCCAACTCAATGCGAGCGATGTCTTTCAGGCGAGTGATTTCACCGTTCTCGCCGGAGCGAATGATGATGTTCTCGAACTCTTCTTCAGAAACCAAACGACCTTGCGTGTTGACCGACAGCTGGAAGGCAGTGGCATTCGGCGCAGGCGGCGCCCCCAACGCACCGGCAGCCACTTGACGGTTCTGTTCACGGATTGCGGTCACGACGTCGGTGGCGGTCAGGTTACGCGAAGCGGTCTTGTTCGGATCGAGCCACACCCGCAGCGAGTAATCGCCCATACCGAACAGTTGCACGTCACCGACACCACCCAGACGCGCCAGCTCATCCTTGATGTTGAGCAAGGCGTAGTTGGACAGGTAGAGCATGTCGTAGCGTTTGTCCGGCGAGGTCAAGTGCACAACCATGGTCAGGTCGGGCGAAGCCTTGTCCACGGTGATACCGATGCGCGTCACTTCTTCTGGAAGTTTCGGCTCGGTCCGGGTCACACGGTTCTGAACCTGCACCTGTGCGTTGTCCAGGTCGGTGCCCAGGGCGAAGGTGATGGTCAGGGTAATCTTGCCGTCAGCGGTGGATTGCGAGGACATGTACAGCATGTTCTCGACGCCGGTGATGGCTTGCTCCAGTGGAGCGGCCACGGTTTCACCGATGACTTTAGGGTTGGCACCCGGGAAGTTCGCACGAACCACAACGGTCGGCGGCACCACTTCCGGGTATTCGCTGATTGGCAACTGGAACAGCGAGATGGCACCGGCGATCAGGATCAGCAGCGAAAGTACCGCTGCAAAGATCGGCCGTGAAATGAAGAATTGGGAAAAATTCATCGTAGAGATCCCTTAACCGCGTGGTGTCGCAGCAGCCAGTTTCACAACCGAACCCGGCGCGACCTTGGCAGGTGCGACTTGGGGCAGGTTGCTGGCTTCCAGCGCTTGTCGTTGTTGTGCGAGTGCCGCGAGGGTTTGTTCACTGGCCATCGGGATCACTTCTGGCGTGACCGGCGAACCAGGGCGAACTCGTTGCAGACCCTTGACGATGACGGTGTCGTCCTTGTTCAGGCCGCTGCGCACGATGCGCAAGCCTTCGATCTTCGGACCCAGCTCGACCGAGCGATACACCGTCTTGTTGTCGGCATCCATCACCAGCACGAACTTTTTACCCAGATCGGTACCGACCGCTTCGTCGTTGATCAGCACGGCGGAATAGGTGCCGCTACCGACCAGTTTCAGACGGGCATACAGGCCTGGGGTGTAGGCGCCGTCGCTGTTGTCGAACACGGCACGACCGCGGATGGTGCCGGTTTTCGGGTTGACCTGGTTATCGACGAAGTTCATCACGCCCTGGTGTGGGTTGCCGTCTTCGTTGGAAAGGCCGAGGTAAACCGGCGTGGTAGCACCGCGTTTGCCCTGGCGAGCGAGCTGGGTGTATTTGAGGAACACACGCTCGTCAGCGTCGAAGTAGGCGTAGACCTTGTCGGTGGACACCACACTGGTCAGCGCGGTGGTATCGGCGGTCACCAGGTTGCCGGCGGTGATTTCCGCGCGGCTGACGCGACCACTGATCGGCGCGGTAACACGGGTGAAGCTCAGGTTCAGTTTGGCCAGGTCCAGTTGCGCCTGGAGGGCACCGACGGCGGCGCGGGCTTCTTGAGCAGCGCTGGTGCGCGAATCGGCCAGCTCGGCGGAGATCGCGTTGCTGGTGCGCAGACGTTCGCCACGCTGGGATTCGTTTTCGCTGCGGGTGGCGTTGGCGCGGGACTGGGCAACCAGGGCTTCGAGGCGGCGGACCTCGGCCTGGAATGGACGCGGGTCGATCTGGAACAACAGGTCGCCTTTCTTGACCAAAGCGCCTTCAGTGAAGGCCACTTCATCGATCTGACCAGAGACCCGTGGACGAATTTCTACGGTTTCCGGCGCCTCGAGGCGGCCGGTGAATTCGTCCCATTCATTGACCGGTTGTTCCAGCACCTTGGCCACACTGACCTTGGCTGCGGGCATAGTGGCGGCCGTGTCCGGAGTCTTGCCGCAGGCGCTCATCACCAGTACGGCCAACAGGGCCAACGGGAAGCGCAAATGTTTGAGTGATTGTTCCATGGATGCATCCGCCAATGTATTGAGAATGGACGGATGATGCTCGGCGAGGATGTATCGCACGAATCGAATGAGGCAAAGGTAACTATCATTCGGAATGATATAAGCGCCAGCCAAGCCCTCTAGCGTGCACCTTTCGTTAGGCGGCTATCAATTAGATTGATGACAATTCTGTGTTGCGGGGAATGCAAAGATAAGGCGTTAGATCGAGTCGCTGCCATCGCGAGCAAGCCCGCTCCCACATTGAATCTGTGGTGTTCACAAATCCCTGTGGGAGCGGGCTTGCCCGCGAAGAGGCCATCAGCCCTCATACACAATCAGGATCAGGCCAAACTATCCGGATCACCAAAGAACATCTGAATCCTCGACCGCAGCCAACGCTCGCCCGGATCATTATCCTGCGACCCGCGCCAGGCCATGTGCAATTCAAAACTGCGCACTGGCAACGGCGGATCTTCAGCCCGCACACCGCCGGCCGCCGTCAACGCTTCAGCCGTGTAATCCGGCACGGTAGCGACAATATCGGTGCCGCTGATAAGCGTGCTGAGCCCGTTGAACTGCGGCACCGCGAGCACCACGTGCCGTTTGCGCCCGAGCTTTTCCAGTTCTTCATCTATAAAGCCGCTCAGGTCACCGGCGAACGACACCAGCGCATGAGGCCGTGCACAGAAATCATCCAGGCTCAACGGCCCTGGCACCGTGTCGGCCCGCAACAGCTTTGGCATGCTGCGGCGCAGTACTTTGCGCTTGGCGTTGGCCGGCAGGTCGGCGGTGTAGCTGACGCCGATGGAAATTTCGCCCGACGCCAGCAGGCTCGGCATCAGGATGTAGTTGGCCCGACGCACCACCAGCACGATCCCCGGTGATTCGGCGCGCAGGCGCTTGAGCAGCATCGGCAGCAGCGCGAACTCTACATCGTCCGACAGACCGATGCGAAACACTGCAGTGCTGGTGGCGGGATCGAATTCCGCCGCACGACTGACCGCGGTGGAAATCGAATCCAGTGCAGGCGAGAGCAGGGCGAAGATTTCCACCGCCCGGGCGGACGGTTCCATGCTGCGGCCGGTACGCACGAACAACGGATCATCGAACAGCCCGCGCAGGCGCGAGAGCGCCGCACTGATGGCCGGCTGGCCGAGGAACAGTTTCTCCGCAGCGCGGGTCACACTGCGTTCGTGCATCAATGTTTCGAAAACGATCAACAGGTTCAGGTCGACACGACGCAGGTCATTACGATTCATCTGGAGTCCTGGCAGAGTCATCAAGCTTGACGAGAGCGGCCATATGAGAACAATGGCCGGCATGAATATTAAGGGGAAAGGCTGCTACTCTGCACCGAGTAATTCAGTTTTCCTGAAATGGCTGCTTCGGTTTCACGGCATTTGATGATGTCGCCGGCGCTGCGGAATCAATGACAGGCATGTCGACTATTAATAGCCACTGATAGTCTTGGGTAGAAAGCCCAGATAGAGTTCAGGGCATTAGAGGTTTCTTTGACGAGGTTTGCGATGTCCCGCACGATCCGTTTTCACAAGTTTGGTCCAGCCGAGGTGCTCAAATGCGAAGAGCATGCGGCCGCTCTCCCTGCGCCGGGCGAAGTGCAGGTGCGCGTCGAGGCGATTGGCATCAGCTGGTACGACATTCTCTGGCGCCAGAACCTGGCCTCGTCCCACGCTCGTCTGCCTTCAGGCCTTGGCCATGAAATGTCCGGCGTCGTGACGGCGGTTGGCGAGGGCGTCGATGATCTGGCAGTCGGCGACAAGGTCGCCAGCTTCCCGGCTGAAAGCCCCAACGATTATCCGGTCTACGGCGAGCAGATCGTTCTGCCGCGCTCGGCACTCACCCGTTACCCGGACGTGCTCAGCCCGATCGAAGCCAGCGTGCATTACACGCCGCTGCTGATCGCTTACTTCGCTTATGTCGATCTGGCACGGGTCAAACCCGGGCAGTTCGCTCTGGTGACTGACGCCAGTCACTGTGCCGGTCCGTCCTTTGTACAGCTGGGCAAGGCTCTGGGTATCCGGGTCATTGCCGCGACCAAGACAGCGGAAGAGCGTGAGTATCTGCTGTCCCTGGGTGCCGAGAAAGTCATCGTCACCGAAGAACAGGATCTGCTGATGCAGATCAACAAGATCACCGACAACCGTGGCGTGGACGTTGTGTTCGACGGTCTCGGCGGTCCACAGATGTCGTTGCTTGGCGATGTGCTTGCACCTCGCGGCAGCCTGGTGCTGTACGGCCTGCAAGGTGGCAACCAGACACCATTCCCGGCCTGCGCAGCGTTCCAGAAGAACATCCAGTTCTTTGTGCACTGCATCGGCAACTTCACCGGCAAGCCGGAACTGGGCATCATCCAGGACCAGGTTGCGCTGCAGCGCGCCTTGCGCGACATCAACCAGTTGACTGCCGATCGCGTTCTGCTGCCGCTCAAGACTCGGGTCTTCCCGTTTGCCGAGTTTGTCGAAGCACACCGCTACATGGACGAATGCCCATGCCGCGAACGGGTCGCCCTCCAGGTCGAACCTGCATAAGCCCTTCATGTAAGCCCCTCCGCAAGAGTCCGTGCCCCCACGGACTCTTCTGTTTTCAGCACCTGCCAAAATGAGACGTCCCATTGCCCCGTCAATGGGTCAGTTCAGCAACTGAACTGGTTTTTGCTCTCAATCTGTATCTTCTAATCATCATATAAGCCTTGATAATTGAATGATTACTTTCATCTCAAGGAATGAGTCATGGCTGGGTATCGGCTTGATACTTTTCAATACACACTGTTAATACATATCCGACCAATAGTTCGTTGTAGCGCAGTTGCCAAAAAAACATGGGTGACTTCTTTCTCTATTTCTTGTGCTAATTGTCTGTGGGACGCTGTCGGACATTTCCTAGGATGCCGCCCGCAGTCGCAAGAGGGCGGCTCTGCGGGGGTTAGCGGCCACCTGTCTCTGGCGGGAGCAGGGGAGACTTCCAGTTATTTCAAATAATTACTAAAAGCTTAAGTGCTAGCATTTGGCAATAACGTCCAGTACTTCAATCGTGGCAAGCAACCCATTGCGCAATGCGTGTCGTTGTTGGCGCGATATCGAACTTACAAGCATCAGGTAAATAAAGATGACCAATATCCATGACCAAGCGATGAACTATGTCTATCAGCAAGTGCTGCAGCGATTGCTGAGTTTCTTCTCGCGCGCCGAACGCACGGCATTGCAGCTGATGATTCAGCGACTGGTGGTGGCCGCCGGGGGCATGGAGCGTATTGGCGATTACAAGGTCTTGGCGATTCAATCCGGGTCCCGCGACAGTTGTTACACCCTGGCGTTGCTGCGCGCCGCACAACTGAGTATCGCCGGCCGGGCGCCAGCGACATTCCAGTTGCGAGTGGCATCCTTGCGCTTGAACGACGCAAGCCCTGTGGCCCTGGAAAACATCCATCGCAGCTACAGCGCCTTGTTCCTCTACGACGATCCTCGGGTCGAAGTGTTGATGGTTGATAACCGGGAAGTCCTGCCGTTCAACCACCTGACGCCGATTTCCGAAGGCGGCCGTGAATCGAATCGGCTCAATCTTTTGATGGTTGGCCATCGTCGCGCCTGGAGCGGGCCGCTTGATCTGTGGGACGACGGGTATCTGGCCACCGGCGAGTTCTATGGGCAAATAGCTCGATGGGACAGCGGTGTCGATGCATTGATCAGCAGTGACTCACCTCGTCAGCAGAAGCAGTTTCTCGCCGGGTTGAAACGTGCTGCCGCCAAGGCCGGGCTCAAGACCTCGAATCACCACGAAACCGGCTACGAGGAGCTTTTCGCGTTGCTCGATGAACTGGGCAGCGACTGCTACTGTGATTTTTATGCTGAGCATGGCCAGGTTGCGTGGCGTCCGGCCGAACGATTTGAGGCCTGTCGTCGCGCCACGTACATCGACATTCACGACATGCTGGTCAGCAACCTGGAAGAGCGTTGGCCGCTGCTCACAGAGTTTCTCGGTTTTCAACCTGACGAACTGGCGGCTCAGCTCAGCGACAACGAGTACGTCAGCCTTTCTATCTCTGCACACATGCGGGGTTTGCAGTCGTGCTTCATGCACGACCGCGGCTACGAGACGGGTGTCGCCGAATACCTGCAACGGGCATTGGTGATGATGCGGCGCAAACAACTGCCGGAGCGGTTGTGCGAACAAGCGGTAGAGGCGTTTGGCAATCCGGCAACGTTGGTCGAGCAGCGCGTGCTGGCAGCGGCCGAGGCTCAAAAAAACCTTGGCCTGAGCGAGGCTCAACTGGTGTGCCTGCTCTTTTCACCTTTCGTCGAGAATGGCGCGGCGCTTGAGCGTTTTCTGCGTCAGTGCCACCCCGGCATGCTCGTGGCGATGCCTGATTTGCACCGGGCAATGCAGGGCAATCCGGTGCCGGAGCAGGTTCTGCAATGGATGACCGACGTCAGTGGGTTGCCTGTCAGCTTGATCGGCAAGCTTTACCGCATGGGTCCGGTGTTTGCAGATGAGGGTAGAGCAGGCGCCCCGGAACTCGGCGGCGCGGGTTTGCAAGCCGAAGCAGCCGACTATGATGACGACACGGCGGTGGCGGATGAATGGTCAGCGGGGCGCTGAAAGTGCGTGGCTTGACAGATTTCTTGACGATGCATGATGACGTTCACACGGCATTCGGCCCTCGCCCATGAAAGGGCCACGAGAAACTGACTTCGCGTATCAGGCGGTGTATCGATATCTGACTAACCTGATCAACGAACCGGTCAGTGACACGCGAGTCCGTCTGCCTTCGTTGCGACAGTTGGCGGAGCGTCTGAGCGTGTCGATCTCGACCATTCAGTACGCTTATTCGCTTCTGGAGAAGGAAGGGCGCGTTTATTCAGTGGCCAAGTCCGGATATTACGCGTTACCGGTGTCCTCCATCAGCACGCTCAGCAGTGGCAATGACCTGCTCGAAACCGTTTATGTCAACGCCAGACGTCCCGGAATGCTGGTCTTGAGCGCCGATGAACCGGCGTTGTTGCAACCCCTAGACAGTCCGTTGTTACTGCTGGAACGAGAACTGCTGCGCCAGTATCCGCGTCAGCCGCAACCGACATCGCAACCTTGCGGCGAGCTGGAGTTGCGCATTGCCCTGGCAGCGCGCTACACCACCTCGCCGCTGCGCTGCTGGCATGCCGACGATGTCTATATTGGCGCCGACCTGCGTGGCGTGCTGGAAATACTGATCGCTGTGTTGAATCTCAAGGACGCCACGGTGCTGGTCGAGTCGCCGTGCGACTGGGCGATTCTGCGGTTGCTCCAGGCTGCGCAGGTTCGAGTGATCGAGCTGGCGGTGCAATCCAGCGGTGGCCTGGACGTCGAATGGCTCAAGGAGCTGCTGGAGACCGAGCCGGTGCGGCTGGTGATGGTTTCATCCGGGCTGAACATGCCGCGAGGCAGCCTGGCACCCGACGAAAACCGACAAGTCGTCGCGCAGTTGCTGGAGCGACATGGCAGTTGGGTGTTGGAAAACGACTGTTACGGCGAACTCGGATTCGAACCGGACGGCCAGCGGTTTCGTGACTTGCTGGACCCTGATCGGCTGATCGTGTTTTCCACCTTCGAGAAAATCATCGGACCGGAGGCGCCATACGGCTATCTGCTGTCGCGGCACTTCAGTGCTGAACTGCAACGGTACTTTCTGCTGCGTTCGTTCCGCTTGTCACCGATTCGCCAGAAAGCCATCGCTCGCTTGTACGGCAACGGACGTGTCGATCAGCACCTTCAGGTATTACGGCGGATGCTCAAGGACCGCAAGGTGCAGATGACGCAGCTGCTGCAGGAGCGTCTGGGAGATGCCGTGCACTTTGTCGAACCCCAGGGAGGTGCAACCATCTGGGTTCGTTCGCTGCGCGAGGTCGATGTACGTCGGGTGTTCCAACGCCTGCTCAAGCACCAGGTGGTGATCGCACCGGGAGAGCTGTTCAGTCTCCAGGGCTTGCATGCGCAACACTTGCGCCTGAGTCACACCTTCGGCGGTGATCACGACCTTGCCGCGGCAATGGGCTTGTTAGGGGACGCCTTGCGTCTGGAGTCGATCGATTGAACGGGGTCACACACCCTGCGTGACACTCATGGATCGATCCCATCGCGTTGCGGTCAAACTGCCAGTAAACTGCGTTCCTATTCCTGAACCACTCGACTTCAGAGGTTTTGCATGACACTCAGTCCTTTTGCGGGCAAACCGGCACCGGTAGAACTGTTGGTCGACATCCCGCGACTGGTAACGGCCTATTACACCGGTCAGCCCGATGCCGCCATTTCGACCCAGCGCGTAGCTTTTGGCACGTCCGGGCACCGAGGCAGCTCGTTCGACTTGAGTTTCAACGAATGGCACGTTTTGGCGATCAGCCAGGCAATCTGCCTGTACCGCGAAGCCCAAGGCATTGACGGCCCGCTGTTCGTCGGCATCGACACCCACGCGCTGTCCACCCCGGCCGGCGCCAGTGCCCTTGAAGTGCTGGCCGCCAACGGCGTCACGGTAATGATCGCCGAAGGTGACGAATACACCCCGACACCGGCCATTTCCCACGCCATTCTCTGCTACAACCGCGGGCGTACGTCGGGTCTGGCGGACGGCATCGTCATCACGCCGTCCCATAACCCGCCGCAAAGCGGTGGCTACAAATACAACCCTACCAACGGTGGTCCGGCCGATACCCACATCACCAAGTGGATCGAAGCCAAGGCCAACGAACTGCTGAGCAACAAGCTCGCCGGCGTCAAGCGCATCAGCTACGAGCAGGCGCTGAAGGCCAGCACGACCCATCGTCACGATTACCTCAATACCTACGTCGCCGACCTGGTTAACGTGATCGACTTCGACGCCATCCGTGATGCCAAGCTGCATCTGGGTGTCGATCCGCTGGGCGGAGCAGGGGTGCGCTACTGGTCGGCGATTGCCGAGCATTACCGTCTGGATCTGGAAGTGGTCAACAAACAGGTCGATCCGA
Source organism: Pseudomonas sp. LBUM1647 (assembly GCF_059716175.1). NCBI lineage: Bacteria > Pseudomonadati > Pseudomonadota > Gammaproteobacteria > Pseudomonadales > Pseudomonadaceae > Pseudomonas > Pseudomonas sp. LBUM1647. Next base: position 3,513,926 of record NZ_CP166809.1, on the reverse strand, counting down.
CCTTCCGCTTCATGACCGTCGACTGGGATGGCCAAATCCGCATGGACCCATCGTCCACTCACGCCATGCAGGGCCTTATCGGTCTGAAAGAGCGTTTCGACGTAGCATTCGCGTGCGACCCGGACCACGATCGCCATGGCATCGTGACCCCGTCCGGTGGTTTGCTCGCGCCGAACAACTACCTCGCCGTAACGATCGACTATCTGTTCCAGAACCGTCCGCAATGGCGCGCCGATGCGGCCGTGGGTAAAACCGTGGTCAGTAGTGGCTTGATCGATCGCGTGGCAAAACGTTTGGGTCGTCGCCTGTACGAAGTGCCGGTCGGCTTCAAGTGGTTTGCTGACGGCCTGTTCGACGGCTCTCTGGGCTTTGGCGGCGAAGAAAGTGCCGGTGCTTCGTTCCTGCGCAAGGATGGCAGCGTCTGGTGCACCGACAAGGACGGCTTGATCCCGGCACTGCTGGCCGCAGAAATGACCGCCCGCACCGGCCGCGACCCAAGTCAGGCCTATCGCGCCTTGACCGATGAGCTGGGCGAACCGTTCTCGGTGCGCGTCGATGCCAAGGCCAACCCTGAGCAGAAGGCACTGCTGAGCAAATTGTCGCCGGACCAGGTCACCTCGACCCAACTGGCAGGCGAAGCGATCCAGAGCATCCTCAGTCATGCACCGGGTAACGACCAGGCGATCGGCGGTCTGAAAGTCATGACCGAGAACGGCTGGTTCGCGGCGCGTCCGTCGGGCACTGAAGACATCTACAAGATTTACGCTGAAAGCTTCGTCAGTGACGACCACCTCAAGCAATTGGTGGCAGAAGCGCAAACACTGGTGGACGGCGCGATCTCTGCGAAGTAACACCGGAATGTAAAAAGGGGCGACCATGACGGTCGCCCCTTTTTTTGTCCCGCGTTTACCCGATCAAGCCAGATCCACCAGGACGATTTCACTGTCTTCGATGGCGGTCACCCGCAACACCTGCTCATCGGCAACCGCAATACCGTCTCGAGCTTGTGCACGCAAGCCATTGACTTCAATGACGCCGGTGGCCGGTACCAGGTAGGCGCGACGGCCATTGTCCAGGCGATACTCGGCGGATTCACCGGCCTTCAGGTTCGCGGCCACCAATCGCGCATCGGCTCGAATCCGCAGGCTTTGATCGTCGCCGGCCTTACCGCTCGCCAGCGTTACGAAACCTTCGCGCTGGCCTTTTGGAAAAGGCTTGGCGCCCCAGGACGGTGCCAAACCGGATTCGTTCGGGATGATCCAGATCTGGAAGATCCTGGTCTCGGTCGCTTCCAGGTTGTATTCACTGTGGGCGATCCCGGTGCCGGCGCTCATGACCTGAACGTCGCCAGCTTCGGTACGACCCTTGTTGCCCAGGTTGTCTTCGTGAGTGATTGCGCCTTCACGGACATAAGTGATGATTTCCATGTCCCGGTGCGGGTGCTTCGGGAACCCGGTGCCAGAGGCAATCACGTCGTCGTTCCACACCCGCAGGTTGCCCCAGTTCATGCGTTTTGGGTCATGGTATTCGGCGAACGAAAAGTGGTGATGAGCATCCAACCAGCCATGGTTAGCGCCGCCCAGGGATTTGAAGGGTCTGAGTTCAAGCATGATCGTCTCCTGAAAAGGTTCGTCATGGGGCAGAGCGCCTGAGCCACGAAACGCGAACCGGTGGTTGATGGCGAGCATCATCTATCAGGCACTGATCGATAAAAAGCGTAAAAAATGCCTCAATACAATCGAATAATTTGATATCAAATAACCTCGAAAGATTCTCACCCAACCTTCACTTCATCGCATAAGCCAATGACCTGTAAGCATTTCACTAGAACTGAACGGCAAATGCAGACACCATAGCCCTCAACAGCCTCACACCCTGGAGTCAGCCCGCGTGCCGCAACACACCCCCGATCTTCCTCCTGAACTTCGTCCCCTGGCCGAGATGCCGCTGCTCAAGCGTCTGGCCGCCCGGTTCTTTGGTCACGGCCTGACGCGTCTGCGCGCACAGCACCGTGCGTCCTGGTTGCATGGCCAGGCCGACGGCTTTCGCAGTGGGCACAGTGCCGGGGTGGATTACGGCTATAAGGAAGGCAAACTTGAAGGGTTGGAGGAAGGCCGGCAGGTATTGCTGATCCGCGACTCGCGCTCCACCGAACACCGGCCGCCCAACGTTGACGAGAATCTGTTCGACGATTGGCGTCTGCCGTTGAGCGCTGAGTTGAAGAAGCGCATGAAGACGGATGTCGTTCGACTGCTGCCGCCGCACGCCCAGCCCAGCACCGCGCAGTGGAAAATGATCTTCAGCGACACGCCTTCGACCTCGGTGATTGCCGGCGCGGGTGCGGGCAAGTCGACCACGTTGGTGTTGCGTATTTTGCTCCTGACCCATTATCTGGGGTTCGAGCTGAGTTCGATGACGGTAGTGACCTTTACCCGTGAGTCGCGCAAAGATTTCATCAACAAACTGATCGAGCTGTTTGCACTCTGGGGCCGGTCGCTCAGTTTCAAAGAGGCGCGTGATCTGGTGCGCACCTTCCATTCGCGAATCCTGCCGATGGTTCGCAGTCTGCCGGGCTTCGAGCGGCTGCAAGCCTTCGAAAACCTCAGCCACCGTGCGCAAAACGGCGATGAGGAGGTCGACAGCAATCCTTTCGACCTGCGCATCAACGACGCCCAGCGCCAGCAACTCAACGCTTGCTATCACAGCCTGCACACTCGCAATGAGCGCTTTCGCGAATTGATCAAGCCATTGTCCCGTCACGCGCTGCAACTCAAGGAACTGGAGCGCGATCACCCGGACGTGCAAAAGCGCATGGCCGTGACCGAACTGGCCGCCAAGCGTGATGAAGAACTCTGCGACGCTATCGAAGATTTGTGGTTTCGCGCGGGTGCCTGGCCAATTAAAGGCATTGAGCCGAAGCGCCAGACGTTCGATATCAACGGCTCAACATTTCATTGTCATGGCTATATTCCGAGCCTGGACGCTTGGGTGGTGCTGGGGTTCGATCTCCGGGAAAACCCGCAGGTCAGCCGCCCGAATGCCAAATTGAGCGTGCGCGCGGAATGGGCTGTCAAGCGCACCCTGTTTCAAGCTTTCTGTCGTAAGCCGTTGATATGGCTGGATAGTTACGAATCATCAAAGCGTGTATTGGCGTCCCTTGGAGGCGATGCCAGTGCCGGGCCGGGCTTTGATTACAAGGTCAAGGGCGAGCTCAGCTCTGCGCCGTTACTGGACTGTTTTGTCGCTGCCGCCGGATTTATCGAGAATCTTGGCCTGGATGTACCCAATGCCGTGGGCCAGATGAGTTTTGCAAAGGACGACCCCGACCGGTTTTTCTTCGAGGCCATGAGCCTGTACTGGCGAGCGCTGGAAGATCACCTGCTCGATCAGAAGTCACCGGTGATGACCTACAACCGGATGTTCGCCTTGTTCAGCGAACATTCGCCGGAAAACCTGAAACTGCTGAGCGATGAGCTGCTCAGGCCGATGTCGCACTTGATGATCGACGAATTTCAGGACGTATCGCCACAGATCGTTTCCTGGATCCGTGCGAGCCTGACGGAAATCCGCAGTCGGGGCCCGGCCATGCACGTGGGACGCGGCGCACAACGTTCCTCTTTGCTCTGTGTTGGCGATGACTGGCAGTCCATTTATGGCTGGCGGGGCAGTTCGCCGACGTATTTCATGGAATTCAACAAGGAATTCCCTTCGCCGAGCACGACCAAGGTGATGCTGAGCGACAACTATCGCAGCCATCAACACATCATCGATGCCGCCGAACATATCGTTCGTGCGGCGCCGGCGATCGCTGGCAAGAAGGCCAAGGCCAGTGGCGAGCCGAAGGCATTGCTGCCGGTTAACGTTCTCGATCGCGACGATCAAGGCATGGCCAAACGCCTGATGGAACATTACAGAAAGGGCGATTCAATCTTGATGCTTTATCGAAAAAGCAGCGATAAGTTATTGATAGAAGAGCATATTCAGTCTGTAGTTAATGTGGATTCTAGCTTGCCGTACGAAGCGCGGCGGCTGAAGCAGCTGACTTATCACAGCGCCAAGGGACTTCAGGCTGACGCCGTGTTCCTGCTGGGTGATTGTCAGCACCTGACCAGTTCCCCGTACAAGAACCAGGTCTACCGCATGGCGGGTCTTGGCAAGACAGGCGACAGCGAAGCGTATGACAGCGCACAGAAAGACGAGATCCTACGACTGGCTTACGTCGGCATCACTCGGGCGGTGAGTCATTGCTATTGGTATGTCGATGGGCAAGACACCCAGGCAGTCAACATGCCTAAAGCTTCCGATCGGATCGGCAAAGGCAAAGTGTTCTTTGCCGATCACCGACTGGGCAAGACATCGGCGTGAACCGTAAAAGATCGTCGCGCACAAAAAAGCCCACTTAACGTGGGCTTGTTGTTGAGTGTTCAGCCTTCAGGCATAGCTCCTGAGGGCGGCGGGCGGAATGAAAGCCTCAAGCTCGTCTTCCACCGCTTCGATTATTCGTTCTACATCCGCAGCATTCATTACCGTCGCGCAAGGAATGCCGGCGATGGCGATCATGGTCTCGCCACTGGCACGGTCAAATAGACGGGCAATCATGCTGCCCGGCGCATCCATGCTCGCCTCGAAACCCATGGGATGAAAATGCCAGCGCATCAGCTGGCAGGCGTTTGGAAAGGTGACTTTACTGAACCCTTTATTCATCTGTAGCCCGCCTTATTCATCGAGCGCTTCCTTTAGCTCATGTTAGGAGGGAAGAACCTTCAATGGCTCAACCGGTGACTGCCTTTAAAAGTAGCATCCAGATGTGAAATTAATGTGGATTTTTCAGGTCATTTAGCGATTGGTTCAGTTTTTTTGATGCAGGTCACGGAAACGGTGGCTTTCCGGCAATTGGCGACCACTCGTTGGCCATTGAAGCTGAAGCCGAACTTCGGCAAGCTCAGCGTTTTCTCGTCGAGTCCTTTATGCGCGCCGATGATGATGGTCCGCTGCAAACCCAGGCCACTGGCGACACGGTGATGCGTTATCACTTGCGCTGGAAACACCGGGACCTGGACGGGGTGATGGCGCTCTATCACCCGGGGATTCAGTACAGCGATTTTTTCCAGAACCGTGTGATGGGGCTGTCCGAATTACGTGAATACGTGCGCAGCAGCATGCCCCGAGATCCCGATGAAGCCCTGGAACACTCGGACCGTATTCGTCTGGACGGCAACACGGCGTTCATTCAGTACCGTATAACCCTTCGCGGCGGTGAAGGCCTGGTGTCGTTCCGGGCTAGCGAGGCGATTACCGTCCGTGACGGGCTGATCTGGCGGGTCAACGAATATGCCTCGCTGGTACATGAACAGCCCGTCAGCAAAGTCGCCAGCAGCCAACGCCCGGCGGCCAGTCGGCTCGGGCTGTCTGCACGCCAGCTGAGTTTCATGGCTGACGACTTGCAGCAATATTTTCAGCGCCAACAACCTTATCTCGATCCCGAACTGGACCTGCAACGGGTGGCGAAGGAGTGCGGGTACAGCCGCAATCAGATTTCCTACCTGCTGAATCAGGTGCTTGGCCAGAGCTTCTATCGATACGTCAACCAGGCGCGGCTGCAGCATTTGCTCGCGACACTGGATAACGCCACGCCGCCACTGCGTGTCGACGAACTGGCGTTTGCCGCCGGGTTCAATTCGCTGTCGGCGTTTTATAGCTGCTTCCGTCAGCACACCGGCCAGTCGCCCAAGGCCTACGTAAAACAAATTTCTTTGCGTGCACGCGCGCAAGACAGCCTCTAAGTCCACACACTAGGATCGACGCCATCGAAGTTTGAGTGGCGGAGTCTTGCATGTCGGCGTGGCGCACTATCAGTTTGTGGATGGATCAACTCGACGAGCCGTTACTCGCGCGCCCGGCGCTGGAACAGGATCTGGACGTCGACGTCGCCATCATTGGCGCGGGGTACACCGGGCTCTGGACGGCGTACTACCTCAAGCGCCTGGCGCCTGACCTAAATATTGCCATCGTTGAAGCGCAAACCGCCGGTTTTGGCGCCTCGGGGCGTAACGGCGGCTGGCTGATGGGCAATGTGCTGGGCGAAGACCGCCTGCTCGCCGACTTGTCGCCCGAACAGCGCCGGGCTTCTTTCGATTTGCTGCACGGCATTCCGGATGAAGTCGGGATGGTCCTTGAACGTGAAGACATCAACTGCGATTACCGCAAAGGCGGGGCGCTGTATTGCGCTGCACGCTATCCGGAACAGGAAGCCAGCCTTCGGCACTATCTCGACACCCTCTATAGCCAGGGATTGACCGAAAGCGATTACCGCTGGCTCAGCCCCGAGCAGTTGGCGCAACAGATCAGAGTCGCCAAACCTTATGGCGGTATCTATGCACCGCACGTCGCGACCATTCACCCGGCAAAGTTGGTGCGAGGTCTGGCTCGGACAGTGGAGAAAATGGGCGTCAGGATTTACGAGAACAGCCCGGTCACCCAATGGCAATCGGGTGGCCTGCGCACGGTGAAAGCCTCGGTTCGCAGCCGTTGGATCGTGCCGGCGGTCGAAGGTTACTCGGTCACCTTGCCACCTTTGGGGCGTTATCAGCTGCCGGTGCAAAGCTTGATCGTGGCCACCGAGCCGCTATCCGCTGCCACGTGGGATGAAATCGGCCTGAGTCGCGGCCAGGCCTTCAGCGAAAACAGTCGCCAGGTCACTTACGGTCAGCGCACGGCTGACAACCGGTTGGTGTTCGGCGCGCGGGGCGGTTATCAGTTTGCTGCCAAGTTGCGCCATGACTTCGACTTGACGACCAGCGAAGTGGAGCTGCGACGTTATCTGTTTGGCGAACTCTTCCCGCAGCTCAAGAACGTGCGGATTACCCATGCCTGGGGCGGCAATCTGGGGATGTCCCGGCGTTTCAAGCCGCACATGCTGTGCGATCAGGCCAGCGGCATCGCCTTGTCGGGTGGCTATGGCGGGGAGGGCGTCGGTGCCAGCAACCTGGGTGGCCGGACCCTGGCCGACCTGATTCTGCAGCGCGACACCGAGCTGGTTCGCCAACCGTGGGTCATCCAGGGAGGGCTCGACGCGCTCCGGGCCTGGGAGCCCGAGCCCTGCCGCTGGCTTGGTTACAACGCGATCATCCGCAGCTTCGCCCATGAAGACCAGACCCTGGCCAACCCGGCCACTGCACCATGGCGTCGCAAACTGGCCACCGGTATTGCCGGCTTCATGGAAGGTTTCATGCAGTAAACGCGCGCTCTTCATCTATAGGCTCAATCGACAGGTACTCCCATGAGCATCACGCAGTTCAAGAACACCGCAACCCTGAAACTGGAAGAGTCGAATCCGGTCGCCGTACCACTGGGCATGCCTGTGGCGGTGGCCTCGACCACCAGCGTTGAACGCGACGATGGCGTCGAAACCGGCGTCTGGGAATGCACGCCCGGCCGCTGGCGGCGGCAGATCGTCGCCCAGGAGTTCTGTCACTTCATCCAGGGGCGCTGCACGTTTACCCCGGATGACGGTGAAACCCTGCACATAGAAGCCGGCGATGCACTGATGTTGCCAGCCAACAGCCTCGGTATCTGGGATATCCAGGAAACCGTGCGCAAGACCTACGTTTTGATTTTTTGATCCTCTGATTGCCTGCCAACAACAACAAACCCATCAGGAATCGACTCATGATCCGAAAGACACTGACTCTGGCTCCCCTTGCCCTCTTCGCGACCCTCGGCCACGCGGCCGAGACCGTCAAGATCTACAACTGGTCGGAATACATCGCCCCGGACACCACCAAAAATTTCCAGAAAGAAACCGGCATCGCGTTCAGCTACGACGTCTTCGACAGCAATGAAACCCTCGACGGCAAATTGATGACCGGCAAATCCGGCTACGATGTGGTCTTCCCGTCAAACCACTTCATGGCGCGGCAGATTCAAGGCGTGGCGCTGAAGAAACTCGACAAGAGCCAACTGCCGAACTGGAAAAATCTCAACCCGGCGCTGCTCAAGGCCTTGCAAACCAACGATCCGGGCAACGAACACGGCTTCCCGTACCTCTGGGGCAGCACCGGCATCGGTTACAACATCGCCAAGGTCAAGGCCGTGTTGGGTGATGACGCGCCAGTGGATTCCTGGGACCTGATTTTCAAACCCGAAAACATGCAAAAGCTGCAGAAGTGCGGCGTGGCCATCCTCGACAACGGCCCCGAACTGTTGCCGGCGGCACTGAATTACCTGGGCCTGCCGCATCACAGCAAAAACACGGAAGACTACAAAAAGGCAGAAGCGCTGCTGATGAAAGTCCGCCCGTATGTCAGCTATTTCCACTCGTCCAAGTACACCAGCGACCTGGCCAATGGCGACATCTGCGTGGCCGTTGGCTTCTCCGGCGACATTCTGCAAGCCGAAAACCGCGCGAAAGAAGCCAAGAACGGCATCGACATCGGCTATGCGATTCCCAAGGAAGGCGCCGCCATTTGGTTCGACATGGTCGCCATGCCGGTCGACGCCCCGGACGAAAAAGCCGGTTACGCCTTCATGAACTACCTGCTGCGCCCGGACGTCATGGCCAGCATCAGCAACTACGTGCACTACGCCAACGGTAACGAGCAGGCCGACAGTCTGATCGACCCGGCGATCAAGAATGACACCAAGGTCTATCCGAGCCCGGACATGATGGGGAAATTGTTTGCGCTGGAGGCAATGCCGCTGAACATTGACCGAGTGCGCACGCGGGTCTGGAACAAGATTCGGACAGGGAGCTAAGGCTGCATATCTTGTAGTCATTGCGGCCAGTCGGGCTGGCAGGTAACGCTGTAGATTCCTGGCCTCCTATCGATGGATCAAGAGGCAATGGAATGCTTGGTCGTACAAATGCGGGTCAGCTACGCGTTGGTCGCTTTTCTGAGTCAGGACGCATTTACTTGCTAACGGTTGTCGTTGATCAGCGACAGCCGTTTTTTGTTGATTGGCGACTGGGGAGGTTGGTCGTTCAGGAGTTGCGTCAGGCGCAGGAGGAGGGTTGGGCGGATTTTTTGACGTGGGTTGTGATGCCGGATCATATGCACTGCCTGGTGCAGTTGCACGACAAGACGCTGGCCGAGCTTATGTGCCGCGTAAAATCCCGGAGTAGCTTGGCGGTTAATCAAGCATTAGGACGGCGAGGGCGGTTGTGGCAGAAGGGTTACCACGATCGTGCGGTTCGGCGAGAGGAGGATGTGAAAGATCTTGCTCGATATGTCGTGGCCAACCCCATACGAGCAGGACTGGTGACACGGGTTCATGACTACCCACTTTGGGATGCGTGTTGGTTGTGAGTATCTGACGACTGCTGCGCAGCCGAACGCAGGCTACGCCAGCTGCTACAGGTTTCGCATACACCGCAATCCTTGTAGCAGCTGCCGAAGGCTGCGTTCGGCTGCGCAGCAGTCGTAAAAATCTAAAGTTCAACAAATCTCCAACTGATATCAATACGCCGGCACTCATATTAATAACTCACTCAAAGTGAGACCCCATCGACAAAAAACAACTTACCTCTATTTAATAATTAAATATCCAATCGTCAGACGATTTGCGCAAACTGCCATCTAACAAACAATATTTCGACAGCACAGGCATTGTTTCCGGGTACTTGCAGGAACAACTCAATTTGACGTCAAAAAAAATGTAGACGTTTGATTTCGAATTGTGTCAGTTTTCTTTCGCCTTCATTGGGCGAGTGATAGGACGATCTCGCCAGAGATTGTCGCTGTCTGACAAAAACTGTTCCATAGCTAAACAAGGAAGTGTGTTTATGTCGAAAGTAAAAGACAACGCTATTGATACCGCCGAACAGGCGTTCCAGCCACTGCAAGCATTGGCTGCATCCAGTTCTGCGTTCAACCAGATCAATAGCTTCAGCCATCAGTATGATCGGGGCGGTAACCTCACGGTCAATGGCAAACCCTCCTTCTCCGTCGACCAGGCAGCGACCCAATTGCTGCGCGATGGCGCTGCCTACCAGGACAAGGACGGCAGCGGCAAAATCGAACTCACCTACACGTTCCTGACCTCGGCGTCGTCGAGCACCATGAACAAACATGGGATCACCGGGTTCAGCCAGTTCAGCGCTCAGCAGAAAGGCCAGGCCGTGCTGGCCATGCAATCCTGGGCCGACGTGGCCAATGTCACCTTCACTGACAAGACTACGGGCGGCGACGGTCACATGACCTTCGGCAACTACAGTGGCGGCCAGGATGGTGCGGCGGCTTTTGCCTATCTGCCTGGCACGGGCGCGGGTTACGACGGTACTTCCTGGTACCTGACCAACAGCAGCTACACGCCAAACAAGACGCCGGACCTGAATAATTATGGCCGGCAAACCCTTACCCACGAAATCGGTCACACCCTGGGCCTGGCCCACCCTGGCGACTACAACGCCGGCGAGGGCGCTCCGACCTACAACGACGCGTCCTACGGGCAAGACACCCGCGGCTACAGCGTCATGAGCTACTGGAGTGAAAGCAATACCAGCCAGAACTTCAGCAAGGGCGGCGTCGAAGCCTATTCGTCCGGTCCGCTGATGGACGATATCGCGGCCATCCAAAAGCTCTACGGCGCCAACACCAGCACCCGTACCGGCGACACCACTTACGGCTTCAACTCCAACGCCGGGCGCGACTTCCTGAGCGCGACTTCGTCGTCGGACAAGGTTGTGTTTTCGGTTTGGGATGCGGGCGGCAAGGACACACTGGACTTCTCCGGTTTTACCCAAAACCAGAAGATCAACCTCAATGAGGCCTCGTTCTCCGACGTTGGCGGCCTGGTGGGTAACGTGTCCATCGCCAAGGGCGTCACCGTCGAGAACGCTATCGGCGGTTCGGGCAGCGACCTGCTGATCGGCAACAGCGTGTCCAACGAACTGAAGGGCGGTGCCGGCAACGACATCCTTTTCGGCGCGGGCGGCGCGGACAAACTGTGGGGTGGAGCCGGTTCGGATACCTTCGTGTTCGCCGCCAGCAGCGATTCCAAACCCGGTGCAATCGACCAGATCCTCGATTTTGTCAGCGGTCTGGACAAGATCGACCTGACCGGTATCACCAACGGCGCGGGCCTGCATTTCGTGAACTCGTTCACCGGTGCGGCAGGCGATGCTGTGCTGACCTCTTCGGGCGGCAACAGTCTGTTGTCGGTGGACTTCTCCGGGCATGGCGTGGCTGATTTCCTGGTCAGCACCGTGGGCCAGGCGGCTGTCTCCGACATCGCTGCGTAATGTGAGGTGAAAAGGAGGGCGGCGCAGACGCGCTGCTCTCTGCCCCTTGAAATGAGTAAAGCGCCTTATGATCCATAACGGCTTCACTTACAGAGCAACCGCGTGGCTATTGGCGACGTTCATGATGTTTTTTGGAGATTTAGCCATGGCGAGCAGCCTGAAATTAGCAGACCCCTCGGAACTGGCCGGAAAATGGCAGGCGACCCTGATCGCCAAAGATGACTCACCAGAGTCCCAGGCGTTGCAGGACAAACCGTCCAACGTCTGCGTCATCGACTTTCAACCGAAACAGACGCTGGGTGAGGGCGCTGATTGTCTCAGCGCCTGGCTGGACGGCGAATCTGCGATCGGCTGGTTCCCTGAGCCGGATGGCCTGGCGATCACCGGCAAAGAAGGTTCGAAGATTCTATTTCTCAGCCGCCAACGCGACGGATCGCATAAAGCCACATTGAAATCCGATCTGGTCATAACACTTGTGCGCCAGGTGCAATAACACGACTCGAATATAACGTTGGTCATTACCGGCATAAGCACAGCACAACTAATCGAAGCGCTCTGTCGCCCACGAAAAGTTGTTATTAGTTTGTAAGTGCTACCACAAAGCCTATATCCGCCCCTGCGCGGACAGTTAATGGAAACTTCGCCCGCTAAGGCGAGGAATAACACCTCAGGAATAACCCATGAAGATGGCAAAGAGCCCGGCCACCGCACCATTATTCAAAGCGCTGGGCGACTACAAGAGCATCCTGATCAGCGTCGGTTGTTTTACCGCGTTAATTAACGTGCTGATGCTGGTCCCGTCGATTTACATGCTTCAGGTCTACGATCGCGTGCTGTCTTCGCAAAACGAAACCACCCTGGCGATGCTGTCGTTGATGGTGGTCGGGTTCTTTGCCTTCATCGGTTTGCTTGAGATCGTGCGTAGCTTCATCGTTATCCGCATCGGCAGCCAACTGGAGCGCCGCTTCAACCTGCGGGTTTATCAGGCCGCATTCGAGCGCAACCTGTTTCGGGGCGAGGGCAACGCCGGGCAAGCCTTGGGGGACCTGACGCAAATTCGCCAATTCGTCACCGGTCCTGCGCTGTTTGCCTTCTTCGATGCGCCGTGGTTTCCGGTCTATCTGTTCGTGATCTACCTGTTCAATGTCTGGCTCGGCGTGTTTGCGACGGTGGGCACGGTGCTGTTGATCGGCCTTGCTTGCCTCAACGAGACAATGACCAAAAAGCCCCTGGGCGAAGCCGCAGGGTTTTCCCAGAAATCCAGCCAACTGGCCACCAGTCACCTGCACAATGCCGAAACCATTCAGGCCATGGGCATGCTCGGCGCATTGCGTAAACGCTGGTTCCAGGTGCACTCGCGTTTTCTCGGTCTGCAAAATCAGGCCAGCGACACCGGTGCCGTCATCAGCTCCCTGAGCAAAACCCTGCGTCTGTGCCTGCAATCGTTGGTGTTGGGTCTGGGTGCATTGCTGGTGATCAAGGGTGATATGACGGCCGGGATGATGATCGCCGGTTCCATTCTGATGGGGCGCGTCCTGAGCCCCATCGATCAGTTGATCGCCGTATGGAAACAGTGGAGCGGCGCCAAGCTCGCTTACCGTCGTCTTGATTCGTTGCTGCAAGCCTTTCCACCGAGTGACGAGGCCATGGCGCTGCCGGCGCCGAAAGGCCAGATCGCGTTCGAGCAGGTCAGCGCCGCGCCGCCGGGGCAACGGGCCGCCACGCTGCATTTAATCAATTTCAGCCTCGGCGCGGGAGAAGTGCTGGGGGTGCTCGGCGCATCCGGTTCCGGCAAATCGACCCTGGCCCGGGTGCTGGTCGGCGTCTGGCCGACGCTGGGCGGTACGGTGCGGCTCGACGGCGCGGACATTCATCGCTGGAACCGCGACGATCTCGGTCCCTACATCGGTTATCTGCCGCAAGACATCGAGCTGTTCAGCGGCAGCATCGCCGAAAACATCGCCCGGTTCAGCGAGGCGGACCCGCAAAAAGTCGTTGAAGCCGCGCAACAGGCCGGTGTTCACGAACTGATTCTGCGCATGCCGCAAGGCTACGACACCGTGCTCGGCGAGGACGGCAGCGGCTTGTCTGGGGGGCAGAAGCAGCGCGTGGCCCTGGCGCGCGCGTTGTATGGCAACCCGCGCCTGGTGGTGCTGGATGAACCGAATTCCAACCTCGACACCGTGGGCGAAGCGGCACTGGCCAGCGCGATTGTGCAAATGAAAGCCCAAGGCACCAGCGTGATTCTGGTCACCCACCGTTCCTCGGCGCTGGCCCAGGCCGACAAGTTGCTGGTGCTCAACGAAGGACGCTTGCAAGCCTTCGGTGCCAGCCAGGATGTACTCAAGGCACTCGCAGCCAATCAGGAACAGCAGCGGGAGAAAACCGCGCAAGCACCGGGCGGGCTCAGCATGAGCCGGCAGTATCAGCCCTCGACAAGGAATTCGGGTGTATGAGCAACATCAGCGAAGCCACCATGGAACACGACTACATCGCAGAACGCCCTGAGCGCGACGCGCGTTTCTTCGTCCGCATGGGCTGGGTTCTGGCGATCGTCGGCGCCGGCAGTTTCTTCACCTGGGCCAGTCTCGCGCCTCTTGACCAAGGCATTCCCGTGCAAGGCACGGTTGTGGTGTCGGGCAAGCGCAAAGCCGTGCAATCGATGAGCAGTGGGGTGGTCAGCCAGATTCTGGTGCGCGAGGGTCAAGTGGTGAAGCAGGGCCAGCCATTGTTCCAGCTCGACCAGACGCAAGTCGCCGCTGACGTGCAATCGCTGCAAGCGCAATACCGCATGGCCTGGGCCAGTCTGGCGCGGTGGCAGAGTGAACGGGACAACCTCAAACAGGTGAGTTTCCCCGCTGAACTGAGCAACAATCCTGACCCGCGTCTGGCCTTGGTGCTGGAAGGTCAACGGCAGTTGTTCAGCAGCCGCCGTGAAGCGTTTTCCCGCGAACAGGCTGCCTTGCGCGCCAGCATCGAAGGCGCCAGCGCGCAACTGGCCGGCATGCGCCGCGCCCGCACGGACTTGACTGCCCAGGCCAGCTCTCTGCAACAACAGCTGAGCAACCTTCAGCCCTTGGCGGATAACGGCTACATCCCGCGCAATCGGTTGATGGAGTACCAGCGTCAGCTGTCGCAGGTTCAGCAACAACTGGCAGAAAACACCGGCGACAGCGGCCGTGTGGAGCAGGGCATCCTCGAATCGCGGCTGAAACTGCAACAGCACATCGAGGAATACCAGAAAGAAGTCCGTACCCAGCTTGCCGATGCGCAATTGAAAAGCGTGACGCTGGAAGAGCAACTGACCTCCGCCGGGTTCGATTTGCAACACAGCGAGATCATCGCCACGGCCGATGGCATTGCGGTCAACCTCGGGGTTCACACCGTGGGCGCGGTGGTGCGTCAGGGCGAAACCCTGCTGGAGATCGTGCCTCAGGGGACGAGTCTGGAGGTGGAAGGGCACCTGCCGGTCAACCTGGTCGACAAGGTCGGCACGCACTTGCCGGTGGACATCTTGTTCACGGCATTCAACCAGAGCCGCACGCCGCGCGTGCCCGGCGAAGTCAGCCTGATCTCCGCCGACCAGATGATCGACGAGAAAACCGGTGCGCCCTATTACGTACTGCGCAGCAGCGTCAGCGATCAGGCCATGGAAAAACTCAACGGCCTGGTGATCAAGCCTGGCATGCCGGCGGAAATGTTCGTGCGCACTGGTGAACGTTCACTCCTCAACTATTTGTTCAAACCGCTGCTCGACCGGGCAGGTTCCGCGTTGACTGAGGAATAAGGATGTTCCGCTGTATGAATAAGCTTTCCATGCTCGCAGCGACCCTGGCGTTGCTGACCTGCAACAGTGTGCTGGCGATGGGACCGTTCGACATCTACGAACAAGCATTGCGCAATGATCCGGTGTTTCTCGGCGCCATCAAGGAACGCGATGCCGGCCTTGAAAACCGCGTCATTGGCCGCGCCGGGCTGTTGCCCAGGATTGGTTACAACTACAACAAGGGGCGCAACTCCTCCAAGGCCACCGCCCTCAATGAGCGGGGACAAAACCGCACCGATGACCGCAACTACAGCAACTACAGCAGCTACGGCTCGACCCTGACCCTGCAACAACCGCTGCTCGACTACGAGGCTTACGCGTCGTACCGCAAAGGCGTGGCGCAATCGCTGTTTGCCGACGAAGCCTTTCGCGGCAAGAGCCAGGAATTGCTCGTTCGGGTGCTGGAGAATTACACCCAGGCGCTGTTCGCTCAGGATCAGATCGACATCGCGCAAGCCAAGAAAAAGGCTTTCGAGCAACAGTTCCAGCAGAACGAACACATGTTCCGTCAGGGCGAGGGCACGCGTACCGACATCCTTGAGGCCGAGTCCCGCTATGAACTGGCCACGGCCGAGGAAATCGAAGCCCGTGATGAGCAGGACGCGTCGTTACGAGAGCTGGGCGCGCTGATTGGCGTGCCGGCGATCAACATCGGGGATTTGGCGCCGCTGGATCAGAGTTTCCAGACGTTCACCCTGCAGCCGGCCAACTTCGATACCTGGCACGAGATGGCCGTGGCCAACAACCCGAATCTGGCTTCGCAGCGCCATGCCGTGGAAGTCGCGCGTTATGAAGTCGAACGCAACCGCGCCGGACACCTGCCTAAAGTCAGTGCCTACGCCTCGGTGCGCCAGAACGAGTCGGAAAGCGGCAACACCTACAACCAGCGTTACGACACCAACACCATCGGGATTGAAGTCAACGTGCCGCTGTATGCGGGCGGCGGGGTATCCGCATCGACTCGCCAGGCCAGTCGCACCATGGAGCAGGCCGAGTACGAACTGGACGGCAAGACCCGGGAAACGTTGATTGAACTGCGTCGCCAGTTCAGCGCCTGCCTGTCGGGCGTGAACAAGTTGCGGGCTTATCAGAAAGCCCTGAAGTCTGCCGAAGCGCTGGTGGTTTCGACCAAGCAAAGCATTTTGGGCGGTGAGCGCGTCAACCTCGACGCATTGAACGCAGAACAACAACTATTTACCACCCGCCGCGATCTGGCACAGGCACGCTACGACTACTTGATGGCCTGGACCAAGTTGCATTACTACGCCGGGACGTTGAATGAGCAGGATTTGGCCAAGGTGGACGAGGCGTTCGGCCAAGGCCCAAGAACGCAATAGATGCCCCCCCCCTGTAGGAGCTGTCGAGTGAAACGAGGCTGCGATCTTTTGATCTTCAACGCTCTCAAGAACGCAAAAAGATCGCAGCCTCGTTTCACTCGACAGCTCCTACAAAAAACAAAAAAAGCGAGAAGTCATGAACATGGACGTACAGATCAAGCCGATGTCGGTCGGCACGCTATTACTCCTGGTGTCAGCAATGCCCGGCTCGGTGCAAGCCGCTTACCTGGAAACCGGCGTGCCCGGTGATGCCGCCAGTTGGCGCTCGGCGGAGTTCCAGCGCGACTGGGGACTTGCCCGTATGCAAGCCGATCAAGCCTATGCCGCCGGCATCACTGGCAAAGGCGTGAAAATCGGCGAGCTCGATTCAGGCTTCGATGCTGCCCATCCCGAATTCGCTACCGACCGTTACCACGCGGTGACAGCCAGCGGCAGTTACGTCGATGGTTCGTCGTTCAATGTCGACGGCACACTCAACGCCAACAACGACTCCCATGGCACGCACGTCGCCGGCACCATCGGCGCTTCCCGCGATGGCTCGGGTATGCACGGCGTGGCCTACAACGCGCAGGTCTACGTCGGCAACACCAACAAGAACGACAGCTTCCTGTTCGGCCCCAATCCTGATCCACGCTACTTCAAAGCGGTCTATAACGCGTTGGCGGATGCCGGTGTGCGAGCGATCAACAACAGCTGGGGCAGTCAGCCACCGGACGTCAGCTATCGGACCCTCGACGATCTGCATGCGGCCTACGCCCAGCACTGGAACAAAGGCACCTGGCTCGATGAGGCCGCAGACGTTTCCCGGCGCGGCGTGATCAACGTGTTCAGCGCCGGTAACAGCGGTTACCCCAACGCCAGCGTGCGTTCTGCCTTGCCGTATTTTGAGCCGGACCTGGAAGGCCACTGGCTGGCAGTGTCGGGGCTGGATCAAGGCAACCAACAGAAATACAACCAGTGCGGGATCGCCAAGTATTGGTGCATCACCACCCCCGGCGCGAAGATCGACAGCACCATTCCCGGCGCAGGCTATGCGATCAAGTCCGGCACCTCCATGTCCGCGCCGCATGCCACCGGTGCCTTGGCGCTGGTGATGGAACGCTATCCGTACATGAACAACCAGCAGGCGCTGGAAACCCTGCTGACCACGGCCACCCAACTCGACGGTTCGATCACCGAGGCGCCGAACACCCGCGTCGGCTGGGGCGTCGCCAACCTCGAACGGGCGATGCGCGGGCCGGGGCAATTACTCGGACGTTTCGACGCCAATCTGGGGGCAGGGCAGAGCGATGTCTGGAGCAACAACATCACCGACAAGGCGCTGATTCAGCGTCAGAGCGAAGACGCAGCGGAACACAGTGCCTGGCAACAGACACTGAGGACCAAAGGTTGGGAGAACGGTGTACCGGTCGGTGCCAGCCAGCAGGATCAGACCGACTATGCGGTGGGCATGGCACGCGATCTCGCCGCCGCCACTCGAGTCTACGAAGGCAGCCTGATCAAGTCCGGTGCCGGACGCCTGATGCTGACCGGCGACAATACCTGGCGCGGGCCGACCACGGTGAATGGCGGTCTGCTGTCGATCAACGGTTCGCTGGCATCGCAAGTAACCGTCAATGACAGCGGCACGCTGGGTGGGTCGGGACGCGTCGGCGCACTGATCGCCAACCGCGGCGCTACGGTTGCGCCCGGCAATTCCATTGGCACCTTGCAGGTCAGCGGCGACGTCACGTTTGCGCCGGGTTCGACCTACGCGGTGGAGCTGTCGCCGACCGAGAGTGACCGGATCGTCGCGGGCGGCACGGCCACGGTCAGTGGCGCGACCGTCAGCCTGTCACTGGAAAACAGCCCGACCTTGCTCAGCACTCAACAAGTGCAAAGCCTGCTCGGTCATCAGTACAACATCCTGCAAGCGGCCGGCGGCGTTCAAGGTCAGTTCGGCGCGGTGCTGCCCAACTACCTGTTTATCGGTGGCAGCCTAGATTACTCCGCCACCGGTATTCAATTGAGTGTCGAGCGCAACGACACAACCTTCGCCAGCGTCGGCCAAACGCCGAACCAGCGCGCCGTAGCCTTCGCCGTGGAAGGGCTAGGGGCGGGCAATCCGGTTTACGAAAGCCTGCTGCTGTCGCCCACCGCGACGTCCGCCCAACAGGCGTTTCAGCAGTTGTCCGGGGAAATCTATCCGGCGTTGGGTTCGGTACTGATCAACGACAGCCGCTACCTGCGTGATGCAGTTGGCGAGCGACTGGTTGACGCCCAAGGCACTCAAAGCAATGGCTGGATCAAGGCGCTGGGCGCTTGGGGCAAGACCGATGAGCGCCATGACACCGCCGGTTACACCACCTCGATTGGCGGCTTGCTCGCCGGTGTCGACGGGGCGCTGGATGAGCAAACCCGGATCGGTCTGGTCACCGGCTATAGCGACAGCTCGGTGAACATGGGCTCCGGCACTCACTCATCGGCCAAGGTCGACAGCTATCACCTGGGTGCTTATGCCGGCCGCGAGTTGGGTGCCTGGCGTCTGAGTGCCGGCGGTGCCTACAGCTGGCATCGGGCCGACGTCAAACGTGACCTGCAATACGGCGACGTCAGCGCCAAACAGAAAGCCAAGGTCGATGCCGGGACCACCCAAGTGTTCGGTGAAGCGGCGTATCGCCTGAACCTGCAGCCTCTGGCGCTCGAACCCTTCGCGAATCTGGCTTACGTGCACCTCGACACCGAAGGTTTCAGCGAGAAAGGTGACGCCGCCGCACTGAAAAGCAATGGCGACACGCGTGACGCGGTGCTCAGCACGTTGGGCGTGCGCGCATTGAAAACCGTGAACCTGTCCGGCCAGCAGAAGTTGGACCTGAGCGGCAGCCTCGGCTGGCAGCACAACCTGAGCCATACCGATTCTGAAGAGCACCTGGCGTTTGCCGGCGGCAGCACAGCATTTTCCGTGGATAGTTCGCCAATGGTGCGTGATGCGGCGCTGGTGGGCGCCCATGCCAGCCTGGCCCTGAGCCGGGACATCCGCTTGAACCTCGATTACACCGGCCAACTGGCCAGCCGCGAGAAAAGCCACGGCGTAGGGCTGAGCCTCAATTGGCAGTTTTAACGCAGAACCCTTGTAGCAGCTGGCGCAGCTGTGGCGAGGGGATTTATCGAAACGTCGCACCGCCCCGTCGGGCTGCGAAGCGGCCCCTGTTTTTCCAGCCACACCGCGTCCAATGAATTACGACGGCTTCGCCGCCGAACGGGATAAATCCCCTCGCAACAGCTGCGTCAGCTGCTACAGGGGGCGTGCTTCACAAATAGAAATGGGTGCTTTTCAAGGCACAGGGATTTTGGCAACACAACTAAGGACGGTAACTGGATGAATAACAAGCACAACAACCTTGCCTTGCTCTGCGCATTGGCCACCCTCGGTACCGCGCAAGCGGCGCCTTACGTGGAAAACGGTAGAGCAGGCGATCCCAACAGTTGGCGCAGCACTGAATTCAATGCCGATTGGGGGCTGGGAGCGGTCAACGCACAAGAAGCCTACGCCGCCGGTTACACCGGCAAAGGCGTGAAGCTGGGGATCTTCGACCAACCGGTCTACGCCGCGCATCCAGAATTCTCCGGCCCGAACAAAGTGATCACCCTGGTCACCAGCGGCATCCGCGAATACACCGACCCGTACATCCCGGTCAAAGCCGGCGATGCGTTTCGCTACGACGGTTCACCCTCGATCGGTTCGGACGGAAAGCTGGGTGCCCACGGCACCCACGTTGGCGGGATCGCTGCCGGCAGTCGCGATGGCGGCCCGATGCATGGCGTGGCGTTTGGCGCGCAGATCATCAGTGCGGACAACGGAGATCCGGGCCCGGAGGACGGCATCATTCGCGGCAACGACGGTGCGGTCTACAAGGCCGGTTGGGATGCCTTGATCGCCAGCGGCGCGCGGATCATCAACAACAGTTGGGGCATCGGCATCACCGATCGCTTCGACCTCGGCGGACGTAACCCCGCCTACCCGCATTTCACCGTGCAAGACGCGCAATTGCAGTTCAACGAGATCCGTCCGTTGCTCGGGACCAAACCGGGCGGAGCCTACGACGGCGCCATCGCGGCGGCCCGCAGCGGTATCGTGACGATCTTCGCGGCCGGCAACGACTACAACCTCAACAACCCGGACGCCATCGCAGGCCTGGGCTATTTCGTCCCGGACATCGCGCCGAACTGGGTGACCGTGGCGGCGTTGCAGAAAAACCCGGACCTCAACAGCCCGGACCTCTACAACATCAGCACCTTCTCATCACGTTGCGGCTACACCGCAAGCTTTTGCGTGTCCGCACCGGGCAGCAAGATCTACAGCTCGATCATCAGCGGTACCAACGCCGACAACCTGACCACCGGCTACGCCAACTACAACGGCACCTCGATGGCGGCGCCGCATGTCGCCGGTTCCATGGCCGTGCTGATGGAACGCTTCCCGTACATGACCGGCGCCCAGGTCGCCAGCGTGTTGCGCACCACGGCCACCGACCTCGGTGCGCCGGGTGTCGATTCGCTGTACGGCTGGGGCATGATCAACCTGCGCAAAGGTATCGATGGCCCGGCGATGTTGGTCACCGAGCAAGACATTCCCGAGGAGTTCCGCATCCAGGGTGCCTACGGTTCGAGTCAGTTTGTGGCGGACTTGCCGGGGATCGGCGCGATCATCGACGCGGGCAAACCGACCGAACGCGTGTGCAATGACGTGCATTGCGGCCTCGACACGTGGCGTAACGACATTTCCGGCCATGGTGGCCTGACCAAGCAGGGCATCGGCACGTTGGTGCTGACCGGCGCCAACACCTACGCTGGCCCGACGCTGGTCAATCAGGGCCGATTGGCAATCAACGGCTCGCTGCTCTCTGCGGTCACCGTCAACGACAACGGGATCCTCGGCGGTAATGGCCGCATCGGCGCATTGACCGCGAAAAGCGGTGGCACCGTAGCGCCAGGCAACTCCATCGGCACCTTGCAAGTGGCGGGCGACGTCACCTTCGAGCCCGGCTCGACCTATGCCGTGGAATTGTCGCCAACCAGCAGCGATCAGATCGTGGCGGGCGGTAGAGCCGTGATCGACGGCGCTACCGTCAGCCTGTCCCTGGAAAACAGCCCGACATTGCTGACCACCAGCGAAGTGAAATCCCTGCTCGGCAATCAATACAACATTCTGCAAGCGGCCGGCGGGATCGAAGGGCGTTTCGGCGCCGTGCTACCGGATTATCTGTTCATCGGAGGCACACTCGGCTACTCGGCCAATGGCATCCAACTGGCGGTAGAGCGCAACGCAGCGTCCTTCGCAAGCGTCGGCCAAACCCCGAATCAACGCGCCGTTGCCGCGGCCGCCGAGCAACTGGGCGCCGGCAATCCGCTCTATGAAACCTTGCTGCTTTCGCCGACCGCCGCCGTCGCGCAACAAGCCTTCCAGCAACTGTCCGGTGAGATTCACCCGGCGATCGGCACGCTGCTGATCAACGACAGCCGTTACCTGCGCGATGCCGTCGGCGAACGCCTGCGCGAGCGTGATCTGTTCAATGCCGCGGCACCCACCGATGACCGTAGCAACGCCTGGGTCAAAGTCCTCGGGGCCTGGGGCAAGAGCGATGGCGGGCATGACAACGCCAGTTCCAACAGCTCCATCGGCGGCTTGCTGGCCGGTGTCGACGGTCTGATCACTGAAGATACGCGGCTGGGTTTCGTGACCGGTTACAGCGACAGTTCGTTGAGCATGGGCGATGGCACGCATTCCTCAGCCTCCGTTGACAGCTACCACTTGGGCGCCTATCTGGGCCATGAAATCGATGCACTGCGTCTGAGTGTCGGTGGCGCTTACAGCTGGCACCGCATCGACGTGAAACGTGATCTGCAATTCGGCGACGTCAGCGGTAAACAGAAATCCAAACGCGATGCGACAACCGCACAACTGTTTACCGAAGCGGCCTATCGCCTGGACCTGCAACCGCTGGCACTGGAACCGTTCGCCAACCTGGCTTACGTGCACCTGAACAGCGACAGCTTCACCGAGAAAGGTGATGCCGCGGCGCTCAAGGGTGGCGAAGACAACCGCGACGCCGTGCTCTCGACCCTCGGCCTGCGGGCGAGCAAAGCGATTGCCCTGTCGGACAAGCAGCTGGAACTGTCCGGCACGCTGGGCTGGCAGCACAACCTGAGCAACACCCGTTCCGAAGATCACCTGGCCTTCGCCAACGGCAACACCGCGTTCAGCGTGCAGAGCGTTTCCCTGGACCGTAACGCCGCCGTCATTGGTGCGCGGGCCGGTTTGGCGGTGGCGCAGGACGTTCGTTTGAGCCTGGATTACAACGGACTGCTTGGCTCCAACGAGAAAGACCACGGTGTGGGTCTGACGCTCGATTGGCAGTTCTGATTTGACGCAAAGGAAGCAAGTCATTGCCGACGCCCGATTGGGCGCCGGACTGGATAACCTGTCGGCTTCAGGCATTACGTTTGCCTAAGGCTGCATGCATTAAATGCTCCGGGGCGCCTCGTGAGTGAGGCGTCCTGGTTGTGAGCTATCTCTGACAATTCCAACAAAAAGAGAGGCAATACCAATGGGTGTGTACGACTACAAAAACTTCGGTACAGCAGATTCCAAAGCGTTATTTACCGACGCGATGGCGATCACGCTGTATTCCTACCACAACCTGGATAACGGCTTTGCCACCGGCTATCAGCACAACGGCTTCGGCCTTGGCTTGCCGGCAACATTGGTGGCCGCACTGATCGGTGGCACCGACTCCCAGGGCGTCATTCCCGGAATCCCATGGAACCCCGATTCGGAAAAAGCCGCACTGGACGCGGTGCAGAAAGCCGGCTGGACGCCGATCACCGCCACGCAACTGGGCTATGACGGCAAGGTCGATGCACGCGGAACGTTCTTCGGCGAAAAGGCCGGGTACACCAGCGCTCAGGTGGAAATCCTCGGCAAGTACGACGCGCAGGGTCATCTCAGCGAAATCGGTATCGCCTTTCGCGGCACCAGCGGCCCACGAGAAAGCCAGATCAACGACTCCATCGGCGATGTGATCAATGATCTGCTGGCGGCGTTGGGGCCAAAGGATTATGCGAAAAACTACGTCGGCGAAGCGTTCGGCGACCTGCTCAACGACTTGGCGGCATTTGCCAGGGCCAATGGCCTGTCGGGCAAGGACGTGCTGGTCAGCGGTCACAGCCTCGGCGGGTTGGCGGTCAATAGCCTGGCGGATTTGAGCAACGACAAGTGGGCCGGGTTCTACCAGGATTCCAACTACATCGCCTACGCCTCGCCGACCCAAAGCAGCACCGACAAAGTGCTGAACGTCGGTTACGAAAACGACCCGGTGTACCGCGCCCTCGACGGTTCATCGTTCAACCTGTCGTCGGTGGGCGTGCACGATGCCGCCAAGGTCTCGGCGACCGATAACATCGTCAGCTTCAATGACCACTACGCTTCGACAGCGTGGAACGTGCTGCCGTTTTCCATCCTCAACATCCCGACCTGGATCTCGCACTTGCCCACCGCCTATGGCGACGGCATGAACCGGGTGATCGAGTCGAAGTTCTACGACCTCACCAGCAAAGACTCGACGATCATCGTTGCCAATCTCTCGGACCCGGCGCGCGCCAACACTTGGGTTCAGGATCTGAATCGCAACGCTGAAACCCACAAGGGCAGCACCTTCATCATCGGCAGTGACGGCAACGATCTGATCCAGGGTGGCCGGGGCAACGACTATCTGGAAGGCCGCGATGGCAGCGATACCTTCCGCGACGGTGGTGGTTACAACATCCTGTTGGGCGGCAAGGGCAACAACGTGCTGGACGTGCAGCAGTCGGTGAAAAATCTCGACTTCGCCAATGACGGCGCCGGCAACCTGTACATCCGCGACGCCAATGGCGGCATCAGCATGACCCGCGACATCGGCAGCATTGTGACCAAGGAGCCGGGGTTTCTGTGGGGGCTGTTCAAGGATGACGTGACCCACAGCGTCACTGCCGATGGCCTCAAAACAGGCAATAACCTGACTCAGTACGCGTCAACGGTAAAGGGCGGCGCCGGTGCCGATACGCTCAAGGCTCACGCTGGCGGCGATTGGTTGTTTGGACTGGACGGCAACGACCATTTGATCGGCAGCAAGGGTAACGACGTGTTTGTCGGCGGGGCGAGCAATGACTTGTTCGAGTCGGGGGGCGGGATCGATACGTTCCTGTTTAGCGGCGCGTTTGGTCAGGACCGGGTGGTTGGCTACCAGGCCAGCGACAAACTGGTGTTTCTCGGGGTTCAGGGCGTGACGCCGAACGACGACTATCGGGCGCATGCCACGGCGGTGGGGCACGACACGGTGCTGACGTTTGGGGGGGATTCGGTGACGTTGGTCGGGGTTGGGCTGGATAGCTTGTCGGGCGGGGGAATCGTAATCGCCTAAGTTTGCTGCCACACCAGCAAAAGATCGCAGGCTGCGCCAGCTCCTACGCCGGTCGTGGGTGTAGGAGCTGGCGCAGCCTGCGATCTTTTGATTTTGCTGTTCAGTCTTCCTGTCGAATCGTGGTCACTTCATCGGCCTTGACCTTCACTTTCGCCCCGGAAATATCTTCGAACTCAAAGAAGCCGTCCTTGGTCTTGGTTTTCGGCATGTCCTTGGTCAAATACTGGGTGCCGTTCTGCAGCGTCACAACCGTTGGCGTCGAGCAACCGGCCAGGGCCAAAAAGGCCGCTACCGCCAGGGGCAAGCCCAGAGTCTTGATATTCATAACCACCTCTCATCCTTCAAAAAAACAGCGCGACTGCCACGAACGAAATCAATCGTCACTGTACCTCTAACGCGGTTGGTGCGATGGATCGGCAGAAAGTTCATAGACACTCGAAAAAATACCGATTAACGCCGCCGCTTATCCTTTTCCGTTTGCACCGGGCAGGGCGTAGCTGGTATCTGTATGCATAACCAGTACTCCCTCGCCATGGCCTTTTTTCCTGTGACTGCAAATCCTCTCGACGATCCGTTCTATTACTTGAACAACTTCATGCAAGTGCTTGATTGGCTTGAGCATCGCTATGCCGATGTGTTGAGTGTCGAAGAGCAACACTTCATCCGCGAGTTCAAGCGGTTGCCCCGTGAATCCAGGGCGCTGCTGGTCAGGATGGTGACGCGCAAGGGGAATCACTTCCGGGCGAGCAAGCTGCATTACGTCGAAATCGGCGACATCGCCATCGCCGCCGGCCCACTGCTGGCGCTGGGCTGGATCGATGAGCAATCGCCGCTGCCGATCGAAGCGCTGTTCGAGGTGTTGCTCAAGGCGGAAATTCTCCAGTGTTTTGGCGCCACCATCGATCAACCCAAGGGAAAAAAGACCGATTGGCTGCCCGCACTGAGCGAACAGTTTCCCCAGGCCAAAAGTTTCGGCCAGTGGTGCCCGTCGCTGGATGACCGATTGTTCAGCCTGACCATCATGGGCCTGTGCGATCGGCTGCGCTTGATGTTTTTCGGCAATCTTTACCAGGATTGGTCCGAGTTCGTGCTGGCTGACCTGGGCATCTTTACCTATGAAAAAGTCGAGTTCTGCGCCGACTCCCGAGGCCTGCGCAGCCGTGACGACGTGGATGCCTGTCTCTTCCTTCATGAGTGTCAGCAGCATTTCGAGGTCGGCGAAGCAGTAGAAGACATTGTCGAGCAGATAAAAGGGCTGGCGCTGAGCAATCCCTGGCTGCAAAGACGTCGGGGCAAACTGTTGTTCCAGATCGGTCAGCACTGCGAGCGCCTGGCGGATTTCTCTACCGCACTGACGATCTACCGCGAGTGTGCGTATCCCGGCGCGCGCCTGCGGTTGATTCGCGTGTTGGAGCGCTGCGGTGAATATCAGCTGGCCATGGACCTGGCCGTCGCGGTGGAGCATTCGCCGGAAAGTGCCGCCGAGCAGCAACAGTTGCTGCGCGTGCTGCCCAGGCTGCGGCGCAAGTTGGGTGGGCCGGTGATAAAGCGCTCGTCCCCACGAGAAATGCTGCGCCTGGACCTGCAACTGCCCAGAACCGACCCGGCGTTGTCGGTGGAGTCTCACGTTCAGGCACATTTGGCGGAAGATTCGGCACCGGTGCATTACGTCGAAAACAGCCTGATCAACTCGTTGTTCGGACTGCTGTGCTGGCCGGCGATTTTCGCGCCGTTGCCGGGGGCGTTTTTCCACCCGTTCCAGCGTGGACCGGTGGATTTGCTCAATGAGGACTTTCACGCGCGCCGTGCGGAGCTGTTCCACAGCTGCCTGGCTGAACTCGATGACGGGCGTTACCGCCAGACGATTCGTGAACGCTATGCCAGCAAGTGGGGCGTGCAGTCGCCCTTCGTGTTCTGGGGTGTGCTGAGCGAAGAATTGCTCGATCAGGCACTCGATTGCCTGCCGGCCGAACACCTCAAGCACTGGTTCAATCGACTGCTGTTGGACATCAAGGCCAATCGCGCCGGCATGCCGGACCTGATCCAGTTTTGGCCGCAGGACAAAACCTACCGGATGATCGAAGTCAAAGGTCCCGGTGATCGCCTGCAAGACAATCAAGTGCGCTGGCTCGAGTTCTGCCATGAGCACCAGATGCCGATTGCCGTCTGCTACGTGCAATGGGCGGAGCAGGGCGCTTGAGTTACAGCATCGCGGTGCGGGCGCTGTGTGAATTCACCGCCAAGGTCGGTGACCTCGACCTGCGTTTTACGCCTTCGCCGACGGCGCTGGAAGGGATTGTCGGGCACCGTACGGTGGCGTCCCGGCGCAGCGAGGGCTACCAGAGTGAAGTCGCGCTTGAAGGTCTGTATCAAACGTTGAAGGTAAAGGGCCGAGCCGACGGCTACGACCCCGGGCAAAATTGCCTGGAAGAAGTCAAAACCTATCGCGGCGACTTGAGCAAACAACCGGCCAACCACCGTCAACTGCACTGGGCGCAGGCGAAGATTTACGGCTGGTTGATGTGCCAGAAACTGCAGCTGGAGCAGATCAATCTGGCCCTGGTGTACTTCGACATCGTCAGCGAAAAGGAAACCTGCCTGGTCGAGGCTTTCAGCGCCGCGCAACTGCGGCTGTTCTTCGAACAACATTGCGCCTTGTTCCTGCAATGGGCCGAACAGGAAATGGCCCACCGCGAAGGGCGTAATCGGGCGGCGCAACAACTGGCGTTTCCCCATGCCGACTTTCGACCGGGGCAACGTCATCTGGCGGAGTCGGTGTTCAAGGCCGTCAGCACCGGTCGTTGCTTGATGGCCCAAGCGCCCACGGGGATCGGCAAGACGGTCGGCACGCTGTTCCCGATGCTCAAGGCCCTGGCGCCGCAGCAACTGGACAAGGTGTTCTTCCTCACGGCGAAGACCCCGGGGCGCAAACTGGCGCTGGACGCCGCACAAGTGATCCTCGACAGCGCCGACGGGCCACCCTTGCGGGTGCTCGAAATGATCGCCCGGGACAAGGCTTGCGAACATCCGGACAAAGCCTGTCACGGCGAATCCTGCCCGCTGGCCCAGGGGTTTTATGATCGTCTGCCCGCCGCTCGGCAGGCGGCCAGCAAATTGTCCCTGCTGAACCAGAACGCTTTGCGCGAGGTTGCCCTGCAACACGACGTCTGTCCCTATTACCTGAGCCAGGAAATGGCCCGCTGGGCAGACGTGGTGGTTGCCGATTACAACTACTATTTCGATTTCAGCGCGCTGCTGTTCGGGCTGGCCCAGGCCAATAACTGGAAAGTCGCGGTGCTGGTGGACGAAGCGCACAACCTGGTGGAGCGTGGCCGGCAGATGTACAGCGCCAGCCTCGACCAAGCGACCCTCAACGGTGTACGAAAAACCGCGCCCGAGGCGTTGAAAAAACCCTTGCAACGGGTCAACCGTGAGTGGAATGCCCTGCATAACCTGCAACTCGGCGCCTATCAGGCCTATGACAAGGCGCCGGAAAAACTGCTCCAGGCGTTGTCATCGTGCAGCGCGAGCATCGGCGACTACCTGAACGACCATCCTCAAGGCCTGGACGGCGCGTTACAGAACTTCTATTTCGACATGCTGCAGTTTTGCCGCGTGGCCGAGCTCTTTGATGAACAGTTCCTGTTCGACATCAGCAAGCGCGACCTCGACCGCCAACGCAACCTGTCGCAGCTGTGCCTGCGCAACGTGGTGCCCGCCGGCTTCATCCGCCCGCGCTTGACGGCTGCACGCAGCACCGTGCTGTTTTCCGCGACCCTGAGCCCTCGCCACTACTATGCCGACCTGCTGGGCACGCCGGCGAACACGGTGTGGATAGACGTTGAATCGCCATTTCACGCCGATCAGCTGCACGTGCACATCGTCAGCCAGATCTCCACGCGATTCGTCCATCGCCAGTCTTCCCTTGCACCGATCGTCGAGCTGATTGCCCGGCAGTTCAGCCAACGTCCCGGCAACTACCTGGCGTTTTTCAGCAGCTTCGATTATTTGCAGCAAGTGGCGCAGTTGCTGGCCGAGAAACATCCACACATCAATCTGTGGTCGCAGTCCCGGGGCATGGGGGAAGGGCAACGTCAGGACTTCCTCGACCAGTTCACCGCCGAGAGTCAGGGCGTCGGTTTCGCGGTGTTGGGCGGGGCTTTTGGCGAAGGCATCGACTTGCCGGGCGCGCGACTGATCGGAGCGTTTATCGCCACCCTCGGACTGGCGCAACTCAACCCGGTCAACGAGCAGTTGAAACGGCGCATGGCGGCGATTTTCGGTGCCGGTTATGACTACACCTACCTGTTTCCCGGTGTGCAGAAAGTGGTGCAGGCGGCGGGGAGGGTGATCCGAACCCAGCAGGATCAAGGGGTGGTGATGTTGATCGATGACCGGTTTGGCGACAGCAAGGTCAAGCAGTTACTGCCGCGCTGGTGGTCGATTGCTCCGAGGCTTTTTCACTCAGTCGAGTAGGATTTTTTACTTTAAAAACATCGACATATATTGAAAGACACGGCCATTTGAACAATCAGCGAATGCCGTCTTTATTCAAAGAACCCGTCATCACTTTCAAGCCAATCTTTGATAAGGAAATCAAGGTATGTCAGTAGCACCGCACTATACGTACACCCCTGAGCACGTCACCGCCGCGTTCGATGAAATAAAAGCAACGCTGTTCAGCGGCATCAAGGCCGAGGCAACCCCAAAAATACTGGTCGTTGCCGGGCTGCAAGGGTCAGGCAAAACCTATCTGCTGGAAAAGAACCTGCTGCCTTCAAAACGCTACGACAATTATGTTCGGCTGTACCTGCCTGACTACCGCAAAAAACACCCTCAATACACGGAGATGATCAAACTCGGCCTCTTGCACGCGTATGAGCATACCGAGGCATTTGTTCGTGAAGTCAGTACGAAGATCTTTACGCAGGCCTTCACCGGTAAATTCAACATCATCATGGAATGTGCTTTCGACAGTATCGATTTCGTTGCTTTTGCGACTTCGGCCGCCGCCGCCGGCTATCAATTCGAGACTCACATCGTGGGTTGCACTCAAGAGTTTGCTCATGTGTCGAGCATTAAACGCGCGCTCAAAAGCCTTGAAGGCCAGGAAATGGAACGGTTTCTCACGGTATCGACGCTGGATGCCAGCATGAGTTATGCGCCTGCGATCATCGTGGCCTTCGAGACGGTTGCAAAAGCGGTCAGCGGCTCGCAAGTCAATGTGTACGAACGCGGGTTCGGCGTGTTGAACGAGCGCACCTTGATTGCCCAAAGTACCTACTCCAAAGGTGCCGACGGTTCCATCACCACAACGACAACCAAGGTGGATTTTGCGTACAGCGTCTATTCCAGCATTATCGACAACCACGTCTTCGCGGCGAGCGATCGCGACGAAGTCGTCAAAGAGTGTCATCTGGCACTGCTCAAGATGGCGACTCATGCTTCGCATGTTCCGAAATTCGTCTACAACGATCTGTACGCCTACATTGTCAAACACGTGAATCGATAACACGTACGAAGAGAGTCGTTTATCTGGCTTTCCAATTTCGTGGTTTGTCGCATACTTCAAAAAACGGTCATACCAAGAGGGATCAATGAACGAGGATCGGACCAAAGCCAGCGCCATCGAGGACAGCCGTTTTCGGTTGTTGATCGATGCTGTCGTTGATTACGCGATCTACATGATTGATCCCGATGGAACCATTGCCAGCTGGAACGCTGGCGCCAAGCGTTTCAAGGGGTATGAAGAAGCCGAAATACTCGGCCAGCACTTTTCGCGTTTCTATACCGAAGCGGACCGCCTTGCCGGTTTGCCCCAGCGAGCGCTGGACACGGCGATTCGGGAAGGGCGTTTCGAGGGAGAAGGCTGGCGGGTGCGCAAGGACGGTACGCACTTCTGGTCCCACGTAGTGATCGATCCCATTCTCGATCCGTCGGGCAAGTTGCTCGGGTTTGCCAAGATTACCCGCGACCTGACCGACCGAAAGATGGCCGAAGAAGTCCTCAAGCAAAGCGAACAACAGTTCCGCCTGCTGGTTCAAAGCGTCACTGACTACGCCATCTACATGCTCGCCCCGGATGGCCGCGTGACTAACTGGAATCCCGGGGCTCAACGCATCAAGGGTTATTTGCCCGAAGAAGTCATCGGCAAGCACTTTTCGATGTTCTACACCCCGGAAGACCGCGAGGCCGGCGAACCACAACGGACCCTGGACATCGCGCTACGTGACGGGCGATTCGAAAACAAAGGCTGGCGCGTGCGTAAGGACGGTACGCGGTTCCTGGCCAATGTCGTGGTCGACCCGATTTGGGGCGAAACCGGCACCTTGCTCGGTTTTGCCAAGATCACCCGTGATATCACCGAAGCCACACAAGCCCAGCAGGCGCTGGAGCAAACCCGCGAAGCGCTGTTTCAGGCGCAGAAGATGCAGGCCATCGGCCAACTCAGCGGCGGCGTTGCCCACGACTTCAACAATTTGCTGACCGTCATCCTCGGCAATCTGGAAATCGTCCGCAAACGCGTGGGGGACGATCCGAGAATCACCCGATTGGTGGACAACGCCACTCAGGGAGCCTTGCGCGGCGTCTCTCTGACCCAACGCATGCTGGCTTTTGCCAGACGTCAGGAGCTCAAAGCCGAACCCGTCGAAATACCTGCGCTGGTGCAAGGGATCATCGGGCTGTTGCGCAGCTCGCTCGGGCCTTCGGTGGTACTCGAAACCCATTTTCCGCAAGCGCTCGACCCAGTCCTGGCCGACGTCAATCAGCTTGAACTGGCGGTATTGAACCTGGTGACCAACGCCCGTGACGCAATGCCCCATGGCGGGAAAATCGTCATCAGTGCCAAGACCGAAGAAACCTGGGATCAACCGCAGTTATCCCTGCTGTCAGGCCGGTATGTGTGCCTGAGTGTCAGCGATACGGGGGAGGGTATGGATGAAACCACGCTCGGTTCGGCAATGGACCCGTTCTTCACCACAAAAGGCGTTGGCAAAGGCACGGGGCTGGGACTTTCGATGGTGCATGGTTACATCGAGCAATTGGGCGGACGATTCGTCCTCAAGAGTCAGAAGGACATAGGCACCATCGCCGAACTGTGGATACCCATCGCCACGACCGGTTCGGTTGCCAGGCCTGTTATCGAGGAGGCCGCACCGCCGGTGCACCGTCTATGCGTGCTGGTCGTGGATGATGACAGCCTCGTGTTGACCAGTACCTGCCTGTTACTCGAAGACCTGGGGCATCGGGTGATCAGTGCGACGTCCGGGGCGCAAGCGCTGAAAGTATTCGACACTGAATCAGCGATTGATCTGGTCATCACCGACATGGCCATGCCACAGATGAATGGCGCGCAACTGGCGCAGGCTATCCGGATCATCAAACCGAGCCTGCCGATCATCCTTGCCACCGGTTACGCCGAGCGCCTGGAAGGTTTCGCAACCAGACTTCCGCGCCTGTCCAAACCTTTTACCCAACTCAATCTGGTGGAAATCATCGCCACGACCATGAAATGACAAAGCGAGCTCAATGTTCGGCCGCTGATCCCGCGTTCTTCTTGAAACCACGCACGTTCATGGCGCACAGGCAAAACTGCAACACGATCAGTGCATAGGCCTGGGTGTGGTAACCCCACGTCACCCATAAAACATTGCTGACGATAAAACAGACGAAGCCCGATACCCTGCGCCTGGGGCTTTGCGAACCGATCAACCACGCCGCCAGCACCGTGACCAGCATCGCCGGCCATTGCACCCAATCAAGATCGTCCATTGCAGGCTCCATTGTCATTCCAGCTGAACTTGTCGGCAGACGTTTCTTCTAAACGTTTTCCAACCTGTGTGTAATTCCTGTGCCAAGAATACTGACCGAAGCCCCAGCCGAAGAAACCCTGACCGAACGCAACGCCAAGATGTTCGGTTCACCCAAGGAGCGCCTGGATTTCTACCGCCGGGAAATCCAGTACGAAACCAGCATTCTGGCCAATCGCACTGATGCCTACCTGGCGGCGCAATCGTTCTTAGTGATTGCTTTTGCGTCCTGCATGTCCAACCTCAACCCCGAATGGGGAAAACTCTTCACGCTGGTGGTGCCACCGTTTTTGGCACTGCTGGGGCTGCTTAGTTCACTCAACGCCTGGCCGGGGATTCGCGCGGCCTACGACATCATCGACCATTGGCATTTCAAGCAGAGTGAGTTGCTGCGCAGCGAACCCTTGATGGGCCTCGCTTACGATGAGTCGCCGCTGTTCAGTGAGATGGAATCGTCCCATAAGGGGTATCGCAAGTCGTTGTTGTTTTCGGTGCGTACGCCGTGGATTTTCGCCACCTTCTGGATGCTGCTGGGCAGCTACGCGTTTTACATCCAGGTGACCAACCCCGGCGCGTGAACCGAACAACAAAAAAGGCCCGGCATATGCCGGGCCTCTTGCTGTCTCGCCACTTGCATCAAGCCGCCAGATTGGCTGCGCTCATTTCTTTCTTGTATTGGGCTTTCAAGCTTTCCATCTGTGCGCCCAATTCCTCCAGGGTGGCTTTACCCAGCAACTTTTTGGCCTGAGGAAACATTTCCGTTTCCTCTTCTTCGATGTGGTGTTCCAGCAGTTCCTTGACCACTTTCACGCGACCGGCAAATTCCGGAGTGGACGGGTCGGTAACTTTCAGGTCTGGCAGCACCAGCGAATCAACGGTGCGATGTTCTTCCTTGGCTTCGTAATACATGACGTCCTGCTCTTTGCCTCCAGCCTTTTTATACGCCGGGTACAAGACTTCTTCTTCGAGACGGGTATGGATGGCGATCTCCATTTCCAGCTTGGCCAGCAACTCGCCGCGCTTTTTAACACCACGTTCGGTGGATTCACTTAATTGGGTCAGGATGCCTTTTACGCGTTCATGGTCTGCTTTCAACAGGTCTATGGCGTTCATGGTCGAGTCTCTCCAACAAGTCAGGGGGTGAGCGCGAACGGTCTCAAGGCCGAAAGTCGCTCATTGTCCTTGAGCATTTGTCGTGCCGGTTTGCCGGTGCAATAACTTGTTTATAAAACAATAAGTTGAAGTGACTGATGGCGAACTGCGGTCATGCAGCCTGCATGAGTCCGGAAATGGACTCATGCAGTTCGCAGTGGAGCATTGATATTCCAGACAATAAAAAGCCCGGCGACTGCGCCGGGCTTTTCAAGTTCAGCCTCTGGATTCGGGCTGCTGGAGCAAACGATGAGCGTTTTGCGTGGACATCGAGACAGGCGGGAAGTCTTCGTTGAGCAGCTGCAAGTGCTCGATCGCTTCCTCGAACTTCAAGTCGGCCTTTCTGCGCAGGGCCTGATAGCGATCAAACAGTTCCACATCCATGCCGCTATCCTCGAGTAACGCAAAGGCGCTACGGCTCAGCGCCTGGGCCTCTTCAAACAACTGACGATTACGTTCCAGGGCGAAGGCCGGCAGGCTTTGATTTCTTCGGAGGTGGAATAGTGAATCATGACCAGCACCTGATTTTCTCGAGGTTCCTGTTGATAGGTATCGACGCCGCAGGGGAACCGAACCTGGCATGTCCCGCCGTGCAAAAGCCGGGCGGGATTAGAGTTGTGACTGGCCGGGTCGCGAAGAATTTCAAATTTATGAACGTGAAAATTCGATAATTCCGACCCTGAACGCACAGACATAAAATCAAACATCCTGTCTTTTTTGCCGTTCATATCGAGCCAGGATCGGTTGAGTACTGATCCCGTGGATGAGGATGCTGAGCGCGACCACGGACAAGGTCAGATCAATACAGAGTGTTGAGATCGACGCGCCCAGCCCGTGGTTCAGGGCATAAAACAGGTAATACAGACTGCCGATGCCGCGTATGCCGAACCAGCCAATCAACATTCGCTGGCGACCGTTGAGCAAACCACCCCAGGGCATGGCGACGACGCTCAGCGGTCGAATCAGGCAAAACAATACGCCTGCGATCGGCAACGCACGCCAATCCCAGTGCGCCATCAGCACCACGCCGAGCAGCGTCACCAGAAACACTTCCATGGCCCGTTCCACCAGGCCGCCGAAAGCGAGCATGTCGCCCATCATGATTCCCGCCGCGACCTGGGTGTCTTGAAGGTTCTCGGTATCGCCATGAACGGCGTCTTGCGGCTCGACGTTCTGATGGCCCACAACAGGCTGAACCAGATGCTCGGCGGGAAGTTCGTCGTCACCCGTGGATTTGACTTCTTCGTGGCGCAAACCCAGACCGGCGGCAAACACCGACAGAAAGCCGTAACCATGAATCGACTCGGCCCCGACATACGCCAGGGCAATCAAGGCGAGGGCAAGATAATCATTCGGGGAAAGGGTGCTGTCGTCATTCTGGATTCGCATCAACAAGGTCAGGCGGCCAATACCGCGTCCCATCCAGTAGCCAGTGAGCAAACCGGCCGGGACTGCCCACAACAGACTGCGTAGCACCCAATCGCTCAGCCAGCCGGGGTTGCCGTCGTGCTGCACCAGGAGCAGGCCGAGGATGACAAACGGAAAGGCGATCCCGTCATTGAGCCCGGCCTCACCCGACAGCCCGAAGCGCACACTGTCGTCATCCCGGGCGTCGTTGACTTGTACCAGGGCGGCGAGCACCGGGTCGGTGGGGGCCAGAATCGAGCCGATCAACACGGACGCGCCCCAAGACAATTCGAAACCGTAATGCAACAACAGGCTGACGCCGGCAATGGTCAACACCATGACCGGGCCGGCCAGGCCGTAGGCAATGCGCCAGTTTTTATCCTTGAACGGCAAGCGCAACTTCAAACCGCAGACAAACAACGAAAACAGTACTGCGACTTCCGTCAGGTGCTCCATCCAGGTGGACGCATCATCGGTGTCCAGTTTCAACAGCCCGAGCCCCACAGGCCCAATGGCCACACCCAACACCAGGCACACCGCCGACGTGGTCACCGGCATCCATCGCAGGTACGACGACGTCAATGCCAGCGTCAGCAGCACGGCCCCCAGCACCGCCACCCACAAAATGAAACTCATGCTCGGTACTCGTCGGGTGCGTGCCACGATGTAGGGCCTCTGGCGATCAACCGACGGTCGCGCGCAGGTATTCAGGCGTCAGTACGTTGAACCATAGCAGGATCATTGAGATCAGGATGGTGACCAGCACCAGGATCGCCAACCAGCCGGCTTGGGTACAGACCGGCAATACCAGCGAGGAAAAACGGCGTCACGGTGTAGGCATAACCGATGCATTGATTGACGGTCGGCCCTAAACGTATGGAGGGGTGAGTTTTGACAGGGGTTCACTTTTTTATCCCCTGAGCCGAGCGTGTTCCGATAGAGGGAATGTTTGGAGACGGCGAAGGTCAACCGAGCAGCTCTCTGTCTGGATGATTTGCCATGAGCATCAGCCAATCCGTGGTCGAGTATTTGCGTGAAAACGACTTGCTGTTGACCACCGCAGAGTCTTGCACGGCCGGAAAAATCGTCACGCTGCTGGCTGAAGTCCCGCACAGCGGGGAGCTGATCGAAAGCGGCTATGTGGTTTATTCCCCCGAGGCGAAGCAGCGCTTGCTCAACGTCAGCTCCGATACGATCAAAACGTTCAACCTGACCAGTTGTGAAGTCGCTCGGGAAATGGCGTTGGGTGCGCTGCGCGACAGCACGGCCAATGTCGCCTTGGCGACCACCGGCATCCTCGGCCCGGAAGACGTCGATGGCATTCCGGCCGGCACCATTTGTTTCGCCTGGGCCTATCAGACCGGGCAGGGGCGATGTGTCTTCAGCCGACAACTGCGGTTTTCCGGCACACGTAGTGAGGTTCAGTTGTTGGCCGCGGAGCACGCGTTGAAGTTGCTGCCGCATTTCCATCAACGGGCATTGGCCGGTGAGCAAGGGCAGGGCGCACGCGATGAACGATGAATCCGGCCATTCCGACTACCACAGCCGCGACTATCCCGTGCGCGAAGACATGGCGCATCAGGTCAAGGTCTGGCGATTCGAGCGTTGGGGCTGGTACATCCTGGTGCTGATGGTGTTGCTGGCGCTGCTCGGCCTGTTTTCACGCGGGCCGCTGAGTACCCGGGACGTTCACGGCGACGATGGCAAGGTCCGGGTGCAATACGAGATGTTCCACCGCCACGGATCGTCCAACCCGATGCAGATCAGCGTGAGCGGTGCACCCAATGCCACGGTTGAACTGGAACTGTCCGGGGCGCTGCTGGACGGTTTCAACATCGAAACCCTGCAACCGCAACCCCTGCGCGCCATCAGTGCCGGGCAGGGCATGAAGTTGTGGGTGCAAACCGACGCTCAGGGTCAGGCAAACCTTTATCTGACGTTGCGCGGCGATGGGCTGGGACTGTTTCGCAGCCGCATCGCATCGCCCGGCGCCATGCCCGTGAACCTGGATCAATTCATTTTCCCTTAGGTGACCTATGGACTCGGTATTACGCGCGGCCGCGATGTATCTGGCGCTGATGGTGCTGTTCAGGATTGCCGGCCGACGCTCTTTGGCCGAGTTGACGACATTCGATTTTTTGCTGTTGATGATCATCGGCGAAGCCACGCAACAGGCGTTGCTGGGCGATGACTTTTCCCTGACCAACTCGATGTTGGTGATCGTCACGCTGATTGTCATCGACGTCGGCCTGTCGCTGCTCAAACAGCGCTCGCAATGGATATCGCAGTTGATCGATGGCGGGCCGACGATCATCGTCGAGAACGGCAAGGTGCTGCACAAACGCCTGCGCCACGCGCGATTGATCGAGGCCGACATCATGGAGGCCGCACGCTCGAGTCAGGGCATCGAGACCCTTGATCAAATCAAGTTCGCGATCCTGGAGCGCAACGGCAAGATATCGGTGATTGCTCAAGAGCGGGCGTGAGCAGCACCCTATTGATTGAGGGTGCCAAGCACGGAACGAACGACCCACTTCGGGCGCTTCATAAATGCACTAGGCTTGTCCTGACTACAGACCGCACTACAGAAGAGGAAACATTATGAGCAGCACCGCCAGCTCCCCGCAGATCGACGTCGTCCAGCGTATGTACAACGCCAAGGGTGATATGGATGTCATCCGTGCGGTTATTGCGCAGGATGCTGTGTGGGACATTGCCGCCGGCTTCCCGAAGGGCGGCGTCCACATCGGCTTCGACAGCATCATCAATGACTTTTTCTCCTTCTTTGGCGACTTCACAGAGTTCTGGGCCGAGGGTGACGAGTTCTTCGAGGTTGGAGACCACGTCATCGCACTGGGTCGCTACCACGGCGTAACCAAGGACGGCAGCAACGAACTCACTTCTCGGTTCGTGCATATTTTCACCCTGCGTGATGGCCAGCTTGTTCGGCTCCAGCAGACTGCCGACACCCTCCTCATCGCCCGCGCGCTCGGACGCGGCTGAGTCGACGCCCAACACATCCGTGCCAGATGAGGAAAATTCATGACAACAGAGCATGATCGGACCCTGGTTCAGCCTTCGTTGCCCGGTCGTCTCGGCGATCCCGCCACCGACTTCGGCTCCGATCCGCGAAGCGACGCCCGTCTGGTCGCGGCCATGGCCGCATTCGGTATGGACAAGCACGCTGCTCCACCGTCGGTCACCGCCGCCGACCCGAGGTCGGCCCTACTTGAGTGGGGGGCCGAGGCTGAAGGGGGTTTTGAGCAGCTCTACGACGCGGTCACCGCCGGCCTGCCACCCATTACCGGTGTGACGCGCACTGTCGAGACGATTACCGGCATCGACGGCAACACGATCAAGCTTTATATGCACCGCCCTGCCCAGTCGGAGGGGCCCATGCCTGGCATCGTCTACCTGCACTCCGGTGGAATGGTTCTACTGAGTATGAACAATCCGCTCCACCTGCGCTGGGCCGACCAGTTGGCCGCCACTGGCATGATCGTGGTCGGTGTCGACTTTCGCAACGGCGCGGGAAAGCTCGGCCCCAACCCCTTTCCCGCCGGCCTCAACGACAGCTTCAGTGCTCTGCAGTGGACCGACACCCACCGCAGTAAACTCGGCCTGAGCAAGATCGTCGTCGTCGGCGATTCAGGCGGTGGCAACCTCGCCCTCGCCACAGCCCTCAAGGCCAAGCAAGATGGCCAACTTACCCTGATTGACGGGGTGTATGCACTCGCGCCGCACATCTCCGGCGCCTACGACTGGAGCGTGGAGGACCAGGCTCGCGAGCTGCCATCCTTGCTGGAGAACGACCAGTACTTCACCAGCCTTGCCACCAGCCGGGTTCTGGCCAGCCTTTACGACCCTGACCGCGCCAACCGCCGCAATCCCTTGGCCTGGCCTTACCACGCCACCGAAGAAGACGTGTCAGGCCTCCCGCCGCATGTGATCGCCACCAACGAACTTGACTCCGTGCGCGACGAAGGACTTGCCTACGCTCGCAAGCTCGCTCGCGCCGGCGTTAGTGTGATCAGCCGCACCGTTAACGGCATCGTCCACGACGGCGACATCATCTTCGAGGCCGCTCTGCCGGAACTCCACCACAGCGCCGTCCGCGACATCCATGACTTTGCCAGCAGCCTATAGCCATCCCCCGGCCGGCACGTTGGCGGGAGGTAGAGGGTCACTGATCACCGGGTAATTGGCGCTGATAAAGCGCAGAGGGTAAAGCACTAACACACCGGGATTGTCTTGATCATTCGCCATAAGGAACCTCCGAGGTCATGACGCAGGTAGCGTCCGCGTCGGAACATCAAACACCGGGAGGAGAAGGCTGACTACTGTCATATTTGACAGGTAGAGGGTGAATTCAGACGGACGGTCGATTTTAGGTCGATAGGAAGCGTGGTGCTTTAAACGACAAAAATCGGCGTCAACGCTGTGAGTGAGCCTTGCTGGTTCTCTCGAGCCGCTGCCGAATGCAACCTTCGGCAGCGGCTGCAGGCCCGGCTCAAAGCATCGGCTTACCGCCGGTAATTCCATAGCGCTGGCCGGTGATGTAACTGGCCTCATCCGAGGCCAGCAACACATAAATCGGCGCCACTTCCACCGGTTGACCCGGCCGTCCGAGCGGCGTTTGCCTACCAAAGTTCTGCACTTCTTCATCGGGCATGGTCGAAACAATCAGCGGCGTCCAGATCGGCCCCGGTGCCACGCAGTTCACCCGAATGTTTTTCGGCCCCAGCATTTGCCCCAGGCCAGCGGTGAAGTTGGCTATCGCACCCTTGGTCGTGGCGTAAGGCAGGAGGGTGGGTTTGGGCATGTCTGAATTGACCGAGCTGGTGTTGATGATCGAACTGCCGGGTTTCATGTGCTTCAACGCGGCCTGACAGGGAGAAATCCCGGGACAGACCACGATACTAATCGTGGTCTGTCGCTTCATGCCCCGAAGGCGCAGCAGGTATCAACCCAAAAAAAACGGGCGCCCCCCTGAGGTCGCCCGTTTTGGTTGATCACGCCATCTGCGCCCGCATTCCTCAGAGAAAATCCAGGGACACCCATTAGCCGGAGAACCTGGGGACCACGTTTTCTAAAGCAAAGACTCAACGTCGAAATCAGTCGCTTTCTTCGGCCGTCCCGGCTTGCCTCTTCTTACCCGTCGCCCCAGCGCACCTTCAACCTCCGACTCAAATCTGGATTCACCAAGTATGTAATTACCGTTAGTAGACGATCGGATCTGATCCACCAAACCTGGATCGAGTTGACTTTTGAAAAGCTCTCGATACGACGTCGTCCGCGGTAACGCCGCCTCACCCAACGCGTTGTATTGCGCATGAGGTGTGATAAACCTTGACTCTTCTCCCTGCGCATTAGCTCGATAACTCGTCCAACGATACTCGGCTGGATGCTCCACGATCCCCGCCCTGACCGGGTTCATCTCGATATAGCGATAGCAGGCTAATACGTAACTGTCCTCCTGCACCAGGCAGGAACGGAAACGGCCTTCCCACAGGGTTCCGGTTCTCTGATAGGTGCGATTGACGTATTGGACATAGCGTTGACCAAGCCCCTTCATCAGCAAGCTTGCTCCTGCAGGATGACTTGGCGTCAATAGCAGATGGACATGGTTGGTCATCAGGCACCACGCATGGATCTCACAGGCCTGCTTTCTTGCCTGCTCGGCCAAGTGCACCAGGTAAAAGAGGTAATCCTCTTGCGAGTAGAAACAGGCCGAGCGGTTATTCCCTCGCTGAATCAGATGCAGAGGGATTCCTGGCATCACTAAACGAGCTCTACGCGGCATATGGAAATTCCTTTTTCCAGTTCATGGCACTTGAAGCCTAGCCAAAATCGGAGAAAACGTGTCCCCGGATTTTCCTCGATTTGATGGACGTGGTTGGGCGACGGTTGCGGGCGCAGATGGCGTCATAAACAAAAACGGGCGACCTCAGGGGGCGCCCGTTTTTTTGGGTTGATACCTGCTGCGCCTTCCGCGCATGAAGCGACAGACCACAATTAATATCGTGGTCTGTCCCCGGATTTCGTCTGTCCCCAGATTTGCGGCTGCTGAATTTGGTCGCGCAGTGTCTTGCGCGGAGCGCTGAACGCGGTGGGCTATTTTGGGATTATACCCTCGTTATTCCGCTGGCGTGTTCACTCGATCATAATTAGATCTGTCACCTTTTTGTACTTTTCGAAACTCAATACGCTGCATTCTTTCGACTTCTTGTGCTTTGCTAATTCATGGCACTTGAAGCCTAGTCAAAATCGGAGAAAACTTAGACTGCCCCCGATTTTCCCTGGGAACAAACACCCTGCGAAAGCGTAATCCTCGCAGGGTGTGGTGCGACCATCTCATTAACGGCCAGCGAAGGCCGTGTTTTATTTTGATGTGCTTTTTAACTCGACCTGACTAGTCAGTCGCTTTCTCAGCGATCGTGATTATCTAGCGCT
This sequence comes from Pseudomonas sp. LBUM1647, assembly GCF_059716175.1. Classification (NCBI taxonomy): domain Bacteria; kingdom Pseudomonadati; phylum Pseudomonadota; class Gammaproteobacteria; order Pseudomonadales; family Pseudomonadaceae; genus Pseudomonas; species Pseudomonas sp. LBUM1647. The sequence goes on along the minus strand of NZ_CP166809.1, from coordinate 3,472,260 downwards.
GGGTGGCATCCTCTTTTCCAGTTACGTAATCTGAAACACTGTTAATCTTTGTTTCTTGGTTATCATCGTCCACTCCTGAATTCCGCTCTTGGTGGTAAGTAACCTAAAGCTAATTTTAAGATCAAGATAGCTGCCTTATACGGAGATTATCCAGCATCAAATTTGCAGTTGCAAAATTTATAATAAAAAAGACCAATGTTAATTTTTGAGGAGCATAAAAAACCGCCTTTTCCGCCTTCCATACATTAGTTGCTGCGAGATCGTTATCGATGTAATAAAATTGGCTTTCACTATCGCGTAAATTGGCTTTTGCAGCCACAGCACTTTTATAAATGAAACTAAGCTCGTACGTGCCTGCAGGCATATTGAGATTTTTGTACATATTTATCGCCGAACTCTGATGAGGACGCGCTTTGGCGAAAAATTCCGCACCTTCAAATACAATATCTGCATGAAGCAAGTTCCATCCATTCAAATTGTAGTTATCAAATTTAATAAACTCATCAAACATCACCTTTATCACCGTGAACGACCGGGGTGCTGATGTCTGGCCCGCGCCATACAGGGCTTTGGCGGTGAAGCTGTGAGCCGTCACGCTCAGGCCCGAGACGAGCAGCGTCCAGATCCCGGTGGTCGGGTCAGCCGTCGGCTGGCCTTTGGAGAGGGCGCCGTCGAGCACATCGACCTTCTGCCCTTTGCTGGCGCTACCGGTCAGGGTGACCGCGGTTTCCACGGTAGGGGTGCCATTAGGAATTTCGACCCCGCTTGGGGAGCCTTTCACCGAGCTGATAGTGGGCGCCACGACTGACGTGACGGTAAAAGTCCGCGCCGCTGACACGGCGCCACTGCCATACAACGCTTTGACGGTGAAACTATGAGCCGCCACGCTCAGGGCCGAGACAGTCAGCGTCCAGATCCCGGTGGTCGGGTCAGCCGTCGGCTGGCCTTTGGGGACGGTGCCGTCGAATACTTCGACCTTCAGACCTTTGCTGGCGGTACCGGTCAGGGTCACCGAGGTATCAACCGTGATGCCGCCCTGCGGAATATCAACCCCTTTGGAATCTTTCGCCGAGTCGATGGTCGGTGCAATCAAGGCCACCGCTCTGACGGTATAGGTACGCACCGGGAAGCTGACAGCATCACCCGCGGTCTGGCCCTGGTTCAGCGAAGCCTTGAACTCCACCGTCAGGGTCGAAGCATCCCCCAGGTCCTTGAGGTAGCTGTAAGGTGCGGAGGCATCGTAATAGCCGGTGGTCACCCACGAGGGGCCAACGCCTGCCGATGAAGGTTGGGTGAACACCACGCGATCATGCGCATCGCCATTGGCCTTTTTACCTTTGAGGCTTAACCACACCTTTTGGCCCGCGGCGATGTGCGGCCAGCTCGGAAGACGGATCGTCGCACCGGCGGTCAGGTTGGTCAGGTTCAGCCCCGGGCCGTCACCGTCGTTGTCGGCTTGCAGGATCTTGGGCTTCGGCAGCGCACTGATCGGCAGGGTCAGCACGTTCAGGGTGAAGGGCAGTGAGTCTTGCGGCGTACTCGTCCCCCGGGTCACGGTGTAGGTGACCGTGACTGGCTTGCCGAGGTTAAAGGCAATCACCGACACCGGGATCGGGATCTCAAGACCGATGCTGCTGATCGGGGCCGGGGTGGTGGGGTGCGAGCCGGCGCCGGCGGTACCGGTCCAGGTGACGCTCAACAGGTCGGTGGGTTGTAGCCCGCCTTGCGGCACGACCACGGTCAGGGTGTCCTTGGCGGCAATCGGGTTCAGGTTGTTGCCGACGGCTTCTTTCACACTCGGTGCGGGCAGGTTCAGGGCCGTCCCCACCTGCGCCATCGCCTCTTTCGAACGTCCCACCACCTGGCCATTGCGCACCAGCTCAAAAGCCACCCGCACCTGGCTACCGCTAATGACCCGGTCATTGGGGACTGGCATAAGGCAGGGTTTGAACTGGCCGAACCCATCCTTTTCGACGATGCCTTGCGTCGGGAACGCGAGGTCGGGCGGGGTCGAGCGATAGATCGCCTGGACGGTGTCCCCTGCCTGATAGGTCGGTGCGCGTGGCAGGACAACCACCCACAAAGGCCCGCCCTTGAGCTTGTTGCGATCAATGAGGCCGGGGTCATCTTCGCTGTCATCGAGATCTTCACGCAGGATCGGGGCGTCGAGCGTCGTATGCGCCAGGTCAACGTCAGCCACGATGACGCGCGATTCGCGCCTTTTATGCGTCGGGTTGTTCACCTGAGAGATCACGGTGTAGCGGATCTCGAAGGCGGGGTTGTTACCGGCCTGCTCAAACAGCTCCCGGGTCAGGAGAATCACATGCGGTTGGTTCTCCTCGCCCGGTTGCAGGGTGAACGGAAAACGCTTGCCGTTGAGCATCAGCAGGATGGTGTCGTAAGGCTGGCCGTGGGGATAAGACACGGTCAGGGGGACGCCCTTGGCCGCCTCCTCTTTGCCGATCCGCGGAGGGTTACCCAGTTCAGGTGGCAGGCTGAGCATCAGATAGGGATGAGCCCCGGTGCCCGGGACATCATTGCCGCCAGGGAGCTCGTGATGGTACAGCGCCCACGACTCCCTTGAGGGCTCGTCATTGCCGCTGTTGCGCTTGACCACATAGAAAAAAATGTTCACGCGCTCGACAAACAACGACTGGAACACATTGAACACGGTGGGTTTGTCTTGGGCGTCGGGGGCAACGGGTTTTCGCTCGATCAGCAGCGGTCGCGGATCATCGAGGGTTGTCATGTACAGCGCGATGGACTGATATTCCCCGCCGCTCGGGGGATCGACCTGTACCTCGGTCGCCCCCTCCCGGCTGCCGTCACGCCTGAGCACCTGGATGAACGCGGAATGGGCCAGTCCCCCGACCGGCACGTTGGCGGGCGGCAGAGGGGCACTGATCACCGGGTAATTGGCGCTGATAAAGCGCAGAGGGTAAAGCACTAACACACCGGGATTGTCTTGAGCATTTGCCATGAGGTACCTCCGAGGTCATGACGCCGGGAGCGTCCGCGTCGGAACATCAAACACCGGGAGGAGAAGGCTGACTACTGTCATATTTGACAGGTAGAGGGTGAATTCAGACGGACGGTCGATTTTAGGTCGATAGGAAGCGTGGTGCTTTAAACGACAAAAATCGGCGTCAACGCTGTGAGTGAGCCTTGCTGGTTCTCTCGAGCCGCTGCCGAATGCAGCCTTCGGCAGCGGCTGCAGGCCCGGCTCAAAGCATCGGCTTACCGCCGGTAATTCCATACCGCTGACCCGTGATGTAACTGGCCTCATCCGAGGCCAGCAACACATAAATCGGCGCCACTTCCACCGGTTGACCCGGCCGGCCGAGCGGCGTCTGCCCACCAAAGTTCTGCACTTCTTCATCGGGCATGGTCGAGACAATCAGCGGCGTCCAGATCGGCCCCGGTGCCACGCAGTTCACCCGAATGTTTTTCGGCCCCAGCATTTGCCCCAGGCCAGCGGTGAAGTTGGCTATCGCACCCTTGGTCGTGGCGTAAGGCAGGAGGGTGGGTTTGGGCATGTCTGAATTGACCGAGCTGGTGTTGATGATCGAACTGCCGGGTTTCATGTGCTTCAACGCGGCCTGACAGAGCCTGAAAATGGCGGTGATGTTGACGTCGAAGGTCATCACCCATTCTTCGTCCGGGATGTCCTCGAAGTGTTCGTGGGTCATCTGGAACGCGGCGTTGTTGACCAGCACATCGATCCGGCCGAAGCGTTCGACCGTTTTGTCCACGAGGGCTTGGCAGTGTGCTTTCTGTGCGAGGTCACCGGGCAGCAACAGGCACTGCCGGCCGGCCTGTTCAACCCAGCGTGCGGTTTCCTGTGCGTCTTCATGTTCATTGAGGTAGGCGACGGCGACATCCGCGCCTTCACGGGCGAAGGCGATCGCCACGGCGCGACCGATGCCACTGTCGGCGCCGGTGATCAGGGCGATCTTGCCGTCCAGTCGGCCTGAGCCCTTGTAGCTTTGTTCGCCACAGTCGGGGTACGGGTCCATTTTCTTTTGGGAGCCGGGGACGGGCTGGGCCTGTTTCGGGAAGGGTGGTTTGGGATAGGCAGTCATTGGGAAATCTCCGTTCGCAAGGCAGAAGAGTCAAAGGGTTGACCCTGGTGTTTTGCCTTGAGTTCGGTTGGATTTCAGAGGCTGTCGAATCTCTCAAACCAAACAGATTACCCTGTGGGAGCGGCGGTGCGGCGATCCGACTTGCCCGCGAAGGCGGTGTGTCAGTCACCATTGATGTTGAATGTGACGGCCTCTTCGCGGGCAAGTCGGATCGCCGCACCGCCACTCCCACAGGGATTTGTGGTGTTGGTGAGGTTTTGTCAGGCGTTGTGATTGAGCAAACTGCGCTCCATCCGCGCAATGCCTTCTTCCAGCAATGCCCGTGGGCAGCCGAAATTCAGGCGCACGAACTGTTTGCTGTCATCGCCGAAATCCACACCAGGGCTCAACCCGACCTTGGCTTGCTCAAGGAAGAACTGCTGAGGGTTATCCAGTCCCAGCGCCGAGCAATCGAGCCACGCCAGATAGGTGCCTTGCGGGATATTCATGGTCACACCCGGCAGTCGCGTGTTGACTGCTTCCACCAGATAATCCCGATTGCTTTGCAGATACGCCTTCAACCCGGCCAGCCAAGGGCCGCCTTCGCTGTAGGCGACGCGCGTCGCTTCCATGCCCAACGGGTTGACGCTGTCGACCATGCCGCAGCGGGCGTGGTTGACCCGCGCACGCAACGCCGAGTCCTGAATAATCATGAACGAGGTTTTCAGACCGGCAATGTTGTAGGCCTTGCTCGCCGACATCAGCGTGATGGTGCGCTTGGCGATTTCCGGGCTCAGGGAAGCCGTTGGAATGTGCACGCGCCCGTCGAAACACAGCTCGGCATGTATCTCGTCAGAAATGATCCAGGCGTCCTGCTCCAGGCAGATGTCGGCGACCGCTTGCAGTTCTTCTCGAGGGAAGACTTTGCCCACCGGGTTGTGCGGGTTGCTCAGCAGCAGCGCACCGCCACCGGACAGCGCCTGATTCAGGGCATCGAGTGGCGTGGCGTATGTGCCGTCCGCCAACGCGTCGAATTCGAGTTCAACCTTGTTCAAACCCCAGTGACCCGGCGCATGACGCAGCGGCGGGTAGTTCGGAACCTGGACCACAACGTTCTGCTGCGGCTGGACCAGCGCATTCAGCGCCATGTTGAAACCCGACTCCACGCCTGGCAGGAAAATCAATTCATCAGGCAATACGCGCCAGGCGTACTTGTTCCAGAGGTCGGCGACGATGGCATCGCGCAAGTCATCCTGGGCCACGCTGTAGCCGAGCATCGGGTGTTCCAGACGCTTTTGCAGGGCCTGGAGGATCACCGGCGGTGCGGAGAAGTCCATGTCGGCCACCCACATCGGCAACACGTCGGCCGGGTAACGGCTCCATTTGGTACTGCCGGTGTTGTGGCGGTCGAACACCTGATCAAAATCGAAAGTCATGCTCAGTCTCATAAAAAGCGTGGTTGAACGTGGGGCAATGATAAACGCCAAGCCCCTGTGGGAGCGAGCCTGTGTGGCGAGGGGATTTATCCCCGTTGGGCTGCGAAGCGGCCCCGAAATCGAAACCGCGGTGTGCCAAGTACACCGCACACGATGGTTTTACGACTGCTTCGCAGCCGAACGGGGATAAATCCCCTCGCCACACAGGCTCGCTCCCACAGGTTGTGTGTGATGGCTGACGCCCCGGTATTGCCCGATGGTCGGTTTTCACACAGTCAGTTCTAACATTGTCTACAGTTTCAAGTGTCGGCAGCCAGACTGCCGCAACCATGATTGCCCAGAAAAACCCGGCAAAAATACCGGGTCTCCACCTGACAGGAGTGCACGATGGACCTCAACCGTCGTCAGTTCTTCAAGGTCGCTGGTATCGGCCTTGCAGGCTCGAGCCTCGGCGCGCTGGGCATGGCCCCCGCGACTGCCTTCGCCGAGCAAGTGCGTCACTTCAAGCTTGCCCACACCCATGAAACCCGCAACACCTGCCCGTACTGCTCGGTCGGCTGCGGCGTGATCATGTACAGCCAGGGCGATGCTGCCAAGAACGTCGCGCAAAACATCATCCACATCGAAGGCGATGCCGACCACCCGGTCAACCGCGGCACCCTGTGCCCCAAAGGCGCCGGCCTGCTGGACTTCATTCACAGCCCCGGCCGACTGCAATACCCACAGGTGCGTAAACCCGGCACCACCGAGTGGACGCATATCTCCTGGGATGAAGCACTGGATCGCGTCGCCGACCTGATGAAGGCCGACCGCGACGCCAACTTCATCGAGAAGAATGAAAAGGGCCAAACGGTGAACCGCTGGCTGACCACCGGGTTCCTCGCGGCCTCGGCGGCGTCCAACGAAGCGGGCTACATCACCCACAAGGTCATTCGCAGCCTCGGCATGCTGGCGTTCGATAACCAAGCGCGTGTCTGACACGGCCCGACGGTGGCAAGTCTTGCCCCGACGTACGGCCGTGGTGCCATGACCAATACCTGGACCGATATCGGTAACGCGAATCTGATCCTGGTGATGGGCGGCAACGCAGCAGAAGCGCACCCGTGCGGCTTCAAATGGGTGACCGAAGCCAAGGCGCACAACAAGGCTCGCTTGATCGTGGTCGATCCGCGTTTTACCCGGACCGCCTCGGTGGCCGACTATTACGCGCCGATTCGCACCGGCACCGACATCGCTTTCATGGGCGGGCTGATCAACTACCTGCTGACTGAGGACAAAATCCAGCACGAGTACGTGCGCAATTACACCGACGTGTCGTTCATCGTCAAAGCCGGTTATGGCTTCGAGGACGGAATCTTCAGCGGCTACGACGCGGCCAAACGCAGCTACACGGACAAGTCCGGCTGGGGTTATGAACTCGGTGATGACGGCTTCGTCAAGGTCGACCCGACCCTGCAAGACCCGCACTGCGTCTATCAATTGATGAAGCAGCATTACAGCCGCTACAACATCGAACTGGCGAGCCAGATTTGCGGCATGCCGGTGGATGCCATGCAGAAGATCTGGGAAGAGATCGCCACTTGCTCGCAACCGGGCAAGACCATGACGATTCTCTACGCGCTGGGCTGGACGCAGCACTCGATCGGTTCGCAGATCATTCGCAGCGCGGCCATGGTGCAATTGCTGCTGGGCAACGTCGGCATGCCGGGCGGGGGCGTCAATGCCTTGCGCGGGCACTCCAACATTCAGGGGCTGACCGACTTGGGCCTCTTGTCCAACTCGCTGCCGGGTTACCTGACGCTGCCGGGCGACGCCGAGCAGGATTACACCGCCTACATCACCAAGCGCACGCAAATGCCGTTGCGTCCGGGGCAGTTGTCCTACTGGCAGAACTACAGCAAATTCCACGTCAGCCTGATGAAAGCCTGGTACCGCGACAACGCCACGGTCGAGAACAACTGGGCTTACGACTATTTGCCGAAACTGGACATTCCCAACTACGACATCCTCAAAGTGTTCGACCTGATGGGTCAGGGCAAGGTCAATGGCTACATGTGCCAGGGCTTCAACCCCATCGCCGCGTTGCCTGACAAAAACCGGGTGATGGCGGCGCTGGCCAAGTTGAAGTGGCTGGTGGTGATGGACCCGCTGTCCACCGAAACCTCGGAGTTCTGGCGCAATGTCGGGCCGTATAACGACGTTGAAACCGCCGGCATCCAGACCGAAGTGATTCGCCTGCCCACCACCTGTTTCGCCGAAGAAGACGGCTCGCTGGTCAACAGCAGCCGCTGGCTGCAATGGCACTGGAAAGGCGCCGACGGCCCTGGCGAAGCGCGCACTGATGTGCGGATCATGAGCGAGCTGTTTATCCGTCTGCGTCAGCGTTACCAGGCCAGCGGCGGCGCTTATGCCGAGCCGATTCTCAAACTGTCCTGGCCGTACAAGATCGCCGATGAGCCCTCGCCGGAGGAGCTGGCCAAGGAAATCAACGGCTATGCCACCGCCGACTTCACCGACGCTACCGGCGCGGCGATCAAGGGCAACGCGCAACTGGCCGGTTTCGGCCAGCTCAAGGACGACGGCAGTACGGCTTCCGGTTGCTGGATTTTCTGCGGCAGCTGGACCGAGGCGGGCAACCAGATGGCCCGGCGTGACAACAGCGATCCGTACGGTATGAAGCAACATCAAGGCTGGGCCTGGGCCTGGCCGGCGAACCGACGGATTCTCTACAACCGCGCTTCGTGCGACCCACAAGGCAAGCCGTGGGACGAGAAAAAACGCTTGGTGTGGTGGAACGGCAAAGTCTGGGGCGGCACCGATGTGCCGGACTTCAAGGCCGACTCGCCGCCGGAAGCCGGGATGAATCCGTTCATCATGAACCCCGAAGGCGTGGCGCGGTTCTTCGCGGTCGACAAGATGAACGAAGGCCCTTTCCCCGAGCACTATGAACCGTTCGAAACGCCGATCGGCATCAACCCGCTGCACCCGGAAAACAAGAAGGCCACCAGCAACCCGGCGGCGCGGATCTTCGATTCGGTCTGGGATTCCTTAGGCGTGGCCAAGGACTATCCATATGCCGCGACCAGCTATCGGCTGACCGAGCATTTCCACTTCTGGAGCAAGCATTGCAAGCTCAACGCGATTTCCCAACCCGAGCAGTTCGTCGAGATCGGTGAAGTGCTCGCCAAGGAGAAAGGCATCGTGGCCGGCGACCGGGTCCGTGTCAGTTGCAAGCGCGGGCACATAGAAGCAGTGGCGGTGGTGACCAAGCGGATTCGTCCGCTGCAGGTCAACAATCAGGTGGTGCACCAGATCGGTATCCCGCTGCACTGGGGTTTTACCGGCCTCACGCGCCACGGTTACCTGACCAACACCCTGGTGCCGTTCCTCGGCGATGGCAACACCCAGACCCCGGAATCCAAGTCATTCCTGGTCAACGTGGAGAAAGTCTAAATGGCCAGCCAAGACATCATCGCCCGTTCAGCCACCACGACCGTCCCGTCCTCGGTACGCAATCAAGAGGAAGTGGCCAAGTTGATCGATACCACTAAGTGCATTGGCTGCAAGGCTTGCCAGGTCGCCTGCTCGGAATGGAACGAGCTGCGCGACGAGGTCGGCCACAACCTCGGCACCTATGACAATCCTCAAGACCTCAGCGCAGAAACCTGGACCCTGATGCGCTTCACCGAGCATGAAACCGATGCCGGCAACCTGGAATGGCTGATCCGCAAGGACGGCTGCATGCACTGCGCCGAGCCCGGTTGCCTGGCGGCGTGCCCGAGTCCGGGGGCGATCATCAAGCATGCCAATGGCATCGTCGATTTCGACCAGGACCATTGCATCGGTTGCGGGTATTGCATCACCGGTTGCCCGTTCAATATCCCGCGGATCTCGCAAAAGGATCACAAGGCCTACAAATGCACGTTGTGCTCGGACCGGGTGGCGGTGGGGCTGGAGCCGGCCTGCGTCAAAACCTGCCCGACGGGCGCCATTGTGTTCGGCACCAAGGACGACATGAAGGAACATGCGGCGGAGCGCATCGTCGACCTCAAAAGTCGTGGCTTCGACAACGCTGGCCTGTATGACCCCGAAGGTGTCGGCGGCACCCACGTGATGTACGTGTTGCACCACGCCGATACGCCGAAGTTGTATGCCGGCCTGCCGAGCGCTCCGACCATCAGTCCGCTGGTGGACCTGTGGAAAGGCGTGAGCAAACCCTTGGGATTGCTGGCCATGGGTTTGGCGGTGCTGGCCGGATTCTTCCACTACGTGCGGGTCGGGCCGCAACTGGTCGAGGAGGATGAACTCCCGACCACTGTCGATCCTGCAGTGCATGAAGTCGATCCGTCGGTACACACCTTTGATCCGCGCGGGGAGGACAGACCATGATCCGCAGACAGATCCTGCGCTACACCTCGAACCAGCGCACCAATCACTGGCTGGTGGCGATCTTTTTCTTCACGGCGGCGCTATCGGGGCTGGCATTGTTTCATCCGGCACTGTTCTGGCTCAGCAATCTGTTTGGCGGTGGGCCGTGGACGCGCATCCTGCATCCGTTCATGGGCGTGGTGATGTTCGTGCTGTTCCTGGGATTGGTGATTCAATTCTTTCGGGCGAACTTTTTTATCACCAATGACCGCTTGTGGCTGAGGCGAGTCGGGCGGGTGATCAAGAACGAGGAGGAGGGCGTGCCGCCCATCGGCAAGTACAACCCTGGACAGAAGCTGCTGTTCTGGACCTTGCTGTTCTGCATGCTGGTCTTGCTGTTCAGCGGGCTGGTGATCTGGCGGGCGTACTTCAGCGCGTACTTCGGCATCACCACGATTCGCTGGGCCATGCTGCTGCATACGGTGGCGGGTTTGATCCTGGTGCTGAGCATCATCGTGCACATTTATGCCGGCATCTGGATCAAGGGCTCGGTCAACGCCATGCTGCATGGCTGGGTCAGCCGCGCCTGGGCGAGGAAACACCATGAACTGTGGTACCGCGAAGTGACCCGCGACGAGCACCCCGACCGGCCGATCAGCAAAAAAGGATAACCCCTTGGCAACGATTCTTGAGCCCGGTGAGATCGAAGCGGCGGCGAGCTCTCCACCGTTTCTCTACCTGCCACCAAAAAACCTTTTCACCTTGCGTGCAGTGCGCCTGGAGCGTCTGGTCGACGGGCATCCACTGGCCGATTACCTGCGGCTGGTGACGGGCCTGTGCCACGTGCAGCAGTGTCTGATGGACGATCCGCCCGTCACCGCGATGCCCGATGCCGAGCGCCTGCGGGTGTGCCAGCAACACGGCTTGCCACCGTTCGCCGCCGACAGTCTGGTGCGCGAGGACAACTGGCTGCCGTACCTCGAAGCCCTGTTGCAGCGTTACCAGCCACCGCCGCGACCTGCCGTGGAAAAAGCCGTGGCGACCTTGGGCAGTGCCAATGCCGGGCAACTCAAGGCCTGGGCGATTGCGCTGGTTAGCGGCCAGTTCGCCTTGTTGCCCGCCGCCGTGGTGCCGTTTCTCGGCGCGGCGTTGCAGGTGGCCTGGAGTCATTGGTTGCTGAGCACGCCGGACCTTGCGCTGAAGCCCGGCGACAGTCTGAGTCAGTGCCCGGCCTGTGGCTCGCCGGCCATGGCCGGCGTGATTCGCCATCGCGGCAAATACAATGGCTTGCGCTATCTGGTCTGCTCGTTGTGTGCCTGCGAATGGCATGTGGTGCGGGTCAAATGCGTGTATTGCGAACAAAGCAAAGGCCTTGAATACGTCAGCCTCGATGACGACCGCCATGCCGCCAATCAGGCACCCATACGCGCGGAGGTCTGCCCCGGCTGCCGCAGCTACCTGAAACTGCTTTACCTGGAAAACGACGCCGAGGCCGAAGCGCTCTCGACGGACCTGACCAGCCTGCTGCTGGACATGCGCCTGGAGCAGGAAGGCTACCAGCGTCCGGCGCCTAATCTTCTGCTGGCACCCGGTGGTGACTGAGCTATCCCTTTGAGCTGAGCGGCTACACTCAGGCGCGACGGTCAACGTTTGCGGGAGCGCCTGATGTCTTCCAGATCCGCCAGCCCAACCCTGCGGCTGCCCTCCATCGACAGTTTGCTGCGCCATCCCGCCTGCCAACCATTGGCCGAGCGTTACGGGCGTGATGCGCTGCTGGCCAGCCTGCGGCAATTGCTCGATGATTTGCGTGAACCGGTCCTTTCAGGGCAACTCGACGCCATTGAAATCGCACCCGAAGCGTTAGCCGGCAGGGCGGGTGAACGCTTGGCCACTCAGCATCGCAGCAACGTGCGCCGGGTGTTCAATCTCACCGGTACGGTGCTGCACACCAATCTGGGGCGAGCGTTGTTGCCGGAGGAAGCGATCGAAGCGGTGCAGATGGCGGCCCGTTATCCGCTTAACCTGGAATTCGACCTGCACAGCGGCAAGCGCGGCGACCGTGATGACCTGATCGAAGGCCTGATCCGCGAGCTGACCGGCGCCGAGGCGGTGACGGTGGTCAACAACAACGCCGCGGCGGTGTTGCTGACGCTCAACAGCCTGGGCGCACGCAAGGAAGGCATCATTTCCCGGGGCGAATTGATCGAAATCGGTGGCGCCTTCCGCATTCCCGACATCATGGCGAGAGCCGGGGTCAGGCTCCACGAAGTCGGCACCACCAATCGCACCCATGCCCGCGATTACGAGGGGGCCATCGGCCCCCGTAGCGGTTTGGTGATGCGCGTCCATGCGAGCAACTACAACATCGAAGGCTTCACCGCTCGGGTGCCGACCGCCGAGTTGGCACTACTCGCGCATAAACACGGTTTGCCATTGCTTGAAGACCTCGGCAGCGGCAGCCTGCTGGACCTGACGCGTTGGGGCTTGCCCGCCGAGCCGACGGTGCGCCAGGCGCTGATCGATGGCGCAGACATCGTCACCTTCAGTGGCGACAAGTTACTGGGTGGCCCCCAGGCCGGGTTGATTGTCGGCCGCAAAGACCTGATCGCGAAGATCAAGAAGAATCCACTCAAGCGCGCCTTGCGGGTCGACAAACTGACCCTGGCCGCCCTCGAAGCGGTGTTGGGCTTGTACCGCGATCCTGATCGGCTGGCCGAGCGGCTGCCGAGTTTGCGCCTGCTCACCCGACCCCAGACGGATATCCTGGCCCAGGCTGAGCGCTTGCAACCTTCGCTGGCCAAAGTCTTGGGCGATGGCTGGAGCGTCAGCGCAATACCGGCGCTGGGCATGATCGGCAGCGGCAGCCAACCGGTGGCGCGATTGCCAAGTGCGGCTTTATGCCTGCGACCGCATGCGTCCAAACGTCTTCGCGGACGGCAGCTGCACGGTCTGGAATCGGCCCTGCGTGCGTTGCCGATTCCGGTGCTCGGGCGCATTGATGACGATGCGTTGTGGCTGGATCTGCGGCAATTGGACGATGAGCCGGCGTGGCTGGCGCAACTCGATCAAATTGCAGGAGCCGCAGAGTGATCGTTGGCACCGCAGGGCACATCGACCACGGCAAGACAGCCTTGCTCCAGGCCCTGACCGGCCAGGCCGGCGACCGTCGCCGGGAAGAGCGTGAACGCGGCATGACCATCGACCTCGGCTACCTTTACGCGGCGCTGGAACCGCAAGCGCCCCTGACCGGTTTTATCGATGTGCCCGGCCATGAGCGCTTCACCCACAACATGTTGGCTGGGGCTCAGGGCATTGATCTGGTGTTGCTGGTGGTCGCGGCCGACGATGGCGTCATGCCGCAGACCCGCGAACACCTGGCCATCGTTGAACTGCTGGGAATCCCTCGGGCGCTGGTGGCGATCAGCAAATGCGACCGGGTCGAACCGTCCAGAGTGCAAGCCGTTCGCGAGCAGATCCAGACATTGCTGGCCCCGGGACCCTATGCCAACGCGCCGCAGATTGCGCTGTCGAGTGTGACCGGGGAGGGCGTCGAGACGCTGCGACAGGCCTTGCTCGCGGCGCAACGTGAAGTCCTTCAACGCAGCACCACCGGCGGTTTTCGCCTGGCGATTGATCGTGCCTTCAGCGTGGCCGGCGTCGGCATCGTGGTGACCGGCACTGCGTTGTCCGGTCTGGTGGCGGTGGGCGATACGCTGATGCTCGGCCCGCAGGGCAAACCCGTGCGTGTGCGCGGCCTGCATGCGCAGAATCGGGCCGCCGAAGTCGCAATGGCCGGACAGCGAGTGGCGTTGAACCTGAGTGCCGAACGATTGGCCCTGGAGCAGATTCATCGCGGGCACTGGTTGTTGGCCGAGTGGCTGTACGCGCCGACCCAGCGAGTGGATATCGACCTGCAATTGTTAGCCAGCGAACCCAAAGCCTTCGAGCACTTTCAACCTGTGCACATTCACATGGGGACTCAGGACGTGACCGGGCGGGTGGCATTGCTGGAAGGCTCCAGCCTGACGCCGGGTGAGCGGATGTTCGCGCAACTGCTGCTGAATGCGCCGGTGCAGGCGGTGAAGGGCGATCCCTTGATCCTGCGTGACCAGAGCGCCCAACGCACCCTCGGTGGCGCGCGGGTGCTCGACCCGTTTGCACCGACCCGACAACGCCGCAGTCCCGAACGGTTGGCGCAGCTACACGCCCTCGCCACACGCAATGAGTTGGAAGACAGCCTGCCGGCGTTACTGGCCAACAGCGACACCGGGCTCGATCCCCAGCGTCTGGAGCGTCAGTTCAACCGCCCCCGCAACACGTGGGTTTTGCCCGATGACGTGCGCCTGATCGACACCCGCCAAGGTCCATTGCTGTTCAGTGCGGCCCGCTGGGAAGCGCTGAAAGCGCCATTGCTGGAACACCTCGCACGTTTTCATCAACTGGAACCGGATCAAATGGGCCCGGACCGGGATCGCCTGCGGCGGTTCACTGGCACAGCGCTGGACCGTCCGACGTTCATCAGTCTGCTCGACGAATTACTCGCCAGCGGTGCCATCGCCACCAGCGGACCATGGCTGCATTTGCCCGATCATCAGGTGCGTTTGAGCGAAGACGACGAAGCCCTGTGGCAACACTTGCAACCGTTGTTCGAACAGGCTGGATTTGATCCGCCGTGGGTGCGCGACCTTGGCCATGACGAGGCGGCCGTGCGCTTGCTGCTGTGCAAAATGGCGAGGCTGGGATTGGTGCATCAAGTCGTCCGTGACCTGTTCTACACCGACACGATGATCCGCCGATTGGCGGCTATGCTTGTGCAACTGGCCGCGCAAAACCCGGTGATTCAGGTCACGGCGTTTCGTGATGCGGTGGGCCTGGGTCGCAAGCGCAGCATCCAGATTCTCGAATACTTCGACCGGATCGGCCTGACGCGACGGTTTGGCGACAAGCGCCATATCCGCCTCGACAATGCCTTGGCCCAACGCACCGACCACTGACTTCAAGGAAGGCAATCGCGCCCGGTGGCGCGGCCGGGCTTCAAACCCGGTTGGGGACGGCATCCGTTCCCGGGCAGGTTCGACTCCGGCTGCCTTCCGCCATTTTCAATCATGCTGGCTGAACCGAGCACTGGATCGACTCGCCCCATCCGAGTAGTCACAGATCCACCGTGGCGAGGGGATTTATCCCCGTTCGGCTGCGCAGCAGTCGTAAACCCTAAGTACGCGGTAAGTCTGACTCACCGCATTTTCTGACCTTACGACTGCTTCGCAGCCGAACGCAGCCTCGCAAGCTCGACAGCTGCAACAGGGACTACCACAGCACCCGCGTTTTTCGCGCGGGGTTGTCGATCACTGCATCACGTAACGCCCCGGCGCCGACTCAATGGCGGGGTATTGGGCGTTACCGGTATGCAGCACCGAGGGCTGGCGTTCGCCAGACTGTTCAGCCAGCCAGACGAACCAGTCATTCCACCAGCTACCGGAATGTTGCTGGGCGTTCTTGAACCAGGTTTCCGGGTTTTTGGTGACCCGGTTGTTGGTCCAGTAGTGGCGTTTTTCCTTGGCTGGCGGGTTGATCACCCCGGCGATATGCCCTGATGCGCCCAGCACAAAACGCTTGGTCCCGGAGAGCAACTCGGTGCTGGCGTAAGCGCTTCTCCACGGCACGATGTGATCGTCATGGGTAGCGAGAATGTACGCCGGAGCATCGATGGCGCGCAGGTCCAGCTTGACCCCGCAACAGTCCAGCTCACCGGATTTCAGGTCGTTCTGCAGATAGGTGTGGCGCAGATACCAGCAATACATCGGGCCGGGGAGGTTGGTGCTGTCGTTGTTCCAGAACAGCAGGTCAAGGGGGATCGGTTTCTGGCCCTTGAGGTATTTGTCGACGTTGTAGTTCCACCACAAGTCGTTGGGGCGCAGCAGCGAGAAGGTATTGCCCATGTCCTCGCCCTTGAACAGGCCGATGGGGCCATCCAGGCCGCCGATGGTGCGCTCGCGGTAGGCCACCAATTGTTCGTCGACGAAGATGTCGATGGGGCCGGTATCGAGGTAGTCGAGGAAGGTGGTCAACAGGCTCACGCTGCCAATCTCGCGGTCACCACGCGCCGCCAGGACCGCTAGCGCCGAACTCAACAAGGTGCCGCCGATGCAGAAGCCGACGCAATTGGGCCGCTGCTCGCCGCTGATTTCACGGGTCACTTGCAGGCCTTTGATGATGCCGGTTTCGATCAGGTCATCCCAGGTGGTGCCAGCGTGTTCCTGGTCGAAGTTACGCCACGACATCAGAAACACTGGGTGCCCTTGTTTCAACAGGTGGGCAACCATCGAATTGTCCGGGCGCAGGTCGAGAATGTAGTACTTGTTGATGGACGGCGGCACGACAAACACCGGGCGCCGGTACTGGGTTTCGCTTTGCGGGTAATACTGAATCAGCTGGAAAAGTTCGTTCTCGAACACCACTTCGCCCGGGGTGTTGGCGAGGTCAACACCGACTTTGAAGGCGCCGGCGTCGCACTGGCGCATCTTGCCTTCTTGCAGGTCGCTGGCCAGGTGCAACAGGCCGGTGAGGAGGCTGCTTCCCTGGGTATCGACGACCCGTTGCAGTGCATCGGGGTTACTGGCCAGAAAGTTACTCGGCGCGCCGGCGGCGATGGCTTGTTCCACCAGATAGAGCAGGCGCTGACGCGGCTTTTTGTCGGGGATCGCCAACTTGTCCAGCAGCTTCAGCAGAAACCCTGCGTTGAGCAGGTAAAACGCGGCGAGCGAGCCGAACAGTGGCTGGCTCCAGTTGCCGCTGGAAAAACGTCGATCGTCAAAGCTGAATGGGCGACCGGTCAGCAGTTGCTGGCCGAGTTCGCCCCATTGCTGTTGGTAATCCGATTGAAGGCTGTCCAGGGTGCCGCGCGGCAGGTCAAACCACTCGTTGTATTCCTGGCCGGTAAACCACGGATTGCTACTGACCCAGAGTCGTAGTTGTTGCACTGCAAAGGAGGCAATGAACGGAACCTGGCCTGACCAGAAGGTGTTGAAGGTATGCGCGTTATTGTCCATGGAACTCCTTGCCCACTTACGTAAACCGGGCAGAAAAAAAACCGCGGCGCCGGACTTCGGCGCCGCGTCAGCAACTTAAGCAAACACTCCTGTGTTTCTAGCGCTCGATGACCAGGCTGACGCCTTGGCCGCCACCGATGCACAACGTAGCCAAACCTTTTTTGCCATCGCGACGAATCAGCTCGTGCAACAGCGACACCAGAATCCGCGCACCCGATGCACCGATCGGATGACCCAGGGCAATCGCGCCGCCGTTGACGTTGACTTTGCTGGTGTCCCAACCCAGTTCTTTGCCGACTGCCAGTGATTGCGCGGCGAACGCTTCATTGGCTTCGATCAGGTCGAGGTCGTCCAGGCTCCAGCCGGCTTTGGTCAATGCCAAACGGGTGGCCGGTACCGGGCCGATGCCCATGATCGACGGGTCCACGCCAGCGCTGGCGTAAGCCTTGATGCGTGCCAGAACCGGCAAACCGAGGGCCAGGGCCTTGGCGGCGCTGGCCAGCATCAGTACGGCGGCACCGTCGTTGAGGGTCGACGAGTTACCGGCGGTCACGCTGCCGTTTTTCTGGAACGCGGGTTTGAGGTTGCCCAGCGCCTGCAGTGTGCTGTCCGGACGCGGCTGTTCATCGGTGTCGAAGACCAGCGGCTCACCCTTGCGCTGAGGAATCAGGATCGGGGTGATTTCGCGCTTGAAGTAGCCCGCTTCGATGGCCGCAGCGGCTTTCTGTTGCGAGGCCGCGGCGAAAGCATCCTGGTCTTCGCGACTCAGTTCGTACTTACTCGCCAGATTCTCGGCGGTGATGCCCATGTGGTAGTCGTTGAAGGCGTCCCACAAACCGTCCTGAATCACGCTGTCTTGCAGTTGTGCATGACCCAGACGCAAACCGGTGCGGGCCTTGGGCAGCACATATGGCGCCAGGCTCATGTTTTCCTGACCGCCGGCAATGATGAGTTCGGCGTCGCCGCAACGGATGGCCTGGACCGCCAGCTGGACAGCCTTGAGGCCCGAGCCGCAGACCTTGTTCAGGGTCAGGGCAGGGGTGGTATGGGGCAGGCCGGCCTTGATTGCCGTCTGGCGTGCCGGGTTTTGCCCCGAGCCTGCGGTGAGTACTTGGCCGAGGATCACTTCATCGATCTGCGAGCCGTCCAGACCGGTCTCTTCCAGCAAACGGCGAATGACCGCCGCGCCCAGCTCGGTGGCTGGAATCGCGGACAAGGCACCTTGAAAACTGCCAATGGCGGTACGAGTAGCGGCAACGATTACGACTTCGTTCATGCGTGACCTCATTAAGATTTTGTCGAGCGAAAGCAGGGCATCCATGCCCTGACAGGTCTATTGCATGTTCATGCCGCCGTTGACCGAGAAGTCGGCCCCGGTGCTATAGGCTGATTCATCGGAAGCCAGCCAGGCCACGATGGAAGCGATTTCTTCAGGTTGGCCGAGACGCCCGACCGGTGTGGCCGCGATCATGGTGTCGAGAATGTCCGGGCGGATGGCCGCGGTCATGCTGGTCTGGATGTAGCCTGGGGAAACGGTGTTGACGGTTACGCCCTTGCCGGACACTTCCCGCGCCAGTGCCATGGTGAAGCCATGGATGCCGGCCTTGGCCGCGCTGTAGTTGGTCTGGCCGAACTGGCCGCGCTGACCGTTGATCGAGGAGATGTTGATGACCCGTCCCCAACCCTTGGCCAACATCCCTTCAATCACCTGTTTGGTGGTGTTGAACAGGCCGCTCAGGTTGGTGCCGATGACCGCGTTCCAGTCTTCGGGCGTCAGCTTGCGAAAGGACGCATCACGCGTGATGCCGGCGTTGTTGACCAATACATCGATCGGGCCGAATTGCTCACGTGCCATCTCGAACGCTTTGCGCGTTGATTCCCAATCGGTGATGTCGCCATAGATGCATTCGAATTGATAACCCGCCGCCAGTTGACCGGCAATCCACTCATTCTTGCGGGCGGAGTCAGAGCTGCAGCCCACGATGACCTTGAATCCCTCCTTGTACAGGCGCTGGCTAATCGCAGTGCCAATCCCACCCATACCACCTGTGACCAACGCAATACGACCAAGCGACTTCATAAGCTCTCTACCTTTTTGTGTTTTGCGCTGCAAGATGGGCGATTGTTCGGCATTGGCGGGGTGTGCGGAAGTGTTGAGAGGTGACGGTCTGGTGTCCAACGGTGCCATGCACGAAATGAAACTGAACTTTCTGTC
Organism: Pseudomonas sp. LBUM1647; assembly: GCF_059716175.1. Taxonomy (NCBI): domain Bacteria; kingdom Pseudomonadati; phylum Pseudomonadota; class Gammaproteobacteria; order Pseudomonadales; family Pseudomonadaceae; genus Pseudomonas; species Pseudomonas sp. LBUM1647. Next base: position 3,453,131 of record NZ_CP166809.1, on the reverse strand, counting down.
GTCGCCTCGACGCTCATCTGTAGCAGCTGCCGAGCCCCCTCACCACAGCCTCGCGGGCTCGGCAGCTGCTACAAGGCGACGACTGGTCTGAAATAGTGGTTAAAAGTCAGGAGTACCTATACTGGGATCAATAGTTCAATTTAAAACGCCAGTTACTATTTGCTGTACCGTAGATCAGTCATGGCTCCGGACAGGATGTTCGGTTCCACAGGTCATTGAGGACGCCATGTATAGAATGAGTTCAGGCTATGCCAGCGTGCTGGTAAATACGCTCTCGGCTCAAGGACTGGATGTTGCCAGTCTGTGTCGGGAGGCTGGACTAGACATTAATCTCGCGAACGAACCAGGAGCGTTTTGCGAGCGAAGGGCTATCTATCGACTATGGGATCTGGCCGCTCAGGCCTCGGGGGATCCGGACATTGGCTTAAGGGCCTATGGAAGTTTCCACCCCGGCAGCTTTCAGATCGTCGGCTACACCATGATGTCCAGCCTGAATCTGAAAAAAGCCCTTGAACGACTGGTCCGTTTCAGTCCGTTGATCGGCACCGGGTTCAGCCTTTTCTTTACATCGGAACAGCAGAATTACCGACTTTCCGGGCTCGATCATCAACAACAGGGTTCGGTCAAACCTCGCCAATACACCGACGCAGGGCTGGCTTCATTACTGGGCTTCTGCCGTAAGCTGGCGGGCGGCAACTCACCGCAACCCTTGAGCGTGGGATTCACCTATCCCGAACCTGAAGACACCTCCGAGCATCGTCGGCTGTTTGGCTGCGACCTGCATTTCGACGCGCCTTACGACAGCATTGTGTTTGACGGTCAGGAACTGATGCGTCCGTTGAACATGGCCAATGAAGCGTTGGCGGTGCTGCATGACAGTTTTGCCGAGGCGCAACTGGACCTGCTGTTTGGTTTTTGCATTGTCAGCAGAATTCGCGCGCTGATTACCGAGCGTTTGAGTCAGGATCATGGACAGTGCGACATGGAGTCGATCGCGGCGGCATTGAACATCAGCAAGCGCACGCTACAACGCGCGCTGGAAAAGGAAGGGACGCAATTCAAGGACGTGCAGAACGATGTGCGCCGGCAATTGGCCGATTTCTACCTGCGCCATTCTCACTTCAACATGAAGCATGTCGCGTATCTCCTTGGTTTTCATGATCACAGCAGTTTCAACAAAGCCTGCAGCCGCTGGTTTGGCATGACGCCCGGCCAGTATCGGGCCGATGAATCGTTTGAAATCAAGGAAGCCGCGTCGGTCTGACGCGGTCCTGTGTGGCGAGGGGATTTATCGAAACGTCGCACCGCCCCGTTGGGCTGCGAAGCGGCCCCGAAATCGGAAACCGCGGTGTATCAGGTACACCGCACACAATGGTTTTACGACTGCTTCGCAGCCGAACGGGGCGGTGCGACGTTTCGATAAATCCCCTCGCCACACAGGTTGCTCATCAGGGTGCAGAAGGTTTCTTCGCGCCTTTTTTGCCCTTGGCGGGTTTGCGCGTTTTTGTCGGCGCTACCGGGGCAATCGGCTCAGCGACGACCACCGCGGCCTTTTGTTTGACGGACTCTCGCACGACGACCGGAGTTTGCGGCTTGATCGGCTCTGGGGTTACCGCCGGGACTTTCTCTTCGATGGCATCGGCTTCACCGGGTGGTTGAGTCAGGCTGAAACCTGGCAGCGGCACGTCAAGCAGCGTGTGCAGCTCACGCCAGAAGAGGTTGTCTGCGCCGCTGGTCAGCAGTTCCGGTAGCAAGTTGGCGACGGCCGCGAGCACTTGCTGGCGTTCTTCGACCTCGGGAAGCATCAAGGGCAGGCTGTGCAGGCTTTCTTGCGGATGGGTGGCGACCAGCAGTTTTTGCAGGCGCAGGGTTTCGCGCAAATCAAGCGGCTCGGCACTGTAGTCCTGGAGCAGCACTTGCAGTTGCAGGATCAATTTTTCGACGCTTTCCTTGCCCGGCTCGTCGCTGTCGCGGCCCAGCAGGAACAGGATCCGTATCAAGGCTTCCATCAGGCCGCCAAGGGGCAGGGCATCCTGCAAGCGCTCGATCAAAACCTTGTCGTGCTGCTCGGCATGTTCCTGAAGATTTCGCCCGGGTGCATTGCCGGTGAGGCTGTTGAGTACGCCATACACGCCGTAGAAACACATTTCCTGAGCCGCATCGCGCAGATCCCGATAGCCGTTCAAGGCGTCCTGCACCTGGTTGGAAAACAGTTCCTGCCAGACCAGCAACGGGTTGTTCTGGCTAGCGGGGTGACGATCCTTGCTCACTTGAGCGGCACTGCCTGCCAGCCACCACAGCGCCGGGTTCAAACTGCTCCAGGCCACTTGTTGCTGATGGAAAGGGTGCGCCCGGCGCAGCATTTCGGCGCTCGGTTCGTTGATCAGCTGGCGCAACCACGGGCGTATGAATTCGTCGTACACACTGTTGTTGATATCGGACGCGCGCTGGACCAGCGCAAATTCGCGGTCGTCATCACGAGGCGGCTGCACCTGGCCATGGATGTCGGCGATACGCCGGCGTTCGAAACGCACGGCATACGGCGTCGCCGAATTCTCCGGCAGGTCTTCGATCAGCATTTCATACAGCCCGGCTGACAGCGCATTGATCGCATCGACCGCACCGAGCAACTCACGGTGTTCGCGCCGCGCCACTTCGCCGGACACAAAGATGCCCAGGTGACCGATGCTCGCGTGCCGCAGGTAAACGATGGTGCGTCCGGCATTTTGCAACGCGAGATCGCTGGGATAGACGTCGGTGATCCAGTCCAGTGCCTGCTGCGGGGAGGTGATGTTGTCACCATACGAGCAGAACACCACCACCGGCACTTCGATCAATTTGAGGTCAAGCCCGCTGCTCTTGCGCCCCAGGCCACCGGACAGCCGATTGCCGATGAACAGGTCGTCGACAATCATCTCGATCTCTTCGCCATTGAGCAGGGTCGGGCTGCCCCACCAGCGTTCGAAATCCAGAAAGCGTGCGGCCTCGCTGTCGACTTCACTGAACAGGTGGTAGTACTTGCCCCACCAGGTGTTGGCCGGGTCCAGGTTTTCGAAATTGCTGACCAGCCAGGTGCCGTCGAAACGGTCATTGCCGAGGTCGCTACCGAGGCGCGCCATCCAGCCACCGCCCAGCAAACCGCCGGTGTAGCGCATCGGATTGCGGCCATTGATGCCGGCCCAGTACGACAACGGCGCACCGTTGACGATGATCAGCCCCGGTAGCTCCGGACGGGTGGCCGCGAGCCCCATTAACGCCCAGCCCGCCTGGCAGTTGCCGATTACCACGGGTTTGGTGCTGTCGGGATGTCGGGCGCTGACGACTTCGATGAACCGCGCCTGGGCTTCTGTGATATCGGCAAGGGTTTGCCCCGGGCGGGGCGAATGACTGAAGGAGATGAAGTAGGTGGGGTGGCCGGCTCTCAGGCTTTCGCCGATGACCGAATCCTGTTTGAACCCGCCGATTCCCGAGCCGTGACCGCCGCGGGGGTCAATGATGATCACCGGCTGTTTTTTACTGTCGATTTGTTGCCCCGGACCGCCGAGGACTTGCAACAACGAATAGTTGACCGGGCGGGGCAGGTCTTCACCGGCGACCAGCGTTTCATGATTGAACTTGAGCAGCAGCGGATACCCGGCACGTTCGTGGGCCAGGGTGTTGTCGCCGCGCTGACGCAAGGTATCCCAGAACAACACGCTGCGTTGGCCGAGGTCCGTGAAGTATTCCTGCCAGTCAGCAGGTGTTGGCTGTCGGAGTTGCCCAAGGCTTAAAGGCGCGAAGGTTTTTGCCTGGCGCTTCTGCACGGCGTCGAGGACGTTACGGGTATTGAGGCGTTGCAGATGATTCAGGTGTTCGAACAAGCCGGCGGGTTCGGAGAACTCTTCATCTTGCAGCGCAATATTTAATTCCTGAGCCATCGTGATCTCCTGACGCTGTACATGGGAACCGGCCTATCAGACCCTTTAGTTTAAGAGGGCTAGCCTGGCCGTTCGATGAGCAGGAGTTTACAGCGAATAAGGAGGGCTTTAGCAAAGGTTATTTTGCAGCGCACAAAAATAGACGTTGCCAAATGGTTTTGTGCACTGCAATATCAAGGCTAACGCGATGACTGGCCGGATCGCTATCGCGTCCTCAGGTCCATCAGGGCCTTCCAGTACCAGGAGATTCAAGCATGTCTTTTTTCAATTCGGAAAAACTGCAAACCGCTCAGAAAGCCAACCTCGATCTTTTGCAGCAAATCAGCGGCAAAGTCTTCGCCAGCGTTGAACAGCTCAGCCAGTTGCAGTTCAAGGCACTGCGCGACTCCACCGAAGAGCACTTCGAAGGTGTTCGCAAGCTGCTGGCCGTCCGCGATCCACAAGGTTTCGCCGAGCTGCAGGCTTCTTTCACCCAGCCGAGTGCACAGACCGAACGTCTGGCCGAATTCAACCGTCAGGTTCAAGCACTGATCGTCGGTACTCAGTCGGACATCGCCAAACTGACCTCGGGTCAGGTCGAAGCAGGCACCCAACAGGTGCAAGAGTTCGTTGAAGCCATCAGCAAGAATGCACCAGCCGGCTCCGAGCCTGTTGTGGCAGCGTTCAAGTCGAGCCTGGCGAATGCCGGTACTGTGTTCGAAAGCGCACAGAAAGCCGTAAAACAGGCTGCCGATGTGGCTCAGAGCAGTTTCGACGCAGCAACTGCCGCGGCTACCAAAGCTGCTCCAGAAGCAAGCGCCAAGGCTACCAGCGGTAACAAGTAAGTCACGTCAAGCAAGCGGCACAAATGGCGATGGGTTCATTCCCCATCGCCATTTTTTTTCGGCCCGTTATCGGTGCCGGGTTTACCGCTAAACATGCCAAACAGGTTCTGGGTATTGAGATACAACGCCTTCGACTGGTCGACATATTGGCGCATCAGGTCCTGCATGACCGGGGCTTGCTGATGCATGAAGTCGCTCCAGGCCTCGGACGACTGTGCGCCGGTCTGGGACTGGATGTCGATCACGGTCTGAATGCTCTTGTCCAGATAGCTGCCGAGAACGCCCTGATAAGGGCCGTAGAACTGGATAATCCCCATCAGCATTTCGCTGGTGAAGATGGGCTCACCGCCGCTTTCGGCTTCCAGAATCACTTGCAGCAGGATGCTGCGGGTCAGATCCTCGCCGCTCTTGGCATCGACCACCTGAAAGGCAATTTTGTCGACCACCAACTGGCGTATGTCCGCCAGCGTCAAATGACTGCTGGTGTGGGTGTCATACAGTCGGCGGTTGGGGTACTTCTTGATCAGGCGGGGGGTGGTATCAGTCATGCGGGGCGTCTCGCGGCGGGCCTGGTTTGCAGGCATCTTAACCTACTCCGGCCACTGAAGCGGTTTGGTGTTGGGAGGGAGGGGCTAAGGGCAGAATCAAAAGATCGCAGCCTTCGGCAGCTCCTACAGAAGGAATGCGTACCCCGTAGGAGCTGCCGCAGGCTGCGATCTCTTGATCTACTTACCAGATCGGCAGGGTGTAACTGACGATCAGGCGATTTTCATCCAGGTCGCTGCCGAAGTTGGTCGAGCGAACCGTCGCGTTACGCCATTTCACGCCGACATTCTTCAGCGGCCCGCTCTGCACGACATAACCAATGTCGGTATCACGTTCCCATTCCTTGCCTTCCGGGCGGTTGCCGCCCAAATCGATATTGTCGCCGGTGAGGTAGCGGGTCATGAAGGTCAGGCCCGGAACGCCAATGGCTGCAAAGTTGTAGTCGTAGCGCGCCTGCCAGGACTTTTCGTCTTTGCTGGCGAAGTCGCCGATCTGCACGAAGTTCACCAGGAAGGCATCGGTGCCGTTGACGTAGGCGTAGCCGGTGTCGCCGCTCATGCCTTGATAGCCCAGGCCCAACGCATGCCCGCCGAAGTTGTAGGTGAACATCGCGCCAATGGCATTGTTATCGACATTACTGCCGCCATCGTCCGTGGAGCGGGCGAAGCGCAGATCCGTCTTCAGCGACTGGCCGGTTGTGACTGGCAACACGTAGGTCAGGTTGACCAGGTGCTGGCTGTAGAAGTTGTCGAGGTGACCGTAGCTGTAGCCGGTGGCGAGGTTGCTGGTCCATTTGTAGTTAAGGCTGGCGAAATCGAAGCTGTCGCTATCGACATGACGTGTGGTGATGCCCTTGGCGCCGGTTCGGGTGATGCCCATGTCCTCGTAGTCCGAGGAGTCGCGCTGATTGACCTGCGTCAGTCGCCCGGCATCCACGGTCAGGCCTTCGAGTTCCAGCGACGTCAACTGGCCGCCCTTGAAGGTTTGTGGCAACAGCCGTGAATCGTTGGCCAGTACCGTCGGCAGTTTCGGCAGTAGCGTGCCGAGTTTCAATGTGCTTTTCGAAGCACGCACTTTGGCGGTCAGGCCCAGTTCGCCGTACTCGTCCTGCGCACCTTTGCTTGTGTCGCTATGGCGTTTGAGCAGGCCGGAGCCTGCGCGATCAGGGCTGGAATCGAGCTTGACGCCGACCAGGCCAATCGCATCGAACCCCACGCCGATCAAACCTTCGGTGAATCCCGATTCATAGCGCAGCAGGAAACCCTGGGCCCATTCCTCTTGTTTGGATTGGGCGGCGTTGTCCTGGCGATAGTCACGGTTGAAATAGAAGTTGCGCAGCTCAAGGCTGGCCTTGCTGTCTTTGACAAAGTCCGCAGCGGCGGGGGCCGAGAGGCTGATGACGCCGCCGGCCAGCAACAGTCGGGTAGCGAGGGTGCGGGTGTTGCGGTCCATGGTGAAGCCCCTTTGTTTTTATTATGGAAAGACAGGTCCCGCGGCCCTCGCCAGGTGGGCGAGGGCTTATCGATAAAAAACGCGAACGCCCAAAGATAGGAGCGTGGCGCCGCGTGCGGTTCAATCGTTAGAACTGTTCGGCGCTCAGGCCAAACAAGGAGGCGCTGCCCGCGCGGATGGATTGCTCCAGACTCAAAATGCGCGGCAGCAAGCGGTGGATATAGAAGTCGGCGGTGGCGATCTTCGCGCCATAAAACCCTTCGTCTTCGTGCAGCTTTTGCTTGGCAACCTGTGCCATGCGCGCCCAAAGCCAGGCGTAGGCGACGTAACCGAACAGGTGCAAATACTCCACCGACGCGGCGCCGACTTCGTTGCGGTTGGTCGCGGCCTGATCCTGCAGCCAGTCGCTCAGGTCTTCCAGACGCTGCACGGCATCGAACAGTTGAGCGGAGTAGGGCGCGTCCGGCTGATGGGCGAAATGACGGATCTCACCGGTGAACTGGCGCAGCGCGAAGCCCTTGTCGGCGAGCACTTTACGTCCGAGCAAGTCCAGGGCCTGAATGCCGTTGGTGCCTTCGTAGATCTGCGCGATGCGCACGTCACGGACCAATTGTTCCTGGCCCCATTCGCGGATGTAGCCATGGCCGCCGAACACTTGCTGGCCGTTGATGCAGCTTTCCAGGCCGGTGTCGGTGAAAAAAGCCTTGGCCACCGGCGTCAGCAGCGCGACCAGGGTTTGCGCGCTGTCGCGTTCCTTGGCGTCATCGGAAAACTTCGCCAGGTCCAGTTGCTGCCCGACATAACTGGCGAACGCACGGCCGCCCTCGGTCATGGCTTTCATGCTGAGCAGCATGCGGCGCACATCGGGGTGGACGATGATCGGATCAGCCACTTTGTCCGGAGCAATGGCACCGGTCGGCGCGCGGCTCTGCACACGTTCACGTGCATAGGCGACGGCGCTTTGATAGGACGCTTCGGCGCAGCCAATGCCCTGAATGCCGATGGACAAGCGCTCGTAGTTCATCATGGTGAACATCGCCGCCAGGCCTTTGTTGGCTTCACCGACCAGCCAGCCGCTGGCGCCGTCGAAGTTCATCACGCAGGTGGCCGAGGCCTTGATGCCCATCTTGTGTTCGATCGATCCGCAACTCACCGCGTTGGCATCGCCGAGGGAAACGTCGGCATTGACCAGCACTTTGGGCACGACGAACAGTGAGATGCCTTTCGGTCCCGCCGGTGCGTCCGGCAGTTTGGCCAGCACCAGATGGACAATGTTTTCGGTCAGGTCCTGATCGCCACCGGTGATGAAGATCTTGCTGCCGGTGATGCTGAAACTGCCGTCGGCCTGTGGTTCGGCGCGGGTGCGGATAATCCCCAGATCGGTGCCGGCGTGGGCTTCGGTCAGGCACATGGAACCGGCCCAGCGGCCTTCGTACATCGGCGGCAGGTAGAGGTTTTTCAGGGTGTCGCTGGCGTGGGCATCCAGCGCCAGACAGGCACCGGAACTCAACGCCGAATACAGCGCGAAGCTGGAATTGGCGCCGTAGAGCATTTCTTCGAACTGCACGGCGAGCATCTTCGGCATGCCCATGCCGCCGAAATCGGCGTTACCGGAAAGACCCACCCAGCCGCCTTCGATGTAGGTGGCATAAGCCTGTTTGAAACCGATTGGCGTGCTGACCTGGCCATCGACCCACTGGGCGCCTTCCTCGTCGCCGCTGCGATTCAATGGCGCAATCAGGTGCGAGGTGACTTTGGCCGCCTCCTCAAGAATGGCGTCAGCGGTGGCGGCGTCGACACTGTCGGCCAGGGCTGGCAGGCGTGCCCACAGGGCCGGGGCATCGAACACTTCATGCAGCACAAAGCGCATGTCGCGCAGCGGGGCGTTGAATTCGGGCATAACGTGAACCTCAAAAGGTTGTGCGATGGGCACGGCGCCGCTTGAAGCAGGCCGTGCCCTTTCAATCAATGAGCGGAAGCGCTGGCGGCACCGAGGCCGGTCTGGGCGCGAACGAACTGGTCGGCGTAAGCGTCACGCTCCTTGTCGGCCCGCACGCTGCGGTCGAGTTTCGACACCACGACGATCACCAGGAACGCCAGCGGCATGGAGAACAGCGCCGGGTGGTCGTACGGGAAGATCGCGTGAGCATGGCCGAGCACGGTGACCCAGACGGCTGGCGAGAGGATCACCAGGACCAGCGCACAGATCAGGCCGGCGAAACCACCGATGATCGCGCCTTTGGTGGTCAGGCCTTTCCAGTACATGGCCATGATCAGCACCGGGAAGTTGGTCGATGCGGCGATGCCGAAGGTCAGGCCCACCAGGAACGCGACGTTCATCTTCTCGAACAGAATGCCCAGCAGAATCGCGATGATGCCCAGGCCCACGGTGGCCATGCGGGTCACGCGCATTTCCTGTTTCTGGCTGGCTTTGCCTTTCTTGAACACCGTGGCGTAGAGATCGTGGGATATCGCCGAGGCACCGGCCAGGGCCAGCCCGGAGACCACCGCAAGAATGGTGGCAAAGGCCACGGCCGAGAGGAAACCGAAGAACAGGTTGCCACCGACCGCTTTGGCCAGGTGCATGGCGACCATGTTGCCGCCACCAATCAAGGCTCCGCCGACTTCACCATTAACGTAGTACTGCGGGTCGGTGCCGATGATCACCATCGCGGCAAAGCCCAGGGTGCAGACAACAAGGAAGAAGAAGCCGATGAAACCGGTGGCGTAGAACACCGACTTACGCGCTTCCTTGGCGTTAGGCACGGTGAAGAAGCGCATCAGGATGTGCGGCAGACCGGCAATCCCGAACACCAGGCCCAGCGACATCGAAGCGGTGTTGATCGGGTCGGCGAGCATTGAGCCGGGGCCCATGATGTTCCAGCCACTGGCATGGGCTTCGACGGCTTTGGTGGCCAGGGTTTCGTAGCTGAAGCCGAATTGCGACATGGCCATGAACGCCAGGGTCGTGCCGCCAGCAAGCAGCAAAACGGCCTTGATGATTTGCACCCAGGTAGTGGCGATCATGCCGCCGAAGATCACGTACACCAGCATCAGTGCACCGACGATCACCACGGCTACCGGGTAGTCGAGACCGAACAGCAACTTGATTAATTGACCGGCACCGACCATCTGCACGATCAGGTAGCAGCACACCACCGTCAATGAACCAAACGCGGCGAAGATCCGCACTTTGTTCTGGTCCAGTCGATAGGACACGATGTCGGCAAAGGTGTAGCGCCCCAGGTTGCGCAGACGCTCGGCCATCAGGAAGGTGATGATCGGCCAGCCGACGAAGAAGCCGATGGTATAGATGAAGCCGTCATAACCCTTGGCGAACACCAGGCTGGACAACCCCAACAGCGTGGCGGCGGACATGTAGTCGCCGGCAATCGCCAGACCGTTCTGGAACCCGGTGATGCCACCGCCCGCGGTGTAGAAGTCAGAAGTGGATTTGGTTTGCCGTGCGGCCCACCAGGTGATGGCCAGCGTGCCCAGCACGAAGACGAAGAACATGCCGATCGCATGCAGGTTGAGTGGTTGTTTTTCCACCGCACCCAGCGCGGGCGCAGCCAGTACAACGGAGGCCGGCAAGAGCCCGGCAGCGACGAGGAGAAGTTTACGCAGCAGAGTCATCACTTGCTCTCCTCGAGAATGGCGGCGCCCAGTGCATCGAAACGCGTGTTGGCGCTGTAGACGTACCAACCGGTCAATAGCCAGGAAAAAATGATGATCGCCGCGCCAACCGGCATGCCCAGGGTCAACATCCGATGCTCGGCGAGCGGCGCATGCAGCCACTGCGGGGCAAACGCCACCACCAGCATGAACGCGTAGTAAGTGCCAAGCACGGCAGCACTCAGCGACCAGGCCAGGCGCGAACGGCTGCTCACCAATTGAAGGAATTTCGGGTTGGACCGAATGCGTTCACAGCGTTGGGTATCGGTTGAATGGATGTCGATCATGGGTGGCTCCACCTTGTTTTTGTTATCAGTGTTTGGGGCAGGGCGGGGCCGAATCCGGCCTGCACGAGCCCGAGGCGGCAGGTAAAAACACCTGCCGCCTGGCGGGTACAACGTTGGTTCGGGTTAGAGCGCCTTGGCCCTGTCGCGCAGAACGTACTTCTGGATCTTGCCGGTTGAAGTCTTCGGCAGCAGGGTGAAAACCACCGTGCGCGGGACTTTGAAGCCGGCCAGGTGTTCGCGGCAGAAACTGATGATGTCGGCCTCGCGAACGTCCTGGTGATCAGCCTTCAATGTGATAAAGGCGCAGGGCGTTTCGCCCCACTTCTCATCGGGACGAGCGACGACGGCCGCTTCCATGACGGCTGGATGGCGATAGAGCACACCTTCCAGTTCGATGGTGGAAATGTTCTCGCCGCCGGAAATGATGATGTCCTTGAGTCGGTCCTTGATCTCGACGTAACCGTTCGGATGACACACCGCCAGGTCGCCGGTGTGGAACCAGCCGCCTTCGAACGCTTCAGCCGTCGCGGTCGGGTTCTTCAGGTAGCCCTTCATCACGGTGTTGCCGCGCATGAAGATCTCACCGATGGTTTGACCATCTCGCGGGGTCGGCTCCAGCGTCTTCGAGTCGCCGACCATCACGCCTTCGAGCGTCGGGTAGCGCACGCCCTGGCGGGATTTTATTTGCGCCCGTTCGTCCAGCGGCAACTCATCCCATTCGGCATGCCAGGCGCAGAGCGTCACCGGACCATAGGTTTCGGTCAGGCCATACACGTGGGTGACCTTGATGCCCATTTCTTCCACGGCACCGATCACTTTGGCCGGCGGTGCGGCGCCGGCGACCATGGCGTTGACCGGGTGATCGATCGCCGCTTTCGCCGATTCCGGCATGTTGACCAAGGCATTGAGCACGATCGGCGCAGCGCACAGATGGGTGACCTGATGTTCGCGGATCAGCGTGAGGATTTTCTGTGGATCGACCCGGCGCAGAAACACATGCACACCGGCCATGGCGGTGATGATCCACGGGTAGCACCAACCGTTGCAATGGAACATCGGCAGGGTCCAGAGGTAGACCGGATGGTTGCCCATGGCCCAGGTCATCTGGTTGCCCAACGAGTTCAGGTACGCACCGCGATGGTGATAGACCACACCTTTCGGGTTGCCGGTGGTGCCTGAGGTGTAATTCAGCGAAATGGCGTCCCATTCGTTCGTCGGCCATTGCCAGGCGTAGGCCGGATCGCCTTCGGCCAGCAGCGCTTCATAGTCCAGATCGCTGACCGCCTGGCCTTCGCCGTATTCCGGGTCATTGACGTCGATGACCAGTGGCGGGTGATCCAGCATGCCGATCGCCGCGTGAATCACATCATGGAACTCGCGGTCGGTAATCAGCACCTTGGCTTCGCCATGCTGCAGCATGAACGCAATGGCTTCGGCATCCAGACGCACGTTGAGCGGGTTGAGCACGGCACCAATCATCGGCACGCCGAAATGCACTTCAAGCATCTCGGGAATGTTGGGCAGCATCACCGCCACCGTGTCGTTCTTGCCGATGCCGCGACCGGCCAGTGCCGAAGCCAGGCGCCGGCAACGGGTGTAGGTCTGCGCCCAAGTGCGGCGGATAGAGCCATGGATGACGGCGGGGTAGTCTGGATAAACGCTGGCGGTACGCTCGATGAAGCTGAGCGGAGACAAGGCAATATGATTGACAGCCGCAGGGCTTAGCCCTTGTTCATAAATCGACATGTACGGGTACTCGGTGGCTGATTGTTAGCTCTATGGGTGACCTTGCAGCGTAGCCGCTGGGTCCCCTTTTATGTCAGGTCTGCTTTATATAACATTCAGCTACAGATATGGAAGTACAACCTACGTCATATAGGATATGTACTATATTTGATTCTGCCAGGTCTAAATGAATACAGTCACACCGCCAAGGCCGGTATATCCTTGGCTTCCCCAACGAAGCGGACCTGTGATGACCCTGACCCCCGTTCGATTGCACAGCTGGTTGCGCCTGCAGCGCGAGGGTGTGTCTCTGGCCGCCCGGGCCGATGCGTTGTGCCGTGCGCTGCAGGATTGCCCCGAGGTGCGCCGGGCGGTTTATCTGAGTTGGCAAGCCAATGCGCGGATTTACAGCCACGAGGGCGCCGCCCAGCATTTTCCGCCGGGGCTGGGCGACCCTTCGCTGGCCAGCGATCAGCGGCTGTTTGATCGGCTGGTCGAGGCGGGGCGGCTGGACCTGGCTCAAGTACGTCAACTCGATTGCTGGTTGGCCGGGCGACTGCGCCGGGCGGCTATCAGCCATGGCCAGGTGTTTGATCTGGCCTTGCAACCGGGGCAGCCGGGGTTGTTGCTGGTGGAAGTGTGCGAGGGCGTGAGCCTTGATTGGCTGGGTTGGGTGCAAGACTTGCTGACGACCTTGCTGAGCAGCGTCAACGGCATGCTGCGGGGCTCGCCGCTGTTGGGTCACGATCCGCAACCGAGTCTGTTGCTCGATGCGCAGGGCCGGCCGCTGGAATTCAATGCCGCGCTGTTGGCACTGCTCGCCGAAAAGCCGCTGACCGATGTGCTGGGCTTTTTGCCGGTGAATCACCGGGTGCTGGTCCGTGCCTGCCTCGACCAGCAACGCGCCATCGAAGGGGTCGAAGCCCAATTCCAAGCGCAGATTCTGATCTGGACGTTTATCCCCGATCCCCAGGACAACCGCGTGCTCGCCCGTTGCCGCGATGCCACGGCACAAGTGCTGGCCGAGCGTGAAGCGGCCACGGCACGGCGGTTGTACCGGCTGATCATCGAAAACACCACCGACCTGATTTCCAGGCATACACCCGACGGGCGCTTTCTCGATGCCTCGCCCGCGTCCTGGACATTGCTCGGCTACTGGCCGGAGGAGTTGCGCGGGCAAATGGCCCAGGGCTTGTTCCATGGTCAGGACCTGGCCAGCCTGGTGCAGCGCGCGCGGGATGCCCTGGAGCAGGACGGTTATCACACAATGACGTATCGCATTCGTCATCGAGACGGGCATTACCTGTGGTTTGAAACCGCGAGCCGGGCGATTCGTGAGACCTACACCGGGACGGTGGTCGAAGTGGTCAGCGTGTCCCGGGACATTACCGCCCGGGTGCAAGCCGAAGAGAACAAGCGGCGCCTGGCGGAGGTCGTGGAAGCCAACACCGATCCGGTGTTGTTCATCGACCCCGAGGGGCAAGTCACTTACCTCAATCCAGCGGCGCGGCGCATTCTCGGGATCGACGAGCAACAACCGATGCCAGCCCTGGCGCAATTGTTCGCCAGCGCTGACCTGGCACGTCTGCAGCGTGATGGCTGGAGCAGCGCCGAGCGCGACGGTGTCTGGAGCACCGATGCGCGGTTGCAGCCACCGGGAGGCGGTACTTCCGTGCCGGTGTCGCTGGTGCTGCTGGCGCACCGTTCGGCCGGCGGCGAGCGCTATTACTCCTTGGTGGCGCGGGACATGACCGAGCGAGAGCTGCGTGAGGTGCAACAGCGCCGCCATCAGGATGAATTGGCGCACACCGCGCGGTTGGTCACCCTGGGTGAGTTGGCCTCGGGCATCGCTCACGAAATCAACCAACCGTTGGCGGCGGTGGTCAATTACGCCAATGCCAGCCAGCGCTATTTACAGACGCTGGATTCCAATCCCCAGGCCGCCGCCCGAGTAGCGCAAGGGCTGGAGCGCATTACCCATCACGCCACGCATGCTTCAGAAGTGATCAGACGTTTGCGCGCGTTTCTGCGCAAGGGACAACGCCGGATGCAAGCCCTGAATTTCACCGACGTCGCCCGCGAGGCCGTGCGTTTGTGTGCCTGGGAAGCGAGCAATTGCCAAGTGACAATCGAGGATCGCCTACCGGATAATCTGCCGCCGATTTATGCCGACCGGGTACTGCTGGAGCAGGTGCTGCTCAATCTGTTGCGCAATGCCATCGATGCCAACCGCGAACAACATCCGGGGCAGCCGTCACTGATTGTGATGGCTGCGGGGCAGGGCGGTGGTGCAACCGTGGAAATCAGTGTGCAAGACCAGGGACCGGGCGTCAGCGAGCCCGAACTGGAGCAGATATTTACCCCGTTCTATACCAGCAAGGCCGATGGCCTGGGACTTGGCTTGTCCATGAGCCGCAGCATCATCGAAGGCTTCGGTGGCGAATTGCAGGCCCGACGCCAACCTGTCGGGCTGCTGATGTGCTGCCGTTTGCCGCTGGCCGGCCCAACAAAACAACAACAGGAATAACGTAATGGCAGGTGTGACGGAGCACGTGGTGTATGTGGTCGACGACGATCAAGGCATGCTCGACTCAACGGTCTGGTTATTGGAATCGGTAGGGCTCAAGGCCTTGCCATTTACCAGTGGCGTGGAGTTTCTCAGTGCTTGTGATGCCACGCTCGATGCCTGCGTGCTGCTCGATGTTCGCATGCCCGGCATGGGCGGTTTGAACGTGCAGGAAGAAATGCGCACACGTGAGCTGAACTTGCCGATCATCTTCGTCAGCGGGCACGCGGATGTGCCGATCGTGGTTCGCGCCTTCAAGGCGGGCGCCCATGACTTCATCGAGAAGCCCTATAACGAGCAATTGCTGCTGGACAGCGTGCAACAGGCGCTCAGCAACTGCGCGGCAAACCGCACGGGCAATCAGGGTCATGAAGCCTTGCAGGCACGTTTGCTGACACTGACCCCACGGGAGCGCGATGTCTTGCTGCCGCTGGTTCAGGGTTACACCACCCGTGAGATCGCTGAGCAACTGGGCGTGAGCGCAAAAACCGTCGATCTGTATCGCTCGCGGGTGATGAAACGCATGCAGGCCAATACCTTGCCGGATTTGGTGGGGATGGCGATCGCTGCTGAACTGGTTGATCCGCTGAAGCTGCGGTGAGTTGCGCAAGGGTAGGAGGGGTATCAGATGAATCCACCCCTCACCCCAGCCCTCTCCCCAGTGGGGAGAGGGGGAAAGGGAGCCGATCTCCACGCTTTTCAAAGCCTGCGTTCACCTTGATATTTCAGGTCGATGTAACTCTAAGAACAACTCGGTCAGTCCCCTCTACCCTCTGGGGAGAGGGTTAGGGTGAGGGGTGGATCCTGAGCCAGACACAAAATCCAGAATCACCCAATCAACGCTTCGCTTTCAACCCATCCACTCACTTATCCAACTGAACGTCTATGCTGGGCTAACCGATCCCATTCCTCTGCAGCGATCTGCAAGGAGGCAGCAATGGTGCCCACATCCAGCTCCGAGAAGGCGTTCACTCGCAGTCTGCTCGATGTTTTGATCCGTGCCGGGTTGATTGCCGTACTCGTGCTGTTCTGCTTTGAGATCTTCAGCCCGTTCCGCGACCTCATGCTGTGGTCGCTGATCCTGGCGATCACACTTTATCCATTGCAAGAGCGGCTCAAGGGGTCGCTGGGTCAGAAAGACGGCCACATTGCGACGCTGATTGTGCTGATTGCTATCGTTGTGCTCATGGTGCCGATCTATCTGTTGGTCACCTCGATTGCCGATTCGGTCGAGCACGCCATGACCACCGTCAAGGACGGCAGCTTCCATATTCCGCCACCCGCTGACTCAGTCGCTGACTGGCCGTTAGTGGGCAAGCGTCTCTCTGCTTTATGGCTGCAGGCCTCAACCGATCTTCCCGACCTGGCAGCGAAGTACCTGCCAGAGATAAAACATTTCAGCATGAGTTTCCTGGGCAAACTGGCTGGCGTCGGCATGGGGTTCCTCACCTTTATCTTTGCATTGATCATCGCCGGCATTTTCATGGCCTATGGCGAGAGCGGCAGGCGCAGTGCGGTACAGATCGCTTCACGCGTCAGCGATCCGGGCAAGGGGCCGAAAATCGCCGAACTGTGCACCGCAACGATCCGTGCGGTCGCGCTGGGGGTGGTCGGCATCGCTTTCATCCAGATGCTGCTGGTGGGCATCGGATTCGTGCTCATGGGCGTCCCCGGTGCCGGGCTGCTTGCCTTGGCGGTATTGTTGCTCGGCATCATGCAATTGCCGGCGACGCTGATTACGCTGCCCGTGATTGCTTTTGTGTTCGCCACCGAAGGGGCCAGCACGGCGACCATCATCTTCGCCATTTATGTGTTCGTTGCCGGCCTGGTGGATAACGTACTCAAGCCCTTGCTGCTGGGGCGCGGTGTCGATGTGCCGATGCCGGTGGTGCTGATCGGTGCACTGGGTGGCATGGTCACCAGCGGCATCCTCGGTCTGTTCATCGGCCCGGTGGTGCTTGCGGTCGGCTATCAGTTGTTCTGGCAATGGGTGGAGGATCAGCCGCAGAACAGACCGGACGTCCCGCGGACGTTATGACTGCCCGGGCTTGCGCTAGCATGAAAGGTGTTCAGGCCATTCGCCCTGACGAGCAGGGCTGCCGCCATGACTGCACAGAAACATCAACTGCTGGACCAGGTGCTGATCGCCCATGGTGGTCTGGAACGCTGGAACCACTTCAGTAAAGTTCGCGCCACGCTCGTGACCGGCGGCTCGCTGTGGGGCATGAAAGGGCTGACGCAGGACAGCGCTCCCCGTCAGATGACCGTTTGGCTGCATGAACAGCGAGCTTCGGTGTTGCCATTCGGTGGGCCTGATCAACGGACGGCCTACACGCCGGACCGCATCGCCATCGAAACCACCGAGGGCAAGGTGATTGCCGAGCGATCAGCGCCCCGGGAATCCTTTCGCAGTCACCGGGAAACAACCCCTTGGGATCCATTGCACCGGGCGTACTTCAACGGTTACGCGCTCTGGTCCTACCTGACCATGCCTTTCCTGTTCACCTCGCCGGGTGTCCTGACCGAGGAAGTCGAGCCCTGGCAAGAGGGAAAACGGCGAGCCTATCGGCGCGGCGCGGACGGGCAACCGGACAAGGATGCCTTGTTGGTGGCTATCGACCTCAGCGACATCAGCTACGCCTAGAGGGGTTGAATCATGACCATCCATTCCTGGGAAAAACTCTACCTCGATGACCTGAGCCTGGGTCAGCAGTTCGAAAGCGACAGCCTACGTGTCCATCGAGCGTCAATGCTGGCCTTTGCCCAGGAGTTCGACCCGCAACCATTTCACCTCGACCCTGAACTCGCCGAGCTGAGCCTGTTCCGTGGTCTGGCGGCCAGTGGCTGGAACACCGCAGCCCTGACCATGAAGCTGCTGGTGGAAAGCGTGCCATTGGCAGACGGGATCATTGGCTTGGGTATCGAGTTGAGCTGGCCGACGCCGACCTACCCGGACGATCTGTTGCGTCTGCAATGCACCGTGCAGGCTATCGAGCCGTCCAGCTCCAAGCCGGACCGGGGCGTGGTGACCTTGTTCATGGAAACACTCAATCAGAATGACAAGGTCGTGCAGCGAGCCACCGGCAAACTGCTGGTCTTCAGAAGACCGGCGCCTGATTGAGAAAGTAGTCATGGGTGTGTGGAGCGTGCGTGATCGGCAAGGCGTCTTGCCGTTGCATTGAGCGCGTTCTTTGTCGATTGCAGGGGTCGGAGGAGGCGTTTTGAAAACATTCCTGCTCAGGCCTAGCGCCTCAACGCTGAACATGTTGCGTCAAGCGTGCCTGCAACGCCGAGATGCGGTGCCGCCAACGTTAACGGAAAAAGCGCTCATCCCTGGCATTCCAGATGCCCGCTACTGGCTGGATCAAGATCTGACGCCGTTCATTCGGGATGTGAGTCAGGCCAACCTTCGAGAAGCCGAGGCGCTCACCAGCGCAGGGCTGCCCAACGACACCCTGCCGCTGGCAAGCATGCTGGCCGTTTCGGGGGGCGGTGATGCAGGCACATTCGCGGGGGGCATCATTGCGGGATGGACCCTGCATGGGACTCGACCTGTGTTCAAAGTCGTCACCGGCATTAGCGCTGGCGCCCTGGTCGCCCCGTTCGCCTACCTGGGGCCCCAGTACGACGGTGTCATTCTGGGTATCTGCAATGCAGTCGGTCCAAAAGACATTTTCCATCCGCGCAACATGCTGACCCGTCTTGCCAGCGATGGTATGGCGCATAGCAAGCCACTGTCGCGGCTGATTGCACAGCACATCACTGCCGAGGTCCTTGCGGCGATCGCGTCGGAATACGCCAAAGGACGACTGCTGATGATCGGTACCACCGACCTTGATTCAGGACGCCCGGTCACCTGGAACATGGGCGCTATTGCCTCCAGCCAGGCACCGGGCGCGCTCGACCTGTTTCGCAACATCATGATCGCGTCGATGAGTATTCCCGGCGCCGTCTCACCCGTCATGATCGACGTGGAGGTTGACGGTCAACAGTTTCAGGAAATGCACGTGGACGGAGGCGTCCTGACTCAGGTGTTCCTTTACCCACCCGGCACCGTGATGGCGCTGAACCGCGTGACCGGGGCGCGTTTGCGTGATGAGCGGCATTTCTATGTCATTCGCAACGGCAAACTGGAGCTGCAGTGGTCTGGAACCAAGCGCCGCACCTTGAGCATCGGCGGACGCGCCATCAGCGCATTGATCCAGACTCAGGGGATCAGCGATCTGGATCGAATTTACCGAATTGCACAGCAGGATGGCGCGGACTTCAATCTGGCGTACATCGGCTCCGATTTTCACGTTTCTCGCCTTCAAAAATTCGATGGCGAGTACATGAAGCGCTTATTCGAATACGCCTTTGAACTCAGTGCGAAAGGCTATCCGTGGCATAAATCGCCGAGTACGTGAGAGAGGGCCGGCGCTCTGCCTAATGCCAGTCAGTTAAGCCGTAACGCGATCTGTAGCAGCCGAGCCTGCGAGGCTGTGGCGAGGGGATTTATCCCCGTTAGGCTGCGAAGCGGCCCCTTTTTTTCCAGTCACACCGCGTCCAATGGATTACGACTGCTTCGCAGCCGAACGGGGATAAATCCCCTCGCCACGCTACAAAAGTGTCGCGGCTGAAATATCGGAATAGCGGCGCTTGATTTTCCGGACTTGCCCCAGAGAAATCAGCTGACCGGCTCGGCCGTACAACTCATTGCCCCTGAGCCTGGCTTCTGGAAAATGACCCCGTTGCCGTCTTGCCAGAAGCGGTAGTTCCCCTGGGAATCCTTGCCAATGTATTGGGTTCCCGAATCACTCGGCACCTGGCTCAGGGTGATCGAGGTGTTCGCCCATTTCAGGTACACGACACCCGGCTGCGTATTAAAGAAGGTGGCGGCAATCAGTGCGTTAAACCCAGTACAACGAAAAGCCAGGGGGCCTTCAGTAAGCCTGTCTGGATCCTTGGTTCTCACAATGGCCGAGCCTTGGCGTAGCTGGTGCGCGCGCTCGGCATAACTTCGGATCGTGCACGCCTTGGGCTCAGGCGTGGACGCACACTGATTACGGGAGTCGATCCAGAACTGCTGGTCGATCAAGATCTTGTCTGGCCGCGGTACTGAACGTTCATCTGTGAGCGCCAGGCGATAAAGACGCGTCAATTCGATATCCATCTGTGCCAGCTGCGAATCGCGACAGATAAGCTTTTCGACGGATGCCCTTGCCGTGGCGCAGTCGAAGCTGGTCTTGAACGACGCAGCATTTGCGCAGGTGCTCGTCGCCGCGCAAACGCTGGCAGCGAGCAGACAGGTGAAAAGGGTCGTGACCGTTTTCATGTTGGCTTCACCCAGATCATTACGTGATCCCCGGATTGCCATGGAACCTATCGATCTGTTGAACATTGATTCGTTCGCATTGGGTGTATCGCAGTGTAAGTCAGTGCTCAAAACTTGCCACACCGTCGGGCGCAGAAACGCATGCCTTGTAGCAGCTGTCGAAGCCTGCGCTCGGCTCTGTAGCAGCTGTCGAGCTTGCGAGGCTGCGTCCGGCTGCGCAGCAGTCGTGAAATCAGGCAATGCGGTGTATCAGGAAAACCGCACGCTCAGGGTTTACGACTGCTGCGCAGCCGGACGCAGCCGGACGCAGCCTCGCAAGCTCGACAGCTGCTACAGATCACGTATGGGATTACCGAGGATCCGCAGGGCATGTTAAAAAATGTTATAAATAAAAAATACTTCACATAATCTGATCATTGGTAGATGATCTTCCTCGGCCGGTATGACAACCTGAGAACACCTCTATTTACAACGCGACCACCGTCTAGTCGCTGCTTTCCTCTGGAGTACCCCATGAATAACAAGAATGTCGGTGTTGTCGGTCTGGGCGCGATGGGCCTGGGCATTGCTCGCTCGTTGTTGCGCAGCGGTTTCAATGTGCATGCCTGTGATGTGCGGGCTGCGGTGACTGAACAGTTTGCCGGGGAGGGCGGTGTGGCTTGCTCTTCGCCGTCGCACATGGCCGCTGAGTGCGACGTGATAGTGACCGTGGTGGTCAACGCCGAGCAGACCGAAACCGTACTGTTTGGTGAGGGTGGTGCCGTGGCCGCACTGCGGCCGGGCAGTCTGGTGATCGGCTGCGCCACTGTAGCCCCGACTTACGCGGTGGATCTGGGCCAGCGCCTGGCCGCGTTGGGCCTGCTGTATCTGGATGCACCGATTTCAGGCGGTGCCGCCAAGGCCGCCGCTGGCGAGATGACCATGATGACTTCGGGGCCGGCCGACGCCTATACCAAGGCTGAGTCAATCCTGGCGGGCATGGCCGGCAAGGTTTATCGCCTGGGTGACGTTCATGGCCTGGGGTCGAAGGTCAAGATCATCAACCAACTCCTCGCCGGGGTGCATATTGCCGCCTCTGCTGAAGCCATGGCGCTGGGCCTGCGTGAAGGGGTCGATGCCGATGCGCTCTATGAGGTGATCACCCATAGCGCCGGTAATTCCTGGATGTTCGAAAACCGCGTACCGCACATTCTCAAGGCTGACTACACGCCGTTGTCCGCGGTGGATATTTTCGTCAAGGACCTGGGCCTGGTGCTGGATACCGCCCGGGCCAGCAAATTCCCACTGCCGCTGTCGGCCACCGCTCACCAGATGTTCATGCAAGCGTCCAGTGCCGGTTTCGGTCGTGAAGACGACTCGGCGGTGATCAAGATTTTCCCGGGCATCGAATTGCCGACTGCCAAGCCCCAGTCCGTTTGAAGCCCGAGCCCGTTTGAGGAACACCCCATGACTACCTCCACCGCACGCCCGCTGCTGGGCTGCATCGCCGACGATTTCACCGGTGCCACGGACCTTGCCAACATGCTGGTGCGCGGCGGAATGCGTACCGTGCAAAGCATCGGTATCCCGAGCGCAGACGTAGCCGCCGGGCTTGATGCCGATGCGATCGTCATTGCCCTGAAGTCGCGCACCATTCCTGTCGCCGACGCGGTCGAACAGTCCCTCGCCGCACTGGCCTGGCTGCGCGAACAAGGCTGCGAGCAGATCTTCTTCAAATACTGCTCGACGTTCGACTCCACCGCGGCCGGCAACATCGGCCAGGTCAGCGAAGCGCTGCTGGCCGCACTGGGTAGCGACTTCACCCTGGCCTGTCCGGCGTTCCCAGAAAATGGCCGGACAATCTTTCGCGGCCACTTGTTTGTGCAGGATCAACTGCTCAGCGAGTCGGGCATGCAGCATCACCCGCTGACGCCGATGACTGATGCCAACCTGGTTCGGGTGCTGCAATCGCAGACCCGTCTGAATGTCGGCCTGTTGCGCTACGACACCATTGCCCGCGGCACTGAGTCGGTGCGTGCGCGGATCGCAGAGCTGAGGGCTGAAGGTGTCGGCATGGCCATCGCTGATGCCTTGTCGGACAGCGATCTGTACACCCTCGGTGCCGCCTGTGCCGATCTGCCGTTGTTGACGGGTGGTTCGGGGCTGGCCCTGGGTTTACCGGAAAATTTCCGTCGCGCCGGCAAGCTGCGCGACCTCGATGCCTCGAAACTCCCCGCGGTATTCGGCGGGGAAGTGGTGTTGGCCGGCAGTGCTTCGATCGCCACCAATGGACAAGTGGCGGCCTGGCTCGAAGCCGGGCGGCCCGCCTTGCGGATTGATCCGTTGGCCTTGGCTGCGGGTGAACCGGTGGTGGCGCAAGCCTTGACCTTCGCCCGTGATAACGAACAAACCGTATTGATCTACGCCACCAGCTCACCGGATGAGGTCAAGTCGGTGCAACAGCAACTGGGTGTCGAGCAGGCTGGCAGTCTGGTGGAAAACGCCTTTGGCGAAATTGCCCAAGGTCTGCGCCAGAGCGGTGTGCGCCGCTTCGTGATTGCCGGCGGAGAAACGTCGGGCGCTGTGGTTCAGGCGTTGGGCGTACAGCTGCTGCAGATCGGCGCGCAGATTGATCCGGGTGTGCCGGCGACCGTCAGCAGTACTGACGAACCGTTGGCGCTGGCACTCAAATCGGGCAACTTCGGTAGTCGTGACTTCTTCAGCAAAGCCTTGAACCAACTCGCGGGAGGTGCGCAATGAGTAACGAAAGCGCCCTGCGTGAAGAAATCTGCGAGGTTGGCCATAGCCTTTACCAACGCGGTTACACCGTCGGCAGCGCCGGCAATATCAGCGCGCGCCTGGACGACGGTTGGTTGATCACGCCGACCGATGTCTGCCTCGGGCGCCTCGATCCGGCGACCATCGCCAAGGTCAACCTGGCGGGCGAATGGGTGTCCGGTGACAAGCCTTCAAAGACCTTGGCGCTGCACCGCCAAGTCTACGACCGCAACCCGAGTGTCGGCGGCGTGGTGCATACCCATTCCACCCATCTGGTGGCGTTGACGTTGGCCGGTGTCTGGCAGGCGGACAACATCCTGCCGCCGCTGACGCCGTATCAGGTCATGAAAGTCGGGCATATCCCGTTGATTGGCTACCAGAGACCCGGTTCGCCGAAGGTTGCCGAGCAAGTCGCGCAGCTGGCTAATAGCGTTCGCGGCGTGATGCTCGAACGGCTTGGCCCGGTGGTCTGGGAAAGTTCGGTATCCAGGGCCAGTTACGCCTTGGAGGAGCTTGAGGAAACTGCGCGGCTCTGGCTGATGAGCCACCCCAAACCGGAGCCTCTCGACCAGGCGGCTTTGGACGAGTTGCGAGAGACCTTCGGCGCAACCTGGTAAAGCGTTGGCTTAACACGACAAATCGATACAGCAGGCCCTGTACATGAGACGCGCAGCGACTCTCGACGGACCCGGCTTGCCTGAAAAAACAATAACAACAGGAAATCCAAGCATGACTCACCTTCACTGCGGCATTTTCAGATTCAGTGGCAGAACCGTTTCGTTTACCCGGCGTGGAGGGGTTCTGAAATGAGCCCGTTAATCCTGATGATTACCGCAGGCGTGGGCATCGCGCTGTTGTTGTTCCTGGTGCTCAAGTACAAGTTTCAGCCCTTCGTAGCGTTGATGCTGGTGAGCATTCTGGTGGCGCTGGTGGCCGGGGTGAAACCGGCCGATCTGGTGGCGACCATCGAAGGCGGCATGGGCAAGACCCTGGGTCATATCGCGATCATCATTGCCCTGGGCGCGATGATCGGGCGGATCATCGAACTCTCCGGCGGTGCCGAGGCGCTGGCCAAGACCCTGATTACTCGTTTCGGCAACCGGCGTACACCGCTGGCGCTGACGATTGCCGGGTTCATGGTCGGGGTGCCGGTGTTCTTCGAGGTCGGCGTGATCATCCTGATGCCGCTGGCTTATGGTATTGCACGCAGTGCGCGTAAGCCGTTGTTGGTCTTCGCACTGCCGATGTGCGCGGCCTTGTTGACCGTACATGCCTTTCTACCGCCACACCCGGGCGCCGTGGCCGCTGCCAGTCAATTGGGCGCGGACCTGGGTCGGGTGCTTATGTTCGGTCTGCCGATCACTGCGTTCCTTTGCTATGTCGGCTACCGCGTGGCCGGGCGCATGACCCGTCGGGTGTACCCGATGACCGACGATATTCGTGCCGAGGTCTATGGCCCGCATGTCACCAACGAAGATCTGGCCGCCTGGTCCAATGGCAACGACAAGAGCACTGAGCGAGCGGCTGTGGCCGTGTCGCACATGGGCCTGGAAGAGTCCACCAGCAGCATCGTTTCCAAGTTGCCGCCGGCTCCGCCACCGGGTTTTGGTTTGATCGTCAGCCTGATCCTGCTCCCCATCATTCTGATTCTGCTGGGGACGCTGTCCACCTCGTTGCTGCCTGCCGAATCGACCCTGCGCGGCATCATGACCGTGCTCGGCGCGCCGTTGGTGGCGCTGCTGATCGACACGTTGCTGTGTGCCTGGTTGCTGGGTTCGCGTCGGGGCTGGAGCCGTACTCAGGTGTCTGATGTGATCGGCTCGGCCTTGCCCGGTGTGGCCATGGTGATCCTGATTGCCGGTGCCGGCGGGGTGTTTGGCAAGGTGCTGGTGGATACCGGAATCGGCGCCGTGGTCTCCGATATGCTGCGCACTACCGGTCTGCCGGTGCTGGCGCTGGGCTTTCTGCTGACCATGCTGTTGCGCGCGGTGCAGGGCTCGACGACAGTGGCGCTGGTGACCACTGCCGGCATCATCAGTCCGCTGATTGCGACCCTCGATCTCACTGCGAATCACATGGCGCTGCTGTGCCTGGCCATGGGTGGTGGCGGGTTGGCCATGTCCCATATCAATGACGCCGGTTACTGGATCTTCACCAAGTTGTCCGGACTGAACGTGGCCGACGGCTTGCGCACCTGGACGGTATTGACCACGCTGCTCGGCACCTTGGGTTTCTGTATTACCCTGCTGATCTGGCCCTTTGTCTGACTCTTAATTTCAGGAGCTACCATGCCTCGTTTTGCTGCCAACCTCAGCATGCTCTACCCGGAACATGCGTTTCTGGATCGCTTCGCCGCCGCGGCTGCCGATGGTTTCGAAGCGGTGGAGTATCTGTTCCCCTACGACTACAGCGCTGAAGAACTCAAGCAACGCTTGAGCGACAACGGCCTGGTGCAGGCACTGTTCAACGCGCCGCCCGGTGATTGGGCGGCGGGCGAGCGGGGCACGGTGTCGTTGCCGGGCCGTGAGAGTGAATTTCGTAGCGGTTTTGATCGCGCCCTGGAATACGCCAGCGTGTTGGGCAATTCGCGTATCCATGTGATGGCTGGGCTGTTGCCGTCGGAAAGCGATCGCCCACGGCATCACGGCGTGTACCTGGAGAACCTCGCCTATTCCTCCGCCCGGGCGGCCAAGGTCGGTATCACGGTGCTGCTGGAACCGATCAATACACGAGACATGCCGGGCTTTTTCCTCAACCGCCAGGACCAGGCCCAGGCTATCTGCAAGGAAGTGGGCGCCCGTAACCTGAAGGTTCAGTTCGACTGTTATCACTGCCAAATCGTTGAAGGCGACCTAGCCACCAAACTGCGTCGGGACTTCGATGGAATCGGCCATATCCAGATCGCTGGCGTGCCGGACCGGCATGAACCGGACCTGGGAGAAGTCAACTATCCCTATCTGTTCGAGTTGATCGACCAGTTGGGTTATGACGGCTGGGTAGGGTGCGAATATCGGCCGCGTGGCAACACGTCTGCCGGCTTGCAATGGTTGCGGGACTGGAAGGCGCGCTAAGCGCAACAGAGAAGGGGCGGCGGGCTCTGCTGGAGGCAAGAGCCCGTTGTTTCAGGCCGGGGTATTGTCAGACGGCAGCAACAGTTCGACTCCCTGTTTGCGAATGCCATCAGCCGCGGCCGGGGTCAATGCATCGTCGCTGAGGATAATGTCGAACTGCTCGAGCCCGGTAATCTTGTACATGCTGAATGTGCCGTATTTCGAACTGCTGGCCACCAGCACCACTTGCGAGGCCGATTGCATCGCGGCTTGTTTCACCTCCACCTTCAGCGCCGAAGGCGTGGTGAGGCCGCGACGCAAATCCCATGAGCTGGTCGATATGAACGCGATGTCGGTGACGACCTGGCGCAGGGTGGCAACCGCCAGGCCGCCCACGCACGATTGATTGGAGTGATCCAGCTGCCCGCCGGTATGAATCACCGTGACATGGGGGGCTTCGATCAGCGCCTGGACAATGCCGAAGTCATTGGTCACCACGGTCATGCCGGACAGCGCCTTGATGTAAGGGACGATTTCCAGCGTGCTGGTTCCCGCATCCAGGTAGATCGTCATATCGGCATGCAGTAGCCGGGCGGCGAGCTTGGCCATGGATTGCTTCTGTGGCAACTCGACCACCGCCTTGAGCTGATGGCTGGGCTCACTATGGAGCTGGCTGGCGATCCGCACCCCACCCGTTACCGAGTAAGCACGACCTTCCTGCTCCAGCAGCGCGATATCGCGACGTATGGTCATGTGCGAACAGTCGAACATTTCCATCAACTGATGAACGCTCAGCACCTGATGCTTGCGCAACTGTCGCAGCATCAATTCACGGCGCTGTTCAGGAATCATCGGTGCGCCGCTTTCGGCGGCGATGTCCTTTTGATTAGGCATTCGGGCTCCAGATTAAGGAAAGCTGACGGTCAAACATAGTAGCGAATCTGTGGCGGGATCAGTAGCGCGGCGATGTGACGGAGCCTGGGGACAATGACCGGCCGCGGTTAGCTCTCAAGGAGAGTCAATATTGATGATCGATGCTTCTGCTAAGCTCGTGTCAATTCCGTTTCAACGAGATGACCGAATGGCATTCGTCGACAAGTTCGTGGCTGAGATACTGGCCCTTCAGGTTGCTCTGTATCACGCCCGTGCTCGGCTGGAGGCACGGACTGATAGCGAAGCGTTGCACGATCTCAGGATCGCCGTGAGGCGTATCAGGAGTTTGCTCCGACCGATGCGCTCCATGACCGAGGTGGCAACTCTGAACATCGCGGCAGCTGAAGTGGGAAGGCTGACTACACCCGCTCGGGATCTGGAGGTGATGATTCAGGAACTGGAGGGCAGGGGTTTTCCTGCCCAGGTTCAGCTCAGAAAAGCGCGCTTGACGTCTAACTACTCCAGGATTCTAAAAAGCCCAGTCCTCAAGAACTTGTTCATTCAATTGGATGAATGGCCTTCCATCTTTCGATCAGTGGAAGTCAATGGCGGGCTAAAACACATACAGCCTCAAATCGAAAAAGCACTGAAAAAGCAGATTGATCGACTGCATGCTGCCGTGGATGACACTGAATTTGATCGGCACGAGCTGAGAATCCTGGTCAAGCGCACGCGCTACCTCACGGAAGCTTTTCCCAAGCTTTCACCTCTCTCGCGTAAAGCGGCGAGTTCTCTCAAGGCACTGCAATCGGCTTTGGGTTCATGGCATGACCATTATCAGTGGTGCCAAAAGGCGCTGAACGAATCCGACCTGCGCCCGCTGGAAAAGATATGGCAGAGCTGCGCAGCGACCGCTCTCGAAAAAGCCGAGACCCAATTGGTAGGGTTGGCAAAACTGCTGCCAAAATCATCAGGCAAAAAAAAGCCGCCTAAAGTGGCAGCACAAGAACGAGCACGCGTTGTATAGCCTGAGTATTGCTGTCGAAGGTTACAGCGCGATGACATATTTTTTGCGTCCTTTGAAGATCACATCCTCAAGCCCCGCGATCCTGGTGTCTGCTTATTCGTAAAGGTTAAGGGTGTCATCTTAGCGTCATCGACCCCATGGCAAGATCCTCGCAAACCGCCTAGTGCGCTCAGCTTGCAAGGAATCCCCCCATGAAAGGAGACGCCTCTCTATTTGCAGCCATTGACCTTGGTTCTAATGCGTTTCGCATGATGATCGGCCAGTCAGTCAGACAGCGTCAGGGGTTTGTGATCCAGGAAGTGAAAACCTTGCGTGAACCTGTCCGTTTGGCGGAAGGGTCTCAAGGCGGGGCACTGGACGAGTTGGCGTTGGATCGGGGATGGCAAGCGCTCGCACGATTTGGTAAAAAGTTACGCGGTTTTGAGGCCGGACGTGTGCGGGCGGTAGCGACCAGTGCAGTGCGCGAAGCCGACAATGCTCAACTGTTTTTGGCCAGCGCGGAGCGGCACCTGGGTTTCCGGATTGACGTCATCTCTGGGCATGAAGAGGCCCGACTGGTGTACGCCGGTGTTGCTCATACGGTGCCGGGTACACAGAGCAGGCGACTGGTCGTGGATATCGGTGGCGGCTCCACTGAACTGATTCTGGGGCAGGGCGCTCAGCCCTTGTTGACCGAAAGTATTGCGATTGGCAGCGGCACCTTCGGCGCGCGTTACTTTCAGGGCGGCTGTATTACGGCTCAGGCACTCCTGGAGGCTGAGCGAGTAGCCACATTGCACTTTGAAAAGGTGGCGCGTCGTTATCGCGCGTTGGGTTGGCAGCAGGTGATAGGTTCTTCAGGCACCGCACGGATGCTGGCCAAAGTTCTCAAGGCCAACGGGTTGAACGACTTTGGCGAAAGCGGCATCACCTACAGCGGCTTGTTGCGCTTGTCGTTGCGCCTGCTTGAAGTGGGACATGTCAAACAGCTTCGGCTGGCGGGCTTGCAAAGCCATCGCCAGAGCATCTTGCCTGGAGGTCTGGTGCTCATGCTGGCGGCATTCAAGGTGTTTGGTGTCTCGCATATGACGCCTTCCGAGCCTGGTTTGAGGTTCGGCGTTCTTCATGGTCTGATGTGTAATCACTGATCAACCCATAGCAACTTTGCGGAGCAAGGACCTTTACGTTGAATCGTTACAGCTTTTACAGTGCTTGAAGCTATAAAACTCAGGGAAAGACATGATGTCCACCTATGCTAATTTTTCGGACATTTCATGAGACGTGTGGTTTTTAATCAAAAAGGGGGCGTCGGGAAATCCAGTATCGCGTGTAACCTCGCGGCCATCAGTGCCTTTGAGGGCTATCGCACCTTGCTGATTGATCTGGATGCCCAAGCCAATGCTACTCACTATTTGACCGGACTCAGCGGCGAAGATATTCCCCTGGGGATCGCCGACTTCTTCAAACAGACACTGTTCCCAGGCCCGGCCTCAAAGAAGGCTCAAGCCAATATCCATGAAACCCGCTTCGACAACTTGCATTTGATCGCTGCCTCGTCGGAGCTGAGTGATCTGCAATCCAAGCTCGAGACACGCTACAAAATCCAGAAACTCAGCAAGCTGCTGGACAGGCTCGATGAAGACTATGAGCGGATCTATATGGATACGCCGCCCGGTCTGAATTTTTACAGCGTCTCGGCGCTGATTGCCGCTGACCGCTGTTTGATCCCTTTCGATTGCGACAGCTTTTCTCGCCAGGCGATTTACGGTGTGCTGAGAGAAATCGAGGAGATCAAAAGTGATCATAACGAGAGGCTGGAGGTTGAGGGCATCGTCGTTAACCAATTCCAGGCTCGCAACGCACTGCCGCAACGACTGCTCGACGAGCTGATTGCCGAGAACATGCCGGTGTTGTCTGCGTATCTGATGAGTTCGGTGAAGATGCGTGAGTCACACCAGGCCAGCAAGCCACTGATCTATCTGGAACCGCAACACAAGCTGACCCGGCAATTCGTGGAGCTGTTCAACTTGCTTGAAAGCCAGGCCTGAACGGGGCGGCTACCCGTCGACTAAGATTACTGGTTCAACAGACTGGGATTGGGGGAGAGAGTCATGGCTGAAAAATTTCGAGTGCTGTTCGTTTGCGCAAAAAATGACGTTCGTTCACTCATGGCAGAAGCACTGCTGCGACACACTGACTCGGTACACTTCGAACCCTGCAGCGCTGGCCTCGAGGCCAGTGAGATCGACCCACGCACCTTGGAATCTCTCGATCATATTGGTGTAGACCGCACGGGACTGCGTAGTAAAGCCATCGATGAGCTTGAGGGGCAGCCGTTCGATTATGTCATCACTCTGTGCGATAAATCGTCCGAAGAGGCCGCTCGGATGCCATCCTCGGGCGAAGTGATCGTGTGGAGTTTTGAAGACCCTACGACCAGCGAGAGACATGAACCTTTTCGTCATGCTCTCCAGGAAATTCACGACCGCATTAAAATGTTTGTCACCGTGAAGACCAGGCAGTGAAACTTTTCGAGGTGCCTGGGACTTAAATTGAGCCACGATTCGCGTGGAGAGGGCTTCCTGCTCTTTCGATCTGTAGCGAGTGAAGGCACAATGCGCATCCTTTTTTGGCTGGCCTTGCCGGAGGCGCCTCGAAATGATCAAAACGCCGTACTACCTCATCGATAAACAAAAGCTGCTGGCGAACATGCAGAAGATCGCCTATGTGCGCGAACAGTCCGGGGCCAAGGCCCTGCTGGCACTCAAGTGCTTCGCCACTTGGTCGGTGTTCGACCTGATGCAGCAATACATGGACGGCACCACGTCGTCGTCGCTCTACGAGCTCAAGCTCGGTCGGCAGAAGTTCGCTGGCGAAACCCACGCCTACAGCGTGGCCTGGGCCGACGACGAGATCGAGGAGATGCTCGAGAACTGCGACAAGATCATCTTCAACTCCATTGGCCAGTTGCAGCGCTACACCGAGGCTTCAGCAGGCAAAGTGCGCGGTCTGCGGGTCAATCCGCAGGTGAGCAGCTCGGATTATCTGCTGGCCGACCCTGCACGGCCGTTCAGCCGTCTGGGCGAGTGGGACCCGGTGAAGATCGAGCAGGTCATCGAACAGATCTCTGGCTTCATGTTCCACAACAACTGCGAGAACGGTGATTTCGGCCTGTTCGACCAGATGCTGTGCACCATCGAAGAACGCTTCGGCGACCTGCTGCACAAGGTCGAGTGGGTCAGCCTCGGTGGCGGTATCCATTTCACTGGCGAAGGCTACGCGCTGGACGAGTTCTGCGCACGCCTCAAAACCTTCTCGCAAAAATACGGCGTTCAGGTTTACCTGGAGCCGGGCGAAGCCGCCATCACTCAGAGCGCTTCGCTGGAAGTCACCGTGCTCGACACCCTCTACAACGGCAAGCACCTGGCGGTGGTGGACAGCTCGATCGAAGCCCACATGCTCGATCTGCTGATCTATCGCCTGAATGCCAAGCTGGCGCCCAGCGAGGGTGAGCACACGTACATGGTGTGCGGCAAATCCTGCCTGGCCGGAGACATTTTCGGTGAGTATCAATTTGATCGTCCGCTGGCCATCGGTGATCGGCTGTCGTTCATCGACGCAGCGGGTTACACCATGGTCAAGAAGAACTGGTTCAACGGCCTGAAAATGCCGTCCATCGTAGTGAAACAACTCGACGGTACCGTCGAGGTGGTTCGTGAGTTTGGTTACAACGACTACATGTCCAGCCTTTCGTAAGCTGGCAGAGAAGGAGAGAGAGAAAAATTGAAGAAGAACGTGCTTATCATTGGTGCAGGAGGTGTCGCCAAGGTGGTGGCCCACAAGTGCGCGCAGCACAACGATGAACTCGGTCGTATTGCTATCGCGTCGCGCAACATCTCCAAGTGCCAGGCCATCATCGACAGCGTCAAGGCCAAGGGCAGCCTCAAAGTGCCCGCCGAAATCCAGGCCTTCTCGCTGAACGCCCTGGATGTGGAAGCGACCAAGGCGCTGATCCGCGAAACCGGATCGCAGATCGTCATCAACGTCGGTTCCGCCTTCCTCAACATGTCGGTGCTGCGCGCCTGCATCGATACCGGCGTGGCCTATCTGGACACCGCCATTCACGAAGAACCGGGCAAAATCTGCGAGACGCCGCCCTGGTATGGCAACTACGAGTGGAACCACCTCGAAGAGTGCAAAGAGAAGAACATTACCGCCATTCTCGGCGTGGGCTTCGACCCGGGTGTGGTCAACGCCTATGCAGCACTGGCGCAACAACAGTATTTCGACCGCATTGATTCGATCGACATTCTCGACGTCAACGCCGGTTCCCACGGCAAGTATTTCGCCACCAATTTCGACCCGGAAATCAACTTCCGCGAATTCACCGGACAAGTGTGGAGCTGGCAGAACAGTCAGTGGACCAGCAACACGATGTTCGAAGTCAAACGCACCGACGACCTGCCGGTCGTAGGCGCGCAGAACCTGTACCTGACCGGCCACGATGAAGTGCACTCGCTGTCGAAGAACCTCGACGTGCCCAACGTGCGTTTCTGGATGAGCTTCGGCGAGCACTACATCAATGTGTTCACCGTGCTCAGGAACCTCGGCCTGCTCTCCGAGCAACCGGTCAAGACCGCCGAGGGCCTGGAAGTCGTGCCGCTGAAGGTGGTCAAGGCCGTGCTGCCTGATCCGAGCTCGCTGGCGCCTGGCTACACCGGCAAGACCTGCATCGGCGATCTGGTCAAGGGCACCAAGGATGGCCAGCCGCGCGAGGTGTTCATCTACAACGTGGCTGATCATGAAGACGCTTACGCGGAAACTGACAGCCAGGGCATTTCCTATACCGCAGGCGTGCCGCCCGTGGCCGCCGCCTTGCTGGTCGCCCGCGGCGAGTGGGACGTGCAGCGCATGGCCAACGTCGAGGAGCTTGCGGCTGAGCCGTTCCTCAAGGCGCTGGATGTGATGGGCCTGCCGACCCGCATCAAGGATGAGAATGGAGACCGTCCGTGGAGCTGCAACGCTTGAGGCTCGCAACATACAGTTGAACCGGGTTTCCCGCTCCATACGCAAAAACGCCGCTCTTTGAGCGGCGTTTTTGTTTGTGCGTATTGGCTCGTCACTTTGGACGACAGTGGGGAATGCAACATTCCCGCCCGTCACCCACATGGAAACCCAGCCCGTCGAACCGGCACTAACCCGTGGTTGCGTGGTCAGTAATTGGCGCGCTGTAGCGCAACGAGGATCGTCGCTGATAGTGGCACATCAGGCTGCGTTTAGTGTTTTCTCCAATGCCTTAGGGCAAAAAACTCGCGATGGACTGCGTCTTGGACCGACTTTTCCTTTTGCGGGCGACACTCTATGGGTTTGCTTCTCGATCCGCGTCATGACATTGATGCCGCTTTATTAAGCTATCGCCGGGTGTTCTGGTCGCTGGCGCTGTTCAGTGGGGTGATCAACCTGCTGGTGCTGGTGCCGTCGCTCTACATGATGCAGGTGTACGACCGGGTCCTCACCAGCCGCAACGAAGCCACCTTGTTCATGCTCACCTTGATCGCCTTGGGACTGTTCATGTTCAGCGCCCTGATCGAGTGGGTACGCGGCGAGGTGATGATTCGCATGAGCGCGGGGCTGGACGATGCCTTGGGCGAGCGGATTTTCGACGCTGCCTTCGCCCGCAGCCTGCGCGAGCACAACGCCAACCCGGCGCAGGTGCTCACCGATCTGGCGACGCTGCGGCAGTTGATCACGGGCCAGGGCCTGATCGCCTTGCTCGATGCGCCGTGGTTGCCAATCTTCCTGCTGGTGGCGTTCATCTTTCATCCCTGGTTCGGCGTGCTGACGCTGGTTCTGGCCTTGGTGCTGATCGGCCTGGCGCTGTGGGGCGAGTTGGCGACTCGCACGCGCTTGGGCGAAGCCAATCGCCTGGGCGTGCAGTCGTCGATCTTTGTAAACAGCACGTTGCACAACGCCGAAGTCATCCAGGCCCTGGGCATGCTCGGGCCTTTACGCCAGCGTTGGAGCCTGCTGCAGCAACGCATCATTGCCGCCCAGGCCCATGCCAGCGACCGCGGCGCGCGTATCACTTCGATGACCCGTTTCGTGCGCATCTCCGGACAGTCTCTGGCCCTGGGCCTGGGGGCGTTGCTGGTGCTTGAAGGCCAATTGTCGGCGGGCATGATGATTGCGATGTCGCTGCTGCTGGGGCGTGCCCTGGCGCCCGTGGAAATCGCCATTGGCTCTTGGAAGCAATTCAACTCCGGCCGCCAGAGCTACCAGCGCCTGAGCCAACTGCTTGCCCAGCATCCGCGCGAGCGCCTGCGCATGCCTTTGCCACCCCCCACCGGCGCAGTTCGTCTGGAGCAGTTGTATGTCGGCCCTCCCGGCGCCTCGCAACCGATCCTGCGTGGCATCAATTTCAGCCTGGCCAAAGGTGAAGTGCTCGCCGTCGTCGGCCCTAGCGCCAGTGGTAAATCAACACTGGCCAGGGCGATGGTCGGGGTATGGCCGGCGATGGGCGGGTCGGTGCGCCTGGACGACGCCGAGATCAGTCAGTGGTCCCACTACGCCCTGGGCCCGCACCTTGGATACCTGCCGCAGGACATCGAGCTGTTCGACGGCAGTGTGGCCGACAACATTGCCCGCTTCGGCGCGCAGGACGCCGACAAGATCATCGCCGCCGGGCGTCACGCCGGCATTCACGAGATAATCCTGAGGTTCCCCAAGGGTTACGACACGCCGCTGGGCCCCGGCGGGCTTGGCTTGTCCGGCGGACAAAAGCAACGCCTCGGCCTGGCTCGCGCGCTCTATGGGCGCCCGTCGCTGATTGTGCTCGATGAGCCCAACTCCAACCTCGATGAAGCCGGAGAGCTGGCGCTGGTCCAGGCCATCAGTGCGCTCAAGGCTGCTGGCAGCACCGTGGTGCTGATTACCCACCGACCTAATGTGCTGGCGGTGGTCGATTACATCCTGGTGCTCAAGGACGGCACTCAACAAGCATTCGGTCCACGGGATCGGGTGCTCAAGGCATTGATGCCGGGGCCTAGACCGGCCGCGGTCAGGGGGGCTGGCGAAGATGCATGATCTGACCCCTGAGCAGCGGCTGAGCGTGCGCGGCGCCACAACGTTACCCTGCGCCAGTACCGACGCCGGGGGGGC
This sequence comes from Pseudomonas sp. LBUM1647, assembly GCF_059716175.1. Lineage (NCBI taxonomy): Bacteria > Pseudomonadati > Pseudomonadota > Gammaproteobacteria > Pseudomonadales > Pseudomonadaceae > Pseudomonas > Pseudomonas sp. LBUM1647. The sequence goes on along the minus strand of NZ_CP166809.1, from coordinate 3,417,981 downwards.
GGCACGCTATGGTGTGGGTTTCCTGGTCCTGACGCTGGGCGGCTTCCTGCTCTGGGCCTGCCTGGCGCCGCTCGACCAGGGTGTCGTGGGCAGCGGCACCGTGGTGGTGGCGGGCGAACGCAAGGCTGTGCAGTCGTTGGTCGGTGGGGTGGTGGAAAAGCTGTTGGTCAGCGATGGCGACCGCGTCACTCAGGGGCAGTTGCTGGTGCAGCTCAATACGGTGCAGGCGCAGTCGCAACTGGACGTGACCCTGGGGAAGTTGCTCAACGATCGCAGCGTCGAAGCGCGATTGATTGCCGAGCGCCTGGGTTCAGCCGAGATCCAATGGCCTGCTGATCTGCTGGAACATGCCGACGAGCCGCGGGTAAAAGCGGCCATGGCCTTGCAGAGCCAGTTGTTTCTGACTCGCCGCGCAGAGCTGGGCAGCCGCTTGCAGATCATCGAACACGAAGCCGCGGCGTTGCAGCAGCAATTGCTTGGTTACCAAGGCGTCAAACGCAACTACGACGCGCAGATGCGTTTTCAGCAACAAGAACTCGAAGGCCTGCGTGATTTGGCCCGTGAAGGCTACGTTCCGCGCAACAAACTCTTCGAGGCCGAGCGCAACGCAGCCCAATTGGCCGGGCAGATTGCCTCCGGGGTGGGCGATGTCGGCAGGACCCGCCAGGCGATCAACGAAAGCCGGCTCAAGGCCTTGCAGGCGCAGCAGGAATTTCGCCGCGACGCCGAAACCCAGCTCAGCGAGGTCTCTGCCGAGGCGGCAGGTTATGCCGATCAGATTCGTGCCTTGCAGTTTGAAGTCGACAACGGTGCGATCCGTGCGCCGGTGTCCGGGCAGATCATGGACGTGAGCCTTCATACGGTCGGGGGCGTTGCGCAGGCCGGCCAAACCCTGATGCAGGTGGTGCCGCTGGATGCGCCGATGGCGATCACCGCGCGTTTCGAGCCGCTGATGGCCAATAAGTTGCGCCCGGGTCTGCCGGTGCATGTGCATTTCACCGCGCTGCAACGGGTAGATACGCCGACGGTCACCGGCACGGTGACTACGGTGTCGGCGGATCAGTTGATCAATGAACAGACGCACCAACCGTACTTTTCCGCCAAGGTCGAAATTCCCGCCGACACCGTCGCTTCGCTGCAGGCTGCCGGCCTGCTTGTGCGCCCCGGCATGCTCGCCGATGTCACGGTGGTGACAGGGGAACGCACCTTGATGAATTACCTGATGAAACCTTTGCGTGAACGCTTGCTTGCGGCCTTCAAAGAGGAGTGAGCCGTGGCGAGGGGATTTATCCCCGTTGCGCTGCGTAGCGGCGCCAAAGAAGCCAATTGAAGTCAGCCGGACACACCGCGACGGCAGATGTCAGGGCTGCTTCGCACCCCAACGGGGATAAATCCCCTCGCCACATTGGGTCTGTGGTGGTCTTTGGTTTTTCGGGCACTGCAAATCCCTTATGGGAGCGAGCAAGCTCGCTCCCATAAGACGTCAGGCTGTAAAGTCGCTGGCGTGCAGCTCCTTGACGCCCACCATTTCGAATTCGAACTCGGGGGTGGCGTCGGCGTTGACACTGCCGTAGAGAATGCCATCGGCAAAGCGCAGTTGGCCGGTGGCAACGGCGGGGTCGAAGGCGTTGCTGCCGATGAACGTGAAGGCGTCAACGGTGGCGGTCAGCGGGTTGGCGTCCAGGCCGGTAAGATCCAGATGATCACCCTCGGTGGTCTTGAAACCGCTGATCACATCGCGCAAAGCCCCGACGCCCATGTCCGACAACGCACCAAACGCGTAGGTATCCGCGCCAGTGCCGCCGGTTAGGTTGTCGGTGCCTGCACCGCCGATAAGCCGGTCATCGCCCGAACCGCCCACCAGCGTATCGTTGCCCGCACCACCGTTCAGAATGTTCGCGGCGCTGTTGCCCGACAGACTGTCGGCGTAGGCGCTTCCCGTCAGGTTTTCGAAGAATTTCAAGGTGTCGAGCCCGGAACCCACGGTGTTTTGTTGTGCGGACGTCGAGAGGTTTACGGTAACCCCGGACAGGGCGCGTTCAAAAGACACCGTGTCATTGCCATCGCGCCCGTCCAGCACGTTGTTGCCGGCTCCGGCAAACAGCGTGTTGTCCAGCGCGTTGCCCGTGCCATTGGCGGCGCCAGTGCTATCGATATACAGATGCTCGACGTTGTTGCTGAGGGTATAAGCCGCCAGGTTGCTGTGCACACTGTCGATCCCTCCAGGCGCCGCATTGCTGTTGATCTCGATCACGATGTCGTCGGCGTTGTCGACATAGTAGGTGTCGTTGCCATCGCCGCCGCTCATGCTGTCGCCCCCTGCGGCACCATTGAGCACGTTATTGGCGGCATTGCCGGTGATGAAGTTGTGCCGCTCATTGCCGGTGCCGTTGATGCCCGACACGCCGGTGAGCACCAGGTTCTCGAGATTGGTGCCCAGGGTCCAGCTGACCGAGGCCTGCACCGTATCGATCTGCGAGGTCGAGGTGTTGGTTTCCACCACGCGGTCGGACGCGTTATCGACCACATAGATGTCGTTGCCATCGCCACCGGTCATGGTGTCGGCGCCCAGGTGACCATCCAGTGTGTCGTTGCCCAAAGTGCCCACCAGGGTATCCGCCTGGTCGGTACCGGAAATCATGTTCTGAGCGTTGTCGAAAATGTCCTGCACGCTGTTGTTGTCGTTGGGGTTGCCCTGGAAGCCAAGGTCACTGGCAATGTAATCGGCCAGGCGCTGGCCGACGATCTCCGCCGACTCCTCATGCAGGTGCCAGACGTCGTCGGGATACGCCTGCGGATCGACTTCGTGGCGCAAGGGGAGGTCGGTGTAGTCCACCGCCAGCTTGACGTCGGCGCGCTCGGCGGCGATGGCTTCCTGGGCGGCGCGGACATAGCCAACCCCCTCGACGATGGAGGCAATCTTGTCTTCCGGATAACCACGGGCACGCGCCGCGTCCTGCTCGTAGTGACCGGTTTCCATCATGTACACGCTGAAGTTGCCGAGTTGGGCATGCAGGTAATCAAACACCTTCAGGGTCGCAGCCTTGTAGGCCGCTGCTGCCGCTGGTTTGTCCGTGGCGCGGGCGATCTCCTGGGCGGCTTCCTCGCCCTGGCCCCAAATGATGCCCATGGTGACGTTATTGATGGATTGCAGTTCGGTGAGCTGGTCCCGCAGCAGCGTCACGGCGCGCAACAGCGCAGCCCCGGGTTGGTTGGTGTCGGTCAGCCACCAGCACAACTTGAGTTCCTCGGTGCTGAGCGTCGACAGGCCGGTGACCGTGCTGCCACCCACCGCGATGTCGATGCCGTTGCCATCGGCATCGGTGAACTGGCTGCGCACGTCATAGGGGGTGTAGCGGTCCAGGTCGTTGACCAGCATCGAGGTGCCGGACTGATTGTCGTCCTCCGTCATGCGCAGCAGGCGCGCATTGGATTGGCCAAGGGTGGGCACGTAGAGGATGTCCTGCTGGGCGCGCTCGCCGAACACGAAATCGCTGGCGGTCAGGGTGTTGAGGTAGTTGCCGTTGAGGGCGATTTCAAAACGATTGCCATCGGCGTCGGCCTCGGCGGATTTGACGTAGGTCTTGTCGCCGGCCGCGTTGAGGGTCATGTACAACGTGCCATTGCTGCCATCGCCGAGCCCGACAAAGCCCAAGCCCGAAACATCGATCTTGTCGACGCCCACGGTGAAGTCATAAATCGTGTCGGTGGCCGTGACACCGCCGGTGTCGTAGTCGCGGTAGCTGTCGAGTACGTTGGTGTAGCGGAAGGTGTCGGCACCGTCGCCGCCGTACAGCGAATCGCGTCCGGCGCCGCCGTCGACGGTGTCCGCGCCAGTGCTGGCCTTGATTGTGTCGTTGCCACCGAGGCCGAGGATCAGGTCTGCGCCCGCCGTGCCGTTGAGGGTTTCGGCGTTGTTGGTGCCGGTGATGGTGTTGGCGGGCGCATCGGCCACCGCCAGGGCGAAGCTGTCGCTGACTGACGCACCTGAAGGATCGGTGGCCTTGACCAGCACGTTGTAATTGCCGGACGCGGTGCTGGTCGGCGTGCCGGTGAAGGTCAGGTTAGTGGCATTGAAACTCAGCCAAGCGGGCAGGGCGCTGCCATCGGCCAGGGTCGCGGTGTAGCTGAGGCTGTCGTTATCCGGATCAGTGAAGCTGGTGACCGGAACCGCGTAGTTGAACGGGGTGTTTTCGGTCGCGTTCTGGTCCAGCAACGCCGTTGCCACCACCGGCGCATGGTTGACCGTTGGCGAAGCGGCAAAGACGAAATTGGCGCTGGTCAGCGTGTTGAGGTAATTGCCGTCCAGCACCACTTCGAACCGGTTGCCATTGGCGTCGGCGGTCAGGGACTTGATGTAAGTCTTGGTACCGGCACTGTTGAGCACCACGTACACGGTGTTGTTCTTGCCATCCCCCAGGCCGGTGAAACCCATGGCCGAGAGGTCGATTTTGTCGGCGGTGGTATCGAAGTCGGTGATCAGGTCGCCAAGGTTGGCACCGCCGGTGTTGTAGTTGCGGTAACTGTCCAGGCGATTGGAGAACACAAAGATGTCCGCTCCGGCACCGCCTGTGAGGGTGTCCATGCCGGCACCGCCGTCGAGCTTGTCGTCGCCCGCGCCGCCACTGAGGCTGTCGTTACCCGCCAGGCCGAGCAGGGTGTCGGCCGAATCACTACCCAACAGTGAATCGCTGCCGCTGGTGCCGGTGACCACACGATTGAAGATGAAATTGCTAGCGGTCAGGGTACTGGCCAGGTTGCCCGAGAGAATCAACTCGAAGCGATTGCCGCTGGCGTCGGCATCGTAGTCCTTGATGTAGGTGCGGTCGTTGGTGGCGCTGTAGCTGACCTGCAGGGTGCCGCCACGGCCATTGCCCAGGCCCGTGAAGCCGAGGCCGGCGAGGTCGATCTTGTCCTGGGTGACGTCGAAGTCGGTGATGGTGTCATCGAAGCTTGTGGTTGCGTTGCGGTAACTGTCGGACTGAGCGACGAAACGGAACGTATCGGCACCGGTACCGCCGGTGAGTTTGTCGATGCCTGCACCACCCACCAGAATGTCGCCACCGGCCCCGCCATTGATGGTGTCATTGCCGGCTCCACCATAGAAAATCTCGCTGGCGGCGCTGCCCAGCAGGGTGTCGTTGCCAGCCGTACCTTGCACGGTGGTCATCGGCTCCGTGGCGCTGACGTAGCTGCCGTCACCATAGACCAGTGTGGCGCCCTTGCTGGTGTGACTGATGGTGTTGCCAATAATGGCGTTGCGATCGGTGCCGTCTTCATTGCGCTCTGCAACACCGTAGGTCGACAGGTTGCTGCCGCTGATGATGTTGCCCTGGATCGTGTTGTCGCTGCCGTTGAAGTACTTGCCGGACACGCCCTGGGTATCGTCGTAGGACTGGATGATGATTTCCGGTACGGGGTTGCCCAGGGAGTTATTGTTAAGCGTGTTGTCGATGATCTCGACGTGGTTGCTGCCGTAGATGCGGATCCCGGCGCTGGTGTTGTCGTGGATATCGACGCCGCTGACGGTCACGTCGCTGGACAGTTTGATCAGCACCCCTTCGGCACCGTTGCCGTACACCTCGCCACCGGTGATGGTGATGTTGCTGGGGGAGGGGATGTTCTCGCTGCCGCGCTGCACCACGATGCCATTGCCGCCGTTGTTGTAGGCGACGTTATTGGTGAGCGTGAAGTCGTGGGTGCTGGTAACGACGTTGAAACCGTGGCGGTCATTGTCGTAGGCGACGTTGTTTTCGAAGGTGCTGTCGCTGAGGAAGTCAGCAACGAAGCCGTCCAGGCCATTGCCGTGGGACACGCTGTTCTTGATGACCATGTTGACGGTCTGCTCGTGGGGGTCGAAACCGTACCCGGAGCAATCCTTAATCTCGACGCTGTCGAGGGTGACGTTGGAGTCGTAGCCTTCTTCGCCGGGAATGTAGCCGTTGAACCAACCGTCGATCTTGCCCGTGGTGTTGTCACGGTTGCCGTCGATGGTGAGGTTGCTGACGCCAAAGTCGTGGGTTTCTTCGCCATAGGCCGAGCGGATGACACCGGTGATCTTGGTGTCGGAGTCGTCAGCCACCTTGACGGTGGTTTCGCCCATGCCGTCGCCGTACAGATAGACGTTGCTCTTGAGCATCAGGCAGCCGTCGGAGGGTTCCTCACCTCCCGAAACGATATAAGTGCCGGTCGGCATATACACCTGCCCCCCGCCTGCAGCGGCCGCTGCATCAATCGCACTTTGTATCGCCGCCGTGTCGTCTGTGATGCCATCTCCTTTGGCGCCAAAATTTTGTACGTCGAAAATCATGAGTTTATCTCCGTATCAGGCTAAAACCTCGGTAGATGCCAATATTCCATCGGCGGCTACCGTGTTATGACCTAACGGAGCGCAACAGTTGTGACCACATATCGGGGAAGTGTCAAAAAACCGAACTAACTGATCAGTGGTTGTGAGGGATTTAGAGAGGATAACGTTCTGTTGACGCTCGCCCAGTTAGCGAGCGATGCCGCAGTCGGAGCGGGGCAGAGGTGTACCTAAAACTAGGTTGCATTGATCGCGACGGGCGAAAGCGTCTGGTGACTGAGGCGTCCAAACGTTATGCCCGGAAAGTGGAGAGCGTACGCGGGGGAATAGGGTATTAGCGTCCAGGCTAATAGCTCTCTCAGCCCGAGCCTGATTCCGGGCTTATTCTACGAGGTGGCGTAGTTCTAGAGTCGATAACATGGCGACATACCTTGACGGGAGTCAGCCAAATTACTTTAGTCAGACGTGGGTGGAAGCTCCTGGAAATCCCAGCCAGTTTGTGCAGCTGAAATACTTACGAAACATTCTGGCCATATGATTCGCGTCACTGAAATCCAGAGAGTTGGAGATGAATCGACCATCAAGAAGCATGCGCAAACTACTCGACTCCGTCGCCACTAACAATGAGGTAGCGGCGCTCGATATGATGCGCGCAGTAGAGCAGCTCCAAGACGAAGTGCTACGCCAACGGCTGCTCAACATGATTCACCGACTCAACCAGGACGCTATTGACTTACGAATGGCGCGTGACGATATCCAGGGCGGAGCCATAAAGCTCGCGTGATCGGTCTCGGTGACGTCTCTTAGTCTGTATGCCGCATTGGTCTCTTGAGCCAAGGGCGTATTGGCCCGCCCCGAGCTATCCCGGCGGGTCAGCCGGGTAGTTGGGTCGACGTTCATCTGCTTCGGAGCAGCCATCCTGACCATGCGTCGACAGGCTGCATAAGAGGAGGGCGGCTAGGTACCGATTACCGCCAAAACATCACCACTGATTTGATGCAGAGCCTGCCTCTTTCAAGCCAGGGTAATCATCGAGCGCAAGGCTAGACTCACCATCGTCCATTGGGCGCACTGATTTATGTATCACTCCGGCTTCAGCATCCGCACGCATCTGATCGAGCTCCCTGTGAAATGCCTTGTCCTGAACCGTGGGCTTACTGGTGTATGGCTTTCGTTCGGGTTCAGGCTGTGCTGCATAAGTCGTTACCGCGTCAGGGTCATGCTGTAGCTTTTCTTGAACTTGCGATTCCAGCATCGCACGTAGCGCGTCTTTGTCGGGACGAGTCAGCAATTTGTCACTCCTATTAGGAAACCAGGCACCCTGTAATCGGCTTGGTCAGTTGCCGGTTGGGGAAAATCCAATCGATCGCATCGAGAATTGGGCTGCAGATACAGCCAAAAGATTTCAGGTCGAAGAGAGGTGGCGGATCATCAATTTCTTCCAACACGGCGATCGTGTCAAATTGGGTACATGCCTGAGATGATTCCGTAATCGACAGAAACGCAGGTAGTGAGGGAGTACAAAGCTACGATCCCTTTTCGATTTCCAGCGCGCTGATCATTGGTGTTGGCCTCTACGTGGGTATCGATGGCTGGATCGGCTAGAACGTAAGAATGGCAATGTGATAAAGGTGATTAAACGCCTTATCTCCTTGACCGCGAGTTTACGACTATGAGGCTTAACGGTGATGGATAGTCCGCGCTCGCAGTCGCCTCGCTAGACGTCTTGCTCATGGACTTATGTATGGCTGCTTGGTGTACGTAAGGATATGCTGCCCCCGACTTCATATATGCCAATAAAAACCAACCACAGTGACGTTATGAGCCAATCAGAGACGCGTGCGACTGCCCTAACGCTGTATCCAGAGGACTCCCGCGAGGCGGCGGCTCTGCTGAAGCAGGCCGTACCACTGATGGTGCGTCACAACATTCCACCAAATCCCGTGCACTATGCTCTCTGGTACACCTACAGCAAAGGTCAGGAGCCAGAGCTTAATCGCCATCTGGACAGGGTGGTCAAAGACTTCGACTGTTTCCCTCCAGAATCCGCTACGAAGCTTTTTCGCGACTACATCATTCGTGACGAATTGGAGGAAGCGCGCGCAGGGCAACAACAAGCGATCAATCTGGTTGACGACATGGAGCGTAATGTCTCGCGCAGCGTGAATGGCAGTGCCAACTTTCAAACCAGTCTTGGCCATTGCATGGAAATGCTCGCGGAGCCAGTCGACCACAGGTTGCCCGCCATTCTGAGCGAGCTGCAACAGAGCACCCAGGTCATGCAGAATCAGCAAGAGCTTTTCCTCTCCCAGCTGCACTCAGCGCAAAATGAAATTAAGAGTCTGAGAGAAAAGCTCGAGCGAGCCCAACTGGCTGCATCTTTGGATGGGCTGACTAAGGTGTTGAACCGAGCTACCTTCACTCGCTTGCTGGAGCATGCGTTGATCAACTCTCCTCATGGGGTGGCATTGGTCATGTTGGATATCGATCATTTCAAGCAGTTCAATGACCGGTATGGCCATCCTTTGGGTGACCGCGTACTTGAGCACGTTGGTCAGGTGTTACGGAACTCAATCCCGCCTCAGGCCCTGGCGGCACGCTATGGTGGTGAAGAGTTCTGTGTAGTCCTGCACGAGTGTTTTGATCTCACCAGTGCTCATACTTTTGCTGAGCAACTGCGCCTGAAAATTCAGGCGCTGCGGATCAAGGTTCGTGGCACGGATGAGGTGCTAGACACTGTAACTGCGTCGCTTGGTGTCGCACTCGCCAAAGCGGGTGACGATGTGGAAAGCCTTCTGACTCGTGCCGATGATGCGCTCTATCTAGCCAAGCGCAGCGGGCGCAACCGAGTGAACTGAAACTGGCGTTCGGACGTCACCGGTTTATGAAAAAGTCGACACAGGATTGAGGTATTGAACAGTTAATAAAAGTTCCGCGCTGACACATTTATGGGCGATGACCGATGTTCATAAGCGGCTGTAACCCTGGATTTTGAGACCCGTTAGCCAGAAACCCGGTTAAAGTGTTCATCTAGGTCTGTTCATAAGGTCCCTCCACTCGATTTGCGTAGTCGCGCCAAGCGGTTCCAGCGAACGAGCCGGGCAAAAAAACGTATATCAATCGTTGTTTGAAGAATGAATCATTCGCTGTTTGTTTCTCTAGATGGGCCCAAGGGAGCCGGCAAAACCACACTGTTGGAGGCCGTTACGAAAGTACTGAGGGCAGACAACAAAAAGGTGATCCGACTTTGCGAGAAAAAAAGCGATCCCTATAGGGGTGAAACAATGGCCCTCGTTAACAAACTCGTCAGAGATCCCACCCGGGATTTGGAGTTGGAGGTTTGTGAGCGCTTTGCTGATAGCCGTACCTGGATTTCCCAGCACGTGCTGGCTAAACAGCCACCAGGCAGCATCATCTTGATCGATCGCTGGTACCCGTCTGATGCCGCGTTTCGCCGGATAGTCCCGTTTGCAGAGATTCTACAGTTGAACATTGATCGAAACGTGCGAGTGCCAGACCTGCATGTCGGGGTGGTCACCGCCCCTGATATTTCATGGGCGAGGGCAGCGGCACGACGGCGTGGGCTGAGCAGTACTGTGATCCATAAGCTGGAAGAACATGTCGCTTGTACCAAGGCGTTCGAGCGAGCGATTGCAGATCACGGCTGGATTTTATGCCGTAATGAAGGAACGATCGAAGACGCAACGATGCAGGTGATTTCTGAGATCTATAGAGTCCTTCGATGCCCCGTAGGCGAAGTTCGCTGCGCCGGCCTTGATGCGGTTGAGATAGCCGTAGATACAGATCGTTAGCAGGATCGAAGGGGGATTTGTCGCCGCAGCAGTAACCGGCTGACGCTTGGTCTGGGTGCCTGTCAACGAACTCTGAGCGAAGCTGCCCGGGGTGGGTCTTACATGATCAGACGTTTCGAGCGTCGATTGCTGGAGCCGGGGTATTGGGTTGGCTCGAACAGGGATCGGGATTGGTAGCTTGAAAGAACCTTTGGTAGAAGTTCCGTCCTGACACATCGTTTAACATAATATACATTACACGTAACGAGATGTTTCGAGATTAGCCCGGTTGCACGCAGATTTGGCAGCGATCAAAATCACCTCTTCGGGAAATTGCTCGCTAAGCTTTTGCTGACTGCCCAACTCCATATCTGCAAAATCAAACCCTGGTGAAACCGCTTCACTGATCAGACCGTATCCCGCCAATCCATTTGTAAGCTGCGAAGCTTTCCAGCCGCCACCCGGTACATGTAACAGCAGACATTGTCCGGCGATTACATCGCTGCCCATCACAACCGTTTTTAATGTGCCGTCCGGAAAATCAGGCTGTACTGAATTGCATCTGCACGATGTCCGATTGGTTCAGATGAAAATGACCTATCGGCGAATCCTTGGTCAGCAAGTAGTAAATGGATGTCATCAGGTAACGCCGGCCCCCAGCGGTCTCGACCATCGCGTGGTGATCGGTTTGAAAGGTTCTGCGGTAGAAACCGCCTTCCATATGGGGTTCCAGGTTCAGTGCTGCGATTACAGCCTCAGCGCTGGGAATGTGTTTATCAAAGGTGTCGGTAGTCATGGTGTTTGAGCCCTCCAGCCTTTGAAATAGCGCGCCACCAATACACCAGCTCTATTGTGGATGTTCTAGCAATTGATAATAACTATGCTAAATAGCTCTTTAGTAGAGCTAGCCATTAGAGCTTGAGCACACGAGTACTCACTACCCTCGCCCACTATTGTTATTCACGCCGCACTTGTGTTTGCGACACGAGCGGTGCGGATAAACAAGGCGCGCACTTTCTCCCAGAAATTCCCCCCCAATACAAAAAAGCTACCGATCAGCATGAGGTCACCCAGCGCTTGAACTTGCCAGAGGTTGGGTCTGAGTCCTGGCCAAATGCTGTCGATGTAGGGTTCAAGAAAGGAGGAAATCAGCGGCACAAAGAACATCACGATGCCAATTCTGTGACGCAATGGGCCCACTTCGACTTCCGTGCTAGGTGCAAGTGAGGACACATATCCGAACAGGCTGCGTTTTAACTGTTGGAATCCGGCTTTTCCCATCACCGCAATAACGATGATCAACAGGACTTTGTTGCTGATGAACAGCACGCCAGTCAGTGCCGCGATCTTTGAACCCGGCACATCGGCTGCCGCTGCGAGAGGCACCAACAGCCAGGAGCCCAGCATCAAGCAGATAATGACTATTCCCAACTTAAAGCGCCAACCGGCTGAATGGGGTTCAACAACACCTGGGGTGTTATTCATAATCGTCGTACCTTTCTAACAGATCACAGTAGATTTGATGGCGCTTAAAAAAGCGTAGCAGCCGTATGCCCATTTGGACGGCTATGCTCCAGTGATCTTTGTTGGTCGGGAAATGCGTAATGCATCCAGGTACAACCCTGCTGAAGTGGCCAGGACAGCTCGTGCTGCTTGGCGTACTCGGCCTCAATGGCTGCGTACGACTTGGGCCGGACTTCCAGCCGCCCAGCGAAGAATGGGTCAAACACTGGAGCACCCCTGCCCTCGAGCAATCCAGCCAACGCAGCCTGCACCCGGACATTCGTCAGTGGTGGCAAGTTTTCGCCGATCCGGTCCTCAATCATTTGATTGCCGAGTCGGATGCACGCAACTCCAGCCTCAAAATCGCCGGCTTGCGCGTCATGGAAGCCCGCGCCCAACTCGGCATTGCTCAAAGTGGTCTTTACCCGCAATTGCAACAAGCCAGTGTCGACAGCCTTTACTTTAATCGCAGGCAATCCGGCGGGATCAACCCACAGGACAGCCATTTCTGGCAACACAGCGCGGGGTTCGATGTGGGTTGGGAACTGGACTTCTGGGGCCGCTTCAGCCGCGCCATCGAGTCGTCCGATGCCAGCTACTTCGCCGCCCAGGCCAACTATGAAGACGTGCTCGTACTGCTGCGCGCGCAAGTGGCCGATACCTATTTTTCGCTGCGCACCACCGAAGCCCGTTTGCGTGTCGCCCGGGAAAACGCCAAACAGCAAAAGCGCAACTTCGAGATCACCGAAAAGCTCTTCAACAGTGGCCAAACTGCCGAACTCGACCTGCAACAAGCCAGAACCCAGTACCTGGGCACGTTGAGCACCATCCCCAACTTCGAAGACCAGTTGCAACGAACCCGCAATGCGTTGGCGGTGCTGATTGGTCAGCCGCCCGGCGCACTGCCGCAACTGCTCGAGAACGAGGGATTGATCCCGCTGGTCGACCGTGCCGTGTTGCAAGATGTACCGGCCAACCTGCTGCTGCGTCGGCCCGACGTGCGCGCCGCCGAGCTTAATGTCGCCGCCCAGTCAGCGCTGATCGGTGTGGCCGAGAGCGATTTCTATCCGTCGCTGACCTTGCTGGGCAGCATCGTCTGGTCCACCGACACACTCAGTGGCACACCCCGTAATCTGGATTTGATCGGCGGCCCCAGTCTGCGCTGGAATCTGTTTGATCACGGCCAGATCAGCAACAACGTGCGCGTGCAGGATGCGCGGTTGCAGCAGCTGATCGAGGCCTACCGCGACAAGGTTCGCCAGGCGGCACGCGAGGCGGACGATGCAGCCTATGGCCTGATCAAATCCCTGGAGCGCGAACGCATCCTGCGCGAGGCCGAAGTAGCCGCCAAGCGTTCGCTGGTACTGGCCAGCGCGCAATATCGCGAAGGTTATTCGGACTTCCAGCGGGTGCTGGATGCGCAGCGTGCCTTGCTCGAACAACAGGACAATTATCTGGTCGCCCGCAGCAATGCCGTCAGTAATGTCATTGCCTTGTACAAAGCCGTGGGCGGTGGCTGGTACAGCGCCCAGCCGAAAGTTGATCCAGCCACCCGCCAGCAAATGGAAAAACGCACCGACTGGGGCGATCTGCTGAAAGAGCCCACCCCTGCACAGCCTGCCATTCCAATGTCTTACAAGGTAAAAGACCAATGAGTGAAACCACCCCTTCCTCGTCCGAGCCTCCAGTCGCCCAGGCATCAGCGCCGGCTACCGACCCGGCGAAAAAAGGCATCAAGTGGGTCCTCCTACTGATCCTCCTGAGTCTGACTTGGTACCTGCTGGCGGATCGTTTCACACCCTATACACAACAGGCCCGGGTGGGTGCCTTTGTGATTCCGGTCGCCTCGGAAGTGGCGGGCCGCGTGACCCGGGTGAACGTGCGCAACAACCAGGACGTCAAGGCTGGCGAAGTTCTTTTCGAGGTGGACCCGCAGCCGTACCAGATTGCCGTCGACCGTGCACGTGCCGACCTCGAATCGACCCGCCGACAGATCGGTGCGAGCACCGCCGGCATAGCCTCGGCGCAAGCCAACTTGCGGGCCGCCCAGGCCAATGAGCTCAAGGCGCGCCAGGACAATCAGCGTCTTGAGGGTTTGTATCGCGAAGACCCCGGCACCATTTCCGTACGCCTGCTCGAAGTGTCTCGCGCCAACCGCGAACAGGCGGTCAGCCAAGTGGCGGCTGCCCGGGCCGAAGTGCAGCGCGCGCGCGAGCAGGAAGGTGGTAGCGAGGAAGACAACGCCTTGCTGCGCAGTGCCGCCACGGCGTTGTCCAAAGCCGAACTGGATCTGTCCAACACGCAGATTCGCGCTCGCTCGGCCGGACTGGTTACGGATCTGCGAACTGACGCGGGGCAATTCGCTGCTGCCGGCAGCCCGGTCATGACCCTGATCGCCATTCATGATGTGTGGATCAGCGCGGACATGACCGAGAACAACCTCGGTCTGGTGAAGCTCGACACACCGGTTTCGATTGTTCTGGATGCTCTGCCGGGCGAGGTTTTCGAGGGCCGCGTGCGCAGCGTCGGTTACGGCGTCAGCGTGGGGCAGACACCCGCGCCTGGCACCTTGCCCAGCGTGCAGAACAGTCGCGATTGGTTGCGTCCGGCCCAGCGTTTTCCGGTCATTATCGAGTTTTCGCCAGACTCATTGAACACGTTGCGTGACAGTCGGGGGATCCGTGCCGGTGGGCAGGCCGAAGTCATGGCCTTCCCCACTGAGGGCAATCCGCTGAACCCACTCGGCCGCCTGTTTGTGGGGTTCATGAGCTGGCTGAGCTATGCCTATTAAGGGTATGTCTACTCGGCGCACGCCGCGGGATCAACGCGCACTGCGCCTGGCCACCGGCACGGCGTTGTGCCTCACCGCCAGTTTTGGCCTGGGTTTGCCGATTCCTTTTATGGCGCCGGTGCTTTGCCTGCTGTTGCTGGCCTCGGTCAATCGCCCACTGCCGTTCAAGGCCGGACTCGTTCTAGCACTGGCTGCCATGTTGACCACCGGCATCGGCCTGCTATTGATCCCGGTCCTGCGTTATTACCCCGTCAGCGGCGTGCTATTGATCAGCGTCGGTCTGTTCCTGGCCTTCCGCTTTGGCCTGCGCGGCGGCAACACCTTGATCATGACCTTTCTGGTGATTGGCCTGACCATGATTTCCTCGGCCGGTATCGCCGAATTCGATCTGGCGGCGATGGTCATCGGCGCACTGGTCAAGGGTTTGCTGCTCGCCGTTGTCGTCGTGGCATTCAGTCATGGGCTATTCCCGGATCCACCCAATGCCCCTTCCCCGCCGGCTCCCCCACCCCTGCCGGCCGAGGAAGCCAGTCGGGTTGCGCTGCGTGCAACCCTGATCGTGCTGCCGACCTTCCTGCTGGCGCTGATCGACCCGGCCGGTTATCTGCCGATCATCCTGAAGGCTGTCGGCCTGGGTCAGCAAAGCTCCACGACAAACGCCCGCATCGCCGGTCGCGAACTGCTCGGCTCGACGTTACTCGCAGGCCTGTTGGCGATCCTCTTCTGGAGCGCCCTCAGTCTGTTTGTGCATCTGTGGATGTTCTTTCTGTGGATGCTGCTGTTCGGCCTGGTGCTGGCGCGCAAGCTGTATGCCCTGAGCCCGACCCGGTTTACCCCGGGGTTTTGGCTCAATACCCTGATTACGCTGATCATCCTGTTGGGTCAGTCGGTACAGGACAGCGCAGCAGGCAAGGACGTTTACACAGCGTTCGCCATCCGCATGGGCTTGTTCATCCTCGTGACGCTGTATGCCTGCCTGATGGTCCATCTGCTCGATCAACGGCAGGAAAGTGCTCAAGGGTTGACCTGATACCCCTTACCCTGCAGGCAGCTGGTATAGGCGGTAGAACTGGTCGAAGCACTGGTTTTCTCTTGCGCCCGGCGTTCCTGACGTTGACGCGAGCCTCCGACGACCGCGCCTGCCACGGCAGTTTCTTTGGCGCGATTCTGGCGATAGTCCTGCTTGCGGTCATCATCGACCTGATCATAAAACTCGTCATGCTGACGTCCCCGCACCTGGGCCCCCGCCGCACCGGCGGCAGCGCCCGCCGCGGCCCCCTTCAGCCTTCCACCGCTAGGAGGCGGTGCAGTCGAGGCGCTCTGACTGGCCGCGATGTTGTGGCAATCGGTGATGTCCACTTGGGTTTGTTGCGAACTCTGCCCTTTCATCGGCACCACCGTTTCGGCCCAGCCCTGGGTCCAGGAAACCGACAGTGCGATACACAGGCTAATGGATGAAAACTTTTTCATGATGACCTCCGACAGGGCCCGGCACTCTGCAAGCACACTGGGTCGGTAGACAGACCGCTCAATACGTCACACCTCGTGATCCTGAGCGTGGTTCAACATAAAAGATTGTAGATCACCCCTTCTCACCCTCCCCCCTTCCCTATTCGTGGTCAGCGTGCGGAACTATTTTTCGCGCCTGCACACGCCATGACCTAACCTGAATGGCTAAAGCCGCTGGAGGCATGCCAATGCGTCCTGCATTGAAATTACTCATATTCGTTGTGTTCGCGCTGATGGGGGCGAACATCGGCGAACTGTCGGCGGATGAACTACCCAACACGTCAAGCAACGCTGAGGCCGGCGTTACCGCTACTGTGTCAAAGAGCGATCTGGAAGCACTGCAATTAAGGCTGGACAACCTTAAACAGCAGGTGTCGCTGACCAGTAACTACACCCAGTTGATAGGCTTTCAGGACAACGTTCAGTTGCTCTTCAGTGATGTGGACAAGTTGGCGGCGGCGTTACTTCCCGAGCAGGCGCAATTGCAAGGGCAACTCAGTGTGCTCGGGACTGCATCCCCTAACAGCCTTGCTATGGAAAAGGCTGATCTCGTAAAGCAGAGGACTTATCTCACCGAACAAAAAGACAAGGTGGATGGCGAACTCAAAATACTGCAGGCCATCAAGGAAGGCGCTACTAACCTCATCACCCAGATCGCCAGCATTCGGCGCACTCAACTGGAAACCGAACTGGCCCAGCGCACCGCCAGTCTCCTCAACCCCCGGTTCTGGTCACCGCTGTTTTCTCCATTGGAGGAGGATAAAAACCGTCTGAGGGTTTTGATCGACCAGTCCAACAGTGTCATTCAGTCCGTCTGGCAACCCGGCCGGCGTGCCGTAACCGTCACGTTGTTATTGCTGGCCCTGGCCTTCTGGTCGCCGGGGCGACGACTGGCTGAGCGTGGCTTGACATGGATCTGCATCCATCGATTACCGGAAGGTCGACTGCGCAGAAGCTCATTGGCGATAGCGACGGTAGTTGCCACGATGTTGAGCGCAGGTTGTGCAATACAGCTCATCTCCGCGGCGACTACCCGGCTTCAACCATTGCCTCAGCCCCTGGAAGGTTACTTCGACGATGTCGAGAAAGTCGCTTATGCCTGCGCCCTGATTATCGGTTTGAGTCGGGCCCTGCTGTCTAAACGCAATCCCTCATGGCGGTTGCCTGGCATAGCCGATGAAGTGGCACTTTCGATAAGCCCTTTTCCGGCGCTGCTGGCCGGATCAATGTTGATACTCATCTCGCTGGTACAAGTCACCAATGCGACGGGTATGAGTTCGCAGGTGGTTCTCTTCAGCCGGGGCGTCGTGTCATTAGTCGTCATCGTGATTATTGGAGCGTTGTTGCTACGCGTCAGTAAAACCCGCCGAGCGATGGTCATTGCCGGGGAAGTCCCTGAGTTAGGTACTACACTGGCGGGCCTGATTTATACCGGCGTCAGCATCGCCATGTTGATCTCGATTTTTGGTCTGCTGATCGGTTACATCTCCCTGGCCCGATTCATCACTTACGAAATTGTCTGGCTCTATATCGTTCTTGCCAGCTTCTATTTGCTGACGCAGTTGTTCAGGGACTCGTGTGATTACCTGTTTTCGCCAAAGCACCCAAGCGGCAAAACGATCAAACAGCTGTTGGGTATCGGCGACGTACGGCTTGAACAAATCGAGGTTGTTGTGTCGGGTATTGGCCGAGCGGCCTTACTGTTAATTGCCGTGATCACAACGTTTGTGGGGGGGATTGGAGCGACCTTTGGCCAACTGACTGACAGGGTTTCAGCAATCCTCGGCGGCGATGGCCTGCGCAAGCTGAACATCATTCCGGGCAATCTGTTGAATGCGGTCCTCGCGCTGTTGATCGGTATTTACCTGATTCGATCGCTGCGCAGATGGCTGGATAACGAGTTCCTGCCGAAAACCGATATGGACCCCGGCATGGGAGCGTCGCTGAGCACCCTGTTCAGTAATATCGGGTACGTACTGGTCATTCTGCTGGCGTTGTCTTCATTGGGCGTCAAATGGACGAATCTGGCCTGGATCGTCAGTGCGTTGTCCGTGGGGATCGGCTTCGGCCTGCAGGAGATCGTCAAGAACTTCGTATCCGGGATAATCCTGCTCACTGAGCGTCCGGTCAAAGTCGGCGACTTGATCAGCATCAGCGGGGTCGAAGGCGATATCCGGCGAATCAATGTCAGGGCCACCGAGATACAGCTCAGTGATCGCTCGATCGTGATCGTGCCCAACTCGCAGCTTATTTCCCAGAACCTGCGCAATGTGACCATGGGCGGCAGCGCCCAAGGGGTGGCCACACTCGAACTGGTGTTCCCTCTGGATATCGACCCCGAACAAGTCAAAACCCTGCTGTACACCACCTATTGCGAACATGAAACCATCCTCGACAAACCCTCCCCCGTTGTCCGCTTCAGCAACCTGAGTCCTGAAGGCATCACCCTAACCATCACCGGCTATGTCAGCAGCCCAAGGATTGTCAGCACGACCAAGAGCGATCTGCTCTTTGAGATCCTGAAGCGATTGAGTGCGGCCGGCATCGAATTGGCCAAGCCGGTCCCTCCCGCGTAATCCCCATCAATAGCCTGCCCGGCGCCTGAACGTGCTCGTGATCACACCAGATCGCTGTGAATTTGCGCGCCCTCGAGTGACATGTTTATTTTCATAACGTTGCATTATGAAATAAAACATGTCATTTATATCCACGCAAAATCATCAGGACTGAAGGAGTCAACAATATGAACAAGACAAAACTTCTAGGTGCTCTGGCACTGTGCGCCGCAAGCTTGCTGGCACACGCCGACGAAGACAGCCTGCGTATCGGTATCGAAGCCGCCTACCCGCCCTTCTCTTTCAAGACGCCGGAGGGCAACGTCAGTGGTTTCGATTACGACATCGGCAACGCCCTGTGCGAAGAAATGAAGGTCAAATGCGAGTGGGTCATCCAGGAATTCGACGGCATGATCCCGTCGCTGAAAGTGCGCAAGATCGATGCCGTGCTGTCGTCGATGTCAATCACTGAAGACCGTATGAAGTCGGTCGACTTCAGTAAAAAGTACTACCACACGCCAGGCAAGTTCGCGATGAAGGCCGGTAATGTGATCAACGACCCGCTGGTTGATCTCAAGGGCAAGAAGGTCGGGGTGCA
Source organism: Pseudomonas sp. LBUM1647 (assembly GCF_059716175.1). Classification (NCBI taxonomy): domain Bacteria; kingdom Pseudomonadati; phylum Pseudomonadota; class Gammaproteobacteria; order Pseudomonadales; family Pseudomonadaceae; genus Pseudomonas; species Pseudomonas sp. LBUM1647. Next base: position 3,398,927 of record NZ_CP166809.1, on the reverse strand, counting down.
ACGCTCATCGACCTACGACCGTTTTGCTACCGAGCAGCTTGAAAAATCCGGGGTCGAAGTGGTGCGCTACGGCTCACAAAATGAAGCCTTCCTCGATCTGGCGTCGGGTCGACTGGACGCCACGCTCGCCGACATCGTCAACACCGATGAGAGCTTCATCAAAACGCCGGCAGGCAAAGGTTTCGCGCTGGTTGGACCGGACATCAGCGATCCGAAATATTTCGGCCGAGGCGCCGGGATCGCGGTGCGTAAAGGCGACAGCGTGAACGTTGCACGCCTGAGTGCAGCGATTGACGCCCTACGCGCCAATGGCAAGTACCAACAAGTGATGGCCAAGTACTTCGCGTTCGATATCTACGGCGAATAAACCTTACCTGAAACCCTGTGGCGCCGGCCTCTTGCGGGCGCTTTGGGCTTGTCTCGCGCGCCTTTTGGCACTCGTTTGAGGAACTTCATCATGCTTCACGGCTACGGATCGAGCATTCTCGATGGCGCCTGGCTGACCATTAACCTGGCCCTGACCTCCATGAGCATGGCGATTGCTTTGGGTCTGATCGGCGCGGCTTTTCGTTTGTCGCCGCTCAAATGGCTGGCGATGCTGGGCGAAGGGTACACCACCCTGATTCGCGGTATTCCTGACCTGGTGTTGATCCTGCTGATCTTCTACGGCGGCCAGGATCTGGTGAACCGCATCGCCCTGGCGCTCGGTTACACCCGCTACATCGACATCAATCCCTTTATCGCCGGCGTCTGCACCATGGGCTTCATTTTTGGCGCCTATCTCTCGGAAACCTTTCGCGGCGCGTTTATGGCGATCCCTAAAGGTCAGGCCGAGGCCGGCGCGGCGTATGGCATGAGTGGCGGCCAGGTGTTCTGGCGGATTCTGGTGCCGCAGATGATTCGTTTCGCCATTCCCGGGTTTACCAACAACTGGTTGGTGCTGACCAAATCCACCGCGCTGATCTCAGTGATCGGCTTGCAGGACATGATGTTCAAAGCCAAGAACGCAGCGGACGCCACCCATGAGCCGTTTACGTTTTTCCTCGCGGTGGCGGCGCTTTATCTGATGCTGACCAGCGTGTCATTGCTGGTGCTGCGTTACCTGGAAAAACACTACTCGGTCGGCATCAAAGCCGCCGAATTGTGATTGGGAGCAACCCCATGATTCTCGACTACAACCTGATCTGGGAAAACCTGCCGCTGTATTTCAATGGCGCCTTGTTAACCCTCAAAGTCCTGCTGATTTCCCTGGCCTTCGGCCTGGTGCTGGCGATTCCGTTGGCATTGATGCGGGTGTCCCGATCGCCCCTGATCAACTTCCCGGCGTGGCTCTACACCTACGTGATTCGCGGCACACCGATGCTGGTGCAATTGTTCCTGATCTATTACGGCCTGGCGCAGTTCGCGGCGGTCCGTGAAAGCGCGCTTTGGCCATACCTATCCAGCGCAACCTTTTGCGCCTGCCTGGCGTTTGCGATCAATACCAGTGCCTATAGCGCGGAACTGCTGGCCGGCAGTTTGAAGGCCACGGCTCATGGCGAGATTGAAGCCGCCAAAGCCATGGGCATGTCGCGCTTTACCCTGTACCGCCGCATTCTGCTGCCGTCAGCCTTGCGCCGGGCGTTGCCGCAGTACAGCAACGAAGTGCTGATGATGCTGCAAACCACCAGCCTGGCCTCGATTGTCACGTTGGTGGACATCACCGGCGCCGCGCGTACGGTCAGTGCGCGGTTCTATCTGCCGTTCGAGGCGTTCATCACTGCCGGCCTGATCTACCTGGCCCTGACCTTCATCCTGGTTCGCCTGTTCAAGCTGGCCGAGCGTCGCTGGCTGGCGTACTTGGCACCGCGCAAGCACTAAGGAGCTGTTATGGAGCACATTGAATACCTGTTGCCGTGGAGTGCTTCGGGCACTGAACGGAAACTGTCGCTGTTTCGTTTTGGCAGCGGGCCGCGCAAGGCCTACATTCAGGCGTCCCTGCACGCCGACGAGTTGCCGGGGATGCGCGTGGCGGTTGAACTCAAACGACGTCTGCGGGTGCTGGAAGAACAAGGTCGCCTGAAGGGAGTGATCGAGTTAGTGCCGATGGCCAATCCGATTGGCATCGCCCAGATGTTCCAGGCCACCCATCAGGGGCGCTTCGAGTTCTCCAGCGGAAAGAATTTCAATCGGGATTTCCCGGAGCTGGCTGAAGCCGTGGCGGCGCTGCTGGAAGGAAAACTGGGAGACGATGCCGACGCCAACATTGCGTTGATCCGCCGCGCCATGAGCGATGTCCTTACCGACATGCCACCACCGACGTCAGAACTCGATGGCTTGCGCCGCCTGTTGCTGCAACATGCCTGTGACGCCGATGTGGTGCTGGACCTGCATTGCGATTTCGAGTCGATCATGCTGCTTTACGCCATGCCGCAAAACTGGCCGCGATTGCGTTCGTTGGCCGCTCGACTCGGTGCCGGCGCCGCGCTGCTGGCCGAGGGTGCGGGCGGTAGTGCCTTCGATGAGGCCTGTGCAATCCCTTGGTTGCGGTTGGCCGAGCGCTTTCCTGAAGCCGATATTCCGCTGGCCTGTGTGGCCACCACCATCGAGTTGCGCGGCATGGCCGACACCGAACGCGAGCCATGTGTCGATAGCGCCGAAGCCATTCTTGGCTATCTCGCCGAACAAGGCCTGATCAGCGGTGACTGGCCAGCAGCGCCAACGACCTGCTGTGAAGCGACGCCGTTCGCCGGCGCGCAGTACGCCTATGCGCCGCACCCGGGGGTGGTGAGCTTTCTGCAACCGCTGGGTGCCCGGCTCAGGGTTGGCGATCCGCTGTTCGAAGTGCTGGATCCGCTGACCGATCGCCACAGTATCGTGCGCGCCAGCACCGACGGCATCCTCTATGCCCGAGAACGCCTGCGCTTTGCCCAGCCCGGTTTGTGGCTGGCCAAAGTCGCCGGCACCCGCCTTATTCGCCAGGGTCGCTTGCTCAGCGACTGATTCCAGAGAATAAAAACCATGTACAAACTTGAAGTTCAGGATCTACACAAAAGCTACGGCAGCCACCACGTGCTCAAGGGCGTGTCCCTGGAGGCGAAGGCCGGTGATGTGATCAGCCTCATCGGCTCCAGCGGCTCGGGCAAAAGCACTTTCCTGCGTTGCATCAACCTGCTGGAGCAGCCCAACGCCGGCAACATCGTGCTCAATGGCGAACAATTGAAACTGGTGACCAACAAACTCGGCGGGCTCAAGGCCGCCGAACCCAAGCAGCTACAACGCATGCGTTCGCGGCTGTCGATGGTGTTTCAGCACTTCAACCTGTGGTCGCACATGAGCGCCCTTGAAAACGTCATGGAAGCCCCGGTGCATGTGCTTGGCCTAAGCAAGAAAGAAGCCCGGGAAAAGGCCGAGCACTACCTGAACAAAGTCGGCGTGGCGCACCGCATGGACGCCTGGCCGGCCCATATGTCAGGCGGCGAGCAGCAGCGTGTGGCGATTGCCCGGGCGCTGGCCATGGAACCGGAAGTGATGCTGTTCGATGAGCCGACCTCGGCACTCGACCCCGAGCTGGTCGGCGAAGTGCTGAAAGTCATGCAGGACCTCGCCCTCGAAGGCCGCACCATGGTGGTCGTGACCCACGAAATGGGCTTTGCCCGCGAGGTCTCCAATCAACTGGTGTTCCTGCACAAGGGGCAGGTCGAAGAGCGTGGCGACCCGCGCGAAGTGCTGGTCAACCCGCAATCCGAACGCCTCCAGCAGTTTCTTGCCGGGAGCTTGAAATAACCCGCCCAGCCGGCCGTAACGCAGTCCGTGTAGCAGCTGCGTTGTGGCGAGGGGATTTATCCCCGTCCGGCTGCGCAGCAGTCGTGAAATCAGGCAATGCGGTTCTTCAGGACTACCTCGCGGTCAGGTTTTACGACTGCTGCGCAGCCGAACGCAGGCTTCGCCAGCTGCTACGGAATGCGTTGCGGCTAACTGACTGGCATTGCCCGACCGGCCCGATCACCGACCCTTGGCCAAGCGCTGCACACCGAGGGTCGGCTTCGGATACACTCCCGCCAGCTTTATCAACCCTCAGGAAATGTTGAGCCGGATATGCCGACCCCATCGAAAAACACCACGGTCTATGCCGCACCGGTTATGCGCAAACTGGCGGAGATCGTTGGCGATTTGCAGCCGTCACTGCGCAAGGTGGCGGACTTTATCCTGCGTCACCCGCTGAGGGCTGCGACGCTGACCATCGAGGAGATGGCTCACGAAACATCCACCTCGCCAGCCGCGGTCAACCGTTTGGCCAAGGCCCTGAACCTGGGTGGCTACACCGGCATGAAAGCCGAACTCGTCGCGACGTTGCAGCAAATGGTGTCGCCGGTCGACAAACTGCGCAACGAACTGGCACATCGTCCTGGCGGCGCGTTTGGCCTGCATGAGCAAATCCAGAGCGCCAGCAGCAACCTCGCGACGGCGGCGACCAACAACCACGCAGACACCTTTGAAGCCTTCGTCACGCGCCTGACCACCGCGCGCAAAATCTACATCCTGGGCTTTGGCAACAGCGTCTACTTCGCCGGCCTCGCCGCCTCGACCCTGATGCCTTTCTGCGCGGACGCCACCGCCATCAGCATGGAAGGCGGCAACGAAAACGCCGCTTACCGTCTGGCCGCGATTACCGATCAGGATGTGTTGCTGGCGATCTCCCTGCCGCGCTACTCCCTCGACACCCTGCAACTCGCCCGTTTCGCCAATGAGCGGGGAGCCTCGGTGCTGGCAATCACCGATTCACCGGCTTCGCCGCTCACCAGCATTGCCGAACATGTGCTGTTTGCTCCCGCCGACCACCCGGTTTTGACCAGTTCCAACATCGCGGTGCTCGCCTTGATCGAAGGCTTGGTGGCGGGCGTGATGGCGCGCAACAAGGAAGCCGTCAAACTGGCGACCGAGCTGACCGAAAGCGTGATGGCTTACCTGCACATGCCAGGCAACAGCAAATCGGCGAAAGCCACAAAACCGCGCTGACGTATCCCCGGCTTACCCGTGACCTGGTGCGCCACAGGGTTTGCGGGCGAGCGTCTGACTGGGAAGTTCGTTGAACAACGCGCGATAACTGCTTGAAAATCGGCCTAAATGCCAGAACGACCAGTGCATCGCCACTTCGGCAACGGTGGTGTCCATCGCTGTGCGACTGAGCAATTCGCGGCGTGCGCTGTTAAGTCGGCGCAAGCGCAGCCAATGGGTCGGGGTCATCCCGGTATAAGCCTTGAATGCATGCTGAAGCTGCCGCAGCGAAACCCCGGCGACCTGCGAAAGCTCCAGCAGATTCAGGGTGTCTTCCGGGGCATCAGCCGCCCACTCACCGATGCGTTTCATCACCGATCGCTCTTCGGCGCGGCGCTGTAAACCTCCGCGATCAAGGCAAACACACGCGTTGTCGAGGATGTACAGGCAGTCTTCCAGCAACTGTTGGGTCAACGCCTCCTTGCTCGGCGGATCGAGCGTCTGCGCCAGTCGGGTCAACGTCCCGCTGAGCCAGCGACTGAACAATGCGTTCTGTCCCGAGTTCAGTGGCGCCATGAACAGGCCTTCGAGCCTGGCCACGTTCAAACCGTGACGCTGCACGAACTCCGGACCGAACACCACAGCGATTTCCTGGTAGTTCTCCGGGGTGATCCAGATGTTGCGGCTTTCGCCATTCAACACGTACAGCGCGTTGTCGCTTCGATCGAAACAGAACGCCAGCGCACCTTCGGGCGCGCTGAAATTCTGCTCGACCCGCGTGTTCATCTGTTCCTCGTAAATCTCCACGCCTTGCAGGTCCAGGTAGCGCACGCGCCCGGCGAAATGCCCCGGTGACATTTGCTGGTAATGCTGCACCCAACCCGGTGTGGCGCGGATTTGCTCGGCTACATCGGCGGTGTTGAACGCTTGGACTTGCAGGGGGTTGCACGTTGTCATGGGTGACCTTACGCACTCGTTTGGTGCGTTTTGGTGCTGCTGAAAGTGGATAGATGGAACGTCAAGGCTCGCCCAAGATAGTCGTCAACGCGCCACAGGGGAAGTGTGTGGTGGATGAAACCAGCCTCCCCGGCGTTAATAAAACCAATAACGAGGTCTTTATGAATGTCCCTTTCGATCAGCTGCTCACGTGGCTGAAAGATCACAAGATTACCGAAGTCGAGTGTGTGGTCAGCGACTTGACCGGCATTGCACGCGGCAAAATCGCACCCACCAACAAGTTCCTGCATGAGCGAGGCATGCGCCTGCCGGAAAGTGTGCTTTTGCAAACGGTAACCGGGGACTTTGTCGACGACGACATCTACTACGACCTGCTCGACCCGGCCGACATCGACATGGTGTGCAAGCCCGTCTCTGACGCGGTGTACGTGATCCCATGGGCCATCGAGCCCACCGCTATCGTGATTCACGACACCTTCGACAAGTTCGGCAACCCGATCGAGCTGTCACCGCGCAACGTGCTGAAAAAGGTCCTGCAGTTGTACACCGACAAAGGCTGGCGGCCGATTGTCGCGCCGGAAATGGAGTTCTACCTGACCCAGCGCTGCGAAGACCCGGACTTGCCGCTCAAGGCACCGCTGGGGCGTTCGGGCCGTGCAGAAAGTGGTCGTCAGTCGTTTTCCATTGACGCTGCCAACGAATTCGATCCGCTGTTTGAAGACGTGTACGACTGGTGCGAGCTTCAAGGTCTGGACCTCGACACCTTGATTCACGAAGACGGCCCGGCGCAGATGGAAATCAACTTCCGTCATGGCGACGCACTGGATCTGGCCGACCAGATCACCGTGTTCAAGCGCACCCTGCGCGAAGCGGCGCTCAAGCACAACGTCACCGCGACTTTCATGGCCAAACCGATTGGCGATGAACCCGGCAGCGCCATGCATATCCACCAAAGCGTGGTGGACATCGCCACTGGTCAGCCGATCTTTGCCGATGCCGACGGGCAGATGAGCGAGCTGTTCCTGCACCACATCGGCGGCCTGCAAAAATACATCCCAAAAGTGCTGCCGATGTTTGCGCCGAACGTCAATTCGTTCCGCCGCTTCCTGCCGGACACTTCGGCGCCGGTGAACGTCGAATGGGGCGAAGAAAACCGCACCGTGGGCCTGCGTGTGCCGACCTCAACGCCGGACGCGATGCGCGTGGAAAACCGTTTGCCGGGCGCCGATGCCAACCCTTATCTGGCGATCGCAGCAAGCCTGTTGTGCGGGTATCTGGGGATGGTCGAACGCATCGAACCGAGTGCTGCGGTGCAAGGTCGTGCCTACGAACGTCGCAACCTGCGCCTGCCGATCACCATCGAAGACGCCCTGACGCAGATGGAAGAATGCGAAACCATCGGGCGTTATCTGGGTAGCAAATTCGTCCGCGGATATGTCGCGGTCAAGCGAGCGGAACACGAGAACTTCAAACGGGTGATCAGCTCCTGGGAGCGTGAGTTCCTGCTGCTCAGCGTCTAAAAGACCAGCTCCCACATGAGATCACATTCTCCTGTGGGAGCGGGCTTGCTCGCGAAGAGGCCGGCACATTCAACATCACCGTTGACTGATAGACCGCTTTCGCGAGCAAGCCCGCTCCCACAAGGAGAATGCCAACGCCTGATAAATCCAAAAATTCGAAGAGGTGTCGATATGCGTCTATTGAAATCCGTGGTGCCGGTCGCGCTGGCCGTGTTGTTCAGCGCCGTTGCGCAGGCTCAGCCAACCGTCAGCGTCTACAACTGGACCGATTACATCGGCGAGACCACCCTCGTCGACTTCCAGGCGAAAAGCGGGATCAAGGTGATCTACGACGTGTTCGATTCCAACGAAACCCTGGAGGGCAAATTGCTCGCCGGCCGCACCGGGTATGACGTGGTGGTGCCGTCCAACCACTTCCTCGCTCGCCAGGTGAAAGCCGGCGCGTTCCTGAAGCTCGATCGTTCGCAGCTGCCCAACTTCAAGAACCTCGACCCGAAACTGCTGGCGCTGCTGGAGAAAAACGATCCGGGCAACGAACACTCGGTTCCGTACCTGTGGGGCACCAACGGCATCGGCTACAACGTCGACAAGGTCAAGCAAGTGCTGGGCATTGACCGCATCGATTCCTGGGCCGTGTTTTTCGAACCGGAGAACCTGAAGAAACTCAGCCAGTGCGGCGTGTCGATGATGGATTCGGCCGATGAAGTGTTCCCGGCCGTTCTCAATTACATGGGCATGGACCCGCGCAGCGAAAACCCTGAAGACTTCAAGAAAGCCGAAGCCAAGCTGTTGACCATCCGGCCTTACATCACCTATTTCCACTCCTCCAAGTACGTTTCGGACCTGGCCAACGGCGACATCTGCGTAGCTTTCGGTTACTCGGGTGACGTGTTCCAGGCCGCGAACCGGGCCAAGGAAGCCAAGAACGGCGTGAACATCGCCTATGCGATTCCCAAGGAAGGCAGTAACTTGTGGTTCGACCTGTTGGCGGTTCCCGCAGACGCCAGCAACCAGAAAGAGGCGCATGCTTTCATCAACTACTTGCTGGACCCGCAAGTGATTGCCAAGGTCAGTGCGTCGGTCGGTTACGCCAACCCGAACCCGGCGTCCAAGCAAGACATGGACCCTGAACTGGTCAACAATCCTGAGGTTTATCCGCCTCAGGCAGTCCTCGACAAGCTCTACATTTCGACCACCCCGCCCCAGGCAATCATGCGTTTGATGACCCGCTCCTGGAGCAAAGTGAAGTCCAACCAATGAACCAGTACAGCAACGAACATGCTCGCTCCTATTACGCGGCGTCAGCCAATGGAATGGCGCCCTACCCTACACTGGCCGCGGATCTTGAAGCCGATGTCTGTGTGATCGGCGGTGGCTTTACCGGCGTTAACACGGCGATCGAACTGGCGCAGCGCGGGCTCTCGGTGATTCTGCTGGAGGGGCGGCGAATTGGCTGGGGCGCCAGCGGACGCAACGGTGGTCAGTTGATCCGCGGTATCGGCCATGACGTCAGTGGTTTTGCCCGTCATGTCGGTGAAGAAGGCGTGCGCTACCTTGAGCGTGCGGGCGTCGAATCGGTAGCGCTTGTGGGCAACCGCATTCGTGAACACGGGATTGATTGCGACTTGCGCTGGGGGTTCTGTGAACTGGCCAACACGTCGGCACAGTTCACTGCAATGAAGGCCGAGCAAGAAGGTCTGACCGAATCCGGTTACGCCCATGAAACACGCCTGGTCGGACCGGAGCAGATCCGTCAGCAGGTGGTGAACTCAGGCGTGTATGCCGGTGGGCTCGTCGATATGGGCTCGGGTCACTTGCACCCGCTCAATCTGGTCCTTGGCGAAGCGCGGCTAGCCGAATCTCTCGGGGTACGGATCTTCGAGCAGAGCCCGGTGCTGGAGTTGATCCATGGCAGCACGGTGCAGGTTCGCTGTGCCGGCGGCACGGTGCGCGCCGGCAGTCTGGTGCTGGCGTGCAACGCTCACCTGGAAGAGCTCGAACCGAAACTGAGCGGCAAGGTCCTCCCGGCGGGCAGCTACATCATCGCCACCGAGCCATTGGCGCCCGACGTTGCAGCGCAATTGATCCCGCATAACCTGGCGCTCTGCGACCAGAAAGTCGGCCTGGATTACTACCGGCTCTCGGCAGATCGACGTTTGCTGTTCGGCGGCGCCTGTCATTATTCCGGGCGTGATCCGGCGGACATCGAAGCTTACATGCGCCCGCAAATGCTCAAGGTCTTCCCGCAACTGGCCAACGTGCGCATCGACTATCAATGGGGCGGCAAGATTGGCATCTCCGCCAATCGCTTCCCACAGGTCGGGCGCTTGAGTCAGCATCCGAACGTGTTTTACGCTCAGGGTTACTCCGGTCATGGCCTGAACGTGACCCACTGGTGCGCAAAACTGTTGGGTGAAGCGATCCACGTCGGACACAGTCGAGGCTTTGACGTGTTCAGCGCGGTGCCGCACATGACCTTTCCCGGTGGGCCGATGCTGCGTTCTCCACTGCTGGCCCTCGGCATGTTCTGGTATCGCCTGCGCGAACTGCTCGGCTGAAGGCCCCCACCCTCGGTTAAACGCCATTCCCCTGTAGGAGCTGCCGAAGGCTGCGATCTTTTGATCTGGATCTTGAAGATCTAAAGATCGCAGCCTTCGGCAGCTCCTACAGGGGAGATATCGCCCACCCGCATCTCATTGAACAGCCTTTTAATTTGCTCAATCGCTAGGCGCTTCTATATTGAGGGAGTGCTCTGACTTCCCTGCGTCCTGGCGAGTGCAGCCTATGGCTACGACTGACCCACTGATCATCTGCGAGCACTGCGACTGCGTGTATGAAAAAGTCACGCTCGCCAAACATCAAAAAACCCTCTGTACGCGCTGCGGCGGCGTGCTTCAGCGCTATAACGGCCTGTCGGTGGAACAACGTCTGGCGTTGACCTTCACCGCGTTGATGCTGTGGATTTTCGCCAACTTCTATCCCGTCATGAGCATCAGCCTCAAAGGCCTTAAAAACAGCGCAACACTCTGGGACTCGGTGCTGGCCCTGAGTCTGGGGCCGATCACTTTCATCGCCATGGTGGCGGCGATCTCGATGATCATCGCGCCGATTTTCCAGTTGTTGTTGCTTATCTGGGTCTTGTGCTTCGCCCTCGCCCACCAGCGCTCGCCCGGCTTCAGGTTCTGCATGCGCTGGCTGGAAACCCTCAGGCCCTGGAGCATGCTGGAGGTCTGTCTGCTGGGGGCGATGGTCGCGGTCATCAAACTCGCCGGATTGCTGGATGTGCTGCCTGGCATCGGCCTGTTTGCCCTGGCCATTCTCAGTCTGATGATGATCCGCATCGCAGGGCGCGACATCCGTGATCTATGGGACATCTTATGAACAGGCCCCCGGTGGCGAGTGAACTCAACCTGTGCCTGTGTCATAGCTGCGGCCTGGCCTGTGACATGACCGATGAACCTCACGAATGCACACGGTGCGGCGCGCCACTGCATCGGCGCAAAACCAACTCACTGGCCCGGACCTGGGCCTACATGTTCACTGCCCTGGCGTTTTACGTTCCGGCTAATCTGCTGCCAGTGATGAACACCAAGATGGTCGGCAACGGCGCCGATAGCACGATCATGAGCGGTGTACTGGAGTTCTGGCAGCACGGCGCCTGGGACATTGCGCTGATTATTTTCATCGCCAGCATCGCGGTGCCGGGCATCAAGTTTGTCGCCCTGACGCTGTTACTGGTGACCGTTCAGCGCGACAGCCAATGGGCGAGTAAGCAGCGGTCAACGCTGTACCGTTTCGTCGAGCTCATCGGTTACTGGTCGATGCTCGATGTGATCGTGGTCGCCCTGGTGGCTTCTCTGGTGAAGTTTCAAGCCCTGGCCGATATCGAACCGCGCCCGGGCATTCTGTTCTTTGGTCTGGTGGTGGTGTTCACCATGCTGTCGGCAATGAGTTTCGACCCACGCCTGATCTGGGATAAAGAAGAGCGGGATAACCCAAACGAGGAGGTCATGGATGAAGTCGCAAGCCACTGACGGGCCGCAAGCCCCTGGGCAGGCCCCTGTCAAAACCCGCCGTTTCAGCGTTTCGCTGGTATGGATCGTGCCGATTGTCGCGGTGCTGGTGGGGATTTCCCTGGTCGTGCACACCATGATGCAGGAAGGTCCGACCATCACCGTCACGTTCAAGACCGGTAGCGGCCTGACGGCCAACAAGACCGAAGTCAAATACCGCAACGTGGTGATCGGGCATGTCTCGGAGGTGAAACTGAGCAATGACCAGAAAAGCGTCAACGCCACGATCAAACTAGACAAACAGGCGGAAAGCTTCACCCGCAAAGACTCGCAATTCTGGGTCGTGCGTCCGCGCATTGGCGCTGGCGGGGTGTCGGGGATCGATACCCTGCTGTCCGGGGACTACATTGGCGCCGACATCGGCCAGGCCAATGCTCGCTCCAAGAACTTTACCGGCCTGGAAAACCCGCCGCCGATTACCTATGGCGAGCCGGGCAAGCGCTTCACCCTGCGCACCCAGGATCTCGGTTCGCTGGACATTGGCTCTCCGGTTTACTACCGCAAAATTCCGGTGGGGCAAGTGGTGGCTTATGCCCTGGACGCCGACGGTAAAGGGGTCAACATCGAAGTGTTCATCCACGCGCCCAACGATGCCTACGTCACTGAAAACACCCGGTTCTGGAACGCCAGCGGCATCGACCTGAACGTCGGCGCCAACGGCTTTTCGGTGAAAACCGAGTCGCTGTCCTCCATCCTGGTGGGCGGCATCGCCTTCCGCGCTCCGGAATACAGCCCTAACGATCAACTGGCCGCCGAGGACAAAGCCTTCGACCTGTTCGAAGACCAGCTAACCGCCCTCGCCCCGCCCAGCGGCAAGGGGCAATTCTTGAGTTTGCGTTTCGATCAGGCCTTGCGCGGGCTCAGGGTCGGCGCGCCGGTGGAATTCCTTGGCATCGAGTTCGGCAGAGTCGTGTCGGTCAATCTGGATTTCGACGCGAAAAAGCGCAGTTTCCCGGTCAATGTCGGCATCCTGATCTATCCGCAACGCCTCGGCCAGGCACACATCAAAATGCTCGAGGTCTTGAAGCATGACCCCAACGACGAAGCCGCTGGCGTACGCCTGATCGGCAGCTTCATCGAAAACGGTCTGCGGGCCCAGGCCCGGAGCGGCAATCTGTTGACCGGTCAGCTCTACATTGCGCTCGACTTCTACCCCAAAGCGGAGAAAGTCGTATTCGATCCGACCGCCCGTCCAGTCTCTATCCCAACCGTTCCAGGCAGCCTCGAACAATTGCAGGAAAAACTGGAGGGCATGGTCAACAAGATCAACCAACTGCCAATCGAGCGCATCGCCGGTAACCTGGACAGCAACCTCGTCGAACTGCGCAAAGGCCTCGCACAGTTCAACGCCAAGACCCTACCCGGCGTGCAGACCACCCTGGCGGACGTCAGCAAGACGCTGCAATCGGCCAGTTCGACCTTGGCCGAAGACTCGCCGCAACGCGAACAATTAGGTCAGACCCTCGACGAACTCGGGCGCATGTCGCGCTCCTTGCGTGAACTCTCGGATTACCTGGGACGGCATCCGGAATCGCTGATTCGCGGTCGTCCCGACAATGCTGCGCCGATGGACCTGCAGGGGCCGCCGCGCAAATGACCACAGGAGCATCACTCATGGTTTATCCGCTGAAGATCAGCTTGGTCACTGCATTGTTGCTACTCGCCGCTTGCCGCAGTGATCCGATTCAGTTTCACACCCTGATTCCGGCTCAACCGGGCCTTGCTGCGCGCAACAGCGGTGCGGAAATCCAGATCGAGGGCCTCAGCGTCCCTCCCCAGGTCGACCGCCCGCAGATCGTTATTCGCCAGGGCAACAGTGGCCTGGCGATCCTCGAAACCGAGTGGTGGGGCGCGAGCCTGTCGGATGAATTGCGCAGTGCCCTGGTCGATCAACTGGTCAACAGCAATCCCCAGCGCAAAATGTCGGTGCGCCTGGACGTGCAGCGCTTTGACTCGATTCCCGGACAATACGGGTTGATTGACGTCAAATGGCGCCTGCGCAATCTCGGTGAAAGCGAGAACGTACTGGTCACTTGCCGCAGCACGCTGCAAACACCTTCAGGGCCGTCCATCGATGAACTGGTAGCGGCTCAGCAAAACAACGTCAAACGTCTTGCCGCGCTTATCAGCCAGGCCGCTGGCGGAACACAAAAAGGGTGTCCATCGGCTTAATTAAGCCATAACGCGATCCGTAGCAGCTGGCGAAGCCTACGTTCGGCTGCGCAGCAGTCGTCAAACCTGAGCTCGCGGTTTAACTGAATAACCGCATTGTCTGATTTCACGACTGCTGCGCAGCCGAACGCAGGCTTCGCCAGCTGCTACAGGTGATGCGTTGTTACTGAAATTTTGACGCTTTTTTCTCATTTGGCACTTTACATTTGCCGCGCCTTAAACATGCAAATGATTCGTATTGATCTACACTGATCGACGACCCTTCCCGTCGATTCTGTCGAATCTTCGTGCACGATTCTAAAAAAACAGGAGCTGTCACTGCATGATCTCTCACATCCCGTCTTTCCTTAAAAAAGCTCTGCTGGTGACGGCTCTGCTGAGCGCCGGCCATGTGTATGCAGCCGATACGGATGGCATCGTGGTCTACAACGCACAGCACGAAAGCCTGACCAAATCCTGGATCGAGGGCTTTACCAAGGAAACCGGCATCAAGGTCACCGTGCGCAATGGCGACGACACCGAGATGGGCAATCAGATCGTGCAGGAAGGCGCTGCCTCTCCGGCGGACGTGTTCCTCACCGAAAACTCCCCGGCCATGGTGCTGGTCGACAACGCGGGGCTGTTTGCGCCGGTTGCGCCGGCCACCCTGGAACAGGTCGGCAATGCTTACCGCCCTGCCCATGGCAAATGGGTGGGGATCGCCGCGCGTTCCACGGTGTTTGTCTATAACCCGAGCAAACTGCCCGAAGCCGAGCTGCCCAAGTCGCTGATGGACCTCGCCGGCCCGATCTGGAAAGGTCGTTGGGGCGCGTCGCCGGCCGGTGCCGACTTCCAGGCCATCGTCGCCGCCGTGCTGGAACTCAAAGGCGAAGCCGCCACCCTGGAGTGGCTCAAAGGGATGAAAACCAACTTTACCGCGTACCGGGGCAACAGCGCCGTGCTTAAAGCGGTCAACGCCGGGCAGATCGACAGCGGCGTGATCTACCACTATTACAGCTTCGGGGACCAGGCCAAGACCGGCGAGAACAGCAAGAACACTGCCCTGCACTACTTCAAGCACAAGGATCCGGGCGCGTTTGTCAGTGTCTCCGGTGGCGGCGTTCTCGCGTCCAGCAAACACAAGGAACAAGCCCAGGCGTTCCTCAAATGGATTACCGGCAAAGATGGCCAGGCCATCCTCAAAACCGGCAAATCGTTCGAATACGCGGTGGGCAAGAACGCTGAATCCAACCCAAAACTGGTGCCTTTGCAGCAACTCGACGCGCCGACAGTCGATGCTTCAAAACTCGACAGCAAAAAAGCCGTGGAGCTGATGACTCAGGCCGGACTGCTTTAATTGATGCCTGAAACCTTGCCGGCGGGTGTCGCTGACACG
Source organism: Pseudomonas sp. LBUM1647 (assembly GCF_059716175.1). Taxonomy (NCBI): domain Bacteria; kingdom Pseudomonadati; phylum Pseudomonadota; class Gammaproteobacteria; order Pseudomonadales; family Pseudomonadaceae; genus Pseudomonas; species Pseudomonas sp. LBUM1647. Next base: position 3,383,853 of record NZ_CP166809.1, on the reverse strand, counting down.
ATACCCGCGAATTTACGACGACGATCCCGCGGTATCTTCGCGGGGCGTGGTGGCGCGTGGGTGATCGGTTTGTCGGTGCTGGTGTCGCTGCTGTCGTTGCTGCCGATTGCCTTCGTCATCGGCGTATCGTTTCAGACGGGCTGGGCGACCCTTGTGCCGCTGGTGTTCCGGCCGCGAGTGGCTGAATTATTGATCAACACCGTTTTACTGGTGGTGATCACGATTCCGTTAAGCGTCATGTTGGGCCTGTCTCTGGCCTGGCTGACAGAACGCACCAACCTGCCGGGTCGACGCTGGTGGTCGTTGCTGGCAACTGCGCCGCTGGCGGTGCCGGCGTTCGTTCACAGCTATGCGTGGGTCAGTCTGGTCCCGCCGATTCACGGGCTGTTTGCCGGGGTTCTGGTCTCGGTCATCGCCTACTTCCCATTCCTGTACCTGCCGATTGCTGCGACGTTGCGCCGGCTCGATCCGGCCATCGAAGACGTTGCCGAATCGTTGGGGCTAAAACCCTGGGCGATATTTTTTCGCGTGGTGCTGCCGCAACTGCGCCTGGCCATCTGTGGCGGCGCATTGCTGGTGGGCCTGCACCTGCTGGCCGAATATGGCCTGTACGCGATGATCCGTTTCGACACCTTCACCACGGCCATCTTCGATCAGTTCAAGTCCACCTTCAACGGCCCCGCCGCCCACATGTTGGCCAGCGTGCTTGCCCTGTGTTGCCTGGTGATGTTGACCGCAGAATCGGCCGCTCGCGGCACGGCGCGTTACGCCCGGGTCGGATCGGGAAGCGCTCGTGAGCAGCGGGTAATACGCCTGAAATCCGGAACCACCCTCGTCGCCCTGACCGTACAGATCGCGACCTGCGCGCTGGCGCTGGGCGTGCCACTCGTGACGTTAGGTAGCTGGCTGATAGCCGGCGGCACGCAGGTCTGGCAGATGGACGAGCTTCTGCCGGCGCTGGAACAGACGCTGCTGCTCGGCCTTGCGGGTGCCGCCCTTACGACCTGCGCCGCGATCCCGATTGCTTGGCTGTCGATTCGCTCTCCGGGCCGGTTGCAACGTGTACTGGAAAGCTGCAACTACATCACCAGTTCGTTGCCCGGGATCGTCGTGGCCCTGGCATTGGTGACCGTCACCATCCATTTCGCCCGGCCGATTTACCAGACAACCATCACGGTGTTGCTGGCGTACCTGCTGATGTTTTTGCCCCGCGCCCTGGTGAGTTTGCGCGCCGGTATCGCCCAGGCGCCGGTGGAGCTGGAAAACATGGCCCGCAGCCTCGGGCACTCCCCCGCCCGGGCATTGTGGCTGATCACCCTGCGCCTGGCCGCGCCCGGCGCTGCCGCTGGCGCCGCACTGGTGTTTCTGGCGATCACCAATGAGTTGACCGCCACCCTGCTGCTCGCCCCCAACGGCACGCGAACCCTGGCCACCGGATTCTGGGCCATGACCAGCGAAATCGATTACGCCGCAGCGGCGCCCTACGCCCTGCTGATGATCCTGCTGTCGCTTCCTTTGACCGGACTTCTTTATCACCAATCCAAACGAACGGCTGGCCGATGAACGCTCTTGAACTCCATTCCATTTCCAAGTCCTACGGCTCCTATCAAGCGCTGGAGAGCATCAACCTGTCGGTGCCAACGGGCAGCCGAACGGTCATCGTCGGCCCGTCCGGCTCAGGAAAAACCACGTTGTTGCGGATGATCGCCGGCTTCGAATTCCCGGATACGGGCCGTCTTTCACTCAATGGCCAAACGCTCGTCGACAACACCCACGAAGTCCCGGCGCATCAGCGTTTGATTGGCTATGTTCCCCAGGACGGCGCCCTGTTTCCGCACATGACCGTGGCCGCGAACATCGGTTTCGGGCTTTCGATCAAGGGCGGTGCAAAACAGGAGCGCGTCGCAGAGTTGATGGACAGCGTGGCGCTGGATGCAAACATGGCCAACCGTTGGCCCCATGAACTGTCCGGCGGCCAGCAACAACGCGTGGCATTGGCGCGGGCATTGGCGCAACAGCCGCGCTTGATGTTGCTGGACGAGCCGTTTTCGGCCCTCGACACCGGACTTCGGGGCGCCATGCGCAAAATGGTCGCGCGGCTACTGACAGACGCCGGCGTGACCACCATTCTGGTCACCCATGACCAGAGTGAAGCGTTGTCGTTTGCCGATCAGCTAGCGGTGATGCGCGACGGCCGGCTGGTGCAGTCGGGCCATCCGCTGGACCTTTACCGCTACCCCGAGGATGAACAAACCGCGTTGTTTCTGGGGGATGCCGTGGTCATGCCCGCCAGAATCGAAGCCGGTTGGGCCCATTGCGATCTCGGTCGGATACCGGTGAACAACCACCGGAACAACAAATCGGCGCAGATCATGCTGCGTCCCGAACAACTGCAACTCGTCAGCATCCAGCCCAGCACGACCAAGGCCGCCGGGTGTCGTGCCGTCGTGACCGAGCGGGATTTCAGCGGCAATACCTGCACGTTGACGGTGGAATTGGAAGCGTTGGCTTCCGGGCAACAGCCTGGTCGATCATTAATGGTGCGCAGCTCAGGCCTGTATGCGCCACCCGCCGGCAGCGCGGTTCACGTCTCGACAATCGGCCATGCCCACGTACTGAGCGAAACTTGAACCCTATCCATCAAAGATCGAACCGGTCCACGGCCCGACGCCGTTCGTTGTCATCGCGCACATCGTAGTTGGCCGTGGTCTGGATGTTGCTGTGATGGGCGAGTTTCTGGGCGATCGACAAGTCGTACTCCTCAATCACTCGGGTAATGAACGAACGTCGAAAATCATGCGGCATGATTTTCACCCCGACCTGCGCGCCCCGCTGTCGGGCGATGTAATAGATCGCATGTTTGGTGATGCGCTCGCGGGTGATGTGACTACCGCGGCGGATGCGGTTGAACAGGAACGAATCGTCCACTTCACCCTCCTTCAGTAACGAGCGCCGCAGTTCCAGCCAGTCATTGAGTTTGGCGAACGCCCAGGCCGGTGCGTACTTGATCAATTGCTTATTGCCCTTGGCGGTCACACGAAGGCTGCGCTCGACGAAATCGACCTGGTTCAGGTCCAGGTTCACCGATTCTGATTTGCGCATGCCCGAGCCATACAAAATCCCGATGATCGCCGCATCCCTCAACCCTTGTGGCCGTGGATCGGCGGCGCAGACCGCCATCAATTCCTGGATCAGCGTGCGCCTGAGGTTGCGCCCTTGGGACAACCGCGTGCCGGCAATTCCTTTGACCGAACGCATTTTCAGCAAGTGCTCCTGACTGATCAGGCTCATGCGCCACGCTTCGTTCATCACTCCACGCACCGCGTTGACGTACAGCGAAGAGGTATTCGGCGCGTAGCCGTCGGTGCGCAAAGTGGCCACCAGCGCGATGACATCTTCCGGTTGCAGGTTGTGCCAGGGAATCTCCTCGACGTTCATGTCTTCGAAGCCCAACCGGTCAGCGGCGTCCTGTAACACATAACGCATGGTCAGTTGGCTGGACGGTGCCAGACGCGCCAGGTACAGGGTCAGCGGATTGGTCTTTGAAGGGATTGAGTCGGTAGCGGGTAAGTCAATCAAACGAAACGGCCTTAATGTGGAAACAGTTCATTAACAACTAAGGATTGAAACATCCTTCATATAAAGCGGGACACTTCTGCAGGACTTTCTACTAAAAAACTCGATGAACGGCAGAAGTCTGAACAGTGGCTGTATGACTTTCAGATAAACGATTCGCCGACCGGGTTTTCATGTTCCTTTCACAAAATCGGGAATAACCTCAATGAATCCGGGGTGACCCTGCTCTTGGTCCCAACCTGCCGCCCATGGCAGCAAAAGTCAACTGATGTGCTTTCTCATGCATTTGAAGTAACTGATTGATGCAGCTTTCGTTTTATCGTCTACGCTAATATTGGATCCAATATTTTAGCCTCTTCGGCTACTCACTTTTCAGCCCCGAGGTACCCATGACTCAGGCTTTTCTCCCCTTCTCCCGCCCCAGTATCGGCGATGAAGAAATTGCCGCCGTAGAGCAAGTATTGCGCTCGGGCTGGATCACTACCGGGCCGAAAAATCAGGAACTGGAAGAGCAATTCGCCAACTACGTGGGATGTCGCCATGCCGTGGCACTGTCCTCGGCCACCGGCGGGATGCACATCACGTTACTGGCATTGGGAATTGGTCCGGGCGATGAAGTCATTACGCCGTCGCAGACTTGGGTGTCCACTGCCAACATGATTTGCCTGTTGGGCGCGACACCGGTGTTCGTCGACGTTGATCGCGACACACTGATGAGTGACCTGGCGAGCATTGAAGCGGCGATCACGCCGCGCACCAAAGCCATCATTCCGGTGCATTACGCCGGTGCCGCGTTCGATCTCGATCCGCTTTATGCGTTGGCCGATAAACATGGCATCCCGGTCATCGAAGATGCCGCTCACGCCGCAGGCACCTTCTACAAAGGTCGTCATGTCGGCGCGAAAGGCACGGCGATCTTCTCCTTCCACGCGATCAAGAACATGACCTGCGCCGAGGGCGCCATGTTCGTCAGCGATGACGAAGCCCTGGCCAGTCGGGTGCGCATGCTCAAGTTTCATGGTCTTGGCGTCGACGCCTATGACCGCATGACGCACGGCCGTAAACCCCAGGCTCAGGTGATGGAGCCGGGGTTCAAATACAACCTGGCCGACATCAACGCCGCCATCGCCCTGGTGCAACTGGAGCGCCTTGACCAGATCAACGCCAAGCGTACCGAACTGGCCGGAGCCTACCTGCAACGCCTCGAAGGATCAAAGGTGCAGCCGTTGGCGATTCCGGCGTACCCGCAGCGGCACGCTTGGCACCTGTTCATCCTGCGGATCGACACCGAGCGCTGCGGGCTGGACCGTGAAGCATTCATGAAGGCCCTGCAAGCGCAGAACATCGGCACCGGCATTCACTTCATTGCCACTCACCTCCACACCTACTACCGCCAACGCTTCCCCAACATCTATCTGCCCAACACCGAATGGAACTCGGCACGGCTGTGCTCGATTCCGTTGTTCCCCGACATGACCCTCGATGACGTCGATCGTGTGGTCGGTGCCATTGAAAACGTTATGGACTCAAGCCTGTGAAACCTTACCCGATCCGTTGCGTGTCGATCGTCATCCCCGTCTACAACGAGCAAGACAGCCTGCCGGAATTGCTCCGGCGCACCGAAGCGGCGTGCCAGCAATTGCACCATGACTACGAGATTGTGTTGGTCGATGACGGCAGCCGCGATGACTCGGCGCAGATCCTCGAAGACGCCGCCCATCGTGAATGCAGCCCGGTGGTGGCGGTCATTCTCAACCGCAACTACGGCCAGCACGCGGCAATCATGGCCGGTTTCGAGCAGTGCAAAGGTGATGTGATTATTACCCTCGACGCGGACCTGCAAAACCCGCCCGAGGAGATCCCGCGGTTAGTGGCTCAGGCCGAGCTGGGTTATGACGTGGTCGCCACCGTGCGTAGCAATCGTCAGGACTCGGCGCTGCGTCGCTGGCCGTCGAAGCTGATCAACCTGGCCGTGCAGCGCTCCACCGGCGTCGCCATGACCGACTACGGCTGCATGCTCCGCGCTTACCGGCGAACCATCGTCGACGCCATGCTCGCCTGCCGCGAACGCAGCACCTTTATCCCGATCCTCGCCAATAGCTTCGCCCGGCACACCACGGAAATTGTTGTGCTGCATGCCGAGCGTGAACACGGTGAATCCAAGTACAGCCCCATGCGCCTGGTCAATCTGATGTTCGACCTGGTCACCTGCATGACCACCACGCCTTTGCGCTTGTTGAGCATTGTCGGCTTCGGCATGGCAGCGCTCGGTGTGCTGTTCGCCACGGCGCTGATCGTGTTGCGCCTGGCTTTCGGCGCCAGTTGGGCGGGCGACGGCACGTTCGTATTGTTCGCTGTGCTGTTCGTCTTCACCGGCGGCCAATTTATCGGCATGGGCCTGTTGGGCGAATACCTGGGCCGCATGTATAGCGACGTCCGCGCCCGCCCCCGGTTCTTTATCGAAAAGGTTCTGCGTAGCCAACCTGCTGCCCCGGCTCCCGTTGTCACCGTTGACGGCCTCACTTCCACCTCTTCCGATCAGGTTCTCTCATGAGCGCAAAAGCAGTTGTCTTCGCCTATCACGATATCGGCTGTGCCGGCATCGAAACCCTGCTCAGCTCGGGCTTTGAAATTGCCGCTGTGTTTACCCACGCCGATGATCCGAAGGAAAACGCGTTCTACAGCTCCGTTGCACAACTGTGCGCACGCAAGGGCATACCGGTGCACGCTCCGGAAGATGCCAACCACCCGTTGTGGATCGAGCGCATCAGCAAGCTCAACCCCGATTACCTGTTCTCGTTCTACTACCGCCACCTGCTGAGCGAACCGCTGCTGGCCACCGCCAGCAAAGGCGCCTTCAACCTGCACGGTTCGTTGCTGCCACGCTACCGTGGGCGCGCGCCGGCCAACTGGGTGCTGGTCAACGGCGAAACCGAAACCGGCGTGACCCTGCACCGCATGGTCAAACGGGCGGATGCCGGTGCAATCCTCGCCCAGAAAACGGTTGCGATTGAGCGCAGCGACACCGCATTAAGTCTGCACGGTAAATTGCGCGTGGCCACCACCGACCTGCTGCGCGACACGCTGCCAGCGTTGCTCGTCGGCAAAGTCAACGAAACCGCCCAGGACGAATCCCAAGCCACGGTGTTTGGCCGTCGCACGCCAGCCGACGGCAAACTGGTTTGGCACAAACCAGCTGAAGTATTGTTCAATCTGGTTCGCGCGGTAACCCAACCTTATCCGGGCGCCTTTTGCGCCGTGGGCGAACACAAGCTGATTGTCTGGAGCGCAGAAGTCGCCAAGGGCAATGAAGGCCAGGCGCCGGGCCGGGTCATCAGCGTCGACCCACTGCGTATCGCTTGCGGCGAAGATTCCCTGGTGATCACCGCCGGCCAGCGCAACGACAACGGCTTGTACCTGAGCGGCCCGCAACTGGCCAACGAACTGGGACTGGTGGATGGCTCCGTACTGCGTGGCGCCGAGTCCGGTCGCGCCCCGCGTCGCACGCGCGTGCTGATCCTCGGCGTCAACGGCTTCATCGGCAATCACCTGTCCGAGCGCCTGCTGCGCGACGACAAGTACGAGGTGTATGGCCTGGACATTGGTTCGGATGCGATCGAGCGTCTGCGCAGTCACCCTAACTTCCACTTCGTCGAAGGCGACATCAGCATCCACTCCGAGTGGATCGAATACCACATCAAGAAGTGCGACGTGATCCTGCCACTGGTGGCGATCGCCACGCCGATCGAATACACCCGCAACCCGCTGCGGGTGTTCGAGCTGGACTTCGAAGAGAACCTGAAACTGGTTCGCTACTGCGTCAAATACAACAAACGCGTGATCTTCCCGTCGACCTCGGAAGTCTATGGCATGTGCCAGGACCAGAACTTCGACGAAGACACCTCCAACCTCATCGTTGGGCCGATCAACAAGCAGCGCTGGATCTACTCGATCTCCAAGCAATTGCTCGACCGGGTGATCTGGGCCTACGGCCAGAAAGGCCTGAACTTCACGTTGTTCCGTCCCTTCAACTGGATGGGCCCACGCCTCGACCGCCTGGACTCGGCGCGTATCGGCAGTTCCCGCGCGATCACCCAACTGATCCTCAACCTGGTGGAAGGCACACCGATTCGCCTGTTCGATGGCGGTGAGCAAAAACGCTGCTTCACCGACATTGCCGACGGCGTAGAAGCCCTGGCGCGGATCATCGACAACGAGAACGACGCCTGCAACGGCCAGATCATCAACATCGGCAACCCGGACAACGAAGCCAGCATCCGCCAGTTGGGTGAGGAGCTGTTGCGTCAGTTCGAAGCGCACCCGTTGCGCGACAACTTCCCGCCGTTCGCCGGGTTCCGCGATGTCGAAAGCAAAGCGTTCTACGGCACCGGTTATCAGGACGTGTCCCACCGCAAACCAAGCATCGCCAACGCCAAACGTCTGCTGGACTGGACCCCAACGGTTGAAATGAGCGAGACCATCGGCAATACGCTGGATTTCTTCTTGCGCGAGGCCATGCTCGAAATCGCGGAGCACTCTACAGAAGAATCATGCTGATGCGGGCAGGTCTGCGGATTGATGTCGACACGTATCGAGGCACCCGTGAGGGGGTACCGCGGCTGCTGGAAATTCTCGATGAAGCGCAGGTCAAGGCGACATTTTTCTTCAGCGTCGGGCCGGACAACATGGGGCGTCACTTATGGCGCCTGATCCGTCCGCAATTTCTCTGGAAAATGCTCCGTTCCAACGCGGCCGGCCTGTACGGCTGGGACATCTTGCTGGCCGGCACCGCGTGGCCCGGCAAACCGATCGGCCGTGATCTTGGGCATTTGATGCGTCAAACCGTGGCAGCCGGACATGAAGTCGGCCTGCACGCCTGGGATCACCATGGCTGGCAGGCCAATGCCGGGCGCTGGAGCGACAAGCAACTGATCGAGCACCTTCGCCGGGGCGTGGACACCCTCGGCGACATCCTCGGGCAAAACGTCGAGTGCTCGGCATCTGCCGGGTGGCGGGCGGACGCGCGCGTGATCGAGGCCAAGCAAGCGTTCAGCTTTCGCTACAACAGCGATTGCCGGGGCCAGAGCCTGTTCCAGCCGAGATTGGCCGATGGTGGTTTGGGTGCGCCGCAGATTCCCGTGGACCTGCCGACGTTCGATGAGGTGGTCGGCCCCAGCGTGGCGGCCAAGGATTTCAACGCCTTCATTCTTGATCGCTTCAGCCCCGAAAAACTCAACGTCTACACGATCCATGCCGAAGTAGAAGGGATTCTGATGGCCAACGATTTCCGCAACCTGCTGGCCGATGCGCGCCAGCGAGACATCCATTTTCAACCCTTGGGCGATCTGCTGCCCGAGGCTCCCGATACCTTACCGGCCGGCCGGGTGCTGCGCGGCACCCTCGAAGGACGCGAAGGCTGGTTGGGAGTGCAAGGCGTATGAGCAAGCGCTGGGCATTGCCGTTGTTGCTGGCCATCTTCGCTCTGGCGTATCTGCTGCCGCTGGGCAGCCATGGCTTATGGATTCCCGACGAAACCCGCTACGCCCAGATCAGCCAGGACATGCTCCTGAGCGGCAACTGGGTGTCGCCGCATTTCATGAGCCTGCGCTATTTCGAAAAACCGGTGGCCGGGTACTGGATGATCGCCATCGGCCAGGCGCTGTTTGGCGACAACCTGTTCGGTGTCCGTATCGCGTCGGCCCTGAGCACCGGGCTTAGCGTGTTGTTGTGCTACCTGATCGCCCGCCGGCTCTGGAACGAGCCGCGCAAAAGCTTTGCCTGCGCGCTGCTGTACATGAGTTTCACCGTCATCGCTGGCGCCGCGGGCTATGCCAACCTCGATCCGCAATTCACCTTCTGGGTCAATTTGAGTCTGGTTGCCTTGTGGTTTGCCCTGGACAGCGTCAGTCGTGGCCAGCGCCTGATCGGTTGGGCGGTGTTGGGCCTGGCCTGCGGCATGGGGTTCATGACCAAGGGTTTCCTCGCCTGGCTGCTGCCGGTGCTGATCGCCCTGCCCTGGATGATCTGGCAAAAGCGCTGGCGAGAACTGCTGATCTACGGCCCGCTGGCGATTGTCGTGGCCATTGCTGTCAGCCTGCCGTGGGTGTTGGCGGTGCACGCGCAGGAGCCCGATTACTGGCGGTTCTTCTTCTGGCATGAACACATTCGCCGCTTCGCCGGCGACGATGCCCAGCATGATGCGCCGTGGTGGTTCTATTTGCCGTTGCTGGTGGCGTTCAGTCTGCCGTGGGTGGCGATGTTGCCTCCAGCGCTGAAGCAGGCGTGGCAAACACGACGCCAGGCCAGTATCGGTTTCCTGTTGCTGTGGCTGTTGATGCCGTTACTGTTTTTCAGCCTGAGCAAAGGCAAATTGCCCAGCTACATCCTGCCGTGCCTGCTACCGCTGGCGTTGCTGCTGGGCCATGCACTGGCGGATCGTTTGAAGCTGGAGCAAGGCCGGGCACTGGGCATCAATGGTCTGCTGAACCTGATTCTGGGCCTGACAACCCTGCTGGCCCTGGTCTACCTGCAACTGAAAAAGCCGCTCTACAACCATGAACTGCACAACCTGGTGCTGGTGTTCATCGGCCTGACCGGCTGGATCATGGCCAACCTGCTGCAAGCCTTCAGACCCTTGCAATGCTGGGCGGCGCCAGCCTTCGGCAGTCTGCTGCTGATCGCCTTGTTGCCGGCCGGGCTGCCCGATTCGGTGGTCGCCAACAAGATGCCCGACCAATTCATCCTCGAGCATGCCCAGGAACTCGGCCAGACCGACCAGTTGCTGAGCAATGACCTCGGCGCCGCCGGGGCCCTGGCCTGGCGTCTGAAACGCCCGGACGTGGCGTTGTACAACACGATAGGCGAATTGAAATATGGCCTCGCCTATCCTGACGGCGCACAGCAGCGAGTCCACCCGAACCAGGTTCAAGCATGGATGCGCAACGCCCGCCAGAGCGGCTCGGTCGGCGTGGTCATGCGGGTCAAGGGTGACGAGGAGCTGCAGGAAATCGAACGGCTGCCCAAGGATGGCAAGCGCTATGAACAAGGCAACATTGTGATTCTGATTTTTCCTCAGGAGGCGTCATGAGCCTGTTACTGCTCTTGGCCGCCTGCCTGCTGACCTGCCTGGGCCAGATCGCCCAGAAGTACGCCGTCGAGAGCTGGCGCGACAAGGCGTCGCTCTGGACCGAGAAACTGCGCTCGCCGTGGTTGTGGCTGGCCCTCGCTTCTCTGGGATTGGGCTTGCTGGTGTGGCTGCTGGTGTTGCAGCGCCTTGAAGTCGGCATCGCCTACCCGATGCTGAGCCTCAATTTCGTACTGATCACCCTGGTCGCCCGCTTCGTTTTCCACGAAACCATCGATCGTCGCCACTGGTTGGGTGTGGCACTGGTGATCGGTGGCGTGGTGCTGCTGGGGCAACAGACATGAACCTGCGTCGCGGAATCACCTTCGCGCTGGGCAGCGTGTTGCTGGTCAGTGCCGCGCAACTGGGCATGCGCTGGAGCATGAGTCGCCTGCCAACACCTGAATACTGGTTCACCGCCAGCGTTGATTTGAGCGCTGTCGCCGTGGTGCTGGCGGCGATTCTGGCCTACGCCCTGTCGATGCTTTGCTGGCTCGCTGCCCTGCGGGATTTACCGCTGGGCCGGGCCTATTCGCTGCTAAGCATCAGCTACGCGCTGGTGTACCTGCTGGCCGCCAGCCTGCCGCTGTTTAACGAAGCCTTCAGCCTTTCAAAAAGTCTTGGGGTGGCCCTGGTCATCCTTGGCGTCATCACCATCAATTCTCGCCCTGCTCTCGCGTCCGAACTCAGGAGTGCCCCATGAAAATCAGTGTATTTGGTAGCGGTTACGTTGGCCTGGTGCAAGCGGCCGTCCTGGCTGAAGTCGGCCACGACGTGGTCTGCATGGACATTGACGAGAGGAAAGTCGAACTGCTGCAACAGGGCCACGTGAGCATTTTCGAACCGGGGCTGGCCAGCCTGGTGCGCGAAAGCCTGGAGGCCAATCGTCTACAATTCACCACTGACGAGAAGTTTGCGGTGCAGCATGGCCAGGTGTTGTTTATCGCCGTCGGTACGCCATCCCGGGACGATGGTTCGGCGGATCTGCGTTATGTGCTGTCGGTGGGCGAAGCTGTGGCACGTCATCGTGAACAACCGGTGATTCTGGTGGAGAAATCCACGGTGCCGGTGGGCACGGGTGACACCTTGCGCGCGCATATCGACAAGTGCCTGATCAAGGTCGGTCGGCTGCTGCAGTTCGATATCGTCTCCAACCCGGAGTTTTTGAAAGAAGGCTCTGCCGTGGCCGATTGCCGGCGCCCGGACCGGATCGTCATCGGCTGCGAACGCGATGAGGTGCGTGACGTGATGCGCGACCTCTACGCGCCCTTCAACCGCAATCATGACCGGATCATGTTCATGGACCTGCGCAGCGCCGAGCTGACCAAATACGCCGCCAACTGCATGCTGGCGACCAAGATCAGCTTCATCAACCAGATCGCCGAACTGGCCGAACACCTGGGCGCCGACATCGAATCGGTGCGCCTGGGCATCGGCGCCGATTCGCGCATTGGTTACCACTTCATCTACCCCGGTTGCGGTTATGGCGGCTCGTGCTTTCCCAAGGACATGCGCGCGCTGATCCACAGCGCCGAAGAGGCGCATTGCTCCAGCGATTTGCTGCAAGCGGTGGAAGCGATCAACCAGCGTCAGAAGCACAAGCTGTTCGAGCGCATCAACGCGTTCTACAAGGGCGATTTGCGCGGCAGGACCTTTGCCGTGTGGGGGCTGGCGTTCAAACCGAACACCGACGACATGCGCGATGCACCGAGCCGGGTGCTGCTGGAATCGCTGTGGGCTGCCGGGGCCAATGTCCGCGCGTTCGACCCGGAAGCCATGCAGGAAACCCAGCAGCTGTATCCCGATGAATCCCGATTGATGCTGATGGGCACACCAGAATCGGTATTGTCCGGCGCTGACGCGTTGATCATCTGCACCGAATGGCAGCAGTTCAAGGCCCCGGATTTCAGCCTGATCCAGCAGCGGCTCAACGCACCGGTGATCTTCGACGGACGCAACCTGTACGACGCCGATCGACTGGCCCGCGCCGGTTTCATGTATTTCCCGATGGGCCGTGGTGAGTCGCGCAACTTGCCGATTCCGCATCAGCAGTGGCCCGCTGCTTCGGTCGTCGCTTGAGTGCGATGTCACCCGCTATCCGCCGCCAGTCCCAAGGGCTAGGGCTGTCGGCGCTGCTGTTGTTCAGCGCCGGGGTGTATCAGCAGGCGGTGATCGGCTTCGATTCGCGCTTTGTGCTGTTCGCTCAGGAAATGCTGCGCCACGGGCCGACATTTTTTCCGACCACCTATGGCCAGCCGTATGCGGATTATTCGGCGCTGACGACGTTGTTCATCTGGGCGCTGTCGCTGCCGTTCGGGCAGGTCAACAGTTTGACTGCCTGGTTGCCGAGCGCCATTGCCGGGGCAGTGATCGTCACGTTGATGTACCGACTGCTGGCGCCCTACTCCCAGCGCTGGGCGTTGCTGAGCATCGCACTGATGCTGCTGACCAACACCTTTGTCACCGAAACCCGCGCGGTGTCCCTGGATTTGATGCTCGCGGCGGTGGCATTTGCGGTGTTCTACCTCGGCTATGCCGCCGATTATTTCGCCGCAAAGCGCCGGTGGTGGCTGATCTTTGCCTTGTTGCTGCTGGGCTTCGGGATTCGCGGGCCGATCGGGCTGGTGATTCCCACGGGCATGCTGTGCAGCTATTTTTTGCTCAATCGACAATGGCAGCATTTTTTTGGTTTTGGCCTGGTGGCGTCAGTGCTGCTGGCCGTGTGCGTTGGCGTGCTGCTGTGGCTGGCGGAAACCATTGGCGGCCCGGAGTTCATGCACGATGTGGTGCGCATGCAGATCATGGGGCGCCTGGACGGTAGCGAAGGCGTCAGCGGTTCGCTGTATTACTTCACCCGTTCGCTGGGCAACTATGCGCTCGCGTATCCGTTGGCGTTGCTGGTGCTGGCCGCCGTCTGGCTGACAAATCCGCGACAGGCCAGTCCCGCATTGCGCCTGTTGCAGTACTGCACGGCGGCCGCCTTGATCGTGATGGTCGGGCTCTCGATCCCCCAGGCCAAAAAGGCCCGCTACCTGCTGCCGATGTTGCCTATGGCGGCGATCATTGCGGCGTATCCGTTTCAGGTGGCGCAAGGTCGGGTATTCGAGTGGTTGCGGGGGTTGATGCAAGGGGTGTGGTTGTTGATCCCGGCTCTATTGGTCGTTGGATTGATGGTCGCTCACCGACGTTTTTCCGAGCAAATGCCGGCGCTGACTGCGATTCTGATTATCCTCGGCGTGCTGCAAGTCGTTGCCCTGGCGGTGCTTTTCAGACCCCGATGGCGGGCGCTGACGTTGGCCTGTTGCGCGGTGTTGGCGTTGTGGTCGGTGTACATCGTGGTGTTCGAAACCGTCGAACGTCGCCTCTACGATACCCGGGCCTTCAGCCGCGCGGCATTCGCACTTGTCCAGAAAGACCCGGCGCCGCTGGTGCTGCACGCCATGGGTAAAGACGCGAAGGCGATCAAGTTCATGGTCAACATTGAGCAGGACTTACAGCCGGTTTTCACTGAATCAACCCAAGATCTGGAAAACCTTCAGGGGCCTCATTGGCTGATGATGGATGAAAACGACTACCGCGCCCTCCAAGGCACGCCGTTGGGTGCGTTTCCGCCCGTTTTGAGCGGCCGTTTCGACAAGAACGATTACGTCCTGCTGCACCTCAATCCCCTGTAGGAGCTGCCGAAGGTTCGGGCCGCGTTCGGACGATCTTTTGATCTTATTCTTTTAGCGCCTCAGCTATTATTGAAGATCAAAATCAAAAGATCGTCCGAACGCGGCCCGAACCTTCGGCAGCTCCTACATGAACCGTGATTAACATGATCATTACCTTGCGCCGTGCCCGATCTATCGACGCAGCTGCCCTCCCCGCCATCGAACGTTCGGCGGCCGAGTTGTTTCGCTGCGACCCTTCGCTGGCGTGGCTTGCCGATGCGCAGGTGACCGATGCAGAACAACATCGCCGGGCAATCGAGACGGAGCAGGTTTGGGTTGCGCAATCGGCCGATGGCGTACTTATGGGGTTTCTCAGCGCGGGGGAAGTCGACAACGAACTGCATATTCAGGAACTGTCCGTCGGACAACACTTCCAGGGCCGGGGCGCAGGTCGAAAGTTACTGTTAACCGCGGTTGCGCATGCCCGGTATCGAGAACTCTATGGTCTGACGCTGACCACGTTCCGCGACTTGCCGTGGAATGAACCGTTTTATCAGCGCCTGGGCTTTGAAACATTGAGCCCGGCACAATTGGGTCCGCGATTAGCGACTGTATTAAACGACGAAGTCGCCCACGGCTTACCCGGTGAACGGCGTTGTGCGATGCGTTTGCGCCTTAGAGCGGCGCCTTCAAATCAACCCCCAACGCCTGGGCAAAGGCCTTGACCAACGGACTGCGCACAGTGTTGTGACGAAGGATCAGATTGAACGGCGTGACGATGTTGATCAGGTCCGGGCGCACCGCGCGAAATTGTCCCTGAGCGACCATCGATGCAGCGTAATGCTGTGGCAGAAAACCCACGAAACGCCCGGTCTTGATCAGCAGCGCCACCGCTTCCACCTGGGTGGCCGAGGCGGAAAAGCTGTCGTAGTGGGCAAAATTCAGTTTGTCGCGATGGATCGCATAGCGGTGGTTGATGCACTCGTAATCCTTGAGCACATGACTGCCGACTTCTGCGTCCGGCACCGTGAATAACGGATGACCGACTGCGCAATAAACTTCGGAGCGTTCTTCATAAAGCGCGTAGTAATCAAACTCTTCGCGCTTCTGATAAACCGGTACGATCCCCGCTACTAGCCGTCCCTCTACCACACCTCTCTCCACTTCATCCAGCTGTGAGGCTTGAAGTTGGAACCTGACTTTAGGCGACGTCTCATTAATTATTCTAAGCGCAGCAACTAACGGCGAATTATCGTCGGAAATCGTATTATCAATAACCCCCACACCAAGGTCACCGATCAGTTCGTTTTGCGCTGAACTAAGGCGATCACGAAAGTTGTCGACCGAGGCAAATAAATCAATGGACGCCTGATACACCAGACGGCCCTCTTCGGTCAGGTGAAAACCCTCGCGACCTCGGGTGCACAGGCGCATGCCGATGCGGATCTCCAGGTCGGAGATCTGTTTGCTGATGGCTGCCAGTCCCACATTCAGCTCGTTCTGGGCGGCACTGAAGCCGCCGGCCTCGACCACGGCCTTGAACACTTTGAGCAGTTTGAAGTCCAGACCGCTGAGGGTCAGCGGTGCCCGATGGCCCGTTTTCAGCGGCGGGTTTCCGGAATTGGAAAGTGGGGTTTCCATAATGCCTATTTACCTCTGGCGCCCTATTCAACAACCTGTGTCCAACAACAAAAATAGTGCTGGTAAATAATAATGAACACAGAAAACCAGGCTTGGCAACCGCTAATAAATCCCGCACATCAGTGCCAACTCACTGATTTCGAACTATTAAAAGCTGACACTTCGACGTAGGAGCTGCCGAAGGCTGCGATCTTTTGATCTTGATCTTTTATGGGTCAACCAAGATCAAAAGATCGCAGCCTTCGGCAGCTCCTACATGAAATATCGCTTCGATCTGACGGCACACCGATTTCAGTTCGCTTTACCGACGAGGAAAACAACAATGTCTCAAACCACCGACCGTCTCTGGGGTGCACGCTTCAAAAGCGGCCCGTCCGAAGCCCTGGCGGCCTTGTCCCGTTGCCCCGAGCGCTACTTTCGCCTCACCCCGTACGACCTCGCTGGTTCCAAGGCGCATGCCCGTGAATTGCAGCGCGCCGGGTTGTTGAGCGAGCAAGAAACCCAAACCATGCTCGACGCTCTTGAGCGCATCGGCGATGACTTCCGCGCCGGCAGCATCGCACCGACCCTGGACGACGAAGACGTCCACACCTTTATCGAACGCCTGCTGACCGAACGCCTCGGCGCCCTCGGCGGCAAGCTGCGCGCCGGCCGTTCGCGCAACGACCAGACTGCCAACGACCTGCGCCTGTTCCTGCGTGATCACGTCCGCACCCTGGCCGTTGAAGTCCTGGCCCTGCAACAAGCACTGGTGGATCAAGCCGAGCAACACATCGAAAGCATCTGCCCGGGCTTCACTCACCTGCAGCAAGCCCAGCCGATCGTTTTCGCCCATCACCTGCTGGCCCACGCCCAATCCATGCTGCGTGACGTGCAACGTCTGGTGGACTGGGACAATCGCACTTCGCTGTCGCCACTGGGTGCTGCGGCTATGGCTGGTTCCGCCATTGCGCGCCTGCCTCAGCAGTCGGCCAAGGAAATGGGTTACAGCGGCGTGTGTGAAAACTCCATCGACGCCGTGGCCAGCCGCGATCACGTTGCCGAATTCCTGTTCATTGCCAGCATGCTCGGGATCAACATTTCCCGCCTCGCCGAAGAGTTCTGCCTGTGGTCGTCGCGGCAATTTCGCTGGGTCGCGCTGGACGACGCCTACGCCACCGGCAGCTCGATCATGCCGCAGAAGAAAAACCCGGACATCGCTGAACTGGCGCGCGGCAAGGCGGGCCGCCTGATCGGCAACCTGACCGGTCTGCTCTCCACGCTCAAATCCCTGCCGCTGTCGTACAACCGCGACTTGAGCGAAGACAAAAACGGCGTGCTCGACAGCGTCGATACCCTGCTGCTGGTGCTGCCCGCCATGGCCGGGATGGTCGCGACCATGAAGGTCAACGTCGAAGAGTTGCGTCGTCAGGCGCCACTGGGTTTCACCCTCGCCACCGAAGTCGCCGACTGGCTGGCCATGCGCGGCGTGCCGTTCAAGGAAGCCCACGAAATTACCGGCGCGCTGGTCCAGGCCTGCGAGAAACACGACATCGAATTGTGGGAAGCCTCCCCGGCGCTGTTGGCCGAGATTGACCCGCGCCTGACCGCGGAAGTGCGCGAGAGCCTGACCCTCGAAGCCGCCATCGCCGCCCGCAGTGGCTGGGGCGGCACCGCGCCGCAACAGGTGCGCGAGCAGATCGGCCGCTTGAAAACGGCCCTCGCCGCGCAGCAGCAATGGACCGAGAACTATCAGGGTTTCCGGCTCTGAAGCAGTACACAAAACCTGTGGGAGCGAGCCTGCTCGCGATAGCGGTATGACATTCAACACCCCTGTGCCTGACCCGCCGCCATCGCGAGCAGGCTCACTCCCACAGGGATTGTGTGTGACCTGAAACACCAGCGTACGGAGAAGCAACATGAGCCAGACTCAGGCAGAACGACTCCAGTCGGAGCGAAAACTGGCGGAAAACCAGTTCGATATCACCCAGTACCACCATGTGCCACGGCGTTATTACGGGCGGATCTTCTTCGCCACCGTCATCGTCATTGCGATTCTCGGACTGGTGCGGGCCTTCGCCGAAGGCAAGATCGAGTGGTCCTACATCGGCCAGTTCCTCACTTCCCAGGCGATCATGTGGGGCTTGCTCAACACCATCGTCATGGCGGTGCTGGCCATGGCGCTGGGCATTGTTTTCGGGGTGATCACGGCGATCATGCGCATGTCGGCCAACCCGATCCTGCGCTACGTGGCGGTGACCTACACCTGGTTGTTTCGCGGTACGCCACTGATTCTGCAACTGCTGTTGTGGTTCAACCTGGCGCTGATCTTCCCCACCATCGGCATCCCCGGCCTGTTCGAAATGGACACCGTGAGCCTGATGACGCCCTTCGTGGCCGCCCTCCTCGGTTTGAGCATCAACCAGGGCGCCTACACCGCCGAAGTGGTGCGTGCCGGCCTGCTGTCGGTGGACACCGGCCAGTACGAAGCCGCCAAGTCGATCGGCATGCCGCGCCTTCAAGCGCTGCGCCGGATCATCCTGCCGCAAGCCATGCGAGTGATCATTCCGCCGGTCGGTAACGAGTTCATCGGCATGGTGAAAATGACCTCGCTGGCGAGCGTCATCCAGTACTCGGAACTGCTCTACAACGCCCAGAACATCTACTACGCCAACGCCCGGGTCATGGAGCTTTTGATCGTCGCCGGTATCTGGTACCTGGCCACCGTCACCGTCCTGTCCTTCGGTCAAAGTCGTCTGGAGCGTCGTTTCGCTCGCGGCGCCGGCAAGCGTTCTTGAGGAGCCCCACATGAGAAGCATCGTCAAGGCCGTGAGCCTGAACAAGTACTACGACCATTTCCACGCGCTCAAGGACATCGACATCGAAGTCGAGCAAGGCGAAGTGCTGTGCATCATCGGCCCGTCCGGCTCCGGCAAAAGCACCTTGCTGCGTTGCATCAACCAGCTGGAAAAGATCGACAAGGGCGGCCTGTGGGTCGACGGCGAACTGGTGGGTTACCGGATCGTCGGCAACAAACTGCACGAACTCAACGAGTCGCAGATCGCCCGTCAACGCCTGTCCACCGGCATGGTGTTCCAGCGGTTCAACCTGTTCCCGCACATGACTGTGCTGCAAAACATCATCGAAGGGCCGTGCCAGGTGCTCAAGCGTTCGCCCAAAGAGGCGCACGAAGAAGCCGTGGAATTGCTCGCTCGCGTCGGCCTGGCCGACAAGCGCAACAGCTACCCGATTGAGCTCTCGGGCGGTCAGCAACAACGCGTCGCCATTGCCCGTGCACTGGCCATGCGGCCCAAGCTGATGCTGTTCGATGAACCCACTTCGGCACTCGACCCGGAACTGGTCGGTGAGGTGCTGTCGGTGATGCGCGACCTCGCGCAAACCGGCATGACCATGATCGTCGTCACCCATGAACTGGGCTTCGCCCGCGAAGTTTCCAACCGCATGGTGTTCATGGACGGCGGGCAGATCGTGGAGGCTGGAAGCCCCGAAGAAATACTAATAAGTCCGCAAAACCCGCGCACCCAAAGCTTCATTTCTGCCGTTCGAACCTAAGCGCCGGCTGGCGTAACAACACTCATAAGAGAACGACCATGAAGAACTTCGTTATCCCCGCAGTACTCGCAAGCGTTATGGCTTCTGGCTTCACCTGGGCCGCCGAGCTACCGGCCAGCATCAAGGAAAAAGGCGAGGTCGTGGTAGCGATCATGCCGAACTACCCGCCGATGGACTTCAAGGACCCGGCCACCAACACCCTCACCGGGCTCGACTACGACCTGGGCAATGCCCTCGCCGAACGTCTGGGCGTGAAGATCAAATGGCAGGAAACCGGCTTCGAGCAAATGATCAATGCTCTGACCACCGACCGCGTGGACATGGTGATGTCGGGCATGACCGACACCGCCGAACGTCAGGCCAGCGTGACCTTCGTTGACTACTTCACCAGCGGTCCGCAGTTCTACACCTTGCAGAAGAACAAGGATTTCAACGAGATCATTGATTTGTGTGGCAAGAAAGTCGGCACCAGCCGCCGCACCACCTTCCCGGCGGAAATCGCCGAGTGGAGCAAGGCCAACTGCGAAGCCGCCGGCAAGCCTGCGATCAACGTGATCGGTACCGAAGGCTCGGCGGACGCCCGCGCGCAACTGCGCCAGAGCCGTATCGACGCGGCCATGCAGGGCAGCGAGACCTTGTCCTACCTGAAGACTCAGGAAAAGGACATGTACAAAACCGTGGGCCTGCCAATCTCCAAGCAGTTCACCGGGCTGGGTGTGAGCAAGAAAAAGCCTGAGCTGAGTGAGGCGGTGAAGGTCGCGTTGCAGAGCATGGTGGATGACGGCAGCTATCAGGCGATCCTGAAGAAATGGGATCTGGAGTTGGGTGCGATCAAGACTGTGACCATTAACGCCGGCAAATAATTTGGTTCTAAATCGACCCCTCACCCCAACCCTCCCGAAACGTCGGACCGCCCCAGGGGGGAGAGGGGGAAAGGGGGAAAGGGAGCTGATCTTCATGTTTTTCAGAACCTGAGCTCGACTCAATATTTCAGGTCGCAGTAACTCGAGAGATCACCTCGGTCAGCTCCCTCGCCCCTCTGGGGCGGTCCGACGTTTCGGGAGGGTTGGGGTGAAGGGTCGATTTTGACCGCACCAACGATCAACAACCGGAGCGCCACACCCATGTCCTCCTCACCCCAACCCACCTGGCCCGACCAGCACAAAGCCTGCCTGGCCCTGGCCTTCGACCTCGACGGCCCGACCGGCGACGCCATGCTCAACGGCTCGATCTGGCGCAAGCCTGAGTACTTCGGTTTCGGCGGTTACGGCCCTTACCGCGCCCTGCCACGAATCCTCGATGTGCTCGATGAGTTCCAGATCCCGACGACGTTCTTCGTCCCGGCCTGGGTCGTGGAGAACTGGCCGAAACAGTGCCAGGCGATTGTCGAGCGCGGGCATGAGGTGGCCTACCACGGCTACAAACACGAATCCTTTTACGCCCTGACGCTGGAACAGCAAAAGGACGTGATGAAGAAATCCCGCGAGGTGTTCTGGAAACACCTGAACATCCGCGCCGAAGGGTTTCGCACCCCGTCCGGCGACTGGCGGGCCGAAACCCCGGCGATGCTGGTGGAAGCCGGGGTGACCTACTCCAGCAGCATGCGCGGTGATGACCGGCCGTACCTGGTAAAAGTGCCGGGCCACGACGCACCGCTGGTGGAAATCCCCGGTCGCTGGGAAATGGACGACTACGCCTCCCTCGCCTACACCCGTGCGCCGGACTTCCCTTCCGGGCTGGACCGCACCGCCAGCTACGCGCTGACCCTCGATAACTGGTGCCGCGAGTACGACGGCGCCATGAACGAAGGGTTGTGCCTGACCACCCTGTTCCACCCCAAGATCACCGGCAAACCGGGACGCATCCTGCTGCTGGAAAAACTCTTCGAACACATGCGCCAGCGCGATGACGTGTGGTTCGCCACGTGCCGCGATGTCGCCCAGTGGTGGCTGAAGGAGCATCACCATGGCTGATTTAACTGCCTGGCCCAAAGGCTACCGCTGCGCCGTGGTGTTGACCGTCGATTACAACGACATCCACGGCATCCTCACCCAGGCCCCGGAGGTCGCCGGGCGCGACAAGACGCTGTCGGTCTGGCGCTATGGCACCCAGCGCGGCGTCGACCGTTTGCTCGGTTTGTTCGAAGAACTGGGGGTTTCCAGCAGCTGGTTTGTGCCCGGTATCGTCGCCGAGGAAAACCCCGGGCACATTCGGGCAATCCAGGCCGGTGGACATGAGATTGCCTGCGCCGGTTATCGCCATCAGCACTACGACAACCTGAGCCTAGCCGAGCAAAGCGCCGAGATTGCCAAAGGCTGTGAGGCGTTGACCGCGCTGACGGGCCAGCGTCCAACAGGCTTTCGCATCCCGGCCGGCAACGGCGCGCCGGGTTTCATCGAGGCGTTAAAGAATCACGGCATTCGCTGGTCCTCATCCTGGCGCGGTGATGATTTGCCATTTGTTCACCCGACGGCGCCCGAAGTCATCGAGTTGCCATTGCACTACGAACTGGAAGACGAACCCTACTTCGCTTTCAACCTCAGCCCGGCCGTGCCGCCGGCGCAATCGCGGATCGCCTCTTACAGCCACACCCTGGGCAACCTGCAAATGGACTTCGCCGGGTTTCACCGGTTTGGCTTGTGTTATGTGCTGCGACTGCACCCGGAGATCATTGCTACGCCCGGGCGGATTGGCGTGTTGCGCGAGTTGCTTGAGGGGATTCAACAGCACGATGACGTGTGGATTGCCACGGGCGCCGAGGTTGCTCAATGGTGGGCTGAATCGGCGCTGCCGGTGACCGAGGATCATCCGGCGGCCGTGTATGAGCGACATTACCGGGATTACATCGTATGAGTGAGCGGATGCAGCGACTGGCGCAGTTTTGCGTCGACACCCGATTCGAAGACTTGCCGCCAGCGCTGGTGGCCCAAGCCAAGCGGCACATACTCGACACCTTCGGCGCGACCCTGGCCGGGGCTGGTAGCGATGTAGCAAAGCAGGCACGGCAGGTCTTCGACGGTGAAACCGGGAGCACGCTGATCTGGGGCACCGATCAGCGCACCGGCGCGGCTCAGGCCGCCATGCTCAATGGTGTTGCCGCCCATGCCCTGGAACTGGACGACACCGGTGGCTGCGACCATTCCGGCGCAGTGGTGCTGCCGGCGGTCATGGCGGCAGTGTCGATGTCTGGAAAACCGGTGAATGGCCGGGAGTTGATCACGGCCGTGGTGATCGGCTACGAAATCGGCCGCCGGGTGCTCGAAGCCTGCGGCAGCTATTCAACCCACAACGGCGCCGGCTGGCATTCCACCGCCACCTGCGGCGTGTTCGGTGCGGCGGCGGCCAGTGCGCGGATTCTCGGACTGGATATCGGGCAAACCGTCTCGGCGCTGGGCATTGCCGGCAGTTTCAGTGGGGGGTTGTGGGCGTTTATCCACGACGGTTCGCAAAGCAAAAAACTTCACAGTGGTCGTGCCGCCGAAGGTGGATTGCTGGCGGCGCGATTTGCCCAACAAGGCATCACCGGGCCGACGAAGTTGTTCGATGATGTCTGGGGCGGGTTTCTGAAAACCCTGGCCGGTGAGAGTTCACAACCTGACGCGCTGGATGCCGACCTGGGCGTTGTATGGAAACTCGCTCGCTGTTCGATCAAGCCTTATGCCGCATGCCGAGGAACACATTCGGCCATCGATGCGCTGGGTCTGTTGCTGGATCAGCTGCACGTCAACGCGGATCAGGTCGAGGATGTTCAGGTGTCGTTGTGCGGGTTTCTGCAGGACATGTGCGGCGGGCGCGACGTCGGTACGCTGGCGGCGGCGCAGATGAGCTTGCCGTATGCCCTCGCGGCCCGGCTGGTGCAGGGTCATTGCCGGTTACAGGCTTATGACGATGAACAACGGAGCGATCCGCGGATTGCTCACTGGATGTCGCGCATCCGTCTTGAAGTGGATCCGCAACTGTCAGAGGATGGCGAGCCCGTCGTCAGCGTGCGGACCGTGGACGGTCGGCAGGCGAGCCTTTGTGTCGACCCGCCGCTGGGTGCGCCGGGCAATCCGTTGAGTGATGCGGCGCTGGAGGAGAAGTTTTTCAGTTTGGCGGTGCGGGTGATGCCGCGGGGGCAGGCGCAAGAACTGCTTGAGCAGTTGTGGCGGGTTGAAGAGTTGGGGTCGGTTGATGGATTAAATGTATGGCTGAGGAATGAGGTTGATCACTAAAGCCACCCCTCACCCCAGCCCTCCCGAAACGTCGGACCGCCCCATAGGGGAGAGGGGGAAAGGGAGCAGATTTTCATGCCTTTCAAAATCTGAGTTCGACTCGATGTTGCAGGTCGCAATATGTCGACCAAACACCTCGGTCAGTCCCCTCTACCCTCTGGGGAGAGGGTTAGGGTGAGGGGTGGATCCCAAGCCAAACACCAAAATAAGGACATCCGCACCACCGTGGCCACTTACTCACTCGTTATCCGCCGGTTGATGATCGTTTCGCTGACCATCGTCGTCAGCCGCGCCATCACCAGCCCGTTGCTCACGTTGTTCCTGAGCAACAAACTCGGCCTCAACCAACAGGACGTTGGCTTGCTGCTGGGCATTGCGGTGTTCATCGCCACCCTGCTCGCGCTCTACGGCGGTTACATCATCGACCGCCTCGAGAAGCGCCGGCTGTTGATCCTCGCGATGCTCTCCAGCGCCATCGGCTTCGTGCTGCTGACTTTCGCCGACAACCTCTACCTGACCACCGCCACCCTGGTGATCACCGAAACCGCCTCGGCGCTGTTCCTGATCGGCTCGAAGGCGATCCTCAGTGAAAACCTGCCCATGGGCCAGCGCGCCAAGGCGTTTTCCCTGCGCTACACCTTGACCAACATCGGTTACGCCACCGGCCCGATGCTGGGTGTGGTGATTGCCGGCGTGTACCCGATTGCACCGTTCCTGATAGCCGGCGGCATCGCGTTCTTCAGTATTTTCCTGATGATCGGGATTCCGAAGGACTCGGCCCAGGCACCCGCGATTGGCCAGCCCACGAGTTTTCTCAAGACGCTGGTCACCCTGAAAAACGACCGCACGTTGATCATGTTCACCTGCGGCTGCCTGCTCAGTACCGTGGTCCACGGCCGTTTCACCCTGTACCTGTCGCAATACCTGCTGGTGACCCACGACTCCAAACGGGCCCTGGAAACCATGGCTGCCCTGCTCGCCTGCAATGCGATCAGCGTGATCCTGCTGCAATACCAGATCGGCCGTTTCCTCAAACGCGAGCAATTGCGTTACTGGATCGCGGGCGGTACCAGCCTGTTCATCGTCGGTTTGATCGGCTTCAGCCTGGCCGACAGCCTGGTGTCGTGGTGCGTGGCAATGTTCATCTTCACCCTCGGTGAAATGATCATTTACCCCGCTGAATTCCTCTTCGTCGACACCCTGGCGCCGGAAGAGCTGCGCGGCAGCTATTACGGTGCGCAAAACCTCGCGGCCCTCGGCGGTGCCCTGAGCCCGGTGATTTGCGGTTACCTGCTGATGCACACCCCCGCACCAACGATGTTTTATGCCCTGAGCGCACTGACCGCCATGGGCGGTTTTCTGTGTTTCATGAGTGGTCGTCGGGTGGCATTACAGCAAAATTAATGCACTGAAACTGCATTAATATGAATTTGTCAGCATCAGGAATCAACGGCACACTGTGCCCGTTCCTCCCCCAATAGTTGGAACAACTTCAAGGGCTTTCTGGGTATCCCAGCTAAGCCTTTTTTTTGCCTCGGTTTTTTCAACGGATCGTCTGCCTCATGTTTGCTCGCTGGTTTCCCGCCGCCATCAACACCCGCCCCTCCGAATGGAGCCGCGCCGCCATCGGCATGTCCTTGGGCACGATGTTCAGCGTCTGGCTCTGCAGCCTGGTATTCGGCATGCCAGTGGCGCAGCACCTGATCGGTCCGCTGGGTGCATCGGCCGTGTTGCTGTTCGCAGTATCCTCCGGCGCCCTCGCCCAGCCCTGGTCGATTCTTGGCGGCTACCTCAGCGCCGGGGTGGTTTCGCTGCTGGTCGCTCACGTGCTCGGACGAACCCTTGGCAGCGCTTGCCTGGCGGCCGGCATGGCGCTGATTCTGATGTGCTGGCTGCGTTGCCTGCACCCACCGGCCGGGGCCTTGGCGTTGCTGTTGGTGTTGGCAGATCCGGCGACCATTGCCCTGGACTGGAAAGCGCTCGGCCCAGTGATGCTTGGCGCATTGGCCATGCTGCTCAGCGCCCTGGCCTACAACAACCTGACGCGCATTCGTTACCCAAAACGCGCCAGCGAACCGGTGTCCAAGGTGCCCGCCGACCACCCGCCCACCGACAGCCAGGCGATCACCGCCCAGGACCTGAAACTGGCCCTGGCGGACATGGAAGCCTTCTTCGACGTCACCCCCGAAGACCTCGAACAGCTGATCCATGCCAGTGAGTTGCATGCCAAACGGCGCAGTATTGGTGAAGTCCTGAGCAGAAGGGCCTGACAGCACCACGGTCCTTGTAGCTGCCTTGTGGCGAGGGGATTTATCCCCTCGCCACAAGGCAGCTGCGGATCGCGTTATGGCAAGCTTCCTTCATAGGATTTATCAGGCCGCAGACAATTGCCGTGCAGGCACCGCCAGACTCACCGCCCGCACCGATGAACCGGCACTTAACCCCAGGGTCTTCGCAGTTTGTGCATCGACTATCAACGTCCCGGCAGCTACCCGCGCCGGTGCCGCGGTAATCCGGCACTCGGCAAATTGACGGTTATGAATCAGGTATGTCGCCGCCTGCTCACCCGGTGTGCCGATGCTCAGTTGCAGCACCTGACTGTCACGCACCGCACGGATGTCGCCGGTGGCGCATTCGATCAGCGGGCCGCCGTCGAAGATGTCGATGTAATCGCGGTGTTCGAATCCTTCAGCCTTGAGCATGCCCAGCGCCGGTTCGGTGTTGGGGTGAACGCGACCGATGACTGTTCGCGCGGCTTCAGGCAACAGGCAGGTCGGCAGCGGAAACTTGGGCATCAGCTCGGCGATGAACGTCTTGTTACCCAGGCCGGTCAGGTAGTCGGCATCGGCAAAATCCATCTTGAAGAAGTGCCGCCCCAGACCTTCCCAGAACGGTGAAACGCCCTCTTCGTCCGAGTAGCCGCGCATTTCGGCGATGACCTTATCGCCGAAATGCTGCCGAAATTCCGCCAGAAACAGGAACCGCGCCTTGGACAGCAAACGCCCGTTCAGACCGCTGCGGTGATCGGCATGCAGAAACAGCGAACACAGTTCCGAATGGCCGGTCATGTCGTTACCGAGGAACAATGTTGGTAGCTGCTGATTGATCCCGAGGTTTTTCGAAGCCGCGACAAACAGGCCCAGTCGATAGTTGTACCAGGGCTCGCGCAAGCCGACGGCACCGGCCAGTGCGCAAATGCCGATGGCTTCATGCTGGTCATTCTCGAGCACAAACAGGTAATCGGCGTCGGCGCGTTCGGCCTCGCCGGCGAAGGTTATCGCCGCCCATTCCAGACGCTGACGCAGACGCCCCGCGTCGGCCGGCAAGGTGGTCAAACCGGTTCCGGCGCTATGGGCCAGGGCTAACAGTGCCGGCAGGTCTGCCGGTGTGGCTGGACGAACGATCATCGCACTTGCTCCTGGGTAACCTGATGTTTGGACAGAAAGACCTCGGCCAGCATGCAGCGCGCGCTGCCGCCGCCGATGCGCTCGATGGTGTCGATGTTGACGGGGAGTGGCGTGGTGTGGGCTTCGATCAAACGGCGCTGAGCGGCATCCAGCGATTCCCAGGCCGTGCGAGACATCACCAGCAAGGGTTCGCCCGCAGCGTTGCGGACTTCCAGCATGTTGCCGGCGAAAGACTCCAGTTGCGCCCAGTTCAAGGCAATCACCTGCTTTCCGCTGTCTTCCAGGCGTTTACGCAGGGCCAGGCGTTCGGCCGGCTGAGTGACCGACGCCAGGCAAGCCACCGCCAGGCGCGTGCCGACACTCATCATCACGTTGGTGTGGTAAATCGCGACGCCCTGGCGGTCCACTGCATTGAAGGCGCACAGCTCGTATCCCAAATGACTGACCACCTGGTCCAAGGCACGGGCATGGGTGCGGGTGGAATAACCGGCGTAGCAAATCCGCTGCTGACGATCCAGAACCATGCTGCCGGTGCCTTCGAGGAACACTTCCTGCTGTTCGAGGCTGGAAAGGTCCAGCAACTGTTCCACCCGGTACTCGTCCCGCAGCCAGTCGAGCACGCCTTTGTCCCGCTCCAGACGCCGGTTGTGGCCCTGCATCGGGTACAGCACCAATGTGCCGTCGGGATGGCTGCTCCACCAGTTGTTGGGGAAGATCGAATCCGGGGTGTGCGGTGCTTCGCGGTCGTTGTGCACCATGACCTCGACACCGTGGTGACGCAGCGCGGCAACGTAGCCATCGAACTCTTGCAGGGCCTTTTGCTGAACGTCTTCGCTGATGGCGGCCGGCTGCTGGAAACGGTTGTTCGCCGCCGTGTCCTGATTGAAGGAGAAACGTGTCGGGCGAATCATCAAAACGGTATTGGTGGTTTGCATGGGCACAGATTCAATGAGGGTTAAGAGGTACTCATTGTCTGTTTCGGCGCCGGGAAAACCCGGTTGATAAGGGGGGTGGTTGTGATGGAAACGGCTGAAGATTCTGAATCGCTCAGCCGATTCGGCGAACACCACAAATCCAATGTGGGAGCGAGCTTGCTCGCGATAGCGGCAGGTCAGTCAACATTGATGTTGAATGTAAAACCGCTATCGCGAGCAAGCTCGCTCCCACAGGTTGTACAGCGTTCGAAGCCTATTCCATTGTGGTCTTGACCATCGCCAATTCCGGATGGCTGACCAACTTGTCGATGTGCAAATCCGGGTCATCGAACCAGACTTCGGTCAGCACCCGGTAATGCTCCATGTCCCGGCAACGCATGCGCAAGCTGTAGTCGAACGCACCGCTGATCAACCGACATTCCAGCACCTGCGGGCAGGCGCGGACCTTGGCTTCGAATGCCTTTTGCGCCGCCCGCCCACTCTGGTTCGACAACGCAACCAGCACCAGCAACGACAAGCCTGGTGTCAGCTTCTTTTCATCGAGAATCGCGCCATACCCACGAATGACCCCGAGCTGTTCGAGCTTGCGCACCCGTTCCAGGCACGGCCTGGGCGTGAGGTGTACGCGTTCGGAAAGCTTTTGATAAGTGATGCGCCCTTCGTGGCGCAACACTTCGATGATTGCCTGATCGATACGATCAAGCACGATCGACAGATCGCGGATATCCGCCATGTACGTCTTGCCTCACTTCAAACGACCCGATAGAAATTGCTGCAAACGTTCACTTTTTGGTTGGTCGAGGATCGTTGCATCACCCTGCTCCTCGACCTTTCCCTGATGCAAGAACAACACCTGGCTGGAAACCTGCCGGGCAAACCCCATTTCGTGGGTCACCATCAACATGGTACGGCCTTCTTCGGCCAGCGCCTGAATGACCTTCAGCACCTCACCCACCAATTCCGGATCGAGTGCCGAAGTCGGCTCGTCGAACAACAGAATCTCCGGTTCCACTGCCAGGGCACGCGCGATTGCCACCCGCTGTTGCTGCCCACCGGACAGAAACGCCGGGTATTGATCGGCCACTCGTTGCGGCAGACCGACCTTGTCCAGATAGGCCCGCGCACTTTTTTCCGCGGCTTTGCGGCTGATCCCCAGCACCCGGCACGGCGCCAGCACGATGTTCTCCAGCACCGTCAGATGGCTCCACAAATTGAAATGCTGGAACACCATCGCCAGGCGCGTGCGCAAACGCTGCAATTGCGCCGGATGAGCGACGCGCATGCCACCGGCACCCGGGCGCCTGATGACGCGCTCGCCGTCCAGCTCAATGGCGCCTTCGTCCGCGCGCTCCAGAAAGTTGATGCAGCGCAGCATCGTGCTTTTACCCGAACCGCTTGCACCGATCATGCTGACTACATCGCCTGCCCGTGCATTCAACGAGACGCCCTTGAGCACTTCGTTGTCACCAAAACGTTTATACAGATTTTCAACCGTGAGTTTGTACATGTCAGCACTCCTGGAGCGGCGCGCCTGGCGGCACCGCTCTGGATAGAAAATGGGATTCAGTGAGTCGGGCCGAGAAAACTCAGCCAGCGCTTCTCTGCCAACCGGAAGGCTGCGACCAGGCCGAACGACAGCGCGAGGTACAGCAGGCCGGCAATACCGAAGGCCTGGAAGGTCATGAAGGTCGCGGCATTGGCGTCCCGGGCGACTTTGAGGATGTCCGGAATGGTGGCGGTGAACGCCACTGAAGTCGCGTGCAACATCAGGATCACTTCGTTGCTGTAATACGGCAGTGCCCGGCGTAACGCCGAAGGCAGAATCAGCCGCAGGTACAGGCGCCAACCGCTCAAGCCATACGCGTGGGCGGCCTCGATTTCACCGTAGGGAATGCTGCGAATCGCCCCGGCGAAGATTTCCACGGTGTAAGCGCAAGTGTTGAGCGTGAACGCGAGCAAGGTGCAATTCATCGCATCGCGGAAAAATGCTTCGAGCAGCGGTTGCGAGCGCACCACGGCGATGCCGTAGATCCCGCTGTAGCAAATCAGCAACTGGATATACAGCGGCGTACCGCGAAACACATAAGTGAACAGCTGAACCGGCCAGCGCAGCAATCCCCAGCGCGAGGTGCGCATGATCGCCAAAGGCAACGACAGGAAGAACCCCATCACAATGCTCGCCACCAGCAGCCACAACGTCATCGCCAACCCGGTGAGGCTGTAGCCGTCGCTGAACAGAAAAGGTTTCCAGTATTCGGCAATCAACTCGATCATCGTGCCATCCCCCGCACACCCTGGTTATAGCGCCGTTCCAGCACGCGCAACACGTAGTTCGAAGCGCTGGTGATCAGCAAATACAACGCCGCTGCCAGCAGCAGGAAATCGAGCATATTGAAGGTGCTTTTGCCGGCTTCTTGCGCAACCTTGACCAGGTCCGACAAACCGATGATCGACACCAGCGCCGTGGCCTTGAGCAGTACCAGCCAGTTATTGCCCAGGCTCGGCAAGGCGAAACGCATCATTTGCGGGAACACCACGAAGCGAAACCGCTGCCAGCGGTTCAGGCCAAAGCACGCGGCGGCTTCCTGTTGGCCGCGCGGCACGCTCAAAATCGCCCCGCGAAAGGTCTCGGTGAAATACGCGCCGTAGATAAAACCGAGGGTAATGACACCGGCCACGAACGGGTCGATTTCCATGTAGGGCCAGTCCATGGCCTCGGTCAGGCTACTCAGCCAGCCTTGCAAGCTGTAGAAAATCAGCAGCATCAACACCAGATCCGGCACACCGCGGATCAGCGTTGTGTAGAAGGTCGCCGGCAGGTTCAACAGCTTCAGCGGCGACAGTTTCGCTGCCGCCCCGAGCAAGCCCAGCGCCATGCTCACCAGCAGCGAGAGCGCTGACAATTTCAGAGTGACCCAGGTGCCGTGCAGCAACAAAGGGCCATAGCCTTGCAGGGCCGAGAGATCGACCCCGATCAGATTCAGGAAGGAGTTCACGTCAGTCACCTGTCTTGAGGCGCCCGCGCGCAAGCGCTGCGCCTGTTACCAGGACGCAGCCTTCGGGGCGCGAGGATCAGTAGTTGTAGAGGTCCAGATCGCCGAAGTGTTTCTGCTGGATCTGCGCGTAGATACCCTTGTCATGCAGGGCCTTGATGGCGGCATTGAGCATGCCTTTGAGTTCTTCGTTGTCCTTGCGCACGCCGATGGCGATGTCGGATGGGACCAACGGGTCGCTGATGCCTTCACTGTTCTTGAAGTCAGCCCCTTGAGGGGAGGTCAAAAAGCTCATTTGCGCCTGCATCTTGTCCTGGATGGAGGCGTCGAGACGGCCAAATACCAGGTCGGCGTAGACCTGATCCTGATTCTGATAGGCACGCAGTTTCACGCCGCCGGGTGCCAGTTTGGCCTTGGCGTAGGTTTCCTGAATCGTGCCCTGCATGTAACCGATGGTCTTGCCCTGCAGCGACTCAGCGGTGGGCAACAGCCCGGAATCCTTGCGGGTGACGATGGCGGTCGGCCCGGCGTACAGGCGATCAGTGAAGTCGATCTGCTTTTTACGCGCATCGGTCACCGTCATCGACGATTCGATGGCATCGAACTTGCCCGCCTTGAGCGCCGGAATCAGCCCGTCGAAGTCATTGCTGACCCACACGCATTTCAACTTCAATTCGGCGCAGATCGCGTTGCCCAAATCCACGCCAAAGCCC
This sequence comes from Pseudomonas sp. LBUM1647, assembly GCF_059716175.1. Classification (NCBI taxonomy): domain Bacteria; kingdom Pseudomonadati; phylum Pseudomonadota; class Gammaproteobacteria; order Pseudomonadales; family Pseudomonadaceae; genus Pseudomonas; species Pseudomonas sp. LBUM1647. The sequence goes on along the minus strand of NZ_CP166809.1, from coordinate 3,352,046 downwards.
TGCACGCCGCCATCGGCGGTGGTGGATTCAAAAGGCGGGTAGCTCGGGTTGACGCCGAATCGTAGCTCTTTCCATTCCTTGGCACTGGCGCCGGTGGTGCAGCACAGCAATGCGATTGCCGGCAAGGTCAGCCATTTGATGTTGATCATCTTCTTGAGTCCCGGATTATTTGGATTTATCGCGGTCTGACGCCTGCGCCTAACCACACTTTTTGACAGGGGCAGAGAGTCGATGCGGAATTCACCGCAGCCGTATTTGTTGTTGTTTTCGACCGGCCCGAGCCAGTCGTCGGAGTGCAGTCCGTTCCAGGCGCATCGTCGCAAGCGCTTGAAATGGACCGTCAGAATGCCAATTGCCAGGCCGGTGCAGGTGTCGTAAGCCCCCGTCTAGACAGCTCAACTGCGCTGAACGAGGGGCTTTCACAGCCGATTCTGTCGTCGGCTGCCCAAGATCAAGAGATCGCAGCCTTCGGCAGCTCCTACAGAGCCGTGTCTCACCGCGATATTGCGGATGAACACTGATTGCGTAGGAGCTGCCGAAGGCTGCGATCTTTTGATCTTGCCTTAAGGTAAAAATGCACACGAGTCCTGCACATATGCCGGTTGTACATCACAAATTTGCACTGTTACGATCCAGCATCGCTCGCGCGCGAGCTTCTCTATAAAGAACAATAAAAGCAGGGAGTTAGTGATGACTGCTCAGGTTTCATCGAAGGGGACTTCGTCCATGGATGCCACGCAAAACGAAGTGCTGGCCGAGGTTCGCAACCACATCGGTCACCTGACCCTCAATCGCCCCGTCGGCCTCAACGCCATCACCCTGGACATGGTGCGCAATCTGCAGCGTCAGCTCGACGCCTGGGCGCTGGATCCGCACGTACACGCGGTGGTCTTGCGCGGTGCTGGCGAGAAGGCGTTCTGTGCCGGCGGTGACATCCGTTCGCTGTATGACAGCTTCAAAAACGGCGACACGCTGCACGAAGATTTCTTCGTCGAGGAATACGCCCTCGACCTCGCGATTCACCATTACCGCAAACCTGTACTCGCCCTGATGGACGGTTTTGTCCTGGGCGGCGGCATGGGCCTGGTACAAGGCGCCGACCTGCGGGTGGTCACCGAGAAAAGCCGTCTGGCGATGCCGGAAGTGGCGATCGGTTATTTCCCGGATGTCGGTGGCAGCCATTTCCTGCCACGCGTTCCCGGTGAACTGGGGATTTACCTCGGCGTCAGCGGCGTGCAGATCCGCGCAGCCGATGCGCTCTATTGCGGCCTGGCCGACTGGTACCTGGAAAGCGACAGGCTGGGCACCCTCGACGAGCAACTCGATCAGCTCGAATGGCACGAAACACCGTTGAAGGACCTTCAAGGTCTGCTGGCGAAACTCGCCGTGCAACAACTGCCGGCACCACCTTTGGCGGCGTTGCGCCCGGCCATCGATCACTTCTTCGCCCTGCCCGATGTGCCGAGTATTGTTGAGCAACTGCGTGAAGTAACGGTCGCCGACAGCCACGAGTGGGCCACGACCACCGCCGGCCTGCTGGAAAGCCGTTCACCGCTGGCCATGGGCGTGACCCTGGAAATGCTCCGTCGTGGTCGGCACTTGAGTCTGGAAGACTGCTTCGCCCTTGAGCTGCACCTGGACCGTCAGTGGTTCGAGCGCGGCGACCTGATCGAAGGCGTGCGCGCCTTGCTGATCGACAAAGACAAGAACCCGCGCTGGAACCCGCCAACCTTGCAGGCGCTGGACGCCGAGCACGTCGCGAGTTTCTTCACGGGTTTTGACCAAAGCGGGAGCTGAGCCATGCACGATATCGAATTGAGCGAAGAGCAAGTCATGATCCGCGACATGGCCCGGGACTTTGCCCGCGGCGAAATCGCGCCCCACGCCCAGGCCTGGGAAAAGGCTGGCTGGATCGATGACGGTCTGGTGGCGAAGATGGGTGAACTGGGTCTGCTGGGCATGGTGGTGCCTGAGGAATGGGGCGGCACCTATGTCGACTACGTTGCCTACGCCTTGGCCGTGGAAGAGATTTCGGCTGGCGACGGCGCCACTGGCGCGCTGATGAGCATTCACAACTCCGTGGGCTGCGGTCCGGTCCTCAACTACGGCACTGAAGAACAGAAACAGACCTGGCTGCCGGATCTGGCCAGCGGTCAGGCCATCGGCTGCTTCTGCCTGACCGAACCCCAGGCCGGTTCCGAAGCCCACAACCTGCGCACCCGCGCCGAACTGCGCGACGGCCAGTGGGTGATCAACGGCGCCAAGCAATTCGTCAGCAACGGCAAACGGGCGAAACTGGCCATCGTGTTTGCGGTGACCGATCCGGACCTGGGCAAGCGCGGCATCTCGGCGTTCCTGGTGCCGACCGATACAGCGGGTTTCATCGTTGATCGCACCGAACACAAGATGGGTATTCGCGCGTCCGATACCTGCGCGGTGACCCTGAGCAACTGCACGATCCCCGAAGCCAACTTGTTGGGTGAGCGCGGCAAAGGACTGGCGATTGCCCTGTCGAACCTTGAAGGCGGCCGCATCGGCATTGCGGCGCAGGCGTTGGGCATTGCCCGCGCGGCATTTGAAGCGGCGCTGGCCTATTCGCGGGATCGGGTGCAGTTCAACAAACCGATCATCGAGCACCAGAGCATCGCCAACATGCTGGCCGACATGCACACCCGGTTGAACGCGGCACGACTGCTGATCCTGCATGCCGCGCGGTTGCGCAGCGCCGGTAAGCCATGTCTGTCGGAGGCTTCACAGGCGAAGTTGTTTGCATCCGAAATGGCCGAGAAAGTGTGTTCGTCGGCGATGCAGATTCATGGCGGGTATGGGTATCTGGAGGATTACCCGGTGGAGCGTTACTACCGGGATGCGCGGATTACGCAGATTTATGAAGGGTCGAGCGAGATACAGCGGATGGTGATTGCTCGGGAGTTGAAGCATTATTTGGTGTGATGTCTGAAATTGGGGGTGGTCTTGAAATCCACCCCTCACCCTAACCCTCCCGAAGCGTCGGACCGCCCCAGAGGGGCGAGGGGACTGACCGAGTTGTTTTGTAGAAATTCTGCGACCTGCAATACCTAGTCGAACTCAGGTTTGAAGAGCATGAAGATCGGCTCCCTTTCCCCCTCTCCCCCTTGGGGAGAGGGCTGGGGTGAGGGGTGGATTTTGAATCTACCCCACTACCATCACTTACCCTTGAACTCAGCCTCACGCTTGGCAATAAACGCCGCCATCCCTTCCTTCTGATCCTGCGTCGCAAACGCCGCATGGAACACCCGACGCTCAAAGCGCACACCTTCCGACAGGCTCACTTCAAACGCGCGGTTGACGCTTTCCTTGATCATCATTGCAATCGGCAGCGACTTCTTGGCAATCAGCGCGGCGACTTTCAACGCTTCTTCCAGCAACTCATCGGCCGGAACAATCCGCGCGACAATCCCGCAACGCTCCGCTTCCACCGCATCGATCAAGCGACCGCTGAGGCACATTTCCATGGCCTTGGCCTTGCCCACCGCGCGGGTCAGGCGCTGGGTGCCGCCCATGCCCGGCAGTACGCCGAGGTTGATTTCCGGCTGACCGAACTTGGCGTTGTCGCCGGCCAGGATGAAGTCGCACATCAGCGCCAGCTCACAACCACCGCCCAAGGCGAAACCGTTGACGGCGGCAATGATCGGCTTGCGGCGGTTAGCCACCCGATCGCTGTCGCTGAACAAGTCGTCGAGGTAAATCTGCGGGTAGGTCAGCTCAGCCATTTCCTTGATGTCAGCGCCGGCGGCGAAGGCTTTTTTCGAGCCGGTCAGCACGATGCAGCCGATGTTCGAATCGGCTTCCAGGCTATCGAGGGCCTGGTTCAGCTCGCTGACAATTTGCGCGTTCAACGCATTCAGCGCTTGCGGGCGGTTCAGGGTGATCAGGCCCACACGACCGTGGGTTTCCAGCAAAATCGTTTCGTAACTCACAAATGACTCCTTCTTAAAGATTGCGCGAAATAACCATGCGCTGAATATCGCTGGTGCCTTCGTAGATCTGGCAGACCCGCACGTCGCGGTAGATCCGCTCCAGCGGGAAATCGTTCAAGTAACCGTAACCGCCGAGGGTTTGCAATGCTGCGGAGCACACCTTCTCAGCCATTTCCGAGGCGAACAGCTTGGCCATGGACGCTTCGACCAAGGCCGGTTTGCCGCTGTCTCTTAACGCCGCCGCGTAATGCACCATCTGCCGGGCGACGGCGATTTGGGTTGCCATGTCCGCCAGGCGGAACGCGACCGCTTGATGCTCGATGATCGGCTTGCCGAAGCTTTCACGCTCGCGGGCATAATCCCGGGCCGCTTCGAACGCAGCACGGGCCATGCCGACCGATTGCGAAGCGATGCCGACACGGCCGCCTTCGAGGTTGGCCAAGGCGATTCGATAACCTTCGCCCTCCTCGCCCAACCGGTTGGCCACCGGCACCTTCACGTCTTCGAACAGGATCTGGCAGGTGTCGGAGGCGTGCTGGCCAAGCTTGTCTTCGACCCGTGCGACTTTGTAGCCCGGCGAATCGGTGGGCACGATCAGCGCCGTGATGCCCCGCTTGCCGGCACTCGGATCAGTCACGGCGAACACAATCACTACCCCGGCGTTCTGCCCGGAGGTAATGAACTGCTTGCAGCCGTTCAACACGTAGTGATCGCCTTCCAGACGGGCACGGGTTTTCAAGCCGCTGGCGTCGGAGCCGGCCTGCGGTTCGGTGAGGGCAAAAGCCCCCAGCATCGAGCCGCTGGCCAAAGGTTTGAGGAAGCGTTCTTTCTGGTCGTCGTTGCCGTACTTGAGGATCGGTACGCAACCCACCGAGTTGTGCACGCTCATGATGGTCGAGCAAGCGCCGTCGCCGGCCGCAATTTCTTCCAGGGCCATGGCGTAGGCCAAGTAACCGGTGTCGCAACCGCCCCACTCTTCCGGCACCAACATGCCGAAGAAGCCCAGTTCGGCCATCTCGCCGATGGCTTCCTTGGGGAAGCGATGCTCGCGATCCCACTCGGCGGCGAACGGTTTCAGCCGTTCCTGGGCAAACTGCCGGGCCGCGTCGCTGATCTGAAGTTGTTCGTCATTGGGAATCATGCCAAATCCTTAAAATAAATTGCCCCGTAGGAGCTGGCGAAGCCTGCGATCTTTTGATCTTGATCTTGATCTTAACGATCAAAAGATCGCAGCCTCGTTTCACTCGACAGCTCCTACAGAAACCATGCGGACCTTAATACAGGCATTCAACGGCCATGGCCGTGGCTTCGCCGCCGCCGATGCAGATCGCTGCAACGCCGCGTTTCAGGCCTTTCTGGCGCAGGGCGGAGAGCAAGGTCACAAGGATCCGCGCGCCAGACGCACCGATCGGGTGGCCGAGAGCGCAAGCGCCGCCGTGAACGTTGACTTTCTCGTGGGGGATTTCCAGTTTGGTCATGGTCACCAGACTGACCACGGCGAAGGCTTCGTTGACTTCGACCAGATCGACTTCGTCCAGAGACCAGCCGGTTTTCTTCATCAGTTTCTCGATCGCGCCCACCGGTGCCACCGGGAACAGGCCTGGTGTGTCGGCAAACGCCGCGTGGCCGTGAATCACCGCCAGCGGTTTCAGGCCGCGCTTTTCAGCTTCGGAACGGCGCATCAACACCAGTGCCGCAGCGCCATCGGAAATGGAGCTGGAGTTCGCCGCCGTCACCGTGCCGCCGTCGCGGAACGCCGGTTTCAAGGAAGCGATCTTGTCCAGTTTGGCTTTCGGTGGCTGTTCGTCGTTGCTGATCAGCACTTGCTCTTTGCCGACGGTCACGGTGAGCGGCACGATCTCGTCTTTGAAGCTGCCGTCCTTGATCGCCTGCTGTGCGCGGGTGGTCGAGGTAATGGCAAAGGCGTCCTGAGCTTCACGGGTGAAACCGTTGGTTTCCGCGCAATCTTCGGCGAAGGTGCCCATCAGGCGGCCCTTGTCGTAGGCGTCTTCCAGGCCGTCAAGGAACATGGAATCGAGCACCCGGCCGTGGCCCATGCGGTAACCGCTGCGGGCGCGGTCCAGCAGGTACGGCGCATTGGACATGCTTTCCATACCGCCGGCGACAACCACGTCGGCGCTGCCGGCCACCAGCATGTCGTGGGCCAGAATGGCCGCTTCCATGCCCGAACCGCACATTTTGTTCAGCGTGGTGCAACGGGTCGATTTATCCAGCCCGGCGCCCAATGCGGCTTGACGTGCAGGGGCTTGGCCGAGGCCGGCGGACAGGACGCAACCGAACAGCACTTCTTCAACCGAGTCTGGCGCCACACCGGCGCGTTCGACGGCAGCGCGAATCGCCGCAGCACCGAGTTGCGGTGCGGTCAGGCTTTTCAGTTCGCCCTGGAAACCACCCATCGGGGTGCGGACGGCGCTGACGATAACAATGGGATCGTTGGAAATAGTCATGACAAATCCTCCTTACTTGGCGGCCATGCGCAAGGCGCCGTCGAGACGGATCACCTCGCCATTGAGCATGCTGTTTTCAATGATATGCCTGACCAGCCCGGCATACTCGCCTGGTTTGCCAAGACGCGGCGGAAACGGCACGCCGGCCGCCAGGGACGCGCGGACTTCCGGGGTCATGCCAGCCATCATCGGGGTTTCGAAAATGCCCGGGGCGATGGTCATCACACGGATGCCGAAGCGCGCCAGTTCACGAGCGGCGGGCAACGTCAGGCTGACGATCGCGCCTTTGGACGCGGCATACGCGGTCTGACCGATCTGGCCGTCGTACGCGGCCGCCGAGGCGGTGTTGATGATCACGCCGCGCTCGCCGTCAGCATCCGCTTCGGTTTCGGCAATCGCCGCAGCGGCCAAGCGCAGCATGTTGAAACTGCCGATCAGGTTGACGTTGATCACCTGGCTGAAATTGGCCAACAGGTGTGGGCCGTTCTTGCCGAGGATCTTCTCACCGCGCACGATACCGGCGCAGTTGACCAGACCATTCAGGCCACCGAAGGCTTTGACCGTCGCCTGCACAGCGGCTTCGGCCGCGGCTTCGTTGCTGATATCCGCCACCACGCTTTGCGCGCCGAGACGTTCAGCCTGGGCCGTAACGGCTTCGGCATTCATGTCCACCAGCATGACTTTGGCACCGGCCGCGACCAGCATTTCAGCGGTGGCCGCACCGAGGCCGGACGCACCGCCGGTGACGAGAAAAACCTTGTTTTCGATCTGCATCATTGTTTCCTTGGATTCAAGCTGAAACGTTCTTCGCGACGGCCTCTTGAGCCTTGGCGATTTCCTGGTTGCGCAAGATAAAGCGCTGCAATTTGCCGCTAGGGGTTTTCGGCAATTCGCTGACAAATTCGATTTCACGGGGGTACGAGTGCGCGGCCAGTCGTTTGCGCACGTGTTGGCGCAATTCTTCGGCCAGTTCCGGTGCAGCGCGGTACTGCGCGCTGAGCACGACAAAGGCTTTGACCAGTTCAGTGCGCTCCGGATCGGGTTTGCCGACCACGGCCGCTTCGACCACGGCCGGGTGTTCGATCAACGCGCTTTCCACGTCGAACGGACCGACGCGATAACCGGAGGTGGTGATCACGTCGTCGCTGCGACCAACGAAGCTGATGCTGCCGTCCGGGTTCCACTCGACGGTGTCGCCGCTCAGGTAATAGTTGCCGACGAAGGCCTTGGTCGGTGCGCCTTCGTAACCGGCGAACCAGCACATCGGCGATTGGGTGCGATCGATGGCCAGAATGCCCGGCTGACCGACGCCGAGTTCTTTGTACTCGTCATCCAGCACCACGATGCGGTGGCCGGGCGAGGCGAAACCGGCGGCACCCATGTGGATCGGATGCTCCAGGCCATGGTGGTTGCACAGCACCATGCCGAGTTCGGTCTGGCCATAGTGGTCGTGGATGACCACGCCGAGGTTGTCGGCGAACCAGCGAATCACTTCCGGGTTCAGCGGCTCGCCGGCGCTGCTGACGATGCGCAGCTTGCCCTTGATCGAGCGGGCGAACTCGTCGCCACCCGCGATCAACAGGCGATAGGCCGTCGGCGAGCCGGTGAGGTTGGTGATCCCGTATTTGTTGATCACCCGGCAGGTGCTTTCGAGGGTGAACGGGCCATCGTAAAAGGTGATTGGATGCCCCATGGCCATTGGCCCGGTAACGCCGAAATAGATGCCGTAGGCCCAACCCGGATCGGCGACGTTCCAGAAGGCGTCTTCAGGGCGCAAGTCCACGGCGTCACGGGTGTAGCTCTGGAAGGCGACGATGGCCTTGAGCGGAACGGACAGCGTTTTCGACGGACCGGTGGTGCCCGAGGTGAACATCAGCAGAAACGGGTCTTCGCCGGTCAACAGGACGGGTTCACACACAGGAGAATAATTCGCCAGTTCGGCCCAGAAGCTGTAATCGCCCCGCACGATGCCTTGGCCTTTGGGACCGGCGACGGTGACGATGGTCGGGCAGTCGGCGATTTCAGAGAGTTTGGAGCGATTGCCCGAGTCGGTGACCACCACTTTGGCCCCCGAGCAGCTGAGGCGGTGTTCGATGGCTTTCGGGCCGAAGGCCGTGAACAGCGGCTGGTAGACCGCGCCGATGCGCCAGGTGGCGAATACGGTGATCAGCAATTCGATGTTACGTGGCAGGAGACCGGCAACCTTGTCGCCTTTTTTCACGCCTTGGGCCAGCAGGAAATTGGCTAAACGCGCGGCTTTGTCCTGCAAGTCGCTGAAGGTGTAGGTCGCGCTGGCGCCATCGCGGCCTTCCCAGAACAGCGCGATGCGCCCCGGCAAGGCATGCCGGTCGCAACACTCGACACAGGCGTTGAGGGCAGTCAAATCGCCCTCGAGTGCGGCGTCGACGGTGTGCTGATAATTGAACTGTGATGTAGCAGAAAAATAATCGCGCATTGCCAGAATCCCTCTGTATTTTTATTAGGTTGGGGGAACCGTAATTAACAGGGAAATACTCGCTCTGCGCGGGGCGCGGGACAATGGTCAAAGCTATCAAGTTGCGTGACTGGTTTGGCCAAGATTGGAGAGATGCGGCGCCTGCCAGGGCCTCTTCGCGAGCAGGCTCGCTCCCACAGGGGAACGCATTCCAAGTGGGAGCGGGCTTGCTCGCGAAGGCGCCAAACCAATCAACACGAAATCCGGATCAACTCGCTTCGTTGAGGATCAAACTGCGGTAATGCCCCGGATTTGACCCGGACCACTTGCGAAACGCCTTGTAGAACGAGCTGGTATCGGCAAACCCCAGCCGCGCGGCGATCTCGGCGAAGCTGATGGCAGGCTCGGCCAGCCAAACAATCGCCAGCTCCTTGCGCACGCTGTCCTTGAGCCCCTGGTAAGTCTGGCCCTCTTCAGCCAGGCGTCGACGCAGGGTGGACGCCGACATGCACAGCTGTTGCGCCAGGGGTTCGGTTTCCGGCCAGTGTTCGGCGGGCAGTTGCCGCAAATCGTGCTTGATCCGGCTGGCCAGGCTCTCCGGGTCCCGGTACTTGACCAGAATATTGGCCGGCGCATGGGCCAGGAAACGCTTGAGTTCTTCCGGGCTGCGCTTGATCGGCAAGTCCAGGCACTCGGCGGAGAAAATCATCCGCGTGCGCGGCCGGTCGAAACGCAGGTTCTCGGAGAACATCACCTGATAGTCATCGCAGAAGTCCGGTGCCGGGCAGCGCAACTCGATGGCCAGGATCGGAATCCGCCGCCCCGCCAGCCAACAGGCGACGCCGTGAACGATCATCCAGTATGTGAAATACGTGAAGGCTCGGCGCGGGTCCTGGTCGTCTTCTAGCAGGACGATTTCCGCCAGGCTTTGCTGTCGAACCAGTTGCGCGGGCAGGTGTTCGAGCATCAACGACAAAAAGCTCAAACCCGAGGTCAGGCCGGCGGCCAGGCTCGGCTGGACCATAGAGCAGCGACAGAGAAACTCCAGGCTGCCGGATTTGAGTTTGCGCGGGTCCATGCCAAAAAATTCATCGTCCCCACGTCGTGCCAGTAAACGCCACAGACGCGCATAAGCTGTGGCCGGGACGCGTGCATCGCTGCTGTCGAGCAATGCCGGATCGATGCCGACCTTGTTCAATACCTCATCGGTGGGCGCTCCGGGGGCGCAACTTTGCAACAGTGCTTCACGCACCAGTTGAATGGAGATGGTGTCTTTTTCCGACATTGAGCGAGGCAAGCCTTGTTCTTGTTTGAGTGCCGGCATCTTAGCGCAGAACCCTGTGGGAGCGGGCTTGTGTGGCGAGGGGATTTATCCCCGTTCGGCTGCGAAGCAGTCGTATAACCATCGTGTGCGGTGTACCTGACACACCGCGGTTTTCGATTCCGGGGCCGCTTCGCAGCCCAACGGGGATAAATCCCCTCACCACACAGGCTCGCTCCCACAGGGATACGGGTGATCTTCAGGGTTGTTCAGGTTAGGTTCAGCTAAATGCCAATGGATGCCATTTGGGAATGAGTGTCATTATGTTACAAATTAGCACCCTATCTAATGACACCCCGGTGCTGAATGCTCGTTCCTTTTCTGATCATGTTGCGCGAAGGCATTGAAGCCGCGCTGATCGTTGGCATCATCGCCAGCTACCTCAAGCAGACCGGCCGCGGCCAGTGGATGCCTGCAGTGTGGATCGGCGTTTTCCTCGCCGCGGCCCTGGCCCTGCTGGTGGGCGGAGGCCTGGAACTGGTCAGTGCCGAGTTCCCGCAGAAACAACAGGAACTGTTTGAAGGGGTGGTCGGGCTGGTGGCCGTGGGCATTCTCAGTTCCATGGTGTTCTGGATGCGCAAAGTCGCGCGTTCAATCAAACATTCGCTGCACGCTTCTCTCGATCACGCGCTGACCGGTTCCAGACACCAGGTCACGGCGCTGATCGCCATGGTGTTCTTCGCCGTCGCCCGGGAAGGTCTGGAAACGGTGTTCTTCCTGCTCGCGGTGTTCCAGCAGAGCGAAGGCCCGGCAGCACCGATTGGTGCCCTGCTCGGCCTGATCCTGGCGATCATCGTCGGTTTCCTGATCTACACCGGCAGCATGCGCTTGAACCTCGGCGCGTTCTTCCGCTGGACCGGGTTGTTCATTCTGGTGGTGGCTGCCGGAATACTGGCCAACTCGGTGCAAGCGCTGTATGAAGCCGGGGTCTGGAATCACCTGCAAACCGTGCTCTTCGACTTCAGCTCGACGCTGCCGATGGACGGCCCGCTCGGCGCGGTGCTGGCCGGGATGTTCGGTTACCAGGATGCGCCGACCTTCAGCACTCTCGGGGCGTATCTGATTTATCTGGTGGTGGCGCTGGTGTTGTTTTTTCTCCCGGCCCCGGCACCGGCTAAACAACCTTCTTCCGTTTCCAGTCAGTAAGGGCACCCATGCCAAATCAAGCCTCTCCCCAGGCCTCCCCTCCCCGTGCCTTGCGTTGGGCGGTGGCCGGTTCGGTGATCGTGATGATCGCCGCCGGTGGTCTGTTCTACTACGCCTCGAAAATGGCCGCCGCCAAGCGTCAGGCCAACCATGACGAAGTGCTGGTGACCATCCACCCGCACAGCTGCGAGCCGAATGCACTGAGCGTCCCGGCCGGTCGCGCGAGTTTCCGCATCGTCAATCGCTCGGATCGGGCCGTTGAATGGGAAATCCTCGACGGTGTGCTGGTGGTCGAAGAACGGGAAAACATCGCGCCCGGCCTGAGCCAGGTAATCAATGCCAACCTGTTGCCCGGTGACTATACGATCACGTGCGGGCTGTTAAGCAATCCACGCGGCACCCTGCACGTCAGCCCGACGGCTGCTTCGGATGCCGCCGCCAAGGCCAAACCGTCGATGGTCGCGTTCATCGGGCCGTTGTCGGAATTCCGCGTCTACCTGAGCAGCCAAAGCACTGCGCTGATCAAAGCCGTCACCGCGCTTGAGCAAGCCATCGCAGCCGGCGACCTTGCCCAGGCACAGGCGCTGTATGTGCCGGCCCGAACGGCCTATCAACGGATCGCCGCGGCTGCCCAGCGTCTGGCGGAGCTGCACAACACGATCAACGCCCGCGCCGATTACTTTGAGAAACGCGAGCAGGATCCAGGCTTCGCCGGTTTCCACCGGATCGAATACGCACTGTTCCAGCAACGCACCCTCGACGGTCTGATGCCCGTCGCCCAGCGTCTGATCGCCGACGTCACCACGCTCAAACAGCAACTGCTGGCCCAGTCGCTGCCGCCCGAGCAACTGGTGAGCATTCTGGTGCGAAACCTCAACAACATGGCCGACGTACGTGCCAGCAGCGGTGAAGAAGAACGCTACAGCCACACCGACCTGAACGGGTTTGCCGCCAACCTCGACGCCACCCGCAAAGTCGTCGACCTGTTGCGTCCGTTACTGACCAAAACAGCTGGCGAGCTGCTGCCGAAGATCGACAGCGCCGTCACTGCCCTCGACGCCGAGCTCAACGGCTTCAAGGTCAATGAAGGCTATGCGAGCTACGACAGCGTCAGTGCCGAGCAGCGCAAACAGATCGCCGACAAGGCCAAGGTTCTGGCCGACGCACTCGATGGAATCGATCCCGCCCTTGGCCTTTCCGGCCTGTAAGCAGAAGAACAAACCGATGAACGATTCAGAGCAATTCAACCTCCAGCGTCGCCGGGTCTTGATGGGCATGGGCGCCGCCGGCGTGGCATTGGCCGGCACCGCACTCAGTTGCCCGGCGATGGCCGCCAGCCCGGCGCAAGTCACCGAAGCGCCGAGCAGCGACAAGACTGAAGACCGCCACGCGTTCCACGGCAAGCACCAGACCGGCATCGTCACCCCACGCCCGGCCTGCGGCATGTTGGTGTCGTTTGATGTATTGGCCAGCGACCGCGAAGACCTGGAGCGCTTGTTTCGCACCCTCAACGAGCGCATCGCCTTCCTGATGAAGGGCGGCCCGGTCACACAGGTCGATCCGAAACTGCCGCCGGTGGATTCGGGGATTCTTGGTCCGGTGGTGACGCCAGACAACCTGACCATCACCGTGTCGGTGGGCGAGTCGCTGTTCGATGAACGCTTCGGCCTGGCCGCCGCCAAACCCAAGCGGCTGATCCGCATGGTAGGTTTTCCCAACGATGCACTGGAAGCCGATTGCTGCCACGGTGATCTCAGTGTGCAGTTCTGCTCCAACACCACCGACACCAACATCCACGCCCTGCGTGACATCGTGAAAAACCTGCCGGACTTGCTCCTGGTGCGCTGGAAACAGGAAGGCAGCGTGCCGCCCCAGGCCCCGGTCAAACCCGGTGTGCCCGCGCAAAGTGCACGCAACTTTCTCGGTTTTCGCGACGGCTCGGCTAACCCCGATTCCAACGATGCCACGACCATGAACAGCATCGTCTGGGTCCAACCCGGCAGTGACGAACCGGCCTGGGCGGCCAATGGCAGCTATCAGGCCGTGCGGATTATCCGCAACTTCGTCGAGCGCTGGGACCGCACGCCGCTGCAGGAACAGGAAAGCATTCTCGGCCGGGCCAAGAGCACCGGCGCGCCGATGGGTGGCGAGCATGAAACCCAGATCCCGGACTATTCCAAGGACCCTGAAGGCAAGTTGACCAAGCTCGACGCGCATATCCGCCTGGCCAACCCACGCACCACCGCGACACAGGCCAACCTAATCCTGCGCCGGCCGTTCAACTACTCCAACGGCGTGAACAAGAACGGTCAGTTGGACATGGGGCTGCTGTTCATCTGCTATCAGGCGGACCTGCAAAAAGGCTTCATCACCGTGCAAACCCGACTCAACGGCGAGCCGCTCGAGGAATACCTCAAACCGGTCGGCGGCGGGTATTTCTTCACCCTGCCAGGCGCAACGGATGACAAGGACTTCATCGGTCGCACGCTGCTTGACGCCACGCAACCAGCTCTTCAACCAAAAGCAACCGCCTAACCAACCCCCACCACGGAACCGTCCCATGAAAAAGTCGCCCCTCGCGTTACTGCTGACCCTTGGTTTGCTCAACACCCCACTTTCGGCTTTCGCGGCGACGGCACCGCTGGAGTTGGTGGGGCCGATCTCGGATTACAAGATTTACGTGACTGAACAGCTCGATGAGCTGGCCAGCCACACCCAACAATTCACCGACGCCGTGAAAAAAGGCGATCTGGCCACCGCCAAAAAGCTCTACGCCCCGACCCGCGTCTACTACGAATCGATCGAGCCAATTGCCGAATTGTTCAGTGACCTGGATGCATCCATCGACTCTCGCGTCGATGACCACGAAAAAGGCGTGGGCGCCTCCGACTTCACCGGTTTCCACCGCATCGAATACACGCTGTTCTCGGAAAACAGCACAAAGGGCCTTGGCGAACTGGCCGATGGCTTGAACAAAGACGTGAAAGACCTGCAAACCCGCGTCGCCGGCCTGACCTTCCCGCCGGAAAAAGTGGTGGGCGGCGCAGCGGCTCTGCTTGAAGAAGTCGCTGCGACCAAGATCTCCGGTGAAGAAGATCGCTACAGCCACACCGACCTTTATGACTTCCAGGGCAACATCGACGGCGCGAAGAAAATCGTCGATTTGTTCCGTCCGCAGATCGAAAAGCAGGACGCGGCCTTCATTGCCAAAGTCGACAAGAACTTCGCGACGGTAAACAAGACGCTGGCCAAGTACAAAACCAAAGACGGTGGTTTCGAGACGTATGACAAGGTAAAGGAAAACGACCGTAAGTTGCTGGTCGGGCCGGTGAATACACTGGCTGAGGATTTGTCGACGTTGCGTGGGAAGTTGGGGTTGAACTGAGTTTTTTGTAGCGTCTGAGCGGGCCCTATCGCGAGCAAGCTCGCTCCCACATTGGATTTGTGATCGACACAACCCCCCTGTGGGAGCGAGCTTGCTCGCGAAGGCATTTTGGAGGGCGACACACCTACCCCATCATGCTCACAGAATCCGATAGAGCAACCGCTCAATCCGCACCCGACTCACGCGCTTGAGAAACTTGGCCACCCCCGCCGGGTATTCCAGCAGCGTTTCCAGCTCCTGATAACGCTCGATGCGGCGGGTGTTCTCAAAAATCTCCGCCAGCTCTTTACGACGCGGCTCCAGCAACTCACCTTTTGGATCATCAATCAGCAAGGCATTTTCCAGATCGAGTCGGAACGCCCGCGGGTTGAGGTTGTTGCCGGTCAGCAAGGTGTAGCGCTGATCGATCCACATGCCCTTGAGGTGATAGGTGTTGTCGCCGTCACGCCACAGGTGCAGGTTCAACTGGCCGCTGTCGACGCTGCGATGATGACGCTTGGCGAAACGCCGCAGGCTAATCTCGTAAAGGTACGGCAGCGCCGAGATCACCTTGAACGGCTCGCTCGGTGGGATGTAGAAGTCGTTGGCCGTCTTGTCGCCGACAACGATGTCGATCTTCACGCCCCGCGCCAGTGCCCGGTTGATCTCCCGGATCACGGCCAGCGGCAAGTTGAAGTATGGCGTGCAGATGGTCAGTTGATGTTGAGCGCTGGCGATCAACTCGCAAATCACTCGGTTCAACGGATTGTTCTTGCCGACACCGAGCAATGGGCTGACCGACAAACCACCCTTTTCCGTGGTACCTGTCGTGGTGTCGTACGCCGCGTGCTTGAGGCGGCTGCGCAGGTCGCCGATGTCGTTGCGCAGGCTGCGGGTGGTCGGCAGGTTCGGCAAATCGAGACGATGCACCGCTTTGGAAGCGATCAGACCGTGCTGAATCAGTTGCTGCATCGAATCGGCCAGAGCGCTGTTCTGCAGCACGTGATAACGGTCGTAGCGGTATTTGTCGAATTTGTGCAGATAGACGTTGTTCAGACTCGCGCCGCTGTAGATCACGCAATCGTCGATCACGAAGCCTTTCAAATGCAGCACGCCGAACAGTTCTCGGGTCTGCACGGGAACGCCATACACCGGCACTTCACTGGCATGAGTCCGGGTGGTTTCCTGGTACCAGGCCGAGTTGCCCGGCTGCTTGCCGGCGCCGATCAAACCGCGCTGGGCGCGCAGCCAGTCAACGACCACCACCACGTCCAGTTCCGGACGCGCCAGTTTGGCCGCGTGCAAGGCATCGAGAATTTCCTGGCCGGCTTCATCCTGTTGCAGATAGAGCGCGACGATATAAATGCGCTGGGTGGCGCTGGCGATCTTTTCCAGCAGGCACCGGCGAAACTCGGCAGCGCCAGAAAGGATGGTGACGGCATCGGCGGTCAGCGGAAAACTGCGCAGTTTGGGCAGCAGAGAGCGTTTGAAAAGCGACGGCATAGGGCTCGCAAAAAGGTCGAATCCGGAGAACCCGAGAGCTTACACCATGGATTGCCTTGGGTCTTGTGAGTGTCTGTAAAGGCCCCTTCGCGAGCAGGCTCGCTCCCACATTGAAATGCATTCCCCTGTGGGAGCGAGCCTGCTCGCGAATGCGATTTTTCAGCCGACAAAAATATCTGCTTGACCAAGGAGAACGATCGTTCTACTGTTCGCCACATGAACGAAATAACCAGCAACGACACACGCGACATCATTCTGGATGTCACCGAAAAGTTGATCTACAAAAGTGGCATCGCTGCCACCGGGATGGATCTTCTGGTGAAAACCGCCGGCGTCTCCAGAAAGAGTATTTACCGCTACTTCGCCAACAAGGAGGAGCTCACCGTCGCGGCCCTGCAACGCCGTGATGTGCGCTGGATGCACTGGTACAGAAGCGAAGTCGACCAGGCTGAAACGCCGGCCGACCGGCTGCTCAACCTGTTTACCGTACTCAAGGCCTGGTTCGCCTCCGAAGGTTTCCGTGGCTGTGCATTCATCAATACCAGCGGCGAAACCGGCGACCCGCAAGACCCGGTTCGCCTGGTTGCCAAAGACCATAAACAGAAGCTGCTCGACTACGTGCGCGAGCTCTGCACCGAACATGGCGCCACAGACCCGGAGACGCTGGCCAAACAGCTGCTGATCCTGATCGACGGCGCCATTACCGTGGCGCTTGTCATGGGTGATCACAGTGCCGCCGATAATGCGCAATGCATGGCGCGAAAGTTATTGGACCTGTAACACTTTAACCAAGCCCGACAACTTGCTAGAACTTTACTTTGATAGGGAGACTATGAATGTCTAATGCCGAAGTTCGTCCGCCATTGCCGCCATTCACCCGTGAATCGGCCATCGAAAAAGTACGCCTGGCCGAAGATGGCTGGAACTCCCGCGACCCGGAACGGGTGTCGCTGGCCTACACCCTGGACACCAAATGGCGTAACCGCGCCGAGTTCGCCTACAACCGCGAAGAAGCCAAAGGTTTCCTGACGCGCAAATGGGCCAAGGAACTGGATTACCGCCTGATCAAAGAACTTTGGGCCTTTACCGGCAACCGCATCGCCGTGCGTTATGCCTACGAATGGCACGACGACTCGGGCAACTGGTTCCGCTCGTACGGCAACGAAAACTGGGAGTTCGACGAGAACGGTTTGATGGCCAATCGGTTTGCCTGCATCAACGACATGCCAATCAAGGAAAGCGACCGCAAGTTCCATTGGCCGCTGGGTCGTCGGCCTGACGACCATCCAAGCTTGTCCGACCTGGGCCTGTAACTTCTGACTTGAAATGATTTCCCCCTGTAGGAGCTGCCGAAGGCTGCGATCTTTTGAACTTGCCCTTAAAAAGCAAAATCAAAAGATCGCAGCCTTCGGCAGCTCCTACAGGGACCGAGGAAATCAGGCTACTGCAGCGGTGTGCGTGACCTGCGACTTGGCTTCCAGCTCACGCACCAACGGCAATACCCGCTGACCGAAATACTCCACCTCCTCCTGAAAGTGCAGAAACCCCGCCAACACCAGATCCACGCCCACCGCTTTCAACGCGACGATCCGCTCGGCAATCTGCTGCGGCGTACCGATCAGGTTGGTCTTGAAACCGTCGTTGTACTGCACCAGATCCTCGAACGTCGACTTGGCCCAGTTGCCCTCACCCTCAGGTGACGCCCTGCCCGCCTGCTTCGCGGCATCGCCAAACGCATTCACCGCCTCGGGGTCCGCCTGATCGATGATTTGCGCCAGCACGGCTCGCGCTTCTTCTTCGGTGTCGCGGGCAATGACAAACGCGTTCACGCCGACTTTCACCGAATGATTGTTCACCGCCGCTTTTGCGCGAATGTCGTCGACCTGGGCCTTGATGCCTTCCGGGGTGTTGCCGTTGGTGAAATACCAGTCCGAAACCCGTGCGGCCATGTCCCGAGCCGCGCGGGAACTGCCACCCTGGAAGATTTCCGGCTGACCCAGCGGTTTGGGTTTGAGGCTGTAGTTGTCGAAGCGGTAGAAGTCACCACGAAAGGTGAAGTTGTCCTGGCTCCAGATGCCCTTCAGCGAGCGGATGAATTCTTCGGAGCGGCGATAACGCTCGTCGTGTTCCAGCCAGTGTTCGCCAATCGCCTGGAATTCACCCTTGAACCAGCCACTGACAATGTTCACCGCCACCCGGCCGTTAGTCAGCTGGTCGATGGTTGCCAGTTGCTTGGCCGCCAGCGCCGGTTGCCAAGGGCCGGGCAGGATTGCGGCGATCACTTTCAGTTTGGTCGTGGCGGCCAGCAACGCATGGCTGAAGGCGACGGATTCGTGCTGGTACTCGGCGCCGTAACCGGCGGTGAAGCGGATCTGCGTCAGGGCGTATTCAAACCCCGCCTCCTCGGCCAGTTGCGCCAGTTTGCGGTTGTAGTCGATACCCCAGTGGGTGCGTTGCTCGATCTTGCTGACCACCAGCCCGCCGCTGACGTTCGGCACCCAGTAGGCAAATTTGACGGCTTGCTGACTCATTGGCATGTCCTCGAGATTTTAGGGATGTCCTAAGGCAAGAGCAGCAACCGTGCCAGCGCTGAAATCATGGGGTGGGCGAACCCTGTGGCGAGGGGGCTTGCCCCCGTTGGGTCGCGAAGCGGCCCCAAAAAATGGGACTGCTGCGCAGTCCAACGGGGGCAAGCCCCCTCGCCACAGAGTGGGTGTGCCTGAGGCAATTTGCTGATGCACTGTTGGTACAGCAACAATTCACTGCGTGCCGACATCCAATTCCTCCAGTAAATCCTGGCCCGCGAGCTTCGGCATGGACCATGCAATTGCCCCTGGCAGACGCAACACTTTCTACTGCCGATTCAAGGAGCGCCCTCATGACCGAACACCAGGTAATCAATCCGCTGTCCATTGGCACCGACTATGAAGCGCTGGCCGCAAGGTTCCGGCCGATTTTCCAACGCATCGCCGCCGGTGCCGTTGAGCGCGAACAGTCCCGCAGCCTTCCGTACGAACCGATTCAGTGGCTCAAGGATGCCGGGTTTGGCGCGGTGCGGGTGCCGGTCGAATACGGCGGCGGCGGCGCGTCCCTGCCACAACTGTTTGAGCTGCTGATCGAATTGGCCGAAGCCGATTCCAACGTGCCTCAGGCCTTGCGCGGGCACTTCGCCTTTGCCGAGGATCGCTTGAACTCGGCGCCCGGGCCGGCGCGGGATCTGTGGTTCAAACGCTTCGTAGACGGTGACATCGCCGGCAATGCCTGGACCGAGATTGGCAGCGTCGCCATTGGCGATGTCATCACCAAAGTCTCGCCTCACGGCGATCAATGGAAGCTCAACGGCGAGAAGTTCTACAGCACCGGCAGCCTGTTTTCCGACTGGATCGATGTGTACGCGCAACGCAGCGACACCGGCGGCGACGTGATAGCCGCCGTCCGAACCCGCCAACCTGGCATCGTGCAGAGCGACGACTGGGACGGCTTCGGCCAGCGCACCACCGGCAGTGGCACCTCACGGTTTATCGATGCCGATGTGGAGGCTGAGAACATCATCGATTTCGCCACCCGTTTCAAATACCAGACCGCGTTTTATCAGTTGGTGCTGCTGGCGACCCTGGCCGGGATCGGTCGTGCGGCGTTGCGCGATGTGGCTCATCAGGTGCGTGAACGCAAACGCATCTACAGCCATGGCAATGCGCAGCATGTCAGCCAGGATTCGCAGGTGCAGCAAGTGGTCGGTGAAATCGCGGCACTGGTATATGCCGCCGAGGCCAGCGCCTTGAGGGCTGCACAACAGGCGCAGCGGGCTTATCTGGCACGATTCTCAGGTGATGAAGCCTTGGAACAAGAAGCGAATGTCGCGGCGGAAATCGAATCGGCCAAGGCTCAGGTGGTGGTGTCGGAGCTGATCCAGCGAGCGACCACAGAGCTGTTCAATGCACTGGGGGCTTCGGATACTCGGGTGGGTAAATCGCTGGACCGGCACTGGCGCAATGCGCGGACCGTGTCGTCGCACAATCCGGTGATCTACAAGGCGCGGATTGTCGGGGATTGGACGATCAACGGGACCGAGCCACCGTTTGTGTGGCAGATCGGGAATGGGCCTGAGCGCAAATCTGACTGACACACATAACACCAACGTAGGAGCTGCCGCAGGCTGCGATCTTTTGACTTTGCCTTTTTAAGATCAAAAGATCGCAGCCTGCGGCAGCTCCTACAGGGTTGCCTGTCGAAAAATGGATAGCGCTTGACAGGTCGCCCGCAAGAACGGTTATAGGTAAGATATCGGCCCTTCCCCGCAGCCCTGTCCTGCACCCCGCCGAATAAGCCGATTCCATGCCTTTCGAACTCAGTGTTGACCTCACCACCCTGGCCATTTTGGCCCTCGTCGCTTTCATTGCCGGTTTCATCGACGCCATTGCCGGCGGTGGTGGTCTGTTGACCACCCCGGCGCTGCTGACCGCAGGCCTGCCGCCGCATCTGGTGCTGGGCACCAACAAACTCAGTTCGACGTTCGGCTCGGCCACCGCCAGCTTCACCTTCTACCGACGCAAGCTGTTCCATCCAAGGCAGTGGATGCACGCCATTGTCGGCACGCTGGCCGGCGCATTGACCGGTGCCGTGGTCGCTCACTACCTGCCGGCGGAATGGCTGAACAAGATGCTCCCAGTGATCGTTTTCGGCTGCGGCGTCTATCTGTTGTTTGGCGGCACGCCGAAAGCGCCGCTGGACAGCGACGCACCGATCAAGAAAAAGTGGCAATCGACCCAAGGCTTCGGCCTGGGTTTTTACGACGGCGTGGCCGGTCCCGGCACGGGTGCGTTCTGGACTGTCAGCACGATGCTGATGTACCCCATCGATCTGGTGAAGGCCAGCGGCGTGGCGCGCAGCATGAACTTCGTCAGCAACATTGCGGCACTGTCGGTGTTCGTGTTTTCCGGGCAGGTGGACTGGATCATCGGCCTGAGCATGGGCCTGTCGGTGATGGTCGGGGCGTTCTTCGGGGCTCGCACCGCCATCAGCGGCGGTGCGAAGTTCATTCGCCCGGTGTTCATCACCGTGGTACTGGGCTTGACCGTGCGGTTAGCCTGGCAACACTGGTTCAGCGTGGCCTAAGCGCCGCGCTACATAGACGTCGATCAGGTAACGGGCAATCGAGCGTGACGCCGGCAACGGCGGCAGCTCATGAACGTTGAACCACTGGGCGTCTTCGATCTCGTCTTCCTGACACACGATTTCGCCGCCGGCGTATTCGGCATGGAAACCCAACATCATCGAATGCGGGAACGGCCAGCACTGGCTGCCCATGTACTGGATGTTCTTGACCTCGATCTGCACTTCTTCACGGACTTCGCGAATCAGGCAGTCTTCGGCCGATTCGCCCGGTTCGGCAAACCCCGCCAACGTGCTGTAGACCCCGCTGACAAAGCGTGGCGAACGGGCCAGCAGGACTTCATCGCCCCGGGTCACCAGCACAATCATGCTCGGCGAAATGCGCGGGTAGCTGCGTAAATCACACGGCTCGCAATACATCGCCCGTTCCCGGGTCACTTGGGTCATCGCCTGCCCGCAGTTACCGCAAAAGCGGTGTTCGCGGGCCCAGGTGCCGATTTGCGCGGCATAACCGAGCACCTTGTAAACCGTATGGTCGCCTTCGAGCATGAACGCCCGCAGGCCTTTCCAGTTGCAGCCCGGCACGTCGCTGTGACTGCGCAGCTCCAATAAATAGACCGGTTCGCCGTCCAGGTGACCGATGCCATGTTCGGCGAGGATCGACAGGTCCTGCCGCTTGAGCCATTCGCGCGGGAACAGCGCGCCATTGTCATCGAACAGAAAGCCTTCGGGGCTGCGGGCCACGGCCCAACCGCCGGGTTGGTCGGTGTCCAGTACTGCGGTGGTCCAGCGTGAAGTCATTTTTAATCAATCCAGAAATTCGGGTTTCTGTTTGCTCATATGGGCGGCCATGGCCACACGCAGATCAGTGGATTGCAGCATGGCGGCGTTCCAGGTGGCGACGTATTCGAGGCCGTCGTCGATGCGATGGTCGCGCATGTAGCTGATCATCTCTTTGGTGCCGGTGATCGCAATCGGTGACTTGCTGGCGATCTCGCGGGCTATGCCCATGACAGCGTCGAGCAGGCTGGCCGTGTCGCTGTAAACGCGATTGACCAGGCCCATGCCACGCGCTTCTTCGGCACCGAAAGTGCGACCAGTGTAAGCCAGTTCACGCAGCATGCCGTCACCGATGATCCGCGGCAAGCGTTGCAAGGTGCCAACGTCGGCGGCCATGCCGATGTCGATTTCCTTGATCGAGAATTGCGCGTCTTCGGCGGCATAACGCATGTCGCAGGCCGCAATAAGATCGATGGCGCCACCCAGGCAATACCCCTGAACCGCCGCCAATACCGGCTTGCGGCAATTGTCGACGGCATTGAAAGACGCTTGCAGGGCGAGGATCTTGCGGCGCAGCAGGCGCGCGTTACGCCCCACGTCCTTGCCCAGTTCACTGGCCACGCCGGCCAGCATCATTAGGTCGATGCCAGACGAAAAATGCTTGCCCGCACCACTGAGCACCACCACCCGGACTTCGTCGGTGTCGTCGACCCACTGGAAAATCTCGATGATCTCGCTCCAGAACGCGGCATTCATCGAATTGATTTTTTCCGGCCGGTTGATCTGCACATGGGCGATTTTATCGGCCAGTTCGACGGTGAACGCAGTGTACTGAGACATGGCAGTGATCCTTTTACCGGGCAGAAAATGAGGTCCGGACTATAACAAGGCAACATGGCCGGCTGTAAGGCAGCGGTTCGGCCAAAGACGGGACTGGCCGCCGCGCACCACAACGGTGCATGAGCATTGCCACGCTTCGCACATTCATGTGACATCTCGACTTTTTTTTGAGGCAAAACGGTAAAAAAACATGCCCTTCGTCGGTGCGTTTCTCCCTCCAAGCGGTAAGTCCGTACCTCTTTAAACCGATTGTCGAACAATTTTGCCATCTGGCCTCCCCCGCTCTAAGTTCTGGCCTAGACTCAGTTCCGCGGGTCGAAACCGGTCGGTCACAAAGCGGAAAGAAAGTCGAAACTTTTGCCGGTCGTGACGGGTCAGGTTAAAGGGAGGTGCGTTGCGACTGGTGCAATCCTTGCAACGATCTCTATAGCCATTCTGCTTCATCGTATTGGCAGCGCTTGCTCACCGATGCGTAGCGCGTTTGCGCCCGGCCACAGGAATTGGCCACGAAACACCGTTTGTGCCAGACCTAAGAATTAGATCAACAACACGGGAGATTCATATGATCAGTGCGGCTTTAGATATTCAGGGAGAACGTGCTCATCAGCAGGTCGGCGAAACGAGCGCTGTGAGCGCCCCCAGTCACCAATCGATCAGCGTACCAGGCACCAAGACGCTGACACCGGTGGCCAGCCAGAACCCTAACAAGAAGAAAGTGCTGTTCGTCACCTCGGAGATCGCCGATCTGGTGAAAACCGGTGGTCTGGGCGACGTTTCCGCAGCGCTGCCGCGAGCCATGGCTCACCTGCACGATGTGCGAGTGTTGATCCCCGGTTACCCGCAAGTGCTGCACAGCGAAAACCCGATTCATATTATTGGCGAGCTCGGTGGTCACGCCGCGTTGCCTCCCTGCAAGATCGGGCGCATGGACATGCCCGACGGTCTGGTCATTTACGTGTTGATCTGCCCCGAGCTCTACGAGCGCGAGGGTTCACCTTACGGTGCCAACAATGGCCGCGACTGGCCGGACAACCACATCCGTTTCGCCCGTCTGGGCCTGGCAGCCGCCGATATTGCCGCCAACCTCGCACAAATTCACTGGTGCCCGGACCTGGTGCACGCCCATGACTGGCCGGCAGGTCTGGCCCCCGCTTACATGCACTGGCGTGGACAGCGCACCCCGACGCTGTTCACCATTCATAACCTCGCCTACCAGGGCGTGACCAGTCTTGGCTCGTGCCCGGAATTGGGTATCCCCCTGCATGCCTTGCAACAGGAAGGCATGGAGTTCTACGGCAAGATGTCGTTCCTCAAGGCCGGCATGGCTTATTCGAGCCACATCACCACCGTCAGCGCCACCTATGCCCAGGAAATCACCACCCCGGCCTTCGGCTGCGGCCTCGACGGTTTTCTCGCCGCCAAGACCCAGCAAGGTCTGCTCAGCGGTATTCCCAATGGCATCGATGAAAGCTGGGACGCGGCCACCGACCCGCACCTGTTCTGCCCCTTCAAAATTGGCGATTGGGAAGGCAAAGCGGTCAACGCCGCCCACGTCCGTGACCTGTTCGGCCTGGAAGATTCCGAAGGTCCGCTGTTCGCCGTGGTTTCGCGACTGGTCTATCAGAAAGGCCTGGACCTGACGGAAGCCGTCTCCGAGTACATCGTCAAATCTGGCGGGCAGATCGCGATCATCGGTCGTGGCGAGCCGGAAGAAGAACAAGCCATGCGTGAGCTGGCCCTGCGTTTTCCAGGCCAGATCGGCGTGCGTATCGGTTTCAACGAAACCGACGCCCGTCGCATGTTCGCCGGCAGTGATTTCCTGCTGATGCCTTCGCGTTACGAGCCTTGCGGGCTGAGCCAGATGTACGCCCAGCGCTTCGGTTCGTTGCCGGTGGCACGCAACACCGGCGGTTTGGCCGACACCATTGAAAACGGCGTGACCGGTTTCCTGTTCGACGAATCCACGGCCGAAAGTTACCAGGAAGCCCTGAGCCGGGCCTTCAAGGTTTTTGCCTTCCCCGACCTGCTCAATGCCATGCGCTGCCGGGCCATGGCCGCGCCTTTCAACTGGTGCAAGGCGGTCGAACCATACGCCGAACTCTACGAAAAACTGGTGACCAAGGCACTGGGTAAATCGGGCAAACATTAAGAGGTTTTCAAAGATGCCGTTACGGACCCTTGAGACCTGGCCCCACGGCGCAATCATGCTGGACGCAGAGCACACGCGTTTTGCCTTGTGGGCGCCAGATGCGTTTTACGTCAGTGTCGAACTGGAAGATGGACAGTCCTTGCCACTCCTGCCCCAGGCAGATGGCTGGTTCGTGATCAACACCCGCTGCCCCGCCGGCACGCGTTACCGCTACAACATTGACGGTGAGCTGGAGGTGCCCGACCCGGCCTCCCGCGCGCAGGCCGGTGATATCGACCGCCACAGCGTGGTGGTCGATCCACTCGCGTATCAATGGCAACACAGCGCCTGGCGCGGGCGGCGGTGGAATGAGGCGGTGATCTACGAATTGCACGTCGGTGCGCTCGGCGGCTTCAGCGAAGTCGAGCAGCACCTGGCGCGCCTCGTGGAGCTGGGCATCAGCGCGATCGAACTGATGCCCCTGGCGCAGTTCCCCGGTGATCGCAATTGGGGTTACGACGGGGTTTTGCCCTACGCGCCCCAAGCTTCCTATGGC
Source organism: Pseudomonas sp. LBUM1647 (assembly GCF_059716175.1). NCBI lineage: Bacteria > Pseudomonadati > Pseudomonadota > Gammaproteobacteria > Pseudomonadales > Pseudomonadaceae > Pseudomonas > Pseudomonas sp. LBUM1647. Next base: position 3,326,435 of record NZ_CP166809.1, on the reverse strand, counting down.
ACTCCCGAACAACTCAAACACCTGATCGACACCGCCCACGGCCATGGCCTGGCGGTGATTCTCGACGTGGTCTACAACCACTTCGGCCCGGACGGCAATTACCTGCATCGCTACGCCAAAGGCTTTTTCCGCGAGGACAAGCACACCCCGTGGGGTGCGGCCATCGACTTCCGGCGGCGCGAGGTGCGGGACTTCTTCATCGACAATGCGTTGATGTGGTTGCTGGAGTACCGCTTCGATGGTTTGCGTCTGGACGCGGTGCACGCCATCGAAGATCCGGACTTTCTTCGGGAACTGGCGCAAAAAGTTCGCCAGCAAACCGATCCAGCCAGGCATGTGTGGCTGACCGTTGAAAACGAACACAACCAGGCCAGTCTGCTGGAAGAAGGCTACGACGCGCAGTGGAACGACGACGGCCACAATGCCTTGCACGTACTGCTGACCGGCGAAACCGACGCCTATTACGCCGACTATGCGCAAAACCCCACTGAACAACTGGCGCGCTGCCTGAGCCAGGGCTTCGTGTTTCAAGGCCACGTGACCCGTCACGGTACAACCCGTGGCGAGCCCAGCGGTCATTTGCCGCCCAGTGCTTTCGTGCTGTTTCTGCAAAACCACGACCAGATCGGCAACCGCGCCTTGGGCGAACGGCTGCATCAACTGGCCAACCCCGATGCGCTCACGGCAGCCACCGCATTACTGCTGTTGTCACCGATGATTCCGCTGATGTTCATGGGCGACGAGTTCGCCGCCGAGCAACCGTTCCTGTTCTTCACCAGCCATCACGGTGAACTCGCGGAGTTGGTCCGCGAGGGACGACGTAACGAGTTTGCCGCCTTCAGCGCGTTTGCTGATCCGCACAAACGCGAGCAGATTCCCGACCCCAACGCGCGCCAAACCTTCGAGGCTTCACGCCCCGAGCTGACATCAACCCGACCATCCGCCATGCACGACCTGTATCGCCAACTGTTGCAGATCCGCCATCAGCAGATCATTCCCCGCCTGCCCGGTGCTCAAGCATTGGGCGCGGACGTGCTGGGAGCAGGCGCAGTAACGGCGCGCTGGCGACTGGGCGATGGCAGCCAGCTGTGCATTGACCTGAACCTCAGCGACACGCCTGTGGTCCACTCCCCACAGGCCGACGCTTCGTTGTTGTTCGAATACCCGCCACAGTCAGCCGGTCTGTTGGATCAGGGCACGCTTGCCCCGTATTGCGCGCTAGTCAGCCTCACGGCCGCAGCCCCTTTGCTAACCCCGGATGGAGAGCGCCAATGAGCGATGCGCAACTGGAAATACTGGCCAGCCGAGCAGGCCTGGCAGTCGACTGGATCGACGCCAACGGCCGCCCACAGAAAGTCGCTCCATCAGTGCTACGCAACGTCCTCACCGGACTCGGCCACCCGGCCGGCAGCGCCCAGGAAATCGACGCCAGCCTGCTGGAACTGCAGCAGGTGCAGCAGACCCGACACCTGCCGCCGCTGCTGACCGCAGACTTCGGTGTCGGCCTCAGCCTGGCGCATTACTTTGAGCCCGAAACACCGTGCGAGATCCACCTTGAAGATGGCTCGCGACTCAACCTGAAACTGGATGCCGAGGCGATACTGCCCGGCCTGATCCCGGTCGGTTATCAGCACGTCAGCATCGACGGACAGGAATTTACCTTGGCCGTGGCACCGACGCGCTGCTACAGCGTCGGCGATGCCGTCGACAGTCCGATCCCCCGTGCCTGGGGCCTGAGCGTGCAGTTGTACTCGCTGCGTCGTCCAGGCGATGGCGGTTTCGGCGATACCCAGGCGCTGGAAGACCTGGCTCGGGTGGCCGGCGAACGCGGGGCCGAAGCATTGGCGATCAGTCCGCTGCATGCGATGTTCGGCAGCGACACCCAGCGTTACAGCCCTTATTCGCCGTCCAGCCGTTTGTTTCTCAACAGCCTGTACGCCGCACCGGGCGCCATCCTGGGTGATCGAGCGTTGCGGACCGCGATTGATGCAACCGGTCTGGCGGCAGAACTCAAGCACCTCGAAGCCTTGCCGTTGATTGATTGGCCGGTGGCGGCCGAAGCCAAACATCGTCTGTTGCAGGCGTTGTACGAAGGCTTTGTGCAGGGCGAACACCCGTTGCATGCCGACTTCAGCAGCTTCCGCCACGCCGCTGGTGAAGCCCTGGAAAACCACTGCCGCTTTGAAGCCATTCAAGAAGCCCTCGCCGCCAAGGGTGAAAGTCTCGACTGGCGGCATTGGCCCGAGCAATGGCAAAACCCGCGTAGCGCGGCCCTGGCCGAATTCGCCGAAGAGAACGCCGGACGCATCGGCTTCTTTGCCTTCTGCCAATGGCTGATCACGCGATGCCTGGAACGCGCACAAACCGCCGCCCGCAGCGCCGGCATGAGCATTGGCCTGATCGCCGATCTGGCGGTGGGTGCCGATGGCGGTGGCAGTCAGGCCTGGAGTCGTCAGGACGAATTGCTCGCCTCGCTGACCGTGGGTGCACCACCCGACATCCTTAACCGCACCGGTCAGGGCTGGGGGATTTCCGCGTTCTCGCCCGAAGGTCTGGTGCGCAATGGCTTTCGTGCCTTCATCGAAATGCTTCGCGCCAATTTTGCTCACGCCGGTGGCCTGCGCATCGATCACGTCATGGGACTGCAACGGCTGTGGGTGATCCCCAATGGCGCCTCACCCGCTGACGGCGCCTACCTCTATTACCCGGTGGACGACCTGCTGCGTTTATTGACCCTCGAGTCCCATCGGCATCAGGCTATCGTCCTCGGTGAAGACCTCGGCACCGTGGCTGACGGTCTGCGAGAAAAGCTTATCGCCCGCTCGATCCTCGGCATGCGCGTGCTGCTGTTCGAACAGGACAACGCGCACTTCAAAACCATTCTCGACTGGCCGGACAACGCCCTCGCCACCACCAGCACCCATGACCTGCCGACGCTCAACGGCTGGTGGCATGGCCACGACATCGACTGGAACGCCCGACTGGGCCTGGTCGATGCCCCCGGTGAAATCGAATGGCGCCACCACCGTGAACGCGAGCGTGAAGGCCTGCGTCGGGTGTTGAGCGAGGACCCGCAGAACTTTCGCGAAGAGTCCCATGAAACCGATCAGGTGCTCGACGCCGCGATACGTTTCCTCGGTCATACCCGTGCGCCGCTGGTGTTACTGCCGCTGGAAGATGCCTTGGGCATTGAACAGCAGGCCAACTTGCCCGGCACCACCGACACGCACCCCAACTGGTCCCGACGCTTGCCCGGCGACAGTGAAGCCTTGCTCGATGACCCGGACGCCGCCCGGCGCCTGGAACTGCTCGCCTGTGCGCGGCTTCAGGCGGCCGAGCGTGACCAATGAAGCAAACGCTTATCCAACCGCTGCGGGCAACCCTGCGGCTGCAGTTCCATAAAGACTTCACGCTGGACGATGCGGTGCCCCTGGTGCCGTACTTCGCCAGCCTCGGCATCAGCCATGTCTATGCGTCACCCCTGCTGAGCGCCCGCGCCGGTTCCATGCATGGCTACGACGTCGTGGACCCGACCACGGTCAACCCGGAACTGGGCGGCGAAGCGGCACTGCGGCGTTTGGTCAGCGCATTGCGCGAGCAGCACATGGGGCTGATCCTCGACATCGTCTCCAACCACATGGCCGTCGGCGGTGGCGATAATCCCTGGTGGCAGGATTTGCTGGAATGGGGACGCCTGAGCCCTTACGGCGAGTTCTTCGATATTCAGTGGCATTCGCCCGACCCGTTGATGGAAGGCCAGTTACTGCTGCCCTTCCTCGGCAGCGACTACGGCATCGCTTTGCAGGATGGCACCCTGCCCTTGCGCTTCGATGCGCAGAAGGGCTCGTTTTATGTCGAGCACTATGAGCATCACTTCCCGATCTGCCCGACGAATTACGGCGAACTGCTCAGAACCGATGACCCACTGAGCGCCGAATCGCTCAAGTCGCTGGCAGACCGCTTCAGCACCTTGAGCTACCAGACCGACGCCCATAGTCTGGCGATGCCGCTGAAAAGAGAGTTGCGTGAACTGGCAAGCGACCCGGCGATTCTGCAGGCCATCCAGCAAAACCTCAGCGCTTACGACTCGCTCACCGCCGAAGGTTTCCAGCGCCTGCACCAGTTGCTTGAACACCAAAGCTATCGCCTGGCCAGTTGGCGCACGGCGGCAGATGACATCAACTGGCGGCGTTTTTTCGATATCAACGAACTGGGTGGCTTGCGGGTTGAACGCCCCGCCGTGTTCGAAGCCACCCACGCGAAAATCTTCGAGCTGGTTGCCGAAGGCCTGGTTGACGGTCTGCGCATCGACCACATCGACGGCCTCGCCGACCCTCGGGGTTACTGCCGCAAATTGCGGCGGCGGGTCGACAGCCTGTCACCGGATCGGCACCTGCCGATCTACGTCGAGAAGATCCTCGGCGAAGGTGAAACCCTGCACCGTGACTGGTCGGTGGATGGCACCACGGGTTACGAGTTCATGAATCAGTTGTCGCTGCTGCAACACGCACCCGAAGGCGCCGACACCTTGGGCGAACTGTGGAATCGCTACAGCGAACGGCCCGCCGATTTCCGTCAGGAAGCGCAACTGGCCCGTCAGCAGATCCTCAACGGTTCCCTCGCCGGAGACTTCGAAAGCGTCGCCCAGGCCCTGTTGCAAGTGGCCCGGGATGACCTGATGACCCGCGACCTGACCCTGGGCGCGATTCGTCGGGCGTTGCAGGAACTGATCGTGCATTTCCCGGTGTACCGCACCTACATCAGTCCCCGTGGGCGGTCGGCTGAAGACGATGTGTTTTTCCAGCAAGCCATGGATGGTGCCAGGCAAACCCTCGGCGAGGCCGACTGGCCGGTGCTCGATTGCCTGGCCAGTTGGCTGGGGGGGGAGCCGTGGCGCAAACGCCCGTTGGGCCGGCCGCGCAAGATGCTCAAGCATGCCTGTGTGCGTTTTCAGCAACTGACGTCGCCGGCGGCTGCGAAGGCGGTGGAAGACACCGCGTTCTATCGTTCAGCGACGTTGCTGTCGCGCAATGACGTGGGCTTCAGTACCGAGCAGTTCAGCGCGCCGGTGGCCGATTTCCATGCAGCTTGCACCCATCGCCTCGAAGCATTCCCCGATAATTTGCTGGCCACCGCGACCCACGACCATAAGCGCGGCGAAGACACCCGCGCGCGCTTGGCGGTGTTGAGCGAGCGCAGTGCCTGGTACGCCGAGCAAGTACCGCTCTGGCAAGCCCTCGCCCGGCCCTTGCGCAACGATGACCTGATGCCGACGACGGGCGATGAGTTGATCCTCTATCAAGCGATCCTGGGCAGCTGGCCGCTCGATTTGCGCAGTGACGATCAAGCAGCGCTGGAGAACTACACTCAACGGGTGTGGCAGTGGCAACAGAAAGCCTTGCGCGAAGCCAAGTTGCAAAGCAGCTGGAGCGCGCCGAACGAGGCTTACGAACAAGCGGTTCAGCAATTCCTGCAACGTCTGCTTCTGAGCCCCGAAGGTGAGCTGTTACGTGCGGCCCTCGGCAAAGCAGCCAAGAGCATCGCCGTCCCCGGCGCACTCAATGGATTGGCGCAAACCTTGCTGCGCATGACCGTGCCGGGGGTACCGGACCTCTATCAGGGCAACGAGTACTGGGACTTCTCGCTGGTCGATCCAGACAACCGCCGGCCGGTGGATTACGCCAGCCGTCAGCATTCGATGCAGACGCCATTGGAACTGCCCGAATTGTTGGCTAACTGGCGTGACGGGCGCATTAAACAAGCGCTGATCGCTCATGTGTTGAACCTGCGGCTCGAGCACACCGAGCTGTTTCGGCGAGGGACGTATCAAGCCCTTGAAGTCGTCGGCAGCCAGGCTCACCGGGTGCTCGCATTTGCTCGCGCGCTGGAAGGAAAACGCGCCATCGTGATCGTGCCGATACGCTGCGCCGAATTGCTGAAAAACAGTGCCGAGCCACGGATTGAAGCGCCGCTGTGGGGCGATACACGGGTCAAATTACCGTTCACCCACCCTGATGCACATTTGAAGGGACTTTTTTCACGCACAGCAGTCACACCCCAAAGGGAGCTGAACATCAGCGCCGCGCTAGGGGATTTCCCAATCAATGTTTTTATCCAAACTACCCCTTGAGTTCAGTTCAGGAGCATTGCGATGAGCACTAACGATAAACGCATCCGCGAATTCGCTTATCAGATCTGGGAATCGGAAGGAAAACCCGAGGGTCAGGAAGCCCGCCACTGGGAGATGGCTCGCAAACTGGCTGAAGCCGAAGCCCTGGCACCGAGCAAATCGCCAAAAGCCGCTGGCAGCAAAACCACCGGCACCAAGGCCCCTGCCAGCAAACCCAATGGCAAGGCAGCGGAGCCAAAAACCAAAGCCAAGCCCGCCGCTGCCTCCAAGGTCATCCCGCCGGGCGAAAAAACCAACGAGAAGAAGCCCCGAGCAGCGCGTAAACCGCCCGCTGTCTGACGCCTCTCACCTGTGTCCTGATTGACCTCGTGGCGAGCCTTCTCGCCACCGAGGGCTCGCTCGCCCTCAAAAAAAACCAGAGCCAAGAACTGTCCCCCCTTTGCAGGAGCACCTATGACCAGTCCGAAGAAAGCCGCGCCAGAACCTCAGGTCGAGGCCTCGCGAATCCGTGAAGGCTTGCCCTTCCCGCTGGGCGCGACCTGGGATGGCCTGGGGGTCAACTTCGCCTTGTTTTCCGCCAATGCCACCAAGGTCGAGCTGTGCATCTTCGATGATGCCGGCGAGGTCGAACTGGAACGCATCGAACTGCCGGAATACACCGACGAGATCTACCACGGCTACCTGCCCGACGCGCATCCGGGGATGATCTACGGCTACCGTGTCTACGGCCCGTACGACCCGGCGAACGGTCATCGCTTCAACCCCAACAAACTGCTGATCGACCCCTACGCCAAGCAATTGGTCGGCCAGTTGAAATGGTCCGAAGCCCTGTTCGGCTACACCATCGGCCACCCCGACGCCGACCTCAGTTTCGATGAGCGCGACAGCGCCCCGTTTGTACCCAAGTGCAAGGTGATCGACCCGGCTCACACCTGGGGCCGCGACCATCGGGTCAGCGTGCCGTGGGACAAGACGATCATTTATGAAACTCACGTGCGCGGCATCAGCATGCGCCACCCTTCCGTCTCCGAGAACCTGCGTGGCACCTTCGCCGGGTTGATGGTCGATGACGTGCTGGAACACATCCGCAAGCTCGGCGTGTCGACGGTGGAATTGCTGCCGATCCATGCCTTCGTCAACGACCAGCATCTGTTGCACAAAGGCATGACCAATTACTGGGGCTACAACAGCATCGCGTTCTTCGCCCCCGACCCGCGCTACCTGGCCAGCGGCAAGATCGACGAGTTCAAGGAGATGGTCGCGCACCTGCACGAAGCCAATCTTGAAGTGATCCTCGACGTGGTCTACAACCACACCGCCGAGGGCAATGAACAAGGCCCGACCCTGTCCATGCGCGGCATCGACAACGCCTCCTACTACCGCTTGATGCCCGAAGACAAGCGCTTCTACATCAACGATTCCGGCACCGGCAACACGCTGGACCTGAGTCACCCGTGCGTGCTGCAAATGGTCACCGACTCCTTGCGCTATTGGGCTTCGGAAATGCACGTCGACGGTTTTCGCTTCGACCTGGCAACCATTCTCGGGCGCTACCACGATGGCTTCGACGAACGTCACAGCTTCCTTGTGGCCTGCCGTCAGGACCCGGTGCTGCGCCAGGTGAAGATGATTGCTGAAGCCTGGGATTGCGGCCCCGGTGGCTATCAAGTCGGTAACTTTCCGCCCGGCTGGGTCGAGTGGAATGACAAGTTCCGCGACACCGTGCGTGCGTTCTGGAAAGGTGACGATGGCCAACTGGCGGACTTCGCCAGTCGCATGACCGCTTCCGGCGAGATGTTCAATCAGCGTGGCCGGCGGCCGTATGCCTCGGTGAACTTCGTCACCGCCCACGACGGTTTCACCCTGAACGACCTGGTGTCGTACAACGACAAACACAACGAAGCCAACGACGAGAACAATCAGGACGGCAGCAACAACAACCTGTCCTGGAACCACGGCGTCGAAGGCCCGACCGACGATCCCGAGATCAATGAGCTGCGTCAGCGGCAGATGCGCAATTTCTTTGCCACGCTGCTGCTGTCCCAAGGCACGCCGATGCTGGTGGCCGGCGACGAATTCGCCCGCACCCAGGAAGGCAACAACAACGCCTATTGCCAGGACAGCGAGATCGGTTGGGTCAATTGGGACCTGAGCGAAGACGGCAAGGCCCTGCTCAAGTTCGTTAAACGCCTGATCAAGTTGCGCCTGACCTACCCGATCCTGCGTCGTGGCCGCTTCCTGGTGGGCAATTACAACGAGGACATCGGCGTCAAGGACGTCACCTGGCTCGCACCGGATGGCAGCGAAATGTCCACCGAACAATGGGAGGAAGGCCATGGTCGCTGCCTCGGCATGCTGATGGATGGCCGCGCCCAGGAAACCGGTATTCGTCGCAAAGGTGCTGACGCCACCCTGCTGTTGGTGGTCAACGCGCATCACGACATCGTCAATTTCCTGCTTCCGGAAGTGCCCGACGGCGGTTTCTGGACCTGCATGATCGACACCAATCAACCGTCGATTCGGGGTCAGGAACGCTTCGAGTTCGATCACGAATATTCGGTCACGGGCCGTTCGCTGCTGCTGTTCGAATTGCAGCGTGAGGAAGAAGAGTGAAATGGACCTTCAGGGATTTCTCCAGCGTCAGCCCGCGGATTACGCCGGCACTCAGGCGTTAGGCCGGTGCCTGCGGGCGCTGGTTGAGGCGGGTCTGGACCAGCTTCCACTGCCTGGCGGTGGCCAGACACTGGAGCGGTTTCAGCGTCTGGCCGAGGTCGGCGGGCATGATCTGGGGTTGTGCAAGTTGTACGAGGGCCATACCGATGCCTTGGCGATCATCCAGCAACTCGGTGGTTCACCGACGCCTTCCAGCACGTGGGGCATGTGGGCCGCAGAACCACCGCAAGCGCGCGTGCAAGTCAGGCCACAAGGTCAGATGGTTGTGTTGAATGGGCGCAAGGCCTGGTGTTCAGGTGCTTCGGTGTTGAGTCACGCGTTGCTCACGGCATGGGATCATCACGACCGGCAGCAATTGGTTGCGGTGGCGCTGGATCAACCCGGCGTGACCGTTACGGATCAGGGCTGGCAAGCCGTCGGAATGGGTACCACCGGCAGCGTCGAGGTGCTGTTCGAAGGCGCCGAAGCACAAGCCATTGGCAACCCCGGCGATTACCTGCAACGTCCCGGCTTCTGGCAAGGCGGAATCGGCATTGCCGCTTGCTGGTACGGCGCGGCACAGAGCATCGCCGAACGCCTGCGCAGCCATTGCGCTCAACGTGAAGAACCCCACGCCCTCGCCCACCTGGGCGCGGTCGACAGTGCGCTGCATGCTGCCGCCGAAGTATTGCGCGTCAGCGCATTGATGATCGACGCCGCTCCGCTGGACGACACCGAACTGCTGGCCCGGCGCGCCCGCGCGGTGGTTGAACACGCCGCCGAACAGGTTATCCGGCATGTCGGCCACGCACTCGGTGCCGGCCCCTATTGCAAGGATCGACAGTTCGCCCGACTGATCGCCGACCTGCCGGTATTCCTGCGTCAAAGCCACGCCGAACGGGATCTTGCAGTGCTTGGGCAGAAAGCACTTTCGGGGACATGGGCGTTATGAAAACCAATCCAATAGTCGGCCAGGGAACGCCTCTGCATTTATGGCAAACCTCAAGCCATCTGGCGCAGTTGCCAGTGACCGACATCCTGACGCTGGTGCCGGAAGGCTCGCGCGCCGTGATCATCGCCCCCCATCCGGATGACGAAGTGCTGGGTTGCGGTGGCTTCCTGCAATTGCTCGCTGCGGCCGGCCGGCCGCTGCAACTGATCTCAGTCACTGATGGCAGTGCCAGCCATCCCGGCTCCAAGCGCTGGCCGGTGGAACGCCTGAGCGCAGTCCGCCCGCAGGAATCGGCCCAGGCCTTGCGCCGTCTCGGCCTGCCATTGCACAGCCTGAAATGGCTGCGCGGTGGTTTCGCCGACAGTCAGGTGGCGGCACGGGAAGGCGAGTTGTGCGAGTTCATCGAACGTCATCTGCGGCCCAACGACGTGGTCTTTACCACGTGGCGTGAAGACGGCCATTGCGATCACGAGGCCGTGGGGCGTGCCAGTGCCGAAGCGGCAAAACGGGTGGGTGCTGCGCTGCATGAGCTGCCCGTCTGGACCTGGCACTGGGCAACCCCTGAAGACAGTTTTGTGCCTTGGCACCGGGCACGAAAGATTATGTTGGCCCCGGCGCTGGTGGCGCGCAAACGTCACGCCATTCATGCCTTCGCTAGCCAACTGGAGGGCGACCCGAAAATCGGCTTGCCACCGGTGCTGGCACCGTATGTGCTGGACCGGTTACTGCAACCGTTTGAAGTGGTGTTTGTATGAGCATCGAGGATCGCTATTTCGACGGTTTGTTCGCCGGCAACGATGATCCCTGGGCGTTCCGTCAGCGCTGGTACGAACAGCGCAAACGCGCCATAACGCTGGCCGCGCTGCCCCGACCGCACTACCGCGCGATCTTCGAACCCGGTTGCGCCAACGGGGAACTGAGCGCTGATCTGGCCACTCGCTGCGATCGCCTGTTGTGTTGCGATACGGCTGCCACCGCCGTGGCACTGGCGCGTACTCGCCTGAGTCTGTTCGACCATGCCGAAGTCCGCCAAAGCCGCCTGCCGAAGGATTGGCCGAACGAGCAGTTTGACCTGATCGTGCTCAGCGAAGTCGGCTATTACCTGGATGCCGAAGACCTCAAGCACCTGATCGGACACGCCGCCCGGTCACTGACTGCCGACGGCCAGCTCCTGGCCTGCCACTGGCGCCCACCGATCGATGGCTGCCCGCTGAACGCCCGACAGGTGCATGACCTGCTTCACGAACAGTTGCACTTGCCGCGCCTGGTCCTCCATCAGGAGGCCGATTTCCTGTTGGAACTCTGGAGCCGTGAACCGCGCTCCGTGGCCGCGCTGGAGGGCTTGCGATGATTGGCATTTTGATCCCGGCGCATAACGAAGAAGAGTTGATCGAGCAGTGCATACGGGCCGCCCTGCGCGCCGCGTGCCATGAACGGCTGGAGGGTGAAACGGTCCTGGTGCTGGTGGTGCTCGACAGTTGCACTGACCGATCCTCAGAGATTGTTGACAGTTACCCAGTGCACAGCCTGGCGATCGAGGCGCGTAACGTCGGCCAGGCGCGCGCCGCGGGTGCACGGTTTCTACTGGATCGGGGGGTGCGCTGGATTTCCTGCTCCGACGCCGACAGCCGGGTCGCCAAGGACTGGCTGGTGGCGCAACTGGACCTCGGTGCCGACGCGGTCTGCGGCACGGTCACGGTGGATGCGTGGCACGCGTCATTTGATGAGTCGGCGCAAATTCGCTATCACCAGCATTACCAGGCCCGTGAAGGTCATCGGCATATCCACGGTGCCAATCTGGGAATCAGCGCTGAAGCTTACCGGCGTGCCGGTGGTTTCGAGCCGCTGGCCTGCGACGAAGATGTACAACTGGTGCGGCAACTGGAACGCTGCGGGGCGAATATTGCCTGGAGCCAACGTCCGCAGGTGCTCACCAGTGCTCGACTGGACAGCCGCGCACGGGGGGGATTTGGTGATTTTTTGCGGGACATGGTGCAGGTCGGATAAAAAAACGTACCGGATTGAACATCGAGGCGACGAATAGCGTGACATGAGCAATACTCTGCTCGCGGCAATCCAGGGTTTGGAGCGCTGCACATTGCTATCAACGAGAACAAGGACGTAGCCATGAAATCGGTCTCCATCAGTGAAAGCATCCCGCCAGTACAAATCTGGAACAGCGCCCCGCAACTGGACAACATTCCTGTCATCAGCACTCAGACCCTGGTCCCCGCCGGCGCACGCGCTGTAGTGATTGCCCCACACCCTGGCGATGAAGTCGTGACCTGCGGCGGCCTGTTGCAGTTGCTCAGCGCCTTGGGTCATCCCCTGCAATTGATCTCGATTACCGACGGCAGCGCCAGCCATCCGGGCTCGCAACAGTGGTCGGAGAAACGCTTGAGCGTGTTCCGCCCCCAGGAAAGCCTCGAAGCCTTGCGCCGGCTCGGGCTGCCGATGCACAGCCTCAAATGGATTCGTGGCGGCTTCACCGACAACGCCCTGGCCGAACGGGAATTTCAGATGACTCAATTCATTGCCCGTTATTTACGCCCCGGGGATGTGGTGTTCAGCACCTGGCGCGAGGATGGCATTGTCGACCATGACGCCGTCGGCCGGGCTAGCGTCAAGGCCGCGACCATGGTCGGGGCGGCGTTCAACGAAGTACCGGTCTGGGCCTGGCACCGGCCAACGCGTGATCGAGGACTCATCCCGTGGCATCGCGCGCGCAAGGTTCGTCTGGACACCTGGACCGTCGCGCGCAAAAGCCACGCCACCCACGCCTATGCCAGCCAGCTCGACGGCGAGCCGGCCATCGGCCTCGCCCCGCTGCTGCCGCCGGTGCTTCTGGAGCGGATACGGTTGCCCTACGAAATTGTCTTCGTCTGAAGATCAAAAGATCGCAGCCTCCGGCAGCTCCTACAGGTGTGCGCGCGACATGTAGGAGCTGCCGGAGGCTGCGATCTTTTTGCTTCACATAGACCTAGCGCAAATCCCACTGAACTGCCCGCCGCTGCATCAGTCGCATACATAACCAGTCCTGATTCAGAGGAGTGAACGTGACCAGTGATTCCAAGTGGCAGCCCGTCGAATCATCTCCATTGAACACGCCCCCGGCGATTCATCGACTGAGAGTATTGACGGTCAACACCCACAAGGGCTTTACCGCATTCAACCGACGTTTCATTCTCCCGGAACTGCGTGAAGCGGTACGCAGTACATCGGCGGACCTGGTGTTCCTGCAGGAAGTCGTCGGTGAACACGACCGCCATTCCACTCGCTACAACGATTGGCCGCAGACCTCACAATACGAGTTCCTGGCCGACAGCATGTGGAGCGACTTCGCCTACGGTCGTAACGCGGTCTACCCCAACGGTCACCACGGCAATGCCCTGTTATCGAAATACCCGATCCGCGAACACCGCAACCTCGACGTATCGATCACCGGCCCCGAACGTCGTGGCTTGCTGCATTGCGTACTGGACGTCCCGGGCCACGCCGAAGTCCATGCGATCTGCGTTCACTTGAGTCTGTTGGAAAGCCATCGCCAACTGCAGCTCCAGCTTCTCTGCCTACTGCTCGAATCGTTACCCGTCGATGCGCCGGTGATTATCGCTGGCGACTTCAATGACTGGCAGCTGCAAGGCAACACCGCCCTCGCCCGACGCGACTACTTGCATGAAGCCTTCGAGCGCCACCACGGTCGCCCGGCGAAAACCTATCCGGCACGCTTTCCGCTGCTACGCCTGGACCGGATCTACCTGCGCAATGCCAGCAGTCATGAGCCGCAAATACTGGGGCACAAGCCCTGGACGCATTTGTCGGATCACTTGCCGTTGGCGGTGGAGGTGCATCTTTGAAATAGCCAAATCTCTGTAAATGCCATGCCCGGAAAGGAAATTAGTTGCCCTACCTGTTATTTGTGACAGTAGCCGCCTTCAAAATCTGTTGTTACGGTGCGCGTGTTCGTACCTGTTGCATGTACGGACATACAACCGTAGCAGCCAACGTTGCCGAAGGTTTTCCAATTCGGGTACCGGTATTACCGATGTCGTCTCGCAATTCGCGCTGCCAAGGACGTCTGAAACTTTTTCACTCATGACGAGTGAAGGGATCGGGCGCCAATCGATGCGTGGAGACGAGCATGATATTTTCGACAGAACTGCCCAAGTACCGTTACTCAGCCTGCGCCGTTTCTCTCTGGCTATGGATAGGCTGGTCCCAGACCGCCCAGGCGGCCTGTACGCTCACACCTACTACCGGCAACGACAACTACGTGTGCGACAGCGCCAGCAGTGGTCCGCTGACCGACTTGTCGGGCAACAACACCCTGACCTTTCCCGTCAATGGCACCGGCACCATCAATGGCGACGTAATCTTCGGCGCGGGTGTCGACCGGGTGCTCATGGATTCGGGCACCATCGCAGGCGTACTCGATCAGGGCGACGGCGCCAATATTCTGCAAATCGACAACGGGCAGATTACCGGCGAAGTCCACCAGCACAGCGGTATCGACACCTTCATCATGAATGGCGGGCGTATTCAGTCCCTGGCGCAGGGCGATGGTTTCGACCAATTCCTGATGACCGGCGGCACGATTGTCGGTGGCTTTGAAGATGGCGACTTTGCGCAGATGACGGGTGGCACGATCGGTCGCGTCGACATGAAACTCGACGACAATACTTTCGACATGTCCGGCGGGCAGATCCTCGGCAACCTGGTGACCGGTTTCGGCACCGATACCATCATCGTGTCCGCCGGGCGAATTGGCGGCAACGTCAGTGTCAGCGGCGGCAACGACAGCATCACGGTGACGGGTGGCGAGATCGTCGGCGAGGTCCGCGCCAGCGCCGGCAACGACACGTTGGTGTGGAACGGTGGCGGTATCATCCGCTCGGCCATCCTCATGGGCGCCGGCAACGACAGTGCTACCTTGGGAAATCTCGGCGAAAGCACCCTCGCCCTCACCCCGAGCATCGACGGTGGAAACGGCACAGACCTGCTGACCTTCGACCACACCACCTCAGAGGGCGCTGCCCGGTACATCAACTGGGAAACGGTCAACCTGAACAACGGTTCGCAGTTCGATCTGGCCGGCAATTTTGTAGTGGGCGACAGTGCCAGCGGCACCGGCGTATTCAATATCGATGGCAGCAGCACGCTGACGTCAACCCAGGGCAGCATCACGCCATTCACCGCCGGCCAGCATGCAACCTTGAACAACGCCGGGCGGATCGACCTCAGCAGCGGTAATACCCGCACCAATGACACCCTGACCGTGCAAGGCAATTACGCGGGCAACGGCGGCCAGTTGCTGTTGCAAAGCGTGGTGGGACACGACAACTCCCCCAGCGACAAACTGGTGGTGAACGATGGGACATTGACCGGCAGCACATTGATCACGGTCACCAATCTGGGCGGAACCGGCGGGTTGACGCAGCAGAACGGTATTGAGTTGGTGCAGGCTCAAGGCACTGCTGTCAGCACCCCCGATGCGTTTGCGCTCAAAGGTCCGGTATCTGCGGGTGCCTTCGATTACTACCTGTTCAAGGGTGGCGTTAACGCAGGCAGCGAAAACAGTTGGTATTTGCGCTCTGCCGTTGTGGCCCCCGCGACCGTCACCCTCCCAAACCCGGATCCAGCCCTGCCACCGATTGTCGTCCCGGTCGTCGCAACGCCGGTGGCCGCACTCGCTCCCGCCGGCAGTCCACCGCTACCGGTTTTACCGGCAGCCGTACCGGGCGCGTCACCGATTCCGCTGTACCGCCCCGAGGTTCCGACCTGGTCGGTACTGCCACCCGCTGCCGCGCAACTGACCCTGAATGCACTCGGCACTTTCCATGATCGCCAAGGCGATCAGCGCCTGCTCAACGAAACCGGGGCCTTTGGCGCTGGCTGGGGCCGGGTCTACGGCAGGAACGTCGATCAGACCTGGGCCGGCACCGTAACGCCAAGGCTCGACGGTTCGCTCAGCGGTTTCCAGGTGGGTAACGATGTGTACAGCTCACAGACTTCCAATGGACAGACCCAGCGCACTGGTTTTTTTGTCGGGCATACGCGTTTGCAGGGTGATGTCGACGGTTTCAATCAAGGATTTGAAGGCAAGCGCGCTGGCAAAGTGAAACTTGAAGGCGACAGTTATGGCGTGTACTGGACGTTGACCGATCCCAAGGGCTGGTACGTCGACACCGTCATCATGGGCACCCGGCTCGACGGTGACAGCCACTCCGAACGCGGCCTCAAACTGGATAACCGAGGCCACGCCTTGACTGTTTCGGCGGAAGCCGGCTATCCGATTCAAGTGACGGGTAACTGGGTGGTTGAACCCCAGGCGCAGGTCATCCATCAAAAAGTCTCGCTGGACAGCCAGGACGACGGTATTTCCCACGTCTCATTCGACTCCGACGGTGCCTGGACCGGTCGCCTCGGCGCTCGACTCAAAGGCCGCTACCAAGTCAGTGGACGACCACTGGAACCTTATATACGAGCCAATCTGTGGCACACCCTTTCCGGTACCGACTCGGTAACCTTCGACGGCGCGGACCGGATCGATACCGAGCAAAAATCGTCATCGGCCGATCTCGGTGTCGGCGTTGTGCTTAGCCTCGCGAAAACCGTGAGCGTGTATGGCGGAGTCGACTACACCAGCAATATCGACAGCAATCAGCTGCGCGGAACGGCCGCAAATGTCGGTGTCAGGGTGAGTTGGTAGACCGGTAGCCCACTATCAAAAACGCTCTGGCACGCGGATTTTTTGACGATTTTTCGAACAAACAAGAACTTAGATGTGCTGCGAAAATCAGTCACTTGCGAGTCCTAAAATACACATACCATTTATCGGCCATTTTCTTGACGCGATATCAAGGGTCTTCTTAGCTACACGTTACTACCCCCGGAAATATCACCCGGGGCAACCCCCCCAGACTCCCGCAAAATCGGGCGGCCAGAGGCTTGCCCCACTACATTCGGTCGCCCCTCATTCGGGTAGGAGAGAGACGCCAGAGCGAGATACCGCATGCGATAGCAAGGTAGACCTCCATGAAAACTTCATTCACCCAACATGAGATCAAAGTTACTTTTTGCACTGTCTCGAGTTCACTCCTTCTGTGCTCGTCCATGGAAGTACAGGCAGGGCCGGCAGAGGATGAAACCACGCCTTGGTACCGTCAGGATGTTCCCGTCATGACCTTACCCGCCGTCACGATCACCGCCCCCTACCCCGGCCGCTTCAGCGCCGCCTCCGATACACGAAGTTCGCGCCTGACCATCGAGGACGCTGCGCCTTCGGCCTGGGATCAGGTGTATGGACAGGCCTCGCGGCAGGCGCAAACCGATGTTCTGGCTCAGGGATTTGCTATCCCTGGCAGTAGCGAATTCAAAGGTCCGGCGATCCTGACTCTGCAAAGCGGTAGCGGTCATACCCAGCGGGTCGGACTGGTTGGCGGCATCACTCAGTTGCAAGGTAACAGCAGCGGGCTGCTGACCGGTCCCGCCCTTGCTGACCCCAGCCACGACACCCTCAACCTCGAAGGCCAGAGCCTCGGCGCCTACTGGAGCCTGACCGGGCCCCAAGGCTGGCACGTGGATTTGACGGCCAGCGGCGGCCGGGTCAACGGTTATACCCGCAATGACCAGGGCGCCCGACTGGCGACCGAGGGCAGCGCGGTGACGCTGTCGGTGGAAGGTGGTTTCCCCATTGGTCTGAGCGATAACTGGGTAGTCGAACCCCAGGCGCAGTTGATCAATCAACGCATTACCCTGGACACCCCGTATGCCGGCTCCGGCAATGCCTCGTCCAGCGACCTGACGTCCTGGAGCGGCCGGGTCGGTGCGCGGTTGAAAGGTAGTTACGACATCAACGGGCTGGGGGTCGAACCCTATGTGCGAACCAACGTGTGGCACACGGTGTACACCGGCAATACGGTGAACCTCGATCAGGTCGAGAAAATCAGCAGCAGCCGCTATTCATCGACCGTCGAAGTGGGTTTGGGGTTGGTGGCCAGAGTGACGCCTGCCGTGAGTTTTTACGTCAGCGCCGACTACAGCAGTGATGTGGATGACAATGATTTGAACGGGTTGATTGGGAGTTTGGGTGTGCGGATGCGTTGGTAGAAAGATCAAAAGATCGCAGGCTTCGCCAGCTCCTACAGGAGGTACACCGACCCAACGTAGGAGCTGCCGCAGGCTGCGATCTTTTCGGATCAACCCTCCGGACGCAGCATCAACACCGCCAGCGGCGGCAGGTTCAATACCAACGAGAGTGCCTGGCCATGGCTCGGCTCATCCTCGGTAAACGCCCCGCCGCTGTTGCCATAGTTCGAACCGGCGTAAGTGGCCGCATCGCTGTTGATCACCTCGGTCCAACGACCGGCAAACGGTACGCCGACGCGATAACCCTCACGCGGCACCGGCGTGAAGTTAGCCACCACCAACACCGGCCGCCCATCCCTGCTCCAGCGCATGAAGGCGTAAACGCTGTTGATTGCATCATCACCGATCAACCACTGGAAGCCTTGCGGCGCGTCGTCCTGATCATGCAGTGCCGGTTCTTCGCGATACAGCCGATTAAGATCGCCGACGAGTTTCTGCACACCTTTGTGTTCCGAGTACTGCAGCAAATACCAGTCGAGTTGCTGATCATGGTTCCACTCACGCCACTGACCAAACTCGCAGCCCATGAACAACAGCTTCTTGCCCGGATGCGCCCACATGAAACTGAGGTAGGCGCGCAGGTTGGCGAATTTCTGCCAGCGGTCGCCGGGCATCTTGTCGATCAGCGAGTGCTTGCCGTGTACCACCTCGTCGTGGGAGATCGGCAGGATAAATCGCTCGGACCAGGCATACACCAGACCGAAACTCAGTTCGTTGTGATGATGAGCGCGGTACACCGGGTCCTGCTGGATGTAGTGCAGCGAATCGTGCATCCAGCCCATGTTCCACTTGTAGTCGAAGCCCAGTCCGCCCTGTTGCGTGCCCTGGCTGACACCCGGCCACGCGGTGGATTCTTCGGCGATCACCAACGCGCCAGGGGCTTCGAGGTCGACCACGTCATTGAGATGGCGCAGGAAGTCGATGGCTTCGAGGTTCTCCCGACCGCCGTGACGATTTGGCACCCATTCGCCGGCCTTGCGCGAGTAATCGCGATACAGCATCGAAGCCACGGCATCGACCCGCAGGCCGTCGACGTGGAAATGTTTGAGCCAGTGCAACGCCGAGGCCAGCATGTAGCCGTGTACTTCGGTGCGACCCAGGTTGTAGATCAGCGTGTCCCAGTCCTGATGGAAGCCTTCCTGCGGGTTGCCGTATTCGTACAGTGCGGTGCCGTCGAACTGCGCCAGACCGTGGGTATCGGTCGGAAAATGCGCTGGCACCCAGTCGAGGATCACGCCGATGTCAGCCTGGTGGCAGGCATTGATGAACGCGGCGAAGTCATCCGGCGTACCGTAGCGGGCGCTCGGGGCGAATTGCGACAGCAACTGATAGCCCCATGAGCCACCGAACGGGTGTTCCATGATCGGCATCAGCTCGATGTGGGTAAAACCCAGATCCTTCACGTAAGGAATCAGCCGCTCGGCCAACTCATGCCAGGTGTACAGGCGCGCAACTTCGCCCAAATCGTCCAACTCACATTGCCAGGACCCGGCATGCAATTCGTAGATCGACAGCGGCGCACTCACCCGATGACGGTCGCCCCGGGATTGCATCCACTCCTGATCCTGCCAATCGATGTTCAGCGGCGAAGCGACTTTTGACGCGGTGTCCGGTGGCAGCGAGGTGGCCAGCGCCATCGGGTCGGCCTTGAGCGGCAGAATGCCGTGGGTGCCGAGGATTTCGTATTTGTACGTTTCCCCCGCTTGCATGCGCGGGACGAAAATTTCCCATACGCCGGTAGGATGACGCAGGCGCATCGGGTGCCGACGACCGTCCCAGTTGTTGAAGTCACCCACCACCGACACCCTTTTGGCGTTCGGTGCCCACACGGCGAAACGCACGCCATCGACACCGTCGACCGTTTTCAGCTGCGCGCCCAGGCAAGCGCTGAGATCGCGGTGATTGCCTTCGGCGAACAGGTACAAGTCCATCTCGCCGAGTAACGGGCCAAAGCTGTAAGGGTCTTCTGAAACCTGTTCGCCGCCGGCCCACCGGGTTCGCAGCAGATACGGCTGCGCCCGATCGAAATGCCCGACGTACAGGCCCGGCGTCTGGGTGGCCTCAAGGTTGCCGAGTTCCTCCCCGGAGTCCTTGGCCAGTACCTGCACGCTCAAGGCGTCCGGCAAATAGGCCCGAATGAATTGCCCGCCGGCACCATCGCCGTGGGGGCCGAGAATTGCAAAGGGGTCGTGATGTTCGGCGCGTACCAGCGCGTCGATGTCCCGCGATCTGGGCAACAACGCTTCTTTAGCGTGACCCTGTTCCTTGTTCGAGAAACTCATGACTACTCTCCACCAAGATCGGAAAAGGGTTTAAGCCCACTCAATAGTCCATATAAACCGTGCAACGGCACGGGCAACCATGTGGGGCGATTCTCTGCCTCATAGGCCACTTCATACGCTGCCTTCTCCAGGCCGAACAACGCCAATGCGGCGTCCTCGCCTTCCGGATCTTGCCATGCATGAGCAAGACTAGCTGCCGCCAGCCGATAAGCGTCGACAAATGCTTGTCTTGCTTCATTTAAATAGCGATCAGCGACACGTTGACGAGCGGCTTGGGCATCGGCCGTGTTGTCGACGTTGTGCACATTAATCGCCATCGCCGCAGCGTAGTCAAAGGAGCGCAATACGCCACTGACATCTTTGTACGGGCTGTGTTTGCCCCGTCGCTCATGCAGCGGTCGCGCCGGCTCGCCTTCGAAGTCGATCAGGTAGGCGTCGCCCTTGATCACCAGCACCTGGCCCAGGTGCAAGTCGCCGTGGACGCGAATGCGTAGACCACCAACGGCTTTTTTGCCCAGCTCCTGAACATGGCTGAGAATGGCTTTTTTGTTGTCCAGTAAACGAGTGACCAAAGCTTTGTCTGCCGGGTTCAATTCGCTTTGATGCTGTTTGAGTAACTTCAGCGCGTGCTCCAGTTGCGCCGCCACGTCCTTGGCCGAGGCCAGGGCATCTTTCTGGGTGGTGACCTGCGGAGCGAAGTCAGAGTTGACGCTGGGCGCCGCCAGCAGCTGATGCATTTCACCGAGACGCTGACCGAGCATGCCGGCGAAGTCTCTCAGTTCGCCCAAGGCGTTGTAGTGTTGCTCCTGCTCGGACATGGCGTCGGCCAGCTCGTCGCGCAGCGCCCGTTCGAGGTTGTTCTGGGTCCATTCCCAGGCGTCGCCCTGATTGCTCAAATAGCCTTGGGCAATCATCAGCAGGTTGTCCTCGCCCGCCGGATCACGGCGAACCACTGAACCCAGCAGCGGCGAAATATTGCGGAAACCGGCGTGAGTCAGGAACGCGCTCATTTCCAGTTCCGGGTGCACGCCAGACGCGACCTTGCGGATCAGTTTGAGCACCAGGCTGTTGCCGATCACCACCGAACTGTTGGACTGTTCGGCGGACAGGTAACGCACTTCCGATTCCCCGCTCAGGCCGAGATTCGCCAGTTCCGCCGTCGGCTCGAAATGGATCTCGCCCGCGCTGGATGGCAATACGATATTGCTTTGTATGCCCTGCAAAACCGCATGCACAAAGGTTTCGAGGCTAAAAGCGTCGGTGATCAAACCGACCTGACGCACGCGCCGAACCCGAGACAAGGCCAGTTGCTGAGGCAACGCGGCACCCACCTGATCTTCGGAGATAAAACCGAACGGCAACTGATAGCGGCTGGTCTGGCCGCCACTGGTGACGTCGATTTCACTCAACAACACGGGGTGCAGCGGATCGCCGAAGCGTACACCGTAAGCGATGTTGACCTGTTCGATGGCTGCGTCTTTGCCGGCAAACCAGCGGCGATTCTGTAGCCAGCTCGGCAAAATGCCCTGCTCCAGCGTGCCGCGGGACGGCGCTTCGAGCAGTTCCTCCATGCGTTTCTTCAGCACCAGCGTGGTGAAGTCCGGCAGGCTCTGCGCCGGTTCCACGTGCCAGCTCGGCATCTGGTTTTCCGCCGCCAATACGAACCAATAGAAGCCGTAAGGCGCCAGGGTCAGCAGGAAATTCAACTGACCAATAGGCGGGAAGGCGTTACCGCCGAGCATCTCCACCGGCACCATGCCGACGTAGGCTGACAGGTCCAGTTCCGCCGCTTGCGCGCTGCGGGACACGTTGGCCACACACAAGATGATTTCGTGCTTGCCGTCCGGTCCGGTGAATTCCCGGGTGTAGGCCAGGATCCGTCGGTTGCTCGGCGAGAGCATTTTCAGTGTGCCGCGACCGAAGGCCTTGGACTGCTTGCGCACGGCGAGCATGCGCCGGGTCCAGTTCAGTAGCGAATGCGGGTCGCCGGCCTGGGTTTCAACGTTGACCGACAGGTAACCGTATTGCGGGTCCATGATCGGTGGCAGCACCAGGCTCGCCGGGTCGGCGCGGGAGAAACCGCCGTTACGGTCAATCGACCACTGCATTGGCGTGCGCACGCCGTCACGATCGCCGAGGTAGATGTTGTCACCCATGCCGATTTCATCGCCGTAATACAGGGTCGGCGTGCCGGGCATCGACAGCAGCAAACTGTTCAGCAACTCCACACGACGACGGTCGCGCTCCATCAACGGCGCCAAGCGGCGGCGAATGCCAAGGTTGATCCGCGCCCGACGGTCGGCCGCGTAATAATTCCATAGATAGTCGCGCTCCTTGTCGGTGACCATTTCCAGGGTCAGCTCATCGTGGTTGCGCAGGAAAATCGCCCACTGACAGTTAGCCGGGATCTCCGGGGTCTGACGCAGAATGTCGGTGATCGGGAAACGGTCCTCCTGGGCCAGCGCCATGTACATGCGCGGCATCAGCGGGAAGTGGAACGCCATGTGGCATTCGTCGCCGTTCAGGCCTTTTTTATCGGTGTCACCGAAGTACAGCTGCGTGTCTTCCGGCCATTGGTTGGCCTCGGCCAGCAGCATGCGGTCCGGATAGTTGGCGTCGATTTCGGCACGGATCTGCTTGAGGACGTCGTGGGTCTCGGGCAGGTTTTCGTTGTTGGTGCCATCGCGTTCGATCAGGTACGGAATCGCGTCCAGACGCAGACCGTCGATGCCCATGTCCAGCCAGTAGCGCATCACCGACAGCACGGCTTTCATGACTTGCGGGTTATCGAAATTCAGGTCTGGCTGGTGGGAATAGAAGCGATGCCAGAAGTACTGGCCGGCTACCGGGTCCCAGGTCCAGTTGGATTTTTCGGTGTCGAGAAAGATGATACGAGTGCCATCGTATTTTTGATCGTCATCGGACCAGACGTAGAAGTCCCGCGCTGCCGAACCTTTCTTGGCTTTGCGCGCACGCTGGAACCAGGCGTGCTGGTCCGAGGTGTGGTTGATGACGAGCTCGGTAATCACCCGCAGGCCACGTTTGTGGGCTTCCGAGATGAACCGCTTGGCATCGGCCATGGTGCCGTAGTCGGAATGCACGCCACGGTATTCGGCAATGTCGTAGCCGTCATCGCGCCGTGGCGAGGGATAGAACGGCAACAGCCAAATGGTGTTGACGCCCAGATCGGCAATGTAATCGAGTTTGGCGATAAGACCGGGAAAGTCGCCGATCCCGTCATTGTTGGAGTCGAAAAAAGACTTAACGTGAACTTGGTAGATGACCGCATCCTTGTACCAGAGCGGGTCCTTGATAAAGGTGGCAGCCTTGGGTTTCTTCGCCATTTGAAACTCCTGTTGAATTCGAAATAACCACCGCAGAGCCAGTAGCTTTGGAATTGGGCTTTTGTGGCGAGGGGATTTATCCCCGTGCGGCTGCGAAGCAGTCGTAAATACTGTGAATCCAAATCTGACGGGAGGAATGGGTTGTCTGGTTTATCTGGTTTATCTGGTTTATCTGGGGGCCGCTTCGCGGCCCAACGGGGATAAATCCCCTCGCCACAAAAATCCCCACACCACGAAGCCCTCTCACCACAGAAGCCCCCTCACCACACAGTCAGGAGGTTGTGATCCGCCAGATCCCGAACGGTTGATGCGCCGGGTCGATCCGCATGAATTGGTACTTGCCGTGCCAGGTCCAGCGATGACCGCTCATCAAGTCTTCGCCCTGGGTGCTGGCGTCGTCGGGCAAGCCCATTTCCCACAGCGGCAATTCGAAATTCCCTTCCTGGACGTTAAGCGGATCAAGGCTGACGGCCACCAGAATGAAATTGCTGCCATCCGCGCTGCGTTTGCCGAAATACAGAATGTTGTCGTTCCAGGCGTTGTAGACCTTCAAGCCCAAGTGCGTCTGCAGCGCCGGGTTCTGCCGGCGGATGCGGTTGAGCTGGGCGATCTCGGCAATGATGTTGCCCGGCGCGTTGAAGTCTCGCGGGCGGATTTCATACTTCTCGGAATTGAGGTACTCCTCCTTACCCGGCACCGGTGCCGCTTCACACAGTTCGAAGCCTGAATACATGCCCCACAGACCGGAGCCCATGGTTGCCAGCGCGGCGCGGATCAGAAATCCGGCACGCCCGGATTCATGCAAAAACGCCGGGTTGATGTCCGGGGTATTCACGAAGAAGTTCGGCCGGAAGCATTCGCGCCACGGTGACTCATTGAGTTCGGTGAAGTAGGTCGCCAGCTCGGACTTGTTGTTGCGCCAAGTGAAGTAGGTGTAGCTCTGGGAGTAACCGACCTTGCCCAACCGCGCCATCATTGCCGGGGTGGTGAAGGCTTCGGCCAGGAAGATCACCTCGGGATACAGCGCCCGCACATCAGCAATCAGCCATTGCCAGAACGGCAGCGGTTTGGTGTGAGGGTTATCGACGCGAAACAGCTTCACGCCCTCTTCGACCCAACCCACCACGATGTCGCGCAACTCGACCCACAGACTCGGGATCGCGTCGCTGGCATAGAAATCAACGTTGACGATGTCCTGGTATTTTTTCGGCGGGTTCTCGGCGTATTTGATCGTGCCGTCCGGCCGCCAGTTGAACCAGCCCGGATGCTGTTGCAGCCACGGGTGATCCTGGGAACACTGAATCGCAAAATCCAGGGCGATTTCCAGTCCATGGTCTGCGGCCGCCGCGACAAGTCGACGGAAGTCTTCGCGGCTGCCCAGCTCTGAATGAATCGCCTCATGCCCGCCTTCTTCGCTGCCGATGGCATACGGACTGCCCGGATCGTCCGGCCCGGCGATCAGGGAATTGTTCGGGCCTTTGCGGTAACTGCGGCCGATCGGGTGGATCGGCGGGAAGTACAGCACATCGAAGCCCATGTCCTGGATCATCGGCAGCCGCGAATGCACATCGTTGAAGGTGCCATGACGGGCCGGATCGTCAGTGATCGAACGCGGAAACAATTCATACCAACTGGCGAACTGCGCCAGGTCCCGTTCGACGTCGAGCGGGTACTCAGGGCTGATGCTCAAATAGGCCCGATGATCGGCCAGCGACATCAGCTCGGCGCTACTTGGGTGCAGAAACAGCTCGACCTGCTCGATTTCGAGCAGACCCGACAATTCATGGTGCAGCGTCGCCAGTTGTTCACTCAGCTGCCCTTCGGTGCGTTCGGCGGCTTGCTGGACTTGAGTCCGCCCTTCCTGCAGTTCCAGGCTGATCGGCACTCTGGCTGCGTGTTTTTTCTCCAGCTCATAACAGAAGCTGGCGAACTGATCGATCCAGGCTTCGATACAAAACACATAGCGGCCCTGGCGCGCGACCCGGAACTGGCCCTGCCAACCGTTATTGCCCAGGTCAGTCATGACTTCGCTTTGCCAGGTCTCATCACCCTCGGCACGCGAGCGTATGCGCACGGCCAACTTGTCGTGACCGTCGGCAAACACTTTGCTGGTCACCACCACGTCCTGACCCACCACGGCTTTGACGGCGAACTGCCCGCCATCGAGGGTCGGCATGGTGTTTTCGATGGCGATGCGCGGTAGCAGTAAAGCCTGCGACAGCGGCATATGAGGGTTGTAGTTCAGCTCTGTCGGTTTTTCAGCAGTCATCGAGCATCTCTCCTTTACGCCCCATGGACGCTCTTGTGTCTATGGCTTGTCACTGGATAGTTACCCCGCAGGGCCGTCCGCTCCGGAATGAACTCACTTAGGTTCCGAGCGACAGGCACCGGGAAAGTTCACGAGGATTTGCCTGGGTCTTCGGTGGAATCAATTCCTTTGCACGGTGGTCAACACACTTAAGCACGACTTACGCCATGTGCCACTGGAGGCAAAAACCATGAGCATTCCGATCCCTGCCGAAACGCCTGATCCAAACATCGACAGCCCGACCATTCCGCCGACCGAGCCTACGCCGGTGCCTGAGCAAGACCCGCCCGGCACCACACCGCCACCTCGGGAAGACCCACCAGAGACGATGCCGCCGGTGGTTGTCACACCGTAGGAGCTGCCGAAGGCTGCGATCTTTTGATCTTGAAAAGCAACATCAAGAGATCGCAGCCTTCGGCAGCTCCTACGGGGGATCGCGGTCAAGCATTTTTACGATCTTCGGCATCACACTGAAAATAGCCAACGCCAGCAACGTACTGAACACCGCCGTCGCCTCTCGCCCCAACCCGGCCGAGACACCAATGGCGGCAGTCATCCACAATCCGGCGGCGGTGGTCAGGCCTTTGACGTGTCCCTCGTCGCCCTCGTTGTTTTTCAGAATAGTCCCTGCGCCAAGAAAACCGATCCCCGCGATCACACCCTGCACCACCCGGCTCATGGCATCGGCCTGTGAGCCGGACATTTGCGGCACCAGCACGAACAGCGCGGCACCGAGGGCCACCAGCATGTGGGTGCGAACCCCGGCGGCCTTGCCCTTGTGCTCCCGTTCGAAGCCGAGAATCCCGCCCAACACCGCAGCCATCAGCAAACGCACGGTAATGCGCGTCAGTTGTGAAGCGTCGCCAATGTCGGCGAACTCCGCTTGCAGGGTCACCCAAACCTCATGCCACCAGACGTTCATGGTGTTGTCCTTGTGATGACTGAATAGAAAGTTGCTCTATTGAGGATGGACCGCGTCGACCATTAATCGGTTGCACAGAACGATGATCCTCGGCAGTGCCCTAAC
The DNA here is from genome assembly GCF_059716175.1 of Pseudomonas sp. LBUM1647. Taxonomy (NCBI): domain Bacteria; kingdom Pseudomonadati; phylum Pseudomonadota; class Gammaproteobacteria; order Pseudomonadales; family Pseudomonadaceae; genus Pseudomonas; species Pseudomonas sp. LBUM1647. Next base: position 3,299,592 of record NZ_CP166809.1, on the reverse strand, counting down.
ACGTTAGAACCCACAGAAAAAAGGACACCTTCATGACTGTGCGCATCGAAAACCAGACCTGCTTCTTCATTACCGAAAACGGCGAAGAAATTCGTCTGTGTCCAGACGTCACCATCATTACCGACCCGGAAAAAGCCATGTCGGCGGTGGAGCTCGATGGCCAGCGCGTCTACATCACCGAAGCAGAAGCAGACGCATTGACCGTAGCAGGCGCAGTCGACGGGCGTAAGCATTTGAAGGCCACCGACAGTGATTCGGTGATTTGACTGACCCGGATCAACAACACCCGCAGACGCTTGATATAGGCGCCTGCGTCCCGCTGCTGCGGGTGCATCAACTTGTCGCAGGCAGCGGATCAATGCCCATCTGATCCGCTTTTTATTGCAATAGGTGAGTCTGTTATGCAAACAGATCGCCGCTCATAGTGCTCAGGCCTGATGGAGGCTGATGAGCGAAAGACCATGAGCGATAGAATCCCCGTCCGAACCGTAGAAACCGCCCCTTTAATACAGAACCCTTCAGTGCAGAGCTATGAGCCTTCGCGTCCAAAGATGAAGGCCAAGTCCAGCGACAACCTGATCCACACCCGCAGCTTCACCGGTTTATTCCGCACCCTGCGCATGAGCGGCGCGGGGTTTCTGTTTTTGCTGTTCTTCGGCACGGTGTGGTTGAACTGGGGCGGCCGCCAGGCTGTGCTCTGGGACCTTTCCGAAAGCAAATTCCACATCTTCGGTGCGACCTTCTGGCCGCAGGATTTCATCCTGCTGTCCGCGCTGCTGATCATTGCCGCGTTCGGCCTGTTTGCGATCACCGTGTTCGCCGGGCGAGTCTGGTGCGGTTACACCTGCCCACAGAGCTCCTGGACCTGGATCTTCATGTGGTGCGAGAAGCTCACCGAAGGCGAACGCAACCAGCGGATCAAGCTGCAAGCCGCCCCCTGGGGCCTGAACAAACTGTTCCGCCGCTCGGCCAAGCACACCTTGTGGCTGGCCATCAGCCTGTTGACCGGCCTGACCTTTGTCGGCTATTTCACCCCGATCCGGCCGCTGGCCGAAGAACTGCTGACCTTGCAGATGGGCGGCGTCAGCCTGTTCTGGGTGCTGTTCTTTACCGGCGCGACTTACATCAACGCCGGTTGGTTGCGTGAAGCGGTGTGCATGCACATGTGTCCGTACGCACGGTTCCAGAGCGTGATGTTCGACAAAGACACCCTGACCATCTCCTACGACGTGGCCCGTGGCGAAAACCGTGGCCCGCGCAAACGTGACGTGGCACCGGCAGAAGTCGGCCTCGGTGATTGCATCGACTGCCAGGTGTGCGTGCAAGTCTGCCCGACCGGCATCGACATCCGCGACGGCTTGCAGATGGAATGCATCGGCTGCGCCGCGTGTATCGACGCCTGTGATTCGATCATGGACAAAATGGGCTACGCCCGCGGGCTGATCAGCTACACCTCGGAGCATCAATTGCAAGGTGGCAAGACTCATTTGTTGCGGCCGCGTTTGATCGGCTACACCGCGGTCCTGCTGGTGATGATCGGTGCGCTTGCCCTGGCGCTGGTGGAGCGGCCAATGGTGTCGCTGGACGTGAGCAAGGACCGTGGCCTGTTCCGCGAGAACAGTCAGGGGCAGATCGAAAACATCTACAGCCTGAAAGTCATCAACAAGACCCAGCAACGTCAGGATTACCGTCTGACCCTGGTCGATGGCGAAGGCTTCCTGCTGCAAGGCAAGACTGAACTGAGCCTGGCACCGGGCGAGATTGTGGATGTGCCGGTGTCGGTGGCGATGACCACGGAACGACCGAGCAGCAGTTCGCAGACGATCAGCTTCAAGATTGTCGACAGCGATGAGCCTGAGATTTATAGCGTGGCGAAGAGCCGGTTTGTTGCGCCGATGAATCGTTGAGCCTTTAAGATGCAAAGCCAAAGATCGCAGCCTTCGGCAGCTCCTACGGGTATACGCCGATCCATTGTAGGAGCTGCCGAAGGCTGCGATCTTTGGCGACCTGACTGCCACCCATTTTTTCAATGAATGACACCCATCCAGGCACTCGATGAAACGCTACGAAAAATTCGCCGATGACATCGCTGAACTGATCCGCTCCGGCGTTCTCGGCCCCGGCCAGCGCGTGCCGTCGGTGCGCTACGCCAGCCAGACTTACGGGGTCAGCCCGTCCACGGTGTTCCAGGCCTACTACCTGCTCGAACGCCGCGGCCTGATCCGCGCTCGCCCGCGTTCCGGCTACTTCGTCAACGCACACGCGCCGAGCCCGTTCTCGGAGCCGGTGATCAGCAGTCAGGTCAATGAGTCCACCGAAGTCGACGTCAGCGAACTGGTGTTCTCGGTCCTCGATTCGATCAAGGACCCGAACACCGTGCCCTTCGGCTCGGCCTTCCCCAGCCCGACCCTGTTCCCGCTGCAACGGTTGTCCCGCTCTCTGGCCAGCGCTGCCCGAGAGATGGACCCGCGCATGGTCGTCACCGACATGTCGCCGGGCAACCCACAATTGCGTCGTCAAATCGCCCTGCGCTACATGGTCGGCGGACTGATGCTGCCCATGGAAGAACTGCTGATTACCAACGGCGCGCTGGAAGCGCTGAACCTGTGCTTGCAAGCGGTCACCGAGCCCGGCGATCTGGTGGCCATCGAAGCCCCGGCGTTCTACGCCTGCCTGCAAATCCTGGAGCGGCTGAAGCTCAAAGCCGTGGAAATCCCTGTGCATCCGCGCGATGGCATCGACCTTGGCGTACTTGCGCAAACCCTGGCACGGCACCCGATCAAGGCTGTCTGGTGCATGACCAGCTTCCAGAACCCGATGGGCGCGACGATGCCCGAGGCGAAGAAACAGGAACTGGTTGAGCTATTGCGCAGCCATCAGGTGCCGCTGATCGAAGACGACGTCTACGCCGAACTCTATTACGGCCAACAGGCGCCGAAACCGGCCAAGGCTTTTGATACCGAAGGGCTGGTGATGCATTGCGGTTCGTTCGCCAAAAGCCTGGCCCCCGGCTACCGCATCGGTTGGGTCGCCGCCGGGCGCTATGCGCAGAAGATCGAACGGCTGAAACTCATGACGTCGCTGTGCGCGTCGATGCCGGCCCAGGCGGCCATTGCCGATTACCTGCAACACGGCGGCTACGACCGGCACCTGCGAAAACTGCGCTACGCCCTTGAAGAACAGCAAAGCGCCATGCTCGCCGCTATCGCGCGCTACTTCCCGGCGCAAACCCGCGTCAGTCAACCGGCCGGCGGTTACTTCCTGTGGCTGGAATTGCCACCGCAGATGGATTCGCTGAAGTTGTTTCAGATGGCGTTGGCGCAAGGGATCAGCATTGCGCCCGGGCCGATCTTTTCACCGACCCAGCGCTTCAGGAATTGTATTCGGCTGAACTACGGCAGCCCCTGGGATGAGATAGCCGAGAAGGCGATGGAGACGTTGGGCCGGATTGTGCGGTCGTTCTAACACTCATCTATCGCTCTTTGTGCAACTCTGTACTCACTCTGTATGGCGGGTACAAACTCGATGGGCCACCGCTCAGAACAGAAAACGTTTGAGTTAATTGTGCAGATTGACGGGCACCAGCCACCTCAGCTCACAATGACGGTCGTCCGACCGGCGGTCATTAAAATGCGTAAAACCTGATACTTTTGACAGTAGACGCTCATCCAGAAAATAACTTAGATTTCTATTCGAGCACAAACTAACCGCTCAAAAAACAGCCACCAATAGTTACGGGATAGCGAGGATACTCAAGATGATCACCCAACAAAAACTTAATGACTTTTCTGACTTTGAGAATGGCAATTTTAATGGATGGCGCGCCATAAGTGGCACACACAGAACTGAAAAAGAAGAAGGGAACGCTTACTTCACCTTCGCTTGGTTTGATGGTAACCAACCCTACTCGATACAGAAAGCCTTCGAAGAATTCCCGGAAAAGGCAACTGTAAAATTTCGGATGCGCATCAGTGAAGGAGTCAAGATCAAAGAGCTCCTGGTTGGCTTTGGCGAAACCTTGTCCCTTCCGCCGCCAAAAGTTGATGGCAAATGGCATGAAATCGAAGCCGAATATTCACGCACCTATTTATTAGGTAAACACTTTTATATTTCCGCAGAGGTCGAAGGTAATCTCACTCCGTCCCAGTATATTCATTACGACGACATTTCAATAACAGAAAAATAACTTACAAAATCAATAAAACCAAAGCCAACAAGTGATCTCTCAGAAAGTCTGCGAAATCACTTGAATTGGCTATTTTACTACGCTCGAAAAATAACCCAACAAACTACTACTCGACAATGGCTCGCAAGTTGTTGCGGGCGACGCTGTTATCGTCCACCACCGAGGTCTATAAACGTCCCGGTCGCATAAGACGCCTTGTCCGACAGCAACCACACAATCGCCTCAGCCACTTCTTCCGGACGCCCGCCCCGAGCCATCGGAATCGCCGACTCCAGCTTGCTGACCCGATCCGGGTCACCGCTCAACGCATGGAAATCGGTGTAGATGTAACCAGGGCGCACGGCGTTGACGCGGATGCCTTCGCCAGCCACTTCTTTGGACAGGCCGATGGTGAAGGTATCGAGCGCACCTTTGGAGGCGGCGTAGTCGACGTATTCACTGGGCGCGCCCAGGCGTGAGGCCACCGAGGACACGTTAACGATGCTGCCACCCTGCCCGCCATGCTTGGGCGACATGCGCAGGATCGCGTGTTTGGCGCAGAGGATCGGCGCCAGGACGTTGGTTCTGAGGATTTTGAGAATACGGAATTCGGACATTTCATCGACTCGGGACTTATGCCCGACGGTGCCGGCGTTATTCACCAGTGCCGTGACCCGGCCCAACTCAGTGTCCACGCGGTGGAACAGCGCGATCACTTCATCTTCGATGCTGACGTCAGCGCGCACCGCGATGGCTTGGGCGCCGAGGGCGCGGACTTGTTCCAGCACAGTTTGCGCAGCGGATTCGTCGGCCAGGTAGTTGATGCAGATCCGATAGCCTTGTTCGGCGGCCAACAGGGCTGTGGCGGCGCCGATACCGCGGCTGCCGCCAGTGATGACGATGACTTTGTCCATGCGAAATTTCCCCCATTCCAAGCGTTAGCAGTCGGGGCCAAGAATAACCGTCATCGCTGGCTTTTGCATGGGCTCACATCAATCACAGTGTTCTCAACTCACCGCCAATTGCTCTGCACGCAGAATATCTACCATGAAACGTTCGGCCGGCAGCGGGTGCCCGAGCAGATAACCCTGAAGCGAATCACACCCGAGTTGCGTCAGGAAGTCTTGCTGCGAGTTGGTTTCCACCCCTTCGGCGACGATCCGCAACCCCAGTGCCTGGCCGAGGGCGACGATGGCGGAAACGATGGCGGCGTCATCGCTGTCACGCTCCAGGTCGCGGACAAAACCACGATCGATCTTAAGTTCGTTGGCGGGTAAGCGCTTGAGGTACATCAAGCTCGAATAGCCGGTGCCAAAGTCGTCGATCGACAGATCGACACCCATTGTCGACAGTTCCTGAAGCACCGTCATGCTCGCATCGGCATCGCTCATGGCGGTGGTTTCTGTGATCTCGAGGGTCAGGCTGTTGGCCGGCAAATGGTGAGTGGCCAAGGCTTTGGCGACGCTCTGGACCAGACCCACGTGGCAGAACTGCAAGGCTGAAAGGTTCACCGCGATGCGCCAGTCGGTGTACCCGAGTACGTACCACTCGCGCATCTGACGGCAGGCTTCGTTGAGCACCCACTCGCCAATCGGAATGATCAGCCCGGTTTTTTCCGCCAGTTCGATGAACTTGTCCGGGAGCAACATGCCCTGGGTCGGGTGCACCCAGCGCAGCAACGCCTCGGCGCCGACCGGTCGACCATTGTTGGCATCGAACTTGGGTTGGTAATAGAGACTGAATTGCTGCTGATCAATGGCGATACGCAAGTCCTGCAATAACTGCAGCTGTTTGCGCGCGTTGCTGTTCATCGAGGCATCGAAGAAGCTGTAGCCGTTTTTGCCGGCGCCCTTGGCGTGGTACATCGCCGCGTCAGAGTTCATCAGCAATTCCTCGGCGGTTTCACCGTTGCCCGGATAGATCGCGATGCCGACGCTGGCGGAAATCTGCAAGTCATGTTCGCCGACCCGGAACGAACGCCCGATCAGCCCGACCTGACGGGCCGCCAGGTTCAATGCGTCATTCTGCTCGCCGAGTTGCACCAGTAATACGAACTCATCACCGCCGATCCGTGCCAGGGTGTCCTGGCTGCGCAAATCCTCGCGCAGGCGCAAGCCGACCTCACGCAACAACAGATCGCCCATATGGTGCCCAAAGGCATCGTTGACCGGTTTGAAACCGTCCAGATCGATGAACATCAACGCGAAACAACCGCCCTGCTCCTGCACCATCGACATCGCCTGATCGATGCGATCAGCCAGCAACACGCGATTCGGCAGGCCGGTCAGGGTGTCATGCAGGGCCAGTTGGGTCAGTTCGCGGTTGGCCTTGGTCAATGAGTGGGCAAGTCCTGCGGTGCGGGCCTCAAGGCGCGCATCGAGGATCGAGGTCAACAAGGCAAGGCTCAACACTGCCAGGGTAGTGATCAGCACCAGATTGTCCAGGCCCTTGCCGTTCAGGCCGCTGACGGCCGCGCCACAGAAGCTGCCATCCGGGAAACGCGCCGCTGCCATGCCGGTGTAGTGCATGCCGACGATCGCGAGGCCCATGATCACCGCCGCACCGCCACGGATCAGGCCGACATAAGGTGTGTGTTGGCGCAGGCGGAAAGCGATCCACAACGCGGCGCCCGAGGCGACCACGGCGATCAGCAGCGAGGCGCCGAACAGCGTCGGATCGTAATCGATACCCGGCTGCATTCGCATGGCAGCCATGCCGGTGTAGTGCATGGCGCTGATCCCGCTGCCCATGACCAGCGCGCCGAATGCCAATTGCCAGGCTGGCAATTTTGGCTGGCTGACCAGCCACAGGGCAAAGCCGCAGGACAGGATGCCAATCAGCAGTGACAGCAACGTAATGCCGACGTCGTAACCGAGGTCGATGGGCAATTTGAACGCGAGCATGCCGATGAAATGCATCGACCACACGCCAACCCCCATGGCAAAGGCGCCGCCCGCCGTCCATAGATGCACGGCCCGGCCCTTGGCCGTGGCGATGCGTTCGGTCAGGTCGAGCGCGGTATAGGAGGCGAGAATCGCCACAAAAAGCGAGATGATAACCAGCGTGGGGGAATAGCTACCGATAAGCATGAGACTACTCGCGACAGCCCTCCGTACTGCTTCCATTCTCGGGGGGCAAATTGGGCGATTGTACTGATTGCGCAAAAGAACGCACTGACAAAATAAGCAAAAGGCCATCAAGCCGATGAAACACTTGTTTGACACCTCGCGACGGCCGCGTCCGGCAGTAGCAGTTGCGTTGTGGCGAGGGGATTTATCCCCGTTGGGCTGCGAAGCGGCCCCTGTTTTTCCAGCCACACCGCGTCCAATGGATTACGACTGCTTCGCAGCCGAACGGGGATAAATCCCCTCGCCACATCGAGTTGTCGTCAGAGAAGTGGGCGCTACTCTTTTTCACTCACTTGCAACGCCCCATCCCAGCCACCACCCAATGCAGCAATTAACTGCACGCTGGCAATCAACCGGCTCTGCAACAGGCTCAGCACGCTGCGTTCATTGTTCAACGCTGTGGCCTGAACGACCACCACATCGAGATAAGCGATCACCCCGGCCTTGTACTGGTTCTCGGTCAGACGCAAAGACTCACGCGCCGCGTTCAGTGCTTCCTGGCGCACGCCCGCTTCGTCTTCCAGAACCTTGAGCTGCACCAGATAGTTTTCCACTTCGCGGAAGCCATCGAGCACGGTCTGGCGGTACTTGGCCACTGTTTCGTCGTAGGCCGCTTCGCTGCGGTCAACTTCCGCTGAGCGCTGACCGCCGTCGAACAAGGTCATGGCCAATTGCGGTCCGACCGACCAGAAGCGGTTCGGCACGCTGATCCAGTTCGAAGAGGTGCTGCTGCTGTAACCACCGTTCAGACTCAGGGTGAAGTCCGGGTAATAGGCCGCCTTGGCCACGCCGATGTTGGCATTGGCGGCCATCACCGAGCGTTCAGCGGAGGCGATGTCCGGGCGGCGCTCGAGCAATTGCGAAGGCAGGCTCAGCGGTATCTCGGGCAACGCTGGGATGTTTTTGGTTTCAGCCAGGTTGAACTCGGCCGGCGGTAGCCCGATCAGTACGGCAATGGCGTTCTCGAATTGAGCACGCTGCCAGATCAAATCAACCATGTCAGCCTGGGTGCTTTTGAGCTGAGTCTGGGCCTGCGCCACAGCATCCTTGCCGGAGACACCGGCGCGATACTGGTTTTCGGTCATTTTCAGCGAGCGCTGATAGGCCTCGACCGTCGCTTCCAGCAGGCGTTTCTGCTCGTCGATCACGCGCAGTTGCAGATAGTTCTGCACCAGTTCCGACTGCTGGCTCAAGCGCATCGCCGCCAGATCGGCAAAACTCGCCTCGGCGTTGGCGGTGTCGGCTTCAAGGCCTCGGCGCAGTTTCCCCCAAACGTCGGCCTCCCAACTGACTCCGGCCTGTGCGGTGTAAGTGTCGCGAATCCCGCTGGAAGAACTGGTCAGGCTCGAACTGCTGCTGCCGGTGCCCTGGCTGGAGCGGTTTTTCCCGACGGTCAGGTCCACGGTGGGGAAAAACGCGCCACGGGCACTGCGCACCAAGGCCTGGGCCTGACGGTACTGGGCTTCGGATTGCGCGACAGTCTGGTTGGAACTGTTGAGTTGTTCGATCAGGCCATTGAGCTGCTGATCGCCATACAACTCCCACCAGGCGCCTCGGGCCAGGGAATCGCTGGGATTGGCCTGACGCCAGCCTGCCGCTTCCTTATATTGCGCCGGCGCAGCCGCTTGCGGGCGCTGGTAATCCGGGCCGATGGCGCAGGCGCTGAGCATCGCCACGCACAGCGCCAGGCTCAACAAACGCGAGCCTCGGGCCGTTACCAGCGGTGCAGCCAGAGTGATAAGCGAACGGTCAGTCATAGCGGAGTTTCCAGAGCAGCATCGGTACGTACCCCACGCCAGTGGTTGAAGCGATGGCGCAGTTTGTCGAGATAGAGGTAAACCACTGGGGTGGTGTAAAGGGTCAGCACCTGGCTGAAGATCAGCCCGCCAATGATGGTCAGGCCCAATGGCTGACGCATTTCCGCACCTTCGGCGCGGCTCAGCAGCAACGGCAACGCGCCGAGGATCGCCGCCAGGGTGGTCATCAGAATCGGCCGCAGACGTTGCAAGCAAGCGCTGCGAATCGATTCCAGCGGCGCCATGCCCTGATGCCGTTCCAGCTGCAAGGCCAGGTCGATCATCAGAATGGCGTTTTTCTTCACCACGCCGATCAGCAGGAACAGCCCGAGCAACGAGATCAGACTGAACTCACCGCCCAGCGCATAAATCGACAGCAACGCGCCGACCCCGGCCGACGGCAAGGTCGAGAGAATGGTCAGCGGATGGATGTAGCTTTCATACAGCACACCGAGCACCAGATACACCGCCACCAGCGCCCCGAGAATCATCCACGGCTGGCTCTGCTGGGTCGCGGCAAAGGCGTCGGCGGTGCCTGCCATTTTCACGATCACGTCTTCCGGCATACCCAGTCTGGCAATGGCCCGCTCAATGGCTGCCGTGCCCTGCTCCACCGTCACGCCTTCGGCCATGTCGAAGGAAATGCTCTCGGAGGCGAACTGGCCTTCGTGGCTGACGCGGTCGTCTTCCAGGCTGTTTTCGTAATGAGCGATGGTCGAGAGCGGAATCCGCGCACCGTCAGCGGTGATCACCTGAACCTGTTTGAGGGTGATCGGGTCCTGGGCATATTTCGGATTGACCTCCATGACCACCTGATACTGGTTAAGGCTGTCGTAAATCGTCGAAATCTGCCGCTGGCTGTAGGCGTTGTTCAGCACCGCGGTGACCATGTCCATGTCGACGCCCAGGCGTTTGGCCTGATCACGGTCGACGATCAGGGTCACCTGTTGGGCGCCGCGCCCTTCACGGGCGTCAATCGCTGTCAGCTCCGGCAACGCCTTGAGTGCGGTAACGACTTTCGGATACCACTCGCGCAACTCGCCAAGATCGGCGCTTTGCAGGATGTAGGAATACTGGGACGTGGTCTGTTCACGACCGCCACCAAACTGCAGGTCCTGATCGGCCATCAGCATCAGTTGCGCACCGGCGACCTTGGGCATTTCCTTGCGAAGGCGTTCGATGACCTTTTGCGCAGAAATATTTCGCTCCTTGATCGGTTTCAGCCGCACCAGCATGAAGGCGTTGTTGGTGCCGTTGGTGCCGCCAATGAAGCCGGCGACGCTTTGCACCGCGTCATCCTTGAGCACGGCACGGCGGAAGGTTTCCATTTTCGGCTGCATCACGCTGAATGACAGCCCGTCGTCGCCGCGCACGAAACCGATCAGCTGCCCCGTGTCCTGTTGAGGCATAAATGTTTTAGGAACAACGACATACAACGCAATGTTAACGCCGACTGTCACGAAAAGGCTAAGCAAGGTCAACCGGCGGTGACGCAGCACCCAGTCAAGGCTTGTGGCGTATTTGCCGACCATCCACTCGTTGGCGCGCTGACTCCAGCGCTGCAAACGGTTTTCCTCGCCCGGCGTATGCGGCTTGAGCCAGCGGGCGCAGAGCATCGGAGTCAGCGTCAAGGAAACCACCAGCGACACCACGATGGACGCCGCCAACGTAATGGAAAACTCTCGAAACAGGCTTTCGACAATCCCGCCCATGAACAGGATCGACAGGAACACCGCCACCAGCGAGACGTTCATCGACAGCAAGGTGAAGCCGACTTCCTGCGCCCCGAGGTACGCGGCCTTCATCGGCGGTACGCCTTTGTCGATGTGCCGCGAAATGTTCTCCAGCACCACAATGGCATCGTCCACCACCAGGCCGGTGGCCAGAATCAGCGCCATCAGCGACAGGTTGTTCAGGGAGAATCCGTAGAGGTACATCACCGCAAAGGTGCCGACCAGCGACACAGGCACCGCGAGGGTCGGAATCAACGAGGCGCGGAAGTTACCGAGGAACAGGAACACCACCAGAATCACCAGCGCCACGGCAATCAGCAGGGTCATTTCCGCTTCGTGCAAGGTCGCCTTGATCACCGGCGACCGGTCCATCGCCACGTTCAGCTTCACGCTGGCCGGCAACACGGCCTGCAACGCCGGCAGTTGAGCCTTGATTTCGTTGACCGTCTCGATGATGTTGGCGCCGGCCTGGCGGTTGATCACCAACAGTACCGCCGCGTCGTTGTTGAAGAAGCCGCTGTTGTAGCGGTCTTCGACGCCGTCGCTGACCTTGGCCACGTCCTTCAGGCGCAGGGCCGCGCCGTCCGCGTAGTGAATGATCAGCGACTCGTAATCCTTGGCTTTCTCGAGTTGATCGTTGGCCTGAACCTGCCACAACCGCTGGCCATCTTCGACCGAGCCCTTGGGACGACGCACGTTGGCGTTGGCGATGGTGTTACGCACATCGTCCAGCGCCACACCGTACTGGTTGAGCGCCTGCGGTTCGAGCTCGATGCGCACCGCCGGCAAAGAACTGCCGCCGATCTGCACTTCACCCACGCCCTGCACCTGAGACAGGCTCTGGGACAGAATCGTCGAGGCCAAATCGTAGAGCTGGCCCTTTTCCAGCACGTCGGAGGTCAGCGACAGCACCATGATCGGCGCCTGAGACGGGTTGACCTTCTTGTAGGTCGGCATGCTGCGCATCCCGCTCGGCAGCAGGTTGCGCGAAGCGTTGATTGCCGCCTGCACTTCCCGCGCCGCGCCGTTGATGTCGCGGTCCAGGTCGAACTGCAAAATCACCCGGGTCGAGCCCTGACTGGAGCGGCTGCTCATGGTGTTGACCCCGGCAATGGCGCCGAAGGAACGCTCAAGCGGCGTGGCCACAGTCGAGGCCATGACCTCCGGGCTCGCACCGGGCAGACTCGCCTGAACCACAATCACCGGAAAGTCCATCTGCGGCAACGGCGCCACCGGCAACAGGCCGAAGCTCACGCCGCCCAGCAGCAGGATCGCCAGGCTCAGCAACATCGTAGCGACCGGGCGTTTGATGAAAGGTCCGGACAGGTTCATGGCTGTTCTGCCGCTTCCACGGCTTCAGGCTTGCGACCCCAGCGCCGACCGAGGCGGTCGAAATACAGATAGATGACCGGAGTGGTAAACAGCGTCAGCACCTGACTCACCAACAAGCCACCCACCATCACCAGACCCAACGGTTGACGCAATTCCGCACCTGAACCGGTCGCCAGCATCAGTGGCACCGCGCCGAACAACGCGGCCAGTGTAGTCATCAGAATCGGCCGGAAACGCAGCAGCGCCGCCTGATAGATCGCCGTTTCCGGGTCCATGCCCTGATTGCGTTCAGCGTCGAGGGCGAAGTCGATCATCATGATCGCGTTCTTTTTCACGATACCGATCAACAAAATGATGCCGATGATCGCGATCATGCCCAGATCATTCCCACTCAACAGCAACGCCAGCAAGGCACCGACCGCCGCCGAGGGCAAGGTCGAGAGAATGGTGATCGGGTGGATGTAGCTCTCGTAGAGCACGCCGAGCACGATGTACATGGTGACCACCGCCGCCAGGATCAGCAGCAGGGTGCTCGACAGCGAGGCCTGGAATGCCTCGGCCGCGCCCTGGAACTGGGTCTGCACGCCAATCGGCATGCCGATGTCTTTCTGCACCTGGTCGATGATCTCCACCGCATGCCCCAGCGCCACACCGGGCGCGAGGTTGAAGGACATCATCACTGCAGGGAACTGACCGATGTGAGTGATCGCCAGTTGGGCCTGACGCTCCTCGATGTGCGCCAGACTGGACAGGCGCACTTGCCCGCCGTCGGTGGTTTTCACGTGAATCTGATTCAGCGCCTCCGGACCGATCTTCTCGTCGGACTGCGATTGCAGCACCACGCGGTACTGGCTGGCCTGGGTGTAGATGGTGGAAATCTGTCGCTGACCGAAGGCGTCGTACAGCGCATCGGTGATGTTCGACACTGACACACCGACCCGCGACGCCGCATCGCGGTCAATCACCAGATAGACCTGCAAGCCCTTGTCCTGCAAATCGCTGGCAACGTCGGTCAGCTCCGGCCGTTGGGCCAGTGCGTCCACCAGACGACCGCTCCACAGACTCAGCAACTCCGAGTCCGGCGACGACATGCTGAACTGATATTGAGTCCGGCTGACGCGGTCTTCGATGGTCAGGTCCTGCACCGGTTGCATGAACAGGCGGATGCCGGTGAGCTTGTCCAGTTCCGGTTGCAGACGTGCAATCACTTCGGTGGCGCTCAGATCGCGATTGCTGTGGGATTTGAGGTTGATCAGCAGACGACCGCTGTTCAGCGTCGAGTTGTCACCGTCGACGCCGATGTAGGACGACAAGCTCTCCACCGCCGGATCCGCCAGGATCACTTTGGCCAGTTCCTGCTGACGTTCACTCATGGCGGCGAAGGAAATCGACTGCGGCGCCTCGGAAATCCCTTGGATCACCCCGGTGTCCTGCACCGGGAAGAAACCCTTGGGCACCACCATGTAAAGGAATACGGTCAACGCCAGCGTGCCGATCGCCACCAGCAGGGTCAGCGGTTGATGCTTGAGAACCCACTTTAACTTGCGCCCGTAAGCCGCGATCATCCAATCAATTGTGGCGCCGCTGGCCCGGTAGAAACGGCCCTGTTCTTCTTCCTTGGGTTCACGCTTGAGCAGCCGCGCGCACATCATTGGCGTCAGGGTCAGGGAGACGACAAGGGAAATCAGGATCGCCACCGCCAGAGTGATCGCAAATTCACGGAACAGCCGCCCCACCACGTCGGCCATGAACAGCAACGGGATCAGTACTGCAATCAGCGACAGGGTCAGGGAGATCAGGGTGAAGCCGATCTGCTTGGCGCCCTTGAGCGCCGCATTCAGGGGACTGTCGCCCTCTTCGATAAATCGGGAAATGTTCTCCAGCATGACGATCGCATCGTCCACCACAAAACCGGTGGCGATGGTCAGTGCCATCAGAGTCAGGTTGTTGACCGAGAAACCCGCGAGGTACATCACGCCGAAGGTGCCGATCAGCGACAGTGGGACCGCGACCGACGGAATGATCGTGGCGCTGGCCCGACGCAGGAACAGGAAGGTCACCATCACGACCAGCGCAATGGCGATCAACAATTCGTGCTGCACGTCGGTGACCGAGGCGCGGATGGTCTGGGTGCGGTCAGTCAGCACGGTGACTTCGAGACCGGCCGGCAGGTTGTCGGTGATGCTCGGCAGCAGGGCTTTGATCCGGTCAACCACTTCGATGACGTTGGCGCCAGGCTGACGCTGGATATTCAGCAGCACGGCCTGATTTTCGTTGGCCCACGCCGCCAGACGTTCGTTTTCCGCGCCATCGACGATCTCTGCCACGTCCTTGAGCCGCAACGGCGCGCCGTTGGCGTAGGCGAGAATCAGGTTGGCGTAGTCCTTGGGCGAGGTCAGTTGATCGTTTGCATCGAGCATCGACACCCGGGTCGGGCCGTCGAAGTTGCCCTTTGGCTGGTTGACGTTGGACGCACCGATCAAGGTACGTACGTCAGACAGGTTCAAGCCATTGGCCGCCAGCGCCTCGGGGTTGACCTTGATCCGCACGGCCTGACGCTGGCCGCCGGCAATGCTGACCATGCCGACGCCGCTGATCTGGGCAATTTTCTGTGCCATGCGCGTGTCGACCAAATCATTGAGCTTGGGCAGCAGCATGGTCTTGGAGGTGATGGCCAGGGTCAGCACCGGGGTGTCCGCCGGGTTGACCTTGTTGTACACCGGCGGCGCCGGCAGGTCCTTGGGCAGCAAATTGGTCGCAGCGTTGATCGCCGCCTGCACCTGCTGCTCGGCGACGTCCATGTTGATGTCGAGGCTGAAACGCAGGGTCAGCACCGAAGCACCGCCGGAACTGGTCGAAGCCATCTGGGTCAGGCCGGGCATCTGCCCGAATTGACGCTCAAGGGGCGCGGTCACGGCGCTGGTCATGACATCCGGGCTGGCGCCGGGATACAGCGTCATGACGCGGATGGTCGGGTAATCGACCTGAGGCAATGCCGACACCGGCAACAGCCGATAGGCGATCACGCCAGCCAGGATAATGGCCAGCATGCTCAGGGTCGTGGCGACCGGGCGAAGGATGAACAGCCGCGAGATGTTCATGCGCCGCCCTTTTTCGCCTTGTCGGTGGTCGTCGCGTCAGGCGCGGTGGTGGCCGATTTGCCTTGCAGGTGCCCGGTCGGGGTGGTCGGTACATCCTTGGTGTCGTTGACCACTTCCACTTCGCTGCCTTCCTTCAAGCGGTCGGTGCCTTCAAGGACCACGCGATCCCCAGGGGCCAGGCCTTCAGTAATCACGGTGTTTTCACCGTCACTGGCGCCGACTTTCAACTGACGAATCGCGACTTTCTTGTCGCCGTCCAGGGCGTAGACAAACGTGCCGTTGGTGCCGAACTGAATCGCTGCCGAAGGCGCGAGCACCACGTCTTTGAGGGTGTCGGCCAGCAGATGGACGTTGACGAACTGATTAGGGAACAGCGCCTGATCACGGTTCTCGTAGCGAGCCTTGAATTTGAGGGTGCCGGTGGTGACGTCGATCTGGTTGTCCAGGCTCTGCAAGACGCCAGTGGCCTGCAACTTGGTGTCGCCACGGTCCCAGGCTTCAGCCGGCAACTTGGCGCCGGTGCGGTAGCGCGCCAGTACAACGTCGAGGCTGTTTTCCGGCAAGGTGAAGGCAACGCTGATCGGTTGGGTCTGGGTGATGATCACCAGCGCGGTGGTGTCGTTGGCTGCCACCAGGTTGCCGACATCCAGCTGACGCAAGCCCACACGCCCGGCAATCGGAGCACGGATCTTGGTGAATTCCAGATTGAGCTTGGCGTCGTTGACCGCCGCCTGATTGGTTTTGACCGTGCCCTGATACTGGCCCACCAGCGCTTCGGCGGTGTCCAGGGTCTGCTTGGCGATACTGTCTTCGCGATACAGGCCGCGATAGCGTTCCACATCGACCTGGGCGTTTTTCAGTTGTGCCTGGTTCTGCAGCAACGTGCCCTCGGCCTGAAGCAAGGCGTTCTGGTAAGGACGCGGGTCGATTTCAGCCAGCAGATCGCCAGCCTTGACCATCTGCCCTTCCTCGAATGAGATCTTCATCAGCTCACCACCGACGCGGCTGCGCACATTAATGGTGTTCAGCGCCGTCACGGTGCCCAGCGCCTTGTAGTACAGCGGGAAGTCGCCCTTGACCGCCGGCGCGACACGCACTGGAACAGGTCCGGTCGCCCCGCCGAAACCCGGACGCATCCCCCCCGACCTGCCGGTATGCCCGGCAACGGCTTTTTGCCCTGCGCCCTCTTTTTGGGCAGAGCCGGCGGGCCAGAATTTCCAGCACAGGCCAGCGATGACCAACAGGACAAGCAGGCCAAACAGCCAGCGACGGGGACTACGGGAAACGGAGGATTGCATGGAATGATCAACCATTGGGCGCGTGGGCTTCTTTACAGGAGGCTGAACGATAAGCACTGGCGGGCATTAAGCAAAGCGGCTTTACCGGCAATTTACCTTCGGCTTACGTAACAGGAGATTTCTCTAAGACACTGAAGCACAAATGAAAACGGCCTGGACAGGGCCAGGCCGTTAACAATTGTAAAACGACTCTTACTTCAGAACAGCAAGTGCCGCTTCGTAGTTAGGTTCTTCAGCGATTTCCTTGACCAGTTCGCTGTGCAGAACGTTGTCGTTTTCGTCCAGAACCACGACGGCACGGGCAGTCAGGCCTTTGAGCGGGCCGTCAGCGATGGCAACGCCGTAGTTCTCGATGAACTCGGCACCGCGCAGGGTCGACAGGTTCTGTACGTTTTCCAGGCCTTCGGCGCCGCAGAAACGCGCTTGAGCGAACGGCAGGTCAGCGGAGATGCACAGCACGACAGTGTTGGCGACATCACTGGCCTGAGCGTTGAACTTGCGAACCGAAGTCGCGCAGGTCGGGGTATCAACGCTTGGGAAAATGTTCAGCACTTTGCGCTTGCCGGCGAAGCTCGCCAGGGTCACGTCGGACAGATTGCCGGCAACCAGGGAAAAGGCTGGCGCCTTGGAACCGGCTTGTGGCAGTTGACCGTTGACTTGAACCGGGGAGCCTTTAAGAGTGACTTGAGCCATGAACGGAGTCCTTCTGAACGTTGTTGTAGAGAATTTTGAAGAGGCCGAAGTTAACCACGAAATGGCCCGACGACCTATGCCCAGATACAAATTGTGAAGTGTCGCCCCCTGAATTGGATACAACTCTGACAATCAACACTAAACCTGTGGGAGCGAGCTTGCTCCGGGCGGCGATCCGACGATGGCGGACTGGCAGTCACCCCATATGTTGAATGTTATACCGCTATCGCGAGCAAGCTCGCTCCCACAGGGTCGGTGTACAGCGTACCGCCCTCGCCGGCCGCTACCCGGTGTTCATGACGAAAGGCAGCCAGCGGCCCCTTGATCATTTCGTCGATGATTAATTCCGAAAAAAAATCTGCTCAATCAATGGTCTTCCGTAAGAAGCGCTGTCGATTCAGACGATGGCCATTCGACTAGTCAGTGAGTCACTCACATCCAGCGGAGATAAGACCATGCGATTCATGATCATTGTGAAAGCCAGCCAGGATTCCGAGGCCGGCGTGATGCCCAGCGAGGAACTGATGACCGCGATGGGCAACTACAACGAGGAACTGGTCAAAGCCGGCATCCTCATCGAGTGCGATGGCCTGCAACCCAGCAGCAAAGGCGCCCGTGTGCGTTTCTCGGGTGACCAGCGCACGGTGATCGACGGCCCGTTCGCCGAAACCAAGGAGCTGATCGCCGGCTACTGGATATGGCAGGTGAAGTCGAAACAGGAGGCGATTGAGTGGGTCAAGCGCTGCCCCAACCCGATGCCAGGCACCGACGCCGAGATCGAGATTCGCCAGGTGTACGAGGCGGAGGATTTCGGGGACGAGTTCACACCGGAGCTGCGGGAGCATGAAGAACGACTGCGTGCGCAGGTGAAGAAACGCTGAATAGCAGCGCAGCCGCGATCACGTCCTGGATATTTTCTTGTTATCGACGGACGTGATCTTACGCTTGGCGCTCACCCGCTAAACCGGGTACTCACGCCGATCCCTGAACATGACGTAAAGCGGGTCCAGACCTGACTCAGGCGGGAAGACCACAACATAGTCATTGAACTGAATCGCTTTGATATCGCTGAGCGGCTCCAATAGTGGCGCGGACGGAGATCGCAGGAATCCCAACCTGTATTCGGGCGCTGGCGCCAGGTCAGGAATGTTTTCAAGGGTGCCTGGCGCAATCCAGTTGATCGTTACCGGTGCCACTCCGTCGGCGGTGAAACGGAACGCGTGCAGATGCTCATCCCAAACGGCAGCACGTACTCGGACAGTTGATGGCAACACGTTGCCATTGGTGGGTGTGAGAACGACCTGTAGCAACATCGTTATTTCTCTGAGACCTCTCATCAGGGTGCCCGCGGGTACGGAGCAAGAACCGCTGCTGACTCTAAAAGGAATGTCGACTTCGGCCCGAGTCATGGCCAATCTTTGCCAGTCCTGCCCCTCAATCGGCAGCAATTCGACAAGGGGAATGCTCAGCCCATAGACCTCGGTTTCCGCACGACTGGAAAAATCAAACT
This sequence comes from Pseudomonas sp. LBUM1647, assembly GCF_059716175.1. Classification (NCBI taxonomy): domain Bacteria; kingdom Pseudomonadati; phylum Pseudomonadota; class Gammaproteobacteria; order Pseudomonadales; family Pseudomonadaceae; genus Pseudomonas; species Pseudomonas sp. LBUM1647. The sequence continues at coordinate 3,280,836 of NZ_CP166809.1, read as the reverse complement.
GCAGGATCGCTGCGTACTGCCCCAAATGGCTACCGGTTGCGGAAGTCGTCTGCCACGTAAATTCCGCAACGGCCGAGCGTATGGCTTTTTGCAGGGCGACCCGATGAGTTTCCAATGGCTGCGACAAAGCACCATTGAGCAAAACACTGGGACGCGAATTAACAAAACCAAGGGGCGCTGTAAGAAGGCCCGGAGCCTGGGTTGGCCCAACACCCTCCAGACGGCGTTGGCGAACCAGTTGCCTTTGCGCGTTGATCAGTAACGCGTCGGCCTCGACTTGCAGGCCTTGCAGACGCTGCTTGATGGCGCTCAACGTCGCCAAATAGTGCGCCTCAGTGGCGGTTACCTGCTGGAGGATGTTTTGCCACTGTGCTTGCTCGGCGCGGCCGTAAGTCAGATCGCGCTGGGCAGCTTCTCTTTTGAATCTGAGCCCCATTTCCCAGAACTCGTAACGCCTGACCGCCAGACGCGATTCAAATTCAGCAGTTTCGAGACTACGGATGTCCGCCTCACGCCCACGGATGTCTACATCAGCGCTTTGTTGACTACGCAGATGCCTGATACGTCGCTCGAAAAGACCGAAGGCCGGTTCTAAAACCTGCTTCGAAACCGCGACGTCTACGGCGACTTTTTGTACCTCGGCCAGACTTTGAGCTATTCGCAGTTGCGCCACCTGCGCAAAAGTCATCGGCGTGGACGGCCATGCGGCAACGGGTGCCCGAACGGGAATGCCCTCACCCTTGAATGCGGGCATTCCCCGTTTGTGGTGCCAGTCTTTGACGTAATACATAACCGAGCCCGTGCTGGTGCCGTTGTAATCATCCTCTGCGGGATAGAACAACAAGTCTGCGCCTTTGGGGTGTCCAACGATCTGGTCGAAATGATTGATCAATCGGTCGTGGTCCTGTTTCGGCAGATCGACAGCCCAGATTCTGTTTAACAACGCCTGGAATTCCGGTTCGGTGTAATCCTTGAGAGTTGCTTTAAGTTCCATCTTTGGTTCTTCCTTTTGTCTTTTTTGCAAACTTCCGAAGAGAATGGCACCTGCTCATTTCCTTATGAGCAGGTGCCAGTTAGTCATGGGTGGCAAGTCACTCGGGTTTGAAGCCAGGTTTGTTATTGGCTGCGCGCCATTCTTTAATAACCCTCAGCACGTCTTGCGGTGTACTTTCACACCCTTCCTTAGGATGAAAAATCACGTCAGATCGATCTGGGTGTTCAGTCACTAACTCAAAATGCTGTACCCCCTTAACTATGAAGTCATCAAATGCGTCAGCGGACAAATCATCTCTTTCTTCATAAAGACCGCGCAGAAATTCTAAAAACTCGGATTCGGTGTAGTCCTGAAGTTTCTCTTTAAAAATCATCATCAACTTCCTTTTCCATGAAAATTAATATGCCGTCTAGGTGTCATCACCACCAAATTTTCCATATCGTAAACTGCCCCCCCTTGCGCAACTTCTACGAGATGATGAATTTCGAATTTAATTCGGCCTCCATTTCTATCTTCTGCCGACGCGTAAGGAGCCTTACCCATTTTCATCAAGTGCAAATCGATAGGCGTAAATTGGACCTGCAATTCTGCATCCGCCGCAACAGCCTTCCAAAACGCCCGCCTGAAGCCATGGAAATTCCTGAACTCCTTCCACCGCAATTGATCCGCAATGTACCAAGGAATCGGTGCTCCCTCTCCCCTCGCGTCATCCCCTAACCAAACCTCCGAGGCATGAGATCCCCACCCTGTCGCAGTCCCCGGATCATCCCGCCGATCTAGAAACAGAACATCCGACGAAGGCAGCTCCATATCCGCCGGATACCCAGGAATACTGGCACCAATCTGCCCTTCGTCAACAGCCGGAAACGTCTCGTTTTGCGGTAGGACCGGGATGACCGGTGCGCCGGGATAAACCGCTGGAATCGGCGGTGTGATCGGCGAGGTCGTTGGCCCGAGATGTTCGGTGCCTGGTGGAACCAAAGGGGTCCAGGTACCGCCACCCACGGGGCGAATCGGCCAGGGTAGAACCGCTGGAGTGATGCCCAGCCTCCCCTGGGTGCTTTGCGGTGTGGTGATGCTTATTTTGTCGAGGTTAAAGGGGTTCGCGCCGAGTTCTGCCCGCTCCTGATAACGCAGCTCGAATTCACGCCGTTCACCGACCCAAGTGTTTTTCGGCGCGTAGGGCGCGAAGCCTTGTTCGATGCGCTTTTTGTTCACTTCATCGAATTCGGCGACAAGCGTCGGGTGTTCACCAACCGTTCGCCACAGCGCTTCATCGAAGGCGCTGAACGACGGGATTTCCCGACCGCGAAATTGGTCGCCGATCTGCACAGGAATGGCCGCACCCTGGGCCTGGCTTGTGGCTTTCCACCAATCATACGTAGCAGGTTGACCGGTCCCGGTGACGATGCCTGAGCCCAAGGGCCGCAGGTTGAACGACATGTAGATCGGCGGCAGGCCCGGCACGCAAACGATGCAATCCTGAATGCGCAAGTCGACACCTGCCGGGATGTCCTGGATCTGCGGTGTCATCACCGCCAGACCGGCCTGACCGGAAGTGGCGACTTGAGGTATGGATTCGGGTGTGAACTGCAGGAGTCTTGGCGGTGAACCCGGGACCTCGGCGCTGTAGACACCGGTCAGCGGGTCAAGTACGGCATTGATAACCGGTACACGAGCGTCTACCTCACCACCGGTGTTAGTGACGATAATCGCGGCGCCTTCCGGCACGGCTTCGGGTTTGAGCCGGTACGCCACCTCCGCTGAACCGCCCACATCTGCGATTGACTGCAGCGCCCGACTGTCAGTAAAGCCCAGCGCTTGGGCTGGAACGCCAATACCCTGCAACAAACGCCTGCGCTGTTCCGTAGTCAACTCGCCATTGCCAAGGGTTGGCGAATAAACCATTGCAGTGACAAATACTGGCCCCGTCCTGACTACGATGCGCCCGGCATCGATGAGGGTGTCGATGGCAGCCAGGACAGCCCTTTCAAGTGCAGCGGCGACGTCTTGCGCAACCAACACACTTTCTCGAGTCAAAAACATTCCGCCGCCAGCGGCCACCGAAGTTACCGGCGCCGTCAGCGTGTTGGCCTGCCTGACCCGTTCAACCCGCGCATCTTCATCGACTTGCTGCTTGAACCGAACTCGCGCTTCGCGCTGCTCGACGAACTGCCGCTGTGCCTCCCAGACGGCCTCCCGCTTACGCCAGACAATGGTCTGCTCGGCGTGGTGCTCGGCCAGCGCAATGGATCTACCCGTGAGAGCGTTTATCTGTGCCGATAACAGTCGAGCCTCATGGGCAGCGTTGTAGGCGTTTTCCCAGGTCTGGTGGCCGTGAACGAGCGCCTCGCCGAATTGCTCCAGTCGGACCTGGTAATCGTGCAACGTGCGGGTGAGCGGATCGTGCCCATCGAATGATCGAGCAACCGCGTTTTTGCCATTGAGCTCAGCGATTTTACGGGCGATCAGCCCGTCGATTTCGCTTTTGTCTTTGGTGATGGTGTAAAGCTGCCGGCGCTCGCTCGAGTGGCTACTGGGCGGTCGTCCCGCTGCCAGAACTTCTTGTTCCAGGGTTGGCGCAAGTTGCGCGGCCCGGGCTGCAAAACGTTGGTCTACCTCGACTCTTACGGCGGAATGACGCTGCGCCAGCCCCACGAGTTGTTGATGCCGTGCCTGCACACGGGCCTGTTCCTGCGCTTGTGCAGCGGCGGCCTGTGCTTGTGCAGCAGCGGCTTGCGCCTGAGCCGCTGCTTGCGCGCTCGCTTGTTCCTTTGCCTTACGATCAGCCTCTATGGCTCGCTTTCGGGCTTTTCGCTTTCCCTTGCTGGTTTTACCAAAGCCGCCTGAAACCCCACCGCCGCCACCGAAACCGCCGCCCGAACCACCACCCGAAGCGGGCGGTCCCGACCTGATGACAACGCTCCCTGATGATCCATCGTTGAATGTGTTTTGTGCCATACAGTCACTCCTTGTCTGTAGGGCACAGCATGTCGATGGGGCGGTGGTCAGGTGCGGTACATAGTTATATGAAGTGGATTTATATCGAGTGGCTTCGCCATCTAACGGGGCGATGCGGCGCTCCGAGAAGCTCCCTCACCACATCAACAGTCCATCGATCTCAACCTCCTGTTTCGTATTAACTTTTTAGTACACATAAATCCCCACAAGCGTGTACAAAATAATCAAAGAAGCTGCCCTTCGACTGGCGAACCCGGCGTTCGCTGCTAGCTTCAACAGACGTGTCCTACAGGCTTAATAGGAAAGAGATTTCGCAGTAACGGCCGAGAAGTTCCCGGTCGTCAGCACCGGCTGATGGCCTGCCGCAGTTCACGCTGTTCGCCGGGATCAACGTCACGTTTGGTAAATAAGGACTTTCATATGCATGGTGCAATTCGCGCAGCCGGTTTCAGCCTGATGACGATGTTCGTCAGTTGCGGGGTCGGCGCCCAGGAGCTGGATACGCGGATCGGCAAGATCGCAATGGAAGGCGAACTGCCGGCCCATGAATCGATTGCCAGGCTCTACGCCGGACTGGATTTCCAACAAGCGACCCAGAGTTATCTGTGGGCCTTGCCCCTGGAGTCCTACGCGCATTGGCAGGAAGAATTCCGCGACAAGCTCAGCGCTCACAGCGGCGACCTGATGGTGCTCAACAGTTACGAAGAGAAACTGGGCGTGATCACCGCCAACGCCACCACACCGTACATCCTCGGCTTCGTCGACCTGAATGAAACTGGTCCGCTGGTGATCGAACTGCCACCCGGCCCGACCGAAGATCACGCGCTGCGCCACCTCAAGCAATCCTTGGCTACGCTGCATAGTCAGGCCGAACGCAGCAAAGTTTCAGCCGCTCCCGCGCTACGACCTCTCAATCCAGTTAACGAGAAGGCATTCCCATGACGAACCCGATATCGCTCCGCCAACGTTACGGGCTGAAGCTGCTGCTGACCCTGGCCCTGAGTCTGCCACTGTTGGCTCAGGCTGCCGAACCCCTCCCCTCATGGAACGACGGCCCGGCGAAAAAGAACATCATCGAGTTTGTCCAGACGGTGACCGATCAAAGCAGCAAGGACTTCGTCAAACCCGCCGATCGAATCGCCGTGTTCGACAACGACGGCACGCTGTGGAGCGAGCAGCCGATGTACTTCGAATTTCTGTTTGCGATGGAAGAGGTCAAGCGCACCGCACCGCAACACCCGGAATGGAAAACCACCCAGCCGTTCAAAGCTGTGCTGGAAAACGATCACAAGGCCCTCGCCGACTCGGGTATGGAAGGTTTTATGAAGATCTTCGGCGCGACCCACACCGGCATGACCACCGAAGCCTTCGACGACTACGCCAAAACCTGGCTGACCCAGGCGCGCCATCCAAAAACCGGCAAGCCCTACACCGAGATGATCTTCCAGCCGATGCTGGAAATGCTCGATTACCTGCGTAGCCAGAATTTCAAAACCTACATCGTCTCCGGCGGCGACTCCGCGTTCATGCGCGCCTTCGCCGAGAAGGTCTACGGCATCCCGCCGGAGCAAGTGATCGGCACCACGTTTGTCACCGCCTACCAGCTCAAGGACGGCCAACCGTCGATCCTGCGCACCGCCAAACTGGCCCACAACGATGACGGCCCGGGCAAACCGGAAAGCATCGACGCGGTCATTGGCCGGCGCCCGATCCTCGCGTTCGGCAATTCCGACGGCGACCTGCAAATGCTGCAATGGACCGCCGCCGGCACAGGCAAACGATTCATGGGGCTGGTGCATCACACCGACGCTAAACGTGAATGGGCCTATGACCGAAAATCAGATATCGGTCGTCTGGACAAGGCCCTGGACGAAGCAAAAAACCGTGGCTGGACTGTCGTGGATATGGCCGCCGAATGGCGCCGGATCTATCCCTTCGATGCCGCCGCTCCCGAGCTAGTGCAATAAAAAAGCGTAACGCAGGACCGCAAAAACGTTTGTCGCACCACGCGACGCCAGCGAGAAAGGAGCAAGTCTGATGACTCGCATACGCAAGTGGCTACCGAAACTCGCCCTGGTGGCGCCGTCGGTCAAGATCCAATAATGAAATGGCTACCCCCGACGCCCCCTGTGATCGCCCACTAAGCTTTCGCAGGGGGCTCATCGGAGACTGTTGCCATGAACAAAGTAGCTATTGCCGCCATCGACTTGGGAAAACACTCCTTTCATCTGCATGTCCAAGATGATCGTGGTCATGAGCTCTACCGCAAAAAGTTTACTCGAGTGGCGCTTACCCAACACCTGGCGAACCTCGAACCCTGCACCGTCGTGATGGAAGCCTGTGGCGGAGCCCACTTCATGGCGCAGGAAGTCGCAAAGCTGGGACATATGCCCAAGCTCATCGCGCCTCATCCAGTGTGCCCGTGTTTACGTGATGCAGCTGGACCGACAGAAAGGCTGGCTGGCGGACTGGGTCCGGCAGCTATTGGCCCGCCATCACTCCAACCATGTGGTCTGCGCGCTGGCCAATAAGCTGGCGAGGATCGCCTGGGCGATTGCCGCGCACCACACCGGATTCGATGCAGGGCCAAGCGCGATGAACGCCTGACCCTGCTGTCACCCAAGCACCACCCACCTGGTTTGCGATGCTGGATAACAGATGACGTGAACGGCCAACCGGCCTGACGACAACCCTGAGCTCCCACACGGCTGAAAGGCCGTTCGAGTAATCAGGATCGTCGGGCATCGATTCTCATCGAGGCGCGGGGCCACAACCCCACTCAGACGCCGGATAGATGAAAGCAAGCCATACACGCATCAAAAACAGATTCGTTTTCCAATGGTTTGCCCGTGCCCTTGCGCACGACCTGCGCCAAAACATGATTGTTGGCGCCATCGAGAAACACCGCTTCAGTGGCCAGGTCGGTTTCCTGATCGCGAATGCCACTGGCCGTGCTCACCGCCGCTGCCACCAGGGCGATAGGGATCACTTCATAAGGCTTCAAGCCTTCGGTCTTGCTGCTCACGGCGGTGATGGTGGCGCGCACCACGATCACACCCGGGCCAGGGCCCGCAGCCAACGGCAGGGATTTACCCACTTCACGCTTGAGCGCTTGATCGTAGTAACTGGTGATTCCGTTCAGGGTGGCCTGAGGGATTTTCACGGTCGGTTGAGGTTTGGGATAGAGCTGGGTCGGTTCGATATAGACACTGGTGTACTTATTGATATCGAGCTTGGGATCTACCCAGCGCATCACCGTGGCACCCGAGGGCGACTTGGCTTCCTTGAGCTGGCTGTAGTCCTTGAGAAAACCCGAATACAGACCCGGCTCCACCACTTTACTGGAGCAACCCACCACTCCGATCGAGGCCACGCACAGGGTGCTCATCATTAACGCAAGCTTCATGCTGTAACTCCTGTAAGTCAGTCGACAACCGTACGAGTAAGGGTGTTACAGGTATGGCCAATGCAGCGCAGTTTGTTTTCAAAAATCACAATACTCATCGAACGCTGCACCGAGGATCACAACCGTCATTTGACAGACGCCGACCATCCGGCAAAGCTGCATCGAGCTTGAACGCACGCCTGACGGCAAACGCACCCGGACTATGGAAGTCGCAATGCCGAAACATAAAAATAAAGCGGTACAGCCAAACCCTGATTCGCCACAAACCCTGATTAACCGTTACCTGTTTCCCGTCACCCTCGGTGTCTTGCTATTGGCCATCGCGGGCATCGGCTGGTTTCTGTTCAGCAGCAAACCGGTGCCCGTGACTTATGCGCCTGTCAGCACTCCGGTCGTTCAGCCGGCCAAACCGCAACCGGTCGCCGTGGCGCCGGCAACGATGGTCGATGAGCAACAATGCCAAGGCTGCCACAGCGAGCAGGTCAAGGACTGGCAAGGCTCCCATCACCAATTGGCAATGCAGGAAGCCAACGCCGAAACGATGCTGGGCGACTTCAATAACGTCACCTTCAAAGCGGAAAAAGAAACCACCCGTTTCTCGCGCAAAGACGGCGGGTTCTGGGTCAACACCCCCGGCATTGACGGCAAGAATGCCGACTTCAAGGTCGCCTACACCTTCGGTATCGCGCCGTTGCAGCAATACCTGATCGAGGTCGGCGAAGGTCGGTTGCAAGCCCTCGGCGTGGCCTGGGATACCGAGAAGCACCGCTGGTTTCACCTCTATCCGGGTCAGGGTGTGAACTTCAAAGACCCGTTGCACTGGAGCAAGCCGAGCCAGAACGCCAACTTCATGTGCGTCGAGTGCCACACCACCGGTTACAAGCGCAATTTCGATGCCGCGAAAAACACCTTCGACAGTCATTGGAACAGCCTCGGTGTCGGCTGTCAGGCTTGCCACGGCCCGGCCTCCAATCACCTGGAATGGACAGCAAAAAAAGGTGACCTGGTCCATGCCGGTTTTGCCGTCGACCTGAAGGACAAGAACGCCACTGTCGAAATCGAAACCTGTGCCCGCTGCCACTCGCGCCGCGCGCCATTGGGCGACGGCTTCACCGCCGGCAAGCGCCTGATGGATGACTACCTGCCGAGCACCCTGACCCGCGAGTTGTACGCGCTGGACGGCAAGATCAAGGACGAAGTGTTCGAACACGGCTCCTTCGCCCAGAGCAAAATGTTCGACAAGGGCGTGCGCTGCAGCAACTGCCACAACCCGCACAGCACCGAGCTCAAGGCACCGGGCAACGGTGTCTGCCTGCAATGCCACAACACCGCGGGCAAGACCTCGGTGGAAGGCGTCGATGGCAAAGGGCTGCAAGCGAAGAACTACGATTCCATCGAGCACACCCGCCACACCATGGGCCAACCGGGTTCGCAGTGCGTGGATTGCCACATGCCCGGCAAGTTCTACATGGGCAATGACTTCAGGCATGACCACAGTTTCAGCATTCCCAACCCTGAGCGGGCGAAAAAACTCGGCACGCCGGACGCTTGTCTGTCTTGCCACCAGGGCAAGGCTGGCGACAAGGTCACGGAGCAATTCAAGCTCTGGAACAGCACCACCGCGCAGGCACCGCGTTACGACGAAAGCCTGTGGCTGATTCGCAACGGTCAGCCCGGCGCGGCACAAGCCTTGTACGAGCAGCTTCAACGCAGCAATTTGCCAGCGATTCAGCGCGCGACCCTACTCGCCGAGTTGCCGCTGTACCCAAGCGAACAGGCGTTGAAACTCGCCACCAAGGACTTGAACAACCCGGCCCCACAAGTGCGTGAAAGCGCCGTCCGGGCGATCAGCGCGTTCTTGCCGCCACCGGAGCGCGCGTCGTTGCTGACGCCATTGCTGTCTGATCCGGTGAAGGCTGTGCGGATTGTCGCGGCCCGGGATCTGCTGAGCGTGGCCCGTAATGGATTGGGCAGCGCCCAAGACAACTGGAATGCAGCCATCGCCGAGTACGAGGCGGTCCAGAAGAACCTGGCCGAACGCGCTGAAGCCAACCTCAACCTGGCCATGCTCTATCAAGCCAGCGGTCGTAGCGGCGAAGTCGAAACGTTGCTGCGCATGGCCCTCAAGCGCGATCCGGATTTCTACCCGGCGCTGGTGACGCTGGTGCAATGGCTGGAGGCGAACGGACGCAGTCAGGAAGCTCAGACGCTGCTGGAGCAGAGCCTGAAAGAACATCCGGATTCCGCCTTGCTGCAACACACTCAAGGCCTGTCCCTGGTGCGCGCGGGCAAATCCGCCCAGGCCATGCCGGCCCTGCGCAAGGCCGCGCAACTGGAGCCTCAGAACGCTCAGTACGGTTACGTGTTGGCGGTGGCGTTGCACGATAGCGGCAAGGTCGATGAGGCCTGCCAAGAGCTGGAGCGATTGTTGAAAGTGCAACCGGCCAATCGCAATGCTCGGTTGTCGTTGATCCAGTACTACCTGGATAACGGGCAGGAACCGAAGGCACAGGTGCTGTTGCAGGGCTGGAAGAAAATGAACATGGGGGATCCTGCGTTGAAGTAAGCCTTGCGCCATGTCTGTAGCAGCTGCGTTGTGGCGAGGGGATTTATCCCCTCGCCACAACGCAGCTGCTACATAGACGGTGGAATCACCAGGACGAACCGCTTTTGAGCGCCAACTCCCGCCGACTATTCGCCCGCATCGCCTTGATCAACGACACCGTCCCCACCAGCAAAATCGCCGCGCCGAACAGGAAGTCGATGTTGTACAACTGGAAGTCATTCAACGGCCCCACCAGAAACACCCGGATCGCCCCGATACTCACCAGCGTGGCGAGAAAATCAATGCCCGGCTCGTCGCGATAAAACACGTGCATCAGCGGCAGGCAAATCACCAGCAGCAACAGCAAGACGATCACCTTGAACGAACCCTTGCGCTCGACGCTGAATGCACATTCGTTGGCGGCGTAAGGCTTGTAATCCTCGTCGCGCACCAACGAGTTTTTCTCATTGATGTACTCGGCCCGGTTGTACTTCTGAATGGGCGTAAAGGTGTTCGACATCTCCATCACCGTGGTGATGTGGCGAAAGCGCACGTCGATACGCTCATTGCCCTTGAGGTAATACAGCACCGGTTTGTAGCCGTAGCGGTAGGTGTCGAAGGGGAACTCGGTGGCGCGTCCCTGTACGCCGATCGGTCGTGGCTCGAGCTCCGCGTAGGCACTTTTGTTGTCTGAGGCGAGGTTACGGCTCAGGGGTTTGATTTTGACCTGTTCGAGGAAAATCGGCGTGGCGCCGTAGGACCATTGCAGCGGTTCCAGGCGCAGGCGCAGCTCGTTACGGCCCAGGTCATAGCGATTGAAAGTGCGCTCGGAAACAATCACCGCGCCGCTAAGCAGGAACTCGCCACGCAGGTTGTTGGTGATGCGCAGCGTCAGTTGATCTTTGCCCAGCGACAGCGCATCGGCGGCCGGTGGCGTGCCGCACCAGGCGTAACTGTCGAACGCACCACCCAACTGACCGCCGCGGTTCTCCTGGAACACATAAAAGTAACCGCCCCACAGGGTCAACATCAGCAGAAACGCGGTTAACCCTAAAATTTTCTTGCCCACACTCAAACCAGACTCCTTTCGGTACGACTTCCTTATGAGGTGCGGACTCTACCAAAGTGCCATCACTGTCCAAAGCAAAAAGATCGCAGCCTGCGGCAGCTCATACATCGACTGCGTACACACGCAATGTTTCAGATATACGCAATCGCGTGTAGGAGCTGCCGCAGGCTGCGATCTTTTGATCTTCCCGTTTTTTTACCGCCGCCTGAACAACGGTCGCGGCTCAATCACCGAACGCCCATACAGCACACTCATCCCGGCCAGCCCCTTGAGCGCATCTTCGGCGGATTTGTCTTCGCGCACCGCGAAGCTGTCGAACCCGCATTGACGCATGTGGCTGAGTTGATCGCGCAGTACATCGCCGACCGCACGCAACTCGCCCGTCCAGCCCAATCGAGTGCGCAGCAAGTACGCCTGACTGTAACCGCGACCATCACGGAAGCTCGGGAAGTCGAGGGCGATCAGCGGCAGGTGTGAAAACCACGGCTTGAGGCTTTCCACCTCATCGTCCGGCCCCAACCACACGCCCTTTTGCGGTGGACCTTCAAGCCAACGGGCCAACGGCAGAATCACTGCACCCGCCGGCCATTCATCGTTGACATCCCTGACCAGCGTCCAGGGATCATCAGCGACAATCCGCGCCATACCCTCCTCCAGTCGCAGCAAATTGTTCATGCCGACACCTCCAGCAGCTTCGGATAGACCTGCTCTTTGAACGGTTCCAGACCGATGCGCTGCAAGGTGTCGACGAACACTTCCTCGCTCTCGCGGTAATTGACGAACGTGGCGATGATCTGCTCGATCACTCCGGGCACTTCGGCGGCGCTGAAGGACGGGCCGATGACTTTGCCCAATGCGCTGTTCTTGCCCTGAGCACCGCCGAGGGTGATCTGGTACCACTCGCTGCCGTTCTTATCGACCCCCAGAATGCCGATGTTGCCGATGTGGTGGTGGCCGCAAGCGTTCATGCAGCCGGAGATGTTCAGGCTGATGTCGCCCAGGTCATGCAGATAGTCGAGGTCTTCGAAGCGTGCCTGAATGGCTTGTGCGATGGGGATCGACTTGGCATTGGCCAGTGCGCAGAAGTCGCCGCCGGGGCAGGCGATGATGTCGGTCAGCAAACCGATGTTGGCGCAGCCCAGGCCTTGTTCGCAGGCCCGGCTCCAGAGCGTGTAGAGATCAGCCTTGGGCACGTCGGGCAACACAATGTTCTGTTCATGAGCGATGCGAATTTCGCCAAAACCGAACTGCTCGGACCAGTCGGCCACCGCCTGCATTTGCTCGGCGGTGACATCCCCCGGCGGCGAGGCAATGCCCGGTTTGGTCGACAGCACCACGCTGGCGTAGCCTGGCACTTTGTGCGGCTGAACGTTGCGCAACACCCAACGGGCGAAGGCCGGGTTTTCGGACAGGCGTGTGCCGAAGTCGAGATCGGTGTCCGCCAGAGCACGGTAGTCCGGTGGCACAAAGGCACTGGCCACGCGCTCATACTCGACGTCGGTCAACTGCGCCGGGCCGTCCTTGAGGTACTGCCACTCCTCCTCCACTTCCCGGGCAAAGACTTCGATGCCCAGCGCCTTGACCAGGATCTTGATTCGCGCCTTGTACTTGTTGTCCCGCCGGCCATGTCGGTTATAGACCCGCAGCACCGCCTCGACGTAGGACAGCAGGTGCTGCCACGGCAACCCCTCGCGGATCTGCAAACCGAGGATCGGCGTGCGCCCCAACCCACCGCCGACGATGACCCGCAGCAGCCTCTGCCCGTCGGGTCCTGGGTAAAGATAGAGGCCGATGTCATGCATCATGATCGCCGCCCGGTCCTGTTCCGCCGAGCAGATCGCGATCTTGAACTTGCGCGGCAGGAACAGGAATTCCGGGTTGATGGTCGACCACTGCCGGAGGATTTCCGCCAGCGGCCGCGGGTCGATCATTTCATCCGCCGCCACCCCGGCAAAAGCTTCGGTGGTGATGTTGCGCACGCAGTTGCCGGAGGTCTGGATCGCGTGCATTTCCACTTGCGCCAGACGTTCGAGGATGTCTGGCACCTGGGCCAGTTCGATCCAGTTGAACTGCATGTTCTGGCGGGTGGTGAAGTGGCCGTAGCCACGGTCGTAATCCCGGGCGATGCTCGCCAGCGTGCGCATCTGTGGCGCACTTAACGTGCCGTAAGGAATCGCCACGCGCAGCATGTAGGCGTGTTTTTGCATGTACAGACCGTTTTGCAAACGCAGCGGCAGGAATTCTTCTTCGCTCAACTCATCCGCCATGAAGCGTTCGACCTGATCGCGAAACTGCGCGACCCGCTCAAAGACCAGGGCCCGGTCATAGTCATCGTACTGATACATGTGGCTACCTCATCAGGATTGATCGGGCTCTGCACAACCTTTGTGGGAGCGAACTGTGGCGAGGGGATTTAGCGAAACGTCGCACCGCCCCGTTCGGCTGCGAAGCAGTCGTCAATCCAGACAAACCGGTCTGTCTGAACGGACGCGGGGCCGCTTCGCGACCCAACGGGGATAAATCCCCTCGCCACAGCTCGCTCCCACAGGGATTTCAGTGAGCTTGAAGCTCTATGGCCCGTTTTCTTGAGGCGACTATGGACCTGCGGCGCAGCACGTTACAGATTCACCTGAATGCTAAAAAACCGTATCAGACTGCGGCTGATCACCGCAGGCATTCGCTTTATCTGCTCCGCATAAACTCGGTTTTTCTGAGTCTGTTTTGTTTCCGGTGGGGTTTCTACAGTGGGCAACATGCCAGTCCGGGTGGCCTGGCAAGACTTTGCAACCGTGGAAGCTTTGACCATGAGCACAGCAACAATCGGACAGGCCTATAACTACAAGGTCGTCCGCCAATTCGTCGTGGCAACCGTGGTATGGGGTGTCGTGGGGATGGCGATGGGGGTGTGGATCGCCTCGCAACTGGTGTGGCCGCAGGTGAACCTCGACCTGCCATGGACCACCTTCGGCCGCTTGCGCCCGCTGCACACCAGCCTGGTGATTTTCGGCTTTGCCGGCAGCGCGCAATTCGCCGCCAGTTACTACGCGGTGCAGCGTACCTGCCAGGTGCGGCTGTTTTCGGACAAGCTCGCGGCATTCACTTTTTGGGGCTGGCAGTCGGTGATCGTGGTGATGCTGATCACCCTGCCGCTGGGCTACACCACCACCAAGGAATACGCCGAGATCGAATTCTCCGGCGCGGTATGGATGACGGTGGTCTGGGTCGCTTACGCCATCGTGTTTTTCACCACCGTGGTGCAACGCAAGACCAAACACATCTACGTCGGCAACTGGTTCTTCGGCGCGTTCATCGTGGTGATCGCCATGTTGCACGTGGTCAATCACCTGGCGATTCCGGTGGACTGGTTCAAGTCCTATCCGGTGTATTCCGGGGCGACCGACGCCATGGTGCAGTGGTGGTACGGGCACAACGCAGTGGGTTTCTTCCTGACCACCGGGTTCCTCGGGATGATGTATTACTTCGTGCCGAAACAGGTCGGACGGCCGGTGTATTCCTATCGGTTGTCGATCGTGCACTTCTGGGCGTTGATCACGCTGTACATCTGGGCCGGCCCGCACCACTTGCACTACACCGCACTGCCGGACTGGGCGCAGTCACTCGGCATGGCGATGTCGTTGATCCTGCTGGCGCCGAGCTGGGGCGGGATGATCAACGGCATGATGACCCTGTCGGGTGCTTGGCATAAATTGCGCACCGACCCGATCCTACGCTTTTTGGTGCTGTCCCTGGCCTTCTACGGGATGTCGACCTTCGAAGGACCGATGATGGCGATCAAGACGGTCAACGCCCTCTCCCACTACACCGACTGGACCATCGGCCACGTCCACGCTGGCGCCCTCGGTTGGGTGGCAATGATCACCTTCGGCTCGCTGTACCACATGATCCCGAAAGTCTTCGGTCGCGATCAGATGTACAGCACACCACTGATCAACCTGCACTTCTGGCTAGCGACCATCGGCACCGTGCTGTACATCGCCTCGATGTGGGTCAACGGCATCACCCAGGGCTTGATGTGGCGTGCGATCAACGATGACGGCACGCTGACCTACTCCTTCGTCGAAGCCTTGCAGGCCAGCCATCCAGGGTTCGTGGTGCGCTTCACCGGCGGTGTGTTCTTCCTCAGCGGCATGTTGCTGATGGCTTACAACGTCTGGCGCACGGTGCGGGTTGCGGACGTCGAAATGGCCCACCGCGAAGCGCAGATTGCCTGAGGTAGGGAGCTTGAGATGATTGAGGTCGTACTGAATGTGCTGGGCGTGACGGGGCTTTGGCTGGCGGTTGAATACTGCCTGAAACACCAGACAGCCGAGAGTCTGGAAGATGCGAGTCTGATTCCGTTTGCGGATGACCCTGAGGTGGCGCGGCGGGTGGAGCTGGCGACCGGAAAAACGGTGAAGGCCGTGGTCCCGGAAGAAGCAAAACCAGGCTGGGGAAACCTGGAAATCTGACACATCGCAAATTCAAATGTGGGAGCGGGCCCTGTGGCGAGGGGGCTTGCCCCCGTTGGACTGCGCAGCAGTCCCTTTTTTCGGGGCCGCTTCGCGACCCAACGGGGGCAAGCCCCCTCGCCACAAAGGCCCGCTCCCACAAGGTTCTGTGTTACTGCTGAGAGATCAACCGCGTTCGCGGGGAATCACGCTCTGCAACTGCTGCGCCAGAAAGTTCGCATCAAAGGCAAAGGTATCCGGGTCTTTCAAGCCATTGGTCTTGCGCCATTGCCAGCTACTGGACGGCGGCAGGCACACCAGCGAAATGCTGCCATAGCGCGCTGCCGTCAGGCCCATCACGGCCAGTGAAATCTGACCACCGACGCCCATCACATCCGGCACAAACTCCACCGGTTTACCGGCGATCACAATGGACAGCTTCTCGGTCTTGAAGGTCGACGTTTCGACCGGAACGCTCGGCCCCGAGGCGACATAGGACTCGCGGCTCACCTCCAGCAGATTCGGCGCCTGGACCGGTTCCAGCCATTGCTGGATCTGATCGAACAGTTCACCAATGCGCGTCGCCCACACGGCCGATTGCGACTCGAACAGTTGCTTCTTGTGCGCTTCGCTTTCTGCGTAATGGCGAAGCATCTCACCCAGTTGCTGTACGTCGTCCATTGCGGTGTTCCTTTGTTGAAGCGGTGCTGCGGACTTTGAGCATGGCAGATGCGCGCTGCCGGCGTACGACTAAAAGCGTGAACGGTATTGGCTGGGGGTCATGGCCAGGTATTTGCGAAAGGCACTGCCCATGTGGGACTGATGGGCGAAGCCGGCGTCCAGGGCAATGTCGGCCAGGGACAGGTCAGTGTGTTCGATCATCCTGCGTGCCGCCTGAAGCCTCACTTCAACGAGGTAAGCGTGGGGTGTCAGGCCGATGGTCCGGGTGAATTCGCGCAGAAAGCGCAGCTCGTTTTGCCCGTAGGTGGCGGCCAATTGTTCAAGGGTCAGGGGCTCGTGGAACTGCTCGGCGATCTGATCCAGCACTTGGGCGAAAACCCTGGGCGTGGCACGTTGCGCGGTATTGGCCTTCGGGTTCATCAAACCAAGGAACTCCACCGCCCTTTGCTCAAGCGCCAACCTGTCCGGTTGCGGAGCGAGCAACAGACGCCGCAATTCCCGCCCCAGCATCAGCGCGCGGCGATTACCTGAAGACTGCACACGGTGGTCAACCGCGGGTAAATGCTGATGGGCCAACGGCTCGTCCAGACGCATCAGCAGGTATTCGCCACCGCTGGCCGATTCGGAAAACACTTCCACGCCGACCGGGGTGTAAGCCAGTACGCCAGGCAAGGTATCGAAATCCACCCGGTGATCCGAATCGATGGCGTGCACGCCGTGTTGACGTTCCAGCGTCACCCCAAGGGTTTGCCACTGCACAGGGTCACGCGCGCTGTAAGCCGCACGGGGCAAAAGCTGCAAGCAGAGTCTGCCGCCCAGCAGCTCCTGGCTCAGCACCATTGGCATGTGAAATTTCCTGATAGATCGAGATGAAGAGCCACGGGTACTCTCAAATAAGGGCATGCTCGAACAAAGGGTTGCCATCAACAGGAGCACGCTATGCGTACCATCGGCCTTATCGGCGGCATGAGCTGGGAGTCCAGCGCCGAGTATTACCGTCTCATCAACCAGCAGGTGCGCGACCGGCTCGGGCCGTTGCGTTCGGCGAAATTGCTAATGTACAGCGTCGACTTTGGCCCTGTCGAACAGGCCCAGCACGCCGGGCGCTGGGACGATGCGGCGGCGATTCTAGTGGATGCGGCGCAGCGGTTGCAGGCTGGCGGTGCCGATTGCGTGGTGCTGTGCACCAACACAATGCACAAAGTGGCCGGGCAGATTCAGGCAGCGATCGACATTCCATTCCTGCACATCGCCGATCCGGCTGGTCAGGCGGCCGTCGATACAGGTGCGCTGAAGGTTGGACTGCTCGGCACAGCGTTCACCATGGAGCAGGATTTCCTCAAGGAACGCCTGACCTCAATGGGGCTGACCGTGCTGGTGCCGGAGGCCGATGAACGTCAGGCCGTCCACCGGATCATCTATGACGAGTTGTGCGTCGGAGTGATCAGCGAGGCGTCGCGCAAGGTGTATCAGCAAGTCATCGAATCACTGACCCAACGTGGCGCCCAGGCCATCATCCTCGGTTGCACGGAAATCGGCCTGCTGATCAAACCCGAGCACAGCGCCCTGCCCTTGCTCGACACCACCGAACTGCATGCGCAGGCGGCGGTGGCGTTCGCGTTGGGCGAGTGATTCAATCGGCCTTGGGCGTGCGACGCAGACGCGCCATGCTCAAGGCATCCACCAGCACGCCATCACGCACGGCGTAGTCGCGAAACAGCCCTTCGGTGTCGAAGCCGAACTTGCGATACAGCGCGATGGCGGCTTCATTGTCGGCGTAGACAGAAAGCTCGAGCCGTTGCAGGTTCATCCAGTTGTCAGCGATGTCCAGCGCCGCCGTCAGCAGTTTCGAGCCAACGCCCTTGCCCTGCCAGGCCACCGCGACGCCCATGCCGAGATTGCCGGCATGGCTGCGGCGGATCCGTGAAAACTGCTCCAGGCCAATATTGCCGATGACCGTTCCTTGATGCAGCGCCACCAGCTGCACCACACGCTCGTTGTCGGGCGCCAGGCGTTTGCGCCAGACATCGGTGGACTGAAATGGCATTTGCAGCACCTGACGGGTAATGGCCGGGTCGTTGTAGAGCGCGGTAATGCCATCGATGTGGGATTCGTTGAAACGTTCGAGGGAGATGACAGCGTCAGTGGCGGGCATGGGTGATTCATCCTTGATACAGACATGGCCGCCCACTCTATACCGCCTACTTCCGATATGGCGAGAACCCATGTGGGAGCGAGCTTGCTCGCGATAGCGGCCGGACAGTCGACATCAATGTTGAATGTGATGGCCCCATCGCGAGCAAGCTCGCTCCCACATTTTGGACAGTGTTCAGCCTTCGAACCACTCTCGGCGCTCAGTGAACGTGTTCTGTATCAGCTCAACGATCATCTGCACCTGCGCTGAACCCTCGGACTCGGCATTGACCGCCATCCACACCTGACGCTGCATCGGTTGACTGAACAGCCCCGGCAATTCAATCAGGCCGCGGTCGAAGCGGCTGATGTATCTGGGCAGCAGGCCAATGCAGGCGCTGCAACGGATCATCTCCAGCATCAGCTCATAGGAATGCAACTGCACCACCCCGGCCAGGCGCTGGTCCACGAGGGTATTCCACGGCCGGAAACAGTCGACCTGCCGGTCATGCTGCCATTGCACCAGCAGGAAATCCGTCAGGTCATCGAGGCTGTCAGGGCGGGACGCGACCCGTGAGTAACGTTTGGCAATATGGGGCAGGTAGTCGAGCCGTGCCAGACGCCGGGGCTCGCTGACCGCAAAACTCGGGCCCGGCAGCGGTGAACCGGTGCCGGCCAGCCACAGCACCACATCGGCACTGACCGCTTGCAGGGAGAGTTCGCTGTCCAGGGTGATGATGTCCAGGCGCACGCTGGCGTTGCGCCGCAACAAGGCAACCAGATCGCGACCGAGAATGTCATGCAGGATCGATTCGGCGACGGCCAAGCGAATCAACGGCTGTTCGATCACCGGCAAGTCGCGTTCATGGGCCAGGGCAATCAACTGTGATTGCAGCTGCAATCCGTCACGACTGAGGGCAACGCCATTCTCTGAATGGCTGAACAGCGAACACCGCAGTTGCGCTTCAAGCTGCGCCAATTGTTTGCGCAGCTGGGTGGCCTTGATGTTGAGACTGCGGGCCGCCTGCATGAAACAGCCGCAACGGGCACTGACCCGAAAAGACTGCGCCAGCACCGGATCGATCCCTGCCGCCAGAGTGCGCCAGGATAAGGTTTTCTCTACGGGCGAGCGGTACTCGGCAACTCGCTGACGCTCTGTGGTTTCCATGAATCGCATCGCTGACTCCCTGTCGAACTGTCCTTGAAAACCTCATCCTGCGCAGCGTTTATGAACCTGACGTGACACTCGGGGCGGAAAATCGATTCAGCCTCCAGGGGTTTGCCGAAAACTCACTGCCAGGCGATTCCAGCTGTTGATCGTGGTGACGGCGATGGTCAGGTCGACCATCTCGCCTTCGCTAAATTGCTCCCGGGCCTGAGTGTAAACGTCGTCCGGCACATGGCTTTCAGAGAGCAAGGTGACGGCTTCGGTCCAGGCCAGCGCCGCGCGTTCTCGCGCATTGAAGAAGCCGCTGTCGCGCCAGACCACGATCGAATACAAACGACGGTCGGTCTCGCCGAGGCGCCGGGCATCCACCGAGTGCATGTCAGTGCAGAAGGCGCAGCCGTTGAGTTGCGAGGCTCGGATTTTGATCAAGTGCAGCAAGGCCGGCTCGATGCTGAGGTTGCTGGTCAAGGCCTCCATGGCAATCATCGCTTTCATCGCCTTGGGCGAAGCGCTGTAGTAATCCAGGCGGGCGTTCATGGAGTGACCTCGTGGACCGAATGTGTGCCCCCCAAGGTAGGCGCTGATACGCAGGCGTTACAGATCCAATTCTGCGAAATACCCGTGGACCACTCGGGCACCAGACCAATCGGAGGTTTTTCGCCCACGCAACTTTTGCGCAGGCGCTCATGCGGGTAATCTGGCCCGACGCACACGCGCATCAATCGCCCCAGGAGCTTCGCCGGTATGGAACTTCACGTTGTCATCAACGGCCGCAAGGACCTGGCAGGCCAGTTGTACAACCAACTGCGCAGCGCCATCGAATCCGGCCGTCTGGCAGCCGGGACGCAGCTACCGCCCAGTCGTTTACTCGCTGAACAACTGGGCATTTCGCGCAAGACCATTTCTGACACCTACACGCAACTGACCTACGAAAACTTCCTCACCGGGGTCATCGGCAAAGGCACCTACGTCAACGCCCGACCGGCGAAAATCACCCGCAAGCAAAGCCATTCGGAGTTGGCCAGTGCCGAGGTCATCGAGTCTTGGCGCAACCTGCCGGTGTTCCTGCGCCATCCGACGCTGGAAGGCTCGTTGCGCTACGACTTCATCGGCGGCGCCACCAGCAAGGGCCAGTTCCCCCAGGATGACTGGCGGCGCTGCACCGCTCACGCCTTGCGCCAGATCGCCGCTTCCAAGGGTTTCTACAGCCTGCCTGAAGGCTTGCCGGCGCTGCGTAATGCGATCGCCCGGCACATCGCGTTTTCCCGCGGGGTCAATTGCCAGGACGAAGACGTGGTGGTGTGCAACGGCGCGCAACAGGCGTTGGACCTGATCTCCCGGGTGCTCACGCGCCCCGGCAGCATTGTCGCCATGGAAGACCCCGGTTACCCGCCCGCACGCCTGTTGTTCGGTACCCACGGGGCCACGGTGATCGGCGTCCCGGTGGATGCCGAAGGCATTCAGGTGGACAAGATCCCCCTTGGCACCCGGCTGATCTACGTCACCCCGTCCCACCAGTTCCCGCTCGGCATGCCGATGAGCCAGGCGCGCCGGGTGGCGCTGCTGGAGCGGGCCCATGAGTTGGGCGCGATCATCATCGAGGACGACTACGACAGCGAATTCCGCTACGAAGGCCGGCCCACCGACTCGCTGCAAAGCATGGACGAACGCGGCATCGTCGCCTACGTCGGGACCTTTTCGAAAACCCTGCTACCGGAGCTGCGCCTGGGTTATGCGATCCTGCCGCCGGCGATTCTCGACGCGGTCATTCGCGCCAAGCAGCTCACCGACCTGCACACCTCCACCCTACCCCAATGGGCGCTGGCCAAGTTCATCGCCGAAGGCTGTCTGCTCAAGCACATTCGGCGCTGCCATACGATCTATGCCGGGCGTCGTGAGCGGATCCTCGAGCGCATGGCCGGCGATCTGTCACCATGGCTCGAGGCGGTCCCGACCACCGCCGGGTTCCACCTGGTGGTTATGTGCAAAGTGCCTATCGATATTCCATTGGTGATCGAACTGGCCAAAAAAGTCGAAGTCGGGGTGTATCCCATCGACAGCTTTTTCTATCAGCAAGCGCCGCAGGCCGGGCTTTTCCTGGGTTTTGGCGTCATTGAAACCCTGGACATCGACATCGCCCTGGACCGCCTGCGGGACATTTTGCAGCAGGTCGCCTGACAGATTGGTCTGCGTTTTTATCCCGCGATTGGCAATTGGTGGTCCGGGGATGCAGGCCTATCCTGCATAAGCGTTATCCCTCAATGAGCAGGATTCGTCCGGCCTGATTCAGGAGTGTGAGCAATGTCCAACGAAGTGATCAATACCGTTAAGGTGCAGGCCGCCGCCGGCTGCTCGGACGAACTGGGCAAGCAACTGCAAAAAATTGTCGACACCCTGCGCGAACTACCGGGCTGCGATTCCTATATGGTCGACCGCTGCCCCGAGGACGACAACCGCTGGACTGTCAGCGCCCGCTGGCAATCGGAAGCGGCCATGCAAATGCATTTCAACTGCCCTGAAGTACAAGGCTTTATCGGCCTGATCGACAGCCGCCTGGCCAACAGCGTCGACTTCAACAGCTTTCCTATCGTTTAAAAATTAGGTCGCCGTCTTCGGCCACTCCTACAGGGCAATGGGTACCCCTGCAGAAGTGGCTGTAGGCGGCGATCTTGTTTTTTCAACACGCATGATTGGTCCCCTCGCCTTCACGAAAATTGGCTGTTTGATTGGCCTTGGCCGAGACTTACTGTGGTCCCTGACACTAACCACAGCAGGTGATAACCCATGAACGCCTTCCGCTACTGTGCTGCGCCCCTCGCCGCCCTGGCCCTGACCTTTTCCGCCGCGGCATTCGCCCACGACCCTTCGGAAAAAGTCACCATTCTGCAGGACGAAATGCTGCAAAACGTGCCGGGCAAAAAAGCGTTGATGATCGAAGTCGATTACAAACCCGGCCAATCGTCCATCGCCCACAAGCACGAGGGCACGGCCATGGCTTATGTTATTTCGGGAGAAATCATTTCCCAGGTCAAAGGTGAAAAGGCGATCACTTACAAGGCCGGTGAATACTGGTACGAACCCGCCGGTTCGGAGCATTTGGTCTCGAAAAATGCCAGCACCACCAAACCCGCCAAGCTGTTGGTGTTTATGGTGTTAGCGCCCGACGAAAAAGTATTGACCCCTTTGGAAAACTGATAGCTGTTGCGCCAACCATAAATAAACAGGCCCGAGTTAAGCATTCGGGCCTTTTTATTTCCCGGCGCAATTAACCGGGACCTTTTAAACCAAACAAAACTATTGGCTGCCTGATAAGTGCAGAGATTGGCTGTTTCATTCAGCAACGACAGGTTTAGTCTGGAATTACCGCCGACCACGTCCGGCCTATTAACTTTCCGACTCAAGTTGTTTCACTGGAGAAACACCATGAAACTTGCACTTGTCAGTACTTTGTCGATGACGGTTCTTTTAACGGGTTGTTCAATACCCACGGCACCGAAGGCTGTTTCTTCGCTCGACGGCGTCTTCACCGAGCCGGTGGGCCGCAGCAGCGCCACGCATGTCACCAATGGCAGCAACGTTTCCCTGGGCATCGTCTACAGCCGCAACACGCAGACCAACCGCGCCTACCTTCAGGATTACCAGGCCAACGCCGGCACCGGTTTCGGCCAGAGCCTGTTGGTGCAGTCGATTCACGATGCCTACGTTGCCACCTCAAAACCGGACCTGGCAGTGGACTGGGTCAAAGCGTCCTTGCAACGTCAGTTTGGCTCGGTGACGGTGTACCCGGACATGCAAAGCCTCAGGGCCGCTAAACCGGACGTGGTCGCCGTCGTCGACACCCGCAGTCAATTGATGACATCTCGCAGTTCGGATATCAGCGCGAATGTCAGCGCAGCGTTCTACGATACCCACTTCAACTACATCGGCACTGCGCAAGGTCATGACGCTAAAGAACCGAGTCCGGTATGGGCGGACTATAAACGCAGCGAAGAGATAGTTGCCGATATAAACGAACAACAGAATGTGCAAGTCAGGGCCTTGCAAAAGTTTGACCAGTCGCTCAGCAATTTATTGACCAGACCGACAGATAAAGTGTCGATGATCGATAACACAACAGGTCAGAAGTTGTATTAAGGCGAATGGCCCCATCGCGAGCAAGCTCGGCTCCCACAGAGGTGGTGTTGGATACATAACATGCACACGACACAAAACCTGTGGGAGCCGAGCTTGCTCGCGATGGGGCCCGACCAAACGCCACAAAAACATCAGACAAAAAAAAGCCCCGCAACTCTCATTGCGGGGCTTCTTCATTCAGCGCCTGATCAGGCAGCTGGCTCCAACTCAGCGCTGGCAGTGACAGCGGCAGTAGTAGGCACCACCGCTTGACCGCTCAACGCCAGATCCAGCAACTCACGGTTGGCCACCGCATACATGGCGTAATCAGTGCCGCTGGCGGCACGGATTTCTACCAGCATGGCGCGCCAGCGTTCGATCATGCCTTCGTGCGCTTCCATCCACAGTTCCAGACGGGTTTCCACGTCCTGGGTGCCGTCGCCCTGTTGCAGGACGGAGATGGTGATCGCACGTTGTTGCCAGTCGACGTCATCGCGGAACGCTTCACGGGCCAGGGCCTGCCAGTTGTTTTCAACCGGCAGAGCGCTGATCTGTTGCAGGTACCAGGTGATGTCCAGCGCGCTGCCCACGGCGAAGTAAGCCTTCGCCACGTCGGCTGCGTTCTGACCGGTCACGTCGGACGCTTCGATGATCGGCAGCAGGGTGTACAGGTGAGTGGTGCCTGCAACCATGCGCGCCAGCAACTCAGGAACGCCAGCCGCGACGTAAGCCTGATAGCGGGTCTGCCAGCCTTCGCGGGTCGGGCCTTCCAGCAGTTCGTCGAGCTTGAGGCCCAGCGCTGCCAAATGTGGACCGAAGTGCGCGACGTCACGGGCAGCATTCTGCTCGTTGCGACGGCTGCGCAGGAACCAGCGCGTAGCGCGACGGCCCAGACGCATCAGCTCGTCCATCAGCTCCAGTTGTACGTCAGCGGAAACCTGGTAATCCAGGGCTTCAATCTGACGGAACCAGTGCGGGAGATGGAAGATGTCACGCACGATCACGTAAGCACCGGCCACGTTCGCCGGGCTCATGCCGGTCGACTCTTTGAGTCGTTGAACGAAGGTGATGCCCATGTGGTTGACCAGATCGTTGGCGATCTGGGTGCTGACGATTTCGCGCTTCAGACGGTGACGGCGCATGGCGTCGGAGAACTTGCTCACCAGGGTCGGCGGGAAAGCGGTTTCCATGTCGCGCGTCAGGTAATCGTCGTCCGGCACCTGAGAATTGAGCAGCGCTTCCTTGAGGTCGATCTTGCTGTAGGAGATCAGCACCGACAGCTCTGCACGGGTCAGGCCATGGCCTTCCGCGAGGCGCTCGTTGATCGCTTCTTCAGATGGCAGGAACTCGATGGCGCGATCCAGCTTGCCGCGGCCTTCCAGATCGTTCATCAGACGCTTGTATTCGGCAATCCGCACGAAGGCTCGGCGTGCCGCCAGGGACAGTGCCTGAGTCTGCTTGTAGTTGTTGCCCAAAACCAGGTTGCCGACTTCGTCGGTCATGCTCGCCAGCAACTGGTTACGTTGCTTGTCGGTCATGTCACCGGCATGAACCACTTCGTTCAGCAGGATCTTGATGTTTACTTCGTGGTCGGAGCAGTCCACACCACCAGCGTTGTCGATGAAGTCGGTGTTGGAACCGCCGCCATTGAGGCCGAATTCGACACGACCCAGCTGGGTCATACCGAGGTTACCGCCCTCGCCCACGACTTTGCAGCGCAGTTCGTTGCCGTTCACGCGCAGTGCATCGTTGGCCTTGTCGCCGACATCGGCGTGGCTTTCGCTGCTGGCTTTGACGTACGTACCGATACCGCCGTTCCACAACAGATCCACCGGTGCCTTGAGCAAGGCGTTCAGCAGTTCGGTCGGGGTCAGCTTGTCAGCCTGAATGTCGAAGCGCTCTTTCATCTGCGGGGAAATCGCGATGCTTTTCGCGCTACGGGAGAAGATCCCGCCGCCTTCGGACATGATGCTGGTGTCGTAATCCGACCAGGCCGAACGCGGCAGGTCGAACAGGCGCTGACGCTCGGCGAAGCTGTTGGCCGGCTCCGGGTTCGGGTCGATGAAGATGTGCAGGTGGTTGAACGCTGCGACCAGTTGCAGCTTGTCGGACATCAACAAGCCGTTACCGAACACGTCACCGGCCATGTCGCCGACGCCGACCACAGTGATGTTGTCTTCCTGGACATTGATGCCGCGTTCGCGGAAGTGACGTTGAACGCCAACCCACGCGCCCTTGGCGGTGATGCCCATTTTCTTGTGGTCGTAACCGGCCGAGCCGCCCGATGCGAACGCATCGCCGAGCCAGAAGCCGTAGTCGATGGCGATACCGTTGGCGATGTCGGAGAAGGTTGCAGTGCCCTTGTCCGCTGCCACCACCAGGTACGGGTCATCGTCGTCATGACGCACGACGTTGGCCGGCGGTACCAGCGCGCCGTCTTTCAGGTTGTCGGTGATGTCCAACAGGCCCGAGATGAAGATGCGGTAGCAGGCGATGCCCTCGGCCGCGATCTCGTCTCGGCCGCCACCCAGTGGCAGGCGACGCGGCAGGAAGCCGCCCTTCGCGCCAACCGGCACGATGACCGAGTTCTTCACTTGCTGGGCTTTTACCAGGCCCAGGACTTCGGTGCGGTAGTCTTCTTCACGGTCGGACCAGCGCAGACCGCCACGAGCAACGTTACCGAAGCGCAGGTGCACGCCTTCGACGCGAGGCGAATAAACGAAGATTTCGAACTTCGGTACTGGCTTCGGCAGCTCTGGAATCTGGTGCGGGTTGAACTTGAAGCTGAAGTAGGACTTGTTCTGACCGTTGGCGTCGGTCTGGTAGAAGTTGGTCCGCAGCGTGGCCTTGATCAGGTCCAGGTAGCGACGCAGGATGCGGTCTTCGTTCAACACCTGGACGTCGTCCAGTGCGCTCAGAATCGCGTGTTCCAGACGTTGCTGCTTGTCTTCCAGATCGTCAGTACCGAGCTTGCGGGCCAGGTAGAAACGGGTTTTGAACAACCGGGTCAACTCGCGAGCGATGTCGGTGTGGTTGTTCAGGGTGCTGGCGATGTAACCCAGGTCGAAGCCCAGGCGAATCTGCTTCATGTAACGGGCGTAGGCACGCAGCAGCGCGACATCGCGCCATGGCAGGCCGGCGGTCAGCACCAGACGGTTGAACGCATCGTTCTCGGCATCCCCGCGCACGATGTGGACGAACGCGTCCTGCAAGGTGTCGTTGAGTTGCTGGATGTCGAGTTCCAGGCCTTCAGCGGCGGTGAACGCGAAATCGTGAATCCAGAACTCGCGGCCATTGTTGTGACGCAGGCGATACGGGAACTCGCCCAGCACGCGCAGACCAAGGTTTTCCAGGATCGGCAACACGTCGGACAGCGCCAGCGGCGTATCGGCGTGATACAGCTTGCAGTGCAGCTCGCGCTGACCGGAGACCTGACCCAGTGGCTGATAGAAGCTCATCACCAGCGGATTGGATTCTTTCAGGCTCAGCAGGTGCTGCATGTCGACCACAGCCGAATGCGCGGCGAAACGCTCGCGGTAACCGGCCGGGAAGCCTTTCGGGAAGTCAGCCAGCACGTTGGTGCCGTGGGCTTCGCCGAAGGTTTCGACGGTCAGGGCCGAGTAGTCGTCCTGCCAGCTGCGGCAAGCCTGGATCACTTCGTTTTCCAGCTGCTGCGGGTCGATGTCCAGACGGTTTTTCGGATCGACACGCAGAATCAGTTGCACGCGGGCCAGCACGGACTCGGAGAAGAAGGTCCAGAACTCGCAGTCCGAGGCTTTCAGGCGATCCATCAGCACTTGCTGGATCTTCTGGCGCACTTCGGTGGAGTAGATGTCGCGCGGCACATAGGCCAGGCAGTAGCAGAAACGACCATACGGGTCTTTGCGCAGGAACACGCGAATCTTGTTGCGTTCCTGGATCTGCACGATCGACATCACGGTGGTAAACAGTTCGTCGACCGGGGTCTGGAACAGGTCGTCGCGCGGCAGCACTTCAACCACCTGCGCCAGTTCCTTGCCCAAGTGAGCCTTGGCCTGGAAGCCGGAACGGCGTTCGATTTCTTCGACCTTGCGGCGGATGTACGGGATGACCCGCACGCTCTCGCCATACACCGAGGAGGTGTACAGGCCCATGAAACGGCATTCCTTGATGACGTTGCCGTCGGCGTCGATTTCACGGATCGACACGTAATCCGGGTAAGCCGGACGGTGCACACGGCTTGGGTGCGCCGCCTTGGCGAACGACAGCAGGGTCGGTTCGCGCAGGTAGTTCACGGCGTAGTCTTCGATGCGCAGGTCATCGTAGGTCAGGCCGGTGCGCAGCAGTTTGGTCAGGCCGAGGAAGGAATCCTGGTCGTAGACGATGTGGCCGCCATCGGCTTCATCGCGAACCACGAACTCTTCATAGCCCAGGAAGGTGAAGTGGTTGCCCACCAGCCATTCCAGGAAGCTTTTGATTTCGGCTTTTTCTTCAGAATCGACAGCGAACTGGCTGTTGTCCAGGCCGGTAAGGATTTCCTGGACCTTGGCTTTCATCGGTTCGAAATCGGCGACCGCAACGCGGACTTCACCGAGAACCTGTTCCAGTTCCTTGCTCAGGACATTTAGTTCGGCCGAGTTGGCGCAACGGTCGATTTCCAGGTACATCAACGACTCTTGCAGAACGTCGTCGCCCTGGGTGCCTTTCGGCAGGATTTCCAGCAGCTCGCCCTTGCTGCCGCGACGCACGCTCAGCACAGTGGTTTGCAGGGTGTGGATGCTGTAACCGCGACGGTTCAGCTCGGTGCGTACCGAGTCCACCAGAAATGGCAGGTCGTGGTGCAGCACTTCGACCGCGGTGTGGGTCGACTGCCAGCCGTGGCGTTCGTAATCGGGGTTGTAGACGCGCACTTGCGGTTGCGCGTGATCGAAGCGCTCAAGCAGGCGCCACGCAGAAAGGGTGCAGCCGGCGAGGTCGGACAACCGACGCTGGGTCAGCTCGTCCAGGGAAATGATGCCGAAAAATTGTTCCGCGAACAGCGCCACTTGTGGCAGTGCCTGTTCACTGATGTGCTGGGCCAGTGCCGCTTGCAGTTGGTGCTGGAAGTCGGCTTTGCTGGCTGCGGTGAAGAACGCCATCTGTGGTACTCCGCTTGGGCTTGTTATTGATGGAAGCGTCGCGTGCAAACCCCTTTCGGGGCAATCCGTCACCCTGTTCCTGATTCTCGGGCAGAGGAAACAGGATGACAGGTGGGTGAAGCTGGACGAGACACTCAGGTCACATTCACCTTCCATGAATGGGCATCTGCAAAAACGACTGGGCAAGGTGCAGCGCAATGCCTTTACAGGTGCTCATCCGTTGCGCAGCTTAACCAGTGCGGCAAGGCCCGTGCTTGCAGCGCTGCGACATATTCGGTCATCGGTACGCAGCTTGCGCCTTGTGCATCGAACAACACTAGCAGCCGCACGGCAAAACGGGGGGTTTAAGCCCGGTTTTGCGGCACATCCGTACCAGAAATGACCAGCAACACCCCAGATGTTCACGACACATCCTCTGACACTCAGGCGAGCAGAAATTCCCGTCTGCTGGCAGAATCGCCCTTTGTTCGTCTTCACAACGCTCGTCGAGCCAGGAATTTCCCATGCAAATGACCACCGCCCTCTTGATCGTCAACCCGTGCGACGACGAAGAAGACAACATGGCCATGCTCTGCTGCCACAGCGATCAGGGCGATATGTTCCTGATGACCCGCTACCCGGACGAGGACGCGCTGGACATCACCCTCGACGGCGAGCCTTCGACGCTGGACGGCGTGAAAGTCACCCTCAGCCCTACCCGCCTGCTGATCGAAATCGCCGCCGCTGACGCCGATGCGCTCAATGGTGATGATTCGCTGGAAATCATTCACAGCACTGATGCGGCGGATTTGGCTGAAGTGGAAGAAACGCTGCAGAACATTCTTAAAGGCACTGGTACCTACATAAGCCAGTTGACCTGATAGATCGCTAAAAGATCGCAGGCTTCGCCAGCTCCTACATTGACCGGGTTCGACGCAATTGTTACTGATGACACGGATCCCGTAGGAGCTGCCGAAGGCTGCGATCTTTTGATCTTCCCCACACCTTGCACATTTCTACAAAATGCCGTTAGTCGCCGCCCCCCGCGATAGATTAAAGTAACGCCCCCAGCCCTGGCGTTATTCGAACGTCTTCGGTCACCCTTTCCAGGAACAGTCATCGATGGAACATCGTGAAGCGCTGCTAGCGCTGCGAACCTTTCTTTCAACGCAGATTCTCGGCCAGGAAAAACTCATCGAGCGCTTGCTCATCGCCTTGCTCGCCGACGGCCACATGCTGGTCGAGGGTGCTCCGGGCCTGGCCAAGACCAAGGCCATCAAAGAACTTGCCGAAGGCATCGAAGCACAGTTCCATCGCATCCAGTTCACCCCCGACCTGTTGCCGGCCGACATCACTGGTACGGAAATCTATCGCCCGGAAACCGGCAGTTTCGTGTTCCAGCAAGGCCCGATCTTCCACAACCTGGTGCTGGCGGACGAAATCAACCGCGCCCCGGCCAAGGTTCAGTCGGCCCTGCTCGAAGCCATGGGCGAGCGCCAGGTCAGCGTCGGACGCAGCACGTACGAGCTGTCGCCGCTGTTTTTGGTGATGGCCACGCAAAACCCGATCGAGCAGGAAGGCACCTATCCATTGCCCGAAGCGCAGCTCGACCGCTTCCTGATGCACGTGAAAATCGGCTTCCCGGACGCCGCCGTCGAACGACGGATCCTGCAACAGGCCCGTGGCGAAGCGTTGAATGGCGAAACCAAGCCCGAGCGCCGAGTCAGCCAGCAGGCGATTTTTGCCGCGCGCAAGGAAATCCTCGGTTTGTACATGGCCGACGCCGTGGAGGAATACCTGGTGCAACTGGTCATGGCCACACGCACCCCGGCCAAGTTCGACCTGGAGATGGCCGAGTGGATCGCCTATGGCGCCAGCCCACGCGGCTCGATTGCCCTCGACCGTTGCGCCCGGGCCCACGCCTGGCTGGCCGGTCGCGACTTCGTCAGCCCGGAAGACATTCAAGCCGTGCTGTTCGATGTGCTGCGTCATCGCATCATTCTTTCCTTTGAAGCCGAAGCCGCGGGCATCGACCAGGACCGGGTGGTCCAGCGGATTCTCGACGTCGTAGCCGTCGCTTGACCCCGATGAACGTCATCCTGCCGCCCGAGCCGGGCATCCGTGTCAGCCTCGCCGAGCTGATCGAGATGCGCCATCGCGTGCGTGAAGTACAACTGTTCTCCACACCGAGCCAGCGCAGCCCGCTGATCGGATTGCACCACTCCAAACTGCGCGGGCGCGGGGTGGATTTCGATCAGGTGCGGGTCTATCAGGCCGGCGATGACGTGCGAAGCATTGACTGGCGCGTCACCGCCCGCACCCAGGAACCCCACACCAAGCTGTTCCATGAAGAGCGCGAGCGGCCGATTTTCATCATGGTCGAGCAAAGTCGCCGGCTGTTTTTCGGCTCGGGGCTGATGTTCAAATCGGTGCTCGCCGCCCAGGCCGCGAGCCTGATCGGCTGGGCCGCACTGGGTCATAACGATCGGGTCGGCGGACTGGTGTTCGGCAACAACGAGCACTATGAAATCAAGCCACGACGCAGCAAACAGAGCCTGCTGCAATTGCTCAACCGTCTGGTGCGGGTCAATCAGTCGCTGCACACGGAAAGCGAGCCGGACCGGGACGCCTTCAACATTGCCCTGCGTCGCGCCCGGGAAGTACTGCGTCCCGGCAGCCTGGTGATCGTGATCTGCGACGAACGCACCCTGACCGAGGGCGCCGAACAACAGCTGAGCCTGTTGTCACGGCATTGCGATCTGTTGCTGCTGCCGGTATCCGATCCGCTGGATCACGCCCTGCCCGCCGCCGGGCTTTTACGCTTCGCGGAACGCGGTGCGCAACTGGAACTCGACACCCTGAATTTCGAGCTGCGCCAGACCTATCGCGCCCAGGCCGAAGCGCGCATCGCTCACTGGGAATTGCTGGCGCAAAAGCTGCGGGTATTGCTGATGCCCCTGAGCACCCAGAGCGAGATGGTTGAACAATTGCGCGAGTACCTGAACCCGCAGAAACCGGGGAAAGGCCGATGAGCAGCCTCGATCAATTGCAACCACTGATCTCCCCGCCACCGATCGAATTCTGGCCACCGGCACCGGGCTGGTGGCTGTTGCTGTTGTTACTGCCGCTCATCGGTTTCAGTCTGTGGAAGGCAAGGCACTTCTTTGCGAACAAACGCCCGATCGTGCGCGCCGAACAACCGCTGGACCCGGTGCGCCTTGCCGCGCTGGCAGAACTCGCGCGGATGCCCAAACCCTACGACGGCGCTCCGGCCGGTGCCTGGTTGCAGCAACTCAACGGTTTGCTCAAACGCCTGTGCCGCAACCACTACCCCTACAGCCAGAGCCATACCCTCAATGGACGCAAATGGCTGGCATTCCTCGACAATCGCTGCCCGGCCGCCGGCCTGACCCGCTGGATGGTGCTGGTCGAAGGCGCCTACAAACCCGAATGCAAACTCGACGACAAGGCCATCGCCGGCCTGACGCAGGCTGTCGACACCTGGATTCGTAAACATGTTTGAGTTCGCCTGGCCGTGGATCTTTGCCCTGCTGCCGCTGCCCTGGCTGATGCGCGTCGTGCTGCCTGCCGCCGACAGTGGCGAACCGGCACTCAAAGTCAGCTTCCTCGGCGACCTCGAAGGCCTGGCCCGCCGCCGCGCCCGGGCCAACCTGCCGGCCTGGCGCCAACAGGCACCGTTCATTCTGCTGTGGCTGTTGTTACTGATCGCGGCGGCGCGCCCGCAATGGCTCGGCGAACCGCTGCCCATCGCCGCCAGCGGTCGCGATCTGCTGGTAGCGGTCGACGTGTCTGGCTCGATGGATTACCCCGACATGCAATGGCAGGACGAAGACGTCAGTCGACTCACACTGGTTCAGCACTTGCTCGGTGACTTCCTTGAGAGTCGCGACGGCGATCGCGTCGGCCTGATCCTGTTCGGCAGCCAGGCGTATCTGCAAGCACCGCTGACGTTCGACCGGCACACGGTGCGCGTGTGGCTCGACGAAGCGCGGATCGGCATCGCCGGCAAGAACACCGCCATCGGCGATGCCATTGGCCTGGCCCTCAAACGCCTGCGCCAACGCCCGGCACAAAGTCGCGTACTGATTCTGGTCACTGACGGCGCCAACAACGGTGGCCAAATCGACCCGCTCACGGCTGCGCGGCTGGCAGCCAGCGAAGGCGTGAAAATCTACCCGATCGGTATCGGCGCCGATCCGGAGCAAAGCGGCACTTTGGGTTTCCTGGGGGTCAACCCGAGCCTCGACCTCGATGAACCCTCCTTGATGGCGATCGCCGAAGCCACGGGCGGCCAGTATTTTCGCGCCCATGATGACAAGGAGCTGCAAGCGATCAAGAACACCCTCGACAAACTGGAACCGGTGACCCAGCAGCCAACTCAGGCCCGCCCGGCGCAGGCGTTGTACCACTGGCCTTTGGCAATGGGATTGCTATTGAGCATGCTGTTGGTGGTTCGCGAACGCTGGCCGGACAACCCGTTGCGGCGACTGTTCACCAAGGATCTTCTGCAAACTCAACTGCCCGACTGGCGCCAGCGGCTTAAACGCCTGCGTCTGCGGAGGCGCCGATGAGTGCACTCTGGCCGTACTTGTTCCGCCCCTGGTGGTTGCTGTTGTTGCCATTGCTCGGTTGGTTGCTCTGGCAACTCTGGCATCGGCAGAAACGCGCCGGGCGCTGGCAAATGATTCTGCCACCGGCCTTCCATGCAGCGTTGCTCAGTGGTGGCAACGGTCGCGACAGTAAATTGCCGTGGGTCATCCTTGGATGTGCCTGGGTGCTGACCGTTCTGGCGCTGCTCGGGCCGAGCTGGGAACGTGTCGAGCAAGCCAGCCAGAAACCCGCCGACCCGCTGGTCGTGGTCCTTGAGCTGACCCCGGAAATGCTCGCCACCGACGTACCACCCAACCGGCTGGAACAGGCCCGGCGCAAGCTGTTCGACCTGCTGGAGAACCGCAGCGACGCCCAGACTGCGATTGTCGTCTACTCCGGCAGCGCTCACACGCTGGTGCCCCTTTCGGATGACCTGTCGACCAGCCGCAATCTATTGGATGCCCTCAAGCCTTCGCTGATGCCCCAAATAGGACATCGCGCCGATCTGGCGGTGACCAAGGCCCTTGCCCTGCTGGATCAGGGCGCCCTCGGCGACGGGCGGATCCTGCTGATCGGTTCGACCTTGACCGAACTGGAGCGCCAGGGGATTGAGCAGGTGCTGGACGGCAAGTCGACACAATTTCTGATGCTCGGTATCGGCACTGCCGAAGGCGCGCCGATCACCCAGGAGGACGGCAGTTTTCTGAAGGACGACCAGGGCGCGATTCTGGTGCCACATCTGGACGAACCAAGCCTGAAAGCCTTTGTAAACGACCTGGACGGACGCTATCGCCACGCGCGCCTGGACGATGCCGACTTGCGCGGCCTCGGCTTGCTCGACGAACCACGCACGCTACGCAACGACGGCCAGACCCTGCGCCTCGATACGTGGGCCGATCAGGGTTACTGGCTGTTGTTGCCATTGTTGCTGCTGGCGGCGTGCGCCGGTCGTCGCGGCTGGCTGTTCTGCTTGCCACTGCTGTTTTTGCTGCCTCAACCGAGTTATGCCTTCGACTTCAACGATTTGTGGCTGCGACCCGACCAACAGGGTCTGATCTTGCTCAAGCAGAAGCGCCCGGCCGAGGCTGCGCAGCATTTCGAAGATCGACAATGGCAAGGTGTGGCGCTCTACGAGGCAGGCGACTACAGCGGCGCCGCCCAGCGGTTCGCCGAAGGCAGCGACGCCCACGCCCACTACAATCGTGGCAACGCCCTGGCCAAAAGCGGCGAGCTGGAAGCCGCGCTGGATGCCTACGAACAGGCGCTGGAGCGTCAACCGGATTTGCGTCCGGCCCTGACCAACAAAGCGCTGGTGGAAAGTCTGCTCAAGCAGAAAAACACTCCACCGCCCGTTGCACCGGACAAAAACGCCGGCAACGAGACCGAGCCCCCCACGCAAGAACCGCCGCCGGGCGCGGCCACGCAACCGTCGGATAATGGCGAACCGAAAACCGACAGCCAACAAACCACGACGGACTCCGACCAACAGAGCAAAACGCCATCGAAACCCGGCACCAATGAAGTCCCGGGCAGCGAACTGGGGGATGAAGACAGCACCCGACCACCGATGCGTCCGGCCAGCGACAGCATCGATGGTGAACGGCGCCAGGCGCTGGAGCAATGGCTGCGCAAGATCCCGGATGATCCGGGTGAATTGCTCAGACGCAAATTCTGGTACGAACAGCAACAACATCAGGATCAGGGAAAAACTCGATGACCCGCTTCACCACTTTCTTGCTCGCACTGCTGATCTGGACTGTTCAGGCCCAGGCTGCGGGGCTGGTCGCCAGTGTGGATCGCAGTCGCCTGAACAGCGGCGAGACGATTGAACTGACCCTGGAATCCAACGACGTGACGCAGTTCGGCAAGCCTGATCTGACACCGCTGGAGCCGCTGTTCGAAGTGCGCGGCACCCGCCAGGTCAACCAGTTGACCACCCTGAACGGCGACAACCGTGCGACCACCCGCTGGATCATCACCCTGCTGCCTCGGCAGAACGGCAGCGTGGTGATTCCGTCACTGCAACTGGGTGACGTGCAGAGCCAGCCAATCACCGTGCAAGTGGTCGAAACCGAAACCCAGGACAGCCCGACCAAACGGGCCCCGGTGTTCATCGACGCCAGCCTCGATCAAAACAGCGTGTACGTGCAGGCCCAGGCGATCCTGACCTTACGCATCTACCATTCGGTGTCGCTGTACGACGACAGCAGCCTGCCCCCTTTGCAGATCCCCGATGTGCGCATCGAGCAACTGGGCGAGGCGCGCACCTACGAGAAAGACATCAATGGCCTGCGCCACGGCGTGATCGAGATGCGCTACGCGATCTACCCGCAACACAGCGGTGAGTTGATCATTCCGCCGCAGATATTCAATGCCGCACTCGTGGACGCACAACCCGCCCAGGACGCCGCCACGCAGGCACCGAAATCCGGCAAACTGATGCGGGTCAGCTCCGCCGAGATTCTGCTGACGGTCAAAGCCAAACCCATCACCTACCCGGCCGACATGCCATGGCTGCCGGCCCGTAGCCTCAGCCTGAGCGAAAGCTGGAACCCGGAACCGGATCATGCGCAGGTGGGTGATTCGTTGACCCGCAGCCTGACGGTAAAGGCTGAAGGCCTGGACAGTTCGCAATTGCCACCGCTGCCCGCCACCGA
Organism: Pseudomonas sp. LBUM1647; assembly: GCF_059716175.1. Classification (NCBI taxonomy): domain Bacteria; kingdom Pseudomonadati; phylum Pseudomonadota; class Gammaproteobacteria; order Pseudomonadales; family Pseudomonadaceae; genus Pseudomonas; species Pseudomonas sp. LBUM1647. The sequence continues at coordinate 3,244,954 of NZ_CP166809.1, read as the reverse complement.
CGTCAACGGCTTGCGGCGCTACCCGGATCAACCGGTGCTGGGCAACCAGAACAGCGAACGAGGCCTGATCGGCAGTCGCGAAGACCGTGAAGCCCTGGTGCCAACGCGTGCCGGCGCAATCGAGTTGCCAGCGGTTGAAGTGATCTGGTGGAACACCTTCGAGGACCACCTGGATCACAGCAGCCTGCCGGCCCGAACCCTGCCAGTGGCAAACAATCCGAGCCTGATGGTCGACACCCCGGCCGGTACCCCTAAAGTCTTTTCCGCGGCCGACAATGAAGCCCTCTGGTGGTGGAAACTCAGCACCCTGGTCCTGGCCTGCACCACCCTGCTGGGCTTCGGTCTCTGGTGGCGCGCCCGCTGGCAACCGGCGATCCTGCGTGCGGCGCAGACCGGCCCAAGCCCGCGCACCGTGCTCGACGATCTCAAGCGCGCCTGTCAGGCCAACGACTCCCACGCCACCCGCCAGGCCCTCGACGCCTGGGCCCGGCAACAACCGGAAACCCTGGCCGATATGGCGGCGCGCTTTGTGCCGTTGTCCGACGCCCTCGACGGCTTGAACGGCGCGCTCTACAGCGAAACCGGCCAGCATTGGCAAGGTGAAGATCTGTGGCGGGCGATCAAGGCGATTCCGATTGCCGAGCGGGTTCAGGACCCGGTGGGCGACAGTGGACTGCCGCCGCTCTACCCCAAATAACCACTGTCGCCGCACTCCATGTAGCAGCTGGCGAAGCCTGCGTCCGACTGCGCAGCAGTCGTAGAACCAGCTTGCATGGCTTGTCTGATACACCGCATCTGTTGATTTTACGACTGCTGCGCAGCCGGACGCAGGCTTCGCCAGCTGCTACAGGTTGTGGCGTTGGCCACATCCAGCGTGTTTGCCAGTAAACTCCCTCCCCTTTAGCCGCCATCATTTTCCTCGCGGCCATCACCTTATTTCCTACGGAGTTCACCTTGCGTCTGTTTCATACCTCCGACTGGCACCTCGGGCAGAACCTGCACGGCCAGGAACGCGATTTCGAACACGCCTGCTTTCTCGAATGGCTGTTGCGTCAGCTAAAGCTGGACCAGCCAGACGTGCTGCTGATCGCCGGCGATATCTTCGACACGGTCAACCCACCGGTCAAAGCCCAGGAACGTCTCTACGATTTCATCGTCAGCGCCCATGAACAACAGCCGAAGCTGACCATCGTGATGATCGCCGGCAACCACGATTCCGGCTCTCGCATCGAACTGCCCGCGCCGTTGATGCGCCGTTTGCGCACCCACGCTTTGGGCCGTGTGCTGTGGCTGGATGATGGTCAACTCGACGCCGAGCGCCTGCTGCTGCCATTGCCGGATGCCAAAGGCAAAACCGTCGCCTGGTGCCTGGCGCTGCCGTTCCTGCGACCGGCAGAAGTGACCGGCGCGCACTTGGGCGACAACTACCTGCGCGGTATCGGTCAGGTTCACGAATGGCTGATCGAAGCGGCTAATGCCAAACGCAAGCGGGGCCAGGCGCTGATCGCTATCAGCCACGCGCACATGGCCGGCGGTTCGGTGTCGGAAGACTCCGAGCGCAGCCTGATCATCGGTAACGCCGAAGCGCTGCCCGCCAGCCTGTTCGGGCCGAGCATCAGTTACGTCGCCCTCGGTCATTTGCACAAGCCGCAGAAGGTCAATGGTGAAGAGCGTATCCGCTACAGCGGCTCGCCAATTCCGCTGTCGTTCTCCGAGATTGGCTATCAGCACCAGATTCTCGACATCAAACTCGACGGCGAAACCCTGGTCAGCGTCGAACCCAAACTGATCCCCCGGGCTGTGAATCTGCAACGCATCGGTCCCGCGCCACTGGCGGAAATCCTGCTGCAACTGGCCGACCTGCCGAACATCGACCTGCTGGCCGATATCCAGCGCCAGCCGTGGCTGGAAGTTCGGGTGCGCCTCGATGAGCCGCAACCCGACTTGCGTTATCAAGTGGAAACCGCCCTGCAAGGCAAAGCCGTGCGTCTGGTGCGAATCGCCGCTGAATACGTCGGCAACGGCAGCCGCGATGGCGTCGATGACGGCACGACCTTGATTGAACTCGACCAGCTCTCGCCTCAGGAACTGTTCAGCCGCGCCTGGCAGGACAACTACGGCAGCGAGGTCGACGAGCAAACCCTCAAGGACTTCGCCGAGCTGTTGCAAGACGTGCAGATGGAGAGCGAACAACTATGAAGATCCTCGCGATCCGCCTGAAAAACCTCGCCTCACTGGCCGGGCCCTTTGAAATCGACTTTACCGCTGAGCCGCTGGCCAGCGCCGGTCTGTTCGCGATCACCGGGCCGACCGGCGCCGGTAAAAGCACCTTGCTCGACGCCTTGTGCCTGGCGCTGTTCGGTGCTGTGCCTCGGCTTAGCAATGCTCAGGTGTCTGCCAAAGCGCCAGACGCCGACGGCGAGATCAGCACTGGCGACCCCCGCACGCTGCTGCGTCGCGGCACCGGTGAAGGTTATGCCGAAGTAGATTTCGTTGGCATCGATGGCCGTCGCTACCGCGCTCGCTGGGAAGCTAATCGCGCCCGCGAGAAGGCCGGCGGCAAGCTGCAAGCCAGCCGTCAGAGTTTGCGCGACATCGATCTGGATCAACTGCTGACCAGTCAGAAAGTTGAATTCAAAATCCATCTCGAATCCGTACTGGGCCTGAACTTTGAGCAATTCACCCGCGCGGTGCTGCTGGCCCAGAGTGAATTCAGTGCTTTTCTCAAGGCTAACGACAACGAACGTAGCGAACTGCTGGAAAAACTCACCGACACCGCGCTCTATACGCGCCTCGGTCGCCGGGCGTTCGACAAAACCAAAGAGGCTCGCGAAACCCACAAGCTGCTGCAGGACCAGGCCACCGGCGTGACGCCGCTGTCGCCGGAAGCCCGGGCAGAACTCGATGAACGCTTCAGCGAAGCTCAGCAACAACTCAAGACCCAGCAAGCGCAGCTCAAGCAATTAGATCTGCAACACACCTGGCTCAAGGACCTGCATCAATTGCAGGACGAGCAGCAGAGCGCCACCGAGCAGTTGCAATCGGCCCAGCAGCGTTGGGAAGTTCTGGCCGGCGAACGTTTGAAGCTGACTCGCCTGGAGCAACTGGCCCCGCAACGGCACCAGTTCGCCCGCAAGACAGAACTCACTGCCCAGCTCACCCCGCTGGCCGCGCTGATTCAGCAACATACCCAACAGCAAACCAAACTGAACGAGCGCCAGACGCAACTCGAACACAGCCTGAGCGCTGCGCAGACCGCACGGGGCGAAGCCCAAGGCCAACACACCACCAGCGCTCCACTGTTGCGTCAGGCCTTCGAAGAGCAAAGCACCCTCGCTCGCCTGGTCAAGGACGCCAGTCTCAGTGCCGACCTCAAGCAGCAGGCGGAACTGGCCTGCACTCAGGGCCAAAACACGATCCAAGGCTTGCTCGACCAACAGAAACAGGTCGCCGAACGTTTGCAGCGGATTGCCGGGGAGCTTGAGCAAAGCACCCCTCTAGCGCCGTTGAGCGATGCCTGGAACGCCTACCGTGATCGCCTGCAACAGCTGATGCTGATCGGCAATCGCCTGAACAAGGGCCAGGCTGAACTGGCCGCCCTGGAACAGAGCGCCGCTCGCGCTGCCGAGGATCTGTCCACTCAGCGCCAGAGCCTTGAAGTGCTGTACAAGGAGGCCGGCGCCGAACCGGAAGCGGTGGCCGAGCAGATCCAGATTCTCGGTAGTTTGTTGCAAGACAACCGCAAGCAGCAGCGGGCCTTTGAAGAGTTGACGCGCCTGTGGGCCAGTCAGCAGGAACTGGACAAACGCGCGTCCGAACTCCAGCAGCGCCAGCTGACCGCTCAGCAAGAACGAGAACGTCTGACCCAGGACGGTGTAAAAGCCAAGAACGAATTGGTCGTCGCAGAACAGACCCTGAGCGTCACCCGCGAATTGCTGGAACGCCAGCGCCTGGCCCGCAGCGCCACCGTCGAAGAACTGCGCGAGCAGTTGCAGGACGATCAGCCGTGCCCAGTCTGTGGCAGCCCCGACCATCCTTATCATCAGCCCGAAGCCCTGCTGCAGAGCCTTGGCCGGCATGATGAAAGCGAACAGGCCAGTGCTCAGAAAGCCGTCGACCTGCTGAAAGAAAAACTCACTGAACTGCGCGCTGAAGTGGGCGGTGTGATTGCGCAGCAAAAGGAGTTGCTGCAACAACAAGAACACCTCGCGACTCAGCAACAGAGCCTGGCGCCGAGCCTTGAAGCACATCCGTTGTCTGCGCAGCTGCTCACGCAGGATGCGCTCAAACGCGATGTCTGGCTGGTGCAGCAAAACAACCAGTTGAACCAAAGCATCACTCAGGACGAACAACGGCAGACCGCCCTGCTCACCCTGCAACAGGACGCCGCGCGCCTTCAACAGCAACTGCGTAGCGCTGAAGCGGCGAGCCAGCAAGCTACCCAGCACCTGGCCAACCAGCAACGGGAGTTGAGCAGTGATCGCCAGCGTCTGGACGAGGAGTTGACGGCGTTCAGCAGCCTGCTCCCGGCCGACACGCTGCAAGCGCTGCGCAACGAACCGGCCACGACCTTCATGCAACTGGACCGGCAGATCACCCAGCGTCTGGAACAACTCGATCAGCAACGCGATGAACTCAGCGAACAGCAACAACGGCAGCAGACGCTGGAGAAAGAACAGGACCGCCAACTCACTCGCCTCCAGCAGTTGGAAACGGCCCGCCAGCAGTTCACCGCCCTCGCCAACCAGCAACAGGCCTGCCAGCAAAAACTCACGCAATTGCTCGGCAAACACGCCAGCGCCGAGCAGTGGCAGCAGCAATTGGATCAAGCCGTCGAACAGGCGCGCAATGCCGAAGCGACGGCCAATCAGGAACTGCAAACCGTGCGTACGCGGCTGGTGCAGCTGAGTGCCGAACTCAAGGCCCAGCAGGAACGCTCGCAGGCACTGGACACCGAAGATCGCGAGCTGAGCGGCAAGATTGCCGACTGGCGCGCATTGCATCCGGAACTGGATGACGGTGGCCTGGAAGATCTGCTGAGTGTCGACGACCAGCAGGTCAGCGAACTGCGTCAGCAATTGCAGCAAAGCGAAAAAGCCATCGAACAAACCAAGGTCCTGTTGCAGGAACGCGATCAGCGTCTGCTCAATCATCAAGCACAGCACAACGGCAATCTCGACTTCGAACAGCTGGCGACGGCGCTTGCCGAGCTGCAAAACCTGTTCACCGCCAGCGAACACCGTTGCGCCGAACTGCGCGCCGAACAGGCCGAGGATCAGCGCCGGCAAAACGCCAATCAGGCCCTCGCGCAGCAGATCGCCGACGCTTACACCGAATACCAGCGCTGGGCACGTTTGAATGCACTGATTGGTTCGGCCACGGGCGACACCTTCCGCAAGATCGCCCAGGCCTACAACCTCGACCTGCTGGTGCATCACGCCAACGTTCAGTTACGGCAACTGGTGCGGCGCTATCGCCTCAAACGTGGCGGCAGCATGCTCGGGTTGTTGGTGATGGACACCGAGATGGGTGATGAACTGCGTTCGGTGCATTCGTTGTCCGGCGGCGAGACGTTCCTGGTGTCGCTGGCTCTGGCCTTGGGCTTGGCATCGATGGCATCGAGCACGCTGAAAATCGAATCGTTGTTCATCGACGAAGGCTTCGGCAGCCTCGATCCGGAATCCCTGCAACTGGCCATGGATGCTCTCGACGGCTTGCAAGCGCAGGGACGAAAAGTCGCGGTGATTTCACACGTGCAGGAAATGCATGAACGGATTCCGGTGCAGATTCAGGTCCGCCGTCAGGGCAACGGCCTGAGCACGCTGGAGGTGAAATGAATACGCTGTATTCCTTCCGCCGCTGCCCCTACGCGATGCGGGCGCGCATGGCCCTGCGCTACTCCGGCGTTGCGGTGAATATTGTCGAGGTCAGCCTGAAGGCCAAACCTGCCGAAATGCTGGCGCTGTCGAGCAAAGGCACGGTGCCGGTGCTGAGCGTCGACGGTCAGGTGATCGATGAAAGCCTAGCGATCATGCACTGGGCGTTGGCGCAGAGCGATCCACAGGATTGGTTGCTCAAGGATGATCCTGTCGGGCAGCAACTCATCGCTGGGCTGATCGAAGAAAACGATCAGGTGTTCAAGGTGCACCTGAATCGCTACAAGTACGCCGAGCGATACCCCGAGCAGCCGATGACGGTTTATCGAGCCGAGGGCGAGGTGTTTTTGCGCAGGCTCGATGAGTTGCTGGTGGGACGCGACTACTTGTTGGCCGAGCATCCGAGTCTGGCGGATGTGGCGCTGATGCCGTTCGTGCGGCAATTCGCCCATGTGGATCGCGAGTGGTTTGGGCAGTCGCCCTATCACCGTTTGCAGGCCTGGTTGCAGCGGTTTTTGGAATCAGTCCTGTTCACATCAATCATGAAGAAGTAACCGATCCTAAAGGGGCAAAAAACCTGTGGCGAGGGGATTTATCCCCGTTGGGTCGCGAAGCGGCCCCCAGCGTCCATTCAAGTAGACTGAGTCTCGCCGACTTACGACTGCTTCGCAGCCGAACGGGGATAAATCCCCTCGCCACAATTGACCGCATTGACTGGCGACTCACGCCAACACTTCACACATCTCCAGCGCCGAGCAATCCACCTGGAACGGCCCGAAAAAACTGCCTTGGCGTTTGATCGGCGGATTGCCGGCCAGCAGCCCCAGGGCTTTCGCGGTTTCAATGTTACGAGCAAGGTTGTGATTGGCTTCGATAGTCCGCGCCACCGACCCCGCCGAGCCCTGTCCGATCCCCAGCAAGGAAGATCCATTGGTCATGAATGCCAGGAAGGCGATGACCCAAAGTCTGTGCCCTTTCATGCCCCGGCGACTCCTGCGAGTTCAGCCTGATCGACCATCGCGTTTTGCGAACGGTATTCAAACTGGATGCCGGGATGAGCGACTTGAATCGGCGCATCGAGGGTCTGTTGCGATTGAGGCGAGAGGCTGAAAACCAGCACCATGGCCACGTAAAGACCGATAGCCAGGTAGGCGCCGTATTTGGCAGAAGTGATGATTGCGCTGGCCATGATGTTCTCCGCAGGCATGTTTGGATGCCCACAGAGTCGATCAAAAAAGCGGTGGTAACCACTCAGGGTTATCCATAGTAACCATCAGCTTCGTTAATCATTAAGCCAAACTATCTCAGTCTTCAATAAAACTCATCAAGCGTTCGCGTGCCGCATCCGGCTCGTCTGGAACGGGCTGGGCAGCCGAAAGAATGGGGGTGGAATAGAGAAACAGAAGAACCACGGCCAGACGCATTGCCATGCTGTCGATCCTTATCATGAGAAGGAGTCAAAAAATCAGCGTCAAATTTAAACTTATGGCTATGTGATATCAAGGAATACATTGATAGCAATATGATGCTGTCGTAAACGCGTTATGCAGGAGCGACATCACTCAGGTCTCTCGAAGCTTTTCAGCTCGATCGGCGCAAGTGACTTCGCTCCTGCATAAAGGGTGCAGGGTTCCAATTTCAGGCTTGGGTCTTGTGATCCAGAGCCGCGTAAAAGTTGGCACTCTGTTGCAGGTATTTCTGGGTGTAGCTTTGGGCGTGGGATTTTTTGTCGCTGATTTCAACGTTGGCGCTGGCTGGCAACGCAACGGTGGCAGAGATAGCGGAAGCGGCGATTACGGAGAAGAGATTGAAGTTCATGGCGGTGTTCCTCGGATTCAGTTGGCTTGCTTGCCCGGTGGGGCCGTGAAGCAAACTTAACCTTCGAGGTTGGCGCCTTGAAATCTTTTGTAGCATTAGCAGATATCAGCGTCATTAATAGAAGGATGCAGGCCCCATCAACCGGGGCCTGCGGCCTATTGACGCACCATGAACTTGAGGTCGCTCGGGGCATCCATCGGCAGTTTTTGCACGGTTTTACCCAGCAGGCCTGTCTTTGAATCGCGCTCGACGACGACAATCTGGTTGCTTTTCTGATTCGCGATCAACAAGAACTTGCCGCTCGGATCGAGGCTGAACTCACGCGGGTGATCACCCTCAACGGAACGGCGCTGCAGTTCCTTGAGGTGCCCGGTCGCAGGATCGATGGAAAACACCAGCAGCTGATTGGCGGTGCCACGGTTGCTGACGTAGAGGAACTTGCCATCGCGCGACGCGTGAAGCGCAGCGGCTGCCTTGTCTGAAACGGGTTGACCCGTCGCCAACTCGACCATCTGCGTTTGCTCAAGTTTGCCGTCCTTGTAATCGAACACCGCAACCTGCGCGCTCATTTCCATGGTCAGCCACGCGTGCTTGCCATCGGCGCTGAACAGCAGATGACGCGGACCGCTGCCGGGTGGCAACTGGAATGACGCCGGTGTAGCGGCGGTCAAGGGCAGCTCCGGGTTGGCCTTGGGGTCGAAGCGGTAGGCAAAGATCTTGTCGGCGCCCAAGTCATTGGAGAACACATACTGGCCGTCCGGCGACGAAACCGTTGAATGCACGTGCGCCGACATCTGCCGCTCGGGATTGACCCGGCTTGATGGATGGCTGCTCATCTGCACCACGGGTTTGAGCATGCCATCGGCGCCCACCGGCAATACTGCCAGCGTGCCGCCCGGATCTTCAGCCACCGAATAGTTGCTGACAAACAGGTGACTGGCTTCAAAGCCGAGGCTCGAATGAGTCGGCTCGTTGCCCAGGCTTTGCACCTGATTGATCAGGCTCAGTTCATGGGTTTTGGGATCGATCGCATAACTGCTGACGCGCCCTACCGGATCAGTCTGTCCCGGGCCGTTTTCGTTGACCACGAACAGGTGACGCTGATCCTTGGACAGAGTCAGCCAGGATGGGTTTTCGCTTTTGACCACTTGCAGCGGTTTGGCGTCGATCTGCCCGGTGGCGGCGTCGAAGTTCAGGCGATAAATCCCCTGGCTCTGACCCGCTGTATAGGAACCGACCAGCAACTGATAGTCGTCGGCCGACGCAACCTGAAAACCCATCGCGCCGACGCTGCCGGCCATCAACAGTGGCCAGAGCTTACGCATCCTCATTCGCTTCTTCCTCGTCGTCATCACCGCGGAACGCGGCCATGCACACTAACCGGTGCTCACCGGAACTGCCGGTGATCAGCCAGCTTTGCAGGGTTGGATCGAAGGTCGCGGCCTCGACTTCGGCCGGGGTGAACTCCCAGTGCTTGGACACACGACCGTCCAAGCATTCGATGTGCAGGTTATCGTCTTCATCGAGGGAGAATTCGAAGGCGTGCAGCCCGTCGATTTCCACCATATCGCAGTGTTCGAGGGTGGAGAGCAAGGTGTCGGTTGGGGCAGTCATGGCAGTCAATCTTTGAATGGGAAAGACGCAATGATAGCTCATTGCGCCCCAGTCCAATGTGGGAGCGAGCTTGCTCGCGATGGCGGTGTGTCATTCAACATTGATGTGATTGACAGGGACTCATCGCGAGCAAGCTCTCTCCCACAGGGGATTGTGCTCGCCGTTAGAGGGCTTCGCGGGACGGTTGGCCGTCCACTAATCGCTGAATACGCAGCGGATTGCCATTCTTCAAGGCATCCGGTAGCAGGCTGTCGGGGTAGTTCTGGAAGCACACCGGGCGCAGGAAACGGTCGATGGCCAAGGTGCCGACCGACGTGCCGCGCGCATCGGAAGTTGCCGGATACGGCCCGCCATGGACCATCGAATCGCAGACTTCCACGCCGGTCGGATAGCCGTTGAGCAGGATCCGTCCGACCTTCTGTTCCAGCAACGGCGTCAGCTCAGCGAACTGCTCGAAGTCTGCCGGCTCGCCAATGATCGTCGCCGTCAGTTGCCCGTGCAGGCCGTTCAACGCGGCGCTGAGTTGCGCCTGATCGGCGACCTCGACGAACACTGTGGTCGGGCCGAACACTTCTTCCTGTAGCACGTCATCGCCATTGATCAACAGGCTGACATCGGCCTTGAACAGCTGCGGTTGCGCCTGATTGCCTTGTTGCGGACTGCCGGCCAGATGCTCGATGCCGGGGTGAGCGAGGAGTTTTTGCAGGCCTTTGCCATAGCTGCTCAAGGTTCCGGCATTGAGCATGGTTTGCGCCGGTTGATCGCCCATCAGCCCGGCGACCTGCTGCACAAACGCACTGAATTGCGGTGAACGAATACCGATCACCAAACCGGGATTGGTGCAGAACTGACCGCAGCCCTGAACCACCGAAGCGGTCAGGTCGCGAGCGACCGATTCGGCGCGAACTTGCAGCGCCTGCGGCAACACGATCACCGGGTTGATGCTCGACATCTCGGCGAACACCGGAATGGGCTGCGCCCGTGCAGCGGCCATGTCACACAACGCACGACCGCCCTTCAACGAACCGGTAAAGCCTACCGCCTGAATCGCCGGATGCTTGACCAGCGCTTCGCCAACCCCACCGCCGTAGATCATGTTGAACACGCCAGCCGGCATGCCGGTTTTTTCTGCGGCGCGGATGATCGCGTCGGCCACGAGTTCGGCTGTGGCCATATGACCGCTGTGAGCCTTGAACACCACCGGGCAACCGGCGGCCAACGCCGACGCGGTGTCACCGCCTGCCGTGGAGAATGCCAACGGAAAGTTACTGGCGCCAAACACCGCGACCGGCCCGAGGCCGATGCGGTACTGACGCAAGTCCGGACGCGGCAACGGTTTGCGCTCGGGCAATGCCCGATCAATCCGCGCACCGTAGAAATCACCGCGACGCATCACTTTGGCGAACAGGCGCATCTGACCGCTGGTGCGACCGCGCTCGCCTTGAATCCGTGCGGTGGGCAGCGCGGTTTCGCGGCAGACCAGCGCAACAAAGTCATCGCCCAGCGCGTCCAGTTCGTCGGCAATCGCGTCGAGAAATTGCGCCCGACGTTCGGCGCTCAGGCTCCGATACGTCGGATGAGCCGCGGCGGCAGCCTTGGCGGCGGCGTCGACTTCTTCAAGGGTGGCCTGGTGGAAACTGTAAGGCAGGTTTTCGCCCGTGTTGGCATCAACGCTTTTGACGACGATTTCGCCGGCAGCACTGCGCTGACCGCCGATGTAGTTGTGACCAAGAATCTGGGTCATGCCTATCTCCTTAAAGGGTGCCAACGGTGCCGGCCTCGAACGCTGCTTCAACCGGTGCAATCCCGTTGATCAACGGTGCACCGAACTCGGCCTGGCTGATCTCGAACACGTCACCCGGCTGGGTGCGAATGCCGTCGGCAAAGGACAGGGTCGCGGTGCCGAAGAAGTGAATGTGCACATCGCCCGGACGCAGGAACTGGCTGTACTTGAAATGGTGGTACTCGAGGTTTTCCAGGCTGTGGCACATGTTGGCCTCGCCACTGAGAAACTCGTTCTGCCACAGCACTTCACCGTCACGCAGGATGCGGCTGGTGCCTGCCAGATGCTCCGGCAGTTCACCGACCCGAAGTTCCGGGCCATAACTGCAACTGCGCAGTTTGGAATGGGCCAGGTACAGGTAATTTTTGCGTTCCATTACGTGATCGGAGAACTCGTTGCCCACGGCAAAACCGAGTCGATACGGTTTGCCGTCTAGACCGATGACGTAGAGCCCGCTGAGCTCCGGTTCCTCCCCCGCGTCTTCGGCGAACGGTGGCAGCGGAAACGGTTGGCCGGGACGTACGACGATGCTGCCGTCGCCCTTGTAAAACCATTCCGGTTGTACACCGGCCTGCCCCGCCGTCGGTTTGCCGCCCTCCACGCCCCATTTGAAGATGCGCATGGTGTCGGTCATCGCCGCTTCGTCACCGACTTGCTGATGCATCTTGTCCCGTGCCGACGCGCTGCCCAAATGGGTCAGGCCCGTACCGCTGACCAGCATGTGCGCCGGGTCCGGGTGATCCAACGGCGGCAGGATACGCAGCTTGGCCAACAGTTCTGCATAGTCATGGCTGATGCCCAGGCCCAGGGTTTTCACCTGCTGCTCAAGATTGACGCCGGCCTCGATCGCGGCCAACGCCAGGTCGCGAACCGTGCGCGCGTCCTGCACTTCGCGCACCAGACCGTCCTCGACCACGCCCACCCGGCGCTCGCCGTTACTCAATTCGAACTGAACTAAATGCATGATTTTTCTCCTGTTATTCAAAACACCACCGGTCCCTGTGGGAGCGAGCTTGCTCGCGATAGCAGACTGACAGGCAACATTAATGTTGGATGTGCCGGCCTCATCGCGAGCAAGCTCGCTCCCACAGGGAGGGTGGGCATCACAAAATGTGTGTCAGGTGCGGGTAGCGCCACGGGCGCTGGCAGCGAACTGGTCGGCCGGCAGTACGTGCTTGCGTTCCAACAGGCGATAGACCACACCGGTCAACACCAACCCGAACACCATCACACCCGAAAGGAAATACAGGCCCGAGGCCAGGTTGCCGGTGTATTCCTTCAGCGCGCCGATCACGAACGGGCCGATGTAGCCGCCAAGGTTGCCCACGGAGTTGATCAAGGCGATTCCGGCCGCCGCACTGGCGCCGGCAAAGAAGCGGCCCGGCAAGGTCCAGAACACCGCGGTGCAGGAAAACAGCGCGAAGGCCACCAGGCACAACGCCGCCAGTTGCAGCACCGGGACTGTCAGCCAGGCGCTGAGGAACAGGCCGATGGCACCCAACACGTAAAGCACTGCCAGGTGGCCGTAGCGATCATTCAAGCGGTCGGAACTGCGCGGAATGATCAGCAAACCGATGATCCCGAAGATGTACGGCACCGACGACACGAAACCAGTGACAAGATCCGTGCCACCGAACTGCTTGATCAGGGTCGGCAACCACAAGCCCAGGCCGTAGATGCTCAGGGTCACCGGAAGATAGAACAGCGCCAGCAGCAACACGCGTTTGTCCTTGAGGGCGTGCAACGGATTGCCGTGGCGGGTCTGGCCGTATTCCTCAAGATCCTTTTTCAGTTCGCCGGTCAGCCAGTCCTTTTCGGCCTGGTCCATCCATTTCACTTGCTTCGGACCGTCCGGCAAGTAACGCAGCACCGGCCAGGTCAACAGGATCGCCGGAGCGCCGATGACGATGAACAGCCACTGCCAGCCGTGCAGGCCAAGAATGCCGTCCATGCCGAGCAGACCGCCGGACACCGGGCCGGTGATCAACATGGCGATGGGTTGGGAAAGGATGAACAACCCGAGGATCTTGCCGCGATGGCGCACCGGGAACCACTGGGTGATGTAGTAGAGAACGCCTGGGAAGAACCCGGCTTCCGCCGCGCCGAGCAGAAAGCGCATCACATAGAAACTGTGCGGCCCCTGGACGAAGGCCATACCGATGGTGATGGCGCCCCAGGTGACCATGATTCGCGCAAACCAGCGTCGCGCGCCAAAGCGTTCGAGCATCAGGTTGCTGGGGATTTCCAGCAGGAAATAGCCAATGAAAAACAGCCCGGCACCCAGCCCGTAAGCGGCGTCACCGATGCCGAGGTCGGCGCCCATGTGCAATTTGGCGAAGCCTACGGCGGAGCGATCCACATAGGCGATCAGGTACAGCAGGATCAGGAAGGGAATCAGTTTCAGCGTGATGCGACGAATAAGCCGCAGTTCCTGGCTCATGAGATCGGTCTCCAATTGTTGTTGTTATAGAACCTCGGGGGACGCCTCTCGCGGAAAACCGCCAGGGCAATCCCTCCGTTGATACGGACTATATAGTAATACTATTTACGCAACAATACTTCCAAACAGGCGGATTTGCGTTTATGTTACGCCTCATCACGAACAATATAGTCATACAATAAGAGAGCCGATCATGTCTGATAAGAAACCCACCCTGCGCTCCGCCCAATGGTTTGGCACTGCCGACAAGAACGGCTTCATGTACCGCAGCTGGATGAAGAATCAGGGCATCGCCGACCACCAGTTCCACGGCAAGCCGATCATCGGCATCTGCAACACCTGGTCGGAACTGACCCCGTGCAACGCGCATTTCCGCCAGATTGCGGAGCACGTCAAACGTGGGGTGATCGAGGCTGGGGGCTTTCCCGTGGAATTCCCGGTGTTCTCCAACGGCGAGTCGAACCTGCGTCCGACCGCCATGCTCACCCGCAACCTGGCGAGCATGGACGTCGAAGAAGCAATTCGCGGCAACCCGATTGACGGTGTTGTGCTGCTGACCGGCTGCGACAAAACCACCCCGGCGTTGTTGATGGGCGCGGCCAGTTGCGACGTGCCGGCGATCGTCGTCACCGGCGGGCCAATGCTCAATGGCAAGCACAAGGGCCAGGACATTGGTTCGGGCACCGTGGTCTGGCAGCTCAGTGAGCAGGTGAAAGCCGGTACCATCACCATCGACGATTTCCTCGCGGCCGAGGGTGGCATGTCCCGCTCGGCCGGTACGTGCAACACCATGGGCACCGCGTCGACCATGGCCTGCATGGCTGAAGCACTGGGCACTTCCCTGCCCCACAACGCGGCGATTCCTGCCGTCGATGCGCGTCGGTATGTGCTGGCGCACATGTCCGGCATGCGCGCGGTGGAGATGGTTCGCGAAGACTTGAAGCTGTCGAAAATCCTCACCAAAGAAGCCTTCGAAAACGCCATTCGCGTGAACGCTGCCATCGGTGGTTCGACCAACGCCGTGATCCATTTGAAAGCCATTGCCGGGCGCATCGGTGTCGAGCTGGACCTGGATGACTGGACCCGCATCGGTCGCGGCATGCCGACCATCGTCGACCTGCAACCGTCCGGGCGTTTCCTGATGGAAGAGTTCTACTATGCAGGTGGCCTGCCAGCGGTGCTGCGTCGTCTGGGTGAAGCCAACCTGATTCCGCATCCGAATGCACTGACCGTCAACGGCAAGACCCTCGGCGAGAACACCAAAGATGCGCCGATCTATGGTCAGGACGAAGTGATCCGCACCCTCGACAACCCGATCCGTGCCGACGGCGGCATTTGTGTGTTGCGCGGCAACCTCGCACCACTGGGTGCGGTGCTCAAGCCTTCAGCCGCCAGCGCCGAACTGATGCAACATCGCGGGCGTGCGGTGGTGTTCGAGAACTTCGACATGTACAAGGCGCGGATCAACGATCCGGAGCTGGAGGTGGATGCCAACTCGATTCTGGTGATGAAAAACTGCGGTCCGAAGGGTTATCCGGGCATGGCCGAAGTCGGCAACATGGGCTTGCCGGCCAAGTTGCTGGCTCAGGGCGTGACGGACATGGTGCGTATTTCCGATGCGCGCATGAGCGGCACGGCGTACGGCACTGTCGTTCTGCACGTGGCTCCGGAAGCGGCCGCTGGCGGACCTTTGGCGACCGTGAAGGAAGGTGACTGGATCGAACTCGACTGCGCCAACGGTCGTCTGCACCTGGACATTCCCGACGCCGAACTGGCGGCGCGCATGGCTGATCTGCAGCCACCACAGCAATTGATCGTGGGTGGCTATCGTCAGCTGTACATTGATCATGTGTTACAGGCGGATCAGGGTTGCGATTTCGACTTCCTGGTGGGTTGCCGCGGTTCTGAAGTACCGCGCCATTCCCATTAAAAGCAAAAGATCGCAGCCTTCGGCAACTCCTACGGGGTCCGGTACGACGGGGAATTTTCGACGTACTCGGTCGGTGTAGGAGCTGGCGCAGCCTGCGATCTTTTCAAGGGCTGGATCGCCCGCCGCTCGCGCCTGTTATCATGCGCGGCACCCCATCGCACAGGATCGCGCCGTTCCCCATGGATTACCGCAAACCCTCCGACCGCAAAAGCATGCACTCGCGCATCGTCCAGGAACTGGGCATGCAGATCGTTTCCGGACGCTTCAAGCCGTGTGACAAACTGCCCGCCGAAGCCCTGTTGTGCGAGGAGTACGCGGTCAGCCGGCCAGTCCTGCGCGAAGCCACCCGGGTTTTGGTCGCCAAGGGTCTGGTGTATTCCCGTCCGCGAGTGGGCACGGTGGTCAAGCAGCGCAAGGAATGGCACATGCTCGATCCCGATGTGCTGCATTGGCTGATGCAAAGCAGCCCGCAAAATGAATTCTTCGATTTGCTGACCAGCGTGCGCAGCATCATCGAACCCGCTGCAGCCGCCCTCGCTGCGCAGTTCGCCACGGACGATGACATCGCCTCCATCGGTGAAGCCTACCAACGTATGGAAGCCGCACCGACCCCCGACGCGCTCTTGCAACCGGACCTGGATTTCCATAGCCGGATCGCCGATGCGACCCATAACGACTTGCTGGCCAACCTGTGCAACATGCTGTCGGTGGCGATTGCCGAAGCCTTGAAGCATTCCAACCAGCGACCGAACCTGCATGAACTGGCATTGCCCCGGCACAAGGCGATTCTGACGGCGATCGAGAACCGGGATGCGCTGGGTGCGCGGCATGCGACGTTGGTGCAGTTGGATGATGCGCGCAGTGCGTTGAATGCGGTGCTGGGTACCGACCTTTCATAAAAGCAAAGTCAAAAGATCGCAGGCTTCGCCAGCTCCTACGTTGCCCGAGTACACCCGCAATTCAACGGTGCACGCGGTCCCTGTAGGAGCTGGCGAAGCCTGCGATCTTTTGATCTTCGAATAAAAAAGCCGCAACCTGGGTTGCGGCTTTTCTATTTCAGCCTGGGATCAGTGAGCAAACAACGAATTGCCCTTCTGCCCCGCCAGTTTCTCCGGTTTGATCAGGAAACGCGCCAGCGCCGGCAGCAGCCACAGCGCACCGAACATGTTCCACAGCAGCATGAAAGTCAGCATCAGGCCCATGTCGGCCTGGAACTTGATGGCAGAGAAGATCCAGGTGCACACGCCGATCGCCAGGCACAGGCCGGTGAACAGCACGGCTTTACCGGTGGACTTCAGCGTCTGGTAGTACGCCTCTTGCAACGGCAGACCGGCACGCAGGAAGCTTTCCAGACGGCTGTAGATGTAGATGCCGTAATCCACGCCAATCCCCACCCCGAGCGCCACAACCGGTAGGGTTGCGACTTTCACGCCGATGCCCATGAAGGCCATGAGGGCGTTACCGAGTACCGAAGTCAGGACCAGCGGCAGCACGATACACAACGTCGCCGCCCATGAACGGAAGGTGATCATGCACATGGTCGCCACGCAGATGTACACCAGGATCAGGATGGTCAGCTCGGACTCCTTGATCACCTCGTTGGTGGCGGCCTCGATCCCGGCGTTACCGGCGGCAAGGATGAATTCCAGACCTTCCTTGTTGTTCTCCTTGGCGAAGTCTTGCACCGCATGCACGGCGCGATCCAGCGTGGCGGCCTTGTGATCGTTGAGGAACACCAGCACCGGCGCCAGGGAGCAACTGTTGTTGTACAGACCATCAGCCCGAGCGATCGAGTTGTTCAGCACGTCCGGGTTACGCGACAGGGTTTCCCATTTCAGGTTGCCTTCGTTCATGCCCTTGATCATCTGCTTGGATACGGTCACCAGCGAGATCGCCGACTGCACGCCCTCGGTGTTCTGCATCTTCCACATCAGCTCGTCGATCGGCGCCATGGCTTCGTAGCGCGAGCACCCTTCAGACTTGGTCTTGACCATCACCACCAACACATCGGAACTGGTGGAGTAATTGCTGATGATGAAGTTGTTGTCCTTGTTGTAGCGCGAGTCCGGACGCAGTTCCGGAGCGCCCTGATCCAGGTCACCGATTTTCAGGTTCTGGCTGTACCAGAGGCCGCCGCCGAAGGCCAGCAAGGCGAGCACAATGGACACCGGCGCCACTTTCGGGCTGGCAAAGTTAGACAGCAGACGCCAGAACGGGTGTTCGCGGTGCGCGTCTTTCTTGCTGCGTTCAACGGCGCGTTTGCTGATACCAACGTAGGAAATCGCCACCGGCAGCAGGATCAGGTTGGTGAACACGATCACCGCCACGCCGATGGACGCGCCGATGGCCAGTTCACGAATTACGCCGATGTCGATGATCAGCAGCGTGATGAAACCCACCGCATCCGCCAGGATCGCAATCATCCCTGGCAGGAACAGCTGACGGAACGTGCGCCGCGCCGCAGTCAAGGCGTTGTCTGCCTCGCTGGACTGCAAGGCAATACCGTTGATCTTCTGCACACCGTGGGAAATACCGATGGCGAAGATCAGGAACGGCACCAGCATCGAGTAGGGATCGAGCCCGAAGCCAAAGAAGTGCATCAAGCCCAGCTGCCAGACCACCGCCACCAACGTGGTGCTCAACACCGCCACGGTGCTGCGCATGCAGTTGGTGAACCAGTAGAGCAGGATCAACGTGATGATGAAGGCGACGCCGAAGAACATCACCACCATGACCAGCCCATCGATCAGGTCGCCGACTTTCTTGGCGAAACCGACGATGTGGATCTGCACGTTGGGGTTCTGGGCTTCGAATTTGTTGCGGATCTTGTCTTCGAGTTCGTGAGAGAACTTGCGATAGTCCAGCGCCAGCAACTTGCCTTGGTCCTGCGGGTCCGGGTAGGACTCCAGCAGCGGGATATCGACAATGCTCGACTTGAAGTCGTTGGCCACCAGACGCCCGACCTGACCGGACTTGAGCACGTTGTTGCGCAACAGGTCGAGGCTTTGCTGGGAGCCGTTGTAGCTCTGCGGAATCACTTCACCACCGGCGAAGCCCTCCTCTGTCACTTCGGTCCAGCGTACGCTCGGGCTCCACAGCGACTTGAGGCCGGAACGGTCAACACCGGAAATGTAGAACACCTCGTCATTGATCTGACGCAGAGTCTCCATGTACTCCTTGGAGAAGATGTCGCCATCAGTGGCTTCCACCGAGATGCGCACCGTGTTGCCCAGGTTCGCCAGATCGTTGCGATGCTCCATCATCTTTTGAATGAACGGATGCTCGAGCGGGATCATTTTTTCGAAACTGGTGGACGGCCGGATCAGCGTCGCCTGCCAGAACAGGAAAATACTGACCAGCAGGCAGATGACGATCACTGCCGGGCGGTTGTTGAAAATCAGGCGTTCGAGAAACGTCGCCTTGTCATGATGATGAGTGCTCAAGGATGTCATAGACCCGCCTTCTTATTATTTGCCCGGCTCATTTGGACGACCCATTTTTTCCATTCTCTGCGCCGGTTGGCGAAGTGACGCGAACGCCGCCTTGTCCTGCCAGAATCAGATTGCCGTTGCCTGCTGCGGTGACTGCCGAAACGGAAATGCGATCCGGACGGTTGAACACGCTGAAGGTTTCGCCGTTGTCGTCGCTGCGGATCACCGAGCCACCGTTGCCGACGATCACGATGGAACCGTCGTCGAGCAGCGTCGCGCCGGACAGACCGAATTCCAGCGCACCGCGAGCGGCCTTGAGCTCAACCGGCTCCCAGGTCGTACCGAAATCGGTGGAGCGAAACAGATTGCCCCGCAGCCCGTAGGCCAGCAGCGTATTGGCTTGAGCGGTGCCGATCACGCCAAACAGTGAGCCCTCATAGGGACCTTCAAGCTTCTCCCAGGTCTGGCCCCAATCGGCGGAGCGGAACATGCTGCCCTGCTCGCCGACGATGAACAGACCGGAATCCTTGACCGCGGCGATGGCGTTGAGGTGGTACTGGTCTTCGTTGTCGAGGCGATCGCTGACATCTTCCCAGTTCTTGCCGCTGTCGGTGGTGGCCAGCAACGCGCCGTAAGCGCCTACGGCAAAGCCGCTATTGACGTCCTGGAACCAGACGTCGAGCAGCGGCGATTCACGTTTCAGATCTTCGAATTGCTTGGTCCAGGTGACGCCGCCGTCCTCGCTGGCGAGGATCTGCGCATCATGGCCGACGGCCCAACCGTGCTTGTCGTCGACGAAAAACACCGACGTCAGCAGTTGCCGCGTCGGCACCTTGGCTTGGGTCCAGGTCGCGCCCTGGTCATCTGAATACAAAATGTGCCCGCGATCACCGACCGCCACCAGACGCTTGCCGGCGTGCACGACGTCGAGCATCAGGCTTTTGCTGGCTTTGGCAGATTCAACGGAATAAACAATGTCGGATGCTGGCGCAGCAGCGGCCAGCACAGGTGCCGACAGCACGGCACAGCCCAACAGCGAGAGCGCTGTAGCCAGCAACGCGAATTTGCGTAATGCCGGCGGGCGGCAGATACCCACACCCATGACAGGCTCACTCATAGACCTTCCCCCATTATTATTGTTAGGCCGTTCAACCTTCCAGGGCGCCGTAAGGACTGCTCTTTGGGATTGCCTTTTCTGGAGCATAGTCCTGAAATACGCAATCTAGAGCCCCTTCGGAAGCTGGCTTATCCTATCGGGGTTTGGAAAGGTCTGACAATCGACGCCACGTTATGTTTTGTTAACTGGGGGGATAACGGGTGTGGGTGAATGGGGAGGCATTCGGAGGGGTGATGGATGAATCAAGTGGGGAAAGCCGTGGTGTCTGCTCTGACGTCTTCGCGAGCAAGCCCGCTCCCACATTTAACCGGGTTCTACCAGAAGAATGCGGTCGAATGTGGGAGCGGGCTTGCTCGCGAAAGGAGCGCTGCGGTCTGCCAGGCAGACCGCAGTGTCAATATCAAGCCAGGCTTTTGCTGACCACTTCAAACACATCACTCGACAACTGACCCGAAGCGCGAATCCGCTCCAGCTCACCTTTCATCAACGCCTGACGCGCATCGTCGTATTTGCGCCAGCGAGTCAGTGGCGCCAACTGCCGAGAAGCGATCTGCGGGTTGAACCCGTTCAGCTCGATCACCAGATCCGCCAGGAACCGATAACCCGAACCATCGGCCGCATGGAAATTGATCAGGTTCTGCCCGGCGAACGCGCCGACCAGTGCGCGCACCTTGTTCGGGTTCTTGATATTGAACGCCGGATGCTGCATCAACCCCTTGACCCGCTCCAGACCACCGGGCAACACGCTGCCCGCCTGGACGCTGAACCACTGATCCATGACCAGCGGGTTGTCCTTGAAGTGCTCGGCAAAACTCGCCAGTGCCGTGGCCTTCTCTTCTTCGAACGGCGAATTCACCAACACCGCCAACGCCGTCAGGCGCTCAGTCATGTTGTCGCTGGTCTCGAACTGCTCAAGCGTCGCCGCCAACACTTCCGGTTTACCGATGAGCATCAGGTACGACAGCGCAATGTTCTGCAATGCGCGACGAGCAAAGTGTTCGGCCTCAGCCACATACGGGGTGTGCTTCGAGAGATCGCGATTAGCCTGATAACGCAGCCACAACGCCTCAAACAATCCTTCTGCCAATTGTTTACGAGCAAACTCGCGTGCGATGTGAATGGCGTCAACGTCAGCCACTTCGCTAATCTCGGTCAGATACGCCTCGCCCGGCAGCGAGAGCATTTCGGCGACCATCGCCTGATCCAGCGTCTCGTCAGACAACACGGTGCGCAAGGCAGAAATCAGACGCTGATCCAGCACCAGTTTCTCGCCCTTTTGCTGCTGAGCAATCAGCTCTTGCAGCACCTGAACCGACAATTGCTGACCCGCATCCCAGCGGTTGAAGCCGTCGCTGTCGTGCTGCATCAGGAACATCAACTGATCGCGGTTGTACGGGAAGCTCAGTTTCACCGGCGCCGAGAAGCCACGCAGCAACGAAGGCAATGGCTGTTCCGCGATGTCGATGAAGGTGAACGTCTGCTCGGCCTCGGTCACCGAAATGACCCGTGAGGTGCCCTGAGCGCTGGCTTCACCGGAAAGACGCAACGCAATGGCCGCGCCTTTGGCGTCCAGCAGGCCCAATTCGACCGGGATCACGAACGGCAACTTCTCAACCTTGTCCGGGGTTGCCGGGCAGCTCTGGCGGAACGTCAGGCTGTAGGTTTTCGCCGCCGCGTCGTAGGACTCGCTGACCGCCAAACGCGGTGTGCCGGCCTGGCTGTACCAGCGCTTGAACTGGGTCAGGTCGACACCGTTGGCGTCTTCCATGGCCTTGATGAAGTCGTCGCAAGTCACGGCCTGGCCGTCATGGCGTTCGAAATACAGGTCGCTGCCTTTGCGGAAGCCTTCAGCGCCGAGCAAGGTATGGATCATGCCGACCACTTCCGAACCCTTTTCGTACACGGTCAGGGTGTAGAAGTTGGAAATCTCGATGAAGCTGTCCGGGCGCACGGCGTGAGCCATGGGGCCGGCATCTTCGGCGAACTGGTGGGTGCGCAGGTACGCCACGTCCTGGATGCGCTTGACCGTGGCCGAGTTCATGTCGGCGGAGAAGCCCGAATCGCGGAACACGGTGAAGCCTTCCTTCAGCGACAACTGAAACCAGTCGCGGCAGGTCACGCGGTTGCCCGACCAGTTGTGGAAGTACTCGTGGGCAACAATCGCCTCGACCCGCTGGTGCGCGGCGTCGGTCGCGGTTTCAGCGCGGGCGAGCACGGCGCTGGAGTTGAAGATGTTGAGGCCCTTGTTCTCCATGGCGCCCATGTTGAAGTCGTTGACCGCGACGATCATGAAGATGTCCAGGTCGTACTCGCGACCGTACACCTCTTCGTCCCAGCGCATGGACTTCTTCAGGCTGTTCATGGCGTGCTGGCACTTGTCGATGTTTTCCGGCTCGACATAAATGCGCAGCGCCACAGCGCGATCGGTCATGGTGGTGAAGGTGTCTTCGACGCACCACAAATCACCGGCCACCAGCGCGAACAGGTAGGCAGGTTTCTTGAACGGATCTTCCCAGGTCGCCCAGTGCCGGCCGTCTTCGCCCGGACCGCTGGCAATCGGGTTGCCGTTGGACAGCAGCACCGGATAGCTGTGCTGTTCGGCGACCACCGTGGTGGTGAACGTGCTCATCACGTCCGGGCGGTCGAGGTAATAGGTGATCTTGCGGAACCCTTCGGCCTCGCACTGGGTGCAGAACATCGTGCCGGATTTGTACAGGCCTTCCAGCGCGGTGTTGGTTTCCGGGTGGATCTTGACGCTGGTGTCGACCGTGAAGGTGGTGCTGGTCGGGTGCAGGGTCAGGTGATTCTCGGTCAGTTGGTAGTCCGCGTCGCTCAACTCGCGATCAGCCAGGGTCACCGACAGCAATTCAAGCTGCTGGCCATCCAGCACCAGCGGCGGCAGGCCCGGGCCACGCTCGGGATTGCGGCGCATCACCAGTTGCGCATGGACCAGGCTGTGGTCCTCGTACAACTCGAAGGTCAGGTGCGTCTCGTCGATCAGGTACTCGGGCGCCTGATAGTCCTTCAGGTAGATCATCTTCGGTTGTTCGGTGCGCATGCTGGAGTCCTTACTGATGCACGGCGAGCTGGTAGGCCGTGTATTTACGAATATTGATTACGCCGGTGTCGAAAATCAGGTACTGGCCCTTGATTCCCAACAGTGTGCCTTCGGCGATCGGATTCTTGTCCAGGTTGAAGCTGACGATTTTGGCCGGGTATTGCTCGACCGGATAGCGGATTTCGAGCGTTTCTACATCGGCAATAGTCTGGATCGCCTGTAGGCCGAATCGTTCCTGCAAACCTTGCAATCCTTCGGCGCAACTGTCGAACAGCTGATCACGAACCTGCGCCAGGTCGACCGACACCGCATCGCCCTTAAGTAAAGCACGCCAGTTGGTCTTGTCCGCCACCTGACTGCGGAACAGGTCTTCGACGAAGCCCGACTGCTGACGGGTCGAGACACGCATGATTGGCAAGGCCTGACGGGCGCCCTGATCGATCCAACGGGTCGGCAGCTGGGTGGCGCGGGTAATCCCGACCTTCACCCCCGAGGAGTTGGACAGATACACAATGTGATCCGTCATGCAGAACTTCTCGCCCCACTCTGGCTCACGGCAGGTGCCAGCGTCATAGTGGCAACGCTCCGGGCTCATGATGCAGATATCGCATTGGGCCAGTTTGGTCATACATGGGTAGCAGTAACCCTGGCTGAAACTGGTTTTGGTCTTGCGTCCGCAATGGGAGCAATGAATCGCCCCCAGGTACTCCAGGCGCACCGTGGTCCCGATCAAAGGATTGACCGGCACCTCGACGTCGTCCAGACGAAACGCGTACTGCACGTTCGGCCCGTCAAGGCGCGCCGACATTTTGCTGATTGCACCGCGGCCAATCTCGATCAATGGACGGCATCCGATTTGAACAGGATATTCGGCACTTCGATTGACTTGGAGCCGCACTCCTGCACGCCCATGTAACCGGTGCGCTGGTCTTCGGGCAGGTTCTGGATTTCCCAGGCGATCATCGCTTGCAGCGACAGTTCGCGTTGTTCGGCGGTGAGTTTGCCACCGTCGGACCATTTACCGATTTCCACCGCCAGTTTCAGGCTCTGGTAGATATCAGGGGTGATGTTGTTGATCATTTCGTTAAAAGAGGACATCAAGGGCTCCGCGCTCTTTATTCACATAACTAATTTATGGCGGCCAGTTTACGGCGGTTGTACAAACCACCCAACAAACCGGTCAAGCATCCGACGAGCAACCCGCCGACGTGGGCCGCATTGGCAATTTCACCGAAGCCGATCATCGAGACCAGCCCGGACAGGCACAGCAATAGCCACACCAGCATCATCACCAGCACGCCGCGCGGCAGGCGATAAGCACGGTTCGGCGACAATATCTGGAAAATCCAGCAATGGCCGAGCAGGCCGTAGAGCACGCCGGACAACCCGCCAAACAGGGTCGGGCCACTGAAATAATACTGGGCATAGTTGGACACCAGACTGAAGAGCAAGGTCAGGCCGATCAGGTTGATGCTGCCCTGACGCGACTCGATGCGTCGCCCCAGTTCCCAATACCACATGCCGTTCATGGCCAGGTGCAGGATGCCGAAGTGGATCAGCATCGGTGTCACCAGACGCCACCACTGCCCCGCCGCCAGGCTGTCAGCCAAGGGCACGAAGTGGATGTACTCGCCGACAATGCGGAAATCGAGGAAGGTCAGCCAGCGCATCGTGTCGAGGTTTTCGCCCAGCAGCGTCACCGCGCCGACAAGCAGGCTCAGCAGCAACACGAACGCTGTCGCCTTGGCGTGGCGCAGTTGCTCGGCGAAACTTGGGCGCTTGATGGTTTTCGCCACCGGGATGTCCAGCTGTTGATCGGGATCACCGGCCGGGTAGCGTTCGTACAACGAGCGCACGTCTTCGCTGATGTTGGCCGGCACCCACAGCACCTGCTCACCCGCCTCTTCGCTGACCCGATGCGGCACCTGCATGCGCTGCAACAGTTTGACGAACCCGCTCAAGTCCACCGCCAGCGGCAGCCGTAAAACGGCAACAGCACTCATCGCAGCACCTCCGGCCGCTCGACATCGACCCAGACAAATTTATGCGGGTCGAGGCGGGTTTCCTGGTCCAGACGGTAGGCGACCAGCTTCCCGTAGAGCACCGCGCTGTAATCCAGACAGGCCAGGTTCGGCCGGATCGGCACCGGTTTGCCGCTGCGCCAGTAATGGCCCACGAACAACAATGGCTCATCGACGCCATAGCGCAACAAGGTGTTTTTTTCGGTAGACGACAGGGGTGTCTGGGCCACGGGTTCGGGCAAGGCGTCGGGCTGGAACACAATGTCTCCGTAGGTTTGCGGGTCGTCTTCCCAGAACTTGGTGCGGAAGAACGAACGCGTCAGGCCATCACCGCTGGTCATGGTCAAACCATGAGGCAAGCGCATGTCGGTGCCGCGCAACAGGCGGTCGAACACGGTGCAGGCGAAACTGCCTGGTACGGCCGAGGCCTGGAGGAAATGTTCATCGACGCAACCGTTGGGGAATAGCGCGCGCAATGGTTCGATCAGGCCCGCATCCCAGCAGGCATGCACCACCCGGAATCGCCCGGCATCGACGAACAATGGCATCTCATAGAACCATTGCAGGAAGTCATGCCAGTCCGCCGGATGGTCTTCGAACTGGGTCAAGGTTTCGTTCAGCAAACGGGCATGGCGCGGGGTGTGTTCACGCACAAACTGCTTGCCGCTGCCCGGAGGCGCCGGCGTGCTCCAGCCGAGGGCGTTGAATTCATGATTACCCATGATGCACAGCGCCTGGCCGGCTTCGACCATGTCGTGAACGATGTGCAGCGCTTCGCGAATCCGTGGGCCACGGTCGATGATGTCGCCGACGAACACCGCCATACGCGACGGATGCCGCCAGACGCCACCGTGTTTTTGATAACCGAGCCGGTCGAGCAAGTGCTCAAGGGTCAGAGCGCAACCGTGCACGTCACCGATCAGGTCGTAGCTTCGCGCGGGATCGAGCATCAGTCGCCTCCACCACCCAACTTGCTGCCCCAGCCGAGTTTGGTCCGGCAGACTTCATAGTAGTTGTGGTCGAGCGGGTGAATCAGCCGCAGCTTCTGGGCTTTCTTGCTGATAGTGATGGTGTCACCCGGCGCGCAGGTGAAATGGTTCTGCCCGTCACAGGAGACTTGCGGGTAAATCTGCATATCTTTGGACACGACGATTTTCAGCTCACTGTTGCCATCGACCACAATCGGCCTGCCCGACAAGGTATGGGGGTACATCGGCACAATCACAATAGCGTCGAGCTTGGGATGCATGATCGGCCCGCCCGCCGACAGCGCGTAGGCCGTCGAACCGGTGGGCGTGGCGACGATCAGGCCATCGGCCTTCTGGCTGCAGACGAACTGGCCGTCGATGTACAGTTCGAACTCGATCATCCGCGTCGACTTGCCGGGGTGCAGCACCACGTCGTTCAGCGCGTCGCCCTGACCAATGGCCTCGGCGTGGCGGCGGACTTCGGCTTGCAGCAGGAAGCGGTTTTCCACCAGATAGTGGCCGTCGAGCACTTCGGCGACTTTGACTTCCAGCTCATCGGGGCGAATATCGGTAAGGAAGCCCAGGCTGCCACGGTTGATGCCAAGCACTGGAATATTGTGCTTGGCCAAAGCACGTGCAGCACCGAGCAAGCTGCCGTCACCGCCGACCACAATCACCATGTCACATACTTCGCCGAGCATCTTGCGCGACGACGTTTGCAGGCCGTGACCCGGCAACACTTCGGCGATGGTGTCTTCGAGGATCACGTGCAGGTGACGATCGAGCAGAAACCGTTTCAGTCGGCGAACGGTATCCAGCACCTGAGAACTGCCCAGGCGACCGATGATGCCGATATTACGAAATTGCTCCATGGGGCCCCTAAGGTCTACGGCGGCGAAAAACACGATTATGGGCGAAAGCGCAGGATAGACAAAATCCTTTCAGCCACAACGGTGTACTCACGATTGAGGCTATGCTCGCAAGATGATCCTATTTCCCGATTTGCTGCAGTTACCCCACCAGTTGCGCCACCCCGAAGTGCGCGACCTGGCCTGGGTCATCCTCGCGCCGCCGATGCTTGGCGTCACGACGTGGCCGCAGCGTCACCCGCTGACCGGCAGTGACTGGGTACAAGCGCCGGAGCAGTTGGAACGGTGGCTACAGCAACTCGATCACGACAGTTATGACTTGCTGCACTGGCTGGCGCAGGCCCGAACCCGGCGATTGGGCTTGTACTACGAACGCCTCTGGCAATACGCCGTGCGGCACGCGCCGGGTATCGACCTGATTGCCGCCAACATGCCGATCCGCCGCGAAGGCCACACGCTGGGCGAGCTGGACATGCTGCTGCGTGATCGTGACGGTGTGCATCATCTGGAACTGGCGATCAAACTTTACCTTGGCCCGCAAAATGGCGACGGACACGACGCGGCGCAGTGGCTCGGCCCCGGTTGCCACGATCGGCTGGACCGCAAACTGGCCCATCTGACTCAGCATCAGTTGCCGATTTCGGCGCGCCCGGAGAGCCGCGAAGTATTGGCGGCGCTGGATATCCAGCAGTTCAGCGCGCATTTGTGGCTGGGCGGTTATTTGCTGTATCCGTGGCCGGGACCGGCCGAGCCACCGAATGGCGCACATCCCCAGCATTTACGCGGTAGCTGGCTGCACCAGAAGGACTGGGCAGACTTTGTCGTGCAACGCCCATTCGGTCGCTGGCAACCCCTGCCCCGCCATGCCTGGCTGGCACCGGCGCACTATCCGGTGGAGCAGACCTGGAGCACTGAACAGCTGAATGCCTGGCTCAGCGATCTAGAGCCACTGGCCACGGCGCAGTTGCTGGTGCGACTCACAGAAAACACCCAAGGCGATTGGGAAGAAGCCGAGCGGCTGTTTCTGGTGGCTGATCTTTGGCCTAACGTTCCTGGCAGTGGCTGAGATTTATGGTGACTGCAATGGCCTCTTCGCGAGCAGGCTCGCTCCCACATTTGATCTCCTTATGCCGAAGATCCCTGTGGGAGCGAGCCTGCTCGCGAAGGGGCCGCCGCGGTCTATACCGATAACCGCAAAGCCAGCGCCGCCAACGTCACCAACAAAACAGGCACCGTCAGCACAATCCCGACCTTGAAGTAATATCCCCAGCCGATCCGAATGCTCTTGCGCTCCAGCACATGCAACCACAGCAACGTTGCCAGGCTGCCGATTGGCGTAATCTTCGGCCCCAAGTCGCTGCCGATGACGTTGGCGTAGATCATCGCCTCCTTCACCACCCCGGTCGCCTGGCTGGCATCGATTGATAGCAAACCGATCAGCACCGTCGGCAGATTGTTCATCATCGACGACAGCAGCGCCGTCAGCACGCCCGTGCCCATGGCCGCGCCCCACACGCCGTAGCCGGCAAAACCATCCAGCCATCCGGCCAGATACCCCGTGAGCCCCGCGTTGCGCAGGCCATACACCACCAGGTACATGCCCAGCGAGAAAATCACGATATGCCAGGGCGCTTCTTTGATGACTTTGCGGGTGGAAATCTTGTGACCACGGGCGGCAATGGCCAGCAGCAACGCCGCGCACACCGCAGAGATGGCACTGATCGGAATCCCCAGCGGTTCCAGCGCAAAGCAGCCGAGCAGCAGAATCACCAACACGGCCCAACCGGCATAAAACGTGGCGTTGTCGTGGATCGCAGAAGCCGGATGCGCCAGTTGCTCGGGGTCGTAATCCTTGGGAATGTCACGACGGAAAAACCACATCAGCATCGCCAGGGTCGCCGCGACACTTACCAGGTTGACCGGGATCATCACCGCCGCGTAACGGTTGAAACTGATGTTGAAGAAGTCAGCGGAAACGATGTTCACCAGGTTCGACACTACCAACGGAAGACTCGCCGTATCAGCGATGAAACCGGCGCCCATGACGAACGCCAGGGTCGCCGCCGGGGAAAAGCGCAACGCCAGCAGCATGGAAATCACGATAGGTGTGAGAATCAGCGCTGCCCCGTCGTTGGCGAACAACGCCGACACCAACGCACCGAGCAGCACCATATAAGCAAACAGCTTACGTCCGCTGCCCCGCCCCCAACGGGCCACATGCAACGCCGCCCAGGCGAAGAACCCCGCCTCGTCCAGCAGCAGACTGATGACAATCAGCGCGACAAAGGTCCCGGTGGCGTTCCAGATAATCTGCCACACCAGCGGGATGTCGCTCAGGTGAACGACCCCGAAAATCAGCGCAAGTACCGCGCCGAATACCGCACTCCAGCCGACGCCAAGGCCTTTTGGCTGCCAGATCACCAAGGTGATGGTCAGCAGGAAAATCAACGATGCGATCAGCATGGAGTGCAGCCTTGTCGGAAAAACAAACCGCGATTCAGCCGCAACACACGGGCGGAGTAAAGCCCAAACTTGCTCCCCTGCTCCTAAACGCACCGGGATCGATGTAGCAGCTGCCGAGCAGCGCGAGGCCGTGGCGAGGGGATTTAGCGAAACGTCGCACCGCCCCGTTGGGCTGCGAAGCGGCCTTTTTTTCCAGCCACACCGCGTCCAATGGATTACGACGGCTTCGCCGCCGAACGGGGATAAATCCCCTCGCCACAGCCTCGCGGGCTCGGCAGCTGCTACGACAGATCGGTGGGCTATAGCCTAAGCAATGATTTGTAGCCGAGCCCTGTAGGTGCAATGCTTTCTCCTACACCGGATTTGTCACACCTTCTTGTGTTGTTCGACCCAAAGACCATAAGCATTGATGAATTTTTGCAAAAACGGTTTTAGCGACTCGGACAGGTTACCCGCCTCGTCGAACGCTGAACCAGCACCGCTCAGATAGGCTTCCGGTTGCTGCATGCACGGCACATCCAGAAACACCATGGACTGGCGCAGGTGATGGTTGGCGCCAAAACCACCGATAGCGCCCGGCGAAGCACTGATCACCGCTCCAGGTTTTCCGCTCCAGGCACTCTTGCCATAGGGACGCGAACCCACATCGATCGCGTTCTTCATCGGCGCAGGCACCGAACGGTTGTATTCGGGGGTCACGAACAGCACCGCGTCGGATGAGCTCACTTGTTGCCGGAAAGTGCTGTAGGCTGCCGGCGGTGAAGCACCATCGATGTCCTCGTTGTAGAGCGGCAGATCGCCGATTTCGACGATAACCAGTTTGAGATTGGCAGGCGCCAGCTCGGCCAGGGCCAGCGCCACCTTGCGATTGATCGATTCCTTTCTCAAGCTGCCGACCAGTACAGCGATCGTATAGACGTTGCTCATGGAAGATTCTCAACTGTCCGATGGAAAGAGCTTGTAGTTATAGATGACGATTCAACCAGTGGGCGACTGAAAAACGCCGCCCCTGACTATTTTTTTCCTGTAGGAAAACTTACCTCGCCCAACCACGGTCTACAGAGCCGCAAATTGAGTGATTTATCCCCAGAGGTTCTAAGCAGATGGCAGCAGTACTCGTCGGTCAGTTCCATGCAAGAGACGCGGAAGGCCGCGTTTATTCCGTGCATGAGTTCCAGGAATCCACCCCGTCGGCAGACGGTCTCACTGGCTCGGTGCCTGTCACCACTTATAAGCTGGCCATTGGCGATCGCGTTAAAAAGCTCGATGACAACCAGTTTTTGCTGGTGCAATCGGACGTCACTATCGTGCGCGAGCCCGACACCTATGTCGGCAGCCGGCCGGAAACCAACGTCGCTTCATAACCCCGTGTTATGAGCAGAAGTCATATGCGCGCACTTGAGTTAGGATTCAGCCACTGACTCCCTCACCTGCTGAACATGGACTTCACGCATGCGTTTACGTCATATCGAAGTGATCCAGGCGCTTCTGCAGACCGGGCACCTGGGCACCGCCGCCGAATGGCTGCAGTTGCCTGTGGCCGAAGTCGAAGGGATTCTGCGCGACGCCGAGGATCAGTTGGGTTTCATGCTGTTTTCCAGCGTGCGTGGACGCTTGCAGGCCACGCGCGAGGCGCGGGAGTTGCAGGTCCAGATTGCCCACGTCTATGAAGCGCTCGAGCCGGTTCAGCGGCTGGCCAACAGCCTCAAGCAATATCAGGCGCCTCCCCTGCGGATTATCTGCACACCGCCCCTGGCACAGCAGCTATTGCCACAGAGCATTGCCGCCCTGCGCCGGCGCCTTCCTGACGCGCCTTGCACCCTTCTGAGTCAACCTACCCGCGAAATCGTCAGAAGCCTGCTGCTGCGCGAAAGCGATCTGGGCTTGAGCCTGCATGATCCCGATCACGCCGACATTCATTGCCAGGTGATCGCCCAAGGCAAACTTCAGCTGCTGGCACCCCACGGCTGGTTGCAACCCAAACAAAAGTACATCTCGCTGCAGGACCTGGCGGGTCAATCGATCGTTGGCCTGGAAGGTCATGATCCGCTGAGCCCGGCGCTGGAAAACAAGCTGCATGCCCTGCGCCCTGCCCCGGTCATTCAAACCCGGGTACAGACTCACCAGATGATGCGCAGCATGGTCGAGGCCGGTGAAGGCCTGGCCATCGTCGACCCGTTCACCGCCCTCGGGGCCAAATCGGCCGGGCTGGATGCCTGCCCGCTGGCGCCGGCCGTGCCGATCAGCCTTTATGCCTTGACCCTCAAGAACGGCGAGCCATCACCGGCGGTTCAGGCATTGCTGGGCATTATCACGGAACAAGCCGTGGCGATGTTGGCGAACTAAGCGGGGTTTCCAGCGGGTTATCGAACAATCGATACCAGAACAGCGCCACTTCGGCGGTGTTCGGATCGATCCCGCGGTAGCGCAGATGGTCGATTCCGCCCATGACGTAACCGCTGCGCTCATAGAGCCGGCAGGCCCCCAGGTTGTTGTTCTGGGTTTCGAGCATGATGCCCGGCAGTTTCTTTTTGCGACTCCAGAACTGCGCCACATCCAGCAACGCCTTAGCCACGCCATGACGACGCGCCGGCGCATGCACCGCCAACTCGTCGATATGGGCAAAGCCGTTCCAGTTGGTGCTGACCACCAAGTGACCCACGGCCTCATCATCGAGATAAGCCATGAAAATCGCGCTGTCAGCGGCATCGCGGAAACTGCTGAACTCCTCGGGATCAATGCCGTAGCACTTGCGATAGGGCGTGATCGGCGTCACCGGCCACTGCTCCACCGGTTTACCGATTTCGGCGGTGCCATAGGCGGCGACTTCAAAACTGAAATCGCTACCCCAGATATAGGCCGCAAAACCATCGTCGGCAACACGCACCGACAGCCCTGGGTATTTCGGATTCATGATCGGTTGCATACTGGGAAAGGTCCTCATTCCTTGATGCAATCAACGGTGTAATGCCGTCCATTGCCCTCGTCTTCGTGCTGCAATCCGTGCACATCAGCGACAAACCCCGGAAAACTGCTATCGAACGTGCGCGCAAATGCCAGGTAATCGATGATCGAGCGGGTCGACTCGGTAAAGCGCTCGCCGGGCATGATCAACGGAATCCCCGGCGGGTACGGCACCAGCATGACAGCGGCGATCCGCCCATCCAAAGCATCGATCGACACCGCTTCAACCTCGCCACGCACTAATTGATCATAGGCGTCAGACGGCTTCATGGCGATTTCCGGCAGCACGGTGTACATGCGCTTGAGGTGTTTGGCCGTGGCATTGCTGCGGTAGCAGGCGTGCAATTGATCGCACAGATCGCGCAACCCCATACCCTGATAGCGCGTGACATTCTCTTGTGCCACGCACGGTAGGCACGTCGCGAGGCTGACGTTGGCATCGTAGCTGCGCTTGAACTCCAGCAACTCGGTCAGCAGCGTGCTCCATTTGCCCTTGGTGATGCCCATGGAGAACAGCACCAGGAATGAATACAGCCCGGTCTTTTCAACGACTAGTCCCCGCTCCCAAAGGAATTTGCTGACCACCGCCGCCGGAATCCCGCGCTCGCTGAGGGCGCCACCTGCCGTCAGGCCCGGCATCACCAACGTGACCTTGATCGGGTCGAGCAGCACGTAGTCGTCGGTCACACCGCCAAAGCCGTGCCAGTCGGCGTCGGGTTGCAGCAGCCAGTCCTTGGTGACAACTCGGTCGATGCCTTCCACCGACGGCGGTTGCCAGATGGAAAACCACCAATCGTCAGCGGCGATGTGCTGGCGCAAATTGGCCAGCGCCCGGCGAAAACTCAGCGCCTCGTCAAACATTTCCTGCAACAGCGATCGCCCGGCCGGGCCTTCCATCATGGCCGACGCCACATCCAGCGAAGCGATGATGCTGTACTGCGGCGAGGTAGAGATGTGCATCATGAACGCTTCATTGAAGCGATCCCGATCCAGTTGCCGCGCGCCGCCGTCCTGGACGTGAATCATCGACGCCTGGCTGAACGCCGCCAGCAGTTTGTGGGTGGAATGGGTGGTGAACACCAGCGGGCCGTCTTCACTGCGGGAAGTGCCCATGCCGTAACGTCCGGCGAAGAACTCGTGAAACGCCGCGTAGGCGTACCAGGCTTCATCGAAGTGCAAGACCTCGACGCTGTTACCCAACTGCTGCTTGATCAGCTCAGCGTTGTAGCAGAGGCCGTCGTACGTCGAATTGGTCACCACCGCCAACTTGACCTTGGCCGCTCGGCCCTTGGTCAGTGGGCTGGCGTCGATCTTGGCCTGAATCGATTCGCGGCTGAATTCGCTCAATGGAATCGGGCCGATGATCCCCAGCTCATTGCGCTCGGGGCACAGGTACAGCGGAATGGCGCCGGTCATGATGATCGAGTGCAATATCGACTTGTGGCAGTTGCGATCCACCAACACCAAGTCATCGCGAGCGACCATCGAATGCCAGACGATTTTGTTGGCGGTCGAGGTGCCATTGATCACGAAGAAGGTGTGATCGGCGCCGAAATTGCGGGCAGCACGGGCCTCGGCTTCTGCCAGCGGACCAGTGTGATCGAGCAAAGAACCGAGTTCCGGCACCGACACCGACAAATCCGAGCGCAGGGTATTTTCCCCGAAGAACTGGTGAAACGCCTGACCCACCGGGCTCTTGTGGTACGCCACGCCGCCGCCATGGCCGGGCGTGTGCCAGGAGTAATTGGAGTCAGCCGTGTGCTGCACCAGCGCTTTGAAAAACGGAGGCAGCAGACCATCCAGGTATTTGCGCGCCGCTCGAGCGACCTGCCGAGCCAGAAAAGGCACGGTGTCTTCGAACAGATAAAGAATCCCGCGCAGCTGATTGAGTTCGGCCATGGCGTCGGCCGGAGCGTTCTCCAAGGTCACCTGCTCACCCAGCGCGAAGATCGGCAAGTCGGGCGCACGCACCCGCGCCAGGCCGATCAGCTCAGCCATATTGTGTAACAAATGAGAGTGTGTGCTGGCGTCTTCAGCCGCAATCAACATGCAGGAAAGACCGTGATGTGTCGAAGCGACCAGACGCCCTTCGGTGTAATCCACCGCCGAGACAATGCTGAAGCCTTCCTGCTCCAGCTCCCGGGCGATGCCACGCACGCGATCACCGGCGACGGTGTCGGCCTTGATGTCGCGATGGACGATCAGGACCGGGAATTTCAAATCTTTATACATGGGGCTCAGTGTCCTGAGGCGGCAGACCATGGTCCGCCAATCACCTCAGGGTAGAGGGTTGAAGCGGATGTAGCGAGCGTCGATGCCCTGAAATGGGCCAGCGGATGCACCATCATGTGGCCATCAACCTCAATGCTGGCGGTGAATACATGTGGCAAGGGGACTTGTCCCCGTTGGGCCGCGAAGCGACCCCTTGCATTCTTCCAGACATACCGTCGCGGCAGGATTGACGGCTGCTTCGCAACCGAACGGGGACAAGTCCCCTCGCCACAAAAGCATACGACATCTGACAGGTCACGCCTGAGCCTTGGCCTCGGCCAGTTGCTGCCAGAGCGACGGGGCGCCAGCAGATTTGGCGATGGCTTCCAGGCGTGCCACGTGTTGGGCCAGGTCATCTTCGCTGGCACGGATGATACGCGTCGGCTGACGATCGACCGGCAGACGGCGGATCTCGGTGGCGGAATTGTCCGCACCTTCCCCGGAACCGTTGCCGTCGGAAGCATTACCAGCCAGGGACAGGCTGGTCTGGCCGCCCGTCATGGTCAGGTAAACGTCGGCGAGGATCTCGGAGTCAAGCAAGGCGCCGTGCAGTTCACGACCGGAGTTGTCGACGCCATAGCGTTTGCACAAGGCGTCGAGGCTGTTGCGCTGCCCCGGGTGACGTTCCCGGGCCATCATCAGGGTGTCGAGGATCGAGCAGTGCTGCGTGATGTCCGCACGATCGTGCTGGCCCATCAGGGCGAATTCGTTGTTGATGAAGCCAACGTCGAACGCCGCGTTATGGATGATCAGCTGCGCACCCTTGATGAATTCAAAGAATTCATCGGCCACTTCAGTGAAGCGCGGCTTGCCGACCAAAAATTCGTTGGTGATGCCGTGGACGCCAATGGCGCCTTCATCACTCTCGCGGTCCGGTTGCAGGTAAACGTGGAAATGCCGGCCCGTCAGGCGCCGACCGATCAACTCGACACAACCGATTTCGATAATCCGGTGGCCGTCGGTCACCGGCATGCCGGTGGTTTCGGTATCGAGTACAACGGATCTGGTGGCCATCAGTGCTCAGCTCTCAACGGGTCATTCGTGCAAAAGCGGCGATGTTAACACGCCGCGCCGCCAGGTGACTGGCGTCTTGATGCCGTGAACACGGCCCCTGTAGGAGCTGTCGAGTGCAACGAGGCTGCGATCTTTTGATCTTGTCTTTAAAAAACAAAGTCAAAAGTTCGCAGCCTCGTTGCACTCGACAGCTCCTACAGTTCCTACACAGCCCTACAGGGGATTCAGCAGTCAGGCCTGTTTGTAACCGCGCACTTCATCCACACCACGGTTGGCCAACTGGTCGGCGCGTTCGTTGCCATGGTGACCGATGTGCCCGCGCACCCATTTCCAGGTGACGTTGTGGCGATTGACCTGCTCATCCAGCAACTTCCACAGATCAGCGTTCTTCACCGGTTCTTTCGCAGCGG
The DNA here is from genome assembly GCF_059716175.1 of Pseudomonas sp. LBUM1647. NCBI lineage: Bacteria > Pseudomonadati > Pseudomonadota > Gammaproteobacteria > Pseudomonadales > Pseudomonadaceae > Pseudomonas > Pseudomonas sp. LBUM1647. Next base: position 3,208,907 of record NZ_CP166809.1, on the reverse strand, counting down.
TTTTCCAGCCGCGCTTCTTCCAGTTATCCATCCACTCGTTGATGCCTTTCATCACATACTGCGAGTCGGTGACCAGCAGCACGTCGCAGGAGCGCTTGAGTTCTTCAAGACCACGGATCGCGCCCATCAGCTCCATGCGGTTGTTGGTGGTGTTGGCTTCGCCGCCCCACAGTTCTTTTTCAATGCCCTTGCACACCAGCAAAGCGCCCCAGCCGCCAGGGCCAGGGTTGCCTTTACAGGCGCCGTCGGTGAAGAGTTCTACGCTATCGCTCATGCCAATCTATCCAGAAAATGCGGTGGCTCGCCGATCGCTGATCGACAATGCCCGAGGCCGGGGCAAACCCGGCCGGGAAAATAAAAAGTGTATTACGGATCGATGCGGCGACGATTGACCTTGGCCATCGGCAATGGAATTAGCTTGCCCATCGGTTCGCGCCGCTCCTGACGGACGGGCCGCAGGCCCACCACGATCTTGCGCGCAACCAATAAATAGAAGCCGCCACCCGACAGTTGCCAGTCACCGGCCTTGCGCTCCCAACCGGCCAGACGAGCCTGCCAGGCGGGTGACGCAAGCGGCGGACGATAGCACCCGAAGCGGCGTTTCTCCAGTGCGAAGCCCAGCAGGTTCAGCCAGTCACCGACTCGCGACGGGGAGATGCAGCGAGCTTTACGCAAGGCGTCGTGAGCGAAAACGTGACGCAAACCCCAGGTGCTCCAGGGGTTGATCCCGACGATCAGCAGATGCCCGCCGGGCCGCACGCTGCTCGCCGCTTCACGCAACAAACCGTGGGGCGACAGGCAGAAATCCAGCCCATGCTGCAACACCACCACATCGGCGGCATGCTCGCTCAAAGGCCACGCCTGCTCCTCGCAGACGATCTCGACACCCGGCAACGGCGCGCCGAGCCGCACATTGCGCTGGACTTGCGGCGCCGACGGCGGCGTTTGGGCCGACGGGCCGTAATGCACCAGGTAGCCACCGAAGAACCGTCCCAACTCGTCTTCGAGCATGCGACGTTCTTCGTCCAGCAGAAATTGCCCTATGGGGCCGGACAGCCATTCACGGGCCGCGCTGATCAATGTCAGCCATTCAGGATCAGCCTGAGCGAACGCTTTATCGGTCATTGCATTCTCCAACGCGCCAGGAAGTTCTAAGATGCGCCATTGTTTTCCGCTTGGCGAATCCGACGATGATACAGATCAGTGCCCTGCCCGCCTTCACCGACAACTACATCTGGTTATTACAAGACCACCGCACCCAGCGCTGCGCGGTGGTTGATCCGGGCGATGCCGCGCCGGTGCAGGCCTGGCTCGCCGCGCATCCGGGTTGGGTGTTGAGTGATATTTTGATCACTCACCATCATCATGACCACGTCGGCGGCGTCGAGCAGCTGAAAAAAGCGACAGACGCGACAGTCTACGGTCCGGCCAGCGAAACCATCCCGCTCCGGGACGTGGCGCTCAAGGACAACGACCGCGTCAGCGTGCTGGGCTGGGACTTCGATGTCTTTGCCGTCCCCGGCCACACACTGGGGCATATCGCCTATTACCATCACGGTTTGCTGTTCTGCGGTGACACGCTATTTGCCGCCGGTTGCGGGCGCTTGTTTGAAGGCACGCCGGAGCAAATGCATACCTCACTGACCCGCCTCGCCGCGCTGCCTGAAGATACGCTGGTCTACTGCACTCACGAATACACCTTGAGCAACCTGAAGTTTGCCGCAGCGGTCGAACCGGGCAATCCGGACACTGCCGCACGTCTGGAAAAAGTCACCGCACAACGTGAAGCCGGAATCATGACGCTGCCCTCTACTCTGGCGCTTGAAAAGCTTACCAACCCGTTTTTGCGTGTCGACGAAACATCCGTTAAAGAAAAAATGGACGAACGGAATGGAACCCAAAACCGGGCTCCGAGTGCGGTCTTTGCTGCTCTGCGTGCTTGGAAAGATAAGTTCTAAGTAGCCATCCCGTTGGTACAAAAATTCTGAATGGTTGACCGCAAGGGGTACGCTTTCTAGAATCGCCCGACATTTTTGCCCGGAACTTACTTCCAGCCAATGTCGTCATCTATTCGTAAAGCCATCAATTCAGACGCATTGACCCGCTTGGCTCAAGCCATCGCGGTGGCTGTGTCCGCCACTCTGGCGGGCTGCTCAAGCCATGTGCCGCAGACCGAAGCGACACACACTCCGAATATCGCCGCCCGAGCCAAACAGAAGCCAATCTGGCTCAGCGAAAAACCGACTCCACAAATTCCACAAGATGTCTGGGAGCGCATGCGCCAGGGCTTCCAGTTGCAGGACAACCTGGGCGTCAACCCGCGCATCGAGCAACAGCGCCTGTGGTTCGCCAGCAACCCGTCCTTTCTCGAAAACGCCGGCGAACGCGGCAGCCTCTACATTCACTACATCGTCGAACGCCTTGAAGAACGCAACATGCCCCTGGAACTGGCGCTGCTGCCGGTGATTGAAAGCGCCTACAACCCGATGGCCTATTCCCGGGCCGACGCGGTTGGCTTGTGGCAATTCATCCCTTCCACCGGGCGTTACTTCAACCTGCGTCAAACCCGTTTCTATGATGGCCGTCGCGATATCACCGCCTCGACCACCGCGGCCATGGATTACCTGACCCGCCTGCACGACATGTTCAACGGCGACTGGCTGCTGGCCCTGGCGGCGTACAACGCCGGCGAAGGCACGGTCAGCCGGGCCATCGAGCGCAACGAAAAGCTCGGCTTGCCGACCGATTACTGGAACCTGCCGCTGCCGGCCGAAACCCAGGCCTACGTGCCGAAGCTGCTGGCCCTGTCGCAAGTGGTGCTGGCACCTGAAGCCTACGGCGTGAACCTGAACCCGATCGCCAACGAACCTTACTTCCAGGTCGTCGAAATCAACCAGCGCATGGACCTGTCCAAGGTCGCCGCGGTGGCTAACATCGACGAAGACGAACTGTTCCAGCTCAACCCGGCCTTCAAGCAGCGCACCACCATCGATGGCCCGCAGCATTTGCTGGTGCCAACGTCCAAGGCTCAGCTGCTGACCGCCAGCCTGTCGACCATGCGTCCTGAAGAGTTGATCAGCAAGAAGCCGCTCAAGCCGGTATTCGAAGGCTCGGACGACTCCGAACTCGCCAGTCTCAAACGCGCTTACCGCGTTAAACGCGGCGACAACCTGGCCGCCATCGCCAAGGCCAACAAGGTCGACGTCAAGGACCTGCAACGCTGGAACAAGATGACCGGCAAGAATCTCAAGGTCGGCCAGACGCTGGTCATGCAGGACACCGCCAAGCGCAGCAGCGGTCGGGTCAACACCGTCGTGGCGGCGAACAGCAAAGCAAACAGTAAAGCTGACAAACAGAAGCCGCAGACCCAATACAAGGTCAAGCAAGGCGATTCGCTGTACATGGTGGCCAAGCGTTTCAACGTTGAAATGCAGCACCTCAAGCGCTGGAACCCGCGTGTTGGCCAGGCGCTGAAGCCTGGCCAAATGCTGACGGTGGCTTCGCCACGCTAAAATGAGCCCCTGACTTCAGGGGCTTTTTTTTGGCCCAAGGATTTACCCAAACCCCTGTATCAGTTGGCGAAGTGTGGCGAGGGAATTTATCCCCGTTCGGCTGCGCAGCAGTCGTCAATCCTGTAAGTGCGTGTTGCGAATGAACTGCTGGGGCCGCTTCGCAGCCCAGCGGGGATAAATCCCCTCGCCACACTTCACCAGCTGCTACAGGGGTGTGCTGCGCAATTAACGGCGCGTTAAGGCCCCGTCTTTTTCCTGTCGATACAAGCTGTTACTGTACGGGCCACAAAGCCCAAGCCGCCTGGATCGGATCCCTGACTTGAAGCGTCCCCTCCTCCTGCTCCTGATCAGCCTGGCCTTGAGCTCCCCCGCAAGCGCGACGATCAGCGAAAGCCATGGTTATGCGCAGTTCGGCACGCTCAAGTACCCGGCCAGATTTACCCACTTCGACTGGGTCAACCCGCAAGCGCCCAAGGGCGGTACGTTGCGGGTGATGGCGTTTGGCACCTTCGATACGCTCAACCCCTATACCTTCAAGGGTTCAAGCCCGGTTTCCACACCGAACTTCCTGCAATACGGCATCAACGAACTCAATGAACCGCTGATGGTCGGCACCGGCCAGTACGCGCCGTCCGGCGACGAACCGACCTCAAGCTATGGCCTGATCGCACAATCAGTGGAATACAGCGAGGATCGCAGCTGGGTGGTATTCAACCTGCGTCCCGAAGCGCGTTTCCACGATGGCACGCCGATTACAGCCTATGACGTGGCGTTTTCCTACCGCTTGCTGCTCAAGGAAGGCCATCCGCAATACCGCACCAACCTTCAGGAAGTGTCGCGGGTCGACATCCTCAACCCGCAGCGCATTCGTTTCGTGTTCAAGCGCGCGGGCAATCCGTTGCTGATCCTGCGCCTGGGCGAATTGCCGGTGCTGCCCCAGCATTACTGGAAAGGTCGTGACTTCAAGGCCACCACCTTCGAACCACCACTGGGTAGCGGGCCGTATCGCATCACCTCGGTAGAGCCAGGACGGCGGATCATTTTCGAACGGGTCAAGGACTACTGGGGCAAGGACCTGCCGGTCAATCGCGGCAAATACAACTTCGATCGCATGGAAGTCGAGTTCTACCGCGACAGCGACGTCGCGTTCGAGGCCTTCAAGGCCGGCGAATTCGATATCTATATCGAGCACCAGGCGAAGAACTGGGAAAACGGCTACAACTTCCCGGCGGTGCGACGCGGCGACGTCATCAAGGCGCAAATCCCGCATCAGATCCCGACCCAGAGCCAGGGTCTGTTCATGAACTCCCGGCGCCCGGCCTTCTCCGAGACCAAAGTCCGAGAAGCGCTGGGCCTGATGTTCGACTTCGAGTGGACCAACCGCACGCTGTTCAGCGGCGCCTATAAACGCGCCATGAGCTACTACCCCAACAGCGAGTTCTCCGCGACTGGCCTTCCGGTCGGCCATGAATGGCTGATGCTCACGCCGTATCGCGAGCAGTTGCCCGCCAAGCTCTTCACCGAGCCGTTCAGCCTGCCGCAGACCCAAGGGCGCGGCATCCCCCGAGAAACCATGCGCAAGGCCCTGGGCCTGCTTGCCGAGGCCGGCTGGAAGCTCAATGGCCAACACGCACAGAACGCTGCCGGGCAAACGTTGCGGTTGGAGATTCTGCTGGTCAACCCGAACCTGGAACGCATCCTTCAGCCTTACGTCGAGAACCTCGCCAGCATCGGCATTGACGCCCGGCTGCGCACGGTCGATCGCGCCCAGTACAAGCAACGCCTCGATCAGTTCGATTTCGACATGATCCTCATGACCCTCAACCAGACGCTCAGTCCGGGCCTGGAACAATGGCAGTACTTCCATTCCAGCCAGGTCGGGGTCAAGGGCAGCAAAAACTACGCCGGTATTGCCAATCCGGTAGTCGACCATTTACTCGAACAATTGCTCGCAGCCCAAACCCGCGATGAGCAGGTCGCGGCCGGCAAGGCCCTGGACCGGGTGTTGCTGTGGCAGCACTACATCATTCCCAATTGGTACCTCAATTATCACCGCCTGGCCTACCGCAACCGGTTCGCCTTCGTCACCACGCCGCCCTACACGTTGGGCCTGAGCGCATGGTGGCTGAAATCTTCGGAGAAAGATCGATGAAACCCATACGCACCCTGCTCTTGCAGGCCAGCGGTCTGTTGTTCGCCGGGCTGGCCTGTGCCGCCCCGCAACATGCCCTGACCCTGTACAACGAGCCACCGAAATACCCGGCCGATTTCAAACATTTCGATTACGTGAACCCCGACGCGCCCAAGGGCGGGATCTTCCGTCAGGCCGGTTTTGGCGGCTTTGACAGCCTCAATCCCTTCATCAACAAGGGTGTCGCGGCCGACGACATCAGCATGATCTACGACACCCTGGCCAAACAGGGTCTGGATGAACCGTTCACCGAGTACGGCCTGGTCGCCGGCAAGATCGAAAAAGCCCCGGACAACAGCTGGGTGCGTTTCTACCTGCGCCCCGAAGCTCGCTTCCACGACGGGCATCCGATGCGCGCCGAGGACGTGGTGTTCAGCTTCCAGACCCTGATCAAGGACGGCGCGCCGCTTTTCCGCGGTTACTACAGCGATGTCGAGGAAGTGGTCGCTGAAGATCCGCTGACGGTGCTGTTCAAGTTCAAACACAACAACAACCGTGAGCTGCCGCTGATCCTCGGCCAGTTGCCGGTGCTGCCCAAGCATTGGTGGGCGACGCGCGATTTCACCAAGGGCAACCTGGAAATGCCGTTGGGCAGCGGCCCGTACAAGGTCAGCGAAGTCAAGGCCGGGCGGTCGGTGCGCTATGAGCGGGTCAAGGATTACTGGGGCAAGGACCTGCCGGCCAACCGCGGGTTCTACAACTTCGACGTGATGACCACCGACTACTACCGCGACAACACCGTGGCCCTGGAAGCGCTCAAGGCCGGGCAGTTCGATTACTGGCTCGAAATGGCCGCAAAGAACTGGGCCAACGCCTACAACATTCCGGCCGTCACCGAGGGCCGGTTGATCAAGGAACAGATCCCCAACGGCAACCCCACTGGCATGCAAGGCTTTGTATTCAACCTGCGCCGCCCGCTGTTCCAGGATGTGCGCGTGCGCCAGGCCCTGACCCTGTTGCTGGATTTCGAATGGACCAACAAACAACTGTTCAACGGCGCCTACGCGCGCACCCGCAGTTATTTCGAGAATTCAGAAATGGCTGCCAGCGGCCTGCCGGACGCCGATCAATTGGCGATTCTCGACCCGTTCCGCGGCAAGATTCCCGAGCAGGTGTTCAGCGAGGCGTTCCAGAACCCGGTGACCGACGCCAGCGGCATGATCCGCGCCCAGCAGCGCAAAGCCTATCAATTGCTGCAAGAGGCGGGCTGGCGGATCGTCGATGACAAGATGGTCGACGCCAATGGCAAACCGGTGACCATCGAGTTCCTGTTGGCCCAGACCGAATTTGAGCGGGTGCTGCTGCCGTTCAAGCGCAACATGAGCGACTTGGGGATTGACCTGGTGATCCGCCGGGTCGACGTCTCGCAGTACATCAACCGCGTGCGTTCACGGGACTTCGACATGATCGTCGGCAGCTTCCCTCAGTCCAACTCGCCGGGCAACGAGCAACGCGAGTTCTGGATGTCCGCCGCCGCCGACAAACCCGGCAGCCGCAACTCCATGGGCCTGAAAGACCCGGTGGTGGACCAGTTGGTCGAGCAACTGATCAACGCCGATTCGCGCAAAAGTCTAGTGGCCCATGCACGCGCGCTGGACCGCGTGCTGCAATGGGGCTATTACGTGATCCCCAACTGGCACATCAAGACCTGGCGCGTGGCGTACTGGAACCACATCGGTCACCCGAAAATCTCACCCAAGTACGACATCGGCATTAACACCTGGTGGGTCAAGCCAGACGCTACACCGGCCATAGAAGTCGAAACCAAACTGCAAGCCGACCCTGCGGGCACGGAGTAATCAGATGCTGGCGTATATTTTTCGGCGACTGCTGCTGATCATCCCGACCTTGCTCGGCATTTTGCTGATCAACTTCGTGATCATCCAGGCCGCCCCCGGCGGGCCGGTGGAGCAGATGATCGCCAAGCTCGAAGGCTTCGAAGGCGCCACCAGCCGCATCGCCGGCGGCGGTGCCGAAGTCTCGGTGGCCGGCTCGGCCTATCGCGGTGCCCAGGGTCTGGACCCGGCGCTGGTGAAAGAAATCGAACACATGTACGGCTTCGATAAATCGGCGCCGGAACGTTTGTGGATCATGATCAAGAACTACGCCACCCTGGATTTCGGCGACAGCTTCTTCCGCGACGCCAAGGTCATCGACCTGATCAAGGAAAAGATGCCGGTGTCGATCTCCCTCGGGCTGTGGAGCACGCTGATCATGTACCTGGTGTCGATCCCGCTGGGGATCGCCAAGGCGACGCGACACGGCAGCCACTTCGACGTCTGGACCAGTTCGGCGATCATCGTCGGTTACGCGATACCGGCGTTCCTGTTCGCCATCCTGCTGATCGTGGTGTTCGCCGGCGGCAGCTATTTCGACTGGTTCCCGCTCAGAGGGCTGACCTCCAACAACTTCGATGAGTTGAGCATGGGCGGCAAGGTTCTCGATTACTTCTGGCACCTGGCATTGCCGGTGACGGCGCTGGTGATCGGCAACTTCGCGACCATGACCCTGCTGACCAAGAACAGCTTCCTCGACGAAATCAACAAGCAGTACGTGGTCACCGCCAAGGCCAAGGGCCTGACCAATCACCGCGTGCTCTACGGTCATGTGTTCCGCAACGCCATGCTGTTGGTCATCGCGGGGTTCCCGTCGGCGTTTATTGGCATCTTCTTCACTGGCTCGTTGCTGGTGGAGGTGATCTTTTCCCTCGACGGCCTCGGGCTGATGAGTTTTGAGGCCGCGATCAACCGCGATTACCCGGTGGTTTTTGGCACGCTGTTCATCTTCACCCTGCTGGGGCTGGTGGTGAAACTGATCGGCGACCTCACGTACACCTTTGTCGATCCGCGTATCGACTTCGAAAGCCGGGAGCATTGAGATGAATCTGTCCCCTCTCAATCGCCGACGTTTCGAACTGTTCAAGGCCAACAAGCGTGGCTGGTGGTCGCTGTGGCTGTTTCTGCTGCTGTTCGGCCTGAGTCTCGGCGCCGAGCTGATCGCCAACGACAAACCGCTGGTGGTGCACTACGACAACGGTTGGTACTTCCCGGCGCTCAAGCGTTACCCGGAAACCACCTTCGGCGGTGAATTCCCGCTGGAAGCCAACTACAAGAGCCCGTACATCCGCGAATTGCTCAAGGAAAAAGACGCCTGGGTCCTGTGGGCGCCGATCCCCTACAGTTACCAGAGCATCAACTACGACCTGAAAGTCCCGGCCCCAGCACCGCCCTCCACCGACAACCTGCTGGGCACTGACGATCAGGGTCGCGATGTGCTGGCGCGGGTGATTTATGGCTTCCGGATTTCGGTGCTGTTCGCCCTGACGCTGACCATTCTCAGCTCGATCATCGGCGTGATTGCCGGGGCCTTGCAGGGTTTCTACGGCGGCTGGGTGGATTTGGCCGGGCAGCGCTTTCTGGAGATCTGGTCCGGGCTGCCGGTGCTGTACCTGCTGATCATTCTCGCCAGCTTCGTCCAGCCGAACTTCTGGTGGTTGCTGGGGATCATGCTGCTGTTCTCGTGGATGAGCCTGGTGGACGTGGTCCGCGCCGAATTCCTGCGAGGGCGTAATCTGGAGTACGTTCGCGCGGCGCGGGCGCTGGGCATGCAGAATGGTGCGATCATGTTCCGCCACATCCTGCCCAACGCCATGGTCTCGACCATGACCTTCATGCCGTTCATCCTGACCGGCGCCATCGGCACCCTGACCGCCCTGGATTTCCTCGGTTTCGGTTTGCCGCCTGGCGCGCCGTCCCTCGGTGAGCTGGTGGCCCAGGGCAAATCCAACCTGCAAGCGCCGTGGCTCGGCATGAGCGCGTTTGCCGTGCTGGCGTTGATGTTGAGTTTACTGGTGTTCATCGGCGAGTCCGCTCGCGATGCCTTCGACCCGAGGAAGTGAAATGAATCAGGACAATCTGATCGAAGTGCGCGACCTGGCCGTCGAATTTGTCGTCGGCGAGCGCGTTCAACGGGTGGTCGAAGGCGTGAGCTTCGATATCAAGCGCGGCGAAACCCTGGCGCTGGTGGGCGAAAGTGGCTCCGGCAAATCGGTGACCGCCCACTCGATCCTGCGGCTGCTGCCCTACCCGCTCGCCCGGCATCCGTCCGGGACCATCGAGTACTCCGGGCAAAACCTGCTGAGCCTGAAAGAGAAAACCATCCGCCACATCCGCGGCAACCGGATCGCGATGATCTTCCAGGAGCCGATGACCTCGCTCAATCCGCTGCACTCGATCGAGAAACAGATCAACGAGGTGTTGAGCACCCACAAGGGCCTGATCGGTAAAGTGGCGACCAAGCGAACCCTGGAGCTGCTGGAAATGGTCGGCATCCCGGAGCCCGAGAAGCGCCTAAAAGCGCTGCCCCATGAATTGTCTGGCGGCCAGCGGCAGCGGGTGATGATTGCCATGGCCCTGGCCAACGAGCCGGAACTGCTGATCGCCGACGAGCCAACCACCGCGCTGGACGTAACCGTTCAGCTGAAAATCCTCGAATTGCTCAAGGAATTACAGGCCCGATTGGGCATGGCGCTGCTACTGATCAGTCACGATTTGAACCTTGTGCGAAGAATTGCGCATCGCGTATGTGTCATGCAGCGCGGTTGCATCGTCGAACAGGCATCGTGCGAAGAGTTGTTCCGCGCACCGCAGCATCCGTACACTCGGGAACTGCTGGCAGCGGAGCCCAGCGGCAAGCCGGCAACTAACGTTATCGGCCCGCCCTTGCTGCAAGTCGAGGACCTGAAAGTCTGGTTCCCGATCAAGAAAGGCTTTCTGAAAAAGACCGTCGACCACATCAAAGCGGTGGACGGAATCAATTTCAGCCTGCCTCAGGGCCAGACCCTGGGGATTGTGGGAGAAAGCGGTTCGGGCAAGTCGACACTGGGTTTGGCGATTTTGCGGCTGATCGGCAGCAAAGGCGGCATCCGTTTTGAGGGCAAGCAGCTAGACTGCCTGACGCAGCACGAAGTTCGGCCGTTGCGCCGGGAAATGCAGGTGGTGTTTCAGGACCCGTTCGGCAGCCTGAGTCCACGGATGAGCGTGAGCCAGATCGTCGGCGAAGGCCTGCGGATCCACAAGATGGGCACCGAGGCGGAACAGGAACAAGCGATTATTGCGGCACTCAAGGAGGTAGGGCTGGACCCGGAAACCCGGAACCGCTACCCCCACGAATTTTCCGGTGGGCAACGGCAGAGAATCGCCATTGCCCGGGCATTAGTGCTAAAACCGGCGTTGATTCTGCTGGACGAGCCGACATCGGCCCTCGACCGGACAGTGCAACGCCAAGTGGTGGAGCTTTTGCGTTCACTGCAAACCAAGTACAACCTGACGTATCTGTTTATCAGCCATGACCTGGCTGTCGTCAAAGCGCTGAGCCACCAGCTGATGGTGGTCAAGCAAGGCCAAGTGGTCGAACAGGGAGACGCGCAAAGTATTTTTGCGGCCCCCAAACATCCGTATACACAGCAGTTGCTGGAAGCCGCTTTCCTGGCCCCAGCCACTGCGCAATAACCTGAAAGAGAGGAGCAACACATGGGTTTTCTCGCCGGTAAGCGCGTACTGATCGTCGGTGTCGCCAGCAAGCTGTCCATCGCATCCGGCATCGCTGCCGCCATGCATCGCGAGGGCGCTGAGCTTGCCTTCACTTATCAGAACGACAAACTCAAGGGTCGTGTCGAAGAGTTCGCACAAAGCTGGGGTTCCAACCCTGATCTGTGCTTCCCGTGCGACGTGGCCAGCGATGAAGAAATCGCCAAGGTCTTCGTTGAGTTGGGCAAGAAGTGGGACGGCCTGGACTGCATCGTGCACTCCGTCGGCTTCGCCCCGGGCGACCAACTGGATGGCGACTTCACCGAAGCCACCACCCGTGAAGGTTTCCGCATCGCTCACGACATCAGCGCCTACAGCTTCGTGGCCCTGGCCAAAGCCGGTCGCGAAATGATGAAAGGCCGCAACGGCAGCCTGCTGACCCTGTCGTACCTGGGCGCCGAGCGCACCATGCCGAACTACAACGTGATGGGCATGGCCAAGGCTTCCCTGGAAGCTGGCGTTCGTTACCTGGCCGGCTCCCTGGGCCCGGACGGCACCCGCGTCAACTGCGTATCGGCTGGCCCGATCCGCACCCTCGCCGCTTCCGGCATCAAGAACTTCCGCAAGATGCTGGCCGCCAACGAAGCGCAAACCCCGCTGCGTCGTAACGTCACCATCGACGAAGTCGGCAACGCCGGCGCCTTCCTGTGCTCGGACCTGGCGTCCGGCATCAGCGGCGAAATCATGTACGTGGACGGTGGCTTCAACACCACGGCCATGGGCAGCCTTGAAGAGTAATCTTCGGTCAGCCAACTAAAAAACCCGCCTCGATAGGCGGGTTTTTTTATGCCTGCGATTTGAGGCCTGATGCAGCCCCCTGTGGGAGCGAGCTTGCTCGCGATGGCGGATTGTCAGTCGACATCAATTTTGAATGTCAGTCCGCTATCGCGAGCAAGCTCGCTCCCACAGGGGTTTGGTGTTTTAGGCACTGTGTGTCAGGCAGCTGGAAAACAGCTGCTGGATCGGCTGTGTGCGCTGGCTATAGCGCTGCAACAGGACGATCTCGCGGTAGAACGTCAACGCTCCCAACGGGATGATCCGAACCTTCGCCCCATGCTCAAGCCAGAGCCCGGCCTCGGGTAGCAGCGACACTCCCAACCCGCATTCAACCATCTTCACGATGGCTTCCAGCTCATCCAGCTCCAAAGCCACCTGCACATCAATCTGCTGCTCGCGCAAAAACCGCGTCACCAATCTTCCACCGAACGAATTGCGGTCGTAACGCACATGCGGATGGCTCGCGAGGATCTGCAACGGCTCATCGCCTTCAAGGTCCGCTGGCACGATCAATACAAACGGCTCCTTGCGGATGACCTGCGCTGACAGTTCTTTGGGTAACTCGAACGGCGGTTTGATGAGGATCGCCAGATCCACCTCACCGGTGTCCACCTGGCTCAACAGGTTAAGCGACACGCCGGGCACCAGTTTCGGCTCGAGCAACGGCGCCTGTTGCCTCAGTCGCAGCAACGCCTGGGGTAGCAGCCCGGTCTGGGCCGTGGCCACCGCGCCTATTTTCAACTCACCGCGATACTCACTGACATCATCGCTGACCGCCATGCGGCTGAAGGTCTCCAGCATTTCCCTGGCCATCGGCAATGCCCGCTGGCCCGCCGCATTGAGCAGCGCCTGACGTCCGGTGCGGTCGAACAAACGAATACCCAGGGCCTGTTCCAGATTGCGGATCTGCGCGCTGACGGCCGACTGGGTCAAGCCGATGTGCATCCCGGCCGCGGCAAAAGTGCCGTAGCGCGTTACGGCAATGAAGGTTTTCAGTTCCCGCAGCATGGCGTTCTCGATTGATCGAAATAATTTGAGTTCGATGCAAAAATTATCGTCTTTTAATCAAAAAGCACAGGACTAAACTCAATCTGAATCCATACAGCCGAGGCACATCCGATGCAACTCTCCCCTTTTCACTTGGCCATCCCGGTTTACGACCTGACTGCCGCGCGGAATTTTTATGGCGAAGTGTTCGGCCTGGAAGAAGGTCGCTCAAGCGATCATTGGGTCGATTTCAATTTTTTCGGCCATCAACTGGTCATTCACCTGGCGCCGAAAAACGCCTCTCAAGAAGCCGCGCACACCAATGCTGTCGACGGTCATGACGTGCCAGTGCCGCATTTCGGCGTGGTGTTGGGTATGGCGGAATGGGAAGCGCTGGCCGAACGGTTGAAATCCCTCGATACCCGATTCGTGATCGAACCGGGCATTCGCTTTCAGGGATTGGTGGGCGAGCAAGCGACGATGTTTCTCTTCGACCCTTGCGGCAACGCGCTTGAGTTCAAGGCATTCAAGGATGTGGCTCAGTTGTTTGCCAAGTGAACGCATCAGCCTGTGTCAGCAGCTCCTCGATCGAGCCGGGAAGTTGAGGGTTGCACTCGAGTTGTCCGATGCTGAAGCGGATGTCATAACCGCGATGCACCGTGGCATTGCGCTCTTCGAGTATTTCTTCGAGTCGCGCCCTGATCGCGGGAATCTCCACAACGCTTGATCCGGTCAGCAACGCGACGAATTTGTCGCTGCCCAACCGGCCGATCACATCGCTCTCGCGAAAGGCAATTCGCAGCACATCAGCGAAGGTTTTCAGGGCGTTGTCGCCCTCGGCACGGCCATAGAGATAGTTGATGTGTTTGAAGTCATCAATATTGAAGAGCAACAGCGTCGCTGGCTTTTTCAGCTGCTGGCAGACATCCAGCCCTTGTTGGGCCAGCGCTGTAAAACCGTGTCGGTTGGAGAGCAGCGTCAACTCGTCCATGCTCGCCATCTGCACGCCCATCAGCTCCTCCTCGGCCTTGCGGGCCAGGTCACGCAGCAGTTCGCGCTCCTGCAATGGCGTGCGCAACGGGTCTGCGCACGCGCCTGGTTTTACCGGTTTGCCTGGGATCAGCATTTATCACTCCATGGGCGGGTATATTTCTTAGAGTCGTCCACACCCGGTTTGACTCCCTGTTAACGGACCGCCGGTCAACTACCCAGTACCGGACACGGCCCTCCAGCGTCTGCCCAGCGCTTGAACTGGGTGACGAAAATGTCGTGCGGCACCGGCACCGGCGCCCTTCCCTGACCTGGATTCCAGCCCCAAAGCACCAGTTTGTCGTCGCTGACATGCTTGATCAACGCGGCAAAATCGCGGTCACCGTTGCTGGAACGGTCCTTGATCATTGCGCACAACTGGTCGGCCGGCAGACCGATCCAGGCCATTTTGTGCGCGGCTGGCGGCAGGCCCCAGTGCGGCGCCCCCGGCGGTGCGTGAGCGCCGTAACTGGCCGGCGGATTACTCTCGGCGTGGCAGGTAGCGCAGGGCAAACCCGCCGCGCCCTTGCCGTCCATGCCCCGCACGACGTTCATTGCGTGAGGAATCCCGGCGTCGAACTGCAATGGCGAATCGCCGGGGATATGGCAGTTCTGACAGCGCGGGCTCTGAAAGACCTTTTGCACGGTATCGAACGCCTTGATGGCTTCCTTATCGTCAGCAAACAGGTCCTCGGCGTAGCCGACCAGGCCGATCAACACCACCGCGCCAAGAATCAGATGTCTTTTCATCTCACACCCCCGACAGTTGCAGCGGCAGTTCCCGCAAGCGCTGGCCGGTCAGGGCGAACACCGCGTTGGCCACTGCCGGCGCCGTGGGCGGCACACCGGCCTCGCCGATGCCGCCGGGCTTGTCGCTGCTGGGCACGATATGCACCTCGACCACCGGCATTTCGTTGAGCCGCAGCACTTGATAGTCGTGGTAATTGGATTGCACCACTTGCCCGTTCTTGAAGGTCAATTTGCTGTGCAAGGTAAATCCGAGGCCGAAGGTGATGGCCGATTCCATTTGCGCGGCGATACTCATCGGGTTAACCGCAATGCCGCAATCCACTGCGCACACCACCCGGTGTACGCGGATCGCCAAATTGTCCTCGGACACCTCGGCCACCTGGGCGACGTAACTGCCGAAGGACTTATGCACCGCGACACCCAACGCATGGCCGTCTGGCAGTGGCGCCTTCCAGTTGGCTTTTTCGACGGCCAGGTTCAGCACGCCAAGATGCCGTGGCTGGTCCTTGAGCAAAGTTCGCCGGTATTCGACCGGATCCTGGCCGGCCGCCTCTGCCAGTTCGTCGATCAGCGACTCCATCACGAACGCGGTGTGGCTGTGCCCTACCGAACGTAGCCAGAGCACGCGGATGCCGGTTTGCGGCGAATGCAGATCAACCTGGTGATTCGCCAACCCCTCAAGGTACGGACTGTCGGCGACCCCTTCGACAGACGTCTTGTCGATGCCATTCTTGACCATGGTCGCCTCGAATGACGTGCCCGCCATGATCGACTGCCCGACCATCACATGCTTCCAGGCGATCGGCAGGCCGCCGGCATCGAGGCCGATGCGGGCCTGATGGAGGAACGCGGAGCGGTAGTAGCCGCCGCGAATGTCGTCCTCCCGGGACCAGACGGTTTTTACCGGCGCGCCCGCTGCCTTGGCGACTTCCACGGCTTCAGCGACAAAGTCCGAGGTCGGATTGGCCCGGCGACCGAAACCGCCGCCGAGAAACTCGGTATGAATCTCCACCTGCTCGGGTTTGAGCCCGGTGATTTTCCCGGCGACCATTTGATCCAGCGTCTGGAACTGGGTGCCGGTCCAGATTTCGCATTTGTCCTGGGTGATTTTCACTGTGCAGTTGAGCGGCTCCATCGGCGCGTGGGCCAGGTATGGCACGCTGTACTCGACGTCGATGGTCTTCGCTGCTTTACCCAGACCCGCCGCGACATCACCGGCCTGACTGGCCGAAGCGCCAGGGGTGGCGGCGAGTTTGCGGAAGCTTTCCAGCAGTGTCTGACTGTCGAGCCCGGTGTTCGGCCCCAGGTCCCAATCAATCTTCAACGCATCGCGCCCCAGCTTCGCTGCCCAGTAATGATCGGCAATCACCGCCACCCCGGTGGGCACCTGCACCACTTTGTGCACGCCCGGGATCGCCAGCGCGTCGGCGCCTTCGAAGGATTTGACGCTGCCACCGAACACCGGCGAGCGCGCGACCATGGCAGTCATCAGACCGTCGAATTGCACGTCCATGCCGAACTTGGCGCGGCCGGTGATTTTCTCCGGGGTGTCCAGGCGCTTGGTCGGTTTGCCGATGATTTTCCAGTCCTTGGACTCCTTGAGCTTGATCGACGCCGGATCCGGCACCGGCAGCTTGCCGGCGTCATCGGCCAGTTCGCCATAGGTGGCACTTTGATCACCGGCAATCACCACACCCGATTCAGTGCGAATCCCGGAGGGCGCGACGTTGAAGCGTTTGGCCGCCGCGTCGATCAACATCAAACGCGCCGCTGCACCGGCCTGCCGGTAGCGGTCGAACTCCATCCAGGTCGAGGTGGACCCGCCGGTAATTTGCATCCCGCCAAACCCGGCCAGGCCAGACTCGGCCCCAGCCAGGCCATACTCGGCGGCCGAAGCCGGTGCATGTTCGACACGGATCTTCGACCAATCGGCGTCCAGTTCTTCAGCGATCAACATGGTCAGGCCGGTCCAGATGCCCTGGCCCATTTCCGAATGGCCGAGCAGTATGGTGACGCTGTTGTCATTGCCGATCCGTAAAAACGCATTGGGCGCGAAGACATTGCCTTGATTCTCGGCGCCCATGGCAAAGCGATGACCACCGGGGATGACAAACGCCACCACCAGACCACCGCCCAGCACTGCGCTGCCCTTGAGGAAACCGCGGCGTGACAGAGGATTGAGGCTGTCCATTGTTCCGGCTCCCGTCAACGTGGCATCAACCGATTTCGGCGGCGCGTTTGACCGCTGCACGGATCCGTGGATAGGTGCCGCAGCGGCAGATGTTGCCGGACAGCGCCTGATCGATGTCGCTGTCGGTGGGCTTGGGAATTTTCGCCAGCAACGCGGCGGCCGACATGATCTGCCCGGACTGGCAGTAACCGCACTGGACCACATCGAGTTCGGCCCAGGATTGTTGCACCGGGTGCGAACCGTCGGTAGACAGGCCTTCGATGGTGAGAATTTTCTGCCCATGGGCCACGGCTGTGGCGGGCGTGATGCAGGAACGCAGTGGCGTACCGTCGACGTGCACGGTACAAGCGCCGCACTGGGCGATGCCGCAACCGAATTTGGTGCCGGTCAGGTGCGCGACATTGCGCAGGACCCACAGGAGCGGCATGTCTGCGGGGACATCCAGCGCCTGGTCCTTGCCATTGATGTTGAGGGTCAGCATTGCGAATTTCCTCAGACTCACGGTGTTCTGAAGGGGCTCTCGGGAACCTCGGATTATCCCTACAGCTAAGCGCAAATTACCGGGCGAGACGGGTTCATCGACCACCGGTCAAACAAAGGCCGTCCATTGGGGCTAATGTTGTTCACATAAGACAATCTTCAGGCGAGCAAGAAACCTGTGGCGAGGGGATTTATCCCCGTTGGGTCGCGAAGCGGCCCCCAGCGTCCATTCAAGCAGACTGAGTCTCGCGGATTTACGACTGCTTCGCAGCCGAACGGGGATAAATCCCCTCGCCACAAATGTTGGGCCCACGCCTAAGTGAACAGCATTAGCCGATTGAGGCGGCCTTTTTCCTGCGGTTGGGTGCTTAGAAGTCAGTGGACACCGAGAGCTCACGCCACGTCTGCAACTCATCGGTGACGAAGGTGTTTTTGGCTTCGATCGCCGCGACACAGTCGCTGCCCAGCGGTAAGCGCAGCGGGGCCTTTTCCGCTTCCACCAGGGTGATCATGGCTTGGGCGAGCTTGTCCGGATCGCCAGGCTGATTCAGGGTTACAGCCTTGGCGATTTTGCGCACCTCGCCCGCTGTGGTGTCGTAGTCGGCAATCGAAGCCGGGGATTCAACCAGCGAATTGCCTTCGAGGAATTCGGTGCGGAAGTAACCCGGCTCGACAATGGTCACGTTGATACCCAGCGGTGCCAACTCGGCGTGCAGCGCCTCGCTCAAGCCTTCGACGGCAAATTTGGTCGAGCAGTAGACGCCAAAGCCCGGCCCCGACCTGTAGCCGCCCACCGATGAGAGATTGATCACATGTCCACGGCGAGCCGCGCGCATGTGCGGCAGGACGGCGCGCGTGACATTCAGCAAGCCGAAGACGTTGGTTTCGTACACCCGGCGCACTTCATCGGCGCTCGCTTCTTCCACCGCGCCGAGCACGCCGAAGCCGGCATTGTTGACCAGCACGTCGATGCGCCCGAAGTGGTCGATGGCCGACTTGGCAACCGCAACGCCCTGGGCTTCGTTGGTCACATCAAGGGTGGCTGCCAGCAAACCCGGCTGCTCGCCAAAACGCTGGATGATGCTGCTGGCGTCACGGGCGGTGGCGACCACGGCGTCGCCATTGGCCAGCGCGGCGGCAGCGATCTTGGCGCCGATACCGCGAGAGGCACCGGTGATGAGCCAGACACGTTTGAAGTTTTGGGAAGTGGTCATGATCGCGAATCCTTGTAGGCAGTTGGGGTAAGCACAAGGTACGCAGGAACATTGGTCGGAAAAATACCCTCGTGTTACAAGCACTATGAAACGCTCTTTCATAATGGCGCCGATATGAATCACGACCCTTTCGACGGTTTGACCGAGTTTCTCGCCGTCGCCGAGCACAAAAGCTTCACCCTGGCCGCGACTCGGCTAGCCGTTACGCCCACCGCTGTCAGCCATGCGATCAAGCTCTTGGAACGACGCACCGGAGTGCTGCTGTTTCAGCGCACCACGCGCCGAGTGGCGCTGACCGAAGCCGGCGCCAGTCTGTTTGCCCGCTTGCGTCCGGCGGCCAGTGAAATCGATGAAGCGCTGGCGGTGCTCAGCGGTTTCCGCGATCAGCCCATGGGCACGCTGCGACTCACGGCACCGCGATTGTCCGGGGCCTTGTTGATGGAGCCGCTGATTCCGCTGTTCCGCGAGGCCTACCCGCAAGTCACTCTCGATATTTCCCTGGACGACGCCACAGTCGACCTGATGGCTGGCGGCTTCGATGCCGGGATTCGCCTGGGAGAGTCGATTGAAAAAGACATGATCGCGGTGCGCCTGACACCTGACCTTCAATGGTCGGTGGTGGGCTCCCCGGCGTACTTCGCCAAGGCTGGCAAACCGGCCATCCCGGAAGACCTGACCCGACATGAATGCGTCGGCTTTCGCTTCTCGACCTCCGGCAGCGCGCATCGCTGGGAGTTTCGCCGCGAGGGTCGGGACTTCACCGTGGGCGTCGAGGGCGGCGTGATCGTCAATGACCGCGGGCTGTTGGTGGCGGCCGCACGCAGCGGTTCAGGCCTGGCCTATGCCTGTGATCTGGAGATTGCCGACGAGTTGGCGGATGGACGCCTGGAGCGGGTGTTGCAGCCCTTTGTGCCACTCAGCTCGGCGTTGTACCTGTACTTCCCCAGCCGCACCCAGACTCAACCGAAATTGCGAGCCTTTATTGATTTGGCCACCCGGTGGATCGCTGAAAAAGGAGGCCTGGGCCGTCGCTGAACCGTCGCGTCAGGCCACAGCGCCGACCAGGTTTTTACCCAGCCGATGCTGCGCCAAAAGCCGCATCACATAGCCGATTTTGAGCAAGGTCGGCCCGATGATGGTCATCGCATGCATCGACACCAGCACCACGATCGGCAAATGACCGTCGTGGAGATAAGCGCCATAGATACCCGCCATAAGCAGCGCGAGACCGGCGCCGAGTACCCGGCTCGACAGGTGCAGAACATTCTGAGGATTGCTGAAGAACTCGAACATTTTTCCGTACTCCTGAATGAGATCAGTTGTACGTTGGATGTATCAAGTCGCGTGCCAGATTAAAACCCCATAAAGATCAATCTGTTGAATTCATACAAGTCGATATGACTACTTTCAAAAGTAGTCATATCGACACTACAAACAGTCATTACGACTACATCAGGGTTGTTTGACGTAAGCTGCGCTGTACTTCTGATACTCACCAAAACCGGTCACTTCTGCGGCGCCGTTGAGCAACTGCAGGCGAAACAGCGGATCGCCCTGGGGGTCCAGGGCGATGACAAGGTTGCCGGCGAGCAATGGGTACTGATGATGGACTTCAACAGGTGGATCCTTGAGCTGAAAAATGCTCAGATTGATGTCCGCCATCTCGGGGCCGTTATCGATCCCCGGCAATACTTTGAGGGTCAACTCGCCGACTCGCCGATCCTGGAAATTACTCACTAGATAGTGCCCTTCTCGCTGACTATCTGCTACCCGCTCAAGTTTTTGCGCGGCAACCTTGAACGCAGTGGGCCTCACATTGATGCTTAATTTACGGGACCCGTTGATCCACGTGCCGGTCTGGCTGCCCTGCTCGTTCGGCGTACCTTCGACGAACCAGTTGCCGATCATCTGACCGTCGTCGTCCAGTTCACGCAGAACAACACCGCCATCCTCGTAGGTATTGCCCACCAGCCGGATCGGTTGACCGCTGCCGGTCTTGCTGTAGCGAACTTCCCCGACGTAGACATCACCCTGACGTTGCCACCACAGTTCAACGGGGATCTTGTCATCGAGGGTGCCGCGTAACATGACAGGCGCTTCACCGACGGGACCCTCAAGGCGACGACGCTCCGTCCACTGGCCGGACTTCAGTTCACGATCAGTAACGTCCACATAGCCAGACGGCATGAACGGGTTGGCTTCCGACGGCTTTTGCACCACCTCTATTTTCTCGGCCACCTTCACTGGACGGCTGTCCTGTATTTGCCAGCTCGCGCTCTGGCGCCAGCAGCAGCCGCTTTTGGACTGGGTATGCAGGCTTTTGGTGACCGGGTCGATGTCGAACATGCCCAGATTTTCGTCACGGGTCAGTGCGGAAAAAGGCGTGCTCAACACGAGCGTCGGGCTCTCGGGATCGAACAGATAGATATCGTAGGAAGGACCGCCATAGCCCGCTTCATTGCCATTGCGTACGGCAAGATCTTGTTGCCCGTCGAAATTGAAATCGCCGAACAACAGCAGACTTTGATCGGCGTACGCCAGGTTGCGGTCGAACTCCGAAGCTTTGCGGCCTGGCTTGAACAGGGCGAACGCTTCGGCTGACTCGATGCGCTGCAGCACCTGCCCGCCGGCCCTTTCGCGCAACGTAATCAGCGCAGGGGCGCCGTCGAAAGTCTGGGTGGGCGGCTGTGCAAACAGCACGTCGATGACGTATTTCTGCGCAGGGTCCGTGAGGTGATACGTCTGCGGTTCGGCGCTTACGGCAGCGGCAACCAGCAGACAGGAAACAGGAAACAGGAAACAGGAAACAGCCAATAAACGAGGGGCGACCATGATGCAAAGCGTCCTTGCGGCAAACCAAGTCGGCAAGTCTAGCGGCTATCGGGTCGGGCCGACATTGTTGATTCCGTCGCCAAAGGAAACTCTTTCAACTTGTCGATCTACGGTACGGCCAGACGACCCGACGCTGACTACGCTGAAAGTCCAGCCTGAGTAATCCGTAGAGGAGCTACACCATGCACCGTGTTCAAAAACTCACGCCCTGCCTGTGGTTCGACGACCAAGCCGAGGAGGCCGCGAAGTTCTACTGTGCGATCTTCGATCATTCGAAAATCAGCGCCATCACTCACTACGGCAAGGCCGGTCAGGAGATCCACGGCAGGCCCGAAGGCTCGGTGATGACGGTCAGTTTCGAACTGGACGGACAGAGTTTTACCGGCCTCAACGGCGGCCCCATTTTCACGTTCAATGAAGCGGTTTCGTTTCAGGTCAATTGCCATACTCAGGAAGAAGTCGACCACTTCTGGGGGCGCCTGTCCGCGGGCGGGCCCGTCGAGGCTCAGCAATGCGGCTGGCTCAAGGACAAATTCGGCGTGTCCTGGCAGATCGTCCCGGTGGCCCTGATGGACATGATGAAAGACCCTGATACGGCAAAATCCCAACGCGCCATGACAGCGATGTTGCAGATGAAAAAACTCGATATCTCTGCGCTGCAACGAGCCTTTGACGGTGAGAGCTAATACACTTCGACGCTGACCTGCCGAGGACGCTGACCATGAAGCCCGCCGTTGCCAAAGACGCTGACAAAGCCCCGCGCTTCTGGCGCGACGACGCCCTGCCCTTCATCGAAGCCCGCTCCATCGCCGACGGCCGCGAGGTCTGCTACACCCGGCATTCCCACGAGCACTTTTCCATCGGTGCGATCACAGCCGGGCGTAGTACCTACCTCCACGAGCAATCGGAATTTCAGGTCAGTGCCGGCACCGTGGTGCTGATGAATCCCGGTGATGTCCACGCCTGCAATCCCATCGATGACCAGCCGTGGTCGTACCTGATGCTGTACGTCGAGACACCCTGGCTGACCGATTTGCAGCATCAGTTGGGGTTTGGCCAGGACCAGGCGTTTCGGCGCTTTTCCATCACTCACTTGCACGACGCCGATCTGTTTGCCGGGCTCAAGGGTTTGTATGAAGTGTTGGTCGATGATCAGCATGACATCCTGCGCAAACACAGCGCCGCGGTGGAGTTTTTCACCGATGTGCAGCAGCGGCTCAACCCGATCGATCAACCGCTGCGCGAGCCCAATTTCAAACTGGAACGGGCGGCCGATTACATCCGCGACAACTGCACGCACATGCTCAAGCTCGAAGACATTTGCGAGGCAGCTCAGCTATCGCCGTCCTACCTGATCCGCGCGTTCAAGCAGCATTACGGCATGACGCCCCACGCCTTTCTGGTCAACCGGCGTATCCAGTTCGCCCGGGAGCGGTTGCGTAGCGGCAAATTGATTGCCGATGTGGCACTTGAAGCCGGGTTTGCCGATCAGGCGCACTTTCAACGGGTATTTAAACAGCATTTGGCGGCAACGCCTGGGCAATATCGGAGTTGACATCAGCCGTCATCAACAAAAGAACCTACGGCAAACTTTCTCATATACATACCGCAACACATCGTCCCACTAAGGTATTTGGCGCGCCACCCGACACCCTGCCCACCCCACGTCTGTTTTATACATATATGGACATATAGCTAAAACAACAACGTGCATCAGTTCAATTAGCGTAATGGGCAAGTTCCCGCCAACCAGGAAACTTACTCACTCACTCGAAGATGGAACTTAAATCATGCAATTGCAAGAACAGGCCAACCTGACTTCCGGCGATGAACGCCAACGAATGGCGATTACCGAAGCGCTCACCAACGCCATGGGGGATGAGTTATTTCACCAGACCTTGGCGTGGCCGTGGGATCGACTGGCCGTTTCCTGCGTGCCCAACTCCGCCTTCCATGAAGTTCATCACAGCAGCGCCTTTCTTTTGTCGCGAATGATTCGACAGCCCGACTTCATGAACATCCGCGCCGAACAATTTATCAGCGAACACGCCAGTTTCCATGTTGACCAAGAAGGCCGTCTCTATTACGTCCGGGAAGACATCAGCACTTTCGGCCGCCCTGGCGATGTAGCTGAATATGTTACCAACCGTTTCTTCGCGCGCGTCGACATCACCTCTCATATTACCGACGTTGCCGAGTTCAAACAGAATCTGGCGTTAATGGTAAAGATGGCCAGGCTGACGGGCGGCTCCATATCTTCCAATAATCGAATTGCCGTTGGCCAATGGCTGCGTTTTCACAACTTGCCACTGCCCACCAATGAAGAAAGTACCAAAGCGCTGATTGACCTGCTCAACTTTGCCGTTATTCCGGACGTGCCGGACACGGGTAACTACTGGGAGCTGCTGGACGCTCCAGAGGATTCGCCCTTCGAGTTAACCAAGAGTAAACGCGCGATTATTCGCGACATCACCGCGCAACTGACCGGCAACGAAATGCCGTTGGCCGAATACTTTGGCGCATCGCTGGTGATGGAAAACGCAGGATCGGACAAGCAGCCGCAGGGCCTCGAGTACCGCTTGCAACGGCTGATCAGCGACGCGCGCCTGCTGGATGAAACCGGGCAAAACTACATTGATGCGCTGGGTTGGTTCACCGACGAGTCAGGCCCCAAGGCGTCGAAACAATTTGTCGATCAGTTGCTGATCGCCGCCATGCTGCTGGACCTCGATCCCGAGGTAGACACGGCCAACACGACGTTTGCAGGGTTCAACCTTTACTCCTCAGCCCAGGTTCAGCGCCGGCCTTCCGATGTCCGCAACGACCTGGAAGCGCATCTGATTCAGCGCTTCAAGCTCGATAAACTCATCGCCCCCCTGGTGGCCGAACTGGCATTGGCGGGTATGGCACCGGAGTATCTGGTGCGCGAACTACCCGCGTCGTTGAAGGTCGGAACCCCGGGCTGGGTCATCCTCTGCCAAGCCGTGGGCCTGGCCGAAAGCATTGTTCCCGGCTGCTCCCGGCGCATGACCTATGAACACTTGCTGGGCTTTAGCCCGATCTCGGGGCTCACCCCGCAACTCAACGATTTGCACGCTATCGCGGGGATTGACCCGGTTGTTACGTGGGCATTGATGAATGGACTGATCCAACGCGACGCGGACGGCAACCTGAGCCTCGAAACGATCAATAAAGGCATCAAGGCCTATAACGAGTATGTCGAGACGCTGTCTACCGCGCTTAACGCGATCAACAAGCCAATTCCCCGACGCAAAGCCCTCGCATTGAAAGAGCTGACATCGAACGTACCGGCCTGCGACCCTCATGAACGGCTGGTCAAACACCGGGGCTCCGGTGGTGGTAGCGGACGCAAAGTGTCAGTGTTGGACTTGTACATGAGCGACCAACTTCACACGCAAGACTGGGGGCGTACCAGGGGCCGCAATATTTATCAGGAGTTTCCCAGGCTCAAGGCGCTGTACCCGGTTGCCGACCTATATGAAACAGCCGTGCACAATCACTACAACGATCTGATATCCGGCCTGTCGACCACGATTCGCTATGTGTTTTCACAGTTGGAGGAATCCAACAGAAGATTTATCGAACATGGGCGATTGGCTATCTACCGCATAGAAGCCTACAGACACACTTTTAACGCAAGTTCAATACCCGAGGCGACACGGGAGCGAACGGGCCGGTACGGCGTGATTATTTGTGCGGAATATCAAGGCACGCTGGTTCGCTGCTTCGAGCTGTTTCCGTTGCGCTCTGAATGCCGGAGCACGCCGGAACTCAGGGAGAGAGTCGGTCAATACCTGTTTAGTTATGAACAGGACGGCACACGGGCCAACTTTGTCAAAGACAACGCCCTTCTGGATGCGCCACTGGATCTGGAGGCCTACTTTAAAAACGCTGCGCCCCGCAGTGATACGAAGTCTTCGGTATTCGTGCGCAAGATAGGTGAATTCGACAGTGCGTCGCACCCGACCCACTCCAGTAAACCGTTGGCTTACTTCAACGCCGAGCGCATAAAAGCCATCAGCAACCTGATCGCTGAGCAGCATCCCTTCCTGACCGAAAGTGAACTGGCGGACATGGGCCGTGACAGCACGGAACAGGAACTGGCGGCGGAAAAGTTCGATGTCATCTTTAATACGCTGTTGAATTTGATCATTCCGTTCAAGGAATGCATCGAGGGTTTGTCTTCCGGTGTTCCGGCCAGGCAGCGGGACGCGATCGCCAGTTGCGTGATGGACGCGGCGGCTGTTGCCTTTGTCTTTGCCAGCGTGCCGGCACAAGTGGGCAAGGCCGTTGGAAAGAGCGCGTCATTGGCCACAAAATTGTTGTCCGCGTCCCGGATTGGCACGCGCACCGTCGTTTCCCTGTTGAACCCGCTGGACGGAATACCGACCCTTATCAAGGGCGGTGTAAAACTGATTGGCAGAGGCGCGATAAAACTCGCCGGCCATACTGCCGCTGCGGCGCATATCGTCAGGGTGCAGCTGTATCGCCTGACAGGCGCCCATTCCTACAACCTGCTGCGCGCCCTCGACCACACCGGTGCAGCCGCGGGGATCCGCATGTCGCTGGACACCGTGTCCCATGCGCGGGCGTTGTTCAAGAGTGACGGCATCACCACATTCGAAGAGGTGCTGGTGCGCCTGAGCGACAAGAATATTTCCCTGTTAAAGGGTGCCGACCCTGCCGAGTTGCAGCACCTGTTCAATAGCGCCGCCAGAGATGCGGCGCTTCAAAGCAAGCAAGCACAACAACTGAGCTCGCTGATTGGCCAAAAGGCGTTGGAAGATTTATTAACCACCTTCATGACCACGCACCCCACCAGCTACACCAATAAACGTCTCACAGCACAAGATTATTTCGACTCGTTGGCCAACGTTGCCGAGATTGAAGCCAAAAAAGCTATCTATCTCCGGAACCATCAACAAAACCTGTTGCAACTGGATCTGGGCCAGCCGCCTTACAACGCCGTATTAGCAGAGGCAGCCTTCAATCCTAAGGGCTTTACCGACCCGATACAGAGAGCCGGGGCCTGGATGGTGAACGGAGCATCCTCCCAAGCCAATGACGTCGACAACTTCGTCTCGGTACTGCGTGAGTATGCGGGCAACAGCAAATCCTTGACTGATCCAGACGTCATTACGCAAATACACGACCTGCTTGCGCCTGCGGTCGCGGGCAAAGTGCGCGACGCTGGCCAAGCAACCAAATATACCGGCAGCATCGCCGGTTATGCCTTGATGGAACAGCATTTGAAAACGCTGGATATCGCCCATCAATACATCGACAAACATCTGCTTGCGACCGTTATCGGATTCCAGGCGTTTGGCGACGGCAACGGTCGAACCGCCAGTGCGCTGTACGCCATCAGCCAACTGCGGGGCGGGCGATTTACACCCTTACCACGAGAGGTGGTCGATTTGCTCAGCGGTATCCGTTGACGCTTGATACCTGAGTTCGCGCCCCGCTTTTGCGGGGCCGGATTTGTTCTGCGACATTCAGCCTAACAACAAATACACCGCACTCCCCGCCAGCAACAACGCCATGCTCCGATTGAACAGGCGCATGCCGGCCGGGTTGCTCAAATACCCGCGCAAAAACGTCCCGGCGTAGACCCAACAGCCGACCGACACGTAGCAAACCACCAGATACACCGCTGCAAACTGCCAGACCAGCCGCGCCTCGCCATCCGCCACAAAAGCGCCCATGCCGGCTACGCAGGCCAGCCAGGCTTTCGGGTTGAGCCATTGCATGACCGCGCCATACAGCATCGACGGCGCCCGACCTGACTCCTTCGCATCCAGATGCCCCTTGTCGGCCGCCAACTTGAAGGCCATGTACAACAGGAACGCCACACCCGCCCATTGCACCACCTGCGTCAGCGCTGGCCATCGCTGCAACACCTCATGCAGGCCTAATCCCATCAACACCAACAACACGACGAAACCCAGCGTCGCCCCGGCCACATGCCGTTGACTGGCGCGAAAACCAAACTGCGCGCCGGAACTCAACGCCACGATATTCACCGGCCCTGGCGTTATCGAGGCCACCAGTGCAAACACCGCCATCGAGATAATCAGACTCATCACAGACCTTCTTCAATTCAGTTGAACGAGGCCCCAAGGTAAAGTGCGACCTGACGGCTGTATTGAACAAAACACCCCTCAGCTGTACCGCGACCGACGTCCACCACTGTATGGGTCAAGCCACCCCAGGCCTGTGATAAAAATACCGCTCCTGCTTTTGGAGCCCCGCCATGGACCTCGCCACCCTCACCCTGTTTCTTCCGGCCTGCTTCGCCCTGAACATGGCGCCCGGGCCGAACAACCTGTTGTCGGTCAGCAATTCGACCCGCTACGGCTATCGCTCCGCCTGTGTCGCCGGGATCGGTCGACTGCTCGCGTTCGCCGGCATGATCGCCCTCGCGTCGGCGGGGCTGGCGGTGGTGCTGCAAACGTCGGAATTGTTGTTCTACGGGATCAAGATTCTGGGGGCGGCGTATCTGCTTTACCTTGCCTGGCAATTGTGGCGCGCCGATCCCGGGGCGGAAAACGTGGTGGCGGGTGCGCCGGTGGGGATGCTGGCGTTGGCGCGGCAGGAGTTCCTGGTGGCGGCCGGTAATCCGAAAGCGATCCTGATCTTCACCGCGTTCCTGCCCCAGTTCGTCGACTCGACCCAAGCCGTATCGCCGCAATTCGCCGTGTTGGGCGCGTTGTTCCTGGTGCTGGAATGGATCGCCATCGGTGCCTACGCCTACATGGGCCTGCACATGCGCCGCTGGTTCGCCGAACCCCGGGGCAAGCGGATATTCAATCGTTGCTGCGCGGGATTGTTGTCAGCGGCGGCTTCGGTGTTGCTGATGGCGCGGCGGGCCTGAAGTTATGGATTGACGGGATGCAACGCAGGTTCAAACTGCGTTTGATCACGTCTCAATACCCGACGAGCCTTGAATGAACCTGAACGTTGTCTACGCCCTTGGCGCTGCCGCTCTTTTTGGCGCGAGTACGCCATTGGCCAAGTTGCTGGGCCTGAGCCTTTCGCCGATCCTTTTGGCCGGGTTGTTGTATCTGGGCAGCGGTCTGGGCCTGACGCTCGTCAGACTTTTGCGCGACCGGGGCTGGCAGTCCAGCGGCCTGAAATCGTCAGAGTGGCCCTGGCTGATCGGTGCCATCGCGTTTGGCGGCGTGCTCGGGCCGGTGGCGCTGATGTTCGGTTTGACCCTGACCTCCGGTGCCACGGCCTCGCTGATGCTCAACCTCGAATCGGTATTGACCGCCGTCCTGGCCTGGATGGTATTCAAGGAGAACGCTGACCGGCGCATCGTTGCCGGAATGCTGGCCATCGTCGCGGGTGGCTTGCTACTGGCCTGGCCCCAGAACCCGGCGCAGTCACAGGGCTGGATAGGACCGTTGGCGGTAGCGCTGGCCTGCGTCTGCTGGGCGATCGATAACAACCTGACGCGCAAGGTGTCGGCCTCGGATGCGCTGTTTATTGCCGGCATCAAGGGGTTGGTCGCCGGGTCGGTGAACTGTGCTCTGGCGCTGTTGCTCGGCGCAACACTGCCACACATGACGGTGCTGGGGCCTACGTTGATCGTTGGTTTCCTGGGGTATGGCATCAGCCTGGTGTTGTTCGTTCTGGCACTCCGAGGCCTGGGCACTGCGCGTACCGGCGCCTACTTTTCCACCGCACCTTTCCTCGGCGCGGCAATCGCCATCCTGCTGCTGGATGAACCCGTCACGCTGACGTTTTGGGCCGCTTCGCTGTTGATGGGCCTTGGGGTCTGGATTCACCTCAAGGAAAATCATGCCCATGAGCATCAACACGATGCACTCAAGCATGCTCATCGCCACGTGCATGACGAGCATCATCAACATGAACATTCGTTTCAGTGGGACGGAACCGAGCCCCACAGTCACGAGCATGAACACACACCGCTGCGCCACAGTCATCCACATTTTCCGGACATCCATCACCGACATAGGCATTAGGCAGTCTTCATGACGAATGACTGGAATTCTCTGTCGATTTTCCGGTGGAGGCGCTGGACGACGCGTCTTATGCTCACCTCATGAACCTACAAAACGCTTTGCTTCCGCCCCACGCCGAGATGGTTCGCGCCATGCTCGAACGAGACACCGCCTACGAGGGGGTGTTCTTTACCGCGGTCAAAACCACCGGCATCTTCTGTCGCCCCAGTTGCACGGCGCGCAAGCCGAAACCGGAGAACGTCGAGTTCTTCGCCCATGCCGATGAGTGCATGTCCGCGGGCTATCGCGCCTGTCTGCGCTGCAAACCGCTGGACGCGGCGGCCATCGCACCGGACTGGGTGCAGAAGCTGCTCAAATCGGTGGACGCCGACTCCGAGCAGCGCTGGACCGATGCCC
The DNA here is from genome assembly GCF_059716175.1 of Pseudomonas sp. LBUM1647. Classification (NCBI taxonomy): domain Bacteria; kingdom Pseudomonadati; phylum Pseudomonadota; class Gammaproteobacteria; order Pseudomonadales; family Pseudomonadaceae; genus Pseudomonas; species Pseudomonas sp. LBUM1647. Next base: position 3,178,951 of record NZ_CP166809.1, on the reverse strand, counting down.
ATCTGCTGGCCGAGGGCATCGAACCGCTGAAACTGCGCCGCTGGTTCAAGCAGCATTTCGGCATGACCTTTCACGCCTGGTTGCGCACCCGACGCCTCGGCATGGCGTTGGGCGGGATCAAACAGGGCGATTCCATCGACAACGCGGCGTTCGATTCGGGCTACGAATCCTTGAGCGGGTTTCGCGATGCGTTTCAAAAGTCCTTCAACATCACGCCCGGCCGCGCCGCCCACAGCGAGCCACTGCTGTTCACTCGCCTGACCACACCGCTGGGGCCGATGATTGCCATGGCTGAACGACGCGGGCTGGTGCTGCTGGAGTTTCTTGATCGGCCAGCGCTGACCAAGGAAGTCGAAGAATTGCAGAATCGATACGGCTATGCCGTCGCGCCAGGACATAACGCGCATTTGCAGCAGATTGAAGCCGAACTGACGCAGTATTTCGCCGGCAAACTCACTGACTTCAACGTTCCACTACACTTGCCTGGCAGCGATTTCGCCCGACAGGTCTGGGCCGAACTGGCGAAGATCCCGTACGGCCAGACCAGCACCTACGGCGCCATTGCGGCGTTATTGGGCAAGCCCGGCGCCAGTCGCGCCGTGGGCCTGGCCAACGGGCATAACCGTCTTTCAATTGTTGTGCCCTGTCACCGAGTGATCGGCGCGGACGGCTCGCTGACCGGCTATGGTGGAGGACAACCGCGCAAGGCGTTCTTGCTCAGGCTGGAAAAAGCGGCGGTTCAGATCACGCAACAACTCGCATTCTGATTACTTGCAGGTTTCTCAAAAAGTCATAAGGAAGGACATTCGATGGACACGCTCGAAAACCAATTTCACCAGTTGCACCAGGACGGCCTGCTGATTCTCACCAACGTCGCCGATGCCGCCGGGGCGCGAATCGTGGAGCAACTGGGCAGCAAGGCCGTTGCCACCAGCAGCGCGGCGGTGGCATGGGCTCACGGTTATCCGGATGGCAACGCCCTGCCCCTTGAGCGCCTGATATCAACGGTCGAGTCCATCGCCAGGGTGATCTCGGTGCCGCTGACCGTGGACATCGAGGCCGGTTATTCCGATGACCTGACGCGGGTTGCCCAAGTGATTGATGCCGTCATCGCGGCCGGCGCGGTGGGGATCAACATCGAGGACGGTGTTTCCCCGCCCGAGCTGTTGGTGCGCAAGATCGAAATCGCTCGTCAGGTGGCCGAACGTCGCGGCGTGAAACTATTCATCAACGCCCGGACCGATGTGTACCTCAAGAGCCTGGTCCCCGCCGAAGATCGCGTGGCAGAGACGCTCAAGCGCGCCGCGTTGTATCAAGCCGCCGGTGCCGATGGGTTGTTTGCTGCCGGGGTCACCGCCGAGTACGAAATCGCTGCACTGTGCCAGGGCACCCCGCTGCCGTTGAACGTGCTCGGGCTCCCCGGCTTGCCATCGCCTGAAGAGCTAAAAGCCCTCGGCGTACGCCGTTTGAGCGCGGGTTCACGCATCGCCGAGTTTCTGTATGGCGCCATGAGCGCGCTGGCCAAGAGCTTTCTGGAAACAGGGACACTCGACAGCCGTGAGCTGAAGGCCTTCACCTATGGCGAAGTGAACGCCCTGTTGGCGCCGTCCGGGAAAGCTTGACCCCATGCCCGACGCCTATCTGCCCGCCACCGAGTTTCTATCGTCCATCGATGAGGACTGGCGCCGCCACATCGCCGCCATCGGCCCTTGCCTGCATCAGCCCCATGCGGCTCGCGATCCTTATGAGTCGCTGGTGCGGGCGATTGCCTACCAGCAACTGCATGCGAAGGCCGGGGATGCGATTGTCGGTCGGCTGCTGGCATTGTTTGGGACGGGCGCGTTCCCGAGGCCTGAACAGATTGTCGCGACCGGGTTCGATCAACTGCGCAGTTGCGGCTTTTCCGCCAGCAAGATCGCGACCATTCAGGGCATTGCCCAAGCGGCGCTGGACGGTGTGGTGCCGGATTACGCCACGGCACTGGCCATGGAGGATGAGGCGCTGATCGAGCGGTTGATTACCTTGCGTGGGGTTGGGCGCTGGACGGTTGAGATGTTGTTGATCTACAGCCTGGAGCGGCCGGACATCTTGCCCGCCGATGATTTCGGGGTGCGTGAGGGATATCGGCGGATGAAGGGGCTGGAGGTGCAGCCCAATCGCAAGCAGATGATTGAGATCGGGTTGGCGTGGAGTCCGTACCGGACAGTGGCCGCCTGGTATTTGTGGCGGATGACCGGCAAGTAGACCGCGTTATCGTTCTTCGCGAGCAAGCCCGCTCCCACAGGGGATTCCGGGAGTTCACAAATCCAATGTGGGAGCGGCGGTGCGACGATTCGACTTGCTCGCGAAGGCGTCAGCACATTCAGCACATCATCCCAGGCCAGTCATAGTCCCGACTTCAACCGACTGAACGCCCGAATCAAAGCCCGGTTAAACGCCTTGCCATTGTCATTCTTGCTGTACAACGAAGCCCTCACCTCAGCCGACGGATACGTCCCCGGATCATTGCGAATCGCCGGATCAATCAAGCCGTCCGCCGCCGTAATCGCGTTGGCGTAGTGGATGGTGTCAGTGATCGGCGCGATCACCTCCGGCGTCATCAGATAATCCATCAACGCCAGTCCCGCTTGCGGGTGCGGCGCATCCTTGGGAATGACCATCGCGTCGAACCAAATCAACGTGCCCTCCTTCGGTATCCGATAACTCAGCTTGAACGGCTTGTTCGCAGCCTCGGCCTGTCCGGCGGCGATGGCCACATTGCCGTTCCACGACATCGCGACGCAGGTGTTGCCATTGGCGAGGTCGCTGATGTTCAGGTCATTGTCGAAGTAGCGGATGTAGGGCCGGATTTTCGCCAGTTGCTGTTCGGCCCGCTTCAGGTCATCGAGGTTCTGACGGTTGATGTCCAGGCCCATGTACTTCATGACCGCGGCGAAAACCTCGTTGGGATCGTTGAGCAAACTCACCCCGCAATCGGCAAATTTCGACACCACCTCCGGGTCGAACAGCATCGCCCAACTGTCCCGTGGCGCGTCGTGCAGGCGCTTCTTGATTGCCTCTTCCTGATAGCCGACGCCGGTGGTGCCCCAGGCGTAGATCCCGGCGTAGCGATTGCCCGGATCGAACACCGCCATGTGCTGGCGGAACTCGTCACCCACGCCAGCAAAATGCGGCAGCTGTTGCGGGTTCAGGGTTTGAATCGCACCGCTCTGAATCGCCCGGGACAAATGCTGGCCAGCGGTCAGCACCAGGTCATAGCCGCTACGGCCGGTGAGCAGTTTGGTCTCTACGGTTTCCAGGGAGTCGAAATGATCAGCCACCACGTGGATGCCGGTTTTCTTCTCGAAATTGGTCAGGGTGTCCGGGGCCAGGTACTCGCCCCAGATGTACAGATTGACCACCGGTTTGGCGGTGTCGGCGGCCTGCACACACAGGGGTGCGAGCACCAGCAGTAATGCTTGAGTCAGTTTGTGCAGGCCCATTTTCAAACTCCCTTTTTGTTGCAGGCACTGCCTGCGTACTGCGGCATGGTGATGCACGCGACGTTACCGCCGCCGAGGAGGATTTCCCGGGAGTTTTCGATACCGACGATTTTGTGTTGCGGGAACAGTTCGGCGAGGGTCGCCTGTGCGGCCTGATCGTTGCGATCGCCAAACAGCGGCACGACGATCGAGGAATTGCCAGCGTAGTAGTTGATGTACGACGCGCAGATTTTCGTCCCGGCCTGACGGGTGTGGGTGCTGTCTTGCTGATCCAGACCTTCGGCTTCTTCAGCAGTCCATTCCAGCACGTCCGGTTGTGGCAACTTGTGCACTTTCAGTTCACGGCCACGGCTGTCGCGGGTGCTGCGCAGGATGTCGTAGGCCTCCTGGTAGATTTCCCATTGCGGGTCATCGCGATTATCGGTCCATTGCAACACCACTTCACCGGGGCGCACGAAGCACGCGAGATCGTCGACATGGCCGTCGGTTTCGTCGAATTTGCAGCCACGTGGCAGCCAGATGATTTGCTCGGCGCCGAGGTAATCGGTCAATCGCCGGGTGACCTCGTCCTTGCCCAGGTGCTGGTTACGGTTGCGGTTGAGCAGGCATTGCTCGGTGGTGAGAATGCTGCCCTGGCCGTCGCTCTGGATACCGCCCAGTTCAGCAATCAGCGGTGCACGGTAGCGGTCGAACCGTTCGATTTCGAGGATTTTACTGGCGATCTGGTCGTCCTTGTCCCACGGGTAGTACAAGCCGCCGTCGAGGCCGCCGTATGCGTTGAACTCGAAGTCCACGCCGCGCACCTCACCGCTGTCGTCATTGACCACAAAGCATGGGCCACTGTCACGGAACCAGGTGTCGTTGCAGGTCATTTCCACCACCCGCACTTGAGGCGGCAACTGGCGGCGAGCGGTGGCGAACTGCGCGGCGGAGGCGCACACGGTGACCGGTTCGCTCCGGGAGATGGCGGTGACGATCTGCACCCAGACTTTCTGCGCAGGCTTGGCGCCATTGCGCCAGACGTCGGTGCGCTCCGGCCAGCCGAGCCAGCAACCGGACTTGGTTTCGAACTCGCCGGGCAAACGGAAACCATCGAGTTTGGGGGTGGAGTCGAGCAAACGTGCCATGGTCAAACCTCATCAGCGGGGATTGGAATGACCACAGGCTACGGTCGCCAGCGCCCTCCCCGCCAACGATGATTATTTCGGAATACTTGAATTCAACTCATCAATCGATCAGCTGATCGTTGAACCATTCCAGCATCTGCGCCACTGCCGGGCGCTCCAGCCTCACCCGCTCACACACCAGCGCATATTGGCCGAGTGCAGTCATGCTGGAGGTGAACGGCCGGACCAGACGACCGCTGAGCAAATCCTCCTGCGCGGTCAAGTTATCGCCCATGGCCACACCCTGGCCTTGGGCCGCCGCTTCCAGCGCCAAACCCGCGTGAGCGAAATACAGCTGCCGTTGCGGACGCTGATCGCCGGCATGGCTGGTGAGCCAGGCGGTCCAGGTCTTGCCGTCCTGATCGTCGTGCAGCAGGCAGTGACGCGCCAGATCCTTCGGGGTTTTCAACGTGCCCTGGTTGAACAGTCCGGGGCTGCACACCGGGAAGAACTGCAACGCCGGCAAGGGCCGGACAAAGTACGCGCTGCTGTCCACCGGGCCGGTGCCGTAAGTGATCGCCAGGTCGATGTCTTCCCCTGGCGCGGTGGCGTCGATCGGTTGCTCGTAGAGGTGCAAGGTGATGTGCGGATAGCGCGCGTAAAAATCCGTCAGGCGACTCATCAACCACTTTTGCGCCAGCTCGGCTGTGACTGCCAGGCGCAACACCGCCAGCGATGACGGGTCACGCAGTTCATCACAGGCATCGCCGATCAGTTCGAAGGCCTGCTGCAAACTTTGCATCAGGCGCCCGGCGGCCATCGTCGGGCGAATCTGCCGGCCTTCACGGATGAACAGCGTCACGCCCAATTGTTCTTCGAGCTGGCGAATCTGATGGCTGACCGCGCTGTCGGTGACGCACAACTCCGCCGCCGCCCGGCCGAAATGGGCGTGGCGGGCGGCGCATTCGAAGGTTCTGAGTGCTGCCAGAGAAGGCAGTCGTCGCATGGCAAAGGCTCCAATAGGAAGGCGCCCATGCTGCCCCGGCCACGGGTGGGCGTCCAGCGGGACCGCGTTATCGTTCTTCGCGAGCAAGCCCGCTCCCACATTTAACCGAGTTCTCCCGGATGAATGCGGTCGAATGTGGGAGCGGGCTTGCTCGCGAAGAGGCCAGCACATTCACCACAAATCCAACGCCCAATCACCCTCCCTTATCCACCATGACTTCCCCCCAAACCCGGCGCATGTTGAATCTCTCAATCGGAGGGATTCGCCATGCTCAACGCACTCAAACAGATCAACTCAACCTCAGCCTTCAACCGCTGGGCCGGTTTCGAAGTCACTCGCGCCGAGAGCGGCGAAGCCGAGCTCACGATGGCTTTTCGCGAAAGCGATATGGCGCAGTACGCAGGTTTCCTGCACGCCGGGCTGATCGGCGCGCTGCTCGACACAGCCTGCGGATTCGCAGCCGGAACGGTCGCCGGCAACGTGCTGGCTTCACATTTTTCAGTGAACTGCCTGGCACCCGCCATCGGCGAAGTGTTCATCGCTCGGGGTCGCGTGGTGAAGGCTGGCAAGAAGCAAGTGTTCACCCGCGCCGAGTTGTTCGCGCAAACCGGCGATCAGCTGAAATTGGTGGCGACCGGCGATGCGATTCTCGTACCGGTCGAGGGGCGCTGAAGGTCTAGGCTGTCTTGGGTAAGTTCCAGACCTGTCGGAGGTTCCCATGCAGCTCGAAGGTTCCTGCCATTGCGGCGCGGTGTCGTTCAGTTTGACCAGCGCCCACCCCTACCCGTATCAGCGTTGCTACTGCTCGATCTGCCGCAAGACTCAGGGCGGTGGCGGGTATGCGATCAATATTGCTGGTGATGCCAACAGCCTGAAAGTGCGAGGGCGCAAGCACATCGCGATTTATCACGCACGACTCAAGGACGAAGGCGATAAACGCGCCCACAGCAGCACAGCCGAGCGGCATTTCTGTTCTGTCTGTGGTTCAGGCTTGTGGCTGTTCAGCCCGGAATGGCCGGAGCTGATTCACCCGTTTGCCTCTGCCATCGACACCCCGCTGCCGGTACCGCCGGAACACACGCACTTGCTGCTCGATTCCAGGGCGCCGTGGGTGGAAGTCGAAGTGCGCCCCAAGGACAAGCAGTTCGACGTCTATCCCGAAGAATCCATCGCCGAGTGGCATGAGCGCTTGGGTTTGAGCCGCTAAGCCGGTTCACAGTCTTTGACAGTTTCCCGACAAAGCTGTCAAAGATTGCTGGCCGGCAGCCGCCTAGCATGGGCGCATCCAAACTCCCACGGGTGCTCCCATGTTTCGCTCGCTATCTCTGTCGTTGACTTCGCTTTGCCTGCTCATTCCCACTGACTCTTTGCGCGCTGAAGACTGGCGCTACACCTTGCGGGCCGGTGCAGCCAGCGTGCCCCGTTACAGCGGCAGTGACGAACGCGTGGTGGCGCCGCTGCTGGGCGGTGAAATCGTCAGCCCTTACGGATTCTTTCTGGACACTGAAAAGGGTCTGGGGTGGGCGTTTGACGAGGACGATTTCGGCCTCAGCGTGTACATCGGCGCCAGTGATGTGCGCAAGGATCGCAAGACCGGGTTCAAAGGTTCGGATGAGCTGAACGGCATGGGCTCGATCAAGTCGCGCCCGGCGCTGGGGTTCGACGGCAGCTATCACATGGGGCCGATTATCCTCGGTGCGAGCTTTGAGCATGCCTTGGAAAAAGACGATGACGATCACGACACCGGATCGGCCTGGAACCGCTTGAAACTGAGCATCAGCGCGCCGTTTTATGAGGGTGACTATGGCAAGGTCGTAGGCAGCCTCAATAGCCAGTTTGGTGACAGCAATTACGTGCGCACCTAGTACGGCGTCAGCGATGCCCAAGCGTCGCGCAGTCGGTTCAGGGCTTATGACACGCATGGCGGGCTGGTGAGTCGCGGGGCGGATTTGACCTGGACAGTGCCGATCAATGACTCGTTAAGTGTTTCGACGGTGCTGGCTGTGCAATATCTGGCGAACGATGCGGCGGACAGTCCGATTGTCGAGAGTCGGATGCAGACATCATTGGCTGGGCAGATTGTGTACACCTTTTAAAAGATCGCAGCCTTCGGCAGCTCCTACAGGGTGTACGACATGCCAATGTAGGAGCTGCCGAAGGCTGCGATCTTTTGATCTAATCCTGGTGCGCCCAGGTCATGCGAAATGACGCCCCGCCCCACGGCGAGTCCGCCACTTCCACTTGCCCGCCATGGGATTGCGACACCCGCCGCACCAGCGCCAGACCCAGGCCGAAGCCGCCTGTGCGGCGGTCGCGGCTGGCGTCCAGGCGCGAGAACGGTTCGAAGATTTTCTCCCGCCCGTCCACCGGCACGCCGGGCCCGTCGTCGTTGACCCGCACTTCGTAGTGATCACCGTTGCGCACCAACGACACTTCCACCCGCTCATCGGCATAACGAATGGCATTGCGCAGCAGGTTGATCACCGCCCGAGCCATGAAGCGCGGTTCGATGCGGACCTCATCGACCTGACACTCGACAATCAGCAATTGCACGCCGGCGGCTTCAGCTTCCAGCGCGACGCTGCCGACCACGCTGTCGAGCCAACTGCTGGCCTTAATGTTTTCCCGTGTGATCACCGTGGCGCCGCGCTCGAGGCTGGCATAGGTGAGCAGTTCGGACACCATCTCCTCCAGTTCGCCGAGGTCGGCGTACATGTCGGCAATCAGTTCACGGTTCTGGGCCGGATCGGGCTGCTGCTTGAGCTGGTCAAGCTCGAACGACAGCCGGGCAATCGGCGTGCGCAGCTCATGGGACACCGCGTTGGTCAGCTCGCGCTGATTGGCAATCAGGCCTTCGATGCGCGCCGCCATCAGGTTGAAGTGTTCGGCCAGGTCGCGGATGTTCGAGCGCTTGGACAGCTGGATCCTCGACGACAGGTCGTTATCACCAAAACGCTCGGCCGCCAGGCGCAGTTTCTCCAGGTCTCGCCAATGCGGGCGCACCCAGAAAAGCAACACGAAACCGATCATCACCGCGATCATCAGATAGGCCGCGGCAATGTAGAACGGCATCAGGCTCGGTTCGGCCGGCAGCTTGATGCTGAGCAGTTGCGAACCGTCGTCAATGCGCGAGATGAACTGCGTGTATTTGTCGCGAATCACCAGCAGGCCCTGGGCCAACTCGGCTTTCTCCTGCTCGGTCAGGGACAATTGATCGGTCTCGACCAGGGTCAAGCCCAAGCCGTAGTGGGGGCGCACCGCTTCCAGTTGTCGCTCCCGGGCCGAACCGTCAAGACCGCGCAACTGCTCGGCCAGCGACCAGGCCTGGCCACGCACCGCCTCTCGGTTGTAGCTCTGCATCTGACCGTCGAGCAGCGCATCAAACGTGCGCTCGACGGTTTGCAGCCCCAGAACCAGGCCCACCGTCATCACCAGAAACAACCCCAAAAATAACCGCAGCATTTACAACTCCCACGCAAACGGATTGAACAGGTAACCCTTGCCCCACACGGTCTTGATACACACCGGTTCGCGCGGATTGTCCTTGAGCTTGCCTCGGAGCTTGCTGATGTAGACGTCAACGCTGCGGTTAAGACCGTCGAACGCAATGCCACGCATACGGTTGAGGATGTCGTCACGGGACAGAATCTTGCCGGCGGCGCTGGCCAGCAACCACAGCAGTTCGAACTCCATGGTAGTGAGTTCGATGCCCTCACCCGCCAGCCGCACTTCCCGGCAGCTGCGGTCGATGCTCAGATGGCCGAATTCCAGAGCGCTGCACACGCTGCTGTCCGGCGTCTGGCGACGTTGCAAGGCGCGCAACCGGGCCAGCAGAACCGGCGGTTTGATCGGTTTGATCACGTAGTCATCAGCGCCGGACTCCAGCCCGAGGATGTGATCAAGGTCGTCTTCCTTGGCGGTAAGAATGACGATCGGCGTGTCGGACACGCCGCGGATCTCGCGGCACACGTGCAGGCCGCTCTGGCCCGGCAGCATCAGGTCGAGCACGACGACTTTCGGTTTGAATTCGAGGAACGCGGCCAATGCGAGGTCGCCGCGGTGCACCTGCCGGACCTCAAAGCCATGTTGCGACAGGAAATACGCGATCAGCCCGGCGAGCTTTTCGTCGTCTTCCACCAGCAGTACTTTGCCAAAACCCAGGCTATCCATAACGACCGTCTGCCAACCCTTGTGTGAAGTGGCCGGCATTATGGCGCCAATTGGTGACCGGACGGTTATCGCAGGTAGCAAAAACCGGCCTCGGGGGTCGGTTTTCGGAGATGTTTCATTCTTTTAAGAGTTTTTTACATTTTCGGTCGAAAGCGTCAGGCCGCGGCTGGCACACCGCTGTGGAAACGAAATTCCACGTCTGGCGACTCGATCAACTCTTGCTCAGCGGCGCGAACCTTGTCGATCACCTGGGCGATGTCCTTGGCGTCACCGTACTGGTAGGCCAGTTTCAGGTAACCCTGGAAATGCCGGGCCTCGCTCTTCAGCAGGCCGAAGTAGAACTTGCCCAGCTCTTCGTCCAGATGCGGCACCAGCGCCTCGAAACGCTCGCAGCTGCGGGCTTCGATAAAGGCGCCGACCACCAGGGTGTCCACCAGTTTGACCGGCTCGTGGCTGCGCACCACTTTGCGCAGGCCCGAAGCGTAGCGCCCGGCAGACAGCTGACGCAGCTCGATCTTGCGCTTTTTCATCAGGCGCATGACCTGTTCGTGGTGCACCAGCTCTTCCCGAGCCAGACGCGACATCAGGTTGATCAGATCGACGTGGGAGTGATACTTGGCGATCAGGCTCAACGCGGTACTGGCGGCCTTGAATTCACAGTTTTTGTGATCGATCAGCAGGGTGTCCTGATCAGCCAGCGCGGCCTGAACCCAGCCATCGGGGGTGCGGCAGCCGAGGAACTCGTGAATTTCGGGAAGGATCATGGGGCTCACGGATAAGAGGTTCAAAATCGAAGGGCGCCGATTATACCGGCCTGCCGGCAGACCACCAGTCGCGACCGTTGATATACATCAAGTCCCGAATGGCCAGCCAGCAACTATAGTTGTCCAACGCAGTATTTTTTACTTCATGGAGATCCCGATCATGCAAGCCATTCGCAGCATTCTGGTGGTCCTCGAGCCTGAACACTCGGAAAGCCTGGCGCTCAAACGGGCCAAACTGATTGCCGGCGTGACCCAGGCTCATCTGCATCTGCTGGTCTGCGACCGCAAGCATGACCACAGCGGCATGTTGGGTGTGCTCAAGGCCGCGCTGATCGAGGACGGCTACAGCGTCACCACTGAGCAGGCCTGGAACGAAAGCCTGCACGAAACCATCGTCGATGTGCAGCAAGCTGAAGGCTGCGGCCTGGTGGTCAAACAGCATTACCCCGACAGTCCGCTGAAAAAAGCCCTGCTGACCCCGGCGGACTGGAAGCTGCTGCGTTACTGCCCGACGCCGGTGCTGCTGGTCAAAACGTCGAAGCCCTGGACCGGTGGGGTCATTCTCGCGGCGATTGACGTCGGTAATACCGATGGCGAACACCGCACCTTGCACTCTTGTATTGTCGATCACGGTTACGACATTGCCAGCCTGGCCAAGGCCCATTTGCACGTGGTCAGTGCCCATCCGTCACCGATGTTGTCGGCGGCCGACCCGACGTTGCAGCTCAGCGAAACCATCGAGGCGCGCTATCGCGAACAGTGCAAATCGTTTCAGGCCGAGTTCGACATTGATGACGAGCACCTGCATATCGAGGAAGGACCGGCGGATGTGTTGATTCCGTTCATGGTCCACAAGCTGCAGGCGGCCGTGACGGTAATCGGTACCGTGGCTCGGTCCGGGTTGTCAGGGGCGTTGATCGGGAATACGGCGGAGGTGGTGCTGGATGCGGTGGAGAGCGATGTGCTGGTGCTGAAGCCGGATACGATCATGGACCATCTGGAAGAGATCGTGACCCAGCATTAGAGAAGATCAAAAGATCGCAGGCTTCGCCAGCTCCTACAGGTTGAACTCAATACCCAGTAGGAGCTGGCGAAGCCTGCGATCTTTTGACTTTAAAAATCAGCCGCCAAAGGCGTCCTTGAGGAAGCCCGGCGCGATGTAGCGCTGGTAATGCGCCTCGGAGAGTAAAAAGAACTCCCGATCAATGGCATCCCGCAGTTCCGGCAGGTTCCAGTCGCGAAACTCCGGCATCAGCACCATCCCGTAGGCTTCCAGGTTGTTGATGACCCGCGCCCCCCGGGCGATCAACTGATACGCCCAGCAATATTCCGACTGATGCGGCACAAAGCGGATCTTGCGCTGCTCCAGCTGCAGACGCAGGCGCTGGGGATCGAAAATCTCCAGCTTGCTGGCCATCACCTGGGACAGCAGCAGCTCAAGACGCAGCCACACCGCGCGCTTTTCCTCCTCGTTGTAACCATTCCAGTTGATCACTTCATGGTGGAAACGCTTGCAGCCACGGCACACCAAATCACCGTAAACAGTGGAGCAGAGGCCGACGCAGGGGGTCTTGATGGTCTGATTGGGCATAGGTTGGGAGAGCACGGGAAAGCAGAACAGGTCGGCATGTTAGCCCTTTGTCTAACATTCATCACCCCTCAATCTTGAGGGCCTAACTTACCTTTAATTTTTTTTTGCCGTAGAATCAGCCAGCCTTTTAAGGCGCCAATGTCCGTTAGAAGCTGTTTTCAAAGCGTCACGAGCACAGTCGTTCCTTCAGAGCGGTGTTGGCGAAGGGTTTTTCCAGCGGGGAAAAGCCCAACGCCAACCCTCATCAGCTCCCCGTTCTGCAGGCGTAAAACTTTGAAAGCAGCTTCTGTAAGGAATTGTCGGTAATTCTGGCTAAGTGGCCCAAAACGCCATGCAGCGCATGAGTACGGCAATTTCGGGATGAGCGTCCCGGACACCCATTTGGGACCACTGATGAGGGTAATAACTGTGCTTGAAGCCTACCGCAAACATATCGAAGAGCGTGCAGCACTGGGTATCGTTCCCCAGCCGCTAAACGCCGAACAAACTGCAGGCCTGGTCGAGCTGCTGAAGAATCCCCCGGCTGGCGAAGAAGCTTTCCTCGTTGACCTGATCACCAATCGCATTCCGCCAGGTGTGGACGAAGCAGCCTATGTAAAGGCCGGTTTCCTGTCTGCCCTCGCTAAAGGCGAAGCAAAATCCCCTCTGATCGACAAGAAACGCGCTGTTGAACTGCTCGGCACCATGCAGGGCGGCTACAACATCGTGACTCTGGTCAATCTGCTGGACGACGCCGAACTGGCGCCAGTCGCTGCCGAAGAACTCAAGCACACCCTGCTGATGTTCGACGCTTTCCACGACGTCGCTGAAAAAGCCAAGAACGGCAACGTTCACGCTAAAGGCGTGCTGCAATCCTGGGCTGACGGCGAGTGGTTCAAAAACCGCCCTGTCCTGGCCGACAAGATCAGCCTGCGCGTGTTCAAGGTCACCGGCGAAACCAACACCGACGACCTGTCCCCTGCTCCGGACGCCTGGTCCCGTCCGGACATCCCGCTGCACGCCCTCGCCATGCTGAAAATGGCCCGTGAAGGCATCGTGCCTGACGTCCAGGGCGTCACCGGTCCGATGAAGCAGATCGAAGAAATGCGCGGTCAAGGCTTCCCGATCGCCTACGTCGGTGACGTGGTCGGTACCGGTTCTTCGCGTAAATCGGCGACCAACTCGGTGCTGTGGTTCTTCGGCGACGACGTTCCTAACGTGCCGAACAAGCGTGCCGGTGGTTTCTGCTTCGGCAGCAAAATCGCTCCGATCTTCTACAACACCATGGAAGATGCTGGCGCACTGCCAATCGAATTCGACGTCACCAACATGCACATGGGCGACGTGATCGACCTGTACCCGCATGCTGGCAAAGTCTGCAAACACGGCACTGACGAAGTCCTGACCACCTTCGAAATGAAGACCCCGGTGCTGTTGGACGAAGTTCGTGCTGGCGGCCGTATCCCGCTGATCATCGGCCGCGGCCTGACCGACAAGGCCCGTGCCGAATTGGGCCTGGGCCCTACCGACCTGTTCAAACTGCCTGAAGCACCTGTCGACACCGGCAAGGGCTTCACCCTGGCGCAGAAAATGGTCGGCAAAGCTTGCGGCCTGCCAGAAGGCAAAGGCGTTCGTCCAGGTACTTACTGCGAACCGAAAATGACCACCGTGGGTTCTCAGGACACCACCGGTCCTATGACCCGTGACGAACTGAAAGACCTGGCGTGCCTGGGCTTCTCGACCGATCTGGTGATGCAGTCCTTCTGCCACACCGCGGCTTACCCTAAGCCGATCGACGTGACCACCCACCACACCCTGCCAGACTTCATCATGACCCGCGGCGGCGTTTCCCTGCGTCCGGGCGACGGCATCATCCACAGCTGGCTGAACCGTATGCTGCTGCCGGACACCGTCGGTACCGGTGGTGACTCCCACACCCGTTTCCCGATGGGCATTTCGTTCCCGGCCGGTTCCGGTCTGGTAGCGTTTGCCGCAGCCACTGGCGTTATGCCGCTGGACATGCCGGAATCGATCCTGGTGCGCTTCAAAGGCAAAATGCAACCGGGCGTCACCCTGCGTGACCTGGTTCACGCCATTCCTTACTTCGCGATTCAGGCTGGCCTGCTGACCGTCGAGAAGAAAGGCAAGAAGAACGCCTTCTCCGGCCGCATCCTGGAAATCGAAGGCCTGGACAACCTGAGCATCGAGCAAGCGTTCGAGCTGTCCGACGCCTCGGCCGAACGTTCGGCTGCCGGTTGCACCATCAAGCTGTCGAAAGAGTCGATCACCGAGTACCTGAGCTCCAACGTCACCCTGCTGCGCTGGATGATCGGCGAAGGCTACGGCGATGCGCGTACCCTGGAACGTCGTGCTCAAGCGATGGAAGCCTGGATCGCCAACCCTGAGTTGATGGTTGCCGATGCTGACGCCGAATACGCTGAAATCATCGAAATCGACCTGGCCGACATCAAAGAGCCTGTGCTCTGCGCGCCAAACGATCCGGACGACGCCCGTCTGCTGTCCAGCGTGGCTGGCGAGAAGATCGACGAAGTGTTCATCGGTTCGTGCATGACCAACATTGGCCACTTCCGCGCTGCCGGCAAGTTGCTGGAACAGGTCAAAGGTCAGCTTCCAACCCGTCTGTGGCTGTCGCCGCCGACCAAAATGGACGCTCACCAGTTGACCGAAGAAGGCTACTACGGCATCTACGGCAAGGCCGGCGCTCGCATGGAAATGCCAGGTTGCTCGCTGTGCATGGGTAACCAGGCACGTGTAGAGCCGAACTCGACTGTTGTGTCGACGTCGACCCGTAACTTCCCGAACCGTCTGGGTGACGGCGCGAACGTCTACCTGGCTTCGGCCGAGCTGGCGTCTGTTGCTTCCATCCTGGGTCGCCTGCCGACCGTCGAGGAGTACATGGAATACGCTGGCAAGATCGACAGCATGGCGGCCGATGTTTACCGCTACCTGTCCTTCGACCAGATCGCCGAGTTCCGTGAAGCTGCTGCGAACGCCAACATCCCGGTCGTTCAAGCCTAACGCTGCAACGCAATAAAAAACGCCGCCCATCGTGAGATGAGCGGCGTTTTTTTATGCCTGCAAGGTTTGCACGACCCCCTGTGGGAGCGAGCTTGCTCGCGATGGCGGTAGTACATTCAATATCAATGTTGACTGACACACCGCCATCGCGAGCAAGCTCGCTCCCACAGGTTATGTGGATGGTTTGAGGGCTTGTTGCACCGCCCCGTCAACGCTCAAACCGCTAAGACTCACCTGCTCCAGCTCCTGCGCCGGTAACTGTGCGAGAACCGCCTTGGCCTCGTGCTTGAGCCGCGCCAGAATCAGCAGCTTGTCCTCGGCTCGCACTTGCATAAAAAACGCTTCCAGCGCCTCGATGCTGGTGCCATCGAGGTTGGGAGACTCCTCCAGACTGAGAATGATCGTATGAATCGGTGGCGATGCATGCCGGGCCAGGCGCAATGCACCGCCCAGAATGCGCTCCACGTTTGCAAAAAACAGCGCCTCGCTCGGCCTGACGATCAGCACACCGGGAATCTCACTGGCCTGGGGATGGCGTTGCACATCGACAAATTCATGACCACCGCCCATTTGCCCTAGCACCTGAATATCCGCCGACGACATCTGTTTCAACATCAGCACCACACTGATCACCACCGCCACCAACAGACCGTCCAGTACCCCCAGCACCAGCACCGCCGCCACCGCGCAAATCACCAGCAGACGATCGCGACGCCAGACGAAATATCGGCCCAAGGGCTGCAGGCTCAAGCCACGCGCCAATGCATGAATGACAATGGCCGCCAACACCGGCTCGGGGGTCAGGGCAATCCAGGGCAACACCGTCAAGACGATGAGCAACACCACCCCCGCCGCTACCGCGCCCGCCAGACGCGAGCCGGCACCCGCCGCCTCATTGGCCGACGTCGCAGAGTAACCGGCGCCTGCCGGCATGCCATGGAACAGGCCCGACAGTAAATTGGCTGCTCCGAGCGCCAACAGATCGCGGTTCGAGGACACCCGGTCGCCGTGCTTGAGCGCAAACGAGGTGATCGATCCGTAAGATTCGGCATACAGAATCATCACCATGGCAAACGCCAGTTCGCCCAGGCGCAGCCAGTCGGCAAACGGCAACACGGGAAGACGAGGCACTTCCAGGCTCAGGTCGATCACACCAATCAGTTTCACCCCATAAGCGGGCAAGTTCAGCCATTGACCGGCCGCGATGCCAAGCGCCACCACCAGCAAACCTCCCGGCAAACGCCTGACCCGCGCGCACAGCCACAGCACCAGCAAGGACACCGCCGCCACGAGCGCGCCGACCCGGTTCCACTGCGGTAATTGCTCAAGCAGTTGCGGTACGAAACGGATCAGATTGCCATTGCTCAAGTGCACATCGACGATGCTCGCCACCTGCTTGAGGATGATCGTCACTGCCAGACCGAAGGCAAAGCCTCGCAGCACCGGTTTGGCAATAAAAGACGTCACGCTGCCGAGTTTGAACAATCCTGCCAGCAGAAAAAACCCACCCGTCACCAGCACCAGGCCGATCGCCAGCGTCATGCGCAGGCCCGAGTCACCATTGGCCAACGTGGCTGTGGCGGCGGCCAGTACCGCCGCCGAAGACGACGTCGCAGAAACGATGGCAAAGCGACTGGTGCCGAACAGCCCGTAGCACAGCAGACCGGCAAATAACGCAATGACACCCGCCTGTGGCGGCAACGCGGCAATGCTGGAATAGGCGACCGCCTCGGGTAACAACAAACCGGCAATCGACAGCCCGGCCAATACGTCCAGCCAACGGTTTGGCCTATCGGTTTGGGGTTGCGCCGATGCGCCGTGGGCACGAGCCATGAAGCGTCTCCAGAGAAAGATAGACTGGCCGGGAAAAGTCCTCGGCAACGCTCTATGACGCGTTTATGCAACCTCAAGCTTAATCGCTAAGCGCACGGAATGTCGGCTCTGGGTCAGGTGTTGAGCATTTTCAACGCAATAAAAAACGCCGCCCATCGTGAGATAAGCGGCGTTTTTTTATGCCTGATCGGTCAGGCCGTCAACGAATAGATCAACGCCGAAATCGCCACCAGGCCCACCGCCGTCACGAAGACGTTGGAAGCCTGACCGCGATAACGCGCCATGGCCGGGACCTTGCGAATCGCGTACATCGGCATCAGGAACAGGATCGCGGCGATGATCGGGCCACCCAAGGTTTCGATCATCCCGAGAATGCTCGGGTTGAGCGTGGCAACGATCCAGCAGACCACCAGCATGAAGGCGGCAGTCATGCGATCCAGGGTCTTCGGTGCCGGGCGCTTGCCACTCTTCACAATCAGACCTTTAAGACCTTCGCTGGCGCCGATGTAGTGACCCAGGAACGACTTGGAAATGGCCACGAACGCAATCAACGGCGCCGCGAAAGCGATGGTCGGGTTGCTGAAGTGGTTGGCCAGGTACGACAGGATCGACAGGTTCTGCGCCTTGGCTTCAGCCAATTGCGCGGGCGACAGTGTCAGCACGCAACTGAACACGAAGAACAGCACCATCACCACCATCAAGGCGTGGGCGCGGGACAGGATCTGCGAGCTACGCTCTTCGGCGTGATCGCCATAACGACGCTTCTGGTCCACCGCGAACGCCGAGATGATCGGTGAATGGTTGAACGAGAACACCATCACCGGAATCGCCAGCCACAGCGTGTGCAGCAGTGCCGACGGTTCTGGCAGCGTCGACGCGGTGGCGAGAATGCCGCCGTTCCAGTGAGGAATCAGGAACACCGCGAGGAACAGCAGCGCAACAATGAACGGATAAACCATCAGGCTCATGGCCTTGATGATCACCTGTTCGCCGCAACGTACCACCGCCAACAGGCCGAGGATAAGCACGAGCGACAGCACGGCGCGCGGTGGCGGCA
This sequence comes from Pseudomonas sp. LBUM1647, assembly GCF_059716175.1. Taxonomy (NCBI): domain Bacteria; kingdom Pseudomonadati; phylum Pseudomonadota; class Gammaproteobacteria; order Pseudomonadales; family Pseudomonadaceae; genus Pseudomonas; species Pseudomonas sp. LBUM1647. The sequence goes on along the minus strand of NZ_CP166809.1, from coordinate 3,160,924 downwards.
TGATGTGCAGTTGATGCTCGAGGAAACTGCCCACGGTGTTGGTCAGGGCCACGCTGTAGATCAACAGGATCGGGAAGATCGCGAAGAAGTACAGCAAGGTGATCAACGCGCCAGCCTTGATCCCGAAGTGCTCTTCCACGACTTCAGTGATGTCCGCGCCTTCGCGTCCGGACAACACAAAACGTGTCAGGCCACGGTGTGCGTAAAACGTCATGGGGAACGCCAACACCGCCAGGACCAGCAACGGCCAAAAGCCGCCCAGACCCGCGTTGATCGGCAAAAACAACGTGCCAGCCCCGATGGCCGTGCCAAACAGGCCCAGCATCCAGGTGGTGTCATGGCGATTCCAGCTCTCAAGCGTCGCTGGTGCCGCCGATACATAGCGTTCGTCGACGCTATTGGCCTGATCATTCATCCGGTGGGATCTCCGCATTCCGGTCAGTTGCTACCCGGTCAGGACGAGTCAGAAAAATCCGACAGGCAGCGCCCTGGCCGAAACAGGGGCGCGATTGTCCGGGATTAATGAGCAGAAGCAAAGACTTAGCTGAGGAGTGGTTGTGCGGATCAGATCTATTGGCATCCTTTATTAAATAGATGTTTTAAAAAATCTATTCAATAAAGGATTGCCGTCATGTAATTTCGATCCCGACTGCTGACCGGCAACCCTAATTTCGGAGCCCTCTCATGCCACTCGTTCGCGTTGACATCAAGAAGCATCAAGACCCGACTTATGCCAAACGTGTCGGGCAATTGATCTACGCCGCCATGCACAGCGCCATTGGCGTGCCGGAGAACGATAACTTCCAGATTCTTGCCGAGCACGATGAACAGCATTTCATCTTTGATCCCGGCTACCTGGGCATCAATCGCAGCGACAATCTGGTGATCATTCAGATCACCCTGAGCGAAGGTCGCACCATCGAGCAGAAAAAACTCCTCTACAAAACCATCGCCGAGAGCCTTAACGCGGAACTGGCGGTGCGCCTGGAAGATGTATTCATCAATCTGGTGGAGGTCAAGAAAGAGAACTGGTCGTTTGGCAATGGCATAGCTCAGTACGCCAGCTGATTTCTACCTTTTATATACCTGTGAGCCGCCAATGCCCCGAGTCTCCCGCAAACAAGCCGAACTCAACCGCGAGATCATCGTCGAGGCCGCCACTCGGCTGTTTCGCGAACGTGGCCTGCACGGGATCAGTGTCGTCGATGTGATGGGCGCGGCCGGCCTCACCCACGGAGGGTTCTATGGTCACTTCGAATCCAAGGAAGCGCTGGCGCAAGAGGCGTGCAGCCGGGCGTTCACCCAATCGATGGAACGCTGGAAGCAGAAAATAGAGGCTAACGACGACAGCCTCTCGGCCCGCGAGAGCATCATCGCGCCCTATTTGTCCGCGACCAATCGCGATAATCCGGGCGAAAGCTGCCCGGTGACCGCGTTTGCCGGCGACATGTGTCATGAAACCGCAGAAAGCGGTTTGCACCAGACCTACACCCAAGGGCTGGAGGCATTGCTGCAGATGCTGGCACCGCTGATGGGCGCAGATCAGCCCGAAACCAATCGGCAAAAAGCGTTGGTGGACTATTCGCTGATGGTCGGCGCCCTGACCCTGGCCCGTGCAACCCGGGGTGACGCCTTGTCCGATGAAATTCTCGACGCAGCCCGGACATTTCTCACCTCGGACACGGCCGTTGACACACCCGCGACGCCGATAGCATGATCAGCTTCATGAATATTCCTGTGCTGAACCTCACCCGCACCACCACGACCGCTAACGGCGGGTCGTGCGGTGGCTGGCTGAGATAAACACAGCGCAGTGAACCCAAGGCCCCGCCAGCAATGGACGGGGCCTTGTCGTTTCTCCCGTCCGTTCGGCACTTTTCGTACGACACTCAAGGAGAAACACCCATGTCATCAGCGCTGTTGATCATCGATATGCAGGTCGGTCTGTTCCACGGCCCGGAAAAACCCTACGACGGTGAACGGGTACTGGCGAACATCCAGCAACTCATTCGTCAGGCCAGGGAGCGCGACGTGCCGATCTTCGCGGTACGCCATACCGGCCCTCAAGGTTCGCCCATTGAAGTCGGCAGCCCTCTCTGGCAGTTGCTGCCCGCCCTGGATCTGGATGCCAGCACCGACATCCTGTTCGACAAAACCAGACCCAACGCCTTTTACGCCACCGCGCTGGCAGAGCAACTGCGGGCTAGCGGCATCAATGAGGTGTTCATCGCCGGCATGAAAACCCAATATTGCATCGACAGCACCTGCCGGGCGGCGGCCGAGTTGGGGTTCAAACCCATACTCGTGGCCGATGCGCATACCTGCATGGACACACCGGCGCTGCCGGCCCGGTCGATCATCGAACACCATAACGCGACGTTAAACGGTGCCTTCGCAAAGGTGTTGAACACCGTGGATATGTAAGCGCTACGGAACGCTCCTACACTGAGGTCGAAGGCCACAAGCCTGCTATCTTTGGTAAATGCCAAACCGTTGCGGAATCAGCAATTTGAAGCAACGTTCTGAAGCAACGTTCTGAAGCAACTTTCGAGCCCCGACTTTCCGATGCCCACAGGAGCCCAGCATGCCCGCAACCGTTCTGGTACTGGTTGAAACCATCAATGATTATCTGCCGATTCTCGAACATCAGGGTTTTCACCTGATTCTGGCTCCCACGCCTGCCGAGCGCGCCGATGCCATTACACGCCATGGCGCACAGATCGATGCAGTGCTGACCCGCGGCCCATTGGGCCTGTATGCCGACGAAATCGCCGCCCTGCCCAATCTCAAGATTATCTGCGTGATCGGCGCCGGCTACGAACACGTCGACCTGCAAGCCGCCGCCAACCGGGGCATAACGGTCACCAATGGCGCCGGAGTCAATGCCTCTTCAGTCGCCGACCATGCCATGGCGATGCTGCTGTCGCTGGTGCGTGACATTCCCCGTTGCGACGCCGCCGTGCGCCGGGGTGAGTGGCCGAAAATCATGCGCCCTTCCCTGGCCGGCAAGCATCTGGGCATCCTGGGGCTCGGTGCGGTCGGAATGGCCATCGCCAAACGCGCCGCCCACGGCTTCGACATGACAGTCAGTTACCACAACCGCCAGCATCGCAGCGATGTGCCGTACAGCTTCCGCTCGACGCCCACCGAGTTGGCACGGGAATCAGACTTTTTGGTCGTCGCCACCCCCGGCGGCCTGGGCACCAAACACCTGATCAACCGACAAGTACTCGACGCCTTGGGCCCCCAGGGGTTCATCGTCAACATCGCCCGAGCCAGTGTGATCGTCACCGCCGACCTGATCAGCGCGCTTGAGCAGCGCAGGATTGCCGGCGCTGCGCTGGATGTCTTCGACGCAGAACCCCAGGTACCCAATGCCTTCAAGGCGTTGGCCAATGTGATCCTCACCCCGCATGTCGCTGGTTTGTCCCCGGAAGCCACTCAAGGCACCGTGGAGCTGGTAGGGCGCAATCTGGTGGCGTTCTTCACCGGCAATCCGGTATTGACCCCGATTGCCCTGCCATCATCGATGAGCATGCTCTGACCACCATTCAAACAGGTGTATCAAAAACAATGATTGCCCGGCAACACGCTCACCTATAAGGGCCGTTCGTGGTTGTGGGTGTCGGGCGTGCGCATTAGATTAGCCAATAGTCTCAGGCCTCCAGAATAAGCAGAAGGGATAAGCATGGCGCTTACTGACCAGTCCACACGTATCCGCACCGGCGAAGAACTCGATGCCAGCCTGATCGATCCGTACCTCAAGGCCCACATTCCGGGCCTGAGTGGTTTGCCGCAGATCAGCCAGTTTCCGGGCGGTGCGTCGAACCTCACCTACTTGCTGGAATACCCCGAACAGGAGTTCGTGCTGCGTCGCCCGCCCTTTGGCCACAAGGCCAAGTCCGCTCACGACATGGGCCGCGAATTTCGCATCCTCAATCAGCTTCGTGATGGTTTTCCGTACTGCCCCAAAGCCTACGTGCACTGCACTGACGAATCGGTAATCGGCGCCGAGTTCTATGTGATGGAACGGGTCAAGGGGATCATCCTGCGCTCCGAACTGCCGCCGGAACTGGGTCTGGATTCGGCGAAAACCGAAACGTTGTGCAAGAGCTTCATCGACAAGTTCGTAGAACTGCACCGGGTCGACTACAACGCCTATGGCCTGGGCGACCTCGGCAAACCCGAAGGTTATGTCGCGCGGCAGATCAAAGGCTGGAGCGATCGCTACGAGAAAGCCCTGACGCCGGACGCGCCAAAGTGGGAGGCGGTCAAAGCCTGGCTCAACGACAAGATGCCGGCCGATCACCCGACCTCCAGCATCGTCCATAACGATTACCGCTTCGACAACGTGATCCTCGACCCGAACAACCCGATGGACATCATCGGCGTGCTCGACTGGGAACTGACCACCCTCGGCGACCCGCTGATGGACCTGGGCAACACCCTCGCCTACTGGATCGAAGCCGACGACCCGGCACCGGTGCAATTGATGCGCCGCCAACCGAGCCACGCCCCGGGCATGCTGACCCGCCGTGAGTTCGTCGATTACTACGCCGAGCGTTCAGGCATCCAGATCGACAATTTCGACTTCTACTACACCTACGGCCTGTTCCGCCTGGCCGGCATCGTGCAGCAGATCTACTACCGCTTCTTCCATGGTCAGACCCAGGACAAACGCTTCGCGCAGTTCATTCACATGAACAAACTGCTGGAGCAGATGAGCCTGCAAGTCATTTCGAAATCCAGCCTCTGATCGCCCGGCTCTGATTACATTCCCTGGCCCCAATAACAAGGAAAAACCATGTCCAAGACTCAGTTGTTCGACCTCGACGGCAAAATCGCATTCGTGTCTGGCGCCAGCCGTGGTATCGGTGAAGCCATCGCCAAACTGCTGGCCCAGCAAGGCGCCCACGTCATCGTCTCGAGCCGCAAACTCGACGGCTGCCAGCACGTTGCTGACGCGATCATCGCCGCCGGCGGCAAAGCCACTGCCGTGGCTTGCCATATCGGTGAAATGGAACAGATCAGCCAGGTCTTCGCCGGCATCCGCGAACAGTTCGGGCGCCTGGACATCCTGGTCAACAACGCCGCGACCAACCCGCAGTTCTGCAACGTACTGGACACCGACCTCAGCGCCTTCCAGAAAACCGTCGACGTGAACATCCGCGGCTACTTCTTCATGTCGGTGGAAGCCGGCAAGCTGATGCGTGAAAACGGCGGAGGCAGCATCATCAACGTCGCCTCGATCAACGGCATCTCGCCGGGGATCTTCCAGGGCATCTACTCGGTGACCAAAGCGGCGGTCATCAACATGACCAAAGTGTTCGCCAAGGAATGCGCGCAGTTCGGCATTCGCTGCAATGCGCTGCTGCCGGGCCTGACCGACACCAAATTCGCTTCGGCGCTGGTGAAAAACGAGGCTATTTTGAACACCGCATTGCAACAGATTCCGCTCAAGCGTGTGGCGGATCCGAGTGAAATGGCGGGAGCGGTGTTGTATCTGGCGAGTGATGCGTCGAGTTACACCACTGGGGTTTCGTTGAATGTGGATGGTGGGTTCTTGTCCTGATCTGCTCTTCCGGATGAACAAAAGGCAGCCTTACGGCTGCCTTCTTTTTTGCCCTCATTGATCGTTCCCACGCAGAGCGTGGGACGAACACGCGAAAGAATTTTAATTCCATCATTTGCATATAAGGAATATTTATTCCATTAATAGCCCTCCTGAAAACAAAATCCAAAAGGACCCCGGCTATGCGCGAACTCGGTATCGGACTCATCGGCACAGGTTTCATGGGTCGCGCCCATGCCTTGGCGTTTCGCAATGTCAGTGCGGTTTTCGAACTGCCCCTCAAGCTCAAACTCGCCGCCCTGGCCGACGCCGATCCGCAGCGTGCCCGCCACTGCGCCGATGCCTGGGGTTTCGACACCGCTCATAGCGACTGGCAGCAACTGATCGATGACCCCAAGGTCAATCTGATCGCCATCACCACGCCCAATCACCTGCATTACCCCATGGCCATGGCCGCCCTCGCCGCCGGCAAACCGGTGTATTGCGAAAAGCCGTTGGCAGTGAATCTGGAACAGGCCGACGCCATGCGTCTGGCGGCCAAAGCGGCAGGCGTGGTGACGCGGGTGGGTTACAACTATCAGCACAACCCGATGATCGCGCTCGCCCGGCAGCTGATTGAAAACGGCGACTTGGGCCAGATCATCAGTTTCCAGGGTGAATTCAGCGAAGACTTCATGGCCGATCCCGCGTCACCCTGGTCCTGGCGTTGCGATGCCGATCATGCCGGTGGCGCACTGGCCGATCTGGGCAGTCACTTGTTGGCCATGGCCCGTTATCTGGTGGGCGATGTCGAGGCAGTGAGCGCCGACACCCAGACCGTGCACCGGCAACGACCCGCCACGGCTGGCAGCCCGGAACAACGCAGTATCGCGGTCGATGATCAGTTCCACGCCTTGTTGCGGTTTGCGAATGGCGCCCGGGGCACGTTCAGCAGCAGTTGGCTCAAGCTCGGCTACAAGAATCACCTGAGCTTTGAAATCAGCGGCACCCGAGGGACTTTGATGTTTGATCAGGAACGCCTGAATGAACTGCGTCTGTTTCGTGCCGGTCAGGACGGTTTCCAGCGCTTGCTGGCAGGGCCAAATCTGCCGGGTTATGCGGCGTTCAGTCCGGCGGCAGGGCATCAGCTCGGCTACAACGAACTCAAGACGCTGGAAGTCCATGATCTGGTGATGGCGCTGGCAGGCTTATCTCAGGGTGGAACAGATTTCGAGCAGGCGTGGGAAATCGAACGCCTGGCGACGGCGATCCGGTTGGCAGCGCAGGAGTCGCGTTGGGTCAGGATCGAAGAAGTCTGAGCGAAACGCGCGGATACCCGCCAGCAGCACAGCGCCACTGGCGGTTCAACGTGAGCAGATGGACGCTTACTGAGTGACGCAACGAGTAAGCGTCGTTTCCCGGGTCACCTGCCCTTCAGCCCGCATGTCGCCTTGCACATCGGTGTTTTCAGTGGTCTGACAGGTGCGCACAGGCGGTGGAGGCGGCGCGGCGGGAGGTGGCGGTGGAGGACTGGCACAACCACCCAGAATCGCTATCCAGAGTGCGAACGACAGTGGTGTAAAAATGCGTTTCCCAAGACTTTTCATAGGTTGACCCGCGGTAAGTGATCGACATATTTCCGCGACCCAACTGCTTCACCGCGAACCCGCGGACCGGTCACAGAAAAAATACTCTCGTATTCTTTGTACGACCACCGGCAAAACCCGACAGTTCCTAGGACGTCTCGCGACTATGCAACGTGTTGCTCTCAAGTTCATAACGCAGCTCTTCGATCAACGCTGCCACCGCCTCCGGCGTTCTGAGGTTGGCCACGCTCAACCCACTGACCACCAGATCCACCCGCCCCGACACCGGATGATAGAGCTTCACCGTCAGTGAATGATCACCCGTAACAGTGCAGTCACAGGCCAACGGCGAAAAGCTCCGCTCCAGTTGCATACGCAATTGCGCCACATAAATCATCCCGCGGTTCCTGTCGCTGTTTTTGAAAGGGACGCGATACCCGAAAACCTGTATCGCACCCTTACAGCCTAAGAACTGCCGCGCCCGGCCAGAACATTAATTTGCACCTCCTCGAGTAGTGCATTTGCACCTAACGCTGGGCCTTGGGCCGCCACTCGCTGGAGAACAAACCGCGCTCGCGAGCCCAGACAATCGCCTCGCTACGACTGTGAACATCAAGCTTGGAATACACCGTCGATACATGGTTGCGCACCGTGTTGGGTGCGAGCTTGAGCCGCGCGGCGATTTCCTTGTCGGCCAGGCCTTCGCAGATCAGGCCAAGCACATCGCGCTCGCGGGCGGTCAGGTCGGTGAAAGACACGCTAGGCAACTGCGGCGAGTTGACGTTTTTCACGTTAGCGAGCTTCTCAATGAGCGTACGGCTGAACCAGGAGGCGTCTTTCATCACCTCTTCGATCGCCGACACCAACTCCAGCTCCGTGCGTTTACGCTCGGTGATGTCCATAAACACCAGCAGGTAGCAGGGACTGTCTTGAATGTTCACGGTGTCGGCCGAGACCGCGCAATCGATCAGCCCGGTGTCTTTCTTACGGACGCTGACATCGATGCGATCCAGGCTTCCGATTTTCTCCAGGGTTGTGAACAGCCGTGTACGTGCGCCCTTGTCATGGATGAAGTCGATCTCTGCGAGGGTCTTGCCGAGCACTTCCTCACTGGGATACGCGAGCGTATCGAGGAAGGCTTCATTGACGTCCATCACCACCTCATCGATGGCGTTGCACACCAGGATCGGCACCGGGGTCAGTCGAAAAGCCTTGGCGAAACGTTCCTCGCTCTGGCGCAGGGCGACTTCGGCCTTATGCCGAGGCTCGATGTCGACGAAGGAAAACAGCATGCAGGCTTCCTCGTTCAGCTCAAGGGGCTGGCCGGCGACGATCACCTGTTTGCTGCCGCCCTCGGGTAACTGCAGCTGAGCCTGCATTTGCGGAATGGTCGCCCCTTCGCGCAACCGCTGCTTGGCCAGGTCTTTGTTTTCGGCGCCCTCCAGCACGTCCAGTTCATAGGTCGAACGGCCGATCACCTGATCACGGGCATAGCCGGTCATCTCCAGGAAGCCCGGGTTGACTTTGATGTAGCGCAAATCACTGAGGCGACAGATCACCGCTGGGGCCGGGTTGGCATTGAAGGTTTTTTCGAAACGCTGCTCGGCGCTGGCCCACTCCGTGACATCGTTCATGATCAACACCAGCGACTCCGGCTCGCCAGCGCTGTCGGCCAATACCATGCTGCGCACACTGTGGACCCAGGTGCGCTCTTCGTCGTCCGCCGGCGTCACCTCAACCAACACATCGCTGAAGGTTTCGCCTCGGGCGACGCGGCTGATCGGATAATTGTCGACCTGAACCGGATGATTATTGCGATAACGCAAGGCGAAGCGCTTGGCGTACTCCCTGGCATTCGCCCCCAGCTCGCTGAGTTGCCCGACGCCGTGCATGGCCAACGCGGCGTCATTGGCCCAGAGAAGGGTCTGGTCGAGTTCCAGAAGAATCACCCCATCGGACAGGCCCGCGATGATCTGCTGCAACTGACGGCGATTAGTTTCGGTGGTCAGGACGTCCTGGCTCATTGGATCTCCACGCGTGCGGCGGCGCATTCATGCGCAGCCCTGTGAAGATTACGACCGCGTGCATTCATGATCGTGCAGATATGCCTGGGAACACGGGTGTAGGAGCTGCCGAATGCTGCGATCTTTTGATTTTCGACGTCAGTTGAGTGGCTGAAGATCAAAAGATCGTCCGAACGCGGCCCGAACCTTCGGCAGCTCCTACAGAGGGTTGCGTACACCTGCAAACTCCACGGATGTACGCGATCAATGTAGGAGCTGCCGCAGGCTGCGATCTTTTCGGCGCACTTGAAATATTACGAAAATGCTTTGGCCAACAACAGAAACACCATCAGCTAACGTTCGTTTGCCAACAAATTTCAAGGAGGGCAAGGAATGCCTGTCGCAGCAAATGGATGTCGTCTTCGCAAAGCCCGCTTTTCGGAATCTGGTCGTATTTATCTGCTGACTGCTGTCGCTCATCAGCGAGAGTCGGTGTTCGCAGATTGGCGATTGGGCAGGCTAGTGGTTGATCAGTTGCGTTGTGCCGATGAAACCTCGGCCGTCACGTCATTGGCCTGGGTGGTGATGCCAGACCATCTGCATTGGTTGCTGGAACTGCACAACGGTACTTTGGCCGAGCTGATGTGCCGTATCAAATCCAGAAGCAGCCGTTCGATCAATATTGCGCGGCAGAAACAGGGCCGATTATGGCAACGGGGGTATTACGACCGGGCATTACGTCGTGATGAAGACTTGAAGGATGCCGCACGTTACATCGTCATGAATCCGTTGCGTGCGGGGTTGGTGAAACGGGTGGGGGATTATCCGTTGTGGGATGCCATTTGGCTTTGAAAGGTAAAGATCAAAAGATCGCAGCCTGCGGCAGCTCCTACAGAGGTTGCGTACACCTGCAAATTCCACGGATGTACGCGATCAATGTAGGAGCTGCCGCAGGCTGCGATCTTTTGACTATTGCACTTGCAACGATGCATCCAACCCCGCCAACTTCTCCGGGTTACGCATGATAAAAATCCGGCTCACCCGCCCCGCTTCGTCGAACCCAAACGTCATAGATGCAGTGATGACCCCGTCCGCCTTGATGATCACGCCTTGTGCCCCATTGATTTCGCTGGGCAGCCATTCGCAAGTCTGCCAATAGACGTGCAACGACTGGCCAATGAAATCCAGCACGCTGGAAATGCCAGACAACGTTTCGCGGATCGCCGAGGCCTTGCCGCCGCTGTCGGCGCAGAGTTCGACGTCTTCGCTCAGCATTGCGGTCAAGGAAGCGGTCGAGCCGCTGGCGATGGCGCGATGGAAGGCGCTGAGCAATTGGTCCTGACGCGCCGGTTCCGGCTGAAAGCGCGTTTGTCCGCTGCCCAGGCTGGCCTTGGCCCGGGACACCAGTTTGCGGCAGGCAGCCTCTTGAACCCCGACCGCATCCGCGACTTGCGCATAATCCATGTCGAAAATTTCGTAGAGCAGGTACGCCGCACGCTCCTTGGGGGTTAGCCGCTCCAGCAATAACAGGAACGCGGTGGACAGCGACGAGGCCAGTTCATGCCTGTGTTCGGGTGAATCCTGGTGGGTAGTGTGAATCGGTTCCGGCAGCCAGGTGCCGACGTAATCAACCCGCGACTTGTGAGCCGAGCGCAGCAAATCGATGCAGTGCCGGGTGCACGCCGTGGTCAGCCAGGCGGCCGGCGTGGCAATGGCGGCGCGGTCGGCCTCCAGCCATTTGATGAACAGCTCTTGCACGACATCCTCGGCTTCGGCGCGGGAGCCGAGGATGCGATACGCCAGACCGAGCAAAAAGGGCCGGCGCTGCTCGAACACAGCGGCGGCGTTTTCAGCGGAGTTCATCAATCAGTGCCTCGACACCTGCAAACGGTTCCACAGGTTGATCATGCCGATCTCGGCCGTCAAGGCACCGATTTGCGCGTCATTGAAGTGCTCGCGCAAGTCACCGCGCAGGCGGGCGTAGTCGGTCTTTTCATCGAGTACGGTGATGGCTTCGGTCCAGGCCAGGGCGGCGCGTTCGGATGCGCTGAAATCGCTGACGTGGCGCCAGACGATCAGGCGGTCCAGCCGCTCGTTGGTTTCATTGGCTTCACGGGCTTCGCGGGTGTGCATCTTCACGCAGAAGCCGCATTGGTTGATCTGCGACGCACGCAGGTGCAGCAGGTGTTTGAGGGTCGGGTCCAGGTCGTGGCTGTCGAGGGTGACGTGGACCTGGGTCAGGCTTTCGAACACCTGAGGAATCGATTGCAGCAGGTTGACCGGCTGGGTGTTGGACGACATCGTGTTGCTCCACTGTTTGGGGGATTCAACAGGATGACGATCCAGCACCATGGTTTGTGACACATGAAGAACAACATCAAAAGATCGCAGGCTGCGCCAGCTCCTACAGGGGTACGCATTCCCGTGTAGGAGCTGGCGCAGCCTGCGATCTTTTGATCTTCAGGCCGCCAATTGTCCATCCGCGATGGCCGCCGACGCCGCCAGCATCGCCCGCAACAACACCGCACACCCGGCCGCCAGGTCATCCGGCGCGGCGTTTTCGATTTCGTTGTGGCTGATGCCGCCTTCGCACGGTACGAAGATCATCCCGGCCGGGCCGAGTTCAGCGAGGAAGATTGCGTCGTGCCCTGCTCCGCTGACGATGTCCATGTGCGACAGGCCCAAGCCTTGGGCGGCGGCGCGTACCGCTTCGACGCAGCCTTTGTCGAAGTACAGCGGTGGGAAATCCGCAGTGGGTGTCAGTTCAAAGGTCAGGCCGTGTTCCTCGCAGGTGGTTTCGATGACTTCGCGGACTTCGGCGATCATCGAGTCCAGGCGCGCCGGTTCCAGATGACGGAAGTCCAGGGTCATGCGCACTTCGCCGGGGATGACGTTGCGTGAGCCGGGATAGGCTTGCAGGCAGCCGACGGTGCCGCAGGCGTGGGGTTGATGGCCGAGGGCGGCGCGGTTGACTGCACCGACGATCACCGAGGCGCCGACCAAAGCGTCCTTGCGCAGGTGCATCGGCGTCGGGCCGGCATGGGCTTCGACGCCGCGCAGTTTCAGGTCGAACCATTTCTGGCCGAGGGCGCCCATCACCACGCCGATGGTTTTGTGTTCGTCTTCGAGGATCGGGCCTTGTTCGATATGGGCCTCGAAATAGGCGCCGACGGCATGGCCGCTGACCTTGCGCTCGCCAGCATAGCCAATGGCGTTCAAGGCTTCACCGACCGTGACGCCCTCGGCATCGACTTTGGCCAGGGTTTCTTCAAGGGTGAATTTTTCTGCGAATACACCGGAGCCCATCATGCAGGGGGCGAAGCGTGAGCCTTCTTCGTTGGTCCAGACCACGACTTCCAGCGGCGCTTCGGTTTCCACGCCCAGGTCATTGAGGGTGCGCAGCACTTCGACGCCGGCCAATACGCCGAAGCAGCCGTCGAACTTGCCGCCGGTGGGTTGGGTGTCGATGTGGCTGCCGGTCATCACCGGTGGCAGGTTCGGGTTGCGGCCCGGACGACGGGCGAAGATGTTGCCGACGGCGTCGATGCTGACGGTGCAACCGGCCTCCTCGCACCAGTTCACGAAAATGTCCCGGGCCTGGCGGTCGAGGTCGGTCAGGGCCAGGCGACAGACGCCGCCCTTGACCGTGGCGCCGAGCTTGGCCAGGTCCATGAGCGACTGCCACAAGCGGTCGCGATTGATGTGCTGATGGTTGGACTGCAGAACGTCTACGGCAGCGTTCATGATGATCTCCTCAGGCAGTTCTTATGGATTTCTTCAGGCATTTCTTGGGTGTCTTGGCGGCCGTCTTCGCGAGCAGGCTCGCTCCCACTGGGGTAATGCATTCCAAATGTGGGAGCGAGCCTGCTCGCGATGAGGCCATCCGTCACACCGCAGATTTCGCGATTGACGGGCTGGGCCGCATCGAGCACAACCCGTAATAAATCAGCCCGCCCAACATAGAGCCAGTGAACCAGCCATAGTCGTAGAACCAGCTGAATGCATCGCTGCCGAGCGACAGCAGCGTCAGCGCCACCGGCACGCCGAACGCGATAAACCCGAACCAGTTCCACGCCGGGTAAACGTCATCGCGATAGAGGCCGGCTAGGTCCAGTTGCTGTTTCTTGATCAGGAAATAGTCCACCACCATGATCCCGGCGATCGGGCCCAACAGGCTCGAATAGCCCAGCAACCAGTTGGAATACACCGTTTCCAGGCTTAAATCCGAGACGATCAAACCGAGCTTCTTCAACAGCTCATGGGCCATCAGCGCCAAGCCGACCAGGCCAGTGAGCATCACCGCTTTGGTGCGGTTGATGAACTTGGGCGCGACGTTCTGGAAATCGTTGGTCGGTGAAACGATGTTGGCCGCGGTATTGGTCGACAGCGTGGCGATGATGATTAGGGCCATGGCCAGTGCGACCCAGACCGGGCTCTGGATATGGCCGATCAAGGTGACCGGATCGGAGACGGTGACGCCCACCAGTTTTACCGAGGCGGCCGTCATCACCACGCCGAGGGAGGCGAACAGAAACATGGTCAGGGGCAAGCCGATAATCTGCCCGACGATCTGATCCTTCTGGCTTTTCGCATAGCGGCTGAAATCCGGAATGTTCAGGGACAAGGTGGCCCAGAACCCAACCATGGCGGTCAGCCCGGCGGCAAAGTAACTGACCACGCTCGCGCCTTCCGGACGCTTGGCCGGGATCGCCAGCAACTCGGTCATCGACACGTTCGGCATTGCCCATACCAACAGGCCCACACCCACCAATATCAACAACGGCGCCGAGAGGGTTTCCAGCCATTTGATCGAGTCCGCACCGCGAATCACCACCCACAGGTTCAAGGCCCAGAACACCATGAACCCGATCACTTCACCGGTACCGCCGAGGGATTTCCAACCGTCGAAAACCGAGCCCAGAAACAGGTGAATGGCCAGTCCGCCGAACATCGTCTGAATGCCGAACCAGCCACACGCCACCAGCGCCCGGATCAGGCACGGAATGTTGGAGCCGAGGATGCCGAAGGACGAACGCAGCAGCACCGGAAACGGAATGCCGTACTTGGTGCCGGGAAAGGCGTTCAGGGTCAACGGGATCAGTACGATGATGTTGGCAAACAGAATGGCCAGCAGCGCCTCGCCGACACTCAGGCCGAAGTAGGCAGTGAGCACCCCACCGAGGGTATAGGTCGGCACGCAGACCGCCATGCCGATCCATAACGCGGTGATGTGCCATTTGTTCCAGGTTCGTTCGTGCACCTTGGTCGGTGCCATGTCGTGGTTGTAACGGGGGCTGTCGAGGACGTCACTGCCGGCTTCGAGCTCAAACAAGCCGTCGCGCTCGGTCACTTGCGATCTGATCTGTTGCATGGCCGCTCCACTGTTCTTTTGATTATTGTTGCTCATCAGGGGCTGGCGGCATCAATTAACGTGCCGGTTACCCCGTTTGCGCATCGGGCAGTTCCATAAAAACCTTGTAACCAACTGATGTTTATCAGTTTTATTTATATAGCCGATGAGTCATCGGTTACTTGCTTGTTCACTCAGGCCAAATGCCAGGCAAGTTGTCCGAACCGTCAGGACTCAATCTGGTGCATACCACTTTTTTTAAACGTTGCGCATCAACCATAGACCATCCTCAAGCGGCTGATTTCACATAAGAAATCTCGTCTATTTTTAGAACCTGTCAAGTGCGTCAAAATGGTGAGAGGCCTCACCATTTTGGTGATTTCAAAACTTAATCGTTAATTATCAATAAGTTAAAACAGATATAAGCTTATAAAAAATATTCTTGCTCAATCCTCAAACTCAGACTAGCTTTTATTCCTGACAGCGCTGACAGGAATACACCTGTTTGCGTCGGCTTCATATAAAACATTTAGAACCGGCACAAGTCGGTCATTGCCTGCGAGGAACTCGGAATGTCTCTGTTGATCCGTGGCGCCACCGTTATTACCCATGATGAAAGTTATCGCGCCGACGTCTATTGCGCCGACGGCGTGATCAAAGCCATCGGCGAAAATCTTGATGTTCCGGCGGGTGCCGAAGTGCTCGACGGCAGCGGCCAATACCTGATGCCCGGCGGCATCGACCCGCACACGCACATGCAACTGCCCTTCATGGGCACGGTGGCCAGTGAAGACTTCTTCAGCGGCACCGCAGCGGGACTTGCCGGTGGCACGACGTCGATCATCGACTTTGTGATTCCCAATCCGCAGCAGTCCTTGATGGAAGCCTTTCATCAGTGGCGCGGCTGGGCCGAGAAGTCGGCGTCGGATTACGGTTTCCACGTTGCGATCACTTGGTGGAGCGAACAGGTCCGCGAGGAAATGGCCGAGCTGGTCAGCCACCACGGGGTCAACAGCTTCAAGCACTTCATGGCCTACAAGAACGCGATCATGGCTGCCGACGACACCCTGGTGGCGAGTTTCGAGCGCTGCCTGGAGTTGGGCGCGGTGCCGACCGTGCATGCGGAAAACGGTGAGTTGGTCTATCACCTGCAACGCAAGTTGATGGCCCAGGGCATGACCGGCCCGGAAGCGCATCCGTTGTCGCGTCCTTCGCAGGTTGAAGGTGAAGCGGCCAGTCGGGCGATCCGCATCGCCGAAACCCTGGGCACGCCGCTGTACCTGGTGCATGTCTCGACCAAGGAAGCCCTAGACGAAATCACCTATGCCCGCAGCAAGGGTCAACAAGTCTACGGCGAGGTCCTGGCCGGGCATCTGCTGCTGGACGACAGCGTCTACCAACACCCGGATTGGCAGACCGCCGCCGGTTACGTGATGAGCCCACCCTTCCGTCCTCGCGGCCATCAAGAGGCGCTTTGGCACGGTCTGCAATCGGGCAACCTGCACACCACCGCCACCGACCATTGCTGCTTCTGCGCTGAGCAAAAAGCGGCTGGCCGTGACGACTTCAGCAAGATCCCCAATGGCACGGCCGGTATCGAAGACCGCATGGCGGTGCTCTGGGATGAAGGGGTGAACACCGGGCGTTTGTCGATGCAGCACTTCGTGGCGCTCACCTCCACCAACACCGCGAAAATCTTCAACCTCTACCCGCGCAAAGGCGCGATTCGTGTGGGTGCGGATGCGGATCTGGTGCTGTGGGATCCGGAAGGTACGCGGACGATTTCGGCGAAGACTCACCATCAGCAAGTGGACTTCAACATCTTCGAAGGCAAGACCGTACGCGGTGTTCCGAGCCACACCGTCAGCCAGGGCCGGGTGGTGTGGGCCGATGGTGATTTGCGCGCCGAGCGTGGTGCCGGGCGGTATGTCGAGCGGCCGGCGTATCCGGCGGTGTTTGATTTGCTGAGTAAGCGGGCTGAGATGAACAGGCCGACAGCTGTGAAACGCTGAAAGCGGCCTTCGGCCTATCGCGAGCAAGCTCGCTCCCACATTTGGAATGCATTCCCCTGTGGGAGCGAGCTTGCTCGCGATGGGGCCGGCCCAGACAACAAAAAAATCCAATGCCCATCAGAGGCAGCACCTCAAATAACCGTGAGGCCAACACCGTGATCAAGACTCTGAACCACCTCCCGCATCCCTATGAGAATGCGGCCGCCCTCGCCGGCCATTTCACCGATCTGGCGCCACCGCTCAACGACCGCCAGGCCCATCTGGAAGCCTCGCGTTGCCTGTACTGCTACGACGCGCCCTGCGTGAATGCCTGTCCGAGCGAGATCGATATTCCGTCGTTCATCCGCAATATCCATCAGGAAAACGTTCAGGGCGCCGCGCAGAAAATCCTCTCGGCGAACATCCTCGGCGGCAGTTGCGCCCGGGTGTGCCCGACGGAAGTGCTTTGCCAGCAAGCCTGCGTGCGCAACAACGACCATGAATGCGCACCGGTGCTGATCGGCCTGCTGCAGCGTTACGCCGTCGACAACGCACACTTCAGCGAACACCCCTTCCAACGTGCTGCATCAACCGGCAAGCGCATCGCCGTGGTCGGCGCCGGTCCGGCCGGGTTGTCCTGTGCTCACCGCAGTGCCATGCACGGTCATGACGTGGTGATTTTCGAGGCGCGGGAAAAGGCTGGCGGCCTCAACGAATACGGGATCGCCAAGTACAAACTGGTGGACGACTACGCGCAGAAGGAACTGGATTTTCTGTTGCAGATTGGCGGTATTGAAATCCGCCACGGGCAAAAACTTGGAGAGAACCTGACCTTAAGCGAACTGCATCAGCAATTCGATGCGGTGTTCCTTGGCCTTGGCTTGAACGCCAGCAAACAACTGGGTCTGGCCCACGAAGAGGCGCCCGGCCTGCTCGCCGCCACCGACTACATCCGCGAACTGCGTCAGGCCGATGACCTGACTCAACTACCACTGGCTGATCATTGCATCGTGCTGGGAGCCGGCAACACCGCCATCGACATGGCCGTGCAAATGGCTCGCCTCGGAGCCCGCGACGTCAATCTGGTGTACCGCCGCGGTGTCGAGGAAATGGGCGCGACAGGTCACGAACAGGACATCGCCAAGGCCAATCAGGTGCGGCTGTTGACTTGGGCTCAACCTGAAGAAGTGCTACTCGATGATCAAGGCAACGTGCGTGGCATGCGCTTCGCCCGCACCCATTTGGTAGACGGTCGCCTGCAAACCACCGGCGAAACCTTCGAACTGGCCGCTGATGCGATCTTCAAAGCCATCGGCCAGGCCTTCGACGCCAGCGCCCTCGCCGATCCGCTGGCCCGCGAGCTCAAGCGTCAGGGCGAGCGGATTCAAGTGGACGAAAACCTGCGCACCAGCATCCCCGGCGTGTACGCCGGCGGCGACTGCACCAGTCTCGATCAGGACCTCACCGTGCAGGCTGTGCAGCACGGCAAACGGGCTGCCGAGGCCATCAACGCCCAACTCATGCTCAACGTGGAGGCTGCGTAAATGGCCGATCTCTCGATTGTCTTCGCCGGCATCAAAGCCCCCAACCCGTTCTGGCTGGCCTCCGCGCCACCGACCGACAAGGCCTACAACGTGGTTCGAGCCTTCGAGGCCGGCTGGGGTGGCGTGGTCTGGAAAACCCTGGGTGAGGACCCGGCGGCGGTCAACGTGTCGTCGCGCTATTCAGCGCACTTCGGTGCCAACCGCGAAGTGGTGGGCTTCAACAACATCGAGCTGATCACCGATCGCTCGCTGGAAATCAACCTGCGGGAAATCACTCAGGTCAAAAAAGACTGGCCGGACCGTGCGCTAATCGTGTCGCTGATGGTGCCCTGCGTCGAAGAATCCTGGAAATTCATCCTGCCGCTGGTGGAAGCCACCGGCGCCGACGGCATCGAACTGAACTTCGGTTGCCCGCACGGGATGCCGGAGCGCGGCATGGGCGCGGCAGTCGGCCAGGTGCCGGAGTATGTCGAGCAGGTCACCCGTTGGTGCAAGACGTACTGCTCGCTGCCGGTGATCGTCAAGCTCACGCCGAACATCACCGACATTCGCGTCGCCGCCCGCGCAGCTCATCGTGGTGGTGCGGATGCGGTGTCGCTGATCAACACGATCAACTCGATCACCAGCGTCAACCTGGAGCGCATGGTCGCCAATCCTGCCGTGGGTAGCCAAAGCACTCATGGTGGTTATTGCGGTTCGGCGGTGAAGCCAATTGCGCTGAACATGGTCGCCGAAATCGCCCGCGACCCACAGACGCAAGGTCTGCCGATCTCGGGCATTGGCGGCATCAGCAGCTGGCGCGACGCGGCGGAATTCATTGCACTGGGCAGCGGCTCGGTGCAGGTGTGCACGGCGGCAATGCTGCATGGCTTCCGGATTGTCGAGGAGATGAAGGACGGTTTATCGCGCTGGATGGACAGTCAGGGCTACGCCAGCGTGTCAGAGTTTTCCGGGCGTGCGGTGGGCAACACCACGGACTGGAAGTACCTGGACATCAACTATCAGGTGATTGCCAGGATTGACCAGGAGGCCTGCATTGGTTGCGGTCGTTGCCATATTGCTTGCGAAGACACTTCGCACCAGGCGGTTGCCAGCCTTAAGCAGGCGGATGGGACGCATAAATATGAAGTGATTGATGATGAGTGCGTGGGGTGCAATCTGTGTCAGATCACGTGTCCGGTGCAGGATTGTATTGAGATGGTGCCGATGGAGAACGGGAAGCCGTTTCTGGATTGGAATCATGATCCGAGGAATCCGTACCATGTAGCGGTTTGAGTGTTTCAAGATCAAGAGATCGCAGCCTCGTTTCACTCGACAGCTCCTACAGGGTTACGCATTCCCTTGTAGGAGCTGTCGAGTGAAACGAGGCTGCGATCTCTTGATTCACGGCTCCAACCCAATCCCCCGCAAGATCACACTCGTCACCGTCTGCACCGCCCGCTCAAATTGCATGTCCGACAACGGCTGGTGGTCATTCAGAATATTCACCTGATGATCAAAGTCGGCGTAGTGCTGGGTCGACGCCCAGATCATGTACAGCAGGCTCGAAGGTTCCACCGGCAGGATGCGTTTGTCGTCCACCCACTGGCGAATTTTCGCTTCTTTCATCTTGGCCCAGTCGTACAGACTGACGTCCAGCTTCTCACCCAGGGTCGGCGCGCCGTGGATGATTTCGTTGGCCCAGACTTTGGAGCCGTAAGGCCGGCTGCGGGAGTGGTTCATCTTGGCGCGGATGTAGCTGCTGAGCACCACGCGCGGGTCGTCGAACATCTCGAAGCACAGGGCATCCTGTTTCCACACTTCCAGCAAACCCAACAGCACCGCGCTGTACAGCTCACTCTTGGTGCTGAAGTAGTAATGCAGGTTGGAACGCGGCAGTTGCACTTCAGCGGCGATGTCGGCCATGGCGGTGCCGCCGAAACCTTTTTCGGCGAAAACCTTTTCGGCCCCCAACAGAATTTTCTCGACGTTACTGCGGCGAATCTCGATCTTGTGATTGCCCATGAGGGCTCCCTGACAACAGCGTTGGTCAAGACTAGCATCCGCTCTACCTCGCGGCGACAAGGGAAAACGAAACTTCGTACACCCAGCGTCTCGCAGGTAAACTGACCGCCTCTTCGAACCCGCCTCAGAGGAATTCCACGATGCTGCTCAAGAAAACCCTGACCACTGCCGCCCTGCTCGGCTCGCTGTTCGCCGCTTCGTCGGTGTTTGCCCACGCCCATCTGAAAAGCCAGACCCCGGCCGCCGACAGCACGGTGAGCGCGCCGTCGGAACTGCGCCTGATTTTTTCCGAAGGCGTTGAAGCAACCTTTTCCAAGGTCACGATCAGCAAGGACGGCGTCCCCGTACCGGTGAAAAGCCTCGCCACCGAAGGCAGCGACAAGAAAACCTTGATCGTCACCCCGGCCGCACCGTTGGCAGCGGGTGCCTACAAAGTCGAATGGCACGCGGTGTCGGTCGATACCCACAAAAGCGAAGGCGCTTATAGCTTCAAGGTTGGCCAGTAATTCATGACGAGCGCGATGGTGCTGTGCCGCTTTCTGCATTTCACCGTTGTACTGATGCTGTTCGGGGCCTGGGTGTTCAGGCCTCTGCTGATCAATGGCGACGCTGGACATCTGGATCAGCGACTGACGAAGACAAGCCGCTGGCTGGCGGCGGTGGCGTTGGTCACTGGCGTTAGCTGGTTGCTGCTGATCACCGCCAGCATGGCCGGTTCGTGGGACGCGGCATTCGATCCGTCGACCCTGCAACTGGTGCTGGGCAAGACGTTTTTCGGGCAGGTCTGGCGCTGGCACTTGCTGCTCAATGCGTTGTTGGTAGTGCTGCTGATGACGCCCTTGCGTGCAAACCTGCCCCTGCGAATCGGCCTCGCCAGCCTGCTGCTGGCCACCCTCGCCCCGGTCGGCCACGGGGCCATGCTCGACGGCCTCAACGGCCAATTGCTGATCCTCAATCAAATCATTCACCTGACCTGCGTCGGCGCCTGGCTCGGCGGCTTGATGTTGTTGGTGATGATCCTGCGGCAGCCGACAGAGCATTCCATCAAAGCGACTTTGCAACGCTTCAGCGGCGTTGGTTACGTATTGGTGGCGGGGTTGGTGATGACCGGTTTGATCAACGTGCGGGTACTCACCGGGCAGTTCTGGCCGACGCCGCTGCTGTCCGGGTTTGCGCTGATTCTGTTGATCAAGGTTGTGCTGGTCGCCGCGATGCTGGGTCTGGCGTTGTTCAATCGGCTGCGGATCAACGACTGCGAGCAGCGTCCGACTGCTCTGAAAAGCAGCGTCATCTTCGAATGGTTGCTGGGAATGGGAGCGGTGGCTGCCGTTTCTTTACTCGGCACGATGCCGCCGATGATCACCGGCTAAAACGCCAATCCCGAAAGCGGTGTGTCAGTCAGCCAATGTGTTGAATGTGACGCCGCCTTCGCGAGCAAGCCCGCTCCCACAGGAGTTCTGCGACATACTACAAAATCGCGACAAGTCATCGTACAACTTCTGATTGACATTCCCCGTAACACTTGCAAATAATCCGCCCCGATGTTGTACGACGACGTATAACAAAAAATAAAAACAACAAGAAACACGGGAGCGTCACTGTGAGCAAGCTCGTCCGCAATTCCTCCGTCTGCACCCCTCGCCCAACCTTCGCACTCCGTCATACCCTGAGCCTGATCGGTTGCAGCAGCCTGGCCCTCGCCCTGCCCATGACCAGTCATGCCGAAAGTTTCGTCGATGACGCCAAAGCCACGCTGAACTTGCGCAACTTCTACATCAACCGCAACTTCACGAACCCGGCCTACCCGCAGGGCAAGGCTGAAGAGTGGACGCAAAGCTTCATCCTCGACGCCAAATCCGGATTCACCCAGGGCCCCGTCGGTTTCGGCATGGATGTGCTGGGCCTGTACTCGGAAAAGCTCGACGGTGGCAAAGGCACGGGCGGCACCTCGTTGCTGCCGATTCATGACGACGGCCGCCCTGCCGACAATTTCGGGCGCCTGGGTGTGGCGCTGAAAGGGAAAGTCTCGAAAACCGAATTGAAGGTCGGCGAATGGATGCCGGTGTTGCCGATCCTGCGCTCCGACGACGGCCGCTCGCTGCCGCAAACCTTCCGCGGTGGTCAGGTGACGTCCACCGAGATCAGTGGCCTGACGCTCTACGGCGGCCAGTTCCGCGCCAACAGCCCGCGCAACGATGCGAGCATGGAAGACATGTTCATGAACGGCAAATCGGCTGCCTTCACCTCGGACCGTTTCAACTTTGGCGGCGGTGAATATGCGTTCAACGAGAAGCGCACCCAGGTCGGTGTCTGGTACGCGCAACTCAGCGACATCTATCAGCAGCAGTATTTCAACCTGAGCCACAGCCAGCCCATCGGCGACTGGACCCTTGGCGCCAACCTTGGCTACTTCATCGGCAAGGAAGACGGCAGCGCACTCGCCGGCGACCTCGACAACAAAACCGCGTTCGCCATGCTCTCGGCCAAATACGGCGGCAGCACCTTCTTTGTCGGCCTGCAAAAACTCACCGGCGACGATGTCTGGATGCGGGTCAACGGCACCAGCGGCGGCACCCTGGCCAACGACAGCTACAACTCCAGCTACGACAACGCCAAGGAAAGATCCTGGCAGCTGCGCCACGACTACAATTTTGTGGCGCTCGGCATTCCCGGCCTGACGATGATGAACCGCTACATCAGCGGCGATAACGTGCACACAGGCACCATCACCGACGGCAAGGAATGGGGCCGCGAGTCAGAACTGGCTTACACCGTGCAGAGCGGCGCGCTGAAGAACCTCAACGTCAAATGGCGTAACGCGTCGATCCGCAAGGACTTCAGCACCAACGAATTCGACGAAAACCGCATTATCATCAACTACCCGATCTCGTTGCTTTAATGCGAACAACTTTTGCAAGCTGACACAAACACTGTGGCGAGGGGGTTTACCCCCGTTGGGCTGTGCAGCAGCCCCAGAATCTGATTCCATTCCACACGACTGCTACGCAGCCGAACGGGGGTAAACCCCCTCGCCACAGGTTAGTGCGTGCATGAGGTAAGGGATGACCCTCCGTCAATTTCAACCGATGACGCGTTGACAACGACCTGAGACCCTAACGATACTTCGACCTAGTCGTACGACAACCTACAACAAATTCAATAACAATGACTGCTTGTTCAGGGACTTCCATGACCATCACTACTCAAGCCCGCGCTCCTTTCAATCGTCTCCTCCTGACCGGTGCCGCCGGTGGCCTCGGCAAAGTCCTGCGCGAAAGCCTGCGGCCCTACGCCAATGTGAT
This sequence comes from Pseudomonas sp. LBUM1647, assembly GCF_059716175.1. Lineage (NCBI taxonomy): Bacteria > Pseudomonadati > Pseudomonadota > Gammaproteobacteria > Pseudomonadales > Pseudomonadaceae > Pseudomonas > Pseudomonas sp. LBUM1647. The sequence goes on along the minus strand of NZ_CP166809.1, from coordinate 3,137,593 downwards.
TCGCCTGTCGGACATCGCCGACCTCGCCCCGGCCATCGATGACCGTGAAGAAGTCGTGCCTTGCGACCTGGCAGACAAGCAAGCAGTCCATCAGTTGGTTGAAGGCGTGGACGCGATTCTGCACTTTGGTGGCGTGTCGACGGAGCACTCGTTCGAAGAGATCCTCGGCGCCAACATCTGCGGCGTGTTCCACATCTACGAAGCCGCTCGCCGCCATGGTGTGAAGCGGGTGATTTTCGCCAGTTCCAACCACGTGATTGGCTTCTATAAGCAGGATGAAGTCATCGACGCCCACTCCCCTCGCCGCCCGGACAGCTACTACGGCTTGTCCAAGTCCTACGGCGAAGACATGGCCAGTTTCTACTTCGATCGCTACGGCATCGAGACCGTCAGCGTGCGCATCGGCTCCTCGTTCGCGGAACCGCTGAACCGCCGAATGATGAGCACCTGGTTGAGCTTCGGCGACCTGACTCAATTGCTCGAATGCGCGCTGTACGCCCCCAATGTCGGCCACACCGTGGTCTACGGCATGTCCGACAACAAGAACGTCTGGTGGGACAACCGTTTCGCCACCTCCCTGGGTTATGAACCTCAGGACAGCTCCGAAGTGTTCCGGGAAAAAGTCGAAGCCCAACCGATGCCGGCCGCTGATGACCCGGCACGGGTCTATCAAGGTGGTGCATTTGTCGCGTCCGGCCCGTTCGGCGACTGAACCCGCGTACCTCACTTGATCCCAACAACAAAAACCCGAGGGAATGAGTTGTCATGCAAGCCGAATTGATCGTCGATGCCCGTAACGCGGTCGGGGAATGCCCGGTCTGGGTCCCCGAGGAAAACGCCCTGTATTGGGTGGATATTCCTGCCGGTGGACTCCAGCGCTGGAGCGCCGAAACCGGCCATGTCCATGCCTGGACGGCGCCGGAAATGCTCGCCTGCATTGCACGTCACAGCAACGGCGGCTGGGTTGCCGGGATGGAAAGCGGGTTCTTTCATCTGCACCCGCATAACGATGGCAGCCTCGACAGCAACCTCCTGGCGCCGGTCGAACACGCGCGCACCGATATGCGCCTGAACGATGGTCGCTGCGATCGTCAGGGGCGTTTCTGGGCCGGCAGCATGGTGCTCAACATGGGCGCCAACGCTGCCGAAGGCACGCTGTATCGCTACAGCGCCGAGCAACGCGGGCCACTCGAGGCGCAACTCAGCGGGTTTATCGTGCCCAACGGTTTGGGTTTCAGCCCCGATGGGCGAACGATGTACTTGTCTGACTCTCATCCTCTGGTCCAGCAAGTCTGGGCGTTTGATTACGACACCGACAGCGGCACGCCGTCCAACCGGCGGCTGTTCGTCGACATGCATCAGTTCCCTGGTCGTCCCGACGGCGCAGCGGTCGATGCTGAAGGCTGCTACTGGATCTGCGCCAATGACGCCGGGCTGATTCACCGTTTCACGCCCGACGGCCGACTGGACCGTTCCCTCGCCGTACCGGTAAAAAAACCGAGCATGTGCGCTTTCGGTGGCAGTCGCCTGGACACCCTGTTCGTGACCTCGATCCGCCCCGGCGACGACTATGACGAACAGTCACTGGCCGGCGGTGTGTTCGCCCTCAATCCCGGGGTGAAAGGTTTGCCGGAGCCGTTGTTCAAGGGTTTTTGATCGCCTTCGCATCAGGTGTTGTGCCCCCTTAAAAGATCGCAGCCTTCGGCAGCTCCTACAGGGCGTACGCCGTCCGAATGTAGGAGCTGCCGAAGGCTGCGATCTTTTCAACCTTTCAACGCAAGACGAAAATCCATGACACTCCTCGAACTCGAAGACGAACTGACCCACCTCACCCTCGCCCCGCAACTCGGTGGCAGCATCGTCAACTGGAGCGTGCGCGGCACGGGTCTGCCGCTGTTGCGCCACAGCGATGCCCACGCGCTGAACACCGGTCTGCCCGGCAAGCTCGGCTGCTTTCCCTTGGCACCGTGGTCAAACCGCATTGCCGAAGGCGGCTTTGAATGCCCCGAGGGCTGGCTGGCCCTGACACCCAACAGCCTCACCGATCCCCTGCCGATTCACGGCAGCGCCTGGCAACAGCCGTGGCAGGTGGTTTCGCAGACGCGCGATGAAGTCGTCCTGCAACTCGACAGCACCACGCCTTTCGCCTATCGCGCCCGGCAACGATTCCATCTGAGCGAAGGCAAGCTGAGCATTGATCTTAAGGTCACCCATCTGGCCCAAAGCCCTGCCTGGCATGGGCTCGGTTTGCATCCCTACTTTCCGCGTACCACGGGCACCCAGTTGCAGGCGCAAGCCCGGCACGTCTGGTTGTGTGACGGGACAAAACTGCCGACACACCTCAGTGCATTGCCAGCCGAATGGGATTTCCAGTCGCTCAAGGCGCTGCCCGACACATTGGTCGACAACGGCTTCTGCGAATGGGACGGCCACTGCCTGATCCGCCAGCCAGCGTTGGGCTATGAGCTGGAATGCCGGGCCACCGGCAGCGACTACTTCCTGCTCTACTGCCCGGTGGGCCTGGATTTTTTCTGTATCGAACCAGTGAGCCACCCGGTCAACGCGCATCACCTGCCCGGTCGACCGGGGTTGCGTTTGCTTGAGCAAGGCGAGTCAGCCGAGCTCGGTTTCAGCCTGCACTATCGCTACCCCAGCAACTGACTCAACACCGCGCGCAACTTGCCGGGTTTCACCGGTTTGTTCAGCAGCGGTGCGTCGAGTCGCTGCAATGAGCGCCGACATTGATCCGTGCGGTCTGCAGTGATGATGACCGCCGGAATCACCTGGTGGTAATGCTCGCGCAAATGCCTGACCACATCACAGCCCACCACCCCGTGATCGAGGTGGTAGTCCGCCAGAATCAGTTCCGGTGGTCGCCCCTCCAGGGCTGCCAGTGCGGAGAATTCATCAGTGGCCGTGACCACCTCGCAGCCCCACTGCCCGAGCAGCGCGCTCATGCTTTCGAGGATGCTCACTTCGTTGTCCAGCACCAGCAAACGCCGGCCCGGCAATGGATTGCCGGCGCCGGGTTGTGGTGCCGCCAGGCTGATCGGCAACGGAACCTCATGGGAAATCGGCACGTCGATGCTGAACATCGAACCGCGCCCCGGTATCGAATGAACCCCGACCTTATAGCCGAGGATCTTGGCGATGCGCTCAACGATGGCCAGCCCCAGGCCCACACCCTTGCGGTCGGCGGCGCGGCCGACGTCCAGTTGGTTGAACTCGAGGAAGATCGAATCCAGTCGGTCCGCCGCGATCCCGCGCCCGGTGTCCCAGACTTCCAGGCGCAGCATTTCACCCCGGCGTCTGGCACCCAGCAGGATGCTGCCCTCGTCGGTGTAGCGGCAGGCGTTGCTGAGGAAGTTGCGCAGAATCCGCGTCATCAGGCGCAAGTCGGTGCTGATGGCGTAATCGCCCATGTGCACCCGCAGGTTCAACCCTTCAGCTTGGGCCACTGACTGGAACTCCGACACCAGCGGCGCGAGCAATTCGTCGAGGCGGTACAGCGCAATGTCCGGTTTGACCGCCGCCTGATCGAGCCGTGAAATATCCAGCAAATCGGTGAGCAAATCCTCCGCCCCTTCCAGCGCCTGATGCGTACGCTCAACCAGCACCTGTTCGACGTCGGGCAGCTTGCGTTCGCGCAGTGTCGAGATCAGCAAACGCGCGGCATTGAGCGGTTGCAGCAGGTCATGACTGGCGGCTGCTAGGTATTTGTCCTTGCTGCGATTGGCGGCCTCGGCGGCGTCTCGGGCATCGCGCAAGGCTTGGGCGATCTGTTTACGCTGGGTGATCTGCTGTTGCAGGTTGCGGTTGGCATCCAGCAGCTCGTCGGTGCGCGCGTTGACCCGCTGCTCCAGTTCGTCGTTGAGTTGCTGCAGGCGCTGCTGGGCGAGTTTGCGTTCGGTGATGTCGGCGACAAACCCTTCCACCAGCCCTTCCTGATCGGGCTTGAGCAACAGGTTCATCAGCACGTCGAGGCTGCTGCCGTCCTTGCGCCGCAATTGGGTTTCATAGCCGTGCAGGCTGCCCTGGTGCCTGAGGATTTCGCCGATATTCTCCAGCTCCTGTGCACCACCGATAAACAGGTTGCTCGCCAGATCCGCCAAGGAAAACAGCACCTCCTGGGGACTGTCGTAACCGAGCATCCGCGCCAGTGCCGGGTTGGCGGCACGCATGCCTTCCAGGAGGCTGGCCTGAAAGATCCCGTGGACCGCGTTTTCGAACAGCCATTTATAGCGATTGCGCTCGGCTTCCAGCTCGTCGAGGCGCGCGGCCAGTTCCGGGTAATGACTCTTGCGCGCCGAGTGGCGGCCTAATCCCAGTAACCCCGCCAGTGCCCGTTGCTGTTCGTCAGAGGGCTTCGCCATAGACGACCTCGACATCACGCTGACTGGACTCGCGCGGGTTGGTCAGGATGCACGGGTCGTGCATGGCGTGTTGCGACAGGAACGGAATGTCCGCAGTGCTGACCCCGTGCAATCCGAGGGTTTCGTGGAAGCCGATGGCGTGTTTCAGAGCGATCAGATGTTCGACCAGACGCCCGCAAATCTGCCGGTGATTGAGGCCCCGGCAATCGATGCCAAAGGTCTCGGCGATCACCTTGAAGCGCTCGGGCGCCGAGCTGTAGTTGAACGCCACCACGTGTTCCACCAGCACCGCGTTGCACAGCCCATGAGGCAAGTCGAGAAAGCCACCGAGGCTGTGAGACATGGCATGCACCGCGCCAAGGATCGCGTTGGAGAACGCCAGACCGGCCTGCATGCTGCCGAGCATGATTTTCTCGCGCAGGGCGATGTCGTTCGGGTTGGCGATCATCTGCACCAGGTTGCCGTTGATCAGGCGCATCGCCTCCAGCGCATGGGGGTCGGTCAACGGTCCGTGACCGGTGGAAACAAACGCTTCGATGGCATGCACCAACGCATCGATGCCGGTACAGGCCGACAGGAACGGGTCCATGCTCAACGTGGTTTCCGGGTCGATCAGGGACACGTCCGGGACCACCGCCTTACTGACGATGGAAAACTTCATGCGTTCTTGCTGGTTGGAAATGATCACGAACTGCGAGACATCGGCCGAGGTCCCGGCGGTGGTCGGAATCAGGATCAGCGGCGGGCTCGGGACACGGATGGTGTCCACGCCTTCGAATTCAAGGATGCTGCGCCCATGGGCGACGACAATGCCGATGCCTTTGCCGCAATCCATCGGGCTACCGCCACCGACGGCAACGATTACATCGCAATGATTTTCCCGGTACAGATCGGCGCCGAGCATCACTTCTTCGACCCGAGGATTGGGCGAGACCGCGCTGTACAGGAAGTACTCGATGCCCTGGGCTTGCAGACTGGCCTCGACATCGGCGACCCAACCGGCAGCAATCACCCCGGGATCGCTGACCAGCAGCACCTTGCGGGCACCAAAGGTTTTGGCGCAATTGCCGACGTTGTGCCGGCAGCCGGCACCAAAGATGATTTCAGGCGAAACGAATTTACGCAGCTGGCTGAGACTCTGGCTCATTGGAAAGCCTGTTTTTATTGTTTTGGAAGGTAACGTCCACACTAAAGCATCCGGCTGTGAATGCAATCAGACCAATGGGTAGCAGGCTGGTGTACTCAGACTCTGAACTCACCGGAGATCCCCTGTGGGAGCGGGCTTGCTCGCGAAGGTGGCATTACATTCAACATTGATGTCGACTGACCCACCGCTTTCGCGAGCAAGCCCGCTCCCACAGGGGATTTGTGTCGCCCGATTTATCCGCGATAGATCAATCGCGAAGCCTTCTCGTTACGCAACGTCAGGTGTTCCATGCCTAGCCCCGGTGCGTCGGCTTCCTCGCGAGCCTTGAGAATCACACCGTGGTGCGGGGATTTGCTGCACACCGGGTCCGCGTTGGCGGCGTCGCCGGTCAGCATGAATGTCTGGCAGCGGCAGCCGCCCAGATCCTTGTGCTTTTCATCGCAGGAGCGGCACGGCTCTTTCATCCAGTCATCGCCACGAAAGCGATTGAAACCGAAAGAATCAGTCCAGATGTGCTCGATACTGTGCTCGCGCACATTGGGAAACTGCACCGGCAACTGTCGAGCGCTGTGGCAAGGCAACGCGGTGCCGTCGGGGGTGATGTCGAGAAACAGATTGGCCCAGCCGTTCATGCAGGTCTTGGGGCGTTCTTCGTAGTAATCCGGGGTGACGAAGATCAGCTTGCACGGGTGGCCCTGCGCTTCAAGACGCTCGCGATACTCGTTGGTGATGCGCTCGGCACGCTGCAATTGTTCGCGCGTGGGTAACAGGCCGACGCGGTTGAGCTCGGCCCAGCCGTAGAACTGGCACGTCGCCAATTCGACGAAATCTGCTTCCAGCTCCAGGCACAAGTCGATGATCTGCGCGATCTGGTCGATGTTGTGCCGATGGGTGACGAAGTTCAGCACCATCGGGTAGCCCTGGGCCTTCACCGCACGGGCCATCGCGAGTTTCTGGGCGAAGGCCTTGCGCGAACCGGCGAGCATGTTGTTCACCGCTTCGTCGGCGGCCTGGAAGCTGATCTGGATATGGTCCAGCCCCGCGACCTTGAAATCGCGCACTTTCTGCTCGGTCAGGCCGATGCCCGAGGTGATCAGGTTGGTGTAGTAACCCATGTCCCGGGCGGCCTTGATCAGTTCGGCCAGGTCCGGGCGAACCAACGGTTCACCGCCGGAAAAACCCAGCTGCGCGGCGCCCATCTCCCGGGCTTCGCGGAACACCCGGATCCATTCTTCGGTGCTCAACTCTTCGCCTGATTGGGCAAAGTCCAGCGGGTTGGAGCAATACGGGCATTGCAGCGGGCAACGATAGGTCAACTCCGCCAACAGCCACAGCGGTGGCCCCGGGCGCGAGTCACTCGATCCAGAATTGAGCATGGGCCACCTCCAGAAACGCCAGCACATCTTCGTCGATCCCCGGTACGCCGGGGAAACTCGTGGACAGCAGTTCAATGATCGCCGCGACGCTGCGCCGGCCGTCCACCAGATCGAGGATCTGCCCGGCACTGTCGTTAAGTTTGATCATGCCTTCGGGGTACAGCAGCACGTGACAGTCCTGACGGGGTTCCCATTGCAGGCGAAAACCCCGGCGCAGCGACGGTGATTGCTCGCGGTTGAACGGGCTCACAGGGCGATCCCCCGGTGCCAGACGTTCTCGGTTGTGACGGTGTGATACGGCGGGCGCTCCAGCTCGTAGGCCATGCTCATGGCGTCAAGCATGCTCCACAGCACGTCGAGCTTGAACTGGAGGATTTCCAGCATGCGTTGCTGGCCTTCGACCGTGACGTAGTGCGCCAGGGTGATGCGCAAGCCATGCTCGACATCCCGTCGTGCCTGACTCAGGCGAGTACGGAAATAGTCGTAACCTCCGGCGTCGATCCACGGGTAATGGGCCGGCCAGGCATCGAGCCGGGATTGGTGGATCTGTGGCGCAAACAGCTCGGTCAGCGAACTGCTGGCGGCTTCCTGCCAACAGGCGCGACGGGCGAAATTGACGTAGGCGTCCACGGCGAAACGGACACCGGGCAGCACCAATTCCTGCGAGAGGATTTGCTCGCGATCCAGCCCCACCGCTTCGCCCAGACGCAGCCAGGCTTCGATCCCGCCTTCGCTGCCGGGTGCCCCGTCGTGATCGAGTATCCGTTGCAGCCATTCCCGGCGCACGTCGCGGTCCGGGCAGTTGGCGAGAATCGCGGCGTCCTTCAGGGGGATGTTGACCTGGTAGTAGAAGCGATTGGCGACCCAGCCTTGAATCTGCTCGCGGGTTGCGCGCCCGGCATACATGGCTTGGTGGAATGGATGGTGGATGTGGTAGTAGGCGCCTTTGGCGCGCAGGGCCGCTTCGAATTCGGTGGGGGTCATTGCAGTGTTGGTCATTGCGGTTCTCCGGGGAATAACCGTTCGATTCTGCGGTGTCTAGTCTGGCCCCTTCGCGAGCAGGCTCGCTCCCACATTGGGATTGTGGTGTACACAAAATCTGTGTTCACACCGATCAACTGTGGGAGCGAGCCTGCTCGCGAAGGGGGCATCCGCTACAACTCAATACTCATGCCGTCATAGGCCACTTCAATCCCGCGCCGCTCCAGCAACGCCCGCTCGGCCGAGTCTTCATCGAGGATCGGGTTGGTGTTGTTGATGTGGATCAGCACCTTGCGCTGGCGGGTGAAGCCTTCAAGGATCTCGAGCAGGCCGCCAGGGCCGCTTTGCGACAGGTGACCCATTTCACTGCCCAGGTTCTGGCCGACTTCGCAGACTCGCATCTCGTCGTCGCGCCACAAGGTGCCGTCCAGCAACAGGCAATCGGCACGCTGCATCCAGCTCAGAACCTCGTCGTCGACCTGTCCCAGGCCCGGCGCGTAGAACAGCGAAGCGCCGCTGCGGCGGTCTTCGATAAACAAGCCGATGGTGTCGCCCGGCTGCGGATTGCCGCGATTGGGCGAGTACGGCGGTGCGTTGCTGACCAAGGGGATCGCGCGAAATCGCAGGTGCGCGCAAGCCGGGATGCTGAAGGGCTCGCGGTCGAGCCCGACCGGTTGCCACTGCAACCCGCCGTTCCAGTGTTTGAGCATGGTGAACAACGGGAAACCACTGCTCAGGTCTTCATGAACCCGTTCGGTGCACCAGACCGAATGCGGGCAACCTTCGCGAAGGCTCAACAGGCCGGTGCAATGGTCGATCTGGCTGTCCAGCAGGACGACGCCGGCAATCGCGGTATCACGTACCCGGCGCGCCGGTTGCAGCGGCACGAAACTCTCGAGTTGCGCGCGAATGTCCGGTGAAGCATTGCACAGCACCCAATCCACACCGTTGTCGCTCAGGGCAATCGAGGACTGGGTGCGCCGTTGGGCCCGCAGGCTGCCATTGCGCATCGCAGCGCACTGGCGGCAGTTGCAATTCCATTGCGGAAAACCACCGCCAGCGGCGGATCCGAGAACGCGAATGTGCATGGGCAATGCTCCAGAAGGCAGGCCCGGCCAACGCATCGGCTGGCCGGGTGAACAATCAGCGGTTGGCGAAATACATCGTCACTTCGAAGCCAATGCGCAGATCGGTAAACGCGGGTTTAGTCCACATGGGTCAATCCTCTTCTTGTGCCGGACGATTCCGGTAAAGCCATTAATGCACGGGGCGCCAGGCACCCGAATGCTACTTTCGAACGAGGTGGCGGCGTGCATTGGTAGGGGGTGTCGCCAGATTTTCAGCACACCCAAAACCAATGTGGGAGCGAGCCTTTGTGGCGAGGGGGCTTGCCCCCGTTGGGTCGCGGAGCGGCCCCAAAAAATGGGACAGCTGCGCAGTCCAACGGGGGCAAGCCCCCTCGCCACAAAGGCTCGCTCCCACAGGTTCTTCCGTGTGCTTGCGGAGGTTAGAAGAACCCCATCGGATTGATGTCGTAGCTCACCAGCAGGTTTTTGGTCTGCTGATAGTGGTCGAGCATCATCTTGTGGTTTTCACGGCCGACACCGGATTTCTTGTAGCCACCGAACGCGGCGTGTGCCGGGTACAGGTGATAGCAGTTGGTCCAGACACGCCCGGCCTTGATCGCCCGACCCATGCGGTAGGCGCGGTTGATGTCGCGGGTCCACAGCCCGGCGCCGAGGCCGAACTCGCTGTCGTTGGCAATCGCCAGGGCTTCGGCTTCGTCCTTGAAGGTGGTGATACCCACCACCGGGCCGAAGATTTCTTCCTGGAACACGCGCATTTTGTTGTGGCCCTTGAGCAGGGTCGGCTGGATGTAATAACCCGTCGACAAGTCGCCTTCAAGACGCTCGGCCGCGCCGCCGGTGAGCAACTCGGCGCCCTCTTCCTGGGCAATTTTCAGGTACGAGAGGATCTTGTCGTATTGCTGCTCGGACGCCTGGGCGCCGACCATGGTTTCGGTGTCCAGCGGGTTGCCGCGCTTGATTTTGACGATCTTCTTCATCACCACTTTCATGAAGTCGTCGTAGATCGACTCCTGCACCAGCGCTCGCGATGGACAGGTGCAGACTTCGCCCTGGTTGAAGAACGCCAGCACCAAACCTTCGGCGGCCTTCTCGATGAACTGCGGCTCGGCTTGCATGATGTCTTCGAAAAAAATGTTCGGCGACTTGCCGCCCAGTTCAACGGTGCTTGGAATGATGTTCTCGGCCGCGCATTTCATGATGTGCGCGCCAATCGGGGTGGAACCGGTGAAGGCGATCTTGGCGATGCGCTTGCTGGTGGCCAGCGCCTCACCGGCTTCGCGACCGAAACCCTGAACGATGTTCAGCACGCCGGGTGGCAGCAAATCGGCGATCAGCTCAGCGAAGACCATGATCGACAGCGGCGTCTGCTCGGCGGGTTTGAGTACCACGCAGTTGCCGGCAGCGAGGGCCGGGGCGAGTTTCCAGGCGGCCATCAGCAGCGGGAAGTTCCACGGAATGATCTGTCCGACCACGCCCAATGGCTCGTGGAAGTGATAGGCGGTGGTCAGTTCGTTGATCTCGGCAGCACCGCCCTCTTGAGCGCGGATGCAACCAGCGAAGTAACGGAAATGGTCGGCGGCCAGCGGCACGTCGGCGTTGAGGGTTTCGCGCACGGCTTTGCCGTTGTCCCAGGTTTCGGTGACGGCGAGGATTTCCAGGTTCTGCTCGATGCGGTCGGCGATTTTCAGCAGCACCAGCGAGCGGTCCTGCGCCGAGGTCTTGCCCCAGGCGTCAGCCGCGGCATGCGCTGCGTCGAGGGCTTTTTCGATGTCAGCGGCGCTGGAACGAGGGAATTCGGCGATGACTTCACCGGTGACCGGCGAAGAGTTGGTGAAGTACTCACCATTGACCGGGGCGACGAACTCGCCGCCGATGAAATTGCCGTAGCGCGGTTTAAACGTAACGACGGCGCCAGGTGTACCAGGTTGTGCGTAGATCATGGTGGGCCTCTGTCTGGGTCGATGCCTGTCGGGTAAACAGGCGATGAACCAATAGTAGAGAGCCCTGCGCGTCAGACGAATGCGCCGTTGGCAGGAGGACTCTCGTTATTTGGTAGTAGATTTGCCCACATCTACCTGTGGCAAATCTCCCTGTGGGAGCGGGCCTGCTCGCGATGGGGCCAGTACATTCAACAATGATGTTAACTGTCAGACCGCTATCGCGAGCAGGCTCACTCCCACAGGGTTATGCGGTGGATTTTGAGTTAATGCTTGGCGACCAGCTCTTTCGGCAGCTTGAACGTCCAGAGCATGCCGCCCTGGTTGAAGTCCTTGATGCGCTTGGCCACTTCGCCACCCCACAGCGGAACAGCACCGCCCCAACCGGAGAGGACCGAGACGTACTGTTCGCCGTCCATTTCCCAGGTCACAGGCGAGCCGAGTACACCGGAGCCGGTCTGGAATTCCCAAACTTTCTCGCCGGTCTTGGCATTGAACGCCTGCAGGAAACCTTCCGGCGTACCGGTGAACACCAGGTTGCCCTTGGTGGTCAGCACGCCGCCCCACAGCGGCGCGTAGTTCTTGTGGCGCCACACTTCCTTGCCGGTTTTCGGGTCGATGGCACGCAACACGCCGATGTAGTCTTCATTCAATGGCTTGATGGTGAAACCGGCACCCAGGAACGCCGCGCCTTTCTTGTAGGCGATGCCTTCGTTCCAGATGTCCATGCCCCATTCGTTAGACGGCACATAGAACAGTCCGGTGTCCTTGTTGTAGGCCATCGGCATCCAGTTTTTCGCGCCGAGGAACGCTGGGGCTACGAACACCGAACTGCCTTTGGCTTCGGTGCCTGGCGCGCCTGGGCGGCTGGCGTCGTTGTAGATCGGCCGGCCCTCTTTATCCAGGCCGGTGGCCCAGGTGATTTTGTCCACGAACGGGAAGCCGCGAATGAACTTGCCGTTGGTGCGATCCAGCACGTAGAAAAAGCCGTTACGGTCAGCGGTCGCGGCGGCTTTGATCTCTTTGCCACCTTCGGTGTAGTTGAACGAGACCAGCTCGTTTACGCCGTCATAGTCCCAGCCGTCGTGAGGCGTGCTCTGGAAGTGCCATTTGATGGTGCCGTCGTCCGGATTGAGCGCCAGGCGCGAAGACGAATAGAGGTTGTCGCCAGGACGCAGGTGCGAGTTCCACGGCGCCGGGTTGCCGGTGCCGAACAGCAGCAGATTGGTTTCCGGATCGTAGTAACCGCCAAGCCAAGGGGCGGCGCCGCCGGTTTTCCAGAGATCGCCGGGCCAGGTCTTGCCGGCTTCACCGCCGGAGATGCCGTTCTCTACCGCTTTGCCGTCCTTGTAGACGAAGCCCATGTGGCCTTCAACGGTGGGACGGGTCCACAACAAGTTACCGTTTTTCGGGTCGTAGGCTTCGATTTTGCCAACCACCCCGAACTCGCCGCCGGCGACACCGGTGATCAGTTTGCCGTTGATCACCAACGGCGCGGCACTGATGGAATAACCTTCCTTGTGGTCAGCGACTTTCTTGCTCCAGACGACCTTGCCGGTGTCTTTGTTCAAGGCCACAAGCTTGGCATCGAGGGTGCCGAAAAACACCAGGTCGCCGTACAGCGCGACACCACGGTTGATCACGTCGCAGCACGGACGGATGTCATCGGGCAGGCGCGCATCGTATTGCCAGAGCTTCTTGCCGGTACGTGCATCCACCGCAAACACTCGCGAGTAGGAACCGGTCATGTACATCACACCGTCCTTGATCATCGGCTGCGCTTGCTGACCGCGTTGTTTTTCACCCCCGAAGGAGAATGCCCAGACCGGCCGCAAGTCCTTCACGTTGTTGACGTTGAGCGTATCCAGCGGACTGTAGCGTTGACCCTGGACGCCCAGACCGTTGGTGACGATCTGCTCCGGGTTCTTGGGGTCCTGGAGGATGTCTTGGTCAGTGACGCCGGCCAATGCCGAGCCAGACAACAGCATGGCACTGAGCAGCACACTCAAGACGAAGGGTTGGCGACGTGCGGGTTGGGTCATGACGGCTACCTCTGCAGTTTTTGTTATACCCGGGAAATTTTCCCGGTCTGGTGCAGATTCTTGGGCGCCGCCGCCCTTGGAACAATTGCCCGCAGTGCTGAGATTGCTAGTTCCTTAGTACCGGGTCGGATGAGGTGACCACCGAATTCGTTGATCGCCACTGCCCCCTGTGGGAGCGAGCTTGCTCGCGATGGCGGTGGGTCAGGTGACATATGTTGAATGTGAGGGCCTCATCGCGAGCAAGCTCGCTCCCACAGGGGATCTGTGCTCATCTTCCCGCGGCGGAATCGACGCGGGTCATTTGTGCGCGCTCGTAACGCGGATACAGATGGCTGACGCTGCGGATCAACTCGTAACGACTCAGAGTGATCCCGGCGAAACGCTCAGGCATGGGACTGCGGATCATCTCGGCCATATCACTTCCATTGGCGGCGCCATCGCGCATCAACTGGTCGAGCCAGGTCAGGTAGTCACGCATTTGCTCGAAGGGCAGTTGATCACTGGCCACCGGCCCATGGCCGGGGACGATCAGCGTCCACGGCAAGCCTTGAAGGGTCGCAATGTCCGCCAGCCACACCGCCAGCCCCGGACTGTTGGGCGTGGTCAGCGCCCGTTGGTAAAACACCAGATCCCCGGCAAACAACACGCCGGTTTTCTGGTCGAGAATAGCCAGATCCGCGCCAGTGTGACCACCCAGGCCCAGCAGACGTAGATCGTGATCCCCAAAACTTCGCACGCCGGGCGTCAGCGCCTCGGTCGGCAACACCACTTCAGTGCCGCGCATCCAGTCACCCACCAGTCGATACATGTTCTCGGCCATCGCATCGCCCTGCTGATGCAACAGCTCGGTGGTACCGGCCAACGCACCAATCGGCACGTCACTAAAGGCCTGGTTGCCGAGCACATGATCAGGATGATGATGGGTCAGCAGCACCTCGATCACCGGTTTGTCGGTGATCGAGGCAATCGCCTTGCGCATCGCTTCGCCGTAGCGTTTCGAGGGCCCGGTGTCGATCACCACCACACCCTGCTCGGTGACGATGAACGCGGTGTTGACGATGTTGCCGCCATTGGCCTTGGCAAAATTGTCGGTGCTGCCTTCCAGCAGCCAGGTGTCCTCGGCGATCTGTCGGGGCTTGATTGAGTATTCGAGGTCGGCCAGGGCCGGCAGGCTCAGGCTTATCAACAACAGCAGCATCCAGCGCATCACGCGCTCCTTTGGGTCAGGGTATGGCCGCATCGAATTGATTGCCGCTGTTGTCGCGCAGCATCAGGCGCGTCTGCCCTGCCCCTTCGATGTCGAAGGTCAGGTTGGGGTTTTCGCTGACGGCGGGAAACAGCTCCAGACGGGCCAGCAGCTGATCGTTCTGATCCCGCAGTTCGGCATGGTTGATGAAGAATTCCGGAATGCCGCTGACCATGCCGTTGTCCATCGGGTGCGCCACCTGCAAGCGCACGCGGCTGAATTCGCCACGGGGATAACGACCGCCCAGCACTTCGCCGATGTGGTCTTCCCAGCCCGGCTGAGTGCGCGCCACACTCGGCGCCGTGCAACCACCGCCGGCCGCATCGATCAGGGTCGAGCCGACATGCCAGACCCCATCGCGGGTCAGTACCGCCGCGCGCAACGGCGTGGCCTGTTCGATACGGATGCGGATCGACAGCCACGGCAGCACGCGGTCCAACGGCTGGAAATCGACAATTTTTGGCAAGGGGTTGAGTTCGGCCCAGGCGAGGATTTTCACCACTTCGCCCTTGAACGCTCGCGCATCGATTTCCAGCGGCACCTGCCGGGCGTCTTCGGCAAACGGCGGCGCCAGCAGTTTGACCCGCTCGTCGAACACGAACGGCGCATCGCCGAGCATTTGCTTGTGATAGAAGGCCCACATCACCGAGGGCACCGGGTCTTTGCCCGGGTCGATGTCCACGGCGTGCGCGGCGATGGGTAACCAACAGGCCAACAGACAACCCGCTCGCCAGTTCACTATTGATACATCTCGGGCACGTCATAGCGCAGACCGTAATGGCCATAAATCGTTTTGACCGAACCCTCGCGGATCAAGGTTTCCAATGCCTCTTCCACGGCATAGGCCAGTTGACGGTTGCTTTCGTGCACCGCCATGCCGATCTCCCACAGCTGCTTGCCCATGTTCGGGTAGGCGTTTTCCGCCAGCGCCACTTGCGGATCAGCCGCTTCATGCACTTGCCAGTCGATTTCGCCGCGCATGGCCATGACCGCATCGACTTCACCGGCCTTCATGGCGGCAAATGCCTGGGGTACGCCGGGATAGTGATGGGTTTTGCCGGCAAGCATGCCGTTGAATACCGAGGTCAGGTAGAACGACGGCACGCTGTCGACTTCGACGCCGATCGGGTGATGCTCGAACACGGCGACGCTACCGACCTTGTCCAGCCGACGGCGGTCATAGGCGACCTGCCATTGTTCGTTCTGGTATGGCCCGAACATCACCACATGGCCGTTTTCCAGCTCACCCAGTTCATTGCGTTTCTGCGCGTAATCGCGGTCGTACGGCACGCGCATCATCAGGTCGGCCAGTTGCAGATCGTGCAACTGACTGGCACGCCAGATGTAATCGCGCAGGTCGTCATCGAGCTTCTCGCCGGCGGGCGCCCACATCAACGTCAGGCGCACGCCGAGGGCCTTGGCCAATGCCTCGGCGAGTTCGACATCAACGCCACGGGCCTGGCCGGCGTCTTCAAAACTGTAGGGGGCGAAGTCCTTGTAGACCGCCACTTTCAGCTCCCCGGCGGCGATCATTTCGTCATAGGTACGGACCTGCGCCTGCACGGCCTGGCAGCAGAGCAACACAGCGCTGATCAACACAGTGAGCAGGCGCATGGGTTACTCCTCGACGTGAACGCTGTCCAGATAGGTGCGTACCGCCCACAAGGCTTCCTGGCTCAGGTAGTCGGCCATCTTCGGCATATAGACCCGGCCGTCACGCACGGCACCGTGGCGCACGCGTTCGACGAACCATTCATCTCCGGCATCAGCGACATCGAGCATGCGCAAATCGGGGGCGATGCCGCCGGATTTGGCTTCCAGGCCATGGCAGGCCGCGCAGTTCTGGTTGTAGGCCGAAGAGCCGATTTCCACCGCTTTATCGTGTTGCGGCGAGGTGCGATAGGGGTTCACCGCCGCCCAGCCATCGGCATCCACCGGCACGCCGGCGTCCTTGATTGGGGTCAGGCCCGGGGTTTCCACCGCTTGCGGCACCACGTTGCCATGGGCCCAGACAGAACCTGCACTGATAAAGCCGGCCAGCAGACCGGCAACGAGTAAGGCGTTGCGTTTTGTTGTCATTGTTATGCCCTCTTGATTGCACGCAAAACCTCTTGGCAGAGGCTATGGCACCCATCTTAGGAAGGGCTTCGCGCAAGCCCCATGCTGCTTTGGTGGCCGCCGTCTAGTTCCTTGGTAGTAGGGCTTGTGGCGCACACCTAAATCAGGTGCCGTACGGGAAGTATTCCCGGCAACAGCGGGACTTTTTCCGTATCCGCCAACCCGCCGGGCGCACCACTCTGTGCAGGCCAAAACCTCCACTGGGAACTGCAACCATGACAATAAGATCGCTACCCGCCCTTTCCCCTCTGTCTATCGCCGTGCAGGCTTTTCTGCTGGTGGGCAGCCTGTCCCTGAGTGCTGTCAGCTACGGCGCGACGGCACCGACCACTCCCACCCGCAACGTCAGTTGGGAAGATATAGCCAACGATCACCTGACCACCAAGGACGTGCTGCAATACGGCATGGGCACGAACGCGCAACGCTGGAGCCCGTTGGCCCAGGTCAACGACAAAAACGTATTCAAGCTGACCCCGGCCTGGTCCTACTCGTTCGGCGATGAAAAGCAGCGTGGCCAGGAATCCCAGGCCATCGTCAGCGACGGCGTGGTGTACGTCACCGGTTCCTATTCGCGGGTCTTTGCCCTGGACGCCAAGACCGGCAAGCGCCTGTGGACCTACAACCATCGCCTGCCGGACAACATTCGTCCGTGCTGCGACGTGGTCAATCGCGGTGCTGCGATCTTTGGCGACAAAATCTACTTCGGCACCCTCGATGCGCGGCTGATCGCCCTCGACAAGAACACCGGCAAAGTGGTCTGGAACAA
The DNA here is from genome assembly GCF_059716175.1 of Pseudomonas sp. LBUM1647. Taxonomy (NCBI): domain Bacteria; kingdom Pseudomonadati; phylum Pseudomonadota; class Gammaproteobacteria; order Pseudomonadales; family Pseudomonadaceae; genus Pseudomonas; species Pseudomonas sp. LBUM1647. The sequence continues at coordinate 3,120,519 of NZ_CP166809.1, read as the reverse complement.
GAAGTTCGGCGACCACGCCGCCGGCTACACCATGACCGGCGCCCCGGTGCTGATCAAAGACAAGACAACCGGCAAGGTGCTGCTGATTCACGGCAGCTCCGGTGATGAGTTTGGCGTGGTCGGACAGCTCTTCGCCCGCGATCCGGACACCGGTGAAGAAGTCTGGATGCGTCCTTTCGTCGAGGGCCACATGGGCCGCTTGAACGGCAAGGACAGCACCACGACCGGTGACGTCAAGGCGCCGTCCTGGCCGGATGATCCGACCACCGAAACCGGCAAGGTCGAAGCCTGGAGTCACGGCGGCGGCGCGCCTTGGCAGAGCGCCAGTTTCGATCCAGAAACCAACACCATCATCGTCGGCGCCGGCAATCCCGGCCCGTGGAATACCTGGGCCCGCACTTCCAAGGACGGCAATCCTCACGATTACAACAGCCTCTACACCTCGGGCCAGGTCGGCGTCGATCCGAGCACTGGCGAGGTGAAATGGTTCTACCAGCACACCCCGAACGATGCCTGGGATTTCTCCGGCAACAACGAGCTGGTGCTGTTCGACTACAAGGACAAGGACGGCAAAACGATCAAGGCCACCGGCCACGCGGACCGTAACGGGTTCTTCTACGTGGTCGATCGCAACAACGGCAAATTGCAGAACGCGTTTCCGTTCGTGGACAACATCAGCTGGGCCAGCCACATCGACCTCAAGACCGGCAAACCAGTGGAAAATCCGGGTCAGCGTCCGGCCAAACCGTTGCCGGGTGAGACCAAGGGCAAGTCAGTGGAAGTCTCGCCTCCGTTCCTCGGCGGCAAAAACTGGAACCCGATGGCCTACAGCCAGGACACCGGGTTGTTCTACATTCCGGGCAACCAGTGGAAGGAGGAATACTGGACCGAAGAGGTCAACTACAAGAAAGGCTCGGCCTATCTGGGCATGGGTTTCCGCATCAAGCGCATGTACGACGATCACGTCGGCACCCTGCGCGCCATGAACCCGACCACCGGCAAAGTGGTCTGGGAGCACAAAGAAGCACTGCCACTCTGGGCCGGCGTGCTGGCAACCAAGGGCAACCTGGTGTTCACCGGTACTGGCGACGGTTTCTTCAAGGCCTTCGACGCGAAAACTGGCGAGGAGCTGTGGAAGTTCCAGACCGGCAGCGGCATCGTCTCGCCGCCGATCACCTGGGAACAGGATGGCGAGCAGTACGTCGGCGTGACCGTCGGTTATGGCGGCGCGGTGCCGTTGTGGGGCGGCGACATGGCCGAGCTGACCAAACCGGTGGCTCAGGGCGGATCGTTCTGGGTGTTCAAGATCCCGAGCTGGGATAACAAGACTGCGCAGAAGTAATCCGCCTTACCTCCTGTTGTGAGTGGGTTCCTGGGGTGATGGGGCTTTTGTGGCGAGGGGGTTTACCCCCGTTGGGTCGCGAAGCGGCCCCCTGCATTTTCCAGGGATACCGAGTTGCCTGGATTAACGACTGCTTCGCAGCCGAACGGGGGTAAACCCCCTCGCCACAAAAGCCTCCTCGCCACAGGAACCCACTAGCCACAGATTTTGTGTGTATCCAGCCGCCCTCCACACTCCGAGGACCTGCCATGAATTACCTGCCTCTATTGCTATTGCTGACTGCCCTTCCGGTTTTTGCCACCGACGACGGCGAAGACACCCCGCTAATCATCAACGGCTGCACCCTCGCCGAACACAGCCAATGCCCCGGCGCTAACCTCAAGGGCGCCAACCTGAGCAATCAGGACTTGCGCAGCATGAACCTTAGCGGCGCCGACCTGCGCGATGCCGACCTGCGCCACGCCCGACTCGACCTCGCCAACCTGGAAAAGGCCCAACTACAAGGCGCCAACCTGACCCGCGCCAGCCTGCAACAAAGCAACCTGCGCCTGGCCGACTTCACAGGGGCAACGCTGATGGCGATTCAGGGTTGGGGCCTGTTTGCTCAGGGTGCGCAATTCCAGGATGCCAACCTCAGTGGCGCCTACCTGCAATTCGCCCGCCTCTCCGGGGCGAAATTGCACAACGCCAATCTGCGGGCTGCGGATCTGGAGATGACCTGGTTGAGTAAGGCGGATCTCAAGGGTGCCAACCTCAGTGATGCCAATCTGCAGGAGGCCAAGTTTGGGGAAAGCAACCTGGAACAGGCGAACCTCAGCGGTGCGCGGCAGCATTATGCGAATTTTCAGGATGCGAATATGGAGGGCTGCACGGGCTGCCCGACGACCTGGGATAAGTGACTCACCTTACCGGCTGGCACATAACCCTGTAGGAGCTGTCGAGTGAAACGAGGCTGCGATCTTTTGATCTTTGCGTTGCTGTGCCAGACCTAAGCAATGCGTACGTTCGGCCTCTGGGAAAAGGGCAGCAGATCAAGATCAAAAGATCGCAGCCTCGTTTCACTCGACAGCTCCTACAGGGTCCTGCGGTGGATTGAGTCAGTTCGCCACCCGCACCACCCCCATATCAATCCCCAAATGCACCAGCTCAGTGTGGGACGTGACCTGCAATTTGCTCTTGAGCAAGGTCAGGTGATTGGAGACGGTCTTGCTGCTGATACTCAGCTGCTCGGCGATCAACCGCGCCGGAGTGCCCTTGGCGAGCATCACGAAAATCTCCAGCTCGCGCTGGGTCATGCTCTGCAAACGCGGATCACTGGCGTCCTGTTGCGGATGGCACGCCAGTTGGATGGCCAGGGGCTGTTCGATGTACACATGACCAGCGAGGATGCGCTGTACGGCCTCGATCAGCACTTCGGGTGCCGAGCTTTTGGTCAGGTAGCCCGAAGCCCCTGCGTCCAGTGCCTGGCGCACCAACGGCAGTTCATCGTGCATGCTGAAAAACAGCACGCGCAATTGCGGCAAGCGCTGACGCAATCGGCGGGTGGTTTCCAGACCGCTGATCCCCGGTAGACCAAAATCCATGATCACCAGATTCGGTACGGCTTCTTGTACCCGCGTCAGCGCCTCCTCGCCAGTCGTCGCTTCACGCACCTCCATCGCCGGCAACAGCGCCCGCAACAGACTGGCGTAGCCCTGACGGACCACCGCATGGTCATCGACCAACAGAATATTCATGACGCCTCCAAAGGCATGCTCAACGTCAGCGCCCAACCGGCGCCGGGGTGACTGATGATCCGCAACTCGCCGCCCAGGCTGCGCGCGCGTTCAACCATCGAATACAAACCGACACCCGGCCGTTGCGGCTGTTGCGCGCCACGTCCGTTATCGCGAATCAGCAAGCGCAGACGCCCGCCGTGATGTTGCAGGCGAACCCGCACCTGGCTGGCCTCGGCGTGCCGGGCGACGTTGGTCAACGCTTCCTGTAACAAGCGATAGAGATGGGTTTTGTTCGGCACGGACAACGATGGCAACTGCGCGCTGACCCGTAACTGGCAATTGATGCCTTGCCGGCCCTGCCATTGCTCCACCAGCAAACCGAAGGCTTCGGCCAGCGGCAGGTGTTGCAACACCACCGGATAGAGGTCGTGGACCAGCGCCCGGAAGCCCTGTTGCAGATGCTCGCAGTTGTGTTCCAACTCGCGCACCGTACGTTCCACCACCACGGGTTGATCGGCCACCAGCCGCAACAGACAGGCCTGGGCGCGAATGCCCGCCAGGTATTGGCCGAGGTCGTCGTGCAGGGTCTGCGCCAGATGGGTGCGTTCCTGCTCCTGCACCGCCAATAACGTCTGAGTCAGTTGGGTCTTGTCGGCACAAGCCTGCTCCAGCGCAGCAGTCATCTGATTGAAGTGCACCGCCAGTTGCCGCGCCTCCGGCACGCCTTCTGCGCGCAATCGAACATTCAGCTGCCCACTGGAGACCTGTTGCAACGCGCGCAGCAATTCATCGAGCAGGCCCATGCCCCGGCGCACGGCCCAGCGGATGGTCAACAGGCTCAGCAACAACGCCAGGCCGCACAGGCTCAGCAGCTGTCGCAGGGAATCCCAGACTTCGTCGATTTCATCCCGCGGGTCAACCGCGATCTGGACCCGCCGGCCATCCTGCAAATCCAGCACCCGGACGCTGTGCCGCTCCTCGGCAAATAGCAAACGCCCGAGCCAGGCATCAAGCCCGTCCTGTACCGGCAGCCGTGCCTCCTCGCCGCGTTCCAGCCAACGCACCCGTACATGGCGCAAGCTGCCCGTCAGCCGCGGTTGCAGGCTGGCGGGGTCACGCTCGGCGGTTTCGCTGAGGTACTCGACCACCGCTTCGGCGGATTGCAGCTCACGCTCCACGTCCGCCAGCGCCTGATGCACCAGCAACCCCATGCACGCCAAGGTGACCAGGGCGAAAAATCCGCAGACCCAGAGGTTGATCCGCCACAGGGCCGACACGCCTAGCGCCCCGGTGTTATGGGCAAGACCAGCAATGGCACGGGACGCGAGCCGTGGAGCTTGTCGACGCCGATCAGGGTCAGGATCAGCAGCAACGGCAGAAGCAGCGCTTTGAGAATTCGCATGATCGATCGCCTCCAGAGTGATGGCCGTTATTGCCCATGCTAAAACCGCGCCGCCCCGAGCGAGTTACTACCTTGGTACTGGCTCACAGGTACTTTCTGCATATTTCCTTCTGCCTCACAGCGTTCCTATGCTGGCGCTACCTGTAATGGAGTGCCTTATGCGCCAGCTTGCCCCTTACGCCCTGATCTACCTGTTGGCGATTGCCTGCGCCGCCGGGCTGGCGACCCAGAGCCAGGCTGCCGACGTGCCGTTGCAGGTGCAGATCGGCTACCTGGGCTATCGCCCCGACCCGGGCCCGTTGCTGTCGAACGTCATTCCCGAGCCGGTCGATGCCGGGCTGCGGGGCGCCGAACTGGCGATCACTGACAGCAACAGCACCGGGCGTTTCCTCAACCAGAGCTACAACCTGGTCAGCGCCAACGTCGACAATCCGGATGCCTTGGTCGAAGCGGCCAAGGCTCAACATGAACAAGGTCTGCGCCTGTTTGTCGTCAACGCACCAGCCGCCAGTCTGCGCCAACTCAGCGCCGTGCTGCCCGACAGCTTGCTGTTCAACGCCGGCAGCCCCGACGACAGCCTGCGCACCACCGACTGCCTGCCGAACGTGCTGCACAGCCTGCCGAGTCGGGCGATGCTCGCCGATGCGCTGGCGCAATTTCTGGTGGTGCGCAAATGGCAACGGGCGCTGCTGATCGTCGGCCCGACCCCGGACGATCAAGCCTATGCCGCCGCCCTGCGCCGCGCCGCCAAACGCTTCGGCCTGAAACTGGTCGCGGAAAAAACCTGGAGTTTCGACAACGATCAGCGCCGCAGCGCCCAGGCCGACATGCCGCTGTTCACCCAGACCGCCGAGTACGACGTGGTGCTGGTGGCGGATGAACGCGGTGATTTCGGCGAATACGTGCCCTACCAGACCTGGTACCCACGGCCGGTCGCCGGCACTCAGGGTCTGACCCCGGTGGGCTGGCATAAAACCGTGGAAACCTACGGCGCCGCCCAGTTGCAGAAACGTTTCGAAGCCCTGACCGGGCGCTGGATGAATGACCGCGATTTTGCGGCCTGGATCGCCGTGCGCAGCATCGCCAGTGCCGTGAGCAAACTGCGCCAGGTCGATCCGGTGGCGATCCGTACGCTTGAGATCAGCGATCAATTGCCGCTGGACGGTTTCAAGGGTCGCAAGCTCAGTTATCGGCCGTGGAACGGCCAGTTGCGCCAACCCATTCCCATCGTGCAGCCCCGGGCGTTGGTCAGCACGTCGCCGCAAGACGGCTTCCTGCACCCCTTCAACGAGATGGACAGCCTCGGCTACGACAAGCCTGAGGTCAGCTGCCGCTTTCCCTAATCCAACTTTCCACAAGAACTACAACAAAAAGGAATCCACCATGCGCCGCACCCTGCTCTCTTGCGCCCTGCTGCTTGCCGCCGGGCACGCCGCTGCCAGCACCGCCTGGGTCTCCAACGAAAAGGACAACAGCCTGAGCCTGATCGACCTTCAGACCCTGCAAGTCACCGACACCCTGCCCGTCGGCCAGCGCCCCCGCGGTCTGCTGTTGTCCCACGACAACAAGCTGCTGTACATCTGCGCCAGCGACTCGGACCGGGTCCAGGTGATGGACGTGGCCACGCGCAAAATCATCAAGGAACTGCCCTCGGGCAAGGACCCTGAACAATTCGCCCTGCACCCGAATAATCGCTGGCTGTACGTTTCCAACGAAGACGATGCGCTGGTGACGGTGATCGACACCGAAACCTCCAAGGTGCTGAGCCAGATCAACGTCGGCGTCGAACCCGAAGGCATGGCCGTCAGCCCCGACGGCAAGTGGGCGGTGAACACCAGCGAAACCACGAACATGCTGCACTGGATCGACACCAGCACTCAGACCCTCGCCGATAGCACCCTGGTGGATCAGCGACCGCGCTTCGTCGAGTTCACGCCGGATGGCTCCAAACTCTGGGCCTCGGCGGAAATCGGCGGCACCGTGACCATTCTCGACGTCGCCACCCGCAAGGTCCTCAAGACCCTGACCTTCCAGATCAAGGGCGTGCACCCGGACAAAGTCCAGCCGGTGGGCATCAAGCTCAGCGCCGACGGCAAGTACGGTTTCGTCGCCCTCGGCCCGGCCAATCATGTGGCGGTGATCGACGCCAAGACCTTCGAAATTCTTGATTACCTGCTGGTCGGACGACGTGTCTGGCAGATGTCGTTTACCCCGGATCAAAAGCAATTGCTGGCTACCAACGGCGTCAGCGGCGACGTGTCGGTGATCGATGTCGACAGCCTCAAGGTCACCAAGTCGATCAAGGTCGGGCGTTATCCGTGGGGCGTGGTGGTGACCCCATGAACGCACTGGAAGTCAGCGAGCTGAGTTTCGCTTATGGTGCGAAAGAGGCATTGCGTCAGGTGAGTTTCAGCCTGGCGCCTGGCCGTTTCGCGGCACTGCTGGGGCCGAACGGCGCGGGCAAATCGACGCTGATTGCCCTGCTCACTCGACTCTACGATTTGCAGCGCGGTGACATCCGCGTCGGCGGCTGTTCGTTGCGCAACGCGGCGCGCCCGGCGCTCAAGCAATTAGGTGTGGTGTTTCAGCAAAGCACGTTGGACCTGGACCTCAGTGTCGAGCAAAACCTGCGTTATCACGCCGCGCTGCATGGGATGTCGCGACGTCAGACCGGCCTTCGGGTCGACGCCGAACTGGCCCGCCAAGCCTTGACCGAACGCCGTCGCGAACGGGTCCGCGAACTCAATGGCGGCCACCGTCGCCGGGTGGAAATCGCCCGCGCCTTGCTGCATGAGCCGCGCCTGCTGCTGCTCGACGAGGCCAGCGTCGGCCTCGACCCGGCCAGTCGGCTGGCGCTCAATCAACACATCCGCAGCCTGTGCCGCGAGCAGAACATCAGCGTGCTCTGGACCACCCATTTGCTGGATGAAGTGCAGCCGAGCGACGACTTGTTGATCCTGCATCAGGGCCGGCTGGTCGCCAGCGGACAAGCCGACGCCCTGAGCCTGGAGCACGGTGGTGACCTGGGTTCGGCCTTCACTCGACTGACGACTTCAGGAGCCGCCCAATGAATGCCTACTGGCAATGTTTCAGCGGCATCGTGCTGCGTGAATGGCTGCGTTTTGTGTTGCAGCGCACGCGGTTTCTCAGTGCGCTGGTACGGCCGTTGCTGTGGCTGCTGGTGTTCGCCGCCGGTTTTCGCGCGGCACTCGGGATCGCGATCATCGAGCCCTATGACACCTACATTCCCTACGAGGTCTACATCATCCCCGGGCTGGCCTGCATGATCCTGCTGTTCAACGGCATGCAAGGTTCGCTGTCGATGGTCTACGACCGCGAAATGGGCAGCATGCGCGTGCTGCTGACCAGCCCCCTGCCCCGCACTTTCCTACTGTGCAGCAAATTGTTGGCCACCTCGTTGATCTCGCTGTTGCAGGTGTACGCCTTTCTGGCGATTGCCTGGGTGTACGGCGTGCAACCACCGGCCATGGGGCTGTTGATCGCGTTACCGGCGTTGCTGCTGGTGGCGTTGATGCTCAGCGCGCTGGGCTTGTTGTTGTCCAACGCGATCCGTCAGCTGGAGAACTTTGCCGGGGTGATGAACTTCGTGATTTTCCCGCTGTTTTTCCTGTCATCAGCGCTGTATCCGCTGTGGAAGATGCGCGAGTCCAGCGAGTGGCTGTACTGGTTGTGCGCGTTGAACCCGTTCACCCATGCGGTGGAACTGGTGCGGTTTGCCTTGTATGAACGCCTCAATCCGTTGGCGCTGGCGGTGTGCGTGGGGCTGACGCTGGTATTCGCCCTGCTCGCCGTACTCACCTTCAACCCGCAACACGCCGCCCTGCGCAAAACCAACTAACACCACAAATCCCCTGTGGGAGCGAGCTTGCTCGCGATGAGGGCATCACACCCAACATTGATGTCGGCTGACACACCGCTATCGCGAGCAAGCTCGCTCCCACAGGGGATTTGAGTTGAACAGCGTGAAAATTACTACTTTAGTACCGGTTTCCCTGTCTATCGTCGCATTCCAATCGCACCGAGACTGGCATGTAATAGGTTCATAACTATAAGGATTGAACCCCATGCCGCGTGCCCGACGTCGTCTGCTGCGCCCGTCTCTCGCTGCGCTATCGCTGAGCCTGTTGCTCGGCGTCGCGCAGGCCGAAACACCGCTGTTCTCCACCGACGGCTATCGCATCGGTCTGTACCGCAGCCCGACCCCGAATCAAATACAGGGCGCCGGCATCATCGATACCGCGGCCCTGCAAATCCTGCTGACCCAGACGCCGCGTCCGGTGCTGATCGACGTCTACCGCCGCCAGTGGTTGCAAGGACGTTTCATCGAGGACCAGCCCCACGAAAACCTTCCCGGCAGCCATTGGCTGGCCAATACCGGCGACGGTGACCTGACGCCCGACTGGCAGGACTATTTTGCGCGTAAGCTGAACACATTGACCGCAGGTGATCTCGCGCAACCGCTGGTATTCTACTGCCGCGCCGATTGCTGGCTGAGCTGGAACGCCGTGAAGCGCGCCGCCGCCATGGGCTATAAGACGCTGTATTGGTATCGCGACGGCCTGGACGCCTGGCAGGCCGCCAACCTGCCCGTAACGCCGGCCCAGCCCGAGCCCTTCCCCTGACCGTTACGTGTGCGAGTTGTTGCCACACCCTAATCAAAATAATGAGGTGAAAGGCTATGTACAAAATTCTGATTGCCGACGATCACCCGCTGTTTCGCGAAGCCATTCATAACGTCATCAGCGATGGTTTTCCGGGCAGCGAGGTGATGGAAACCGCCGACCTGGACAGCGCTCTGCTGCTGACGCAGGAACACGACGACCTGGACCTGATCCTGCTCGACCTGAACATGCCCGGCATGCACGGCCTCAATGGCCTGATCAACCTGCGCAACGAGGCGCCGACCATTCCGGTGGTGATCGTCTCGGCCGAACAGGACAAACAAGTCGTACTGCAAGCCATCACCTATGGCGCGGTGGGTTTCATCACCAAATCCTCGCCACGGGTGCAAATGACCGAGGCCATCCAGCAGATCCTCAACGGCAATGTCTACTTGCCACCGGACATCATCCGCACGCAAAAATGCGGTACAAGGCGCATGAACGATGCCCCGAGCTTTCCGCCGGAACTGCTCCAGGCCTTGACCCGCAAGCAGTTGCTGGTGCTCGAACGCATGACCAAGGGCGAGTCGAACAAACAGATCGCCTACACCCTGGAAATTGCCGAAACCACAGTCAAGGCCCACGTCTCGGCAATCCTGCGCAAACTCAACGTGCACAACCGGGTGCAGGCGATTTTGAGTGCCGGGGATATTGATTTCGGGTCTTACTTACGGCGTTGAAAATGCGCCCCTGTGGCGAGGGGGCTTGCCCCCGTTCGGCTGCGAAGCAGTCGTAAATTCTGGCGACTCGGTTTATCTAAATTTAGTAGGGGGCTGCTTCGCAGCCCAACGGGGGCAAGCCCCCTCGCCACAGGTGTGGTGTCCGGCGGGGCTATCGGGATGGGCCGAGCAAGTGACTCATCGCCGTCTTGAGCTTCATCGGCCGCACCGGTTTGTGCATCAGGGTATGGCCCAGTTCGCGGATCTGCTGTTTGAGTTCGTTGCTGTAGTTGGCGGTGATCATCATTGCCGGAATCGCCGAGCCGCGACGTGCGTTAATCCGGGCCACGGCATCGACGCCGTTCTGATCGTCATTCAAGTGATAGTCGGCGATCAGCAAATCGGCTTCTTCGTGATAGTTGTCCACTTGCCGCGCCAGGTCCTGCTCCGACAGTGCCGTGACCACCAGACACCCCCACCCTTCGAGTAACGTGCGCATGCCGGCGCAAATGGCCGCGTCGTTGTCCAGCACCCACACCCGCGCCCCACGCAGACGTTCAAGCATCGGCTCACTCATCAGCAAACTCGGCAGCGCCTTGGGCGCCGTAGCGCTCAAAGGCACTTCGACCGAGAACATCGAGCCCTTGCCCGGCCACGAACGCACATGAATGCGGTGACCGAGAATCCCGGCGATTTTTTCGACGATCGCCAGGCCCAGACCTAACCCGCGATCCTGATCCGGACGCTGCACGTCACCGCGTTTGAACTCCTGAAAAATCTCCTCGAGGCGGTTTTCGGCAATGCCCATGCCGCTGTCCCAGACCTCGATCGACAGGCGCTGGTGATGACGCCGGCAACCGAGCACCACACGACCGCTGTAGGTGTAGCGAATGGCGTTGCTCAACAGATTTCGAAGGATCCGCGCCAGCAACTGAATGTCGCTGCGCACCAGTGCCGAACAGGGAATGAAATGCAGTTCCAGACCTTCGCTGCGAGCCACCTGGGTGTACTCGGCCGCAAGGTTCTCCAGCAATTCGCTCAGGGCAAACGGCGCAATGTCGGCCTTGATCACCCCGGCATCCAGTTTGGAAATGTCCACCAGCGTACCCAGCAGGTTCTCCACGTCTTCCAGGGAGTTGCTGACATTGCGTACCAAAATCGCATTGGCCACCGGCTCCCGCCGTTCGAGCAAAGCACTGGTAAACAGCCGCGCGGCGTTGAGCGGTTGCAGCAGGTCATGACTGACGGCAGCGAGAAACTTGGTCTTCGACAGGTTGGCCTGTTCGGCTTCGAGTTTGGCTTCACGCAGGCGAGATTCCGCCCGCCGACGCTCATCGATCTCACGCAGTAATTGGTCGTTCAGGGTGGTCAGTTCCGACGTGCGTTCGCGCACCCGCAACTCAAGATTCTGATAGGCCTGGTGTAGCGCTTCGGCGGTGCGGCGGCGTTCGGTGATGTCGCGGATCAGCACGAAAATCCCCACCACTTCCCCGGTGGCCAGGCGATTGGGTACGTAGGAGCGCAGCATGTAGCGCTCCTGGTTGTTGATGTTGGTTTCAGCGACCTCGAACGTCACGCTCTCACCGGCCAGGGCCCGGGCCACGTAGGCTTCCAGGCGCTGATAATGCTGTTCGCTGTGGACTTCGCGCAGGCTCTGCCCAAGCATCACGCCCCGAGGCCAGCAGTACCATTCTTCATACACCTTGTTGGTGAACTCGTAGACCAGGTCGGCATTCAGGTAGGCAATCAGCGCTGGCACATGGTCGGTGATCAAACGAATCCAGCGCTCGCTTTCGCTCAGCGCTTCGGCGTGTTGGTAGCGTTCGGTGATGTCGGTGAAGGTGTTGACAAAGCCGCCGGTGGGCAACGGATGGGTGCGGATTTCCAGCACCCGGCCATCGTAGAGGCGCTGCTCGCATTCCTGCACGTGCCGCCCGTTTAGATCCCGACTGGCCGGGGTCAGCAGGTTCAACTCGCTGTCGGCGATCACTTCGGAAAACGGACGATGAGCCGCCACCGGGGCCAGGCCGCTGAGTTCGAGGAAACGCCGGTTCCACAACTCCAGAATGCCCTCGGCGTTGACCATGGCCACGCCTTGGGACAGGTTGTCGACCGCCCGTTGCAACAGATGGGATTTCTGCGCCACCGCCTGCTCGCGGCGCACGGTTTCGCTGAGTTTGACGTCGGTAATGTCGGTGAACAGGATCACCCGCCCGCCTTCCTGAGTCGGCCTTTCGCTGACTTGTAACCAGCGACCGTCCTGCAGGCGATAGAGCAGGCTTTCGTCGGCATGCCCGCGCGGCTCTTCAGTGAACAGCCCGGTGGCGGACATCAGTCGCTTGACCTCGGCCAGGCGCATGCCGGCGTTGATCCGCACCCGACTGTTGCCCCAGAACGCCTTGAAACGGCTATTGAACAAGACGATTCGCTGGTCCGCATCGAACAGCACAAACGCATCGGAAATGCTCTCGATGGCATCGATCAAATGCTGATGCGCGGTTTCCGCCCGCAGGCGCGCTTCGCTGAGCAAGTGATTGCCCGACTTGAGTTCAGCCATGGCCTGGTTCAAGGCGTCGGTGCGCTCACGCACCTGTTCGGCCAGTACCACCGAATGCTGGAACGCCGCGTAGGGGTCATTGCCGCGGGTGATTCCGGACTCGATCCGCTCGATCAGCGCGCCATTGATGCGCTGCAGTTTGTGGTTGTCACGCTGCAGGCTGGCGATCTGCGCCTGGAGCTCAGCGGTGTCCAGGGGACCGGCCTCGGGCAATGGCAACCCCGGTGAAGGTCTGGTTGATGTGCATGCCATTGAACTGTTCTCCGTAGGTGTTGAAGCCCATCACCCGTTGGTCACGCAAAAACGTTCCGATCTGCTCCAGACTGCCGCCGTCTTCCAGTTCCAGACGCCTGAGAAAGCAGTCGCAGCCGATGGTCAGCAACAGGTCGCCGAGGCGCTCCTGCAAGCCTTCGAACAGGGTTTGCAGATTCGGCAGCATCGGGCCGGGCGTCATGACGGTGAGGACGATGCCGTTTTCCACCGCGCAGTAGAAACTCAGGCTCAGGTCCGGATGAACCTGCTGGATCGCCCGCACGTAATACTGATCGTTGATCCGCACGGCCAACGGGTGCGCGGCGAAGATCCGATGATCGAGCTCCGCCACCGGCACACCGATGTGCCGGGCGTACTCCTCGGCGGCGGGTTCGGCGTTGAGTTCGAAGACCCGGCGCGAGGCGCTGTCAGCCCCGGTGACCACCAGTTTTTCAGCCCTCGGCAGGATGTGGTGAGTGGTGAAGACTTCGAAGTCGAGCCAGGTATTGACCAGCACCACCACCGCCGCGCCGCTGTGGAACTCGCCATTAAAATAGACGTGGGTGTGGGTCAGGTAATTGTCGTCGCCGGCCGAACCGCCGAAATGCGGGATATCGCCCAACGCCGCGCTCAGGGCCGCGAGGACCATTTCTTCTCGACTGGACAACCCATCGAGCAGGGTCAGCGCAAAGCTGTTGCCCTTGATCGGCGCCTGGGTGTTGCTGCGACAGCCACTGACCAGTCGCTCGACCATTTGCTGGGCGTCGATCAGGCTGAAACGCTCCATCTCGGAGATCAGTTCGGCGTCGATGGAGAAATGCCGATGGTCGAAGCCCACCGCCGTCACACAGTTGCGACCGTAGCCCAAGGGCGTGATTTCCCCGGCGCTGGTGCAACCCACCAGGCGTATGCCACCGAAGCTTTGTTGCAAGGCCTGGCCCAGCGCCTGCAGGTCGTACTCGGCGGAACAGAAGAACAGCACGAAGCCCAAGTGCGGGTGCAACAGTTGTCGCGCCAGCTCTTGGGCCACCTGTTGGGCATCGGTGGCCTGGGACATTGCACTGACCACACCTTCACTCTGGACCTGCTGCATCGTCGCCTCCCGCAGGTGCGCATGTATGAGGCATGAGTGTACGAAGCCTGTGAGCTGCGACGTATGCTACTTGGGTAGCGGGTAGCCACTTCGATGGGATGAGTACAATTGTGACGTTCGACCCCTTGTGGCGAGGGGACTTGTCCCCGTTGGACTGCGCAGCAGGCCCCTGCGGTCGATGCGCAACCGAAGGGGGCCGCTTCGCGACCCAACGGGGACAAGTCCCCTCGCCACAGGGATTTATGTCAGCGGTTACCAGGTCAGCACCGCCCCCACCGCAAAGGTGTCGGTGTCTTCGTTCTGGTCGCTGGTGTCGTGGCCGTTGATTGCGAACTGGTTGTACTCGGCCACCAGCTTGAGGTTGTCGTTGACGTCATGGAACAGCGCAACGCCGCGTGTTTCGTAGTCCGCACCGCTGCCGACCACGCCGTTGCCATCGTCGTTGGTCTTGCCGTAAGACAAGGCCAGTCGGTTCTTGCCGAGCTTGTAGGAGCCCTGCAGCAGGTAACCGTCACTGTCGACGTTGCGCAGGGTCGGTTCCCCGGCGTTGTTGGTGAAGAACGGGTTGATACCCTTGGCCTGGAAACCGGAGCCGGTGAGGGACAAACCGCCCATTTTCGCCTGCACGCCATAGCCGACGCCTTTGGAGGTGACGGACTCGACGGTGGAATCGGTATTGTCCGACGTCTGGTAGCTGCCGTTGACCCAGCTGTAAATCTTCGCCCCGGCGAGGTCGAACTGATAGGTGATCTCGCTCTCGGTACGCGGGTTCTCCTGGTAGGCCTTGCCCAATGGACTGCTGTCGTTGGTGTCCACCGGGTCCATGATCCCCACGGCCACCCGCAGTCCCTCCATCACCGGCGTGCGATAGGTAATCTGCGACGTCGGGAACGGGTACGGATAACCCGTGCCGATGTTGCCGAACGACACCCCGCCACCGTCCACCAGTCCCAGGGAATCGCTGACCTGGCCGTAACCGGCGAGCATTTCATCCAGCAGGATGTTGGAACGGGCGAACAGGCCGAAGTCCTTGCCGATCAACACTTCGCCCCACTCCGGATTGGCCACGGTGCCGTAGAACTGCCGCACGTCGATGGCGGTGTCGGTGCCGTTGGTTTCGCTGTCGTTGATGGTCACCCAGAAGGAGGACCGGGCGCCGAGCTTGAGGTCATCGACCTGCTTGCTCATGTTGAAGCCCAGGTAGTTGGGCAGAAAACCCATTTTGACCCGCGCCTGTTTCCGGTCGAATTGGTCGCCGGCGCGGTCCACATCGCTGTTCACATAGAAGGCGTTGATGTAGCCGTCGGTGGAAAACGTGGTCTGGTCCTTGTCGTACAGCATGATCTCGGCCTCGGCCATCGAGCTCAAACCGAGGGTCGACAGGCTGGCGATGAAGGCAGGCAAGAAACGATGCTTGATGTTCTTATTGTTGTGCATGACGCGCTCCGCAGCGGGGGACTGGATGTCGGAGGCGATTATCGAAAGCTGACCGGCGGCGTCATACGCTGCCTTGGAGGCGGTTTTGAAGTGCTTTGGAGTGGCAGGTCATGCGCGGCAAGTTCGGTGTAAGACCGTCCGTCGACGAGGCCCGGAACTTAGGGTGTACGCCTGTGGAACGGACTGGCGTCCACAGGAACCGGTACGTGCTAGACGCCCGCTCTAAACAGCATGTAAGCGGCGACCACGACACAGATGCTGGCGAAGCCGATCTGCAATCCCCGGGCCGGTACTCGCGCGCAAAGTCTTCGGCCAATGATCATGCCGACGATGCTCGCGGCGATAAACGCCACGCCCAAACCATCGATTCTCACCCCGGCCTGAAACGCGCCGATCACGCCGATGGCGGAAATCAGGCTGATCACCATCAACGACGTGGCGACGATTCCGCGCATCTGCACATCCGTCAGCTGCTTGAACGCCGGGACGATCAGGAAGCCGCCGCCCACCCCGAGCAGCCCGGAGACCACCCCGGTCACCGCGCCCAGTGCCGCGAGGGTCGCGGTGCACTTGGCGGTCCAGGAAAAGCGCCCGGTCTGCTGATCGAGCATGCAGTTCTTCTGGCCCCAGTTGGCGTGGCCGTGGTCGCTCGGTCCCTCCTCCTGGCGCTCACGGCGCAGCATCCGCCAGGCCACCATGACCATCAGCAGGCTGAACAGAATCATCAGGATTTTTTCCGGCAACTGATGGGCGAAGTAGATGCCGACCGGCGAAAAAATCGCCCCCAGCAGGGCGATCAGCAACGCTGCGCGGTAGCGCACCAAGCCATGGCGCAACCCGTCAATGGCGCCGACAGCCGCCGCACTGCCCACCGCGAACAGTGCGACCGGCGCGGCTTGCGTCATGGTCAAGCCCAACCCCAACACCAGCGCCGGCACCGCAAGAATGCCGCCACCGGCTCCGGTCAAACCGAGTACCAACCCCATCACCACGCCAAAAAAACTCGCCAGCAACATAAAACTCTCGTGATCTGCAAAAAAGCCGGGAGCGCCCGGTATCGATGACTGACAGGATAGAGCCCGTGCAGCTTTTTTCATTAATTGAATTAATGCGGGCTGGTCAGCGCAGGGAAAATGAAACTACCCTCATGGCTTGTCCAGAAAGAAACGGCCACCATGCCCGCCTTGATTGAAGCTTTTTTAGACCCTGCCTCGTCGACCTTCAGCTACGTGATCTATGAAAACGATGGCGGCCAATGCGCAATTGTCGACCCGGTGCTCGACTACGACCCCGCCGCCGGGCGAACCGCCACCACCCAGGCCGACAAGATCATCGCCTTCGTTCGCCAACATCAGCTGCAGGTGCAATGGCTGCTGGAAACCCACGCCCATGCCGATCACCTGTCCGCCGCGCCTTATTTGCGTCGGGAACTGGGCGGGAAGATTGCGATTGGTCAGTCGATCAGCAAGGTTCAGGGCGTGTTCAAGACCCTGTTCAACCTTGAGCCGGAATTTCGCAGTGACGGTTCGCAGTTCGATCATCTGTTCGCGCCGGACGAATCGTTCCGGATCGGCAACCTCAAGGCCACGGCCCTGCATGTTCCCGGCCACACGCCAGCGGACATGGCCTTTCTGATCGACAGCGATGTGATTCTGGTGGGCGATACATTGTTCATGCCGGACGTGGGCACGGCGCGCTGCGACTTCCCCGGCGGTAACGCCAACCAGATGTTCGCCTCGATTCGCAAACTGCTGGCCTTCCCTGCCAGCGTTCGACTTTATGTCTGCCACGATTACCCGCCTGAGGGTCGTGAACCGCAGTGCATGAGCACGGTGGGCGAGCAGCGCAAAAGCAACATTCACATCCATGACGGCATTGACGAGGCCGCCTTCGTTGCCATGCGCACCCAGCGCGATGCGGGGTTGGGTATGCCGACGCTGTTGCTGCCGGCGATTCAGGTGAATGTACGAGCGGGGAATTTGCCGCCGGCCGAGGGCAATGGCGTCACTTACCTGAAAATCCCGCTAAACAAACTTTAAGATCAAAAGATCGCAGCCTGCGGCAGCTCCTACATTGACCGGGTACGACCGTGATCTTGCGGATGGTCCAAACCCTGTAGGAGCTGGCGAAGCCTGCGATCTTTTGATCTTGCCGTCAGGCCAAGGTCAACCCATTCGCCGGCAACGGCAGCGCGGTTTTATAGCGCACCTGCTTGAGCGCAAAGCTCGAACGGATATTCGCCACGCCGGGCACCTTGGTCAAAAAGTCCATCATGAAGCGCTCCAGCGACTGAATGGTCGGCACCAGCACCCGGATCAAATAGTCCGGGTCGCCGGCCATCAAATAGCACTCCATCACTTCCGGACGATCCGAGATCGCCTCCTCGAAATGCTGCAACGCCTCCTCCACTTGTTTTTCCAGGCTGACGTGAATGAACACATTCACGTGCAGCCCCAGCAGGTCGGCATCCAGCAGGGTCACCTGCTCACGAATCAGGCCCAATTCTTCCATCGCCTTGACCCGGTTGAAGCACGGGGTTGGCGACAGGTTCACCGAGCGTGCGAGGTCGGCGTTGGTGATGCGCGCGTTCTCCTGAAGGCTGTTCAAAATGCCGATATCGGTACGGTCCAGTTTGCGCATGAGACAAAACCACCTGTTTTTTATGTTTATACAGATTTTTTATCCTCAAATGATCGCCAACGCAACGAAACAGAGAGAAATATTCTTCTTGGCCCGGCCTATGATTGTTGTAGGACAAGAATTCTTTTATCGAAGAATGACGGTCAGCTCACTACAAGAAATTCACAAGATCGAGCGTAGAAGCCATGAACCAAGCGTACGAACCGCTGCAACTGCACGTTCCCGAACCATCGGGCCGTCCTGGCTGCAAAACCGACTTCTCCTACCTGCGTCTGACCGACGCCGGTACGGTGCGCAAACCCCCAATTGACGTTGAACCGGCCGACACCGCCGACCTGGCCAAAGGCCTGATTCGCGTGCTCGACGACCAGGGCAATGCCCTCGGTCCATGGGCTGAAGGCGTACCCGCCGCGATCCTGCGTAAAGGCATGCGCGCCATGCTCAAGACGCGGATCTATGACAACCGCATGGTGGTCGCCCAGCGCCAGAAAAAAATGTCGTTCTACATGCAGAGCCTTGGCGAAGAAGCCATCGGCAGCGGCCAGGCCCTGGCACTGAACGTCGATGACATGTGCTTCCCGACGTACCGCCAGCAAAGCATTCTGATGGCGCGAGACGTGCCGCTGGTGGACCTGATCTGCCAACTGCTGTCCAACGAGCGTGATCCGCTCAAGGGCCGTCAGCTGCCGATCATGTATTCAGTCAAAGACTTCGGTTTCTTCACCATTTCCGGCAACCTCGCCACCCAGTTCGTACAGGGCGTGGGCTGGGGCATGGCCTCGGCGATCAAGGGCGACACCAAAATCGCCTCGGCCTGGATCGGCGACGGCGCTACCGCTGAATCCGACTTCCACACCGCCCTCACCTTCGCCCACGTTTACCGTGCGCCAGTGATCCTCAACGTGGTCAACAACCAGTGGGCGATCTCCACGTTCCAGGCGATTGCCGGTGGTGAAGCCACTACCTTTGCCGGTCGTGGTGTCGGTTGCGGCATTGCCTCCCTACGGGTCGATGGCAACGATTTCGTCGCGGTCTACGCTGCCTCTGCCTGGGCCGCCGAACGCGCCCGCCGCAACCTCGGCCCAACCATGATCGAATGGGTCACCTACCGCGCCGGTCCACACTCCACTTCTGATGATCCGTCCAAATACCGTCCTGCCGACGACTGGAGCTACTTCCCGTTGGGCGACCCGATTGCGCGCCTGAAGCAGCACCTGGTGAAAATCGGTCAGTGGTCGGAAGAGGAACACGTCGCCGTCAGCGCCGAACTCGAAGCCGAAGTGATCGCCGCGCAAAAAGAAGCCGAACAGTACGGCACCCTCGCCGGCGGCCAGATTCCGAGCGCCGCGACCATGTTCGAAGACGTCTACAAAGAGATGCCGGAGCACTTGAAGCGCCAGCGTCAAGAGTTGGGGATCTGACATGAACGATCACAACAACAAAATCGAGTTGGAAACCGCCATGACCACGACCACCATGACCATGATCCAGGCCCTGCGCTCGGCCATGGATGTGATGCTTGAGCGTGACGACAACGTCGTGGTGTTCGGCCAGGACGTCGGCTACTTCGGCGGCGTGTTCCGTTGCACCGAAGGCCTGCAGAACAAGTACGGCACCTCCCGGGTGTTCGACGCGCCGATTTCCGAAAGCGGCATCGTCGGCGTCGCCGTCGGCATGGGCGCCTACGGTCTGCGGCCGGTGGCCGAGATCCAGTTCGCCGATTACGTGTATCCGGCGTCGGACCAGATCATTTCCGAAGCCGCCCGCCTGCGTTATCGCTCGGCTGGCGAGTTCACCGCGCCGATGACCCTGCGCATGCCTTGCGGTGGCGGCATCTATGGCGGCCAGACGCACAGCCAGAGCATCGAAGCGATGTTCACTCAGGTCTGCGGTTTGCGCACGGTCATGCCGTCCAACCCTTACGACGCCAAAGGCTTGTTGATCGCCTCCATCGAAAACGATGACCCGGTGATCTTCCTCGAGCCAAAACGCCTGTACAACGGCCCGTTCGACGGTCACCACGAACGTCCGGTGACCCCGTGGTCGAAACACCCGGCCGCGCAAGTGCCGGACGGTTACTACACCGTGCCACTGGACGTCGCCGCGATCACCCGTCCGGGCAAGGACGTGACCATCCTGACTTACGGCACCACCGTTTACGTGTCGCAAGTGGCGGCTGAAGAAACCGGTATCGACGCCGAAGTCATCGACCTGCGCAGCCTGTGGCCGCTGGACCTGGACACCATCGTCAAGTCGGTGAAGAAAACCGGCCGTTGCGTGATCGTTCACGAAGCGACCCGCACCTGCGGTTTCGGCGCCGAACTGGTCGCCCTGGTGCAAGAGCACTGCTTCCACTACCTGGAAGCGCCTATCGAGCGCGTCACCGGTTGGGACACTCCCTACCCGCACGCACAAGAGTGGGCGTATTTCCCTGGTCCGTCCCGAGTGGGCGCGGCTTTGCATCGGGTTATGGAGGTCTGAATGGGCACGCACGTTATTAAAATGCCGGACATTGGTGAAGGCATTGCAGAAGTTGAATTGTCGGTATGGCACGTCAAAGTCGGCGACATGGTCGTCGAAGATCAGGTACTCGCCGATGTCATGACTGACAAGGCGATGGTCGACATCCCGTCGCCAGTGAACGGCAAGGTGATTGCGCTGGGCGGTGTGCCCGGCGAAGTCATGGCGGTTGGCAGCATCCTGATCAGCATTGAAGTCGAAGGCGCGGGCAACGTTAAAGAGTCGGCTCAGCCTGCACCCGTTAAAGAAGCGCCGGTTGCGGCACCGAAAGTTGCAGCCGCTGTTGAAAGCAAACCGGTCGCTCCTGCGGCGCCGCGAGCTGCCGTTTGCCAAGGCCCAATGGTTGCTCGCGAAGCGGATGAGCGTCCTCTGGCCTCCCCGGCTGTACGCAAACATGCGCTGGACCTCGGTATCCAGTTGCGTCTGGTGCGTGGCACCGGCCCTGTCGGTCGAGTGCTGCACGAAGACCTCGATGCCTACCTGGCCCAGGGTCAGCAGCCGCAATCGACCATTGCCGCCGCTTACGCCCAGCGTAACGACGAAGAACAAATCCCGGTCATCGGCATGCGCCGCAAGATCGCCCAGCGCATGCAGGACGCCACTCAGCGCGCCGCTCACTTCAGTTACGTCGAGGAAATCGACGTCACCGCCGTGGAAGAACTGCGCGCTCATCTGAACGAAAAACACGGCGCGAACCGCGGCAAGCTGACCTTGCTGCCGTTCCTGGTCCGCGCTCTGGTTGTTGCCCTGCGCGACTTCCCGCAAATCAACGCCCGTTACGACGACGAAGCCCAGGTCATCACCCGCCTCGGCGCCGTGCACGTAGGCATCGCCACCCAAGCCGACATCGGTTTGATGGTGCCGGTGGTCCGTCACGCCGAAACCCGCAGCTTGTGGGACAGCGCTCAGGAAATTTCTCGCCTCGCTACCGCTGCCCGCAATGGCAAGGCCAGCCGCGATGAATTGTCCGGTTCGACCATCACCCTGACCAGCCTCGGCGCCTTGGGCGGCATCGTCAGCACCCCGGTGCTGAACCTGCCGGAAGTGGCGATCGTCGGCGTCAACAAAATCGTCGAACGCCCGATGGTCGTCAGAGGCCAGATCGTGATTCGCAAGATGATGAACCTCTCCAGCTCCTTCGATCACCGCGTGGTCGATGGCATGGACGCGGCGCAATTCATCCAGGCCATTCGTGGCTTGCTCGAACAACCCGCTACCCTGTTTGTGGAGTAAGGCATGCAGAATTTGAACACCACGCTGCTGATCATCGGCGGCGGCCCTGGCGGTTATGTGACGGCGATCCGTGCCGGTCAACTGGGCATCTCGACCATTCTGGTGGAAGGCGAATCCCTGGGCGGTACGTGCCTGAATATCGGTTGCATTCCATCGAAGGCGTTGATCCACGTCGCGGAGCAGTTCCACCAGACGCAGCACCACAGCCAGCATTCAGCTCTGGGCATCAGCGTTTCGGCGCCTACCCTCGACATCAGCAAGAGCGTCGAGTGGAAGGACGGTATCGTCGATCGTCTGACCACCGGCGTTTCGGCGCTGATGAAGAAGCACAAAATCCAGGTAATTCAAGGGTTTGCGAAAGTAATCGACGGTAAAACCGTAGAAGTCGGCGACACGCGCATTCAGTGCGAGCACCTAGTGCTGGCTACCGGTTCGAAAAGCGTGAACCTGCCGATGCTGCCTATTGGTGGGCCGATCATCTCCTCCACCGAGGCCCTGGCGCCGACGTCCGTGCCGAAACGGCTGATCGTGGTCGGTGGCGGTTACATCGGTCTGGAGCTGGGAATTGCCTATCGCAAGCTCGGTGCCGAGGTCAGTGTGGTCGAGGCCCAGGATCGCATCCTGCCGGCCTACGACGCCGAACTCACACAGCCTGTGCATGACGAACTGAAAAAACTTGGCATGAAGCTTTACTTGAAGCACAGCGTCCAAGGCTTTGATTCTGCTAGCAATACACTGCAAGTTCTCGACCCGAATGGCGACACCCTGAACCTGGAAACCGATCAGGTACTGGTGGCCGTTGGCCGCAAACCGAACACTCAAGGTTGGAACCTCGAAGGTTTGAACCTGGACATGAACGGCTCGGCGATCAAGATCGACAACCGCTGCCAGACCAGCATGCGCAACGTGTATGCCATTGGCGACGTGAGCGGTGAACCGATGCTCGCGCACCGGGCCATGGCCCAGGGCGAGATGGTTGCCGAACTGATCAGCGGTAAATCCCGTGAGTTCAACCCGACCGCCATCGCCGCGGTGTGCTTTACCGACCCGGAACTGGTGGTGGTCGGCAAGACCCCGGACGACGTCAAGGCTGCGGGTCTGGACTGCATCGTTTCCAGCTTCCCGTTTGCCGCCAATGGTCGGGCGATGACGTTGGAATCGAAAAGCGGTTTCGTGCGGGTCGTGGCGCGGCGTGACAATCATGTGATTGTCGGCTGGCAGGCGGTCGGTGTGGGCGTGTCGGAATTGTCGACGGCGTTCGGTCAGAGCCTGGAAATGGGCGCACGGCTGGAAGACATTGCCGGCACCATCCACGCGCATCCGACGCTCGGCGAAGCAGTACAGGAAGCGGCGCTGCGAGCCCTTGGCCACGCGCTGCACCTGTAACGACGAACGCAAAACCCTGTAGCAGCTGTCGAGCACCGCGAGGCAGCTGCTACATCGGGGAGCATCGATGGTCGCAGAGATCGAATTGCGGGCTGCGAAACAGGCCCGGAATGAAGTATTGTTGTCCCCATCCAGAAAAACGTCAGAAGCCTTGAACCGTTTCGGCGGTTGTTAAGTGATAGAGGGTGTCATGGGTAACGAAAGCATCAATTGGGACAAGTTGGGTTTTGACTACATCAAGACAGACAAGCGCTATCTGTCGCACTGGCGTAATGGCGAGTGGGACAAAGGCACCCTGACCGAAGACAATGTGCTGCACATCAGCGAAGGTTCCACTGCCCTTCACTATGGCCAGCAATGCTTCGAGGGCTTGAAGGCCTATCGTTGCAAGGACGGTTCGATCAATCTGTTCCGCCCGGATCAGAACGCCGCACGCATGCAACGCAGCTGCGCACGCCTGCTGATGCCACAGGTGTCCACCGAACAATTCGTCGAAGCCTGCAAGGAAGTGGTCCGCGCCAACGAGCGTTTCATCCCGCCTTACGGCACCGGCGGCGCGCTGTACCTGCGTCCGTTCGTGATCGGCGTGGGTGACAACATCGGCGTGCGTACCGCCCCCGAGTTCATCTTCTCGATCTTCGCCATTCCGGTCGGTGCCTACTTCAAGGGCGGCCTGACCCCGCACAACTTCCTGATCTCCAGCTACGACCGCGCCGCCCCACAAGGCACCGGTGCGGCCAAGGTCGGTGGCAACTACGCCGCTAGCCTGATGCCCGGCTCCCAAGCCAAGAAGGCGCACTTTGCCGACTGCATCTACCTGGACCCGATGACCCACACGAAAATCGAAGAAGTCGGCTCGGCCAACTTCTTCGGGATCACCCACGACAACAAGTTCGTAACCCCGAACTCGCCGTCGGTACTGCCGGGCATCACCCGTCTGTCGTTGATCGAGCTGGCAAAATCGCGTCTGGGCCTGGAAGTGGTCGAAGGCGACGTGTTCATCGACAAGCTGTCCGACTTCAAGGAAGCCGGTGCTTGCGGTACTGCCGCGGTGATCACCCCGATCGGCGGCATCAGCTACAACGACAAACTGCACGTGTTCCACAGCGAAACCGAAGTCGGCCCGGTCACTCAGAAGCTCTACAAAGAGCTGACCGGTGTGCAGACCGGCGATATCGAGGCGCCAGCGGGTTGGATCGTCAAGGTTTGATTTGACGGGGCCTGAGCCTAAGCGGCACATAACCCATCCATCGCTTTGGCGATGGGTGGGTTTTTTATTGCGTTAATTGCACTTGCTGGAATCTTGCAGTTCTTGTATGCGTTCAAGCATGGTTTCTGGGCAATGTTTTTTCAGGGCTTCCACGTCAATCGGCTTTGAGGGTGAAGCCAAAAACCGAGAAATAGCCTCCTTGTCAAATTCTTCAAAAATATAGAAGCGACTAGGATCATAAAAGTACAAATCCTTGACGGCTTTGTTGGTAGTAATTAGTTTTTTGTCAAAAAATGCAGCCTCTAGCGTTCGAAGCGTGAGGCCAGATTGCCCTGGTTGGTTGATCTCTATTAACACGTCAGCATCAATTACCTTCTGAAGGTTTTCCTCATACGGCAATATTGAATCAGTATGATATTTCGATAGTGAGATGGATGACTCATCCTTCACGATCTGAAATTTAATGCTGCAGCCCAAGCTCTCAAGATCATTAGCAATACTGTCTATCAGGTGAGCGCGACCTTTATCCCTGCCAAGAAAAAAACAAGTGATACGGCGGGTAGGCTCCAGCCTTTTTGCATTCAGCTTTCTTGCTGCTTCCGCATTGAAAGGAAAGAACTGTTCCAGGTAGTCGATACCAAATAAACGGCACTGCTCCGGGTCGAAGCTGTAGATTCTGTCGAAAAGCTTTCTCATTTCATATACAAAGGCCGCATCCACCAGATCTCTGATCAGAAGGACCCTTACGCCTTTGAAAGTGCTGATAACACTAGGATTCAATCCGCGTTTAGCTTGCCCCTCATTACAAATCAGTATGTCCTTAGCACTTATGGATTTACTCGCATTGACCAACTTCCCGAGCCACGACGTTGACATAGTTAGCGGGATTTTTTTTTGAAGCGATCTTAAAGTACGGTTGATTCTTTTGGCGTAAGCCGGGATGTGGAATTTATGAACATCATGCTTTTCAGCAAGACCATCGATCATAATCTGCTCATATCGAGCTTTCCACCCTAAAAAAAACACTCTCATATCATATTTCTCAGGTGTTAAATTGCTGGCCATCTAACGAAGTCAGGATATTTAAAAAATCAAACACGTAATGACCGATATAAAAGCTGATATCCCTAGCTCCTGAAATTGGCCCACCGAACCTGCATAGCATATGGCCATTCAGCAAGGAGTTTGACACAACACTCTCCAATGGGTGAAATCCGCCTTGCTCGATAACATCAAGAACCTGCAGGTGTGTGCTCATCCTGAGCAATGCGGGCAAACAACCACTCCACAAACACCCGTGTCTGCACCGTCACGTCCGGCGCAACACCGTAGTAATAACGCGGCAACGGCATCCGCAACTCGGGCAACGGGCAAATCAGGCGACCACTCGAGAGGTGGGTGCCCAGCAAAGAGGTCGGGCACAAGGCAATGCCCTGTCCTTCCACGGCGGCCTCAAGCACCAGGTGCATGTGGTCAAACTGCCGGGTGACCTGAGTGGCTGACTGGCCTTGACCAAAATGCAGTGCCCAGTTGTGCCAATCTTCGCGACGCGCCTTGGCGGTCAGTAACGTGTGCCGGCTCAGGGATGTCAGGTCTTGAAGCGCCAGGCGTTCGATCAGCGAAGGTGCCGCGACCAGCAACAGTTCGTCTTCGAAAAGCGCTCGCGCCTCAATCGCCGGCGCCCAGTCGTCACGACCACGGCGAATGACGATGTCGAACCCGTCGCGTGCATGATCCGGTGCCTGGGTTTGGGTAATCACTTGCGGTTTGATGTCCGGGTGCTGCGCAATGAAATCCTCCAGTCTGGGTGCTAGCCAAAGCATCGCAAAGGATGGACGGACATTGATCTTCACGGTCGGCAGCGAGGCATGTTGCTTGAGCGCAGCGGCGGCGTTGGCGATCTGCGCCAGCCCGGCGCTGACCTGCTCATAAAAACGCTGACCGGCCGGCGTCAGTACCGATTGACGGACACGCCGCTCGAACAGCAGCACACCCAGGTGCTCCTCAAGCAATTTGATGTGCCGGCTGACGGCACTGTGACTGACATGCAGCTCTTCGGCCGCCAGGCTGAAACTCTGATGACGAGCAGCAACGGCGAAGGCGCGAACAGCATTAAGCGGCGGTAGTGGATTTGTCATGCGTCTAATTTAGTCACATATGCACCGCAATTAAAGCGTTTGTCACGCCCACGTCGTCACGCCAATCTGCTCGCACACAGCCAGCGTCACCTGACGGAGCAAGACATGAACAGCTATGGACTCTTTCTACTGTTTGCCACCCTGACCATTTTGAGCCCAGGGCCAGGCGTGGTCCTGACCCTGTCC
Source organism: Pseudomonas sp. LBUM1647 (assembly GCF_059716175.1). Taxonomy (NCBI): domain Bacteria; kingdom Pseudomonadati; phylum Pseudomonadota; class Gammaproteobacteria; order Pseudomonadales; family Pseudomonadaceae; genus Pseudomonas; species Pseudomonas sp. LBUM1647. The sequence goes on along the minus strand of NZ_CP166809.1, from coordinate 3,094,064 downwards.
AACGCGGTGCGCCACGGCTGGACCGGGGCAGTGCCGGGCATTCTGGGGATCGCGTCGGGAGCGTTTATCGTCGCTGCGATCAGCGCCACCAGTGTTGGCCTGATCCTCAGCACCTCCGCCAACGCCTTTACCGCGTTGAAATACGCAGGGGCCGCCTATTTGTTGTACCTGGGTTACAAAAGCTGGCGCTCGGCTGGTTTCAACACGCTGCTTGAAACGCGCCCCTCAAGCCCGGGCTACCGCTTCCTTGAAGCGGCTTCGATCCAGTTTTTGAACCCCAAGGCAGTGTTTTTCTTTCTGGCGGTGTTCCCGCAATTCATCGACACCTCAGCGCACTTCTCCACCCAGTTTTTCAAACTGGTCGCCTCCTACGGCGTACTGGTGATCCTCGTGCATGGCAGCTATGCCTTGCTCGCCAATGCCGCCAAAGGCTGGTTGTCCAGCCCGAAGGGATCCTGGCTGGCGGCGAAAGTCTCAGGCGTGACCTTCGCCGGTTTTGGCGTACTCATGGCCTCGGCCAGTCGCTAAGGCGCAGAACTGGCGATCGCTCGGCGTCTGGTCTCGGTGGAAGCGGGTTGTGTTGTTGATACCTGAACCGGCAGTTCAACGGCAAACCGGCTGCTGAGTTCCTTTCGCCCCGTCGCCGTCAACGCCAGCGCGCGGCTGTCCAGGCCCTGAGTCACCCATTTGCGCTTGATCGCCGTTTGCAACAACGCCGCCCCCAACGAACCGCCCAGATGCGGCCGACGCATGCTCCAGTCCAGGCATGGGCAGGCGAAGCGGCGGCGCAGCGTACTCAAGTCCTTGACCTCGATACCCAACCCTTCAAACAACGCCTCACCGCTGTCACTCAGCTGATAGACCTGTTCATCGGTTTCCAGCAGCCACCCCGCTTCGATCATCCTGTCATGCAGCAGCACCGCCAACGTGCCGGCCATGTGGTCGTAGCAAGTGCGGGCGAATTGCAGGCGATCCGGGGTGCGCGAATTGAAGGTCGGCGCAGCGTTCTGGCCGATCACCATCAACGCTTCCAGCGCTTGGGCGACGCGGCTGTCCGCCAGGCTGTAATAGCGATGGCGGCCCTGAACATGCAAACGCACCAACGCCAGCTCTTTGAGCTTGGCCAAGTGCGCGCTGGCGGTGGAGGCGCTGACTTCGGCAATCGCCGCCAACTCAGTGCTGGTGCGGGCGTGGCCGTCCATCAGCGAACAGAGGATTTTCGTCCGGGCCGGTTCCGCGATGGCCGCGGCCACGTGAGAAACGCCGATGTCGTGCTGTTCTACGTTCATATTTCGTTCCCGGACGAATCAAGGCCCTTTCGGACTGGAGATAGTAGCAACACTTTTCCAACCACGAACAAGGCTGCGACCCATGGACCCGATCATCGCTGCGACTCATGCCGATCCTTATCCCTATTACGCGCAACTGCGCGCGGAGGGCGGGCTGGTTTTTCATCAAGGACTGAAAGTGTGGATTGCGAGTAGCGCCCGAGCCGTTGCGGCCGTGCTGGCGCATCCTGACTGTCATGTCCGGCCGTCATACGAGCCGGTGCCCAAGGCGATTGTTGGCGGGATGGCCGGCAAGGTCTTTGGTCAGTTGATGCGGATGAATGAGGGCGAACGGCAGCGTTGCCCGAGGTCGGCGATTCAACCGGAGCTGGCGTTGATTGATGTCGCTGAAGTCAATGCGCTGGTCGGTGCGCGTCTGATCACTCCCGGCGTCGATGGGTTGTACAAGGCGATGTTCCGCGGGCCGGTTTGCGTGGTGGCTGCATTGCTGGGCTTCTCTCCGGCTCAGGGCCGGGCTATCAGCGAGCTGACGGCGGACTTCGTCGCGTGCCTGTCGCCCCTGAGCGATCAAGCGCAACTGGAGGCGGCGCACGTTGCGGCGGAACAATTGAGCGGCTATTTCGTTGAGCTGCTGGATGACCCGAGCAATCAGAGCGCCCTGCTCGCCGGGATCCGCCAGCGCTTCGCGGCAACCTCTGGCGACGCTGAAATGTTGATCGCCAACCTGATCGGGCTGTTCTCCCAGACCTATGAAGTCACCGCAGGGCTGATCGGCAATGCGCTGTTGGCGTTGATTCAAAACCCGTCGTTGCACAGCGAATCGACACCCGTGGACGACTTGATCGCTGAAGCTCAACGCTTCGATCCGTCGGTGCAGAACACCCGCCGGTTTGTCGCTGTGCCTTGTGAAATCGAGGGGGTAAGCCTGAACCCCGGCGACGTGATTCTGGTGCTGCTGGCCTCGGCCAATCGCGATCCACAGCTCAATGACCATCCCGACGTCTTTCTTCTGGATCGTCCAGACCGGCGCAGCTTCACCTTTGGTGCGGGGCGGCATCAATGTCCGGGGCAGTTGTTGGCGTTGAGTATTGCCAGCGCCACGTTGAGGGAGATTCTGGCAATGAAACCCGCGCTAGACCAATTGGAATGGCACTACCGCCCTTCCCTCAACGGCCGCATTCCGCTATTCAGCGACCGCGTCATCGTTCATCGCGAGCAAGCTCGCTCCCACAGTTGATGGGTGTCGCACACAGGTCACGCCAGTCGCTGCGCAACAAAATCGATAAATGCTTTCAACTTGGGCAGTGATTTACGCGAGCGTGGATACACCATCTGTACCGGCTTGGGCGGCGGCGCATAGGCGTCCAGGATCCGCACGAGTTCGCCTTTGGCCAAGGCAGCCGACACCAGGAAATCGGGCTGCATCAAAATCCCCTCTCCGGCCACGGCCGCCTGCAGCAGCACTTGGCCGTCATTGCTTTTCAACACAGCCCCTTCAGGCCAGGGAACCTCGCTGGTGCCGTTTTTCAAAGGCCAGGCAAAACGATTGTTCCAGGACGTGTGGGTGAGGATTCTGTGTCGGTGCAGGTCTTCGGGGGATTGGGGCTCCTGCCATTTTTCCAGATACCGGGGCGATGCACAGATCACCATTCGATACGGTGGCAATGGCTTGGCCAGCAAGTTCACGCCGATCAGTTCGGAGATCCTGAACGCCAGATCGAATGACGTCTCGTACAGGTCCACCACTTCGTTGCTCAGAATCAGCTCGACCTGAATCTGCGGATAACATTGCATGAACTCCGACACCAGAGGACCGACCAATGACACGCCGAGGGTCATCGGTGCGGTGATTCGCAACAGGCCGCTGGGCTCCGGGCTCGACGCCTCCACCCGGCTGAACGCGTACTTCACCTGCTCCAGTGCCCGCTTGGCTTCTTCATAAAACAACCGCCCTTCCCCGGTGATGGATTGCCGCCGGGTGGTGCGTTGAATGAGCTGGGTGTTGAGGGTTTTCTCCAGGCTCTGGATATGCCGTCCAACCATGACCGCCGACATCCCGATGTCACTGGCCGCATCGGCGAAGCTGCCCGCCTCGACCACGGCGACGAAAACTTCCATTTGCCTGAGTTTGCTCATGACCATGCCTTGTGAAGGGAGGAAACGGAACGCTTGATTAAGTACATCAGGTTAAAGGAGTAATAACCGGCAATGCGTTTATCACGAAGGGCGTTCTCCATAGAGTCACATTATTAAATGTGAACAACGAGGCTCCATTGATGCAAACCCTACTGGACACGTCACTGAGTTCTTTTGCGCGGGCAGAGCTCCTGCAAGGCCCCACGCCCATTCAGCGCGCCGAACGCCTCGAAACACTGCTGGGATTGAAGTCGCAGGGAATCGGCCTGTTTCTCAAGCGCGACGATCATATGCTGATTGGCGGTGGCGGTAACAAACTGCGCAAACTCGAATTCCATATCGGCGCAGCGCTGGCGGCCGAAGTCGACACGGTGATCACCGTGGGCGGCATTCAGTCCAACCACGCGCGCCTGACCGCTGCTGTCTGTGCTCGCCTGGGCCTTGCCTGTGAACTGATCCTGACCCGCGCGGTACCCAAAACCGATGTAGATTACGAACTCAACGGCAACGTTCTGCTCGACCAGTTGTTCGGCGCACAGCTACAGGTGCTTGCCGGGGGCAGCGACTCACTCGCCGTGGCCGAAACACGGGCCACACAACTTCGGGACTCAGGGCGCAACGTGCTGGTGATTCCCACCGGTGGCTCAACGCCTCTGGGCAGTCTCGGTTATGCGCGCTGCGCGGCGGAGATCGCGCAGCAGGAGGCGGAACTCGGCCTCACCTTCAATCAAGTCGTGGTGCCCAACGGCAGCGCCGGCACCCACGCCGGGCTCGCGGCGGGCTTCCAGTTGCTGGGCCGAGGCACCTCGATCGTTAAATCCTATTCGGTTTTATCCGATCGAGAGACTTCAGCGGCCAGAACCCGGCAATTGACCCAGGACGCACTGGCGTTGTTGGGCAGTAGCGCCATCGTGCAGGCTGAAGAGATCGCCATCGACGGCAGTCAGTTGGGCGACGGTTACGGTCTGCCAACGCCAGCCATGCAGGAAGCAGTGCGCCTGATGGCTCGCGCCGAAGGCCTGTTGATCGACCCGGTGTACTCCGGCAAAGCATTTGCCGGGCTGTTGGCCGATCTTAGACAAGGACGCTACCGCTCCGGGGACAACGTGCTGTTCGTGATGACCGGCGGAACACCGGGTCTTTATGCCTACCGGGAAACCTTTCAGTCTTAGCGATCAATCATCGCGCGTCAGCACTTCCAGCAATTCAATCTCGAAAACCAGGTTCGAGTTCGGCGTGATCTTGCCCATGGTCCGTTCACCGTAGGCCAGATGCGCCGGCACCAGCAACTTGCGCTTGCCGCCGACCTGCATGCCCATAATCCCCTGATCCCAACCCTTGATCACCCGGCCCGTACCAATCACGCACTGGAAAGGTTTACCCCGGCTGTAGGAAGAATCGAATTCAGTCCCGTCTTCCAGCCAGCCGCGGTATTGGGTGGTAATCAGCGCGCCTTTGACGGCGGCTTTGCCGTCGCCCGGCTCAAGGTCAATGATTTGCAACTCGTCGTTCATGGTTCCTACTCGTTCACTGTCGCCCAGTGATTGGGGCGCGGACGGAGGTTTTCGCAGAAACCGGCGCGCAAGGCAATCCACGGAACCGAAAGACCGTCATCCGGCTCACATGAATAACGACTTCGTATTCAGGAAAGGATGCTCTGATGACCGACTCATCACCGCTGTACAGTTTCATCCCGCCCTACATCCTCAACCGAATCATCGCCCACGGTTCCGACCGTCAGCGCTCCAGCGCTCAGACCACGCTGATCCATGTCCGCCGTCTGCGGCACAATCCCGGCCCGCCATCGCGACCACCCGCCAAAGCGATCCTGCCGCAGCCCGGCCAACCCGGCCTGGCGCAGCGCAGCATTCACGACGCGCAAGGCAAAATGCTTCTGCCGGGTATGCCTGTGCGGCTTGAAGGCCAGGCGGCAACCGGCGATCCGGCGGTCGACGAGGCCTACGACGCAATGGGTGCCAGCTATGATTTCTTCTGGAAGGTGTTGGGTCGGGACTCCATCGACAACAAGGGTTTTGCCCTGATCGGCAGCGTGCATTACGGCCAGGATTACGAGAACGCGTTCTGGAACGGCGCGCAAATGGTGTTCGGCGACGGCGATGGCGAAATCTTCGAGCGCTTCACCCGCTCTCTGGATGTGATCGGCCACGAGTTGACACACGGCGTGATCGAAAGCGAAGCCGGTCTGGTCTATGCCAGCCAGTCCGGGGCATTGAATGAATCGATATCGGACGTTTTCGGGGTACTGATCAAACAACATGTATTGGGCCAGACCGCCGAACAGGCTGACTGGTTGATCGGCGCCGACTTGCTGGCACCGCGCATCAAAGGTATCGGTTTACGCTCGATGGCCCATCCGGGCACGGCCTATGACGACCCGTTGCTTGGCAAGGACCCGCAACCGGATCACATGCGCAAGTTCGTCATCACCCAGGAAGACAATGGCGGTGTGCACATCAATTCGGGCATCCCCAATCGGGCGTTTTATCTGGCCGCAATGGCGCTGGGCGGCTTTGCCTGGGAAAGAACCGGCCGCATCTGGTACGACACGCTGTGCGACAAACGCCTGAGTAGCGAAGCGACATTCAGTGCCTTCGCGCAATTGACTGTCGAGCATGCCCAGCAAGGATTTGGTGCAACGGCAGTCGAGGCGGTGCGACACGGCTGGTCTGAAGTGGGCGTCGACCTGACGCTGGAGGAACAATGAAAACCTTGCCAACTCTGGACGATAACGCGGTGGTCTGTGTCTCCCGCCAGGGCGGCGTGGCGGCGATCCACAGCTTGACCCGCCCCCGAGAGATCGAATTCGCCCAATGCAATGCCGACCAACGCACCCGCATTTGTTCGTTGCTCGAGGGTTGCCTGCTTATGACGAGTTCATCCGCCGGTCGGGGCGATCAGCGCTTCTATCAAATCGAAGTGCGCTACCGCAGCGGCGAACAGGACGACCGGATGGTGATGAAGGTGCCTGAAGATCAGGCGCCTGGGGAATTGGTGCATCTGTGGGACAAAGGTGAACTGCTATAAGTGTGGCGCCCCTCGTAATAGAGGCTGATGATCGAGGGCCGTGTGAACTAACATAGGCACATCTCTCCCGATACGGCTGATACGCCACGATGGCGAAACCTGAATGAATGTGGAATGGACCAGCGCCGCCCTCGGCTCAGTGGTGCTAGCCCTGATCGTCGCGTTGATCTATCGCGAGCGCTCGCTACAAAAGCAGCTGGCCGAGTATCGCGTGCTGATCACCAGCCTGACTGACGGACAAAACATCCGCCAGGACGGTGACGCCGAACGCTTCAAGCGCAGCCAGTACTTCGCCCGTATCGGCACGTGGGATTGGGATGTCGACACCGACAAGCTCTACTGGTCGGACGCGATCTACGGCATGTTTGGCTTCAAGATCGACGAAGTAACGCCCTCCTACGCGCTGTTTTGCTCATGTGTTCACCCGGACGACCGGGCCAAGGTCCGGGCCGGGGAATTGCGTTGCCTGAAAACCGGCGACAACCATGACGAGGAATATCGGGTGGTCTGGCCCGACGGCACGATCCGCTGGCTTCGGGAAACCGGCAATGTGGTCAAGAACGACCAGGATGCAACGATCAAGATGATGGGCGTGGTACGCGATATCACCGAGGAAAAAGCCTCCGCCAGCTACCTGCAACACCTGGCCCACTTCGACCCGCTGACCGGTCTGCCCAATCGTCTGGTGCTCGAGGAGCGTCTGTCCGAAGCGCTGGAACAGGCGCGCATCAGCGCCACGAGGGTTGCGCTGGTGTTTGTCGACCTCAATGGTTTCAAGGCAATCAACGACCATTACGGCCATGCCGCCGGCGACCGGGTACTGATCACCACCGCCACCCGACTGAAGAAAATTCTGCGTTCAACCGATACCGTCGCCCGGATCGGTGGCGACGAGTTTGTGGTCATCCTTCAAGGCCTGTCCCAGGGCAACAGCCTGCAAGACGAAGCCCGCAACATCTGCCAGAAAATCTTCGTCGAACTATCGCCACCGGTGACCATCGGTAATGATCTACGCCACATCGGCACCAGCCTGGGGGTCGCGGTGTTCCCGGACCATGCGCCGAGCATGGACCGGTTGATTCATATTGCGGATTTGGCGATGTATGAAGCTAAACGCAGTGGGAATAATCAGTATCGGTTGGGCACTGAAAGCCCCGTGCGTGCTCACAGCGAATAGCCCTTCGACGGTTTAACGCTCCACTGGCGTGATATCCACAATCGTCCCATTTGTGATCATCACCATCATGTACTTGTCGTTGATCTGCACCCACTGCGCCTGGCCCTTCGGCGCTTTTAGGCCTTTCTGCTTCCAGTTGACCAGGGCTTTTTCGCTGCGTTGGTAAACGTCAGGGGCGCGGTCACCGACCACCAGTTCGCGGGTGTTGTTAACCCCGGGCTGGACGGTTTTTTGCGGTGGGTCATCCGCTTGAACGATCGGGCTGATACCGGCAATGCCTGCGACAAGGGCGAGGCTGGCGATAAGGGTCTTGCTGTTCATCGGTGAACCTCCATTAATGTCTTGGTACCTGAAATCCGACTGCGCTGGCGCTGAATCATTCCTTATTGCTGCGATGATTGCGATTGGATTGGCTGACGCATGCTTCTCAAGCCTTTATCCTGAGCGCCCCCGCCGTACCGATTTCTGGAGTAAGCCATGCCCCATGAAGGCAACCTGTTGCAAGCCGCTGTCGTGTTTCTGTTCGCGGCCGTGCTCACCGTTCCCTTGGCCAAGCGCCTGCAATTGGGGGCGGTGCTGGGTTATCTGTTTGCAGGGGTGATCATCGGGCCGTCGGTGCTGGGCTTGATTGGCAATCCGCAAAGCGTCAGCCACATTTCCGAACTCGGGGTGGTGTTGCTGCTGTTCATCATTGGTCTTGAGCTGTCGCCACGACGTTTGTGGGTGATGCGCAAATCGGTGTTCGGCGTCGGCTTGGCGCAGGTACTGCTGACGGGCTCGGTGATTGGTGTGCTGGCGTTGTTCGTGTTCGGCCAACCGTTGAACAGCGCGATCGTGCTGGGCTTGGGCCTGGCGCTGTCGTCCACGGCGTTCGGTTTGCAAAGCCTGGCCGAGCGCAAGGAGCTGACCAGTCCCCACGGGCGCTTGGCATTCGCGATTCTGTTGTTCCAGGACATCGCCGCTATCCCGTTGATCGCCATGGTGCCGTTGCTGGCGGGCGGCGATCACACCAGCAGCGCTGGCGAAGGCCTCAATCACGGCTTGCGCGTGCTGGGCAGCATCGCGGTGGTGGTGATCGGTGGGCGGTATCTGCTGCGCCCAGTGTTCCGGGTGGTGGCCAAGACCGGTTTGCCGGAAGTCTCGACCGCCACTGCGTTGCTGGTGGTGATCGGCACGGCGTGGCTGATGGACCTGGTCGGCGTGTCCATGGCGCTGGGGGCGTTCCTCGCCGGGTTGCTGCTGGCGGATTCCGAATACCGTCACGAACTGGAAGCGCAAATCGAACCGTTCAAGGGATTGCTGCTGGGGCTGTTTTTCATCAGTGTCGGCATGGGCGCCAATCTGAGTCTGCTCCTGAGCGCGCCGATCACGGTGCTGGGCCTGACCTTGTTGCTAATCGCAATCAAACTGCCGCTGCTGTTTGTTGTCGGTCGGCTGGCGGGTGGTCTGGGCAAGGTCAGTGCGATTCGCCTCGGCATCGTGCTCGCGGCCGGTGGTGAATTTGCGTTTGTGGTGTTCAAGATCGGCCGCGACCAGGGATTGTTCGAGCCACGCCTATACGACTTGCTGGTGCTGACCATCACCCTGTCCATGGCGGTGACGCCGCTGCTGTTGCTGTTGTGCGCGCGACTGGTCAGCCCCAGGGTGCAACCGGTGGTGGTGCCGGAAAAATTCCGCGAGATCGATACCGACACGCCACGCGTGGTGATCGCCGGCATGGGCCGTATGGGGCAGATCGTTGCGCGGATTTTGCGCGCGCAGAACATCAAGTTCGTCGCCCTCGACACCTCGGTGGAAACCATCGAACTGTCGCGCAGCTTCGGCGGTGTGCCGGTGTTCTACGGCGATCCGATGCGCCCGGAGATCCTCAGTGCGGCCAAGGTCGAGCAGGCGGAATACTTTGTCATCGCCACCGACGACCCAGGCACCAACATCAAGACTGCCGAGCTGGTGCACAAACTCTATCCGCACATCAAAATCATCGCCCGGGCCCGTAACCGTCAGCATGTGCATCGCCTGGTGGACCTTGGCGCCGAGGCCATTCGGGAAACCTATTATTCGAGTCTGGAAATGAGCCGGCGCACGCTGGTCGGCCTGGGGCTGACCCAGGCCCAGGCCGATGCGCGGATCAAGCGCTTCAAGCATCACGACGAGCAGGTGCTGGAGGCCCAGCATGCGATTTATGACGATGCGGCGAAGGTATTGCAGACGGCGCAGGAAGCCCGGGCGGAACTGGCGAGATTGTTTGAGTCGGATCAACTGGAAGAGGAAGCGGGCAAGCGTTGAGGCGACTGTGAGGGCCTCTTCGACTTGCTCGCGAAGAACGATAACGCGGTATTTCAGGCAAAACAGAATTTCCAAGGAGTTCACCATGACTGACCAACCCTCCCCCGCCCTCAAGGAAATCTTCAACGCCGACCGCCTCAAGCACATCGCCACCGAGATGACCGCCGTCTACCCAGCGTTCAACGCCAAGGCCTTCCTGAAACTGGCCAACGACGGGCTTGATGATTTATCGATCATGCAGCGCATGGCCCGAGTCAGCGAGTGCCTGCACGCGGTCCTGCCATTGAGCTATGAAGAAACGCTTGAAGTGCTGCGCGCCCTCGCTCCGCGGCTGAACAGCGGCTTCGTCAGCATTTCATTACCGCATTACATCGCGATGTACGGCGGACATGCCTTCGAACAATCCATGGACGCCCTCAAGTACTTCACTGCGTTCGGCTCCTCTGAATTCGCGATCCGCTATTTCTTGCGAAGCGATATCGAACGCTCACTGGCGGTCATGCACGAGTGGTCCCTGGACGAAAACGAACACGTCCGCCGCCTGGCCAGCGAAGGCAGCCGACCGCGCCTGCCATGGTCGTTTCGACTGGAGCAGATACAGGCTGACCCGACATTGGCGGCCGCGATCCTCGATAACCTCAAGGCCGACAACAGCCTCTACGTGCGCAAGTCCGTGGCCAACCACCTCAACGACATCACCAAGGATCATCCCGAATGGGTGCTGGACTTGATCGAAGGCTGGTCGCAGGACAACAAACACACCGCGTGGATCGCCAAACACGCCCTGCGCAGCCTGATCAAACAGGGCAACCAACGCGCATTGGCGATCATTGGCGCGGGCGGCAAGCCTGAGGTCGAGATCATCGATGTGAAGGTGGAACCGGCGGTGATTCGTCTGGGTGAAAAAATCACCCTGTCCTTCGCCGTGAAATCCACGGTCCAGGACAGTCAGCGACTGGTGATCGACTACGCGATCGATTACGTGAAAGCCAACGGCAGCACGTCGGCGAAGGTGTTCAAGCTCAAGGCGCTGACGCTTCCCGGCAAGGCGACCGAGACCATCGCGCGGGGTCAGCACATCAAGGAACTCACCACCCGCCGCCATTACGCAGGCGAGCACGCCATGCACATTCTGGTGAACGGTGAGCGCCTGGCCAGCACCGGGTTCGAGATTATCGCTGACGCTGATTGACCGTATTGCCGGTCTGAAGACAGCACCAACCGATCTTTTGTCCACCTTCAGACTCCGTTAAGAAATGCCTCCGATACTCCTCCCACACTTACCCAGGGAGGCGTATTCCAATGCCCGATTTCGACTGGAACATCCCTCTGCCCCTGCATTTCGGCCAAGCCGAAACCCCGCAGATGAGTCTGGCCAGAGCCCTGCCGGACGAGCTCCTGCGCCCCGTCTTCGAAGCCTTTATCCAGCAACGTTTCCGTAAGGCCCACGGGGCCGACATCCGTCATTTCATGCCGGAGCTGTTTGGCATGAACAACGCGTCAGGTGAACTGTGTGCAGTGGCCGGCGTGCGTCTGGCGAGTAGCGAACCGCTGTTTCTGGAACGTTACCTGGACGAACCGATCGATCCACTGATCAGTGCCGCTGCCGATTGTGCAGTAGACCGCGGGGGCATTGTCGAAGTGGGCAACCTGGCCGCCAGCGACACCGGCAGTGCGCGAATGAGCATCATCGCCATCACTTACCTGCTGGCCATGGGTGGCCTGGAATGGGTGGCGTTCACCGGCAACATCGGCCTGGTGAATAGCTTTCACCGTCTGGGGTTGAAACCCGTGACCCTTTGCGCCGCCGATCCGCAGCGGCTGGGCGACGACCGCCACAGCTGGGGCAGTTACTACGAGAGCAAACCCTGGGTGCACGTTGGCAACATCCGCGCCGGCTTCATCCATTTGCGCAACATCGGGATGTTCAATCGCCTGGGGTTGCCATCGTCCATCGAGGAATCCAGCCATGTCGCCTGAAACCGAGCGTTTCAAACAGACCCTGCGCAGCCATGCCGAACGCAAGACCAATGCCATTGCCGTGTGGGGCGATCACCTGAAACTGGATTACGCCACGCTGTACGCTGAAGTGGTGTATCGCCAGCAGCGTCTGCGCGATGAAAACGTCAAGGTGGTTGCACTGGCCCTGGACAACGGCGTCGAAGCCATGCTCTGGGACCTGGCCGTGCTGTTCGAAGGCCTGACCTGCCTGACGTTGCCACCTTTCTTCAGCCCGGCTCAACGCAAACATTGCCTGAAACAAAGCCAGGCCGCCCTGGTGATTGCCGAGCCAGCCCTGGAAGGCGAACTGCAAACGGCCGGCTATGAGAAAACCGGCGAGTTCTGGCGCCGCACTTTCAGCGGCCCGAACCGGATGCCCGAAGGCACCGCCAAACTGACCTTCACCTCGGGCACCACCGGCACACCCAAAGGCGTGTGCCTGAGTGCCGAGAGCATTCTGCGGGTCGCCCGCGAACTGGATCAGGCCAGCAAGCCCACCGATCCACAGCATCACCTCGCTCTTCTGCCGCTGGCGATCCTGCTGGAAAATATCGGCTGCTATGCGGCGCTGTACGCTGGCGCAACGCTGAGCCTGCCCAGCCAGAAAACCCTGGGTATTCAGGGTGCTAACGGTGTGGATGTGCCTCGGCTACTAGGTTGCCTGGCCATCCGTGCGCCGGAGAGCCTGATCCTCGTGCCGCAATTACTGCTGCTGCTGGTCAACGCCGCCGAGCAAAAAGCCTTCAGCCCCCACTCGTTGCGTTTTGCCGCGGTGGGTGGTGCACGGGTTAGCGAGGAATTGCTGCATCGCGCGCAACGGATCGGTCTACCGGTTTACGAAGGCTACGGACTGTCGGAGTGCGCGTCGGTGGTGTGCCTCAATCGGCCAGAAGCGCGCCGCCCTGGAAGTGTCGGCCGGCCCCTGCCCCACGTGGACATTCGCCTGGCCGACGACGGCGAAGTGCTGATCAAGGGGGCGACCTTGCTCGGTTACCTGGGCGAGGCGCCGCACACCGATGAGTGGTGGCCCAGCGGCGATCTTGGCGAGTTCGACCCCGAGGGCTTTCTCTACCTCAAGGGGCGCAAGAAACACCAATTCGTCACCAGTTACGGCCGCAATGTGAACCCGGAATGGGTCGAGGCTGAATTAACCCAACGCCGCCATATCGCCCAAGCCTTCGTCTACGGCGAAGCGATGCCGAGCAACCACGCGCTGCTCTGGCCCCATCGTCCGGATTGCACCGACGAAGAACTGGCCGCCGCCGTGGCGCACGCCAACGAGGCCTTGCCCGATTACGCCCAGGTCCATCACTGGACCCGTCTAGCTCAACCGTTCACCCCCCCCAATGGCCTGCTGACCGCCAATGGCCGACCACGCCGGGACGCCATCGTCGAGCGTTACCGGGCGCAACTGACTGAAGCTGTCTTTTCCGAGGAATCCGCATCATGAGTTTTTTCGACACGCTGCAAGAAGCTACCCACCAGGAACGCCATGAACTGTTCAATTTGCCGATCATTCGTGATGCTCTCGAGGGCAGGGTCAGCCTGGAAAGCTACCGGGCCTTCCTGGCGCAAGCCTATTACCACGTGCGCCACACCGTGCCGCTGATGATGGCGTGCGGTGCCCGTTTGTCGTCGCGCCTGGAATGGCTGCGTAAAGCGGTGTGCGAGTACATCGAGGACGAATACGGCCACGAACAATGGGTCCTCGACGACATCGACGCCTGCGGTGGCGACAAGGACGCGGTGCGCGACGGTCGTCCGTCCTTGCCGATCGAATTGATGGTCAGCTTCCTCTACGACCTGATAGCCCGGGACAATCCGGTCGGCCTGTTCGGCATGGTCAACGTGCTGGAAGGCACCAGCATCGCCCTGGCCACCCATGCCGCCGACAGCATTCGCGAACGCCTGGACCTGCCGCAAAGCGCATTCAGTTACCTCAGCTCCCATGGTTCGCTGGATATCGAGCACATGCAGACCTATCGCCGCTTGATGAACACCCTCGATGATCCGGCCGACCAGGCCGCTGTGATTCACGCCTCCAAGGTGGTTTACACGCTGTACACCGACATGTTCCGCGGCTTGCCGCGCGACGGGGAGAACCCGCATGCGCCTGTCTGAGGCCCGCGTGGTGTTGACCGGCGCCAGCGGCGGCATCGGTCTGGCGATCACTACCGCCCTGTGCGCCAGTGGCGCCCGGGTATTGGCGGTGGCTCGGCATCGGGAACCGTTGGAGCCTTTACTCGAACGCTATCCGCAGCAATTGTGCTGGGTCGGCGCCGACCTGACGTTTCTCGCCGACCGCCGCAAAGTACTGGCCGCCGCGGAATCCATCGGCGGTATCAACCTGCTGATCAACGCCGCCGGGGTCAATCACTTCGCCATGCTTGAACAGCTCGATGACAGCGACATCAACGCCATGCTGGCGGTGAACATCAGCGTGCCGATCTGCCTGACCAAGCTATTGCTGCCGCTGCTCAAGCAAGCTGAAAGCGCGATGGTGGTGAACGTCGGCTCGACCTACGGCTCCATCGGCTACCCCGGTTACGCCAGCTATTGCGCCACCAAGTTTGCCCTGCGGGGTTTTTCCGAAGCCCTGCGCCGGGAACTGGCCGACACCCGCGTCGGCGTTTTGTACGTCGCGCCCCGTGCCACCCGCACCAGCATGAACAGCCCGGCGGCGCAGGCCTTGAATGACGCACTCAAATCCAATGTCGACGACCCGCAAAAAGTCGCCTCGGCGGTGATGCACGCCATTGCCGGTGACCGCCGCGACTTGTACCTGGGCTGGCCGGAACGCTTTTTCGTACGCCTGAACAGTCTGTTGCCAAACCTGGTGGATCGCGGCCTGCGCAAGCAGTTGCCACTGATCCGTCGCCTGAGTCAGAAGCCTGATAACGAGAAACTCAAACCATGAAAAAACTCTGCGCGTGTTTGCTGGTGGGTGCCTTGAGCCAAAGCGTCTGGGCGCTGGACGCCGCCGATCAACAACGTCTCAATGGCATCCAGCAAAGCTGGGCGCACATTCAATACGAGGTGCCCGCGGATCAACGCACTGCAGCGTTTGAAAAACTCGCCGTCCAGGCCTCGGCGTTCACTCACGAACGCCAATCGGTGGCCGAAGCCTGGATCTGGTCCGGTATCGTCACCAGCAGTTGGGCCGGAGCCCAGGGCGGGCTCGGTGCGCTGAGCAAGGTCAAGGATGCGAAAGTCGATCTGGAGAAAGCCCTGGCCCTTGACCCAAAAGCCCTGCAAGGCTCGGCCTACACCAGCCTCGGCGCGCTGTACGACCGTGTACCGGGCTGGCCCATCGGTTTCGGCGACGCCGACAAGGCCGAACAGTTGCTCAAGCAGGCCTTGCAACTCAACCCGAACGGCATCGATAGTCTGTACTTCTGGGGTGATCACCTCTACCGTCAAAAACGCTACAGCGAAGCCCGGGGCGCGCTGCAAAAAGCCCTGCAGGCAGACCCACGGCCAGGCCGGCAAACCGCTGACGCCGGGCGGCGCAAAGAGATCGAAGCGTTACTGGTGGACGTAAACAAGAAAATCGACTGACAGGAGTCCGTGTGCGCTTATTACTGATCGAGGATGACGTGGCCCTGGGCGAAGGCATCCATCAGGCCCTTGGCCGCGAAGGTTATACCGTTGACTGGTTGCAGGACGGCAGCAGTGCCTTGCATTCGTTGCTCAGCGAAAACTTTGATCTGGCGGTGCTCGACCTCGGCCTGCCGCGCATGGACGGGCTGGAAGTGCTGCGCCGCCTGCGTGACAGCGGCTCCAACCTGCCCGTGCTGATCCTCACCGCGCGGGACGCCACCGAAGACCGTATCGCCGGGCTGGATGCCGGGGCCGACGATTACCTGATCAAGCCTTTTGATCTGGCCGAACTCAAGGCGCGTCTGCGGGCCTTGCTGCGGCGCAGTGCCGGCCGCGCGCAGATGCTGATCGAACACGCTGGCATCAGCCTCAACCCTGGCACCCAGCAAGTCAGCTATCTCGGCGAACCAGTCGCGCTGACACCCAAGGAATATCAGCTACTCCACGAATTACTCTCGCCACCGGGCCGGGTCATGACCCGCGATCACTTGATGCAGTTGCTTTACGGCTGGAACGAGGAAGCCGAAAGCAACACCTTGGAAGTGCATATACATCACCTGCGCAAGAAGTTCTCCACCGACCTGATCCGTACCATTCGTGGTGTCGGTTATCTGGTGGAGGAGCGTCGATGACGTCCATTCGGCGCCGCACCCTGACGCTGATCATCGGCCTGATGCTCGCCGGTCTGGCGGTGATCAGCGTGTTCAACTGGAACGACAGCAACCACGAAATTGCCGAAGTCTATGACGCTCAACTGGCGCAGAACGCCCGGCTGCTGCAGGGTGTGATGCGCATGCCGCTGGCCAGCAAGGAACACGCCGAGCTGTATCAGGCGTTCAACAAGGCCCTGGGCGAAGCGGTGCCCAGGGTCGATGGCCATCCTTATGAAAGCAAGATTGCCTTTCAGGTCTGGAATCGTCAGGGCGAAGTGCTGGTGCACACCGCCAGCGCGCCCTCCTTCACCGGGCCCCCTTCAAAATCGGGTTTCAGCGATGTGGTGGATCTGAACCACCGCCACTGGCGCGCGTTCATGCTGGAAGACAAACAAACGGATTTACGGATCTGGGTGGGCGAACGCGACGATGTGCGTTCGGACCTGGTAGACCGGATCCTGCGCCATACCCTGTGGCCCAATGTGCTGGGCAGCCTGATCCTGGTGGCGATGGTCTGGCTGGCCATTGGCTGGGGCCTCAAGCCCCTGGCCGATATGGCGGCGACGCTGCGGGCACGGCACAGCGGTTCTCTGGAACCGCTGCAACTGACCCCGCTGCCCAGCGAGCTCGAACCGATGCAAGCGGCGCTCAATCGCATGCTCGCGCAGATTCAGGAAGTGCTCGGCCGCGAGCGGCGCTTCATCGCCGACGCCGCCCATGAAATGCGCACGCCCCTGGCGGTGCTGCGGGTGCATGCGCAAAACCTGCTGGAGGCCGGCACCGAACAGGAGCGCCGGGAATCCCTGGCATTTCTGATTTCGGGCGTGGACCGAACCAGCCGTTTGGTCAACCAATTGCTGACCATGGCTCGCCTTGAACCCAAAGCCGTGACACCGGTGCTGCACACCATTGACCTGACTGAAACCGTACGCGACAGCCTGGTTCAGCTCACGCCCTGGTTACTGAGCAAGAACCTTGAACTGGCCTTCGACGTCACCGACCGGCCCCTGAAGGTGGCCGCCGACGCCGCCGCCATCGACATCGCCCTCAACAACCTGATCAGCAACGCGGCAAACTTTTCCCCCGAGCACGGCGTCATCACCGTGCAGCTGGATCAGGCTGACGGGTTCTATTCACTGAGTGTCGAGGATCAGGGGCCGGGCATCGACGAAGCGGAACGCGGCCGGTTGTTCGAACGTTTTTACAGTCGCGGTAACGTCCAGGGGGCGGGGTTGGGGCTGACAATCGTCAATACCATTGCGACTCGGCTGGGTGGACGAATCACGTTGGTCAATCGTCCGGTGGGCGGGTTGCGGGCGACCCTGTCGATTCCGGACGACCGCTCCCGCACGCCTTTACAGCGCACCACGCGCGAGTTGCCGCCGAATGCTTGAGTGATCACAAGCGGGCTTGCCCGCGAAAACGGCCGCACATCCAGCATCCCTTTCACTGCCATGCCACGCGGCAAGCCGTTTACAGCTGGCTCACGCTTTAGCGCTCGCTAAATAATGCGCAACCAAAGCATTCGCATGGCCATGCCCCATACCGTGTTCAGTCTTCAGCCACGCCACCATTTCCATGTGCTTCTTTGCGCTCACTGTTCCGAGCAGGTCCAGCCAGTGACTGATTGGCTGCCCATATTTTTTCTCGATTGACGGGAAGTACGACGCTGGGCCTTTCACTTTTGTATCTTCGGTCATGCTGCTAGCTCCCTTGTTCGCGGCGGAGTGTCGGTGGACGCTCCTTGTCTTCATCCCTCGAATTGAAGGCAAGGACGGCTGCACAGTCCAGCGCAAACAAGCTCGCAGTTAATAAGCAACGATTGAACCTATCGCGAAGCGCTCTAAAGAACTGTCATTTCTAACAGGTCACTTTCAGTTTCGCCGGGGCTAAGCTGCGCCCACTGGAATGAATTGAGGTGTTCATCATGTCTCGCAATCGTTACCTATTGCCGCTGGGCGTTTGCTTGTTGGCAATGCTGCCCGTGTTCCGCGATGCCCTGGGTGTCACGTGGGTGCCCTTAAAAGACGAAGTGGAATTTCAATGCTATAACGGCAACACGGTACCGGGCTACAGCGTGTATGTGGTCGGCAACCATCCGGAGTTAGGGAATTGGGATCCGGCCAAGGCCGTAAAGCTCGACCCTAAACCCGCTCCTAACAACGCTACATGGACCGGCAAGGTACTTTTCCCTGGCACGGACGACGGCAAAAATGAGGAATGGAAGTGTATCGTGCGCAAAGAGAACGACCCGACCGACGTGAAGTGGCAGCCCGGTCCCAACAACACGGTGAAGTTGGTTTTCCGCACAAAGAGTATCGGCACGTTCTGAGGCGTGAGTGAACATTTGTTATCCCAGCAACAACGCCTGCTCGCGCTCACACAACTCCACCACGTAATCCCACAACACCCGCAACCGCACCGATTTGTGCAGCTCCCGCCGCGTGCTGATCCAGTAACTGCGCTGAATACTTTCATCCGGCAGCAACGGCACCAGGCCGGGATCGGCGCAGGCCATGTAGCACGGCAACACGGCGATCCCCAGACCTGAGCGCGCGGCTTGTTGCTGGGCGATGACGCTGGTGCTGTGGAAGACCACCTGCGGATTGCGACAGAAGCTGTTGAGGAACATCAGTTCCTGGCTGAACAGCAAGTCATCGACGTAACCGATCCAGGCGTGGCGACCGAGGTCTTCGCGGCTGCGCAGCGGTGGCGAACGGTCGAGATACTCCTGGCTGGCGTACAGCGCCAATCGATAGTCAGTCAGTTTTCGCGTGACCAGCATGTCGGCGGCCGGGCGCTCCAGGTGGATGCTGATCTCGGCCTCACGATTGAGGATGCTGACGAAACGCGGCACCGCCACCAGTTCCACTTCGAGCCCCGGATAACGTTCGAACAGGCCGTTCATGCGGCTGGCGAGGAACATGATGCCCAACCCCTCCGTCACCCCGACACGGATCTTGCCTAACGGTGCACTCGACTGAGTAATTTCTTCCTGCGCCAGCAACGCGACGTTTTCCATCGCTTCGGCATGTTTGAGCAACGCTTCGCCCGCCGGCGTCAGCTCATAACCCTGCGCATGCTGAACAAACAGCGCGGTGCCGAGGCTCTTTTCGATGGCCTCGATGTGCCGGGCCACGGTGGCGTGGGTGGTATTCAAACGACGGGCAGCGGTGAGCAAACGCCCGCTGCGCTGCAACTCGAGAAAAAACCGCAGGTCATTCCAGTCGAACATGAGTCATCCTTGAAGCGAGGTGTTTAAAAACGCACAGCGGCTGCGCAAAAACTAACATTCTTTTGACGAAAGCTAACAACTAGGATGACCGACAACAAGAACAACAAGTTGAGGTCACGGATGCAGACTTCCCTGGATGAATACGACTACATCGTGGTCGGGGCCGGCCCGGCCGGTTGTTTGCTGGCCAATCGATTGTCCGCCGACCCGCAGAACCGCGTGCTGCTGCTCGAAGCCGGCGGCCGCGACAACTATGCGTGGATTCACATCCCCGTGGGTTACCTGTTCTGCATCGGCAACCCGCGCACCGACTGGTGCTTCAAGACCGAAGCGCAACCCGGCCTGCAAGGCCGCGCCCTGAGTTACCCGCGTGGCAAGGTACTCGGCGGCTGTTCCTCGATCAACGGCATGATCTACATGCGCGGCCAGGCCGGCGACTACGACGGCTGGGCGGCCCAGGGCAATCCCGGCTGGAGCTGGCAAGACGTCCTGCCATTGTTCAAAAGGAGCGAAAACCATTTTGCTGGCGACTCGGAGTTTCACGGCGCCGCCGGGGAATGGCGGATCGAACGTCAGCGGCTGTCATGGCCGATTCTCGATGCCTTCCGCAGCGCCGCCGAGCAAAGCGGCATCGCCAGCATTGATGACTTCAACCAGGGCGACAACGAAGGCTGCGGCTACTTCCAGGTCAACCAGAAGGCCGGTATTCGCTGGAACGCCGCCAAGGCGTTTCTCAAACCGATCCGCCATCGGCCCAATCTCACCGTGCTGACCGACGTTGAAGTCGACCGCGTGCTGCTGGAAAACGGCCGTGCGTCAGCGGTCAGTGCGCGTTGGCAGGGTCAGGCGAGAACCTTCAAGGCGCGCAAAGAAATCGTGCTGTGCGCCGGTTCCGTTGGCTCACCGAGCATCCTGCAACGTTCCGGCATCGGCCCTCGCCCACTGCTGCAAAAACTGGGGATTGGCGTTGCCCATGAACTGCCCGGCGTGGGTGGCAATCTGCAGGATCACCTGCAACTGCGCCTGATCTACAAACTGGAAAACGCCCGCACCCTGAATCAAATTGCCGGCAGCCTGTGGGGCAAGATGGGCATGGGCCTGCGTTACCTGTATGACCGCAGCGGTCCGCTGTCCATGGCACCGAGCCAACTCGGGGCCTTCGCCCGTTCGGGACCGGAGCAGACGTCGGCGAATCTCGAGTACCACGTTCAACCGCTGTCGCTGGAGCGTTTTGGCGAGCCGTTGCATGCGTTCCCCGCCTTCACGGCGTCGGTGTGCGATCTGCGCCCGCAAAGCCGTGGTCGCGTCGAGATTCGCTCCACCGATCCGCAGGAAGCACCGCTGATTCAGCCCAATTACTTGAGCCATCCGGAGGACTTGCGGGTGGCAGCGGATGCCATTCGCCTGACCCGCCGCATCGTCGCCGCACCGGCCCTGCAAGCGTTCAAACCGGTCGAGTACTTGCCCGGCGACAGCTTGCAGAGCGAAGAACAATTGCACGAAGCCGCCGCCCGCATCGGCACCACCATCTTCCATCCGGTCGGCACCTGCCGCATGGGCAATGACGCGGACGCGGTGGTTGATGCGCAACTCAAAGTCCATGGCATCCCGGGCCTGCGCATCGCTGACGCCTCGATCATGCCGCGCATCACCTCGGGCAACACCTGTTCGCCTACGCTGATGATTGCCGAAAAAGCCGCGCAACTGATCCTCAGCCCCAGCACAAGGAGCATCACCGAGCAGAAGGAACTGACCACCAACGCCTGAATAACACCTGTAGGAGCTGGCGCAGCCTGCGATCTTTTGACGTATTTGAACACGCTTGAAGATCAACGGATCGCAGGCTTCGCCAGCTCCTACAGGGAACGAGTACACCGATACATCGACAATAGCGGCGCCAGCCCATAAGGCCGGCGCCGACAGTGGAACAAAAAAAACAATCACTGTGAGGGATACCGATATGTCAGAACATGCTCAGCCTCTGGAAGCCGTGCGCAGCGCGGGCACCGGCAAGGAAACCCAGAAAGTCATCTTCGCCTCGTCGCTCGGGACGGTCTTCGAGTGGTACGACTTTTTCCTCTATGGCGCCCTCGCGGCGGTGATCAGCAAACAGTTTTTCGCCGGGGTCAACGACACCACGGCGTTCATTTTTGCGCTGATGGCCTTCGCTGCCGGCTTCATCGTGCGGCCGTTCGGCGCCTTGGTGTTCGGCCGGCTGGGGGACATGATCGGGCGTAAATACACCTTCCTTGCGACCATCATTCTCATGGGCCTGGCGACCTTCTGCGTCGGACTGCTGCCAACCTACTCGAGCATCGGCATTGCCGCGCCGATCATCCTCGTGTTGCTGCGCATGCTTCAGGGCCTGGCTCTGGGCGGTGAATACGGCGGCGCTGCCACCTACGTGGCCGAACACGCACCGATGGG
The DNA here is from genome assembly GCF_059716175.1 of Pseudomonas sp. LBUM1647. Taxonomy (NCBI): domain Bacteria; kingdom Pseudomonadati; phylum Pseudomonadota; class Gammaproteobacteria; order Pseudomonadales; family Pseudomonadaceae; genus Pseudomonas; species Pseudomonas sp. LBUM1647. The sequence continues at coordinate 3,072,215 of NZ_CP166809.1, read as the reverse complement.
TAAACGCGGTTTCCACACCAGCTGGATTCAGTCCACCGCAACCCTCGGCTTGCTGCTGTCGCTGCTGGTGGTGCTCGGTTGCCGCTACTTCACCGGTGACCAGTTCGAAGTCTGGGGCTGGCGGATTCCGTTCCTGTTTTCGATCATTCTGCTGGGCATCTCGACCTGGATTCGCATGAGCCTGCACGAGTCGCCGGCGTTCGTGAAAATGAAAGAGGAAGGCAAACTCTGCAAGTCGCCACTGCGCGATTCCTTCGGCAAATGGGAAAACCTGAAAGTCGTACTGATCGCCCTGTTCAGCATCAATGCCGGGCAAGCCGTGACCTTCTACGCGGCGCAGTTCTACGTGCTGTTCTTCCTCACCCAGTTCCTGAAAATGGACCCGGCCCTGGCCAACAGCCTGCTGATCGTCAGCGTGATCATCGGCGCACCGTTCTTCATTTTCTTCGGCTGGCTATCGGACAAAGTCGGGCGCAAACCGGTGCTGATGATCGGCCTGCTGCTGGCGACTGCACTGTACTTCCCGATCTTCAAGTCCATCGCCCACTACGCCAACCCGGCCATTGACCAGGCCAGCCGTCAGGCACCGATCACCGTGCTGGCGGACCCGGCCACCTGCACCTTCCAGTTCGACCCGGTGGGCAAGGCGAAATTTGATAGCCCTTGCGACAAGGTCAAAACCTTCCTGGTGAAACAGGGCCTTCCCTACAACAGCGAAGCGGCACCGGCCGGCAGCGCCGTGCAGGTCAGCGTTGGTGAAGTGAAACTCGAAGGCTACGATGAAGCGGCCCTGCGTGGCGCCGTGACCCTGGCGGGGTATCCGTCACAAGCCGATACGCAGCAGGTCAACAAGTCCATGATCGTGGCGTTGATGGTGGCGCTGATCATCATCAGCGCCATGTGCTACGGCCCGCTGGCAGCGCTGATGGTCGAACTGTTCCCGACCCGCATCCGCTACACCTCGATGTCCCTGCCGTACCACATCGGTAATGGCTGGTTCGGCGGTTTCCTGCCAACGGTGTCGTTTGCCTTGGTGGTGTACACCGGGGACATCTTCTACGGGCTGTGGTACCCGGTGGTGATTACCGGGGTGAGCCTTGTCGTCGGGATGATCTGTTTGCGTGAGACCAAGAACGTGGACCTGGATACCAACTGAGCTCACCACCATCCCCTGTGGCGAGGGGATTTATCCCCGTTGGGTCGCGAAGCGACCCCGATCTAGCCGACTCGATTGTTCTGACACACCGAGGCGGCTGGTTTAGGCCTGCTGCGCAGGCCAACGGGGATAAATCCCCTCGCCACAGGTAAGCTCAACGACATCGGCAGCCCCGCCATTCCACAGACCGAGGCACCATGATCATTTCATCCGCATCTGACTATCGCGAGGCAGCACGTCGCAAACTCCCGCGTTTTCTGTTTGATTACATTGATGGCGGGGCTTATGCAGAGCATACGCTGAGGGCCAATAGCGCTGATCTGACCGGCATCAGCCTGCGTCAGCGCATTCTGAAAAACGTCGAAACCCTGAGCCTTGAAACCACCCTCTTCGATCAACCACTTTCCATGCCGATCATATTGGCGCCGGTCGGCCTGACGGGCATGTTCGCCCGCCGTGGTGAAGTGCAGGCGGTTAAAGCGGCGGAAAATAAAGGCATTCCACTGTGCCTGTCGACGGTTTCGGTGTGCTCGATCGAAGAGGTCTCGGCACAAAGCCAGCAGTCCATCTGGTTTCAGCTGTATGTGTTGAAGGACAGAGGCTTCATGAAAAATGCACTGGAGCGGGCGAAGGCCGCCGGTGTGAAAAACCTGGTGTTTACCGTGGACATGCCCACGCCCGGCGCCCGATACAGGGACGCACACTCGGGCATGTCAGGCCCTTTTGCATCATCGCGGCGAATGCTTCAGGCCATGACCAAACCCGACTGGGCATTCAACGTCGGCCTCATGGGGCGTCCACACGACCTGGGCAATATCTCGAAGTACCTTGGCAAAGCCGTCACCCTCGAAGACTACATGGGCTGGTTGGCCAATAACTTCGACCCTTCAATCAGCTGGAGCGATCTGGAGTGGATTCGTGAGTTCTGGAAAGGCCCGATGATCATCAAAGGCATTCTCGATCCTCAGGATGCCCGGGACGCGGTCAGCTTTGGCGCGGATGGCATTGTCGTGTCGAACCACGGTGGGAGACAGTTGGACGGCGTGCTCTCCACCACCCGGGCATTGCCGCCCATCATGCAAGCCATCGGTAATGATTTGACGGTGCTGGTCGACTCGGGAATCCGCTCGGGACTTGATGTCGTACGGATGTTGGCGCTAGGCGCAAAAGGCGTATTGCTGGGGCGTTCCATGGCCTATGCATTGGCCGCCGATGGTCAACGCGGGGTGGAGAATATGCTCGATATCTTCGCCAAGGAAATGCGCGTCGCCATGACCTTGACCGGGGTGACCTCGATTAGCCAGATTGATGAATCCACGCTGGTGGATGCTGTTCGATGAGTTGAGCGCAAGGTTGGGGTACATATCCGTTTCTGCGGTGATGGCGGCTGGCGGTTTCGCTTTTACAGCGAGTCACTTTCGAAAAGCCTGCGCGGCCCGGCGGAAAGTAACCAAAGCGCTTCTGCCCCGCCATTCGGTGCCTCGCCTAGGCTCGGCATGCCCTCACTCCGGCATTGCTCCGGGGGCCCGCCGCCATCGGCCATCCATGGCCGGGGGCGGCTACCGCGGCATCCCTGCCGCGGTGCCCCCTGCGCAACGCCTGCGTTCGGCCTCTGGGAAAGGGGCAACAGATCAAAATCAAAAGCCAAAGCAACGGCAACAGCAACAGCAACGGCAAGATCAATAGCTTCGCGAGCAAGCCCGCTCCCACATAAAGCAGATCGGCGTCCAACTTTCGCTCTTCACCACTCAACAGGCCGAGCGTTAGCTCGCCTGCAGCTTTTGATCTTGATGCACCGCCCCCTCGAGAGACTTCGTTCCGGTTCTGCGCAGTGGGCAACCCGGCATGGATGCCGGGTTAGCCGCCCCCGGCCATGGATGGCCGATGGCGGCGGGCCCACGGAGCAGGACCGGAGCGAGGGCATGCCGAGCCACAGCGAGGCACCGAACGAACGGGGCAAGAGCCCTTGGTTACTTGGGGCTCTTCCAAGTGACCCGCCGTAAGGGCGGAACCAATAGCCGCCGTTACCGCAGAAACGGATATGCACACAAAAAACAAAACACAGGTCGGCCCTTGATCCACCGCCCTCTCGCTACACATGTGTGCCTGGAAAGCGCCCCTCACTCAACGTCTTTGAGCACCTCAAACGTGACTTGATCGGGATAAAACGCCATGTACCCGCGAATCTGCTCTACCGACACTTTGGGGTCTTCATAGCTCCACACCGCGTTAGCGCCCTCATGTCCCGGGACTTGCAGACTGAAATAGCTGGCATCGCCTTTGTAGGGGCAATAACTCGTGTGATCGGTGCGGGCAAAGTACTTTTCATCGATATCCTCCCGCGGTACGTAATACACCGGAGGATAGTTGGCCTCAAGCAACACCAGCGCCCGTGCGGACGCGGCCACCTGGATACCGTGAAACTTTACAAGCAGGCAGCCCGGCTGCTCTGCGATGGTGATGACAGGACTAGGACCGGTGCTTTTCATGAAATACGTTCCTCATGATGCTGATGGGCTGCGCTGCAGCCCCAAAACCTGAGACCACGACTTTCAGGTATAACCCAGATTTTGCACTCACGACGGCTTCGCAGCCGAACGGGACGATGCGGCGTTCCGACGAGCCCCCTCGCCGGCCGCGGCCCGGTGTGAGCGCGATCTTCAGGCGATTGCGGCGTGCCCATGCGGGCGAGGTACGCGGCGGTGAGCATGCGGAAAGTACCCAGCGGCCGAGCCGATAACCCGGAATTCTTGGAGCTGGGCCCGGTCCAGTCGTGGTCGGTGGAAGAAGCAGAACAGCACTGGGACCCGATGCACGTGCATTACACCTTCGGTACCAACAGCCGGGTGATCGCCAAGCGTGCACGTGCGGAACTGGGCTGGGTGCCGCGTCACGGTTCGATTCTGGACTGGATCAAGAGCGAAATGCCGCTTTAAGCAGGGCAAACACTCGAAGTCGGTGAAACATCGTCTACGATCAATAGGACCGTTGACCTCCCTACTGCTCAGACAGGCAGTCGTGGCATGGCGTGGGGATTTGAGTCTCAGAAACCTGAGGGCCTCACCATGCCCGCCACACAGTTTTCGCTCGATCAAAAGATCATCACCCTCGACGCTCGTCCGGATCGCCTTGATCTGCGCGACCGCATTTTTACCCCTCGCGTCCAGTCACTGCCGCCCTCCTGGCCCGCCGACAAGGACATTGCCTCCGAACTCTCGGGCTACCTGGACAAAAACATGGTGCTCTACCAGGGCAGCGAAGGCGCGTGCACCGGGTTCGGACTGGCGGCGGTGGTCAATTTTCTGTTGTGGCGGCGAGACAGGGCCTCCACCAAAACGAGTCCGCGCCAGCTTTATCATCTGGCCAAACTCTATGATGAATGGCCAGGCGAGGATTATGTGGGTTCCAGTTGTCGTGGCGCGTTGAAGGGTTGGCACAAACACGGCGTCTGCGCGCAGGAACTGTGGCCCTATACCGTCAAGCCGGACGGATCGGTTCCGGCCTTTGAAGCACCGGCGGAGAGTTGGGCGATGGACGCCATGACGCGGCCGCTGGGGGTTTACTACCGCGTCGAGAAGGACGATGTCACCGCCATGATGGCGGCGCTGTATGAGGCCGGCGCGCTTTTCGTCTCTGCCAATGTGCATCAGGGCTGGGCACTGATGCGGCCCAAAGGCAAAAAACAGCCGGCGGTGGAGTTCCAGAGCATGTCTCAGCTGCCCGTCATCAAATGGCCGGCAGCCAGTGAGGGCGGTCACGCCTTTGCCTTGATCGGGTACACCAGTCAGGGGTTCATCGTGCAGAATTCCTGGTCAACCGACTGGGGATTTTCCGGCTTCGCCATCCTGACGTTCGAGGACTGGCTGGCCAATGGCACCGACGCCTGGACCGTGGCCCTCGGGGTGCCGATCGAACGCGGCGCGCTATCGAAAAACGCACGCCCTTCAGGCTCCCGCAACGGTGCTCAATCACCGTTTCGTAGCGCGCTGTCGAGCTCAAGCGCCAAGCGCGAAGGGTTTTCCCTGTTCACGGCCAGCGCCTGCGAGCCCGATCGCAAAGGGCCGCCGCTGTTGACCAAGGATCAGGCTTATGGCCTGACCATCGTGATGGAAAACAATGGCAGCATCGGCCCTCGCCTTACCGATGTGGAAAACGTCCGGGCGGGCGTCAAGCGCATCGTCTACGAGGCGCCTCGCGCCTGGTACGACAAGCTGCCGGCCGCAAACAAACCCCCTGTGCTGCGTATCGCCGTCATTGCCCACGGCGGGCTCAATTCCGAGCAGGATTCCATCAATCGAATCTGTGCGATGGCGCCCTACTTCCTTGAAAACGGCATCTATCCGCTGTTTGTCACCTGGCGCACCGGGGCCCTCGAGACGCTGGCGGATATCGTCCAGGACACCCTGCCTGGACTATTTCCCGAAGCCGGCAGCATCAGCGATGCATTGAAGGCCATCAAGGACAAAGCCGTGGAAGGCTTTGATCGCACGCTGGAACTGGCGACCAAAAAACCCGGCGGCGACCAGTGGAGTCAGATGAAACAGAACGCCGAAGCCGCCGCAGTGGTCGGCTTTACCCCGCGCGGCCTGGTGGAAATGGCGGAGTCGCTGAAAAACCTGGTCGCCGACATGGGCAAGAAGAACGTCGAGCTGCACCTGATCGGCCATTCCGCGGGCTCTCTGATCAATGGCCACTTGATTCAACTGCTGTGGGCCAGGGGTTTGCCCACCGAAACGTCGACGCTGATGGCCCCGGCCTGCACCCTCGATTTCGCCAACCAGACCTACCGCAAAGTCATCGAAGGTGGAGGCCTCAAGCGCAAAGATTTCCACATTCACCTCATGTCCGACAGTCGTGAACAGGATGACAACGTCATCGGCGTGTACCACAAATCCCTGCTGTACCTCGTTTCCCGTGCCTATGAAGAACTGCAACGCATGCCGCTGCTGGGCATGGCCAAAAGCCTGGACAAGCAGTGCCAGGACTTCAGCAATCCCGATCTGGCGGAGTGGAACATCGCCGCCAAAAACATGACCGAACAGTGGAACCAGTTTTACTTTGGGAAAACCATTCCGACCGGGTTTGCCGCGACGGGTCGCGGGCTTCCGGAAGCATTCGCGCAAACCCTGCATATCTTCAACGATCCAAAAATGAACTACGGCGCGGGCACCAAAAAGGATACTTCCCACGGAGGCTTCGACAATGATGTGAACGTCATTACCGCAGCGTTGCTGACCCTTCTCAGGCGAGAGCCCGGGGCGAAGCTGGACCAACCGGTGGTTAATCTGAACTACTGAGGAGCCTGTGCAATGAATCGCAACGCACCGACTGTACATCCATACAGATAAAGATTGCCCCATCGCTCATCAGCCGCCATTCTGTCCGCCTCTCGACAGTTGATGAGCGATGGTGGTTATGCGGCTGTACCTCTGTGAAAAACCTTCCCAGGCCAAAGACATTGCGGCCGTCCTCGGCGCCAGGCGTCGTGGCGACGGCTGCTGGCTGGGAACGGACGTCACGGTGACCTGGTGCATCGGCCATCTGCTGGAAACCGCGCCGCCGGACGCCTATGACGCGCGCTACAAGCGCTGGGTGCTGGCGGATCTGCCGATCATTCCAGAGAAGTGGAAGATGACCGTCAAACCGCGCACGGCCAGCCAGTACAAAGCGGTCAAACGGCTGCTTGGCGAGGCCAGCGAACTGGTGATCGCCACCGACGCCGACCGTGAGGGCGAGATGATCGCCAGGGAACTGGTGGAGCATTGCCGGTATCGGGGGCCGATCCAGCGGCTATGGCTGTCGGCGCTGGACGATGCGTCGATCCGCAAGGCGTTGGCAGCCCTGAAGCCCGGGGCCGAGACCTTTAGCCTTTACCATTCGGCACTCGGGCGTTCCCGGGCCGACTGGTTGATCGGGATGAACATGAGTCGGCTGTTCACGCTGTTGGGGCGCCAGTCCGGTTATCAGGGCGTATTGCCGGTCGGTCGGGTGCAAACGCCGACCCTGCGCCTGGTGGTGGATCGCGACCGCAGCATCGCCGATTTCGTGCCGGTCGCCTATTGGGCCATCGATGTGCAACTACTGCACGACGGCACCGCGTTCACCGCCCAGTGGCGTGCTGCCTCCGAGGTTTGCGACGATCAGGATCGCTGCCTGAATCAGGCGTTGGCGCAAAATGCAGCGGCGGCAATTGGCAGTGCGGCGAGTGCCCGGGTGATCAAACTGCGCACCGAGCGGATGCGCGAAGTGGCACCCCTGCCCTTCGATCTGGGCACCTTGCAGGAAGTCTGCTCGAAGAAGCTCGGGCTCGGCGCCCAGGAAACCCTCGACATCGCCCAGGCCCTGTACGAAACCCACAAGGTCATCACCTATCCACGCAGCGACTGCGGGTATCTGCCCGTGAGTCAGCACAGCGAAGCACCGGGCATTCTGGCCGCGCTGAGGCAGGCTGATCCGGCACTGAACCCCTTGAACGATTTCCTGGAGCCTCAGCGCCGCTCACGGGCCTGGAACGACGCCAAGGTCAGCGCTCACCACGGCATCATCCCCACCGCTGCGGCGAAGAACCTCGAGCGGCTGGTGGGCAAGCAGCGGGCGGTCTACACACTGATCCGCGCACGTTATCTGGCGCAGTTTCTGCCCAACCATGAATACGACCGGACCCAGGCCGACTTCAACTGCGCCGGTGAAGCCTTGCGTGCTGTTGGCAAGCAGATCGTCGAGCCCGGCTGGAAGCGCGCCCTGCCCGAGGCCCTCGCCCCAGCCAAGGGCCGCGAAGCACCGGCGCCGCAAACGCTGCCGGCATTGGCCGAAGGACGTGACTGCGCGGTGGCCGACGTGAAGCTCAAGGACCTCTGGACGCAACCGCCCAAACCGTTCACCGAAGGCGATCTGATCAAGGCGATGAAGAACGTCGCCAAACTGGTGGAAGATCCTCTGCTCAAGCAGAAACTCAAGGACACCACCGGCATCGGCACTGAAGCGACCCGCGCCTCGATCATCCAGGGCCTGCTCGACCGTGGTTATCTGATCAAGAACGGCAAGGCCCTGGCCGCCACCCCGGCCGCGTTCAGCCTGATCGATGCCGTGCCGCGTGCCATCGCCGACCCCGGGACCACGGCAATCTGGGAGCAGGCGCTGGACATGGTGCAGAGCGGCGAGATGAGTCTGGAAGAGTTCGTCACCAAGCAGGCCGCATGGATGAGCAAACAGGTCGCCCGTTGCGCCGGCCTGAGCCTGACCATCAGCGGACCGGCAAGCCCCGCCGGGCGCGGTGCCACACCGTGGAAAAACAAACGCAAGCCCGCCAAACGCAAGCCCTCGACGGGCACCAAACGCGCGGCAAAACCGGCGAGCAAGGCTTGAGGGCACTTCGGGCGAGCCAAAAGGGTCTAGTGTTCTTCAAGCCCAGCAACAGCCCCATTTTCTGATAAGGCATCGACCATGATTATCGTGCATCACCTGAACAACTCCCGCTCCCAGCGGATTCTCTGGTTGCTGGAAGAACTGGCCATCCCTTACGAGCTGAAATGCTATCAGCGCGACCCGAAGACCAACCTGGCACCGCCGGAATTGAAAGCGATCAATGCCCTGGGTAAATCACCGGTCATCGAAGACGGCGCGCAAAAACTGATCGAGTCTTCGGCGATCATCGACTACCTGATTCGCCGCCATGGCGACGGTCGCCTGCAACCCGATCCATCCACCCCCGCCTATGACGAATACGTGCAGTGGCTGCATTTCGCCGAAGGCTCGGCGATGTTGCCGCTGATGTTGAACCTGTACGTGAGACGGCTCGGTGAAGCCGGCACGCCGTTGCATCCGCGGATCAATTCGGAGGTGGCCAACTACCTGAGCTACCTCGACACAGCTCTGAGCCAGTCCGATTACCTGCTGGGCAATGAATTCAGCGCCGCCGACATCCAGATGAGTTTTATCGGCGAGATCGCCAGAGCCCAAGGCAAGCTCGGCAACTATCCTCATATAGCGGCCTGGATTGATCGCTTTCAGGCTCGCCCGGCCTATCAAGCCGCACTGAAAAAAGGTGGGAAATACGATTTCGCCCCCACTGAGTGATCGCACTTGGGCCAAGGATGGCCCGCGCATCAGGAGCCAATCCGCATGCCCTTGATCGAACTGCACGCCGCCCAACGCGACGAACTGGAAACGATTGAAAACCTGATGCAGTTCTACCTGTATGACTTCAGCGAGTGGTTGCCGCTGAAGCTCGGTGAGCATGGCTTCTTCAACGCTCAGCCCAAACCGGGTTACTGGCGCAACCCCGCAACCAGGCCGTTTCTGATCAAGGTCGACGCAGAATTGGCCGGCTTCGTGACGGTGGATGACGAAACCCATCTTCACGGCGCCGAGTACAACATCGGCTACTTCTTTGTCAGTCGACGCTTTCGTGGCCAAGGCGTCGCGAAGTTTGTCGTTTCCACCCTCTTGAGCCGGCTCCCCGGTCAATGGCAAATTTTCCACCTCGACGTGAATCAGCCTGCGCAGCGGTTCTGGGCCCGGGTCTTGGCTGATCTCACCCATGGCGAGTTCACCCTGCATCAGCTGCCGGTAGACGGTTATCCCTGCACCGTTTACCGATTCCAGACATCGTTGCCATCGTCCTGACTGGCGCTTTCCAATTCCACTTTTTAATTCCAAACGACTTTGTCCGACAATATGTAGTGACCAAAAATAATCACTACAAAACCGTTGACGCCTCCGATTTGCCCTTGCATGATGCAGACGTCTCCCCGATCGGGAGAACAGGCAACACGTTTGAGCAAGCTCGTCTGACCGCCGAGCTGTTTTTCCCGGATACACGCTGCCCACAAGGCAGATTGAAGAAGCTGACCTGGCCTGAACGTCCAGTACAAGGACGAGAAGCGCTGGCGATCAATCCTCATGAAGCTTGTGGCCGACCCTGAAAATGTCGGCAGTGGCCAGAAGGTTTTCGCCGCTTCTCCTCGTTGTGACGCTATTGCGTAGCAGTTATTCAACACGACTACATGCAACAGACGCGGGACCCCGTCAATTTGGCGGCCGACCGCTGACGTCCTGGTTTCGGTGCCAGGGATCAACTAACCGATGGGCTACCTGTATTAGCGAATCAACTTTGAAAGATCACCAAATGGTCAAGGGGCTTATTATGAATCTGAACAATCAACCTACTATCGATGAACTGGCTCATCTGTTCGCTGCGCAGAAAGACAGCCATGACAGCCATATTCTGTGGATCAGCAAGTCGGGCCAGGTGCAGATCGACTGCCTGTCGCCTCACGCCCATGAAGCGGAGTTCGACAAGAACAACCAGAACCTGCTCGCCCGACTGAAGATGTACCGTCGCGGCCAAGGCTATGTCGGCAAGAAAGCCGCGGCTGACAAGAACTTCATCGGTAATGTTCTGCAAACGCTGAAACAGGCATGGGCCTCGATGCAGAACCAGAACGAAGTTCGGGTGATTGACCGGTTCTCCTGATACCTCCCAGGGGTTTCATTCCACCCCCCATCAAAAAGGCCCCGCTCGTCACATCGAGCGGGGCCTTTTTGTTTGTCTCGTGCTCACCAAACAACGCTATCGTTAACCGTGTGCACTGGATCATTGGAGGTTTGTGATGAACATACAACTGACAGGCTTGCTGTTACTCGTAATGGCCAGTGCTGCCCATGCAAACAGCATCATCGGCGTTCCGTTATTCGATGCGGACTGCCCAGGCAAAATCATCGTCCACGCGGATCAGGACGGACCGGTGTTGATCAACAGCAAGGAAGCCGAGACCAAAGCCATTGACGATCGCCGTTTCGAAGCCAGGGGTTCGGGCGTCGTCATCTCGATCCTCCTCTCCGATGACGACTCGGTCACGGTGTCCTCCACTGGCAAGGCACCCAATGGGGTGTGCCAATTAATAGAGGACTGAGGTCGTCGACTCACCTGCAGCTGCACCCAACACCAGTTCCATAAAAGCCACCGACGCGGCGCTGTGATAGTTGTTTTTGCGTCGAAGCAGCGCGGCCCCTCGTTTGGGTGCCTCCCCCAACAACGGGATCTTGCGCAACGCCCGACCCTCGGTAGCAATGGGCTCCGGAAGGATGGTGGCGATGGCGGTGTGCCGAATGACTTCCAGCAAGGTGCTCACCGAGTTGACCTCGATCACCACCTTCGGCGTGATCTGCTCCTGGGCAAAGTACTCATCAATGCGGGTGCGGGTAACGAAGTCGGGGGCCAGTAGCGCAAATTCCAATTGCGCGACCTCTTGCGCGGACAACGCGACCTGGCTTTCGTATAACGGGTGATCGCGCCCCACCATGACGCCCAACGTCTCGGTAAACGCCGGGATAGACTCGATGTCGGCATTTCTGACCTGGGTAAACGCGATGGCGATGTCCAGTGAGTCATCCACCAGCCCGGCCTCGATGTCATCCATCGACAGCTCGAAAATCTGTAGATGGATGTTCGGATACCGCGCCACGTAATCGCGCACCAACGGCCCCACCAGGTACGCCATGAACGTTGGGGTCATGGCCAGCCGCAAGGTGCCGCGGGACAAGTCCTTTACGTCATGCAGCGCACGTTTGCCGGCCTCCAGTTCCACCAGCACCCGACGAGCACATTCGATGTAGGCCTCTCCCGCATCGGTGGGTTTCACCGTGCGCGAGGTTCGGTCGAACAGGCTCACGCCCAGGGTTTCTTCCAGTTGCCGGATCTGTTGGGACAGGGTCGGCTGCGAGACGTGAAGCGCCTCGGCGGCGCGAGTGAAACCGCCGTGATCGGCGACCGCCAGCAAATAGCGCAAATGTCGGAGCAGCATGGGGAATCACCATCTATAGGCTGTGCTTATGCGCCGCATTGTATATCGGTCTTGGACGCTATGGATCGATCAGCAGAAGATTGCTCCACACCCAAGCAACATCACTCCCGACAGGAGAAACACCATGCAACAGTCCCACGCTTACAACGACCCAAGCCTGGCCCTGACCACGTCGATCCTCGATGCAAAAGCGCGCAAAAGCCTGTCCTGGCAGGACCTGACCGACGGCACCGGCCTCGGTCTGGCCTACGTCACTGCCGCCCTGCTCGGTCAGCACCCGCTGCCGGAAAGCGCCGCCAAAGTGATTGGCGAAAAACTGGACCTGGACGCCGACACCGTGGCCCGCCTGCAGGTCATCCCGCTACGCGGCAGCCTCTCGGGTGTCCCGACCGACCCGACCATCTACCGCTTCTACGAAATGATCCAGATTTACGGCACCACCTTGAAAGCCCTGGTTCATGAGCAATTCGGCGACGGCATCATCAGTGCGATCAACTTTAAGCTCGATATGAAGAAAGTCGAAGACCCGGAAGGCGGCTCCCGCGCGGTGATCACTCTCGACGGCAAATTCCTGCCGCTGCGTCCTTTCTAAGTGGATACCGGCCCGCACCACGACGCTATATCCGTAGCAGCTGCCGAGCCTGCGAGGCTGTGGCGAGGGGATTTATCCCCGTTGGGCTGCGAAGCGGCCCCTGTTTTTCCAACCACTCCGCATCCAATGGATTACGACGGCTTCGCCGCCGAACGGGGATAAATCCCCTCGCCACAGCCTCGCAGGCTCGGCAGCTGCTACAAAATAATCATTTGATTCACGTATGAGGACATCGCCATGAAAGCGCTCATCGAAGGTTTTTTGAAGTTCCAGAAAGACGCCTTTCCGCAACGCACCGACCTGTTCAAACACCTGGCTACCACCCAGAATCCGGGCACACTGTTCATCACCTGTTCCGACAGCCGTGTCGTGCCAGAACTGTTGACCCAACAAGAACCCGGTGAACTGTTTGTGATCCGCAATGCCGGCAACATCGTGCCCTCCTACAGCCCTCACCCCGGCGGTGTGTCGGCCACGGTCGAATATGCGGTCGCGGTGCTCGGCGTCACCGATATTGTGATCTGCGGGCACTCGGACTGCGGCGCCATGACCGCCGTCGCCAAGTGCACATGCATGGACCACCTGCCCGCCGTCAGCGGCTGGTTGCAACACGCCGAGTCAGCGAAAGTCATTAACGAATCCCGCCCTCACGCCAGTGAAGCGGCGAAGGTGAGTTCAATGGTGCGGGAGAATGTCATTGCGCAACTGGCCAATATCCAGACGCATCCGAGCGTGCGCCTGGCTCAGGAGAAAGGCCTGTTGAATCTGCATGGTTGGGTCTACGACATCGAGACCGGTTCGGTCGACGCCCTGGATGCCAACAGCCACCGTTTTGTCGCGCTCGCCGAGTATCCGGATACCTGCGCCCTTCAAGCCCGAGCCATAGAAGCAGCAGCCTGAAGCGTGTATCCATTGGCAGATAGACGATCGACGCAGCGCTCCCGGCTCACGGGAGCGCTGCACTGACACGATCGACTGGGTTATTTATCGTCCATCTTTGCTGAAGATTGTGGCCGAATTTCAGCGCTCTCTTCGGCGTTGGGGGGTTCTGGAATACTGCCGGGCGTGAACACGTGAGTCAGCAAGTCTTTGGCATCGATGTCGACGACCCCCTGAACCGAACGGGTCAGAGCAACAGCCTGCTCACACTGTTTATGGGTGTTGACACGACCGCTCAATGCCACCGTGCCCCCGTGGGTTTTGACATGGATTTGCAGGCCAAGGCTTGGTTCAGCCATTGCCAGGGCTGACTTCACCCTCGCGGTAATCCACGTGTCGTGAACGCCCCTTTCCAGATCATGAGAGTATTGTTGAAAGGAATGAAGTTTCATGGTGTAACCCTCTCTCCGTCATCAGATGCACTGCCCATCCATTGGCTGTGCAGCCTTCTGACTCTCAGGCGAGCGTTATGGACATCTGATTCATTTTGGAGTGCTCGCCGCGCCCATACGGACGCACATTAAGTATAGTGCGGCCGTTGACTGGGGTCGTGGTGCTGGATCAGCGTTTGACCGACAGATCCGTCTGGGTCATGCGACTGCGGATCGTGAACACCCCATCTCCCGAGAGAATCGCACTGCGAGCAAACAGGCGACCGCTTTCCCAGTTCGAAAGACCCAGTTCCGGCTTGTTCAGCGCGTACTGTCCGTCGACCCAGCGGGTAATCCCGTTACCGACAAAGGGTGCGTTGACCGCGTTGTAGAAGCGTTCCTGAGCCGCGGCATCTTCACTGATCAGCGACACGGTGAACTGCGGGCTATAGCGATTGAACAACGCGATGGCGCTGTCCAGGTCATCGACAATCTTCAGGCTGACTTCCGGGGTTTCTTCCCATTCCCACTCGCGGCCCAACTGATCCTCGGGCAGCGGTTCGGCCAACGCTTCGGTTTGATAGCCATCGGCGCGGTACACCTCAACGCTTGCGGTCTGCCAATCGGTCGGCAAGTACGGCTCGCTACCTTCGACGATGTGCAATTTGCAGCCCTGTCCGCGTACGGTGCCGGCCTGTTGCAGCGCGTCGAGGAACAGCGGCAGCAATTGCGCGACACGGTCACGGTGAATCAGGCAGACGTTCATCGTGTTGCAGACTTTGCGATCCAGCGAGTTGCGCACCACCGCGGCAAAGCGCTGGGTATCGGCGTCCTTGTCGGCGATCAGCCAGGCGCCACCGGTGCCGTGCAGGCTGACGGCCGTGCCGGCTTGTTGGGCGATGCTGCCCAGTTGACTGACCGCACGACCCGAACCACGGGCCACCGCCAGCGACAGGCGCCGGTCGGCGAACATCGCCCAACCGGCGGCATGATTGACGCTTTCCACCAGCGACACCGCGCCGCTCGGCAACCCGGCGTCGCTCAGTGCCGGATTCAGCGCGTGGGTGACGATGGCTTGCGCCGTGCCCAACGCATCGCTGCCAATGCGCAGCACCGCCGTGTTACCCGTGCGCAACACACCGGCGGCGTCGGCGAAGACGTTCGGTCGACCTTCGAAGACGAAAGCGACGATGCCCAGCGGCGAGACTACTTGCTCGACTTTCCAGCCGTCATGCTCGATGCAACTGACCACTTTGCCGCGCGTGGCCGACGCATCGCGCCAGGCCCTGAGGCCGGCGATCATGTCGCGGCGCATGCGTTCATCCGCCAGAAGCCGCGTGGTGGAACGCCCACGGGCCTTGGCCCGCTCGATGTCGGCCCGGTTGGCGGCTTCGATCAAAGCCCAGCAGGCAGGGTCTTCCAGGCGTTGGGCGAAGCGATCAAAGAACTCGCTGATGGCTTGATCGGAGACCGCGGACATTGCGCTGAACGCCGCTTCGGCACGCTCGATTGCAATGGCCGCCGCTTGCTGGTCAGCCACCGGAATCAGCAACAATTCGCCGCTGACCTGCTCCACCAGCAAATGGTCCCCGGGCTGAAAGCGCGCGGCCAATTCGGGGCTGACCACAGAGACACGATTCCCGGCGAAAGGGATTGGCGTGCCAGCGACTAGACGTTCGAGCGCAAGAGACATGAAGCGGTTTCACCATGCAGTGGGCGGCCGGAAAATGTATAGGAAAATCCCTGGAGCGTCATTAACCGCAGACCTGACCGGTGATCGAAAACCCGGCGGCCCTGCACCCGGCCCTCCTACGCTGAAAGAGGTACATCAGCGTTTCCTGTTTTCCAAGGAGGCCGTCATGAGCGATGAATTCACAAGCCATGGAGCGGCCCTTGACGATGAAGGTCTGGCGGCTGCGCTGGACCTTGCCAAAGTCAGTGCCGCGCAACTCTGGGCTGTTTTGGCAGTAGAAACCTCCGGCAATGGGTTCTATCCCGATCGCCGCCCGAAAATCCTTTACGAGCGCCACGTATTCAGTCGGCTGACCCACCAGAAATTTGATGCGCAACACCCGGATATCAGCAGCAAAACCCCCGGCAACTATGGCGCATCGGGGCCGCATCAATATGACCGCCTGAACCTGGCCGTCGGCCTGAACAGGAACGCAGCCTTGCAAAGTACATCGTGGGGGCTGGGGCAGATCATGGGGTTCAATTTTGCGCAGACAAATTCGGCGGATGTCGAGACGATGATCAAGCGGATGGTCGAGTCCGAAAACCAACAACTGCTGTGCACCGTTGGCACGTTGATCGAAGGCGGGTCAGTCGCGGCATTACGGGCCAAGGACTGGGCCAACTTTGCACGCCGCTACAACGGCCCCAACTATGCGATCAACAACTACGACGTGCGGCTCAGCGCGGCGTATCAGAAGTTCTCCTATGGAGGGACGCCGGACCTGAGAATCCGTATGGCGCAAACCTACTTGACGTACCTGGGCTGGCATCCCGGCCCCGTCGACGGCATCGTCGGCAAACAGACCCGGGATGCGATGAACCTCTTTCAGGCAAAAGAGCACCTGGACATCACCACGGTGCTGGACGATGAAACGCTGGCGTGTTTGCGCAGCCGGGTCGAAGCGTTGCCGCGCTGACCTAGAACACCGACCAGCCAATCCGCTGACTCAGCAACTCCAGCGCGGCCATGCCCGCGAGGGAGTTGCCGGCGGTGTTCAACTCCGGTGACCAGACACACACCGTGAACTGCCCCGGCACCACCGCGACAATCCCCCCGCCCACGCCGCTCTTGCCGGGCAAACCGACGCGATAGGCAAAGTTGCCGGCTTCATCGTAGAGGCCGCTGGTGGCCATGATCGAGTTGACTTGCTGGGTCTGGCGGGCGGTGAGGATCTTTTCGCCGCTGTGCTTGCAGAAACCGTCGTTGGCCAGAAAACAGAACGCCCGCGCCAGATCCACACAGCTCATACGCAGCGCGCAATGGCTGAAGTAACTGCGCAGCACCGCTTCGACGTCGTTGTGAAAATTGCCGAACGACTGCATCAGATAAGCCATCGCAGCATTGCGCGCGCGATGCTGGTATTCGGACTCGGCGACCTTGCCGTCCACCATCACTTGCGGGTTGCCGGACAGCCGACGGACAAAGTCGCGCATCGACAGTGCCGGCGCGGCAAAGCGTGACTGGTTGATGTCGCAGATCACCAGCGCACCGGCATTGATAAAGGGATTGCGCGGGCGTCCGCGCTCGAATTCCAGTTGCACCAGCGAATTGAACGGTTGGCCGGAAGGCTCGTGACCCAGGCGCGTCCAAATGGCTTCGCCGGAGTGCTCGATGGCCTGCACCAGGCTGAACACCTTGGAAATGCTCTGCACCGAGAACAGCGTATGGGCATCGCCGGCGCAATACAGTTCGCCGTCATTGCCATACACCGCGATGCCCAACTGATCGGCCGGCACCGTACCGAGGGCGGGAATGTAGTCAGCCACCTTGCCCTGGCCGATCAGGGGACGTACTGCGTCAAGGATCTCGTTCAACAGCGCTTGCATGCCGGGTTCCGAAGTCTCGCCCCATGGGATTGCGGGGACACAGACGCTAGACGCCGTTGGTCGTGGCCGGATCACAGTTTTGTACCGAGACACTGGCTACCTGTAGCAGCTGTCGAGCCCCAGCGAGGCTGCGTTCGGCTCGGGCCGCGTTCGGACGCAGCAGTCGTGAAACCAAGCGGCTCGGTAGTCCATGTAAATCGCGTGCACAGGGTTTACGACTGCTTCGCAGCCGAACGCAGCCTCGCCGGGGCTCGACAGCTGCTACAGGGTTGCGTTCTAGCTGAGCAATTTCAGGGGTTACGTATCACAGTGTGTACAGCGCCCCTCCCGACACACCCCGCCCCTAAAACCCCACACCAAAGACACATCGCAGATACACCTGCTTGATGAACTGTGCCTGTCGATTGGCCACGCCGATCAAAGCGCTCAACTCACTCAATGCTACGGAGTATCACCATGTTCAAGCTCTCGACTTCTTCCTTGACCCTCGGCCTGATCATCGCTGGCGGCCTGGCCCTGTCCAATGTGGCTTCGGCCTCCGAGTCCGAAGCATTCAGCATGAAGCAACTGGCCCACGGCTACAGCCAGGTCCAGGCCGACACGGCAGAAAAACCGGCGGAAGGTAAATGTGGCGAAGGCAAATGCGGCGCCGGTGAGTAACCCTTTGCGTGGGGCACTGCGTTGCCCCACCTCCCTGACTGAACGGAGATCAAGCCCATGACCACCTCACTCTCATCGGCCGTGAAAGGCCTGCACCTGAACCTCGACCGTGCCGGCAGCTGGATCGCGCCGCTGACTCTGCGGGTGTTCCTCGCCTGGGATTTCTTCGAATCAGGACTGGAAAAATTCAATGGCGAAAACTGGTTCGCCGATATTCAGGACAGCTTCCCGTTCCCCTTCAACCACGTGCCAGCCTCGCTGAACTGGGAACTGTCGATGTGGGCCGAACTGATCTGCGCCCTGGCCATACTGGTCGGCCTGGGAACGCGGATCTCGGCGATCATTTTGATCGTGGTCACGGTCGTCGCGACCGCCGCCGTTCACTGGCCGGCCGATTGGTCTACATTGAGTGAGCTTGCCCAGGGTTACGCCATCAGCAACAAGGGTCACGGCAACTTCAAACTGCCGCTGATCTACCTCGCGGCCTTTATGCCGCTGTTGCTCTCGGGTGCCGGCAAGCTCAGCCTCGATGCGCTGCTGGCTCGAGTCTTCTGGCGTCGCGATAACCGCTGAAGCGCCAGGGACTCGATAACGTCCTTCGGTTCAATAGTGGAGCAATCGTCATGAGTCTCACCCTTTACGGTTTTGACGGCAGTACTTATGTGCGCACCGTGAAGATGCTGCTGGCGGAAAAAGACGCGGACTTCGACCAGGTGTAGGTCAACGTGATCAAAGGCGAGCCGCACCTGCCAGAGCATTTGGTGCGTCACCCTTTCGGCAAGGTGCCCGTCATTGACCATGACGGGTTCCGGGTGATCGAAACCGGCGCGATCGTGGCCTATCTGGACGAAGTGCTGCCAGGTCCGTCAATCACCCCTGACAACGCCCACGACCGCGCGCGCACCCACATGGCCCAGGGCATTTATGATTCCTATGGCTACGGCAACCTTGTGCAAGTGTTCGGCTACCATCTTTTTCCTGACTTCATTGGCGGGCAGAATGAAGATTCGCGACGCAAAGGGATCGAGAACTCGAAACGGGTACTGCGCGAGCTGATGAAAATAAAAGGCACCGATCCCTATATCGCAGGTCTTGAACCCAGCATCGGCGACTTTTACCTGGCACCGGGCTGCGCCTACATCGCCATGACCCCGGATGCACCGCAGGTGTTTTCGGTGGACGGTTTCGACGGATGGTGGAAACGTATGCAGTCTCTGCCAAGCTTCAAGGCCACGCAGCCGAAATAAGCTTCACCCCACTCACTTGTGTAGACAGGAGCCACCATGAGCGTGACCACCCAATGGATCGAGATCGACAGCGCCGACGGTAAATTCGGCGCTTACCTAGCGATTCCGCACACCCGCAAAGGCCCGGGGATCGTGCTGATCCAGGAAATCTTCGGCGTGAATGAACATATCCGCTCGGTCGCCGAACAATACGCTGCCGACGGTTACCTGGTGATTGCACCGGACCTGTTCTGGCGCAGCGGCCACCGCATCGAACTGACCTACGACGAGGCCGGCTGGAAACGCGCCGTCGAGCTGATGAACGCCACTGACGTCGGCAAGGCACAGGCCGACATCGAACTGGCCATTGACGCCTTGAAAGCCCAGCCGGGCCTGGACGGCGGGATCGCCTCGATTGGTTACTGCTTCGGTGGTTTGCTCTCGTACCACACCGCCGCCAATGGGCTGGTGGACGTGGCCATCGCCTATTACGGCGGCGGAATCCAGAATCAGCTGGACCGGGCCGATGAAATCGAAGTGCCGCTGCTGATGCACTTCGGTGAACAGGACAGCCACATCCCACTGGATGCTGTGGAGAAAATCGCCGAGCGTTTCGATACCAACGATAACGTGGAAATTGTCGTGTATCCGGAGGCCGAACATGGCTTCAACTGCTCGCATCGCGACAGCTACAACCAACGCGCAGCAGCTGAGGCCCATGGCAATACGTTGATCTTTTTGGGTCAGGAACTGTAAGGCCAGACGAGCAAAAGGGGACTTCCAAAGTCCCCTTTTTGTGTCTGCCGTTTAACGACTGATTTCCTCCACGGTATCGGTCACCGCCAACTTCGGATGTGCACTGCGTTCATGCACATGGCTCGTCGGTGTGCGGTCGATCAGCAGGCTCAGCAGTTCCGGACGGCTGTAGTGGCCGCGCGAATCCATCATGCGTTTGCGTTTGTCGATCAAGCCCATATCGAGGTCGACGATCACCTCGCCTTCGCCTTCAGTCAGCGAGCCCAGCACCACGCCATCCGGGCTGATGATCGCGGTAAAGCAACCACCGAAAATCGGGCCGATGGGGCAACCGGTGTCGGCCATGATTTGCGCCTGTTGTTCAGGGTTCAGCCAAGCGGTGGAGTTGACCACGAAGCACGCCGATTCCAGCGCGTGTTGGCGGATGCTGACTTCCATTTGTGAGGTAAACAGCGGGCCGGCAAACGACCCCGGGTACATCGACGCGTGAATCTGTTCGCCGTCGGCCATCAAGGCGTAACGGGCCAGCGGGTTGTAATGTTCCCAGCAAGCCAATTGGCCGATGCGCCCTACCGCGCTGTCGGTGGCGCGCAGGCCTGAGCCGTCGCCCATGCCCCAGATCATGCGTTCGTGATAAGTCGGGGAAATCTTGCGGCGATGCTGAATCAGGGTGCCGTCGGCATCGAACAACAACTGCGCGTTGTACAGCGTACCGCCGTCACGTTCATTGACACCGATGGACACCACCATGCCGGCCTGTCTGGCGGCGGCGCCGATGGCATCCGTGGTGGACGACGGCACAGTCACGGCCTGATCCAGCAGTTTGAGGTGCTCGGCGCCCATTTCGAAGGGCGACTGAACGAACGAGAAGTACGGGTAGTAAGGCACGATGGTTTCCGGGAACACGGCGAACTCCACGCCTTGCTCACCGAGTTCGAGAATCTTCTGCACCACTTTGTCGACGGTGCCTTCACGGCTGTAAAGAACGGGACTGATTTGGACGGCGGCGGCTTTTACGAGGGTCATGGCGGTGATCTCAGTAAGAAATGGGCTTCAACGAGATAAAAATTACGCCAATAATATTTAGACTGAAATGTCGAATACACCACCTTTTAGGACATCACGAACGTTAGCCACGATTGGCGCGTTGAATGACCTGCGGTGGCTGGCCAAATGCACGGATAAACGCCCGACGCATCCGCTCTCGATCGCCAAAACCGGTATCGGTCGCCACCACGTCGATGGGGTGCCGACCGGTTTCCATCATCAGACGCGCCGCTTCCACCCGCAGGTTTTCGATGGCCTTGGCCGGTGATTGGCCGGTTTCGGCATGGAACACGCGACTGAACTGCCGAGGGCTGAGGTTGGCGGCGCTGGCCAGCTCCTCGACCGACAGCGCGGACTTCAGGTTCTGCTTGGCATAGGCCAACGCGGCCTGGATGCGATCGGTCTTGGGCTCCAGTTCGAGCATCACCGAAAACTGCGACTGTCCTCCCGCGCGCCGGTGGTACACCACCAATTGCCGGGCTACCCGCCGCGCCACTTCCGCGCCCAGGTCGCTTTCAACCAGGGCCAGTGCCAAATCGACACAAGCGCTCATGCCCGCAGCCGTCCAGATGTTGCCGTCATTGATGAAGATCCGGTCTTCCTCGACCTTCACCTTCGGGTACGCCTTCTGCAGCGCCGGGGCATGGCACCAGTGCGTGGTCGCGCGCCGGCCATCAAGCAAACCGGCCTCGGCCAGCGCAATAGCGCCGGTGCAAATCGAGCCCAGACGCCGGGTGGTCCGGCTGGCGTTGCGTAAAAACGCCACCATGCCCGGTGATACCGGACGGATCAGGTTGTCGCCCATCACCAGCAACGTGTCGAACGAGCGCTGGTCGAACGCCGTGGTTTCCACGCCAAACCCGGCGGAGGTCTGCACCGTACCGCCGCGCTCGGACAGCAAGGCAATGTGGTACGCCGGTTCGTCGGTGGCCATGTTGGCCAACTCGAACGTGGCGCACATGGCCAGGCCCAGCACCTGAAACCCGGGGTAAACGATGAGTCCGATTGTGTACATAGTGGCGGGTTCTTTTGACCTTAAAGGTGGCATGACGGATGTTACCGCCACTGACTTTGCGCTGAACCCTGTTATTGGGTCTATACATAACTGTAATCAGTTGGCCGAGAACAAGAGGCACAGGCCATGGACAACAAGGGTTCTGGCACTAACCTGGCCTTCTGGCTGCCAGGCAGTGCGGTCATCCTGAGTCTGGTGGTATCGATGTTCGCCCTCAACCGCGAACCGTTCCTTGAACCGCGGCCGATCGGTGCACAGTTCCAGGCGCAACTGCCCATCGAAGCCCGGTTATGGCAAGACCCTTTCGACGCGGTCGAGCGTTATCGCAAGAAGCTCACGGACAGCAAGAACCCGGATGCCGAGCATGTTTGCAGCCCGGATATTTCTCCCCTGTCCGGCGAAAATCCGGCGCCCGACATCATGGTGGCGCTGGTCGAAGGCGGCCCTTATGCCGATGAAGTCGAACGGCGCCGGCGCATTCGTTATGCGCTGCTGGCAGGGTTCAAGAATTCCCACCGCGTGCCGGACCAGGAACAGTACATCCATTGCTTGAGACTCGCCGCCAACCTGTCGCTGGATACCCCGCAGAAAACCGCTTTCGTCGACGCGCCCTATGAAGTGTTCGTCTCCAATCCCTTCGATCCGCCGACGGCCCTGGAAGGGTCGCCACCACCGCCTGACCGAACTATTGTGTTCTGGTTCAAACAGGACGCACTCGGCTCAACGCCGCTGCAGATGCTCGAAACGCTACGCGAGACCCTGAAAAACAAAATGGCGTTGGCGTGCGCTCCAAAACCGTGTTCCGAGCCATCCGACACGGCTGTCCTGAAGGTCATCGGCCCTTCTACCTCAACCGTCCTGCGCGACATGTTCCAGGACCAGGACATCGGCAAAGCCACACCGAATGTAGAAATCTACTCACCGCTGGCCACGGCCGATAACGAGACGCTGGATCGCGGGTACCAAAAGCTGTCGCCACCGCTGGCGAACAGGCAACCCATGAAGTTGCTGCGCACCGTCAGCGACGACGGCACCATGACGCAATTGATGCTGGAAGAGCTGAAGTTGCGCCGCGTGGACCCGGCCACGGGGGTGCGTTGCAGCGAAGACAAGCTGCGACGGATCGGCTCACCGTGCACCCGAGATCTTCGCCGCAGCGGTCACCGTATCGCCTTGATTTCCGAGTGGGACAGTTTCTACAGCCGCGCACTGATCGAAAGCTTCAAGTCACAGGTGGCCAGGGATGCCCGCCTGGGCAGCGACGAAAAAAACCATAGGGATGTGGTCGATCAGTGGATTTTGCGCTTCAGCTATCTACGCGGCCTGGACGGACGCCTCCCGGAAGAGCCCGCGAGCAACGACAAAAGCGCCAGTACCGATCCCGGTAAAAACAAAGACCCCACCCAACTTGATCTCAGTCCGCTGGAGAAATCCGACGGCAACTCCCAGCTCGACTACCTGCGGCGCCTCGCCGACCATATCGCCAGCGAGGATGCGGCCTATCGACGCAACGGCGAAAGTGGCATTGGCGCGATTGGAGTACTGGGCGTCGATGCCTACGACAAGCTCTTGGTGCTGCAAGCGCTGAAGAGTCGAATGCCGTACAAACTGTACTTTTCCACCGACCTCGATGCCCGCATGTTGCAACGGGGCCAGGCGCAAACCACGCGCAACCTGATACTCGCCGCCCCCTATGGACTCACCCTGACCCGCGCCCTGCAGCAAGACGTGCCGCCGTTTCGCGACAGCTTGCAAAGCGCGGTGTTCATCTCGGTGCTGGCGGCGCTGGCGCCGCAATCCTTCGACGCCAAACGCGCAAAATTCGACTATTCCAAATCGGAGCTGCTCTCGCCGGGCATCTATGAAGTGGGGATCAGCGGCTTCATTCCCCTGGCGAGCCGGCTGACCGCGTCACGCCCGGCAAGCTGCGAGGCACCGACCCAATCGCAGTCCGATCGAGGCGTACGTCCGCACGACCTCATGGCGCTGCGCTGCCTCCAAGATCCCTCACCACCGCCCTACCCTGAACCCTCCAAATCAATTCGCGACCGCTTCAAGCAAGCCCAGTCATTCTTCTGGGCCGGGCCACTGACCGTCACCCTGCTGATACTCGGCGGGTTCATTGTCTGGTGGCGGATCGAGGGCCCGAAAGATGAGCATGACGCACGGTTAACCTGGGTTCGCGGCGTGCCGATGACGCTGTTTATGGTGGCGGCGGCCTGCGCATTCATCGCCACGCGGTTCTGGCATGCGGAGTTTCTCTGGTTCACGTTCGTGCTGATATTGCTGGGGATCATTTCCTCGAACCTGACCCGGCGCTCCGCGAGGCAACTGGCGATGGCCAAGGACTCGACAGACAGCATGGGTACGGGCTTATACGACTCCCGGGCGTGGTACATCGTTGTCCCTCTCGTCATGTTCATCCTCGCGCTGATGTTGGCGTACCAGATGCGCAGCACATTGACGGACAACGGACTGGGTGAGCCGATGTTCCTGTTTGAAGGCATCAGTGCCTGGCCCACCGTCGCACTGCGATTGCTGGCCGTGCTGATCTCCCTTTCGGCACTGGCATGGGGCTGGCGCAACCTGCGCATCAACCGGACCGAGATCGAAGCCGCGTACCATTTACGCCTGCACATGCGCAAATACGAGATGACCTTGTGGGGACAGGTTCGACGCTTGATTCGCCGGGGCAAAGGCTGGACATTGCGTCGCTGGTGCAACGAACTGGGGCACTGCCTGCTGAAGATTTTCTTCCCGTTGCTGACCGCCAGCGACGAATGGTCAAAGTCCTGTGCACCGGCACAGGCCGCTTGCACGGACGGGCGCAAGATGATCGTCATTGCACGCTTCTGGGGTGAGCACTGCGTCTGCGGCTCCTTCGGCGCCCGAATGCTGCGGGCCATGCTCGCCACGTGGGTTTACGTCGTGGTCACCAGTGTGTTGTTTGTCATCTGGCCCATGGAGGGCATGCCCGTACGCGGCGCATCGATGTGGTGGATGATGAGTTGGCTGATCCCCGCGCTGGTTTTCCAGGTGCTGGTGTTCTGGGTCATGGATGCCAACCTGCTGCTGACGCGATTCATCCGCCATCTCAGCGAACATCATGCGATCTGGCCAGGCAGCTTGCAGATGGAGCACAAGAAGACCTTTGGCATGCTCCGGCACCCGTGCATCGACGAGTGGATGGATTTGCAACTGATCGCCAAGCGCACCTCGGCCGTAAACCGTCTGATCTATGCGCCGACGGTGGTCATGTTGATCCTGTTCGCATCGCGCAGCAGCCTGTTCGATAACTGGCCGACACCGCCCAGCCTGGTCATTTCCTACCTGCTGACGGCGCTGGTACTGCTGGTCTCAGCGCTATCGCTGCGCCGTGCCGCAGAAAAATCCCGCACGCTTGCACTGCAACGACTTGACGCCTACCTGCTGCAAACACCTGAAACGACGCCCTGCTACGGCAAGTTCAAGATGATCCGCGAGCGGGTCGCGACGCTCAGCACCGGCGCGTTCTCACGCTACGCTGAAGACCCGCTGATCCGGGCGCTGCTGCTGTCACTGACTGGCATCGGAGGCTCGGCCTTTGTCGATGCGTTGAACTATGCGAAGTTCTAGCAGCAACGGGTAAAGCGGCGACGAACACAAACCTGTGGCGAGGGGGCTTGCCCCCGTTGGGTCGCGAAGCGGCCCCCAGTGTTCGTTCAGACAAATCGAGCTGTCCGGATTTACGGCTGCTGCGCAGCCGAACGGGGCGATGCGGCGTTCCGACAAGCCCCCTCGCCACAGGGTGACCACCAGGCTCAAGATCTACGTTTTATGAGTAGCTATGCTTAACGTGTTATCAGTCATCGTGAAAGGAGGCGTTCGAGATGCAACTCATCACGTTGAAAATCGACAAGCCGGAAGCGACCAACTTCATTTTGGGTCAGACCCACTTCATCAAGTCCGTCGAGGACATCCACGAAGCGTTGGTCAATGCCGTGCCAGGTATCCGCTTTGGCGTGGCCTTTTGCGAAGCTTCCGGCAAATGCCTGGTGCGCTGGTCTGGCACCGATACCGCCATGATCGAACTGGCCCGGAGCAATGCCCAAGCCATCGGTGCTGGCCATAGCTTCATCATTTTCCTCGACGACGGCTTCTATCCCGTAAACGTGTTGAACGCCGTCAAAATGGTTCCAGAGGTGTGCCGCATTTTTTGTGCAACGGCCAATCCGACTGAAGTGATTCTCGCTGAGACAGATCAAGGGCGAGCGATCCTGGGCGTGGTGGATGGCTTCTGTGCCCGTGGCATTGAAGGCGAGGCCGACATCCTATGGCGCAAGAACCTGTTGCGGCAGATCGGCTACAAACTTTGAGCGCCTGCCGTTAAGCAGGCGCTGAATGAGCAGCGATAACCTCTGCCTGAGCCGTCGCGGGCTTCTCCCCTTCGACCTCACCATTCAACGCCTTGTGCATTTTCACGGTGTCCAGAGCCCCGACCCATTTTGCAATGGCCATTGTCCCGACGCCATTGCCGATGGTGTTGGTGATCGCACGCGCTTCCGACATGAACCGGTCGACGCCCAACAGCAGCACCATGCCCGCCACCGGAATGGTGCCAAGGGACGATAGCGTCGCTGCCAGAATGATGAATCCCGAGCCGGTGACACCGGCAGAGCCCTTGGAGGTAAACATCAGCACGGCCAGGACGATCAACTGATCCGTCAGGGTCAGCGGTGTGTTCGTGGCCTGCGCGATGAAGATGGCGGCGATGGTGTAGTAGATCGCCTGCCCATCCGGGTTGAAGGTCAAGCCCGAGGGGATGATCAGGCCCGCGACGGGTTTGGAGACACCAGCCTTTTCCATCTTGGAAAGCATCTGCGGCAGCACCGATTCCGAAGAACTGGTGCCCAGGACGGTGAACAGTTCTTCCTTGATGAATTTCAAAAACTTCCACAGGCTGAATCCGCTGTAGCGGCAGATTGGGCCCAGTACAAAAATCACGAACACAGCACAGGTCAGGTAGACACAGGCCATCAACTTGCCGAGTGAGAACAGCGAGCCAAAGCCGTATTTGCCGATGGTGAAGGCAATCGCTCCGAAGGCGCCGATGGGTGCCAGGCGCATGACCATGTTGACGATGCGAAACATGCCCTGCATCAGGCTGTCCAGCGTGTCGACGAACACCTTGGCACGAGGTCCGACATGCGCCAGGGCAATGCCCAACAGAATGGAGAACAGCAATATTTGCAGCACGTTGCCCTTGGCGAAGGCATCCACGATGGTGTCGGGGATGATGTTCATCACAAAGTCCATGAACGAGGCATGCTTCACGGCGCTGGTGTAGGTGGCCAGGCTGGACGTATCCAGCGTGGCGACATCGATGTTCATGCCGGCGCCGGGTTTGAACACATCGACAACCACCAGGCCGACGACCAGCGCCAGGGTGGACACCACTTCGAAATAGATCAGTGCACGGAAGCCGACGCGCCCCAGCTCTTTCATGTTCTCCATGCGTGCAATGCCCGTAACCACCGTCAGGAAGATCACCGGGGCGAGGAGCATTTTGATCAGTTTGATGAACGCGTCGCCCAAGAGTTTGAGCGCTGTTCCGGTTTCGGGCACCAATACCCCGACGATGGCGCCGAGGATCACGGCGATGAGCACTTGTACGTAAAGTTTGCCGAATATTCTTTTCATGACAGGGCCCTGATTTTTTATTGTTGTCAGGAAATGCCAAGGGGTCTGATCGGTGATCAGCCCCTTGGCGTTGTGCCGCAGTTTGAATCAGCGTTTGATCAACTCGATGACCGCATCCGTGATCTGGCGGGTGGTGGCCGTACCGCCCAGATCCGGGGTATGCAGACCGCTCTCGGTCACCGCCTCGATGGCCGACATCAGGTGCTTCGCCGCAGCCGCTTCACCCAGGTGTTCGAGCATCATCGCCGCCGTCCAGAACGTCGCAATCGGGTTGGCAACACCCTTGCCGGTGATGTCGAAGGCCGAGCCGTGGATCGGTTCGAACATCGAGGGGAATTTGCGCGAGGGGTTCAGGTTGGCGGTCGGCGCGATGCCCAGGCTGCCGGACAACGCGGCGGCCAGATCGGACAGGATGTCGGCGTGCAGGTTGGTGGCGACGATCACGTCCAGCGTCGACGGTTTGAGCACCATGCGCGTGGTCACGGCGTCGACCAGTTCTTTGTCGATCCTGACGTCCGGAAAGTCCTTGGCGACTTCGTAGAAGATCTCGTCCCACAACACCATGCCATGTCGCTGGGCGTTGGATTTAGTGACCATGGTCAGGTGTTTGCGCGGACGGCTTTGCGCCAGTTCGAAGGCGAAACGGTGAATGCGCTCTACCCCGGCACGGGTGAACACCGACACTTCGGTGGCGACTTCTTCGGGCAGGCCCCGGTGGACACGACCGCCGTTGCCGGAGTACTCGCCCTCGGAGTTTTCACGCACCACGACCCAGTCGATTTGATCACCATTGAGCAGCGGGCTTTTAACCCCTGGCAGTACGCGAGCCGGACGCACGTTGGCGTACTGGTCGAAGCCCTGGCAGATCGGCAGACGCAGGCCCCACAGCGAAATGTGATCCGGTACGTTGAGCGCACCGACAGCGCCGAAGAAAATGGCGTCGAAGGTTTCCAGCTCTTCCAGGCCACCTTCCGGGATGTAGTAGCCATTTTTAAGGTAGTTATCCGAGTTCCAGTCGAAGTGTTTGAAATCCAGTTCGAAGCCGGATTTCTTCGATAAGGCTTGCAGCACCTCGACGCCCGCGGCGATCACTTCCACACCGATACCATCACCTGGAACCGCAGCAATTTTGTATGCGCTCATTGTTGACTCCACTCTCGTCACGTTCTTGTTTTGCCTGTCGAACGGGGGTGTTCAATCAGGGTGTGAGCGGAGTATATGTAGTGAACAAATGAGCGTGAGTTACTCCAAATCACTACATAGATGAATTTGAGTTACCAATGAGCCAAACCCTGGATTTGTCTTTTTTCTACCTGCTGGCCAACAAAGGCAGCCTGGCGGCGACGGCTCGCGAGTTGGGCGTCACACCGCCGGCGGTGAGCAAACGCCTGACCGCGCTGGAAGCACGGCTGGGCATCCGCCTGGTCAACCGCACCACGCGCTCGATGAGCCTGACCTCGGAAGGTGAACTGTATTTTTCCCATGCCGCGCGCATCCTGACGCAGATCGATGAGGTCGAGCAGCTGATCAGCAGCAGTCGGGCGACGCCTAAAGGTCTGATTCGCGTCAACGCCTCGCTGGGGTTCGGTCGGCGCTATATCGGCCCTGCCCTGGGCGCGTTCTTCGCGCAGTACCCGGAGGTGGAAATCCAGCTGGAAATCAGCGACCACCCGCTCGACCTGACGACTCACGGGTTTGACTTGGGTATTCGTTTCGGCACGCTGCCGGACGCCGCCTTCCATGCCCGAAAGATCGCGTCCAATCGCCGTCTGTTATGCGCCTCGCCGCTGTACCTGGAACAGCATGGCGTGCCCCAACGCCTGGCGGATTTACAGCAACACAACTGCATCTTCCTGCGGCAAAACGAAACGCCCTATGGCGTGTGGAGTTTCACCAACGGTGGGCGCACGCAAAACATCAAAGTGCGCGGAGCGTTGGGCTGCAACGACGGTGAAGTGGCCCTGAACTGGGCGCTGGAAGGTTACGGCATTCTGCTGCGGGCCGAATGGGACATCGCCCGTTACGTGCGCAGTGGCCGCTTGCGCCTGGTGCTGGAGGATCAGACCCCCACCCGCGCCGATGTCTACGCCGTGTATCCGCAACAGTTGCACCTGTCGGCGCGCGTACGCAGCCTGATCGATTTCCTGGTCGAGCGCTTCAAGCACATCGATCACCTGGAAGAACCGGAATCTACGCGCGAATGAACAGGGTTGGCGGGCGTCAACTCACGACTCAAAGCAGCCAGTGGATGGAGCGTTGGAAAATGAGAGCTAAGCTCTCTTCTAATGTCGGGCTTATTGAGCAGATTGGGCTTTGCGTCCATGGCGTATAACCGCCTTCAGCGGTCACCATGCCGTTACAACATCCTGTCTGATCAGAAGGCAAGCGCGAGAACAGGGAGTGCTATCCACCAGCCCCGCGGAGGCGCTATCACCCCACTGCGGTCTATTTAGAGTTAGCGCTTCACAACAGCCTCGGAGGGGAGCCAATGAAACGCTTCGTAATGCTCATCGCGATCTCTTTGCTTACCACTGCTTGTCAGAGCACAAATGATAACGGCATCACCCGGCTTGATAATTGTGTCTGCTATAAATCGTCCGAGGGACAACAATCGCAGCTATCGCAAACGGCATGGAAAGACCCCGAAGCGTTGCAGAAACAATTCTCGCATTGCATTTGCCGAGCCTTGGTTGACCTGAAGAAGGTCGATGATCCCAGCAAATTTTTCGTGCCCGGAACCGAAATAAGAACGGAACTGAAATAAAACAAGTGTTGTGGTCCAGCAGACTCAGCTTTTGACTTATTAAGTGCGTTTCACATAACTTCGGTCGATTGCCGCCGTTCGTGACAGTCCGGTTTTGGCCGGCTGCCGCCCTTCGTAACTGGTCGTTATCGACCGAACGTAAGGAGGTAGGAACCTTTAAGGCCCACCCTCCCACCACTCAGCAGCCACCTGCGAGCATTGCTACGTCCAGTAATCGACCTGATGATGCCAGCCGCTCGACAGAAGTCGCAAATCAATCCCGAGCAATCTTGTCATTTGCCAAGGCTTAGGGCAGGGTCGATACCACTGAGATCTCTGCCAAAGGAGTCACCCCATGTCAAAGCTATATCCCAGTATCGATCCCGAGGGGCTGGTCGAGTACTCAGTGGTCTACACCGACCGCTCGCTCAACCACATGTCGCAGTCATTTCAAGGCGTGATGAAGAACATTTCCAGGACCCTGAAACAGGTCTACAACGCCCAGGCTGTTGCGGTGGTCCCGGGCAGCGGCACATTCGGCATGGAAGCGGTGGCGCGACAGTTTGCCACCGACCAGCAATGCCTGGTGATACGCAACGGCTGGTTCAGTTATCGCTGGAGCCAGATCCTTGAGATGGGCAACATCCCGGCGGCCACCACGGTGCTGAAAGCCCGACCGGTCGATACTGGTCGCCAGGCTGCCTACGCCCCACCCCCTCTGGACGAAGTGCTGGCAGCCATTCAGGCGCAGAAGCCGCAGATTGTCTTCGCCCCCCACGTTGAAACCTCATCAGGGATTATCCTGCCCGACGAGTACCTGCGGGCCGTCGGCGACGCCGTGCATGCGGTGGGTGGCCTGTTCGTGCTGGACTGCATCGCCTCAGGCACGCTTTGGGTTGATATGCAGAAATGCGCAGTCGACCTGCTGATCAGCG
This sequence comes from Pseudomonas sp. LBUM1647, assembly GCF_059716175.1. Lineage (NCBI taxonomy): Bacteria > Pseudomonadati > Pseudomonadota > Gammaproteobacteria > Pseudomonadales > Pseudomonadaceae > Pseudomonas > Pseudomonas sp. LBUM1647. The sequence goes on along the minus strand of NZ_CP166809.1, from coordinate 3,040,730 downwards.
CACCGCAAAAAGGCTGGAGCGCCTCCCCTTGCTGCGCCCTGGTGATGCTCAGTTCTTTGGCCCTCGAGCGCATCGAACAGACGCATAGCAGCAGCTTCGCCTGCGACCTGAAAAAGTGGCTTCAGATCATGCAGGCCTACGAACAGGGCGGACATGCCTACCATGCGACCATGCCCAGCGATTCCCTCGCGCGATTTAACGAAGTGATGAAAGAGACGCAAGCCTACGGTTTCGACAAGGTCCGCGGCGAACAACAGGCTCTGGGCGATCGGGTGCGCGCAATGTTGACCGGCAAAGGCATCAAAAGCGTGGCCGCAGCCGGCTTTCAGGCCCCTGGCGTAGTGGTGAGCTACACCGATGATGCCGACATCAAGAGCGGTAAGAAATTTGCAAACCACGGTCTACAGATCGCCGCCGGAGTGCCGTTGCAATGCGACGAGCCGGCCGACTTCCAGACCTTCCGCATCGGTCTGTTCGGACTCGAAAAGCTGCACAATATCGAGCGCACGGTCAGCACCCTCGAGCAGGCACTGGACGAGGTGATGGTTAACTAAGCCCTCATCTTGCCCGCAGCACATACCGAACTTGTGAATTCTGGGAAGGCACACTGCCGGCCCATGGCGCTGATCTTCGACGAATATGACGCTGGTCGCCCGGACGTCATGTTAGAACCATAAGGGAAAGCCCATGCACGCGTTTTACTGACACGTGCGCCCTTCAGCGCTATCAGAAAGGTTTCCAACGAAGCCTTTCACGGGGCGGATGATTGGCGGCTGTATGACTTGGATCGACCCAAAGCTGACTGTGGCGACAGGCTGAATCGGCCAAGAGCAGACCATGAACACGCTGCTGATTACTCCGTAATATGTGCACAAACCGTGTCGCTTTGCCTTCTCATGTCCGGCCCCTACAAACGATCCGCTGCGTGACCATTGATGCGTCAAGTGGGGTAACGCGCCTGGGTCACGCCAGCGTTCTGAATTCAACACACTCGCCCGTGCGCTGGCCCGAGCCGCGCTCGAGGCGTCATCGCAGACTATTCTTGATCTGGGTAACCGACCGGTCGCACCGAAGGAGGTCACTCGTTTATGCACTGTGTCCTTTTCGAAATCCGCCGCGGTTCAATCTGATGCATGAAGGCAAATCGATCCGCGCCGTCATCGAGTGCCGATGAACTACCGGTCTGGGGCACGGCCCAGGCACTTTTGTCTGCCACCCTGAAACGGAGACGCCAGCATGAGCACCTTGCAACTTCACCCTGCACTGGACAATGGTATCCAACCCGCCGCCGCGAATTTCGCGGGCGGCACCCTGCAATGCCTGTGTGCGACCGACAAGGTCGAGGTCAAGATCGACGCACAAACGCTGCATAACCACGCGTGTGGCTGCAGCAAATGCTGGAAACCACAAAACGCGACATTCGCCGTCATCGCCGTGGTGCCTCGAGATAAGGTCAGCGTCATTGCCCACGGCGAAAAACTGGCGATTGTCGACGAAACCGCGACCATCCAGCGCCACGCCTGCAAGCAGTGTCACGCCCATCTCTTTGGGCGCATCGAGAACAAGGACCATGCGTTTTATGGCCTGGACTTCGTCCACACCGAGCTTTCGCCACAGAGCGGATGGGCTGCGCCGGGATTCGCGGCGTTCGTGTCCTCCATCATCGAAACCGGCACACCGCCAGCGCAAATGAAGGCTATCCGCGAGCGCCTGCGCTCGATCGGCCTGGAACCCTATGACTGCCTGTCCCCGGACTTGATGGACGCACTGGCGACTCATGTCGCCAAACAGAAAGGCCTACTCCCCGCCGCCTGATTGATCGGTCGCCGCGGTTTCTTTTCCGGACCGCGGCTCCGATTCACCTTTTCGCTATGGCTCACTGCAACCTACATCAGGCAGATAACGGCCAATTTCTGCCTCTCACGACTGACCGAAAATCGCCGATGAGAACAATGAGACATTCCTGATCGATTAATGGCGTTCCCGTGAACATTTTTACCTGCTTGCGCAGCAGAAATCGGGAAGGAGTCTAATATTGAATTGCCATAGATCGGTCCATCCCCTATCTGCGTAATGAGGCGCGGGACCGTTGGCATGCAGGCGGCTTTGGAGCCAACACCGGACCGGTGTTGGCTAAATAGATTTAAACCTGGAGGGAACCATGAGCAATCTCATCGCCACCGGCGAGCCACCTGAAGCCGTCCGCCTGATGGTCAAGGTTTACGCCTATTTGCTGCTCGCAGGATTTGCGTTTGTTCCGGCCTATCTGATTGGCTACTTATACGTCTTTCAAGACCCCACTCTTATATTCGAGAACCACCTCTTCCATATAGTTGCGATCACGGCAGCCACCTTGGCGGGCTTGTTTGTGACTTACGTCACGTGGCGCTGCTATCAGTCATCGGGAGATCCGCTGCTGCGATGGATGACGCTTGGTTTTCTCGGTTTTGTACTGATCTACGCGTTGCATGGTGCGTTCACCGGGCTTGCACACCACAATATCTGGCTCTTCCTGCTTTATGGACCGGCCTCTCGACTGGTCATGTCGATTCTGCTGTTAGTCGGAATGCTGTCGTACCACCGCCCACCTGATGCCGCGGACCAACGAATGAAGGCCCGCCCGTGGTTGACCTGGATAGGACTGTTCCTGCTGGTTGATGTGGCAGTGGCGTACGTCGCGAATTCGCCGATCGCCAGCAACCTCGCGGTGCGCCTCTCGATGGAAGGCGGTGCCCTCATTCTTTCCGCATTGACCGTGGCAATACTCCTGCTGCGCCGTATCCGTTCGCCGCTGATGATGATTTTTGTCATCTCGGTCACCGCGTTCGCGCTGTCATCGCTTGCCTTCATCCTTGCACGTCCGTGGAACCACATGTGGTGGCTCGCTCATGCGATCTTCGCCGGTGGATTCTTCATGTTGAGCTATGGGGTCGTACAAGCGTTCCTCACCACCCGGTCGTTCTCGAAGATTTACAGCCAAGAGGAGTTGATGGTGCGGCTTGCCGAAGCGATGGCGTATACCGAGAGCGCCCTGCAGGAACTCCAGCGCACCAATCAAGAACTCGGGCACCTTGCGGCGACCGATCCACTGACTGGTGCTGATAATCGGCGTCGGTTCATGGAGCGCGTCGAAGTCGAAATGGGCCGGACCAAGCGCGGCGGTGAGCCGTTCTCTGTGTTGGCACTCGATCTGGATAATTTCAAGTCCATCAACGATCGCTTCGGGCATCAGGTTGGCGATGACATCCTGAAGGATTTCGTGGATAAATGCCTCGATTCGATCCGGCCGTATGACGGCGTAGCCCGAGTAGGCGGGGAAGAATTCATGATTCTGCTACCTCAGACTTCACTTGAAGGCGCGCACGTAATTGCTGAGCGTCTGCGAAGCACCGTTGCAAATAATTCTTTTCATGGCCTGCAGCGGTTAACCGTGGTCACCGTGAGCATCGGCGTATCGCAATCCGGCCGCGACGGCGACACCATCGAGGCCATTCTGCGTACAGCCGATCAACGCCTGTATCACGCTAAACACGAAGGCCGTAACCGTGTGGTCACGACCATCGAAGCCAGCCTCCAATCTCTGTGAAAGCGTCGGCACCGATACCCGGCTTTACCCATCGCAACAGGCAGCAACCGGCTGATCGTGTTCAGCCGTTTATCTTAGTTATCTGCGAGGCGGTACAGTGCTTGGGCATGAGATGTCGTCAACCCGGCACGTTGCAGATTTCGGCGACTTTGGGAGCTGGCCAGCGCGGTCGCGGCGATCAAGTGGCAGCCATGCTTCTTCGCTTGCTCAATTCGATGAGATATCAGTGCTCCATGGTAGCCAAGGCCCCGGGCATCCTTTCGTGTGGCAGCCGTTCCAAGGTAGGCAATGCCATTACTGGCCAAATACATTGAGGCTCCTGCCACGACTTTCCCATCAGCTTTCAGGACGCAGATTTTCAGACGTCCGCTCGACGCCTGCTCTGCGAAGGATGCTTGATTCAGCAATCGGTACTCTGGTTTGGTATGAAAACCGCCCGCATGCACATCTGCGAACTGAGCAAGAGTTTTCGACGTGACTTCCTCGATTTCGAATGAGTGGCGACTCAAGACCACCTTCTCGATGGCACACGCGAATTGCAAGTGAGTCCAGCCCCTCAAACGCTCAAGCTGCGCTTCGCCCACAAGTGAGTACTGCCCCACCGCGGAAGGTTTCCCGATAAGGGGAGTTACGGCCGAATGTTCCGCTGAATCTTTGAGCAACTTCAACACTGCCTGGGGATCACGGGCGCTGTCGCCGTAGATGCGGTTGAACATTGGGCTAGGTGATGCGTTCACCTGAAAACACGGAAAGTCTCCGTTGGAAAAAACACGTGCGCCATAAGGATTTCCGCTTACCCCTGCCAAGTTCTGAACACGCGAACGCAAATACTCGCTTTCTGCGGCCTCAATCTGATGTGCCAGTTCAACATCCATGTAAGTCGTCCTTTTTTGAAGATTTCCAAGGGAGGTAAAGCGCATCGAACAATACGCTTGCGTCCAAGTACGTACCAGTAGCTGGCTCTGCTTCACCGTCAACTTTGGGTCGATTGCAGCTGGTCGCGGATGGCCGGAGTCGGCGAGGAGCGATCGGCGAACATCCCTACTTCGCCGACCCACCACGCGGCTTGTAAAAAAGAAACATCGAGGTCTCGGTGGTCTTGATGTATTTCCTGGCCCAAGCGGGTTTCACCTTCCTGTCGTGGAAATACATCGCGCCGTGAGTTCGGTCGTTGAGTTGCTTGTTGAGCGCCTTGCGCGCGATTTCCTTGGCAATTGCGTATTGGGTTTCTTCCTGGACCTGATCCGAGCGTCCATCACACCACCACGAAAACTGACAATTTTTGGTTTCAGAACCCTGCTTGACCACGGCGCATACCGTGTCCGGAAAGCCCTCATGGCCCAGGCGGTTCATGACGACGCTGGCGACGGCTTCCATGTCGGCGGACGATTTGCCTTTGGCTTCCCAATAGATGGAGCGGGCCAGACAGGTGATTGCATCGTCCAGCGGCGACGCACCGACAGGATCGACTGCCTGAACTTCAGAGGTGGTGATGGCTTCGGACCTGGGCACCGGCACATCGGTGCCCTTCTCCGCGGCTTTCTGCTCAAGGACCTCAGCCTTGTCTTCAGCCACTTCCTTTTTTTGCTCCTGCTCAGACGCGATGACGTGGCCGGCGAGAAGGGTTATTGCCAAGCAGGTGGCTATCCAGATAACTCGCATGATCGACCCTTCTGACGGAACCGGGAGCACGCCGCACTGGCGACTTTGCTTGATTGTAGTTGCCAAAAATCATTCCAACAGACGGACAAAAAAACTGTCTTGGGGCGTGAAAAGTCATTGCGCTCGCGGGGGTGAAATCGCGCATCATGGGCGCAGTCAGCTCAAGGGGATTTCCATGCGCTTCAAATCATCTGCTATGCGTCTTGCCACGTTGTCACTGGGGATGTTGTTCGCCGTGAATGCGTTGGCGGCCGACGAGAAACAACTGATTGATTCGATCAACCTCTACCGCAGCCAGGTGCAGCGCTGCGCAGGTCAGGTCTCGCAGGAACTGCCACCGCTGGCCGGCGACCCACGGCTGGCGTTGAATGCCAACAGCGTCGGCAATCTGCAGCAGGCAATGGCCAGCGCGGGTTATCCGATGAAGAATGTACAGGCGATCAGCCTGTCCGGGCCGCGCGATGCGCCGTCGGCGATGAAAGCCATTCAGGAAAGTTTTTGCCAGATCGTGCTGGACCCGCAATTCGTCGATATCGGCGTCAGCCGCCAAGACCGGGAGTGGCGCATCGTGCTGGCGCGTCCACTGTTGAGCGCTCGCCTGGGCGACTGGCAGGCGGAAGGCCAGAAGCTGCTGGCCGAGCTCAACATCGTACGCAGCCAGCCGCGCCAATGCGGCACGCAATCCTTTGCCGCCACCACGCCACTGGCCTGGAACGCCACGCTGGCGACGGCGGCCGAGGAGCACGCCCGGTCAATGGCCAACAACAATTACTTCGATCACAAGGACCGCGATGGCCGCATGCCGGGTGATCGGGCTGAGCTGGCAGGCTACAGTGGCGGGCAGGTCGGCGAGAACATCGCTGCCGGCCAAGACACCGTGCGCAAGGTGGTCGATGGCTGGGTGTCCAGCGCCGGTCACTGCGCGAACCTGATGAACCCACAGTACCGGGAGTTGGGCGCGGCATATGCCGTTGATCCAAAGAGTGATCCGGGGATTTACTGGACAGCGATGTTCGGGGCGCAGTGAGTTCGGGACGACCGATAGAAAAAACCCGGAGCCCTGTCATGGGGCTCCGGGATTCTTTTTGCGGCGATCGTCAGTGGGTACTCATCCCGGCCGCATGCATCAACAATCGCAATGTCCCCGCCACGACACCCGCATCCGCATCCGCATCCGCGATTCCAGCATGCCCTCGGTCTTGACCAGCAACCAGGTCTGGAAGATTTCATTCGGGGGTTCAGCGTCAGTAACGACATCGTCCAAGACCTCAGCGAAATCTACGATGTCCGTCTCTCGCATTTCGACCAGGCCTGTCAGGCGGATGTGCAGATTTCCAGCCGCGCTTTCTGGGCACTGAAAAATCATCGCCGGCAAATGGCCAGCACTCGCGGTTGCGGCTTGTGCGGCGTGGATGCGCTGGAGCAGGCGCTGCCGCAACTGGACATTCTGGCCCCTGCCGCGCTTCCACCTCGACAGTCAGGGCCGCGCGAACATGGTCGATGTGGGTGAAAAAACTTCGACCCAGCGTGAAGCCCAGGCACATGCCTGGGTGCGCATGCGCCCCGAGACCTTGAAGCTGATTCAGAACGACGGCCACCCCAAAGGCGATGTGTTCGCCGTCGCCCGGATCGCCGGCATCATGGCGGCAAAAAAGACCCACGAGCTGATTCCCCTCTGCCACGCCTTGCTACTCAGTTCGATTCATGTCGAGCTCAAAGCCTGTGCGCCCGACAGCGTAAAGAGCGTCGGTACGTGCCGCCTCGAGGGGCAGACCGGCGTCGAACTGGAAGCACTGACCGCCGTCAGTGTGACGGCGCTGACCCTTTACGACATGTGCAAAGCGGTGGATCGCGGCATGGTCATCGGCGAGATCCGTCTGCTCAGCAAACACGGTGGCCGGTCGGGGAAATTCCAGTGGGAGGACGCACAATGATTCTGATCAGTTACTTCGCTCGCTATCGCGAGCAGCTGAACCTTGGCGGTGAAAAGCTGCCATTGACGGCAACCCTCAAAAGCATCGACGACGTCCGCCAACGGGCTTCACGCCTCCACCTGCACCACTTCAATCCCGAGCTTCTGATAGTCCTCGACATTGCCCGACGCCACATGACGCTCGGTGATCAGGGTGTGAATGCGCTGACACGGCGCGACCACGAACGGCTCCACCGCTCCCAGTTTGTCGGCGGTGGTGACGGCAACGACACGGGAGGCGCTGGCGAGCATTGCCTGTTTGACCGGCACCTCGTCGAAATGCAGGGAGCTGATGCCGACTTCCGGGTGAATCGCGCAGACGCCGGTGAACAGCAGATCAGCCTTGATGCCCTCGATCAGCCGCAGGGTTTCCTGTCCGCTGGCCGATAGGGTCGTGGGATTGAGATGCCCGCCGGCCAGAATCACCGTGATGCCTTTGTATTTGGCCAGGGTGATTGCGATCATCGGCGAGGCGGTGACGGCCGTAATGGCAATGTCCGAAGGCAGCGATCGGGCGATCTGCAGCGTCGTGCTCCCCGAATCGAAAATCACAATCTGGCCGTCCTGTACCTGGCGAGCGGCGAGTTGCGCCAGGTGGGTTTTCACCTCATCGGTTTCATTGACGCGGGTGAAAAAATCCTTGCCGGTGTCCTTGGGCCGCGGCAGCGCCCCGCCGTGCACCCGCTGCACCAGCCCGGCGCTGGCCAGCTCCGCCAGATCACGGCGAATGGTGTCTTCGGACACCGCGAAATGCTGGCTCAGCTCGCCCGCCATGACCTTGCCGTCACGTTCGAGGATCAACAGGATTTTTTGCCGGCGCAGATGAGGAAGTTCGGCGGCTGAGTGTGAGTCGTGCATGTTTTTGCCCGCTTTTGCGTGTAATTGCGTGTTTGTGCGAGACTAGCCACATTGCGGGATAAACACAAACCAGCCGGCTATCAATTGTTTCGATGATTCAAATCATGAAGCCGAATTTTTTATTTGTTTGTGACTTGTTCAAGATGGCGCCATCACAAATGTTTTGGATGAAAACTTCATGAATCTAAACTTTGCCTTTGCCTGCATGATCGTGGTCTCGTTCGCGATTGCGTTGGGCCACGCCTGATCAGCAGAAACCAAGGGCCATTCGCTCCCTCCTCCAGCCAGAGTCAACACATGCTGTTTTCCCTTGTATCGAACGGCGCTCTCGTCACGCCTGAAACGCCGGATACAACGGTGCCCTGGTGGAGCTTTACCAAAACCGTGCTCGCTGCTGCCGCGCTGTCACTGGTGCGTGACGGGTTGATCAACCTGGACGAGGCCGTTGCTGAAGGCCCCTTCACGCTGCGCCAGCTGTTGCGGCATGAGGCAGGGCTGGCGGATTATGGCGAACTCGCCGACTACCACAACGCCGTGACCCGCCATGAGACGCCCTGGTCGGCCGATGACATGCTGCAACGCCTTGATGCCAGCCGGTTGCGCTACGCACCCGGGGACGGTTGGCGCTATTCAAACGTCGGCTATCTGTTTGTCGTGCGACTGATTGAACGCGTGACGGGGTGCACGCTTGAAGCAGCGCTCACGGAGCGTGTGTTCGCCCCCCTCGGTTTAACCCGCGTACGCCTCGCCAAAACGCGAGCCGATCTAGAGGGCGTGAACATGGGGAGCGCGCCATCCTACGACCCTGGTTGGGTCTATCACGGCTTGCTGGTTGGCCCACTTGAGGAAGCCGCCCTTTGTCTGGACGGTCTGCTGGCCGGCAACCTTCTGCCAAACCCGCTGCTGCAAGCGATGCAAACGGCACGCATACTCGGCGGCCCGATTCCCGGTCGCCCATGGATGTCTGCGGGTTACGGCCTCGGACTGATGCAGGGCGCGGTGGCAGGCGGCCTTACTTTGAGCGGACACACCGGCGCCGGTCCGGGCAGTGTAGTGGCAGTCTATCGCTGCGTTGATGGCGAAAACGCGGCGAGTTGCGCGGTCTTTCATGAAGGCGGCAACGAAGGGGTTGCCGAAGCAGAGGTGGTCGAGCGCCTGTCGGCAGTCTTGGGGAACAGCCGGTAGAAACGCCATAACCTCTCCCAACATGGTCTATAACCAGTGGCTACATGATTTGGATCAGGGAACCTTGAAGGCTCCCTCGCTAAATTGATCTCTTGAAAAAAAGCCGACAAGTGACTGTCCGCTAGGAGATTCGCCCCGCATGAAAGCCCTGAAAATAGCCGCCAGTGATTCCGCGTTCGATTGTTTCCAGACCTCCCGAGAAGTGATTGCGCTCAATCAAACCGACTACACCGATGTCGCGGTGGCGGTGTTCTCTGTGGAGGATGTGATGGCGGGCGCCCTGGACGCCCTGCAGCGTACCGGTTTCGATATCCCCATTTTCCTCGTCGCCTCTCCCGGTTCCGGCAACCGCGCCCGGGACGTCTACAAGCACCTGCAAGATGTTCTGCTTCAGGTGAATGGCATTTTTGACCCCTCGCGTAACAACGCCGAATACCATGGCAACCAATTGGAGACCGCGGCAAAAGCCTATGAAGAAAGTCTCCTGCCGCCGTTCTTCGATGCGCTCAAGCATTACACCGAATCGGCCAACGCTACGTTCGCCTGCCCGGGTCACCAGGGCGGCCAGTTTTTCCGCAAACACCCGGCTGGCCGGCAGTTCTTCGACTTCTTCGGCGAGACCCTGTTTCGCGCCGACATGTGCAACGCCGACGTCAAGCTCGGCGATTTACTGATCCACGAAGGCCCGGCACTTCTGGCGCAAAAACACGCGGCGCAGGTGTTCAACGCCGACAAGACATACTTCGTACTCAACGGCACATCGGCCTCCAACAAGGTGGTCACCAACGCGTTGCTCACGCCTGGCGATCTGGTGCTGTTCGACCGCAATAACCACAAATCCAATCATCAAGGTGCGTTGATCCAGGCAGGGGCGACCCCGGTTTACCTGGAAACCGCGCGCAACCCCTATGGGTTCATCGGCGGTATTGACGCCCATTGTTTCGAAGAAAATTACCTGCGCGAACTCATCAGCGAAGTCGCACCGGACAAGGCCCAACTGCCACGGCCGTTTCGTCTGGCGATCATTCAGCTGGGCACCTATGACGGCACCATCTACAACGCCAGACAAGTCGTCGATCGCATCGGCAAACTGTGCGACTACATCCTGTTTGACTCGGCGTGGGTGGGCTACGAACAGTTCATCCCGATGATGAAGGATTGCTCGCCGCTGCTGCTGGATCTGCATGAAAACGACCCCGGCATCTTTGTCACTCAATCGGTGCACAAGCAGCAGGCGGGGTTTTCCCAGGCGTCGCAGATCCACAAGAAGGATCGCCACATCAAGGGGCAGGCCCGCTATTGCAACCATGCACGGCTGAACAACGCCTTCATGGCCCAGGCCTCTACCAGCCCGTTTTATCCACTGTTCGCCTCACTGGATGTGAATGCGCGCATCCATTCCGGCCGCAGTGGCCTGCGCCTGTGGGAAGACTGCGTGAAGTTCGGTATTGACGCGCGCAAGTTGATTCTGGAAGCGTGCACCATGGTCCGCCCCTTCGTGCCGGACACCATTGACGGTCGCCCCTGGCAGGACCATCCGACTGAAGACATCGCCAACGACATCCGGTTTTTCGAATTCCATCCGAAGGATCGCTGGCATGCCTTCAGCGGTTACGCCGACAAGCAATACTTCATCGACCCCTGCAAGTTGCTGTTCACAACACCCGGCATCGACCCGGTCGATGGCAGTTACACCGACTTTGGCATCCATGCCGGCATCCTCGCCAACTTCCTGCGCGAGAATGGCATCGTTCCGGAAAAGTGCGACCTGAACTCGATTCTGTTCCTGCTCACCCCGGCCGAAGACTGGGCGAAGATGACTCATCTCGCCGCACAGATCGCGCGCTTTGAACGCTTCATCAGTGATGACGCGCCGATGAGCCGGGTGCTGCCGGCCATCTATGCGCAGCACGAGGAGCGTTATCGCAACTACACCATTCGCCAACTCTGCCAGGAGATGCACGACCTCTACCGCACCCACAATGTCCAGCAATTGCAGAAGGCAATGTTCCGCAAGGAACACTTCCCGAAAAAAGCCATGAACCCGCAGGCAGCACAGTTCGAATTCATCCGTGGCAACGTCGAACTGGTGGCGCTGGCCGACGCGGAGGGTCGCATCGCTGCCGAAGGTGCCCTTCCCTATCCTCCCGGCGTGCTCTGCGTGGTGCCCGGGGAAATATGGGGCGGTGCGGTGCTCAAATACTTCCTGGCGCTGGAGGAAGGTATCAACTCACTGCCTGGCTTCACGCCGGAACTGCAGGGCGTGTACTTGAAACAGGAAGGGGGTCGCATTCGAGCCTATGGGTACGTGATCAAGACTTGAGTCTTCACGCCTCCAGCGGCGTGTCAGCCTGGGGTTGAGCGTCATGGCGAGTGGATATCTGGCGGAACGTGATTATGCTTCAAGAAACCTTGCAGCGATGCGAGGCCGTCAGCCTGTTCGCAGACTTCGCGCAATTCGTCATCCGACGACATCAGCCCCAGGGCCTGGGTGCGGCAAAAAGGTAGTGAGGTACTCCGGCCTACAACAAAAGCAAGACGGAGAAGACTCATGGCCGCAATCGACAACACATCCACGGGCAGCGCGCCCCACCACGGGGTCACCAAGGAGGAACGCAAGGTCATTTTCGCCTCGTCCCTGGGCACCGTGTTCGAGTGGTACGACTTCTACCTTTACGGCTCCCTCGCCGCGATTATTGCGAAGCACTTCTTCGCCGGCGTCAATGAAACAACGTCCTTCATCTTCGCCCTGCTCGCGTTCGCCGCGGGCTTCGCGGTACGCCCCTTCGGCGCCATCGTGTTCGGCCGACTGGGTGACATGATCGGGCGCAAGCACACCTTCCTCATCACCATTGTGATCATGGGTATCTCCACCGCCGTCGTGGGTTTTTTGCCCGGCTACGCGACCATCGGCGTGGCGGCGCCGATCATCCTGATCACCTTGCGCCTGCTACAAGGCCTGGCCCTGGGCGGTGAGTACGGCGGCGCGGCGACCTACGTGGCGGAACATGCGCCTAAAGGCAAACGCGGCTACTTCACCTCGTGGATTCAAACCACTGCAACCCTTGGGCTGTTCCTCTCGCTGCTGGTGATCCTCGCCTGCCGCACGGTCCTCGGCACCGAAGCTTTCGAGGCCTGGGGCTGGCGGATTCCGTTCCTGCTGTCGATCCTGCTGCTGATCGTCTCGGTGTACATCCGCTTGCAACTCAGCGAGTCGCCGGTGTTCTTGAAGATGAAAGCCGAAGGCAAGTCCTCCAAGGCGCCGCTGACCGAATCCTTCGCCCGCTGGGACAACCTCAAAATCGTGATCATGGCCCTGCTCGGCGGCACTGCCGGCCAGGCCGTCGTCTGGTACACCGGGCAGTTCTATGCGCTGTTCTTCCTGCTGCAAACGCTGAAGATCGACCCGCAGACCGCCAACTTGCTGATTGCCGGCTCCCTGCTGATCGGCACGCCGTTCTTCGTCATATTCGGCAGTCTGTCCGACCGTATCGGCCGCAAGGGCATCATCATGGCCGGCTGCATCCTTGCAGCAGCGACCTACTTCCCGATCTTCCATGCGTTGACCCAATACGGTAACCCCGACGTGTTCATCGCGCAGGAGAAGAACCCGGTCACTGTCGTCGCCGACCCCGGCCAGTGCTCGTTCCAGTTCGACCCGGTGGGCAAGGCCAAATTCACCAGCTCCTGCGACCTCGCCAAGACCGTGCTGGCGAAGAGAGCCATACCCTACAAGAACGAGAAGGCCGAACCGGGCACCGTCGCGCAGGTCCGCATCGGCGACAAGGTGATCCAGAGCTTCGAGGGCACCGGCATGCCGGCTGCCGACTTCAAGGCCAAGAACGACGCCTTCGCCGCCACCCTTGGCACCGCGCTCAAGGACGCCGGCTACCCCGAGAAGGCCGACCCGGCCAAGACCAACTACCCGATGGTGCTGCTGCTCCTGACCATCCTGGTGATCTACGTGACCATGGTCTACGGCCCGATCGCCGCCTGGCTGGTGGAACTGTTCCCGGCGCGCATCCGCTACACCTCGATGTCGCTGCCCTACCACATCGGCAACGGCTGGTTCGGCGGCTTTCTGCCCACGGTAGCGTTTGCCATGGTCGCGGCCACGGGTGATATCTATTACGGGCTGTGGTACCCCATCGTCATCGCCGTGATGACGGCGATTCTTGGCACGTTCTTCCTGCCGGAAACCAAGGATCGGGAAATTCATCACACCTAAGCTTGGCACCTGCCCTCTCCCGTGTGGGAGAGGGCAATCCAGAGACGATCAAACGGTCTACGCTCATCCACATTGCTTCGGGGTTCCTTCCCCGCGCACTGATGTTATTGCGCAGTAATGCAACTCGTACTGTGTAGCAGCTGGCGAAGCCTGCGTTCGGCTGCGGAGCAGTCGTAAAACCTGTGCACACGGTTTTCCTGAATCATCGCGTTGCCTGACATCACGACTGCTCCGCAGCCGAACGCAGGCTCCGCCAGCTGCTACCCGGTGCGGGGCGCAATTGATCTATTTGTTCGGCTCGTCAGGAACGCAACACGCCAATCGCCCGACGATATTTTTCAACGCGCTCCAGGTCTTCCCACGACGGCTGCGCGATCCGCGACAAGTCGCTGTTCTCTTCCAGATCCGCCAGTTTCACCACCCGGCCTATCGGGTTCTGCGCCGCGCGTTCGACGAAGGCTTCATAGGACTCACCCGGCACTTTAGTGACCGACTCGATGGCGGTCAGAACGGCTTCGCTGAAGCCTTCCTTGCGCAGGTCATCAAGGCTGATGCCGCAGTCCTCGACCACGTCATGCAGCACCGCGACGATGCGCTCTTCCAGCGTCGTGACCCGCAACATGACTTTCAACGGATGCAGGATGTAAGGGTTTCCGCCCTTGTCGACCTGCCCCTCATGCGCAGCGGCGGCGATGGCAATGGCGCGTTCCAGTGTTTGAGTCATCTCGCAGCTCCCAGGCTTGAATGCCTTAACGGTCGTTGGGTCAGAGCACCACAATGCCTTCCTCAAGCGCTGAGGCGACAATATCTTGAGCAGGCACGTTGATCCAGCTTGCAGCATCGATTTCGCCCACTGACGCAAGCCAGCGCCCAACCATCTGATAACCGAGCGTATAACCAAGCCATTTCGGGTGAGCACCCAATCCGAAAAACCACTCGCTGTGATTGTAGTGCGTGGACTCAAGGGTCTTCAGGTCGACCGGTGAGCGAAGCAGGTCAGCGTCGGTAACGGCACACTCCCAAGGCTCTGGGTCGTTGCCGAGCAAATGTCGGACAAACTGTCCGGCAAGTCCCTCGCTGACCAAAGCTTCACCTAAGGTCCAACCGTAGCCAGGCCCCGCCATGCGCAAGCAATGATGAACCTCATGGACGATTTGTCGATGCAGCGTGCCCGTGCGCAGGCTGGGCAACAAATTCGGGTTGTCCGGGTCGATGGTCATCGTGAACATTGAGCTTCGATAAGCTCGCCCCACGAGGCCCATTTCAGGAATGGTCTCGCCAGGGAGCCGCTGGATCAACACATCAAGTCGCGGAGGCGGAATCAAACGGGAGATCGTCTTGTAAGCAGCATCAAATTCGCCGGTCAAATCGGAGCGAAGGTCGGCAAGGCTCGCCGAGGCTTCCAGCCAATGCAGTGTCCATGCGTCCATTGTTACCTCTGAAAAACTGTCACGAAACCTGAAAACTCAGCCCAACAGATGCTGTGAGATGAGTTTGGAAATCTCGACCATCGACGTCCTTCCGGTGAATTCAAACTTCACTCTGCCCAGCGCCGAGAAGTAGATTTCCAGCTCAGAGTCCAGGTCGAAGGTGCCCGAGGTTTCCACGGAGTAAGCGACGATGTTTTTGTAAGGCAACGAAGTGAAGTCTTTTTTGCTGCCGGTGATGCCTTGCACGTTCACCGCGATGATTCGTTTGTTGGTAAACACCACGCCGTCGCGCATTGATTTATAGGCATCAATGACCTGCTCGCCGTCCAGCAGCAGCGCGGTGACTCGCTCCGCGTACTCGTTGTTTTGCTTGAGTTTGAAAAAGCCTTTGTTGTTGAAATCGATCATCCGCCATCCCCTTCCTTAAAGAGTGTTCCCTGGATTGCCAGCGCGTGGCGCGGCGAGCATATCATCGGGCCTGCACTTTTTGCGCCCCCTCCCGCAGCGGAT
This sequence comes from Pseudomonas sp. LBUM1647, assembly GCF_059716175.1. NCBI lineage: Bacteria > Pseudomonadati > Pseudomonadota > Gammaproteobacteria > Pseudomonadales > Pseudomonadaceae > Pseudomonas > Pseudomonas sp. LBUM1647. The sequence goes on along the minus strand of NZ_CP166809.1, from coordinate 3,025,299 downwards.
CTAAAAAACCAATGGAACCCCGCACCTCATCGCGCTTTCGAAACCCTATCAGCGCTGATCTTTGATCAAACAAGGCGCCATTGGAGAGGAAATCCCGATGAACAGTAGACTGCTGTTTCTGCTTGCCAGCCTGAGTCCCACTCTGGTCATGGCTGAAGGCTGTGACGTGCTGACCCGCTCCCAAAGCCCTTCCGTTCCGGTGGTCGAAACGCATAGTTGCTACGAGTACGAAGGCATGCCAGTGAACGCCATCGATTGGTCCTGCAGCAACGAAAGCAAGGAAATGCTGACCACCACCAAGAAAAAAGTCGAACAGTGCGCCGATCATTCTCAGGCCACTTGCATCGCCACGTTGACGCAAGAATCGCTGGCCAATCCTCATTCCACCAGTAAGGACAAGAACAGCACGTCGCTGAATATTCCGGACAAGGCTCAGGTCACTACGTATTACTACGGCGCTGAGCATTTGAGTCAGGCGAAAATTGATTGCGAGTCAGGTGGTGGTCACTGGAAAACGCAGTAACCGCTCAATAACGCAAAAGCCTCTTCACCATCGGAATGCAAGCGAGTTGCAGACCGGAGGGCGAATGGTAGATAGCCGTCTGCTCACCGACGAAACCGCATTGCCGGTAGAAGTGAGCGGCGTTCAACGTAGCGTCCAGATTAACGTCCTCCAGCCCCAGATCCCGCGCCAGGCACTCAAGGTAGTCCAGAATGCGCTTGCCAATGCCCCGCTGCATAAAGCCAGGCAGGACAAAGATCGCGCCGATTTCACGCCTCTCCAGATCAAGCATGCCTGTCGCCACAGGTTCTCCTTGAATACACCCCAGATAAAAGTGTTTTTCCATCAGGTCGCAATATCCGTCCTCAGCGGCCCCTGCCGTCCAGGCGTCCATTTGCTGCGGGGTATAGGCGCCGATGCATTGATGCCGTATCGCTTGACGGCGAATGTCGAATGCCGCCCGGCAATCGCCGTGATTGGCTCGTTTGATCTCTAACATTTCAATCTCCGTTAGCCATCGGCGGACGGAAACTAAAAAGCCCCGTCCATTTCTGGCGGGGCCTTGGTGAATACGTCAGGTTCTAAGCACGCATGACCTCATGGCCCGCCGGAAGCGGTCATGGAGGAATACATCATGTACGTGCGGGGTGTGTAGGTCATGGGCAGATAGTGTTGTTGGAGAAGTGGCTTGTCAATCGCCCGGCCCCAAGCAGCGTTGGTTAACCCTTAACAGCCGCTTCAATCGCAGCGATGTCGATCTTTCCCATCTCCATCATGGCGTCGAACGCGCGCTTGGCCGCTGCTTGATCAGGATTGGTTATCGCGGCGGTCAGAACGCGCGGGGTGATCTGCCATGACACTCCCCACTTGTCCTGGCACCAGCCGCATACATTTTCCTGGCCGCCATTTCCGACAATCGCGTTCCACAAGCGGTCCGTTTCGGCTTGGTCGTCGGTCGCCACCTGGAACGAAAAAGCCTCGTTGTGCTTGATCGCCGAGCCCCCGTTCAATCCGAGGCAAGGGATGCCCATCACCGTGAACTCGACCGTCAGGACATCGCCCTGCTTGCCCGCCGGATAGTCGCCAGGCGCGCGTAGGACAGCTCCCACGGCGCTGTCGGGAAACGTCTCGGCGTAGAACGTCGCAGCGTCCGACGCGGTGCCGTCGTACCAGAGGCAAATCGTGTTTTTGCTGATCATCTTGGTTCTCCAAAATTGAGAATGTACGTGCATTCTAGCAGCGCAGGCAGCGGGACTACTTTGGCACCTGGCGTCACCCTGGGGTGGTGCGCTTGTGCGATCGTCCCCAGATAGCTGAACCGCCGATGACTACAGGAATCGGCTATGCAAAGTACGCATAGCTACGCCTGAAGTTTGCATTGGTCCAAGGCATTTACGGTGCGGCATGATGCCGGGCAAGAGTTGGCCAGCTCTACTCTCAGCCTCCAAGTCCAAGGATCCATTGATATGACTATTTGCCCTGAAATCCAAGCCCTGGCCACCGATATGCGCGTCTGGCGCCAACAGATTCACAGCCAGCCGGAAATTGCCTTCAAGGAACACAGGACCGCCAACTTCGTCGCAACACATCTGCGCTCATGGGATATCGAAACCCATACCGGTATCGGCCAGACTGGCGTCGTTGGGGTGATCCACGGCAGCCTTGGCCCTGGGCCGAGTATCGCCTTTCGCGCCGACATGGATGCGTTGCCCATCGTTGAGGAAGGTCAGCCCTCCTATCGCTCCCAGCATCAGGGGATATTCCATGGCTGCGGTCACGATGGTCATACCGCCATCCTGCTGGGCACGGCCCGTCTCCTGGCCGAGAAGCGGAATTTTCGCGGCAAAGTGGTGCTGATTTTCCAACCCGCCGAGGAGATTATCCAAGGCAGTCTGGCCATGCTTGAGGATGGCTTGCTGCAACGCTTTCCCTTCGACGAAGTCTATTCCCTGCACAACCACCCTGCCCTGCCTGCGGGCACCATCGGCGTACGAACCGGTGGCCTCATGGCCTCGGTGGACTTTTTCTCGATCCGCATCACTGGCGTGGGCAGCCACGGGGGTATGCCGCACCTGAGCGTCGACCCGATCGTCATCGGCTCGAACCTGGTGGGTGCCCTGCAAAGCATCGTCAGTCGCAACGTCGATCCGGTGGAAAGCTCAGTCATTAGTGTCTGCCGCTTCCAGGCGGGAGAGACCAATAACGTCATCCCGGAGTTCGCCCTGCTCGATGGCACCGTGCGCACCCTGTCTACCCGCGTTCGTCAGCAGGTCATTGAGCGCATGCGCGAGGTCTGCCAGGGACTGGCACTGAGTTATCAGTGTCAAATCGATATGACGCTGTCCAACAGCACTCCGCCGGTGGTCAACAGTGCGGATCATACCGGGTACGTGATGAGCGCCGCGCACAGCGTGGTCGGGGCCCACAATCTGATCGACAACGTTGCCCCGATCATGGCGGGCGATGATGTCGCGGTGTTTCTCCAGGAACGTCCCGGTTGCCATTTCCTGCTGGGGCAGGACGGCCACATGTGTCACCACCCACACTATGACTTCAATGATGATGTGGCGAGCATCGGCGTCGCCATGTTCGAGCAATTGGTGCGCTTGCGACTCGGCGCCTGACGCAACAACAACAACAACAACAACAACAACAACAACAACAACTCAATAGCCTGGAGCCCGGCATGACACCCAGAACTCTGCCTGCTTGTCTTTCACCACTGCTCTTGCTGCTTTCGAACCCCGCCAGTGCGGCTACTGGCAGTAGTTACACCGCCAACTGGCATACGCTGGTGCCCTTTTTCCTGCTGATTACACTGACCCTCGGCATCACCCGCTGGGCCAGCCGTCGTAACGGCAGCGCCGCTGACTACTACAACGCTGGCGGCGGCATCACCCCCTTGCAAAACGGCTTCGCCTTGGCTGGCGACTATATGTCGGCCTCGACCTTTCTCGGCGCTGTGGCCATGCAGGCCCTATACGGCTATGACAGCCTGATCTATGGGGTCGGCACCCTGGTCGGTTGGCCGATCCTGCTGTTCCTGGTGGCCGAACCCTTGCGCAATCTTGGCCATTACACGTTGTCGGACGTGGTCTCGTTCCGCCTGCAAAAGCGCCCGGTGCACCTGCTGACCGCCGCCAACTCCCTGGTCATCGTGCTGTTCTACCTGGTGGTGCAGATGGTCGGTGCCGGCAAACTGATCCAACTGTTGTTCGGTACCCCCTACCTGTTCTCGGTGGGTATGGTCGGCCTTCTGGTGCTGTTTTATGTGCTTGTCGGGGGCATGCTGGCCACCACCTGGGTGCAAATCATCAAGGCCCTGTTGATTCTGGCGATCGGCAGCTTCCTGTGTTTCATGGTGCTAAAAAGTGTGGGTTTCAGTGGCAACCAGTTGCTCGACAGAGTGGTCCATGCCTATCCCCAGGGCCTGGCCGTGCTGGCCCCCAGCAAGCTGATCGCCGACCCGGTAGATGCCATTTCCCTGGGGGTCTCACTGATCTTCGGCATGGTCGGCCTGCCCCACATCCTGATCCGCTTCTTCACCGTCAAGAACGGCGCCGCCGCCCGCCAATCGGCCTTCTACGCCACCTGCATCATTGCCTACTTCTACACCTTGCTGGTGGTGATCGGCGCGGGGGCGGCGATCTTCGTCATAGGCAACCCCGCGTTTCTCGACGCCGACAGCCAGGTCCTTATCGGTGGTAACAATATGGCGGCCATGCACCTGGGCACGTTCTTTGGCGGCGAACTGTTCCTGGGGGTAATGTCCGCCGTGGCCTTCGCCACCATCCTCGCGGTAGTCGCCGGCCTGACCATCTCCGGTGCTTCGGCGGTCAGCCATGATATCTACACCCACCTGTTCAACCAGCAAAAAAACGATCCCCAACGGGAGCTGAAAATTTTCCGCAGTGCCAGCGTCATCCTGATCGTCGTCGCCCTGCTGCTCTCGCAACTGGTGCAGAACCTGAACATCAGCTTCCTCGCCGGCCTGGTGTTCGCGATTGCCGCAAGTACCAACTTTCCGATGCTGATCCTGTCGATCTTCTGGCGCGGCCTGACCACCCGCGGAGTGGTCGCCGCCTGCCTGTGCGGGCTCGTCACCTCAGTGGGCCTGTTGATACTGGGGCCGACAATCTGGGTCGGTGTGCTGGGGCACGATACGGCAATTTTCCCCTATTCCAACCCGGCGCTGTTCTCCATGAGCCTGGCCTTTTTCGCCGCTTGGGTCGCCTCGGTCACCGACCGCAGCCCATCGGCCCAAGCCGAGCGCGCCAGGTTCGATGCCCAGCATTACCGCTCACTGACCGGTATCAACGCCAGCAATGCAGTAGCTCACTACCCCCCCAACTGCAAGGAGGTATCTACCATGTCAACCCGACTCATTGCCCCAGACAGCGACGCGCTTCTGGCCAACCTGAAAAAGGTCCGCCTCAGGTTAAGCCTGGGACTGACCCTGTTGACTCTGAGCGCCTACTTCGGCTTTATCCTGTTGGTGGCATTTGACCCCCACTGGTTGACCCTGCCGCTGTCAACAGAGTCGCGGCTGACCACCGGCATCGTGGCGGGAATTGGCCTGTTCTGGTTCTGTGTCGCTGTCACCGGCTTCTACACCTGGTACGCCAACCGCTACATCGATCCGCTGTTGCGTGAAATGCAGCACTCGGCCGACGCTGATGGCACCCGGCCCCAGGTTGATCAATCGTCAACTGCGGGCGCCACGGCCAGCAGTTCGGCGTAACCTGAAAATATTTTATGGGCCAACACCTTGGCCCCCTTCACCGAGGGGGCCAGAGTGCGTCCCGCAAGACTGACCGAGCCGAAACGCGCGCTTCGTTGCAGCGGCGGACTCAAGGCGACTTCCTGCAACCGACCGCTGCCCAACGCCTGCCAAAAAGCCGGACGGCTGCCAAAGATCACTGTGTTCCCGGCCAGAGCCAAAGCCTCCAGATCCGCCAGCACATCAGTCTGAAAATGAATGGCTGCCTCGATAGAGCCCTCGAAATACATATCCAGATCAGCCATGGCCCAGGCTGACAAATTGATGCAGCCCACGGGGTAATTCAACAACTCGGCCGGGGAGACCAGGCTTCTTTGCGCCAGAGGATGACTGGCGGCACAAAAGAAACCGCTGCGCCAACACGGCAACGTATCAACCTGCAAATCCTGACGATAGGACAGCAACGCCACATCGCCGAAAAAAATGTCGACCTTCTCCTCTAGCAGCAACCTCAACAACTCTTCATAGGTACCGCCCTTAACGGTCAGCCGTACCTGCGGTGCATTCACGGCAAAATGCTCCAGCAACGGCACCTTGAGCAATGCGGCCGCCGTCGGCCCGAAACCCAGGGCAATCTCGCCATACTCGCCACGCCGCACCAACTCGATGTCCCGGCGCAACTCATTGAGTTCGGCCAGCACCTTGCGCGCCCGCTCAGTAAACACCTTGCCGTAGGGTGTCAGCTCAACGCCTGTTGGCCCACGATCGAACAACCGAACCCCAAGTTCGGCTTCGATCGACTGAATGCTCCGAGACAGGGCCGGCTGACTCAGGTTGACCTCGATACTGGCTCGGGTGAATGTCAGGTGCTCTACCAGCCCTAGAACGTGACGCAGTTTCCGGGTATCCATTTTTCTCTTTCTTGGCGGTCGAATCTATTAGACATAGCCCAGGACAATCCTACAAAAGCCCACCTGCGTCCATATCGATCTGAGCAGGGCGAAACTTGAAAGCACCGTCAGGTACCTAGGTATTGAGGTTGATGATGCCCTGGAGATGGCTGAACAGACAGAGGTCTGGTTCAGTTCTGCGACGGCCTGGCTCAGACCGTCGCTGTCCGGCCAAAAACAACCTCTGAAGACGAACCCGGCCTATGGCGAAGGCGTATTAATGAAGGGCACGAAAGTAGAAGATTATTACAACTCCGTCAGCGGGTCGTGGGGGCTACAGGCAGGCGCCCAGTCGTATGGCTATGTGGTTTTTCTGATGACCGACAAAGCGTTGAAATATGTCACTGAAACCAAGGGTTGGGAAATCGGTGTAGGACCAACGGTTGTTGTAGTTGATGAAGGGATTGCGAAGAGCCTGTCCAGCTCGACGCTGAAAGACGACGCGTACGCGTTCATCTTCGACCAGCAAGGGTTAATGGCTGGGGTCAGCATCGAAGGTACGAAAATTTCTCTGATCAAACGCTAAAACCGGCCGTTTGGTTGGGCATCGACCGAGATCTCCCTCGCCGGAATCGTTCCTCTGTTCCCAGGCCAGTGTGAAGTGCTGGTGGCACCTGTAAGTGCCAAACGAATGCAGATGCGCTACAACAATACAGAGAACTCTGGGTCCTCACAGGAAGCGAGCGAATGTGGATGAAACACAAACTCTGCGTCGTCAGGCTTGTTCGGTTCGCATCCGCTTCGCTCATCCTCGTAGCCCCCGGTGCAGTCGCAGAGGATCTCGAACCCAGGTCCTACGCCAATACGCCGGTCGGGATCAATTTCCTGCTCATGGGCTACAGCGATCTCCATGGCAGTGTGACCGCCAACCCCTCAATCCCGCTCCAGGATGCCAAGCTCAACATAAAGACTGTCGTGTTTGCCTTTGCCAGATCTCTGGACGTCTGGGGCCGGTCCGGAAAGTTCGACATCATCGTGCCTGAGGCAAGATTGACGGGCTCTGCTCTGTTCGCCGGTGAACCCAAGGAGCGTAACGTGACTGGGTTGATCGATCCAAGATTCCGGTTTTCGGTCAATTTATATGGCGCCCCGGCGCTGTCCCTGGCTGAATTCCCCAGCTATCAACAGGATGTGATTATCGGCGCCAGCCTGGCGATCACGGCGCCCCTCGGCCAATACGACGCTAGCAAGGTGGTAAATCTCGGCAACAACCGCTGGTCATTCAAACCCGAACTGGGGATTTCCAAGCGTCTGGGGCCAGTGACCCTGGAATTATCCGGCGCGGGAACCTTTTACACCGACAATGACGAGTTCCTCGGCGACCATGAACTTTCCCAGAACCCGATTTACCAGGTACAGGGGCATCTTATCTATGCCTTTAGCAACGGTGTTTGGGCTGCGCTGGATACGACCTACTTCGCTGGCGGGAGTAGCTCAATCGATGGGGTCGGCAACCACGATTTTCAGGAAAACTCACGCTACGGATGCACCCTCACGCTACCGTTGAACCGGAACCATTCGCTAAAGTTGAATGCGAGTAAAGGCGGGCATACCCGCACGGGCAGTGAATACGATGCCATTGGCATCATCTGGCAGTATCGCTTCGGCGGAGGGCTTTGAAACTCAGGATTTACGCTACATCCGGCCTCATGATGGCGGGCGCCGGAATGGGCACCTTGTGCTTGCTACCGGTTGTGCAGGCGCTCGACCTTCTCAAGCTGCCAACCCTTGGTTTCGGTGTTTCCCTTGCAGGACATTTGTACGTCTGGGGCCTCGTTATTGCGCTGATGTCTTCACTCGTCGGGGCCTGGGCGTGGAACGCAGCGTCCCGTCGTCTTCCCATGGTGCTTTGCGGGCAACTGATATCGCTTGAATCGCTGTTCGCCACACTACTCGGCTTGTTGTTTCATAGCCGGCTGCCAACACCTCTGGAAGCGTCAGGTCTTGCTGCCGTTCTCGTAGGTGTGGTTATGGCTGTTCGTATCATCCTGGCTTCCAGTGAATCGATATCCAACAAGAACGCCTTTTCAATCCCGTAGATACGTCGGCCGGACGTGCTGTCAAAACCTTTCGTGCACCTTGAAGGTAGAAAACGCCGAGCGATCACCTAAGCTCTAAGGGAGATTTGCGCGGCTACAAATTGATAGCACCACGCTATGAAACACGCTCCATTAATGCGATTTACATGGATTGGAATCCTCGAATCCAGCCGATGCCAAGAAGGTAGCCACCCACCCGAAAAGGAGCCACCCATGTTCAAGCCCGGTCACCTAAACCGTACTTATGCTCCTGGCACTCCCGGAGTCCCGGAATACAACATTGATGTCTTCTATGAAGTTCGCCGCGACCCCAAGGAAGGCATGCTGATGCACTTCAAGATGGACGGAGAGGTCTCAGGTAAAAGCTTCACTGAAGAATTCGATATGCACCGCGACACGGCCTTCAACTTTGCCAGCCGCGTGGCAAAGGCTGCGGCCAAGCATGGAGTGCCCGCCAATGCCAGTCTCATTATGCGCGGGCACAAGGAATACGACGCGATGTTCGAGGATATTCGCGACAAACTCGGCGTCCAACCGGGCGATCCAGTCAATCTGGATAACGCTGAGAAAGACCGTCGCTGAGTGACGCCAATGCCACTCAGCGCGCCCCATCCACCGGATGGATCACGAGGTAGCTGTCGACGGCATCGTCGATGGTTGGAAAGAACGCCGTTTCGCCAAGCCGTGCGAAAAGCCCGAATCGCTTCAGTTTGTCCTTGACCGGGTCCTTCATCTCGGCCACGCACAACTTGATGCCCGCCGCGTGCAAGGTGTCGTCCAGTTCAGCCAACACGTCGGCAGAGGTCACGTCCACACTGGTGACCGGTTCCGCCGCAACGACCAACCAGCGCACGGGCGTAGGCGATGCCGCCACTGCGGCAAGCACTCGGTCATTGAACAGTTCGGCGTTGGCGAAAAACAACGGCGCATCCCAGCGAAACAGCACCAGGCCGGGGATAAGGCTCGCGTCGGGATAGCGCTGGATGTCGTGGTAGCCCTTGACCCCCTTGGCTTGCCCCAGCACCGCGGAATACGGCCGCCAGCCACCCCACAGAAATTCGATGACGGCGATCACGATGGCCAGCCCGATGCCCTCGATCGCACCGAATACGGCCACGCCGACGGTGCAGACGATCGACAACCAGAACTCCCAGCGCTGGATGCGATAAATGCGTCGCAGGTCGGCGACTTCAATCAGGCCGATGGCCGACGCGATCACGACCGCTGCCAGTGCGCTGCTGGGTAAACTCTGCAACAGGTTCGGCGCCACCATCAGCAGCAGGGCAACGGCCAACGCGCCGACAACGCCGGTCAACTGGGTTTTGGCGCCTGCGGCTTCGGCCACGGGGGTACGTGAAGAACTGCTACTGATTGGAAAGCCCTGGAAAAACCCAGCCGCCAGATTGGCAAAACCCAGCCCTGCCATCTCCTGGTTCGGATCGACATAGGTACGGGTCCGCGCGGCATAGACACGCGAGAGCACGCTGGTGTCGGCGAACGACACCAGGGCGACGGCGCAACCGCCAATGAGCACAGGGACAATATCGGCGCGGGTGATCCAAGGGATGGCGAACGCAGGTAAACCTTGTGGAAGAGCACCGAGGACCGACACACCCGCACGCGTGCCAAGGTCCAGCACACCGACGGCGATGGTCGCACCTGCCACTGCGATCAAAATGCTTGGCACGCGTTTGAAGTCCTTAAGCAGCAGGATCACGACCAAGGTGGCTGCGCCGATCATGAACGCGGTCCAGTTGGTCTTTCCTTCCATCACCGCGGTGGCGATAGCCCATAGGTTTCTCAGCGGGCCGTCGGACTCAATCGAAAAACCGAAAAACTTGGGCAGTTGGCTGATCAATACGGTCAGCGCGATGCCGTTCATGTAGCCGTAGCGGATCGGTTTGGAAAGCAACTCCGTAATGAAGCCCAAACGCATGATGCCCGCCAAGATGCACACGGTGCCTGAAACGATCGCCATCATGCCCGCCAGGGCGACGGCGCGATGCGGGTCGCCGCCCGACAGGGGCAGGACCACAGCCAGGATAACGGCGGCCAGTGAGGAATCCGGGCCCAGCACCAGAATCCGGCTAGGCCCGAACAATGCGTAAGCGAGTAGCGGAACGATGGTCGCGTAGAGGCCATAGATGCCGGGTACGCCCGATGCCACGGCGTAGGCGATGCCGACGGGCACCAACATCGTGGTGAGCACCAGCCCGGCCATGATGTCGTGACGCAACCAGGCAACCTGGTACCCGCGCAACGTGCGAAGTCCAGGAAGCCAACGGCTCCAGCCGGTTTCGTCGCCGGTATCCCGGCGTGCAATCCGGCCCGGTTCCGGGACGGGAGGCGAAGAGTCCGAATCGCTCATAGAACTGTGGCCTTTAGGTGTACAGCGCAGATACGCTTAAACGTGTCCGTCAGAATTTTTCGGGCACTCGCCGGTGCGGATAATCCGGGTCGCGATAGCCGCCTGGCTTCTGCCGTTTGGGCAATATCACCTCCTCGCGTGCGACATCCTTGTATGGGATACGGCTGAGCAAATCGGTGATGATGTTAAGGCGCGCCCGCCGCTTGTCGTTCGAGTTGGCCACCAGCCATGGGGCATGATCGGTGTCGGTTGCCTTGAACATGTCGTCACGCGCACGTGAATAGTCATACCAGCGGCTGTATGACTTGAGATCCATGGGGGTCAGTTTCCAGATTTTGCGCCCATCCTTGATGCGCTCCTGAAGCCGGCGGGTCTGCTCGTCTTCGCTGACTTCCAGCCAATACTTGAGCAGGATCACGCCCGAGTCGACGATTGCACGCTCCACCAGAGGCGTTGTCTTCAGGAAATTGGCCACCTGCTCTTTGGTGCAGAACCCCATCACCCGCTCGACGCCCGCCCGGTTGTACCAACTGCGATCGAAGATCACCACTTCGCCAGCCGCGGGAAGGTACGGCAGGTAACGCTGGACATACATCTGGCTTTTCTCTCGATCACTCGGCGCCGTCAGCGCCACCACCCGAAAGACACGCGGGCTGACGCGCTCGGTGATCGCCTTGATCGTCCCGCCCTTGCCAGCGCCATCGCGCCCCTCGAAGACGATGCAGAGCTTGATGCCCTTGGCTTTAACCCACTCCTGTAACTTGACCAGTTCAACGTGCAGGCCGCGCAGTTGATCCAGATAATCCTTGTTCTTCAGCTTCAGGTTTTCAGCAGCATTACGCTTAGGGGCTTTCTTCTTGTCCTTTGCCATGATCGAGACCTCACCAATAAACAGCGTAGGGTTGCAATCTGCTCATCCACCGAGCGCGATGATCGCGGTGATTAGAACAGCGCCGGTGACTGCCATCGCAAGACCGCCTTGCCACGGTTTTGCGCCGGCGTACTTCGAGAGTATCCAACCAGCGATGAACAGCACCCCGAGTCCGACCAGGTTAGACACGCGCACGGCGAGCGCCGTCTGGTCGAGCAACAGAAACGGCACGACAAGCGGGAATGTCGACAACACCACCAACAGGAAAACGCCGATCGCGCCCCTGAAATCATCCCAACCGAGGCGCGGCTGTACCGGCATGGATGAATACTCGACCAGGCGGCGACGCAACGATTCCAGCTCTTCAGGGCCGGCCGCTGCTGCGAGACGCGGGGGTAACGCCTCAGCAATGAGCGCTTGCCCGGCAGCTACATCGGTCGCATCGCGCAGGTTGGTGCGAAGCGTACGGTTGCGTGTCCGCTCGATCAGGGTTCGCAGCAAATACATCACGGCGTCCGCGAGTCCCCAGGCGAGGTTGCAACCCAGCGCGGCGATCATCATCGTCCGTTCCGCCTCCTGGCCAGACGTGGCCACGCTGATCGTCCCAGTGAAGGTCATTGCCATGAGCAGGCCGAAGATGACCTCCGTGACACGATCGACCGGATCAAGTACACGGGCCCGCTTTTGCTCTCCAGTGCTTTGCATGCGCTCATCCTCGCCACGGCAGCTGTGTCAGCGTGGTCCTGGTTTTCAGCCGTGCCAGGATGGCCAAGACCCGGCATCCGCCAGCACATCGAAAAGCTTAGTTCAGACTTGACCTCTCACCACGCAATGCAACGACAACGACTAAACTTTTGCGATTGAACCTTGTTTCCCAAGGAGATCTCTGTGAGCGCCGCGTCCCTCTCCGAACTCGATGCCGCCCTGCCCGGTCTGGCCCGCAAGATCCGCGTGCTGGATGCCCTGGCCTGGCCGGATGGGGTCGAAGAAGCATTCCTGACACGTTGGCGCGCCGGGCAGGCAGAACTGCCCAAGGTCGAGCTGCGCCCGCGCGACCACAGCGCCGACATCGCCGCCCTCGAAGCCTTTATTGGCCGCTGCGATGAGGGCCATCCGGCCGGGCGCCACCTCGCCATGACGGCGCGCAGCTATGCCACGGCAGGGCACATGCTCGGTGCCATCGGCACACCCGCCTTTACTCAGTATTCGTCAGCGCTGTACCGGCGGCCGGACTTCTACTACACACGCCTGAAACTGAGCATGCTGGACGCGGCCCAATTCTTCCTCAAGACCACCGACGCCCTTCTGGGCGGTGCGCGAATTCCACCGTGCCCGGCAGAAATCCCAGCCGATGTCTTCGCCGCCTGGATGCAGCCGGAACTCGACCGTTTCTTCGGCCCCGGCCGGATCACCGTCGTGCTCGATCCGACCCTGGCCGCCAAGGCCATCGCCGGGGCCAGTCGCATCCGCCTGCGTGCCAGTGCGCTGTTCTCGGAACTGGACAAGAACCAGCTGTTGCAGCATGAGGCCTTCGTGCATGTCGCCACGGCACAAAACGGCGCGCTGCAACCCAACCTCAAAAGCCTGGGCCTGGGGGCGCCACGCACGACCCAGACCCAAGAGGGCATCGCCACCCTGGCCGAGCTGTTCACCGGTAGCATGGACATCAACCGCCTGCGCCGCCTCGCCCTGCGCGTGCTCGCGGTCCAGCAGGCGCTGGATGGCGCCGATTTCATCCAGGTATTCGAAGGTTTTCTCGCCGCCGGTCAGTCACAGGAAGAATCCTTCCGCTCGACCCAGCGGGTGTTCCGTGGCGCCGACCTGCGCGGCGGCTCGGCGTTCACCAAGGACGCCGCCTACCTGACCGGTTTGCTCGGCGTGCATACCCTGTTGCGCATCGCGATCCGCGACAACCGGCCGGAACTGGTGGGCCATTTGTTCGCCGGGCGCCTCAGCCTGGGGGATACCGTCCGCCTGGCCCCGCTCTTCGAGTCCGGCTGGCTCCAGGGGCCAGTCCACGTCCCGGCCTGGGCCTCCGATCTGCGTCTGCTCGCCGCCAACCTGGCGTTCTCCGCTTTTATCTCCCGAATCAAGCTGGATGTACTCGATCTGGAGGTGCTCATGGCCTTCGCCGACGAGCATGAAGCCGATGCCAGCGCCTAGCGTTTAAAGGGTGAGCCTCCGAACCAAACGCTCTGCATCAGTTATTTATACTCAAATGCCAGCTTAATAATATTTTACCGATACCAGGGTGATCCCTAGTCTTGACCCCAAGAAATGGCAGGCCGTTACCGACCTAAATCCAACTTCGAAGGGTATAGAGATGACCACTGAAAAAATAAAAACAGATACGCTGATTGTTGGCGCCGGTCAGGCTGGCGTGGCCATGAGTGAACACTTGAGCAAACTCGGCGTGCCGCACCTGGTGCTGGAGCGCAACCGTATCGCCGAACGCTGGCGCACTGGTCGCTGGGATTCCCTGGTGGCCAACGGTCCGGCCTGGCACGACCGTTTTCCCGGTCTCGATTTCGACGACCTCAGCCCCGACGACTTTGTCCCGAAAGAGCGGGTCGCCGACTACTTCGAAGCCTACGCCAAGAAATTCAACGCCCCGATCCGCACTGGCGTGGATGTGCTGAAGGTTGAACGCAATGTCGGTCGCCCGGGCTTCACCATTGAAACCTCCGAGGGCGTGATCGAGGCCAACCGCGTGGTGGCTGCCACCGGGCCTTTCCAGCGTCCGGTTATCCCGCCGATCGCACCGAAAGATGAACAATTTCTGCAGATCCACTCGGCCGAGTACCGCAACCCGGCGCAACTGCCTGAAGGGGCTGTTCTGGTCGTCGGCGCCGGTTCGTCGGGCGTGCAAATCGCCGATGAATTGCAGCGGGCCGGCAAGAAGGTTTACCTCTCGGTCGGCGCACACGACCGCCCTCCTCGCGCCTATCGCAACCGCGATTTCTGCTGGTGGTTGGGTGTGCTGGGCGAATGGGATCAGGCGGCCATGAAACCCGGCCGGGAACACGTCACCATCGCGGTGAGTGGCGCGCATGGCGGCCGCACCGTGGACTTCCGTGGATTGGCCCATCGCGGCATGACGCTGGTGGGTTTGACCCAATCGTTCAACGGCGGCGTAGCGACTTTTCAACCGAACCTTGCCGACAACCTGGCGCGCGGCGATGAGAACTATCTGGCGCTGCTCAACGCGGCTGACGCCTACATCGAGCGCAACGGTCTGGACCTGCCGGAAGAGCCTGAAGCCCGTATTACCTTTTCCGATCCGGAATGCGTGACTAACCCAATTCTTGAGCTCGACCTGGTGAAGGCCGGCGTGACCTCGATCATCTGGGCCACCGGTTTTGCCACGGATTACAGCTGGCTCAAGGTTGATGCCTTCGACGCCAACGGCAAGCCACAGCATCAGCGCGGCGTGTCGAGCGAGCCAGGCGTGTATTTCCTCGGCCTGCCGTGGCAGTCCCGTCGCGGGTCTTCGTTCATCTGGGGCGTTTGGCATGACGCCAAGTACGTGGCAGACCACATCGCCATCCAACGTTCATACCTCGACTACCACGACGCCGCGCAACGCGAGGCTGAATCTGTCCCGGCCGCCCATAAAGCAACCGTCAGCGCTTGAGCCATTTTTCTTTAGGAGCTTCAAATGTCCACGCCAACCCATACCCGCATTCGCATGTTCAACACCAAAGAAACCTACCCGAACCAGAGCCTGGACAACGATCTGTGCCAGGCCGTCCGGGCCGGCAACACCGTGTATGTTCGCGGTCAGGTCGGCACTGACTTCGAAGGCAACCTGGTGGGCCTCGGTGATCCGCGAGCGCAAACCGAGCAAGCCATGCGCAACGTCAAACAGTTGCTGGAAGAGTCCGGCAGCGACCTCAGCCACATCGTGAAAACCACCACCTACCTGATCGATCCGCGGTATCGCGAGCCGGTGTATCAGGAAGTGGGCAAGTGGCTCAAAGGGGTGTTTCCGATCTCGACCGGATTGGTGGTGTCGGCGCTGGGGCAGCCGCAGTGGTTGATGGAGATTGATGTGATTGCGGTGATTCCTGAGTAAGGAAGTAGACCGAGTCGCGGCCTTCGCGAGCAGGCTCGCTCCCACAGGGGATCTTCAGCGAACACAAAATGTGTAAGCGACACAGATCAAATGTGGGAGCGAGCCTGCTCGCGAAGGCGCCCGCCCAGACACCCACTTCGCCAAGGCAAAACAAGGAGCAAAAACCATGACCTTCTCCATCGCAGCACGTTGCCCCGAAACCGGTCAGTTCGGCATTGCGATCAGTTCCTCAAGCATCGCCGTCGGCGCACGCTGCCCCTGGCTGCTGCCGGGCGTCGGCGCCGTCTCCACACAAAACATCACCCTGCCCTCCCTCGGCCCCGAAGTCCTTGCCCTCATGGAACAAGGCCTTACACCGGCCGAGGCACTGGACAAAGTCCTGACCCGCAACGGCTACAGCCAATACCGGCAGATCACAGCAATCGACCATCTCGGCCGCACCGCGCATTTCAGCGGCTCGCAAACCCTGGGCAACCACAACGCCGTGTCCGGCGATCAATGCGTCGCTGCCGGCAACATGCTGGCGGACCGATCAGTGATCGAGGCCATGGTCGAGGCGTTCGAGCATGGCGAAGGCCAACTGACCGACCGCTTGCTCGCGGCCATGAAAGCGGCCATCGCGGCGGGTGGCGAAGCCGGGCCGGTGCATTCGGCGGCGGTGGTGGTCGTCGGCGAGTTGACCTGGCCGATCATCAACCTGCGGGTGGATTGGGCGGATCACGACCCAATCGGTCAGCTTGAGAAACTCTGGGACGCCTATCGCCCACAGGTTCAGGACTACATCGACCGCGCCCTGGCCCCCGACAAATCCCCTGGCTACGGTGTCGCCGGAGACGACCGATGAGCAACAGCCGCGATTTGCTGAAAACGTTGGTGGCGTTCGACACCACGAGCCGCGAATCAAACCTGCATCTCATCGAGTTCGTCCGCGACTACCTCGCCCACTTCGATGTGCCTTGCGAGCTGGTCTACAACGAGCCACGCAGCAAGGCCAATTTGTTCGCAACCATTGGCCCGACGAACCGGCCGGGCATCGTGCTGTCGGGGCACACCGACGTGGTGCCCGTCGACGGCCAGCCGTGGACCGTTGCGCCGTTCGAACTCACCGAGCGCGACGGCAAGTTGTACGGTCGCGGCACCGCGGACATGAAAGGCTACATCGCCTGCGTGCTCGCCCTGGTCCCGTCGCTGGTGAAAGCCACGCTGCGGCTGCCGGTGCACATCGCGCTTTCCTATGATGAGGAAGTCGGCTGCCTTGGTGTGCGTTCGTTGCTGTCGGAATTGGAAAAGCGCCCGGTCAAACCGATGCTCTGCATCATTGGCGAGCCGACCGAGCTGAAACCGGTGCTCGGCCATAAAGGCAAGCTGGCGATGCGCTGTGATATTCACGGTGAAGCGTGCCATTCGGCGTACGCGCCGCTTGGGGTCAATGCGATTGAATTCGCCGCCGAACTGATCGGTGAACTGGGGCGGATTGGCAACCGGCTCAAAACGCCCGAGCATCACGACACGCGTTTCGATCCGCCCTTCAGTACGGTGCAAACCGGCGTCATTTCCGGCGGCAAGGCCTTGAACATCGTCCCCGCCGATTGCCGTTTCGACTTCGAAATCCGCGCCCTGCCCTCACATGATCCGAGTGAGGTTGCGCAGGAGCTGAAGGCCTATGCCGAACAGCAGGTCTTGCCGCGCATGCGTGCTGTGAGTGAACAGAGCGAAATTCGCTTCAGCGAGTTGTCGGCGTATCCCGGATTGGCGACCGATGCGCAGAGTGAAGCGGCTGAGTTGATTGCTGCATTCTCAGGCTCTCGAGAATTTGGCACCGTCGCCTTCGGAACCGAGGGCGGTCTATTCGACGCTGCAGGAATTCCCACAGTGGTGTGCGGCCCCGGCAGCATGGATCAAGGCCATAAACCCGACGAATTCGTCAGCCTCGAACAACTCACCGCCTGCGACGCCATGCTGCAACGAATGCTGCAATCGATCTGTTAACCCAATCCCTATAGCAGCTGGCGAAGCCTGCATTCGGCTGCGCAGCAGTCGTAAACCCTGCGTCCACGGTTTTCCTGAGGTACCGAGTCGTCGGATGTTGCGACTGCTTCGCAGCCGAACGCAGGCTTCGCCAGCTGCTACACGTTGCGTGGTGTTTTAACTCTCCTGCAAGACCTGAATCGCGAAGGAATTCGAACACCCCAAAACCCCTGTGGGAGCGAGCTTGCTCGCGATGGCGCTCTGTCAGACAAATCAATTTTGACTGCCCTACCGCTATCGCGAGCAAGCTCGCTCCCACAGGTTTTTCGGCTACCCACCGACCTAGTTTTTTTAACGTCTATACCAACAAAACTACTAATTTATCTCTCACTCCCCACCGCACATCATCAACTCCAACAAGAAAAGCGTCGCCCCCGCGCGGCGCTCACCGAAGTACGTCCACGTACTCACTTTTGCCTTGGAGTCCGTCATGGTTACCGCAGCAACAACCTCCGCCCCGCTCATCGAAAAACACACCATCGGCTACGTGCCGCCCGAAGATCGCCACGGAAAAACCAGAGACCTGTTCACCCTCTGGTTCGGCGGCAATATCGCGCCGTTGCCCATCGTCACCGGCGCCCTCGGCGTGCAAATGTTCCACCTGAACCTGGTGTGGGGCATCGTCGCCATCCTCGTTGGCCATCTGGTCGGCGGCGTGCTGATGGCGCTGCACTCGGCGCAAGGTCCGCAGATGGGCATTCCGCAAATGATCCAGAGCCGCGCCCAGTTCGGCTCGCTCGGCGCACTGTTGGTGGTGCTGATCGCCGGCATCATGTACATCGGCTTCTTCGCCTCCAACATCGTCCTCGCCGGCAAATCCCTGCACGGCGTGATCGACAGCGTGCCGGTGCCGGTCGGCATCGTCATCGGCGCCCTTGGTTCGGGCATCATCGGCATCATCGGCTACCGCTTCATCCACGTGCTCAACCGCATCGGCACCTGGGTACTCGGCGCCGGTATCGTGCTGGGCTTCGGCTACATCTTCACCCACGTGCAGACCGCCGACTTCCTCACCCGCGGCAGCTTCAACATCTCCGGCTGGCTCGCCACCGTCTCCCTCGCCGCCCTCTGGCAGATCGCCTTCGCGCCCTACGTCTCCGACTACTCGCGTTACCTGCCGGCCAACGTGCCTGTAGCCGCAACATTCTGGACCACTTACCTGGGCACCGTGCTCGGCTCCAGCCTCTCGTTCATCTTCGGCGCCGTCGCCGTCCTCGCCACACCCGTGGGCATGGACACCATGGACGCCGTCAAACTCGCCACCGGCTCCATCGGCCCGTTGATGCTCGTGCTGTTCCTGCTCAGCGTCATCAGCCACAACGCCCTCAACCTCTACGGCGCCGTACTGTCGCTGATCACCCTGATCCAAACCTTCGCCTACCGCTGGATCCCGACCGCCAAAAGCCGCGCCGTCCTCTCAATCATCGTCCTCGCCGCCTGCTGCTTCGCCGCCGTCGGCGCCTCCGCCAACTTCATCGGCCACTTCGTCGACATGGTGCTGGTGCTGCTCGTGGTGCTGGTGCCGTGGACCGCGATCAACCTGATCGACTTTTACGCCATTCACAAAGGTCAGTACGACATCGGTTCGATCTTCAAAGTCGATGGCGGGATTTATGGCCGGTACAACCCGCAGGCGCTGTTGGCTTATGCAATCGGGATTGTGGTGCAGATTCCGTTTATGAACACGCCGCTGTATGTCGGGCCGATTTCGGAGCACATCAATGGGGCAGACTTGTCCTGGCTGGTAGGCCTGCTGATCACCTCCCCGCTCTACTACTGGCTAGCCAACCGCGACACCGCCTACAAGCGTCGCCTCTCAACCGGAAAACTCGCCAACAGCCTATAACCGAAGCGCACCACAAACCCTGTAGGAGCCAGGCTTGCCGGCGAAGACGTCCTCAAAAACGCCATCGCCAGCAAGCCACCCTTGCCATCGCCATCACCCTTGTAGGAGCTGTCGAGTGAAACGAGGCTGCGATCTTTTGATCTTAAGCTCGCAAGAAACCCCGAAATTTAATGAACCCCGCCCATCACCGCTCACCTAACTGAATGACTATCAGGAGGTGACCAATGCAAACCGAAACCATCTGGATCGTACTCGCCGCAATACTTGTGCTGGTCGAGTTATGGGCAATCAACAAAGTGCGAAAAGCCGAAGGCAAATCCAGCAACAAACTCGTATGGATGGTGGTAATCGTGTTTGTACCGCTATTCGGGCTGATAGCGTGGGCACTGGCAGGACCGAAACACACCGATCCCAACCCGCATTCACCGCAGGCCAGACAATGACGTTGGATGCTGTGCGGTAAGAATTTTGGAACTGCACAATCTCAAAGAACAAAGCCCCGAAGATTCGGGGCTTTGTCGTTTCTGAGCAGTCGATTTTCATAAACCTGACGTCCGAAAATCGTGTAGGAATTTACCCTTTGTGGCGAGGGGATTTATCCCCGTTGGGTCGCGAAGCGGCCCCAAAACCTGCACCCCATTTCCCAAGGCACTCCACACGGCCCGAATCACCGCGACAAGCCCGAAAACAGTGGCATTCAGCCTTGTCACAACAAGCGCCCAACCGTCCTACAGCCCGGTTGTGAGCATCAAAATGGCCGCCTATATTCGACCCGTCGCTGACCGCAGTTAGCGATAGGGTTTCGCAGCCCTCGAGATTGACACCAAAGCACTGTCAGGCATGATGCAGCCGACTTCGACTGCATCGTGTTTTATGGCGGTTGTGTGCGGGAGACTTACGGGTCTGCCGGAACTGGTGTAAATCCCCCGGTCTGCGAACCCGCACACAGCTGCCACCCAATGTGTTTCGCAGCAGAAAAGGTGGCAATTCTTCTCTTGTGAGGATTTACACCATGAAAGCTCCGCTCCCGCCTCGCCGCTTCACCCCCATGTCCCAATTCGCCACCGACTACCCCGTCCTCCTCATCGACAGCGACGCCCCACTACGCGAACTCCACAACTGCGTCAGCGAACGCCTCAACGCCGTCCTCAAATATCTACACCTCATGGCCTGCAAGAGCCTCCCCGACTACGCCGAAAACGACATCAACACCGTCACCAACATCGCCCGGATCATGGTCCAGGATGTAAGCGATGTGTTTCGGGTTATTGAGCAGCGAGGGTTTGATGTGCCCAAGGGGAAGTGACCAGGTTTTTTATTACTTCCGTTTGCTCAGAGTTACTCAGGAGCGCTCTTTAAAAAAAGATTATTCAAGCCATCCTGTCCATTTTTCAGTGCTCGCCCCGTCGCAACAGCATTTCTCATCAGACGCACGCCACCAATCGACCCTCTCTCAACTCCAACCGCCTATCACTGATTAATTGCTTGATTCTCTCTTCCAGTAGCGCTGTCACTTTGGCAGTGGAACGACCAAAGCCCAGTAATCTCAAAGCTCCAGAGATCGAATCGTCATGACTCATGGAAAATCCCGAGATGATGATTTCTATCAGGGCCTGGTCGAGCTCTTCAGGTGCGACCCACTCCAACTTGCGCTCGGTGGACTCCCAATGTGCTCGGCTGCGGATGACAACGGGGCGACCTTCGGTCAAGTGAAGAAACTCGCCACGACGCAAGAAGTGCCTCTGTTTAACGCCCATACCAATCGCATGCTCAACAGCGGCGGTGATTCTTGAACCTTGCCGCGTCACCCCGAATGCATCCATGAGACGTCGAGTAACCTCGACCGAATGCACTGGAGATTCAACATCAACAACTGTTCGGATCAGTTGCAGCAGATGTTCAGGTTGATGTTGATGCAGTTCCACTTGGTTGGTTACTGCAGCGAGCCGCGCTTTCTCATAACGCGGACTGGCGACCGGCTCGACTTCATCAACACTTTCATCACGGAGGATTTCATGCAGGGGCTCGATCAAAGTCTCTGCAACCGGGACGTTACGACGGTTGGCTATGCGTTCGCGCGCCGCCTCGATCGCTGCCACTGTGCGGCTAATTTCTTGCTTGGGATTACGGAACCAATCGGTACTCCAGATACGATGGAAATTCCATCCCAGGCCCTCAAGCACACCTTGACGCAACCGATCGCGATCACGCGCAGAGCGCGAGCTGTGATAGGCGGCGCCATCGCATTCAACGGCCAGCACGTAACGGCCTGGGAATTCGGGGTCTCTCACTGCGAGGTCAATGAAGTAACCAGCGGTGCCGACTTGCGGCTCTACCTGGTAGTCAAGATCACGCAAGGCCCGGATAACCTCGTCCTCAAAGGGCGAGTCCGTAGCTTTGCCGGTTTCCTTGGCCACTTCAAGTTCACCCGTTTCCGCGTACTTAAGGAAGTTTTTCAAGGCCCGTACGCCGTGCTTGGCTGTGGCATCAATGTCCAGCTCATCACCACGGAAGTTACAAAATACCCGCATCGCCAGTTTGGCCCGCGTGATCAAAACGTTAAGCCGACGATGCCCGCCATCTTTATTGAGCGGACCAAATTCACGGGCGATACGGCCGGATTCATTTCGGCCATAACTAATGCTGATGAAGATCACGTCGCGCTCATCTCCTTGAATGTTCTCAAGGTTTTTTACGAAGAACGGCTCGCTGCCCTGTGCGGTGAAAAACTCTTCGGCCTGAGGTGTCTTACGCCGCAATAACTCGACCTCAACGTTGATCAAATCCCGCTGAGGGACACTAAAAGCGGCTACCCCCAAGGAAAGTTCCGGCGTCTCTAACGCATGTTTCATCACCGCATGGGCGACCGCTTTGGCTTCATCCTTGTTGGTTCGAGTGCGACCACGGTCATACAGTGCGTGGGGCAGATAATCGAAGCTCACACCCTTGGCATGGAGATGCTGGCCAGCCGAGGGAAATACCACCAGCTTGCTGTCGTAGAACTCGACGTTGGAGACAGCGATAAGTGATTCGTGCCGGCTGCGGTAGTGCCAGCGCAGGTAGCGTTCCTGGCTACCCGCCGCCTTGAACAGACTGAGGATGCTTTCGATATCTGCGGTGGCGTCGTTCTCGTCATCAGGCGCGATGTCGCGGCTGAACAAATCGCTAGGTGGCATCTGCCGAGTGTCACCCACTACCACCACTTGTTTGCCGCGCAATATCGCGCCAAACGCATCGACAGCCTTGACTTGAGAAGCTTCGTCGAACACCACCACGTCAAATGCCAGCTTGCCTGGAGGCAAAAAGTTGGCGATTGACATAGGGCTCATCATGAATACCGGCTTGATTTGCTGAATCGCGCGACCAGCCTTGTCGATCAGCTGGCGTATCGGAATGTGCCGGCGCTTCTTATTCAGCTCTGCACGCAGCGTTGCCATTTCACCCGGTTGGTTCACATTGGGCATGTGCTCCCATACCTGACGCGCCAAATATGTTTGAGCATGATTCAACGAAGCAGCATCAAGTGCTTTGAACCTGGCGATCTGATGTTCGTGTTTGATGCGGTCAAATTGCTGTAGTGCTGGTTTTTCGGCATAGGCCTTTTGCACAAGCCCCGAATACCAGGAAAAGTCTAGGATGGCGGGTATCTGATCGGGCGTGTCACTGCGCAGGGCGATGTTCAACAACTCGTCCAGTTGGGCCTGATGCATTTCGCCCGACAGCACATTGAGCCGAGCCATTTGGTAAAGCGCGCTCAGGCTGGCCTGCCACAGCTGCAAGCGTGTGCCCAAGGCAGACAGATCCAAGTTGCGCAGCGTTTGGGCGTTGTCATCGTGCATGCCGATGACTTCCAGCCCAGCTAGCAATGCCTGATCAAAGCCAGCGAGGTGCTCCTCGATGTCACTGACCGTTTCCCCAAGCCCACTAGCGTCCGTGTGCCCGGCGAGAAACGCAATGATTCCTTGTGGTACATGGCCATTACCGAGGTCTTCGTAGAGCTGGACAACCCAGGCACTAACGCGCTCGAGTACCGCCCAGTCGGACTGCTGACGCTGCCATTGAGCACCGAATAGGGCACTGCCCAGCCCCTCGTGCTGGTTATAAACCTTCTGGCTTTGTTGATAGGTCAGAACCGAATCGACCAAACTAAGTTGTTCGGCATTGCTGCCAGGCAGCGCACCCTGTGCAAGCCCTTGCAAACGAGCTTTGGCCGCACGATAGCGCCCCGAAAATACCTTCCACCATTTGTCACCGTAGGCCAGCAGGTTCTGCCGAACTTCCAACAGATCCTGCTCCCACGCGGCCTCGATCAACTGAGCGCCATGGTTGGCTTTGCACATGCTCATGCGCTGGCCAGCATCAAGCAATTCACGAATGGCATCGCGGCGCAGCTGCCAGTCTCCCGTACTCAGCTCTACACCTTGCAAACGAGGCGCTTCGGCCGCCCGCCTTGCGGCGCGGCAGATGACAGCAACGTCCGCGAGAGTGGCGGGCTGAGTCAGCATCAGTCGAATCGACAGCGCCTTGGCGGCAGCGTCCAAAGCGGCTAAGTGCGAACTTGCTTGTTGTAACGCATCGTGCGCATTGTTCTGTTCAATGGGAGAGAAAAAAGTTCGTTTGCTTCCCCAGAACGGATTTTGGTCCGGGCGGCCCATTTCCTTGAGATGAAGTGTTAATTCTTCGACCAGTTCGCGGCGCTTCAGCTGATCAGCCTGAGTCCATGACGCCATTGGCGCGAAAGCAATCGTAGGCAACACACCGTAGCTGCGCTTGAGTTTGAGGTATCGCCCCAGCACCTCGACAAAGTCCATGCCGCTGGCACCCACAGGCGCACTCACTGCGGAGCAATAACGGTTCAAATTGCCTTGCAGTTCCGCCAGGTTGGCCAAATCATCCTCGCCCACCTTGGTCAGTGGCCGGCCTTGTTCAAGCGTACGTCCGAGTTCTTTGAGCACCGACGTTTTAGTCGACTTATGGCTGTGCAACTCAAGTACTGCATCGCCCAAGTGACATTCATCGAGTCGACGTTTAACCACTTCAAGTGCGGCCATTTTTTCGGCCACGAACAACACGGTTTTTTTCTGGGCAATCAGTTCCGCGATGATGTTCGTGATGGTCTGCGACTTACCGGTACCCGGTGGCCCCTGGATAACCAGATTGGCGCCCTCTCGCACTTCGAGAATCGCTTCAGTCTGGCTACTGTCTGCATCTTTGACGAATCGCACTTCCCCAGGTTGGAGCACCGAGTCGATATTCACATCTTCGGCATAGGCGGGATGATGGTCACCGAACCCCGGACCCAGGAGCCGGTTGATTACTGGGTGGGCGTCAGGCTGCTGGTCTTGCGGCCAACTCTTCGGGTCCAGGTCCTTGAACATCAGGAACTTACCGAAGGAAAAGAATCCGAGGGCAGCCTCGTTGGTTGAAACCTTCCAGCGGGGTTGCTTGCTTATCAGGTCCGTAACTTCGGCATAAAAGCTGTCAAGACTACCCTCCGTAGCATCGAAGCGGTCCTCACTGAACTCACAGGCCGCAAGGTCGAGACCGAAATCGGTCTTGAGCTTGGCGATCAAAGACAAGTTAGGCATTAACTCATCACCGGAATACTTCAGCTTGAAGGCATCCTTTGCGCCGCTGCGTTCAAGGGTCACCGGCAATAACATTAGGGGAGCCTTGCGAAGGTTCTCTGAGCTGTCCGCTTCGTACCAATGAAGGAAGCCCAGTGCCAGAAACAGGGTGTTAACGCCTTGCTCCTCGATAAAGGCTCGTGCCTCACTGTGAATCCTCAACAGCTGCAGGAAAAGGCGCTCCTCATCAATTGCTGTCTGCAGGCGAGTATCCGTATGCCGACGCGCTCGACCAGACTCGTCCAGCTCATCGTCGACAAAACCCGACTCGCCCAAGCCGTCGAGTTCATGCAACAGCAACTCATCAGTCGCAGCGTCCTGAGCGTCTTCCCCCTCGATCTGACTGGTTTTCGCTAAAGCCGCCAACTTCTGGCGTGCCATTGGCGAAAAGCTCATGGTCTTCTCCTGCCGATAAAGCAGGTGGAACACTGACTCTGAAAGCTCATCCACCACAGCCAACGTCTTGGCTGACGCGCGGAAGTTCAGCATGGTGTTGCGAAGGCCGATATCGAGCAGTTCCTTGCGGCTACCCTGCAGCTTTTGACTAATCCCTGAACTCATGAGGTCTCTCTTGAAACGTGATCGGGGCTGAAAACGATGGGAAATGGGTTTCCGTGGGTCCACGGAAAAAGATTGATCATGAACGACGATCATCACCGTCACAACGAACTAATGTGCCAATGCAGCTATTTTTCGATAAGCCCACAAATGCTGAAGGAAAAAATGCCCTCCAATTACGTCAAACGAAACCTCGCCGTGCCCCACCCGCAAGCATAAACGGCACCTCCTCCGACTCGTCCAGCGTTTACTCTCATGCAGCAATCACAGCCCACGACGTCAGCATTGGGCTGCTAATGCTCGGAAAGCATATTGATTTTCACGCAGGAGCTGATCAAAGGTAAAAAATTGCGCCTGTAGGTTTCTTCCATCACTAATTTCTTCATGAGCTGTAAGACGAGTCTTAACTTAATTGAAAAATTTGCCACATCGAAATGCTGTCGATAGTGCGTCTGATACGCTCGAAATGAAGCAATCAGAAGACAGGATGTACCCCGCATGGCTAATCACGGATACATGAGAATCACCGGCAAACGCCAGGGTTTAATTTCCGCCGGGTGCTCCGGCGTGGAATCTATAGGGAATAAATGTCAAATCGCTCATAAAGACGAGATCATGATTTTGGCGTATTCGCACAACATGATTACGGGCAATGACGGTGGAGTTTCAGGTGGTCGCGGCAAACATCTGCCTATCATGATTACGAAGAATATCGATAAATCTTCACCATTATTGGCTAGTGCGCTCCATGAAAGGGAAGAAATTGAGTGCACTATCTTTTTCTATAGAACATCCCCGGCGGGCGGCCAAGATAAATACTATAAAATACAACTCACAGGGGCGAAAATCGCGCATATCAACCTTCAGGTTCCTCATGCCATATATATGAATGACGCAGAATCTCAAGAGATGGTATCCATCCGATATCGCGATATCACTTGGACGCACGTTCAGGCGGGAACGTGTGCTTACAGTACGTGGGGGATTGAGGATGAATGATGATTCCTGTGACATTCACGACGTGACTAAAGCTGCGTCCGATCTTGTGGCGTTCGGGTGCACTATCGGTGCTACGCAGCTGTACGATAGTTTTTTGCAGCTTCAATTCAGCTCGATCATTTCATCTTATGCTAACGAGATTATCCAAGCGGTTGATGAAGGCTTGATCAGCGCGCGACAGGGTTTGCAAGAGATCAGAGAGGAGTATGCCGAGTTATCGTCAAAAGCACTGTTTTACACTCAAAATGGCGTTGGTATTTTAGCGGGAGCCATTCAAGTTCAAACCGGAGCTTCATCACTCGGAAACTCAAGAGGTATTAAATTAGCCAGTGGGTTAACCTACATTGCGCATGGCGCTAATAATATTTATGAAAGCGCAGGAAATATATACAACGGACCTGACGCACCCGGCACAGTAGGGCCAGTTAGAAGAACATATCAACATCTAGCCAAAAACACTAAAACCGGAAACACTATCTATTACTCTGTGGACTTAGGATTATCAGCTTTCGGCGTAATGAGTTTAGTGCGTAAAACTGATACGCTTGAACTTTTCAGGAAAGACCCTATCAACTATGAACGAGCGTACAGACAAATGGGAAAACTGGCACTGGCCTTTGAAGCATTGATCGATACAATCACAATAAAAAACATAGCAGAAGAAACAGCTTTAGAATGAACCACATCATCAAGCACATCACTTCCTTCGACGCAGTCTCATTATATAAATGCATAAGCAGGCAAAAACCAACATAAAAATGGCCGCACTAACGACAAACGAAAGATTGCCTTGCAGCGAAAATGCTTGATCAATTTGTAGAACGATAACGGCCGCCCAGAACAAAGAACCGATAAAAGCGCCAAAATACGCAACCCAAGCAGAGTCTCTTTCGGGATTAAGATCCCGCCCAAGTGAAACATCAATATAACTAGGAGAACAGTAATAAAAGTTAACAAACAACAAAAAAATAAAAAAAACACCTAGCACCAACCAATAATAAACCCCGCTTAAAGGGACCACTCTGTCTATTAACCACGTAAGTAATGCCGCATAAAACATCGAAAGCATAACAGCTAGTAAATCCGAAATTAAAACGGTAAAGAAAACCCGCAATCGCATTATTACCCCCTCAGACAGTCTGATAGTTTTTGAGCTTCGATACAATCAGCGCATGCATCCAAAATTATAACCATGTCATTACTATTGCTCACTCTAACAAACACCCTAAACGAGCGACGATCCGAAGAGCCCTACACGCCATTTCTTTTTATCTTACGTATTTTTCCCAACGATCCAGAAGCAACTCACCAAAAAACCAGCCTATAGAGGGTCTTCAGAATGGGAAGCTTGCAGATTTAGCTGAGTAATAAAGATGTTTTTAGAGCGTCGCAAAAATAAAAAGTCCGAAACCTGAACGGGAATCGGACTTTTATCATTCGAGGAAAATCAAGTTGGAACGATGCCAGAGTTCATCGCTATCAGAAGTTAGCCGGCGTATTCGCACTAATAATCTCCGCCTCATCCGCCCCAATATTCCGAAACCGATGCGGCAGCGTCGTCGGAAAGTAATACCCATCCCCGGCATTCAACACACTGATCTGCCCATCAACCGTCAACTCAACCGTCCCCCGAGTAACCAACCCGCACTCCTCCCCTTCCGAGTGCACAATCGGCTCTTCCCCCGAGCTCGCCCCAGGCGCGTACTGCTCGCGCAACAGCCGCATCTGCCGACTCGGCACCGAAGCGCCAATCAGCAGCAACCGCAGCCCATGCCGCCCGAGATCCGGCTGTTCATTGGCGCGGAACACGTATTGGTGCTCACGCGGCGGCTGATCAAAGGTAAAGAAGTCCGCCAAGGACATGGGGATGCCTTCGAGCAGTTTTTTCAGGGAGCTGACGGAGGGACTGACGCGATTTTGTTCGATCAGGGAGATGGTGGCATTGGTGACGCCGCTACGCCGGGCCAGCTCGCGCTGGGACAGTTTGTAGCTTTCGCGTACTAATTTGAGTCGTGAGCCCGTGTCCATGACAGCCTTATGCGAAGAATACTTAAGGGTTATGGGGGTGGATGGCGGGCGACTTTTGGCCGCGAAGATACCGCTTCCCTGTCCCGGAAATTTGAAAGGCGGGTATTAAATCACGTTTGGTGGTGTTGCTCAGCAGGTTCGATAAATGGTTGGGTAAAAAGGTTGTTTTGACCTGAAGTCGGGTGGTTTGGCCATGAGAAATGCAGGTGCGATTACTGTGTGTCAGTTGGGATTGATAGTGATTGGTATGGCCTCATCGCGAGCAGGCTCGCTCCCACAGTTTGGTTCTGGTTGGTCACAGATTTTGTGTATGCCATGGATCTCTGTGGGGGTGAGCTTGCTCGCGATGGCGGTGTGTCAGGCGACATCAATGTTGACTGTGCCGCCGTCATCGCGAGCAAAATCGCTCCCACAGGGATTGTGTCGCTTAGATGCCGAATCGGTCACGCAACGCGTAATACGCGGCGCCCATGGCGGTGAGTGGGGCCTGGAAGGTTCGGCCGCCGATCATGGGCATGTGCGGCAACGATGCGAAAGCATCGAAGCGTTCGGCGTCGCCGCGGATCATTTCCGAGATCAGTTTGCCGGCCAGGTGCGAGCAGGTGACGCCGTGGCCGCTGTAGCCTTGCATGTAGTAGGCGTTTTTCTCGATGCGGCCGAATTGCGGCATGCGTGACATGGTCAGCAGGAAGTTGCCGGTCCAGCGGTAGTCGATTTTCACGTCCTTGAGTTGAGGGAAGGTTTTGAGGATTTTCGGCTTGATCAGTTGCTCGATGTCGTCTGGTTCGCGGGCGCCGTAGACCACGCCGCCGCCGTACAGCAAGCGGTTGTCGGCGGTGAGGCGGTAGTAGTCGAGCAGGTAGTTGCAGTCTTCGACGCAGTAGTTGTTTTTGATCAGGCTGCGGGCAACCTTTTCGGACAACGGTTCGGTGACGACGATTTGCGAGCCGCAGGGCATGCTTTTGCGCGTGACGCGGTTGTCGAGGTCTTGCGGCAGGTAGGCGTTGCCGGCAATCAGCAGGTACTTGGCGCGGACCACGCCTTTGGCGGTGCGCACGGTGATCGGTTCGCCGTAGGTGATTTCCACCGCCGCCGACTGTTCGTAGATTTTGCCGCCCAGGCCGATGATGGCCGAGGCTTCGCCGAGGGCCAGGTTCAGCGGGTGGATGTGGCCGCCCTGCATGTCGAGCAGGCCGCCGACGTAGTTGTCGCAACCCACTTCGCGCTTGATGTCCGCCGCGTCGAGCATTTTCAGGTTCTTGTTGCCGTAGCGTTCCCAGCTGCTTTTCTGCTCGGCCAGGCCTTTGAGTTGCTTTTTGTTCAGCGCAGCGAAGATGCCGCCAGGACGGTAGTCGCACTGGATGTCGTAGTGTTGTATACGCTGACGGATGATGTCGGCGCCTTCGAAAATCATGCTGCCGAGAACTTCAGCGGTTTTGTCGCCGTAGCGTTCTTCGATGACATCGACGTCGCGGCTGTAGGAGTTGACCAGTTGGCCGCCGTTGCGACCGCTGGCGCCGAAACCGACTTTGGCGGCTTCGAGCACGGTCACGCTGTAGCCGGCTTCGGCGAGGAACAGGGCCGAGGACAAACCGGTGTAGCCGGCTCCGATCACGCAGACGTCGCATTCCACCAGTTCTTCAAGCACCGGGAAGTCGCCGGTGAAGTTGCGGGTGGCGGCGTAGTAGCTGTTTACATGTGTCTGTTTCATAGGTTTCTCCGATGGCCGCTGGCATGTGCCGGCGGCCGCCGTTGTAAAGGTGTTAGAGCTTGATCCAGGTCGCTTTGAGTTCGGTGTATTTGTCGAACGCGTGCAGCGATTTGTCCCGACCGTTACCCGACTGCTTGTACCCGCCGAACGGCGCGGTCATGTCGCCGCCGTCGTACTGGTTGACCCAGACGCTGCCGGCGCGCAAGCCACGAGCGAAGGTGTGGGCCTTGCTCAGATTGCTGGTCCACACGCCTGCCGCCAGGCCGAAGATGCTGTCGTTGGCGATGGCCAGCGCTTCTTCCTCGGTGTCGAAGGTGATCAGCGACAGCACCGGGCCGAAGATTTCTTCCCGGGCGATGGTCATGGCGTTGGTCACGCCGTCGAAAATCGCCGGTTCCACGTACAGGCCACCGGTGGCTTCGAGGGTGCGGCTGCCGCCGGCGATCAGTTGCGCGCCCTGGTCTTTGCCGACCTGGATGTAGCGCAGCACGTTGTCCAGTTGACGCTGATCGACGACCGCGCCGACGGTGGTTTCTGGATCGAGGGCGTGCCCCGGTTTCCAGGCTTGCAGCGCTTCCACCAGCAGTGGGATGAACTGCTCGCGAATCGAACGCTCCACCAGCAAGCGCGAACCGGCGGTGCAGACTTCGCCCTGGTTGAAGGCAATGGCACCGGCCGCCGCTTGTGCTGCCGCGCGCAAATCCGGCGCGTCGGCGAACACCACGTTCGGGCTCTTCCCCCCTGCTTCGAGCCAGACGCGTTTCATGTTGCTTTGCCCGGAATAGATCAGCAGTTGCTTGGCAATCGCGGTCGAGCCGGTGAAGGCCAGCACGTCGACGTCCATGTGCAACGCCAGCGCCTTGCCGACGGTGTGACCGTAGCCCGGCAGGACGTTGAACACGCCTTTCGGGATGCCGGCATCCAGCGCCAGTTGGGCGATGCGGATGGCGGTCAGTGGCGATTTTTCCGAAGGCTTGAGGATGAACGAGTTGCCGGCCGCGAGGGCTGGGGCGAACTTCCAGCTGGCCATGATCAGCGGGAAGTTCCACGGCACGATGGCGGCGACAACACCGGCAGGTTCGCGAGTGATGAGGCCGAGTTGGTCGTGGGGTGTGGCGGCGACTTCATCGTAGATCTTGTCGATGGCTTCGGCGCTCCAGCGGATCGCGTTGGCGGTCGCCGGGATGTCGATGTTCATCGAGTCGCTGATCGGTTTGCCCATGTCGAGGGTTTCGAGCAACGCCAGCTCTTCTTGGTTGGCCAGGATCAAGTCCGCAAAGCGAATCAAAATGCGCTTGCGCTCTGCGGGTGCCAACCGCGCCCAGATGCCGGATTCAAAGGTGCGGCGCGCGACGGCGACTGCCGCATTGGCATCGGCTTCGTCGGTGCTGGCGACGCTGGCCAGGAAGCGACCGTCGACCGGGCTCATGCATTCAAAGGTGTCGCCGCTGAGTGCCGGGCAGTATTGGCCGTCGATGAATGCGCGGCCTTCGAGTGTTAAGGACTGGAAGCGTTG
Source organism: Pseudomonas sp. LBUM1647 (assembly GCF_059716175.1). Taxonomy (NCBI): domain Bacteria; kingdom Pseudomonadati; phylum Pseudomonadota; class Gammaproteobacteria; order Pseudomonadales; family Pseudomonadaceae; genus Pseudomonas; species Pseudomonas sp. LBUM1647. The sequence continues at coordinate 2,993,461 of NZ_CP166809.1, read as the reverse complement.
CTCCCAGTCGCTGCGAGTGTTTGTCATGGTTGTGACTCGACGCAGAGGAATAATTGATCGTCAGCCTGGCGCCCTGTAGGAGCTGCCGAAGGCTGCGATCTTTTGATCTTGTTTTTTGACGTCCATGAAGCTGCCGAAGATCAAGATCAAAAGATCGCAGCCTTCGGCAGCTCCTACAGGGTTAATCACCCGTCATCAAAGATGTGTCGATACCCATCAAACCGTGTGCAAGTACCAGTTGTACTCAAGGTCCGAGATGGAGTTTTCGAACTCGGCCAGCTCGCTTTCCTTGCACGCCACGAACACGTCGATGTACATCGGGTCGATGTAACGGGCCATGACTTCGCTGTCGTCCAGTTCGCGCAGTGCATCACGCAGGTTGTTCGGCAGGCTCTGCTCGTTCTGCTCGTAGCTGTTGCCTTCGACCGGTGCGCCCGGCTCGATTTCGTTGGCCAGGCCGTGGTGAATACCGGCCAGGACCGACGCCATCAGCAAGTACGGGTTAGCGTCGGCGCCCGCTACGCGGTGTTCGATGCGCACGGAATCCGGCGAACCGGTCGGCACACGTACCGCCACGGTACGGTTGTCGATGCCCCAGCTCGGCGAGTTCGGTACATAGAACTGCGCGCCGAAACGACGGTACGAGTTGACGTTCGGGCACAGGAACGCCATCTGCGCCGGCAGGGTCTCGAGCACACCGCCGATCGCGTGACGCAGTGCGGCGTTCTGCTCGGGATCCTCGCTGGCAAAGATGTTGTTGCCTTCTTTGTCGAGAATCGAAATGTGCACGTGCAAACCATTGCCCGCCTGGCCCGGATACGGCTTGGCCATAAACGTGGTGTCCATCTCGTGGTCGTAGGCGATGTTCTTCACCAGACGCTTGAGCAACACCGCGTAGTCGCAGGCCTTGATCGGGTCGTTGACGTGGTGCAGGTTCACTTCGAACTGCGCCGGGGCGCTTTCCTTGACGATGGCGTCGGCAGGAATGCCCTGCTCTTTCGCGCCTTCGAGGATGTCTTGCAGGCAATCGACGTATTCGTCGAGGTCATCGATCAAATACACCTGAGTCGACATAGGACGTTTGCCGGAGACCGGCGAGCGTGGCGATTGCGGACGACCGTTCACGTTGTCCTGGTCGATCAGGTAGAACTCGAGTTCGAACGCGGCGCAAATGGTCAGGCCCATTGCATCGAACTTGCTCACGACTTGACGCAGCACTTCACGAGGGTCAGCGAAGAACGGCTGGCCTTCGAGTTCGTGCATGGTCATTAACAGTTGCGCGGTCGGGCGCTTCTGCCAGGGCTCGATGCTGAGCGTATCAGGGATGGGGAAGCAGATTCGGTCTGAGTCGCCGATGTCCAGACCCAGGCCGGTGCTTTCCACCGTAGAGCCGTTGATGTCCAGAGCAAACAGCGACGCCGGGAGGTTAATGCCTTTTTCGTAAACCTTATGAAGACTGGTGCGCTCGATGCGCTTGCCGCGCACCACACCGTTCATATCCGCAATCAGAAGGTCGACGTACAAAACCTCAGGATATTTCTTAAGGAATGCGTTTGCTTCGTTGAGTTGAACGGTACGCAGAGGGACCGACATGATGCACCTATTAGCTGTTAATTATTATGTTCACTACCTTGTTGCGAGCCCAGTCAACCCGAACGGCAAAGTGAAGTCAATAGCGAACACTTGGCCTTTCAACCTTTATTTTCTGGCCTTTTTGGGGCACGAGAGTGCCAGATCAGTCTTGCGCACCGTGTAAACCCTGAAGATCGGACGTGCGGCGTTTAGAATTTTTTACATGAGAGTTGTTAATTAAAATCAACAAGGCTAAGCTCCGGAAAAGCTCGTTCAAGTGTGAAACTTCGAGGTGATAAAAATGGCACTCAAGCCATTGATCGGCGTTACTGCGTGCGTCAAACAGATTGGCCTGCACCCCTACCATGTCAGCGGCGACAAGTACTTGCGTGCTGTCAGCGTCGCGGCTTTGGGGCTGCCGGTTGTCATTCCTTCCTTAGGCGATCAGACCGAAATCGATGACCTGCTCGCGCAGCTCGATGGTCTGCTGCTGACCGGCTCACCCTCGAATGTGGAACCTTTCCACTATCAAGGCCCCGACAGCGCCCCCGGCACGGATCACGATCCGGCGCGGGACGCCACCACCCTCCCCTTATTGCGTGCGGCCATTGCGGCGGGCGTTCCGGTGCTCGGCATCTGCCGGGGCTTTCAGGAAATGAACGTGGCGTTTGGGGGCAGCCTGCATCAGAAGGTCCACGAACTCCCCGGAATGCTGGATCACCGGGAAGCGAATCATCCGGACCTGGCGGTGCAGTACGCACCGGCTCATGCGGTCAACGTGCAACGGGGTGGCGTGTTCGAGGCGCTGGATTTGCCGCAGGTGTTCCAGGTCAATTCGATTCACAGCCAAGGCATCGACCGACTGGCGCCCGGCCTGCGTGCCGAAGCGATTGCGCCGGACGGTTTGATCGAGGCGATCTCGGTGGAGCACAGCCCGACCTTCGCCGTTGGCGTGCAATGGCACCCGGAATGGCAGGTGCTTTCGAATCCGCCCTACTTGAGTATTTTCCAGGCGTTTGGCGACGCGTGCCGGCGACGGGCGGCGTTACGTAATAAGCGCTGACTTAACACTCGATTAATCAATTTACTGCCCCCGTGAGGCTGGCGGGCGTGCCTTTGCGCGCCAGTCCCTCACGACAACAACAAACGCGATAACAACAAGTACCACCAGGCAGCCAGGACGGCGGCGCCGAATAAGCCCAGGCCGGGCGATGCCAGTGAGTCAAACGCAAATCCCAGGGTGGGAGCGGGCTGTGGCGAGGGGATTTATCCCCGCTGGACTGCGAAGCAGGCCCAAGATTTTGGGGCGGCTGCGCCACCCAACGGGGATAAATCCCCTCGCCACAGTTCGCTCCCACAGGGGATCACCGTTGAATTGACTGGCGTCGTACAGCCCAGGCTTGCAATCAACTATTAAGTCAGGCCGCGTTGGCCCGACGACTGAAACCTGTTGGGAGTTTCACATGGCAAACGCCTCCAGCATCTACAGGAAGGCTCTTGAAGGTCACCAGTCACCGAAAAAGGTGCTGGTGAAAGTCGACCGCGTCACCAAGAAATTCGACGAAACCACCGCGGTGGACGATGTCTCGCTTGAGATCCATCAAGGGGAAATCTTCGCCCTGCTCGGCGGTTCCGGTTCCGGTAAATCGACCCTGCTGCGCATGCTCGCAGGCTTCGAGCGCCCGACCGAAGGGCGGATTCTGCTCGACGGTGTCGACATCACCGACATGCCGCCGTACGAACGGCCGATCAACATGATGTTCCAGTCCTACGCGCTGTTCCCGCACATGACGGTGGCGCAGAACATCGCCTTCGGCTTGAAGCAGGATCGCCTGTCCTCCAGCGAAATCGACGCCCGCGTTGAAGAGATGCTGCGACTGGTGCACATGACCCAATACGCCAAGCGCAAACCGCATCAACTGTCCGGCGGTCAGCGTCAGCGTGTGGCCTTGGCTCGCTCCCTGGCCAAACGTCCGAAGCTGTTGCTGCTCGATGAACCGATGGGCGCGCTGGATAAAAAGCTGCGCTCGCAGATGCAACTGGAATTGGTTGAGATCATCGAGCGCGTCGGCGTCACCTGCGTGATGGTGACCCACGATCAGGAAGAGGCCATGACCATGGCCCAACGCATTGCGATCATGCACCTGGGCTGGATCGCGCAGATTGGCAGCCCGGTGGACATTTATGAGGCGCCGGTCAGCCGCATGGTCTGCGAGTTCATCGGCAATGTGAACGCCTTCGACGGTACGGTTGTGGAAGACCTTGAAGGTCACGCGATCATTCACAGCCCGGACCTGGAGCAGAAGATTTACGTCGGCCACGGCGTCAGCACCTCGGTGCAGGACAAGTCGATCACCTACGCCATCCGCCCGGAAAAACTGCTGGTCAGCACCACCAAACCGGATACCCGCTACAACTGGTCCAGCGGCAAGGTGCATGACATCGCCTACCTCGGCGGTCACTCGGTGTTTTACGTGGAACTGCCTGGCGGCAAGGTCGTGCAGTCGTTCATGGCCAACGCCGAACGCCGTGGCGCGCGACCGACCTGGGACGATCAAGTCTACGTGTGGTGGGAAGACGACAGCGGCGTGGTACTGCGCTCATGAAAACACTCAATCAGCAGTTTATGCGGCTGATGCCGAGTGGTCGAAAGCTCGTCATCGGGATTCCTTTCCTGTGGCTATTCCTGTTCTTCATGCTGCCGTTCTTCCTGGTGATGAAGATCAGCTTCTCGGAAGCGGCGCTGGCCATTCCTCCTTACTCAGAGATCTACACCTTCGCCGAGCAGAAATTTCAGCTGTTGCTGAACATCGGCAACTACTCGCTGCTGACCGAAGATGAGTTGTATATCTCGGCCTACTTCGGCTCGTTGAAGGTCGCGTTTTTAAGCACGCTGATGTGCCTGGCGATCGGTTTCCCGATGGCCTACGCGATCACCAAGGCCAGCAAGGAATCGCAAAACGTCTTGCTGCTGCTGATCATGATGCCGACCTGGACGGCGATCCTGATCCGCGTCTACGCGTGGATGGGCATCCTCAGCAACAACGGTTTGCTCAACGGCTTCCTGATGTGGACCGGGCTGACATCGCACCCGATCGAGATCCTCAACACCAACACCGCTGTGTATATCGGCGTGGTGTATGCGTATCTGCCATTCATGGTGCTGCCGCTGTACGCCAACCTGGTCAAACACGATCAAAGCCTGCTGGAAGCGGGTTCGGACCTGGGTTCGAGCAACTTCAACAACTTCTGGAAAATTACCGTGCCGCTGGCCAAGAACGGAATCATTGCCGGTTGCATGCTGGTGTTCATTCCGGTGGTTGGTGAGTTCGTGATTCCGGAGCTGTTGGGCGGCCCGGAGACCCTGATGATCGGTCGCGTGCTGTGGCAAGAGTTCTTCAATAACCGCGACTGGCCGGTGGCGTCTGCCCTGGCAGTGGTGATGCTGTTGATCCTGATTGTGCCGATTCTGCTGTTCAACCGCAGCCAGGCCAAAGAGATGGAGGCACGGGGATGAAACGCTTCGGATTTTCAAAGTTCATGCTGATTTTCGGCCTGTCGTTTATCTACCTGCCGATGTTGATTCTGGTGATCTACTCGTTCAACGCCTCGAAACTGGTGACCGTATGGGGCGGCTGGTCGTTCAAGTGGTACGCCGGCCTGCTCGATAACTCGCAACTGATGGGTTCGGTGGTGCGCTCGCTGGAAATCGCCTGCTACACCGCGATTGCTGCCGTAGCGTTGGGGACGTTGGCCGCATTCGTGCTGACTCGCGTCACGCGCTTCAAGGGCCGCACGTTGTTCGGTGGTTTGGTGACGGCGCCGCTGGTGATGCCGGAAGTGATCACCGGTCTGTCGCTGTTGCTGCTGTTCGTGGCGATGGCGCAGTTGATTGGCTGGCCGCAGGAACGTGGCATCGTCACCATCTGGATCGCCCACACCACGTTCTGTGCGGCGTATGTGGCGGTGGTGGTCTCGGCGCGTTTGCGGGAGCTGGACCTGTCCATCGAAGAAGCCGCCATGGACCTCGGGGCGAAGCCGTTCAAGGTGTTTTTCCTGATCACCATTCCGATGATCGCGCCGTCACTGGCGGCCGGCGGCATGATGTCATTTGCCCTGTCGCTGGATGACCTGGTACTGGCGAGTTTCGTGTCCGGCCCGGGTTCCACGACCCTGCCGATGGAAGTGTTCTCGGCGGTGCGTCTGGGCGTGAAGCCTGAGATCAATGCCGTGGCCAGCCTGATTCTGCTCGCCGTATCGATCGTGACCTTCATGGTCTGGTACTTCAGCCGCCGCGCCGAAGCGACCCGCAAACGTGCGATCCAGGAAGCCATGGACCAGACCGCCAGCGAATCCTGGCAGCAACCTAAAAAGCAAATGGTAGAAGCGACGGCCTAGTGTCAATGCTGTTCAGTTGGGTAAACACAATACCTGTGCAGTGAATACAAAACCTGTGGTGAGGGGATTTATCCCCGTTGGGCTGCGAAGCGGCCCCAAAACCTGCAACCGCGGTGTATCAGGTACACCGCATTCAATGGTTTTACGACTGCTGCGCAGCCGAACGGGGATAAATCCCCTCGCCACAGGTTTTGGGTTTACTCCACATGTTCTGTGTTTACTCCACAGGTTTTGTGTTTACTGCACAGGTTTTGTGTTCACTGCATTTTTGCTGTGTGATTTTGAATAAAAAGAGAATTGGAGTTGTACCGATGAAAATGTTTGGCAGGACTCTGCTGACACTGTCCTTATTGGGCGCGATTGCCACCGGCGCCCAGGCCAATGACAAGGTACTGCGCGTCTACAACTGGTCGGATTACATCGCCCCGGACACCGTCAAAAAGTTCGAAGACGAGACCGGTATCCGCGTGACCTACGATGTGTTCGACAGCAATGAAACCCTTGAGGCCCGGCTGCTCGCCGGCAAATCCGGCTACGACATCGTCGTGCCGTCCAACAGTTTCCTGGCCAAGCAGATCAAGGCGGGCGTCTATCAGGAACTGGACAAGTCGAAGCTGCCGAACTGGAAAAACCTCAATCCGGTGCTGCTGAAAAACGCTGCCGCCAGCGACCCGGATAACGGTCACGCCTTCCCGTACATGTGGGGCTCGATCGGCATCGGCTTCAACCCGGACAAGGTCAAGGAAGTGCTCGGCAGCAACGCCCCGACCAACTCCTGGGACTTGCTGTTCAAACCGGAAAACGCCGCGAAGCTGAAAGCGTGCGGCATCAGTTTCCTTGATTCGCCGACCGAGATGCTCCCGGCCGCCCTGCACTATCTGGGTTACCCGGTGAATTCTCAGGACAAGGAGCAGATCGCTGAAGCTGAAGCGCTGTTCATGAAGATTCGGCCGTCGGTGGCGTACTTCCATTCGTCGAAATACATCTCGGACCTGGCCAACGGCAACATCTGCGTGGCGGTCGGTTACTCCGGCGACGTGCTGCAAGCCAAGGCGCGCGCCCAAGAAGCTGGCGATAAGGTGAAGGTCGACTACAGCATTCCCAAGGAAGGCGCGGGCAGTTTCTACGACATGGTCGCGATTCCTCGGGACGCCGCGAACGTTGAAAACGCCTACCTGTTCATGAACTTCCTGATGCGCCCGGACATCATCGCCGAGATCACCAACAACATCGGCTACAGCAACGCCAACGCGGCGGCCACGCCGTTGGTGGATGAAGCGATTCGGGATGATCCGGGGTCGTATCCGTCGCAGGCTGTGATGGCGACGCTGTATGCCATTCCCGATATGCCGATCGGCGTTCAGCGGGTGATGACCCGGGGCTGGACGCGGGTGAAGCTCGGTAAGTAACCACGAAAATCCTCTTCTGTAGGAGCTGTCGAGTGCAACGAGGCTGCGATCTTTTGATCTTGTTTTTCCGGATCAAGATCAAAAGATCGCAACCTCGTTGCACTCGACAGCTCCTACAGGGGTTGTAGACACCCTAAATTCTGATTTCCGTTCACGCAGCGCCTTACCACCGCTGCACTCCTCTCTGCAGAACGGCCTCACCTGGCTTCCTCGGTTAAGGTGAATTTGGGCGCCCTCCTCGGGCGCCTTTTTTTATGATGGAACGAGCGGCCATTCGGCCAGCGCTCGGTAGCGGCCCTTATGGGACTCGAACAGGGTGAAGTGATCGGCCCGCAGATAGAACTCGGGCGGCGTCGCGGACTCTGGCACCGGCACTCGGTAATCACGCATCAGCGTCAGATGTGGACGGAATTCCTTGGGAGAATCCTCAAACCCGAACGGCAGCATTGCCTGCTCAAGCGCATAAACCAGCCGCAGCAACTCCGGTGATGCCTGCTCCGGCGCGAGCACCAACACCCCTGCCCTGCGCCAGACATCCAGCCGATCAAGCGCAACCCTCAATGGCACACCCGGCGTTCGAATACTGGCAGCGGCCGTGCAGATATCGCCAATCTGCGCCACGCCAACAGCACCCAAAAACATCAACGTCAGATGAAAGTTCTCCACCGGCACCGGGCGTCCGCTCCTGAGCTCAAGTGCGCTGCGCCATTGGGCAATGGCCCGACGTTGCTCGGGTGCGCAGTTCAGGGCAAAAAACAGTCGTTTTAACGGCTCATGGGATTCGTCGCTCATATCTGGCACCTCCTGACATCCAAGTTATAGTTCATGCAAACGATTCAACTGGAGGGGGCCATGCGCGAGATCATCAGCAAGGAACCATGGTGGGCCGTGCCACCGAAACCCGGTCAGAATGAGGCTGAGCTGGAATGGGGCTGGCTGGTTCATTACAACGAAGGTGAGCCACGCTTCGAGTTCGTCAAAGAGCGGCCGACGGACAGCGAGATTCGTAATCGCAAGAGTTGCAGGATCACCCCGGCGTCGGAGTGATCCTGCCGTTGGCTCAGGCTTTGACGATCATTTCGAAACCGCCAAAGATCAACCGCTGACCATCGAACGGCATCGGGTTGACGTCCGGTTGCATGCGCGGATCGTTCATGAGTTTTTCCATGCCTGCATCGCGGGTGGTCTTGTCGGGCCAGATGATCCAGGAAAACACCACGGTTTCGTCTTCCTTGAGTTTTACCGCCATTGGAAACGAGGTCACTTTGCCGTCAGGGACGTCGTCGCCCCAGCATTCGGCGACGCTGAGGGCGCCGCTTTCCTTGAAAATGACAGCGGCGGTTTCGGCGTGCTTCTTGAATTTTTCGCGGTTGGTGGTGGGTACCGCTGCGATGAAGCCATCAACGTAGGACATGGTCGTTCTCCTTGGGTTATGGGGCGTTCTGCTGGTTAGTCGATTCCGTCGGCCCCCAATCGACAGATCCGCTGCCCGAACTGACCGACGGTACTTCGGCGCTCCCCGCCAGATTGCCCTCGATCTGCGCCGCCATGTAGAACGTACCGGCCATCACACCGGTGGTCGGGTTTTGCACCAGCTTCAGCCAGGCCTTGTCGAACGTGTTACCCAGACTGCTGCGAATCAGTGCCTCGCTGTCAGGCCGATCATTGGCCTGGATAATCGCGCGAATCCCCGCCACACCCACGGAAATCAAGCCCCCAGCCAATTTGCCCGCTGCAGCGGCCACTGCACTGGCCGCACCTCGCGGGACCATTTCGGCTTCCATCCGTTGGCTGGCGCGCTTGGCCACCGGCGCCATGGCGGTGTCTGTCGAATCAACGCCCTTGTCGCCACCTGCCTTGTGGATTTTCTCGATCAGTGCCGCATAGGCCGGCAACGTATTCAGAGGCTGGGTGTGCACGACCTGATAAAGCGAGGCGTCGCGGGCAGGCGGTGGCCCGAGGGCGATGGCGGGGATTTTCTGGATCCGCCCGTTAAGCTGAGCCATCGGCACACCGTGGCGCTGGGAGATTTTCTGCAGTTCTTCCTGAAGAATGTCCACGTAGAACGCCGTTGCCAGGCCGAGAATCGCGTCGGGATCGATTTCCACCGCTACCGGCGCCAGCACGCGCTGTTGGTATTGCTCCAGCAGATAGGCCGCCAGGTGCTTGGCCGAGGCATCCTGCTCGCCCTTGGCGCTGAGCGTGTACCAGCTGACCTTCATCGACAGCCATTCCTGGGTCCAGTAACTACTGAACCAGGGAATGAAGTTCTCTTCGGTCAGTTGGTAAACCCGCGTTCGCCAGTAGTCCATGGCACCGCGCGCGTAGATTTTGGTCTGCTCGGTGGCCGATTGCGACGCCGCGACAATCTCCTGATCCACCATCTGCCAGGTGCTCTGGGAAACAATCACCGGCACCACTTCCACTGGCGCACGCGCGGGCGTGGCGCATCCCGCCAGCACCACCAACACGGCGACGATCAGCGAACGCAGGTTCAAGATCGCGGTTCTCTCGGGTTGAAATCAGATCAAGGGCTATATGCCTGAGTATAGGTGGCTGCCCACCCTGGGGCCGGAACAGTCCGCGATGATCCCACCATCACTTATGTCGATATTCACCATCGCCGCGAATGCCTTCCGCTCAAAAACCGTCAGCGTAGGATCGGCCTTAACCCAACGCAAAACCCCGCATCGGAGGGGCGAATCATGATTATCCATCTCCTGACCTGCCTGGCCCTGACGGCCGTCACACTGAGCGTTTTTTCCTGGTACGTCCTGTCCGAGGAGCGCTCGTCATGATTCACTCCGTGACCCTGGCCGTGAGCTTTGCGGTGTTCGGCAATAACTACTATTCCCAATCATTCGTTTCCCGCAAAACGTTCGAACTGGTGTTCGACAAAAACTTCGAGGCGCTGCTGATGCCGTCCGCCGCCAATCATTTCAACAATGAAGTGATCGGGCTCAATGATCAGTTCCGGTTCCTGAGCGATGTGCTGGAGGAGCACCTGCTGGCGACTGAGCTCACCGCTACCGCCCCCCGGAATCAATACTTCTGAGCAGCTGCCCCAGGCCCTCGACAAAACAGGTCGGTGAGGTCAAGGAAAAACGCTCAAGCAGGCGACTGTTGTCGGCGCGCGAATGTTTGATGTCACCGGAACGCGGCGCGTCGTGGTTCAACGTCACGGGTCGTCCCAGGAGTTCGCTTAACGTCGCCACCAGTTCGTTAACGCTGGTGGATCGGTTAAACCCGACATTGACCGGTTCGATAATCGGCTCTGACTCACCGACCGCCTGTACCAGGACCTTTACGAGGTCATCGACGTAAACAAAATCCCTTGTTTGCTCTCCATCACCGTAAACCGTGATGGGGAGTTTTTTTTGCGCCCTCTCGCTGAAAATGCTGATGACGCCGGAATAAGGCGATGAAGGGTCCTGACGGGGTCCGTAAATATTGAAAAACCGCAGAATGACCGGTTCGAGACCGTGTTGGCGGCGATAGAAATCAAGGAAGTGTTCGCTGGCCAGCTTGTCGGCGGCATACGGTGTCAGCGGATTCTTGGGCGTGTCCTCGGTAATCGCCATGCCCTCGCCATTGTTGCCATAGATCGCCGCACTGGACGCGTAAACCACTCGTCTTACGCCTGCCTGGCGCATGGCTTCGCAGATATTCAGCGTACCGACGAAATTGCTTTGGTGAGTCGCGACCGGATCATCGACCGACGCCTGCACCGAGGCCACTGCCGCCAGATGCACCACCGCGCTGCAATCTTTCATCGCCCGCTCCACCGTCGGCGCGTCGGCGACATCCCCCACCACCAGGGTCAAATGGCAGCGATCAATCGGCAAGTTCGACAATTTCCCACTGGAAAGATCGTCCAGAACCCGAACGCTAAAACCGCTTTCAAGCAGTGCTTCGACCAGGTGCGAACCGATAAAACCGGCACCGCCCGTCACAAGAATTCGATCAGCAGTCATGATTTATTTACTCCCCGGTGCAGTGGTGGGTGTTCGATCCATTGCAATGAAGTCGCCTAATTGCTCGATGAGTTCACGGCTGTCACTGAGCATTTGTTGCCAGTCGGTCGGAAAGCGAACATTCAAAGGCAATTGATCGATTCTCCAGCGCGGCGACAGGGGGCGATCAAACCGGGCGGCGACCTGCAAACCCATCTCGCTGGCAGCGAACGGCCCACGCAACACGGTCGGCGTGCGACCGGCGCTGTCGACGGCCTGGACAACATGGGCCGCCAACCACTCGCCATCGGGCATGCGAACGCGCAGCGGCTGGCCAATCGCGGCGTAGCTGATGTTCAGCGGTTCCAGATAAATCCACAGCAGAGGCTCTTCCAGCCGCTCAAGGCGCATCAACAACGTACCCGCACCGACGTTTTCGCCGGGCGTGACCAACACCTCCGCAATTCGACCGCTCTGCGTAGCCTTGACCGACAATGCGGCGAGGCGCGTCTTCAACCACTGTTGCTCGGCGGCCTGTTGAATAATCTCGCGCTCAACGCTCAACGGCGACTGACGAGCCAGTTGTTCGCGGCGCTCGAACGCCAACAGGTCTGCTTTAAAAGCGTCGAGTTCGGACTGGGCGGCCAGCACTTCTCCACGAGAGACGGCGCCTGATGTGACGAGGTCTTCAAGCACCTGCACGCGCTCCTCCGTCCTGCTCACTCGGGTCCTGAGCAACTGACGCTCCCTCGCGTCCAGTTTGATGTTGGTGGCGGGCACCGTTTTGGTCGGCATCGCGGCGAGCTGCGAGAGCCGCGCACGCCATTCGGGATTGTCGAGACTGACCAATGGCTGATCGATCTGGACCTGCTCCCCGGCCATGACGAACAGCTGATCGACCCGACCGGCATCCCGCGCGCGCACCTCAAGAATCGGCAGGCGCAATTGCGCCGGTGCGTCGATCATCAACATGCCGTAAGCCAGCTTCCCTCCCAGCCAGATCAAGGGACTCGCGACCAGGAACAGGATCAAATACCAACGCACGCGAAACGCCATGCGTTTGCCCGGCGCGTAGAGCACAGTCAAACCCTGTTCCTGGGTGGGGTTCAGTTCTTTGCGACTGTCGAATCGAATCTTCATGACGGCTCACCGTTTTGGAAAGTCTCGCCAGGCTTGCCAGTCAATGCCGGCAATTCCCCGTGGTTGCAGCTGTTCGCGCCAGACACTGGTCTGGTGCTGCAACTGCTCAGGCGACGCGCCGGCCCAGGATTCTGTGGCATCCAGTTGCGGCTCCGTGCTTTGCGCCAGGCGAAACTGCAGATCGGGCCAGCGTTGGGCGATCTGCTCTGCCATTCGTGCGCTGTTTTTCGGGTTGCGGGTGTAGATCATCAGGCTGACCTGACGCACGCCCGCGTCGGGAAGCGCGCACGGCAGGCAGGTTTTTCCGGGTTTTGCCTCTGCAAACCAACGATGATGGCTGGAGATTTCTACCGGCCATGGGCTGGCTGCGGAGGCTGCGCGCAAGGTATCGAGCAAGTCCTTCAAGCGCTGATCCGGGACCGGCACGCCCAGTTGTTCGAGTTCCAGGTCCAGGTGCAGGCTGGTGAATGAAAGCCCCTTCAGCTTCGCCAGTAAGTCGGTGAGCTGATGGCGTTCCTGCGGCTCGATCCAGGCCGGATCGCCGAGCAACAGGCTGACTTGCACCCCCTTGCCGGCCGCGTCCCGCAGCAATTGCTCCAGCCGTTGGCGCGTCGTGGCAAGGTCTTTCAACTGGGCGGACTTGAGGCCAAGGTAGATCTTGTCCATCCCGGCTTTACGCAGTTGCTCGAGCTCCGCCTTACGTTGATCGGGATCGAGCAACGCTTCGCTGTCCCAGACATAACTGGCCTGGGACCATTGGCTCGACGGCGCCCCCACCGCTTGAGCCAGCAGTGGTTGTGCGGCCAGTATCATGGGGGGCAACGACAGCGTCAGCAGCAGAAGTATCGATCGCATATCAAAACCTCGTGGCTCGTTTAAGCACCCACCACGGCGCCATCGAGCTTTCTTCGTGGCCTCGGCGAAAGATCTCGTTGAGCATGGCCACTGCGCTCCAGCACCGCAGGAGTAGCATGAACAGCGGAAAGAAAGGCACCAACAACCCCAGGGTCATGTCCTTTCCAGGTCGGTCGGACACCATCAACAACATGGCGCCGAACAACAGCGCGGTGATCGTCAGGTACAGCGCATAGATCAGTACAAACAGAAACAACAGCGTCTTGCCCGGCAGAACAAATAACGCCAGCAAGGTGTAGCTGAAGATCAGGAACGGCAGCACCAGCTGAAAAAAGAAGCCGCTGAGCAGGATCATCAGAAAGGTCGGCCAGCCCAACAAGCTGGGGTTGATGTTGTGGTTATGCTTTCTGATGTACAGAAAAAACAGGTCGCCATCCCAGCGCAAGCGCTGCATCAGAAACTGACTGAGCGTCGACGGTGCATCGGTGTGTCCAATCGCTTCCGGCTCGAAGGGAATCCTCAAGTCGTGTCGCTTGAAGTAACTTTTGATGCGCAACGTCAGGTCCAGATCCTCCGCGGTGTGCGTGTTCCAGCCACCGATTTTCACCAGAAAGCTGCGGCGGAATGCCCCGAACGCCCCCGAGACGTTATTGACCAGGTTCCATTCGGCCAGACCGATTTTCGACATGTGGATGGATAACAGGTATTCCAGCGCCTGCATGGCGGTCACCCAGGAAGCCCAGACATTGCGCACTCGCAGGCTACCGGCGACCGCAGGCACCGACGGGTCCTCGAAATGGCGCACGATGGAGCTGACCATGTTGTTGTCGAAGGACGTGTCACCATCAAGCGCCATCACGATTTCACCGCTGGCAAGCGACAGGCCGGCGTTCAACGACGACACCCGCCCGCCCCTCTGCCATTTGGCGATCGGGCGCAAATGACGCCTGGGGTACAACTGCGGATCCACGTTAAAACTGCGCACGGCGCTGAGCGTCGGTTGGTTCACCGTGGCCCCGTCCACCACCGGAATCATCTCGATGTGGCCGGGGTACGTCTGCTCGCACAGGCTTAACAGCGTGGTCTGAACATCCATCCCTTCGCTGTAGCAGGTAATGATGCAAGAGACCTTGGGCCGATAGACACTGATCTTCGGCACACGGGTGCGCCGACGTGTGAACCAGCGCAATACACCCAGCATCACCATGATCATCAGGGGTAATTCAAAGATCAGAAACGCGGGGAACAGCATGAAAAACAATCGGCTCAATCCATCCGGCCCCATGAGCCCGCTGAGTGCGTTGAGGAGTTGCTCCATTAAAGGGCTCATGGCGGGTCACGCCAACTCACTGGCCAGACGGGCCAGTAGTAGTTCGCCATCTTCTTGTTCGAGAAGATCGTGGGGCGCCGTGATGCTGACGACACGCAGGGAAATGTCACTGACCTCCGGTGCTGAAAACAACTCGGCGACCCGGCTCAAGCGTTGCTTGACGGTTTCCAGGCCCTTGCCATCGGTATGAGGAAGCATGATCCAGAAGTACTCTTCCGTGCTTCGAGAGCAGCGGTCTGTTTCCCTGACGGTTTCCTTCAACCGATCAGCCACGCTATCGATGAAGGCATGGCCGTGGTGTTCACCCAGGCGAGTCAACGTACCGGCCAGGTTGACGAAGCGCAGACCGAGCAGTGAGAAGGCAGGCGACTGGTAGCGGCGTACGACCTGCATCTGCCAGGTCAGCAGGTCATAGAAATCCTTGCCGCCTAACAGATTGAGTCGACCGAAGTGATGGACCGTTTGATCGCTGAACTCCTGGCGGCAGCGGAAACGGCCGGCCTCGGCCAGGCGGAAATCTCTGACCTCGCGTACTCGCAACTTGTCAGGCGTGTGCGACAGGCCGCAATCCAGGCAGCGCGCCTGCACGTCGGCATCGACAAAAAACGCCTGGCATGACCGACAGCGATAGTTTTCCATTGGGCGGTCGTAATCACTGCCGATATGGCGCAACCGGTTCAAGCAGTTGGGGCACAACAACACCCCGTCTTTGAGAAAGGATTCCTGTGGCCCTACATGCCCACAGGTAAAGCAGTGCAATGAAGGCTGCCGTGAAATGTCCAGGGCCTGACATTCGGCACACACATCAATGTAATTGAGCCGCCCCGAGCCACACTCCGAACACAGGCGAACGCGATCGACCAGAACCCCCTCCTCCAGCCAGTCCTGTTGCACCATCAAACTGAGCCAGACAAACGAGTTGATCTGCTCGTTGTCAGCCAGGGCATCCAGCAACGGATAGCGATAATGCTGAGGCACCTCCGGGTCTCTAAGGGCATAGATGTGGGCGTTGTCGCGCAACCACAACCATGAAAGCACCCGACTTTCAAAACGCTCGGGGGCAGAACCCCGTTTGAACAACCGGTAGCGTTCTTGCCACACCCCCCAAAGGGTTCTTATTTCGCTGGATTCGACAGGGCACGCGCCATCACCCAAGGCTTCACACCAGCCGTTCTGATCACGGCAACAGTAAATGAGGCTGTAGCGATAAGGGTGAAGGGTGCGCAACTTTCGAAGCACCCGCCCGGAATAAACCGCTGGCAGGTCCAGCAGCACCACATCAAATGCGGGTGCAGCCAACAAGCTGCCCAGATCGGCGAAGTGCTCAAGCTCCGGAAGATTCAAGCTTGGAACTCTATTACCCAGTATCGCAATCCGTGGAGTTGGAGTCGGCATGACGCATGGCCTCTGCAGACAGACAAGTACGGTTAAAAGGAGTTAGAAACACTAGCACCGCATCAGAAAAACGTCAGTATTATTATGAAGTTATTTTTTGATATATTGACTGCCAATATTTCGCCATCACCCTTAATTGGATCCCTCCTTGCCTACCGCGCGGCGGCTCGCTAAAACACTTGACCAACATAAAAATATAATTATTTATTTTTCAATGTCTTATATAAACAAAGTCATTAAAACATTACAACTACGCTCACTACTATTTAATTGCCACCATTGATAGCATTGCGCCATTTAATAGTATTAGTATTTAATTCCCATTTACGACAAGGCTTGCGCAATAGTTTCGCACCACCACCCATAGCGCACTTCTATTAACAAGTTCAATGTATTTTTATATCAAAAAAACCACCCAATAGAACCAAAGTAATCAAGCACTAATTACACAAGTGAAACATCATATTTTCAATAATGAACATTAGATCAAATCTGACAATTTTTTACTCAGAACAAACATCCCGAAGGCAACCCCGCAACCAGCGATGCACAGGATCGGCATCCAGCCGCGGATGCCAGAGCATGGCGACGGTGAACGCCGGCAGAGACAACGGCAGTGCAAAGCTGTGCATGCCGGTGCGCAGGCTGGCGGTGTGGCGTTCGGGAACGCTGGCGATCAGATCAGTGGCCCGGGCGAGCGCCAGCGCAGTGGAGAAGCCTGCAACGATTGTTGCTATGTGCCGCTCCAGTTCCTGGAGCTCAAGGGCTTCATCAATGGGTCCCTTGTCGAGCCCCCGCCGAGAGACGCTGATGTGGTTGCCTGCCGCATAACGCGCGGGGGTCATCTCGCCTTCGCTCAGCGGATGCCCCATTCGCACGACGCCAACCAAACGGTCCCGGAACAAGCCCTGGGTACGCAACTCCGGCCCAGTGGCCTTCCCCACCACACCTGTTTCCAGATCGACCGTCCCGTCGCGCAGTGACGTGCTGTCTTTGTCGGGTTTGTGCATGAAGCGCAGCCGTACGCCAGGGGCTTGCTCGGCGACGCGGGCAATCAGCTGCGCGCCAAAATTCTCGACAAAGCCTTCACTGGTGCGCAGCGTGAACGTGCGGCTCAGCTGGCTCAGGTCAGGTTGCTCGGCAGGCCGAAGGACCGCTTCGGCGTCCTGCACCAGTTGACTGACCCGCTCGCGCAGTTCGAGCGCTCGCGGAGTGGCAACCAGACCGCGCCCGGCCCTGACCAACAGCGGATCGCCGGTGGTTTCACGCAATCGCGCCAGTGCCCGGCTCATCGCCGACGGGCTCAGGCGCAAGCGTTTGGCGGCGCGTGCCACGCTCCCTTCGGCGAGCAGCACATCAAGAGTGATCAGCAAGTTGAAATCGGGAGTGGACATACGGCGCCCCGTGGCAGAGTGATATGGCGTTGAACGCACGTATCAAGTGCAAACGGTGCGCCTTCCGCCATGTTAGGCCGGGGCGTAGCTTTCTGATAGCTCCGCTTCGGGAGTGGCCAGAAAAGAGGAACAGCATGAAATCAATCAGTGCAGTCGCAGAGCGTGCGCAACAGACACCGTCGGTTCGGTGGGCGCTGGCAAGTCTTTCACTGTCGATGCTGCTGTCCTCACTCGGCACCAGCATCGCCAATGTGGGTTTGCCGACCCTGGCGCAGGTGTTCAACGCCTCCTTCCAGCACGTGCAGTGGATCGTCCTCGCCTACCTTCTGGCCATCACCACCCTGATTGTCAGCGTCGGTCGGCTCGGTGATATGACTGGCCGTCGACGGCTGCTCTTGGCCGGCATAGGCGTGTTCACCCTGGCGTCGGCCCTGTGCGGCTTTGCGCCCACGCTCTGGCTGCTGATTGGCGCCCGGGCGCTGCAGGGAATCGGTGCAGCAATCATGATGGCGCTGACCATGGCCTTTGTCGGCGAGACGGTGACAAAGGCAAAAACCGGCAGCGCCATGGGCTTGCTCGGGACGATGTCGGCGATTGGCACCGCGATGGGGCCGTCGCTCGGTGGCCTGCTGATTGGCGGGTTTGGCTGGCAGTCGATCTTCCTCATCACCGTCCCGCTGGGCTTGCTGACGTTAGTGCTCGCGCATCGCTACTTGCCCGCCGATCGCCAGAAGCCCAAGACCGATCGTGCCGGCTTCGACCCGCTGGGCACGCTGCTGCTGGCGTTGACGCTCGCCGCTTATGCGCTGGCCATGACCCTTGAGCGAGGCAGCTTCGGGCCGATCAACATCGCCTTGCTGTTGGCGGCGGGCGTCGGCGTCGGCCTCTTTGTGTTCACCGAGGCTCGTGTCACCTCACCGTTGATTCGATTGGCGGTGTTCCGCGATCCCGTGCTCAGTGGCAGCCTCGCCATGAGCCTGCTCGTCGCGACAGTGATGATGGCGACACTCGTGGTCGGCCCCTTCTACCTCGCGCATGGGCTGGGGCTCGATGCCGTTCTGGTTGGACTGGTCTTGTCGGTCGGGCCGTTTGTCGCGGCACTGACGGGTGTGCCCGCTGGCCGTATTGCCGACCGCTTTGGCGCCCAACGCATGACCCTCGCCGGGCTCGTGGCAATGGCGACCGGGTGCCTTACGCTGTCGGTATTGCCGGAGACGTTCGGCATCGGCGGCTACATCGGGCCCATGGTTGTGATGACCATCGGCTATGCCCTGTTCCAGACAGCCAACAACACGGCGGTCATGGCGGATGTTCAGCCGGACCAGCGAGGCGTCATCTCCGGCATGCTCAACCTGTCGCGCAATCTGGGGCTCATCACGGGGGCATCCGCCTTGGGCGCGGTGTTCGCGCTCGCGTCGGCCGCTGCCGACCTTGCAACGGCGCGGCCCGAAGCGGTTGCCAGCGGTCTGCGGATCACCTTCGCCGTGGCGCTGGTGCTGATCGCTGTCGCACTGGCCATCGCGTTGGGAAGCCGCGCGTTGGCAGTGCGTCGTGATCGCCGGTAAGCCGACAGGTCGTTTTACTTTTCCAGCACTACCAGCGGCGTGTCTTTCTTCACAATGTACGTCGCCAGCTCAGACGCTTTGTTCGCGCCGATATTCTTCGCGACGTGCGCAGTGCCTGCGGGAATGTACAAGGAATCGCCAGCCTTGAGCGTTATAGGAGGCTGACCCTCGAGTTGATATTCAAACGTGCCTTCAATGACGTGGGCCACTTCCACCCCGGGATGCGAATGCTTGGGGGACACCACACCCGGCTCGAAATCAACGAGAACCTGGATCACTTCACGACCGGCGACGTCGAGGTCCTTGCGCAGCAGATCGGTGCGGTGAAGACCCGCCTGCCAGCTTTTTGCTGGAGGCGCCTCTTGAGCTTGAGCGAGGCCCGCGAAGGCGGTGAGTGCCGCGGCAACGGCGACGCCGAGCATGCCAGCGGAAATACGGTGGTTGAAACGGGACATGGCATTTCTCCAATCAGTGCGCGGGAATGCGCGCGGAGCTTGCCGCGGATGCGGTGGCTCTATTTGGAGGCCGCCGTGTATCGCGCAAGTGTCGCCAATGCCTTGGTTTTGTATGCGAAGGTAGCTGCAGGCGCGCTGGATACGTTCCGATACAAACGGATCCCGCGGACACGAAAAAGCCCGCACAAGGCGGGCTTTGTAAATCGAGTAGGTGGCCGGCGCTGGTCTCCGGCTTACAAGGTTTATCAGGCCTCCCACAGAACAGTTTTGTGCTGTCCTGCTTCACACGGCATAAGGGCTGGATCTCAGCGCGGAGATCTTTCTAACCGTGTACCCTTCGGAACGCGCCCCACGTTTCCTTGCCATCCGCTTGCGCATCAGTCTGCGTCTTCACCTACAACTTCAAGAGTAGTACAAACTCCAAAGCGCAAGGCGGGCTTTTTAGAACGATTTTGTCCTTCAGCAAGCGTGGCAGGAGGGAAAAATGCTATCGCCAGTGACGCACCTCAAAACTACCCAGTTGAGCCTGGATCTTTTCCACTATGCCTCGCATCGCTGGCAAGTAGCGGCGAGCGGCTTCCTCAACGGGCATAGCCTTGGCGATGTAGACCAGATTCAGGCAGCCCATCACCTTGTCCGCGTGCATCACCGGGATCGCAATGGCGGCAATTTTGCGTTCCTCGCCCCAATGGGCATTATTTTCGCCATACCCCTTGCTGAGCGTGTGCTCCACCAACCGGTCTACAAATCGGCGGTCGGCAGCCAGTGCCGATTGCGCATCTTCCCGACTGATCATCAACTCAATCAGCTCTTCTCGCTCTGCGGGTCGGCAATACGCAAAGTACGCGCGCCCGGTCGCGGTCATCAGCAAGGGCAGACGCCGACCGACCATGGAACGGTGAAAAGACAGGCGACTGAAACGATGGGTGGTCTCGCGAATCACCATGGCGTCACCGTCCAGCGTGCACAGGTCGGTGGGCCAGACGACTTCCTGCAGCAACTCGCCGAGCAAGGGGGCGGCGATTGAGGAGATCCATTGCTCATCGCGAAAACCTTCACTGAGTTCGCGAACTTTCAACGTCAATCGATAGCTGTCATCCGACTCGCTTCGCCGTACATAACCTTCAGCCTGCAAGGTCTCCAACAGCCTGCGCACGGTGGTGCGATGCAGCCCGCTCTGCTCAGCCAGTTGCGCGGTGCTGGCGCCGCCGTCGAAGCGGTTCAAGCCATTGATCAGTGCCAGACCGCGCATCAGGCCACGCACGGCTTTGTATTCGGTCTCGCTCATGGCTGGTTCCTTTATTGTTTTAAATCAATCATGTGCACTCAGTGCACACTAACAAGGGTTGTCGTTGTCGACCAGCCTTGTGATTTCCATACTGCGCCCAACAAGAAATCCAAAAGCGCTGTACGGAGATGACCATGAGTTCTGCACCCACTCCTTCCACATTGGACCTGACCACCGACGTCGCCATCGTTGGTGCCGGCCCTGTCGGCTTGATGATCGCCAATTACCTGGGCCAATGTGGTGTGAACGTCACCTTGGTGGAAAAGCTCGACAGCCTGATCGACTACCCTCGCGCCATCGGTCTGGACGACGAAAGCCTGCGTACTTTCCAGGCCGTCGGTCTGGCCGACAATGTGCTGCCGCACACCACACCCTGGCACGCCATGCGTTTCCTGACCCCCAAGGGTCGCTGCTTTGCCGATATACAGCCCAAGACCGATGAGTTCGGCTGGTCGCGCCGCAACGCCTTCATCCAGCCCTTGGCCGATCGCGTACTGTTCGAAGGCCTGCAGCGTTTTGACAACGTCAAGGTGCTGTTCGGCCGTGAGCTCGAAGGCTTCGAACAAAGTGACAGCGCCGTGGTGCTGAACCTCAAGGATCAGAACGGTCGCGGCGAACGTCTTCAGGCCCGTTATCTGATCGGTTGCGACGGCGGCAACAGCCTGGTGCGACGCAACCTGAACATCAGTTTCGAGGGCAAGACCGCGCCTAATCAGTGGATCGTCGTCGACATCGCCAACGACCCACTGAGCACGCCCCATGTTTACCTGTGCTGCGATCCTGTGCGCCCTTACGTTTCCGCCGCCCTGCCCCACGCTGTTCGCCGTTTCGAATTCATGGTCATGCCTGGCGAGACCGAAGCCGAACTGAGCAAACCCGAGAACATGCGCAAGCTGCTGGCCAAGGTGCTGCCAAATCCGGATCGCATCGAATTGATCCGCAGCCGCGTCTATACCCACAACGCTCGCCTGGCCGGTCGGTTCCGTGAGGGCCGGGTGCTGCTGGCCGGCGATGCCGCACACATCATGCCGGTATGGCAGGGACAGGGTTACAACAGCGGCATGCGCGACGCTTCCAACCTGGCCTGGAAACTATCACTGGTGATCAAAGGCCTGGCCGCCGACAGCCTGCTCGACAGCTATGAACAAGAACGCCGCGACCACGCCAAGGCGATGATCGACCTTTCGGTGCTGGCAGGCCACGTGTTGGCACCGCCCAAACGCTGGCAAGGCACTTTGCGTGACGGTGTGTCGTGGCTGCTCAACTATGTGCCGCCCGTCAAACGCTACTTCGTGGAAATGCGCTTCAAGCCAATGCCGCAATACGCCCAGGGCGCCTTGATCGTACCCAGCGAAAAAGGCTCACCCGTGGGCAAGATGTTCATTCAGCCCCAGGTACTGACCGAAGCTGGCAAAACCGTGTTGCTGGATGAGGTGATCGGCGAGAACTTCGCGATTATCGCCTGGGGCTGCGACCCGACCTGGGGCCTGACGGCTGCACAGATCGATCAATGGCAAGCACTCGGCACGCGTTTTATCCAGGTACTGCCGGACGTCCAGCTCAAAGCCCCCAGTGACGTCAGCCAAAGTGTGATCCGCATCGGTGACAGCACCGGCCGCCTCAAGGAATGGTTCGCCCGCGGCTCGGCCTCTATCGCTCTGGTGCGTCCGGATCGCTTCCTTGCCGGCCTGGCCATTCCGCAAACCGTCGGCCAGGCCTGTGATGATTTGGCCCTGGCGCTCAAGGCGCTGCCGCAACCCGAAGTGGCGATCCCTGCCAGCAAGGTGGCCTGACATGAGCGCCTATCTGCATTGCCTTTCCCACACGCCATTGGTGGGCTACGTCGATCCGACGCCCGACGTGCTGGCCGAGGTCGATGGCATGATCGCCGAGGCCCGTGAGCGTATCGCCCGCTTCGAGCCGGAGCTGATCGTGCTCTTCGGCCCTGACCACTACAACGGTTTTTTCTACGACGTGATGCCGGCCTTCTGCATCGGCATGGCCGCTCACGCCATCGGTGATTTCGATACCGCCGCCGGCCCTTTGGACGTGCCCAAAGCGCTGGCCGAATCCTGCGCCCAGGCTGTCCTGGATGCCGGTGTCGACGCTGCCGTTTCCTATCGCATGCAGGTCGACCACGCGTTCGCCCAACCGCTGGAGCTGTTGTTGGGCGGTTTACAAGGCTGCCCGGTGATTCCGGTGTTTATCAATTCTGTCGCCGTGCCCCTGCCCGGCTTCAAGCGTGCCCGCCTGCTCGGTGAAGCGATTGGCCAGTGGGCGCAGTCGCTGAACAAGCGCGTGCTGTTCCTGGCTTCCGGGGGGCTGTCCCATCAACCTCCGGTGCCGGAACTGGCCAGGGTAGATGCGCGCATGGCCGATCGACTGATGGGCAGCGGTCGCCAATTACCAGCTGATGAGCGACAGGCACGCCAGGAACGCGTCATCCAGGCCGCCCGGGATTTCGTTGAAGACCCAAACAGCCTGCATCCGCTTAATCCCGCATGGGATCAGCAGTTTCTCGACACCCTCGAACAGGGCCGCCTGAGCGACCTCGATGCCCTGGGCAATGACGAACTGTCGGCACTGGCCGGCAAGTCCACTCACGAAGTGAAAACCTGGGTCGCCGCCTTCGCTGCCCTTCTCGCCTTCGGCCCTTATCAGACCGAAGGGCGCTACTACCGTCCGATTCCCGAATGGATCGCAGGCTTCGCCGCCCTTGGCGCCCAGCCGCTGAACAACAACCACTGAATCCGAGGAACACTGCCATGACTGCCACTGCGCCAGCTTTCACCGAAGCCTCTACCAGCCGTTTTGTCGACATCAGCGAAGGCGAGTTGAAGCTGCGACTGCATTACAACGACGTGGGTCAGGGAGCCGAAACCGTGGTCATGCTCCACGGTTCCGGACCCGGCGCCAGCGGTTGGGCCAACTTCCATCGCAACATCGAACCGTTGGTGGCCGCCGGTTACCGAGTGATTCTGATGGATTGCCCTGGCTGGAGTAAAAGCGACCCGGTTGTTTGCGACGGCTCGCGCTCAGACCTCAACGCACGAGCACTCAAGGGGCTGCTCGATGTGTTGGACCTGAACAGTGTGCACATCGTTGGTAACTCGATGGGTGCCCATAGCACCGTCGCTTTCGCCCTGGAAAACCCAGAGCGCATCGGCAAACTGGTACTGATGGGCGGCGGCACTGGCGGCCCAAGCGCCTTCGTGCCGCAACCCACCGAAGGCATCAAGCTGATCGGCGCGCTGTACCGCGAACCGACCATCGAGAACCTGAAGAAGATGATGAACGTCTTCGTCTTCGACGCCAGCAGCTTGACCGACGAACTGTTCCAGACCCGCCTGGACAACATCCTCGCGCGCCGCGATCACCTGGAAAACTTCGTCAAGAGCAGCACCCTCAATCCCAAGCAATTCCCGGACTTCAGCCACCGCCTGCACGAAATCAGCGCCCAGACGTTGCTTGTCTGGGGCCGCGAAGACCGCTTCGTGCCCATGGACACCGGCCTGCGCCTGCTGGCTGGCCTGCCCCATGCACAACTGCATGTGTTCAATCGCTGCGGCCACTGGGCCCAGTGGGAACACGCCGAGACCTTCAACCGCATGGTCCTGGACTTCCTGACCCACTGATCACCGAGGCTGACATGACCCTGACTCAACACACGCTGGAACGACTGGCCGCTGACCTGCGCCATGCCGAGGCCGATGGCGAAGCCATCGCCCCTCTGCGCGAACAGATTGGCGAAGACAACGCCGAAGCCGCTTACGCCGTCCAGCGGATCAACGTCGCTCACGCCGTGGCCAACGGCCGTCGTGTGGTCGGACGCAAAATCGGCCTGACCAACCCCAAGGTTCAGGCGCAACTGGGCGTCGACCAGCCGGACTTCGGCACCTTGTTCGCCGACATGTGCTACGGCGACAACGAAAGCGTGCCCGTAGGTCGCGTACTGCAACCGAAGATCGAGGCGGAAATAGCCTTGATCCTCGAACGCGATCTGCCCCGCGCCGACACCACTTTTGCCGACGTGATGGCGGCCACCGGCTGGGTCGTCCCGGCACTGGAAATCGTGGGCAGTCGGGTCCAGGGCTGGAACATCCGCTTTGTCGATACCGTGGCGGACAACGCCTCCAGTGGTTGCTTCGTATTGGGTGGCCCGGCTCGACGTATCGATGGGCTCGACCTGCGCCAGGCCAGCATGCGCATGACCCGCAATGGTGAAGAGGTCTCCAGCGGCAGTGGCGCCGAATGCCTCGGTCATCCACTCAATGCGGCCGTCTGGCTGGCTTGCACCATGGCTCGCTTGGGCGATCCGCTGCGTGCGGGCGACATCATTCTCACCGGGGCACTCGGGCCAATGGTGCCGGTCGCTGCCGGTGATCGTTTCCAGGCCGAGATCGAAGGCATTGGTCGGGTTGGTATTGGGTTCACCGCCGAGTGATCGGCGACTTGCGTGCAAATGAGGCAACAACAATGAACAAACTCAAAGTCGCCATCGTTGGATCCGGCAATATCGGCACCGACCTGATGATCAAGATCCTGCGCAACGCCAAGCATCTGCAAATGGCGGTCATGGTCGGTATCGACCCGGCTTCCGACGGCCTGGCCCGCGCCGAACGCATGGGGGTAGCCGTGACCCATGAAGGCGTCGAAGGCCTGACTCGCATGGACGTCTTCAAGGACATCGACTTCGTGTTCGATGCCACCAGTGCTGGTGCACATGTGAAGAACGATGCGTTCCTGCGCTCGATCAAACCCGGCATCCGCCTGATTGACCTGACGCCCGCGGCCATCGGCCCGTACTGCGTGCCGGTGGTCAATCTGGAGCAGAACCTCGACCAGCTCAACGTCAACATGGTCACTTGCGGTGGCCAGGCAACCATTCCGATGGTTGCCGCCGTGTCGCGCGTCGCCAAGGTGCACTACGCCGAAATCGTCGCCTCGATCGCCAGCAAATCGGCCGGCCCCGGCACCCGCGCCAACATTGACGAATTCACCGAAACCACCTCCAAGGCCATCGAAGTGATCGGCGGTGCGGCCAAGGGCAAGGCGATCATCGTGATGAACCCGGCCGAGCCGCCGCTGATGATGCGCGACACGGTGTTTGTGTTGTCCGAGGCAGCCGATCAGGCTGAGGTCGAGGCGTCCATTCTCGAGATGGCCGTAGCCGTACAGGCCTATGTGCCGGGTTATCGCCTGAAACAACACGTGCAGTTCGACGTCATTCCCGAAGAGGCACCGTTGCACATCCCCGGTCTGGGCACATTCTCCGGGCTCAAGACCTCGGTGTTCCTCGAGGTTGAAGGCGCCGCCCATTACCTGCCGGCCTATGCCGGTAATCTCGACATCATGACCTCCGCTGCCTTGGCCACCGCCGAGCGCATGGCGCAGTCGATGCTGAACGCCTGAGGAGACCGACATGACCTTTAATCCTGGCAAAAAACTCTACATCTCCGACGTGACCTTGCGCGACGGCAGCCATGCCGTTCGCCATCAGTATTCGCTGCAAAACGTGCAGGACATTGCCCGCGCCCTGGACAAGGCCAAGGTCGACTCGATCGAAGTCGCCCATGGCGATGGCCTGCAAGGCTCGAGCTTCAACTATGGCTTCGCTTCGCACACCGATCTGGAGTGGATCGAGGCCGCGGCCGATGTCATCAGTCACGCCAAAATCACCACCTTGTTGTTGCCTGGCATCGGCACGGTGCATGACTTGAAAGCGGCCTATAACGCCGGAGCACGGGTGGTGCGCATCGCCACCCATTGCACCGAAGCGGATGTCTCGAAACAGCACATCGAATATGCCCGCGAGCTGGGTATGGACACCGTCGGCTTCCTGATGATGAGCCACATGATCCCGGCCGAGCAGCTGGCCGCGCAGGCCAAGCTGATGGAAAGCTACGGCGCGACGTGCGTGTACATGGCCGACTCCGGCGGGGCGATGAACATGCAGGATGTGCGCGAGCGCTTCCGTGCGTTCAAGGCGGTGCTCAAGCCTGAAACCGAAACCGGCATGCACGCTCACCACAACCTGAGCCTGGGGGTGGCCAACTCCATCACCGCCGTCGAAGAGGGTTGCGACCGCATCGACGCCAGCCTCGCGGGAATGGGGGCCGGTGCAGGCAACGCGCCGCTGGAAGTATTCATCGCCGCGGCCGAGCGTCTGGGCTGGAACCACGGTACCGACCTTTACACGCTGATGGACGCCGCCGATGACATCGTGCGTCCGCTGCAGGACCGTCCGGTGCGAGTCGACCGCGAGACGCTCGCACTGGGTTATGCCGGCGTCTACTCAAGCTTCCTGCGCCACGCCGAAATCGCTGCGACCAAGTACGGCCTCAAGACCCTCGACATCCTCGTCGAGCTGGGCAAGCGGCGCATGGTGGGCGGTCAGGAAGACATGATCGTCGACGTCGCGCTGGATCTGCTCAAACGCTGACCGAGCACCACACCGGCTGACCGCCCACGCAGCGGTCAGTCGGCCCTGTTTTACCCATACAACAATAAAACGGGTACTACCCATGACTGCGCTAAAACTGACAACACCGCTACACATGACGCGGACCATCGGTCTGTGTTTCCTCGTGGCCCTGATGGAGGGCCTTGACCTACAGGCCTCCGGGATCGCTGCCCAAGGCATGGCGGCCGCTTTCGAACTGGATAAATTACACATGGGCTGGGTCTTCAGTGCCGGAATTTTCGGCCTGCTGCCCGGTGCGTTCGTGGGCGGCCTGCTGGCTGACCGAATAGGTCGCAAGCGCGTGCTGATGGCGTCGGTGGCGCTGTTCGGACTGTTCTCGCTGGTCACGGCCATGGCCTGGGACTTCAACAGCTTGCTGGTTGCCCGTTGCCTCACGGGCGTGGGTTTGGGCGCCGCCTTGCCCAACCTGATCGCGCTGACCAGTGAAGTGGCTGGTCCGCGTCTGCGTGGCATGGCCGTGAGCCTGATGTATTGCGGCGTGCCGCTGGGTGCTGCGATGGCGGCCAGCATTGGCATCGCTCAATTGGCCGGTGGCTGGCAGGTGGTGTTCTACGTCGGTGGCCTGGTACCGCTGTTGATCGTGCCTCTGCTGGGGCTTTATCTACCGGAATCGGCGCAGTTTCGCAGCGTCCAGGACGCCGCACCCATCGGCGTGGTCCGGGGCCTGTTCCGCGAGGGCGCGGCCCTGCCGACCGCAATGATCTGGGTGAGTTATTTCTTTACGCTCATGGTCGTGTACATCTTGATCAACTGGCTGCCCAGCTTGTTGGTCGGCCAGGGTTTCAGCGGCCGCCAGGCTAGTTGGGTGATGTTTGCTCTACAGCTTGGCGCTGCGGTCGGTACCTTGCTGCTGGGCTGGGTGATGGACCGACTGCCGGCCTGGGCCCTGTCCGCACTGATCTACATCGGCATTCTCGCTTCGCTGACCGCTCTGGGTATGGCCAGCCACCTGGAAAGCATGCTGGCGGCCGGTTTCGTTGCGGGCTTTTTCGCCACCGGCGGGCAATGCGTGCTGTATGCCTTGGCACCGCATTTCTATCGCCCGTCTGTGCGCGCCACGGGCGTGGGCAGCGCGGTGGCCATCGGCAGACTCGGCGCAATGAGCGGCCCGCTGGTGGCCGGCAAGATGCTCGCCTTGGGCACCGGCACGGCCGGGGTGATGCTGGCTTCGGCGCCGGGAATCGTCATCGCCGCAGTAGCGATGTTTTACCTGTCAGTGCGCCGCAACGGCTCTCAGCCTGACTGACAACTCCCGCGTAACACCCCGTGCCGGAAACGGTGCGGGTTCACCCCCAACAACAATAAAAGTGAACACCGGCATGCTCAAGACTTCTCTTCGGGCGCTCAGCGCCTGCACCTGCGTTTTATCTTTTGGCCAGGCGTGTGCCAGCGGTTTTGTCGATGACAGCCACGCCGATCTGACGATGCGCAACTTTTACTTCGATCGAAACTACGTGAACGCAACCCCTCAGGCCGCCGCCCGCGAGTGGGCCCAGGGTTTCATCCTCAACGTGCGTTCAGGTTATACGCAAGGGCCTGTGGGGTTCGGCCTCGACGCCCAAGGCTTGCTGGGTGTGCGCCTGGATTCTTCACGCGCTCGCACCGGTACCGGCCTGCTGCCGTACAGCGCCACCACCCGTGAGCCGGCCGATGAATACTCGGAGCTGGGTCTGACGGCCAAGGTCAGGGCATCGAAAAGCGAGCTGCAATTGGGCACCATCAGCACGTTTCTGCCGATCGCTTTCGCCAGCCCTACCCGCCTGCTGCCACAGACCTTTCGCGGCGCGTACCTCAAGTCCCAGGAAATCGACAACCTGACCCTGCACGTTGGCTGGCTGGATCGCATCAACCTGCGCGACTCCACCGATTACCAGAAAATGTCGGTCGGTTCACCTAACGGACGCTTCAATGGCGCCGCCGAGTCAGACCGTTTTTCTTTCGTCGGCGGCGACTATGCCTGGTCGCCGCAATTGACGCTGAAGTACTACCACGCAGAACTCGCTGACCTGTACCGCAAGGACTTCTACGGTTTTGTCGACAATCGCCCTCTCGGCCCCGGCAGCCTGAAAAGCGATTTCCGTCTGTTCGTCACCGGCGAGGATGGCGCGGCCAAAGCCGGCGCGGTGGACAACCGCAATGCGGCACTGATGCTGACGTATGCCTTGGGCGCCCACAAATTCGGTGCCGGCTACATGCAACTGACTGGCAAGACAGCCATGCCCTACCTGTTCGGCACCGAACCGTTAGTGATCACCGAAGGCACTCTGAGCTCTGAGTTTCTCAACCCCAAAGAGCGCAGTTGGCAGGTACGGTATGACTACAATTTTGCAGGCCTTGGCGTGCCTGGACTCAATGGCATGCTGCGCTACGTGAGTGGCGACAATATCGAACTGGCCAAGCTGGGAGGCTCCAACCTGACCGAGAGCGAAAAGGATATCGAGGTGTCCTACGTGCTGCAGAGCGGCCAACTGAAAGGCTTGGCGCTACGGTTGCGCAACGCCTGGTACCGCAACGACTTCAGCGCCCAGGCCAGCCATCGGGATGACAATGAGCTGCGGGTGAATGTCGATTACACGTGGAAGTTATGGTGAGCGCTTGGCCCATCATCAGTGACCCAGGAAATGTTCCAGCCAGGGTCGATGCTGGATGAAACTAAAGGGGGGGACACGCCGAAAATAGTCGTCGTGTACCCCCGTTTTTCAGCTCACTGGGTCGTGCCAACCGTTTTACAGATCGGTGATTTCCTTATGGCGTGGTACCAGCGTCTTCATCACGCTCCACGCCACCAGGTAGGCCACCGCACAGATGGCAAACATGATCATGTAGCCGGTATGAATATCGCCAATCAGTTTGTAATGGTCGATCACCCAACCGCCGGTCTTGGTCATGACTACGCCGCCCAAGCCGCCTGCCAAACCACCAATACCGACCACCGAAGCGATGGATTTTTGCGGAAACATGTCAGACACGGTGGTGAAGATATTGCACGACCACGCCTGGTGCGCGGAGGCGCCCACACCGATCAGCAGCACCGGCACCCAGAAACTGATGTAACCGAAGGGCTGTGCCAACAACACCAGCAGCGGGAAGAAGGCGATCACCAGCATGGCTTTCATACGGCCGTCATACGGCGCGTCGCCGCGTGAC
Organism: Pseudomonas sp. LBUM1647; assembly: GCF_059716175.1. Classification (NCBI taxonomy): domain Bacteria; kingdom Pseudomonadati; phylum Pseudomonadota; class Gammaproteobacteria; order Pseudomonadales; family Pseudomonadaceae; genus Pseudomonas; species Pseudomonas sp. LBUM1647. The sequence continues at coordinate 2,963,076 of NZ_CP166809.1, read as the reverse complement.
ATGAAATAGCTGGGGAACCAGCCGCCGCCGATGCTGCCCACCATGGTCATGCTGTACAACACGGCCAGCGGCAACACGATGGCCTGGCCCTTCATGCCGTATTGCGCTGACAGATAGGTCGGAAGCCAGAACAGGAAGAACCACCACACGCCATCGGTCATGAATTTGCCGAAGGCAAAGGCCCAGGTCTGGCGGTAGGTCAGCAGCTTGAACCACGATACTTTTTTGGCAGCCGCACCCGAGTCTGTTTCGGTGAGTGCTTGCGCGCCCTGATCGCTGCGGATGTAGGCCAGCTCTTGCACCGACAGACGTTTTTGCTGCTCCGGTTTTTCGTACAGCGCAATCCATACCGCTACCCAAACGAAGCCCAACGCACCGATCACGATGAAAGCCGCTTCCCAGCCCCAGAGGCCGGCAATCAGCGGCACGCAGATCGGCGCCAGGACCGCGCCCACGTTGGCACCGGAGTTGAAAATACCGGTGGCAAAGGAGCGTTCTTTTTTCGGGAAGTATTCGGCGGTAGCCTTGATCGCGATCGGGAAGTTACCCGCCTCGCCTATCGCCAGCACGGCCCGCGCCACCATGAAACCTGCGATCGAGACCGGGATGGCAGCAAGGCCGAACGCGCTGCTCACGGCGCCGATCCCCTCGCCCATCGGCACCGCAAAGGCGTGCATGATCGCGCCGGTCGACCAGATGCCGATCGCTACCACATAGGCGGTCTTGGTGCCGATCTTGTCAACGAAGCGGCCGGCGAACAGCATGGAAATCGCGTACACAAACTGAAAGACAGAGGCGATGTTCGCGTAATCGGTGTTACTCCAGCCAAATTGCGTCGACAGATCCGGCGCCAACAGACTCAGTACCTGGCGATCCAGGTAATTGACGGTGGTGGCAAAAAACAACAGTGCGCAAATCGTCCAGCGGTACTTGCCGACGGCCTGGCCGATTCGTTGCGGATTGATGGGCTCGTTCAGATTCATGGCATCACTTTATTGTTGGATTATGGTGATGATCTCTCGGTTTCAAGCGAGATCAAGTGTGTCGTAGAGCATCGCCAAAACGCGATGGGTCCACGCCACTGTATTGCGGGCTCGAAAATGGGTACTCCATGCTCAGCGGCTGGAGTTGGACATTTGGCAAGAGCTATCGGGCGTTTGGTGGGACAGTCGTATGCGACAGGCCTGACTGTAGGAATGGGCAAGCAGTCAAGGTCGAACCGTAAGAAGCGGCATGCAGGGGAATGCGCAGGTGGGTTGAATTCATGATGGGGCCGACACTCGTTTTTATTTTTAGTGTTTAACAGTCGATAATCGTCTGTCGTCGTACAACCGCGCCTTTTATATCGAGTTCACTACCTGGCTGTCAATCTGAAAAAACAGCCGTTCGTCTCGACAAAGGTTACCCGCCAGTATTCCGATTACGTCCAGAGGACTTAGTCTGTGAGCCACTTAGCGTTTGGATTTATCGGGTGTAGCCAGCAGGATATGGAGGTTTTTAAGTTCAAACATTGTTGTACGACAACGCACTTCAAAGCTCATGACAAGAGACATCGATAGCAGTCATCTCGTCAGAGTGGTTTTCGACTGCCAGGTCGGAGAAGACGAATCAGGATTTCGCAGCCGGTTTGGTGCGAGCGGCCGCTCGTGCCGATGTGTTGAGCGCCACGGCGGCGAGAATGAGCGCCTTCAAGGCTGTCTCATCAAGCTTGTCACCCTCATGCAAATCAATGGCACGTCGGGTATTGCCTTCAAGACTGGCGTTGAAGAGGCCTGAAGGATCTTCCAGCGAGGCGCCCTTGGCAAACGTCATCTTCACGACCTGCTTGTATGTCTCGCCGGTGCAGATGATTCCGGCGTGCGACCACACTGGAACCCCCCGCCACTTCCATTCCTCGACCACGTCAGGGTCGGCCTGCCGGATGAGCGTTCGGACCCGAGCGAGCGTCTCGCCCCGCCAATCTCCCAGTTCCTTGATTCTCGCGTCTATCAGCTGAGAGGCCGAAGCTCCTCCCTCTTCTTCCTTTGCACCGACCTGCTCTTTCTTCATGGTGGTTGTCGCCTTTTTCATGAAAAGCCTGGGCTTACAGGGTTCTTTGACCGTTTCCGATGTCCCTTGCGTTTTTGATTCCCCAGTCAAAGGCGTCTTCCATGTCCAGCAGATGCGGGGATGGCTTGTTGTCTTCCTCGATGACCGTGCCGTCCGGCCGGTAAACACCGATGAACATCTTCAGCGAGCCGTCCCTCAATATCTCGGCTTTGACCTCGATCTTGCATCCGTTCGACAGCGTTTCCTTGTGGTGCATATGGCGTTCAGTCATGGCTGCATTCCTCTCATCGTTGAAGGCCGAATAGCGCGTTTACCCATTGGCCATGTTAGCTCAGTGCGGCCCACTGAAAGGCCTGCCAGGACAGCGGCGTAATGCCACCTATACTAGAAGCCACCGCCCCCACGGGGTCTGCACTCCCAACAATAAAAAGCAGAGGTGGAACATGGTCTGGCAGCAAATCTACGATCCGTTCGGCAACCCGATACTTTCAACCCTCATGGCAGCAGTGCCGGTCGTGGTGATGCTGGCAGCCCTGGCGTTTTTCCATATCAAGGCACATCTGGCAGCATTGATGGCCCTGGCGTCTGCGCTGGTGATCGCGATCTTCGCCTTCGGCATGCCGGCGAACATGGCCGGTTCGGCCGCACTGTACGGCGCCGCCAACGGCTTGCTGCCCATTGGCTGGATTGTGCTCAACATCATCTTCCTGCATCGGCTGACCACCGAGAACGGCTCGTTCAAAGTGCTGCAGGATTCCCTGGCGCGCATCACCGACGATCGACGCCTGCAATTGCTGCTGATTGCTTTCTGCTTCGGTGCTTTCTTCGAAGGGGCCGCTGGTTTCGGTACGCCGGTGGCGGTGACCGGGGCGATTCTGATCGGGTTGGGCTTCTCGCCTCTGGCCGCGTCTGGCCTGGCGTTGATCGCTAACACCGCGCCTGTGGCGTTCGGCGCGCTGGGGACGCCGATCATCACCCTGGCCAAGGTGACCGGGCTGGATGAAATGGAACTGTCGATGATGGTCGGCCGGCAATTGCCGTTCTTCTCGGTGATCGTGCCGTTCTGGTTGATCTGGGCCTTCGCCGGATGGCGCAAGATGCTGGAAATCTGGCCGGCGATTCTGGTGGCCGGGGTCAGTTTCGCCGTGCCGCAGTTCCTGGTGTCCAACTACCACGGGCCGATGCTGGTGGACGTGATCGCCGCGCTGATTTCCATGGCCTGCCTTACTGGTTTCCTCAGGGTCTGGAAGCCGGCCACCGTGCATACCTCCGCCGCGCTGACCGGGCGCGTCGACAACTCCAAAATTGCCGAAGAGCATGACGAAAAACCCGTCGCCAGCGCGACCTTTGCCAGTGATGCCAAGCCTGCGGTGATGCGCGCGTGGATGCCGTGGATCATCCTCACCGTGTTCGTGTTCGCCTGGGGCACCCAGGGCTTCAAAAACATGTTCGATACCCGCCCGGCGATTGATCCGGCCACCAATTCTGCCAAGCTCGACCCCCAGGGCAAACCGCTGCGCGAAGCGAACCCGATCTTCGCTCCGGTCGTGACTTTCACCACGATCCACCAGCAGATCGAGAAGGTCCCGCCCGTGGTGCCCGCGCCTAAAACCGAGGACGCGGTCTACAAGTTCACCTGGCTCACCAGCACCGGTAGCGGCATCCTGCTGGCGGCGATCCTCGGCGGGCTGCTGATGGGTTATTCCATCCCGCAATTGATCAAACAGTACGTACGAACGATCTGGGTCGTGCGTTACTCGCTGATCACCATCGTCGCGATGCTCGCCCTGGGCTTCCTCACCCGCTATTCAGGCCTGGACGCCACCATGGGCCTGGCCTTCGCCGCGACTGGCATCTTCTACCCCATGTTCGGCACCCTGCTCGGCTGGCTCGGCGTGGCGTTGACCGGCTCGGACACGGCGTCCAACGTGCTGTTCGGCGGCTTGCAACGGGTGACCGCCGAACAGTTGGGGATCAGCCCGGTGTTGATGGCTGCCGCCAACAGCTCTGGCGGGGTCATGGGCAAGATGGTCGACGCCCAGTCAATCGTGGTGGCTTCCACCGCCACCCGTTGGTACGGGCATGAAGGGGAAATCCTGCGTTATGTGTTTTTCCACTCGATCATCCTGGCCATTCTGGTCGGTGGTTTGGTGACGTTGCAGGCGTATGTGGCGCCGTTCAGTCATATGGTGGTGGGCGGGCATTGATCGATTAGCCCGCCTTTCTCAAGTCTTGGCCCCTGGTGTATCGCAGGGGTCAAGGCTTGGGATTCTTGACGTAACGCATGACCACAAAACACGCGATCAGGATCATCGGCGCGATGGACAGCATGCCCATGTAACTGGTGCCGGAGACATCGTTGATTTTGCCCACCATCACCGGAGCGACCATGCCGCTGAGCTGGCCGATGGAGTTGATGGCTGCGGTTCCACTGGCAATCGCCAGCCCTGAGAAGGTCGATTGCGGAATCGTCCAGAAGATTGGAATGGCGATGAACGTGCCCGCCGTGGCCAGGACCAAGGCAGCCATCATGGCCCAGGACGAATCGGAAAACAGGCAGGCCAGCAAGTAACCCACGGCCGCCAGCAACAGACACATCACCAGGTATTTCTTGCGCTCACCGGTGCGGTCCGAGAGTCGTGTCAGCCAGATCATGCCGATGCACGCAACGATGTAAGGCAGGGATGACAGCATGCCGATCCAAAAAACGCTTTGCACCCCGGACGACTTGATCAAGTGCGGCATCCAGAAATTAAGACCATAAGAAGCTGTCTTGATCACGAAGTAGATGAACGCCATGATCGCGACTTCCCGCGTCAGTAACACTCGCCACAGCGACCCCAGTACCGGCTTTTGCCTGGCTTTGTCATGCGCCAGATTGGCGGCGAGAAGATCTTTCTCTCCCCTTGTCAGCCACTTGGCCGACTCGATGTCACGATCGAGTTTCCACAACACCAGCGCCCCCAGCACCACACACGGTAAACCCGACATCAGGAACAGCCAGTGCCAACCCGCCAGGCCAAGCACGCCATCCATCGTACCCAACAAAATCCCCGCAGCCGGCCCGCCCAATGCCCCCGCCAAAGGGACCGACAGGAACCAGAGGCCGTTCATCTTTGCCAAGTGCTTTTTCGGGAACCAGCACGCCAGATAGAACAGAATCGCCGGACCAAAACCGGCTTCCATTACCCCAATCAGAAAACGCAAAAAGTAGAGCGTGTATTGGGTGTAGGCAAACATCATTGCGGCGGTGGCCAGTCCCCACGACACCATGATCCGGCAGATCCAGGCCGGGGCACCGTAGCGCTTGAGGCCCAGGCTGCTGGGCACTTCGAACAGCACGTAGCCAATGAAGAACATGCTCGCGGCCAGACCATACGCTGCATCGGTCAAGCCCAGTTCATGCTGCATCTGGGTCTTGGCGAAGCTGATATTGATCCGGTCAAAATAAGAGAACAGAAAGCAGATAATGGCCAGCGGCATGATGCGCCAGGCCACGCGCCGATAGAGCAGCAGCTCATTGATCGTTTCTTCATTGCGCGCCAGTGCAATTTCGCCAGTCATGGCAACCATGATGTTTCTCCATTGTTGTAATTATTGGAGAGAGGCAACGTCCTTCAGGACCTTGCTCAACGGGTTTAGCTGATTCGAATCAGTTTGTCCTTGTAAGCCTGGCCCTTGGCGACATAGTCCTGGGCGCTACGCTGCAGGCCGGCGATGGCTTCAGGCGTCAGCTCTCGCACCACTTTGGCCGGTGCTCCCAAAATCAGGGAGTTATCCGGGAACACCTTGCCTTCAGTGACAATCGCGCCGGCACCGACCAGGCAGTTCTTGCCGATAACCGCGCCATTGAGTACCACCGCCTGAATCCCGATCAGCGCACCATCACCGATGGTGCAGCCATGCAACATGGCCTGGTGGCCAATGGTGACGCCATTGCCCACCGTCAGCGCAAATCCGGGGTCTGCATGCAAGACCGCGCCTTCCTGTACGTTGCTGTGCTGACCGATTCGAATGGGCTCGTTGTCACCGCGCAGAACAGCCTGGGGCCAGACACTGACGCCCTGCTCCAGCGTGACATTACCGATGACAGTGGCGTCTTCGGCGACGAATGTTTCAGCGTGGATGACGGGGATCAGCGTGTCGTATTGATAGATAGCCATGGCAGCGCCTCCTCAGGCTTGAGCGTCGGTTTTAAGCACACCGGCTGCACACAGTTCGGCGATGTGCTCGTCGCTGTAGCCGAGTTCACGCATGACCTTGTGCGTATGCTCGCCGATGCGCGGAATCGATTGACGCGGTTGCAGACGTTCGCCATCCAGAGACAGCGGCAGCAATGGCATGGCGGTGAACGATCCGTCTTCGAGCTCGAGATTCGCCAGGCCGCCGCTTTGCAGCAGATGAGGATCTTCGAACAACTCCTCCGGACGACGGATCGGCGCAAAGGGAATGCTGTGAGCCTCCAACTCCAGAGCCAGCGCCTGAGCATCCATCGTGGCAAAGACTTCGGCCAGGTGAGCCAGCAACCGCGGTCGCTGCAACACGCGATCGTTATTGGTGGCAAGGCTCTGGTCATCGAGCAACGCGGTCTGACCGAGCAACTGGCATAAGGCATTCCACTGCCCTTCGCCGGTGGCCGCCACGAACATCTGCTCACCGTTGGCGAACTCGAACACGTCGTAGATCGCCCAGGCGCTGATACGGTTGGGCATCGGCGCGGCGGCCTGGCCGGTCACGGCGTACTGCTGCATGTGTTGGGCTGCGAGCAATACGCAGTTTTCGTAAAGCGCGCTTTGCACTTCACGGCCGATACCGGTGGTGTGCCGGTCATTCAGCGCGGCAAGCACGCCGATAGCGCCGAACATCCCGCCCATGATGTCGTTCACGGAACTGCCGGCCCGCAACGGTCTGCCGACGGGGCCGGTCATGTAGGCCAGGCCTGCCATCATCTGCACCACTTCATCCAGGGCCAGGCGATTGTCATACGGACCGTTCAGAAAGCCTTTGTGCGAGGCATAAATGATGCGCGGATTACGCTCACGCATCGCTGCGTAACCGAAGCCGAGTTCCTGCATGCGCCCGGGTTTGAAGTTCTCGATGAACACGTCGGCGGTGTCGATGAGTTCCAGCACGGCGTCGCGCCCTTGCGGGGTGTTGACGTCGATGGCGATGCACTGCTTGTTGCGGTTGAAGGTGCGAAAAAATCCGGCACCGGCCCCCAGCAGACGCCGCGTTCCATCGCCGCGGGTCGGCTCGATCTTGATGACTTCGGCACCGAGGTCACCGAGGATCATCCCGCAGGTCGGCCCCATCACCATGTGTGAAATTTCGACGACACGAATGCCGTCCATTGGAAGTCTGGACATGAGTGGTTTCCTCGATCGAACAGGGCTCAAGCGCGGCTGGCGGCTGGCGTGTAATTGAGTGGCAGACCGGCGCGGGCAATGCAGCCGTAAAGGGTTTCGTCTGGCAACGCGGCATGCAGCACATCCCGTGACTCGATCAGTGCGGCCAGATCGATGCCAGTGTCGTGGCCCATGCTTTGCAGCATAAACACCAGGTCTTCCGTCACGGTGTTGCCGGACGCGCCCGGTGCGAACGGGCAACCACCCAGCCCGGCGAGGGACGAATCGAGTTCGGTGATGCCTTGCTGCACGGCCACCAGACTGTTGGCCAGCGCCAGACCACGGGTGTCATGAAAATGCGCAGCCCTGAGTTTTTCACCGGCGATGGCTCGAACCGCCTGCAACGTGGTCGCCACCTGACCGGGATTGGCATAACCCGTGGTGTCGCCGAGCGAAACCAGATCGCAACCGGCCTCAAGCACGTGGCCGGTCAATTCGCACAGGTCGCTCAACGGCACATCGCCCTGGCGGGTGCAGCCAAACGCAACGGACATCCCGGCGATTACTTGAACGTTGTGCAAACCCATTTCGGTCCGCAGTTGGCACATCCGCGCCAGCTCCTCGACCATTTCCAGGGGCGTGCGACGCACATTGGCCAGGCTATGGGCCGCGCTGACGGAAACCGGCGCAATGATCCGGTGGGCGCCGGATTCAAGCGCATCCCGACAGCCGCGCAGGTTCGGTGCGAGTACAGAGACAATCAGATCCGGGTAACTCAAGGCGTGGGCCACGACTTCTTTGGCATCGGCCATTTGCGGCAGCAGTTTGGCGGGAACAAAGGATGCAACTTCCATATGGCGTACGCCAGCCGCATAGGCGGCATCGATCCATTGGCGTTTGGCGGCGGTCGGCATGATGGCGTGAAGACTCTGCAATCCATCGCGCATGCCGACTTCGTTGATCGTTATTGTTGTCATGAAGTTCTCTCACAGGCTGAAGCACAGGCTCAGACTAGAGAGACACCAAGGCGCCGAAAAGACGTGATTCACGGCCTGATCCATCGTCAACCGCGATGGATGGATTCAGGTCATGGTTTGTCGTGGCGGTGCCCGTAACAGCAGGTGATCCAGCAGCCGACGGGCTGAAAGCGACAGTGCATCACGATCCCGCACGCAGATCACAAACTCGCCCAGCGCCCAATCGTCGGTCAGGGGGATGATGCGCAGGTCGAACAGTTGCCTGTAGCGCGCCACGGCTTCCAGCGGGAACACCGCCAGTCCCAGCCCGAACTGCACCAACCGGAACGCGGCATCGAATGACGATACATAGGAGCGGAAACGCAGCTCCCGGCCGTGCTTTTCCGCATCTTCGCGCATGAAGGTATTGAGCGTGGCGAAGGCCGACAATCCCAAGTGATCAAAATCCAACGTCTCTTCGAACGCAAGGCTGGTGCGATCGGCCAAGGGATGATGCGCACCCACCACGACGGCCAGATGGTCCTGGCGGTAAGGCAGAAACTCCAGATCGCCCACGGCCATCGACCGCCTGCAAATGCCCAGGTCGGCATTTCCTTCGGCCACCCCACGGACCACATCGGGGCTGTAACGCTCTTCGATGTCGGCCTGGATTCTCGGGTTGGCCAACATGAAATCGGACAGTTCTTCCGGCAAAAACTCCATGATTGAGGAGACGTTCGCCAATATCCGGACATGCCCACGAGCACCCTCCGCGTATTCGCTGAGCTCACTGTCGAGCCTTTCCATTGCACGGGTCAGTGACCGGGCATGCCGCAGCAAAGCCTGCCCCGCCGGCGTGGGCTCGACCCCGCGTTTGCTGCGTTTGAGCAACGGCGTACCGAAGCGCACCTCAATGTCGGAGATCCGTTTGCTGACCGCCGATGGCGCGATGAATGCCCGCTCGCTGGCCCGTGCGATGGTGCCTTCGTCGCAGACCAGAATGAACAGGTGCAAGGAGAACTGATCCAGATGCGGCATTAAGCCCACCCCTCAAGTCGCAGCGTTGCCCGAACCAAACGCTGTTCCTCACTTTCGATTTCCTTGAGGTTCTCGCAAATGCTCTGGATGTGCGCGATGGCCGCCTTGCGCGCCTGTTCCGGCATACGGCCGGTGACGGCGTTGTAGAGCCGCGCATGATGACGGTCGATCTGACGTTTTTGAGGTTCGCGGTGATAAAGGTTGTTGACCGAGGCAAACACCGTGTTCAGCAGCAAGTCCGTCAGCGAGCGCAAGGTCTGCACCAGCACCGGGTTGTGCGAGGCCTCGCAAATCGCCAGGTGAAACGCATGATCGAGCCGGGCGTGTTCGGACGCCTCCAGCGAACGGCTGTGGGCATTGAGCAACGCCTCGTAGCTGCGGGTGATGAGGACGAAGTCGGCGTCGGTTCCGCGCAACGCCGCCAGACGTGCGGACTCGCCTTCGAGCAGGCTGCGGACTTCGAACAAATCGTAAAGCGTGCGGGGTTGTGAGCTGAACAAGTGCATCAGCGGTGACGCGGCACCGTGTCCCGAAAGATCGGCAACAAATGAACCTTTGCCCTGCTCTGTCTTGATAATCCCGCGAGCGCGCAACAGCTTGAGGCCCTCGCGAAGTGCCGTGCGGGAAACGCCAAGCTTTTCGGTCAGACGACGCTCCGAGGGCAACAGCTGCCCGGTCTTGAGCACCCCGTCCACGATCAACCGTTCGATGCGTTCACAGACCACGTCTGCGACTTGTGGATTACGGCTCGTTTCTGCCCTTTCCATCGACTCTCCAACTGGTATGACCAGTCTCACTGCCAAAAACACAAATGTTCAAGCACAAACATAAGCTCATGTTTTAAAAACATTTTTTTGAAAAAATAAAAACCAATCGATTAAAAAACTGGTTCGACCAGCCAAACAACACATAGACAGTAGAACGCCTCAGGCCAATGATGCAAGTCAGTGGTAAACGGACACAGACCTCCTATAAAAACAACTGAGGGTCGTCAACCGACTATGAACATTCTTTACGATGAGCGCGTCGACGGCGTCCTGCCTGATGTCGACAGAGCTGCCTTGCTACAGGCCCTGCAAACACAGTGGCCGGATCTGGAAGTTCTGCATCAACAGGAAGAGCTCAAACCGTACGAATGCGACGGACTTTCTGCTTACCGCACAACGCCCATGCTGGTGGTGCTGCCGCGCCACATCGACGAGGTGCAAGGCGTGCTTCGGCTCTGCCATGAACGGCAGGTCGCGGTGGTCGCCCGAGGTGCCGGCACGGGTTTGTCCGGCGGTGCATTGCCGCTGGAAAAAGGCGTGCTGCTGGTGATGGCGCGCTTCAACAGCATTCTGCACATAGACCCCGCCGCCCGCACGGCCCGAGTTCAGCCTGGGGTGCGTAACCTGGCGATTTCCCAGGCTGCAGCGCCGTTTGGTTTGTATTACGCGCCGGACCCTTCCTCGCAGATCGCCTGTTCTATCGGCGGTAATGTGGCGGAAAACGCCGGTGGCGTGCATTGCCTGAAGTACGGGCTGACCGTGCATAACCTGCTCAAGGTCGACATCCTCACCGTCGACGGCGAACACCTGACCCTGGGCTCGCAAGCGCTCGACTCTCCGGGCTTCGATCTGCTGGCGTTGTTCACCGGTTCCGAAGGCATGCTCGGTGTCATCACCGAGGTCACGGTCAAACTGCTGCCCAAACCCCAGACCGCCAAAGTGCTGCTGGCGGCGTTCGATTCCGTCGAGAAGGCTGGCCGCGCGGTGGGTGACATTATTGCCGCCGGCATCATCCCCGGCGGCCTGGAGATGATGGACAACCTGGCCATTCGCGCCGCCGAAGACTTTATCCACGCCGGCTATCCGGTCGATGCCGAAGCCATTCTGCTGTGCGAGCTCGATGGCGTTGAAGCCGACGTTCATGATGACTGCGACCGCGTGCGCCAGGTGCTGGAACAGGCCGGCGCCACCGAAGTGCGCCAGGCCCGCGATGAAGCCGAACGCGTGCGCTTCTGGGCCGGACGCAAGAATGCCTTTCCGGCGGTGGGCCGTCTCTCACCGGATTATTACTGCATGGACGGGACAATTCCGCGCCGCGAGTTGCCCGGCGTGCTGCACGCGATCGCCACATTGTCGGCTGAGTACGACCTGCGGGTGGCCAATGTTTTCCACGCCGGTGACGGCAACATGCACCCGCTGATTCTGTTCGATGCCAACCAACCGGGCGAACTCGATCGCGCCGAAGCCCTGGGCGGCAAGATCCTCGAATTATGCGTGAAGGTCGGCGGCAGCATTACCGGTGAACACGGCGTGGGCCGGGAGAAAATCAATCAGATGTGTGCGCAGTTCAATAGCGATGAGTTGACCGTGTTCCATGCCGTCAAAGCCGCCTTCGATCCGAGTGGCTTGCTCAACCCCGGCAAGAACATTCCGACGCTGCACCGCTGCGCCGAGTTCGGCGCCATGCACGTTCACATGGGTCAGATGCCCTTCCCTGAACTGGAGCGTTTCTGATGCGCAGCGAACACGATATCGACGACAGCGCCTCGCTGCTGGAGCAGGTCAACCAGGCGCTGCAAAACGCCACGCCATTACGCATTCAAGGCTCCAACAGCAAGGCGTTTCTAGGGCGCATCGCGGCGGGCGAAGTGCTCGACACGCGCAGCCACCGAGGCATCGTCAGCTACGACCCGACCGAGCTGGTGATCACCGTCCGCTGCGGCACCCCGTTGGCAGAACTGGCTGAAGTGCTGGACGCGGCGCAGCAGATGTTGCCTTGCGAACCGCCCTCCTTCGGCGACGGCGCGACGGTCGGCGGCATGATCGCCAGCGGGCTGTCGGGACCACGGCGTCCCTGGTCCGGGTCCGTCAGGGACTTCGTCCTCGGGACACGGGTCATCACCGGCCACGGCAAGCATTTGCGCTTTGGCGGCGAAGTCATGAAAAACGTCGCTGGCTACGACCTGTCGCGCTTGATGGCCGGCAGTTATGGCTCGCTGGGTGTGGTGACCGAAGTCTCGCTCAAGGTCCTGCCCAAGCCGCGTCAATGCTTGAGCATCAGCCTGGACATGGACAGCGATCGCGCCTTGCTGCGCCTCGCAGAATGGGGGCAACAGCCGCTACCGATCAGCGCTGCGTGCCACGATGGGCAGCGCCTGCACCTGCGGCTTGAGGGTGGCGAAGGCTCGGTGGCGGCGGCACATGACCGATTGGGCGGAGAGTTGCTCGACGCCTCGTACTGGGAGGATCTCAACGAACATCGATTGAGCTTCTTCGATGAGGACCAGGCACTTTGGCGCCTGTCCGTTCCTCACAACACGCCTCGGCTTTCCCTGCCTGGCCGTCAGTTGCTCGATTGGGGCGGTGCACAGCGCTGGCTCAAATCCGACGCGGAGGCAGCGTTCATTCGCTCGATCGTGGAAGAAGTCGGCGGGCATGTGACCTGCTACAGCCATGGCCTGATCGACAGTCCGTTTCAACCGTTGCCTGCCGCATTGATGCGCTACCACCGGAACTTGAAGCAACAACTCGATCCCCGGGGCATCTTCAACCCCGGACGCCTGTACGCGGAGCTTTGACCCATGCAGACCACCTTGAGCGAACAAGCCCGCCAGCTGCCCCGCGCCGAAGAAGCCGAAAGCATCCTGCGCACCTGCGTGCACTGCGGTTTCTGCAATGCCACGTGCCCGACCTATCAATTGCTGGGCGATGAACTGGATGGACCGCGGGGCCGCATCTACCTGATCAAGCAGGTTCTGGAAGGCAACGAAGTTACGCAAAAGACCCAGCAACACCTGGATCGCTGCCTGTCCTGCCGTAACTGCGAAACCACCTGCCCTTCCGGCGTCGACTATCACAACTTGCTGGACATCGGCCGGGCGGTGGTCGATGCGGCGGTGCCGCGCCCACTTGGTCAGCGCTTGTTGCGCGAGGGATTGCGCAGCGTCGTACCCAATCCGGCGCTGTTCAAAGGGCTGGTCAGCAGCGGCCAGATGTTCCGGGCGTTGTTGCCCAACACCTTGCAGATAAAGTTGCCTCGCCGCGTCTATCCGGCCAAGCCGCGCCCGGTCACTCGCCACGCCCGGCAGGTGCTGATGCTCGAAGGCTGCGTGCAACCGAGCCTGTCACCCAATACCAACGCGGCTGCCGCCCGAGTGCTGGATCGATTGGGGATCAGCGTCACACCGACCCGCGAGGCGGGCTGTTGCGGCGCCGTGGATTATCACCTCGACGCTCAGGCGGCCGGCCTGGATCGCGCCCGCCGCAATATCGATGCGTGGTGGCCGAGCATTGAAAACGGCGCTGAGGCCATCGTGCAAACCGCCAGCGGTTGCGGTGCCTTCATCAAAGATTATGGTCACCTGCTCAGCACCGACCCGGCCTATGCCGAGAAGGCGAAAAAGGTCAGTGCGCTCGCAAAGGATCTGGTCGAAGTGCTGCGCGATGAGCCGCTGGAAAAGCTCGGCATCCACAGCGACCAGCGCCTGGCCTTTCATTGCCCCTGCACCTTGCAGCACGCGCAGAAACTGGGGGGTGCGGTGGAAGCGATTCTGACGAGTCTGGGCTTCAACCTCACGCCGGTTGCCGACGGTCACCTGTGTTGCGGCTCGGCGGGCACCTATTCGCTGACCCAACCCGAACTGTCCCGGCAACTGCGCGACAACAAGCTCAATGCGCTGGAAAGCGGACATCCCGAAGTCATTGTCACGGCCAATATCGGCTGTCAGTCCCACCTCGACGGTGCGGGCCGAACCCCTGTCAGGCACTGGATCGAACTGGTCGAAGCCGCCTTGCCCTAACCGAACACTGGAGAATCCCCATGAAAAGCAAAGCCGTACTGAGCCAGACCGAAGTCAGCCAAATCCTCGCGGCTGCACGCACCGAAGCACAGAACAACCAATGGGCCGTGACCATCGTGGTTGTCGATGACGGCGGCCATCCTCTGGCCCTTGAACGCCTCGACGGTTGCGCTCCGATTGGCGCCTACATCGCCACCGAAAAGGCCCGCACCTCGGCCCTCGGTCGGCGTGAATCCAAAGGTTATGAAGAGATGGTCAATGGCGGGCGCCACGCCTTTTTGTCCGCGCCACTATTGACCTCGCTTGAAGGCGGCGTGCCCATCATCGTCGACGGCCAGGTGATTGGCGCGGTCGGGGTCTCCGGTGTCAAAGCCGAGCAGGACGCGCAGGTGGCCAAGGCCGGGGCGCAATGCCTGAACTGAATTGAGCCGGGCGCGATTTAGCGCTCGATAACACTGTGTGATGGAGATGCAAAAAGTGACCGATTTCGTGAACTGCCAAGGCCTCACGGTCGCGCCTGTCTTGCAACGTTTCGTTGATCTGGACGTGCTGCCGGGAACCGGCCTGGACCCTCAAGCGTTCTGGAGTGGTTTCGCCGCACTGGTGCATGAACTGGCACCTATCAACCGCGCGCTGCTGGCTGAGCGTGATCGCCTGCAAACCGAACTGGACACCTGGCACCGCGCCCATCCGGGACCGGTGACGGACATGCCGGCTTATCGCAGCTTTCTGAGCGGTATTGGTTACCTGCAACCGCAACCCGCAGACGTCAAGGTCAGCACCGCCAACGTCGATACAGAGATCAGTGTGCAGGCCGGACCACAACTGGTCGTCCCGGCCGTCAACGCGCGTTATGCGCTGAATGCCGCGAATGCGCGCTGGGGATCGCTGTACGACGCGCTGTACGGTACCGATGTGATTTCCGATGATGGCGGTGCCGAACCGGGCCGGACTTACAATCCCTTGCGCGGGGAGAAAGTCATCGCTTTTGCACGGGCGTTTCTGGATCAGGCATTCCCCTTGATCAACGGCTCCCATGCAGCGGCGTCACGCTACCGGATCGACAACGGCACACTGGAAGCCACTTTGAATGACGGCAGCCAAACCGGTTTATCGAACACCGCGCAGTACATCGGCTACCAAGGTTCGCTCACCGACCCCACGGCCATCCTGCTGAAAAACAACGATCTGCACGTAGAGATTCAGATCGATCGCCAGAGCGTGATCGGTCAGGCTGACGCCGCTGGGGTCAAGGACCTGCTGATTGAAGCAGCCCTCTCGACCATCATTGATTGTGAAGACTCGGTGGCGGCGGTAGACGCCGAGGACAAGGTGCAGGTGTACCGCAACTGGCTGGGTTTGATGAAGGGCGACCTGAAAGAGGACCTGGAGAAAAACGGTAAAACCATCACACGACGGCTGAACCCGGACCGCGAGTACACTGCCGCCGATGGCCGCTCACTGTCGCTGCACGGGCGGTCGTTGCTGTTCATCCGCAACGTCGGACACCTGATGACCAGCCCGGCGATTCTCGACAAGGGCGGACTGGAAATCCCGGAGGGCATTCTCGACGGCGTCATCACCAGCCTGATTGCCCTGCATGACCTGCAACGCCGCGGCAATTCCCGCACCGGTAGCGTCTACATCGTCAAACCGAAAATGCACGGCCCCGCCGAAGTGGCCTTCGCCGAGCAGTTGTTCAGCCGCATCGAAGAGCTGCTCCAGCTCGAACGCCATACCCTGAAAATGGGCATCATGGACGAGGAGCGGCGCACCAGCGTCAACCTCAAGGCCTGCATCGCAGCAGCTTCCTCACGGGTCGCGTTCATCAACACCGGTTTTCTGGATCGCACCGGTGACGAGATGCACACCGCCATGGAAGCGGGCGCGATGTTGCGCAAGGGCGACATGAAAAACACCTCGTGGATCGAGGCCTACGAGCGCAACAACGTGCTCGTCGGTCTGGACTGTGGATTGCGTGGGCGGGCGCAGATCGGCAAAGGCATGTGGGCCATGCCGGACCGGATGGCCGATATGCTCAAACAAAAAATCGCCCACCCGAAAGCGGGCGCGAATACCGCGTGGGTGCCCTCTCCGACCGCCGCCACCTTGCACGCGCTGCATTACCATAAGGTCAACGTGCGCTCGGTGCAGAAGTCCCTTGAAACAACGGACTTCGGTGGCGCCAGCCCGGCACTTCTGGACGGCTTGCTCAGCGTGCCGGTCGTCACCGCCCCATCCTGGTCGGCCGATGAGATTCGGCAGGAAGTCGAAAACAACGCGCAAGGTTTGCTGGGGTATGTGGTGCGCTGGGTTGAACAAGGCATCGGCTGCTCGAAGGTGCCCGACATCCATAACGTGGGGTTGATGGAAGATCGCGCGACCTTGCGCATTTCCAGCCAGCACATGGCCAACTGGCTGCGACACGGAGTGATCACCAAGGACCAGACCGTCGAGATATTGCAGCGCATGGCGCGGGTCGTCGATGAGCAAAACGCTGCCGATCCGATCTACACGCCAATGGCGCCGGACTTCGAGCAGTCGGTTGCGTTTCAAGCGGCCTGCGCACTGGTGTTCGAGGGATGTGCACAACCCAATGGCTATACCGAACCGCTGCTGCATAAATTCCGGCGCGCGTACAAGCAGTCGAGGGCGTAAATAGAGGGAGCAACAGAGGCTGAGCAGACTGGGTGAAAACCAGGAATCTGTTCGGTAACTGCGAGCACTGAAACAGTCGGGCCGTGTGGTAAACGGCCCGACGTTCGTTTTCGATCACTGCCCTTCAGCAAGCTTCGTCTTCGGTATCCGCAGAGCGCGCCAGGCAATTAAAATCGCCATGAGTGCCAAGCCGAACGTCACCCACGAAACCAGATTAATTCCACCCTCGAATGCACTTCCCGCCTGCGTCATCAGCGCTTGTGCTTGATCTTGCGACAACTGCACCGCTACATGATTAGCACCCGATAGCGTCTCACTCGCCAGCATCGTCTGCACCTCGCTCAAAAAGCCCGGCAGCTGCAATGCACCGCGATAGTAGGCAGTGACGAGACCACCGAGCACCGTCGTCCCCAAAACCACACCCACTTCATAGGCCGTTTCACTAATGGCCGACGCCGCACCCGCCTTTTCCGGCGGTGCAGCCGACAAAATCACATCGTTGGATACCGTCGCGATCGCGCCCACGCCAATGTTCAGCAAGGCAAAAGCCACCACCAGAACGATCAGACTGCTGCCGATGGTGGCGACCAACAAAAACGCCGCCCCGGCAAACGCCATCAGAATCGGTATCAGTACATGCACCTGTACTCGCCGCGCTACAGGCACGACTGCCATTCCCACTACGATCGCCATGATCTGACCAGGTACTAACGCAAAGCTGGCATTCAACGGTGACATCTGAAGAACGATCTGTAAGAACTGAGTGGTGAAGAACACAAAGCCGACGAGGAACGCGAGGCTCATCAGATTGATGAGTACGGAGCCGCTAAAGGTGCCACTTCGGAACAGACTCAGATCCATCAGCGGCACAGGCAGACGTAACTGCCGATGCACAAACATCCACCCAGCAACCGTGCCGATTACAAATGCTGTCAGCGCCATCCCGTCGAGACCATTACTGGCGCTGTGTTTAATGCCATAAACGATGGCACTAAGGGCAACCATCGATTGCAGGATGCTTAGCGGATCCAATGACCCTGAACAGTCTTTCTCGGACTCGGGCAACAACACCGGTCCCAATACCAACAACGGCACCAATACGGGTATCGCCAATAGGAAAATCGCCCCCCAGCTGAAAAACTCCAGCAAAACCCCACCGACCAAAGGACCGAGTGCTGATCCTACCGTCAGCGTTGTTGCCCAGATCGCGACAGCTATTCTCCGTTCCTCTCGATCCACAAACACCGAACGTATCAATGCCAACGTTGAGGGCATCAACATCGCACCGAAAATCCCCATGCAAGCTCGACCGGCAATCAGTTGCATGGCCGTTTGGGAATAGGCGGTCAACACCGACACAACGACAAAACCCAAAGACCCAGCCAGTAACAACTTTCGATGACCGATTCGATCGCCCAGACTACCCATCGACACCAGTAATCCCGCCAATACCAGCGAATAGGCATCAATCATCCATAACTGCTGACTAGCGCTCGGACTCAGGGCCTCGGCAATCTTTGGTAACGCGAATCCAAGCACCGTATTGTCTACGGTCACCAGTAGTACTGGCAGCATCAGCACGCTTAGGGCTGACCATCGTTTTGCTCTGTGTTGCGTTGTCTCACTTATTAACGACATCAGCCAAGCTCCTTATCTTCCTCAAAGTATTCACGGGAGATTTCGCAATGCACCCGTGAAACGAACCCAGCGCACTTCCATGGCGAGGACTCGGTCAGTTCAGTAATGAAAAAACGTGCTGACAATCAACGGCCCCCGAGTTCAAACGACTCCCCAAAGCATTTGAAACGCCCTGTAAGTCACGTCTGAACTCGTCAAAATCCTGATTAGAGACATTATCCATCAAGCGTTCCATCCCTTCCGCCAGCGCGGCGCGCTGGTGGTTGGCCTGGTCATTTTCTAGTTGTATGTCCCAATAGACTTCAGGCGGATTGACCAGAACCCGGGACAACAACGCCATCATTGTCCGCATCGGTGGTGGCATCACTTCAAGAGCGCTTTCCAGATCAAGTGAAGACTTTGCCAACGCCAAACCGAACCCGAGAATTGCGGCATGGGGCAGCGCCTGGCATAGCGCCATGAGCTCATCATGGGCCACCGGCGTCATTCGCTTTATCTTCATCCCAGCCCCCATCAGGTGCTGTTCGATGAAAGTCAAAGGCGAGTCGCCATCTTCCAGACAAACTGCGACGGTGCGTCCCTGAACGGAGAGCTTGGGTGAAAACATCGGATTGACGCCGACGAAAGGCTGCTGGGACGAAGCATTCTTCAATGCTCTGTAAAAAGGCTCCTGAACAGAACAAGTCGGTATGAATACAACATCGTTCGAAACGGAGCCAACAACCCAAGGTATTGCCCGGATAGCGACGTTTTCGGGCAACGCAAAGACTACTGCCACTGCCCCTTGAAAGATGTGCCCGGTGTTGCTGAACGGACTTGTGACATCGACTTCATAGAAGTCACTTTCCTGTTCGGAAGGCCTGCGATCCACCACCCGGACATCGTATCCATATTGCATAAGAATGCGGCTGATCAATGAGCCAACCAAACCCGCTCCCCCCAACACGACAACCGTGTCGCTCATCATGATTCGCTCCCTGCGACAAAACTGTAAAAAGGCACGCTAGCCTTGACCAAAGTTTCTTCAAGCTCTTGCAGTGGATCGGAGTGCGCAACAATCGCGCCACCAATTCCAAATTTCGCCTCGTTACCCTGGAGCACTGCTGTTCGGATGACAATACTCAGCTCCGCTCCACCACTGAAAGATAACCATCCTAATGCGCCTGAGTAGACACCACGGGCAGAGGACTCCAATACGTCAATAATTTCCATCGTGCGTTTCTTCGGAGCTCCCGTCATTGAGCCACCTGGAAAGCAGGCTCGAATAGCTTCGATCGTTGAAATATCCGAGCGAAGGTGCCCACGAACTGTTGAGACAAGTTGGTGGACCGAGGAAAAGCTTTCCACTGAGAAAATCTCAGGAACATGAACGCTCCCTGGACGGCACACTTGATTCAAATCATAGCGCACCAAATCGACAATCATTAGGTTCTCTGCTCTGTCCTTGGCCGAGTTACGTAGTTCATCTCGCAGTATTTGGTCCTCTACGAATTGTTCACTACGTGGCCTGGTTCCCTTGATCGGTCTGGACTCGATCAATCCACTGTCATCGATTCTGAGAAAGGTTTCGGGCGAAGCGCTTAATACTGAAAATCCTGCAAACGAGAGATAGGCACCGTAGGGTACGGGGCTGGCCTGGCGCATTCGCCAATAAGCACTCAAAGGCGCACCGCTGTACGCCATTTTTGCCCTATTGGTCAGGCAGATCTCGTACGACTCCCCATCGGTGATGTACTGGAGAGATTGATTGATCTTACTGATGTACTCATCTGGCCCGTCCTCAAGCGAGAGCTTCAGCTGATCTACGGCACCTGGAATAAACGAACTGCAATGACCAACTGGCGCATCATTACGATGGAGAAAATCAGGTAAGGGTGGCCACTCCACAGCATCGCCAGTCGCAGTCATCAGGCATTCATAGGCCTTGTCTTCATGATGATCAAAGACAAAGAAATGCGGCGCAAACATGAATGAAGCATCCGGATAAATCGAACGGTAAATTTTGCGTCCACCCGCCAGTGCTTTCAATTCGTAACCGAGGTAGCCAACAAAACCGCCCTTGAAAACAAACGGCAAGTACTGAGGGGTTGCCACCTGCACAGCTTCGAAGACTTGTGCAATCAGTGTAAAAAAGTCTCCTTTGATGCTTTTTTTGCCCTTGGGGCCCTCAAGTTTCAGGCACTCATCGTTGACATCGTACTCAAGCCTGATCGCTCCTTGCGCCTCTCCACTACCCATGATCGAGTAGCGGGCATTAGGTCTTTCCGACTTCTCGCAGTCTAGCCAAAAAGCATAACGATCATCTGCATAGAGCGTTGAAAATACTGATGGTGGATCCGTGCATTCGGAAAACTCGCGGTAGGTAAGCTGCATGTTCAGCATCCCCCCTACTGCGACGTATGCATCTTTTGATGACGTACATTCCGTATCGGACTCTAAGTGAGCTCTAGCACTGACGTTATGTTCAAGCGCCATGCGTACGAAGTTGCTCAATAACGCATGGCCATATTCTGAATCGATGGATTCGGGGTGGAACTGGACACCCCAAACCGGTCTGGTGATATGTTCGATTGCCATGACCACACCTTCAGACGTCCAGGCCGTACATTGGAGCTCTGCTGGTAGGCTTGTACACATCAACGAATGGTATCTGACCACTTCGAACTGTTCCGGCAGATCTCGAAAGAGCCCTTTGCCTGAATGAGTAATCCGACTGCGGTAGCCATGCACAGGGTTGGGAGCGTATCCCACCGTCCCCCCAAGAAATTGAGCGATGCCTTGATGTCCTAGACAAATACCAAGCAACGGGACAGGAGAACGGAGAATGACGTCACCGCACACTCCGAAATCTCCCTCCTGTCCGGGGTGCCCTGGGCCGGGCGACAGCACTACAGCGTCATATTTTTCTATGCCCAATTCATTGTACGGAAGGGTATTTTTGACTACGTCCGCGCAAATACCTGTCACCTCATATAAATACTGAGCGATGTTTTGGGTGAAGGAATCAAAGTTATCAATCAGCAATATTTTCATGAGGGTCGCCCCGGGGCCAGACACTGATTGATCAGGACGTCTTCCTGAATACACGTCTCTTCTATAATCAGTTTGAATATCGACTCGGTGTATTCCGGCCTCAATCCTACCGCCACCGATCTAGTCTTAATCATATCGAGCACGTAGGAAATTCGTCCGGGCTGCATCATCGCAATACCATGGACGGCTTTGAGTTCGGCAATGTCCATGCACACTTTCATTCGCTCAGAAAGCAGGTCGACGACTTGCAAATTTATCGAGTCAAGCCGCTCCCGCTGCGGCTGCAAAATGTTAGACGTGCCTGTCTGTGATAACTGTCCCTGTTGTTTCATCTTTTGCATCTCCGTTAGCCAATTTCTGGAAGAGAGTCGCCAGTCAGGCGTGATCGCGCTCATTGATAGCCGGCGTCCATAACCCCTTGCTCGTCATCACCCCTAGAGCAGCCCCCAATAACTTAATGTCTTTGCCACTGTGGTCTGCTGAAATTGCAAAACGCAGCATCGCTTTGCCTTTGGCAATGATTGGGTAAAACACCGGAAAGAGCAGCATGCCTTGGTCACGCAGGGTTCTCGCAGCCTGTAAGCCGGCCTCCTCTGTTTCAAAGAAGGCTCCTCTGACAGGTGACTGGATACCTGCATTGAGCAACTGGTTGTCGGTGAGGGAATCTAAAAGGGCGACATTTTCCCAAAGTCGCCGTTGCAGCAAATCGATCTCTTCACTGAGATGGATTTTTGCCGAGGCAACATTCGCCGCCAACATGGGCACCATAATGGAATGACCAAATATCAGCGGATTGGCCAGGGTTCGGATAACTTCAACATCCCGTGGATCTGAAACCACGACAAAACCACCCGCGCCACCAAATGCCTTGGAGAGAGACCCTGCCAGAATAATATTTGCAGGTAATGAGTGATCAACCGCTGAAAAGGCATATCCCGCACCATGACGTCCGACGATCGAAATACCATGAGCATCGTCTACGTAAAGGTATCCCTGTGCCGACTCTAGCTGCCGAGAGAGCTCGGCGATGGGTACAAGACCACTCATCGAACCGATTCCATCGATCAAGAGCACAGGAGTTTCACCTTTGTCGGTGCAAATTTTCAGCGCTGTGGTCATTGATTCCTGGCTGGTGGACTCAACTCTAGAAACAGGTCCGAACTGCTCCAAAATCCCCCTAAGTACCTGCATTGAAGCATGGGCGGTTTTGTCCATCAGCCAGTGGATTCGTTTTTTGACCGGATACCCACTCAACGAACCACTCCCCAGCAACGGTAAAACACCTAAATGGACACTGCTGGTAGAAGTAAACAC
Source organism: Pseudomonas sp. LBUM1647 (assembly GCF_059716175.1). NCBI lineage: Bacteria > Pseudomonadati > Pseudomonadota > Gammaproteobacteria > Pseudomonadales > Pseudomonadaceae > Pseudomonas > Pseudomonas sp. LBUM1647. The sequence continues at coordinate 2,940,259 of NZ_CP166809.1, read as the reverse complement.
CGCAACGCCGCAACCTCTGTAAATCTGAGCAAGCAACTCTTCCAGTTGAGGTAGGTAACTTGGGCGCATTGCACTTCGAGAAGACGACAGGTGCAGTCCGGAAGTTTCCATAGCCTGGTGTGCGGCATCGATCAATGCAGAGTGGGTTTCCAAGCCCAAGTACGAACAGGAAACAAACTCTGTGAATGTACCTCCGTCCTGCAAGGTAATGTGCTTACCCACACGACTCGCAACGGTAAAACCTGTAAGACCTTCCTCATAAGCCTTCGCCAGTGCACCAGTGGTGTTGCCGCGACGAATGCTCATCCAGTCTTGTTTGGTTTGCACATCCATAGCTAAAGCTCCTTTCTGAAAATCAATGTGATTTACATCCGATGGTCATTACTGAGCTGCCCGAGGCGTCAGACGCTTCCTTATCGATTACAGTTTGCGTATTTGTCAGCTGATTCTGTTTGAACAGTTCACGCACCGCTCTGGCCTGTTCCTCGCCATGTTCAATGACTAGCCAACCTTCACGACTAAGTAACTGGTTCGCGAGCGAGATGATTTGCCGTATCAGTTCAAGACCATCGACCCCGGAATAGACCGACTCCCGTGGATGGTGATCGCTCCACTCAGGCAACAACTCTTGGGACTGTGGGACGTACGGAGGATTAGCGACAATCAAACCCACCTGGTCTGTGAATCGCGTAAATGCCTGTTTGTCGCGAATGTCTGCCTGCAAGTGATTGACCTGCCCCCCTTTGCAGGCCAGTCGATCGATGTTGCGTTTGAGGTACTGCATCGCTATCTCATCAAACTCCACACATGTCACTTTCAGATCCGGTCTGCGCCGTGCGATCGCCAAGCCAATCGCGCCGCTTCCGGCACACAAATCGAGAACACTTGCTCCCGGTCGCAGCGCAGCACTGGTCTCCAGCCACTTGTGAATGATTTGGCTGTGAGGGCGGGGGATAAACACGCCGCTACCGACCACCAGCGGCATTTCGTCAAACTCCACCATGCCAACAATATGCCCGAGAGGAATTCGGTTACAGCGCTCTTTAACCGCTAACATAAACTCATTGAGCGCACGGCTTTTATCCAGCCGTTCGATATAGCGATCTATAAGACAACTCAAATCGGCTTCCAAGTCCCAGACACCAGACGCTTGCAACATGGCCCGCGCTTGACTAATAGCAAGATACTCACGATCCGTAAGACTCATGACCACTCCTTGTAATACTGCGAAAGTCTTTTCAAAATTGACTCATACAGATAGGAGAATGCGACCAACTCCGGCGGAGGCGTAAATGACGGGTGCAAGTTATTTATAAGTTGTTCGTAATTGCGCGACAGCCCTTCATCCAGCAAAGGAAACCAGTAAGGTTTTATATCCCAACGATACTCATACCCTGTGGCAAACATCTGCTGTACCGTTTCCCTGACCGTATTCTCGCGGGCAAACCCAGATAACGGAGCACGTACAGGTTTGAAAGGGCTGAGATCCAGATCGGGAGTCTCTATATCGGTCAAGCAATTAGCTATATACCGCGCCAACAATGGTGATTGGTGCAGGCCGTCTCGGTAGGTGCCTGTTGCAAGCCAAAGACCTTCGATGCCGCACTCGCCAATCAATGGAAAACCATCTGCCGGAATTGGTCTGTTGCCAACCTGTATGGAAATGATTTCAGCGCCGTGAAGGTCCAGGTTCAACTGATCAACAGCACAGTCAAGCAAAAACTGTACATCCGATATGAGAGCCTGCTGTTTAGGCTGCTCGGAAATTATATTAGTGGCTCCCAGATACAGGACGCCGTCCCCACGAGGGACACAGTGCAAGCCGCACGCAAAAGCACGATTTGGCGTCCGTATGACAGAACTCGGCAATTCAACCCCTTCTGGCATTTTCACGAGAATTGAAACGCCATATCCACTGAACAACGGTGGAATTTTCTTTACGAGCTCGTCGAAATCACTAAGCAGGTCTAAAGATTGAACGCCTGCCGCAATCACAACTTTTTTAGCCCATAGAACCTCTCCATTGCATAACTCAATGCCGGTGACTACCCCACCCTCAACCAGCACGCGTTGGGCGTTCTCATTTTTTAGAGTGCCGCCCTCGGAGGCAAATGCAGCATCCAGTTTCTCCAGCAAAAGATGAGAATTCACGGAGTGCTCGTTTGGTATGTACAGCCCACGCAAAGGGCGAACCAGATGGTTAGGTTTCAGCCACTCCATTTTGCGTGGATCAACAATTTCGAAGGGCTCACCATACTCACGAAGGGTTCTCTCGATGGTGTCGTAGTTAACGCTGTCCACCTCATCCATGCCGGCGGTGTTGAGCAGCACATGGGTCCCAATCGCGGTAAACAACGAACTGGAATCACCTGAAGATATCGCCAAGCGCTCCGCCCAACTTGACCACAGATGTTGAGCTTGTCGGTCCATATCTAATTTCAATCGACCAAAATCACTTGCCAGTAGGCCGCTTGTTACCTCCCCGAAACATCCATTCATCGCGCCTGCAGCCCTTGACGCTGCATTTGTACGATCAGTCTCACCAACTCGGCAGACATTTAAACCACGCGTGGACAACTCATACGCGATTGACCCACCAACAGCTCCTGCACCTACGACAATGACGTCGAACTCCATGTTTTGACCTCAGACGATTACCCGCGACGTAAGAAAAATCAACTTTTCTCGTTGGAAAACAGGAACACTTCTATAATTTCGTTACATTGCGATTCAACCGACTATTTGTTTCATATTGTATCTTTGAAATAATTCTACACATATTCAAATAGAGCTAAAAATCTGAACCTCCGCGCTTAAAGCCACAGACTGCCCTGCTGACTTTTAAAAAACAGCAACCTATGAAAACTTACTAAGAGCTGCATAATTAGTAAAAACAAATACTTCAAAAAAATAGACAACCACGGATTGTGTGAAAACTTAACTACCCGCCTGACGATTAGAGCTTGGCCGCAGGTGAGCTGTAGCGATCGATAGCATTAATTTCCAGGCAGCCGCGTCCTAACCCAAAAGCAAGCGCCCCAAACTATCTCGGGCGTTTGCTTGAATCACCCTCTCCGCGTTTTCACCCAGTCTTCGAGGCCTCTTTTTTTTGTGAGCGGCTACGCTCGTTAGGTATCGCTCACCCTGTCCAACCGACAGAGCAATCGACCCGCCCAAGAGGAAGCGCACAGATGACCCGTCTCACTGCGAAAGACTTCGCTCCGGAACTGCTCGAACTGTACGACTACTACGCCCACGGCAAGATCAACCGGCGAGAGTTTCTGGATCGAGCGGCGTTGTTCACCTTAGGGGGGTTGACGGCCAGCGCGCTCCTTGCGGCCCTGAGTCCGAATTATGCGCTCGCCGAGCAGGTTGAATTTACCGATCCGGACATTGTTGCCGAGTACATCACCTATCCATCCCCCAAGGGCAACGGGCAGGTCCGTGGCTATCTGGTACGCCCGGCGAAAGCCACCGGCAAGGTGCCGGCGGTGGTGGTCGTGCATGAAAATCGCGGGCTCAACCCGTACATCGAAGACGTCGCGCGGCGTGTGGCCAAGGCAGGCTTCATCGCCCTCGCCCCTGATGGCCTGACGTCGGTGGGCGGCTATCCTGGCAACGATGACAAAGGCCGCGAGCTGCAGGCGACCGTCGACCCGGAAAAGCTCATGAATGACTTTTTCGCCGCCATCGAGTGGCTGATGAAGCATGACGCGAGCAGCGGAAAAGTCGGGATCACCGGGTTCTGTTACGGCGGTGGCGTCGTCAATGCGGCGGCCGTCGCCTACCCGGAACTGGGGGCCGCCGTGTCCTTTTATGGCCGGCAGCCAGAGTCCAAGGATGTCGCCCGAATCAAGGCGCCGGTGATGCTTCACTACGGCGAATTGGATACGCGCATCAACGAAGGCTGGCCCGCCTATGAGAAGGCACTGAAAGCTGCGGGCAAGACGTATGAGGCGTACATCTACCCCGGCGCCAACCATGGTTTCCATAACGACTCCACGCCTCGATACGACGAGGCCGCGGCCAAGCTGGCCTGGGACCGGACGCTGGGGTGGTTTCGGCGGTACCTGGCTTAATGGTGAAGTTGCTCGCCTGTTGCTAAATAGAGTTGGCGGTATGCGCCCACCAGCTGATCAAGCGTGAACGCACGATTTCGACCACTGGGATTGGGCAGGATCCATACCGAGGCATTGCCAAAGGTCTTCGACTGGCGCCCCCACGCAATGTCTCGTTGGCCGGATAGCGCGCAATACGCCGCTTTACCGAGAAACGCCACAAAGCGTGGCGCATAGCGCGCGATCTTTTGTTCAAAGTCCGCAGCGGCAGCGATGAATTCATGTACAGACAGCTGATCCGCTCGCGCCGTCGGCCGTTCAACCACGGCCGTTAATCCGCACTGATACTGCAAAATCGTCCGATCGTTTTCCGGGCGCACCTCATCAGGCGTAAACCCGGCGAGATGGAGCGTGCGCCAGAAGCGATTGCCCCTGCCCGCAAAATGATGGCCTTGGGCAGCGGCAGTCACGCCTGGGTTGATGCCACAAAAAATCACGGCTAGCTGTTCGGCAAGAATATCGTCGAGTCCTTCACTCACCGTAAACCTCACCCACCGCAAATCACGTTGACCGCACTGCGCGCAAGCTCGGTCAGTTCAGCGCGGGATTTGCCCGCCCGCGCACGTATGGAAATGCTATGCAGCAGGGATGACGCGAGGACGGCAAGGGCCGCCGGGTCGACATCGCTTTTCAACTCGCCGGAACCGATGGCCGTTCGCAGACGCGTTTCGAGATCGGCATCGAGCCTGCTGAGCCGGTCCGAAAGCACGTCTCGTATTTCAGAATCCTCGACGGCTTCGGTCGTCGCTGTGCCAATCGCAAAGCACCCACGCGGCTGTCCGTCACCCGAGAAGTAGATCGACAACTGCCCCTCATAAAACCGCATCAACGCCTGGCTCAAGGTCAGTTCGTTGTCCGTCAGCGCCTCCTGCATGGCGGCAGCGGCAAACTCCCAATACTGCTCAAGCGCTTTGATATAGAGCGCGTGCTTGTCACCGAACGCCGCATAGAGGCTTGGGCGATTCATGCCGGCCGCGGTGGCGATGCTATCGAGAGAAGCGCCGGAATATCCGGTACTCCAAAAAACATCAAGCGCCTGCAGCAGTGCTGTTTGCGGGTCATACGCGCGAGGGCGACCGCGGCCTTTGCCCTCTGAAATCTTTTTTTGTGCCATGTTGTACAAAATCCTTGAAGATGGATGGGGTCGGGGATATTCTTACACCATCGCACAAAATTAAGGAACCAGAAATTCCTTAGCTTTGAGGTTTGTTGTAGCGGAGCTCGAACTGGGTGTTGCGGCGACGAAATTGATGCGGTGGAGCGATCCTCCTGGCCGCACACGATATGGCTGTTTTTGTGGGTGTTAGCCCTATTTCCCGGTTATAGGTGTATTCGATCATGACCAAACAGTTCGACATCTCAGCAACACAGACCTTCGAGCATCCAGGGCCGAACCAGGCTGACTTGCCCAACAAGAAGCCGTTGAAAGAGAAATTACGGCCATGGCTGATGGTGGGTTTCCCTGTCCTCTTCGCTGCGGTTGGATACGCCCACTATGTGGCAGGCGAGCCCTTTGTTTCGACCGATAACGCTTACGCCCGAGTGGCGAAGGCATCGATCAACGCGCGCATTTCCGGGCAAGTTGTCGAGATCGCCGTCGAGGACAATCAGCCTGTTCACAAGGGCCAGATTCTGTTTCGGATCGACCCGAAACCGCTCCAGATCGCCGTTGACCGTGCACAAGCGCAGTTAAGCGTCGCGCGGTTGCGAATCGATGGACTCAAGGCCAGCTACCGCCAGCAGCAAGCCGAACTGCAATCGGCCAAAGAGTCTGCCGATTTCGACCAGCGGGAATTTGCCCGCAAGAAGGCGCTGGTCGCGACCGAGTTCGTCTCGCGCGCAATTTACGAACGCGCCGACACAGACCTTAAAGTTGCCCGGCAACGAATCGCGTCGGTCGAACAACAGATCGCCAGCACGGTCGTGGCCTTGAACGGTAATCCAAACATCGAAGCCGATAGTCACCCGTCAGTTCGCGAGGCCAAGGCTCAGCTCGACGAGGCGCAGCTGTATCTCTCGTACGCGACGGTGTATGCGCCCGACGATGGCATCGTGGCCAAGGTCGACGATTTGCAGGTTGGCAACTATGTGAACAACGGCGCGCCAGCGTTTGCGCTGCTGTCCGATCGCGAGATCTGGGTTGAGGCCAACTTCCGCGAAACCGACGTGACCCACATGCGTCCAGGCCAGGAAGCGACCATCAGTATCGATACCTATCCTGATCACATATTCAAGGCCCACGTGACCAGCATGAGCCCGGGTGCCGGATCGGACTTCGCCCTGCTGCCGCCGGAAAATGCGACCGGTAACTGGGTCAAGGTTGTGCAGCGGGTACCGGTCCGACTCGAACTCGATGAGATGGACCCTGCCCTGCCCCTTTTCTCGGGCACCAGCGCCACGGTCAACGTCGATACCGGGTATCGCACGCCTTGGTGGCATCCGCTCAAAGCCCTGTTAACCGCAGGTAACTTCTGATGAACGCCAAACTTGCGGGACCTCAAGGTGCGGGGACATTAAGGTTCGCCGCGTTGCTCGCCACCTATATGCAGTCGGCGAACCTGCCTTTGCCGAATGCGGTTCTCAGGTTGATTCAGGGCAGCCTGTCGATGACCGACGACCAGGCTGGCTGGATATTCACGTCGTACCTCGCGGCGAGCGCCATCAGTATGCCGATTGCGCAATGGCTCGCCGGGCGCTATGGCTTGAAGCGGGTTTACCAAACCGCGCTGGCCTTCTTCGCCCTTGGCTTGCTGCTCGCGACGCAGGCAACGACGCCGCTGGAATTCGTTGGCGCGCGCATTGTTCAAGGCCTGGCGAGTGGCGTGCTGGCACCGCTGTCGATGGCGATTTCGCTGGAGAAATTGCCACTCGAGAAGCGCGCGAAATTTGGCGCGACCTGGACGGCCATCGTGCTCTTCGGCATCGTCAGCGGCCCGAGCATCGGCGGTTGGCTCGGCGAACATTTCGGATGGCGCCCGATCTTCTACATCAGCCTTCCGCTGTCGGCGTTTATCTTCCTGGTGATGGCGCTTTTGCTGGCCGAGAAAAAGGCCGAGAAACGTCCGTCGTTCGACTTCTTTGGCTTCGGCAGCTTCACGCTGGGTTTGATCAGCCTGCAAATGTTGCTCGACCGTGGTGAACGCCTGGACTGGTTTTCCTCGACCGAGATCTGGCTGGAAGCAATAGGCTGTGCACTGGGGCTCTACCTGTTCGCTGTGCATGTGCTGACCACGAAGGTGCATTTCCTCAACAAGCGCTTGTTCAACGACCGCAACTTCGTGCTCTCGACGGTCATCTTTTTCGCCGTGGGTTTCGTGCTGTTGTCGACCATGGCGCTGACCTCGCCGATGCTGGACGAGATTCTCGGCTACCCGCCTGACACCACGGGCTCCTTGACGATACCGAGAGGTATCGGGCTTGTAGGTGCGTTCCTGCTGATGGGCCGCGTTCCCGAGCGTTTCGACCGTCGTCTGTTCGTGGCGGCAGGCGTCGCCGTGGTGATTTATGCCAACTGGCTGATGCTCGGCTATTCGCCGTTGATGGACTGGTCGCCCGTGGCGGTGGCGGGTGCGATCCAGGGGATTGGCATCGGCATCTTGATGCCGTCGCTGACCAAGGTCGCGTTCAGCACGCTCGATCCGACGTTACGTCCGGAAGGCACCGGTCTGTTCAATCTGTCACGGGTGTACGGAAGCACCCTGGGCGTTGCGATTGTGCAGCTGTTCTTCTTCAACAACACGCAGGCGATGCACATGGCGCTGGTCAGCAACCTGACGCCGTATCGCGCCGCTGCGCACTCCGCGCCGACGTCCCTGCAAGCACTGGCGGGGCTCAACGAAATGATCACCGGCCAGGCAGCTTTTATCGCGGTGATCGACCAGTTCAAGATTTTGATGTTCGCGATGCTGGTGGTCAGCCCACTGGTTGTCTTTCTTCGCAAGCCCGTTCCGACCAACTAGTTTTCGTGGAGTTTGCCAAATGAAATCCCATGCACGCTTCATCAACAGACAGATGTTCAAAACCACGTTCGGTGCGGTGTCGGCGCTTGCATTCCTGACCGCCTGTACCGTCGGCCCTGACTATCAAATGCCGCCACCGAGCCTGTCGCAGCACTACGATCAACAGGCTGAGCAGCGTCTCGGCCAAGGCGGCAACAAGCCCGGTGAACAGCACATTGACCTGGGCAAGAAGGTCAACGGTGACTGGTGGTCTGCGTTTCGTTCGCCGAAGCTCGACAAGCTTGTACGTCGCGCTATTGACGGCAATCTTGAGCTCGTAGCGGCAGACGCGACGATCCGGCAAGCGGCTTCCTTCGTCGCTGCGGCGGAAGGAGCGCTGTATCCGCAGGTCGACTTTGGCGCCCAGGCTGGCCGCCAACGGGTGCACAACGCGAAAGAGCCTTCCATCTCCAATTTCTATGCAATCGGGCCACGGGTTGGCTTCGACCTTGACGTTTTCGGCGGTAACAAGCGCCAGGTCGAACAACAGCAAGCGTTTACCGATCTGCAGAAGCATCGCTACGAAGCGGCGTACCTGACCCTGACGGGCGATGTTGCAAGCCAGGCGTTGTTGCTGGCCTCGGCCAACGCGCAGATGGAAGCGGTCGAGAAGCTGCTCGCCAATGACGCAAAGAACCTCGAACTGGTGCGCATGGCGCACGCCAATGGCAGCACCACGCAGATCGATGTTTCGCTGGCCGAGACGCGGCTCGCTCAGGACCGCACGCTGTTGCCGCCCCTCGCCCAGCAGCGCGACTCGGCACGCCACGCGCTGTCGATTCTGACGGGCAAAGGCCCGGCTGACTGGATCGCACCTGACTTCACGCTCGCCGAGTTTGCCTTGCCGGCAAACGTGCCCGTCAGTCTGCCCTCCGAAATGGCCCACGATCGGCCGGATGTACGGCAAGCAGAGGCAGAACTGCACATGGCCAGCGCCGCGGTTGGCGTGGCGACAGCCAACCTTTATCCCCATGTCGAGCTGTCCGCGTCGTTCGCACAGGCGGCTTCAGGCAATGGCGGCGCCGCACTGTGGGGCTTCGCTGCCGGGCTCACAGCGCCCATCTTCAATGGCGGAACGCTCAAAGCTGAACGTCAGGCCGCCGTCGACGGCTACAAGGGAACCCTCGCCGGCTACCAGCAGACCGTCATAAATTCGTTCGGTCAGGTCGCTGACACGCTGCAGGCGATCAATCATGACGCCGAGGAAAACCTGGCGCAGGAGGATGCGTTGCGAGCGGCGGAAACGAGCTTTCGGTTGAATCAACAAGCCTACGCGCAAGGCGAGAACAGCATTCTCCAGGTGCTGGAGGCGGAACGTGCTTATGAGCAAGCGTTACTGGGTCAAATCAGAGTGAAGACCGCGCAGTACCTCGACACGGTGCGCTTGTACGTGGCACTCGGCGGTAATTCCGTCGGTGTGTTTGAGCAACGAGTGGCCAGTCGCGAAGACCAGAAACCTTCCTATCAATAGAGCCAGATATTGGAGTCAAAGATATGCCATACGAATCCTTTCACGATGCACTTCGCGATACCCGATTCCCTCTGATACACGGATCCGGTGAGATGCCGGCCGTTGGCTTTGGCACGTTGTTTCGGGATCTCTCCGTGACAACACAAGCGGTCAAGGACGCGCTGCAAGCAGGATTTCGCCATTTCGATTGTGCGGAGCGTTATCGAAATGAAGAGAGGGTCGGCGTTGCCCTACAGGAAGTGATTGAGACGGGTAAGGTTCGGCGCGAGGACGTGTTCATCACCACGAAACTGTGGAACACCAACCATCGTCCCGAACGCGTCGAACCTGCTTTCGAGGCGAGTTGCCGACGGCTTCAAGTTGATTACATCGATTGCTATCTGATTCATACGCCGTTTGCCTTTCAGCCCGGTGATGATCAGGACCCAAGAGACGAGCACGGTCGAGTTATCTACGATTCAAGCGTGACGTTAATAGAGACTTGGGGGGCACTTGAGCGTCTGGTGGATGAAGGCCGCTGCAAGTCCATCGGCTTGTCTGATATCACGTTGGAGCGTTTACAAGAGATCGTGGCAGTGGCCCGGATAAAACCCGCCGTCGTGCAGGTCGAGTCCCACCCTTATCTGCCTGAATGGGAACTGCTTGAATATTGTCAGCAGCACGGAATTATCGTTCTTGCATTTGCGCCACTCGGCCATGGCATGGAGCCGAACGTATTGGAAGACTCGGTGATTACAGGGATCGCCAAGCGCGTGCAGAAGACCCCGGCTCAAGTGGCATTGGCCTGGTCGGTCCAGCGGGGAGTCGCTTTCCTGACCACGTCTGCGACGCCGAGCCATATTCAGGAAAACATTGATATTTCTACCCTGCCGCACAGGGCCATGCGTGAAATCCAGGAAGATATTACGACCCGGGTACGCTTCAATTCAGTAGTGGAAACGGGTGTACCTGGATTTATTCCGCAGAAAAAGTAATACACCACGAGGGGGCGGTCTTTTTGCGGGGCCGCCCTTTTTATCCATACCCCTGAGGTGGAAACGATGGACGTTTTCCAAACCATGCGTTTTTTTGTGGCGGTCGCTCAGAGCGGCAGCTTTACGGCGGCGGCTGAGGTGTTGGACACCACAACAACCAACGTTTCCAAAGCGGTCTCCAGCCTGGAGACCAGGCTTCAAACTCGCCTGATTAACCGGACAACCCGACGCCTGGCGCTGACCGAAGCCGGTCTGCGCTACTTGCAACGCTGCGAGAAAATTCTTGAAGAGGTGCGTGAAGCAGACGAAGAAGCAGGCACAGCTCACACCCTCCCCGTTGGCCGGCTGAAAATTCACGCGATGTCAGCCATTGGCAATCATTACGTGATCGATGCCATCGCCCACTATAGAGAGACTCATCCCTCGGTGATGTTTGATTTGACCCTGACCAACCGGCTCCCTGACTTGCTGGAAGAAGGCTATGACATGTCGATTGTTTTAGCGCGGGATTTACCCGATTCAGGGTTTGTCGCTCAGCGGCTCGGCATGACGTACAGCATCCTCTGCGCCTCGCCTGCGTACCTGAAGAAACGCGGACACCCGGGATCCCCGAGTGCACTTTGCTCACATGATTGTCTGAGAATTGTGAATACCGTCATGCCGGCTGAAAACTGGGCATTTGAGGGACCCGAAGGCATGGAAACCGTCAACATCCCGTTGTCTCCCTTGCACATCAACACCGCCGATGGCATGACCATCGCTATTACAATCGGGATGGGCATCGGCATTCAGCCGATTGCTTCGGCAGTCGACGGTCTCAGGGCGGGTACGTTAGTGCGGGTACTACCCGAGTATCATCTTGAAGAGTTGAATTTATTTGCAATCTACCCATCACGAAAATTCGTGGATGCAAAGATCAAGACATGGGTGGAGTTTCTTAAAAGTTATATTCCAGGCTTGTTGGCATCCGATGAAACAATCACAGGCTCAACCAGGAAACGATAACAACATTTGAAATGAGTGCTGCAGGTATGGAGTGTCGACCCTCCATCTTCCACACACGACTCAACCATTTGAACAGCCAGTGCCCATGACTTGATACTGCAGGACATGCCGTTGACCGTGAGAGTCTTCATACGTCATTTGCGCCGGGACTGGCCCGCACAGGTCAGGAATATCTGTCACCGTAATGACTTTCTGGATATCCAGCTTCGTATCGTAAGTGTACGTTTCAACAGGCAACTTGCTGTCCGCGGCAGTTGAATGGCTTTCGCCTGCAAATGCCTGTGTACCTAAAACGCCAAGCGCAAGAAACATCGCAAGTTTTGAGATTTTCATCGTATTCACCGTATCGTCAAAAGTTAACCTCGTGAGCGGGTTGACACTGACTCTGCTTGCTCACTGGGTAGAGACGATGCTAGGTGTTTACCCCTCCCTCAAACAGCAGCCCACTGGACAAACACTGTTGCCAGATTCCGCATGAATGGAGGATTTCGCACAGGCAACACCAGGAAGACGATTAATGAGCTATACCCGCTAATCTCCCATTGCAGTTCTTAACCACAGGAGGTTGGCAATGAAGCGCAGAAACTCACTTGCAGCGCTAATGGTCACCGCAAGCCTTTTCGGCTGTACCACTTCATCAAACCATGGCGTGAGCGTTCCTTTGGATGCCACCCGGCAGAACACCGGTCAGATCGGCAATGTAACGTTGGCCGACTGGGGCAAAGAAACCGGATTCAGTTTCTTCATCAGTGGTGCTCCAAGCGGAGCGTCTCTGCCCTTGCGCCTCTTCACCTTCATCAATAAAGGCAGCTGCCAGCAACCCGGGCCAGTCGCTTATGCAATGAATGATCATGTCACCACCGAACGCCAGGCCATACGCGGCTGGGCTTTCTCAAGAAGCGCACCTGTCGCATTGCCGGTCCTTCTTTCCGGTGAGTACTCCATCGTCGTTCGAAGTGCACCGGACAGTGGCAACGTCGATATTTTTTGCGGAGATATCAGGCAGAACGGCTCGGGGAAATAGCCTCGGCGTATCGGCGCCACGATGCTTCGGCGCTGGATCAAGCTCGTTTATGTCTCAATCACATCATCCGCCCAGCTGATGGCCGCAACGACGGTGGGAAAACCGATCGTGCTGGTCAGTGAGATCAGCGTGTGACGGATCTGCTCTGGTGTAGCACCCGCCTCCAGTGCCCGTCGGGTATGACTGTGCACCGCGCCCTCAGAACGGATGGCCGCCGCGGCACCGAGCTGGATCAGTTGGACAACGATCTCTTCCAGTGGGCCGGTGTGACGCACCGCCGTACCCAAGGCTTCCACTGCGGCCAAGTAATCCGGGTACTGCTGTTCGAGACGTTGGTAGGTGTTGTGCGCTTTCTTCTTTGCCATGTTTGTTTCCTCGCGTTGGAGGGCGATCAGTTCTCGCCTTTGCGCCTGAGTCATCAGGCTGCGATTTCCGAAACTTGCACACTGCAGCAGTAGGCTACGCTTACAGCAGCTTATTGCACACGATGCTCGCGTCTGCAGGTTTTGGTTTTTTCTGGAGAGCGTCTGCAACAGCTATTTCAGACAGGCCCAAACAATTCACGCAGGACTACGTGATGACCGAGCCCCTCCTCAGTTTTGATCAACTCAAGCGTGCCGCCGCCTCCGGCGAGATCGATACCGTTCTTGTCTGCATGGTCGACATGCAAGGCCGACTGGTCGGCAAGCGATTCCAGGTCGAGTTTTTCATCGACAGCGGCCATGAAGAAACCCACTGCTGCAATTACCTGCTGGCCGACGACATCGACATGGAGCCGGTGCCGGGTTACGCCGCGGCCAGCTGGAGCAAAGGCTATGGCGACTTTGTGCTCAAGCCCGACATGGCCACGTTGCGACGGGTGCCCTGGCTTGAGTGCACGGCGCTGGTGCTCTGCGATGTGCTCGATCATCACCATCGGCGCGACCTGCCGCACAGCCCGCGGGCGATCCTGAAAAAGCAGGTCGAGCGACTGCGCGAGCGCGGCTACACCGGCATGTTCGCCTCGGAACTGGAGTTCTATCTGTTCGACGAGAGCTACGAGGCCATCCACGAGCGCAACTACCACAAGCCGAAGACGGCCGGTCACTACATCGAGGACTACAACATCCTGCAGACCACCCGCGAAGAGCCGGTGCTGCGGGCGATTCGAAAACATCTGCAGGCCAGCGGCATTCCCGTGGAAAATTCCAAGGGTGAATGGGGGCCGGGCCAGGAAGAGATTAACATCCGTTACGCCGATGCGCTGACCATGGCCGACCACCACGTCATCATCAAGCACGCCTGCAAAGAGATCGCGCAACTGCAGGGCAAGGCGATCACGTTCATGGCCAAGTGGCGTTATGACGCCGCCGGTTCCAGCAGCCACATCCACAATTCGCTGTGGGACAAGAACGGTAAAAAGCCGCTGTTCTTCGACACCAAGGCCGAGTTTGGCATGTCGAAACTGATGCGCTCCTGGGTGGCCGGGCAGCTTAAATATGCCAACGACATCACCTGTTTTCTCGCGCCCTACATCAATTCGTACAAGCGCTTTCAGGCCGGCACCTTTGCCCCGACCAGGGCGGTGTGGAGTCGGGACAATCGCACCGCAGGTTTCCGTTTGTGCGCAGAAGGCAGCAAAGCCATCCGCATCGAATGTCGCATTGGCGGTGCCGACCTCAACCCTTATCTGGCCTTCGCCGCCTTGATCGCTGCGGGACTGGCCGGTATCGACGAGAAGCTCAGCCTCGCGCCGCCCTTCGAGGGCGATGCCTACGTCGACGAACACTTGCCTGAAGTATCGAAGACCCTGCGCGAAGCCTGCGCCGCACTCCAGGGCTCGACCATGTTGCGCGAGGCGTTCGGCGATGAAGTGATCGACCACTACGTGCACACTGCCGAATGGGAGCAGAAAGAGTACGACCGGCGGATCACCGACTGGGAACTGCAGCGCGGGTTTGAGCGCTATTGAGACTTCCATCATGACTTCAACGATTCAACTCATCTCCCCAGTTGATGGCCGGGTCTATGCCGAACGCCGCTGCGCCGATGCGGAGCAAATCGACCAGGCTCTGGCAGCGGCCGAAGCTGCCCAGACGCAATGGAAACGCCGGCCACTGAGCGAACGCGCCGCTTTTTGCAGCGCCGCAGTGGACGCGATGTTGGCCATGAAGGCCGACATCGTGCCGGAACTGGCCTGGCAGATGGGCCGCCCGGTGCGCTTTGGTGCTGGCGAACTGCGCGGTTTCGAAGAACGTGCCCGGCATATGATTGCCATTGCGCCTGACGCATTGGCAGCGATTGAACCGACACCTGTCGCCGGCTTTCGACGCCATATCAAACGTGAACCGTTGGGTACGGTGCTGGTAGTCGCCCCGTGGAATTACCCCTATCTGACGGCAGTCAACACGATCATTCCGGCGCTGATGGCGGGCAACAGCGTCATCCTCAAACACGCGTCGCAAACGTTGCTGGTGGGTGAACGTTTCGCCGAGGCCTTTCGCCGCGCCCATCTGCCCGAAGGGCTGTTCCAGAACCTGCTGCTCAGTCATGTTTATACCGGAGCGATCATTGCCTCTGGACGCGTGCAGCAAGTGAACTTCACCGGCTCGGTCGAAGCCGGTAAATCCATGGAACACGCGGCCGTCGGAGGTTTCCTCGGCGTGGGCCTGGAGCTCGGCGGCAAAGACCCGGCCTACGTCCGGGCAGACGCCAACCTCGAACATGCGGTGGAAAACCTGGTGGACGGCAGCTTCTTCAACTCCGGGCAAAGCTGTTGCGCCGTCGAGCGAATCTATGTCGATAGCAAAATTTACCCGGCCTTTGTCGAGCGCTTCGTTTCTTTGACCCGCCAATACGTGCTGGGCAACCCACTGGACGAAGCCACCACGCTCGGTCCGCTGGTGACACCGACTGCCGCTGATTTCGTTCGTGGTCAGATCGCCGATGCTCTGTCCCAAGGCGCTCGGGCGCTGATCGATCCAAAGGAATTTCCTGCCGACGCACCGGGCAGCGCCTACCTCGCGCCGCAAGTATTAGTCGACGTCACCCATCAAATGTCGGTGATGCGCGAGGAAAGCTTTGGTCCCGTGGTCGGCATCATGCCGGTGGCCAGCGACGACGAAGCCATTGCCTTGATGAACGACAGTGAGTTCGGGCTCAGCGCGTCCATCTGGACGCAAGACCTTGCCGCCGCCGAACGCCTGGGCAACGAGATCGACACCGGCACCGTGTTCATGAACCGCTGCGATTACCTGGACCCGGCCCTGGCCTGGACCGGAGTGAAGAACAGCGGGCGCGGCGTCACGCTGTCGCGCCTGGGTTATGAACATCTGACCCGAGCGAAATCCTTCCATTTGCGCCACGAGATCTGAGCCATGAGCCTGACCGCGAACTGGAACTACCCCACAAGCATCCGCTTCGGTGTTGGCCGCATCGCCGAGCTCGCCGAGATCTGCCGCAGCCAAGGAATCCAGCGACCGTTGCTGGTCACCGACAGTGGCCTGGCGCGAGCCCCGATCACCGCCTCAGCAGTAGACGCCTTGCGCGCCGCCGGCCTTGGCGTCGCGCTGTTTTGCGACCTTAAACCCAATCCGGTCGAAGCCAACCTGGCGGGCGGGCTCGACGCCTGGCGCGCTGGCAAACACGATGGCGTGGTCGCCTTCGGCGGTGGCAGTGGCCTGGACATGGGCAAGCTCATCGCCTTCATGAGCGGCCAAACCCGACCGGTGTGGGATTTCGAAGACATCGGCGACTACTGGACCCGCGCCGACGAAGGCAGTATCGCCCCAATCATTGCGGTGCCGACCACGGCGGGTACCGGCTCCGAGGTGGGCCGTGCCGCGGTGATCATCGATGAGCGCACGCACACCAAACGCATCATCTTCCACCCGAAAATGATGCCGCGCGTAGTCATCAGCGACCCGGCCCTCACCGTTGGCATGCCAGCCAAGGTCACCGCTGGCACCGGCATGGATGCGTTTGCGCATTGTCTGGAATCCTATTGCGCCCCCGGCTTTCACCCCATGGCCGAAGGTATTGCGGTGGAAGGCATGCGCCTGGTCGCCAATGCCTTGGTGCGAGCCGTACACACACCCTCGGACCTGGAGGCGCGAGCGGAAATGCTCGCGGCGGCTGCGATGGGCGCTACCGCTTTCCAGAAAGGTCTGGGCGGGATGCACGCCCTCTCACATCCGGTGGGCGCCCTGTACGACACCCATCACGGCATGACCAATGCCACGTTCATGCCCTATGTCCTGAAATTCAATCGCCCGGCCATCGAGGAACGCATCACCCGCCTCGCCGCTTATTTGCGTCTACCCTCGCCCGGTTTCGACAGTTTTCTGGCCTTCGTCCTCAAGTTGCGCAAGGACATCGGCGTGCCCCATACGCTGGTTGAGCTGGGGGTGGATGACCGGCAGGCCGACCTGATCGCGGACATGGCGATTGTCGACCCTTGCGCCGGCGGCAACCCGCTGCCATTGACCCGAAATGGCGCGGCAGAAATTTTCGAAGCGGCGTACCACGGCCGTCTGTAGAGCAGTTGCCTGTCCATGGCCAAGGTGCGAACGCGCAGCATGGACGGGGTTTATCCGTTAGAAACAGGAGCAGTACGACAAGGGGTTGAAGGCCAGCCCATCCGGGCACGTAAAACCCGGATGGATGCGTATCAAAACCTAAGGGGCACACAACATGAATCCAGCAAGTCAGCCCGGCACGAGCGCGCCGCAAGACGATGACGTCAAGGTGCTGCACAGCATGGGCTATGCCCAGCAGCTGTCGCGACGCATGGGCGTTTTCTCCAACTTCGCCATTTCCTTTTCGATCATCTGCATCCTCTCGGGTGGTATCAACTCACTCGCTCAGGGCACCTCGGGTGCGGGTGGTGCGTCAATTGGCATCGGCTGGCCGATCGGTTGCCTGATCTCCGGGGTTTTCGCCATGGCCATGGCGCAGATTTCCTCGGCCTACCCCACCGCTGGCGGCCTCTATCACTGGGGTTCGATTCTCGGTAACCGCTTCACCGGATGGCTGACCGCGTGGTTCAACTTGCTCGGGCTGGTCACCGTGCTCGGCGCGATCAACGTCGGCACCTATTACTTCTTTTTCGGCGCCTTCGGGCCGGCCTTGGGAATGGAAGACACCACCACGACCCGTGTGATTTTCCTGGCGATCCTGACCGGTCTCCAGGCCTTGTGTAACCACCTGGGTATCGGCCTGACCGCGAAGCTCACCGACTTCTCGGGCTATCTGATCTTCGCCACGGCGCTCGCGCTGACCATCGTCTGCCTGATCTCTGCACCCAGTTATGAGTTCGCCCGGTTATGGACCTTCAGCAACTATTCCGGCGAGGCTGGTGGCAGCGTTTGGCCACAGGTGTCGAACGGCTGGATTTTCATGCTCGGCCTGCTCTTGCCGATCTATACCATCACGGGCTATGACGCCTCTGCGCATACCTCGGAAGAGACCCGGAATGCGGCCATGTCGGTGCCTCGCGGCATGGTCATGTCGGTGGTCTGGTCGCTGCTGTTCGGTTGGGTCATGCTCAGTTCGTTTGTGCTGATGCTGCCAAGCATGGACGAGGCGGCGAAGCATGGCTGGACCGTGTTTTTCTGGGCCATGGACACCCAGGTCAATCCGACTGTGAAGTTGGCGCTTTACGTGGCGATTTTCATCTCGCAATTTCTTTGCGGGTTGGCGACCGTGACCTCGGTCTCACGCATGATCTTCGCGTTCTCCCGTGACGGCGGCCTGCCCTTCTCCAAGACACTGGCCTCGGTCTCGCCGACCCTTCGCAGCCCGGTGGCAGCGATCTGGACCGGTGCCACCCTCGCGGTGTTGTTCGTCTGGGGATCGTCGGTGATCTCGGTCGGCGAAACACCGGTCTATACCATCGTGGTGTCCTGCACGGTGATCTTCCTGTTCTTCTCCTTCATCATTCCCATCATCCTGGGCCTGTTTACCTTCGGGACGTCGAAGTGGCCAACCATGGGGCCGTGGAACATGGGACGTTTCTGGTACTCGGTGTTCGCCCTCCTCTCGATCCTCTCGATGGTGATTATTTTCGTCATCGGCATCCAGCCACCGAACGAATGGGCGCTGTACATCACCATTGGGTTTCTGGTGCTGACGGCCATCGTCTGGTTCGGTTTTGAAGCCCGCCGCTTCCAGGGTCCGCCGATTGGCGACATGATCGTCAAGCGTCAGGCCGAAATTGCGGCGGCTGAAGAGGCATTGAATAAACGGGCTGGAAGTTGATCGCTAAAAGATGAGTAACCTGTGGCGAGGGAGCTTGCTCCCGCTGGGCAGCGCAGCGGCCCCAAAAGATCGCAGCCTTCGGCAGCTCCTACAGGTTTACACGATCCCCTGTAGGAGCTGCCGAAGGCTGCGATCTTTTAAGGCAACACCTACCAAGTCGGATCAATTTGATCCCCCACAGTAATCAATACACCGCAGTCATCTGAATTTCTTCGATGTCTCGGAATGCTCCAGCTAGACCGGTTTGCCCAGCGCAGCATCGATCATGTGGCGCACGCCCCGCAGCACCTGGGCCGACACCTCCGGCCTGGCCTTCGCCGTGGCGCGCGCAACCGAGAGGGCGCCCACCATTGCCGCAACGATGCCCATGGCGGTGCCAAGCGCGTCGACGCCAGGATTGTTGGCGGCGACCCTGCGCTCAAACGCCCGCACCAGCACCATGTAACCTTCGGTAAACGTTGTGCTGATCGCAATATCCTGGCGGCCGATTTCGCTGGCGGACGCGGCCATTGCGCAGTGCTCGGCGTAGTCGTCGCGCTTGTCGACGGATAGGTAGTCGGACAGGAAGCGCTCCAGGTCCGGCTCGCCATCGACCGTGCCCGTGTAGAGCTTGGCATTCCCCTGCTCCAGGCTCCACGCCAGCGCCTCGGCCGCCAGCGCTTCCTTGGATGGGAAATGTGCGTACAGCGCGCCGTGGGTCAAACCAGCCGACTTGCTGATTTCTGCAACGCCCACCCCGTCGATCCCTTTCTGTCGAAACAGGCGGCTCGCCGTCTCCAGCAGTGCGGCGCGGTTGGCTTCTGATTTTTCTTTCGAGATTTTCATAATGAGGCTCCTCTGCGTTCACTCTCGCACATTATGATTGCACTCACAATGAACGACAACCCCGTGCCTACAAGGCTTTATTACGTCAGTAATATTTGTCTTGACTTTAATAAATGCGACCACCATTATTGATTCAATGATTGCGAGCGCAATCTTACAGGGCGAAAGCCGCTCATCCAACCAGAGCACACCATCATGAAAATAAAAAATTCCGTTGCCTTCGTTACCGGCGCCAACCGTGGTCTCGGCCTGGCGTTCGCAAAAGAACTCGTGGCCCGCGGCGCGAGCAAGGTGTATGCCGGGGTGCGCAATCCCGAAGGCGTCGACATCCCGGGTGTGATCGCCATTCGCCTTGACGTCAGCGACCCGGCATCGGTTGCCGCGGCGGTGGCCCAAGCGGGTGACGTGACGCTGCTGGTCAACAATGCAGGCATTGCCCGCCTGCTGCCATCCATGCTTGACCCTGGCCTGGTGGAAGCCGCTCGCGAAATCTTCGAAACCAATTACTACGGCGTGATGCACGTCAGCCTTGCCTTCGCCCCTGTGCTTAAAGCCAACGGCGGCGGCGCGATCGTCAACGTACTGTCGGATGCGACCTGGGTCGCTGCGCCCTTCCTGTCCGCTTATGCGGCATCGAAAGCGGCAGCGTGGAGCTTCACCAACTCGCTGCGGATCGAACTCCACGGCCAGGGCACCAGCGTGCAAGGCCTGCACGTGGGCTTCATCGACACCGATCTGACCCACGGTTTTGACGTGCCAAAAGTCCAGCCATCCGAAGTCGTGATCCAGTCGCTAGACGGCGTGGAAGCGGGTTTGAAAGAAGTGCTCGCAGACAAAGGGACACGCGCCATCAAAGCCAGCCTGTCTACTGAGCAAGCGGCTTATCTGAATCCCGAAACCGTCGCGTGAGGAGCACACCATGCACCTCTTCCAACGGCTAGCCCTCGGAGCTGCATTCTTTGCCATCGCAGTCAGCGGTGCCATCGCGGCGCCGGCGGCCACGCATAACAGCGCACCCAATCAATTCGTCGAAGCTGACGGCGTGCGTTATGCCTATCGCCACTTCGGCGCGCAGACGGGCGTTCCGGTCATCTTGCTCCAGCACTTTCGCGGCAACATGGATTACTGGGACCCGGCAGTGACCGATGGCCTGGCACAGCAGCGGCCGGTCTACCTGTTCGACAATGCCGGCGTGGGCCTTAGCAGCGGCGAAACACCCGATTCGTTCGAAGCCATGGCCGACCACGTTGCCGCATTTGCCCGTGCCCGCGGGTTGACGCAGGTCGACGTACTTGGCTTTTCAATCGGCGGCATGGTGGCGCAGGAAGTTGCATTGCGTCATCCGCAACTGGTGCGCCGGCTGATCCTGGCGGGAACGTCGCCGCGCGGCGGGGTCTCGGGACATGATCCACGGGTTCCCGGGATCGCGTTGCGCGAATCGATCGCCACGCAGGAAGAGACCGCTTACCTGTTCTTCGATCCGACGCCGTCAAGCCAGCAGGCGGCCCGGGAATTCTGGGAAAGGCGCCACCAGCGCACCGAAGGCCTCGACAAGCTCAGTTCGATGAAGGTCATCGCGGCCCAAGGGGCGGCGCTGGGAAAATGGAGCATGTCCGGTGACGGCACTTTTTCGCAATTGAGCAAGATTACCCAGCCAACCCTGGTGGTCAACGGCAGCAAGGACGTGATGGTGCCCACCGAGAACTCGTACACGCTGCAACAGCATATTCCGAACGCCAAGTTGCTCATCTATCCAAACTCGGGACACGGTGCATTGTTCCAATACGCCAACGATTTCGTGCTGCAAGCCAATGCCTTCCTGAACTAGGTCGGAGCCCATCGCTTTCGAAAACCCTTTGAGCGACACACCGTCGCGGTACGGAAATTAAATGTAGTCCGTCGTCGATTTTTATCGCCCCAATTCCCCTGGAGTACGACCATGTCAGCACTATCGTTTGCAGCGTTCCGGCGCTGCCTGTTAGCTGTTTCAGCAACCGCTGGTGCCCTCGCACTGGTCGCCCTCGTCTCGCTCTCTTACGCCCGGGCCAGTACAACGCCGGAGGCCGCCGCCACCATCGAGAAGGACAGCGCAATTCGCCCTTTCAAGGTCAACATCCCTGAAGACGCGGTAGCCGATCTGCGCAAACGCGTACTGGCGACCCGTTGGCCCGACCGCGAAACGGTCGACGATCAATCTCAAGGCGTGCAACTGGCCAAGCTGCAAGCCCTCGTCGGTTACTGGGGCACGCAATATGACTGGCGCAAGGTTGAATCCCAACTCAATGCCTTGCCGATGTTCGTGACCAACATCGACGGCCTCGACATCCAGTTCATCCACGTCAAATCGAAACATCCCAACGCCCTGCCGCTGCTGCTCACTCACGGCTGGCCCGGTTCGATTCTGGAACTGACCAAAGCCATCGGCCCGCTGACCGACCCGACTGCGTACGGCGGTCGTGCCGAAGATGCCTTTGACGTGATCATTCCCTCGATGCCCGGCTACGGTTTCTCGCAGAGACCCACCGACGGCGGCTGGGGTCCTGACCGCATCGGCGTGGCGTGGGATGTGTTGATCAAGCGCTTGGGCTATAAGCGCTACGTGTCGCAAGGTGGTGACTGGGGATCGGTGATTGCCGACGCCATGGGACGCCAGGCACCGCCCGGCTTGCTGGGTATCCACGTGAACATGCCGGCCACCGTGCCTGCCGATGTCGCCAAGGCCATCAACGACGGCACCCCGTCTCCCGCCGGTCTGTCGGCCAAGGAGACAGCGGCCTATGAGTCGCTGAAAACCTTCTTCAGCAAAAATGCGGCTTACGGCGCCATGATGAGCACCCGGCCACAAACCGTCGGCTACGGCTTGTCGGATTCACCTGCGGGTCTGGCCGCGTGGATGTTCGATAAATTCAACCAGTGGACCTACAGCGGCGGCGACGCGGAAAATTCCCTGACAAAGGACGAGATGCTCGACGGTATTTCGCTCTATTGGCTGACCAACAGCGCCATCTCGTCTGCTCGCCTGTATTGGGAAAACAACACTAACAACTTCAATGCAGTGGAACAAAAGACCCGGGATATCAAGATCCCTGTCGCCGTGACTGTGTTTCCGGGCGAAATCTACCAGGCGCCGAAAACCTGGACCGAGCGCGCCTATCCCAACCTGATCTATTTCAACGAAGTGGATAAGGGCGGGCATTTCGCGGCATGGGAACAACCCGAGTTGTTCGCCAAGGAACTGCGCGCAGCCTTCCGCACCTTGCGCTAAGTATTACGTTGCGTTGACCTGCCCATTGTCCTGATGGGCAGGCCGCAACAACCTAGCCACTGCCCCCGATTCACGCTTACCATACCTTCTGTTCGTCTGCAGTCGTAACCGAAGCCCTATCTCACTCCCTGGGCTTCGTGCGCAAACCTCTGCCATCATTCAAGACTTACAAGTCGAGTAGAAAAAATGAATCGTCGTAAAAAAATACAACAGTTATTAAAGGCTCACGCAAAAAAGGCCAGTGCCAAATTGGCACCGGCCAGTAAGTCTAAATACATTAGTAAAGCTGACCGATTGAAGCTAGCGGCTGAACCTGGTCCAGACTCGATCATTTCCCCTGAGAGCTGATCTATTTAGCTTAAACACCAGCGGAATTTATAAAAAGCCATACACAGTCGACTTAGTAAGCGCGAACAACGGCACGCTGCGTGTCGGTTAGCGGGTGAGCACAGAACACGACATAAACGCTTTTTGATGCCAGCCAGCCGCATTGCGCATCACCTTCAGAACTCCAGCTTTAAGGGCGAACGATGATTTTGGTTGTTGAGGGTATCAGCGCCAGCGGGAAAACCACTTGGTGCGCCAAGCATGGAGGGCAACATGTCATTCCTGAAAACGGCCGTTTTGAAAACGAGCCGGATCGGATAAAGGATCCAGTCGGAGCGGCAACTTTTTGGGCAGAGCGAAACGTGGATCGCTGGCAAACGGCTCTAGCCATGGAAGACAGTTCTTCGTGGGCTTTGTGTGACAGTGACCCTCTCAAGCTCCACTACATTTGGAGCCTTTGGCAGATCGGCGAGGCGAGCGAACACGACTGGCGAATAGAGTTGGACGCCACAAGAGAAACGATCGCACAAGGACGTATTGGCTTTGCTGACTGTTACATTGTTGGTCGCATCGATCCTCAGCTCGCGCGCGAACGAGCCAAAGCAGACACCACCCGCCGACGGAGTAGATTCGAGCTACACGTGCGCCTCCAACAAGCTCTGCTGACCTGGTACTCGGCTATGGATGAAGTGCTTCCCGGCAGAGTGCGATTCGGGTTTCCTTCAAAAATTCCCACCGTAGAAAACCTTGATGGAAGATATTCGGTAACGGCCTTTGATCAAATGATCGCATCGCTCCCCAGAAAATAATCAGCCTCGATAAGTGGCTCGAAGCACAACGCAACATCGGACTGAAGGGGTTGACCGGGCGTTTGGTGCCTGACTTCAAGACCATCGTTCGACGCCAGCCGTACTTGAGCAGCACCTTTACAAGATCTTTATGCGCTTGCCCCCAATCCTTTTACCAACTTACCAGGCGTCCATTTAGGCTTTCCTCATCGCGGGAGGAAATGCCATGGACTTCATCTTTTTGGTACTCGGTGCCCTGTTGTTCATCAGCCTGGTCGGCATGGCGCGCGGCTGTGCGGCGCTCGACAGGAGACGGCCATGACCGGTTTCTATCTGTTCGGCGGCATCATTGCGGCCGGGTTGCTGGTTTACCTGGTCGCCGCGCTGCTGTTTCCGGAGGACTTCCTATGACGACTCAAGCCTGGGTCCTCCTCGGGGCCTTTCTGCTGGTGCTGGCTCTGTTGGCCTGGCCACTTGGCCATTGGCTGACCACTGTGATGGAGGGTCGGTTTGCCTTCGGCTCGCGCCTCGAGTCGCCGCTATATCGCCTCGCTGGGGTAAAGCCAGAAACGCAGATGGGGTGGCTGCAATACGCCCTCGCACTGATCCTGTTCAACGCGCTGGGATTGCTGGTCGTCTACGCGCTGCAACGGTTGCAAGGTGTTCTGCCGTTCAACCCGCAAGGGTTTGGCGCGGTGACGCCCGACTCTTCGTTCAACACCGCCGCCAGTTTCGTCACCAATACCAACTGGCAAGCCTATAGCGGTGAGTCGACGATGAGCTACCTCACCCAGATGCTTGCGCTGACGGTGCAGAACTTCCTGTCTGCCGCCACCGGCATTGTGGTGGCCGTTGCCCTGATTCGCGGGTTCGCCCGCCACAGTGCGACCAGCATCGGCAATGCCTGGACCGACCTCACCCGCATCACGCTGTGGGTGTTGCTGCCGCTGTCGCTGATTTTCGCGCTGTTCTTCGTCAGCCAGGGTGTGATCCAGAATCTTGCCCCGTATCAGGCAGTCACCACCCTGGAAGTCATGCAATATCAGGCCCCGGTGCTCAATGATGCCGGCCAGCCGACGCTCGATGCCCAGGGCAATCCGGCGACCGTGGCCAGCAGCACGCAAACACAAACCATTGCCATGGGCCCTGTCGCCTCGCAAGAAGCGATCAAGATGCTGGGCACCAATGGCGGTGGTTTCTTCAATGCCAATTCGGCCCATCCCTACGAAAACCCCACCGCCGTCACCAATTTCTTTCAGTTGATTGCGATCTTCCTCATCCCGACCGCGCTGTGTTTCGTCTTCGGGCACATCGTCGGTGACATCCGACAAGGCTGGGCGCTGTTGGCGGCGATGACGATCATTTTCGTGATCGCCGTGGTTGCCGTCACCCATTACGAACAACTGGGCAACCCGCAGTTTTCAGCACTGGGCGTCGATACCGCGTCGGGCAACATGGAAGGCAAGGAGGTGCGCTTCGGCATCAGCGCTTCGAGCCTGTTCGCGGCCGTGACCACGGCGGCTTCATGCGGTGCGGTCAACGCGATGCATGACTCGTTCACACCCTTGGGCGGTGCGGTGCCGCTGATCCTCATGCAACTGGGTGAAGTGGTGTTCGGCGGCACGGGTTCAGGTCTGTACGGCATGCTGGTATTCGCCATTCTTGCGGTGTTTATCGCCGGCCTGATGATCGGGCGGACACCGGAATACCTGGGCAAGAAGATCGAAGCCTACGAGATGAAAATGGTCGCCATTGCGATTCTGATGACGCCGTTGCTGGTGCTGTTCGGTACCGCTATTGGTGTCATGGCCGAGGCCGGCAGGCTGGGGATTGCCAACCCGGGTGCCCATGGGTTTTCGGAAATCCTCTACGCCCTCACCTCGGCCGCCAATAACAACGGCAGCGCATTCGCCGGTCTGTCGGCCAACACCCCGTTCTACAACACGATGCTGGCGATCGTCGCCTGGTTTGGCCGCTTCGGCGTGATCGTGCCGGTGCTCGCCGTCGCCGGCAGCCTGGCTGCGAAGAAACGCCTGGCGGTAACCGGCGGCACGATGCCCACCCACGGAATGCTGTTCGTGGTGCTGCTGATCGGTACGGTGTTGCTGGTCGGCTTGCTGAACTATGTCCCCGCGCTCGCGCTGGGGCCCGTCGTCGAACACTTCCTGATGATCAAGTGAGATCACGAACATGACTCGCAAAGCGTTCTCCTTGTTCGACCCGAAACTGATCACACCAGCCATGGTCGAGTCAGTGCGCAAACTCAGTCCCAGGATCCAGTGGCGAAACCCGGTGATGTTCGTCGTCTACATCGGCGCGATCATCACCACTGCCCTATGGGGCCAGGCGCTGAGTGGCAAGGGGGAAGCCGCCACCGGGTTTATCCTTGCGATCAGCTTGTGGCTTTGGTTCACCCTCCTGTTCGCCAACTTTGCCGAGGCACTGGCCGAAGGCCGCAGCAAGGCCCAGGCGGCTTCCCTGCGCACTCTGAAAAAGGAAACCTGGGCCAAGAAACTGCGCGAACCGCACTACGGCGCCGAGTGGCAGTTGGCTCAGTCGAGCGACCTGTGCAAAGGCGACGTGGTGGTGGTCGAAGCCGGCGACCTTGGGGACTCGGTCATCCCCGCCGACGGCGAAGTGATCGAAGGCGCCGCCTCGGTGGATGAGTCCGCCATCACCGGCGAGTCGGCCCCGGTGATTCGCGAAGCTGGCGGCGACTTCTCGGCCGTGACCGGCGGTACCCGGGTGCTCTCGGACTGGATTGTCGTGCGCGTGACCACCAACCCCGGCGAAACCTTCGTCGACCGCATGATTGCCATGGTCGAGAACGCGAAGCGGCAAAAGACCCCGAATGAAATCGCCTTGTCGATTTTATTGGTCGCGCTGACGATCGTGTTCCTGGGCGTGACGGTGACGCTCCTGCCCTTCTCGCTGTTCGGGGTCGCCGTGGCCAAATCCGGAGCGCCCGTCTCGATCACTGTCCTCATCTCGTTGTTGGTGTGCCTGATCCCCACGACCATTGCCGGCTTGCTGTCGGCCGTCGGCGTGGCCGGCATGAGTCGCATGATGGAGGCCAACGTGATCGCCACGTCCGGCCGAGCCGTGGAAGCCGCCGGTGACGTGGACGTTCTGCTGCTCGATAAAACCGGGACGATCACGCTGGGCAATCGTCATGCCTCCGCATTCTTACCGGCGCCTGGCATCAAAGAGGCTGAACTGGCGGATGTGGCGCAGCTGGCGTCTCTGGCCGACGAAACGCCCGAAGGGCGCAGCATCGTGGTCCTGGCCAAACAGCGTTTCAATCTGCGGGAACGAGAAATCGGCGCACTCGACGCCCACTTCGTGCACTTTTCGGCGCAAACGCGCATGAGCGGTGTCAACCTGGGCGACCGGCAAATACGCAAGGGCGCCGGCGAAGCGATCCTCAAGCATGTTCAAGGTCTGGGCGGCAGCTTTCCCGAGGCGGTGCAAACCAGCATTGAGGAGGTGGCGCGCCGGGGCAGCACACCGCTGGTCGTCGCCGACGGGGTCAAGGTGCTGGGCGTCATCGAACTCAAGGACATCGTAAAAGGTGGCATCAAGGAACGTTTCGTCGAACTGCGCCGCATGGGCATCAAGACGGTCATGGTGACGGGCGACAACCGGGTCACTGCTGCCGCCATTGCCGCCGAAGCCGGGGTCGATGACTTTCTGGCCGAGGCGACACCCGAACAGAAGCTGGAACTGATCCGCCGCTACCAGGCCGAAGGCCGGCTGGTGGCCATGACCGGCGACGGCACCAACGACGCCCCGGCACTGGCTCAGGCCGATGTCGCCGTGGCGATGAACTCGGGGACGCAGGCCGCCAAGGAAGCCGGCAACATGGTGGATCTGGACAGCAACCCGACGAAGTTGATCGAGGTGGTGGAAACCGGCAAACAGATGCTGATGACCCGAGGCTCGCTGACCACCTTCTCGATTGCCAACGACATCGCCAAATATTTCGCGATCGTGCCGGCCGCGTTTGTCACCACCTACCCGCAACTCGCGGCGCTCAACATCATGGGGCTGACGAGCCCGAACTCGGCGGTGCTGTCGGCGGTGATTTTCAATGCGCTGATTATCATTTTCCTGATTCCCCTGGCGCTTAAAGGCGTGAAGTACCGCCCGGTCGGTGCTGCCCTGCTGCTGCGGCGCAACCTGTTGATCTACGGGCTGGGTGGGGTCATCGTTCCATTCATTGGCATCAAGGTAATCGACATGGCGTTATTCGCTGTCGGTCTGACTTGAGGGAGCACTGTCATGGCAATTCTGCTGCGTCCGGCGTTGACCCTGCTGATTGTATTTTCACTGCTCACGGGCCTCGCCTATCCGCTGCTCACCACCGGGATCGCCGGCCTGGTTTTCCCCCGTCAGGCCGCGGGCAGCCTGATCGAAAGAGACGGCAAAATCGTCGGTTCCCTGCTGATCGGTCAAGGCTTCAGTGATCCGAAATACTTCTGGAGCCGCCCTTCCGCCACCAGTCCCATGCCCTATAACCCGCAGGCCTCGGCAGGGTCGAACCAGGGCCCGCTGAACCCGGCGCTGGCGGATGCAATCAAGGCCCGGATCGACGCCTTGCACGCGGCCGATCCTGGCAACACCGCGACGGTGCCCGCCGACCTGGTCTACAGTTCCGCCAGTGGTCTTGATCCGCATATCAGCATCGCGGCGGCGCTGTACCAGGCAAACCGGGTTTCGCGGGTGCGCAAGCTGCCCGTCGAGCAGGTCCGCCAACTGATCAGCGAGCATTCTGAAAGCATGCTGCTCGGGTTCCTCGGCGAACCCCGGGTCAACGTCCTGGCCCTGAACCTGGCACTCGACGCCGCCCATTGAGCGCCAACTCACACACGGTGAGCCTGATGGCCGAACAACGTCCTGACCCGGACCAGCTACTGGCCCAGATTCGCGAAGAAGAAGCGCAGGCCAAACGTGGCCGGCTGAAGATTTTTTTCGGCGCCAGCGCGGGGGTCGGCAAGACCTACGCGATGCTGGCAGCCGCTCATACCGCGAAACTGCAGGACATAAACGTGCTGATCGGCGTGGTCGAGACCCATGGCCGCGCTGAAACCCTGGCGCTGACCGCAGGCCTGGAAACACTGCCGCTCAAGCAGGTCGTCGACAAGAACCGCACACTGACCGAGTTCGACCTCGACGCCGCACTCGCGTGTCAACCGGGCTTGATTCTGATTGACGAACTGGCTCACTCCAACGCTATAGGCTCCCGGCACCCAAAGCGCTGGCAGGACGTGGAAGAACTACTCAGCGCCGGTATCGATGTCTGGTCGACCATGAACGTCCAGCACCTGGAGAGCCTGAACGACATTGTCGGTGGCATCACCGGCATTCGCGTCTGGGAGACCGTGCCCGACCATGTGTTCGACACGGCCGACGAGGTGGTCATTGTTGACTTGCCTCCCGACGACCTGCTGCAGCGCTTGAAGGAAGGCAAGGTCTATCTGGCGCAACAGGCCGAGCGCGCGGTGCAGAATTTCTTTCGCAAAGGCAACTTGATTGCCCTGCGCGAACTGGCGCTGCGCCGCACCGCCGACCGTGTCGACAGCGACATGTTGCAGTACCGCCAAAGCGGTGCGGTCAAACCGGTCTGGGGGACTCGCGACTCTCTGCTCGCCTGCATCGGCCCCCATGAGCAGGCCGAAAAAACCGTACGTTCGACGGTCCGTCTGGCCGCTCAGCTCAATGTGCCCTGGCACGCCGTGTATGTCGAAACTCCAGCCTTGCAGCGTCTGCCAGAAGCCAAGCGCCGTCGCGTTCTGGCGACCCTGAAACTGGCCCAGGACATGGGCGCGCAGATCTCGACGCTGGCCGGTCAGGACATTGCCGAAGCATTGGTCAAGTATGCTCGGCAGTACAACCTTTCAAAAGTCGTGCTGGGCCGTGACGAACGTCCGCGGCGTCGCTTCTGGCGGCGCGAGCTTGCCGACCGGATTGGTGCGCTGGGCGTCGACCTTGACGTGATTCAAGTCTCGCTCCCGGCTAATCAACGGCCCCGGAACGAGGCGGCGCCTGCCACGAGCGAGAACCCGATCGTGTGGCGATCCTATGTCTGGAGCGTGGCGCTCTGTGCGGTGACGACCCTGGCGGTCATGCCCATGGCGCACGTACTGGAACTGGCCAACATCGTCATGATCTTCTTGCTGGTGGTGGTCGCCGTGGCGGTTCGCTTTGGCCGAGGCCCAGCCGTCCTGGCAGCCTTTGTGTCAGTGGGTGCCTTTGACTTCTTCTTTGTATCGCCGCGTTTTTCGTTCGCCTTCGCCGATGCCCAATACTTGGTGACCTTCAGCGTCATGCTCGTGGTCGCTCTGGTCATCGGGCAAATGACGGCCGGCCTGACCTACCAGGCACGGGTAGCGCAACGGCGCGAAGACCGCATGCGGGCGCTGTACGACATGTCTCGCCTTCTGTCCGCGGCGCTGTTGACCGAACAGGTGGCGGACATCAGCGCACGGTTTCTGTCCGCCGAGTTTGGTGCAAGGTCGGCGCTGCTAGTGGCAGACGATAACAATAAGCTGCAAGCCCCGATGGTGACGGGAGATGCACCGCAAGTGGACATTGCCATTGCCCAATGGTCGTTCGACAAAACCGAACCGGCTGGCTACGGCACCGACACCCTGCCCTCAAGCTCAACGCTTTACCTGCCCTTGTCGGCGCCGATGCGGGTGCGCGGGATTTTGGCGGTGCAACCGCGAGACACCACCCGGCTGGTGGTCCCGGAACAACGACGTCTGCTCGACACCTGTGCTTCATTGCTGGCCATCTCGCTCGAACGGATTCACTACATCAACGTGGCCCAGGACACGACGGTTCAAATGGAGTCCGAACGGTTGCGCAACTCGCTGCTGTCGGCCATCTCCCACGACCTGCGAACCCCGCTGTCGGTCATGGTAGGGCTTGCCGAAGCGCTCAAACTGACCAAGCCACCCCTGACCGGCGAAGCCGCCGAAATTGCCACGGCGGTGGGTGAATCGGCGCTGCGCATGAATACGCTGGTCAATAACCTGCTGGACATGGCGCGCCTCGAATCCGGCAAAGTGGTGGTGAATCGGCAGTGGCAACCCATCGAAGACGTGGTGGGCAGTGCCCTGCGAGCCATCCAGCCGATTCTGGGCAAGCGTTTGGTGCAAGTCGCTCTGGACGATGATTTACCGCCCGTACACATCGACGCGGTGCTGATCGAACGCGTCCTCATCAACCTGATCGAGAACGCCGTCAAGTACACGCCCCAAGGCACCACCATCCGCCTGGGGGCCAGGGCCACGCCTGACAACATCGAGTTGTGGGTCGCCGACGAAGGACCGGGGTTACCCCACGGTCACGAAGAGGCGATCTTCAGCAAATTCATGCGTGGCAAGAAGGAAAGCTCGATACCCGGCGTCGGGCTGGGCCTGGCCATCTGCCGGGCCATTGCCCAGGTTCATGGAGGAACCATTTTGGGTGTCACCCGGCCAGAGGGCGGTGCTTGCTTCATGTTACGTCTGCCCCGTGAAACCCCTCCGATCATCGAGCCCATCGAACCCATTGAGCAGCAGACTGACGAGGATTCACCATGACCGAATCAGTGCCCCACGTCCTGATCATTGAAGATGAGAAGGAAATACGCCGCTTCGTGCGGATGGCTTTGCAAGCCGAAGGCCTGGAAGTTCACGAAGCCGATACCTTTCACCGGGGCCTCATCGACGCGGGCACGCGCCGGCCCGATCTGATCGTGCTCGACCTGGGACTGCCCGACGGGGACGGCATTGACCTGATCCGGGACGTCAGGAGCTGGTCGCCGGTGCCCATTATTGTGTTGTCTGCACGTGGCGCAGAGTCAGACAAAATCCTGGCACTGGACACCGGTGCCGACGACTATCTGGTGAAGCCCTTTGGCACTGGCGAACTGCTCGCCCGCGTGCGCGCGCTGTTACGCAGGCAGGCGAAAGAGGCCGAAAACAACTCGGTACTGTGCTTCGATGACGTGAGAATCGATGTAGAACGACGCGTCGTGGAGCGTTCCGGCGTCCCCTTGCATTTGACACCGCTGGAATACCGCTTGCTGGTTCATCTCTGCTCAAATCCAAATCGGGTCCTGACGCACTTGCAACTGCTCAAGGCCGTATGGGGTCCGTCGCACACCACTGATACCCCTTACCTTCGAGTCTTCATGGGCGGATTGCGCAAAAAAGTAGAAGCGGACCCTTCCCAACCACGTCATCTGGTGACTGAAACGGGGGTTGGCTACCGCTTTATTCCTTGAGCCTATGGTGCTGGAGTCAGCAGCTTCGTTTATCGCTACATCTCGACCTGTGTGCCCAGCTCTATCACCCTGTTCAGTGGCAACTTGAAGTACTTCAGATTGCTGTTGGCGTTCTTGAGCAAAAAGGCGAACAGGTTCTCTCGCCAACGAGCCATACCGATACGTTTGGTCGCAATGACCGTCTCTCGGCTGAGGAAATAGGTGGTGCGCATAGGACTGAAATCCAGCTCAGCCAAGTGACAGAGACTCAAGGCCAGAGGGACATCCGGCTCCTCGATAAAACCAAAGTGCAGACTGACCCGGAAGAAGCCTTCACCATAGGCTTCAACCTCAAATCGTCTGTCGGCACTCACGCGAGGGCTGTCTTCAGACACTACCGTGAGCAACACGACTTGCTCATGCAAAACCTGGTTATGCAGCAGGTTGTGCAGCAGTGCATGAGGAACAGCATCGGCCCTGGCCGTCAGAAACACCGCCGTGCCTTGTACGCGATGGGGAGGCTGCGTACGGATGCTGCCGATGAAGAGCGGTAGAGGAAGCGCGGTTTCATCCAGCCGCTCAACAATAATCCTCCTGCCCCGCTTCCAGGTCGTCATCAAAATGAAC
This sequence comes from Pseudomonas sp. LBUM1647, assembly GCF_059716175.1. Taxonomy (NCBI): domain Bacteria; kingdom Pseudomonadati; phylum Pseudomonadota; class Gammaproteobacteria; order Pseudomonadales; family Pseudomonadaceae; genus Pseudomonas; species Pseudomonas sp. LBUM1647. The sequence continues at coordinate 2,907,346 of NZ_CP166809.1, read as the reverse complement.
AGGCCAATGCCGGCAATCACCGGGAACGCCCCCCCCTGAAAAATCTTCGGCGCGTTGGCCGCGAAATACAGACCGTCTACCAGCAAAAATCCGAGCAGCATCGGGATGGCCAACCAGCGCGGCGTTTTCCACAGGAGCAGGACGACAGCCGAGGACAGGATTGTTGTGATCAGCATGGTCCCCGTCACCGCGACGCCATAAGCTGCGGCCAAAGCACTGGACGACTCGAAACCAATCACCAACAACACGACACCGACCATCAACGCCCAGTTAACCGTGCCGATGTAGATCTGTCCCTGCTCTTGGCTGGAGGTGTGCTGGATAAACATGCGTGGGACGTAACCTAGCTGGATGGCCTGGCGAGTCAGGGAGAAAGCACCGGAAATCACGGCTTGAGAAGCGATGATCGTAGCCAGTGTGGAGAGCGCGACCATTGGTAACAGTGCCCACTCAGGCGCCAGCAAATAGAACGGATTGCGCACAGTCTCCGGGTTTCCAAGGATCAAGGCGCCTTGGCCAAAGTAGTTGAGCACCAAACCGGGCAACACGAGAATGAACCAGGCACGAGAAATCGGTTTGCGGCCAAAGTGGCCCATGTCCGCATACAGCGCTTCAGCACCGGTCAATGACAATACGACAGCACCCAGGATGGCCACACCGATCCCCGGATGAGCGATAAAAAAATGTGCTCCCCAGTATGGGTTGAGCGCTTGCAATACTTCCGGGCGCTGCAAAATGCCATAGATCCCCAGCGCACCTAACACTACAAACCACAGCACCATCACTGGGCCAAACAGGATACCGATGCGAGCCGTGCCGTGTTTCTGTATCAAGAACAGCGCCACCAGCACGATCACTGACAAGGGCACAACCCAGTGCTCTATCCCGTCAAAGGCCAGCTGAAGTCCTTCAACCGCGGAGAGCACCGAAATAGCCGGGGTGATCATGCTGTCCCCGTAAAAAAGTGCTGCACCGAACAGGCCGAGCAGAACCAGTACCTTGCTCATGTGCGGATAAGGTGCTGCCGCGCGGCGGGCCAATGCCGTCAACGCCATAATGCCGCCTTCGCCCTGGTTGTTGGCGCGAAGGATGAACAGCACGTACTTGATCGAGACCACCCAGATCAGTGACCAGAAGATCAACGACAGAATGCCCAGCACTCCGTCGTGATTTACCTGAACGCCGTAGTGGCCGGAAAAAACTTCTTTCAGCGTATAGAGGGGGCTGGTGCCGATGTCCCCGTAAACCACGCCGACAGCGGCGACGAGCAAGCCTGCACCTGACGTTTTGGCTTGCGAATTTTCATGTGCAACGGTCGTTGTTTCGCTCACGGTAGACTCTCTGAAAAAACGCGGCCAGTATCGTGTCGGACGAAAATGAACACTGTAAAGAAAGCGTAAAAAATCATACGAGAGGCGAGCCTTGAACATTCGATCGTCCAAAACCCTGACGGGCAGATCAAACCACCATCGTTGCGCAATGGATCAGCAAAACAGGCTCTCGCGGCCTTGGTTGCGATGGATCCTGTGCCTGAGCATTGTCGTGCCCTGCACGGCCGGTGCAGAGACACGACCCGAGAACATGGTGTATCTGCGTGCGATTGATCCGGGCATCGAGCAAGACATTCGCTATGCCAGCGCTCACAACTTCACCGGGCACCCACTCGACGGTTACGCCGCGCCACAGTGCCTGTTATCGCTGGACGCCGCCAAGGCCCTCGCCCGGGTACAAACAGCATTGCGGGCGCAGGGCTACGGTTTGAAGGTGTTTGACTGTTATCGACCGAGCCGTGCCGTTGCCGATATGGGGCGCTTCGCTTTGGTGCCGGGTGACCCGCGCAAGGCCGAGTTCTATCCGCGTGTGGACAAGCAGGACTTCTGGCGCCTGGGTTACGTGGCCCGGGTGTCGAACCACTCCAAAGGCTCAACCGTGGATCTGACACTGACCGGCCCGGATGCCCTGCCCGCCGATACCTGGACACCTTCAGCCGGGCAAGTCGATTGCACGGCCCCCTATGGCCAGCGTTGGCGCGACGGCGCGCTCGACATGGGCACCGGTTTCGATTGTTTCGATGAGCGAGCGCATACCGACAACCCGACGATCAGCGCTGCCGCCAGGGTCAATCGCCAGAAGCTCAGCAGGGCCATGGAGAAAGAAGGGTTTACCGGGTACTCGAAGGAATGGTGGCACTTCACCTACAGCGGGGAAGGTTCTCCGAAGAACGTCATGGACTTCCCCGTCACGCCGCTGGGTCCACGCGATGTTCTCGACACCGCCAATCAGCTGATTGTGGTCACCACAAAAAACTGGACTGACATCCAGGGCACGGCCCAGCGCTATGAACGGCAGGGCAACACCTTTCGTAAATACGAAGGATCGTTTCCGGTGGTGGTCGGGAAGAGCGGGCTGGCGTGGGGCAAGGGCCTGAGCAGCGTTGAGCAACGCGAAGGTCCAGTCAAACGTGAAGGCGATGGAAAGGCGCCTGCCGGGGTGTTCAAACTGGGGACGGCGTTTGGCTACGACCGTACGGCCGACACCAAACTGCCTTACCTGGCGCTCACCCCGACCATCGAATGCGTGGATGACAGCCACTCAGCACGCTATAACGAGCTGGTCGACGGAGCGACTGTTTCGAAAGACTGGAACAGCTCCGAACGTATGCGTCGCGATGACGACATGTATCGAAAAGGCATTTTCATCGAGCACAATACGCTGGCATCCCCCGCCTCGGGCTCGTGCATTTTCTTCCACATCTGGCGGGGCGCCACCTCGCCGACGCTGGGTTGCACCGCCATGGATCAAGCGGATATTTCTCGCTTGTTCGATTGGCTGGATCCTCGCCAGTCCCCGCTGCTGGTTCAAATGCCTGAGGCGGAATATGAGCACTTGCGCGAACGCTGGAACCTGCCCGAACGTTGATCGCGTCAGCATTGGCAGACGGTGTCTGGAAGTCCTGGCCATTGCCGCAGGAACACTCAGTGCAAATTCGTATACCCTATCTGCAATTCAATCCTAACGATCACGACCGTGGCCCTGACAAAACTCAACGCTCCCGACCTTGGCAATTCGCCTTCGACCTCGGAAATCATCACCCGTCATCTGCGTGACGCCATCGTCGCCGGGCATTTCGCCGAGGACGAGCCGATTCGCCAGGACGACATTGCCCGCCAGTTCAACGTCAGCAAGATTCCGGTGCGCGAAGCCCTCAAGCGCCTGGAGGCTGAAGGCCTGGTGATGTTTCAGCGCAATCGCGGGGCGATGGTCACCCGGGTTTCCGATGCAGAACTGGCGCAGATGTTCGAAGTGCGCATGCTGCTCGAAGACAAGGTGCTGCGCCTGGCCATTCCGAACATGACCGAAGACACCTTCGCGCGCGCCGAACGTATCTGCCAGGAGTTCATCGGCGAAGATGACGTGGGGCGCTGGGCCGAGCTCAACTGGGAACTGCACTCTTGTCTTTACGAACCGGCGCAACGACCGTTTCTGGTCGGCCTGATCCGCTCGGTCAACGACAAGCTTGAGCGCTACCTGCGCATGCAGATGAGCCTGTCGGCCGGCAAGGAACGCGCCGATCACGAACACCGGGAAATCCTTGCGGCCTGCCGCGCCGGTGACGTGGACCTAGCGGTGAAGTTGCTTGACGAGCACATTGCCGGCGTCTGCAAGACCCTGTTCGAGCACCTGCCTCACAGCCACTGACCCCTCGCCGCACTGTGCCGATTTCGTCATCGGCACTGGATAAAACCATCAAGCCGGAAAGCCCCCTCACAGGCCACTCTTTCGTTCACTCATCTGAACGGACGTGCCATCCCATGAAACGCATCACCGTGATCGACTCCCACACCGGCGGCGAACCGACCCGCCTGGTGACCGCCGGTTTTCCTGACCTGGGCAGTGGCAGCATGGCCGAACGTCGACAGCGGCTGGCCGAACAGCATGATCATTGGCGCGCTGCCTGCGTGCTGGAACCACGGGGCAGTGACGTGCTGGTCGGCGCCTTGCTCTGTGAGCCGGTAGACCCGAGCGCCTGTGCCGGCGTGATTTTCTTCAACAACAGCGGTTACCTCGGCATGTGTGGCCACGGCACCATCGGCCTCGTGGCCTCGCTAGCGCATCTGGGCAAAATCGGCCCTGGGGTGCACAGCATCGAAACCCCGGTGGGCACGGTGCAGGCGACGCTGCACGAAGACTATTCGGTCAGCGTGCGCAACGTGCCGGCCTACCGTTATCGCAAAGCGCTGTCGCTGCAGGTGCCGGGTATCGGTCAAGTGACCGGCGATGTTGCCTGGGGTGGGAACTGGTTCTTCCTGATTGCCGAACATGGCCTGCGCATTGCCGGCGATAACCTCGATACGCTGACCGCCTACACCTTCGCCGTGCAGCAAGCGCTGGAGGCACAGGGTATTCGCGGCGAAGACGGCGGCTTGATCGACCATGTCGAGCTGTTCGCCGATGACGAGCAAGCCGACAGCCGCAACTTCGTCCTCTGCCCCGGCAAGGCCTACGACCGCTCTCCGTGTGGCACCGGCACCAGTGCCAAACTGGCGTGCCTGGCGGCCGACGACAAGTTGCAGCCGGGACAGATCTGGCGTCAGGCCAGCGTCATCGGCAGCGAGTTCGAGGGTTCCTACGAACTTCAGGGCGAGCGCATTGTGCCGACCATTCGCGGCCGCGCCTTTATCAGCGCCGAAGCCAGCCTGATCATCGAGCAGGACGACCCGTTCGCCTGGGGCATTCGCCCGTGAACGAGGGCCGGGTGGCCGATGTGATCGTGATCGGCGCCGGCATCATCGGCGCCGCTTGTGCCCAGGCGCTGGCGGGGCGCGGCTTGCGCGTGCTGGTGCTGGACGCCGGCCTGCCCGGCGCTACGGCGGCGGGCATGGGCCACTTGCTGGTCCTCGACGACAACCCGGCCGAACTGGCCCTCAGTCAATATTCCCTGCAACGCTGGCGCGAACTCGCGCCGGCCCTGCCCGACGGCTGCGCCTACCGTTGCAATGGCACCCTCTGGCTGGCCGCCAATGCCGAAGAAATGGCCGTCGCCCACAGTAAATACCTGAACTTGCAGGCCCAGGGCGTGACCTGCGAATTGATCTCCAGCAATGCCTTGCACCAACGCGAACCCGAATTGCGCGAGGGCCTGGAAGGCGGACTGCTGATTAATGGCGACGGCATTCTTTATGCCCCGGCGACCGCCAATTGGATGCTCGACACACCGAACATCAGTCAACGCCGGGCGCGGGTCAGCGAAATCGACGGCAACCGCGTGCGACTCGACGACGGCCACTGGCTGAGCGCCGAAGCGGTGATTCTGGCCAACGGCATCCAGGCCAACGCGCTTTGCCCCGAGTTGCCGATCGAGCCGAAGAAAGGCCACTTGCTGATCACCGACCGCTACCCCGGCAAGGTCACTCACACCCTGGTGGAACTCGGTTACGTCACCAGTGCCCACAACGCCAGCGGTCCCTCGACGGCGTGCAATATTCAGCCCCGGCCAACCGGCCAACTGTTCATAGGCGCCTCGCGACAATTCGGCACCACCAACCCGCAAGTCGAGGGTTGGATGCTGGCGAAAATGCTCCGGCGTGCCACCGACTACATGCCGGGCCTGGCTCAGCTCAACGGTATCCGCGCCTGGACCGGTTTTCGCGCTGCCAGCCCCGACGGTTTACCGCTGGTGGGTCAGCACCCGCAACGCAAAGGCTTATGGCTGGCGGTCGGTCACGAGGGCCTCGGCGTGACGACCGCCCCCGGCACCGCCGACCTGCTGGTCGCGCAGCTGTTCGACGAAACGCCGCCACTGGCCGCGCAACCGTATCTACCGCAACGTTTTCTCGGAGAGCCCGTTTATGCCTGAATTGATGCTGGACGGACGGGCCCTGCGGGTTGCCGAAGGCACCAGCGTCGCGGCTGCACTGGCCCTGAGCGGCGACGGCTGCACTCGCACCTCGGTCAGTGGCCAACGCCGCGCCCCGCTATGCGGCATGGGCATTTGCCAGGAATGCCGGGTGACCATCGACGGTCGACGACGCCTGGCCTGCCAAACGCTGTGCCGTGACGGCATGCACGTGGAGACTCAAGCATGAGCGAATACGCCGACCTGCTGATCATCGGTGCCGGTCCCGCCGGCATGGCCGCCGCGCTCGCCGCAGCGCCAAGCGGCGCGCGCATCGTCCTGCTCGATGACAACCCGCTGCCGGGCGGGCAAATCTGGCGTGACGGACCTCAGGCCAATCTGCCGAACCCGGCGCGTCAGATGCGCGAGCAACTCGAGGCGTGCAGCAACATCCACCGGCACTCCAGCACTCGGGTGATCGCCTGCGCCGGGCCGAAACAACTGCTGGTCGAAGACGCCGATCGAGGCTGGGTGATCGGCTACGACAAACTGATTCTGTGTACCGGCGCCCGCGAGTTGCTGCTGCCCTTCCCCGGCTGGACGCTGCCCGGCGTGACTGGCGCGGGCGGCCTCCAGGCATTGATCAAGGGCGGGCTGCCGGTGCAGGACGAACGCATTGTGATTGCCGGCAGCGGACCGTTATTGCTGGCCAGCGCCGCCACCGCAAAACACAACGGCGCCCGGGTGCTGCGCATCGCCGAGCAGGCCTGTGCGGCCGCCGTCGCCGGTTTCGCCGCGCAACTGCCACGCTGGCCCAACAAGCTGATGCAGTCGGTCACGTTGTTCGACCGCCATTACCGTACCGGAACCCATGTACTGGCCGCCCTGGGCAGTGAGCGACTGGAAGGTGTGCGCCTGCAACAGCAAGGGAAAATCGTCGAACTGGAATGTGATCGCCTGGCCTGTGGCTTCGGTCTGATACCCAACACCCAACTCGGCCAAGCCCTGGGCTGTGAGCTCGATGGCCAGTCGATTGCCGTCGATGCCTGGCAGACCACTCGCCGCGCCGATCACTATGCGGCAGGTGAATGCACCGGTTTCGGTGGCAGTGAACTGGCGTTGGTCGAAGGCGCCATCGCTGGCCACGCCGCGGTCGGTGACGTTGATTCAGCCCGTGCATTGTGGCCGCGTCGTGCGCGCTGGCAGGGTTTCGCCAACGCCCTCAACAAAGCATTCACCCTCGATCCGCAACTCAAGTCGCTGGCGCAACCAGACACGCTGGTGTGCCGTTGCGAAGACGTGCCTTACGGGGTGCTTGCCGGGCACACAGACTGGCGCGAGGCCAAACTGGCCAGCCGCTGCGGCATGGGCGCTTGCCAGGGCCGGGTGTGTGGCGGCGCGTTGCAGCACCTGTTCGGCTGGCAACCTTCGGCGCCACGGCCACCGTTCAGTCCGGCACGGATCGAGACCTTGCTGTGCCTGGACGACACCCCACCGGCGTGAATGCCGGCCCGGGGCTTTCGGGTCCGTCGCCGAGTCTTTATGATCCCGGGCATTGCCTCCAGACGCCCAGCGCCATGTATGCCTCGCTCACTACCTTCAAACCCTGCGACCTGCCCACCCTGCTGAGCAGTCTGCAGCCGATTTCGGCGCTGCTCGACACCCTGTCGGACGTGGTGTTTTTCATCAAGGACAGCGAGGCCCGCTACGCCTTCGTCAACCAGACCCTCGCCCGGCGCTGTGGCTTCAAACACAGTGACGAGCTGCTCGGGCGCACCGCCGACATGGTCTTTCCCGAGCGCTTCGGCCCGCTGTACACCGAGCAGGATCGGCGGGTGCTGTCCACCGGCCGCGAACTGGCCGACCAACTCGAACTGCACCTGTATTACGGCAACCAGCCGGTCTGGTGCCTGACCCACAAACTCGCGCTGCGCGACCTGCAAGGTCGGATCGTCGGCCTGGCCGGCATCTCCCGCGACCTGCAAGCGCCACAGTCCAGCCATCCGGCGTTCCAGAAACTCGCGGCGGTGGACGCGCATATCCGCAGCCATTTCGCCCGCCCTATCAGCCTCGCCGAACTGACCGCGATCGCCGGGTTTTCCGTGGCGCAACTGGAGCGCCATTGCAAACGGGTGTTCCAGCTCACCCCACGGCAGATGATTCACAAGGCGCGCCTGGAAGAAGGCTCCCGACTGTTGCTGCACACCGACCTGCCCATTACCGAGATCGCCCTGCGCTGCGGTTACACCGATCACAGTGCCTTCAGCCGGCAGTTCCGCGCCTTGACCAGCCTGGCGCCGAGTCAGTATCGCGAAAGCCGTCGCTGAGCCCGGGCGAGTGTTCCTTTAAGGGGCGCCCGGCGTTCCCACTGCTCCCTTCTGTAACACCGCCTGATACAGCTACCGAGGCGTTCTTCTCCTACGCCGCGCTCCCACAATCTTGTAAGACCTTTAGCTCAAGGCTTGGCGATTAATTCTCGCCTCGGTTCGGAAACAGGCACGCTCATTGCTAATCAAATATCGTATACGAAATTCACAATACGATATCCAACAGCACTTTCCGACAACGAGGCCTCTATGAAAAACCCCGCATTTGCCGTAGCCCTCAGCGCTGTTCTCAGTACGTCCTTCATCGCCACCGCCCAGGCCGACAAGCTCGACGACATTATCGGTTCGGGCAAGCTGCGCTGCGCCGTGACCCTGGACTTCCCGCCCATGGGTTTTCGCGATGAAGGCAACAACCCGGCCGGTTTCGACGTGGACTACTGCCGCGACCTGGCGAAAATTCTCGGGGTCGACGCGGAAGTGGTTGAAACGCCCTTCCCCGATCGAATCCCGGCGCTGGTCTCCGGGCGTGCGGACGTGATAGTTGCCTCCACGTCCGACACCCTCGAACGGGCCAAGACCGTCGGCCTCACCGTGCCGTACTTCGCCTTCCAGATGGTGGTGCTGACTCGCGACAACACCGGCATCAACAGCTTCGCCGATATCAAAGGCAAAGCCTTGGGCAACACCAGCGGCACCTATGAAGCCATCGCTCTGGAAAAAGACGTGAAGAGCTGGGGCACCGGCACCTTCCGCGCCTATCAGTCGCAGAACGACACGCTGCTGGCGGTCGCCCAGGGCCACATCGACGCCACTGTGGTCACCAACACCGTGGCCGCCGCCACGATCAAGTCGGGCAAATACAAGAACCTGAAAATCGCCGGTAACGCGCCGTACACCATCGACTACGTGTCCCTGGGCGCCAAGCGTAACGAGTATGGCCTGCTCAACTACCTCAATCTGTTCGTCAATCAGCAGGTGCGCAGCGGCCGATACAACGAGCTGTTCACCAAATGGGTCGGCACCGAGATTTCACCCACCGACCTGACCGTGCCCAAGGTCTATTACTGAGGTGTCCGGCATGCCTAGGCCCACTTCTCTGACCGGTCGCAGCCTGGTCGCCGGCGCCGCACAAGGCGCCCTGCTGTTTGCCGATGTCGGTCTGAGTTTCTGGGGCGGGGTCGACCCGTACAGCGGCGAGGTCATTGACCGTCACCACCCGCTGAGCGGCGACTACCTGGCCGGCCGGGTGCTGGCCATTCCCAGTGGCCGCGGCTCGTGCACCGGCAGCAGCGTGCTGATGGAACTGATCAGCAACGGTCATGCGCCGGCCGCACTGGTGCTGGCTGAACCCGATGAGATCCTGACCCTGGGCGTGCTCGTGGCACAGACCATTTTCGAGCGTTCCCTGCCGGTGCTGTGCATCGGCCGGGAGGCCTTCGCCGCCTTGCGCGGCAAAGCCTTTGCTCGGGTCGAAGCCTCAACGGTGACCGTGTTCGAACACCTGCCGGGCGATGCCTGGCAGGCACTCGACAGTCCGTTGCAGACAGCAGCAAAAAGCACCGCTATCGAACTCACCGAACACGATCAGGCGTTGCTCGACGGCGAGCATGGCAAGGCTGCCCAAGTGGCCATGCAGATCGTCCTGCGCATGGCTGAACTGCAAGGCGCCCGCCACTTGGTGGACGTCACCCAGGCACACATCGACGGCTGCATTTATACCGGACCTGCGAGCCTGCGCTTTGCTGAGCAGTTAGTGCAGTGGGGAGCAAACGTGCGGGTGCCGACCACCCTCAATTCCATTTCTGTCGACCAACGCCGTTGGCGCGAGTTGGGCATTGATCCGGCACTCGGCGTACCGGCCAGTGCCTTGGGCGATGCCTATATGGCGATGGGCGCGCAGCTCAGTTTCACCTGCGCACCCTACTTGCTCGACAGCGCGCCGAAGGCCGGCGAGCAAATCGTCTGGGCCGAATCCAACGCCGTGGTTTATGCCAACAGCGTGCTCGGCGCACGCACCCTGAAATACCCCGACTACCTGGATATCTGCATCGCCCTGACCGGCCGCGCGCCGTTGATTGGCTGCCATCTGGACGCCCAACGCAAGGCTCGCCTGCAAATCGAATTACCGGTCTTGGGTGAGTTGGATGATGCCTTCTACCCCCTGCTCGGTTACCACATCGGTGCCCTGGCCGGCAGTCGGATTCCGCTGGTGTTGGGGCTGGAACACAGCAAGCCGAGCCTGGACGATTTGAAAGCCTTCGGCGCCGCTTTCGCCACCACCTCCGCCGCGCCGCTGTTTCATATCGCCGGGGTGACCCCGGAAGCACTCGACCCGACGCGGGTGCTGGAGGCGGATGCCCATGTGCCGGTGGAAAAAATCCGCCTGAAGGATTTGCTGCTCAGCTGGCGCGAACTCAATAGTGCCCGCGACAACCGGGTGGATGTGGTCTCGCTGGGCAACCCGCATTTCTCCCTCAGCGAATTCGCGCATCTGGCGCGGCTGTGTCGGGGTCGGCACAAACACCCCGAGGTGGTGCTCGCCATCACCTGCGGTCGTGCGGTGCTGGAACAGGCCCGCGAGGCTGGACATATCGCGGTGATCGAAGCCTTCGGCGCGACCCTGGTCACCGACACCTGCTGGTGCATGCTCGGCGAACCGGTGATCCCGCTGGCCGCCAAAACCTTGATGACCAACTCGGGCAAGTACGCCCATTACGCACCCGGCCTGGTGGGCCGCAAGGTGCACTTCGCCAACCTCGCCGAATGTGTCGACGCCGCTTGCAGCGCCACCGCCAGCGGTCGTTTGCCGGCCTGGCTGCAATCGGCCGCCTCTCTGGAGAGCCACGCGCATGTTTGATTACACCTTCCAATGGCGCGCGACCCTGCGCGCCCTGCCGGACATGCTCGCCGGCGCCTGGGTCACCTTCGAGACCGCTGCACTGTCGATGATTTTCGGCGTGTTGATCGCCCTGGCCCTGACGGTGATGCGCGAAACCAAACAGCCGTTGTTGCGCGGCATTGGCAATGGCTGGGTGTCGATCGCCCGCAATACCCCGTCGCTGTTCCAGATCTATGTCCTCTACTTCGGCCTCGGCTCACTCGATTTGCATGTCAGCTCATGGTTCGCACTGCTGGCCGGGATCACCTTCAACAACGCTGGTTACCTGGCGGAAAACTTTCGCGGCGGCCTCAAGGCTGTGCCCGGCACACAAGTGCGCGCCGCGCGTTCGCTGGGCATGAGTGCCTTCCAGGCCTACCGGATGATCATCGTTCCGCAGCTATTGCGGATCGTGTTCTACCCGTTGAGTAACCAGATGGTCTGGGCGGTATTGATGACGTCGCTGGGGGTGATCGTCGGGCTGAACAATGATCTGACCGGCGTGACCCAGGATTACAACGTCAAGACGTTCCGCACCTTCGAATACTTCGCCATCGCCGCGGCGTTGTATTACCTGATTGCCAAGGCAATCGTCGCCGTCGCCCGGCTGATGGCCTGGCGGCTGTTCCGTTACTGAGGAGGTGACCATGTTGACCACCAGTTTTTCCTGGAATGACCTGCTGTTCTTGCTTGATGGCGCCTGGGTCACTCTGAAACTCACGTTCTGGTCGATCATCCTCGGCTCCTTCGCCGGGCTGCTGTTTGGCTTGCTGCGGGCGCTGTTGCCGCGTGCCAGCCTGCCACTGGCCTGGGTGCTGGACGTGTTTCGCAGCGTGCCGCTGCTGATCCAGTTTGTCTTGTTCAACTCGCTCAAGAGCATCGTCGGTTTGAACATCAGCGCCTTTAGCGTTGGCTGCATTGTGCTTGGGGTCTACGCCGCCGCGTACTTCACCGAGATCGTGCGCAGTGGAGTGCTTTCGGTGCCGTTCACCCTGCGTCGGGCCAGTCGTTCGCTGGGTCTGAGTTTCCTGCAAGACCTGCGCTGGATCGTCCTGCCGATGGCCACGCGGGTAGCCTTTCCCGGTTGGCTAAACCTGGTACTCAGCGTGATGAAAGACACCGCGCTGGTGATGTGGATCGGCATCGTCGAACTGCTGCGCGCTTCGCAAACCATCGTGACCCGCATTCAGGAACCACTGCTGGTGCTGTGCATCGCGGGCCTCATCTACTACGTCATGAGCCTGGTGGTCGCACGCCTCGGCGCTCGTCTGGAAAGAAGGTGGCAAGAAAATGATTGAGATCGACAACGTACACAAATCCTTCGGCGACCTCGAAGTGGTCAAGGGCGTCAATCTGACGGTGAGCAAGGGCGAGGTGGTGTCGATCATCGGCGGCTCCGGCTCGGGAAAATCGACCCTACTGATGTGCATCAACGGCCTGGAGCCAATCCAGAAAGGCAACATCCGCGTCGACGGTGTCGAGGTCCATCACAGCGCCACGGACCTCAACCGTCTGCGGCAAAAGATAGGCATCGTGTTCCAGCAATGGAATGCGTTCCCGCACCTGACCGTGCTGGAAAACGTGATGCTGGCGCCACGCAAAGTGCTGGGCAAGAGCAAGTGCGACGCCGAGGAACTGGCGGTGAAACAACTGACCCACGTCGGTCTGGGCGACAAGCTCAAGGCCTTTCCCGGCAAGCTCTCCGGCGGCCAGCAACAGCGCATGGCGATCGCCCGCGCCCTGGCCATGTCGCCGGACTACATGCTGTTCGACGAAGCCACTTCGGCCCTCGATCCGCAGCTGGTGGGCGAGGTGCTGGACACCATGCGCATGCTCGCCGAAGACGGTATGACCATGGTCCTGGTGACCCACGAAATCCGCTTCGCCCGCGATGTGTCCGACCGCGTGGCGTTCTTTCGCAATGGTTTGGTGCATGAAATCGGCTCGCCTGATCAGGTCATCGGCAACCCGGTGCACGCGGAAACCGCGGCCTTTCTGAAATCGGTGAAGTAACAGATGGCCTCATCGCGAGCAGGCTCGCTCCCACATTGGCTTGGGTCCGGCCCGGAATTTATGTACAGCCCCAAACCCTGTGGGAGCGAGCCTGCTCGCGATGAGGCCCTAACAGACAAAACAAGGAGCAGACAATGCGTTCATCGAAAGTGATTCACGTGGTCAGCTGCCACGCCGAAGGCGAAGTCGGCGACGTGATCGTCGGCGGCGTCGCGCCACCGCCCGGGGCCACCGTGTGGGAACAGTCGCGCTGGATTGCCAAGGACCAAACCCTGCGCAACTTCGTCCTCAACGAACCGCGCGGCGGCGTGTTCCGCCACGTCAACCTGCTGGTGCCGGCCAAGGATCCTCGGGCGCAGATGGCCTGGATCATCATGGAGCCGGCCGACACCCCGCCGATGTCCGGCTCCAACTCGCTGTGCGTGGCCACCGTGTTGCTCGACAGCGGCATCCTGCCGATGACCGAACCGCAAACCCGACTGGTGCTCGAAGCCCCAGGCGGGCTGATCGAAGCGGTGGCCGACTGCCGTGACGGCAAGGTCGAACGGGTGGAAATCAAGAACGTGCCCTCCTTCGCTGACCGCCTCGACGCCTGGATCGAAGTCGAAGGCGTCGGCTCGTTGCAGGTCGACACCGCGTACGGCGGCGACAGTTTTGTGATCGCCGATGCCAAGCGACTGGGCTTTTCCATTCGTCCTGATGAAGCGGCCGCGCTGGTCGAGGTCGGGCTGAAAATTACCCGTGCGGCCAATGAGCAACTGGGCTTTGTCCATCCGCTGAACCCCGAGTGGTCGCACATTTCCTTCTGCCAGATTGCGGCTCCCCTCGCCTATGAAAATTGCATCGCCACCGGCGCCAATGCGGTGGTGATTCAGCCCGGCAAGATCGACCGTTCGCCCACCGGCACCGGCTGCTCGGCACGCATGGCGGTGCTGCAGGCCAAGGGTTTGATGCAGGTCGGCGAGCGTTTTATCGGCCGTTCGATCATCGGTTCCGAGTTCCATTGCCGCATCGATTCGCTGACAGAGGTGGCTGGACGCCCGGCGATCTACCCGTGCATTTCCGGCCGGGCCTGGATTACCGGCACCCACCAATTGCTGCTCGATCCGAGTGATCCGTGGCCACAAGGCTATCGACTGTCTGACACCTGGCCTGGGGGCTGAGCACAGCCTTACAAGCCCTCACCCAAAACTCTGACCAACGGCTAGCAAAAAACCCCTCGTAACTGAAAAAAGCACTGGCCGAGTCTTTTCACTTACAATATCGTATACGAAATACAATTAACGAACCGGAGGCAACAATGAGCAAGCGCATTAACTGGAGTGGCGTCTTCCCCGCGGTGACCACTCAATTCAACGACGACTTCTCCATCAACCTGGAAAAAACCCACCAGGTGATTTCCAACGTGATCCGTGACGGCGTGTCAGGCCTGGTGGTGTGCGGTTCGGTGGGGGAAAACACCTCGCTGTCCGCCGAAGAAAAAATCGCCGTGACCGAAGTCGCGGTCGACGCTTCCCGTGGTCGCGTGCCGGTCATTTGTGGTGTGGCCGAATTCACCAGCGTGCAAGCGGCCAAGGTCGCCAATGCCGTGCGCCGGGTCGGTGTCGACGGGGTCATGCTGATGCCGGCGCTGGTCTACGGCTCCAAGCCGTTCGAGACCGCCGAGCACTACCGCTACGTGGCGAAGAATGCCGACGTACCGCTGATGGTTTACAACAACCCGCCGATCTACAAAAACGACGTGACCCCGGACATCCTGATTTCCCTGGCCGACTGCGACAACGTGGTGTGCTTCAAGGACTCCTCCGGCGACACCCGTCGTTTCATCGACGTGCGCAATGAAGTCGGCGATCGTTTTGTGCTGTTCGCCGGCCTTGATGACGTGGTGCTGGAAAGCATCGCGGTGGGTGCCGAAGGCTGGGTCTCGGGCATGTCCAACGTGTTCCCGAAAGAAGGCGAAACCATCTTCCGCCTGGCCAAGGCCGGTCGCTTCGCCGAAGCCATGCCGATCTACGAATGGCTGATGCCGATCCTGCACCTCGACGCCCGTGCCGACCTGGTGCAGTGCATCAAGCTATGCGAAGCCATCGCCGGTCGCGGCAGCGCCCTGACCCGTCCGCCACGCCTGGCCCTGCCGGAAGCCGATCGGGTTTTCGTCGAGCAGATCATGGCCAAGGCCCTCGCCAATCGTCCGGAACTGCCGGACGTCGGTCTCTGAGTGATTGCCGGGCGGGTCCTTGAGGACCCGGCCCGGCTGCCTGTCTTTGCGCCTCTACAGGAAACGTCAGCATGCCCAATCCTCACAGCACCGCCCGCGCAACCACACCCTCGGGACTCAAACGTGTCGTGGCCGCCGCCATGGCCGGCACCGTCGCCGAATGGTATGAATTCTTCCTCTACGGCACTGCTTCGGCACTGGTCTTCGGCCAGCTGTTCTTCCGCCAGACCGACAGCCCGATCGATGGCATCCTCGCCGCCTTCGCCCTGTACGCGGTCGGCTTTCTTGCCCGTCCGTTGGGTGGCCTAGTGTTCGGTCACTACGGTGACAAGTTCGGCCGCAAACGCCTGCTGCAATTGAGCCTGGTGGTGGTCGGCATCACCACGTTCCTGATGGGTTGCCTGCCCGGTTTCGACCAGATCGGCTACGCCGCGCCCGTGCTACTGGTGCTGCTGCGGCTGATCCAGGGTTTCGCCTTCGGTGGTGAATGGGGCGGTGCGATTCTGCTGGTGTCCGAACACTGCCCGGACAATCGCCGAGGCTTCTGGGCCAGCTGGCCGCAAGCCGGCGTGCCGGCCGGTAACCTGGTGGCGACCGTCGCGTTGCTGCTGTTGTCGTCGAACCTGTCGGAGGAGCAATTCCTCGCCTGGGGCTGGCGTGTGGCGTTCTGGTTCTCGGCGGTGGTGGTGCTGATCGGCTACTGGATTCGCACCAGCGTCGATGACGCGCCGATCTTCAAGGAAGCCCAGGCCCGTCAGGCGCAAAACAAGCAACAACAGCTAGGTGTGGTCGAAGTGCTGCGTCATCACTGGCGTGCGGTGCTGGTCGGTATCGGCGCACGGTTTGCCGAGAACATCCTCTACTACACCGTCGTGACCTTCTCGATTACCTACCTGAAACTGGTCGTGCACAAGGACACTTCAGAGATTCTGTTTCTGATGTTCGGCGCGCACCTGCTGCATTTCTTCATGATCCCGCTGATGGGCTATCTGTCCGACCTGGTCGGGCGCAAACCGGTGTACCTGACTGGCGCAATCCTCACCGCGTTCTGGGGATTCATCGGCTTCCCGATGATGGACACCGGCAACAACTGGCTGATCATCGGGGCAATTACCCTGGGCCTGGCGATCGAGTCGATGACCTACGCGCCCTACTCGGCGCTGATGGCCGAAATGTTCCCGACCCACGTGCGCTACACCGCGTTGTCCCTGTGCTATCAGGTGGCACCGATCTTCGCCGGCTCGTTGGCGCCGCTGATTGCCCTCACCTTGCTCAACAAGTACCACAGCTCGACACCGATCGCCTGGTACCTGGTCGGCGCCGCGCTGATCTCTATTGTCGCCGTCGGTTTGACTCGAGAAACCCGTGGTAAGTCGCTGCACGTGGTGGATAGCGAATCCGCCGCGCGCATCGCCGCTCTGGATAACACCGAAACCGCCATCCCTCGCCGGGGCGATTCGTTGGCTTGAAGCCGCCACAAGATCGCAGCCTTCGGCAGCTCCTACAGGGATCGCGTATATCCACGAGTTATTGGGTGTACACAGCTTGTGTAGGAGCTGCCGCAGGCTGCGATCTTGGCGATCTGGCAAACAGAAAAAGACTTGCCTGAGCCCCTTTTCCGACAGGAGTTATTCATGCCCCACATCATCGGCCACAACTACATCGGCGGTGCGCGCAGTGCCGGCGGCAACATCACCGTGCAAAGCCATGACGCCAGCACCGGTGAAGCGCTGCCCTACGCGTTCATGCAAGCCACCATTGAGGAAGTTGACGCCGCCGCCCAGGCAGCGGCTGCCGCCTACCCGGTTTTCCGCAACTTGCCGGCGAACCGACGTGCTGAGTTTCTCGAGGCCATCGCCGTGCAACTGGAGGCGCTGGACGACGAGTTCGTTGCCCTGGTCACCCGCGAGACGGCGCTGCCGACCGGGCGCATTCAGGGTGAGCGCGGTCGCACCAGCGGCCAGATGCGGCTGTTCGCTCAGGTCCTGCGCCGTGGCGATTTCTATGGCGCGCGCATCGACCGGGCCTTGCCCGACCGTCAGCCGCTGCCACGTGTGGATCTGCGCCAGTACCGGATCGGCGTCGGCCCGGTCGCGGTGTTCGGTGCGAGCAATTTCCCGCTGGCGTTCTCCACCGCCGGCGGCGACACCGCTGCCGCCCTGGCCGCCGGTTGCCCGGTGGTGTTCAAAGCCCACAGCGGGCATATGGCGACTGCCGAACTCGTGGCCGATGCAATCATCCGCGCCGCCGAGCAAACCGGCATGCCCAACGGTGTGTTCAACATGATCTACGGCGCGGGTGTCGGCGAAGCACTGGTCAAGCATCCGGCGATCCAGGCAGTGGGTTTTACCGGCTCGCTCAAGGGCGGTCGCGCCCTCTGCGACATGGCCGCCGCACGGCCTCAGCCGATTCCGGTGTTCGCTGAAATGAGCAGCATCAATCCGGTGCTGGTACTGCCCGAAGCCCTGCAACTGAGGGGCGAGAAAATCGCCAGCGAACTTGCCGCGTCCGTGGTGCTCGGCTGTGGCCAATTCTGCACCAACCCCGGATTGGTGATTGGCATTCGCTCCCCCGAGTTCAGCGCATTTGTTGAATCGCTCAGCGCGGTCATGGCCGACCAGCCGGGGCAAACCATGCTCAACACCGGCACGTTAACCAGCTACGCCAAGGGCGTGCAGGCGCTGCGCGCGCATCCGCACATCACCCACCTGGCTGGCCGCGAACAACAGGGCAAGCAGGCCCAGCCGCAGCTGTTCAAGGCCGACGTCAGCCTGCTGCTCAACGGCGACCCGCTGCTGCAGGAAGAAGTGTTCGGCCCGACTACCGTGTTGGTGGAAGTGGCCGACAAGGCAGAACTGCAACGGGCGTTGCAGAGTTTGCACGGTCAACTTACGGCAACCCTGATTGCCGAAGCCGGAGACCTGCAAACCCATAGCGAACTGCTGCCGCTGCTCGAACAAAAAGTCGGGCGGGTACTGTTCAACGGCTACCCGACCGGTGTCGAAGTCTGTGATGCGATGGTGCATGGCGGGCCCTACCCGGCCACCTCCGATGCCCGTGGCACCTCGGTCGGCAGCCTGGCCATCGAGCGTTTCCTGCGTCCGGTGTGCTACCAGAACTGCCCGGATGCGCTCTTGCCCGAGGCGCTGAAAAACGCCAATCCGCTGGGCATCGCCCGTCTGGTCGACGGCAACAGCCATCGCCAACCGCTGTAAAAAACACTCAGCAACCTACTGTGGGAGCGAGCTTGCTCGCGATGGCGGCATGTCAGTCAACGAAGATGTTGAATCTGATGGCCTCATCGTCGGAACGCCGCCCGGAGCAAGCTCGCTCCCACAGGTCCGGCTTTCACTCAGCCCAGCAGTGCCTTCAAGTCGTTGTACAAGGCTTCGGGAATCTGCACGCCCTCCACCAAACTGCGTGCTCGCGCCTCGTAACGCCGTTGCGACGGCAAGCGGGCGCCCTGCCCTTGTATGCTCTGGAACATCACTTCGGCACGGGCCAGATGCTGCTCGGTGGCCTCGCCGAGAAAGCGTCGCGGATCGAGGGCAATGATCAGTTCGCCATGGTACGGCGACGACTTGCTGCCCGCGTCGTACGCCAGCGATTCGGCACTGGTCAGGTCACCAATCAACGGCCCGGCGATCAACTCCACCATGGCGGCCAGCGCCGAGCCCTTGTGCCCACCGAACGTCAGCATCGCGCCGGCATCGAGTACCACGTTCGCATCGGTGCTTGGCTGCCCTTCAGCGTCCACACCCCAGCCTTCGGGAATCGCTTTGCCGGCGCGTCGATGCAACTCGATCTCGCCACGGGCAATCGCACTGGTGGCAAAGTCGAACACAAACGGATCCTTGCCCGAACGCGGCCAGCCGAATGCGATGGGATTAGTCCCGAACACCGGCTGACTGCCCCCCGCCGGCGCGACCCAGGCATGGCTGGGATTACACGCCAGCGCCACTAGGCCGGCAGCGGTCAATTGCTCGATCTCGACCCACAGGGCGGAAAAATGCACACAGCGATTGATCGCTAAAACTGCAATCCCGTTTGCCCGGGTTTTCTCCTCCAGCAATGGCAGACCCGCCTGGAACGCCAACTGGGAGAAACCACCCGCCGCATCAACCCGTACGACCGAAGGTGCCTGATCGATCACCCGTGGCTCGGCATCGGCCACCACCTTGCCGGCCCTGAGCGAATTCACGCACCCCAATACCCGATACAAACCGTGGGAGGCGCAGCCATCGCGCTCGCCGGCAATCACCGTGTCGGCCACCGCCTGAGTGTGGGCAAGGTTGAAACCGTTGTGCAGCAAGATCGATTCGGCCAGCTCGCGAGCTTCGGCCAGAGACAGTCGTTTCATCATCAACTCCTTGGACAGACCGCCCAGACTGGCCCATTCCAGACGCCACGGCTTGATCGCTTTAGGCCCGGTCGGCGACGAATTCGGCATATCCCGGCAACCCGACCATTCGTCGGCTGGACCTCACGCCACCCCTTGACACCGATTGAGCTCTGCGCGACTATTATTTACATCGCATACGATACAAACGTATACGACACTTAATCCCCCCCTATTGAAACGTTGAGGATTCATTCCATGAGCAAGATCGAAAAAGTACTGGTTACCGGCAAGACCCACACCACGTTCAGCGACGCGACCCGTGCCCACGGCAACCTCGACATCGAGCTGTCGTCGCCAGGTAGCGCGAAACCGGCTCACGTTTTCGCAGCAACCCAAGCGCACCCGACCGCCGAACAACTGTTCGCCGGTGCATGGTCGGCCTGCTACATCTCCGCCATCGAACACATAGCCAAGGCGAAAAAAGTGGTGTTGCCGGCCGATGTGTCTGTCGACATCGAGGTCGATCTGGGCCAGACCGGTCAGGCTTACTTCCTTCAGGCTCGCTTCTTTGTCCGCTTGCCGGGCGTGGCACACGACGTCGCAACCGCACTGGCGCACGCCGCACACGAACTCTGCCCGTACTCGAAAGCGACGCTGGGCAACATCGACGTGGCGGTGAACGTCCTGACGGCGTGAAGATCGTTTTAATCCATTAAATATATCGTATGCGATATAAGCGCATACGAAAACAATAGAAACTTAGGAAATCATCATGAGCAAGATCGAAAAAGTACTGGCCACCGGCAAAACCCACACCACCGTCAGCAACGCTGGCACTACCTCGCGCGGCCATGACGGCAGCCTCGACATCACCCTGTCGACGCCCGGCATCGCCAAGCCCGCCCACGTGTTCGCCGCCACCCAGCCGCACCCGACTGCCGAGCAATTGTTCGCCGGCGCCTGGTCAGCCTGCTACACCGCCGCCGTCGGGCTGGTAGCCGGTGAGATGAACGTGGTGCTGCCGTCTGATCTGTCCGTCGACATCGAAGTCGATCTGGGTCAAACCGGTCCGGCCTATTTCCTTCAGGCTCGATTGACCCTACGCGTACCGGGTTTGTCCCACGACATCGCGACGACACTGGCGCACACCGCCGATCAAATCTGCCCGTACTCCAAAGCGACGCGGGGTAACATTGACGTGGCCCTGAACGTCCTCACGGCTTGACGCACCGCGCGGCGTTGCTATCGATCGGCATGGTCGATACGCCATATATATCGTATGCGCTTTAAGCGCATACGAATCACAAACCCAGCAAAACGTTGAGGACTCAACCATGAACAAGATCGAAAAAGTCCTGGCCACAGGCAAAACCCACACGACATTCAGCGACGGTGACAACTCTTCCCGCGGCCTCTCCATCCAGCTCTCGTCGCCTGGAAACCCTAGACTGGCACACGAGTTCGCAGCCATTGTGCCGCACCCAACAGCAGAGCAGTTTTTCGCCGGCGCATGGTCGGCCTGCTACACCGCTGCCGTCGAGCTGGCGGCGAAAAATATGAAGGTGACGCTGCCGCCCAATCTGGCCATTGATATTGAGGTCGATCTGGGCCAGACCGGTCCGGCCTACTTCCTCCAGGCCCGGCTGACTCTTCGCGTGCCAGGCTTGACGCAAGACGTCGCGACGGAGCTGGCGCACGCTGCAGACCAAATCTGCCCGTACTCGAAGGCGACGCGCGGCAATATCGACGTGGTCATCAACGCCCTGACAGCGTGATGCACCGTACGACCGGTTCGACTTTCGCCGTCGAACCGGTCGCCACCGTCAGTTAGAGTCGTTCCGACACAATCGCATACGAGGTATATTTCACTTTTTTGCGAGCCATCCGTCTTTGGCCAACGAGGATGCACATGAAATCAACCGACAACGCCGCCCCCGACAACCTGAAGCTCTCCGACTTCCTGTGTTTTGCGGTCTATTCCACCAATCTGGCCTTCGGTAAGGCTTACAAACCGATACTCGAGCAGCTTGGGCTGACCTATACGCAATACATCACCATCGTCGCGCTGTGGGAGGAAGACAATCAGACCGTCGGCAGTCTGGGCGAGAAGCTGTTTCTCGAATCGAACACCCTGACCCCGATCCTGAAGAAACTGGAAGCGATGGGCTTTTTGCAAAGGCAGCGCGATCCCGAGGACGAGCGCCAGGTACGGATCAGCCTGACGAAGAACGGTCGACAGCTGCGCGAAGGCCAACCGGAAATGGGCCTCGCCGACGCGACGGGCCTGACGCTCGACGAGTTCACGATCCTGCAGAAGGCGATCGTGAAGTTGCGCGGCAATCTGATCAAGTCGACAAAAGCCGGGGAATGAGCCGGCCAGTCGAACTGGACATTTTCGTGCGCGAACTAGCGCACCACCTCATCCCGCACCACCCCGCGCTCCTCCAGCAAGCGCACAAACATGGTCAGACTTTGCGACACCGTGCCCCGGCGCCACACCAGCCAGGTGCGCAAATAGCGGAACGATTCCGATAACGGCCAGACGCTCACGGTGGTGCATCCGGGCATGCTGTTGAGCATGCTGCGGGGCATCAGCGCCAGGCCTGCACCGGCGCTGACGCACGCCAGCATGCCGTGATAGGACTCCATTTCGAAAATCTTGCCGGGCACCGCCGCGTCCTTGGCGAACCAGCT
This sequence comes from Pseudomonas sp. LBUM1647, assembly GCF_059716175.1. Classification (NCBI taxonomy): domain Bacteria; kingdom Pseudomonadati; phylum Pseudomonadota; class Gammaproteobacteria; order Pseudomonadales; family Pseudomonadaceae; genus Pseudomonas; species Pseudomonas sp. LBUM1647. Next base: position 2,885,038 of record NZ_CP166809.1, on the reverse strand, counting down.
TTCGAAGTGGTGGCGGTAGGAACAATTGGAACGGAAGGCATAGATGTTTTCGCCATTAACATCCCGCGCGCGATGGATAGGGGAATGGTTGAGCGGTGCGATCACCACCATCTCTTCCTCAAACGCCGGCACGCCTTCCATTGCCGGGTGCAGCACCGGTCCATCAACAAACGCTGCCGCCAATCGTCCCGACAACACCCCGTCGATCATCGTCCCCGAAGGTCCGGTGGACAGGTCCAGCTCGACCTTGGCGTGCTTCTGGTTATACGCGGCCAACAGCTCGGGGATACGCACCGCAGCAGTGCTCTCCAGTGATCCCAAGGGAAACGATCCCTGCGGTTCTTCGCCCGCCACGGTGGCGCGAGCTTCCTGAACCAGATCGAGAATGCGCCGGGCATAGTCGAGGAAACTCCAGCCGGCCGGCGACAGGCGCAGGCGGCTCTTCTCGCGGATAAACAGGTCCACGCCCAGATCCAGCTCCAGCTGCTTGATCCGCGTCGTCAGGTTGGAAGGTACCCGATGGATGTGCTGAGCCGCCGCGCTGATGCTGCCGTGCTCGGCGACGGCTTTGAAAATTTCCAGCTGAACCAGATCCAAGTCATTCTCCAAACGTGAACGATATGCTCAGTATTATTCAGTTTCCAGAAAACAAACGCCACCGTAACCTGAGCGCATCCCCACCTCGCAGGACGGTGCCATGACCCAAGTTTCCAGCCTCACCCATGCCATTTCGATCAACCCCGCCAACGGCGAGCAGATCGGCCACTACCCTTTCGAATCCGCATCGGCACTGGACGCCGCCCTGTCCCGCGCCGCTGCCGGGTTCCGCGCCTGGCGCAGCAAACCGGTTGATCAACGCTCGCAATTGTTGATCGCCCTGGCGCAGGCATTGCGCGACAACGCCGCCGCGATGGCGAACATGATCACCCTGGAAATGGGCAAGCCGATCACTCAGGCGCGCGGCGAAATCGAAAAGTGCGCGCAACTCTGCGAGTGGTACGCCGAGCACGGCCCGGCGATGTTGAGCGCTGAACCGACGCTGGTTGAAGGTGGAAAAGCGCGCATTGAATACCGCCCGCTCGGCTCGATTCTCGCGGTGATGCCGTGGAACTTCCCGATCTGGCAGGTCCTGCGCGGCGCCGTCCCAGCGTTGATCGCCGGCAACACCTACGTGCTCAAACATGCGCCCAACGTGATGGGCAGCGCTTATCTGTTGCGCGAAGCCTTCAAGCAAGCCGATTTCCCCGAAGGTGTCTTCGAGGTGATCAATGTCACGCCGGACGGCGTCTCCACCGCGATCGCCGATCCCCGCATCGCGGCAGTGACCCTCACCGGCAGCGTGCGAGCCGGTATGGCCATTGGCGCGCAGGCCGGCGCGGCGTTGAAGAAGTGTGTACTGGAACTGGGCGGCTCCGATCCATTCATCGTCCTTAACGATGCCGACCTCGACGAAGCGGTCAAAGCCGCCGTGATTGGCCGTTATCAGAACACCGGGCAAGTTTGCGCGGCGGCCAAACGCTTGATCGTCGAGCAAGGCATCGTCGAGGAATTCACGCGCAAGTTCGTCGAAGCCACGCAAAAACTGGTGGTCGGCGATCCACTGGCCTCCGACACCTACATCGGCCCCATGGCCCGCTTTGATCTGCGTGATGAACTGGATCAACAGGTGCGCGACACCCTGGAAGAAGGCGCGACGTTGTTGATGGGCGGCAAGAAGGCTGAAGGCCCCGGCAACTTTTACGAGCCCACGGTCTTCGGTGATGTCACCGACCAGATGACCTCGTTCAAACAGGAACTGTTTGGCCCGGTGGCCTCGATCATCACCGCACGAGATGCCGCCCATGCTCTGGCACTAGCGAATGACAGTGAGTTCGGCCTCGCCTCAACCATTTACACACGCAACGTCGAGCTTGCCGAGCAGATGGCTGGTGAACTGGAAACCGGTGGTGTGTTCATCAATGGTTATTGCGCCTCCGACCCACGTGTCACCTTCGGCGGCGTGAAGAAAAGCGGCTTTGGCCGTGAGCTGTCGCATTTCGGCGTGCGCGAATTCTGCAATGCCCAGACGGTGTGGCTGGATCGGCGCTGATAGCATAACGATGCCCGAGAGCTTTTTGGCTCCCGGGCTCACGCGCTATTCGTTCAGGTAATACAGCTTGTTCACAATCATCCAGCGGTAATTGATGTTCAGTAGCGACAGATAATCGGTAAATCGCATGCCGAGATAATCATCAGTGACTTTTACCGCGGCGGCATCACCCGTGACATCGATGCTGAGCACTTCCCAAAACGGTTTGACCTCTTTGGCTGCCGGCCCCTCGGCCTTGATCGCGCTGATAAATTCCTCCAGAGATGCCCATTCAAGCTTTTCTTCGTAATGCCCAATGATGCGGCAAGAAGGATGAAAGGCCTGTCGCAGCAAGGCTTCATCGGCGAACACCATGCCTTCTACATAATTGCGGACCACCACGTTGATGTGTTCTTTAGCCAGCGATTGAGTCGTCATGTCATACCTCCAGCGTTCTCGTTCTCGCGCCGCCGGATCAGGTTGTTCGATCATCCATCCCACCCTGAAAGTCTAGCACCGCGCGCTTAACCGTCCCGGACGGCGACTATGATGATGGGGGTCACCTGCCTTTCGAGGAGCTGAGAAATGTCGCTGACGCTTTACTACCATCCGCTGTCGTCGTTCTGCCACAAAGTGCTTATTGCGCTCTACGAAAACGCTACCGAATTCGAAAAGCGGATCATCGATCTCGCCAACGATGCAGACCGGGCAGAGCTGCAAGCGCTGTGGCCGCTCGGCAAATTCCCGGTCATCCGCGACCACGCTCGCCAGCGCAACGTGGCGGAGACCACGATCATCATCGAATACCTGGACCGATTTTATCCGGGTGCACATCCACTCGTTCCCAACGATTGGGACACCGCGCTGGAGGTGCGTCTGTGGGACCGTATCTGCGACCACTATCTCCAGGCGCCACTGCAACAGATTGTGTTTGATCGCCTGCGCGACGCTCACGGCGATTTGACCAGAGAACGTTCCACACTACGGACGACGTACGGCATGCTCGACCGCCAGTTGGCCTCCAGAATCTGGTTGGCCAGTGCAGATTTCAGCCTGGCCGATTGCGCCGCGGCCCCGGCACTTTTCTATGCCAGCACCCTCGAGCCGTTCCCCGACGACTACGGTCACTTGAAAGCCTATTTCGACAGGCTGATGAGCAGACCGTCCGTCCAACGGGTCATCGACGAAGCCAGGCCCTGGTTTTCGTTTTATCCATTTGAAGAGGCCATCCCGGAGCGATTTCGCCAGGCGCCGGACAACACCTGACAGGCCTCGAAAGCTCGCCTATCCCACCACGTCGATCAACTGCTCGCGCTGCGCCCCCGTCAGCATCGGACCGAAACCGGCACCAGCATTTTCCGCCATGTAACGCGGGTTGCCGGTGCCGGGGATGACGCAGGTCACCGCCGAATGCGTCAGCAGGAACTTGAGCGCCAGTTGCGGCCAACTGTTGATCCCCACTTGCGCGGCCCATCCCGGTAGCGGCTTGCCCTTCAAGCGGGCGAGCAAATCACCGCCACCGAATGGCCGATTGCAGATCACCGCCACGCCTCGCTCGCGACAGAGCGGCAGGATGCGTTTCTCGACGCCGCGATCGTCCAGGGCATAGTTGATCTGCAAAAAGTCCAACGGCTCGGCCTTGAGTACCGCTTCCACCTCGTCATACGCCGACGCTGTGTAATGGGTGATGCCGATGTAACGAATGCGCCCTTCTTCCTTCCATTTGCGCAGCGTGGGCAAATGGGTTTTCCAGTCCAGCAGGTTGTGAATCTGCATCAGGTCGATCCGGTCGGTCTGCAACAGTTTGAAGGACTGTTCCATCTGCGCGATGCCTTCTTCGCGGCCACGGGTCCATACCTTGGTGGCCAGAAAGGCCGGCGAGCGCGGCTCATGAATCGACAGTAATTCACCGGCCGTCTGTTCGGCGCGACCGTACATCGGCGAACTGTCGATCACCTTCCCGCCCTTCTCGAACAACGCACTGAGGACGGCTGGCAGCTGCTTGTAGGCGGCACTTGAAGGCTCGACATCAAAGCCGCGATACGTGCCCAGCCCAACGATCGGTAAGAGTTCGGCGCTGGATGGAATGGCCCGGGTCAGCATGTTCTTGCCTCCTGTTTCGCTCGACGGCGTGGATGCTGCAAAAGCCGGATCGAAGGTGAAAACCGCCGAAGCACCGGCCGCCAGTGTGAGTATTTTTCGACGCGTGTACCCATCAGTGTGGCTCATGGAATTGTCCTTCCACATTTTTGCGGTCAGCCCGTTGCGCCTGCTGCCTGGCCAGCCACAGGCACAACCCGCCCCACAGCCCGGCAAACGGCACGATCACCAGCGCCACCAGACCGAAACCCGCTCCCAGCGCCGTCAGCCCGGCGGACAGCCAGCCGCTGGCGGCATCTCCACCGCGATACACCAGGGTTTCGATCACATTCTTGGCCTTGTACTTTTCTTCCCGGCTGACCACGGTCCACAGCACTTCCCGCGCCGGACGCACGATGGCGAACTCGACCGCACGGCGCAGCCCCTGCGCCAGCGCGACGGTTGCCGGCACGGGCGCCAGGGCCATGGCGGCGAACGCCACGATCGTCGCCAACGGCAAGGCCGCCAGCGCCCCGCCGATGCCAATCAAACGGATCAACGGCGCCGTCAACACCAACTGAAAGACCAAGGTCAGCGCTGACACAATCAAATCGACGACGGCGAAGAATTGCGTCCGGCTGGTCACATCAGCATAGCTACCAGCGACAATTCGTCCCTGTTCGAAATACAACAAGGTCGCCGCGCTGGTGTGCAACAGCATGAACAGCACCAGTCCCAACAGATACGGCGAGCGCAGAATCAGGGTGATGCCGGCGAGCATGCTGCCGCCCATGCGCCGGTCATCCAGCGACCGACGGCCGGATTGCGATTCGGTACGGGACAGCAGCGCCCGATAGCAGCGCACCGCAACTTCCAGCAGCACCGCCGCGGCGATGGTCAACGCCACCGGGCCAAACCGGGTGGCCATGGTCGCGGCCAACAAAGGCCCGATGAACGTGCCCAGCGTTCCGCCGGCCGCGACGAAACCGAACAGCCGCCGCCCTTGTTCGCTGGAAAAACGGTCCACCAGCACGCTCCAGAAGATGGAGACGATGAACAGGTTGTAGATGCTGATCCAGACGAAAAACACCCGGCCTACCGCCACCGGTGCAACGTGATTGGCGATCAACACACCAAACACCAGCATCGACACGGCGATCACGCGATAGATCAACGGCACGAAACGGGTGGCCGGCAACCGCGACACCAGCGCACCAAACAGCGGCACCATCAACAGCATCACCACGAAGGTAGCCGTGAACAGCCACTGCAATTTGTCGGCGCCGCCTTCAAGGCCCAAGGCATCGCGCAGCGGTCGAACCAGGTAATAGCTGGCCAGCACGCAGAAATGGAAGGCGAAACCCAGCCTCAGCGCCGCTCTTTCCGACGGCAGAACGTTGAGCCATTTCACAGCGATGGGCATGGGTGCACCTCCCGGTGCGTCGCGCTATCGGTCTACTACACTCTGACAGCAATCAAGCGATAGCCGTCTTCAGGCCAGAGCCGTCAATGCCGCCCACTAAAGTTAGCCGAATGCCACGAATCCTGGTGTCAATCGTCGTCATCGTCGCCGTTGTGTATCTGGCGCTCTGCGCTGCGCTGTTCGTGTTTCAGCGTGCCCTCATCTACTTCCCGCAACCCCGCGCTGGCACCTCGGCAACGCTGCACACGCTGTCAGTCGACGACGCGCAGGTGCTGGTGTCTGTCAGGCCGCACGAGGGGCCGAACGCGTTGATCTATTTCGGTGGAAATGCCGAGGACGTCTCCCGGAGCCTGCCTTCGTTTTCCGAAGCCTTTGCCGATCACGCCGTCTACTTGCTGCACTACAGAGGCTACGGCGGCAGTTCCGGGTCGCCCTCCGAGGAGATGATCTCGCGCGACGCCATGACCTTGTTTGACCTGGTCTACGCCACCCATCCACACATTACGGTGGTCGGTCGCAGCCTGGGCTCGGGCGTCGCCGTGCGCCTCGCCAGCCAACGCCCGGCGGCGGGTCTGGTGCTGATCACGCCCTACAACAGTGTTGAAGAACTCGCCGCCCGGCAGTTCCCCATTTTCCCGGTGAAGTGGTTGCTCAAGGACACCTTTGAATCCTGGAAGTACGCCGCCCACATCACGGTGCCGACGCTGTTGATCGCGGCTGAGCACGACGAAGTGATACCGCGCTCCAGCACAGAGCGGCTCTATACGCATTTCGCCAAGGGAGTGGCGTCGCTGAAGGTCATTCCGGGTACGGGGCACAACTCGATATCCGAGAGCCCCGAGTACCTCAAGGTGTTGGGCGATGGTTTGTAAGTGAAACGCCTGCCCTCAGTTTCCCGAGACCAACCGCAGGCCAATGACACCGGCCAAAATAAGCACGATGCACACTATCCGCAGCGCCGTCGTGGCGTCGCCCAGCAGCACCATGCCCAGAATAGCGGTGCCCGCCGCGCCGATACCGGTCCAGACCGCGTAGGCCGTCCCCACGGGCAGTGTTCGCAGCGAAAGTGAAAGCAGAAAGACACTCGACAAGCCAGTGGCGGCCGCCAAGAGTCCAGGGGTTAATCGCGTGAAACCGTCAGAGCCCTTCATGTAGAAGGCGAATGCGATTTCGAGGATGCCAGCGATGCCAAGCAGTGCCCAGGCCATAGTGATCGTTCCGTTGGTTGACTCGCCAAGCGTTACGGCCTGGCGAGACTGGGAGAGAGCGTTCTAGCGATTGATGGGGTACTTCAAGCGTTGCCGGCCGCCGCAGGGATCGAGCGGAATGTAACGCCGAGTCGATTGAAGGCGTTCATCAATCCGATCGCATAAGTGAGATCCGCCAGTTCTTTATCGCTGAACTCGGCAGCAGCGGCTTGATAGTCCGCATCGGGAACCCCCGTTTCAGCGACGCGAGTGACCGTTTCCGCCCAATTGAGTGCGATGCGCTCACGGGTACTGAACACCTCACCGGCATCGCGCCACACGGGCACTAATACGAGCTTTTCGACGGTCACGCCGAGTTTCACCAAGTCGCGAGAATGCATATCGATGCAGTAAGCACAGCCATTGATTTGCGACACCCGAAGGTAGACAAGATCGATCAGCTCGTGTGAGAGACCGCTGTTTTGAACGTAGACGTAGACCCCACCAAAAGCCTTGTAACCTTCGGGTGAAGCTTTGGCGTAGTCGAGACGATTGCTCATGATGAATCCTTGTAGTGGTGGGTTGAAGGACTCCATCGTGCTGCGGCTTGGCCTATTTGATAAGGTCCATGATCGGTCTTGTGTTCTGGGCCATGATGGCCCAGTGACAAACACCATTCATGGACCTTTGGCCTGGGTCGTAGGCTTCCTAGAATGATTCCCCTCAACCACGCCATTTCAGAAACGGGTGAATCATGAAAATCCTCCACGTGACTTGCAGTCCTCGCGGGCACGCTTCCGAGAGCTCCAGACTTTCTAAAAACATTATTGGGTGTTTACTGAATAACGATCCAACGGCGACTGTCATAAACCGAGTGGTGGCGGGTGACGCGCTATCGCAGGTGGATGAGCCTTACGCGACTTCCCAACAGTCGTCCGCAGACGTTTCCCAAGAAGGTTCTATCGCCCGCTCGGAAGCGCTGATTGAAGAACTGGAAAGTGCCGATGTCGTGGTGATTGGAACGCCCATGCATAACTTCACCGTACCGGCTGCACTGAAGGTCTGGATCGATCATATCGCTCGCGTTCGTCGCACCTTCAATGTCGGCGCAGAAGGCAAAACCAGCCTGCTGCGCGACCGCCCCGTCTTTGTCGCCGTGTCATCGGGTGGAAGATTTTCCGGGGAGCACCCACGTCAGCCAGACTTTCTGACGCCGTATCTGAAAGCCGTGCTGGGCATGATCGGGCTGCATGACCTGACGTTTTTCACCGTTGAAGGAACCGCCTTTGGCCCGGAGGCGGTAGCGCAGGCCCGGAGCAAGACAGACCAGGCGCTGCACGAGTTTTTTCTAACGAATGCCGGCAGCGCTTTTGGTGCAGACTGAGCGCGAAGGCATGCACGGGCGAGGCTAATGGCCAATCAGATCAATAACTTTTCACCCCTCGATCCAACCTCCACGGAACCGATTTACCGGCAAATCTACTGGCGATTCCGCGGCGCGATCACTGACGGCGTGCTCACACCGGGAGAGCGGATTCCTGCGGCCCGGGCACTGGCAAAAGAACTTGGACTGGCCAGAGGCACCATCGATACCGCGTATTCACTCCTGACCGCCGAGGGGTACATCCAGTCGCGTGGTCAGGCCGGCACGGTCGTGGCGCCGGGTATCAACGTCCGAGCGTCCTCTGCCGCCACCGAGCGGCCCTTCGGTTCAGCAGGAAGCGCTTCCATCAGGCAAAAGGCAGCGGTCCTGCCCTTTCAAATGGCCCTGCCGGCACTGGACGCCTTTCCCAGGAAAATCTGGTCGCAAATCGGCGCACGCTGCGTGCGTGCCACGCGGATCCCGGACATGGCCAATCCGTCTGTATATGGGCTGGAGTCGTTGCGCACCGCGATTGCCACCTACCTGCAGGTTGCACGAGGAATTACCTGCTCGCCCGCTCAAGTGTTCATCACTTCGGGCTATCGAAATACCCTGGCGTTGATCGCTTATGCGCTGCTGAAACCGGGAGATCGCGTGCTGGTTGAAGACCCCGGATACCTGCCCACCCGCCAGTTGCTGGAACACCTTCAGATGGACGTTGCCCCCGTCCCGGTCGATCAGGACGGCATGCTGGTCGCACAAGGTGTGAACAGCTCGCCCGGCGCGCGTGCGGCGGTCGTCACACCGGCCCATCAGAGCCCGTTGTGCGTGTCGTTGTCGCTGCCGCGACGTCTGGCGCTCCTTGAGTGGGCGAGCCAACAGCAAGCCTGGATTGTCGAAGACGATTACGACGGCGAGTACCGTTACATCAGCCGCCCGCTGCCCGCGCTCAAGAGCCTGGATCGCGAGGGTCGGGTGCTCTACTCCGGGACCTTCAGCAAGGTGCTGTTTCCCGGCATCCGGCTTGCGTACCTGGTAGTGCCGTCAGCGCAAGTCGAACGATTCGAACACGTCAGCCAGACCTTCCTCGGCGGTTGCCCGGAACTCACCCAAGCCATCGTCGCGACGTTCTTGACCGAGGGTCATTTTGCTCGCCACATCCAGCGCATGCGAAAACTCTACGGCGAACGCCGGGAGGCAACCGCGAGGGGGCTCAAGAAAGCCTTGGGCGATCACATTCGCATTGATGCCCAACCGGGCGGGATGCACCTGATCCTTCGTCTGACGGACCAGCAATCCGATAAGTCGCTGGTCGAGCGGCTGCAACACGCAGGCATTTATGCAGAAGCACTGACCGATTGGAGTATCCGTGGCCAGACCGACTCTGCGCTGCTGCTCGGGTTCGCCAACATCGACTCGCAGGACGCCGCCGAACAGCTTGGGAAACGCATTCTGGAGTTGATGTAAAAGCATCGAGGGTCATGGCCCAGTCCATCAGCCCATTCTTGGATCTTCTTCGCGGCTCCAGGTGTAAGCATCATGGGGGCTGACCTTCCACCGGGAATAATCCGATGCCCACGCCTCCTCCACTTCGTAGCCTGGCTGTGTTCTCTGGCTCCAACTTCGGCTTCAACCCCGAGTATGTCGACGGTGCCCAAGCCCTCGGTCGGGAAATCGCAAAACGCGGAATACGCCTGGTCTATGGCGGCACCGATAAGGGCCTGATGGGCGTCATGGCCGATGCGGTGCTCGCCGAAGGTGGTGAAGTCATCGGCATCATTACCCACCTGCTGTTCGACCTCGGGCATCTTCATGGCGGACTGACCCGGCATGAAGTGACCCCAGACATGCGCAGCCGAAAGACTCGCATGAGTGAATGCGCCGATGCGTTCATTGCACTGCCTGGCGGCCTGGGGACATTTGAAGAGCTGTTTGAAGTGGCGACCCTGACGCAACTGGGCGAACACCACAAAGGCGTCGCCTGCCTGAACATCGGCGATTTTTTCAATCCGGTTCGCAGCCTGCTCAACCATGCCGTGAACGAAGGTTTCATGAAAACCGAACACAGCGAAATGCTGATCTTCCACACCGATCCGTCGGCGCTGATTGATGCGCTGGAGCAGTGGCAAGCCCCCACCGTCACAAAATGGATCGGCCCCAAGGTTGTTTGAACTTAGCGCAGCGATCGGAACGCCGTGCGAAGTTCCTCGGTAAAAAGTTGTGGTTGTTCCCAAGCCGCGAAGTGGCCGCCCTTATCGGCCTGGTGGAAGTAGATCAGGTTGCTATAGGCGCGCCGGGCCCACGACTCTGGCGGGCAGTAGACATCCTCTGGAAACACGGTGACGGCCACCGGCAGCGAAATCTCGGTGGTCTTCTGTGCGGCCGAAGACAGAGGACTTCGCCCCATGTTCTCCCAGTAGAGCCTTGCTGCCGAGGCGGCGCTATTCGTCAGCCAGTAGAGCGTGATGTCGTCCAGCACTTCATCCTTCGTCGGCGACTGTTGGGGGTCGGCGCCGTATGTCCACCGGGCAAAGCCTGGATGCACGAGCATGAGCGCAGCGAGGAAGGCCGGTGAATCCGTCGCGCCGTAACCGATCATCTGCGGTCGCGCGGCCATCATCGTGCTGTACGCCAGGTTCCCCTGTTTGACGAGCGTGGCGACGGCGTCATAGGTCGCGCGCTCCTCTTCGGAAAATCCCGCTGGCGCCGGTCCGCCGACAGCGAGCGCCGCGCTCGCCTCCGCCGGTATCGTGGCTGGCAGGTTAAGGTGAATGCCGCGCAACCCAGCCGGTGCCTGGCGCGCCATCGCGCTGGTAATGGGCGCGCCCCAGTCGCCACCCTGGGCGACGTAGTGGGTGTACTCGAGGCGCTGCATCAGCTGCACCCAGACCCGCGCGATGTGGTCCGGATCCCAACCGATACCAGTCGGCTTGCCAGAGAAACCGTAGCCAGGAATGGACGGAATCACCACATCGAAGGCATCTGCCGCATTGCCCCCGTGCGCGGGCGGATCGGTGAGCGGACCGACGACTTTGATGAACTCGAACACGGAGCCAGGCCACCCGTGGGTCATGATCATCGGCAAAGCGTTCGGGTGGGGGGAACGCACCCAGATAAAGTGGATATCGACCCCGTCGAGGGTGGTCACGTACTGCGCCAGAGTACTGAGCTGCGCCTCGGCCTTGCGCCAGTCGTAGTCCGTGCCCCAGTAGCGAACCAGCGCCTGCAGTTGTTCCAGCTGTACGCCCTGTGATCGATCGGAAACCGTCTCTTTGTCCGGCCAGCGAGTCGCCGCGATACGGTTGCGCAGATCGGTGAGTTCCTTGTCCGCAACATTGACGTGGAAGGGTTGAATGGCCTGAGGATCGGCAGCAGGAGCGGCGTTGGCGAGGGCCGAGACGCAAAGCGCGAGGGTGGCGATAGCAACCGCGAATAGGGGCTTCATCTTCATTACCTCAGTTGAGGGTCACGATGAGTGATGAGTTTGCGCTTATCGGTCACCGAAGACGCTTTACCAGCCAGTCAGAGAAGACATTGGGCACGTGAGCCATATCGCAAGGGCGAAACGCCAAGCTTCACCCTTGCGATGACTTGCCGATGTGCGTAACAGGTCCGGCTCAGACCAGGTTGATTTCGACGTTGATGTTGCCCCGCGTGGCTTTGGAATACGGACACAGCTTGTGCCCTTCATCCACCAGCGCCCGGGCCGTTTCGCGATCCATCCCTGGCAGGCTGATGTTGAGGCGCGCCTGCAGGAGGTAACCGCCTGTGTTGGTGCCCAGGTCAACTTCGGCGTCAATGGCCAGGTCAGGCGGGAGCGTGACCTTCATTTTGCCGGCAGCGACCTGCATCGCACCGATGAAGCAGGCTGACCAACCCGTGGCGAACAACTGCTCCGGATTGGTGCCGTCGCCCTTGGTGCCAGGGGACGAAAGCTTGACTTCGAGACGTCCATCATCACTGCGTGAGGCGCCGTCCCGTCCACCGGTGGTGTGGACTTTGGCGGTGTACAGTACTTTTTCGATCTGGGTCATGATGATCTCCTGATTGAAAATGCTGGATGAAAAAGATTGCCCTCCGTGAGCGTATCGACCAGTCCTTCTTGGACCTTTCAATATAGACGGCGGTGGGCGACTTCGGGCTATGTGTAAGCACCAATCACCCACTTAACTTTTTCAAGCGCCTCTCGAAGTGCGCCCATCTCTGCCGACCCCAGCGCCAAGCGAATCGCATGCGGTACATGAGCAGAAGTGGCAAAAGGCTCAGCGGTTGAAACCGCGACTTTTTCACGCAGCAGCGCCGCGGCGACCTGGTCGGCTCTTGCGTCCTCAGACAAAGGCAGCCAAAGAAAATAGGACGACGGGTGGCGAATACACGGAAGGCCCGCCAGCACTTCCGCGGCCATGGTTTGCCTCGCCTGCGCATCCTGGCGTTTTTCAGCTTCCAACTGCATGACCGTGCCATCGTCGAGCCACGTGCTCGCGATCGCCGTCAGCACGCCGGGGGTATTCCAGGTGGTCGCCCTGATCGTTCGCTCCAGCGCGGGCACTTTTTCAGCCGGGGCGGCGACGAAACCTACGCGCAGCCCAGTGGCCACACTCTTGGAGAGCCCTGAAACGTAAACGGTCCGCTCGGGGGCGAGTTGCGCCAACGGTGCAGGCGGATCCTCGGCAAGGAAGGCATACGCGGCGTCCTCGATGATGAGCAAGTCATGCCTGCGCGCAATCGTCACCATCGACTCGCGTTGATCGGCACTCATCACCCATCCCAGCGGATTGTGCAGCGTCGGCATCGTGTACACCGCCCGCACGCGGCGACTCCGGCACAGACGGTCTAGCGCCTCCAGATCAGGTCCCTGTTCGGTCACGGGAATGGGCACGATTTCAAGGTGCAAGGCTTCGGCCAGTACGATGAATCCTGAATAGGTCAGCGCATCCGCTGCAATCACATCACCGGGTTGCAGCAGCGCCATCATCGTCACGGCCAGCCCATGCTGGGCACCACTGACCATTAACACTTGCTCGGCATCCACCGTCAGCCCTCGGGCGAGCAAATGGCGCGACACCGAGGCGCGCTCATGCAGACGCCCGGCGTGTGGCTGGTAGCGCAACAGGGACTCCAGATCACCGCCCGACGCGAGTTGGCGCAGCGCATTTCGCAAGAGTTCTGCCTGCCCTGGCAGCGAGGGATAATTGAAGTTGAGGTCGGTCATTCCCACGGCAACGTTTTTCTGGTCGATACCCAAGCCCGGCGGCAACGACGTCTCCCGCACGAACGTGCCTCGCCCCGTCTCGCCGCTGACCAGCCCCATGGCTTCGAGCTCTGCGTAGACCCGACTGGCGGTCACCAGCGCCAGCCCTTCTGTCGCCGCCAGTTGGCGATGCGTCGGCAAGCGCGTGCCTGGCAACAATCGGCCTGACCGGATGTCAGCCGCCAAAGCATCCACTAATGACTTGTACCGTGAACGAGGCATGTCGAGATGTATCCATGACGATTTTTTGATTGTAGTGATCTTCGATCATACGATGGAACTCTGCAAATTCAGAGTGCCCTCAAATGGAACGGACCCTGCAAAACCCAATGACGGAAAAGACCGCGAGCGGATGGCTCAACGGGTTTATCGGGGTGCTGATTTTCAGCGGCTCGCTGCCGGCCACACGGTTGGCCGTGCTGGAGTTCGACCCGGTTTTTCTGACCGTTGCCCGAGCGGCGATCGCCGGGCTTCTGGCGCTTTGCATGCTTGTGCTGTTTAAAGAAAAACGGCCCGCCCAACGTCAGCTTATGCCCTTGGCGATCGTGGCAATGGGCGTTGTAGTAGGGTTTCCGCTGCTGACGGCGCTGGCGCTTCAGTACGTGACATCGGCGCATTCCATCGTCTTCGTTGGCCTGTTGCCGCTCGCCACTGCGGTGTTCGGCGTGTTGCGCGGCGGGGAGCGTCCCCGGCCGGTGTTCTGGTTCTTCTCGGTGTTGGGCAGCGCTTTGGTCGTGGGATTTGCCGTCGCGCAAGGCCTGACCGCTTCGCCGACCGGCGACATGCTCATGCTGCTGGCCATCCTCGCCTGCGGGCTGGGTTATGCCGAAGGCGCAAAGCTTTCAAGAACACTGGGAGGCTGGCAGGTGATCTCTTGGGCATTGCTGCTGTCGCTGCCCGTCATGGTCCCGCTGACCTGGTTTCTGGCCCCGGCTTCGTTCTCGGGAATCTCTACATCCGCGTGGCTCAGCCTGGCTTACGTATCGATCTTCAGCATGCTGATCGGTTTCGTATTCTGGTACCGCGGGCTGGCCCAAGGGGGGATTGCCGCCGTCGGCCAGCTGCAACTGCTGCAGCCGTTTTTTGGTTTGGCGCTAGCGGCCACGCTGCTTCACGAACACGTGAGCATCGGCATGCTGGGGGTTACCGTCGCGGTGATCCTTTGCGTGGCCGGGGCGAGAAAGTTTTCGAAATGAGCGGACGCGACAAGCGTTGTTGCCAGTTTCCGCCATTGGCGCGCTGACATTCTTCTTCAGAATCGTACTGCACATGGGCCGATACCGGGCTGACGAGAACGTCCGCTTCGCTTAACGCAATGGCCGTCAACTCGACCATGCGCTCGCCCTGCCCAGTGGCCAGCGCCTGATCTTTACTGGCCTGCGTATCGAAGACCCAGATGACCCGCAGACTGGAGGGAAACAGGTCGTAATCGATCTCGTGGGTCAGCCAGCAGAACCCGACGATGTCCACTTTGGCCGTCTCACACGCCTCGGTCAGGGTGGCCACCAGGCGACGGTCGATGTGCGCCTGATCGCGTTTGCTTAGCGGCATGGGTGGGTCCTTGTGACGGGTAAAAAGGAGCCATCATACGACACCTCCATGTCCTCTTTGGGAGACGCACTGCGCCCAGCGCAAATATGTCTATTTCGCCCGTGAACCTTGTGTTGAAGCGCCAGTCATAGCCGAGCCGTGAATCCCACTTGCCCGCTCAGAGCTGTCCATCCATGCGCCAAACCCTCCTGTCCTTTCGCGTTGCCTCGCTCTGTTTCATTCCTCTGTTTTCCCTGTTCGCCAACCCCGCCCACGCCGGTGCCGAAAGGCAGTTGGTGGAAGCCATCAACGACTACCGCGCTCACCCCGATCGCTGCTCGGGGCGCGCGGGTCGAGCAATATCGCCGCTGGCGTTGAAGTCCAACCTGGCCTTGCCGATCGGCTATGGCGGCGGTGTGCGGGATCGATTGAAAGCGTCTGGCTATCAGGCGGTGACAGTGCGCACGATTCGCGTGGTCGGTGCGCAGGATGCCGATGAGGCCTTCGACATGCTCCAGAGCGATTACTGCGCGGCGTTGCTCGATACCCAATATGCCGACATTGGTGTCAGTAGCGCCCGGAGTGAGTGGCAAGTGGTGCTGGCGCAGCCCGTGCTGGACAGTCGCGTGGGTGATTCGCGAGTCGTCAGTAAAGCGTTACTGGCACAGGTCAATGCGGCACGCTCAAAGCCGCGCCTTTGCGGTCGTCAGCGCTTCGCCGCCGCACGGCCATTGGCCTGGAACGCAGCCCTGGGCGCAGCGGCGCAAGGGCACAGTAAAGCGATGGCCTACGGCAACTACTTCGCCCACCAGGACCCCGACGGTGACATGCCCGCGGACAGGGCCAGGGCCGCTGGTTTCCGTGGCCGGCAGATCGGCGAGAACATCGCTGCCGGCCAGGGTTCACCGAGCAAGGCAATGTCGGGCTGGCTGGCCAGCCCCGGGCATTGCGCCAACCTGATGAACCCGATGTTTACCCAGATGGGCGCAGCCTATGCGGCGGACGCGCGTAGCGATGAAGGCGTTTATTGGACGATGTTGTTTGGCGCGCCGTGAGTGATTGAGCGGCGCCTCATTTGGGGCGCCGCACCGCCCTCACCTTCCCACTGCCGCCGCCGCCGCCGCCGCAGAAAAACTGATCGCCGCCGTCCGATTCAAGCCCCGACACCCCGACGCCGACCGGCAGCTTCACGCTCTCCAACACCTCGCCGGTGGTCGAATCGATATGGCGTAACTCACTCTCGTCTTCTTCCCAGGTGCCATGCCAAAGCTGCCCCTCGACCCAGGTCACCCCGGTGACGAAACGGTTGGATTCAAGGGTGCGCAGAATCGCGCCGGTCTCGGGATCGATCTGATGAATCTTGCGATCCCGATACTCGCCGACCCACAGCGTCCCTTCCGCCCACGTCAGCCCTGAGTCACTGTCGCCAGGCGCCGGAATAGTCGCGAGTACACGGCCGGTCTGCGGGTCAATTTTCTGGATGCGGTCCTCGGCGATCTGGAACAGGTGCTGGCCGTCGAAGGCGGTGCCGGCATGGGCGGCGACATCGATTGAACGCAGTGTCTTGCCACTTTCAGGGTCCAGGACGTTGAGTTTATCGCCGGTGGCAAACCACACGTGCCGGCCGTCCCAGGTGACGCCATGCACCTTGTCGACACCGGCAAAGGGTCCATATTCACGAAGGATTTTGGCTGCTGACTGTTTCATGTTGGCATTCCTCGTTACGGGTGGGTGGCGTTCATCCTAGTCACCCGGCAGCGGCACCGGGAGTAACAAGGTCGTCGCGAAACCCGGCACCGGCGGGGTCATCCAGCGACGTGCCCGGCCGCGACCGAACGACTGCACCTTGCCCGCGCGGGTCAGTTCGTCGAGTGCCCGTTGCACCGTGCGCTGGCTGGCACCGAGGGCCAGTGCCAGGGCCGAGCTCGACCACGATTCACCGTCGACGAGGAAAGCGAACACCGACCCGTGCTTCTCTTCGACGTGTTGCGCCAGCACCACAACGTCGGAGGCAACCAGCGACACCAGCGCAAACCCGCGTTTAGTTGCAGTCACGCCGGCCAAGGGTTTCAGCGCCGCACGCAACCGCCCGACTTCGACTCGCAACCGCGCACGAAGTGACTCATCGGCGTGCTTCAAACGAAAGGCCCGGGTAATCAGCGTTTCCCTCGACACGTCGGCCGGCCACGCTTCGGCCAGTGCCCGTGCGAGGGCGAACAAGACCGGGCGTGTGGCGAGGGACACCGACATGCCGGTGCCACGCACCACGTAGCGACAGGCGTCCACGACCAGCGACGTGGACGCAAGCAACGCTTCAACCTCATCCAGCAACAGAGGCCGTTCTTCGCCATGGGCAATCAAACGCGCGACGGGCGTGTTCAGGGCAAGGGCAGCGTTTTCCACCTCGGCCGTCAGCGCAGGAATATCGGCGTCGCGCGCGGCGTGCTCGGCTCTTGTGAGTGCAGACCGCGCCTTGTTCGTCTCGAGTCGTCGCATCGCGATCCCCGCCACGACCAGTTCGTGGGCGGCGCGCAATGCTGGCGGTAATGGGGCGGGGTCAAGCTCGGCGAGCAGTACGTCGGCCTCCTCGAGATGCCCGATCAGCAGCAAACGCCGAATCTGCAAATACCGCGCATGAGCGGCGTTCACTCGATCGCCGTGCGTCTCAAGCGTCACTCGCGCTGACTCAAGTGCCTTCACCGGCCAGCCCAACTCCCGGGAGGCCAGCGCGATCTCGGCCTCGGCGACTACGCACCGCGCCCGAGCCAAGGCCTCCTTCGGCCCGAAGGCCCGCGCCGCCCTCTGCACCAGCGCCTTGGCTCGCACCAGATCGCCGAGTTGCGCCATCGCAATACCACGCAACGCCAGCGCCGGCGCATCGTCGCGCAACGCGACCCGGTTCAGCGCGCCGAGCGGATCACCCGCCGCCAGCGCCTGCGCTGCGGCTGTGATCAGCGAGTCCATCTGAGTTCCGCCACAGCTGTCACTCCCACTGTCGGATGTTCGCTGTTGAGTCTATCTCACGATGACCTATCACGAAGGCTCCCCTTGTAGCAGCTGCCGAAGCCTGCGTCCGGCTGCGAAGCAGTCGTAAAATCGGAACTCGCGGTGTTTCAGGAAGACCTTGCAAGCCGGGTTTACGACTGCTGCGCAGCCGGACGCAGCCTTCGCCAGCTGCTACAGATCGCGTTAAGGATTAGCGGACCAGAGGCTGTCGGGGATGCACACGACACCCTCGAACAGCAGCCGCGCGGTGCGCATCAACCCGCAACCCGCCAACTGCCCGTCCTGCAGGCGCAGCTCCACGGTGAACTCCCCCGTAGGGTGCTCGACCGAGAGCCGCTTCACTTCCCCCGCATCGACCCTGGCCAGACCCGCCGCCACACTCCCCTTGATCAAGCAGCCAGCCGCAACACTGACCGCCCCGAACACGCCGATGCTGGTGTGGCAACGATGAGGAATGAAGGTGCGGGTGCTCAGCGCCCCGCCCGCTTGGGCGGGTGCAACCAGGCACATTTTTGGAACATTGCGCCGGCTCACGTCACCCAGACTCATCTGCGGTCCGGCCTGCAAGCGGATCGATTCGAGCCGGGCTTTCAGTTTCGTGTCGGCATCCAGTTGTTCAGGGCGCTCATAACCGCTGCAACCCAAATCTTCAGCGCGGATCAGCACCACCGGCATGCCGTTATCGATGCAGGTGACGTCGACACCGTCGAACACATCCACAACATTGCCGGTCGGCAGCAGCGCTCCGCAACTGGAGCCGGCGACATCCTCGAACTCGACGATCAACGGTGCGGCATAACCTGGCGCTCCATCGATCCGCGCCCCACCTGAATAGCTGACTAAACCATTGGGCGTGGGCACATGCGCCACTGCTATCTGCCCGGTGTTCTCCATGAAGATCCGCACCGGGGTGATGGCGCCTGTGACCTTCACCAGCCCACGTTCGATGGCGAACGGCCCGACGCCGGCGAGGATGTTGCCGCAGTTCTGGCCGTAATCGACACGAGGTTCCTCGACCAGCACTTGCGCGAACAGGTAATCGACATCGGCCTCGGCACGGGTGGACGGCTTGATGATTGCCACCTTGCTGGTCAGCGAGTCGCCACCACCGATGCCATCGATCTGACGACCGTCCGGCGACCCCATCACCGCCAGCAACACACGGTCGCGCAGCACCGGTTGTTCCGGCAAATCGCTGGCCAGGAAGTAAGCCGCTTTCGACGTCCCCCCGCGCATCAGCAGGCAGGGAATGCGTGTCTGTCCCATGTTCAGTCTCCGAGGTCGTCGAGACTGTCGACGTAGCGCAAACCCTTTTCGGCCAGACGCAAACGCATGTTGTAGATGTCGAGCCCCAACTCACCCTTGGCCAGGCGCAGGGCTTTCTGCTCTTCCAGATCGGCGCGTGCGCGGCTGGCTTCGACGACTTGCGGGACTTCGTCGCGACGCACGATGACCACACCATCGTCATCGGCGACAACGACATCGCCCGGGTGAACCAACTGACCGGCGCAAACGATGGGAAGGTTGACCGAGCCCAGTGTCTCTTTGATCGTGCCCTGGGCACTGATGGCGCGGGACCAGACCGGGAAGCCCATTTCACGCAGCGTGTGGGTGTCCCGCACGCCGGCGTCGATCACCAATGCGCGCACACCGTGCGCCTTGAGCGAGGTCGCCAGCAGGTCGCCGAAGTAGCCATCGGTACACGGCGAGCTCGGGGCAACCACCAGGATATCCCCCGGGCGACATTGCTCGACGGCCACATGGAACATCCAGTTATCGCCGGGTGCTACCAGCACCGTGACCGCCGAACCACTGATCACGGTCCCCTGTTGAATCGGCCTGATCGACGATGCCAGCAGCCCTTTGCGCCCCTGCGACTCATGAATGGTGGCGACACCGTAGCGACTCAGCTCATCGACAAGCGCAGCCTCGGCCCTGTCGATGTTACGGACCACGATGCCGGTTTTTCCGATCAGTTCGCTCATGCCAGATTCTCCGTCACGCGCGGGAAGATGCTCTGGTAGCCCTCGGCATAAACGATGTTGCGGCCGGAGGTGATGCCGACGTTGCGTTTGGCTTGCACGCCGCGTTGCAGGGCGACGCGGGTGTAGTACTCCCAGAGATGTTCCTGACCGGCCATGCACTGGATGGCAGCGTACTTTTTGTCCCAGACTTCGGTGATGTCCAAAAAAATGTCGGGGCGCCATTCGCATTGCTCGGGCTGGTGCGGTTCGAAGCTGTACACCGGCGGTGCGCCGACGATCTTCTCGCCCGGTTTGTAGCCCTCGGCCTGGGCGATGATGCGTGCCTCTTGCGTCAGGTTCATGGCCAGTGGGTGATCGTAGTTGTAGGGGTCTTTCAGCGAGTGGCTGAGGACGAATTCCGGCTGGACCTTGCGAAACACATCGGCCAGGCGGAACAGCGTTTCTTTATCGGCGCGCATCGGGTAGTCGCCGATGTCGAAGAACTCGACGCTGGCGCCCAAAATATCGGCGGCGGCCTGGGCTTCTTCGCGGCGTGCGGCTTTGACTTTCTGTTCGCTCATGTCGCCCTTGCGCCACAGCTTGGCGGACTCGCCACGCTCGCCGAAGGACAGACAGACGATGTGCACGGCGTATCCCTGCTGCGCATGCAGCGCGATGGCACCGCCCGCACGCCAGACGAAATCGGCAGAGTGTGCGCTGACGACCAGCGCGTTTTTCGGTGACTCGATCATTGCGGGTACTCCTCCTGCGTTTCGAAAGAGCATCGCACTGCGACCCGCCAGCGGAGTAATGCGTTCGAGTGTTCGAGGTATGCGTTTTTTTTATTGCCACCCTATCAGGGCAACGGCATAGTCCGGCTCATACGCGGACCTTCAGAGCATGAGCCCCATGGAACCCAGTGAACTTCCCAGCCTGATGCACGTACGGGCCTTCGTCCGGGTGGCCGATCACGGGAGCGTTTCCAAAGCTTCTGTCGCCCTGTTTCGCGCTCAGTCGGTGGTGACCCGGTCGATTTCCGAACTGGAGACCCGGCTTGACGTGCCCTTGTTCGAACGGCACGCCAACGGCATGCGATTGACCGACTTTGGCGAGCGATTGTTGCCCCGGGCACGGCGCGTGCTGGCAGAACTGGACACCGTGCCGAAGCTGTTGGGCTCAGGGGAAAAACAGGCGGTCGAGCCGCTTTATCTGTTCCAGGCCAGGCGCCTGCAAGTGTTCGTCAAACTCTGTGAAACCCACCACATGCAGACCGTGGCCAGCCTCCTCGGCCTGAGCCAACCCGCCGTCAGCTCGACCCTAAAGGTGCTGGAAAGTGGCTGCGGTCAAAGCCTCTTCGAGCGCACGCCTCGCGGGTTGCAGCCGACCCGTGCCAGCCATGAAATCCTGTTCCCGATCCGCCGGGCACTGAACGAATTGCGTCACATCGAGACCGACATCACCGCCATCCGCGGCGCCCTGCAAGGCGTAGTGCATGTCGGCGCCCTGCCCTTGGGCCGCACGCGGATATTGCCCGAAGCCATCGTGCGTCTGATGGCCGAGCATTCGGGTATCCAGGTGATCACCAACGAAAGCCCTTTCGATCTGCTCGCGACCGAATTGCGCGCTGGCGATGTAGATTTCATTTTCGGTGCATTGCGCTCGGCGGCTTATGCCAGCGACCTCGTCGGCGAGTCACTGCTCACGGAAGAAATGGTGGTGCTGGCACGACGGGGTCATCCGCTTTATTCGAAAACCGACCTGCACGATGAACTCAGCGGCGCCCAATGGGTGCTGCCCCGCGCCGGTTCACCGGCCCGTCAAATGCTCGATGACTGTTTCACCGGGTTCGGCATCGCTGCGCCGCGACCCGTGGTGGAAAGCGGCGATATGGCAATCATTCGTGGCCTGTTGCTGCGCTCGGACATGCTCGCGGCAGTCTCCGCTCACCAGCTGGAACAGGAGATTGCCTCCGGCGAGCTGTGCATCCTGCCGCTGGTGCTGAAACAGACCACCCGGGCCATCGGCCTGACCTACCGCAACGGCTGCCTGCATTCACCGGTGGCTCAAGCCCTGATGGACATGATTCGTCGGGTGATCCGCGAGCAGGCAGCCATGTAGCCAAGGCACACGCGACCTGTAGCAGCTGCCGAAGCCTGCGTTCGGCTGCGCAGCAGTCGTGAAATCAGACAATGCGGTGTTTCAGGAAGACCGTGCATTCAGGTTTTACGACTGCTTCGCAGCCGAACGCAGGCTTCGCCAGCTGCTACAAAGTTCGTGTTAAGGCACGCCGTTTAGCTTGGCTTTAGAACAGATTGATGGGATAGCTGACGATCAAGCGGTTTTCGTCGAACTCGTTGGTGCTGTAATCGCGGCGAATGCTGGAGTTGCGCAGGCGCATGTTGAGGTTCTTGAAGGTGCCGCTCTGCACCGTGTAAGCCAGTTCCGATTCACGACCCCATTCCTTGCCATCGCTGACCGCCCCCACGTGCACGTTGTCACCGCTGATGTAGCGGTTCATCAAAGTCAGACCGGGCACGCCAAGGGCGACGAAGTTGTAGTCATGGCGCAGCTGCCAGGATTTCTCCCGGGCGTTGTCGTAGCTGTTGTTGTAGCTGTCGTTGGCCAGGGTGCCGCCGCTGGTGCCGTTGACCCGCATCCACGCATCATCGCCGCTGAGTTTCTGCAGGCCGACGTAGAACGTGTTGCCGCCATAACGGGCCGACAGCAGCGCCGAAAAGGTGCGGTTGTCCAGGTCGCCGGCGCGGGCGCTGCCGTCCTCGCGGCCCCAGAAGTAACCCAGATTCGCGCCCAGGGTCCAGGCGCCGAGCGGCTGACTGTGGACGAGTTGCAGGTACTGCTGCTGGTAAATGTCTTTGAGCTCGGCATTCCACACACCGATCATCGTGCGTTTTTCATTGAAGCTATATTCGCCGCCGACGAAGTTGAAACGATCAGAGGTGAACGCGGTTTTACCCTGCATGAACATGTCTTCCATGCTCGAATCGTTGCGCGGGCTGTTCTGGCGGAACTGACCGCCGTACAGGGTCAGGCCGTCGATATCCTGCGAGGTGATCTGCCCACCCTGGAAGGTTTGCGGCAGTGAGCGGCCATCGTCGGAACGCAGGATCGGCAACACCGGCATCCATTCACCGACCTTCAATTCGGTTTTCCCTACTTTCATTTTCCCGGCCACCGCCAGTCGGCCAAAGTCGTCGGCAGGACGCCCGTCACCATCGATCGGCAACAATTGCGTACCGCCCGTGCCTTTACCGCCATCGAGCTTGACCGAGTACAGCCCCAACGCATCCACCCCGAAGCCAACCGGGCCTTGAGTGAAACCGGACCTCATGTCGAGGATGAAGCTCTGGGTCCACTCCTCGGCCTTGCCCTGTGGGTAGGCCGGGTTGGTGAAGTTGCGGTTGATGTAGAAGTTGCGCAGGTTCAGGTTCGCGCTGGCATCGTCCAGAAAACCTGCAGCCGAGCCCTCCACAGGCAGCGCGGATACGACGGCCAGCGTGAAGAGGATTCGATGATTAACGGTGATTTTCATTGTTATTGTTTTCCGATTTTTGGGTAAAGAAATGCCCTGCGCCCGGAAGTGCCGAGCACAGTGAGGTCAATCAAATTCGTTGCGATGGCGGCTCAGAATGAGCCGCCCAAGACTGTTGGAGCGTTGAGCCCCGAATGATCAGCGAGGGGCTTTGCCCGCCACCGAATACAGCACCTGCTGGTTTCTGGTTTTCATGAACTCTTCCAGGCTCTGCCCACGCATCGCCGCGTAGACCTGCAGATTGGGAATCCCGAGGACCGCAGCGAGTTTTTCCAGAACGAAGAAGATCGCTCCGTAATGGATCAACCCGCGCCAGTCGCGACGTCGCAGCAGATCGCGTTCCTCGTCGCTCAGCCCGCCTTCATCGAACAGCGCTTCGGGCGCCTCAAGAAAGCGCTGACGCCACTCGGGTTCGATCATGCGGTGCAGAAACTTGTTGAGGCGATAACCTTTGGCGCTGCGCTCCAGAGTGAACGGATACGTCCCCTCGAGTTTCTCGATGCCGGCCAACTGGTGCTGCATATGCTGCAAGTGCCGTGCGTTGACCTCGGCAGGAACGGGCCGGTCCTGGTTCTCCAGCAGCAAAGTTGCAATGCCGGTCATCGACGGCAAGTAGTAGTCCTGATGCAGGTTTTTCACCGTGGCCGACAACGCACCGCGCATGATCAGCCAGGTGATCACCTCTGAGCCCTCCAGGCCGCCGAGGGTGGCGAACTCAGCCAGGGTCATTTCAGTCAGGCGCACCGGGTCGTTGACCAGCAGATCAATGAATTGCTCATCCCACTGCGGGTTGTTGAAACCGCACCGCTCGCCATGCACCTGATGGGACACGCCACCGGTGGCGACGATGGCCACCTTCAGGTCCTCGGGGTAGCTTTCAATCGCCCGCCGCAAGGCCAGCCCCAACTTGTAGCAACGCAACGCGCTGGGCACCGGGAATTGCAGCACGCCGACTTGAAGCGGCACGATCTCCACCGGCCAGTCAGGTGTGCAAGGCAACAGCGCAGACATCGGCGAGAAGAAGCCGTGGTCCAGCGGCTTGTCGCGGAAGAAGCTCATGTCGAATTCGTCGGCCATCAGGCTTTCGCCGATGTGCCGCGACAGCGCCGCATGCCCGCCGATCGAAGGCAGCGAGCGTGGATTGCCGCCCTCGTCGGCGACCTCGTAACGCTCGTCGACCCCAAGGGAAAACGCGCCGTAGTGGTCGAAGAAAAACGACGTCACATGGTCATTGAAGATGTAGAACAACACATCCGGTTGCTGCTCCTTCAACCAGACCTTGATCGGTTCGAAGCCTTCGAAAATCGGCGCCCAGGCCGCCTCATTCTGTTTATCGTGATCGACCGCGAAGCCTATCGTGGGAGTGTGAGATACAGCGAGGCCACCAATGATGCGTGCCATGACGAGTTCCTTTGTACGAAAAAGATTATTGCGTCAGCAATGTCTGACTGACCCGGCGCCGCGCATGACCGTTGGCCAGGATCGCCAGTGCCGCGATGAAGGCCGGCAAGCCCAACATAGCGAAGAGCAACGGCAGGCCCAGACCGAGGCTGAGCACCGCGCCGCCGATGAGAGAACCAAAGATAGCCCCGAAGCGGCCGATGCCGAGCATCCAGCTCACACCGGTGGCGCGGAAATCGGTCGGGTAGTAACCGGGGGCGAACGCGTTGAGACCGGTCTGTGCACCGCTCATGCAGAAACCCGCGGCAATCACGCCAAACGCCAACAGGCTCGACTCCAGGCTGAACGCCCCCAGCAGCAGAATAAACGCGCCGCCCAGGGCATAAGAGGTGGCAATAACCGTGTTCGGATTGCGCCGGTCCATGGCCCAGCCGACCACGATCGCCCCGACGGTGCCGCCGATCTGGAACAGGCCGGTGATGGTGGCCGCCCGTTCGATGGAGAGACCGCCTTCGCGCAACAGCGTCGGCATCCAGCCCATGGTCAGGTAAATCACCAATAGCCCCATGAAGTAGGTCAACCAGAGTGCGAGGGTGCCGAAGCGATAAGGCTCAGTGAACAGCATGCGCACTGGCGCTTTGTGCTGAACCTGGGGTTCGGCAATCGTAAACGCAGTGGTTGCCGTGAAAGTCCCGCCCAACTTGTTCAGCACCTTGGCGATCTGGCTGGCCGGCGCATTGCGAGCGGCCAGAAATCGTGCCGACTCAGGCAACAGCAGCCAGAGAAATGGCAGCAGCATCAGCGGCAGAATCCCCCCGGCGAGCAGCACCGATTGCCAGCCGTGGCTCGGAATCAGCCAGGCCGCGAGCAAACCGCCCATCCCCGAGCCCATGTTGAATCCGGTGAACATAATGGTGATGAACAGCGAACGATTGCGCTCAGGCAGGTATTCGGACAGCAGCGTGGTGGTATTGGGCAACGCGGCGCCCAGCGCCACGCCAGTCAACAAGCGCAAGGCCGCCAGTTCATAGGGATTGCGGGCAAACGCACACGCCAGGCTCAGTACGCTGAAACCGGTCACGGCAAACAACAGCACCTTCTTGCGTCCCAAACGATCGGCGTACGGGCCGGCCGTCAAGGCACCGATGGCCAGACCGACCATTCCAGCGCTCATCACCGGGCCAAACGCCGCTTTGGACAGCCCCCACTCCTGAATCAGCGAAGGGGCGATAAACCCCATGACCGCGACGTCGAAGCCATCGAACAGAACAATGAAAAAGCACAGGCTCATGATGAGCCACTGGTATCGGGCAACCGGCCGGTTGTCGATCCACGCTTTGATATCGACCGTTTCGTTACTCATGCTTTCACCTTCTTATTTTTGTAGAAATTCCGACAGGCTTGGAAGGGTTGCCGACCAGGAGGCCACCCGACATTCGAATGTTGGGCGTGACTCTAAAGCCGCAGGTGCCTGCCCCGCCTCTGGGAAATCCTTAAGCGGGTATCGGTTTTTCTTATCGGGTGATTTAAAACGGTTGCTCGGCCTGAGGAACGGCGCGCTTTTGCTGGCACAGCAAAACCACGCACTCGCTGACGAAGGCGCCTGCCACCGCCAGCGCCATGTCTTTCTGTGAATCCCAAGGATCGTTCTGCGCGCCGACGAAGGCACGCGAGGTGTCGTCGCCCAGGTAGGCGCCACCGAACCATTCCACCAGTTCGTAAATGGCCGACGTCGACAGAATGATGTTCAACGCCATAAACACCAACCAGAAACCCCGTAACGGCGTCAGTCGCACCAACACTTCTCGAATGGGATAGACCATCAACAGCCCGTAACTCAAATGGACCAGCCGATCAAAATGATTGCGATGAAACCCCAGCGTTGTATCGAAGCTGACCCCAGTCAAGGCTGAACACCATTGGTCATACGGCACCTTGGCATAGGTGTAGTGAGAACCCAGCTCGTGAATGCACAGGAAAACGAATACCAGGCTGATGGAAACAGCCGACAGGCGAAACCGGCCGGAGACAGCCACCAGCGCGCCCACCAAAAACAGCACCAACAGGTTTTCCAGTGTCCAATCCACTCGGCTGCGGGGTGAATAACCCGACACCACGACGATCAACACAAACAGCATCAGCAGCATCAGGTCGTATCGCTGGTGTGCCTTGGGCTGCATGGTTTGAGTTCCTCAATCGGTGAATGAGTCCTTCTACATGGATCAACCGATCGCGAGTCCGGTTCAGGCACACCGACAAAAGGCAGCCCTCACAACGTCATCGTCCAGCCGCCCACCCCGGCTGCCGCCCGAAGTCTTTGAACAGTTCAAAAATAGTCGCTTTGACCTTTTGCACGGCGTTGCTCTCGACGACCGTGTCATGCCAGCACAGCGAAAGATCACGGGTAAACAGTCGATGATCAATCCTGGCCAGCTTGAGCCTGTGTTGCTCAAGTTCAACGTGGGCGGCCGCCCACGGCAGGATCGTCACGCCCAGTTTGGCCAGGACGGCCGAGAACAGCAGGTCCGTGGAGTTGGCCTCGAACTCAACCTCACAGTGCAGGCCAGCCTCCTGGAACGCCGACTCGACCCGGCTGCGAATCGTGTTCGGCGCACAGGGCAGCACCAGCGGCATCTTCGCCAACGCCTCGATCGACACCGGTCCATCCGGTAATGAAAATTCGGGCCACGCCACCAGGTACAGCGTTTCGGTGAACAGCCGCTGCATGGCCATGCCACGGGTTTCCACCGCATCGACATTCACCGCCAACGCCACCCGCCCCACCGTGATCAGGCGTCCAAGGTCGGCGCTCGGTGCATCGATCAACTCCAGCTTGATGCCCGGATAGCGACTGCGAATCGTGCGCGCAAGCGGAATCGCCAGCATGCGTGCGGTACTCGACGGCATGCCGACCGACACTTTGCCTTGCGGGAATTCGGCGTCCTGACGCAGCAGTTCCTGGGTGCCGTCGGCCTGACGCACCAGTTCGATGGCATGCCGATACAGCGTCTGCCCCGCCGCCGTAGGAACCACGCCATGCACGCTGCGCTCGAGCAGTTGCATGTCCATGTCCAGTTCCAGATTGCGCATCTGCTGGCTGATCGCAGGCTGCGCAATATGCAGCGCTTCGCTGGCGCGGGTGATGTTGCCGCACTCGACCACTTTGATGAAATACCGCAGCTGGCGCAGGTCCATGCATCCCTCCAAAGCCATATAACTTTCCGATGGAAGCAGAGGAATATCATATTTGAAGCTTATGAGATACGACGCCTAGACTCGTCTCACAACAAACGAAGCGCCAACGGCCGTCACCGGCAAGCAGCGCTTCTATAGGCCTGATCAAGGTCAATGGGAGATCTTAATGTCTAGAGCATTAACAGCATCAGCAACGAGCGTGAAGCCCATCAAGACGCCCCTGACCCGCGAGCAGATTCGTGGCTTCTGGACGGTCTACGTGGGATGGGTTCTGGATGGGGTGGATTCGGTGATCTTCGCCCTGGTTCTGATTCCTGCCCTGACCGAGCTGCTGCCCGCCTCGGGCATTGAGCCCACCGCCACCAACATCGCCATGTACGGGTCGATCACGTTCGGGTTGTTTCTGATCGGCTGGGGGATGTCGTTCATCTGGGGGCCGCTCGCCGACCGCTTTGGCCGGGTGAAAATGCTCGCCGCCAGCATCCTGGTCTACTCCCTGTTTACCGGCGCGGCAGCGTTCTCGGAGAACATCTGGCAGTTGGCGGCGTTCCGGCTGATCGCCGGGATCGGCGTCGGCGGCGAGTGGGCACTCGCCGGCACCTATGTCGCCGAGAGCTGGCCGGAAGACCGGCGCAAGATGGGCGCGGGTTATCTGCAAACCGGCTACTACTTTGGCTTCTTCATTGCCGCGCTGCTGAACTACACCGTCGGCGCTACCTATGGCTGGCGCGTGATGTTTCTCTGCGGTCTGTTCCCGGCGTTCATTGCGATCTATACCGCGCTGAAAGTGAAAGAGCCGGGCCAGGTGCGCAAGCCTGCGCTCAACATCAAAACGCCCGAGTTGAAGCCTGCAACCCGCGCGTCGTGGTGGGAAATCTTTGCACCGGCCTTTCGGCGTCGCACGCTGACCAGCTCTTTATTGGTCGGGGTCGCCATCGTCGGCTTGTGGGCCGGCTCGGTGTACGAAGCGACGGCCGTCGTCACGCTGGCTACCCAGGCGGGTATCGATCACGTCGGCGCGGTGCACCTTGCCTCCATCGGCGCGGCGGTGCTGTCGCTCAGCACGATTCTGGGTTGCCTCGTGGCGCCCTGGCTGGCCGAACGACTGGGCCGGCGGGTTGCGCTGGGCATCTATTTCGCCGGCATGGCGGCATCGATCATCGTCGCGTTCGGCTGGGTGTTCTATATGGACGATGGCCTTCACCTGTTCATGGTGTCGCTGGTGTTCCTCGGTTTCTTCGGCGGCAACTTCGCGATTTTCTCCCTCTGGCTGCCCGAGCAGTATCCGACCCGGATCCGCGCCACGGCCTTCGCCTTCAATGCCTCGGTCGGCCGCTTCATCGGCGCCGGCGTCAACTTCCTGCTGGCCGCGGCGATTCACTGGTACGGCTCGCTCGGCGCGCCCATCGCCTGGACGGCCGCGGCCTTTGTGGTCGGCATTCTGATCCTGCCGTTTGCCGTCGAAACCCGTGATCAAACCTTGCCGCAATAACACGCACCTGACCATTCACTGGAGAACCCTATGCAAGCGTTGCAAGGCGTGAAGATTGTTGATCTGAGTCGCGCGCTGTCGGGGCCGTTCTGCACCATGGTGCTGGCAGACCTCGGGGCTGATGTGATCAAGGTCGAGCCCGGCCCGACCGGCGACATGAGCCGCACCTGGGGTCCGTTCGACCGGGGCGTGAGCACTTACTACCTGTCGTGTAACCGCAACAAGCGCGGCCTGTGCATCGACTTCCGCAATCCCCAGGGATTGGCCACGATCCAGCGGCTGATCGATGACGCCGACGTCGTCATCGAGAACTTCAAACCCGGCACGCTGGAGAGTATGGGGCTCGGTTATGACGTACTCAGAGCCCGCAACCCGCGACTGATCATGGGCAGCATCAACGCCTTTGGCGCGGACGGGCCGATGAGCAGCTGGCCGGGTTTCGACCAGATTGCCCAAGGTTATTCGGGGCTGATGAGCCTGACCGGTTTCGTCGATGGCGACCCGACGCGTACCGGCACCGCCATCGGCGATTTGACCTCGGGCATGTGGCTGGTGACGGCGGTGTTGGCGGCCCTGCTGGAACGCTCGTCGACCGGGCAAGGCCAGCACGTCAGCACGTCGTTGCTAGCCAGTCTGGTCGGGCTGTTGAGTGTGCACGGCCAGCGCTATCTCAGCCTGGGTGATGTGCCGCGTCGTACCGGCAATGCGCATTCGGTGATTGCGCCTTATGGCGTGTTCCAGACGCTGGACGGTCCGCTGAATCTGGCGCCGATCACCTCGGCCATGTGGGGGCGTTTGTGCGTGCTGCTCGATTTACCCGAGTTGCCGGATGACCCGCGATTTGCTACCAACGAAGCACGCGTCGAACGGCGTGACGAGTTGCGGGAGATTCTGGAAAGCCGCTTGAAAACCCGCAGCAAACTCGAATGGACCACGCTGTTCGTCGAGGCAGGATTGCCCGCCGGTCCGATCAACACGCTCGACGAAGTGTTCGACGACCCGCAAGTGCTGCACAGCCAACTGACCGAGACACTCACACACCCGACACTTGGCGCATTGCGTCAGGTAGTGACACCGGTGTTCAGCGCCACCGACGGCGCCGCCAGCCGTCCCCCGCCGCTGCTGGGCGAACACACCGTCGAAGTCCTGCGCGAAGCCGGTTTCGATGCCGCATCGATCAACGCGCTGCTCACCGCCAAGGTCGTGTTCCAGGACACCGACGACTCGCCCGCACAATCAACAGGAACCGCACAATGAACCCAACTTCCTCCGCCACCGTGACCGTCAACATCGTCGATGAACGCATCGCGCGGGTGGTGTTCAGCAACTCCACCCACCGCAACGCCCTCAGCGCGCAGTTGCTGGCATCCCTCGACGAAAGCCTCGCCGCCCTCGCCTCCCAACGCGTCCCCGTGGTGATACTCGGCAGCGAAGTGGGCCAGCCGGTGTGGAGCGCCGGCCACGACATACGCGAACTGCAACACGACCGCGACCCGATTGCCTACGGCAAACCCCTCGAACAGGTATTGCGCCGCATCCGCGCCTACCCCGGCGTGGTGATCGCCCTGATTTCCGGTTCGGTATGGGGCGGAGCGGTCGACCTGGCCATGAGCTGCGACCTGGTCGTTGCCGATCACAGCGTCAGCTTCGCGATGACCCCGGCCAACATCGGCCTGCCCTACACCACCAGCGGGTTGCTGCGGTTCTTCAACAATTTGCCGATTCATGTGCTGAAGGAAATGTTCTTCACGGCGCAGAAACTTGATGCCGAACGCGCTGAAAGATTTGGTTTGGTGAACAGGCTGGTCGACAGCGACTCGCTGGAATCGACTGCGCTCGGAATAGCCCAAGGCATCGCCGCCAAAGCGCCCCTGGCCATTGCGGCGGTGAAGGAGCAATTGCGCATTCTGGAAGACCTGCAACCGATGCCCGTGCAGGCGATGGAGCAGATTGCGGAACTGCGGCGACAGGCCTGTGAGAGCGCCGATTTCACTGAAGGGCTGGCGGCCTTCGCCGAGCGACGGCCGGCGGTGTTTAGCGGGCGATAGACTGATCTGAAAATGTCTGTGCTTGTGCTGCCGCCTTCGTCGGAACGCCGCCCGGAGCGAGCTTGCTCCGGGCGGCGATCCGACGATGAGGCCCGAAAGTACAACAATAATCCCGACCCAGAATGCAAAAAGCCGCCCCCTCGTTTCACATGTAAAACAAAATCCTCTATTTCTCCCCTCTCCGCGTTACCTCCACAACCCCTTCTTCCTCGTCGTTTCCCATGGCATGCACATTCGATGTGAAATTTCGTGCCATACAAGAAACCACGTTTCGTATATGAAACACGCCAAAAACCTCAAAAACATCACAACCCATTAATAAACAAGGTTTTTTAAACAAAAACTCAACCTGGCATTCGGCTGGCATTGTTCATGCACTAAACACCGTATCACCTATAAAACAGACCAGAGACCCTTCCCAATGGCTGTGAACGAGATGTACGCCATCGCCCCTCAATGGAATAAACCCGCTCCCAAGGAAGATCTGGAGCCCATCGAAATTGAATTTCGCAATGTCGGCAAATATTTCCCGGCCAAAGGAAAATCCGAAGCGCCGTTTGCCATTCGCGACGTCAATTTCAAGATTCGCCGCGGTGAAGTGGTGTCGATCATCGGCCCTTCCGGTTGCGGCAAAAGCACCATCCTCAACATGGGCTCCGGCCTGTATCGACCTTCCGAAGGAGAAGTGTTCGTCGGCGGTGAAGCGGTCACAGGGCCGGTTCGCCAGGTCGCTTTCATGTTGCAAAAAGACCTGCTGATGCCATGGCGCAGCATTCGTCGCAATGTCGAACTGGGTCTGGAAATTCAAGGTGTACCGGCCGCCAAGCGTCAGGCCTTGGCCAAAGATCTGCTCGATCGTTGCCACCTGCAAGGCTTTGCCGACCACTACCCGTTCCAGCTGTCGGGCGGCATGCGTCAGCGTGCGGCCCTGGCTCGGACCTTGGCCATCGACCCGCAAGTGCTGTTCCTCGACGAGCCGTTCTCGGCCCTGGATGCGCAGACCAAGATGATCCTGCAGCAAGACATGGCGCGGATGCTGTTCGACGAAAAGAAAACCGCCCTGTTCATTACCCATGACCTGATCGAAGCCATCGCCATGTCCGACCGGCTGCTGGTCATGAGTGCCCGCCCGGGCACCATCATCGAAGAAATCAACGTCGACCTGCCGTTTCGCGACAACCCGCTGGAGCGCCGCAAGCTGCCGGAGATCGGTCCGCTGGCCGGTCGCCTGATGGAGTTGCTGAAAGTCGGCGAAGACACCGAACTGCATTGATCAACGCCCTTGCGGCCATCAACCGATTCAGGAGTACGCATGTTCAAGTCTCTGTTTCAACGCTTCAGCCAGGCCACCGGCATTGCGCTCGGTCTGGGTATGGCCTTCGCTGCACAGGCGCAGCCAACCGACGTGACCTACTTGTTGCCGGCGCCGCCGAACTCGCCGGCGTTCGCCCCGTGGATCATCGCCCAGGAAAAGGGTTACTACGCCGCCCAGAACCTGAACATGACCTTCATCGCGGCCAAGGGCGGTGTGGACGTGGCGAAACAGATCGGTGCCGGTAACGCCATGCTCGGCGGTGCCCTGGGTGATACCCCGATTGTGGTGCGGGCCAACGGTATTCCGGTGCGCTCCGTCGCCGTGCTGGGCGCCGGCGGTGTGACCATGATTGCCACCAACGCCGCCGAAAATATCAACTCGATCACGGACCTCAAGGGCAAAACCATGACGGTGATGTCCTACTCGGACACCACCTACTACGCCTTGCTCGCCTCCCTTCGCAAAGCAGGCCTGAGCAAGACTGACGTGAGTATCCAGGCGGCCGGCCCGTCGGGCGTCTGGCAGTTGTTCTCGGCTGACAAAGCCCAGGCGATGGCGGGCGTACCGGACTGGGTGGTCAACGCCGAAGAAGCCGGTGTGAAGATCAAACTGATCCCGCAATCGCAAATTTTCGAGAGCATGGCTCAGGCGATCCTCGCTTCGGACGACGCCATCAAGACGCACCCGGAGATTGTTCGCGGCGTGGTCCAGGCCACCCTGCAAGGTATGCACGACATCATCCAGGACCCGCGCGCCGCCGCGGTCACCTTCGCCAAAGCCGTGCCCGCCTACGCCGGCAAGGAAGATTCGCTGGAGAAGGTCTTCAAGCTCTACGTCGAACACGTCTACGCCAATCAAACCGTACTGGGCCGCATCGATCCGGCGCGGCTGGAAGCAGTGCGCAAGTTCTATGTCAGCGAAGGCATCGTCACCCAGGAACCGAAGCTCGACGACCTGTACACCAACCAGTTCATCGACACCCAAACAGCTGCGCAATAACGGCGAGTGACAACAAGGTAACGACACGATGAAAAACCTCAATAACTCCATGCTCGGCAGCGTTGCCCTGCTGATCCTGTTCCTGGTGCTCTGGCAATGGGGCCCGGGATTGCTCGGCATGCCTGAATTCGTCATGCCGCACCTGAGCCGCGTGGCCCAGGAAAGTGTGGTGATGTGGCAAACCGGCGGCCTGCTGCAACACACCTTGATCACCGCATTCGAGATCATCGTCGGCTTCGGCCTGGGTGCTCTGCTCGGTGTGGCTATCGGTGTTTCGCTCGGCCTCTCACCCGCTGCCGAAGCCATGCTGTCGCCTTACATTCTGGCCCTGCAAATCGCCCCCAAAGTTGCCTTTGCCCCGCTGTTCGTGATGTGGCTGGGCTACACCATCTACCCGAAGATCCTGATCGCCATCCTGATTGTGTTCTTCCCGGTGATGATCAACGTGCTGTCGGCCATCCGCACCGTTGACCCGGACATGATCAACCTGGTCCGGACCATGAACGCCAGCCGCTGGCAGATCTTCCGCCTGGTGGAGTTCCCCTCGGCCATGGCTGCGCTGTTCTCGGGCTTGCGCATCGCCTCGACCCTGGCCGTGATCGGCGTCACTGTCGGTGAGCTGGTCGGCGGTAACCAGGGCCTGGGCTTCCTGCTGGTCGATGCCGAAGGTCAGGGCAACACCGCGGGCGTATTCGTCGCCATTGTCATGCTCACGCTGATCGGTGTGCTCTCCTATGGCGCGGTGGTCTGGGCCGAGAAACGCGTTCTGCATTACATGCCCAAAGCCATGCTGAGTACGCAATGATGACGGCCCTCAATCGTTTGCTCGAAGGCCGCCGCGTGCTGGTCACCGGGGGCGCCCGCGGATTGGGTTATGCCTTTGCCCAGGCCATCGGCCGCGCCGGTGCCCACGTGGTGATCGCTGACATTCTTGCCGAACGCGTCCAGCAATCGGCCACTGAACTCGTCGCCGAAGGCCTGACCGTGCATGGCGTGACGGTTGATCTGGCGCAACCCGATTCGATCGATGCCTGCGTGGCTGAAGCCACCCGCTTGCTCGGCGGGCTCGACGGCCTGGTGAACAACGCGTCAATCACCAATTCCGGCGGCAAGACCTGCGAAGAGCTGAGCCTCGAGACTTGGGATCAGGTCATGCAGGTCAACGTGCGCGGCACCTGGTTGATGACCAAGGCGTGTCTGCCGGCCCTGCGCGCCAGTGGTCGTGGCGCCATCGTCAACCTGGCGTCGGACACGCCGCTGTGGGGTGCGCCCAACCTGCTGGCCTATGTCGCCAGCAAGGGCGCAATCATCGCGATGACCCGCAGCCTGGCCCGCGAACTGGGCACCGACAACATCACGGTCAACGCCATCGCGCCCGGCCTGGTGCTGGTCGAAGCGACCGCCTACGTGCCCGAAGCACGTCACCGTTTGTACAACGACCACCGGGCCATTCAACGCCCGCAACTTCCCGAAGACGTCAGCGGCGCCGTGCTGTTCGCGCTGTCCGACCTCGCCCGTTTCATCACTGGACAAACCTTGCCGGTCAACGGCGGGTTCGTCATGCCTTGATCAGGAGACAGCCATGACCGATCTATCCGCACAACAAACGTCCACGAAAAGCTGGGAACAGCCAGCCGGCAGCGATCTCGAAAGCTGGATGAAAACCCGCATCGCCCGCTACGACACGCGCAAGTACGACTGGAACGCGCTGAAGTTCCAGGCCGACTACGACCCGAAATTCCGTCGTGCGCAAATGCGCTACATCGGCACCGGCGGCACGGGTGTGAGCACCGACATGAACACCATCCCGTCGGAGAACTTCACGTTCTCCACCATGGTGATTCCGGCCGGTCACGAAGGCCCGCCACACCTGCACACCGACGTTGAAGAAGTGTTCTTTGTGCTGCGCGGCAAACTCAAAGTGGTGATCGAGAAGGACGGTGAGCGTTTCGAAACCATCCTCACCGACCGCGACGTGATTTCCGTGCCGCCCGGCGTGTACCGCGAAGAAATCAACATCGGCGATGAAGACGCGCTGATGTGCGTGATGCTCGGCGCGAAAAAACCGCTGACCCCGACCTACCCGCCAGAACACCCTCTGGCCTCGATCAAGCGCGGATAAACCCATGTCGTACGCCATCGATAATCTCGTCCCGCCGCTCACGGCTGACCTCCAGGCACAACTGGCCCTGAACTTTCCAGTGCGCACGCTGGAGATCGCAGGCGCTCGCCAGGCCTTTCGCGAATGCGGGGCCGGGCCGGCCATTGTGTTGTTGCACGGGATCGGCTCGGGCTCGGCGTCGTGGTTAGAGGTGGCGCAAGAGCTTGGCCAGAGCTCCCGGGTGATTGCCTGGGACGCTCCCGGCTACGGTGATTCCTCGCCGCTGAGATCGCTGGCCCCCGACGCTTCGGACTACGCCGAACGGCTGCTGCAGATGCTCGACGCACTGGGCATCCAGCGCTGTGTGCTGGTGGGTCACTCCCTGGGCGCGATTACCGCCACCGCGTTCGCCAGCGGCGTGCAGCAGCAACGGATCAGCCGGCTGGTCTTGATCAGCCCTGCCCAAGGCTATGGCCATCCATCACGTGCCTTGCAACGTCAGGAAGTGCGCAACAAACGCCTGCGTGCCCTGGAACAACTGAGCATTGAGCAGATGGCCGAGCAACGCAGTCCCTACATGCTTTCACCCGCCGCCAGCCCGAAAGCACTGGCCTGGGTGCGGTGGAACATGGCGCGGCTCAATCCCGATGGCTATCGCCAGGCCATTGAACTGCTGTGCAGCGATGACCTGCTGCGGCACCCACCGCTGTCGATGCCTTGCGAAGTGCATTGCGGCGAAGCCGACGGCATCACGGCGCCCGAAAGCTGCCTGACCCTGGCCAAGGCGTTGGGCGCCACGTTCAACCTGATTGCCGATGCCGGGCATGCCAGCCCTATTGAACAACCTTATGTCGTGGCGGGCCGTCTGGCCTTTGCCATTAAAGAATCCCTGACAGGTGCATCTCTATGAACGATTCAGATCTGCTGAAGGACGCTCAGGACAAATACATCGTGCCGGGCCTGGAGCGCGGCCTGCTGCTGCTCTGCGAATTCAGCCGGCGCAATCGCACGCTGACCGCGCCGGAACTGGCCCGGCGTCTGGCGCTGCCACGCTCGACCATATTCCGTCTGCTGACGACCCTGGAAACCATGGGTTTCGTCACCCGCAGCGGCAATGAATACCGCTTGGGCATGTCGGTGCTGCGCCTGGGCTTTGAATACCTGGCTTCACTGGAACTGACCGAACTGGGTCAGCCGCTGCTGGCTCGTTTGTGCGACCGCCTCAACTACCCGAGCAACCTGGTGGTGCGCGATGGTCGTTCGATCGTTTACGTGGCCAAGGTCTCGCCGCCGTCAGTGTTCTCCAGCGCGGTCAACGTCGGCACTCGCCTGCCCGCCCACGCCACTGTCCTGGGTCGCATTCTGCTCGAAGACCTGTCGCTGGCCGAGTTGCGTGAGCTGTACCCGGAAGAACACCTGGAGCAGTTCTCGCCGTGCACGCCGAAAACCGTGATGGAACTGTTCGACCTGGTTCAGGCTGACCGGCAGCGCGGTTTCGTCAGCAGCGAAGGTTTTTTCGAGTCAACGATCTCGACCGTCGCCGCCCCGGTGCGCGATGAGACGAGCAGGATCGTCGCCGCGCTGGGCGTCACGATCCCGACCGCACAGATCGCTCACGTCAACTTCAACGAGTTGCTGCTGCAAGTGCGCCGTAGCGCCGACGAACTGTCGCGGCTGCTCAACTACAACAGCGCTGCTGCCCATGACGGTCAGAACCGCGTCACTGCATTGATGAGGGATTGAAATGAGCCTTTATCAACTGCAAGACAGCACCGCGATTGTCACCGG
Organism: Pseudomonas sp. LBUM1647; assembly: GCF_059716175.1. Classification (NCBI taxonomy): domain Bacteria; kingdom Pseudomonadati; phylum Pseudomonadota; class Gammaproteobacteria; order Pseudomonadales; family Pseudomonadaceae; genus Pseudomonas; species Pseudomonas sp. LBUM1647. The sequence goes on along the minus strand of NZ_CP166809.1, from coordinate 2,847,278 downwards.
AGGCTCTTCGGGCATTGGCCTGGCCTGCGTCGAGTTGTTGCTCGAAGCCGGCGCGGCCGTGGCCTTTTGCGGCCGGGACGAAAACCGCTTGCGCAGCGCCGAAGCCGAGTTGCGTCAACGCTTCCCCGAAGCACGGCTGCTCGCGCATGTTTGCAACGTACTCGATGCGGACTCGGTCAAGGCGTTTGCCGCGGCTAGTCTGGCTGCATTGGGCCCGGCCAGCGTGCTGATCAACAACGCCGGGCAAGGTAGGGTCTCGACCTTCGCCGACACCACCGACAGCGCCTGGACCGAAGAGTTGAACCTGAAATTCTTCTCGGTGATCAACCCGGTCCACGCCTTCATGGTACAGCTGCAACGCCAGCCGAACGCGGCCATCGTCTGCGTCAACTCGCTGCTGGCCAGTCAGCCGGAACCGCACATGGTCGCCACCTCGGCCGCTCGCGCCGGGGTCATGAACCTGGTGCGCTCGATGGCCACCGAATTTGCCGGTCAGGGCATTAGGGTCAACGGCATCCTCATTGGCTTGGTTGAGTCCGGGCAATGGCGCCGACGTTTCGAGGCCCGCGACGAGCGGGACCTGGACTGGACCCAATGGACCGCCCGGCTTGCTCAACAAAAACACATTCCCTTAGGGCGCCTGGGCCTGCCGATTGAAGCGGCCCGCGCGATCCTGTTTCTGGCCTCGCCTCTGTCGGCTTACACCACAGGCAGCCATATCGATGTTTCTGGAGGCCTGTCCCGCCATGCGTAATGAAAATACTGTCACCGTTGGCGCTGCCATCACCGCGTTCCTCGAGCAGTGCGACGTCAAGGCCGCGTTCGGCGTGATCTCGATCCACAACATGCCGATCCTCGATGCCTTCGCCGTTCGCGGAAACATCCGCTTCGTCATGGCTCGCGGTGAAGCCGGCGCCACCAACATGGCCGACGCTTATGCCCGCACCACCGGCGGCCTCGGTGTCTGCCTGACGTCCACCGGCACCGCAGCCGGCAACGCCGCTGGCGCCCTGGTCGAAGCGTTGACCGCCGGCACACCGCTGCTGCACATCACCGGGCAGATCGAGACGCCGTACCTGGACCAGGAATTCGCCTACATCCACGAAGCCCGTGACCAACTGACCATGCTCAAGGCGGTGTCGAAGGCTGCGTTCCGTGTGCGCAGCGTTGAAACCGCGATCAGCACCCTGAAACTGGCCGTGCAAACCGCCCTGACCGCCCCCACCGGGCCGGTCAGCGTGGAAATCCCGATCGACATCCAGTCGACGTTTATCACGATGCCGACCGACCTTTCACCGCTGCCGATTCCAGTGGCCGTACCCGCACCCGAAGCGCTGGACCTGGTGGCCGAGCGTCTGGCCACGACCACCCGTCCACTGTTGTGGCTCGGCGGCGGCGCGCGGCATGCCGGGCCGCAAGTCAAACGCCTGCTGGACATGGGCGTCGGCGTGATCACCTCGACCCAGGGTCGCGGCGTGGTCAACGAAGATGACGAACGCTGCCTCGGCGCGTTCTCGCAAAACAAATTGGTCGAGCAGTTCCTGCAAAGCTGCGATGCCTTGCTGATCGCCGGTTCCCGTCTGCGCAGCAACGAAACCTTCAAGTACGCGTTGAAATTGCCACGCAACACCTTGCGTATCGACGCCAATCCGGCCATCGAAGGTCGCAGCTATAACAGCGAGCTGTTCATCTGTGGCGACTCGGCGCTGGCCCTTGAAGGCCTGGCGGATCGTCTGGAAGGTCGCCTGCAGATCGACCCGACGTTCCTCGCCGAACTCAAGGATGTCCGCGAAAAATCCCGCACCCAATTGATCGCCGACCTCGGCCCGTACTCGGCCATGGTCGAACAGCTGCAAGCCATCACCGGCCGCAATTTCTCCTGGGTGCGCGACGTCACGCTGTCCAACAGCATCTGGGGCAACCGCCTGCTGACCCTGTTCCACCCGCGCGCCGGCGTGCATGCCCTCGGCGGCGGCATTGGCCAGGGCCTGTCGATGGGCATCGGCGCCGCCGTGGCCGCAGCGGAAACCGACCCTGAGCGCAAGGTCTTCGCCCTGGCCGGTGACGGCGGTTTCATCCTCAACCTCGGCGAGCTGGCGACGCTGGTGCAAGAGAAGGCCAACGTGGTGATTCTGCTCATGAACGACCAGCGTTACGGCGTGATCCGTAACATTCAGGACGCGGTCTACGGCAGCCGTCACTGCTACGTCGACCTGCACACGCCGGATTATTCCAAGCTGGCGGAATCCCTGAACCTGCGCCACGGCCTGGTCACCGACCTGAAGGATTTCGGTCGTGTGGTCGACGGCGCGCTGGCTCAACCCGGCCCGTTCCTGCTGGAAGTCGACATGCTCGCCGTCGGCAGCTTCGCCACCCAGTTCGCCGGTCCGCCCAACAGCGAAACCAAAGCGCAAAAAGCCACGGCCTGAGGACTTCGTCATGTTGCATATCACCATGATCGGCTGCGGCGCCATTGGCGTCGGCGTGCTCGAACTGTTGGAGAAGGATCCGCAGCTGTGCGTTGATTACGTCATCGCTTCGGCCGGGTCTGAAGAACTGGTCCGCCAGCGGCTGGCTAGTTTCAAGCAACCGCCGCAGGTGCTGACCGCGTTGCCGGCCGATGCCCGTCCCGACCTGTTGGTCGAGTGCGCCGGCCACCGCGCCATCGAAGAACATGTGTTGCCCGCGCTGGAACGTGGCATCGCCTGCCTGATCGTCTCGGTCGGCGCGCTGTCCGAAGTCGGCCTGGTTGAACGCCTGGAAGCAGCGGCCGAACGCGGTCAGACCCGCATCGAGTTGCTGCCCGGCGCCATCGGCGGCATCGACGCCTTGTCCGCCGCCAAGGTCGGTGGGCTGGATTCGGTCAATTACACCGGCCGCAAACCGGCTAAAGCCTGGAAAAACACCCCCGCTGAACAGGCCTGTGATCTGGACAGCATTACCGAAGCCACGGTGATTTTTCAGGGCAGCGCCCGGGAAGCGGCACGGCTCTATCCAAAAAACGCCAACGTTGCGGCGACCTTGTCGCTGGCCGGTCTTGGCCTGGACCGCACCCACGTGACGCTGATCGCCGACCCGCTGAGTGAGGAGAACGTTCATCACTTCGAAGCCCGCGGTGCCTTCGGCGGTTTCGAACTGAGCTTGCGTGGCAAGCCGCTGCTGGCCAACCCGAAGACCTCGGCGCTGACCGTTTACAGCGTTGTCCGCGCCTTGGGCAACCACGCCCATGCGATTTCGATTTAGGGGACAGTCGATGACTCTCGAACAGACTTTACCGATCTGCATTGCCGGCGACTGGCGTCTCGGTCGCGGCGAGCGTTATGCCACGTGCTACCCCGCCACGGGCGAAGCCGTCGCCTGGCTGAATGCCGCCAGTGTCGACGACGTTGAAGACGCCGTGCAAGGCGCCCATCAGGCGTTTTTGCACAGCGGCTGGGCGCAGCGCAAACCTCACGAACGGGCCAGCGTGCTGTACCGCATCGCCGAGCTGATCCGTGAGCGCAGCGAAGAACTGGCGCAATTGCAGCGCCAGGACAACGGCAAACCGATCAACGAAACCCGTGCCCTGGTGGCCAGCGCCGCCGGGACTTTCCAGTTCTTCGCTGCGGCCTGTGAAACCCTCGAAGAAACCATCACACCGTCCCGTGGTGATTTCGTCAGCATGAGTGTGTACGAGCCAATGGGCGTGATCGCCGCGATCACCCCGTGGAACTCGCCGATTGCCAGCGAAGCGCAGAAGGTTGCTCCGGCGCTGGCCGCCGGCAACGCGGTGGTGATCAAACCGGCAGAAATCACCCCGTTGATGGCTTTGCAACTGGCACGCATCTGCGAGGACGCCGGTTTGCCTAAAGGCCTGCTCAGTGTGCTGCCAGGCAAGGGTTCGCTGCTCGGTGATGCGCTGACGCGTCACCCGCTGGTCAAGCGCGTATCGTTCACCGGCGGCACCAAAACCGGCAAACACATTGCCCACATCGCCGCTGACAAAATGATGCCGGTGTCGCTGGAACTGGGCGGCAAATCGCCGACCATCGTTCTTGACGACGCGGACCTCGACCACGCGGTGGCGGGTGTGTTGTACGGCATCTTCAGTTCTTCGGGCGAAGCCTGCATTGCCGGCTCGCGGTTGTTCGTCGCCCGCGCGTTGTATGAGCCGTTCATGTCTCGCCTGGTGGCCGCTGCGGCCGAACTGCGCGTCGGTGATCCGGCCGATGAACGTACCCAGATGGGCCCGTTGATCAGCGCCGGACACCGCGAATCCGTGGAGCGTTATGTTGCTTTAGGACTGGCCGAAGGTGGGCGTTTGCTGCTGGGCGGCAAGCGTCCGAGCGGCGGCGTGTACGACCAGGGTTATTACTACCCGCCGACCATCCTCGAAGGCTTGAACAACAGCCAACAGGTCTGTCAGGAAGAGATCTTCGGACCGGTTCTGGTGGCGATGCCCTTCGATGACGAAGCGCAATTGCTCGAGCAGGCCAACGACAGCCTGTACGCCCTCGCCGCCGGCATCTGGACGCGCGACTACAAACGCGCCTGGGCGCTGGGCCGAAAAATTCAGGCCGGTACGGTGTGGATCAACACCTACAAACAGTTCTCGATTTCCACACCGTTCGGCGGCTGGCGCGACAGCGGTCTGGGCCGTGAAAAAGGTCGCCTCGGCATCCTGCAGTACATGGAACAGAAAAGCCTTTATTGGGGCATGAATGAACAGCCACTGGCCTGGGCCGGTGTGCAACGAGAGGTTGGGTTATGAGCGTTTTAGGCATTGATGAAGTCACCTACGGCGTCGAGGACCTCGACACCAGCGTGCGTTTTTTCAGCGACTGGGGCCTGACGAAAATCAGCGAGCAGCCTGACGAAGTGATCTTCGAAACCCTCAACGGTTGCCGCGTGGTGCTCGCCGACATCAACAAGGCGGGGTTGCCGCCCGCCATCGAAGCCGGGTCGACCGTGCGCGAAGTGGTCTGGGGCGTCGAAAGCGACGCTGACTTGAAGCTTTATAGCGAACGAATCGCCAACGATCCGGGCTTCATCGTAGCGGATGGGCGCATCGGTTGCACCGACCCCAACGGCCTGGCGATCCGCCTGCAAGTGACCCGCAAGCGTGAACTGGAGATCGAGTGCAGCGGCCATAACACCTGGCAGACCAAAGGCCGGATTAACAAAGCCGCGCCGATCTACGACCGCGCCACGCCGATCGAAGTCGGCCATGTGGTGTTTTTCGTCAAGGACGTGAACGCCTGCGAAGCCTTCTACCACGAGCGCTTCGGTTTCCAGGCCTCTGACCGTTATCCGGATCGCGGGGCGTTCCTGCGCACCGCCGAAGAAGGCGGCCACCACGACCTGTTCATGCTGCAACTGCCCGCCCCTCGCGCCGGCCTGAACCACGTCGCCTTCACCGTGCGCGATGTGCACGAAGTGTTCGGTGGCGGCATGCACATTTCCCGCCGCGGCTGGGCAACGGAAATCGGTCCGGGTCGGCACCCTGTGTCTTCGGCGTTCTTCTGGTACTTCAAGAACCCGGCCGGCGCGCTGGTCGAGTACTACGCCGACGAAGACCAACTGACTGGCGAATGGCAGCCGCGGGACTTCGAGCCGGGCCCGACGATGTTCGCTGAATGGGCGATTGCCGGCGGCATCGATGGCAATACCCGACGCCAGCAGCATGTCGAAGCGCCGCAAGGCAAGTTCCTCACCGACAAACCGAAACCCTGAGCAGGAGTTACTCATGTCCTCACTGAATATCGCGATTGCCGGTGCCGGAATCGGTGGCCTGACCGCCGCTATCGCCCTGCATCGCGCTGGCCATAACGTCACCGTATTCGAACAGTCGAAAGCCTTTTTGCGGGTCGGTGCCGATATCAACCTGACGCCTAATGCCGTGCGCGCTCTGGATGGTCTAGGGGTTGGCGCCGCCGTGCGCATCCCGGCCGCTCGTCCAACGCATCGGATCAGCCGTCTGTGGGACAGCGGCGAGGAAACCTCGCGCCTGGAAATGTCCGATGCCGCCGAACAGAAATACGGTGCACCGCAACTGACCATTCACCGCGCCGATCTACTGGCTGCACTGGCGGACGTCTTTCCACCAGAACAGGTGCAGTTTGGCAAACGCGCCGAGCACGTCGTGCAAACCGCCGACGGTATCGAGTTGCGCTTCAAGGATGGCAGCCGTCACGTCACCGATCTGTTGATCGGTGCGGATGGCATCCATTCAGTGGTGCGTAATGCGCTGTTCGGTGATGAGCAACCGCGCTTTACCGGAGTGGTCGCTTACCGCGCCGTCGTGCCTGCCGAAAGCGTGGCCCATGTGCCGAACATTCAGGCGTTCACCAAATGGTGGGGGCCTACCCCGCAAAGCCAGATCGTGACGTTTCCGCTGAATCAGGGTCGGGACATTTTCATCTTCGCCACCACCGCTCAGGACAGCTGGCATGAAGAGTCCTGGACCAGCGCCGGCGATGCCGACGAGTTGCGCAGTCACTATCAGAACTTCCACCCGGATGCTCGGGCCCTGCTCGATGCGTGCAACGAGGTGCTCAAGACCGCGCTGTACGAACGCGATCCGCTGCCGTTCTGGTCCAAGGGCGCGATGACCCTGCTGGGCGATGCCTGCCATCCGATGATGCCGTTCATGGCTCAGGGCGCCGGCCAGGCGATCGAAGACGCAGTTGTGCTCGCTCGCCATTTGCAAGACCTGACCAGCACCGTGCAGATCGCCGATGCCCTGCAGGCTTATCAGCAGGCGCGGCTGCAACGCACCAGCCAGATCCAGATCGGCTCGCGTGGCAACCAATGGCTCAAGGACGGCGGCAACGCCGACTGGGTTTATGGCTATGACGCCTGGGCCGTGCCGATGCCGAACGTGGCGTGAGCAGGACCGTAGCCATGAGCGAGACCTTGCTGGTGACCGTGCTGCTCAAGCACGACCAATCAAAGAACCTGGAAGAGATTCAGCGGCACATGAAGCAGCAGGACTGGTGGGAACGGTTTCCCCCGCAAGGCGTCGAGGTGGTGACCTGGACCGTGGCCATGGGCCTGGGCCAGATCGTCACCCTGCGGTTGCCGCCGAGCCTGCTGCCGACCCTCAACGTCGAGCTCGAACGCTCGGCCTGGGGCGTGTTCAGCACCGAAGTTTTCCCGACGTATGACTTTATTCCCGTGCGCGAAATGATCCGCGAACGGGTACGTAACGGAGGTCAATGAGATGAGCAATACCGAACCCTACTTGGAGCCCCATCAGGCCCGCAAACGTCCCAACACTCAATTCGAAGAGTTGCTCGGCGACTCCATCGAACGCGCCTTTGGCAACGGGGTGACCGAGTTGCCCGACCTGCTCGCGCACCTGAATCTGGCCGGGCCGCCCTGCCCGCTGACCACCGGAGAGTGGACACCAGACGCCTATAAAACCCTGATGGCTCGGCTGGGCGAATGACCCGCCGGAGGACAATAAGAAATGAACATGAATACAACCGTCGATCCCGCTGAAAACCTCTTGGCCAACGGGTTGAAAAACCTTTGGTTCCCGGTCCTGCCCTCCGATCAATTGGGCGAAAAACCGCTATCGATTCGCCGTCTGGGCTACAAGATCGCCCTGTGGCGCGACAATGACGGCAGCGTCCACGCCCTGGAAGATCACTGCCCTCATCGCGGCGCGCCGCTGTCCCAGGGGCCGGTGCTGGGTGACCGTCTGCAATGCCCTTATCACGGCGTCGAAGTGCGCTGCGACGGCACCGTCACCAAAGTCCCCGGCAGCCCCGGTTGCAAGCTCGAAGGCAGCCGCCCGACCCGCATGTTCCACACCCGTGAAGCCGCTGGCGCCATCTTTCTGTACAACGCCGCAGATCCGCACGTGGACACCCCGCCGGAGCTGGTCCTGCCAGAGCAACTGACCTCCCCCGAATGGAGCAGCTTCCTCTGCTACACCGAGTGGAAAGGTGATTATCGCTACGTCATCGACAACGTGATGGACCCGATGCACGGCACCTACCTGCACAAGATGTCGCACTCCATGAGCGAAGGCGAAGCCACCGCCAAGTTCGTCACCCGCGACACCGACAACGGTTTCTTCTTCGAGAAAGAAGGCCAGCGCGGGGTGAATTTCGATTGGACCGAGTTCATGGATAACGGCTGCCACTGGCTGCGCCTGGAAATCCCCTATCCGAAAACCGGTGGCCCAGGCGGCAACTTCACCATCATCGGCAGCTACACACCGAGCAGCCGCTCCTTGTCGGCGGTGTTCCACTGGCGTTGCCGCCCACTGACCGGCTGGCAGCGCGACACCTGGCGTTTCCTCTACAAAAATCGCCTGGAAGCACGGCACTGGGCGGTGCTGGAACAGGATCGGGTGCTGCTCGAATTCATGGAGCCGGACGCCAACCAGCGGGAAAACCTCTACCAGCATGACCTCGGTGTGGTGCGCCTGCGTCGCTACCTGAAAAACGCGGCCAAGGCCCAACTGGAGCTGATCGACGCGAAGCAGTTGCCATGAACGCAGCCGTGCAACGTGTTCAGGCCGGCTCGTTGATCGAGCCGGCCAGCGCCACCTGGTCGAATGCCTTGCTGATCGGCAATGAAGTGGTGATGTCCGGCATGACCGGCCATCCCGCTACACGCCTGGCTGTTGTGGCTGACGCGCCGCTCGATGCCTACGCCCAGACACTTGTCGTGCTGAACAAAGTCCGGGCGATGGTTGAAGCGGCGGGTGGGCATGTCGGCAACATTTACCGGCTGACGGTGTATGTCACCGACATCGCCGACAAGGATGAAGTGGGCCGCGCGCGCCGTGACTTCTTCGAAGGTCAGGCGGTTTTCCCGACCTCCACGCTGGTCGAAGTCAGCGCACTGGTGTTTCCCGAATTGCGGGTGGAGATCGAGGCCAGTGCGCGTCTCGATCTCGATTTGCGTACTGTCGAAAAGAGGTGACCGATGTCCCATTCCTCCCCCCTCACCGCTCGCGTGCACACGCTGCGCTATGAAGCCGAAGGCATCATCAGCGTCGAGTTGCGGCCGTTTGGCGACACGGTGTTCGCCCCGTTTGAAGCCGGCTCGCACATCGATCTGCATTTACCCAACGGGCTGGTACGCAGTTATTCATTGCTTAACTCGCCGAGCGATCGAGGCCGTTACGTGATCGGCATCCTGCGTGATCGCAACAGCCGCGGCGGCTCGGAATTTGTGCACGCGCAACTGCGGGTCGGCATGCAACTGCCGATCTCGTCGCCGCGCAATAATTTCCAGCTCGATTTGAGTGCCAGACACAGTGTGCTGGTGGCCGGCGGTATCGGTATCACACCGATTTACTGCATGTTCCGCCAACTGCTGGCGTTGGGAAAATCCGCCGAGCTGATCTACTGCGCCCGCTCGCGACAGGAAGCCGCGCTGGTTGAAGAACTCAGCGGCTTGAGTGCCAAAGTCGTCTATCACTTCAACGATGAAAAAGGCATGCCGCCAGACCTGAGCGCCTACCTGGCCGATCAGCCCAGTGATACGCACTTCTATTGCTGCGGTCCGACGCCGATGCTCGATGCTTTCGAAAGCACCTGCGAAGGCCTCGGTTACCCCCATGCGCATATCGAGCGATTCGCGGCGGCCGAACTGCCGCCATCCGAAGGCGCGCAGAGCAGCTACAGCGTCGAACTGAAAAAAACCGGCAAGACGCTGTCGATCGAGCCGGGCTTGAGTTTGCTTGACGTGTTGCTCGAGGCTGGCTGCGATATTGAGTACAGCTGTCGCGAAGGGGTTTGCGGTTCGTGCGAGACGCGTGTGCTGGAGGGTGATGTTGATCATCGTGATGGCGTGTTGACTAAAGCGGAGCGTGCGGCGAATAACTCCATGATGGTGTGTGTGTCGGGTTGCAAGAGTCGGCGGTTGGTACTCGACCTTTAGTTTCAGGCGGCCCCCACAGATTGGTGGAGGGGGCTGACCGGGGGCTTTGCTTGGGTGAATATCCGTTTTTTTGGTTGTGGCTGCTGGCGGTTTCGCTCTTACAGCGAGTCACTTGGAAGAGCCCCAAGTAACCAAGGGCTTTTGCCCCGCCATTCGGTGCCTCGCCTAGGCTCGGCATGCCCTCACTCCGGCATTGCTCCGGGGGCCCGCCGCCATCGGCCATCCCTGGCCGGGGGCGGCTACCGCGGCATCCTTGCCGCGGTGCCCCCTGCGCAACGCCTGCGTTCGGCCTCTGGGAAAGGGGCGGCAGATCCGAAGCCAAAGCAAAGCAAAGCAAAGCAAAGCAAAGCAACGGCAAGATCAACAGCATCGCGAGCAAGCCCGCTCCCACATTTGGATGGGGTACACCCGCAAGAGATTGGTCGGCTACCAGGCCGCAATCGCAGGCAAGCCAGCTTCCACAATGAATCGGCGTACAACTTTTGCTTCTCACCACTCATCAGGCCGAGCGTTAGCTCGCCTTCAGCTCTTGATCTTGACGCACCGCCCCCTCGAGAGGCTTCGTTCCGGTTCTGCGCAGTGGGCAACCCGGCATGGATGCCGGGTTAGCCGCCCCCGGCCATGGATGGCCGATGGCGGCGGGCCCACGGAGCAGGACCGGAGCGAGGGCATGCCGAGCCTAGGCGAGGCACCGAACGAAAGGGGCAGAAGCGCTTTGGTTACTTTCCGCCGGGCCGCGCAGGCTTTTCGAAAGTGACTCGCTGTAAGAGCGAAACCGCCAGAAGCCGCTACCGCAGAAATGGATATGCACCCCATCCCCCCCCAAAAAAACCTTTCTTAAATGAACAGCAATTGCGCCATTTTTGTAGGCCTTTTTTTATACGCGTGAAGTAAAGCCGCACAGTTAATGTGCAGTTTCGTTACCCCCCGAGGCCCACGTTTCACGGGCAACACAAGAAAACATGTTTCCTATATAAACAATTGTTTTTACTCAATTTATTGTTAGCGACAAGTGACCGCCAGCAGTTGGCATAGTTTCTGCTCTATCCATAATAAGTTCATGGGTCAGACGCCGTATTACCTACGAAACAGTAAAAACAAAACCGCACACCAATACAGCAACACTTGAAGTCATCTGCCAATTGCCACTTTAAAGGCAAGCGGAAAAGTGTTGCCGGTCACTTTGTAGCGCTCAACATTGCAGGGGAAGTCAACATGAAGCATTACGTTATATGTATGGGACTGATGATGAGCAGTTGCGTGAGCTTCGCCGGTGAACCCGGTCCCGCTGCGCCCGTGACATCGACGACCGGTAAAAAGCCGTTTCCGCATATCGCCTGGCGCAGCGACGATGGCGAAAGCAGCCTGGACATCGGCGGTGCCCTGCGAACCAACTACCGCGACGAGCATTGGGACACCACCGAAAACAACGGGCGTTTTCTCTTCGACACTTTCCGCATCGACGTACAGGCGACCTACAAAAATCTCTATAGCGATGTCGGCTACTGGTTTCAGGATGACGGCAAGCGCTCCATCGACCGCGGCTTCGTCGGCTACCGCCTCAACAGCAACTCAAACCTGCAACTGGGCGCGCCGTTCAAACCGTTTGGCCTGGAACCCTATCCGCAATTTGGCTGGAGCTATCACCTGCCCTTCTTCATGGGTTATGGCGTCAGCGCCGGCACAGGCTTGAAGTACAGCTACAAGGATCAGGACTGGGATCTGCAACTGGGGTATTTCCCGCGCATGTTGCCTTCCGACATTCGCTACTCGCCGGAAGTCGGGCGTTACGCCGACCTCAAGGACAATGCGATCCCCTTCACCCAGTCGCGCCAGGACAACGAGAAACACAACCAGATCAACGCCCGGGTCGCGCGGACCTTTATCAATGACGGCTGGAAAACCGAAATCGGCGCATCCGTGGCCACCGCCCAGTTGTACAACGCCACCACCAAAGACGACGGCGATTACTGGGCCGGCGGTATCCACGCCATCATCAACGCCGGCGCGTGGACCGTCTCCACCCAAGGCATTCGCTACGAGTACGACCCCAAAAACCCTGCCGGTGTCAGCAACGACTCGGTACTGATGGGCGGCAACGGCCTGACCCCGGCGTACTTGATAGCCTCCAAGGCCACCATTGCCTCGCTGAACGTCGGCTATGACATCCCTACGCCGAAACTGGGGCAATTGAAGAAGATCAAACTGTACAACGACTACAGCCGCATGATGAAAGACAAGAGCGGTTGGGACGACTCGCAGATGTACACCGTCGGTGCGCAGTTCCTGGCCATGCCGATCATGGCGTGGGTCGACCTGACCTGGGCAAAAAACGCCAACCCGTATGGCGGTGCGGAAAACGGCACGGGCTTTACCAATACCAGTTCGGTTGGCAGCAATCAGTGGTATTACCGGACCAACGTCAATATCGGGTACTACTTCTGACCCCTTGAAATCGTGGCGTATCGATACTCGGGATGCGCCATAACGCTAGGCGCGCGGTCGTAGAAAGGCCAAAACGTCCTGAAAAAGCTGATGCCATTCTTCACTGGGCTCGTTCGCCAGTGGATGCCAAAAGAACTGGAACTCGTGTCCTCCATCGTCTTCTGCAAAATGGCTCCAGGTATCCGGAAGGTTTTGCATCACGCGGCACTCGTGAAACGCCCACGTGTGCCCCGTTATTGCCGAATCCCAAGTTCCCAGATCCCGTATCACCTCGCCCCTGACGCCCGCCTCTTCGAACAACTCCCGAATAGCCGCCGCGTCAGTTGGCTCTCCGGGTTCGACGCTGCCCTTGACCAGTTGCAGACCTGCCAACGGATGCCGGAACGCTAATATCTCCAGCCCCTCTTTTTTTCGCAGCACGACGGGGCAAGCTTTATCTATGCGCATGGGATTTCCATGCTTTTGACTTCGGTGAGCAGCCGCATGTTTATCAGCGCCACACGACGCCCGTCCGGCGCCAACCGCTCCTCAACCCCATACGGCACAAACCCGAGCTGCGGATACAGAAGCAGCCCCGCCGTATTCTCGTTGAAGCACGACAGCTGCACCTCACGTGCCCGATGACGTTCAAACGCCAACCCCACCATCGTCTGCACCAAAAACTTTGCGATCCCTTTCCCCCGAGCCTTGGGCGACACGATCACATTGCCGATCGCACAAACGCCATCGCGCTCAAACTTGTAAAAGTTAGCAAAGCCCATCACAAAACCGTCCGCCTCAACCACCGTTGAGTCGGAACGTTGAGCAATCGATGCCTGCAGTTGATCTTCCGTCAGCGGGTACTGCGCCTTCGGGAACATAAAAAACAGCTCTTGGGGATTTTGAGGAAAGGCGCAAATCGTCAGGACATCTTCAGCGCTGACGGGGCGGTAGGTGAGGTGCATGGTTTGGATCCATCCAAGTGTCGAGGTGACAGATTACTTTTTGCAGGGGAAGGATAGAAGTTTCCTTTTCTGGTTCACCACGGCTTAGGTCCGGCTTTTGCGACCAACGGCGGAAATGCTCGGCAAGTCCCGTTGGGCTGAAGTAAAAACCTCTAATCCGGTAGTCTCAGCCTCTCAATCAGACGTGGATCGTCGACAACCCAGCACGCTACAAACAATTGCTTACAAAATAGAAACTCATTAAACCCGATCATGTACTAGCGAGTGTTAGCTTGAGCGCTTTATCGGGCCATGAGATGCCAAAGTCTTAATTATGCGCATCAAACTTCCCAGCCTTCCTGCCCTCGGTGCTTACCTTGCACTTTCTTGCCTGTTTGCGGCCGCATGGTTCGTCAATCCTGCCAATACGCACTCCTCCTTTGCCCTGATCAGTCCAGTGATGGCAGTGGCCGGACAAGTGGCCAAGCCCATCTATACCAGCCGTTTTGCCTCCTCCGGGCTGGTGGATTTCGTGCATTCCTCGGCGGTGACCGCCTTGCCCGACGGCAGTCTGATGACGGTCTGGTTCGCCGGCTCCCGCGAAGGCGCGGCCGATGTGCAGGTGCGTTCCGCCCGTTTCGACCCGAAAACCAGCGAATGGGGGGCTGAAAAGGTATTGGCGACGCGGGATTCGACCCAACAGGGCACTCGGAAATACATTCGCAAGCTGGGCAATCCGGTGGTTGCCCTCGCGCCGGATAATCGCGTGTGGTTGTTCTACGTGTCGGTGTCCATGGGCGGCTGGGCCGGCAGCGCGGTCAATGTGATGGTGTCAGATGACTTCGGTGAAAGCTGGTCCGCTCCGCGCCAGCTGATCACTTCACCCTTTCTGAACATCAGCACCCTGGTTCGGTCGGCACCGGTGTTTCATGCCGACGGCTCCATCGGCTTACCGGTCTACCACGAGTTTCTGGGCAAGTTTGCCGAGTACCTCTACTTGAGCGCAGACGGCGATGTGATCGACAAATTCCGCATCAGCCACGGCAATAATTCATTGCAACCCACGGTGGTCCCGCTGGACGGCCAGCGCGGCATCGCCTTGCTACGCTATGCTGGCGACACCCACCACCGTGTCCTGGCGACCCGCACCGAAGACGCCGGTCAAACCTGGAGCGAACCTTATCCGCTCGACCCCTCGAATCCGAACTCATCGTTGGCCGCCGTCGCGACGCCCGAACATGGGTTGCTGGTGGCGCTCAACGACCTGCAGGAGGGGCGCTTCAAGCTGAGTCTGTATGGGACCGACGCAAAAATGGACGATTGGCGCTCGTTGCGGGACCTGGACAAGTCACCTGATCCAGCGGGCGCTCCGTTTTCACCCGAGGCCTACAAGGAAATCATCGGTAAAGAGTTCCGCGGTTCCAGCGGCGCGCTTCGTCAACCGCTGGAGGCACAGTTCCTGGATAACCTCGACAACCGTGTCTGTAAAAGCCAAGGGTGTGAATTTGAATATGAATACCCGTACTTCATCCGCAGTCCCGACGGTATGTATCACTTGGTTTATTCCTGGAACAACACCTTCATCAAGCACGTCACCTTCAACGATGCCTGGCTCAACGAGCGTCGCAAATGATCAGCCTGTGGCAAGCCCATGTCAGCTTCGCAATGATCATCTTCCTGGTGCTGCCTTCTTTCGGCTTGCCCAGGACCTGGCGGATCGCACTGTTGGCCGCATTGCTGGCAGTCAGCTTCATACCGCTGGACGGGTTATCGTTGGCCGCCTATTTGCGCAGCTACATTGATGACCTGGCGATCACCTCCATGGTGTTCATGGCGTGGGGCTGCTTGCGTCGGCTGGACCTCGTGCCACCTGCGCGGGATAAAACCGGCGTATTGATCCTCTTCACCGCGATGGCCCTGGTGCTGTACCCGGCAACCTTGGGCATGAGTGATCTGGACCCCTATCGGTTTGGCTACAGCCCGCGCCCTATGCTGATTGTCCTCGCCGTGCTGACACTGGGCCTGTTTTACCTGCGCAACGGCCTGGCCGTCGTGATGCTGGCCAGCGCGACCCTGGCCTTCATTGCCGGGATCAAACCTTCGCAAAACTATTGGGATTACCTGGTTGATCCGCTGCTGGGTCTGTATTGCTGCGTGGCACTGCTGATGCTTGCCGTGCGCTGGACGTATCGCCGGGCAACCAAGCGCCGCGGTGCAGTGGGCGATGTGTCCAGTTCCGTTTGAGATTTAACGACTTTATTAACAGGGGAACAGGGATGGGTTGGCTGCACTCGAGACGTTTACATTACTGGCTGGGCGCGACAGCGATTACGTTCGCGCTGTTTGCTGTGCTTCGGGTCATGTTCTTTTTCGGCTATTCGGGTTTCGACGCCCGAGCGCTGATTGACCAAAATGCCGTCATGGAAACTTTGGGGATCGGCTTTCGTTTCGATCTGCGCCTGGCCATCCTGGCGATGTTGCCGTTGGCGTTACTGGCCTGGATTCCTCGCTGGAACCTGATCGGCAGCCGTCTGCTTCGCCGGATCGCCCGTGTGTATCTGGTCGCGGCCCTGAGCGTCCTGCTGCTGATTTACATCATCGATTTTGGTCATTACGCCTACCTGGGCGTGAGGATCAACGCCACCGTGCTGCGCTTCATCGAGGATGCGCAAATATCCCGTGACATGGTCTGGCAGACCTACCCGGTGATCTGGATTTCACTGGGTTGGCTGGCAACGGTCGCGCTGGTGACACTGGCCTTGGTGCGTCTGGAACGCGTGACGCTGGACCGCCCTAGCAAAGCCATTCGCCGGCTCGCCGCGACATTGGGTGGCGCGTTGATGGTCGTGGCGGTGCTGCTGGGCATTTTAGGTCGTGTCGAAAACATGAACCTTGAAAACCCGGTCCCGTTGCGCTGGAGCGATGCGTTCTTCTCGGGCAATAACCAGATCGCAGCGTTGGGCTTGAACCCGGTGTTGTTCCTCTACGACACGGTCAAAGTCGGCCAGTCGCGCTATGACGAAGCGCAGGTGCGCGAACACTACGCGGTGATGGCCAACTACCTGGGCGTGGACAAGCCCGATCCGCAAACCCTTGATTTCGTCCGTCACCAGGCACCACAACCCTACAAAGTACCGGGCTCCCGGCCGCCGAATGTGATGTTCGTCATGCTGGAATCGCTGGGCACCAGCGCCGTCGGGGCCTACGGCAACCCGATCAATCCGACGCCGAACATCGATCGCCTGGCCACGCAGAGCTGGTTCTTCGAGCACTTCTATGTGCCGGTGACGGGGACCGCAAAAACCGTCTGGGCCAGCATTAGCGGAGTGCCCGACGTCACCCGTCAGGAAACCGCGACGCGTAATCCGTTGATCACCAAACAAAACACACTGATCAACGCCTTCACCGGTTACGACAAGATCTATACCATCGGCGGCAACTCCGGCTGGGCCAACATGAATGCCTTGATTCGACAAAGCATCGACGGCGTTCGCTTGTTCGAAGAGCGGGACTGGAAGTCCCCGGTGGTGGATGTCTGGGGGATCTCCGATCTGGATCTGTTCAAGGAAACCGACCAGATCCTGCAAGCACTGCCCAAGGACAAACCATTCTTCGCCTATGTACAGACGGCCGGGAATCACCGCCCCTTCACGATTCCCAAGACCAATGATGGATTCGAGGTCAAGCACCCTACCCTGGCCGAAGTACAGGCCGCAGGGTCGCGCAGTGTCGAGCAGTACAACGCCGTGCGTTTGCTGGACTTCAACATCGGACGCTTGATGGAAATCGCCAAAGCAGGCGGCTGGTACGACAACACCATTTTCGTGCTGTTTGGTGACCACAACACCCGAATCGCGCAGATCCCGTTCCTGGCACCGGCTTATGAGCAACTGGGTCTGGAAAGCAACGCGGTGCCGATGATCATCCACGCACCGGGTTTGCTGGGGACGCGTAAGGTCAAGGAAGCGGTCGGCCTGGTGGACTTGCTGCCCACCGTGGCGGGCATGGCCGGCCTTGAGTTTCGCAACAGCGGCATGGGCCGTGACATTCAGCAGCCTGCGCCTGAGGGTGAACGCGTGGTACCGCTGGTACTGCGTGAGGGAACATTCCCGCTGATTGCTGGCGTGACTCAACACTACATGGTGCAGATGGAGCATGACGGCAGCTCGCCAAGTCTCCATGACCTGGCCTCACCAACACCGCTGGACAACATCGCCGAGCAGAACCCAGAAGAGTTCAAACGCCTGTCGCAGCTGACCCGCGCCATGCACGAAACCTCAAGGTTGATGCTGTACCAGAACGTGCGTAAGTAACGGCTTTCCCGCGTCTATGCTTCAAATAGACGCGGGGCCTCCCCGTGACACCAGTAAAAGACTCTGCCTATCACGACCCAATACTCCCCCTATTAGCTGACTTCCCAACGGGGGTCTAACCTTACTCGAGCGCCGGCACCATAAGCCGGCCGGTCAAGAGCTGATAAGGAGATAGGAATGGGTCAGAAGCCTGACTAAACCTGCCGTAGGCCACCGTGCAGGCAACTCGATTGCCGCTGTTCAGAATTCCCGTGTGATCAAAACAATCAGTTGATCAAACTGCTGGCCCTGCAGCCTGTGTCATTGGTTTCGCCCGTTGCTATTTAACGCCCACGTTGGGCCGGATAGCCGGATGAATACGACCAAAGGTAGCTCACACATGGCAAACGAATCGAAATGCCCGTTCCTTAGCGCCGCTGGCGGTGGCACGACAAACCGCGACTGGTGGCCGAACCAACTGAATCTGAAGATCCTCCATCAGCACTCGTCCCTGTCCGACCCCATGGACGAGGACTTCAACTACGCCGAAGCATTCAAAAGCCTGGACTTTGAAGCGGTCAAAAGAGACCTGACTGCGTTGATGACCGATTCCCAGGACTGGTGGCCGGCGGACTTCGGTCACTACGGGCCACTTTTCATTCGCATGGCTTGGCACTCTGCCGGTACGTACCGCACCGGTGACGGTCGTGGTGGCGCCGGCTCCGGTCAGCAACGCTTTGCGCCGCTCAACAGTTGGCCGGACAACGTCAGCCTCGACAAGGCACGCCGGCTGCTCTGGCCGATCAAGCAAAAATATGGTCGTAAAATTTCCTGGGCAGATCTGATCGTCCTCACCGGCAACGTCGCGCTGGAGTCCATGGGCTTCAAGACCTTCGGCTTTTCCGGCGGTCGTCCGGACATTTGGGAACCGGATGAGGACGTCTACTGGGGCTCCGAAAACAAATGGCTGGGCGGCGACACCCGCTACGGCAAAGACAAGGAACCCATGCAAGAGCCCGGCGAAGGACCACTCGTTGCTGAGCCGGGGGAAAACGAGGAGAGCCGTACCGACCAAGGGCGCTTCCTGGAGAACCCGCTCGCCGCCGTGCAAATGGGCTTGATCTACGTGAACCCGGAAGGCCCGGAAGGCAACCCGGACCCGGTCGCGGCCGGGAAGGACATCCGCGAAACCTTCGCGCGCATGGCGATGAATGACGAAGAAACCGTGGCACTGATCGCCGGCGGCCACGCCTTCGGCAAGACCCACGGCGCCGGACCGGCCGACAATGTCGGCGCCGAGCCCGAAGCCGCTGGCCTCGAAGCACAGGGCTTTGGCTGGAAGAACAGCTTCGGCACCGGCAAAGGTCCGGACACTATCACCAGCGGCCTGGAAGTAACCTGGACCACCACGCCCACCCGGTGGAGCAACAACTATCTGGAAAACCTGTTCGGCTTCGAGTGGGAGCTGAGCAAAAGCCCGGCCGGTGCGAACCAGTGGATACCGAAAAACGGCGCCGGCGCCGGCATCATTCCGGATGCTCACGATCCGTCCAAGCGTCGTAATCCGACCATGCTGACCACTGACCTGTCGCTGCGATTCGATCCGATCTATGAGCCGATTTCGCGGCGCTTCCTGGCCAATCCAGACCAGTTGGCCGACGCATTCGCCCGCGCCTGGTTCAAGCTGATCCACCGCGACATGGGTCCCCTCACCCGCTACCTCGGCCCGGAAATGCCGAGCGAAGAGCTGCTGTGGCAAGACCCGATTCCAGCGGTCGACCATGCCTTGGTCAACGACAGTGACGTCGCCGCGCTCAAGAGCAAACTCCTCGCCTCGGGCCTGACCGTTTCGCAGCTTGTATCAACGGCTTGGGCGGCGGCTTCGACCTTCCGTGGCTCCGACAAACGCGGTGGCGCCAACGGTGGGCGCTTGCGTCTGGCCCCGCAGAAGTTCTGGCAGGCCAACCAGCCTGAGCAATTGGCGAACGTGCTGGCGAAACTCGAGGGTATCCAAAGCGAGTTCAACAGCGGCGGCAAGAAGATCTCGCTGGCAGACCTGATCGTGCTGGCTGGTAACGCGGGCGTCGAACAGGCGGCAAAAAATGCCGGTCAAACCGTGACAGTGCCGTTTACACCAGGACGGATGGACGCCTCCCAAGAGCAAACGGACGTGGAGTCTTTCGGCTTCCTCGAACCCTTCGCCGATGGCTTCCGCAACTACCTCAAAGGCAGATACAGCGTAGCGGCCGAGCAGCTGTTGATCGACAAGGCGCAACTGCTGACACTTACCGCGCCAGAAATGACCGCGCTCGTTGGCGGCATGCGCGTGCTGAACACCAACGTCGGACAAACCAAGCACGGTGTATTCACCAAGCAGCCGGAGGCGTTGACCAACGACTTCTTCAAAAACCTGCTGGATATGGGCGTGGAATGGAAACCGGTGTCGGAGGCTAATGAGGAGTTTGAAGGGCGCGATCGCAAAACCGGCGAAGTGAAGTGGACCGGCAGCCGTGTCGACCTCGTCTTTGGCTCGAATGCGCAGCTGCGAGCGTTGGCGGAAGTCTATGCAACCGCTGATGCGCAGGAGAAGTTCGTTAAAGACTTCGTAGCAGCCTGGGCCAAAGTGATGGACCTGGATCGCTTCGATCTCAAGTAACACGAGCTGTATCGCTGAAACTGCAACGCCTCCCACTGTGGAGGCGTTGTGCTTTTTGTCACTTGACGCTTCACGCCGTTAGATGGGAAAACGTGCGTGGCCCGGATGCAAGCGTTGGGTTCAACAAGAATCAAGGAAGACTCATCAACACCATGAAAACCCTACTGTGTTTGCTGATCGCCACCGGCGTCGGCACCGCGCTGCAGTATGCCGGCCTCCCCCATGGCCTGTTGCTCGGCTCGATACTCGCCACCGCGTTGATCGCCAGCAATTTGCGTTTTTCCCCCACGCTGCCCTTCGGCCTTGGCTACGTGCAAATCGTGTTGGGGATCGCGACCGGCCTGATGTTCACGTCGTGGAACAGCCAAACGGCGGCCGCCATGTTGCCGAGCCTGGGCTTCATGCTGCTGGGCTTGATGGTCCAGAGCACCGTGGCCGGTTTGTGGCTGCTTAAGGTCTCGGGATGGAACCCGAAGGACTCCCTGTTAGCCGTGTATCCGGGCGCACTCGCCGCCGTATTCGATTTACTCGAGTCCGAGCGCGCGTCCAGCAAGGTGATCGTCGTGCACCTGGTGCGACTGCTGTCGATCACCGTGCTGGTCAGTTTCTGCATTCCCGGGCAGACCGAGGTGGCACTTGCCGAGAGCAGCCCGCTGCTCATGAGCACGGTGCTAACCCTGCTGTCGCTGATCGCCTTGTGCATATTGCTCGGCCGCCTGCTGTTGCGCGTTGGCGTTCCGGCACCGTTCATGCTCACCGCGATCGTCGTCACCGGCGTCTACATCAAGCTGGGCTATCTCCAGGCCTCCCACCTGCCGTCATGGAGTGTCGACACCGCCGTGGTCCTCCTCGGTGTGCTGATTGGCTCGAAATTCAAAGACATCAGCCTCGCAGAACTTGTCCGTCACGGCCGGGCCGGGCTGATGGCCGTCGCCTTGATGTTGCTGATCGCAGCGGCGTTTGCCGGCGTGGCCGGACGGGTTCTGGGCAGCGATCCCTTGTCGTTGTGGCTGGCGTACATGCCGGGCGCCATCGAAACCATCGCCCTCGTCGCCTTCAGTGGCGGGCTGAACGTGGTGTTCATCCTGACCCATCACCTGGTGCGAATGGTCGTGCTGCACTTTGCCCCGGCGTTGGTCGTTCAGGCGCGGCGCTGGCGGGAGGATGTCTGATCGCTGGAAGGACTAATTGGGAGATATCGTGGCCAGGGCACCAATCAAAATGGTCAACACCAGAAATCCACCCAGGAAAATCGCCATCTTGCCCATTGGGCCTCCTACATTATGAGTTTGCGGTGCAGCGGTTGCCGCGACTGCGGAGCGTGCCGGTATTGTGAGCCGGCGGCTGTGTGCATTACAGATGCAGATGGCGCAGGAAAATACGGATCAGAACACCGAATTGAGGTTAGATCGCCTTTAAACGTCAATTCCGCCAGGGTCTATTTATGCCGCTGAGTTTTCATAAAATGCACGCCAATGGCGATGACTTCATCATTGTGGACTCGCGAAACGCGGCCAATCCAATGACAAGTACCCTGGCTCGGCGAATGGGTGATCGGAACCGAGGAGTCGGATTCAATCAACTCGCGGTGGTGCTCGATTGCGATGATGCAGATGCGCGTTTGATGTTTTGGAATGCAGATGGCTCTACGCTGGATGTTTGCGGCAGTGCAACGCGGGGCGCCGCGGATATGCTGATGCGCGAATCAAATACCACTTCTATAGCGCTCCGAACCAACCGTGGTCTACTCACTTGCGAACGAACTTCGACCGGCGAAATTTCCGTCAACATGGGAAAGCCGCTTTTCGACTGGTCGGATATTCCCTTGTCTCTGGAACTGGATACAACTGTTTTGCCACTTGCTGGTGGCCCAACAGCTTGCAGCATGGGAAATCCGCACTGCACCTATTTTGTGGATGATCTAACAGCCATTGATGTAGCGACCATCGGCCCGACAATTGAAACCAACCCCCTATTCCCCCTCAGGACGAACGTGCATTTCGTCCAGATCATTAACCGAAAGCACATTCGGTTGCGCATTTGGGAGCGCTGGGGTGGTATTCCGCTCGGTTCAGGTTCCTGCTCTTGTGGCGCCGCTGTTAACGGAATTCGTCGTGGCTTGTTAGACAATTCCGTTGAGGTTGAATGTGATGGCGGAACCGTAACGGTTCAATGGGATGGCGTGGGACCTGTCTTTCTCATTGGACCGGTAGAGGCAGCTTTTTCGGGAATAATTACGGATAGCTTATTGCAAGCTTTATAGCTGCTATATCGTGATAAACAGAGGCGGTCCAGAGGACTCGGAACCCTACCCGAATGCTTGGATAGCAGAGCAGCACGCCTGTCTGTCAGCGCTCAAAAATGGATCGAGGATAGGGAATGAGTATTTTCAGTCGGATAAAATCTTTCGTAAGACGTGGCCAGGAAGAGCAAGTTGCCGGCTACTCCATACCAGAGTTGAAGTCGGTTTTTGCTGAGCCTCTATCACGTCTCCCTCGGTCTCTGACCGACTATCCGCAAGTGGTATCTTTGGACGATATCGGTATCTCGGCCTATTACTCTGCTTTCTTAATCGGCAATGAAGACGTTCATAAGTTTTCGGCACTTGTCGAATCGAATTTCAGGTTCAAGACTGAAAAACTATTCAACGACCTTCCCGTAAAACGTTATTCAGACATCCGAGAATACAACCACCTGATCTATTTCAGATCCGACGGAGAATTTAACGCCACAACGATGCGGATGGTTACGAACAGCGCCGAATTTCTAAACATTATTCAGCTTGAGAAATTGGCCGTTCCGCCACCCTGGATAGCGTTTGAGGGGTACAACCCTTTGTGGTGGGGAGGAAATATGCAAGGCGCTCAGGGCTACTATAACGACAGCTACTTCTCGCCGTTTTTTACTGATTTAAGCGGAGCAGAAAGGGAGATTTATTACGCAAGATACAATGCGCCGAATGAATGGATAAAAAGCTTGGAATTGATGTACGACATTGAATGATCGTTCACCTTTCTGGGGCTGCTTCGCAGCCCAACGGGGGCAAGCCCCCTCGCCACAAAATAACTCGTCAGTCTTAGCAATTCGTAATCTGCAAGATCGAATTCCAGACACAAAAAAGCCCACTGACCGTCACCGGTTCAGTGGGCTTTTCTTACAAATACATCCGACCCATTATTCTCCTTAACCGCTACGCGGCAAGCTCGACGTAGCTCGACTCCCCACCCCCCGTCGCGCCCGACAACCAACCCCATACGAAGGTCAGCGTGGTACGTCCTGCGTGATCAACGCCTACCGTGCCACGAGACCAGCCGGCAAGAATCTCACCATCCGTAGTCAAGCACTGATAAAGAAGCTCAATGGTATCGGGGCCTGTCACGCGTCCGACTTGATTACCCATACGGATATGGCCGCCCTGGTAAGTACCCCAAATAGCATCTTCCTCGACATGGTAGTGAAATACTGTGCGTGCATCGGATAGCCCGTGGGCGTTGTCTGCTACCGAAAATCGGCGATTGTTCAAACGCTCGCTGATTTGAGAAAAGGGGATTTCCATAAATGTCGCGTCCTTTAGTTGAGATGTTCCATTCCAGCCTTCGATAATCTTAAGCCATTCTGTCGCGACGGATGAAGGCACGGCTTCAGCCATCTCTGGAGCTACGAACTCAGGAGCCACCACCGTTTGTCAGCCTCTCAGCACCTTCCCCTTCCCGGCTTTTCCAACGCTGTACACCCCTCACATGGCAGGCCTAAATGATGAACAGGACAATTGCTGCTCTCACGATCGCGGGCCTGTTCGCCTGCTCGCTTTTCGCACTTGCTGCCGAAAAGACGACTGGAGAATCTGCGGTGCCACCTGCCGCGCTTCCCGGAATCAACCAGGCTCAGGGCTCTGAATCCAAGGAGGACAAGGCCGACAAAAAAGGTGAGGAAGCTGCGGGTTCAAACTCCGGTGCGGAGTCGGAAGAGACGGACAAAGATGCGGCCACCTCTAGCGGTTCGAAGGACGTTGAGAAAAAACCAACGCAGTAGTAGTGAGTTAGCGGTCCGCCTGCATCGGCCTTAGTGTTGCGTAACCTGCAAGAACTGAATTCGGCCCACAAAAAAAACCCACTGACCGTCACCGGTTCAGTGGGCTTTTGATTTGGCTTCTAGTTACAGAGCCATATCAGTAGCAGCATTAGCTTTTGGCGCCTTGGCAGGAGCAGCCGGAGCAGCCGGAGCCACCATCTGACCAATCGCCGGCGGCGGAGTCAGTTGCAACACCTTGGCGGTGTAAGCCCACTCCTCAGCCACTTTCTCAGGGCTACCATTCAACTGAGTGCCATAACTAGGCACGATCTGGTGCAGCTTTTCCTGCCAGGCTGGGGAAGCCACCTTGTCCTTGAACACTTTCTGCAGCACGGTCAGCATGATCGGCGCAGCAGTCGAAGCACCCGGCGATGCACCCAGCAAACCAGCGATGGTGCCGTCTTGCGAGGCAACAATCTCGGTACCTAACTTCAGCACGCCACCAGCGGCTTCATCACGCTTGATGATCTGCACGCGCTGGCCGGCTTGCCACAGGCGCCAGTCTTCGGCTTTGGCGTTCGGAAAGTATTCTTTCAGGGCATTGAGGCGGTCTTCGTCAGAAAGCATCAGTTGGCCAGCAAGGTACTCGACCAGCGGGTATTCCTTGATGCCGACTTTCGTCATTGGCCACACGTTGTGCGTGGTGGTGGTGGTCAGCAGGTCCAGGTACGAGCCTTCTTTCAGGAACTTGGTGCTGAAGGTCGCGAATGGGCCAAACAGGATGACGCGCTTGCCGTCCAGGACACGGGTGTCCAGGTGCGGAACCGACATCGGCGGTGCGCCAACGGAGGCTTTGCCGTAGGCCTTGGCCAGGTGTTGCTCGGCGATGGTCGGGTTTTCGGTGACCAGGAACGAGCCGCCTACCGGGAAGCCTGCGTATTCCTTGGCTTCAGGAATGCCGGACTTCTGCAACAGGTGCAGTGCACCGCCGCCCGCGCCGATGAACACGAACTTGGCGTCGGTTTCGGTTTTGGTGCCGTCTTTCAGGTTTTTGTAGCTGACGCGCCAGCTGCCGTCTTCGTTCTTGGTGATGTCTTGCACTTCGCTAGACAGTTTCAAGTCGAACTTTGGCGTGGTTTGCAGGTGCGCAACGAATTGGCGGGTGATCTCGCCGAAGTTGACGTCGGTACCGATCGGGGTCCAGGTAGCCGCGACTTTCTGGTTCGGGTCACGCCCTTCCATCATCAGCGGAACCCACTTCTTGATCACAGCCGGGTCTTCGGAGTACTGCATGCCGGCGAACAGCGGGCTCGCTTGCAGGGCTTCGTAGCGCTTTTTCAAGAACTTGATGTTGTCATCGCCCCACACAAAGCTCATGTGTGGCGTGGAGTTGATGAACGAACGCGGGTTTTTCAGCACGCCTTGCTGAACCTGCCAGGCCCAGAACTGACGGGAGATCTGGAAGGCTTCGTTGATTTCAACGGCTTTCGGGATCTGAACGTTGCCTTTATCGTCTTCCGGGGTGTAGTTCAACTCGGCCAGGGCGGAGTGACCGGTACCGGCGTTGTTCCAGCCGTTGGAGCTTTCCAGGGCGACGCCGTCGAGGCGCTCGACCATTTCCATCGACATACCCGGTTCCAGCTCATTGAGCCAGACACCCAGGGTCGCGCTCATGATGCCGCCGCCAATCAGCAGCACATCGACTTTCTTTGCCTCTTCCGCTTGCGCGGACGCGATCCCCATCGACAAAGCCAGCCCCAGCAGGGCCGTGTTCATTTTTTTAAACATGTGTAGCACCTATGATAAAACGCCATCCGCCCTTCCATCCCCACGCTTGAGGCCCCTGGTTCACGGCATGCAGGCAGCATGCTGTGGGTTCCGCACTCATAAGGATTGGAGGGTGGGCACAAGGCCGACGTGTCTCCATCGACCTCAGTTTATATGTCCCTACTGAACTGACTTTTTATCTTTATTGGCTTCAGCTACTTGAGCGACAGTGATTCTGTTGGCGCGTCTCAAGGACGCGCAAACTGAATAGGTCAAAGCAAGTTAGGCGAAGAATATCACGACACGGCAAACCCGCGCGTCTGTTCCCGACTTGATAGTCCGGGCACAAGCGCTGAGCCCACTATACTCATCGTGATTTTCTCGACGAGCCTGTGAGGAGCAGTCATGAGCGACAAAAACGATTTGCGCAAATATTCCTCCCAAGTGGTCGACGGCGTGGAACGCGCGCCGGGACGATCCATGCTGCGCGCAGTGGGTTTCACGGACGAGGACTTCAAGAAACCGCAGATCGGCATCGCCTCCACGTGGGCGATGGTCACGCCCTGCAACATGCACATCGACAAGCTGGCGATAGAAGCCGAAAAAGGCGCGAATGCCGCCGGTGCCAAGGGCGTCATTTTCAACACGATCACCATTTCCGACGGCATCGCCAACGGCACCGAAGGCATGAAATATTCGCTGGTGTCGCGGGAAGTGATCGCCGATTCCATTGAAGTGGTGGCCGGCTGCGAAGGCTTTGACGGCCTGGTGACCGTGGGCGGTTGTGACAAGAACATGCCGGGCTGCCTGATCGGCATGGCGCGACTGAATCGCCCTTCCATCTTCGTCTATGGCGGTACCATCCGGCCGGGCGCCGGCCACACCGATATCATCTCCGTGTTCGAGGCCGTGGGTCAGCACGCGCGGGGGGATATCAGCGAGATTCAGGTCAAGCAAATCGAAGAAGTGGCGATTCCAGGCCCCGGCTCCTGCGGCGGCATGTACACCGCCAACACCATGGCTTCCGCGATTGAGGCGCTGGGCATGAGCCTGCCCGGTTCCAGCTCTCAGGACGCCGTCGGCAGCGACAAGGCGTCGGACAGTTTCCGCGCCGGTCAGCAGGTCATGGAGCTGCTCAAGCAAGACATCAAACCGCGCGACATCATGACCCGCAAGGCCTTTGAAAACGCGATTCGGGTGGTGATCGCCCTCGCCGGCTCGACCAATGCCGTGCTGCATCTTCTGGCCATGGCGCATGCGGTGGATGTCGAGCTGACGCTGGATGATTTCGTCGAGCTAGGCAAGGTGTCCCCGGTGGTGGCCGACCTGCGCCCCAGCGGTCAATACATGATGAGTGAACTGGTGGCCATCGGCGGCATTCAGCCGCTGATGAAGCGCATGCTCGCCGCCGGCATGCTGCACGGCGATGCGCTAACGGTCACCGGCAAAACCCTGGCCGAAAACCTGGAAAACGTACCCGATTACCCCGAAGGTCAGGACGTGATCCTGCCCTTCGACCAACCGATCAAAAAGGACTCCCATTTAGTGGTGCTGCGCGGCAACCTTTCGCCCACCGGCGCCGTGGCCAAAATCACCGGTAAGGAAGGCTTGCGCTTTGAAGGCACGGCGCGGGTCTACCACGGTGAGGAAGGTGCGTTGACCGGTATCCTCAACGGTGAAGTCAAGGCCGGCGACGTGATCGTGATCCGCTACGAAGGCCCAAAAGGCGGCCCGGGCATGCGCGAAATGCTCTCGCCGACTTCGGCGGTGATGGGCAAGGGGCTGGGCAAGGACGTTGCGCTGATCACCGACGGCCGCTTCTCCGGTGGTTCACATGGGTTTGTGGTGGGCCATATCACGCCCGAAGCCTTTGATGGCGGGCCGATCGCGCTGATTGAAGACGGCGACAAGATCACCATCGACGCCGAAACACGGCAGATTACGGTCGATGTTTCCGACGCCGAACTGGCCGAGCGCAAGACCCGATGGGTGCGCCCGGAATCCAAGTACAAACGCGGTGTGTTGGCCAAGTACGCGAAGACGGTGTCCAGCGCCTCGGAAGGGGCTGTGACGGATAAGTACCTCTAGATCAAAAGATCGCAGGCTGCGCCAGCTCCTACATCGATCGCGTACGTCCCGGATGTACGCAAACCCCGTAGGAGCTGCCGAAGGCTGCGATCTTTTAGCCCCGCATCAAAGCCGAAACCGATCCACCGACTGCGAGAGCTTGCCTGCCAGGGCGGACAACTCGTCGGTGGTGTTAGCAGTCCGGCCAATGACCTTGCTGTTGCCTTCGGACATGCCGGCAATCATTTCGACCTGATGGGCGATTTCGTTGCTGGCCAAGCTCTGCTCACCGATGGTGCGGGTGATGTCATTGACCAGTTGCGTGGTGTTCAACGTGGCGTCGAGGATTTCGCGGATGGCACGCTCGACGTCGGCGGTCACGGCCATGCCTTTGTCGACCTGCGCCACGCCCGCCTCCATGCTGGTCACCGCCTCGCGGGTGCTTTGCTGGATGCGTGACACCATCGTGGCAATTTCCTGGGTGGAGGCGCTGGTGCGTCCCGCCAGGCTGCGCACTTCGTCGGCCACCACGGCAAACCCACGCCCTTGCTCACCGGCACGAGCGGCTTCGATCGCGGCGTTGAGCGCCAGCAAATTGGTTTGATCGGCGATGCCCTTGATCACCTGGATGATGCTGAAAATCCCTTCGGACTCCTTGTCCAGCGTGCGGATCACCTGGGCCGACTGCTGCGCCGAACGCGCAATACCGTCCATGTCGCTAACCACCTGATGGATCACACGACCGCCATCCTTGGCCAGTGCCTCGGCCTGATTGGCCATATTCAACGCACGTTCGGCATGCCGGGTGATTTCCTCGATGCTCGCGGTCATTTCGCTGGCGGCCGCCGCCATGGTGCTGGCCGCTACGCTTTGCTGCTGGCTGCTGCCGGCGACTTCGTGGCAGCCGCTGCTCAATTGTTCACTCATGCCGCTCACGCCATGGGCGTTGCTGCGCACGACTTCGATCATGCCGCGCAGGTCGCGCTGCATGGTCGCGAGGCTGCGAATCAGGGCGCTGGCTTCGTCGTTGTGAGTGGGCTCGACAATCGGTTCGCTCAGGTTGCCATGGGCGATGCTGTCGGCGATGCGGCTGGCGGTCTGCAACGGCCCCATGATGCTCAGCATCACCCAGCGCCCCTGGGCCAGCAGCAATAACAGGCTGGCGATGAGGACGCCGCCAAGGGTGAAGTTGGCGTTGCTGATGACTTTCTGAGTGCCGGCACTGGTCTGTTGGGTGTTGGTTTCGATCAGTTCGCTGAGCGCGGCCATCTGATCTTCCAGCTGGCTGAATACGCTACTGAAACCGCCCAGTTGTTGCTGCGCGGCTTCCGGATTTTCCAGCGCCAGCGCGACGATGCGTTCGGCTGCGCTGATGTAGGTATCGAGGCTGGGCTTGATCTTGTTCAGGCCCGCTTTAAGGGTGTCGTTGACCGGCAGCTTGAGGTTTTCACCGAGCATTTCACGAAAATGCGCCGCATGTTCCTCGGTGGAACTGCGCACCTCGGCTTTGCTGCTGGTGCTTTTACCCAACCCGACCAGCATCGCCGACAGCACGTCTGCGCGTAACGCGTCGTGCATCATGTCGGCTTCGAGGTGATTGCGCAGCACGGCCATACTGACCTCGTTGTCATTCACCGCCTCAGCCATCTGGGTGTTTCCCAGGTAACTGACCAGACTCATGATCAGCGCGGTAATCAGCCCGGTGCCAATCAGCAGAATCAAACGTAATTTTATGGACACTCTGTGGATCCTCTCTCAGCACGTTTGTCAGTGGCGTAAAGCCAACTGCGGATTGGTTTGCTGAAAGGGTTATCGGCTGGCACGAGTGGTTAATGAAGCGAAGTATCCATACGCGCATGTCTTTGCGACATGCGGTATGTTTTTTCGGTTTTGAGGGCGCCCGAATCAGGCCGCAGAGAAGAAGTATCGCGTCAGGTGAAAGAAGATCGGCGCTG
Source organism: Pseudomonas sp. LBUM1647 (assembly GCF_059716175.1). NCBI lineage: Bacteria > Pseudomonadati > Pseudomonadota > Gammaproteobacteria > Pseudomonadales > Pseudomonadaceae > Pseudomonas > Pseudomonas sp. LBUM1647. The sequence goes on along the minus strand of NZ_CP166809.1, from coordinate 2,817,280 downwards.
CGAAGCAAATCGAGTCCATCCGGTCGAGCATGCCGCCGTGACCTTTGATCATGGTTCCCCAGTCCTTGGCGCTCAAACTGCGTTTGATCGCCGACATGACCAGACCACCGAGGAAGCCCATCACCACGATGACGAACGACATCATCAGTGACTGCCAGAAGCTGAAGGGGGTCATCCAGAACATGCAGCCGCCAATCAGCGTTGCAGACAGGCCTCCACCGACCAGACCTTCCACCGTTTTTGACGGACTCACCAGCGGCGCAACTTTGTGCTTGCCGAAGAGCTTGCCGAACACGTACTGCAACACGTCACTCAACTGAACGACGAACACCAGATAGAACAGCAGCAGCGCGTTTTGGCCGGTAAACCCTTCCAGATCCAGGAGCAATAGCGCGGGCGCATGGCTGATGCAATAAATGCAGATCATCACGCCCCACTGGATTTTTGCCGTCCTTTCCAGGAAGCCGTCAGTGTCCTGACTCAGCACCGCAATCGCCGGCAACAGCAGGAATGAATACACCGGAATCAGCAGCGTAAACATCGAATACCAGTGCGTACCGATCAGAATGTATTGCAGCGGGATCAGGATGAAAAACGCCGAAAACAGGGCGTTATGGTCACCCCGCCTGGTCGGTGTCAGGGTGATGAACTCCCTGAGCGCGAACAGTGAGATGAATCCGAACAGGACGACCGTTGCATTGCCGCCAAGCAGGTAGGACACGAAGAAGATGATGACCATCCCCCACCAGGCATTCACGCGCTGATTGAGGTTTTCGATGGTCGAGACAGCGCCTTCCGTTTTGGCCCGCCGGGCCAGCAGTCGACCAGCGAGCGAAGCAATCGCCAGCAAGCACGCCAATCCAAAAAAGAACCACAAAAACTTTGCTTCAAGACTCATTTCGACAGCCCCACAATGGCGTTACGCGCGCGTTCCAGAAACACCTGTTTATCCTCGCCAGCAATCCTTTCCATCGGATTGCCGATACGGATCGTGCAGATGATCGGCAGAGGGACGTGTTTGCCTTTGGGCATGGAGCGATGAAGGTTTTCCAGGTAGATAGGCACCAGGTCGACATCGGGGAAGGTTTCGCTCAGCCGGAAAAGACCTGATTTGAATTCCCCGGGCAGTGCCTCGGATGAGCGAGTGCCTTCCGGAAAGAAGATGATCGAATGACCCGCCTGTACCACATCGAAAATGGGCTCCAGCGCGTTTTTGCCGGGCGCCGGTTTACGGTCAATCAGCACAGCATTCAGGCCTTTCTGGGAGATGTACGACAGAAACCGGTTCTTTCCCCAATAGTCGGCAGCGGCGATCGGCTTCACATTTAACCTGGCCTCGGGCGGCAGGGCCGCAATGATGGCCAAGGTGTCCATATGGCTGGTGTGATTGGCGAAATAGATTCGCTGACGCGTGAGATCCGGCGGGCTCTCCCATCTGGCCGTGACGCCAATCAGCAGTCGAAGAACAGAAATCAGCGCATTACTGATCCACATGGTCGGCCCCTTTTAGCTGCCTGGCGATCGCCAGCGTTCGCGTGACGCAGGTTGCGACTGAGCCAATGGCGATGACAGCCAGCGCGATCAACAGTACGTAGTGAGTGCCATAAACGCTTGCTTCGATGGCATTCAGCAGCAGTCCTGCGGTCATCACGGCCATTCGATGCTGCTTGGCCATAGGGCCGATGAAGGTCTGCTTGAGACCGATCGAGCCGCCGAACACCCTGACATAAGCAGTAAGTGCCGCCGCTAGGGCAGCAAACCATCCGAGGTCGGATTGCCCAATGGCATACCCCAACCCTACGATCAGCAGGCTGTCGGCAATCCGGTCCGGGAATTCGTTGTAGAGACTGCCGATGTCGGACTTCTTGCCGCCCTCTATCGCCACCATCCCATCGAAGAGGTTGCACAGCAGACGCAACTGAATGCCGATCGCGCAGCAGATCGATCCAATGACACCGCTATCAATATTGAGCGCCACGACGCCGGCAAACGCGAAGGCGATGCTGGCGACGGATATCTGATTGGGGGAAATGTCTCTTTTCACCAGAATGTCGGTGATGCGTTTTGCCCAGCCCGCAGAGCGCGTCTTGATGGGCCTTCTGTTGTCATCCACTAGCCAATATCCCTATAAATGATGAGTTACTACGTGTTGCATTGTAATGGCGAGTCGCGCTGACTACATCCAGCAATACGAAGACTTTGCTTCGGTTGTGGTTTTTGGGTTTTTCATGAGTGATCAGGAACCCTAGCCAATACCGAACTTGTCGATGCACGCCTGCAAAGTCAGGGCATTGCCCAGTGCAAAACCGCTGGCGGTGTTATCGAAGATGCACCAGGTGGGGATCCTCGCCTGTGCCGCTTTTTGCATTTGTTGCGCCAACGCCTGCAATCGATCTGAATCATAGTCACTGTGATAAATACGTGGCGAACCATGCAACCGCCAGTAATGGATTCCAGGCCAGCCGCCCGGTGTTCCACCACCTGTGATCGGCGACGGATCAGCCGCGACCCGGCCGACTCTCTGCTCAACCAATAAAGCATCTGCGTTCAGCCAGGTTTCATGCCGAGGCTCGAGTACCAAAGCCCCTGAATATCGCTGCCGTAAAGCCAAGAAGAACTGTGTGGCGGTGCTCTCGTCGTAGGCGAATGACGGCGGCAACTGAACCAGAAGACAACCCAACGAATCGCCAAGCGCCGTGCACTGGGAAAGAAACTCGTCCAGCAGCTGCTCACAACCCTGCAATCGCTGAACATGAGTGATGAGTTTGGGCACCTTGACCGAAAAACGAAACGGCACCTGTACCGATTGTGCCCAACGTAAATACGTTTGTGGTCGATGCGGTCGATAAAACGAACTGTTGATTTCTACCGCCGTCAGGTGCGACGCATACCGCTGCAAATGCGTGCCGTGGGCAGGAAACATCGGCCAGTGCTCACGAGGCAGATTCCACCCCGCACAACCGATGTAACACAACGAATCCTGCTTCGCTCCAGCCAAGAGTTTCACCTTCATTTTTCGAAATAGCGTTCCGACCTTAACTTCGAGAAAAGCACCCAACGCAAGTTCGTTTTTTTCTCGGCCGCATGCTAGGTTGTACGATGACCGATAAGTGATATTTTTCAAGCTCGCTCTGACTACCCACAACAACAAGGAAACACCCATGAAAAAAGTGAAACTGCTGATTGGATTCCTGTGCCTCTTCAGTGGCTACGTAGCCGCCACCCCTGCTTCCGCGGACAAGGATGTTGCGCAAGCCGTCGATCATCTGACGCAAGCCATGTTGCACAAGAACATTGCCGAACTGAAAGCGCTAACCGCCGAGAACCTGACCTACGGGCATTCCAGCGGGAAGATTCAGGACAAGAAGGAATTCATCGCCGATATCGAAACCGGGAAAAGCGCGTTCAAAACCCTGGAGATGCAGAACCAGACCATCACCGTATCGGGTGACGTAGCGTTGGTCCGTCATCACTTCTCGGCACAAGCGCTCAAAGGCACCGAAGTGGTTCCGACCGAAATCGAGAACTTCCAGATTTGGCAAAAACAGAAAGGCCAGTGGTTGCTGGTAGGCCGACAAGCGTTCAAGTTCTGATTTTTGCGTAACGAAGGGGCACCTGTCAGCCAGGCTACGGTCCCCTACCCTCTCCTTTTACCTGCAAGACGACCGTTGATCCGCGAGTGCGCGGCGGGAATGTCTGTCGATTCAAACTGCGAACAGTCGTAGAAAAGGCCAGCGAGCCTGATAACTCCGGGCCTTCTGATCGAACAGATCGGGCTGATGATTCACCGGATTGATCCGTAAAAGCCCTTCTTCGACATCGCTCAAACCGTAAGGCGCATACACCTCGCCGGTCACCACATCCAGACCGATACACGTCCCGGCAATCAGATACCGATCGATGCCATCCTTTGCCGACTGAAGCTTGGGAAAAGCCCTGCCAAATCGCTGACCGTACCAAAGGTGAACCCGTGCCTGGTTCTTGATTTCGATGTTCACGTCGAGGTCGTGGAAGAGCTTGCGGGCGGCAACGATGACTTCATTCTCGGCCTCCCACGACACGTCTTCATCAAAGTAAAAAACGTCGTAATCCTTGATGCCCCACGCGGTGGGAAGCCCGGACTGATGATTCCAGACCGCCTGAAAAAGGCAGCCCGCCGTCAACATGCATTGGTTCAGGCCGAGTGAAGCCAGGCGCCGGGCAATCTCGGCGTTTGCAGGATTGGCCATCGCGATCTCAATCAACGTTTCAGCGGTTAACGTCATGCTATCTCCATGGGGTGCATCACATCCTGAGGGCTGACGATACCTTAAAACCGCCTGACGAAAGACCGGACACCAGGGTTTCACTCAACTCGGTAGGCCGCTAGAGTGGCGCGACCGACACCTGAGAAACGATGAACATGGATGCACTTCACCAAGGAAGTTGCCTGTGCGGCGCAGTGAAATATCGAGTGGCCGCCGAGCTGAAAGCGGTTACCCATTGCCATTGCAGCAAATGCCGCAAGGGCCACGGGGCAGCATTCGCGACGTATGCAAGCGCCCTCAGGTCGGCGATTACGATCATTGCGGGTGTCGAGACGCTGAAAACCTTTAACTCGTCTGAAGGCGTCGCCCGACAGTTCTGTGGCGACTGTGGCTCTTCGCTGTTCTGGTCTGATTCCAAAGGCGAGTTTTCAGATTGGATGTCCGTGGCGATAGGCACGCTGGATACGCCGTTTCTGAGTGAAAAACAGAAACACGTGTGTGTTGCATCGAAAGCGCCGTGGTATGAAATTGAGGATCGCTGGCCACGAATTGAGTGAGCTTCTCGGCCAAAAAGGCGAAACCACATAAGGTACATTGATACCTGATCCCAAATTCACTGATGGGAGGGACCGTACTATGACGACGCGAACTGAAACTGCCATCCTGGCAGGTGGCTGCTTCTGGGGCATGCAGGATTTGCTAAGACGCTACCCCGGCGTAGTGTCAACGCGGGTAGGCTACTCGGGCGGCGATGTGCCCAATGCGACTTACCGCAACCATGGCACGCACGCGGAAGCGATCGAGATCGTGTTCAATCCGGACCAGATCAGCTATCGCCAGATCCTCGAGTTTTTCTTCCAGATCCACGACCCGACAACGAAGAATCGTCAGGGCAACGATGTGGGTATGAGCTACCGCTCGGCACTCTTCTATCTCGACGATGAGCAGAAGCAGGTAGCCGAGGATACGGTGGCCGACGCTGATGCATCCGGCCTCTGGCCCGACAAGGTCGTCACTGAAATCGTGCCCGCAGGCCCGTTCTGGGAGGCAGAGCCGGAACATCAGGACTACCTCGAACACTACCCCAACGGTTACACCTGCCATTTCATTCGGCCAGACTGGAAACTGCCTAAACGAGGGTGATGTCTTGGCCGATCCAGCCTGTCGTGGAGGACCAACGTTTGGCCGTCATTTCCCGCCCCGGTGATGAACAGTCCGTGGCAAATGACGGCTTCACGGATATCGGCGAAGTATCAGGTGACCGGGTGATTTGTATCGCCCTGTATTTTCGCTGGAGATCTTACACAGCGTTACACAACCACTGAATCAGGACACATACGCAGTACATGAAGGTGAAAAAGTGGGTGGCGTCGCATACCTGGCGTTCTCCGATGAACCCAGGCTAAAGAGTCCAACACCCCAGCAGGAGCCACCTCATGATCAATAAAATCGATACCGTGCTTTACACCGGCAAGACCCACACGACGGGAGGCCGTAACGGCGAGGCGCGAAGCGACGATGGACATTTGGACGTCAAGCTTTCCGCGCCTGGCTCGTCAGGGAGTGGCACCAATCCCGAACAACTGCTGGCTGCAGGTTGGTCGGCCTGTTTCATCGGTGCAATGGGTAAGGCGGCTGTCGCATTGAAGGTGACCCTGCCGAGCGACGTTGCCGTCGATGCCGAAGTGGACCTGGGCAAGACCGAAGACGCCTTTTTCCTCCAGGCTCGCCTCAATGTCAGCCTTCCGGGCCTGGACCCTGCTGTCGCACGGGCGGTGGTGGATGGCGCCCACCAGCGGTGCCCGTACTCCAAGGCGACCCGTGGCAACATCGACGTCACGATTAATCTGGTTTGATCGAAGCACCTCGTGCCGCGCCGTTCACTTAAGATCGGGGTACATATCCGTTTCTGCGGTGATGGCGGCTGGCGGTTTCGCTTTTACAGCGAGTCACTTGGAAATACGGAATGCCGCCCAACCCCAAGTAACCAAACGCTTTTGCCCCTGACGTACGGTGCCTCGCCTAGGCTCGGCATGCCCTCGCTCCGGTCCTGCTCCGTGGGCCCGGAGCGAGGGCATGCCGACGGGGCAGATCAAGATCAGAAGCAAGATCAAAAGCCTGGCGCGGTACCTGTGGGAGCGAGCCTGCTCGAAAAAAACGTCCGGACACCGCGTTCATTCAGACAGCACGCGTTATCGTTCACGTCTTTCGCGAGCAGGCTCGCTCCCACAGGGGGAATGCGTACGCATGAAGAGACAGGCCGGCCGGTAGGCCGCCTCGCGTTTGCGGTGCACGCCCCCTCGGGAGGCCGAGTGGAGGTTCTGCGTAGTGGGCAACCCGGCATGGATGCCGGGTTAGCCGCCCCCGGCCATGGATGGCCGATGGCGGCGGGCCCACGGAGCAGGACCGGAACGAGGGCATGCCGAGCCTAAGCGAGGCACCGTACGTCAGGGGCAAGAGCGCTTTGGTTACTTTCGCGCTTTTCGAAAGTGACTCGCTGTAAAAGCGAAACCGATAGCCGCCATGACCGCAAAAACGGATATGTACCCCGACCTTGAGTGAACAACATTACCCGTGCAGCCTGCCTACCCGGCAGGCTGCACTGGCCACTGCCCTCAGTCGTCCTCATGCAACTTGATACCGCGGGCGTGAAGCAGGTGCGGAACCACCAGCACCAGCAGCGTCAGTGCGAGGAACGCGGCCGATATCGGTTGCGTCACAAACACCAGCCAGTCTCCTTCGCTGATGGACAAGGCGTTGCGCAACTGCTTTTCAGCCATCGGCCCCAGCAGCATGCCGACGATCACCGGTGCGACGGGAAAATCGAAACGGCGCATCAAGACCCCGCCCCAACCAATCGCCAACATCAGCAAAAGATCGAAGGAAGAGTGACGCATGCCGTACACGCCGATGGTGGCAAACACCAGAATGCCGGCGTTCAGGTACGGCCGGGGAATCTGCAGGAGCTTGACCCAGAGGCCAACCAGCGGGAGATTCAACACCAATAGGATCACGTTGCCGACATACAGCGAGGCCACCAGGGTCCAGACCAACTCTCCCGACGTCTGGAAGAGCATCGGCCCCGGCTGCAGGTTGTAGTTCTGGAACGCGGCCAACAGAATCGCCGCGGTGGCGGATGTCGGTATGCCAAGCGTCAGCAGGGGCACCAAAGAACCCGTCGCGCTCGCGTTGTTGGCCGCCTCGGGACCGGCAACTCCCTCGATCGCCCCCTCGCCCTTGCTACCCGCAAACTCTTTCGGGTACTTGCTCAGTTTGCGTTCCGCCGAATAGGACAGGAACGTCGGAATTTCAGCGCCACCGGCCGGAATCGACCCGAATGGAAAACCGATCAACGTGCCCCGTAGCCAGGCGGGGACCGAGCGTTTCCAGTCAGAGCGCGTCATCCACAACGAGGTCAAGCGATGCCGGCCGGACGCTTCTTCTTTTTGATACAGCAAGCTATACAACGCTTCACCCACGGCAAACAAACCGACCGCAACGAGCACGACTTCGATGCCATCAACCAACTCCGGCACCGCCAAGGTGTAACGGGCAATGCCCGAGGTCGAGTCCAGGCCGATCAAGCCGACGGTCAGCCCAATCCCGAGCGAGACAAAACCGCGCAGCATCGAAGCGCCGAGTACCGCAGACACCGTCGTGAAGGACAACACCAGAATCGCGAAATACTCGGCAGGACCAAACTTGAGCGCCAGCGTGGCGACAATAGGGGCAAACAACGTCAGCAACACCGTCGCGATGGTGCCGGCAACAAATGATCCTATCGCGGCCGTTGCCAGGGCCGGTCCTGCACGACCGTTGCGCGCCATGAGATTGCCTTCCAGGGCCGTGACCATGGAGGACGATTCACCGGGCGTATTGAGCAGGATAGAGGTGGTCGAGCCGCCGAACTGCGCGCCGTAATAGATACCGGCGAACATGATCAAGGCGCCCGTAGGATCGACCTTGGCGGTGATCGGCAGCAGCAGCGCAACGGTCAGCGCCGGCCCAATACCCGGCAAGACACCAATGGCGGTGCCGAGCAAACAGCCGATAAAGCCCCACATCAAATTGATCGGTGTCAGCGCAGCGGAAAAACCAATGGCCAGGTTTGCGAGAGTTTCCACCTTGTTTACCTCCTTCGGCCCCGGTCAGATCCAGGCGTTGACAAGGGGCGGCAGGGAAACCCCTAGCCCGGCGTTGAACAGCCAGTAAATCGGCAGGGTCAAGGCAATGCCGATGGCGAGGTCACGCACCGGACGGCGACTGCCAAAACCCCGTGCCGAACAGGCAAACAGCAGCCCTGCGGCCAATACGAAGCCGATGAGGTTAATCAGCACGGCCACCCCCACAAGCCCCGCCGTCACCCAGGCTGCGCCGGATTTTCCGCCGGGCAGCGCTTGGGCAGCTTCGTCGCTGTGGTCTGCCAGCTCGCGAAAACCACCGGTAACGGCCTGATAACACAGCAACAGACCGACGACGCCCAGGAACACCGCAACGGCGTACGGATAGACGTGGGCCCCCAGGATGACGAACCCCATCTCGGGCGGAAACCGGAATGCGCCCACCGCCAACACGGCGCTGATGGCAATCACTCCGGCGCCGATCGCCAGTTGTACCGGGACTATTGCGCGAGGCTGAGTCATTTCGAAACCAGCCCGACCTCGACCAGCATCGCACGCAGCCGCACATGCTCTTCGTCGACGAATTTGCCGAATTCATCGCCGGTCAGGACGTTGGGTGACCATTTGTTGGTGTCGATATTGTCTTTCCAGACTTTGCTGTTGGTGGCGGCCACGACAGCGTCGATCACTTCTTTGCGCTGCTCGGGCGTGAGGTTCGCGGCACCGTAAACACCGCGCCAATTGCCGATGGTCACGTCGTAGCCTTTCTCCTTGAGGGTCGGCGCATCGATGCCTTCAATGCGTTCTGGCGCGCCGATGGCGAGTACTCGGAACTGGCCGTTCCTGATGTATTGGCCCAGCTCGGCATAACCACCGGTGATCACCTTGATCTGCCCGCCCAATGCCTGAGCAACGACTTCACCCCCACCCGCGAAGGCGACGTAATTCACCTTGTTGACCGGCACACCCATTTTCGCGGCCAACTCGGCAATGCCGATGTGATCGATCGACCCCTTGGAGCCACCGCCCCAGGAAATACTGGTCGGCTTGTCCTTGAAGACTTTCAGCAAGTCCTCCAGGGTTTTGAACTCGGACTCCTTGCGGACGGCAATCACGTTGTACTCGGTGAACAGCCGGGCAATCGGCGTCACGTCCTTCAAGGTGATTTGCGGCTTGTTCTGTTCAATGGCAGTGACCATGATCGCGCCGACCACGAGCTGCGCATTCGGATCGCCCTTGGTGCTGTTGGCGAACTGCGCTAGCCCCAACGTCCCCCCTGCTCCGCCCTTGTTCTCGAAGGTGGTGGATTTGGCCGTGTTGGCCTCGATCAAAGCTTTGCCCAGAACTCTCGCGGTCTGGTCATAGCCGCCCCCCACAGAACCCGGGGCCATGAACTTGACGGTGTCCAGCGCAAAAGCCGGTGTCGCGAGCGCAGCAGCGGTAACGGCCGTTGCGATGCAGCGGCTGAATCGACGGAACAAAGCGGACATAAGTTGTCTCCCGATTGCATTGTTTTTATAGGTGCCGGGTGAAAATCGATCAGGAAGCGAACCCTGCTCAATGAACATTGGCCTGCGGATAAGCGTAGGCCATGGTTAGAGAGACAGCATTTAACGAATTCGCTATCGTCACGCGACGATTGAACCGGACCCGCTCGAACCAGGAAGGTGAACATATGACCGACCCTCACGCCGATGACCGCAGCAGCGCGTGGTCGGTGTTTCTGATCTTCCTGCGCCTCGGGCTGACCTCTTTCGGTGGGCCCATTGCGCACCTGGGTTACTTCCGCGATGAGTTCGTCACACGACGACGCTGGCTGACCGAGCGCAGCTATGCGGATCTGGTCGCGCTCTGCCAATTCCTGCCGGGGCCGGCCAGCAGCCAGGTCGGCATTGCGCTGGGTCTGTCTCGGGCGGGATACCGCGGGGCGCTGGCTGCCTGGACAGGCTTCACGCTGCCTTCGGCCATTGCGCTGATCCTGTTTGCACTGGGCATTTCCCATTACGGCACGGCTCTCGCGCCCGGCGCACTGCATGGCCTCAAAGTGGTGGCCGTCTCGGTGGTTGCGCAAGCGGTCTGGGGCATGGCACGCAACCTGTGCACGGACGTGCTGCGAGTCACCCTCATGGTGATTGCGGCCTGCGTCGCCCTGCTTGAGCCGTCCGCCTGGGGACAGGTCAGCGTGATTGCCGCTGCGGGATTAACCGGCGTCTTGTTGTTCAAACCCAGCCAGAGTGTCGAGCACGATCCATTGCCGATCACGATCAGCCCCCGGGCCGGGGTGTTCTGCCTGTCGCTGTTCCTGGCATTACTGGTTGGCCTGCCGCTCTTGACCCAGCTGCTGCCCAGTCAAACCATGGCGATGGTGGATGCCTTCTACCGCTCCGGTTCGCTGGTGTTCGGTGGCGGGCACGTCGTTTTGCCACTGCTGCAAGCCGAGGTAGTGCCCAATGGCTGGGTCGACAACGAAACCTTTCTTGCCGGATATGGCGCCGCGCAGGCCGTACCCGGTCCCTTGTTCACGTTCGCCGCGTTCCTCGGCGCCTCGATGAACCTCGCCCCGTCGGGCTGGATCGGCGGCATGATTTGCTTGCTGGCGATCTTCGCGCCGTCCTTTCTGTTGATCGTGGGAGCCCTGCCTTTTTGGGAACGCTTGCGCCGCAGTTTGCGCACACAGGCCGCGCTGGCCGGCGTCAATGCAGCGGTGGTTGGCCTGCTGTTGGCCGCGCTGTATCAGCCTGTCTGGACCAGTGCCATTTTCAAGCCGCAAGACTTCGGTTTGGCACTGGTCGCCCTGGTTGCACTGATGTTCTGGAAACTCCCACCGTGGCTGGTGGTGGTCGGCTGCGGGGTCGCGGGGTGGCTGTTGAGTGTCCTGTTGTGAGGAACAAGAAAATAGCCGACAAGCAAGCTATTGATATTCAAACATCTACTTCTTCAGAAACATTTGCTCGGCGCAGTGCTGAAAAATGTCGGGCTATTCTAAAAACCCTCTGTGGTGAAAACACGTCAGGACTCACGTTGATCAATGATCTGCAACAGGAGACTTGTCATGAAAGGCATGCTCGGCAGCATTGGATTGTCACTGTTACTGGCTGCAACGGCGGCGTTCGCGCATCACGGCTGGAGTGAATACGATTCCAGCAACCCCCTGCAGTTGAACGGCACGATAGAAGAATCCGGTTACTCCCATCCGCACGGTTTCGTGCGTCTCAAAACACAAGACAAAACCTGGAACGTCGTCCTGGCACCGCCCTCGCGCATGGAGAACCGCGGCCTTTCCCGGGACATGCTGAATGTGGGGAACACGGCCACCGTGGTCGGCTATCAGAACCGAAACAAGCCCGATGAAATGCGCGCCGAACGCATCACCGTCGGTGACAAAACCACAGAGTTGCGGTGATGCAGGCCATCGATGCCAGCGCAGGATCGAGTCCGGACAGCTGGCTGGACTGGGTGGGAGACTCGCAGCTTGGCGCGGCCATGCGGGGCGACCTGTGGCTGTATCCGATGGTTGAGGTGGTTCACATTATTGGATTTGCGGTGCTGGTCGGCTCTGTCGTGATGTTCGATCTGCGGGTGCTCGGGCTGTCGAAAGAGATTGCGGTGACGGCCCTGGCTCGCCACCTCCTGACCTGGTCCATCCTGGCCCTGCTGTTGATCGTGCCCGCCGGGCTGATGATGTTTTCAGCCCATCCCCATGACTTCGCATCGAATGACATCTTCATCTTGAAGCTATGCCTGATCGCTACTGCCGGGCTCAACGCTGCTCTTTTCCACGTCGGGATTTACCGCTCGGTCACCCAGTGGAACACGGGCACGGCGGCGCCTGGAATCGCAAAAATCCAGGCGCTGCTTTCGATTGGGTTATGGGTCAGCGTGGTGATGTGCGGTCGGCTACTGGCGTACACCTGATCATCAGGTATTGGTTTTCAACTTGGTCCACAGGCGGGTCGTCAACCGTGCAATGGCCGCAGGTAGTTCCTCGACGGTGAACAACTTGTCCAGCACGCTTTTCGGCGGGTAGATCGCCAGGTCCTGCTTCACTACCGGAGTCACATATTCATCCGCCGCAAGGTTGGGGTTGGCGTAATGGATGCTGTTGCTGATGTTGGCAATGACCTGCGGTGTCAGCAGGTAGTTCATGTAGGCGTAGCCATTCTTCTCGTGCGGCGCGCTCTTGGGCATGACCACCATGTCGAACCACAAGGTGGATCCTTCGTCAGGGATCGAATAGGCGATGTCGATGCCGTTGTTGGCTTCCTTGGCGCTCGCGGCCGCCTGCACGATGTCGCCATTGAAACCGATCACCGCGCAGACATTGCCGTTCGCCAGGTCGCTGATGTACTTGGAGGCGTGGAAATACTGGACGTAAGGTCTGATTTTGAGCAGTGCCTGCTCGGCTTTCTTGTAGTCCGCCGGCTCATGGCTATGGGGCCGCAGCCCCAGGTAATTCAGGGTGATTGGCAGGATCTGCGTAGGGTTATCGATAATCGCCACGCCGCACTGGCTCAGCTTTTTAATGTTGTTTTCATCAAAAAACAGATTCCACGAATGGGTGACATCGGTGTTGCCGAAGATCGCCTTGATCTTCTCGACGTTGTAGCCAATACCCGCCGTGCCCCACATGTACGGATAACCGTACTGGTTGCCCGGATCATTGACCTCGAGTTTTTTCATCAGCGCCGGGTCAAGGTTTTTCCAGTTGGGCAGCTGGCTTTTATCGAGCTTTTGAATGGCCCCGGCTTTTATCAATCGGGACAGAAAATGGTTCGAAGGGCTCACTACGTCATAGCCGGTGTTGCCGGTCATCAGCTTGGATTCCAGCACTTCGTTGCTGTCGTGAATGTCGTACGTTGCCTTGATCCCCGTTTCCTTGGTGAACGTGGGCAGGGTGTCGTCGGCGATGTAGCCGTTCCAGTTCGAAATATTGACGACTTCGTCGGCGTAAGTGGCTGCCGAGAAGGTTGCCAGCATGACCATCAGGGAAATGTTATTGACGCGCATGTTCAATCACCGTGTGTTTGATGAGTTTTTATTGTTTTTTGATCGCCGGGTTTTCTAGATTTCTGTTTTGGCCCTGACCGCCTCCACGCGCATTCGAAGCATGGCACCGATATCGAGCAAGGGCCGCGGTGGCAGCCAGCCCGGCTGAGCTCTGCGCATCACCGATTCGAGGATGGGCGAGCTGGCACCCGATGCCAGTTCGGCGAGCAAGCGTCCCCAAAGGGTGCCTCGTGCGACGCCCGAACCATTGCAGCCGGCCACCGCAAACACACCTTCGTCGACCTTGGCGAAATACGGTTGCCCGGTGCGTGAAGCGCTCAAGTGTCCGGTCCAGGTGTATTGAATGTCCTGCTCGTTCAAAAACGGGAAGCGTCGTTGCAAGCCGAGTACATGGTGTTTGCGACGGTGCAGCAGCTCACTGTCGGATAAATCCCGAGAACGGTATTCCGCTGTGTTGCGGATCATCACGCGGCGGTCCGGGGTCAGTCGCACCGTAGCGCCCAAGGGTCGGGTGGACAGCACGCCCCAAGGCTCAACCGCGCCGATGGACTTGAACTCGGCGTCGCTGAGTGGTCGTGTCAGGCTGGCGCTGAGTTCCATCGGGAATGTCCCGCTGTCCTCTATTCCGGAGCGCGGAATGAACGCGTTCAGGCACACCAGGACTTGCCCGGCCTCGATGCTTCCATCGGTGCCATTGGCGCGAATACGCCCTTTGCCCAAGCGCTCCAGGCCAGTGATATCGGTGTTCTCAAACAGGGTCACGTTGGCCGGCAGCGTATCCAGCAGGCCCTTCACATATTTGGCGGGTTGCAGCAGTGCGTTGCCATTGCCGCACCAGATCGCGGCCCGGTAATGCGCGGTGCCCAGTTGTTTGCTCAGCGGCTCACCTTCCAGAAAATGCGCAGAGGCGCCGACAGCGCGTAGCGTTGTCAGTTTGGCTGCGACATCGGTCAACTTGCCGGGATCGTTGACGGCGAAGTAGTAGCCCGACTCCCTGAATTCACATTCGATGCCCAGGCGAGCAATGCGCTGGCGCACTTCGTCACTGGCGGCACGGGAAATCGAGGTATCGACTTCAAAACCGGCAAAACCCGGGTTGCCGATCAGCTCATCCTTGGCCGGATGTTCGTGACCCACCACGAAACCTGAATTGCGCGCCGAGGCGCCCTGTGCGGCCCGTTGTCTGTCGACAATCACGATCCGCGCCTGAGGGTGCATTTCAGCGAGTGTGTGAGCGGCGCACAGCCCGGTGATACCGGCACCGATAATCAGCCAATCAGCTTTTTGCGTGCCTTTGAGAGCATCGCGAGCGGGTGAACTCCCCGCCTGCGCAATCCAGCCACATACATTGGTCATGCGTCACCTCATCTGCCTGTCGTTCTGCAGCACCGCACATGACGTCATCGCATGAGTATTTCCGGCTGGCGCTGGCTAGAGCTAGAATCTATAAGGCCTGTAGTGATACAACCAACGTTATAAAATCATCGAGCTATTCCGAAAACGCATGGATAAAATTCACCACGTTCCTTCTCTCCAGGCCTTGCAGGCGCTGGTCGAGGTCGCAGGCTCGGGCAGCTTCACGCAAGCGGCGCAAAAGCTGTGCCTGACCCAAAGCGCAGTGAGCCGAAAAATCCAGCAGTTGGAGAGCCACTTCGACTTGCCGATGTTCGTAAGGAATAGCCGCAGTGTTCGACTGACACCGGAAGGCGAGCAGGTGCTTGCAACCGCTCGAAGTATCCTGGCGCAACTGAAAACCCTTGAAGATCGGCTGACACCGCAAAAACGACCCTTTCGCATCCGCATGCATGTGTCGCTGGCGGTTCGATGGTTGCTGCCAAAGTTGAGCGAGTTCTATCGAAGTCATCCGCAGGTTTCGCTGTCGATCGAAACCGTGGCCACTGAAGTGGTGGAGCCGGCCATCGACAGCGACGCCTACATCCTCTATCTGCCCGAGCCGTCCCGCGACCCTGACTGCCTGACCTTGTTCGAAGAGGCGCTGGTGCCGGTGTGCGCCCCAGGCCTGGGCAGCACGACCCAGCCGTTGGAATCTGTGGCCGATCTCGTGCGTTTCCCGCTGTTGCATCGCTCGGCGGACAAACATGACTGGTTCCGATGGCTGCAAGCCAATGGCGGCCAGTCACTCGAGGACTACCGGCATATCCCCTTCAACCTCGACGAGTTGGCGCTTGATGCAGCGGCGCGAGGGCTGGGCGTCGCCATGACTGACCTGACCCTGGCAGGCGAATCACTCGAACGAGGCGTGCTCGTCGTTCCGTTCGGCCACCCCTTGAAGACCCGCGGCATTTACGCCTTGAACCTGCAACCTTCCGCCGCCGCTCACCCCGCCTGTGCGTTGATCATGCAGTGGTTCACCCAACAGGCCGAACAGCCAGCAGGCGAAGTTTGACCACCAGGGATTGACCACTACGTTCCGCGCCCCAACCCTTCTGTCGCATTGGCAAAAGCAGCGCTCGCCTCTTGAACCAGCCTGCGCCATTCAGCACTGTTGATGAGTCCGGTGCGCTCCATCTCATCGGCAGCCTTGAGCAACTCGTCATATTGCTCTTCGGCATCCATCCGGATTTCGGGCACTTTCAGGAGCTGATACCAGGCCGCCAGGGCTTCGCTCTTTTGATCATCACTCATGCTCAAACTCCCAAAGACAGTCTTGGTTTTGAAGTTTTTTCATGGGTGGCGTTCCTCACTCCCGACATACGGCAGGCAGGCATAAGGACAGGCGCGCCGTGCATTACAAACTTGTCATTGAGTTGTCAGCGTAGCCAGCACCCTCGCTTCATACAGTGGCGTCGTCAGTCACCCACCGTGGGTGACCCACCTACCACTGATGACAAGGGTCGACACCATGAAACCATTGAGCAAACTCTGCCTGATCGCCGCCAGCCTGTTGATGCTGGGCACCGGTTCCGCCATGGCCAGCGACATCGCGCCGGTCAAGGCCAACAACGTCGTGCTGGTGCACGGTTCCTGGGCCGATGGCTCGAGCTGGTCGGACGTGATCACCCGGTTGCAGGCCGCCGGCTTGCACGTGACGGCGGTGCAAAACCCGTTGACCTCAGTCTCTGACGACGTTGCCGCCACCCAACGCGTGCTCGCTCAACAAGACGGCCCGACCGTACTGGTCGGCCATTCCTACGCTGGCACCGTGGTCAGTGAAGCCGGGGTCAATCCGAACGTCAGCTCGCTGGTTTACGTTGCAGCCCGAGCACCGGACGCGGGCGAGGACTTCGTTGCGTTGTCGGCCAAGTACCCGACCATGCCCGTGCGCGCCGGCACCGAGGAACACGATGGTTTCATCAGCCTGAAGCAAGACGCCTTCCTCAAGTACTTCGCCAGCGATGTGCCCCACAACAAGGCGATGGAATTGTTTGCCGTCCAGCAACCGATCGCCAAAACCCTGTTCACCGACCGCACCACCGCTGCCGCCTGGCACACAAAACCGTCCTGGTACGCGGTCTCCAGCCTCGATCAAACCATCAACCCAGACCTGGAACGCTTCCTCGCCAAACGCATGAACGCGACCACCATCGAGCTGCCGTCGAGCCATCTGTCTTTGGTCTCCCACTCCAAAGAAATCGCTGACCTGATCCTCGAAGCCGCTGGTCGCCAACCGTAACGTCGGCGCCGTTTCATTACAAAATTGTCATTCAACTGTGGGTCGGCTGTGCGGATCGCCTGGTTAACCTGAATTCACTGCCAGGCAGCCCATCGGCAGCCAACCCGCCCCTGAATAGAGGGAATCATCATGAAAATGTTAATCCTCGGTTTTGCTGCTCTGCTCGCCACCGGTTCGGCGTTTGCCGATACCCAGACCACCGAACCTGTCATCCACGACAGGACCGGTTTCTTCGTCCACCTGGATATCGCCAAAGACCTGTCCAGCAATATCATCACGCAAGAATGCGGCATCGTCCCCGCGCAGCTGATTTATCTCGACCATCAGGGTCGCAAGCACGTGCTGGATTACCAGGTCCAGGGCATGGGTTGCATTGGTGATAATTGATCACACCCCTGTACTCACAAAGGATCGGGCTACACTGGCGCCACTGGCTGACCTCTGTAGCCCGCGCCGCGACAGGTATGTTGCAGACACCGAACCAGGCAGATCCCATGAACATCCTCGTAGTCGAAGACGAACCCAAAGCAGGCAGTTACCTGCTCAACGGCCTGCAGGAACTCGGCTACTCCGTCAGCCTGGCCCGCGATGGCGTCGATGGCTTGCACCTGGCTCTGGAGAACGATTTCGACGTCATTGTGCTGGACGTCATGATGCCGAAAATGGATGGCTGGGAAGTCTTGCGCCGCTTGCGCAAGGACGCCGACACCCCGGTGCTGTTTCTCACGGCCCGCGATGACATCGCCGACCGCATCAAGGGCCTGGAACTGGGCGCCGACGATTACCTGATCAAACCGTTTTCCTTCGCCGAACTGGTGGCGCGCCTGCGCACCCTGACCCGGCGCGGTCCCACCCGGGAAGAAGAACAGTTGCAAGTCGCCGACCTGCAAATCGACGTGCTCAAACGCCGCGTCACCCGTGCCGGCGTGCGAATCACCTTGACCAACAAGGAGTTCGCCCTGCTGCATCTGTTCGCCACTCACCAGGGCCAGGTTCTGTCGCGCTCGATGATCGCTTCGCGGGTCTGGGACATGAATTTCGACAGTGACACCAACGTCGTGGATGTCGCGGTGCGGCGTCTGCGGCTGAAAATCGACGACCCGTTCCAACTCAAATTGATTCACAGCGTGCGCGGTATCGGCTACCGCTTCGATACGCAAGCATGACCTCCCGCCTTCGCCACTCATTGACGCTGCGCCTGGCACTGGTGTTTGCCTTGCTCGCCTTTGTCTCGCTGACCCTCCTGGGTGTGGCGTTGTACCGGGATCTGGAACGCGAGCTGATTCGTCGCGACGACGCCGCCCTGGTGAACCGCATCGATCAACTGCGCACCTTCCTCAACGACAGCAACACGCTGGATCTGATCAAGACCAAACCGGCACTGTTCCAGAACATGCTCGGCAACCGCGAGGCGCTGCTGACCATCGGCGCCCCCGGACAAAAACCGTTGCTGGTGGTCAACCCCGGAAACCTCGCCGTGCCGTCGCTGGCACCGGTGGCCATGGACCATCCGTTGGCGCTGGCCGACGTGCAGCACTACCCGAGTGTGGACGGCGTGCCCTTCGCGGCGCTGGCGGCGACCATCGACTCCGGCGACTTGGGCAGCCTGCAAGTGGTCACCGGGCGCCTGATGACCGAGCGCACCGCGGTCCTCGCCCGCTACCGCCTCAACGTGTACCTCTTCGCCAGCGTGGCGGCGATTCTACTGGCCCTGTCCGGCTATCTGCTGGTACATCGCGGGCTCTTGCCCGTGCGACGCCTGGCCCGACATGCCCAAGGTATCGGCGTCGGCAACCTCACCGAGCGCCTCGACAGCCAGGGCGCACCGCGGGAACTGCTGCCGATGATCGAAGCATTCAACTCAATGCTCGACCGTCTCGGCAAGGGCTTCGTGCAACTGGGTCAGGTGTCGACCGACATGGCCCACGAACTGCGCACGCCGATCAACAACCTGCTCGGCGAAACCCAGGTTGCCCTGCAGCAAAACCGCAGCATTGAGGCCTATCAGCAACTGCTCGCCTCTAATGTCGAAGAGCTGGAGCGTCTCGCGCGGATGCTCGACAACATGCTGTTTCTGGCCCGCACCGACCCGGCCAGTGCTTTGCGCCAACGGCAGGAGCTGGATGCTGCCGATGAAATGGAACGCATGGCCGACTATTTCGAAGGGCTGGCGGCGGATGTCGGGATCAGCATTGATGCACAGGGCAGCGGAGTGATCTGGGCCGAACCGATGTTGCTGCGCCGCGCGCTGGCTAACCTTTGCGCCAACGCCATCAAATACGGCGCGCCTGACTCCGAGCTGTTCATCCACGCCACGCCCGCGGCCGACGGCATCCGTCTGCAAGTGCGCAACCACGGCCAGACCATCCCCACCGAACACTTGCCCAGACTGTTCGAGCGCTTCTACCGGGTCGACGAATCCCGCGAACGCTCGGCGCACTCCAACGGCCTGGGCCTGTCGATCGTGGCGACGATCATGCAGCTGCACAATGGGGCTTACAGCGTTAGCAGTGCTGACGGTATCACCTGCTTCGAGCTGTTTTTTCCGGCGCGGCAATTGGATGAATAAGGTCCCGGCACCCACTGATCGTTCCAACGTCGAGGTGTCGAACTGTCCGCGTGGGGAACGATCAGGTGTACGCGCAGGCGTTGAGAAAATAGGCCGGCCGGTAGGCCGCCTCGCTGTTGCTCTTGCGGTGCACGCCCCCTCGAGAGGCCGAGTGGAGGTTCTGCGCAGTGGGCAACCCGGCATGGATGCCGGGTTAGCCGCCCCCGGCCATGGATGGCCGATGGCGGCGGGCCCACAGAGCGGGACCGGAGCGAGGGCATGCCGAGCCACAGCGAGGCACCGAACGAAAGGGGCAAGAGTCCTTGGTTACTTGGGGCTCTTCCAAGTGACCCGCCGTAAGGGCGGAACCATAAGCCGTCGTGACCGCAGAAACGGATATGTACACAAAAAACAAAACGCAGGTCGGCCCCTGATCCACCGCCCCATCGCTACGCATGTGTGTACCTGGAAACACCGAGCTTAAGTGAACAGCATTACGGACGTGTACCGGGCTTTTTTATTTTCTTTTCTGCGCTTTTGACCGGATCAGACGGGTCAAAAAGCGACTTCAATTGAAATGGCCAAAAACGCCACCCCCCTTGAGCAGTTTTGGCATAGGCCAAAATCACCGCTGTGTCTAGACTCACCCCCATATAACAGTGCGAAAGCACACTTGAGTCCAGGACTGTTCCAGGGGAACCCGCATGAACCCATCCGACATTTTTGTTATCAGCGCCGTCCGCTCGGCTATCGGCAGCTTTGGCGGTTCGCTCAAAGATGTGCCACCTATCCAACTGGCCACTGACGTTTGCCGCGCCGCCATTGAACGTTCGGGGCTGGCACCTGAACACATCGGTCACGCGGTGATGGGGCATGTGATCCCGACGGAAGCACGTGACGCCTACATCTCTCGTGCCGTGGCGATGAATGCCGGCCTGCCGAAAGAGACGCCCGCCTTCAACGTCAACCGCCTCTGCGGTTCTGGTTTACAGGCCATTGTCAGTGCAGCTCAAAGTTTGATGTTGGGGGATGCAGGGGCTGCGCTGGCGGGCGGCGTCGAGTCCATGAGCCGCGGGGCCTATTTGTTGCCGCAGGCGCGCTGGGGCGCACGCATGGGTGATATGCAAGCCATCGACTACGTGCTCGGTGCTCTGCAAGACCCGTTTGGCGGTTTCCACATGGGCATTACTGCGGAAAACATCGCCGAGCGCTATGGCATCACTCGTCAGGCTCAGGATGAGTTGGCGCTGCTCAGCCAGCAACGGGC
Source organism: Pseudomonas sp. LBUM1647 (assembly GCF_059716175.1). Lineage (NCBI taxonomy): Bacteria > Pseudomonadati > Pseudomonadota > Gammaproteobacteria > Pseudomonadales > Pseudomonadaceae > Pseudomonas > Pseudomonas sp. LBUM1647. The sequence continues at coordinate 2,796,456 of NZ_CP166809.1, read as the reverse complement.
GGCCCGGGCGATTGCCGAAGGTCGATTCACCGACCAGATCGTGCCGATCGAAGTGGCGTCCCGCAAAGGTACCGTGACGTTTGCGACGGACGAGCATGTCCGCGCCGAGGTCAATGCCGAGCAATTGGGCAAGATGAAACCGGCCTTCAAAAAAGACGGCAGCGTCACCGCCGGCAACGCGTCGGGCCTCAATGATGGTGCCGGAGCACTGATCATGGCCACGGGTCAGATGGTTCTCGACCAAGGCCTCAAGCCCATCGCCCGACTGGTCGGTTACGCCCATGCCGGTGTGGAGCCAGAGCTGATGGGGTTGGGACCGATTCCCGCCACCCGCCTGGTCCTCAAACGCGCCGGCCTGACCGTTGCCGACCTGGATGTCATCGAGTCCAACGAAGCATTCGCGGCCCAAGCGTGTGCCGTGGCGCAGGAACTGGGCTTCGACCCGGAGAAGGTCAACCCGAACGGTTCGGGGATTTCTCTGGGCCACCCGGTGGGCGCGACCGGTGCGATTATCGCCACCAAGGCAATTCACGAACTGCACCGTGTTCAGGGTCGTTATGCCCTGGCAACCATGTGCATCGGCGGCGGCCAGGGTATCGCCGTGTTGTTCGAACGCGTCTGATCGGCCCAAACGAAGACGGCGCCCATTGTGGGCGCCGTCTCGTTTTACCGCGATGGAATCAGTGCGCAAGGCACATCGATTTCAACTCGGTGTAAGCCTCAATGACCGCACGCCCAAACTCGCGCGGCCCATGCTCAACCTCCCCGGCACCCGCGCCGCGGACGACCCTGCGGCAGGCCGGTCAGTATCTCGATGGGCTTCATTTTTTCAGGCCCGAAGGTTCTACTAAACTACGCAGAACTACGCAGATTCAGTGAATGATTTCACAGTACTGCTAAAGTGATAGCACGCGTCGCCACATGCTCCCAAAGCCTGTAATTTCCGAAGGTGGGAGGCTAATCACGGTGACGCCAACGCTCTCAGCGAGGGCAGCATGAACTGAATCGCGTCATCATCGAGCGCGAGGGGCAGCAGACATGAGGTCTAAATATGATATTTGAGCCCAACAGTACCCGTTCCGTTCTCCAGCGAAGAAGCAGTACCAGTATCGTTATTCAGGCTGGTCTCGATTGTGTTGCGGTGACCGGTGTTGCGTGGTTTTTGATCAATTATCATATCGGTTTCATAACGCAGGACTACGTCATCCTGCTCCTGTTGCTGCTGGGGGCGCTGGCCGTCGTGTACGACCACTATGCTATTTACCGCAGCAATGTTGGTTTTAACGTCAAAGCCTTCAAGCTTTTGAAAGCGTGGACTGCCACGTTTGGCTTTCTCGTTGCCATGGCCTTTCTTACCAAGCAAAGCGAACAGTACTCGCGCTTATTGGTCGGGCAGTTATTTGTTGTTGGATATTTTGCTCAGTTGCTTTTGCACCTCGCGACACGCGAGATGCAGAAGAAGTTTTTGGCCCACCCGACTCAATTGGAAAATTCGCTCATCATTGGCTCGGGCGAGCTGGCCAGCTATCTTCACAAGAAAATCAGCAATAACCCCTGGCTCGGTGAACGCATAGTCGGCTGTGTGTTGATTGGCGCGGACGATGATCGGGGAAAGGAAAGTCTGGAAGGCGCGCAACGTCTGTCGATACTGGGCGATATCTCCGACCTAGATGAGTTAGTTGTTAAACATGCCATTCGTACCGTCTATTTCGTGACCCCTCTGGGTGGCTCAGAGGTCATCCAGGATGTTTATTTAAGGCTGTTCGATAAACACATCTCTGTTAACTGGGTGCCTGATATTTTCTCGTTGCGCCTGATCAACCACAGTGTTCGCGAAATTGCCGGCATTCCCGTGCTGACCTTGTCTGAAACTCCGCTGATGGGCATGCGTCTGTTTCTGAAGAACCTTGAAGACAAAGTCCTGGCCTTTCTCATTTTGGTGCTTGCAGCGCCAGTCCTGGTAGCCGTCGCCATTGCCATCAAGCTCGATAGCCCCGGCCCCATATTCTTTCGCCAGCAGCGCATGGGGTGGAGTGGAGAAGCTTTTCGGATCTGGAAGTTCAGAAGCATGGTCGTCCATCAGCCGGAAGACGGCGTCGTCAAGCAGGCGCAAAAGAATGACCCGCGCATGACCAGGGTTGGCGCCTTTATTCGGCGGACCAGCCTCGATGAACTACCGCAGTTGTTCAACGTTTTGATGGGGGAAATGTCTCTGGTGGGCCCTCGCCCGCACGCTATTCAACACGATGTGCAGTACTCGCCCGATGTCTCGGGCTACTTTGCGCGTCACAACATTAAACCGGGTATCACAGGCCTGGCTCAGGTACGTGGCTATCGTGGTGAAACGAAGGATATAGATCAGATGATTCGGCGTGTTGACTCGGACATCGAGTACATCAACAACTGGTCGCTATGGCTCGATTTCATCATCCTTGTACGAACCGTGTTTGCCTTCTCCGGCAAGCATGCCTACTAGCCATTCCTGAGTGCCTGGACGATCTCAAGGCCATCCGGATGTGTTCATACGGGCAAAAGCTGCATCGCTTTAAAATCAGCAACCCGTTCAGATGGATACGATACTTTCCAGGACCGGCGGTGACTTCAGATGAGCGTAGCGACTACGCAAGGTGTCGAGAAGCGCTTCACCCGGCTCCCTGGAACAATGGAGGTATATTTTGAAAAGACCGCCAAAACCCATTTCTCGATATCGATTAGCGACTTCCTCATCTCTCGGACCGTCCGGCAACCCAAGATGAAGTGTCAACCTCTTGCCTTCGACAGCAAATAGAGGCGTCTCCCAAAGAAATTGCGCTGCGCCCGCCTTGGGCAGTCGAACGAACAAATAGCCGTGATTGCCCAGCGTATCAACATCACCGCCACGCCTTCTCTTCCACTCAAGAAGTCCATCGTCCGGGCGTGCCAGGCAAGTGCCGATATCATAATAGTCAAAACCATTTTCTATCGCCCATTCAAGCGCCATGAACGTGGTAATCGAGTTGATTTCACGCAACTTCTTGGCATCTGAAAATACAACATCGGGATAGCCGAAACGAATCGTGCTCCAGTAGCGTTTTCCTGCCCGGGTAATGACGCACCCAAGATGGCATGCAACAATTTCATCCTCCAGCAGTACCAGATCGAGCCGCCCGGCATTTTTTGCCACCCTTTGAACCTCATGCGATTCAATTTGAGAGGCGGCTGCTCCATGCCTAGCTCTGGCATAGGGCTTAAGCATTTCCCGATCTGCGATTTCAATTTCGTCATCGTTCAAGGCCTGTTTCATACGATAACGCAGCCGGTTTTTGCGCAGATTTCGACGTAACTCGGTATTGTACCTGGCCGTAATATCCTCAATTGACCTGCTCAGCGGAACGACCGCACTCAAATATTGAGGCACATACAAGGCACCCAAGGTCGGCATTTCACTGACCCGCACCGTCCGGTCTGACGTGCTCAACTTCAACTGACCATCAACCGCTTGAGGCTCAGCGCCCAATAGAACCTTCACAAACTCCCGCTGTGTTTTCCTGCCCACATAGAGAATGTCGTGAAGGCTGTCTTCCCGCAGTCTGAACCTGACAATTTCCCAACGCCAAAAACAGGCTCGCCCAAGAATATCCCGCAGCCAGGCAGCCGCTTTCCTTAGCTCAAATCGCATCGAAGGAGATATGAACTTACGCATCAACTCTGCTATGTATTCTTTCATTTGGTTATCAGCACAATTCAAGGAAGGGGTATTTGAGTTAATCCGCCATCTATTTCGAACACGTCACCTTTTCTTTATCCCTGTAGATCAGTGTGCGTAACAAGAACATCGGATTACCCACCACATAGCGTCTGAATAATCGCTTTGGCTCACCTAGTAGCCTGAACACCCACTCACAACCGAGACGACGCACCCACTGCGGAGCACGAGTGACCTTGCCGCCGAGAAAATCCAGAATCGCCCCTCCGCACACGACCAGACAGGGCACGCCACTGACGGCTAACCTGGCGGCAACGGCTTCTTGCTTGGGCATGCCCATACCCAACACAACCAGTTCCGGCTGAAACTGCCGGGCAAGGTTTATGTAAGCATCCACCGGCGCGAAACCATGGTGGGCAGAGACTACATTGACCGCAAATAGCGCTTCGCTCCGCTGCACCGCATTGGCTAGAAAGGGCTCTTCAGTCCCCCAGAAAGCCACGCGCCGGCCCTTGAACGCGGCCAGCAATTTGGGAATGAAATCGGTGCCATTCATATTTAACCCCGGCTCCAGGCCGAGGCGACGAAACAGGATGGCCATGCCGGAGCCATCCCGTAATAACACGTCCGCAGCCAGCAGCGCGTTGAAGTAGTCGGTATTGGCCGCCACCAGATTCATGGCATGGGCATTCGCGAACCCGAGCACTTTCGTCACGTCAGGTCTGGATAACGCATCAATCAATGCTTGCTCGTCATCAACATCGCTGACCACCCTGAGTTTCCGGGTAATCGTTTGCCAGCTGTGCTGCCAGGATAAAGGACGCATCAGGTGTCATCTCGCTTCGAACGCACCCATTCAACCTGGCGCTTAAGCAAAAATCCGAGATACAGAGGGATTTTCTTCATTGCGTAGAACGGCGCATACAACAAGGCTGAAAAAGAAATAATCCCGCGACCAAATTGGCTCCATGCCAGCAAGATAGTCACCCCCAATATTGCCACCCCGGAAGAAGCTATCAAGGCTGGCGCCAAAGCTCCGGACAGCATAAATACCAACCAGGACAGACCAAATGCCGCCGCCAAGGCCAACGTCAATAAGGCCAACGGAGGGACCAGCAAATCCAGCGTCATCGCCAGCAGACACCAGTTACGCTGGCCAATCGACTCCACCAGCAACTTTGGCGTATCCCCAAGGATTACTCCTAGATGACCATGCTCCCAGCGCGTACGCTGGGTAGTTAAGCCTTCATCGCTGCGCGGAAAATAACTGGTCACCAGAGCATCGGGGCAGAACATAGGCGGCTTGCCGCTTCGGCATAAATCCAGGCCCATCTTCAAATCTTCAACGATGTGGCCACTGGCCAAATTGATCAACGTCATATCCCGCCAGACGAAAGCCATTCCCGTGCCCATTAACTGACAGGGCAAACCAAGCCGGGTCCAACCCTGCGGCCGTACCCGATTCTTCACACACCAGGCAAACTCGGCAAGCCGCACTTTTAGCCCGGAACCTGCTGGAGCACGCATTAAATTAAGTGCTTGCGCTGGCCGCCCTGAGTCGGTGCAACAGATTGCCAAACGCTCAATAGAACCCTCAGCCACCTGGCAATCCGCATCGACAACAATCATGACGTCCGGCGCATCACTCGCCAAATGACGCACCCCGCAGTCCAGCGCATAACCCTTGCCACGCTGCTGATCATTGCTGCGCTCCACCACTTCGGCGCCCGCCGTGCGGGCCTGCGCGGCCGTGTCGTCAGAACAGTTATCCGCCACCACTAACAGACGATCACCCAAAAGCAACTGCGGCCGAATGCTGTTTAACGTCGCGACGATGATCGAGGATTCATTGTGTGCCGGTATCAGCACCGCCACCCGCGGTCGCGATCCTGGCGCCGACGAGCGCGACCGTGCAGGCAGGCAGGCCATCAGCACCTGCACAAACAGCACCAACACCGGCAGGAGGATGAGTATCAGCAGTGAGCTGAACAGCCAACTAAGTAATGTGATCATGCTTGCGCCCTAAACAAATTAGCCAACTTGGCCGCTTCGATATCGATGTCGTGGCGCTCCAGCACTCTCTGATAAGCCGCCTCGCCCATCCGCTGCAACACCTCGACAGGTTGCGCGAGGCAGTCCGCCAGCGCCGCCGCCAACTCATCCACAGCTCCAGCGGGAAACAACCAACCGTTCTCACCCTGGCGCACTAACTCGGGAATGCCCGCCACATAGCTCGTCAGTACGGGTCGGCGCAACGCCATGGCTTCCATGATGACCACCGGCAACCCCTCGGCGAAGCTCGGCAACACCAAGGCCCGCGCCGCAAGAATCTCCGCCCGCACCTGATCGCTGCTGATCCAGCCGGTAATTCGCACCCGCGCCTGCAAGCCATGCCGTGCAATCAGGGTTTCGATTTCCGCGCGCATTTCCCCATCGCCGGCCAGTACTATTTCGAACTCCACACCTTGAGCTGCCAGGATGCGGGCGGCCTCAAGCAGCAAAAGCTGCCCCTTCTGCTCACACAAACGACCTACGCAAACCAACCGCGGCGCGGATGGCACGGCAACGGCCGGCACATCGTGAAACGCCCGTTCCAGCCCACAGTGCACCACCTTTACCCTTGGCCAGTGCGCATGAGCCACCCAGCGAAACAGCTGGCTGCGCCCATAAGAACTGATAGCAGCGACAAAGGCAGCGCGCCGGACTTTCTCGCCCAAGTGAATAAACTGCGGTTTGTCGAACTCTTCCGGCCCGTGCACGGTAAAACTGTACGCCGGCCCACCGAGCACATTGGCCAGCATCACCACCTCGGTTGAGTTGGTGCCGAAATGCGCATGCACATGCTCGGCGCCGAACGCCTGCAACCAGGTCAGCACGCGACACGCCTCGGACAAGTAAACCAAATGGTATGGCCAGGGGCGATCGGCACGCCGGCCCATGCGTAGCGCCAGCCACAGCGCCGAAAAAAAGCGTCGCGGCTGGGCGCGCAGCACCTGCAGCACAGGCACTAACAGCTCTTTGACTCCACCCTGCAGCACATACTGGGTTTTTTCGCGCTCGGACACGTCCTCGGCATCCACCAATTCGGCATCCCAGCCACGCAGAGCAATGCGCTGCACCACAAACCCCTGACGTTCCAACGCCAAAATCTCGCGACGAATGAAGCTATGGCTGACTTTAGGGTATTGATTGATGAAATAAGCGATACGCATAGGAACCAGACTTAGTTGTCGTTGCGGTGGATTATTACTGCAAGTAATCCCACAGTAGTACAGGTATCAGGAACGTCAACTAGCCACACGACTGCTGCTATAACTGCCTATCAACACGCTGTCTATCTTTTTAAAGGTGTCATCCAGCAGCTCATAGCGCCTGCGATACATGGCACGTTTTTTTGAAGCAATACTGTCGAGCGGTTTCCTGGACAGAATCATGGGAATCTCAAAAAAATCTTCGCGCTCTGACGGAGTCGCTCCATGCTCTAACCAGATCACATCATAATTTGCCGCCAGTTCTAGAGCTTTGTGAGCGCCAAAATACGGATGACGGTGGTGGCGATACCCATCCCCTACCGCATAAATTTTTTCAACACCGATATTGATGGCAATGTATTTAATAACCTCGATCAAAAAGCTTCTTGGCCGAAGGCCTTCAAAGTCTTTTGTCAGGTCTCTGTAGATACTCAACGACAACTCACTCTCGACGCCTTTATGTATCCCTTGAACGGCGCCGATAAAAATACATAACTCAGTGTCCGTGCGACACAAGGTGAAGGCTATTGATGCAATGCGCAGATCACCCTGAAACAAGTTCAGCACCAACTCCCCTTCACGCATAAACCAGAAGGGACGATCCAGCACCAGGGAACAGCCAGCAGCAAACTCCGACAAATCACTCAGCAGCAAACTGTCACTTCGCCCCAACAGCAATAGCTGCGGACAGCTTTTGGTCACCACTTCGTAATGCGAGGCCAACACACTAAGTTTATTCTCGGGGCTCCAGCTTTTACTGATGTATGGCCAATGAACAACGCCTACACAATCCCCGCCTAATTTCTTAATACCGGATTTACCCAAGGCGTTCGACATCCGCCCGCAAAACAACTTTAGCTCAGACCAGTTTTTTGCAACCAAAACCAGCATTTTAAACTTATTATTCAATGCCCTTAAAGAATACCCGGCATGTAAAAAAAACACGCTCTTTAATATCACCCAATTATTCATATAAGTCTCACTTGTATTCGATCAACGCCGTCTTGCCGGCGCCGAATCTGTTCAGTAGAAACTTGACTTGCCCGAGCATTTCGGGAAATTTCCCCAGCACGAGAAAGAAAGCCCGCAGCCAGTTTTCGCGCGTGGATCTATCGCCCCCGCGGGCGAGGCGCACGACCTGCAATGGATAGACCAGCAGCACAAGCAGCCCAAACCATCCAAACATCAAACTCGCGATTACAGTCGCCAGCGGGACACCCAATCCCCAGAACCAGGCACGGCGCGACTCACGCAACCAATGTTGCTCCGGTGCGGCCCCATGTAAAAATGCGCCCTCGGCAAAGGCATAACCACCGCGCAGGGTACGCTGCCACCATTGGCCGAACCGGGTCATGGTTGCATCGTGCAAGGTCATTTCCTCACCCAGACGCCAGACCTTCCAACCATTCCCACGCAGACGCACGCACAATTCAGGCTCTTCCCCGGCAATAAGGCCCGGTCGAAACCCGGACGCTTCGGCGAATGCGTCAACCCGCATCAGCGCATCGCCACCACATGCCTTGGCCTCACCTAGCGGCGTATCCCATTCGAAATCACACAGTAAGTTGTAAACCGAGTGCTGCGGAAAACGTTCACGGCGCCGTCCACAGACCACCGCGACGTCAGGATGCGTATCAAGAAAGGCCTGCGCCCGGGGCAGCCAACCCCCGACAACCTCACAATCACCGTCGACGAACTGCACATAACGCATCGCCGGCAATAAGCGTTGTATGCAGGCAAATCCTTCATTGCGCGCACGCGCAGCCGTAAAGGGAATCGTCATGTCCAACTCGACCACCTCGACCCCAAGCCTCAGTGCCATCTGCACTGAACCGTCCGTTGATCCAGAGTCGACATAAACGACCTTCTCCGCCGAACCGACGAGGGAAGTCAGACAACGCTCAAGCCGTAGGCCTTCGTTGCGACCGATAACAACGACACCCATACCCATAGCCATGGCGTTCACTCAGCGACGCGATTGAAGTAATCCATCGGGTGGTTCATGAAAATTCCCTCGATTCTGCATACTTCCTTTTCTTGATAGTCGCAGGCACGCCCACTGCCACCGAGTCGTCCGGTACATCGGTCAGCACCACAGCATTGGCACCAATCACGACATTGTTACCAATGCGGATATTGCCCAGCACCTTGGCCCCTGCACCGATATCAACATTGTTACCCATCACCGGAGCAATCGGTTCACTCACATTCTTGAGGCCCACGACGACGCCATTGCGAATACGACAATCATCGCCGAACTGCGCATAGCCACTGATCACGATTCCGCCGAAATGATCGATGACGAAGTTGTGCCCGACCACCACCTCGCACGGCAGTTCGATACCCGTGACGATCTGCACCAGTTTGAAGAGCACTTTGTATATAAAGGAGAACAGCTTGCGTAGCAGTGCCGGTCGCACACCGTAACGCCAGCGCCCAAAGCGATAAACCACCATCACCCAAAACCCCTGAGCCCCCCAATCTCCGGCGTATGCACGTAAATCCGCACGTATGTTTTCGAACATAACTGGCTCTACCGTGTTGGTTGGCTAGCGAATTTGGTATCACGCAGCAACGCCCAGGTCACACGAGTATGCTGCCAACACGCCCCTAAAGCGGCCCGACCGCGGCCTTTCAATAGCGCCTTGAGCGCCACAATCAGATCACCCAGGCTCACCAGTAGCATATGTGAGGCCAAACCAGGCAGACCGTGGTGCTTGCGGAAGTACAAAAGCTCACTTTCGATTTGTAACTTGGGTAGCTGACGACTAGCCGCATTGAGTTTGTCAACAGACTTGGCACTTTCACCGCCGATATGCACCACCGTGGTATGCGGGTAGTAGACGACCTTCCAACCTGCCTGTTTAACGCGTTTGCAGTGATCTATCTCCTCGAAATAAAGGAAGTAGCGTGGATCGAACAAGCCAACCTGGTCGATGACTTCACGACGGATCAGGTAATAGCACCCGGGCACCCAGTCGCACTCACGCACCGACGCATGATCCCAGGCCATGTCGTCGACTCTTTTCACTACAGGGAAAAAGCGGTCAAGCCCTGTATGCGAAAGGAAGGCATTCAACGGCGTTGGAAAATAGCGACAGGAGGGCTGTAAATCACCCTCTCGTCCCACCAATCGAACGCCGAGGACACCGCAATCAGGATGAGTCTCCATGTAGTCGAGCGTCTTGCTCAGCGTATCCGCAGCAACAAAGGCATCGGTATTGAGGAGCAACGCATACTTGCCCTCCAGGTGCTCAACCAATTGATTATTGGCACGCCCAAAGCCAACATTATTTTCATTGGCCAGTTGCAACGCCTCTGGACAAATAGTTGCCAGACACTCCAGCGAATTATCGACAGAGGCATTATCCACCACCAAATAGCGCGTGCGATCCACGCTATTTGACTGGCGTAACGCATTAAACATCGGTTGCAACAACTCCGCTGTATTGTAATTAACCACCAACACATCAAGGGGAGCACTAACCATTGGGTTGCACGCCAAAAAAGTATTCCGCTCTCATTTTTATAAGCATCGGCTCAAATGCCGGGTCGTATACACCATTGCGCTGCCTGATAAGGTCAATCCACGGATAAGTGGCACTACGCTCTTCGACTTTCGCCAACACCTCTTCCAGCGTACAAATAACCTTGGCTGGATTACCCGCAACCACCACCCCAGGCGGAACATCTTTTACGACTACAGCACCGGCTGCGACAATCGAATTAGGGCCAACAGTCACACGCGGCAAGATCATAGCGCCATAGCCGATAAAACAATTATCAAGAATGTCGACAGGACCGACAGAATCAAGTTTTCTATCAAAGACCACCTCGAGCATGCCGACTACTCCATCGTGGCCGAACAGCGTGCAACAAGATAAACCTACATTATTTCCGAGTCGTACTAGTGAAGGGTCAGGTATGTTGGCAGCAGGATTGATCCATACGCCTTGACCGATGGAGTGCAGCCCCCCCCACCGAACCATATGTTTAGCCCATTCATACCCGTCCGGTTTACAGAATTTTTTATAGAGCGGAGTCCCATACCCCGTTGTTTTTGCAATATAAGCAATCGTACGTTTCAGTAGACCAATCATCCTGTCAGCCTCAATAATTTAGCGATAGACACCTGTGCCAAGGTTAGATACACCCTGATTCTTCATTACCACTACCCTAAGAGTAGACGCTTCCCTAAAATCCAACACTCAAATAATCCACACATGCTCCCCCTTTCATGAGTATCGGCCCACCCCGGGCCCCATCTGATGGTTAAGATGTTCCGCCAGCCTTAGAACAATTTGCAAAAGAGGCATCGTGGGGTTACAGGCACCGCCTGTAGCGAAAACACTGCTGCCCGCAACGTATAGATTCTCGACACCGAACACTTTGCAGTTCTCGTCGACAACGCCAAACTCAGGCGACGTCGCCATGCGTGTGGTCCCCATATGATGAGCATGGGGATTGAGCTTCAGTGGCAAATCGACGTCATAAACGTATTCTTCCAACTTGACAAAGCCCAACCCTGTCTCGGCAAAACACTTTGCCACTTCGAGCCCTATGGACTTGACGGTATTTCTGTCTGCCGGGGTCAGTTCCCAATGAACATTTGCCTTCCTCATCCCCAACGCATCTCGCTCGTCGAGCAATGAGATTCGGCTATCAGGGTTGGGAAACTGCTCGATCAGCGTGCCGAGTACCCCATCTCCAGGGCAATCGAACTTGGCAATAAATTCAACCTTGCGCTCCGCACCCACTTCGCAAACGAGGTTCTCGAAAAAGCTCTTGATGGCAGCCATTCGCCCATAGGATTTCACTTCAGCTACAAGCGTGGCCGTCACGTTTCCTTTACCTGACTTGTGCTCCATCACGAACGCATCGGTCGTGAAGTACTCCTGCCGAGCATCGGTACCCTGCCCGTCGTTCAGGATGAAGGTTCCCATTTCGACGTTCAGGTGCTCCATGAAGCATCTACCGACGAAACCATCCTTGCTTACGATACCGCCAGCTGCCAGGGACTCGCTGTTGAGCAGGTGCCGGGCATTCTCGATCGCGCCTGTCGCCAGGATGAATTGTTCTGCCTTGACTCGCTCTCGATGCAACTCGTAGTCCGAGACGACTATCGTTGCTATGCGGCCGGTCTTGCTGTCGAACTCAATATCGACGCAATTGCAATGGATGAAGACATCCAGCCCCTCGGTCTCATTCAGTTCCCTGGCATATTTTTGTGCAAATCGCGTCGGTGGGCTTAACAGGAAACGATCGGCGTCAAAGTCGGTGCCGTCCAAAGTCGCATTGATAGCCTTGAATCCGGAGTGCGGCGGAAGATCGACAATATCCATGGCCGCCGACAGATTGCGCTCGATCTCGGAAAACGCGATGGGCCAACCCGGCACGGGCACTGGAGGGCCCACGGTAAAGTCCGACTTTTCGAATGGACGGCATCGCCCGGCCCAGTGATTGGAGGTCCCGCCAAGATAACGCAGGCGTGTTTCATGAGCGTACATCTCGAGGCCTGACGATGAGACCGTGTAGAGGTTCTGCGAGGCCGACGAATACTCGTGCCCGCCGCCCTCGACAAGCACCACACGCCGACCATTACCGGCTAAACGCAAGGCCAGGGTAATGCCGGCTGGCCCCCCACCTATGATGCAGACGTCATAGTGGTCGCGGAGTTCTTTCTGCGATTGGTAGTCTTTGATCATGCGTGTGTTTGCCGAAAATGCTGGGCAGGCAGCACCCATCCGTTGATCACAACAAACTCGGATTTAGCAGCAGAAGGCCGGGCAACCGCTTTGGAAAATCCGAACATGAGTCCCCCAAGACTCAATAGAGCAGAAGCCTGGAGGAAGCTTCTGCGCCCCATCACAGAGGTATTCAAATCAGTTTCTCTCATGATTCAAAGCTCCACGACACCGAGATAACGTTGGAAATTTCAACTACACATCAAGGCCACATTTTTTTGGCGACGGCCATCAATACCTCAATGGCGACGCTGTGCCACAGCTTTGGAAACATCACGAGAAATAGATCAAAGCCATTTAACAAAATCCGTCAATAACTCCCCACACAATGCCCCCACCGCCAGCATAGGCAGCACCACCAATTCACGCTTGAGACTGAACATCCCCAGACGACAATTGACGTAAAAAACCAGGATAAGCGTAGGAAACGTGTACAGGGCAGCGCCCCAAATCGCATATTTGACCCCGCCAATCGCCAACAGCAGAGGCAGCAGCACCCACAACGAGACCACGCGAATAATGTTATCCATGGCCTGGTACTTGGTGTGTCCCAAGGCAATCCAGACCTGATTCGCCAGCATGTAGCGCATTGTGAAAAAAGAGAGTGAAAGAATGGCCATCATGTTGCCGGCCTGAGCGTAACGCTCATCGTACAAGATGCTGATGAGCAGTGGACTGCCGGTCAGGAACAGTCCGCAGAGAAACAGGCAGGCAAGATCGAGCATCAACTTCAAGCGGTAATACAAAGCGTGGAGCCGTACGGTGTCATTGGTTCTTGAGGCCTCACTGAAGGCCGGCAAGGCCACGGCCCCGACTACCTTCTGCAACGCAAGCTGAACAGCTCCCAAAATCAGCACGGCAATGGAGTAAACGCCCAGTTCGCCGGCTGTCATGCTGCCGCCGAACCAGACACGATCACCGTACATGGCCAATACGCCCACTGCCGACGACAACAGTATCCAACGGCCGAAGCCGACTAATTCATCGAGCGCAGAACGCTCCCACTGTAGACGGTTAGAAGGGCCCTCAAACCAGAAATGCCCCAGCAGCGTGCTGACCATCGATTGGACCAGACCTGCAATCACCAGCGACCAGATGGACCTGGTGTAGTAACCGACGCCCAGCATGATCAACAGCCCGACGATCTGGGATGCAAACTCGGTGAGTACCACTTTCTTTTGCTGGAAAGAGCGCACTGCCAGGTCGATTTTGGTCGACTGAAAACCAACGATGATTGCCGAGAAACCGGTCACGGCCAACACCAGCGGCAACTCGGGTGCGCCGTAGGTGGAATTGGGCGACCACAGATTAATGGTCTGTGCATACCAGGCGAGGGCCGCAAGGAGAAGTGTCGAAGCAAAAAGGATAAAGCCGCGCACGATCTGCACGGTCCAGATGGTATTGAGAAACACCGGATCGTCGCCACGCGGGCTCTGGATGATGTTCTGGCGCAAGCCGACATCGGAAAGCATGTGCAGAACCAGAGAAACGGTGATGGCGATCATCATGATGCCGAACATCTCCGGCATCAGCAGACGGGCCATTATCAGGTTGCCGCCCAAGCGAAAGGCTTGAGACGTAACCAGCGCCCCGAGATTCCATGCCCCAGCAGAGATCGCTCGCTTACGAAGGCCCAACGTTGGCGACAAATCAACTAACGACATAGCATCATCCCCGGACTCAATGGCTCAAAAGGAACTATAGTCGCGTTTGGCCATTCCACTAGCCGTCGCTCATCAATCAATAAGTCCAATCATCCATGCCTGAGCACTTCCGAGCGTTAATCGTCATTCTGGTCCTTACTGGCATCGTATTTGCCATGGCACGTCGACCAGCAGCAGACCTGATTCCCGACCGAAATTTCACTCGTCGGCGCAATCTGTGGTTCGTTTTGACGCTTCTGGCATTTGTGTCGCACAGCTTCTGGGTGTACGCGGGCATTGCCGCGATCGTTTTGACCTTCGCACGAAATCGCGAACGCAATCCCGTGGCGCTATTTTTCCTTCTGCTGTTTCTCATCCCGCCGGCCACGGCGGAGATTCCGGGCTTCGGCCTGGTCAACTATTTTTTTGCCCTTAACCATATTCGTGTGCTGGCATTGTGTGTGTTGCTTCCGGCTTTTTTGGTTCTGCGCAAGCGCGCCGACACGGTCCCTTTCGGGCGCACCTGGCCTGACAAACTGTTAGCCGCCTACCTCCTGCTGACGAGTCTGCTTTTCCTGCGCGAAACCACGGTTACCGACACCTTGCGCCAAATGCTCTACTTGTTCATCGAAGTTTTTTTGCCTTACTACGTTGCCAGCCGGGCGCTGAAGAACCTCAGCGACTTCAAGGACGCTCTGTTCGGTTTTGTACTCGCCGCCATGGTGCTGTCGCTTATAGGTCTCTTCGAATATGCCAAGCACTGGCAGCTGTACAGCGCGGTTGTCTACGCCATGGGCATGCAATGGGATCCCGGCTACTTGAGTCGTGGTGGCTCATTACGCGCCAGCGCCACTACCGGCCAGGCCATTGCGCTGGGCTTCGTCATCAGCGTGGCCATCGGCTTTTACCTGTACTTGCAGGAGGATGTACGCAGCAAATTGCAGCGCAGCCTCGGCGCACTGTTGCTCGCCGGTGGTTTGTACGCACCGCTGTCGCGTGGCCCCTGGATCGGTGCAGCCGTCATGATCGTCGTGTTCATCGGCACTGGCCGTAAAGCGATCAAACGCCTGATGCTGCTGGCCGCCGCCGGGGCGCTCGCCCTGCCCTTGCTGGCCATCGTGCCGGGCGGGCAAAAGGTGATTGATCTGCTACCGTTTATCGGCACGGTGGAAGTCGAAAATATCACCTACCGGCAGCGCTTGATTGATAACGCCGTGATCGTTATCCAGCGCAACCCTTGGCTGGGTTCTTTCAATTTCCGCAGCACCCCGGAAATGCAGTCCATGATCCAGGGCCAGGGGATTATCGATATCGTGAACACCTATATCGGCATAGCGCTGTCGTTCGGTTTGATTGGTTTGACGCTTTTCGTGGTTTTTTTCGCCAGTGTTCTGCTGGGCATCCGCAAGGGGATGCGTTCGTTCCCCAAAGAAGACGATGAGGCGCGCCGACTCGGACGTGCACTTCTGGCGACACTGGCCGGGATCCTGATCACCATCGTTACCGTTAGCAGTATCACCGTCATCCCCGTGGTGTATTGGTCGGTGGCTGGACTGTGCGTGGCCTACGCTCAGATGGCACGCAGGCTCAAGCACACTTCGACGGCCGTCTCGGCGAGTGCCCATCTCCAACTCAGGTAGAACCCATGATCCAATTGTCTCGCCGCCCCCTGATACTGCTCCTGCTGGTTTTTGCTATTTGGCCGTTTCGTACCTGGGCGTCGGACTGGGTCGTCAGTGTGGATGAGCGCAACGGCCTGCCAATGCTGGAGCGTGGCGGCAGCCCGGCATTTGCTACGACATTCTCGTTCTTTGGGCGCAACTGGGACTGGACGTATTTGCAGACCGAATTCAAGGTAAACACCCCTTATCGATACTCCCTTGCAGGCAAAAACAAAGCACTGGATTTCGACTTGGCTGCGCAGATTCAGAAACAAGACGAGCAAAAGCTGACCTGGAATTTTGCCGTGGATGCGCACAGCGGCAAGTCGGGCATTTCAGGGGGGGGCATGGTCTTCGAATTCGACCCCGCTCTTTTCGCTGGAGAAATGGGCGAGCCCACGTTGCTGCCCGACAACCGCGGCTGGACCTGGGGCAACGCGCAAGGGCGACGCATCGAAATGCGCTTCGAGCCCGCACTGGCGAGTGTGTACTTGGAACCGGGCAGTAAATCCGAGGTGCGTGCTTTTTTCTACAAGAACACGATCAAACCTGGCCGCCTGGATTTCACAGCGACCTTGAGCGTTTCTGGCGATGTGGCGGTCGGCCCAACCGTTACCGAGCGCTTCGGCTTGTCGGACCCAAAGAGCTGGCCGACTGACAAGCTCGACTGGAAAACCTCGCCGGTCGACCTGTCCTTTCTCAACGCTCAGGAAAAACCTGCAGGCAAGCGCGGCTTCGTCAAAGCCTCCGGCGAGCAATTGCAGTTTGCCGACAACACTACGGCGCGTTTCTGGGGCACCAACCTTTCGGCCTACGCGTTGTTCCAAACCTCAGACGATGCAATCAAGCTCCAGGCCAAACGCCTGTCGGCACTGGGCTTCAATCTTGTACGACTGCACCACCATGACTCGCCATGGGTCTTCCCGAACATCTTTGGCGACGGCAGGGTCACGCGCAGCACCCAGCAACTGAGCCCGGAATCGCTGAAAAAAATCGACTGGTGGATCAAATGCCTGAAAGACGAAGGCATTTATGTGTGGCTCGATCTGCACGTCCAGCGAGTCTTTACTGAAAAGGACAACATTTATGGCTTCGATGAATTGCCCAAAGAAGAACAGAATTTCACCTATCTCAAGGGCTATTCCTATGTAAACCTCACCATTCAGCAAGCCATGAAGCGCTTTGCCGAAGCCTACCTGACCCATGTAAACAGCTATACCGGCCTCGCTTACAAAGACGACCCGGCGATTGCCGCCGTACTGATTACCAACGAAAACGACGTCACCAACCACTTTGGCAACGCCCTGCTGCCAGACAAGAATTTGCCGAAGCACAACCGCGTCTACATGGCGGAGGCCGAGGCTTTTGCCAAACAGCACAATCTGTCTGCAGACCAGACCTGGCGCTCCTGGGAGCCAGGCCCCTCCAAGATGTTCCTTAACGATCTGGAGCGACGTTTCAACATCGACATGATTCAACACCTGCGTGGAATAGGCGTGAAGGTCCCCATCGCCACGACCAGTAGCTGGGGCCGCAATGGCCTGAACTCCCTCCCGGCACTTACTTCCGGCGACGTAATAGACGTCCATAGCTACGGTGGCTCGGGACAGGTCGAGAAAAACCCGCTCTATAGCGACGGCATAGTGAATTGGATTGCCGCCGGCCAGGTCATCGGCAAACCCTTGACCGTCACCGAGTGGAACAATGAGCCCTTCCCGATACCAGACCGTCACTCGCTGCCACTCTATATCGCTGGCACCGCCAGCCACCAAGGCTGGGATGCACTGATGCAATATGCCTACAGCCAGGAGCCAATGGGGGGCGTAGGAATGAGTGCCAACAACTGGCACGCCTATAACGACCCTGCAATGCTGGCCACCCTGCCCGCCGCCGCCTTGCTTTATCGCCGTGCAGACGTTCGCGAAGCAACAACGACCTACGTCTTCGCGCCGACGTCAGCCACCCTGTTCAACCAAATGATCACACCGGCCAACTCTGCTCTACTGCGCACAGCCATGGAGAAAGGCAAGCTGGAAATCGCGATGCCACAAACGCCAGAGTTGCCTTGGTTGCAACAGAGCGTTATCCCAAGCAATGCACAGGAATTTCATGACCCTGACCAGTCGCTACTGGACGCCAATGCCATCGAGTCCACGACCGACACGGGTGAGTTAAAGCGCAACTGGAAACAAGGCGTCTACACCATCAATACACCGCGTACCCAGGCCGCTACCGGCTGGATCGGCGACGAGTCGATCAGCCTTGGCAACATTAAGGTTCAAGTGAAGACCGCCAACGCCAGTGTGGTGGTGCAAAGTCTGGACGACGCGCCTTTGGGCCGATCGCAGGATTTACTGATTTCGTTAGGCACCCGTGCCGTCCCCCAGGACGGCGACAAAATACCTTTTTACGTTGAGCCCCTCGAGGGCACGCTAACCATCCAGGCACCGCAAGGCTTGACACTGTTCACCCACGGCATTCTGAGGCAAATGAAGAAGCTGCCCGCGACCTACCTTGATGGCCGCTATACCATCAAGTTCGACGGCTTGCAGGCGTCGAACTGGTTGTTTTTGAAAAAAGACGTCACGCAAGCACAACCTTAGGCGACGTTCAGCCGACCTCAACCTGATGGAACAACGCCTTGCGGCGTTGTTTCGCGAGGGCTATTTAAAGGGCGTCAAAATCAAACGTTGGAACATAGCCTGCGCCGAGCAGATGTGGACATTTCGACGATACAAAATCATCGCTTAATAAATCATCCGAACTTTTATACTTGTTCGTGAAAACCCCTGTGATATTTAAAAGCGTATGTGGCAAGGAGGAGACGCTGATTTTCTGACTCTCTCTTTCCTTCAACTTTAAAAGCTTGAGCGATTGCGAGCTTGAAACATTATCGGATGCCCAGATAAATGCCGAAACCGGGAGATCATATTTATTGCCAATGCCATGACCCAAGAGCCCTCGACTGTCATCCATCATGTTCTCGCCATGATCCGATGAATAAAACAATACAGATGGTTTTTTGCTGGACTTCAATTGATCAATAATTGTGCTCAACAGCCAGTCCGTATACAAAATACTATTGTCATATTCCGCGGTAATTTTGTCTTTGAAGCTGTCTGTTGACGGCTTGAATTTATCGAAATTTTCCGGGTATCGGCGTGCATACTCGAAATGACTACCCTTGACATGAATGAATATGGCTTTCTTTTCTGTATCGCTTTTATTCAGTATTTTTTCATATTCTGAAATCAACGCTCCATCATAGCTTCTCTCAAAATATTGACGGTATTGTGCCTCTGCGGCTATTTGTGGAATTATTCCGCCAAAACTATCTACCTCCTGTACAGACAACCAATAGGTCATGTACCCGGCTGCGCGATATATACTCACCAATGATTTTGTTGACGCAATGGCGTCCCAATCCGATATAGGCTCAAGGCTCAGCATTGAAGGAACCGCAAACGAGGTATATGGGGCTGTCGTGCAGATCTGATTAAACTTGAAAAGCCCCGCCTGCTTACCGAGATTCGGGGTTGTTTCCTTGTTATAACCGTAGAGGGACCAGTTCTGCGGCCGTGATGACTCACCGATCACAAAAACAATAGTTTCTATATTTGATTGATTCGACAGGCTGGTTATTTTTACATCAGTTTCCCGACGGCGCTTGATAAGTTCCTCCGTCCCCAAGTACAAATTTGCAGTCAGGGCAATTTGCGACAAATAACCTACTGGCGTGCTTTGATCTTTTGCAAGGAGATCCATGACTGCAGATTTCCCGAAAGAATTAAGTTTGACGGTTTTATAAAAATACGCCCCATAACCCACTAGCAAGGCGCTAACCATCAAAACAAAAATACTTTTGTTTTTATACAATTCGCGCTTGTGCAGGCCTATTAATCCAACCCCATAGCACAATATGAAAATCACCAAAACGATACTGATGGGCTGCCAATAGGTCGGCAGAAACTCGCTTGCCTCCTGATAGTTTGTCATGCCAATAAATATATAGGCAGCTGTTAATCTCGAGTGGAAATTCAAAACCAAAAAAAGATCAATAGCTGCTACCAAATAGAACGGCAGCAGAATAATGTGAACCTTGAATTGATTGGATGAAATAAATCGAATTGCCAAAAGCCACAACACCGACATGCCAAGGGTGTAAACGACCAATAAATCAATTTTAGAGTATTGATTGTTTGTTAGCGTCCTCACAATCAACGGTGATAGCAGAAATGACCACAATACTAAATTTGGCCATTCTGCTTTAAATATTTTTAATGAGTAATCGATAGTTTTGGCAGAGTTTTTCATTTGATAATTATTCTCATAGGTTACCCATATGCCTCCTCAGAGGGTAGCTCCAATTGGCGCGCTCTGTATCATGTTCGAAACATTCTCTCCTTGGCGTTCCAAACGTAGCGAGTCGCAAGGCTTGACACTGTTCACCCTTGGCATTCGGGAGCAAAAGCAGAAGCTGCCCGCGACCTGCCTTGATGGCCGTTATACAATCAAGTTCGGCTGGCAGTAGCTTGCACAGCGATAGTGCCCAGGAAATCGGAGATCAGGATGAAATTTTTGGTGGTGGGTGGCGCGGGTTATATCGGCTCGCACATGGTTAAACAGCTACTGCGTGCAGGTCACGAAGTGGTGGTGGCAGACAACTTTTCCACAGGCCATCGCAGCGCCTTGGCGGGCGGAAAACTGGTCGAACTGGACATAGCCGACGCGCAAGCCCTGGACGTCCTGTTTGCCTCACATCACTTTGACGCCGTGTTCCATTTCGCCTCCTTTATACAGGTGGGTGAATCCGTGACTGAACCTGCCAAGTATTACCAAAACAATTTGGCCGCCACCCTGACCCTGCTACAAGCCATGGTTCGCGCGGGGGTTAAAAACTTCATTTTTTCCTCGACCGCCGCCGTCTACGGTGACCCGGTGTATGTACCCATCGACGAGGAGCATCCCAAGGCCGCGATCAACCCTTATGGACGCAGCAAGTGGATGGTTGAGCAGATGCTTGAAGATTTCGACCGCGCATACGGGCTGAAATCGGTCTGCCTACGCTACTTCAACGCCGCCGGAGCAGACCCTGAAGGACAGTTAGGTGAACGCCATGAACCGGAAACCCACCTGCTGCCCCTGATCCTGCAAGCAGCCTCCGGACGGCGCGCAACCATCACCGTCTATGGCCGTGATTACGACACACCTGACGGCACTTGCATTCGCGACTACGTCCACGTTGTCGATCTCGTTGCAGCTCATGCACTTGCCGTGGATTATCTGCTGGCAGGGGGTGCAAGCACGGCGTTCAACCTCGGTAACGGTCAAGGTTTCTCAGTACAGCAAGTGATAGATACCGCGCGCTACGTGACCGGCCAGGCTATCTCTATCAGCGAAGCGCCACGTCGCGCGGGCGATCCACCACGCCTTGTGGCCGATCCCTGCAGGGCCAACACATTACTTGGCTGGCAACCGCAATTTGGCTCACTTGAACAGATAGTGGCGCACGCCTGGAGCTGGGAGCAGAAGTACCCTTGGCACTGACCGTCGGCGCTAGCCAATAGCGCCGACCTCCTGCGGGTGATGCTCTAGTAGTAAGAGCGGTTTTCGGGCTCGGCTTTGTTCAACACCGTGCCAATCAGATTGGCTGTCCCAAGATGATGCAGGCTTTCCTCGATCTCTTTCTTGCTGTTCAATCCATTAGCGACAACGAGCAGGACGCAGTCGAACCTGGGCAGGACGTTAATCACATCATCCGAACTCAACAACGGCGGCAAGTCGAAAATCACGATGCGTGAGTTGTAGCGCTCGCGCAGATCAGCAATCAAATGACTCACTGCAGGCGATGACAGCACCTCGGTGGAAAGAGGAATCGGCTCACGCGTCGGCAGGACCACAAAGCGCGGCAAGGTCGGATTGACCAGTACTTCTTGCAGTTCAGCTTCATCTGCCAACAATTCATTGAGCGATTTATCCATCGGCAGACCCAGATACTGACCCACCTTCGGACGACGCAAGTCGAAGTCCACCAGTAACGCCGTCTTGGTCGTGTGATGCGCGATACTCATCGCCAGGTTTATTGCCAACACCGTCTTGCCTGCCTCTGGAGTCGGCGAGGTGATGGCGAGCGTGCGCCAGCCATTTTCTTCCATGATTTTTAGCACTTGTGTACGCAGTAGATCGAATGCCCCGCCCATATTCGAATTTTTGTTGTAAGCCACAATGCGGTTGCGCTCAAGGTGATCTGGTCGCAAAGGTACAACCTTGGTTTGCACATAACTGAGTGCATTCAGACCTGTGGACTGCGCGGTCGGCGTCATGGCTTTTGACGAGGTCTGTTGCTCGGCTTTTTCGGTATCGGGATTGAACATTTCCATGGCTATATTCCTTATGCAAACCGGCCCAGAGCTTTAAACATCAGAAGATCCAGAGGCATGTAGAGGAAGTGCAGGAGCACCAGAAAGATCGCGATTGTCACGACTCCACAGACGATCAATAGCATTCGCCACTTCCTGCGGCGTGCCAGTTCAGCCTTGGTATGAATGTAGGGAATGGAAACCAATACGCGTCTACCCAGTAAGCTGGCCAAGGCCTGGGCACCGCGCACACGCTGACTCATCATCTCGAGGAGCATCACCAGTGCGCCAGCACCCACCGGGGCAAGCAAGAAACCCATGGCAACCACTTTTTTACGGTTCGGCCGTACCGGCTTTTCGGGCATCAGCGGTGACTCCAGAAGAACAAAACGCTCGGCTTTATTTTCCTGCTCCAGGCTTTCGGAAATTTTCGCACTCATTTCCTTCGTGCGAATCTCCTCATATTTTTTACGAGCGTTATCATGGTCACGCATCACCGTGACCAAGCCGCGCTCGACTTGCGGCGTCTCAATAATTTGTGCCTCGTATTCGGCTATTTTTCCGAGTATTTGCTGCTTTTGATCGGCCAGCGACTTGATACGTGCTTCTGCTGCGGAGATCCGCGCCTGAGCCTTGGCAACGTCCAGATTGACCGAAGCCGCTGCACCATTAGCACCTTTGCCAGCCTCAAGTGCAGCAATTTTGCGTTTGACGGCACGCACGTCGGGGTGGGCTAGCGTATACAGCGACTGCAACCGGATGTACTCCGCCTTGAGGCTAGCCAGATCCTGTGGTTTATCAACTGCCGCACCGGGTGCTCCAGGCTTGGTCGCTAGTCCGGCATTCGCGGCGGAAAGCTCCAGCTCATTGAAGCGCAACTCCTCACGGGCAGTTTTGTAGTCACGGTCGACCTCTTTAAGCTCGGTTTCGGCGCGCGTCAACATATTCATGCGCAGCTCTTGATGCTCGGGCAGCGCGTTGCTGTGTGCCTGCTTGAAGTCCGCCAACCGGTTCTCCAGGGTTTCCAGTTCCACCCTGAGTTTGTCCGCCTCCTGCGTCAGGAACTCTGTCGTTTCACTGGCGCGCTCGGTGCGCTGCTTGATGTTTTCATCCAGAAACAGCGTCACCAGCTCATTGGCAACTTTGTTCGCAATCTCTGGCTGCCGGTGTTCAAAGGAAAGACGGAAAGCAATCGTCACCTCTCCGCGCCCCTTGACGGCAGCACTGACAAGGGAGACCACAATCGCATTGCGCATTTCTTCGATCTTCTCGCTAACGCTCAGTTGCCGACTTTGCGAAGCAAAAAGATTGTATTTGTTGATGATCCCTTCCAGATGCTCACGGGTCATCACGCGCTGGCGAATGACTTCGATGCGCTCATCGGCAAAGGTATTGTTGTTGGCCGCCACCAGGTCTGGCGAAATCTGCTGAGACTCCACCAGAATCGTGCCGGATGACTCAAAGGTCGGCGGGAGAGAGATCGCTACCGCTATGCACACGCCGAGTATGACCACGAAACTCAGGATCAACAGCAGGGCGTGGTGCTTGATGATAGCTAGGTAGTCGTTGAACGACATTTCGTATTCAGAGGCCATATTTCTCACACAGCTGAATGTCAGAGACCGGGATAACTATAAGTCAGCGTCAGCCCGACGACGTTTGCAGTGGCATCCGGCAAGCCATCTTGCTGGCGTTGTTTGTATGTGTAGGATAGGCGTGCAATCCAAAAAGGCGAGAGTTCTTGGCTAAACCAGGCACTGTAATTTTGCAGGGTATTAGGCGTCCGGCCTTTGGCGTCTTGCCAGGAGGCATCGAAACCGGTGCGCCGGGTCTCATCGACGGCATAGCTCCATGAACCCCTCAGGGCATCAACCTCGACGAAACCACCGTCCCCGCTGGCGAGAGTGCTACGACTGGCGTCGATGCTGGTATCAATACGCTCACCGGCATATTGCAACATTAAACCGCCCTGGCCTTTGGGGCCGCTACCTGTGCCGGATACTTGGTTGAGACCCGCGTAGGCCGTCCCCTTGAGCCGCTCGGAGAATTGGACATTCAAGCCGACCGTGGGGGTGTAGCTGTTTGAGGAAGCCACCGCAGACCCCTCCGCCGGCTCATAGCGCCTCACGCCAAGGCGGGTGAACAACTCGACCTGCTCACTCCATGCATAGTTCCAGCTGAAGCGGGTCGCCAGCTCGTCATAGTCGGTCAGTGTATCGACATCGTAAGTGACATGAGTGTAGTCAGTCTCGTTAACCAGGGTACTTCGCTCGCTGAGAGCAGTGCTCCAGTTGCCGCCCACCAAATACATCTTTTGCGTGCCATCAGAGGCAACTACGCCGGTTTCCTGAACCACCGTGGAAAGCGTCGAGTTTTCTTCATATCTCGCCGTGAGTCCAAAAGCACCCGTTTCGGTCTCGCGCTGCCACCCAAACCTTAATCTGGGATCTTCACGGTCCGAAACGATGGACGTATCCGACGAACGCACGATATTTAACCCGAGACCGAACTGGAACTCATCCCGTCCGGAAGTACCCACGAGGCTGTAATCGGGGGCGATGATGGTACGGGTCACCCCCTTCTCATCACTCGTGAGCAGCAGTGGATTGCTGTCGTACTCGACCGTCGAAGGCACTGCTATAGCTGATTGCCAAGTAGCAGCATAGGCCATGTCCGAACACGACAAAGCCAGGATTGCCGTCGCAATCCCGGTCGTTCGAAATTCAAGCAAGATAATCCCTAGTGCCTCGCGCAAGGCTAAGGCACGACCAGCGTATCGCCGGCTTTAAGTAGAAAATTGGTGGACATGTCATCCCCCGACATCAACTTGCTGTAGTTGACGCGCAGGATCTCTTGTCTAGCCCCATTGAGTCGCACGACCTTAATGTCGTCCTTATCGGCGAATTTGTCGAGCCCACCCGCCATGCTTATTACCTGCAGCACTGACGTTTGGCCTGACATATGCACGGTGCCAGGCTTCAGCACTTTGCCCTGAACGTAGACGAGATTACCTTCGGTGCCGGTGACGACAACGCTCACCTGCGGATCAGGTATGAAAGCCTCAAGCTTGGCAGCGATTTGCTTCGCAACAGCGGTGGCATCAAGCCCCGCAACATTGACTTGCCCTGCCAGCGGGAAGGTAATGCTGCCATCGGGGAGTACGCGTACATCCTGTTTGAGCTTGTCTTCGCCCCACACGGAAACAGAAAGGTTATCTCCCGGACTCAGCCGGTAAGTCGGGTCATTTTCGACGGCACTGGAAATGCTGGGCCAAACAGCCAGCGCGCAGAGCACAGGTATCAATGAACGGAACATCGGGATCCCTCCGTCTAAGTAGCCATGCAAGGAGTTTAGAACAAAAAAACCTAGTCAAATCACTCTAGCCTATTTCACGCCAAAGAAACTACTAAACAGCAATCACCTTGAGCTTCTGGGCGGTCAATTCCGCCAATGCAACACACCCGAAACCGGAACGTTAGTGCAAAACAGCAAAATAGTGTTATTTAACAAAAGGTTGGAGCAAGCAAACCACCTCCGATGTATTTCGCGCCAATATTAACTACACCGTGTCCGCTTGAATCGGCTCAACTGCGACACTGTCAACCTGACTATGACTACGTTTGCCAGCGCAACTAACTGACATCCACAATTACCAACCAAGTATCATTGCAAGACAGACATCATCCGCAAAAACAACAAATAAAGCTGTGTATCTACCCAGGCACCAGAGTGACTGTCTAAATAACCATTATTGCCAAAAACGTTAACAACCCCTATATCTTCCGTCGGTTGGCAACCACAATAAAACCAAACAACGCGGAAGAAAATAACCATGCTGCCGCAGAAAGCGGAACCGCATTCGGTTGATTGATATCAGATGCCCCAACCAGACTTTTATCCTGGACAGACGAATCAATCTTGAACTGCTTATTGTCAACCGCCGCCATTAATCCGTCACCCGAAGAAGAGTTGACGGATACACCTGCGCCCAAGCCAATGTTACGAGTGACGCTGCCGGATTTACCGGAAGGCACATTATCGAAGTAAAAATCGGCGATCATCGAAGGCAAGTCAAGGCTCTTTCCAAAAGTAATCAGCGCGTCACCCGCGTGCTCTTCGAGAGCCCTGCAAAGTTGAGGTCCTAACTCCTCGCATGTGTTGCTTATGCGACTAATTTCATTGGCCAAACTTGTCGCCTGAGCGCCAGCAACGGCAGCACCATTCAGCATCACAGAAAACAACACGAATTTCATGACAAGTGTCGAGCGCATAACACCGCCTCCTTGCGTAGGGGGTTATTCTTTTGTCGGGTGAAGGAATCGTTATCGGCTGAATTGAGCCTATAAGCACATCGCCATTACGTCAATAGCTCGTCACCATAATAAATTTAAATAACAATCCACGGTGGATGGCGTCAAAATAACGACACGGCGAGCACGTCAGCCCAGTGAATTCTATCCATCTGAAATAGCTTCATCCGTGGGCATTCGCCCGTATCTGGACGCTCGCCAAAGGCCCGGCGTAGCGCCCTGCACCGGGCAACGAAGCGCCTTGGCAATGGCATGGGCTCGACCACTGACGACGCCTGTAAAGGCGGGTTTGTCGGCAACTTTCTGAAAGTACCCGGCGGCCGAGAGTTTTTGACGCATGAAGACGGCATGGCAGGTAAAGGCTCCCCGTGCATTCTCAGCCCTGGAACACTGTAGAAGTCTAGACGCTGCGCCAGGGAACCATGCTCAACCTCCCTGGCACCCGCACCGAGCAGATCAATGCAATGCGCGTAAAAGGCATCGCGATTGAAGACAGGATGAATGACTGACCATTACTTCGGTTGCGCCACCGTACGCAAATAAGGTTTCACCGTCTTGAAGCCATCCGGGTACTTCTTCCTTGCGTCGTCGTCGGATACCGACGTAGGAATGATCACGTCCTCACCCGGACGCCAGTTCACCGGCGTGGCAACCGTGTGTTTAGCGTTTAACTGGATAGCATCGAGCAGCCGTAACACTTCATCGAAATTGCGCCCGGCACTCATCGGGTAGACCAGCATCGCCTTGATCTTTTTATCCGGGCCGACAATGAATACTGAACGCACCGTGGCGTTGTCCACGGCAGTACGAGCGCCGCCACTGGCGTTCGGGTGAATCATGTCGTAGAGCTTGGCCACCACCAGATTGTCGTCGCCGATCATAGGGTAGTTGACCGCATGGCCCTGGGTTTCTTCGATGTCTTTGGCCCAGGTCTGATGGTTACCGACCGGGTCGACGCTGAGGCCGACAATCTTGGTGTTGCGTTTGTCGAACTCCGGCTTGAGCCCGGCCATATAACCGAGCTCAGTGGTGCAGACCGGGGTGAAGTCCTTCGGATGTGAGAACAGGATGGCCCACTTGTCGCCAATCCATTCGTGGAAATGGAGCGTGCCTTCGGTGGTTTCGGCGGTGAAATCCGGTGCTTCGTCGCCAATACGAATGGTCATGTGCGTTCTCCTCGCTGTGAAGGGTAGGGAAACTCTCGGAACGATCCAGTATAGGAGACCTTGAAGACTTCGCTTTGCACCCCGCCGAAGGGCTGGCGTCAGCGGTAAATGCCCGGACCTATCGGGGATTTACGCCCGGTGCCCATTCACTGAGCACCTATCTGGCGTGTCTTCCCGAACGGGCTGCACGCCGATTTACGAGACTAAAACTTCATCCGGAAATGCTGCCTATACTGCAATCCGGGGTCGATAGAGAAAACGGACAAAATCGCCAAGCATTCAGCCTGTCAGGTTGAGGTCATGGAAGTTGACGCCGAGCCGTCAGGAAATACAGAAAGTGGCCCAACTCTGACGCTGCGCGAGTGAACCGCCGGACGCCTGGTTGATGAGGTGTACTTCAATCGGACACAACCCAGAAGACGTAAGGGATTGCCTCCTGTCGGCAGTGCTTGCGTACGATTTTTTCCGAATTCTGCGGGTTCCCCAATACAACTGCCCTGATTGTCTGCGCTAAGGACCTGACAGATGAATGTGATCGAGTATTTTGATCGAGTAAGAATCATCAATATCTCGTCAAGAAAGGATCGCCGTTTAGAAACAGTCGAAGAATTCACTCGCAATGGCTTTCACATTGATGATGAAAAAATAGGCTTTTTTGAGGCTGTTACGCCCAGTGAGGGAAATGGCTTCCCGAGCGTCGGGGTCAGAGGCTGCTTTTTGAGTCATCTGGGGGTGCTGGAAGAGGCAATGCGCCTGAATTTGAAAAATATCTTGATCATGGAGGACGACATACAGTTTTCCAGACATATTTCTCAATATGGGAGAGAGGCGATCGAGTCTCTGGAAGGTATGGAGTGGGACATCGTCTATTTTGGGCATCCGTTTGAAGAAAATTCAAACTTGCCCGCTTGGAAAGCAGTCGACCGGCCAATACATTTGGCCCATTTCTATGCTGTAAACGGGAAATGCTTTGGGAAATTGAGGGATTTTTTATTCCAGGTTCTGGAGCGGCCACCGGGACATCCTGACGGAGGTCCGATGCATTATGACGCTGCTCTCAATACGCTTATTCATAAAAATAAAGAAGTTTCGGCTTACTATTTCACCTGGAATTGTGGCTATCAAAGGCCCTCGCGGACGGACCTGCATGAGCTTTCCATCTTTGACAGGGTGCCTCTCCTGCGGCCGGTAATGGGTATGCTCAGGAGGTTAAAGGCAAAAAACCTGAGAAGAACTCGATAGTCCTCTCTCTTTAGGGAAGGTCTGAAGTACTCAATGTCTGACGTAACCAACCCGGCACGGCGCAGGAGCCGTGTCCGGGTGATTGTGGCGGACCGCCCTCCTCATTTGCGCGCCAACTTGTACCGGACGCACTCCTCATAAAAGCTCTCGCGCAGGGCTGCGGGCTTCATCCGCGAATTACTGTCATAGGTCTGCTCGGTAATGCCCATCGCCATCATGTGCATCCACGGCTTACTGAACTTGTAGGTATGTAACTTTTGCCGCGCTGCATACAGTGAAACCCCGGACAGCTTGAGTTCCTGGGCCCTCGCCGCGGTACCTGCGCCCCAGCTGCAAAGGTAACGATCATTCGATGCCAGTTCTTTGGCCTGGACAGAAGCAGCAACGCTCGCCAGGCATAACGAAATCAGCGCAACCATCACATTCCGCATTTGCATTCGATCCCAACTAACTGAAAATAAATTGATTTTGGTCAAAATCTTCAGACTTCGGGGCCAGCAAAATGCCTTAAATGCGCTATAGCTTGTTTTCTCTGTGTCTTACGGACATTTCTTGCGGCATTTCAATCCTTTGCTATAGCTAACCCTTCTCAATGCAACCCAGTGAGGCAACGGAATGTCAGTCGCAAAAAAAATGACGGTTGGGCAACTGACGATGTTGACGGCCGTCAACATGTTGGGCTCAGGCATTGTGCTACTCCCCACAAAGCTTGCCGAAGTCGGCGGTATTTCCATCCTTTCCTGGCTGATCACGGCCACCGGCTCCCTGGCGCTGGCCTATGCCTTTGCGCGCTGCGGGATGCTCAGCCGAAAGACCGGGGGCATGGGCGGCTATGCCGAATACACCTTCGGCAAAGCGGGCAACTACATCACAAACTATACCTATGGCCTCTCGCTGTTGATTGCCAACGTGGCGATCAGTATTACGGCGGTCGGCTACATCCAGGAGCTGTTCCATGTTGAACTGGATTCACTGCAAGTGGGTCTGGCGACCATCGCTCTGTTGTGGATCACCACTTTCGCCAACTTCGGTGGCGCGCGGATTACCGGGCGGATCGGTGCGGTCACTGTCTGGGGTGTGATTGCGCCGGTGGTGCTGGTGTCCACCATTGGCTGGTTCTGGTTCGACAGCAGTGTCTACGCCGCCGGCTGGAACCCGCACAACATGGGCTGGTTCGACGCTGCAGGTGCATCGGTGGCGATCACCTTGTGGGCCTTCCTCGGTCTGGAGTCGGCGTGCGCCAACACCGACGCGGTGGAAAATCCAGAGAAGAACGTACCGATTGCGGTACTCGGCGGCACCCTCGGCGCGGCGGTGATCTACATCGTCTCCACCAACGTCATCGCCGGCATTGTCGATAACCCGGAACTGGCCTCCTCCACCGCGCCGTTCGGGCTGGTCTTTGCCAAAATGTTCACCCCGCTGGTCGGCGATATTGTGATGGCAGCGATGGTGCTCGCCTGCGTTGGCTCGTTGCTGGGTTGGCAATTCACCATTGCCCAGGTGTACAAAAGCTCGGCGGACACCGGGTACTTCCTGTCGATCTTCGCCAAGGCCAACAAGGCCGGAACGCCGATTGTCGGCATGCTGGTACTGCTCGCCGCGCAGACGGTGCTGGCTCTGCTCACCATCAGCCCGGACCTGAGCAAGCAGTTCGACACCCTCGTCAACCTCGCGGTGGTCACCAACCTGGTGCCGTACATCCTGTCCATGGCCGCACTGATGACCATGCAGAAAGTGTCCAACGTACCGGCGGGCAAGGCCTTGGCCACCAACATCATTGCCTGGGTGGCGGCGGCCTACAGCTACCTGGCGCTCTACAGTTCGGGCGAGCAAGCTCTGATGCTCGGCGGCGTGGCGACCATCTTCGGCTACACGCTGTTCGGTTTCGTCAACAACCGCCTGATTGCACTCGAAGCGTACAACAACAGCGTACCGACGCAGACCGTCAGCGCACAGCACCTCACTGGCGAGCCGGTGCCGGTGAATAGCTTGAATAAAGTCACCCTGGAGGTTTAATCATGACGGAATATAGACACACGTTGGGGATGCTGACGCTGTTGGTCAGTAGCCCGCCAGACAAGCGCACCGTCTTCGGTCGCGCCCTGACTCAGCTGGTCAATGATGTAGAAGAACGCGCCGTTCACGTGCTGGCGTCGGAAACCTTGAGCGACGCCACGTCGATCCTGCGTTCGGACCCGGCCATTCAATGCGTGCTGCTCAGCTGGGAAATGGACAAAAGCGAAGGCCACGAGGAATGCATCCAACTGCTGGTCAGCCTGCGTGAGCGCAATACCCGGGTGCCGGTTTTCTTGATTAGCGACCGCAGCACCGCGTCGAGCATTCCGCTGGTGGTCATGCAGCACGCCGACGACTTCATCTGGTTGCCCGAGGACACCAGTCGCTTCCTCAGTGGACGCATCCTGGCGGCCATCGAACGTTATCGCCAAGCCGCACTCCCTCCCATGTTCGGTGCGCTGGTGAAGTTTGCCCGGACTTATGAATACTCGTGGCACACCCCTGGACATGCCGGCGGCACAGCGTTTTTGAAGAGCACCGCGGGGCGCGCCTTCTACGAGTTTTTTGGCGAGAACCTGCTGCGTTCGGACCTGTCGATTTCGGTCGGTGAACTCGGCTCGCTGCTCGATCACAGCGGCCCCATCGGCCAGGGCGAGCGCTACGCCGCCAAGGTGTTCGGCGCCCACCGCACCTACTACGTCACCAACGGCTCGTCGATGTCCAACCGCGTCATCCTCATGGCCAGCGTCACGCGCAATCAGATCGCCCTGTGTGACCGCAACTGCCACAAGTCCGCCGAGCATGCGATGACCCTGTCCGGCGCCATTCCGACCTATCTGGTGCCGACCCGTAACCGCTACGGCATCATCGGCCCGATCCTGCCGCAAACCCTGAGCGCCGAAGGCGTGAAAGCCGCTATCGCCAGCAACCCGCTAGTCAAGCATGGCATCGATCCGACACCTGTCCACGCGATCATCACCAACTCCACCTACGACGGCCTGACCTACAACGTCACCCGCGTCGAAGAGTTGCTGGGGCAAAGCGTCGATCGCCTGCATTTCGATGAAGCCTGGTACGGTTATGCGCGTTTCAACCCGCTGTACCGCGAGCGCCACGCCATGCACGGCAGCCCGGACGATCACGACGACTCGAAGCCGACTGTGTTCGCCACCCAGTCGACCCACAAGTTGCTGGCCGCCCTGTCCCAGGCCTCGATGATTCACGTGCGTAACGGCCGCAACCCAATCGAACACGGGCGCTTCAACGAGTCGTACATGATGCATGCCTCGACTTCGCCGAACTACGCGATCATGGCTTCCTGCGACGTCAGCTCGGCAATGATGGAAGCGCCCAGCGGGCAAATCCTCACCACCGAATCGATCGAAGAAGCCATCAGTTTCCGCCAGGTCGTCTCGCGCATGCACAACGAGATGCTGAGCAAGGATGACTGGTTCTTTACCTGCTGGCAGCCGCCTACCGTGCAGGTTGGCGCCGCCACCGTGCCGTTCCATGAAGTCGACCCGGTGCTTTTGAAAACCGAGCCGAACTGCTGGGTACTGCATCCCAACGCGGTATGGCACGGCTTCGGTGACATCGAAGAAGGCTACTGCATGCTCGACCCGATCAAGGTCTCGGTGCTCAGCCCCGGCATGGGCGACGACGGCAACCTGCTCGACTCGGGCATCCCGGCCTGTGTGCTCACGGCCTACCTGGGACGTCAGGGCATCGTGGTCGAGAAAACCACCGACTTCACCATCCTGTTCCTGTTCTCCATCGGCATCACCAAAGGCAAATGGGGCACCTTGCTCAATGCCCTGCTCGACTTCAAACGCGACTATGACGACAACGTCGAACTGGAACTGTGCCTGCCGGATCTGCTGGCCGCCAACCAGACTCGTTACGCCGGCATGGGCCTCAAGGATCTGGCCGACGAAATCTTTGCCGCCATGAAGAAACACAAAACCACCGCCAACATGGCCCAGGCGTTCGGCACACTGCCGAAAGCCGAATTCAGCCCGGTGGAGGCCTACGAAAAACTGGTCAGAAACGACATCGAACGGGTGACACTCGAAGAAGCCGCTGGACGCATCGCCGCAACCGGGATCGTGCCCTACCCACCCGGCATTCCACTGTTGATGCCGGGTGAAAACGCCGGACCTGCGGACGGGCCGTTGCTGGCCTATCTCAAGGCGCTGGAAGCCTTCGACAAATCCTTCCCGGGTTTCACCCATGACACCCATGGGATCGAAAGCGAGGGCGGAGTTTATAGCTTGCTGGTGTTGAAATGAGCTAGCGCCTGTACGTACTGCGAAGTAAAAAAACGGGCGCCTTGAGGGCTAATACTGGTCAGTTAAGGCGCAAAACCTGTGGGAGCGAGCTTGCTCGCGATGGCGGCGCAACATTCAACATCAATGCTGACTGACCTGCCGCTATCGCGAGCAAGCTCGCTCCCACAGAGTCGGGTTTAAACCCTGACATTGCGTCCCGGCAACGATGATCGCTGGCTGGTTTCCCAATCCTGAACAAGCCCGACGGGCGCATCGGACGCCGGCAGCATGGTGCGCCCACGAACCAGATCGGAGGCCCGCTCGGCCAGCATGATGGTCGGCGCGTTGAGGTTGCCATTTGGCTCGGTCGGGAACACCGACGAGTCAATCACCCGCAAACCCGCGATGCCCCGCACACGCAGCTCGGAGTCAACCACGGCCATCTCGTCCTCGCCCATGCGGCACGAGCCGCAGGGATGGTAGGTGCTTTCGAGGTTTTCACGCACGAAGGCGTCGATTTCTTCGTCGGTGTTCACCTGTGGCCCGGGCGCGATCTCGCCGTCGCGGAAGCGGTCCATCGCCGGTTGGCCGATGATCTCGCGAGTCAGGCGGATGCAGCGGCGGAAACCTTCGCGGTCCTCTTCGCGTTGCAGATAGTTGAATTGAATCTGCGGATGTTCGTAAGGGTCAGCGGAACGCACCCGAACATAACCGCGACTCTTCGGTTTGTTCGGCCCGGTGAGCACCATGAAGCCGTGGCCCTTGATCGGTTTATTGCCGTCATAACGCATGGCCGCGGGCAGAAAGTGGAACTGAATGTCCGGCCAGCGCAGGCCCTTGTCTGAGCGGATGAAACCACCGGCCTCGAAATGGTTGGTGGCGCCGAGCCCGTCCTTGAACAACAGCCAGCGCAGGCCGATCAACAGCTTGCTCAAAGGATCCATTTTGCAGTTCAGCGTCACCGGCTCCTTGCAGCCGAACTGGATGTACACCTCGGCGTGATCCTGCAGGTTCTCCCCTACTCCCGGCAGGTCATGACGGACGCCTATCCCGGCTTTGCGCAGGACCTCGGCCGGGCCGATACCGGAGCGTTGCAACAAGTGTGGAGAGCCGATGGGCCCGGACGATACAAGCACTTCCCGGTTGCAATAAACCTGATGAGTCTGGCCTTCGTGGTCATACATGACGCCGACGGCTCGCTTGCCTTCAAGGATGATCTGACGGGTCATTGCATGGGTGACCACGGTCAGGTTCGGACGTCCCATCGCCGGGCGCAGGTAAGCGTTAGCCGTGGAGCAGCGCACGCCGTTTTTCACCGTCATGTGCATCGCGCCGAAACCTTCCTGCATGTAGCCGTTGCAGTCTTCGGTCTTGATGTAGCCCGCTTCTGCGCCAGCCTCGACCCAGGCCCCGTACAACGGGTTTTTCATGTGATTGCCATTGGTGGTGTGCAACGGGCCGGTGCCGCCGCGATAGCCGTCACCGCCCTCCTCGTAATGCTCGGCCCGTTTGAAGTAAGGCAGGCAATTGCGATAGCCCCAACCCTCTGCACCGAGGGACTCCCACTCGTCAAAGTCATAAGCGTGGCCACGGATGTACACCAGGCCATTGATCGACGATGAGCCACCCAGCACCTTGCCCCTTGGGCAGTGAATGCGACGTCCGTTAAGAAAAGGCTCCGGCTCGGTCTCGTAGCGCCAGTTGTACTTCTTGGTGTTCATCGGGATCGAGAAGGCACTCGGCATCTGGATCACCACACTGCGATCGCTGCCGCCGAATTCCAGCACCAGGACCGAGGTGGCCGGGTCTTCGCTCAAGCGGTTGGCCAACACACAACCTGCCGAGCCGGCACCGATGATGATGTAGTCGTATTTTTGCGTAGCCATGATTATCTCCGGACCGTCGATTCGTTAAAACCGTGCAACGAAGGCAGGGTCAACTTGTCGCCGGTGGTGTATTGCGGGGATGTTTTTTCGATGTGCTGGATGACGGCTTCTTCGCGCTTGAGGTCGATCGAGCGGCTGAACCAGTAGTAGACCAGCCCTGACACGATCAGCCCGACGAGCCAGGCGATATCGATGCTGCCGAGCGCTTTGGCGAGCGGGCCGACATACACTTCACGCTGTTCAACGCCATCGTAGATGTAGAAGAACGGAATCATCGAAATGAAGCCGATGGCATACGCCGCAATGCCGCGCAGGCCCCAGCTGCCGTAGATGTTGCCGTGGGGCATGAAGAAGTGCGGGATGGCGTAGCGACCCTTGCGGACGAAGAAGTAGTCGGTCAGGTTGACCGAGGTCCAGGGCACCAGGAAGTACAGCATCACCACCAGGTAGATGCCCAACACTGACAGTCCTTTGCCCGAACTCTGAATGCTCAGGGCCACGCCCAGTTGCAGCAGGATCACAAAACCAATCGCCAGAATGCGCGCCTTGCGGGTCGGCTCAATGTGTTTGATCGAGTCGACGCAGGTCAGCGTCGTCAACTTCGCGCTGTAGATGTTCATGGCGATGACCGGCAGGAACGCCAGGATCGTGACGACCACTACCACGGTCCCCATCAGCGGCGACACCGTGTTGCCCACTTGCCCAAGGGCCACCAGCACGTCCGTGGAATGCAGGTGATCGGCCAACCAGCCACCGACAGAGATCATCCATGCTCCGGACAACGAGGCACCCAGGAACACCACCGCGATCAGTTTGCCGCTGGAGGTGTTCTTCGGCAGGTAACGCGAATAGTCGGACACATACGGGGCGTAAGCGATGTTGTAACTCGCCGCTGCCGCGAACTGAGCGATGAAACCGGTCCAGTTGAAGCCCAATGGCGGCGGGGCCACTTCACCGGCCGCAAGTGCCGGCGCAACTGCATCAGGAACCCAGCCCATCAGCACGGCCAACGTCACCAGGCCGTAAAGCGGAAGCGACAGGTACAACGCCCATTTGAAACTGCGGTGCATCCAGTCATGCCCGAGGATCGCCAACACCGCCGCCGGTATCGTCACTGCCACCGCGATCACTGCGGGGTTGAAGCCGAATAGCGTGTGCAGCCCCTGCATCATCAACACCAGGTTGACGATGTTGAAACCGGCAAACACAAACAGCGTCGCCAGCAGCACCAGGATCACACCGCGATAGCCGAACTGCGCACGCGACTGGATCATCTGCGGCAAGCCAAGGTGCGGGCCTTGCGAGCCGTGAAAGGCCATGAACAACGTGCCGAACATGATGCCCAGCGTGCCGGCCAGTGTGGTCCAGAGCGCGGTCAGGCCGACGCTCGGGCCGACGAAACCGATGGTCATGGTAAAGAAGGTGAAATTGCCGAGGAACCAGAACGGGCCCTGGCTCGACAGTTTGTCGGTGCGCTCGCTCTCCGGGATGAAGTCAATCGAATGGCTTTCGACGACGGGTTTGTCGTCCAGGACCGACACGCTCGGGGCTGACTTGGCGTTAGTGTTCATGATGGTCTCTTATTGTTGGAAGATCATGACGAGATAACTGCATTCTTTTGGGTGAACGCCCCTGTGGGAGCGAGCAGGCTCGCTCCCACAGGGTTTGAGTCAGCCTTGACTCAGGGAAGTGTGATCCAGACCGCCTTGGTCTCAAGCAGATAATCGAGCTGCTCTGCGCCCAGGTCCTTGCCGAATCCGGACTGCTTGTAGCCACCGAACGGCATCGACGGGTCGAGGGTGCCGTGGGCGTTGACGTAGACCGAACCCGCTTTCAACCGCGGGATCAGGCTGTGCACCTTTCCAAGGTCATTGGAATACAGTGCCGCCGCCAGGCCGTAAGGCGAGTCATTGGCCAGGGCCAAGGCCTCTTCTTCATCGTCGAACGGCGCGGTGACCAACACCGGCCCAAAAATCTCTTCCTGGACGATGCGCATGTCGTTGCGGCAATGGGCAAAAATGGTCGGCTCGACGAAGAAACCGGGGCCTTCGACAGGCTGACCGCCGTAGACCAGTTCGGCACCTTCTTGCTTGCCGGTTTCGATGTAGTCGGTCACTCGCTCCTTCTGCAACGCCGAGACCAACGGGCTGATGAAGCAGTCTGGATCCAGACCCGGTGCGATTTTCAGCGTGCGGGTGTAGGCGATCAGTTCGCGCAGGAATTCGTCGTAGACGCTGCGATGAATATAGGCCCGCGTACCGGCATCGCATACCTGACCCGAGTTGAAAAACACGCCGTTGGCGATGGCCTGGGCGGCGGCTGGCACGTCGGCATCGGCCAATACGATTACCGGTGATTTTCCTCCGAGTTCGAGGGTTAGTCGCTTCATTTCGTCCAGCGCGGCGCGGCCTACGGTACGGCCGACCGGGGTCGAGCCGGTAAAGGTGAGTTTGTCGATTCCGGGGTGCGTGGCCATGGCCGCACCGACCACGCTGCCGCGTCCGGTCACGATATTGATCA
This sequence comes from Pseudomonas sp. LBUM1647, assembly GCF_059716175.1. Taxonomy (NCBI): domain Bacteria; kingdom Pseudomonadati; phylum Pseudomonadota; class Gammaproteobacteria; order Pseudomonadales; family Pseudomonadaceae; genus Pseudomonas; species Pseudomonas sp. LBUM1647. The sequence continues at coordinate 2,758,703 of NZ_CP166809.1, read as the reverse complement.
CCCCGTCCGGGATGCCGGCTTCCTGCACCAGTTCGGCAAAGCGCAAGGCCGACAACGAGGTCAGTTCGGCGGGTTTGACCACCACGGTGCAACCGGTTGCCAGGGCGGCGCCGAGCTTCCAGGCCATGGTTTGCAGCGGGAAGTTCCAGGGCACGATGGCGCCGACCACACCTACCGCTTCCTTGCGGGTATAAGCCAGGTAATTGCCCGGCAGCGACGGTTCAACGGTTCGGCCATGCAGCTTCGTCGCCCAACCGGCGAAATAACGCAGCGTATCGACCGTGCCCTGGATATCGACATCCCGCGCGAAGGCGACTGACTTGCCCATGTCGATCGATTCGATTTCCGCCAGTTCGGCGGCGTTGCTTTCAATCAGGTCCGCCAGGCGTTGCATCAGCCGTTCGCGTTCCGCCGGTTTGGCCTGACGCCAGGCGCCACCGTCAAACTGTGCCCGGGCTGCTTGCACCGCGCGGTCCAGATCCTCGGTAGTGCCCATCGGAATACGCGTGATCAGGCCCTCGGTCGACGGTTCAATAACATCGGACGTCTGCCCGTCGCTGGCCTCGACAAAGGCGCCACCGATGAACATCTTCTGCACCTTGCTGAGGAAGGTCTGGGTGGCTTCGGATACACCAAATTTCTGGAGATACTGCTTAACGATCGTGTCCATTTTTATTCCCTCTGTGCGGCGGTCAGATCACGCCGTGGCCGTGGTGGTTTCGCTCGTGACTTGCCGAGCTTTAGCCCGCTCATGGAAGATGAAACCGATGCTGTTGAGCAGCAGTTGCGCCGCCAGAATCGAGGTCATGCCGGAAGGGTCATAGACCGGTGCAACCTCCACCAGATCCATGCCAACGATGTTGCCTTGGCTGCGTTTGGCCAGGGCCTGGATGATTTCCAGCACTTCGTAATAAAGAAAGCCGCCGTGACTTGGGGTGCCGGTGCCAGGGGCGATGGACGGGTCGAAACCGTCGATGTCGATGGTGATGTAGTAGTTGATGTTCTGCGGGATCAACGCCAGCACACCTTCGACGCCGAGGCGGCGCACATCGCGGACCGAAAGGATCTTCGAGCCGGCCGCGTGGGCTGCTTCGTAGTCATCACGATTGGACGACGACACGTTGCGGATACCCATCTGGGTCATGCCGACGATGTGGTTCATTTCGGACGCGCGGCGCAGCGGGTTGCCATGGCCGTAGCGAACGCCATGACGCTCGTCGACGAAGTCCAGGTGTGCATCGAAGTGGATGATATGGATCGGGCCGCGGCCCTCGAACGCCTTGATCACCGGTGCGTGGACCGAGTGATCGCCACCGAGTACAACCGGCATGACACCGGCATCCAGAATCTTGCGCACGGCGTATTCGGTGTTCTCGTTACTGGTGACCATGTCGGTGTGCACGATATCGGCGTCACCCACATCGACCATGCGCACGTCCGATGCGGTCAGGTACATGACGTCATCTTCGTGGTCATAGGCGCCGGCATGGCCGAAGGAAAACAGGGTCGATGCCTCACGAATGCCACGTGGTCCGAAGCGTGCACCGGAACGCCACTGGGTACCCATGTCGTTGGGCACGCCGAGGACCGCCACGTCCGCATCCAATGCATCCCAATCGGTGCACACCGGGGATTTGCCAAAGGTGCAGTGACCCACGAATGGCAGGTTCAGGCGACCGGATTCATAACCGTTGTTCGACATTTCAGGCATCTCCAATTCTTGTTATCAGCTGGCGGACTTGGAAGGCGACCGCCGTTGGAATGACTATGGGTGCAGGTTTTCGTGGAAAAAATGCTAAACATCAGATACTCATATCGGCATTACCGATGCATCCACACGCGGGAGGTTCAAGGTGATCCAGCTGCACGATGTCGATCTGAAACTGCTCAGGGTGTTTGCCACGATTGTCAGGTGCGGGGGCTTTTCCGCCGCGCAGGCGGCGTTGAACGCCGGCCAGTCAACCATCAGCGAACAGATGACCCATCTGGAAACCCGGCTGGGGGTCAAGCTCTGTCAACGCGGGCGCAGCGGCTTTCGTCTGACCGAGCAAGGCGTGGCGATCCACGAAGCCACTCAGCGTCTGCTCTCGGCGGTGGAAAACTTCTGCATGGACGCCGACGTGCTCAAGCAGCACATCAGCGGCAAGCTCAATCTGGGGATCATCGACACCACCATTACCGATCCCGATTCTCCACTGCCGCGCACCACCCAACGCTTCGTGTCGAGGGGGCACGACGTCCATCTGAACGTGTACGTCGGCACCCCCGCCGAACTGGAAGAACGCGTGCTCGACGGCCGACTGCACCTGGCCATCGGGCACTTTCCGATCTACGTTCCGGGGCTGTTGCACTCGCCGCTGTATCAGGAAGCACTGGGGTTGTATTGCGGGCGGCGGCATCCGCTGTATGGCAGCAAGGCCGAGGGCGACGAACTGCTCGAAGAGATTGCCGCGAGCCGGATTGTCGTCAGGGGTTACATGCAGCAATACGACCTGGAACACTTGGGCGTCAGCAAGGCTGCGGCCACGGTGGACAACATCGAAGCGCTGGCGATTCTGCTGATCTCCGGCGCCTATCTGGGCTTTCTGCCGATGCACTTCGCAGCCCAGTGGATCAAGACCGGCGAGATGCACCAACTGGCGCCCACCAGCTTGCAACTGATGTCGCCGTTCGACGTGATCACCCGACGCGGCACTGCCCCGCCGCCGATCCTTCAGGCCTTTCTTGAAGATCTGGCCGCCTGTTCACGCACCACCGGCACCACCTGACAGACACTGCTGGTGCCGGTCATACTCATTCTGTTCGCAACCCTTGCAGGCCACCTATGCGCATCCACGTCACCTTCATCGACCGCGTCGGCATCACCCAGGAAGTGCTGGCCCTGCTCGGTGGGCGCCGTTTCAATCTGGATGCCGTCGAGATGGTGCCGCCCAACGTTTACATCGATGCCCCGACCCTCGGCGCCGATGTGCTGGAAGAGTTGCACGAGGCTTTTCTTGGGGTGCGCGGCGTACAAGCCGTGACGATGGTCGACATCCTCCCGGGGCAGCGCCGACGCTTGCAACTCGATGCCTTGCTGGCGGCCAGCACCGACCCGGTGTTGGCGGTGGATGAGCGCGGTCATGTGCTGCTGGCCAATCCGGCGCTGATCGCACTCTGTGGCCGTGAACCGGCCGGTGAGCCGTTGACGGCGCTCTTCGATGATCCCTCTTTGCAACAGACGTTGATCGAACACGGTTACCGCCTGCCCATGCATGAGGTCAGCCTCGGTGGCCAGACCCTGCTTCTGGACGCCATGCCGATCACCGATGCCGGCGCCCTGCTGACCCTGTACCAACCGAACCGCATCGGTGAACGCCTGTCGGCGCTGCATCACGACCATGCCGAAGGTTTCGACGCGCTGCTCGGCGAGTCCCCGGCGATTCGGACCCTCAAGGCCCGCGCCCAGCGCGTTGCAACGCTCGATGCACCGCTGCTGATTCAGGGCGAAACCGGCACCGGCAAAGAGTTGGTGGCGCGTGCCTGCCACGCGATCAGCGCACGACATGACTCGCCCTTCCTGGCGCTGAACTGCGCGGCACTGCCGGAGAGCCTCGCCGAAAGCGAGCTGTTCGGCTACGCCGCGGGCGCCTTCACCGGTGCCCAGCGCGGCGGCAAACTCGGCCTGCTGGAACTGGCCGACCAGGGCACGGTGTTCCTCGACGAAGTCGGCGAAATGTCGCCCTACTTGCAGGCCAAATTGCTGCGCTTTTTAAGCGATGGCTGCTTCCGTCGGGTGGGTGGCGATCGTGAGGTCAGGGTCAACGTGCGGGTCCTCAGCGCGACTCACCGTGATCTGGAAAAAATGGTCAGCGAAGGCAGTTTTCGCGAGGATCTGTTTTACCGCCTGAATGTGCTTAATCTGCAAGTACCACCGTTACGCGAACGGGGCCACGACATCCTGTTGATGGCCAACCACTTCATGCAGCAGGCGTGCGCGCAGATCCAGCGTCCGGTCTGTCGACTGGCGCCCGGGACCTATCCGGCGCTGCTCGGTAACCGCTGGCCGGGCAATGTGCGGCAACTGCAAAACGTGATTTTTCGCGCCGCCGCTATTTGCGAAAACCCGTTGGTGGACATCGACGACCTCGACATTGCCCGCACCGCCGTCGAGCGCAAAAACGACGGCGAGGTCGGCAGCCTGGAGGATGCCGTCGAAGGGTTTGAAAAGAACCTGCTGGAACAGCTCTACAGCAGCTATCCCTCCAGCCGTTTACTCGCCGCTCGCCTGCAAACCTCGCACAGTGCCATCGCTATCCGCCTGCGCAAATACGGCATTCCCAAAAAACCGTAAGCCCCCGCGCGATCCCCTGTAGGAGCTGCCGAAGGCTGCGATCTTTTGATCTTGATCTTCAGCGGCGTTGATATCGAAAACATCAAGATCGAGATCAAAATCAAAAAATCGCAGCCTTCGGCAGCTCCACAGGTTGAGCCATTCACTTGTCTGCAAATCAATACAGTGTATTGAATTCAAGACAAAACCCTCTCGACCTGTCTGGCCCGGGCTTCACACCCTCCCCCATGAATACCTGTATTGATTTCAATACGGATGCAACGCATCAATTTAATCAAAACCAACCTAACTAACTGATTTAACACTGATAACTAACATTGGCACCACCCTTGCTATCAACCCTCAAGCCACGCTCGTTGCCCGACACGAGCCTGTCCATCGCCATCCGCCACCAGCAGTGGATGAGTCTGAACAATGAGGAGTTGATATGAGCGAATTGCGTTTTACCGTCGATCACGAATGGCTGCGTCTTGAGAGCGATGGCCTGATCACTGTGGGGATCACCGCTTATGCCCAGCAAGCGCTGGGCGACGTGGTCTTCGTTCAGGTGCCTGAATTGCGCACCTTCGGAGCTGGCGATGAAGTGGCGGTGCTGGAGTCGGTGAAAGCCGCCAGCAGCGTGTACATGCCACTGGACGGCGAAGTGGTCGAGGTGAATTCGACGCTGGAAAGCTCTCCCGAATTGATCAACGAAGACGCACTGGGTGAGGGCTGGTTCTTCCGTATGCGCCCCAGCGACACGCGTGCAATGGACGCCCTGCTCGACCAGACCGCTTACGAGCGCCTGACCAACGCCGACGCTTGAGGATTTCCGTATGACCACCCTCCTCGACACCCGCAACGAATTCATCGCCCGCCACATCGGCCCGCGTACCGGCGACGAGCAAGCCATGCTCAACAGCCTCGGCTTCGACTCGCTGGAAGCCCTGAGCGCCAGCGTCATCCCCGACAGCATCAAGGGCACCAGCGTCCTCGGCCTCGAAGACGGCCTGAGTGAAGCCGATGCCCTGGCCTTGATCAAGTCCATCGCCGGCAAAAACCAGCTGTTCAAGACCTTCATCGGCCAGGGCTACTACGGCACCCACACGCCGTCGCCGATCCTGCGCAACCTGCTGGAAAACCCGGCCTGGTACACCGCGTACACCCCGTACCAACCGGAAATCTCCCAGGGCCGTCTCGAAGCGCTGCTGAACTTCCAGACCCTGATCAGCGACCTCACCGGCCTGCCGATCGCCAACGCTTCCTTGCTCGATGAAGCCACCGCCGCCGCCGAAGCCATGACCTTCTGCAAACGCCTGAGCAAGAACAAGGGCAGCCACGCGTTCTTCGCTTCCGTGCATTGCCACCCGCAAACCCTCGACGTGCTGCGCACCCGGGCCGAGCCGTTGGGCATCGACGTGGTGGTCGGCGATGAGCGTGAACTGACTGACGTGACGCCATTCTTCGGCGCCCTGCTGCAATACCCGGCGAGCAACGGTGATGTGTTCGATTACCGCGAACTGACCGAGCGCTTCCACGCCGCCAACGCCCTGGTGGCGGTGGCTGCTGATCTGCTGGCCCTGACCGTGCTGACTCCACCGGGCGAGTTCGGTGCTGACGTGGCCATCGGCAGCGCGCAACGCTTCGGCGTGCCGCTGGGCTTCGGTGGCCCGCACGCGGCTTACTTCTCGACGAAAGATGCGTTCAAGCGCGACATGCCGGGCCGTCTGGTCGGTGTCTCGGTGGACCGTTTCGGCAAGCCGGCCCTACGCCTGGCGATGCAGACCCGCGAGCAACATATCCGCCGCGAGAAGGCCACCAGCAACATCTGCACCGCCCAAGTGCTGTTGGCCAACATCGCCAGCATGTACGCCGTGTACCACGGCCCGAAAGGCCTGACCCAGATCGCCAACCGCATTCATCACCTGACCGCTATTCTGGCCAAAGGCCTGAATGCACTGGGCCTGAGCGTCGAGCAAGCAAGCTTCTTCGACACGCTGACGATCAAGACCGGCGCCAACACCGCCAAGCTGCACGACAAGGCGCGTGCGCAGCAGATCAACCTGCGCGTGATCGATGCTGAACGTCTGGGCCTGTCCCTCGACGAAACCACTTCGCAAGCTGACGTCGAAACGCTGTGGGCCCTGCTGGCCGATGGCAAAGCGCTGCCAGACTTCGCCGCCCTCGCCGCCTCCGTTCAAAGCACCATCCCGGCAGCCCTGGTTCGTCAGTCGCCAATCCTCAGCCACCCGGTGTTCAACCGTTACCACTCGGAAACCGAGCTGATGCGCTACCTGCGCAAGCTCGCCGACAAGGACCTGGCCCTGGATCGCACCATGATCCCGCTGGGTTCGTGCACCATGAAACTCAACGCTGCCAGCGAAATGATCCCGGTGACCTGGGCTGAATTCGGTGCCCTGCACCCGTTCGCCCCGGCCGAGCAAAGCGCCGGTTATCAGCAACTGACCGACGAGCTGGAAGCGATGCTCTGCGCCGCCACCGGGTACGACGCGATCTCGCTGCAACCAAACGCCGGTTCCCAGGGTGAGTACGCCGGCCTGCTGGCGATCCGCGCCTATCACCAGAGCCGTGGCGAAGACCGTCGCGACATCTGCCTGATCCCCTCGTCCGCCCACGGCACCAACCCGGCCACTGCCAACATGGCTGGCATGCGTGTGGTCGTGACCGCGTGCGATGCCCGTGGCAACGTCGACATCGAAGACCTGCGCGCCAAGGCCATCGAGCACCGCGAACACCTCGCCGCGCTGATGATCACCTACCCGTCGACCCACGGCGTGTTTGAAGAAGGCATCCGCGAAATCTGCGGCATCATTCATGACCATGGCGGCCAGGTGTACATCGATGGCGCCAACATGAACGCGATGGTCGGCCTCTGCGCCCCGGGCAAGTTCGGCGGCGACGTGTCGCACCTGAACCTGCACAAAACCTTCTGCATCCCCCACGGCGGTGGCGGCCCGGGCGTCGGCCCGATTGGCGTCAAGTCGCACCTGACCCCGTTCCTGCCGGGTCACGGCACCATGGAGCGTAAAGAAGGCGCGGTCTGCGCGGCACCGTTCGGCAGCGCAAGCATTTTGCCGATCACCTGGATGTACATTCGGATGATGGGCGGCGCCGGTCTGAAACGGGCTTCGCAACTGGCGATCCTGAATGCCAACTACATCTCCCGTCGCCTCGAAGAGCATTACCCAGTGCTCTACACCGGCAGCAACGGCCTGGTGGCGCACGAATGCATCCTCGACCTGCGTCCGCTGAAAGACAGCAGCGGCATCAGCGTCGATGACGTCGCCAAGCGCCTGATCGACTTCGGCTTCCACGCCCCGACCATGTCGTTCCCGGTCGCCGGCACGCTGATGATCGAGCCGACCGAAAGCGAATCCAAGGAAGAACTGGACCGCTTCTGCGACGCCATGATCCGCATCCGCGAAGAAATCCGCGCGGTGGAAAACGGCACCCTGGACAAGGACGACAACCCGCTGAAAAACGCCCCGCACACCGCGGCGGAAATCGTCGGCGAGTGGACGCATCCGTACAGCCGTGAGCAAGCGGTGTATCCACTCGAAACCTTGATCGACGCGAAATACTGGCCGCCCGTCGGTCGGGTCGACAACGTGTTTGGCGACCGCAACCTGATCTGTGCCTGCCCGTCGATTGCTGACTACCAGGACGCCTAAAAACACCTCATAACCCTGTAGGAGCTGCCGAAGGTTCGGGCCGCGCTCGGACGATCTTTTGATCTTGGATTCTAAAAATCAAAAGATCGCAGCCTCGTTGCACTCGACAGCTCCTACAGAAATACGGCAGCTCATCCAGAGAACAAAAAGAGGACTCCACCATGTTCAGCAAGCACGACCAGATCAAAGGCTACGACGACGAACTGCTGGCGGCGATGAACGCCGAAGACGCACGTCAAGAGCACCACATCGAGCTGATCGCTTCGGAAAACTACACCAGCCAACGGGTGATGGAAGCGCAAGGCAGTGGCCTGACCAACAAGTACGCCGAAGGCTATCCGGGCAAGCGCTATTACGGCGGCTGCGAACACGTCGACGTAGTCGAACAATTGGCCATCGACCGCGCCAAACAGCTGTTCGGCGCCGATTACGCCAACGTCCAGCCGCACTCCGGCAGCCAGGCCAACGCAGCGGTCTATCTGGCGTTGCTGCAAGCCGGCGACACCGTGTTGGGCATGAGCCTGGCCCACGGCGGACACCTGACACACGGCGCCAAAGTCAGTTTTTCCGGCAAGTTGTATAACGCCGTTCAGTACGGCATCGACACCGCGACCGGGCTGATCGATTACGACGAAGTCGAGCGCCTGGCCGTCGAGCACCAGCCGAAGATGATCATCGCCGGCTTCTCCGCCTATTCGAAGACCCTGGACTTCCCACGCTTCCGGGCGATTGCCGACAAGGTCGGTGCTTATCTGTTTGTCGATATGGCCCACGTTGCGGGGCTGGTAGCGACCGGTTTGTACCCGAACCCGATTCCCTTTGCCGATGTCGTCACCACCACGACCCACAAGACCCTGCGCGGCCCGCGCGGCGGCCTGATCCTGGCCAAGGCCAATCCAGAACTGGAGAAAAAACTCAATTCAGCGGTGTTCCCCGGCGGTCAGGGTGGTCCGTTGATGCATGTCATCGCGGCCAAGGCTGTGTGCTTCAAAGAAGCGTTGGAGCCAGCCTTCAAGACCTATCAGGCGCAAGTGATCCGCAACGCCCAGGCGATGGCTAAAGTCTTCATTGATCGAGGCTACGACGTCGTGTCGGGCGGTACCGACAACCACCTGTTCCTGGTCAGCCTGATTCGTCAGGGCCTGACCGGCAAAGACGCCGACGCCGCCCTCGGCCGTGCCGGTATCACCGTGAACAAGAACGCTGTGCCGAACGACCCACAATCGCCGTTCGTGACCTCCGGCCTGCGCATCGGCACGCCGGCGATCACCAGCCGTGGTTTCAAGGAAGCCCAGAGCATCGAGCTGGCGGGCTGGATCTGCGACATTCTCGATCACCTCGGCGATGCCGATGTCGAGGCTCAAGTCGCCACGCAGGCCGCTGCGATGTGCTCTGATTTCCCTGTCTACCGCGACTGATTGCTCGGCACTATCCCTGTGGGAGCGAGCCTGCTCGCGAATGCGGTTGCTCATTCAACATTGATGTCGACTGACACTCCACCTTCGCGAGCAGGCTCGCTCCCACAGGTTCCGATGCGATCTCGCCTCCACCACTAGAACAAAAGAAAAATACACATGAGCATAATTGTGGAGTCAGCCGGTAGAAGCCCGGTAAAAATACAAGTCGGCATCAAACTGCGCGGTGCAGAAAAGGTCGCGCGAATTCCGGTCAAGATCATCCCGACCGATGAGTTCCCACGCAAACCCGACTGGATTCGCATCCGCATTCCGATCTCCCCCGAGGTCGACCGGATCAAACAGCTGCTGCGCAAACACAAGCTGCACAGCGTCTGTGAAGAAGCCTCCTGCCCGAACCTCGGCGAGTGTTTTTCCGGTGGCACGGCGACCTTCATGATCATGGGTGATATCTGTACCCGCCGTTGCCCGTTCTGCGACGTCGGCCACGGCCGGCCAAAACCGCTGGACGCCGAAGAGCCGATGAACCTCGCCGTGGCCATCGCCGACCTGCGCCTGAAGTACGTGGTGATCACCTCGGTGGACCGCGACGACTTGCGCGACGGCGGCGCCCAGCATTTCGTCGATTGCCTGCGCGAAATCCGCAAGCTGTCGCCGGGCGTGCAACTGGAAACCCTGGTGCCGGATTACCGTGGACGGATGGACGTCGCCCTGGCGATCACCGCCACTGAGCCACCCGATGTGTTCAACCACAACCTGGAGACTGTCCCGCGCCTGTACAAAGCCGCGCGGCCGGGTTCGGATTTCGAGTGGTCACTGGACCTGCTGCAGAAGTTCAAGCTAATGGTCCCACGTGTACCGACCAAATCCGGCCTGATGCTGGGCCTTGGCGAGACCGACGAGGAAGTCATCGAAGTCATGCAGCGCATGCGTGAGCACGATGTCGACATGCTTACCCTCGGCCAATACCTGCAACCGTCGCGCAGTCACTTGCCAGTCCAGCGTTTCGTGCACCCGGACGTGTTCGCCTGGTTCGCCGAACAAGGTACGCGGATGGGCTTCAAGAACGTTGCATCCGGTCCTCTGGTGCGCTCGTCCTACCATGCGGACCAACAAGTTCAGGGAGTAACGAACACAGTGGATTCCCTCCTTACTGCTGGATTCGCCCCCCTTTGAAAGCCTCACGCCGTGCGTTTCGTTCTTCGATATAGGCGGCGCTCGGCTCGCTGATCAGCTCTTCACGGCGCAAGAGTTCGCCGCAATGTTCGCAAAGCGGCCCTAGCCCTGCGGGTTGGCCACAGGCTTTGTGGGTGTAAACGACTGCCAACTCCTCCTCCGGCGACTTGCACCAGCCTTCTCCCCACGCGCGCAGTGCAAGCACCACAGAATAGAAGGCCTGCCCTTTCGGGGTGAGGTGATATTCGTAGCGTGGCGGCCGCTCGTTGTAGCGCATGCTGGTCAATGTGGGGCAAGAGCCGTCGCTCGCTCAAGGGCCAGCTCAGCGCTGCCATGCATCTTGATGATGCGCGACATGCCACTGGCTCATCGCTTGCTGCCGGTCCTGGAGCGGCGCACCGGGTGAATCGTTGTCAACGCCTTCGCGCATCCTCAGGAGGTGTTTTTCGTTAAGCGGGACCGCCGGATAAATCCGCGGACTCAGCCCTTGGCTGCCATCGCAGTGACTTCCACGCGCATGCCTTCAACCGCCAGGGAGGCCACGCCAACGGCGGCCCGAACCGGCCAGGGCTTGGCGAAGAAGCGCTGGTAGACCTCGTTGAAGGCGGCGCGGTCGGCCATGTCGGTAAGGTAGATGGTCAGATGCAGAACCCGGTCCATGGAACTGCCGGCGTGCTCCAGCGCAACCTTGAGCGCCTGCAGCGTGCACTCGCTCTGCAGGATGATGTCGCCCAGTTCCAGGCTGCCGTCGGCGTGGGTGGGGATCTGAGTGGAGACCAGTAGGCCGCCGAAACCGGCGACATCCGAGGAGATGGATTGCGGATCGGGGTCGGGGAGAAAGGTGAGGTCGTGGTTTGCCATAGGGATCTCTTGCATGAGGTGGTAAAGGGGCCGTCGAGTATATAGCGGCTGGAAAACTCAGAAAAAACTACCATCCAGGGAAAAGTCATTCCAGCAGCGAGACCAGGCGCGGCTCAATTGAGGTCTCAAGCACCTCAAGCAGAGCCAGCGTCACCGGCAGCTTGAAGCGCCGTCTTCCCGCGCTGCCGGGATTGAGGTAGAGCTGTTCGCCGCGCCATTCTATGCGGGGCTTGTGCGAATGGCCGGTGATCACCAGCTTTATGCCTGCATCAAGCACGGCCGGGACATCGGCACTGTCATGTACCAGCAAGGTCTGCCATCCGTTCAGGTCGAAACATAGGCAGTCGGCGAGATTTTCCGCCCAAGGGGCGTCCAGATCATTGTTCCCGCGGACCACGTGCAGCGGGGCTATTGACGCCAGCTGTTCGAGGATTTCGGGGTTGCCGATGTCGCCCGCATGAATAATCCGTTCACAACCCTGCAGCGCAGCAAGGGCTTCGGCGCGGAGCAAGCCATGTGTGTCGGAAATCACGCCCACTTTCATGCAGCGCTCCAGACCCGGTTCAAGCATCGGAACCTACTCCTCAAAGCGACCCTTAGCATCACGGTCGCGCTCGTATCGTCTCGTGAGCGGAAACGGCGGCAACCAGGACTCACGACGCACGATCCAGCTTTCGTAGGTTGGCATCAGTTGGTCTGGGGCATCCAGGGAGCCCAGGTTCACTTCGATTTCGTCGTCGGTGCGCGCAAAAACGGACGAGCCGCAGCGGGGACAGAAAAACCGCCCGGCGTAGTCGCGTGTTTCGCCTTCGATCGTCACCGCACTCTGAGGGAATATCGCGGAAGCATGAAAAAGCGCCCCATGATGCTTGCGGCAGTCGAGACAGTGACAAAGGCCGACCCGATACGGGAGTCCAGACGCCTCAATTCGGACGTTGCCGCACAGGCAACCACCCGTGAATCGCTCCATGCTGCGTCTCCTCTAAAATCAAGCAGTCGGAACGTGATCCCCCCGACTCAAGGCGCATTGACCACGACATAAGTCACATCGCTGCCCTGATACTGCGGTTGATACCAGGTTGAACCGCACTGCATGTAAGCCGTGTTGTACTGGATGACTTGCACGCAACTGGGGGGCAATTGCGCTGGCGTGAAGATCGACCCGACCACCGCCGCTGTCACCGCGACCGTTGCGGTGACGGCCGCCGCCGTGGCGATCGGATGGTAGTGATTGTCGTAGCCATAGCGGCCACGCCCGTCTACGTCGATGTCCACGTCGCGGCTGTTGTCGATGTTGACGTTACGGGTGCTGTTGTTGATGTTGGTTCGGTTGCCGACTGTGTTTCCGGTATTGGCCCGATTGCCAGAATTAACCGTGTTGCCAGCATTGGCCCGATTGCCCGCGTTGACGTTGGTAGCGCGTTGCGCGGTATTGCCGGTGTTGACGCGCTGAGCCCTTTGGGCGCTGGGCGGCGGCGCACGATTGACCGATGCCCTAGCTTGCCCTTGGGCGCGCTGGGGTCGGGCATCCACATAAGTGACCAGGCTCAGCGTCAGTACCGAGGTGGTTACGAGCGATAACAACAGGCTCCACGACATCGTCCTGTTCATGTCATTCCCCTCCCTGATCACTGGCTTTCTTCAAAGGAATCGCCACATCGCCCTTACGCGGTGCGAAGGTGAAGATCGAGTCCTTGATGCCCGGCTTCAGGTTCCAGCGATACACCGCGCTGTATTCCGGAAACCCCGGTTCATCGGTGGTAGTGATCACCAGTTTGCATGGCAGCGGCTTGTCGGATCGGGTGATCCACAACTGCCAGTCAACGCCCTCCTGCCGAAAGGCCAGGTGATCACACAGTTGCCCCTTGATCGTCGACGGGCCGACGTACAGCGCCTCTTTCAGCGCATCGATCTGTGCCTGATCGCTGCCAAACAGAAACAGATCCTCCATGGGCACCTGAATCCCGTAATGGTTTTCTATCAAGTGCAGCGTATCGGAGACTTCAGGCGGTGCATCCACGGTGGTGTAGTACTTCAGAAACGGTGAATACTGGGTCAGTTTCTTGCCGTTGTAGAAGAACTCTCGCGTTCGAACATCGCCTTCCGTTTTGGCATACATCCGATCGCGACCCACCACTTTCAAGACAGTCGAGGCTTCGGTCTTGATCTTCTGGCCGGACTCCAGAACGGTATCCCGGGACACTTCGGCGTCGACCTGAAACGTCGGCAGACTGCGTAGGTAGGTGCCCATATCGATGAGTTTATCGACCACTTGCGGGTTGATCGTCGGGGTGGCGTCCGGTGTTGGCGGATCGTCGGCACGAGCGCCCGGGGCCAGCGCAAGGGTGAACAACAGGCAGAAAACACTCGCGTTGGCTTTCATTGATCCCGCTCCTGAGCCTGTGCACGACTTTTAAGCCTAGACCCGGCGTGACCCGTTCGCCAGAAGGGCAAAAACCCTATGGGCAAACCGGATTGGAGCACTCTATGATTGAACCCCATGACCACCCCGCCTCCGATCCGCCAACCCTGCCCGCCCGGCGCCTGCGACTGCGGGCGTGACCCGCTGCTGGAAACACCGGGGGCGGACGTGCGCATCCTGTTTCTGACCCGTTCGGAAGAAAAGCGCCTGGTTGAACGCCTGGAAAACCTCCAGAGCCTGAGTGATCTGGAACGCCTGCAACGGCGGATGTATGAGCAGTTGGGCATCCGCGTGGACATCGTCCCCAGTTTCAACGAAGTACGCACCATGCGCGGTATCGGTATTAACCTTGGCGAACAACCGGGGCTATGCCGCAAAACCCGTCAGTCGATCCCGGCCGCGATTCGTCGCGCACTGGAGAAGCACCCGGAGATTGCCTACGCGCTGCTCAACGCCAACGACCTGCTGCGCGATGCGTGAAGTCAGCACCATGAACATCGTCCTCGAAGCACCTGCAAAATTCGTTGCCATGCAACGAAACAGGATCAGCGGTCATACGCAAAGTCTTGGCCGCTGCTATGCCTTCTCATGGGAGCAATGGTTTCAAGCCAGTCAGGGATGAAGCTGGACACTCAAGCGTGACTGTGGTCCCGGCACCCGCCAGGTGCGCGAACAGCAACAGGTGCCAATCCGTAGCAGGAGGTGGCCAATGTTATTTATAGTCAGTTGGTCTATCAGTTCGGCAAATCGTAACAGCGCGATCGGGCGTTTCCTCAAGACCGGGGGTGCTCCACCCGCTGGCGTCAAGATGCTGGGGCGCTGGCACGCCGTCGGAGGTGCATCCGGTTTTGGCGTGGCAGAGGCCAGTGATCCGGCAGCCATTCAGAAGTGGGTGCTGGAATGGAGCGACCTCATGACCATGGAGGTCCAGGCGGCACTGACCGATGAACAGATAGCGCCGCTGCTGGCGGCCGCTGTCGGCAAGCAATAGTCGTTGGGGCGGCGAGCCGGGCTCGCCGCCCTATTCCGGTCTCTACCTATCGCACTTTGCGCAACAGAAAGTGCGATAACGCCGGGATCAGTACCAACGCCCCGACCATGTTCCAGATGAACATGAACGTCAGCAGGATGCCCATGTCCGCCTGGAACTTGATCGGCGACCAGGCCCAGGTGATGACGCCGGCGGCCAGGGTGATGCCGACCAACGCCACGACTTTGCCAGTGAACGCCACAGCGTTGCGATAGGCCTCGGTCAACGACAGCCCGGCACGTTGCTGCGCCAGTTGCACGCTCAGCAGGTACAGCGCGTAGTCTACGCCGATCCCCACGCCGAGTGCGATCACCGGTAGCGTGGCGACTTTCACGCCCATGCCGAGCCAGACCATCAGCGCTTCGCACAAAATAGACGTCAGCATCAACGGCACCACCGCCACTACCACCGCCCGCCAACTGCGAAAGGTGATGAAACACAGCACAATCACCGCGCCATACACGTACAACAGCATGGTGCGGTTGGCATCGCGCACCACGATATTGGTCGCGGCTTCGATCCCGGCACTCCCGGCGGCGAGCATGAACTGTCGCTCGCCATTACTGTGTTCGCGGGCGAAGGTTTCGGCCACTTGCACCACGCGATCCAGGGTTTCGGCCTTGTGATCGGACAGATACGCGACGACGGGCATCATCGAACAATCGTTGTTGAACAAGTCCGGGCTGCTGACCGAAGCCTGCTGTGCGCCGTAGTTCAGCACGTTCTGGTTGCGGGCGATGGTCAACCACTTGGGGTTGCCTTCGTAGGAACCGGCGGTGATCTGCCGTACGGCGTTGACCAGTGACACGGTGGTTTGCACGCCGGGTTGCTGCTGCAATAGCCAGCCCAGGCGATCGGCTTCCACCAGGCTTTCGTATTTCAGGCAGCCTTCACTGGGGGTCTTGAGCATGATTGCGAACTGGTCGCTGGACAGCGAATAGTTGGCGGTGATGTAGGCGTTGTCGCGGTTATAGCGCGAGTCGGAGCGCAGTTCCGGGGCGCCGGGGTCAAGGTCGCCGATCTTCAGATGATGGCTGACGACAACCCCGCCCACCGCCAACAGGCCAGCGATAGTGACGGCGACAGTGGCCCAGCGACGTTCGGTGAACTTGTCGAGAAAACTCCAGAGCGCGCCCATGCCTTTGCCACGTAGCTCGTCGCTCTCCGCCCGCAAGCTGCGCACGGCAGCCTTGCGACTCACCCCCCAATAAGACAGCAACACCGGCAGCAGCACCAGATTGGTGAAGATCAACACCGCGACACCAATGCTGGCGGTGATCGCCAGGTCCTGGATCACCGGAATGTCGATCAGCATCAACACCGCAAAACCCACGGCATCCGCCAGCAACGCGGTCAGGCCAGCGAGGAACAGACGGCGGAAGGTGTAGCGTGCGGCGACCAGTTGATGAGTGCCGCGCCCCACGTCCTGCATGATCCCGTTCATCTTCTGCGCGCCGTGAGACACGCCGATGGCGAACACCAGGAACGGCACCAGAATCGAAAACGGGTCCAGCGCAAAGCCAAACAGTGCGACCAAACCCAATTGCCAGGCGACCGCGATCACCGAACAGAGGATCACCAGTGCCGTGCTGCGCACGCAACGGGTGAAGAAAAAGATGATTGCAGTTGCAATCAATGCAGCGGCACCGAAGTACAGCATGACCTGCATCAGGCCATCGATCAGGTCGCCCACCAGTTTGGCGAAACCGATGACGCGGATCTTGATCGCCCCTTTGCCTTCCTCGCCGGCGACACGAACCACACCGTCGAACTCATACTTGTTGCGCAGTTTCTCTTCGAGGGTTTTCGAGAACTGGTGGTAGTCGATGCCTTGCCCGGTGACCGGGTCTTTCTCCAGCAGCGGCACAAAAATCATGCTCGATTTGAAGTTGTTGCCGATCAGACTGCCAACAATCCCCGAACGCGCGATGTTCTGGCGCAACTGCTGCACGCTCCGGGCCGAACCATCATAGGAATCGGGCATCACCGGGCCGCCCTGGAAGCCCTCTTCGGTCACTTCGGTCCAGCGCACCGCCGGGGTCCACAGCGACTTCATCCAGGCACGATCAACGCCGGGGGTGACGAACAGTTCGTCGTTGATTTCCTTCAAGGCATCCAGATAGTGCGGGTCGAAAATGTCACCGTTGCTGCTCTCCACCACCACCCGCACCGCGTTGCCCAGACCGCGCAGGGCCTGACGGTTTTCCAGGTAGTTTTTGATGAAGGGCTGACTGTGGGGAATCATCTTTTCGAAGCTGGCATTGAGCGTCAGCCGTGTGGTGGCGAAGTAGCTCAATGCAACCGTCACCAACAGGCAAGCCAGCACCACCCACAGGCGATTATTGAAGATCAGCCGCTCCAGGCGGTTACCGGAACGGACGTCGAAGCCCTTGAGCTCGCGAATGACCGGCATTGTTTCGAGTTCGTAGTGACCCATCATGTTGTTCTCTTTGTAATGCCGGGCTTATTCGAGGCGTAACTGCCGCAGACCACGAGCGCCCGCGAGCACCAGTGCGTCGCCAGTGGCCACTTGCGCGGCGGCCACCGGGGCCAATGCGGTGTGCGTCTGGATTTGAAAACTCGCACCGTCATCAACGCTGACCAGCACATGGCCGGCCTGGCTGACCAGAACGATCCGGCCATCGGCGGTGACGCTGCTGGCGGTGATGCTCAGGGGCAGGCCGAGGTCGATTTTGTTCCAGCTCGTCCCGCCATCGGTGCTGCGAAAAACGTTGCCGCGCAGACCAAACACCAACGCTGCACCCGGTTTGCCGGTGATCCCGAAAAAGCTGCCGTTGTACGGCGTAAGGGTGGCGTTGAAGCGGCCGCTGACGCGGTCCAGTTTCATCACCAGACCCTGCTCGCCGACAACGAACAAATCGTCACCCACTGGCCGCAGTGCGTAGAGGTTCAGGGCATTGGGGTTGTCGGTGTGCTCGAGCAACGGCGTCCAGCTGAGGCCGCCGTTGTCAGTACGAAAAATCAGGTTAAAGGCGCCGACGATGTAGCCGACCCGATCATTTTCGAACCAGACATCGAGGAAGGGTTTATCGGCGCCCTCATCGACCATGCGTTGAGCGTCGCCGACCCGCGCTTGCAGGCCCGCGTCATCCGGTTGGCTGGCAAGTTGATGCTGATAGTAGTCAAGCATGATCGGCCCGACCTGACGCCCGTCCAGTTGCCGGCTCCAAGTCTGGCCCGCATCACTGCTGTGCAGGACCACACCATCGTGCCCCACCGCCCAACCTTGTTGCGGACTCGGAAAGTGCACGGCAACCAGGTCTGAACTGACCGGTACCTGCGCCTGCTGCCAGTGCTGGCCAGCGTCATCGGAACAGAGAATGTGCCCGCGCTGGCCCACGGCAATCAGCCGCTCGCCGGCCCGGGCCAGCCCGGTGAGCGTGGACTGAGCGGCAATATTGCTGCGCAGCGCCGGTGTGTCGAGCACATCGGCAAACTCGCTGGCGATCACCGGGCGGGTGAACGGAACGGCCATCGCTGCCGCCAATGCGGCAAACAGGGTCCACTTGATCATCGTCATTTTTATTATCTCGGTGCACACCACAGATCCCTGTAGGAGCTGTCGAGTGAAACGAGGCTGCGATCTTTTGATGTTGTTTTAAAAGAGCAAGATCAAAAGATCGCAGCCTCGTTTCTCTCGACAGCTCCTACAGTCCTACAGGGTCGTGGGGGTTAACGGATGCCGGTACCGGCCAGCGACTCGGCAGACCATTGAGCCTTGGACAGTGGGTCGATGTACTTCAGGCCACCGTAAGGACCGTAGAAACCGTTGACGTTGTACGCACCGGAAACCAGGTCATAGAGCATGTGGTTGATGGTGTCCGGGGCCTGCACGTCATAGCTGTAGGTCAGGTGCGAGAAGCCGCCACGGTAGAGCTGGCCACGACCGTCATACTCGTCGGAAGCCAGAGCGATCCAGCTGTCCTCGTCGAGGTAGAAGGTGCGCTTGCTGTAGATGTGGCGTTTGCCCGGTTTGAGCGTGGCTTCGACCACCCACACCCGGTGCAGCTCCCAGCGCAGCAAGTCGGGGTTGACGTGGTTGGCAGTCATCACGTCCGCCGCGTCCTTGTGATAGCTCAGCTTGTAGGTGTTGTACGGCACGTAGAGTTCTTTCTTGCCGACCAGTTTGAAGTCGTAACGGTCCATTGCGCCGTTGAACAGGAACGCGTCGTCATAGGTCGCGGCGCCGACGGTGCCGGGGTTCGGCGTGTCGTAGGCCAGGTCCGGCGCCAGTTTTACCCGACGTTGTCCCGGCAGGTATTGCCACGCACGACGGGGCTGCTTCATCGGGTTGACCGAATCCATGAGCAACAACGCTTCACCGGCGCGACGGGCCGGGCCGGAGTAAGCCAGTTTGATTTTGTAAAATACCTCATCAGCCGATACAGGGCCGACCGGGCGTGCCGGCGAATACAGCGGGTATTCGATGAAGAAGTTACCGGTGGAACTCAGGGAGGCGGCGCCGGAGGAGTCTACGTTCCACGAGTCGTACTTGTTGGTCATGGCCACGCCTTGATAACGCAGCAAATGGTTCCACATCGCTTCGTTACCGTCGGCCGGGATCGGGAACGGCACGCCCGGCAGCACGTTTTCCAGCGACAGGCCACCGTCGGTGGTCTTGGCGGTCACGGCGTTTTTCGCGGTGTTGTCCAGCACCCCTTTAGGCAGTGCAACACTGCGGTGGGTCGGGTACACGTCAAGGCGATAGGACGGATAACGGGTAAGCAACGCCTGGGCCGTCGCGGTGAGTTTGTCTTTCTGCTCGGCAAGGTTTTTTGTGGTGATCACCAAGCGCGGCTTCTCAGCGTCGAACGGGTCCGGACGGAATGAGTCACCGGATTTGAACCCGGCCGGGATCGCGGTCAGCCCGCCGGTATACGCTGGAATGCTGCCATCGGCGTTGGCGGCTTTGTCGGCGCCGATCGAGGTCAGGCTGTTGCCGAGTTTAGTGGCCTGATCGGCGCTGACTGCCGCGTGAGCGGAGCCTGCGACGGCTAGCGCCAGGGCGCTGGCCAATACTGATTTGACGAAATTCATAGGGTGTCTCCTGTTGACTCACAGCTCTTGGATCAGAGGGTGGTTTTAAAAGTGAAAGTGACCATGCCGCGATCCTTGAGCTGGGCCACGGTACCGGCAAACGCAGTGGTCTGACCGGGAACGCAGTTGTACTGACCATTGGCGCCAGGAGCGGCACCATCACCCCGTGCCCCGGCACTGCCGGCGGAGTCGCAGGTGTCGAAGTCACCAAAGTTGTCGACGTATTTGAGGTCGAAGCGGTATTGACTGCGCACGTCCATGCCGACGCCGACCGAATAGCTGCCGGTGCCTTTGTTGCCGCCCAGTTGCACGGAGGACTGCCCTGCAAGGCCGACGTTGTAGCTGACCGGCAGGGACATATCGATGCCGGGGAACACCTGGTACCAGGTCGGGTTGAAGTTCATGCCCAGGATGTAGTTGTCCTTGGAGACCTTGTCGACGCCGTGGTACCAGTCCTCGCCCTTGAACAGTTGCTTGTTTTCAGTCACGTCCAGCCAGCGGCTGTAGCCGAGTTCGACCAGCAACGTGGAGGAGTCCCAAAGGGGGGTATCGCCGAACGTGGTCAGGCCGTTGAGCACCGCGTGCACGGTGTTGCCCCGCGCCACGCCGTTGTCACCGTCAAAGCTGCTGATAAAACCGGGTCGCCCCGCTGCACCCAATGTCGGGTTGACAGTGGCCGGCACGCTGGACAGCGGCATGTTGTGGCGATAGTTGAGGTCGAAACCGACGCTCACGCCTGCGATGCTTTTGGCCAGGCTGAAACCGTAGACGTCGATGTCGTCGACGTAGAACTGATTGTAACTGCCAGCGTTGCCGGAAATCAGCTGCGCCGGCCCGACGGCGGTCGGTTGCAGCACCAGGTTGGGCAGGATGTCCGAGGTTTTGCGGTAGTAAACACCCAGGGTGCCGTCGAGCCACGCCGGGCTCCACTTGGCCATCAGGCCGAAGTCACCGTGGTTGTCAGGCGTGTACGTGTGGCCATTGGTGAGTCGCAGGAACTGATTGGCGCCCAACGGACCGGGTGTACCGAAACGAGGATTCTGCGCGGCGATCAGCGACAGGTTGTGGCCGCCGCTCTGGATGCCGTCGTTGAAGCCCAGGTACGTGCCCGACTCCGGCAGTCGTGCGGCGTCCCAATCGAGGAAGTACTGCGCGGCCAGGGTCAGTTCCTGGTTGACGGTGAAGCTGGTCGACAGCTGATTACGCGGAATGAACAGCTCTTTGGCTTCGGTCCCTGGCACCGCGAGTGCCTTGGACAAATCCAGACCTGACTGGCCATAACTGTTGCCGTGGGCGAAGGCCAGCACGCTTTCACCCCAATACAGGGTGTGCTTGCCCGCCTTGCCGCTCAGCAGCGATTCGTCGCCGACCTCGGTACTCCCGAAGACGAAGGCGTCGAGGATCTCCGAGGACGGGCCGTTGTAGTAACGGTCGGCATAGCCGCTCTGGTGCCGCGAATCGGGCTTGCCATTATTGAGCTGGTTGGTCGCCGCGTTATCGCTGCCGATATCGTCATAGGCATGGTCGTACCAGCTGTTGGCACTGACCCGAAAGCCCATCTGTTTTTTGTACACCACGTCCAGTTCCGACAGCACATCAAGACGCTGGGCTACTGGGCTGCCGGAGGAAAAATTGCGATTACCGTCGTTGTTGTTCCACGCGTTGGCCAACTTACTGTTCGGGGCTTCGACCCGCTGGGCGTAGTTGAACTTCAAGGTGTTGTCGAAGCGTACCGACACGTCCTCATTCCCCGTATCGAACTCGAACGCCTGCACAGGCGTCATCCCCAGCCCGGCGAGAACCGCCGAAGCCAGAAGCCCGCGCCGCAGATTTGGATGGCAGATCTTATTGTTGTTATTCATCTAGCGTGCTCGCCTTCTCTGTGGTTTCACGAAAAGTCATTCAAGAAAATGCCGGTTCCGGTGGTGTGCCTTGGCTCTATGGGGCACAGACCGGATCGGTCGAGGCTGTTGTATCGCGAGCAGTGGGTGGGTCGCCGGTCAATTGGGCCAAATCATCGGTCAGCTAAACAATTTCAGCGGTAGCGCAATTTTTGTAGCAGCTGGCGAAGCCTGCGTCCGGCTGCGCAGCAGTCGTGAAATCAGACGATGCGGTGTTTCAGGAAGACCGTAAATTCAGGTTTTACGACTGCTGCGCAGCCGGACGCAGGCTACGCCAGCGCTACGGATCGCGTTATGACTTAGCTGATCGGCGTTGCGGAGGCCTGGGGAGGTTTTGTGCAGGAAGGATGTTTCAGAGTTGCTGGCGATAATCCGTCGGCGATAACCCGGTCCAGCGTTTGAAGGCACGGGTGAAGTTGCTGGTGTCACTGAAGCCAAGCAGGAAGGTAATTTCGGTCACCGGGCGCGATGCCTGGCTCAGATAGCTGCACGCCAGTTCCTTGCGGGTGTCATCGAGCAATTGCTGGAAATGGGTGCCACGCTGGGAGAGTTTGAGCTGCAATTTGGTCGGGCTCATGCACAACGCACTGGCGACCTTGTCTCGAGTGCAGTCGCCGTTGGGCAGGAATTCGATGATTTTCTGGGTGACCCCGGTGATCACATCGTTCTTGTCCAGGCGCGCCAGATAGCCGATCACGATGTTGTCATTGACCTGCGCCAATTCAGGGCAGGAGCCGGTCAGCACTTGCTGCAGGTCCGCCTTGTCGAACACCAGCAGGCTGGAGGCCTGTCTGAACAACACCGGCGCACGGAACAATGCTTCATACGGGGCCGCGCCCTCATGCGGCATGGGGCGGCGCATTTCCACGCGCACGGGCTTGAACTCCTGCTTGTAAAGCAACCGCATCACCCGGATCAGAAAAGCGAAAAACGCATCTTCCGTCTCTCCACAGAGCTCGACCAAATGATCGAAGCGCAGCAAAACGTGCTCGTCGGTCTGGCTGACATTGGCCTTGGCGACCTGGGACACCAACCGGAAATAGCGCTCCAGGCGCCGGCAGAAATCCATCAAGGACCCGCTGGCGGCCAGGGAATAACCCAAGGCATGCAAGTGAGTGAGATGGATATGCTTGGCCACGGTCAGGCCAAAATACGGGTTATTGGTCACATCGACGCAGGCGCGATACAGCCGCGTCATGGTGGTGGCCGGCAAGCGGGCCAGCGGGTCGGTGGATTGGCTCAGCGGAATGCCTGTGGCGATGAAAATCCGTTTGCTGTCGATGCCACTGGCGTCCAGCGCCTGCGCAATCGCCACGGTATAGCTGCCGATGGTGGTAGGTTGCAGCGCGTCTTCATGCAACGGAATTTCGGTACCGGGCGTATCCATTTTCGAACCTGACATGGGCCTGACTGCTGGGGATGCGAGCACCGATACTCGCCCCCGGTTCTGCATCGGTCAATCACCTGCTCAGTGCTTGTACGTGATGTTCCGATGCTTGGCGCGATAGTCACCTGTCCCAGTGACCGTTGAATTCATTCTATTGACCAGTGGCGACCCGGCGTTCTGCACACAATGCGTTGAAGTTGTGCATCGAACAAAGAGAAGAACGCATGAACGAGAACACGCAATTCGATTACATCGTAGTGGGCGCGGGCGCTGCCGGCTGCGTGGTCGCCAGTCGTTTGTCGGAAGATTCGAATATTTCAGTCTGTCTGCTGGAAGCCGGCGGCCCCGACACCCATCCGCTGGTGCACATGCCGGCCGGCGTCGCGGCGATGGTGCCGACCTCGATCAACAACTGGCAGTACCAGACCGTGCCGCAAGCCGGCTTGAACGGCCGCATCGGTTATCAGCCACGGGGCAAGACCCTGGGCGGCAGTTCTTCGATCAATGCCATGGCCTATCACCGCGGCCATCCGCAAGACTTCGACCGCTGGGCCGCCCTGGGCAACCCTGGATGGAGTTACCGGGAGGTGCTGCCGTTCTTCAAGCGCGCCGAGCACAACGAACACTTCAAAGACGAATTGCACGGCCAGAACGGCCCGCTGAATGTGCGTTTCCACGCCTCGCCCAATCCCTTTGGCGAAACCTTTGTCGAGGCCGGCGTACAGGCGGGTTACCCGGCCTGCCCCGATCAGAACGGCGCGAGCATGGAAGGTTTCGGTCGTGTGCAGGTCATGCAAAAGGACGGACAGCGTTGCAGCGCGGCCAAAGCCTATCTGACGCCGAACCGCCACCGGACGAATCTGCACATCGAAACCCACGCCCACGCCACGCGCATCCTTTTCGACGGCAAGCGCGCCATGGGCATCGAGTTCATGCAGAACGGCGTCAAGCGTACCTTGCAAGCGCGTCACGAGTTGATTCTGAGTTCCGGGGCCTTCAATTCCCCGCAGCTATTGCTGCTGTCCGGTGTGGGGCCGATTGGCGAGTTGCTGAAATTCGACATCCCGGTGGTCCATGGGCTGCCGGGCGTGGGCCAGAACCTGGTGGATCACATCGATTACGTGCATTCCTACCGCGTGAAGTCCCGTCACCTGATCGGCCTGTCGCTGGCGGGTGCCTGGGACATCGCCAAAGCGGCAATCCGTTACTGGCGGCGACGCAGCGGTCCGCTGACCACCAACTTCGCCGAGGCCTGCGCCTTCGTTAAGACCTCTCCCGAGCTGGATCAGGCGGACATTGAACTGGCTTTGACCATCGCCATGTTTGCCGACCACGGCCGCACGCTGTATCGCGGTCATGGCCTGAGTATTCATGCCTGCCTGCTGCACCCCAAAAGCGTCGGGCAACTCAGCCTGGCCAGCGCGGACCCCATGGTCCCGCCACTGATCGACCCGGCGTTTCTGACCCACCCGGACGACATCAAGACGTTGATCAAAGGCTATCGCGTCATCCAGAAGGTGATGGCGACGCCAGCCTTCCAGGCATTCAGTCCAAAAGATGTCATTGAGGAGCCGATGTTCACCGACGCCGAAATCGAAATCGAACGCGTCCTGCGCGACCGATCCGACACCCTCTATCACCCGGTGGGCACCTGCAAAATGGGCGACGACGCGATGGCGGTGGTGGATGCCCGATTGAAGGTCCATGGCCTGGAAGGCTTGCGCGTGGTCGATGCCTCGATCATGCCGACTATCATTGGATGCAGCACCACCGCCGCCACGGTGATGATCGGCGAAAAAGCCGCCGAATTCATCCGTCAGGACCGCGTAACCAGCGCCTCTCTTTCCTCAAAGGACGATCATGAATCCAGTACCCGCCCTTACCCCGCATAAGCTTCTTGTGGTTTCAGCGGTTGTCGAACTGGCGACCGGCGTGGCGCTGCTGCTCACGCCGGGCCTTGTCTGCAACCTGTTGCTGGGAATGCCCGCGACGGACGCGACCAACCTGATCGCCCGGTGTTTTGGCATCGCGCTGATTGCGCTCGGCATCGCGTGTTGGCCCCGAGCGGCCAACCCTGCCGCGTTGCGCTCGATGCTGCTCTACAACGGGGCGATTGCGTTGTACCTGGCGTACATCGGCGTGTGGGTCGGCGGCGGGTTATTGCTTTGGCCTGCGGTGGTGTTGCATGCCGTGATGACCGCGTTGTTTCTACGTCGTTAACCTCCTCTTACCTCTAAATTCATCCAAAGGAGTACGCACATGGGCGTATTGGACGGCGTTCGTATCGTCGAAATCGCCGGCATCGGCCCGGGGCCATTTTGCGGCATGTTGCTGGCGGACATGGGCGCCGAGGTGATCCTTGTCGAGCGCTCGGTGACCAAGGGCGCTGACATGCTCGACCTGGGCAAGCACGCTATCGTCAATCGCGGCAAACAATCGATTGCCCTGGACCTCAAAGACCCTGAAGCCATCGACGCGGTGTTACGCCTGATCGAGGGCGCCGACGCGTTGATTGAAGGCATGCGACCTGGCGTCATGGAACGTCTGGGCCTGGGCCCCGACGTGTGCCTGGCGCGTAACCCACGGCTGGTTTACGGGCGCATGACGGGTTGGGGCCAACAAGGTCCGTTGGCGCAGGCCGCCGGTCACGACCTCAATTACATCGCGCTGTCCGGCGCCTTATGGTTCAGTGGCGAGGCCGGCCAGCCACCGATGGCGCCCCCTACCCTGGTGGGCGATCTGGGCGGCGGGGCGTTGTACCTGGCGATGGGCATTTTGGCCGGGATCATCAACGCCAGCACCAACGGTGTCGGCCAAGTGGTGGACGCGGCGATTGTCGACGGCAGCGCCAACCTGATGAACCTGCTGTTGTCGGCGCATTCCGCCGGTCAACAGCCATTGGAGCGTGGTTGCGGGCTGCTCGATGGCGCGCACTGGGCCCGCACTTATGCGTGTGCCGATGGTTTGTTTGTCAGCGTGCAAGCCCTCGAACCGCAGTTCAATGCACTGCTGTTCAAAAAACTCGGACTGGGTGACGACGCGGATTTCAAGGCCCCCTACGATCCACGTTTGTGGGGGCCGTTGCGTAAGCGACTGGAAGCCGTGTTTGCCAGCCAACCGCGCCAGCACTGGATCGATCGGCTGGAAGGCACCGATGCCTGCTTCGCCCCGGTACTGACACCGGCCGAAGCCCTGACGCATCCGCACATGGCCGAGCGTGGCGTTTACTCGCGTCAGAACGGCGTACTGCAGGCCGCACCGGCGCCACGGTTTTCAGCGACGCCTTCAGCAGTGGGTTCAGTGCCCCAGCGTGGCGAACACACCGCACAGATTCTGCGCAAAGCCGGTTTGAGCGACGCGCAGGTCGAACGATTGATAATCACCTAAACACCGCAGTCCCTGTGGGAGCGAGCTCCCACAGGTTGTGCGCCTGACATCATTTTTTCAGGAACACCGCCACGGGACTGTCCTCACGCAACGCGTAACAGGTATTGAGCAGTTGACCGGTGGCGTTGCTGTAAGCCTCGGTGTCTGCCGCCGTGCGCGGCGCGACCAGGGCGCGGGCCATGGGGATGGTCTGAAACGCCGTCGTAGCCATCGGCAGCAGCAACTCGGTCAAATGCACGCAGCCACCGATCCCGCCAAACAGCTCTTTGATCCGACGCGAGAACCCCGACCCGATCCGCTCGCCGAGCAATTTTTCATAGCCCGGTATTGCACCGCGACACTGGCTGGTGGGCACGTCGGGCATGGCGACATGCACCTCACGCACAATAAAGTCATCGTCCAGGGTCAGACGGATCATCATTCCGTGGTAGGTCTGCTCCGCTGCCACGATCCGGCCTTCCGCCAGGGTCACGGGATGAGTCTTGCTGTCGCTCAATCGTCCTTCGATATCCCACAGGCCATCCGCACGCAAATAGCCCTGGCACTCAACCTTGCGCCGATGAATCAACCGGCGCCCCCACTCGTCGACTTCCTCGCTCATCATTCAAATCGTCCTCTTGCGACGGCGGCGCCAGACCAGCACGCCCACCAGCAACGCGATGATCGCAACGACCGGCGGCGCGGCAGCCTTGAGCTTGGGCATGACCACATGCTTCAAGGCATACAACTGCCCTTGGCGCATGTAGTCGTAACCCACGGGCATCGGCAGTACACCGTTGGCGCGGGCGTATTCGGCGTAGTCGGCCTGCATGCTCTGGAAGCGCTGCGGCATTTGCTGCTGCAAGTCGACCACTTCACCGGGGTCGGTGGCGATGTTGTAGAGGTGCCATTGTTCGTTGCCCACCGGTTTCAGGCTTTTCACCAGTTTGTAGTCGCCTTTGAACAGCGCTGCACTGCCGGACAGTTCATAACCGATGGCCTGATCCTCGGGATGCACGCGCTCGGCTCTGCCTTGTAGCACCGGCACCAGACTGCCGCCGATCAACGGCTCGACGGCTTTTCCCTGGTAATGGCCGTCGTGGGGTTTGATACCGGCGACCTCCAGCAGGGTCGGGACAATGTCGGTGACATGGGTGAAGGTTTTGGCAATGTGATTGGCCTGGATGCCGGGCACCCCAGAAACGATCAATGGGGTGCGCAAGCCGCCCTCGCCCGCAAAGAACTTGTAGCCGCTCAAGGGCGAGGCCCCGGCGCTGGCCCAACTTGGACCAATGCTGGTGAAGGCACCCTTGCTGCCCAGGCGATCGAGTTGACGGGTGTAGTTCATTTCCAGCCACACCCGCAGTGCTGGAAGGGTGTAAGGGTCGGTGGGTTCACTGCCGTTATCGGACAGAAACACAAACACGGTGTTGTCGTACTCGCCGGTGGCTTTAAGGTGGGCGATCAGGCGGCCGATCTCCCGGTCCATGGTTTCGCCCATGCCGGCATAGACCTCCATACGCCTCGCTTCGTAGCGTTTTTCGTTCTCATCCAATGCATCCCAGTCGGCGGTGCTGGCCATCGTCTGCATACCGACTCCCGCAGGCATCAACCCCAGCTCCACGGCCCGGTCGCGACGGGCCTTGCGCAATGCGGTCCAGCCTTCGTCATAGCGACCGCGGTATTTGTCGATGACATCCTTGGGCGCCTGGATGGGAACGTGATTGGCCTGAAAACCCAGATACGCGAAGAACGGTTTGCCGTCCTCCCGGTCGGCGGCGATGTAATCCATGGCTTTGTCGACGATAAAGGTCGATGAGTAATAGTCCTTGGGCAGGTGCGCCGGCTGTCCGTTCTCGAACCAGGCAGCCTTGTCGTACAGCGGCGCATACGGCCGCTCTTGCCAGTTGTCAGAGCCGCTGTCGGCCTGGATGAACGAGCGGTCGAAACCGCGGTTGTTCGGCAAGGTGTCAGGGGTTTTGCCCAAATGCCATTTGCCGGTGATGTAGGTGTGATAGCCGCCGTCCCTGAGCAGGCTAGCCACGGTGATCGCATTGTCGTTGAGCACGCCGCTGTAACCGGGCTTGCCCAGGTGTTCTTCGGGCATGGTTTCCGGCATGTTGCCGACGCCGTTGCGGTGGTTGTCGACGCCAGTCAGCAGCATCGAACGTGTGGGCGAGCAGGAGGCCGTGACGTGAAAGTCCGAGAAACGCACGCCTTCGCGGGCCAGGGTGTCGATGTTGGGCGTGGCAATTTCGCTGCCGAAGGAGCCGACATCGCTGTAGCCCCAATCGTCGGCGACCAGTACCACGATGTTCGGCTGTTTGGGGGCTGCGAAACTTTGGGTGGCGAAGGCTAGAAAACACAGGGCCAGGGCAAGCGGCTTCAACGGAATCATTCATGGTTTCCTTTTTTGTGGGAGCGAGCCCTGTGGCGAGGGGGCTTGCCCCCGTTGGGCTGCGAAGCAGCCCCAAAATCTCTGATGCAACAAGATCCTGTGAGTGCTACGCACTCAAACGGGGGCAAGCCCCCTCGCCACAGGGCTCGCTCCCGCAGTTGATCGGTGTTTGGCTCAAGTCAGGGTTTCAATAGAAGACGTATTAACCGGCGAAACAACCGGCCGTAGGGCGGGCGCAAAATACCCATCACGTCCCATCGCGGTGGAGTGAACACCGAACGTTCCAGGCTGAAGGCCTTGAACCCATACCCTCCCCGGTAACGACCAAACCCCGAGTGACCACAGCCACCAAACGGCAAATCCGTCTGGAACAGGTGCTGCATGACTTCGTTGATACACGCGCCCCCCGAATGGGTACGCTCCAGCACATGCCTGGCTTCAGCGCGGTTGTCGCCGAAGTAATACAGCGCCAAGGGCCGCGGATGCGCATTGATGTACTCAAGCGCTTCGTTGATATGGCGATAGCCGCGAATCGGCAGCAGCGGGCCGAAGACTTCCTCTTGCATCACCAGTGTCGAGTCCGGCGGATCAACCAGCAGGGTCGGCGCGATCTTGCGTGAAGCGCTCAAGTCCTCGTTGCCCGGATTGACCTCGATCACCCTGACGCACTGTTCGCGGGCGTCTTGCAGACAGGTTTGCATCCGCAGGTATTGCCCGGGTGTCGCCATGGCCGTGTAGTCCGGATTGTTCAGCAGCGTCGGGAACAGGCGCTGCAATTCGACCTGCATGAAGCTCAATAAGCGCTCGAGGTCATCCTCGTGCACAAACACATAGTCCGGCGCGATACAGGCCTGCCCACTGCTGACCCCCTTGCCGCCCCAGATGCGTCTGGCAGCGTTTTCCAGGTCAGCGCCGCGACCGATGATGGTCGGGGATTTGCCGCCCAGTTCCAGGGTCAACGGCGTCAGATTTTCTGCCGCAGCGCGCATCACCAGACGCCCGACCCGCGGGCTGCCGGTAAACACCAGATGATCGAGTGGCATGGCAGAAAACGCCGCGCCCAGTTCAGCGCCGCCGATAAAGGCAGCCACCTCGCAGTCATCGAACGCCTGCGCCAGCAGCTCAATCAGCACGCCCGCTGTTGCCGGTGACTGGTCAGAAAACAGAATAATCGCCCGGTTACCGGCTGCCAGCGCTTCGGCCAGCGGCCCAAGTGCGATGGCAATCGGAAAATTCCACGGGGAAATAATGCCGATCGTGCCCAATGGCTGGAAATGAATTTCCGCCCTGGCCCCCAGCCAGCCGCTGCCCAGTTCGGCTTTGCGCCGCTGCGGTTTCATCCAGCGGCGAACATGGTCACGGGCGTACTTGAGGCCTTGGACCGGCAACAGAACATCGGCCATCAGCGATTGGTCATGGCTGCGCCAGCTGAAGTCGCTGGCCAGCGCCTCGCACAACCGTTGCTGATTTTTCAGCAACAGAGTGATGACCCGGTTGATGCGCTCGATGCGCAATTCAGCCGACGGTGGCCCTTCGGCTAGGGATGCGGCTTGTTGGCGGGCGAGCACAGCACGGACCCGCTCGGGTGCAGACTTGGCGTTGGCGGGTTTATCGCCAGGCGTTTTAAGGTCGTGCAGTGCGGAGTGCATGTTCAAGCTCCTATCGTGCGGGCTCATTGGGGCCTACCAGTTCGAAGTCAGGAGAGAACTTGTCCAGCGAGCCGAGCACGTCATAGACCGCTATTTTGCTGCCATCGATCTTCAGGTCCCCTTTGAAGACCGCCTCGATCGGCGACACTTTCTCCGCCAGAATCGCGTTCAGCGTCTCGCGTGTCAGGGTCAGGGTGGCATCGGCCTTGTCGGCGTTGTAATCGGCGATATAAGTCAACGCCGAGTTCTCCAGATTGAGCGTGTAGCGCTTGCCCGACGGACCGACATCCGTGAAGTTCCAGTTGAGGACAATGTGTTTGCCCTCTACATCCGGGGCCTTTAGACGCACACCCAGGTAATCGAAAATGTTGTCGATGGTCAGCGCCCGAAGCATGTCGGGGCTGGCGGTACGCAGCGCTGAAGCGAGTTTTTTACCACCGCTGCGATGCTCCATGGCGGCGGCCAGATAGCTGTTACGCTCCACCGCCGATTCGGTCTGGTAACCCAATTGCTCCAGGGCATCGGCCGCCAGTTCTCGCGCCGCACGGTTGTCCGGTTCGGCGTAAACCAAATGGCTCATGGCTTGTGCCACCCAGCGGTACTGACCGTTGGCAAAGTCATTGCGGGCGCGGTCCAGCACGACCTGCGTACCACCGCCATACTCGACAAATTTCTTGCCGTAATCAGCGTCAGACAGCGCGTCGAGATTGGCCGGATTGGCGTCATACCAGCCCATGTATTGCTGATACACCGCCTTGGCGTTGCGCTGCACCGAACCGTAGAAACCATGGGTAAAGGTTTCGCTGGCCAGGCTCGGCGGGACGTGGTCGCGCATGTATTCGGCAATCTCGACCGGTTTGTAGCCCTTGTTGATCAGGCGCAACGATTGGTCGTGCAGCCACTTGTACATGTCCCGTTGCTTGGACAAATAGTTGACCACGCGCTCATGCCCGAACACGGGCCAACCATGCTGGCCCACCAGGATGTCGGAACCCGGGGCGAACCGATGCAGGGCCTCATTGAGGTATTTCGACCAGGCTAGGCCATCACGGATTGTCGCCCCACGCAGCGTCAGTAACTGATGCTGGGTTGGCAGCGCCAACTCACCGGTATCGAGCACTTTGAACTGCGGAAAATAGTGGATGAACTCGGCCGGGGCCTCGGTGCCGGGAGCCAGCATGTTGACGATCTCTACGCCATCGATGGTCAGCGTTTGAACCGGCTGACTGAGCTCGATGGTCGGCGGGATCAGGGTGATGGTGCCGTTGGACAAGGCCTTGGCACCTCCCAGGTCGATCTGGCCCTGGGCACTGCGGGGCAACGTCGTACCAAACTGGTATTCGGCGCGGCGGCTCATGGCGTTGCCGGCCATCACGTTTTCGGCCACCGCCGTCGCCATGAACCCCGCCGGAGCAATGATCTGCACCTTGCCCGACTTCACGTCCGCCTCATCGACGATGCCGCGGATACCGGCAAAGTGATCGACATGACTGTGGTTGTAGAGCACCGCCACCACCGGTTTTCTCGGCCGATGCTGGTAATAGAGTTCAAGTGACGCATGGGCCACTTCAGTGGCCAGGTTGCAGTCAACGATGATCAGGCCGGTGTTGCCTTCGATGATGGTCATGTTGGTCAGATCAAGACCGCGCACCTGGTAAAAACCATCGGTGACCTTGAACAGTCCGTTGGCCATGCTTTTGCGCGCCTGCTGCCACAGGCTCGGATTGACCGTAGCCGGCGCATCGGCGCTGCCTAGAAATTCGTAGCCTTTAAGGCTGTACACCACGTGACCGTCGGCGGCGGTGGTTTCGGCGTCTGGCAGGCTGGCGATAAAGCCGCGCTGGATGTCGTCTTCCACCTGCAGGTCAACGGCCGGCATGGTGTGTGCCGTGTTCGCGTTGACGGCGATGGTCGCCGCCGTCGCGGCTTTCTGGCCGCCCTGCCCTGCGCTGTTATCGACCGGTTGCAAATGAATGCCGCTTTGACCCCGCGACCATTGCAGGCCCCCGACAATGCTGGCGGCCAATACTGACACCGTCAGCACTACACGGATTTTCTTCATCGCACGGTCTCTCTGTAGTTGTTGTTCGAATACCGTTTCGATGGTGCAAGCAAGTGCGCCCGGGCTGCTGGTCTTCTCGATCAATTCGTCTGTCTTCACAGACCAGGTAACACCCAATGTCACTGAGTCATGAGGACAACCTGTGGGAGCGACCTGTGGTGAGGGGATTTATCCCCGTTGGGTCGCGAAGCGACCCTGAACCTGTGATTACGGTGTTTCAGAAAAACCGTATTCACCGGGTTTGCGACTGCTTCGCAGCCGAACGGGGATAAATCCCCTCACCACAGCTCGCTCCCGCAAGGATTGCAGTGTCCTTAGCTCTGCTACATCCCTCCCCTGCGGACAACCGCTTTCGTTGCAATGACCTGCGACAGCACCGCGTGCATTCCTACTATCGGCCCCATCAACGACGCCAACAGAGCGCTAACAATAAGGGGAGTTGTCATGATTGAAGATGTCTTGCTGTACGAAATCGTCGGCCCGGTGGCGCGCCTGACGCTCAATCGGCCAAGGGCCATGAACGCGCTGAACCTGGCGACACTCGCCGAGCTCGAACGCTGCCTCAACGACATTGCACTGAACGATGAATTGCGTGCGGTCATCCTCACCGGCAACGGCCCGGCCTTCTGCGCCGGTGCCGATCTGAAGGAAGTCCTGGCCGGCTCCACGCTGCCTGCGGGCGACGCCGACTTTCTCGACCGTGCCAATCAGGTCTTCGGTCAGTTGCGCAACTTTCCCAAACCGGTGATCGCCGCGCTCAACGGCGTGACCATGGCCGGCGGCCTGGAACTGGCCATGTGCGCCGACATCGTGGTGGCGGCGCAAACCGCGACCCTTGCCGACGCTCACGCCAACTTCGGCGTTTACCCCGGCGCGGGTGGCGCGGCGGTGCTGCCACGGCTAATCCCGCTGAACATCGCCATGTACCTGCTGATGACCGGCAAATCGCTCTCGGCCACGGAAATGAAGGGCTACGGCCTGGTGTGTGAAGTCCACGCCGACGCCGAACTCGCCGACGCCGCCCTGGCATTGGCCAACCAGATCGCGAAAAAGAGCCCGATCGCCCTGCGCCGCATGAAAGAAGTGGCCCGCGCCTCCGCCGACAAGTCCCGCGACGACGCCTTGCAGCACGAGCAAGTGATGTTGCGCCAGCACCTGCGCACCGCCGATTTCCAGGAAGGGCTGCAGGCCTTTGGCGAAAAACGCGCACCGAACTTCAAGGGCCGCTAGGCCGCCACGTCCCCGCCATCTCAGGAACAGACAATGAACGATATCTACGTAGTGGGCGTCGGCATGACGCCGTTCGGACGTTTGCTGGAGCGCAGCGTCTACGACATGGTCGACGAAGCCGTCGGTCTGGCGTTGAAGGATGCCGGTGCTACCACCGCTGAGGTCGGCTCGGTGTACTACAGCACCATGACCAATGGCATGTTGCAGGGTCAGACCGGTATTCCGGGTCCGATCGCCATGCGCCGCATCGGCATCGAAGGGGTACCGGTGTTCTCGGTCGAGAACGCCTGCGCGTCCGGCTCTTCGGCGTTCAACCTCGCTACCCTGGCACTGCGCGCCGGTCAGTGCGACATCGCCCTGGCGGTCGGCGCCGAGAAAATGAACATCCCGGACAAAGCCAAGATGTTCGCCGTGTTCGACGGCGGCTGGGACGTCTCCACCGTCGAGCAGAACAAGCACACCCTGCTGGCCATGGGCGAAGGCATCGTGCCGCCGCCGGGCACCGTGTCCGAACGCCCTTACAGCGTGTTCATGGATGTGTATGCCGCCATTTGCCGTAATCACATGCTGCGTTACGGCACTACCCAACGGCAGATTGCGGCCGTCGCGGCAAAGAACCACCAGCACTCGGTGCACAACCCTCTGGCCCAGTTCCAACAAGCGTTCAGCATTGATGAAGTGTTGGCCTCGCCGCCGATCTGCTACCCGCTGACGACCCTCATGTGTTCGCCGATCAGCGACGGCGCCGCCGCCGTGGTGCTGTGCAACGCCGACGGTCTGAAGCGTTTGAAAAACGCCGGCGACCGCGCCGTTCGCGTGCTGGCCAGCGTGGTGCAGACCGGCACCAACCGTGGCCTGGATGAGCCGGAAAAGATCGTCGCGCACCTGGCGGCGAAAAAAGCCTACGCCCAGGCCGGTATCAATCCATCCGACGTCGACGTTGCGGAAGTCCATGACGCCTCGGCCATCGGTGAAATCCTCAACGCCGAATCGCTGATGTTGGTGCCCTTCGGCGAAGGAGGCCCGGCGGCCGAGCGCGGTGATTTCACCGTCGGCGGTCTCATGCCGATCAACCCGTCCGGCGGCCTCGAATCCAAGGGCCACCCGATCGGCGCCACCGGTCTGGGGCAAATCCATGAATTGGTCACACAACTGCGCGGCGAAGCCGGCAAACGCCAGGTCGATGGGGCCCGCGTTGCCATTCAGGAAAACGGTGGTGGCCTGTTCGGCATCGAAGAAGCCGTGGTCGCCGTCAACATTCTCGCCAACAAAGATATTTAAGGAGAACCCCATGGGACACGTTATGCGCACCCCGGAACAACTCGAAGCCGTCGAGAGTTTCCGTCGCTTCCTGGCCGACAAGATCGACCCGGTGTTCAACAAGGAATACCGCGACAAGTTTATCCCTCGGGAAAAAATGGCCGAGATCATGCGCCAGCTCACCGAGTTCGGCATGATCTCCGGCGCCGTCAGCGAAGCCAACGGCGGTCTGGGCCTGGACTGGCCGACCATGATCATGCTTTTCGAAGAAGTCGCCGCGTGCTCGGTGGATTTGTCGACGCCGGTGGTCATCAACTCCTTTGGCGCGCAGATGCTGGAGAAACTCGCCCCGGATCATCTGCGCGAGCGTTACCTGCCGGGCCTGATCAGCGGCGATTCGTTCGTCAGCGTCGCCATCTCGGAACCGGACGTCGGCTCCAACGTGCTGGAAATCAAGACCCGCGCCCGTCGCGATGGCGATGATTTCATCATCAATGGCGAGAAAACCTGGATCAGCAACGGTTCCTACTCCGACTTCCTGATCTGCACCTGCCGTACCGGCGATGACCCGCGCAAAGGTTTGACTCACTTCCTGCTGGACCGCAAAGAGCATCCGTACGAAGTCCAGAACATCCACAAGATGGCCTGGAACAGTCAGTCCACCGCGCAGATTTTTCTCAACGACGTGCGTGTTCCGGCCAGCAACATCATCGGCAACGAAGGCGAAGCGCTGAAAAACACCCTGTCGTTCTTCGAGCGCTCGCGGGTGTTTGTCGCCGCTCAAGGCCTGGGCATCGGCCGTCGCTCGCTGGAAGAAGCCGTGCGTTACGCCAAGGAGCGCAAACAGCACGGCAAGCTGATCGCCGGCCACCAATTGATCAGCGCCATGCTGGCGGAGATGGCGACCAACGTTGATGCGGCCCGCCTGCTGACCTACCGCGCCGCCGAGATGATCGGTGCCGGCATCCCGGCAGAAATGGAAGCGGCCATGGCCAAATACTTTGCCTGTGAAGCCGCGGTGACCATCGCCCGTCAAGCGGTGCAGATTCATGGCGGCGCCGGTGTGACCACCGACTTCCTGGTCGAGAAACTGGCCCGTGAAGCGATCATCGTGCCGATTCCGGAAGGCACCACACAGATCCAGCAACTGATCATTGGCCGCGCCCTGACCGGGGTCAACGCGTTCTGATCAACCGCTCGTTCGATTCCTAACAATAACAACCCGGCCCCATCGGGCCGGGCAGCGAACAGGGACACATTCATGCGTATTCAAGACAAAGTCATCGTAATCACCGGCGGCGCCTCGGGCCTGGGTCTGGCTACCGCGCATTACATGGCGGGCGAGAAAGCCGCCCGCGTGGCGATCTTCGACCTGAACATCGAAGCCGGGGAAAAAGCCGTCGCCGAGATCGGCGCCGACCGCGCGATGTTCGTGCAGACCGACGTCAGCGATGAAGCCTCGGTGCAGAACGCAGTCGATGCCGTCATCGCCAGATTCGGTGCGATTCATGTGTGCATCAACGGCGCGGCCGTGCCGACCGGTTTCAAAGTGCTGGGCAAGGAAGGCAAGGCTGCGCCGCTGTCGCGCTTCGCCCAAGCCACGGCGATCAACCTCAATGGCGTGTTCAACGTCATGTCCAAGTGCGCCGAGCACATGGCCAACAACGAAGCCGAAGCCGGCGAAGAACGCGGTGTAGTGATCAACGTGTCGTCCGGTGCCGCCTACGAAGGTCAGGTGGGTCAGTGTGCTTATGCGGCTACCAAAGCTGGCGTGATCGGCATGAACATGCCGGCCGCACGTGAACTGGGTGCGATTGGAGTTCGGGTCAACGCCATCGCGCCTGGCCTGTTCCTGACCACCATGGTGGCCGGGCTCGACGAGAAAATCCTCAATTCCCTGAAAGAACAGATGGAAGCCCCCAAGCGCTTGGGTGACATGCGCGAGTTCGCCCATTGCTGTGCCTTCCTGATCGAGAACGCCTACGTCAATGGCGAGACCATCCGCCTCGACGCCGCCTCGCGCATGCGTGCCCGGTAAACGCCTCGTTCTCTTGAGCCAGTCATACAGGGCCAACACACCATGAAAATGAACTTCAGCCGAATCATGCGCTTGCTCGCGCTGCGTCATCGCGACCAAGAGGCGATCGTCAACGTCGAGCGCAACCGACGTTATACCTATGAGCAATACCACCTGCTGACCAACCGCGTGGCCGATGTTCTGCGCAGCGTGCTGCAGGTTCGCGCAGGCGAACGCTTCATGCTGATCCTGGAAAACGACAACCTCAGCCTGATGATGTTTCCCAGCACCTTCAAGCAGGAAGGCACGGTGGTCATGACCAACCTGCGCGATCCGCTCGAGGAGCACGCGCGGCAGATCGATCTGGTCCAGCCACGGGTGGTCTTTCTCGAAACCCGTTTGCTCGATAGCTACTACGGCATGCTTCGCAGCCGCGGTTGCGAGATTGTCGTGATGGACCCGCCCACCGCCGAGCAATCCACCCTCCCCGGCGTGCACAGCTTCTGGCCGATGGTGGAAGCCGCCTCCGACCTGGACAACGACGTAGCCCTCGATACCGACCAGCACATCTGCATGTTGCGCTTCACCGGTGGCACCACCGGCAAGGGCAAGTGCGCGATGTACTCCATCGATAACTGGATGGCCTGCCGTGATGCGGCGTTCATCAACACCGACCTGGGATTGTCCAGCGCGACACGGCTGCTGCATGTGTCGCCGCTGTCCCACGGCACGCTAATGCTGTTCTTTCCCACGGTTTACGGCGGTGGCACCAACATCACACTGAACCAGTTGGACATGGAATGCTGGCGGCAGATTGTCGAAAGTGAGCGCGTTAGCCATTCGTTCCTGGTGCCAACCGTACTTTACCGTCTGCTGGAGTTGCAGCGCGCTGACCCGAAGGACTTCTCGTCCCTGACCACGCTGATTTATGGCGCGGCGCCCATGAGCCCGGACAAACTCGGGGAACTGGTGGCCTGTTTCGGGCAGATTTTTGTCCAGGGTTACGCCGCTACCGAGTCGCCAATGATCATCGCGGCGCTCGACAAGGCCGCGCACCAGCCCGGTGATGCCACTGCGCTGCAACACTTGTCATCGGCGGGCCGCCCGACCCCGGGCGTCGAAGTGTTTATTGCCGACCTCGACGGCAACCCGCTGCCGGTTGGCGAAACCGGAGAAATCCGCATTCGCTGCAAAGCGATCATCAAGGGCTACTACGAAAACCCGGAAGCGACGTCGGCGGAATTCGACGATGGCGCATGGAAGTCCGGCGACCTGGGTTACATCGATGGCGACGGCTACCTGTACATCGTTGATCGGCTCAAGGACATGATCATCAGCGGCGGTTTCAACGTCTATGCGGTGGAAGTAGAGGCCGCGCTGGCAGCGCACCCATCGGTGCTGATGGCGGCAGTGGTCGGTATTCCGCATCCGGAATGGGGTGAAGCGGTGCATGCCGAAGTGATCCTGCGTCAGGGGGAAGCGGTCACTTCTGAAGAATTGATCGCACAGACCCGTACTCGACTGGGCGGCTACAAGGCGCCGAAATCGCTGGTGTTTGTCGATGAACTTCCCACCTCAGTGGTCGGCAAAGTATTGCGCCGACAAGTACGGGAAAAGTACTGGCAGGGTTCGTTGCGCAAGATCAGTTGAGGTGCGGCGTAGCGTCTGCTCGCTGGAGCAGGCGCTGGCCCCTACACATGTCCTACATCATGAGCGTGCGCATGTCGCTGGTCATGCCTCTGATTGGCCCCAGCGTCTGGAATACCTTGTGCTAGGCTTTTTTCTCACGTGATGCGATGCGTTTGAATCAACCCATTCCCTGGATGACGGAGCTCGGCAATGAAAACCACTGCTTCCTGGCTAACGATCGCACTGGCAAGTCTGGTGCTCAGTGCCTGTGCCGCCGTAGGCCCCGGCAGCGGAGGCCCCGGCGAGACAGAGATTCGCTCGGGCAAGATCGAACAGATCGTGCTCACACAGATGCAGACCAATCACGACAGCGGGGTCGGGGCCATTCTTGGCGGGCTCGCCGGCGTCGGCATCGGCAGTCTGATCGGCAATGGCACGGGTCGGGATGTCGCCATGGTAGCCGGCGCCCTTGCCGGTGCAGCCGGTGGCAACTACGCGGAAAAAAAACGTTATGACCAACCCAAGGAAGCGCAACAGATCATCGTTCGGGTGAGAAGTGGTGTACTGGTATCGGTGACTCAGCCGATCAACCCGGCGCTGAGCAAAGGCATGAACGTTTACATCGAAGGCACCGGAAACGACGCCCGGGTTGTTCCGCAAAGCTAAATTGCGCAAACAGAACAATCAGCGGAAGTACCCCGTACTTACTTGGGGAACAAAAACGTCACCGCCGCCCGTACGCCCCAGCCTCGGGCCCCGTCTTCCGGGCTGTCAGCCCAGTAACGCGGCCCGAGCTGAATCGTCAACGGTTGCCCCGCCACTTTCAGCAGTTGGGTGACGGTCGCATTCACCGGGACGGCCCACTCCTTGGTTTGCCAGTTGTAAACCGACTCGGTATTGACCCCGAAGGTGGTGTAGGTGGCGGTGGTGTACGACAGGAACGGTTGCAGGAACGTCTGGTTAACCTTCTGCGCACCATTTGACCCCTCACCGTCCAGGCTCCAGATGTGGTTGGCCAGAATGCCTCGGGTCCAGCCGTGCGATTGTTTCAGTGCCACCACCGTGGGACCAAGTCCCCATTGGCGACTGCTCAACAGGCTATCGCTGCCGGTGGGAATCAGGATCGCCGGCCCGCCCCCAAGGATCCAGCCATTGTGCGTCGGCGCTTTGGGGGAGAAGAAGAAGCTCTGGGTCACGTCGCCGATACCGGATTTGTCCGCCGCGCCATTCGGGGCCAGGCCATGCTGATCTATCACCGGCAAAATCGTGCGCGAAATCAGGTTCCACTCACTGTTCAATTCGAATGGCAGCACCGGCTGGATATTGGTCACGCTGTGCATGCCCTCGCCCGTCGGCCCCATCTTCTGGTCCCATGTGTACTGGATCGGCAGGCTATACATCGCCGCAATCGGATTGAGGGCTTTTTTGGCCAGTTCGGCAGAATCTTCCGCGGGGGCCAGCCCCACAGGTGCAAAGCAAACACTGCAACTGAGCAGCAGGTACTTCGGTTGATTGATCAGCATGTTTTAACTCCCGACGGAATCAACTGCTATCGATCAGTGAGCCACTCTTGTGGTTGCTCGCTCTTGATTAGGGCATTGGCACCACGGTGTAGAAAACGCCGTTGGCTCCGTAGGCAGGTCGTACCCAAGAATTTCCGCACTGATAATAAGTACCGCCTGAAACGGTCCTCAGCCCACATCCGGAGGGAAGACTGACAAAGGTCGTGCCCATGGGCATGGTCGACGGTGCGGAGGCCGACATTCCCGCGCTATAGCCCGCCCCGTAGGCGTTGTTGTTTGCATTTTGATTGGCCGTTGTGGCGATGGCGGCGCCGGCCACCACCCCTACCGCTGCCGCGGCGGCGGGATTCACGCCCTCGTTATAACCGCAGTTGTAGCAGCCGCTGCTGGCATAAACAGCGGTCGGCGGGTGGTAGTAGCTGGTGCCATAGGTCGCCGGATGGTAGGCCGTCGTACCATATCCGTTCGCATGGTAGCCGCTGGCAGTGGCACCGTATTCACCCTGAGCATGCCACGCGCCCTCACCGCCGGAAGCCGTACCTCCTTCGGCTCCGGTGCCATGCCACGAACCCTCGCCACCGGAGGCGGTGCCGCCATTTTCGTCTTTGCCGCTCCAACTACCGCCACCACCCGAGGCCGAGCCGCCGCGATAGCCTGATCCGCTCCAGCTGCCACTACCGCCGGACGCCGATCCGCCTCGATTGCTTTCTCCGCTCCAACTGCCACCGCCGCCCGAAGCCGACCCGTATTCACCGGAGTGACTCCAGGAGCCACCGCCACCGGAAGAGCGCCCGAAGCTGGAAGCGTGCGACCAGGCCGCCGCTTGATTACAGGTGAGCGCCGCGACTAACAGGCCGGCGAATTTCAAGGTAGATCTGTTCATGGTTCAGTCTCCTCGCTCAGGGTTTCGCGACCGGTGCTTTAACCCCTTCCGGGGCGCGCAGGTCGGGTGGCGGAGCAAACTGAATCCTGTGTGCATTCTCGATGTGCTCTGGCTTGAAGAAGTCCGCAGACAGCGCCGAGCCAAGCTTCCAGTCACTGAACGCGACCTGATGCCGGGATTGGGTAGGATCGTCACGAAACACCGCACGCAGCATGCGCGGCAGCTTGTCTTGCGTGCCGATCCAGGCTTGGACGAACACCACGTCATTGGCGTAGGCAATCACATCCGTCGTGGTATCGCCGACCACCGTGGACTGACCGATGTAAAACGCCAGGCGCATGTCCCTTCGCAGATCTTTGTAGGGATCGGCAACGATGACATCGGTAAAGGGAAAATAGATTGCCGCGCGCTGGTAGGCCGCCTCAAGGGTTGCATCGATGGTGGGAGGCGCCTCTGCCTGCGCCAACAGGTTTTCCTTCGGCTCAAAGGCATAGGCTTGCTTGCCGTCGTAGTAAAACTCGGTCGCAGGCCCATCGCCCGAGGTCAACACGCGCAGGCGATCGGGTCGCTGCACATTGACGAGTGCCACGGTGTTATAGGCCAAGGGTGGCCCCAGCCGGCTGGGCTTCTCGTAAGTGGTGATGGCCTTGAAACTCATGCCTTGGGCGCCTGCCAGCCTGGCGCTCATGGCCTTCAAGACCTCCAGCGCCTTGGGCTCCAGTTGAACTGCTGGAGCATCAACGGCAGGGGTTTGGGCCGCATACAAAGGAGCTGCAAACAAGCCTATGACCCAACCGAGAGAGAACAACCGGACGAGCTGTAGAAGGTGTGACATCGCTTGCTCTCCGCAGAGATCAGGTCAGGGTTTTAAGCGTAGCTCCGGAAGTAAAACCGCAACGGATTAATTTTCCGTGCCACGCGAACTCCCGGCTGCAAAACCCGGTTTGATGATGCTCGCCATTCGATCAGTAAGCAAAACCGACGCCCGGACCGAACTGGGCATTCCTATCTGGATGAGATGTCGCCGACCAAACTGTAAGCCCCATGAAACAACAGTCCACGGACGGGAAATCAGTTACTGGATAATTCGCAATTCATACCTACTCTCTTTTCGGGGGATCCAAAATTTCATGAGCGGTCGGGCGCTCGTCTCAGAGTACTAACGCTAGTGCACAGGAGCTCAACATGAACCGGACAAAGTTATCCTCGCTGTTCGCTGTATCAGTGCTGTTGTCTGCAATGGTTCTCCCCGGCATGACCCAAGCGGCGGACAAACCACCGAACATTGTGGTGATCATGGGCGACGACATCGGCTGGTCCAATATCGGTGTCTACAACCAGGGCATGATGGCCGGTCGAACACCCAACCTCGACCAGCTCGCGGCTGAAGGCATGCGTTTCACCGACTACTACGCCGAGGCCAGTTGTACCGCCGGGCGCGCCAACTTCATTACCGGCGAACTGCCGATCCGTACCGGGATGACGACTGTCGGGCAGGCCGGTTCTCCCATTGGTATTCCCGCCGAAGCGGTCACCATTGCCACCACACTCAAGTCCATGGGCTACGCCACCGGCCAGTTCGGCAAGAACCACTTGGGCGACTTGAACGAATTCCTGCCGACCGTGCATGGTTTCGACGAATTCTTCGGCTATCTCTATCACCTCGACGCCATGGAAGATCCGGCGCACCCCAATTATCCGCAAGATCTTCTACCCACCGTCGGCCCGCGGAACATGGTTCACAGCTGGGCCACGACGACTGACGATACGACCGTGATGCCGCGCTGGGGCAAGGTCGGCAAACAGAAAATCGAAGACGCCGGCACCCTCTATCCGGACCGGATGAAAACCGTCGATGACGAGATTCGCGACAAGGCCTTTGCCTTCGTCGACAAGGCCAAGCAGGACAACAAACCGTTCTTTCTCTGGCTCAACCCTACGCGCATGCACATCGTCACTCACCTCTCCGACAAGTACCAAGCCATGCGCAATGCGCAAAATGGCTGGTCGGAACAGGAAGCCGGCATGGCGCAGCTCGATGACATCGTCGGTGACGTCATGGCCAAGCTGAAAAAAGACGGCATGGATGACAACACCATCGTGATATTCACCACCGACAACGGTGCGGAAAACTTCACCTGGCCGGATGGCGGTCAAACGCCGTTTGCCATGGGTAAAGGCACGGTCATGGAAGGTGGCTTCCGGGTGCCGGCGATCATTCGGTGGCCGGGCAAAGTGCCGGCCAACCAGATAGCCAACGGCATCATGTCCGGGATGGACTGGTTCCCGACCCTGGTCGCGGCGGCAGGCAACCCGAACATTGGCGCTGAACTGCTCAAGGGCAAGCAACTGGGCGACAGAACCTACAAGGTCCACCTCGACGGCTACGACCAGACGCCGATGATTACGGGCAAAGGTCCATCCAATCGCCATGAGGTTTTCTACTTCGGCGAGAGTGCACTGGGCGCCGTGCGGATCGATGACTACAAGTTCCGCTTTATCGACCAGCCCGGGGGGTGGATGGGTGCCAAACTGGCGGTGGACGTGCCAATCCTGACCAACCTGCGCCTTGACCCTTTCGAACGTACCGGCTGGCCGGAAAACCAGGCGGCTGAAGGGTCGCAACAGTACTTCGACTGGTTCAAGTACCAGTTCTGGCGCTTCGTGTTTGTTCAGCAACAGGTCGCCAAACTGGCCGAAACCGCGATTGAGTTCCCGCCGATGCAAAAAGGCGCGAGTTTCAACCTCGACTCTGTCAAAGCGAAGATCGAAGCAGCCCGAGCAGCCATGGCCAAATAAGCAGTCGAGCTTAGGGGTGGTCGATGCTGGCCACCTGCGTTCGGGAAGGACATTTGCTGAGGTAAACCAATGCAGATAAAAACGACAACGCTGCCCGTCTTCACTGTGCTAGCCCTGTGCAGTCAGCACGCTTACGCCGGCGGCATCAT
Source organism: Pseudomonas sp. LBUM1647 (assembly GCF_059716175.1). NCBI lineage: Bacteria > Pseudomonadati > Pseudomonadota > Gammaproteobacteria > Pseudomonadales > Pseudomonadaceae > Pseudomonas > Pseudomonas sp. LBUM1647. Next base: position 2,714,484 of record NZ_CP166809.1, on the reverse strand, counting down.
GCTCTATGAAATTGGCACCGATAACGCCGGTCTGGCCAACGCCGGCGCCGCGGCCCGTGCTCAAGGCCCCTCGACCATCGCCAGTAACCCGGCGGGCATGAGTTATCTGCCCGGCACACAGATCACCGGTGGTTTGCAGATTCTCTACGGCGACCTGAGCTTCGATCGCGACTCAAACACCAATGGCACCGGCACTGGCAGTGGTAACGCCCTTGACCCGATTCCCGGTGGCAGCTTCTTCGTCAGCCATCAACTCGATGACCACTGGAGCGTTGGCTTCGGCCAGTACGCTGACTTTGGCCTGGCGGCCAATTATGACAACGAATGGTCCGGGCGCTACTTCGCACAAAACGCCAGCCTCGCCGGTTTGTCTTTTGTGCCCAGCGTGGCTTATCGCTTTAACGAGCAATGGTCGGTGGGCGTTGGCGTGAAAGCCATGTACGGCATGTTGCAAGCCCAAACCGCGATCGACCGCGCGCCTTTCGGCTTCACCGACCGCAGCGACGGCCAGTTCAAATACAAAGACAACGATTGGGGTTTCGGCGCGAACGTGGGGGTGATCTATGCCCCGCAACCCGGCACCCGCATTGGCCTGGCCTACACCAGCAAGGTCGATCTGGACTTCGAGGACGGGCTGGACGTCAAAGGCGACGGGCCCGCTCTGGAGCGCCTGGACGGCCTGAACACCCAACTCGACATGACCGTGCCGCAAACTGCAACGCTGAGTCTGTTCCAGCAACTCGACCCGCAATGGGCCCTGCTGGCCTCGGTCAACTGGCAGGACTGGTCAGAGTTTGGTGATATCGCGGTACAAGTCGACACCACTGCGTTTGGCGCTCAATCGACGACGGTCGACGCCCATTTCAAAGACACCTGGCAACTGGCGCTCGGCGCGCAGTATCAGGCCACGCCGCAACTGTTGTGGAACGTTGGTGTGGCGTATGACAGCAGTGCCGTTTCGGACGGCAACCGAACATTTACCGTGCCCATGGGCGAATCCTGGCGCATTGCGACAGGAGCCACCTATGCTCTGAACAAGGTCACCGACATTAATGTCAGCTGGGCCATGGTCTGGCTCGGCGACATGCCGGTGGACCAGACCAAATCCACGTCGGGTATTCGAACTTCCGGTCAGTTCGACAATGCCTGGATTCAAGCCGTGACCGGCAATATGACCTGGCGTTTCTGATGCCCTGCGACCGAAAAAAACGACTAATCCATGGAGCAAACACCACTATGAACCTGTCCCGAAAACTGTTTATTGGCGCTGCGCTGGCCAGCCTGCTGCTCGGCGGTTGCACCTCGAAAGTCACCGAGCGTGAGCAGTATTCCGGCTTCCTGTCCAACTACAACAACTTGCAGCAGGTCACCACCACCAGCGGCGAAACAGCCATGCGCTGGGTGAGCCCGTCCTGGAATCCAGAGGCCTATAACACCGTGGTCTTCAACAAGCTGGAGCTCTACCCGGCGCCCAAGCCCACTGAGCGGGTTAACCAGCAAACCCTGGACGAGTTGCAGAGCTACATGACCAGTAAGGCCAAAGGTGTGCTGGGTCAGAAATATCGGGTGGTATCGAGCGAAAAATCAGCGCCGAAGGGTTCAAAAACCTTGATCATGCGCGCGGCGATCACCGGGGTGAGTGCCGAAAACGAAGGCATGAAGTGGTATGAAGTGGTGCCGGTTGCCGCCGTCGTGGGGGGTGTTTCCGCTGTCAGTGGTCACCGCGATCAGGACACCACACTGTTCATCGAGGCCGAATTTATCGACGCCAGCAACAACCAGACCGTGGCCAAAGTGGTGCGCAAAGTCTTTGGCAGCACCCTGTCAAACGCCAGCCAGAAGATCACCACCAAGGATTTCAAAGTGGCGATCGACAAGCTGACCAGCGATCTACAGGCGTTCATCAAGTAACCCCTGTAGGAGCTGCCGCAGGCTGCGATCTTTTGATCTTGATGTTGTCGGTGTAACCACTGTCGCCAAGATCGCAGGCTTCGCCAGCTCCTACACCGATCGTGTTCACCCCAACCGCTATTTCTTCATCCCGACCCGCCGCCGCATCTCGGCGGTGATCGACTGACGGGTTTTCTTCAAATCCTTCCAAGGTTCATCACCGACCTCGGCCAGGCGTTCATGCACAGTGTGCACGTTCCACTGATTGCCACCCTTGAGCTCGCCCACCTCTTCGCGAAAGATCGGTACCGACACCGGCAGCCCTTCGCGGGTGCGCACGGCGTAGGCGCAGATGGTCGTGGCACCGAGACCATTGCGCAGGTAATCGATGAAGATCCGCCCGACCCGGTTCTTCGGTCCTGACACAGCGGAAAAACGCTCCGGCAGCAACTTGGCCATGTGGCTGACGATCGCGTGGCTGAAGTCTTTCACCTCATCCCAACCCAGCTTGCGAGTCAGTGGCACCACCAGGTGAATCCCTTTGCCGCCGCTGGTCTTGAGGAACGCCTTGAGCCCCAGTTCATCGAGTACCGAGAGGGTCAGCTGGGTGGCTTCGACCATGCTTTTCCAGGGCAGCGCCGGGTCCGGGTCGAGGTCGAGGACGAAGCGGTCGGGTTTGTCGAAGTTGTCCGAGGTGGCGTTCCAGGTGTGCAGCTCGACGGTGCTCATCTGCACGGCGCCGATCAGGGCTTCAGCGTTGTTGATGATCATCACCGGTTGGCCGGTGAGTGCCTTGTCCAGGGTGGTGATCCCCGGAATGGCCAGGCGTTCGGCGTTCTTCTGGAAAAACAGTTCGCCGTTGATGCCGTCCGGGGCGCGCACCAGAGCCACCGGCCGGTCCTTGAGCTCAGGCAAAATCCATTCGGCGACGCTGGCGTAATACTCCGCCAGTTGCACTTTGGTGGTGCCGCTGCTGGCGTCAATCACCCGGTCCGGGTGAGTGATGCGGACTTTGCCCTCGCCCAGGCCGATTTGTGAGGGCGCGGGCGCGGCTTTCTTTTTGGCAGGAGTGGAAGGTTTTTCGGCAGTGGTTTTTTTCGCGGCTGAAGTCTTCACGGCTTTCGGACGCTCCTCGGTAATGTCTTCGGCAGGTTTGTCGTCACGCAGGCCATGGAACACCGCATGACGGACTGAACCTTCTTTGGTCATTTCGGCAAAAGCGACCTCAGCCAGCAGCGTGGGTTTGAGCCAGTGCACACCCTTGGCATCAAAACCGCTCGGCGGATTGACCACTGAGATCTTTTTGGTCTGCAACGGTTTCAGTTGCTCGTAAATGCGCTTGAGCGTCGTCTCGTTGAACCCGGTGCCAACCTTGCCCGCGTAACGCAACTCACCGCTGTCGCGGTCATGCAACCCCAGCAGCAGCGCACCGAAGGCATTGCGCGAGCCTTTCGGGTCGGTGAAGCCGACGACCACAAATTCCTGCCGATGCTTGCACTTGAGCTTGATCCAGTCGCTGCTCCGTCGAGAAACGTAAGACGAGCCCAGACGCTTGCCGATCAGCCCTTCCATCTGCATTTGGCAGGCGCTGTTGAGCAGCGCTTCCGGTTCTTCACTAAACGCATCGGAGAAGCGCAGCAGCGGATCTTTGTTGGGGTTGAGCACTGTCGACAGCGTGACCCTTCGCTCCTCGACAGGCACCTCGCGCAGGTCCACGCCATTGAGGTAAGGCATGTCGAACAGGTAGTAAACGATGTTGCCGCTGCGGCCCGAGTCGAAGGCGTTTTGCAAGGCCTGGAAGTCCGGCACACCCTGCTCGTCGGCGACCACCATTTCCCCGTCGAGCCAGGCCGATTCGAGACCCAACGCCGCTAACGACTCGGCTTGTCTGGGCAGTTTGTGGGTCCAGTCGTGGCCGTTGCGAGTGAACAGTTTGACCTCGTCGTGGTCGATGCGCGCCATGATCCGATAGCCATCGAACTTGATCTCGTAGCTCCACTCGCCGCCCGGGGCCTTTTCGACCAGCGTCGCCAGTTCCGGTTTGAGCAGCTCCGGCAATTTGGCTTTGCGGGCGCCCGTCAATGGCGCCGATTTTTCCTTGCGCGCCGGGGCGGCGGTTTTTTTGACGGGTTTGGATTTGGCAGCGGTCTTCGGCTTTTTGGCAACGATGGTCCGGTCACTGAGCACACTGTCGGGCTCGGCGGCGACCACGTCGTAATCACTTTCGGGTTTGGCCGCGCCGTCCTGATGCTTGATCAGAAACCATTGCTCCTGCTTGCCCGGCATGTGCGTGCGCACCAGGTTCCACAGGCCGCCGAGCTTCTCGCCTTTCAGCTCGAATTTGAGCTTGCCCTTGGCGTACGCCTCGGCCGGATTGTCCTGAGGAATCCACACCCCACGGTCCCAGACAATGACGTCGCCGGCACCGTAATGCCCTTCGGGAATGCTGCCCTCGAAGGTGGCGTAATCAATTGGATGGTCTTCGACGTGCACCGCCAGGCGCTTGACCTTGGGGTCCAGTGACGGGCCTTTGGGCACCGCCCAGCTTTTCAGCGCGCCATCGAGCTCCAGGCGAAAGTCGTAATGCAGGCGCGAGGCGTCGTGCTTCTGGATGCAGAACTGCAAGGCATGGTCTTTCGCGGTTTTTTTGCCCGAACGTTTGCCGGCAGCCGGTTCAGAGGTTGCCGAGAAATCGCGCATGCGATTGTAATCGTCCAGGCTCCTGGTCATGGCGCACCTGCTGACGAGGTCACGGTGCCCCCGATGCCTGGGCCGATACGCGTGACAATCAGGGCGACGACGGCAATTCGTTCCACCCGCTGATAGCCAGGGGTCAACAGTTCTTCACCGAACACATCGGGGTCGAGTTCGTGGTAGGTCCAGCCGAACATCGGCGATTCCAGATACGGAGTCACCGCATCCAGAAACGGGTCGAGACCATCGATCATCGCCACGCCGGTGTACAGCACCAGGGAGCCACCGGGGGCCAAGCGATACAGGGCTTGCTCGACAATGCGCAACGACAATTGCGCGCCCAGCGCCCCACCGCCGTGCCGGTAAGCACGCTCGGCCGGGTCGGCCATGTACGGCGGATTGGCGACGATCAAGTCGAAGTGGCCGTCGACGTCCTGCAGCACATCGCTGGCCTCGATGCTGACGTTAGCCACCTCGGCGAGCGCGGTATTGACTGCCGTCATGCGTAACGCCAACGGGTTGATGTCCACGGCCAACACCTCGGCTTCACGGCGCGCGCGGGCAATCACAATCGCCCCGACACCCGCGCCGCAACCAATGTCCACGGCGCGCCTGATCGGCGCGAAGCTCTGTTGCAGATGGGCGTGAATCAGTTGTGCAAAACGATAAGTGTCGGGGCCGAAGAACACCGCGTCAGCGGCATCAGTGGGGTAACCCGAATGCACGAACAACAGGTCATCGAGGCTTGACCAACGCACATGACTTTTCAGTCGACCATTGCATTCCTCGAGGACGCCTGCCTGTTGCAACTGCCGCTGTTCATCCACCGACAACAGACCAGGCTCAAACGGCCGTGACCAGCCGAACACTTCGCGCAGGGTCCGGGCGCTTTGCCCAAAGGAGCGATCATTGACCCGCTGATGGGTCAGCGGCGTTGGCGTGATGAAACGATAACCGTCGGCCTGCAAGCGGCGCCCCAGTTGCAGTAAGGCCAGATCGGCGGCGCTAAGGTGTTCTTCCTGATTCATGAAGGGCTCCCTATCGAAAACCGGATTTGAGTTCGATGAACCGTCGCGTGGCCATCAGGCCAGCGGGGTGGGCGTGCCGATGGGCAGACAACCACGGAATCAAGACTTGCATTTGCTCGTCGGCGGCAAGTCCTTTAAGTGTAGCGTGCAGGCTTTGGACATCCGGGTCATTGACGGGCACGGGCGGTTCGGTCGCGGCACGGTTGCCGCGTCGAACCGCGGCCGGCGCTCGCTCAGGTCGCCAGTCTCCGGCGATCCAGTCGTGCAGCAGCTGTTTTTCGTAGGGGCTGAACACCCCGAACATGGCCGCGCCGTCGCCATCGACCAATTGCCAGAAACGGCTGGCTTGCGGGTCCTGGTGGCGCTTGATCCAGCCCTTGTTTTCCATCGCGCTGAGGAAGCCTGGCAACTGCTCCGGCGACGACAACCATTGATTGACGGTCTTGCCTTCAAACCGGCAGTAGTCGGAATGCATGTGCTGACCAAACGGGCGCTTGCGCTCAAGCATGCTCAGCAACTCGCCGTGCAGGTCGAACGACTCGATGATCGCGCGACTGCCCTGCCCCAGATCGTTGAGCCGATAACCCAGCGCAACCCTGCGCAGAAAGTCTTCGCGGTCGGCTTCCACCGGCAGCAATTGCAGCACCGACTGCACGGCCTTTTGCGCGTGGCCGGTGCTGGCATTGTCGATGGTCACGTGCAGGGTGAAGTAATACGGATCGATGCCCAGTTCGCTGAGTTCATAGGCGCTGATCAGCAAATGCAGCGGCAGTTGTTCATAGCCGAGGTTGTAGCCGATCACTTCCGGCAAAAAATCGTCGCTGCAATAACCCAGCGCCAATTGCACCGCGCCTTGCAGGTAACGCTCGTCAGGGATAAACGCGTTGTCCAGCAAGCCATGTTCGGCGAGCAGCTTGCGGTAGATCACCACATGATTTTGCGCCGGGTTGCCGTCGCCCAGCTCTTCCAGATAGGTGCAAATCAAGCCTTCGAAACGCGGGTCATGCCAGTGCCGCAGCAGCCCATACAGCCACGCGCCGTCCACCAGTTTGGTCGGGGCAACGGCTTGCAGGAAAAACAATGCGTGCGCCTTGTTGGTGAAGAACTGCCGCGGTCCGCCTTCTTTGCGCTTTTGCAGGTAGTCGGCGTATTGGCGAGCCACCTCGGCGAAGTGCTGTTCGACAAAGGATTGCAGTGTCGACAGGTCGTGCGGCATGTCCTCGGGCAGGTCCGTTGCTTGCGCAAGTTGAGCCTCGAGGAAGGTTTTGCCGAGTGCGCGCTGGTGTTCGGCATCGTCGCTCAGCAGTAGCTGTTCATAGATAAGCTTCAGGCTACCGACGGTCAGGATCGCGCGTTCGTGGGCCGGCAGGGATTCAAGTCGTGTCAGGGCAGTCATGGGCATGTCTCTCGGTCTGAGGCCAGTGGCAGGACGCTCAATCAGCACGTCTCTACATCAGCAGAGCGACACCCCCGGAAAAAAATTCCATCGGCGTTGAAATCGCCCGGACAGACGGGCGTGTGGCGCGGCACCCGGCGCCAGATCAAGTGAATATACTCAGCGAGTGTGGACACACCCTTCGGAGAGCAATCATGCGAACGGTTCATGTCATCGAGCCCGAAAAAACCCCCGACCCGGTCAATGTCGTGGGTGAGGCCATCACCATTCTTGCGGGCGGGGATCTGAGCAAACCTTTTGAAATGCATATCCAGGAAGGCGTGCAAGGCGGCGGGCCGCCCCCACACTTTCATCCTTGGGACGAAGCGTTCTACGTCATTGACGGGCAGGTGGAAGTGACGGTTGCGGGCAAGGCCACCACCGTTTCCCCCGGGGGCTATGTGCATATTCCCGGTGGGACTATTCATGCTTACAAGAACATCAGTGCGACGGCGAAGATGATCGGCGTGGTGTCTGATCCGCGCGGTGGTCAGTTCTTTGCCGCGGTGGATCAGCTCAAAGTGCCGCAGGATTTGCCGCAGATCCTGGCAATCGCCGAGAGTTTCGGCGTTACGTTTCTGGTGCCGAAAGCCCCCATGACCTCGTAGGCGTTGCAACCAGCATCACCGCGTCATCGTTCTTCGCGAGCAAGTCGAATCGTCGCACCGCCGCTCCCACACTGGATCTGTATTGAACACAAAAAATACATTCACTGAAGATCTAATGTGGGAGCGGCGGTGCGACGATTCGACTTGCTCGCGAAGGCAACCTGACAGCCAACTTTTTTTTGTGGATGAACCTCAAACAGTGCCACCTCTGGCCTGTTGCTCCAGATGCACTTGCAGCTCTGGATCGATACTCAATGCCGCAGCCAGTTCATCCAGATAGCTGCGTTCAGCATCCTGCTGATCGTCCACCAGCATCACACTGGCCAGGTACATCTCCGCCGCCATGCCGGAATCCGTGGCCGACTGCGCCACATCGGCGGCGTCCAGCGGCCGTGCGACTTCGTCATCCAGCCATTGCTGGAGCTCTGGGTCATCCGTGTGGCGGCCGATTTCGGTGCTGATCATCTGCTTCTCGGCGTCATCAATCCGGCCATCGGCCTTGGCCGCCGCAATCAATGCCCGGAGGATCGCATGGCTGTGGTCCTCGACTTCCGGACCGGACAACAGATCGACAGTACGCGGTGCCTGTTGCGGCGCCGAGGCCTGGCTGCGTTGCCAGGCTTGATAGGCCTGGAATGCCATCATTCCGAGCGAAGCCAGCGCCGCGTAACTGGTGCCACCACCCGACCGAGTCTGGGTCGAACCGCCCATGGTTGAGCCACCGCCCAGCAGACCACCGAGCAAACCACCCAGGCCACCGCCCCCAGCACTTGACCCGGCACCACCGCCCAACAGGCCGCCGAGCAATCCACCGAGACCGCCGAGGCCACCTTGGGCCGACGCGCCACCGCCACCCTGTTGCGACATTGAGCCCTGGCCGGCCCGCAGAAGTTGTTCGAGCAAATCGCTGGTGTTCATAACGATGTCCTCATCGGTTGGAGTGATCCAGTCAGGCAACGATAGTCCTCGCCGACAAATGCGCCACCACCGTTTGGCTGACGTGAAACCCTTATCGCACTTGACCCCGATGACCCTCGGCTGCGAGTGTTCTACCCTCGCAAACCCGATGCCCACAGGATCAACGAACACATGGACCGCACTCTGATTGTCGTCAGCGATATCATCGAACCTGAAGTCGAGCACGTACTCAGCGCCGGGCTGAGTGCCTTCAATGATCAGATGACCGGAGTCAATGACCGCCAGTCGCTGGCGGTCACGGTCCGCGATCCGGACACCCATCGAGTGCTGGGCGGTATCACTGGGCGTACGTCGCTCGGACTGCTGTTTCTTGATCTGTTCTACTTGCCCGAGTCACTACGAGGCTCCGGGATCGGTTCTCGACTGCTCAACGCGTACGAGGACGAAGGCCGTCGTCGCGGTTGCCGCTCGGCGGTGCTCTATACCCTCAGTTTCCAGGCCCCGCAGTTCTATGAAAAACACGGCTGGCAGCGTTTCGGCGAAGTGCCTTGCGACCCGCCAGGCACGAGTCGGGTGTTCATGAGCAAGGCGCTGTGAATGAGCCTGTCTGCAGCCGATCAATCCGCCGATCACTGCGCTTGAGTAAAACGTATCGCCCTGCGCCGATGTTTCATTTAATACCCCGAATTTATCCGGGGTATTTTTTTGCGGCCCAGCTAAGATTTACAGATGGTGAACCTTATCCCCGGATACCCGGTCGATACATGCAACCTGACTTGGTTTGCCGACACCCCCAATTGAAGGGGTGATAACAGGCTTGCTTCACTTTTTGGAGAACGCCCCCGTGATATCGACCCTACACATCGCCAGGCTCAAAGCATGGGGCGCCCATGGTTTTACCGCCACCGGCGTGGTCACTGCCTTCCTCGCGACCCTCGCCCTGCTGGAAAACCAGGCTACAAACTGCCTGCTGTGGCTGGGCGTCGCCCTGATCGTCGATGGGCTGGATGGCGCGTTGGCACGCAAGGTCAATGTCCAGTCGGTACTGCCAAGTTTCGATGGCTCGATCCTCGATCTGGTCATCGACTACCTGACGTACGTGTTTATCCCCGCGCTGTTCATTTATCGTTACATCCCCTTGCCGGACTACACGCTGCTGCTGTCCGTGTCGCTGATTCTGGTCTCGTCGCTGTTTTGCTTCTGCAACGTCAACATGAAGAGCAAAGACAACTACTTCCAGGGCTTCCCTGCCGCCTGGAACGTGGTCGCCCTGTGCCTGTACATCATCGCCCCGTCGCCGTGGATCACCTTTCTCACCATCATCGGCCTGGCGCTGTTGACCGTGACCCGGATGAAGTTCCTCCACCCGTTTCGCGTGCGCAAGTTCATGCCGATCAACATCGCGGTAACGGCCATCTGGCTGCTGTGCAGCTTGTCGCTGGTGGTCAACCATCCGGTGATCAACCCGCTGGTGATGGGGCTTTGGCTGCTGATGTCGGCTTACTTCCTGGGGATCTGCATCTGGCGCACGGCGCTGGAGTGGTTCGAAAGCTCGCGGTAATAAAGGAATGTAGAGCGTGGCCATCCATATCGTGCGCCTCGGTTCACCGCGCGCAGCCAATGAAGGCCTGCGCCTGGGCACGGTGCGTCGCCCACCGCGTAGCGTGCCGAAAGCCGAGTTTGCCAGTCGGGATTTTTATGACGTGTGGCAGCCGCTGCTGTCTCCCAGTGCAGAACTGGTCGCAGAAGCCAAAGCGGCAGAAGACGCCAAGGCGTGGGAAGCCTTCAAGCGCAAGTTCAAGACCGAAATGACCCACGCGGCGCCCAGCCAGTTGCTCGATTTGTTGGCGGCGTTGTCCCACCAAACGTCACTGGCCATTGGCTGTTATTGCGAAGATGAAGCGCATTGCCATCGGTCGGTATTGCGGGAGTTGTTAACGGCGCGTGGTGCGCAGCTCAAATAGTCGCTGGCGCAGGCTATTGCGACATTGACCGCTCAAGATTGGACTAAAGGATTTTGGTAAGGACACAAGGATCGAGGTCTTAAAAATGAATAACCAGATTCGACTCGCCACCCCTGACGATGCCACAGCCATCAGCCAGGTCATCATTCAATCGCTGCGCCAGTCCAATGCCCTGGACTACCCGCCCGACGTCATCACCCAGGTAGAGAAAAGCTTTTCTACCGAGGCCATCCGCGTGTTGTTGAGCCAACGTCAGGTCTTTGTCGCCACCCTCGATAAGCGTGTAGTCGCCACGGCCAGCCTTGATCAAGACGTTGTACGCAGCGTATTCGTTGACCCAGGCCATCAGGGGCGCGGACTCGGCAGGCAGTTGATGGCAACCCTTCAATCTGTCGCCCAAGACGCTAAAATCGAAGTATTGCGCGTCCCCTCCTCCATTACCGCAGAAGCCTTTTACTTCAAGCTGGGTTATCGAAAAATCCGCGACGAGTTTCACGGGGACGAGCGCACGATCATTATGGAGCGGCGTTTGACGTCCATTGTCGACGCCTCGACGTCAGTTAATTGGGCTGACATTCAAAATAAGTAGGAGTCGATCGATGCGCATCGCCTTGCTGTCAGACATCCATTTGTCAGTCAACGCGTTACCTTTTCCCGATGTGGATGCCGATATTGTCGTCCTCGCTGGAGACATCTCCCGACCGGCTGCGGCCATTGAGTGGGCCAGATCGTGCCCTGTTCCAATCGTATACGTGGCAGGGAATCACGAGTTTTACGGCAGTGACTTGATCTCTACCTACCAGCACTTGAACAGGTTGTCGGAAGGCACACAGATCCACGTATTGGAACGCTCGGAGTATCTCCACAACGGCGTGCGGTTTTTGGGTTGCACCTTGTGGTCTGACTATCGACTTTTCGATTCCGCAGAGGATCGGGCACAGGGCGTTGATCTGGCTACGAAGCTCATGCGGGACTTCACCCACATAAAAATCTCGCCAGATTTTCCAGACCTGTTCAGCCCGGCAGTTTCCCAACTGGTTTTTTTACAGACAGTCGCCTGGCTGGAAGACTGCTTCACCCGCGACAGAACCACTCCCACGGTGGTGGTTTCGCATTTTGCACCGACACGGTTGAGCATAGGCCCGCTGTTTGAGAATTCGCCGATTAACGCGAGTTTTGTTTCAGACCTCGAAGACCGGATAAAAGTCTGGCAACCGGCACTTTGGCTGCATGGCCATACCCATGGGAGCTTTGACTACCAGGTGGGCAAAACTCGCGTCATTTGCAACGCCCGGGGCTATGCAAAAAATGGCATTAATGAAAATCCGGAATTCAATGGCTCATACGTGATTGACCTGGATATCTGAGGCAACACGGCCCTGCCTCCTGCAAGCTGGATCCAGAAAACCGAGCAAGGCCTGCCGGGTGTCTTGCCAGGCCGCCGGATGTTCCATATCGAGGAAGTGCCCGGCATTCTTGATGGTATGGAACCGGGACTGAGACGCATGATCGGCGAACAGCCGGGCATCTTCGACCGAGGTGTACTCATCCCATTCGCCGTTGACAAACAGCAGCGGGATTTCGATGGCATTGGCACAGGCGACATAGCAATGGGTGTCTTGGGTCAGCACCTCATTGACGTGAAAATGCATCTGCCTGTACTCGTGCTCGGCCAGGCTTCTGACATGGCGGTCATTAAAGCGTTTGAACAGCGATGGCAGGTGCTTGCCGATTGTGCTGTTGATCAAGCGACCGACATTGAGGCGGTCGCAAGCCTGGAGATGGTTCAGGCCGCTCTCCAGGTAATCGCGCATCGGTGTATTGATACGCGCTGCGAATGAATTGATCACCGCCTTCTCGATTCGTCGCGGCCGTTGAGCCAGCGCCAGCAAGGTAGCCGCACCGCCCCAGGAAAAGGACAGCACGTGGTGTGCACCAAAGTGTTCGATTAAATCCAGCAGTATCGCGGCCTCGTCTTCCTTTCGGATCGGTTGGCCGTGGAGGTTGTGTTGCTTCGACTGACCGGCGTAGGGCTGGTCGTAGAGAACCACATTGAATCGCGGCTGCAGGTAACGCACCGTTTGGGCAAAAGATGCGGTCGTTGCCAGTGAGCCGTTGACCAGAATGATGGTCTTGTCAGCGGCAGTGTTGAGATAGTGCTCGGTATAAACCTTGTACTTCTCGCAGATCTCGACAATGGCAGTTTTCGGCATCATGACATTTACTTCCTTGAACCCATTGGACTAAGCGCACAGCGTTTGGGATGCCCACAGGGCCCTATCGCAGACAGCAGAACACGTGGGCCTGACAGCGAAGTGCCAGGCCAATACATCAATAACTCAGGGTTGTTTTCAAGCATCAACGCATAGGCCTCCTCGGGCTTAATCTGGCAACACGGACAAGCAACAACAGCGCGAGGGTGCTCGGATGGCTGTCGTGACCAATTAGTCACTGACTGACCATATGTTCAGAGTTAAGCAGGGATTTCCCCGTCTGCAAGAACGCAGACGAGTTATTGCGTCGAAGACGGCGTGATGGTCGAACGATGTCACCCAAGACGAAGCGACTCGCGAAAGCTCCGCGGGCGGCCATCCCATGTTCGCGGATCACTTCCCGGGGGACGCCCCCGAGTCATCGGTCCCGTCGAAATACTTGGCTATTGGCCCAGGCCTTGCTTTGGCATCTTTTGCGGCACCTGGTCATCTTTGCGGAATTTCGAGTGTTCATGCCTGATAGGGCTGAGTAGAAGATCGCTGATGATGATGCAGACCCCAAGTCTGGTGACGATCATGGCGTTTGTACAGGACCTGAACAGGGTGTTGATTGTGGTAAGCATCTAGACGACAGGCCGCCCCACTTTCAGGAATCCCCCCAAGGTTGGGGACTTTCGCCCGCCAAAGCTGGCAGGCTTATTAATTGCCAAACTTCATTAAAGGCAGGCTGGCCACGCTCCGCGCGTCAATCAAAAAATAATAAACAACAAGGGGAACCCTACCTTGAAAATTTCAACACTCTTCGTCGCGGGCACCCTTTTGGTTTCGGTCGCGGCTTCTGCTACAGGGATTATTCCCGTCCTCGACCTGGACTTCACAAGGTCGGCTGCTGAAACGCTGAAAAAACGGGGCATCAACGACGCTTGTATTATTGCCGCGTCAAACCCGAAAACGTTTACCTATTGCCGAGAAGGATCGCCAACGCTCTGGAAGTATCAGGCTTTGGATCTGGAGCAACAGTCGGCGATCCTGAATCGCGAAAAGCTGCACCTGACAGACTATGGGCAAATCACCGTCGCGGAAGCCGATAGCGCAGCCTGCCAACAAGATAACTCTGTGCCCTTCGTTAAACCGGCGATTACTCGTGGGCTAGCCCTCGGCCTGATCACCCTGCTTCTGTTGATCGGTTTGCGATATACCTACCGGGCAAGCCGCCGTCCGTAACCAAAATATGATTGGCAAAGGGTCGCGCAACTCTGCGCCAATCACGGGTAAGCACAGACTCAAAAAGCCGTTCTATTTGACGAGTCGCGTTTCCTTGGAAGGCCTGTATCCGAAGTACGAGCTATAGCACTTGCTGAAGTGGCTGGGCGATACAAAGCCACACGCAACCAACACGTCCACCTGGGACAGCTCTGTGTGCTGGAGCAGTCGACGCGCTTCGGTAATTCGCAGCTCCATGTAATACCGTTGCGGCGTTGTGCCCAGTTGCTCCTTGAACAAGCGCTCGAGTTGTCGACGCGAACGGCCGGCGTAAACCGCCAACTGCTCCAACTCCAGAGGCTCTTCGAGGTTGGCATCCATCAGTTTCACCACCTCGCGTAATGGCGCGCTCACACAGATATTTTCAGTCGGTTTTATGCGCCGATAACGCGACTCCTCGAAAGCCAGGATGTCCTCAATTCCCTCGACGAGGGCTTTGTCGTGCAAACCTTTGATCCAGTCCAGCGCCATGTGGAATGCCCCCGAGGGACTGGAAGCCGTCAGCCGGTCTCGATCAATGACGTAGGGCTCACTGGTGACATGCGTCGCCTTGGAGATTTCCGCGAGTGCGGGGCGATGTTCGGGGTGAATCGCGCAACGATACCCGTCAAGCAAGCCTGCCCTTCCCAGGAACCATGCGCCATTCCACAACCCGGCCAGACTGACGCCCAAGTCTGATGCAGCCCTCAACAGGGAGATGAGTTCATCCGTCGCTTTGAGCTCTGTCCTGTAGCCGCCACAAATGACCAGAAGATCCAGGTCCTGGATCGCTGAGCCATCGAAACGGGTATCCGGCCGAATGACCAGGCCCAGGTCACTGATGACTTCCTCATCGGTCAAGCCGAACGTTCGGGAAGAAAACAACCCGGGTCGCAGAAGATTCGCAGTGACAATCGTATCCAGTGCTTGCGTGAATGCGGGTAGCGAGAAGTGTTCGAGCAACAAAAATCCTGCCCGAACCATTTGTGTCGTCTCGTTGGGGTTCTCATTCAGATAGCGGAGATTTTTCCCCTTCATGCCTCCGCTAAATTGGCGTCGTTCGATCAATGTTTGATCCACTCGGTTACGTTAACGAACCTGTCGTTTGGCTCGTAAATGACGCGCAATGCTAACTGCAAAAGCTTCAAAACCACTAACGCCATTATGCGACTGATCAGGCATCGCGGTGATGTTCGCCGGCCTATTCAAGCGGTTGCCACACAAGGCAATCCGATCCCTGTTGCATGCCGGACTCAGGGATTTTCGAACTTTTGCGGACAAGTAACTGACCTCGGAGGACCTCTTGAATCGCAGGCGTATCAGGGTTCTCCAATTGCGCGCAAATGATGCCGACCGCGCGATTCACCATATCGCCAACCGGTTGAACGTAAGTCGTCAGCGAAAAGACCGGCCAGGATGCCAGGGCAATGTCATCGAAACCGACGATTGAAATGTCGTTGCCCGGTTTGAGCCCGAACTCCTCGCGAGCCACGTTAATGGCGCCCAACGCCATAATGTCATTCGCGCAAAAAATGCCGTCGGGTGGATTGGCGCTCGACAGCAGACGGCGAGTGGCGTCCATTGCGCCGTCAAACGTGTAATGACCCACTTCGCGCTGCGGCACTGGATGCCCGAGACGTTGCAGCGTGTCCGCAAAACCTTTTTCCCGATCGCGGCTGGTCGATGAGCTTTCCTTGCCGGCCATAAAAGCCAACTGACGATGGCTGCCGGCAACCAGAAATTGCGCAATTTCCATGCTGCCTTGGGCATTGTCACTGGTCACGCTGGAAATGCTGCTGCTGTCATTTCTACGGTTTAGTAGCACGACGGGCAAACCGATCTGTTTGCACTCTTCTGCAAAACGCGAAGACAGGCTGGCCGATACCAGAACCAGGGCCTCAACGCGGTAGCCGAGTACCTCTTCGAGCACCGGGTCGGAGTCTTCGTGATTCGCGGTGGAGAATAACAGCACGCGATAACCCAGCTCTTCGAACGCCGCCGACAAAGCCTCCAGCACCGCTGAATAAAAGGGGTTCTCCATGCTGGGCGCGACCACGCCGATCAAGTTGGATCGGCGCTTGATCAACGAGCGCGCCCATTGATTGGGGCGGTAACCCAAGGTCGCTGCCGCTTCCTCGACTTTCTTGCGCGTCTTGGGAGAAACACTGGCGCCCTTGGTAAAGGTTCGCGAGACCGCAGACTGGGAGACACCGGCCAACCTGGCCACATCATGGGCCGTGATCGGATGCCGGGATTGCTCGTTGGAATCTGCCATTGCGTCTGCGCCCAATTTTGAAATGCCGATCATACCTGCCATTCACCGCGACGTGTGTTGCCTGGCCGTTTCGCGAGCGAACGCTTCAACCTCACCCTGCGCAATTTTCGGTTTTTTCCCCCTCCCCCTTTTCATCGCCCTTCGGAATGGCTTAGGATTGCCCTTCATTGCATACGTATGCAAATCCAAAAACAACAACACTCAGGAACTCATCCCATGGCAACTTGGCTCAAAAAAGGCGCGGAAGCATCCGTCATCAAATCGGCAGCCCGCGAAGTGCGTGACACCGTCGAAAAGACCCTGGCCGATATCGAAGAGCGCGGCGATGCTGCGATTCGAGACCTCTCTATCCGTTTCGATAACCTTGATCGGGAGGATTACCGACTCACCAGCGCCGAGATCGATGCGTGCATGGCGCAGCTGACCAAACGCGACATCTCCGACATCGAATTCGCCCAGACCCAAGTGCGCAATTTCGCTCAGCACCAACGCAACAGCCTGCAAGACCTGGAAGTCGAAACCCTGCCAGGCGTAATCCTCGGCCACAAAAACATTCCAGTGAATGCCGCAGGTTGCTATGTGCCGGGCGGCAAATATCCGCTGCTGGCTTCAGCACACATGTCGGTGATCACCGCCAAGGTGGCCGGTGTACCGCGCATCATCACCTGCGCCCCGCCTTTCCATGGCAAACCGGCCCCGGCCATTGTTGCCGCGCAGTACATGGCGGGCGCCGATGAGATTTACTGCCTGGGCGGGATTCAGGCGATCGGCGCCATGGCCCTGGGCACCAAGTCGATTGCTCCAGTCGACATGCTGGTCGGCCCAGGCAACGCTTTTGTCGCCGAGGCCAAACGCCAATTGTTCGGCCGGGTCGGAATCGACTTGTTCGCGGGGCCCACCGAAACGCTGGTGATCGCGGACGAAACGGTCGATGGTGAAATCTGTGCCACTGACCTGCTCGGTCAAGCCGAACACGGCCCGGATTCGCCTGCGATTTTGCTGACGACGTCGGAAAAACTGGCGCGCGAAACCATGGCTGAAATCGAGCGCCTGCTGCAGATCCTGCCGACTGCCGGCATTGCCCGCCAGGCCTGGGAGAGTTTCGGCGAAGTGATCGTGGCTGAAGACGAACAGGAAATGCTGGCCATCGCCAATGACCTGGCGTTCGAGCATGTACAAGTCATGACCCATGACCCGGACTTCTTCCTGAAAAACATGCGCAACTACGGCGCGCTGTTCCTCGGCCCGCGCACCAACGTCTCTTACGGCGACAAGACCATCGGCACCAACCACACCCTGCCCACCAAGAAAGCCGCGCGTTACACCGGCGGCCTGTGGGTCGGCAAGTTCATCAAGACCTGTACTTATCAGAAGGTCATGACCGACGAAGCATCGGCGCTCATTGGTGAGTACTGCTCACGCCTGTGTGCGCTGGAAGGATTCTCCGGACACGGCGAACAGGCCAACATTCGTGTCCGTCGTTACGGTCACAAGGATGTGCCGTACGCCGGTATCGCAGAGTAACAACACCTGGCTAAAAAGGGCCGCGACCGTTGCGCGGCCCAACAACAAAAAATCACAGCCAGTGCGCAGCCCATTCCTCGCCCCCTCTGCGCGACAGGCTCAGCCTCGAAGGACATCCCATGAGTGTCATCATCGCCTTGTTGGCGCTGTTCGCTTTAATGCTCGCAGCGTATCGGGGATATAGCGTCATTATCTTCGCGCCGCTCGCTGCACTTGCTGCCGTCTTGCTCACTGACCCCAGCGCGGTAGCCCCGGCGTTCAGTGATATTTTCATGGACAAGATGGTTGGCTTTATAAAGCTCTACTTTCCTGTATTTTTGCTGGGCGCCGTGTTCGGCAAATTGATTGAGCTGTCCGGTTTTTCCCGTTCGATCGTCAAGTCAGTCATTCACCTGCTCGGTGGCAGCCAGGCCATGCTGGTCATTGTTCTGGTCTGCGCGCTGCTCACCTACGGCGGCGTTTCGCTGTTTGTGGTGGTGTTTGCGGTCTATCCATTTGCGGCGGAGATGTTCCGTCAAAGCAATATCCCCAAGCGACTCATGCCGGCAACGATTGCCCTGGGTGCGTTCACCTTCACCATGGATGCGTTGCCGGGTTCGCCGCAGATCCAGAACATCATCCCGACCACGTTTTTTGGCACCACGTCCTGGGCCGCACCCTGGCTGGGCGTGCTGGGATCGTTGTTCGTGCTGATCGGCGGCATGCTGTATCTCGAACGCCAGCGTCGCAAAGCCCAGCGTGCGGGCGAAGGCTACGGCACTGATCTGCGCAATGAGCCGGAAACACCCCAGGACATCGCCCTGCCCCATCCGCTGGTGGCGCTGTTGCCCTTGCTGTTGGTCGGCGTGATGAACCTGGCCTTTACCCATTGGATTCCACACTGGTATGGCAGCGTTTATGACATTGACTTGCCAGGGTTGAAGGCGCCGATCCAGACACAGGTGTCGAAGATGATCGCCATCTGGTCGGTCCAGGCGGCGTTGCTGGTCGGGATTGTCACGGTCTTCGTGTTCAGCTACAGCACCATCTCCCGCAAGCTGGCCGAAGGCAGCCGTACCGCCGTCAGCGGTGCGATGCTTGCGACCCTCAATACCGCGTCCGAATATGGTTTCGGTGCAGTCATCGCGGCGTTGCCTGGCTTCGTCGCTGTCGTTGAGGCGCTGAAGGTCATTCCCAATCCCTTGGTCAATCAGGCCATCACCATCAACTTGCTGGCGGGTATCACCGGGTCGTCATCAGGCGGCATGAGCATTGCGCTTGCCGCCATGTCAGACACCTTTATCGCCTCAGCCAACGCCGCGCACATCCCCCTGGAAGTCATGCATCGCGTGGCGGCCATGGCCGCTGGTGGCATGGATACCCTGCCTCACAACGGCGCGGTCATCACGTTGCTGGCGGTCACCGGTTTGACCCACCGTCAGGCCTATAAGGATATTTTCGGCATGACCCTCTTCAAGGTACTGGCGGCGTTTTTCGTGATCGGTGTGTATTACATGACCGGGATTGTCTGATTTGACTTGAATGTACAAAAGACAACGGCAACCCTCAGGGTTGCCGTTTTTTTGTGATCTATACACGCCGATGATCAGAAGCTGTGTGTGATGGACAGAGCGCCTAAACGATGGCGGGATACCCATCGACACTATCGGGCCAAGGGGACAGAACCTCGAAGCCGTCGTCAGTAACCGCGACCATATGCTCCCACTGAGCCGAGAGTGAGTGGTCCTTGGTGACCACGGTCCAGCCATCAGCCAGCGTTTTCACATGGCGTTTTCCAGCGTTCAACATGGGTTCAATGGTGAAGATCATGCCGGCTTTCAGTTTCAGGCCCTGGCCTGGGTAGCCGTAGTGAAGGACCTGCGGCTCATCGTGATAAATCTTGCCGATACCGTGACCGCAGTATTCACGCACGACGCTGAATCCGTCTCTTTCGGCCACCGTCTGAATGGCATGGCCAATGTCACCCAGCGTAGCGCCGGGGCGGACGACCCGAATACCGGCACACATCGCTTCATAGGTCGTCTTTGCCAGGCGTCGGGCATCCGGGCCGGGCTCACCCACGAAGTACATGCGACTGGTGTCGCCGTACCAACCCTCCTTGATAACGGCAATGTCGATATTGACGATGTCGCCATCCTTTAGTGGCGTGGCCGAAGGAATGCCATGGCAGACCACTTGGTTGACCGATGCACACACGGTTTTCGGGAAACCGTGATAGCCGACATTGCCCGGAATGGCTTTCTGCACGTTGACGATGTAGTCGTGACAGAGCTGATCCAGTTCGTCGGTGGTGACCCCCGCTTTGACGTGGGGAGCAATCATGGCCAGGACCTCGGCGGCCAGCGTGCCCGCGGCACGAGACATGGCTATTTCTGCCGGGGTATTGAGCGTCACATTGGTCTTCATTACTTGGCTCCGGACGCTGCATCAACCTGGGCGCTTTGCGAAAAATCGGCGAGTGCGCAAAGCTGTTTTACATCGAGGCCGCCAGCCAGTTCGGCACGAATCAGCACGCGGCAGATGTCGCTGTGGTCCAGGTTGGGATGTAACTCCGCAAGCATCCCGATGCGCATCCAGTGCTCAGCTTGTGCGTTGATCGAGCGACTCAACGCATCGCTGGCGACGCGCAGATTCTCGTGCATGGCTTCTGAAATTTTTACGATACCCACTGTCCAATCCAATATGAAATGTATATGGATCGTATATTAGTCGGTAGTCGTGTGAAATTGCAATTTCACGGACAAAACGCGCTGAGGCAGCCTGGATTGAAGGCGGGTCAGGTGCAGCCGATGGTGGTCTGGTTCAGACCGGCACGCTAGTGGTGTACTTCACCCGCGATAGCGCGAACTGTGAGCTGGCATTCGCGACAGAGGGATGTCGCAACAGGGTGTGCATCAAGAATTGCTCGTAGTCTCGAATATCAGCCGCGACGATCCGAAGCAGGTAATCCCATTCACCCGATAAGGTATAGCACTCGAGAATGTTCTCCTGGTCTGCAACGAAGCGTTCGAAGGCTTCGGCATCCTGCTCGCCGTGGGACTTGAGCCGCAGCGAGCAGATCACATCGACATCGCGATTGACTGCCCGTCGATCAATCAAGCGAACGGTAGCCCCAAGGATGCGTGCCTCTTCCAATGCCCGGACTCTTCGCCAGCAGGAGGCTGGCGAACTGGACACGGCTTCAGCCAGCGCTGTTCCATTGAGGCTGGCATCGGACTGCAAGGTACGAAGGATACGTCGGTCCAGATTATCGAGCTGAATGGTTTTTTCCATTTTAAGCCTACTTGTGAATTCAGGATTTCATAGTAGTGCAACACCACGGAATACTGATCAAACAATTTCTGCGCCAGTCGGCAAACTAGCCACTCAGTTTGTCCGTCACTCTTTTCCCTCCAAACCAGGCGATCTGCCTCGGTAGGAACGCGAACCGCAAAGTGCTCCGCGCCTAGGCTCGTGCGCGCTGTCGCGGTGGAGATCTCATGCAGAAAATCAGTTTCTCCCCGGCCTGCATCGTCATCCTCTCGGGCGTGGTCGCCGCCCTGCACTTGGGTAAGGTTTCCCCGGCCATTCCCGCTCTCCAGGCCTCGTTGAACCTGACGATGGTGCAGGCAGGGTTCCTGCTATCGCTGACGCAACTGGCGGGTATGCTTGCCGGCGTTATGATCGGTGTATTCAGCGATGGCCTGGGGCTGCGCAGAAGTATCATTAGCGGTCAGATGATCCTGTGCGTCGCCAGTGTCATTGGTATGGGGGCGCGGCAGCCCGATGAGCTGCTGATGCTTCGAGCCCTGGAAGGCTTGGGCTTCTTGCTCACAACATTGCCGACACCTGGATTGATACGACAACTGGTTTCTCGCGAGCGCCTGGCTTTACATCTGGGGTTGTGGGGATGCTACGTAGCGATCGGTACTTCCATTGCTTTTATCGCCGGCCCCACATTGATAGAAACGATGGGATGGCAAGGGTGGTGGGGCGTTCCGGCCATCTGTTCGGCTGCAATGATTATCTGGCTTGTGCGAGCCGTGCCATCCGATCGACAGCGCCGGCCACCAGAGACTGCCTCTGCGCGGTGGACAGCGGTCCCCAGTGAAGTCTGGACGCATCGACTATGGACAACGCTGAAGGCGAGCGGCCCCTGGCGTGTAGGCATCGCCTTTGCCATGTACGCGGGGCAGTGGATTGCCGTCATCGGCTTTCTGCCGTCTATCTATGCCGACTCCGGTTTGTCGGGGCCGATGGCAGGAGCGCTGACGGCATTGGCCGCGTTCGTCAATATCGGCGGAAGTGCCTCGGCAGCGCTGTTGCTGCATCGGGGTATCAGTGCCAGACGGCTGTTGTTGGTGGGATACACTTGCATGGCCATCATGACGCTGTTCGCTTTCGGCCAGTTCACTCAAGGCATGCCTGTCGTGCGTTATGGCGCCGTACTGGTCTTTTCAGCCGTCGGCGGGGTAATCCCCGGGACGCTATTCATGATCGCAGTGAACGTTGCACCCAGTGAACGAACCGTGTCGACGACGGTGGGTTGGGTGCAGCAGATTTCATCAATGGGCATGTTTGTAATGCCACCACTGCTGGCCAAGTTGGCCAGTTACGCTGGTGGGTGGCATTGGACCTGGGTGGCGTCTGGACTGGCCTCTTTGATTGGCCTACTGCTCGCGACTGGCTTGGCACAAGACGATCACGTCCCCTCTATACCAGAGCCTGAAACCTTATGTACCCCGATCCGGTGAGAGGCGGCTGAACTACTTGCGCTCTCGCTCTTCATACCACTGCATGAACGCTTCGGCGCTTACCGGTCGGCAGACGTGAAAACCCTGGACCATGTCGCAGTGGTAACCGCACAGAGCATCAAGCACGTCGGATGTTTCTACGCCTTCGGCGATGACCGCCATGCCAAGATTGTGACCAAGATCGACAACGCTCCGTACTATTAACTCATTGGCTTGATCGCTTTGCATGGCCAGTACAAAGGATTTGTCGATCTTGAGTTCACTGATGGGCAAATCCTTCAACTGAGCCAGACTCGTATAGCCGACGCCGAAATCATCGATGGCGATATGGATGCCCATCGTATGTAACTGTCTCAGGATGGTACGAGCAGCATCGGAATCGAGCATGATGGCGGACTCGGTCACTTCGAGAACGAGCATATTGGCGGTCAGTTTGTGGTGCTCAAGCAGATCGACGATCTGAAACACCAGCTTGTCGTCCAGCAGGTTGCGCGCAGAAATGTTCACGGCAACCGGTATGCATATCCCGGCATCGGCCCAGGCCCGCACTTGAGACAGCGCGAGGTTCAGCACGTATTGAGTCAGGGAGCCGATGATCCCGGTGAGTTCGGCAAACGGAATGAACTCATCCGGATTCACGAGACCGCGCACCGGATGCTGCCAGCGCACCAACGCCTCGACGCCGGAGACTTCTCCTGTGCTCAGACTGACCTTGGGCTGGTACTCCAGGAACAATTCGCCGCGATCCAGACCTCGCCGCAATTCGCCGAGCATTGCCAGGCGTTCCGGAGAGCGCCGATCCCCTCCCGGGTCGTAGGCGAGTATGCCCTTGCCCTGCTTCTTGGCGGCATACATAGCGATGTCGGCGCGCTGCATGAGCGTCGAAGGATCGTCACCGTGCAGACCTGAAACCACTACCCCAAAGCTGGCCTCGACATCCAGTTCGATCCCATCGATTTCGAACGATGCGGTAATCGCGGTGTGCAGCCGTTGCGCTGCTTTCAAAGCCCCCTCCAGGCCTTCGACGGAGGGAAGCAGAATCGCAAACTCATCACCTCCCAACCGGGCGACCGTGTCGATTTCCCGCGCTTCACTGATCAGCCGCTTGCCGATCTGGTCGAGCAGGCCGTCCCCGTAGTGGTGCCCCAGGGTGTCGTTGACGTCCTTGAATCGGTCAAGATCGATCAGCAACAGGCCGGTGGTTGCCCCCTGACGGCGGCCAAGGCGCAGTGCTTGCTCGAAACGGTCGGCCAGGAGGGTCCGGTTGGCCAGCCCGGTGAGCTTGTCATGCAGCGATGCGTGCAAGGCGTCCTTGCGTTGACTGTCGAGCTCGACACGTGTGCGCCGCAGCACTTGGGCGAACAGGCCCACGAGAAACAGCCCGGCGATAAAAACGATTGGCGTGCTATTCGCGTTGAAAGCCTCCCGTCTGCGCAGCTTCTCCAGCGCCACGATAGACTCCTCGTGGTGATCGGCAGCGGCTTGCAAAACGACTCTTTCAATCTTTTCAAACCGCGGGTCGCCCTCGTCATTGTCGATCCGGCGCTCCTCGGCATCATTCCCACCGTCAACGGCCTTGAACAACTTGTTGACGCTTTCCAGGTAGAGAGTCAGTGCCGTGCGAACGTGCTCGACAAGGAGGCGGTCCACAGGCGATCCGGAGCGGTGAATACGCTCGAGTGCATGCGTCAGCACCTGCACGGTTTCATTGAAACGACGAAGCACTTGCGGGCCCGGTTCCAAGCGATACAGACGCTCCAGCGACTCGGCTGCAGCCACCGCAGTCGCAGCCGCTGTGTAGTGGTCGGACAGAACGCTCGAGGCGATCGCCTCCTGCCCCAGGCGGCCGGTGGTGATTGAAGACCACACCGCAAAGCCGCTGATTGTCAGCAGTACAACAACCAGACCATAGCGCGCCCACCTGCTGGGTATGGTGTTACTCCAACGTATAAGCCTGGATACGGCGATGACATGTGCAAAGGTTTCAGGATGCTCTGGACTTGCTGGCGGTAAATTGCTCATGCGCTACCTCATGTAGACGTGGCTGCTTCCATTCATTGGCAATGTCCACCAAACCTTGAGCTTAGTCGAAAACGAAACTGACCTTGTTTAATCGATAGTGGCTGTGCAGTGTTGATGTCTCTAAAACCAGCCGTGGATTCCAGGACGCACCTCTAACGCTTGCCCAAGGGACTTCAATAGCTGAGGGAATGAAGTGCTGAGCAATCATCGTTTGTACCCCTACTTGATGATACTCAGAATTCGTGGCGCAGGCGTTAGCCGTTGTTCTTCCAATTGATCGAGTCAGTACCCGCCAGAAAGAGAGCGATTCACCCTTTCACACCGCACCATTCGACTCAGGAGATAACAATGAATAAAACCATTTCTCGTCGTAGCGGAGGTCAGATATTGGTGGATGCCTTACGCATCCATGGCGTCAAAAGAGCTTTTTGTGTTCCGGGAGAAAGCTACCTCGCGGTTCTCGATGCATTGCATGACGTGCAAGAAGAAATCGATCTGGTGGTGTGCCGCCAGGAAGGTGGGGCGGCCTATATGGCAGAAGCCTACGGCAAGCTCACTGGAGAGCCAGGCATCTGCTTCGTGACACGAGGCCCGGGTGCAACGAACGCGTCGGTTGGCGTTCATACTGCGTTCCAGGATTCATCGCCGATGATTCTGTTCATTGGCCAGGTCGCTCGCGATCAGCAGTGTCGCGAAGCCTTTCAGGAAGTTGATTTTCGCCAGATGTTTGGCCCCTTGGCGAAATGGGTCGTGCAAATAGACGACACCCGCAGAATTCCCGAACTGATCAGCCAGGCGTTCCACCGAGCGGTCAATGGCAGACCTGGGCCTGTAGTGGTCGCACTGCCGGAAGACATGCTGACCGAAATGGCGGAAGTCAGTGATGCCGGGCCTTTTAAACGCGTATTGATGACCCCGGCAGCCGAGCAAATGGCCGCCATGCAGCAACTGCTTGAGCGATCAGAGCGGCCATTGATGGTGCTGGGGGGCAGCGGTTGGGACACCGAGTCCGTGCACGACATCCGGCTTTTTGCTGAACAGCAAAATATCCCGGTTGCCGCCTCCTTTCGCTGCCAGGACCTGTTCGACAATCGACACCCGAACTATGTCGGCGATCTTGGTTTCGCCGCGTCGGCGCAGTTGTCCTCAGCGGTAAAAAACGCCGACCTGTTGTTGGTCGTGGGCTCAAGAATGGGTGAGGTTTCAACGGGCGGATATGCGGCCTTGAACATCCCGGTACCGAAGCAAACCTTGATCCATATTCACCAAGGCATCGAGGAACTGGGGCGGGTTTACCAACCTGCGTTAGCGATCAACAGCAGCATGTCGACCTTTGCCAAATCAGCCGCAAAGCTTCCAGCGGTGACCAGCCAAATAAAGAGTGAATGGACGCGCACCCTGAACAAAAACTACCGCGAAAATCTGCAACACTCGCCCTCCCCTGGCGATGTGCAAATGGCCGAAATCATTGAGTGGTTGAATCGCAGTCTTCCGGACGACACGATCCTGACCAATGGCGCCGGAAACTACGCCGTCTGGCTTCAACGCTTCTATCAGTTCCGCCAATACCGCACTCAGTTAGGCCCTACCAATGGCTCCATGGGCTACGGCGTTCCTGCGGCGGTGGCCGCCAAACTGACGTGCCCGGATCGAGTGGTGGTTTCGTTTTCCGGGGATGGCTGCTTCTTGATGAACGGTCAGGAGATAGCGACTGCAGCGCAATATGGCGCCAATGTGATTTTCGTTGTGATCAACAACGGAATGTACGGAACCATCAGAATGCACCAGGAACGCAATTACCCTGGACGCGTGTCAGGCACTGAATTGCTCAACCCGGATTTCGCCGCACTGGCCCAAGCCTATGGACTACATGGCGAGGTGGTCACCGCCACGTCGGAGTTTGCCCCAGCGTTTGAACGCTGCCTTGGTATGTCCCGGCCATCCTTGATTGAGGTCAGAGTCGACCCTGAAGCATTGACCCCTCGACTCAGCCTGACTCAGATCAGAGAGCAATCAAGCAACAAGTGAGCGGTAATTTCTTCTGTTTTGGGCGCCTGGTTCACGCGGTAAAAGGCGCCTTTTTTTAGTTCTTCCCTCCCACACAATGGTTCGCCTGCCTGCTACTGAATTGACAGCGGTGCGTTACCACCCAGCGAAAACCCATGGATTGCTGCTTGTGACTCGTGAGTTCATCGACCTGTCCCATCAACAACAGCAGTCGATGAATGCCCTGAAGGCCTTTTATCGCAAGCGCCAAGAACAATACCAACAGGGCCTGAACAGCATGCATCCGCAAAGACAAACCCTGCACAACGAACTGCACGCGCGCCCGTCACTGTATTTCGACGAACCGGCCCATGTGTTTCATCTGGCCTTCCTTGGCGGGGAACCGGAGTGCAATGCGCTGCTGGAGCGCTGCTGCCCTGCTCCGATCGATCCTCATGCCGCTCAAGGCATCACCCAACTCGATGGCCACGCCCTGAAATGGGAACGCCACGCCGAGTTCTTCACCCTGACCCTGGTGGTCACTTCATCCTGCGATGACCTGTCCTGGACATCGCTGCCCGAGGTGCTGGCGCAAAAGGTCGAAGCGCATTTGCCGCAGCTGATCAACTCGGTGCAGATCGTCGTGCGTGGCGAAGCCGGCCTGGACCTCGCCGGCTACGGTTTCAAGGACCCGTGCGGTTCCTGCGTGGGCGGTGGCGATGCGGTGGTCTGGAGCGATTTTCGTCTCAGCGAGGACGGTAACAACCACATCCTGTTCGTCAACCGGCGCCTCAACGCTTACCGCCAAGGGCGGATGATCCGCCGTCTGCTGGAAATCGAGACCTATCGCATGATGGCCTCGCTGTCGTTGACCACGGCCAAGACCTTGAGCGCGCAACTTGATGTCTTTGACAAGACCTTGGTTACCCTCTCCGAGCGTAACGCCGACGCTGACAGCGGCAACGCGAAAGCCCTGTTGGCGGACATCTCCAACCTGTCAGCCCAAGTGGTCAGCAGTACCGCGAAAACCCGCCACCGCTTCAGTGCCACCCAAGCCTATGCCCAACTCGTGTACGAGCGCCTGGGCGAATTGCGAGAAAGCCACGTCGGCGATTGCCAGCGCCTCGGGGTGTTCATCGAACGTCGCTTCAAACCCACCGTCAGGTACTGCACCGCCACCGAACAACGCCTGGAGCACCTGGCCAAAAGCGTGGCCAACCTGGGCGACCTGTTGCAAGCCCGGGTTCAGGTGGAAATGGAAGAACAGAACTCGGAAATTCTCAAAAGCCTGAACGCCCGCGCCGACGCCCAGATCAAGATCCAGCGTGCCGTGGAAGGTCTGTCGATTATCGCCATTACTTACTACCTGCTGAACCTGCTCAAGCTTGGCTACTCAGGGTTGCACCTGCTTGGCGCCGAGGTGGCCCCGCGAGAGGCCATGCTGGCCATGACGCCCCTCGCGATCGCCATCCTTGCGCTGATTATTTTCCGCATCAAGAAAGTCAAAGAGCACTGATACGGTGAATCGCAGGGAGGCGCCATCACCCATCAGGATGGGAACAGGTCCAGTGTGCGCTCAACCTCTTGAATGTCGATTTTGAAGCCATCGCCCTCTGGCGTTCCGACCACAAAGCCAAAATTCTGGTTGTCGCGATCCGTCAGGTACTTGAAGTAGCTGACGAAACGGTTCGGTGGCTGCAGTACCAGCAACGAACCACCCTGCGGCAGTACATTGACACCATGTACAAGCTGGCTCCCTTCGACCCCCATCACGGTCCGCGCGCCGGCACATGTCGCCACGATGGTCGGGACATCGGTTTTCAAAGGATTGATTATGCGAAAATCCCTGGTCTTGCGCAGATGTTCAGCGAGCTCCATTTCATTGCGCAAGAAGCGCAAGTCACCGTCGCCACCCCGCAGAATGAACACGCCAGGGTGAGCGTCATAGCTCACGTGCGACAGTAGCTTTTCACCCATGGCACGGAAACGTAAATGCCTGCTTTGATTGTTGCTCACATCGTCGAACAGCACGAGCTCACGAAAGAACGCACCGTTCAAGCGAACCGGTTTCATGCCAAACCAGTCCTCATAGGCGGGAGCCTGGGTAAATAGAGGAAACCTGGCGGATGGCGCGGTGGTTACCGGGACGCCTTCGTCGCATGCCAATGAATAGGTCGGGCAGTCTTCCATCAACCATGTACCAAACCATGTATTTCCATTTTGCGTGCAGTAGGCGGCACCGCGATCGATCTCGTTTTCAACGACAATTCGCGGGAACAAACCGGGCTTGAGAGACAGCCAGAAACTTGCATTGTCCTTGTAGAGCGCGCCATCGATCAGCCAGACATCCTTGATCAGGTAGCCACGTGTAGGGCCTTGTACTACGTCGCCCAGCCCTTCCATTGTGCGAGCGGGATGTTCGAAAGGATAAAAGCGCTTCGCCTCCCATCCTGTGACGCGGTCCATTTGATTGGGCAGGAAGAAAGCCGGTGGAGAATGCGATATCCCACCCGGAGCAATATCCCAGGTTTTCACCGCCAGGCTTTTTAAGCTGATCTCCGCCTTTCGTGCGAGTCTTTTTCTTGCCATATACCTGTAGGCGGCAAGGGTCCATTTTTTTCGATTGCCAGTGGTCGAAGTGCTTATTTGCGAGACATCGCTTTCCATGAAAAGTCCTCCCTGCGGGACAGGGTCAATAATCAGACGCGAAGCGCTCTATTTATTTCAGTCGTGGAAATAGCTCAGCTGGATGCAATCCTTTTCATAATGGGTGGGGTCTGCAAACTGGCGTAGCGACTACGCAAGGTTTCGAGAAACTGTTCGCCCGAGCTCTTGGCGCAATAAAGATAAATCTTGTGCAGCCCGCCAAATACCATTTCATGATAACGGCTGGCGACCTCCTCATCGCTTGGGCCGTCCGGCAAGCCAAGGTGAAGGGTCAATTCCTTTCCTTCGACAGCGAATAGCGGCGTGTCCCAGAGGAATTTGGCGGCCCCTGTCTTGGGCAGCCGGACAAACATATAAGCGTGGTTTCCCAGGGAATCAATATCACCGCCGCGCCTTCTTTTCCATTTCAGAAGTCCGTCATCTGGCCGTGCCAGGCAAAGACCGATGTCGTAATAATCGAAGCCATTGTCTATCGCCCATTCAAGTGCCATGAAGGTGGTAATCGAGTTCACTTCACGCAGTCTTTTGGCATCTGAAAAAATCGCCTCGGTGTATCCGAAACGTAGCGTGCTCCAGTAGCGCTTTCCGCCCCGGGTTATTACGCAGCCAAGGTGACATGCAACAACCTCGTCCTCCAGCATGATCAGGTCGAGCCGGCCGACAGTCTTGGCGATCCTGAAAACCTCCTGCGTGGCAAATTGCGCAGCGTGGATGCCTTGCCTTGCCGTGGCATAAGGTCTAAGCATTTCCCTGTCTGCCTTTTCAATGTCTTCCTCCAACAGCGTCTGGACCATTCGGTAGCGCGGTCGGTTCTTGCGTATATTTCGACGCAATTCGCTATCGTATTTTGTGGTGATCTCCTCGATGGATCGCCCCAGCGGTACGACGGCGCTCAGATACAGGGGTACAGACAAGGCCCCCGAGGTCGGCATTTCACTGACCACGACCACATGATTCGACGCGCCAGGTTCCGTTTCGCCGTCGACCATGGGGGAATCACCTTGGGACTTTCCCCTTATGAGAAGCTTGGCCATCTCCCGCTTCTTTTTCCTTCCGATATAGAGGATTTCGTAAGGACTTTCGTTCTGCACTCTGAACCTGGCAATCTCCCAGCGCCAGAAACACGCACGTCCAAGGATGTCTCGCAACCAGTTTGAAGCGTTTCTTATCTCATACCGCATTGAAGGAGATATGAGTTTGCGGATAATTGCCGCCAAGTTCTCTTTCATTTCTTCGTCATCCTTTGAACTTTCTTTTGGGCAGATCAGAAAAAGATCAAGGCGGAACTTCAAGAGGCGTGCTTAAACCTTGATATAAAAGACATATTTGATGAGGAACGCTCTCACGTTCAGTGACTAGTAAAGATCAAGGTAGAGACTTTGCAAGCGACATGGGGTGGCGCCAGTCGTCTATTTCATGACGCCAATTTTTCTTCCAGGCCCAATAGAAGCGCCGTCAGTAGGGAGTTGTCGTGTTTTCGTCCAGCCGTCCTTAGTCAGCGCCCGAAGTATTTAACGGAGTGACGACGTCAGTGCTTGAAGGAGAGACATTAAGAAAGGCATTCCAGATCTCGTAAGCATCGTGATGCCGTTTGGTCGCCTCTTCCCATTCTGGTCCTGAAACACATTTGGAAGAGACCAGCGTCATCATGCCCATCGTTGCGGCGTCCAGCTCGATCAGGAATGCGTGAGACTGGATTCTGAAGTCTTCGACCGATGGCATTACGTGTTCCCCCGGCGGATTACACCGCTATTAAGGAGCGACTGCTCCTCGGACGGTGGAGTACCGCCAGGAGGGAAAATTCAGGCAGTCTGACCGCCGGTACGTTTAGTTGCCCAAGCTGATCGACGCCGACAAAAAATCTCGAACTCAAGCCATGGCATTGAATCCAATGTTCAGGTCAATGGAGGTCAGTGATATGAACAGCGATAACAGTGTTAACGACGTCGAACCGGACGCAACGTCAAACGCCGAAAGAGATCTTGAGGAGGACACGGACGCCAAAGATATGGATGAAACCGTTACGCCCTCTTCAACTAGAACCCAAGAGCAGGAAGCTGAGGAGCTCAGTCGGAAAATAGCTGAGATAGAACGGAAAGTGGCGGACGGTAACTAGCCAGATGCTTGACGCTGGCTAGCGTCAAAAGCGGCCATAGACGTGGGTCGAGTTGGCCGCTTTTTAACCTTGTTGGGCGCGTAACCGTTGCAAGTGCCTGTGCTGCTTTGACGTCAACTCATCCAGTTTCCACCGTCGACGTTGTAGGTCTGAGCCACCACGTATTCACTCTCGGACGACGCGAGGAATATAGCCATTCCCGTCAAGTCATCAGCAGTCCCCATCCGTCCGAAAGGCACCTCTTGACCCACGAGCCTTTTCTTTTCGCCCAATGGCCGATTCTCGTATTGAGCGAACATCGCATCGACGCCATCCCAGTGCTCGCCGTCTACCACACCTGGCGCGATGGCATTCACATTGATCCCATGCTTGATCAGATCCAGACCTGCTGATTGTGTCAGGCTGATCACTGCCGCTTTCGTCGCGCAATACACACCCACCAGTGCCTCCCCTCTGCGACCTGCCTGGCTGGCCATGTTGATGATTTTGCCGCCATGCCCCTGCCTGATCATCTGACGAGCAGCCGCCTGAAGGGTGAACAGTGTTCCTGCAACATTGATCGAAAACAAACGCTCGAAGCTGTCGCGGGTGATGTCGACTATGGACGCGAGATCGAATAATGCGGCGTTGTTGATCAGGATATCCAACTTGCCTGTCTGTGAAATCACAGCTGCAATCGCATCATCGATAGACGCTTGATCGGTCACGTCCATCTCGACAGCGTAAGCGTTTGGTCCGAGTTCGGCAGCCGTGGCCCGGGCGCGCTCAAGGTTGATGTCAGCGATGGCTACCGTTGCCCCTTCATTAACATAGGCCTGAGCAAAAGAACGGCCGATGCCTCGGGCGGATCCGGTGACAAGCGCGCTTTTACCTTCTAGTCGTTTCATTGAGTGTTCATCCGTTTTCTTGAATGTCGGGTACGCCCAACCGAGGGCATTGAAGAGGATTGAGATCAGGCGGCGCGACGCACCAACGGGGCGACAGCCTTGCCGTGTTCATCGAACAAATGGCAATGCGCAACGTCCAGCGCGACCCACCGCTGCTCTCCATAAGCGACGTCGCAGTCGCCATTGACTCGTACGGTGAGTGCTTCACCGGACTTGGCGACGACGTGGCAGAAGGTGTCACTGCCCAGGCGTTCGGTGACGTCCGTGGTGATGGGCAGTTGCCCTTGATCATCCAGGCTGAGGTGTTCGGGACGTATTCCCACGATGACCTCGTTGCCCTTGCCCAACGTGCTTCCATCACGAGGGATCAGCAGACGTCGACCGGAGGCCAGTTCGACCTCTACGCCCTGATGACTGTTGGCAACCACGGTGGCCTTGAGAAAGCCCATTTTAGGGGTGCCCAAAAAACCTGCTACGAACAGATTGGCCGGTTGGTGATAAAGCTCGAGCGGTGAGCCAATCTGCTCGATACGACCGCCGTTGAGCACCACCACCTTGGTGGCGAGCGTCATGGCTTCGACCTGATCATGAGTCACGTAGATCATCGTGGCCTGCAGTTCTTTATGCAGCCGGGATAGCTCCAGGCGCATCTGCACCCGTAGAGCGGCGTCGAGGTTGGACAGTGGCTCGTCGAACAAAAAGATCTTGGGGTTACGCACGATGGCGCGACCGATAGCCACGCGTTGACGTTGGCCGCCGGACAGTTGCTTCGGCTTGCGCTCCAATAGGCGTTCCAGCTCCAGGATCCGTGCAGCCTCAGTCACCTTGCGCTCGACGTCCTGCTTGTTATCACCCGCCAGATCAAGCGCAAACGACATGTTCTTGCGCACCGTCATGTGCGGGTACAGGGCGTAGGTCTGGAACACCATCGCCAGGTCGCGCTTGGCCGGGCTGACTTCGGTGATGTCGCGGCCGTCGAGCTCGATGGTGCCGCCGCTGACTTCTTCCAGGCCGGCAATCAGCCGCAGCAACGTGGATTTGCCGCAGCCCGATGGACCGACGAACACTACGAACTCGCGGTCGTTCACTTCCAGGTCGATGCCTTTGATGATGGAAAAGCCTTCGAAGCCTTTTTGCAGATTCTTGATTTTCAGGTTGGCCATGGTGGCGCTCCTCCGATTGTTGTTTTTTAAGATCAAAAGATCGCAGCCTGCGGCAGCTCCTACACGGAACGTCCGGCCGATGCGGTGCTCCTGTAGGAGCTGCCGCAGGCTGCGATCTTTTGCTTTTGATTCATTTCACGGCGCCGAACGACAGGCCGCGGACCAATTGTTTCTGGCTGATCCAGCCGAAGATCAGGATCGGCGCGCAGGCCAGCGTCGACACCGCCGACAACTTGGCCCAGAACAGACCTTCGGGACTTGAGTAGGAGGCGATCAATGCGGTCAACGGCGCGGCTTTCGACGAAGTCAGGTTCAAGGACCAGAACGCCTCGTTCCAGCACAGGATCAGCGACAGCAGCACCGTAGACGCCAGGCCGCCCTTGGCGATCGGCAACAATACCCGGACCATTTCCTGCCACAGCGTGGCACCGTCGAGGCGCGCGGCTTCGAGGATGTCCTTGGGGATGTCCTTGAAGTAGGTGTAAATCATCCAGACCACGATCGGCAGGTTGATCAGCGTGTAGATCACGATCAGGGCGATGCGCGTATCGAGCAGGCCGAAGCTCTTGGCCAGCAGGTAGATCGGCATCAGCACGCCCACCGGTGGCAGCATCTTGGTGGAGAGCATCCACAGCAGCGTGCCTTTGGTGCGCTTGGTTTCGTAGAACGCCATCGAGTACGCCGCCGGCACCGCGATCAGTAGGCACAGAGCGGTGGCGCTGAAGGAAATCACCACCGAGTTCCAGGCGAAGCTGAAGTAATCGCTGCGCTCGTTGATGTGCAGGTAGTTCTCCAGCGTCGGCGTGAAGATGAACTGCGGCGGCGTGGCGAACGCATCGATTTCGGTTTTGAAACTGGTCATCACCATCCAGAAGATCGGGAAGAAGATCAGGATCGCGATGGCCCAGGCCAGGGTGCCGAGCAGCAGGCTTTGCAGACGGCGGGATTGTTGAAGGGTCATGGCGCAGGCCTCAGGCTTTGTCTGTCAGGTTTTTGCCGATCATCCGCACCAGCACGATGGCCGCGATGTTGGCGATCACCACCGCGATCAAGCCACCGGCGGACGCCATGCCGACGTCGAACTGCACCAGCGCCTGGTTGTAGATCAGGTAGGCGAGGTTGGTCGAGGCGTAGCCGGGGCCGCCGTTGGTGGTGGTGAAGATTTCGGCGAACACCGAGAGCAGGAAGATGGTTTCGATCATCACCACCACCGCAATCGGGCGAGCCAGGTGCGGCAGGGTCAGGTGCCAGAAAATCGCGATCGGCCCGGCACCGTCGAGGCGTGCGGCTTCTTTCTGTTCCTGGTCGAGGGACTGCATGGCGGTCATCAGGATCAGGATCGCGAACGGCAGCCATTGCCAGGACACGATGATGATGATCGACAGCAGCGGGTAGTGCGCCAGCCAGTCCACCGGCTGCGCGCCGAACAGCTTCCAGACGTAGGCGAGAATCCCCGACACCGGATGGAAAATCAGGTTCTTCCAGATCAGCGCACCGACGGTGGGCATGATGAAAAACGGCGAGATCAGCATCACCCGTACGATGCCGCGACCGAGAAACTCACTGGCCTCCAGCAGCGCACTGATCAACACGCCGAACACCACGCTGATCAGCAGCACGCTGCCGACCAGCAACAAGGTGTTGGTGGCGCCGGGCAGGAACCCCGAATCGCTGAGGAAGTAGGTGAAGTTCTCCAGTCCCACGAACTCGTTTTCACCGGGATAGAGCAGGTTGTAGCGGATCATCGAAAAGTAAACGGTCATGCCCAGCGGCACGATCATCCACAGCAGCAACAACGCCACCGAGGGGCTGACCAGAAACCAGCCGGGGTTGGCCAACCGGCTTTTACGCACCGGTTGGGGAATGTCCATGTGAGCTTTGGCAGTTGAAATATTCATGGCTTCAAACCGATTAGGAACAGACATACAAAGATCGAAATGTGGGAGCGAGCCTGCTCGCGAAGAGACCGGTACATCCGATGCATCTTTGGCGACTGGAACATCGCTTTCGCGAGCAGGCTCGCTCCCACATTGATTGCGTTAAACCTGTGGGAGCGTGGCTTGTCCGCGATGGAGGCAACGGTGTCCAGACAATCAGGACAGTCGCACCCACCGCACCGTTACTATTTGGGGTAACCGGCGCGCTTCATTTCACGTTCGGTGGAGGTCTGTGCGGCGGCGAGGGCTTGATCAACCGACATCTGCCCGGTGAGCGCCGCCGAAAACAGTTTCCCTACAGACGTGCCGATCGCCTGGAATTCGGGAATGGTGACGTACTGGATGCCAACGTAAGGAACAGCCTTGATCGATGGGTGCGCAGGATCGGCGTGCTGCATCATCTGCAAGGTCACTTGCGCGAACGGTGCGGCCTTCAAATAGTCCTCGTTGTAGGTGGACTGCCGAGTGCCTGGCGGCACGTTGGTGATGCCGTCTGTTTTAGCGACAAGCTGGATGTATTCTTTTGACGTTGCCCACGTGATAAAGGCCTTTGCGGTGTCTTTGTGTTTGGAGGTTGCCGGTATCGCCAGCGACCACGCATACAGCCATGACGAACCTTTGTCGGTCACCTCAGTCGGTGCAGGCGCAAAGCCCACACTGTCGACGACCTTGCTCTGCTCTTTATCGGTGGTGAACGAGCCCGCGACGCTGGCATCCACCCAGATCGCGCATTTACCGCTGTTGAACAGTGCGAGGGTTTCGTTGAAACCATTGCTCGACACGCCTGGCGGCCCGAACTTCTTGAGCGTATCGACGTAAAAGTGCGCCGCTGCCGTCCACTCTGGGCTGGACAGTTCCGGCTGCCACTGTTCATCGAACCAACGGGCACCAAAGGCGTTGGCCATGGTGCTCATCAGCGCGATGTTCTCACCCCAACCGGCCTTACCGCGCAGGCACATGCCGTACTGCCCTTTGTCAGGCTGGTGGAGCCTGGAGGCAAATTCGCCGAGCTGGGTCCAGGTCGGATGCTCGGGCATGCTCAGGTCTGCTTGCTTGAACAGATCGGTGCGGTAATAGGTGATCGTACTTTCGCCATAGAAAGGCAACGCGTAGAGCGTGTTGTTGACCGACAGGCCTTGGCGTACCGAAGGGAAGATGTCTTCCAGGTCGTACTCGAGTGGCAGCCCCGTGATGGGCTCGAGCCAACTCTTGGCGCCCCAAAGCGGCGTTTCATAGGTACCAATCGTCAGCACATCGAATTGGCCGCCTTGTGTGGCAATGTCTGTGGTCAGGCGCTGACGCAGGACGTTTTCTTCCAGCACCACCCAATTGAGCTTCACATCAGGATGCTGCTGTTCAAACACTTTGGAGAGCCGCTGCATCCGGATCATGTCGCCATTGTTGACGGTGGCAATGGTCACTGTTTCAGCGGCTTGACTGACAAGGGCGAAGGATAGGCCAGCGGAAAGGAAAAGCGCTTTCGGGATGTTCATCGTAGTGCTCTCCGCTCCGCGCCTTGAACGACGGGAGCTATTATTTTTGTTTGTTAACCACCGCTGATCAAATACGTCTGACCGGCAATGGTGGACGACTGGATTACAACAGCTTGAAAAAGCCCGGACAAACGCATAGCGGACGCTCATCTGATACTTTTTTAACCGGGCGCGGCCTGGCAGCCCGGGATCAAAAAAGTATCAGTTGCAGGCAATACGTGAGCTAGCAGGTGCCGGACGAGTAGGCGTATGTTGGTCGCATTCGAAGAACAAAAAAGGGGCATGAGATGCCTGATTCCCGAGCAGCCCTGTTTGAGCAGCGACCCGCCGAGCTGGAGGTCATTCTTCCAGAGCCCGATCATTGCTTTCGCTGGTATGAACACGACTACCCCTACTCCCTGGCTCGCTGGAACCATCACCCTGAATTCGAAATTCATCTGATCCGCCAAGGCAGCGGCAAGCTCGTCGCGGGCGATTACATCGGTGCGTTCGGTGCAGGTCACGTGGCGCTCATCGGCCCCGACCTTCCCCATGACTGGATAGGGGATCTCGCGCCAGGTGAATACCTGGCGGGGCGCGATGTGGTGTTGCAGTTTGACGGCGCAGCCATTTTGGCCTTACGCGCAACGATGCCTGAGCTGGGCGAGCTTCAACACCTTTTCGAACAAGCACGTCGCGGCCTGGAATTCACCGGGGCAACGGCTGCACAGGCAGCGCGACTGCTGGAGGACATAGGCCCGGCGCAAGGGCTCGAGCGTTTGATTCTGTTCCTGCAATTGATCAACGCGCTGATGAAAGCGCCCTCGCCTGACGTTCATTTGCTCGCCAGCGCGTGCTACGCGCCCACCCTGGATGCCCGCAGTTCCGAGCGCATCAACAAAGCATTTGACTATCTACTGACTGAGCTCACAGGCGACATTCGCCTGTCGGTTATCGCTCAGCGCCTGGAAATGAGCGAGCCCGGTTTTTCGCGTTTCTTCAAAAGGATTACCGGCCACGGCTTCATCGATCTCATGCGCAAGCTCAGGGTTCAGCGCGCCTGCAGGCTGTTATTGCAAACAGAGAGGTCAGTGGCGGACATCTGCTTTGAGGTTGGCTATGAAAACCTTTCTAACTTCAACAGGCACTTTCGCATCGAAATGGAACAGACACCCAGCGAATATCGTCGAGCAATGGCGATGACGTTGTTCAATCGCAACGGTGCTCACCCCTCCCTGCCTTTCACCAGAACCCATTGAGTGAGTGATGTCCGGCGGTCGACTCTGATCAGCCAGCAGTAATCGCTCTGAGAAATATTGAGGAAATGACCATGGTATTGCCTCGCGCAGTCGTATTTGGCGAAGCCCTGACCGATCTTGTCCAAGGCATCCCCGGACAATGGAAAGGCTATCCAGGCGGCGCGCCCTGGAACGTTGCACGAGCGCTGAGTCGCTTGGGCGTCAGCAGCACTTTCGCAGGCTCTATCAGCACGGACTCCCTGGGCGATGAGATCGCCAGGCAGTCAGAGGCGGCAGGTCTGGACGGGCGATTTATCCAACGAGTAGACCGAGACCCCTTGGTGGCCATCGTTCCATCGAGCCGCCCTCCACGATATTTTTTTGCTGGAGATGCCGATCAGTTTTTCGATCCGGGTCTGATGCCAGATGGATGGATTGACCATGCCCAGGTGTGCCATTTCAGCTGTATCAGCCTGACTCGTCAGCCGCTTGGCGACCGATTGGTAAAACTCGCTCAGCAGGCC
Source organism: Pseudomonas sp. LBUM1647 (assembly GCF_059716175.1). Taxonomy (NCBI): domain Bacteria; kingdom Pseudomonadati; phylum Pseudomonadota; class Gammaproteobacteria; order Pseudomonadales; family Pseudomonadaceae; genus Pseudomonas; species Pseudomonas sp. LBUM1647. Next base: position 2,675,948 of record NZ_CP166809.1, on the reverse strand, counting down.
AAAGACGTGGGTAAACGGATTAGCTATGACCCGAACTGGCGTAACTTGATGGACAGCCGTTATCGGCAGCAGACGTTCCCGACGATGACCGCCCTGGCCGACATGATTAAACTTTCCGACGAAGACCTTCGGCACCTTTATCCAGGGCTGACCGAACACCAGGCATTGGATGAGCTTCGCGCACTGAATCCAGTGGCTGAAATCCTGTTTACCCGAGGTGAACACGGCATGGTTCTCTATACCCCCGACAGGCGGTACGAGCAGCCGGCTATCGCCGTAGACGTGGCCGATACGGTAGGTGCAGGAGACGCTTGCATGGCCGGTTGGCTGGCATCGGAGTTGCTCGGAATGACCGATTTGGCGGATCGCTTGCGATTTTCATCAGCTTGCGCATCTCTAGCCTGCCGCCATGCCGGAGCCCATGCTCCAACGTTGGCCGATGTGAAAGGGTTACTTAATGCGCCATAATCTTGAAGACACGCCGCTCCTTCACTACTGTAATTTGCATTGACGTTGGACGGGGCCAGGCCGGTTCCGGTGCTACGCTTTCATTTCCTGATAGAGAACGAAGCGATGCCCACCGAACTCTCAACCCCCAGAGTCACGACTGTAGCCATGAAACGGATCCTGATCGGTGGTATCACCGTAGCGATTATCGGCACGATGACGTATGGATTTTTCCAATGGAAAATCGTCGAGAGCCAAAAACAAGACATGCTCTGCGGGCAGGCCAAGCAGACGCTGAAAGGCGTGGAGATCCGGGCGCGGGCGTTGGCTGCGGGACTGTCTGTAGAAGACTATGGCAAGGCTGAAGAAGACGAAGTGGCGACACTCATTGGTGCGCTCGACGCCGCCAAGAGCGACGCTGAGGTCGACTCGGTCATAGAGGCTCACGCTGCCACCATAGAAGCAGAGGATGCGGCGATTGACGCTCAGGTTGATACCCGAGGCGATCAGACATTCCTCGAACAACGACTCGTGAAACAGCGGATACCGGTCGACGTTAAACAAGAACTGCAACGCGCCGCGAAGGCCGTTAGCGTCATGTGCAGTTAGTGTTCAACAGTGCCCTACCCCACGGCCCCCAAGTAATAGTTCTGGATATCCTCGCGCTCGGCCAACTCGGCCGCCGAACCTTCATCCACCACCCGGCCGTTCTCCAGCACAAAGGCGTACTGAGCGTAATCCAGGGCGATGTTGATGTTTTGCTCGGCCACCAGCAGGCTCAAACCCTCCTCACGGTTGAGCCGGGCGAGGATCTCGAAAATCTCCTCGACCACCTGCGGCGCCAGGCCCATGGACGGTTCATCCAGCAGCAACAGGCGCGGCTCGGACATCAGTGCCCGGCCGATGGCGACCATTTGCTGTTCCCCTCCGGAGGTGTAGCCGGTCAAGCGCTTGCGCAGCAGGCGCAACCGCGGGAAGTAACCGTAGATGCGCTCCAGACGCTGATTCAGCACCTTGCGTGACGGCCGCCCGACAAATCCGCCAATCAGCAGGTTCTGTTCGACGCTCAGGTGGGTGAAGCAATGCCGCCCTTCAAGCACCTGGGCCAACCCCGCCAGCACCAGGCTAGCGGGGTCGGCATCGGTAATCACTTGCCCTTGATACACAATTCGGCCCTTGACCACTTCGCCGCGTTCGGCCCGCACCAGGCTGGAAATCGCCTTGAGCGTCGTGCTCTTGCCCGCCCCATTGGCCCCGAGCAGGGCCACCATTTGCCCCTTGCCGACCTGCAGCGTGACGCCGCGCAAGGCGAGAATCGACTGTTCGTAGAAAACTTCGACCTGCTCCAGGCTCAGCAAGGGCGGGTCGGCTTGTAGGCTCTGGCTCATCGGACCTTATTGCTCCTGGCTGCAGTTGCGCGGGGTGATGGCCTTTTCCTTGGCGTATTGGGCGGCGGAGGCTTCGATGATCGGCCGCAGCAATGCGCGATCAGCCTGGACCCAGTCGCTGATCAGGTTCCAGCGTTGGCCGTCCCATTGCTGAAAGCGCACAGCGCCGCCGCCTTCATGGTCGGCACACGACAGCTTCAATGGCTGCACCAGCCCTTTGGCGCCCAAGGCCTGCAACCGTGCATCGTCGAGGTTCAGGTGTTCGAAGCCCCAGCGCACTTGCTCACCGGTCAGCGGTTTGTCGCCGTATTTTTCCTGAGCCAGGCGCAGGGCTTCGACGTTGAGAATGCCGTTCACCACGCCGAGGTTGTAGTACACGGTGCCGAAGCGCTTCGGATCGGCAAGGTTGCCTTTGCCGGCGTCCACCACGTTTTGCTTGATACCTTGCAGCACCGGGAAATCGGTACCCGAAGGGTGGGTGGTGATCGAGATGAACCCTTTGGCGGCAGCACCGGCGGGGACCACGTCTTCTTCCGAGTTGCTCCAGATATTGCCGATGATGTGATCCGCCGGGTAACCGACCTTTTGCGCCGACTTCAGCGCCACCGGATTCTGTCGGTACTGCGGTTGTCGCAACCGACAGAGGTTTCTTTTTAAGCAGCCGGGATTTACCGGGTGGAAGCTGATCGACTCAATGCCAGAGACTCGGCAGAAAACACTTGAGCGTCGGTCAGCTTCGGACAACTTCAAGGCGTAATCGCAACCTTCATCACCCCGCCCCGCTGATGTGCAAACAATCCCCAGGCTGGACAAACGTGCGCTTGAGTTCAGCACGAACCTCAGCCTGCAACCGGTTTACGGACGGGAGGTTGATCATGGTCAATACTTAGAGACTGGATGTGCGTCGCACGAGCCGCACGTCGGGCGGCTAATCCATGGGAGGTTCGTCATGTCTGGTCAATCCCGCTTCATGCTGGTTGCATCACCGCTGATGGAACACAGCCCCGCTTTCGACAGGGCCGCTGCGCTGGCCAAGGCCGAAGACGCCGCGCTGCACATCGTCGCCTTCGATTACCTTGAAGGCTTGGCGACCGCCAGTCTGGTCAACGAAAAGGCTCTGGAACAGATGCGCGTGGGCTACGTCGAGCGCCACCGTCAATGGCTTGAGGAACAGGCCCGCCCCTTGCGCAAAATCGGGGTGAGCGTCACCACCGAAGTGGCCTGGGTCGAACGCCCCTTGGAGGAAATCCTGATTCACATCAAAGAGCAGCCGATGGATGTGCTGATCAAGGCGCTGGAGCACGAATCGCTGCTGTCGCGGCTGATGTTTACCCCGCTCGATGTGCATTTGTTGCGCGAATGCCCGGTGCCGCTGCATTTCGTCAGCCACGCCGTGCACGCCTTGCCGCGAAAGATCGTCGCGGCGGTCGACCCCTTTCATCGCGATGACCATTACAAAACCTTCAACGACCGAATCCTTCACGAGGCGGCGAAACTGGCGAGCGCCTGTAATGCCGAGCTCGATGTGGTCTACGCCTATGACCTTTCATCCATCAGCGCCGACGAATTCGGCTTCGACAACGGTTCGGCGTTCTTCTCGTCGGGCAAGGCCAAGACCGTGTTCGATTACCAGGAGGATGCCTTCAACGACCTGGCCGAGCGCAACGGCATCGCGCCGGAGCAGCGGCACATGATCATGGGCAACCCGGCCAAGGTCCTCACCCGCTATGTCGATGCCTATGACGTTGACGTGATTGTCATGGGCCGGATCGGCCATCGCGGCATGGGCCGGCTGATCGGCAGTACGGTGGAGCATCTGCTATACAAAATGCCGTGCAGCGTTTGGGTGGTGTACACCGAACGGCTGGATGAATAGCTGCGATCACGCTGCCCCTGTAGGAGCTGCCGCAGGCTGCGATCTCTTGATCTTCATTCGACGCGACAGGGTCAAGATCAAAAGATCGCAGCTTTCGGCAGCTCCTACAGTGTTCTCTTCAAATAGGTGAATGAGATCAACGCCGGGTGATCACCACCTCCAGGTATTCACTCGGCACCACCAGCGATTTCTCTCCCGCTCTGTTCATGCGGTTGATCAATTCGGTCATGTCGCTTTCCAGCGCTTGGGCGCCTTCAGGAGGCAGTGCCGCGAACGCCTTGTGAACCGGGCCGTACCAAGTGCGGAACGTGTCGATGAAATGCGCGGCCGAGCGGTAACGGAAGTTGAAGGTCTTGCGCGTCACCTGGAGCAGAAAGTCACGTTCGTCGAACTGCGTGTGCAGCCAGGCTTCGGTGCCCCACTGCGAAGGCGGTTGAGCGCCCGGCGGTGGCGGCGGCAGGTGGCGGCCGAGGGTCTTGAACATCTGGCCGACGAAACCTTCGGGCGTCCAGTTGGCGAGGCCGATCCGCCCTCCGGGGCGACAGACCCGCGCCAGTTCCGCGGCGGCCTTGGGTTGGTCCGGCGTAAACATCACCCCGAAGGTCGAAAGCACGGCATCGAAGCTGGCATCCTCGAACGGCAAGGCTTCAGCGTCAGCCACTTGAAACAAGACTTCCAGGCGTTCTGCCCTGGCCCGGTCTTCGCCGCGTTCCAGCAGCGCGGCCACGTAGTCGGTAGAAGTGACGTGGCAACCACGGCGCGCAGCGGCGAGCGTCGCGTTACCGTTGCCGGCGGCCACGTCGAGCACGCGTTCATCGCAAAGCAGGTCGCAGGCCTCGGCGAGCTGCTCACCGACAATCTGCAAAGTGGTGCCGATCACGGCATAGTCGCCACTGGCCCAAGAGGCCATCTGACGGTTTTTCAAGGCAGTAAGATCAATGGGTGTACTCATGAATTCCGCTCCGTTGCGGGTTGGAACGCAACCCGGCTTACTCGGCCGTGGTGGGATCGATGATGGCCGTGACCTGGGAAATGCGGTTGGCCGGGAAACCGCTCTGCCTGGCGTGTTCCTTGATCAACTCTTCGTTGGGCGCGATGTACACGCAGTAGAGCTTGTCACCGGTGACATAACTCTGCTGCCACTGCACCTCTGGCAAGTCGCGCAACGTCCTGCAGGACTTTTGCGAAGCCGCTTTCAAATCCCTTTCTGACAGTGTTCCAGCACCTGGAATCTCGCGTTCTATGACGAACTTCGGCATGGCAACCTCTCATTCTTGTTATTGATGACAGGGTCGGCGGACCCTGTAGGTCAACTATCGCGCCGGGCAACGCTGGCGTCCTGCCCGATCGTCGGCCAACCCTGCCCGATCGTCCGGAGATTTCACGCTCCGCGTCGACAGGATCACAATCAAAAGCCGCCCCGCCAACACGGGAAAACTACCATGGATGCCTTGTCACAGACCCTGCGCGTCGTCCGCCTGGTCGGCGCGATTTTCATCAATGCCAGGTTCACTGCCCCCTGGTGCTACCAGTCGCCGAGCGCTGACACGGCGGCGCCGTTTCTGGAGCCCGGCGCCGAACGCGTGGTGATCTTCCACTTGATCACCGAAGGCGAGTGTTATGTCGAATTGGGTGATGATCCCCCGCTCCTGCTGACGGCCGGCGATGTGGTGGTTTTCCCTCAGGGAGATGCCCATCGCATGAGCTCTAAACCGGGGCTCGCGCCTGCCACGGGTGCGCGGCTGGACGTGGTGCTGGCGCGGCGTCCACGGCAATTGAGCTATGGCGGTGGCGGCGCGGTAACACGGTTGGTGTGCGGCTATCTGGCGTGCGATACCCGTCTGGCCGGCATGTTGCTGACCGGGTTGCCGGCGGTGGTCCGGGTCAATGTGCGCGGCTCGAATGCCGGTATCTGGCTGGAATCGTCGGTCCGTTATGCACTGGCCGAAGCGCGCTCGCCCCGCCCCGGCGGCGAAGGTGTGCTGGCGAAACTGGCCGAGGTGTTGTTCATCGAGGTGCTGCGCCTGTACATGCACGAACAAGGCGAAGGCCGCACCGGTTGGCTGGCGGGTGTGGGCGACCGGATCGTTGGCGCCGCCCTCAACGCGTTGCACAAAAAACCGTGTCACGCCTGGACGCTGGATGAACTGGCGCGCACTGCCGGCACTTCAAGATCGGTGTTGGCGGAGCGCTTCCAGCAACTGGTGGGGAGTTCGCCGATGCAGTACCTGACGCAATGGCGGATGTTGCTGGCGGCCAACCTGTTACGCAGCAGTAACAGCTCGTTGATGCGGATTGCCGAAGAGGTGGGCTACCAGACTGACACGGCGTTCAGTCGGGCGTTTCGTCGAGAGTATGGCGCGCCACCGGCGGCGTGGCGGCGCAGTCAGGAGAAAAAACCAACGGCCCACGGCGTGGGGCCTGTGAGCCATTGATTTGTAGGTTTATGCGGCGGGTGCTTTAGCCTCTTCCAGCAACTGCTGAATCACTTTCTCCTGAGTCTCGTAGCTGCCTTCACCAAAGTGGGTGTAACGCACTTGGCCCTTGGCGTCGATCAGGTAGTGAGCCGGCCAGTACTGGTTGTCGAAATTGCGCCAGATCGCATAGTTGTTGTCGATGGCCACCGGGTAGGTGATGCCGAGCTTTTTCACCTGATCCTTGACGTTGTCGATGATGCGCTCGAAACCGTATTCAGGGGTGTGGACGCCGATCACCACCAGGCCATCCTTCTCGTATTTCTTCGCCCAATCCTTCACGTAGGGCAAGGTGTGCTGGCAGTTGATGCAGTCGTAGGTCCAGAAGTCCACCAGCACCACTTTGCCTTTCAGGGACTCGTTGGTCAGGGCTGGCGAGTTAAGCCATTGCACTGCGCCGGCAATGGACGGCATGGCGCCTTTGGCGTTGTCCATGGACGAGTCTGCGCTGACCTTGCTGACGAAGTAATCGACGACTTTCGGTACGGTTTCCAACACACCTTTCTCGATGCTGCTCACGCCTTCGGACGATGTGCCGGCCAGCAGTGTTTTGTCGGCCCCGGTGGAAATCACCGCCGCTGCCGCCAGCACCGCAACACCCGTACCACGACGCAGCCACCCGGTGATCGGAATCGACGACTTCAAGCGATTGACCAGGCCGCGACCGGCGAAGATCAAGGTGCCCAGGGACAATGCGCTGCCCAGGCCGTACGCCACCAGTAACAGGCTGGTTTGAGCATTTGCACCTTGCAGCATGGCGCCCGTGAGGATAACCCCGAGGATCGGCCCGGCGCACGGTGCCCAAAGTAGACCGGTGGCAACGCCGATCATGACCGAACTCAACGGACCGGACATTTTGCGGGTGTCCGGATCGAGACGGTTGCCCAGCGTCACGAAGGGACGGGCCAGCCAGTCACCGACACGGGCGGAAATCAGCGACAGGGCGAACAGCACCATCACGATCAAGGCCACATGACGGCCGGTGTTGTTGGCGTGTACCACCCACTCGCTGCTGACCACGGCCAGGCTGGAAATCAGGGCGAAGGTCAGGACCATACCGCCGAGGGTGAGCAAGATCGAGGAACGTGTGCGTTTAACACCGGCGAACAGGAACGGCACGACCGGGAGGATGCAAGGGCTGAGGACGGTCAATATGCCGCCGAGGAAAGCGATGAGAAACATGGCTGTCACCTTGAAAATGGTGGTTAGGATTCGAAATCCACCCCTCACCCTAACCCTCTCCCCAGAGGGGCGAGGGGACTGACCGAGTGGTTTGGTAGAAATTCTGCGACCTGAAAGTGCGAGTCGAACTCAGATTTTGAAAAGCTTGGAGATCTGCCCCCTTTCCCCCTCTCCCCACTGGGGAGAGGGCTGGGGTGAGGGGTGGCTCTCACGGACACCCTCAAGCAGTCTGGCTATCCAGCAACTGCCCCTGCGGAGTCCGGTTACCACCGTTCTCTGCCAAAAAGGCGTTCCCACCCTTCTCCGCCACCGGCGTCAGCTGGAAGCAAGTCGCGCTGCCACAGCTTTTCTGTTCAACAGCAGCGTTGGCATGGGCAGCGGCGCCAGCCACGGAGAAGGCAATGGCAGTCAAAAAGCGGGTGACGTTGTTCATGATGTTCTTCCTGTTTCAAATGGGATGGGCAATGGGTCAGCGCCGGACTCAGTTGTCTGAGTTGCAGCCATCAGCAAATTTGCGATAGTCCAGGACCTGGGTTTTGTTATGGGAATCCAGGTAAGTCAGCTGGGCATCCACAACCCCACAGGAAGTCGAGGCGTCCTGTTTCAGCGACACCACTTTCTTGATGTCCAGGTGCGTGCCGTAGGTGTAGGTTTTAGCGGAGACATCGGCTTCGGCACGGGCCGACAAGGTGCAGATGTTCAGGGCGGCAAACAGGCAAGCGGCGTAGACGGCTTTGGTGTTCATGGTGGTTTCCTCAAGGCTTCAATAGGGCAATCGTTTATTGGGCCGAGGCGGTTTGATTTGCCTCGATGGAACCTATTAGAAGCTCGCGAGGTATCCCGACTGTGTCAGGAACAGGCGCGTGTAAATCGGTACGTATCAAAACCGGGCCGGGATACACAGCGATACAAATGCCCTGAAAATGGGTGTTTTTGCGTCCACGTGTATCCGCCGATATGCCAGATACACTGCAATACAAAGGACTGCGGGCGAGCGGGCCAAGGCTCGATAGACTGCGCGACATCCCCCATCTACAGAGGCCTGGCCAAATGGAACACGTCGATCACATTCTCATCGTGGACGATGACCGCGAGATCCGGGAACTGGTAGGCAACTACCTCAAGAAAAACGGCCTGCGCACCACCGTCGTGGCGGATGGACGACAAATGCGCACGTTCCTGGAGTCCACGCCGGTGGACCTGATCGTGCTCGACATCATGATGCCGGGCGACGATGGCCTGATGCTGTGCCGTGAGTTGCGCGCCGGCAAACACAAGGCCACGCCGGTGCTGATGCTCACCGCACGCAACGATGAAACCGACCGCATCATCGGCCTGGAAATGGGCGCCGACGATTATCTGGTCAAGCCGTTCGCCGCTCGTGAACTGCTCGCCCGAATCAACGCCGTGCTGCGCCGCACGCGGATGCTGCCGCCCAACCTGGTGGTCACCGAAAGCGGTCGCCTGCTGGCCTTTGGGCGCTGGCGCCTGGACACCTCGGCCCGGCACTTGCTCGATGAGGACGGCACGATGGTCGCGCTCAGTGGCGCGGAATATCGGTTGCTGCGGGTGTTCCTCGATCATCCTCAGCGGGTGCTCAATCGCGATCAATTGCTGAACCTGACCCAAGGCCGCGATGCCGACCTGTTCGACCGCTCCATCGACTTGCTGGTCAGCCGCTTGCGCCAGCGCTTGCTGGACGATGCCCGCGAACCGGCCTACATCAAAACCGTGCGCAGCGAAGGCTATGTGTTTTCCTTGCCGGTGGAAGTCCTCGGGGCGCCCTCATGAACCTCTCGATGCGCTGGCCTCGCACCCTCGCCTCGCGACTGTCGCTGATCTTCCTGATCGGCTTGATTCTCGCGCAGGCGCTGTCTTTCGGAGCGCAGTACTACGAGCGGTACGAAAGCACGAAGAACACCATGCTGGGCAATCTGGAAACCGACGTCTCGACCTCCATCGCCATCCTCGACCGCTTGCCGGCCGAAGAGCGCATGAGCTGGCTGCAACAACTGGATCGACGTAACTACCGCTATTTGTTGAACGAAGGCTCGCCGGGCATGCCCATGAGCGATTCACCCATAGCGATGACGTCGATCAAAGAGGCCATCGGCAAGGATTACCCGATGACGGTGACCGACATCCCCGGGCCGGATAAACATTTTCAAGTCCACCTGAAACTGGCGGACGGCAGCCCGCTGACCATCGACGTGCGACCCTCGATGGTGCCGTTGTCGCCGTGGTTACCCATCGTGTTGCTGGGGCAACTGGCACTCATGCTCATCTGCACCTGGCTGGCCGTGAGAATCGCCATTCGCCCCCTCACCCGCCTCGCCCAAGCGGTAGAGACCCTGGACCCCAACACCCACGCGGTGCACCTGGACGAAAAAGGCCCGACCGAAGTCGCCCATGCCGCCATGGCCTTCAATTCGATGCAGGCGCGCATCGCCGCTTACCTCAAGGAACGCATGCAACTGCTGGCGGCGATTTCCCACGACCTGCAAACCCCGATCACCCGCATGAAACTGCGCGCCGAATTCATGGACGACTCCGCCGAGAAAGACAAACTCTGGAATGATCTTGGCGAGATCGAACACCTGGTGCGCGAAGGCGTGGCCTATGCCCGAAGCGTTCATGGCGCCACCGAGGAAAGTCGCCGCACCCATCTGGATTCGTTCCTCGACAGCCTGGTGTTCGACTATCAGGACATGGGCAAAGACGTTCAACTGGGCGGTAAAAGTGACGCGGTGATCAACACCCGACCGCACGCCTTGCGGCGGGTGCTGGTGAACCTGACGGACAACGCATTGAAGTTCGCTGGCGCCGCCGAGTTGAGGGTGGAAGCGAAGACTGACGGCAGTTTGTCGGTGAAAGTGATGGACCGCGGGCCGGGGATTGCCGAGGAGGAATTGGCCCAGGTGATGGAACCGTTTTATCGCGTGGAGAACTCACGTAACCGCAGCACCGGCGGGACCGGGTTGGGATTGGCGATTGCACAGCAGTTGGCGTTGGCGATAGGGGGATCGTTGACGTTGAGTAATCGTGAGGGAGGTGGGTTGTGCGCGGAGCTCAAATTGCCGGCTCAGTAGCATGATCGTTCCCACGCGAACGGTTCGACGTGGGAACGATCGGCAGTCAATCAGGCCGGGTAGTTGGCCCGCAGGGCTTCAAGACCGCCCTGGTAAATCCCGGCAAACAACTCCTCAACCTCTTTATCACTCACCCCAACAGGCGTAAACCGCCCAGACCAGCTCACTCGCGCGCCCTGCCCCTGCGTTTCAACACTGATAGTCGCCAGATAGTCAGTAGCCGGAAACGGCGCCTGCAAAATCGAATAACTGTAAGTCTTCCCAGCGTTATCAAACGCCTCCAACCGCTCAACCACCACCGCCCCGTCCGCCGTTTGCAGGCTACGCACCCGGCCGCCTTCACTCAGCTCGCTTTTCGGGATAAACGGCAGCCAGTCCGGCAGCGTGTCGAAGCCGCCAATCAATTGCCAAACCTGGTCGGCGGTCGCCGGGATGTCGATGAATGCTGATGCTGTAGCCATGAAATATTCTCTCTCAATCAATAAGGGTCAGATCGCCATGCTGTCGACAACACCGCCGTCGACCCGCAAAGCTGCGCCGGTAGTGGCCGACGACAGCGGCGAGGCGATGTAGGCCACCAGGTTGGCGACTTCCTCGACATCCGCCACACGCTGGATGATCGACGTCGGCCGGGCCTTGCGCACGAAGGCATCGGCTTCTTCCCGAACGCTGCGCCCCGATTTGTCAGTGGCGTCCTTGAGCATCTGCTCCAGGCCATCGGTCAACGTCGGGCCAGGCAGGATTGCATTAACCGTCACCCCAGTGCCCGCCAGCCGCTTGGCCAAACCATGGGACACCGCGAGGTTGGCGCTTTTGGTCACGCCGTAATTGAGCATGTCGGCCGGTGTTGCGACCCCGGACTCCGAGGACAGGAAGATCACCCGGCCCCAGCCCTGCTTGACCATGTCTGGCACGTAATGCCGTGACAGGCGCACGCCGGAGATCACGTTGACCTCATAAAAACGCGTCCACTCACTGTCCGGTGCGTCGAAGAAATCCACGTCGTTGAAGATCCCGAGGTTGTTCACCAGGATGTCCGCCCGTGGTTCGGCGGCGAACAACAACTCGGCGCCTTCAGCCGTGCCGAGGTCTGCGGTCAGGCCACGCAACTGCGCGTCTGGCACGCTCTGGCGAATGCTCGCCAGCGCCTGTTCGACTTTGGCCGTCTCACGGCCGATCACCACCACCGTGGCGCCGGATTCGGCCAGCGCCTTGCTGATGCCCAGGCCAATGCCGGCGGTGCTGCCGCTGACAATGGCGAGTTTTCCAGTCAGATCGATTTTCATGCTCAACCTCCAATGATCGGCAATGGCGCACGTTCAGACACCAGTTTCGCGTCGCGCATCGCCTGCCAGAAAGCAGCGGGAATGACAGCCGACATCGCGGCCACGTCTTCAGCAATCCGGTCCGGACGGCTGGACCCCGGAATCACCGCCGCCACGGCCGGGTTAGCCAACGAGAACTGCAACGCAGCTGCCTTGATGTCGACACCATGCGCGGCAGCGATGCGTTTGATCTGCTCGACTTTGTTGATGATCGCCGGGCTGGCTTTCTGGTATTCGAAGTGTGTGCCACCGGCCAAAATGCCCGAGCTGTAAGGACCACCGACCACGATCTCGACGTTCTGCGCCAGCGCGGCGTCCATCAGACGTTGCAAGGCACGGTCGTGGTCGAGCAGCGTGTAGCGACCGGCCAGCAGAAAACCGTCCGGCTGGGCTTCGGTCAGATCCAGGGTCAGCTCGCACGGTTCAACCTTGTTCACGCCCAGGCCCCAGCCCTTGATCACGCCTTCGTCGCGCAAGCGGGTCAGCACTTTGAAAGCGCCAGTGCGGGCCTGGTTGAAGTATTCCAACCATTGATCGCCGTAGAAGTCCTGGGCGATGTCATGTACCCAGACGATGTCCAGACGATCGGTTTGCAGGCGCTTGAGGCTGTCTTCGATGGAGCGCATCGTGGCGTCGGCGCTGTAGTCGTTGACGATCTTGTTCGGGCGACCGTGTTCGAACACTCCACTTTTTTCGCCCAAGTCACGGGCCGCGGCGTCTTCGATTTCATCGAGAATCACTCGGCCGACTTTGCTGCTGAGTACATAGTCGTCGCGGTTGTACTGGGCCAGCGCGGTGCCAAGACGAATTTCCGACAAGCCCGAACCGTAAAACGGTGCGGTGTCGAAGTAACGCACGCCGGCATCCCAGGCAGCGTGGACGGTGGCCATCGCCTCGTCTTCAGGAATGGCGCGGAACATGTTGCCCAATGGCGCGGTACCGAAACCCAGCGCGCCGGGCAGTTTGTCTTTCAAGCTCATGGGTGAATCCTCTTGAGTGTCAGGGGTCAGCTGATGTGACCGATGAGCAGATCCTAGATTGCAAGGGTCGGACCGTCCAAGACATAATGCGCAGCACTTGAGTCCCTAGAGGTCTGACATGATCGACATCCGCCAGTTGCGCTACTTCGTCGCCGTCGCCGAAGAAGAACACGTCGGTCGCGCCGCCGAACGCCTGCACATTTCCCAGTCGCCCCTGAGCCGGCAGATCGCCCAGCTTGAAGAGCGCCTGGGGCTGACCCTGTTTGAACGCAGCCAGCAACGCATTCGCCTTACCCGCGATGGCCAGACTTTTCTGGCCGAGACCCGTGCCCTGCTGACCCACGCCAATCGCCTGGAATCCCTCGGCAAGCGCCTCGGTCGTGGCGAAGAAGGCGGCTTGTGCATCGGCTACATCGAAAACGCCATGCACGCCGGCGTCTTGCCAAATGCCTTGCGGGTACTGCGGATCGACCGACCGAACGTGCACGTCGCGCTGTACAACCAGAATTCCGCCGAACAACTCGAAGGCCTGCGTCAGCGTAGTCTGGATATCGCACTGGTCAGCGAACCGCCCGTCGCCGACGACCCGGACCTGCTGGGTTTTCAGGTGCTGGACGATCCGATGCTGCTGGCCCTGCCCGAACATCATCCTTTGGCGAACCACACAACACTGACCCCGGCGGACCTGGCCGATCAGGAGTGGATCGGCGTGCAGCACCACCAGAATGTCACCAACCGCCAAGACTTCGTCAGCGCCTGCATCCGCGCCGGCTTCACCCCGGACATCCGCATGGAAGCCACCGGCCCCTTCACTGCATTGGCTCTGGTGGCCTCGGGACTAGGCATCGCCATGATTCAGAAAGGCTTGAGCCGCAACGCACCGCCGGGCGTGGTCCTGCGGGAAGTGCCGTGGATTTGCTTCACCAGACCGCTGTGGGCGGCGTGGCACCGGATTAATTTGCGACCGCTGGTGGAAACGTTCAGGAAAGTGCTGACGGAACCGGGTTCGGCTGACTCACTCTGAGACTTCAAGATCAAAAGATCGCAGCCTCGTTGCACTCGACAGCTCCTACAGGTGTACGCCAAACCCTGTAGGAGCTGTCGAGTGCAACGAGGCTGCGATCTTTTGATCCGCTGGAGATGTCGTTTGGTTGCTCACCCAGGTTTGGTGCTTTACTGAAAAGACCCCGAAATCCTGCGAGAAGCCCGCATGAACCGCAACGACCTGCGCCGCGTCGACATGAACCTGCTGGTGATTTTCGAAACCCTGATGTTCGAAAAGAACCTGACCCGGGCCGGGGAGAAGCTGTTTCTCGGTCAGCCCGCCGTCAGTGCCTCACTGGCCAAGTTGCGCGACCTGTTCGACGACCCGCTGCTGGTACGTAACGGTCGGGTGCTGGAGCCGACCCAGCGGGCCCTGGCGATCCTCAAGGAATTGCAGCCGGCGATGGACACCATCTCTGGCGCGGTCAGCCGGGCCAAGGATTTCGACCCGTCCACCAGCCGCGACGTGTTTCGCATCGGCCTGTCCGACGACGCCGAGTTCGGCCTGTTTCCGCCGCTGCTCAAGCAAATACGTGAAGAGGCGCAGAACGTCGTGGTGGTGGTGCGTCGGGTGAATTACTTGCTGATGTCGTCGATGCTCGCCTCCGGGGAGATCTCCGTCGGGATCAGCTACACCACGGAACTGCCGGCCAACGCCAAGCGCAAAAAGTTGCGTGACCTGAGCGTCAAGATCCTGCGCGGCGACAATCGTCCCGGCACCCTGACCCTGGATGAATACTGCGAACGCCCTCACGCGCTGGTGTCATTTTCCGGGGATTTGACCGGTGCCATCGACAATGACCTCGCGCGCATCGGCCGCTCACGCCGGGTGGTGCTGGCGGTGCCGCAATTTGCCGGCCTGCGCGCCTTGCTGGCCGGCACCGATTTGCTGGCCACGGTGCCGGACTACGCGGCGTGCGCGCTGATCGAAGGCAGCAGCCAGCTGCGTGCCGACGACCCGCCGTTTGACATCGTACTGTCCGAACTGTCCATGGTCTGGAACGGCGTCAACGATAACGATCCGGCAGAACGTTGGTTGCGCTCGCGAATTGCCCAACACATGGGCGCTCCACTGCCGGGGCATTAATCGATTGGAAAGACGCGGGGTCGGTTTCGCGCAGGTACACCGGCAGGTCAGTGACCGGTGGCATCACCGGAATTTCGAAGTACATCTGGATCACCCAGCCGCGGTGATAACTGGCGTGATTGACCACATGCATCAGTATCGCGCCGGCGCTCATGATGCCGCTTTCCCCCGAGACAAAGCTGAACTCGACGGGTTTATCCAGCGAAGCATCAGTCTGCCGTTCGCTCCAGTCGCAGTACCAGTGATCGATGTCCTTTTGCGCCATGCGCAGCTCAGCGAGGTCGGGGTGCAGCAGATCGTGTGAAGTTTTAAAGCCGTGCCCTCGGCCTTCGAGGTGGGCCCGCCAGATGCAGTCCACCACGTAGAGGTGGTTCAGGGTGCCGATCATGTTCTTGAACACCGACACGCGCTCTTTATTGACCTCACCCGGTGGCAGTGCGGCCAGGCTGTCAAAGAGGCGTTGATTGGCCCAGCGTTTGTAATCGGCAAGCATGCGGGCAGTGCGTACGTTAATCATCGGAGGTCTCCCATTGTGATGGGCGCACTGCCAAGCATAGCCCTCAGGGCGAGCGGCATTGCAAACGCTGATTACCGGTCACTTCGCGACCTGTGCTGCGCTGTGGCGAGGGGATTTATCCCCGTTCGGCTGCGAAGCAGTCGTGAATTCAGACAACGCGGTGCATCAGATAAATCGTGCGTTCAGGTTTTACGACTGCTTCGCAGCCGAACGGGGATAAATCCCCTCGCCACAGCGCGGCTGCTACAAAGAATGCGGAGTTAGATGGTCCACCACCCGATTAGCCAGCGCCAGGCAACTGGTCAAACCCGGTGATTCGATTCCGAACAGGTTCACCAACCCCGGCACACCATGCTCGGCCGGACCACTGATGACAAAGTCGGCCGCTGGTTCGGTCGGTCCGGTGATTTTCGGACGGATGCCGCTGTAGGCCGGTTGCAGGCTGTTATCGGGCAATGCCGGCCAGTAGCGCCGGATCGCCTCGTAGAAGCCATCGGCTCGGCGTGGGTCCACACGATAATCGACGTGATCGACCCATTCGACGTCCGGCCCGAAGCGCGCCTGGCCGCCCAGGTCCAGCGTCATGTGCACGCCCAGCCCCGCACTTTCCGGTGCCGGATACACCAGATGCCGGAATGGCGCCCGGCCGCTGAAACTGAAATAGCTGCCCTTGCACAATCGTGCCTCGGGAACGTGCTGCGACGGTAAGCCTTCAATCCGGCTCGCCACCTCAGACGCAAACAATCCGGCGCAATTGATCAACTCGCGACAACTCAAGGCCATCGGTTGGGCACCACCCATCTGCAGATCGAAACCATGCTCGGTGCAACGGGCCGACGCCAGTGGCGTATGAAAAACCAGCGAAGTGCCGCTGGCCTCGGCATCCGCCTGAAGCGCCAGCATCAGGGCATGGGAATCGACAATCCCGGTGGACGGCGACCAGAGCGCAGCGACGCAGGACACTGCCGGTTCAAGTTCCCGCGCCTGTTCGGCGTCCAGCCATTGCAGGTCATCGACGCCATTGCTGTGGCCCTGCTCCAGCAACTTGCGCAAGGCCGCGCACTGACCGTCATCGGTGGCGACGATCAACTTGCCCAGGCGCCGATAATCGACGCCGCGCTCATCGCAAAAGGCGTAAAGGCGTTGTTTGCCCTCCACGCACATTTGCGCCTTGAGGCTGCCGTTCGGGTAGTAAATGCCGGCGTGGATCACTTCCGAATTGCGCGAACTGATGCCCACGCCAATCCCCTCGCCCGCCTCGACCAGGAACACTTCCCGCCCGCTGCGGGCCAGGGCTGTGGCGACCGCCAGCCCGACCACTCCGGCCCCGACCACCACACACTCGATATCGACGCTCACCTGCCCTCCGCTCCTTTCACGCCAACCCTCGTTCCCGATAATCGATCAGGCTGGAGAATATCGCCAGCAGCATGGCCATGACCACGAAGAAGATCAGCACCAGGAAATACGACCCGGTGAACTGCACGATCAGCCCGATCAGGATCGGCACGATCACCCCGGCCATATTCCCGCAGAAGTTCATGGTGCCGGCCAGCACGCCGGTTTTCGAGGTGCCGCCGAGGATCGACGGAATGCACCAGTACATGCCGCACCAGCGAATGAAAAACATCGCCACGCAGAGCAAGCCGATCGCTTTGCTGGCCTCGCTCGCATACGCCACCGCCAGCATGCACAGGGCCGCCACCAGCGCCGAACCGCTGAACATGCTGCGCATGACGAGGTTGGGCGAGGCGCCGCTGGATTTCCATTTATCCCCCAGATAACCGCCGACCAGCTCGCCGACAAAACCGCACATGAAGATCAGGAACGTCGCCCCGCCCATGCTCGAAATGTTCAGGCCGTGAGTCTGGTGCAGGTAGCTCGGCATCCAGGTCAGCAAGCCGTAGAACACGCTGAGAATGCAGCAATAACCGGCGAACATCGCCAGCACCGAGCGATCCTTGAGCAGCTCTTTGAGAGGAATGCTGGTGACCGCGCCGGGTTGGCTGACTTTGATATTGCCTTCAGTGATGTGCGCCAGTTCCGCAGCATTGACCCCAGGGTGTTCGCTGGGATGGTTGCGGATGTATTTCCAGGCCAGTACACCGGCGAGCATGGTGCCGATGCCGGCAATCACGAAGGCGATACGCCAGGAGTCGAACCAGCCGATCAGGCCGGCGATGATGATCGCGCCGAAGGCACTGCCCAGCGGTGCACCACCGTCGACCAGCACTGCGCCGCGCCCACGTTCGTTAGGCGTCAGCCAGGCGCCGTTGAGTTTGGCCCCGGCCGGCATGATCGGCGACTCGGCAATGCCCAGGCCCATGCGGGTGATCAGCAGCGTGATCCAGTTGTGCGCGCCGGCGGCCAGGGCCTGAAAGGCGCCCCAGGCGACGGTCGCAATGACGATCACACGGCGGGTCTGAAAACGATCCAGCAGCATGCCGCCGGGAATCTGCATCAATGCGTAGGACCAGAAAAACGCGCTGAGCATCAAACCCTCCAACGCTGGCGGGATCTGGAACTCACTGGAAATCAGCGGCAAGGCCACCGACAGTGAGGCGCGGTCGATGTAGTTGATCGCGGTCAGCAGCAACATGATGAGGAAGATCCGCCAGCGCACGCTGGTGGGGCGCTCGGTTGCAGACGCGGCTGCCAGCCGCAGGGTTTCGGCACTCGGATTGTTCATGAGGGGCGCTCTTGTTTTTGTGGATGCAAGCGACCCAACACCTGTCAGTCAAAACGCAAATCCTGTGGGAGCGAACTGTGGCGAGGGGATTTATCCCCGTTGGGTCGCGAAGCGGCCCCCCGTCCCTTCAGACAGACCGGTTTGTCCGGATTGACGACTGCTTCGCAGCCGAACGGGGATAAATTCCCTCGCCACAGTTCGCTTCCACAGGTTCTGCGTCTTGTCTGCCTGGCATTGGGCTAGCGGCCCCACTCTAATCACGCACCCGACAGCTGAATAATGAGGGGATCTGATTGGGGGATCACCGAATGTCATCCCCCCAATCGATCAGAACGTACCGGGGTAACTGCCGCCGTCCAGCAACAGGTTTTGCCCGGTGAGGAAACCGGCGTGGGCGCTGCAGATGAACGCGCAGTAAGCGCCGAACTCGTCGGGCTGGCCGAAACGCTGGGCCGGCACGTGCTTGCGCCGCTGCTCGCTGATGCTCTCGACCGTGGTGCTGTTGGCTTCGGCGGCGGCACTGAGGGTTTTGTGCAGGCGCTCAGTCTCGAACGGGCCTGGCAGCAGGTTGTTGATGGTGACGTTGTGCCCGGCCAGACGCGACTGACGCGCGAGCCCGGCGATGAAACCGGTCAGCCCGCTACGGGCGCCGTTGGACAGACCCAGCACATCGATCGGCGCCTTCACCGCGCCAGAGGTGATGTTGACGATGCGCCCGAAACCGCGCTCGGCCATGCCATCGACGCAAGCCTTGATCAGTTCGATGGGCGTGAGCATGTTGGCGTCCAGCGCCTTCAACCAGTCTTCGCGCTGCCAGTCGCGAAAGTCGCCCGGCGGCGGGCCGCCAGCGTTATTGACCAGGATGTCTACCTGCGGACACGCCGCCAACACCTGCTCGCGCACCGCAGGCGTGCTGATATCCCCGGCCACCGTGCGCACTTCGATGCCCGGTGCCAGGTTGCGCAATTCTTCGGCCGCAGCCTGCAAGGTTTCGTTGCCACGGGCGTTGATCACCAGATTGACACCCTCCTTCGCCAAGGCGCGCGCACAGGCCAGACCCAGCCCCTTGCTGGCGGCGCAGACGATGGCCCAGCGACCCGATATTCCCAATTCCATGACGATGCTCCTGTCGGTTCGAAACCCTTACGTTACCACTGCAATACAACTCCTCAGGGGATGACAAAGGGTGATCACCGGATCAGACCTTTTCATTATCAGCCGCCTCCCACGCTAATTACTGTCTCCAGACCAATAAGAACCGGAGACACCCATGAACCCGTTCCAGTTTTATTTCCCCACGACCCTGAAAAGCGGCAACGGCCTGGTGCGTCAGGCCGGTGCGCTGCTCAAGCCGCATGTTCGAAAAAAACTGCTGGTGGTCACCGACGAAGGGCTGATGGCGTCGGGCGTGATGGAAGGTTTTTTCGCCTCGTTGGCCGACAGTGATATTCACTACGAAGTGTTTTCCGGCGTAGAACCGAACCCCACCACCGACGTGCTGGAACGCGCCGTGGCGTTCCTGAAAAACCACGACTGCGACTCGGTAATCGGCGTCGGTGGCGGCAGCAGCATCGACACTGCCAAGGGTGTCGCGGCCATGGCCACCAACCCCGGCAACATCCTCGACTACGAGGGCTACGACAAACTGCTGCACCCGCCGCTGACGATTTTCGCCATTCCGACCACCTCCGGCACCGGCAGCGAATGCACGGCCTCCACGGTCTTCACCAACACCAAAACCCTGTTCAAGACCGTGATCATCAGCCCGGCGCTGTTTCCGAAACTGGCGATTCTAGACGCCGAACTGACGCTCAAACTGCCGCCATCGATCACCGCTGCCACGGGCATGGACGCGTTGACCCACGCCATCGAGTCCTACGTGTCGAAGCAGGCCAACCCGGTCAGCCAGGCCCTGGCGCTGCAAGCGATCAAGATGATCTGCACCCACCTGCCGAAGGCATTTTTCAGCGGCTCCGACCTCCACGCCCGGGAACAGATGCTGCTCGGTTCGTTCCTCGCCGGCGTCGCGTTCGCTCAGTCAAAACTGGGCAACGTGCACGCGATCTCCCACACCTTCGGCGGCGTGTTCAACATTCCCCATGGCATCGCCAACGCGACGCTGCTGCCCTACGTCATCGAATACAACCTGGCGGCCTGCCCGGAGCTGTTTCGTGAAATCGCCATGGCCATGGGCGAGAACGTCGATGGCCTGAGCGTTGCCCGCGCCGGGCACACAGTGGTGGAGCACGTGGTGGCGCTGAACAAGGCCATCGGCATTCCCGACAACATCAAGGACCTGGGGGTGGACCTGGACTACATGCCGCAAATGGTCAGCGACTCGATGCGCAGCGGCAACGTGCTGGTCAATCCACGCCTGACCACCGCCGCCGATATCGAACGAATCATCAGCAACGCCTGGCACGGCACTCATTCCTAAAGAGACGACTCCCATGTTTTACGAAATGCGCACCTACACGATTCAAATCGGAAAAATGCAGACCTACCTCAAGCACTTCGAAGAAACCGGCCTGCCGGTGATCTCCCGCTACACCACGCTGGTGGGCTGGTGGTACACCGAAATCGGCGAGCTGAATCAGGTCATCCACATCTGGGCCTACGAGAGTCTCGATGACCGGATCAAGAAACGGGCCGCGCTGTATCAAGACCCGGACTGGCTCGAAGGCTTCGTGCCGAAGGCGTTCCCGATGCTGGAAAAGATGGAATCGAAACTGCTGATCGCCGCGGATTTCTCACCCATCAAATAACCTCAGCCTTCGGATCAACACAATCCCCTGTAGGAGCTGCCGCAGGCTGCGATCTCTTGATCTTGGCGCCTTCAAGGGCAATAAAAATCAAGATCAAAAGATCGCAGCCTTCGGCAGCTCCTACAAAGGCAGATTCCTGGCGTCTGTTAAATCCCAAGGACAACCTCATGTGCGACCACAATCCCAACAACACCGCCGCTGACCGTTCTCCCGACATCAAAGCCTTGCTCGAAGGCCTGCCGACCAACTGGGGCAAATGGGGGCCGGACGATGAAGTCGGCGCCCTGAATTACCTGCAAAGCGCAGAAATCCTCCGGGGTATCGCCTCGGTACGCCAGGGCAAGACCTTCACCCTGCAAGTGCAGATCGGCCACCCCAAAGGCGAACCGTTGTGGCCCGGCCGACGTCCATCGATGCGCGTCAACGTGTTGGACAAGGGCCATTTCCTGGCCGGCAAGACCCATTTCGACGGCCATGTGGAATACGCCGACGACGTGATCTTCATGCACCTGCAAGGCTCGACCCAATACGACGCGCTGGGCCACGTCTGGCACGACAACAAACTGTGGAATGGCTATGACGCCATGAGCACCATCGGCAGCATGGACAAGGCCAGCATCCTGCCGATTGCCGAACGCGGGATTGTCGGGCGCGCCGTGTTGATCGACATGGCCCGGCATCGCGGCAAAGCGGTGCTGGATAAGGGCGAGACGTTCACTCACCTGGACCTGCTGGCCGCAGCAAAAGCCCAGGGCATCGAGATCCAGAAGCGCGACATCCTGATCATCCGCACTGGCTGGATCGGCTCGTTCTACGAGCGTGAGCCGGAAGAGTTCTACAAGGATTTCGCCGAGCCGGGCCTGACCTTCAGCCGCGAGCTGGTGGAATGGTTTCACCAGATGGAAATCCCCAACCTGGTGACCGACACCATGGCCAACGAAGTGGCGGTCGACCCCACCTCGGGCGTGCTGATCCCGCTGCACAATGCCTTGATGCGCAACCTCGGCGTGACCTTCACCGAAGTGGCGATGCTCGATGATCTGGCCAGCGATTGCGCCGAAGACGGCCAGTGGCAGTTCCTCTACACCGCCGCGCCGTTGAAGGTTGTTGGCGGCACCGGTGCACCGGTGAATCCGATCGTGATCAAGTAATCAGGTCCTGCTGCAGTTCGTTGATCAGCAGGGTCGCCGCCGGGGAAAGATCGGCGCCGGCCCGGCTGATCACGCCGTAAGGCTCGATCAATGCACGCATCGACACCGGCAGCTTCACCAGCAAGTCGAATTGCTCGCAGAACCTGGCCACTTCCACCGGAATCACCGCCAACAAGGTCGGGTCCTGTTGCACCAGCAAAATGGTGGCGAAGGTGGATGAGGTTTCCAGCGGATAACGCGGAATCTCCAGCCCTGCCTCATTCAGTTCACGCTCCAGGGCCTGACGCATCGGCATGTCTTTTGGATAGACCACCCAGCGATAGTCACTCAACTGCGACAGCTGTAATGACTCGGCACTGGCCAGCGGATGGTCTTTGCTGGCGACCACCGCCAAGGGTTCTTCGCTCAGTTCGATGCAGTCGTAAGCGTCCGAGCGCTGGCCGACGCTGGTGCGACAAATCGCCAGATCCAGCCGTCCCTGATCCAGCAATCCAAGCAACGTGGCGCTGGTGTTTTCCACCAGTTCGACGGACAGCTCCGGCTGCTTCAGGCGCAACTCGGTCAGGGCTCGGGTCAGCAACGGCACCGCGCCCATGATCACCCCCACCGAGAGCCGCCCGCCCTGGCCTTGCATGATGCTGAGCATTTCTTCGCGCAGGTGTTCGACATCGCTGTAGATCAGCCGCGCATAACGAATCATGCAACGGCCCATTTCGTTGGCCACCAGACCTTTGGGCTGGCGTTCGAACAGCGGCATGCCGAGCAACGACTCAACCTCATGCAACGCCTTGGTGGCGCCGGACTGGGAAATCGAAATCTGCTCGGCGGCTTTGTGCAACGAGCCGCGATCATCCAGCGCGATCAGCAACCGAAGTTGCTTGAGTCGCAAGCGCGAAGCGATGCTGCCAAGGGAAGGAACCATGTCTGTGTGTGCTCGATTCAAAGGACAAATCCGTCAAGGCCCACGCCGGCATCTGCCGGCGTGGGCAGATATTCAGCTCAGGGGCGCCCTGCTCCACTGGCCGTCGACCAGTCGATTGAGGCCCAACGGGTTACTGTTTTGCAGCGCCTCGGGCAGGTATTCATCAGGATAGTTCTGGTAGCAGACCGGCCGCAGAAAGCGATCAATGGCGAAACTGTGCAGCGTCTCGCGGCCCAGGGCGCTACGCTGCCCGTCGATGAACTGCTGGCCCAAAATATCGGACATCAAAAACTCCCTCGCCTGCGTTCGGCAGGCGATCACTCGAATTGAAGGGATACGCCCAAGGCGCACGCTTCACTCTATGGGCCGGGGTTATGGGCAAACAAATGACAACAACGGGCCAGGGGATGAGCGTTTGTCATCCCCTGACCCGTCATCGGAGTGCAATCGGTGTCAGTGAATCGCGACCGGGTTGATGTTGACCTGGGTCGAGCCCTTGTACAGCGGCTGCCCGAGCACGAACATAAACTCCCAGGCCTTGTCCCGAACCAGCGCGCGGCTGTCGATCAGTTCAAGGTTGTAGATGCCGTTCTTGGCCAGCATGAATTGGTTGACCGGGAATTCCTGGCCGTCTTTGGCCGGGTAGATTTCCGAGGCCCAGGTGTCGCCACCGAACGCGACGATCTGTTTGTCCGCCAGCCACTTGGCCGCTTCCATACCGATGCCCGGTTCCACGGCGAGGAATTTCTCATTGTCCTTGCCCAGCAGTTCCAGCCAACCGGTGTTGAACAGCACCACGTCGCCCTTCTGAATGCTGATGCCTTGCAGGTCCAGCGCCTTCTGAATATCGGCGACGCTGAACTCGGTTTTCTCCGGCACGATGGCGCTGCCGTACACGGCGGTCATGTCCAGCACCACGCCACGGGTGACGATCGGCGGGACCTTTTCGATGCCGAGCTTTTTCACCCCTTCGACGGTCACGAAATCCGCTGCGCGATTGCCGTTGTAATAGACGTTGTCGATACCGATATGGCCAATGCCGTTGAGCTGAGTGCCGACACCGGTCCAGCCCACCACCAGTTCATCGTTGAAGGTGAATTTGTTCGGCCCCATCGTCGTGCCGCCCGCTTCGCCCGGCTGGATGTTGGTCAGGTGAAAACTGCGATGACGGAAGGCCGGCAGGGTTTTGTCGATGGGCACGGCCAAGGGGTAGGTTTTGCCGGTCTTGATCAGTTTCGAGGCATTAATCACCGACTCGGCGTTCAGCAGATTCAGCGCGCCAATTTCATCGTTGGCGCCGTATTTCGACGGATACCATTTTTCGGCATCCGCAGCCTGGGCGGCATTGAGGGTGAACAACAGGGCGAACGGCAGTACCAATCGATTCAGCATGAGGGGGTCCTTGTGAGGTTGCAGTGGACCCAAGGTACGCAGCCCGTCTGTGGGGAAACAGACAGGTACCGGCAATACAATTGTTCTGGATTGTCACGAGTGATGGTGGCGCTGGTACTTCTAACACTGAACCCCTGTGGCGAGGGGGCTTGCCCCCGTTGGGCTGCGCAGCGCCCCAGTAAAGCTGTCGCGGTGTATCAGAAAGTACTCGATGGCCGATTTGGGGCTGCTTCGCAGCCCAACGGGGGCAAGCCCCCTCGCCACAGAATGTTCCATCAGAAGTAAGTGTCGTGAGGGAGCACGCTCCCTCACGGGCGCGCCTGGCTGCTACCCAGGCTTGTGGTTATCCAAAACCCGATTGACCGCTAACTCACCCAACATGATCACCCGTTGCAGCACCAGCATCGTTTGCCGTCGCGGGCCGTCCGTTAAGTCGGTGAGATCGTTGACCATGGCGCTGGCTGATGCCAACGATTCACAGGCCTCGACGAGCAACGTTTCGTCATCCACCGCTGCGTCGATGGTGAAAATGGTGCTGGGCTTGCGGGGCGGTATCTGCGTTTTCGACGCCCCGGGGTCGAGGTAGAAGCTGAGTGCGCGGTCGGCCGCCTCGTTCATTTTCTTGGGGTCAAGATCAAGAAAGGCGTCGTAGGGTAACGGACTGGTATTCGGGGGGTTGGGTGTGACTTTGAACATAGATGAAACTCCTACTACAAATTTTAAGGAGCCATCACCCTCGCTACCAAACGATGGGTGGCGGCCATACGTGGGTTGGTAGACCGGCTGTAGTAGGAACCCGGCGCTCACAAAGGAGCCCCACGCATGACCACCATAAAAAGCAAAGCCCCAAAAAAAGGAGACTGCATAAGGTGTTGCCATACGGCTACAACAGGCGGGCTACCAAACCCGATCACTGTTTTGCAGTGACCGGGAAACGATATAGCCCGCCCCATAGCCGCACAAGCCGGCGGATTCTGGCGTACGCGTAGGTAACGACGCAAGGTGTTGTAGCCGCTTATGACGTAACACCGAGTGTCTTTAAACGCGCGTCGTTAAACGTGTTTATGCGGTGTGCCGGCTGACGCTATCGCGAGCAAGCTCGCTCCCACAGGGTCCGGTGTCGGCCACAAATCTCGCGAACAACATAAAACCAATGTGGGAGCGAGCCTGCTCGCGAAAGCGGTGTGTCAGTCGATGCAGATGTCGACTGACACGACGCCTTCGCGAGCAAGCCCGCTCCCACATTGAATCTCGGGTGGCCACAGAATTTGTGGTCAACCTCTATCCCGATCAGTGCCTGGTCTTGCGCTCCAGCAATCGCACGCCGAGTGACAGCGGATAACACAGCGCAAAGTAGATCGCGCCCACCAGGATGTAGATTTCCAGCGGCATGAAGTACACGGAACTCAAGTCCTGAGCCCGCAACATCAGGTCCGGCGCCGCGATCAGCGAGGCCACCAAGGTGTCCTTCAACAGTGAGATCGCGACGTTACCGATCGGCGCGAGCACGATGCGGATGGCCTGGGGTAACACGACCCAGCGCAACACCTTCAGGTGCGGCATGCCAATCGCCTTCGCAGCTTCCACTTGCCCTTTGGGCACGGCCTCCAGACCCGAGCGGTAAATCTCCGACAGGTACGCCGCAGCATTCAGCCCCAAACCAATCATGGCCGCTTGAAACCGCCGGCTCGACCCGTCAACAGCTGCTGCAAACCACCATCTGGCTCGCCGACATGGCGGACTTCGAGGCGATGAACGCCGTGTGGGACGCCTGGGTACCGGCAGGCCACGCTCCGGCTCGCGCCTGCGGCGAAGCCAAGCTGGCTGATCCGGCGTTACTGGTGGAGATCATCGTGTGTGCGGCGAGGGGCTGATTTTTCAGAGGCAGGCGTTGGACTGAACGCATCGGCAGGGAACTCCTGACGACCGCCACGCATCCTACAGATGAGGTACTTCCTTTTTTGCTTCACGCTTTCAGAGGACACCGTCATGCGCCGTCTGATGATCATCTCTTCCCTTTTGCTGTGTTTGCCCTTTGGCTCCGCTATGGCCAAAGTGGATGCGGGCGATGTCGCCACGTCAGCCGGGGTTTCCGCATCGCTGTACTCGACGTTCAAGGACCACAAACTCATGATCCCTGCCCGGGATGACGCCTCCAGCTTCGTTGCCAGCGGCGGCGCTATTCGTGGGGTTTATCTGGAGTCGGTCTTAAAACAGATTCGTCAGGACAATCCTGGCCTCAACGCCAGCGACGAAGACCTGGCCAGAGCGATCCTCGTCCAGGATGGTGCTGCTGCGGGTCAATGATGGCTAAAAAATTAGTGGTGGGGCTCGCAGCACCCAGATAGCGTTTGCAGCCCTACCTTGCTTCCACGCCTGATAAACGCGCCCAACCCGCCACCAATTGCGTGCTGATGCTCACGCCGCCGCACACCACAATCACCACATCATGGGCACCGGCAATCGCCGGATGATCCAGGTATCCAATCGCCAACGAAACCCCACACGCCGGCTCGACCAACTGACGCAGATCATTGGCGTAACGCACCACGCCCATGATCGCCTCGTCATCGCTGAGCGCTACACATTCGTGCGGGAAATCGAGGATGTGCTGCACCGGCCAGGCGGCCACCAGAGTCGCACCGAGCGACCTGGCGACCGTATCGATCCGGGGGAATACGACCGGATGTCCGGCACTGACCGCGGCGGCAAAAGACGCAGAACCCTGGGTTTCACACGCGATGATCCGGCAGTCCATGCGACGGTGGCGGATCAATCCGGTGAGAATCCCCGCCAGCAACCCTCCGCCCCCTACCGACATCACAAGTGCATCGACCTGAGGACAATCCTCGAAGATTTCATCGACCATCGTGCTGTGTCCTTCCCACAACACTGGGTGATCAAAGGCCGGCACGTATTCGGTGTCCGCGCCCTGCGCGAGTTCTTTGGCCCGTAAATTGGCTTCGTCCCAGACCTTGCCATGGACGATCACCTCGGCACCGGTTTTCCGGATTTTTGCGCGAGTGGTTTCAGGGGTGGTGTGCGGCACCACAATGCAGGCTTTCAACCCCAGGCTGGAAGCAGCCACGGCGGTGGCAAACCCGGCATTGCCGCCGGAAGGACAGATCACTTTGCGCTTACCCTGCTCTGCCGCCTGACTGCACAAGAGCCCTATACCGCGAAGTTTGAATGAGCCGCTGGGTTGCAGGTTTTCCAGCTTGAGCCAGATTCGTCGGGCTGGGGTCGACAGGTCTGGATGCAGAATCAAGGGCGTTCTGATGTGAAGCATGGTGGAGCTCCTTAAGGGTGAACGGTCCTCATCCAAGCTTAGTTCACCCTGCCCGGAGGCTACCGCTTCAGCGATAACGCGGTGCTGCCGTGGAGTTGCCGAATAAACCTGAAAGCCTCTGACGCTGGGCTTCGTAGGCGTCCCACTGATCGCCTTGGTGCAGGCCCGGAATGGTCACCACTTCGCCTTGCGCCAGGCCCGTCAACGCGGCATCGACCATGTCCTGGGCAGACATCACGATCTCTTGCGGCAGGTTTTCCACCGGGTTGCCGGCCTCGCTCCAGAAGTCGGTGGCGGTGGCACCGGGCAATACGGCCTGGATACGAATGCCTTTGTCGGCCAGCTCGCGGTGCATCGATTGGCTCAGGCCGAGGACAAACGCCTTGGTCCCGCCATACACGCCGTTGAGAATTTCCGGGGCGATGGCGACGATCGAGGAGATATTGATCACCGTCCCGGTGCCGCGAGCGACGAAGCCTGGCACCACCGCATAAGCAAGGCGCATCAAAGCGGTAACGTTGAGGGTGATCATGTCTTCCATGTCATCCACGGGGCTACCGAGCAGCGGCATGACAGCGCCGACCCCGGCGTTGTTGACCAACAGGGTGATACTGGCGTCGGAGCGTAGAATTTCTTCGACCCGCCGCACGTCGGCCTTGTCTTTCAAATCGACGGCGACCACTTCCACGGCGCGACCGGTTTCGTTACTCAGGTGGTTGGCGAGGGCGTTCAGTTTTGCCTGGCTGCGGGCAACCAGAATCAGGTCGTAACCTTGCCGGGCGAGACGGTCGGCATACACCGCGCCGATGCCCGAAGAAGCGCCAGTGATCAGAGCGGTACCTTTGGATGAGAGGGCCATGTCGATTTCCTTCACAGTGAGGCGATAACGTCGCCGGGTGTGAACCGTTATAAAGGGTCTAACGCCCGTCTCAAATGACGTTTAAAGTACGTTTTTCGGACATGACCTTTTGAGGACATCTCGATGACTTCCGTGGCGTTTGTAGTGTTTGAAGGGTTCCAGTCCATGGCGCTGGCGGCCATGCCGGTGTTCGAGTACGCCAACTTCAGCGCTGGCGAAGCGCTTTATGACGTCAGCGTACTGTCCGAAGACGGCCGAACATTGCGCGCTTCCGGCGGGCTGAGCGTCGGCACCGAGGCCTTTGGTGAGCGGGTGTTCGACACGGTGATTGTGGTGGGCGGCGATGCCATCCTCGAGCAGGCACCCGAGGGCGTACTGACTTACCTGCGCGACAGCGTTAAAACCGCGCGGCGCACGGCGTCGATCTGCTCCGGGGCGTTCGTCCTGGCACAGGCCGGTCTACTCGACGGACGGCGGGCCACCACCCACTGGGCTTATGCCCGGGAGCTGCAAGTGCGGTTTCCGTCGATCAAGGTCGAAGAAGACCGCATCTACGTCGTCGACGGATCGATCTGGACCTCCGCCGGGATGACCGCCGGCATCGACCTGGCGCTGGCCATGGTGGAAAAGGATCACGGCGCTGCTCTGGCCCGTTCCGTGGCGCAGAAACTGGTGATGTACCACCGCCGCGCGGGCGGCCAGTCGCAGCACTCGGCGCTGCTGGAACTGGAAGCGAAATCCGATCGCATTCAAACCGTCCTTGGCTATGCGCGAGAACACCTCACCGAGACGTTGTCGGTGGAGCAACTGGCGGAGGTCGCGCGCCTCAGCCCTCGGCAATTCAGCCGGGCCTTCCGGGCGGAAACCGGTCAATCACCGGCCAAAGCCATCGAGAACCTGCGCCTGGAAACGGCACGGCAGATGCTGGAACGCGGGCGACTGACCCTCGATCAGATCGCCGAAGAATCCGGCTTCAGCGACTGTCGCCGCATGCGCGAAGCCTTCCTTCGGGCGTTCGGGCAACCGCCGCAGGTGATTCGGCGTAATGCCAGGGCCGACACCGCTACGTAGGAGCTGCCGCAGGTTCGGGCCGCGTTCGGACGATCTTTTGATCTTGAGCGGTATTGAGGACAGCCAAGATCAAAAGATCGCAGCCTTCGGCAGCTCCTACAATGAACGGTGTCAGGTCCGTTTGTGGAGGTGCAGATGAAAATCTCGGCCAAACTGGCGTTTTTCGCCATTGTTTCTACCCTCGCCTACCTTGGGCTCGCAGTGTGGGGGCTTGGCGGATTCTCGGCGTTTTTCTCTCATGCACCGCTGGTGGTCATTGTGCTTGCCACTTTGGTGATGGCCATCGCGTCCTTGTTCACCGAGGTCAACCTGAGTTCCGGCGAACGTGAAGACCGGGCCAATCGTTGGGTGCTGCCGGCGTTCGGGGTGATCGGTTTATTGAGCGGGTACCTGCCGGCCTATACCGACCGGATCGATTTCTGGACCTTTGGTGGCGAAGGTGTGCGCTGGCTCGGGGCGTTGCTGTTCATCATCGGCGGCACGCTGCGGCTGTGGCCGGTGTTTGTGCTGGGCAAGCGTTTCAGTGGACTGGTGGCGATTCAGCCGGGGCACACGCTGGTCACCGACGGTATTTATCGCACCTTGCGCAACCCCAGTTATCTGGGGCTGATGATCACTGCCGTGGGCTGGGCACTGGCTTTTCGTTCCGGCGTTGGCCTGTTGCTGGCCGCGCTGACGCTGATCCCGCTGATCGCCCGCATTCACTCCGAAGAAGGGCTGTTAAGGACGCAGTTCGGCAGCGAATACGAGGCTTACTGCGCCCGCAGTTGGCGGTTGATTCCCGGGGTTTACTGAAACAACACAACCCTAATGTGGGAGCGAGCTTGCTCGCGATGGGGGCCTGACATTCAACATTTGTTTTGAATGACACTCCGCCATCGCGAGCAAGCTCGCTCCCACATTAGATTTTCTGTAGGCGGACATGCCCGTCGGGGTCCACTAGCGTGATAACTAACTCATAGCTGGCGAGCGTGGCGTGCGAGGTCTGGAGCGGATGGTCGTGGGTCGCGGTCACCACGATCAGGCCCGCGCCCGCTGCCTCGGCCGCGAGAATGCCCACGGTGGCGTCTTCGAAAATCAGGCAATCGGCCGGTTCCACGCCCAAACGCTTGGCCGCCAGTCGATAACCTGCTGGATCAGGTTTGCCGGCACTGACGTCTTCGGCAGTGACCATCACCAAAGGCTCTGGAATGCCCGCCGCGGCCATCCGCCGCAGCGCCAGTGCCTTCGGCGCCGAGGTGACGATTGCCCACTGGTTGGCGGGCAGCGACTTCAGGAAATTCGCCGCGCCAGGCACCTCGATGATCCCCTCGACGTCCTCGATTTCCGCCTCGGTGATGAACGCCGCTTCAGCCTCGGCAGCCACCCCGGGCAACGCCAGACGATTGATGGTGTCGATGGCGCGAACGCCATGGATGGTGGGCAGGAAGGTGTCGACATCGACGCCGTGGCGCAAGGCCCAGGCCGCCCAGATCCGCTCGGCAGCGGCGATGGAGTTGAGGACGGTGCCGTCCATATCAAACAGAAAAGCACGGTACGGGGTGTTGAAGACAGATTCTTGTGCAGACAAGGGGGAGCTTCCTCTCGCAAGTGCCAGGCGGGTTCGCCGAGCAATGTAGCATTTGCGAGGTGGCTGAGTTCAAGCGTTGCAATAACGTTTCAGCGAAGCATCTTCGACTTCAAGGCACCTTCCACACAGTCCAGCAACTGCCCAAGCGCCCACGGTTTCTTGATGAACGAAACCGCATGCCTGACCCCGGCGCTTTCCGGTGTTTCAAAACCGGACATGATCATGATCGGTTTGTCCGGCCAGCGGTCGCCGAACTCGTTGGCCAGGTCCGCGCCATTGCGTTTGCCTGGCATGGTGATGTCCGTGAGCAACAGCACCACTTGGCTGGCATGCTGTTCCAGATATTCCGATGCGGCGTCTGCACTGACATGCGGTTCAACCACAAAGCCTTCCTCCTGAAGAATTTCGCAGAGAAACTCCAGGATCAGCGGGTCATCCTCAACCACAAGAATCAACCCGCCAGCAAGGTGATCGCCTGCCATCGATTCTGGACACATGACTTTGCCACTCCCTGATCGTATAAATGATTTCGCGGGCTCAAATCCGCTACCTATCAAGTATGAGCAGCGGGCTCGGCGGAAAATTCATTTTTGATGCAATCGGGCGACGAGTCAGGCGCCAAACAGCGCTGTATGGGCGCCTGAAAACCAGGGGCTGGCCTCGAAGAAGGGTGTGCGAATCAGTACGACGGAGCGTCTTTTTTCAGGGTGTCCTTGGACATCGCGTCCTTCTTCATTCCGTCCTTGGACATGGTGTCTTTCTTCATCGTGTCCTTGCTCATGGAATCCTTGGACATGGCGTCCTTTTTCATCGTGTCTTTGTGCATGGCGTCTTTAGACATTGAATCCTTGCTCATGCTGTCGTTGCTCATGCCGTTATTGGTTGTTGCATCGGCGGCAAACACGCTGGCGGCGCCAAACGCCAGGCACATGGAGAGTACGGTGGTCGCTAACTTTTTCATGATGGAACTCCTTGAAGCACAGGTTGCGAATGAGCGCAGCGGGCGCTGCGCAGTGAAGTAGCCAGGTGCCATCAGCTGCCACCGAACCAGTTGTAGCCCTGGTCTTCCCAGTAGCCACCTGGATAGGTGTTGGTGACGAAAATCGCCTGAATATGTTTGGGATTCTTGTAGCCCAGCTTGGTGGGCATGCGCAGCTTCATCGGGAAGCCGTACTGGCGAGGCAGCACCGCGCCGTCATAGGTCAGCGTCAACAAGGTTTGCGAATGCAGTGCGGTGGCCATGTCGATGCTGGTGTAGTAGTCGTCCGCGCATTTGAAGCCGACATATTTGGCGTCCGTGTCGGCACCGACCCGCGTCAGGAAGTCGCTGAACCGTACGCCGCCCCAGCGCCCGATCGCGCTCCAGCCTTCGACGCAGATGTGCCGGGTGATCTGTTCGGTCTGGGCCATGGCGCGCAGTTCTTCCAGGCGCCAGCTGCGCTTGTCGGCGACCATCCCGGTCACTTCCAGTCGATAATCGGTTTCCTCGACGACGGGTGCCTCGTCAATGCCGTAAAAGGCATTGAACGGAAACGGCCGGGTGATCATCGACTCGGGATAGGTCGGCGCCAGTGCATTGGGGTTGAACAACCAGCCCTGCACCCGATCGTTGAACCGGGACATGGAGGACAACGCGGTTTCGACGCTTTCGTTGTCGGTGAGGTTGCAGCCGGACAACATGGCCACACCGCCGAGGGTCAGGCCGCGCATCAGGAACGAGCGTCGTGAGCGGTCCTCGATCTGTGGGGCAATGATTTTCCTGGCATCCGTCAGGATGGACGACTCGTCCAGCCCTGAGCCTTGAATGCGCTTTTTCATACGACCTCCTTGCGACCGGTAATCATGGCCCACAACGTTTTGGGAACCAGCGCGACCATCACCAGATGAACCGCGACAAAGGCCACCAACAGCGACATCGCGATGAAGTGCACGTGCCGCGCGCCTTCGTAACCGCCCAGCAGCTCACGCAACAGAGGAAACTGGACGGACTTCCACAACACCAGCCCGGACATCACCAGCAGCGTGATGTCGACCATCACGAACAGGTACGCCACCCGTTGCACCTGGTTGTAATGACCCAGATCGGCATGCCCCAACCGCCCTCTCAACGCGGCCCACAAGTCATGCAGGACACCTTTAGGTGAAACCGGGAAAAAGCGCCGTTTCAGACGACCACTGACGAGGTTGATGATCAGGTAGACAAGACCGTTGACGGCCAGAAGCCACATCGCCGCGAAATGCCATTGCAACGCGCCACCGAGCCATCCACCCAAGGTGATCGTTTTGGGAAAACTGAAGTCGTAAAGCGGTGAAGCGTTATAGATTCGCCAACCGCTGGTGACCATGACCAGCACCGCCAGGGCGTTCAGCCAATGGGTCAGCCGAAGCCAGCGGGGATGGCTGCTAACGGCGGGTGAGGCAGGTAACTGCGACATGATGGGCTCCCGGCGGTTGATCGTTGGAGCCGATTATGCGAGCCGACAGATCGCCAAATCCTCACGTAAAGTTAAATTAAACGTGATAACTCTCTGCGCCCTGCAGCGGTCCTTGCAGCGCAATTGTGGTTAAAATGCCGCCCCTCCAAATTGCCGACGTTGCCCGATGAACTCAGACGCCCTCTCCACCCTCCACGACCATTTACTGACGGCCCTGGCAACTGCCCCCGCAGAAACCCGCCGGCTGTTCCACGGCCGGGGCCGGTGCTGGCCGGGGCTGGAGCAATTGACGGTCGACTGGTTGCAGGGCGTGGTGCTGGTGTCGCTGTTCAAGGAACCCGAAGCGTCGCAGCTGGAAGCGTTGAAACAGAAGCTGATGGACCTCACGCAATCGCCTGCGTGGACGCAATCCGGCGCGCATACGCTCTTGCTGCAACATCGCTACCTGCTGCAAAGCACCACCGAGTGGCTGTTGGGGGATGCGATCGACGAGATGACGATCACCGAGGGCGGCCTGCATTACCGCGTGGACCTGGGTCGCAAACAGAACACCGGCCTGTTCCTCGACATGCGTTACGGCCGCGACTGGGTGCGGGCTAACGCTCAGGGCAAGCGCGTGCTGAATCTGTTCGCCTACACCTGCGGATTCTCGGTGGCGGCCATCGAAGGGGGTGCGACGCACGTGGTCAATCTGGACATGTCCAGCCCGGCCCTGAGTCGTGGTCGCGACAATCACCGGCTCAACGGCCACGACCTGAGCAAGGTGACGTTCCTCGGTCATGACCTGTTCAAATCCTGGGGCAAGGTGATCGGCAAGGGCCCTTACGACCTGGTGATCATCGACCCACCGTCCTTTCAGAAAGGCAGTTTTCTGCTGACCAAGGACTACCAGCGCGTGCTGCGCCGACTGCCGGAATTGCTCAGCCCTCAGGGTACGGTTCTGGCGTGTATGAACGATCCGGCGTTCGGTGCGGACTTCCTTATCGACGGCGTCACCCGCGAAGCACCGAGCCTGCGTTTCGAGCAACGGCTGGACAATCCGCCGGAGTTTCCGGACGCCGATGTTGAATGCGGGTTGAAGGCGTTGGTGTTCAGGCTGGGTTAGCTGAAAATCAAAAGATCGCAGGCTTCGCCAGCTCCTACAGGGTGTACGCCATCCCAACGCAGGAGCTGGCGAAACCTGCGATCTGTTGATCTTGATCTCAACGCGGCTGCAACACCAACGCAAACAACTCACCATGCCCATTCACATTGAGCTTGTGATAGAGATTGCGCCGGTGCACCTTCACCGTCTCCGGGGAAATGCCCATCTGCTGGGCGATGGCCTTGCTTGAGAACCCCTGAAGAATCAGGCGCGCCGTTTCGATTTCCCGCACCGACAGGCGCGCGTCGAAACGATCCAGCAGGGTCGCCAGATCCCCGGCCACCGCCTCGGCGGCCGGTCCTTCCAGAGGCATCAATTGCAGGTGACGGCGCATCGCCGCCAGCACCCAATCGCGCACGCAAAGCAGGCGGCCCTGTTCCTCAAGCGTGAATCGAGTCGAGCGTCCCAACGACAAACCGAGCACGGCGCCATCGATGTTGACCATGAACTGCAACTCATCACCGCCTACCACGGTGCGGAAGTAGCTCAGGTAGTACTCGCTCTGCTGGAACTGGTCGGGGGCCACCGATTCGAGGCTGTGCAAACCGTCGGCAATGCCGGCACAGGCGGCCTGATAAAACGGATCGAGCAGGTACATGCCGGCGCTGTAATCCGCCAGTTCTTCATGCTCGCTGGCACCGCCCTTTGAGTCGAAATCGATCAGCAGACGCGGCACCCGCCCGGCCCGCATTACCGCGACCAGTGCGTTGTCCATCGGCACCAGCAGCCGCAGCGTGTCGACCAGCGCACGCCAGAACCCGTCCTGCCCCAAGGCACCAAATACCCGCGCCAGCCCCTGGTGCACCGGTAACTCTTTCAACAACGCGTCCACGCCCTACCCCTTTCGAGTAACCCATGATGGGAATGGGTGAGTCCACTCCCTGCCGATACGCTGCAAGCACCTGATCATCACCGGCCTGCAGCAGGCCAGGAGTGCCGCATCATGAGTCGTCACCGTTCGCATTTCAATCTTGGACTGGGCGCCTGTTTGTCAGTCTCGCTATCGGCGGTTGCCGCCGACGGCCCGACGGTTCACGTGTACAACTGGTATGACTACATAGGCCCCACGACCCTGCAGGATTTCAAGCGTGACACCGGGATCGCGCCGGTCTACGACACCTTCGACAGTGCCGAAGTTCTGGAGGGCAAATTGCTCACCAGCCGCAGCGGATACGACGTGGTGGTGGCCAGCAACTTCAGCTTGCCGACGCTGATCAAGGCCGGTGCCCTTGCGCCTCTGCCCCACGCTCAGATGCCCGATTTCAAAAACATGGACGCTGATCTGTTGGCGAAACTGGCCAACAACGATCCGGGCAACCAATACGCCGTGCCGTATCTGTGGGGCACCAATGGCATAGGCTACAACATCGACAAGGTCCGCGCCGCGCTGGGCGATAAGGCGCCGGTGGATTCCTGGGACCTGGTGTTCAACGAAGCGAACCTGGCCAAGCTCGGCGAGTGCGGCGTGGCCATGCTCGACTCGCCGGCCGAGATGCTGCCGGTCGCCCTGCACTACCTTGGTCTGCCACCTAACAGCACCAACCCCGAGGACTACAAGAAGGCCGAAGCGCTGCTGCTCAAGCTGCGTCCGCACATCGCCTACTTCAACTCGTCCAAGTTCATCAGCGACCTGGCCAACGGCAACATCTGCGTGGCGGTGGGTTGGTCCGGCGCGATGCTGGAAGCCAAGACCAATGCCGAGCAGGCGAACAACGGCGTGAAGATCGCCTACAGCCTGCCGAAGGAAGGCGCGCCGGTGTGGTTCGACACCCTGGTGTTGCTCAAGGACGCGCCGCACCCGGAACAGGGTTTGGCCTTCATCGACTACCTGATGCGCCCCGAAGTCATCGCGCCGGTCAGTGATCACCTCTCCTACCCCAATGGCAACCGCAGCGCGACGCCACTGGTGGCCGAAGCGACCCGCAACAATCCTGCCGTGTATCCGTCGGCCGAAGCCATGGCCACGTTATTCACCCTTCAGCCTCTGCCGCCCGCCACCGAACGCGTGCGGACGCGAATCTGGAGCAAAGTCAAAAACGGTCAGTAAGCCTGATGTGAGACACCTGTGGGAGCGAGCTTGCTCGCGATGAGGCCATCACATTTAACACTGATGGCGACTGATCCACCGCTATCGCGAGCAAGCTCGCTCCCACAGGGTTCGCGCCTTGATTGGATAGGGTTAGTACCCCTTTTTTCTGCCACGAATTGAAGATGAGAGAAACGATGAAGCCACGTGCCCG
Organism: Pseudomonas sp. LBUM1647; assembly: GCF_059716175.1. NCBI lineage: Bacteria > Pseudomonadati > Pseudomonadota > Gammaproteobacteria > Pseudomonadales > Pseudomonadaceae > Pseudomonas > Pseudomonas sp. LBUM1647. The sequence goes on along the minus strand of NZ_CP166809.1, from coordinate 2,639,012 downwards.
CGACCTGAGTATCCAGTTCGGCCAACTGCAACCCGGCCCGCTCAACGCCATCACCGATGTGCCCGGCGTACGGGTCGGCCACAGCAATGTGCGAGGACGCACCGCCAACGGCCGCGACATCCTGACCGGCGTCACCGTGATCGAGCCGCGTGCCGGTTCCACCAGCCTGCAACCGTGCTTTGCCGGCGTCCATGTGCTCAACGGCAACGGCGACGCGACCGGTCTTGAATGGATTCGCGAAGCAGGCCTTTTGACCAGCCCGATCGCCTTCACCAACACCCACAGCCTGGGTGTGGTGCGCGATGCGCTGGTGACACTGGATCGCCAGAACCAGCCCGATGACGGGCGACTCTACTGGAACATGCCAGTGGTGCTGGAAACCTTCGACGGTCTGCTCAACGACATCAACGGTTTCCACGTGAAGCCTGAACATGTGGCCGAAGCCCTGCGCACGGCGGTGGGCGGTCCGGTGATCGAAGGCGCCGTCGGCGGTGGCAGCGGCATGATCTGCCACGAATTCAAGGGTGGAATCGGCACCGCTTCGCGGCAGCTGAACCGTGCTCAGGGCGGCTGGACCGTCGGCGCCATCGTCCAGGCCAACCATGGCATCCGCAACGAACTGCGCGTTGACGGTTACCCGGTCGGGCGCTACATGGAAAAGGCCGACTCGCCGTTCCTCAAGGCGTCCTTGCCGCATCCGGGCATGGGCTCGATTGTCGTCTGCCTGGCCACCGATGCACCGTTGCTGCCGCACCAGTGCACGCGCCTCGCGCAGCGCGCCAGCCTCGGTCTTGCCCGCACCGGCGGCGGCAATGAAGACCACAGCGGTGACATCTTCATCGCCTTCGCCACCGGCAACCAGCACGTGCCGCCCGCCGCTTACGAGAGCAAACGTGCGCCGACCACCGACAACCTGAGCATGGTCAACAACGACCACATCAGCGAGTTGTTCCTGGCCGCCACCGAAGCCGTAGAAGAAGCAATCATCAATGCCTTGCTGGCCTCCGACACCGCCGAAGGCAATGGCCATGCGGCGCCAGGACTGGACGCCGGGACGCTGCTCAACGCCTTGCGTCGGGCGGGCTGGCCGGGTGAACAGGGCTAACAGGGCTAACAGGATGGAGGTGTCTGGATGCCGCAAAGAGCTCGCGACCGAGGCTTTTCGCGGCGTCCAGGTGCACCGCTGGGTCCTGAATTTCCGATTCGAGCAGCAGCTCGGACGTCACCACCTGAGCACCGCAATAATCAAAAATCCCATGGTCAATCTGCGTCTTCATAGCCTCGGCATAACCGTGCCGGGCGTAGGTTGCAGCGTCGGCACCGCCCACACCGATCAGGTGAACCCGCAGATGACCAAGCTTCTTCTCCAGCTTGGCATCCGCCGTGAAATCGAACGCCCAGCCGTTGGCGAACACCCGATCAATCCAGCCCTTGAGCAACGCCGGCATCGACCACCAGTAGACCGGATAAATCAGCACCAGCGCATCGGCGCGGTCTACCCGCGCTTGCTCGACAATCACATCAGCAGGGGGCGGCGCTTCCCGGTGATGCACCGCCAGATCAGCGACGCTGAACCTCGGATCGAACCCTTCGGCTGAGAGGTCGGCGATTTCAACGGTATGACCGGGATCGTCCAGGGCTATGCCCTGAGCGACTTGCGCAACCAGGCTATGGGTAAGCGAACGAGGATCGTGATGAGCCACAACGATAAGCGCGTGCATGCTGGAAACTCCTGATTGAGAGCACAAGGCGGACCTTATATACTCCTGGTAAGTTACGATCATTAAGTTACTTTTGGTACATAGCCATGTCAACCACCGAAACAGACGCGCAAGATTCCACGCCGCAACCGCGACGACGAATGTCCCGGGAGGACCGCCAACGCCAGTTGCTGGACGTCGCCTGGCAACTCGTTCGGGAAGAAGGTACGGACGCGCTGACATTGGGGCGCCTTGCCGAGCTAGCCGGGATCACCAAACCGGTGGTGTACGATCACTTCACGACACGACCCGGGTTACTGGCGGCGCTCTATCAGGACTTTGACGCTCGACAGACAGCGCTGATGGATGCTGCGCTTCAGAGCAGCGAACCGACTTTACCCGGCACCGCCAGGGTGATCGCTTCGTCATATGTCGACTGCGTGCTGCTTCAGGGCAACGAGATTCCCGGCGTCATCGCGGCACTGGCCAGCTCCCCGGAACTGGAGAAGATCAAGCGTGAATACGAAGCGATTTTCCTGAACAAATGCCGAGCCGCCCTCGCCCCCTTTGCTGGCGCGGGTGAGATCAAGGCAGCGGGATTGCGGGCGATGCTCGGTGCGGCGGAAGCCTTGTCACACGCCGCGGCGAATGGAGAAATCAGCGCCGTGCAGGCACAGGACGAACTGTATGAAACCATCATCGCGATGGTCGAAAGAAGTGCCCGTGGCGACGCTGGAAACATCGCGGAAACTGACGCCGCAATGATGGATTCGACTAGCGGTACTTGAGCGCCAACCCCCAACTTTCTACGATGATTCTACGCAGCCGCTTGTTTGCTCAAGCCGTTGCGTAAGAGGTGAGTGAAATGAACCCCTACCAAGCTCACCACTTGTTTCATGCGCATCTTGAGCCTCGAGGGCTCTACTTCCTCCCCATCAAAGAGCTTTGAGGCTCTTTTTTATCTGCACGAATTCCAGACACAAAAAAAACCGGCATTTGGCCGGGCTTTGCGCTATCTAAAAGACAAAAAAAATCCCCTGTGGGAGCGAGCTTGCTCGCGATGGCGGCGGATCAGTCCATATTGATGTTGAATGATCAACCGCTATCGCGAGCAAGCTCGCTCCCACAATTGACCGAGTTGCCTGGACGAATGCGGTCTAACGTTTCACTTCACCCCAGTCGCTCCCGGACAAACTCATTCGCCTTGCGCGTCATCTGGTCCAGATGCCGGTCACGCTGTTTTTCCGCATCGAGCATGGCCCGCTTGCCGTGTTTTTGCAGCAGGTACGTATGAATCTGTCGCACCTCCAGCGAGCTGTAGATCGATGCCACGTCCAGCACGGCCATCAAGCCATCACTGCCGTGATCGCGGGTGTTCATCAGCACTTGAGTTGCGCGCACGCCCACTACCTGAAACCCCATTGCCTCAAAATACGGAACCTTGGCCACCGCGCACGTCAGCTCGGCATGAGGATAGCGGCCGACCATCTCCCCCAGCATCCGCCGGGCAATACCTTGGCGTCGATGGCTGGCACTCACCGCCATATACGCAACACCGCACGCATCGGGATCGTCCTTGACCGGCAGGTACAGCAAGAAGCCGACAACCTTCTCGGGGTCGTCTTCGTCGGTCGCGACGAGCAACTCCACCGCAATCCCTTTCGCCCCGTTCAACGCTTCCAGATAGAGGTGAACCTCATAGCCGATCGCGTACTGGTACACGTTGTACAACAGGTTGCTCGGCGCGATAGCGACCATGCTGATGTCGGTCAGGTAATCGACCACCATTTGCAGGATCTGGCTATTGATGTGCTCGGGGCACGGGGTTTTGAATTGGGTGATCTGGGGCATTCGTGGCTCTGACTCTGGGGCGGACGTGAAGAGTGTGTTCGCGGGCGTGCCTATCATAACCGACGCCATGCGCGCCTGGCCGAGTTACTGCTCCGGCGCAACCATCCGAAACCGGATATTGATCTTGTCCGAGACGACACCGTCGGCCCATTCACCTTCACCGACTTTGAAGTCGCTGCGCTTGAGCGTTAACTGGCCATCGAAAATCCCGATGGCGTTTTCGGCCTTCAGGAGCACCGGTACCTCCACGACATGCGTGATCCCCCTGAGCGTGAGTTTGCCGGTGATCGAGTAACGGTTGTCGCCCAGTACTTTCACGCCGGTCGATTCAAACGTCGCCACTGGATACGTTGCCGTGTCGAACCAGGCTGGTTTTTGCAGCTCGCTGTTGGCGTCGCTGCTTCCGGCGTCGATGCTGTCGAGCTGGATGGTGAGCGCGGCCCGGCCTGCCGACGGGTTCGCCGTGTCGAAATCAAGCGTGGCCTCGAACTTGCCGAACGTACCGTACACCCGCGAGGAAAACTGTTTATAGGTGAAGGAGATCGTGCTGGCGGTTTCATTGACCTGCGTGTATTCGACCGCCTGGACACAAGGCAACGCGCCGAATGCAAGGGCGGCCACCAGCACGGCGCAGGTCGGGAATCGGTGTTTCATGGGATTCTCCGGTTGGGCTCCCGTCATGAGCTGAGGCGCCGTACAGGTATGCCAGCGATAGGTGGACTAAAGCAAACAAATGCCGTTAATTCCACCTGCCGCTCAGACTTCCGACCACCTGTCTGGCAACGCGAAGGACCGCCCGATACGGCCGCTGTCAGGGTGTTTAATAACTGTCCCAACTCACCGCATCGGGAGACCGGCCATGAAATTCGTCATCATTGGAGGAAGCGGGCTGATCGGCAGCAAAGTCTGCAAGAACCTCCAGGATCTGGGGCATGAAGTCATATCAGCGTCACCGAGTTCCGGCATCAACGTCATCACCGGCGAAGGCCTGGCGGACGCGCTCAAGGGCGCCGACGTGGTGGTCGACGTGGCCAACTCCCCCTCATTTGAGGATCATGCGGCGTTGCATTTCTTTGAGACCGCCGGGCATAACCTGTTCGCTGCCGAGAAGGTAGCCGGCACCCAACACCATGTTGCCCTGTCAGTCGTCGGCACCGAACGGATGCTCGACAGTGGTTACTTCCGGGCCAAAATGGCCCAGGAAAAACTCATCAAGGCGTCAGGCGTTCCCTACACCATCCTGCGGGCCACACAGTTCTTCGAGTTCATTGGTGCCATTGCTTACTCAGGTCGCGAGGACGGCAACACCATCCATTTAACGTCCGCCGCGTTGCAACCGGTGGCCTCGGTCGATGTCGCGGCCGCACTGACGGCTATCGCTCAAAAACCGCCGATCAATCAGACCGTGGAAGTGGCCGGGCCGGATCGCCAACCCATTGTCGAGTTTGTGAGTGAGTACCTGAAACACACCAAGGACCCGCGCGAAGCCGTCCCGGATGACACGGTTCCTTACTTTGGCGCCCCGATCAATGACAAGTCCCTCACGCCAGGCGATAGCCCCATTGTCGGAGCGACCCGGTTTGAAGATTGGCTAGAGGCCGCACATCCCTCTTGAGTCGCTGGCGATGATGATCAGCCGGTTCAGCGAAACTGAACCCGCTCTCATCGTTCAGGTATCAGCTCTTCACAGGCAACGGCTTGCAAGCAAATCGGGCTGCGATAGGATGACGCCCGGATTTTCGATAGCGACTCGCATGGCGAGAAGGATTGCTGATGTTCATTGGAAGACTCGCCGGGCTCACCGGCTGCACCCCGAAAGCCATTCGACTTTACGAACAGATGGGGTTGATCCCGGAACCGGATCGCCAGGGTCGATATCGCGTTTACACCTCACATCACCTCACGCTCGTGCGCCTGATCCGCCGGGCACAGGTCGCCGGTTTCAAGCTCGCCGAGATGGTGCCTCTCATCGCGGCAAAGAACACACTGAAAGCCTTTCCCGTGGAACTGGCCAACGAAGCGATCGACCTCAAGCGCCAACAAGTCTTCGGGAAAATAGCCGACTTGCTGACCTTGGCTGATCACCTCAGCGAACTCAAAAGCGAGATCAATTGCCTTTTTGAACCGGGCGCAGTGATAACGCCTCATAGCGATGCGTCGAGCACTGGCCTAGATAGATAAACGTCGATTGCAGGGCAACTTCCGGCGCTCGTGGACGGAAGCCCAATTCGGTCCTGGCCTTGGTGATGGCGTATTCCTGCTTGACGCCGTGGAACATCCTGACCTGACTGAGCAACAGTTGGGCTGGCCGACCGGTCAACCCGGCCCAACGCTCCTGCATCCACGCCACCGCGACCAACAGCCATTTGGGTGCTGGCGGTGGTGGGCGATAGCCAGGTGAAACCACGTTCGCGGCATCAATGATCTCGGCCAGTGAAGAGGACCACTCATTCGCCAGAATGTAGCGCTGCCCTGACCGGCCTTTTTCTGCCGCGAGGATCATCCCCAGGGCGACATCTCGCACGTCGACAAAATTGAAATGAAAGCCCGGGTCCAGAGGCATTTGCCGCCGCCTGACCGAATCGACAAACTTCATGGTGTCAGTCAGCTTGGCCGCGTTGGGGCCGATCATCGCCGAGGGCAACACCGAGACCATCCAAAGGTTCAGGGCCTGCGCCGTACGCCAGGCCATTTGCTCCGACAGAATCTTGGACGCGTAATAGGCATTCTCGTCCTCGTCATTCCAGTGCTCTTCATCGAGCTTCTGCCCGTTCTGACCGATGGCCGCAACGGAACTGACATACACCACGCGCTTGACCCCGGCCTTCGCCGCCGCCTGCAAAACGCGGCGTGTTCCTTCCACATTCGGTTCGATAATCTCGGCGTGCGGATGCCTCGCCCAATGCTTGAACACCGCCGCGACCTGAAACAGCACGTCGACCCCTTTCAACGCCTCGAGCATGGCCGCTTCGTCGAGCAGTTCGGCATACACCCTTTCGCAGTCCAGCCCTTCGAACGCTGCCGAATCGTTCACATCACGAACCCCGGCGCGGACTCGGTAACCCTGATCGAGCAAGGCTCTGACCAACGTATTGCCCAAATGCCCATTGGCGCCTGTGACCAGACATAACTGACTCATACAACTGTCCCCCTCGCTTGAACAAACATCCGTTTTGGCGAGGACGACCTTAGGCTCTGTCCCGTGGGACAGAGTCAAGCATCAGCGGATCAAAAGATCGCAGCCTGCGGCAGCTCCTACAGGTGTACGCCGATCCAATGTAGGAGCTGCCGAAGGCTGCGATCTTGGCGCCTGCAATCGCACCGGCTCTTTCAAGCGAACAAAAAAATGGGCCGCATTGCGAACCGCAGCCCATCGCTCACACAGAACGCTGCTGAGTGGCGCTGGACTCTCGCAGCCACGCCCGCTGCAACAGCCTGATGACCTCGGCATCCGAGGTCTGGGTAAAGTCCATGTACCAACGACTGATCGACATCATCCAGTCGGGAATGATCGGGCATATCAGCTCATCCACCTCACTGCGCAGCGCCTCCGCCGTCTCAATCGGCGCCACTGGCACGGCGACGACGATGCAAGACGGCGCGTGCACACGCACCGCGTGGATCGCCGCCATCATCGAGGCGCCTGTCGCCAGGCCGTCGTCGATCAGGATCACCACCTGATCCTTGAGTTGCACAGGCGTGCGCGTTCCCCGGTAAACCTGCTCGCGGCGAAGCAGCTCCCGGGTTTCCCGTGCGACCACGTCATCGAACGTGGCCGGGTCAATCGGATGAACCCGCAGCGCCTGTTCATTGAGGATTTGTATGCCGCCGCTGGCGATAGCGCCCATGGCAAATTCTTGATGAGACGGAACACCCAGCTTGCGCACCAGCATCAGGTCCAGACGAACGTCCAGTGCAGCGGCCACTTCATAGGCCACCGGCACACCGCCACGGGGCAAGGCGAGGATGATGACATCGGGGCGATGAGCGTATTTGAGCAGCGGTTCCACCAGACGTCGCCCGGCTGCTGCCCGGTCCTGCAGGATGGTGGGTGATGAGGGACTCATTTGAAAACCTCCTCAGGCGATCACGCCTGTCGGTTCGCATCATACGGTCACCAGAGATTGTCAGTCTGAAGGTGGCCGACAGCAAGTCCGCCCGCCTACACCAACCGCTCGATCTTCTGATGCTGCCAGACCATTTTGTAATACGCCGTCTGCAACGCCAGCATCCCCAGATACGCCACCGGAAACGCCATCCACACACCCTGCAACCCGAAGTGCCCGTCCAGCACATACGCCACCGGCAACTGCACCCCGACCACACAAAAAATCGAAATCGCCATCGGCACCAGCACCGAACCGCTGGCGCGCATGATGCCGCCGACAATCGCCTGGAAACCGAACACCAACAGACTCCACAGCATGATGTGCAACAGATGCTCCGCCATCGCCCGGGTGGAATCATCCGTGAGGAACAACCCCAGCAACCAGTGCGACAACAGATAACCCAACACCACCAACCCACCGGTCAGGCACACATTGATCAACAGCCCCGTGCGCAGAATCGGCCCCATGCGCTCAAGCCGCCCTGCCCCAATCGCCTGAGCACCGAGGATCGACGCCGTGATCGCAATCGACAGCGCCGGGAACTGCACATAATTGACGATCTGCGTCACCGCGCCATACGCCGCCGTCGCCTGCGAACCGTGCTGATTCACCAGCGCCAGAATCACCAGCTCCGACACCGACAACACCACCATCTGCAACCCGGTCGGCAGCCCGATGCGCAACACCTTGCCGAGAATCACCAGATCCAGCCGCATCGCCGCAAACATCTCCCGATCCGGCGCCAACGGATGCCCCTTGCGAATCAACCGCCACGCCAGCCACCCCATCGCCGACAAATTACCCGCCAACCCCGCATACGCCGCACTCTGAATCCCCATCATCGGCAACCCGAACCAACCCCGAATCAACGCCGGCGTCAGCGCCAACCCGATACACGTCGACACCACCAACGCAATCAGCGGCGACACCGTATCGCTCACCCCGCGCAGCAGTTGGGTGAAGAGCACGTAGACCAGGAGCGACGGCATGATCCACATCATCACGTGGGCGTAGGACACGGCGTCGTCGATAACGTCGGCCGGTGTGCCCAGGCCTTGCAGGGCGGGCCTTGCGAATACGCTGCCGAGTACGGCTGCTGTCAGTCCGATCATTGCGCCCAAGAGCAGCGTTGTGCCGGCGATGGTTTTCACCAGATGCGGCTCACGCGCGCCCCAGGCTTGGCCGATGAGCACCCCCGCACCCGCGCCGAGGCCGATGACCAGGGCGATGAAGAAGAAGACGATGGGGAACATACCCGAGACGGCAGCCAGGGCTTGGGTGCCGAGCATTTGGCCGATGTAGATGCTGTTGATGGTGCCCGACATGGATTGGAGGAAATTGGAGAGGACCATGGGGGCCAGGAAAAGGAGGTAGGTTTTCCAGAGTGGGTGTTGGGTGGTGGGGGTTTGCATTGAGGGTCCGTCTCGGGTGCGATCGCGGTTTGCAAATTCTACGCTAGAGGACTGGGCACCACCCGTTCGATTGCGCAGATTTGGACAGCATGAGTAATGTTCGCTTTCGGCCGAGGCTGTGTAAAAACGTTTTTGAGCGCCGGCAGTATCTTAAATTGAGCCAAAAATCGTGCTCCTGCGTAAATTCCAGATCTGCTGAACGGCCCGAACGACTGCAGATTTTGCGGAGAAGCGCAGACCATCAAAACGTGGATGTGTTTTTACACAACCTGGGCGAATAGCGGACGTTGGATCAAATCCGATCTGACAAATTGCGGACAGTTGCCTGCCTTACTCAAATCTTCCTTCTATTAAACCCGGTTTCGCGATGTGAAAAAGGTCGTCACTGCGGCGAGTACCAGCAGGATAGAACTGGCGAGAAATGTCATGCGATAACCGCTCCCGTCGAACAGCAGCCCGCCGAGGGTAGAGCCCAGCGCAATGGATAGCTGAATGACTGCCACCATCAGGCCGCCACCGGCTTCAGCATCGTTGGGCAAAGCCTTGGCCAACCACGACCACCACCCCACAGGTGCCGCTGTCGCGATCAGACCCCACATCCCCAGCAATACAAAAGCTGCCATGACTCCCCCGCCAAAAACAATCAAGGAAAGCGCAATGGCAGCCATCAAGAGTGGAATGCAGACTAGGACACGGTACATGCCGGTTTTCAGGAAAGTACCGATCAGAATGGTCCCGACAAAACCCGCCACGCCGATGACCAGCAGAATTATTGACAGCATAGAGACATCTACACCAGTGACGGTTTCCAGGAACGGGCGCAGATAGGTGAACAATACAAACTGCCCCATGAAGAAAATGCCCACACTCAACATGCCGAAACTGACCAATGGGCTCTTAAACAATCGGAAGACATTGCCAGCGCCCGGTTTGCGCGGCGCCGCCGTCATAGCTGGCAGGCTGATCCACTGCCAGATCAACGCGATGATCGCTACCGGAATAAGGCAGAAAAAAGCACCCCGCCAACCGATGACACTCCCCAGATAGCTTCCCAGTGGTGCGGCCACTACGGTTGCCAAAGCATTGCCGCCGTTGAAGATTGCCAGAGCCTTGGGCACGCTATGGGCAGGTACTAGGCGCATGGCCATTGCCGCCGACATCGACCAGAATCCGCCGATCACCACGCCGATCAGCGCACGACCAATCATGTACACCGTATAGTTCGGCGCCAGACCGACCACCAGCCCTGACACACACATAATCCCGGTCAGTAGAAGCAACAGCGTCTTGCGGTCCATTGAACCCGCTAGCCTGGAAATCGAAAGGCTTGTCAGCACCGCGAAGGCGCCGGAGATGGCGATCCCATACCCGGCCAGTCCTTCACTGATTTGCAGATCCGATGCAATCGGCGTGAGCAAACTGACAGGCATGAACTCCGAGGCGATCAGCGCGAATACGCACAGTGTCATCGCAAAGATGCCACTCCAGTAAGCCGGCAGTTCCCCAGTCCCCGGCGTGCCGAGGGCCTCACCTGCCGGGGTGTCGAATACTTGAGCCGTCATTCAAAAACCTCTCATCAAATAGTTGTTGGCTGAAGCACTGGCCTTTTAGCCAACCACCGTCAGGTGCCGGGTAAAAAAGGCGGTGAGCTTGGTCCAGGGAATCAAGTTCACGCGGTCGTACAGATCCACGTGACCCGCGCCGGGAACCCAGGCCAGTTCCTTAGGTTCGGCGGCGCGTTGGTAGGCGTCCTCGCTGAACTCTCTGGAGTGCGCCTGATCGCCAGATATGAACAGCAGCGGACGCGGGGAAATCGTTTCGATATCGTTGAATGGATAGAAATTCACGAACCTGACTTCACTGGTCAAGGCGCGATTTTGCGTCAGTTCCAACGTACTGCCATGAGGGATATGGATGCCGCGTGGCGTGCGATAGAAGTCCCAAAACTCGCGAGTTACCGGGTCGGTTTCCTTGCCAGGCTGCGCAGGCAGATAGTTCAGAAATTGCAATGTTCCGGTAGAGAACTCGTCATAGCGTTGCTCGGCGGCTTTGGCGAGCATGGCCTGGCGTTGCTCGACAGTCACTGAGTGCCTCAGACCATGACGGGTGACGGCGCCCATGTCGTACATGCTGACGGTGGCCACGGCTTTCAAACGCAGATCCATCTTGGCCGCACTGATGGCAAAGCCACCGCTGCCACAGATACCCAGTACGCCGATACGGTTGCGATCGATAAAGTCCCGCGTGCCAAGGTAGTCAACGGCGGCACTGAATGCGTCGGCATACATTTCGGGGGCAACCTGGTTACGAGGCAGGCCCTCACTCTCTCCCCAGAAAGGCAAGTCAATCGCCAGCGTGATGAAGCCTTGTTCCGCCAGCTTTTGTGCATAGAGCATGGAGCTTTGCTCTTTGACTGCTCCCATGGGATGACCGACGATAATTGCAGGCGCTTTAGCGTTTCTAGCCAGATTTTTGGGCGTTACAAGATTGCCCACAATTTGAAGATTGTATGAGTTCTTGAAGGTCACCTTTTGCACGGTGACCTTGTCGCTTTTGTAAAAATTGTCGGCGCCTTCCGGCGGGCTGACAGCGCTTTTCGAGTCAGCTGCTAAGGCAGAACCGCCTGCGACTGAAAGGACGCCCAGAGCCGCAATGCTGACGCCGGTGGCCTTTACAAATGCGCGCCGATCAAGCCCTTGAGAGTCCAAGGCTTCTGTAGCTTCAAGGAGGGTTACAGGTGTCTCGCTCATCATCAGTACTCCGTTCCAGATAGGTGACAGAGCTTGACGGATTAGAGATATCTTGATTAGTAGGCGTAATCTTCATGTAGTTTTGAGAAAAACTCAGTAATGGCCAATACCAAAGTCAACGACCTCCAAGCTTTTCTGGCGGTGGCGCGAGATCAAAGTTTTACGAAAGCCGCCGCCAAACTGGGCATTACTCCTTCTGCGCTGAGTCATACGATCCGGGCACTTGAACAAAGACTGGGGATACGACTGCTGGCCCGCACGACACGCAACGTGTCGCCCACAGAGGCGGGAGAAAGATTGATGCGCTCGATCGCTCCGCTTTTTGATCAGATCACCGCCGAGCTTGAAGCGCTGGGCGAGCTGCGGGACAAGCCCAGTGGCACGATTCGTATTTCCTGTACTGATGATCAGATTGAGTTGTGCATTCGGCCGATGCTTGCAAGCTTCCTGAAGAGCTACCCGGATATCACACTGGAGTTCTACGTCGACTATGGATTCACCAACGTGGTCGAGGAGCGATTTGATGCTGGCATTCGCATGGGCGAATCGATCAGCAAAGACATGATCGCCGTTCGCATAGGGCCGGATTGGCGGTTGGCTGTGGTGGGCTCTCCAGAATATTTCGAACGCAACCCGGCACCAACAACCCCCCATGAGTTAACCGGGCATGACTGCGTGAATATCCGACACAGACCATCAGGGGCGATCTACGCATGGGAATTTGAAAGGAATGGCCAGGCTTTTACCGTCAAGGCAGATGGACAACTTGTTTTCAACAGCATCATGCATGTACTCAATGCCGCCGTTGATGGCGTTGGCTTGGCCTACGTACCAGAGGAATTGGTAGCACCATATCTGGCCGACGGCCGACTCAAAGAAGTCTTGGCCGACTGGTGCCCTGAGTTTCAGGGTTACCATTTGTATTACCCCAACAGACGCCAGGCGTCTCCCGCCTTTTCTGCATTGGTGGAGGCGCTGAAATATAAAAGCTGAGCGTTCTAGACTCGACGCGCTGCAACGTCTGCTATGGGTTGTGGATTCAACCGGCCGTTCGCCAAAGACTACTTCCGGCGAAAGTTGCCTGCCTTCAAAGATCGCGATGCTGCGTTTTTTTGGGGAGCCCAAGTGCTCTCCAATATCACACCTGCTTTCCATACCGGTCCTACAGCAACCTCGGAAATCGTTCCTATCCCCCATGCAGAGAAAAAATCTATAGTCACCCCGCCGCTCACTCAGCGACCAGGTTTGGCGACCTGCAGATCGGGTCAGTTCTCATAAATCTGATTCGGAGTTTCACCTATGGAAAGATACATGCCCCTCACCGGAATCGACCTGATCCCGGCCTCCCTGCTCATCGACACCCAAGCCCCACTCGACGTCCTGCAAGCCATGGCCGACTACCGCATCCGCACGGTCACACAGGTTGTGGAAAACATCGCCTACCGCGCCGAGCTCGGTTGCGACACGGTGGTGCTATCCGACTTTTCCAAACTGTTGGCCATTCCGTTGCGCGATGGCTGTGACTTGATGGATGTGATCGGCCGACGCTTGAGGGCGCAGGCGGCGGAGTAAATGAAAACGGGCGCCCGCTCGGCGCCCGTTTTTTTTGTCCGGAAACGTGAGTGGCACAGATTGGTAAACCACGTGGCTGAATAATTAATCCCGGCCAAAAGCTGACAGATAGCCAACAAATGCATTGGCGATCCTCTGCCCTCCAGCACTCACTTCAAAGCTGCATACGTTTCTTCAAAGCCCTTAAGCGCTTGGTCAACCTTGTATCGCAGCATCAACGAAGCGGACAGCTTGACCATCGAATCGAATAGAGCGTGGCCCGATTGGATTTTGCACTCACCTATGCATACATCTCTAGGTGATGCAGTTTCATACGCATAAGCCGTGTAAAAAACCGCACCTTCCTCCGTGTTAAGTCCGACGAGTATGTACCTAGCCGGAATTTCGGAATCCACCCGGTCATAAAGTGAAAACTGCAGTTCATCTTCAAAAGGGATAAACAACGCTGTCGCCGACATGACGAAAAGTGCTGCCACATCCATTGCTTCCTCAACGTCCAGAAGGCTCGGTGCCTGATATGTATGCTCAAGCGTGTTACGCATTTTGACGATTTTCCGGAGCAGGGTTGGAGCTAGAAGCCCCATGGCGAGCAGCTTTTCAACTTTGCGTGGGACATCCCATCTAAATGAACCAAACCCAAATGAGACCAGCAGTTGATCCATCTGGCTAACGATTGCTCGCTTTGCATTCGTCGTCGCGTTTATCAATGCAGAAAGCCCACCGCGCTCGTAGTCGTCCTCTGCAAGAAGTAGAAATGCGACTGGAGAGGTTTTGAGCTCAACAAGACTAAAACTCCCTCCTTGTAACGACACTGCTGCGTTACCTAGATCAATGCTATGAGCAGTACAAAACGCCTTGATGTCCATTAGAGTTCCTGTCCATGACCTTCGACTGTTAGCTGAGGAGGATAGTACAGGGCCGGAAAACATCGCCTACCGCGCCGAACTCGGTTGCGACACGGTGAGTGCTGTCGGACTTCTCCAAACTGCTGGCAATGCCATTGCGCGATGGCTGTGACTTGATGGACGTGATCGGCCGGCGCTTACGGGCTCAAGCAGCGGAATAAACGAAAATGGGCGCCGTGACTGCGCCCGTTTTTTGTGTCCGCAAACAAAGAGGTGCGCCAATATCCATCGGACTTGCCAGCTCCGAGCGAAATCAAGGATTGTGTGCGCAAATGGCTGAAGCGGAGGTCATCGCATGGTCAACTTCCCAATGGCCGAAAATCCATCGTTCCACAGTTTGGATGAACTCAAAAATGGGTCAAATGACTGAACAATTGATCGATGTTCTGGATCAACTCGCCATCGTACTTGAAAGCGATGGAGCCACTGACTGGAGCCAGTGGATGCGCAAAGCCAAGGCACACTTGATGAACTCTGATTACTACGGGTTGAATACTTGTTGTCAGCCTTTGGCGGAATGGGCTCGTTCAATGACCTGATCCTTGGGCAACACCACGTCGATGGTGTTTGGGCCTGGAAGCCCGGGTATGTCGAGTTGAACACAAGATTTGATGCGTTACGCAGCGAAGCCGCAGCGCTCGCCAGTGCCATAAAACGTGCGCAGTAAAATAAATCTGAGAATCATCTGGCCGGCCTCCCCACCTTTCGGGTGCGGCCCTGCAATGCTGTTGTTCGGGCTCGCAATCACTGACTCGTATTAGAGGTCGCTACCCGAAACGTTCAAGCAGACCCTTGAAATGACAATCAGGCCCTGCGCGTGGAGCAATACTCCACAATCAGCTGAGTGACCGCTGCCACAATCGCCTGATCCGCGTCAGGCGAGGTGAACAGCCGACATTGCGCATCCGGCAAATCCGGCAACCCTTGTTCTACCCCAACAACCGCCAATCCTTGCCCCAACTGACTGAGTGGCATGGGCGCTACTGCGAAGCCTGCCAGGGCGGCCGCCCGCAACCCGGCAGTGCTGCTGCACAACATCGCCGTGCGTTGGGCGATCCCCGCCTGCGCCAGCCTCGTCAGCGCGGCCTCGCGATAAGGGCACGGCTCGGGGAACAGGGCCAGCGGCAACGGCGTGGGTAACCGGGCGACGGGTTGCGCCGACCAGGCCCACACCAGCGGTTCTTGCCATAGCAACAGCCCCGCTTCGCTGGTTTCGCACAGCGAACCGATGACCACCTCCAGATGCCCTTGCTTCATCAGCGCCAGTAACGTACCCGGAATGCTTACCTGCACCTCGATCTCCATCCCGGGGTACTGCGCTGCGAAATCCTGAACAGTGCGCAGTAATCGAGACTCGACAAAATCTTCGGACACCCCGATCCGCAGCCGCCCGTGAAACGGCGTGCGTGTCAGGTCTGTCCAGGCATCACGGTTCAGCGCGAGGATCGTGCGCGCATAAGAGACGAGGCGCTCGCCATCGGGAGTCAGTTGCTGGGAACGGGTGGTGCGCGTCAACAGGGGTTTACCAATCTGTTCTTCCAATCGCCGCACGTGGCCACTGACCGCCGACTGAGTCAGGTGCAGCTTCTGAGCTGCACGGCTGAAGCCGTCTTCATCGACGACGGTGACAAATGTCTTGAGCAGCAGAGCATCGAACATAGTTTTATACGTGATCAATTGAGTGTGAATTTACGATTTATATTTCAAATCCAACTATGTTGCAATGCTCCCACCTGCCCTGCCCCATCATTCAAGGTGTGCCATGACGACTCTTCTCCATATTCAGTGTTCTCCACGCAAACAGCGTTCGGCTTCCCTGGAAGTCGCCCGCAGCTTCATTGTGCGTTATCAAGCAAACACCCCGAACACCGAAGTCATCACCCTCGACCTCTGGAACATGGTTCTGCCGGAATTCGATGATCTGGCCATGGAGGCCAAATACGCCGGGCTCAATGGCACGCCGTTGACCCCCGCACAACAAGACACTTGGAACACGTTAAAAGAGTTGGCAAGTCACCTGAACCCCGCGCGGATGTACTCGTGATGTCCGTACCGCTGTGGAATTTCAGCATCCCGTACAAACTCAAGCACTTCATAGACCTGGTATCGCAGAAAGACATCCTGTTCAGCGTCGACCCGGAACGCGGTCTGGAAGGCATGCTGCACAACAAACTCGCCGTGGTGATGTACGCCCGCGGCCTGGATTTTTCGGCGCAGTCGATCACACCGGCGGAGCGCTTCGATTTCCAGAAGCCCTACGTGGAAGCCTGGCTGAAATTTATCGGCGTCACGGATGTGCATTCGGTGATTGTGGAGAAAACCATCCTGGGGGAAGACGTTGATCGGCGCGCGCGTGAGGACGCGACTCAGCAGGCCAGGCGCCTGGCAGACAGTTTATCGTTGACGCTTCAGGCCCCCTACTGTTGAGGCAAGCCTTGACTTGAGACCGGCTAATGGGTGGTCCCTTTTGGTCCTGAGCTTACTCTTGCCTGACAATATCGACCGAGATCTCCACCGCCGCTATCGTGCCTCTGTTCTCAAGCCAGTGTGTGGTGTTCCTGTCCTCGGGCCAGCCCACTCCCGGACCATAATCCGTGGCGACTCCATTTCGATGGTCAGTGATCGTTCCTTGCAGAATGTAGACGGTGCCTGGTCTGTCTGTATGGTTGTGAATCGGCCCGAAGACGCCTCCAGGCTCGATGGTCACCCTGCGCATTCTAAGTTGGCGCCCTGCCATACCCTCGATCTCAGGCCCCAGGTCAATCGTTGCCAGTAACTTCACCGTAACGCCTTTCGTCTCAGGTGCCACCTGTTCGTTGCTCATCGCGCGCTCCCCTCTGTACGTACAGGGCCTGACTAGAAGTAGACACCCTAAAAGGTGTGATCAGTCGGGAGGCGACAAAGGGTCGATTGCCGCCCTTCGCGACAAGCTGTTATCGGCCAAAAGCAGTCTGTCGACAACAACAATTCTGCCTGTTTATTTGCGGCTACTAGGTTCAGGGCGTGCCCCTAAATAACTGATGCCTTCTAGGGATGCTGTCGCTGTTGCACGTTAAATACCAAAACTTGTCATGACCTAAAGCACTTTTCCCACTGCAATTGCAGCCAAGCCGAAAAAGCCATGGGAGAGCCTTCGCTAGCTATGGCTGCGTGTCGCCTGATGATCTGCACCGTATCCAAGGTGCAGACAATGCCAAGTCGAACCAGTCTTCTGAATCAGCACTTCGTCAGTTTTACTGCCAATGCGATTTATCGCGGTTCGAGTCAGCGAATCGCTGCAATGCGCACCGACGTTCTAGGCAATTTGACGAGCACGGTTCTCCCAGAACGGCTTGCGCAGTTCGGTTTTCAACACTTTCCCGACACTGGACAATGGCAACGATTCCCGGAACTCGACACTACGCGGAACCTTGTAACCGGCGATACATTCGCGGCAGTGGGCGATAACCTCTTGCTCGGAGATGCGTGCTCCAGGTTTGCAAACGATCACTGCGTGAACCGTCTCGCCCCACTTGTCGCTGGGAATGCCTATTACTGCGACTTGGGTAACGGCCAGAAGTCTGACGATGGCGTTTTCGACCTCGGCGGTATAGATGTTCTCCCCGCCACTCACAATCATGTCCTTCAGCCGGTCGCAGATATAGACGAAGCCATCTTCGTCCATGTAGCCGCCATCGCCAGTGTGCATCCAGCCGTTTCGCAGCGCTTCGGCAGTGGCTTGCACGTTGTTCCAGTAACCGAGCATGACATTAGGCCCGCGTGCGACGATCTCCCCCACGGTGCCACGCGGCACCTCCCGATCTTCGGCATCAACGATACGGATTTCAACGCAGTTGACCGGCACCCCCGCCGAGTACATCTTACCGCTGCGCTGATGCTCCTCGCAGTGATACTCGGCATTGAGGATGCATGCGAAGGGAGACAGTTCGGTCATGCCGTAGCCCTGGATGAAGTCGGCTGCCGAAAAGGACTGGCGGGCTTGGTCGAGCAGTGCCGGAGAGATTGCCGAAGCGCCATAAGTGATTTTCCTTAGCGCGCTCAGATCAAGTTGGGCCGCAGCGGGATTGACTTCGCGCCAATCGAGGAGCATCTGCAGCATGGTCGGCGCCAGCCTGGTATTGCTGATCCGTTCCAGGCCGATGCATTCAAGTACCTCCTGCGGTTTGAAGGTTGATAACACCACATGCGTACCGCCGCTAATGAACAGTGAGACCATTGCCGACAGATCGGCTATATGGAACATCGGCATGGCATGCAAGAAGATAGTCTGAGGTCCGATCCCGGTCTGGTTGAAAGTGGCCAAGGCTGATAAAACGAGATTGTTATGACTGAGCATTACCCCTTTGGGGAAGCCCGTGGTTCCACCGGTATAAAAGACGCCCAGCAGAGAATCGCCACCACGAAGGGCATCTTCGACCGGCTCATACTGGGTGATCAGCGTTTCGTAGTTGAGCATGCCCAACGGGGTTTCGCCCTCGCCGGCATAAATCATCAGACGCAGGGTTTTCGCAGCAGCACTGATTTTTCCTGCCAGATCCAGGAAACTGTCGTCGACGATCAGTACACAGGTTTCAGAATCGTCCAATGAATAAATGATCTCCGCAGCGCTCCAACGGATGTTCACCGGGTTGAGCACGGCATCGGCCCAAGGGACCGCCAGATAGTATTCGATGTAACGCTGCGAGTTTAGCGAAAGCATCGCCACCCGCTCGCCGCTGGTCACGCCCAGGTCTTTTAGTGCGCCGGCCAGACGGGCGACTCGGTCGCCCAACTGGGCAAAGCTCAGACTACGACCTTGGTAACGAATGGCCGGTGTTTCAGGACGCTGTTGCATATGGCGATGCAACCCTTGGGTCAAGTACATCGAAATCTCCTATCTTGTTTTTTTAAAGAGTCCAGCTACCGATACTCGCACGCTGATTGTGGCGCCTCGTTCAGGCATCTGCCCCGATGCCAAACTCCGAAACAGACACCTAGAACGCGGAAATAAATCTATGTCCCTTCCAGCCTTTAAAAGCGGCGCAAAAGCACCGCCCGAAAAACCTGCAAGCATTCAACAGTGCAAGTTTCTTAACTGAAGGTTTTGATCAGAATGTCTTGCTGGCACTGACTACCACGGTCGCCGTGCAGACGTCGGTGTAACCGTAGTAACTCGCGCACTCGCTCTCGGAAAGATCCGTGTCGACGTAGCTAAGGCCCCAGTTGACCCCAAATGCGCTGCGGGTCAGCTTGGCTTCCCATTCGTGATAATCACCTCGAGCCTTGCCACTGTTTGACAAAAACACATCATCCTTGAAGTCGAAACGGCCATAGCGGACCTCCAGACCGACCTGATCCACAATCTCATGGTTGTACCCCAAGTAGGTGTAGAGCGTGTCCTGGTCTTTCCCTACAAAGTTCTTCAAGTCGTTGGAGTAATAACTGCCGAACTTGAAGCCGTAGGCTTTGAGGATGGCGTAGACCTCACTCATGTTGAACTGTGCTTCCTTGGCATAGGTGTACTTGAGATACCCCACATCAAGGCTGACATCGTCATTGAATGGAATGAAAAAGCCTGCGTAGTAATCTTGTTCAAGTCGCGTTTTCAGGTTCATTCCAAAGTCGACGTTTGAGGTCCAGACACCCGCGTAAGCACCGCTACTGTGTATCAAGGTGGCTTCCAACTGCGCAGCGGGGTCGCCAAGTGTCATGGACAATCCGCGGCTGCGGTAATCGCTGACCACCTGCGGCTTGAGCTCCAGTTGCAGGTCGTCAGTCAGCGGCACAGCCCAGGCAGCAAAAGGCATAAGCGTGCAGCAGACAGCGGTCGTAAGGGCAAGGCGATGCATAGGTCGAATCCTGTTTATTATTATTGGCAGGCAAGACTTCGTTCTTCCCGTGCCCCGAAGGGCACAGGTCAGGCATACGTTGGGGGGTTATGGGTGGCTGTAGACTTCGCGCCCGGAAAAGTAGGTCTTGAGCACTTGGGTGTCAGCCAATTGCTCATCGGGCACGCTGAACACATCGCGATCGAGGATGATCAGGTCAGCCTGTTTGCCCGCGGCGAGAGAGCCAATCTCCTTATCTAGACCGATCGCACGGGCGGCGTTGCGGGTGTAGGCGTAGAACATCGTTTCACGATCGATATCCTCATCCTTGTTGAGCACTCCCTTGGGGCCTTTGCGGCTGATGGCCTGACCTATGGCTTTCCACGGGTTGGGGGTACTGATCGGCCAGTCGCTGGCACCGGCAATGGTTGCGCCATTTTTCAGCAGCGAGCGCGCCGGATACATGAATTGGAATTGCATGGCACTGATGTAGGGTTTGAGTAAATCAATGCTCAATTCGTCGGCAGAGGCCCAGTACAGCTGCATGGAAGCAATGACGTTCAGCGGTTTGAAACGGGTGAATTCCTTGGGATTGACCATCTGCAAATGGGTAATCGAGTGTGTCACGCCACTCTGTCTGTCATGGCGTGCCCTCTCGATCCCATTGAGAGACTCCCTTACCGCCCGGTCCCCAATTGCATGTACGTGGACCAGCCAGCCACGGGCATCTGCGGCACTGACCAATTCACCGAAATGAGCGGGGTCGATCAACAGCTCTCCACCTTTTTTCGAGTTTTTATAGGGGGTCAGCAACGATGCCGTTTGAGCAGGAAACTCGGCGACACCGTCGGCAAATATCTTGATGCCAGGCAGGCTTAGATTATCGACGCCGACAAACTGCTTTCTGACCTCATTCAGCACGTCCAAATCCGCTGGTTTGCTCTTCGGATTGGCAACCATCAGAGCGGCCACCCGCAACTCCAACTCACCTTTTTCCGACAGTGCTTTGTAGACAGGTAAAACCCCCAACGTCTGTGCTGTAGGCTTGAAGTCGAATACCGCATCGCCAGGCATGGTATTGGCCGCTGGGTCCATCAGGGCAGTAATTCCCAGACTGTGGTTCAGATCACGCGCCGCCCGGCCCGCAGCCATCAACTGATCGAAGGAAGGAGAAGGAAGCTGAGACATCACCGCAGACAATCCGGCATCTGCGACGAATCCATTGGGAGTGCTGTCCTCATGGTGGCCGATGGTCGCCACGGCTTCGCCCTTGAGCGACTTGACCCGCTCGGCATCGATACCTGCTCGCTTGAGCATCGCCTTGTTGGCCCAACCAGTGTGGTAATCCCAACCTATGAATACGATCGGTGTATCAACCCATTCACCGCGATTGAAGTGCTTTTCAAGTTGAGCCACTTCACTCCAGTAGGTAGAGGGAAAACCACCAATACTGAGTATGTCGCCGTGTCGCGCCTTGCCATCATCTCGCCACGCGCGCAAACGCTGCTCCAGTTCGTCGAAGGGCAGCATTTGTCCTTCAAGGTCGGCCGCCTTGAGTTTCACCCCGCCAAAGATGGCATGGCTGTGGCTGTCAATAAAGCCTGGCATGACGACCTTACCTTTCAAATCAACCACTTGGGTCATGGCATCTTTGAGCGAAAGAATCTCGATATCACTACCGACCTTGAGGATCCGGCCATCGGCCACCGCTATGGCTTGTTGCTGGGGCTGACCCGGCTCGGCGGTGAACACCTTGCCGTTGTACAAAAGCAGATCGACTGCCGCCATGCTTTCCATAGATGAAAAAGCAATCGCCATGGTTAACGTCGCCCTGAGAATCTTCTTCATCGCCCGAACACCTTTTTTTATTAGAGTATCCGGGAGACTATCCAATGGAGGCGATGTAAAGAATACTTAAACAGCGAAACACATACTTTCCAAAAAGGTAAAAGTGAATGGATCAGCTCGGCGCTATCACTATGTTCGTCGCCACGGCGGAACAAGGCAGTTTTACGCGCGCGGCTTCCTACCTGGGCAAAACCACGTCGGCTCTGACCCGGGCGGTAACCCACCTTGAGACGGAATTAGGCACACGTCTTTTTGAGCGCTCTACCCGCCGAATTGCCCTGACCGAGGCCGGACAGATCTATCTGGCAAGCGCTCGACAGGTGCTAATTCAGCTGCAGCAAGCTCGGGAAGATCTTGACCAACTCCAGCAGGAGATGTGTGGCACTTTGCGAGTAGCGGCGCCACCGTCCTACGCTCCGGCGTTTCTGAATGCGGTGTGCTGTCGCTTTCTTGATAGGTACCCACAGATGCGTCTTGAGGTAGTTCTCACCGAAGAGTTCGTGGACCTGCTTGAGGGCAGCTACGATCTTGCTGTGCGTGACGGACCTGTTGGGCCGGATCTGATCGCCCGACCACTGACCGTCAACCGTATCCGACTTTACGCTAGCCCACGCTATCTACAGCGCAAGCCTCTTGAAGTCCTACCGCAAACGTTCGATCAACATGACTGGTTGATCTATCGACACCCTGCACTGAACCCGCATTACTGGTGGTTGACCCATGCAGGCGAGCGCCGGCGCATATTGCAGCCGGTGCCTCGCCTATCTAGCGATAGCTATGATCTTTTGTTTAGTGCGCTGTTGGATGGGCAGGGAATGCAATTCTGTCCACAGTGGAGTGCTGCTCCCTATCTGCGGCGTGGCGAACTTGTGCAACTGCTCCCCGATATAGACCCGGACCCGGAGCAATTCGGTTCTACAGTCCATGTGATCTATCCGGCACACAGACGCCACACACGCAAACTCCTAGCCTTTATTGAATGTCTCAGCAACTATCTAGACGAGGAAGCGCTGCATTAAGGGGGCAGTGAGGTTCTGAACCAGGGCGATCATCCCTCCCTTTAATTCCGGTCAAACTGGGTAGCGGGAGGGTGTTAACCATAAAAGAAAGTGCGGTTAACGACTGCCGCCGGGATAGTGAGAGCCCAATCTTCGACCACATTGGTGTCTCTACTCGCGCCTCACCATTCAGGAGCGTCTCCTGAATCTAGTCAGATCTCAGAGTTTTCGGCGAACGCAATCAGTAAATCTTCAACCACGGCTTGCTGTGCCTCGCTTGGTTGGCGGCCACTATGGTTGGCCAAGTGGAATTGCACGTTGAATTCTAACGTTTCTGGCCCTAATGCCTGCAACAGGCCTCGGGCTTGCCAAGGCACAGCGATGTGGCGCGGCAGGTAGCCAATGTGTGCGCCAGAAAGGATAAAGGCCAGACTTCCTTCGACTTGTTCGGTGCTCACACTACTGTGGTTGGGCTGGAATGGTTCGACCGAACTTGTGAAACGGTAAGGATGGAGCACTCCGTCACACGCGCTGAGCTGCATCTGGCTGGGGTGTGGAATACCGAATAACGGGTGGCCCTTACCGCAGTAGAGTCGTTGCTGCTCATTGAACAGAGGATGGTAATTCAGCGCACTTTGCTGGCCGGAGAAGTAGCTGATGGCCAGGTGCAGCTGGTTCTGCAACAGGCGCCGTTCCAATTCTGCCGGCATGGCACTGAGTAACTCGATCTGCACATCCTGGTTACGCTTACGAAAACGCCCAATGGCCTGCGCTACGCGGTGCAGCACCTGTACATCAAGGGCTTCGGATAGACCGATTTTGAGCTCGCCGAGCAGTTTATCTGCCATCCCCTGAGCTTCGCCTTTGAATTGTTCGATGGCGGTGAACAGCTTGCGCGTAGCTTGAAGCACCTGCTCACCTTTGGGTGTTAGGCGAAAGCCTGACTTGCCGCGCTCGCACAGGCGATATCCGAGTCGAGTCTCCAGCTTGGCCATTTGCGTGCTGATGGTGGACTGACCGATACCCAGTTCGCCTTGAGCCGCGCTAAAGCCGCCACACTCGACTACGCAGACAAACAGCCGAAGAAGCTGAAGATCAACGTCGTGAACTTGACTGAACATGGCGATTCCAAACATTGATAGCGGTAGATGCCAAGTTAGCACACTTCATATTTATCAGAAGCGAAATGCATCGCAGGATGTCCCGGCCAAATAATAAAAATAACTGAAGAGACCCCAATCATGCGTATGGCCCCCTGGCTTTTGTCGCTCTGTTGCGTGTTGTCCGTGCACGCCGAAGACAAGGTTCTGAATGTCTACAATTGGCCTGAGTACCTTCCGGTGCAAGCACTCAAGGAGTTTCAGCGCGAGACCGGTATCCAGGTCAAATACGATATCTTCGACAGCGCCGAGACGCTGGGCAGTAAGCTGCTAACCGGCGGCAGCGGCTATGACGTGGTGTTTCCGGCCTCCAGCGGGCTGGCGCAGGCGATCAAAGCCAAGGCGCTGCAGCCGGTCGACCAGGCACAACTTAAGCACTACACCAACCTCACCCCCGACCTGCTGGCCAACCTTGCCAGTTCCGATCCGGGCAATCGTTACGGTGTGCCTTACACCTGGGGCACGATCGGTCTGGGGCTCAACAAAGAGGCAGTGGCGAAGCGTATTCCCGATGCGCCGCTGAATAGTCTCGACTTGCTGTTCAAGCCGGAATATTCAAGCAAGCTCAAGGACTGCGGCATCGCCATGCTGGATTCACCGCAGGAAGTGATCAGCATTGTCCTCAATTACCTGGGGCACGACCCCTACAGTACGAACGAGGCCGACTTGGAGCAGGTGCAGAAACTGCTCGCCGAGTTGCAGCCGAACCTGCGCTATGTCGCCTCTGGCCGGCATATCGACGACCTGGCCAAGGGTGAGATTTGCCTGGCGCTAACCTACAACGGCGATGCCACCACAGCCGCCGCTCGTGCCAGCGAGGTTAAGCAGCCGTTCGAGGTGCTTTACCGCATTCCGCGTGAAGGCACACTGATCTGGTTCGACACCATGGCGATCCCGGCGGACGCACCGCACCCGCAGGCTGCGCTCGCCTTCATCGACTACATGCTGCGCCCGGAGTCGATAGCCGAGCTGACCAACACCCTGTTCTTTGCCAATGCCAACAGCGCCGCCACCCCTCTGGTTGACCCAGCCGTGAGCGGCGATCCGAACATCTATCCGTCACAGGAAGTGCGTGCCCGGCTATTCAGTGAGCAACTGCTTCCACTGCGCATGCAGCGCGAACGCACTCGCATCTGGACTAGTTTCCGCAGTCACTATTAAGGAGTTCATCGTGGAAGTATTTCAAGGCAACGATCTTGCCCTCACGCGTGAAAGTCTCTACGGCACGCAATCGGAACCGACCTACGGCGGCATCACCAGTTTCATGCGCCGGCGCTACACGCGTGATTTGAGCGGCGTCGATCTGGTAGTCAGCGGCGTACCGTTCGACACAGCTACCAGCAATCGTCCAGGCACTCGCTTCGGGCCAAGGGGAATCCGTGCTGCGTCGATCCAGACGGCCTGGGAGCGCCCTTTCCCATGGGAGTTTGATCCCTTCGATCATCTGGCTGTGATCGACTACGGCGATTGCAATTTCGATCATGGACAGCCGCAGAAGACTCCCGCCGCCATCGAAGCGCATGCCGATCACATTCTGGATGCGGGCTGCGGGATGCTGACTCTGGGGGGGGACCACTTCATTAGCTACCCATTGCTCAAGGCCCATGCGAAGAGGCACGGCGCTTTGTCGCTCGTGCACTTTGACGCTCACAGTGATACTTGGCCCGATGCCGACGACAGCGAGCAGGGGATCCATCACGGCACTATGTTCTATCACGCCGTCCGCCAGGGCCTGGTCGATCCGGGCCGCTCAGTGCAGGTCGGTCTTCGCACCACCAATGACGACACGATGGGCTTCCAGGTACTCGATGCCCGGCAAGTTCTCAGCAACTCACCGAAGGCTATCGCCGAGCTGATTCGTGCGCGGGTAGGTGATAACCCGGTGTACCTGACCTTCGACATCGACTGCCTCGACCCGGCCTTTGCACCCGGTACAGGTACGCCGGTCTGCGGCGGGTTGAGCACGCATCAGGCACTGGAAATCCTGCGTGCATTGCGCGGTATTAACCTGGTTGGGATGGATGTGGTGGAAGTCTCACCGCCTTACGATCACGCCGAAGTGACTTCGCTGGCCGGCGCGACCATCGCCATGGAGATGGTCTGCCTGTATGCCGCGCGGCACAAATTACCCGTCAGTTGAATATGCACGATGAGCCATCTTTTGGAGCTCTTGGCATGAACAAACAAGAAGAAATAGCAGCGTTGGCGATCCTTATTCGCGACCTGCGCGAGCACAAGAAATGCACCATGAAGGAACTGGCGGACAAAATTGGCTGCACGGTCGATTTTCTTTCGCTAGTCGAACGCGGTCTGTCACGTCCAACTGTGGCGGATTTGACGGCGATCAGCGAAACCCTCGGGGTGGCGACCACGTATTTCTATAGCTTGCCAAAACCCAAGAAACTGCCTTGGGTGACTCGACCGGATGAGCGACGTGCGCTGTATTTCGCCAATGGTATTACTGACATTTTAGTCTCACCGAAGATGTCAGCTCCCTTCTCCATGCTCGAAAGCCAGCTGGAGGCCGGTGCCAATAGTGGTGAGCGGTATATGAATGACAGCTCCGAACAGGGAGGTTACGTCCTGGAGGGAGAGTTGAAGTTATGGCTGGGCGATGACGACGAGCCAATCACCTTGTTCCCTGGAGACAGCTTTCAGTTGGCCCGCCACACCCTTTTCCGCTACGGCAACCTCACTGAACAGACGACCCGGGTTCTTTGGGTTTACACCTGATGACACCTATAAAGATCGAAGGAAAAACAACTATGAATGCTGTCTGTGCAGACCTGTTGGCTGAAGTGCGTGCGTTCCGCCTGTGCTACCCGCAGGTCCGCTACGTCGACCTGATTGCCCTGGATATTCCTGGGCACTTTTACGGTAAACGTTACCCGGTAGACATGCTGGAAAAGGTTGCCGCCGGCAGCGCTCTGAAGCTGCCGCAAAACTGCGTGCTGCTGGGTGTGCAGGGTGGGCTGTTCAAGATTGGCGACTACTGCTTCAACGACGGCGACCCGGATGCCCGTCGTCGTTTGATACCTGGCACACTCAAGCCGGTGACCTGGGAAGCACAACCGCTGGGGCAGATGTTGATTACTTCCGATGGCACGGCGACGCCTATCGAGTTCGAGCCACGGGAAGTCCTGGCGCAGGTACTGGATCGCCTGCGCAGCAAAGGCATTCACCCGGTGGTGGCCTTCGAGCTGGAGTTTTATCTGTTCGATAAAAAGTTGCGCGATGGACAACCACAGTTCCCACGCGATCTGCTGACGGACGATGCGGATGATCAGCCGAATATGCACATCGAACGGCTGTCGCGTTTTTCTCCGGTACTCGATGAAATGGTCGAGACGGCGCGAATCCAAGGCATCGACACCACGGTGATCACAGCCGAACTGGGTCCGGGTCAATTCGAAATCAATTTCGGTCACCTCGATGACGGCCTGCGTGCCGCCGACTGGGCCGCTCTGTTTTGCCGCAGCACTCGCGGTGTTGCCCTCAAGCACGGTTACCGCGCCAGCTTCATGGCCAAGCCTTACTTGCAGCACCCGGGCAGCGGCATGCACGTGCACGTCAGCCTCTACGACGAGAAGGGCAATAACCTGCTGGCAGCCAACCATCAGCAGGCGTTGCGCCATGCGGTTGCCGGGTGCCTGGAGCTGCTACCCCATTGCATGCCGATCTTTGCACCGAACCAGAACGCCTTTCGCCGTCTGGGCGGCACAGTGAACGCCGCGACGCGGGCCAGCTGGGGTTTTGAGGATCGCGATGCCTGTGTGCGGATTCCCGAGTCGGACCCGCAGAACCTGCGAATCGAATATCGTCTGGCCAGCGCCGATGCCAACCCTTACTTGGTCCTGGCTGCGATTCTGGTTGGTCTGGAGAACGGCCTGGTCACCGGCCATGAACCGATCGAGCCGCTCAACGAAGACCGCAGCAGCGGTATCGACTTCCCGCTGGAAATACTCGACGCGGTGCGTGCCATGCAGCACGAGCCACGGATACGCGAAGGGCTGGGCGCGGAGTTTGTCGATGTCTACTGCGAAAACAAGCGTCAGGACCATCTGGCCTTTATGCAAGAGATCGCTGCGCGCGAATACCGCTGGTATCTGTAGGTGGCAGCTTGCTGTTCCCGCGCGTTGACGTGGTTGGGCACAGCAAACGTTCTCCAGATTTGTCAGGTACGACTTTAGGAATCAACTATGAGCAAGCAAGTCAGCAACCCGCAGACACTCGAGTGGCAAGCACTGAGCAATGATCACCACTTGGCGCCCTTCAGCGATAACAAACAGCTGAAGGAGAAGGGGCCACGGATTATTACCAAGGCTGACGGGGTCTATATCTGGGACAGCGAGGGCAACAAAATCCTCGACGGTATGGCCGGGCTCTGGTGCGTAGCGGTCGGCTATGGTCGTGACGAGTTGGTGCAGGCCGCCAGCAAGCAGATGAAACAGTTGCCCTTCTATAACACCTTCTTCATGACTGCGCACCCACCGGTGCTGGAACTGGCCAAGGCGATTGCCGATATCGCGCCAGCCGGCATGAACCATGTGTTCTTCACTGGCTCCGGTTCGGAAGGCAACGACACCATGCTGCGCATGGTTCGTCACTACTGGGCGATCAAAGGCCAGCCGCAGAAGAAAGTTATCATCGGCCGTATCAACGGCTACCACGGTTCGACCGTGGCCGGTGCCAGCCTGGGCGGGATGCAAGGCATGCACGCCCAGGGAGGTCTGATACCCGATATCGTGCACATCCCACAGCCATACTGGTTCGCAGAAGGCGGCGACATGACGCCGGACGAGTTCGGCATCTGGGCCGCAGAGCAGTTGGAAAAGAAAATCCTCGAAGTCGGTGTAGACAAGGTCGCGGCTTTCATTGCCGAGCCGATTCAGGGTGCCGGCGGCGTGATCATTCCACCCGACAGCTACTGGCCGAAGATCCGCGAGATCCTCGCCAGGTACGACATCCTGTTCGTTGCCGACGAAGTGATCTGTGGCTTCGGCCGCACCGGCGAATGGTTTGGCAGCGACTACTTCGCTAACAAGCCAGACATGATGACCATCGCCAAGGGTCTGACCTCGGGCTACATCCCCATGGGCGGGCTGATCGTCAGCGACAAGATCGTCGAGATGCTCAACGAGGGTGGCGATTTCAACCACGGTTTCACCTACTCCGGGCACCCCGTGGCAGCGGCGGTGGCGCTGGAAAATATCCGCATCCTGCGCGAAGAGGAGATTCTAGAGCGCGTGCGTGAGGAAACGGCACCTTATCTGCAGCAGCGTTTGCGTGAACTGGCAGATCATCCGCTAGTGGGCGAGGTCCGTGGCGTCGGCATGCTCGGTGCGATCGAGCTGGTGAAGAACAAGCAGACCCGCGAGCGTTTCGAGGGCAAGGGCGTCGGCATGATCTGCCGCGGTCACTGTTTCGACAACGGCCTGATCATGCGCGCCGTCGGCGACACCATGATCATTTCGCCGCCGCTGGTGATCAGCAAAGCCGAAATCGATGAACTGGTGACCAAGGCGCGTCAGTGCCTGGATCTTACTGCCACTGAGATCCTCGGTTGAGCTAAGCGTCAGGTATTAACTCAGGTTCCGGGTGGTGGAACCTGAGTTGATCCACTGGTAGCCCAGTTCTAGTCAGAGTCCAGCGTATTTAATTTGGCTGCTACATTTTCCAGAATTATCGACTTTGGAGGACTGCATGGACGACCTTGCTGGGAAGGTGGCAGCGGGTGAGCCGCTATTGCGCAAGGCTCTGCAAGCAGTACGCCGTTACAACGAAGCGAACGGCGTGCTGCCGGCCGAGGAGGTCGAGCGCCTGCGGCTCGAAGCTAAAGCGCTCATGACTGCAGTGTCGGGGTATCAGCTTTGGGTACTGGGTAATCCGGCGCGGTTACTTCATTGAACTGGAAAAGGAACGCAGGAGAACTCACTGCGGGAGCAGCAACTGTTCATCGATTCTGACTGTCAAACTCGCTCTGAAACAATTTCACACAGCCTGGGTCGATTTCAGTCAGTCGTGACCGGCAGAAATCGGCCAGAAGCAGTCACTCCAGACACCGCCAGGAACATCCTAAGAACGCGCGCTATGTTCGCCAGCGAACAGACGAACAGCCCTCCAAGTCACCACACTCAAGCTGAAAAGCTACGTCCTCCCAGCGCTGCTCGGTACTGGAGCTATGCGTTGGTGCACCAATAAAAAGTACGCAATTGTATGATGCGTTTCAGGCTCAGGACCTTATGAACAGCATATGGACACGCCTACAGAAGGTATTTTCTCGCTCGTCCGGCTTTTGGCGAACCCGTCTGTTTCCTCCACCCCGATTCAAATACGAGCCCATATTGCGCTCGGAGCTTTTCAGCGCCGATCAGATGGCCAGTCACGGCATCGCCCTGGCCGGGCAGCATCGCCTGACCACGCTGTCCGCACGGGACTCGATGCTGCACAGGCTCGATGACAACGAGGAGTTGCTCAAACGCAGCTGCGCGGCGCTGACCAACGCGCAAGGGTCCAGCCGACGAGTGACGCCGGCAGCGGAATGGCTGCTGGACAATTACTACCTGATCGAGGAAAACATTCGCACCGCCCGAACGCACCTGCCCAAAGGCTATAGCCGTGAGTTGCCACGCCTGATCAACGGCCCGTCGGCGGGGTTGCCTCGCGTCTATGACATCGCGCTGGAGACCATCTCCCATGGCGACGGTCGAGTCGATGAGGAAAGCCTGAGCCGCTTCATTTTTTCCTATCAGACCGTGATGCCGCTTGCGCTGGGCGAACTGTGGGCGATACCGATCATGTTGCGTCTGGCGTTGATCGAAAACCTGCGGCGCGTGGCCTCGCGGGTCATGGCCAACGCCGACGAGCGCAATCTGGCCGATGACTGGGCCGAGCACCTGATCGAAACCTCGGAGCGAGACATCAAAAGCGTGGTGCTGACCGTTGCCGACATGGCCCGCTCCGCACCACCGATGACCGCCGCCTTTGTCGCCGAATTCACCCGCCGCCTGCAGGGCCAAAGCGCAGCACTGGCCTTGGCGCTGAACTGGATGGAGCAGATGCTGAGTGAGACAGGCTCCAGCATCGAACGCCAGGTGCAGCTCGATGCGCAACAACAGGCAGCGGATCAGGTGTCGATCGGCAACAGCATCGGCAGTTTGCGCCTCCTGTCCGCCACGGACTGGCGCGAGTTTGTCGAGTCGATGAGTCATGTCGAGCAGATTCTCAATGAAGACCCGGCAGAAATTTACCGGGCGATGGATTTCAGTACCCGCGACAGCTACCGGCATGTCATAGAACGCCTTGCCCGGAGAAGCCCCCAGCACTCGGAAATCCAGGTTGCCCGCGCCGCGATCAATCTCGCCGCCGCCGGAACCGCCTCAGTCCCCTGCGAACTGCTGGCCCGCCATGTCGGGTATTACCTGATCAGCGCAGGGCTGCCGACACTGGAGCGACGACTCAAGGCCAGGGTTCCGCTTCATGAGCGCTGGAAACGGTTGTTGCAGCAGTCGCCGCTGATGTTTTATCTGGCGCCGGTGGCTGTTCTGACGCTCATCTTCGCCTGGCCTTTACTGGCCTCCGCGCAGCGCGACGGGATGCCCGATGCGGCGCTTCTGATGATGGCGATTCCCTGCCTGATCATGACCAGCCGACTCGCGATCAGCCTGATCAACTGGTTGGTGACGTTCAGCCTGTTGCCGACGACGCTGCCGAAAATGGATTTTGCCAACGGTATTCCCGATCGCGCGCGAAGCCTAGTGGTGATCCCGACGCTGATCGCCAGCCTGGCCGATGTGGACGAACTGGTGGAAGGTCTTGAAGTGCGCTTTCTCGCCAACCGCGACAGCAACCTGTATTTCGCGTTGCTCAGCGATTTTCTGGATGCGCCTGAAGAGGTTCAGCCGCAAGACGCCGAGCTGCTCACACAGGCCTCCCGTGCAATCACCCTGCTCAACCGAAAATACGCGGACGGACTCAGCGACCGATTCTTTCTGCTGCATCGGCCGCGTCGCTGGAACGCGAGCGAACGCGTGTGGATGGGCCACGAGCGCAAACGCGGCAAGCTGATTGAACTCAACGCCCTGTTGCGTGGCCATGGAGAGGAACGCTTCAACGCCATCGTCGGCGACATCACGCCATTGCGCGGGGTGCGTTACGTGATCACGCTGGACACCGACACTCTGCTGCCGCGCGATGTCGCTCGCCAATGCGTGGCGGCCATGATGCACCCGTTGAATCGTCCGTTGTTCGACAGTGACGGCGAGCAGATCATTTCCGGCTACGCGGTGTTGCAACCGCGAGTGGGCATCAGCCTGACCAGCGCCACGCGATCGATCTACGCCCGGCTGTTTGGCAGTGATGCCGGCGTCGATCCCTACACCCGGACGGTATCGGACGTTTACCAGGACCTGTTCCAGCAAGGTTCCTTCATCGGCAAGGGCATCTACGACGTGGACGCGTTCACCTGCGCCCTGGAAGGTTGCTTGCCGGATAACCAGATTCTCAGTCACGACCTGATCGAAGGGTGTTATGCACGATCCGGCCTGCTCAGCGACGTGCAAGTCTACGAGCAATACCCCTCGCGCTACGGTGCCGATGTCAAACGACGGCATCGCTGGGTTCGCGGCGACTGGCAACTGCTGCCGTGGACATTGCCCTGGGCGCGCAACGCCGACGGCACCTGGGTGCGCAACAGGCTGAGCGTCATGGCACGCTGGAAGATTCTGGACAATCTGCGACGCAGCCTGGAACCGCTGGCGCTGTTGCTGATGTTCGCATGGGGCTGGTTTGCCAGCAGTCAGCCAATGAACTGGACCCTGACAGTCATCGGGCTGATGGTGATTCAACCGTTGCTGCGAGCGGTGACCGATCTGATGCAGCCCCCCGCTAATGTGCCCTATGGGCAATACCTCAGGGCGCTGCAGGGTGATCTGGCACAAGACCTCGCCCGAGCTGGTCTGACCCTCGCCTGGCTGCCCTTCGAGATGTTCTACAGCGCTGACGCCATCCTGCGCTCGCTCTGGCGAATCGGCTTCAGCAGACGCCGACTGTTGCAATGGCAGCCCTCGCGCGAGGTGGAGCGCACCACCGAAAACCGGCTGACCGGCCTCTATAGCCAGATGTGGATCGAGCCGGTATTGGCCCTGATCTCACTGGTCCTGCTGGTGAAGGATCCGCAGACGCTGGCCATCGCCAGTCCGCTGCTGTTGTCATGGTTAGTGGGCCCCTGGATCGCTTGGTGGCTCAGTTCGGCACCCAAGCAGTCGGTGTTCGCACCGTCGACGGATGATTTGCGCTTCCTGCGGTTGCTGGCGCGCAAGACCTGGGCGTTCTTCGATCAGTACGTCGGGCCCGAGGATCACTGGCTGCCACCGGACAACGTGCAGGAAGGCCCCAGGCCTGCCATTGCCCATCGTACCTCGCCGA
Organism: Pseudomonas sp. LBUM1647; assembly: GCF_059716175.1. Lineage (NCBI taxonomy): Bacteria > Pseudomonadati > Pseudomonadota > Gammaproteobacteria > Pseudomonadales > Pseudomonadaceae > Pseudomonas > Pseudomonas sp. LBUM1647. Next base: position 2,605,474 of record NZ_CP166809.1, on the reverse strand, counting down.
CCAATATGGGCATGTCGCTGCTCGCCCACCTGGCCGCTCACGATTTTGCTTACTTGAGCACTGAACGGATGCTGTCCCGGCTTGCGGCGTCGCTGGACAGCATGGGCGGTCTGGAGCGTTATCGGCAGCATTTCTATAACTGGTACGACACGCAGACCCTCGAGCCGCTGCGTCCGCACTACGTGTCCACCGTCGACAGCGGCAACCTGGCGGGCCTGCTGTTGACCTTGAGCACCGGCATTGCGCAGCTGGCAGACGCCCCGATGTTCGGCCCTGCCGTGATCAAGGGCCTGCGCGATACCCTGGACATCCTTGCAGATTCCCAACGCGCCTCGGGGGCGGATGAATACGCCCTGCCACTGAGAAAAGGCCTTGAACCGGTCTCGCCAATTGCGACCCCTGAGGCGCTGGCAGACCTGCTGCACACGGCTCGCATCATGATCACCAGCCAGCCAGCGGACACCGACGAGGAAAGCTTCTACTGGCGGGAAGCGTTTATCCGTCAATGCATCGACTGGACAGAAGAACTGCAGCGTTATCGCCTCCCTGCCCCCTCGGTCACGATTGAATCGCCTCGTACCTTGCGTCAACTGGCCGGCCTGAACCCCGCCGACTGGGCCGCCGAGCATCACTCTGAAGTCGAGCGAGTCCGCAGTGACGCCGCGCAGCGTCTGGAAACCCTGAAGCGTCTGGCGTTATTGGCGACGTCGCTGGCGCAGATGGATTTCTCGTTGCTTTACGACCACCAGCGTGACCTGTTTGTCATCGGTTACAACGCCGAGGAGCGCAGGCTCGACACCGGTTACTACGACCTGCTGGCGTCCGAGGTGCGGCTGACCAATTACGTGGCCATCGCTCAAGGACAAATCCCCCAACGCGCCTGGTTCACCCTGGGAAGGCTGCTGAGTGAAAACGCGGGCGTACCGACGTTGCTGTCCTGGTCGGGCTCGATGTTCGAATACCTGATGCCGATGCTGGTGATGCCCAACTTCGAGGGCAGCCTGCTGGACCAGACTTGCCGCGCCGCCGTGACGGTGCAGATCGAACAGGGCAACAGGCTGGGCATTCCGTGGGGCGTTTCAGAGTCGGGTTACTCCACCGTCGACGCGCACTTCAATTATCAATACCGCGCCTTCGGCGTTCAGGCTCTGGGGCTCCAACGCGGGCTGAGCAATGACATTGTGATAGCGCCCTACGCCAGCGCCCTGGCGTTGATGGTCGATGCCGATGCGGCCTGCAAGAACTTGCAACGCCTCGCCCTGCAAGGCTCCGCCGGACGTTTCGGTCTGTATGAAGCCGTGGATTACACCGAGGCTCGCTTACCCCGCGGTCAACACTTCGTCGTGGTCAGGTCGTTCATGGCTCACCACCAGGGCATGAGCTTGCTGGCCTTGACCAGCCGACTGCTCGATCAACCCATGCAACAGCGGTTCGAGGCCGACCCGGCGCTGCGATCAGCCCTGCTGCTGCTACAGGAGCGGGTGCCGAAATCCGCCGCGCCGTACCTGCAAACCGCACAGTCGCCGGTACTCGGCGATGTTGGCCAAGGCCAGGATACGGGACTTCGGGTGTTCTCCGATCCAGGACGCAAGCGTCCGGCCGTGCAGTTGCTTTCCAACGGTCGCTACCACGTCATGCTAACCAGCGGCGGCGGTGGTTACAGCCGCCGTAATGAAATGGCGATCACCCGTTGGCAGGAGGACACCTCACAGGACAATTGGGGGATGTTCTGCTACCTGCGCGATGTCCAGAGCAACACGGTCTGGTCGGCTGCGCATCAACCGACGATGCATCAACCCGAGAGTCACGAGGCGATCTTCTGCGATTCCCGTGCAGAGTTCCGTGCGCGCAACCTGGATTTCGACACCCACCTGGAGATCGTTGTCTCGCCTGAAGACGACATCGAACTGCGCCGCCTGCATGTCACCAACCGAGCGTCTTCGGCCAAGACACTGGAGATCACCACCTACGCCGAAGTCGTGCTGACAACCCCGGTCAACGACGCGATGCACCCAGCATTCAGCAAGCTGTTCGTGCAGACCGAATTACTGCCAGCGCTTCAGGCCATTATCTGTAGCCGCCGCCCCCGGGCCAGCGATGAGCCGACGCCGTGGATGTGCCATTTGCTGGCGGCACACGGGGTGGACATCGATGCGATCTCGTACGAAACCGATCGCGCCCGGTTCATCGGCCGAGGACGCAGCCTTGTGTCACCTGCCGCCCTTGATGCCGATTGCCAGCGCTTGTCAGGCAGTGCAGGCCCGGTGCTCGATCCGGTGATCGCGATTCGCTGCAGGATTACCCTGCAACCCGGCCAACAGGCCACCATCGACCTGGTCACCGGTGTCGCCGACAGCCATGATGACTGCCTTTACCTCATCAACAAATACCGCGACCGCCACCTCGCCGACCGCGTGTTCGACCTGTCCTGGACCCATAGCCAGGTGCTTTTGCGTCAACTCAACGCCTCGTTGTCCGATGCCCGTCTGTTCGAGCAGATGGCCTCGTCGTTGCTTTACGCGAACGCCTCGATGCGCGCCAACCATGCGGTGCTGATTGCCAATCGCCGCAATCAGCCGGGGCTTTGGGGGCAGGCCATCTCCGGCGACCTGCCCATCGTTTTGCTGCAAATCCAGAGCCTGGACAACATTGCCCTGGTGCAGCAATTGATTCAGGCCCACGCCTACTGGCGACAAAAAGGGTTGGTGGTCGATTTGCTGATCTGGAACGAAGATCAGGCGGGTTATCGCCAGCAACTGCAGGACGCGATCCTGGGCCTTATCACCTCAGGCAGTGAAGCCACTCTGCTGGATCGCCCGGGCGGGATTTTTGTGCGCCCCGCGCAGCAGATGTCGAATGAGGATCGTGTGCTGTTCCTCTCGGTTGCCAGGCTGGTGCTGAGCGAAGATCTGGGTAGCCTGGCCGAACAGATTCACCGCCGCAAAGTATCACCGGTGCACGCGCCGTTTGTGGCGACACGGCATTTTCAGGCTCGGCCGGCAGCGGTACGACCGAACCGTCCCTTCCTGCTGTTGAGCAACGAATATGGTGGTTTCAGCGCCGATGGCGGTGAGTACATCATCACCGGGCTCGCGCCCGATCCGACACCCGCGCCCTGGGTCAACGTGATCGCCAATGCACATCTCGGCACGGTGGTCTCGGAAGCCGGCAGTGCCTATACCTGGGCCGAAAACGCCCATGAATTTCGCCTGACGCCCTGGCATAACGATCCGGTCACCGATCGCAGCGGCGAAGCCATTTACCTGCGTGATGAAGAGACCGGACACTTCTGGTCTGCAGCGCCTCAACCCTGCCCCGGACAAGGCCCGTACCAGACCCGTCACGGTTTCGGTTACAGCGTGTTCGAACATGAAGAAGACGGCATTTACAGCGAGCTGTGGATCTACGTGGCACTGGATGCGCCGATCAAATTCTCGCGGCTAGTGTTGAGCAACCGCTCGGGACGCCGCCGGTCATTGTCGGTCACAGGGTATGTGGAATGGGTGCTGGGCGATCTGCGCAGCAAATCGGCGATGCATGTGGTCACCCAATCGGATCCCGCCAGCGGGGCCTTCTTCGCCCGCAACGCCTACTCGGTGGAGTTTTCCGAGCGGGTGGCGTTCTTTGACACCGACACGATCGATCACGGTGTCAGCGGTGACCGTACTGAATTCATCGGCCGCAGTGGCACCCTCGCCTCACCGGCAGCGATGCAGCACGCCGGTCTGTCCGGGCGCATGGGCGGCGGTCTGGACCCTTGTGCCGCCCTGCAAGTGTCGATCGAACTCGGCGAGGGCGATACCCGGGAAGTCATCCTGCGTCTGGGGGCGGCGTCTTCCAGTAACGCCGCCACCCAGCTGGTGCAGCGTTATCGAGGCAGCCTGGTGGCCGCCGAGGAATTGCATAAAGTACGGGAACACTGGCGCTCATTGCTCGGGGCGATTCGTATTGAAACGGGCGCGCCTGCGGTCGACGTCATGGTCAACGGCTGGTTGATGTATCAGGTCATCGCGTGCCGTTTCCAGGCCCGAAGCGGCTACTACCAGTCAGGTGGCGCCATCGGTTTTCGCGATCAGTTGCAGGACAGCATGGCGATGATCCATGCCGATCCGGCAGCCGTGCGCGCGCATCTGTTGCTGTGCGCCGGCCATCAGTATGCGGAAGGCGACGTGCAACACTGGTGGCACCCGCCGATGAATCGAGGGGTCCGCACCGCCTGCTCCGATGACTTTTTGTGGCTGGTGGCCGCCACCAACCGCTATGTCGAAATGACCGCAGACGTGGGTGTGCTGGAAGAGGTCGCCGGATACCTGGAAGGACGCCAACTGGTGGCCGGCGAAGAGTCCTACTATGACCTCCCCGGTGAATCGCCCCTGCGAGAGTCCCTCTATCAACACTGCGTGCGTGCCATCGAACAGAGCCTGCGCCGCGGTCATCACGGGTTGCCGCTGATGGGCTCCGGGGACTGGAACGACGGTATGAATCGCGTCGGCCACCTGGGTGCAGGTGAAAGTGTCTGGCTGGGCTTCTTCAGCTATCAGGTGCTGGAGCAATTTGCGGTGACCGCTCGCCAGCACGGTGATCACGCATTTGCCAAACGCTGCAGCGACAGCGCGGTGACACTGCAACGCAACCTCGATAAAACGGCCTGGGACGGCGCCTGGTATCGCCGCGCCTGGTTCGACGACGGACAAATGCTCGGCTCGGCGAGCAATGAAGAATGTCGTATCGATTCCATTGCTCAAAGCTGGTCAGTGCTGTCGGGGGCCGGCTCTGCCGTCCGCCAGATCAAGGCCATGCAGTCATTGGATGAGCATCTGATCAAACGTGACATCCGCGCCGTGTTGCTGCTCGACCCCCCGTTTGACAAGGGTGCCCTGGACCCCGGCTACATCAAGGGCTACGTGCCAGGCGTGCGCGAGAACGGAGGTCAGTACACCCATGCTGCCGTTTGGGCGGGCATGGCGTTTGCGCAGTTGGGTGAAGCCGGCAAAGCCTGGGAACTGCTGAATCTGATCAACCCCGCCGCGCCTGCCAACAACGCTCAAATCGAGACCTATAAGGTCGAGCCCTATGTCATGGCCGCGGATGTCTACGGCACCGCGCCCCATGCCGGTCGAGGTGGCTGGACCTGGTACACCGGCTCTGCGGGCTGGATGTACCGGCTGATTGTCGAGTCGTTACTGGGCGTACAACGCAGCGGCCGCACGCTCAGGATCGAACCGCTGATACCCGTCGACTGGCCGGGCTTCATCTTGCACTACCGCTTCGGCAAAACCCTCTACCACTTTGATGTGCGTCAGAGCAGTTCGACCTTCACCTCCATGACCCTCGACGGCCAGCCATTGAGTGATGCTGCGCTGCCACTGGATGACGGCGGACTGGAGCATTGGGTCCGGGTAGATTGCCGCGCGCGGTCACCCAGGCCCCAAGCGCTGGAATTCGAGCATGCCGCCGATGAATAGACATTGATCACCAGCCATGGCATGCATGGGAGTACCCTGAGCGGGCACGCCCCTGTTCCGCCACGGATGCTCTGTCATGCATGCCTCCCCCGATCCAAGCCACAATCATTTACTGGCGGCGCTACCGGCCGTCGACCTTCAACGTCTTGTTCCGCACCTGGAGCAGGTCAGTCTGGCGCTGGGCGATGTGCTGTATGAACCGGGGGACACACTGCGGCACGTTTACTTCCCGACCGACGCCATCGTTTCTCTGCTGCATGTCACGGAAAACGGCTCGTCAGCAGAAATCGCCGTGGTCGGAAACGAGGGTTTGATCGGCATAGCGCTGTTCATGGGCGGCGAAAGCACCTCCAGTCGGGCAGTGGTGCAAAGTGCCGGTGGTGCATTTCGCCTGCCGGGGCAAAAGCTCAAGAATGAGTTCAACCGTCATGGCGATCTGCTTCTGTTGATGCTGCGTTACACCCAGGCGCTGATCACGCAGATGTCACAGACCGCCCTGTGCAATCGCCACCATTCGATCGATCAGCAATTGTGTCGATGGCTGCTACTGTCGCTGGATCGCCTGCATGGCAATCACCTGAACATGACCCAGGAGCTGATCGCCAACATGCTGGGCGTGCGCCGCGAAGGCGTCACGGAAGCGGCCGGCAAACTGCAGCGTCAAGGCGTCATCGAGTACAGCCGAGGCCAGATCACGGTTCTGGATAGAGCGCGCCTCGAACGGCTCAGCTGCGAGTGCTACCTGGTGGTCAAGACCGAAACCGATCGACTGTTGCATTACACCCGGCGTCACGACGAGTGATGCGTTCGAATGGATTGCCGACGGCAATACCGGCTGTCCCTTAAACCTGTCAGCGAGCGGATAGTGCTCCAGCTCACCTCGCATAAGACTAGGGTGAATGAGCAGTCCCATTAATGAGCTGGAGTTCATCGCATGTCTTATGACGCAAGCATCAACAAACGTTTCAAGGATGAAACCGATGGGCTGACCAGCGAATACTGGGTGGAATCCTTGGCCGACGGTACGCCCTACTGATTCGTGAACTGGCAGAAACGGATCGAGACCGGGATCTGGCCTTTTTCAACGAGCTCGGCAAAGGCAAACCCCATTTTCATTTTCTGGCCTCGTTCAGCAATCTGGTCGAACCCCATGAACAGCTCATGGACATCAACCTGCACAATCGCATGGCCTACCTTGCACTGGCATACGAAGGCAGTCAGCTCATTGAAGTCGGTACTGCGCGTTACGGGGCGTACGAAGGCGATGCTCATTGCGAGTTCGCCGTTGCTGTTCGCGACCGCTGGCAACGAAGGGGGTCGCCACTGCGCTTTTACAACATTTGATGGATACCGCCACTCGTCAAGGCTTCAGCAAAATCTCGTCAATGGATTCGTCAGGTAACGAGGCGATGCACGGCCTGGCCGTTGGTATGGGATTTACCAGCAGACCTGATGAAGAGCATGGTTCGCAGATTTTTCATGAGTATGTGTTAGCGCCCTAGTTTTAAAAGGCCGCTGGGTGACCTGTTCGCGTTGATGCCTGGGCAGTAGTTGAGCATGCAAATAAGTGTTCTACGTTAACAGCAAACGCCGGGTTATGCTGGTTCGATTGCTGCCCGTCACGACAGGCAGAAATCGGCCAGAAGCGGTCGGTCGTGACGGAGAAAAACGACCAGACAGGGTTGCTGCTCTTCACCAACAGACAAGGGAATCAGGGAACCGGCAAAAGTAGTTCCCACAGAAAATCCTCAGTACTCTGCACGACACTCTGGCGATAGAAAGGTGGCCTATTCCTTCGATTCTCACATCTGGTTATTTCATGGATGAGCAGGTGATCCCGCCGTCGGCGGCTTATCTGCATAAGCCTTGCACACTGGAGCAGTTAGAGAAGACGATCGCTGATGTTCTCGGGCACCAACGTTCGATGAAGCAAATCTGAGAGCAACTTCCACATTCGATTCCGAAATGGTTTTCAAGGTGTCACAGCCGACCAGATTTGATCGGACATTCATCGCTAAAGGATGAACATACCCTGGCTCTGCCAGTTTTCTTCGCCTCGTAAAGTTGCTTGTCCGCAGCGACTATCAACGCTTGGAATTCAAGGTCGGCAGTGGGCATCAATGTTGCGACACCTAGAGAAATAGTCACCACACGATCTACATCAGAAGCAGAATGCTCGATACCCAGCGCCCGGATATTCCGTTGCATTTTTTCTGCAAGTTCGACTGCTCCGCAAAGACCTGTATTGGGCAGAATGCAGGCAAACTCTTCGCCACCATACCGAGCGACCAGGTCATAGGGGCGTCTAACCGTTTCAGATAACGCCTGGGCAACGGATTTCAGACATCCATCGCCAGCCAGATGCCCATATCGGTCGTTGTAGCGCTTGAAATAGTCGACATCCACTAAAATGAGCGACAGCGGCTTTTGCTCTCGAAAGCACTGGCGCCAATCCGCCAATATGTCCTCATCGAACTTGCGTCGATTGGCCACTCCAGTAAGGCCATCCATCAACGCCATAGAGCGCAGCAGATCGTTCTGTAGCTTCAGGGTCAGATGTGTTCGCACACGTGCTCTGACAATGGTGGGATTGATCGGTTTGCTGATGAAGTCCACCGCGCCTAGCTCCAGACCTAGCACCTCATCTGATTCCTGCTGCTGTGCGGTAATGAAGATGATAGGGATGCCTTGAGACGCGGGGTCCGCCTTGAGCCGACGGCATACTTCATGCCCGTCCATGCCCTCCATGACCACGTCCAGCAGAATCAGATCAGGTAGCTGAGTGCGACATAAGGTGATCGCTTGTTCACCGCTGGTGGCCATGAACACATCACAGTCCTCACGAAATAGCTCATGGAGTACTCGGATATTAGTCGGTTGGTCGTCGACAATGAGGATTTTTGGACGGTTATGGGGATGCGACAACCAGGTTTCCATTGCTTGTTCCATCAGGCAGATCTCAAAAGGTCACGACCCATCGGCATCGCAGCGGAAAAGTCGAGCGACTGCACCAGGACAACCAGTTCGTCGAATTGTGGACGCAGGGATGGCGGCGTTTTTGACGCCAATGCGTCTGCCAGTTCTATGGCTTGAAGGTTACCCGCCTCCAGCATTAGCAGAATCTCTTTAAGGGATTCTTTCCATTGCGTCGGCTCCATTGCTTCCTCGCCTGCACTGATCTTTGCTCGTGGGCTCTGACCAAAGTCGACATTCATCTGCTCAAGGCTTTGTTGCAGTAACCTGCTCAATTCGTCAAACCATGTTGCGTCAGCAAAGATACTCGCTACAGACTCTGCATCTGCGGATTTCAGCTTTTGCTCCAGGTCGCCGGCCAGCAGCGACATCGCCTTGGCACCCATGGTCCCGCTGCTGCCTTTAATTGTATGAAGCACGAAAGCTGCCCCCGATGCGTCTTGCCGCTGGATCTGATCGTGCAACCGGACAAGCTGTTTTTCTAGCTCGGGACCAAAGTTACGCAGCACGTTGCGGATCAAATCGAGATCACCACCAAAGCGGCTAATGATCGATTCACGAGGCTCGATGACACCTTCTCCTGCATTGGCTTGGCCCAGAGCTGGAGATACCTGGCGATCCTCACGGCCCGCTTGAAAAAGCAATGTTGCGACGAGTTGTTCCAGATCTATGGGCTTGCCGACATGCTCATTCATCCCCGCAGCAAGACAGGCCTCACGGTCGGTATTGGAGGCATTTGCGGTCATCGCCACTATTGGCAGCGCTGCAAAACGTGGATCCGATCGTATGCGACGGGTCGCCTCCAAGCCATCAATATCCGGCATCTGGATATCCATCAACACCGCGTCGAAGGGCGCCATCTCAGCCATCACCCTGCTCACACCTTCCAGACCGCCTTCAGCCAACGTCACTTGAGCACCTTCTCCTGTCAGTAACTCATCGGCAACCTGCCGATTAAGCATGTTGTCTTCCACCACCAATAGCCGCAGCCCGGCCAGGCGCTGCGGCCTGTAAACAGTTGACTTGGACGGGAGTGACTGCGCAAGGCCCTTGCCATTGAGTGCTCGCTGAACAGCGTCGGCTAACTGCTTGGGAGTGACAGGCTTGGTGAGAAACCCCACGAAGGGAGCGTCTCCCATCTCGTTTGCGTCGGCCAGCACTTCACGGCCGTAAGCGGTAATCATAATAACCATTGGAGGCGGTACGCCGTTGCCCTGCTGACGGATCAATTGCGCAGCGCTCAGTCCATCCATATCGGACATCCGCCAGTCCATCAGTACCACGTCGTAGGCTTCGCCTCTCGCCTGCGCGTTCTTCACCCATTCCACTGCTTGCGTGCCACCACTCACGTGGTCGGCCTTCCACCCCAATGCATGTACCGTTCGCAACAGCAATTCACCCGCCATGGCGTTGTCGTCGACGACCAGTATCCGTATGGACACATCGACTCCAGAGCTGTCAGATCTCAGCAGCGAATTCGGCGCTACATCCAGCGTGATATCGAACCAAAAGCGACTTCCCACACCCTGCTGGCTCTCCACCTGAAGTTCACCGCCCATCAAGCTGACCAACCGCTTACAGATCACCAAGCCCAGACCGGTACCGCCAAAGCGGCGGGTGGTTGAAGCCTCGGCCTGAGTGAATCCTTCAAAAATGCGTTGAAGTTGCTCCGGGCTGATACCGATACCGGTGTCAGAAACGGCGATGCGCAAGCTCACAGTGTTTTCCGTGCGCATCAGTTGCTCGACGCTGACCACGATCTGGCCTTCCATGGTGAACTTGAGGGCATTACCCGCCAGGTTGATCAGCACCTGTTGCAGCCGCAGGCTATCGCCGATCAGGTCGTTGGGTAGATTGGAGTCCAGGTCGAACATGACCTCGACCTCTTTCTGGCCCTGATTACCTGCCAGCACAACGGCGAGATCACGCATGAGCGGTTCGAGTTCGAACGGGTGCACATCCAGCTGTAGCTTGCCGGCCTCAATTTTGGAGTAATCAAGGATGTCATTGAGCAAACCCAGCAGTGATTTCGCAGCGGTCTGCGCTTTGGTCACATAGTCGAGTTGACGACCATTCAGGTCAGTGTTCTGCACCAACTGCAACATGCCCAGCACGGCGTTCATCGGCGTGCGTATTTCGTGGCTCATGTTGGCCAGGAACGACGATTTTGCCGCACTCGCGGTATCGGCCTGTTCCTTGGCGTACAGTAGATGTGATTCCAGCTCGCGCTGGGCAGTGATGTCCCGATTGATACCCGTCACGCGCAGGGGCGTACCGTTGGGACTGCGTTCGACCTGCGCGCCTGCCTGTATGAAGCGGATCTGGCCGCCTGGGTGAACGACACGGAAAACTGTGTCGTACACACCATTCCCCTCGACGGCGGCATTCAGCTTTGCAGCCGTAGCCACAGCATCCTCGGGGTGAATACGCGCGTACCAGTGTTTATAACTCAGACCAGTATTGCGCAACGTCAGTGGCTGACCGTAGAACTCGAACATGCGGTCATTCCACTGCAAGTTATTGTCCGTCAACGTCCAGGACCAAATGCCCAGTTCAGCTACCTCAGCAGCCATCACTAACTGGTCGTGCACCGCCATCAGTTCACTACGTTGTTTCTGCGTCGTCTCCAGGCTCGCAGCCAGCTCCTTTTCTGCCGCTTTCCGTTCGGTGATGTCTACCGCGATGCCTAGGTAACCGCTCAATTTCCCATCGTCATCGCGCATGGAGGTGACCACCAGCGTGACAGGAAACCGCGAGCCGTCCTTACGTATGTAAGTCCACTCACGTGTTTCTGGGCCTTCAAGCTCAGGTTTGTGGGTAAACACATGGAAACCGTCGATCGCCTGAGCGTACTCCTCGCTCAGTTCTACGCCACGAGCAGCGACTTCCTCTGGTACATGGATCAGCGCTGGTGTGTTTTTTCCCAGTAACTCATCGGCGTCATAACCCAACAAATGCTCGGAACCTTTATTGAACACACGGATAACGCCATCGAGATCCGTCGCAATGATCGAAACCTCGGTGGCCGAGCGCAGCACCGTGCCCAACAACAGATTGAGATGCCGCAACTCAGAAGTACGCTGCGCAACCTGCTCCTCCAGGTTGGAATTGAGTTCGAGAATTCGGGCCTCTGCTGCTTTTTTCGCCGAGATATCCCTTAACGTCTTGGAGGCTCCAACGACGCGACCACCCTCGCCATAAATGGGTGAGATGCTGGCGGAGACATCAATCAGCCGACTATCTTTGCAGCGACGTTGGGTCTCAAAGCCGGTGATACGCTCCCCCGCCCTTATGCGCGCAAGGATATGGGCTTCTTCAGCTACAAACTCCTCAGGAACAACCAGACTGGCCAGCGTCTGGCCCACAGCCTCCTCGGCGGTATAGCCAAACAGATGTTCGGCCCCCTTGTTCCAGTTGGTGACTATGCCATCAAGTGTTTTTCCAATAATGCCATCGGCCGAGCTTTCGACAATGGCGGCCAGCCTTGCCTGCTCGGCGAATATCTGCCGTCGGCGTTGACGGCTGACACTCACGACACCCGCCAGAGTAGCCAGAAGAAGAGTGAGCAGACCACCCATCAACAGGACGACCTTTGGTGAAACCTGATGCAGGCGCTGGATGAACAACGGATGCGCGCCGAGTTCGATTTGCCATCGTCTCCCGTATACCTCGCGCTCCGACTGGTGGGTAATCAGCGTTTCACGGCTGGCCGAGTCATCGGTGCTTTCATAAAACAGCTTCTCTTGCCCTGGGACAGTGATATCCCTCAACCGCAGACGCACCGTCTCATTTTCTATGCGCAGGCCTCTGAGTACCTCCTCTGTGCGCAACACGACATAGCTCCAGCCAAAAGCTGCTGTCTCTCGTTCAGCAGCGGTCACCGGAATCACACCGCCGCGAAAGATAGGCATCAACACCAGGAAAGACTGCTGCGGTTTCGCTGTGGCCTGCACCAGAGTGATGGGCCCAGTAATCCGTGCCATACCGCTTTGTATCGAGGATTGGGCAGCCTCTCGCCGTGATGTTTCCGACCCTATATCCAAGCCAATTGCAGGTTGGTTACCCTCAACCGGTTCGACATACTGGACAACGTAGCGCTCGCCTGAATGGGGTGAGATTTGACGAATGGAGAAATCAGCTTTGCCATCGGCCCGAGCGTGCTTGAGAAACTCGCTTTCATCCCGCTCCGGTACACGCCTGATAAAGCCCAAGGCGCTTGCGCCGGGGAACTCGGCAGCGAGGTCGCGCGTTTGGTGATATTGGTCAAAAACTTCGCGGCTGATACCATGCTCGCCGGCTGTCAGCACCGCTCCACGAGCGCCACGCAATCCGTATTGGTAAAGATCGAGGCGAGTTAAAACCAACTCTGCGGCTTCCTCGGTAGCCGCCGCGACCGCCTCTTGAGCCTGCTGTTCGTTGACGCGTTCAAGGATCCAGGCGCCCAGAATGCTTGCCCCTAACCCTGCCGCCAGAGTGATAGCTACTCCCCAGCCCAATGCAAAAAACTTATGCTTTCTCACCCGCATTGTCCCATTGCAGAAAGCCTTTAAGCCTTCAATATTAAAGTTCTAACTCTGTTGAGAGCGCCTGCAACTTAGTTCGTATGCATCACATTAACCTTGAGCCCCGAGGATAAAAATGAGCATATTTGAGCGAAGGGAATAGGACGGCAATAAAGAAAACCTTGCATGATCTGGCAGCCTTTCCCCAGAAGTACATTGGCCTGTTCCTGGGTTTCTACGCCTTCGGCCACCAACTCAAGGCCTAGCGCCTGGCCTAACTTTATGATCGCCTCAATGATCGCCGAATCGCTTTTGTCGGTGAGCATATCTCGCACAAAGCTCTGATCTATTTTCAGAACATCAATTGGAAACCGTTTGAGATAAGCCAGGCTCGAATAACCTGTGCCGAAATCGTCGATAGAAATGCGAACCCCTAACGCCTTGAGCTGAAAAAGGGTTTCGCAGGCGTTATCAATGTCTCTTGCCAGCACCCCTTCGGTAATCTCCAATTCCAGGAATCCTGCTTCTAATCCAGATTCGACCAGAATGCCTTTCACCATGTCCAGGAAGGACTCCTCGCGAAATTGCACGACGGAGATGTTCACGCTAATGGAAATATCATGGCCCAGTTCACGAAGCGCTCTCGCGTCCTGGCAGGCCTGGAGCAGAACGTACTTGCCAATGGGGATGATCAGCCCTGTTTCTTCTGCCAGTGGAATGAAATCGACAGGCGAGACCAAAACACCGTCATGATTGCGCCATCGGATCAGCGCCTCCATACCAATGATCCGATTATGTCGGGCATCGACCTTCGCCTGGTAAAAGACCTCAAAGACTCTATCTTCCAAAGCGTTGCGCATATGGCGCTCAAGCAAGTGCCTGGCACGCATGCTGCTCTCGATATGCGGAGAAAAAAAACAATAGCGATTGCGACCTGAAAGCTTCGCCTGGTACATAGCCGAGTCGGCATGCCGGTAAAGTGATTCCAGATCGTCGCTATCCTCAGGGAACACGCTGATGCCGATGCTTGCGGAAAGGTCGTATCGGTTTGCCTGGATTGTAAAAGGACCGGCGATTGTTGCGAGCAACCTTTCAGCGAAGTCGCCCACGGCGTCGAAACCTATCACCTCTGGCAGAAGGAGGATGAACTCGTCTCCTCCTTGCCTGCTGAGGGTATCCACTGCGCGCAAGGATCGCGATAGTCGCGATGCAACCTCTTGCAACACCAAGTCGCCGACCGAGTGCCCCATCGAATCATTGACCACTTTGAAGTTGTCCAAATCAAGTAGTAGCATCGCCACACAACCATGGCTGCGACGGGCCTTTTGTAAAGCCTGCTCGGTACGATCCTGCAACAGTATTCGGTTGGGTAGTCCAGTCAATGCATCGTGATTGGCGAGCCTCTTGGCCTCATTGCGCAAGGCGATATGAGCCTTGATATGGGCTCTGGCTACTGGAATATTCAGCGGCTTTTGAATGAAGTCCACTCCGCCGCACTCAAGAGCGCGAAGCTCATTGTCTGTATGCGTATGAGAACTTACAAAAATGACCGCTGCATCCAAAAGCTCCGGATCGGATTTCAGCGCCCGGCAGACCTCGAAGCCGCTCATTCCTGGCATTTCTATGTCGAGCAAAACCACATCGGGCCTGCATTGACGCGCAATCTCTAGCGCCTCCTGACCACTTTGGGCGACATAGACGTCGGCTAAATCTCGCACTGCGGTGCTCAGAATTCTTAGGTCAGTGACTTGGTCATCAACTATCAGGAGGACTGGTTTGAGGCTAAACGTCTTGTCGCTCATTCCATTGTTCCTCGCAAATCCCTTGCATTTAATAACAAGCAATCCTAGACCAGCTTTTCTGCGGTGGGATGCCCAGTCTGCGTTCCCGAATGCGCTCAGGCCAGGCCCGCCAATCGTTGAAGTCTTTCGAGGTCCGCTTGAGGCTCGCCATTTTTCATGGCGGCCCCAAGGCGCATGACCACTTGCTCGCCGCGTACCTGCATGGGAGGCAACGCATAGATCGCACCTATCAACTCACGCAGCGCCTGAGGGAGTCCCCAGGAGGCTTTCAACTTGATGGCAAAAGGGGCGGCGAAATCCCGCAGGGCATGGGTGAGCACTTCTTCATCCACCCTATGCCCCTGGCCCTCCCACTTCTGGATTTGGTAAAGCACACACAGCTCGCCTATCCGGTGCAGCAACGCAGCACTCTGTAGTGGCGTCGGATCCAGCTTGCATCGTCGAGCCAGGAAAACAACCTGTTCAGCCAGGCCCTCGGCATCATCCAGATAAGCCTGCATGCAGGTCATCAGCACCCCATTGGTTTGGGTATTGGCCTGTCGCAGGGCCTGGCTCAACGCCAGATTCACACTGGTAAGCCCTCCCAATCGTTTAATGGCATCGATCAAACTGGTGCAGGGTTGGCCTACCCCGTGATAAGCAGCGCTGTTGGCTGCCGCTATCAGATGAGCGCACAGCGCCGGATCATGCTGCCAATCCTGGACCAGTTCGCGAATATCCAGCTGCTCTCCATATCCACGCTGGAGTTCTTCCTTTACCTGAGCGAGTAACGGCAAGTCCAGCTCATAGGTGGATAATCCACTGAGATAGTCAATCAGGTTTTCATCAATAACAGCCGGTACTGGCACAGACGTATCGGCAGGAAGGAGCGCTTTGAGGCATTCAACGACACGCGACACTTGAAACGGCTTGGTAAAAAAAGCGCTGATCCCCAGAGACTTGACCGCCAAGACACTTTCTCGATCGGAACGCCCGGTGATCATAATCAGCGGAATTTTCAGATCCTGTGCACGAATCGTTTGCAACAGGCTTACACCGCTGGCATCCGGTAGATTCCAGTCGGCCATAACCATCTGGTAGGCACTCTGCTGCCAGGCAGACAAGGCACTTGCAACATCGCCAAAGCAATCGACTTGCGCCAGCGGACGGATGCTCAAAACCAGCTGTTTCAGAAGGTCTGCTATCCAGGGATCATCATCCAGAATCATCACGCGCATTCGGTCACCGCACTGGATTGATGCACCATTTCGCAAGGCTTTGCGGCCCGGGTTTGTTCGACGACGAAGTAGAGGTCGCTGACGTCAGGAAATGCGGTTGTGAGCGAGCAATCGGGATTGAGTCACGGCGATATCCATTTCAATTTTGAGGGTAAAAAGGTTCACAACCGAATCTATTCCTCACTGGCGAACTATACAAGCAAGCAAACAGCTCGCAGGTAAATAGGCAGGTGGGGGTAATGCATAAATGCTGCGATAGCGAAATTGCTCGGGCGGTTCCGTCCTGCGCTCGCTGATCCCGGCCCCCAAATTTCGCTAGATTCAAAAGGTGATTCCGTCAAACGCTAGCTGAAGTCCCTCAACCGCAGAAAGCACCGAAATAGCCGGGGTGATCATGCTGTCCGCGACGGACCATCTATATTGGGTCGACTCCAGCACTTCGCGACAGGCAGCAATCGGCTGTGGATTCAACCGGTCGATGGTGTTTTTGGCGAATGGCGTTATGAAGCAAAGCAGTATGAGGCTCTGATACATTCGCCCTTTTTCAGGAGGGAAAAATTATGCGAAGGATTATCGCAACGGGGGCGCTCTTGCTGGCCTTGAGCGGTTGCGCAACATCACCTATGCGGGTTTCTGAAGCGCGGCCAGTGCCGGCCAGTGAGATGTACGCGATCAAAAGCCAGGGTACGCAAGATCCGGGACGCCTGACCATTTTTCGTGATGACGGGTTTGTCGGTTCGGGATGTGACGCCGTGTTCTACATTGATGGTCAGCGCGCAGCCAAGATAGGTCCCGGTCAGAAGGCATCTTTCGTTTTGCCTGCCGGTGAAGTGAATCTCGGCACCGGGCTCGCCGAGTCTGGATTATGTGCTGGTGTCGCGATCAAAACTGTCGCGGCCAACATCAAGCCAGGGAAGGAAGTGATTTATCGAATCAGCTGGGATACGCAAGGTTTCTACCTGGGCCCCTACGTTGAATATGGACGTTGAGCCCAGACAGTTCCGGCCTGCAAGCCATGGCTGACTACCGCATTCGCACGGTCACGCAGGTGCTGGAAAACATCGCCTTTCGCGCCGAACTCGGTTGCGACACGGTTGTGCTGAAGGACTTTTCTCAGTTACTGGCCATTCCGTTGTGAAAAAAGGGACCGATCTATTTTCTTCGAAAACAAATCGGTCCCCTTACCTTGTGCAGCCGCCGTCACGACGCAGTGCTCAACCGCGAATAAACGCCAACAAATCAGCATTGATCTGATCCGCGTTGGTCGTCGGCATTCCGTGAGGAAAGCCCGGGTACGTCTTGAGCGTGGAATGCTTCAAGAGTTTGGCCGAAAGCGGCGCAGAGTCTGCAAACGGCACGATCTGATCGTCCTCGCCATGCATGACCAGCGTCGGCACCTGAATCGCCTTCAAATCTTCGGTGAAATCGGTTTCGGAAAACGCCTTGATGCAGTCGTAATGAGCTTTTGCACCGCCCATCATGCCTTGACGCCACCAGTTGTCGATGACGCCTTGCGAGACCTTGGCCCCGGGTCGATTGAAGCCGTAGAACGGCCCCGCCGGCACGTCCATGTAAAACTGCGCACGACTGGCAACCAATGCCGAACGGAACCCGTCGAACACTTCCAGAGGTAAACCTCCAGGGTTCTTTTCCGACTTGATCATGATGGGCGGAACAGCGCTGATCAGTACGGCCTTGGCAACGCGTCCCGGTTTGGCTCGCGCGGCGTAGCGTGCGACTTCACCACCACCGGTCGAGTGGCCGACATGGATCGCCCCCTTGAGGTCGAGCACATCGGTCAGCTCGATGACATCGGCGGTGTAGGTGTCCATTTCGTTGCCCTCCCACGTCTGGGTCGAGCGCCCGTGTCCGCGGCGGTCATGCGCGATCACCCGGTAGCCTTTGAGCAAGAAGAACATCATCTGGTTGTCCCAGTCATCCGCGCTCAACGGCCAACCGTGGTGAAACACGATGGGCGTCGCGTCTTTCGGTCCCCAATCCTTGTAGAAAATCCTGGTGCCGTCTTTGGTCGTAATTGCGTTCATAGCGTGTGTCCCCTCGCGATCTGGTTGGTGTGGGGTTGCAGGGTGCTTATCAGCGCCTGCGTCAACCCGCAAAGGCTGGAAAGCATTACCAGCAAACGTGCAAAAGGCAGTGGGCCCAAGGTCGTGAGCTACGGGGCACGAGCGGGCTTCGTCAGTGTAGAAGACGCACAGGAAGCAACACTTTCAAACGATAGGGGGAGCTTGCCAGTTACAAATCGGCCATTAATGACAGGCAGCTATCGGCTAGAAGCGGACGTTAAGCCTTCTCACCAAAGACCGCAAATAGAGCTAACGATGAAAGTTATACGCGGCGGTTTGAATGTGGGCTTTAATGTACGTGCTTCTATGCAACCACATTAGCTTCGACTCCCTACGAAGGTGGATACGCCTAACGGCGGGTTCGCTATGCACTTGTCTAATCAAGGAAGAAACGACATTGAAAATAGCTTTTGGCGCCCTGTTGTTAACCTGGCTGACTACTATCGCACTCGCTGACGAGAACCCTGTCGGCTTCCACTCTTCCACACTGGCGGACTCGCACAATGACCGCGCACTGGAGATGGTCGTCTGGTACCCCAGTGCAACTACCGCCGCCACGCAATTGATCGGCGATGATGTGGTGTTCGTCGGGGCTTCTGCCGTTCGTGACGCGCCGCCCGCTGCTGGCAAGCATCCGTTGTTGGTGCTCTCCCACGGGTACAGAGGTAACTGGAGCAACCAGATCTGGCTTGCCAGTGCTCTGGCTCATAGGGGTTACATCGTCGCCGCAATCAATCACCCTGGCACCACCACTCATGACCGTAGCCCTCAAGCAGCGGCGCAGTTATGGCAGCGGCCCGTTGATGTGCGCCGAGCCATTGATAGCGTCACGACTCAACCTGAAAAATTCGGCTTGGTCGCCAATGATCGAATTGCAGTAGTGGGCCATTCACTCGGCGGCTGGACCGCCCTGGAGATTGCCGGTGCTCGTTTCGATCCAGACCGCTTCGCCCAGGACTGCAAAGCCCACCCGCAGTTAACAAGTTGCACCGTCTATGGAAAGATAAACCCCGCAAGCACCGCAGAATCAAAGGCCGCGTTGGCTGCCGATTTGCGCGATAAACGTGTCACTGCTGTGGTTACCTTGGACCTGGGCCTTTCACGGGGTATGACCGATGAAAGCCTGGCCGCGCTGCCGGTACCAACGCTGGTGATCGCTGCCGGCGTACCGTCGCACGAGCTTCCCGCTGAGTTGGAGTCTGCCAACCTGGCCAAACGCCTGCCTCCGGCATCAAGCCGTTACGTCGAAATCAGCGACGCAAGCCACTTCAGCTTCTTGTCGGTGTGCAAACCTGGTGCGCAAGTAATGCTCGAAGAAGAAGTACCAGGCGATGGCATCATTTGCCGGGATGGCGACAGCGCTCGCCCGCGTGGGGTGATTCAACAGCAGATTACATCGCTGATAGCAGAGTTTCTTCAGTCATCTATCAACAAAGAAGACAGTTTGTAGAGTCGTGGTACGAGACCTGCCGCGGCTCAGCAAAAAAATGCTGGAGCAGTTTCAGCGCCCGTGCAATCTGTCAGAACGGTTGGCCCGGGATGAGCGCTCGGGGTCGATTGCAGCCCTTCGTGAGGGGCCGCAATCGGCCACAGAAGCAGACCTTCGGACGCGTCTACTAAAACAGAGCCTATTCAGACTCAAATGAGTATGGCCATTAACTATAATAAATATTTCCATTGATTCTAATATGTCGATATTGGCGGGCTAATATCAAGATGAGCAAATACGCTTTGATTATATATGTGCGTGAGATTGAGTTATTCGGCAGGTATTATGGTAGTACCACTTTAAGTAATTATTAATCATGCCAGGTAAGGCCGTCACCAGCAGGCTAATTAGGCTGATAATGGAGTATATGATAGTACTGTCGACTTAATACGCAGTGCGAGGCCACCCGAAACCCTAAGCCCATAAAACTTACAAACCCACCAAACTTTCAAGCTGCATGGCCTGCGGTGGTGTTGCGCAAAAGATGCGCAGCACAACATGGTTATCATCCTATCAATCAGGGATCTCATTCAAGGAAAGTAGATAAGCAGATAAGCAGATAAGCAGATAAGCAGATCATCACTAGCGCTCAAGCTCATCAAAGTCATGGAGGGTTTTTCAATCATGTATGAAAAGACTATGTCCAGGCTGGGCGCCCTTGCCGTTACCACATTTTTCCTCGGCGCAGGCAGTTGCGTCGCTGGGGATGATATAGAAAACACGGTCAGGGCTGTCGTGGACGCGGCTATCCGGCCGGTTATGCAAGAGTATGGCATTCCTGGCATGGCGGTGGCCGTGACACTCCATGGGAAGCAGTATTACTTTAACTACGGCGTCATCTCCATGGAGGAGGGGAAGCCGAAGGTCACCGAGGAGACGATTTTCGAGATCGGCTCGATTAGTAAAACCTTCACGGCGACCCTCGCATCCTACGCGCAGGAAATCGGAAAGCTCTCCCTGTCTAATCCCGCAAGCCAATACCTGCCTTCGCTGCGTGGCAGCAGTCTCGACAACATCAGCCTGCTCGATCTTGGAACCTACACGGCCGGCGGTCTGCCGCTGCGGTTTCCGGGCGATGTGGACAGTCACGAAACGATGATCGGTTATTACAAAAACTGGCAACCGAACTATGCCGCCGGAACAATCAGGCTCTACTCGAACCCGAGCATCGGTCTGCTCGGCTTTCTGACCGCCGAGAGCATGGGGGAGCCTTTCGAAGATCTACTGGAAAAGAGGCTGTTTCCGATGCTCGGCCTGAAGCAAAGTTACGTCAGGGTCCCTCAAGCGCAGATGAGTCATTACGCGTACGGCTATAGCAAAGAGGGCGTACCGTCCAGGATGGTCCCAGGTGTTCTGTATGCCGAGGGTTATGGCGTGAAATCCAGCTCCGCGGACATGATTCATTTCGTCGAGGCAAACATGCAGGAGGTGGATCTGGATGAGCCTCTGCAACGTGCGATCACTGCAACGCATACAGGCTACTACAAGGTCGCAGATATGACGCAGGGCTTGGGATGGGAGTTTTACCCATATCCAATAGAGCTAGACCGCTTGCTCGCGGGCAACTCGTACCCAATGATCCTTGAGGCCCATGAAATTACCCGGCTCAACCCTCCGCTGCCACCGCAGGGTAACGTGCTCATTAACAAGCCAGGCATGACGGACGGTTTCGGCGCTTACGTGGCCTTTGTTCCAGCCAAGGGCATGGGCATCGTGACGCTGGCGAACAAGAACTATCCCCTCCCTGCGAAGGTGAAAGCCGCCCATGAAGTATTGACGGCCCTGGATACTCGGATTGGATCGAGTGCACGTCAGTGAGCGCTTGAAACTCTACGCACCTTAACGAGGTGGCCTGAATGAGGATTGGTGGGCAACAAAAAGTGGGCGATTCACTTAGCGCCATGCCATCAAGCAACGTCAAACAAGTAACGTCAAAAACCCAGTCATTTAATGAATTTCTCGCGACTGGAATTTTTTCATGGCGTGAAGTGTAAAGTGCAAAAGGTGTCCTAGACTACAGGCTTAAATGATCTGATTTCATGAATTTTTCACCGCTGCAACTACTGGATTTTTATATGAATTCAGACAGTCTTCAGACGCAGCACTGCCTTTATCGAATGCCCTCTATCGACTTAAGAGCGGGATGCAAATATGAACAGTAGTTCCGTAGCGGGTTCTCGATTCAGCGTACTTGATGGATGGCGCGGCATAAGCATCTTGCTTGTCTTGGCGTGCCACCTGCTACCACTTGGCCCAAAGCCTTGGCAATTTAATGCCACCGCCGGCGTTATGGGAATGGCTATATTTTTTACGCTATCGGGTTTCCTGATAACAAATTTTCTGCTCAACAACAGCAGCGTCGTTGATTTTTTAATCCGCAGAATCTTTCGGGTTGTGCCTCTCGCCTGGTTGTACATGCTCATTGCTTTACCTGTCATGAACAGCACTTCGGATTTCTACATCGCAAACTTTCTGTTCATTGCCAACTGGCCACCTATGTGGCTTGGCAGTGTAAACGGCCACCTGTGGAGTTTGTGCATGGAGGTCCAGTTTTATTTCGCCATCGCTTTGCTGGTAGTTCTGATGAGAAACAAGTGGGTAGTGCTAATCCCTTGTCTCTGCATCGCCGTCACGATGTACCGAGTCATGAATGATGTCCATGTCGCAATCAACACTTATTACCGCATTGATGAAATACTTTCCGGATGCATACTTGCACTGATATACAACAATAGACCAGGCAACATACTTACCAAACTTCCTACACAAACGGGGATCGCACAAATATTTTTATGCCTCCTGTTTGTCTTGTCCTGTCATCCCGATGCGGGCTTCATGAACTACTTCCGCCCCTATCTTGCCGCAGCAATGGTGGGGAGCACGTTACTCAATAGCCATACACGAATTGCCCAGCTTCTGAATAATCGCTCTCTGTTTTATATCGCCACCATCTCGTACGCTCTCTACGTTGTTCATCCGCTGCTAATACATACTTGGCTGGGTAGCGGAGATACCGTCATCAAATATTTGAAGCGCCCTTTGTTGTTCGCCGCCATTTTTATCACCGCGCATATCTCGACCTTCTATTATGAAAAATGGTGGATTGCTTTTGGTAAGAGATTTGCCAAGAAAGTAGCTCGCCAACCTGTTACATCGGTCGGTTGAATCCTGGCAGGAAGCACAACTGCAGACAGAGGCTTTGACCTGTTTTGTCGTCAAAACAGGTCGTGTCGCCGATAGCGTTACTGTCGTTGCCGTTACTTGTTAAGGCGCATAGCGTCGAAAGCATCTCTCGCTTGGCATGCGGTATAGGTCATTTGCGCGGCGACCAGACCGGCCAGACCAAAAGTACGGGTCAACCCGAACTTGCTGAAACCGTCGGGAATCGGAATGGACTTGGCGATAGCGTCGGCCAGAACCTCGCCCGCCACCGTCGTGGGCGCCATGCCGTGACCACCAAAACCAACGGCGTGCCAGACGCCCGCTTCATCCTGGCCAATCTGGGCCATTTGATGCCGGCCATAACTCATCAACCCGCCCCAGGAATATTGGATCTCTACACCTTCCAGCTGGGGATATACGGCTAAAAGATCTTTTTTGAGCAGACTGGCGATCGCTTCCGGGCTCCGATTGAGCACCGAAATCCGCCCTCCCCATAGAATCCTGCTGTCGCGAAGCGGCCGGTAGTAATCAAAAGCGAACCGCGTGTCGTAGACCGCTGATTCACAGTCAATAACGTCTTTCAAGCGAGCCCCGAGAGGTTCGGTTGCAACGACATAGGTGGCAATGGGCAACACAGCACGTTCGACCGGGCGATAGACGCCGTGCGCGTATCCGCCACAGGAAAAGATGACATGCTCGGCATGCACTTCCCCGCCATCGGTTTGCACAACATATTTCTTTCCACGCTTCTCGATGTTCAGGGCGGATGATTGCTCATGGATACGCACACCGAATTCAGCCACCGTGCGAGCAATGCCGTACACGTACTTGAGAGGATGGAAGTGGAAGGCGTTACGCTCCAGCAGGCCGCCGAAATAGCGGTGAGTCTTGAGTATCTCTTTCAACTGGCCTGGCGGCATGTATTCCCAATCAACCCCGTAGACGTCACTCATAAGTTTTCGCGGTGTTTCAAGTCTTGACGGGTCGTTGAACCAATTGGCGAGAATCACCCCCTGGTCAACCAGGTCACAATCGATACCGTATTGTTTGACACGATTACGAATCAACTCAACGGCATCAAGCGTTAGCCTGTAAAGGCGCTGCGCCTCTTGAACGCCAAGGGCGGCGAGAAGGTCAGCGTTTCCCAGGCTGTAGCCTCCGAAGACGAAGCCACCATTACGACCCGAGGCACCATGACCGATGCTATGAGATTCCAGAACAACGACGTCATTGATACCACGCTCCGCTAACCCGAGTGCAGTCGACAGGCCTGCCAGGCCACCGCCGAGGATGCACACTTTAGTATCTACACGACCCGATTGAGCGGGATAGGTGGTGATGTCGGCCGTGGTTTCATAAAAGGTTTGCTGGTAATTAGTGCTCATAAATTCATGTGGCCTCGACGGCGTTTTTATTCAATCCCCTAGTTGCAATAGAAAGTCCTGGACGTAGGGCACAACCGATATTCCGGCGTGGGCGGTGTTGGGAACAATGTCTTGCTGATCACGTATGTCATAGGCCTTAAGGTTACGTGGTGCACCGATAGAAACGGAGCGTAGACGTTCGGGGTGCAGGTAGTAAAATCGGTTGGCAAATCGTAGTTTGGTGCCTGCCGGAGAAGATGTCCGGACCAGACTCGCTCATCCTTGCAGCCCTGCCATACTGTTCAACATGACCAGTGCAACTTTCCGCTTCTACGAGGAGCTCAACGATTTCCTGCCGGCCGAACGGCGGCGGCAGTCCTTCACTTGCGAGTGCGCGCGAGCGGCGACGGTCAAGCACATGATCGAGGCGCTCGGGATACCGCACACCGAGGTCGAGTTGGTGCTGCTCAACGGCGAGTCGGTGGGCTTCGAGCGGGTGATTTTCGACGGTGACCGGCTGGCGGTGTATCCCAAGTTCGAAACGCTGGACATCAGCCCGCTGCTCAAGGTTCGGGCGCAACCTTTACGGGTGCTGCGCTTCGTCGCTGATGCGCACCTTGGCGGGCTGGCCAACCTGCTGCGCATGAGCGGCTTCGACACTCTCTACGACAATGGCTTCGAGGATGGCGAGATCGCCGAGATCGCTGCGCATCAAGGACGCATCGTGCTAACCCGTGACCGCGAACTGCTCAAGCGACGGATTATCAGTCACGGCTGTTACGTGCATGCCCTGAAACCGTCGCTGCAGCTGCGCGAATTGTACGAGCGCCTCGACCTGGCGCGTAGCGCGCGGCCATTCAGCCTGTGCCTTCATTGCAACCTGCCGCTGCACGAGATCAGCCCGGAACTGGCCCGGTCGCAGGTGCCGCCACGCGTTGGCATCCTCTATTCGCACTTCCTGCGTTGCGACGCCTGCCAACGGGTTTACTGGGAAGGTTCGCACTGGCGTGGCATGTGTGCACTGCTGGCACCTCTGCTATACCGATAGCCGAGCGCATCAGGCCGGCGCATCAGGTGGATAACGGCCAAAAGCAGACACTCTTGGTAGTACTTGGCGATGGTGTTTTTGGCGAATGGCTTTATGAAGCAAAGCAGTATGACTGCTCTGATACATTCGCCCTTTTTTCAGGAGGGAAAAATTATGCGAAGGATTATCGCAACGGGGGCGCTCTTGCTGGCCTTGGGCGGTTGCGCAACATCTCATATGCGGGTTTCTGAAGCGCGGCCAGTGCCGGCCAATGAGATGTACGCGTTCAAAAGCCAGGGTACGCAAGATCCGGGACGCCTGACCGTTTTCCGTGATGACGGGTTTGTCGGTGCGGGATGTGACGTCGTGTTCTACATTGATGGTCAGCGTGCAGCCAAGATTGGTCCCGGTCAGAAAGCCTCTTTCGTTTTGCCTGCCGGTGAAGTGAACCTCGGCACCGGGCTCGCCGAGTCTGGATTATGTGCTGGTGTCGCGATCAAAACTGTCGCGGCCAACATCAAGCCAAGGAAAGAAGTGATTTATCGAATCAACTGGGATACGCAAGATTTCTACTTGGGCCCCTACGTTGAATATGGACGTTGAGCGTTGCGTCGACCGGTTGAGTCCACAGCCAAAACGGTCATTGGATTTTGCTAGCAGACGGCACCAAACCAGCGGCAAGTGCCTCCAATAATGCACTGACCTTGGGAAGCGCCTGACGGCTCTTTAGCCAAATCAGATTGATCGCCAGGCCATCGGTTGCCAAGTGGGGAAGCACTTCAACCAATGTCCCCTCTTCAAGCTGACGTTTGATCAACCATGAAGGTAACTGCGCGATCCCGCATCCCGCCGATACCGCGATCACCAGACCTTCGCCATCTCCCACAACGAACTTTGCGGCTATCGCCCTGCGTTCAATTTCGCCCGGGTGCTTTCCTGAAAAACTCCAAGGGCTAACCGTCCCATCCGCCCAGCCGTAAGCGATGCACTGATGCTGTTCCAGATCGCGATCGGTCACGGGCGTGCCGTGCTTACTCAAATATGCGGGAGACGCACAGAAGATATGCCACTCACTGCCCAGGTAGCGGTGTTCCAATGCGGCGGGCCAAACGTCCGAACCACCGATGCGTACGACGATATCGACACCTTCCTCGACAGGGTCGATGAAACGGTCGGAAAACGAAATGTGCGGGAGCAGCAGCGCATGTTCCTGGGCAAATCGCAGAATAACCGGCAGTGCCTGCAGGCGGCCGAATGCACCTGGAAGGTCAATGCGAATCCTGCCACGAGGCTCAGTGTTTTCGGCAAGTAGGGACAGCTCAGCCTCTTCGAGGTCAGCCAGCACGCCTGTACATGTGCGATAGAACGCAATACCCGCATCCGTCAGTGACAAGCTTCGAGTTGTTCGATGGAACAACCGAGTCCCAAGCCTGCTCTCCAATCGAGCTATCCCTTTGCTGATTGCCGAAGCCGTCAGACTCATCCGCTCGGCAGCGCCTTTGAAACTGCCGGAGTCGGCGACGCAGACAAATACATCAATGCCCTTTAATCGTTCGGAGGAAAACATGGACGCCCCGCATTCATGAACTGAGTTCTTTCGACCTGATAAAAAACATCATAAATCAGAACACAATTCCCCAGTAAGCTTGATTCGCGCATCAATCAACACTATGCGACTGACGAACACCATAAAAACAACCTGCTGAACGATGAGGCAAGGATGCTGACCACGCTAAAAAACTATCCGACAACAATAAATTTGCTGCTTTCGGCGTCCCTGATATTGACCCTGGCGCGAGCAATCACCCTGCCCTATCTGGTCATTTACCTTTCCGGCAGTTTCAGCTTGAGCGTCGCCGATATCGGCCTGGTTATTGGCAGCACACTGATCATCGGGTCGTTATTGAGTCTTTACGGTGGCTTTCTTGTCGACAAGATGTCCAGTTACCGGCTGATCCTGGGCTTCAGTGGTGTGTTCACGCTGGGGTTTCTCGGGACGTTTCTGGCTCGCGATCTTTGGCTGTTCTACAGCTGCCTGGTACTGATCAACCTGGCTTATGCGGTCATTGATATCGCGGTCAAATCAGGATTTGGCAGCCTGCTTCCCGTCCCTGATCGCAGCGAAGTTTTCTCGATCAAATACACGCTGACCAATATCGGGTATGCCGTCGGCCCGTTTCTTGGCGCTGGCATGGCCAAGCTGGATATCAGCTTGCCATTCCTGTTATCTGCCGGGCTTGGAGCAGGATTCTTCTTCATCTATTTCGTTTGGGGCAATAGAGACCTGAACGCTGCCGATGAAGCTCAGAAACCAGTACCGTTTCTGGCCGTGGGAAAACTGTTACTCCAGGATTATCGATTGGTGTGTTTCACCCTTGGTGGGCTGCTCAGTGCGGTGGTCTTTGGCCAGTTCACCGCTTATCTCTCGCAGTATCTGGTGGTCACTACTACACCAGAATCCACCTACCAGATTATCAGTACCGTTGTGGCGACCAATGCGCTGATGGTGATCAGCTTGCAATACTCCATAGGCAGGAAGATCTCTCACAGACATCTGAATCTGTGGCTGGCCGCGGGACTGAGTATGTTCATGATGGGGTTGGCGGGTTTTGCCCTGTCGACCTCTATTCTGCTCTGGGTCATTTCCATAGCCATTTTCACGGTCGGCGAGATCATCGTATTCCCCGCCGAGTACATGTTCATCGACAAAATCGCTCCGGACAACCTGCGCGGCATGTATTACGGAGCACAAAACCTGTCCAACCTTGGCGCGGCACTGGGACCGGTGCTTTGCGGAGTCGTATTGGCGACTCAGCCTCCCTACTACATCTTCTACATGCTTGCGCTCTTCATTGTTGCAGGTGGAATGTTTTACTTCCTGGGAGCTTCCAATTTGAGCGCTACAGCGGATATGGATCCTGATTGAAGGGCAGAACAAACAAAAACGGGCGCCTTGTCGGGCGCCCGTTTTGTTCAGGATTACGTGCTGCGGGGTTTGGTAGCTTGCAACCTGTTCAACCATTGCCGAACGATGCAGACCATCGCAGCCAGCAGCTAAGCTTTATCAGGAGACCTTCGCGAAACCCTGAAAATTCAGGAGGCAAACAATGAGCAAACAACCTCAACCCCGGAGCCGCTCCAACCCCCAACCCAGATCTCGCCCGGTAGTGCCTGCCCTGCCCAGTAAAACAGGCTCCCAGTCCGGGGGCTTGCGCGGTAACTACCCACCGAAGAAGTCCAATTGAGCCCAAGCGTACGGTTCAAGCCCTGCGACCGACGGATGCAATGTGCACCGACCCCAATTGGCAGCTACCAGCGCTAGCGCGCAGCGCTCCGGGTACCCGCGAACGCACTCGTGCCAAGCCAGCGCCACAAGCTTTCCGCATCCTTCACCGCGCCATCTACACGCAGCTCTCGCGACTGAAGAACCTCCCGCGGTGTGCGGTCGCCCGTCCACACCTCGGTCAACGCGCGCACGCTGGAGTCCACGACGAGGGTCAGTTCGCGGCCGGGGTCGTCGCGGCACAGGTCTGCCACGCCCTGTTCGACCACGAGCCACCACGCTTGCTCGCCGGGTCGCGCGTCGCGGAACTTGAACTGGATGACCACCGGTCGGGACGGGAACGTTTCGATGCGCACGAACCGACGCACGTCCCACATCAGCAGGCCCGCGTCGAGTTCGTCATCGCGAAGGCGACTGCCGATCCAGCGCGCGCCCCAATGCCCTAGCGCCATGATGATGGGGCGCAATTCCTCGCCCGCCTCGGTCAGGCTGTACTCCCAGACTTTGCCGATGGCCGTGCGGTGCACGACGCCGATTTCTTCCAAATGACGCAGACGTTGTGCCAGCAGGTTGGTGGACATTCGTGGTACGCCGCGGTGCAGTTCATTGAAGCGCTTGCTGCCGCACAACAACTCGCGCACGACCAAGGGTGTCCAGCGCTCGCACAGGGCTTCAGCACCGCGCGCGACCGTGCAGAACTGACCGTAGCTTTCGTCCATTGCCTTGGCTCCGCAATTACAACGCTTCAGATTCTGAACTAGCCCCGCCACTTCGCCACGCGCACGCTGAAACCTCGAAAGCCAAATACCAAAGGAGCACGCCATGACCAAGGTAGCCATCATTCAGCGCCCGCCCGTGCTGCTCGATCGCAGCGCGACGATCGCCCGGGCCGTGCAATCGGTCGCCGAGGCAGCGGCGGCGGGAGCCTCGCTGATCGTTTTGCCCGAATCGTACATTCCCGGTTACCCGTCGTGGATCTGGCGGCTGGCGGCGGGAAAGGACGGGGCTGTAATGGGCCAGTTGCACACGCGGCTGCTGGCCAACGCCGTCGATATCGCAAACGGTGACCTGAGCCAATTGTGCGAGGCAGCCAGGGTCCACGCGGTGACGATCGTGTGCGGCATCAATGAATGCGACCGGCGCAATGGAGGCGGCACGCTCTATAACAGCGTAGTCGTGATCGGCGCGAGCGGCGCCGTGCTCAACCGCCACCGCAAGCTGATGCCAACCAATCCCGAGCGCATGGTGCATGGCTTCGGTGATGCAACCGGGTTGCGTCCGGTCGATACACCGGTCGGCCGCGTGGGGGCGCTGATCTGCTGGGAAAACTACATGCCGCTGGCACGCTATTCACTGTATGCCCAAGGGGTGGAAATCTACGTCGCCCCCACGTACGACACAGGCGAAGGCTGGATCAGCACGATGCGTCACATTGCTCTCGAAGGCCGCTGTTGGGTGCTCGGCAGTGGCACCGCGCTGCGCGGCAGCGACATCCCCGATGACTTCCCGGCGCGCGCGCAACTGTTTGCCGATCCGGAGGAATGGATCAACGACGGCGACTCGGTGGTGGTCAGCCCTCAAGGCCGGATCGTGGCCGGTCCATTACACCGAGAGGCGGGCATTCTGTATGCGGACATCGACGTTGCACTCGTGGCGCCGGCGCGGCGGGCGCTCGACGTCACCGGGCATTACGCGCGCACGGACATTTTCGAACTGCAGGTGCGGCGCACGCCAGCGACTGCGGTGCGCTACATCGACGAATGAAGTCCTGACAATTGATCAAGGAGTCATGCCATGAGCATTGAACGGTCTTACAAGGGCAGTTGTTTTTGCGGCGCAGTCGAGTTCACCGTCAGTGGCGAGCCGGTCGGGATGGGTTATTGCCATTGCGAGTCGTGTCGGCATTGGTCAGCAGGGCCGGTCAATGCCTTCACGCTGTGGAAACCCGAGGCGGTGCAAGTGACTCGGGGTGCTGACAACATCGGCACCTACAACAAGACACCGCGCAGTTACCGCAAGTGGTGCAAGACGTGCGGCGGGCACCTCTTCACTGAACACCCGGGGATGGGGCTCATCGATGTGTATGCCGCGGTCATCCCGGATCTCGCGTATTCGCCAGGCGTTCACGTCCACTATCAGGAGACCGTGCTGCGCATCAAGGATGGATTGCCCAAGCTGAAGGATGTCCCCAACGAATTGGGGGGATCGGGCATCAGCGTGGACGAATAGTGCTAGCAAGAACTCAGGAGTACGGCTGGTTTTGCAACGGAGCCTGTCGTACTCCCCGTCACTTCAGCATTACTTGCCTCTATTTCTGACATTGTTTCCCGTGTTCACCGTCGAACACGGGAGGCGTGATGGCAAACGGCTACGCTCTTCACGGTTTCTCATGTATGCCTCGACATGCCGGAAAGACCTGTCTTATTCCGGCTCAATTACATGGAGTAAAAGTGAATGCCTTTGCCCCCTCGTTTTCTTGACCACTACCGCAAAGCCGACCGAATCATGCTGGGTCTGATCTGGCTGATGTTCCTCTTCGCGTTGGGTCTGGCTTACTGGCACGACACGTTTATTCAGGCGTTTTTGGTGGGTGGTGGCACGAGCGTGCTGTTGACGGTGCTTTATCGTGCAATGGGCGGCACGCGGTTGATGCGGTGTTGCCTGGGCATTGGCTTGATGGTCATGGCCGCGCTGCATATCAATCAGGCTGAGGGCGTCATTGAATCCCACTTTGGTATTTTCGCTTTGTTGGCGGTGCTGACTTTTTATCGCGACTGGCTACCGATTCTGGTCGCCGCTGCCA
This sequence comes from Pseudomonas sp. LBUM1647, assembly GCF_059716175.1. NCBI lineage: Bacteria > Pseudomonadati > Pseudomonadota > Gammaproteobacteria > Pseudomonadales > Pseudomonadaceae > Pseudomonas > Pseudomonas sp. LBUM1647. Next base: position 2,574,303 of record NZ_CP166809.1, on the reverse strand, counting down.
CGATCGCCGTTCATCACGTGGTCTTCCATGCGCTGCAACACCAAGGTTTTCCGGTCTACGTCATGGCGCATCACGGTGGGTGGACGATGGTGTTTGTTCACGCCTTCTATGTGGTCATGGAGACGGTCGCCCTGCTCTACCTTGCCGTGCACAGTCAGGCCGAAGCGGTGGAGAGCCAGGACATGCTGGACAAGATGCTTGCGGCCACATCCCAGCTCGCCGTCGATGCTGGCAAGGGAGACAAGGCCACGGTGCATGTATCGCTCGCGGATCGTTTCGACCAATTCCTGATGCAGATTACCGCCCTGGTTGACGGGGTTGTTCGCGACTCTCACGGCCTGGGTGAGCTGGGCCAGGAGCTTGCCAAGGCGAGCAACATGCTGGAGAAAGGGGCCAAGCATCAGCTGACGGAAATTGCCCAGATGACGGGTTCGATGCAGCGGATGGGGGACGCGATGGGGCATATTGCCGTTCACGTCGAACATGCCGTTGAACATGCCGGCCAGGCCAGCGTGCAAATCACCCGAGGACAGGAAAGTGTGAACCGCGCGCAGCAGGAAATCACTCAGTTGGCGTCGCGCCTGAAAGGCACCCACTCAACCGTGCAGGTGCTGGCGGGACAGGCGGAGCAAATCGGTACTGTCCTGGAGGTCATCAGCAGTATTGCTGACCAAACCAACCTGCTGGCCCTCAACGCCGCCATCGAAGCCGCTCGCGCCGGCGAGCAAGGCCGAGGCTTTGCTGTTGTGGCCGATGAAGTGCGCAGCCTGGCGCAACGCACTGCCCTTTCCACGAAGGAAATCAGGACGATCATCGAGGCCTTGCAGCAAGGCAGCCGCAAAGCCGTCGAGGCCATGCATGACAGCCGTGAAGGCGTGGAGCGCTGTGTCGAAGACAGTCAGCTGGCGGCCGCGATGTTGCAGGCGGTGGGCAGCGACATCTCGCATATCGATGAACTCAATGGGCGCATTGTCACCACCACCCGCGAACAAACCACGGCAAGCCGCGAAGTGGTCGGGCGTTTGCAGTCCGTGCAGAGCATCGCGCAAAACACCGCAGACGATGTCGAAACTCTTGCCCTGAGCAGCCAGCGCTTGCCCCCCATCGCGGTTCGCCTGGATGCACTGGGCCGCACGTTTCATCAATAATGCTCAATGCGCAGTTAGTGCCACTGCATGTACAGCAACGGTTGTTTTTTGTGGCACCGCCTCTGTCATCACCATTTAGAAAATGTTCCGCACAGTGCATTTCCCTCATAACCATGAAAGATAGGTCCCAGGGTCATCAGAGGGCCGCAGGCATAAAAGGGCGATGTTAAAGACTGCCCCTGGTGAAGCTTGCAAACGGGCAATTTCAAAGGGATCGGTACAATCACAGCCCACAGCGTTACGCCACACCACTCCCGCGTGGTCAGGTCGCTATCTGTTTTCTGGTAGGTCAAGGGAATGCGTTCTCTTTCCGGTTCCGGCATGGAAACCACTACCCCGACACAGCCAGAGAGAGACAGGGACAAGGCGGTTATGGCAATGATGATCTTGGTGTGGAACTGGAGAGACATCGTTGGTTTCATCCGTAAATCCAATCGTTAGGTAATGACAGTCGACAGACCTTGTCGAATCACGTTGAGACCGCTCGCAAGGCTGTCAGGGCACAAAGATGTTCACTGAGCCAGCTCGGGCAGATGCGGCTAACCAGGCTGCGTGTGCGGGAGATAGCTAGCGGGGGAACGTGTAACGAATTAAGTCACGGATGTTTACCTACAGCGCAGATCCTTATACGATGAAGTCCGCACATACTGCTCTCCATCAGGCCCAAGTAAGCTATGGTTATTATGTACAACAAAGCGGCTTAACAAATTGCGCTCTATAGCCACGCAAATTTTTGCGCAGACAAATAAGCGAAAGCTGTACACAGATTCAATTATTCCTACAATAACATGCAATATCATTGGGCGCCTGAACGATGAATAACACGAGTTTTCTGGCTGACAACTCTAAAACCTTCAGCATAGTTATAGTCAATTACAAAACACCAGAAATCACCAAGATATGCTTAGACTTGTTACACCAGCACCTGGGCAGCCACAGCGTCCCAATTTGGGTAGTTGACAACTATTCCGCCGATGAAAGCACCGAGTACTTACGAACTCTTGACTGGATAAATTTAATCGAGCGTTCTGTTTCCGAACCAGAAGCTGGGCATATCGCGCATGGCAAAGCACTTGACCTGGTTTTGGAGCGAGTTGAAACTGATTATTTATTTTTAATGCACACCGACACATTTGTTTTCGATAAAAATGTTTTTCCGATGATGCTAAATAAATGCTTGAAAAACCAAAAAGTCGTAGCCGTCGGTTGTGTTGAGCAATTAAACCGTGGTACCACGAGAACGCTTTGGCGCTTTAGCTCACGACTATTCAAACATCATTTCAGACACCTGAAAATCTCCATGGGATTACGTTCCAGAGAACCGAAACCGTACAGAGAAGTCTATTTGAAAAGTTTCTGTACGTTGTGGAACTGCAAACTTATAAAACAGCACAACATGCATTTTTCGATGGATGATCGCGTGCCAGGCTACACCCTCCAAGACCGCATGACCGAGCTTGGCTATGTCGTTGAAATGTTATCACCGCGTAAAATTTTCAGTTATCTGGACCACATGCAGTCCGGCACTGTCGCAGCGGCTGGCGGCTATGATAAGACTCATAGACGAACCAAAATGTACAACGATATCCTTAAGCGCCTGAAAAAAGAAGACAGCAAAAGTTAAGCTATGAAGAGACACAACGAGCAGTGCACTGGACTCTGCTTGAAGTCACCCACAAGTCTTTATATCAAGTTATTGGAGCGGTAATGGCACCCATCACTCAAGCACTACCTATGACCCTCTCCCCGGAGCTTGATTTCGACCAGAACGCCGCCAGCGCCTTGGGTTCCTCATTGGCCAGTCGCTATATTCAGGCCACGCCATTTCCGCACATCGTCATCGATAATTTCCTGGATGAAGAGCTGATTGCGAGTATCTGCTCGCACTTCCCAATCGAGCCAACCAATAACGAAACGCTCTACGAGCGCGGCTATAAAGGTCAACGAAAACGTCAAATCAGTCCCAACGAATGCACTCCATACTTGAAGACTATTTTCAATGCCTTTAACTCGGCCCCCATGTTGCAGTTTCTTGAAAAGCTCACAGGCATCGAAGGCTTGATACCCGACCCCTACTTTAGTGGTGGCGGCCTGCATGAAACGAAAAGTGGTGGTTTCCTGGGGGTACACTCGGACTTCAGGCTCAACAAAAAGCTTAATGTTGAGCGCAGACTGAATATCATCATTTATCTAAATGAAGACTGGAGAGAGGAATACGGCGGCAACCTGGAACTCTGGGATGTCGACATGAAGACCTGTCTTAAAAAAGTCCTGCCCATTTACAATCGATGTGTCATTTTCAACACAGACAAAGACAGCAATCATGGGCATCCAGAGCCTTTAACAACACCAGAGCACATCACGCGCAGGTCTATAGCGCTTTATTACTACACCGCAGGGACCATGGTGGTCGATCCCGCACAAAGAAACAAAACCCACTACAAGCCAAGGCCCAAAGATCGTTTCAGCCTAAAGTACTACATGGGCAAACTGATCAAGAAGAAAAACTAAACTACGAAACACCCGCTGAAAGATTTAGCCGGCCTGTTGCATCGACCGGTTGAATCCACGGGATGATAAAGTTTCGCCATCTTCAAGGAAGATCATGGATATTCGATTGACGGAAGCCAAAGACTGGATGTTTTTGAAACAAGTCCGTCTCGCTGCGCTTTTGGACACGCCGACAGCGTTTGGTGTGAGTTACCAAACGGTCGCTCAATACAGTGACGAGCAGTGGAAAGAACGCGCCTCGTCAGCGGCCGGGCCGGAATTCTGGTTGGCCATCAAGGACGATAAACCGGTGGGGATGATCGGTGCCGGGGTCAGTCAAGTGAATCGCTATAACCTGATCGGAATGTGGGTTGAACCCGCTGCACGTGGTTCTGGCGTGGCCGCTCAGCTTGTTGAGGCGGTGAAATCCCGCGCGATCGGCAAAGGGCATGATCGCGTTTTTCTGGATGTCTCCCCGGACAATGCAAGAGCCTCGAACTTCTATCTAAAGCAGGGTTTCTCTTTCATTGATGAATGGGAACCGTTGGTCAGTCATCCGCATATCAGGGTTCAGACCATGCTGTGGACTGTACGGAACTGACTAATCAGACGTGTCTGGCCTCTCAGCACGCCCACGTTTTCCCGAGCGTCTCCAGACCGGACTTTTGCAGATCCTGCGCGCTCATCACAATACGGAACTTGCAGCTGGCGTTGAAGTTGAGAAAAAAGGGTTCCGCCAATGCGGGGATGTCGGAGGGGTCTTGTACGTCGACCACAAAAATCCCACCACGCATGCCATCTTGCTCGGTAAAGTACGCCGCCTCCGGTTTGATGCTGGTGAGAATGCGTTCAATAACCTCGCCCACCTTCCCGGCTTTGACAAGGGTATTGAAGGGTTCATTAGGGCACTCGACCATCAGTAACATCTTCATCATTCAATCCTCTGTTCAACTTGCAACGCTGTAGTGTCATGAAGAATAGCGAAGCGTGAGACAGCCCTCGTGCCGGGTTACGGGCGGTCATGAAACATGGCGATTTCGGGCTGCTAAAAGCGCTAATCCAAGTATCATCCTGGCCGGATCGACTTCAGACTTGTCGCACTAACAATTGGGCCAAATGCGGTCAATTGCGCTCCATTTCGTCTACCCTCACAAAGCGCCATGCAGCAACCAGTTTGCGCTTGGCGTATCGACATTTTTGCCTTAATGCACCGGAGAATTTTCATGCTCAACCGTACCCTGGCATTGGCAGTCGGCTTGACGCTGTCTTTTTGCACCCTGTTGGCGCAGGCCGCCGACACCCTGAAAGTCAGTGCGATTCCCGATGAAGCCCCGACCGAACTGCTGCGCAAGTTCAAGCCGCTGGGCACCTACCTGGAACAACAATTGGGCATGAAGGTCGAGTTCGTTCCCGTGAGCGACTATCCGGCCGTGGTCGAGGCGCTGGCCACCGACCGAATCGATATGGCCTGGCTGGGCGGCTTCACGTTCGTGCAGGCCCGCCTGAAAACCGGCAATGCCATTCCGCTGGTACAGCGCGAACAGGACGCCCAGTTCACCAGCAAATTCATCACCGCCGACCCGGCCGTCAAGTCCCTCGCCGATCTCAAGGGCAAGACCTTCGCCTTCGGTTCGGTGTCATCCACGTCGGGCAGTCTCATGCCGCGCTATTTCATGCTGAAGGATGGCATCAAACCGGAAACCTACTTCAGTCGCGTGGGCTATTCCGGCGCCCATGACGCCACTGTCGCCTGGGTCCAGGCCGGCAAGGTGGACGCCGGGGTACTTAATGCCAGCGTGTGGGAAAAACTGGTCGCCGCTGGCAAGGTCGACACTTCCAAGGTCAGAGTGTTTGCGACCACCCCGGCCTACTACGACTACAACTGGACGGTGCGCGGGACTCTCGACCCAGCGCTGGCGGCCAAGATAAAGGCAGCCTTTCTGGCGCTCGATCCGGCGAACCCAAAGGACAAGGAGATTCTGGATCTGCAGGCCGCCAGCCGCTTCATCGAAACCAAACCCGAGAATTACAAGGGCATCGAGGAAGCCGCACGCGCCGCCGAATTGCTCAAATGACGTTACATCTGACCCAGGTTAGCCTTACCCACGCCAACGGCGTCCAGGCGTTGCGTGGGGTGGATCTGCACATCGGTGCCAGCGAACAGGTCGCCATCATCGGTCCGTCCGGCGCGGGCAAGTCGAGCCTGCTCAACCTGCTGGCCACCGCCCTGCGACCGGACAACGGTGAGCTGCAGGTACTCGGCGAGCGCGCCTGGCAGCTGTCTGCCCGTCAGCGTCAGCGTCTGCGCGCGCGCATCGGCCTGATCCATCAAGCGCCCCCGCTGCCACCGCGCCAGCGCGTAGTCACCGCGGTTCTGGCTGGAAAGCTGGGTCAGTGGGGTCTGGGCAAGAGCCTGCTGAACTTGCTGCATCCGGTGGATATTCCGGGCGCACGCGCGGCATTGGCCAGGCTGGACCTCAGCGACAAGTTGTTCACGCAATGTCAGCAACTGTCCGGTGGACAGCTACAGCGCGTGGGCGTTGCCCGCGTGCTGTATCAAGCGCCCGAGGTGTTGCTGGCCGATGAGCCGGTATCGGCCATGGACCCGGTGTTGGCCGAGCACACGCTGTCGGTGCTCTGCCGCCATGCCCGGCAGCACAACGTCACCCTGGTCGCCAGCCTGCATGCGGTGGAACTGGCCCTGGCGCACTTTTCGCGGATCATCGGCTTGCGCGATGGACAAATCCTGTTCGACCTTGCGGCCAGCGAAGTCGACCGTGAGATGCTCGACAAGCTCTACGCCAACGAACAACTGCAATCCCCACCGATTGCTCCGGCGCCCCTGAGTGTGCAGATTCCCCGATGCTGACCCGTGATACCCGAGATCCGGCCACCCGGCCCCGCCTGCTGCTCACCTTGCTGGCCCTTGCCTTGCTGTGGCCAGGCATTCGCTTCAGCGAGCTGGACCTCAGTGTGCTGGTGGCGAGTGACAGTCAGAGCGAGATGGGCCGGTTTGTCTCAGCCTTCTGGCCGCCGGCCCATGGCGAGGAATTCTTTGAGCTGTTAGTGCAAGCCACTCTGCAGACCCTGGCCATCGCCACGGCCGGCATGGCCTTGGCATTGCTGTTGGCCGTCCCCGCCAGCCTGCTGGCCAGTCGGGCTCTGTCGCTGTCTGCCGCCTCCCGTGCCGGCCACCCGGGCTATTGGGGCCAACTGCTGCGTTGGCCGGTACGCGGTTTACTGATCTTCCTGCGCAGCGTGCCGGAAATCGTCTGGGCGCTTTTGTTCGTGCGCGCCGTCGGCCTCGGCCCGACGGCCGGGGTGCTGGCCATCGCCATTACCTACAGTGGCATGTTGGGCAAGGTCTACGCGGAAATTTTCGAGTCGGTTGACCAGCGCCCGGCCCACGCGCTATTGCAGGCTGGCAGCGGTCGGCTCGCAGCCTTTTTCTACGGGATCCTGCCCAATGTCGCTGCGGAGCTGTTGTCGTACACGGTGTACCGCTGGGAATGCGCCATCCGCGCCTCGGTGGTGATGGGCTTCGTCGGTGCCGGCGGTCTGGGCCAGCAAATGGATTTGTCGTTGCGCATGTTCGCCGGCGGTGAAGTGGCGAGCCTGTTGCTGACCTTTCTCGGGCTGGTGCTGTTTGCCGATCAACTCAGCCGCCTGCTGCGCTGGAGGCTGGCATGAATCGCTTGATCAACCTGGCCCTGCTCCTGTGCATCGGCGCAGCGGTGGTCGCCTCGTTCATCTATTTGGGCATCGACCTCGGCGAGCTCGGTGGCAGCGGTAACCTGAAGCAGATGGGCGCTTATGCGCAGCGTTTTCTCAGCCCGGACTTGAGCGCGGGCCACCTGCAAGCCATCGGCCACGGCGCCCTGGAAACGCTTGCCATGTCTGCCCTCGGCACCCTGCTCGCGGCGGTACTGGGTCTGCTGTTGGCATTGCCCGCGGCCGGGCGCTTCGGCTGGCCTTTGCAGAGCGCGTCGCGTCTGGTGCTCAACGCCTTGCGCGCGGTTCCGGAACTGGTGTGGGCCGCGCTGATGGTCCTGGCCGCCGGGCTCGGCCCCAATGCCGGCACCCTGGCCTTGGCCTTGCACACCACCGGCGTGCTCGGTCGGCTGTTCGCCGAAGCGCTGGAAAACACCCCACCCGAACCGGCCGAAGCCATCCGCCTGCAGGGCAGCAATGCCGTATGGGCGTTCTGTTACGGATCACTGCCCAACCTGTTGCCACAGCTACTGGCCTACATCCTGTACCGCTGGGAAAACAATATCCGCATGGCCAGCGTGCTCGGCTTCGTCGGCGCCGGTGGTTTGGGGCAAATGCTCTATGTCAGCCTCAGCCTGTTCCAGGAAGCTCAAGCCAGCACGGTCATTCTGGCGATGCTGTTGCTGGTATTTGCCGTCGACACATTGAGCAGCTGGAGCCGTCAACGCTGGGTCAAGGCCTGACGTCACTTCGCGGTGGCGGTTTTGAACTTGGTCCAGGTGCGCATGCGCGCCCGCATATCGGGCTGGGGAATGTCCTTGCCAGGGATCAGCCGGGCATAAGTGGCCTCATCGAGGTAAATATCCGGGTTGTTGCGCATACTCGCATCGACGCTCGGACGTGCCTTGGTATTGGAGGTGGGATAGCCGGTGAAGTTACTGATGGCGGCCATGTTCTGCGGGCGCATGACGAAGTTGATGAAGGCATAGGCGTACTCCGGATGTTTGGCGTCGACCGGAATCGGCTGGATGAGCGATCGGCCTCGAGAGATCGCCGAAGGCGTACGGCTTGCGCGGCTGGCCGTGACACTCGGCCGGGATGATGCGGTGGCGCTGACGCGAGGCGGACATGCGCTTGCCCATCTCGCTGGCGATGTCGATGGCGGCATTGCCCTGCTCGACAGGGCGCGCCTGCTCAATCCCAACCTCGCCCCCGCCTGGTACCTGGGCGGTATCCTGCGCGCACTGCGCGGTGAAACAGACGAAGCGATTGAGCATTTGACCCATGCCGTTCGCTTGAGTCCGCTGGACCCGGAAATGTTCCGGATGCAGGTGGGAATGGCGCTCGCGTATTTCTTCGCCGGGCACTTCGACGCCGCTTCGGCCTGGGCGGAGAAGGCGCTGGGGAGCCTGCCCACCCTCCTGCCCTCGGTTGCCCTGAAGGCGGCCAGTCATGCGCTCACCGGGCAAATGGACAAAGCGAAGCAGGCGATACAGCGCCTGCACGAGCTGGAACCCTCGTTGCGCATCTCCAACCTGAAGGACTGGCTGCCCATCCAACGGCCCGAGGATCTCGCACGGCTCGCGGATGGACTGCGGCTGGCCGGGTTGCCCGAGTGACCGCGACCCGATTGCAGCGTTAAAATCCGACGGTTTGGTTCACATTTTTGAGGAGGATCACGGTATGTCCAGGCTCGACATCTCCCTGCAAGACACCGCCGCCCCTGAAGGCGTTTGTTACGGCTGTGGCAGCAGCAATCCGCACGGGCTTCACATCAAGAGCGTCTGGCATGAGGACGGCGTGCATGTCATGGCCGAACACGTGCCAGATGCCAAGTATTGCGGCTGGCCGGATCTGGTTTACGGCGGGCTGATAGCGATGCTGGTTGACTGCCATTCAAACTGGACGGCGATGGCTTATCACTACCGTATGGAACACCGCGAAGCTGGAAGCCTGCCCCGCATCAATTGCGTCACTGGCAACCTTGGCATCAAGTTCATCAAACCGACACCGATGGGTGTACCGCTGACCCTGCGTGCGAAAGTCGAAGGTGAAGTCGGACGCAAAACTCGCGTCATCTGTGAGGTCTACGCGGGGGATGTGCTGACGGCTATTGGAGACTCCGTTTTTGTTCGCGTAGATACCGAGCAACTGGCAGCCGCTGCTCATAGTCGGTAGGTTGCCTCCACGCATTGGCGGTTTGGCAGGAACCGCCAGAGTTCACCATCAAGTGAGGTTCAAATGGACAGCACTCACCGACCAAGCGTCCTTATTTTGGCCTCTATGAGGCTGACGGGGAGAAAGCCTTGGTCACGATTTCACTCAAATAGCCTCTCTTCCTGAAAGGTTGAAACCGGCGACACCTTGCTCAGTCGGTGAGCCCAACAGATAAGTCTTCGTGCGATACAAGCTCGAAGAACGAAATCCGATCCTGAGGCAGGCTATTTTCTTGACCGTAAAGCATGGCACCCGCGTGCATATCGCAATCAGCGCTTCTTTTCCCATTGATCATTGCTCATCACCAGGCGAAAGCCGAGATGCGACATGGAATTCATAGGGTCCGCGCCCTGCCTGGCACTGGTTCGAAAGCTCGTGCAGTAGCTGTCGCTACACAGAAAAGAGCCCCCTCGAATCACACGCTGCGGTGCGTTGGCCGTTACCCCGAGATCCGGGTCATAGCTGTCGGATGGACCCACCGGGTTAAACGATACTTCGCCTGTCGAATTCAGTTTGAGTCCAACTTTAAACGCATCAGCACGATACCAATCGGCGACCCACTGCCAAACGTTCCCGGACATGTCGTATAGCCCGTAGGCGTTAGGTCTGTAACTGCCTACCGGTTTGGTGCCGATTTTGAATTTGTTGCTGGCCCCGGACACGGGAAACGGTTGTACCTCATCCCAGGTGTTGGCCATCTTTTCGCCGCCCGGCGAGAAATCATTCCCCCACGCATAGTTCGCTTGTTCCAGTCCGCCTCTCGCGGCGTATTCCCATTCGGCCTCGGTCGGCAGGCGCTTTTGAGCCCACGCTGCGTACGCCTGTGCATCCTCGCGTGAAACCTGAACGACCGGATGGGTTTCCTTGCCCTCGATTGTGCTGTCGGGGCCCAGCGGGTGGCGCCAGTCAGCGCCCGGGACAAATGCCCACCACTGACTGAAATCATTCAATGGGATGGGTCTGTCTGTGCCCACGAAAACCAAGGCTCCAGGCACCATGAGACTCTCGTCCGGCTCAGGAGTACCCGGGGGCAACTGCACTTTCAGATCGTCCCATTCAGGTTTGCGTTCGGCGGTGGTGACGTAATGCGTTTCAGAAATGAAACGGGCGAAATCGGCATTGGTGACGTCGTAGCGGTCGATCCAATAGCCATCGAGTCGAACCTTGTGGGCCGGCCCCTCGTTGGGCCGCGCCTGCTTATGATCGCTACCCATCAAAAATTCGCCAGCAGGAAGCCAGACCATCTCCAGGGGGCCATTTTTTCCATCACCCAGTGTCAACGGTTCTGGACCGCGAAGGTGCTGATACACAGCAAAAGCCAGGCCGGCAGACACTATCCCGACTGCGACTAACGCGATGCCCAAGCGCTGTTTCCTGATAAGCATTTGCGCTCCCCTTGTTTCAGGCTGCGACCATTGCTGAGCCTTCCTGACATCAGCATCAGTTATAGGCGCCACGACTCTATTGTCAACGACCACTCAGGTTACGATCCGGGCGCTGAATTGGCTGGCGAGAAAGAAAAATGGTTCTACACTCCAGTGCCTGGGGTGTGGGGGTTACAGGAGCTGGCCATGGCCAATGCACACTGGGATCGACCTTCAAGACTGCACACGCGAGTCGGTGCAGGGCTGGCATTTGCCATGCTTGTGCTTTCGTCCGCCGACGCAGCGACTCCGCAAGTTTACGGGACGCCTGGGTCACCGAGCGCGACCACGACCATCGACGGCAGATATCTCCCGAACCCGCCCGCGGCATTCGGCGGCGTTATCAACCTCGACGCCACGACCTCGACGCCCTACTGGTCCCCGACCGTCGTACCGCCCAAAGACGCGCCGAATATCGTGTTGATCATCACCGATGACGTCGGCTTCGGTGCGCCCAGTACGTTCGGCGGCCTCATCCCGACGCCGACCATGGATCGCGTCGCAGCAGCCGGATTGCGCTTCACGCAATTCAATTCGACGGCGCTGTGCTCGCCGACGCGTGCTGCCCTGATTACCGGGCGCAATCACCATTCCGTCGGTTTCGGTGTCATCACGGAAATTTCAACGGGTTATCCCGGCTACAACAGCGTCATTACCAAGGACAAGGTGACCATTGGCAAAATTCTCAAGGACAACGGTTACGCAACGTCGTGGTTTGGCAAAAACCACAACACGCCGTCGTTCCAGATCAGCCAGGCCGGCCCGTTCGACCAATGGCCCATCGGCATGGGCTTTGATTACTTCTTCGGGTTCATGGGGGGCGAAACCAATCAGTGGCAACCGGGCAATCTGATGCGCAACACCACGCCGATCCATCCTTACGTTGGCAAACCGGGTTGGAACCTGATCACTGCGATGGCGGATGACGCCGTCAGCTACGTCAATGAATTGAACGCGCTCGATCCGAAGAAGCCGTTCTTTCTTTATTACGCGCCCGGCGGCACCCACGCGCCGCATCACCCGACGCCGGAATGGATCGCCAAGTTCAAGGGCAAATTCGACATGGGGTGGAACGCCGCGCGCGATCAGATCTTCGCCAATCAAAAGCGTCTCGGTGTCATCCCGCAGGAAGCCAAGCTCACGCCGTGGCCGGATTCACTGAAAAAATGGGACGAACTGCCAGCGGACGAGAAGCAACTGTATGCCCACCAGATGGAGGTCTATGCGGCCTATCTCGCGTACACCGACCATGAAATCGGCCGGGTGATCCAGGCGATTGATGACATGGGCAAGCTCGATAACACGCTGGTGATCTACATCAGTGGCGACAACGGTGGTAGTGCAGAAGGCACGCCAAATGGCACACCCAACGAGATGACCACCTTCAACGGCATCAACGTACCGGTGGCCGACCAGATGAAATACCTCGACGCCTGGGGTTCGGACCAGACCTATCCGCATATGGCCGTGGGCTGGACCTGGACCATGGACACGCCCTTCAAATGGACCAAGCAAGTGGCGTCACATTTTGGCGGCACGCGCCAAGGCATGGCCATTTCCTGGCCAGCCCGGATCAAGGATGCCGGCGGCATCCGAAACCAGTTTCACCACGTTATTGACATCGAGCCGACGATCCTCGAAGCCACCGGCATAGACGCGCCGCTCCAGGTAGACGGCATTGCGCAAAAGCCCATCGAAGGCACGAGCATGGCTTACCTCTTCGACAAGCCGAATGCCGCCAAGCCGTCCACGCGCACCACGCAGTACTTCGAAATGCTCGGCCTGCGCGCGCTCTACCACGAGGGTTGGATGGCATCGACGACGCCCTACCGCGCACCTTGGGACATCACCGCGCAGCCACCCAAGGACATCGTCAATGGCGTCAAATGGGAGCTGTACGACATCACCAAGGATTGGACCCAGAACGACGATGTCGCAGCAGCCAACCCTACCAAGCTCAAGGAGCTGCAAGATTTATTCTGGGTGGAAGCAAACAAGTATCAAGTGTTGCCGCTCGACGCTTCCGGTTTCACCCGCGTCGTTGCGCAGCGCCCGAGCATCGTGGCCGGACGCACTGAGTTCAATTACTTGTCGCCAGTCACCGGCATTCTTCCAGGCAACGAGCCCAACACATTGAACAAGTCCTATGTCATCACGGCTGACGTCACCGTTCCGGAGGGTGGGGGCGACGGTGTTCTGGTGACGGATGGCGGCCGCTTCGGTGGTTATGCCTTCTACCTCCTCAAAGGCAAGCCGGTTTTCAGCTACAACCTTGAGGGTGTGGCGCAATTCCGTTGGGAAGGGACCGAGGCGCTTACTCCCGGAAAGCACGGTATCAGCTTCGACTTTAAATACGCTGGGCCGGGATTCGGAAAAGGCGGCACCGGCGTGCTCTCGGTGGACGGCAAGCAAGTGGCGAGCCGTACGATCCCCAACAGCGTTCCATTCGTCTTCGGCGTGGATGAAAGTTTCGACGTCGGCTCCGACACCGGTACCCCCGTCGATGACAAGGATTACCAGGTGCCGTTCGCGTTCAACGGCTCGCTGCACAAACTCACCGTCAAGCTCGAACCGCCGCAGTTGAATGTCGCGGGCAAGGAAGCAGCCCAGAACAAGGTCGGCAACAAAGACTAGGAACGCACGTGAGCCAACTCGCACGAGACAACCCACGTCGTGAAAGTACACTTCCATCACCAGGTTTATTTGGGTAGTCAATGCAATAGACGCCTCTCAAGGAGAGCACTATGACGCACACGCTCAGACCACTGGCCGTACTGGCGACCTTCGTCGCGCTGGCCATTCCTGTATTAGCCGAGGCGCAGACCACCACCGAAATCCCCCCGGCGATCACCACACCCGATCGCCTCGAGACCCGTATCGGCACGCTGGAATTCAAGGACGGCGCGCCGAGCGCAAAAACCGCTCAGGACGTCTACGACACCCTGGCCTTCACGCGTGGTGTAGACGCGTTCATGAACAGTTTTTCGGGCGCCTCGGCCTATGCGGTTCGCGAGGGCTTCCATAGCATCGGGGCTGAGGACAACTCGGTGGTTATATTCTCTGAGTTGATGGACTCCAAATCGCTCTTTCTCACCGCCAACGTCGATACCATCTATACGCTCGCGGTCCTCGACTTGACGAAGGGCCCGTTAGTGGTTGAAGTGCCACCGAAGGCGCTCGGTACGCTCAATGATATGTGGTTCGGCTGGATCATCGACATCGGCGCGCCCGGTCCTGACCGCGGCGAAGGAGGCAAGTACCTGATCTTGCCGCCGGACTACGACGGTCCTCTTCCAGACAGCGGCTTCTTCGTCGGCCGATCAAAAACCAATCATGTGCTCTACGCCGTTCGCGCCTTCATGGAGAACAACGATCCGAAACCTGCTGTGGCCGCGATCAAACAATCGCTGAAGATCTACCCCTACACGCCGGGCGGATTTGGCACCAGCATTGCCACGGCACTCGAAGGCAACGTCAGGCTGGCGCCCAACCCACCGATACCGCCGACAAAATTCGTTGAGGGGAGCGGCAAGTCATTCAATACGATCGCGCCGAACGACTTCTCCTATTTCGAGATGCTCGACAAGCTCGTACAGCTGGAACCGGCCACCTCTTTCAACCCCGAACTCATTGGTCAGCTGGCGGCCATTGGCATCGTGAAGGGCAAACCTTTCAGCCCCGACGCCCGAATGAAGAAGATTCTCACCGACGCTGCTGCCGTTGGCAACGCGGCTGGGCGAGCGCTGAATTGGCGTGCCGCCGATTATCCCGGCTGGTCCCTTTATCCGAACTCGATGTGGGCCAACATGCTGTGGCAAGGTGGTTTCGACTTCGAGACGCCGCCGCCGACGATCACCAAGGAAGGCTTGTTCAAAGCGCTGGCACCGACTGGCGCGCGGACCCTCGATTCCCGCGCAGCCTTTTACTACGGCTACACCATGGATTCGCCGGGCATGATCATGCGATTGCCCAATGTCGGTTCGCAGTACCTCATGGGATTCACTGATGCTGAAAAAAATCCCTTCGATGGCGGCAAGACCTACAAGGTGACCCTGCCGCCGAAGATTCCAGCGGCCAAGTTCTGGTCGTTCACCGTCTACGACAACCAGACGCGGTCAATGCTTCAGACACCGCAGCGTTACCCGCGCGCAGGCAGCCAGACCTACCCTACACCGGCCGCCACTGAGAACGCGGATGGGTCCACAACAATCTTCTTCGGTCCTTCCAAGCCAGCTGATGCAAAGGAAGGCAACTGGATTCAAACCACACCCGACAAAGGATGGTTTACGCTCCTGCGCCTCTACAGCCCGCTTGAATCGTTCTTTACGAAAGAGTGGCGGCCGAGTGAGGTCGAACTGGTTAAGTAAGACTGACCATCTGTTTCAGCGAATGGCGCGAAGCGTCGCCGCTGAACGGGTACTTGCGCCCCAATGTTAGCCAACGTCCGCAGAGGGTCCAGGCTTCGAGGAATAGTCGCTGTTCGGCTTCTGCGGCGGCGATATACCCGGTGGCCGCGTGCGCCACGTCTCTGGCGTAATGCAGCATCGCCGTGGTCACGCAGTACAGCGCCTGGTCGTTCAGCAGCGGGGTGGCGAGGATGTCCTGCCATTTGCCGAAGCGTATCTGCACGTGGACCTTCATCGATACGAAGCCTTCCAGCCAGTCAGCCATGGGCGGCTGCTCCACGCGCAGCCGTTCTTCCCTGATGGTCGATATCAGCTGATCGGCGGCTTCCAGGGCCGGTTGGTACTGCCCGAGGAACATCGCCGAATAGAGTTTGAAGTGGTAGTTGTGGCATCGATACAAGGTGTAGAAGTTGAGTGGCCCTTCCTGTTCGAGGTATTTGCTGTCGGCCAGGACTGCCCGACTATTGGTGACCATGGCCCACGGTAATCACCGCAGAGCACGTCGATATGCGACGGCATATGGCGCAAATGTCCGGAGTCCGGCACCAGGTCACGCAGGACATCGCCGGCGCGCAATGCCCGTTCCGGGTAGGGCGACATTTCCAGGGTGTGGACGTACATGTGCAGCACGCCGGGGTGCGGCGCATCGCCTTGCTGTTCCATCCGCCGTAGTGCCCGTTCCAGCACGGCCACCGTTTCAAGCGCGTCGGCAAATATCGCAACGACATCGGGATCTTCGGGAAAGGCTTTGTAGACATCGCGCATGGACGCGGCGTAGGCATCCCAACGCTTGTTGTAGTGGGGGCCCGAAGCGTAAGCGATGCCTCAGTAGGCCATCGCGCAATCGCGGTCATGTTCGATCGCCTTGTGGAAACAGCGTATGGATTCGTCGTGGTTGTAGCCGTAACACCATACCAAGCAAGCATACCTCCGCGGTTCTGGCTGAGCGTAGAGCCGACAGCAGGAGAATCATTGCCGGCGTCGATAGTCACCATCAACTCAATGAAGTTCTCATAAAAAATCCGCGGCGTAACATCAGCGCCATACCCAACAACTACACCCCGGAGCACACCATCATGAAACGCCAAATCCTCCTCAGCATCGCTTTCTCGGTTTTTGCAGTTAACGCTTTCGCCGCTACCTCCACTCACCCGGTTGTCGCTGAAGGCGGCTCGGATCGTCTGATTGAAAGTCGTGTGGCTGAAGGTGGTTCGGATCGTCTGATCGAAAACCGCGTTGCTGAAGGTGGTTCGGATCGTCTGATCGAGAACCGTGTTGCTGAAGGTGGCTCCGATCGTCTGATCGAAAACCGTGTTGCTGAAGGTGGCTCCGATCGTCTGATCGAAAAACGTGTTGCCGAAGGTGGTTCGGATCGTCTGATCGAAAACCGCGTTGCTGAAGGTGGTTCGGATCGTCTGATCGAAAAACGCGTTGCAGAAGGTGGCTCCGATCGTCTGATCGAAAACCGCGCTGTATAAATGAATGGCTTGACCGCAGCACTCAACGAAAAGCCCGGCCTGACAAGCCGGGCTTTTTCGTGCACAAAATAAATCGATCCCTGCTTAATGCCTCCGCCGCACCTGTGATACATAACACCTGATTGTGAGTCCCGTACCCAATGAGGTTTGCCCATGCTCCATTCCCCACGCTTACCGCAACTGCTGATCTGCGCCGTCCTCGGTTTACTCGCCAGCAGCGCACAGGCCGGTGCGCCCTCCCCGGTGCCCGATAGCTTGCAACCGCTGCTGGTGACGTTGAACGAACGCCTGGGCATTGCTGATCTTGTGGCGCTGACCAAGTGGGACAGTGGCAAACCGATCCAGGACAGTGCCCGGGAAGCGCAAGTCATCGCCAACGCCAGGAAGCTGGCCGTTGACCGCACACTGGCCCCCGACGAGTTCGCCGAATTGATCGCCGCACAGATTGAAGCCAACAAGCTGGTGCAGTACGGACTGGTGGCCCAATGGCGAGCGGCTGGCAAGGCGCCGGACACGCCGCGGCCAGACCTCGCCAATCAAATCCGGCCACAGCTCGACGAGCTGCAAAACCGCCTGTTGCAGCAATACGCCGCCTTCGCGCCCTATCGCAATGACCCGGAATGCGAGAACTGGCTAGCCACGGCACGATCCGGCCTCATCAAGGACAGTCTGCATGGTCAGGCACTGATACGCGCCACCGGGGAACTGTGTGTCGCTGAGCGATCGTGAAACACTGCATGAGCAACACCGAAGCGTTTGCAAAACAACAAAAATACAGGAGTTGAAAATGTCTGAACTGAAACTGCATCCCAACGCCGCAGAATCCTTGAACCAGTGGCACGACATGATCAGCAAGGGTGACTTGAGCGCCTTGCCCGGTTTGTTGGACCCACAGGCGATATTCCGCTCCCCGATGGCGCACACGCCTTACCCGGGTGCGGCCGTGGTATCGATGATTCTCAACACGGTCATCGAGGTATTTGAGGATTTTGTCTACCACCGGGAACTGTCGACCGCAGACGGGTTGAGTGTCGTCCTGGAGTTCACCGCCAACGTCGGCGGGAAAGCGTTAAAGGGCATCGACATGATCCGGTTCAACGAACAAGGAAAAATCGTTGAGTTTGAGGTGATGGTCCGTCCCTTGAGTGGCCTGCAAGCCTTGGGCGAGCAAATGGGACAACGCCTTGGCGCTTACCTGGCGACCAGCAAAGCCTGATGACGTTGCATCGCCTTGGGCGATGCCTCTGCTCCCGGCTTGGTGTTAAATAGAGCGCGAAAAGCAGCGCAACGAGAACACCGATGAATACCTTTTTTGAGATAAGTGATGTCCCTGAGCCCAACATTCAGCGTGATGGAAACATTCATCGCGTCGCCCATCAGCAGATGGTGGTAACAGCATGATCGAGGTCACCGAAGTTTCCATTGCCGAACTGCGTACTGCGCTCGAGTCTGGTCGAACCACTGCGGTTGAGCTGGTCCAGGCCTATCTCGCCAGGATCGATGCCTACGACGGTCCCGACACGCCCACCGCCCTCAACGCGGTGGTGGTTCGAAACCCCGAGGCGCTGAACGAGGCGCAGGCGTCCGATGCTCGTCGGGCCAAGGGCGAGACGCTGGGTCCGCTCGATGGCATACCCTATACGGCCAAGGACAGTTACCTGGTGAAGGGGCTCACCGCTGCCTCCGGCAGTCCCGCCTTCGCGAACCTGATCGCCTATCGCGATGCGTTCACGATCGAACGGCTTCGCACCGCTGGCGCGATTTGCCTGGGCAAAACCAACATGCCGCCCATGGCAAACGGCGGCATGCAGCGCGGGGTCTACGGGCGTGCGGAAAGCCCGTACAACGCTGACTATCTCACCGCCCCCTTCGCCTCGGGTTCATCGAACGGCGCCGGCACCGCAACTGCCGCCAGCTTCGCGGCATTCGGTCTCGCGGAAGAAACCTGGTCGAGCGGACGCGGCCCCGCATCAAACAATGGTTTGTGTGCCTACACGCCTTCGCGCGGGGTGATCTCGGTGCGTGGCAACTGGCCGTTGACGCCGACGATGGACGTTGTCGTGCCGTTTGCCAGAACGATGGCCGACTTGCTCGAGGTGCTCGACGTGGTGGTGGCGGATGATCCCGACACACGGGGCGATCTGTGGCGGATGCAACCTTGGGTGCCGATTCCGAGTGTCGCCTCGGTGCGTCCCGCTTCCTATGCCGAATTGGCGGTGGAGTCCGATGCACTGGCAGGAAAGCGCTTTGGCGTTCCGCGCATGTACATCAACGCGGATCCGGATGCCGGCACGAGCGATGCGCCTGGCATCGGTGGTCCGACGGGGCAGCGAATCATCACCCGTCCTTCCGTGATCGGGCTCTGGGAAGAGGCGCGCAAGGCACTCGAAGCTGCCGGTGCGGAAGTGATCGAGGTCGATTTCCCGCTGGTCTCCAATTGCGAGGGTGATCGTCCCGGTGCGCCGACCGTATTTACGCGGGGCCTGGTGTCCAAAGAGTTCCTGCATCATGAGTTGTGGGACCTGTCGGCCTGGGCGTTCGATGATTTTCTGCGGGCCAATGGCGATCCCAAGTTGAACCGCCTGGCCGATGTCGACGGACCGCTGATTTTCCCCCACGACCCGGGCACGCTCCCCAACCGGGAGGACGAACTTGCCGCAGGCATGGACGAGTACGTGAAAATGGCCGAACGCGGCATTACCCCGTGGGACCAGATCACCACGCTGCCTGACGGACTGCGCGGACTTGAACAGACGCGTCGGATCGATCTTGAGATCTGGATGGATCGGTTGAGGCTCGATGCGGTGCTGTTCCCGACGGTTGCCGACGTGGGGCCGGCGAATGCCGATGTCGATCCGAAGTCTGCGGATATCGCGTGGAGCAATGGCGTTTGGGTCGCCAACGGCAACCTCGCTATCCGGCACCTGGGCGTTCCCACGGTCACAGTGCCGATGGGCGTCATGCCGGACATCGGCATGCCCGTCGGGCTGACATTCGCCGGTCGTGCCTATGACGATTCGACGCTGCTGCGCCTGGCTTCGGCGTTCGAATCGACCGGGGCAAAACGAATGATCCCGCCTCGCACCCCACCCTTGCCGGTTGGCAAACAATAGAAAGAGCGGGATTGGGGCTTTACACGCTCCAATCCCGTCCACTGATTGAACGTCGTCCCGGAATTCAGCGCCAACGTCGAGGGAAGATCGTTAACGAGAGTTTTTCGGCGAAACGCGACGGCCATTCCATGGCACGCCTGGCGGGGAACTTGCGGGCGGTGTCCACAAAGGGCGTGACGATCAGGCTATAGAGCGTCAGGTAACGGTCGTGGTCCTGTTTGCCGGTGCCGAACTGAATAGGCTCGGGCGTCGAGTGCGTGACGTAGAGCGTACCGAACATCCAGTCCCAGAGTGACAGGTTGATACCGAAATTCTTGTTGAAGTGTCGGGGCGCGTCACTGTGATGAATCTGGTGCTGTGCCGGGCTGTTCAGTACATGCTCGACCACGGGCCCGAAAGAAAGCCAGACATGGCTGTGACGCAGGTTGGCCGCCAAGGCATTGAGGATCAAGACCATATACGTCACGCCGAACAAGGTGTACCGGCTGATCTCCCCGCCACAGGCGTACCAGAAGACCCCGGCAAAAGCGCCGAGGAAGACGGTGTCAGTCAGTTTTTCGACCATTTTTTCCACAAAGTGAATCCGGCTTGCCGTCGCCGGCACCAGGACGGGCGCGGAATGATGGACTTTGTGGAACGCCCACAGATACCGGGAATGAAAGGCGCGATGGCCCCAGTAATGGATGAAGTCTTGCACCAGAAACACGCCCAGCCCGTAGAGCAAGGAAAGTGAGAGGTTCTCCCCCACCTGCACGCGCGCGCCCCAAAGATTGTTGAAAAACGAGATGTAGTCGCCGGAACGCAGGACGTACGGATCGACCAGGCCAACAATGGGCAGCACCAGCGCGACCTTCAGGATGGCCCGCACGAAGTAGTACCGGTAATCCAGCAACGCCGAGGGATGAAAATGAACCCGGTGCCCGCCGATGAACTGCCAGAAAGAACGTGCGTCGGTCAGCCCGCGATATTTTCTGAAGCGGTACAGGCTGTAGGCGATGCTGTAGGACACGCAGAGAAACACGATGCTGAAGCGGCCGTTCAGATCGAAAATGCCAAGAAGCTGATCCGTGACAGGCTCGATCACCCACTTGATCAAGTTGTCATACAGAAACGCGAGTACATCCATGAACGGCTGCCCCACCGTCAAAAGAGGGAAATTGTAAATCAGATCGTAATCCGCGGGTGTCCCGCGCCTGGCGAAATTCCTACTGCGGCTGAAACGTCTGAAGGTACGCCAACAGGTTTTCAATCTTTTCCGGATCGCTGAGCCCCCAGAAAATCATGCGGGTGCCGGGCACCACTTCTTTTGGATCTTCAAGGTACGCGGTCAGCGTTTCGCGGGTCCAGACGATGCCGGCGGATTTCATCGCATCGGAATATTGGTAATCCGTGGTGGTGCCCGAAGGGCGTCCAAAAATGCCATTGAGCTGCGGCCCGAATGAACCGCGTGCCGACTCCCCGACCTGATGGCAACCACCGCATATCCGCTTGAACAGTGTCGCACCCGCTTCAGCATCGCCGGCTGCCTGTGCTTGCATGCTGAATAATCCCGCATTGAGCATCAGGGCGAAGGTGAATACGGCGGCTTTCTGCATGCTCTGCTCCCAATCATTTGTGGCTTGGCGCCAGTGAATCAACTCGCACCTGCTTGAAACTTTTTCCTGTACGCCGCCGGCAGCAAACCCACTCGCTGGCGAAACAGTCTACGGAACGAATTGCCGTCTTCGTAGCCCACGGCGTAAGTGATGCTGTCGAGTGTCATGCGGGTGGATTCAAGAAGCTGTTTTGCCTTCTCCAGACGCAGGGTTTGCAGGTAGGTAATGGGCGTGTAACCGGTGGCCTCCTTGAAACGCCGTTTGAAGTTCCTGACGCCGAACCCGAATCGCTGGGCGACGTCATCAATCAGCAATGGCTGTTCGAAGTGTTCCTCCAGCCAGTGTTGAACCCGCAGGATGTCGCCATCCCCATGGTTCTTCGGCAATGACCACATGACGTACACCGATTGCTCGCTGCGCACAGCGTCGACCAGCAAGTATTTGCCGCACTTTTGCGCCAGTTCCAGTGAAGCGAACCGGCGCACAAGGTGCAGTAAAAGATCCATGGAGGCACTCGCGCCCCCGCAAGTGATCACGCGATTGTCCTCGCAGAGGATCTGCGTCTCCTCCAGACAGACCTCGGCATACCGACGACGAAACAGGTCTGCAAAAGCCCAGTGCGTGGTGGCACGAACGCCGTCGAGCAGGCCCGCTTCGGCCAGCAGGAATGCCGCCGTACACATCGACGCCACCACGGCACCCTGCGCATGCTGTTGACGCAGCCATGGCCCATAAGCTGAAAAGGCCGGCAAGGCGTCCTTCAGGGTGAAGAGGAATCCGGGGATCAGCACCAGATCGGTTCGCGGGATCTCGACGGTGGACAGGTCCACGCGCAGCGTCTGCCCTCCCCACGCGGCGACATCACCACCATCAAGCGAGGCGATGACCACGTCGAAAGGCGAGCCGGCAGTGTCTGCAAACAGGTTGGCGGCGCTGAGCACTTCCAGGGCCATCGTGGCGCTGGCGGCGGAACATTGATCAGCCAGTAAAAGCGTGACGTGCATAACTGATCCTATTGCGCTTTTCGCATGAAAAAAGTCATTTGCGCACCTACCTTACCCGATCCTTCCTCCCTAAAGTGCACGCCTCATTCAATCATCGGCGTACTTATGAATCTCTGGTTCCGACTTCTCCTCATGCTGTTTCGTCGTCCATGGAGCAAGCCGGTTGACGCCTTGGCCACCACCGTCGTCCACATGCGCGTCTGGCCGCTTGATCTCGACCTCAACCGACACGTTACCAATGGCCGGTATTTCACCCTGGCCGATATAGGACGCATGGACTACGTGCTGCGCAGCGGTGCATTCCGGGTGGCGCTGCGCAATAAGGCCGTGCCTATCGTCGGGGACACCTGGGGCAAGTTCCGACGTGAGCTGAAGCTGTTCGAAGCGTTCGAGATTCACACCAGGATGCTTGGCTGGGACGACAAGTGGAGCTTTCTGGAGCACCGCTTCGTGAGCAAGGGCCGTGTGGTCGGCGTCGTGGTAATGCGGGGTCTGTTCCGCTCTGCCAAAGGCACGGTTGCACCTGGCGAGTACGCCCGGGAGCTGGGATTGGCTGAACAGTCGCCGCCGATGCCGGCGTGGCTGACCGACTGGTCGCAAAGCTGCAACGACATGAGCCGTGAGCTTCGAGAGGAAGAAGGTCAGCCTGCACGGCGCCCGCAGACCGTCGCGTAATGCTGTTCACTTAAGCGCGGCGTCCACATTTGTGGCGAGGGGATTTATCCCCGTTCGGCTGCGAAGCAGTCGTAATCCAGACAACTTAGTCTGTCTGAAAAGACGTTGGGGCCGCTTCGCAGCCCAACGGGGATAAATCCCCTCGCCACAGGTGCTAGCTCGACTGAAGAATGTCTTAAGTGAACAGTATTACGGACGGTCGCGAGGGCGTGCTCGACAGTTGGCAACGTTACGGCACCGACCCGGTCAGTTTGCTCAGCACCTGGGAGCTGGCACAGATCGAGCGTTTGCTGACTGAACTCAAAAACGCGGTTTGACCGCCTTCCACTCCGGCTTGTAACGCTGCATCTGTTTCACGTCATCGCGCTGACGAATGCCGCAAGTCAGGTATTGATCATGCAGCTTGCCCAGTTGATCGTGATCCAGCTCCAGGCCCAACCCGGGCACGCGGGTGATCTTCACGCATCCATCGACGATGGGTATTTTGCCACCCTTGATCACTTCTTCATCCGGCTCCTGCCACGGGTAATGCGTGTCACAGGCGTAGTCCAGATTGGGCACCGCAGCGGCGACATGCGCCATCGCCATCAGGCTGATGCCCAAATGGGAGTTGGAATGCATCGACACGCCTAAGCCAAAGGTGTCGCACATTTTCGCCAGCGCCTGGGTGTCGCGCAGGCCGCCCCAGTAGTGGTGGTCGGCGAGGACGATCTGCACGCTGTTCAAAGCAACACTGCGGCGGAACTCATCGAAGTCGGTGACCACCATGTTGGTCGCCAGCGGCAGACCGGTGCGCTTGTGCAGTTCGGACATGCCGTCCAGGCCCGGCGTCGGGTCTTCGTAATATTGCAGGTCATCGCCCAGCAGTTCGGCCATGCGAATCGAGGTTTCCAGCGACCAGTTGCCGTTCGGGTCGATGCGCAACGGGTAACCGGGGAAAGCCTTTTTCAGCGCCTTGATGCACGACACTTCGTGCTCCGGTGGCAGCGTGCCGGCCTTGAGCTTGATGCTCTTAAAACCGTTGGCCTCGATCATGCGCCGCGCTTGGGCGACGATCTGTTCTTCGTTCAGCGCTTCGCCCCAACTGTCGGGTTTGTAGGGTGAGTCGACATGCTGGGCATACTTGAAGAACAGGTAGGCGCTGAACGGTATTTCGTCGCGAATCGCCCCGCCCAGCAAGTCCACCAACGGCACGTTCAACGAGTGTGCCTGCAAATCCAGGAACGCCACTTCGAACGCCGAATACGCGTTGCTCACCGCTTTGCTGGCATGGGAGCCCGGCGCCAGTTCCGCACCGGCAATGCTCGCCGGTTTGTTCGCCGCCACGGTGGCTTGCACGATGCGACGCAGTTGATTGAGGTTGAACGGGTCGAGGCCGATCAACTGGTCTTGCAGTTGCTGCTGGATCAACAGCGCCGGGGCGTCACCGTAGCTTTCACCCAGGCCAATGTAGCCGTTGTCGCTTTCAATCTCGATGATCGAGCGCAGCGCAAACGGTTCGTGGATACCACTGGCGTTGAGCAGCGGCGGATCACGGAAAGCGATGGGGGTGACGGTGACTCGTTTGATTTTCAAGAAGCTGCTCCCTTTGAACCTGAACTCAAGGCTTGTTGACTGATGGATTTTTCAGGCGTTGCGACGTCGCCACGCGGTGCGGTGCGAGCGAAAAAGATCACCACGGCGGCGACCAGTGACGTGGCCGCCAAACCGTAGAGGCCGCCTTCGATGGAGCCGGTTTTTTGCTCCAGGAAACCGAACGCCGTCGGGGCGACGAAACCGCCGAGGTTGCCGATGGAATTGATCAAGGCGATCACGGCGGCGGCGATGCGAGCGTCCAGATAGCCTTGCGGAATCGGCCAGAACAATGCCGAGGCAGCCTTGAAACCAATGGCGGCAAAACAGATGGCGACGAAGGCAAAGATCGGCCCGCCGGTGGTGGACATGAACATGCCGAACGCGGCGATCACCAGGGTCAAGGCCACCCAGGCTTGCTGGTGTTTCCATTTGCTGGCCATGGCGGCGAAGCCATACATCGCGATGATCGAAATGATCCACGGAATCGAGTTGAGCAGGCCCACCTGGAAGTCGCCGAGGTTGCCCATTTTCTTGATCATGCTCGGCAGCCAGAACGTGGCGCCGTAGATGGTCAGGGCGATGGAAAAGTAGATGAAGCAGAACAGCGCGATCTGCTTGTCGGCCAGCAGCTTGAACATCGACGGCTTGACTGTCTGTGTGGCTTCGCGGGCCTGTTGTTCCAGTGCGATGGCGTCAACCAGTGCGTCCTTTTCTTCGGCGCTCAGCCATTTCGCCTCGCGGGGATGGGATTGCAACCAGAACCAGACAAATCCACAGAGCACGATCGAAGCAAAGCCTTCGACCAAGAACATCCACTGCCAGCCATGCAGGCTGAAACCGCTGACATTCAACAGCGCGCCGGAGACGGGACCGGAGATCACCGAGGCAATGGCCGAACCGCTGAGGAAAATCGCCATGGCTTTGCCGCGTTCAGTCGACGGCAGCCATTGGGTGAAGTAGTAAATGATGCCGGGGAAAAACCCTGCTTCGGCGGCACCGAGAACAAAACGCAGCACATAGAAACTGGTTTCGCCGCGCACAAACGCCATGGCCATCGCCGCCGCGCCCCAGGTGAACATGATGCGCGTCAGCCAGGCGCGAGCACCGTAGCGTTGCAGCAGCATGTTGGAGGGGACTTCGAAGATCGCGTAACCGATGAAGAACAACCCGGCGCCCAGGCCGTAGGCTGCTGCGCCAATGCCGAGGTCGGTTTCCATGTGGCTGCGCACGAAGCCGATGTTGACCCGGTCGATGTAGTTGACGATGAACATCACCACAAACAGCGGCAGCACATGGCGTTTCACCTTGGCCGCGGCGCGGGCGAGTACATTCGGGTCCGGCGGACTCTGGACGGTATTCAAGGGGCAACTCCCAATCATTGTTTTTTTAGGGACAGGCCGATGATGGACGCAGGTATTGATCCCGTCTAATCTAACTTGGCATTCGATTGATACCGGAATTAGATCAATGTTCGAACTGACTCAACTGCGCTGTTTCACCACGGTGGCGACCGAACTGAATTTCCGCCGGGCCGCCGAACGGTTGAACATGACTCAACCGCCCCTCAGTCGACAGATTCAACTGCTGGAACATCACCTGGGCGTCGAGCTGTTCACCCGCACCACCCGCAGCGTCGCCCTGACCGCCGCCGGCCGCGCCTTCTTCATCGAAGCGCAGAACCTGCTCGAGCGCGCCCAGCAAGCTGCCGTCACCGCCCGCCGTTTTGCCGAGGGCGACATCGGCTCGGTCAACATCAGTTTCGTCGGCAGCGCGGTGTATGAATTCCTGCCCAAGGTCATCGCCGAAGCGCGGCTCAAACAGCCGCATGTGAAAATCGACCTGACGGAGATGAACACCTACCAGCAGCATGAAGCCCTGCGTGCGCGGCGTATCGACTTGGGCATCGTTCGAGCGCCGTTGCTGGAGCCGGGATACGCCACCGAATGCCTGGTGCGCGAGCCGTTTGTATTGGCGGTGCCGAGCAGTCATCGGCTGGCGAGCACAGAAACCGTGTCGGTCAAAGACCTCGATGCGCAGCCTTTCCTGATGTACTCCCACGCGGCCTACCCGCCGTTCAACGAACTGCTGACCGGCATGCTCCGCTCTGCCCGCGTCGCCCCGGAATACGTGCAATGGCTCGGTTCATCGTTGACCATCCTGGCCTTGGTCAACGCCGGCATGGGCCTGGCCCTGGTGCCTCGCTGCGCCACCAGCGTGGTGTTCAAGAACGTGGTGTTCCGCGATATCGATTTGGGCGAAGGTGTACAGAGCGAGCTGCATTTGATCTGGCGCGAGAACAATGACAACCCGGCATTTGCGATGTTGCTGGAAGGCATTCGAAGGGCTGTGCGAGAAGGATGGGGTGTTTGAGGTTGGCGTTGCCTGGTGTTTCTTTTGGGATCATCGACCACTTTGCCTCAGACAACGAACCCGGCCATTGCGCAGTGGTCCAACCAACTGATGGCATCGCGACTGATCACCGGCCTTGGGCCTGGTTCATTCAAAAGCGAAGCTTTGCTATTCACACACATCAGGGTGCGCCGGATAACGTTCAGTAGGTTCGGATCCTGTCTGGTGCAGGCGCTGACTGCTGCTCCCATCCCCTGCTCCCTTACCGGAGTACGAAAATGACTCAGTCAATGCGCTTCTTCCTCTCGATCTTCCTCGCGACAGCCTCGTTGGCCTCAGCGAGCCTCCTCAACACTGCAGGTGCGGCAACCGCCGAGGACCTGAATGCCGACTCCAAGCAAGCGTTGCAAACGCTTTACAAGGCCACACCCGTTGCCAAAGACATTTCGCAGAAAGCCAAAGCGGTGCTGGTCTTCCCGAAAATCATCAAGGCCGGCCTTGTGTTTGGTGGCAGCTATGGTGAAGGCGTGCTGATGAAAGGCTCGCAAGTAGAGAATTATTACAACTCCGTCACTGGGTCCTGGGGACTGCAAGCAGGCGCCCAGTCGTATGGCTATGCGGTGTTCCTGATGACCGACAAAGCCGTGAATTATGTTCGTGAGACCAAGGGCTGGGAAGTCGGCGTAGGGCCCACCGTTGTAATGGTTGATGAAGGGGTGGCGAAGAATCTGTCCAGCACGACCGTGAAGGACGATGCCTACGCGTTCATTTTCGACCAGCAGGGGTTAATGGCCGGGATCAGTATCGAGGGAACGAAAATTTCCCTGATCAAGCGCTGAAAGCCGTCCATCAAGGCGTCTTGCGTAGTCAGCAAGACGCCCGGACAGCGCGCTATCACCGTCCTCGCCAAGAGGGGCCCTGATGAATCTTCCAACCCGATGTAAGGGTGCATGTATTGCCCTGGTTCTAGGCGTGGCTGTGCTCCTGACATTTGTGATTGGCTCCAGTGCTTTGCCGAGGATAGTGCCGGACATGGCTCCCGTGTCCTCTGCGCCCGTGCAACTCGACGGGATACACGGACCTCTGTCAGCCGAGCGCAGCAAAGCCATTCTCGACCGACTCAAGTCCACCAACGCAGAGACCAACATCTTCGATGTGCACCTCGCCATCGAAGAATCCGTTGCCGGTAGCCCGCTAACGGAAGGCAACAAGGTCGACTTGCTGCAGGACGGCCCCAGCACCTACCAGTCGATGATCAAAGCCATTGAAGCGGCGCGCGACCACATCAACATGGAGACCTACATCCTCGAAGATGATGAAGTCGGTCAGCGTTTCGCCGCCGCACTGATCGCTCGGCAACACAAAGGCGTACAGGTCAATCTGATCCGGGACAGCGTCGGAACCCTGGGAACACCCTCAGCATTTTTCACTCGATTGACCGACGCGGGCATCAAAGTGCTGGAGTACAACCCAGTCAATCCGGCGACGGCCAAAGTGGGTTGGGACGTGAACCAGCGCGACCACCGAAAACTGCTGATCGTGGACGGCCGTATTGCCTTTCTCGGCGGGATCAACATCAGCAGCGTCTATTCGGGGGGCTCGTTCAGCACTCACTCGAAGACTCGCCCAACGGGTGATTTGCCCTGGCGCGATACCGACTTGCGCATCGAGGGGCCCGTGGTTGCGGACCTGCAGAAGCTGTTCATCGGAACCTGGACTGCCCAGAAAGGGGAACCACTCGCGGCTCGCGACTACTTTCCGCCACTGGAGCGCAAAGGCACCGAAGTGATTCGCGCCATCGGCAGCTCGCCCGATGAGCCGTTCAGCCAGATCTATGCGACGTTGATTTCGGCGCTGCAAAGCGCGCAGACCGAGATATGGCTGACTAACGCCTACTTTGTACCCGATCCGCAGTTACTCGCGGCACTCAAGGAGGCGGCAGCACGTGGCGTCGACGTCAAGCTGGTGCTGCCCAGCAGCACCGATTCGTGGCTGGTGTTCCATGCCGGACGCGCCTACTACAGCGAACTGCTGGAGGCCAACGTCAAGCTTTACGAACGCCGTGATGCGCTACTCCACGTCAAGACTGCCGTCATCGATGGCGTGTGGTCGACTGTCGGCTCCACCAACCTCGACTGGCGCAGCTTCCTGCACAACGATGAAGTCAACGTCGTTGTGCTGGGCACCGAATTTGCAAAAAAGATGCAGGCGGCATTCATGGCTGATCTGGCCAAGTCGAACGAAATCAAGCTGGAAAAGTGGCAGCGCCGCTCGTTCGCAGTAAGAGCCAAGGAGCAGATGGGACGACTCTGGGAATACTGGCTGTAAGTCGAGTGGTGCGGGAAATGTGCTGCCTAATGGAAGTGGGAGCAAAGGTGCACTACCTTGTATTTGTACACCCTCGCGTCGCCATCCAATTCAGGTTGAGAGGTGGAATTCATGAACAACATCATCTACATCGTCGGGGTAATTGTGATTGTCGTGGTTATCCTGTCGTTTCTCGGGTTTGCATAGAGTCGAAGACCGTCTCGCATTGGCAAGGCTGCACCCCGTATCGCGAGGCACAGCCTGGTCGCGCCTGACCTATTTGGCCTTTAGAAACTCCACAGGTTCGCCGCCATGCCCGCCAATATGATTTGCGACACACCGTACTTGCGCAGCTGCAGCGCCAGGTCATTGGTTTCCGGGCCGTAAACCTTGTGCGGTGAAGCAATGATGGTTTTGCCGTCGAAGATGTAGGGCTTGTACTCGGGCATGAAGTCGCCGCAATACCTGTGGGAGCGAGCTTGCTCGCGATGAACGATTACACGGCATCCCGGACCTGACACAAAACCCAATCACCGGCCAGCAACGGCAACAAACACCGAGAAACCTGTGGCGAGGGAGCTTGCTCCCGCTGGGCCGCGCAGTGGCCCCCAAAAGGGAGAAACTGCCCAACCCAACGTCAGTTACCCACTCACCCCAGCAGACCGCACTTACGCAGGTGGTTCAATTTTATCCAGCAATCGGTTTGCCGTGATTTCAGCCACCATGACGCTGTTGGAAATGCCCAACAGGGAATAGCGCGAGCAACCCTCCAAGAGGTCCACCAACTCGTGGACCATCACATCAATCGCGGCCAGGGTTTCGACCAGAAAAACTGCCAGGGTTTCGGTCGTGGCCTCTGGGTCCACGGAAAACAGGGTGCTGCGAGTTCGCGGGGTGGCTTTGATGTCGGCAATCGACGGGAAGTGGTAATTGAGAGCCCGCTCGGCGGCTTCGTTGAGTTTTTTTGAATCGGGTTCGTACGGGGAGACCGGATCGGTTTCCGGTGGGTTGGGTGTGACCTTGAACATGGTAAATCCTCGTTTACTGGTGGAGCTGCCACGTTCGTTTCCAAGCGAAGGGGTGGCAGCTGTACGCAGGTTGGAAAACCAGGGTAAACGAGCCCGGCAGACCTATAAGGTCTCCCGCGCACAGCCGCCATAACGGAATGCACATAGTGCGAAAAAGTACGTTATGAAGAGGTGCCTTCGTGTCGTTTACCCGTCGAGTTTCCAAGCCCGACCGCTGAATGATCAGCGACACGGAAACGATAGAACCAAGGCTCACGTCACACAAGCCGGCGGATTCTGGCGCAGCCGTAGGCAACGGCGCAAGGTTTTGTAGCTTTCAGGACGTAACCTTGAGGGCGCTTAAACAAGCACCCTGTGGAGATGTTTAATAATCTGATGCACGCTTCTTGCGCGAGGTGAAACCTTGAGAAAATCGTGGACGCATCCGACATTTTTAAGGTTGAGCGTCGCAGGTGTGGTGGGTAGCGCGAACTCTTGAATCAGTCTGATTCCGGCCAAAAGCAATGGGATGGACTCCTCCTCACTTCGGCATCTTGAGTGCCAGACTGAAAGTGCGAACCACAGTCAACAGTGAGAAGGAGTCCACACATGAAGCTTATGCGCATTGGGGTCGACCTGGCCAAGAACGTGTTTCAGATCCATGGCGTGGATTGTCATGAGAAGCCGATCTGGCGGCAGCGGCTACCACGTGATCGCTGGCTTCAGACGGTGCTGGAAAAGGTCGAACCTGGTTGTGAGATCGGCATGGAGAGTTGCGGTGGGGCCCATCATTGGGCGCGGCAACTCGAAGCTCGCGGATTTCGAGTCAAGCTGATCGCCCCTCAGTTCGTTAAACCTTATGTCAAAAGCAACAAGAACGACGCGAACGATGCCGAGGCGATCTGCGAAGCGATGAGCCGTCCCAGCATGCGCTTCGTCGCCATCAAGACGATCGAACAACAGGATATCCAGGCGACGCATCGCATCCGGGCCGGCTTAATCGAACAGCGGACGGCCAAAGCCAATCAGATCCGTGGGCTGGTCGCCGAGTATGGTCTCGTTGCACCGAAGGAATTGCTGATGCTGCGTCGTGCAATACCATGCTGGCTAGAGGATGCCGATAACGGTTTGACGGCACGCTTTCGTCGTCTTCTGGATGGTTTGTGGGACGACCTTCGTGCGCTGGATGGGCGTGTATGCAAGCTCGACGGCGAGATCACTGCGATCGCGACAAACGAGCCGTCCGCCGTTCGCCTTCAACAGCTGCGCGGTGTCGGTCCAATGATCGCCACAGCGCTCGTCGTCGCTCTCGGTGATGCCCGTCAGTATGCCAATGGCCGACAGTTTGCCGCCTCGCTGGGACTGACACCGAGGCAACACAGTTCTGGTGGTAAGGATCGACTGCTCGGTATCAGCAAGCGCGGTGATACGTATCTACGAACATTGATGGTGCATGGCGCACGCTCGGCGCTACGCACAGCCAAATCCAAAGAGGATCGGCTCAGTCAGTGGGCCGTTCGTTTAGCCGAGCGATCGCATCCCAATGTGGCCGCTATTGCGCTGGCCAACAAAACTGCACGCATGGCTTGGGCGATGCTGCGTCACGGTACTGATTACCAACCGAATCAGGCAGCGGCCTGATCTATTTACCCGGCGTGTTCTACGAGAGAAACAACTCTTAACCACGATTGCGAAGCAACCTGAACGATGGCAAACCGGTCGAACCGGCGTCGGCAAAACCCTCGAATGTCCAAGTGCTAAAAGCACGAAAAAGCGATCGGGAGCCGGCGCGCGAATAGCCCATCATGGCCCTGCATCAAAACGATGCCGCAGTAAGAGGCCGAATATACGTGTGCAGTCGGCACGGGCGCCAAAGCAAAGGAGGCTTGCAACGAGGAGGAGTCCATATATGGGACAAAAGAAGCTGCTCTGATCGGATCAGAGAGCGTTTCCCATAATAGTGACGTGGGAACGCTGTTGAAAAATTTTGATGACTGGGAAAAGCTTCAATGAAAACCACTTTCGAAACGGCTCTAGATCAGCATGAAATCGCCGATTTTTTCAAGGGAAACGGCATTTACTTCGCGAGGGGATCTGATTGGGGCGATCATCTTTATGTCAGCAACTGGCAGGAAATGTGCGGCGTACTTAAAACGCAAAGCGCAGCACGAAGCTTACTGACAAATATATTTGAAGAGTATGCAAAGTACCTCAGCGAAAATTACGAAGACGCGGCAGGATTACTTTCGAACATCACAGCATATTACGTGATAAAGCACAAATTTGAGTTTTTATCTGCCGACGACTATGACCTTATTAACAGTCTCGACAGCAAAACAAAAGAAAAAACGGGCAAGCTATTTAGACTTCTAAGGAACGAGTATGACAAACAAAATAAAGACCTGCCAAACTACACATTCGAACAAGAAATCCAAAGGCTGAAAAAACTTGGTTGCACTACCGAGCTCGAATCCCTTTAAAGATTTAAATAAATAAAAATAAATAAAATAGGACAGGGCTACCAAAACGTTATTATAGAACATCAGGGTAGGGGCGCCCTGCGTTACGAATACGACAGAGAAGGGGAAATCAAAACAGAATAATTTGAGTATTAACGATGCAATACAACAAAACTATCAAAATGACCGACTTAATCGATTTTTTTGAAAACACAAAAAACCCTGACCTATTGTGTTTATGGGAAAGGATCATCGGACCAAGCGACGCTGGAAACCGACTGCGTGATTGATGAATACTCGGAGATCACCGATGCAAACGCTGATAAAAATGAACAAAGACTCCTACCCTAGCGCGTTTTCCAAGTGAGTAGCTTTCAAATGAACCCGAAAGACTTTGTAATTGGACTCAAAACGACAGTCGTAGAAGAAAATCTTTCTATTTACAAAGATCTATTTTCTAGCACATCTATCAAGGATGTGACCGACGAGTACTGGAAGCGGGCATTAACCCTATTCAACTCATTGCCTGCCGAACAACGAGAGGTTTTCTTTGAGGTGATTAGGCAGACAATGGTGGATACGACCTCAAATATTCTAGGGGTTATCGATGGAGTCAGCTTAATAAACGGTGAAAGCGATGAATTTTCGCTCACGTATGGTGACGATAAAAAACCACTATCTGGTGGTTTGCAGAGTTTGTTCTTAGCAGAAGAAGAGACGATATAAAATATCTCCGAGTTTATATTGGCGATGTGTTGGGCCAAAGTTCTAGTTTGAATCGAAAGTAAATCACTCGATCAAACAAAACTAAGGCCTCAATGAGGTCAGTCGCTCACGTGTCGCTAGCGAGTAGGCACTAGCCGTTGGGTTGAACACCTCTACAGGTGGCACGATGGTAACTACCAGAAAGACACCATGGGCAAACCACTTAACCCTCTGATCTCTGCGGACTTTTAAACCATGACCAAAATAAGCATTGCAGCGGTATCACCTACGAGTGATGTGGAAGCCTCGAAATTTCTTCACCAACGCTTCAAAATGTCCCTTATTGGCTCTCAGAAGAAACTTGCCATGGGTGATAAGGGCTTCTTCTATGCCGGTGGGCTCTATGGAAATGATCACGTGCAACGCGAGAAAGAGATTCGCGACATCATCAGTTTCTTCCAGCTCAAAAAAATCGATTTGCTGATATTGGAAATTGATGATGATCAAGACTGGGGGGATCTGGATATGGCGAACCTCGGTCAGTACGCTATTCCAGCTCAGGAATTGTTGAACGCCCTGGATTCTTCTGCGGGACTTTATCAGTAGATCCTAGCTTATGGAAAGTAATCACCGCAGCACACGCGGGGATTGAAACAATCTCACAGACCGGAATGGCTCCCTACATTTACCCTATTATTCAGAGTTTTCTGCAACCACTGAATCGCCACATGGATACCAAATCTGCTTGATGGCCGTAGTGCTGCCCCCGCCCCTGCATGGAGTGATGGTTGCCTGCGATTGAAGTTCGACACGCTGCAACTCTATAAGGACGACGTGCCAACCGTAAAAGTCCAATATTAGCTTGATGGTAAAAGTCCGAACCTGGAACGCTTCACGAAAGCGTATGCTGGCTAAGGTACAGGTGGTGCGCGATAACTCATTCCGAAACCAGGTACTACCACTATCATCAAAGTGGATGAGGTCACTGTCTTGCCGGAGAAGTAACAGTGCTAACCGATCTAGAGGCGCGCGTAGCGCTCAAAGAACTGATTGAAAAATACCTCAAGGGAAACGATCCCGATTACGACCGTCTGATCGAAATTGTTCAGGATCCTTCGCGGCAGGTTCCGATCAGAGGTGTGCTTGAGAACATTAGACGGTACAACAAGGTCCAGTACACGCAGCAGGAGCTAGAGCTGATCGACGACCTTTTGTACATGTATGGGTGAGACGAAGCATGTTGGTAGCGGGCGAATGGTTGAAATATGCACGCCTTCTATCAGCGTCTGCTCAAGCTTGACGAGATCAACCCAAGCCGTTCGGTTCATTCTAGCCCTCATTCTGATATCTAGCATTACCCGATAGCTACCACTGATGACGGGCAGCTATCGACCCGAAGCTGCCTCTCGAATGTGTCTACGGATGTAGGGGCGGCTCAGTAATTGGAAGCTTGACTAGAAAGGTGGTGCCTCCACTCGAGTCAGAGCTGACATCGATTGAACCGTTATGTGCTGCCACGATCTCTGACGCGATGAACAGGCCCAAGCCCAGCCCCTCTGTCGGCCCGTGATCAATTGCAGATCGCTGAGAGAAACGACCCATAGGGTTAAATATAAACGGGAGAATGTCCTCTGGTATGGGCTCACCACTGTTATGGACGGTGAAAATAGCGCAGTCTTCTGAGGTCTCTAACTCCACCTTGATAGGGAGTTGATTATCTCCATGCTGTACAGCGTTGCTGATTATGTTCGAGAAGACTTGTTCCATTCTGGCGCCATCGAATTGCCCTTGAACTGGAGTCTTCGCGTCGAACAAGACCAGGGCCTTTGGATGAAACGCTCGGATTTCTTCGACAACACGTTCGCAAACGTGCGAGAGATCTATATCCGCCGTTTTGACAGGAATGCCTGGGCCCATTTGGCAGCGTGTTAAATCAAGTAGGTCTCCAACAATTTGGCTCGCTCGCCGCACGCTTGTATATATTTGATTGGCAACCTTGGTAGCCCGGGCTCCGGCCCCTTCTGAGCGCCTCAACATATCGGCACCCAGCAAGATCGCTCCAAGCGGGGTGCGCAGGTCGTGGCCGAGAATGCCTAAAAATACGTTGCGTGACGCCTCCACCGCGCGTGAGTAACTGGCGATGGATTCGGCGAGAGCCTGATCGATGGCCTCGTGGAATCGGGTCATGTCGTCGACATTAATCGGCGTGCCATCCTTCACTTGCCTCATCCACTGACTGACGACACTCGTTCTCAGTGCTCGATATTCCGACACCATTTGATCGATCGTGAAACCTGCCATTAACCGCGTCATTGCATGAGTTTCAGCGGCGGTTTCTTCATCATCTGAAGGGGCTTGGCCTTGAGACTTGGCAGCTTGCTCTCGCTTCGTCTGCTTTGTTCGCAGGTCAGTTACAATTGCCTGCAACATCTGTTCGGCATGATCTCGCAGAGCTTCACTTTCGAGGTCCGCACCCGGCGTCTGAATGGTTCTGGCGAAATCTTCCCAGGCCTGCAGAATCGGCTCAAGGTTCTCAAGAATGAAATCGGACAGGCGCATGTCGGTGATCCTAATGGGAGGCGATGCAGAGGCCGGCAAGAAAGCGAGGCTGCGCAGATACGGTGTGAACGGGTGTTCAGCAGTGTAGGAGGTTGTTTATAGCTTTTAAAGCGCGGTCCGTATTAGGCCCGCTTTGTCGATACTCATGATCAAGGCGTCGCCAGCTTTGACACTGACCCTGATTTCTTGCGTCCATTGCCTAGAGCACCCCTCCGAAGTTCGCGCCGAGAGCGTGTGTGATCAGAACGTGAGCCCGAAATGGGCTACTTCTGCGCCGAAAAAGTCAGCGGCCGGCTTTTCGTCTATTGAAATACGGATCGCGCAATCATTTCCTGATGAGGTCGCGGCCAAGATGACGAGATGGGCATCAGATGTTTTTGTAAAACCAAAAAGCCGCTCTTGGGGAACAGTGGTGATCTCTTCCGGAACGGGTGCCGTTTTGCAGCCTGCTATTAGAGCAAGTGTTAAAAGGAAAGTGACGTACTTCATCCTATTCCTCTACGCAGTTTCTTCTGTCCAGCTGACGCTACAGCCCTAATGTCAGCGACTTCAATCTCTGCTCCACGATGCTGTCAAAATGGTCTGATAACAGTTCGCAGCGCTCTGTGGACAGGCCGTCACAGCATGTTATTCCGAGTATGAACCCCTGGGCTTTAGCGCCGCTTTTAACCGCGAGAATCATTGAGCCTGCGAGTTCGATCTCGCGGAGAATCCTCTCAGCCTGCCGCTTTATGGGCTCGGGCAAATCGTTTGTAGCTTCTCTCATGGCTTTCTCCACCAGCGCTTACGATCGAACAACAACAAGAGGCACCAGTTCGCTCTGAAAGCATGGACCAAAGGTTGCTCCAAGAGTTTCGCTGGTTCATATCAAGAGATCTTCACCCGTCGACCAGCCATAGTACTGCTGCTTCCGACAAGAGCTCAGCTGCTGCCGCTCTTGACAGGCCGCTTCTGGCCGATTTCTGCCTGTCACGACTGACAGCTATGGGTCGACTTCAGCCAGCCGTATGAGCGCACAAGCTAACCAAATTGGCCGGTCTTACCGTCATCGGTTCAGGGCTGATTCAGGGTTTTATCCCCGATACTCGCAGCTATAGAGACCGGTCATACTGATAGAGTCAGACCGTTTGCACATAACACCTTTCTGAGAAATTGCATGAACGAAGAACTAACTGAAGAAGAGATGCGCCGAGCACTGTTCGGCGGTGCAGAACACCTAGCGCAGACTAGTGCCTTACCTGTGCAAGACACCCTCTCGGATATCGCGATCATACAGCCGACAAAGGCTGCGGAGAAAAAGACGGTCGTCAAAGCGTTCACGTCCAGGTTGAGGGTAACGCTGCGGGTGGGCAATGAATTTGAGGGCAAGACGCACGAAATGTTCCATGAGGCGGATACGCTGAGTACCCTTCTAGCAGAGCAAGAAGCTACCAAGGCGGCCAAGAAGAAATTCAGGTTTGTGGAAGTGGTTTCGGTAAAGCCTATGTAGGGGGCTTCACAAGGCTCGCGGGCCAGGCATTGAATCGCCTCCGATTTCACCACTCACCCGCGCACGCTCAAGCTGACGCTTGTGGATGGCAACTCCGGGAGTAGCTGCAGATGAGTGCCTTTACACTTCAACTCAACTTGGTCAACCCACAGCTAGTGCCTACTCGCCAGCGACACACGAGCGGCTGACCTCAGTGAGGCCGTAGTTTTGTTTGAGCGAGTGATTCACTTTCGATTAGAAATAGAACTTTGACCCACACATCGCCAATATAAGTTTTGAGCTATTTTATACCTTATCTTCTTCTGCTAAGAACAAACTCTGCAAATCACCAGATAGTGATTTTTTATCGTCACCATACGTGAGCGAGAACTCATCACTTTCATAATTTATTACGCTAACTCCGTCGATAACCCCTAGAATATTGGAGGTTGTATCCACCATTGTCTGTCTAATCACCTCAAAGAAAACTTCTCGTTGCTCGGCAGGTAATGAGTTGAATAGGGTTAATGCACGTTTCCAGTACTCGTTGGTCACATCCTTGATGGAGGTGCTAGAAAATAGATCTTTGTAAATAGAAAGATTCTCTTCTACGACTGTCGTTTTGATCCCAATTACAAAGCCTTTCGAGTTCATTTGGTAATTACTCACTTGGAACGTCGTCTGAATACTCTGAGCCCATCACATCTCGAAGAGCAGACGGTTCCCAAACGGTGTTTGTCGTCTAAATAGAAACTATTTTTTCGAGCTGATTTTTTGTTTCGTCAATATTTTAGTCCTGAAGGAAGGGCCAAAATTGGACAGAATTATTTTCGTTGCGGAAATCAGAAAATAAACCTGTCCCCTTTCGCCATAAGCTGTTCGCGAAAGCTTCTTCAGGGGTTGCGCATAATTCATGATATTTTTTCATAGCTTCATGAAGCTGTCGCGATCATTATAATGTTTAATGGCTTTTAGTATTTCCTCATTTGTAGCAGATGCTTTTTGCTTTAGTGCGTTGAATGTAACATCCTCCAAGAGTTCATCGGTAAACCAAAACTCGAGATTGTTTTGAGTGATGTACTTTGGAAAGATTTCTTCGTCGTCATCGGTGATCTCCGAATATTCATCAATCACGCAGTCGGTTTCCAGCGTCGCTTGGTCCGATGATCCTTTCCCATAAACACAATAGGTCAGGTTTTTTTTCTGCATCTTCAAAAAATCGATTAAATCAGTTATTTTGATAGTTTTGTTATATTGCACCATTAATACTCCAATTATTCTGTTTTGATTTTACCTTCTCGCCCTTCTCTGCCTCCACCCCATATATCTCGTCCACCTTTTCCAGTCGGGTGGTATACAGAGTGTTCGCCTGCATGGTCCGCTCTATGGACAAGCTGCAACAGTCCGGGTTTTTCGTTGTGGTGCCAAGTGTAACCTGTGGGGCTAGAGCCCATGTTTCGCTTTGGATCGTCGACCCAAGTTTTGAGCTCGGGGTTTCGGCGATACATATTCTTTCGAAACGCTGGGTCGTCATTCAGTTTGTTTATCAAGTCTTTGTTAGCCCTGTTGAACTGTACCTTATCACTCTTCAAGTACAGGTTTTCAGGCACTTTGTAGTCATGGAAAGAATTAAATTGATGAGCTTTCCTACCGGCTTCAGGAACCTCAGGTTTACCCTCGTCGACAGCCGCTTTCGCTGTTGAGTTTTCAACCCCAATTTCTGGCTTGCACCCGTCCGCTCCCGGACAATTATCCAGCCCCAACGGATCCACCCACCCCGTAGGGTTAGGCACGTATTGATAGTTGTTCAACCCCCCAGCCAGCTTGATCGGATCCGGTGTCAAAAACCGCCCAGTGCCCGGATTGTAGTAGCGATGCCGGTTGTAATGTAAGCCCGTTTCCGCATCGAAGTACTGACCCTGGAAGCGCAGCGGGTTGTCGATTTCCGCAACGTCGAGAGTGGCGAGGTTGCCGTAGGCGCGGTACTTCGCCGACCACATGATCTCGCCGCTATAGTCGGTGAGTTCCTGTGGGGTGCCGAGGTGGTCGAGTTGATAGTAGAACGGCTCAGCTTTGAGCGGGCCTTCGCCATCGAGCATCGCCAAGGGCCGGAAGGAGCCCGGCTCGTAGATGTAGCTGCGATAGCGGTTATTGGCGCTTTCGGCGATGAGGCGATCGCCTTGCCACAGGAACTCTGTGGTTTGGCCGTCGACGGTTTTGGCGATACGGCGGCCGAAGGCGTCGTACTTGTAGCTTGCGATGCTGCCGCTGGGGAGGCTGACACCGATGAGGCGGTGTTGGCAGTCGTAGCGGTATTCGGTGACGAGCTTTTGCCCGGTGCCGCGGCGCTCACGGCTCAAATTGCCATAGGCGTCGTAGTCGTAATGTCGATCACCCTGCATCAGCAGGCGGTTACCTTTGACGTTGGCCAGGCTTGCAGCCTGCTGATCACCTTGGCCGAGCAGGTTGCCTGCCGGGTCATGGGCGAAACTTTCCGGGGTGGCGCCTCGAACGTTGATCAAACGGTCGAGCGGGTCGTAGTGATAGCTACGATTGCCTTTGCGGCTGTCAGTGATGCCGGCGAGGTTACCGCTGGCATCGTAAGCGTAGCGACGCTGGAAGAGGTTGCGATCCTGCTGGCTGACGCTGTGAGCTTGCAGTCGGCCTTGTTCGTCGTATTGGTATTGGCTGAGCAACAAACCCTGTTGACGCTGCTGTTCGCGACCTGCGCTGAACTGGTGAGTGGTCAGCCGTGAACCGTTGAGGTCGATGCTGGTCAGGTGACCGCCTCGTTGATGGCGATAATCAAGCTTGCTGCCGTCCGGGAGGCGACAGTGGCTCAGTTGGCCTACGGTGTCGTACTCGTAACGCAGGGTTCCCCAACCCTGGTGCTCGGTGATCAGGCGGTCTTGCAGGTCGTATTCGTAAGCGAGCGGCCAGTTGCCGTCGTCTACGTTTACGAGGCGACCAAGGGCGTCGTAGCTGTAGTGAATTTCCTCGCCATCGGCCAGGGTTTTCACCAGCAGGCGGCCAGCGGCATCGCGCTGGTACTCGGTAATCAGTTCGTTACCGTCGTCGCCGAACTCGGTTTTCTTGAGCAATTGACCGTTAAGATCGTATTCGTACGCGGTACGACGACCGTCGAAGCCGGTTTCCTGCTGGATGAGTCCATTCGGGTAGTAATCGAGGTGGTAGTGCTCGCCACGTTCGTTTTCAATCTCGCTGAGCAGCAGACGTGCGTTGTCGTAGCGATAGCGCAGTTGGCTGCCATCCGGGTTGATGCGGCGGCTGACCAAGTGCAGGTTATCGGCATACTCGTAGCGGGTGACTCGGCCCAGCTCATCGCGTTCGGCGGTGACGCGGCCGTATGGGTTGTAAGTGAACGCGCGCGTAGCGCCACCGGGCAGGGTGATTTGCGCGAGCCGGTTGGCAGCATCCCATTGGTATTGGGTGATCGCGCCGCTTTCGTCCTGACGGGTGATCTGCCGGCCCAACGCGTCGTAGCGGTACTTGCGTTGGCCACCATCGGGCAACTGTTCTTCGAGCAGTTGACCGAGATTGTTCCAGCCCAGTTGATGACGACTGCCGTCGGGGTGGCGGATTTCTAGAAGACGGCCCTGGCGGTCATAGTTGTAGTGGGTTGAATTGCCGTCCGGGTCGATTTGTTCGGTGATGTCGCCTTGGTCGTTGCGCCAATATATCCACTTCGCCGGGCCACGATTCAGCACACGGACGTAGCCGTGGTAATACTCATAAGAGGTCGGGGTGTCTTCGGGTGGAATGACCGCGATCAGTCGACCTGCTTCGTTGTATTGGTATTCGGTGACGGCGCCGAGTGGATCTTTTTCGGCGATCAGGCGGCCTTTGTCGTCGTAGGCCTTGAGGTGCTCCGCACCGTCCGGATCAACCTTGGCGACCAGTCGAGCCTTATCGTCGTGGGTGTAGACCTCTTCGCTGCCGTCAGCATTGGTAACCGTGACGCTGCCTTTGTCATCCCAGGCGTAATGCGCGTCCATCTGCGAGAAGCTAGCCCAGTGATGGATGCATCGCGCCGATTTACCTTCTTTTTCCCATTCCCAGTAGAAACTGGCGCCGCCGGCAAGTTGCCGCTCAAGAATGACGTTCTGGTCATTGTAGGCATAACGCTCGGCTTCACCGGCGGCGTTTTTGGCTTCGATCAGGCGGTGCTGGGTGTCGTAACTGTAGGTGACCAGGGTCTGGATGGTGCTCCAGGCGTCTTCCAGATTGTCCGCTGGGATGAACTGCTGGTAGTCGATGGCGACGATGTGCTTGCGGTCGTATCGCACGAGAAGGGCGCGACCGGCGCCGTTATCGACGCGTTTGATTCGACCGTGAATGTCACGGGTGATGTGCAGGCGATTGCCGTAGTTGTTGCTGATGGCGATCAGCGTGGCGCTCTTGCTGTTGTAGCGGAAGTGGTAGAACTGGGCACGTTCTCCGGCCTGGGTGAGGATCAGTTCAGAGGGATCATCACCAAGGAAAATCGCTGCTTCCGACAGGCTATTGGTGATCGCTGGACGCTGCACACTCGGTAACGGGAACGTGGTGATACGGTTTTCGTGGTCGGTCCAGACCACCTCTTCATCTTTGACGTCCACCCGCTGGGCAAGTGCGTGGCTCCAACCGTAGCCGAGGCCGCAATCAATTTCCGCAGCGCTGGTGCGGTAAAGGCGAGTCCACTCGAAAGGTAGCAGCCCATCAAGCTGACCATCAGTCAGCGTTAGTAGCTCTTCACCGGTAACCATGGAAACCGGGCAATTGTTAGTACAGGTTTTCTTGGCGCAGGTTGAGCTTTTTTCGTCGGGTGTTTTTGACTGGGCCGGAGCATCGCTGACCTTTTCCTTCGGCTCCAGTACGAATTGTTTTTCTGCTTTTTTTCGAGCAAATGCGGAGGCGTTTTTTTCCAGCAAGGAAGGCGTGTCGCTGGTGATCGGCACCGGACCTTTGGCAGTGGCTGCGGTGGCTTGTTCGATTTTCAACGCGGCCTTTTTCGCGACATCCATCGGT
This sequence comes from Pseudomonas sp. LBUM1647, assembly GCF_059716175.1. Lineage (NCBI taxonomy): Bacteria > Pseudomonadati > Pseudomonadota > Gammaproteobacteria > Pseudomonadales > Pseudomonadaceae > Pseudomonas > Pseudomonas sp. LBUM1647. Next base: position 2,531,585 of record NZ_CP166809.1, on the reverse strand, counting down.
ACGCCTTGCGCACTGGCCAACAGTGGTTTCACGGTTTCGCCGTGAGCCTTCAAGGCGTGCCCCTTACTCGCGGCCAAGAGTGTTTCCGCGAGCTCCTCTAGCATTTTTACCGCTGTGCCAGATTTGACCTTGGCCAAGGTTTTTGTGCCAACACGAATTGCCAGCCCTAGGCCGCCAGATAGACAGATACCCAGCACCACGTTGATCAGAAAGGAAGCGCCGATGGCCGTAATCACTTCCACGCAAACTTGCGGCGACAGCATGCCAACCCACGCGATAATGGCCGAGAGGTAGATGAACATCAGCGGTTCGTCGCTGAGAATCAGCAGTCCGGTGGCAATGGCTTCTTTCGACGCTGAGTAGAGTTTTTTGACTTCTTCTTCACTCAGGTACTGAAGAAGTTTTTTCACGTTTTTCAGAGGGTCGGCTAAGAGCTCGAACAGGCTCTTGATGTCATCCCAGACACCTAGAAGGGCTTTCTCAAGACTATCAAGTGCAGACTGCATCAGTATGAGCGAGCGACCCGCCCGGTCTGTCGCTGAGTAGCTCGCCCACTGTGGCTGGAACTTACTCGACCACTCGCTTTTCAACCAGCCGTCAAGATTGCCGATAACACCTTGATATGACGCATACAGTGCTTTGACGTTGCTTTCAGAAACGTTAGGGAAAAAGGTAATCCGGTACATCTGCCCCGGTTTGCAGCCTTTGATGACTTCAATGCCGCTCGGGCCGATAGTCGCAGGAATCACTGGACCGACGACGTCGTATCCGAACATCGCTTTTTTGACCGGTTCTAGCTTAACCGGTGTATTGCCGATGGGCACGTACCGAGCGCTCTCAAACATATGGATGAGGGTGAAATCACCCATCAACGGGCAGGTGGCATAAGTTTCAACCGGCCCTGTCTTGGTCTTGCGCTCAGTAACGCTGACTTCGTTGCCCACCTTGAACTTCTGATCTACGTCCATTGCCCAGCCAGTCCAGAAACCGTCGGCCCAGGTCTTGTATTCGGTCAGGCAATTATTGAAGTCCTTGAGAATGACATTCACGTCAGGGGTCTTGGCGTCGAGAACTCGAATAACCAAATTGCCGATGGGATCAATCATGACGTGACTTCCTTTGTCAGCTCAGCAGCCAGACGCTCTGCCATATCTTCTGTATTGGATTGTTGGCGCACGAAGCGCTCGACTTTGTGGCGCAGATTACTTTCGGGGAAGGCGAAGAACAGTTCCGGGCAATCCTCTCCCAACCACTGCATCAAGTTGTCGACGACGGTGGTGTGGTCTTTCTCTGCCAGTGTGTCGACTAACTTCTGCGGCACTTCCCACCACGGCCAGGCTTTGGCCGGTGGCACGCCCCTCGGTCCCACGTCCAGCGTCTGGCCATTGATCAGGTAGCGGTCGAACACCGGCACAACCTTACCAGCCCCGGCACCGAGTCCTTCGAGAATCGGGAAGATGTGTCGTCCATCCCAGAACCGGAAAAACACTTCGGTCCCATCGGGCATAAATACCTGAGTCAAACTGCGAAGGTGTTCAAACACAACGTTCGGGGGGCTGGTGGACACCGCCAGCCAACCCCAATCCTGAGCATCGGTTTCGGCGATCCACTGAAGAAAACCAGCGTTGGGTTTCAGTTCGGCTAGGTAGGGCATCACGGGCTGCCAATCGGCGTAAGGCGTGCCGTTCCAGATGGGAGTCAGTTCTGGAGCTATGTCTTGCTGGTAGTAGGCCTTGAGCGGCTCGGCATCGCTGGCGGCGCTGACGATCAAGTACAACCGTTCACCCGTCTGCAACGGCCGCTCAGCCAACCAAGCCTGCGGAGTCAAAAGATCAGATCGCACAAGCACCTGCCTTGCATTTTTCGCACTCTTCACAGAACGGCGCATTACGCTTCAACGTATTGATCTGCGCCGGGGTCAGGACCTGGCCGGCCGTGTCGGCGTCGGCCTGTTTCAGCACGCCGGGCATCAACGGTGCTGCGCCAGTGCCGTTGCCGGGACTGCCGCCAGAGTTCATGTTGATCACCGGCCCGCTCAACGTCACGCCGCTGCCGTCGATCTTGATGAAGCTGCCGCCGCCCTTGAGGGTCAGTTCGCTGCCAGCTTCGAGCACGACTTTCATGCCGCTGCTCAGGTGGATTTCCTGGCCGGCTTCAATGAATTGGCCGGTGCCGACCTTGATGTGCTGGTTGACGCCGACGGTGAGGTGGTCGTTGGCGCGGGTTTCGACTTTGCGGTCGGCGTAGACGGTGTGGTGTTCTTCGGCTTTGAATTCGCTGTAGCTGTTTTGCTCGACGGTGTCGTGGCGTTCGTTGCCGACGCGGATTTTCTGGTCGTGTTCGACGTTTTCGTCCCAGTCGCGCTGGGCGTGCAGGAAGATTTGTTCCTGGCCCTTTTTGTCTTCGATGCGCAGTTCGTTGTAACCGCCGCCACCGGGGGAGCTCAGGGTCTTGAAGGTGCTGCGGGTTTTGTTCGCCGGCAGGTCGTACGGGACGACGTTTTCCTTGTGGTACAGGCAGCCGCTGATCAGCGGTTGGTCGGGGTCGCCTTCAAGGAATGACACCAGCACTTCCATGCCGATGCGCGGGATGGCGATGCCGCCGTAGTGAGCGCCGGCCCAGGCGGAGGAGACGCGCAGCCAGCAGCTGGTCTTGTCGTCGGCCTGACCTTCGCGGTCCCAGTGAAATTGCACTTTGACGCGGCCATATTGGTCACAGTGAATCTCTTCACCTTTGGGCCCGGTGACGACGGCGCTTTGGCTGCCGAGGATACGTGGCTTGGGGTGATTCAGCGGCGGGCGGTTTGGTACGTCCCACGGGGTGGCCTGGAAACGATTGCGATAGCCTTGATGAAAGTCGTCCTTCAACGTTGTGGTGTTACTGGTGACCGACTCTTCCAGCACTTGCGGCTGTTTGCCTTCGTGGAGGATTTCAGTCAGCAGCCACAGGTCGTTCCACTTGGCCTTCGGGTGCTGGGTGAGGGCCAGGAAGTGGCCGCTGACCAGGATCGGCTGATCGCTTCGACCTTCGGCCAACTGGAAGTCGCTGCGGTGACGTTCGAGGGCGCGTTTGGCCAGGTGCTTGCCGCGCTCGCGGTCGATGAAACGACCTGGGTAGTCGTAGTCTTCGAGGTCAGGTAGGGCGTCGCCACGGTTTTCGCTTTCCAACGTCAGGCGCGGTTTTTCGAAATCGTAGTCGCGGCGGGTGGTGCGGCTGGTGCGGGTTTCCAGGCGCAGGTCGAAGCGCTTGATCACCGGGTCGTTGGCGACCATACCGGAATCTTGCTGATAGGCCACGGGCGTGAGTTTCGGGAACACCGTCTGGTCATCGCCGAACACCAGCTTGTGGGCCGTGGCGCTGTGCTGGAAGTGGTAGTGAATACCTTCTTCCTCGCACAGGCGCTGGATGAACTGCAGGTCCGATTCATCGTATTGAACGCAGTAGATGCGCTCGGGATAAATCGCCCCGACTTTGAATTCGTAGGCGTTGCTCTGGATGCCATGCTCTTCGAGGACCATGCCGACGATTTTCGGCACGCTGAGGTTCTGGAAGATGCGCTGGTTGATGCGGTGCGCCAGGTAGGACAGCTGCGGGCGCAGGGTCACCGCGTAGCGGGTCAGGCGTTTGCCGGAATCACCCTGGGCAGCGCGATAGATCTGGCCATGAATGCCGCTGCCGTCAGGCGAGAGCTGCAAAAAGGCCGGTTTGTGCAGGAGCGTTTCGAGGTCCAGGGACGGCTGTTCACTGACCAGATCCACCTCAAACACAAAAGGCTGGCTGATGGCTTCCCGACCTTGCAGGGCAAGCACCTGGAGATCGTTATCCAGACCTTCGATAGTCAGGGCAAAGTGAGTCTGATTGGCCGGCGCGAACATCCCTTGTTCCTCTTGCAGTGCTGCGGCGTAAACCAATACCCGATCAAAGGATCAGCAGACGCAAATTCTGGAAAGGCGTAAACAACATCGACCAGCAGAGCTGGCCGATGCGTGAAGCGGTCAGCCGCGATTAAGCGACTGGCTGACGCCAGTCATCGGAACCCGAAGTACCGGATACTTCGTGGGTCCAGGTGATTTTACGGTAGGTGAACTGCACTTCTTCCAGGTGGGTGAAGTGGGAGTTCGACGGATCCTGGCAGTTGTGCATTTTGTTGTTGATGGCGACGATGATCGCGTCTTCCAGTTTGGTGGTGTAGTAGTGCTCTTGGGTACCTTGAGCCGAAGTGCGGAACCACTGGATAACGATTTCGCTCATGCGCTCGCCGGAGGTCAGGGCAGCTTGCAGCAGTGGCGAAGACTTGTCGTAGACCTTGGTGATCACGACTGGTTTGTGTACGCGCTGACCGGTTGGTTGGCCAGATTGCGGGTCACGCGGGATGATTACGTCGTGGTTGAAAGCCTGAACCATGACCTGGTCTTCGTGACCTTCTTGGTAGGTGTTGCCAACCGAGTCGGCGGTGAACGCGCCGGCAGTGATCAGACCTTGTTTTTCGCCAGTGACGGACATGTACGCTGGTGTAGCCATGGATGTGCTCCTTGCTAAATAAATGAGGGTGCCCGGGAGGCGAAATCGCCCGGTGGGTGCCTAACACTTATCAAGGTGCGCGCCAGAAAAGTTGAGGACCAATCAAACCGGGGGGATGGCCGAGGTTTTTCAATCGCTTGAGTGATTTTCAAGGGAAGACACCCCACAAAGTGCGCAAGAAGTTGCGCAGTACTGCGCAACTTCTTGCGCACTCGGCTGGAGTGCCACGGCGGGCTTGGCGCTTAGCGATATTGGAGGGCGTTTTCGCAAAATAAGTGCGCAACTTCTTGCGCATCAAGGCCATGCGCCATCATTCAGAAGGCTGAAGCCGATCTGCTCGACGAGTTGAGCGAAGCCGGTAGCTGTTTTTACCGAGTAAGTGCGCAACTTCTTGCGCATAATGGCATTGCGATACCAAGTGCGCCTCCCGAAAAGTGCCAGTAGTTGTAAGCAGCTGGTCGCTGATATTCGTTTCTGGCTGGAAATTTAACCACGCTCTAAAAAAAGGGGCTGACCGTCCGCTTTTGGCCGTTATCTGCCTTTGGCGAAGGGCAGCAACCGACCCAATGCGGGCGCTGACCAGCATTTGGTTAAGGGGCGGGCTTTAGCCCGTCCCAGTGAGCGAAGCGAACGGTTTGAACCAGTTGTTATGCCTGTTTTACTAGCCGTTTCTTTAAATGATACAGGTTAGTCCCTATTGGTCGATCCTCAAGAACACCATAAATCTCATACCCATGCTGCTCATAGAACTGTTTAGCATCAACGGTTTTTAAGAATGCAACTACTGCTCCATTGTTGGCGCCAATCGTTTCTGCTTTTTCCAATAGCATAGAACCGACTTTTCTACCACGATGAGATTCCTTAACCCAAAAGGTATCAATTTCTAAGCCATCCCAGTAACAATTACAGCTTATTGCACCGATGTAGTCGCCTACTTCATCGTGTGCAACCACCATAAATATTTTATCTTCCGATTCTGGCGGTAGATTTGGATATTGAATTCGAAGATATTCTGAAAACCTATTATTCAGAACTCCTTGATCCTTTTCTGTTGGAGAATCCAATATATCAATCTTGATTTCCACTTTGTTGCTCCGATCATTCAACTTTGAGGTGCCGCACGGCTTTTTGCATAACAATTAATTGTGCGACATGCGATGCCTCATAACATTCCATGTTCATGCGTAATCCCTTGAGCAATCAAAAAATCGAGTCTGTAAACGCGACATCAATAAGGGGGAAAGCGGCATATTTTTTTGCACATTACTGACGTATTAGCTGCGTGTCCATGGTCTGCTTTTGGCCGATAGTTGCCCATCGCTGGGCCAGCGCTAGAAGCTCTTTATTGGCAATTCAGTAGTGTTCCATCGTGGAAAAAGAGCACGGATCGATTGCCTGCAGAATAAGACCCGGAGCCTGTTTGTCGTAACTCTCCGTGTCTTGATAGGCGTTTGAGCGGCCAATTTTCTCGCCCTTCGCGCCTACGATGCTACTAAATTCGGAAAGCTCGATTGGTTTGCTGAAGACTCTGAAGCCATCCTGGTCGACGAAGTAGATGATGAGTTGTGCTTTCTGGTTTCGTTCAGCCAGGCGAGGGTCCGATAGGTAGGCCGGATATCCGACGACATCTACGGATAACAAGAGCTTCCCGGACACTACCTTTGTCTTAGCCTGAAGTTGTAAACCGAGATTCGTGCTGAGGTCTGCTGACCACTCCTTAATGGTCTCGTACTGCTTGGCCTGGCTACTCTTGTAGCTATTGGTTGCCCAAGAGAAAAGCGCGATCGTAATCGCGAGAGCCAAACCTGCAAAAAAGAGGCCTGTGGCGAGTTTCGCTGCAGCGAGAAGAAAGCTCTTCATAATGACGCCTAACTACTATTGGGCGACATTACTGTCGCATTGAGACACGACAGTTATGTCGTATACGTTCCTTGTCGTCCCGTAAACCTAGGCTTAGCTGGGAGGAAGTCGCAGCAAACGCGACATAGCCCAAAGAGAAAAGCTACATGGATGACGGCGAGTTCGACCGCGGTAAAGATTCAGCGCAGCAACGAGACGCTACTAATTTGCCACTAGCCTGTCTACCGACTGCTTTTGGCCGACTCGTGCCCTCCATCACGGCCCGCTTCGGGTCAACAGCCGTCCATTGTAACCAGCAGTAATCGCCCAGTTTCCACCACTGAAACCAATGGCTCTCCCCGTTAGCTATAGCTCAGACCAAGACCAGACCCGAAGGCTTTACACAGTCGCCTTAGAAGGCACAAGCAACGGTACACTGCGTGTCGGCTCACGGTTGAGCGAACAACACGACGTAAATGATTTATAAAGCCAGCCAGCCGCATAGCGCAGCACTGGCTCCCCTCGTCATCACTTCCCATCTCATCTCGCTCATCAAAACCATCACACCCACCGCGAATCTCGCCTGGCACTCCCACCCAAACCCTTTAAACCCGATTAAAAACCCCAAGCCACTTTCAAGCCCACGCTCTGCACATTCCTCCAGTGCAGCGCTCAACCATGAAACCCCTCCACATCTTCAAACCCGGCACCCACACCGCCATGTGTGGCACCAGCTTCAACTTCACCGAATCCGACCTAACCGCCACCGTCGCAGCCTACAACCCATCGCTCCACGAAGCCCCCATGGTCATCGGCCATCCCCAGCACGGCGCCCCGGCCGCCGGCTGGGTCAAATCCCTATCCGCCACCGCCCAAGGCCTGATCGCCGAACCCCAACAAGTCGACGCCACCTTCGCCGAACAAGTCGCCAAAGGCAGCTACAAAAAAATCTCCGCCTCCTTCTACCACCCAGACGCCGCCAACAACCCCGTGCCCGGCGTCTACTACCTACGCCACGTCGGATTTCTCGGCGCGCAACCACCATCGGTGAAAGGCCTACGCCCCATAGAACTCGCCGACGACGAGCAAGGCATCATCGAATTCAGCGACCACGGCCACTACCTCAGCGCCGACCTCTGGCGCCGCTTCCGCGAATGGCTCATCGGCCAATTCAACAAAGACACCGCCGACCAGGTCGCCCCATCGTGGGCCATCGACAGCCTCGCCGAAACCGCCCGCCAGCCAGAACAGCCCATGGCCACATTCACCCAGCCCAAAGACCTGGGCGACTTGCTGCAGGTCGAAGTTAGCCCCGGCTGGACCCGCTCCAAGGCCACGCCGCTGGCCGGCACCGACAACTCGCTGGGCCAGATGCAGGCCAAAGTCGCCGGTAAATACCGCTTCAACCACCCACGCGGTGCCGTCCTGTTGGACTACGGCAAGTCAACCTTTGGCGTCTCGGAAAGCACCGATGCAACGTACGTACAGCCAACCCAGCGGTAAAAAATCAACTCTGTGAGTAAGGGTATGCAGCGTCCTGCCGATAACGACAAAGCGTCGCGCTCGCTTGTCGGCGTTTTATGGACCGCAAAGCATTTAGCAGGGACTTTACATGCGTCACCTCAGACACCTTACTTCCCCTCTGTATCAGCAAAAGATTGCTGGCGTCACCTTCCATTTAGATCCATCTGATCAGAACGAACTGGTGACGGTGCTTCAGCGTTTTTTTGCCAAGCCGGATCAACATGCCTTGCTGGATATTCCCGAGGAAACCCGCAGCGTGTTCCTGCTCGAAGGTGAGCGCAAATGGGTGTTGAAACACAACCGCCTGACCCACTGGAAAAAGCAGCTGCAGAACTTCCTGGGCCTCAAGCGTGTGTTCGGGTTGCATGACCTGACCAACGAATTCATCAATCTGTCCGTTGTGTCCGCCAAGTCGGAGTCATCGCCCAGAGTGGCTGCATTCGGCCATGTCGGACGTTTTCCGTTTCTCAAGGAAGAGTATTTGCTGGTCAGTTTTTTCGACAACCATTGCAGTGTCGATGAACGGCTGATCGCCCAACCCGAACAGGCGCAAACCCTGCTGTTGGACATTTTCCAACTGTTTGGGCAGACGCTGGTCGAGGGGTTTGTGCACATGGACCCGCACCCCAAGAACATCCTGATTGGCCCCGATGGCAGGCTGCGCCTGATCGATTTCGAATGCTGCGCGCACTCAGTGCTGGATCACGACTTCAGCCTGGGTTTTCTGCTAGGTTATTTCTATCGCTTCTGGTTCAACACGTTCATATCGGTTGAACACTACAACGCGTGCTGTGAACGCTACCTGAAGCATCAGCACCCAGAATTGAACCGTGAGGTTTTCCAGGCGGTGTATGAGCGCTTTCGAGACCGTGGTGTTTCCCGGAGCACGCGTTACCGCATCCTCACCTGCCCCAAGGCCCAAGCTGCATTCCTGCACGAGTTGATGTAACCGGCAGCGGTTGGCTCAGCCTTGTTTCAAATCGAGGCAGTAGGTGTAGTAACCCGTATCGCGCACATAACCCAGCGATTCATACAACCGTTGCGCGCCGACATTGTCCGTGGCCGTTTCCAGCACCATGCCTTTGGCACCGGTCAACAATGCAAAGGCTCGCGCGGTGTTCATCAGCAACGTGCCTACCCCTTGCCCTCGGGCGGCGGGTGTTGTGAAGAGGTCGCCTAACAGCCAGGTGCGGTGCGCGTCGATGGAGGAGAACGTCGGGAACAACTGGACGAATCCCAGCGCCTCGCCGCTGGGGGCCTGGGCGAAGAAGATCGCGGATTCGTCCCGGGCAATGCGCTCGGCGATGAACTCGCGAGACTGCGACAGGTTCGACGGCTGGCCGTAGAAGCCTCGATAGGCGTCGAAGAGGCTGGCGATTTTATCGAGGTGGGATGCGTCGGCGCGCAGAGCCTGGATGTCCATGTTGATCGTCTCCTTGCGGATTGATTTGATGAGCGGGAAAAGGGAAATGTAGATCAAAAGATCGCAGCCTGCGGCAGCTCTTACAGGTGTACGCCGTCCCTTGTAGGAGCTGCCGCAGGCTGCGATCTTTTGGGATTCACCCAATCCTTAAGGCCTTTCAGTTCCGCGCAGGGGCCACCGCCGGCATTGATGTCCTGGCCAGCCCGTAATAAAGAATCCCCGGCACCACCAGACCAACGATCCAGGAGATATCGACACCGCCGAGCTGCGCGACCATCGGCCCGGAGTAGAAGTGCGTATCGACGAAGGGCAACTGGATCAATACACCCACGACATACACGCTGATCCCGCGCATGTTCCAGCGACCATAACGGCCCGCCGGGTCGGACAACGCCGGGATGTCATAGCGTTCTTTGTTGATGAAGTAGTAATCCACCAGATTGATCGCGCTCCACGGTGTGAAGAAGGTCAGCAAAAACAGGATGAAGTACTTGAAGGTGTTGAGAAACGAGTACTGCCCCAGCAGCGCGAGCGTGGTGGATGCCGCGACAATCACCAACACAAACACCATCCGCTGGCGGGCGGAAATCTCCAGACGACTGCGGAAACCACTGATGATGGTGGCCACGCACATGAAGCTGCCATAAGCGTTGAGCGTGGACACTGTGACCTTGCCGAACACCACGCTCAGGTACAGCAGGGACGCCATCACACCGGTGCTGCCCAACCCGACGATGGTCGCCACCTCGTGACCGCGGAAGTTCGCACCGGCCAATGCCGCGGCGAACACCCCCAGCACCATGGACGCCTGGGCGCCCAGCACCGTGCCAAGCCCGACGGCAGCAAACGTCTTCCACGACGAGGTCTTGCTCGGCAGGTAGCGTGAGTAATCAGCCACGTAAGGGCCAAAGGCGATCTGCCAGGACGCGGATAACGACACCGCCAGCAGGAAAGTACTCCAGCCGAAGTGACGGTTTTCCAGCAACAGGCCGATATCGTTGAGGGTCATCAACCGGGTGAACAGATAGACGAAGGCGATGATGCCCAACACGCTGGCCACCCGGCCGACCAGGTGGATGACCCGGTAACCGAAGATCGTCAGAAACGCGATACAGGAGGCAAAAATCAGAATGCCGGCGCTGTCGCTGACATGGATCAACTGAGCAATCGCCTGCCCCGACAGCACTGCGCCGGTGGCGCTGAAACCGAGGTACATCAGGCACACCAGGACAATCGGGATGGCCGCCCCATAGACCCCGAACTGCACACGACTGGAGATCATCTGCGGCAACCCAAGCTTCGGCCCTTGCGCCGCGTGCAGGGCAACCACTGCACCGCCGAGTACCTGGCCGATCAGCAAGCCGATGAGCGACCAGAACACATCGCCGCCCAGCACCACGGCCAGGGCGCCGGTGACGATCGCCGTGATCTGCAGGTTGGCGCCGAGCCACAGGGTGAACTGGCTGTAGAGGCTGCCATGACGCTCGGCCTCGGGGATGTAATCGATCGAACGTGTCTCGATCAGGGGACTTCGCTGCTGACTATCGCTGACCTTGGTCATTACGGTGTTTTCCTTTGAGGCGCTTGTTTTTATGGTGTGGGCTCGAACGCTTAGAACGCCTTGCTGGCACTGGCAACCACAGTGGCGGTGCACAAATCACCATAGCCGTACCAGCTCGTGCATTCGCTTTTCGACAGGTCGGTATCAATGTAGCTAAGGCCCCAGGTCACGCCCACGAAGTCACGGGTCAACTTGGCTTCCCACTCGCTGTAGGCATCACGGCTTTCGCCGCTGGCGGACCAGAAAGCCGGGTCTTTGACATCGTTGCGACCCACGCGTAGGTCCAGGCCGATCTCGGCCGGCAATTCGATTTTGTAGCTGAGGTAGGTGTAAAGGGTGTCCTGGTCCTCGCCAAAGAAGTTCGGCGTATCTTTTGAGTAGTAAGCGCCGAGCTTCACGCCATAAACGTCAAGGACGGCGTAGACCTCACTCAGGTTGAATTGGCCCTCTTTTGGATAGTCGTACTTGATGTACCCCAGATCGAGGCTGATGGCCTCGGTCGCCTGCCAGTAGTAGCCCGCGTAATACTCGAGTTCCTGCCGCGTCTTGAACTCGCCGCCGAAATCGACATTCGAGGTCCAGGCGCCCACGTACAGGCCGCTGCTGTGCACCAGCGTGGCGCCGGCCTGAGCCGCCGGATCCCCCAGGGTTTGCGAAATGCCACGGGTTCGGTAGTCGCTGAAGACTCCCAGGGTCATGTCTAGGTTAAAGTCATCGTTGAGTGTCAGTGCCTGGGTGGTCAGGGGTGCCAATACAAGAGTGGCAAGGGTCAATACTGAGCGTGCGTTCATACAAGTCTCTTATTTTTATGGAGGTGCGGGTTATTTCAGCCATGGCGATGCCGAGCCCCTCGTCGTACGAGGAGCCAGGCGTCTTTTGCGTGGTGCGGGTGAACGGAGGGTCAGGACGCGGGTGCGTACACCTCTTTGCCGGCGAAGAAGGTCTTCAGGACCTTGGTGTCGAACAGTTCGTCATCGCTGACCTTGAAGACATCGCGGTCGAGGATGATCAGATCGGCCTGTTTGCCGGGTGTCAGCGAACCAATCTGCTGCTCCAGGCGCAGGGCCTTGGCGGCATTGAGCGTGTAGGCGTAGAACATGGTCTGGCGATCGATGCTTTCCTTGGCATTCAACACGCCCAGCGGCCCTTTGCGCGTGCTGGCCTGAGCGATGGCGTTCCATGGATTGGGGCTGGACACCGGCCAGTCACTGCCACCGGCGATGACCGCACCGGCGTTATGCAGGGACTTGGCGGGATACTGATAACCGTAAGCAAACGCGCTGATATAGGGTTTGACGAGCTCGACGGTGTAACTCTCGCCGGTGGCCCACAGCAATTGCATGGAAGCGATCACGCCAAGTTGCTTGAAGCGCGGAAACTCTTTTGGGTTGACCAGTTGCAGGTGGCTGATGCTATGAGCCACCGGTGTCGGGTTGAGTTTGCGCGCGTAGGCAAAACCATTGAGTGATTCACGCACCGCACGGTCGCCGACCGCATGCATGTGCACAATCCAGTCGCGCTTCTCCGCTGCCACGACCAACTCACCAAAGTGCGCGGGGTCGATCAGCAGTTGACCGTTTTTTTGGCTGTTCTTGAAGGGAACGATGACCGCGGCGGTCTGCCCCGGAAACTCGAGAACGCCGTCAGCGAATACCTTGATGCCAGGAAAACTCAGGTTGGGTACACCCTCGAATTTCTTCATCACCTTGGCCAGCACTTCCAGGTCGGCCGGTCGGCTTTTCGGGTTGGCCAACAGCAGCGCGGCGACGTGGGCATTGAGCTCGCCCTTCTCTGCCAGTTCGCGGTAAAGCGGCAGCACGCCGTAACTCTGCTCGGTTGCCTTGAAATCGAACAACGAATCGCCACTGCCGGCATTCGCCGCCGCGTCCATCCAGGCGGTGACGCCGTATTGATTGTTGACCTTCACCGCCTCGCGGGCGGCTTTCAACATGATCTCGTCGCTGGGCGCGGGGATCTGGCTGCGTACCTGGTCCCAGCGAGACTCGGCAAAATAACCATTGGGGGTGAAATCCGTGTCGTGCCCCACATAGCTGCGATCCTGTTCCGACAGGCCTTTTACCAGTGTCGCGTCGATTTTCAGGCGCTTGAGCATGGCGTTGTTGGCCCAGCCGGTGTGCCCGTCGATCCCGCTGAGGACCACCGGTTGATCCACCCAACGTCCCTGATTGAAGCGCTGCCCCAGCTCACGGCTCTTGTCCCAATACGCCGAACTGACCCCGGCGATGCTGATCACGTCACCGGCCCGCGCAATGCCCGCCTGATCCTGTTCGATAATCCACTGTTCAAGCTCCGGCAACGGCTTGACTTCATCCAGCAGGTTGGCCCCCATGCTGTCGAAGGCCGCAACCACCGGGTGACTGTGGGTATCAATCATTCCTGGCATCAGCACCTTGCCCGCCAGATCGATCCGTTGCGTGCGGGTGTCGGCCAAGGCGTTGATCTCAGCATTACTGCCCACTTTGAGGATCTTGCCGTCTTGCACGGCCACTGCCTGGACCAGTCCCTGACCGGGTTCGGCGGTGAATACCTTGCCGTTGAACAACACAAGGTCAGCGGCGGCCATGGCTTGCACCGAAGAAAAAGCCAGGGCTGCGGCCAACAGGTTTGGAATAAATCGCTGCATCGGAACACTCTCTTGTTTTTATTGGACTGGGCGGGCGGCTGATGCCTGGGACAACGCCTTCGGATCAAGGCCAACGAACGGCGCCTTGGCCCACACGACCTGGCCGCCCACTACCGTCAGCAGCACGTTATTTCGAGCCAACTCCTCCTCGGGAACCTGCATGAAGTTCTTGTCCAGAACGATCAGGTCCGCGAACTTGCCGACCTCGACCGAACCGACGACAGCGTCCAGTTTCAGCTGCTCGGCAGCGTTCATGGTGATGGTGCGCAGCACTTCAGTGCGCGACAGCGCCGGGTCGGCATTCAGCCTGCCCGCATACTTGGGGCCGTAGCTGTGCGGGTTCAGCGGATCACCTGAGCGGGTAACACCGATCTTCAGCGCCAGGAACTCGTCGAGCGGGTCGACGGGCCAGTCGCTGCCATACGCTACACGGCCGCCGGCACGGGCGATGCTGCCGGAGGGCTCCATGCGGGCAAATCGCGCCGCCCCCAGATGCTCGTTGGTACCGTCGACCGTAGAGGGTGCCTGCTGGGCCCACTGGAAGGACATGTTGGCGGTCACGTCGAGCGCTTTGAAGCGCGCATAGTCGGCAGGGTCCACCGACTCGTTGTGAGTAATGGCTGGGCGGAAGCCATTGCCAGGCAGTTGCTGGCGCACGTATTCGATGCCGTTCAGTGAGTCACGCACCGCGCGGTCTCCGGTGGCGTGAAGGTGCGGATCGAGGCCGGCCTGAACGGCCTTCAGCAGCAGCGGGTTGAGCACTTGCGGCGGGAAGTAAAGCTCACCTGTGTTCTTACCGGGTGTCCACTTCGGCGCCGTATCGGTGCCGGCATTGCGCAGGTACGGCGTCAACATTGCACCCGTATCGGCCGGCGCGTTGATGATGCCGTCCATGAACAATTTGACGTGGCGCATGCTCACGCCCGGCGCTACTTTTGCTTCGCCCTGATCGTAGGTATCAGCCAGCGCCTTGGCTTCGGCGATGGTCTTCGCCGGGTCTGCCGTGGCGGCCGCAGGGTCGAGTTTGATCGCCAACAAGGCCCGGGCCGTCAGCTCACCCGACTGCTGCAGGGTGGTAAACGCTTTGCCATTTTCCGGCCCCGACAAGGCATCGAAGAAACTGGTGATGCCTTGCTGGCGCATGGCGTCGAGCGCCGCGCGGGTCTGATTGAGTTTCTCGGCGTCGGTGGCGGGCGGCACCACGGCGGCCATGGCCTCGGCGGCTCCGTCTTCGCAGATGCCGTTCGGGTTGCCGGCGCTATCGCGCATGTACTTGCCATCACCGGGATTGGCCGTTTGCTTGTTGATGCCGGCCACCGCCAGGCCGCGCGAGTTGGTCAGCACCGTATGGAAGTCGGTGGAACGGACTTGAATCGGACGATTGGTCTTGAGCGCGTCCAGTGTCGACTTGTCGGGGTCACCGTCGAGTCCGGTCATGCCAATGCGGTCCCAGCTGCCCACTTCGAGCCAGACATCGGGGCCTTTGTCCTTGTCGGCATCCAGGCACGCCTGAATGGTTTCCTGGAAAACCTTGCGGGTCATCGTCTGGTATTTCAGGTCGCACAAGGTCATGGCGCGGCCGCCATCCCCCGGATGCATGTGCGCATCAACGAAGCCCGGCATCACCATGCGACCCGCCAGATCGATCAGCTGTGTCTGCGTGCCGATGTAAGAGGAAACCCCTGCATCACTGCCGACATAAACGATCTTCCCGCCCGTGACGGCGATCGCCTGCTGCACGGAATTCTTGCCGTCGACGGTGTAGACATAGCCGTTGCGCATGACCATGTCGGCGCCTGTCGAAGCGTGTGTCTGACACCCCACCAGCGCCACACAGGAAAATGCCGTTGTCGCGGCAACGGCGATAAATAGCCTGGAAAATTTCAACTGCCTCACCTCTGTTTTTATAGTTTTGGAAGTGGCCCGAACGGACGGTCGCAAGCCCCTGATATGCAGGGCATACCCTATAGAGCGCGGCGGTCGGATGGACCTCCACAAATGAGGAGGGGTAAGGCAAATACCGGTCAGCTAAGCAGCAACGCATACTTTGTAGCAGCTGCCTTGTGGCGAGGGGATTTATCCCCGTTCGGCTGCGAAGCAGTCGTAAAACCTGAACGCACGGTCTATCTGATGCGCCGCGTCGTCTGAATTCACGACTGCTTCGCAGCCGAACGGGGATAAATCCCCTCGCCACAAGGCAGCTACAAGGTATGCGTTATGGCTTAAGGCGCTGCGCTTAATTACGACGTGCAGTTTCCGCAAGCGAAGTCTGCGAACGCAGTGCTGAACCCAGCTCCACTTTGCTCTTCACGCCGAGCTGCAAGTAGCAGTTGCGCAGATAGGTGCGTACCGTGGCCGGACTCAGTGCAAGGATTTTGGCAATTTCCTTGTAGGAATGGCCGGCGGCGAACAGCATCGCAGCCGTGCGCTCGCGTGGCGCCAGCACCGCCCCGCGCGACTGTGATTCGAGCGACAGAATCACATGCTCGGCGTTAGGACTCAGCGTCAGCGCACAACGACCGAGACGCATCACGCACGGCGCTTTTTGCAGTTGCGCGATGACCTCCGCGGGAAGCATTGAACCGCTCCACCCGGGCAACTCGTGCTGAATCGCGGCGCACAGACTTGCGCCCACATACAGCAGACTGCCATCCATCCGGGCGACCCCGAAGTCACTCGCCCCGTTGCCCGTGTCGCAGCGAATCATGTCTTGCACCTGGAACCGCCACAGCTGCAGCAGATGGTCGCAGAACGCCGAAAACAACCCGGCCTCACTGTCATTGAAAGCCGGTGCATGAAGGCCACGGTAGAGACAGACGAAGAACATCAAGCCGCTTTCAGGGAGCTCGAACGTGATGCACATCAGGTGGTAGAGGTCGTGTCGCCGGGCGAAGTCGTTCACCTCCTCACAGGGGTCGGTGAACCCACTGTCGCGCACCACTTCCCCGGGTTGACTTAAGGTCTCTTGGGAAAATCGGTCGCTGACCGCCACTTTGTGCCATTCGACGGCAAACGACTCAGGCAGATTGATCCGCCCGTGCATCCAGCTTTGAGGGGGTGTGCTGGCGTCTGACGTCGACATCTCGCCCCACCATGCCGAGGCGAAGGGCACCAGTTGGCGGAAGGCCTGCAAGCCGTCGGCGATGAATTGGGAGGCGCCCCGATCTCGAGCAAGCCGACCCAGGTGCAACACGCAACGATTGAACGCTGTCAGCGTGGCCATCGACGCCTTGGCGCCGACCTCATCACCCTCCTCCATTGTTTTTATCCTGTTTACTACATGGCGTATTTTTTCGACGATGCCATAGGCGCGGTTATGGCGTCCAGTAAGCGGTGTTGTCGCGGGAGAATTCTGGGCTGGCAGCTCCCGCAACAAACGGTCCCGGTGAGTTTTAAAGGAACGACGAAATGTTCGCCATCGCTCGCGTCACATAGACCTCCTTCTCTCCCACCGGTGCCACATAATGAATCGCACTGCGTGCAGCCTCGACGCCTTCCAGACGGGCGATGAACCAGGCAGCCAGATACTGCGACGACAGACACCCACCGGCTGTCGCGACGTTCCCCTTGGCCACGAACGGCTGATTGAGCACCGCCACGCCGGCCTCCTCGACCCACGGTTTGGTGGTCAAGTCCGTGCAGGCCGGAACGTCGTCCAGCAGACCCAGCTTGGCGAGGATGAGTGTGCCCGAGCACTGAGCGCCCAGCAGCTGGCGCGTCGGGTCGAATTTCAGACGAGACATCAGCTCGGCGTCTGCGACGACGTCACGGGTCTTTCTCCCGCTACCCACCAGAACAGCGTCCGCACCGCATGCGTCCTCTAGCGAAGTCTGTGCCTCGATCAACACACCGTTCATCGACAGCACCTTGTCCGTGGGGCTGGCGATAGATACCCGCCAGCCGGGCCGCTGGACCCGGTTGAGGATGCCGAGCGCGATCAGCGAGTCGAGTTCGTTGAAACCTTCGAAAGTCAGGATGGCGATGTGCATTGGGAGCCTCGTGCCAGTGCAGATGGTGTGTGCCGCCATCGTAAAATCGATAATCACTACATTCAAATAATCGTCATGGATACATGACGACATGCCTCAGATTATTGAGGCCCGTTTTCTGATAACGTCAGCGTTATGATCTCTCCAGATCCAACCAGCAGTCGGAGCAGACACGCCTCTAGCCTCTTGATACAGGGGAAATGCGATGACCGGAAAAACAGCACGCCAATGCTCGTCATGGATCCTGCCCTCCCTGCTCGCCATCAACCTGGCGCTGGCAGCGGGATGTGCAGGCAAAGCTTCGACAGCTCGCTATTCGGCCTCAAGCATAGGCGACAGCTGCTATGCAAAAGCGCTACCCACTGCCGGCGAGGGCGGCCTGGCTTGGGGCTCCACCTTGAACATGGCTCGCAAAAAATCCCTGGATAATTGCATACGCTATGCCGGCCGATCCGGTGGCACGCCCGATACCTGCAAAGTGGTGTTGGCGGAGTGCAAAAATTAATCCGACAGGTCGTCTTACTGACGTTGATCTGATTTTGGCTTGCTCGATACATATGGATAACCGTATATTCGGATAACCACATGTATTGAAGACGCCCCCATGCTGAACCCTGCCGCCGTATTCAAATGCCTGTCCGACGAAACTCGCACGCGGGCCACCTTGCTGATCACCCGTGAGGGAGAGTTATGCGTTTGCGAACTGGTCTGCGCCCTGGACGACAGTCAGCCGAAAATCTCCCGCCACCTCGCGCAGCTCCGGGCATGTGGCTTGCTTCTAGACCGCCGTCAGGGTCAGTGGGTGTATTACCGGCTCAACCCCGAACTGCCAAAGTGGGTTCGCACCATTCTTGAGACCACACTGGAAGCCAACGCCGACTGGCTTAAGGAAAACAACACTCGACTCAAAGCGATGGGCGACCGCCCTATCAACACTGCCGCCTGCTGCTGACCCATCACCCCGTCGAGACTGCTCATGATTCTGTTCATCACCTTATCTGCCCTGGCCTTGCGCCTGGGCGTTTAGCACCTGCCTGTCTGGAAAGAGGAGTCGCCATGCGCGTTCTGTTCATGTGTACCGCCAATAGCTGTCGCAGCATTTTATCCGAAGCGATGTTCAATCATCTCGCACCGCAAGGTTTCCAGGCGATCAGCGCCGGCAGCTTCCCCAAAGGACAGGTTCTGCCGCGCAGCCTGACCACGTTGCAAGAGGCCGGGATTGCGATCGACGGGTTAAGCAGCAAAGGTAACGACGCCTTCGAGGCCAACCCGCCGGACATTGTCATCACCGTCTGCGACAAGGCCGCCGGTGAGGCGTGCCCGGTCTACTTTGGACCGGCCCTTAAGGCCCACTGGGGACTGGAAGATCCATCAGAGGTGAAGGGTGATGAGACGGTCGTCGCCGCTGCATTCCACTCGACTCTTGCGCGCATCGAAACACGCTGCCGGGCGTTCCTCGCCCTGCCCTTCGCCCAACTTGATCGCGATGCTCTGAAGCGCGAACTCAACCGCATCAGCACGCTGTAACGGGAGCCCCCATGACCAATCCACTGCCTAATCTCGACGCGTCATTGATTCAGCCCATTGCCAGTGACGACGGTCGACACAAACCACGAATCCTGTTGCTGTACGGGTCGACCCGCGCACGGTCATTCAGTCGGCTGCTGGTCGAAGAAGCAGCCCGTCTGCTCGAACACTTCGGTGCACAGACGCGGATCTTCAATCCATCGGGACTACCGCTACCGGATGACGCACCCAGCGATCACCCGAAAGTTCAGGAATTACTTGAATTGATGCAATGGTCTGAAGGACAGGTCTGGTGTTCACCCGAGCGCCATGGCTCCATGTCTGCCGTATTCAAGGCCCAGATTGACTGGGTGCCGCTGACCCTGGGCGCCGTTCGCCCGACCCAAGGGAAAACGCTCGCCGTCATGCAGGTCAGCGGTGGTTCCCAATCCTTTAACGTGGTGAATCAGCTCCGCGTGCTGGGACGCTGGATGCGGATGTTCACGATCCCTAATCAATCTTCCGTGCCGAAGGCTTTTCTGGAGTTTGACGAAGGGAACCGCATGAAACCGTCCTCGCTCTATGACCGGGTGGTAGACGTCATGGAAGAACTGGTGAAGTTCACGTTGCTGCTGCGCGAGCGCCCGGATCTGGTTGACCGCTACTCCGAACGCAAGGAGTCAGCGGAAGAACTGACTCAGCGTGTTAATCAACGCTCGATTTGAAAGCAGGAATGTCTGCTATGGCGTGCGCGCCAGTTGCCCGGGCTGCCACGTCCCCCACGAATGGACACAAAAGATCGCGCGCAAGATGCAGGCTTCAAAGGAGGTGTGGGGCAAGATTTTCGGCACCATCGATACACGCGACAAATTCCTCACTCTGCGTCGCGAACTGGCCGAACATGAGTGGGCAAACCGACAAGGTTCGATCCACCCGCACTTGTCCTATCCTTTTATCCAACCAACAACTCCGGTCACCGACATGCCCACCCCCGAATCCACCCTCCTGCAAAGCTGGCATCACAACGCCCAATCCTGGATCGACGCCATCCGCACTGGCGCCATCGAAAGCCGCCTCAAGGTCACCGACCAGGCCATCCTGCTGGCGGTGCTGGGCCGCCAGCCCGAGCGAGTGCTCGACCTGGGCTGCGGCGAGGGCTGGCTGTTGCGCGCGCTGGCTGAACGGGGCATCAAAGCGGTCGGTGTGGATGGCGATGCGACGCTGGTCGAGGCGGCGCGGGCGGCGGGCTCTTCGCCGGTGCATCTGGCGAGCTATGAAGAGTTGGCGGAGGCAAAGGTGGACATCGGCCGCGACTACGACCTGATCTGCGCCAACTTCGCCCTGCTGCACCAGGACATCATCCCCCTGCTCGCCGCCATGAACGCCCTGCTCGCCCCTGGCGGCGCGCTGGTGATCCAGACGCTGCATCCGTGGACTGCGGCCGCGGGCGACTATCAGGATGGTTGGCGGGAAGAGACCTTCACTGGGTTCAAGGGGCAATGGCAACCCATGCCGTGGTATTTCCGCTCCTTGTCCAGTTGGCTCAATGCGCTGGACATGGCCGGTTTTCAGCTGGCCACCCTGCAGGAACCGCAGCACCCGCAAAGTCCTGTGCCGCAGTCATTGCTGTTGGTGGCCGAGCAGCGGGGTTCGCTACTCTTCAGTAAGTCCCTTCCCGCACCGACCGCCTGACCTCAGCCTGTATGGCATAAGCCGGCGCCTCCACGGCATTGAAATCCTGTGTATACCGCTGGGCAAATCCTTCTACCCCCCATTCCTGATACTGCTGCACATGCTTCAATTCGTGAGCCCAGAGCGCGATGTCCTGTTCTGCGGTTTGAGTGTCCCGGAAGAGGATGATGTCGATCAGCGTCACGGCACCGACATCGGGGTTTTGCAGCATGGCAGTGGCGGCGTTGAATTGGCCGTTGTCGCTCACTTTATAGCGCGCGGTATCGAGGACGCTGGGGTCGTACCAGCGCAGCAGTTGTTCCCGGATGTGCGGTGGAATGGGTTGGATGCCGGCACTGGCTGCTTCAGCGCGGGCTTGGGTCAGCCACAGCGCCAGGGCCGGTGCCGCGATCTGGTAGATGCCATCAGGCACCAGGTCTGGCAGGCAGATGCAGCCGTCCAGGCACACTTGTTTCTCGCCAGGTGGGCAGGCGTTGGTCTGGGCTGGCACTTCAAGAGTCAGGCAAAGAACAAACAGCGCCACCAGGCGCGTGATGATGGACGGCATTGGGCGCTCCAGGGACGGACGCAGCGCAAACAGTGGGACACAATTGATCGACGATCCGCATGGTTTTAGCGTAGTCCCGAACCAGGCGCCCCCAAGATAATCGCAGGAAGCGACAGACCTCTGTTTCCTGCGAATCCCCGCATTTAAGAGATACAGGCTCGAGTAACCCGTGAAGAATCCAAAAAAAGCCCCGCACTTCAACCGAAGGCGGGGCTTTTGATCTGGCTGGCGTCACTTCACATCGGTTACATCGCGGTATGGAAAATCTGCTCGATCTCGTCCTGATTGGCAGGACGCGGATTGGTAAAGCCGCAGGCATCCTTCATG
This sequence comes from Pseudomonas sp. LBUM1647, assembly GCF_059716175.1. NCBI lineage: Bacteria > Pseudomonadati > Pseudomonadota > Gammaproteobacteria > Pseudomonadales > Pseudomonadaceae > Pseudomonas > Pseudomonas sp. LBUM1647. The sequence continues at coordinate 2,510,012 of NZ_CP166809.1, read as the reverse complement.
GCATTGGTTGCCAGGATCGGGATATGGTCGGCCTTGGCGCCCAGTTCGGCGAGGCCGCTCGGAATACCGACATCCGAAGACAGTTTACGGATGGCGGTGATGGCCGCGGCGGCGCCTTTTTCCGCATCCAGATGCTGGGTGTCGACACCCATTGCGTTGGCGATGTCTTTAAATCGGGCCGGGCATACGCTGGCGTTGAAGCTGGCGACATGGGGCAGCAGGATCGCATTGCAGACGCCGTGGGGCAGGTCGTAGAACCCACCCAGTTGGTGCGCCATGGCGTGGACATAGCCCAGCGAAGCATTGTTGAAGGCCATGCCGGCAAGAAATTGCGCGTAGGCCATATTTTCCCGGGCGGTCATGTCGTCACCCTGGGCAACGGCAGTGCGCAGGTTGGCCGAGATCAATTCCACAGCCTTGAGTGCACAGGCATCGGTGATCGGCGTTGCCGCAGTCGACACGTAGGCTTCGATAGCGTGGGTCAGCGCGTCCATGCCGGTGGCGGCGGTCAGGCCTTTGGGCATGCCTGCCATCAGCGAAGGATCGTTGACCGACAACAGTGGGGTGACGTTACGGTCGACGATGGCCATTTTCACGTGCCGGACTTCGTCGGTAATGATGCAGAAACGGGTCATTTCACTCGCCGTGCCAGCGGTGGTATTGATCGCGATCAACGGCATCTGTGGCTTGGCGGATTGATCCACGCCTTCGTAATCACTGATGTGCCCGCCATTGGCGGCGCACAGGGCAATGCCCTTGGCGCAGTCATGGGGTGAACCGCCGCCCAGGGAAATAATGAAATCACAGTCGCTACGGCCAAGCAGCTCGAGGCCTTTCTCGACATTGCTGACCGTCGGATTCGGCTTGGCGCCATCAAACAGGGTGGAGTTGATGTCCTGCTGGGCCAGAAGGCTGGCTACCTTGGCGGCCACGCCGGCTTTGGCCAGGCCTGCATCAGTGACGATCAAGGCTTTACGGAAACCATATTTGCGGATGGCGAGCATCGCTTCGTCGAGACTGCCAATGCCCATCATGTTCACGGATGGAATGAAGAAGGTGCTGCTCATGATAAATCCTCTTTTATTCTGGAAACCCGGAAATCAGGTGAGGTCTTCTACTCATATCGCAGGCTGTGAGGCGGGGCTGATTGTCATCATTGACGAAGTTCAGCGGGAGACATGCTGCATCAAGTGTTCAGGCGAACAGTGTTTTAAGATGCAGAGGTGGATGGGCCATCGCAGCCGGTATCTTTTAATCATGGGATTGAGCATGAACCTATGACGCCAGACTGGAATGGTCCTTTGGCTTTCATTGGCACCTCCTTTAGTACTGGGAGGTAATGCGCCCCGACAAGTCCGGCGCGAGACCTGTGGGAGCCGGGCTTGCCCCAATGCCAGTCAGTTAAGGATATTCAGGTGAACTTCACACCTGTGGCGAGGGAGCTTGCTCCCGCTGGGGCGCGCAGCGGCATGTCTTGGCTTTGCGAGACTGGGTAGATGACTTGGTCGGACGCATACGGATCAATCGACAGGCAGCTATCGGCCACCAGCGGACATTCAAAACGGGCTATTTCAGAGAAATCGAACATGAGCGCTATGGCGTTCATACGGCCAGTTGATGAACTCGGAACCATTTCGTCCAGCTACGCGTGGTAGTACTTCAGTGTCAAGCTATCGGACCATTTGTAATCACCACCCAGAAAGACAGACTGGTCTGATTCGGCCTTGGGGTTGCAACGGCCATTGGGCGATGCAACGGGCTTTTTGATAGTTGGTGGAACCGCGCTGATGCGGTCCAACCAGCCGACACTCAACATCAAGTTGTCCAGATCCTGCGAGCGCAAATTTCACATAGGGGGCGATCGCTATGCCCTACCTTATTGTCTTCGACACGATCACCGCCTTGCCGGTCGTCCGTGGTCTGGTAGCGCATTACCAATGTGGCCACCACCACCATGCCTAGCGCCCAGAAAAAAATGCCCGATGCAGTGCATCGGGCATTGTGGTGAAACAGGTGCATACCTATTTCAGGACTAGACAATTATCTTTATTTAGGACCGTTAAGCAGAACCCATTGCTGGTTTTGCACGCTGACAAGCGCTCGGGCGCGTTGGTCGTGCCCGAAGTGGTCAGTTGGGCTTAAGTTGTAAACCCCATGGGTACCGACGACGTTGTCGGTTTTTTCCAGCTGATCACGCAAGCTTTGGCGGAACTCGGGGCTTCCGGGCTGGGCGGCTTGCAGTGCACCAGGTACTGCGGCTTCCACCAGGCGCATGGCGTCATATAGATAAGCGCCAAAAGGCGAGAGACTGTGGGGGCCGAACTGCGCTTCATAGCTTTGGGCGTATTGGCTCGCGATTGCCTTGGAGGGATGGTTGTCGGGTAGCTTGTCCCAGACCACTACCGGACCGACGGGCAGGATGGCCCCGTCGAGGGCTTTGCCGCCGATCCGCAGAAAGGCGCTATTGGCCGCGCCATGAGTGTGGTAAATCGCACCCTTGTAGCCGAGCCTGCGCAGTTCGGTATGGGGGAGCGCAGCGGGAGCTCCGGCAGCGCCGATCAGCACTGCGTCAGGTCGTGAGCCGACTACTTTCAATGCCTGGCCACTGACAGAGGAATCGGTGCGGTTGAAGCGCTCATCGCGCACCAGTGTAATGCCGGCTGCGGGAGCCAGTTCGCCGAGGGCCTTGAACCAGTCCTCACCCCAGACGTCGTTGAAGCCGATGTAGCCCAGTGTTTTTACGCCGTTGTGCTGCATGTGCTCGATGAGCGCCTTGGCCATGAGGGTATTGGTTTGAGCGATCGTGAAGATCCAGCGATTTTCGTTGTTTGGCGGGACGTAAGGAGCAAGGGCGATCTGCGCTGTGCTGCTTTCCTTGGCGACTTGGGCGACTGCCGAGGAGGTTGGCACCGTGGTGGAGCCGATCAGCAGATCAACAGCATGTTCACTCACCAGTTTGCGAGCGTTTTTGGTGGCCGCGGTACTGTCGCTACCGTCGTCAAGGACGATGTAATTAACGGTTTGACCGGCGATCTGTTTGGGCAGTAGTTGCACGGTATTACGTTCTGGAATGCCCAGAGAGGCACCGGGCCCGGTTGTCGAAAGGATGATGCCGATAGAGATGTCGGCATGCGCTACTGTTGTCATCAATGCAGCTAAACACAAGGCGATGTGGCGTTTCATGGAAGCTCCAGGTGGTTTTGTTGTTGTTCTATGTGCGGGGGACTTTGATCAGCAGGTTTTTGCTTTTATCAAGCATCGACCGCCTCGGTTTTTGGGGGGCCGAATGCAGTGGGTTTACGGCCCAGGTAGGTCTCGATGACTTTGGGATTCTGCGCCAGGTCTTCAGCTCGACCTTCCAGAACCAGTTCCCCCAGTTCCATGACATACCCGTAGTCCGAAATCTTGAGCGCGGCTCTTGCGTTTTGCTCCACCAAGAGGATCGAAACGCCGCTGCGTCGCAGGTTCTGGATAATCGAGAACGTCTCGTTGATCACCCTGGGAGCAAGACCCAGGCTGGGTTCGTCGAGCATCAGCAATCGGGGTTTGCCCATCAACGCGCGTCCAATGGCAAGCATCTGCCGCTCGCCGCCGGAGAGGGTGCAGGCTGCCTGCTGGCGACGCTCATACAGTCGCGCAAACAAACCGAACACCTCATCCAGTCCCTGGTCGTGATCCCGCAGACCGCGACGGTGGCGACTGAATGCGCCCAGCCGCAGGTTGTCCTCCACGCTCATCGGGCCGAACAGTTCGCGGCTTTCCGGCACCAGCGCCATGCCCATGCCAACACGTTGCGCAACGCCCTTGTGGGCCAACAGCGGTTGGCCCAAGTAGCGCACTTCGCCGGTAGCGGGCAGCAAACCCATGAGGGCTGCCATCAAGGTGGTTTTACCCGCTCCATTCGGGCCGATCAGGCTGACGATCTGGCCTTCCTCGACATGCAGGTCGAGCTTGCGCACGGCTTCGACCTTGCCATGACTGACCGATAGATTACGTACTTGCAGTAGATGGCTCATTCCACCCCTCCGAGATAAGCGGCCAGCACCGCCGGGTTGTCCTGTATTTCATCGGGGGTCCCGGCAGCAAGACGCTGGCCGAACTCCATCACAACGACGTGGTCAGCCAGGCGCATGACGAAGTCCATGTCATGCTCCACCAACAGCACGCCTAGGCCTTCGCTGCGCAATTGCTCGAGCAGACCGGCCAACGCTTGTTTTTCGCCATATCGCAGACCCGCCGCGGGTTCGTCGAGGAGCAACAGCAAGGGATCGCTGCACAGGGCACGAGCGATCTCGACAATGCGCTGCTGTCCCAGCGCGAGGCTGCCAGCAGGGGTGTGGATGAATTGACCGAGTCCCACGCGTTCGATTTGTCGCGTTGCTTCGGCCAGAATGCGTTTTTCTTCCTCGCGCTCTGCGTGCAGCAGTGAACGCAGGAGCCCTGCATTTGCCCGGCTATGGGCGCCAAGAGCGACATTCTCCAGAACACTCATTTCCGGTAGTAGCCGCACGTGCTGGAAGGTGCGGCTCACGCCCAGCCTGGCGATTTTGCGTGGCGGGAGGCCGTCGATGCGCTGGCCCAGAAACAGGATCTGTCCGGCAGTGGGAGGTAATACCCCGGACAACAGGTTGAACAATGTGGACTTGCCCGCGCCGTTCGGGCCGATCAGCGCTGTGATTTCGCCTGATTTGACCGATAGGCTCATATCATTATTTGCGACAAGCCCGCCGAAACGCTTCACCAGGCCTTCAGCTATCAGCAGCGGGGAGCCATTCGTGGGTGGCTGGCGCCGCGGCAATGCAGTTGCATCGGCGAGGGGCAGGATGGAAGCGCGAAGTGTCGGCAGGCGATTGCGCAAAAGTGGCATCAAACCTCCTCGGGCATACTGCAGTACAAGAATCACCAGCAGACCAAAGAAAATCATGTCGAAGTTGTCGGCATGCCCGAACAACATCGGCAACACGTCTTGCAGCACCTGCTTGATCAAAGTCACAAGCGCCGCGCCAACCAGCGCTCCCCATAAGCTCGCCGTGCCACCCAGGACGATCATGAACAGGTATTCGATACCCATGTTCACCGAAAAAGGTGTGGGGTTGACCACTCGTTGCATGTGCGCATAGAGCCAGCCGGATAGCGAAGCAAGCAGGGCTGCCAGCACGAATGCGATCAATTTGCTGCGTGCCGTGTCCACCCCCATCGCCTCGGCCATGCCGCCAGCTTCCTTGAGACTGCGGATGGCGCGCCCCTGACGACTGTGCAGAAGATTGTCGAGCAGCCAGATGCAGGCGATCAGCAAGACTCCGATCAGAAGGCTGAAATCCGCTGCGCTGTCGATCCGCCAGCCACACAAAGCGATGGTTGGCAGGTCTTGAATGCCGCCAAAACCTCCCAGCCCCGGCAAATTGCCAAACAGGTAATAGATCGCCAACCCCCAAGCCAGGGTGCCAATGGGCAAGTAGTGACCCGCCAGGCGCAAGGTCAGCAGGCCGAGTACCAAGGCAACAACAAGGGTCATACTCAAGCCGGCCAGAAGCCCTAGCCAGGGTGATAACCCCAGTGTGGTACTGAGTACTGCGGTGGCATAAGCCCCGATGCCGACGAAGGCTGCCTGGCCGAACGACGTCAGGCCGCAGACCCCCGTCAATAACACCAGGCCCAACGCAACCAGGCTGTACAAGCCGATGTAGTTAAACAGGCTGACGTAAAAGGACGGCAATATCTGAGGGGCGATACAGGCCGCCAAGAGCAGAAGAAACAGCGGTATGAGACGACGGGCCATTAGTGTTGCTCCTCAATGTTGGGGTGTTTCAGCGAGAGCCAGTGCAACACGGGTATGACCAGTGTAAAAACGATGACCTCCTTGTAAGCCGATGCCCCGAAGGTCGCGAAACTTTCTAGCAGGCCTACCAGGAAGGCACCTGCGGCGGCCAATGGATAGCTGATCAGACCGCCAATGATTGCGGCAACGAAGCCCTTGAGGCTGATGAGGAAACCGGAGTCGTAATACAAGGTTGTCAGTGGGCCGATGAGGATTCCGGAAATTGCCCCAATGAAGGCTGCCAGCGCAAAAGCGCTTTTGCCGGCGAGTTGAGTGGGAATGCCCACCAGTTGCGCGCCAGTGCGATTGAATGCAGTGGCTCGCAGGGCTTTGCCATACAAACTGTGGCCAAAGAAAACGTAAAGCAGGCCGATCAACAGCAACGCACAACCAACCACCAGCAGACTTTGCAGGCTGATCGAGAGTTCACCGAGCATCAGACCGGCATCACTGTAGGCCTCAGTTCGTACACCTTCAGCACCGAACATCCACAGGGCGGCCCCGATCAGCACGATGTGCACAGCGACCGAAATGATCAGTAGCACTAATACCGAACTTTGGGCAACGCGCTGATAGACCAGCCGGTATAGCAGTGGACCCAACGGTGTAACGATCGCCAGTGCAACAATGATTTTTATCAGTCCTGGAAGGCTTTGCAGGTCAAAAGTGCTGAGTATTACAAGCAATGCAAGTGGCAGTGCCAGGTAGCTGAGCGCGATTCGTGGCAATTGCCATGGCTGTCGGTGTTTCAATGCGATTGCACTGTCGAGCAGGCATGCCGCGATTGAGCAACCGATCAACAACCACAACGTGCCTGGTAAAAGGCCGGACTGGAGCGTGGCTAGTGTCAGGGCGCTGAAGGTCACGAACTCGCCCTGGAACACCAGGATCGTCCGAGTAACCGAAAACACCAGAACCAGTGCCAGAGCCACCAATGCATAAATGGCGCCTGTGGTCAGCCCGTCCTGGGTAAGAAATGCCAGTATTGAAAAGTCCATGAGTGATCCTCAGTGGAATGCGAGCAGGACGGATGTGGCTTCGGAGTGCGGAGCGCTGTAGGTGCAATAACCGGAAGGACGGCTAGGGAGAGGCGCCGCGACCATTCGATTTCGATGTGTCGGAACGTCGTATACACGCTGCTGCATGATCAGTAATCCAATGTTGTTGTTCTTGTTGTGGTGGTTGGGAGCGGCCAGGCGCTTGATGGCGCCCGTTCGGCCAGTCGCTGCCTGGACTACCAGAGCGCCAAGGTGTAGTCGATGTTCACCCGTGTCTCGTTGTCATCGCGGAAGGAAGCCGCCGGGGCGAAATCGTTGCGATACCAGGCATGACGCAGACGTACGCTGACCCCTTTGAAAGTGCCCGACTGCACGACATAGGACAGTTCGACATCTTTTTCGCTTTCACTGAGGCCATCGCCACCCAAAGCCGTCGGCAGTTGGATATTGCTGCCTTCCAGGTAGCGCACCATGCCTTTGAGGCCCGGCACTGCGACGCCCGCAAAATCGTAGTCGTAGCGCACTTGCCAACTGCGCTCCTTGGGGTTGAGGAACTCGGAACTGAGCGACCCTTCGGACACTACCAGGGGTTCGGTCCCGGTCAGATAAGGCATGGCGGTAGCGCCGTTGAGCTGCATATAACCGGCCCCCAGGCTGTGGGCGCCCACCGAATAAGTGAACATCATCCCCAGATTGCGGTTGTCGACATGCCCAGCCTTGGCCGCGCCGTCTTCCCCTGTGATGAAATAGCGCACATCCGTCTTCAGCTTCCCGGGACCGATAGGCTGTATCTGCTCGAAGCCGAAGTAGTCCTTGCGATACATTTCGTCCAGCACAGCGTGGTAGTACTTCAGGGTCAGGCTATCGGACCATTTGTAATCACCGCCCAGAAAGACGAACCGGTCCGATTCTGCGGTGGGGTTGAAACGGCCGTTGGGCGATGCGACGGTCATTTTTTGGTAACTGGTGGAATCGCGCAGGTTGATGCGGTCCAACCAGCCGACACTCAACGTCAGGTTGTCCAGATCCTGCGAACGCAAATAGGCACCACGAAAGGTCTGCGGCAACAAGCGTGTGGGGCTGGCGAAGGCGATCGGCAGGAACGTACTGATGGTCCCGGCTTGCAGTTCCGTCTTCGATATTTTCATTTTTCCGGTCAGTCCGAGCTCCGAATAATCGTCGCGTGGCTCTCGGCTGGGCACGTCGTACGGCAGCAAACCTGTGCCCGTACGATCCGGCGATGAATCGAGCTTGACACCCAACAGCCCCATGGCATCGATACCGAAACCCACAGGCCCCGGGGTGAAGCCCGAACTGTATTTGAGAATAAAGCCCTGGGCCCACTCGCGGGCTGCCGATTGCGCGGACGTGCCTTTGTAGTCGCGATCGAAGTAGTAATTGCGCATCGTCAGACTGGCTTTACTGTCTTCGACAAAACCGGCTGCCCTTACTTGCCCAGCAAGAACGGAGAGAACAAAACAAACAGCGATACTCGAGGGAACGCGAACTTGAGCTTTCATGGTTTTCTCTATTTTTATTAGTATTGAACGGGTCCTTACTGCTGGCGTGTCCCTGCCCCCGAACCTGTTGAGCGACCACGCAGGCGTGCCCAATAAAGTTCGGGTGTTGCTCGTTCTAATCCGTTAGTTAACGTTGTTGCGGTTATACGAATGCATCAGCGTAGAAATTGGTTTCCAGCAACTCTCGCTGCCCGATAAAGTCTCGACGGGCGGAATCCACAACGATCGGTGCCCCACAGGCATACACTTCAAAGCGCTTCAACGAAGCAAAGTCGGACAGGACCTGCTGGTGTACAAATCCGCAAGCGCCTTGCCACTGACAGGCATCGTTCGGTTCCGAGAGCACCGGGATGTAATTCAACCAGGGTAATTCGGCCTGCCACTCGAGCAACTGCTCGTGATGGTAGAGATCCTTGCGCTGCCGTCCTCCCCAATAGAGATAAACCGGACGTGTGTTATTTCCCTGTTCACGCAGTTGCTCAAGCAACGCCTTGATCGGCGCAAAACCGGTACCACTGGCGAGAAAGATCATCGGTTGATCGTTCTCACGCAGATAGAAAGAACCGTAAGGACCTTCCAGACGAAGCAGTTCGCGCGGCTTCAACGCATTGAATACATGCCCGCTAAAACTGCCCCCTGGCATATGACGGATATGCCACTCAAGTTGATTGTCCACTGTCGAATGTGTAGCCATTGAATAACTGCGACGACTGCCGTCCTTGAGCAATACTTGCGCATATTGGCCGGGGTAATAGTTGAACGTGACCGTAGGCGGCAACATCAGTCGAACGACGATGACATCGTCGGCGACCTTTTCGATGCTGGCCACGCGGGCGGCCGTCTGCTGAATCGAAATACCGCGAAGTTCGGTCACTTCCGGGGCATCAATGACCAGGTCCGAGGTCGCTTTGGCACAGCAGAACAAAGCGAGTCCGGCAGCACGTTCCTCTTCGCTCAGAACCTCCAGCGGACTGTTGGCATGATCGACACTGCCGCTCACCACCCTGCCCTTGCAACTGCCACACGTCCCTTCACGGCAGCTGTGCTTTAGCATCAGCCCGTCCGCCAACGCACCATCCAGGATGGTCTTGCCCGCATCCAGATCGAATTGTTGCCCAGCTGGTTGAATATCTACGTGATAGGTCATGGCATTTGCTCATTCACTGTGTGATGAAAAATTAACGGCGCCGGGCCGTCAGCAGGTCGAGCGCGACATCGACGATCATGTCTTCCTGACCGCCGACCATCCGGCGTTTGCCCAGTTCGACGAGGATGTCGAGGGTTTTGAGGCCGTACTTCGCGGCGGCGATTTCGGCGTGGCGCAGGAAGCTCGAATAAACGCCGGCATAACCCAGCGCCAGGGTTTCGCGATCCACCCGTACCGGACGGTCTTGCAACGGACGAACGATGTCGTCGGCGGCGTCCATCAGCGTGTAAAGGTCGGTACCGTGGTTCCAGCCCAGACGCTCGGCGGCGGCAATGAACACTTCCAGTGGTGCGTTACCGGCACCGGCGCCCATGCCCGCGAGGCTGGCGTCGATGCGGTCACAACCTTCCTCGACGGCGGTGATCGAGTTCGCCACGCCGAGCGACAGGTTGTGGTGAGCATGCATGCCGGTTTCGGTTTCCGGCTTGAGCACAGCCTTGAACGCACGGAAGCGGTCGCGAATGTCCTGCATGTTCATCGCGCCACCGGAGTCGGCCATGTACACGCACGTCGCGCCGTAGCTCTCCATCAATTTGGCCTGCGCCGCCAACTGTTCGGCCGGAATCATGTGGCTCATCATCAGGAAACCGACCGTGTCCATGCCCAGCTCGCGGGCGTATTCGATGTGCTGTTTCGACACGTCCGCTTCGGTGCAATGAGTGGCGATGCGCACCACCCGGGCTCCGGCGTTGTAGGCGGCTTTGAGGTCATGCACCGTGCCGATGCCAGGCAACAACAGGGTAGTGATCTTGGCGTGGCTGATGACATCGGCCGCCGCTTCGATCCATTCCAGATCGGTGTGCGCGGCAAAGCCATAGTTGAAGCTCGACCCTTGCAGACCGTCACCGTGGGCGACTTCGATCGAGTCGACCTTGGCCTTGTCCAGGGCGCGAGCAATGTCCTGCACGTTCTGCAGCGAATATTGGTGACGCACCGCGTGGCTGCCGTCGCGCAGGGTCACGTCGGAGATGTAGAGTTTTTTGCCGGGGTTAAAAGTCATGTCGGTTTCCTCAAGCGTTCAGCATCGACTGCGCCATGCGCTCGGCGGTGGCCAAGGCAGCGGAGGTCATGATGTCGAGATTACCGGCATAGGCCGGCAGGTAATGGGCGGCGCCTTCAACCTCGAGGAACACCGAGGTCTTCAGCCCGGAGAACGTGCCCAGGCCCGAAATGTGCAACGGTGCCTCTTCGGGAATGACGTCGAACTGCACGTGTTGTTTCAGGCGATAACCTGGCACATAGGCCTGTACGGCAACGGCCATCTCGAGAATGGACGCCTCGACCTCAGCCTGATCGGCTGCCTCGGACAACACAAACACCGTGTCGCGCATCATCAGCGGGGGCTCGGCCGGGTTCATCACGATGATCGCCTTGCCCTTGGCCGCGCCGCCTATCACTTCGATGGCCTTGGAGGTGGTTTCGGTGAATTCGTCAATGTTGGCGCGAGTGCCGGGGCCGGCCGATTTGCTGGCAATCGAGGCGACGATTTCGGCGTAGTGCACCTTGGCGACGCGCGACACCGCCGCGACCATCGGGATGGTTGCCTGGCCACCGCAGGTGACCATGTTGACGTTGAGCTGAGCGAGGTTCTGCTCCAGATTGACCACCGGCACGCAGTACGGGCCGATGGCTGCCGGGGTCAGGTCAATCAGGCGGATGTCCGGTTTGATCGAGCGCAGGAACGCATCGTTCTTGACGTGGGCACCGGCCGAGGTGGCATCGAAGACGAAGTCGATGTCCTTGAACACGTCCAGGCGGGTCAGGCCTTCAACGCCTTCATGGGTCACGGCCACGCCCATGCGCTGAGCGCGGGCCAGGCCGTCGGAAGCCGGGTCGATGCCGACCATGACCGCCATTTCCAGGTACCTGGCGTTACGTAGAATCTTGATCATCAGGTCGGTGCCGATGTTGCCGGAACCGATGATGGCGACTTTCATTTTTCTGGAACTCATTTTCTTTCTCCATAAGCTTCGTCGAGAAGGATCACGGCCGGGTCCAACGTCTCGGCATACAGACGCTTGACCGCATCAGCACGCAGGCCAAGTGCAGCGCGTTGGTTGATGTAACCTTTGTCAGTAATCTCCCCATCATCGAGGCTCGGCGGTGAGTCGAGGATGACCATGCGCACGGCATGCTGCGAGGACGCAGGAAACTGCTGGGCCAGTGTTTGCAAGCCCGCACTCAGGGCCCTGCGAACGGCAGGTTCCAGAGCCAGTTGCTCAGCGGTCATGCGCTTGCCGGGGGCTCCGGCCAAGGCGCGCAACGCCGGCGTCGGATAGATCAATGCGCCAATAAGGTCTTGATCGTGACCGCAAATCACACAGTCAGAAGCGTAAGGTGCCAAGGCACTCACCAGCCGTGGGCGCAACGTGCCGACGGAAACCCACGTGCCCGTGGTCAACTTGAAGTCTTCGGTGACCCGCCCGTCAAACACGATGCCCTTCTCCGGGCGCTCGGGATCGAGCAGTCGACCGGCATCGCCAATCTGATAGAAGCCCTGTTCATCGAACGCCTCAAGGCTGCCTTGCGGGTCATTGAGATACTGCTGAAACACTGAGGGTCCGCGTACACGCATTTCCAGCTTGTCGCCGCTGGGCACGAACTTGATCTCTACGCCAGGTACTGGCAGGCCGATGTTGCCTGGCTTGTCCAAATGGTAATGAACATTGGTGAGCACTGGAGAGGTCTCGGTCGCGCCCCATTCGCTGGTAAAGAACAGGGGCTTGTCCCGCACCTTTTCCGCACAGGCCATCAACCGGTCCCACGTGTTCTGTGGCAAAGCCGCAGCGGCATAGAACAGCATGTCCAGGCGACCGAAAAGTGCATGCGCCAACTCCTCGTCACGCTCCAGGTAAGGCAGTAGCGCTTCATAGCCACGTGGGACGTTGAAGAACACCGTTGGCTGGACGGATTTGATATTTTCCACCGTCCGCTCGATGCGCCCGTTCACCGGCAAACCATCATCGATATAGAGCGTGCCGCCATTGCGTAGCACCATATTGAAGTTATGGTTCGCGGCGAAGGTATGACTCCACGGCAGCCAATCCACCACGACCATTTCACTGCCTTCGAGGAAGCGCCAGCACTGGGCAATCGCTTGCTGGTTGGCGCACAGCATGCGATGGGTATTGATCACCACCTTGGGCGTGCCCGTGGAGCCGGAGGTCAACATATAGCGGGCGGGGACACCGCCATCGAGACGCTCAAAGGCCTCCATGACCTGCGCACTTTCGACCCGGTAAAGCATGGGCAGCGGTAGCGCGCCAGGAACTGCCTGGGCGTTGCGCGCAACCACGACGGGACAGTCCGGTTGAATCAATTCGATGGTGCGGCGATAAGTGTCGCCATCGTTGATGAAGATCAACGCCGGTTGCAGCTGCGCCACGATAGACTTGAGCTTGCTGCAACCGCTCTGCGTATTACGCGAATAAGCGACCGAAACAGTGGCCACCGCAATCCCGACATGCATGGCCGCCAGCGTAATCAATGCCTGGTCGATGTCGTTCTCTGACAACACCAGCACTGGTCGGCCGGGCACCGTGTCGAGTTCCAGTAAACCTTGGGCCAGGGCGCCGACGCGTTGGCGAACCTCGCTGTAGTTCAAGGTGAACCAGACGCCATTGCGACGCTCGGCCAAATAAGGGCGCAGTGGAGCCTCGCGCGCCCATTGCTCCAGCCACTCGCCGATACAACGGGCATAGGGTTGCAGTTGTTCAGCGGATCGCAGTATGAAACTACCCGCCTCACCTGGCTCGACAGTCACGTGAGCAGGTGCCAACTTGGCAGGATCGTCGAAAAAGTCGTACACGGCACGCCCTCACGAGATCAACAGACAGGTCTGCTGTCTCATCATCATTATTTTTGTTGTTACGGTGCCGGTTTATCAACCCGGCACCCTTTCGCATGACGCCAAACGATCAGCGACCTTCACTTCATACGAATCGGCAGCTCACTTCACCCAGCCGGGTCAGTTTCAAGCGCAGGCTGTCACCGGTGGTCACGGGCACCATGGGGCCCAAGGCTCCGGATAACAGCACGTCGCCTTCGCGCAATGGCCGCCCAAATTCGGCCATGGTCCGCGCCAGCCACAGGCAGGCGTCCAGCGGGTTGCCGAGGCAGGCTGCGCCCACACCGATCGAGGCCTGAGCACCATTTTTTTCCAGCAGCATGCCTTCCAGCGCAAGGTCCAGATTGGCCAGGCGCAAGGGGCTCTTGCCCAGGACGTAGAGTCCCGAGGAAGCATTGTCGGCGACCGTATCGACCAGGGTGATTTTCCAGTTCTCGATCGCCGAATCGACAATTTCCAGCGCCGGTACCAGATACTCCACCGCGCTCATCAGCTCGCCCAATGTGGTGTCGGCGTTGGGCAAGTCACGCCCCAACACGAAAGCGATTTCACCCTCGGCCTTGGGCTGAATCAGGCGGGAGCTGTCAATGGCCTCACCATCGCCGTATTCCATATCGGCAAACAACATGCCGAAGTCTGGCTGATCGACGCCCAACTGCTCTTGCACGGCCAGCGAGGTCAAACCGATTTTACGCCCGCTGAGACGGCGACCGGCGGCCAGCGCGGCCTGGGTATTGAGTTCCTGTACGGCATAAGCGTCAGCCAGAGTGGAAATCTGGAAGCGCTCGGAGATACGACCGCACGGGGTTCGTGTCATGCGCGCTTGCGCCAGAACCGAGGCGGCAGCCTGGATGGAATCGTGGCTCACGGAATAACTCCTCAACAGATGGTGGTGAACGCTCAATGCGAGCGTTGCTGACTTGCCAGGTAACCCTGATGCAGCTCATCGACCAACTCGGCGACGCTGTAGCTGCGCTTGATCTGCCCTACTCCCTGACCAGCCGACCACACGTGTTTCCAGGCCTTGTTGGCAGAGGCAATGTCACCGGAAAAATCGATACGCGTGTTGTTCTCGGTGCCAGGATCAATGCCAGCCTTTTCCAGGGAAGGTTTCATCCAAGTGGCGAGTACGCCACTGACGGCCTTGGTGGTCGCCACATCATCCATGGAGCAGTCCACCAGCATGTCCCGGTAGGCGTCTTCGACCAGGCTCTCGTGGGCCGCAACCAAACGGGTGCCCACCAGGGCGAAGTCGCAACCCAGGACTTGCGCCGCATGGATGTCGCGCCCATTCGAAACAGCACCGGCCAGACCTAGCGGCCCGTCCCAGAACTCGCGGACTTCAGCGACGAAGGCAAAAGGGTTGTAGCTGCCGGTGTGGCCGCCGGCACCGTTACAGACCAACACCAGGCCATCGACACCAGCTTCGACCGCCTTGCGTGCCAATTTCGGGGTGATGACGTCAGCGATCACTACACCGCCATAACCATGGACAGTTTCCATCACACGCTTGGGGCTGCCCAAGGCCGTGGAAACGATTTGCGGCTGGTAGCGCTTGACCAGTTCCAACTCGGCCTCGAACCGATCATAGGTACTGTGCACGATCATGTTCAGCATCCAGGGAGCCCAGACCTGGCCCCGGATTTGCGCGGCTTTACGCTCGGCAACGATCTGCGCCAGCCACTGCTGCAGTTGCTCGACGGTGCGCGCATTGGGCGCCGGCATGCTGCCGACAATGCCCGCCTGACAGCAGGCATTGAGCAGCTGCGGCCCGGAAACCAGGAACATCGGAGCGGCCAGGATTGGCATCGGTAAACCAGCGAACAGTTCCAGCAACTTCTGTTGGGGTGCACTCAAGGAACGGCTGTAGACGCTCATCGGTCATTTCTCTTGTTATGGGTACACGTGCAGGTCTGGCTTCAGACCTTTCTGTGACTGGCTGCGCCCGGGCTGCGGACTTCCCAGCCACCGTCGCTGTGAATGATGTTGGCGGTGGTCAACCCCGAGTTTTCACGGGAGGCCAACAGCACATAGTGGCCCGTGTGATCCTCTGGTTCAGCGATGCGCTGAAGCGGCACCGCCTGCGCAGCGCCTTGCTCGAAACCCGGGATCTGGTTGAGCGGAACACTTCGCGCATTGAGCCCATCGAGACTCTTCATAGGCGTATTGGTCGCCCCGGGCGCTACGCCATTCACGCGGATATCCGGTGCCAGTTCGTAGGCCAGCTGACGGATCATGCCGACCAGCGCATGTTTGGCGGTCACATAGAGAATGCCTCCACCGCCGGCGTAGAAAGCACTGTTGGAGAGGGTGAAGATCATGCTGCCGCGACTGGCGCGCAAGGCATCAGTACTGCATCGTGCGCCCAGCATGTAGCCTTGAACATTGATGGCGAACAAACGCTGAAACGCGCTTTCAAAATCTTCAGGGGCAATGCGGTCCAGACGTGTGAAGTAGTCAAATACCGCCGCGTTGCCGACAAACGTGTCGAGCTTGCCGAACGCATTCAGTGTGGCCGCCACCGCGCGTTGATTGTCTTCATATTTCGAGACATCGCCCTGCACCGTGATGATGGCGTCGCCCAGTTCGCTGCGCAGTGCGCTCAGCTGTTCGTCGTCACGCGCCATGACGCACACCCGTGCACCTTCGTTCACATAGCGCCGAACGATGGCGCTACCGATGCCGCCGGTACCGCCAGTGACCAATGCTGCTTGTCCTTCGAGCCAACCCATGTGCGTGTCCTCAGAGGAAAGTGTTGATGTTCTTGCACAACAACATCGCGTTTGGAATCAGGATTTTGCGCTTCAATAACTTCAGCCCGTCGGCCTCGCGGCGCAGCACATCCTCACGGCGTCCGACCAGTTGATGGGACTCGTCCAGACCTCGGCTGCGGATGTTCATGAAGCACGAGAACGCAATGAACTCGCCTTCCTGTTCACCGGCAAACACCTCGATATTGCTGATCAGGTGAACGTTGCGCGTCGGTGGGTTTTCAGCCCAGGCCGACGGCTGTTTGAACCGCGCCACCCGACGCTGCAGATCGCGCATGCCGTCGTCGAAGAAGGCCATGTGTTCCAGCCTGTAGGGGCCCGACTTGTCTTCGCGTCGGCGGTTCTCGATACCGGGCATCCAATAGTGGATGGTCTCGCTGAGCGACTGCAGCCACTCATCCCAGCACTCGTTGTCGAGCAGGCGGGCCTCACGCAACAAGAAGGCCTCGACGGCGCGTGTGTCTTCGAATGCAACGGGTTGTTCCATTGGCAAAGCATTCATTTTCGGTCCCCTCAACGCATCTTGCCGTTACGATCTGGTACGTCCGCCCAGGTCGGCGATTGCAACAGGTCTTTCCAGCGCTGGTAAAACGCACGGGAGTTGCATTCGTTGAGTTGTCCCTTGAACACATTGCCAGGCAGTTCGCTGTTTTCGATGCGTGTATTCATGCCAAGGCCGACGTACAGATCCTGATAGCGCGTGACCATGCCGCGACTGGTCTTGGTGCAGTATTCCCAGTTCTCGCCATCGTCCATTTCGAACACGCCGGTTGGGGAGAAGGTCATCATCGCGCCACGGCGCCATTTGTCCTTTATGTCCTGCGGCGCATTTTTGTTGACGATGACCCAGGTAAACAGCTCGATCTTGTGTGGCCCGCGCGGTTGCCAGATGCGAACCGTGTTCTGCCCCGGCAAAAAGGAGAAGTTGGGAAACACGGTGAACGAAGAAATCGAACCGATCAGCTTGGAGCGGAACTCACCCAGCCGCTCCGCCACTTTCGGGCGCAATACGTGCAGGTATTTGTTGATTTCTTTCTCGCCCAGGGTGGCGGCATTGCCGACCACATCGGTGGCGAACTCGTAGCCGTGGCCATTCCAGTTCACCGAGTAGGACTCAGGAAGGTCGCCGACGTTGGCCACCGGCCCGCCCAGCATGGCCTTGGCCGCGGAGTCGTGAGTCCAGCCACCGTGGAGGATGTCGCCGACGAAGTTTTCAGCCGCGACTTTCCAGTTGCATTCGATGGTGGAACGGATACAGCCACCGAGAAACTCACTGCCGCCCTCGTCCATGTCGAGCATGACATCCAGGTACCAGGTCATCGGCCCCAGGTACTCTTCAAGTGTCGGTGCATCGTCGGCAAAGGTGGCAAACACCAAACCCTTGTAAGTCGCAACACGCGCTTCGCGCAGTCCATGTTTGGACTTGTCGAAATTACTTTCCTCATAGCACTTGGATTCATGCATACCCAGCAACCGGCCGCCATCGGCGCCGAATGACCAGCCGTGGTAGTTGCAGATAAAGCCCCGTGCATTGCCCGCCTCGGCGAAACATATCTTGTTGCCACGGTGTGGGCAGGCATTGAGGAACACCTTCAGTGATGCGTCCTTCTGACGTACCACCAGAACCTCGTCCTCGCCCATGCTGGTGGCGAGATAGTCACCAGACTTGGGCAATTGGGATTCATGGGCTACGAACAGCCAGCAACGCGCGAAAATCTTCTCGAGTTCTTGCTCGTAGATGGCCTGGTCCCAGAACACCTTGCCGGACAAGCGTCCTTCATCCATGTCGCACACCCGATCAAGGTTCGGCAGGCTGGGTGTGGCTTCAATGGTTCTGAGTGGTATGTGTTTGCAGTTATCCATGCTCTAGACTCACAAGGAATACGGGTGGTACGACAGGCCTTCGTGTCGAGCGTCAGGCTTCGGCAAGAGCGGCATCACTGGCGTGCTCGAGGTCGGCAAAGACCTCTTTGTCGGTAACGATGATCCGATACGTTCGAAGGTGCTTTTCGCAAGGAAAAGTTATCGCCTTGCCGGTCGGAATATGAAATTGCCCCCAATGCACCGGGCAGGTGATCAGATCGTCTTCCAGGTCACCTTCCGCCAGAGAGGCCGTGGCGTGTGTGCACATGTCCGAGGTGGCATAGAACGTGCCGCCCAGGTTGTACACGCAGATAGCTTCGGCAGCGCCATGGCTGACTTTTTTCAACTCGCCCGGCGACAGTTCATCGCGCTGGCACAGCAATACACGGCTCATGACCTTTCCTCCGCACAAAACAATTGCAAGAAACCCAACCCGGTGACCCAGGCCGGTACAGCTTCATAGGCGATGACTTCACCGGTCGGTTGGGCGACGGCAGCCATGGCACAGGCGAAATTGCGGATTTCCATGGCGCCATTGCCGGCGCGACGCAAAATCTCTTCATCGGAATAGGCGCACAGCGCTTGCAGATCGCCGTTGATGCCGTGGGCGAGAATCTCCCGGTCGAAGTCCTCGGCAACCCGACCCATTTCCGCCGTCCCTACCCAGTGACTGATGCCGCCGCTACCGATAATGACGACGCGCTCCTCAGCATCGAACGACTCCACCGCAGCACGGATCTGGCGACCCAGGTCGGCAGCTCGCTTAAGCGAGATGTAAGGATCCACGCCACAGGCCAGGTACACAGGAATGGTCGGCAACTCCCGACCGAGAATGTGCTCAGCCGGCTTGACCGTCAGCTGATGTGGAATCGAGAACGAGTGGTCCACGGTGAAGCTGCGTGCCACCGTCCAGTCGATGCCCTGCCCCTCGCCATGCGAGACGATATGCCCGGCCAGTTTTTCCTGGTTGCGTACCACTCCTCGCTCCAGCCCCGGCAAGCGATCCAGTGGACCATCGACATCACCGGTACCGATGACATAACGCGGCAGGCACTGGGTGCCGAACAGGATGTAATGATCGCAACCCACGATGATCACCGAGGTTGGCGCCAACTGCGCCAGGCGCTGAGCACATTGCTCGTATGCACCCCAGACTGCATCACCCTGGGCCGGCGGCGGCGCGTTGGGGGCGACGAACATGACCGGGTCATGGGGCATCCAGAAACCGCCTACTATCTTGCCCATCGGTTCACCCCTTGAGTGCGGCGGAGAACGCCGCGCGTTGTTCATCGGTTGCACCCAGGCGCTGCTTGTACAGCGACATGCTTCGCTGAGGTGCCAACTCCTGCCAGAAGCCCATGGTCAGCATCGGATTGACCCCGACCGCTTGCAGCGCGGCGACATCGAAGCCCACGACCATTTCGACTTCTTCTTCACTCAATGCGAAACGCCCGAGGAAGCCTTTGGGGTCTTCGCGAAAACGCTCTTTGGCGGCGCGATCAACTGAAAGTTGCCACAGCGCTCGCTCCAATAGATTTCGGCTCATGTCGGATCACTCGCTCAGGAAGTCGCGAACCAGCGCCGCAAAGCGCCGCGGTTGCTCGCTCTGCACCCAGTGGCCGCAACGGCCGAACAGATGCAAATCCGCATTCGGGACGCTGTTGGCAATCAGCATTCCGCAGGATGGCGGCACTACGCGATCTTCACGACCATGCACGACAAGGGTCGGCGCGACGATCTTGGCCAATGCCGCGGCCGGGAAACCCTTGACCAGCGTTTCGCCCTCGGCGGCTGGCTTGGGAATGAGCTTGCGCAGGGCTTCCTGGGAACCGGCGCGGGCGCTGGCTTCGTAACGCGCCTTGACCAGCTCGGGCGTGATCAAGGCCTTGTCGTGTGGGAACAACTCCATCAGACGCTGCATGTTTTCCAGGGATGGTTCGTACTCCCAGGCGCCGCGCAATCCAGGCGTCTGCACGAATTCACCGGCAGGCGTGCCCAGCAGGACCAGTTTGTCGACCCGCTCCGGGGCGAACACCGCCAGGCCAATGGCGACCGCGCCACCAAAGGAATTGCCGACGAAAGAGGCCTTGGCAATATCCAGCGCATCCATGATGCCGACCAGGTGGCTGACCCACAGTTTGATGTCGTATTTGGCCTCTTCCTGGAACTCGGTGAAACCGAATCCGGCAATGTCCGGCACGATGACCCGCCATTTGTCAGAGAACGCCGACATGCTCCGGGACCAATTGGTCCAACCCGAAACGCCAGGACCGGAGCCATGGAGCAGAAACAGGGCGTCGCCCTGACCTGCTTCGTGATAGTTGGTCTTGTGTCCTGCTGCCAGCAGGGTTTTTCCAATACCGTCCATAAGGCCTCCGGTTGTTTTTATTTATGAAGATACAGATGTGTATCTGTATGCTAGAGAGGAAACCAGGACGCGTCAACACTCAAAATACAGACATGTATCTCAGTATTGGACGCAGAATCAGGTGCTAGAGCGGAAAAATCATTTTCTAACGAAGATACATAGCTGTATCTTTATGATGAGCGGTCAGCCTGGTACAGAAAAGATCTGTTGAATACACCTGTGAATTGCGGCTGCCTGGAAAGCAGCCAGGCGTTAGAATGTTTTTCCTAGCCCGAGGCGCCCTACCCGCCCCCGGCACTCATCCACTTGGTTGGACAAGGCCCTAGCACAATGTCAACACGCACCAGTCTCACTCGAGAAGATTGGATTCATGCCGCACAGCATGTCCTGGTTACCAGCGGCGTAGACGCCGTTCGGGTCGACACTTTAGCCAAGGAGTTGAAGATCACCCGTGGCAGCTTCTACTACCACTTCAAAAGCCGTGGTGAATTACTCGAAGGCATTCTCGGCAACTGGCGGTCCCGTGCGACCGAGGATGTCATCCTTCAACTGCGTACCGCACACACTTCACCGCTCCAGCAACTGCAACGCCTGCTGGAGCTGCCATCCCATGGCCAGACCGCTCGCGAAGCCGCCGCCATTGAATTGGGGATACGCGCCTGGGCACGCCGGGACGATAAAGCCAGACAAGCCATCGACGAAGTCGACCGCTATCGCCTGAACTATATCGAGGGTCTGTTGATACAAGCTGACGTGACGCAGAGCGAAGCCTGCGATCGCGCTTATCTGATCTATGCCTATCAAATCAGCTTGTCATTGCTGCACAGCGAAGACACTGCGCAGGATCGCAAGGATCGCAGCGCTCGCATGGCGAACATTCTGATACCTGAAGCACTACCTGCGTGACACGCACAGAAGACGCCCGCCGACCATAGAGCGGTGAAACGACAGGCGGCTGAAGCGGTGAATGGTCTCGCTAATAGCCGTGGCGTTACCGCCCAGCGTGCACAGGTCGGTGGGCCAGACGACTTCCTGCAGCATCTCACTGAGTAAGGGTGCGGCGATGGAGGAGATCCATTGCTCGTTGCGAAAACCTTTACTGACTTCGCGTACTTTCAAAGTTTGGCATTGGTCGTTTGCGGCCCGTCGCGACAGGCAGCAATCGGCCAAAAGCGGCCCTTAGTTGACTACAAAATGAGGAGCGATTCAGGCGTCAGCCTGCCTGGCATCATTTCTCTTCAGGATCCTCAATCCAGCCGGGCTTCTACCACTACAGGGACTCGACATTCAGCTGCCTAACGCTTGGTTAAGGGGAGGATGCGCCCCAGTGAGCCGAACGAACGATTTGAACCAATTGTTATACGCGGTTTGTGGTGAAAAATTCATGAGTGTGCGGTTTGTTATAAATCGCTCCTCACAAACACTCAAGCAGGAACTTGTTAGAGTGCGGCCATACTTCTTCTTCAGGTTTGTCAAATTGCAAAAACTCTATTAAGTCACGACCTTCAAGGACAAATGCAACTGTTACCCCCTCGCTGGGACTTGTTGGCTCTAGGATTACTTGCCGGCCATAGATTGCTTTTTGCAGGTCATCAACCACATAGCCAATATGAGGTTGTTTTCTAATTATTTCAGGGAGAGAACTGTCCTTATCAAATTTCATCCATTCCATTGCATACGGGGAGTCAAAGTATCCTGTAGCGTGCATTTTCAAAGCAGAATTATAGGTGTCCGCTGGGAGGTCATCAGTAATAGGGATTCCCACGTGGTGGAAGGTAAGCTTCTGATAGGTTGGTTCATGCATGTTCAAGATTCCGATAATTAGCTCTGTTTATACTCATGCATTCTACATGTATGAGCTATAACGTTTGGTTAAGACTGTCTAGCTGACGTGTCGAAACTGTGTCGAAATCTGAATTGGCCCTGAACTCGTAGACACATGTCCGTATATGGACTCCTCCTCGTTGCAAGCCTCCTTTGCTTTGGCGCCCGTGCCGACTGCACACGTATATTCGGCCTCTTACTGCGGCATCGTTTTGATGCAGGGCCATGATGGGCTATTCGCGCGCCGGCTCCCGATCGCTTTTTCGTGCTTTTAGCACTTGGACATTCGAGGGTTTTGCCGACGCCGGTTCGACCGGTTTGCCATCGTTCAGGTTGCTTCGCAATCGTGGTTAAGAGTTGTTTCTCTCGTAGAACACGCCGGGTAAATAGATCAGGCCGCTGCCTGATTCGGTTGGTAATCAGTACCGTGACGCAGCATCGCCCAAGCCATGCGTGCAGTTTTGTTGGCCAGCGCAATAGCGGCCACATTGGGATGCGATCGCTCGGCTAAACGAACGGCCCACTGACTGAGCCGATCCTCTTTGGATTTGGCTGTGCGTAGCGCCGAGCGTGCGCCATGCACCATCAATGTTCGTAGATACGTATCACCGCGCTTGCTGATACCGAGCAGTCGATCCTTACCACCAGAACTGTGTTGCCTCGGTGTCAGTCCCAGCGAGGCGGCAAACTGTCGGCCATTGGCATACTGACGGGCATCACCGAGAGCGACGACGAGCGCTGTGGCGATCATTGGACCGACACCGCGCAGCTGTTGAAGGCGAACGGCGGACGGCTCGTTTGTCGCGATCGCAGTGATCTCGCCGTCGAGCTTGCATACACGCCCATCCAGCGCACGAAGGTCGTCCCACAAACCATCCAGAAGACGACGAAAGCGTGCCGTCAAACCGTTATCGGCATCCTCTAGCCAGCATGGTATTGCACGACGCAGCATCAGCAATTCCTTCGGTGCAACGAGACCATACTCGGCGACCAGCCCACGGATCTGATTGGCTTTGGCCGTCCGCTGTTCGATTAAGCCGGCCCGGATGCGATGCGTCGCCTGGATATCCTGTTGTTCGATCGTCTTGATGGCGACGAAGCGCATGCTGGGACGGCTCATCGCTTCGCAGATCGCCTCGGCATCGTTCGCGTCGTTCTTGTTGCTTTTGACATAAGGTTTAACGAACTGAGGGGCGATCAGCTTGACTCGAAATCCGCGAGCTTCGAGTTGCCGCGCCCAATGATGGGCCCCACCGCAACTCTCCATGCCGATCTCACAACCAGGTTCGACCTTTTCCAGCACCGTCTGAAGCCAGCGATCACGTGGTAGCCGCTGCCGCCAGATCGGCTTCTCATGACAATCCACGCCATGGATCTGAAACACGTTCTTGGCCAGGTCGACCCCAATGCGCATAAGCTTCATGTGTGGACTCCTTCTCACTGTTGACTGTGGTTCGCACTTTCAGTCTGGCACTCAAGATGCCGAAGTGAGGAGGAGTCCATCCCATTGCTTTTGGCCGATTGCTGCCTGAGGCCAAGGGCTGTGATCGGCCAAAAGCCGCCCTTTATGCCAAGGCGCGCAGTGCTCGTCGCTGCACCTGGCATCAACTGGATTGATCGACGACCTTAATCTGCGTCAACCCTACCAGCTCAGCCTGTTCTAAAATCTCGTCCGGCGTCGCGTCCGCAGTGGGCATGATCAGGCTGTTTTCTCCATCCCCAAAATGCAGCTGTAGCAGGTGCATCGCCGCCTCGTGTACGGACAGCTGAGGCCGCTTGAGTTCAAATATGTGCGTGCGGAGCTCGCCGTTGAACAGGTATGCCAAGGTGTATTTGCGCATGGTGGGAACCTCAAAACGGGAGAAGTGCAGCTGACTATCCGGACTAGTAGTCAGCTTTTATTTCAACTGCTGAAGACGGTGGCCGTCCGGGCATCACACCTTGCACCGCGGTGCCGGTCAACTAAGACGATCTATTTAACGTCGGGATCCGCCAATCCACCTGGTTTGCTCATCAAGAAACCAGCCAAGTCTTTTGCTGCTTCCTCTGCCAACAGCCCGACAACAACCGTAATGCCCGCCTCTCGCAGAATTTTTATACCTGCGCCTGAATTTCTCGGATCAGGATCGAGCATTCCGACAAATACTTTTTCGACTCCGCTATTTACCAGCGCCTGCGCACACGATGGAGTTCGACCATGAAAGGAGCACGGCTCCAGCGTGACAAACGCCGAAACACCGCGGCATTCATCAGGTAGCCGGTTCAACGCCATTGCTTCCGCATGATGAAGGTGGCTGAGTGAAGCCTTGGCTGACCACCAAGTCATCCTTCACCAATACGCAGCCTACCGGTGGATTTGGCAGGCATTCAGGTAAGGCTAAGCGCCCCTGAATCAGGGCTAGATGCATGAAATCTTTATGGGTGGAGTGGCTAGACATAATCAGTTCGCTGTCATCCTTGGTGCCCGAATTTTGGCACAACGGATTGGTCTTGGCTTGTCAGTCTCGTCAGCGGATATTGAGTACTCGAAGGGCTGCAATGGGTCGATAGTAGCCGGTCATGTAGTGCGACTAACGGCCAAAAAGCTGGCTTGCTCAGCCTAATGTGTACTGCTTGAACTGCATCGACTCGAGTACAAACACACCTTGCTGTTCCCGGCTCGGTGATGGACTCGTTTTCTGGTGTATCCGCGCACGATGCCGTTCTATCCGGTCGCCTTCCCAATATTGCGACCTTGATGAACGCCCGGCCTGCTGGGTAGCAAATGACGTGGATAACAATTTCAAGCAGTACATCCAGCATCGAAGCTCCATGGCATAGTCAATTTCAACATGATTACGATCGTAGTTTGGGGCCTGCCGGAGAAGATGTCCGGACTAGACTCGCTCATCCTGCAGCCCTGCCATACTGTTCAGCATGACCAGTGCAACCTTCCGCTTCTACGAGGAGCTCAACGATTTCCTGCCGGCCGAACGGCGGCGGCAGTCATTCACCTGCAAGTGCGCGCGAGGGGCGACGGTCAAGCACATGATCGAGGCGCTCGGGATACCGCACACGGAGGTCGAGCTGGTGCTGCTCAACGGCGAGTCGGTGGGCTTCGAGCGGGTGATTTTCGACGGTGACCGGCTGGCGGTGTATCCCAAGTTCGAAGCGCTGGACATCAGCCCGCTGCTAAAGGTTCGTACGCAACCTTTACGGGTGCTGCGCTTCATCGCTGATGCGCACCTTGGCGGACTGGCCAGCCTGCTGCGCATGAGCGGCTTCGACACCCTCTACGACAATGGCTTCGAGGATGGCGAGATCGCCGAGATCGCTGCGCAGCAAGGTCGCATCGTGCTAACCCGCGACCGCGACCTGCTCAAGCGACGGATCATCAGCCACGGCTGTTACGTGCATGCCCTGAAACCGTCGCTGCAGCTGCGCGAGTTGTACGAGCGCCTCGACCTGGCGCGTAGCGCGCGGCCATTCAGCCTGTGCCTTCATTGCAACCTGCCGCTGCACGAGATCAGCCCGGAACTGGCCCGGCCGCAGGTGCCGCCACGCGTTGGCGCCCTCTATTCGCACTTCTTGCGCTGCGACGCCTGCCAACGGGTTTACTGGGAGGGTTCGCACTGGCGCGGCATGTGTGCACTGCTGGCACCTCTGCTGGACCGATAGCCGAGCTCAAGCCAGTAGCTCGGTGATCCACCGGGCCTGCCGGGTGATGTCTTGCACCTTCTCCTCGGGCACGGCCTGCCGCGCACGGGCGAAGTGGGTCAGGGTCTTCTGCTTCTCGCGCAGCATGCGCTGCCACTTGATCAGGAACGCCGGGCTGCGGGCCTGCATCTGCAGCGGGCCGAAGTAAAGCTCCTCGGCGGTGTACTTCACCGGCCCGGCGCGCTCGGCGACGATGATTTCGTAGTCGAAGCGATTTTCCCGCAGCAGTTCCTCGCAGAGAATGCGGTAGCCATTTTCCATCAGCCATTGGCGCAGTGGCTGCTCGCCGCCGTTGGGTTGCAGAATCAGACGCTCCTGGCCGCTCAGACGCGCCTTGCCGATGTCGAGGATGTCGCGGATCGTCTCGCCGCCCATGCCGCAGATGCTGATCGCCGTGATCCCGTCTCCCGGCTCGATCGCCGCCAGTCCATTGGCCAGGCGCACGGTGATCCGCTGGTCCAGGCCGTTCTCGCGCACGGTGCGTTCGGCCGAGCGGAACGGCGTCAATGCCACCTCGCCGGCCACCGCCGCCACGATCGCGCCACGGCGCATCAACGCCACCGGCAGGTAGCCGTGATCCGAGCCGATATCGGCCAGGCGCGCATCTGCTGGCATATGCGCCGCCACGCGCTCCAGGCGCTGGGACAATGTCTGTTCGTTCAACCGCAGTTCCTTTTTCAGTGTCCGCATCAGGTCGATATCAGCAGGTAGCGAAAGGCGCAAGCACCTGTGCTATTGCCACACCCACGTCGAGAGAAATCCCCCATAAATGGGCTGTATTACCCGCATCCTGTTTCAACTTTTTTGATGGAGAACCAGCCACAGAATCAGGCTGCCCCGCCGGCGGGGAATTATAGGCTGTTTAGTTTTTTGGCATAGAGAATGCTGTGAGTTCACTAGCGCATTAATTGAGAGTTTGAAGCGCTGTTACCACTGGAAAAACAACTTTCCTGAGGCACTCCCTATACATCAACCGTTGCCTTGAAAAACACCTGCGCCGCAGATCAGGCGCGCATTGCTAGCCCTTCTGAGGAGTCACTTTCATGCGCGTCGAGCCGCTAATCCTCACGCTGGTACTCATTCTTTTCATTTTTGCGATAGGGGCAGCCTGGAGTCTTATCATCTTTTTCAGCAGTTAAGAGACAGTGGGAAGCATTCAATTGGATCGCTACCTGCTGCTCTAGATCCAACGCCTGACACTTCCAGAGCGTTGACGACCCTTCTTTTTCCACTCCCCAGTCAAATGTTGATCAAGCGTTTCCTAAGGTCCGACATACCGACCTGCCAGGGTGGTTCACCCATTTTCAGCTCAACAAACAGCCAGTTTTTTTAAAGAAAAAAAGGGAGGGCATCCATGCCCTCCCCTCCGCTTTCCACGCGTCTGCAACAGTACTGATCAGGACCTCAAGTGGCGAGAATGAAGTCTGCGGCAGTGACGGTTGTTGCATCGGCCACACCGACCAGGCGGATGGAGTCAGCTATTCCTGCGGAGCTGATCAAGGTATCCGCACCGACATCGGTGATGATGACGCTGCCGGCAAAGGTCGCAGCAGTGACGCCGAACGCGGAAATATCGAGCCGGTCCTGGCCTCCCACCGGGTTGGCATCGAAGCCGATGATCTGATCGACCCCGAAGCCCGCTGCGAACATGAAGATATCGTTGCCACTGCTGGCAACCATCACATCGTTGCCGGCACCGCCAGTCACCGTATTGTTGCCAGTACCGCCATCGATAAAGTCATTGCCAGCACCACCCAACAATGTGTCGTTAGCGTCACCACCGAGCAGCGTGTCGTTGCCTGCTCCACCATTCAAGACATCCGCCCCATCACCGCCGTCGAGGCTGTCATCGCCAGCGCCGCCGTTGAGGGTATCCGTGCCAAGGCCACCGAACAGTTGGTCGTTGCCGGCGTCGCCATTCAGTGTGTCGTTACCGCCGTTGCCGGTGAGGATGTCGTTGCCGTCGCCACCATTGAGGGTGTCATTACCCACCCCGCCGGTGATGGAGTTGTTCAGCCCGTTGCCGTTGCCGACGAAGTTGCCGGCTCCGGTGTAGGTCAGGTTCTCGACATTAGCGCCCAGCGTGTAACTGGCCAGCGAAGTCTGCACGGTGTCCGTACCGCCACCCGCCACCTCGACCACCACGTCTGCGGCTGCATCGACAACGTAGGTATCGTTGCCGGCGCCCCCCACCATCCGGTCAGCACCCGCACCGCCATTGAGGAGGTCGTTACCCACCCCGCCGGTGATGGTGTTGGCTAGCGCGTTACCGGTACCGGTGAAGTTACCGGCGCCCGTATAGGTCAGGTTCTCGACGTTGGCACCGAGCAGGTAGGTCGTCAGACTGGTTTGCACCAGATCGGTACCACCACCCAGCGCCTCGGTGACAACGTCACCGACGTTGTCGACCACAACCGTGTCGTTGCCGGCACCGCCGTTCATGGCATCCGCGCCGAGCCCACCGTTGAGGGTGTCGTTGCCGTCCTCGCCATTGAGGACGTCATTGTCGTCTCCGCCGTTGAGGATGTCGTCGCCAGTGCCGCCAAACAACTGGTCGATACCGGCGAGGCCATTCAGCGTATCGTTCCCGCCCAGGCCAGACAGCACATCGTTACCCGCGGTGCCGGTGAGGGTGTTCGCCAAAGCATTGCCCTGCAGTACCACGCCCTGTATCACAACCGCCGCCGTCGCCGCCGAGGTCACCGACTCCAGCGTGCCGAAGCCATCGGTGTAGCGCACGATCACTCGCAGTTGCAGATTGACCTGCGCCGCACCAGGGGTGAAGGTCGCAGCAGTCGCGCCGTTGATGTTAGTGAAGGACGCGCCGACACCTTGCTGCCACTGGAAGCTGAAGGTGCCCAGCCCATCCGGATCGGCAATCCCACCCGTCAGCGCGGTCAGCACCTGCCCTTGATCCGGTGTCGTATCACTGATCAGCAACACACCTGTCGGTGCATCGTTGACGTTGGCCACCGGCCCCAGGATGTTGGACGAAGCGCTTTCGGCCGCACCGAAGTCATCCACGTAACCGACCACCACGCGCACTGCCTGGCCGACCTGAGCCTGGCCAAGCGCGAACGTGCTACCGGTAGCGCCGGCGATGTTGACGAAGCCAGGCCCGTTGTTCGCCTGCCATTGGTAGGTGAAATGCGGATTGCTCAGGCCATCAACGTCGATGATGCTCGCCGGGTTAGCAGTCAACACCTGGTTCTGCACTGCAAGCCCGGTTACGGTCGGCCCTGCAGTCGGTGCATCGTTGACGTTGTCCACCGGCCCCACGATGTTGGACGAAACGCTTTCGGCCACACCGAAGTTATCCACGTAACCCATCACCACGCGCACTTCCTTGTCGACCTGAGCCTGACCAAGCGCGAACGTACTACCGGTAGCTCCGGCGATGTTGACGAAGCCAAGCCCGTCGTTCGCCTGCCACTGGTAGGTGAAATGCGGATTGCTCAGGCCATCGAGGTCGATGATGCTCGACGGGTCAGCGGTCAACACCTGGTTCTGCACGGCAAGCCCGATAACGGTCGGCCCTTCGGTCGGTGTACTGTTCCCGGACGAATCGACGATCTCCAGCGTGCCCTTGGCGTCCTGGTACACCGCACGAACGCGGATGTTCAGACCCGCCTCATCGGCCCCCACCCGGAAGGTGGTGCCACTCGCCCGCGCTGCCTCGCCAGCGGCGATAATGGTGATGTCTTCAAAGATGCCTGACCCAGGAATGTTTTCGACCTGCCAGTAGTAAGCCACCGCACCAGTTACCGCACTGGTCGGATTGGCCACGCTTTGGTTGTCCGCGTCGTGTACCGCCGAATCACTGACGCGCAACAACTGGCCGGCGACAGGCGTTTCGTCACGCACACCGGTGGCAGCATCGAGGATTGCCAGATGACCCAATGGGTCGTTGTTTTGAGCGGTGCCCACTCCGGACGACACCGCAACGTCAGCGAACTGCAGACGCTCGATGCCTGTCAGGCGATCGACGCCATCACGCCCTGCCACCGAGTCGGTCACGATGACCGTGTCGCCATCGATCTCGATGCCGTACTCCCCCAAATTACCGGAGAACAACGCAGTGTCGTAGCTGTTATCGCCGGTCAGAATCTCCCGCACGATGACCAACTGGCCCGGGTTGTAAGTACCGTTCAGCATAAACGGCACCATTGGCTCCATGCTGTCGAACGTGGCGATTTCCGGGCCAGTCCCATCAGCATTCGCCCGTACGCTGATGCGTACGTTCAGCCACTTGTCACCATCGATGATGTCGTCGCCACCGCGACCTTCGATCAGGTCGCTACCGCTACCGCCGAGGATGATGTTGCCGCCATCGAAGAACGTCGCGCCGTCTGGCAGCAAATCAGCCAGGCCGTTGATCAGGTTGATGTTGGTCAGCACACTGCCGGTTGCACCCGCAGTGGGCAGCGATGTGGCATCTTCGTTATCACCGCGCAGGAAGTCACCGTGCGATGAACCCGACAGACCTTCCATGATGTCGAAACGCACCAGCGCTGAAGCACCCGAACCCGGCATCGGTGGAACATCGAAAAAGCGGTCGGTGAAATCGATGGTCACGCCTTGGGCGAGCCCCTTGAAGGTTGCCCAGTCATAGCCGGAGCCACCGATATAGCGGTCACCCAGGCCGAGACTGCCGACCATGATGTCGTCGCCGCCTTCACCGTTGAACTTATCGTTCTCGTTACCGCCGATGAACACATCGTGGCCGATCACCGGGTCATTGCCAGCCGGGTCGAAGTTGTCGCCAGGTGCACCGTCCGAAGTGCCCTTCTCGATCCAGTCGTCGCCTTCGTTACCCATGTCCTGTTCGTTGGCTTTGCTGCCCAGGATGAAGTCGTTGCCCTGGCCACCAATGGCCTCGGAAGCGTCCTCACCGGTAATGATGAAGTCATTGCCGAACCCGCCAATGATCAGGTTGACGCCGTTGCCACCGTGCAGCACGTCGTTGCCGTCGCCACCCTGGATGTTATCGTCGCCGCCGAGGTCGGTGATGATGTCGTCGCCGGCGCCACCACGCAGTTGGTCGTTGCCGTAACCGCCTTCAATGCGATCGTTGCCGCCGTCACCCCAGACCGTGTCATCACCTTCACTCGAAACGAGGATGTCTGCGCCGTTGGTGCCGCCCAGCACGATGTGCTCTCCACCCGAGTACCGGATGTAGTTGGTGTCTGGCCCGTCGGTCAGCGGGTTGTCGCGGAACACCACTTTCTCGCCGTTCTCGCCAAGCGGATCGGCGAAGCCCAGGCCATCGTTGTACTGCTTGGTCTTGTCCACTTCCAGATAGAACCCAGGGTCCGAGAACACCAGGCCCGGCAAGTGCGTGGCCGAAGTGTTGGCCATGATCAGCTTGGCGAACGAGTTGCTTTCCAGTTCGGCGTTCATCGACAGGCCAGCGGTACGCTCCAGGTAGTAGAAGCGGTCACCGTCCTGCAGTTTTTCCAGCTGGTTCTCGAACACAAAGTTGAAGGTCGAGCCGAGCATGCCGCCGAACGGAGTTTTCTCTTCGGCCAGGCCGCCGATCCAGAGATCGATGGCATCGACGCCCGTGATCGTCACTCCCTTCAGATCGTCGGCAGTCCCCAGCACCCCATCCTTGCCGGCCCGCGTTACGTTGGCCCAGTCACCGCTGCCGTTGAGGAAGTCCAGGCGGTCATCCGGCGCATCATCACCACCAAATACCAGCGCCATGGCTGCAGCGCGTTTGCCTTCCAGCGTGGTCGCCTCCGTGATCGTTTCATGCGTGCCATAGGCCGCGATGAAGTTGATCAACGACTCCGGATGTTTCAGGTGCTGCACCAGGTCGACCCAGCTGCTGTACGGCTTGAGTTGGGTATCACCGGTTTGGCTGAAGATGTCGCGGCGGATCGCATTGAGCGAGGGAATCCCCACGTCGCGGCCACGGGCGATGTTCAACGCCGGCAGGTCGAGCGGCAGGCCGAGCAGGTTGTTGCGCAGCGCCTCGGTGACGAACTCGTCGATTTCGTTACCGGCTTGCCGAGTCAACCCACGCACGATCGCACTGGTCGCATCCTCGGGCGACACACCACTGGCGGCGTACGCCAACGGGTTGAGGAACGCCGCGATCAGGCCGAGTTGCTGATCAGGATCAGCACTGTTCGGATCGCCGACCACGTTGAAATCGACGTCGAAGCGATCGACGGTCTCGGTCAACATCGAGTGGCCAAACCGGTACACGGTGTGGGCGAACTCGGCGACGATCGAGGCATCGAGGTCAACGTCATAGACTTGGGTCGGTGCGAAGAACAGGTCGACCCTGGGCTGAATGGTCCGCGCAAACTCCTCGAACACCAGGTGCTGATACTGCATCTCGGTGCCGAACTTGGCAGCCTGGAACAAGCGCTCGCCATTCCACACCAGCGCATCGATCTCAGCCTGGTTGGCTGGCAACCCGCTCACCGGATTGAGCAGCCACTCGTTGAGGAAGGCCACGTCACCCGAATCGAGCACGGTGTCCTTGGTCTGTGCGACCAGCCGATTATGCTCGGAGTGGAAGATCGCATGCACCGCGGTCAAGCCAATGTTCTCGTTGACCCGGCCGTCGCCAGCGATGTAGTGCGCATCCAACAGTTCGTTGTCGTAGGCCAGGTTGGCCCCGGTCTGCGGATTGAACGGCACTGAGTTACCGACATCGTCATCCGCGTCAGGCACGAGCACGCCACCGCTGAACACCGGCGCTGCATTGTTGTTGATGTCGACGAGGAACTGGTGACCGGTGCGCACAGCATTGGTCAGGCTAATGGGGGACAGCGGATTGCCTTCGACAAGGACGTCATCAGCCGTGCCACCAAGACCGTCAGCCCCTTTCATCACAACCATCGGGAAGCCGTTCGGCCCCTTGATGAAATTGCCGTAGGCGTCAGTCGCCAACAACGGGGCGTTACCGACGTCGGCATCGGTAAGGTGGATACCCAGGATGTCGTTGGCCTGCGCTTTGACCACCTTCCAGGTCGCCATGCCACCGATTTCGGTGTCGTCCGCGGAACCATACTTGCCATCCGCTCCCAGGTCACGGTTAGTGATCAGCCTGCCGGTCGCGATAGGGCCGTTGTCGGTCAGCTCATAACCGCGCAGGAAAACCTGGTGCGACGGGTGCGAGCTGTAGGTCTGGTTTTGGTCCACAAACGGCGAGGTGGTGTTGGTGTGTTCATGGATGTCGTCGGCCGTGCCGAGAACACCATCCGCCCCTGGCAGGTTGGTCGCGCGGGTCAGCACCATGAAGTTGGCGTTGCCGCCTTCCACATACAGCGGATCATCCGCTTTCAGCGGGATGAAGATGGTGCCCGAACCACCTTTGGTCACCAAGTCCAGACCGTGATCGAAGAACTGCCCGAAGAAGGTCATCCAGGCGTTGAACGGCGCGGACAACCCCGCATCCGCCGTGGTGTTCTCGAACAGGTACACATTGTGGTCGTCGGCAGTACCGAACTGACCATCCATGCCGGGGCTGGCGACTATCCGTACGCCATCCTTGAGTACGTCGTCGTTACCCACCTCGCCGAAGTTGAGCTTACCGTCTGCCCCAGGGTCGTAAGCCGTGGCATAGGCCGCCGGGTTGTTCGACGTCTGGTCGACGATCAGATTGCTGATGGTGCGCGGCTGCGAGTCAAACACAGAGCCGCTGTTCTGTTGGTACGACGATCCCGGGATGGCCGGCGAGCCGGGGCCAAAGAACCCTACAGGAGCACCTTCCGCCGGATTGAAGACCGGATCGGACAAGCGCGGGAAGGTGTTATCCGCGGCACCAAACTCGGTGTTGTTAATGCCGTTGAGGTTCATCAGGTTGTTGTTCGAGCCATCGACCGCACGCAGGCCCAATGGCGCGCGGATATTCGGGATCAGCGAAAGAATGTCCTGACCGGCCGCGTCGGCCTCGGCAATCTTGATCTGATCAAGAATGAAGTTGAGGTCGGAGCGGACCATGTGAAGGCCCTCGCCACCCGCGGTGGCATCGACTACCGGTGTCGGCGCCGTCGGCACGACCGGCGCGCCGGGAACCACCACGTCAGTCGGCTGCGAGAACACTACTTCAGTCGTGCCATGACCATCCTGGTAGATCGCCTTGACCCGCAGTGACAGCCCGGCAAGATCCGGCGAGACCTTGAACGAGGTGCCGTCGGCACTTTGGAACCCCAGGTCACCCGCAGGCAGCAGGATGATGTCTTCGAACACGCCGGTGCCGGGGTCGGCTTCGAACTGCCAATAGTAGGACACCGAGGCGTTATTGACGAAACCCTGCAGGTTACCCACCGCGATGTTGTTGCCATCGCGCACACCGGCCATGCTCACGGTCAGTGTGTCGCCCACTGTTATCTCGCCGCCGTTTCCATCCGCGACGGTCGGCCTGCCCGTCGGTTGTGCATTCAGCCCAGACACCAGCACTCGCTGGGTATCGGCGAACTGCAGGCGTTCGATATGCAGCAAGGTATCGGTGCCGTCGCGACCCACTTCGGTATCGGTCACCGTCCAGACATCGTCCGCCAAATTGGCCGTGCCGCGGGTGTCCTGCGTCACCACATACTCGGACTGAAGCCCGGAGAAAATCGCGGTATCGAAAGCCGCTCCGCCCGTCGAGGTGCCGGGCAGGATTTCCCGCACGGCCTTGAGCTGCCCCGGGTTATACGTGCGGTCCAGCATGAACGGGATCATATCGACCATGCTGTCGAAGGTAGCGATCTCGGGGCCGGTATGGTTGACGTCACCGGGGGCATAAACTGCAATTCGGACATTGATCCATTTGTCGCCATCGATCAGATCATCGCCGCCGCGGCCCTCGATCAGGTCACTGCCATTGCCACCGAGGATGATGTTACCTGTGGCAAAGCCGGTGGTCGGCAGGCCGGCATCGGCCAGAAACTGCTCCAGTCCGCGGATCAACGCCACATTGGTCAGCGCACTGCCCGTGGCACCACCGTGGTTGA
The DNA here is from genome assembly GCF_059716175.1 of Pseudomonas sp. LBUM1647. Classification (NCBI taxonomy): domain Bacteria; kingdom Pseudomonadati; phylum Pseudomonadota; class Gammaproteobacteria; order Pseudomonadales; family Pseudomonadaceae; genus Pseudomonas; species Pseudomonas sp. LBUM1647. The sequence goes on along the minus strand of NZ_CP166809.1, from coordinate 2,475,143 downwards.
TGATAGTGTCCGCATCAACATTATCGCCCTTGAGCACATCGGCGAATTTCGAACCGGACAAGCCTTCGACCTCGGCAAAACGGTCGAGAATCGAGGCCGGCGAGGCGCCGACCGGATTGAACACCCCGTTGTTCTGGTTTGGCGCGTTGCCGTGTGGCTGCGCCAGCTCGGCCATGGTCAGGTCAACGGTCACGCCGCTCTTGTCATTTTTGTAGGTCACCCAGTCGAAACCGGACATGCCATCCATATTGTCCTGGGCATCGCTGCCGACAAAGATGTCATCGCCACCCTCGCCGATCATTTCGTCGAAGCCACCACCACCGACAAAGATGTCGTTGCCGATCACATCGTCATTGAGCAACGGCGAGGCGTTATCGCCAGGCGCGCCGTCCTGGGTGCCTTTCTCGATCCAGTCATCTCCTTCGTTGCCGGTAGCTGGCAGGTTGGTCTTGGCACCGAGGATGAAATCGTCACCCTGACCGCCGAAGGTGGTGCTGACGTCCTCGGTGGTGATGATGAAGTCCTGGCCATCGCCACCCAGGATCAGGTTGCCTGCAACCCCCATGCTACCGGCCACGATCACGTCGTTACCGGCATTACCTTCCAGACGGTTGTCGCCAAACGAGTCGGTGATGATGTCATCGCCCGCACCGCCCAGCACCGCATCGTTCCCGGCGCCGCCTTCGAGGCGGTCGTTACCGCCGTCGCCGTAAACAGTGTCATCGCCGTCACCGGAGATGATGATGTCATTACCGGCGGTACCGCCCAGGACGACATGGTCTTCACCGGTGTATTGCAGATAATTACTGTCCAGACCTGCGGTGTTGGGGTTGTCGCGGATCACCAGCGGCACGATTTCCACGCCGTTGATCATGATGCCGCCCGTAGGATCGTCTTTGCCGTCCAAGCCAAGGTTAGTGAACTGATTGGCCTGATTCACTTCGAGGGTGAACGTCGGCGTCAGGAACACGGTGTTCGACAGGTGGGTGACATCGGTGTTGAGCATCATCAACTTGGCAAAGGAGTTGTTCTCCAACTCGGTGCCGAAGTTCAGACCCGCGGTACGCGACAGGTAGTAGAAGCGGTCGCCGTTCTGCAACGCCTCCATCTGAGTTTCAAACACGAAGTTGAACGTCGAGCCGAGCATGCCGCCGAACGGCATTTTCTGCTCGGCGAGGCCACCGACCCAGAAGTCGATGTCGTCGAGACCCGTGATCGTCACACCCTTCACGTCGTCGGCAGTACCCAGCAGCCCATCCTTGCCGGCCAGCGTTACGTTGGCATAGTCACCGGTGCTGTTGAGAAAGCTCAGGCGGTCACCCGGTGAACCAACACCGCCGAACACCAGCGCCAAGGCTGCAGCGCGTTTGTCTGCCAGTGAGGTCGCCGCCGTAATCGTGTCATGCGTGCCATAGGCCGCGATGAAGTTGACCAGCGACTCGGGGTGCTTGAGGTGGTCCGCAAAGTCAGCCCAACTGATGTACGGCTTGAGCTGGCTGTCGCCGGTTGATGCGTACATCTCACGGCGCGCTTCATTCAACGTGGGGATGCCAGTGTCGCGACCCCGTGCCAGGTTCAGGGCCGGCAAATCAAGCGGCAGACCGAGCAGATTGTTGCGCAACGCTTCGGTGACGAACTCGTCGATCTCGTTGCCGAGCTGGCGGGTCACACCGCGAATGATCGCCCCTGCCGCTTCGTCCGCAGTAGCCCCGCTGCCGGCAAACGCCAGCGGGTTGAGGAAGGCCGCGATCAAACCCATTTGCGAGTCCGGGTTGTTCGGGTCAGTGAGGAGCGGATTGAACTCGGGGTCGAAGCGATCGACGGTCTCGGTCAACATCGAGTGACCGAAGCGGTACACCACGTGGGCGAACTCGGCGAGGATTGCCGGGTTGATCGAGGTGTCATACCCGTTAGGTGCAAGGAATTCGTCGATCTGCGGCTGAATGGTCCGCGCGAACTCCTCGAACACCAGGTGCTGGTACTGCATCTCGGTGCCGAACTTGGCGGCCTGGAAAAGGCGCTCGCCGTCCCACACCAACGCCGCGATTCCGGCGGGTGTAGTCGGAATCGCGGCCACGTCGTCCACCAGCCACTCATTAAGGAAGGCCAGATCGCCGGCGGCAAGGAGGGTGTCCTTGGTTTGCTGGACCAGGCGGTTGTGTTCGGAGTGGAACACATGGTGCACGGTGGTCAGGCCAATGTTCTCGTTCACCCGGCCGTCGCCGGCAATGTAGTGAGCGTCGAGCAGTTCGTTGTCGTAGGTCAGGTTGTTGCCGCCCGCGCCAACCAGCTGCGCATTGCCGATATCGTCGTCAGCATCCGCCTGCAGAACCCCGCCAACGACTACCGGCGCGGCATTGTGGGCGATGTCGTCGAGGAAGCCATGCCCGGCGCTCACGGCGCTGGCCAGGCTGATCGGAGCATCCCGGTTGCCTTCGACCAGTTGAGTGACGTCATCAGCTGTCCCGGCGATCCCGTCAGCACCGTTACTGACGCGCATCACCACCTGCGGCATGCCGCTCGGCCCCCGGATGAAGTTGCCATACGCATCGGTTGCGAGCAGCGGCACGCTGTGCACATCGGCGTCGGTCAGGTTGATACCGAGAATGTCACGGGCCTGGGCCTTGACCACTGCCCAGGTCGCCATGCCGCCATTTTCGCCGTCGCCATCATCGGCAGTGCCGAACTTGCCGTCGGGGCCGAGATCGCGGTTGGTAATCAAGCGCCCCGTTGCAACAGGGTCACCTGCCGCGTTGAGGACATACTCGCGCAGGAACACCTGATGCGAGGGGTGCGAGCTGTAAGTTTGGCTTTGGTCCACGAACGGCGAGGTGGTGTTGGGCTGGCTATCATCGGCAGTGCCGAGTATTCCGTCCGCCCCGGGGGTATGCACTGCACGTGACAGCACCATGAAGTTGGTCGGGCTGCCCAGCACGTACAACGGATCGTCCGGCTGCAGCGGAATAAACACGAAGTCGGTACTGCTCTTGGTGACCAGGTCGAGGCCGTGGTCGAAGAACTGGCCGAAGAAGGTCATCCACGAGTTGAAGCCGGCGGTCAGACCGGCGTCCGGTGACTGGTTGGGGATGAAGAACACTTCCTTGTCGTCGGCCGTGCCGAACACGCCATCCAGACCGGGGCTGATCACCGGGTCTGCACCGCCGTTCGCCGCTACTGCGGCCGGGTTGTTGGCGGTCTGGTCGACAATCAGGTTACTGATAGTCCGTGGCTGCGAGTCGAACACCGTCCCTGACGCGGCATAGGCCGCTCGATACTGGGCATCAAGCACGCGCAGGAAGGAATTGTCCGCGGCGCCAAACTCGCTTTGCCCGGCGACCAGGTTGTTGTAGCTGCCATCGACGGTTCGCAGGCCGAATGGCACCTGACTGTTGGGCAGCAAATCACTGAGGCTGGTGCCGTCGGCATGCGCTTCTGCGATGAAGATTTGCTTGAGGATGAACTCCAGGTCCGACTTGTTGAAATTGGCCATTTTGATTGCCCTCGATCTCTTTAGGGAAAGGACACGAGACGATAAGAATCTTCCCGCACCCAGTCCGGTGCTGGCTTGCGCAGTGTGTTGGTTCTTTTTTTTGGCGAGCGCTGGCACGGGAAGGCAGAGCCGTTACACGGCCCCTCCGGGATGCGCGCCTGGAATTCGCGAAAGAATGGCTCGCTCGGCGATTAGGCAGAGCGAACCCGAGCCTTGGGTGGGCCATGGAAACTTGAAGTAACGGCGAACTTCCTGAACAGCCCCTTCACTCCGCAGTAAAACGAAATCATCGACATGGTGTGCTCCATCGGGAAAATCATCACACCTTGCGTTGCCAAAAAGTTGACAGGCTTCAGGCGAGCGGCTCCCTCAATGACTGAGACTAAAGTTGCATAGCGAAAAATTGTCAATTTTACGACACGCAAAACAGACGACTGGTGATTGACCTCACAACTAGCTGTTTTTAAAAGACTTATAGATAGTTCATTGCGGTATTAGAGCGAAATGTTATTTCAGACTGTTTCGACGCCACCTACGCTGCTGGCTATGGAAGCAACGCAGAGATTTGCAGGAGATTCGCCTTAGAGCGACCACCCTGCGTATCGACCAACTGCCTGCGGACTACATCTGTTAGCTGTTGCGCCGCAAGGGCTAACGGCTTTTCGAAGAGGGGTCACCCAAATGAGCAAACAATCGAGCACTCGATCAGAACTGGCTGACGCGCTTTTTCGACTTCGCCGCAGTTTTTACTCGCTGGCAGGCTTCAGCGGCGTCATCAACGTCATGATGTTGACGCCAGCCATTTATATGCTGCAGGTCTATGATCGGGCCTTGGTCAGTCGAAACGTCACAACGTTGACGATGTTGACCATTCTGGTGATAGGCCTGTTCTTGCTGATGGCCACGCTGGAAATGTTCCGCACCCGCGTGCTGATCCGGGTTGGCAACTGCCTCGACATGGACCTCAATCGACGCATTTTCACCGCAGCATTCGAACGCAACCTGAGCCGCGCCGGTGGTAATCCGGCACAGGCCCTGCAGGATCTCGCGCAGGTGCGTCAGTTCCTCACCGGCAATGGCCTGTTCGCTTTCTTTGATGCGCCATGGACGCCGATCTACCTGCTGGTCGCCTATCTGATCCACCCGCTGCTCGGACTGATCACGCTGATCGGCTCGCTGATTCTGATGGGTCTGGCTTATCTCACCGAGAAGGCGACGCAAAAGCCGCTGGCCGAAGCCAATCAGGCCGCCCTCTCCTCCGCCAGCTACGCCAACAACAACCTGCGCAACGCCGAGGTCATCGAGGCCATGGGCATGCTGCCGTCAATCGGCAAGCGCTGGTACCAAAGCCATTTGCGCATACTGGAAATGCAGACCCTGGCCTCCGACCGTGCAGCCCTGATCAGCAGCACCGGGCGCTTCGTGCGTATCACTTTGCAGTCACTGATCCTCGGCGCCGGCGCGCTGCTGGCGATCGAAGGCAAGATCACCCCCGGGATGATGATTGCTTGCTCGATCCTCACCGGCCGCGCGCTGGGCCCGGTGGAACAAGTCATCGCGTCGTGGAAGCAGCTGCTTGGCTGCCGTTCGGCTTGGGGCCGGTTGAACGAGATGCTGAACGACTATCCGCAACGGCCACCGAGCATGTCACTGCAGCGGCCGCTGGGCATGCTGGCGGTGGAAAATGTGTATGCCGGCGCCCCCGGCACCGGTAACACGATTCTGCGCGGGGTGAGCTTCAATCTTTCCCCAGGCGAAAGCCTTGGCATTATCGGTCCATCCGCCTCGGGCAAATCCACCCTCGCCCGCCTGTTGGTCGGCGTCTGGCCGGCACAGGCCGGCAAGGTGCGCCTGGACGGCGCGGACATATTCACCTGGAACAAGGGCGAACTTGGCCCCTGGCTCGGTTACCTGCCACAGGACGTGGAGCTGTTCGAGGGCACCATCGCCGACAACATTGCGCGCTTTGGCGAAGTGGACAGCGACGCGGTCATCCGCGCCGCCAGGACTACTGGAGTGCACGAGATGATCCTGCGTCTTGCGCAGGGTTATGAGACCCGTCTGGGCACCGATGGCAGCCCGCTTTCCGGTGGCCAGAAGCAACGCATCGCCTTGGCCCGCGCGCTGTATGGAGAACCCAATCTGATCGTGCTGGATGAGCCGAACGCCAACCTCGACGACGTCGGTGAAAAGGCCTTGGTCGATGCGCTGGCCCAACTCAAAAACCGCGGCGCCACCGTCATTCTGATTTCCCACCGTCCCAATGTGCTCTGCGCCGTCGATAAGGTGCTGATGCTGCGAGACGGCGGCGTGCAGATGCTCGGCACTCGCGACGAAGTATTCGCAGCGCTGCGCAAGGCCAGTGTGATGCCTGCAGGCGCATCAACTCCGCTGGCCTCCGTCAAAGCACGGGAGTAACCGATCATGCAAATGAGCCAACACACCGACATGATTCTCACCGATCCCAGGAACGTGGTGGATCTGGACGTCGGTAAACCCGTGCGCTGGGGCATGTTGCTGATGCTCGCCGGCTTCGGCGGCTTCCTCCTGTGGTCCTGGCTGGCGCCGCTGGATGCCGGCGTGGTAGCGACAGGCACGGTAAAAGTCACCAGCAATCGCAAAGCCGTGCAGCATCTGAGCGGCGGCACCGTGGAGGCCATTCTTGTTCGCGAAGGCGATACAGTGAAAAAAGGCCAGGAGGTGGTCCGCCTCGACTCGCTGCGTGCCGCTGCCGAACAGGGTGCGGTCAGCGCCCAGTACATCGTCAGCAAGACGGTGGAAAACCGCCTGGAAGCGGAACGTGACGGCCGCGATGTGGTGAACTACGATCCCGAATTGCTCAAGCGCTTCGGGAATGACTACCGCCTGGTGGCCGCCATGGATCTGCAACAACGCCTGCTGGACACCCGGCGTGCCGGCCTCGCTGGCGAAATCAGCATCCTGCAGGAAAACCTCGCGGCGTCGGCGGTGCAGCTCAAGGGACTGCAGCAGGTCTATGGCGCCCGCGCCTCGCAGATCAACTTCCTCGACCAGGAACTGAAAGGCACCCGCGTGCTGGCGGCCGAAGGCTATGTCCCGCGCAACCGTCTGCTTGAGCTGGAACGCAGCAATGCCGACCTCTCCGCCGGCCAGGCCGAGAACCTCAACAACATCGCTCGCGTGCGTAGCCAGACCACCGAAATCAAGCTGCGCATCCTGCAGCGCCAGCACGATTATCTGAAGGAAGTCGAATCGCAGCTCACCGACACCGCCAAGGAAAACACCACCCTGGCCGACCGCTTGCGTGCGCTGGACTATGAAGTGACCCACACGGTGATTCGATCGCCCATCGATGGCATGGTCCAGTCCCTGAGCATTGCGACCATCGGCGGGATCATTCAGCCCGGCTTCAAGATCATGGAAATCGTTCCGGACAACGAACCGCTGCAGGTCGACGCGATGATTCCCGTGCAGGCCATCGACAAGATGGTCCCCGGCCTGGCCGTGGACATCGCCTTCCCGGCCTTCAACCATGCCCGGACGCCCAACATACCCGGCCGCGTGAAGACCGTCTCTGCCGACCGTCTGCTCGACGAGGAAAGCAAGCAACCGTTCTACCTGGCTCAGGTGGAAGTTACGCCCGATGGCATGAGCCTTCTTGGCAGCAATCACATTCGTCCCGGTATGCCCGCCAGCGTCACCATCAAGACGGGCGAGCGCAACCTGATGAGCTACCTTCTCAAACCAATGCTCGAGCGTGTTGACAGCTCCTTCAAGGAACAATGAAATGGACCGTCATTGCCTGTTCTTCTGCCTGCTGGCGCTGTCCCTCCCGACCAACGCCATGGACCTCAAACAAGCCTGGGATCTGTTGCAGTACCAAGGCCCCGTCTATCGCGCCGCCGTGCATGAAAAGGAGGCCGGTGCGGAAAACCGCGCCATCGGCATGGCCGGCCTGCTACCGCAAATCAATGCCTCGGCCTACGACAACAAGGTCAATGGCACCCAGCGTCAGAGCGGTATCGAAAGGGATCTCGACTACGACTCCAAGGGCGCTAACGTGCGCTTGCGCCAGCCGCTGTTCAACAAACAGAAAATGGCCGAGTACCGCCAAGGTAAACAGCGTGCCGACTACAGCGTCGCGGTGTTCGATGCCAAGAGTCAGGACGCCGCGGTGCGCCTGGCCGAAAGCTATTTCGACGTGCTCCTGGCCAGCGAAACCATCACCCTTGCCAAGTCCAAACTGAGCGCCTTCGACGAGCAACTCGCCTCGGCGAATCGGCGCATGGAGTTGGGAGCCGGGACCATCACCGACATCGACGAGTCAGTCGCTCGCCGCGACCTCGCCGCAGTTGAGCTGATCGAAGCGCAGGACAACCTGGTCAATGCGCGCCGCAAGCTTGAGGAATTCATCGGAGAAACCCCCGAATCCCTGACCACCTTGCGTCCGAGCTTCGATACGCCACCGCTGCTACCGAGCAACCTGCAGGACTGGCTGGTCAAAGCCCAGAGCGACAGCCCGCTGATCCATGCGCGCCGGCATAGCAGCGACCTCGCCGAAGAAGAAGTAAAGCGCGCCAGGGCCGGCCACTGGCCAACACTGGATTTCGTTGCCGGTTACACCGCGGGCGAGAGCCAATCAATCTCCGAGCTGAATCAACGCAACCGCTACGCCTCAATCGGGCTGGAAGTAAACTTTCCGTTGTACAACGGTGGCGGCACCAGCGCGTTGACACGCCAGGCCAGTGCCAATAGCTATAAGGCCCTGGACGAACTCGACGCCACGCGCCAGGAAGTCATCACCGGCACCACCCGCGAGTATCGTGGCGTAGAGAGCGGCGCCCAACGTATTCACGCGCTGGAGCGGGCAGTGGAGTCCAACGAACGCTCACTGACTTCGACACGCAAGGGCTTCAAAGAAGGCGGCACCAGCACCAACTCGGACGTCCTCAATGCCGAAGAGCTGCTCTTCGTTGCGCGCCACGATCTGTTCGAGGCCAAGCTGCGCTACTTGATGTCGCGCCTGCGCCTGGCCTCTTCGGTGGGCAGTCTGGGCGACGACGATATCGACCACATCAACGACTACCTCGGCCCGGAACTGTTGGTCACCAACTGACTTTCACCTGCGCGGCACTTCTACAAGGTGGTCGGCAAAACCCAGGCACGCAACAGCGTGCCTTTCACCCACCTCTGCGTTTCTGAGCGGACGCTAATCGTAGAACGGCGCAACCAACGCCCGACTGCCGACGAAAAAGCTGTCGGCCACCAGTCGCAGCGGCTGGAGGTCCAGGTCACTGGCTTTGTCGCCAATCAGCTGTTGAAAATGTCGATACACCGCCGCGTACTCGCCTTCCTCCGATACGGCTTGGCTCACGCCGTCGATACTCAACAGCGCGCCACCGTTGTCCAGTCTTAGGATGCCTTCGGTGCAGCGAATCTCGATGCTCCAAAGTTCTTCGTGACCGTGATCGAAATCGAACTCCGCGCGGACATCGAGGTGGCACGCGTCAGACATCTTGATGGACGCGGCAATCGGCGACTGGCTGTTGCTGGGGACTCGCAGTTCGGCAGACTCGACAAACAGCGGCAGCGCCAGCAGATGGGTGGCTATCGACAAGGCATTGATACCGGGATCGAAGACGCCCAGGCCTCCGGGTTGCCAGATCCATGCCTGGCCTGGATGCCACTTGCGCACGTCTTCCTTCCAGTCGATCTGTACGCTTTGCAGGGTGCGGGTGGCCAGCCAGTTGCGGGCGGCTTCGATGCCGGGCGCGTAGCGTGAATGCCAGGCGAACAGACCGCTGACGCCTTGCTCATCTGCCTGATTCACCAACGCCATCGCTTCACCCAACGTGGCGCACGGCGGCTTTTCGACCAGCACGTGTTTGCCAGCGGCCAGCGCTTGTTGCACCAGAACGAATCGTCCTTGCGGCGGCGTGCAAAACGCAATCGCATCGACGGACGGGCCGTTTTCGAGCAGCTCGCTCAGAGACGGAAAGTTCGCTACCCCGTCGCAGGGCTGCCCTTGCGTTGCGACAGATACCAACTGGAACGCGGGGTTGGCGCTGATAGCGGGGACGTGTTGATCCTGGGCAATCTTGCCATAGCCCACCAGACCAAGACGGATCGGTTGCATCAATGACTCCTGGTTTTTTTCTTGTCTTGGGAAGCGAACTGGCAAGGTTACGTTTGTATAGCGGGCTTATCCACCAGAGCATGGCCGGACTGGCACTGCCTCGAAAACGTCAACAAACCCTAGCGACCGATCAGCGAACTCGCCAACAACGCCTCCAACCCCATCGGCCTGGCAAAATAATAACCCTGGGCCTGCCCTGCGCCGATTTCGCGCAGCAGGTCCAGGGTCGCTGCATCCTCGACACCTTCGGCCACCACGCTGAGGTCCAGCGATTCGGCCATCCGCACAATCGCCCGGACAATCGCGCGACTGCGGGAACTGGTGGTCAATTCGAGGATGAACGACTTGTCGATCTTCAAGCCGCTGAACCGGTATTGGTGCACATAGCTCAGGGATGAAAACCCGGCGCCGAAATCATCGAGCACCACCGACATGCCGTTGTCGGCCAATTGCTGCATGGTCAGTCGGGCAATGGCCGGCTCGGCGACCAGCGCACCTTCGGTCAACTCCAGGCAGATCCGCGACGGCGCGACCCCGTGCCGCGCCAACAGGGCAAGCACATCACTGGCGAAGTCCGGGCGCGTCATGCTGTAGCTGGAGCAATTGACGTGCACCGGCGGCCAATTGGCGTGCTCGGGGTGTGCGAGGATCACTGCGATGCTGGTGAGCATGTACAGATCCAGTCGACCGATCAGGCGCAAGCCCTCGACATCCGGCAAAAACTCGCCCGGCGCGATCACCCGGCCGCCCGGCTGATGCCAGCGGATCAGCGCTTCAAGGGCCAACAATTCGCCGGTTTCGACGCTGACAATCGGCTGGAAATACGGCAGCAGTTCGTCAGTGCGTTTGAGCGCATTGCGCAAGGCCCCTTCACGCTCAACCTGATCCGAAACTTCGCGGCGCACTTCTTGATTGAACACCGCGTAGCTGTCGCGTCCGGCACTTTTGACCCGGTACATCGCCGCATCGGCATCGCGCAGCAAGTCGGCTGGCTCGTGATGGAACTGACTGTCGGCGCTGACAATGCCGATACTGCAGGACGAAAAAACCTGATGGCCATTGATGACAAACGGCAGGTCGAACGCCACCAGGATCCGTTCGGCGATGTCGATCACCACGTCCAGCGGTGCCTCGGGAGCGAGCACCGAAAACTCATCGCCCCCCAGGCGCGCCAGCATGTCGGTGTCGCGCAGACAGCCGCGCAGACGGTGGGCAGCCTGCCTCAACAGCAGGTCGCCAAAATGGTGGCCAAGGCTGTCGTTGACCATCTTGAAACGGTCGAGGTCGATGAACATCACCGCCAGGTGCCCGCCTGCGCTACCGAACTGCGACCAGGCCAGATTGAGGCGCTGTTGCAGGTAGGTGCGATTCGGTAGCCCGGTCAACGCATCATGGGAGTTTTCGTGTTGCAACTTGGCATTGGCGTGATCGAGCTCGCGAGTGCGGTTCTGCACCCGGGCTTCCAGCATGAGGTTGGCAGCATGGATCGCTTCGGCGGCGGTGCGTCGCGACAACGCGGTGTCGATGTGTCGCGACACGAACGTCAGCAGTTCCTGGTCACGCAGGGTATAGCGCACCTGCGAGGTATAGCTTTGCACCGCCAGCACGCCACGCACTACATCGCCATCGAACAATGGAATGCCCAGCCAGGAGTAGGAGCGGAAATACACATCGGCGACTTCTATTTCACCGTGCGTCGTCAATCGCTCAGCCTCGTCGGCGTCAATCAAACAAGGTCGACGCTGACGGATAACGTATTCGGTCAGACCCCGGCTCCCACGCCGTGCCTCCGGGCGGACCGTCTGACGCTCATCGACGTAATACGGAAAGGTCACTTCACTGGTGCCGTCGTCGAACAGCGCAATGTAGAAGTTCTGCGCGAACAGCAGATCACCGACGATGCCATGCAAGGTTTGAAACAGCTCGGCCATGTCGCCGGGCTGGCTCGACAGTTCAGCAATCTGGAACAGCGCACTCTGCAGATGTTCGGCACGCTCGCGTTCTGCCACTTCCTGCCTCAATGCGTCGTTGAGTGCCGACAGCTCCAGGGTGCGACGCATCACCGTCTCTTCCAGGTCCGCGCGGTGCAGAATCCGGTCCAGCGCCATGGCCACGTGGCGGGCCACCACCAGGAACAGCGCGCGGTCTTCAGCGCTGTAGATACGGGACACGTCGTAGACCTGCATCGCCAGCATGCCAAACACGTCATCCGAGGCGTTTTTCAACGGTGCGCCCATCCAGAACTCCGGACAGTCACCCACGCAGTAGAAACGCCCCTCGGCCTGAGCCGCATGAATGCCGGCGGCGTCGATCAGCAGCGGCTGGCCAGTGGTCAACACCTGGGCGGTCAACGACAAGTGCGAAGGGTCGAGGTATTCGTAGTTCTCGGATTCCAGGGCTTCAACATCAATGATGTCGACGTAATACGGGTAATCCATCTTGCCCGTGTGCGGGTCATACAGCGCGAGATAGAAGTTCTCGGCGTCGATCAGGCTAGCCAGCAGCCGATGAACCCCCACCAGAAACACTGACCGGTCGCGGGTCGAACTGGCCAGGTAGGTAATTTCATACAGCACTCGTTGAGTAATCTGCGCACGGGCAAGGGTATTGGCCTGCACCTCAACGCCCAGGCGCTGGGCGAACTCGGCGAGCGTCGGGTCCGCGGCATCGTCGACTGGCGCGAGTAACCAACCCAGCACACATTCGCCTCGACCGGCCGGCCAGCGGTGCAAGCGCCGGGTCAGACAAAAGGCTTCAAACTCGTCATTGGCAACGATTGACGGCCACTGCTCCAGGGCGTCGCCCTGTCCGACCAAATGCAGTTGTTCACCGGCGCGGTAAACCACCCACGCGGTGGTATGGGCCCAGTTGCGCGCCGAGTCCAGCAAATGCTCAATCGTGTCCTGGGTGCCGGCGCAGGCCATGCCGACGGTATCCGAGATCCCTTTTTGTTGAGAGGCAACAACGTCGCAATCGTTCGATTGCCGCGGGGAGTCGGTCAATGGACGAACACTCATCAGCGCTCCCTGAGCCAGAAACTGGCGATACTCACGTACTGTTTGCTAGCAATGTGCCGGCCAGCTTCTCGCTTAAAGCTTATAGAGGTTTTTTTCAATCGTTTTATTCGCTTTAGTGCCATGTCGAAATGCCACAGCTCACAAGCTTCTGGATGACCGCCTCGCGGCCGACTCGTTTTCGACTTCAGCGCAGTGTGCCTCATACGATTCGGCTAGCACTCGGCGCCGTCAGCCCATCCAGTATCAAGGCCCTCGCTGTGTCTACAGATACTCTGGTGATGCCCATGGGCCAGTGGCCGACGTGAAGTCGTCCTCCGACCTTAAAGCTTGAATTGAGTGACCAGGGCATTGAAAGAGACGGCCAGCCGCGACAGTTCCTGGCTGGAAGCGCTGGTCTGATTGGCACCCGCAGCGGTCTGGGTCGACAGGTCCTGGATGTTCAGCAAATTACGGTCCACCTCACGGGCGACCTGGGCCTGCTCTTCGGACGCCGAAGCGATCACCAGATTGCGCTCGTTTATGGTGACGACCCTGTCTGTAATCTTCTCCAGCGCTGCCCCGGCGCTCCGGGCCACTTCCTGGGTGTTGGTGGCCAGCGACAGGCTCTTACCCATGGCAGTGACGGCCCCATTAGCGCCCGATTGCACGGTACTGATCATGCCTTCGATTTCTACGGTCGAGGCTTGGGTACGGTGGGCGAGCGCCCGCACTTCATCGGCCACCACCGCAAATCCGCGTCCCTGTTCGCCAGCACGGGCGGCTTCGATAGCAGCGTTGAGCGCCAGCAGGTTGGTCTGTTCGGCAATGCTGCGGATCACGTCCAGTACCTTGCTGACTTCCCGAATGTGCCCGGCCAGTTCAGTCACCGTTTCGGTCGACTCGGTGATCTCTTCCATCATGGTGCTGATGCCCATGAGCGTTTGGTCGACCTGACTGCGGCCATGAGCAGCGTCTTCGGCCGCGGCTTTAGAGGCCTTGGAGGTCGACACGGCGTTGCGCGCCACGGCCTCGACGGCCGCAGTCATTTCATTGACAGCGGTGGCCGCCTGCTGGATTTCGTTATTCTGCCGCGTCAGGCCCCGGGTACTTTCCTCGGTCACAGCGCTCAGCTCTTCGGCGGCCGAGGCCAACTGATTCGAGGCGCTGGCGATCTGCGCAATGGTGTGTTTCAAGCCGCCCTGCATGTCCGCCAAGGCATTAAGCAGTTGCCCCGCTTCATCACCCCGGGTAGTGGAAATGCGCTGGGTCAGATCGCCACCGGCAATGCGCTGGGCACTGGCGACCGCCACCGCCAATGGGCGAGTGATCATACGCGTAATCAGAATGCCCAGAGCGACAGCCACCACAAAGGCGATCACGATCCCGACCAACAGGATCAGCATTGAGCTGGCTTCGAGTTCCTGCGCACCCTCGGCACTTTCTTTGATCTGCCGCTTGTTCGAATCGATCATGGCCCGTAGGTGATCGCGGGCATGAATGAACACGTCAACCGACAGCGCGTTCAGGCGATTGCGTGCCTGCGCAAGATCGCCGACGTCCACCGACTCAATAACCTTCCGTGCACCTGCCACATAACCGGGCCACAGTGCTTTGTACTTGTCCCCCGCTGCCCGCTCATCAACCGCCAGAGGTGTGGCACGGTAGGTCGCGAAGGCATCTTCTGCCCGAGCCAGATCCGTCGCCAGGTTCTGGCGAACACGCGCCTTGTCCGCTTCGGACACATCGCCGGCGTGAGCGTCAAGCAACCGGTAAAGCCCGCGGTTGTGAGCGACCAGGCTGGTCATGGTCTCGTTGATGTTGCCCACTGACACCAGGCTGTTGGAAAAGGTTAAAGACAGCGCAATGGCCAAACGGTTGATCCCCACCATTCCCAACCCACCCACGACGAGGGTGATCAGGGCGCAGATGACGAACGAGGTCAAAAGCTTGGTCGAAAATTTGGGCTGATTCAGTAGGTTCACGTGGCAATCTCGATGGATTGGAAGTAATGAAATGGAAAACGTCCACTACCGCGAAAGTATTCGCGGTAGTGGGTGCGGATAGACAAATAGAACTGCATCACCCCCGTTGGGATAGTTGATTAACGATTAAAGGTGAACCTTAAAGAAGGCTAGCGAAAATCGACTCTATTAAAAATGGAGTCGTGTCGATCAGTACCGATAGGTAGCCTGCACTGAAACTCCATTCGCACTATTGTCGTAGTTGGCACTGTATTCCGGTTGAAGACCGGAGTTGTTCGCCTGCTTTACCGAGACTTTGGAATCCCAGAGATAACCATAAGCAAAGTCTATGGTCAGATCGGAATTCGGCGAATAAGCACCGCCCAAGGTCACGGCTTGGCGATTCCCAACTGGAATGCGCACGCTGCGATCGGCATTTCTGATTGGCGAAGGATCGTAGGCGTAGCCTGCGCGCAGCAGCCATTGTTGGTTCAATTGATAGGAGGCGCCAACTGCGGTGCTCCAAGTGTCGCGCCAGTTCATTTCTTCGATCACATGTCCCATGCCAGCCGCCTGGCCCACGGGGGAAAGACCGCTGTTGACTGCCTCGACCTTCTGGATCCGGCTCCAACGTTTCCAGGTGGTCCCCAGGTAGCCCGTCCAGCGACTATTGAAATGATGGGTGATAGACGTGTCCACGGATTCGGGCATAGTGAGGTCAATCTTGTTGTCATACTTTCCGTCCAGCGGGATAACGCTCGGGGAGCCAGAAACCTCAGTATGCCCTTCGAGTTCATAGTCCACCTTCGAGTGATAGTTAATCCCCCAACTGGTTGCCTCAGTAAAGTCAACCAAGATGCCTACGTTGTAGCCAAGTGCCGTGTCATCGCCTTTGATGGTGACCAGTGTGTCCTCGCCGTTGTTCAAGGCGCCGGTGGCCAGGTAATTCTGAAGCTTTGCATTGAAACGGTTTATGGTCGGTCCACCACCAATGGACACGTAATCATTGATCCGATAAGCAATGGTCGGCTGCAGGGTTACTTCCTTGGTCGTGCTATAGGAACCATGGTAGCGCCCCTGAAAAGTGCTCTCGTAATCATTGATCAAACCACTTGGCGCATAGAGGCCCAGACCAATCGAAAAGCGATCATCAAGTGGCGTCGACATATAAGCGAAGGGCACGACTCCCAAAGGGACCGAGTCCCCTTCATTCGTTCCTCGGGCGCTACTCTGCGCATTACTGATGTCATCGCTCACCGAGACGACCGCAGCTCCGCCGGAAATCTCAGTACGTTTCAATTTGGTCAAACCTGCAGGATTTCCAAAGATAGTGCTGGCGTCCAGCGCGGAAGATGACCTTCCCGCATAAGCAGTACCCGCACTACTTGCACTTTGCTCGTTCAAGGCAATGCCATTGGCCCCCGCGCTTGTGGAAACGCTGAGTATTGCCGCGGCACCTGTCAATTTAATCCAGGAAGACACTTCTCGCACAGCTGAGAGACACGGGGTTGCACGGTTGCTCAGTTTCATTTCCCACCTCGTATTGTTTTTATTGATTGGTGCGCAGGCAAAGCTTCGCCTTCCGGTGCACTTGGCAGTGCCGGTTGGAGTTGATCGAAGTTGTGAAACAGGCCCTGGCTGACTATTACCAGGGCCGGGGTGCCGAACTTACGAAGTCAGGATCATTTGAGCCACTCCACCTGAAAGCTATAGAGACCAAGAAGGAGGGCCAGGGACTCTTTATCTTTCCCGGCCCGGATGCACGCGACTAATCCACGTTGTTCATGCTGTATAACCTCGACCTCGATGCCCTTCAGACACATACGTTCCACTTCCTGCCAAACTACTCGGGTCACTTCGCGCTGCTGCAAGGCGGGCTTGAAGATTTTGCCAACCGCCGTCAATGGCAGTGCTTCGAGGATTTCGATCCGCTTGGGAATAGCCGCCCGCTCACTGATGTGTCGCTGAGCAAACTGCTCAAGTTCTTCGACGGTACAGTCGTGGCCTGGTCGCAGTTGTACGTAGGCGACCGGCACTTCACCCGAATAGGCGTCCGGGCTGCCGATGGCAGCCGCCAACGCCACCGCTGGGTGGGCCTGCAAAGCCTCCTCGATTTGTTTGGGATCGATATTGTGGCCGCCGCGGATGATCAGCTCCTTTTTGCGCCCGGTCAGCCAGAAGTAGCCATTTTCATCCTGGCGACCCAGATCGCCCGTATTCAGCCAACGCTGACCATCGATCTCGATCCACAGGCCCCGGTTATGGCTTTCCTCAACATAGCCCTCGAACAGGTTCGGACCCGTGATGGTGATCAGGCCAATTTCGTCGATGTCGGTGTCGCGCAAATACTCTCCAGCGTCATCGAGCATGACTGCGCGCATGCCCTGGTAGGCAATCCGTATACCGATGGAGCCGATGTAGCGCTCGCCATGGGGTGGATTAACCGAGGAGACGCACGCGCCTTCCGTGAGTCCATAGCCTTCGAGGATCTTCACCCCGGTCCGGCCTTCGAACTCCCGGAAAAGTTCGACCGGCATCGGCGCGGCACCACACATGGCATAACGAAGGCTGGACAGGTCGCGGCCTTCCAGCTCGTTTTGCAACAGTGCGGAATAGACGGTTGGAACGCCGGAGAAGAAGTTGATGCCGAAGTGCTCAACCATCTCCCAGAAGCGTGGGATCACACCCTCACCGCGATAACCCTGCGGCGTGCCGAGGATGACATGATCACCTTGGGTCCAAGGCATCAGGCCTGTCACCAGCTGTGCATTTACATGGAACAGCGGCAACCCACAAAAAATGACCTGACCACTCCCATGTGGTTGCATGTGCGTGGCCATGGCCCACGCGTTGAAGACCTCCGCCCCATGGGTACGCATCGCAATCTTGGGCAGTCCGGTGGTACCGCCGGTGCAGAAGTAAGAGGAACGATCTTCAGGGCGGAACAGCCGAGCACTCTTCAGGTGCGTACCTGGCTGAGCATCCATTAACGTTCGTAATTCTTGAATCGTGGCACCCCTGTGCAATTCACGTTCTTTCTGTGCCAGGGATTCAAGCGATTCACGCTGAGCTACATCAACATAGGGTCCCATGCCAACCCAAACGACATGCTTGATCTCGGGAAGTTGATCCAACTGGGAGGCCAGCTTAAGCCACAGCTCACTGCCTGGCGTCGGTGCGAGCGTTACTACCACGCTGGCCTTGGCGGCACGTAGCAAGGCAGCCATCTGTTTGGCCTCTTGCAGCGGATTGATCGCCATGACGACACCGGCCGCTTCCCCCCCCCAGATGGTGAAGTGGGTTTCCGGCAGGTTGGGCAGGATGAAGGCCAGCACTTCACCCGGGGTAATGCCCAGGTCGTGGAAGGCATTCGCCGCGCGAGTGATATCTTCGACGAGTTCGGCATAGCTCCAGTGGTGGGTGTTCCGGAAGCTGGCAGCGTCGGCGAAGAAACTCAGTGCAGGCGCGTTGGGGCTCAGCTCGGCTGTCCGTTTCAGCGCTTCATAGGTGCTGGAAGCCAAGCCACGTTCCGCCAACGGGACCTGCTCGATATTTTCAATGTCGTTCAGAGATCGCACCATCATTGTCAGGCTTCCTCTACGACTCGGTTGCGTTGCACGCCCAGGTCGATCACGCCATCCGCGCTGCGAATGCGCGCCTCGACCACGTCACCGGCCTTGAGGTACTGCGTCCGGCTCTCTTGTGCCTTGAGGAAAAGCTTCCACTTGGTGGCTTCTGGCAAAAGGGCTGCAATGCGCATTTTGCCGGGCGAAGGGATCGTTAGAGCGCAGCCGGCAGGCGTACCAGTGGCGATCAAGTCCCCAACGGCGAGATCTTGCAAGGCGGAAAGTTCGGTCAGGGTTTCAGCGGGGCCGTAAACCAGATTTGCCGTGCTGTCGTTCTGTCGTACCTGGTCGTTGACTGTCAGGCGCAGCTGCAGTTCTTTCAGGTAATGCATATTCTTGGCATCCAGAAGGCACAGGTACGGGCCGACCGGGCCGAAAGTGCGGTAGCTTTTGCCCTTGTAGAACTGCATCTGGGGAATCTGAATGTCACGCGCCGAGTAGTCATTGACAATAACGACGCCGGCGATGAACTCATGCAGATTGGCGTCGGTGACAGCAATTGCGCCGGTGATCGAGCGCTTCATCACAAGACCCAGTTCGATCTCGTAGTCAAGGAAGCGCACGTGGCGCGGCTTGATCAAGTCGCTGTCAGCCGCCACCAGGCAACTCGTCGCCTTGGTGAAGATCATGTTGAATTTCTTCGCATCAGGATCCATGCCTGACTCGATCATGTGCTGACGGTAATTGGCACCCTGGCAGACAAACTGCTGGTTACGGGTCACCGGCGACAGCAGTTTTACGTCGCCCTCTTCCAACTCCGAACCTTTCAGTTGAGCGAGGTCATCGAGACTGTTCTGGCTAATGAAGTCACCGGTCGTTTCAAAAACACCGGGGACAACCGTGATACGGCCCTGGCGAAGCACGCCCCAGTGGATACCGTTCTGAAATTCAAAGCGGACTACGTGTACAGCAGACATTGAAGGTACTCCTGGAGCGGCGTTTGTCCCGCGTTCGGTGGCGTGGGAACTGTGGTGTTGTTCTGAAGGCGGGCTGGCAACGGTGTAGACCCACGCACTGCCAGCAATCAAAGCGCCGGCTTTAAGCACGTCCCGCCGGCCAAACCGGGTTGAGTTGTCCGACATGGCGGCAGCTCTACCCGAACATCCGCATGAGTGTTAGCAACTTGCGAAGGGTTAGGTCCGGGCTGCGTCGCAGGTTGCGGATCAGCAGAAGCACATTGGTCAGGTTCAACTTGGGTTTTGTAAAACTCTTGGGCATGCGCTGCCCCCACTGGGCCATTGCCTCGGGACTTACCGGATGAATGCCCGTCGGCCGAGTGGCGGTGAAAATATCCCCGTCGCAGTAATGCTCGTGCTTATCGCCCCATGGGTCTTGCCAGTAATCGAAGATCTGACTGCCCAGAATGTGTCGGCCGATTCCCCATGAGTGCTCCCAACCCCGCTCCCGCAGGACGCGCTGCCCCATACCCACGGCGTCTGCATCGACGACTTCATAGGCGCTATGGCTGTAGGTAGCCATGAACCCTTGCGCAATCGCGAGCGTATGGTGATCCGCGGGAATATCACCGAGATCAAGGCGCATGAAAGTGACGATAGGCGTGCCGTCGGGGAGTACCTGCACATCGCTGGGAATAAACCCGAAATGCTGCGTATACCAGGCACAGGTCGCTTGATAGTCGGCCACTTCAATGACGATGTGACCCAGTTTGAGTACTTCAGGGGGAGCAATCGGCGGGCGCTGCGTGGCGTTGACTCGCGGTTGCTCGTGCACCAGGTTCCAGTGGAGAGGAGCTCTATGTGCCAGAGTCTTGCCTGGCGTCTGGTCGCACACGGCTTCCACAATGAAACCGGACGGATCAGTCAGTCTGACGTAATACCCTTTGCCAGGATGTTCCGACTTCTCTACCGATGACGCCCCCGGGATTCGAGTGAGCTTTTCCAGATCTTCCAGGGACTGCACTGCAAGTCCGAACCCGATAAAACGTGCATGTTCGGCACGATGGACACGGTAACAATATGAAGTGGCATCGGTGGCTCGTAGATAGAGCGTATCGGCGTTCTGCCGACTGACCGTCAGGCCGAAGTCGGTCAGGAAACGCGCCGCCTCATTCAAATCCGGCCTTTGAAAGATCAGGTGAGTCAGATCCTGGGCCTTTACCGTCGGCTGCGGATGCCGCGCGGGGTGTGGTGTCGCCAACCGGTGCAATTCGTTTTTGTTGTTCATTGTTCTTGTTTTCCGGGTTTTTAGGGCAAAGCTGTCCCGAACCCCTGGAAAACCAGGGGTGTTATCTAATTAAGTCGGTTAAGCGCTCAGTCGAGAGTCGGAAGTGCCGGCAACTCTTTGGTTGCCAGCGCACGCGCCTCCTCCGGCGGCACACCTAGTGCCCGCAGTACCAGCTCGGCGGTGTCAGAGCCCGATTCGCGCCACGTTCTGTGGCCTTCCAGTACCAGGAAAATTGAGCCCAGGACGCTGCTCGATATCAACGTCAGTACTGAGAGCAATTGCTCCTGCTGAAACGTGTAGCGCCCAGTGGTAAGCCCGCTCAGAAGATCCTTAGTCGCTTGGCTGCTGAACATTTCGCGCAACGCAGAATTGCTCATGGCGAATTTATGGATGAACGCGCCCCACTGGGAGTCTTCGTGCGCTCGGCGAATGAAGAATCGAATGCCATTGGCAAGGCGATGAGCGGGATCAGAGAGGGAGTCGAAGCTCTTGTTGACGCGCTCATGCATCTCCCTCGCGAGATGGCTGGCGACCGCCTCGAACAGGCTTTCCATGCTGTCGATGTTGCTATAAACCGTTCCGCGCGCCACGCCTGCCTCTTGCGCGAGGTCAAGGATGTTCACTTGTGAGGTGCCTCTCTCGGCGAATAGGCGAAAGGCAGCTTGATGAATACGGCGCTGTGTTGGATTCAGGGATTCCACGGTTCTCTCTCCAGGATTACCTTATGGACCGATTGAACACTCGTGTTCATTTTACGTCAACCATATTTTTAAGCGGTTTGGTTTTTCTGTCTGAAAACCGGCCTGTAACCCAATAATCTGGATACTAGGATCGATGTCGCCGGATCAACAAAAACCCTTCACATTGACATAATTGAACACGCATGTTCAATTATGCTGGCCGACTTTTACCAGCTGAAGGACAGAACATGACCAGCTCAAAGCTCTTCAAACCGCTTCGATTGCCTAACGGCGCGGTGATTCCAAACCGAATCGCCAAGGCTGCCATGGAGGAGAACCTTGCCAATGAGGATCACGCTCCGGGGGAAGCGCTGGTTAAGCTCTATCGGCGTTGGGCGGAGGGTGGTGCCGGCCTGATCATCACTGGCAACGTCATGGTTGACCGCCACGCCTTGACCGGACCCGCTGGCGTAGTGCTCGAGGACGATCGGAACCTGGGCAAATTCAGCCTATGGGCCGATGCTTGCCGCAGTCGCGGAGCCCAGGCCTGGATGCAAATCAATCATCCCGGACGGCAGCTGTTGGCTTCAATGGGGCAATCGGCACGGGGGCCCTCCGCGGTTGCTGTCGACATTCCCGGACTATCAAAGGCTTTTGTGCCGCCCAGGGCCTTGGATGAGCAGGAGATCGAAGAGCTGATTGAACGCTATACCCATGCCGCAGCGTTAGCCGAGCGTGCCGGATTCACCGGCGTGGAGATTCATGCAGCGCATGGCTACCTGTTCAGCCAATTCCTTTCGCCCTTGACCAACCGGCGTAGCGACCGCTGGGGTGGTAGCCTGGAAAATCGTGCGCAAATTCTCCTGCAAACCATCGACGCAATACGTCAGCGAGTGGCACCGACCTTTTGCGTCGCGGTGAAGCTCAATTCCGCGGACTTTCAGCGCGGCGGTTTCGATGCCGAGGATGCGGCTCGCGTGGTGGAAATGCTTAACACCAAGGCGATCGACCTGGTCGAGTTATCGGGTGGCAGCTATGAAAGCCCGGCAATGCAGGGGCAGACCCGCGATGGCAGCCGCTTGGCTCGAGAAGCGTACTTTCTCGAGTTCGCGGAGAAAATAGGAGAAATAGCGCGCATGCCGCTGATGGTCACCGGCGGCGTGCGTAGAAAGGAGGTGGCAGAGCGCGTGGTGAGCGGCTCGGTGTCGATGGTGGGGCTTGCCACTGCGTTGGCGATCGAGCCGACCCTGCCAAGCCAGTGGATGGCAGGTCAGGACACCGAAGTGGAGCCCATCGTCGTCCGCTGGAAGAACAAGGCGCTGGCATCGCTTGCAGTGGCGTCGGTGATCAAGAAGCAGCTCGGCTTGCTGAGTCAAGGGAAACGGACAAAACCCAGGACGTCGCCTCTCATGGCATTGATCGGCAATCAGCTAAAGTCTCGCCGCCAGGCGAAGAGCTATCGGCAATGGATTGATCAAGCCTAGCGGATCAAGGATGACATCAGATCAGGTGCGTAGCGGCTTGCAGGCGATTCTCCTGGCTCTGGCAGGTGTTACGCCCAGAGCCTGGAGAACCATTTCGGCGACCCGCAGATCGTGCTCTGCCACTGCGCGTCCCTCGACAACTGAGCGCATTGCTCCGGTTGTGCATGATAAGACGATGTCCAGGGCGACCCCTTCGTCCACGTAAGCAAAAGTACCCGCACGCAGCCCCTCACGCAGATCGCCCAGTACATGGTCCGCCAAACGCGAGCGCATTGCCTGGTCGAAATGGATGATGCGCAGCAGCGCATTCGCCCATTGATGGTCGGCGGCGGCCCGACATACAAACATGCGAACGCCAATCGAAAGCCGCTGCGCACCGCACTGCACGTCAGAGTTCAAGACGGAAATGGCGTCAGAAAACTCGGCGGCCATGGCGATGCCCACCGCCTCGAGTACTTCGTCGCGCGTTCGAAAATAGTTGTAGATGGTGCCGTTGGATACCGCTGCTTCCGCGGCGACCTCGAGCAGCGCGATCTCCCCCACCTCCTTACGTGCGACAAGACGCAATGCCGCGTCCACCAGGCCGCGACGGGTGCGCTCACGCTTCTTGTGGCCTCTCGTGAGAGGTTGTGGCGCAGTCGCTTCTAAAGGAAGAATGGGGGAAGGCATTATCAAGCTCGCAATCTAGTGGGCTCGTTGATGGTAACGGAAACGCTATCAGGCGTGGCGTCTACGCTAGCCAGCAGGCCCCGACAGTCACGAAGGAGAC
Source organism: Pseudomonas sp. LBUM1647 (assembly GCF_059716175.1). Classification (NCBI taxonomy): domain Bacteria; kingdom Pseudomonadati; phylum Pseudomonadota; class Gammaproteobacteria; order Pseudomonadales; family Pseudomonadaceae; genus Pseudomonas; species Pseudomonas sp. LBUM1647. The sequence goes on along the minus strand of NZ_CP166809.1, from coordinate 2,451,838 downwards.
TGCCTGCCTCTGCGCCAGGGGCGTGGTGCATGATGATCCGGTCGGGACGAACCGCGACGAGCGTTCCTTTAGGGGCCAGCGGCAGGATGTCATGGTTCATGTCTTCGATGAAGTCACAGCTGCCGCCGGAGCGTTGGCCGCGCGTTCTGACCTCTAAGAAGTGGCCTCCCATTTTTTCCCAGGAAACGATCTGCTCAGTGGTTAGCAGGGACAACGGGTCAACACCGAATCCAACCAGGGTCAGGTTGTCTCCAAGAGCATCGTCGCTCAATTTGATTTGCTTTTGCATGGTGCGAATCCAGGTTTGGGGAAACAGGCTGCCACGTACCAGTTTGTCGCCCCGGCAATGCTGCATGAACAGGCCGTGTTTGAAGGTGTTCTTCGGCTTGATGTCCAACTGTTCGAAGTATTTCCTGGTAGCGGGAGTCAACGCCAGCATGCGCATCAGGCCGTGGATAAAGAAAGCTGCGATCTTGTTCTTGGGCATCACCATGCGGCCCATGAGTTTCGCCAGATTGATCATCGCCTGGGCATGGGGGCGGCGCTCTACGTCATAGGTATCGAGTATTGCAGGCGCGGCATGGCCGCGAAGGACCCAGGCCAGTTTCCAGGCAAGGTTGGCGCCATCTCGAAGTCCCGCTACGAGGCCTTGCCCGACAAAAGGAGGGGTGATGTGCGCTGCGTCGCCGGCGAGGAAGATGCGTCCCTTGCTGAATCTGTTGCAGCAGCGCGCGTGGAATCGATACACCGCCTTGCGCTCGATTTGCAACTCCTGCGGGTTGATCCATGGTGCGATCAGCCGGGCTATGCTTTCCGGGCTTTCCAGCTCTTCCCGGGATTCACCGGGTTGCAGCATGAACTCCCAACGCTCCCTGCCGCCGGGTGCGGGCATGTGCGGCGTTGGGCGCTGCGGATTACAGAGAAACTCAATGTGATCAATCGCTGACTTATGCCGGTTCATGACATCGACAATCAGCCAATCTTCCGCATAGGTCTGCCCTTCGAACTCCTGGCCAATCAGTGCCCTGACCCTGGAGCTTGCGCCATCCGCACCGACCAGGTACTGGGCGCGAACGGAATGCGATTGCCCATTCTGATCCCGTACGGAGGCGACGACGCAATCCGACTCCTCAACCAGACTCTCAAGCTCGAAGCCACCAAGACTGGTCACTGACTTCAGCCGGGAGACCTGGCTGCGCATCGCGTGTTCGAGGTCGGGTTGATAGAACGTCACAAGTTTCGGATGGCCGTCGATGCACCCCTCAGTATTGGCTCGACCGAATTGCCCGAGTACCGGGGAGTGCATCTTCACTTCGGGGATAACGATCTTCTCAAAAGCGTCTTCCGACAAACCGGCGAGTTGCAGGATGCGCAGCGCCTCGTTGTCCAGAGCAATGGCACGAGGCATCAGTACGACCTCATGGGTCTTGTCCAGTACCAGGGTCGTTACCCCATAGCGGCCGAGCAGTGCCGCGATTGTTGCACCTACCGGACCGTTACCGATGACCAGCACGTCGACGGCGGAGGGAGGCAATTCGGAAACTTTCTTGTTGTTGTTCATATTGAGCCCTTGTTGTGATTGAAGTCGTGAGGCACGCAGGTCTCATCGTCAGGCAGGGTCAAGGTATTCAATATTGAAACTAATTTCAATATTGATGTTCTTGTCATTAAATTTTCGGGATCATTACCAGGCCACGACAAGAGGAAAACCGAGGTGTCAGGGGCTTGCGAATCGAGTCCGGGCCGAAGCGATGAATGCCGCAAGCTCGAGGCGTGAATTCACGCGTGTACCAGTTTCCGACCGATGAGGCTTGGCTTCAGAGCCGATCAGCGTTGTTATTGGAGAACGGCCCCAGGTCGAGCGCGTGTGGCTGACGTCAAGGGCTCAAGGCGTTGGAGCCGAGACTGGAAAACAGTCGGCTCAAGAAGCTGCTGGTAGACAGGACCAGAAAGCCCGGCAATACGGTTTTCAGTATTGGGCCAGATGCCAAGCCTCACAGCGCACAACCATGTTTTAGTTTTAGGAATCAATCGTGGCGCGTCCGCAGCCTCAACCGAATCCAGTCCAGCTCCGCTTCGTCGAGTTCGAACTCGACGAAGCCAACGCCTGCTTGTTACGTAACGGAGAAGCCGTGGCGTTGGCGCCAACGCCATTCACACTGCTGTGCGTACTTGCACGCCAGCCGGGATCGCTAGTGACCAAGGACGCCTTGCTTGATGCCGTGTGGGGGCATCGGTTCGTCAGCGATTCGGTGCTGAAGACGGCCATCAGCGATCTGCGCAAGGTGCTGGGCGACGACCCCAAACAGCCCCGCTATATCGAGACCGTGTCGAGGCGCGGCTATCGCTTCATCGCCGCGCCCTCACCTGCACCTTCGATGCCGCCAGCATCCGCGACGGTGCCGGCGGCCGGCGCGCATCCGTCACCGCCATTCATCGGTCGCACCGACGAGATCTCAAGACTGCAGCGGGCGTGGGAGCGGGCAGATGGCGGCCAGCGTGCTGTGGTCTGGCTCGCTGGAGAGCCGGGGATTGGCAAGACCACGTTAATCGAACACTTCCTCGCCAGCCTTGGCGGCATCGCCTGCGCACGCGGCCATTGCGTAGAACACTACGGCACCGGCGAGCCGTACCTGCCGGTGTTGGAGGCGCTAGCCGATCTGTGCCGCAACGACCCCACCCTGCCGGCGCTGCTGCGCGCCGTGGCGCCGACCTGGCTGCTGCAACTGCCGTGGCTGAGCACCACGGCGGAGCGCGACGCGTTGCGGCGCGAGCTTGCCGGCATCGGCCCGGACCGCATGCTCCGGGAAATGGGCGAATTGCTGGACCGCTACACGGAGCAGCGACCGCTGTTGCTGGTGACCGAAGACTTGCATTGGAGCGATCGGGCGACAGTCCAGCTCATCAACTATGTGGCGCGGCGACGTGGCGGCACGCGGCTGATGTGGCTGTCGAGCTTCCGCCTCGCCGAGGTGGTTGCACTCGATCATCCCCTCAGCTCGTTGCGCCACGAACTGCGCCTGCAACGTCTGTGCGAGGAAGTGGTGCTCGATCCGTTCTCGGAAACCGAGGTCGCTGACTATGTGGCGCTGCGTTCGGCCTCGCTGGCGTGCGATGAAGCCTTCGTGCGTGCCCTGCACGAGCGCACTGACGGTGTGCCGCTGTTCGTATCGTCAGTCATCAGTGAAGTGATGGACCCAACGGACGACGATGCCACCATCGAGGCTCGGCTTGCGGATCTGGCGGTTCCCGAAAACCTCGCAGCCATCATTGATCACTATATTGCCAGGCTTGGGCCGGAACAGCGTGCGCTGCTCTCGGTCGCTGCGGTGTGCGGGGTCGAATTCCGAATCGAGACGGTTTCACTGGCCCTCGAGCGCGACCTCGCTTCGGTGGCCCACGCCTGTGAAGAGCTGATTCGCGAGCAGGTTTGGCTCATACGGTCACGGACCACGGAAGGTGAAGAGACGGAAGAGCTACCCCACTCTTTCCGACATGCGCTTTTCCGCCAGGTGCTGTACGACCGCACGCCGCGCTCATTGCGCACCCAGCTCCATCGCCAGGTTGGCACTGCCCTCGAACGCGAGCGCGCGGTCGGCGTACCGGTTGCGGCCTCGGAGCTGGCAATGCACTTCGATCGGGCTCGGCAGCCAATGATTGCGCTGCGTTACTACGCCGAAGCCGCGGAAGCCGCGTTGCTGCACTTCAGCCCGGACTTGAGCTACGGCCTCACTGAACGCGCCTTGGTCCTGCTCATGCAGGCACCAGAAGGGACGGAGCGCGATACGCTCGAAATTACCTTGGCCACGCTGCAAGGGGTTTCGGCTTTCCACCGGTTCGGTGTCGGCAGCGAAGCCAAGAGCGCCTTCGAACGTGCGTACATGCTGCTGGCGGATGTACCCGAGCACCCAATGCGTGGTCGCCTGCTGCACGGATTCGGCTATCTGCTCGGTCTGCGCGGCGACTATGCGCTGGCGCTGGAAGTGGCGGAACGTGCCGAAGCCCTCTCCTGCGACGCAAATGATCAAGAGCTCAGGCTGGCGGCGTGCATCGTGCAGGGCGAGGTGCATCACCTCCAGGGACGCACGCAGACGACTCGCCGTTGGTTAGAGCGCGCCCTCGCGATCGCTGAGCCACTGGACATCGGGACGAACGATATTTTTGCGGCTGATCCTCAGGTCATGCTGCACGGCATGCTGGCGATAGAACTCGTGCGTTCTGGTCTGTTTGAGCAAGCCCGAGTCCACAGGCAGCAGGCGCGGGTTCGCGCGCAGGCGTTGCGCCAGCCCATGACCTGGCTGGTCGCCGCCTGGCAGGAGGTGTTGATCGAGGTGAGGATAGGGAACCATGTGCGTGTAGCAGCGCTGGCTGACGATATGCAAAAGTTAGTTGATGAGTATTCGCTCGCGCTGGGGCGGACGGCTTGCCGCTGGTGGCGCGGCTGGGCTGACGCGCGCAACGGTGCACCGCGCGACGGCTACCGTCGCATCCGTGAGGCCTACGAAGAGCACACCGGCCTCGGCATGCGCTCCGGTGCCAGCGAGGTACTCGGTTACGCCGCCGAGGCGTTGCTGCTGGCAGGTGATTGCAATGCAGCACAAGCCGAACTACAGGAAGCACTGCGGGTGGCAGAGGAACTGGGCGAGCGCGTGTACCTGCCGCAGCTATGGCTTCTGGAGGCAGCGATCGCGCGAACGCAGGGTCGGTTGGACGCCGGCAGCGCTGCGGTGCGGCGCGCAATTGAGGAGGCTCGATCCCAGGAGGCACCGTGGCTGGAGCTGCAAGCGCTGGTGGAGTTGTGCGAACACCACAAGGCTGCGACCGAGGACGGCCAGGCATTGTCGACGCTGATTGAGCAATTGCCTGAAACTCACGGAACCGAACTGGTGAAACGTGCGCGCTCACTGCTTCAGGCTGCCCAGTCGACTTGAAGCGACAAGACGTACCCTTCATGCCTGGTGGACTTAGATCGCGCCCACGCAACGTGGGCTGGAAACCGCGTGACCACCAGCGTTCCGGTGATCGCTGCCTCTGTTCTGCGGGCACTCCCGACCGAATTCCGACCTTTCGCTTATGACTCCACCCAGGGGGCGGCTTACGCTGTCGCCGAACTTCCTGATCCCCTGGTCTGCCATGAGCCTGAACCCTGAATCCAAGTACCCGAGCCGCCGCTCGTACGTAGTGAAGCTGCGTAGCGATGCCACGCCCGGGGCCCTCGTGGGCCGCCTCGAAAATCTGGTCACCGGGCGTCAGTGCGAGTTCTCGTCCGCCGAAGAGCTGCTGGAGTCGATTGCCTCAGACCTCGCGTCCGCGGCCGGTGAGCACGCGGCGGATGCCGACGGCGAGTGACGTCTCCAACCTGAATGAGAGCCCGATATGGCGACCGAACGGCGACCCTTCGCTGACGACTTCGCGCACCCCGGGCTCTACGCTGATGCAACCTCGAATCTTTACGAGTCCAATCCGATGTCGCGACTTCCAACTTCCCATCTGTTGACCCGCAACGGGCAGACGCCCCTGCAATATGCCAAACGCGTGGTCAGCGTCGTCATGGGGGCAGCGCTCGCCGCGTCTGTTGCCCTGGTCTTGAACGGTTGCTCCACGGAGGTGCTCACGCCGTCGGTAGAACTGCCGAGCAACTTCTCCACGAGCACGGCCTCCGAAATGGAACCCGAGGCGGCATGGTGGGAGGTCTACCACGACCCCGTGCTGACGGATCTGGTGCGCCGGGCAGCGCGCGAGAATCGCGACGTCAAGATTGCCGCCGAGCGCCTGCGCGCCGCGCGTGCCGGCGAAACGGTCAGCCGTTCATGGCTGTTCCCGAGTGTCGGCGCATCCGCCTCCGGCAGTGATCGCAGCAGCGGCTACAGCTCGGCCACGAAACAGGGTTATCCGGATACCAAGACCACCAGTGCGGGCCTGGACGTCTCGTGGGAGCTCGACCTGAGCGGCCGCCTGCGCGCCGGCGCAGCGGCGGCCGATGCCGATGCGCTGGCCGCGGAGCACAGCATGCGCGGCGTACGCCTGCTGGTGATGAGCGACGTCGTCAGCAACTACTTCACACTGGTCGGCGCGCAACGCCAGGTCGCGACGCTGCGCGCCATCTCAGCGATGCAGGACGAGACGCTGCGTCTGGTTTCCGCTCGCCAGCAGGTGGGGCTGGCATCTGCCTTCGACGTCGAACGTGCGCAGACCGACGCCTTGTCGGCGCGGGCGCAGATTCCGCCGCTGGAAACGCAGGTGGCTGTGTCGCGCCATCGTATCGCGGTGCTGATTGCCGACCAGTCCTTCAATACCGCGAACATCCAGACTTCGATTAGCGATGTGACAGTGGTGCCCGAGGCCAAGCCGGGCCAGCCCGCCGAGCTGCTGCAACGCCGACCTGACGTGCTGGCGCTGATGGCGCAGCTCGATGCAGCCAATGCGCGCCGCAAGCAGGCCGCGGCCGAGTGGTTTCCGCGGCTGTTCCTCGATGCCTCCTTCGGCCGCCAGGGCTTGAGCCTGAACGGCGCCGATCTCGGCGTTGCGCGCTTCACCAACGTGGCGGGCCTGCTGGCGATGCCGCTCTTTAACGCCGGGCGCACGCAAGCAATCAATGATGCTGCCGAAAGTGCTCAAAAAGAGGCGCTGCTGCGCGCCGAAGACGGCATCGTACGGGCGCTCGAGGATGTGGAGAACGCCCTTGTCACGCTGGCGCAGGAGCGGCGCCGCGCCGGGTCGCTGCAATTGGCCGCCGCGTCCGCCGAGGCTGCGCAGAACCGCGCCCAGTCGCTCTACAACCGCGGGCAGATCGACCTGTTGCCACTGCTGGATTCGCAGCGCGCGCGCCTGGCGGCACGCTTGAACTCCAACGAAAGCAACACCCGCCTGCTGATCAATAGCGTGCAGCTCTATAAGGCACTGGGCGGGGGCTGGCAGGTATTCGAACAACCCGCCACCCCCACCGCAGCCACCGCAGCCACCGAAGCCGACCGGCCACCACTTTCCTAAGAAACTGCCGTTTTACAAAGAGGAACCGCCTTGAAAACCTCCCTTACTGCGGCCGGCGCCTTGGCCGTCGCCGTCATGCTTTGCGCGTGTAGCCCGGACCAGCCGACCGTGCAGGCACCACGACCTGTACGCACCGTTAAAATCAGCTACGACAATGCCCGCGACATCAGTCGCTACGTGGGCACCGTGCAATCGCGGCATGAAGTCGACCAGGCCTTCCGCGTGGGCGGCAAGGTCGCCCAGCGCAAGGTCGAGGTAGGCCAGTTTGTGCGCGAAGGCGACGTACTGGCTGTACTGGATGACGCCGACTACCGCCTCGCTGAGGAAGCGTCGCGACAACAGTGGTCGGTTGCCGTCGAGCAGACGCGCCAAGCCGACTCGGACCACCGGCGCCTGACCGCCCTGAAGGCTGACGGCTCGGTCAGTGCGGCCGACGACGAACGCGCGCATACCAATGCCCAAACCGCGCATGCAACCGCAGAGGCCGAGGCGCGAAAGCTCGAACTCGCGCGCAACCGGCTCAAGTACACCGTGCTGCGCGCCTCGCGTAGCGGCGTCGTCACGGCTGTCCGCTTTGAGGCCGGACAGGTCGTACCGGAGGGGCAACCGGTTGTCTCGATCGCGAATCCGGGCGAATCCGAGATCGTCATCGACGTGCCCGAGGATCAGTTGTCCGTGTTCAAGGACGCGCGCTTCAAGGCCTCGCTGGCCAGTGCGCCGAACGAGATCTTCGATGTCACGCTGCGCGAGCTGTCGCCGCAGGCTGCAACGCAGACGCGCACCTATCGCGCGCGGCTCAAGCCGGTGCAGGCGCTGCCGCTGGGCGCCACCGCCACGGTCAAGGCCGAGCGTGAGATGACCAGTGTCTCGGTAGCGGCGGTGCCAGCCACGGCACTGACGCAAAGCGGTGGCGAACCGGCGCTGTGGGTGGTCACGCCCACGGGCAAGGATCCGGCAGGCGTCGTCGAACTGGAGCGTGTGGCCGTTTGGGGCTATCGCAACGACGAGGTGCTCGTCTCCGGGCCGCAGGCTGGCGTATTGGTCGTCACCGCCGGCGTCCAGAAGATGACGTCCGGACTGACGGTCGCCCTCCCCGGCACGGCGATCGTTGACGCGAATACCACGCAGCAGGCCACCCGATGAACAATTTCAACCTCACCGACTGGGCGCTGCGCCATCGCGCCATCGTTCTGTTCATGCTCCTCATTGTCGCGGCGGCCGGCGCCTTCAGCTTCACCCGGCTCGGTCAGCTCGAGGATCCGAACTTTTCCGTGCCTTCCATGACCGCCATGGTCATCTGGCCGGGCGCCACTGCCCAGCAGTTGCAGGACCAGGTCCTCAACCGCATGGAGAAGAAATTCGAGCAGATCGACAACTTCGAGAAGGTGGTCACCTACGCGCGGCAAGGCTATGCAGGCATGACGCTCACCGTGCGCGGCGGCACTTCCAAGGCTGACCAACGCGAAGCCTGGTACCAGGCGCGCAAGAAACTCAACGACCTGAGCCTCGAGATGCCTGACGGCGTGATCGGCCCGATCCTGAATGACGAATACGGCGACGTGTATGGCCTGATGTACGCGGTCAAGGGCGACGGCGTCGGTCACGCTGACCTGTCGCACGCGGCCGAGGACATCAAGCGCCAGATGCTGAAGGTGCCGATGGTCAAGAAGATCGATCTCATCGGCAAGCAGGCCGAGCGTGTCTACGTCGAGTTCTCGCACGAGCGCCTGGCCGCGCTGGGCATCACACCACTGGCCATTGCCGAAAGCCTCAAGAGCCAGAACGCCATGGTGCCCGCAGGCCAGATCGACACCCGCGGCGACCGCGTCATGGTGCGCGTGAGCGGCCAATTCGCCAGCGAAGCGGCTATCCGCAATGTGCCCATCTCCGCGGGCGGCCGGCTGATCAAGCTCGGCGACATCGCGACCGTTACACGTGGCTTCGAGGATCCGCCGACCTACACGGTACGCCACAACGGCCAGCCAGTGCTGATGCTCGGCATCACAATGACCAGCGACGGCAACATCGTGGACCTTGGCAAGGCGATGGACACGGCAGTCGCCAAGATCCAGTCAGAACTTCCGCACGGCGTGGAGCTGGAGCTGGTGGCTGACCAGCCAACCACGGTGAAGGATGCAATCCTGGACTTCGGGCGTGCGCTGGCAGAGGCGCTAATCATCGTGATTGCGGTGAGCTTGGCCAGCCTGGGCTGGCGCGCAGGCCTCGTGGTCGCGGCCACAGTGCCGCTGGTGCTGGGCGGCGTGGCGCTGGTGATGTTGGCGATGGGCTGGAACCTCGAACGCATCTCGCTCGGCTCACTGATTATCGCGTTGGGACTGCTGGTGGATGACGCCATCATCGCCATCGAGATGATGGTGGCGAAGATGGAAACCGGCATGGACCGCGTGAAGGCGGCCGCCTTCTCCTATCAGTCCACCGCCATGCCGCGCCTGACCGGGGCACTCATCACGGTCGTGGGCTTCCTGCCGATCGGCCTCTCGAAGTCCACCACCGGCGAGTACGCGGGTGGCATTTTCTGGATCGTTGGCGCCGCGGTGCTGTTCTCGTGGATCTGTTCCGGCATCTTCACACCGTACCTGGCGGTCAAAATGCTGCCCAACGACTTGGGCACGCACCAGCACGCTGATCCGCACGACACCAAGTTCTACCGCAGCCTACGCCGCCTGATCGACACCGCCATTGAGCGCCGCTGGGTGGTCATCGGTGCGACGGTTGGCGCTCTGGCGCTTGCTCTGGCCTGTATCAAGCTAGTGCCGCAGCAATTCTTCCCCAACAGTTCGCGTCCTGAACTGGTCATTGACCTGCGCGTCAAGGAAGGCTCCTCGTTCGCCGCGACGACCGAGCAGGTCAAGCACATGGAGGAGATCCTGGCGAAGGACGAAGACGTGCGTTTCTATACCGCCTACACCGGCGCCGGCGCGCCGCGCTTCTATCTCTCGCTCAACCCCGAGCTGCCCAATCCTGGATTTGCCCAGTTCGTTGTGATGACTAAGGACCTGGATGCACGCGAGCGGGTACGTGCGCGGCTGGTGGCCTCGGCTGACCACCAATTCCCACAGGCGTGGGTGCGCGTGACCCGGCTCGAGTTGGGACCACCTGTCGGTTACCCGGTGCAGTTCCGCGTCGTAGGCCCCGATACCCAAGTGGTGCGCAAGATCGCCCGCGACGTGGAGAAGGTGGTTGCGTCCAACCAAAAGGTGCGTGACCTCCAGCTCGACTGGAACGACCCTGTGCGCACGCTGAAAGTGGAGCTTGATCAGGACAAGGCGAGCGCGCTGGGCCTCACGCCAGCCGATGTGTCGCTGGCGACCCAGACCGTGATGAACGGCGCAACCTTGTCGCAGCTACGTGAGCACGAGGACCTGATCGACATCGTGGCCCGTGCCGTGCCAGAGGAACGCTTGAACCTCGACTCACTGAAAGACATTAACCTCTACACGCGCCAGGGCACGGTGGTGCCGCTGTCGCAAGTCGCACAGGTGCGCGCTGAACTGGAAGAGCCGGTACTGTGGCGCCGCAATCGCGACATGGCGATCACGGTGCGTGCCGACGTGAAGGATGGTGAGCAGGGTGTATCGGTGACGCAGGAAATCCAGCCGTTGCTCAAGGATATCGAAGCCAGGCTGCCGACCGGTTACCGCATAGATGTGGGCGGAGCGGTTGAGGAAAGTGACAAGGCCAACAAAGCGCTACTCGCGGTGGCCCCGCTGATGCTGATCACCATCCTGGTGCTACTTATGCTGCAACTGCAGAACTTCTCCCGCATGTGGATGGTAGTGCTGACCGCACCGCTGGGCCTGATCGGCGTGGTGCCGGCGCTGCTGGTGTTCCAGTCGCCGCTGGGCTTCGTTGCGATCCTGGGCATCATCGCACTGGGTGGCATGATCATGCGCAACGCAGTGATCCTGATCGATCAAGTACAAATCGAGATCGCCGAAGGGCGAGACCCGTGGAACGCGGTGCTGGATGCCGCCATTCACCGAGCCCGTCCGGTGATGCTGACGGCGCTGGCCACCGTGCTTGCAATGATCCCGCTAACGCGCAGTGTGTTCTGGGGTCCGATGGCAATTGCGATCATGGGCGGCCTTACCGTGGCGACGCTGCTGACGATTTTCTTCGTCCCGGCGTTGTACGCGGCATGGTTCAAGGTGGGTCGCCGGACGGCCGCTGACACCCAACCGGTGAGGAGTGACGCCGCGCTCGCCTCTGAGTGATGAGTGCCGTGGTGTTGTGACCCCGGACCTCGCTATTACAAAGGCTTGTTCAACGCCGTTTCTGAAAACAACCGAGGTCAGCCGCGAGGTCCTGCGAACGTTACTTTCGTTCGCCCCCTCGCGGCTCACAGGAAAGGCTGGTGGCCAAAGAATCTGCTGACGACAGACGGCTATCGGCTGTCGAAAGCGGACGCCTGCTCTACCCCTGCGTCACAAAACGTCCACCCGCATTACTCAACCAAACTACTCAACCCATACAACTGCGACCGCCGATCCCGATGCAAATCATTACGCGCACTGATTCGCTTGTTCCGCGCCTCGGCAAGATTCAGCGTCGCCAACAAAATCTGCTCGCCACCCTGCTCCGCCGGCCCTGCCACAGGGTAGCCATCGGCATCGACGATCACCGAGCCTTGCACCCAGCTGACCCCACGTTCATGACCATGCCGATCACACGCGGCGATGAACATTCGGTTGACCGAGGCGTTGGCCTGGACTCGCACAACTTCGGCCGGACGCTCGGTTTGCGGCCGTGGCCCATCGGGCCAATTGACCGGTGCGCAAAGCAGGTCCGCACCGGCCAGCGCCGGGAGTCGCACCCACTCGGGGAATTCCAGGTCGTAGCAAATCAGCATGCCGATCCGGCCATGAACGGTTTCTACAACCGGCGGCGCGTCGTTGCCGGCGCTGAAGATTTCATTCTCGCCATCCCAGAGGTGCGCCTTGCGGTACACGGCGCGCAGACCTTGGGCATCGATCATCGCCGCGCTGTTGGCCAGTTCATCGCCGGCTAACCGCTCGCAGAATCCCCCCACCACCACGATGTTCAATTCCCGGGCCAGCGCCGTCCACAGAAGCAAGGTCGGCCCTTCGACAGTTTCCGCCAGGGACAGGGCTTCGCTGCGGTCGGCAAACAAGTAGCCGCTCTGGATCAGTTCGGGTAGCACCACCACCTGGGCACCCTGGTAAGCCGCCGAGCGAATCGCTCGTTCGGTCAGCTTCCGGTTGTAAGCGAGGTCGCCTATTTTCGGCGCCAGTTGGCAGCAGGCGACCACGGTATTTTTTGCGCTGTTCAACGCCCCTCCTCCACAGGCTGATGAGCCATGGAAACAATGTCGCTCTCGGTAATCGAGTCGATGATCCGGCCTTCGTACTCAAGGTCTATCGAACGGCTGAGGAGGTAGTACGTCAGGCCCGAGACCACCAGGCCAACCAGCCAGGCGATATCCACGCCTTCCAGCATCCGCGCCAGCGGCCCGACGAACACCTCTTTGCCGGCCGCCGCATCAAAGATGTAGAAGAACGGCACCATGGCGGCGAAGCCAATCAGATAAGAGACGATGCCGCGAAATTGCCAGGCGCCGTAAATGCCCTTCGGCGTGAAGAAATGCGGGATCGCGTAGCGGCCTTTGCGCACGAAGAAGTAGTCCACCAGATTGACCGCGGTCCACGGTACGAGGAAGTACAGGAGCAACACGAGGAAGGTGTTCAACAGGGCGATGCCATCGCCTTTGATCGACAGCACACAGGTCAACAGAATGACGCTGATCGCGGAGATCGACATCACTCGGGCGCGAGGTGTCGGTGTGATTTTTTTGATCGAATCCACACCCGTCAGCAACGTCAGCATAGCGCTGTAGGTGTTGAGCGCGATGATCGGCAGAAAGCCCGCCACCGAGACAATCACCAACACATTGCCCAGGCCTGGAATCATCGAAGAACCGACCTGGTTCAGCGCCACCAGCGCATCCGCCGCTTTGAGCTGCTGCGCAAGCCAGGCCCCGAGGCCGATCATCCAGCCGCCCGACAATGACGCGCCGATGAATACGGCGGCGATCAGTTTTGGCCGACTGGTGTTTTTCGGCAGGTAACGGGAATAGTCGGAGACATAAGGCGCATAGGAAATGTTGTAGCTCGCGCCAATGGCAAACAGCGTGGCAAAGGCAATCCAGCTGAAACCCAGGTCGGTCGCCGGGGTGACGCCCTCCTGGCCTGCGCCGAACATCAAGGCGATGGTGACCAGCGCATACAGCGGCAACGTGGCCAGCAACGCCCACTTGAAGGCTTTGTGCATCAGGTCGTGGCCGTAAATCGACAGCAGCGCGCCGATCAGCACCACCGCAATGGCGACGATGGTCGGGTCGATGCCAAACACATGCTCGAGGCCGTTCATGATCAGCGAAATGTTCACCACGTTGAAACCGACGAACACAAACATCGTCGCCATCAAGGCCAGGATCACCCCGCGATAACCAAACTGCGCACGCGACTGAATCATTTGCGGCAGCCCCATTTCCGGACCTTGCGAGCCATGAAACGCCATGAAAATGGTCCCAAACATGATGCCCAGCGCACCGGCCAACATCGTCCATAGCGCCGACAAGCCAAGGCTTGGGCCGACAAAACCGATGGAGATGGTGAAGAAGTGGAAGTTGCCTAGAAACCAGAAAGGGCCCTGGCTGCTGAGCTTGGCGTGACGTTCGTTTTCCGGAATGTAATCGATCGAGTGGCCTTCAATGGCCAACCCGCTGCTCGCCTCGATGGCGTGCGCAGATTGAGGGGACCCTGACATATGCGTGTTCCTATGCTGGTAATTGTTGTTTTTATGGGCAAAGCGCCGGTTTCATCGCAATGTAGGGCGTTGGTCAGGGCTGTAAAATATCGCAGGCACACTGTTCACATAGATCCACGTCTATGTAAGTGAGTATCGGGAGCACGCATGCTGGGAACTGTATCGGAGCTAGATCTGCGTTTGATCCGGGTATTTCTGACCGTCGTTGAGGCGGGCGGGATCTCGGCCGCGCAAACGGCGCTCAATACCACTCAACCCACCATCAGTGCGCAATTGGCGACGCTGGAAGCGCGGGTGGGGTTTCGTCTTTGCGAACGCGGGCGCGGTGGATTTTCGGTGACGCCCAAAGGCAGCCAGTTTGTCGAGGCGGCCCGTCGGTTACTGGCGGCTGCCGAAGGGTTCCGGGTTGAAGTCCAGCACATCAATCGTAAGGTGTCGGGCAACATCAATATCGGCCTGCTCGGTCAAATCGATCCGGTTGCCAACAAGAAAATCGCCTTGGCCATTGCACGATTACGGTCCCGGCATGAAGGGCTGTATTTCCATTTCACAGAGCTGTCGTCATCGCTGCTGGAAGAGAAAATCATCAACGGCCATATCGATCTGGCGATCGGCTATTTCTGGCACCGCCTGCCCAACATTGATTACTTTGCGTTGTTCCAGGAAACCCAGATCGCCTACTGCGCCCCCACTCATCCGCTTTTCGAGCAAGTGGGCGAGCTGACCCGGGATGACGTCAGCGATTACGATTGGGTATGGCCCAGCCATCCTTTGCCGGAAATGCCGGCACCCACTTCGATTGAACGCCTGACGGTGCTCACGGACAGCATGGACGGCGCCGCCCTGCTCATTCTGTCGGGCCAGCATTTGGGGTTTCTGCCGCAGCACTATGCGGCGAAGCATGAACAGCTGGGACAGCTGCATCCGCTGAATCCTGAGCTGCTGCGCTATGAGGTCGGCTTTCATGCGGCGGTCAGGCATTCGGCGCGTCAGCGGGATTTGGTGAGTGCTTTTTTGACTGAATTGATCGACATTTTCGGGGCCGTGTAAGCGTCAACGGGAGCAAGCCCCTCACCCGTTTCAGATCCGGATTTCGCTGGTCGGGATAACGTCGATCCGCGCCACGGGCCCCGTCAAGTGCGCCAGGTCTGCGTTGTGCTCAGTGATGATGTCTTCGGCGGCGAGGTTGCCGTTGTCGACGGTGGAATGCGCATCGGCGGCGAGCACTACGTCATAGCCCAGGTTCAGGGCCTGGCGGACAGTGGCGTTGACGCAATAGTCGGTTTGCAGCCCGCAGATGATCAGGCGATCGGTGCCCAAATCCTGCAATTGGGCTTGCAAGTGGGTCCGGTAGAACGAGTCTCGATTGGTTTTTCGCACGCGAAGGTCTTGCGGCGAAGTCTTCAGGCTTTCGGCCAGTTGCCAGCCTTCGGAACCGTGTTGCAGCAGGTCGCCCTTTTCTTCGTGCTGGATGAGGATGACCGGGATGCCTGCTTCGCGAGCCTTGGCACTGAGGTCGTTGATGTTCTCGATAACGCGCTTGATCTCAAAACATGCGTACTCGCCAGTGCACAGGGCGCGCTGGACGTCGATGATCAGCAGTGCGGTAGCCATGGTCCCTTCCTTGAAAAGTCAGTGGATCAGGGGACGAAAAATAGATCCGTCCCCTTTGAAAAACAACCCTCAATAACCGAGCGACAACCCAGTGTTACGACGTGGATCGTTCGCCCCATAGAAGCGGTTTTTGCCCACCGGTTTGCCTTCCAGCGATGGTGCGCCTACCAGAATCGCCGCCACATGGTTGGCGTCCTGTGGCCCGGCAAACTTGTGGCCCCAACTTTCGAGCATCTTCACCGTATCAGGGCTGGTGGTGAAGGTCTCCAGGTTGGTCTCTTCCGGCAACCACTGCTGGTGGAAACGCGGTGCATCGACCGCTTCCTGGATGTTCATCCCGTAGTCGATCACGTTGAGCATGGTCAGCAAGGTCGCGGTGATGATGCGACTGCCGCCGGGGGTGCCGACGACCATCACCACTTTGCCGTCCTTGGTGACGATGGTCGGGCTCATGGACGACAGTGGCGCCTTGCCGGGCGCGATGGCGTTGGCCTCCCCTTGCACCAGACCGTACATGTTTGGCACGCCGATTTTCGAGGTGAAATCGTCCATTTCGTCGTTGAGGATGACCCCGGTTTTGCTGGCCATGACGCCGGCGCCGAACCAGTCGTTCAGGGTGTAGGTCACCGAAACCGCGTTGCCCCATTTATCGACGATGGAGTAATGGGTGGTGTTGCTGCCTTCATGGGGCGCTACGCCGGGTTTGAGCTCGCGGGACACACCGGCCTTTTGCGGATCGATGGCGGTGCGGATTTTGGTGGCGTAGTTTTTATCCAGCAGATGGGCGATCGGGTTTTTCACGAAATCCGGGTCGCCCAGGTAGCTGTTGCGGTCCACGTAGGCGTGACGCATCGCTTCGATCTGGTAGTGCATGCTCTGGGCCGAGTGATAGCCCAGGTCTTTCATCGGATAGCCTTCGAGTATGTTCATGATCTCGCAAATCACCACGCCACCGGAGCTTGGCGGTGGCGCTGAAACCACGTGGTAGCCGCGGTAATCGCATTCGATCGGCGCCAATTCGCGGGTTTTGTACTTGTCGAGGTCGGCCTGGGCGATGATGCCTTTGTTGGCCTGACTGGAAGTGACGATGGCATCGGCCACCCAGCCCTTATAGAAACCGTCGGCACCCTTCTCGGAGATTTCCCGCAGGGTTTTCGCCAGATCCTTCTGCACCAGTTTCTGACCGACCTGCATCGGCTCGCCGTTGCTCAGGAAGATCGCACCGGAATCCTTGATGTCCTTCTTGAACACGTCGGTGGCATATTCCAGCAACTCAACATCGCCCTGCTCCAGCACAAAACCGTCTTCGGCGAGTTTGATGGCTGGAGCGATCACTTCCTTGCGCGGTTTAGTGCCGTATTTCTTCAGCGCCAGCTCCATACCGGACACGGTGCCCGGCACGCCAACGGCCAGATGGCCACGGGTGCTCAGGTCAGGGACGACGTTGCCCTCCTTGTCGAGGTACATATTGGCGGTGGCGGCCAGTGGGGCTTTTTCACGGAAGTCGAGGAAGGTCTTGCGCCCGTCCGCCAACTGAATGGTCATGAAACCGCCGCCGCCCAGGTTGCCCGCCGCGGGATAAACCACCGCCAGCGCATAACCGACCGCTACCGCGGCATCGACGGCGTTGCCGCCGTTCTTGAGTACATCGACGCCCACGTGACTGGCCAGATGCTGGGCGGTGACGACCATGCCGTTTTCGGCCGCAACCGGCGCCACGGAGGCCGCGTAAGCACTGAGGCAGCTGAGCGCCAATGAGGTCGCAATCAGCGATTTGGCAAAAGGTTCGAACTTCATGAGTCGGTCTCTTTTTGTTTTTAGGCTCTGTAAAAAAACAGAGGGAAGGCTTCAAGAGCACAGGCAAGTATGGCTGGGATTGCGTATTGCGCCTCCCCGTCGAGGCAGTATGCTTGGCGACTGCTCAGCACTTTTACGGAGTCCGCCGGCATGAGTTACACCTTTATCACCCTCGCCTCTCCGGTGGGCGAGCTGAAGCTGGTCGCGAACGGCTCACGCCTGGCAGCCATCCTCTGGGAAAACGACAAACCCGACCGGGTGCGGCTTGGGCCGATGCGCGAGGCGCCGGATAATCCGATCCTGATGCGTACCGCTCAGCAGCTGCGGGAATACTTTGCGGGCACGCGCAATCGTTTCGACCTGGAACTGGATTTTGCCGGGACGGAGTTTCAGAAGAAGGTCTGGGCGGCGTTGCTGACCATTCCGTTTGGTGAGACCCGCAGCTATAGCGAGATTGCCCGGCAGATCGGCAATCCCAGTGCTGTGAGGGCGGTGGGTGCGGCGAATGGCAAGAACCCGATTTCGATTGTTGCGCCGTGTCATCGGGTGATTGGCGCTTCGGGGAAACTCACCGGGTTTGCCGGTGGACTTGAGGCAAAGGAACGGCTGCTGATGCTGGAGGGCGGGCAATGGGGTGGGACTGGACGACTGGAAGGCTTTTGACCTTGTAGGAGCTGCCGCAGGCTGCGATCTTTTGATCTTGATCTTCGGTGCTCTTGAAGACTCTGAAGATCAAAAGATCGCAGCCTGCGGCAGCTCCTACAGGGGTTGTGGGTGCCTCTTAAACGGCGGCGAAGATGTTTTTCATCGCCGCATACTGCAGCAGCATGATGGTCTTCGCATCGCAGATCTCCCCGCGATAAAACGCCTCAAGTGCGTCGTCGAATTTCCATTCCAGCACCTCCAGCTCCTCGGTCTCCTCCTCCAGTCCGCCGCCATCACTGACCTTGGAAGCGGCGTCGTATTCGGCGATGAAGAAGTGCAGCTTTTCGGTCACCGAGCCAGGGCTCATGTAGGCCTCGAATACCTTGTGCACATGGTGCACGCGATAACCGGTTTCTTCCTCCGCTTCTTCGCGGATGCGCTCTTCAGGCGCCGCACCTTCGAGCAGCCCCGCCGCCACTTCGATCAGCAACCCATCGTGGCCGTTGACGAACACCGGCAACCTGAATTGCCGGGTCAGCACGACGGTTTTCTTTTCGCGGTTGAACAGCAGAATCGCCGCGCCGTTACCACGGTCGTAGACCTCGCGGGTCTGGCGTTGCCATTCGCCGTTGTTGCGCTGGTAATCGAAGGTGATTTTCTTGAGCAGGTACCAGTCGTGGGACAACACCTGAGACTCGATGAGGTTGACCCGCTCGGCTGTGTTCGACATGACAACGCATCCTTTTTTCGTCAGAAGGCGCACATCTTAGGCGAAAACGAAAGCCTGGCGCTAAGACAGTTGAGCCTTGTATTCCTTCTCATACTGACCCGCCAGCGTCTCTTTCTGTTTGTCGTCGAGCAACTTGCCGGCCATCTGGAAGAACTTCTGCTCTTCCTCTTCCAGGTGGTGATTGACCTTCTCGGCGAGCTTCTTCGCGGTCGCCAGCCAGGCGGGGCTGGACATCTCGGTTTCGTCGAGTTCTTCCATCATTTCGTCCATCTCATGATGTTCGGCAATCGCATGACGGCTTAGGTCGACGCCGTTATCGAACTCCATCAGCGGAATATAGAAATGCCGCTCTTCAGCGGTTTCGTGGGCCTGAAGTTCGGACTTGAGCTGCTTGTAAGCCTCGACCCGCTCGGGGGTGTCGCCGCTGGTCTGGATCAGCGCATCGGCGTAGGTGCGTTGGCGGTCGTGGCTTTCGCGCAAGGCTTCGAAAATATTCACGGAGTGTCCTCATAGGCCGCGTTCAGGAATGACGCTGTTTAGGCTAGACATCTGCGCGCGAACGACAGTTCCACCTGAAGACTGGAACAACGACCAGGTGCCGCGATAGTCTTGGAAATGTTTTCCACCTTGGCCATAAGGAAATAGCTGATGACCCTGCGAATCGAACGGTCGCAAAACCCCACGGATGAAGAGCGCCAGGCGATCCTGCTGCCGTTGCGCGCCTATAACGCCGCAAAAGCCGGCGTCTCGACTCAGGAGCCCGTTGCCTTGCTGGTGCGTGACGAAAGCGGCGAGATTCTCGGTGGGCTTCACGGTCGAGTGTTTTACCAATGGATGTACATCGACCTGCTGTCGGTACCGGAACAGGCCCGAGGACAGGGCATGGGTACGAAGCTGATGCAGATGGCTGAAGACCTGGCACGGGAAAAGGAATGCATCGGAATCTGGCTCGACACCTTCGACTTCCAGGCGCCAGAGTTCTACAGGAAGCTCGGCTACAGCGAGTTAGGCCAGATCGCTGACTACCCGCCTGGCCACAAGCGCTTCTTTTTTCAGAAGCGCCTGACAAACGTTTGATCGCTGGCACCGCCAAAAGATCGCAGCCTGCGGCAGCTCCTACAGGGTGTTCGCCTGCCCATTGTAGGAGCTGCCGCAGGCTGCGATCTTTTGATCTTGCTTACAGGCAGGTCGCCAACGCCGCCAGTCGGCGCTTGGCCACAAAATCGTCATGCTGCGCGTAATAATTCAGCACGGTGGCGGAAGCGTCAGTCTTCACGTCCACAAAGGACTCCGCCGAGCGCGTGTAAACGG
Source organism: Pseudomonas sp. LBUM1647 (assembly GCF_059716175.1). Taxonomy (NCBI): domain Bacteria; kingdom Pseudomonadati; phylum Pseudomonadota; class Gammaproteobacteria; order Pseudomonadales; family Pseudomonadaceae; genus Pseudomonas; species Pseudomonas sp. LBUM1647. Next base: position 2,431,944 of record NZ_CP166809.1, on the reverse strand, counting down.
TGGTGCCGCCCTTCTCGCCAGGCTGTAAATACGCGCCAGCATCGACACCGAACACCGCCTCGTCCTGCCAGGAAAACTGCACACACTGGGCGACGACTTTTTCCGGTTTATCCGACGTCAGGGTTTTGTACGGGGTTCCAGTGCGGGCGTCGTTCATCACCGAGCCCGCGCAACCGGCCAGCAACGTTACGGCCAGCGCCACCATCAGAATTCGCATTGCGTTCGCTCATCAAGAAAAAGCGGACTGTATCACCGCAGCACGGCGTATCGTTCTGCTTTACTTCATTTATACCGCGACACCGAGTGACGATTCGCGCACCCTGTCGCGCCATTAACACTGCATCGCCCGTTTTTCCGGGCTCATTTTCTGGAAAGGTCATGACACCCAACGCCGAATATTACAAACCGACCGCTGAATATGCCGACAAACTGATCAGCCAGATCGGTCAGACACCGTCCTGGATTGCCAAGCGAATTGGTGTCACCGACAAGCGGATTCGTTACATCCTCGACGGCGAAAGAACCGTCAAAGGTGAAACCACGCCGATTCAAATGACGTATCCCGAGCAGTTTGCCCTCGAGTGCCTGGCAGCAGCGGCCAAGGCCAGCAAGAAGCAGTCTTCGTAATCCAGCCTCAAGGAGCGACCATGGCGGCAACCGAACAGCAACACGAGCAAGCGCTGAAGAAGTTTCTCGATGAGCGCCCTGAACTGCGCGTAGAACTCGACAACCTCAACCCGTTGTTGGCTCAGGCCAAGGGCGAGACTGCGGCGCAGTACCGCGACGAACGCTTGCATGAAGCCTTCGAAGCCGAGGCCGAACGCCTGGGATTGTTTGCCTGGGAGCTGACGCTGCAACTGACCGCCGCGACACCCGAAGACTATCAGGCACAGCGCCTGGAGGTGCATAAGGAAGTGGCCGAGATGGCCGGCATGGACTGGCTGGAGTATTGCGAGTTATATGGATTGAGTAAGTGACCCTTTCGGCCGCTACCTGAGGACGACCTTCGCTGATGTTGCCATCCCTCTCAACTGATCGCGCCAGTCCAGGCCATCTGCATACCCGCAAATGGCGCGGACGCATCGGCATGTCGCTGGTGGCCAGCCTCTCGGTGCTCGCGGGCATGACCGACGCCATCGGCTTCATGGCCAGCGGCGATTTTGTCTCGTTCATGAGCGGCAACACCACCCGCCTCGCCGTCGCCATCAGCGACGGCGACCTGGGCCTGACCTTGCGCCTGGTGATCCTCGTCGGCACCTTCATCATCGGCAACGCCTTGGGGATTGTCGTCAGCCGCCTCGGCGGCCGTCGGGCGTTGCCCTTGCTGCTGTGCATCGCCACGCTGCTCTGCGGCGCCGCTGCCTGGCCCTACGATGAACAATTGCCAGCGCTACTGGCGGCGATCATCGCCATGGGCATGCTCAATGCCGCCGTGGAAGAAGTGAACGGACTGCCGGTCGGCCTGACCTACGTCACCGGCGCCCTGTCGCGCTTCGGCCGTGGGTTGGGACGCTGGATGCTCGGCGAACGGCGCAACGGTTGGCGCGTGCAACTGATCCCCTGGACCGGGATGTTTGCCGGCGCGGTACTCGGCGCCTTGCTGGAACATCACTTGGGGCTCAGGGCCCTGTTTGTCAGTGGTCTGCTGGCCGGCGTGGTCGGGCTGCTGTCTCTGAAAATCCCGCGGCGTTGGCAGTTGGGGTATATGCCACGCTGAGCGGCGCCGGTCAGTCCGCCATCGCGAGCAAGCTCGCTCCCACAGGGATTTGTGTGATGCCGAAGATTGTAGCTTCACCGCAAAACCTGTGGGAGCGAGCTTGCTCGCGATGGGGGCGACTCGGTCCCCAGGGAAAACCCATTTAGCCGCCCCGGCGATAAAGCATTATCATGGCCGCAGTTTTACTGATCGAGTCCGTCATGAAGTTCGCCATCGCGCTGTTTTCCGCTGCCCATGCGCCCTCCTCGCGCCGCGCCCTGCTGTTCGCCCAGGCCGCGCTGGCCGGTGGGCATGAGATTGTCCGGCTGTTTTTCTATCAGGACGGCGTCTACAACGCCTCCGCAAGCGTGGTCACGCCGCAGGATGAGCAGGATTTGCCCAAGCAATGGCGCAACTTCGTCACCGAGCATCAACTGGACGGTGTCGTGTGCATCGCGGCCGCCCTGCGTCGTGGCGTGTTGAACGAAGAAGAAGCCGGGCGCTATCAGCGTGAAGCCATTGCGGTGGGCGCGCCGTGGGAACTGTCCGGACTCGGCCAGTTGCATGACGCGGTGCAGGACGCCGACCGCCTGATCTGTTTCGGAGGCGCGTGAGATGCCTAAATCCTTGCTGATTATCAGCCGTCAGGCGCCCTGGTCCGGGCCGAGTGCGCGGGAAGCGCTGGACATCGTGCTGGCCGGCGGTGCCTTTGATCTGCCGATCGGCCTGCTGTTTCTCGATGACGGGGTGTTCCAGCTCGCCGCGAAACAGGATGCCAAGGCCCTCCAGCAGAAAGACCTGAGCGCCAACCTGCAAGCCTTGCCGATGTTCGGTGTCGACGAGCTGTTTGTCTGTGGCGACAGCGTTGCGGAACGGGGTCTGAACCCGGCCGGCTTGTCGCTGGAAGAAGCGCAGGTGCTGGCCGCCCACGAAATCACCGCACTTATTGACCGTTACGACCAGGTGATCACCCTCTGATGTCGACTTTGCATGTGTTGTCTCATTCCCCGTTCGGCGACGATCGCCTGACCAGTTGCCTGCGCTTGATGGGCGCTGACGATGCGCTTCTGCTGGCTGGCGACGCGGTTTATGCGTTGCAACCAGGCACCGCGCCGTTCAATGCGCTGAACGCCCGCAATCTGAAACTGTTCGTACTGGCCGAAGACGCCCAGGCTCGCGCGCTGGAGATTCCTGACACGGCCAAGGCCATCGATTACCCGGCCTTCGTCGAGCTGTCGATTCACTACGACAAGGTCAACAGTTGGCTATGAACTCCCTGACGGTCGGCGCACGCGCCATCGAGTTGGACAAGGACGGTTTCCTGATAGAACTGAGCGACTGGTCCTCCGACGTGGCCAGCGCCCTGGCCGCCGCCGAAGACATCGAGTTGAGCCCCGAACACTGGGAAATCCTCGAACTCCTGCGCAGTTTTTATGCCGAATTCCAGTTGTCGCCGGCCACTCGTCCGCTGATCAAGTACACCGCGCTAAAGCTCGGCCCGGACAAGGGCAACAGCCTGCACCTGAACCGACTGTTCAAAGGCACCCCTGCCAAACTCGCCGCGAAACTGGCGGGCCTGCCCAAACCGACGAATTGCTTATGACCGACTACCCTGCGCTGAACCTCGAAACACCCGCCGAACACCCGTTCGCCCAGTTCGTGCGCATTCTCGGCAAGGGCAAACGCGGCGCCCGCGACTTGACCCGCGAAGAAGCCCGCGAAGCCATGGGCATGGTGCTCGACCACAAGGTCGAAGACACCCAGCTCGGCGCGTTCCTGATGTTGTTGCGGCACAAGGAAGAAAGCGCTGAGGAAATGGCGGGTTTTACCGAAGCGTTGCGCGAACGTTTGCAGGCACCGACGTTGAATGTGGATCTGGACTGGCCAACCTACGCCGGCAAGAAGCGCCATCTGCCATGGTATCTGCTGGCGGCCAAATGCCTGGCGCAAAATGGCGTGCGCGTCTTCATGCATGGCGGCGGCGCGCACACGGCGGGTCGGCTCTATAGCGAACAATTGCTGGATGAGTTGAGGATTCCGTTGTGCCGCGACTGGCAGCAAGTGGGTGTGGCACTCGATAACGGCGGTCTGGCCTTCATGCCGCTGGTGGATTGGGCGCCGCAGTTGCAACGAATGATCGACCTGCGCAATACGCTGGGCCTGCGCTCGCCGATCCATTCCCTGACCCGGATTCTCAACCCGTTGAGTGCCCGCTGTGGTCTGCAAAGCATTTTCCATCCCGGCTACCAGGCTGTGCATCGCGATGCCAGCGGTTTGCTCGGGGACACCACAATCGTGATCAAGGGCGATGGCGGCGAAATCGAGATCAACCCGGACGCCGACAGTCACTTGTACGGCACCACTGGCGGCGAAAGCTGGGACGAGGAATGGCCGCAGCTGTCGGCACAACGCCACGTCAAACCGGCCACCCTCGATCCCGAGCATCTCAAAGCGGTGTGGCGTGGCGACGTAGTCGACAGCTATCCGCAAATGGCGCTGATCTCGACCATGGCCCTGGCCTTGCGCGGCCTCGGCCAAGCCCGCGAACAAGCCTTCGAAACCGCCCAGCAGTATTGGGACGCTCGGGACAAATCGATTTAACCGATCATAAGCGCCCAACCTTTGCGCTTTTTTATCGAACCTATGCGAATAGACTCCTCTCCAACGCTTATTGGTTGAGGAGTCTTGAACATGGGTTTGTTAGTTGAAGGTCGCTGGCATGACCAGTGGTACGAAAGCGGCAAGGACGGCACGTTCCAGCGTGAACAAGCGCAGCGTCGTAACTGGCTGACCGCCGACGGCAAGCCTGGCCCGACCGGTGTCGGTGGCTTTGCGGCCGAGGCCGGTCGTTATCACCTCTACGTGTCCCTCGCCTGTCCGTGGGCTCACCGCACGCTGATCCTGCGCAAACTCAAAGGACTCGAAAGCCTGATCGATGTGTCAGTGGTCAGTTGGCTGATGCTGGAAAACGGCTGGACCTTCGACCAGAACCTCGGATCGACCGGGGACAAGCTCGATCATTTCAATTTCATGCACCAGCGCTACACCGCCGATACCGCCAACTACACCGGCCGCGTCACCGTGCCGGTGCTCTGGGACAAACTGCAGAATCGCATCGTCAACAATGAATCGGCGGAGATCATCCGCATGTTCAATGGCGCCTTCGATGATTTGACGGGTAATGACCTGGACTTCTACCCGGCGCCGCTGCGGGGCGAGATCGACGCGCTGAACGAACGGATTTATCCGGCGGTGAACAATGGCGTGTACCGCGCAGGGTTTGCCACGTCGCAGCAGGCTTATGAAGAGGCGTTCGATGAGTTGTTCGAGGAGCTTGCTCGGCTGGAACATCTGTTGGGTGCCAATCGCTACCTGACGGGTGAATACCTGACCGAGGCTGATGTTCGGCTGTTCACCACGTTGATTCGCTTTGATGCCGTGTATCACGGGCACTTCAAGTGCAACCTGCGACGGATTGCCGATTATCCGAACCTGTCGAACTGGCTGCGGGAGATTTATCAGTGGCCGGGAATTGCCGAGACGGTGGATTTCGAACACATCAAAAATCACTACTACGGCAGCCACAAGACCATCAATCCGACCGGGATCGTGCCTAAAGGGCCGGCGCAGGACTTCACAGCGCCGCATGATCGGGAGCGGTTGAGCGGGAAAGGAGTTTGGCAGAAGCATTAAGATCAAAAGATCGCCGCCTTCGGCAGCTCCTACAGGATTACGCGATCCCCTGTAGGAGCTGCCGAAGGCTGCGATCTTTTTCCAACAAGCAACGCAGAACTCAGACCTGCGCCTGAGCGCCCTCGAACCACGCCAGTTTCTCGCGCAATTGCACCACTTCCCCAACGATCACCAGCGTCGGCGCATGCACTTCATGCTCCGCCACCAGACTTGGCAAATCGGCCAACGTGCCGGTAAACACCCGCTGATTGACCGTGGTGCCCTGCTGGATCAACGCCGCTGGCGTATCCGCTGCGCGACCATGCTTGATCAACTGTTCACAAATGATCGGCAAGCCCACTAGCCCCATGTAAAACACCAGGGTTTGCGCCGGCGCGACCAGGTCGGCCCACGGCAAATCGGTGGAACCGTCCTTCAAGTGCCCGGTGACAAAACGCACCGACTGCGCGTAGTCGCGGTGCGTCAGCGGAATTCCCGCATACGCCGCGCAACCGCTGGCCGCCGTAATACCCGGCACCACCTGGAACGGAATGCCATGGGCCGCCAGTTCTTCGATCTCTTCACCGCCGCGACCGAAGATGAACGGATCACCGCCCTTCAACCGCACGACCCGCTTGCCTTGCTTGGCCAAATCCACCAATTGCTGGTTGATCTGATCCTGCGGCACAGCGTGATCGGCGCGACGCTTGCCGACGTAAATCCGTTCGGCATCGCGACGGCACAAATCCAGAATCGCCGGCGCCACCAAGCGGTCATACAGCACCACATCGGCTTGCTGCATCAGACGCAAGGCACGGAAGGTCAGCAGGTCGGGATCACCCGGGCCGGCGCCCACCAGATAAACTTCGCCGGTGGCTACAGGCGCTTCGCCATTGATTTTCGCCAGCATCAAGCGCTCGGCTTCGGCGCCCTGCCCAGCCAGTTGTCGGTCGGCAATCGGACCCTGAAATACATCTTCCCAGAACGCCCGACGCTGCTGCACATCCGGGAACAGGTGTTTGACCTGGCTGCGAAACCGCGCTGCCAAGCCGGCCAGTTGACCGTAGGTGGAAGGAATCCAGGTTTCCAGTTTGGCGCGGATCAACCGCGCCAGCACCGGCGCGTCGCCACCGCTGGAGACCGCTACGATCAAAGGAGAACGGTCGACGATCGCCGGGAAGATCACGCTGCACAAGGCCGGCGCATCCACCACGTTGACCGGCACGCAACGCCGATGGGCATCAGCGGAAACTTGTGCGTTCAGCGGTTCGTCGTCGGTGGCGGCGATGATCAGCCCGCAACCGTCCAGGTCCGACTCAACGTAGCCTCGCACCAGACACTCGCCACCACTGCCGGCAACCAGTTCGCGCAGCTGCGGTTCGATTTCAGGTGCGACCACCCGCAGCAGCGCACCGGCTTCGGCCAGCAGGCGGGATTTGCGCAAGGCAATCTCCCCCCCGCCGACGACCAAGACACGACTGCCGCGAAGGTTATGGAACAGCGGCAGATAGTCCATTTAGCCGATAACCTCAAGGCCACCCATGTACGGTTTCAGCACGTCTGGCACACGGATCGAACCGTCGGCTTGCTGGTAGTTTTCCAGCACCGCCACCAGGGTACGACCGACCGCCAGGCCGGAACCGTTCAAGGTGTGAACCAGCTCAGGCTTGCCGGTTTCCGGGTTGCGGAAACGCGCTTGCATGCGACGGGCCTGGAAATCACCGCAGTTGGAGCACGACGAAATCTCGCGGTATTTGTCCTGGCTCGGGATCCACACTTCCAGGTCGTAGGTCTTGACCGCGCTGAAGCCCATGTCGCCGGTGCACAGCGCAATGGTGCGATAAGGCAGCTCGAGCAATTGCAGGACTTTTTCAGCGTTGGCAGTCAGGCCTTCCAGCGCTTCCATCGAAGTCGACGGCTCAACGATCTGGACCATTTCAACCTTGTCGAACTGGTGCTGACGGATCATGCCGCGCGTATCGCGACCCGAGGCACCCGCCTCACTGCGGAAGCACGGAGTGTGGGCGACGAACTTGATCGGCAGCAGTTTCGAATCGACGATTTCACCAGCGACGATGTTGGTCAGCGACACTTCAGCGGTCGGGATCAGGTACAGATCGGCTTCGCCTTCGCGAGTGATCTTGAACAGGTCTTCTTCGAACTTCGGCAGCTGACCCGTGCCTTGCAGCGCCGGCGCTTGAACCAGATAAGGCGTGTACGCCTCTTCGTAACCGTGTTCGCTGGTGTGCAAGTTGATCATGAACTGCGCCAGGGCGCGGTGCATACGAGCAATCGGGCCGCGCAACAGGGCGAAACGGGCGCCGGACAGCTTGGCGGCGGTTTCGAAGTCCAGCCAGCCGAACTTCTCGCCCAGGGCGACGTGGTCCTGAATCGGGAAATCGAACGCGGTCGGGGTGCCCCAGCGGCGCACTTCGACGTTGCCGTCTTCGTCATCACCGATCGGTACGGATTCGTGCGGCAGGTTCGGGATGCCGAGCAGGATTGAATCCAGATCGGTCTGAATCCCATCCAGCTCGACTTTACCGTCACTCAACTCGTTCGCCATGCGCTCGACGTCAGCCATCAGCGGTGCGATGTCTTCGCCGCGCTGCTTGGCCTGGCCGATGGATTTGGAGCGCGCATTACGTTCTGCCTGCAGTGCTTCGGTGCGGGTCTGGACGGTCTTGCGCTGTTCTTCCAGCGCTTCGATGCGCGCAACATCCAGCGTGTAGCCACGGGATGCCAGGCGGTCCGCTACGTCCTGAAGGTTGCTACGTAACAGTTTGGAATCGAGCATGTCGGTCTCTCGTTATCAAAGTTTGGTCAAGGACAGGCCAGCCCAGGTAGCGAGCAGCCCGCCGAATACGCTGATGGCAGCATAGACAATAGCCAGCGGCATTTGCCCGGTTTCCAGCAGACGCACCGTATCCAGTGAAAAGGATGAAAAAGTCGTCAGCCCCCCGAGGAAGCCGACCATCAACCCGGCGCGCACCTCGATCGGCACCTCCGGGCGTATCAAAAACAGACCGTATAGAACGCCGATCAGCAAACAGCCGACGATATTAACGGCCAGCGTCGCGGTATAGAAGTGCCGCGGCCAATTAGCGTTGACCCAATTGCCGGTGGCAAAGCGCAACAGTGTCCCGGCGATACCGCCAACGGAGACCGCAATGACCAAAGGAATCACTTATTTTCTCCGCTGCCGGGGGCTTAGACGGTCAAGTTGCGCGAGGTGATTGAGCTTTTCACCGATCTTCAGCTCCAGGCCACGGGGCACGGGCTGATAGAACGGTTGTGGCTCAAGTTCTTCCGGGAAATAGTCTTCGCCAGCGGCATAGGCGTCAGGCTCATCGTGGGCGTAACGGTATTCATCGCCGTAACCCAATTGCTTCATCAGCTTGGTCGGCGCGTTGCGCAGGTGCAGCGGCACTTCCAGCGAGCCGTGCTCGGTGGCGCTGCGCATGGCCGCTTTGAAACCCATGTACACCGCATTGCTTTTCGGCGCGCAAGCCAGATAGGTGATGGCCTGAGCCACCGCCAGTTCGCCTTCGGGACTGCCGAGGCGCTCTTGCACTTCCCACGCCGCCAGGCACAGGCTCAAGGCGCGCGGGTCGGCGTTGCCGATGTCTTCGCTGGCCATGCGCACCACGCGCCGGGCCAGGTACAACGGATCGCAACCGCCGTCGATCATCCGCGCAAACCAATACAGCGCACCATCGGGGTTGGAGCCGCGCACGGATTTATGCAGCGCAGAGATCTGGTCGTAAAACGCTTCGCCGCCCTTGTCGAAACGCCGACGGGTATCACCGAGCAGACTTTGCAGCAGATCGACGCCGATCTCGCTGTTGTCTTCAGCCAGGTCCGAGGCGTTTTCCAGCAGGTTGAGCAGACGCCGGCCATCACCATCGGCGGCCGACAGCAGCATCTGGAAACCTTCATCGCTGAGGGTCAGTTGCCGCTTGCCCAAGCCACGCTCTTCAGTCAGCGCGCGATGCACCAGTTTGCGCAGTGCCGCTTCATCGAGGCTTTTGAGCACGTAGACGCGGGCTCGGGAGAGCAACGCATTGTTGAGTTCGAACGAGGGGTTTTCAGTGGTTGCACCGATGAAAATCAGCGTGCCGTCTTCGACGTACGGCAGGAACGCATCCTGCTGGGACTTGTTGAAGCGGTGCACTTCATCGACGAACAGGATGGTCCGCTTGCCGTACTGCCCGGCCTGTTGCTTGGCGATTTCCACCGCCTGACGGATTTCCTTCACGCCGGCCAGTACCGCCGAAACCGTTTCGAAGTGCGCATCCGAGACTTCCGCCAGCAGCCGCGCCAGGGTGGTCTTGCCCACACCCGGCGGGCCCCAGAAAATCATCGAGTGCAGGGCACCCTGCTCCAAGGCTTCGCGCAAAGGCTTGCCGCGAGCGAGCAGGTGTTCCTGACCGACGTACTCGTCCAGATTGGCCGCACGCAAACGGGCGGCCAAGGGCTGAGCAATCGGGGCACTGCGAAACAGGTCCATCACTACTTGCGAAACCTCGGGTTAATACGACTCTCTAAAGCCTGCTGGAAACCTGTGGGGAGGGGATTTAGCGAAACGTCGCACCGCCCCGTTGGGCCGCGAAGCCGCCCCAAAATCTACTAATGCGGTGTATCAGGAGTACCGCATGCAATGGTTTCTCGACTGCTGCGCAGCCGAACGGGGATAAATCCCCTCGCCACAAAAGCTCACTCCCACAGGTTCTATGTACTGCTCTTATTCCTGGATCACATCGGCACCCTTCGGGATGTCGAACTTGAACTTGGATGCCGGGATCGGCTCGTTGGCCTTCACGCCGGTGAACAGGATGTTGGTGCGCTGACCGACGCTGTCGATCATCTGCATGTCATTGACCAAACCGTTACGGAACGACAGGCGCAGGCTGTCGAACAGGGTGTCCTTGGTTTTCGGCTTCAAGGTGAAGTCGATCACGCCACCGGCTTCCTTGGCGCTGATGTCGAAGCTCTGGCTGATCTTGGACACGTCACCGGACAGCAGCAACGCCGGGGTCTGGGTCAGGCGCTGATCGAGGTTCTTGATGGTGGCCTGCTCCAGGTCCGGATCCCACAACGTCACCTTCTTGCCGTCGGAGACCATCGTTTGTTCGGCCGGCGCGTTGGTGTGCCAGTAAAACAAGCCAGGACGCTGCAAGGACATTTCACCCGCGGTTTCCTGCAACTGGGTGCCGCTGCCGTCGAGGGTCAGCTGGGAGAAACGCGCGGTCAGGGTCTGGGATTTTTCCAGCAATTGGGTCAGACGCGCCACGTCCTTGTCATCGGCGTGGGCCGAGAGCGTGGTCAAAGCCAAAACCGGCAGCAACAGCATGCGGATAAGACGCATGGGAGTCCTCATAACATTCGTGGGGGGGCGATAGCGCGTCATTACGCCACCGCGTCTCAATCAATTCAGTCGCGTACCGGGCCCGGAGCCAGGACTTCACGCGAACCGTTGGTGTTCATGGACGTCACGACCCCGGCCATTTCCATGGCTTCGATCATGCGTGCGGCGCGGTTGTAGCCGATTTTCAGCTTGCGCTGAACCGCAGAGATGGACGCGCGACGGCTTTCCAGTACGAACTGCACCGCTTCATCGTAGAGCGCGTCGGATTCACTGTCTTCGTCGCCACCGCTGCCGCCTTCAAAGCCACTACCCGGCTCTTCGACACCGGCGAGAATCTCGTCGTTGTATTCCGGCGCGCCGCGCAGTTTCCAGGCTTCGACCACCCGGTGAACTTCGTCATCGGACACAAAGGCACCGTGGACACGAATCGGCAGACTGGTGCCCGGCGGCATGTAAAGCATGTCACCGTGGCCCAACAGTTGTTCGGCGCCGCCCTGATCGATGATGGTCCGGGAGTCGATCTTGCTCGACACCTGGAACGCCATACGCGTCGGAATGTTGGCCTTGATCAGACCGGTGATCACGTCAACCGACGGACGCTGGGTCGCGAGAATCAAGTGGATACCGGCCGCACGCGCCTTCTGGGCGATACGGGCGATCAGTTCTTCAACCTTCTTGCCGACGATCATCATCATGTCGGCGAATTCGTCCACCACCACCACGATGGTCGGCAGCTTGGTCAGCAGCGGCGCTTCGTCGTGAATGCTTTCGCGCTTGTACAACGGATCGGTCAACGGCGTACCGGCGTCCTGGGCTTCCTTGACCTTGGCATTGAAGCCCGACAGGTTACGCACGCCCATTTTCGCCATCAGTTTGTAGCGACGCTCCATCTCCGCCACACTCCAGCGCAGGGCGTTGGCGGCGTCCTTCATGTCGGTCACGACCGGGCACAACAGGTGCGGAATGCCTTCGTAGATCGACAGCTCAAGCATTTTCGGGTCGATCATGATCAGCTTGGCGTCTTCCGGGCCGGACTTGAACAGGATCGACAGGATCATCGCGTTCACGCCCACCGATTTACCGGAACCGGTCGTACCGGCTACCAGCAAATGAGGCATTTTCGCCAGGTCGGTGATGACCGGCTTGCCACCAATGTCGTGACCCAGGGCCAAAGTAACCGGCGACTTGAAGTTGTCGTACTCGGGGGTCGACAGCACTTCGGAGAAGCGCACGATCTGGCGGTCTTCGTTAGGGATCTCGATACCGACGGTGGTCTTGCCCGGAATGACTTCCACCACACGCACGCTGGTCACGGCCAGGGAACGGGCCAGATCTTTCGCCAGATTGGAGATGCGGCTGACCTTGACGCCGGCCGCAGGCTGGATTTCGTAACGGGTAATCACCGGGCCCGGGTGAATCGAATCCACCGAAACCTCGACGCCGAATTCCTTGAGCTTGATTTCCAGCAAGTGGCCAACCGCAGCCAGGGATTCAGGCGAGTAATTGAGTTGTTTCTTTTCTGCCGGGTCGAGAATCGAGATCGGCGGCAAGGTGCCTTCGACGGCGCTGTCAACGAACAACGGCGCCTGTTTCTCTTTTTCCACGCGCTTGCTGGGCGCCGCTGGCTTGGGCGGCGCAGGGGCAATCACCGGCGGCACCTGCTTCTCGCGGTCCGACATGTGCTTGCTCAGGGCCTGCTCACGTTCGATCAGGCGTTCCTTGACCTTGGCTTGCTCGCGTTTGTCGGTGACGGTCGGCGCGACCAAGTCATGCACGCGATCATCGACTTCACGCAACTGCGCAACCAATTGTTTGCGCTCGACACGGGCCGCCCACCAGCGATTGGCCGCGCCCTGGAACAATTCGAACAGGTCGAGGGTGATCTTGCCGGTGAGGTCCATCACTTTGAACCACGACAGGTCGGTGAACACCGTCAGGCCGAACAGGAACAACGCGATGAACAACAGTGTACTGCCCTGGATATTCAGGGCGTTCCTGGCCAGATCACCGAGGCTTTCGCCCAAAGCGCCGCCAGCGCCGGCCGGCAGACCGGTCGCGGCGTGGAAATGAATATGGGCCAGGGCCGCGCCCGAGAGCACCAAAAACACCAGGCCGATCAGGCGCCAGGAGAACAGCCAGCCGCTCCACTCCCACTGCTCGTGGCGTTGGCGGAAGATTTGATAAGCCTTGATCGCCAGCAACAGCGGGAAGATGTAGGCGAAGTAACCCAACACCATGAACAGGATATCGGCGCTGTAGGAGCCGACCGGTCCGCCGAAGTTCTGCACATCGTCGATCTTGCTGTTATGGCTCCAGCCCGGATCGTCCTTACCGTAGGTCAACAAGGCCATCATCAGGAACAGGCACAAGCCGCCGATGGCGATCAATGCACCTTCCTTGAGCCGGTAGTGCAATTGCTGGCGCCAGAGCGGAACGACTGTTTTTGGTGCTGCGGTGGATTTCTTCAAAACGCTTCTTTTCCTGCGCCTGTGGCGCGTCCATCTGTTGAATGACTATAAAAAACTGCCCAATCCAGGCAGGTAAAAAAGTTAACAGGCGTAACTGGGACTACTTTTAACACTACGCTCCGGTTTTTATAAACACGGCGCGTACCGCTTATTTTATTACAAGCACTGTAACAGGCAGGCATTGTACGGGTTTGTTCGTCCGATGCCATGCTTGAAACCCAAGGTGTAGCATAGCCAACAGCACATTACTCGCGGTTCAATTTGAGCATGCATTCTCTTTTGTGACAAAGGCTTATGAGGTGTTTTTATGAGCGAAGCGAAGCATTCCCGCCTGATCATTCTGGGTTCCGGCCCTGCCGGTTACAGCGCAGCCGTTTATGCCGCCCGCGCCAACCTCAATCCCGTTGTCATTACCGGCATACAGGCAGGTGGCCAGCTCACCACCACCGTCGAAGTCGACAACTGGCCCGGTGATGTCGAAGGTCTCACCGGCCCGGTGCTGATGGAACGCATGCAAAAACACGCCGAGCGCTTTCATACAGAGATCGTCTACGACCACATCCACACCGCCAAGTTGCAACAGCGCCCGTTCGAACTTATCGGCGACGGTGGCACTTACACCTGTGACGCGCTGATTATCGCCACCGGCGCCTCGGCGCAATACCTGGGGCTGCCATCGGAAGAGACATTTGCCGGCAGAGGGGTTTCGGCTTGCGCGACGTGCGACGGTTTCTTCTACCGCAATCAGGTGGTCGCAGTCGTTGGCGGCGGCAATACGGCGGTTGAAGAAGCGCTGTACCTGTCGAACATCGCCAAGGAAGTTCATCTGATTCACCGCCGCGACAAGTTGCGCTCGGAGAAGATTCTTCAGGACAAGCTCTTCGAAAAAGCCGCCAAAGGCAATATCCGCCTGCACTGGAACCAGAATCTGGATGAAGTGCTGGGTGATGCCAGCGGTGTGACCGGCGCCCGCCTGCGGGACAGCCACACTGGCGAAACCAGTGAATTGCCGCTGACCGGCGTGTTCATCGCTATTGGCCACAAACCCAACACCGACCTGTTCGAGGGTCAGCTGAAAATGCGTGACGGCTACCTGCTGGTCAAGGGCGGCAGCGAAGGCGACGCTACCAGCACCGAAATCCCGGGCGTGTTTGCCGCCGGTGACGTGGCCGATCACGTTTACCGCCAGGCCGTGACGTCTGCCGGGGCCGGCTGCATGGCCGCGCTGGACGCCGAGAAGTATCTCGACGACATTCCAGTCGTTTGACGGCACACTTCACGGTGGGCCCACCCGCCCACCACTGCCCTCCCCTTCTGCAAGCCCGGATGCCATGCTGACTTGGTTACAACGCAATACCCTGACCTTCCCGCCCCTGGAAAAAGCCATGCGCGATCCCAACGGGCTGTTGGCCGCGGGCGGGGATCTGTCCGCCGATCGCCTGATTCAGGCCTATCGCCACGGCTGTTTTCCGTGGTTTTCGGAAGGCCAGCCAATTCTCTGGTGGTCGCCGGATCCACGCACCGTACTGTTTCCCGACGAACTGCATGTCTCGCGCAGCCTGAACAAACTGCTGCGCCAGCAACGCTATCAAGTGACCTTTGATCAGGATTTTGCCGCGGTCATCTGCGCTTGCGCCGCGCCACGGGATTACGCCGACGGGACCTGGATCACAGAAGCCATGCAGAACGCCTACCTCGAACTGCACAGGCGTGGCTACGCCCATTCGGTGGAAGTCTGGGACCAGGGCGAACTGGTCGGCGGGCTCTATGGCCTGGCGATGGGTCAGCTGTTTTTCGGCGAGTCCATGTTCAGCCGCGCCGATAACGCCTCGAAATATGGCTTTGCCACACTGGTCCGACATCTGAAAGACTCAGGCTTTGTACTGATCGACTGCCAGATGCCGACCGACCATCTGCACAGCCTCGGCGCCCGAGCGATTCCCCGCCGCGAGTTTGCCGACTACCTTGCGCAGCATCTGGACCGGCCCAGCAGCGCCACCTGGGTTTGCTGAGCGACTTTTGCGCCAGTGGCTTACACTTATTCAAAAGCTTATCCCGAGGGTTGATCATGACCGAGTTGGCGCGTTTGAAGTTCTATGCCACTCAGCCCCACTCTTGCAGTTATCTGCCCGAGGAGCAGGCCACGACCCTGTTTCTCGATCCTAGTCAGCCCATGGATGTGCATGTCTATGCAGACCTGTCTGAAATGGGTTTCCGTCGTAGCGGCGATCATCTTTACCGGCCTCATTGCCAGAATTGCAATGCGTGCGTACCGGCGCGCATCCCTGTGGCGCAATTTTCGCCCAACCGCCAGCAGAAACGCATCTTCAAACGCAACGTCGACCTGCAGGTGCGCCCTGCCAAGCCGCAATTCAGCGAAGAGTATTTCGACCTTTATCAGCGGTATATCGAACAGCGTCACGCCGATGGCGATATGTACCCGCCGAGTCGCGATCAGTTTGCGACGTTCCTGGTACGTGACCTGCCGTTTTCCCGATTCTACGAATTCCGCCTCGAAGGACGACTGGTGGCAGTGGCCGTCACCGACTTGCTGCCGAACGGTCTGTCGGCCGTTTACACCTTCTACGAGCCCGCGGAAGAACGCCGCAGCCTGGGGCGTTATGCGATTCTCTGGCAAATCGCCGAGGCTCAGCGTCTGGGGCTGGAAGCCGTCTATCTGGGCTATTGGATCAAAAACTGCAAAAAGATGAGTTACAAGACTCAATATCGCCCTATCGAACTGCTGATTAATCAGCGCTGGGTCATCCTGAACTAGAGCAAGCCGTAAACCCCTTGGCTTAAACCCCATTTTTCGGGCACAATGCACGCCGCTTTTGCCTGGCGCAGTTGCACCGGGCCATTCATTGGACACCGAGGGCTTTACTGCATGTCGAAAGAAGACAGCTTCGAAATGGAAGGCACTGTCGTCGACACCCTGCCCAACACCATGTTTCGTGTGGAGTTGGAAAATGGGCACGTCGTAACCGCGCATATTTCCGGCAAGATGCGCAAGAATTACATTCGTATTCTTACCGGTGACAAAGTGCGCGTCGAGCTGACGCCCTATGACTTGAGCAAAGGGCGCATCACTTACCGCGCTCGCTAATCAAGTCAATACAAAACGCCCGGTTTATGCCGGGCGTTTTTGTTTGCCTGGGATTTAACGACCCGCGCAACCTGCTTGCGTAGGAACTGCCGAAGGCTGCGATCTTTTGATTTTGCTTTTAAAGCGAATATCAAAAGATCGCAGCCTTCGGCAGCTCCTACCAGGGGATCGGCGCACATCTGGCGGACAGCAAAAAGGCGCCTTTCGGCGCCTTTTGCTTTCTTGCGATAACTGTCAGGCCATTTCAGCCGTGGTCTCGAAATCGAAGGTCAGCTCGCCGTCCTTGAGATCGATGTGAACCACACCACCATGGTCGGCCAGTTCGCCAAAGAGAATCTCTTCCGCCAGCGGACGCTTGATCTTGTCCTGAATCAAACGCGCCATTGGTCGAGCGCCCATTGCCGTGTCGTAGCCGCTTTCTGCCAACCAGGTGCGCGCCGCGTCCGTCACTTCCAGCTGCACGCGCTTGTCTTCCAGCTGCGCCTGAAGCTCGGTAAGGAACTTGTCCACCACGCTTTTGATGACCTCATGGCTGAGGCGACCAAACTGGATAATGGTGTCCAGACGGTTGCGGAACTCTGGCGTGAAGCTCTTCTTGATCACTTCCATCGCATCGGACGAGTGGTCCTGATGGGTGAAACCGATCGAAGCGCGAGCTGCCGTTTCGGCACCGGCGTTGGTCGTCATGATGACGATCACGTTACGGAAGTCCGCCTTGCGCCCGTTGTTATCGGTCAGCGTACCGTGGTCCATCACCTGCAGTAGCAGGTTGAAGACTTCCGGATGCGCCTTCTCGATCTCATCGAGCAACAGCACGCAGTGAGGCTGCTTGGTGATGGCTTCGGTCAGCAGACCGCCCTGGTCGAACCCGACATAGCCTGGAGGCGCACCGATCAGACGCGATACGGTGTGGCGCTCCATGTACTCGGACATGTCGAAGCGAACCAGTTCGATGCCCAACGCCTTGGCCAGCTGACGCGCCGCTTCGGTTTTACCGACACCGGTCGGCCCTGCGAACAGGAACGAACCGACAGGCTTGTCAGGCGACTTGAGGCCGGCACGGGACAGTTTGATCGCGGTCGAGAGTGAGTCGATTGCGGCATCCTGGCCAAATACTGTCAGCTTCAGGTCACGCTCAAGGTTACGCAGCAGCTCTCTGTCGGAGCTGTTGACGTGCTTAGGCGGAATCCGCGCGATTTTCGCAACGATGTCCTCGACTTGAGGCACTTCGATGCGTTTCACGCGCTTCTCGATCGGTTGCAGGCGCTGGTAGGCACCCGCCTCGTCGATGACGTCGATGGCCTTGTCCGGCATGTGCCGGTCATTGATGTAGCGTGAGGCCAACTCAGCCGCCGCACGCAGGGCTTCATCGCTGTATTCAATGCCGTGGTGCGTTTCGAAACGCCCTTTCAAGCCGCGCAGGATGCTGATGGTGTCTTCTACCGAAGGCTCCGACACATCGACCTTCTGGAAGCGTCGTGCCAAGGCACGATCCTTCTCGAAGATCCCGCGAAATTCCTGGAACGTGGTCGAACCTATGCAGCGGATATCACCCGACGACAACAGCGGTTTGAGCAGGTTCGAGGCATCCATGACGCCACCCGATGCGGCACCTGCACCGATAATGGTGTGGATTTCGTCGATGAACAGGATCGCCTGCGGACGTTTTTTCAGCTCATTGAGTAACGCCTTGAAGCGTTTCTCGAAATCGCCGCGGTACTTGGTTCCGGCCAGCAAGGCGCCCAGATCGAGGGAATACACCACGCTGTTGGCCAGCAAGTCCGGCACCTGGTTGTCGACAATGCGCTTGGCCAGGCCTTCGGCAATCGCGGTTTTACCCACGCCTGCTTCGCCCACCAACAGCGGATTGTTTTTGCGACGACGCGCCAGGATCTGTGCGACGCGCTCGACTTCCAGCTCACGACCTACCAATGGATCGATACGACCCTGGCGCGCAAGTTCGTTGAGGTTGCTGGCATAAGCATCCAGAGGATTGCCTGAAGATGAAGACTCACCGCCCTCGTCGTCCTGCATATCTTGCTCACCTTCAGAGTGATCGCCATGCCCCGGCACTTTGGAAATGCCGTGTGCGATGTAGTTGACGACATCGATGCGCGCAACGCTCTGCTGTTTCAGCAGGAACACTGCCTGACTCTCTTGCTCACTGAAGATCGCGACCAGTACGTTGGCGCCAGTCACTTCGCGTTTGCCCGAGCTCTGTACGTGAAAGACAGCACGTTGCAGAACACGCTGGAAGCCCAGGGTTGGCTGGGTCTCACGATCCTCGTCATGAACGGGGATCAATGGCGTGGTGGAGTCGATGAACTCCTGCAGATCGTGCTTGAGTTTGTCGAGGTTTGCGCCGCAGGCACGCAAAACGGTGGCGGCAGCCTCATTGTCCAATAGGGCCAGCAGGAGGTGTTCGACGGTCATGAATTCATGACGTTTCGATCGAGCCTCCTTGAAGGCAAGATTGAGGGTGACTTCGAGCTCGCGGTTTAACATAGCTTCACCTCATACCCAAGTGGTCGGCGATTAACCGTCCTTCTCGATTTCACAGAGTAGCGGATGCTGGCTTTCCCTGGCGTACTGGTTGACCTGCATGGCCTTAGTCTCGGCGATGTCGCGGGTAAACACTCCACATACTGCCCGTCCTTCTGTGTGGACGGCCAGCATGACCTTGGTCGCCAGCTCGCGATTCAGGTTAAAAAACACCTCGAGCACTTCGACGACGAAATCCATCGGTGTGTAGTCATCATTAAACAAAACCACCTTGTACATCGGCGGCGCCTGTAAAGCAGGCTTTGCCTCCTGAACAGCAATGCCTGCGGAATCGTCGTCGTGTGAATCAGGGCGATCCTGATTGAATGTTAGTCGAATCTGGCTGATTGCATGCATGGAAAGAAAGGTTCGTCAGTTGTGCGAATACAGTGGTGGGGGCGGCCATCGTCGATTTCAACTCCGACTGCCCGGTCACCTTGACTATCGGGAAAACGGTGTTACAACCAATAGAGCCCACAGTGGGTAAAAAAGGTCCGCGGAGTCAATCTTATTTCCAGGAAATGACTGCGGATGAACTGGATGATACTCCAGTGATGGAGTCTGTTGCAGAGGGATATGGGTATGTCAGGTGTCAAGGTCAGCGGCAAGGTCAAATGGTTCAACAATGCCAAGGGTTACGGCTTCATCAATGAGGAAGGCAAGAGCGAAGATCTGTTCGCCCACTACTCGGCCATCCAGATGGACGGTTATAAAACCCTGAAAGCCGGGCAAGCCGTCGTCTTTGAGATCATTCAGGGCCCAAAAGGCCTGCATGCCGTGAACATCAGCGCGCCTGTTGATGCTCAGGCAGTCACCGCTCCCGCTGGTGAACAGACCGTTACGGCCTGAGATCGCACTTACCATCCAGTCATAAAAAAGCCGCCCGACTCAATCACTTGAGTCGGGCGGCTTTTTTTAGGCTTGAGAGTGTATTGCCTGGATTTCGCTTACATGTGCGAAATCAGCGCATCACCGAACGCAGACGAAGACAGCAGTTTCGCGCCTTCCATCAAACGGTGGAAGTCATAGGTCACGGTCTTGGCGGAAATCGCGCCGTTGGTGCCTTTGATGATCAGATCAGCTGCTTCGGTCCAGCCCATGTGACGCAGCATCATCTCTGCGGACAGGATCAGGGAGCCCGGGTTGACCTGGTCCTTGCCAGCGTACTTCGGCGCAGTACCGTGGGTCGCTTCGAACATCGCAATGGTGTCGGACAGGTTGGCACCCGGTGCGATACCGATACCGCCCACTTCGGCCGCCAGGGCGTCGGAGAGGTAGTCGCCGTTCAGGTTCAGGGTCGCGATCACATCGTATTCGGCCGGGCGCAGCAGGATCTGCTGGAGCATGGCGTCGGCGATGGCATCTTTGACGATAACGTTCTTGCCGGTTTTCGGGTTTTTGAACTGCATCCACGGACCGCCATCGAGCAGGGTCGCGCCGAACTCTTCAGCCGCTACTTCGTAGGCCCATTCCTTGAAGGCACCTTCGGTGAACTTCATGATGTTGCCTTTGTGCACGATTGTCAGCGAGTCGCGGTCGTTGTCGACCACATACTGCAGAGCTTTTCGCGCCAGACGCTTGGTGCCTTGCAGCGAAACCGGCTTGATGCCGATACCGCAGTTTTCGTCGAAACGGATCTTGGTAACGCCCATTTCATCTTTAAGGAACTTGATGACTTTGGTCGCTTCCGGCGAACCGGCTTTCCACTCGATACCGGCGTAGATGTCTTCCGAGTTCTCACGGAAGATCGTCATGTCGACGTCGCCTGGCTTCTTGACCGGGCTAGGCACGCCTTCGAACCAGCGCACAGGGCGCAGGCAGACATAAAGGTCGAGTTGCTGACGCAGGGCCACGTTCAGGGAACGGATGCCGCCACCGACCGGGGTGGTCAGAGGGCCCTTGATGGAAACCACGTAATCTTTAACTGCGTCCAGGGTTTCCTGGGGTAGCCAGGTGTCCTGGTCGTAAACCTGAGTCGCTTTCTCCCCGGCGTAGACTTCCATCCAGGAAATTTTGCGCTCGCCGCCGTAAGCCTTCTTAACAGCAGCATCGACAACCTTGATCATGACCGGGCTGATATCAACGCCAATACCATCACCTTCGATGAAGGGGATGATCGGGTTGTTAGGAACATTGAGAGAATGGTCCGCGTTGACGGTGATTTTGTCGCCGACTGCTGGAACCTGAATCTTCTTGTATCCCATGCTGAACTCCATTGTTTGGATTGAACATCTGGCTTCGTTCGAGCGTACCCCAGTTAAATCGGCACGCAAACCCTATGTTCCAACCATCTGCCGCAAAGCTGCACAGTTCGCGACGTACAAGCCTGAAAGCAAAGGGAAAAGCGCCAAACTCAAGCACGGTGCAAGACTCTACGCCCCACTCGCCCCTGCGACCTTTAGACCAATGGACGAGAATCGTTGCATATGAACCATCGGCAGATTGCCAGCTACCTATGTATAATGCAGCCCGCTGACCACAGAGTCACGACGGCCGACTGCTCTACTACGAGACCCACGGCCCGAAAAAGCCGGACTGTTACCGCAGTCCACCCGCTTGACGCTCGACTGATGCACCCAACATCACCGCGAAGAAATCTCGACATTCGGCTCATGGATGACTTTGAACGAACGCGCTTACCCGGCGCCCCTCGAGTTTTTCTGCGCACGCTTTAGCAAAGAAGAGAGAGTTAATCCGAATATGCCCACCCGCTCGAAGATCATCTATACCTTCACCGACGAAGCTCCCGCCCTCGCCACCTATTCACTGCTGCCTATCGTAGAGGCCTTCACCGCCTCCGCTGATATCGCCGTGGAAACCCGCGATATCTCTCTTGCAGGGCGCATCCTGGCCAGCTTCCCCGAGCAATTGGGTGACAAAGCCGTAGCCGACCACCTCGCCGAACTGGGCGACCTGGCCGTTACGCCTGAAGCCAACATCATCAAGTTGCCGAACATCAGCGCCTCGGTTCCGCAACTGCAAGCCGCGATCAAGGAACTGCAAGCCCAGGGCTTCGGACTGCCTGACTACCCGGAAACCGTGACCAGCGACGCCGACAAGCTCGCCAAGTCGCGTTACGACAAGATCAAGGGCAGCGCCGTGAACCCGGTTCTGCGCGAAGGCAACTCCGATCGTCGTGCACCGCTGTCGGTCAAGAACTATGCTCGCAAGCACCCGCACAAAATGGGCGCCTGGGCTGCGGACTCCAAGTCCCACGTCGCGCACATGAGCACCGGCGATTTCTACGGTAGCGAAAAAGCTGCCCTGATCGACGCCGCTGACGCCGTCAAAATCGAACTGATCGCTCAAGACGGCACCACCACCGTCCTGAAAGAAAAAACCACCGTGCAAGCCGGTGAGATCCTCGATTGCGCAGTCATGAGCAAAAACGCTCTGCGCAGCTTCATCGCTGCCGAGATCGAAGACGCCAAGCAAAAAGGCGTGCTGCTGTCGGTTCACCTCAAAGCCACCATGATGAAGGTCTCCGACCCGATCATGTTCGGCCAGATCGTTGCCGAGTTCTATAAAGACGCACTGGCCAAGCACGCTGATGTGCTGGCGCAGATCGGCTTCAACCTGAACAACGGCATCGGCGATCTGTACGCTCGCATCAAAGCCCTGCCGGCTGAGCAGCAAGCGCAGATCGAAGCGGACATCCAGGCGGTTTACGCCGCTCGTCCGTCGTTGGCCATGGTCAACTCCGATAAAGGCATCACCAACCTGCACGTGCCGAGCGACGTTATCGTCGACGCCTCGATGCCAGCGATGATCCGTGACTCCGGCAAAATGTGGGGCACCGACGGTCAGCTGCACGACACCAAGGCTGTGATCCCGGATCGCTGCTACGCCACCATCTACCAGGCGGTGATCGAAGACTGCAAGCTGCACGGCGCTTTCGATCCAACCACCATGGGCAGCGTGCCAAACGTTGGCCTGATGGCGAAAAAAGCCGAAGAGTACGGCTCTCACGACAAGACTTTCCAGATCAAGGCCAACGGCGTAGTTCGGGTTTCCGACGGCGCTGGCCGCATGCTGCTAGAACAGTCGGTTGAAGCCGGCGACATCTTCCGCATGTGCCAGACCAAAGACGCGCCGATCCAGGACTGGGTCAAACTGGCCGTCAACCGTGCTCGCGCAAGCGCAACTCCAGCGATCTTCTGGCTGGACCCAATGCGCGCCCACGACGGTGTAGTGATCGAGAAAGTTCAGGCTTACCTGAAGGATCACGACACGTCCGGCCTGGACATCCGCATCATGTCGCCAGTCGACGCGATGGCCTTCACCCTGGGCCGCACTCGCGAAGGCAAGGACACCATCTCGGTGACCGGCAACGTACTGCGCGACTACCTGACTGACCTGTTCCCGATCATGGAACTGGGCACCAGCGCCAAGATGCTGTCGATCGTTCCGCTGATGAATGGCGGCGGTCTGTTCGAAACCGGCGCTGGCGGTTCGGCACCGAAGCACGTTCAGCAGCTGCTGGAAGAAAACTTCCTGCGCTGGGATTCCCTGGGTGAGTTCCTGGCCCTGGCCGCTTCCCTTGAGCACCTGGGTGTTACCTACAACAACCCTAAAGCGCTGGTGCTGGCCAAGACCCTGGATCAGGCCACAGGCCAGTTCCTGGACAACAACAAGTCGCCATCGCGTAAAGTCGGCAACATCGACAACCGCGGCAGCCACTTCTACCTGGCGCTGTACTGGGCTCAAGCCCTGGCTGCCCAGACCGAAGACTCTGCACTGCAAGCGCAGTTTGGCCAACTGGCCAAAACCCTGACCGAGAACGAAGCAACCATCGTTGCCGAGCTCAACGCCGTTCAGGGCAAGCCAGTGGACATCGGCGGTTACTACCACGCCAATGCCGAGCTGATCAGCAAGGCCATGCGCCCGAGCAACACCTTCAACGCCGCGATCGCTGCGCTGGTTTAAGGTTGTAAGGGAACATCACAAACCCCGGCCTCGTGCCGGGGTTTGTGTTTGCGGCCTTCACACCGACCCAATGTGGGAGCGAGCTTGCTCGCGATAGCGGTTTATCATTCAACCCTGATATTGACTGACCCACCGCTATCGCGAGCAAGCTCGCTCCCACAGGGTTTCAATGTTCCAATATTCAACATTTGAGGAAGCTTCATGGATTGGCTACCCCACATCACCGTCGCCACCATCGTCGAAGACAACGGCCGCTTCCTGATGGTCGAAGAATCCAAGGGCGGACGAACGGTGCTCAACCAACCCGCCGGTCACCTCGACCCAGACGAAACCCTGATCGAAGCCGCCGTGCGTGAAACCCTCGAAGAAACCGGCTGGGACGTCGAGCCGACCGGCGTGGTGGGCATTTACCTCTACACAGCCCCGAGCAACGGCGTGACTTACCAGCGGGTCTGCTTCACCGCAAAACCGCTGAAACATCACCCCGACTATCAGCTGGACGACGGTATCGTCGGCGCAAAATGGCTGACGCGTGACGAACTGCTGGCACAGCGCGCAAACTGGCGCAGTGAGCTGATCATCCGCTGTATTGATGATTATCTGGACGGCAAACGCTTCGGCCTCGAACTGATCCGCCCTTCTCTTTAGCCTTGCGGGCTTCGGCCTGTTAGAATCGCGTCCTTTTTCAAGACACTCATTGAATCCCTATGCGTGATCCAGCCCCTTCTGACACACAAAAGAAGCGCGTCATTGTCGGCATGTCCGGCGGCGTGGACTCTTCCGTTTCCGCTCTCCTGCTGATCGAGCAGGGTTATGAGGTGGAAGGCCTGTTCATGAAGAACTGGGAAGAAGACGATGGAACGGAATACTGCACCGCCATGGATGACCTGGCGGACGCTCAGGCTGTGTGCGACAAGATTGGCATCAAGCTGCACACCGCCAACTTCGCCGCCGAGTACTGGGACAACGTGTTCGAGCACTTCCTGGCCGAATACAAGGCCGGTCGCACGCCGAACCCGGACATCCTGTGCAACCGCGAGATCAAGTTCAAGGCGTTCCTCGACTACGCCATGATGCTCGGCGCCGACCTGATCGCCACCGGTCACTACGTGCGTCGCCGTGACATCGACGGTCGCACCGAGCTGCTCAAGGGCCTGGATCCGAACAAGGACCAGAGCTACTTCCTGCACGCCGTCGGCGGCGAACAGATCGCCAAGACCCTGTTCCCGGTCGGCGAGCTGGAAAAACCCGAAGTGCGCGCGATTGCCGAGAAACACGAACTCGCCACCGCGAAGAAAAAGGATTCCACCGGGATCTGCTTTATCGGCGAGCGCCGCTTCAGCGACTTCCTCAAACAATACCTGCCGGCCCAGCCAGGCGAGATCAAGACCACCGAAGGTGAAGTTATCGGCCGTCACCACGGCTTGATGTATCACACTATCGGCCAGCGTCAGGGCCTGGGCATTGGCGGCTTGAAAGACGCTAGTGACGAGCCTTGGTACGTGCTGATCAAAGACCTGGAACACAACGAATTGATCGTTGGCCAGGGCAACGACCATCCGTATCTATTCTCCCGCGCCCTGCTCGCTTCAGACATCTATTGGGTCAACCCGATCGACTTGAGCGAACCGCGCCGGCTGACCGCTAAAGTCCGCTATCGCCAAAGCGACCAGCCATGCACGCTGGAAAAAACTGCCACCGGCTACCGCGCGACCTTCGATGACCCGCAACGCGCGGTCACCCCAGGCCAGTCCGTGGTGTTCTACGACGGTGAAATCTGCCTCGGCGGCGGCGTGATTGAAGTCGCGGAGCCGTGGACCAGCAAAGTCACGGCTCAAGGCGAGCAGCAATGAACCCGACTCAGGAGCAACTGACAGCACTGGGCGGCGTGTTCCTCGCCGCCGTGTTGGTCGACAAGATCGCCAAGACCGGCCAGACCGCCGAAGCCGGCCTGACGTGCATGCTCGGCAGCCTGCTGATTCGCGACCCCAAAGACACCCTGGAAGTGTACGGCGGCGACGACATCAATCTGCGTGAAGGTTACCGCGCATTGATCGGCGCCCTGGAACGCGACCCAAGCACCCTTCAGCGCGAACCGCTGCGCTATGCGCTGGCGATGCTCGGGCTGGAGCGCCAGCTGGCCAAACGCAACGATATGCTGGACGTAATCGGCAAGCGTCTGCCGCAGATTCAGTCCCAGGTCGAGCACTTCGGCCCGGCGCACGAAAACGTCATTGCTGCCTGCGGTGCGTTGTACCAGGACACCCTGAGCACCCTGCGCCAGCGAATTCAGGTCCATGGCGACATGCGCAACCTGCAACAACCGAGTAACGCTTCGAAGATCCGCGCCCTGTTGCTGGCCGGGATTCGATCGGCGCGCCTGTGGCGGCAGCTGGGCGGTCATCGCTGGCAGCTGGTGATCAGCCGTCGCAAGTTGCTGAAAGAGCTTTACCCGCTGATGCGCAGCAGCTGAACCGCGCCCGCAATACCTTTTGTAATTTGTAACGCGTAAGACGCTGGTCAGTTGGCAACGGACCGACGGATTTTTTCATGTATGATACGCGCCCCATTTCGTTGCCCGACTGTCCGAGAACACCCCATGCAGCTTTCTTCGCTCACTGCGGTTTCCCCTGTTGACGGCCGCTACGCCGGCAAAACCCAGGCCCTGCGCCCAATTTTCAGCGAATACGGCCTGATCCGTGCTCGCGTTCTGGTTGAAGTGCGCTGGCTCCAGCGCCTGGCCGCTCACCCTGGCATCAGCGAAGTGCCGGCGTTCTCCGCCGAAGCCAACGCTGTGCTGAACACCCTGGCGGAAAACTTCGCTCTGGAGCACGCTGAGCGTGTCAAAGAGATCGAGCGCACCACCAATCACGACGTCAAAGCCATCGAGTACCTGCTCAAAGAGCAAGCGGCCAAGCTGCCGGAACTGGCCGCTGTCAGCGAATTCATCCACTTTGCCTGCACCAGCGAGGACATCAACAACCTGTCCCACGCCCTGATGCTGCGCGAAGGCCGTGATGACGTGATGCTGCCGCTGATGCGCCAGACCTGCGACGCCATCCGCGAACTGGCCATCCGTTTCGCTGACGTGCCAATGCTGTCGCGCACCCATGGTCAACCGGCTTCGCCGACCACCCTGGGCAAAGAGCTGGCGAACGTGGTTTACCGTCTGGAGCGTCAAATCGCTCAGGTCGCTGCCGTTCCGCTGCTGGGCAAGATCAACGGCGCTGTCGGCAACTACAACGCTCACCTGTCGGCCTACCCTGAGATCGATTGGGAAGAGAACGCCCGCGCCTTTATCGAAGACGAGCTGGGCCTGGGCTTCAACCCGTACACCACGCAGATCGAACCACACGACTACATCGCCGAGCTGTTCGACGCGATCGCGCGCTTCAACACCATCCTGATCGACTTCGACCGCGACATCTGGGGCTACATCTCCCTGGGGTATTTCAAGCAGCGCACCATCGCTGGCGAAATCGGTTCATCGACCATGCCGCACAAGGTCAACCCGATCGACTTCGAAAACTCCGAAGGCAACCTGGGCATCGCCAACGCACTGTTCCAGCATTTGGCGAGCAAGCTGCCGATCTCCCGCTGGCAGCGTGACCTGACTGACTCCACCGTACTGCGCAACCTCGGTGTCGGCTTCGCCCACAGCGTGATCGCGTACGAAGCCAGCCTCAAGGGCATCAGCAAACTGGAGCTCAACGCTCAGAAGATTGCTGCCGACCTGGACGCGTGCTGGGAAGTATTGGCCGAGCCAATCCAGACCGTGATGCGCCGCTACAACATCGAAAACCCGTACGAAAAGCTGAAAGAGTTGACCCGTGGCAAGGGCATCAGCCCTGAAGCGCTGCAAACTTTCATCGACGGTCTGGACATGCCAGCGGCTGCCAAGGCCGAGCTGAAATTGCTCACCCCGGCGAACTACATCGGCAACGCTGTAGAGCAAGCCAAACGCATCTGATCGACCGTTTTACCCTTTTGAGACGCCCGGCAGCGCCGGGCGTTTTTATTCCCGTCTGAAAAGTGCATTTTTTCAATAGGTTACACATGAATCCTGATATTCCTCTTCAACTTCTGGGTGGCATCACGGCGCGCGAATTCCTGCGCGACTACTGGCAGAAAAAACCGCTGCTGATCCGCCAGGCGATCCCTGATTTCGAAAGCCCGATCGATCCTGACGAACTGGCCGGACTGGCGCTGGAAGAAGAAGTTGAATCGCGCCTGGTGATCGAGCACGGCGAGCGTCCATGGGAATTGCGCCGCGGCCCGTTCGCCGAAGACGAATTCAGCAAACTGCCGGAAACCGAGTGGACCCTGCTGGTTCAAGCAGTCGACCAGTTCGTGCCAGAAGTCGGCGAACTGCTGGAGAACTTCCGCTTCCTGCCGAGCTGGCGCGTTGACGATGTGATGATCAGCTTCGCTGCTCCGGGCGGTAGCGTCGGCCCGCACTTCGATAACTACGATGTGTTCCTGCTGCAAGGTCACGGCAAGCGCAACTGGAAAATCGGTCAGATGTGCGATTCCGAGAGCAAGCTTCTGCCACACGCGGACCTGCGCATCCTCGCCGAATTCGAAGCCACCGATGAGTGGGTTCTGGAGCCGGGTGACATGCTCTACCTGCCGCCGCGCCTGGCCCATTGCGGCGTTGCGATTGATGACTGCATGACCTACTCGGTCGGCTTCCGCGCCCCGAGCGCTTCTGAAGTGCTGACTCATTTCACCGACTTCCTTAGCCAGTTCCTGACCGACGAAGAGCGCTACACCGATGCCGACGCCCTGCCGGCGGTCGATCCACACCAGATTCAGCACGACGCCCTTGATCGCCTGAAAGCGTTGCTGGCCGAGCACATGAGCGATGAGCGCCTGCTGCTGACCTGGTTCGGCCAGTACATGACCGAGCCGCGCTACCCGGAACTGGTCGTCGGCCCCGAAGAAGTCGAAGAAGAAGACTTCCTCGCGAGCCTGGAACAGGGCGCCGTGCTGATTCGCAACCCGAGCGCGCGCATGGCCTGGTCCGAAGTCGATGACGACCTGCTGTTGTTCGCCAGCGGCCAGAGCCGTTACCTGCCGGGCAAACTGCGCGAGCTGCTGAAGCTGATCTGCGCCGCTGACGCCCTGCACACCGACAACCTCGGCGACTGGCTGAACGACGAAGACGGTCGCGGCTTGCTGTGCGAACTGGTCAAGCAAGGAAGCCTGGGGTTTGCTGATGAATAAAATTCACGTACGTGTCGCAGACTGGCAAAAGGACAACGCCGAGATCCGGCGCATTCGTGAGACGGTGTTCATCGCCGGGCAATCCGTTCCGCCCGAGCTGGAATGGGATGCCGATGACGCAACGGCGGTGCATTTTCTGGCCTTCGAAGGCGACTTTCCGATTGGCACCGCCCGCCTGCTGCCCGACGGCCACGTCGGCCGGGTGTCGGTACTGAAAGACTGGCGCGGATTGAAAGTCGGCGATGCGCTGATGCAAGCGGTGATCGGTGAAGCCGAGAAGCGCGGACTGAAGCAGCAGATGCTGAGCGCACAGGTACAAGCCACGGCGTTCTATGAGCGCTTGGGCTTTAGCCTGGTCAGTGAAGAATTCCTGGAAGCAGGCATTCCGCATGTGGACATGGTGCGGCACTCGGCCTGATACCTGTGGTGGGGGATTAATCTGTGGCGAGGGGATTTATCCCCGTTGGGTCGCGAAGCGACCCCAAAATCTCTAACCACAGCGCATCAGGTGTACCGCATCCGACGTTTTGACGACTGCTGCGCAGCTGAACGGGGATAAATCCCCTCGCCACAAAAGCCTGAAAGAACACCACAAAACGCCCCGCCATCTTCGGATGCCGGGGCGTTTTGCTGTCTACGATTCAACTTGCCCCACGCCGGGCCGACAAACTGGCAATATCAACACTTCAAGATGTCGGAGATAACGGATATGTCCCTACGCACCCTGCTCACCACGCTGCTGCTGGCCTGCAGTTTTTCGGTCATGGCCGCCACCGAGATCGTGCCCTTGAACTACCGCACCAGTGCCGACATGCTGCCGATGGCCCAGGATTTCATCGGTAAGGATGGCCAGGTCAGCGCCTACGGCAACCAACTGATTGTTAATGCCGATCAGCGCAAGATCGACGAACTTAAAGCCCTGATTACGCAACTCGACACCCAACCCAAGCGCCTGCTGATCACCGTCGACACCAACGAAAACAACTTCCAGGGCGACCAGGGTTACTCGGTCAACGGCGCCAAGCCGAGCCAGACCCGCATCATCAATCGCAGCACCGACAGCCGCGATGGCGGCATCCAGCAGATTCAGGCCAGTGAAGGCGCACCGGCACTGATTCAGGTCGGCCAAAGCGTTCCGCTCACCAGCACTCAGACCGATTCCTACGGCGATCTGCGAAGCCAGACCGAATACCGCAACGTCACCCAGGGTTTCTACGTCACCGCCAGCGTCACCGGAGACATCGTTCACTTGGCGATCAGTACCAATCGTGACCGCATGAGCCAGGAACGTCCCGATGTAGTGAATGTGCAAAGTACCGACACAACTGTCACGGGACGACTGGGTGAATGGATCACCCTGGCCGGCGTAAACCGCCAGACTCAGGCCGACAAACAGGGCCAGACCCGCAGCTACTCGACTCAGGGTCGCGATGACATGACCCTGCGGGTGAAAGTCGATACTTTGGACTAAACCACCGAAAACTGACTGATTAGTCGTATTAGACCAAAGATGTAGTGCCTAAAAAAAAGCACTACAAAACGTTTGACGATACAAAAAAGCAAAGGCATGATGGCCTCGCTCCCGCTAATCAGGGGCCCTGGCAAGGGCCTTCGAGGCGCCGTTCGCACCTACCCCGCGAGCCGCTTCGTGTCTGTACCGCCCACAAGGTGTGTTTGACGAGGTTGCCGACTGGAACGAAGTTGTCCCGAGGGACGGAAGCGTATTAGGTAACCCGGCTCCACACTGAAGTTCGTACCAAGGCCCACGACGCCCGAATGCGCTCGCCAGTTCGCCCTTACCTGCTCACTTCCCCTCGAGCCCATCGTTCATCCCGTCGCCATCCCCGCCGAATCCGACTTGACCACCTAAGCTTCTGGTCAGCGAGCAGCCTTTTACGCTTCTAATGCGTATTTGGCAGGAGCAGGAATTTTCCACCCAGACCTATGCGACGAGGTTTATCTCCATGGCACTGACACGCGAACAGCAAATTGCAGCCCTCGAAAAAGATTGGGCTGAAAACCCACGCTGGAAAGGCGTGACACGCGCTTACTCCGCTGCTGACGTCGTCCGCCTGCGTGGCTCGGTTCAACCTGAGCACACCTTTGCAAAATTGGGCGCCGAGAAGCTTTGGAACCTGGTAACCCAAGGCGCCAAGCCGTCCTTCCGTCCAGAGAAAGATTTCGTCAACTGCATGGGCGCCCTGACCGGCGGCCAGGCTGTACAACAAGTTAAAGCCGGTATCCAGGCGATCTACCTGTCGGGCTGGCAAGTCGCGGCGGACAACAACTCCGCCGAATCGATGTACCCGGACCAGTCGCTGTACCCGGTGGATTCGGTTCCAACCGTGGTCAAGCGCATCAACAACTCCTTCCGTCGTGCTGACCAGATCCAGTGGAAAGCCGGCAAAGGCCCGGGCGACGAAGGCTACATCGACTACTTCGCTCCAATCGTGGCTGACGCCGAAGCCGGTTTCGGCGGCGTACTGAACGCTTACGAGCTGATGAAAAGCATGATCGAAGCAGGCGCCGCTGGCGTTCACTTCGAAGACCAACTGGCTTCCGTGAAAAAATGCGGCCACATGGGCGGCAAGGTACTGGTTCCTACCCAGGAAGCTGTACAGAAGCTGACCGCTGCTCGTCTGGCGGCTGACGTTGCCGGCACGCCGACCATCATTCTGGCTCGTACCGACGCTAACGCGGCTGACCTGCTGACCTCCGATTGCGACCCGTATGACAAAGAGTTCGTGACTGGCGAACGTACTCAGGAAGGTTTCTACAAAGTGCGCGCTGGTCTCGACCAAGCGATCTCCCGCGGCCTGGCCTACGCACCGTACGCCGACCTGATCTGGTGCGAAACCGCCAAGCCGGATCTGGACGAGGCTCGTCGCTTCGCCGAAGCGATCAAAAAGGAATACCCGGACCAACTGCTGTCGTACAACTGCTCGCCTTCCTTCAACTGGAAGAAAAACCTGGACGACGCGACCATCGCCAAGTTCCAGCGCGAACTGTCCGCCATGGGTTACAAGCACCAGTTCATCACCCTGGCCGGCATTCACAACATGTGGCACAGCATGTTCAACCTGGCGCACGACTACGCCCGTAACGACATGACTGCCTACGTGAAGCTGCAAGAGCAAGAGTTCGCTGACGCTGCCAAGGGTTACACCTTCGTGGCTCACCAGCAGGAAGTGGGCACCGGCTACTTCGACGACATGACCACCGTGATTCAAGGTGGCTCGTCTTCGGTGACCGCGCTGACCGGTTCGACTGAAGAAGAACAGTTCCACTGATCTGCTTCACCTGAGCAAACGGCCGTTGCGGACCGAATAGAAAGCTAACCGCAACGCCGCACATCTGACGCCCCGACTGGTTCGGGGCGTTTTTTTTGCCTGTGATTTCACCAACACCAGAAACCCCTGTAGGAGCTGTCGAGTGAAACGAGGCTGCGATTTTTTGATTTTGCTTTTCAAAAACAAGATCAAAAGATCGCAGCCTCGTTTCACTCGACAGCTCCTACGGGACGACGGCTGTCCGGGCAAAAACCCTGATTCAGAGCAGTTTCCTGATCAGGAAAACACGGTAAAACGACCCCGCTCGCTACTTGCAATAACGCGCATATAAGACAACTTCCCGGCCACCCACCCGTTAAACAGTTTAAAAAACGATCCAAACAATATTGATTATCATTTAGCCGCAACTATGTTCGTTACATTCCCTACAAAACATAATTGATGAAATCCCGGCTAATGCCCGAACCGCATGGGCTGCGGGGCTTTGGAGGTGTGCTATGTCCTTATTCCTATAAATAATTTCGCTATAGGAATTTTACTTGCACGGTGTTGTGCCATAAAATCAGCGGGATTGATTGCTGCGACATATCGTCACTGCTTTATTTCTTTTCAAGCTCAGAGACCTTTGCTCTCTGTTAAGGATTACCAGCATGCCCGAAGCGACAGGACTCATGGCCCACAACTGGGGCTTTGCCATTTTCCTTCTGGGCGTCGTCGGCCTTTGCGCCTTCATGCTCGGCGTCTCCAGCCTCCTCGGGTCAAAAGCCTGGGGCCGCAGCAAAAACGAACCGTTCGAGTCCGGCATGCTACCCACAGGTGGCGCCCGCTTGCGGCTCTCAGCCAAATTCTATCTGGTCGCGATGCTCTTCGTGATCTTCGATATCGAAGCCCTTTTTCTCTTTGCCTGGTCTGTGTCCGTCCGCGAAAGCGGCTGGACCGGATTCGTCGAAGCTCTCGTTTTCATAGCAATTCTGTTGGCAGGTCTTGTCTACCTGTTCCGAGTGGGCGCCCTTGACTGGGCTCCGGAAGCTCGTCGCAAGCGGCAGGCGAAGCTGAAACAATGAGGCTTTGGCAATGCAATACAATCTCACCAGGATCGACCCCGATGCTCCTAACGAGCAGTATCCGATTGGCGAGCGGGAAACCGTTTCCGATCCGTTAGAAGATCAAGTTCACAAAAACATTTTCATGGGCAAGCTCGAAGACGTGCTTAACGGCACGATCAACTGGGGGCGCAAGAACTCCCTGTGGCCGTACAACTTCGGTCTTTCGTGCTGCTACGTGGAAATGACCACCGCCTTCACGGCGCCCCACGACATCGCGCGCTTTGGCGCCGAGGTTATCCGGGCATCGCCGCGTCAGGCGGATTTCATGGTTATCGCCGGTACCTGCTTCATCAAGATGGCGCCGATCATTCAGCGTCTCTACGAGCAAATGCTCGAACCTAAGTGGGTTATCTCCATGGGTTCGTGCGCCAACTCCGGTGGCATGTACGACATCTACTCTGTCGTTCAAGGGGTGGACAAGTTCCTGCCCGTGGACGTCTACGTGCCTGGCTGCCCGCCCCGCCCTGAAGCTTTTCTGCAAGGCTTGATGCTCTTGCAAGAGTCGATTGGACAGGAGCGTCGCCCGCTTTCCTGGGTCGTCGGCGATCAAGGCGTGTACCGCGCCGAGATGCCTTCGCAAAAGGAACAGCGCCGCGAACAGCGAATCGCAGTCACCAACCTGCGCAGCCCCGACGAAGTCTGATCCAGATCTGCTTCTTTAATAGAACGAGACACTGGCTTCATTCTTTACGTTGACCGAAAGCGATAAATAACCATGACTACAGGCAGTGCTCTGTACATCCCGCCTTATAAGGCAGACGACCAGGATGTGGTCGTCGAACTGAACAACCGTTTTGGCCCCGAGGCGTTCACCGCCCAGCCTACCCGCACCGGCATGCCGGTGCTTTGGGTTGCCCGCGCCAAACTCGTCGAAGTCCTGACCTTCCTGCGCAACCTGCCCAAGCCGTACGTCATGCTCTATGACCTGCACGGCGTGGACGAGCGTCTGCGCACCAAGCGTCAAGGGCTGCCAAGCGGCGCCGACTTCACTGTGTTCTATCACTTGATGTCGATCGAACGTAATAGTGACGTAATGATCAAGGTCGCCTTGTCCGAGAGCGACCTCAGCGTGCCGACCGTGACCGGCATCTGGCCGAACGCCAACTGGTACGAGCGTGAAGTGTGGGACATGTACGGCATCAACTTTGCCGGTCACCCGCACCTGACCCGCATCATGATGCCGCCGACCTGGGAAGGTCACCCGCTGCGCAAGGACTTCCCGGCCCGCGCCACCGAGTTCGACCCGTTCAGCCTGACCCTGGCCAAGCAACAGCTTGAGGAAGAAGCCGCGCGCTTCAAGCCTGAAGACTGGGGCATGAAGCGTTCTGGTGCGAACGAGGACTACATGTTCCTCAACCTCGGTCCTAACCACCCTTCCGCGCACGGTGCGTTCCGCATCATTCTGCAGCTGGACGGTGAAGAGATCGTCGA
The DNA here is from genome assembly GCF_059716175.1 of Pseudomonas sp. LBUM1647. Lineage (NCBI taxonomy): Bacteria > Pseudomonadati > Pseudomonadota > Gammaproteobacteria > Pseudomonadales > Pseudomonadaceae > Pseudomonas > Pseudomonas sp. LBUM1647. The sequence goes on along the minus strand of NZ_CP166809.1, from coordinate 2,397,114 downwards.
CTGCGTGCCGGACGTCGGTTACCACCACCGTGGTGCCGAGAAGATGGCCGAGCGTCAGTCCTGGCACAGTTTCATTCCGTACACCGACCGTATCGACTACCTCGGCGGCGTGATGAACAACCTGCCGTACGTGCTCGCGGTCGAGAAACTCGCCGGGATCAAGGTTCCGGACAAGGTCGACACCATCCGCATCATGATGGCCGAGTTCTTCCGGATCACCAGCCACCTGCTGTTCCTGGGGACTTACATCCAGGACGTCGGCGCCATGACCCCGGTGTTCTTCACGTTCACCGACCGTCAGAAGGCGTACACGGTGATCGAAGCCATTACCGGCTTCCGTCTGCACCCGGCCTGGTACCGCATCGGTGGCGTCGCTCACGACCTGCCGCGCGGCTGGGAAAAACTGGTGAAAGACTTCATCGAGTGGATGCCAAAGCGTCTGGACGAATACCAGAAAGCCGCACTGGACAACAGCATCCTGCGTGGCCGGACCATCGGCGTCGCCGCCTACAACACCAAAGAAGCCCTGGAATGGGGTGTCACCGGTTCCGGCCTGCGTTCGACGGGTTGCGATTTCGACCTGCGTAAGGCTCGCCCGTACTCCGGTTACGAGAACTTCGAATTCGAAGTGCCGCTGGCGGCCAATGGCGATGCCTACGACCGTTGCATCGTGCGTGTCGAAGAAATGCGCCAGAGCCTGAAGATCATCGAGCAGTGCATGCGCAACATGCCGGAAGGCCCGTACAAGGCGGATCACCCGCTGACCACGCCGCCGCCGAAAGAGCGCACCCTGCAGCACATCGAGACCCTGATCACGCACTTCCTGCAAGTTTCGTGGGGCCCGGTCATGCCGGCCAACGAATCCTTCCAGATGATTGAAGCGACCAAGGGCATCAACAGTTATTACCTAACGAGCGATGGCGGCACCATGAGCTACCGCACCCGGATTCGCACCCCAAGCTTCCCGCATCTGCAGCAGATCCCTTCGGTGATCAAAGGCAGCATGGTCGCGGACTTGATCGCGTACCTGGGTAGTATCGATTTCGTTATGGCCGACGTGGACCGCTAAGCATGAACAGCACGCTTATCCAGACAGACCGTTTCGCCCTGAGCGAAACCGAGCGCTCGGCCATCGAGCACGAGCTGCATCACTACGAAGACCCGCGCGCGGCGTCGATCGAAGCCCTGAAGATCGTCCAGAAGGAACGTGGCTGGGTACCTGATGGCGCGCTCTACGCCATCGGCGAAATTCTCGGCATCCCGGCCAGCGACGTTGAAGGCGTGGCGACGTTCTATAGCCAGATCTTCCGTCAGCCAGTAGGCCGTCACATCATTCGCGTCTGCGACAGCATGGTCTGCTACATCGGCGGCCATGAATCCGTGGTCAGCGAAATCCAGAGCAATCTGGGCATCGGCCTGGGTCAGACCACCGCCGACGGTCGTTTCACCCTGCTGCCGGTCTGCTGCCTCGGCAACTGCGACAAGGCGCCGGCGTTGATGATCGACGACGACACTTTCGGTGATGTGCAGCCTGCCGGCGTCGCCAAATTGCTCGAGGGCTACGTATGACCCTGACTTCCTTCGGTCCTGCCAACCGCATCAAGCGGTCGGCCGAGACTCATCCGCTGACCTGGCGTCTGCGTGACGACGGCGAAGCTGTCTGGCTCGACGAGTACCAGGCCAAGAACGGTTACGCGGCTGCGCGCAAAGCCTTCGCCGACATGGCTCAGGACGACATCGTCCAGACCGTGAAAGACGCCGGCCTTAAAGGTCGCGGCGGTGCAGGCTTCCCCACGGGTGTTAAGTGGGGCCTGATGCCTAAAGACGAATCCATCAACATCCGCTACTTGCTGTGCAACGCGGATGAAATGGAGCCGAACACCTGGAAAGACCGCATGCTGATGGAGCAACTGCCCCATCTGCTGATCGAAGGCATGCTGATCAGTGCTCGCGCGCTGAAAACCTACCGTGGCTACATCTTCCTGCGTGGCGAATACACCACCGCCGCCAAGCACCTGAACCGTGCCGTGGAAGAAGCCAAGGCAGCGGGCCTGCTGGGTAAAAACATTCTGGGCAGCGGCTTCGATTTCGAGCTGTTCGTCCACACCGGCGCCGGGCGTTACATCTGCGGTGAAGAAACCGCACTGATCAACTCCCTCGAAGGTCGCCGCGCCAACCCGCGCTCCAAGCCGCCCTTCCCTGCCGCCGTTGGCGTGTGGGGCAAGCCGACCTGCGTGAACAACGTTGAAACCCTGTGCAACGTGCCGGCGATCATTGCCGACGGCGTGGACTGGTACAAATCGTTGGCGCGCGAAGGCAGTGAAGACATGGGCACCAAGCTCATGGGCTTCTCCGGCAAGGTCAAGAACCCGGGCCTGTGGGAGTTGCCGTTCGGCGTTACCGGTCGCGAGTTGTTCGAAGACTACGCCGGCGGCATGCGCGACGGTTACAAGCTCAAGTGCTGGCAGCCTGGCGGCGCCGGTACCGGTTTCCTGTTACCGGAACACCTGGACGCACAAATGTACGCCGGCGGCATCGCCAAAGTGGGCACCCGTATGGGTACCGGCCTGGCCATGGCGGTGGACGACAGCGTCAACATGGTTTCCCTGCTGCGCAACATGGAAGAGTTCTTCTCCCGCGAATCCTGCGGCTTCTGCACCCCGTGCCGTGACGGTTTGCCGTGGAGCGTCAAGCTGCTGCGTGCGATCGAGAACGGTGAAGGGCAAGCCGGCGATATCGAGACCCTGCTGGGTCTGGTCGGTTTCCTCGGCCCAGGCAAGACCTTCTGTGCTCACGCACCGGGCGCCGTGGAGCCGTTGGGCAGCGCAATCAAATACTTCCGCCATGAGTTCGAAGCCGGCATCGCGCCTACCAGCGCCGTCGTCCCGCCTCTGGCAAGGCCGATCGTAGTCGGCGCGTAAACGCTTAAAAAAGGCGAAGGGTCCGTGCCCTTCGCCTTCTCGTGTGATGACGCCTTGAACGGCTGTGTTGATTCACGCGAATAACAAGATTCCATTAGCCACGCCCGCTGACACCGGGCCAACGAAGAACTTTGAACCATGGCCACTATCCACGTAGACGGCAAAGAGCTCGAAGTCGATGGGGCAGACAACCTGTTACAGGCATGTCTGTCGCTAGGCCTCGATATCCCTTATTTCTGCTGGCACCCAGCCCTAGGCAGCGTTGGCGCTTGCCGCCAGTGCGCGGTCAAGCAGTACACCGACGAAAACGACAAGCGTGGTCGGATCGTCATGTCCTGCATGACCCCCGCCACCGACGGCAGCTGGATCTCCATTGACGACGAAGAAGCGAAAGTGTTTCGCGCCAGCGTCGTTGAATGGCTGATGACCAACCACCCTCACGACTGCCCGGTCTGTGAAGAAGGCGGTCACTGCCACCTGCAAGACATGACGGTGATGACCGGCCACAACGAGCGCCGTTATCGCTTCACCAAGCGTACCCACCAGAACCAGCAACTGGGCCCGTTCATTTCCCACGAAATGAACCGCTGCATCGCTTGCTACCGCTGCGTGCGCTTCTATAAAGACTACGCTGGCGGCACCGACCTCGGTGTATTCGGCGCCCACGACAACGTGTACTTCGGTCGCGTTGAAGACGGCACCCTGGAAAGCGAGTTCTCCGGCAACCTCACCGAGGTCTGCCCGACCGGTGTGTTCACCGACAAGACTCACTCCGAGCGCTACAACCGTAAGTGGGACATGCAGTTCTCGCCGAGCATCTGCCATGGCTGCTCCAGCGGTTGCAACATCTCCCCGGGCGAACGCTACGGTGAACTGCGTCGTATCGAAAACCGTTTCAACGGTTCGGTAAACCAGTACTTCCTGTGCGACCGTGGCCGTTTCGGCTATGGCTACGTCAATCGCAAGGATCGCCCGCGTCAGGCATTGCTGGCCAACGGCGCCAAGCTGACCCTCGACGAAGCGCTGGATAAAGCGGCCGACCTGCTGCGCGGTCGCAACATCGTCGGTATCGGTTCGCCACGTGCCAGCCTCGAAAGCAACTACGCGTTGCGCGAACTGGTCGGCGCCGAGCACTTCTACTCCGGTATCGAAGCCGCCGAGCTGGAACGCATTCGTCTGGTCATGCAGGTGCTCAAAGACAGCCCGCTGCCGATCCCGAACATGCGCGACATCGAAGACCACGATGCGATCTTCGTCCTCGGTGAAGACCTGACCCAGACCGCTGCGCGCATGGCCCTGTCCCTGCGTCAATCGGTCAAAGGCAAAGCCGAAGACATGGCCGACGCCATGCGCGTTCAGCCTTGGCTCGACGCCGCCGTGAAGAACATCGGTCAGAACGCTCTGAACCCGCTGTTCATTGCCAGCCTGGCTGAAACCAAGCTCGACGACATCGCTGAAGAATGCGTTCACGCCGCGCCAGACGACCTGGCCCGCATCGGTTTCGCCGTGGCTCACGCCCTCGACGCCAGCGCGCCTGCCGTTGAAGGCCTGGACGCTGAAGCTCTGGAACTGGCCAAGCGCATTGCCGACGCCCTGCTCGCCGCCAAGCGTCCGCTGATCATTGCCGGTACCTCGCTGGGTTCCAAGGCGCTGATCGAAGCCGCGGCAAACATCGCCAAAGCCCTGAAGCTGCGCGAGAAGAACGGTTCCATCAGCCTGATCGTGCCAGAGGCCAACAGCCTCGGCCTGGCCATGCTCGGTGGTGAATCGGTCGACGCAGCCCTGCAAGCGGTGATCGACGGCAAGGCCGACGCCATCGTCGTGCTGGAAAACGATCTGTACACCCGTACCGACAAAGCCAAGGTCGATGCTGCCCTGAACGCCGCGAAAGTGGTGATCGTGGCAGACCATCAGAAGACCGCCACCAGCGATCGCGCGCACCTGGTTCTGCCAGCGGCCAGCTTCGCTGAAGGCGACGGTACGCTGGTCAGCCAGGAAGGCCGCGCCCAGCGCTTCTTCCAGGTCTTCGACCCGACTTACCTCGACGCAAGCATCATGGTTCACGAAGGCTGGCGCTGGCTGCATGCCCTGCGCGCCACCCTGTTGAACCAGCCGATCGACTGGACCCAACTGGACCACGTCACCGCTGCCTGTGCTGCAAGCACTCCGCAACTGGCCGGCATCGTCAGCGCCGCACCGTCCGCCGCGTTCCGCATCAAAGGCCTGAAACTGGCTCGCGAACCGCTGCGTTACTCCGGTCGTACCGCCATGCGCGCCGACATCAGCGTGCACGAACCGCGTACTTCCCAGGACAACGACACGGCGTTCTCGTTCTCCATGGAAGGTTACTCGGGCTCGGTCGAACCGCGTCAGCAAGTGCCATTCGCCTGGTCGCCGGGCTGGAACTCGCCGCAAGCCTGGAACAAGTTCCAGGACGAAGTCGGTGGTCACATCCGCGCTGGCGACCCGGGCACTCGCCTGATCGAAAGCACCGGTGACTCGCTGAACTGGTTCGCCAGTGTTCCTCGCGCGTTCAACCCGGCTCCGGGCACCTGGCAGGTTGTGCCGTTCTTCCACCTGTTCGGCAGCGAAGAGAACTCTTCCAAAGCCGCACCGGTTCAGGAACGCATCCCGGCCGCTTACGTGTCGCTGGCCAAATCCGAAGCCGACCGTTTGGGTGTCAATGACGGCGCTCTGCTGAGTTTGAGTGTTGCTGGCCAGACCTTGCGTCTGCCGCTGCGCATCAACGAAGAGCTGGGTGCCGGCCTGGTCGCATTGCCGGCCGGTATTGCGGGCATTCCGCCGGCGATCTTTGGCAAATCCGTTGACGGTCTGCAGGAGGCAGCTCAATGACCTGGTTCACGCCTGAAGTGATTGACGTGATCATCGCGATCCTCAAGGCCATCGTGATTCTGCTCGCTGTGGTGGTGTGCGGCGCGCTGTTGAGCTGGGTCGAGCGTCGTTTGCTCGCCCTCTGGCAGGACCGTTACGGTCCGAACCGCGTCGGCCCGTTCGGCGCGTTCCAGATCGCGGCCGACATGATCAAGATGTTCTTCAAGGAAGACTGGACCCCGCCGTTCGCCGACAAAGTGATCTTCACCTTGGCGCCGGTCGTGGCCATGAGCGCCTTGCTGATTGCCTTCGCGATCATCCCGATCACCCCGACCTGGGGTGTGGCGGACATCAACATCGGCATCCTGTTCTTCTTCGCCATGGCCGGTCTGTCGGTCTACGCGGTGCTGTTCGCCGGCTGGTCGAGTAACAACAAGTTCGCCCTGTTGGGCAGCTTGCGGGCCTCGGCGCAAACCGTGTCGTACGAAGTGTTCATGGGCCTGTCGCTGATGGGCATCGTGATCCAGGTTGGCTCGTTCAACATGCGCGACATCGTTGAATATCAAGCCCAGAACCTGTGGTTCGTCATCCCGCAGATCTTCGGTTTCCTGACGTTCTTCATTGCCGGCGTCGCCGTGACTCACCGTCACCCGTTCGACCAGCCGGAAGCGGAGCAGGAACTGGCCGACGGTTACCACATTGAATACGCCGGCATGAAATGGGGCATGTTCTTCGTCGGTGAGTACATCGGCATCGTGTTGATTTCGGCGCTGCTGGTGACGTTGTTCTTCGGGGGCTGGCACGGTCCGTTCGGCATTCTGCCGCAGATCCCGTTCATCTGGTTCGCACTGAAAACCGCGTTCTTCATCATGTTCTTCATCCTGCTGCGCGCCTCGATTCCGCGCCCACGGTATGACCAAGTGATGGATTTCAGCTGGAAGTTCTGCCTGCCGCTGACCCTCGTCAACATGCTGGTGACCGCTGCGATCGTGTTGCTCAACACGCCCGCCGTCGCGGCTCAGTGAGGATAGAGAATCATGAAGTACATATTTGACATCGTGCATGGCTTCTTCACCCAGCTTCGCAGCCTGGTGATGATCTTCGGCCACGCCTTCCGCAAGCGCGACACGCTGCAATACCCGGAAGAGGCGGTGTACCTGCCGCCGCGCTTCCGTGGCCGTATCGTGCTGACCCGCGACCCTGATGGCGAAGAGCGTTGTGTAGCCTGCAACTTGTGCGCCGTGGCGTGCCCGGTCGGTTGCATCTCGCTGCAGAAAGCTGAAACCGATGACGGTCGCTGGTACCCGGAGTTTTTCCGTATCAACTTCTCGCGCTGCATTTTCTGCGGCCTCTGCGAGGAAGCCTGCCCGACCACCGCGATCCAGCTGACACCGGATTTCGAGATGGCCGAGTTCAAACGTCAGGACCTGGTGTACGAGAAAGAAGATCTGCTGATCTCCGGCCCCGGCAAAAACCCTGATTACAACTTCTATCGTGTTGCAGGTATGGCGATTGCCGGTAAGCCGAAAGGCGCCGCGCAGAATGAAGCCGAACCGATCAACGTGAAGAGCTTGCTGCCTTAAGGAAGAAAGATGGAATTCGCTTTCTATTTCGCATCGGGTATCGCTGTTGTGTCCACGCTTCGCGTGATCACCAACACCAACCCTGTGCACGCCCTGCTCTACCTGATCATTTCGCTGATTGCCGTGGCGATGACCTTTTTCGCCCTCGGCGCACCGTTTGCCGGTGTGCTGGAAGTGATCGCCTACGCTGGCGCCATCATGGTGCTGTTCGTGTTCGTGGTGATGATGCTGAACCTGGGCCCCGCCTCGGTTCAGCAAGAGCGCGTCTGGCTCAAGCCCGGCATCTGGCTCGGCCCGGTCGCGCTCGGCACCCTGCTGCTGGTTGAACTGCTGTACGTACTGTTCAGCCACGACAGCGGCCAGGCCATCGGCCACACCACCGTAGACGCCAAGGCCGTAGGCATCAGCCTGTTCGGTCCTTACCTGCTGGTGGTCGAACTCGCCTCGATGTTGCTGCTCGCCGCAGCCGTCACGGCGTTCCACTTGGGCCGCAACGAAGCCAAGGAGCAATGACGATGCCTGCTATCCCTATGGAGCATGGTCTGGCGGTCGCCGGCATCCTGTTCTGCCTCGGTCTGGTCGGCCTGATGGTCCGCCGCAACATTCTCTTCGTGCTGATGAGCCTGGAGGTCATGATGAATGCCTCCGCACTGGCCTTCATCGTTGCCGGTAGCCGCTGGGCGCAGCCAGATGGACAGATCATGTTCATCCTGGTGATCAGCCTGGCAGCCGCCGAGGCCAGTATTGGCCTGGCGATTCTGTTGCAGCTGTATCGCCGCTTCCACACTCTCGATATCGACGCTGCCAGCGAGATGCGCGGATGAATCTTCTCTATCTGACTTTCGTATTCCCTCTCATAGGTTTCCTGCTGCTGTCGTTCTCACGCGGCCGCTTTTCGGAAAACCTGTCGGCGCTGATCGGCGTCGGTTCCATCGGCTTGTCGGCCATCGTCACGGCTTATGTGATCTGGCAATTCAACGTCGCGCCACCTGACGGCGGTCACTACACCATGGTGTTGTGGCAGTGGATGGCGGTGGAAGGCTTTACGCCTAACTTTGCGCTGTACCTGGATGGTCTGTCCCTGACCATGCTCGGTGTGGTGGTCGGCGTCGGCTTCCTGATCCACCTGTTCGCGTCCTGGTACATGCGCGGTGAAGCCGGATACTCGCGCTTCTTCGCCTACACCAACCTGTTTATCGCCAGCATGCTGTTCCTGGTCCTGGGCGATAACCTGTTGTTCCTGTACTTCGGTTGGGAAGGCGTAGGCCTGTGCTCGTACCTGTTGATCGGTTTCTACTACAGCAACCGCAACAACGGTAACGCGGCACTGAAAGCCTTCATCGTGACCCGTATCGGCGACGTGTTCATGGCCATCGGCCTGTTCATCCTGTTTGCACAATTGGGCACGCTGAACATCCAGGAGCTGCTGGTTCTGGCGCCGCAGAAATTCCAGGCTGGCGACTTCTGGATGGTCATGGCGACCCTGATGCTGCTGGGCGGCGCTGTCGGTAAATCCGCGCAACTGCCGCTGCAAACCTGGCTGGCGGACGCGATGGCCGGTCCTACTCCGGTTTCGGCACTGATCCACGCCGCAACCATGGTGACCGCCGGTGTCTACCTGATCGCCCGTACTCACGGCCTGTTTGCCCTGGCGCCGGATATCCTGCACCTGGTCGGCGTTGTCGGCGGTGTCACCCTGGTCCTCGCCGGTTTTGCCGCACTGGTTCAGACCGACATCAAACGTATCCTCGCCTACTCGACCATGAGCCAGATCGGCTACATGTTCCTGGCCTTGGGCGTTGGCGCATGGGATGGCGCGATCTTCCACCTGATGACCCACGCCTTCTTCAAGGCGCTGCTGTTCCTTGCATCCGGTGCGGTGATCGTTGCCTGCCACCACGAGCAGAACATCTTCAAGATGGGCGGCCTGTGGAAGAAACTGCCACTGGCCTACGCCAGCTTCATCGTCGGCGGCGCGGCATTGTCTGCCCTGCCACTGGTGACCGCAGGCTTCTACTCCAAGGACGAAATCCTCTGGGAAGCGTTCGCCAGCGGCAACCACGGTCTGCTTTACGCAGGTCTGGTCGGTGCGTTCATGACGTCGCTGTACACCTTCCGCCTGATCTTCATCGCGTTCCACGGTGAAGCGAAGACCGAAGCGCACGCCGGTCACGGCATCGCTCACTGGCTGCCACTGTCGGTGCTGATCGTATTGTCTACCGCCATTGGCGCGATGATCGTTCCACCGCTGCACGGCGTGCTGCCGGAAAGCGTCGGCCATGCCGGCGGCGAAGCCAAGCACAGTCTGGAAATCGCGTCGGGCGCCATCGCCCTGGCCGGGATCCTGCTGGCCGCGCTGCTGTTCCTCGGCAAGCGTCGTTTCGTCACTGCAATCGCCAACAGCGGCATCGGCCGCTTCCTTTCGGCCTGGTGGTTCGCTGCCTGGGGCTTCGACTGGATCTACGACAAACTGTTCGTCAAGCCATACCTTGCGATCAGCCACGCACTGCGCAGAGACCCGCTCGACCAGACCATCGGTCTGATCCCGCGTATGGCCAAAGGTGGTCACACCGCCCTGAGCCGTACCGAAACCGGTCAACTGCGTTGGTACGCGGCATCGATGGCAGCCGGCTCCGTGCTGGTCATCGGCGCCATCGTGCTGGTAGCGGTCTGATATGAACCTTGCGAACTTGCGAAAGGAATTGAGCCCGTCATGATTCTGCCTTGGCTAATCCTGATCCCCTTCATCGGCGGCCTGCTGTGCTGGATGGGTGAGCGCTTCGGCGCTACCCTCCCCCGCTGGATTGCGCTGTTGACCATGACCCTGGAACTCGCGCTCGGCCTCTGGCTGTGGGCCCACGGTAATTATTCATTTGCTCCGGCACCTGGCGCCGATCCGACCTGGGTGCTTGAGTTCAAGCACATCTGGATCGAGCGCTTCGGCATCAGCGTGCACCTGGCCCTCGACGGCCTGTCGCTGTTGATGATCCTGCTGACCGGTCTGCTGGGTATCCTCTCGGTACTCTGCTCGTGGAAAGAGATCCAGCGTCACGTTGGCTTCTTCCACTTGAACCTGATGTGGATCCTGGGCGGTGTCGTCGGCGTGTTCCTCGCCCTCGACCTGTTCATGTTCTTCTTCTTCTGGGAAATGATGCTGGTGCCGATGTACTTCCTCATCGCGCTCTGGGGTCACAGTTCTTCGGACGGCAAGAAAACCCGGATCTACGCGGCGACCAAGTTCTTCATCTTCACTCAGGCTTCCGGCCTGATCATGTTGGTGGCGATCCTGGGTCTGGTCCTGGTCAACTTCAACGACACCGGCGTGATTACCTTCAACTACGCCGACCTGTTGAAAACCAAGATGTCGCTGACCACCGAGTACATCCTGATGCTCGGCTTCTTCATCGCCTTCGCGGTGAAACTGCCGGTGGTGCCGTTCCACTCCTGGTTGCCTGACGCTCACGCCCAGGCGCCGACCGCGGGTTCGGTCGACCTGGCCGGTATCTTGTTGAAGACGGCGGCTTACGGTCTGCTGCGTTTCGCCCTGCCGCTGTTCCCGAATGCCTCGGCCGAGTTCGCGCCGATCGCCATGACCCTGGGTCTGATCGGGATCTTCTACGGTGCGTTCCTGGCCTTCGCCCAGACCGACATCAAGCGTCTGATCGCCTACTCCTCCGTTTCCCACATGGGTTTCGTGTTGATCGGCATCTACTCCGGCAGCCAACTGGCACTGCAGGGCGCGGTCATGCAGATGCTGGCGCACGGTCTGTCGGCGGCGGCACTCTTTATCCTCAGTGGTCAACTGTACGAGCGCACTCACACCCGTGACATGCGTGAGATGGGTGGCCTGTGGTCGAAGATCGCTTACCTGCCAGCCGTCAGCCTGTTCTTCGCAGCCGCGTCCCTGGGCTTGCCGGGTACCGGTAACTTTGTGGGTGAGTTCCTGATCCTGATCGGCACGTTCCCGGCCGCCCCATGGATCACTATCATCGCGACGTCCGGCCTGGTGTTCGGTTCGGTCTACTCGCTGATCATGATCCACCGTGCCTACTTCGGCCCGTCCAAATCGGACGCGGTGCTGCATGGCATGGATGGTCGCGAACTGATCATGGTGGTCGGTCTGGCGGCGCTGCTGATTTACATCGGCGTGTACCCGCAACCGTTCCTCGATACCTCTGCTGCGACGATGCATGGCGTGCAGCAATGGCTCGGCACCGCCTTCACTCAACTCGCTTCGGCCCGGTAAGAGCGCTATGGAATTCACGACTCAACACTTTATCGCGCTTGCGCCGTTGTTGATCACCAGCGCCACGATCATCGTGGTGATGCTGGCAATCGCCTGGCGCCGCAACCACTCGCAGACCTTCCTGATTTCCGTGGCGGGTCTGAACCTGGCGTTGCTGTCGATCCTGCCAGCCCTGAAAGTCGCGCCTCTGGCCGTGACTCCATTGCTGCAGATCGACACCTTCGCTTGCCTGTACATGGCGCTGATCCTGGTCGCCACCCTCGCTTGTGTGACCCTCGCCCACGCCTACCTCGGCGATGGCGGTTCGGGTTACCCGGGCAACCGTGAAGAACTTTACCTGCTGATCCTGATGGCCGCCGCCGGTGGCCTGGTACTGGTCAGCGCGCAGCACCTGGCCGGGTTGTTCATCGGTCTGGAACTGCTCTCGGTACCGGTCTACGGTCTGGTGGCGTATGCCTTCTTCAACAAGCGTTCGCTGGAAGCCGGTATCAAGTACATGGTGCTGTCGGCCGCCGGTTCTGCGTTCCTGTTGTTTGGTATGGCCCTGCTCTACGCCGACTCCGGCAGCCTGAGCTTCGTCGGTATCGGCCAGGCCCTCGCGGCCACCGGCCTGCCAAGCTCACTGGCGCAACTGGGCCTGGGCATGATGCTGATCGGTCTGGCGTTCAAGCTGTCGCTGGTACCGTTCCACCTCTGGACCCCGGACGTTTACGAAGGTGCTCCGGCACCGGTGGCCGCGTTCCTGGCCACCGCGTCCAAAGTCGCTGTGTTCGCGGTGATGGTGCGTCTGTTCCAGATCTCGCCCGCGGCGAGCAGCGGTGTACTGAGCGACGTGCTGACCATCATCGCCATCGCGTCGATCCTGTTCGGTAACCTGCTGGCACTGACCCAGAGCAACCTCAAGCGTCTGCTGGGTTACTCGTCCATCGCTCACTTCGGTTACCTGCTGATCGCCCTGGTGGCGAGCAAGGGTCTGGCCGTGGAAGCCATCGGCGTGTACCTGGTCACCTACGTGATCACCAGCCTCGGCGCGTTCGGCGTGATCACCCTGATGTCCTCGCCGTATAACGGCCGTGACGCGGATGCCCTGTACGAATACCGCGGCCTGTTCTGGCGCCGTCCGTACCTGACCGCCGTACTCACCGTGATGATGCTGTCCCTGGCCGGTATCCCGCTGACCGCGGGCTTCATCGGCAAGTTCTACATCATCGCTACCGGTGTCGAGTCGCACCAATGGTGGCTGGTCGGTTCCCTGGTACTGGGCAGCGCCATCGGCGTCTTCTACTACCTGCGTGTGATGGTCACCCTGTACCTGATCGAACCGAACCTGCGTCGCCACGATGCGCAACTGCACTGGGAACAACGTGCAGGCGGCGTGATGCTGCTGGCCATCGCTGCACTGGCGTTCTTCCTCGGTCTGTATCCGCAGCCGTTGCTGATCCTGGTTCAACAGGCGGGGTTGGCGGGTTGATCGCTTAAGCGACTCTCGGTAGAAAACAGAAACGGCACCTTCGGGTGCCGTTTTTGCGTTTGTGGGATTCAAGATCAAAAGATCGCAGCCTTCGGCAGCTCCTACATTGGGAGGGCGTACACCCTGTAGGAGCTGCCGAAGGCTGCGATCTTTTGATCTTCAATGCCCTCTCCTTTCTAGGAATTTGCCTGCAAAGCGGTGAGCAATGGCTGACATTCCGCAGAAGGCATTTGCCGCTAAATTTGAAGATCACCTATCGAGTGGAGATCCAAGAACCATGAAGCGGACTATTTTTTCAGAGTTGATGGATGGCCTCGATGCGTTAGCCAAAGAACGCCAAGGCAAAATCACCTTGGAAAAAACGCGTGTTAAACGGATCGGCGCCATGAAGGGCAAACTCGTATTTCCAAATGACATCGATACCTCTCTGTCAGACAGCCAGCTAGATACCTACGAAAGGTAGAAGCCACATCTGCGTACATGGATCTATCAGACCCACCCTGACCAATGTGGGAGCGAGCCTGCTCGCGATGGCGTCGGCATGTTCAACATCGTCATTGCCTGACATTCCGCTATCGCGAGCAGGCTCACTCCTACAGGTTGTGTGCCGTTCGCTAATTCTGTGGCCACCCCGGATCACTGTGGGAGCGTGGCTTGCCCGCGAAGGCGTCAGGTCAGTCGACATCATCATTGCCTGACACTCCGTTTCGCGAGCAAGCTCGTTCCCACAGGTTTCAGAGGTGCACCCGCATGGCTTGGCGTGCCACCCACATAACGAAATTGTAATTCCCGCATCACCTTGGCGTTATCCGCAGCTTGCAACGATGTCACCCGGCGACCATGCCGGCGGGCCTTCTCCGCCGAACAATAAAACCCACGCCGAAGCACGTTCCCGTTCTGCCGAACCCAAGGAGTGATTGATGGTTAACAATACAAAAATGTCGATGGCCGCTTTAGCGGTGGTGGTCGGCTCCGGACCGTCCATGGTGATGGCGGATGATAAACCCGAAGGGTTTATCGAGGGCAGCAGCCTGACGGTGCTCAACCGTAACTTCTACTTCAACCGTGATCACCGCAACGGCCAGTCCAGCCCCACCGGCAATGGTTATTCCGAAGCCTGGGCCCATGCGGTGATCAGCAAGTTCGAATCCGGGTTTACCCAAGGCACTGTCGGCGTCGGTGTCGATGCGTTTGCGATGATCGGCTTGAAGCTCGACACCGGTGACGGGCGCAACGGTGGTCGCAGTTCGTTTGATGTGCTGCCAGTCAACAGTGATGGCAAGGCGCGGGATGAGTACACCAAGATTGGTGGCGCCGCCAAAGTGCGAGCCTTCGATACGGTGGTCAAGGTCGGTGACGTGTTCCCGGCCAACCCGGTGGTGGCGGCAGGTGACTCGCGATTGCTGCCGGAGAGCTTTCGCGGTGTGACGGCGGTCAACACCAGCATCGAGGGTCTGTCGGTTCAGGGCGGTCGGTTGCATGCGATGAGCCAACCAGTGTCCAGCGACATGCGCGAGAACTTCGCCACGTTTTATGCCGGCCCGGTTAATTCGCCGTGGATCGCTTACGGCGGCGGCGACTATGTACTGAACAAGAACCTCAGTTTCAGCCTGTACTCCAGCCGCCTCAAGGATGCCTGGAATCAGTACTACGCCGGCACTGCCTGGACCTATCCGCTATCGGATGACCTGTCGCTGTTTGGCGGCCTGAACTATTACAAGGCTGTCGACGAAGGCAAACAACTGCTCGGCCAGTTCGACAACAACATCTGGAGCGGCCGGGTCGGGGTGAAACTCGGTGCGCATTCCGTAGCGCTGTCGCATCAGCGCAACAACGGCAATGACGATTTCGATTACCTGCGCCAGTCCGACTCGATCTTCCTCGACAACTCCATCCAGTACAGCGACTTCAACTCGCCCAAAGAACGTTCCTGGATGGTGCGCTACGACCTCGACATGAGCAGCTATGGCGTGCCGGGTTTGTCGTTCATGACCCGTTACGCCCGTGGCACCGACGCCGACTATTCCAACGCCAACGCGGTGTACATGCGCCGCGATGCCGAAGGTAACCCGTTGACCGACCAGAAGCGCTGGGAACGTGATATCGAAGTCAAATACGTGGTGCAGAGCGGTTCGATGAAGGATCTGTCGCTGCGCTTGCGCCAGGCCAACACCCGCGCCACGGCGTTTGAGTCGGATCTGGATGAGGTGCGGGTGATTGTCGAGTACCCGTTAGCCATTCTCTGACTTCGCTGTTTAACCAAATTCACCTTTAGAAGCTCCTTGCTCCTTTGGTAAGAGGTGAATCTTTTGGCGTCCTTCGGGGCGCCTTTTTTATGTGCGTAGATTGAGAATTTGTAGGAACTGCCGAAGGCTGCGATCTTTTGATTTTGCTGTTCAAGATCAAGATCAAAAGATCGCAGCCTTCGGCAGCTCCTACAGGGGGATCCGATGTCAATTACCGCGTTTACAGAGAGGAAAGCGGTGTTAACCACCGCGTTTTCGGCAATCGCCTGCCACGGTGTATTTGATGGTATTGAGTTGGCCCTTCGAGTCTTCGTAGGTCATTGCGGTGGGGACTACAGCACAGGCAACTTGCGGGCGGACAACACTCACCACTTTCACCACGTCCAGCTTCATCCCGTATTCATAATCCTTGACCACCGGCGCCGGTTTGCCCTGGTTGGCCGCAAATTGCTCCATGGCTTTGGTGTTGGCACTGAGCGCGCGCTCGAACGTCCGGTCGCCGCCACCTTCAGCCAGCACATTCAGAGACATCGCCATCACGCCGGCGAACGTCATCAACTTGATAAATTTCATGTTCAATACCTTCATAAAAAAGCCCGGCATCGGCAATCGATGACGGGCTTATTCGAGTGCGACACACTTACAAATCTTTGGTCTTGTCGTCCTTCTTTTCATTCACAACGACTGGGTCGCGGGCCTGTTCTTTGGCTACAAACAGCTCCATCGAGCGCTCATTTGCCGTCATCATTTTTTCGAAAGTTCTGTCGCCGCCGCCTTCAGCCAGGACCACAGAAGACATCACCAACGCCACTGCAAACGCACTCAGTTGTGCAAGTTTCATGTTTGATTCCTCGTTAAATTAACTGACGGGATCAAGGTAACAATCCGAACCTTTCGTGACGGTGGCGTGGAGATTACATATCCGTTATGTGGCCCCCATTCTGTTGAATCAGGGCTCGCTCCCACAGGGGGATCACCTACTTAGTTGAAGCTGCGTCTTCGTCGCGTCGGTGGGCTAGCTGATACAACGCAGGCAATATCAACAGCGTGAGAATGGTCGAAGACAGAATCCCGCCGATCACCACCGTCGCCAGCGGACGCTGCACTTCCGCACCGGTGCCGGTTGCCAGGGCCATAGGAATGAAGCCCAGGGACGCGACCAGCGCCGTCATCAACACCGGCCGCAGACGCGTCAGCGCTCCTTCGTTGATCGCATCACTGAGTGAGCGCCCCTCCTCGCGCAGGTTGCGGATGAACGCGATCATCACCAGTCCGTTGAGCACCGCCACCCCCGACAGCGCAATAAACCCCACGCCCGCCGAGATAGACAGCGGAATGTCCCGCAGCCACAACGCCATGACACCACCGGTCAAGGCGAACGGAATCCCGGTGAATACCAGCAAGCCATCCTTGAGGTTGTTGAACATCATGAACAACAGGCCGAAGACCAACAGTAATGCCACCGGCACCACGATTTGCAAGCGTTTGGCCGCCGACTGCAGCTGCTCGAACTGCCCACCCCAGCTGGTCCAGTAACCCGCCGGAACCTGAACATCGCGCTCGATCACCTCGCCGGCCTCTTTAACGAAGGAGCCAATATCCCGCCCGCGAACATTGGCACTGACGATCACCAGCCGCTTGCCGTTTTCGCGGCTGACCTGGTTCGGCCCCAGCACAAGATCAAGGCTGGCGACCTCCTTGAGGGCGATGAAGCCAATCTGGTCGGTCGCGCCACTGAGCAGCGCTGGCACCGGAATCAGCAGCGCCGACAGGCCCTCAATGTCCTTGCGCATGGCATCGGACAGACGCACCACCATGTCGAAACGCCGATCGCCCTCGTACAACGTCCCCGCCTGGCGCCCACCGACCGCCACCGCAATGGTGTCTTGCACGTCACCGACGTTGAGCCCGTAACGCGCCGCCTTGTCGCGGTCGATGTTAATGGTCAGCACCGGCAGGCCAGTGGTCTGCTCGACCTTGACCTCGGACGCGCCACTGACCTTCTGCATGGCAGCAGCAATCTTCGCCGCCGTGGCGTTGAGCACTGCCATGTCATCGCCGAACACCTTGACCGCCACGTCGCTGCGCACGCCGGAGATCAGCTCGTTGAAACGCAGCTGGATCGGCTGCGACAGTTCATAGTTGCTGCCCGGCAGCGTCGCGGCCGCTTGTTGCAGTTCGGCCATCAGGGTCTCGCGGGACTTGCCCGGATCCGGCCACTGCTCTTTGGGCTTGAGCATCACGTAGCTGTCGGAGATGTTTGGCGGCATCGGGTCGGAGGCGATTTCGGCGGTGCCGGTACGGGCGAACACGCGCTCGACCTCCGGCACTTTGCCGAGGATCAGGGTTTCCAGACGCTGCTGCATATCCACCGACTGGGTCAGACTGGTGCCCGGCACGCGTAACGCTTGCAAGGCAAAATCGCCCTCACTGAGGCTCGGCACAAACTCACTGCCCATGCGACTGGTCACCACGCCGCTAAACGCAATCACCCCGAGTGCCATGCCCACGGCCAACGCACGATGGCTCATCACCCAGGCCAGCGCCGGTGCATACACCCGCCGCGCGCCGCGCATGACCACGCCCTCCTCTTCTTTGACTTTGCCGGTGACGAACAGCGCGATGGCCGCCGGAACAAAGGTCACCGACAACAGCATGGCGCCCAATAGCGCGATGACCACAGTGAAGGCCATCGGGTGGAACATCTTCCCTTCGACACCGCTCAGGGCGAAGATCGGCAGGTACACCACCATGATGATCAACTGGCCGAAAATCAGCGGCCGGCGCGCCTCTTTGGCCGCCGCGAATACTTCGTGGAAACGCTCGGAACGGCTCAGCAAACGCCCGTGATGTTGCTGCGCATGGGCCAGCCGTCGCAGGGTGTTTTCGACGATCACCACCGCGCCGTCGACGATGATGCCGAAGTCGAGGGCGCCGAGGCTCATCAGGTTGGCGCTGACCTTGTTGGTAAACATGCCGGTGAAGGTGAACAGCATCGACAGCGGAATGACCATCGCGGTGATCAACGCCGCGCGGATGTTGCCCAGGAACAGGAACAGAATCGCAATGACCAGAATCGCGCCTTCCACCAGGTTCTTCTTCACCGTGGCAATGGCCTTGTCCACCAGGTGCGTGCGGTCATACACCGGAACCGCGATCACGCCTTTGGGCAGGGAGCGGTTGATCTGTTCAAGCCTGGTAGCCACTGCCTGGGAGACCGTTCGGCTGTTTTCGCCGATCAGCATGAACACCGTGCCAAGCACCACTTCGCGACCGTTTTCGGTGGCGGCACCGGTACGCAGTTCGCGGCCGATGTCTACGGTCGCGACGTTCTTGATCCGGATCGGCGTACCGTCGACATTGGCCATCACGATATTGGCGATGTCGTCTGTGCTTGCCACTTGCCCGGGCGCACGAATCAGCAGCTGCTCGCCGCTGCGCTCGATGTAACCGGCGCCAACGTTGGCGTTGTTGCGCTCCAGCGCCGTGACCAGATCGGTGAGGGTCAGTTTGTAAGCCGCCAGCCGTTTCGGGTCGGGGGCGATCTGGTACTCCTTGGCGAATCCGCCGATGGTGTTGATCTCGGCCACACCGGACACGTTGCGCAATTGCGGCTTGATGATCCAGTCCTGAATCACCCGCAGGTCGGTCGGCGTGTAGGCCGTTCCGTCGTCCTTGAGCGCACCTTCCTGCGCCTCCACCGTCCACAGGAAAATCTCGCCAAGCCCGGTGGAAATCGGCCCCATCAGCGCTTCCGCACCTTCGGGCAATTGCTCCTTGGCGATCTGCAAACGTTCGTTGACCAATTGCCGGGCGAAGAACAGATCGGTGCCGTCCTTGAAGATCACCGTGACCTGCGACAGCCCCGAACGCGACAGCGAACGGGTCTGCTCCAGCGCCGGCAGACCGGCCATGGCGGTTTCAATCGGGAAGGTAATGCGCTGTTCGGTTTCCAGCGGCGAGAACCCGGCCGCGCCGGTGTTGATTTGTACCTGGACGTTGGTGATGTCGGGCACGGCGTCGATCGGCAGCTGTTGATAACTGGCGATGCCGAGGCCGGCCATGAGCAGAACGGCGAGCAGCACGATGATGCGCTGCTCGATGGCAAACTGGATCAGGCGTTCGAACATGAGAACCTTCCGGTCGAGGGTGACGGATCAGTGGGAGCCTTCAGCGTGCTTCTTCAATGAGAGTGCTCGGCCGAGGCTTTGCCCAATTCCGATTTGAGGACGAAGCTACCGGCACTGGCGACTTGCACGCCCGGTTCCAGCCCTTGGGTGACTTCCACCAAACCGGCCGCGCGACTGCCCAGTTCCACCGACTGCGCCTTGAAGCCGTCGTCGGTGCGCACGAATACCGTGGGTTTGTCCTCGACGGTCTGGATCGCGATTTCAGGTACGGCGACCTTGGCTTGGCGACTGTCGGTAGCAACCAGCGCGGTGACGAACAGACCGGGGCGCCACGAGCCTTGTGGATTTTCCAGGGTCACGCGGACAGTTGCAGTGCGGGTCTGTTCACCGAGCAAACTGCCGACGTAGGCGACGGTGCCGGCGACTTCGGCATTGAGTTCCGGGGCGCTGACGGTGACCGGTTTGCCCACTTGCACCTTGTTCAGATCCTTGGGCGAAACGCCGAACGTCACCCACACCCGCGACAGGTCGGAGAGCGTAAACGCCGCCGTGGTTTCATCGACCACCTCCCCCGGCGTCAGATGTTTTTCCACCACCACGCCGTCGAACGGCGCGCGCAATTCGTAGCGATTGCCGCCGGTGGCGACCACGCTGCCGCTGAGTACGCTGATTTTTTGCCGGGCATTGGTCAGGGCAATTTCGGCTTCTTCCAATGCTTGACGTGCCTGAAGGAAATCCTGCTCGGCGGAGATCTTGTCCTGCCAAAGTTTTTTCTCGCGTTCGTAGGTGGTGCGCGCCAAGGTCAGGCGACGCTGTGCGGCAGCCTGTTCGCTGCGCTGATCGGAGATCTGCTGACTGGCGATCACCGCCAGCAACTGGTCCTTCTTCACCCACTGCCCGAGATTGACCGACACCGACTCGACCACGCCGGGGACGCGCGGCACCACGTGCGCGGTACGGTCTTCGTCAAAGCGCACTTCACCGGGGAACGGCAAGCCGAGGCTGATGTTCTGCGCCCGCGCTTCGGCCAATTGAATGCCCGCCGCTGTGATCTGTTCGGTGCTCAACTTCAAGTGCCCTTCTTCTGTATGTTCGCCGTCGGCTGCAGCGCCTTCTTCAGCATGATCGGCGTGTTCCGCCGCTTCATCGGCGTGAGCGTCGATGGACGCATTGCCCGGCCACATCGAGCCAATACCAATGCCCAGCGCCAACGTCGCCGCAGCAACTACGATCAGTTTTTTTTCCATGGAAACTCCTCTGCGCCATGTCATCGCGCAGTGATCTAAAAGATGAAATTCAAGGGCTGACGGTGAGGTCGCCGAAGATGCGTTCGATGCGTACTCGCGCATCCGTCGCCTCGCTGACGGCCTGGATGTATTGGCTGCGGGCGCTGATCAGGGTGCGCTGGGCGTCGAGCACGTCGAGGAATCCGAACTTGCCCATTTCGAAGCCGCGCGTGGCGCTGTCGACCGCACTTTGCGCGGCGGGCAGGATGGTCTGGTTGAACGCTTCGACTTCGCCGTTGGCGGTCTGCCATTGCTCAAGGGTGGTCTGGATTTCCGTGCGCAAACGCAGCTCAGTGGCGTTGCGCAGATCCCGTGCCTGATCGCTGCGGCGCGCAGCCGCCAGCACGTTGCCCTGATTGCGGTTGAACAGCGGAATCGGCATCGATAACCCGACCACGTTGACACGCTCGCGCTCGGTTTCGCTGTATTGGCTGCCAATGCTCACGGTCAGGTCGGGAATGCGCTGCGACTTTTCCAGACCCAATGAGGCTTCGCGCTGATCGATCTGCAATTTGGCCAGACGCAATTCGGCGGTCTCATTCAGGCGCTCAAGCAATCGGGGCGGCGGTGGCACGGTCGGCAGGCTTTGCGTGGCCGCTTGCACGGTGGTCGAGGTTGGCAACGGTGAGCCCATGACCTGCGCCAATTGCTGATAGGCGTTGGCCTGATCGCGGTCGGCGCGGCTCAGTTCCAGGCGCACTTCGGAGCGTTGCACTTGCGCACGGGTGCCTTCGACCGGCGACGACTTGCCCGCCTCGATGCGTCCTTGTGCGACGCGCAAACCGTGTTCGGCGAGTTGCAGCGACTGGCGGGACAACTGCAAGCGTTGTTGCGCGGTCTGGGCGCTGTTGAACGCCTGAATCACATCGGCGCGCAAGGCATTGCGCTTGCGCTCCAGTTCGATCCCGGCGGCGTCTTGGGCGCGGCTGGCGACATCGATCCGCGCGCCGCGCTTGCCGCCCAGTTCAATCGGCTGGCTGAGCATCACTGTGGTGGTGCGCGAATCGCGGCGGGTGTCCTCGGCTTCCCACGACACTTCGGGGTTGGGGATCAGACCGGCCTGCTGGCGGTCACCTTCGGCGATGCCGATTTCCCATTGCGCCGCTGCCAGATCCGGGTTGCCGGCGAATGCGGTTTGCAGGGCCTGATCGAGGGTCAGGGTCGATGCATTCGCAAGAGGCACGCCGACCAGCAACAAACCGCCGCTGACCATGACCACCCACGCAGTTTTTTTCAGGCGTGACCGCGCCGTCAGTTCTCTTAAACCGGGCAATGGAGTACTTCCTTTAATCAAGAATCTTCGATGCCGCCACGGTAGGGTTTTGAACTTATCGACAAGGTGACTGAAACATTACAAATCCGTTATCCACGGTTGCGCCAAGTTGTTTTGCTCTAGCATGCAAAGTGCAAACACCTAACTAGCAATACATAGAAACAAATGATGTGCCGTCATCCGCTGAACAGTACTTGTTTCAATTCAGCTCTCATGAGGCAGATGGATTTTTGTTCCCGCCCGCTGCGACAGGCTGTCGCAGACTGCGGTTTTAAAGCCTCAACACCGAGTTATCGGTTGACTCTGTAGTCACTACAGCCTTTACCTTGCACGCCTGCAAACGGAGAAAACGCTGTAGGGAAATAGTTGTTTGTTATTCAAACCCGCCCGGAAGCCCTTACAAAAACAACAACTTTCCCGGCCACCTTAATTAAATATCCATTCAATGAAAGTGGTGATTGATCATGCGAATCCTTGTCGTCGAGGACGAGCTTAAAGCTGCCGAATACTTACATCAGGGACTGACGGAAAGTGGTTATATCGTTGACCACGCTGCCAATGGCGCGGATGGATTGCATCTGGCGCAACAACAGGTTTATGACCTGATCATTCTGGATGTGAACCTGCCGGAACTGGACGGCTGGGGAGTGCTGGAACAACTGCGGCGCACTCACTCCACCCGGGTGATGATGCTCACCGCGCGCGGTCGCCTGGCTGACAAGATTCGTGGCCTCGATCTGGGCGCCGACGATTATCTGCTCAAGCCGTTCGAGTTTCCGGAATTGCTGGCACGGGTGCGCACTTTGATGCGCCGCAGCGAGCACATCCCGGTGCCGCAGGTACTGAAAGTCGCCGACCTGGAACTCGACCCTGGCCGTCATCGTGCGTTTCGTGGCGAACAGCGCATCGACCTGACCACCAAGGAGTTCGCCCTGCTGCATCTGTTGATGCGCCAGTCCGGCGAAGTGCTGACCCGTACCCAGATCATTTCGCTGGTGTGGGACATGAACTTCGACTGCGACACCAACGTGGTCGAAGTGTCGATCAGGCGTTTGCGGGCGAAGATCGATGACCCGTTCGACAACAAGTTGATCCATACCCTGCGCGGTGTCGGCTACGTGCTGGAGTCGCGGGAATGAAGCCGGCCAGCCTGTCGATGCGGCTGGGGCTGACGGTCAGTATTCTCGGCGCGCTGCTGGTGGTGTTCCTGGCGATCCTGGCGTATTTCGCCCTGACCCATGAGCTGAACGCGTTATCCAGGGACAGTCTGGAAAAGAAGATGGAGCAGGTTGAACACAGCCTGTCGCTGTACACCTACACCGGCGAAATCAGGACGAAACCGCACATCCTGCTTGATCAGGTCATGGGGCATGACAACCTCACGCTAACGATTTACGACCACAGCAACCTGCGCACACCACTGCTCAAATCCGGCACCGGCATGGCCGATCCGCGACTTGAATTGAAGGCGGTGCGGGCAGTCAGCGACGAGTTGACATACACCACCAGCACTGACGCCAAGGGGGCGAAATTCCTCACGGCGTCCAGGCTGATCAGCCTCAAGGACGGCACCCGCGTCCCGGTGCTGTTGTCGATGGACAACGCTCACGATGAGGCCTTGCTCAGCGCCTACCTGCGCTCGACCCTGATTGCCTTGCCGTTGCTGCTGATCTTTATCGGACTGAGTGCCTGGGGCGCGGTCCAGCGCGGTCTGGCGCCGATGCGCGAATTTCGCAAAGTGGCGGCGATGGTCTCGACCCAGGATCTGGATCATCGGCTGTCGGTGGTGAACATGCCCCAGGAGCTGAGCGAACTGGCGCAGGGCATCAACTTCATGCTGCACCGCCTCGACGCCGGTGTGCAGCAGCTGTCGCAGTTCTCTGATGATTTGGCGCATGAGCTGCGTACGCCGATCAACAATTTGATGGGCAAGGCACAGGTGACGTTGTCCCGCGAGCGCAGCGTGGATGAGTACAAGGATGTGCTGGTTTGCTGCACTGAAGAGCTGGAGCGCGTGGCGCGGATTGTCTCGGACATGCTGTTTCTGGCACAGGTCAGTCACCCGTCGGCGCTCGCGCCGTTCGAGTCGGTTGCCCTGGAAGAAGAAGCCTGGAAAGTCGCCGAGATGTTTTCCCTGTCGGCGCAGGACAAGCAGATCCATCTGAACGTGGTCGGCAGTGCGCGGGTGATGGGTGACCGGTTGATGATTCAACGGGCGATCTCGAATTTGCTGTCCAACGCGCTGCGCCACTGCCCGGTCGGGAAAACCGTGACGCTGCTGATTGAGCGGGGCGCGACCCAGGTTTCGTTGCTGGTCAGCAACCCTGGCGCGGGGATTGAGGCACAGCATCTGCCGCACCTGTTTGATCGGTTCTACCGGGTCGACAGCAGCCGCTCGCGTTCACAGGGCAGCACCGGGCTGGGGTTGGCGATTGTGCGGTCGATCATGAGCCTGCATCAGGGGGTGGCCGAGGTGAAGAGCTTGCCGGGGGCGATGACGGTGTTCAGGTTGGGATTTCCTGCGGTTGAGGGGGTGGCGCACTGAGGTGTCAGGCTCCAGACCTCCAATGTCCGGGCCGGCCCTTCGCGGGCAAGCCCGGCTCCCACAGTGATCGGGTTTGCAAACACCACTGAAACCTGTGGGAGCGAGCTTGCTCGCGAAGGCGCCTGGTCAGTCAACACCCTTGTTGCCTGACACACTGCAATCGCGAGCAGGCTCACTCCTACAAGAGCTGTGCCAGTCACAAATGCTGTGAACACCGCGGCTCATTGTGGGAGTGAGCCTGCTCGCGATTGCAATGGATCAGGCGCCAAAGAAAACGGCACCTCTCGGTGCCGTTTGCGTTTCACAGCTCAGACGTTACTTACGCGCCGCCTCCCACGATTTCAGCAGTTCGGCATAGCTCACGGTTTCACCTTTAGGCTTCTCGTTCGCCAGTTTCGGCTTCGGTGCACCCGGTTGGTCCAACCAGTACTGCGCGTCGCGCTCGGGGTTCATTTTCGGTGCGCAGGTGGCTTGCGCCTTCGAGCGTTCCAGACGGGTCATGATCGCGTCCTGATCCTTGGCCAAACCATCCAGCGCCTGTTGCGGGGTTTTCTCGCCGCTGGCGGCTTCGGCGATGTGGCTCCACCACAGTTGCGCCAAGCGCGGATAGTCCGGCACGTTGGTCCCGGTCGGGGTCCATTGCACACGGGCCGGGCTGCGATAGAACTCGACCAGACCACCGAGTTTCGGTGCCAGGTCGGTCATGGCTTGCGAGTTGATGTCCGACTCGCGGATCGGCGTCAGGCCGACGATGGTTTTCTTCAGGGATACGGTTTTCGAGGTCACGAACTGCGCGTACAGCCAGGCCGCGAGTTTTTGCTTCTCAGGCGTGGACTTCATGAAAGTCCAGGAGCCCACGTCCTGATACCCGAGTTTCATGCCCTCCTCCCAGTACGGCCCGCGCGGCGACGGTGCCATGCGCCATTTCGGCGTGCCGTCGGCGTTCATCACCGGCAAGCCCGGTTTGGTCATGTCGTCGGTAAACGCGGTGTACCAGAAGATCTGCTGGGCGATGTTGCCCTGGGACGGCACCGGACCGGATTCGGAGAAGGTCATGCCCGCCGCTTCCGGTGGCGCATATTTCTTCAGCCAGTCGACGTATTTGGTGGTTGCATAGACCGCCGCCGGGCCGTTGGTGTCGCCACCGCGGGTCACACTGGAGCCGACCGGATGGCAGTCCTCGACGCGGATGCCCCACTCGTCCACCGGCAAGCCGTTGGGAATGCCCTTGTCGCCAGCACCGGCCATGGAGAACCAGGCATCGGTAAAGCGCCAGCCCAGGGACGGGTCTTTCTTGCCGTAGTCCATGTGCCCGTAGATTCGCTTGCCGTCGATTTCCTTGACGTCTTCGCTGAAGAACTTGGCGATGTCTTCATAGGCCGACCAGTTCACCGGCACGCCCAATTCGTAGCCGTACTTTTCCTTGAACTTGGCTTTCAGCTCTGGCCGTTCGAACCAGTCGGCGCGGAACCAGTAGAGGTTGGCGAACTGCTGGTCGGGCAACTGATAGATCTTGCCGTCCGGCGCGGTGGTGAACGAGATGCCGATGAAGTCTTTGATGTCCAGGGTCGGCGAGGTGTAGGCCTTGCCTTCGTTGGCCATCAGGTCGGTGATCGATTCGGTTTTGCCGTAGCGAAAGTGCGTGCCGATCAGGTCAGAGTCATTGACCCAGCCGTCATAGATGTTCTTGTCCGATTGCATCTGGGTCTGCAGCTTTTCCACCACGTCGCCTTCCTGCAGCAAGTCGTGGGTCAGCTTGATCCCGGTGATCTCGGTAAAGGCTTTGGCCAGCGTTTTGGATTCATATTCGTGGGTCGCGATGGTTTCCGAGACCACCTTGATGCTCATCCCGCGAAACGGCTCGGACGCCTTGATGAACCACTTCAGCTCTTCGAGCTGCTGGGCTTCGGTCAGGGTGGACGGTTTGAATTCGCTGCCAATCCATTTCTTGGCCGCGTCTTCATAGGCATCGGCCCAGGCCGCAGCGCTCAACCCGCTGAGCGCCAGCATGGCTGCCAATGAAACGCTATGTCGCAGCTTATTGTTTTTGTCGAACATAGAGACCTCCTTTTAGGGTTTCGGAGCAACTTTGCCGAGCGATTCGACTAGCCCCAACGCATCACAGCCAACAGCCACACCAGGGACAACGCGAACGCAACCCAGATGCTCCAGTCGGTGACGCCGATTACCAGCAAATGCAGGTAGGCGCTGCCGAGAAGACCGATAAACAACCGATCGCCACGGGTGGTGGCAATCGGCAACAAACCACGCCGAAGAATGCTCGGCGAACGCAGTTCCCAGGTCGTCATGCCCACCAGGATCAAGGCAATGACGCTGAAGAATGCCGCCGTAGGGCCGGTCCAACTCATCCATTCCATCATCAGCTCCTCAGACCCGGCCCAGGGCAAAGCCCTTGGCCACGTGGTTGCGAACAAACCAGATCACCAGCATGCCCGGCAGAATGGTCAACACCCCCGCCGCCGCCAGTACGCCCCAGTCGATGCCTGACGCCGAGACCGTGCGCGTCATCACCGCTGCAATCGGTTTAGCGTTGACCGACGTCAGGGTTCGCGCCAGCAGCAGCTCGACCCAGGAAAACATGAAGCAGAAAAACGCCGTCACACCGATCCCGGAACCAATCAGCGGAACGAAAATCTTCACGAAGAACTTGGGAAAACTGTAGCCGTCGATGTAGGCGGTTTCGTCGATTTCCTTGGGCACCCCGGACATGAAACCTTCGAGGATCCACACCGCCAACGGCACGTTAAACAGGCAATGAGCCAGTGCCACCGCGATGTGGGTGTCGAACAAACCGATCGAGGAATACAGCTGGAAGAACGGCAACAGGAACACCGCCGGCGGCGCCATACGGTTGGTCAACAGCCAGAAAAACAGGTGCTTGTCACCGAGGAACCGATAGCGCGAGAACGCATACGCCGCCGGCAATGCCACGCTCAGCGAAATCACCGTGTTCAGGCTCACGTAGTACAGCGAGTTGAGGTAACCGGTGTACCAGGCCGGATCGGTGAAGATCACCTTGTAGTTGGCGAAGGTGAAATCCTGCGGAAACAACGTTAGGCCGCTGAGGATTTCGGTGTTGCTCTTGAAGGACATGTTCAGCAGCCAGTAGATCGGCACCAGCAGGAACAGGATGTAAATCAGCAGTGGAATCACTTTTTTCATAGGGGTAAGACGCTTGCTCATGGCAGACCTCAGCGGTTGGCGTCAGAGTGAGTCATGGCCGTATAGAACAGCCAGGACACCAACAAGATGATCAGGAAGTACACCAGCGAGAAAGCCGCCGCCGGGCCGAGGTCGAACTGCCCGATCGCCATTTGCGTCAGGGTCTGACTCAAGAAAGTCGTGGCATTCCCCGGACCGCCACCGGTCAGCACAAACGGCTCGGTGTAGATCATGAAACTGTCCATGAACCGCAGCATCACCGCGATCAGCAATACGCTCTTGAGCTTGGGCAACTGGATGTGTCGGAAAACCGCCCAGGCCGATGCCCGATCAATCCGTGCCGCCTGGTAATACACGTCCGGAATTGCCCGCAGCCCCGAGAAACACAACAGCGCCACCAACGACGTCCAGTGCCAGACGTCCATCACCAGCACCGTGACCCAGGCGTCCATGGTGTTGGCCGCATAGTTGTAGTTCAGACCCATGGCCTTGAGGCTGGCGCCGAGCAGACCAATGTCCGCCCGACCGAAGATCTGCCAGATGGTGCCGACCACGTTCCACGGAATCAGCAATGGAATCGCCAGAATGATCAGCACCAGCGACGACCAGCGACCCTTGGTCGGCATGGTCAGGGCGATGGCGATGCCCAGCGGGATTTCGATCAGCAGCACACAGCCGGAGTAGATGAACTGGCGCAGTAATGAGTCATGCAGGCGCGGATCGAGCAGCACTTGCTTGTACCAGTCGGCGCCGACGAAGTAGCGGCTGGACTGGTCGAAGATGTCCTGCACCGAGTAGTTGACCACCGTCATCATCGGGATCACCGCACTGAACGCCACCAGCAAAAACACCGGCAACACCAGCCACCAGGCCTTGTTGTTCTGCACCTTGTTCATGGCTACGTCTCCAAGAGATATTCGTCGGCATACACCATCAACCATTGAGCCGGGAAGCTGATGTAGGCGGTTCCCTCAGGCACTGGCTTGTCTTCGGCCAAGCGCACTTTCAAAGGGGCGCCGTCGAGGTTCAGGGTCATGATCTTGTAGGTGCCAAGGTCTTCGACGTGTACGACCTGTGCCTGCATCGCCTCATCAAACGGCTCGTCCCACACGTGCACGAACTCCGGACGGATACCGACTTTCAGGGTTTTCCACTCGGACTCGGCGATGCGTTTCTGTTGAGGATCGGAAAGTGGCAAATGAGTCGAGGCGAAACCGACACCGCCTGGCTGCGGCTGAACCTCGATCAGGTTCATCCCCGGACTGCCGATGAAATAGCCGACAAAGGTGTGGCTCGGCCGCTCGAACAGTTCTCGCGGCGTACCGAATTGCACAATCTGCCCGCCGTACATCACCGCGATCTTGTCGGCAAAGGTCGAGGCCTCCAGTTGATCGTGGGTGACGTAGACCATGGTGATGTTGAACTGCTCGTGGATCTGCTTGAGCTTGCGCCGCAGCTTCCACTTCAGGTGCGGGTCAATCACCGTTAGCGGCTCATCGAAGAGGATCGCCGACACGTCATCGCGCACCAGCCCGCGGCCCATGGAAACTTTCTGTTTTTCATCGGCGGTGAGGTTGCGCGCCTTCTTGCTCAGCAGTGCCTGGAGATCGAGTACTTCGGCGATTTCCTGCACCTTGCTGTGAATTTTCGCCTCGGCCATGCCCTGATTACGCAGCGGGAAGGCCAGGTTGTCGAACACCGTCATGGTGTCGTAGACCACCGGAAACTGGAAAACCTGGGCGATGTTGCGCTTCTCGGGGGTCAGGTCGTTGACCACTTTGCTGTCGAACAGCACCTGGCCCTGGGACGGACTGAGCAATCCGGAAATGATGTTGAGCAAGGTCGACTTGCCGCAGCCCGAAGGCCCGAGCAAGGCATAGGCACCGCCCTGCTCCCAGACGTGATCCATTTCGCGAATCGCGTAATCCTCGGGGCCGGTCGGCGTGCGGGTGTAACTGTGGGCAAGGTGCTGCAAGCGGATTTCGGCCATCAGGCAACCCTCGCGATACGGCGACCGGGCGCCTGGACCAGCCGCCCCTGTGTATCGAAGACAAACAGTTTATGGGTCGGGATATAGATGCGAATCGGCGCATCGACGTCGTATTCGTGGACGCCCGGCAAGTGCAGCACCAGCAGGAAATGTTCGTTGCGCACGTGCAGGAAGGTTTCCGACCCGCTGATCTCGGCCACCTCGACGGTCACTGCCAGTTCCAGGTCATCATCGTTGCTCGGCACCAGCGAAATATGGCTGGGCCGTACGCCAAAGCGGAACTCGCCCTCGCCCACCGGCCGCAAATCGACGTTGAGCGGGAAGTGCACGAAATTGGCGAAGCTGACTTCATTGCCGGCGATACGCCCCGGCATCAGGTTGATCGGCGGCTCGGAGAACAGCTCTGCCGCCAGCACGGTTTGCGGCTGGTGATAAACCTCGGAAGACTTGCCGCTCTGAATCACCCGGCCTTCGTGAAGAATGGTGGTGGTGCCGCCCAACGCCAGGGCTTCGTTGGGTTCGGTGGTGGCGTAGATGGCGATGGTGTGGCGAGCCTTGAACAGCTCGCGCATTTCCTGACGCAGTTCTTCGCGCAGTTTGTAGTCGAGGTTCACCAGCGGTTCGTCGAACAGAATCAGCTCGGCATCCTTGACCAGCGCCCGGGCCATCGCCGTGCGCTGTTGCTGACCACCGGAGAGTTCAAGCGGATGGCGCTGGAGGAATTTCTCGATGCGCAGCATCTTGGCGGTTTCCAGCACTTTGCTCTGGATCAGCTCATTGGACACACCGCCCTGGCGCAAGGGCGAGGCGATGTTCTCGAACACCGTCATGGTCGGGTAGTTGATGAACTGCTGATAGACCATCGACACATTGCGCAAACGCACCGGGCGCTGGGTGACGTCGACGCCGTTCATCAGGATGCGGCCGCTGTCGGGCTTGTCCAGACCGGCCATCAGGCGCATGAGACTGGTTTTGCCGGACAGCGTGCGCCCGAGCAAAACGTTGAAGGATCCGGCTTCGAAACTAAGGCACGCATCGTCGATCCAGGTCTGGCCCTCGACGGTGCGGCTGACGTGCTCCAGGGTTAATGACATGGCTCGGCCTTTTTATTATTGGAGTCAAGCGACCGGAGCTACAGAGCGACATTCGTGCCAGAAATTGCAAGCCGTTGATCCGGCTTGAAAATCCTGAAAATGGAAGAAAAACTGCGTTCGTTGCTGAACAGAAATGAACAACCGCGACTGAACAATTGAACAACCCGGCGGTTGACAATGAACAATAGTGAACAACACTCTACGGATGCTTTTGCTTGGCCCGCCTCGATGTACGCGGTCACTGTAGGAGCTGCCGAAGGCTGCGATCTTTTGATCTTCGGCGTATGTTCAGACGCTTAAAATCAAAAGATCGCAGCCTACGGCAGCTCCTACGGGGGATCGTGGGTGGGCAGAAATTCCATAAAAACAATAAAAGCTTGCTCAGAGATCGACTGCCATGGCCGCACCCGCCTTGCCGCTCTCCCACGACGCCATCATCCAGGACTCCTGGTCCCGATGCCGCGCGTTCGGCCTCAATCATCAGAGCGCACCGGCGTTTGATCAGTTGCCGGCCGAGGGTATTGCGCAATTGCTGGAGAGCCAGCACTCACTGGTGCAAACCACTCACCAGGAAGTCCTGCCGTATTACGAGAACATCCTCAGCAACTCCAACTGCCTGATCATGCTCGCCGACAATCAGGGCCAAGTGCTGACGTCCTGGGGCACCCAGCGTTTTATCGAGCCGAACCTGACCCGCGGTTTCAGCGCCGGTGCCAGCTGGATGGAACGCTGCAGCGGCACCAATGCGATCGGCACCGCCCTGGCCTGCGAGCAGGCGGTGCACATCGAGCACGATGAACATTTCCTCAAGGCCAACCGTTTCATGACCGGCTCCGCCGCACCGATTTTCGATGCCGAACGCAAGGTCATCGCGGTGCTGGATGTGTCCAGCGACAGCTACCTGCCGCCGTCCCACACGCTCGGCATGGTCAAGATGATGAGTCAGACCGTGGAAAACCGGCTGATCCTCAACCTGTTCCATGGACAGCATTTCCAGCTGACCTTCAACACCGGGCTGAACAACCTCGACAGTCAATGGGCCGGGCTGCTGATCTTTGACGAAACCGGCCAGGTGCTGTCTGCCAACCGCAGGGCTGACAATCTGCTGGGCATCAGTCTGTCGCGGGTCAGTGTCGAAAGCCTGTTCAAGGTCTCGCTGCTGGAGTTGTTGAACCAGCCGGACGGCCTGCCCTTCGCCTTGCAAACCTCAGGACGCAACCGCTTCCAGTGCCTGTTGAAGCGGCCGAAACAGACAGTGATTCAGGCGCGGCTGTTTGTCGAAGCCACGGTGGCGACACCGGCCGCGATCAGCCTCAATACCCTGCATTTCGGTGACAGCCGCGTGGAAAAAGCCGTGCGCCAGGCCGAGCGGTTGCTGGAAAAAGACATTCCGTTGTTGATCCACGGCGAAACCGGGGTCGGCAAGGAAGTCTTCGTCAAAGCCCTGCATCAGGCCAGCTCTCGGAGCAAAAAACCCTTCATTGCCGTCAACTGTGCAGCCATCCCCGCCGAATTGGTTGAATCCGAGCTGTTCGGCTACGAGAAAGGTGCGTTCACCGGTGCCAATCAGAAAGGCAGCATCGGGCTGATTCGCAAGGCCGACAAAGGCACCCTGTTCCTTGATGAAATCGGCGATATGCCGTTGCCGACTCAGGCTCGGCTGCTGCGAGTGTTGCAGGAGCGTTGCGTGCAACCAGTAGGCAGCAGCGAGTTGTTCCCGGTGGATATCCGGATTATTTCGGCAACCAACCGCTCGTTGCGCGAGCAGGTTCAGTTGGGGCGCTTCCGCGAGGATTTGTATTACCGGATTGGTGGTTTGACCCTGGAACTGCCGCCGTTAAGAGAACGCAGTGATAAAGAGGCCTTGTTCAAACGTCTGTGGGAACAGCACCGCGAACCGAGCCAATGGGCGGGTTTGAGCAGAGAGGTATTGGAGTTGTTCGGCCGCCACCCGTGGCCGGGGAATTTAAGGCAGGTCAGCAGCGTGATGCAGGTGGCGCTGGCCATGGCCGAGGAACAACCCGTGCGGCCGGAGCATTTACCGGATGATTTCTTTGTTGATTTGGAGATGGAGCCGATAGATTTGTCGGAGCCGTTGGCGGTGGATTTGAATGATGCCGAGGACTTGAATCGGCAGTTGCAGGCGGCTGGGGGGAATATTTCGCATTTGGCTCGGCGACTTGGGGTTAGTCGCAATACCCTTTACAAGCGGTTGCGCCAGTTGGAAGGTTAAAAGCGAAGATCAAAAGATCGCAGCCTTCGGCAGCTCCTACACAGGTACGCGTCCAACCGCATCATTGTGGGCGAACATAATCCTGTAGGAGCTGCCGAAGGCTGCGATCTTTTGATCTTGAACCAAACAAAAACCCGCACAAGGCGGGTTTTGTTTGTAACGAACGCAGCAATCAGTCAGCCAATCGCCAGGTCGTCCCACCCTTCCCGTCTTCCAGCACCACGCCCATGGCGGTGAGCTGGTCGCGGATGCGGTCGGATTCGGCCCAGTCTTTACCAGCACGAGCCGCCAGACGCGCGGCAATCAACGCATCAACCTCAGCCGCATCAACCCGCCCTTCAGCGCCGGCCTGCAGGAAGTCATCCGCTTCGAGTTGCAACACACCCAGCACACTCGCCAATTCCTTCAAGCGCGCTGCCAGACCCGCCGCCGCATCGAGATCGCTCTCACGCAGACGATTGATCTCACGAACCATCTCGAACAGCACCGCACACGCTTCCGGCGTGCCAAAGTCGTCGTTCATCACCTGGGTGAAGCGCTCGACGAAGGCTTCGCCGCCAGCAGGCGCGACGCTCGGCAGGCCTTTCAACGCGTGGTAGAAACGCTCGAGTGCGCCTTTGGCGTCCTTGAGGTTGTCTTCCGAGTAGTTGATTGCGCTGCGGTAGTGGCTCGACACCAGCAGGTAACGCACGACTTCCGGGTGGTACTTTTCCAGCACGTCGCGAATGGTGAAGAAGTTGTTCAAGGACTTGGACATCTTCTCGCCATTGATGCGAATCATGCCGCAATGCATCCACGCGTTGGCGTAGGTCTTGCCGGTGGCCGCTTCGCTCTGGGCGATTTCGTTTTCGTGGTGCGGGAACTCAAGGTCGCTGCCGCCGCCATGAATGTCGAAGGTCTCGCCGAGGCAGCAGGTGGACATCACCGAGCACTCGATGTGCCAGCCCGGACGACCGTCGCCCCAAGGCGAAGGCCAGCTCGGTTCGCCCGGCTTGGCGCCCTTCCACAGCACGAAGTCCAGCGGGTCCTGCTTGGACTCGTCGACTTCGATCCGCGCGCCGATGCGCAGGTCTTCGATTTTCTTGCGCGACAGCTTGCCGTAGCCCATGAACTTGGCGACGCGGTAATACACGTCGCCATTGCCCGGGGCGTAGGCGTAACCCTTGTCGATCAGGGTCTGGATCATGGTCTGCATGCCAGCGATGTGATCGGTGGCCCGCGGTTCCATGTCCGGCTTGAGGATATTGAGGCGCGCCTCGTCCTCGTGCATTGCGGTGATCATGCGCTCGGTCAGCACATCGAACGGCTCGCCGTTCTCCTTGGCCCGATTGATGATCTTGTCTTCAATGTCGGTGATGTTGCGCACATAAGTCAGGTTATAACCGCTGAACCGCAACCAGCGGGTCACCAGGTCAAACGCGACCATGCTGCGGCCGTGGCCAATGTGGCAGTAGTCGTACACGGTCATCCCGCAGACGTACATGCGCACATTGTTGCCATCCAGAGGCTTGAAGACTTCTTTGCTCTTGGTGAGCGTGTTGTAGATCGTAAGCACTTTATGTTCCTTGAATCACTGGCCCCACGAATCACGCAAGGTCACGGTACGGTTGAATACCGGAGCACCTGGTTTCGAGTCCTTGATATCCGCGACGAAGTAACCTTCGCGCTCGAACTGGAAACGGTCTTCCGGCTGTGCATTGCCCAGCGAGGGTTCAGCACGACAACCGGTGAGGACTTGCAGCGAGTCAGGGTTGATGTTGTCCAGGAAACTGGCGCTGTCTTCGGCCTTCTCAGGGTTGGCCGAACGGAACAGGCGATCGTACAGACGCACTTCACACTCGACGCTGGCCGCAGCCGGCACCCAGTGCACCACGCCTTTGACCTTGCGGCCTTCAGGGTTCTTGCCCAGGGTTTCCGGGTCATACGAGCAACGCAGTTCGACGATGTTGCCATCGGCGTCCTTGATCGCTTCGTCGGCACGGATCACGTAGCTGCCGCGCAGACGCACTTCGCCAGCAGGTTCCAGGCGCTTGTAGCCTTTGGGCGGCTCTTCCATGAAGTCTTCACGGTCGATATAGATCTCACGGGCGAACGGCAGAACGCGCATGCCCATGTCTTCTTTCGGGTGGCACGCCAGTTCGAGGTTCTCTACCTGGCCTTCCGGGTAGTTGGTGATCACGACTTTCAGCGGACGCAGCACGCACATGGCACGCGGGGCGCTGTGGTCGAGGTCGTCACGGATGCTGAATTCGAGCATGCCGAAGTCGACCACGCCGTCGGAACGGTTGGTGCCGATCATTTCGCAGAAATTGCGGATCGATTTCGGCGTGTAACCACGGCGGCGGAAGCCGGACAGCGTGGACATGCGCGGATCGTCCCAGCCATGAACGTGCTTTTCATCGACCAGTTGCTTGAGCTTGCGCTTGCTGGTGATGGTGTAGTTCAAGTTCAGACGGCTGAATTCGTACTGACGCGGCTGCGCCGGCACGGGCAGGTTCTCGAGGAACCACTCGTACAGCGGACGATGGCTTTCGAATTCCAGGGTGCAGATCGAGTGGGTGATGCCTTCGATGGCGTCCGACTGACCGTGGGTGAAGTCGTAGTTCGGGTAGATGCACCACTTGTCACCGGTCTGGTGGTGGTGAGCGTGACGGATGCGATACATGATCGGGTCGCGCAGGTTCATGTTCGGCGAGGCCATGTCGATCTTGGCCCGCAGCACGCGTGCGCCATCCTTGAATTCACCGGCCTTCATGCGGGCGAACCAGTCCAGGTTCTCTTCCACGGAGCGATCGCGGAATGGGCTGTTCTTGCCCGGCTCGGTCAGGCTGCCACGGTATTCCTTGGCCTGTTCAGGGCTCAAGTCATCGACGTAGGCCTTGCCGGCCTTGATCAGCTCAACGGCCCAGTCGTGCAACTGGTCGAAATACTGCGAGGCGTAGCGCACTTCACCGGACCATTCGAAGCCCAGCCATTTGACGTCGCTTTCGATCGCGTCGATGTATTCCTGGTCTTCCTTGGCCGGGTTGGTGTCGTCGAAACGCAGGTGCGTGACGCCGCCAAATTCCTGGGCCAGGCCGAAGTTCACACAAATCGACTTGGCGTGACCAATGTGCAGGTAGCCGTTGGGCTCAGGCGGGAAACGGGTGACGATCTGCGTGTGCTTACCCGAGTCCAGGTCCGCCTGGATGATCGGGCGCAGGAAATTGACCGGCACGGCAGGGCCGGTCTTGGAATTCGAGGTAGGGTCGACAGTGGGCTTGCTCATAGGATCCTTGAACGTACAAGTGCGCGGCCAGTTGGCCAAATCAAAGCGGCGGTTAAAACAAAGGGGCTTATCATAGCCGATGCCGTCAAGTCGCTGACAGAGCAGGCCCGAAAACGGCTGCATTTAATCGGATGCAAATGAAAAACAGCCTCGAAATTCGCGCTTGTCACGCTAAACTGCGCATCTTGGCTGCTGTTGGCCGGACCGGTTGAGGGCCGTAATGCCCCTAAACCCACGAATTCATATCAAGAGTACCGATCATGACCCAAGTCAAACTGACCACCAACCATGGCGACATCGTCCTGGAACTGAACGCTGAAAAGGCACCGCTGACCGTTGCCAACTTCATCGAGTACGTCAAAGCCGGTCACTACGAAAACACTGTTTTCCACCGCGTCATCGGTAACTTCATGATCCAGGGCGGCGGTTTCGAACCAGGCATGAAAGAAAAGAAAGACAAGCGCCCAAGCATCCAGAACGAAGCCGACAACGGCCTGCCGAACGAGAAGTACACCGTTGCCATGGCACGCACCATGGAGCCGCATTCGGCTTCCGCCCAGTTCTTCATCAACGTGGCTGACAACAGCTTCCTGAACCACAGCGCCAAGACCACTCAGGGCTGGGGCTACGCGGTATTCGCCAAAGTCGTTGCAGGCACCGACGTGGTCGACAAGATCAAAGGTGTTTCCACCACCATGAAATCCGGCCACCAGGACGTGCCAGCAGAAGACGTGATCATCGAGAAAGCCGAGATCATTGAGTGATACTGCTGATTTCAGACTTGCATCTGGAAGAGGAGCGCCCGGACATTAGCCGGGCGTTTCTGGATTTGCTCGCCGGACGCGCCCGCTCGGCGAGTGCGTTGTACATCCTGGGCGACTTTTTCGAGGCGTGGATTGGCGACGATGCCATGACGCCGTTCCAGCGTTCCATCTGCCAGGCCCTGCGCGATCTTAGCGACAGCGGCACGGCCATTTTTCTGATGCACGGCAATCGCGACTTCATGCTTGGCCAGGCCTTTTGCAAACAGGCCGGCTGCACGTTGCTGAAGGACCCGAGTGTCGTGCAGTTTTACGGCGAGCCGGTGTTGTTGATGCACGGCGACAGCCTCTGCACCCGCGACGAGGCTTATATGAAGCTGCGTCGCTACCTGCGAAACCCGATCACCCTGTTCATCCTGCGGCACTTGCCTTTGCGGACTCGCCATAAACTCGCGCGCAAGCTGCGCAGTGAAAGCCGTGCGCAGACGCGGATGAAGGCCAATGACATTGTTGATGTCACGCCGGAAGAAGTGCCGCGGATCATGCAGGCCTATGGCGTGAAGACCTTGATCCATGGGCACACCCATCGCCCGGCCATTCACAAGTTGCAGATTGGCGAGCAGGCGGCCAAGCGGATTGTGTTGGGGGATTGGGATCGTCAGGGCTGGGCGTTGCAGGTGGATGAGCAAGGGTTTGCGCTGGCGCCGTTCGACTTCGCCCCGCCGCCACAACTCGCAGCACCCGCTAACTAACTGCCAAACACAAATCCCACTGTAGGAGTGAGCCTGCTCGCGATAGCGGTGTATCAGTCAACAAAGTTGTTGAATGTGATACCGCTATCGCGAGCAGGCTCACTCCTACAATTTGACCGCGGTGGGTCAGTGGCCGCTGACCGCAGGCCCTGCCTTCGCCGCAAACGGCGGTTTCGCCAGCCACACCAGCACAATCAAGCCCATGAATGCCCACCCCAGCAACGTGAAGTAATCCACGGTGGAGAGCATGTACGCCTGACTGGTCAGCACATGATCCAGCTGCGCATACGCCGGATTGCTCGCCCCGCCCAGACTGTTCAACGCATCCCGGGTCGCCGGCTCATAGGTGCTGATGCTTTCACTCATATAGGCGTGGTGCTGATCGGCCCGGCGTATCCAGATCCACGTGGTCAGCGACGCCGCAAAACTGCCGCCCAACGTCCGCAGGAACGTCGCCAGGCCCGCGCCGTCGGCGATCTGGCTCGGTGGCAGGTCCGACATCAGAATGCTCAAGGTCGGCATGAAGAACAGCGCCACGCCAATCCCCATGAACAGCTGCACCAGGGCGATGTGCTGGAAGTCGACTTCGTTGGTAAACCCGGCACGCATGAAGCAGCTCAGGCCAATCGCCAGGAACGCCAGGCCGGCCAGCAGCCGCAGGTCGAATTTGTGTGCGTATTTGCCGACAAACGGCGACATCAGCACCGGCAAAATACCGATCGGCGCCACCGCCAGCCCCGCCCAGGTCGCCGTGTAACCCATCTGGGTTTGCAGCCATTGCGGCAGAATCAGGTTGATCCCGAAGAACCCGGCGTAACCCAACACCAGCACGATGGTGCCGATGCGGAAGTTGCGGTAAGCGAACAGCCGCAGGTTGACCACCGGGTGTTTGTCGGTCATTTCCCAGATCACGAACACCGCCAGCGCTATCACTGAAATGGCCGCGCCGATGAGGATGAAGTTCGACTCGAACCAATCCAGGTCGTTACCCTTGTCGAGGATCACCTGCAAGGCACCGACGCCAATGATCAGGGTGATCAAACCGACGTAATCCATCGGCTGGTAGCTGGTTTCCACCGGCCGCGCCTTGAGTTGCTGGCGCACCACCATCACCGCGAAAACACCGATCGGCACGTTGATAAAGAAGATCCACGGCCAGCTATAGCTGTCGGTAATCCAGCCGCCGAGGATGGGACCGGCAATCGGCGCCACCACCGTGACCATCGCCAGCAATGCCAGGGCCATGCCGCGCCTGGCGGGCGGATAGACGGCAATCAGCAGTGTTTGAGTCATCGGGTACAGGGGACCCGCCACCAGCCCCTGAAGCACCCGAAAGCCAATCAACTCCGGCATCGAGGTCGAGATACCGCACAGAAACGAAGCCAGCACGAACAGAATCGTCGCCCAGAGAAACAGCTTCACCTCACCGAAGCGCCGGCTGAGCCAACCGGTCAGCGGCAGCGCGATGGCGTTGCTCACCGCGAATGAGGTAATCACCCAAGTGCCCTGCTCCGAACTCACTCCGAGGTTGCCGGAAATCGTCGGCAGCGCCACGTTGGCGATGGTGGTGTCGAGCACCTGCATGAAGGTCGCCAGCGACAGGCCGATGGTGCTGAGCATCAGGCTGGGCGGCGTGAAAGAGGCGTTATTGCTCATCGCGAATCCTTTGGAACTGGGCTGGCACGGCGCCTGTTACAGACGCAGCCGACCTTGTGGGAGCGAGCCTTGTGGTGAGGGAGCTTGTGTGGCGAGGGGATTTATCCCCGTTGGTCGCGAAGCGGCCCCAGCACTTCAAAGTCCAATCGCATTAATGAGCTGGCGTCTGCTTCGCAGCCGAACGGGGATAAATCCCCTCGCCACACAGGGTCGGTGTCAGCGCTGGACGGTTTTGCTGACCGCAGCGCTGTTGTCATGGATCAACTGAGTGATCATCGCGTCGGCCTCGGCCAACTGACGGTCATACACATTGGTGCTGAACGAGGCCTTTTGCGGCGGCTGTTGCGCCAGCACCGGGCCGCTCTGGTCTCGCAGGTTCACATCGACCTGAGTCGACAGGCCGACCCGCAACGGGTGCTTGGCCAGTTCTTCGGCGTTGATGTGAATCCGCACCGGCACCCGCTGGACGATCTTGATCCAGTTACCGGTGGCGTTCTGCGCAGGCAACAGGGCAAACGCGCTGCCGGTACCGGCGCCGAGGCTGTCGATGGTGCCGCTGAACTTCACGTCGCTGCCGTAGAGGTCGGCCTGGATGTCCACCGGTTGACCGATGCGCATGTCACGCAGCTGGGTTTCCTTGAAGTTGGCGTCGATCCACAGCTGATCCAGCGGGATCACCGCCATCAATGCGGTGCCCGGCTGGACGCGTTGGCCCAGTTGTACCGAGCGCTTGGCCACGTAACCGGTGACCGGCGCAATCAAGGTGCTGCGGGAGTTGTTCAAGTAAGCCTGACGCAATTGCGCGGCAGCGGACATCACGTCCGGGTGCGACGACACCACGGTGTCATCAACCAGCGCGCTGGTGGTTTTCAGTTGCTGTTTAGCGTTGGCCAGGGCGTTTTGCGCCGAGGTCAAATCGTCTCGAGCGTGGGACAGTTCTTCCTGGGAAATCGCGCCGCCCGCGGCGAGGTTTTTCCGGCGATTGAAGTTGTCCTGAGCCTTCTGCACTTCAGCCTGTTGGGCGTTGACCTGGGCTTTCATGCCGTCGACGTTGCTGTACAAGCCGCGAACCTGACGCACGGTGCGGGCCAGATTGGCCTGGGCACTTTGCAGACCGACTTCGGCGTCGTTCGGGTCGAAGTTGATCAGCACCTGACCTTCATGAACCAGGTCGCCATCGTCGGCACCGATGCTGACCACGGTGCCGGTGACCAGCGGAGTGATTTCCACCACGTTGCCGTTCACATAGGCGTCGTCGGTGCTTTCGTTCCAGCGACCGTAGAATTCGTGATAACCCCAGACGCCGACACCGGCGAGGATCACCACGATCGCGAGCACTACCAGCATGACTTTGCGTTTGCGCGAATTGCTGGTGTCTTCAGCGTTGTCAGACGCTTTATCAGTTGGAGCAGGGGTTGTATCGGCAGTAGCCATGACAAATACCTTGAATTAGTTGTGCTGCGTGGCTGGGGTTGCGTTGGCTGCGGTCAGGGTTTCGCCCTGGAAGCCGCCGCCCAGCGCCTGCATCAGTTGGATCGACAGGTCGATCTGCTCGGCATTCAGGTTGGCCAGCTGACGCTGGGCCTGGAGCAATTGCTGCTCGATGCTGAGCACGTCCAGGTAATTCCCGATGCCGGAACCGTAACGCTGGACCACGGTGTTGTAAGAATCCTGGGCAATGTCGGTGGCGTGCTGCTGAGCGCCGATCTGCCGGCCGATGTCGCGCAACTGGTTGATGGTGTCGCTGACATCACCCAGGGCTTTCACCAGGTTTTTGTTGTACTGCGCCACCGCGAGGTCGTAATCGGCGTCGCGGGAATCGAGGTCGGCACGCAGGCGGCCGCCGTCGAAAATCGGCACCGAGATCGTCGGCGCAATATTGAAGAAGCGACTGGCGGAACCGAACATCGCATCGCCCAGCAAAGATTCGGCACCGGCCGCAGCGCTAAGGTTCAAGTTTGGATAGAACTGGGTTTTGCCGGCGTCGATGTTCTTGCTCGCCGCCTCGACCCGCCAACGCGCAGCCACCAGGTCTGGACGACGACCGAGCAACTCGGCCGGCAGTACCGATGGCAACGCGACAGCGCTGGCCTGGAGGATTTTCGGCCGGGCGATTTCGTTGC
The DNA here is from genome assembly GCF_059716175.1 of Pseudomonas sp. LBUM1647. Classification (NCBI taxonomy): domain Bacteria; kingdom Pseudomonadati; phylum Pseudomonadota; class Gammaproteobacteria; order Pseudomonadales; family Pseudomonadaceae; genus Pseudomonas; species Pseudomonas sp. LBUM1647. The sequence goes on along the minus strand of NZ_CP166809.1, from coordinate 2,355,521 downwards.
CGCGATCCGGGCCTTTACCGAGCAAGACGGCCAAGGCGATTTTCGCGCTTTGCAGGCGTTTTTCGGCGTCGATCAGGCTGGCTTCGGACGTGGCTTCCAGACTCTCGGTTTGCTGGAACTGGTACTGGCTGTCGATCCCCGAGCTCAGGCGACGCTGGCTCAGGTCGAGCATTTGTTTGGTGCGCTTGAGGTCTTCACTGGCCAGGTCATAGACGATATGCGCCTGACCCAGATCGCTATAAGCGCGAGCCACGTCCGCGGACAATGTCAGCTGAGCGGCTTGTTGATCGACTTCGGCAGCACGGGCCTGACCCAGTGCTGCTTCCCAGGCATCACGCTGACCGCCCCAGAGGTCGAAGTTGTAATTGAAACTGGCACTGATGTTGCGCACGGTGGAGTAGGTATCACCCTGCCCGCTTGGGTCCTGATCCCGGGCCAGACGCGAACGGCTGACGCCGGCACTGGCATCGAGGGTCGGCATGCGTGCGGCATCGGCGGCATAGGCGGCGGCGCTGGCTTGGTGAGCGCGGGCGTCGGCGATTTGCATGTCGGGGCTGTCGTGCAGGGCTTCGCGGATCAAGCCGTCGAGCTGTGGGTCGCCGAGGCTTTTCCACCAGTCGCTTTTCGGCCAGGCCGCGGGTGACAGGGTCACACCGCTGAGGGATTGTCCGGCCTTGAGGTTTTTCGCATCGAGGCTCACGCCTTCAGTGGCCAGGCCGCTGTAGCTGGCGCAACCCGCGAGGGTCATGGCCGCCAGCACCAGGCTCAGGCCGGTCCGCAGGGTTTTACTGCTCATTTGTCACCTACCCGCAGCAGGGTGATCGAATCACCGGCTGCCACCAAGATTTTCTTCAGGATCTGTTCCAGGGTTTTCAATTCCTCTGGGGTGATCGCGCCGGCCAGTTCATTCATGGCGTCGGCGCCGATCTCCGGCAGGCGGTCAGTCAACTGCTGGCCTTGCTCGGTCAGCACCAACTGAACCTGACGGCGATCCGCTTCGGAGCGTTGGCGGGCGAGGAAGCCTTTCTGTTCCAGACGGTCGAGCATGCGGGTCATCGAACCGCTGTCCAGCGACAGGTGACGGCACAGCTCAGCCGGCGTATCGACGCCGAACTGGGCCATGATGATCAGCACTTTGAACTGCGCGGCGGTGATGCCGTGGGGTTCCATGTGCGTGTCGATGATCCGGTCCTTGAGCAGCGCCGCGCGCCCGAGCAGGAGGCCGAGATGGCAAGTGTGGAATGCGTCTGGGGTGAAATGTTTCATCTGACCACCAATTAGCTGCCTAGGCAGAGAATGTATGTCGAGATGTTACTGCCTAGGCAGCGAATGTCAACGCAATAGTTAGGCTGCTTTCTATTTAGTTGATAAATGGTGGGTCGCAAAAGCAAAAAGATCGCAGGCTTCGCCAGCTCCTACAGGTTCTTGTGTACACCTGTAGGAGCTGGCGAAGCCTGCGATCTTTTGATCTTGAAGGGGTTAGAAATCCCGCTTGTAGAAGATGTCCAGCGAACTGGCCACGCCGCCCGCCGCTTCGAGGTAGACCTTCTTGCTCAGTTTGTAACGCAGGGCGATGGTGTTGGCCGGCTCGAACACGCCAACGCCATAACGCAGGCTGAGCTTCTCGGAGATATTGCCGCTGGCCACCACGCTGGTTGCATTGCCGCTGCCCTGGGTGTCGAGCTGGAAGTCCTGAATCCCCAGGTTCTTGGCCAAGCCGCTGGTCACCCCCGAACTGCCCATCAAGCCCAACCCGAGGGCCGCTTGAGCCAGCATGTTGTTGTCCTCACCGTTGGTGCTCAGCGGACGCCCCAGCACCAGATAGGACAACGCCTGCTCCTGGCTCATCGCCGGCTCGGAGAAGATCTGGGTCGTCGGCTGCTCGGCACTGCCGCTCAGGCGAATGCCGGCGATCACGTCGTCGGTCTGGCGAATCGCTTCGATGTCCAGATACGGCTGATCGATCGGGCCGGCAAACAGCAAACGCGCCCGGCGCACCGTCAATCGCTGACCGTAGGCACGATAACGCCCATCGTTGAGCCAGAGCTCGCCGCGGGTGTCCATGTTGTCGCCGATGTGCACATGACCTTGCAGGTTGGCGGTCAGGCCAAACCCGGCAAAGCTGAGTTTGTCCTGACCGACCGCCACATCGATGTCCATCGCCATGGCCATCGGGGGTTTGCCCTCTTCGGTCTGCTGACCGACGATCACCGTGTCATCGGACACCTTGACCGTCGACGGCGGCAACTCGCGCACGGTGATCTCGCCTTTCGGCACCAGCACCTTGCCGGCAATCGCCAGTTTGTCGTCCTTCACCGAAATCTTCAGGTCCGGCGCCATTTCCAGCTTGGCGTAAGGCTCGACGGTGACGGGCAATTGCGTGCCTTTGAGCGCCAGATCCACCACCAACGCCTGACCCCAGGCGATGTTGCCGTTCAAGGTGCCCTGCCCGGCCTTGCCGCTTTTCCAGCCGCCGTTCAACTGCACGGTTTCGCCAGCAATCACGGCTTGAAGTTGCAGCGCTTCGAGGTCCATCGGCAGTTCAGGCCCGGAAATCTCGCCGTCGCTGAGCAACAGATTACCGTTGACCTGCGGCGCCAGCAGCGTACCTGCGAGCGTGCCGCTGCCATTCAAGCGTCCGGTCAGTTTCTCGACCATCGGCACGAATGGCCGCGCTACCGACAGGTCCAGTCCATTCAAACGGAATGAGCCGGTCAGTGGCTTGTCCTTCGGTAACGGATTGATCTGCGCCTGGAGCATAAGCTCACCGAGCTTGCCGCCGACGAAAGTGAGGTCAGTGTCGATGCGCTTGGGCGTGAGTTTGCTGTTGAGTTTCAGGGTCTGGTACGGGAAATCCAGCCACTGGTCCTTCTCCTTGATGCGCAACGTGCCGCCGCTGGCATCGACGCTGATCTGGCCGTTCGGGCCACTGGCCGGCAGGTCCAGTTGCAGGTCGGCGTTGAGTCGTCCCTTCCAGGCGAAATCCTTGGGCAACCACTGCGCCAGGCTGTCGATCGGGAACTGTTTGAGGTGATAACGCAGCTTCGGCTCAGGCATCAGACGCTGATCCTCACCGCACAGGCTGGCCGGGCCGGATGTCCAGCAGTGAGCGCCAAAATTGATCTTGCCGTCCGCCAGCCGTTCAAGCTTCGCCGGACCTTGCAGTTTCCAGTCTTGACCGCCGGCCTGGATATCGCCGCTGGCCAGGCGCCCACGCCAATTGCCTTTGTCCAGATTGCCGTCGAGGCCGAGCGCGAGCTTCAGCTTCGGCCCTTGCAGGTCGAGGGTGAGTTTCTGGTTTTTGATATCGCCCTGACCGCTGGCGATCAGCGTGCCCAGTGACGTCTCACCCGCCTGGATGCCGCTGCCCTTGAGGTCGATTTTCGCGCGCTGCGCGCTGTCGAGGGTGGCGTCCAGATTCAGGCTTTGCAGGCGATTGTCTTCGAAAGCCAGTTGCGTGCCTTGCAACCCGAGCTTGCCTTGCGGGGCCTTGAGTGTCCCGGCGACATCGACGCGACCATTGAGCTGACCGCGCAGTTGCGGCCACAGCTGAGCCAGGCGCGGCAGCTTGATATCGATCTGACCGGCGAGCTTCTGTTGCAGGCGGCCCTTGCCGTTGATGCTGTTGTCGCCGAGGCGAATTTGCAACGCGCTGAGATTCCATTGCTCGCCACCGCCATCGGCTTTGGCCTGGATCACTGCCGGTTGGCCGCGCAGTTTGCCTTTGAGATCGAGGTCGGCAGTCAGGCTGAGTTTTTCATTCTTCATCTCGCCCTTGCTGCGCAACGGTCCGGCCAGGATGCCCGGCAACTCCGCGACCCAATACGCCGGGTTGATCGCTGAAAGGTCCAGCGCCGTGTCCCAGGCAATGCCGTCGGCGAATTGCAGGTTCAGGTGCCCTTCGGCCTTGCCCTGCCCGGCTTCGAGTTGAATTTGTTGCAGGTAGATTTTCGTCAGGTCGCCGCTGAACGGGCTGGTCAGGCTGAACGCCCCGGCCGGGCCGTCGAGTGCGGCGTTGAAGTGACCCATGTACTTGCCGTCGGTGTAGGAAACTTCACCGTTGAAACTGCGCAACGCCACTTCTGGCTCGTCGATCAGCGGATAGAGGCGATGCCACGGAAAATCCAGCCAGTCGATTTTTGCGTCGGCACTGAAGCCCTTGCTCCAGTCCAGTTGCCCGGTGAGCTTGAGGCTTTGCTTGTCGTTGGCCGTCAGGTCCAGCGCGGCGATCTGTGCGCCATTGGCGTCAACCTTGCCTTGCAGCACCAGCGCGACCGGGCCGACTTCTGCGGGCAATGTGGCGTTGCCTTGCAGTTGGTAACCGTTTTTCAGGTCGCCGTCGCCGGTGAGTTCCAGTTGGTTGAGTTGTAAGGTGTCCGGCAGATCGGCGCCGGGCTTGAAGCCGTCAGCGGTGATCCGCACCTTGGCCGGCAGGTTTTCCACCAGCGGTTGCAGTTCGCCGGTCAGTTGCCCGTTCAGGTAACCGCTGCTGTCGGCTTTAAGGTTGAGGGTTTTCAGCAGATCGCCGTCGACTTTCAGCGCCAGCGTCCAAGGCCCGGTGCCGGGGGCTGGCAGGGTCAGTTTGCCTTCCGCCTTGAGCGGCCAGTTACCGCTGGGTTGCAGCAGGCCTGAAAGATTCAGACTCAGGTCATCCCTTTGCAAATGAACGGAATCGATCTGCAAGCCTTTGGCCGTCCAGTGCGCCGCCAGTTGCAGGCCCTTGAGTTCTTCGCTGCCGTTGAACAGCAGGCTGCCGACCTGGACATCACCCAATTCGATGGCCAACGGTAACTTCAGATCCGGCAGCTCGATATCGCCGCTGCTGTCTTCATCGGTGCCTGGCGGGAATTGCAGGCTGACTTGATCGGCTTTCAATTGCTCGATGCACAGAGTCATGCGCGTCAGACACAGCGGCGACCAGGCGAAAATCACCTTGTTCAGCTCAACCCGACTGCTGTCCTGCTGCCACAACACACGGTCGGCACTCCACTGTCCGCCCAAACGTCCCTGGAAGTTCTCGACGGTCAAACCCGGCACAAACCCCAGCGCCCAGCGACTGCCGGTTGCCGTGCCCAGCACTGTGGCCACGGTCAGGACGACCAGCATCAGCAGCGCCAGAATCGCCAGCAGCGTTATTTTCAAACCACGATTCACAGCTCAGGCCCCATGGAAAAGTGCAGTCGAATGCCGCCGTCGTCGTCCATCGCATGGGCCAGGTCGAGGCGTATCGGCCCTACCGGAGAAACCCAGCGCACACCGATGCCGACGCCGGTCTTGAGGTCCGGCAGTTCGAGGGTATTGAAGGAGTTGCCTTGGTCGATGAAGGTCGCGACCCGCCATTTTTCGGCGATGGAGTACTGATACTCGACGCTGCCGGCGATCATGTAGCGGCCACCGATGCGGTCGCCCTCGGAGTTTTCCGGGGACAGGCTTTGATAGTCGTAACCGCGCACGCTCTGATCGCCACCGGCGAAGAAGCGCAACGACGGCGGTACCGATTTGTAGCCGTTGGTGGCGCTGCCGCCGACCTGCACCCGACCGAGGAAGCGGTGTTTGTCGAAGACCGTGGTCAAGCCTTTCACCAACGCGGTGCCGTAAAGCAGGTTGGTGTCGGAGCCCAAACCTTCCTTGGCCACTTTGGTCTCGAACTCCAGGCGATAGCCGTTGTGCGGGTCGATGCGATTGTCGCTTTTCAGGTAGGAATAGCTGACGCCAGGCATCAGCAACGTGCTGAGCCCCGAGTCGTCGCCGAGCCTGTATTCCTCGCGCTGCCACTTGAGCGACACCACCCGCTGCCAACCACTGGGCAGCTTGCTGTGCCACTCGGGGCCGACGGTCAGCAGTTTGCTGAGGGAGTCCTTGTCGGCGATTTCTTCATTTTGATAGCCACCGGCGAACCGCAGTTTGTCGGTCAGCGGCGGGTCCAGGGGAATGTCGTAGAACACACCGACGTTCTGTCGGGGCGCCGAGACTTCGGTCTCCCAGCCATAGCTGTGCCCCTGAGGGTTGACCCAGTGCCGGGTCCAGTTGGCCTTGACCCGTGGGCCGACGTCGGTGGAATAACCCAGTCCCAGACCCATGGTCCGTGGTTTGCGGGTTTCGAGTTTGACGTCCACCGGGATCACGTCGTTCTTGGACTCCGTCGGCGCCGCATCCACCCGCACGCTTTCGAAATAGCCGCTCGATTGCATGGCCTGATTGAGCTCGGCGATCAGTTCGGAGTCATAAGGCGCGCCCGTGTTGAATGGCACCATGCGCCGCAGCAGGTCTTCGTCGAACGGCGTGTCACCTTCGAAACTGACCTTACCCAGTGAATAACGCGGGCCGCTGTTGTAGATCAGTTCGATGTCGGCAACGCCGGCTCGCGGGTCGACCGACAATTTCTGGCTGCTGAAATAACCACTGAAAAAACCGTAGCGCGAGGCCTGATTCTGAATCAGGCGCTTGGCGTCTTCGTAATGGCCATGGTTGAGCACTGCGCCGGTTTTCAGCGCATTGCTTTTGGGTACACGGAAGGATTTGAGTGCGGCGGCCGGGCCGTCGATGCGAATAGTGACGTTGCGCAAATGCACCGGCTCGCCGGGATCGATGTTCAGCACCAGGCGAGGCGTCTTGCCGCCCTTCACATCCGAGTCGATCTGCGGCTGGTAGTAACCCAAGGCCTGGGCGGCCTTGCGTGCCTGTTCTTCGGCGCCACGACTGAAGCGCAGCAAGGCTTCCTCGTCACGATCGCCGAGGCTGCCGATATAGCCCTCTATATTGGCTTTCAGTTCATCGTTGGACGGTTTGATCCGAACATCCAATTCACTTTGCGCCAGCGCCGCGCAGCTGGTGATCAGCATCAGCACGCCGCTGGTAATTCTTCCTGGAAACTTCATAGGCGCGGATGCTATCACGAGCTTGGGAGCGTGATAGAGCCTGGTGTGCGGTGAAAGTTCTACCTTTATGCCGTTGCTGTTTGTAACACCTGCGGATTGGCGTGGAAAAAGACGTGCTCGCGAATCGGTCCTACGGCGACCTCACCGATTTCCTCATAGCCCTGACGCTTATAGAACTCCAGATAACGAGGATTCCCGGTATCGAGGATTACGCCCTCGGAGTGCTCATCCACCGCGCACCAGTTGTGCACCGCTTGCAGCAATTGTTCACCAAAGTGCTTGCCCTGGAATTGCGGATGAACCCCCAGCAACGGCAGCAGGTGCACCGAGTCGGACGGCACGCAAGCCATCACGGCATCGTGATACTCGAGATAGCGACGGGTACAGCGAAACCCGGTACTGAGCACCATGCGCAGACGCCAGGCCCAACTCTCTGTGATGCCAAGGCGACGTTGCGGCGGCGCGATCAGCGCGATGCCGATCAACCGGTCGTTGACCAGCAGGCCGATGGCCGGCAAGTCCTGAAGAAAGTGTTGTTTGACCAGTTCGCGCACGGTGGCCCGGACCCGCTGTTCATAACCGGGACGCTCCGCTTCGAACAGGTAGCCGAACGTCGGCTCATGCCGGTAAGCCTGGTACAACAGCGAACGTGCTTCGCGGGAATAGCCGCTGTCGAGCATGTGAATATCGGCGATGACGGTCGAGGTTTCGGGCATAACGGTATTTCTCCCCGGGGCACAGCTCAAATGACTGCGCTCTTCTGGTTACGAGCCTATAGCGCTGGCACAGTTCCTTTCTGATCCGAATCAGTGTTGCTGCTTAAGCCGTCTTCGCGAGCAGGCTCGCTCCCACAGGTATAGACCAGACTCCTAACCTGTGGGAGCGAGCCTGCTCGCGAAGAGGCCCGCACTGCCAATATAGATCTGATAGAACACAGTGAATCCCCTCACCCCACACTGGCCCCATTCCTACATGTCAGCTAGCATCGCCCTTTTGCCAGGACTGCCGACCATGAAGATCGTCTCCTTCAACATCAACGGGCTGCGCGCTCGCCCCCATCAGCTGGCGGCGCTGATCGAAAAGCATCAGCCAGATGTGATCGGACTGCAGGAAACCAAGGTTCACGACGACCAATTCCCGCTGGCGGAGGTTCAGGCGCTGGGCTATCACGTGTATTTCCACGGTCAAAAAGGTCATTACGGCGTGGCCCTGCTTTCGCGTCAGGAACCTATCGCGCTGCACAAAGGTTTCGCCACCGATGAAGAAGACGCTCAGCGCCGCTTCATCTGGGGCACGTTCGCCGACGCCAATGGCGTGCCGGTGACCATCATGAACGGCTATTTCCCACAGGGCGAAAGCCGCGATCACCCGACCAAGTTCCCAGCCAAGGAACGCTTTTACAGCGATCTGCAGCAATTGCTGGAAAGCCAGTTCCGCAACGATCAGCCGGTGGTGGTGATGGGCGACGTGAACATTTCCCCGGAAGACTGCGACATCGGTATCGGCCCGGACAACATGAAACGCTGGCTGAAAACCGGTAAATGCAGCTTCCTGCCGGAAGAACGCGAGTGGATGGCCCGTTTGAAGAACTGGGGCCTGGTGGACAGCTTCCGTCACTTGAACCCCGAGGTGGCCGACCGTTTCAGCTGGTTCGACTACCGTAGCCGCGGTTTTGAGGATGAGCCCAAGCGTGGGCTGCGGATTGACTTGATCATGGCGTCCCATGGGTTGTTGCCACGGGTGAAGGATGCGGGTGTGGATTACGAATTGCGTGGAATGGAAAAGCCGTCGGATCATGCGCCGATCTGGCTTGAGCTGAGCTAAAAGCAAAAGATCGCAGCGTTCCGCAGCTCCTACAATGGGTCGGCGTACACCCTGTAGGAGCTGCGGAAGGCTCGGGCCGCGTTCGGACGATCTTTTGATCTGTCATCTTTCAGAAACCTTACTGACTTATTCTCCCGGCACTTCCTTTGGCTTATAAGGTGCTGGCATGACGCTGCGCGTGTTGTTCCTGTTGATGCTGTGCGCCTGGCTGCCGCTGACGGCGTCGGCTGGCGCGTTGCCGACGCCCGAGTCTGCCCCGGTGCTGCGCATCCAGGGTTCCAACACCATTGGCGCGGCATTGGGCCCGGCGCTGGTTGAGGGATTGATGCGCGAACAGGGCCTGCTCAAGATTCACAGCGAAGCCCCGGACAAAGCCAACGAACTGCGCGTCATCGGCGAAACCGTTCAAGGCCGCCGGGTCGCGGTGGACGTCGCGGCCCACGGTTCCAGCACCGGTTTCACCGCCCTGAAAACTGCTACCGCCGACCTCGCCGCCTCCTCGCGCCCGATCAAGGACAGCGAACGGGCAGACCTTGCACGCTTGGGCGACTTTAAAAGCGCCGGCGCCGAGCAGGTCATCGCCATCGATGGCCTGGCGATCATCCTTCATCCGCAAAATCCGTTGAGTGAACTGAACACCGAACAACTGGCGCGAATCTTCAGCGGCGAGGCAAAAACCTGGGAAGAGCTCGGCGGCAGCGGTGGGACGATTCATCTCTATGCGCGGGATGACCAATCGGGCACCTACGACACGTTCAAGGAATTGGTCCTCAGCCGTCGTGGGAAAACGCTGAGCAGCGCTGCGAAACGTTTCGAATCCAGCGAGCAATTGTCCGACGCAGTCAGCCTCGACCCGCAAGGTATCGGCTTCATCGGCCTGCCTTACGTGCGTCAGGCCAAAGCCGTGGCGATTGCCGATGGCCAATCCCAAGCCATGTTGCCGCTCAACAGCCTGATTGCCACGGAAGACTATCCGCTGTCCCGTCGGCTGTTCTTTTACCTGCCGCCCAATGGGAAAAATCCCTGGGCCGAAGCACTGGTGGCGTTCGCCCAAAGCAGCAAGGGTCAGGCGATTGTCGCGGCCAATGGTTTTATCGCCCAGACCGTCCAGGCCATGACCGTCACACCGAACGCGCTGATGCCCGAGGGTTATCAGGCGCTCAGCCGTCACGCCCAGCGACTGACCGTGAATTTCCGTTTCGAAGAAGGCAGTGCGACGCTGGACAACAAGGCCCGGCAGGACCTGTCGCGGGTACTCGACTATATAAAGCAACGTGACAAGACCAATCGGCAGGTGACGCTGGTGGGGTTTGGCGACGCCAAAAGTGATCCGGCGCGGGCCGATCTGCTGTCGAAACTGCGCGCCATGGCGGTGCGGCGGGAACTGGTGAAAAGCGGTGTGGTGTTTCGCGAGATTCGTGGTTTTGGCGCCGAGATGCCAGTGGCCGCCAATAGCGCGGATGAGGGGCGAATCAAGAATCGGCGGGTTGAGGTTTGGGTGTATTGAGACCCGCCTGATTCAGGCCGACCACACTGTGGTCAGTGGATTTACCAGTGTGCAGGGCGATTATCTGTGGCAGGGGATTTATCTGTGGCGAGGGGATTTATCCCCGTTGGGTGGCGTAGCCACCCCATCCCAGTCACCTATTCTTCTCAGGAAGAGCGCGTTAACCGGATTGACGACTGCTTCGCAGCCGAACGGGGTGGTGCGGCATTCCGATAAATCCCCTCGCCACAGGTTTTTCGTTTGTCTCAAGTATTCCTTGAGCCGTTAGCCGAGCAATTTCTCAAGCTGCGCCGTGGTGTCCACCGCGCCCATGGTCTTGGCCGCATCCAGCGCAGAGACGCCATTGGCGTCCTTGGCTTGCGGGTCGGCGCCCTTGCTGATCAGGTAGTCGACGATTTCCACGCGATTGAACATCGCCGCCATCATCAGCGCAGTGCGACCGTCGAAGGACGAACCTTCCACCTGCGCGCCGCCTTCAACCAGTGCCTTGACCACCGCCAGGTCACCTTTGAACGCCGCGCCGGCAATCGGGCTCTGGCCGTTGTCGTTGCGGATTTCCGGGTCGGCCTTGTGTTCGAGCAGGACTTTTACCGTCTCCACATGACCGTGGTAAGCAGCCAGCATCAGCAAGGTGTCGCCCTTATGGTTACGCAGGTTCGGCGGCAGGCCCTTGGTCAACAGCGCAGCCATCATGGCCGCATCGCCCTCGCGCGCTTTGTTGAATACCTGTTCGGCAAATTCAGCGGCTTCTTCGGGGGACATCTGGCGGCTTTGGTCTGACATTGGGGACTCCACGTTCTGTTATTCGCAAAGCCGACAGTTTCCCGAGCAGCCCCGAGGCTGTCACTTCTTTTTTCTCATGGAAGGCCATAGCCACATTCAATAGCGCTGCATTCAATAACGAAAAGCGCCGCCGTGAATATCCGCCAGCAACTGCGGAGTGACCTGCACGTAAGTCTGGGTCCCCGGCAGCCAGGCGTAGATCGGATCATCGCCGGTTTTGCCGGGGTCGAAGGCTTCGTCCTTGAGGCGGGTCTTCTGGTATTTGAACGTGCCGGTGGTCTCCATTTTCACCTTCACCCGCAGGAACAACGGCACCGCATAGGCGGGCATTTGCTCACGGGCGAAAGCCAGCAGTTCGCTGAAGTCCAGGGTCGCCAGGGACTCGGCTGGCGTAATCGCCACCATCCCCGCACGCCCGTTGGTGTTGCGGATTTCCACGCCATAGGCAACGGCTTCGGAAATATTCGGGTGTTGCAGAAGGATGTTCTCGACCTCGGTGGTCGAGACGTTTTCACCCTTCCAGCGGAAGGTATCACCCAAACGGTCAACAAACTGCGCATGACCGAAACCGATGTTGCGCAGCAGGTCACCGGTATTGAAGTAACGGTCACCCTTCTCGAACACGTCGTGCAGCACAACCTTTTCGGTCTTCTGCGGATCGGTGTAGCCGTCGAGCGGCGCCTTGTCGTCGATCTTCGCCAGCAACAGCCCCTGCTCGCCTTTGGCGACTTTGCGCATGAAGCCCTTGGCATCCCGAATTGGCGCACCGCTGTCGTGGTCGTACGCCGCCAACTCCCATGACATCAGGGAAAAACCGACGGTGTTATCAAAGTTGAGGATGTTAGTGAAGCCGATGTTGCCGTCGCTGGCGGCGTACAGCTCGCAGATGTGATTCACCGCAAAACGTGTCTTGAACTCGCCCCACGCGCCGGGGCGCAGGCCATTGCCGATCATCTTCGTCACGCGGTGCTTGCTGTCGTCGGCGCTGGGCGGTTGATCCACCAGGTAGCGGCACAATTCACCGACGTAACCGAGGGTAGTCGCGCGGTACTTGCGCACATCGTTCCAGAATTGACTGGCGCTGAACTTGCGGCGAATGGCAAAACCCGAGGCGCCACTGATCGCCGAACCCCAGCACACGCACAGCCCGGTGGCGTGATAGAGCGGCAAGGTGCAATAGACGACATCCTCCGGGCGCATATCCAAGGCGATCAGCCCGAAACTTGCGGAGCTGCGCATCCAGCGGCCGTGCTTGAACACCCCGGCCTTGGGCAAGCCGGTGGTCCCTGAGGTGTAGATATAGAAACAAGGGTCGTCGAAAAAAACCTGCTGACTGCTGGCGGGGTTGGCGCTGGAGATGTCGGCACTGGCGGTCATCAGGTTGATGAACCCGTCGGGCGCAATGCCCGGATGGCTGAAGGTGTCTCGATCAGCGACGAACCAGGTGCGCGCCGCCTCGATCGACACCCGTTCACGAACCGCCGAAAACGCCGGCACCAGCTCTTCTCCGACAATGATCGCCGCGGGTGCCACCAGGTTCAGGCTGTGAGCCAGGGTATCGCGAGTCTGCGAAGTATTGAGCAAGGCACTGATCGCGCCGACCTTGGCCACCGCCAGAATCGTCACCAACAGTTCCGGGCGATTCTCGATAAAGATCGCCACCCCATCGCCCTTTCGGATGCCTTGGGCAATCAGATGATGGGCAATGCGATTGGCCCATTGGTTGACCTGAGCATACGTCAGCGCCACCTCGCCCTGCAGCAATGCCGGGCCATCGGGATTGCGCAACGTCGCTTGCTCGAAGCTCCAGCCCAGGCCGCACGGTTGGGTCGGGTCCTTGACGTTGGCGGCTTTCATGCCCTTCACCACGCGAGGAATGGCTTTGGCAATGGAAGGCAGCTTGCGGAGCATCATGCCCCAGGTAATCGTGTCGTGCGGCGTGCGGCTCATGGTGGCTCCCGGTCGATCTTTTTATTGTTCGGGCGGCGTTGATTGAGGCCGAAAATACGTCAGCGGTTCCTGAGCTGTACACGCGGTTTTTGAAATGATTTGTATCCACGTCTGCGGCATTCGAAATCGTGAGCTTGCGCCGGGCAATTGGTTCCATCGAATCGATGTCGACCACGCAAAATGCAGGATGCACGATGGCCATTCATGCAGATTGCACGAAAGTGCAAAAGCACTGAAAAACTAACTAATTGATATATAAGGATTTTTAAAAAATAAGGTGCTGGCACAATCACTGCAACTACCTCTGCATGCTTGCCATTCAAGAGCTAACGGAGCTGATAGCCATGAGCCTGATCCAAGAAAAATTTTCGTCCCTGTTCTCCAACTTCGAAGTGAACACCCAGCCACGTCCGGACGGCGGCATTCTGCTGACCTTGAGCAGCACCGACGGCAAAGTCTTCAAACGCTCGATTTCCTACCAGCAATTGCATGCGGGAGATCAGCTGTCCTGGGTGATCAGTGCCATTCGCCGTGACATCGCCGAACAGGCCAGCGAACTGCCGCAGATTTCCATGCTGCAAAGCCAGCAGCGCTTTGCCCTGCCGACGTATCACTCGGTTTAAACCGTTCCGATGCTGTAAACAAACAGGCCGTGAGAGCTTTCGCTTCACGGCCTGAGTTGTTTCTGGAATCACGCAATCCCCTGTGGGAGCGAGCTTGCTCGCGATAGCGGTGGATCAGTTAACAGAAATGTCGCCTGGCACACCGCTATCGCGAGCAAGCTCGCTCCCACAGGGTTTGTGTATCGATGCTTAGAACGTGGCAGGATCGATCCGCGCAAAACTGTCGACGGTCACATGCCCTGCCAACTCCCCACCCTCTCGGGCCAGCCCGCACGTAGCCATTCCCGCTGTGCGCGCCGCGTCCAGTTCCTCGACGATGTCGGACAGAAACAGGATCTGCGAAGCGTCCAGGCCAATGGCCTGGGTAATGCGCTCGTAGGACTTCGCTTCACGCTTGGGCCCCGAGGTGGTGTCGAAATAGCCACTGAACAGTGGTGACAGATCACCCGCTTCCGAGCAACCAAAGATCAGCTTTTGAGCCTGGATCGAACCGGACGAATAAACAAACAGTTTGAAGCCTTCCTGATGCCAGCGTTTGAGCGCTTCAACGGCGTCCGGGTAAACGTGGCCTTTCAACTCTCCGGCCTGATAACCCTGTTCCCAGACCATGCCTTGCAACGCTTTCAGCGGCGTGGCTTTGCGGTCTTCGGCGATCCAGCCCAGAAGGATCTTGATGACCCGCTCGACGTCGGCGTTCGGTTCATTAGTATCCCGGCGAACAGCGTCCAGTTGCTCGGCAACATCCGAACGCGCGGCGTTCTGGCGAACAAAATCCGGCAAGTGTCTGGCGGCGTAGGGAAACAGCACGTCGAACACAAAACTCACCGCGCTGGTGGTGCCTTCGATGTCGGTGAGAATCGCTTTGATCGGCATCGCCTCAGTCCTCAAGACGCGGGAAGCGACTGGCGATGTCTTCGCCGGTGAAATTAGCCACCCAGCCTTCAGGGTTGTTGAACAGACGGATCGCGACGAAATGCGGATGCTCGCCCATGTCGAACCAGTGCGGGGTGCCGGCCGGTACTGAGATCAGGTCGTTCTTCTCACAAAGCACCGCGTAGACGTAATCGTCGATGTGCAGGGTGAACAAGCCACGGCCGGCGACGAAAAATCGTACTTCGTCTTCGCCATGGCGATGTTCGTCGAGAAACTTGGCGCGCAATTCGGCTTTTTGTGGGTGATCGCTGTTCAGGCTGATGACGTCGACGGTGATGTAACCGCGTTCGGTCATCAGTTTGTCGATCTGCTCCTGATACGCGGCGATCACTTCTTCCTGACTGGCGCCGGGCTGGATTTTCGCCGTGGCTTGCCAACGGTCGAAGCGCACGCCTTGTTCGCCCAGGGTCGAGGCGATGTCTTCGAAATGCGTCAGCACCTTGTTAGGCAAGTCAGGGCTTGAGACGTGGTAAACGGACAGGCTGCTCATCAGGGCAACTCCTTAACGGTTCATGCTTTATGGTTCGAGAGCGAGCGCGTCTTCAACTCGCACTCGAACAAAAATTCAAAGGCCTCGATCTGCCGCAGTGCATCGCTCATGCGCGCGCCCCAGGTGTAGAGACCGTGGCCGCGGATCAGGTAGCCGACGCAATCGGGATGGGCGTCGAGCCAAGGCTGCACCTTGGCGGCGAGGCGCGCAATGTCTTGATCATTGTCGAAAATCGGCACACGTACCCGGGATTCGTGGGTCGACACACCGCTGAAGGCTTTTTGCAGTTCGTAGTCTTCGAACTCGACGAAGTCTTGCGGCGTCAGGCGCGACAGCACCGTGGCGTTCACCGAATGCGTGTGCAGCACCGCGCCGATCTCCGGGCGCCAGTTGTAGAGCTGGGTGTGCAGCAGGGTTTCGGCGGACGGCTTTTTGCCCGGTTCCAGGCTATTGCCGGACAGGTCGGTGGCCAGCACATCGTCGAGGCCGAGTTGGCCTTTGTGCTTGCCGGACACCGTCAGCAGCGCTTGCATCGGCGACAGGCGCGTCGAGTAGTTGCTGCTGGTGGCCGGCGACCAGCCGCGGCCATACAGAAAACGCCCGGCATCGATGATTTCCTGGGCGAGGTGCTCACGGGTGAGGCTCATGGCCGGTCCTCTTGCATACGTGTCGCAATGATAACGGCAGCCGCCAGGGCTGCGAGACTGGCAATACTAAAGGTCAATGTGGCGCCGAGGGCATTCCAGCTATAGCCGGAATACAACGCGCCCAGTGCGCCGCCGGTGCCGGCCAGTGCGGCGTATAACGCCTGGCCCTGACCTTGTTGGCGCGCGCCGAAGCTACGTTGCACGAACTGGATGGCAGCCGCGTGAAAGCTGCCGAATGTCGCCGCGTGCAGCACCTGGGCAAACAACAGCACCCAAAGGAACTCAGCGAACGAACCGAGCAACAACCAACGCAACGCCGCCAGCAGAAAACTCGCCAGCAACACCCGACGCACGGAGAAGCGCGCGAGGATTTTGCTCATGGCCAGAAACATCAAGACTTCGGCGACCACGCCGACGGCCCAGAGCATACCAATCAACCCACGGCTGTAACCGAGGCGCTCAAGGTGCAAGGTCAAAAAGGTGTAATACGGACCGTGGCTCAATTGCATCAGCGCTACGCAACCGTAAAACGCCAACACCCCGGGACTGCGCAACTGCTTGAGAAAACCGTCCCCCGCCGGTCGTTCACCCTGAACCGGTTGAGCGTTGGGCACCCACAGGCTGCTGACGACAATGCCGGCCATGATCAGCACCAGCGCCACAGGATAAATGTCGAGGCTGAGCCATTCGAACAATCGGCCAAGGGCGACCACGGTGATGATGAAACCGATGGAACCCCACAACCGAATCTGACTGTAACGGTTGGTCTGGCCCTTCAAGTGCGCCAACGTGATCACTTCGAACTGCGGCAACACCGCGTGCCAGAAGAACGCATGCAAGGCCATGACCATCGCCAGCCAGGCGTAGGTCTTGCTGACGAAAATCAGCGAGAACGTCAGTAGCGTGCAGACTGCACCGAAGCGCACGATGGCCAGGCGTCGGCCGGTGTAATCCCCGAGCCAGCCCCAGATGTTCGGCGCCACGCAGCGCATCAGCATCGGGATCGCCACCAGCTCGCCGATGCGCGCGCTGGAAAAGCCCAGGTGATCGAAGTACAGCGCCAGAAACGGCGCCGTCGAACCGAGCAAGGCGAAATAGAACAAATAGAAACTGGAGAGCCGCCAGTACGGGAGCGCCGCCACAGCCATCAAACCGCAGCGGCTATGAGGCCAGCCATTTAAAGCTGACCCAGCACCGGCGTGCTCACGCGCACGTCCAGGTTCTGCCCACGGTGACGCAACAGGTGATCCATCAGCACGATGGCCATCATCGCTTCGGCGATCGGTGTGGCGCGGATGCCGACGCACGGGTCGTGGCGACCCTTGGTGACGACTTCCACCGGGTTGCCATGGATGTCGATGGAACGACCCGGCGTGGTGATGCTCGAGGTTGGCTTGAGCGCCAGGTGCGCGACGATCGGCTGACCCGACGAAATGCCACCTAAAATGCCGCCCGCGTTGTTGCTGAGGAAACCTTGCGGGGTCATTTCATCGCGGTGCTTGGTGCCGCGTTGGGCAACGCTGGCGAAACCGGCGCCGATTTCTACGCCTTTGACCGCATTGATGCTCATCAGCGCATGGGCCAGTTCGGCGTCAAGGCGGTCAAAGATCGGCTCGCCGAGGCCCGGCATCACACCTTCGGCTACGACGGTAATCTTCGCGCCAACCGAATCCTGGTCGCGACGCAATTGGTCCATATAGGCTTCCAGTTCCGGGACCTTGTCCGGATCAGGGCTGAAGAAAGCGTTCTCTTCCACCGAATCCCAAGTCTTGAACGGGATTTCGATCGGGCCGAGCTGGCTCATGTAGCCACGAATGACGATGCCCTGAGTGGCCAGGTATTTTTTCGCAATCGCACCGGCTGCCACGCGCATGGCCGTTTCACGGGCCGAGCTGCGACCGCCGCCACGGTAATCGCGCTCGCCATATTTGTGGTGATAGGTGTAGTCGGCGTGGGCCGGGCGGAACAGATCCTTGATCGCCGAGTAGTCCTTGGACTTCTGGTCGGTGTTGCGGATCAACAGGCCGATGGAGCAACCGGTGGTGCGTCCTTCGAATACGCCGGAGAGGATTTCGACTTCGTCGGCTTCCTGGCGCTGGGTGGTGTGGCGGCTGGTGCCGGGTTTGCGGCGATCCAGGTCACGCTGCAGATCCTCCAGAGAGATCTCCAGGCCCGGCGGGCAGCCGTCGACAATGGCGACCAACGCCGGACCATGGCTTTCGCCCGCGGTGGTGACAGTGAACAGCTTGCCGTAGGTATTGCCGGACATGCAGGACGCTCCGTGAATTCGAACCAAATACGTAATGCGCGCCAGTATACGCAGGCTACCCAACTAGTTCATCCTCGAACCTTATGGGTGCCTGCGAGTCCAACCGGCATCTTGTTCATGATGGCGTGATGATGCTGCGAGTTATAGCCTTGAGCCTTACCCTGTTTACCGGCTTTGTACAGGCCACTGTCCTGCAACGCCCGATCACGTTGGACACCGGCACCGGCGAGCTTTTCGGCTCGTTATTGCTGCCCAAGTCCGACACACCGGTACCGGTTGTCCTGATCATTTCCGGCTCCGGCCCTACGGATCGTGACGGAAACAACCCCGACGGCGGACGCAACGACAGCCTCAAGCGTCTCGCTTGGGTACTGGCCAAACACAACATCGCCAGCGTGCGTTATGACAAACGCGGCGTGGCGGCGAGCCTTGCGGCGACCCCGGATGAACGCAATCTGTCGGTTGACGCCTACGTGGCCGACGCCGAGGCTTGGGGCCAGAAGCTCAAAGCCGACCCGCGCTTTGGCCAACTGATCCTGCTGGGCCACAGCGAAGGCGCCTTGATCGCCAGCCTCGCGGCGCCGAGCCTGGATGCCGCCGCAGTCATTTCCATGTCCGGCAGCGCTCGGCCGATCGATCAGGTGCTGCGCCAGCAATTGAGCAATCGCCTGCCGCCACCGCTGATGCTGCGCAGCAATGAACTGCTCGACAGCCTCAAGGCCGGCCACACCGACGACAACGTGCCGCCGCAGTTGCAGGTGATTTTCCGCCCGAGCGTGCAGCCGTATCTGATTTCATTGTTCCGCCAAGACCCGGCGGCGGCGTTCGCCAAGCTGAAGATGCCGGCGCTGATCATCCAGGGCAGCAACGACATCCAGGTCGGCGTCGGTGACGCCAGGCTGTTGAAGGCCGCCAAACCGGACGCCGAGCTGGCGCTGATCGAAGGCATGAACCACGTGATGCGCATCGTGCCCAACGATGTAAAACGGCAATTGGCCTCTTACAAAGATCCGCAATTGCCACTGGCGGCCGAACTCGGCACGCGAATCCTCGGGTTTATTGACGGACTTCGCACCAGTTAAGCGGTGTTAGGGCGTGAAAACTGATTGAGAACGCCCCCTACCCCTCCAGTCCTGAAAAAAACGGCCGATAAGCCTTTGTCGCCAGCGCTATGACTGGCGGCAAGCAGAGCTTGGACAGGATCTCGCCGTTATGACTGATACCCAGACTTCACCCGACACCACTGTTGAAAAAGACGCACCACCAGTGGTCGAGCTGCCGTGGGCGGACGTCCACGCCGAGCACCACAAGATGCTCCGTCTGGCGCCATTGAAAACCGACCGCAACACCGGTGGACGGCCGCTGCGCTTTGTTGAGTTCGGTTACGCCGAACGCAACAACAAGGAACACAGCCTGATGCGCATGAGCATTTCGCTGCCCGGCCAGCGCGTGCGCAAGGAACAGAATCATCTGGACGTGTGGGTCGATCACGCCACCAAGCGCGTGCATTTCGGGCCTGACAGCGGTTTGCAGATCGAACCGATGAACCGTGGCATTGGCCGTTTCATGGCCGCTCAGGGCATTACCTGGGCGAAAAAGAGATGGCCCGGCTACACCGTCGACGGCACCGACCTGAACAACAAGGATGCGCTGAACGAAGACACTCGCCTGCGCCGCGATCACTTTTTGCGGATGCATGGTTTCGACGTGATCTACGCCGACGCCCAGCATTTGAAGGGCAGCGTCAAAGAAGTGCAGGTCGGCGACCTGTTGGGTGACTGGAGTACGGAAAAATTGCAGGTCGTGGAAATTCTTGAGGCAGCCCAGATGCTCCAGCAAGCCGAGCAAAATCTGGCCGAGCAGGAAGTCAAACTCAAGAAACACGAAGAAAAAGTCAGCAAGTACAAGCGCGAAGACGCCGGGTTGCGCTTTACCATTACCTGTCTGGTGGCGTTTGCGGTGTTTCAGGCAGGATTGTTGATCTGGATTGCTACACACCGATAACAGCTTTTTGTGGCGAGGGGATTCATCCCCGTTGGGCTGCGAAGCGGCCCCAAAAAGAGGGACTGCTGCGCAGTCCAACGGGGATGAATCCCCTCGCCACAGAAGCCAGTTCAGTCAGACGCGGGAAGCGAACAGCGCCTGATGATCACGGCACTGTTCCGCCGTCAGCATGAACACGCCATGCCCGCCGCGCTCGAAATCGAGCCAGGCGAAGTCGACTTCCGGGTACAGCGCCGAGACGTGAACCTGGCTGTTGCCCACTTCGACAATCAGCAAACCCTTCTCGGTCAGGTGATCCGCCGCTTCGGCAAGCATGCGACGCACCAGGTTCAAACCATCATCACCGCAGGCCAGGCCGAGCTCCGGTTCGTGCTGGTATTCGTCCGGCATGTCAGCGAAATCTTCCGCATCGACGTAAGGCGGGTTCGACACGATCAAGTCAAAACGCTGACCCGGCAAACCATCGAACCCGTCGCCCTGCACCGTGTACACCCGCTCATCGACGCCATGGCGCTCGATGTTCTGGTTGGCCACTTCCAGCGCTTCGAACGACAGATCGGCCAGCACCACTTCGGCGTTCTGGAACTCGTAGGCACAGGCGATACCGATGCAACCGGAACCGGTGCACAGGTCGAGAATGCGCGCTGGTTCGGCGCCCAGCCACGGTTCGAAACGCTTTTCGATCAGTTCGCCAATCGGCGAACGCGGGATCAATACGCGCTCATCAACAATGAACGACATGCCGCAGAACCACGCTTCCCCCAACAAGTACGCGGTAGGAACACGCTCTTCGATACGGCGTTTGAGCAGACGTTGCAGGTTGACCAGCTCGTCCTCTTCAAGATTGCAGTCGAGGTAGCTGTCGGCGATTTCCCACGGCAAGTGCAAGGCACCCAACACCAACTGACGCGCTTCGTCCCAGGCGTTATCGGTCCCATGGCCGAAAAATAGATCCTCCCCATGGAAGCGGCTGACGGCCCAACGGATATGGTCACGCAGGGTACGAAGTCGGGAAGTGATCACGGGGCAAACTCCAAAAAAAACGACTGGCGATTCTAACAGCCAAAACGCGTCTCGACGACGCGGGAAAACTACTGGGGCGAATGTAGGACTATTCTATTTTTTCGGCCGGCTATTGAACAAAACGGGCCTATTGACAAGGCTGCGAGCCAGCAAAGACGGCGCCTACGATGGTAGCGATTCACAGAAGCGCTCAGCCAGAGGACAATGTCGCAAAAGCCCCACCCGAAGGAGCCCCAGAATGTCCGTTCCAAAAACGATGTTTCAACTCAGCGGCCGCGGTTATGCAGCTGCCGTTCTGAGCCATGCGACCCTTGTCATCATCGATGCCCAGAAAGAATACCTCAGCGGCCCGTTGGCCTTGAGCGGCATGGATGCTGCCGTCGCGAACATCAAGCAACTGGTGGCCGCTGCCCGTGCAGCCGGCCGGCCGATCGTCCATGTCCGCCACCTCGGCACCGTCGGTGGGCTGTTCGATCCACAAGGTGAGCGCGGTGAGTTCATCCCGGGGCTGGAACCACAGGGCGACGAAACCATCATCGGTAAATTGCTACCGAGTGCGTTCCACGGCACCGAACTGCTGGACCGCCTGCAGAATCTCGGTTCGCTGGACCTGATCGTATGCGGTTTCATGAGCCACTCCAGCGTCAGCACCACGGTACGCGCCGCGAAGAACCTGGGCTTTCGTTGCACGCTGGTGGAAGACGCCTGCGCCACTCGTGACCTGCCTTACAAGGGCGGCGTATTGAGCGCAGACCACGTTCAGCAGACTGAAATGGCGATCATGGCGGACAACTTTGCCACCCTCGCGCTGACTCATGAACTGATCTGATCGACGCTCGATGAGCGGTCCATTCCGCCGCTCATCCGCAAAAGCCTATCATTTGCTGTAATTGTCTTAGCCTCAGGAACATCCCGGTCAACTCCCGGTCGAAGGGCCGATACCCATTGAGGAAGGTCGGAATGAAGTTATCCGATGGTTTTGACGCTCGCCGCTTGCGGCCCAAAGGCCAACGCAACTGGCGTTTTCGAATCGGCGCGGCATTTGCTGCCTTACTGTCGATGTCCGGTGTGTTGCTGGCGATGGCCGGTGCCGCCAGCCTGCTTGGTCACGCGCCCGCCCTGGGCGAGTTGAATACCAACCGGGTCGGTTCGGCAGTGATTCTGGCGATTGGCCTGTTCGTGCTGTACCTCGGCGTATGGCTCTGGCGTCGCTGCCGTCGCCGCTCACGGCAGTCGCAAGAGCTGAACATCTCCCCGCATTTGATGAAAAAGCACGACTGAGCCGAGCGTTGCGCGTTTTCTCGCGCCTCATTCGCCTCGAGTTGGGTAAACTGGCCGCCCTTCGCGGAGGCTGACATGCAAGACGACGATTTTTCCCTGTTCAAAAGCGCGATCCAAGGCGTCAAGCCGATCAAACACGATCGCGCCGAAACCGGTAAACCCAAAGCTGACCGCGCGCAAATCGCCAAGTTGCGTCAGGCCGCCACCGTGCGCACCGATGCCACCACCGTTGACGGGCTGTCCGATCAGTTCGTCATCGATGTTGGCCCGGAAGACGAGCTGATGTGGGCGCGTGACGGTGTTCAGGAAAGCCAGATACGCAAGCTCAAGATCGGACAGATTCCGTTCGAAGGCAGCCTCGACCTTCATGGCATGAACGTGGAAAAGGCTCGGGAAACCCTCTGGGCGTTTCTGGCCGAAGCGACCAAATTCGAAATCCGCTGCGTGCGCGTCACCCACGGCAAGGCTGTGCGTCTGGACGGCAAGCGGCCGATGATCAAAAGCCACGTCAACACCTGGCTGCGCCAACATTCACAAGTGCTCGGCTTCACCTCATGCCAAGCGAAACACGGCGGCGCCGGAGCGGTTTACGTGATGCTCAAACGGACCATGATGGAAGGTCGCGACGAGTAAAGCTGTCGCCTGGCAAATTATCGGGATAACGATTTGCAATGATATGGGAGCTCCCGTAATACTTCGCAGATGGAATTTAAAGAACGAATCAAAGCAGCCCGCCAATACGCCAAGCTCAATCAGACCGAGCTTGCCGCGCGCGCAGGCCTGACGCAAACCTCAATCTCCGACCTCGAGCGCGGGAAATCGAAGGCAACAGCCTTTGCTGCCCAGATCGCTTCAGTGTGTGGCGTTTCACCGATGTGGCTGGCTGAAGGTGTCGGTGACATGCTTAAAGGGGTGTCCGATGCTGTTCCGTTGAATCGCCCCCCTCCGAGCGCTTCAATGTCAGACATCCAGCCTTGGGACGACAGCACGCCCCTGGATGACGACGAGGTTTATGTCCCCTTCCTGCGTGAAGTTGAGCTGGCGGCCGGTTCAGGCCGTTTCGTGATCGCAGAAAACGATAGCGCCAGGCTGCGTTTCTTCAAGAAAGACCTGCGTCACAACAACGTGCAGTTCAACAACGCCAAGTGCGTGGTGGTGAGCGGAAACAGCATGCTCCCGGTACTGCGCGACGGCGCTACCGTTGGCATGAACGTCGGAGAGAACTCGCTGGGCGACATCGTCGACGGCGACATGTACGCGATCAATCACAACGGCCAGCTCCGCGTGAAACAGGTCTACCGACTGCCCAGTGGTATCCGCCTGCGCAGCTTCAACCGTGACGAGCATCCGGACGAGGACTACACCTTCGCCGAGATCCAGGAGCAGCAGCTTGCGATCCTGGGCCATATCTTTTGGTGGGCGATGTATTCACGGTGAACTGAGTTGCGGTGATTCGGGAGCGTCCAGTGCCATGACGTGCAATACGACAAATCGACGCCCATTCAAGAGAAGCCCGCCAAGCGCAGGCTTTTTTTGTATCTGGAATATAGCCACGGAATAAAATATGGGAATACCCATTGACACAAAATATGGGAATACCCATATTTGTATTCAAGCCAACGGGAAATCGATCGGAAGCTGCCAAGTATCACTTCTGCCCATTCACCGAGTGGGCAGTGGGATGTAGGCCTGCATCAAACGCAAGGCTCACCAGAGCAAAAAGCGACATCAATGGACTGAGGCAAAAACCATGACTGTAGACATCAGCAACTTCACCATCGCTACCCCGCTTCCAATCTCCGACACCAACCCGATTGCGCTTGAGCTCATCGGCTGGCGCGCACTGATCGAATGCCCCGACGTCATCTCAATGCTTGACGATGGTTCGCTGCAGATGACGGCGCCGACACTTGGAGCCTCGAGCAAGAGCACGCTACGAACCCGCTGCGAGTGGAAAGAGCCAGGTTACTGGCTGTTCTCCAGCGCAGCGGACCACTGGAACCGACAAGAAATGCGGCTGACGAAGGTCAACTCGCTGCAGAAAGTCGTGATCGGCCAGATCCATGTGAAGGATTCAGAGCGACCTCCGGTAAAGGTGTTCTGGAACAAAGGAAAAATCACCATGGGGTTCCGAACCAGTTACCTCCAGGACGATCCGGTCAACTCGACGATTTTGGAGAACGTGCCGCTCGGTGCACTTTTCAAAATCAACATTCACGCCAATTCGAGCGGCGCCGTCTCTGTATCGGCTAGCTGTAACGGCGTCAAATCCACTTCCGCGATCATGCGCCTCGACAACACCTGGGATACGAAAACACTCGCCTTCCACGGTGGCGTGTACAATCAGGTCGATTACTCCGACACCACCGACCCGCAAGACGGTTCTGCCTGCGTCATCAGCGATCTGTCGATCACTCACGCCTGATACGACCTGCTCGGCCTGATGAGCAAAACAGGCTTCAGGGAAGCATCACTGCTGCACCTTGGCGACAGGGTGTAGCGGAATGCGCAAACCCGAAATGACCGATTTGGGGATTCGCGCCCGCCGGCAATACAACTGCCGGCACACATACGCTACCATGTGCCCCATGTCGGGGATGAACCCCGCGTTTATTGCCACTCAGCTCGGTCATAGCGTTCAGATATTGCTATCGACCTACACCCGATGGATCAACGCCAGCACCGACTGGGGTGGCTCGGGAAGATTGAAAAGAGCTTGATTGGTACACAATTGGTACAGACAGAAACAGTACCCCTCTGAAACCCGTATGGAATCAGCCTCTGTGACACTGGAACAGAATTACTCCGCGATTCTCGGCCAATTGGGCGAGGACGTCTCCCGCGAGGGCCTGCTCGACACGCCAAAACGTGCCGCCAAAGCCATGCAGTACCTCTGCCGCGGTTATGAACAGACACTGGAAGAGGTCACCAACGGTGCCTTGTTCAGCTCCGACAACAGCGAAATGGTGCTGGTGAAGGACATCGAGCTCTACTCGTTGTGCGAACACCACCTGCTGCCGTTTATCGGCAAGGCTCACGTCGCCTACATCCCGAGCGGCAAGGTATTGGGCCTGTCGAAAGTCGCGCGGATCGTCGATATGTACGCCCGCCGCCTGCAGATCCAGGAAAACCTCAGCCGCCAGATCGCCGATGCGGTCCAGCAAGTCACCGGCGCCCTGGGCGTTGCGGTGGTGATCGAGGCCAAGCACATGTGCATGATGATGCGCGGTGTGGAGAAACAGAATTCGTCGATGATCACTTCGGTGATGCTGGGTGAGTTCCGCGAAAACGCCGCCACTCGCAGCGAGTTTCTCAGCCTGATCAAGTAATTCGCAGCACGAAGAAAGCCGGCATTCATCGCCGGTTTTTTTTCGCCCGCGAAAATCAGGTAAGCTGCGCGCCTTCGTTTGCCCCTGTGAGGCTTATACCGTGTTCGTAAAAGCGCTTCGTGTCGGCCTTGGCCAACTGATCATTTTCATCGACCTCATCACCCGTCCGGGCAAAAAACAGCGCCCTGCCGAGGTTCAGGCTCAGGTCAACACGGCCGCCAAGGACCTGACCCTTTATCAGTTCCACGCCTGCCCGTTCTGCGTGAAAACCCGCCGCACCCTGCGCCGCTTAAACGTGCCGGTGGCGTTGCGCGACGCGAAGAACAACGAACAGGATCGCCAGGCCCTGCTGGAACAGGGCGGCAAGATCAAGGTGCCGTGCCTGCGCATCGAAGAGAATGGCCAGACGACCTGGATGTATGAGTCCAAGGTGATCATCGATTATCTGGACAAGCGGTTTGCCGCAGCCTGAAGCACAACAGCTTTCGGACAAAAATAAACCGGCCCATTGGCCGGTTTATTTGTTTTTGCACCCTTCGCACCAGCAGCCTCAAGCTGCTTTTGCCGCCTGGGCCTGACGCAGCACCGCTGCCAGCCGCTTGAGCCCTTCGTCCAGCCGTGCCGGGTCGATGTGGCTGAAGTTCAGACGCAAATGCCCCGGATTGTTGTCCGGTTCAGGGAAGAACGGTTCGCCCGGCATAAACGCCACATCCGCTGCCAGTGCAGCCTTGAGCAACGTACGCGTGTCCAGCGGCTGCTTGAGAGTCAACCAGAAAAACAGCCCGCCCTGCGGCACGTTCCAGTCCGCCAAATCCGCAAAATGCGTTTTCAGGGCTGACTGGAACGCGTCCCGACGAACCCGGTAGAAGTCCCGCAGTTCGCTCAAGTGATGCTGGAATTTGTCGGTGCCGATCCACTGCAGCGCTTGCCACTGGCCCACACGATTGGTGTGCAGGTCGGCCGATTGCTTGAGTTTCAGCAAGTGCGGAAAGAGATCCGCACTGGCGATCAGATAACCGACTCGCAGTCCGGGCAGCAAGGTTTTCGACACGGTGCCGGTATAGATCCAACTGGCCTTTTTCAAGCGACTGACAATTGGCGTGGCGCTACCACCGTCGAAGGTCAGCTCGCGGTAAGGCTCGTCTTCGATCAAGGTCACTCCGAACTCATCCAGCAAGGCTGCCACAGCATCGCGCTTGGCTTCGCTGTAGCGCACGGCCGAAGGATTCTGAAAAGTCGGGATCAGGTAGATGAAGGCGGGTTTGTGTTTCTCCAGTCGAGTTCGAAGTTGCGCCAGGTTCGGGCCGTCAGCCTCCATCGGGACAGTGATGCAGTCGGCGCCGAACAGCTGAAAAATCTGCAAGGCTGCCAGATAAGTCGGCGCTTCGAGCAAAATCTCGGTGCCGTTGTCGATGTACAGCTTGGCCGCCAGATCGAGGGTTTGCTGGGAACCGCTGACCACCAACACCTGACTCGCCTCGCAGGGTACGCCCAGCGCCCGCGCCTCTGCTGCCAGCGCTTCACGCAGCGCTGGCTCACCTTCGCTCATGCCATATTGGCCCATGGACAGCGGCATGTCGGCCCACTCGACTTTTGGCAGCATGGCTTCGGCCGGCAAGCCACCGGCGAACGACATCACTTCCGGGCGCTGGGCGGCGGCGAGGATTTCACGGATCAAAGAACTTTTAAGGCGCGAGACACGTTCGGAAAATGCCATGGGGTCACCGGTAGCGAGGCCTGAGGAAAATGAGTCAAACTTGTTGACCGAAACTACGGCAGACCGAACGGATACGTCAATATGCTTGACCTTAAAAACCCCGCTACTCAGCAACAGGCGATGGAAGCGTTTTTCTTCGGTTACCAGGCGTTCACCGCGAAAGCCGACGAAATGCTCGAGCGTCGTGGCTTGAGCCGGGTGCATCAACGCATTGTGTTTTTCATCGCGCGCTACCCGAACCTGAGCGTCAAGGAGCTGCTGGCGTTGCTCGGGGTGACGAAGCAGGCGCTGAACATTCCGCTGCGTCAATTGGTGGAAATGCATCTGGTGAACAGTGTCGCGTCCGAGACCGACAAGCGTAAGCGGCTGCTGGAGCTGACCGACGATGGCGCGCGTTTCGAGCAGTCATTGCGGCGTGAGCAGGTGAAATTGCTGGACCGGGTGTTTGCCGAGGCAGGGGAAGCGGCGGTGGATGGGTGGTTGGTGGTGAACATGGCTTTAGGAAAAAACCAAGTGAATGCTGACTGAGCGTCTGCCTGTTGCATTTGCCGTAACTGATCTTGCTCGCGATGACGTCTTAACAGGCGATATATCCCTATTGCCAAACTTTTCGTCTACAAAATCAAAAACATTATTTGCTTTATTTGTATACAAAAGCATAATCCACTTCGTGCGAGTTCCTGACCAAGCGGTCAACAAATTCGCAAGTGCCTCAAAGGGC
Organism: Pseudomonas sp. LBUM1647; assembly: GCF_059716175.1. Lineage (NCBI taxonomy): Bacteria > Pseudomonadati > Pseudomonadota > Gammaproteobacteria > Pseudomonadales > Pseudomonadaceae > Pseudomonas > Pseudomonas sp. LBUM1647. The sequence goes on along the minus strand of NZ_CP166809.1, from coordinate 2,327,542 downwards.
CGCTGCCACCCTCATGGGTCCGGCCCTGGAAATAACAATAAAACTCTTGAGGAGTATTCGCTGTGGAAAGCCGCAAATCCGAAGCCCCGACGCTGGAACTCTCGCCGCCATTACGCAATGGCTGGCTGGAGCGCATCTTCAAACTCAGCTTGCATGGCACCACGGTGAAGACCGAGTTGATTGCCGGTCTGACAACCTTCATCACCATGGCCTACATCATCTTCGTCAACCCCAACATCATGGCCGACGCCGGGATCGATCACGGTGCCGCGTTCGTCGCCACCTGCATCGCCGCCGCGCTGGGTTGCCTGTTGATGGGTCTGTACGCCAATTGGCCGGTCGGCCTGGCGCCGGGCATGGGCCTCAACGCCTTCTTCACTTACACCGTGGTCGGCACCATGGGTTACAACTGGGAAACCGCCCTTGGCGCGGTATTTGTTTCCGGTGTGTTGTTCATGTTTCTAACTTTTTCCCGGATCCGCGAATGGCTGCTCAATAGCATCCCGGTGAGTTTGCGCTTTGCCATGGGTGCCGGTGTGGGCTTGTTTCTGGGGCTGATCGGCTTGAAAACCGCGGGCATCGTGGTCGACAGCCCGGCCACCCTGATCAAGCTCGGCTCCCTGCGCGAACCTGGCCCGCTGCTGGCCGCCATCTGCTTCCTGATGATCGCCGTACTCAGCTACCACAAAGTGTTCGGCGCGATCCTCATCAGCATCATCACCGTCACCCTGGCAGGTTGGGGGCTGGGCCTGGTGCACTACGAGGGCATCATGTCCGCCCCGCCGAGCCTGGCACCGACCTGGATGGCCATGGACATCGCCGGCGTGTTCAACGTCAGCATGATCAGCGTGGTGCTGGCCTTCCTCTTCGTGCACATGTTCGACACCGCCGGCACCTTGATGGGCGTCGCCCAGCGCGCCGGCCTGGTGAACGCGGATGGCAAGATCGAAAACCTCTCCCGCGCCCTTAAAGCCGACAGTGCTTCCAGCGTATTCGGTGCGATGGTCGGTGTTCCGCCGGTCACCAGCTACGTGGAAAGTGCCGCGGGTGTAGCCGCTGGTGGTCGGACTGGTCTTACCGCCGTGACCGTAGGTGTGCTATTTATTGCGGCAATGTTTTTCGCACCGCTGGCTGGCATGATCCCCGCTTACGCAACCGCCGGTGCGCTGATTTATGTGGCGATGCTGATGATGGGCGGCATGGCGCACATTGAATGGGACGAAGCGACCGACAGCATTCCGGCGATCGTTACCGCGATCATGATGCCCCTCACCTTCTCGGTCGCCGACGGCATCGCGCTGGGCTTTATCACTTACGTGGTATTGAAAGCCTGTACCGGTAAGCACAAGGAAATTTCCATCAGTTTGTGGGTGCTCTGCGCGATCTTCATCGCCAAGTTCATTTTCTTGTAAGCCGTCTACGTTTCAAAAACAGTGTTTCAAAACAGCCTCACCCCGTCGGGTGAGGCTTTTGTGCAAATGGAGGAAAGTGATGAGTCTGGAAACCTGGCTGCTGTTCAGCGGCGCTGCGCTGGTGGTAATCCTGATCCCGGGGCCACTGTCTTTGCTGATGATCAGCAACAGTCTGAATTACGGATTGCGTCGTTCTTACCCGGCGTTTCTGGGTGGCGTGATTGCGTCGATCTGCTTGCTCAGTGCGTCGGCGCTGGGTTTGGGCGCCTTGCTGCTGGCGTCGGAACAGCTTTTCAGCGCCTTGAAGATCGTCGGTGCGCTGTACCTGTTCTACCTGGCCTGGCAGAGCTGGCAGCAATCGCGCCTGCCCTCCCACGGCGCTGAAGTGCCCCAGGCTGCGCCAGTACCACGCTTTCGCGCCCTGTTCGGGCGCGCGTTCATGTTGGGCGCCAGCAACCCGAAAGACATTCTGTTCTTCGCCGCTTTCCTCCCGCAGTTCCTTAGTGCAGAGCAACCATTCCTGCCGCAGTTGCTGGTGATGATTGCGACCTGGACCGTGCTGGATTTGCTGTGCAAGTTGGCTTATGGGCTGGGTGCCCACGGGGCGGCGCGGTACCTGCGCAGCGGCAAGGGGCAGAGCTGGTTTAACCGGGTGAGTGCGGGGTTGTTTGGTGGTGCAGGTGCGGCTTCGTTGTTGAGCCGCTAAGGTCAAAAGATCGCAGCCTCGTTGCACTCGACAGCTCCTACAGCAGAACGCATTCCCCTGTAGGAGCTGTCGAGTGCAACGAGACTGCGATCTTTTGACTTTCAGGTAGGCAAAAAAAAGCCCGCAGTGTGAGCGGGCGAAAGACCAAAGAAGCTATATGCGCAGGATTTTGGGGGGGAAAGTCCTAGCTTCCTCTGTAGGTCGAATAGCTGTACGGCGAAATCAGCAACGGCACGTGGTAATGATCCTGTTCCGCAGAGATGCCAAACCGCAGCACCACCACATCCAGGAACGCGGGTTCTGGCATCTGAACGCCACGGGCGCGGTAGTAATCGCCCGCATGAAACTGAACCTGATAGACCCCGGAACGGTAGTCATCACCTTGCAGCAGCGGTGCATCGACCCGGCCGTCGCTGTTAGTGACTGCTGTGGCCACCAGTTCCAGCTGCGAACCTTCAACGCGATACAACTCGACCTTGATCGAGCTGCCCGGGCAACCGTGTGCAGCGTCTAAAACGTGAGTAGTCAAACGTCCCATTGATTCTGCGCGCCTGCCTGCGTGGAGCAGTCAGACCTCGCGCCTCCCAAAGTCAGTTGAAAAGGAGACCGCACCGATTCGGAGCACGAAACGCTGCGGCGAGCGACTGATTAAGACACTTTTCAAAAAAATTGTACACAATAAAAACAACATATTTACCGCTATACCCGTTATTCGTGGATTCCCGCCGAATCTGCCACCGAGCCATAGGGCCAGAGGACCTTCCATCCATTAGCTGACCAATCAGGCAGGTTTCTTGCAATAACATGTGAAGATGACAGTCCGTGAAAAATGCAAAAAAACAGGCTTACAAAGTGGATATAAAGTTGTATACAATCAGCCCATCGCTGTGACGCCAGCCTGTCATCAAATCGCCAGGCCGCCACACAACCCTGACCTTGAACAAGTCGATCGAATAAGAAGGAAGACTGCAGTGAGCGCTGACTACCCACGCGACCTGATCGGTTACGGCAGTAACCCTCCTCACCCACACTGGCCGGGCAATGCCCGCATCGCCTTGTCCTTCGTGCTCAATTACGAAGAAGGCGGCGAGCGCAATATCCTGCACGGCGATAAAGAATCCGAAGCCTTCCTTTCGGAAATGGTCTCGGCGCAGCCGCTGCAAGGCGCGCGCAACATGAGCATGGAATCCCTTTACGAGTATGGCAGCCGTGCCGGCGTCTGGCGGATTCTGAAACTGTTCAAGGAATTCGACATTCCGCTGACCATCTTCGCCGTGGCCATGGCCGCCCAGCGTCACCCGGACGTGATCCGTGCGATGGTCGATGCCGGCCACGAGATCTGCAGCCACGGCTATCGCTGGATCGACTACCAGTACATGGACGAAGCCCAAGAACGCGAGCACATGCTCGAAGCGATCCGCGTCCTCACCGAAATCACCGGCGAGCGCCCACTGGGCTGGTACACCGGCCGCACCGGTCCGAACACCCGTCGACTGGTGATGGAAGAAGGCGGTTTCCTCTACGACTGCGACACCTACGACGACGACCTGCCCTACTGGGAACCGAACAACCCGACCGGCAAGCCGCACCTGGTGATTCCGTACACCCTGGACACCAACGACATGCGCTTCACCCAGGTTCAGGGCTTCAACAAGGGCGATGATTTCTTTGAATACCTCAAAGACGCCTTCGATGTGCTGTACGCCGAAGGCGCCGAAGCACCGAAGATGTTGTCGATCGGCCTGCACTGCCGTCTGATTGGCCGTCCGGCGCGTCTGGCCTCGCTCAAACGCTTTATCGAATACGCTAAAAGTCATGAACAGGTGTGGTTCAGCCGTCGCGTCGACATCGCTCGCCACTGGCACGAAACCCACCCGTACCAAGGGGCCGCAAAATGAGCCACTTCCAAACCCTGAAGCCGTCGACCCTTAGCCGCGACGCGTTTGTCGCCGCTTTCGCCGACATCTACGAACATTCGCCATGGGTGGCCGAGAAGGCCTTCGACCTGGGCCAGGACGCTTCGATCGACGAGATCGAAACCCTGCACCAGCGCATGAGCGACATCCTGTTGAGCGCCGATCACGCCAGCCAATTGGCACTGATCAACGCTCACCCGGACCTGGCCGGCAAAGCTGCCGTGCAGGGCCAACTGACCGAAGCCAGCACGAATGAACAGGCTGGCGCCGGTATTCACCAATGCACGGCCGAAGAGTTCCAGCGCTTCACCGAGCTGAACGACGCCTACAAGGCCAAGTTCAAGTTTCCCTTCATCATGGCGGTAAAAGGCAGCAACCGGCATCAGATCCTCGCGGCGTTCGAAACGCGCATTCACAACTCGGCCGATACCGAATTCAAATGCGCGCTGGCGGAGATCAACAAGATCGCCTTGTTCCGATTACTGACCCTATAGCGAGCCTTGCCCGAGCGACATTGAACGCATACATCGCCCAGGGCACCGCAAGCATCCCAAGCCAACTAATTAAAGGCAGACAAGAAGAATGAAAGCTTACGCCGTACCTTTCGAGAAGTTCGTCAACCTGGCCGACGCCCGTCTGGGCACCAAAATCATCTCGGTCACCGATGACTGGTTCGCTGATGCCAACCGCCTGTTCCAGCCGACCCCGGCTGTGTGGAAAGAAGGCGTGTTCGATGACAACGGCAAGTGGATGGACGGCTGGGAGTCGCGCCGCAAACGCTTCGAAGGCTACGACAGCGCCGTGATCCGCCTGGGCGTACCAGGTTCGATCAAAGGTGTGGACATCGACACTTCATTCTTCACCGGCAACTTCCCGCCGTCGGCCTCTCTGGAAGCGTGCTTCCTGGCCTCGGGCGAGCCGGACGAAAGCACCCAGTGGACTGAAGTGCTGTCGGCCGTCGAGCTGCAAGGCAACAGCCACCACTTCCACGAAATCAACAACGACCAGGCCTTCAGCCACCTGCGCTTCAACATCTACCCGGATGGTGGCGTGGCCCGCCTGCGTGTTTACGGTATTCCGTTCCGCGACTGGTCCGCTGTGGGCGACAACGAGCAAGTTGACCTGGCAGCAGCCCTGAACGGTGGCCGCGCCCTCGCCTGCTCCGACGAACACTTCGGTCGCATGAGCAACATCCTCAACCCGGGCCGTGGCATCAACATGGGCGACGGCTGGGAGACTGCACGTCGCCGTACGCCAGGCAATGACTGGGTCATCGTCGCGCTGGGTCATGCCGGCGAGATCGAAAAAGTCATCGTCGACACCCTGCACTTCAAGGGCAACTACCCGGACACGTGCTCGATCCAGGGCGCGTTCGTGAAGGGCGGTACCGACAGCCAGATCGAAACCCAATCGCTGTTCTGGCGTGAACTGCTGCCAGCGCAGAAACTGGAAATGCACGCCGAACACACCTTCGCCGAGCAGATCAAGGCGCTGGGGCCGATCACCCACATCCGCCTCAATGTGTTCCCGGATGGTGGTGTGAGCCGCCTGCGCGTTCTCGGCAAGGTCGCTAAATAAGCGCCGAACCCAATCGCCAGCAGGCTGGCTCCCACAGGGGAATGCATTCCAAATGTGGGAGCTGGCCTGCCAGCGATAGCAATAGAACAAACAACACAGAACTCAAGGTAAGAAGACCAGCATGCGCACATTGACGATTGAACCGCTGACCAAAGAAGCCTTCGCCCCTTTCGGTGACGTGATCGAAACCGACGGCAGCGATCACTTCATGATCAACAACGGTTCGACCATGCGCTTTCACAAACTGGCGACGGTGGAAACCGCCACGCCAGAGGACAACGCGATCATCAGCATCTTCCGCGCCGACGCGCAGGACATGCCGCTGACCGTCAGCATGCTGGAGCGTCACCCGCTGGGCAGCCAGGCTTTCATTCCGCTGCTCGGCAACCCTTTTCTGATCGTGGTCGCGCCACTTGGCGATGAACCTGTATCAGGCTTGGTCCGCGCCTTCGTCACCAACGGCAGGCAGGGCATTAATTACCATCGCGGCGTTTGGCACCATCCGGTGCTGACGATCGAAAAGCGGGATGACTTCCTGGTGGTTGATCGCAGTGGCACAGGCAATAACTGCGATGAGCATTTTTTCAAAGAGGATGAGCGTTTGATCCTTGCCCCCCACCAATAAGAGAAGGTCTGATCACTCGACAACAGAGTGACAGGCGAGAGGTAAAGACTGTGGAAGCACATCTGTTGGAATGGCTGAACCTGAGCGTGCGCTGGGTTCACATGATTACTGGCGTGGCCTGGATCGGTGCGTCGTTCTATTTCGTCTGGCTGGAAAACAACCTTAATCGGGTCAACCCGAAAAGTGGTCTGGCGGGCGATTTGTGGGCGATCCACGGCGGCGGTATCTATCACCTGGAAAAATACAAACTGGCTCCTCCGACCATGCCGGACAACCTGCACTGGTTCAAATGGGAAGCCTATTTCACCTGGCTGTCGGGGATCGCGCTGCTGTGCGTGGTGTTCTACTCCAACCCGACGCTGTACCTGCTGGCACCGGGCAGCAGCCTGACCGGCCCTGAAGGGGTCGCACTGGGCATTGCCTCGTTGTTCGTCGGCTGGTTCGTCTACTCCTTCCTCTGCGACTCGGCCCTGGGCAAACGCCCTGCCCTGCTCGGCTTCATCCTGTTCGTGCTGATCATTGGCGCTGCTTACGGCTTCAGCAAAGTGTTCAGCGGTCGCGGTGCGTACCTGCACGTCGGCGCGATCATCGGCACCATCATGGTCGGCAACGTGTTCCGCATCATCATGCCGGCGCAGCGCGCACTGGTTGCCGCGATTGCCGAAAACCGCACGCCGGATCCGGCGCTGCCGGCCAAAGGCTTGCTGCGTTCGCGTCACAACAACTACTTCACCTTGCCGGTGCTGTTCATCATGATCAGCAACCACTTCCCGAGCACCTACGGCAGCCAATATAACTGGCTGATCCTGGCCGGGATCGCGGTGCTGGCGGTGTTGGTGCGTCACTACTTCAACACCCGTCATGACAGCCACAAATTTGCCTGGACCCTGCCCGTTGCGGCAGTGGGCATGATCTGCCTGGCTTACGTGACTGGCCCGGCGCAGATGCCCAGCGCGCCTGAAGTGGCCAAGGCGCCTGGCACCATCGAGTACCAGCCGTTGCCGGAAACTGCCCTTGGTGGCGGTGCCAAACCTGAAGCGGCGAAACCTGCTGCGCCTGCCGCTGCACCGGCTCAGGCGTCCAACGCCGGCCCCGGTTTCGACAAGGTTCACAGCGTGATCCAGGAGCGTTGCGCGGTTTGCCATTCTGCCAAACCGACCAGCCCGCTGTTCAGTGCTGCACCGGCTGGCGTGATGTTCGATACCCCCGAGCAGATCCGTCAGAACGCTGCACGCATCCAGGCTCAAGCGGTCACTAGCCAGATCATGCCACTGGGCAACATCACCCAGATGACCCAGCAGGAACGTGACCTGATCGGCGCGTGGATTGTTCAGGGAGCTCCAACCAACTAAGCAACACAAAAGCCTGTGACAAGCGGGCTTTTGTGGCGAGGGAGCTTGCTCCCGCTGGGCTGCGAAGCGGCCCCATTCTCTACCTAAGAAGAAGTGGACTGCTACGCAGTCCAGCGGGAGCAAGCTCCCTCGCCACAGGTCCCCTGATACAAAAAATCACAAGAATAAAAAAGATCCGAGGTGTTGCATGTCCGAGCTATCCGAAGCGCGCATCCCCGACGCACCCGCCATTCAGCGTTTACCCCTTTTGCAATTGATCCTGGTCGGCCTGCAACACGTTCTGCTGATGTACGGCGGAGCCATCGCGGTGCCGCTGATCATCGGACAGGCCGCTGGCCTGAGTCGTGAAGAAATCGCCTTCCTGATCAATGCCGACCTGCTGGTGGCCGGGATCGCTACCATCGTGCAGTCGCTGGGCATCGGCCCCATGGGCATCCGCATGCCGGTGATGATGGGCGCCAGTTTCGCCGCTGTCGGCAGTATGGTGGCAATGGCCGGCATGCCTGGCATCGGCCTGCAAGGGATCTTCGGCGCGACCATCGCCGCCGGATTCTTCGGCATGATCATCGCGCCATTCATGTCCAAAGTCGTACGCTTCTTCCCGCCTCTGGTGACCGGAACAGTCATCACCTCGATCGGTTTGTCGCTGTTCCCCGTGGCCGTCAACTGGGCTGGCGGCGGTGCGGGCGCCGCTGAATTCGGTTCACCGATTTACCTGGCCATCGCCGCGCTGGTGCTGGCCACCATTCTGCTGGTCCATCGCTTCATGCGCGGTTTCTGGGTCAACATTTCCGTGCTGATCGGCATGTGCCTGGGTTACGTACTCTGCGGCCTGATCGGCATGGTCGACCTGAGCGGCATGGCCCAGGCGCCGTGGCTGCAATTCGTGACCCCGCTGCATTTCGGCATGCCGAAATTCGAACTCGCACCGATCCTGTCCATGTGCCTGGTGGTGGTGATCATCTTCGTCGAGTCCACCGGGATGTTCCTGGCGCTGGGCAAAATTACCGGTCAGGACGTCTGCCCACGGATGCTGCGTCGCGGTTTGTTGTGTGATGCCGGCGCCTCGTTCTTCGCCGGTTTCTTCAACACCTTCACCCACTCCTCTTTCGCGCAGAACATCGGCCTGGTGCAGATGACCGGCGTGCGTTGCCGCTCGGTGACCATCGTCGCCGGCGGTTTGCTGGTGGTGTTGAGTTTGCTGCCGAAAGCGGCGTTTCTGGTGGCATCGATTCCACCCGCCGTACTGGGCGGCGCGGCGATTGCGATGTTCGGCATGGTCGCCGCCACCGGCATCAAGATTCTTCAGGAAGCCGACATCGGCGACCGTCGCAACCAGTTGCTGGTGGCGGTGAGCATCGGCATGGGGCTGATCCCGGTGGTCCGTCCGGAATTCTTCGCGCACCTTCCGATGTGGATGAGCCCGATCACCCACAGCGGAATCGCCATGGCCACGCTCAGTGCGCTGTCGCTGAACCTGCTGTTCAACATCCTCGGCGGCGCCGAACGCGCGGCCATCAACGACTGCCACGCCCACCCGCACTGATCGAACCTCTGTGGCGAGGGGATTTAGCGAAACGTCGCACCGCCCCGTTGGGTCGCAAAGCGGCCCCAGCATTCTCTCAAGCAAACCGCATTCGCCTGTTTTACGACTGCTTCGCAGCCAAACGGGGATAAATCCCCTCGCCACAAAACAATAAAAACAAGAGGGAGCAACAGATGATTCGCACACAGACAAACATGCTGTTAGGCGGTGGTCTATTGGCCGCCAGTCAGGCCATGGCCGGCGATTTACTGCTGTGGCAGACCAACAGCCTGAGCTATCTGTATGGCAAGGATTTCGCGGTCAACCCGTCGATCCAGCAGACGATAACCTTTGAGCACGCCGACCGCTGGAAGTACGGCGACAACTTCCTGTTCGTCGACAGCACTTACTACAACGGCGAGAAAGACCGGAACAAAGGCGTTCACGCCTATTACGGCGAGTTCAGTCCGCGCCTGTCTTTCGGAAAAATCCTTGACCGCCGTTTCGAATTCGGCCCGATCAAGGACGTGCTGCTGGCCATGACCTACGAGAATGGCGAAGACGACACCGAGGCCTATCTGATCGGCCCCGGTTTCGACCTCGCGGTACCGGGCTTCAATTTTTTCACCTTGAACTTCTACTATCGCCAGACCGAAGGTTCGCGTCCCGGCGACGATGTCTGGCAGATCACGCCGGCCTGGTCCTACACCCTGCCATTGGGCAACTCGAACCTGTTGATCGACGGCTACATCGACTGGGTCGTGGATAACGACCAGAACTCACATGGCACCTACCACGCCAACCTGCACTTGAACCCGCAGATCAAATATGACCTGGGGAAGGCCTTGGGCTGGCGGGAGAAACAGGTGTACGTCGGCGTCGAATACAGCTACTGGAAAGACAAATACGGCATCGAAAACAACGCCAACCTCGACACTAATGAGAACACCACCAGCCTGCTGGTGAAGGTGCACTTTTAAGATGGCCCGCAACCGTGCTCCAAACCTGTCGTCGGTGCGCTGTTGCGGGGCACTTGAGACCTGGCCAAGGAGTCAGTATTCTCCGCGGCCGCCCGAATCTGGTCTAAAAAAAAGCCCGGATTTAATTCCTGACCAGAAAGCCAACTTATCCCGGCGCTGGACGGTACCAAGGCACTCCAAAACCACTCTCAATCGACTGCTCTTGAGCCGCCGAACGGGAGTTTTTTGGCTTTTCAAAAGCCTTGGCTCAGCTCTTGCTAACAGCACTGAAGCTGACCGATTGGATGATTTTTTACAGCTACAGAAAAGGCGCCACACCAGAGCGCCGACCTTAGAAAAATAACGTGGAACCACCTACTTTTTGGGAGCAACCGAATGAAACGTACGTGCACTAGCCTGATGCTGGCGGGATCTTTGCTGGCCGGGGGCCAGGCCATGGCCGGCGACTTGCTGCAATGGCAGAACAACAGCCTGACCTACCTGTATGGCAAGGACTTCCAGGTCAACCCGCGCATTCAGCAGACGGTGACCTTCGAACACGTCGATGGCTGGAAATACGGCGACAACTTCATGTTCGTCGACAAGATCTTCTACAACGGCAAGGAAGATTCCTTCGCCGGTGAGAACACCTACTACGGTGAAATCAGCCCGCGCCTTTCGTTCGGCAAGATCTTCGATCAGAAACTCGAGTTCGGCCCGATCAAAGACGTGTTGCTGGCCATGACTTACGAGTTCGGTGAAGACGATACCGAGTCCTACCTGGTCGGTCCTGCTTTTGACCTGGCGATCCCGGGCTTCGATTACTTCCAGCTGAACTTCTACAACCGTCATACCGAAGGCGACCGCCCAGGTGACAATATCTGGCAGGTCACTCCGGTCTGGTCCTACACCATCCCGGTGGGTGATTCGAACATCCTGATCGACGGTTTCATGGACTGGGTGGTCGACAACGACGTCAACAAAAAAGGCGAATACCACGCCAACCTGCACTTCAATCCACAGGTCAAATACGACTTGGGCAAGGCGCTGAATCTTGGCGAAAAGCAGTTGTACGTCGGCGTCGAGTATGACTACTGGAAAAACAAGTACGGTATTGAAGACAGTCAGGGCTTCAAAACCGATCAGAGCGTAACCAGCTTCCTGGTCAAGGTTCACTTCTGATTTAGAGTCAAAAGATCGCAGCCTTCGGCAGCTCCTACAGGGATATGCATTCCAATGTAGGAGCTGGCGCAGCCTGCGATCTTTGCTTTATGACAACCCCAAAAACCGACACAACTCATCCCGCTTGGCCAACGCATCCCGTCGCCCCAAATCAATCAATTCGCTGCAATACCCCGCCTCGAACAGCAGATAACTCAGCACCCCCGCCCCGCTCGTCTTGGTCGCCCCCGGCCCGCGCAGAAACAGACGCAGCGCCGCCGGCAACTCCTGCCGATGCCGCGCCGCAATCTCATCGATTGGCTGACTCGGCGAAATCACCAGCACATCTACCGGCGCCACACCCAGCGCGCGCGTCGGCGTGCCATCGGGCAGCAGATGACTGAACTGATTGAGCCGCTGCAGCAACTCAATGTCGCTTTCCAGGCTGTCAATGAACGTGCTGTTGAGCATGTGTCCACCGATCTGCGCCAGGCTCGGCTGCTGGCCGGTGTAGGCGCGTTGCAGCGGTTGTTCCGGGTCGACGCCGCGGGGGTTGCCGCTGACGCCCACTACCAGCACCCGGCTGGCGCCCAGGTGCAGCGCCGGGCTGATCGGTGCCGACTGACGTACCGCGCCGTCGCCGAAATACTCTTCACCGATTTTCACTGGCGCAAACAACAGCGGAATGGCTGAACTGGCCAGCAAGTGATCGACGGTCAATTGCGTGGGGACGCCGATTCGCCGATGGCGCAACCAGGCATTGATGGTGCCGCCGCCCTGATAAAAGGTCACCGCCTGACCGGACTCGTAGCCGAACGCGGTCACCGCAACCGCCTGCAACTGCTTCTGTGCAATGGCCTCGGCAATCCCGCTCATCTGCAGTTTGTCGTCGAGCAATCCGCGCAGCGGCGAACTGTTGAGCAAAGCCACCGGCACCGAAGCGCCAATACCGAGCAAACTGTGGCTGACAAAACGGCTGGCCTGGTGGATCACGCCCGGCCAGTCGCTGCGCAGCACCAGATGACTGCGAAAGCCCTGCCAGAAGGCTGTCAGACGTTGAATCGCACCACGAAAATCCATCGCCCCACTGGCGAGGCTGACCGCGTTGATTGCGCCGGCCGAGGTGCCGACGATCACCGGAAACGGATTGCTCGCGCCGACCGGCAACAGCTCGGCAATTGCCGCCAGCACACCCACCTGATAGGCCGCCCGAGCCCCGCCGCCGGAAAGAATCAACCCTGTAACCGGTTCAGCAGGACTCATCGCAACACTCCATGGTGCTTATAGGGATCGGTGGTTCAAGCGCGTTTTGCGTACAGCTTCGGCTCACCCGGGGGACGGCTCTTGAAGCGACGATGAGCCCAGAGGTATTGCTCCGGACACTCGCGCAAGACGCCTTCGATCCATTGGTTGATCCGCAGGCAATCGGCTTCTTCGGTTTCGCCGGGGAAACCTTCGAGCGGTGCATGAATCACCAGTCGATAACCGCTGCCATCCGCCAGACGTTCCTGAGTGAACGGCACCACCAGCGCCTTGCCCAACCGCGCAAACTTGCTGGTGGCAGTGACGGTCGCGGCCTGAATCCCGAACAGCGGCACGAAAATACTTTGCTTGGCGCCATAGTCCTGATCCGGTGCGTACCAGATTGCCCGGCCTGCCCGCAGCAATTTGAGCATGCCGCGCACGTCGTCGCGCTCCACCGCCAGCGAATCGACGTTGTGCCGCTCGCGCCCCAGGCGCTGGACGTAGTCGAACAACGGATTCTTGTGTTCGCGGTACATGCCATCAATGGTGTGCTGCTGGCCGAGCAATGCCGCGCCTATTTCCAGCGTGGTGAAATGAACGGCCATCAGGATCACGCCTTTGCCGTCGCGCTGGGCTTTTTTCAGATGTTCCAACCCTTCGATATGGGCCAGCTTCGCCAGACGCTCGCGCGACCACCACCAGCTCATGGCCATTTCGAAAAACGCGATGCCCGTTGAGGCGAAGTTTTCCTTGAGCAGGCGCTTGCGTTCGGCAGCGGTTTTTTCAGGGAAACACAGTTCGAGATTGCGCTTGGCAATGCGCCGTCTGTCGCCGGCTACTCGATACATCAATGCACCCAGGGCGCGACCGATCGACAGCAACGCCGGATACGGCAGCTGCACAATCAGCCACAACAGCCCCAAGCCACACCACAGTGGCCAGAAACGCGGCATAAGAAATGTTTTTCGAAAACGCGGGCGATCCATTAAAGGTTCCGGAAAGACAATGGCCGCGCATTCTACATCGTTAGACCCGGCTTGCGGCTTGCGGGCGTTCTCGTTATAAGTCTCGGCACTTTTAGTGACAAGTCGTTGTATGCCGACCATGAGCCAAACCGAACCGCTAGACCAAGATCCCGTGTTCCAGCTGAAAGGCAGCATGCTCGCCATTACGGTGCTGGAACTGGCCCGTAACGACCTCGAGAACCTCGATCGTCAACTGGCCGCCAAGGTTGCCCAGGCGCCTAACTTCTTTAGTAACGCGCCATTGGTGCTGGCCCTGGACAAACTCCCGGCCAGCGAAGGTGCCGTCGATCTGCCCGGCCTGATGCGTGTCTGCCGCCAGCATGGCCTGCGCACCCTGGCGATCCGTGCCAGCCGCATCGAAGACATCGCCGCGGCCATCGCGGTCGACCTGCCGGTGCTGCCACCGTCCGGCGCCCGTGAGCGCCCGCTGGACCCGCTCGAAGGCCAGGTCAAGAAAAAACCGGAAAAACCGCCGGAGCCGACTATCAAGCCAACGAAGATCATCACCTCGCCCGTACGCGGTGGGCAGCAGATTTATGCCCAGGGCAGCGATCTGGTGGTGATCTCGTCGGTCAGCCCGGGGGCGGAACTTCTCGCCGACGGGAACATCCATGTATACGGCCCGATGCGTGGTCGAGTGTTGGCCGGCGTCAAAGGCGACACGAAAGCCAGGATTTTCTGTCAGCAAATGAGCGCTGAACTGGTCTCCATCGCAGGCCACTACAAGGTTTCGGAGGATCTGCGTCGCGACCCTTTGTGGGGCGCGGGCGTACAGGTCAGCCTGTCGGGCGATGTGTTGAACATCATTCGGCTTTAACGGATACTGCCGCATTTTCCAAACATCTCTAAAACGTAGCGAAAACGGCTCAAACGAAGTAGGAAAAAGGCCATAAGCAGTGTTTACCCGAGGTAAGCGCCGTTCTGGACCGAATTCCAGCCAAGGCTGTCCGACTGCAGTAGTTTTTCTAGAGATGTTTTTCAGGGGCTAAATGTCCTTTTTCCTTAGGGGTGAAACACCTTGGCCAAGATTCTCGTGGTTACATCCGGCAAGGGTGGTGTGGGTAAGACCACCACCAGTGCTGCTATCGGTACCGGCCTCGCACTGCGCGGTCACAAAACAGTTATCGTCGACTTCGACGTCGGTTTGCGTAACCTCGACCTGATCATGGGTTGCGAGCGCCGCGTGGTGTATGACTTCGTCAACGTGGTAAACGGCGAAGCCAACCTGCAACAAGCCTTGATCAAAGACAAACGCCTGGAAAACCTTTACGTACTGGCCGCCAGTCAGACCCGCGACAAAGACGCGCTGACCGTCGAAGGCGTGGAAAAAGTGTTGATGGCGCTGAAAGAAGACTTCGAATACGTGGTCTGCGACTCTCCGGCCGGCATCGAAAAAGGCGCTCACCTGGCCATGTACTTCGCAGACGAAGCGATTATCGTGACCAACCCGGAAGTGTCCTCGGTTCGTGACTCGGACCGCATGCTCGGCCTGCTGGCCAGCAAATCGCGCCGTGCGGAAAAGGGCGAAGACCCGATCAAGGAACACCTGCTGCTGACCCGCTATAACCCGCAACGAGTCAGTGACGGCGAGATGCTCGGCGTCGAAGACGTCAAAGAGATTCTGGCGGTCGCCCTGCTGGGTGTCATTCCGGAATCCCAAGCGGTACTCAAAGCTTCCAACTCGGGCGTGCCCGTGATTCTCGACGACCAGAGCGATGCCGGTCAGGCATACAGCGATGCGGTCGATCGTCTGCTGGGCAAAACCGTGGAGCATCGTTTTCTCGATGTAACGAAGAAGGGATTCTTCGAGCGCCTGTTTGGAGGTAGATAATGAATCTTTTTGACTTCTTTCGTGCCAGCAAAAAGGTCAGCACCGCGTCGGTAGCGAAAGAGCGTCTGCAGATCATCGTGGCGCACGAACGCGGCCAACGCAGTACACCGGACTACCTGCCAGCCTTGCAGAAGGAATTGGTCGAGGTCATCCGCAAGTACGTCAATATCGGGTCCGATGACGTGCACGTCGCTCTGGAAAACCAGGGCAGCTGCTCGATTCTGGAACTCAATATCACCCTGCCTGACCGCTAGTCGATCAGACAGGAGCCACGGCGGCTCAGAATCTTTGAGCCCCTGTAGGAACTGCCGCAGGCTGCGATCTTTTGATCTTGTTTTAAAAGCAGAATCAAAAGATCGCAGCCTGCGGCAGCTCCTACAGGGGACAATGAAGGTTCTGAGCCGCCGTTGGCGTTTGTTACGAGGCTGTTTTAATGCCGCTGTCCAACATCCGCATCATCCATCAGGACGCCGCCGTACTGGTGGTGAACAAACCGACCCTGCTGCTCTCCGTCCCTGGCCGGGCCGATGACAACAAGGACTGCCTGATTACCCGCCTGCAGGAAAACGGCTACCCGGAAGCGCGAATCGTCCATCGTCTGGACTGGGAAACCTCCGGCATTATCCTGTTGGCCCGTGATCCGGACACGCATCGCGAGCTGTCTCGGCAATTTCACGACCGCGAAACCGAAAAGGCCTACACCGCCCTGTGCTGGGGACAACCGGAACTGGACAGTGGCAGCATCGATCTGCCCTTGCGCTACGACCCGCCGACCAAGCCACGCCATGTGGTGGACCATGAATTCGGCAAACACGCCCTGACCTTCTGGCGCGTACTGGAGCGTTGCGGCGACTGGTGTCGTGTCGAATTGACGCCGATCACCGGCCGCTCCCATCAGTTGCGCGTGCACATGCTTTCCATCGGCCACCCACTGCTGGGTGACGGGCTGTATGCCCACGAGCAAGCACTGGCCGCCTGGCCACGACTCTGTTTGCATGCGAGCATGCTGAGCTTCACTCACCCGCAAAGCGGCGAGCGCTTGCGCTTCGAGTGTCCTGCCCCGTTTTAAGAAACCGCCGAACCCAAAAAAGCCCTTCCATCGAAGGGCTTTTTTATTTCCTGTTACAAATAGACGTGAAAATGGCGTGAAAATATTGTCATGAATTTGTAATGAAACGTAAAATAACGGCACTTTGATATCAGGCAGGAAGCACTCGTGCTCAGCAACAAGACACTCCAAGACGACTACCCGTTCACCTTCTGCCTGTTCAACACCACGCTGCACCTTAGCGAGCAGCCTTCAGC
This sequence comes from Pseudomonas sp. LBUM1647, assembly GCF_059716175.1. NCBI lineage: Bacteria > Pseudomonadati > Pseudomonadota > Gammaproteobacteria > Pseudomonadales > Pseudomonadaceae > Pseudomonas > Pseudomonas sp. LBUM1647. The sequence goes on along the minus strand of NZ_CP166809.1, from coordinate 2,310,902 downwards.
CGAAGCACAACAGGCGCTTGAACAGCTCATACACAAACGACGTGCCCACAAGCTCACCCGTGCGAGTGCACCGCTGGCCTCCGGCGATACGCCACTGTTTGCCAAGGTCCAGCCGCTGGACACCCTGAAGGCAAAAGTGCGGGTCACCTTTGGCAAACCACAGCGCAATGGCCGATTCGACTGGCCGCTGGAAGAGTTGATCAATACGCTCGAAGCACAACGCCGTGGCGTGCAAATGCCGCCGCTGCAAGGGTTCGGTTATACCAAGGACCGACTGGGGCTAACCCAGGAGTATTTCATTATCACGCGCCTGCTCGACGATCACATCGACGGTGTGCAATGGCTTAAACGCAACCCGGACAACGTCGAAACATTCATTCTCGACGCCTTCGAATTGCTGAGCGCCCTGTCCCGGAAGAACATCACGCACATGGATTTCTGGGCTGGCAACATCATGATCCCGGAAACACCACAGACTCCGCTCAAAGCCATCGACTTTGAAAACTGCTTTGCCGGGCAGACAAACCATCAAAGCGAAACCCTGGGTTTTCAACTGGGCTTCTTCTATCGCCGGGACATCTACAAGCTGATCACCGAAGCCGCCTATGACCGACTGGTGGACGAATACATTCGACAGATCCCGGGTATCTCGAAGGAAAAATTCAACGAGGTGTACCTCGCGAGCAAACATGAATATGTCGGCCGCAAGCAACGTCGCGAAGTGTTCCTCAATGGCAAGCTGATCACCGGTTGACTCATCCTCTTCGCCAATCGGCAGCTGGCGCACGTCGAACGGCATTGTCTCTGCAATGCCGTGAGCCAATACGTTAAACTTGCGCCATTGCTGTCTGGAGCTACTTATGCGCGAAGAGTTGAACCAAGGCCTGATCGATTTCCTCAAGGCCTCCCCTACCCCATTCCATGTCACCGCCAGCCTTGTTCAGCGCCTGGAAGCGGCGGGCTATCAACGCCTTGACGAGCGCGAGCCATGGACAACCGAAGCCAACGGTCGTTACTACGTCACCCGTAACGACTCGTCGATCGTCGCGTTCAAGATGGGCCGTCATTCGCCCCTGCACGGCGGCATTCGCCTGGTTGGCGCGCACACCGACAGCCCGTGCCTGCGGGTCAAACCCCAGCCGGAACTGCAACGTCAGGGCTTCTGGCAGCTGGGCGTCGAAGTCTATGGCGGCGCACTGCTGGCACCATGGTTCGACCGTGACCTGTCCCTGGCCGGCCGCGTGACCTTCCGCCGTGACGGCAAGGTCGAGAGCCAGTTGGTCGACTTCAAGGCGCCGATCGCCGTCATCCCGAACCTGGCCATTCACCTGAACCGTGAAGCCAACATGGGCTGGGCGATCAACGCCCAGACCGAACTGCCGCCAATCCTTGCGCAATTTGCCGGTGACGAGCGCGTGGACTTCCGCGCCGTGCTCACCGATCAACTCGCCCGCGAACATGGCTTGAACGCCGACGTGGTGCTCGACTATGAGCTGAGCTTCTACGACACCCAAAGCGCTGCGGTCATCGGCCTGCATGGCGACTTCATTGCCGGGGCGCGCCTGGACAACCTGCTGTCGTGCTATGCCGGCCTGCAAGCCTTGCTGACCACCGAAACCGACGAAACCTGCGTGCTGGTCTGCAACGACCACGAAGAAGTCGGTTCCTGCTCGGCCTGCGGCGCCGATGGCCCGATGCTGGAGCAGACGCTACGTCGCCTGCTGCCTGAAGGCGATGAATTCGTGCGCACCATTCAGAAATCCCTGCTGGTCTCGGCTGACAACGCCCACGGCGTGCACCCCAACTACGCCGACAAGCACGATGCCAACCACGGCCCGAAACTCAACGCCGGCCCGGTGATCAAGGTCAACAGCAACCAGCGCTACGCCACCAACAGCGAAACCGCCGGGTTCTTCCGCCACCTGTGCATGGCCGAAGAAGTGCCGGTACAGAGCTTCGTGGTGCGCAGCGACATGGGTTGCGGCTCGACCATCGGCCCGATCACCGCCAGCCACCTGGGCGTGCGCACCGTGGACATCGGCCTGCCAACCTTCGCCATGCACTCGATCCGTGAACTGTGCGGCAGCCATGACCTGGCGCACCTGGTCAAAGTGCTGAGCGCGTTTTACGCCTGCCGCGAGCTGCCCTAACCCCTAAAACAATCGCGCCTCTGTAGGAGCTGCCGAAGGCTGCGATCTTTTGATCTTGTTTTTAAAAGCAATATCAAAAGATCGCAGCCTTCGGCAGCTCCTACAATTCGAAATCGACCTAAACTTTAAAACATCCCCTACGACAAGGCAGTCGCTCATGATCTCGTTGTCTTCGTTCCACGCCATGCTGATTCCGATTCTTGCCGGGATGATCATGCTGGCAATCGGCTTCAATTTTCGTGACAAGAACGTCGGCGTGTTCGCGATGTGGATCGGCATGTTGATGATCCTCGCCACCGTGATTTTCAAGATCCTCGCCAAACTCAACGAATAAATCCTCCCCTCTGGCTCGCATTGATTTTGACGGGCTCGTACACTCGGTCGATCCGCTCACCCCGAGGTTGACCGCCTAGTGCTCGCTCGTCTTTCTGCCCTGCCGTTTTTATTCCTTGTCTGCCTCATGACGCTGCTGCCGATGGCACCCGCCCAGGCGGTCGGCTTGCCCAGCCTGCTCAACAGCTCGGCAAAACAGCCAGAGGCGCAAGAGCCCTTGGGGCAATCCCTGGACGAAGTCATCAAGTCGCTGGAAAACGATCAGCAACGCACCAAATTGCTGGCGGATTTGAAGAAGCTGCGCGATGTCACCAAAAAGGCCCAGCCGGTCACCGAAGTAGGCGTCCTGGGATTGATCGGTGGCACCCTCGCCAGTTTCGAAAAACAGTTTTCCGGCGCGGACAGCCCTCTCACTCGCTGGTCCGAAGAGTTCAAACTGGCTGAGGATGAACTGACAGCGCTGGTGCTGCCGGCCAATGAATGGCTGCCGATCATCTTTGCCTTTGCCATGATCCTGATGCTCTGGAGTTTGCTGGCCGCCGCGCTGATCTGGGTCAGCCACCGGGTGCGGATGCGCTTCGGCCTGACCGAAGAACTGCCGCAGCACCCCAAGGCCCTGGACATGTTGCGCTTCGCCCTGCGCAAACTCGGGCCGTGGCTGATTGCTTTGGTGATGACGGTCTACATGAGCTACGCCCTGCCCTCGTCACTGGGCAAAAGCCTGGCCATGGTGCTGGCTTATGCGCTGGTGGTTGGCACCTGTTTTTCGGCGATCTGCGTGATCGCCTTTTCGGTGCTTGACGGCCCACACCGCCACCGCGCCCTGTACATCCTGCGGCATCAAGCCTTTCGGCCGCTGTGGCTGATCGGCAGTTTCGCCGCCTTCGGTGAAGCCCTGAGCGATCCGCGACTGGTCGAAAGCCTTGGCATTCATCTGGCGCACACCGCCGCGACGGTCGCCAACGTACTGGCGGCATTGTCCACGGGGCTGTTCATCCTGCGGTTCCGTCGCCCCATCGCCCACTTGATCCGCAACCAACCGCTGTCCCGACGCCTGACCCGCCGCGCCCTTAGCGACACGATCGAGATTCTCGGGACCTTCTGGTACATGCCGGCGCTGGTGCTGGTGGGTATTTCCCTGTTCGCCACGTTCGTCTCGGCCGGCGATACCAGCACTGCGCTACGCCAGTCACTGATCTGCACGGTGCTGCTGGTGTTGTGCATGGTCATCAACGGCTTGGTGCGCCGCCATTCACTCAAACCACAGCGCAGTGTGAAGCGTCATGCACTGTATTCGGATCGCCTGAAAAGCTTCTTCTACACCCTCGCCCACTTGGTGGTGTGGCTGGCGTTCATCGAACTCGGCCTGCGGGTCTGGGGCATGTCGCTGATCCGCTTCACCGAAGGCGAAGGCCATGAAGTCAGCGTCAAACTGTTCAGCCTTGGCGGCACGCTGATTTTTGCCTGGCTGATCTGGATTCTCAGCGACACCGCCGTGCACCACGCCCTCACCCGCTCGCGCAAAGGCCTGGCAAATGCCCGCGCGCAGACGATGATGCCGCTGATCCGCAACGTCTTGTTCGTGGCGATTTTCATCATTGCGCTGATCGTCGCCCTGGCGAACATGGGCATGAACGTCACGCCATTGCTGGCCGGTGCCGGCGTGATCGGTCTGGCCATCGGTTTCGGTGCACAGTCACTGGTGGCGGACCTGATCACCGGACTGTTCATCATTATCGAAGACTCGTTGGCCATCGACGACTACGTCGACGTCGGCGGCCACCTGGGCACCGTCGAAGGATTAACGATTCGCACCGTGCGCCTGCGGGACATCGACGGCATCGTCCACACCATTCCGTTCAGCGAAATCAAAAGCATCAAGAACTACTCCCGGGAATTCGGCTACGCGATTTTCCGGGTGGCGATACCTTCCAACATGGACATCGATAACGCGATCAAACTGATGCGCGACGTCGGCCAGAAGATGCGCACCGACCCACTGCAACGGCGCAATATCTGGTCGCCTCTGGAAATACAGGGTGTCGAGAGTTTCGAGTCAGGCAACGCGATTCTTCGTGCCCGGTTCAAGACCGCACCGATCAAGCAATGGGAAGTGTCCCGAGCGTTCAACCTGTCGCTCAAACGGCATCTGGACGAAGCCGGGCTCGACCTGGCGACGCCACGCATGAGCGTGCAAGTGATCACTGCGGGCGGCGGGTCGGTAACGGAGTAACCCTGCAGCAGCTGCGTTGTGGCGAGGGGATTTATCCCCTCGCCACAACGCAGCGGCTACAAACGGCAGGCAAAAAAATCCCCGAACCAGTCGGGGATTTTTTATGTTCGATCAATCAGCCCGAGAGCGGATCAATCTTCGCGATAGCGACGCAGCTTCAATTGCTTACCGGCAACGCGAGTGTCCTTCAGCTTGGTCAGCAGACGCTCCAGACCATCTTCCGGCAGCTCAACGAGGCTGAAGCTGTCACGCACCTGGATGCGACCGATTGCTTCGCGAGCCAGACCACCCTCATTGAGGATAGCGCCCAGCAGGTTCTTGGCAGCGATACCATCACGCGCACCCAGCGCGGTACGGCAACGAGCACGACCTTCGGCCAATGGAACCGGAGCACGACGCTCACGATCACCACGGTCCGGACGATCACCGGTACGCTCTGGGCGATCGCCACGCGGTGCGTTGTTCGGCACCAGTGGACGTTCTTTCTCGATTGCAGCCAGGGTCAACGCTTGAGCATTGGTTGCCTTGCGCAGCAGAGCAGCGGCCAGTGCACGCGGGGTGCAACCGATGTCGGCAGTCAGGCGATCGAGCAGATCACCGTGGGTCGATTCGGCATCAGCCACCAGCGGCGACAGGCTGTTGGTCAGTTTCTTGATGCGGGCATCGAGAACAGCCTGAGCGTCCGGCAGGCGAACTTCGGCAACTTTCTGACCGGTTACACGCTCGATCACTTGCAGCATGCGGCGCTCACGCGGAGTCACCAGCAGCAGTGCACGACCTTCGCGACCGGCACGGCCGGTACGGCCGATACGGTGAACGTAGGATTCCGGGTCGTACGGCATATCAACGTTGAACACGTGAGTGATGCGCGGAACGTCCAGACCACGAGCAGCAACGTCGGTCGCCACAACGATGTCCAGACGACCATCCTTGAGGGATTCGATCACGCGCTCACGCTGGTTCTGAGCAATGTCACCGTTCAGCGCAGCGGCTTTGTAGCCTTTGGCTTCCAGAGCACTGGCCAGGTCCAGGGTCGCTTGCTTGGTGCGCACGAACATGATCAGGGCATCGAAGTCTTCAACTTCCAGCAGGCTCAATACAGCCGAGGTCTTCTGGTCAGCGTGAACCAACAGGTGAGCCTGTTCGATCGCGGTAACGGTCTGAGTCTTGGTCTGGATCTTCACGTGTTGCGGATCGCGCAGATGGCGCTCGGCAATGGCACGGATCGACTGCGGCAAGGTGGCCGAGAACAATACGGTCTGACGGGTTGGAGGCAAGGCCTTGAAGATAACTTCGAGGTCGTCCATGAAACCCAGTTTGAGCATTTCGTCAGCTTCGTCGAGAACCAGGTGGTTCACGGTCGACAGCACTTTTTCGTCACGACGCAGGTGGTCGCACAGACGGCCCGGAGTGGCGACAACGATCTGTGCGCCATTACGGATTGCTTTCAGTTGTGGACCCATAGGGGCGCCGCCGTAAACGGCCACAACGGTAACGCCCGGCATTTGCTTGGCGTAGGTTTCGAAAGCGGTTGCTACTTGCAGCGCCAACTCACGGGTTGGCGCCAGGATCAGGGCTTGCGGCTCGCGCTTAGCAGGATCGATGCGATGCAGGATCGGCAGGGCGAACGCAGCGGTTTTACCCGTACCGGTTTGCGCCTGACCAATCATGTCGTGACCGGCCATGATGATCGGGATCGATTGATGCTGAATAGCCGAAGGCTCTTCGTAGCCAGTCGCGATGACGGCTGCAAGAATATTCGGATTAAGATTAAAAGCGGCGAAGCCGCCGGTTTCCTGGGTCATGGGTCTGCCTCTAAGTGCATCCGCAAAGACCCATGCTCCAAAGCTGCGCATGCCGTGTAAGACTCAAGAGTCGCCCTGGCTGCTTTGTCGGCGGGGATTTGCGAAAACGAATGAATGAAAAAGATTCGTCAAGGGAGAGTCCGCTGTGCGGACGTGCAGCCGAAGCTGACTTCGGGAAATTGCGCTACCTAAACGCGGCCCGGTTAAAGGCCGGCGCGCACTATACCGGAATTCGCTCAAAAAGGGAGCTTTATTTGTCGGAAAACTGCCGTGTACAGCGTTCTGTCACACGCTTTGCGGATAATCGGGCAACGGTCTATTTTTCCAAGGCCCAGCCCTGCTGACGATCGCGCTAAAACGGTTCACCCTTGTGACGCAGACCTGCCGTCTGACACCCCCTTCCCGCCCGAGGAAAAGCACCATGAATCAGCCCTGCTCCAGTCGTGTGAGCCGTGAACGGCACGGTCATGTCCTGATGATCGGCCTGGATCGGGTGGCCAAACGCAACGCCTTCGATCTCGACCTGCTCAATGAACTGAGCCTGGCCTATGGCGAGTTCGAGGCCGACAGCGAGGCACGGGTGGCGGTGGTGTTCGGACATGGTGAGCATTTCACCGCAGGGCTGGATCTGGTCAGTGCCAGCGCGGCACTGGCCGAAGGCTGGCAAGCGCCGCCCGGCGGCTGTGATCCGTGGGGTGTGTTCGCCGGGCCCAGGGTCAGCAAACCGGTGATTGTCGCCGCGCAAGGCTACTGCCTGACCATCGGTATCGAATTGATGCTGGCCGCCGATATCAACCTGTGCGCCAGCAACACCCGCTTCGCCCAGAAAGAGGTGCAACGCGGGATCTTCCCGTTCGGCGGCGCCACGTTGCGCCTGCATCAGGTCGCCGGCTGGGGCAACGCCATGCGCTGGTTGCTGACCGGCGATGAATTCGACGCCCATGACGCGTTGCACCTGGGATTGGTGCAGGAAGTCATGGCGAGCGAGGATTTGCTGCCGAGGGCGATGGAGTTGGCTGAGAGGATTGCCCGGCAGGCGCCGCTTGGGGTTCAGGCGACGTTGATGTCTGCAAGACAGGCGCGTTATGAAGGGGAAACAGCGGCGGCGCAGGGATTGCCACCGCTGGTGAAGAAGTTGCTGGCCAGCGAGGATGCCAAGGAAGGCGTGCGGTCGATGATCGAGAAGCGGCCCGGCGTCTTCAAAGGCTGCTGACTGCCCACCTGTGGCGAGGGGATTTATCCCCGTTCGGCTGCGCAGCAGTCGTAAAATCAGGCTGATGCGGTTTAGCAGTTACCGCCGGGTTGAATGGTTTTGGGGCTGCTTCGCAGCCCAACGGGGATAAATCCCCTCGCCACAGGTGACCTCATCGCATCAGGTCGCCGGGCGGATTGCCTTGATCAATGACTGCAACGAATACCCCAAACGCGGCGCCAGCCCTTCGGCGCGGGCGGTCAAGCCGTCCATGTCCAGTTCCTGATCCAGCTCCGAAGGCACGAGCAGAATCACATTGCCCTCCTTCACCGGCAGTTCCCAGTAATGCCGGTGATAGAGCCCGCGAAACAATGCGGCGCCCAATGGTTTGCCATCATCGGTGGCCCACTGATTGATCACCAGCCAACCACCCGGATTCAGGCGTTTCTGACAGTTTTCCAGGAAATTCCACGCCAGATGCCCGACACCCGGCCCGACATCGGTATAGAGGTCGACGAAAATCAGATCCGCCGGCTCAGCGGTATCGAGTAGTTCCAGCGCATCGCCCACCCGGATGTACAGCCGCGGATCGTCATCCAGCCCAAGGTATTCAATGGCCAGGCGCGGTACGTCGGGGCGCAGCTCGATGGCTTCGACGTCTTCCAGCGGCAGGAACTTGAGGCAGGCCTGGGTCAGGGTGCCGGCACCGAGGCCGAGGAACAGCGCGCTTTCCGGCTGCTCGTGGCACAACGCGCCAATCAGCATCGCCCGGGTGTAATCGTATTCGAGCCAGCTCGGGTCAGCCGTGAACACGCAGCTCTGTTCGATGGCATCACCGAACTCGAGAAAACGGTAATCAGCCACTTCCAGCACGCGAATCACGCCGAACTCATCCTGTACCTCGGCGAGCAGATGCTCGACGCGCTCCTCAGTCATTTCGTCTCCTGATCGTCGCCGTGCCCGGCAACGTACTAAAACCGCGGAGTGGCGCGGCAAAAGCGCGATTGTCCGTGAAGCGACGGGAACAGGTCACGCACTAATTGCTGATAACATGACAGTCCGAGCGTAAAACACTAGAGAACGTGATGAGCCAACCCTGGAGCCCTGACAGCTGGCGCGCCCTGCCGATCCAGCAACAACCCCATTACCCCGACGCAGCGCATTTGCTGCACGTCGAGCAAACGCTGGCCAGTTATCCGCCGCTGGTGTTTGCCGGTGAAGCCCGGGAGTTGCGCCGTCAGTTTGCCGAAGTGACCCAGGGCCGCGCGTTTCTGCTGCAGGGCGGCGATTGTGCCGAAAGCTTCGCCGAGTTCTCCGCCGCGAAAATCCGCGACACCTTTAAAGTCCTGTTGCAAATGGCGATCGTCATGACCTTCGCCGCCGGTTGCCCGGTGGTCAAGGTCGGGCGCATGGCCGGGCAATTCGCCAAGCCACGTTCGGCCAACGACGAAACCATCGACGGCGTGACCCTGCCGGCCTACCGTGGCGACATCGTCAACGGCATCGGCTTCGACGAAAAAAGTCGCGTGCCGGACCCGGAGCGCTTGCTCCAGTCCTACCACCAGTCCACCGCGACCCTGAACCTGCTACGCGCCTTCGCCCAGGGCGGTTTTGCCGACCTGCATCAGGTGCACAAGTGGAACCTGGACTTCATCGCCAACTCGGCGCTGGCCGAGAAGTACAGCCACCTGGCCGATCGCATCGATGAAACCCTGGCGTTCATGCGCGCCTGCGGCATGGACAGCTCGCCGCAACTGCGCGAAACCAGTTTCTTCACCGCCCACGAAGCGCTCCTGCTGAACTACGAAGAAGCCTTCGTGCGTCGCGACAGCCTGACCAACGATTATTACGATTGCTCGGCGCACATGCTGTGGATCGGCGACCGCACCCGTCAGCTCGACGGCGCTCACGTCGAGTTCCTGCGTGGCGTGAACAATCCGATCGGGGTCAAAGTCGGCCCAAGCATGAACCCCGAAGACCTGATTCGCCTGATCGATGTGCTCAACCCGGATAACGATCCGGGCCGTCTGAACCTGATTGCGCGGATGGGTGCGAACAAGGTCGGCGATCACCTGCCGCAACTGATCCGTGCCGTGCAACGCGAAGGCAAGCAAGTGCTGTGGAGTTCCGACCCGATGCACGGCAACACCATCAAGGCCAGCAGCGGCTACAAGACCCGCGACTTTGCGCAGATCCTTGGCGAAGTGAAGCAGTTCTTCCAGGTTCATGAAGCGGAAGGCACGTATGCCGGCGGCATCCACATCGAGATGACCGGGCAGAATGTCACCGAATGCATTGGTGGTGCGCGGCCGATTACGGAAGACGGGTTGTCGGATCGGTATCACACCCATTGCGACCCGCGGATGAATGCTGATCAGTCGCTGGAGTTGGCGTTTTTGATTGCTGAAACCCTGAAGCAAGTCCGGCGCTGAGTGTAGGAGCTGCCGCAGGCTGCGATCTTTTGATCTTGATCTTGTTTTGATTCCAGACCGCCAAAAGATCGCAGCCTTCGGCAGCTCCTACAAGGGAGACTGCCTGCTCGCGAAGGCGTCCGCTCAGTCACCGCCAATCTGTGCCAATGCCACCCTCAACCGCGCCGCACTCGCCCGCGGACAATTCAACTGAACCCGCTCAAGCCCCAGCCAATCCGCCATTCGCCGCAGATTGACCGCCAACGCCAGCATTCCCTCGTCATCCAGCCCCGGTTCTTCCTCATGCACAGCGTGCACCGCCAGCCTGCCCAACGCCCGCTCGGCGCGCAGATCCACCCGAGCGGCAATCCGTTCATTGTGCAAAAACGGCAACACGTAGTAGCCGTAGACCCGCTTGTCCTGCGGCGTATAGATCTCCAGCCGATAGCGAAAATCGAACAGGCGCTCGGTGCGACTGCGCTCCCAGATCAGTGAGTCGAAGGGTGAAAGCAAGGCGCTGGTTTCGACCTTGCGCGGCATTTTCGGCTCAGGCAGACAATAGGCCGGTTGCCGCCAGCCCTGGACTTTACAGCTCAGCAATTCACCCGCCTCCACCAGTTCCGCCAGGCGCGGACGGGCATCACCGGGACTCAAGCGAAAGTAATCCCGCAGGTCTTTTTCTGTTCCGACGCCCAACGCTGTCGCGGCATGCAGCAACAGGCCGCGTTGGGCCTCGGCCTCACTCAGCAGCGGCTGCGCAAGAATCGCCGAAGGAATCACCCGCTCCGGCAGATCATAAAGCCGCTCGAACCCGCGCCGCCCGGCCACGGTCACTTCACCGGCGGCGAACAACCATTCCAGCGCATGCTTTTCCGCGCTCCAGTCCCACCAGGGCCCTGCCCGTTCCTGACGGGTCGACAGGCTTCCGGCACCCAGCGCGCCCAGCTCCTGAACAGAGGCCAGCACCCGGCGGATCGTGTCCTGCTGCTCACGCCCGAAACGTGCCAGTTGCTGATAGATATCTTCGCCACGGGTCGCGCGCAGCATGCGCCAGCGCATCAACGGGTACATCGACAAGGGCAGCAACGAGGCTTCATGCCCCCAATATTCGAAGAGCGTGCGCCGCCGGCCCGAACTCCAGGCAGCCTGGTCGAGCAAGTCGGATGAGTAATTGCCGAGGCGGGAAAACAAGGGAAGGTAGTGCGAACGCACCAACGCATTGACCGAATCGATCTGCAGAATGCCCAGCCGTTCAATCAGCCGATTGAGCTGAACCGGTTTGATCGCGGCTGGCGGCTGGCGCCCGTTGAACCCTTGGGCGGCCAGCGCCAGACGCCGAGCCTGTTTGATGGAAAAGGACAGTGTTGCGCGCATGAGCATCTCCTTGTCTGCTCGCAACCTACCTCACCGGGAGACGGTTTGTGTAGTTGTGTATGACTCATTTGTGCATCGGGTCATCCCAGAATGGGCGGATGGCCTCGTGCTCGACATCCGCACGACTGAGCCCGATATCCTTCAACGCTTCATCACTCATGCCCGCCAACATTTCACGTTCACGGTGCAGTTCGTACCAGCGATTGAATTTGTGCAGCAAATCGGAGATCAGGTGCACCGAGTGTTTTTCTACGTCGACATAACCTTTTTGACCTTTCATCTTGTTACCCTCCGTTTGGATGGCTCAAGTGTCGCGCCGGGGCTAAGATCAATCCAACGAATGTTTCTGATGTAACACATCTCGGAGATTGATGAATGTCTGCCTACCCGAGTATCGACACCGAAGTGCTGCGCACCTTTGTCGCCATTGCCGACCAGGGCGGTTTTACCCGGGCCGGCGAGTTGGTCAACCGCACTCAGTCCGCCGTGAGCATGCAGATGAAGCGGCTGGAAGAGGATGTGGTGCAGCGTCAATTGTTCCAGCGCGACGGACGGCAGGTGCGGCTGACGGCGGAGGGCCAGGTGTTGCTCGGCTATGCCCGGCGCATCCTCAAGCTGCACAGTGAGGTGTTCAATACCTTGCGCGAGCCGCACATGGTCGGCATGGTGCGCATCGGAACGCCGGACGATTACGTGATGCGTTTTTTGCCGGGGATTCTGCGGCGATTTGCCCAGACGTATCCGCTGATCCAGATCGAGGTGCACTGCGAATCATCAAAACAATTGCTGTTGCGCCAGGACCTGGACTTGACCATCGTCACCCGCGAACCGGGCAACGAGATCGGCCAATTATTGCGCAAGGAGCATTTTGTCTGGGCCGAGGCACAATGCTTCAGCGCCCATGAGCAAACACCGCTGCCACTGGCGATGTTCAACAGTGATTGTTTCTGCCGCTTATGGGCCTGCAATGCGCTGGACGCCATGGGTCGCGATTACCGCGTGGCGTACAACAGCGACAGCCTGTCGGCGATCATGGCGGTTGTCAGCGCCGGACTGGCCGTCACCGCGCAACTCGAAAGCCTGATCACGCCCGACATGCGCATACTCGGTGAAGCCGAAGACCTGCCGATTCTGCCCGAGGCCAGCATCATGTTGGTGCGCAACCTGCACAACCCTTCGCCGATCACTGAGTGCCTGGCCGAACACATCGTCGAAGGCTTCAAACTTTAAGGGCGAGCATCACCGCGCAGAACACCAGGAACCCACAGAACAACCCGCGCAACAGTCGCTCTGGCAGTGCGTGGGCGATCCTCACGCCCCAGCTGATGCTCATCAGACCACCGACCGCCAAGGGCAGACCGATCATCCAGTCCACCTGATGGTGCACCGCGTAAGTCACCAGCGTGACACCCGTGCTCGGCAACGCCAGCGCCAGCGACAAACCCTGCGCAACTACCTGACTGGTGCCGAACAGGCTGGTCAGCACCGGCGTTGCCACCACCGCCCCACCCACGCCAAATAACCCGCCCATGGTGCCGGAGGCGGCGCCGAGCACGCCCAGCCATGGCCATGAGTAATTCATCTGCGCAGACGCCGGCGCGTTGGCAGCGAACATTCGCACCAGGTTGTAGGCCGACAGGGCAATCAGGAACGCGACAAATCCGACGCGCATGGTTTGCGCATCAATACCCACCGCCCAGATCGAGCCGATCCAGGCAAAACAGAACCCCATCGAAGCCAATGGCAGCGCGTGACGTAATTCAATGCGATTACGCTGGTGATAACGCCACAGCGCCAGCATCACGTTGGGCACCACCATCACCAGCGCCGTGCCTTGGGCAATCTGCTGATCGAGGCCGAACAACACGCCCAGCAGCGGAATCGCGATCAAACCACCACCAATGCCGAATAACCCACCGAGAGTTCCCAGGGCGGCGCCAAACACCAGGTACATCAAAAACTCAATCACAGGCGATTTTCCCTTCACGTCAGGCTATTCATCCTACGCAGTCGGCGCTGGCGGGGAAACGCACAGCAACGCACAATGGCTGTGCCAACTTCGCACAAGCGCAGACGACACCATGAACCCCAATCAATTGACCGAACAACTGGGTCTGTTCCTCGACGTGCTGGAAACCGGCAGTTTTTCCGCCGCGTCCCGCCGCCACCCGCTGACCCCTTCGGCAGTGGCGCGGCGCATCGACAGCCTGGAAAACGCCGTCGGCAGTCAGTTGTTCATTCGCAGCACCCACGCAGTGCGCGCTACGCCGGCGGGTTTGGCGTTTGCCGAGCGCGCGCGGCGGATCGTTGCTGAACTGAGGCTGGCTCGGGCTGAGGCGGTATCCTTGAGCAGCGCACCTGAAGGCTTGATTCGGATCGATGCACCGGCAGCATTCGGACGGCGACATCTGGCACCGGTGATTGCCGATTTTCTGATGCTCTACCCCGGCCTCGACGTGCAACTGCACCTGATCGACAGCTTCGTCGACATGCAGGGTTTAAATCTGGGCAAAGTCGATCTGGTGCTGCGCGCCGGGCAAATGGCCGATACCCGGCTGGTGGCCACGCCGCTGGCGAGCATGGTGCGCATCGCCTGTGCCAGCCCCGAGTATTTGCAACGGCGTGGTGTGCCGACCGATCCGGTGCAGCTGATTGAGCATGATGGGCTCGACTGGGATGGCTTGGCTCCGCCGTTCGCCTGGCGTTTCGAGCGGGACGGGCAGATGCACTTGCACCGCCCTGCGCGCATCCGCATGAGTGCCAACAACGCCGAGGCTTTAGTCTGCGGCGCATTGGCCGGGCTGGGTATCGCACACTTGCCAACCTGGTTGACCAGCGAATACCTGTTACGCGGTGAACTGCTTCCGCTGTTCTGCGAACACGGCCTGCCACCACCGGAAACGACCGGCATTTATGCCTTGCGTCTTGAGCAACAACCCAATCCCCGCAGCCGCTTGTTGCTGGAATACCTGAAAACCCGCTTCAGCCCGATCCCGCCGTGGGATCTGGCCCTGCAAAGTACCCTCGACCGGCACTAGGCTAGAATTGTCTGGTGCATTAAAGATTCGCCCGCTAGATTTATGACGATCACTGATCAAGGCTTCGAAATGACCACCGAGCGCAACACCCCGGATAACTACGAAGAGCTGCTGCTGGACAACCAGATCTGCTTCGCCCTGCATTCCACTTCGCTGCTGATGACCAAGGTCTATAAGCCGCTCTTGCAAGCGCTGGGCCTGACTTATCCGCAATACTTGGCGATGATGGTGTTGTGGCAAAAGGATGGATTGACCGTGGGCGAAATCAGCACGCAACTGCTGACCGATCCTGGCTCAATGACCCCGCTGCTGAAACGCCTGGAAGTCGAAGGCCTGCTCAGTCGCACCCGCAGTCGGGAAGACGAACGGGTGGTGATTGTCGAGCTGACCGAAAAAGGTCGTGCGCTGCGGGACAAAGCCCGTGACATTCCGCAGTGCATACTCGCCGCCAGCGGTCAGACGCTGGAGCATCTGCAGAAGCTGCAAAACGAACTTCAAGAGCTGCGCAGCAATCTGCAAGACAGCCTCTGATCTCCGAACCATCACAAATCCCCTGTGGGAGCGAGCTTGCTCGCGATTGCAGTGCGACATTCAGCAATGATGTTAGCTGACACACCGCCATCGCGAGCAAGCTCGCTCCCACATTGGTTTTGTGGTGTCCCTCCCACCTCGCCCCCACCCCGTCAAAAAAATCCTCCTCTGAAAATCCTGCCGCGACCGCTCTAACTCAGCACATCCAATCAGCGTCCAGCTCTCAAATAACAACCTCTTCGAAATTTATATTGCGCGCTAAATATTAACGAGCTACATTTATTCCGCACTTACTTAGCGCGCAAACATTTAGCGCAAAATACCCAAACCCGAATGAGGCTCACACCATGCAAACTCTCTACACCGCTATCGCAACTTCCACCGGCGGCCGTGACGGTCGTGCGGTTTCCAGCGACAACATCCTCGACGTCAAACTCGCCACGCCGAAGGAACTCGGTGGTGCCGGCGGTGCAGCGACCAACCCTGAGCAACTGTTCGCCGCCGGTTACTCCGCCTGTTTCATCGGCGCACTGAAATTCGTCGCCAGTCAGACCAAACGCAAAATCCCGGATGACGCTTCGATCACCGCCCATGTCGGCATCGGCCAGATCCCTGGCGGTTTCGGCCTCGACATCGACCTGCACATCAGCTTGCCGGATCTTGAACAAGCCGATGCACAAAGCCTGGTCGACGCTGCACACCAGGTCTGCCCGTACTCCAACGCCACCCGTGGCAACGTCGATGTGCGCCTGCACGTTACCGTCTAACCGCTGATTCCCAGGCCCGAACCAGGAAACGAACATGCGTACTTTCAGTAAAGTCTTGACCGGTACCCTTCTCGCTTTGTCCATTAACATCGCGTTTGCAGGTGAGGGTGTTGAACACAACACCCAGGCGTTCCTCGACGTTCTGAATGCCGGCACCGGCAAACCGATGGAACAACTCACGCCTAACGAAGCCCGCGCCGTGCTGGTCGGCGCGCAGGCCGGGGTGAAACTGACGCTGCCAAAAGCCGATGTCAGCGAGAAAACCATTCAAGTCGACGGCCAACCGCTCAACCTGACCATCGTCCGGCCGGCCGGGGTCAAAGGTCCGCTGCCAGTGTTCATGTTCTTTCACGGCGGTGGCTGGGTGCTGGGGGATTTCCCGACCCATGAACGTCTGGTTCGGGACTTGGTTACCGGTTCGGGGGCGGCAGCGGTGTTCGTCAATTACACCCCGTCACCGGAAGCGCATTACCCGGTGGCGATCAACCAGGCTTACGCCGCAACCAAATGGGTGGCCGAACACGGTAAAGAGATCAACGTCGACGGCAAACGTCTGGCCGTGGCCGGCAACAGCGTCGGCGGCAACATGGCGGCCGTGGTTGCGCTGATGGCCAAAGACAAGGGCACGCCGGCGATCAGGTTCCAGGTGCTGCTGTGGCCGGTGACTGACGCCAGCTTCGAAACGGCGTCCTACAACCAGTTTGCCGAGGGACACTTCCTCACCAAAAACATGATGAAGTGGTTCTGGGACAACTACACCACCGACGCCAAACAGCGTAACGAGATCTACGCCTCGCCGCTGCGGGCGACCACTGCGCAACTCAAGGGCCTGCCACCTGCCTTGGTGCAGACCGCTGGCGCCGACGTGTTGCGCGATGAAGGCGAAGCCTACGCCCGCAAACTCGACGAAGCTGGGGTGCCGGTCACCGCAGTGCGCTACAACGGCATGATCCACGACTATGGTTTGCTTAACGTGGTGAGCCAGGTGCCTGCGGTGCGCTCGGCGATGTTGCAAGCCTCTGAAGAGCTGAAGCAACACCTGAAATAAAGCAAAAGATCGCAGCCTCGTTTCACTCGACAGCTCCTACATGGGTTTTGTATTCCCCTGTAGGAGCTGTCGAGTGAAACGAGGCTGCGATCTTTTGATCTTAATCTTCGGCCACAAAAAAGCCCGACTCAATGGTCGGGCTTTTTCATTCCTGAAGCAGTGCTTATTTAGCACGGCCTTTGTAGGAACCGCCTTCGCGGGTATCGATCTCGATCTTGTCACCGATTTCGATGAAGTCAGCAACTTGCAGCTCAGTACCGTTGCTCAGCTTGGCAGGCTTCATCACCTTGCCGGAAGTGTCGCCGCGAGCCGAACCTTCGGTGTAGTCAACTACGCGCACGATGGTGGTCGGCAGTTCTACGGAAACCAGACGCTCTTCGAAGAAGATCGCTTCGCAAACATCGGTCATGCCTTCTTCAACGAAAGGCAGAACGGCTTCGATGTCTTCAGCGTTCAGCTCGTACATGGTGTAGTCGGTGGTGTCCATGAACGTGTAGGTGTCGCCGCTGATGAAGGACAGGGTCGCTTCTTTGCGGTCGAGGATTACGTCGTCCAGTTTGTCGTCGGCGCTGTAAACGATCTCGGTCTTGTAACCGGTCAGCAGGTTTTTCAGCTTGGTCTTCATGATCGCGCTGTTACGACCAGACTTGGTGAATTCAGCTTTCTGAACCAGCCAAGGATCGTTTTCGAGACGGATCACGGTACCGGGTTTCAGTTCTTTACCAGTTTTCATTGCGAATATCCGAATTTGGATGGGATTTACAAAAATCTAGGCCGCGTATCATATCCAATTTACATAAAACTGTACCAGCGCTGCGGCAAGATCTGCCTGCAAAGCCTGTTCCAGACACCACGCTTCGGCGTGTTTTTGCAGTTCTGGCCAGTGTTTTCGGGTCGATTGCCAGTGCCCGGTCATATTGTCACCCGCATTCCACGCCCGCCAAAGACCGCTGATCGCCTCGCGGGCAGGCTCGGACAGGCTTTTTGTGTACAGAGCGAGGAAGGCGTCGAGCTTGTCCAGATGGATGTCTTCGTCCTGCTGATAGATGTGCCAGAGCAGTGGCCGGCCCGCCCATTGGGCGCGGACAAAGGAATCTTCGCCGCGCACGGCATTGAAATCGCAGCACCACAGCAACAGGTCATATTGATCCTGTCGGACGAACGGCAGCACTTGCACGGTCAATTCACCGCGCACATGCAGTGCGCCGGCAGCTAGACCGTCCACACCGAGCCAACGTTCGACATCCCCAAGAATCCGACCTTCGGGCACCAGCAGATGAGTGGGCGTCGAGTCGGCAGCCATTGCATCGAGCCAGCTGGTCAGCCCATTATTTTCGTAGGCAAATAGCGAGATCAACTGCGCACCTTGCGCACGATCAATCCCTAAGCCTTGCAAGAATTCTCGCTGGGCTTCGGGGTTTTGCTGAAACTGCTGACGACGCTCAAGCAATCCGCTTTCACGCAGCAAGCCACCGGTGCCCTTCTGAAACCCAGGGAAGAAAAAGAATTTTTGTACGCTCTTATATTTCACCGACGGCAAGCCGTGGCAGCCGACGATCCAGTCCTCGGCACTCAGATAGTCGAGATTCATCCACAGCGGCGGTTTTTCCCGCTCGGCCATGGCCTCCATGTAAGCGCTCGGCAATTGGCAGGCGAACGCGGCGATCACCACATCAGCGGCTTCAGTGGGCTGCCAGTCGGCCGTCCACTGACGCACTTCGACGCCCTGCTGCCATTGCTGTGAGGCGTTTATGTCAACTTCAGGGCACAAGCGTTCGAAGGCCCGCAGATCATCGACCCACAAACGCACCATCACCGAGTGTTCGGCCACCAGTTGTCTGGCCAGACGCCAGGTCACGCCGATGTCACCAAAGTTGTCGACCACCGCACAGAAAATATCCCAGCGGGCTTTCATTTCAGGCATTCCAGGCTTCCGTTGGCAAAGGCACCGATTGTCCTCATAAATTACCCCGTGCAGAAGAGCCGACGGCGATTAATCTTCATGCGACAATCGCCACTCGCCCGCGACCACCCGCCAGGAGGCAGCCATGCCCTACCGTCCCAACCCGCGCCGCCCGTTGCCGATCCAGCTCAACGCCTTGCAACTGACCGGCAGCATTGCCCTGGGTGTGTGGCTGGGGTTTATCGCGATCGCGCTGACGTGCTGGCTCGCCTCCCGACTGTTGTTCAGCGAACAGCTGGCGCCCGTGGCTGAAGCCGTGCAGCAACTGGCCAAGCCACCGGTGGTGGTGCAACCGGCACCGGATATTCCACCGCAGAGTCCGTTGTTCGAACAGTACGAAGAGAACCTGCGCAAGAACGAGCAGCAGCAAAGGCTTGATCAGGCGCGCAGCAACAACCGCAATTTATCGAACCCCAAATGCCAGTTCTGGTTGCAACAGGACAAGACTGCACCAAGCGAAAAAAGCCGCGCCAACGTCCAGCAATTCTGCGATTGATCAAGAAGCTCTCTATGCACAAGCCGACCGTCCACCAACTGATTCTCGACAAGCTGCGGATCGACCTCGACATAGCCGAGCGTGCCGCTCAAACCGCTTACGAAACCGCGACCCACGAAGAAAACATCGCTGAGAACAAGTACGACACGCTGGGTCTGGAGGCGTCTTATCTGGCAGCCGGGCAAGCCAAACGAGTGGAAGAAATCAGGCAGTCACTGACGCTTTGCCAGAACCTGACGCTGCGGCCTTACGACGATCAACGCGGTATCGAAGTCGGTGCCCTGCTCGGTCTGGAAGATGAAAAGGGTCGTGAGCAATGGTTGTTTCTGGCCCCCGACGCAGCGGGTTTGAAGGTCGACGTGGTGGGGCAATGGATTACCGTCATCACCCCTCGCTCACCGCTGGGCAAGAGTCTGCTGGGCAAGTTCGAAGGGGACGAGGTGGAGATTCTGGTGGCGGGCGCTCGGCAACAGTTTTCTGTTACCGAGGTGGTCTAACGCGGGAGATCAATGCACCGGCAGTTCGACGCCGTCGAACAGCTCTTCCAGTTCCTGCTTGTTGTGGCACTGGATGGCCTTGGCCATGACTTCGCGGGTCAGGTGCGGGGCGAACTTCTCGATGAAGTCGCACATGAAGCCACGCAGGAAGGTGCCGCGACGGAAACCGATTTTAGTAATGCTGGATTCGAACAAATCGCTGGCATCAAGCATGACCAGGTCGCTATCGAGTTTGGCATCGACCGCCATTTTCGCCACGATACCCACGCCCAGACCCAGGCGAACGTAAGTCTTGATCACGTCGGCGTCGGCGGCGGTAAACACCACTTTCGGCGTCAGGCCGCGATGACTGAAAGCTTCGTCGAGTTTCGAGCGACCGGTGAAACCGAATACGTACGTCACGATCGGGTATTCGGCCAGGGCTTCGAGGGTCAGCTTCGATAGCTTGGTCAGCGGGTGGCCCTGAGGCACGACCACGCAGCGGTTCCAGCGATAGCACGGCATCATCACAAGATCACCGAACAGCTCCAGCGCTTCGGTGGCGATGGCGAAATCGACGGTGCCGTCAGCGGCCATTTCAGCGATCTGCATCGGCGAACCCTGGTGCATATGCAGGGCAACGTCCGGGTACTGCTTGATGAAATTGCTGATCACCGGTGGCAACGCATAACGCGCCTGGGTGTGCGTGGTGGCGATCGACAGGGTGCCTTTCTTCTCGTTGGAGAATTCCTGGGCGATCTGCTTGATGCTTTCAACCTTGCGCAGGATCTCGCCGGCGGTGGTGATAATGCGCTCGCCGGCCGGGGTGACGCGGGTCAGGTGCTTGCCGCTGCGAGCGAAAACCTCAACCCCCAATTCGTCTTCCAGCAGACGGATCTGCTTACTGATGCCCGGTTGCGACGTGTAAAGGCTTTGGGCTGTAGCGGAAACGTTGAGGTCGTGGTGCGCCACTTCCCAGATGTAGCGCAATTGTTGAAGCTTCATATGAATCCCTCAAAGCAGGTAGACGCCACGGGCATCAGCGACGGTATATAACTATATTAATGGTTTGAAGAATAAATCTAGAACTTTTTTATCAAACTGCCACTATTCGTGTTCTGGTGTCCTGCCTCGTGAATACGTTCCTCTTTTGACGAGTGGCTGTTGCTGCCAGGCAAGGCGCCGCGACGAGTCATAGCCCGCTATGGCGAGGAGCGGCAACGCAGCATGGCAGAAACAGACGCCGTTAAAAGAGGAACAGTATTTGCGAGGCAGGACACTACCGATCCCCTTGGCGACGACGTTCCACCAGCGGCACCAGATAGACCGGTACCCGAGACAGTTGCAGCACCCGCGCTGCAGTCCGGCCCAAAGGCGTTTCCGCGCCAGCACCATGGCTATGACTACCTACGATCAACAAATCCACGGAGAGTTTCTGCGCCTGGTCGAGAATCACCTGTGACGGATCGCCCTGAAGCACCCGCACTGCTTTGATCCGCTCCAGGTCCTGCGACCCTTCATCCCCCAATTCTTCACGAAAGCTGTCGAGTACCCGCTGCTCGATGTTGGCAATCACCGTGTTCAAGCCTTGGCTGTGAAACTCGTTCAACGACTGCTCATCGAGGTAACTCTGAAGCACCGACTCGGCAAACAGCCCCATCGGTTCAACGGCATGCACCACGTAGAGATCGGCATTGAATGTGCGCGCCAGCGCCAAGGCATGCTGCATTACCAAAGGTGCGTACAGGCCGAGGTCAGTGGCGTACAGCATCGAATGAATCATATGACCTCCTCGAGTGCCAACATGGCGGAGATTGATTCAGCTTAGCAGTGCCTTGGCGAGTACGACGTCCCGCGTAACGCGTTGAACCGTGGGCTTAAACCTTTAGCTCGTTGCTTATGCCATGCGGCACGTGGCCGGTGGCGACCACCTCGCGGGCCAACTCGCAATGACCAGCCTGATCGTCGAAAAACACGTCAGCAGCAAAGGCTTCGAGAAACGCCGACTTGGTCAGGCCGCCGAGAAACAGCGACTCGTCCAGACGAATGTCCCATTCGCGCAAGGTCCGGATCACTCGCTCGTGGGCGGGCGCCGACCGCGCCGTCACCAAGGCGGTGCGAATCGGACAAGCGTCTTCCGGGAATTCTCGTTGCAACAGATTGAGGGCGGCGAGGAAACCATTGAACGGCCCACCACGCAAAGGCTCGCGGGCGGCTTCACGCTCGCTGGCCTGAAACGCTTCCAGACCACCGGACTGATAAACGCGCTCCGATTCGTCGGAAAACAGCACCGCGTCACCATCGAAAGCAATGCGCAGTTCATCACTGGCTGCACGGCTGGCGCCACCCGACAGAATGGTCGCCGCAGCGAACCCGGCATCCAGTGCACTGCGCACGTCTTCGGCATGCGTCGAGAGAAACAGGTCGCAGCCAAACGCCTTGAGGTACGGATAAGGACTGCGTCCGCCGACAAACGCCGCACGGGAAATCGCCAGGCCATAGTGGTGGATCGAATTGAAAACCCGCAGGCCGGTGTCGGCACTGTTGCGCGACACCAGGATCACCTCGACCCGGGCGCGGCCGAGGCTGGTGTTCAAGTTGAGGAGTTTTTGTACCAACGGGAATGCATCACCGGGCTCGAGGATTTCGTCTTCGTGTTCGATCTGATATTGCCGATAGGCCTCGACACCGCTCGACAGATAGACCTTGTGGCTTTCGCTCAGATCGAACAGCGCACGCGAAGAAATCGCCAGCACCAGTTTGTCGTCGATAGTTTTTGCCATGCCCTTCCCCCTCAGGATGATCGACTCAGGTGTTACGTCGATCGACAAAACTCAAACTGCGATACAAGGCTTCGATTCGCGGCAACTCGCACCCTGCGGCCTTGGCTGCCGCCAGTGGCCGGGCGTAAATCGCGTCCAGCTCAAGCGGTCGTTTTTGCAGAAAATCGTGGTACATGCTCGGCCAATAGTCCGGCATTTTCTCGGTCACCATGAACAGATGATCGGCATAACCGGCCGGTACGTCGTGACCGCAGGCGATTGCTCCCTGAACCACTTCCGCCATCAGAGCCTTGATCAGTTCCCGACTGTCGGCATCGGCCATCAACGGCGTTGTGCTTGCCCCGAGCAGAACCGACAGACCGTTGTAGGGGATATTCCAGACCAGTTTTTGCCAGCGCGCCTGATGCAGGTTCGCCATGGCTTGGGAATCGATGCCGGCGGTGCGAAACAGCCCGGCGCCCTCCTCGACAATCGCCATGCGCGCCTGCTCATCAGCTGCAGGGCCACTGTGATAGCCAACATTCACCGCGCCGAGCGCCTGATGGGTGATGACGCCTGGTCCGTCGCGATGAACGCAGATATAGCAGAGCCCACCGAGCACGTGCAGCGAATCAGGGAGCAACGCTCGCAGACTGTCTTCAACGTCCAGGCCATTTTGCATCAGCAGCACTTTCGCACCGGACGCAGCCGCTTGAATGATCGCTGGCGCCAGCTGCGCGTTACTGGTGGTTTTCGCGCCCACCAGCAACCAGTCACAGGGCGGCATGTCTTCGGCCGTCGAATATGCCTGAACCGGATTCAACGTCAGCGCTCCATGCACCGCACTGTCGAGCTTCAACCCGCGTTCGGCCACCGCCGAAAACTCACTGCGCAACAGAAAATGCACATCGAAGCCGGCACGCGCCAGCATCAACCCGTAGAAACCGCCGATCGCGCCGGTTCCGATAATACCGATTGTCGGTTTGGTCACTGCCCCCATCATGGCAACTCCTCTGCAATTCGACTCAACGCCTGACCCAAAGCTTCATTGAGCTCGGTGCGGGTCAGGCGCGATTTTAGTGCCCCGAAGAATTCACCGTCGCGCACCACAAACAGCGCCGGCAAATAAAAAACCTGATAACGCTCGACCACCCCGCCATTGTTCCCGGCATCAATCCAGCACAGCCGATCGACGTCCAGATCGAGTCGTGGCAATTGCTCACGGGCAAAACGGCAACTGGCGCAGCCGACGCTGGTGAAAATGACCAGCGACACACCGCTCATCGCCAGCAGCCGTTGGTCGGCGTCGAAATCAGTCAGTTCCAATTCGACCACTATACTGGGTGGAACAATGTCAGATGGCCGACACATGGAGTCCGTGTTCATGGGACGTTTTATTCCTCACCCTGACGATGTGCCCGTTGAATTAACGTTGCTCAAACCTGAGTGTATTTCACGGCAACAGCTGCACACTATCAGCCTCGGGGGCATGGCTTGCAATTATCACCGGGCGTGGCGCCACGGTACGGCGCTGGAAGTTCGCATGCCGACCTTGAACCCCGACATGCGTTTTCTGGGCTATGTCGCCTGGTGCCTGCGACGCAAGCGCGGCTATCTGGTAGGCATTGCCTTTGTTGACGAACAGATGATGTTCAGTGCCCGGATGGGCGAGCAGGTGTGCCAGATCGAACGTTACTGCCGCCTGCATGACGCGCATGACGATCTGCAGGAAACTCAGGCCCTGGCCCTCGAATGGGTCCAGGAGCATGCCGACGAGTTCTCTCACGACACGGTTCGCAGGGCATTTGCGCAGGTTGTGCTGGATTAAACCGGTGTCTGCCCATTGTCGAGCCACGGTGTAACGCGCTAAGGTTCTGCTCCCCGACGCGCTTAATTTGCTGTGCTCCGCCGCGCGGGTTCGCTGGCGGCCGGCACCCGTGACCTGACGAGTAAACGATGGCTGATTTACCGATCAACGACCTAAACGTCGCCTCCAACGAGACGCTGATCACTCCCGATCAGCTCAAGCGTGATATCCCTTTGAGCGACGCTGCCCTGCGCACTGTCACCAAAGGCCGCGAAGTCATTCGCAACATTCTTGATGGCACCGACCACCGCCTGTTTGTTGTCATCGGGCCTTGCTCGATCCACGACATCAAGGCTGCCCACGAATACGCCGAGCGCCTGAAGGCGCTTGCGGCAGAAGTGTCCGATACCCTGTATCTGGTCATGCGCGTGTATTTCGAGAAGCCACGCACCACCGTCGGCTGGAAAGGCTTGATCAACGATCCGTACCTGGACGACTCCTTCAAGATTCAGGACGGTCTGCACATCGGTCGTAAATTGTTGCTGGACCTGGCCGAGATGGGCCTGCCGACCGCAACTGAAGCCCTCGACCCGATCTCCCCGCAGTACTTGCAGGACCTGATCAGCTGGTCGGCCATTGGTGCGCGCACCACCGAATCCCAGACTCACCGTGAAATGGCCTCCGGCCTGTCCTCGGCAGTCGGCTTCAAGAACGGCACCGACGGCGGCTTGACGGTCGCTATCAACGCCCTGCAATCGGTTTCCAGCCCTCACCGCTTCCTGGGCATCAACCAGGAAGGTGGCGTGTCGATCGTCACCACCAAGGGCAATGCCTATGGTCACGTGGTACTGCGCGGTGGCAACGGCAAGCCGAACTACGATTCGGTCAGCGTCGCGCTCTGCGAGCAAGCGCTGAACAAAGCGAAGATCAAGCCGAACATCATGGTCGATTGCAGCCACGCCAACTCCAACAAGGACCCGGCCTTGCAACCGCTGGTGATGGAGAACGTCGCCAACCAGATCCTCGAAGGCAACCAGTCGATCATCGGCCTGATGGTCGAAAGTCACCTGAACTGGGGCTGCCAGGCGATCCCGAAAGACCTCGCCGACCTGCAATACGGCGTGTCGATCACCGATGCCTGCATCGACTGGTCCGCCACCGAAAACACCTTGCGCAGCATGCATGCCAAGCTCAAGGACGTACTGCCGAAACGCGATCGCAGCTGATCACTTTTCGCCGCACAAAAAAACGCCGGGCTGGACCCGGCGTTTTTTTATGCGTTCGATTCTGTGAAAGGTTACTGGCTCAGCTTGGCTGCATGCCGCTGGTGGCGCTCCATGTAGCGTTCCACGTAGGAACACGATGGAATGACGGTGTAACCCATTTCTTCAGCGTACTCCAACGCCTTCTCGGTCAAGGCTGCCGCAATGCCGCGACCACGCAGCGCGTTGGGCACAAAGGTGCGATAGATATCCAGGGTCTGTTTCCCCAGATCCATATAGGTCAGGTAGGCACGATGACCGTCCACATTGGTCTCGAACTGATGACCAGCCTGGTCATGGTGGATGGACAACGCCTCGCTCATCACTACTCCTCGCGGGTCTGGAATTCTGACCCCTACCTTACCGATGTTTTTCCGGCGAAGGAACATCTACGCCACCCCGTGCCTGAATGGACACCGAGAAGAACTGCACCAATCTCGCGCAACCGAGCACGTATCAAATAGTAGGCACCATTAGGCAAAAATGCTCAAGGTACGCTCGTCATCACGCTGGTGGCGGGGGTGCTGCTCCGGGTTACGCAGAGACGGCTCGACCAAGATATCTTAAGGCCGACAGCCTGAACATTGCCGGATGTTGAGACTTAAGACGAGCGCCCTTTGTTAAAGTCACCTGAACATGGAGAAAGATATGAGAGGCGCCACGCAAAATCCGAACAAAAGTGTGGACGAATCCATCTAGACAGACTTTAGCCAAGACTCGGAAAAGAGCTGTGAGCGCGCGGAACTTTTCCTTCGGCGGCTCGCTCAGCTCGGGCCTCCCAGCTGGATATTTTTTAAACAATGCAGTTAAAAGTTGCTCGAAAAAGAATCAACGCCTACAATTTTTTTGGCTTCCTGCTTTACGTCAGTTTACTTACGACAAGTAATGGGTAGTATGTACGCCGGCTATTTCCTCACTCTGAGGAGACAGCTAACTTAATAGAAAGTCCTTGAAGGGGAACACGATGAACAACGTTCTGAAATTCTCTGCTCTGGCTCTGGCCGCAGTTCTGGCTACCGGTTGCAGCAGCGTATCGAAAGAAACCGAAGCACGTCTGACCGCTACTGAAGACGCAGCAGCTCGCTCCCAGGCTCGTGCAGACGAAGCTTACCGTAAAGCTGATGAAGCTCTGGCTGCTGCTCAAAAAGCACAACAGACTGCTGACGAAGCTAACGAGCGTGCTCTGCGCATGCTGGACAAAGCTAGCCGCAAGTAATAATCCTTCGGGATTGTTATCAAGCCGACCCATATTTTGGGTCGGCTTTTTTATTGCCCGCCATTTCCTACCGGCAATAAAAAACCCGCCGACGCGGTCAGCATCGGCGGGTTCCTTTCAAGCATTACTGCAACGGGTCGATCGGCGCACTCGTCACCATCGGCGCCGAGGAATTCGGCACTCCGATTTCCACCGGCAGACCATCTTCGGCGGCAACCACGTCGCGGACCACGTCCCAGTTCATGCGCAGGTTGTTGGTGATGTCCTCACGCTTGAGCATCGCGTTGATCACCGCGGTGTGTTTGTCGACCACAGAAGGGTTGCCTTTGTCGTCCAGCGGAGTGTGCGCTTCCAGATACACCTTGCCGCCACTGACACCGAACTTGTACGGGTCGCTGATAATGCGCACCGACGTGCCTACCGGCACCATGCCCGCCATTTCCAGCACGTTGTTATTGAACATGCGGAAGCAACCATGACTGGTGCGCATGCCGATGCCGAACTTCTTGTTCGAACCGTGGATCAGGTAGCCCGGCGTGCCCAGCGTGAACTTGAACGGCCCCAGCGGGTTGTCCGGGCCGGCCGGCACCACGTTCGGCAGCGGATCGCCATCGGCGGCGTGCTCGGCCTTGATCGACGCTGGAGGGGTCCAGGTCGGGTTCGGCGTCTTGGCGGTGATGCTGGTATGGGCAATCGGCGAGCCCCAGCCTTCACGGCCGATACCCAGCGGGAAGGTGTACACCACGTTCCGGCCTTTCGGGAAGTAATAGAGGCGGTACTCGGCCAGGTTGATGACGATGCCTTCACGCGGGCCTGGTGGCAGGATGAAACGCGTCGGCAGCACCACTTCGGTGCCAGCGCCCGGCAGCCATGGATCGACGCCAGGGTTGGCCGCGACCATTTCCGAATAACCCAGATCGTAGGTGGTGCCAAGGTCGGCGAAGGTATCTTCGTACTTGGCCTTGATCACCTGGACCTGACCGATGATGTCTTCACCGGGCGGTGGCAGGGGCAGCTCCAATGCTGCTACGGGACCCGCCACACAGAGGGCGGCGAGAGACAGGTAGCGGGTGACGGCAGGAAAGCGCGGCAACATCCGGAAAATCCTTCGCATGATCGACAAGGGTATAAAAACGGGATTGTACACCGGCATCTGGAAAATCGGGGAGTTGACCGATAGCAAGCAATCTATCGAGATCTAAAGCTCGAAACGCAGTTCCGGCCAGATCGGCGATGTGCCGCGTTTTTGCGATTCCAGAATGGCCCGGCACAGCGAGCACAGGCGCTGGTCCTGGAACACTCGGCGGTCGACGCTCGACCAGCGCGGTTGGGCTGGCAGCAGGCTGCCACACAAGGTCCGGTCCGCCGAGCCGCCCAGCTCCAGCTGACGGGTCACCAGATGTACCCGCACTTCCTGGCAGGCGAACAGATCCAGCTGTTCGTCAGGCTCGATCAGTTGGTAGGCAAAAAGGGACCAGGCAGGACGTGGCATCGGGGGCTCCAAATCGGGGGCGCCACCTTAGCCGAAACACCGCCACTAGAAAAGCGTCAAAGCAGCGGTTTCAGCGTCGGCCAGACATTTTCCAGCAACTTGCCCTGAGCCCCGACAGTCGGGTGCAAGCCGTCGGCTTGCATCAAGTCCGGATGACCGCCCACGCCTTCGAGAAAAAACGGCACCAGCGGGATCTTTTTCTCGTTGGCCAGCGTGCTGAAGACCTTCGCGAAGGCCTCGGTATAACGAACGCCGTAGTTGGGTGGCAATTGCATGCCGAGCAGCAGCACCTTGGCGCCACTGGCGCGGGAGCTGTCGATCATTGCTGCAAGGTTTTGTTGCAATTGCGTTGGGAGCAATCCACGCAGGCCATCGTTGCCGCCCAACTCGAGGATTACCAACTCCGGCTTATGCTCTGCAAGCAGCGCGGGCAGGCGCGCCTGGCCTCCGGCACTGGTGTCGCCGCTGATGGACGCGTTGACCACCTTATCGTCGAAACCTTCGCGCTTGAGCCGTTGCTCAAGCAGGGTGACCCATCCCAACTGGGTATCCAGCCCGAAACCCGCGCTGATACTATCGCCAACGATCAGGACTGTACCCGCCGCTGCGTTCTGGGCCATGCACATCAAGGCCAGGCCAGCACTCAAAAACCACACACGCATCGGATTCTCCATGGGCGCAAGCATTCTCACCGCGAAGAACCTCAGCAAAGTGGTTCCCAGCGCGGAAGGTGAACTGACCATCCTGCACGAACTCAGCCTGAAACTGAACAAGGGCGACAGTCTGGCCATCGTCGGTGCCTCCGGTTCCGGCAAATCCACCCTTCTGGGCCTGCTCGCCGGTCTCGATCTGCCGAGCAGCGGTGAAGTCACGCTCGCTGGTCAAGCCCTGAGCAATCTCGATGAAGACCAACGGGCGCGCATCCGCGCCGAACATGTGGGTTTTGTCTTTCAATCATTCCAGCTGCTGGACAGCCTCAACGCCCTGGAAAACGTCATGCTGCCGCTGGAACTCGATGGGCGCAAGGACGCCCGTGAGCGCGCCACCGAACTGCTGCAACGCGTCGGGCTGGGTCAACGCCTGACCCATTCGCCCCGCCAGCTCTCCGGCGGAGAACAGCAGCGCGTGGCCATTGCCCGAGCCTTTGCCGCCGAACCCGATGTGCTGTTCGCCGACGAACCCACCGGCAACCTCGACAGCCATACCGGCGAGCGCATCAGCGATCTGCTGTTCGAACTCAATCAGGAACGTGGCACGACCCTGGTGCTGGTGACCCACGATGAACGCCTGGCACATCGCTGCCGGCGCCTGATCCGCCTTGACGCCGGCCTGCTCGTCCCGCCTCTGGAGGTTTGATGGCACGCCTGCCGCTGTTGCGCCTGTTCAGTCTCGCCATCCGCCAACTGCTGCGCGACGCCCGCGCCGGTGAGTTGCGCGTGTTGTTCTTCGCCTTGTTGGTGGCCGTGGCGGCGAGTACCGCCATCGGTTACTTCGGCGCCCGCCTGAACGGTGCCATGATGCTGCGCGCCACCGAGTTTCTCGGTGCCGACCTGTTGCTCGAAGGCAGTTCACCGGCACGGCCCGAACAAATTAAAAGCGGCACGGAGCTGGGCCTCGAACACGCTCAGGTGGTGGAATTCTCCAGCGTCATCGCCACTGACAACGGCATTCAGCTGTCCAGCATCAAGGCGGCCGACGACGTTTATCCGCTGCGTGGCGAACTGAAAAGCGCCCCGGCGCCCTTCGCCCCGGAAGAACCCGGTGGCGGACCGAAACCCGGTGAAGCCTGGGTCGAAGCACGACTGCTGACCGCGCTGGACCTGAAGATCGGCGACAGCATCGACGTCGGCATTCGAACCCTCAAACTGGCGCGAGTGCTGACCTACGAACCGGACCGTGCCGGCAACTTCTACAGCCTCACGCCGCGCGTGCTGATCAACCTCAGCGACCTCGCCGCGACCGGCGTGGTGCAACCCGGCAGTCGGGTCAGTTACCGCGAACTCTGGCGCGGTAAAGCCGAGGCGCTGGAAACCTATCGTCAATTGATCAAACCCGGCCTGGCCGCCAACCAGCGTTTGCAGGATGCCCGTGATGGCAACCGACAGATCGGCGGCGCCTTGGGCAAGGCCGAGCGTTACTTGAACATGGCCAGTCTGGTGGCTGTTCTGCTGTCGGGTGTGGCGGTAGCGCTGTCGGCGACGCGCTTCGCCACCCGCCGGTTCGATGCCAGTGCATTGCTGCGTTGCCTGGGGCTGTCCCGACGGGAAACCATGGTGCTGTTCAGTTTGCAACTGACGGTGCTCGGACTGCTCGCCAGCATCAGCGGCGCGCTGATCGGCTGGTTCGCACAACTGGGTCTGTTCGCGCTGCTGCATGATTTATTACCCACCGACGTTCCACCGGGCGGTCTGTTTCCTGCCATTGCCGGGATTGGAACCGGACTGGTGGCGCTGGCCGGTTTTGCCTTGCCGCCACTGGCGGCACTGGGCCGGGTTCCGCCATTGCGGGTATTGCGTCGGGACATGCTGCCGATTCCTTCCAGCACCTGGATGGTTTACGGCGCGGCATTGGGCGCCCTCGGGCTGATCATGTGGCGCCTGAGCCTGGACCTGCTGCTAACGTTCGCCCTGCTCGGCGGTGGCGTGATCGCAGCGCTGATCCTTGGCGGCTTGCTGTTGCTGCTTCTGAAGAGTCTGCGCCGAATGCTGGCGCGCGCCTCTTTGCCGTGGCGCCTCGGGCTGGGCCAATTGCTGCGTCATCCACTGGCGGCCGCGGGGCAATCCCTGGCCTTCGGGTTGATTCTGCTGTCCATGGCGCTGATCGCATTGCTGCGCGGCGAGTTGCTGGACACCTGGCAGAACCAGCTACCGAAAAACGCGCCCAACTATTTCGCGCTGAACATCCTGCCGGCGGACAAACAGGCGTTCACCGATCGCCTGATCGAATTGTCGGCGCAATCGGCGCCGCTGTACCCGGTGGTGCCGGGGCGACTGATCAGCATCAACGGCGAGCCGGTACGGGAAATCGTCAGCAAGGATTCGGCCGGTGATCGAGCGATCCAGCGCGACCTGAGCCTGACCTGGGCGGCGGATTTGCCGGCGGGCAACAAACTCACGGCGGGTAACTGGTGGGCCGAACAGACGCCGGACGAAATTCCCGGCGTATCGGTGGAAGGCAAAGTCGCCGAAAGCCTGAAGCTCAAGCTCGGCGATCACATGGTGTTTACCGTGGGTGGCGTCAATCGCGAAGCGAAAGTCACCAGCCTGCGGGACATCAACTGGGACAACTTCCAGCCTAACTTCTTCATGATCTTCCAGCCCGGCACACTGAAGGATCTGCCGGCGACCTACCTGACCAGTTTTTATCTGGCGGCCGGACATGATCAGCAGATCGTGGATCTGTCGCGAGCCTTCCCGGCGGTGACCATCTTGCAAGTCGAAGCCTTGCTCGAACAGCTGCGCAGCATCCTCGCCCAAGTCACCCTGGCGGTGGAATACGTGCTGTTGTTCGTGTTGGCGGCCGGGATGGCGGTGTTGTTTTCAGGCTTGCAAGCGACGCTCGATGAACGCATTCGCCAAGGCGCCTTGTTGCGAGCGCTGGGGGCCGAGCGGCAACTGTTGGTCAAGGCCCGGCGGATCGAGTTCGGTTTGCTGGGGGCGGTCAGCGGATTGTTGGCAGCGCTGGGTTCGGAACTGGTGAGTATGGTGCTCTACCGCTACGCCTTCGACCTGCCGTGGCACCCGCATCCGTGGTTGTTGGTGCTGCCACTGATCGGTGCGGTGCTAATCGGGGGAGCCGGTGTGTTTGGTACGCGCCGTGCGCTGAACGCCAGCCCCCTGACAGTCTTGCGCGAGGGTTGATAGACTCAAGCTCTCTCTACCACAAGAAGTTGCCATGAGCCGTTATCGCCCTCCCCGCACCGCTGGCACCGCGCTGATCACCCCCGAAGGTGAAGCGCGGATGCGGGCCGAGTTTCATGAGCTCTGGCATGTTCGGCGGCCGCAGGTGACACAGTCAGTCAGCGAGGCCGCAGCACAGGGCGATCGCTCGGAAAACGCCGAATACACCTACGGCAAAAAGATGCTGCGAGAGATCGACAGTCGCGTACGTTTTCTCACCAAGCGACTGGAAGCGCTCAAAGTCGTCAGCGAAAAACCGAGCGATCCGAACAAGGTCTATTTTGGCGCCTGGGTCACGATTGAAGACGAGGACGGCAAAGAGTCGCGCTATCGCATCGTCGGGCCAGATGAGCTGGACTTGAAACAAGGTCTGATCAGCATCGATTCGCCGCTGGCCCGCGCCCTGATCGGCAAGGCGCTGGACGCCGAGGTTCGGGTCCAGACACCGACCGGTGAGCAGTGCGTGTATATCGTGGCGATCGACTATCTTTGAGCCCCAGCGCGGCTGAGCCTCAACGTCGGGTAATCAGTCCCTGTCGGGCAACGCGCGTCAGCTGCTTGATCACTTCAGGCGCGTCCTCGAGGCTGGGCGATTGAATCACCGCCAGATCGAAACTGTCGCTGGCAAATCGAGCCAGCGATTCACCCTCTTCGACAAACTGGATCAGGAAGGCCGCAGGCCCACCGGTGCGACGTGGCCAGCCATCGAGATAACGCAAAAGTGTCGGCTGATGTTTGCCGCCAAGCAGGATTTTTGGATTGCGCTGGGTGAGGTGTGCCGTGATCGGCGCGGGGCGTATAACAGGGCTTAGTGCATTCATTGTGTCGTGTCTCTGCCTCAAAAGTCTGCATGGCAGGTGAGAGGCAACACCGAACCAGCGCTTTAGCGGTATTTCGAAGCCTGTTTCAAGCTTCTATCGGCAACTGAATGAGTCACCTGGCGCCCCGCAAGTAGCTGTTTAAATCGGCGCATGGGCAGCATCCTAGAGAAGCTGACCGGACAGTGTCAAGAATGACGAGCAACAAAAAGGCCCGCGCAATGCGGGCCTTTTCATTGAGCCAGAGCGGTCAGCCAGCGATAGCGCGGTCAGCCGAGAGCTTGCCGGCGCCTTCGATCAGCACCGCGATGCTGCCACCGAGCAGGGCCAGGGCGAATTCATAACCGTTGTTGGCCATGAACAGTCCGTTAGGAAGGTGCACCGAGAAGATTGCCACCAGCGAGAGGAAGGCCAGGCCGAGGGCTGCCGGGCGAACCAGCAAGCCAATGATCAATGCCAGACCGGCGAAGAACTCGGTACCGCCCGCCAGCGTCGCCATCAGATAGCCCGGCGCCAGGCCGATGCTTTCCATGTACTGCGCGGTTCCGGCCAGACCGTAACCACCGAACGCCCCGAAAAGTTTCTGCGAGCCGTGGGCAGCGAAGACGATGCCGACGAAGATCCGCAAGACAGTCAGGCCGTAGCCAGCGCGGGTAAACAGTACCTTGTTGATCAGTGTGCTCATGCTGTGTCATCCGTTGTCAGTGTGTGTTGGTTGGCCGCTATATTAATCAGTAAATTTCATGTTAAAAGCGCAATTAATGCGCCATTACAATCAGTTTATTCGATTATTTGCGTGAGGCAACTTTCTGCCCTTGGGGCTCCAACGACTCCCGCTCCCGATCGAACGCCAGGTAATACTTGTTCACGCTATTAACATAGCTGACGGCGCCCATTCCCACCTGCTCCATGGCGATGCGTTCGACCTGGAAGAACCACTGATTGGGATTCAAACCGCGCCGACGAGCCTCGGCACGCATGCCCTGTACCCGCTCCGGCCCCATGTTGTAGGCCGCCAGCACGAACGCCATGCGCTCGCGCTCGTTGAGTTTGGGGCTGGCAAAGAACTTGCGGCGGATCATCGCCAGGTACTTCGCCCCGGCCTGCACATTGGCGTCGAGATTCTGAATGTTGTTGACTCCCACCCGCTGGGCGGCGGACGGGGTGATCTGCATCAGGCCGGTAGGGCCGCTGCCACTGCGGGCGTTGGGTTGCAGGGCCGATTCCTTGAACGCCAGGGCCGCGAGATTCAACCAGTCCATGCCTTGGGCTTCAGCGTGTTTCTGCAGCACCGGTCGAAGTTTCTCGAGGCGCTGCCGATCAGCCTTGGCCAATGGATAGTGCACTTGATACAGACGTCGATAGATCCGCAGGAACGCGGCATCCTGATCCGATGGTTTTTTGTAACCGGTCAGGAAGCGATCAATGCTCGCCCGCAACATTGAGGCGTCGCGGCGCACGAACCAAAATTCTTCGCCCGGCTCACTGATGAGCACCTGCCGATCGAAACGCAATTTGGGCAGAATCTTGCCCCAGCGTTCGGCAATGGGTTGCTCGACGATCGTCAGGTGAAAGATTCCGCCCTGGACCATCTCCAGCACGTCCTCGACCGCCAGACTGGGATCGACCCACTCGATTGTCACCGGTGGCAGTTTAAGCAGCGCGAGCTTTTGATTGATCTGGCTGACCGCGTCCCCGGCGGCACTGCCGGTGGGCAGCGCCAGGGTCTTGCCAGAGAGTTGTTCGAGACGGGTGTAACGTCGCTCGCCTTTGATCCCGACCAATATCAACGGGATGTTGCTGGCAATCGGTTCACTGGTGCTGACCGCGTGGCCCGGTTGCAGGTCCAGCAGTTCCCCCGGCGCGACCAGATCACCCTCGCCGCGCTGCAAAGCACCGATCAGTTGATCCTTGCCCTTGGGAATGATCTTGAGGGTAATTTCCTGACCGTCACGGGCGTGACCGTTGAGGTACTGCTCGAAGGCACGCAAGCGGTGGTATTCAACACCGATGGCCTGGCCCTGAACTTCGCCGGAGCTGTTGCGGCTCTGGTTGACCAGCACCCGCAACACACGACTGCTGCGGATTTCCGCCAAGTCGCGCGCTTTGGTCGCAGGCACGGCTTGTAGCGGCCCGGCCAGACGTGCAACCGCCGGCATCGGCAGCAGCAACGAACAACACAGCAGTAGCAAAACCGAGGGACGTGTCATCCACTCTCCAGAAAGAATACTGGGCCGACTTCAAGAATTTTCATGAAATCGAACGACAGAAACAGAGCGCCGTGAGCGCTGGCAAAGTGCGAAAGACTGGCACAGTGATGGCACCCAAGCCACCCTGACCTGTCTCGCGGCATCAAGAGACAGCTATAACTCGTTGTAGTTCTTGGCTTTTCTTATAAATCTACAGCTCTGATATGCTTTCCGGCCTTTGGTCCGAGGTAGCACCATGCAACTCATCGATATCGGCGTCAACCTGACCAACCCCAGTTTTGCCGACAAACACCAGGCTGTACTCGACCGCGCCTACGCTGCCGGGGTCTGCCAATTGGTGCTCACCGGCACCAGTGTCGAGGGCAGCGAGCAGGCGCTGGAACTGTGCCGGCAACTGGACGAAACGGCTCAACGGCTGTTCGCCACTGCCGGCATTCATCCCCACTGCGCCAGCGACTGGAACGCCGACAGCGCCCAACGTCTGCGCAGTTTGCTCAAGGAGCCGAACGTCGTGGCGGTCGGTGAATGCGGGCTGGATTTCAATCGTGATTTCTCGCCGCGCCCGCAGCAGGAAAAAGTCCTCGAAGAGCATCTGGCGATGGCGGTCGAGCTGCAATTGCCGGTGTTCCTCCACGAGCGCGATGCCAGTCAGCGCTTGCTGGAGATCCTTCGCGATTACCGTGATCAGTTGCCGGCCGCCGTGGTGCATTGCTTCACTGGCGAAAAGAAGGCGCTGTTCAGTTACCTCGATCTGGATTTGCACATCGGTATCACCGGCTGGATTTGTGATGAGCGCCGGGGTACGCACCTGCATCCGTTGGTGAAAGAGATCAAGCGGGGACGGTTAATGCTGGAGAGCGATGCGCCGTATCTGTTACCGCGCAGTCTGCGACCCAAGCCGAAGAATGGTCGCAACGAACCGGCGTATCTGACCGAAGTGTTGCGGGAAGTGGCGTTGCATCGCGGGGAGAGCGAGGAAGATCTGGCGGCTCACAGCACGGCGTGTGCGCGAGCTTTCTACGGGTTGCCAATGGTCGACTGACGAACCGAACCTGTGGGAGCGAGCTTGCTCGCTCCCACATTATCAGTGGCTGCTGCGCATCATTTCTTTAGGCACGTACTTGCCGATCTCGAACTTGCCGATCGCCGCGCGGTGCACTTCGTCCGGGCCGTCGGCCAGGCGCAGGGTGCGTTGCATCGCATACATGTAGGCCAGTGGGAAATCGTTGGACACCCCTGCCCCGCCATGGATCTGGATCGCCCGGTCGATCACCCGCAAGGCCACGTTCGGTGCGACAACCTTGATCTGAGCGATTTCGCTTTTCGCAATCTTGTTGCCGACGGTGTCCATCATGTACGCCGCTTTCAACGTCAGCAGGCGCGCCATGTCGATTTCCATCCGCGAATCGGCGATTTTGTCGATGTTGCCGCCCAGACGTGCCAAAGGTTTACCGAACGCAGTACGGGTTACCGCCCGTTTGCACATCAGTTCCAATGCACGTTCGGCCATGCCGATTGAACGCATGCAGTGGTGAATCCGACCTGGGCCAAGGCGACCCTGAGCAATTTCGAAGCCGCGGCCTTCGCCCAACAGGACGTTTTCGTACGGCACGCGGACGTTTTCGAACAGCACTTCGGCGTGGCCGTGGGGTGCGTCGTCGTAACCGAACACTGGCAGCGGACGAACGATCTTCACGCCCGGGGCATCCACCGGCACCAGAATCATCGAGTGCTGCGCATGACGCGGCGCGTCAGGATCGCTCAGGCCCATGAAGATCAGAATCTTGCAGCGTGGATCGCAGGCACCTGAAGTCCACCATTTTTTGCCGTTGATCACCCACTCGTCGCCATCACGCACGGCGCGGGCGGCCATGTTGGTGGCGTCGGACGAGGCCACGTCCGGTTCAGTCATGGCGAACGCCGAGCGGATCTCGCCGCGCAGCAACGGTTCGAGCCAGCGTTGCTTCTGTTCTTCATTGGCGTAGCGCACCAGCACTTCCATGTTGCCGGTGTCGGGCGCGGAGCAGTTGAACGGCTCGGGGCCCAGCAGCGAACGGCCCATGATTTCTGCCAACGGCGCGTATTCGAGGTTGGTCAGGCCGGCGCCGAGTTCGGACTCAGGCAGAAACAAATTCCACAAACCTTCAGCCTTGGCCTTGAGTTTGAGCTCCTCCATGATTGCGGTCGGCTGCCAGCGATCGCCCTCGGCGACCTGGCGCTCGAACACCGCTTCGGCGGGATAAACGTAGGTGTCCATGAACGCGGTCACGCGCTCACGCAGTTCTTGCACCTTGGGCGAATAAGCGAAATCCATGGGCAGCTCTACCTTTTAACGGAGGGTTTTGATGAGTTGTTCAGGTCATGCAATCGATGCTAGAACAGCTACGAAAATTTACCTAGCCTATTCTCGGCGTGTATTAACATTCATCACCGATATATGATCGGCTGATCGAGAGCCCAACAATAAGAGTGCAGCGCAATGAATCTGAGCAAGGTCGACCTCAACCTTTTCATCGTCTTCGACGCGATCTACACCGAAGCCAACCTGACCCGTGCAGGGCAGATTGTCGGCATTACTCAACCGGCGGTCTCGAACGCTCTGGCCCGTCTGCGCGAGACCTTCAATGATCCATTGTTCGTGCGTACCGCTCAGGGCATGGTCCCGACGCCCATGGCGCAGAACATTATCGGGCCGGTGCGCAACGCCCTCTCCCTGCTGCGGGTGTCGGTGCAGGAAAGCCGTATTTTCAACCCGTTGCAGGCGGTCAAGACCTACCGCATCAGCATGACCGACCTCACCGAAGCGGTGATCCTGCCAGCACTGTTCCAGCGCCTGCGGCGCCTGGCGCCGACGGTGATCATCGAAAGCTTCCTGTCCAAGCGCCGCGAAACCACCAAGGAGCTGGCGGCCGGGCGCCTTGATTTCGCCGTCGATGCCCCCCTCAACACTGACCCGCAAGTGCGCCACGTCAAGTTGATGGAAGACCGTTACGTGTGCGCCATGCGCAAGGGCCATCCGCTGGCGGGCAAAGAAAAGTTCACCCTCGACGATTACCTGTCGCTGACCCACATCCATATCTCCAGTCGCCGCAGCGGTCTGGGCCATGTCGACCTGGCCTTGGGCAAAATGGGCATCCAGCGCAAGATCGCCCTGCGATCTCAGCACTACTTAATGGCATCCCAGGTGTTGCAGCAGACCGACATGGTCATGACCGTGCCGGAACGCTTTGCCCGTCGCCATGATTTGTACTCGGTGAACCTGCCGGTCAACGATGTGCCACCGGTAGAAACCCACCTCTATTGGCACGAAAGCACCGACCAGGACCCGGCCAACCGCTGGATGCGCGAGCAGATGATCGAGTTGTGCCAGCAGGTGACGGCACATGAGAAGAAGCTCGACAAACAGCCGGGTTGAACAAAGATCAAAAGATCGCAGCCTTCGGCAGCTCCTACATGGCATTTGAGTTCCCCTGTAGGAGCTGCCGAAGGCTGCGATCTTTTCGGCCTTGACGTAAACGTCAACCTGCCATTAGCTTAGCGCCATGACCTTTTTCGAGCGCTTCCATGAGCAGCCAGACCTATAGCATTTCCGACCTCGCCCGCGAGCTCGACATCACCACCCGGGCCATTCGCTTTTATGAAGAGCAAGGCCTGCTCAGCCCCGAGCGACGCGGCCAGGAACGCATCTACTCGCCCCGTGACAAGGTCAGCCTGAAGCTGATCCTGCGGGGCAAGCGCATTGGTTTCTCCCTGGCCGAATGCCGCGAGTTGATCGAACTCTACGACCCCACCGGCGGCAATCAGAAACAGCTGCAAACCATGCTGACCAAAATCGCCGAACGTCGTGAACAGCTCGAGCAGCAAATGCTCGACATCGAACAGATGAAGCTGGAACTGGACACCGCGCAGGAGCGGTGCACCCAGGCGCTGGAACAGACCATCAAAAACCAGCAGACGGTTCAGTAGGTCAACACAATCCCCTGTGGGAGCAAGCTCACTCCCACAGGGTTCTCCGAGTATTCAGACAATCAGCACAGGTCGAATCCCATGTCCCTCCCCACTCACGTACGCCTGGTCGAAGTCGGCCCACGCGACGGTCTGCAAAACGAAGCCCAACCCATCAGCGTTGCGGACAAGGTGCAACTGGTCGACGCGCTGACCGCCGCTGGCCTCGGCTATATAGAAGTCGGCAGTTTTGTGTCGCCCAAATGGGTACCGCAAATGGCCGGTTCCGCCGACGTCTTCGCGCAGATCCAGCGCAAGCCTGGCGTGACTTATGGTGCACTCGCCCCCAACCTACGCGGGTTTGAAGACGCCATTGCGGCCGGGGTCAAGGAAGTCGCGGTCTTCGCCGCCGCGTCGGAATCGTTTTCCCAGCGCAACATCAATTGCTCGATCAGCGAAAGCCTGGAGCGTTTCGTTCCGATCATGGACGCCGCCAGGCTACACGGGATCAGCGTGCGCGGTTACGTGTCCTGCGTGCTGGGCTGCCCTTACGAAGGTAACGTTGCGCCTGCACAAGTCGCTCGAGTCGCTCGCGAGCTCTACGCCATGGGCTGCTATGAAGTTTCCTTGGGCGACACCATCGGCACCGGCACCGCTGGCGCGACCCGCAAGATGTTCGACGTGGTGTCGGCCGACGTACCCCGTGAAAAACTGGCCGGGCACTTCCACGATACCTATGGCCAGGCCATGACCAACATCTACGCCAGTCTGCTGGAAGGCATCTCGGTGTTTGACAGCTCCATCGCCGGCCTCGGCGGCTGCCCGTACGCCAAGGGCGCCAGCGGTAACGTCGCCACCGAAGACGTGGTTTACCTGCTCAACGGCCTAGGTATCGAAACCGGTATCGACCTGGACGCCTTGATTCTGGCGGGTCAGCAGATTTGCACGGTGCTGGGGCGCGCGACCGGTTCGCGCGTGGCCAAGGCTCGTAGCGCACAGTGAGTGCGCGGATGTGTCCGGGTGTTACCGCTGCGTCTGAAACGTGGGGCGCAAGCGAGTAACACGGAAACAAATTGTCGGGTTTTTACTGGACGAAAAATCCGATAAAAACTTAATACGTTGATTTTAAAGGCTTTTTAAAAGTTGGCACGGCTTCTGCTATCTCTATTGCATAACAAGAACAAAAAAAGCGGCAAACCTAATAAAAATAAGACGTAACGACTCTGACATAACAAAAACAACACGGCAGAGACGCAGCTAACAGATTTTTTTGGAGAGGATGTGCTTTTCAGGGTGCTTTTCGGAGTAACCCGCAACCGGGCAGAGAACAATAAAACTACCTTCAGGTAGCTCCCGAACTGGTTGGATCGCTTAGCGAAAAAGTAGATCAGCGCTCAAAAAAATACGTTTGCTCTTGATCCCGGATGGGGATCGACAAAAACAGCGGTAAAGGGTCACGGTTTCCAAAAACAAAAACAGACCGCCCCTCAATAATAAAAAAAGAGCACGCGCAACGACAAAATTAAAGGGGAGCTTCGGCTCCCCTTTGTGCTTTCTGGCGTTTGGGTTTTTCCAAAATATCGCAGCCTTGTAGGAGCTGGCGCAGCCTGCGATCTTTTGATCTGATCCTTTTGCGCCAAGCCCAAAAGATCGCAGCCTTCGGCAGCTCCTACGGTATCGCTTTGAGCTCCTCGATACTGATCTCGCGCATCCGGAATTTCTGGATCTTCCCCGTCACAGTCATCGGAAACTCATCGACGAATTTAAAGTAACGCGGTGTCTTGAAGTGCGCGATGCGTTCCTTGCACCACGTTTGCAGCTCCTGCTCGGTAGCACTGTGGTCCGGATGGAATTTGATCCAGGCGACAATCTCTTCGCCATACCGCGAGCACGGAATCCCGATCACTTGCACATCCGCGACTGCCGGATGGGTAAAGAAGAACTCTTCCAGCTCCCGCGGGTAAATATTCTCACCACCGCGGATGATCATGTCCTTGTTACGCCCGGCGATGCACACGTAGCCTTCGTCATTCATGCTCGCCAGATCGCCGGTGTGCATCCAGCCCGCCTCATCAATAGCCTCGGCAGTGCCTTGCGGGTTGTTCCAGTAACCGAGCATCACACTGTAGCCTCGAGTGCACAGCTCACCGATAGTGCCGCGCGGCACCAGGTTGCCCGCCTCGTCGATGATCTTGCTTTCCAGTTGCGGCTGAGTTCGGCCGACGGTGGTGACGCGCAATTCCAGTTCGTCTGACGGACCGGTCTGCAACGACACCGGACTTGTTTCCGTCATACCGTAGGCAATCTGCACTTCGCTCATGTGCATGTCACTGATGACCCGGCGCATCACCTCGATCGGACAGGTCGCCCCGGCCATGATCCCGGTGCGCAGGCTCGACAGATCGAATTCAGCTCGCTTGGGCTGATCGAGCATGGCGATGAACATGGTCGGTACGCCGTAAAGCGCGGTGGCCTTTTCTTCGGCGACGGTAGTCAGGGTCAGCAGTGGATCGAACGCATCGTTGGGGTAAATCATGGTGCTGCCGTGGGTGACGCAGCCGAGATTGCCCATGACCATGCCGAAGCAGTGATACAGCGGCACCGGGATGACCAGACGATCACTCGCGGTCAGGCCTAGGCTTTCGCCGACCATGTAACCGTTGTTCAGAATATTGTAGTGACTGAGGGTCGCGCCCTTCGGGAAACCGGTGGTGCCGGAGGTGTACTGGATGTTGACCGCCTGGTCGAAATGCAGGCTGTGTTGACGTTCGCTCAACTGCTCGGCCGACACGCTCCCCGCGAGATCGGTCAATTGCGACCACGGCAGGAAACCCGATGGCGGCGAAGCATCAAGGCTGATGACACCGCGCAGCTCCGGCAGTCGTTCGCTCTGCAACTTTCCGATGGAGTGCTCAGCCAGCTCGGGAACGAGACCTTGCAGCATTCCGTGATAGTCGGAGGTCTTGAAGGCACCGGCGCAGACCAGCCATTGGCAACCGGATTGCTTCAATACATATTCGAGTTCGGAGCTGCGGTAGGCCGGGTTGATGTTGACCAGGATCACGCCGATTTTCGCGCTGGCAAACTGGCTGATACACCACTGGGCGCAGTTTGGCGCCCAGATGCCGAGGCGGTCACCGGCCTGCAAGCCCAGCGCTAATAGAGCTCTGGCGTGCAGGTTCACGACTTCGGCCAGTTGCTGCCAGGTGTAACGCAACTGTTGATGGCGCACGACCAGCGCCTCCCCGGTCGGGTACTGCGCGACGGTGTTATCGAATGCCTGGCCGATGGTCATCGCCAGCAAGGCTTTGTCCTGGGAACCACGGGTGTAGCTGCGCTGCGGGCTTGCACTGGGTTGATCCATGACGACCCCTATTGTCTTTATTAGTGGGTTGTTGGAACGAGGCATATGGCTAGCCCCGATCATTCAGAACTGGCTCTACTCTCGCTCAAGTTGACGTTAACGTAAAGGGTGATTGACAGCCATTCGTCACAGGCTTACGTTAACGTAAAGGTGAGAACCAAATCACGGCCCTCCCTACCCTACAAAAAAGCCAAAAGGTGACCCATGAGCTACCCATCCCTGAACTTTGCCCTCGGTGAAACCATCGACATGCTGCGCGATCAGGTTCAGTCCTTCGTCGCCAAGGAGATCGCCCCGCGCGCCGCTCAAATCGACATCGACAACCTGTTCCCCGCTGACCTGTGGCGCAAATTCGGTGACATGGGCCTGCTGGGCGTCACCGTGCCGGAAGAGTACGGCGGCGCTGGCCTGGGTTACCTGGCCCACGTGGTGATCATGGAAGAAATCAGTCGCGGCTCGGCCTCGGTCGCGTTGTCCTACGGCGCGCACTCCAATCTCTGCGTCAACCAGATCAACCGCAACGGCAACCACGAACAGAAAACCAAATACCTGCCCAAACTGATCAGCGGCGAACACATCGGCGCCTTGGCCATGAGCGAGCCGAACGCCGGTTCCGACGTGGTTTCGATGAAACTGC
This sequence comes from Pseudomonas sp. LBUM1647, assembly GCF_059716175.1. Lineage (NCBI taxonomy): Bacteria > Pseudomonadati > Pseudomonadota > Gammaproteobacteria > Pseudomonadales > Pseudomonadaceae > Pseudomonas > Pseudomonas sp. LBUM1647. Next base: position 2,267,673 of record NZ_CP166809.1, on the reverse strand, counting down.
GCGCCGACAAGCGCGGCGACAAGTACGTGCTCAACGGCAGCAAAACCTGGATCACCAACGGCCCAGACGCCAACACCTACGTGATCTACGCCAAGACCGACCTGGAAAAAGGCCCCCACGGCATCACCGCGTTCATCGTAGAACGTGATTCCAAAGGCTTCAGCCGCAGCAACAAATTCGACAAGCTTGGCATGCGCGGTTCCAACACCTGCGAGCTGTTCTTCGACGACGTCGAAGTACCGGAAGAAAACATCCTCGGCGTGCTCAACGGCGGCGTGAAAGTGCTGATGAGCGGCCTCGATTACGAACGCGTTGTCCTGTCCGGCGGCCCGACCGGGATCATGCAGGCCTGCATGGACTTGATCGTGCCGTACATCCACGACCGCAAGCAGTTCGGCCAAAGCATCGGCGAATTCCAGCTGATCCAGGGCAAGGTCGCCGACATGTACACCCAACTCAACGCCAGCCGCGCCTACCTCTATGCGGTAGCGCAAGCGTGCGAACGCGGCGAAACCGCCCGCAAGGACGCCGCCGGAGTAATCCTCTACAGCGCCGAATGCGCGACCCGAATGGCCCTCGACGCGATCCAGATTCTCGGTGGCAATGGCTACATCAACGAATTCCCGGCCGGTCGTCTGCTGCGTGACGCCAAGCTGTACGAAATCGGCGCCGGCACCAGTGAGATCCGTCGCATGCTGATCGGTCGCGAACTGTTCAACGAAACCCGCTAAACGGAGCTGTCCATGGCTATCCTGCATACCCAGCTCAACCCCCGTTCGGCGGAGTTCGCGGCCAACAGCGCGGCGATGCTCAAACAGGTCGACGCCCTGCACACCCTGCTCGCTAAAGTGCAGCAAGGTGGCGGCCCGAAGGCGCAAGAGCGCCACACCTCGCGGGGCAAACTGCTGCCCCGTGAACGGATCAATCGCTTGCTCGATCCGGGTTCGCCGTTTCTCGAGATCAGCCAATTGGCGGCCTACGAGGTCTATGGCGAAGACGTTCCCGCCGCTGGCGTGATTGCCGGGATCGGCCGTGTGGAAGGCGTCGAATGCATGATCGTCGCCAACGACGCCACCGTAAAAGGTGGCTCGTATTACCCGCTGACCGTGAAGAAACACCTGCGCGCCCAAACCATCGCCCAGCAGAATCGTTTGCCGTGCATCTATCTGGTGGACTCTGGCGGCGCCAACCTGCCACGTCAGGATGAAGTGTTCCCGGACCGTGAGCACTTCGGGCGGATCTTCTTCAACCAGGCGAATATGAGCGCCATGGGCATCCCGCAAATCGCGGTGGTCATGGGCTCCTGCACCGCCGGTGGCGCGTACGTGCCGGCCATGGCCGACGAAGCAATCATGGTGCGCGAGCAAGCGACGATTTTCCTCGCCGGTCCGCCGCTGGTAAAAGCCGCCACCGGTGAAGTGGTCAGTGCCGAAGACCTGGGCGGGGCCGATGTGCATTGCAAGATTTCCGGGGTGGCCGACCATTATGCCGAGAGCGACGAACACGCCTTGGCCATTGCGCGGCGCAGTATCGCCAACCTCAACTGGCGCAAGCTCGGCGAAGTGCAACAGCGCACGCCCATCGCCCCGCTCTACAACAGCGACGAGCTCTACGGCGTAGTCTCGGCCGACGCCAAGCAGCCGTTCGACGTGCGAGAAGTGATTGCGCGGTTGGTGGACGGTTCGGTGTTCGACGAATTCAAAGCGCTGTTCGGGACGACCCTGGTGTGCGGCTTTGCCCACTTGCACGGTTACCCGATTGCGATCCTCGCCAACAACGGCATTCTGTTCGCCGAAGCCGCGCAAAAAGGCGCGCACTTCATCGAACTGGCCTGTCAGCGCGGCATTCCGTTGCTGTTCCTGCAAAACATCACCGGTTTCATGGTCGGCCAGAAATACGAGGCCGGCGGCATCGCCAAGCATGGCGCGAAACTGGTGACCGCCGTGGCGTGCGCCAAGGTGCCGAAATTTACCGTGATCATCGGCGGCAGTTTCGGTGCCGGTAACTACGGCATGTGCGGCCGGGCTTACGATCCACGTTTTCTGTGGATGTGGCCGAACGCACGCATCGGCGTGATGGGCGCCGAGCAGGCTGCGGGGGTTTTGGTGCAGGTTAAACGCGAGCAGGCCGAGCGCAGTGGTCACAGTTTCAGCGCCGAGCAGGAAGCCGAGATCAAGCAACCGATCCTCGACCAGTATGAAGAACAGGGTCATCCCTACTACTCCAGCGCCCGGTTGTGGGACGACGGCGTCATCGACCCGGCGCAAACCCGCGATGTATTGGCCCTGGCCTTGTCGGCATCGCTGAATGCGCCTGTCGAACAGAGCCGCTTCGGCGTGTTCCGGATGTGATTTTCTGTGGGAGCGGGCTTGCTCGCGAAGGGTTCACCGCGGTTTATCTGATGCACCGCGTTATCGTTCTTCGCGAGCAAGCCCGCTCCCACAAGATTTGTGGAGACGGATATATATGAGCGACTTCAATACCCTCGAACTGCTGAGCGACCCGCGTGGTTTTGCGACCCTGTGGCTCAGCCGCGAAGAAAAGAACAACGCCTTCAACGCCGAAATGATCCGCGAACTGATCCTCGCGCTGGACAAAGTGTCGAGCGATGCCAGTCTGCGGTTTCTGCTGGTGCGGGGACGCGGAAAGCATTTCAGCGCCGGCGCGGATCTGGCCTGGATGCAGCAATCGGCCGAACTCGATTACCACACCAACCTCGACGACGCCCGGGAACTGGCGGAGTTGATGTACAACCTCGCCAAGCTGAAAGTCCCGACGCTGGCGGTGGTGCAAGGCGCTGCATTCGGCGGTGCGCTGGGCCTGATCAGTTGCTGCGACATGGCCATCGGCGCCGATGACGCGCAGTTCTGCCTGTCGGAAGTACGCATCGGCCTGGCCCCGGCGGTGATCAGTCCGTTCGTGGTACAAGCCATCGGCGAGCGCGCGGCACGTCGCTACGCGCTGACTGCCGAGCGTTTCGGCGGGCAACGAGCACGGGAAATCGGCTTGTTGTCGGAGAGTTATCCGATTGCTGAGCTGGAGCAAAAAGTCGAACAGTGGATCGACAACCTGCTGCTGAACAGCCCGGCCGCCCTGCGCGCCAGCAAGGACTTGCTGCGTGAAGTAGGCCACGGCGCGCTGACCCCGGCGCTACGCCGCTACACCGAAAACGCCATCGCCCGCATCCGCGTCAGCCCCGAAGGTCAGGAAGGCTTGCGGGCCTTTCTGCAAAAACGTCCGCCGAGCTGGCAAGCCGAAACCACCACCAAGGAGCCGCGTTGATGAGCGCACCTGTTCTCACCACCCTGCTGGTGGCCAACCGCGGCGAAATCGCTTGCCGGGTGATGCGCACCGCCAAAGCCCTGGGCCTGACCACTGTGGCCGTGCACAGCGCCACTGACCGTGACGCCCGACACAGCCGCGAAGCGGATATCCGCGTCGACCTCGGTGGCAGCAAAGCCGCTGACAGTTATCTGCAAATCGACAAACTGATCGCCGCGGCCAAGGCCAGTGGCGCTCAGGCGATTCATCCGGGTTATGGCTTTCTTTCCGAGAACGCCGGGTTCGCCCGTGCTATCGAAGAAGCTGGCCTGATTTTCCTCGGCCCGCCCGCCTCGGCCATCGACGCGATGGGCAGCAAATCCGCGGCCAAAGCCTTGATGGAAACCGCCGGCGTGCCGCTGGTGCCCGGCTATCACGGTGAGGCGCAGGACCTCGACACCTTCCGCGACGCCTGCGAACGCATCGGTTATCCGGTGCTGCTCAAGGCCACCGCGGGTGGTGGCGGCAAAGGCATGAAAGTGGTCGAGGACGTCAGCCAGTTGGCCGAAGCCCTGGCCTCGGCCCAACGTGAAGCGAAATCCTCGTTCGGTGATTCGCGGATGCTAGTGGAGAAGTACCTGCTCAAACCGCGTCACGTGGAAATCCAGGTCTTTGCCGATCAGCACGGCAACTGCCTGTACCTCAACGAACGTGATTGCTCGATCCAGCGTCGGCACCAAAAAGTCGTTGAAGAAGCACCCGCTCCAGGCTTGAGCCCGGAACTGCGTCGCGCCATGGGCGAAGCCGCCGTGCGTTCGGCACAGGCCATCGGTTATGTCGGCGCCGGCACCGTGGAATTTCTGTTGGATTCGCGGGGTGAGTTCTTCTTCATGGAGATGAACACACGTCTGCAAGTCGAACACCCGGTCACCGAAGCCATCACCGGCCTCGATCTGGTGGCCTGGCAGATTCGTGTGGCCCGTGGCGAAGCGCTGCCGATGACTCAAGCCGAGGTTCCGCTGATCGGCCATGCCATCGAAGTGCGGTTGTATGCCGAAGACCCGGGCAATGATTTCCTGCCGGCGACCGGTCGACTGGAGCTGTATCGCGAATCCGCGCAAGGTCCGGGACGGCGGGTGGACAGTGGCGTCGAAGAAGGCGATGAAATTTCACCGTTCTACGACCCGATGCTCGGCAAATTGATTGCCTGGGGCGAGGATCGTGAACAAGCGCGACTGCGGCTGCTGAGCATGCTCGATGAATTTGCCATTGGCGGGCTCAAGACCAACATCAACTTCCTGCGCCGGATCGTCGGCCATCCGGCGTTTGCTGCGGCCGAACTGGATACCGGGTTCATTCCGCGTTATCAGGAAGAACTGCTGCCAGCCGCCTCGGACCTCAGTGACGAATTCTGGCAAGCCGCCGCCCAGGCGTTTGCCCAAAGCCAGCCGAGTACGACCCGTGCCGATGACCCGGTTTCGCCTTGGGCCAACAGCAATGGTTTCCGTGCCGGACTGCCGACAGAAATCACCCTGCATTTGAGTTGTGAAGGTCAGGATCGTGCGCTGACATTGGCCGACGCTGATGCCCACACCGCTCAACTCAAGGGCGAGCAACTGCTGACCGAGCACAACGGCCTGCGCCGCCAGCATCGGGCAATCCGTCGGGGCGACGTTGTGTATCTGCAATGGGAAGGTGAATTGCGCCGCATCGAGTCCTACGACCCGATCAGCGCCGTCGAGGCCAGTCACAGCCATCACGGTGGGCTGACCGCCCCCATGAATGGCAGCATCGTGCGGGTACTGGTTGAAGCCGGGCAAACGGTCGAAGCCGGGGCGCAGTTGGTGGTGCTGGAGGCGATGAAGATGGAGCACAGCATTCGTGCACCACACGCCGGGGTGATCAAGGCGCTGTATTGCCAGGAAGGCGAGATGGTCAGCGAAGGCAGTGCGTTGGTCGAGTTTGAAGAAGCATGAAATGTAGATCGGTCCTACGTCTTGCGAGGACCGATCTGATTAGAACCTGGCTGTCGCCTGAACCACCACGCCGATAATTCGGCACTCTTCGGTGTAAAGGGCTTTCGGATACGTCGGATTGAGCGGGACCAGGTAACGCTGCCCGCCCTCTTCTATCAGTTTGCGAAAGGTCGCCTCGGCGCTGTCGGGCCATTGGGCGATCACCAGCTTTCCGGGCTCCGGCACAATGGCCGGGTCCACCAGGATCATCATGCCCTCGGCGATGCTGATGCCAGTAGGCGCGGTCATCGCATCGCCTACCACACTCAGCCAGAAAGCCGGGCCCTGGGCGTGGTAGTCGGTCAGTTCGAAGCGTTCCTCCTTGCGGTACACCGTCAGCTCGCCATCACGCAGTTGCGCCGACTCCTTCCAGTCACTGACCGGGTAGCGGAAGTACGGGTTGTACTTGAGCGTCAGGGGCATTTCCTCCTCTTCCAAGACGAGTGGTTCGCGGATCACCAACGCCACTTCGAGAAAGTCCATGCCCAGCGCCTTCAACACACGGTTCATGTTGACGACGCCAGGATCGCGGCGTTTGTTCAGCCAGTGGCCGACGCCGCCCTGAGACATCCCGAGGCGATCTGCGAGTTCTTCTTGAGTGATTTTGAGTTCACTCATCTTGGCCTTGACCAATTCAATCCATTTATCCATGTGCGGCACGATACGTGGGCGCCTCCGGCCGTCAAAACACAAATTGTAGTATTTAATCTCTCGTCATAAATACAGTACGTACTAGGATTGGTTCACGGATCTGAATCTATCACGGAGTTTGCCATCGCCATGTCCATCCCCTGCAACGACCTGCCTGACATGCAAATCGACACTTCCCTCACCTCGCCCAAAGGCTCTGCCGCCGCGCAACGAGCGCTGGACTATTACTTGAAACCAGCTGTTTCAGAGGAAGTGGTCGAAGAACGTTTCTTTGACGTAAACCGCAACATCAGCTGCGAAGAGGCGCTGGTCCATGCCACGGATTTGCTACGTTGTGCCGCCGCCATCGCGCACGAGTCAGCCAGCAATTTGCAGGGCGCAAGTCGGGACCTGGCGTTTTCGGCGGTGCACATGATCGACATGGCCAAGGCGATGGTGGATCGATCTCTGGAGGGCGATCAGAACGGATGAGACTAGGGTGCTTGCAAGGAGGACGGGAAAGAACTTTCCAATCGCGCAGATAAAAACATTTGACTTGCAAACGAGAATGATTATTATTGCATGCAGCTGGTCGCGAGATCGGTCGATTGTCCAAGTGACCTTAGGTCGGTCTCCTGGACTATCTCCTCATCAGGCTAATCACGGTTTTTGACCCGGCTTTTTGCCGGGTCTTTTTTTTGCCAGTTATTCTGGCTTTACCTTCAGGCTAATGAAGTCTTTAGGTGCTGCAAATTCGAATGACGCGGATGATATCAAACGAATATCCGTTGGCAAGAGAAGCCCGGCATCATTGGCCCAAACTAATCAAAAATAGCGCTTGAGAATCAATTGCACAGTCTCTAAGCTGCGTCGGCGTCAAGGAGGACGCCCCCCGCTTCATCCCAGAATTTCCCCCGGTTTTTCCCTTCCCAGCGTGTAAAGTAACAGCCATAAAATCATATTCAGGAATCGACTATGACCGTGGCTAAATCCTCTTTCGACATCAGTGCCAACTTCGACAGTGGCAACATTGAAGTGCTGGACATCAGCAATCCGTTGCAAGCCCTGCTGGCCATCAAGCCAGACACCCGCAGCCAGCACTTTCAGTGGTTCCACTTCAAGGCCAGCGGTCTGCACGTCGGTCAGGAACACTGGTTTCGTCTGAACAATGCCAGCAAGTCCTCCTACAACAAAGCCTGGGATGGTTATCAGGCCGTGGCGTCCTACGACCACGTCAACTGGTTCCGGGTGCCGACCATTTTCGAAGGTGACTGCCTGCGCTTCAGCCTTGAGGCCACCGCCACCCACGCCTGGTTTGCTTACTTCGAACCCTATAGCCGCGGTCGCCATGACTGGCTGATCGAGCAAGCGCTGGCCAAGGCTGGCACCGAACTGCTGGCCACCGGCAAAAGCGTCGAAGGTCGAGACATCCAGCTGCTGCGTAAAGGCACGGGCGCCGAAGGTCAACGCAAGGTCTGGATCATCGCCCAGCAACATCCCGGTGAACACATGGCCGAATGGTTCATGGAAGGCGTGATCGAACGTCTCGAAAAACACGACGATCCGGTATTGAACAAACTGCTGACCAGCGCCGATCTGTATTTGGTGCCGAACATGAACCCGGACGGCGCTTTCCACGGTCACCTGCGCACCAACGCCATGGGCCAGGACCTGAACCGCGCCTGGCAGAGCGCCAGCCAGGAAATCAGCCCGGAAGTGCTGTTCGTTCAGCAGCAAATGGAAAAGTACGGCGTGGACCTGTTCCTCGATATCCATGGCGATGAAGAAATCCCCTACGTGTTCACCGCCGGCTGCGAAGGCAACCCGGGTTACACGCCACGGATCGAAAAACTCGAAGAGCAATTCCGCAGCCATCTGAAGCACCTGACCAAGGACTTCCAGACCAAGCACGGCTACACCCGCGACGAACCGGGCAAAGCCAACATGACCTTGGCGTGCAACAGCGTCGGCGAGAAATTCGACAGCCTGTCGCTGACCCTCGAAATGCCCTTCAAGGACAACAACGATGCGCCGAATGCGCTGACCGGCTGGTCTGGCAAGCGCTCGAAGCAGTTGGGCAAGGATGTGCTGACGACCGTGGCTGACATGGTCGATACCTTGCGCTGAATGCGCAGAATCAAAAGATCGCAGGCTTCGCCAGCTCCTACGCCGATCGTGTGAACCGCACGAATCTTTGTAGGAGCTGCCGCAGACTGCGATCTTTTAGCCGCGATCCTTCCCCCGCAACATGCTGTCCAGCACGTCATCGCGGCGCACCCAACCGTGAAACAACGCCGCCGCCAAATGCAGCAGCACCGTCAGGAACAACAAATACGCCAGATATCCGTGAGCCTTGCGCAGGAACGCAAACACCTGCGCATTCGCCGGTACGATTGACGGCAACTGTAATGAGCTGCTCAGCATCACCGGATCCCCCGCCGCCGAAATCATCGCCCAACCCAGCAGCGGCAGGATCAACATCAAGGCGTACAACAAGACATGCGAAGCCTTCGCCGCCAGCGCTTGCCAACCCGGCAGATCCGCCGGCAGCGGTGGCTGTTGAGTGGAAAAGCGCACGGCCAGGCGCACGATCACCAACAGCAGAATCGCGACGCCCAAGGGTTTGTGCAGATGAATCAGCCACTCATGACGCTCGGACACCGAAGCGGCCATGCCCGCGCCGATAAACAGCATGGCAATGATCATCAGCGCCATCAGCCAGTGCAGCAATCGCGCTAAAGGCGCGAAGTGGTTCGGTTGAGCACTCATTGATGAGACTCCTGTTTATTAGCAGCGGGCAACTGGCTGACTTCGCTGGTACGACGCAAGTAGGAAGTGGCGTACCCCGCTGAACGAGCGGCGAGCAATGGGTCGTCGGAACCTTCTATGCCGGCGGGCAGTACCAGCGGGTCGTAGTTGATGTCACGGCATTCGCCATTGAGTTGCGGCTGGGTGCTTTCGAGTACCAGGGTGCCGGCGTTCAACACTTTGCGACCTTCGGGCCAGGCCTTGCTGGCGTCGTCGACCGGATCGCCAGGGTTGGCCAGCGTGATGTTCAACTGCCAACGCAGCGGCCCTGCGGAAATGCGCTGAACCAGGTCTTTCTCCAGGAATTCACCCCCTTCAGGCGCCGTAGCACCCGCGGCATCCTGAGCGAATGGCACCATGCTCCAGCGCACCGCCTGCCGTTGTCCCGCAGCGTTCACCAGGTAAAACGCATTGACGCTGTTGTAGGTTTCCGTCACGTAACTGGCCGACGGCTTGGCAGTTTTGATCCAGGCCAGGAACGGTGCAGCTTCCGGATGCGAGCCGAAGAACGCCGGCACCGCAGTGGGGTTCGGCTTGCCGGTGGTCGGGTCCGGCGACTGGGCCTGCTGCAATTGGTAGAACGCTTCGGGCGTACCCACCGGGAACACCGGCATGCTGTTCATCCCGGTGCGCCACTGCTGGCCGTTGGCCTGGGTGAATCGCAACGCCAGGCTGCGGATCGGCACGCTGTTGTCCGGCGCATAAGGATTACCGGCCGGCAATGCGAAACGCCCGACCACCGGGGTCCGCGCTACATTGAACACCTGAGCGCTGGAATAGCTGCGCGCCTCACCGCTGCTCTCGAAATGTCCGATCACGCACACGCCTTTGGAGTGGTTACGCCGGAAGCCCGGGTGCACGCCGTTGTTGGTCTCCAGCACATTGATCAGCTTTTTAGGCGTCAAGCGCTGTGGGTCAAAGGTGCCGTTGACGTAGGCAAAAGCCCCGGCCACAACGGCGACGACCACGGCAATGCCGGCCAGACGCAACATCAAACTTGCGGTACTCAGCGGTGGCCGGGTTGGCGGTGATGCGCGATCTACCATGAAAGACTCCAGGGCCATCGGCCACAAGTGAGAAGGATCAAGCAGACGAACCCCACGGTGGTTTATTCCATCACGCTGTGTTTATTTTTTCAGGCGTGGAATAACCTCCAATGCCGGGCGTCTTCCTAGTCCACAGCGTAGTGACTAGTCAGAACTTCATGAACGATATCGACGAACAACTGAGAGAAATTATTCCCAGATTGCGCCGGTTTGCCGTGTCGTTGACGCGCAACCCCAGCAGCGCCGACGACCTGGTGCAGTCTTGCCTTGAGCGCGCGCTGTCGAGTTGGGGCGACAAACGCCCCGAGGGCGACTTGCGCGCCTGGTTGTTTTCGATTCTGTATCGACAGTTTCTCGATGCTCACCGGCGCTCCCGGCGTTATGCGCGGATGCTCGAATTCTTTACCGGGCGTGACGATTCACAGCCGTCGGTGGAACGCACCGTGATCGCCCAATCGACGCTGCAAGCGTTCGACCAGCTCACCACCGAACAACGCGCGCTACTGCTCTGGGTCTCGGTCGAGGGCTTGAGTTATAAAGAGGTCGCCGAAATTCTTGACGTCCCCACCGGCACCGTGATGTCCCGCCTGTCCCGTGCCCGTCAAGCCTTGCGCCAGTTAAGCGACGGCGAAATCACCCGCCCTTCTCTGCGGAGACTCAAATGATCAGCCTGCCCCCAAGCGAGCGTGACCTGCACGCCTACGTCGACCAACAACTCAGCGATGCCGACCGACGTCTGGTAGAGACTTTTCTGGCCAGCAACGCTGAAGTGGCTGCCCAAGTGCGTGCCTGGCAGCAGGACGCCCAGCAACTGCGCACGGCATGGAGCGGCGCCCTGCAGCAACCGGCCAACCCGAACCTCGACCCGGCGCTGATTCGCCAACGCCTCAAACGACAATCCCGCCGTCACCTGGCCAGCGCCGCCGTGTTGCTGATCGCGGTCAGCGTCGGCGGATTCGGCGGTTGGCAAGCCCGGGAGATGACGCTCATCAGTGCCACGCCGCCGATGACAGATGCCCTGCAGGCCTATCGCCTGATTGCCCAGCAAGGCATCTTGCCGGCCGACTACAAAGTCAGCGATGACGGTGACATGCAGGGTTGGCTCGACCGCTATTTCACTCAGGCCAATCGCTTGCCTGACCTCTCGGGCGCCGGTTTCAAACCGGTCAGCGGACGCTTGCTGAGCACCGAGCAAGGGCCAGCGGCGATGGTGGTCTACGAGGATCAAAGCGGCCATAAAGTCAGCTTCTACGTCCGCCCACCGGGTCCGAAAAACTACCTGTTGCCCAGGGGCAGTCGCAGCGATGGCGAGTTGCAGGCCGAGTACTGGTCGGGGGGCGGGTACAACTACGCGATGGTCAGCCCGACGGATACGCCGGCGGCGCAGATGCTGAAGCAGACGGTACGGTTTTAAAAGATCAAAAAATCGCAGCCTTCGGCAGCTCCTACAGGGGAATTCAAAATCTGTGTAGGAGCTGCCGCAGGCTGCGATCTTTTCAACCCTGCCCGAACACTTGCGAAGGCCTACGCAGCAACGGGTCGAACGGATTGATCCGCGGCCCGATCAGCGCTGCTTCGCGCTTGAGCATTTCGACCACGGTCGGCAAGCGATCCGGTCCCAAGCGATCACTGACGGTGGCCACACTCAACGCCGCCACGGCCCGCCCTTCACGATCCAGAATCGGCACCGCCACCCCGGCCATGCCCTGCAACACGCCAGTGTTGCGCCCGGCATAACCGAGCTTGCGAACATTCTCAACTTCCGAGCGCAGGAACACCTCGTCGTACAGGTGAAAATCCTTGAGCCGCGGCAAGTTGTAGTGAATCACCGTGTCGCGCTCTTCTTCCGGCAGGAACGCCAGAATCGCCAGGCTGCCCTGCCCCACGCCGAGCGCCACCCGCCCACCAATGTCACCGGTAAAGGTGCGGATCGGAAACGGCCCTTCGCTACGGTCCAGGCAGATCGCATCAAAACCACTGCGCGCCAGCAAGAACAACGAATCCCCCAACGACGCCGACAGCCGCAGCAACGCCGGACGCACCAGTTCGCGCAGGTTCCCGGTGTTCCCGGCACGGGCCGCCAGCGCAAAGAACTCCAGGCTCAGACGATAGCGTTTGCTGCGCGCATCCTGCTCGACCATGCCCTCATCCATCAGACTGCGCAGCAAACGGTGGGTGGTCGGTTGCGACAGGCCAATGCGCTGGGCCAGTTGCGTCACCCGCTCCCCCCCCTCGACGGTGTCACCCAGATTGCGCAGCACGGCAAACAGTCTGGAGACTGCGCCAACACCGACATCACTTTTGCTTTCATTCCGCTCAATGGAATCTGTCATGGGCTTTCTCGAGTATTAATTTACTCACCGAATGAAACTGAAAATAGTCATCGCTTCAGTGAAATAGGCCATTGAGCCCATCCTATTCTTCGTCCTACTCTGCGTCCAGACAGGGGCGATTCGAACAACAGCGGCAGCCGACAGAAGTCGAGCGCCAACGCACCCAGCAAGACCTTTTCGTATCTGCCCATACAAAAAAGCGCGCCTTCGGGCGACGCATAACAATCTCAGGTGGAGCGCAGTTATGGCTTTTGTGCAACTTGAAGGACTCGGCAAACGTTACGGTGAGATCGACGCCGTCGTTGCTACCAACCTCTCGGTCGAGAAAGGCGAGTTCGTCTCGCTGCTCGGCCCCTCCGGATGCGGCAAAACCACCACCCTGCAAATGATCGCCGGCTTCGTCGAAGTCAGCAGCGGACGCATTGTGCTGGACGGTCGCGACATCACCCACGCCAGACCCGCCAGCCGTGGTCTGGGCGTGGTGTTCCAGAGTTACGCGCTGTTCCCGCACATGACCGTCAAAGACAACGTCGCCTTCGGCCTGCGGATGCGCAAAGTGGCCAACGGCGAGTTGCAGCAGCGGGTGGACCGGGTGCTGAAACTGGTACGCCTCAACCAGCATGCCGAGCGTTACCCCCGGGAGCTTTCCGGTGGCCAGCGTCAACGCGTTGCATTGGCTCGGGCCCTGGTGATCGAGCCGCCGGTGCTGCTGCTCGATGAGCCGCTGTCCAACCTCGACGCCAACCTGCGCGAAGAGATGCAATTCGAGATCCGCCGCATCCAGCGCGAAGTCGGGATCACCACGCTGATGGTCACCCACGACCAGTCCGAAGCGCTGTCCATCAGCGACCGGGTGGTGGTGATGCAGGCCGGGCGCATCACCCAGATCGACGCGCCCTACACCCTCTACGAACACCCGCGCACCGAGTTCATTTCCGGTTTCGTCGGCAAGGCCAATCTGCTGCCGGGCGAGCGGGACAGCGCCGGTGTTGTTCAGGTGTGCAGCCGTGGCGACGGCGAACTGACCTTGAGCCTGCGTCCGGAAAAAATCGATCTGCGGGACAAAGGTCAGGGTCGTCTGCAAGGCAACATCGTCAGCCGCTTCTTTCTCGGCAGCCAATGGCTTTATGGCGTGTCGACGACCCTGGGCGAACTCAGCGTGGTGCGCCGCAACGACGGTTCGGCACCGCTGACCGAAGGCACGGCGGTCGGGCTCGATTGGGACGCAACGTTGCTGCGGGTACTGAGTGTCGACGAGGTGCCGGCATGAGTACGCTTGTCGCCATTCGCCACGGACGCCAGGGTTACTGGCTGTCGGCACCGGCCCTGGCCTTGTACTTCGGCCTGCTGGTTATCCCGCTGCTGCTGACTTTGGTGCTGTCGTTCAACGTCTTCGACTACAGCTCGGGGATCAATGGCGATGCCTACACCCTCGACCACTACAGCAGCTTGCTCGGCGATCCGTACTTCTACGAAATCTTTCTGCGCACGATGTGGATCAGCGCCCTGACCACCCTGCTCTGCGTGGTGATCGGCGTGCCCGAGGCCTACATCCTCAGCCGCATGGGCGCGCCATGGCGCTCGATTTTCCTGATTCTGATCCTCACCCCGTTGCTGATTTCGGTGGTAGTGCGCGCCTTCGGCTGGAGCCTGTTGCTCGGTGCCGACGGCCTGGTCAACCAGACCCTGCAAGCCTTCGGCGGCTCGCCGATGAAACTGCTCTACACGCCGTTCGCGGTGGTGATTGCGCTGGTCCACGTGATGCTGCCGTTCATGATCATTCCGGTCTGGACCTCGTTGCAAAAACTCGACCCGGCCGCCGAGCAGGCCGCGATGTCCCTCGGCGCCAGCCACTTCACCGTGATGCGCCAAGTGGTGCTGCCGCAGATCATGCCCGGTGTGCTCTCCGGCACGTTGATTGTGTTCGGTCTCGCCGCCAGCTCTTTTGCGATTCCCGGCCTGCTCGGTGGACGTCGGATAAAAATGGTCGCCACGCTGATCTATGACCAGTACCTGTCGGAGCTCAACTGGCCGATGGGCGCGGCCATTGCCGTGGCCCTGCTGTTGCTCAACCTGCTGATCATGCTGTCGTGGAACCGGATGATCGAAGGCCGCTACAAGAAGTCATTGGGATAACTCGTCATGTCCAAGAACGGTCCTTTCGCCCTGCTGTTCCATACCTTGGTGGTGCTATTCATGCTGGCGCCGCTGGTGGTGGTTTGCCTTGTGGCCTTCACCCCGGAAAACACCCTGAGCCTGCCGACCACGGAGTTTTCCCTGCGCTGGTTCCGCGCGGTGTTCGAGCGTGCTGACTTTGTCGACGCGTTCTACAACAGCCTGATCCTGGCGTTTTGCGCGGCCAGTCTGGCGACGTTGATTGCGGTGCCGGCGGCGCTGGCGATCACCCGCTTCGAGTTCCCCGGACGCGACTTTCTCAACGGCCTGTTCCTGTCGCCGATCATCATTCCGCACCTGGTGCTGGGTGTTGCGTTGCTGCGCTTGTTTGCGCTGATGGGCGTCAACGGCAGCTTCGCCTGGCTGATCTTCGCCCATGTGCTGGTGATCACACCGTACGTGCTGCGGCTGGTACTGGCGTCGGCCATCGGCCTGGATCGCAGCGCCGAACACGCCGCGCAATCGCTCGGTGCCGGGCGCTTCACCCTGTTTCGGGAAATCACTTTGCCGATGATTCTGCCGGGGGTGGCCGGTGGCTGGCTGCTGGCGTTCATCAACAGTTTTGACGAGGTCACGCTGTCGATTTTCGTCACCTCGCCGGCCACGCAAACCTTGCCAGTGCGGATGTACGTGTACGCCACCGAATCCATCGATCCGATGATGGCGGCAGTGTCGGCACTGGTGATTGCGCTGACCGCGCTGACGATGATTTTGCTCGACCGGGTCTACGGCCTTGATCGGGTTCTGGTGGGCAAACAATGAGGGCGCCATGGCTCTGCTGAAACGACTGGCCGAAGGCGACCGCCCGGCCCTGGACTTTACCCTCGACGGCACACCTGCCACCGGCATGCTCGGCGACACCTTGCTGACGGCGGTACTGACCTGCAGCGAACACTTGCGCGGCAGCGACTTCAGCGCCGAACCCCGCGCCGGGTTTTGCATGATGGGTGCCTGTCAGGACTGCTGGGTTCGACTGGGCGATGGTCGGCGCGTGCGCGCCTGCTCGACGTTGCTCGAAGCCGGGCAGCAGATCAGCCGCGAACCGGGGCGCAGCATATGACGGTCATTTATCCGGGGCTCCCAAAAGATCGCAGCCTTCGGCAGCTCCTACGCCGAACGCGATCTCCTGTAGGAGCTGGCGAAGCCTGCGATCTTTTGATCTTGAATTTCATGGGGGCTATATGAATTCCGTGATCATCATCGGCGCCGGTCCGGCCGGGATTCGTGCCGCGCAAACATTGGTCGCCCATGGCGTTCGCCCGGTGCTGCTGGACGAAGCCGCGCGCGGTGGCGGGCAGATTTATCGTCGCCAACCGGCAAATTTCAAGCGCTCGCCGGTCAAGCTGTATGGCTTCGAAGCCGGCAAGGCCAACGCGTTGCATCAGACGATCGACGCGCTGCGCGAGCAACTCGATTACCGTCCCGAGACGTTGGTATGGAACGCCGAGGACGGCGCGCTCGACACCTTGCATGAAGGCCGTGCCGCGCGGCTGGCGTTCTCCCGCGTGATCGTCGCCACGGGCGCCACCGACCGGATTCTGCCGGTGCCAGGCTGGACACTTCCGGGGGTCTACAGCCTCGGCGCAGCGCAGATCGCCCTCAAGTTTCAGGGCTGCGCCATTGGTGAACGGGTGGTGTTCGCCGGCAGCGGGCCGCTGCTGTACCTGGTGGCGTATCAATACGCCAAGGCCGGCGCCAAGGTGGTCGCGGTGCTCGACAGCTCGCCCTTCAGCGCTCAGGCACGCGCCCTGCCCGGCCTGCTCTCGCAACCGGCCACCCTGGCCAAAGGCATCTATTACCGCAGCTGGCTGACCGCCCACGGCATCCCGGTGCATCAGGGTGCCAGCCTCACAGACATCAACGGCGAACAACGTGTGCTATCGCTGACCTGGCGCAACGCCAAGGGCAATCAGCATCTGGAGTGCGACGCCGTCGCCTTCGCCCACGGCCTGCGCAGTGAAACCCAACTCGCCGACCTGCTCGGCTGTGAATTCACCTGGAACCCGCTCAACCGCGCCTGGCTGCCGCAACGCGACAGCGCCGGTCGCAGCAGTGTCGCCGAGGTTTACCTGGCCGGTGACGGCGCCGGCATCATGGGCGCCGACGCGGCCGAAATGGCCGGCGAACGCGCGGCCCTGGCGTTGCTCGAAGACATCGGTTACCTGATCCCGCCGCAACGTGGGGCGCAATTGGAGCAGGCGCTGGGACGGATCGATACCTTCCGCCAAGGTCTGGAACGGGCCTTCATCTTTCCCGAGCATTGGGCCGCCGATGCCCCGAATGACGTGATGATCTGCCGCTGCGAAGAAGTGCGGGCCGGCGACATCCGCCAAGTGGTGCGCGAGGGTCATTGGGAGATCAACCGGGTCAAGGCGCATTGCCGGGTCGGCATGGGGCGCTGTCAGGGACGGATGTGTGGGGCCGCCGCCGCGGAAATCATTGCCTGCGAAAGCCAGCGCTGCGTGTCCGACATCGGTCGACTGCGGGCTCAGGCCCCCATCAAACCCCTGCCGTTTGGCCTGGAGGTCGAATCATGATCGAGGTCGATGCCGTCATCATTGGCGGTGGCATTGTCGGTGCCTCGGCCGCTCTCTTTTTGAGCAAGGCCGGGCGTCGCGTTGCACTGCTGGAGCGGGATTTTTGCGGCTCGCATTCCAGCGGCGTGAACTACGGCGGCGTGCGGCGCCAGGGGCGACCACTCTCGCAACTGCCGCTGTCGCAGCGGGCCCACGACATCTGGGGGCAGCTGCCGCAGCTGATTGGCATCGACGGTGAGTATCAGCGCAGCGGTCACTTGAAACTGGCCCGCAGCCTCAACGATCTGCACGCCTTGCAAGACTATGCCGCCAGCAGCCGGGGCTTTGGCCTCGATTTGCAGGTGCTTGAGCGCAGTGAATTACGCGCACGTTTTCCGTGGGTCGGTGAGGTGGCGGTCGGTGCCTCGTTTTGCCCCGATGACGGTCATGCCAACCCGCGACTGGTCTCCCCGGCGTTTGCCCGGGCGGCGCGGCGACATGGCGCACAAGTCCATGAACAATGCCCGGTGACGGCGGTGGAACACGACGGTCAACGCTTTCGCGTCAGCACGCAAACCGGTCTGGAGTTGCAGGCGCCCTGGCTGCTGAATTGCGCCGGGGCTTGGGCCGGCAGCCTGGCAGAACAATTCGGTGAGGGCGTGCCGATGCACGCCGGGCACCCGGCGATGCTGGTCACCGAGCCCTTGCCATTGGTGATGAATGCCAGCACTGGGGTCGAGGGCGGCGGTATCTATGCCCGGCAGGTCGCGCGCGGCAATTGCGTGTTGGGAGGCGGTCAGGGTTTTGCCCTCGACGACGCTCGCGCCCGGCCGGGCCAGCACGCGGTAATCGAGATCCTGCGTCAGGCCGTCGAGCTTTATCCGTTTCTTGAAGGTGCCCAGGCGATTCGCACCTGGAGCGGCACCGAAGGTTACCTGCCCGATCGCCAACCGGTGATCGGCCACAGTGGCACTCAACCCGGTCTGTTGCACGCGTTCGGCTTTGCCGGTGCGGGCTTTCAGATCGGCCCCGCGGTGGGCCAGGCACTCACCGAAATCATCTGCAGCGGCGCCTCAAAAACGTCGCTGGATGCGTTTTCCATCACCCGGTTTCACTCCATCTCCGTTGCTTGATAGAGGAAGGTCGCGCTAATGAATAACGTCAAACGCACTGCACTGCTCGGTATCTCTTGCTTGGGCGCCCTGCTCACGGTCAGCCAGGCCCAGGCCGAACCGACGCTTTACCTGGGCATGAACGGCGGGACCATGGAGCGGCTCTACGCCGACAAGGTGCTGCCGGTTTTCGAGAAGGCCAATAACGTCAAAGTGGTGATCGTGCCCGGCACCTCCGCCGATATTCTGGCCAAGGTCCAGGCCAGCAAAGGCAACCCGCAGATGCACGTGATGTTCCTCGACGACGGCATCATGTACCGCGCCATCGCCATGGGGCTGTGCGACAAACTCGAAGACAGCGCACCGCTGGCGCAGATTCCGGCCAAGGGCCGCATCAAGGATCAAGCGGTGGCGGTCAGCCTCGGCGTGACCGGGCTGGCGTACAACACGCGTCTGTTCAAGGAGAAAGGCTGGACCGCGCCGACCTCGTGGATGGACATGGCCGACCCGCGCTTCAAAGACAAACTGGTGTTCCAGTCAATGGCGTCCTCGACCTTTGGCCTGCACGGGTTCCTGATGTTCAACCGGATTCAGGGCGGCAGCGAAACCGACGTCGAGCCAGGCTTCAAGGCTTGGCCGAACACCGTCGGGCGCAACGTGCTGGAGTACATTCCGAGCTCGGCGAAGATTTCCGAAATGCTTCAGACCGACGAAGCCGCGCTGTTCCCGCTGACGCCGACCCAGGTCACCGCCCTGAAACTCAAGGGCATGCCGGTGGAGTATGCGCAACCGAAGGAAGGCGCCGTGGTGCTCAACGTGGCCGAATGTGCCATCGCCAACAACACTCAGCCGGAACTGGCACAGAAACTTGCCGCCTTCTTGCTGACACCTGAAGCTCAGGCTGCCGCGCTTGAAGATGGCGACCAGATCCCGTCCAACCCCAATACCCCGACCACCGACAAAACCCGCGGTCAGGTCGAGGCGATGAAGCAGTACCTGACCACGGCCATTGCGATCGATTGGGATCAGGTCAACGAACAGCGCCCGGCATGGAATGCGCGGTGGAATCGCAGTATCGAGCGGTAATCATCTGGGCGACTCTCACCACCGAAAACCTTGTGGCGAGGGAGCTTGCTCCCGCTCGGCTGCGCAGCAGTCGTAACCCATTCAACGCGGTGTGTCTGAAACACCGCGCTTTCATGGTTTTGGGGCTGCTTCGCAGCCCAGCGGGAGCAAGCTCCCTCGCCACACAGGCTTCATCGACACAACTGGAATGAAAATCCCCCCTCTGGTTACACTATGCCGCCGCTCGGGGAGCCGGCATGAAGATTACGGGGTGAAATCACAGTGGCCGTTCGACCGCCAAACCGTTCGCGACTCACACCACGCTGGCCTGCGCTACGCCGCTTGTTCGGCAAGTCATCGGCTGCATCCGCCGGTCACAGCGGCACCGGTCGAGCCATCCACGACTACTTCCACCGTAAGGCCCACACCCAGGGTTACACCCTCAGCCATAGCCAACTGCGCGTCATCGACTGCATGGCGCAACACGCCGCAGCGCTGCCGGGCACCTCGGCAAAAACGCTCCCCGGCCTTTACCTGCACGGCGCCGTGGGTCGCGGCAAGAGCTGGCTGCTCGACGGTTTTTTCCAGGCCATTCCCATCGCGGAAAAACAGCGCCTGCATTTTCATGAGTTTTTTGCGCACCTTCACCAAGGAATGTTCACTCATCGCGATCACCCCGATGCGCTGGAAACCACCCTCGATGAACAGCTGCGCGATTGCCGGGTGCTGTGTTTCGATGAGTTTCACGTCCATGACATTGGCGACGCGATGCTGATCACCCGCCTGTTCAAGGCATTGTTCCGCCGACGCATCCTGCTGCTGGTCACTTCCAATTACCCACCGGAAGGCCTCCTGCCCAACCCGCTGTACCACGCGCGCTTCAAACCGGTGATCGACCTGATCAACGCTCGCATGCAGGTCATGGAAGTCGGCGGCCCCCACGACTACCGCAGTCAGGTCAGAACCCATGCCCAGCAGCTGTTTACCCAGGGCCAGTACGTCTGGCCCGCCACCGCGATGCAGCGTCAGTCGTTGAACCTGCCCGAACGCGACGCGCCGGCCATTCAGCTTTCCGTCGGAACACGGCACCTTCAAGCCCGACACTGCGAAGGGCGAACCATCGGTTTCACCTTCGGCGATCTGTGCGACCACCCCACAGCGGTCATGGATTACCTGGAGCTGTGCCGACGTTTCGATCATTGGTTCATCGAGGAATTGCCCAACCTTGCCGAGTGTTCAATCGCCGCCCAGCAGCGCTTCATCAATCTGGTCGACGTCCTGTACGACCAGGACAAGCACCTGATTCTGCTCGGCCAGAAGTCTTTGCGCGAAAGCCTGGGCGGCGATGCCATCGATCTGGCGCGCACGCGCAGCCGGTTGGGGCAGTTGGTCGAAGTCAGGGATCCGGTCTGACACGTCCCCGGCCTTTGCCGGTATCATGTCGCCCGTTTCCAGGCCTCCGCGCCCTCCTCCCGATCAAAGTGAATCTGCTCATGGATACCCTTGCCCAACTGCGCGCCGGCCAACTGTCGGGCATTACCCGCCTTGACCTCACCGGCGGCCTGACGGAGTTTCCGCGAGAAATCTTCGACCTGGCGGACTCGCTGGAAGTCCTCGACCTCAGCGGCAATGCCTTGAGCAGTCTGCCGGACGACTTGCACCGCCTGACCCGTTTGCGCGTGTTGTTCTGCTCGGACAATCTGTTCACCGAACTGCCCGACTGCCTGGGCCAATGCGCCGCACTGACGATGGTCGGCTTCAAGGCCAACCGCATCGAGCGCGTGCCAGGCGCGGCCCTGCCACCGTTGCTGCGCTGGCTGATCCTGACCGATAACTGCATCACTGAACTGCCGGCCGAGCTGGGTGAACGCCCGCACCTGCAAAAACTCATGCTTGCTGGCAACCGCTTGCAACGTTTGCCGGAGAGCTTGCGTCATTGCCATCGACTCGAACTGATCCGTATCGCCGCCAACCGGTTGACCGAGTTGCCCGAGTGGCTGCTGTCCCTGCCGAGCCTGACCTGGCTGGCGTACGCCGGTAACCCGCTGGAGACCGAAGCCGATGCAGCCGCTCTCGAAGCCACGCCCCGCATTCCCTGGTCTGAACTGCGTCTGGCGCAGCAACTGGGCGAAGGCGCGTCAGGGGTGATTCATCGGGCTATTTGGGATCGACCGGGCCAACCGGCCACACAGGTCGCCGTCAAACTCTACAAAGGCGAAATGACCAGTGACGGCTCGCCGTTGCACGAAATGAACGCCTGCATCACCGCCGGTAGTCACCCCAACCTGATCCGGGTTGAAGGGCGCGTCGTCGGGCATCCAGAAGCCCAGGCCGGGCTGGTGATGCAATTGATCGATCCGAGCTATCGCAATCTGTCCGGGCTGCCGAGCCTGGCGTCATGTACCCGCGACGTTTACGCCAACGACACCCGGTTCAGCGCTGGCGTGGCATTGCGCATCGCCTGTGGCATCGCCTCGGCAGCCGAACATTTGCACCGACATGGCATCACCCACGGCGACCTCTATGGCCACAACATTTTGTGGAATGAGCACGGTGATTGCCTGCTGGGGGATTTTGGCGCCGCGTCTTTCCATGCCACCTCGGACAGCCTTGAAAGCCGTGCGCTGCAACGGATCGAGGTACGGGCGTTTGGTGTTTTGCTGGGGGAATTGTTGGAGCGGATCGACTCGGGGTTGAGCGATGAAGGTCGTGTGCAGCTGGAGCAATTGCAGCAGCGCTGCTGTCAGCCGCAGGTGCTGACGCGACCGGGGTTCAGCGAGCTTGTTCAGGCGCTGACGGTATTGGCCTCAACCACTGGAAGCCAACACAAACCTGTGGCGAGGAGCCTCGCCACAGGTCATCACACGCTCGAAGCGGTTTAACCCGCCAACCCGACAAACATGTCCTGCACGTCATCGTGGTTATCGAGGCCTTCGAGGAAGGCTTCGACTTCAGCCATCTGCTCATCGCTCAGACCGCTGACCGGGTTTTTCGGCTGATAACCCAACTTGGCCGACAACACGGTGAACCCTTGCTCAGGCAGGGCTTTCTGCACCGCGTCCAGGTCCGCAGGCTCGGTCAGGAACAGGGTCGTGCCCTCTTCTTCGCCCGGCTCGAAATCCTGGGCGCCGGCTTCGATGGCGGCCATTTCCGGATCGGCGTCCGGGCTGTCCGGGGACGCCTCGATCATGCCGACATGGTTGAAGTCCCACGCTACCGAACCGGAGGCGCCCAATTGGCCCTTGCGGAACGCAACGCGGATTTCAGCGACGGTGCGATTGACGTTGTCGGTCACGCATTCGACGATCAGCGGCACCTGATGCGGAGCGAAACCCTCGTAAGTCACGCGATGGTACTGAACGGTCTCACCCAGCAGGCCCGCGCCTTTTTTGATGGCGCGATCCAGGGTTTCCTTGGGCATCGAGGCTTTCTTGGCCTGTTCAACCACCAGACGCAGGTGTGCGTTGGTAGTGACATCGGCACCGTTGCGGGCAGCGATGGTGATTTCTTTTACCAGTTTGCCGAAGATCTTGCCCTTGGCGTTAGATGCCGCTTCTTTGTGTTTAACCTTCCACTGTGCGCCCATTACTCACTCTCTTGATCTGTGGCGCCGAGACATCTATTGGCCGACGCATGGCGCAAGTTTATACGCCCTAAAGTTGGCAATCGACCAAAAATTCCACCCTGTTCACCCGCATGACGAATCGACATCTTCACCGGCAGTTGTAGGGCGATTCTGAAACTTCAATTTGCGGTGACTATAAAGGGCTGTGGTTACGTACCCTCTGCGCCCGTATTCCATGGCAGAAGCGCGTTCGATGCACAACGACAAGGAAAGTCCTTTCACCCTGACACTCCTCGACGGCGATTTGAGTTTGCAGGTGTTGCAGTTCAGTGGCCGAGAAGCCCTCAACCAACCTTATCGATTCGACATCGAAGTGATCGGCCTCGCGCCGGCCATGAATCTCGACCGATTGCTGCAACAGCCGGTGTTCCTCAGCCTGATGGAGGGCCAGGGTATTCACGGCGTCCTTCACAGTGCCAGTCGCGAGCATCGCGGCCCACACCGGATCGGCTACAAACTGGTGCTGGTGCCCTACCTTCAATGGCTCGACCGGCAGCGTTCACGCCGCGTCTTTCATCACCTCAGCGTACCGATGATCCTGCGCCAACTGCTGGAGGAACATGATGTGCCCGAGGGGAGCTATCGCTTCGAACTATCCAACGGACACTATCCCGTCCGGCCTTTTTGCATTCAGTACGAGGAGAGCGATCTGGCATTGCTGCAACGGCTGTGTGAAGAAGAAGGCATTCACTATCACTTCGAACATCAGCGCAACGGGCATGTGCTGGTCCTGGCGGATGACAGCCTGAGTTTCCCCCAAGAACCAGTCCTTACGCCTTTCCAGGGCAACGCGCCCGAAGACAGTGACGTGCCGGTGATCAGTGAGTTGTTCCAGCGCCATGACTCGCCGCCCTTTCCCTCACGACTGGAGGCCAGGAACCGTGGCTCGCAAAAACCCGACGAGGGAGCGGCCAACCACGCTTTCAGCAAACCATTGCCAGTGATGGTCCGGCCCGCGGCCGAGCACATCCATCACGATCAGTTGAGCCGACGACAACTGGAACGTCTGCGTTGCCAGCACCTGCAGATCCACGGTCAAAGCAACCAGAGCGCACTGCGCAGCGCACGGATAGTGCAAGTGTCAGAACATCCACTGTCGAATTTCAACGATCAGTGGCTGCTCACCGAAACCCGACATCAGGGGCAACAACCCTCGATTCTTGCCACCGACAAACCCGTCACTGTCCGCCATTACCGCAATCAGTTCACCGCCATTCCCTGGTCAACGGTCTTCAGGCCGGCGCTCAGACAGGCCAGGCCGAGCATCCCGGGCTATCAGCCCGCCCGGGTGCAGGGCCCTGCTGGGCAGCCGGCGGCGCTGGATGATCGAGGTCGAATACAGGTTGGACTGTGGCCAACGGTGGAATCAGATCCGCTTGAATCTGCCGGTCTCTGGCTACCGGTGGCCCTTGCAGCGCCGGACGGTCGGATTGACCCGTCCAGCCTGCCAAAGGCCGGCAGCGACGTTCTGATCAGTTTTCTCGACAGCGACCCGGACCGGCCGGTGCTGTGTGTCGGCATGGGCCATCACCCGCGCACTCGGCCTGTTCCCGCGCCACGCCGCGATAGCCACTTGCTGCTCGATTGGCTGGTCAATCGCTCGGACCTCACGCCCTGACACTCAGCCCTTGTCGGCCTTGCCTGCCGCCGCCGCAGACTCGGCCGCCAGCGCTTGCTCCAGCCAGAAAGGTCTCATGGGTCAATCCTTAAGTACGCAGAGGTTTTACGGTGATCGGTTGGTTAGGCACGAAGGCGCTTTTGGCAGGCAGGCCAGCCGGGCGGCTGTTCCAGTGCGGGATCAGCACCAGGGCTGAAAACATCGCGCAGCCGGCGAAGACGATGAACACGGTGACCGAGTCGAAGTAGCCCGGCAGCAATCCGCCGAGAATCGCCCCGACTGAGCCGCAACCGTTGACGAAACCGGCCGCTGTGGCGCCCGCCTTGGCGGTGCCGAAATCGATCGCGGCCGCGCCGCTGATCATCGAGTCCGGTCCATACAGGGTCAGGCCCATGACGAACAGCAGCGCCACCACCAGCATCACGCTGCCGGTATGCAGGGCTCCCATGAACAAGGCCAGAGTGACAGTCAACGCCAACAGGCTGAGCACACACGCCGGCATGCGTCGGGCGCCGAACAGTTTGTCCGACGCCAGCCCCAGCAGAATCGGCCCGAGCAACCCGGCCAGTTCAAACGCGGTCGGAATGATTGCCGCGCCGACCTTGCCCACCGAGGGCATCTGCTCGAAGACGATCACCGGCCCCCAGAGCAGAATCGCGTAGCGCGCCGGCTTCAGCAGAAAGTACGCCAGGCCCAGAACCAGCACGGTGCGGTTGCGCAGAATTTCTTTTAACGGTTCCAGAATGCTGATCTTGCTTTGCGCATCGGCCTCTTGCGCCGTCAGTTCTGGCTCCGGTTCCACCGCTGGCAAGCCAACGTCTTCGGGTTTGTTGCGCTGAAAAATAAAAAACAGTACGGCGACCAGCCCAACCACCGCCGCACTGGAAAAGAACGCCGCATGCCAGGTGCCGATCAGCGTATACGCCCACCAGCCAGCGAACGGCGAAGCCACCAACCCACCAAAGGCGTAGCAGGAACTCCACAACCCCAGCACCCGCCCGCGCTGTTCGGCGGGAAAGAAACTGCCGAGGTTCTTGCACAGCCCGGACCAGCCGGTGGACTGGGCAAATCCTTGAATCAACATGCAGGTAGCGAAGATTGGCAACGTCGCAAAACTGCCCATCACCAAGGCTGCCGCCGCTGAAATCAGCAACCCGCCAAACACCACGACCCTTGGGCCAAAGCGGTCGGCCAGGATGCCCCAGGTGAATTGCCCGATGGCGTAAGCCGTGAGGTAGATGGCGTCGAGGTTGGCCATGGCCATTTTGTCGAGCATGAAGGTGGGGTCTTCGGCGATCCCAAGTTTTGCCACGGAAAAAGCTTTGCGGGTGAAGTAGAAAGCGGCGTAAGCGAGCTAGGTGATCGCGAAGATCTGCACGCGCCAACGCTTGATAGTGCCGATGTGCTTGTTCATTGTGGTTCTGACCTCAGGGTGTGAGTGTGCCGGCAGAAATTGAGAAATAACGCCTGTTTTTTTATTGTTGAGCACTTCGATATCGCAGCTTCCCTTTGGCGATATCGGTCAGATGAGTCCTGCTGTTGCACGCACAGGCTCATGGCCGCCGACGCTGTTTGACTGACCAGTCACCGGGGCTGAGGTCGATAAAAACAATTACTGATTAATAAGTGAAATCGATTTATCGTATTTCCAATATAAGCTCAGCTTGTTACTGGAGATTTCGATGTCGGTTTCCCACGCCCAGCTCAAAGCCTTCCATGCCGTGGCCGTGCACGGAAGCTTTACCAAAGCCGCCGAGCGGCTATTCCTCACGCAACCGGCGATTTCCGACCAAGTGCGCAAGCTCGAAGAGCGTTTCGGTGTTCTGCTGTTCCACCGCAATAAACGCTCGGTACGCCTGACCGATCTGGGCGAGCGGTTGCTGAGCATTACTCAGCGGCTGTTCGTCATCGAGGCCGAGGCTCAAGAGTTACTTCAGGAGTCCCAGGCACTGCAGACCGGCAGTCTGATTCTCGCCGTCGATGCACCGGTGCATGTGCTGCCGCAGATCGCACGGTTCTGCGAACGCTACCCCGGCATCAGTGTGAAGATCGAAACCGGCAACACCGACGAATCGCTGTTTCGGCTTTTCAACTATCAGGCCGACCTGGCGTTGCTGGGCCGGGAAGTGAGTGACGAACGTCTGATCTCGTTGCCGCTGCGCAACGACCCGATGGTGGCGTTCGTTTCGTGCAATCATCCGTGGGCCAACCGTGAGTCGATTTGCCTAGCGGATCTGGATGACACGCCTTTGGTGCTGCGGGAAATCGGCTCGGTGACGCGGCAAACGCTGGAAGAAGAAATGGCTCAGGCCGGGTTTCGCATTCGTCCGGCGATTCAGGTTGAAGGTCGGGAAGCGGCGCGTGAAGCGGTGGTGGTGGGGATTGGTGTTGGTGTTGTTTCAGCTGCCGAATTCGGTGCGGATTCGAGGGTTTGCGCGTTGCCGATTACCGATTGCAAACGGCGATTGACCGAGACGCTGGTGTGCTTGCGCGAGCAGAGTTCGCGGCGGGTGGTGGCGACGTTTCTGGAGATGGTTCGCGAAAGCCTCTCCCCGTAGGAGCTGTCGAGTGAAACGAGGCTGCGATCTTTTGACCTTTCGCTTGAGACTCAAGTGAACCGGGAAAGATCGCAGCCTCGTTTCACTCGACAGCTCCTACAGAGACTGCGCGGTCAATTCAGATTCGGCGCCAGCTCGAAAAACGCCTGAATCAAGCGCAAATCCCGCCGCCGTTCCATGCACCCAATCATGTGTCGGTTAACCAACCCTTCACCAAGAATCGGCACCGCCGCCACCCGCGGGTCATGGCTAACCTCCACCGATGACACCACGCCGACCCCCAACTCTGCGGCGACGGCTTCAGTCACCGCCTCGCGACTGTCCAGCTCCAGCAACACCCGTGGACTGACCAACGCCTTCGCGCACGCCTCGTCGAAGGTGCGCCGGGTGATCGAACTTGGCTCGCGCAACACCATGATCACCTGATCCAGCGCCTTGAGCGGCACCCCCTTGGACATCTGCGCCCAGGGATGACCGTCGGGCACCAGCGCACAAATCCGTGATTCGCTTAAGTCTTGCAAATGCAGCCCCTTGCGCGGTTCGACCTCGGTCAGCACCGCCACGTCGGCATGCTCCGACAGCAACGCTGCCAAGGTTTCCTGAGCATTGCCCAGCCGCAGGTTCACGGTAATGCCGGGATACCGCGCCCGCAAACTGGCGAGCATCGGCATGACCATGTGCGGCCCATCCGCCGCAACCTCCAGACGCCCGGTCAGCAACTGCCGGTTGGCCTCGAGCATCACCTGCGCCTCTTCGGCCAGACCGAACATTGCCCGGGTGATCGCGGCCAGTTTGGTGCCCTCCTCCGTCAGCTCCACCCGTCGAGCGGTGCGCCGCAACAGGGTGATCTGGTAATGCTCCTCCAGCGCCTTGATGTGCCCGGTGACCGCCGGTTGGCTGATGAACAGTCGCGCGGCGGCCCGGGTGAAGCTGCCCTCGCGGGCCACCGCATCGAATGCGCGGAGCTGGAACAGATTCATGAATAACCCTCACTGATGGCTGGCATAACAACAAACAATTTGATTGATAGCACGGCAAATTGCAATTTAAGCCCCGTAGCTTCATCCCATCGATTGCGAGGACACGAGAATGAGTACCGCCGAACCCATCCTGCTCACCCCCGGCCCACTGACCACATCGGCCCGCACCCGTCAGGCGATGATGGTCGACTGGGGTTCATGGGATGACCGCTTCAATCAACTGACCGCCAGCCTGTGCGAACAACTGCTGGCGATCATCAACGGCGGCGACAGCCACCACTGCGTGCCCCTGCAAGGCAGCGGCACGTTCGCGGTCGAAGCGGCGATCGGCACGTTGGTGCCTCGCGACGGCAAAGTCCTGGTGCTGATCAACGGCGCCTACGGCAAACGCCTGGCGAAAATCTGCGAAGTGCTCGGCCGCTCCTTCAGCACCTTCGAAACCGCTGAAGACGAACCGACCACCGCCGCCGACGTCGACCGTCTGCTGCGCGCCGACGCCAGCATCACCCACATCGCGCTGATTCACTGCGAAACCAGCACTGGGATCCTCAACCCGCTGCCGGAAATCGCCCACGTCATCGCGCAACACGGCAAACGCCTGATCATCGACGCCATGAGCTCCTTTGGCGCCTTGCCGATCGACGCGCAACAGGTGCCGTTCGACGCGCTGATCGCCGCCTCGGGCAAATGCCTGGAAGGCGTTCCGGGAATGGGCTTTGTCTTCGCTCGCAAAGAAGCGCTGGCGAATGCCGCCGGCAACTCGCACTCGCTGGCGATGGACCTTTTCGATCAACACACCTACATGGCCAAGACCGGCCAATGGCGCTTCACTCCGCCGACCCACGTGGTCGCGGCGTTGCACGAAGCCCTGCTGCAATACAACGAAGAAGGTGGTTTGCCCGCCCGGCATCAGCGCTATGCCAACAACTGCAAAGTGCTGCTCGATGACATGGCCAAACTGGGGCTGCGCAGCTTCCTGCCCGCCGAGATTCAGGCGCCGATCATCGTAACCTTCCACGCACCGAAAGATCCGCGCTACCAGTTCAAGGAATTCTACGAACGCGTCAAGGCCAAGGGTTTCATCCTTTACCCCGGCAAATTGACCCAGGTCGAAACCTTCCGCGTCGGCTGCATCGGGCACGTCAACCAGGCCGAGATGCACGCGGCCGTGTCGGCGATCGCCGAAGTGTTGCGCGAGATGGAAGTCCTCGAAATCTGATTCACGACGACTTGTAGGAGCTGTCGAGTGAAACGAGGCTGCGATCTTTTGATCCTGTTTTACAAAGGCAACGTCAAAAGATCGCAACCTCGTTTCACTCGACAGCTCCTACAGAGATCACCATTTCCCACCTACAGGATTTGAGACATGAACTACGCAAACCCAACCAAGCTGCAAGCCGCCATCCTCGACTGGGCCGGCACCGTGGTCGACTTCGGCTCCTTCGCACCGACACAGATTTTTGTCGAAGCCTTCGCCGAGTTCGACGTCCAGGTTTCCATCGAAGAAGCCCGCGGCCCGATGGGCATGGGCAAGTGGGACCACATCCGCACCCTGTGCGATCAGCCGGAAGTCGCCGAGCGTTATCGCGCGGTGTTCGGCCGTACGCCGACCGACGATGACGTCACCGCCATCTATAAACGCTTCATGCCCCTGCAAATCGAGAAAATCGCCGAGCACTCGGCGCTGATCCCGGGCGCACTGGACACCATCGCCAATCTTCGCCAGCAAGGGATCAAGATCGGTTCCTGCTCCGGCTATCCAAAACAGGTCATGGACAAGGTTGTCGAACTGGCCGCCACCAACGGTTACATCGCCGACCACGTGGTTGCCACCGACGAAGTGCCCAACGGTCGCCCATGGCCCGCCCAGGCACTGGCCAACGTGATTGCGCTGGGCATCGATGATGTCGCGGCCTGCGTGAAGATCGACGACACCGTGCCGGGCATTCTCGAAGGTCGTCGAGCCGGCATGTGGACCGTGGCATTGATCTGCTCGGGCAATGCGCTGGGCCTGGACTACGAAGGTTACCGCGCCCTCGGCAGCGATCAACTGGACAGCGAACGCAAGCGCATCCACGGGATGTTCGAAGGTTCGCGGCCGCACTACATGATCGACACCATCACCGATTTGCCGGAAGTGATCGCCGATATCAACCAGCGCCTGGCCAAGGGCGAGATGCCGCAAACCAACTGATTGCGCCTGTCGCTGCATAAAAAAAGCGCCAGCTCCTTAACGGAACTGGCGTTTTTTTTTGGGCCGACCACCTGATCCAGAGCGTTGAACGCCCAAATAGCCACAGGCAAATCCACCAAAGCGGATTACAGTTAAAGCACACCGTCGAACAAGAACGGTGGCTCGACCTGACCTGTGAGGAACACCGTATGCCCTGGAAGAATTCCGACTCACGCTACAGCACCGTATCGATCGCGCTGCATTGGTTGATGCTGGTCCTGCTGGCGCTGGTTTACGCCTGCATCGAATTTCGCGGAATTTTTCCAAAAGGCAGTGGCGGCCGGTCGCTGATCACCGAATCGCACTTTATGCTGGGCTTGACGGTGTTTGTATTGGTCTGGCTGCGGCTGTTTGCTCGCAGCCTGGGCCCGGCACCGCAAATCTTCCCGGCCTCGCCTCACTGGCAGACCGTGCTGGCCAAACTGATGCACTGGGCGCTGTACATTTTTATGATCGCCATGCCGATTCTGGGCTGGCTGGTCACCAGCGCCAAGGGTCATCAAGTGATGTTCTACGGCTTCGACCTGCCATTGCTGGTCGCAGAGGACAAGGCGTTGGCCAAGCAGATTCAGGGTTGGCATGAACTCGGCGGCACCATTGGTTACTGGCTGATCGGCCTGCACGCCGTGGCGGGGATTTATCACCACTATGTCGTGGGCGATAACACTTTGCTGCGGATGATGCCCAAGCGCGGGTGAATCCAGCCACTCACTGGAACCCCCGGCGGCCCTGCAAACCGCCGGTATGGACGAAGATCAGGCGCGTGCCCTTTTCGAATCTTCCCGCTTCTACTTGCTGCTTGAGCGCCAACAGGGCTTTGCCGGTGTACAGCGGTTCAAGGGGAATACCGCTGGCCTGTTCGGTCTGATCGATGAATTCGAGCAACAGCGGATCGACTTTGGCAAAGCCGCCACGGCAGGCATCGAACAATTCATAAGCGCGATCCTGTAGACCCGCCTCCCGCACAATCAACTCGACCTGCTGCGCAACCCCATGATCGTCGGGCACGGCCAGCGCACCATACACCGGATGTTCGCCCGCCTCGGCCAGCACCAGACCGGCCAGGGTCGTGCCCGTTCCACAGGCCAACCACCAGCCGTCGTAGTCGCTCCAGCCCAGACCGTTCAGTTGCTCGCTGACCATTGTCCTCAGTGGCATGCAACCCTTTGCTCCCTGCAAACCGCCACCACCTTCCGGCACCGGATGCAGATCGGGATACTGCGCCTGCCATGGCAGCCAGAAACCCGGCTCGTGCCGCGCTCGATAACCGCCATAACCCAGCCAATGCAATTGCATGCCAAACGCCTGCAAGTCTTTTACCGTTGGCGTTTCTTGCGGATGACCACGCAGCAGGCCAGCGGTGCTAAAACCGAATCGCTTGCCCGCCGCGGCCAGTGCATGCAGATGATTGGAGTGGGCACCGCCCAGACTGATGATGCCTTTGGCACCGATCCGGTCAGCAGCTTTCAGGTGCTCGATGAGTTTGAACCACTTGTTGCCACTGATCAGAGGGTCGATCTGGTCAAGGCGCAGAATTGCGACTTCGATGCTTGATCGGGCGAGCCAATCAAGATGAAGGGGGTCGAGGGGTGCCTGGGGTAGCCATTCGTTGGGCGGGAGAAGCATCGATGCCGGCTCTGGGTGAAGAGCCGGCATCTTAACAGCCGTTGTGGCGAGGGGGCTTGCCCCCGTTCGGCGGCGTAGCCGTCGTGAATCAGACGCTACGGTATGTCAGTAAGATTTCAGGGGGCGCTGCGCACCCCAACGGGGGCAAGCCCCCTCGCCACAGGGCCTGTGTTGATTACAACTCAGCAGCCAGTCGCGAACCCTGGTTGATCGCGCGCTTGGCATCCAACTCCGCCGCCACATCCGCGCCGCCAATCAAATGCACGTTCTGCCCGGCCGCCACCAGGCCATCCTGCAACTCACGCAGCGGATCCTGACCGGCGCAGATCACGATGTTGTCCACCAGCAGCACTTGCGGCTCGCCGGTTTCGCCGATGCGGATGTGCAAACCCTCGTCGTCGATCTTCAGGTACTCGACGCTGTTGAGCATCTGTACCTGCTTGTTTTTCAGGCCGGTGCGGTGAATCCAGCCGGTAGTTTTACCGAGGCCGTCGCCGACCTTGGATTTCTTGCGTTGCAGCAGGAACACTTCACGCGCCGGTGCATGAGGCTCAGCCTTGATGCCGGCGACACCGCCGCGCGCTTCCAGATGCGTATCGATGCCCCACTCCTTCCAGAACGCCTCGCGATTCTGGCTGGTGGCCACGCCTTGGTGAACCAGGAACTCCGACACATCAAATCCGATACCACCGGCACCAATCACCGCGACGCGTTTGCCCACCGGTTTGCGCTCAAGGATCACGTCCAGGTAGCTAAGCACCTTGGCGTTCTCGACACCCGGAATCGCTGGGGTTCTTGGGGCGATGCCGGTGGCGAGAATGATCTCGTCGTAACCGCCTTCGACTAACTGCGCGACGTCGACGCGGGTGTTCAGGCACACCTCAACATGGGTGGTCTGCAGTTTGCGGTTGAAATAACGCAGGGTTTCAAAGAACTCTTCCTTGCCCGGCACACGCTTGGCGATGTTGAACTGGCCGCCGATTTCGCTGGCCGAATCAAACAGTGTCACCTGATGACCACGCTCGGCGGCCACAGTCGCTGCGGACAGACCCGCAGGGCCGGCTCCGACCACCGCGATTTTCTTGATCTGCTGCACCGGCAAGTAATTGAGTTCGGTTTCGTGACAGGCGCGCGGGTTCACCAGGCAACTGGTCAACTTGCCGCCGAAGGTGTGGTCCAGACAGGCCTGGTTGCAACCAATGCAGGTGTTGATTTCATCGCCACGACCGGCCGCGGCCTTGTTGACGAAGTCCGGGTCGGCGAGGAACGGCCGCGCCATGGAGACCATGTCGGCATCGCCTTCGGCCAGAATCTGCTCGGCCACTTCCGGGGTGTTGATACGGTTGGTGGTGATCAGCGGAATGCTCACCGAGCCACGCAGCTTGGCGGTGACTTTGCTGAACGCACCGCGTGGCACTTTGGTGGCGATGGTCGGAATCCGCGCTTCGTGCCAGCCAATGCCGGTGTTGATAATGGTCGCGCCAGCCTGCTCGATGGCTTTGGCCAGGGTCACGATTTCTTCCCAGCTGCTACCGCCTTCCACCAGATCGAGCATCGACAGGCGGAAGATGATGATGAAATTCGGGCCGACCGCTTCACGCACCCGGCGGACAATTTCCACCGGCAGGCGCATGCGGTTTTCATAGCTGCCGCCCCAGCGGTCAGTACGGTGGTTGGTGTGGGCGGCGAGGAACTGGTTAATGAAATAACCTTCGGAGCCCATGATCTCGACGCCGTCGTACTCGGCCTGTTGCGCCAGGGTCGAACAGGTGACGAAATCGCTGATCTGCTTCTCGATGCCTTCCTCGTCCAGCTCTTTAGGCTTGAACGGGTTGATCGGTGCCTGAATGGCGCTCGGCGCGACCTGTTTCGGGCTGTAGGCATAACGACCGGCGTGAAGGATCTGCATGCAGATCTTGCCGCCCGCCTCGTGCACCGCGCGGGTGACGATCCGGTGCTTGAGCGCTTCTTCCTCGTTGGTCAATTTGGCTGCGCCGGAGTACACCCCGCCCTCGTCGTTCGGGCCAATACCGCCGGTGACCATCAGGCCAACGCCGCCACGGGCACGTTCGGCGAAGTACGCCGCCATGCGCTCGAAACCGCCGGGCTTTTCCTCAAGACCGGTGTGCATCGAACCCATCAGGGTACGATTGCGCAGCGTGGTAAAACCCAGGTCCAGCGGGGCCAACAGGTGCGGGTAATGAGCGGCGGCCATCGGTAACTCCACATCGAGCGATCACGGAAAAAGTGCAGGAGCTCTTCGGCCCCCGTCAGTCATGTTGGACAGACTAAGAGTCGCGGCGCTGCCGCTCAATGACCGTAACTGACAACTTATTGATCCAAATGTGCAGCGCCCCTTGGCAAGTGCCGGCATGCGCCCTACCCTAGTCGCGAATCCTGCCATGAGTTTTCACTACGATTGGAATACTTTTCATTAAGAATGGAATCAGCCAACCATAGCCAGCCGTGTCGCGGAAATGTTACAGGCCAGCATAGGCCCCGTGTGTGCAATGTTTTATGTCCTGATGTCTAGCCATTGCTAGAGGAATAACCTCGATGCGGCGCTGGACAGCGGCACCCCGAAGCACACCTCCAGCTTGGGGTGACACTCTTGGCCCTGCATATGGTATCGCTGATGCCTAAAGCGGCCTTGGCGACACAGCCGACCCCCGGCACCGCGCACAAAGCATTCGATACTGCTGAAGGTTTCCATAAGCGCCACTATAAACTTTTGGTTTACACAGACTATCGCAATTACGGTCTACACAGTCTTCAGTGGTCTTTAGAAAATAAAATGAAATCATTAGTTTTTAAATGGCAAGCATCTCAGACACATCGCGACAGGCAGTAATCGGCCAACAGAAGTCACTCCCTATTGACCCAACCTCCGATTACCCAGCACCAGCCTAGTCATCACGATCACGGTTCTTTTTCAGCACCAGATGGGACAAGCATCGCGAATCTGACAGTCATGCTTGAAGTGTCACTTCCAATAAGGTCGCAGAATATCGGCATATCCATAACCTGCTGTCTCGATAACGGTGTCTTTTCCATCACCCAAGTTGAAAAGCCCCCTGCCCCGGACATCACGTCTTCGCCTGTGCCGCCCGCCATCAAATCGCTGGAAGAACCGGGTATCAGAGCAAACGGCTCCGGTCTTGCGGACTGACGGAATGAACAGTGCTGAAAAGATAACCCTGCTATTGATCCCGTCCCGACATTCGATCAGGCGCAGACCGCAGTCCCGACTGCATGACTGGAGCAACCTCAACCGCTGCGCCAAAGTTGCCCTCCGTGATAGCGGTCTTCGTTCGCTGACCGCGAGAATCATAAGCCTGCCGACGTTCAATCCAGCGACGCAGTGCCAACAGCAACGCACTGACAAACCCGTACATCACCGTGACAATAAACGCCGATTGCAACAGCGACTGCGGCGCGAAACTCGATATCTGCTGTGAACGTCGCAACAATTCCTCATACGGAATGATGTACCCCAGAGACGTGTCCTGGACGATTGCCAGAACGGCACTGACCAGCGTTGGCAACATCAGCTTTAGCGCCTGTGGCAATACCACCCACATCATCGCTTGATGATCGCGCATGCCTATGGAAAGCGCGGCCTCCTTCTGCCCGCGCCCCAACGAAAGAATGCCCGCACGTACAACCTCCGCTGTCATCGCGCTGTGATGCAGCACCATGCCGAAAATCAGGTAGCCCAAGGCCGACCAGTGCAACCCGATCGAAGGCAGAAGGATGACGGTAAACAGAATCAGCAACAGCAGCGGTACCGCGCGAAAACAACCGATGTAGCCCGCAGCCAGCGTGCGCACCCAAAATCGGTTCGACAACCGCGCCATCGCCAGAGGTACGGCGAGGCTGAAGGCGAGTACCGTACTGATCACCGCAGCCAGCAAGGTCGCCATCAGTCCGTCAAACAGGAACTTCAAGGTGCCCGGATGCAGGAAGATTTTCCAGCGATGGGCATCGAACTGACCACTCGCCTCCAGGCGATGCCCGACCGCGTACATAAAGCAGAACAACAGGACCACGCCAACCACCGAGATGATCCGGTTCCGCCGCCTTGCAACAGGACCCGGCGGTTCGTAGAGCAGATTGTCCGCGCTCATCGCAGCACCGCCATTTTTTGCTCAAGGACGCGGAAGAACAGGCCCGCGGGAAGGGTCAACAGGAAATAGGCCGCCATTGCACCGAGGAACGTCGGCACGGCCAAGGCGGTGTCGAAGTTGATTTTTTGCGCGGTGTAGGTGATGTCGGCGACACCGATCGCAGCACCGATAGCGGACGCCTTGATCTGAATGATGAACAGGTTGCCCAGCGGGGCGATCACCGACTGCACCGCTTGCGGCAAAACCACTTCGCCCAGTATCTGGTCAAACCGCATGCCGATACTGCGGGCTGCTTCGATCTGCCCGATGGGCACGGTGTTGATGCCCGATCGCACCACCTCACAGATCCAGGCCGCGCTATACAGCCCCAGGACCAGGACCGTCGAGGTGAACAGCGAGTACATGAAGCCCAGCTTCGGCAAGCCGAACGTGAACAGCAGCAACAACGCCAGCAGCGGCATCATCCGCATGAGTTCTACGTAACTGCTGGCAAACCAGCGAAAGGGTGGCCATGGGCTCACCCTCATGATCGCCAGAAGCAGTCCGAGAACGATCGCAATGGCAAAGGACAGCAGGGTCAGCTGCACGCTGACTGCAATGCCCCCCAGGAAGCGTTCGATATAAGACATCAGGCTCACCTCTGCCTTTTCTTTACTGTTCGATCACTGGCACCTGAGGCGCACCGAGTCCCTCTTGCAAATCCTTGCCGTACATTTCCTTCCACTGACCATTCTCGATGGAGGCGCTCAGTTGGCTGTTGAGCCAGTCACGCCAGGTCGTGTCCTCCTTAATGACGGCAATGCCGTAAGGCTCTTCGGTGAACGGCGTGCCGACCACGCGCATTTTTCCGGGCTGACGCATGGACTCACCGACCAGCGTCGCACCGTCGTCGACGTAAGCGTCGAAGCGCTTATCGATCAGCCCCTCGACGCAAGCAGAGGCATCGCTGAACGTCACGATCTTCGCCGCAGGCGCCAATGGCTTGAGGTTGCGCTCCACGGTGGTGCCGCTCAGAACGCAGACCGTCTTCCCATCCAGGTCGGCAGTCTTTTTGATCGAATCGTCATCCGCGCGAACCAGCGAATCCTGGCCGGCGAGGTAGTACGGGCCTGCGAAGCCGATGACCTTTTTGCGCTCATCGGTCACGGTCATGGTCGCGATGACCATGTCGACGCGTTTGTTTTCGACCAGCGGAATGCGGTTTTCCGGTGTTGTGCTGACCCATTCAATGTTGTCTTCGGAACCGGTTAGCTTCTTCGCCAGCATTCGGGCCAGGTCAGCCTCGAACCCTTCGACCTCCCCGGTCATGGGGTTGCGAGAGGAAAACATCAGAGTGTTGAGCGAGCTGCCAACGACCAGCTTGCCGCGCTTCTGGACCTTGGCCATGGTCGAATCAGCCGGGAACTGCTCAACGGTGGAGGCCGATGCGAACGAGGCGAAAATGCAGGTAGCCAAGAGGGAAATGCCGAGGGAAGCGATTCGATTAAAGCGCATGGTTGTTATCTCTTGTTCTTGTGATGTTGATAAGTGAATCAGTGTGCAAGGACCTTGGACAGAAACTCGCGGGCGCGCTCCGAGCGAGGGGCGCTGAAAAATGTCTCGGGCGGAGCGCTTTCGACGATCCGACCGGCGTCCATGAAAATGATGCGATCGGCAGCGGAGCGTGCGAAGCCCATTTCATGGGTGACGACCACCATGGTCATCCCGGTGCGGGCCAGATCGACCATGACCTTGAGCACCTCGTTGACCATTTCCGGATCAAGCGCCGAGGTCGGTTCGTCGAACAGCATCACGCTGGGCTTCATCGCCAGTGACCGGGCCAGTGCCACACGCTGTTGCTGGCCGCCCGACAATTCAGCGGGATAGGACTTGCCCTTGTGTGCCAGGCCGACCTGGTCAAGCAGTTGCAAAGCCCATGCGTCTGCATCCGCACCGCGCATGCCGAGAACTTTGCGTGGGCCCATTGCGACGTTCTGCAACGCGGTGCGATGGGAAAACAGGTTGAAACTCTGGAAGACCATTCCAACCTTCGCGCGCATCTTGGCCAGCGCCCCGCCCTCTTCTGGCAGGCGCTCGCCGTGCAGAAAGATATCGCCGTTGGTGACGGTTTCCAGGCGGTTGATGCAACGACACAGGGTCGATTTCCCAGAGCCCGACGGTCCGATGATCACCACCACCTCGCCAGGCTGTACCTCCAGGTCAACATCAAACAAAACTTGCTGACTGCCGAAGAACTTGTTGACGGCGCGCAGTGAAATGGCAGGCATTTGTTGAGTGAACGATTGAGCCGATTGCATGGTTTCTGCTCTGCCTCAAAGATCTGACACGTGCCCGGCAGGCACCCCGAATTAGACGAACTTCAATTGCACCGTGGCTTTCAATTGACCGGCACGCGAACCGTTGTAACTTCTCAGCACCGGATCGGCCCACGGCGCCAGCAGCGGATTGTCGCTGTCCTGATCCAGCACCCCCAGTTGTTTGAGCACGGCAATGGTCACTGCGAACACGCTGGTGAAATCGCCGTCACTGATCTTGACCGCCACGCCCAAGCCACGACTTCGAATACCGACCGTCTGCACACCATCGGCACCGGTTTTCGCGACCCAGTCACCCTTCGAAGACAAAGTGATGCCCAGGTCGGCGCGACCGGTCCCCGAGACCATTTCCGGATGGCTGCGCATGGCATCGAACAGCCGTCGCAATACGGGATCGAGGCTGGCGTCACCACCCCCCTCGGCACTGGCCAACCGCGCCCACAACAGGGCCAGGCGCGACAACGGCATGCCCAGGTTTGGTGCGTTGCAGCCGTCGACTCCGGTCCAGAGTTGATTCTCCGCAACCCCTGTCAACGCCGCGACTACCCGCTGGATGTCGCGCTGCAAGCCATGTTCGGGGGACAGATAGGTTTCGTTGGGCAAACCATGCAGGCGGCAATACGCGAGGAAACCGCTGTGCTTGCCGGAACAGTTGTGATGGCGCTGATCGTAGCGAAAACCCTGGGGCGGCAGATTGTCCGCCGTGTAGAAATCGGGCAGATGGCAACCACACCCCAAGTCAGTGGACGCTCGCTGGATTTTTGAGAGCATGCCACTCACGGCATTCACGTGTGCGGTTTCGCCCGAGTGACTGGCGCACATTATGGCCACTTGTTCATCGGAGAAGCCGAAGTGCTCGACCCCGCCATCCCGGACGAACGGAATGGCCTGGAATGGCTTGAGCGTGGAGCGGGAAAACATCATCGAACCGGGGTCGCCGGCATAGGCCAGCAAACTTCCTTCGTTATCAACGACAGCCACCGATCCCCAGTGGATGCGCTCCACATGTTCGTTTCGGGTAGCAATGGCCAATGGAACGTGTGCGGGAAAAGCCATGGTGATCTCGATCTCCAAAGTTCGCTACAGGGGATCTAAGTCCCTATCGCAAATACGTGGTCGGTAGGATGAACGACGTGCGCACTTCGATCAAAAATGAGTCTATATTCAGTCAAATATTGATGGAATATCGCGAAACAGAATTCGGTTTTGCATCCAGCGCAAAGGCAACCACTTCCAACATGACGTTTGAAACGGCACGTATCGATCACCTGGGGGTCATGAGAGCACTGGTCAAAGTGGTCGAATTGGGCACCTTTTCCGCAGCGGCCCGGGAGATGCACGTCTCCCCTTCAACCCTGACCCGCATGATCACGACGCTGGAAAAATCCCTGGGCACGACCCTGCTGCACCGCACCACGCACATCGTCGCCCTCACGGAAGCGGGCCAGATCTATCACGCGCGGGCGTTGTCGATGATCGCGGATCTGGACGACACCTTGCGTGTCGTCAGCGACCTCAACCTGGCGCCCAGCGGCCCCTTGAAACTTGTATCGCCGGTGGCATTCGGCAGACGGTTCCTCGCACCGCTGATCGCGCCATTCCTCCAGATGTATCCGGGTATCCAAATGGATCTGCGGTTGACCGACAACCACAATGACATGATCGTAGGCGGCTTTGATCTCGATATTCACGAGGGCGAAAATCATCTGGCGAACTTGGTCGCCTACCCAATCTGCCGCAACGATTCATTGCTGTGTGCCACACCCGACTATCTAACACGCAACGGCCGTCCAGCCACCCCCGCCGAACTCAGCTCACATAATTGCCTGATCTACCTGCACCCTGACAGCGACCCCCATTGGTACTTCACAAAGGATGACGCAAAGCACTCGATTTTTCCCAAAGGCAATCTTCAATCGGACAACTCGGAGCTGCTGCTTGAAGCCGTCTGTGGCGGCCTGGGTATTGCAGAATTTGAAATCTGGCTGGTGCGTGACCTGCTCTTGAGCGGTGAATTGCAAATCGTGTTACCTGAATATCGGTTTGTTAATTCACTGACCGGGAATCAAATCTACATGGCTTACCTTCCCAATCGACGTTACTCGACGAAAGTCAGGGTGCTGCGCGACTTTCTTGAAGACCGACTCAAGGGCATAAGCGAACTGCCTCCTGAGCTTTTCAAGTGTCGGTCATGAGCAAGTGCTTACGGTTAAATGAGCGAGCTGTCGGCAAAGAAGCTGATTCGGGCCCATCCCAGAGGCTGTAAAAAACAGCGTTGACGTATCGCAAGGCTGCAAGGCAGTCCTACGGTGATCGAAGGTGTCGAGCAAATGCTGGAACGCTTGGTCCAGGACGCGCGGCGACCGTGTATCGGTATCAGTTCTATTGATAAGTTCCGCCGGATGAGGCGCAGGTGGTTGCCGACGCTGGCGCCTCACCGACAAAATGGCGGATGACAGCTTAGGGTCGGTTTCAGCCAGTCGCGATAGGCTGAAATCGGCCAATAACGGACGTTGGATGATCTGATCCCCGCTTGCGAAATGGCATGCTCGGATCAGTTGCCCGTTAACAAAAAGATCAAGCTTCTGAATAAAGGTAGTGAGTCCGCGGCACTTGATCTCGTCGATTTTTTAGAAGTTATCGATAGTCCTACTCCTACCTTTTACGAGTTAGAGGAAAAGGAGGCATTGGTGATGGCGCGATTCGAATCTGAGGACTTCTGGAGCCACATGCGTGACAAGCTGAAGGCTGAGCTCAGAGTGTATGGCAACGTGGCGAAGCCTCAGGCAGCCAAAGTCGTGAAGAAAATGCAGGACAGACCGATTGCGCCCATTCAATGTAAACATTTCCTCTCCCGACTTGGCACCATGATGAAAGAACTCAGCGAGGAGATTGATGCCGAAGCTGAACGGGAAGCATCAATCATGAAACTGATGAGGCGACTGCCGTCTGGAGGACCGAGGCCATTCTCCCGCCAACCTTCAAGGTAATGCCAAGCCAACTGAGTTGGAAGCACTTTCCATGCCGCACGCCAAGCAGCAGTAAATCGCCTCTAGGTTTTTCGGCGACAGCGACCGACAGGTTTGCATGCCTACTTTTGCATGGCTAAGTACCAAGCCATGCAAAGGCGCTGCGTCTGGCTGCCATCTGCCAAATCACATCAAGTTCTATATGCACCGCCATCAAAGCTCAAACCGTATCCGGCTTTCACGATGCTGTACCGATGGCAAATCCTCTCCTCGCCTCACCGCAGCAAGTAACTGCTCAACACCGACATGTATGGCATCCGCTTGCACATTGGAAGGCTTGAAATCCGCCGCGTTATCAAGGCCTTGTCGGTGTGACTGAATTATTTTCACGTCTTGGCGAATGACGATGCGGGTGTACAGATGGATGAACGGACGCAACATCCGCAGTACCCAGCGGGGTAACCGGAAGCGATAGGCGATATAGGTATAGACGCGCGACTGACGTGAATCTATTGGCGTGATTTGACTGATGATCAAAAAAGCCGAACGTTCGCCCCACTGGTAGTCGCAGCGCGTTACGTTGGGCGCAAAAAAACGATCCGTGTGAACCAGCGGCTCGCGGTCGGGATTACTCAGCCAGTTCATGACACCAATCTTGTCCCCGTCATCGTGATAGGTCACTTCAATGCTCCGCGCTTTACACGCGAGCGTGGCATCCATCGAACGACCCGTGCTGGATCTGAAGATGCCCTCGTGCACAAATACGGTATGCGGCACGTCCATGAAGTTCTGCACCAGGCTGCCAACGTCGGCCTCAAAGGTGTTGATCATGAAATATGACTGCCAGCGCTTGTCATCATAAGCCGGCAGCCTGAACAAGGGCTTGGCCTGCGGGTCACCTGCGCCGGTGTATACCCAG
Source organism: Pseudomonas sp. LBUM1647 (assembly GCF_059716175.1). NCBI lineage: Bacteria > Pseudomonadati > Pseudomonadota > Gammaproteobacteria > Pseudomonadales > Pseudomonadaceae > Pseudomonas > Pseudomonas sp. LBUM1647. Next base: position 2,225,742 of record NZ_CP166809.1, on the reverse strand, counting down.
ATTAAGCCATCCCGTTCCTGCACCGCAAAATGACGCTGTTTGTACCGATACTCGCGCGATATTGATGAGCGCTGTTTATCGCCGACACTCGGGATATGAACCACTTGCCCCTGAGCATCGTAACGCCAGCCATGGTAGGGACAGACGAGGCAATTATCGGAAATTTTGCCTGCGGACAATCGGGTCCCACGATGCACGCATTGGTCGAGCAACGCCGCTACCTGCCCATCACGCTGACGAAAAAGCACCAGGTTCAGTCCCAGGATTTTTGCCCTGTAAGGTTTTTTCTTACGCAGTTCTTTCTGAGCGCAAGCCACATACCATTGTTCGAGGGTTCCATCGCAAGGCGCCTCAAGGGTGCTATTTAAAGATGCCGACATGAGCGTTCCGTCAGAGCGAGAATGGCCTCGGCTGTCTCAAGCCGATTGATAAGTGGGCGAGGTTTGACGTCACCGGCGCGGATACCGCTTAACTCCGCCGCCTGTTGCAGTACTTGAGCCAGCAGATCAGCGCCTCCTTTAAGCAAGCGAACCCGAAGAGGCCCCAGTTGCCCAAGGCTGCGTGCCTGGTTGTAATGAAAGGAATTGGACAGTGCCGACTCGACAGCCAGCGCCAGTGCTCCTGCATCCAGGTCTTCAGATGTCGCAACCAGCGCCAGGTAATGAGGTGGCGTAGCCGAAGCATTGGGGATCAGGCAAGCGGCCCCTGTGGTTGTGATGCAACGGTTAAATATGCTTTGCACGATTTGCTCATCAAGCTTTTCTCCGACCAGATCACTGGTAACCGTAGTACGCCCCACAAACTCTACACGCGGAGTAGCCCCCAGCATTCCGACGACTCGGACCCGATCCCCCAATGCGTAGCGATACAAGCCCCCACCGGTTGTAAGCAGGACTTGCGCACTTTCTCCCATGCGTAAGGAGTGTGCATTGCGTAGCGAACCGTCTTCGCAGAGAAACTCGAGATAATGGCTGCCAATCGCCAATGGACACCCCGGCTCGTCACCAAATGGCACGCTCACCACACCTTCGGTGGCAAAAAGACCTTTGGGTAACCATTGCGCCTGAGGGAAGCGCGCCGCCAATTGCGTGTAGTAGTTGCGGCTGGGGCCATCCATCCAGCAACTGACAGCTGCCAGTCGTGGCCATAATTCGGTGCATACACCTTGGGATCTCGCTCGGCGCAAGGCAGACCTGCGGGCTGCGGGAAGCGCATCGTCCAGCCACGCAAACGTCTGCTCATTTTCAGCTGTTTCGCAGTCAAATACTGGCTGTAACAGACTGGTCAAGAACGTAGGGCTCCACACACTGATAAAACTCAAATCAGCGTCTGCCACCAAAGCAAGTAGTGTCTGTTTACGCCAGTGCGACAGATCGCCGGCAAACTCTGGAATCAACAAGGTCCCTGCCAATCCGGCAATGTTGCTGCCGCTCAAGTACTCCAGATCACTGGCTGAACCAACGGAAATACCATTAGGGCCAACCACTGGCACTTGCAATGGTGGGGACATTGACCAATAGCCTGACCCATGACTGATCCCTGGGACTTGACGGTACATGTCCGCAAGCCAGACGCTTAAAGCACAGTGCATTTCAGACAAAAAGTCGCGCGTATAAGGAATCGCTTTCTGCAGCGCACTGCTACCGCTTGTACGCTCAAAGAACAGTGGCGGGCGGGACGTCAAAATCGGTTCCGATTCATTTTGAGCTCGCTGTATCCAGGGATGCAGTTGCGAGTAAGAGTGAATCGGTACGTTGTCGCGAAACTGTGTTGAATTAGAGATATGAGCAAAGTTGTGGGCACGCCCGAACGCGCAATCACTATTGGCCTTTAGCAATCCCTGCAATACGCGCTCTTGCGCCAGTTCTGGTTGCTCAAGTTGCTCGTGCCACCGATCAAGCGTGGGTTGGGCGCTCTCTATAAAACTTTTCCACAGCGCGCGTTTGACGCCATTGTTGGTGCTCATCAGAAGTAGGTCTTGTCGAGTTGTGTCAAGTCATCCGGTAAACGCTGGGGCGGCAAGAAAACCTGTAGCCAGCCAAACCACAATGGCCGGGTCTCGTTCAGGTTCGATGCCCGATGCATCTGCTGCCAATGCAGTGCTGATTGACGATGATGGGTGAGGTTGTAGTTAAAATTCAAAAATGCCCAGCGTACAAGCCGCGGCGCCCTCATGTTGTAGGCGCCTTCAACCACGTCCAAGGGTGTGCGCATGTGGTACACCCACTGCAGCGACGACCAGGAAAATGCAAAAGCGATGTAGGCAATGAGCACGGCATGCCACGTCCACCCCAGCAATAGACCGGCCGATAACCACACCGCGACACTGGCAATCACCTCCAGGCGGATACGTCTGAAATCGTTTTTGGAGAAATCCTTGAAGGCGGCGGCATAAGTATTGACCTCTGCGGTTTGCGACCACTTGTCAGTGATACGCGCCGGCAGCAACGGCAACAAAAGACTGCCGATAAATGCCGCGAACCAGATACCACCCAGAATCGCGAAATAGTATTCAACTCGCTTGCGCAGCAACGACTCGTCTGCACTAGCAAAATCAGCCAGTTCTGCACGTGTGCGATTACGCGTGTGATGCCCAAGATGGTTGATATGGATCAGCGTGGCCGATGCACCAAACAGTGTTGAAGCCCACCACATGACGAAGTAGTTCAGCGTTTTTTTACTATGGGCCAACTCATGAAAGGCCTCGTGCATCATCGAGAAGACACCTTGCATGACCAGGCAAAACGGAATGAGGACAAGCCACTTGAGCCAACCCCCATCCGTGTATGACAGCCAGGTCAGAGTCGCCCCCCAAACTAAAGTCTGCAGCATCAGAACACACAGATTTGCCACGTCGTAACGACTAGAGGGTGAAATATCACCAGAACTGCGCATAAGAGGTCCCATGGAAAGTCGGATGTGAAAAGTATAACGCCCTGACCTCGGCTCTAACGACAACTGGCTTGCCCTATTGGCCAATAAGATGGGCTCTGACAACTATGCCACTACTACTGAACTGTGATAACCCGGCGTTCCAGTTGCCTTATCTAGAAGCATCTGAATCAATTTTTTCGACAAAAATATGTCTGGAGGTGGTGTGTTTCAGGCTGTTTTTTCGCGGCCGTCTTTTAATATTCACCTTGAATATCCATTCACACGACCAGTGGCAAAAGAGATAGCCTATAGCTTTTCAGGGCCGCATCCTTCGATATGTCGTATCTCAAACGCCTTTTATCCTGGTGCTCGCCGGCAAAAACATCTGCCGCAAAAATCTCTCGCCGCAACGTACGCTTTGCTCTCGATGAGCATATTCCTCGTTATTGGTATCGGGACTGGCCTCACGTGACGCGTTTTTTTGATGGCCTATCGATAATGTTTCCACTCGGCGAAAAGCTTTTCATTGATAGCGTCACGCACTTTCGTAAAGAGGTAGAAACAGATCTCTCGCTTTCCAACGCTGTTGAAGAGTTTGTTTATCAGGAGGCATCGCATATTCGTGAGCACAGGCTGTATAACCAGCTGCTCGAGGCACAAGGCGCGCCTGTTGAGGCGCTGGAAAAACTTCTGCTACGCCGACAAGAGGTTGGCAATCGATTTACGCCAGCTACTCGTCTGGTCATGACCGCCAGCCTGGAGCATTTCACAGCCATTCTCTCTGATCAGCTTTTGCGAAATCCCGCAGTTCTCAAAGGTGCCGATTCTAGGATGGCCATGCTATGGCGTTGGCATGCCATAGAAGAAACCGAACATAAGGCCGTCGCCTACGACGTGCTGTGCCTGGTTGTGCGCAATCCACTTTGGCGATACCTGATGCGATGCGGGATCATGCTGACAATGACCGCGTACTTCGCAATCGATGTGATGTATTTCATTTACCAACTTGCAGGTACTGATGGGCAACGCCGTAATTGGCGAGGGTGGGCGCGCTTGCAATGGTGGTTGTTTGTGAATCCTGGCCCGCTTACCCGCGCATTTCCAAGATGGCTGGCCTGGTTCATTCCTGGTTTTCACCCCAATAAGCTCGACAACAGTGAAGCCTTGGAAGCGGCCCGCCGGAGACTGGATGAATACGCTGAGCCCAAGCCATGAGGCCACCCTTGCCCGGGAAAAAACCCTGGATGCCAGAAGGCTTTGACGAATGGCCACTTCATTTTCCAGCAACGAAATTGGCGAGGCCTGCTGCACACCTTGATTGGACGGATCAATTTATCTCGTGCTGGCATGACCCAGTGCCACGTCTTCCTCGAAGTACGTTGGTGGTGCTGGTTGCGGGGCTGTTTTCCGAATGGTTGCCACGTTGTTTTCAAAGTTGCGTCCAGACTTTACGGCACTCGAACTATCAAGTTCTGCGCATGCCCGTAAGCTCTTCGCGTGGGGTGATGGCTCAAGGAAGGCATATCAACAAGGTACTGACTGCCGAACTCAAGCAAGGGCAACGATTTGTTGTGTTGGCGCACAGTAAGGGCGGGCTCGACGCGCTTGCGGCACTCTTACAGAACAGTGCCTTGAGCGAGGCGTGTGACGGCGTTGCGTTGGTGCAACCGCCGGCAGGTCCGTCGCCTGTAATGGATGAGGTGTTGGGTTGCAGCGCGCGGCAACCGGTCCAAATGTATCCTTTAGATCGCGTTCGCCGAGTGTTTGCAAGAATGCCTTGGGTGGCCGATGGCACACGAGACATCAGCAGCCTGCGCGACCCGCAAATTGCTCACATGCTCAATCATCTGGCCACTGACGTGCATTGCGCGCATGTCGTCAGTTGGACCTGCGCTCCCAGCTCACGTTTTGACACTCATCACGCACGTCTCAATGCACTGAGACCAGGCTGGGCACATGACGGTCAGTTTTACCTCGACAATCAGCGACTCGATGGCATGCCGCAGATTTGCCTGCCTCAGCTCGATCACGGCCAACCTGTTTTGGGCGGAGGTGGATTTGACGCTACCCGTTTTTGGCTGACGCTGTTAAACACTTTGCACGAGACGAAGCCCGGACGGGGCAATCAGACGAGATAGATCTCAAAACCCGGAATACGCGCCGCATCCATCGGCGCCAACGCTGACGCGCTACCGACGCAGGGCGCCGTGTACAGGTCCATGGGGATGGTCACGCTGCGATAACGGTTCATGGCTACCCAGAGCGGATCATTGTCATACAGGCACATCTGCATCAACGCGTACTGACCGCGAAGGCGCGCCCACGCGGCATCCAGCAATGCCGCAAAAATCTGCGGGTTTCGCTGCCTCACCTGTAAATGAGTCAAATAGGTGTCCTGCAGCGCCTCGCCAGGTGCGGCAATCGCAGGACGCCCCAAGGTCGGAGCACATGCGTTGAACGCGAGGCGAAGCGCTTGGTGTGACAAAGGCAGTTTTTCCACCACCACCCGCTTGATACGCCCCGCATCCCAAGGGGCTACACAACCAAGCACATTGTTTTTCGCGTCCAATGCCAAGAGAAATGACTCGATACCGAAGTCCGGCCAGGTTTCCAGGCGTCGCGAAAACTGCGCTTCACTAAAAACGCAACCAAAGGGCTGGCCAACCGACTCGCCGTCGAGAAATGCACGCAGTGCATCCGTATGGCCAGGCTGCGCTTGAACGATGCGGACGTTTTCCACCGTTCTTGGAGCACTGCTCCATCCCCGCTGACCATATACGGAGACATTGCTATAGCCGCGCCAGTGCGAAAGCATGAGCGGATTGGCTCGCCGCCCCCCCAGAAGCGAGTGCGCGGCAAGTCTATTGCCGCGAATGACACAGCAATAAGCGTGCTGAACACCCGTTTCATGGGCCAACGCTTCGAGCTGCACTTTGACCTCAGCCATCCACGACTTTGACAGGCGTCTGTCGGGCACCAGCCGAAGATCCCCCAGATAGGCCACCGGCTCAATACCGCCATTAAGGTAGCCATCGCGAACAACCAGGCTGGCGATGCCTTTCAGTTCACCGACCTCGCTTTCGGCTATCCAGGTTCGATGATCCGTGGCGTGACAACGATGCAGCGCGAAATAGTCCGGCCCACGATCAAAACGCATCGGCAAGCCACCCTGCATCGCCCGCTGCGCCTGAAAGTCGAGTAATTTCAGGTTGTCCGCGGCGTTTGCCTGGCGGATCAGCATGGCGATTGTTGAGCGGCAGCAAACAGGCGCAGAGCCATCGGCCGTAAGTTATTGGGCTGCAGCTCACACAAACAGACCAACTCATCTCCCGATGCGTAACGAGGATTTTTTTCTAGAAAATACAATACGTTTGCCAGACGCAGGTGAGGAGCAGGAACCTGTGCCAACTCCGTGGTCAGCCGACCTTGTGGAACCTTGAAGGACAGAACACCCGTTTTCGGATCATAGGCCTCACCAAAACGATCGATCGCCAAGTGGTCCATCAGCGCCTGAACTCCAGAATCCGTCATCGTCCCGGCTCGGGGTGAATAGTTCAAAGCCATAGCGCCTAAATAACGGTACGTTCGGTGACCCTTGCAGATCAGAAACCAATAGAGGGGGATTTCAGGCTGCTCCTGCCAGATCTCCCCCGCAAGTCGCATCCAGGCGAATGCGAGTTGCTGGCTCCCCCAATGTTCACGATCAATGATCGTATCGCCCGAAAAAATCACTCTTATCGGTTTGCCAGACCAGGTTTTTTCATAAAGTTTGAGCGTGGTAAATCCAACGATTACTTCACCCCCATCCCGTAATACGATGCAGTGGGTTTTTTCTTTGAAATCCTCATCAAACCTTGCTCGCGAGGTGTCGGAGTAGGACGCAGAATAAATCTCGAACATCCGATCAATTTCTTTCAGATGCAGATGGGAGCATTCAACGGAGGTTGCACTCAAACTCATGGAGACCTTCAGCATCGGAAGCAAGAGGGATGGATTTTGGCGAGATCAATCGGCCAATGCAACGTAGACTTCTATTCGTCGCCATCCTCGTCTGCCCACGAAACCTTTAGATAGCTGCGAAAAATTTGCAGCTTCTTGTAGTGAAGTAAAACTGAACTTGTTCTGACAAATCAGGCGCCTTGATCATGTCATCCACTGTTGCACACCGCCCTGTTAATGCCTTAGGGGTGACCCGCCCCATTAGTTGGCTGCTGGTCTACACCGTTGTGACGGGCACCCTGTATTTTCTCGTCACGCACTTCCCGATGGGGCCGGTACGGATAATTCAGCCCGGAGGTATCGACGCGCAAATTGCGCAACTGCCTTACACACTCCCCTTGTACCTTAGCTATTTATTGATCATGCCCGCGCTAGTGTTGCTAGGGCGTCGCCGCGACTGGCTGCTACCGGTTTTTTTTGCTGCGGCCCTTGCCTCCGGGACATGCCTGCTGAGCCACCTGTTCTGGCCAACCATGATAGAGCGCCCGGGTAGCACCTCGCAGTGGCTAACGTGGTTCTACAGGGTTGACTCACCCCTAGCCGTCTCGCCCAGTGGACATGTTGCATTGCCGGTGGCCATCAGCGTTGTACTGGCTTATCTGTGCGTCCGCCAGGTATGGATCTTCGCGCTGTGGAGCACGGTTCTGGCAATCACCGTGTTGACGACAGGCCAGCATGTACTGCTCGATGTGGTCTATGGCGCGACCATTGGCGGGGGGGCAGGTTTTATAACAATAATGCTGAATCGCCTGAAGGTGGATTTGCGCACCATCGCGGCCATCCTGCTTGAATGGTTGTGCATCATCGTCACATTGCGCATTGCGCTGTATGTCTCGGACTGGCGTTTATATTGTGTGGCTTTCGTCATTATTGCCGCGCGCCAACATGCACTTTTCATTCTGTACCACGACGCGACTCACTATCACCTGACTCGTCATCGCGGTATCAATGACTTTTTGATCAACCTGGCCATTGGTGTTCCGGGTACAGTTCCCATTGAATTTTATAGGCCTCTGCACCTCGAGCATCATCAGCACACGGGGTCGACGAAAGATCCGGAGCGGCGCTTTCTTTATCACCAGCAGCCGTGGGGATTCAGTCCTCTAAGCGGGAAATTATTGCTCAGGCAATTGCTAGGGGACCTGTTCATCATCAATACGCTGCGTAATCTGCGCGCTTACAGAGACGCGGGCGGAGCATCACCGAAGATGACCCGGCCGATTGTCGCTGCGGGCATTATCTGGTTCGCTCTCTTATCTTTCATCGCCTGGCAAACTTGCGCCCAAACGATGATGCTTATCGCACTGCTATGGTTTGTGCCACTCGCCACCTTGGGAACCCTGCTACAGAAAATCCGTAGCATCGCGGAGCACAGTGGCGGGCCCGATGTAACCCCCGGCTGGCAGGAGTGGACTTACGCATGGAAAGTGGGATGTGTAGGAAGGTTTTTCATTTGGCCTTATCACATCAATCTGCATCTGCATCATCATCGCAGCGCCAACCATCCATGGCATGTTCTTCCAGGCCTGGTAAGTGCCGACGACCGTCTAATGGACTCGCATACGCTTATTTCCCTGCTCTGGTCAGGGTCGAAGCAAAAAAGCTGATTCAACCCTCTTTCTGGGCCAGGGCAGCGAGGACAAATGCCGTCGTACGCTCTTTCAGGTGTTTAATTCTCGGCGTCGCCTTTGGGGTTACTGGCAATCAGACTCGCCCCACAGGCGGTTTTCATCCCGTGGAGCGCCACCGAAACACCACCCACATCCAGTAGAGCGCTGCCCTGAGCAATGGGAAACACCCCTTTGCATAAAGGGCATACCACTTTATGTCCGACGCCAGACATGGGCTTGCCATTTAAATCGGTTTGGTTGAAAGCCTCAATAACGGTTCCACCGTGACTGGTGGAATCGCCGAGCCGAATGATGTCCATGTTCACTCCTCAAGGTTGCCCAAAATCCATTCATCAATGGCGGCGGGAACTCGGGGGCAAGCTTACCCCCGAGTGATAACGGCCCTCTGACGACTTCTTAGAGATCATCCATCCAGTTGGATTTTGGTTTCTGATCGGCTAGAAACTCTTCCAGTGTGTGATCCTGCTGCACGACCGACACTTTAGGCGTCGGAGGAGCAGAAGACATGTCAGGCGCCTCCTCAGTACTGGCAGTTTGTGGCATCAAGGTGACCCCGAAATGATCATTGCCGGAAGGCTTTTTGCCAGGCGTTGGTGAGGTCACGGCGATGATCGTCGCCTGATCCTGGCGTCGCATCGGCATCACCACGCTGGTGTCGGCATTCAGGTAACTGGCCATCGTGGCCAGCGCGAGGCCCACGAAAGGTGAAGCCGAGCCCGTGTCACCCAATCGCTGACTGAGGTCGTAACTCTCTCGTGAATCGAGCAGATCAAGCGAGCTGTTTGCCGCGCTGAGCGCTGGCAACAGATCAGCCAGTGGCGTGGTGTTCAAGCCGCCATCGAAAAACACTCGGGATGGTTTTTGAGTGAGTCCGTCCGTGGCAGTCTTCCAGCCGGCGGCCAGTTTTACGGTCAAGGCTTCGCGTTTGAGGCGTTCTCCGTTATCTGGCCGTAGCAGCGACACGGTGACCGGTCGATGCAGTTTGGCTAACACGGGCAGCGCATCCCACTGCTCGAAAGCGCGTTGGGTCCAGGGTTGAGGAATGAACTCCGACGGCTGGAACTCCACCGTTGGTTTACGTGCGCCCCAACCGGTGAATTCCGGGTCGATCTTGTTCTCGTTCACCTTCGCGAACTGGGCGTAATAACGCAGCCATTCGACGCGCTCGGGACGGCCGACGACCATGGCGACCATTGAGTCGGTGAGTTCGCCTGGTTGCCGTGGCCCGGTGCCGAGACCGATGGGTTTGTTACCCTTCGTGCTCAACGCCAAGGCCATGTTGAAGCCTTCATTGGCGTAGACCAGCAGTGCCGGCAGATCGGGATTGCGCTCGAAGGTCTGGAACAGCGTCTCCAGTAAATTTTCGGGGGTATCACTGCAGACAATTCCGTCCTGCACATTACGAATGCGATGCCAGTGCAACCCGGCGGGGCCGCGCAGGTCGTTGACCATCACCGACAGGCTTTTCTGGGTTCTTTCAGGCGTAAAGCGCAGATTCGGTGTATCGGGTTTCCAGCCACGAACCACGGTTACGGTCGGAATGGACCATTTCTCCAGGAAATCGCGCAAGCCCAACTCCAAGGCATCTGCTTCCCTCTTCTCAGAGGCGGCATCCTTGTCATCGGCGGTTACCGGGTACTTCTTCGGGTCCATGGGCAGGATGCTGCCGACGTGCAGGGCTTCGGATTGTTTGGCATTTTGTTCTTGCAAGGTCTGCCAGGCCTGGCCTTGGCGGTAGACGTCAAGGCTCATTCCGATGCTGAGCACATCGAGTGTTTCCAGGCGAGGCGAAGTGGCAGGGGCGCGGTAACGAGTATCAGCAGGCATGGCGGCGGCCTCCTTGGCCGAAGTATAGGCAGCCACGGGCGAAGCCGGGCTGGCAAAGCAACGGCTAGCCGTCAATGAATGTTCAGCCGATTGAGCCAGATGACTGGTCAGCAGAAGGCTGGTGAAAGACAGGTACGTAAAGAGTTTGCGCATCAAGGGACACCACCAAAACGAATGGGCTCGCCATCCTTAAGTTCAGTCCGGGTCTGCGTGGCCACCAAAGCGGGCATCTGATCCTTCACGGCGTCAGGCGGCTTGCCACTCTTTCGATAGATCGCCGTGGCGTCGATCAGCGGTTTGTTTTCATCCTGAAGATAGAGCGCCTCCACGTCATCATCCGGTCCGTCACTCTGTAATTCCGCGTCAGCCTGGGCCCTGCCTTTGGTGCGGGTGTTCCCACAATCCAGCCGCCAATCCGCAACACGGCACAGGTACGCGTAGAACGTCGCATCATCAACGCTTTCACCCGCACCAATCGCCACGTCATAGGCCAGCACTTGACGACTGTGTTCAGGATTGTTCGGGATGGAAGAGTGAAAAGACTGAGCCTCCGAGTATTCCTCACCTTGCAGACGCAGGCGTGCCTCGTAGGGCGTTTCTCCACGAGTGATCAGGACCATGCCATTGCCTTGAGCCCGAGCGACAAACACATGGGCGCATTGAGAGGCTTCCTTGCCTTCATTGCGGGCCTTTTCAACACTCTGGACATCTCGTCCATATTTGAAGGCCAATGCCTCTGCCATGGTCTCCTGGCGGCTGCGGCGCGCTTCTTCCGGCTCCCAGCCGCCATTGGCCACGCCGATCGAGGCATCGACAGGGTCCAGGGTGTTCTTGATCTGGTACACACCACTTTTTGAATCTTCGCCAGGGGCTGTAACGACACCGTCAGTAGAAAAGTCCACCTCCGCTGGTACCGGCAATTGCGGAGCAGTCAGTATCACGCTGGCGTTCTTGTCAAGGCCTCCGTTCGGCAACCGATCCATGAAACCCAGCCCGGTGTCTTCCCAAGGGTGTTCGCTATCCAGACGTAAGAGATAGACGTAAGGAGGCACATGCGAACCGACCTTTTCCTTCTCGCTATTACGCTTGCGCAGGGTAAATACGCGCTGGTGGAAACGTTGTGGAAGCACCTTGCGCGCGGGTCGGCCGTCAACCTCTTCACCAACCCCCTGCCAGCCAATCCCCTGGACGTTTTTAAGGCCGACGACCTGATCCTGGGGCGTGAAATAGAGAAAGGTACAGCCGCGATTGTCCCGTTCGTTGAAGGTAATCTTTTGCCCGCGGATCGTGGTTTCACACGCTGAGGTGCCCGTCCAGCCAGGCCCGCCAATAGCCCCGTAACCCTGAATGTTTTTAAGCGCCACGCCCGACAGCACCGGAGCCGGATTAGGGCTGCCAGCAATGAATTGCAATATGCCATTAAGCGTGGCGATACGAGCGCCCGTCGTTTGCTGCCCGCCCCATTTCTGGACTTTATCCATATTGGGCTGAAACAGGCTGTAGGGTGAGTTGAACATAACCACGCCATCAGCGGGTTTGGCACCGTCCTCTTTGAGGAATGCATGGGCCAACAGCGTGAGGAGCGTGCCCTGGCTGTGCCCAACCACATTGACCGTATCGTTCGGATGACGTTTGCGAATGATCTTGATCAACATGGCCAAACGCATGGCAGCCAAAACCATGTAGCGACGGCTGGCGGCTGAAAACAGGGGGTGGGTCATTGTGCCCCCTATTTTGTTGAGCGAGATAAAGCCGAGCAGCATGCCGTTGAAGCCCTTGCCCCACATATCAGGCAGGTTGGTGGTGGCATTGGCGAACTGACCTCCTTCCTTGGTCCCGGCCTTGTCCAGGCGATTACCGTCACGGTCCAGCCATTGACCGTGGGCCTCGGTTTTTTGGATGAAGTCTTCTTCCTCGCGAAACCCCCAATAGAACGGGACAACCACACTGCGTGGTTGGCATCCATCACTGGAGGCACCGAACTTTCGTCGGAAGTACACGGCATCGGGGTTGATTGCCGTGCCGTCATCGTCGGAGGGCAAGCTGTAGCTGGCCGGCATCAGAAATCCCGGATTATTCGCCCCATTGGGTAGCGTGCGCGGCATATCGAGACGTTCATTCAACCCTTGGCACAGGCCACGTTCGATGCGCTCGTAGCACCCGGCCAGATCGTTGACGCCGTGTACGACGATGGTCACACAAGGCTTCGGTGGCGGCGGAATGAGATGTACATCGCCACCGCTGGGCATGGTGATCGATTGCGTGGAACAGATTTTTTTGTTCTGGACAGCTTCAGTCATCGCTCAATTCCTCCTTGAAAATTATCAGGGTCATGTCGGGTTACCAAACTGCCGCCTATTGGCGTTCAGGCTCGAAGACGAAGGGGTCTCCCTGATTTAGGAAGTGCAATAGGTAGCGTGCAACCGGTGTTTTGCCATCAGACAGTAAGTAATCTATCTGCAGCCCGACCGGGTTGTTTTCTTGCTCGGACCCAAGGTACGAATTGTTCGGATAGCTGAACTGGCTTTGTGGCGCCTTGCGAATCGCAGCACAGGATGCAAACAACTGCGGCAACGCGTAGAGGTGTTGGCCGTGTACCAACAACACTTGGGTGTAGCGATCACCCCGGCCATTGCTGACGTATTGCATTTCCAGGCACGCCGAGGTGCCCTGGCGCCAAGCCCTGAGCAGCGCCAGGTTTTCCGGATCGATGGAGTTACCGACGCGCCATGCCGGGGGTGTGAGGTTGATGACGTCTCGCAGCGGCCAGCGCTGCTTGCCAATCGCCAGGGCGTCTCCATCAAAGACAATCTCGGGTGTGCCTTTGACAGGTTTCAGGGGCAACCCGTCCGGCGCAGTCCACAGCGCCTGGTCATAACGTTCATAAGCCGGACGCATGGCATTGACCCAGAGACAATGCCTCGGCAATTCCGAGCAAGGCATTGCCAAGTCGGTCCCAGCCCCCGCAAACAGGTTGTCGCCCAACGACTGATAGAAAGCACGGTAGTCGGTGAACTTTACCGGGGCGGCATGCGCCCCGACGGACAGGCTCGCGCCAAGTAATACGCCCAGAGAGCGGTTGAGCTTTCTCATCGATACTCCTTGCCTTGATGCAGCCCGGATGGGTGGTCCAGAAAATCGTTTCAGGAGGATGGAGGCTTATGCATGGCCACGTTGGCGATGTTCATGGCATCCTTCTGCAACAGCTGCGTGGCGCCCTGTGCATCGGTCACCCCTTCGACCACTTCGCCGCTGGACAAGGTGATTTTGTACGGCATGTTAGGCATCGCCGATTTTCCATCGATCTGCTTGAGCATGAACCGTCGCTGGGTATCGCCTACTTTGAATTTTGGCAGCTCCGCTTCCAGGCTGGTCGCGCCGAGCAGGCTGTGTTTGGCCGCCTTGACGATCAGGTTGCCTGGCATTCCCAATTCGATATTGCCACCCTTGAGAGTGATGTAAGCCCCGCCGCACATCAGCGTGATGTGCTCTTTGGCCGAGATCAGCACGTGCTGATTGCTCGCGCTGACTTCCACACTCTGGTCCGCCTCCAAGCGGATGTTGTTCTTCTGAGCCTGCAACAGCATTGGGCCCTGGTGAGTGATCTGACGCATTTCGCCGCTGTGGGCAAACATCCCCAGGTCGGTACCGGCGTTTAGGACAAATTTCTGACCCGATGTCTGTTGCTGATTCTGTTGGGCAACAGTGTCGATGTGTCCACCGGCCGCCACAGTGACGCTGTTGGGCGATGCCGCCGCGATACCGGCCTCACCGCTCACGGCAATCGCCGGCTTCCCTCCGTTGCTCTTCCCCGACTCATCGTTTGCGCCGTTGCCCAAGTCGCGGACCGCATCGCTTAGCGTCTTCTGGGGTTCGGTATCATGGCCCACGCCCTGATTGTCCTGGGCATAGTCGCCCAAGTCCTTGGCCAGTTTCAGCGCCGCCTCCAGGACCTGAACCACAGAAGCTCGATTGAGGTGCCCGCCGCTGGCATTCATTTGTTCCTCGGTACTGAGTAACAAGCCCTTGGCCGCCCGAAGCGCGCCATGTTCATCCGTGCGCAACTCGAAACCTTCGCCTCGGGGCTCTCCGCCGCTCGGACGTGGATGGGTCAGGTAACCCAGGTGCAAAGCGGTGCTGCCGTGATCGCTCATCAAGGCTGCACTGATCTGTTTGGTGGTGTCGTCAATACGCAGTTCGTTGGCCCGAGTCCCCTTGTACTCTTTGCTTTTGATAGTGCTGAGAATCTTGTGATTGGGCAGTTGGTAAGGCGGCATATTCGTCGCACGGTACGTGCGGCCAGTGATGATCGGCTGATCGCAATCGCCATCGAGGTAATCGACGATGACTTCCTGGCCAATACGTGGGATCGCCATATGGCCCCAATCCGCCCCCGCCCAGTTCTGAGACACCCGAACCCAGCAAGAACTGAATTCGTTGTTTTTCCCTTCTCTGTCCCACGGAAACTGGACTTTCACCCGGCCAAATTCATCCGTGTAAATCTCTTCTCCCTCTGGCCCTACCACCGTAGCAATCTGTGGCCCGTCAATAACGGGTTTGGGCAGGGGCGTAGTTCGCCACTCGGTTTCTTCGGAAATGATCTCGGCGGTGAAGTCGTAACTCACGCCCATTTCAGCGCCTGCGGACTCTTCCTGCTGACTGGCGTGCTGCACGCCCTTGTGCGTGATCCTTACCGATCGCCACCAACGATTGAAATCTTCTCGGGGATGGCCAGAGAGCTGGAAAGAGAACCCTGGGATCAAACGCGGATCGTCACCTTCAACAATGGCGATTTGAGCGTCTCCACGGTGGCCTAGTAGCCGATTCTGCGTGAAGGGCTTACCGGCGGCGCTGGCCTTGTAGCGACCTGGATAATCGTAGCGTTCATAGTTCTGGGCCTGATGCTTCAGGTCATCAGCGGCGAGGTTTTGTTGTTGATCAAAGGATGGGCGCTTGAATGTGTAATCGCGTTGCGTCTGCTCGGCCGAACGTACGTTTTCGGTGTAACTGAACGCGTAGAGGACTGGTTGTATGGAATCCGCCGCCGGTTCAGTGGTGTACAACACCGGAGCGCCCTGAATACGCTCCTGAACATAGAGCTTGTCACCCTGAATCAGCGTGTGTGTGGTCGCATCACATTTGAAGAAATAGAACAGGCCTTCCTCACTGGAAAGCCGATCGAACAGATAGAGGTCCGTGTCACCGGCCTGGGCACAGTATTCGCGCGGCAAATGTTCGGCGTTAATGTGTTGCTGGTAGTCGAGAATGCCGTGTTCGCTCAATAGCGACTTGATTATTTCAGGCACATTTTTCTGCTGAAAGATACGCCAGTTAGAGCTCAAGGCAAGTCGAGCGAGTTGCGGCTCAACCACTGCGCGATAACGTGTTCGTCGGAACCCCGTTTTGCCTTGAGTGAAGCTGGACACCAATCCATGAACATGGCGCACAGCCGTGCCGCCTTGCCAGATCGTGAGCAATGCTGGCTGATCGAGGACCTTGCCAAAATCAATGTTGGGGTTGTAGCTGGCCAGCTCGACTATTAGTCGATAAGGCTCACAGAGGGCTTCCTCCAGCGTGAACTCTACGACCTCGAATTCCATTTGCCCTGACAACACGGAAAAAGTGAACTTCAAATCCCTCTGACGCATTTAACTGTTCCTTAGCAAAATAGTGAGTGTGTCGAGTGAGAAAAAGAGTCCACACATGTCAGGTATCAGTTTAATTTCTTGATTAAAGCGGTATATGGCTTCCGCACCAGTGTGGGGTTGTATAGGTTCTGGAAATGCGAAAACAACATCGACCAGCAGAGCTGGCCGATGCTTGAGACGGTCGGCCTGATTTAGGCGACCGGCTGACGCCAGTCATCGGAACCCGAAGTACCGGATACTTCGTGGGTCCAGGTGATTTTGCGGTAGGTGAATTGCACTTCTTCCAGGTGCGTGAAGTGGGAGTTCGACGGGTCCTGGCAGTTGTGCATTTTGTTGTTGATGGCGACGATGATCGCGTCTTCCAGTTTGGTGGTGTAGTAGTGCTCTTGGGTACCCTGAGCAGAAGTACGGAACCACTGGATAACGATTTCGCTCATGCGCTCGCCGGAGGTCAGAGCCGCTTGCAGCAGTGGCGAAGACTTGTCGTAGACCTTGGTAATCACGACTGGTTTGTGTACGCGCTGACCGGTCGGTTGGCCGGACTGCGGGTCACGCGGGATGATTACGTCGTGGTTGAAAGCCTGAACCATGACCTGGTCTTCGTGACCTTCTTGGTAGGTGTTGCCAACCGAGTCGGCGGTGAACGCGCCGGCAGTGATCAGACCTTGTTTTTCGCCAGTGACGGACATGTACGCTGGTGTAGCCATGGATGTGCTCCTTGCTAAATAAATGAGGGTGCCCGGGAGGCGAAATCGCCCGGTGGGTGCCTAACACTTATCAAGGTGCGTGCCAGAAAAGTTGAGGACCAATCAAACCGGGGGGATGGCCGAGGTTTTTCAATCGCTTGAGTGATTTTCAAGGGAAGACACCCCACAAAGTGCGCAAGAAGTTGCGCAGTACTGCGCAACTTCTTGCGCACTCGGCTGGAGTGCCACGGCGGGCATGGCTCTCAGCGATGTTGGAGGGGTTTTTCGTGGAATAAGTGCGCAACTTCTTGCGCATAATGGCGATTAGGCATCGGTGGATGAAGATGGTGTGGCCAAGCTGTCGCCGCTGACCGAGAGCTGACCTGTTAACGGCTCTATTGTCGGCTGAAAACTGTCCCAGGTTTCCAATTTACGCCCATTGGCTTTCGAGTAGGAGGACACGGCTCACCGGACTCGAAATCAGCAACCTGCCCTAGATCAAATCACGATCGACAGGGTCCGTCAGTTTTCAATCCGCGCCGAGCCCCTCACCACAGACAGCAATCGGCCAAAAGCCGCCGGTCAAGAGGGGCAGCTTCCGACACGAAGCTGACACTGGGCAGCGGGAGCTACCGGCAACTAGTTGTTATCCCGCTTTTTTCTAAAAAAAAGACTGCTTCCGTTATTCGAAAACCAGCCCGACAAAGGGCTTTGCCAATTAAAACCAACCAAATTCTCCATACGCTTTATTGGCCTGTAAATAAGCCAAGCAGATCAATAGATTTGGAGCCAAATTTCCACTCTGGATCGATCTGTGACCTGCCTCTTGGGTCAGACAACTAAAATCGATTACATGAGGTAGCTACACCAGCGCACTTCATTGCCGCGATATCAGATGCACTGGATTACTCATGACCTACACTCTTACACACGCAACGTTAATACTTGTACTGACCACAATCATTTCCCGTATAGCAAAACATCTGACCTACTCTTCTTCCTTTAGTATCAAAAATCTCGCCGAGAGAATTATAAATAAAAATATGTTGATCTATATTAACCTCCCACCTATTTGGATTTCCTTCCAGACCCGATTTCCCCATTGACAGTATTGCCTGCTGCTTATTTGACTCTTTTCTCTCATATCCATACAACCTATATGTAAAGTAACCTTTGGGAAATCCAGGGGTAGCTTCCTTGATATAGCGCACCCCGTAACATATTCCGGGATCAACATTATACATAGCCACTGGATCTCGCACTTGGTTAGCAAATATGAATTTTATTCCTACCATGTGGACATATAATGGGCTGCCGGCGTCGAAATTCCCTGATAAATAATCTCTCCAAGGCATCCCGCTAATCATAGGACAGTATTGACTTCTGGAAGAGAAAAAAGGTTCGGCAGCAATAACCAGGACACTATAGGCAAGCAAACTTGTCACTTGTACAAACCGTAACGCCACCAGTTGGATATTGCCTCGGTTCATATTTCATTCTCCAGTCAATTGAGTCGCCACTCGGGCCATCCCGAACCCCAGATCCGTCTCCTCCACGCGCCCCTGATGCACCGCTTCCCCCGGGTTGCATAGATTGCGGAATGCGCCATACAGTGGAATTATCCGCTGCGCCCGGACGACCTGGCACATGATGCGATTGATCTACTCCATTTTTAAAGTGCTTGAAGTGATCTTTTCTTCCCTCTTCTATTACAGCTTCTCCTCGCTTTGCTTCACCTTGTAGATGCTCAATAGCGGAGTATTTATTATTTAATCTAGCAAGCCCTTCAACAACATTCGTAGGAAACTCAAGACTCGAATTTTCATTGCCCAGCTTCAGCCCCAAATAACTGGCCACATCCTTAATCATGTTTGTACAGTTCTGATCAAACAGGTTATAATTTTTATTATCCCACTTCTCCGCTATTTGCTCTATCATCCTTGCTTGTTGCTCGCTTACATATGTGTCGTAGCTTACAGAGCTAGCCATGTCCGAGAATTCGTACTCTACGTGGCCGGGGCCAATTATTGATGAGTATATTGGAACTTTATCATTACCTGTTTTATCTGGGTAGAAACCAGCGACCATATAGTAAACTGTTGTGCCGTCTGGTAGTTCTTTTCCCAAATACATAAAAATATGCCCAACGAGGGACTTCGCATAATTGTCAGGATCTTTTGAAGGTGGTCGAGCCCTAAAAGATATTATATCTTTCCCAGCCTGCGACTTTGCAATCAGGCGGATAACATGATTAATTTTTTTAGTTGACGGCGAATATCCGTCATCCACTGGTCCTTTTTTAGGATCAATCATATTTCCGCATTTGTCGGCAGCAGCATCAATAACGGAGCACTTTAAAGAGTCATCAGAATAACAGTACTGGATAGCATTTAGCCAAAAACATAGAACCAGCACCATGTTAAAGCATAGATATTGATTCATGTTGTTACCGTTCATTATGACTTATTGTTTGCCGTTAAGCATATTGCTTCCAGAGTAGTAGATCTTTCATTTTCCACAACCCTGAGTCGATCGAGTTTTCGTTACAAGTTCGAAAGACCGCTATATGCATGTGGATTTTTATCTGTAGTCATTGGCAATCAGGGTCTAAGGTGAATAACACTAAGGCTGCTATCGGCGAAATTCTGCCGTTGCTCACCGGCAGATATGGGTCGTTTTCAGCCGGTCACAACAGGCAGAAAACGACCCTTAGCCGTCATCCAGTTGCGGACTGACGAACATTAGCCAGATGTCTTGGGATGACTAGTGCTTCGACGCCTGAATGGCTTCTTCGAGCAAAGGTCCCGTGATTCGTCGACCGTTGTAATCATCGACAAAGTAATTGATTCGGTTAGCCAAATGCTGAATAGACAGCCAGCCCAAGCCCTGGTAGTCGCGCAATTCCTCGTCGTTGAGCTTAATCAGACATTCGTAACTCACAAAAGACGCCTCGCAGTTGACGAGGACATAGATTGAGCCATCTCCTGCGCGAAGAAGCTGCCAGTAGTCGTCCGTTGTGTGATATGTCGCAGGCGCGAGCTGAACCAGATCCATGTTTGATTTTCGTACATTACCTTTCAGTTTCTAACCATAACATGACTGCGAGCGCACGATTCTCAAATGCCCGCTATGGGCCGACTACTGCGCGTCGCTGATGCGCAACCCATTGAACGCAGGGATTGATTCTATTGATTGATGATTGCTGCCGAACCAAGCACTTGAAGTTGTGCGGATTCAGATGAGGCGGTCGTGAGGGTAAACAACATTTTTCGTGTCGCGCTTGGAACTGACCATTCGTAGGAAAGAGTTTGAATTTGCCCATTTGCGGGAGATTGTGTTTGCTCGTTTTTTACCAGTGTTGAGATAAATGGAGAGGGTGGATTTGCGACCATTCCAGTGAACAGTTTTATAGCGGTCTCAGTACTTGCCCTGCGGACATGCACGGCGCAAAAATTCTTGCCGCTAGGAAGCGCGAGCACAAACGTTCCGTACTTGTCTGGAACAGACCAAGCGTCGCCAGGATTACCTGCCAGGAACAGTGCCGCCTTTTCGGGAGGAAGGCTTGGGATTGGCCTCAGCTTTTCTCGGAGTGCTTCCAGATTTGGAAGGTTCTTCATGCAAAGCGATGCGTAAATTTTGGCGAATGAGTTGGCTTGGTCGTCACCTTCGCTGGCAAGGCAAGCATTCGTACCTAGAGTGATCATGAGTAAGGTGGCGAAAAATCTGGACATGCAAATCCTCCCTGGAGATATCACGATCAAGCTAAGCAGGATTTCAAAAAGTTGCCATCCGAATAATTTGCCTCCGTAAACATGCAGGGAACAAAGGTTCGAGATTCAAATTAAAGAGTCCGCTTTTGGCCGTTATCTGCCTTTGGCGAAGGGCAGCAACCGACCCTTTGCTGACACTCAGAACTGTCTCTGAGAAAGCGCTCCAGGATACGGGGTGCGCGCCATGGGGGAGCGGAAAACGAGTGCGAGTCCGCAGATCAGGCAATGCGCTCAGGTCGCCTTGCGCAATCATGGTGTGCCAGCACTGGAGGGACAGGATGGCCTGCCGCCTTAGCGGCTGCCTTTGAAGGGGGAAAGTGGTTGCGTGTTACTTGTGGGGATTGGGATATCTTGGAGTAAGTGTCGATATCTGTTGTAGCAAGAAGGTAGCGGCCATCCTTAAACATTGCGAAGAAGGTTATTTCCCGTTCTTTATCACGTAGCAACCAACCTGCAACTAGCCCGACCGGCCCTAAAAGTAATACTCTAGCCAGGCTCCATCGAATAATGCTTGCTTGTTTTTTTACGACTTCTTCGGTTGCTGCTTCCAATTCCTTTATGTTTGATATGGGTATCGTTAATTTAAGATACGGTTTTAATACGGATCTTAAGGTGAACAGACCTGATTGGAACTCGGCGTCGCCTGCCAGAAAATCACCGGATATCACGTTTATTCTCGACATGGTTTTCCTCTGTTAACCGTAAGAGCAACCTACTAAAATCAATAGTGGCCAGATAAAACGGGATGCTGAGTGTGACTTCAATCATCCCGTAAACTGGGGTAATCGTATTGAGTTGAGGGCTGACTCTATTGAATTAGCCCGAGAGCCCAACATGAGAACTTGTATACGTGCTCCGGTAGACTCATCACGTTTGATCTGCAATCACCATGTCCTCGAACCCATACCGAGGAAACAGGGTCGCTTCCTTTCCTTAAAGGAGCTGGGACCACCGTGGGTCAGCTCTTGCTGGCTGCTAGATAAGCGCCCAGGCGCCGCCCCATCTCCTCACCCAGAGCCTGCGCGCCACTCAGAGGTCGGATCATCACCTCGAAATCGACGATCTTGCCTTGCTCGTTGAAGCGGATCATATCGATGCCCTTAAGCTCTCGGCCGCCGACACGGGCGCTGAACTCCAGCACCACGCTGAGAGCGTCGGCAGTCGCTAGTTCGCGGTGATAGGTGAAGTCCTCGAACACCTTAATCACGGTATTGAGGATCGTCGATACCACGGGCGCTCCGGAATACGGGGTGTGCGCCAGGGAGCGGAAGACGACCTGCGAGTCCAGCAGGTCAGGCAAAGCGCTCAGGTCGCCTTGCGCAATCATGGTGTGCCAGCGCTGGAGGGACACGGTGGCTTGGGGGTGTAGTTTGAGTTCAGACATTTTCAACTCCTGTTGGTCACTTGGGTTGGGGGCGGTGGTCTGGGGAGGCAGATCAGACCTCCGCGGCCAATCGCGAGCCGTGGTTGATCCGACTTGGCGTCCAGTTCAGATGCAACATTGGCAATACCGATCCGATGCACGCTCTGCCCGGCGGTGGGGTGCTAAAGAGGATTCGAGATCTTCGATCAGAAAAGCGAGAGGAACATGGCTTCTCCTTGGACTTGTTGTGAGCTGAGGCTAGGCTCGTATCTTATCGGTGTCAAGATACTTAGCCATGTTAGGATTCCGCCATGAAGACGCCCGCCCGTAGGGCCTACCCACCACTTTCTGGAATCGAGTAGATGATGGCGAAAACAAGCGTACGAACACGCGATACCTACCACGTGGGAAATCTAGCGCCGCTGCTGCTTAGTGCCGCCTGGGAAATGCTCGAAGAGGTGGGACCCACCAAGCTCTCGCTACGCGCCGTTTCCGAAAGGGTCGGGGTCAGCGCCACCGCCGCCTATCACCACTATGCAAACCGGGCCGAACTCCTCGGGCATCTTGCCGCCCAAGGTTTTCGAGAACTTGCCAAGGTGCTAGCTGCCAGGGATTTAGCCGCCACGGAGGAGCAGAAACTTCGAGAGGCATGGATGGCCTACTTCAGCTTCGCACGGAGCAACCCGGCGCTTTACCAACTCATGTTCGGCCCTGAATTCGCCTCTGGAGAAATGATCCCGGAGCTTCGTGTAGCCCGCGAAGACGCATTTGGTGAAAACAAGCGCATCATCGCGGAGATTCTCAGGCTCGACGTTGAAAGCCGGGAGGTACGGGGAGCTGCCCTTGCTGGCTGGTCACATATGCACGGACTGGCGTCGCTGGTAATACATGGCGTTATGCAGTTCCCCGCTGGCACTAGCAATGAGCGTTTCGTGGACACGGCACTGCTGGGTTTTGCGCATCTCTTTTGTGCAGGGCGCAGGGACCAGAGGGATTAACCATCGTCGAACAGCAACGTATCTTGTGGAACTGAAGACAGATTGAATGGCGGCTTTTGGCCGATTCTGTTGAAAAAGTCGGTCCTTCCAAGCTACTCGCGTACTGATTGCTGAAAACGCCTTTTTTGCACGCAGCTACGCGAAATCTGAGTCCCGAATCCTCTGCTAAAAGTAAAGATTTCAATCTCAAACGCGTACTTTTATGCTGTGGAAACCATGCCCGACTTTTTCAACAGAATCGGCCGTTTTCTGCCTGTCACGAAGGGCAGCAGTCGCTAACTCTCGCAGATCGAAGTCGTTCAACTGATTAATTTCATCACGGGTGATGTTGAACATTTTTCCTCGTCTAAGTGGCCACGGATCATATGCACGCCAGACGCTGTCTTAACAACAGGCCAAGGGGGGGAAACCATGACAACGCAAAAATTAACCATTGAAGACTTGCAGTTGAACGTTTCAATCCGCGGCCAAGGCTCACCGCTGCTGTTGCTCAACGGCCTGGGTGGTTTGATCCGTACCTTCGATCCCCTGCGCGATGAACTGGCGGATTTCAGGACCATAACGTTGGACGTGCCCGGGGTCGGAAAATCGCAAATGCCGCGCTGGCCGATGCGTCTGCCACGCCATGCCGACCTGATCGCCGAGATGCTCAAGCAATTGGGAGTCGACCAGGTCGATGTGTTCGGCGTGAGTTGGGGCGGTGCATTGGCGCAGGAATTCACCCTGCGTTACCCGAGCATGGTGCGCCGGCTCATCCTCGCAGCGACCTCGGCCGGCCCGGCGATGCTGGTGAAGTCCGCCGACATACTGGATTTTTTTGGCAGGAATAAAAGCGCCAAACTGCGCAAGCAGGAAGGCTCGCGCAATTCGATACAGACGCTGCTGCGCTTCGGTGTGGTGAACGGCATGCTCACGGCCAACCCGCGAACCTATTACTACCAGCTCGCCGCCTTGGTCGGCTGGACCAGCCTGCTGCGGCTGTTCCGTCTGCGCCAGCGCACGCTGATCCTCACCGGCGAACGCGACACCCTGGTGCGGCTGTACAACGCGCACATCCTGCGCCGCACCATTCGCCGTGCCGAACTGTACGTCCTGCAGGGCGAGGGGCATTTTTTCGTGGTGACCAGCGCCAGGCGAACCGCCGAAGCGATACGCGAATTCCTCTGCCAGCAGCACGGGGATGAAGAATCCGCGTCTGAGCTCAGATTGAAAAGGCCGGCCGTTCGCCCAAACGCTCGACCAATCTTACGAGGTACCCATCGGGATCCTGGACGATGAATTCGCGCTGGCCCACTTCAACACTTTCGGCTCGATACCAAGTGTCTTTGCACTCTCGAAACAGTGGACATCCCATCTCGCCCAGTTTCCGGATGACGGGTGCGACTGCCTTCACGTCAATTTGCAGATTGATTCCTCTTCCAAATGGCTTGCTCAAGGGGGCAGTCAGCCATTGGCCTGCCTTTGGATCAACCTGCTCAAGCATGACTTGGGCACCATCCAGGTCCAGGTATGCGAATCCATCTTCCGGGCGTTGATAAGCCACTGTGAATCCCAGGCAGGACACCCAAAAAGCCAGGCTCCTGTCCAGGTCGGTAATCATTAATTCTGGAACCAGTTTATTACGCTCAAACATGAGATGACTTCCATTTCAATAGCTCATTCGCCAAAGGGGGCAGTATAAGTACGTGTGTGGGCAATCAATATTACTGCTTTGCATATTTTGTAATTGCACCACTCATGTATTGATTCAAATCGCGCAGATCCTTAATCCTCCAAGCGTACGGCGACAGCTTTATACCATTCTCTCGCAAAGTTTTTGGAATCAAGTCCCCGTTTGGACGAAGTATTATCGATGAGACAATAACGCCCGGATAATCATTTGATCGTTTTTTTAAAAGCGGTTGTTGTAAGGTCAGGTGCAGGAGGATTGCTTTTATTAGCCAATGGTCCTGTTCCTTTGAGATCTGTTCCGTGGCACATGCTACATCTCTGTAAATATAGATTCTTCCCATTACCATTATCCGCGAAGGATGGTGATGTTTGAATTAGCGATAAAATTCCTAGCGAAGCGATGAATAATATTTTCATTGTTTTTATCTTCCTTGATGGGATCAGCGTCGATCAAACGCGATCAGGTGCGCGGGAAAGGTATCAGACATCGTGTCGATACACACACACACAGTCATTTCTAATGCTCATTGAATCAACTCGTTTTCCAGGCGCTCCATTTAATGATTTTCTGCCTCGGGCGCACGGAAGGCCTTACTGTAGTAGCCGGACTGGTCGAAACAGCAAACCTGCTTCTTGCCGGATGCAAGCATATCGCAGGTATCACCAATTCGTTTTGCGCGCGTCTTGAGTTGCTTGGCTGAAGTAAGCCAGTGTATCCAGTCTACTCGTGCGATGGTCGTCGTATTCTTCCAGACTTCAAGAGCCTCAGGAGTTGCTGCCAGTGCCTCCTGAAAATCTGCCGGGATGTCAGGCTCGGGTTCCTTCTTCACAGGGGTAAGCTCTAGTGTAACGACATCCCCAACGACCGCGCCTGCGGCTTCGAGTAACTCTCTACTTACCTGCAGCCAATGGCTCAGCTTACCATCCGGCTCAAGGGTTGCCTGGAAAGGGTGCCCATTGATTGTGCCTTCAACTGTCGTCCTTCCTCGCCTCGGAAGCTGTTCACTCGCGTCTCTTGGCAGTACTACGAACGCCCACGACGTATCATTACCAGGCTTTGCCGGACGAAGTAGCTTTGCTTCGAATCGGGATTTCACATCGATTTTTGTCATTGCGACTCCTCCAACTAATCGGCTAACTACTATCTGGCGACATCACTGTCGGTTTTAACCGCGACGCTACCTATTAGACTAGTCTGTCCAGCGGCTGCTTTTGGCCGTCTGCTGCCGGTCGAGACTTAAAAGCGCGAGTCAAAATTTGGTGCAAATGAATGGTCCATTCGAATGCAAAGAGTTGGGTAGGTCTGTGAACGACCAACCCGATCGTAACCAGCGACGATATTGAGTAGGATCTCTCCCACACCACTCAAGGATGATAGCCATGTCGGATAGCTCAGAAAGCAAGATAGCAACGGCCGACGCACTGACATTACTCCTGCACAACCAACATGCCCTAGCTGCCGCCATCGAAGAAATTACTTTGTGGCTTTCAGCAAATGGAGTAGATAGTGTCGCCACTAACGCAACGCTAGCTATGGAAACGTTGGATATCAACTCTCAAACCCTCACAGATGCCATCATGCGACTACGCCAGTCCTAAGCATCATCAAACGCCCTTTCTTATGGGCTGGTCTCGATAAATGTGGCGAATTCGAACTCTGTGGAGAGGGGGAAGGTGACATCCACTTACCCCCATCTGCCTTGCCGCTGTATGACCAACAGGCGTTGACGTGACTACTGAAAGTGAACGGCCATCAGCGGACACTCCCTCCTCGATTCGCCATCTTCAAACGCTCTGCCACATCGGATAGTCCGAATACCCATCTCTTCCTTGCGTAAACCAGGTGTTCATTTCGCTGTGAGCAAGGGGCAACTGCCGCGCTAATCGTTGAGGAAGGTCGGGGTTAGCAATGAAGGGCCGCCCAAAAGCAATTGCGTCCGCCAACCCGGCCTCTACATGTGCCTGCGCACGGGAAAAATCATAGTCCGAGTTGAGGATCAGTACCCCACTGAACACCTCGCGGATTACCCCGGCAAGCGGCGGGCGCTCGGACTTGCCAAATGTACCGTCCAGCGGAGGCTCGCGTAATTCCAGATGAGCGATTCCAATCGAAGACAGCACCTCGGCCGCTCGCTTGAACAATGGCTCGGGGTCACCGTCACGCACACCCTGTTCATAGCTGCTTGGAGTCAATCGGACGCCCGTTCGATCTGTGCCGATGACCTCCGCCACCGCTTGCGTAACTTCTTTCAATAAGCGGATTCGATTTTCGATTGAACCGCCATACGCATCGGTTCGGAAGTTTTCGCTGTCACGCAGGAACTGGTCGATCAGGTAACCATTGGCCGCATGAATCTGTACGCCATCAAAGCCAGCCTTCATGGCATTGCGGGTTGCTTGGCGAAAGTCTTCCAGCAGCGCGGGGATTTCTTCCGAGGGTAATGCACGCGCTGGGGTATAGGGTTGCTTGCCTGCGTAGGTGTGCGCCTGACCCGGCGCGGTGGTCACCGATGCCGACACCGGCTGTCCACCCCCCAGAAAA
Organism: Pseudomonas sp. LBUM1647; assembly: GCF_059716175.1. Taxonomy (NCBI): domain Bacteria; kingdom Pseudomonadati; phylum Pseudomonadota; class Gammaproteobacteria; order Pseudomonadales; family Pseudomonadaceae; genus Pseudomonas; species Pseudomonas sp. LBUM1647. Next base: position 2,198,733 of record NZ_CP166809.1, on the reverse strand, counting down.
CTGGGGTGCACAACACGCCCCATGTGCCAGAGCTGCGCGATGATTTGACCGCCGGCGGCATGCACCGCATCGGTTACTTTGCGCCAGCCAGCGACCTGCTCGTCCAGCCAGAGGCCTGTCGCATAGGGCCATCCCAAACCTTGTTGGCTGATACCAATGGCTTCGGAAATGATAAGACCGGCGCTGGCTCGCTGACGGTAATACTCCACCATCATGTCGGTCGGAATGTGGTCGCGAGTACCGCGCGCCCGGGTCATTGGTGCCATCAAAATACGTTGCGGCAGGTCGAGCGCGCCGAGGCGCAGGGGATCAAATAGCGTGGTCATGAATAAGCTCTCAGATTAATGGACAGGATCAAACCAGGCGTGCGCCGCCATCAATGTTGAGCACGGCGCCGTTCATGAAAGTGTTGGTCATCAAAAACACGGCTGCCGACCCTGCTTCCTCTGATGTGCCCAGGCGATGCAAAGGCAAAATCTGCTCCAAAGAGGCTACGAACGCGTCGCGACCCTCGCCCAGGGCCTTGCCCAAGATCGGTGTGTTGATCGGGCCGGGCGACAGCGTGTTGACGCGAATCGGTGCCAGCTCCAGGGCCAGTCCGCGAGCCAGTGCTTCCATCGCTGCCGATGCAGCTGCGAGTACGGCAGTGCCGTAGGCATTGGGACGATCCGCAAGAGAACCGGAGATGAAGGTAATCGACCCGTCTTTTGCGAGCCTGTCACCGAGGGCACGGATTGCACTGATCGCAGCCCAGATACGCTCGTCGAACGCGCGGTGCAGATAGTCGACTTCAGCGGTGAGTACGGTTGCGGCGACAAACGTACCGGCGAGCAGTACCAGATGGTCGACGACGGGAATATCCGACAGTGCTGCTTCGACAGCAGCGTTGTCGGTCACGTCCGCCGCGCGCCATCCGTCCAAACCGTGATCGCTTGCAGCTTGCTCGGCGCGAGCTGCGTTCGAGCCAATCACGATGACCTTGGCGCCTGAGGCCTTCGCTTGAATGGCAGTCGACAGACCGATCCCCGAGGTGCCGCCGAAGATAACCACTGTGCGGTCGGCGAGTGAAGTTGGAATTGCTTGAGTGATCGTCATGATGAGTCTCCGCTGGAACACCTGAATGGCGTTCGATGGAGAGAGACTAAAGCTATGAAGATAGATTGATAATTGGGGCCGAAGTCGCTTTACTAGTGCCATGAAGGAACAAATTGGTTTAGACCGTTTAACCGGGCTCATCGCCTTTGCACGAGCGGCCTCGCTGGGCAGCTACACCGCTGCTGCGCGAGCCCTCTCGGTGTCCCCCTCTGCCATCAGTAAAAGCGTGCAACGGCTTGAGGAGCATTTCGGGCTGATGCTGTTCACACGCACGACGCGCTCGCTAATTCTCACACCGGAGGGGCGCGACCTTTATGAACGGGCCCTGCGGATTCTGCGAGAAGTAGAAGACATTGATCAGGCAGCCGTCGCTTCCCGAGCCGAGCCTTCAGGTGTTTTGAAAGTGACTGCCCCGCTGCCCATCGGTTTGAACATCCTGGCGCCTGCACTGCCCAGGTTTCGTGAGCAATACCCCAATCTGGCAATCGATCTGAGGCTCGGAGATCAGTATTCAGACATCATCGAGCAAGGAATCGACGTGGCGGTTCGAGTGGGCAACCTTGCGGATTCGCGCCTGGTTTCACGGCCTCTCGGGCCCCATCGAATCGGCGCGTTTGCATCACCTCAATATCTCCAGCGCAAAGGCATACCGCTCACTGCTGAGGATCTTGCCGATCACGAGTGCGTGAACTTTCGTTACCAGAGTACAGGGCAAAGTTTGCGGTGGCCCTATCAGGCGGGTGACAGGCAGCTTGAGCTGACGCCAGATTCAGCTTTTACCGTTGATGCCAGCGACGCGGTCGCGGCGGTACTGGCCGCAGGGGGCGGTATTGGTATCTCACCGCATTATGTGGCTGCGCCCTACGTTCGCCGTGGAGAATTGATTCCAGTCCTCCCGCAGTTCTCCGTGGAACGCTTCGCCATCACCGCCTTGTGGCCGGAAAGCCGTCGAGGCAGCCCCAACGTGAAAGCATTCATCGCATTTCTGATTGAGCTGTTCCCTTCAACGCCTCCGTGGGATGACGCGGTGAACAAGGTGGCCGCCGCGAGACGCGGCTGAACGATTCAGCCAATCTGTTGCATCGACCGGTTGAATCCACAGCCAAAAGCGGACGCTGGAAAGAACGTGCTGATCAATCAAGATCCTTTATGCGCCGTAAGATCAAAGACGTTGTAGACAAGTAATGGCGAGGTAAATCCATCAGGGGATGCCGGCAGTATTCAGATGACATAAGCCCGGTAACCGCCGATGGATTGCAAGCCGTCAGCGGAAAACCGGAATCGTCCCCGACTCTGTACGACGGTCCCCCGCATCCTTCAACTTCTTACCCAACTCGGCTATGCGACACTCGCCCGCCTCAAGCGCCTGCGCACTTGTATGCACAGAATAGTATCCGAAGTGTAACTGGTGCGGATGGGGTACAGCTGAACCCAAGACGAATACTGCGTCCTCTCGGCTTGATGCCTGTAGGGTAATAGGTGCCTCGCTGGAGTCGAAACTAACCATCTCACCAGCATGAATAACGCTTCCAGCATTCAGCGCCCCCTTGGCGAGCGCGAGCCATCCGACACTGTGCCCAGCCGGGGGCTGATACACCCAATGCTCTCCTGGCTTTAAAGTAACCAGCAAATAATTGACGTCCTTCGGCGCAGGGACAGGGCTTTGCACGCCTTGGTAGTTGCCGAGGATGATATGAGCAGGCTGGCCCTCATTGGAACCCACTGACTCGATGTAGCGACTTTCAGGCTCACCGTTTTCGAGCTCTGCCGGCAAGGCGATCCACAGTTGAAATCCCTGAATGCGAGGAACTTCCTCGGCAGTCAGCTCTTTGCCATGCCAGATACCTCCACCGGCCCGCATCCATTCGACACCGCCATAACCGATAGTCCCCTCCCCGTTGTCCGGATCGTTATAGCGCACCCGACCCTCTGTAAACACCGTCACGGTGGCTATACCCGAATGGGGATGCAAAGGCATGCTGGCCATCGCATGGATGGCATCTCCACTGACGTCAAAGATGTCGAGGAACACAAAGGGCTTGAGAATCTGTCCCAGATCCGAAGGGCTCATTAGACGGGTAATAGGTCCATGACCTACCGTTCCTCGCGTGTACTGCGCTATACGCCGTGATGAATTCATATCAAGGTTGGTTGGGGACATAGCCATGGTTTCAGCTCCCGGAAAGTCGGGCTTGCGTTGAGCGGATAAGATTCCAGATTCTCGCGCGGTGCAGCCAGGCGATACTCGCCGTGATCAGCATCAGCACGATTGCCGGTACGGGACTACCGCCAATAACGAACAGGTGGGTGAAAGTAGCAAAGCACATGGTGACCGCCAGCAGCAGACCGGCCAGTCCTGCGGTGACGGGTATCAGTAAGGCGATAGCACCGGTTACTTCGACCAGTCCCGTCACCGTACGGAACCACTGACCCAAGCCAATATGTTCGAAGACCTCGACCATCATTGGCACTCCAGCAAGCTTGGCACCGCCAGCTGCCAGGAACGCCGCAGCGGCAACAAGACGTAATCCGAGGGACGTGTACTTGACAGCTCTGCTCGGGTTGTTCGACTGAGTGGAAGGTTGGTTGCTCATAGTAGTGTTCTCTTTAGAGGGTTCAAACCCGAACGAGGACAGATTTATTATGGGTGCAACGCACTGGCCCAAAATAAATCCGTCCCCTTGCCCTAGCTGTTTAAACCTCAGCAATGGCCTCGCGGACGAAGTCTTCATAGGTGCGCAGCGGGTGCCCGATAATGGCCTGTAGCCGGTCCACTGTTCCTTCAGCTGCTTGCATGCCGAACTTCTGGATACCCGCCATCATCAGGCGCATGTCATAAGCCAACCAGGCGGGGCCGTACGAGGCCATTTGTCCTTCGAAGGCTGCTACATCATCACCACCGTAGGCGATCTCGCGACTCAGGGCGGAACTCCAGATCTTCGCCACGGAGGCACCTGTAAGTGCTTGCGGTCCGACCAACTCCAGCGTTACACGATCCAGGGCAGAAGATGCCTTGTCACGTCGCAGCAGCTCTGCAACGGCGACATCGGCGATGTCGCGCGCATCTATCATCGAGACGCCCGCCGAGCCGATTGGCATCGGGTATACCGAGTAGTTCTGAATCGTCTGCTGGACCATGCGATCGTTTTGCATGAAGTAAGCCGGGCGCAGGATGGTTGCAGGGATGTCGAGGCTTTCGATCATGCGCTCAACCGTATGCTTGCCGGTGAAGTGCGGAACATTGGTGAACTTGTCGGCATGAATCACCGACAGGTAGACGATGCGCTCGATGCCAGCCTCCTGAGCGAGGTTCAGCGTGATGAGGGCTTGGGTGACCTCATCGGGCGTAACGGCGTTGAGCAGGAACAGCGTCCGCACCGACGACAGCCCGACGCGCATCGAAGGTACATCGGTAAGGTCTGCGACAACTTCAGTGACGCCTGCCGGGAAGTCCCGCTTACCAGGTTGGCGCACAAGGGCTTTGACCTCGGCGCCCGCGTCGGCAAGGCCCTGAGTGATGAGTGAACCAATGGTGCCCGTGGCACCAATAACGAGAATGCTCATTATGAATCTCCTGCAGTGATTAGATGGAGTGGATCAGCGAGAGAAGTCCGCAACGACTTTTCCAGTCCCTGAAACGCTACGGTTGCGTTCAATTGCCTTGGGGATGTCGGCGAAGCCAACGACCTCGCCGATCCTGAACTGCAACGTGCCGCTGGCAACTTCCTTGGCCAGCTTCTCTAGCAATTCGGGGTCAGGTTTGTTCATGAACCAGAGGCCTCGGCGATTCGCCGGCGTGCGCGCCAGAATGTCGGGGGATGACGTGCCGACGATGACGCCGTTCTGCGTCAGCACCTGCCAAGATCGGTCCAGTACCTCACCCCCGACATAGTCGAGCACCAGGTCAATGTCCCGGACGACGTCCTCGAAACGTTGGGATTGATAATCGATGACATGATCGGCGCCGAGACTGCGCACATAATCCAGGTCAGCCGTGCCCGCCGTTGCAAAGACCTCGGCGTGTGCCTGCTTGGCGAACTGCACGGCATAGGCGCCCAGCCCACCTGCCGCGCCGTGAACAAGGATTCGCTGGCCTGGATGGATCGGCCCCGCATGATGGAGGCTATTCCAGGCCGCCACGGCTGCTACGGGTATAGCGGCAGCATGGACGTCATCAAGAGCTTCAGGCGTACGGGAGAGGCTCGCGTCACTGACCGTCACGAATTCTGCGTACGCGCCCAGCCCTCCCACCGCGCCCATGACGCGATCGCCAACACGGAAGCGAGAGGCACCGGGGCCAACAGCATCGACAACACCCGCCATTTCGGCGCCCAGTACTATTGGCAATGGAAGCGGGAAAGCATTTCGCACATTTCCTTCACGGACCTTCCAATCGATGCCGTTCACGCCGGCGGCTCGAACTCGAACCAGAACCTGGCCTTGCCCTGGTTCTGGCTTTTCGATCTCGGCCACTTGCGCGGCGTCAGCGCCGCCGTATGCCCGGACCAGTACAACGCGTTGAATAGTGCTCATTGCAGTTCCTCGTATCGAGTTCCGATGACGAGAAGGTAATCTGTTGCACTAGCAAAACGAAGACGTCAAAATATAGATACGTCGTTTCAAAAATGGAACACCATGAACCTGAACGCTCTGATCGATTTCACGCTCGTCGCAACGAATGAGGGGCTGGGAAAGGCAAGCCGTGCGAGCGGCATATCAAAAGCAACCTTGTCGCGCCGAATCTCCGACCTTGAGGAACAACTGGGCGTGAGGCTGATCGAGCGCAGCGCTCGCGGTCTGAAGCTCACCGAAGCCGGCGAGATGCTGATGGCTCGAACCGAAGGTCCGTTGGGCGAGGTGGCCGAAGCCATGACGGCGGCCCGCGAGGGAGTTTCGACGCCTCGCGGACGCTTGCGTGTCGCTGCCCCAGTCCTGTTCTCCCAGCTTGCGATGGGCCGCATTGGAGCCGAATTCTGTGCGGCCTACCCAGAGGTCGTAATCGAAGTCGTGGCGGAGGATCGCCTGGTCGACCTGGTCGAGGAACAATTTGACGTCGCCATTCGGATCAACCCGAGCCCAGACAGCAGTTTGGTCGGCCGGTGCTTCGCCAAGGACCGGTTGGTAGTTGTGGCTGCGCCTGAAGTACCTAAGCCAATGCCCGGCGCGATCAGACCAGTTCCTAGCATCGTGGCTTTGAATTTCCAGCCCACGAACTGGACACTCGATGGAGGACACTTGGTCCTGGAGCCGATTCCAAAATTGCGGTTCTCTTCGTTACTGATGATCCGCGATGCGGCTATCGCGGGCGGCGGTGCAGCCCTCATTCCACAGTCCATCGCATGGAACCAGCTTGCCCGTGGCGAGTTGGTCCAATGGGGCACAGTATCGGGTGTAGAACCCGAGCTCTGGGTCTTGCACACGTCCAGACGCCTTGCTGCTCCGAAGGTTCGCGCATTCGTCGATTTCATGTGCGCCAAATACCCAGACATGTCGCTGGTACTAAAGGGATAGAAGACCATTCACTGGTCTCGGGTATTGATTCCAACGTCCAGGCAGGCTCATTTTCAGTCGGTCGCGACAGGCTGAAAACGGCCAGGAGCAGACATTCACCTGCCAATTTTATGTCCTGCTCCAGATGTTGCTGGACTTCCCCCTATATTAACTATCATTCAAATAAGTTTGGTCGCAGTAGCGACCCAAACTTAATCATCATATTTATGAAGTCATATGCAAACCAGTTGTCATATTGAGAAATCGCTTCATCCAAACATCTATGATATCGATCTGGTTAATACCCAAAATAAAAACAAGCATCACACATGGATAGCGCACTAATTAAAAGTTGATTGATTTTTTACTCCAACTTACCATTCGTCGTCATGGCAGAAAAAAAATTCAACTTTTTCGAAAGCGGGTGACTCCCAATAATACAGCCATCAAGGCGGTGGGTACATTTTTCTGATTGATTGACGATTGCTGATAGGAGTTAGTAATGAACTACGAAGATCGCGATACCTATGGCATGTACAAAACCAACCTCCTACGAGATGCCGGCTCTGAAGAACAGGGGCCTGGCCCCGACCTGATGGGGGCAGATACTCTCATTGGAAATGATGTTTATAACCATAATGAAGAAGACTTGGGAGATATTAAGGAAATAATGCTGGATGTTCGCAGCGGTAGAGTGAGTTATGCTGTTCTATCTTTTGGTGGCTTTCTTAGCATGGGAGAAAAACTGTTTGCGGTACCTTGGAACGCATTGACACTCGATACAGTAAATAAGCGCTTCGTACTAAACGTGGAGAAAGAACGCTTGGAAAATGCACCAGGTTTTGACAAGGACAGTTGGCCTAATATGGCCGACGAGTCTTGGGCAACAGAAATCCATTCTTTCTATGGAACTAAACCCTACGATTACGATACTGTTCGGAGATAAAGTATCGACAAAGCTAATGTCCATATCCGAAACGAAGAGTGATGCGCGCCGAGCAAACAACGGCGCGCATTGCGGTGAAAAAAGGTTTGTCGAAGCAACAAGGGTTTAGGGTGGATTCTGCTGAACGCCATCGAATCCAAGGCTAGGTCCCAGCCGCATCGTACCCGCAGTACGGCGTCTGAATTCGCCCACATCAGAACAGCCAAACTGGGTAGCTATAACTGCTAGGTATGAGGCAGAGAACGGCCAAAAGCGGACTCTTTAATTTGAATCTCGAACCTTTGTTCCTTGCATGTTTACGGAGGCAAATTATTCGGATGGCAACTTTTTGAAATCCTGCTTAGCTTGATCGTGATATCTCCAGGGAGGATTTGCATGTCCAGATTTTTCGCCACCTTACTCATGATCACTCTAGGTACGAATGCTTGCCTTGCCAGCGAAGGTGACGACCAAGCCAACTCATTCGCCAAAATTTACGCATCGCTTTGCATGAAGAACCTTCCAAATCTGGAAGCACTCCGAGAAAAGCTGAGGCCAATCCCAAGCCTTCCTCCCGAAAAGGCGGCACTGTTCCTGGCAGGTAATCCTGGCGACGCTTGGTCTGTTCCAGACAAGTACGGAACGTTTGTGCTCGCGCTTCCTAGCGGCAAGAATTTTTGCGCCGTGCATGTCCGCAGGGCAAGTACTGAGACCGCTATAAAACTGTTCACTGGAATGGTCGCAAATCCACCCTCTCCATTTATCTCAACACTGGTAAAAAACGAGCAAACACAATCTCCCGCAAATGGGCAAATTCAAACTCTTTCCTACGAATGGTCAGTTCCAAGCGCGACACGAAAAATGTTGTTTACCCTCACGACCGCCTCATCTGAATACGCACAACTTCAAGTGCTTGGTTCGGCAGCAATCATCAATCAATAGAATCAATCCCTGCGTTCAATGGGTTGCGCAGCAGCGACGGGCAGTAGTCGGCCATAAGCGGACACCACAATCGCACCACTCTTACGGCAGGGAGAGAAATGTCACCCTCTCGAATTATGGACGAGTCGGTCAACGAAGAACTCCATATGCCCTCTGGGGGTAGTCAGCAAAGGCCAAGCGTCGACCTTTAAAGCGATTTCCTGAAATGCTTCGGCGCACTTGGAGCGCGGAAAGTGTTCGTAGACTGCTCGCTGCTTCTGCACTGCCCTACGCGCACATACATCGTACGGAACCGCTCCCACATACCGTAGGGTTACGTCGAGGAAGAGATCGGTGACTTTGGCCAATTTAGCGAACAGCGCGCGACCTTCATTCGGGCTCTGCACCATATTGACCAGCACCCGGAAACGGTCCATTCCGTAATCACGATTAAGCAGTTTGATCAGTGCGTAGGCATCGGTGATCGAGGTCGGTTCGTCGCAGACCACCAGCAAGACTTCGTGGGCCGCCCGGACGAGACTGACCACCGACGAGCCGATGCCTGCAGCTGTGTCAATCACCAGCACATCGAGACTGTCACCGATTTCACTGAAGGCCTGGATCAGACCTGCGTGCTGAGTCGGAGACAAATGCACCATGCTCTGGATGCCTGAAGCCGCGGGGACGATTCGTATCCCGCCCGGCCCACGCAAAAGTACATCGGATAGCTCACAGCGACCTTCGATTAAATCGGTAAGCGTGTACTGCGTGGAAAGCCCCAACAGGACATCGATATTCGCCAAGCCAAGATCGCCATCAAGCAATACGACTCGCCTTCCAAACTTCGCCAGCGCCAATGAAAGATTCACAGCCACCGTCGTCTTGCCGACGCCGCCCTTTCCGCCGGTCACGGCGATAACTTGTACAGAACGCACACCATCCATGTTATTGATTACCTTCCATGTGCAACGCGTGCGAGTAGTCGCTAACTATTCCTAGATGCGCAATGGTAGCTGAAAAGTGCAGACACATGGCCACTAGCTGTATCACAGGATCACCAGAAACGCTGTAACCCACTACATGGCAATGACGCGAACCAGAACTGCCACTGCTACGCTGACCTCTTCACGGAGGAATCGCTATGCCAAATTTAGACCTACTCCCTTCCCTGCTATTCAAGATCAACGAAAACCAGCTCGCCCTTGAAGCCGCCATCTTGGAGCTTTCCAATTGGGTCGAGGCCCGCGGCTCGGCTGACGTCGCCGACAACGTGCGCGGCGCCTTGGACACCATCGACAAGAACGAGGAGTTCATCAAGCTTACGCTCGCAGTCCTAATGACGCCTGAGTGACAGTTAACGGCCCAGGCTGTGTAAAAACGCAGGCACCGTTTTGAAGTCTGCGTTGCTACGTAAAATCTGCCAGTACTTGGTTAGTCAGCCAGACCTGAAATTCGCGTAGGAACGCGATTTTCGTTCTGGTTTTGACCGTTAAACCTGCCCTAAAACGTTTTTACACAGCCTCGGTCAAAAGCGGTCATTCAAACAAGAAAGTTGTGGCATGCCAAAGAAATCCTTTAGCAAGTTCTTCACATCACATAGAAGGCTCTTGCTGAAGATCGACCCGCTTCAAAAGCTCAACTACTTGAGTATCCAGCGCCTCAAAGTCATCCCGTTGGCCATCATATTGGTAACGCACTTCAATCGTTTTTCCGTAGAGGCGGTCGGCTTCAAAAGTCGTCAGCCCTCGACTGATGTAAACGGACGCTCCGTCAATGCCCTGAAGCAGGTAAACGGTCCCGTCTAGATACTTGTATACGCTTCGGCCTGCCGTCACAGACGTGGGCTCAAGCCCTTTTAGCGCTGTTTGCCCCCGAGTACTCGGAGTTTCAACAGGTATTATTCGCACAATCATATGGGAACCGCGGACTATGTCTGGCTGGACTATTCGCATATCTGTCAGCTCAACACCGAATGTAACAACACTGGATTTATTACGCTTTATCCACGTACATACTGATGAAGGCACTGTAAGTTGAAAACTTGCAGCGTCACATCGTCCATCCACTGCGACAACCGGTGAAGCTGTCTCTGGAGAAAGCAAATAAAACAATGGGACCACGCCTAAAGCTAAAAAAATAACGAAAACTAATCGCCGTGTCACCGCCATGATCTGTTTCTACCTAATATATTTTTAGTAACGTATCACGTGAATATACCCCACCATCACCTCGCGAACTGTTAATTACCGAATTTCGGCTAGTTTCAGAAGCACTCTGGACAGACGTTTGAGGTGATTGACTGCAATGGGTCGGTTGTTGTCGTCATGTTGTTCCTCGCCTTCAACGGTGCATCGAGCATTTCCGACAAAGCATTCCATCGGAACGTGTAAGGGTCTGGACACTCGGGCGCAGATCGAAGTTCTGCCGAATGCACTGCATTTGGGGTGAGATGCCGAGGGTTAGCGAATGAGATTCACGGCGGTGGCACGGATCAAAATTTCTTCCTGTTGAAAACGCTCTTCAAGATCACGTTTGTAACTTTGCCACCAAAGCCGATCAACAACCTCCACCATGACCTCATAAATGATGATGTCGTCCTCTGATCTTTCGTTGCCTACCTGTAACGAGATACCTTTCGCTGGATTGCGGATGAACGCCGTCACTCCTCCGAACTGGTCGGTCAAATGCTCCCGCACACGGCGGAAAAGCTCGATCGGCTGCGGTGTGCCATCGTTGGTGTTGAGCGGTAAGAAGACCTCGACCAAGTGCATGATGATCACCTCTACATTTGTACCGTCGTGCTGCGGATTACTCTCATTCATTGGCCCTTGCTGACTTGCCTATGCGCTCACGCCAGGAGCGATTTGTCCTGACGCCAGACGCGAGTTAGCACTGCATCGGCTTTTTGCTGAAGGTCGGAGCGGTCATGTGCCAGTTCAGTTCTCCTGGCCGACGGTACGATCTGATCAACATCCGAATCGACATTCAGCAATAGCGCCGAGAGGCTTGCGTGCATGATCAAGACGGCGGCGACCACATCGCATTGCAAGAATGGCTTCACACAGGGTAAGCCTCTCTGCGCAAGTTCGATGCCTTGAAGGCAGCCTCTCGCTGCAGCGAGTGCACCTAGGGTAACTTCCAGGGTTCGCTGCTGACTATGACCTTGAGCGTCAGCCAGTGGCTCTTCGATATAAGCACTGAACGCTCGTACATCATTGTCGGCGTGGGCCTTCATGACGTCCATTAGTTGCTCCACCTCATGGATGGTTTTTTTTCGCTCGTCTTCCAGGTTGCGGGTATCGGATTTACGTAGCGCCATGAGGAGAAGCGCAAGACCGAAGCTGGCACAGACGCATGACGTGGCACCACAGCTTGGTACCGAGGTATCGGCCGCTATTTTGTCTCGAAAAGACTCAAGGCTTGTTAACCAGATGCTCATCCGCAGCATATCCTTCAAGGCAGTGGGTTTTCTTTGGAGTAACCCAGTACGTTCCAGTGCAGCGCAAGGGACAAACGGTGTGGATATACGCTTCAGCAACCATCGAAACTGAAGTATTACAGAGCCAAATGCCCGATCAGCCTGTCGAAGACATGAGAGTGGGAACAAATTTTGTTCGGCGCTTCACTCGCTGCCTGATTATCAAATCTATTCAATAAAGAGTCGGTCATGGATCTCATATTTCTGGGTACCTCATCAGGTGTTCCGACCCGAAATCGAAATGTGAGTGGCACCGCTCTCATAGAGTCCTCTGGCAGGGGTTGGTATCTGGTGGATTGCGGTGAATCCACTCAACATCAAGTGATGCGCACCCCGCTGTCTTTACGAGAGCTACGCGGTTGCTTCATTACCCATGTACATGGCGATCATTGCTTCGGCTTACCCGGCTTGCTGGCCAGTGCCGGCATGTCGGGACGTCTCGAACCACTCGATATAGTGATGCCGGTTGCGCTACATCCCTGGGTGCGCCTCAGCCTGACCGTCAGCAAATCCTGGCTGCCCTTCGAATTGCATCTGCACGCGAGCGAAACCTTCAATGGCTGGCAAAATGGCAAGGTTCAGGTCAACACCGTTGCCCTCTCTCATCGCGTTCCCTGCCATGGCTATGTTTTTGCCGAATCAGATCCTCATCCGCGACTGGATATTCAACGCCTGGATGCCGAAGGGATTCCTCGTGGCCCGCTGTGGGGCGAGTTGGCGCATGGACGTGAGGTTGAACACGCGGGACGAATATTTCGTACGGAGCAATGTTTGCGCCCTGCGCGCCCCGCTCAACGCATTATTATCTGCGGCGACAACGATACCCCTGAACTGTTGGCAGAGGTGGCTGCCGGTGCGAATGTGCTGGTACATGAGGCTACTTTCACTCAGGTATTGATCGATCACAATCGCGAGAATTACGGGCACAGCAGCGCCGCCGCCGTGGCGCGTTTTGCCGAGTCAGCAGGCATCCCCAATCTGGTTCTTACCCACTTCAGTGCGCGCTACCAGTGCAATCCCGAGCGAAGTCCGTCCATCGAAGATGTACACAAGGAAGCAGCAGCACTCTTCACCGGCGAGCTGTTCATGGCGCGAGATCTGCAGCGTTATCACCTCGACCTGGACGGTCGGTTAAAAGTCGTCACGGGCCGCTTGGCGTAATGGCGATCAGCACCTACGCCTTCCACTGCCTGCGCGTACCGCTTCGTCGCCTCAGTCACCGAACCTTTTCGCTCGTCACAAATTGATAAAAACCTTGCCTCACAACCGCCAAGGAGGGATAGGAATTCAAAATTTTTTGGTTGAAAGCAGGCCTAACCGGCCAAAACCGGTGTGAATGAAGGACTTGAGGGCGATTTAGATTCTGAATCACAGAATTGTAGCTATCGTGATTCCCTAGCCCCATTTCCCCGGCGAGTCATTTCGATGCTTAGTGTGTCGATAATCCTTACCTTGATGCTCGTCCTCTGCATTTTTGCCATGGGGGTAGCCTTCACTCTCATGAGCGTGTTCATTGGTTAACGGGGTTCTGTCAGCAACGACCGACCGCTTCACGCCTTTCGTGAAAGACACCAATCGGCCAAGAGCCATCCTTCACGAAGGGCAGCTTTGGGTCGGTTAGCGACCACCACGCACTGTGACTGATCCACCCTTGTCCTCCCTCAACCTGGAGGACATGCCATGAACAATATTGCTAAATATCGCCATCAGCCTTGGCACAAGGGAAAGCTTGTAGGGCAGAAAGCCCCGCTCCGATTCAGAGATATCTGGGCCATCCGGGTCAGACTCCAGCTCGCGGAGAAGACACGGGATCTGGCTCTCTTCAACTTGGCCATCGACAGCAAACTGCGTGCCTGTCGACGTACCCTCTACGTGACTGACAGCTTTAGCCAACGCGGTGTTGAAGTCGGCGTGGTAATGCTCCGAGCCAATTTCTTGCAGGATACCAAAAGCCTTTGATCCACTGCGTCGTGCGGCCGAAGATGTTTATAGTGAATACTCGCATAGGGCTGAACGGGCGGGCACTGCAAATAGAAAATTTCGAGAGCGCGTGTAGCGTGGTGACTGACATGAATCGTAAAGCTGTGAAAAGCAAACATGCCGAAGGCGTGACCTTTGACACCCATGTGATCGCAAACCCGACCAACCCCAAGGAGCGGATTGTGTTCTTCAAAAAGGACGCAGGGAGAAGTTACTTCTTGGTTGGTGACAACGAGGAGGTCGAGTCTTTCGGGCATCTGGATGACTTGATCGCCGAACTTCGAGACTTGGGACTCAAGAACGCTGAAATCCATTTTTAACCCTTGGATCACACCTTGGAGACATGATCATGTCAGTGAAGGTCGAGTATCTATCCTGTCAAAGCGAAGCTCTTTGGTCTGTATGTTTTGGCATCCGACGAGTGCAGTTTCGGCATGAAAAAAGTGCTCAGGACTATGCTGCCAAGCTCAAGGAGAGAATCGAGGCTCCGCATGTTTACCCTCGACGTGGTCAGCCAGCGAAAATTCATAGTTCATAGGTACAGGTGAGGTCGAACCTCACCCAGCATGTCTATCTGCTTGTTCTACAAAGGATTCGGTTGAACTCGGGACCTTCGGTAAAAAAGTCCGAGCAGCCCAATCGCCAGTCTTGATATCTGTAACAGATAGGCGTGTTACTACAAGGGAGTGACTGTTTTTGGCCGGTTAATGCCTGCTATGACAGGCAGCTTTGGGTCCAGGTTGTGTGAAACCTTTTTAAAGTAGGTTTGACGGTCAGGACTGCAACGAAAATCGCGTTCCTACTCAAATTTACGGCCTGCTGATTAACCAAACGCTGGCAGATTTTACGTAGCAACGCAGACTTCAAAATGGCGCATGCGTTTTCACACAGTCTGGGTCTATAGCGGTTAATTCCAGCGTTAATCCACAACGAACAACCTGGCACCCGTACTGCTGAAAGATCGATGTCCCTCAGCGTTGCTGCCCACCTGATAGCTCATCCCCGCGGTGAGTGTGAACTGACGACCATCCTCCAACTCCGTGTGCAACTCGCCTTCCAGGCACAACAGGATATGACCTCTCCAGCACCAGTGGTCGGCCAGATAGCCAGGACTGTATTCAACCATCCTCACACGCGTCGAACCAAACTGGCAGGTCCGCCAATAGGCGGTACCCGTCTGTCCAACATACTCGACAGGTTCGACAGTCGACCAATCAGTCGTACCAAAGGGAACAGCGGTTAGGTCCATGGTTGCCTCATCAATGAAAGGATGTCTGTGGACCGTACGCATCCAGTGATCCTTTCGATAGACACAGATGCCCCGCATTTATGAAATACAGGCGCCCACTCAAGCGTGAAAGCCAGAGGAAGCTCTCGGCCCACAGTTGCCTGTCGGCTTTGCCTAAGAAATTACAGGCGCTGGGTCGAAGTCCTTGTAGGCTGCGCCAGAGGGCGAACATCGTCGGCGACCACGGCAGAGCCTCGCCCCTGCTCCCCCGCCCGAGCCGCTTCGATGGCGGCGTTGAGCGCCAGCAGGTTGGTCTGCTCGGCAACCCAATTGCAGGGCGCCCGCGGGTGGCTGGTGACGGTGCTCGGTGTGCCAAGGGGCGTTGGTTTAGCGTCGCCTTAAGCAAATACAAAAGCGTATATGAACATTCACTTGTTATTTCAAATTCATCCAAGGGTGACAAATTTTGGGGGGCGAGAGTTTTGCGCCAGACTATAATAAAAAGGTTAATACGCGCTGGTGAGTGCTTGGGGGTGGAAAGATTAGAAGTTATGGAATTTGATATGTGTGGCTATCCTCGGAGTGGGTGGTTAATAATATTTTCGCTGTGATGGTTTGGTGTAGTTGAGGATTTGATATGAACGCTTTGTTGAAAGAACTGCACATATATCATCATGAGGTGGCTATCAAAATTACTCAGATTAAAGGATTGCTGGGGAGGTTGAGGCATGAATCCGCTGGTGCCGATGACGGCAAGCTGTTGTTTAAGCTGCTGGAAGCCTTGCATGGTGATGCAGAGCGACACCACCATGAAAATGAAGAGCTTATTCGGCAGGCCCTGCTAGCGACTGAGGCACCGATCCACCAACGGGTCAAGGATATCGAGCGAGATCATCAAGCATTTGAGCGCATTGCTGGACAGCTTAAGATGTTGGAGGACTCAACTCAGGAGGCGAGAGTAATCGCTGACACTATCGATGACTTCATCAAGAAATACTACGACCATATGGATGCTGAGGAGAATATTTTCTTTCCGGTGGCAGATAAGTGGGTGTCAGAAATCCAGTGGCAGGAAATAAAGCGTCAGTGGCATTAATCGGAACTTTAACCGTCTTACTTCAACATCAGGCTGCTACTTAATACTCAATCTCACAAATTTATTGCGTGGATGCCAGATGATACACCGCTGGCTTGTAGGATTACTTATAGAATTACGAACGAGATGGATTGTGAGCCTTACACCCACACATTCGCCAGACATGGAATAAGTGTTGCGACTAATCGCATTATTTCGATTATAGATCTCTAGCCGCCTATGACGAATCTGGCCACGGGGAGCTGCGGGTGATGATGCAAATTTCTAGTGGTCATGCGTTTAGGCAGATGAGCCGCCCTTGGTTTCGTTGGCTGATCTCAGGGCCCACACGGCTCAACAGGTGCAGCGGTCCACCGGCAACTTGAGTCGACTTCAGTCAGTCGCGATAGGCAGAAAACGGCCAGAAGCAGACACTCGGTCCAGCCTACGAAACCGTTGGCAATTCGAAGCTCAAGATTGTTCTAATCTTTCGCATTGACATATCGATAAATCTCGATATCCTCAGCTCATGGAATTGATCGAAATATTCAAAGCCCTCTCAAACCCTACGCGTCTTGAAATCTTGAAAGGTTTGAAGGATCCCGCAAAGAACTTCCCTCCGCAGGATGAAGGTGACGTTCTCACGGTCGGAGTCTGCGTCAGTAGTATTCAAGAAGGTATCGGACTGTCGCAGTCAACGGTGTCCGGTTATCTTGCCACGTTGCAACGAGTGGGCCTGGTCGAAGTCAGGCGCATCGGTCAGTGGACCTACTACAAACGGAATGAAGCAACCATCAGTGCGCTTGCCGAGATCATTGGGAAAGATCTGTAATTTTTTATCGCGATATATCGAGATATCTCGATATTTCTTTTTATCGATACGAGGATTTACTATGAAAGCGATGATACTTAAATCATTTGGCGGTCCTGAATCGTTCGAACTCTGCGACGTGCCCAAGCCCGTGCCGCACACGGGACAGGTCCTGGTCCGGGTACACGCAACCTCCATCAATCCATTGGATTACCAGGTTCGACGCGGCGATTATCCCGAACTGGTGCAACTGCCGGCCATTACCGGACACGACGTATCTGGCGTTGTCGAAGAAGTTGGGCCAGGTGTGACGACCCTCGTTCCAGGAGACGAAGTCTGGTACACCCCGCAAATATTTGACGGGCCAGGAAGTTATGCCGAGTACCACGTCGCTGCCGAAAGCATTATCGGGAAGAAGCCTCCCTCGCTGAGCCATCTTGAGGCGGCAAGCCTGACCTTGGTTGGCGGGACGGCGTGGGAAGCACTGGTCGTGCGTGCGGCGCTCAGGGTCGGGGAAAGCATTCTTGTACACGGCGGCGCGGGAGGCGTCGGTCATGTCGCGATCCAGCTGGCGAAAGCTATGGGAGCAAGGGTGTTCACAACCGTACGCGAAGCAAACGTTGAGTTCGCACGCAGCTTGGGTGCCGATGTGATCATCGACTACGAAAAAGAAGATTATGTTGACGCCGTCATTCGGGAAACGGGTGGCCGCGGCGTTGATGTTGTGTTCGACACCATCGGCGGCAACACATTGTCACGTAGCCCCGACGTGCTCGCACAACTTGGCCGCGTCGTTACGATCGTGGACATTGCACAGCCACAAAACGTCGTTCAGGCCTGGGGCAAGAACGCGAGTTATCACTTCGTTTTCACCAGGCAAAACCGCGGCAAGCTTGATGAGTTGAGCGCATTGATAGCGCGCGGTCAGCTGCGGCCACACGCTGGCGCCGTCTATTCGCTTGCCGACATTCCCCTCGCCCATGCCCGGCTGGAAAGTCTCAACAACGGTATTCAAGGAAAAATCGCGATTGCAGTCGAGCCATCGCTCATCTCGTAAGTGCGTACTTTTAATCGTTCAAGTCAATTTAGAGGAACGCCATGATCTATGAGATCGCTCTGCTCCCCGTTCACAAAGAACGCATTGAAATGTTCCGACGTGCATTTGCCGAGGTCGCTCCTTTGCTCAGCCGCGCCAAAGGTTACGGCGGCCACCTGCTCGCGCAAGGGATCGAAAGCCCCGAGCTATTCAACCTGATAGTGAGATGGCAATCACTCGAAGATCACACGCCGGGCTTCGAAGCGAGTGAAGACCATCGGCTGTTCATGATGGGTTTAGAGGAATATTTTTCGGAAGAACCGAAGGTCTACCATATTGAGGGGGCAGCTTTTAGGACTGACGAACATGATGATCCAAACAATACCGTTGGCATGGGTGCTGCCAGCGCCTTAAGAGGCTTGTGGCCTTAAAGCAAATAGCCGTTGTCGGAAACAGACGTTCATGACCGGCAACTTTCGGCCCAGAGTGTGTAAAAACGTCAGATTGAGTTTTCTGTATCGACGTCAGCAGCCCGTGCTTTCGTTTCGAAAACTGATCAACATCACGACGTTTTGAGGAACAGCTAAACGGCTCAACAACCTCTGAAAGTCCTTTGGATGGGGTAAAAAGAGCGGTTTTTACGCCGCTAACGCTTTCATCAAATCAGCGGTGCCGATGATTTTCATGACCCTTTTTAAATTGTAGGCGAGCACGTTCAGACTCATCTCTGCACTGACCCCGTTGAGCTTTCGCGTGAGAAAGTGCGTTGCACCCATCCATTGTTTGAGCGTCCCGAAGGGATGCTCAACAGTCCGTTTTCGGGTCCGCATCATTTCCGGCGCGTTGCTCAGCCTGTTCTGCATTTCCTCCAGGACGGCTTCATGCTCCCAGCGTCGAACCCGCCGTTCCGTGCTCGGTGTGCACTGCGGTTTCATTGCGCAACCCCGGCATTTCGAACTCCAGTAACGGTGCAACGTCAGGCCTTTTTCAACGTTGGTATAGCGCCAGATCAGCGCCTCTCCAGCCGGGCAAATGTATTCGTTTTTTGCCGCGTCATAGATGAAGGCATCGTTATTGAAACGCCCGTCTGCTTTGGCTCCAGAGGTCATCGGCTTGGGCACATAGGCGGTGATGCCTGCATCGTGGCAAGCCAGGATTTCTTCGCTTTTGAAGTAACCTCGGTCAGCTACTACCGAAAGCGCTTCTGACGCCATCGCTTCGCGGGCCTGCTGGGCCATCGAGCTGAGTTGATCGCGGTCAGAACCGACGTTGGTCACCTCATGGGCACCGATCAAATGGTGCTGAGTATCGACCGCTGTCTGCACGTTGTAGCCGACGATTCCCGTGCCGCGCGTCATCATGGAGCGGCTGTCTGGATCGGTCAGTGCGACCTGTTTATCCGGCGATTCATTGAGCTGGATTTCGATCGCCTGAAGCTCTTTCATTTGAGTTTTGAGCTTGGCGATTTTCTCTTCCAGCCTCACGGCACTGGGCTCGGAAGCTGTTGGTTCTTGCCGATCGGCAGCATCGAGTGCCGTCAGGTAACGATTGATGCTCGATTCAATTTCTTCCATTCGCCGCTTCAGTTTGGCGTTGCGGTCGCGGTTGTTGACTGCTTTGAATTTGCTGCCATCGATGGCGAACAGGTGTTCTCCAAACAGTCCCAACTGCTGACACAGCACAACGAACTGGCGACAGACGCCTCGGATGGCCTTGCTGTTGTCTTTTCGGAAGTTGGCGATGGTCTTGAAGTCCGGCATCAAACGTCCGGTTAGCCACATCAATTCGACGTTACGCTGGGCTTCTCGCTCCAGGCGCCGGCTCAACTGAATGCGGTTGAGATAGCCGTAGATGTAAATCTTCAGGAAGATCGCGGGGTGGTAAGCCGGCCGGCCAGTATCTGCCGGTATGACGCCTTCAAAACCCAGTTTGACCAGGTCGAGTTCGTCGACAAAGACGTCGACTACGCGCACCGGATTGGTATCGCTGACGTAGTCGTCGAGGCTCTCGGGAAATAGGTGCCTTGGCCTCGATGTTCACCTTGGATAAAGCGCTTCATGGGCGATCCCTGCGATGAATCCTCAGAAATCATAGCAAGTGTCCGCGAAGGCGTTTTTACACACTCTGAGCCAAAAGCAGCCCTTCAAACAACTGAAACCTGCATCCGCCAATGCCCGGTAAAAACTGTCAGTTGTCCTTCGGCTTTTTCGTGAGCGGAAGCGCTTCAGTCCCTAAAATCGCACCATCCACAGTTTGCCCATAAAAACATTGCTCCCCGCGGTGAAACGTTTTGGCCGTGGTGGCAACGTTGCCCTTGAACCGCGGATCTTGCGGGCGCTCTTGACTGTTAACGTAGGCGGCTACATCCCAAGCCTGTTGCGGAGTGAGTTGTACAGCCTTTCCCAACGGCATATTGTCGAAAATGAATTGGGCGGCTGTATTGATGCGATGCATGCCGGCCCCCCAGTTATAGGAGTCATCACCCCACAGCGCAGGCATGATCGGCACGCCCCCCATCTCGGTGCCCTCTCCTCTCGCGCCATGACAAACAGCACAGTAATGAACGTATACCGGGCGCCCTCGATCAGGAGAAGGCGGTGACTGTGATGCCGGCAAAGCTGCGAACCCTCGACCAGGCATGTTCCGACGGCCGATAGTCTTAATCTTTTGCGCTATCGGCTCAGGTAGCTCAAATGTTTTCTCGTTTCCACCCGATTGCAACTCACTGTCAGTAATTTCAGGAACGGGAGTGTCGGCCATGCCGGACTTATCAAGCAATCCCCCCATCAGCATCCAGTACGAATAAGCGGATATCGCCAACACTTCCGACGAGCCCAAGGCGGGTGCCTTGCCGTTCATGGAGTAGATGAAACAGGCCTGGACGCGCTCTGCAAAAGTATCGACATGATTATCTTTTGCGCGAAATAATGGATAGGCGAGATAGGCTGCCCATAACGGAGCCGAATAGTCTTTTGCGCCGTTGCTCAAATGGCAATTGGTGCAGTTGAGTTGATTGCCGACATAACTGCCGTTCAGTTGTTGAGTGTCAACAAACAGTTCATATCCTCGGCGCACCTTGTCGCCGAATTCTCCTTCGGGGACCTTTGTCAGATCCCGAGGTACGAAGTCGACGGGCGTAACTGCCTTGGCCTGTGCCGGAACTTGGGCACTCATGTCTGGCCCCTCCGCCATCGCCAGTAATGGAAAAGCTATCCACACCGCCATCACCACATGCCATGTCGTCATCGACCTCTGCTCCTTATCGAATGCTTGAGAGGTAGCCAGACAATGCAACTATGTCATCCGCGCTCAACTTCTGAGCTATGTTGCCCATCATGTTGTCGGGATCACCGCTTCGCTGCCCATGTTTCCAGGCCATTAGCTGCTCTTTCAAATAAGCAGCTTGTTGTCCGGCCAAACGAGGGAACGGACCACTACCGATGGCGCTGGGGCCGTGGCAGCTGTAGCAAGCCGGGAGATCGCGCCGCAGATCACCCTGGTAGTAAAGTTGCCCAGCAAGCGTGGTCTCTATTTGCTCGCCACGTACGCGCAACTTGGGCGTTGTGCCCTGCCCGGCGAAATATGCTGCGACTTGATTGCGTAAGTTCACATCGCTATAGCCTTGCGCAACGGCCGACATCATTGGATTGCTACGCCGTCCAGCAATGAAATTCTCGATCTGGGCACTGATGTAGGGCGCGGAAAGTCCGGCAAGCATTGGGCCTTGGGGCGTTCCTTCACCGTTTGCGCCGTGACAGGCAATGCAGGCCTGAACGTCTGACGGTGTTTCCAGCGCACTCACCTCTGCCACCACGCACATTCCCAAAAGCACGATCACCTTTGAAATCAGCATATCGCTTCTCCAGCTCATGAGCGAAGTCACTATCAACCTAGTACAGATAATTGAAGTTGGCCGCACTGTTGATCACCAAAGGGCTGCCATGCACAATTCCTTTTTTGACCTATAGGGAATTCCCATGAATGTTTTTTAACGAACATTCATATCCTTAACCACGCAACTCTGTATCGAGGATAATCCAATTAATGCAAAACAAATGGTTGTAGCCTACCTCGCAATAATTGCCAGCTCGACGGTCGTGGCCGCGAAAGCCCCCTCCAAACCTGTCGAAAAGTGGACATGTGGAGACTTCCTGGAGATAGATGAGAAATATCAACCCAATGCTGTTTTTTTTGCCGAGGTTTCACTAAATCAGGTAAGCCCGTCGATGGCGTAATGGATGTCGATGGCACCCTCACGGTGACACCAAAGGTGATTGAAGCTTGTACTCAAAATGCCCAGGGGTCATTCGTTGATACGCTCAAACAAACGAAAGCCAAGCAGTAAATGTAAAAACTGAAGACAGTCCGCTCAAGGTATTCAAGTATTTGTCTTCAGTTCTGCTTCCCACCTTTCAATCCCCGGTCAGTTAGCTGGCCGTTGTGAGCCGCGCCAGTGAAGGCGATGACGCTTTGGTTCGGTTGCAGCCCTCCGCGATGGGCAGCAATCTGTCTAAGAAAGAAAGGTAGTCGCTACACTGGCTGATACGTCGGCTTGGTTGATCTGTATCGGCCAGACGGATGGCCCTAGCGTTTCTGATATCAGGTTTCCTAACCCCTGCGAGGGAAAATGCCATGAAAGAAACAAAGTCTTCCATCAGTCTGAATGAAGACATCTGTGTTCATATTTTTGTCGCCTCATCCGCAATGGTGGGCGTCTGCATTACGGTAATCGGGATTTTCCAAGTGGTGACCACGTTGAGAAAAGAGGGAACCCTGGGTGATGACTTGCTTGCGATCAACGCAATTTTCTACCTGATCACAACGATTCTGTCGTACTGGTCATTGCGAACTAGACAATTTAACCGTAATCACCTGTTGGAAAAATTTACTGACGGGCTTTTTCTGGCCGCTCTGACCTGGACGACGGGAGTTGCAGGCTTTATCACATGGACGATGACATTTACGTAGTTATATAAAAAACGCCGCCTGAACAGCGCTACTTCAACTATCGGAGCAAGTTTTGAAACATTCACTAATGTCCCCCGTCTCGATTCAGTTCAGCCTTTCAAGTGAAGTGAACATCAAGACAACGGTGCAAAAGAAAATCCGATGCCTGCTCAGGCATCGGATTCTGTTTCTTGCGGCGCAAGGACAAACAACGAGTCTCAATAGCCCCATGCCGGCCGGCAGTAAAGCCCTCCATACGGTCCACGCCAGCAACGGCCACCACCGTACAGTCCCCAAGGCCCGGCATGCCAGTAATGGCGTGGCCCCCGGCCCGGTCCGTACCACCAATCAATAAACAGGGTTGCAGGTTGGCCTGTGACAGACGGCGTGCCGTCAAGCAACTTCACGGTATAAGTCAGGGTGTCGCCTTTGAGCTTTGGGTTGGTAAGCCCGACGACAGCAAGCTGTGGTGTGCCTTCGACCGTCACTGAAAGGGTGGCATTCGGCGGATCCTTTTCGAAGTCACTCTTGCCCGAAGTCCAGAAGCTGACGAACTTGCCAGTTGCTGCGTCGCCCGTCATACGCTCGGGACGGTCAGCAAACATGAGGGTTTGCGCCGCCACGCCTTTCAACGTGAGCGTGTTTCCCTCGAAAGTCATGGAAATGACGGTCTGGACAAATAGCCAGAAAGCAGCAGGAATGGGCACTGCATTATCTTCTGGATCTCTGGAGCCCCTTGTCGCTGGGCCATGACTGGCGCACTGATCAGTGCGGCTACCGTCAGGGTTAGGGCGACTAAAGAATTTCTCATACTGAAACCCTTCCATCGATGATGCGACAAATAGAATGCGTGGTCGCGGCCGCCTCCCAACAAAACGCAAAAACCTTCGAATCCACTGTAGTAGATCCGTGATCAGCTGACCAATGCTCACCTCTAAGAGCCTCCAAAATGGGCAAAAATATTGTTCATACAGGCGCACGCCATCGCTCTTGGTGCTGGAGTCCGGAGGAACCATCAGGCTTCACCGGTGGACGTTAAGCCAAGAACACGATGCACGTGGAGGCCAGTCTGGCTGTCGTTGGAATTTGGCGCGAGAGCGCAATCAATCTGGCGCACTGACGCATGACGCAGAGCACCGGCCTGATTAGCGTGTGTGCACACCAGAAAGAAGGAAAGCATTGATGAATAATTCACTCTCTCAAAGAGTCGTAGCGATCACCGGGGCATTGGGTAATCTGGGCGAAACCCTGACCCGTATGGCTGCGGCCCAAGGCGCCCATGTGGTCCTGATCGATCAGGCAACATCGGCGATACCTTCATCGTCGGAGCTGCTTGTGCTACCCGGTGTCGACCTGACTGCTTATGCCGACTGCGAGGAAGTGGCGAGACGTATCCAGGCGCATTTCGGTCGGCTCGACGGATTGGTCAACGTGGCTGGAGGTTTCGCCTGGGAAACGGTGCAACATGGCGAAACACAAACATGGGATCGGCTCTTCGAGCTGAATGTGCGTACGGCATTGAATGCCAGCAAGGCCATGCTGCCGCTGATCCTTCAGTCATCGAATGGTCGCATCGTCAATATCGGTTCCGGCGCAGCGGCAAAAGCCGGGCTGGGAATGGGGGCCTATGCGGCGTCCAAATCCGGCGTCTTGCGTCTCACCGAAACCCTCGCCGAAGAGCTCAAGGACAAGGGAATCACCGTCAACGCAGTGCTGCCGAGCATCATCGACACACCGCAGAATCGCCACGCCATGCCCGATGCCGAGCATGATCGCTGGGTGACGCCAGCACAGCTTGTAGCGGTCATCCTGTTCCTGCTTTCGGACGCGGCATCGGCCGTCACGGGTGCCGGTATTCCGGTTACGGGTCGGGGCTAGTTCGCAGACGGGCGTCGCTCGCAGTGGCGATGCCCGTGCTGTTAGAATCCGGGCCCCAACCGGATCACCGGACTTCTGTGCCCCATGCGTCCCGCCACTTCCAGTGCAGCTTTCGTCAATCACGTCCTTGATATCGCCGAGCAGCATGGCTGCGACGGTGAAGTGTTGCTTGCCAGAATCGGCCTGCAACGGGAGCGGTTGTCCGATCCGATTCTGCGCATTCCCATGCATCAACTCAGAGCACTGCTGGCGCTTTCGGCGTCCATGAGCGGACTGCCGCATTTCGGATTACTGGTGGGTGCAGCGGTGCGCCCGGGCACCTATGGCGTGCTTGGCTATGTGTCGATGACCAGCGCCACCCTCGGCGAGTCGATGAGCATGATCCGGCGTTTCGGCAAGATCGTTTTCGATAGCCCGTCGAGCCAGACGCACATTGCTATCAACGACGGCCGCGTGTTGATAGAAGACCAGCGCATCAGCGAACTGGAGCCCTACTGTGCCTTCTACCAGGAAGCGGTACTGGCTGGGTGGGCCTCCTTTGGTCGCTGGTTGATTGCCAGCAACGACCCCTTGCTCGAAGTCACGATGATACATCCGGCGGTAGGGGACCCTTCCCACTACGAACGTTTCTTCGGTTGCCCGGTGCAGTTCGGCGCCCGTAGCAACACCCTGGTATTTCCCGAATCGATGCTCAAAACCCGGGTGCAGGGCGCAGATCCGCGCACCCACAAAAGTCTGTTGCTGGAGGCAACCGTGCAACTGGGTCGCTCCTACGCGCCGTTGTCCGTGATTGGCCGCCTGCGTGCATTGCTGGTGGAAAACCTGTCCGTCGGCGACTTCAGCCTCGAAAACCTCGCCAGCCACCTCGCCATGTCGCCGCGCACGCTGCAGCGCAAACTGGCAGCCGAAGGCGAAAGCTTCACCCAGGTGCTGGAGACCATTCGCATGGAACTGGCTGACCATCATCTGCGCAGCACCGATGCCAGCATCATGGATATCGCGTTGACGCTTGGCTTCTCGCAGGCCAGCGCTTTCAGTCATGCCTTCCGTCAAGCCCGGGGTATTTCGCCGGCGGATTTTCGCAAGACAATTTCCAAACAGTAAATTGGCGCCATCCAACATGCACCCTGACGCCCAGCGTCAAGCCGTTGGACGAGGATCAGGTTAGCTTCCTTGCTACATAACAAGGAGGCAGAAAATGCCCAATGCCATCGTCTACGCGATCCCCGCGTTCATCATGCTGCTTCTGCTGGAGTTGCTCTGGAGCTTCTGGCGTCGCCGCCAGACCTTTGCCTTGAGCGACAGCCTCTCGAGTATCTCCCTCGGCCTCGGTGGCCAGGTTCTGAACATCTTTGCCAAAGGGCTTAACATCGGCCTGTATTTGCTGGCATACAAGTACCTCGCTGTCTTCGAACTTTCCACCTCGCACTGGTGGGTCTGGGCCATCGGCCTGATCGGCTACGACTTCTGCTACTACTGGCATCACCGCATGGGCCATGAAACCAATCTGGTCTGGGCGTCCCACGTCGTGCATCACTCCAGCGAAGAGTTCAACTACTCGACCGCGATGCGTCAGACCGGCACCGGTTTTTTCACTAACTGGTTCTTCTACTGGTCGCTGGCGATCATCGGTCTGCCACCGACCGTGTTCATCGTCAGCGGTGCCGTGGTGTTGGGTTACCAGTTCTGGATTCACACACGTCATATCGGAAGCCTCGGCTGGTTCGACTACTGCTTCGCCTCGCCGTCCAATCACCGCGTGCATCACGGCCAGAACGACTACTGCGTGAACCGCAATTACGGCGGGGTCCTGATGCTGTGGGATCACCTCTTCGGCAGCTTTGCCAAGGAACGGCCGGCGCACGAGGAGCCGATCATTTATGGCATCCATGGGCAGCTCAAAACCTTCGATCCGATCAAGGCAAACCTGCACAAATACCTGGGCCTTCTGGAGGATTTCCGGCTGGCGGACAACTGGGCGGATCGCTTCAAAATGTGGTTCGCCCCACCCGGCTGGAGGCCTGCCGCAGCGCATCGCCTCAAGCCCCACCCGCCACATGACATCAGCGCGTTCCGCATCTACCGTCCGCGTATTTCCAGCGCAACTGCGCTCTATTGCTTGCTACAGATGGTGCTGGTCATGCCTTTGGGGCTGAGTTTCATTGCCCTGGCTTTTCAGCTCAGCCTGCCCTGGCAAGTGCTCGGCGCGACGTGGATTCTGGCCTCGCTGTGGGTACTGGGGCGCACCCTCGAAAATGCACCGGGGCATGGTCGCTGGCAAGTGTTGTGGCTTTGCTCGTTGGCCACCCCGGGGGCCATCGCCCACCTGCAATGGGGTTTGCCGATTGCCTGGGTAATGACGCTGTTCTGTGTGGCTAGCCTGGTGCTGCTGGGTACGCTTGTGCGTTCGCTGCGCCGTCCGTTGCCAGTGGAGGCGTGAGTCATGACCAGCGTGATTTGCGAACTGCTGCTGTGCATCGCGTGCCTCTGGGCATGCACAGTCAGCATGAAAGACCGACAAGGCTGGCGTGCGATTGGCTTCCTGCTCATAGCGGCAACCGCAACGGCCGGCGCCCTGGTGTATGCCGGGCTTGAGCAGGTGCAGCCTGCGCATCAAGCCATGTCGGCTGTTTCCGGACGCATCGCCCTGCTGTTGATCGCCGTTGGCTGCTTGCAGCGCACGCCCCATCGGTTGCTGCTGATCGCCAGCGCCGCGGTCCTGCTGTGGGTCCCGGAACAATTGGCCTTGGCCGGCAACCTGCTCGCACTGGTCGCCATCGCCTGGCCAGGCCGCTCGCGACGCTGGTCATTGGCAGTCGCAGGCAGCCTGCTGTTCATCTTTGCCAGACTGGTGGGCGGGGCCCGTGGCGAATGGCATGGCATCGCTCGCCTCGACATCTATCACCTGACGTTAATGCTGGCCGCGCTTTCCTGGGGGATAGCACGCCTTGTCAGTACGGGACCGCTATCGCGCTCGCCTGCGACCCTGGCTCGCTGACGGCTGTGCGGATCGAATGGAGGAAACCATCACGATGTGAAAGCGACACGCCGCTTCGATAAGTACCTCCGGGCGCCAAAGTGGCGCCCCGGCTAATGACGCAAACAATAATAATCAGTCGTTGGAGCAGTTCAGATGGAATCCAATTCCCGCAAGCGATGCTTGCAGGCCGGGTCCGCCCTAGCCTGTGTTTTCCCCTTGATTCTCAGCGGACAGTCAAGGGCTGCTGAATTCAGTTTCCTCGACAATCAGGTCACCGGCTCATTGGACACGACGGTGTCCTACGGCGCGCTGTGGCGTGTGCAAGGCCAGGACAAGACCAACAATGACGTCAACTCAAACGACGGCAACCGGAATTTCAGTCCCGGCCTCGCTTCAGAGGTGTACAAGATCACCTCCGACTTGGGGGCGACCTACGACAATTACGGCCTGTTCGTGCGTGGTTCCGCGTTCTATGACACGCAGATCATGGACAAGCGCAACAACTACTACGACCACAACCAGCCTGCGCAGCCGAGCCAGTCTTATCCGCAGAACGATCATTTCACCCAGGAGACCCGCGACATTGCCGGCAGTCGCGCGGACATCCTCGACGCCTACGTCTACGGCAACTGGGACATTGCCGAGCACCCGGTGACAGCACGCCTGGGGCGCCAGGTGTTCAACTGGGGTGAAGGCCTCTTTTACCGTGGCGGAGTGAACACAACCAACCCGGTGGACTCTTCCAAATTCCGCCTGCCGGGCGCCGAGGTCAAGGAAGTGCTGATGCCGGTTGAAGCTGTCAGCTTCAACATCGGCCTGACCGATAACCTGTCGATGGACACGTTCTACCAGTGGAACTGGAAAGAAACCCGTCTCGATCCCGTAGGGACATTTTTCTCCGAGACCGACCTGTTCGCCGACGGCGGCAACACCGGTTATACCCGCGTCAATGCATTCTCCAACCCAACGTTCCAGCGCCTCTACCCGCAACTGGCCGCCAGCCATTTTGCCGGATTGCAGGGCACCAATTACCTGGACCCCAACGGCTACTTCAAAGTCTCCAACATCGGCCAGGACATCAATGCGAAAAACGATGGCCAGTTCGGTGCCGCCTTCCACTACATCGCCGAGCAGCTCAACTCGACCGAGTTCGGTTTCTACTTCGTCAACTACCACGCCAAGGATCCGGTGATCTATGCCGATTTGAACCCGGCGTATGCCGGCGTCAACATGAACCAGATGGCAGGCTTGGGCGGTTTCTCGTCGTACAACAACCTAATCAACGCGGCTGCCGCGGGCAACGCCAACGCGATTCAGACACTGGGCCTGGTCAATGGCGCAGCGGCGGTGGACCTGGCCAACCAGACCACGGCCAAGCGCGAATACGTTGAAAATATCCGCATGTACGGCCTGAGCTTCAACACCACGCTGGGCGATGCCTCGCTGTTCGGCGAGATCGCTTATCGCCCCAACCTGCCAATCGGCGTCGCCACTACCAATGATCTGCTGGGGGACATGCTGGCCCAGGCCGGGAAGATCGTCAGTGGTCAGACGGTCAACGTCGGCGGGCAGCAGGTTGCCCTCGGCGGCCAAATCCACGACTACGAGCGCGTGGAGGCTTTCAACAGCTCCATCGGCAGTCTTTACAACTTCGGCCCGGCGCTGTCGTTCAGCTCGTTGATGGGTGTGATCGAGGTCGCGGCCGAGCAGATACGCGGCAGCAGCCTGCAATACACAGCCTACGACGGGTCGACCCGCTACTACTCGGGACGCTCCAACGGCGCATATGTCTCGGGCTTTGACCGCAGCGATCAAGTCAACCGCAACGCCTATGGCGCCACCGTCATGTTGACGGGCACGTGGAACGACGTCTTCGCCGGGGTGAACCTCTCGCCTTACGCCGTCTACAAGGACGACTTCAGCGGCAACTCCTACCAGGCCGGCAATTTCATCGCCGGGCGCAAGGCTTACACGCTGGGTTTAAAGGCCGCCTACATGAATAGTCTGGAGGCGGAGTTGCAGTACACCTCGTTCTATGGCGCCGGGCAGGAAAACGCTGCGCGCGACCGCGACAACGTCGGTTTCAACGTCAAGTATTCCTTCTGAGTTCACGGAGAAAAAATAATGAGCAACATGCGCATCCTTGTCAGTACCGCGTTGGCCCTGGCACTGTCCAGCGTCAGCGCGCTGGCGGCGGTTTCCCCGCAAGACGCGGCCACTCTAAAGTCATCCTTGACGCCATTCGGTGCGGAAAAATCGGCCAATGCTGCGGGCACCATTCCGGCCTGGACTGGCGGAATAACGCAGGAGCCGGCAGGCTTCAAGCCGGGGCAACACCACATCGATCCTTTCAAGGACGACAAGCCACTATTCACCATAACCAAAGCCAATCTGGAGCAGTACAAGAACAACCTGACACCCGGGCAGATCGCCCTGTTCAACAACTATCCCGAGACTTACCAGATCCCGGTTTATACCAGCCGTCGGAGTGGCTCGGCGCCGCAGTCGGTATACGACAACACCTTTAAAAATGCCACCACGGCGAAACTGGTCGCCGATGGCAATGGCTTCGTCGATGCCGTTGGCGGCATTCCGTTCCCGATCCCGCAAAGCGGTGTGGAAGCGGTGTGGAACCACATCGCTCGCTACCGGGGCGTTTACGCTATGCGTCGCTCCGCCGAAGCCGCGGTTCAGCGTAACGGCGACTACACCCCTGTGATCAGTGAGCAAGAAGCGTTATTCAAGTACTACCAACCGGGTGGAAGCTATGCCGACCTGGGCAACATCATGTTTTATTACCTGGCCTTCACCAAAAGCCCGGCGCGCCTGGCGGGCAGTGCCTCACTGGTTCATGAAACCCTTGATCAGGTCCAGGAACCGCGTCAGGCCTGGGCTTACAGCGCCGGTCAGCGTCGCGTACGACGCGCGCCCACCCTGGCCTACGACACCCCCATCGCCTCCTCCGACGGTCTGCGCACGGCTGACGATACCGACATGTATAACGGAGCCCCTGACCGCTTCAACTGGAAGTTGCTGGGCAAGAAAGAGATCTACATTCCCTACAACAACTACCGGTTGTCTGCGGCTGATGTGAAGTACAAGGATCTGCTCACGCCCAATCATCTGAACCCGAAATACACGCGCTACGAACTGCACCGGGTGTGGGTGGTCGAGGGCACGCTGAAACCAGGTTCCCGACACATTTATTCCAAGCGGGTGATGTTCCTCGACGAGGACAGTTGGGGAGCGGCGGAGGTCGACCAATATGACGGCCGTGGCGAGTTGTGGCGTGTATCGCTGGCCTATCTGAAAAACCACTATGAACTACCCACGACGTGGACCTCTATCGATGCCTTCCATGACTTGCAGGCGCGTCGCTATGTCGCGCTGAACCTGGACAACGAGGAGCCGACCGGCATCGACTTCGGCCAGGCGATTCCGGATGGCGAATACTTCAGCCCGGCCGCGCTGCGTCGTCGCGGGACCCGATGATTCGACGGTAGCCCAACACCCTCCGCACCAAGGCATCCTCGATGGCGTGGCGGGTTGCGGCTTCCCTGGTTTCCGGGGCGTCATCATGTCGCCCAGCACGGCTGCTGACGGCGGGGGGCAAAAGGAACGCCTCTTCGATTTCGCTGCTGTACTGACCGGAGCCGACCCCGCACGTAGCAAGTTACCCTTCCTGTCGCTGACTGGACGGCGTGTTCGCACACGCAGATTGACGTCCGCCAACATGCTCGGCGCTCGGCGTAACGCTAACCTTTGCCATCCTATCGTGCCCTAAGGAAGACCATGTCTCGCGCCGCCCGTTCGCTCAGATACTTCGCGGTCTATCTCATGCTGCTGGGACTGGCGCTCATGCTGGTGCCCAACCTGATCATCACGCTATTTGGGATGGAAGCGACATCTGAAGTGTGGATCCGCGTGGTCGGCGTGCTCGCTTTCAACATCGGGATCTATTACTGGTTCGCCGCACGCAGTGAATGCCTTGAGGTTTACTGGGCGTCCGTCTATACCCGCGCCCTGGTGCTGGTGAGCTTCACGGTTTTCGTAGCGTTACAGTTGAGCGAACCGGTGCTGATGCTATTCGGGGTCGTGGATTTTTGCGGTGGCGTCTGGACCTGGTGCGCCTTGCGCAGCAGAAGCACGGAGTGATTGCTCATCGCGGGCTGCCACTGCGAAGATTTTGCATACCTCCCCAATGACGGTAACGGTCCGAATCTGCTTTTCACGACAGGTTGCTTCCGGCAGAGGTTGTGTAAAAACGTTTTTCAGCGCGATTGGAGCCCAGTGTTGGACTGAAAATCGCGTTTCTCCGCAAAAATCTAAATCGGCTGAGCAGCCGATAATTTTCAGATTTCGCATAGATGCGCAAACTTCAATTTTGATGAAGCGTTTTTACACACTCTGGGCCGTTAGCAGTCTTTCGTCAGCGGTTTCTTTTGGCCATCAGCCTTCCCATTGAGCCGCTAGGGGGCGGAAGAAAGTAACAGTGAAGCGCGTGTCGTGCCACGGGGTTAGAGCGCATGTTTTAACCCTTACGACATGGAAAACGTGATGAACCCTCGTAAGGGTGGTCAAGGTCAGCCCGAGCAAAAACAACCCGTCGGCTATTCGCTCCAGTTGATAATTGCGTTTAGCCTTGAGTGTCCGCAGCGCCCAATAAGCAATTAAGCACGTCGTCACATAAACGATCGCGTTGATCGCCAGCAGGTTTTGCCGAATCACGTCCTCCTGCCGGACATTGATCACCACACGAAGTATTCCTGATAGGAGAAAGGGCCTTTCATCTGATCAGGTGAAGCGTAGGCTCAGCCGGTAAATCGGTGGGTTGCGAACCAGAACAATCAGATATTCGGCGTAAGGTTGCGCGACATGCTTGCAGGGCAGTCCGTCGATCACTGCACAGGCGCGACCAGCGGGTTGGCAATCTTTGTTCATTGCATCTATTTTTTATCTCGCAATTACACAACTGCGTTGATGAAAAAGGAGCTTTGAAATGCGATCCCTCAATGCAATTCTAGTGGCTTCCCTGTTGGCTGCGGGCCTGATGTGTCACGCGGGCATTACACAAGCCGAAGGGGATGTCGCGAAAGACGTCAGGGACGGCGTCCGTGACGTAGACAAAGATGTCGATCGCGACGGAAAGGACATTGATAAAGAAGCCAAGGAATTGGAGAAAGAGCGCCATAAAGATGACCGGCATATCGATAAGGAAGCCAAGAAACACCTCTGATGGGTAACGGCAATGATTATCAAGAAGTGCTGTTCATCGGTTGGGTAACGATTCGTGGATCCAAATACTTGCGCCCCCCTTGCGCTGTTCTACACTACGAAAAGTTACGCGCAACCCCCTTAAAAGCCACGCCGGCCTTGGCTTGTGGCATTGCGCGGTGTCTTCTGATCACCCTTGGGCAACGCACCGACGAACTGCGCGCGTAGTTCATAGCCAAGCCACCGAAGGTCGCGATCATGGCCAGAGCTTTCAGCGTCCGCCTCTTGGTCTTCTGCGCGAGCATCTGTGCGCTGACATTGACCGGTTGTGCAACTCAGCATGCCGTCGAGCGTGCGCCCCAACCTCTGCGCCAGAATCCCGAATTCACCTACGATGCCAGCGGTGTGACCCACGCCACGCTGACGGCGGCCGAACAGCAGGTCAACGTCGGTAATGAGCGTTACGTTTCCCTGGTGTTCAACGGCGACTACGATTCGCCGCTGATTCGAACGCGACCGGGCGGGACCATGGCGATTCGTCTGGATAACCGCATGGACGAAATCACCAACCTGCATTTCCACGGCATGCAGGTGTCGCCTCTGGATGAGGGCGATAATATTTTTCGCGTGATCCAGCCCCATCAAGTCGGCGAATACAACGTCAAACTGCCGCTCGAACACAGCCCTGGCGCCTACTGGTATCACAGCCATTTCCATGGTGGTTCCCAGCGCCAGGTGTCCGCCGGGATTGCCGGGCCGATTCTCGTCGACGGCATGCTCGATCCGTTCCCCGAACTCAAGGGCATCAAGGAACAGGTCCTGGTTCTGCGTAATTTTCAGAAAACCCTGACCGGCAAAGTCGCCAGCGAAATCATCACCAGCGCCCCGTCGATTCGTACCGTCAACGGCCAGGAAGTGCCGATCATCGACATCAAGCCCGGGGAAACCCAGCTTTGGCATTTCATCAACATTGCCGCCAACCAATACTTCCGGATTCGCATCAACGGCCAGTCGATGCAAGTGTTGTCGCGCGACGGCAATACCGTGACGCGCAGGGTCGACACCGATCAGGTGTTGATCGGGCCATCCGCGCGTTTCAGCGTGTTAGTGGTCGGGCCGCCGGCAGGCTCCTACGAAATCGAAACAGGCTCCGGCAACACCGGCCCGGCCGGAGATGATTACCCGGCGACGAAGCTGGCGGTGTTGCGTTCCAGCGGTGAACGGGTTGCGACCCGGCAGATCACCAGCGCCTATCCGCCGGCAGAGGACTTCAGCAAGATCGCGGTGAACAAGACGCGTCAGTTCGCCTTTCAGGATTCGGACACCGATTCCAACGCGTTCTTGATCAACGGCACCCGCTTCGAACTGGACCGGGTCAACACCACGGTCAAGCTCGGCGACGTGGAAGAGTGGCGACTGTTCAACCCGTCCCAGGAATTGCACCAGTTTCATATTCACCAGGTGGATTTCCAGGTCACCGAGATCAATGGCATACCGGTGCAGTTCAGCGGCTATCGGGACAATGTGTTCATCCCCGCCACGGGATCGATCACCGTGCGAATTCCGTTTCGCGATCCGGTGATCCTCGGCAAGTTCGTCTACCACTGCCACATCCTCGAACACGAGGACGGCGGCATGATGCAGGCGATTCAGGTGGTCAAGCCCGAGGACTACGAGCAGGCGGTCAAGCTCGAACCCTTGGGCGGGCTCTACGGAGAAAACAACCAGTTGTGCTCCTACCTGCGCAACACCGGACAGGACCCGAAAGCGTCCAGCCCGCTGATCAAGCCGCTCATCAAGTAAAAGGGGCGATGCCATGAGCAACTATCGCTTGGCTGTGTTGTTGCTGGGAACGGTGTGCGGCGTTGAGTCGACGCTGGCCGATGACGGGCAGTACCCCAATGTCGGCATGGATTACGACGCGACCTTTCAGTTTGACCATGTGCATGCCGATTCGCCCCAAGGCGGTAACCGCAATAGCACGGATGCCTACCCGGACATCAACACCACGTTCTACTTTCGCTTCACACACGATCAGCAAATCCAGTTTTCCACCGAGATCAATCCCGTCGACGGGCCTGAACCGGGGCAGAAACGTTTTTTTGAAGACGTGGGGCTGGTGATCAACGACCTCAACTATTACCAGAACAACGCGAACTCGGCGTTCATGGTCGGCAAGTACCATGTGCCGTTCGGTCGGGCACAGGATCAGGCGCCCGGCCTCTACACTGAAGATTTCGTCAGCACCTACGACCTCGACGGCATGCTTGGCGGCACGGTGGCGTATCGGTTTTTCGATCAGCGCCTGGGCATGATCGAACCCAATGTCAGTGTCTACACCGCCGACAATTCATTTCTCGGCCGGCCTTACCTGCGCCATGGTGAGAAGCTCCAGCGCACCGACGGCGGTCCTTCGAATACCGGCAAACTCGACTCCTATGCGTTGACGGTGAACTGGTTGGCGATCCCGGCGGTGCCCTATCTGGAAATGCAGTTCGGCTACATGTTTAACCAACAGGGTGAGGATGTAGAGCAATCCGATCCACCCTTTGGCGGCGCGGCCGATGAAACCATCAAGATTGCGTCAGCTCGTTACATCTGGGCTTACGCGCCGAGTACGGATCTTGAGCCGACGCTGGCCGGAAGCTATTTCGATATCGTGCCCTTCATCGAGTTCGCCGATGTCGAGAACGAAGACGCGATTCAGGGCAACGACACACGTTACCTGACCACGTCGCTGACCTTCGATTTCGGTGACTGGGCATTGGGCGCGACACGCACCGACAAGCATCGAGAATCCACGGGAGGCGCGGATCGGCAGGATTATCTCAACGAGTTGAGCCTGACCTACAACATCACCGGCCAGATCAAACTCGGACTGTCCGCCGGCACCCAGAAAGAAGATGGCCAGATGTCTGAACTGGTGGGCCTGGCGTTGACCTATTCGGGGGGTTACTAAGCCATGAAGTGGTTAGCCGCAATGCTGTTGATCGGGCTGGCCGCCAACACGATGGCCGCCACCCGAACCGACATCGGCGGGCCGTTCCAACTCACCAACCAGAATGGCCAGCGGGTCACCGAACGCAGCTTTGGCCAACCGGCGTTGCTGTACTTCGGGTTCATGACCTGCCCGGCCATTTGCCCTACTGACTTGGCGAAAATGGCCCGTATCAGTCGGCAACTGCAACAACAGCAGGGCATCACCGTGCGGCCGATCTTCGTCACCATCGACCCGGAGCGTGACACGCCCAAAAAACTCAAGGAATACGTGAGCTACTTCGCCAGCGACTTCGTCGGTTTGACGGGCTCGGCGCAAGACATTGTCCGCATCACCGACGCTTATCACGTGTACTACAAGAAAGTGCCGTCCAGAGACAAGCCGGACCAGTACATGATGGACCACTCGACCCTCCTGTTTCTGCTCGACAGCCAAGGCCGCTACCTCAAGCACTTCGGTCGCGGGCAGGATGAGAAGGACATCGAGAGGCAGATAGTCGCGGCACTGGAGGGTGCAGCGCAGGACCAGTAACGCTCGTCAGTGTGCAACATACCGACGATCAGAGCGCCGTTTGTGTTCACCGATCGCTGCAGGGGGTCAGCTTCAAGGGTTTGCCTTAGGCTGAAATCGACCAGAAGCGACCGGAAGTGGCTTTAGAGTCCAAGATGCAGCTACCGGCCAGAAGCAATGGGATGGACTCCTCCTCACTTCGGCATCTTGAGTGCCAGACTGAAAGTACGAACCACAGTCAACCGTGAGAAGTAGTCCATACATGAAGCTTATGCGCATTGGGGTCGACCTGGCCAAGAACGTGTTTCAGATCCACGGCGTGGATTGTCACGAGCTACCCGTCTGGCGGCAGCACCTGCCACGTGATCGCTGGCTGCAAACGGTGTTGGAAAAGATCGAACCTGGCTGTGAAATCGGCATGGAAAGTTGCGGTGGTGCGCATCATTGGGCTCGGCAACTACAAGCACGCGGATTTCGGGTGAAGCTGATCGCGCCGCAGTTCGTCAAACCGTACGTCAAGAGCAACAAGAACGACGCCAACGATGCCGAGGCAATCTGCGAGGCGATGAGTCGCCCCAGCATGCGTTTCGTCGCCATCAAGACGATTGAGCAACAAGATATCCAAGCGACGCATCGCATCCGGGCCGGCTGAATCGAACAGCGGACGGCCAAAGCCAATCAGATTCGTGGGCTGATCGCCGAGTACGGCCTCGTGGCGCCGAAGGAGTTACTGATGCAGAAGATGCCGATAATGGTTTTAAGGCACGAGTTTGCGCCGAGCTGTTCTGGCAGAATTAAAAAAAGTGAGACCACCACTGGTGTATGAGAATCATACCGCCATCAAATAGGATCGCCCGCACTTCTGTGGGCGAGCGCTCTATCGAGGAAATCAACTCATGCTTACCATACGGATGTCCTGCCAGGCGATGTTGGATCATGTCCCAGGCGTGTGTTCCCTACCCTATTCATCTGGTCCCTCCTTCACAAAGTGCCTTTGACATTTGGCGATGCTTTGATGCCCATAGAGTAAAAATTCAAGAAAGTACGTAGGTTGATCGTTCCTCGCCCTTGATCTGCTGATCAGCATGATATGAGGAGCGAACCAACGGTCCTGATGCTACATTTTTGAACCCCGCAAGCCGACCACGTAAATCTGTCGAGCGCTAGTCAACATCGTTACTGGAGTTCGAAATGGTTGCGCAATGAAACCGCAGTGCACACCGAGCACGGAACGGCGGGTTCGACGCTGGGAGCATGAAGCCGTCCTGGAGGAAATGCAGAACAGGCTGAGCAACGCGCCGGAAATGATGCGGACCCGAAAACGGACTGTTGAGTATCCCTTCGGGACGCTCAAACAATGGATGGGTGCAACGCACTTTCTCACGCGAAAGCTCAACGGGGTCAGTGCAGAGATGAGTCTGAACGTGCTCGCCTACAATTTAAAAAGGGTCATGAAAATCATCGGCACCGCTGATTTGATGAAAGCGTTAGCGGCGTAAAAACCGCTCTTTTTGCCCCGTCCAAAGGACTTTAAGAGGCTGCTGAGTCGTTTTAACTGCTCCTGGAAGCGTCGTGATGTTGATCAGTTTGCGAAACGACGGTACCAATAAGGGCGCCGGC
The DNA here is from genome assembly GCF_059716175.1 of Pseudomonas sp. LBUM1647. Classification (NCBI taxonomy): domain Bacteria; kingdom Pseudomonadati; phylum Pseudomonadota; class Gammaproteobacteria; order Pseudomonadales; family Pseudomonadaceae; genus Pseudomonas; species Pseudomonas sp. LBUM1647. The sequence continues at coordinate 2,160,547 of NZ_CP166809.1, read as the reverse complement.
GTCATCGCCGGCCCTCCTGGGGTCGCCGGTTGGGCGATATGCTGGAGAGAGTCGCCTTTCTGCCAGTGATCCCACATCAGCTTTTCCTGGCTTTCGGTGTAATAGATCCGAGGTCTCTGCTTCATCTGCAACACTCCTTCTGCTTACACAGAATTTAGTTGTGTTGCGACGACCGGTTGAATCCACAGCCAAAAGCAGTCCTTCAAATCTGCCGAGGCGCGCGTAGCTAGTCGCTGCATCTGGCTCCTCTGATAGTGCCAACCTTGGCTCGATGGATAGCAGTCGGCAGCTCATGTTTTCTATGCGCTCTTCACATGGGATTAATGCAGATACATCACTGTAGTTTCAGATGAACGGGGCACATTCTTAGCGCCAACATCGACCACCTCGTTTCTATCAATGAGAGCTAAAAAATGAGTGTCTTTACCCACGTTACAGTCGGCACCAATGATTTGAATAAAGCCCGCAGCTTCTACGACAACGTGCTGGGCAAACTTGGCCATAAACGTATCGCAGACCTCGCAGACAACGGTTCTATCTGGGGCGAGAATGCACCTTCTTTTTTCGTTTTAAAACCGGCTGACGGCGCACCCGCCAGCGTCGGCAATGGTGTGACCGTCAGTTTCGAGGCACCGACGCGTGCCGCAATCGACGCGTTTCATGCCGCAGCATTGGCCGCTGGCGGTACGTGTGAAGGCCTCCCTGGGCCACGTGGTTGGGCACCGAATGCCTACGCTGCGTATGCCCGTGATCTGGACGGCAACAAACTGGCTGCCTATTGCTTCAAACCCGTTTAAGCCCGGTACGAGGCCAGCCTTTGTCGGGCCGGCCTCACCCCTCTTTTTTAGCTTCTGCAAGCGGCATGGAATTCGATACTTCACCAAATTCCCACGCTATTGCTCACCGTAGAAATGATCGCTGACTCTAGACATTCCGGTATGGCTTGATTTCAGGAGACTGATTACCACTGAGCTGTACAGGCGCGTCTATAAAACAATAAGAATCAAAGCCCAGAGGCCTCCAATGAAGAAGCGTCCACTGTTGGGTCTGTTTATATTTTCGATGTCCGCAAGTTCTTTGCAAGCGCAGGCTGAGGAAACCCAAGAAGGTTTTGTCGAGGGTGGAGCCGCCAAGTTGATTGCGCGCAATATGTATTTCAATCGAAACTCATTGTCTGATTATCCCGATTCCCGAGGGTGGGGACAGGGTTTCCAGTTGGACTACCAATCCGGTTTCACCCAAGGCGATATCGGATTCGGTGTTGATGCAAGTGCCTACACCGCTTACAAGTTGGACGGTGGGCGTGGCACGGTGGGCACGGGAATGTTTCCCGCTGACGGCGAGGGAGAAAGAACAGAGTCCTCTACACTGAATGCGTCGGTAAAGATGAAATGGTCGAACACGGTTATAAAGTATGGCGATCTGCGTCCTTATAATCCTGTGTTCGCAACGCCCGACTTAAGATTGATGCCGATGACCACAAGGGGCTTTCAATTATTAAGTGATGATATCGATAAGGTCAGTATCGATATCGGGCATTTTTATTCCTCCCGAGGTTATACAACCACAAATCACAACGAGGGGTTCATGGCCGGGTACGCCGGGGTGGACGCCGGCGACGTGGACTACGCCGGGTTGACGTACCAGCCCGTCGATGAGGGTAGCGTTGCCTTTTATGCGTCTCGCGCAGACGATCTGTGGCGTCAGTTCTACGTCAATGCCAATTACACCTTCCCTCTGGAAGCAGAACAAACACTGAGCTTTGATTTCAACCTCTATCGCTCACTCGATGAAGGGCAGGCCAATGCCGGTGCAATAAACGTCACGGCCTGGTCGTTAGCGACCGCTTATGGAAACGGCCCGCACACTTACACGTTGTCCTTGCAAAAAATACACGGCAGTCAACCGTTCGACTATTTGATGGGCTCAGATGGCACTTACATGGACTCCATCTACCTGGCGAACTCTTCGCAATATGGGGATTTCAATGGCCCCGGAGAAAAGTCAGTGGGGCTCGGTTATGCCTATGACTTCGGAAGTACTGGCGGGTTGCGCACAACACTTGGGCTTCGTTATGTCTATGGGTTTGATATTGATAATGAGAAAGTCGACCCGGACGGCCTATACGCCTATTTCGCTCATGCAGATAAACAGATAGAGCGAGATATCGACCTGAAAACCGTAGTTGAAACGGGTACCCTGAAGAATCTGTCCATACGAGTACGTTATGCCGAGCATGCCTTTACCGGAGACAGCGTGAAACAACTAAGAATAATCACGGAGTTTCCGCTGGATCTATTTTGAAGAGATGTCCCTGCGTTCAAAACAAGAGGTCTTACATGAAAAACTTTTCAATAAAGTGCATTGCGTTGGCCGTAACACTCTCGTCGATGGCATTAACGGCTCAAGCCGACACGGTCTACATTCACGCCGGCCGCCTGGTGGATGTCGAGCGAGGCAAGGTGTTGACCGATCAACGCATCAAGGTGGAGGGCGAGCGCATCGTTGCCGTGGAGCCGTGGAGTGCACCAGCGGCCAATAGCAAAGTCATCGATTGGTCGACCAAAACCGTGTTGCCAGGTCTGATCGATATGCACACGCATATCTCCGATTGGGATATGACCAACAACGTGGCAGAGCCGCTCCTGCATTCGCCTCAGGATGTCGCGCTGATTGGCGCGAAACACGCCTATCAAACGTTGCGCGCGGGTTTCACAACCGTGCATGACCTTGGCACCTACCGCGCCTTTACCGATGTCGCACTTCGTGATGCGATCAACGCTAACCGGGTGCTGGGGCCAAGAATGAACGTGGTCGGCGCGTACATCACCGTTGCGGGCGGTGGTGGGGAAGTGACGGGATTTGCGCCAGGTGTGGAAATTCCGGCTGATATGCGAGTCGGGGTTTATCGTGATGCCAATGATGCGAAATTGAAAGCCCGTTACCTGTTCCAGCACGGCGTGGACACCATCAAGATGATGGCAACCGGCTCGGTACTGGCCGTCGGGACTGAACCGGGTCAAATGGAAATGACCGAAGAAGAAATGCGCGCAGTGGTGGAGGAAGCCAAGATTCACAAAAGCTATGCCACCGTGCATGCCCATGGTGCGGAAGGAATCAAGGCCGCTATCCGTGCCGGCGTGAAATCTGTTGAACATGCATCGTTGCTGGATGACGAAGGCATCAAAATGGCGAAAGAAAAAGGCACCTACCTGGTGATGGATATCTATAACGGTGACTACATCGATGAGGTCGGTCGCAAGGAAAACTGGCCGGAGGAGTACTTGCGCAAGAACACCGAGACCACTGACGTACAGCGTCAGGCTTTTCGCAAAGCGGTCAAGGCTGGGGTGAAGATTGCCTATGGCACCGACGCGGGTGTCTATCCAATTGGTACGAATGCCAAACAATTCTCCTACATGGTCAAGTACGGAATGACGCCGATGCAGGCGATCCAGTCCGCCACCGTGGTCGCCGCGGACTTGCTCAATTGGCAACAGGATGTAGGCGCCGTCAGTGTGGGTCGCTACGCCGACATGATTGCTGTGGACGGCGATCCGATTGCTGATATTTCGATCCTTGAGACCCTCCCCGTGGTGATGAAGGGTGGTGCGATTGTGCCTCCTGACCTCTCGATCGGACAGTAAAAGGAACATAAACCGGGGCGTATGATTCACCGTCGTGAACGTCGCCCCACTACCCCTGCCACAAAGGGTGGTTCTGCCGGTTCTAGTTCGGGTCCAGCAATCCTCCACTCCAGTTCCGCGACAAGCGAGTGCCAGTGAACTTCGCCACCCCCATACCCTGGGAAATGAAACGATCCCGATAGCAGGTGACCAGGCGCCCGGTTTGCTCGGCGAACAGCACCACTTCGGAGCTCGGATCACCCGGTCGACGCAGGATTCGTGCAAAACGCTGTCCTTCTTCGACGACATCGCCCAGTTCCTTTTCAAAGATCAGCACCCCCGGTTGCGGTGCAAGAATGGTCTCCATGTGTCCCATGTCCACGGCTTCGACGGGCCAGTCAGCCGGTGATACCGCATCGTCGATGACCCCATTTGCGCACAGCCAGGCATACAGCCCCTCGGCATCCTGCTCGGCGAATCGATCACTGACGTCGCCCTGCCCCCGCAGCTCCAGGGTCGCGGCCATGTGCTTTTCGGTGGTGCCGTCGCGTAGCCACGGCGCAATGATGGTCTCCTCGAAGGAGCCATCGCCGCCGTCGTCCCAGATGATCGCCACGTCCATCTTCATCGCCGCCGCCAGTTCACGGCCACGGGGCCAGAAACTGCGGTGTACATAGAGGTATGGCAGCGCTTCGTCGTCGGTGTGCAGGTCGAGCATCAGGTCCGCCGACGCCGCCAGTTGCACCAGTTTTTTTTGCCACTGCTGAACGTTGGTTGAAGGTCGTTCCATCGCCGCCGACCGGTCGAATCCGCGATTGAAGTTCTGTCCGCTCGCATCGTGATGTCGCCCGAGGATCCGCCCCTGGGAAAACTGCCCGATGCCCAGGGGATTGGCCTGTGGCACCACGGTCACACTGCCCTTGAACCGGCCCTGTGCTTGAGCCACATGAAGACGTTGCATCAACACATGCAAGACCAGCATCCCGGCGATTTCGTCGGCATGCACCCCGGCCTGCAAATGCACCTTCGGCCCGTGGCCGTCGCCCACGAAACGCCAGGCACCGACCTGCACCGCGTCGCCGTTATTGTTGAGTACGTCGAACGAAACATCCTGGACCATGTGTTTGCCCTCCCTTCATGACTGTTAAACATCGTCGCTGCCGATACTGGAGATTGAACGCCTGTTCAACTAAGCTCGCCAACGAGCAGCTACTTCAAGGAATTTTTTTGACTACCATCGCCCCGAAAAACCGCCGCGCCGATCCCGACGAACGCCGCGAACTGCTGGTTGCCGCGACCTTGCGCTGTCTGGTCCGCGATGGCCACGCCGGGATTTCCGTGCGGCGCATCGCTACCGAGGCCGGAGTGTCCGTTGGCCTGCTCAATCACCATTTCGGCAGCATCGATGCGCTGATCGCCGACACCTACCACAAGCTCGCCAGTGAGCTCACTACTGCCCTGCTCCACGAAATCCACCAGGCCGGGACACCGGCGCAAAAGATGGATGCATTCCTGGTCGGTTCTTTTTCACCGCGGGTCATGGACCCGAAACTGCTGGATGCCTGGGTGGTGTTCTGGAGCCTGATCCGCCACTCCGACCACGTCAGCCAGTCCCACGAAAAAAGCTACGGCGCCTACCTCGACCTGCTGCGCCGGTTGCTCGATGATCTGGCGGCCAGCGAATATTTCGCGATCCACGACACCCGCCTCGCCGCCATCGGTTTATCGGCGATGCTCGACGGCCTCTGGATCGAGTGGTGCCTGAACCCCGAGACCTTTAGCCCCGCCAACGGCCTCTACATCTGCCGTTGCTGGATAAAGGGGCTGCGACACGGAGCATTCGGAGCCGACGACGTCCTGTGACGAGTGCCGACCGAAGATCATCGCCAGGGTGCCGCTGACCGCGATCAGACCGGCACCGATCATCAGCGACACGTCCATTAGCGTGCCCCAGATCAGGCTCGACAGCAGGAACGCCCAGATCAACCCTGTGTACTCGAACGGCGCCAGCACGGTCGCGGTGGCGCGCTGGAAACTGGCGAACAACAGGTACTGCCCGATACCGCCCATCAGCCCTGCGCCGATCATGCCTAGCCAGGCGTGAGTCGGTGTCGGGGTGTAGGTCCAGGGCAACGCCAGCGTCATGCAGATGACAAACACCACATTGGTGATCAGCATCTGTTCCAGCACCGAGGTCTGGTCATCCACCTGGCGTAACTGGATGTAGGTAAACGCCCAGCACATCGCCGCCAACAGCGTCAGAACAATCGGTAACGGATCGGCCATGTTATTGGGGCGACAGGCAATCACCACGCCGACAAACCCGATAATCAGGGCGAACCACTGCCAACCGGTGACGCGCTCCTTGAGAATCACCGTCGCCAGCACCGTCACCATGATCGGTGCCGAGAAATACAGGGTGGTCATTTCCGCCAGCGTCAGGTCCCTGGCAGCGGTGTAATACATCAGCCATGCGGCGATCGACAGCAAGCCGCGCACCACCAACAAACGCCGACTGGACGAGCGCCATGCTCGCTGGACCAATTGCAGGCGACCCACCAGCAAACAAGCGACCGCCACCACAACCGCGCGCCAGAACAGGATCGTGGACACCGAATAATCGTCCACCAGCCACTTGATGCCCGCGTCCTGCAAGGACAGAAATGCGTAGCCCAAAGTGCACAGGCCAATGCCTTGTAGCGAGCGGTCAACCCGTGGCGTATTCATCATGCGGACCTGCGTACTGGCGTTCCCCGCCGTTCGGCAAACGCAAACAACGCCTCGATCAGGAACGTCAGGCAGACGTACACTCCGGCCACCAGCAGCAACGGCTCATACACTTGCAGCGTCTGGGCCCGCACCACGTTGGCCGCGCCCAGCAGGTCGATCACTGCGATAGTCGATGCCAGTGCCGTGGATTTGAGCAGCATCACGGTTTCCCCGGCCAGGGTCGGTAACAGCAAGCGCAGCGCCCGGGGCAAACGCACCCGCAACAGAGCCTGGCGCGCAGTCATGCCAAACGCCGAAGCGGCTTCCATTTCGCCTTTGGGCACCGCCAGCAGGCCACCGCGAATCACTTCGCCAACGTACGCCCCCACCGATATCACCAGGGCAAACACGATGTACCAGTAACCGTCGCGCAGATAAGGCCAGAAAAAACTGCCGCGTATCAGCGGAAACTGCGCAAACAGGCTGCCCAGGCCGTAGTAGAAAATGTAGATCTGGATCAGCAACGGTGTACCGCGCGTCACGCTGGTATAGAACTGACTGACCTTGGCAATCACTTTGTTTTTCGAAATGCGCGCCAGCGCCACAAGCACCGCCAGCACGAAACCGAACACAGAGGAAATCAACAGAATTTCGATGGTTGTCTGCAACCCTCGAATCAACAACGATGCGTATTCAACTGCCCACGCTGGAATCATTTCATTTACTCAGCCGGTTTAGTCAACAAGAGGCATCCAGCGACGAATACGTCGCTCCAACCGTCCCGACAGATAGTTGGACACCAGAGTCACTGCGTAGTACAGCGCCGCGGCCGTGAGGTAGAACAACAGATATTGGCGTGTCGACCCCGCCGCTTGCTTGGCGGTGTACAACAACTCGTTGGTGCCGACCACGCTGATCAACGCACTATCCTTGATCAGGTTGATCCACAGGTTCGACATCCCCGCCATTGCATAAGGCGCCATGATCGGCAGCGTCACACGCCGAAACAGTCCAAAGCCGTGCAGGCCGAACGCCTTCCCGGCTTCGATCTGGCCATAAGGAATCGCCTGTATCGCCGCCCGGAAAATTTCCGACGCGTACGCGCCCTGCACCAATCCCAGCACCACAATCGCCGCCAGTGGCCCGCTGACATTCACTGCGCCGTAACCCAACCACTCCATCAACGAATTGAGGAGCATGGAACCGACATAGAACAGCAACAGGATCATCAACAACTCTGGTACGGCGCGGAACAATGTGGTGTAACCACGCGCCAGTACCGCAATCGGCTTGGGCGCACCCAATTTGAGGCAGGCTACGATCAATCCGACGATCAGCCCGACCACAAAGGCCCCGGCCGATATCTGCAGGGTCATCAGGAGCCCCTTCAGCAGCGCCCCGCCCCATCCTTGTTCGCTGAAACCGATCATCTCGAACATCGTTGGCATTTCAGTCTCCAGTAAGAGCACCACCGAACCTAGTGGGAGCGTGGCTTGCCCGCGATGATTTTGGCGGCCTAAAGGGCCCCATCGCGGTCAAGCCACGCTCCTACAGGATTTGCATTCAGGTCATTAGAACGTCGGCTTCACGCTGGTACCGAAATAGCTCTGGGACAGGTCGTCATAGTCCTTGCTCGCCAGCAAGGTCTTGATCGCCTTGTCGAGTTTGGCCTTGAGTTCGGTGTCACCCTTGCGCAGACCGGCGCCCACGCCCTTGCCGAAGATCGGGTCGTACGGGACGGCGCCGAGGTAGGCCAGGTCTTTCGCGTCCGCAGTCTTGACGAAGGCCGCCATGGCCGTGCCATCGGCCATCATCAGGTCGATACGACCGGCAATCATGTCGGCGTTGGCCGAGTCCTGGGTGTCGTAATACTTAACGTCGGCAATTTTTTCGTAGTAAGTCTTCAGGTAGCTGGCGCTCACCGTCGAGTTCTGCACGCCGATGGTCTTGCCCTTGAGGTCGTCGGGGTATTTTTTTACCGAAGCTTCCTTCGGCCCGACAACGGCTATCACTGAGTCGTAGTAGGCCTTGCTGAAAGCGATCTGCTTTTCACGTTCTTCGGTCACCGACATCGAGGAGAAAATCACGTCGATCTTCTTCGCCAGCAGCGATGGAATGATCCCGTCCCATGCCACTTCCTTGATCTCGCACTCGGCTTTCATTTCACTGCACAGCTTGTGGATCAGGTCGACCTCAAAGCCCTTCCACTCACCGTTGGCCTGTTTCTCGGTGTACGGCGGATAGGGTTCGGCCGCCACCGCGAACCTGATCGGCTGAGCCTGTGCCGCGCTCATGCCGGCCAGCATTACGCAGGCCACGCCGGTAAACCAGTTTGCAAATCGTCGATTCCCCATGATTCTTTTCCCGTCTTTTTATGATGGATTAGCGAGTCTGATGAGCGTTGACGAACTGTCGGCAACGTTCGCTGCGTGGGTGTACGAACACTTCATCCGGCGAACCGGTTTCCTCGATCAGCCCTTGATGCAAAAAGGCAACTTTGGACGAAACATCACGTGCGAAGGCCATTTCATGGGTCACCAGGATCATGGTCCGGCCTTCTTCGGCGAGAGAGCGGATCACCCGCAGCACTTCGCCGACCAGTTCCGGGTCGAGTGCCGAGGTGGGTTCATCGAACAGCATGACCTTGGGCCGCATGGCCAAGGCACGGGCGATGGCCACCCGTTGTTGCTGTCCCCCGGAAAGAAACGCCGGGTACTCGTTACGCTTGGCTGCAAGCCCGACACGTTCGAGCAAGGCTTCGGCCCGTTCAGTGGCTTCGGCACGGCTTTCACGCAGGACCTGGGTCGGCGCTTCGATAAGGTTTTCCAGCACCGTGCGATGGGGCCAGAGGTTGAAGTTCTGGAACACCATGCCCAGGCTCGACCTAATGCGCACAAGCTGCTTGGCGTCGGACACCAGCGGCAGGCCAGGGCGGGTCTGGTTGAGGTGAATGCTTTCGCCGTCCACGAGAATGCGCCCCTGGTCCGGCACTTCGAGCATGTTGATGCAGCGCAGCAAGGTACTTTTACCCGAGCCGCTGGCGCCGATCAGCGAGATCACCTCCCCTTCGCGGGCGGTCAGGGACACGCCCTTGAGCACCTCGATATTGCCAAAGCGTTTGTGCAGTTGCTCGACCTCGATCATGGTCCGGGCCGCAACGGGCGCCGTCACGGCTTCACGGGTCACGCGTGCAATGACGGGCCGCGGCGCTTCGCCGTTGACCACCAGGACGAAATCGCGGATACGCTGACAGGCCTCGGCCAGCCGCTCTTCACCGAGGGTGAACGACAGACGCACAAAACCTTGTGCGGGTTCGCCGAAGGCGGCTGCGTCCAGCACCGAGACGCGCGCCTCGCGCAACAGCCGCCAGGCGAACTCCAGCGAGGTCAGACCGGTGCCGCGCACATCCATCAGCACAAACATGCCGGCATCGGGTTTGAGCACTGAAATCCCCGGGCAATCCGATAGACCTGCCACCACCAGATCACGTCGACGGCGATAGATATCGCGCATGCCGTGAGTCACTTCTTCATGGGCCTGCACAGCCTTGAGCGCGGCCTCCATGGCAAACCCCGGCAAACCGTACAACATGCTCAACACCAGGGTTTCGGCATGCGCGACCAATGCCTGATCGGCAACGATCCAGCCAATGCGCCAGCCGGTCATGGCATGGGATTTCGACAGACTGCCAATCACCACGCAACGCTCGGCCATGCCGGGCAACGCCGCCAGGCTCAGATGGTCGCGCTGGAACGTCAGGCTTTCATAGACTTCGTCGACCACCACCCACAGGTCATTGGCTATGGCAAGGTCGGCGATAGCTTGCAGCTCTTCGCGGTTCATCACCACGCCAGTGGGATTGTTCGGGTTGGAGAAGAACATTGCCCTGGTCTTCGGAGTGATTGCCTTGGCCAGCACGGCGGCATCGATGCGGAAATCATCATCCGCCGAGCAGGCCACCCGCACCAGCGTGGCGCCGGAGGCCTTGAGCGTTGCTTCGTAGGTCACGTACATCGGATCGAGGGCAATGACCTCGTCGCCGGCATTGAGCAGGCACATCGAAGCTGCAAACAGTGCGTTTTGCGCCCCGGCCACGACGATGACGTTTGACGCTTGCAACGCGCGATCGAACAGCTTGCCGTAACGCGCGGCGATGGCTTCGCGCAAGGCCATGCGACCGGCGATTTCGGTGTAGTGAGTGTCACCTTCACGCAGGGCCTGGATGGCGGCATCGGTGATGAAGTCGGGCGTGGGAAAATCCGGATCACCGACGCTAAGAATGATGACATCCTCGCCACGGCGTCGTGCTTCAAACGCAGCGTAATGAATATCCCAGGCAGCAACGCCTTGCCCTGAGATTCGCTCAACAAAGGGTGAAAACCGCATGCCAGTGCCTCGTTCGAAGTGAAGAAACGCAAGCCCGCAACCAACCGGGAGAGAGATGTGAAACGAACATAGACCAAGCTGAACACTCGTTCAACAGAAAAATTCTCACGGTTCGCGTTCAGCGTAAACAGGTCGTTTTTACGACAGTCGTGGCGTTTTTGCGTAGTGTCATTTCAGACATCCACGGCAACGGGATGGCTCAGTGGATAGAGCTTTTCATCGAACTGCGACAGCTTCGGAAACACCAAGGGTTGCTCGTCATTCAGGTGTTCCAGGCGCTTGGCATAGTTCACAAGGAACGCTTTGCGCGCCTCGTCGCTGATGTACGGCACATGCCAGGCGACAAAAGGTTCCAGCACATCAAACCCGACATACGCCAGGGTCCCGCGCAGGATCGGCCGCAGCATGTCCTCCAGCGGACCGTGAATCGCACCGTCGCCGAACATGTGGTCGCGACCGCCCAAAGTGACGGTAACCAGCGCCTTCTTGCCGCTCAGGCCACCCTGATCGTAGAAGCGCTTGCCGCCGTAGCAGATGCCGGACACCAGCACCCGGTCGATCCAGCCCTTGAGGATGGCCGGGGCGGAGAACCAGAAAATCGGGAAGTTGAGGATTAACAGGTCGGCCCACAACAGTTTGTCCAGTTCAGCGTGGATATCCGCCGCCAACGATTGGCTTTTCACGCCCAAACGTTGCTCAAGCGCATACACCAGGTACTCGGGATTTTCCCGCGACGAGAAGTCGTCGGCGCTGGCCACCGGGTTCCAGTTCATCTTGTACAGGTCACTGACCTGCACCTCATGGCCCTGGGCTTCAAGGGTGGCGACAGCCTGATCACGCAGGGCTGCGGTGAAGGATTTTGGCTCGGGGTGAGCGTGGACGATTAGTACTTTCATGGCGATTCCTTAGACTTTTTCCAGCGTAGGGTTTGAATTCGTGGCGGCGCGACTGGCCAGCAAACTGTCGAGCCAGTCGGGGTCCATTTGCGGTTCCGATGAGAACAGCAGCCCGGTGTAGTCCTGGTGCGGCGGTGTGAAGATCGCGCTGCGCGAACCGTGGTCCACCACCCTGCCCTGTTGCATCACCAGTACCTCATCAGCAATCGCGCGCACGGTGGCGACATCGTGGGTGATGAACAGATAGGCGACACCCAGTTGCTGCTGAATACGGTTGAGCAACTTGAGCACGCCTTCGGCCACCAGTTGATCCAGTGCCGAGGTGACTTCGTCGCAAATGATCAGTTGCGGATCGGCCGCCAACGCTCGGGCGATGCAGACCCGCTGTTTCTGGCCGCCGGACAGTTCACGGGGTTGACGCTCCATGAAAGTCGCCGGGTCCAGTTCAATCATTTCCAGCAGCTCGGCGACACGTGCCCGCATGGCCTTGCCCTTGAGCCCTAGATAGAACGCCAGCGGACGGCCGATAATATCGACGATGCGCTGGCGTGGATTGAGCGCTGTATCGGGGATCTGGTAGATCATCTGGATGCGCCGCAGTTGCTCCTTGCTGCGCTGACGAAAGTCCGCTGGCAGTGGCTCGCCGTCGTACAACACGTGTCCGGCAGTCGGTGGCAGCAGGCCGGTAATCAAACGCGCCGTCGAGCTTTTACCGCTGCCTGACTCGCCGATCACCGCCAGGGTCTGGCCCCGGTACAGCTTCAGCGAAACATCATGCAGCACCGGTTGATGCCCATAACTGGCGCAGCTGTTGCGCAATTCCAACAACGGCTGTTCCTGCTGCGGCAAGGCCTTGGGTTCGGTACGGAAACTGCGCACGGCCCACAACGACTTGGTGTAGTCCTCCTGCGGGTCGCCGAGCATCTTGCGGGTCTCGGCTTCTTCCACCAGTTTGCCGTGGCGCAGCACCATGATCCGGTCAGCCATCTGCGCCACCACCGCCAGGTCGTGGCTGATGTAGATCGCGGCGCTGCCGTAGGTCGACACCGCATTGCGAATCGCCGCCAGCACTTCGATCTGGGTGGTGACATCCAGCGCGGTGGTCGGTTCGTCAAAGATAATCAGGTCCGGGTGGCAAGCCATCGCCATCGCTGTCATCACCCGCTGCAACTGGCCGCCGGAAACCTGATGCGGATAACGCTGGCCGATCTGCTCGGGATTGGGCAGGTGCAGCACCCGATACAGTTCCACCGCTTCGCTCATCGCCTGGGCGCGGCTCATGCCGCCGTTTTTTACCGCGGTTTCCACGTGCTGGTCGATCAGCCTGTGGGCCGGGTTGAAAGAAGCCGCCGCACTCTGCGCGACGTAGGCGATGCGCAAGCCACGTAATTTACGCAGGGCTTCGGGTTTGGCCTTGAGCAGGTCGATACCGTCGAAATGCACCGAGCCGCCGGTGATCCGGCAGCCATCGCGGGTGTAGCCCATGGCCGACAGGCCGAGGGTCGATTTGCCCGCCCCCGACTCGCCGATCAGGCCCAGCACCTCACCGCGTTGCAGGGTCAGGTCGATGCCCTTGATCAGCGGATGCCAGGCGTCTTCGAAGTGACCTTCAATGTGCAGATCGCGGATTTCCAGCAAAGTGTTGGATGTCGTCATGTTCAGCATTCCTTGAGGCCGCTGGATCTGTGCAGCATCCAGTCGACGACGAAGTTGACGCTGACCGTGATCAACGCCACGGCCAGGGCGGGTAGCAACGGGCTGATGTCGCCAAAGGTGATCAAGACGGCGTTGTCGCGCACCATGCTGCCCCAGTCGGCGGTGGGCGGTTGAATGCCCAGGCCGAGGAACGACAGCGCGCTGATGAACAGGAACACGAAGCAGAAACGCAGGCCGAATTCGGCAATCAGCGGCGCCGCCGCGTTTGGCAGAACTTCGCGGGTCACCAGCCACCACAGGCCTTCACCGCGCAGGCGCGCGGCTTCGACGAAGTCCTGCACCACCACGTTCATCGCCACCGCCCTTGAGAGGCGAAACACTCGGGTCGCATCCAGCAGCGCGATGACCAGCACCAGCGACGTCGCGGTGGTGCCGACCACGCTGAGGATCAACAAGGCAAAGATCAGTTGCGGAATCGCCATCAGGATGTCCACCACCCGCGACAGGCCCTGATCGATCACACCACCCTTGATCGCCGCGATCAGCCCGCTCAGACCACCGAGCAGGAACGCCAGCGCCGTGGTCAGGAAGGCAATGCCCAAGGTGTTGCGTGCGCCGTAGACCAGGCGGCTGAACATGTCTCGCCCCAGGTTATCGGTGCCCAACAGGAACTGCCCGCCCCACGGCGCGAAGCCCTCGCCCACTACCTGGGTTTCGCCGAACGGCGCCAACACCGGGGCGAACAGCGCCACCAGGATGTACAGCACGATCACCAGCAGCCCGAATTTCGCGCTCAGCGGCGCTTGCACTAATTGTTTGAACAGGCTCATGGCTTACCCCTTCGGATGCATCAGGCGTGGATTGCTGGCGATGGACAGTACATCGGCGCTGGTATTGAGCAGGATGTACGTCGCGGCGAAGATCAGGCTGCAGGCCTGTACCACCGGGATATCGCGCTTGGCCACCGAGTCCACCAGCAACTGGCCGAGGCCGGGATAGACAAACACCACTTCGACCACCACCACGCCGACCACCAGGTACGCCAGGTTCAGCGCCACCACATTGACGATCGGTGCCAGGGCATTGGGCAAGGCATGACGGAAGATGATCCGCGACTGGCTGATACCCTTGAGCCTGGCCATTTCGATGTACGGGCTGGCCAGCAGGTTGATCAGCGAGGCGCGAGTCATGCGCATCATCTGCGCGATCACCACCAGGCTCAGCGTGGCGACCGGCAGTACTGAACGTTCCAGTACCGTGCCGAGGGAGGCGTCCGGCGCCAAGTTGGAAATGCTCGGAAACCAGTTGAGTTTTACTGCGAACAACAGGATCAGGAGGTAGGCGACGAAGAACTCGGGGAACGACACCGCGCTCAGGGCCGAGGTATTGAGCAAACGGTCGAACCAGCTGTTGCGATACAACGCGGCGAGCATCCCCAGCAGCAAGGCCAGCGGCACCGACACCAGCGCCGCCAGCAACGCCAGGCTGAAAGTGTTGCCCAGGCGTGTGCCGACCAGTTCGGCGATCGGCCGCTGGTTGGCCAGCGATACGCCGAGGTCGCCTTGCAGCAGGTGCCAGATCCAATGCCCGAAACGGGTCAGCGGTGGCAGGTCCAGGCCCAGTTGCGCACGGAACGCCGCCACGGTTTCCGCAGTGGCGGACTGGCCGAGCATGGTCTGGGCGATGTCGCCCGGCAGCATGCCGACCGCGAGAAAAATGATCACTGACACCGCAAACAGCGACAACAGCCCCAATGCCAAACGCTGCGCCAACAGCTTGAAAATACTCTTCATCGTGCAGTTCCTTGAATTGGGCACGCTGGTGAAGACCACCACAACTAATGTGGGAGCGAGCCTGCTCGCTCCCACATTTGATCTTCAGTGTTTTAACTATCCCGATTTACGCCTGCCACCAACGCTCGATCACGCGCAGTCCATCCAGCTCGCCATACGGCGCAGTCTGCCCACCGTGCATGACCCGGTTGGAACGAGCCGCCACGGAACTGGCGAACAGCGGCACGATCGCCCCGCCATCGTCCCGGCACAGCGACTGCATTTCGTTGTACATCTCGCGGCGCAACGGATCGTTCATTTCGCCCCGGGCGGCGTTGAGCAATTGGTTGAAACGCGGGTTGTCCCAGTGGGTTTCGTTCCAGGCCGCACCCTTGGCGTAACCAATGCTGAACATGCGGTCGGCGGTCAGGCTGCTGTACCAGAACGAGGTGGTGAGCGGTTGTTTCATCCAGACATTGGAGAAATAACCATCGGAGGGTTCGCGCACCACATCGATGTCGATCCCGGCCGCACGCGCCTGCTCCTTGAACAACACCGAGGCGTCCACCGCGCCGGTGTACGCCGCATCGGAGGCTTGCAGGCGCACCTTGAGCGAATCCAGGCCGGCCTTTTTCAGGTAGAAACGCGACTTGTCCGGATCGTAGCTGCGTTGCTCCAGCGCATTGTTGATGAAGCGGCTGCCCGGCTGGATCGGGTGATCGTTACCCACCAGACCGTAACCGTACAGCACCGAAGCGAGCAGGGTTTCGCGGTTGATCGCGTGCTTCATCGCCATGCGCACGTCGTTGTTCTGAAAGACCTGGCTGTCAGTGAGCATCGGGAAGGTGTAGTGCTGGGCGCCCTTGGTTTCTTCGATGACCAGGTTCGGATTGCGCTTGAGCAGTGCCACGGTTTTCAGGTCGACCTTGTTGATCACGTCCACTTGCCCGGTGACCAACGCGTTGATTCGCGCGGCGCCATCGGCGATCCCGATCAGTTCGGCGCTGGCGAAGTGCGCGCGGCCCGGTTTCCAGTAATCCGGGCTGCGTTCCAGGGTCATGCGCACACCCGGTTCGAAGTCCTTGAGGCGATAACCGCCGGTGCCGACACCCGCCTGCCAGTCTGGCACCCCGTCCTTGCTCGGCATGATCACCAGATGGTAATCAGCGACCACATAGGTGAAATCAGCGTTGCCCGAATGCAGTTCGAATACCACGCTGTCGCTGCCGTTGGCGCTGACCTTGGCCACATCGCCCAACACGGTTTTGGCCGCCGAGCTGGATTTATCCCCGAGGTGATGCTGGATCGAGGCGACCACGTCGTCGGCGGTCAGGGCCTTGCCGTTGTGGAAGGTCACGCCCTGGCGCAATTTGAAGGTCCAGACCCGTGCGTCCGGGGTCGACGTCCAGCTTTCGGCCAGTTCGGGGATCGCCGTGCCGTCGACGGCAATTTCGGTCAGGGTGTTATAGATCGCCGAGAAACCGACAAAGGTGAAGGTATCAACCCAGGAGCCGGGGTCTTTCGAGTCGGTGGTGCTGCCACCGGCCAAGCCAAGGCGCAACACACCACCGGGTTTTGGTGTTGCATCCTCGGCGAAGGCACCCAATGGCAGGCCCATGGAGAACGCCCCGGCCACAGCTGCGGCGGTTGCGCTGTACTTCAAGCTCCCTATAAGAAAATCTCGGCGCGGGAAACTTGATTCTTGGTTCGCTTGAGTAATCTTGTTTTTGTTATCGCTCATTGCATTGCCCCTGATCGAAAGCTAATGAAATAACCCTTCAAAACCACGCAAGGCACCGGACCATGGCCCGGTGCGTAAATCGTTCAAATCGCCAACCGTCACATCTGGATCGCCTTCACTTCGACGAATTCGTTGAGCCCCTCTTCCCCCCATTCACGTCCATTGCCGGATTGTTTGTAGCCCCCGAACGGCGCCTGATAGTTGAACGCCGCACCATTGAGAAAACACTGGCCCGCCCGCAATTGCCGCCCCAGTTGCAAGGCACGCTCGGTGCTGCCGGCCCAGACGCCGCTGGACAGGCCGAACGGGGAGTCGTTGGCGATCTGGATCGCCTGCGCCTCATCGGCATAGGGGATCAGGCACAGCACCGGGCCGAAGATCTCTTCCTGGGCGATGCGCATGCTGTTATTGACGTCAGCGAACAGCGTCGGGCTGACGTAGTAACCACGCTCCATGCCCGGTGTCGAGTCGCCCCCGCACAACAGACGCGCGCCTTCCTCCTGACCGACCTTGATGTAATCGAGCACGGTGCGCCTTTGCGCCGCCGAACACATCGGGCCAAGGAAGCTCTGCGGATCGAGCGGATCGCCCATGCGCAGGCTCAGGGTTTCCTCCAACGCAATTTCAACCGCTTCGGCATAACGGCTGGCGGGCAGCAGCATGCGGGTCAACGCGGTGCAGGTTTGCCCTGAGTTGATCATCACGTCCTGCACGCCGTAGCGCACGGCAGCGTCCAGATCCGCATCCTCGGCGATCAGCAGCGCCGACTTGCCACCGAGTTCCAGGCATACCCGTTTCACCGAAGGCGCCGCCGCTTGCGCAACGCGCACACCCGCGCCGGTGGAACCGGTGAACGACACCATGTCCACGTCCGGGTGTTTGGCCAGGGCTTCGCCGACCTTCGCTCCCGGCCCGCTGACCAAGTTGAATACACCGGCCGGCAAGCCGATATCCTCGATCATCTGCGCCAGCAAAAACGCATGCAGCGGGGTGTCCTGGCTTGGCTTGACCACCACTGTGCAACCGGCCGCCAGTGCCGGGCCGAGCTTGCCGATCAGCTGGTGCAGCGGATAGTTCCACGGGTTGATGAACGCGCAGACGCCTACCGCTTCGCGGATCACCAGCGAGTTGCCGACCTCGCGCACTTCGTCCATCAAACCGGCGAGTTCGACGTACTGCTCCAGACCGATGATCGGCCCGTCCACTTGTACCGAACGGCTCCATTGCACCGGCATGCCAAGTTCGGTGGTGATCACCGCCGCCATTTCGTCGGCACGGGTTTGCATTTGTTCTGCAAGAGCGCGGATGTACCCGGCGCGCACACTCGATGGCGTCCGTGACCATGGCCCAAAGGCCTTGCGCGCCGCCGCCACGGCGAGGTCGACATCGCGTTCATCGCCCAGCGGCACGCTGCCGGCGACGTCCTCAGTGGCCGGGTTGATCACCTCGGCGACACCTTGCCCCGACGGGGTTTGCCAGCGTCCGTCAATGAACAGTGATTGGTGATTAAGCATGTACCTGAACCTCCATCAATTCGTGAGCACAACGGGCGATGCGCTGGCAGGCATCACGCAATGGCGCGGCCCCCACCACCAACCCGATTCTGATGTGACCGGCCGCGCTCGGACCGAAGGCTTCGCCGGCCAAGACCGAGACGCCATGGCGATCAAGCAAACGATCAGCGAACGCTTGGGCGCTGAGCCCGGTTTCGCGTATATCGACCATTACGAACATCCCGCCATCGGGTTTCAAGGCGCGCACGCCGGGGCAGTCGCCCAGGCATTCGCAGACCAGATCGCGACGTTGGCGATAGGCTTCGCGCATGGCGTCCAGTTCCGGCAGCTGGCTTTCCAGCGCCACCACGGCGGCGTCCTGGATGAAATCCGGCGAGCCGTAGAGCATGCACAGCGCCAGGTTTTCCAGATGCGCGGACAACGAGGATGGCGCCACCACCCAGCCGACGCGCCAGCCGGTCATGGCGTGGGATTTCGACAGGCTGTTGAGCGTCGCGGTGCGTTCGGCCATGCCCGGCAAACTCGCCGGGCTGACGTGTTCGCCTTCAAACAGCAGCTCGCTGTAAACCTCATCGGAAATCAGCCACAGGTCGTGGGCGATGCACAATTCGGCCAAGGCCTGCCAGATGCTGCGCGGCAGG
This sequence comes from Pseudomonas sp. LBUM1647, assembly GCF_059716175.1. Lineage (NCBI taxonomy): Bacteria > Pseudomonadati > Pseudomonadota > Gammaproteobacteria > Pseudomonadales > Pseudomonadaceae > Pseudomonas > Pseudomonas sp. LBUM1647. Next base: position 2,141,606 of record NZ_CP166809.1, on the reverse strand, counting down.
CTCGCCCCCGATGGGTTGTGCGGGCTGTTCAGCACCAGGGCGCGGGTACGCGGGGTGATACGGCTGGCGACGTCTTCGGGCAGCACGCGAAAACCGTTTTCCGAACGCACCGGCACGGGCACCACCACGGCGCCGCAGGCACCGAACACCGCTTCGTAGGTGACGTACATCGGTTCGGCGACGATCACTTCATCACCCGGATTGAGCACGCACTGAGCCACACTGAACAGTGCGCACTGTGCGCCGGCCAGCACCGTGACCTCGTCCGCCGTCACCCGTTGCCCACTGCGTTGCCCGTGGCGTTTGGCGATGGCTTCACGCAAGGCGCGCTTGCCACGCACCTCGGCGTAGTGAGTATTGCCGGACAACAAACTGTCGATGGCACCCTGCACGATGGGCGGCGGCGTATCGAAGTCCGGGTCGCCCACCGACAGCAGCAAGATGTCTTCGCCCTGCTCGCGCATTGCCAGTGCGCGGTAATGAATATCCCAGGCGGCAGCGCCGTCACCGGCGATACGTTGAGTCAGATCGGAAAAGCGCATGGTCCTGTTCCCTCAAAAGAAGTCCCTTAAAAGAAGCCCCTTTAAAAAGCCCCGCTAAACAAAGGTGAAAATCAGTTCGCACAGGCATGCTTGAGTTCGATCAGGGTCACACCATTGCGTTTGAAACCGTGGCGCAGATCAGTTTGCAACTCGGCCAGGCTTTGCGGCTGGTTCACGGTGCAACCGAAAGCGCGACCGAGGGCGGCGAAATCCGGGTTGCGCGGCAGCACGCCGATCGGTTCGATGTCCAGCTCGAGCATGTCGTCGCGGATCTGCCCCAAGGCGTCGTTATTCCACAGCAACACCACCAGCGGGCTGTCCAGCTCCTCGACCGCCGTCGCCAGTTCCTGCGCGGTGTAGAGGAAACCGCCGTCACCCACCAGCACCAGCCCCGGACGTTGCGGCGCGCCAAACTTGGCGCCGATGCCGGCGGGCAAGCCGTAACCCAAGGTGCCGTAACCGGTCGGGTGCAACCAACTGCGTGGTGCCAGTGAATCGAAGGCGTAGTTGCCGGTGTAGGCCAGCTGGGTCATGTCGGTGCTGATGAAAGCGTTGGCCGGCAGTTCGGCAGCAATTCGCTGCAGAATCGCCTGATGGATCGACTGCAAGGGACCGTGACCGTTTTTCACTGCCTCACGCAGCGCCGCTACCGAGGCAATTGCCGTACTGGCATCACGCACGTCAGGCGACAGGCGCTCCAGCAGCGCCGCCAGCGTCTGTTGCGAATCACCGTGCAACGCCACGGCGCTCGGATAGAAGTCGTTGAACTTGCGCGGATCGATGTCCACCCGCAGCAATTGGGCATTGAGCGGCAGGCGTTCGCGCCAGAAATCGGTGTCGGCCATTTCGGTGCCGACCGCCAGCACCACATCGGCCTCGGCGATCAGGTTCCAGCCCGGTTCCACGCACAGCGACGAACCGGCATTAAGCGGTGCGTCCGGTGGCAGCAGGCCTTTACCGGCGACACTGGTGAACAGCGGCGCGGCCAGGCGGGTGCTGAGTTCTTGCAACTGCGATGCGGCATTCAATGCGCCGCCGCCCGCGATGATCATCGGCCGTTTCGCGCCATGCAGCCTGGCTACCGCTTCGTCCAGCACAGTGGAGGCTGGCGTGCCGCGACCCGGACGACGCACGACGTCGTTGCTCCAGTCGCGGGCAATCGGTGCCGACAGCACATCCAGCGGCACCGAAATGTGCACCGGGCGCGGACGCTCACTGTCGAACACCGCATAAGCGCGGGCGATCAGTTCCGGCAAGTCTTCGGCGGTCAACGCCACCGCCGAGAACGCCGTGATTGGCGCGGTCATCGCACGCTGATCCTGGGTTTCGTGCAGGCAACCCCAGCCCTTGCCGAGGCTGGCGCTGTGGTTGACGCTGGAAATCACCAGCATCGGAATCGAATCGGCGTAGGCCTGGCCGATGCCGGTGGCGGCGTTGGTCACGCCGGGGCCGGTAATGATGAAGCACACGCCGGGTTTGCCGCTCACCCGCGCATAGCCGTCGGCCATGAAACTGGCGCCCTGCTCATGGCGGGTCAATACGTGGCGAATGCCGCTGCCGGGCAAGCCGCGATACAGTTCCAGGGTGTGTACGCCGGGAATGCCGAACACAGTGTCGACGCCGTAGTTGGCCAGCAGACGCACCAGCGCCTGGCCACCCGTCAAGGTTTTGCTTTGCATGTTCAGGTCCTCACGCATGTGCGATACGAATCAACGCATCGACCGCAGTCGTGCCATCGGCGCCGACCAACAATGGGTTCACATCAAGTTCCAGCAATTGTCCGGCGTTCTCGCAGGCGTATTCGGCTACCGCACCGATCGCCGCCACCAAGGCGTCCAGATCCGCCGCTTCGCGCCCTCGAAAACCTTGCAGCAATGCGGCGCTGCGCAGGCTCAGCACGGCCTGGCGAATCGCCCCGTCGGTGGTCGGCAGCAACAGGCTGCGACTGTCCTTGAGCAACTCCACCAGAATGCCGCCGGCGCCAATCACCAAAGCCAGGCCGAAATCGTTTTCGCGCTTGATGCCGACAATCAGCTCCGCCAGCGGCGGCTTGGCCATCGGTTCCAGCAGCAACTGATCGAAAGGCACGCCAGGCGCGTAAGCGGCCATGCTGGCGCGCATTTTTTCCAGGGCAGCGCTTAACGCGGCACCATCCTTGAGGTTCAGTGCCACGGCACCCGCTTCGGTCTTGTGCGGCAACTGCGCGCTGACCGCTTTAAGCACCAATGGATAGCCCAATGCTTCGGCGTCCTTCAGTGCTTTGTCTGGCGTGCTCAGTACACCGTTGGGCGTCGGCAGGCCAAACTCGCGCAGGGCCTGCTTGGAATCCCATTCATTTAGCAACTGCCCTTCGCCTTCCAGCGCCTGCGGACAGAGTGGCACCAAAGCCGATTCGCCCAATGCCAACAACGCCTGACGATTGCGCTGATAACCGGCGATACGACCCCAGGCCGCCAAACCATCTTCGACACCCTGCAACGCCGCCACACCTTGCCCGTGCAAACGCTCGCGGGCATGAGCCGGCAGCAACTCGGGGAAGGCCGAGGTGACAAAACCGGTCTTGCCGTGACGCACCAGCGCCTCGCAGTACAGATCCAGCAGCAGGTCACATTCCTTGCGCTCGCCGGTAAATTGCGCCGGGTAATCGAGCACCAGCATCGCCGCATCCGCTTCAGTACGCAGAGCGCTGTCGAGCATGCGGTTCAAGGCTTCGCCGTCGCCCCAGATCGCCGTGGTGAAATCCAGCGGGTTGACCAGGTTGGCGTAGCTCGGCAGCACCTGGGCCAGTTCGCCGACTTGTTCTTCGTCGAGTTTTGGCAGGCTCAGTTCGTTGCGTTCGGAGTAATCGGCAATCAACCCGGCGTCGCCACCGGAACAGGCCAGCGCGATCAGGCTGTTGCCCGCTGGCAGGTTGCCGCAGGCCGCAGCTTTCAGGGTTTCGACAAAACTCACCGGACCACTGACGCGAATCACTCCGAGCCTTGCGAACAACGCGTCGTACAGCGCATCGGAACCGGACAACGAACTGGTGTGACTCAGGGCCAGTTCGGCGCCGATCTGCGACACGCCGGTTTTCAGAGCAATGATCGGAATGCCCTTCTCCAGAGCCTTGTGCGCGGCGCGGGCGAAACCCGGTACGTTTTTCAAGCCTTCCATATGCAGGCCAATGGCGGTGACCCGGGGTTCATCGAGCAACACGTCCATCAATTCGGCCACGCCCAGTTGCGCCTGATTGCCGACCGAGGCCATGTAGGCCACCGGCAGCGAGCGGTCACTCATGGACAGGTTGTAGGCGAAGTTGCCGCTCTGGGTCAGGACGGCCACGCCCTTCTCCACCGCTTTGCCGCCGTGGGCCACCGGCCACAGCGCGGAGCTGTGCAGGTAGTCGAGCAGCCCGTAGCAGTTGGGGCCGAGCAACGCCATGTCGCCAGCGGCTCCGAGCAGTTGTTGTTGCAGGGCCTGGCCTTCGGCGCCGGTCTCGGCAAACCCCGAGGCGTAGCAGATCGCGCCACCCGTACCGATGGCGGCGAGTTCGGCGACGCAGGTCAGGGTCAGTTCACGGTTGGTCGCGATGAACACCGCGTCCGGGCCGCACGGCAAGTCGGCAATGCTGCGCAAGCAGGGTACGCCTTCGAGGCTGTCGTGCTGCGGATTGACCAGCCACATTTGCCCTGGGTAACCGCCGTCGGCACAGCGCTTGAGCGCGCGAGCCATGCTGCGGCCACCGACAAACGCCACGTGCCGCGGGGCGAGCATGCGTTCGAGGTTGTCACGAATCGTTGGCGACATGGGAATTCTCCGGGGCGTTCAGCGCAGCAGTGGCCGCAGCAGCTCGCGGGAAATGATGTGGCGCTGGATTTCCGAGGTGCCTTCCCAGATCCGTTCGATCCGCGCATTACGCCAGATACGTTCCACCGGACCTTCGTCCATCAGGCCCATGCCGCCAAAAATCTGCACCGCCTCATCGGCCGCGCGCCCCAGCACTTCGCTGGCAAACAGCTTGGCCATGCCAGCGTCGCCATCGGTCATGGTGCCCTGGTCCATTTTCCAGGCGGTATGCAGGGTCAGCAGTTCCGCTGCGCGGATCTGCGTGGCCATATCCGCCAGTTTGAACGACACCCCTTGATAGGTGCCGATCGGCTGGCCGAATTGCTTGCGATCCGCCGCCCATTGCAGCGACACGTCCAGCGCTCGTTGCGCCTGACCGACGCAGTTGGCGGCGACCATTACCCGGCCGGCAGTCAGCCAGGCGTTGGCCACTTCCCAGCCTTTACCGACTTCGCCCAACACTTTGGAAGCCGGGACACGGCAGTCGTCGAAGAACATTTCGAAGGTGTGATAACCACGGTTGCTCACGCACTTGGGGCCACGGCGAATGGTCATGCCCGGGGTGTCGCGGTCGACCAGGAACGAGGTCACGGCGTTGCGCTTGCGGCCGTTGTGTTCGTAGGTGTCGGTGACAGCGAAGACAATAGCGAAGTCGGCGTGGCCGGCGTGGCTGATGAAGTGCTTGCTGCCGTTGAGAACATAGTCGTCACCGTCACGCACGGCACGGGTCTGGATCGCATTGGCATCGGAACCGGCGCCCGGTTCGGTCAAAGCGAAGCAGTCGATCTTCTCGCCCTGGATGCACGGCAACAGGTAGTCGTCGACCTGATCGCCGGTGCAGGCCATGAGAATTTTCGATGGCCGTGCAACGAAGACATGCAGCGCCCAGGACACCTTGGAAAGCTCACGCTCGATCAGCGCCTGGGACAGGTAATCCAGACCGCCACCGCCGACCTCTTCCGGCATGTTGAAGGCGTAGAAACCGGCGGCGATCGCCTTGCCGCGAATCTGCGCCGCCAGCTCCGGGGAGACTTCGTCGGCGCGATCGACTTCATCTTCATAGGGCAGTAGTTCCTTGGCGACGAAACTGCGTACTGCGTCCATCAACATTTCTTGTTCTTGGGTAAGTTGGAAATTCATGGTGCTACCTGTTGTTCGTGTGCTGATAGAGGTGTGCCGAGGCTCAACGACCGATAAAGCGTGCCGGGCGTTTTTCCATGGCCGCGCGCAGGGCTTCGTTGCCGTCTTCGCTGCGACCGCACAACAGGCCGGCGGCCAGTTCCGCTTGCAGTTGCTCGGGCAAGCTACGGTCGGCGCCTCCGCGCATGAGTTTTTTGGTCTGGGCAAAGGCAAAGGTCGGCCCTGTGGCCAGGCGTTTGGCGAGTTCGCTGGCGACGGTTTGCAGTTGATCGTCAGGGCAGACTTCGCTGACCAGGCCGGCGGCCAGGGCACGGTCGGCGCCCCACAATTCGTCGAGGAACAACAGACGCTTGGCCTGCTCGGCGCCGATCAGCCGTGGCAGGTGCCAACTGGCGCCGGCGTCCGGCGAGTAGGCCATGCTGGTGTAGCCGGCCTTGAACCGTGCCGATTGTGCGGCGATACGCAAGTCGCAGCACAGGGTCAGGTCCATGCCCCCGCCGACGGCCGTGCCGTTGATGGCGGCGATTGTCGGTTTTTCCAGGCTGTACAGGCGGGTCATCAAGGCATGAGCGGTTTCGGTCCAGCCGTAGCTTTCCAGCGCGCCACGGGCTTCGGCGGCGGCCCATTCGTCCAGATCGGCACCGGAACAAAAACTGCGTCCGCTGCCGGTCAGCACCACAACGCGGACCGCAGGATCGGCGTTGTAAGTGTCGAGCAAGGCGTGCAGGCTTTTCAGCGTCGGGATGTCCAGCGCGTTGCGCTGAGCGGTGCGATTAAGGGTGATCCAGGCGACGCCTGCTTCCACCTGACTGAGCAGCGAATCGTGAGTAGTCATGCGAGTCCTCGAATTATTGTGTTGGCGTGAGGTGATGCGACTTGAGACCATACTAAACGAGTGTTCAGTAAGGCGGCAATTGGTGATGGAATGGGCTGTAACTGGCTATAAATGTCTCTATACTGTTGTATTTATTGGATTATTTACTAATTGCCTGACTTCACTATCTGAAACTGTTACAACTTCGAACAACTGCCTACATTGAAGATTGGCAACGCTGTCGCGTCATGAGGGCACCTAATGCGCGCCGCAAAACAACTGTGGGAGCGGGCTTGCTCGCGAAAGCGGTCTGTCAGTCGACATTGATGTTGACCGGCATGACGCCTTCGCGAGCAAGCCCGCTCCCACAAGGTATGCGTTAAATCAGGGAATCAAGCGCTCGGCAAACTCGGCGCCAACACCGCCTCGCGTTTGCGGTGGAACACGAAATACGCGCCATAACACAGCGCAATAAAACCAAAGCCCCAATACAGCGACGGGCGCTGGGTGTCGTCCAGTGCCAGGAACACGAACAACGAGCAGCACAGCGTGATGCACATCAATGGCAGCACCGGGAACCACGGAGCTCGGTATTTCAGGTCGCTGAGTTTGCCGCCATCGCGCAGGTAGGCTTTGCGGAACTTGTATTGCGCCAGGGCGATGACAATCCAGGTCACGGTGCCAGACATGCCACTCACCGCCATCAGCACCATGAACAGCGTGTCCGCCGCTACGAAACTGGTCATCAGCGACACCAGGGCGAAACACAAAGTGATGCTCAGGGCGCGCAACGGCACGCCGCGCTTGCTCAGCACCGACAGGCCTTTGGGCGCCATGCCGGTTTTCGACATGGCCCAGAGGATGCGGGTCGACGCGTAGAGGCCGGAGTTGCCCACCGACAAAATCGCCGTGAGGATCACAAAGTTCATCAAGTCAGCGGCGTACGGGATGCCGACCATGTCGAACACCTGCACGAATGGACTTTCCATCAGCCCCGCCTGCTGCCACGGCACGATGGCCGACAGCACGATAATCGCCAGCACATAGAAAATCAGCACCCGAAACACCACGTTGCGCACGGCGCGCGGGATGCTTTTTTCCGGCTGGTCGGTTTCGCCAGCGGCCACGCCCATGATCTCGCAGCCCTGGAAGGCGTAGACCACGGTCATCATCACCGCGAACACCGCCGACAGGCCGTGAGGGAACAACGAGTCGCCGATCAGGTTGCTCATCATCGGCGCGGGTGCGCCACTGCTCAGCGGGATCGCGCCGAAGATCACCAGCACGCCGACCACGATGAACCCGAGAATCGCCGCGACCTTGATCCCGGAAAACCAGTATTCCGCCTCACCGAAGGCGCGGGTCGCCAGGGCGTTGAGGCCGAACAGCACCACCACGAACAGCGCCGACCAATACCAGATTGGCACCTGCGGAAACCAACGGGTCATCAGCATCCCGGCTGCGGTGAACTCCAGGCCGACCGTGGTGGCCCAGCTCATCCAGTACACCCAGCCGATCATGAACCCGGTGGCCGGGCCGATGTATTGGGTGGCGTGGGTCTGGAACGAACCGGATACCGGCATGTGCACCGACAGTTCGCCCAGGCAGACCATCACCAGGTACATCAGGAAACCGGCGACGAGGTACGCCAGAATCGCCCCCACCGGACCGCCCTGGTTGATGATCACCCCGGAGCCCATGAACAACCCGGTGCCGATCACGCCGCCCAGAGACAGCATGAAAATGTGCCGGCTTTTCAGGGCTCGGGTCAGTTGGATGCCTTTGCGATCAGTGCTTTCGTTCATGTCGGCACCTCAGCAGTCAGTGAGGTGCGCGGCGCATGACAGGAGATCATGGCGCGGGGAAGGATCAGCTTTACGGCAATTCATTATTATTATCTCCAATAAGCTTCGAAGGCCGCGCTGCAGCGGCTGAGTCGATTATTGGAACGCTATGTAAGGTCGCGTTGTACGCAGCGATCTAAGTTGTAGAAAATCGTAACGATATTGTAAGAGCGGTTTGTTCATCTGTGCTGCAACAGATCTTCCAGGGTTTGCTGCGCCCGTTGTATTTGCGCTTGAACGGTCGGCGCCAGCTCACGGATCGCCGGTTCGTCGTTGCCCAGCGCCGTTGTTTCCAGCCTTCGCAATACCTCGGCCAATCCACGAAAACCCAATGAATCGCTGCTGCCGGCCAGGCGATGCGCCAGTTGCGCAACCTCTGTGCAATCGTCGGCCTCGATTGCTTCGTCCAGCGCTTCTCGGTGCTGAAGAATCGAGTCGTGCAGCAACGCCAGCAGGCCCTGCACCTTTTGCTCACCGAGCAACGTGCGATGCGTTTGCAGCAACGGCCAGTCGATCGTCCCGCCAGCTACCAAGGGTTTTTTGACAATCGTCTGCCCCGCCAGCACCTGGCGCAGGCTGTCCAGCTTCAGCGGTTTGGCCAGAATGCCGTCCATGCCGGCGTTCAGGTAACCGCGTACCAACGCCGGTTGTACGCTGGCAGTCAGGGCGAAAATGCGGGTCTGGAAATTCGGCCCGTCGGTGCTACGGATCTGTGAGCATAGCTCGACGCCGCTCATCCCCGGTAGATGCACATCCAGCAGGATCAGATCGAAAGTCCGCGTCGCGCACAGCACCAACGCCTGTTGAGCATCGATGGCCAGCCACACCTGATGCCCATCCCGTAGCAGCAGCCCCTCGGCCACTTCACGGTTGAGCGCCACATCCTCGACCACCAGAATGTCCAGCGCCGGGTCCACCTCGGGAAGCGGCGCTACGTTGATGACATCGTTGGCCGGCTGCAAGAGCAGTTCGAACCAGAAACAACTACCGCGACCGACTTCGCTGCTGACACCGATGCAACCGCCCATGTGCTCCACCAGACGTTTACAGATCGCCAACCCCAACCCGGTGCCGCCAAAGCGCTGCGCCACTTCCTCGCTGGCCTGGGTGAAGCGCTCGAAAATCTTCGCCTGCATCGCCGGGGCAATTCCGATGCCGTCATCGGTGACACTCAGCCGCAAGTGCTGCCCGCTCTGCCCTTCAATCTGAGCGAGCAACCCCACTTCAACGCTGACCTCGCCGCCTTCAGTGAACTTGATCGCATTGGCCAACAAGTTGCTCAAGACCTGCCGCAAAAATTGCTCCGCGCCGTGGTGTTGTTCGGCCACCCGCTGATCGACCCGGCAATTGAGAATCGTGTCGTTGTTCAACGCCTCGGGTTCCACCAAGGTCAGCACTTCGTCGAGCAATTGGCGAATCGAGAAATTCACCGGCTCTGGCAGGCTCGCGCCCTCCTCCAACTTGGCGAAATACAACACTTCATCAAGAATGGCCAGCAAGCCCTCACCGGCCTTGTGCAAGGCATCCAGGCGTTTGCTGTCCTGCTGATTCAGCCTGGCGCCGCGCAGCAACTCGGCCATGCCGAGAATGCCGTTGAGCGGCGTTCGCAACTCGTGACTCATGGTCGCCAGAAACCGCGACTTGGCCTGGTTGGCCGCTTCGGCTTCGTCCTTGGCGCGCATCAAGCTGGCGGTGCGCCGCTCGACCCTGCGCAGCAATTCATCGCGATTGTCCTGCAAGGCCAGGCGGTCGGTTTCCCGGCGGTCGATATCAATGAGGATCGCCCGGCGCATGTCATCCAGGGCGTTGGCCACGGTGTCGATTTCATCTTCTTGAGCGTTGCGCCGCTTGTCCAGGCGTAACGGCTCGTGCCATTTACCGGCGGCGATGCGCCCAGCAAATTCGGCCATGACTTGCAAGTGGCGGGTGACCAATCGATAGAACAAGCCGGACAGCGCCACCGCCAAACCGCAGAGAAATACGCCCATCCACAACAAACTGGTCAACCCGGTGGCGTACAGGCGCTCATACACCGCGCCCAGATCCGTGCTGACTTCCAGTTCACCGAGCTGGCGCAACGGGCCGGATGGCGGTTGATAGTCCAGGGCAAAACGCTCGATGCGCAACGGCCCCACCGGGTTGGGGTTGCCTTGTAGCAAGTCGTAGTCCGGGCTGGTCAGATGCACCCGCGCCACGTCGGAAAAACCCACCAGGCCGCGCAATTGCACGTTCAACTGCTCCAGGTTCAGATCCCACAAACTGCGCTCCAGGCTCGCCAGATAACCGGCGCGGATCAACTCCATGCGCGAGTCGATCTCGCGCATTTCCCGGCTGTATTCGATGTACAGCTGTACGCTGCTAGCCAGCACGGTGAAGCACAGGCTGAACAACAGAATGAACAGCAGCAGACGCCGCAATAGTCCACCGGGGCGGGCGCGGATCATTGTGTGTGGGCCGGCAGGTTAATCATGTCGCGGTAGGTGACTTCGCTTTCATTGAGCAGACGCTCAATATCACCGGCATCGACCATGCGCTGCAGCTGCGCATTGATTTGCGGCATATGCGTGGCCAGCGGCGAAAGACGCGAAACGGCCACCCGCAGGTAATCCACGCTCAATACATCGGGCAAGGCAACGATGTCTTGAGCGCCGGGCAGGTTGGCGACGTACAACTGACCGGTGCGACGCTCTTGGGTAATGAAATCGATGCGCCCGCGAATCAGCTTGCCGAAGTTCTGGCGGTTGTCGGAGACCCATTCGATGTTGTTGTTTTGCGCGACCATGCTATCGAATTCCACGCCGTAGCTTTCACCGAACAGCAAGCCACCACGGTATTTGGCCAGATCTTGCAGCCGTTCGAATTTCACCGGGTGCTGGCGATTGATGAACAAGGCAACTTCTTCGCGCAGCACCGGCACCGTGGAAAACAGCATGCTCTGTTCCCGTTGCGCGTTGCTGTACGCCAGCACCACGTCGACCCTGCCTTCAGCGGCATCCAGCAGGCAGCGCTTCCAGTTGCCCAGCACCACGATCTCGACCTCGTAGCCCAATTGACTGAACAGCTTTTTCACCACGCTCGGCGCCAGACCCCGAACCTGTTTGCCGTCGCTCCAGGAAATCGGCGGGTATACCGGGTAATCGCAATAACGGACCTTTTCGGCCGCCAGGGTACTGCCGGCCACAAGCGCCAGCATCAGCCAAAGCAGTCGCCTCACAACCGTCACGCCGCCAGGCTGGCAGTGAACAGGTAACCGGCGCCGTGGATGGTGATGATCAACTGCGGCTCGGCGGGATCGTCGTGCAACTTGCGTCGCAAGCGGCCAACCAGCACATCGATGGAGCGGTCGTTAGGCACCCATTCGCGGTTGCGAATCTGGTCCATCAACTGGTCGCGGCTCAGGGTGTGGCCACTGTTGCGCAGGAACACGCTGAGCAACTGGTATTCGCCGTGGGTCAGCAGGGTTTCACTGCCGGTCGGATCGATCAGACGCCGGCGATCGGTATCCAGCGCCCAATCGGCGAACTGTTTGACCGGTTTGGACACAGCCGCCACGAGCTGCGGTGATTGCGCATGCCGAACCCGGCGAATCAGGTTTTTCGCCCGGGACACCAGTTCCCGTGGATTGAGGGGTTTGATCACGTAGTCATCGGCGCCGCATTCGAGGCCGACGATGCGATCGATTTCGTCATTGCGCCCGGTGATCAGGATGATCCCCACTTCCGAACGCACCCGCAGCTCCCGGGTCAGGGTCAAGCCATCCTTGCCGGGCAAACGGATATCGAGCATGACCAGGTCCACGGGCTGACTGGCGAGGCAGGTTTCGGCCAGTTCCGCCGTGGCGACACAATGTACCTCGTAGCCTTCCTGGGAAAGATAGGCCTGCAAGAGTTCGCGAATCAGCGGATCGTCATCGACGATCAGTACCCGAGGGGTCATTGCTTGGTGTCCTGCACAGGCCCGAAGGCGTGTTTCTTATTAGAATGTTTTGTTGCATCAGCGCCAGAGAGTATCCACTGTTGAACAAGTGATCAACAGTTGCTCGTCTGCACACAAAAACGCTGCCGTCCGCCGGCCTGCAAACCGTCGACCCAGGCCTCGCAGATCTGGACACCCTGCTCCGGGGTAAACGTGCCGGCGTTGAGTCCGGACTCCAGCCACAGGCCATCGAGCAAGGCACTGAGGCCGATCGCGGCGAGATCGGCGTCGAAATTCTCCCAGCCCTCTTCCAGCGCCAGTTCCATCAGCACTTTGCGCAAGATGCCGCGGTACTCGCCATAGGACTGATCGTGAGCCTGGTTGATCACCTCGGCAGTTTTCACTGCGCCCCAGAATGCCAGCCAGGCATCGATCAACTGCGGGTCGAGCAATTCGGCGGAAAACGAACCACGGAAGAACGCCGACAACCGTTCGCGGGCATTGGGCGCCGCCTGTTCCATGGACTCGCGGAGCAGGGTCATGACGCGCCCGGTGATCGCCATGTAGGCCTCGGCCACCAGTTCGTCCTTGCCGGAATAGTGATGGCTGATCAAGCCGACCGACACACCTGCCTCAGCGGAAATTTTACGGATTGAAGCGCCCTGGAAGCCATGGCGCTTGAGACAAACCAACGTCGCCTCGATCAGATTGGCCTTGCGCAACTCCGGTTCCATGCGAGAAAAACGGGCTTCCTGATTCATGACGACACGCTCCTGGATTCAATCACGGGGCCCGCGTTGTATTTACGAGCTGAACGACTGTACAGCAAGAGTGTGGTCAGTCTCCAGTCAGTCTTTTTCCAGCTCTTCGCCATGGTTAAACATAACTGCTGCGCGCCAAAGTAAAAAAACAAGTTGATTTTTTACTGTGGGTAAATTTTTATAGGGTAATAATAACAACGACCCGACCTTTCGGCGTCAGCCTGCCTGGAGTACCTGCCCCATGTCGACCTCGAAACCTGCTTTTACCCACCTGTTCGAACCCTTGCAGATACGAGGCAAGCGCCTGAAAAACCGCATTATGTCCAGCGGTCACGACACCTCGATGCCCACTGATAATCTGGTCAACGAGCAGTTGATCGCCTATCACCGTGCGCGTGCCGAAGGCGGTGCCGGGCTGATCGTGTTGCAAGTGGCAGGCGTGCATGACAGCGCGCGGTACACCTCTCATGTGCTGATGGCCACCGACGACGCCTGCATCGAGGGCTATCGCAAACTGGCGCAAACCTGCCACGCCCACGGCACCTTGGTGCTGTCGCAAGTGTTCCATCCGGGGCGGGAAATCATGGAGTCCAGCGATGGTTTGCTGGCCGTGGCCTACTCCGCCTCGGCGGTGCCCAATGAGCGTTTCAGGGTGATGCCACGAGCGCTGGATCAGACGATGATCGACGAGATTGTCGCCGGCTATGCCGCTGCCGCCCGGCGTCTGCATCAGGCCGGGATCGATGGCGTCGAAGTGGTTGCCAGCCACGGCTATCTGCCGGCGCAATTCATCAACCCACGGGTCAATCGCCGTACAGATGGCTACAACGGTGAACTGGAACAGCGCCTGCGCTTTTTGTGTGAAATCATCGCCGCCATCCGTGCCGCGACCGATGAGCAGTTCATCATCGGCCTGCGCATCTCGGCAGACGAACGTGACCCTGAAGGCCTCACCGAAAACGAATCACTCGCCGCCGTGCAGTCGCTGCAAGCGCAACTGGATTATGTGCACATCGTCGCCGGCACCTCGGCGTCGCTGGGTGGCGCGGTGCACATCGTGCCGCCGATGGCGATTGAAGCGGCTTACTTGGCCAAGGAGGCCGGGACGTTCAAGGCCAGCCTGAACATTCCATTGTTCGTCACCGGTCGCATCAACCAGCCCCAGGAAGCCGAGCTGATCATCGCCCGTGGGCAAGCCGATGTGTGTGGCATGACCCGGGCGCTGATCTGCGACCCGCAAATGCCGAACAAGACCGACACCGGCCACGTCGAAGACGTGCGCGCGTGCATTGCGTGCAATCAGGCGTGCATCGGGCACTTCCACAAGGGCTTGCCGATTTCCTGTATCCAGCACCCGGAAACCGGTCGTGAGCTGATCTTTGGCCAGCGGCAACCGGCGACAAACCGCAAACGCATCATGATTGCCGGCGGTGGTCCCGCCGGGATGAAAGCGGCTGCTGTGGCGGCGCAACGCGGCCATCATGTAACGCTGTACGAAGCCAGTTCGCAACTCGGTGGTCAGGTATTGCTCGCGCAATTGCTGCCACGGCGCAGCGAGTTCGGCGGTGCCAGCACCAACCTGCAACGGGAAATGGAGTTGGCCGGGGTGCGCGTGGTGCGCAACACCCGGGTCGACCGCGCTTTGGTGGAACAGGAAAAACCGGACATGGTGATTGTCGCCACCGGTGCTGAGCCGTACTGGCCGCACTTCGAACGCGGCGGCGAACTGCAGGTGGTGGATGCCTGGCAGGTGCTGCGCGACGAGGTGCAAATCGGCCGCTCCGTGGTGGTAGTAGACTGGCGTTGCGACTGGATCGGCCCCGGCATAGCCGAGCGCCTGACCCGCGCCGGGCATCAGGTGCAACTGGCGGTCAACGGCACCCATTGCGGGGAAAACCTGCCGCTGTACGTGCGCGATCAACTGGCTGGCGAATTGCACAAACTCGGTATTCCGATCACGCCGTATGCGCGGTTGTACGGTTGCGATGACAACACCGTCTACTTGCAACACACCGCCAGCGGTGAGCCGATGCTGCTGGAAAACATCGATACCCTGGTGCTGTGCCAGGGGCATCAGCCAGTGGACATGCTGGGCGCCGAGTTGCAAGGGCTGGTGGAGTTTCGGCGCATCGGCGATTGCCTGGCACCGCGCACCGCTGAAGAAGCGATATACGAAGGATTGAAAGTCGCGTGGGAGCTTTAGGGCTGTTTATACTCCGGGACTTTGACGGCTAACACCAAACCTGTGGGAGCGAGCCTGCTCGCGAAAGGGTCGCCAGCTTCAACATCAACGTTGACTGACACACCGTTTTCGCGAGCAGGCTCGCTCCCACAGGGATTGTGCAAATTAACTTAAGCCCCTTCCCGGTTCGGAAATCACCATGAGCAACAACAGCACGACGCAGTCCGCAACCGGTATCGCCGAACAACACTTTCTCGGCACACGCATTCGCAGCCTGCGCAAACGTCGGGGCATGACCCTGACGGAACTGGCTAACTTGAGCGAGCTGACCGCCGGCTACATCAGCCAACTGGAACGCAACCTCGCCTATCCGTCGATCCCGGCGCTGTTCAATATCGCCCGCAGCCTCGGGGTGACCATCCAGTGGTTCTTCGCCAGCGAAGCCAACACCAATCCCGAAGACGACGGTGTGGTGGTGCGCAAAAACAGTCGCCTGAGCGTGCATTACGAGGACGGTATCGTCGACCAGTTGCTGACCCCGCCGCCCAACCGTCAGCTGGAAATGCTCCACTCGCGCTTCCCGCCGGGCACGTACAGCCAGCAAAGCTACAGCCACGAAGGTGAAGAAGCCGGTTATCTGTTGTCGGGCAGTTTCGAGTTGTGGGTGGGCGAGCGCTATTTTCAGCTCAACGAAGGCGATAGTTTCAGTTTCTCCAGCCAGGAACAGCACCGCTACGGCAACCCCGGCGATGTGGATGCGGTGGTGATCTGGGTAATTACCCCGCCGACCTTCTAACCGCGCCTGCACCCCGGCTGAGTGACGCTCGCGCGCTTGAGGATGTCGCTTGGCAATTCCTTGAACAGCGTGTGCAAGCTGCTGGAGAAATCCAGGGAGCCCAGGTTCACTTCAATTTCATCGTCGGCGCGTACGAATACAGCTGAACCGCAGCAGTCCTTTCAAGCGCGGATAGCGACACCCTCAAAAAGCGGCGCGGTCAGTCATGCAAGGTTCGACTGACCGCGTTCTGCCGTAAGCGCTAGCTCGACGAGCCCGACCCGCCGAGCAAGTTTCACACAGACTTCTTTATTCAGACTTCATTGTGGCCAAAGATCGATCGGGAAGTACTTTTGCGATATTTGCGTGTACTTGCCCGATTCATGCAATTGCGTGAGCGCCTGGTCGATTCGCGCCTTGAGTGCGGTGTCACTCTTGCGCATACCCGCCCCTACTCCAAGACCATATTGCAACGGGTCCATCTTGACGCTGCCCGTCCCTTTTTCTTCGAACGCCGCCCCGTCCTTGGACTCCAGAAATGCTATGTCGCCGAGTTTGTCGAGGAACATGACGTCGATACGGCCAGCCACCAAATCAGCATTGCAGTCGTCCTGCGTATTGTAAATGCGGATTTCCGAGGTTTTGCCGTAAGCGGTCCGGATGAACTCGGCGTTAGTCGTCGAGCCCTGCACGCCGATTGCTTTACCTTTCAGACCTTCAGGTGTGAGCGTCGGATTGACGTCTTTCGCGGCGACGAAAATTCCCGACGTCTCATAATAAGGACGCGAGAAAGCAATGACCTTCTGACGTTCCGGGCTGATCCCCATCGAGTTGAAGAGCACGTCGAACTTGTTGGCGATCAGCGCCGGAATAATGCCGTCCCATGCCACCTCCTTGATTTCGCACTCGGCTTTCATCTGCTCGCAGAGCGCACGGATGAGGTCGGGCTCGAAGCCGGTGAATTGCCCGGTGGGTGTCTTGACCAGAAACGGCGGATAAGGCTCCGCGGCAACACCAAAACGCAGCTTATCCTGCGCTGCACTGGCGGGGGCCGTAAAGGAACACAACGTCAGACCGAGAGAGGCCAGCAAAGTGAGATTGCGGAGCATTCGTTTCATGGTCGATCCTTTTTATTATGGAGGAAAGGTGGAAACAGTTCGGTCCGATTGCGTGCGGATTAAATAAATCTTTCTACGCCCCGGATGCTGGTAACGGCAACCATCCCTGGATGGCTTGCCAGTCAGACTCTAGGGACGCAAAACGTGAGAGCGAGCAAACGGACAGGTCGGCGAAACTGCATGTCCCGTCGACGACGAGATCGCGAATGGCATGACCAGTCGCCGGCGAGAGTCCGAAACCGACACCGGACATGGTCGCGACGGTGACGTTATCCAGCCCGGCGGGACGATCGATGACGGGGCGACCGTCCGGCGTGTTTTCGATGAACCCTGCCCAACTGCGAATCACGCGTTTGTGAGCGATCTTGGGGAACAGCTCAGCGAGCCGTTTGGCGATATTGCATTGCAGGGGTGTCGACTGCGCACGAGTGTCGCGCAGATCGGCGAGATCGACCCATTCGTGCGGTCCACCACCATATGCCAGGTTACCGCGCAGGGTTTGCCGTCCATACAAACCATTGCCATCCACACCGCCGACCTCGATCAACGGCAGCGGTTCGGTCACGATCATTTCGGCGCGCGCGGTGACCAGCGGAATATCTACGCCGATTTTAGCCGCCAATTCACCAGTATGCGGGCCTGCGGCAATCACCAGGTGGTCGCAGGTGATCAGGTCTTGTGCAGTGCGCACGCCAGTCACCCGGTCGCCGTCCCGGACGATTTCGACGACGGGGGCGTGCTCGAGAACGCGCCCGCCGAGGTTCTGCAGTGCCCACGCATAGGCCTGCAGGGTGCGGTGCGGGTTGGCGTGGCCGCCGAAATGGTAGTAGTAGCCAGCCAGCACGTTATCGCCGGCAAAGGGCACGAGTTCCCGAACCTGCTGGGGGTCCAGCTCGTCGACGCGCAATCCGTAGTAAGCGGCTTCATTCACGACTTTTTTATCGAGCGAAATCTGGTGTTCATCGAGATCGATACTGATGCGATCCGGGCGATACTCGGTCGGATAACCGAGCAGTTCGTCCATCATCGGCCAGAGACGCTGTTCTTCGAGAAAGAGCGGACTGTGGTGATGCGAGCATCCGCCTCCGTTACGGCCCGAGGCGCCCCAGCCAATCAAGCCTGCTTCGAGAACAAGCACATCGATACCATCGCGTGCCAGCCACCAGGCGGCGCTCAATCCGGTCACGCCGCCACCGACGATGACAACGGACGCACGGGTGGACGATTTCTTAAGTCCCTGCATGGTGTCAGCCCTCATTATGCGGTGGGTTGGTTGGACGGGCGGTGTCTTGGGGGCGCTTGGCGACGGTCTGCTGCCCGGTGCACAGCCAGAACGGCGTCCACTGCGACGGCATGTCAAACCATGCATCCCAGCGGCTGCGCATCTGCGCCGTTTCCTCGATCTGACCAGCCTGTTGCAGTGACAACGGGCGCACAGGCGGACGAAACGAGGCCAGAGCAATGTCGTCGACACTCACGCCCGCGCCGATGCCGAGCAAGGTCGCCACCTGTTCGCGGCAACGACGTCCCTGACACGGGCCCATGCAAGCCCGAGTGAGACGCTTTGTCACATCCGGGTTGGGCGAGCCGTTTTGCTGCGCCGTCATCGCGTTTTCCAACGCTTCATCGGCGGGTGTCCAGTCAAGATAACGCGGCGGCTGGAGCGCCAGAATTTCGCTGGCCGTCACCTCTTCACACAGACAAACGAAAGGTTCGTTCTGTGCATGAACGGTGGACGCGCGCACCCAGGCCGTGCGACTGGCGGCAACATCGCAGACAGGTTCGTCGGGTATCGGCCTCTCGCCGATCTGAACGTTGTCGCTCTGAGCGATGTCGGCGCCCAGCGCGACAAGCGCGGTGTGCGCGGCGATCCGGCCTTCGCGCCGGGAAATGTTGTCATCGAGGCTTTTCGACGCCCAGACGCCGGCGCAGTCGCCGGCCACCAAAACGAATGGCAACGACGTGCGCAGCAAAGAATCCGTGTCGGGGACGTGGCCACCGCGTTCGGCCTGGAATGACGTGCTACAGCCTGTTGCCTCGACCAGTTCGATCGCGGGAATGGCTGCCACGCCAAGCAGCACGGTGTCGCATTCGATCTCCTTCGAAGATCCGTGGACGTGGCTGCCCGCCGTGTCGACAGCGACAGCGGTAATGCGTTTGACGCCGAATGCATCCCCGGCCGTCTCGCGAATGACATGCCCCGTCAAAACCTGAGCGCCTTGCTCGACAAGCAGGTGGAGCAGCGCTGGATCGCCGATCACCTGGCCGGCCTGTTCAATGATCGCTGCAATATGCACGCCCTTGCCGATCAGCGCATGGGCCGACACCAGTGCTTGCGTATCACTGCCAACCAGCACGGCGTGTTTGCATTCCAGCGCCTCGTAAACAGTCGCAAGGCGATGAGCGGCGCTGACGCCCATTACGCCAGGGCGATCCCAACCGTCAAACGCGAGGCCCATGTCGCGCCTTCCGGCGGCGACGATCACCTGCTTGAAGCGCAGCAGCCAGGCGTTCTGGTCATCGGCGAGGCCAGCAACGGCGCCGTCGATCCACGCCGCGGTGGGTCGTTGTGGAAACAGGCCCCATACCGCCGTGCCGAGTCGCACGTCGACACCGGCTTCAAGCGCCTCGGAAATTTCCGGGTGGGCATCAAGAAGGGTCTGCAGCACGCTATTGCGATTGGAAACCGCAGCGCCCATCCTTCCTCCGAAATGCAGCGGCACCTCTTCGCCCATGGTTTCAATGGGGACCGGGTTTTCGTCAACCAGGGTGACGCGCAGGCCATGGCCGGCGGCGGTCAATGCAGCAGCGAGCCCGGCCGGGCCCGCACCTACGATGAGAATATCGGTTTCGTCGCTGATCGGCGGGGCTTTGCCTGCCACTGAGGCGGGATCGTAGTAGATGTCTTGTGTGGTCACCGTGTTTCCCCCGTGAGGTATGCGCGTGAGCGCTGGCGCATGAGCGTTGGCATGTGGATATCGACTAGAACAGCGAAGAAGGCGGCTTGACGTCGCCTTCGGCGAATCGCGACAGACGGAGCTGGTGCATATCCAGTCCCGGATCGCCAGAGTCAATCCAGTCAGCCAGGGTCTTACCCACGATTGGGCCCATGGCAAAACCGTGGCCGCAGAATCCGGTGGCTACGGCCAAGCCGCGCGGCGACGTGTGTGCGTCGATGACGGGAATGCCATCCGGCAAGACATCGATGGTGCCAGCCCAGCGATTGACGATCTGAGTATCCACCTGCCCGGGGAACGCGTCCTTGAGCGCGGCCATGGCCGTTCCGAGCCCCCTGTTATTCGGTGGGATAAGGGGATTGCGCTGGTGAATCCCCGCGCCCAGCCGCGACGATTCCGACCACGGCATGCGCTGGTGCAGATCCGTCAGGCACGCACCGTTCAGATTGAAGCGAAACGATTTTCGATGCGCCCAAAGCGAAGGTGCATACCAATGCAGTGCGCGCAGATGGCCGAGCGTCATGTCGACGTCGACATGGGCGTCGTCGGCGATGTTGAAGCTGCCATCCAGCCTTTGCCGGAAGCCCACGCCGTTTGCGATCGTAGAAATTCCGCTCAGCGTTGGCCCGGACGTGGTCCGCGCCACCGTTCCCCGCACCAGCTGCTGCGGCAGTGAAATGCCGAGCATCTTCAGCAGGCGGAACGTCGTGACACCAGCGGCGCACACCACCGTTTTCGCCTTCACGTAGCCCCGCTCGGTTTCAATGCCCACGACCTGGCCGGCGGCGACGTCGATGCCTTTGGCACCACAGTTTTCGACGATGTGCGCGCCAAGCTCGCGGGCACGCATCGCGAAGGCGCGAGCCACGAGTGTGGGCTCCGCTTGACCGTCACTGGCGGTGAACAAGCCACCCATTTGCGGAACGGCGTAACCCGGCAGTTTTTTAACCACCTCGCGCGGCGAAAGCATCACGGTATCCACCGAAAAGCTGCGCGCGACGCTCAGCCACGATTCGTATCCGTCACGTTCGGCCTCATTGCCCGCGACGAAAAGACAGCCGTCGTTGCGCCATCCAAGGTCGGTCTGGAGTTCGTGCTCAAGCGAGCGCCAGATCTCGATGCTGGCTTGCATCAGTGGCAATTCGGCTTCGTCACGCGATTGCTGGCGAACAAAACCCCACGCGCGAGACGATTGCTGACCGGCGATCACGCTTTTATCGAGGAGAAGAACCTTCGCGCCCGCTTTGCCAAGGTAATACGCGCACGCACAACCCATCAGACCGCCACCTATGATCGCCACGTCGACTTCACGAGGCAGAGGGTTGTCCCGGGACGCCAACACGTTGGCCAATGCCGCTTCTGGAATGTTCATGAGGAAAACCGTCAGTTGAGAATGACGCGTAGCGCGGCGTCTTTATTTCAGCTAAGAATGTGCCCCGATCCGTTGAAAGAACAGTGATGTATCTGCATTAATCCCATGTTAGGAGCGCATAGAAAACATGAGTCGCCAATTGCCATCCATCGAGCTTTTGCAGGCATTTCTGACGGTTGCGAAGATGGGAAACTTCGGCAAGGCCGGTGAGCAGCTCAACCTGAGCCAGAGCGCGGTCAGCCGGCAGGTCGCGCAACTGGAGGCGCGTCTGGAAACCCGCCTGTTCGAGCGCCACACGCGCAAGATCGTGCTCACTGACGAAGGCAAATCACTGGTGCCGGTTGCCGAACAGGTCATCGGCCTACTGTCGGATGCATCGCACATGCTCGCAACAGTGGGAAGAAGTGTCAGCCTGCGCGCGCATCCGACCATGGCGGCGCGGTGGCTGATTCCTCGGCTTTCGGCCTTCTATCGCCTGCATCCGGAGGTGACCGTCAGTGTCGACACGGTGTATCACCGTTTTCCAGACTTTGCGTTTGAATCGATCGACGCCATGATCGCGTATGGCACAGCCACATGGCCCGACTTCGAAGCGCTGGAACTGTGGGAAGAGCAACTGATTCCGGTGTGCTCGCCGGTATTGCTCGCCGGGACAACCCCGGAAGAAGTACTCAAGACCGCTCGGCTCGTGGACTCGAGCATGGATCGCCTAGACTGGCGCCGATGGGAAGAATACTACCCTGGTTCAACCGGCCCCGATAACTCACATCTGACGTTTGATACACTGGAGTCCGCCATCGTCGCCGTGAAATGTGGTCAGGGCATAGCGCTCGTCGACGCCGTTCTCACACGCGATGAGTTGCTCGCTCAGCAACTGGTGCGAGTGCATTCTGGCAGCATCATTACCGGCGGACGCTACACGCTGGTCTATCCAAAGCGGGTGAAGCGCTCAAGCGGCTTTTCCGAGTTCCTCGACTGGCTGGAGCAAGAGCGGCCGGTGCCGGGTGCGATGAATTGAGTCGCCTTTTCCAAGCAGACTTGCACGGCTGCTGGCCAATCCAGGGACAGGAATTAATGTGCTGGCAGGGAGATGCCCCCAAACAGTTTTTTCATCTCGGACTGGATATAGCCGACGTATTCTTCTTTATGATCCACCACTAAAACTTGTATTTTGACGACATTCTCGGGGCTGGCGCCTGACGCTTAAGAGTCGCGACAGGCAGCTATGGGTTTCCGGTCAGTCGTGAAAGACATAAGCTCACCTCTGTGAGTGTGTGCCTCGCCCTACCCTGATCAGGCTGGACCTCCCCACCCAAGGGCCTGAAGGACACGACGAACTTGATTGCCCCTATCTCAGTTTCGCAGAGCATGATCGGTGCAGTCCCACCGAGCGCTTTATTCGGTGTCGACATCCAACGTGTGGCAGTCACTTGTGTCTCAAATATCTCCTCTGCCAGGTGACTGACCGTAGCAATTATGTCCAAATGCTCGGAGGCGACAGGATCAAGGTTCTTGTGCTCGCGCCGCCGTCTTTCAAGGGTCGACATTGATGCATTGAGCAACGTTTCCAGGTGGCGGTCTTGAAGGTCGAAGGCCAAGCGAAAAGCAAGGATGAGGTCAGCGGGAAACACGACTTTTTTTGCTGCAGCCTCTCCGAATCCGTCAGCGACTCTTGATCGGAACTGAATCGCCAAAAGGCAGCGATGCCCTCCTCTCGGGACACAGCTTTCTTTTTTGCCGGACGTCGAGTCGCAGGTGAAGTGCCCATCAAACGTCCTCCCAATGATTTCCCATCCAATGGAATATGAGCTAACGCCGGTCTAATCGGAACTGCCC
Organism: Pseudomonas sp. LBUM1647; assembly: GCF_059716175.1. Classification (NCBI taxonomy): domain Bacteria; kingdom Pseudomonadati; phylum Pseudomonadota; class Gammaproteobacteria; order Pseudomonadales; family Pseudomonadaceae; genus Pseudomonas; species Pseudomonas sp. LBUM1647. The sequence goes on along the minus strand of NZ_CP166809.1, from coordinate 2,118,522 downwards.
CATTGAGCGCCAGTGGAAATCCATAACGCTCTAGGTCGATAAGGCGAGGGAGCCATTTACCCTATACGTATCAATGGCTCAGGATCAGCGGCTTTTGGCCGAGGATGAGTAGCCAAGGCGGCTAATCAATACTTGAGCTCAGGAACGGCTCGGTCAATCGGTCGACCCTTCGCTCTTCGAGCTGCCCTGCCCGCAGGATCTCGTTTGCATGGGGATAATGCCGTAACAGCTGGCGGGCCTGACGGCGAATGGACTCTGCAAGCGCGGGATCTTGCGCAAGCTCGACCAGAAGGTCTCGAGTCTGAATCAGCGCTCGCGTGCGCTCGCTCGGCATCGTCATGTTTGCCTCCTCTCAAGAACCGTGCACGGGCTGGCCGCGCTGAGCTTGAAGGCTGCCGACGAAATTTTTTCCACCGTCAATTGCCTCAAGCCTACACCGAAAACAAGATTGCACATTGACGCAATCGCCGGGATCCGCACGGGCTTTTCGTGGAACACTCCCCTCACCGCCCCCCGGCGTACCGCCATTCGAGCTAGCACGCACCAAAATCGCCATAAGGTTTGAGAAATCTTGGTTTCTCACACCTGTTTAAACGCTCTCGTCAAGGGTGAATTGGCCTTGTTGTACAGCTGTAAAAACGTAGGCCGTAGCGCAGTACGAAATCATCGCCGCGCTGTAATGTTGAGTCATGCGGGTGGCGCCGCCAGTCACCGAACGGCGCATCGGCGTCCACGCACCGCATGGCGGTGTGCACATCGTACCAGCCACCATAAGCGCCGCACGGAACTCCGATCAACACCCTTCAAACCCAAGTGCACCCAGATCGAGGTCATCGACGAAAACGTCGACTACCTGCGCTGGTCTTCTTCGGCAACGTAATAATCCAGGCACCTCAGCACCAAGGCGACCTGCGTCCGAGTCTCACCTTAGATGAATCGCTTGATGATCGTCCCCACCATGATCTAGACGATCATAAGATTGAGCAGTTTCAGACGTTTTCATACAGCGTGGGTCGGAAGTGCCTGCGGTGATTGGCTGCTACCAGTCTTCAGTTGAGGAGCAAAAAACGGGTCCAAATGTACCTATCCCTAATTTTTTCGCTTGCTCTTCAATTCGGCCAGCCTGGAGAACATCATGCTTAGTGGGAAAGTGGCGTAAAAGGAAATGAGCGTTTTGTCTAACGCGTTCGGGCACTTCTGTGTCGCGAGCAAGTTCCTCCAAGAAAGCATGAGTTTGTGCGACGGACCTGCTCCGTTCAAATGGCATCGTCATTTAAGCCTCCACGCGTTTAGGTCGTCAGTCCAATACAAAGCGACCAGATTCGGCCACATATAATCACTCTATAATTCCCTATAAACCTTTTTCGTAAGCGTCCGCCAACACACCTTACTGACGTCTGTAGGGGTCTAATGGGCAGATCAGATACGCGTGTTCGAAACGCAGCTTCAAAGTTCAAGCTTCCTGGACTTACCCGTCTCTATCCTTTCGAGCAGCATCGACAGCACTTCGGCGGCAGCCCCCATCAGCATGAACTCCCTCGGTTCACTCATTGCAACGTCAACCTTGTTCACATGAATGACCGAAGCTCCAGACGCCAACGCAAGGTCGGGAAGGCCTGCGGCAGGCATGACGATCCCGGAGGTACCAATTGAGATCAGCAGATCGCAATCCTTCACCAAGTGCACTGCAGTGTTCCAAGACTGGGCTGGCAAATCCTCTCCATACCAGACCACCGCGGGACGCATTTTGCCGTTACAACGTTGACACCTAGGAGGCTCGATCAGAGCACCCTCATCCGGCACTGCTGACGGATCTGGTGACACAACCGTGGGCCGATGGCAGGCGAAGCACTTGGGCATTGCCAAACTGCCATGCAAATGCACCACATTTAACGAGCCTGCTCGCTCATGGAGGTCGTCAATATTTTGGGTGATAACAGACACCTGGCGCTGGGAGTTAGCCATGCGCGGTATTGCAAGATGTGCGGCATTGGGCTCTGCTTGAGCAACGCGGAGACGCCGCCACAGATACCATCCCCACACCAATGCGGGGTTCTCCCGAAAGGCCTTGGCCGTCTCTAAATCCCTAGGATCGTATCCTGCCCAGATACCAGACAGTTTTTCGCGGTACGTGGGAATGCCGCTATCGGCGGAGATGCCAGCGCCGGTGAAAAAGACTACCTTCCTGGCCTTCTGCAGTGCGTCTACCGCTTGCTCTATGACCGTCATGGTAACAATCTTCCCGCTTTACGCTTCAAGGAGTTGCGGCTGAGCATTGTTGATGCGTGGGCGCGGCTCTCTGCGTTGTGTTGATATCGGATGTGTAGAGTGCATGGCCGTAACTTCTAAACGGATGACCATTTGAACAAAGACCGCAAGCAGTCGGCATACTCCAGCGTCGCACAGATATTGGTCGCCAACGACGGGCCGGAGATAGGTTTATTGATCCGGTGTACACCGCCGATCGAGCGAGCCTGGAACTGGCCGCCGAATCGGTCAAAGCGATCTGGCGCGAAACGTCTCCCATTCCCAGGACTAGATGATTTGCCAGCCTCAGCAATGAGGCTGAGGAAAACCGGAACGACAAAAGCGATCAAACCGATTACACCGATCAGCAGTGGATACTCATGACGTCTCGTTAAGCCCAGTTTCTGAAAAACGCTTCACGCGAGCTACCCTTCCGATCCTCAGTGGCCGTTTTCCACAAGCAGCAGCTGGCAGTTGATTCCATCGGAGGCCGGCACGACCTGCTACGCTTTTCTCTTCAGGGAGGAAATACCATGCCCTCCTCAGGCCTGCTGCCTTCTCTGTTGTCCAAGCTCAATGAAAATTAACTCGCCCTGGAAGCTGCCATCCTAGAACTTTCAAACTGGGTAGAGCAACGTGGTGCAGTTGAAGTCGCGGATAACATACGCGGCACCCTGGTGGCGATCGACCGAAATAAAGAACTCATAAAGATGCCCCTCGCGGTACTGCTGACTTACGGTTTTCGACGACGAGTGCCGCGAGGCGGGAGATCCGTACCTACTCCCGCCAGCTGGCCGGGTGGTTCCAGGCTTTCATCGCGATGGCGCAAGTTATTGATCAGCCGCTCATCGAGTGCACCGAATCCCAAAGTGATTTCCTCCGCCTCTGACTCAACGTCCTCGGCGTGCGGAGCCAAGTAGCCAGGGCTGAGCAAATAATGCGAAAGCACTTTGTGCTGGGGATATCGATTCTCAAAAAGCTGTAACAACCCATTGAAAATTTCTTCCCCGACGGGTGTCCCCGCAACCCGCCGAATTACGAATTCGGCGATGGCCAGCCGCACCTCGATCTCACTCGAGTTGAGCGGAAGCTCCTCTGCGGTTTCTTCAAACCACTGGTAACTACCGTATCTCAGAGGCTGATCAGACATCTTCGGACACCCGCCGCGAGTGGAACGCCATGATGAGCAAGACCGTACACCCACGTCCGGCCAATCGTTATCAGGTGGCCGTCATTAGATCAATGCGGCAGCGAAGTCCAACATACTTCAAGCGGGAGGCCAATGAAACCACCGGAATCCTGTGTACGCCCGCGGGAGGATCGCGGCATTAAATACGGCAACAAGCACAGGATAACTACGTCGAAGTCCGTCGCCAGAGTGGACGCTTCTGCCAGACCCCTCCTCAGCCATTCAGCCGTCGAGGCCTCCTTTGAGTCTGGCCCAGCTCAAGGCTAGACGCGTCCTCTCATGACGCATCCGGTTTTCCCTTCAGCTCGAAACAGGCATTAAACGACGAAAAAGGCCACTTCACAGGCACGCAAACACCGTGAGGGCGTGCGGCTTAAGCATCCGTCGACCACCTATTTACCGCGCGGCGGATAGACAGCGGCATACTTTTGCAAGGTGTCGTATTATTGTATGTAACTAATCGTCTGCCGATGCTGGAGTATTAAACGCCCAATCGGCATCAAAACTTCTTGAAAATTAAGCCTAGGTTATAAGTAAAGCCGTCACGGAGGCGAATTTGGGCGAGGGTCTACACCAGGAATAATCGCTGGTTACCCATCAAATGATACCGAATTTTCGGCTATTTTCCCGATAAACGATCATCACACGGGGTAACATGCCATTATCCCGTGTCAGTACCTCTAGCAAACAGGTGTATAATTTTCAGCTTTGTATAGTGTAATTACGTGCTACGTAATACAGTTCAAAAAAGTGGGCTGCATGGCATAATGACACCAACCAGCCCTAATGCGAAAATCGGACATATTGCAGATCTAACGTAAGTACCAAGTGAATGGCGCCATGTCCGTCGACCAAACCGAAATTGGATCCAAAGAAATTTAAACATGTTAAATCCTTGCCATATCGCCGGCACATAAACATGTCGAACTTCGCGCGTTGCTAACCATCGCTACTCTCGACCAATATGGAACAAAGTGGCGTGAGTTCACTGATGACTAAATACGGACTTAAAGTTTTTAATCCCAAGGAAACGAACAGCTCAGCAGATACAATCGATGGGCACGGCAGATCAATGCGTAGCAACATCAAAGATTTTCTCGCCCAAACAACAAAGCAGTAATGGAATGAATAGCGGCGTTACAAAACAGAAAGAAACCAGGCAGCTGTCTTATCAAATACCTAAGAGAAAGTAATAACTAAAGACCCACCCCCCCATTAACTATTGAGCCATAGAGCGCAGCGCACGACGATTTACAAGCAGTTTACAACGCGCACAGTCATAACAAACATAATCCATACATTCTCCTCTTAGCTGAGCCTTCATGCATATTCCGCTAACAACTTTAGAGCGAAATGATTCAGGAGTATGCACGACAACCACAAAAGCCCGGTACATTACAAAATAAAATTAAGCGATAACCAAAACACACATACCTACTGAGTAGCGACCTTGTATCAGCCAACAAAAAATAGCGAGACAGTGAGCGAAATTCGATATGTCGTAAACACACTAAGCTCTGGCACTTAAAACATGGGAATCGGCGAAGCAGACATCTGCAACAACCAGCTGCAGGAAGCATCTCTCACTAACGGGGGTACCGGAGGCATAGGTTGCATCCGAACCCTTGATTGATCCGAGCAAAACACGTCAATGATTACCAGGTGTTGCCCCCCCAGCGGAACAACATCGGGCGCCTTTGAAGCATGAGCCCATACGAAGCCGCTCATCAGCAGGTCCAGCAACGCCAGTCAAACATGTGCCACTATCTCCTTGGAGAGTGTCAACACCCTGGTGAAACGCTCGAAATCGGAGCTCGGATCGATGCACGTTAGGCCTCGAGATGGTAGAACCGATTTACCAACTAAGGTAAATTATTTACCAACTAAGGTAAACATCAGTTTACGTAACAGCTTCTATTTACAACATATTTAACAGAGCAACACCCTTCATCGCTTACTTATAGAAAAATGGAACAATAAGGTTTACCTTTACCCTAGCGCTCAACACTCAAAATGGAGCGTCGCTGAAGAAAACAGTGCGACCTCGCCACCATGCAAGCCACCGAGCACCCACACTCTCCGCTTGGATATCAGCGAGTGAAAATTTTTGATAAATGAGAGATTTTAATAAGATCGCAATCGATTACCGCTCTTTCCAAAATAGCGACAGGTTGCAATAAGTAGAATTTATTGAATTTTTTTGATCTAGAACACTAGCGAAGAACATTTAGATATTTCATGCCAGTTGACTTTCAGAAACAGGCCCACCACTTAGCCACAACTAGGAGAAACAAGGAGGTGTTTGATGCATACTTTCCAAACCCTCAACGAACTACCAAAGAAGTCTTACTTTGGTAAACATTCTGTTTATTTCCCCTCTCAGAAGAACCAGAGACAAATCGTTTGCGATAGCATGCTGGAAGCCGATTATTGCATTCTCCTTGAGTTTGACCCCATAGTGGAATGCTATAATGCTTGTCCCGGCGTGTTTAAAATATGCGTCAAGGAGGAAATTCAGGACTACACACCTGACTTTCTAGTAGAAACTTCCGAATTACTATATTACACCGAAGTCAAAGCAAACTTCGAAAAGCTCTCTAGCCGGGTCAAGACCAAACTGTGTGCCGCCAGTCACTACTTCAGTAGCATGGGTCATTCATTAAGATTTGCCGACGAAAGCACCATTCGTAAAGGCGAAATACTGAGAAACTTAAAGTTCTTGTATCTTCACTCTTTTAACGTAGGCAAAGATGAACTCGGCGACTGCGCTAGACAACTGAAAGCGATCACTTATCCGATTAGGCTGGGAGATCTGTTTGCAGTGTGTAACAGACCTAGCACACGCTCCATTTACAAAGCAATGTTCGACCAAAGTTTGACTTTCAACTTAAACAAACGGATAACATTGAACACCCTACTTGAGGGTCGAAAAGATGGACACAACCACTCCGAAAATTGGTGCACAGTATACACTCGACAGCCAAGTGTATGAGGTTATTTCGATTGTAGACGATACGATCTCTCTGTGCTCGCTAGTTCATCACTATCACCGCTATCTTGACTTTGACTCATTTGCCTCAATGGAACAGAAAGGAGTTTTAGTCCAACACCAACGAGCGCCCGCTGATTTGAGCGAGGCCTCACAATTAGTTTCGTTACCCGCCAAACAACAGGAGCATTTCAGATATCGCCTTAAATACATTGAGGCGTGTAACAAAGTATTGAAAGGTCGATTACCGAAAGATGCCACCAAGGCATTGATAGGACGCATAGCTGATAAAATTGGCGACCTGCACGCTCCCAGCGTCTCATCAGTGTGGAGGTGGACTCACAATTACCGCATGAGTAATCGAAACCCCTTTTCATTACTCAAACGCTATGGCTCAAAACGGGTAAAACGAACTGCCCACCTTGTGGAAGAACTCATTACCCACTACATCAAAACCTCTTACCTGCAACGAGAATGCCCTACCGTAATGCACTCATATAAATTGTTAGAGTCACATATAACAGTTGAAAATAACCGCCGAACCAACTTTGAAAGTTTAGCTCTTGAAATTCCGTCGTACGCAACTTTTAGACGTAGAATATTAGCGATGGACCGCTTTCTAGTGACCCGTAAACGACAGGGCTTGAAAGCTGCGCAGCGGCTCCATAAGTTTGGCGGGCATTTATATGTCGATAATGATCTTAACGCCAACGTTCAATATGACACCTTGACCATGAATGTTAATGTAATCGATCAGCAAGGCAACTGTATCGGTCGTCCTATCTTTTCAGCGTTATTCAACCCTGCATGTCGAGAGTGCCCAGGCTATGATATAGACATAGGTGCGCCCTGCGCAGAAAAAACCATTCGGGCGGCGATCCGCGCAATTATTAGGGACGGTAAATATGCAAGTGTCACTACCGATCACGGCCCGGAAGTTTTTAACAACTGGGTCCAAAATACGTTCAATACGCTAGGTATTGTTATCGATTATGTCCCCGTAGGGGATCCCGATGCCAAAGCGTTCATCGAACGCTTTTTTGGCACAGTTAATACTAGTTTTTGCAACAACCTGCCAGGCACCACTAAAAGTAACCACCTCACGCTAGGTGACTATCCCTCCGAAGATCGCGCCTGCATGACACTTGACGAGCTGCGCAGCGCCTTTGACGCGTGGCTGGAGGTATATCACAACACCTATCATGAGGGTCTAGGTACCAGCCCCGCAAAAAAACGCGAAGAATTGGAAAAGCTGTCTCCACCCGCTGAGCGCTATTCCGCAGACGATCTTCAACAACTTTGCTTAAGCACGTGGCGGTTGAGAATCTCTCGAGGCAGGGTGCAATCAAAACACTTGTTTTGGACAGGGCCTGGCTTACCCGAAGTTGCCGAACGGCTGTCGGCTCAACAAAAAGCCTTTGTTTATTTTAATCCTTGCGACCTTGGCACAGTATGGGTGGCCCATCCCGATACTCCTAAAGATTGGCACCCGGCATACGCGACTCGCAGTGGCTATCAGAATGGTTTAACCCTCTCCGATCATGAACGAGTCTTGCAGGCATTCAAAGATGAAAAACGAGATTTTGATGGCAGTAAAGCCTCCCAGAAAATGTATGAACTTAACCAGTTGATAGAATCTTACAAAAGTAAATCGCACAAAGAAAAAACCGCACAAAAAAAACGGACTACACCATCGCTACCATCACAACATTCACTAACTATATTTGACTCTACAGACTACCCCACATTTTTTTTAAAGGGTGGTTCCAATGAACAGTGAAGCGCAATCAAAACTATTGCGGTTTAAGTCATTCACAATTGCACACCCGCAATTTCGAGAGGCATTGAATACAATCAACCGCTCAATACAAGCTACCAAACTTAGGGGTGAACCTAGCTGCGCATTGTTACTTGGCGAACCAGGCACAGGTAAAACCCGTGTATGCGACCATGTAATCGCTAAACTGGATCAAGCTTCGACACTGAAAGTTAAGGGGGGACTCCAAGAACTTTATCCTTCAATCTATTGCATCATTCCTAACAACGTCACAATCAAAGGAGTAGTCGTCGCCTTACTTCAGTGCTTCCAAACAGACAGCACTTACCAACCTATGTGGGCCCTAGAAAATCGGCTGAGGGCATTATTAACCAGTTGCCAAACGGAGCTCATATTTTTGGATGAACTCCAACACCTTTTACGACGAGGTGCTATACGGACACAAGAAAGCGTTTGTGATTGGATAAAAGTATTAACTGATTTATTTAGGGGAGAAGTTATTTTAGTCGGCACACCAGTATGTGAGGAAATCATTAAATACCACTCCGCATTATCTGGTCGTTTCCCACATATTGCACGTCTAAATCCATTCACACTTGGCTCTCCCGAGGAGTACAACGATCTTGTTAGGCTCATCCGAGCATTTTCTATCGAAATCGCCAGGACGATGGAGTTCAAAAAAATGCCTGCATTAACCGATGAAAAAATGGTGTTAGCACTATACGCTCTCACGGGCGGGAACATGCGTTCAATACGCACTCTGCTGTATGAAGCATTAACTGATGCCTTAGAACGTGATGACCAAAATTTATTGTCATCTGACTTTTCAATCACCGCAGACCGTATCAACTTTACAACGCGAGTTACAAAAAAAAACCCTTATGAAATGTCTCTCGCTCAACTTAGGAAAGCCTTATATTAATCGGTGCCTCCATGTTTCGCCTATGTCACACGCCCATACCTGAGCAAGATGAAAGCGCGATCAGCATGTTACTCCGCACGGCAGCATGCAATGGCTTCAACAATCTTGATGTCTTTAATCGGGCCTTCAAATTGAAGCTACATGGCGATGTTTCTCGTCTATGGCAAGGCTCCCCAACTCACAACCTTTTTACGCGTCACGAAAGGTTAACACTGGAAGATAAAGAGCTAATTAATCGTGCGTTTCATGTATTAAGGCGGGAGGGGTCTCGGTATTTTATTAGCATCGACGGTGTACTTTACCCTGCGTCTATGCTACGGGTTAAATTGGCACTATGCCCGTCTTGCATCCGCGCTGGTTATCTCAACAAAATGCACACTTTTCGTTGGTCCGACGTTTGCCCAATGCACAATGAAAATTATATTCATACATGCCCCCAATGCAGCACCCCTCTTAACTGGTTGAAACTTGCCGATTACTACTGCGAGTGTGGCTTTGATCTACGCATGACCCCCACTACTGTTGTGCACGATCACTTCAGTAAAATCATTGATTGTGCCATGCATGAGAACAATGCGGCTTTTTTTGACCTGCTTATGTCTTGTATGAATGCACTTAGATTTTTGTCCACCACCAATAATCGCTCATTTCTCATGGAGATCTGCGTTAATATTGCCAACGGAAAAAAAACTGCATTTTTTAACGAAATTATTAAATTACAGGAGCAATTTCCTTCTTTACATCGTCGTGCCCTGCTTGCCCCTTTTATCCTCAGTCAAGATACAACTCTAAGCAAATATGGTATGGAGTTTCTTTTCTCCTCTCAGCAGGCGAGACCCATTAGGCACCCTACCGGATGCTGTTGCAGCGATTTACTCTTCGACGAAAAAGAACTTAAATTCGTATTTTCAACCGAACAAAACGTTACACAGTTAAAATCTGAACAACGCTGCATTTACGCTAACGAATACGCACAATCAGCACTGTACAATTGCCCGGACATGTGCGAATCTTTGATGCATCATGATGCTGTTACCTGGGATAAAATTACTAAACCTACGACCATATCACCAGAATTCAAGCTACTTAACACCAACGAAACCGCCGAATTACTACACACTACTCCAGCTAGAGTTCGAAGGCTTCTAAAGTCCGGACTACTAAAAACAGTAGTTCTTCATAAGTTTGAAGGATTTTTTACGCCATTATCCTCAGTCAGGCAGTTTAATGAGAAATACATCCTAAAATCTGAAATCCGCTCCAGAACCACATTACACGCCAAAGTAATTGATTACTTACTTTCAAATTGTGCCCCTATGAGAATAGGTTCCCCCCCGTACGTAACGAACATCCCGGTATACCGTCGAGACCATCTACCAAAGATGCTATTAAATGCGATGAACGATGTGGCAGCTAACATTATAAAACAACCGCTTGGACCAAATAACTTGGTAAATTTTGCGGAAACAGCCAAGTTATTACGCGTCAACGTTAAAGATATCAAACCAATGATTGCCTGTGGCCTGCTTAAATTATCTCATGCTCTACCTTCACGCGGATCAGTCGGGCGTGAGTATTGCACCGGTGATAGTTTAGAAGCAGCGACTATTTGGCGCAACAATCACCACTCACTGAAGGAAGTAGCACTAAAAGCAAAGTGCAGCCAACATTTAATTTATACAAGATTTATTTCAAGTGGATTCGCAAAATTTACTGAATTTAGGTGTAATCATTTTGTCTCAAATGAAACTTTAAATAAAATAAAAGCTCACTATAAAAAATATACCACACTTAATTTTCTTTGCGCAGAAACAGGATGCACTGTTAAAGCAATTTCCAGTTTGATTGCCACCAATAAAGTCCATGCACTCACCGAGTCCGACCCTGATTATATAAAAGGACAAATTGTTGTGAGTCGAACTCAAGCAAAACAAGCGATTGCGAATTTTTACTCCAAGCGCCCTTTGAGAGTTGTGATTAAACATCATAACTAGAATACCTATAACACCCGTTGCAATTTTCCCTCTCCTTCCGCTCTGCACCTTAGCTCTTTAGCTCCTTTGAGCACTGCTGCTGATCTGCAAGAAGTCACTAAAAACGATCGAAATATCGTTTAATAAAAATTTCAAACTCAAACCAGTCGTACGTCGCTACGTGCTTGTAAATTTTTTTTGCTCCATATAGGTGTATCGTCTTCACTGCCAGAGCTCACGAACCTTACCAATCTCACATTAGGTGCAAATTTAATTTTAAGAGAGATGGAAACTTCGCCGCCAACCCATTGATTTGCTGTAGCCATCGATTTTAATCATAATGAAAACTTATGCCTGCACACGGCCGTTGACTGTTTCCCCATGCGCAAACTTCTGTACCTGACCTTCTCCATGGCATTGATTGCCGCCCTTACGACCTACGCCATGTGGGCCGCGGACCGCCCGGTGGGTCATTACCTGTCGGACCTGCGTATCAACCTCGCGGTCGACCAAGGCACACCTGCCGATCGCGGCAACTTGCTGGGCATCCAGCCTGAGCTGTTTCCCACCGACTATCAAAGCCCCGAGCGCCTGCACCGCAAGCTGGCGGCTTATTTGCAGAAGGCCCAGGACCAGGGTCTGCTAAATGAAAAAACCATCGTCGTCCTGCCCGAACATGTCGGCACCTGGTTGATGGTCAGCGGCGAGAAAGATGAGCTGTACCAGGCGACCACGCTCAAGGAGGCCATGAACTGGCTGGCGGTCAGCAACCCCCTGAAGTTCGTCCGCGCGCTGATCAGCGCCAAGGGCGACAAACGTCTGGACGATGCGCACCTGCGCATGAAGGCCAAAGGCATGGCCAAGGACTACCAGGCGCTGTTTGGTGGCCTGGCGAAAGAGTTCCACGTGACGTTGGTCGCGGGCTCCATCGTGCTACCCGAGCCCAGTATTATCGACGGCACCCTGAAAATCGGCCGCGGCGCGTTGTACAACAGCAGCGTGGTGTTCGGTCGCGATGGCTTGCCGATCGGCCAACCCCAGCGCCAGATGCACCCGATTTTCGATGAACATGAAGTCATCGCCGCCAATGGCGAGCATACGCTGAACGTCGTCGACACCCCGGCCGGACGCCTGGGCGTGCTGATCGGCAGCGACAGCTGGTACCCGGACAATTACCGCAAGCTCGACGACCAGGGGGCGCAGTTCGTCGCGGTCCCGGCGTTTGTGATCGGGCGCGGCACCTGGGACAAACCGTGGCGCGGTTACAAGGGGCTGTCGACGCCTGGTTCCGTCAGCCTCAAGGCCGGGGAGCTCAGCGAAGGCCAGGCCTGGCATCGTCTGACACTCACCGCTCAACCGCCCAGCAGCCAGGCAATTGCCGGCATGAGCGTGTTCCTGCGCGGTCAGTTCTGGGATCAGGGCAGCGCCGGTCAAAGCTTTCTCAGCAGCAACGGGCAGCAGTTCGCCGACGGCAATGCCCGTGGCGCTCGTTTGCTGAACCTCTGGTTGTAACCGATGAAACCGTTGCCGATGCGCCTCGGCGATCTGTCGGTCGGCTTTGTTCATAGCCTGGCCGACGCCGTACGCAGCCACGGTGTAGACCCTCAGCCGCTGCTCGAACAGTACGGTCTCGACGCGGCTCGCCTGAGCGAAGCGAGCGCCCGGCTCTCGATCCCGCGCTACATGCGCCTGGGCCACAGCGCCATTCAACTGACCGACAACCCGGCACTTGGCCTGCGCATGGGTCAGCTCAGTCGCTTGAGCCAGGTCGGCCTGGCCGGGGTCACGGCCGCTCAGGCGCCAACGGTGCGAGAGGCCGCACGGTGCCTGATTCGCTTCGAAGCCTTGTATGGCTCCAACTATCGCGGTCAATCAAGTTTTCACGAAGACGCCCAAGGCGCCTGGCTGCGGTTTTATTCCATCAGCCCTTACAACGCCTACAACCGCTTCGTGGTGGATTCGATCATCGCGGGCTGGTTGCAGCAATTGTCCAGCATAAGCCCTGCCCCGTTGCGGGCCGAACGCATTGATATCGAGTTCGATGAGCCGGATTACCGCACGGCTTATGAAGTGCTGGGCGACTGCCCGATCCAGTTTGGCTGCGAGCACAATCAACTGCGCTTGAGCCTTGCCAGCCTCGCCCAGCGCAACCCGGAACACTGCCCGAGCACCTGGCGACACTTGCTGCAACTGTGTGAGCGGGAACTGGAGCAACTGACACGCACCCGCAGCCTGCGTGAACGCATCACTCAGTTACTGGGGCCATTGCTCAATGGTGGCCGGGAACCCGACCTGGAAGAAGTGGCGGCACGCCTGAAGCTGCCAACCTGGACCTTGCGCCGCAAACTCGCCGAGGAAGGCACGCAATTTCGCGCAATCCTCAATGACACGCGTCGCGATCTGGCCATGACCTACATCCGCGATACCGAACTGGCGTTCGGGGAAATCGCCTACCTGCTGGGCTTTGCTTCAGCCGAAGCCTTTCAACGGGCCTTCAAACGCTGGAGCGGCCAGACTCCCGGCGAGTTTCGCCGCAGTCATCGCCAATCCGCTTGACGCTTACAGCTCGGTAGCGTCTTCGGCCGGTTCCAGCGGGTCCAGTTCAAACGCCTGATACTCGAGCAGCTCTTCTTGATAATCGTCCATTTTGAATCCCCCGCAGCTCGTTGAAAAAAACGCCTGAATAAATGACCAGCGCCCCGAGCATAAAGTGCCCACGTGAAAGAAAAATGACGCAGGCACGCCGCTCAGCAGCTACTTAATAAAACGTAGCAGGCCGTCAGGAATTTATCACAGGATTTTTTCGATACAGGCCGTAGGACAACGGCCTGGGTTGACGCGGATCAATTTAAAAGCCGCTGCGGGATCTGTCGTCTGACCCGATCCCGCAGCGTCAGAGCACGATTACTGGCCAGATACAGGAATGGCCGAAATAGGCTCGGTGGGTGGAGGCAGGCTTGATTGGGGCGGCGGAGTGACCGTTTCCGTGGTCGATGCCGGCTCGCTGTTCTCGGTCGGAGCAATCGGAGCGGCTTCAGGCGGCGGTGCAACCGGCTCAGAGGCTGCTGGAGCAGCTTCGGCAGGTGCCGGCGCAGGTTCTGCAGCAGGTGCCGGGGTCGGCGCCAACGGAGCCGGTGCGGCCTTGGCTTCAGGCACGCCGAGATCGGGTTTCGGCTTATCCTTGATGTGCGCGGCCTTTTTCGCTTCCGGCGGCAGGAACAACTCGACCAGGGTGAAGAACCGCTCGTAGAACTTGGGCGACGATACGGTTTCGCTGGCGACCTTGACCATAGAGTCGTCGGACGAGCCGATTGGCATCGACACAGAACCCAGCACGCCTACACCAACGCTGGCGGAGTTGTTGGTCTTCTTCAGCGCATAACGGTCCTGCAGGGCGTTGGCGAACATGGTCGCGTGGAGCCCCTCACTGCCGTCATCGGCACAGACCACACTAAAGCTGATCTCCATGTGGGTTTCGCCGGTCTGCTGGAAGCTTTTGTGTCCGCTGACCAGTTTCGGGTCGGAGCTGGTGATGATGTAGCCCTGGCTGAGCAACGCCCGACGGGCGGCTTCGCACGTCTGCGCATCCGTCACCGGGTAGCTGCGCGAAAACGTTCCGGAGTCATCGAAGTTCTCATGCTCATAGATAGGGGCTTTCTTCGACGAGCAGCCGGCCGCGGCGGCCAGCACCAACGCCAGCCCTGCAACACGCATGGGAAATGATTTAAACATTGAACATCCTGAGGAAAACGGTCCGGGGCGTATTGTGCAACAGATCGATGCTTAGCGGAGTATCGATTAGTGTCTTAAAACAGTTACAAGTCTACTGACTGTCATTTACAGGAAAAAGTCGCACGGTAAATGCTCAGGCGACGGGTAACCCGCGCTGCTTTCGTTTCACCCATAAAAAACCCCAGCCTTTCGGCCGGGGTCTTTGTGTCGCGCAAAACTCAGTCAGGCATCAGAAGCGTTTGATCTCAGCCTGGCTTTCCAGCAGTTTGCGGTAGGCCGCAAAGTCTTGCTGGCCAATGCGCGAAGCGAGGAAGCGACGGTATTGAGCCTTCTCTTCTTCGGTCGGCGCAGCAGCTTCGTTCACGCCGTTCAGACGCACAATCACCAGGCTACCATCGGCCAGGGTCACGCTGCTGAAGGTCGGCTTGTCCTTGGCGGCAGGCTTGGGCATGCGGAATAGCGCCTGCAGCACGGTTGGGTCAACCCCTTCCTGGCCACGAGTGGCCGCCTGGGTCACTTTCCAGCTCTGGCCGTCGATCGCCTTGTCCAGCGCAGTCTTGCCATCGCGCAGGCTGACAATCAGTTCTTCAGCCTTGGTCTTGGCGGCAGCACTGGCGTGCTCCTTGGCCAATTGCACACGAATACTTGCAGCTACGCTTTCCAGCGGCAGTTGCGCAGGCTTCAGGTGCTCCTTGGCGCGCAGCACGATCACGGTTTCCGGATCGAGCTCGATGGCGGTGCTGTTGGCACCCTCATCCAGCACTTCAGGGCTGAACGCAGCCGTGATCACGGCACGGTTGGCCGCAACACCTTCGCCACCTTCACGGCCGAACGGCTTGGACGTATGAACAGTGAGCTTCAGGTCCTGCGCCGGCTGAGCCAGATCGGAGGCTTCGAACGACGAGTCTTCCAGTTGCTTGGTTGCCTCGACGAAACGCTGCTCGACCTGCTGGGTTTTCAGCTCACGGGTCAGCTTGTCTTTCAGGCTGGCGAGCGTCGGCACCTCAGGAGCTTCGACACCCAACAGTTTGATCAGGTGGAAACCGAAGTCGGTGCGGACCGGCGCCGAGACCTGATCCTTGCCCAACGCATACAGCGCTGTTTCGAAGGCTGGATCGTAGACACCAGGACCTGCGTAGCCGAGGTCGCCGCCGTTGTTGGCCGAACCCGGGTCCTGGGAGAATTCCTTGGCCAGAGCTTCGAACTTCTCGCCTTTTGCCAGACGTGCCTGGATCTCTTCGATCTTGGCCTTGGCTTGCGCTTCGGTCGTCTTGTCGTTCACTTCGATCAGAATGTGCGCGGCCCGGCGTTGTTCCGACAGGTTCGCGGTTTCTTTCTGATACGCCGCTTGCAGGTCTTCGTCTTTGACGCTGACCTGATCAAAGAAGGAAGCCTTCTTCAACTCGAGGTAATCAATGACCACCTGATCCGGCGTCATGAATTCCTTGGCGTGTTCGTCGTAGTAGGCTTTGACTTCATCGTCGGTCAGCTTCACAGCCGCCGGGTCAGCCTTGACGTTCAGGGAAGCGAAATCGCGGGTCTGTTTTTCCAGACGGGCGAATGCCAGAACCTGTGCGTCGGTGACGAAGCCGCTACCTGCCAGACCAGCGCGCAGCTGACCGATCAGCATTTCCTGAGCCAGCATCTGGCGGAATTGCATGCGGCTGTAGCCGAGTTGGCGAATAACCTGGTCGAAACGCTCAGAGCTGAACTTGCCATCAACCTGGAACTCAGGCGTTTGCAGGATCACCTGGTCCAAAGCAGCTTCGGAAAAAGCGAACTTCGAGTTTTCTGCGCCTTGCAGCAGCAGCTTGCGATCGATCAGGCCTTTGAGGGCCGATTCGCGCAGCATTTTTTCGTCGAGCAAGGAAGCATCGAAATCCTTGCCCAGCTGTTGCATGAGCTGACGGCGTTGCATATCGACCGCCTGGCTCAGCTCGTTCTGGCTGATTTCTTCACCATTGACCTTGGCCGCATCATTACGATGGGTAGTGGCCTGAAAAATGGCGTCGAAACCGGTCAAAGCCATCAGTGCAACGATGACCCCGATAATGGTCTTGGCAATCCAGCCTTGTGAATTGTCCCTGATATTCTGCAGCATGCGTCCCCCAGAAACGGTTGAACTTCAAAATTAGGCAACCGTGGAGCGTGGGTAGAATCCGGATAGAAGAAAGGCGCATCCGAGGATGCGCCTTCTCGTAACTGGCGGAGCGGACCGATGACTCGAACTTGCGAGCCTCGGCGTCTCGGATCGGCGACTCGCCGACTGGACTATCGCTCCGCTGCCAGGTCAGGCATGACCCCGACCCGGATAGGCAAAAACCTGAATCGAATTTAGTTGACAGCTTCTTTCAGTGCTTTACCGGCTTTGAAACCTGGTTTTTTAGCAGCTGCGATTTCCAGCGTCTTACCGGTCTGTGGGTTACGACCAATGCGAGCTGGACGATCAGTTACGGAGAAAGTACCGAAACCAACCAGAACAACAGAGTCGCCAGCCTTGAGAGCGCCAGTGACGGATTCGATTACAGCGTCCAGCGCACGGCCAGCAGCAGCTTTCGGGATATCAGCGGATGCAGCGATAGCATCAATCAGTTCCGACTTGTTCACTCTAAGTCCCCTTATATCTATTTGAGTATGATTCTAAGTTTTTTGGTGAAAGCAAAAACGAGTGCTGAATGGCCTACAGACACTTAAGAGCCGCTTTATAACAAGGGCTCTAAAAAGCTGTCAACAAGCCACCCAGGCAAATGCGTACTAATGCGTGCTAATTCTTTCCTTAGAGTCAGACTCGCGTTTTTCATCCTTTGCAACTATCTCTGGAGCTACATCTGGCAAGGGCTCCGGCGCGTATTGCAGCGCAATTTGCAGGACCTCGTCAATCCATTTAACCGGTTTAATCTGCAGATCTTGCTTGATATTGTCAGGAATTTCCTTCAGATCGCGTACGTTCTCTTCAGGAATGATCACCGTCTTGATTCCGCCACGGTGAGCAGCGAGCAGTTTTTCTTTCAAACCACCAATCGCCAGCACCTGACCACGCAGCGTAATTTCGCCAGTCATGGCGACGTCCGCGCGCACAGGGATCCCGGTTAATGCCGATACCAGAGCCGTGCACATGCCCACACCGGCGCTAGGGCCGTCCTTCGGGGTCGCCCCTTCCGGCATGTGGATATGCGTGTCGCGCTTCTCGTGGAAGTCCAGGGGAATCCCCAAGCTCTTCGCGCGACTGCGAACAACGGTCAGGGCCGCAGTGATCGATTCGACCATGACGTCACCCAAGGAACCTGTTTTGATCAACTGGCCTTTACCCGGTACGACTGCGGCTTCGATAGTCAGCAATTCGCCACCCACCTGAGTCCACGCCAGCCCGGTGACCTGACCGATCTGATCCTGAGATTCCGCCAGACCGTAGCGGAATTTGCGCACGCCCAGGAAGTGTTCCAGCATCTCGGCAGTTACCTTTACCGAGAAGCGTTTTTCCATTGCATGCTCTTTGACCGCCTTGCGGCAAACCTTGGCAATCTGGCGCTCCAGCCCACGTACACCGGCTTCGCGGGTGTAGTAGCGGATGATGTCGCGGATCGCTTCGGCGTCGAATTCCAGCTCGCCTTTTTTCAAACCGTTGGCAGTAATCTGCTTTGGCGAAAGGTATTTGACGGCGATGTTGATCTTTTCGTCTTCGGTGTAACCCGGCAGACGAATCACTTCCATCCGGTCCAGCAAGGCTGGTGGAATGTTCATGGAGTTCGAGGTGCAAAGGAACATCACATCGGACAGGTCGTAGTCGACTTCCAGATAGTGATCGTTGAAGTTGTGGTTCTGCTCAGGGTCGAGCACTTCCAGCAACGCCGACGCCGGATCGCCACGCATGTCGCTGCCCATTTTGTCGATTTCATCGAGCAGGAACAGCGGGTTGCGGACGCCCACTTTTGTCATCTTTTGAATCAATCTTCCTGGCATCGAACCGATATAAGTACGGCGATGACCACGAATTTCCGCTTCATCACGCACGCCACCGAGGGCCATGCGCACGAATTTGCGGTTGGTGGCGTGAGCAATCGACTCCGCCAGAGAGGTTTTACCCACCCCTGGAGGACCGACCAGGCACAACACCGGACCACGAATTTTCTTCACGCGTTTTTGCACGGCGAGGTATTCGAGGATCCGCTCTTTGACTTCTTCCAGACCATAGTGGTCTGCATCGAGAATGTCTTCAGCGCGCGCCAGATCCAGTCGCACTTTGCTCTGTGCCTTCCACGGCACCTGAACCAGCCAGTCAATATACGAGCGCACCACGGTCGCTTCCGCAGACATTGGCGACATTTGCTTTAACTTGTTCAGTTCGCCCTGGGCTTTGGCCAAGGCATCTTTCGGCAGACCAGCGGCATCGATGCGCTTTTTCAGCTCTTCGATTTCGTTGTGGCCTTCGTCGCTGTCGCCGAGCTCTTTCTGAATGGCCTTCATCTGCTCATTCAGGTAGTACTCGCGCTGGCTGCGCTCCATTTGTTTTTTGACGCGACCACGAATGCGTTTTTCGACTTGCAGCAGGTCGATCTCGGCATCCAGCAACGCCAGAACGTGCTCGACCCGGGCCGACAAATCGATGATTTCGAGGATTTCCTGCTTCTGCTCGATCTTCAGGGCCATGTGTGCGGCCATGGTGTCGACCAGGCGGCCTGGTTCGTCGATGCTGTTGAGCGACGACAGGACTTCAGCCGGGACTTTCTTGCCCAACTGCACATATTGTTCGAACTGAGCCAGCAGGCTGCGTACGAACACTTCCGACTCGCGCTCTGGCGCGTCGACTTCGTCGATCAATGAGACTTCGGCACGGCAGTGGCCGTCCACTTCGCTGAAACGCTCAACGGCGCCCCGCTGCTCACCTTCAACCAAAACCTTGACCGTGCCGTCCGGCAGCTTGAGCAGCTGTAGAACGGTAGCAATGGTACCTACGCGATAAAGTGCATCTTCACCGGGATCGTCGTCAGCAGGGTTTCTCTGAGCCAGCAGAAGGATCTGCTTGTCGCCCGTCATCGCTGCCTCGAGGGCTTCGATGGATTTCTCGCGCCCCACGAACAGCGGGATAACCATGTGCGGATAAACCACAACATCACGCAATGGCAGGAGAGGCAATTCGATGGTTGTCTTCATGATTTCGCCTCTACGGCGGCCATAAGGCCGTAAACAGATGGAAGTGAGCTTGAAACCAAGATGGGGGCTACCTTCAAAAAAAACAAGCTTAAAGAAGGTGTTAAAACGCGCAAAAAGCAAAGGGGCCCGAAGGCCCCTTCTTTATTCCAGCAGCGTGACGCTTAGGCGTCTGGCGCTGCCTTGGCAGCCGGCTCACTGTTTTCGTAGATATACAGTGGCTTGGACTTGCCTTCTATAACGCTTTCGTCGATCACTACTTTACTCACCTCGGACTGCGAGGGGATTTCATACATAGTGTCGAGCAATACACCTTCGAGAATCGAACGCAGTCCACGGGCTCCGGTTTTGCGTTCCAGGGCACGTTTGGCGACCGATTTCAGAGCGTCGGCCCGGAATTCCAGGTCCACACCTTCCATCTCGAACAGCTTGGCATACTGTTTGGTCAGAGCATTTTTCGGCTCGGTGAGAATCTGCATCAACGCAGCCTCATCAAGCTCGTCCAGCGTGGCAAGTACCGGCAGACGACCGACGAATTCCGGGATCAGACCGAACTTGACCAGATCGTCAGGCTCGACTTCACGCAGGGACTCACCGACTTTCTTGCCTTCTTCCTTGCTGCGCACTTCTGCGTTGAAACCGATGCCGCCCTTGGTGGAACGGTTTTGAATAACCTTTTCCAGACCGGAGAACGCACCACCGCAGATGAACAGGATGTTACGGGTGTCGACCTGAAGGAATTCCTGCTGCGGATGCTTGCGACCACCTTGAGGCGGAACGGAAGCGACCGTGCCTTCGATCAACTTGAGCAGGGCCTGCTGCACGCCTTCACCGGAAACGTCCCGGGTGATCGACGGGTTGTCAGACTTGCGCGAGATCTTGTCGATCTCATCGATGTAGACAATGCCCATTTGGGCCTTTTCTACGTCGTAATCGCACTTCTGCAGCAGCTTCTGAATGATGTTTTCGACATCTTCACCCACGTAACCTGCCTCGGTGAGGGTGGTTGCGTCGGCGATGGTGAACGGAACGTTCAGCAAGCGGGCCAGTGTTTCGGCAAGCAGGGTTTTACCCGAGCCTGTCGGGCCGATCAGCAAGATGTTGCTCTTGCCGAGTTCGACATCGTCATTCTTTTTGTCACGCTGGTTCAGGCGCTTGTAGTGGTTGTACACCGCTACGGCCAGAACCTTTTTCGCACGCTCCTGACCAATCACGTACTGATCAAGGATGCCGCTGATTTCTTTAGGCGAAGGCAATTTATGCGCGCTGCTTTCGGCCTGGGCTTCCTGCACCTCCTCACGGATGATGTCATTGCACAGGTCGACGCACTCGTCGCAGATAAAGACCGAGGGGCCGGCAATCAATTTGCGCACTTCATGCTGGCTTTTGCCACAGAAGGAGCAATAGAGCAGCTTGCCGTTGTCCTCGCCGTTGCGGGTGTCAGTCATTCGTTCGATCCAAATCCGATAGGCTTGCAACACAAGATGAAGGCTATTGCGGGCTTTTTCAAGCCCGCAGGTGATCGGACGCGCCGACCAACCCTATTTTGAGCTGCTTATTTTAAGCGGGGCGCTGACTGATCACTTCATCGATCAACCCGTATTCACGCGCTGCTTCTGCACTCATGAAATTATCGCGGTTGGTATCGCGCTCGATTTCTTCAAGAGTGTGCCCGCTATGCTTGGCCATCAGCGTGTTGAGACGCTCACGAATGAAGAGGATTTCCTTGGCATGGATTTCGATATCCGAAGCCTGGCCCTGGAAACCGCCCAGTGGCTGGTGAATCATCACACGCGAGTTCGGCAGGCAGTAACGCTTGCCAGGAGCACCGGCCGTCAATAGAAACGCACCCATGCTGCACGCTTGACCGATACAGGTGGTCGACACGTTTGGCTTGATGAACTGCATGGTGTCATAGATCGACATGCCCGCCGTCACCGAACCGCCCGGGGAGTTGATATAGAGATGGATGTCCTTGTCCGGGTTTTCCGCTTCAAGGAACAGCAGTTGCGCACAGATCAGGTTGGCCATGTAGTCCTCTACCGGACCAACCAGAAAGATCACTCGCTCCTTGAGAAGGCGCGAGTAGATGTCATAGGCGCGCTCGCCACGAGCAGACTGCTCGACAACCATCGGGACCAGGCCGCCTGCGGCCTGGATATCAGAGTTCTGCTGAATATACGAATTACGGAACATGCTCTGCAGTCACTCCCAAATAGTTATGTCTTGAATACGCATAAGCCAGCACGAAGGCTGGCTTATGGTGTGTACTTCTTACCGCAAAAACGATCAGTCGGCTTGTGGAGCTTCTACCGGCTTGACTGCTTCTTCGTAAGAGACCGATTTGTCGGTCACGCTAGCTTTCTGCAGAACAGTATCCACAACTTGCTCTTCCAGCACAACCGAACGGACTTCGTTCAGTTGCTGGTCGTTCTTGTAGTACCAGGACACAACCTGCTCAGGCTCTTGGTAAGCCGAAGCCATTTCCTGAATCATTTCACGAACGCGGGCTTCGTCAGGCTTGAGGTCGAATTGCTTGACCACTTCAGCCACGATCAGACCCAGCACAACGCGACGCTTGGCTTGCTCTTCGAACAGCTCGGCCGGCAGTTGCTCAGGTTTGATGTTGCCACCGAACTGCTGAACAGCCTGCACGCGCAGACGGTCAACTTCGTTGGACAGCAGAGCCTTAGGCACTTCGATCGGGTTGGTGGCCAGCAGACCATCCATTACCTGATTCTTGACCTTGGATTTGATCGCCTGACGCAGTTCACGCTCCATGTTCTTGCGAACTTCGGTGCGGAAGCCTTCCAGACCAGTTTCCTTGATGCCGAATTGAGCGAAGAATTCTTCGGTCAGTTCTGGCAGTTTTGGCTCGGAAACAGTGTTCACGGTCACGGTGAACTCAGCGGTTTTGCCTGCCAGGTCGAGGTTCTGATAGTCCTCAGGGAAGGTCAGGTTCAGAACGCGCTCTTCGCCGGCTTTAGCGCCAACCAGACCGTCTTCAAAACCAGGGATCATGCGGCCGGAACCCAGAACCAATTGAGTACCTTTGGCGGAACCGCCAGCGAACACTTCACCGTCGACCTTGCCAACGAAATCGATGTTCAACTGGTCTTCGTTTTGAGCAGCGCGATCGGCCACTTCGAAACGGGTGTTCTGCTTGCGCAGCACTTCCAGCATTTTGTCCAGATCGGCATCAGCCACGTCAGCGCTCAGGCGCTCAACCGCGATACCTTCGAAACCGGCAACGGTGAACTCAGGGAACACTTCGAAAATCGCGACGTATTCCAGGTCTTTGCCAGCTTCCAGCGATTTCGGCTCGATCGAAGGAGCGCCAGCCGGGTTCAGCTTCTGCTCAACGACAGCTTCGTAGAAAGAGGACTGGATCACGTCGCCGACCGCTTCCTGACGTGCATCAGCACCAAAACGGCGCTTGATTTCACTCATTGGCACTTTGCCTGGACGGAAGCCAGCAATCTTGGCCTTTTGGGCAGTCTGCTGCAGACGCTTGTTGACCTGAGTCTCGATGCGCTCAGCCGGCACGGTGATGCTCATGCGGCGCTCAAGAGCAGAAGTATTTTCAACAGAAACTTGCATGGATATTCCTCGTTGCACAGACGTTAGCCGGCCGTTTCCGACCCCAGAATCAAGGGCATGCATTCTAGTGGGTCAAACTCAAGAAGTCACCCTACTGAAAACGGGTAAAAAAGCAGCAGGCAATTTATAGGCGGGGACAAACGGTTGTGCCTCGCCCTGTTAGCAAATACAGCCAATCATGCCAGGGCTCTGCGCCAATCCTTCTATATATAGAAGGCATCGGCAATCCATCCCTGACAGTCGACCCCACAAGGGGACCAACGGGCGAATCAGCATCATCGAGAAACATAAATCCGACGATCCGAGCCGCCCTCTCGACCCAGAACCTGCGGCCGCTTTGAAAATTCAGATTTCTAAAACAAAAACGGCGCAGCCCTTTTCAGGTGCTGCGCCGTTTTCTGCTATTAAATAGCTACTTGTAATGGTGCGGACGGAGAGACTCGAACTCTCACACCTTGCGGCGCTGGAACCTAAATCCAGTGTGTCTACCAATTCCACCACATCCGCATCAAGCTTTTAAAGCAAAGGCGCCAGACTGTTAATCTGGCGCCTTTCTAAATATGGGGTGGACGAAGGGGATCGAACCCTCGACAACGGGAGTCACAATCCCGTGCTCTACCAACTGAGCTACGCCCACCATATTGCCATGCTGCGTTACTTGTGCCAAAGCTGCCTAATGGCGCACCCGGCAGGACTCGAACCTGCGACCATCCGCTTAGAAGGCGGATGCTCTATCCAGCTGAGCTACGGGCGCCTTGTTAATCTGTATTCTTGGACGATTACAAACTAAGTGCTTTCAGTCTCACCGAATTAAACATCAACTCTGCTCGACCTTCTTAACCAGTGCTAGGCTGTGCCCGACAAGTGCGACGAATGTTATAGGTGACCCTGAAGGTCGTCAACTCTTTTTTAAAAAAAATTCATTTAATTAAAGGGGTTAGGGGAATTTGCAGACCAAGCGCCTTTGCCCTCACCTCGTGACATGCGAGAATGCGTTCTCTTTTTTTCCCCTCTCGATGGTTAATCACGCGCAATGACTGCACAACTAATCGACGGCAAATCGATCGCCGCCAGCCTGCGCCAGCAGATCGCCAAACGCGTCAACGAGCGTCGCCAGCAAGGTCTGCGCACGCCCGGTCTCGCGGTGATCCTGGTCGGCAGCGATCCCGCCTCTCAGGTTTATGTCTCGCACAAGCGTAAAGACTGTGAAGAGGTCGGCTTCATTTCCCAAGCCTACGACCTGCCTTCCGAAACCACTCAAGAAGCGCTGACCGATCTGATCGATCGCCTGAACGACGACCCGGCGATTGATGGCGTTCTGCTTCAGCTTCCTTTACCTGAACACCTGGACGCCTCCAAATTGCTGGAACGCATTCGTCCAGACAAGGACGTCGACGGCTTCCACCCTTATAACGTCGGCCGCCTCGCCCAGCGTATTCCGCTGCTACGTCCGTGCACCCCTAAAGGCATCATGACGTTGCTGGAGAGCACTGGTGTCGATCTCTACGGGATGGACGCAGTGATTGTCGGGGCTTCCAACATTGTTGGCCGTCCGATGGCGATGGAATTGCTGCTGGCCGGCTGCACCGTGACCGTCACCCACCGCTTCACCAAGGATCTGGCAGGCCACGTCGGTCGCGCCGATCTGGTGGTGGTCGCCGCCGGCAAGCCGGGGCTGGTAAAGGGTGAGTGGATCAAGGAAGGCGCGATCGTGATCGACGTCGGCATCAACCGCCAGGAAGACGGCAAACTGGTCGGTGACGTGATCTACGACACCGCCCTGCCCCGCGCCGGCTGGATCACTCCAGTCCCGGGTGGCGTTGGCCCGATGACCCGCGCTTGCCTGCTGGAAAACACGCTGTATGCAGCCGAAACACTGCACAGCTGAGTTCGCATTTTCATTGCTGCGACGAACAAAGGAACCCCGCCATTGGCGGGGTTCTTTTTGCCTGAATTAAAATCACTACCACTCGCCGGAAACCTACTGTTTGTAGGGGTTTTCAAGGACTTTGACCTGTTCATTGATCAACCATCGACAGTTCTTCAGCCATACTCCTAAAATGCGTCGTTTTTAAAGAAACAACCCGTTACAGAACGGCTTATCCACACCTAACGAGTCTGCCAGCGTGAAAATCCGTCTTTCCATCCTGAGCCTATTTTTTGCATTTACAGGGACTTTCACCACGCCAATGGTCAACGCTGCCGACACCACTTCGGCGCCGCGAGATACGTCAACACTGAAGATCGCTTCCGGCAGCGCATTGCTGATGGATCTGCAGACCAACAAAGTTATCTATGCCAGCAATCCTGACGTGGTTGTGCCGATCGCTTCCGTCAGCAAACTGATGACCGGCCTGGTCGTGGTTGAAGCCAGGCAGAACATGGACGAATACATCTCCATCAACATCAGCGACACCCCGGAAATGAAAGGTGTGTTTTCCCGGGTGAAACTCAACAGCGAAATGCCGCGCAAGGAAATGCTGCTGATTGCCCTGATGTCCTCGGAAAACCGCGCTGCCGCGAGCCTGGCCCATCATTATCCGGGCGGCTACGTCGCGTTCATTGCGGCAATGAATGCCAAAGCGAAAGCACTGGGCATGACCAGCACACACTTCGTCGAACCCACCGGTCTCTCCCCTCGCAACGTGTCCACAGCCCGCGACCTGAGCAAACTGCTGATCGCTGCGCACAAATACCCATTGTTGACCGAGCTGAGTACCACCAAGGAAAAAACCGTCTCGTTCCGTAAACCCAACTACAGCCTGGGTTTCCGTAATACCGACCATTTGGTCAACAAGCCGAACTGGGACATCAGGCTGACGAAAACCGGCTTCACCAACGAGGCAGGTCACTGCCTGGTGCTGGTCACCAGCATGGGCAATCGCCCGGTTGCGCTGGTCATCCTCGATGCCTTTGGCAAATACACACACTTTGCCGATGCCAGCCGTATTCGCAGCTGGGTGGAAACCGGCAGGGGCACGAACGTGCCATCTGAAGCCTTGCAGTACAAATCCGACAAGAACCTCAAGCATCGTCAAAGCGGCGTGGTTGAAGCGTCGAAATAACTAAACGACAGATAAAAGAAAGCCCCGACTATTCGGGGCTTTTTTTCGTCCAGTGTTAATCATTAGGCAACGGCATCTGGTCGTCATCTGGAATGCCGTCCCCGGCACTCGGATCTCTAGTGCCGTGGGGATGCTCCGTCGGCACAACCACAGGCCTGGCCAAAGGATCCCTTAACGGGCTGTCCGGATCCAACACGGGATCTATATCATTTTCAGGGGTGGTTGGAACGCTGTCCGGACGTTTGTCGTTGAAACTCGAATCGGTAGACATACGCACCTCACTCAGGCTCAGGGTTTCAGATCGGCGAGTGGATCGTAAGGCTTCGCGGGAGCCTTGGGATTGTCGCCCGGCTTCACATCCCTGGGCGCCTTGGCAGGTCCGATGGGATCGACCTGTGGATCGGCGAGGTCCGGCGAATCTGGATCGAAGCCCAATTCATCACCCGAAGAATGCTCAGACGAGTGCGGGCCGACGGGGGTAGTGGAATGTGCCATGGGCACCTCCTTTGAGTCTGGCCCGGAGAAATCCGGGCCCTACTTTGTTAGAGGTCGGCAACGTGCAGGGGTGCCCGACAGATGACGAACGGGCTTATGGCGCGTTCAGCGCTTTCTTCGCCCTGGCGGCCGCCTGCTCCTGACCTGCCTGGGCAAGGTCGCTCGCGGCCTTGAGCCATCGCTGTTGATCGACATTGGCCGGCAGTTGATTCGGTTTCTGAATCAGCACGGCCCAGCCACCGGCATCCTTGAGCGCCGATTCAAACGAACCGAAGCCCATCAACTCCCGACGATTCATGCCCGAACGCAGCAGCACTGTCTGCTTCTGACGGTTGTACCCAGCAAGAATGGCGTAACGCGGTTCAGCCCAGAACGCCGAGCCTTCCGTGAAACGCACCATTACCGGGTAACCGGCCGCAACCTGGGTCAACAGTGCAGGCAGATTGCTGTCGAGGGGATAGACGACCATGCCGTACTCGCGAGCGAGGTTCTGCATGTTCTGCTGCAACTGGGCTTCGGCACCCGGCAAATGCAACGGTTTTTCGAGCAAGCCTGGCGTAATCACAATGCCTTGCTGGGACAACATGCTGGCCAGTACTTGCGGCCCACTCTGATTCGCCACGCCACGGTAGAACGTGCCACTGAGCTCGACTCGCTCCGGCAGGCGCTTGATTTCAGGTGCCACACTCCCCGCGCAGCCAGCCAGACCTGCAACGCAGCCAACGACCAGCACTAAAGATCGAATTCGCGAAAATACCCGCACCATCATCACTCTCTTGATTTAGACGCCAGGCATTCACGCTCCCGGCTTGGCCGTCGATCATAGGACGCCGCGCGGCAGCGGTATAGCCTTAAGCGGCAGATGATGGCATTCGATAGAGCGAACTGATTGGTCACGGCCGACCTTTGGTCAATAGCCTGAAACACAGCAGCGACTAGACTGTCATGTGCAAAGAGTGTGTGCCCGCAGCAGGGCGAAGAGGAGGCACTGATGAGCCTGACAATGACCATTGTGATGTTGATTTCTGGCTGGCTGGCCGTTGCCGCCGCCATGTTATGGGGAGTCCTGCGCATTACCCGCCGGCATCATCATCCGGCTCAGTCGACACCGGTGGCGAAATCCGATAAAACCGCTGAACCGCACGCTACCGCGCACTGAACGACACCGCTATGTAGCGCAAACAAAAACGGCCGCCTGACTCTTTCGAGCACAGGCGGCCGTTTCGTTTAACGCGAGTTAAGCTTCAGCGGCTAAACGCTTCTGCTTCGACCGTCGCGACATCATGTTCAAACCCTCGATCGTCGCCGAGAACGCCATGGCCGCATACACGTAGCCTTTCGGTACATGGGCGCCGAAGCCTTCGGCGATCAGCGTCATGCCGATCATGATCAGGAAGCCCAGCGCCAGCATCACCACCGTCGGGTTGTCGTTGATGAACTTGGCCAGAGGATCAGCCGCTAGCAACATCACCAGTACCGACACCACCACCGCGATGATCATGATTGGCAAATGCTCGGTCATGCCGACAGCGGTAATGATGCTGTCGATGGAGAACACCATGTCCAGCAGCAGGATCTGACCGATCGCAGCGGCAAAGCCCAATGTCACGGTCGAGGTGGCCGACGTCGGATCATCCGGCGCAGGATCCATGCTGTGATGGATCTCGGTGGTCGCCTTCCACAACAGGAACAGGCCGCCGGCAATCAGGATCATGTCCTTCCAGGAGAACGTCTGGCCCAAGATATCGATCACAGGTTCAGTCAACTGGACGATGAACGCGATGGTGCTCAACAGCGCCAGTCGCAGGATCAGCGCCATGCCGATACCAATGCGCCGCGCCTTCTGCCGGTGCTGCTCGGGCAGTTTATTGGTCAGGATAGAAATGAAGATCAGGTTATCGATGCCGAGCACGATTTCCATAACGATCAACGTAGCCAGGGCAACCCAGGCGGTGGGGCTTGCAGCAAGTTCTAAAAGGTATTCCATGGGTCAGTCCTGACTCTTTTAAGACGGTTTAGATTTCCTGGGACGTAGATTCGGTTTTGTCCGTTTCTTTGGCCGGTTGTTCTTTCTTGCTGATCAGTCCGCCAGTGGCATCACTGATAGCCTGCTCTGCGGCTTTATGTGTGTCGTCGATCGCTTGTTTGGCGGTTTCGGCAGCCTTGCCCATCAGTTGCTGAGCGCTTTTTTCAGCCTGGTCACAACCGGCCAATACCAGTAAAGACGTGATCAACAGTGCCGTGGTTTTAATCTTCATGATGCTTTCCTCGATAGAACAAACCGGGTCGAAACGATGGCCCGTTGATAGCGAGGCATTCTAGGGAGGCAAACACTTCAGGAAAATTCGTATTTTTAGCGGTTATACTTCGGTTTTAACGAATCCAGATTTGAAACATGCGTGGGCCGTAGGAGCTGACGAGTGAAACGAGGCTGCGATCTTTTGATGTTGCTTTTAAAGCGCAAGATCAAGAGATCTCAGCCTCGTTTCACTCGACAGCTCCTACAGATGATAGGAACAGGGGATTTCAACAACATGCTGAACTACCGACAGCTGCATTACTTCTGGGTGGTGGCCAAAACCGGCAGCATCGTGCGCGCCTGCGAGCAGTTGAACCTGACGCCGCAGACCATCAGCGGGCAGATTTCCCTGCTCGAACAAACCTATGGCATCGAGTTGTTTCGCCGGGTCGGCCGGCAGCTGGAACTCACCGAAGCCGGGCGTCAGACCCTGCCCTACGCCGAGCAAATGTTTCAGCTGGGCGGCGAACTGGAGCTGATGCTGCGAGCACAGCCCAACGAACAACAGATTCTGTTTCGGGTAGGTGTGGCCGATGTGGTGCCCAAATCCATCGTCTATCGCCTGATCGCGCCGACCATGGAATTGAGCGAGCCGCTGCGCATCACCTGTCGCGAAGACAAACTGGAACGCCTGCTCGCCGACCTGGCGATCCAGCGTCTCGACCTGGTGATCTCCGACAGCCCGATGCCCTCGCACCTGGACATCAAGGGCTACAGCCAGAAACTCGGAGAATGCGGGATCAGCTTCTTCGCCACTGCTGAACTGGCGGCGCAATACGGTCAGGATTTCCCCCGCAGCCTGCACGGCGCACCGCTGCTGATTCCAGGGCCGGAGACGGTGGTGCGCAGTCGTTTGCAGCGCTGGTTTGCCGAGCAGCAGATTCAGCCGCGCATCGTCGGCGAGTTCGACGACAGCGCCTTGATGCAGGCTTTCGGCCAATCCGGCAGCGGGATCTTCATCGGCCCGAGCGTGATTGCCGATGAGGTCATACGCCAATACGGCGTGGAATTGATTGGCCAGACCGACGCGGTGACCGAGTCGTTCTACGCCATTTCGGTGGAACGCAAGGTCAAGCACCCCGGCATTGTCGCCATTACCGAAGGTGCCCGACGCGAGCTGTTCACCGAGATGTGAGGCGTCAGGCGCAGACTTCGCGGGGCTTGAAGGTCATCAGCGCGATGGCCAAGAGGATCGAGGCGAGGATAAAAGCGGCCGCCGCGAAACCAAGACCTTGCAGACCTACACCGTCGATGACCCTACCGCCGATCATGGCGCCCAGGCCGATCCCGAGGTTAGCCCCGGCAATGTTCAGCGATGCCGCGAACGCCGGCGCTTCGGGTGCAGCCTTCATCAATCGCACATGGCTGACCAGGAACAGCGCCGCCTGAGTCACGCCCCAAATCCCCATCGCCGCTGCCAGACCCAGCGGCGAGTGAATGTTCGGCACCAACGCCACCAGGCCGGCGATCATGAACGAGCAGAACATCATCGAGGCGATCAACGGATGACGATCCACCGCGCGGCCGCCCAGTGAGTTACCGATCAAGCCGACCGCGCCGAAGCCCATCAGGCACCAGCCGACCACCGTGCCGTTGAAACCGGCCAAGCGCTCAAGAATGTCCGCCAGGTAGGTATAAGCGGTGAACATGCCGCTAAACACCAGGATCGACAGCAGCACATGGCCAACCATCAGCGGGCTGCGCAAAATTTTGAATTGCGAACTGAAGCTCACTTGATGCTGATGCAGATTGGTTTTCGGCAGGTAGATAAACAGCAGCAACGCCTTGGCAAACGCGATCACCGCCAGAATGCCGAAGGCACTGCGCCAACCGAACGCATCGGAGATCAGTGTGCCCACCGGAATGCCGAACACCGTGGCGCAAACAATGCCGAAACCAATCTTGGCGATGGCGCGGCCGGCGTAGTCCGAGCCGACAATGTCCACCGCGGTTTCACTGGCCAGCGCCCAGAACACTGGCAAGCCCAGCGCCGGAATCAACCGGGCAATGGCCATCACCCCGATGTTAGGCGCAAACGCCGCGAGGGTGTTGGCCAGGCCGAACATGATCAGCACCGAGATGAACAATTTGCGGCGCTCGAACCGGGCGAAATAGGCGGTCAGGAACGGCCCGAATGCGGCGACCGTGAAGGCGAACAAGGTCACCAGCAAACCCGCTTGCGGGATGGTGACTTCAAGGTCTCGAGCGATCGCCGGCAACAGGCCGACGATGATGAATTCCGTGGTCAGCACCGTGAAACCGGCGGCAGACAACAGAAGGATGGGCAACAGCATGCAGAACTCCAGAAAACGACGACACCAGCGATAGCCCGAAGGCCCACTGGCATGACTTGAAAATGAGGATGGCGAATATTAACAGAGTGTTTCCGATCAGGGTTGCACGAACCTGCCGATCTCGTTGACCCCGCGGGCGGCAGATCGTCACAGGTCTGAAGGATGAAGACCACGCTGTGATAAAGTCCGCGCCCTGCGATACGTACACCCTGTTCATCGGCCATTGATTGGCATTGATGTCGCGATACCCCGCACCTAAAAAATCAGAGATGCCGTTTTATGACCGCTCCATCCCCTTCTCTATGGTTACGCCTGAAACGCTTAAGCCTGGTCACACAAATCATCATCGGCCTCATCGCCGGGATTGCCCTGGCCCTGTTCGCGCCGGAGGTGGCGAAGTCCACAGCGTTTATCGGCAAAGTCTTCGTATCGGCGCTTAAAGCTGTCGCGCCGATTCTGGTGTTCGTGCTGGTCATGGCCTCGATTGCCAACCATAAGCACGGCCAGGAAACCCACATCCGGCCGATCCTGTTTCTGTATCTGCTGGGGACTTTCGCGGCGGCGGTGGTGGCCGTTGTCGCCAGTACGTTGTTCCCGTCGAGCCTGGTATTGGCGACTCACGACGTTGCGGTCACCGCACCGGGCGGTATCAGTGAAGTGCTGCAAAGTCTGCTATTGAGCGTGGTCGACAACCCGGTCAGCGCGCTGATGAATGCCAACTTCATCGGCATTCTGGCATGGGCGATCGGCATGGGCGTTGCCATTCGCCATGCCGGTGACACCACTCGCGAAGTACTCGGCGACTTGTCTAACGGCGTGACTCTGATCGTGCGATTAGTGATCCGTTTTGCGCCGCTGGGCATTTTCGGCCTGGTGGCTTCGACCCTCGCCACCTCCGGTTTCGGTGCCTTGATCGGCTACGTACATCTGCTGGCGGTGCTGCTGGGCTGCATGCTGTTCGTGGCGCTGGTGATGAACCCGGTCATCGTGTTCTGGAAGCTGCGTCGCAACCCGTATCCACTGGTGATCACGTGCTTGCGCGAAAGCGGCATCACCGCATTTTTCACCCGCAGCTCGGCGGCGAACATTCCGGTCAACCTGGAATTGAGCAAGCGCCTGGGCCTGCACGAAGACACCTACTCGGTTTCGATTCCGCTCGGCGCAACCATCAACATGGCGGGCGCGGCGATCACCATTACCGTGCTGACCCTGGCCGCCGTGCATACGCTGGGCATCGCCGTGGACATTCCGACCGCCATCCTGCTGAGCGTCGTCGCGGCGATCTGTGCCTGTGGCGCTTCGGGCGTGGCGGGCGGCTCGTTGCTGTTGATTCCACTGGCGTGCAGCCTGTTTGGCATCCCCAGTGAAATCGCCATGCAGGTGGTGGCGGTTGGTTTCATTATTGGCGTGTTGCAGGACTCGGCGGAAACCGCGCTGAACTCCTCCACTGACGTACTGTTTACGGCCGCCGCTTGCCTGGGTGAAGACGAGAAAGCCCAGCGATTGGCTTAACAAAGATCAAAAGATCGCAGCCTCGTTTCACTCGACAGCTCCTACATTGAGATGCGTACAGCCTGTAGGAGCTGTCGAGTGAAACGAGGCTGCGATCTTTTGATTCACCAAAAAAAAGCCCGCCAAGGCGAGAACCTTGGCGGGCTTTTGTGTATCCGGGAGGTTTAGAACGCGCCCATGTAATCGCGCTTGCCCACTTCCACACCGTTGTGACGCAGCAGTGCGTAGGTGGTGGTGACGTGGAAGAAGAATTGCGGCAGGCCGTAGCTCAGCAGGTAAGCCTGGCCGGTGAAGCGCTTCTCTTTCGGCGTGCCCTGACGGGTGATGATTTCGACGCCTTCCTTGCCGTCGATCTGTTCCGGTTTGATCTCGCCGATGAAGGCCAGCACCTTGGTGATCAGCGCTTGCAGCTCGGCGAAGGTGGTTTCGGTGTCGTCGTATTTCGGCAGTTCAACTTCGGCCAGACGCGCGGAAACGCCCTTGGCGAAATCAACGGCGATCTGCACCTGACGGATCAGCGGGAACATATCCGGGTACAGACGGGCTTGCAGGAAAGCATTTGGGTCGATGTTCTTGGCGGTGGCCTGGGCTTCGGCCTTGTTCAAAACATCGCTCAGGGCGTTGAGCATTTGTTTGAAAACCGGGACGGAAGCGGCGTACAGAGAAATAGTCATGGCAGTCTCGTGTTGTGACAGGAGGGAAACGTGGGGCGATTATAGCCATGCGCGGTCCCAGGTGAAGCGATAGATATTGGCTGGCTGTCCGGGATGACAACGGCCGTTATCGGCATCGGCACCGACGATCGACCACTGCGCGCGCGAAGTTTCCCCCAGTTCACGGGCGGCCTGCGGATTGAAACACCGGCTCAGCAGTTCATCCGGCACCAAGGCGTACGCCTGACGATGTTCACGCAGCCATTGAGCGGCCTGCTCGACCGTGGAGCCGATCATCCCGAAATGCACAATCGGCTGTCGAGCGAACAACCAGTGACCCTCACGCCAGTTGACCAGCACCAGGTCTGCGCCCTGGGTCATCGCCGCTGCTTGCGCCATCAGCGCCTCGTGGGGATTGGGTCCGTCCTTGACCGGATCGACGAAACCGCGAGCGAACCACAG
The DNA here is from genome assembly GCF_059716175.1 of Pseudomonas sp. LBUM1647. Taxonomy (NCBI): domain Bacteria; kingdom Pseudomonadati; phylum Pseudomonadota; class Gammaproteobacteria; order Pseudomonadales; family Pseudomonadaceae; genus Pseudomonas; species Pseudomonas sp. LBUM1647. The sequence goes on along the minus strand of NZ_CP166809.1, from coordinate 2,084,165 downwards.
CGTGAACCACGTGACGGCCAACACCTGGAATACCCGCCGACCGCGCGGGCGCTTGCCGAACCAACGCTTGAGCAGCCACGGAATCAGCGGCGCCGCAACCAGCACCAGCCCCGGCAACGCCGGATAGATGTACAACTTGCGTTTGCCACTGCTCAGGCAGAAGAACAGTACGACCAGTACGACCCACCCCAGCAGCACCAGCACTCGACCGTCGCGCTTGCGCAGCTGCCTGCGCCAGGCGGGCACGAGCCACGGCAAGGCCAGCACCATCGGCATCCAGTATTGCGGGATGACGCTGACGAAGAAGTACCAGAACGGTTCTCGGTGATCCCACGCGGCGGCATAGCGCCCCGCTGTCTGGCGCAGAAGAATTTCCCGTGCGTAGGCGATTTCGTCAGCGGCGCCATTGAATGCGATGGACACCGCCAAGGGCAGCAGCCAGATCGCGACCGCGCCAAGCACCACCAAAAAACCCAGGCACCACTTGCGCGCCTCACCCGGCATGGCCACCACCCCAGGCCAGCCTTTGCGCACCGCGTAGGCATAAGGAATCAGCATCAATGCCGGGACGAAGCCGACCCCTTTGGTGATCACGCCAATGCCCATGGCCGCGCAACCCGCGTAAAACCAACGCCAGGCGGGCCCGAGCAGCAGGTGACGAGCCAGGCCGTACAGGCCCAGAGAGGTGAACAGAATCAGAAAACTGTCGATCTGACCGGTCCGCAGAATGCTGTACGTCTGATACGTGGCCAGGTACAACAGCGCTGCTGTTCGTCCGGCCTGCTGATTCCACAACCGGCGACCCAGGTCATAGAGCATGGCCGTGACCGAGGTGGCAGACAAAAGCCCCGGTATATAAAGGGCAATGGCTGGCATTCCGGTGATCCAGGTGAAAAACGCCACCGTCCACATGAAAATCGGTGGTTTATCGCCGTAGATCTCGGCAGCTCGGTGCGGAATCAGCCAAGAACCGTTATGTAGCATCTCCAGCGCAACGCCGAGGAATCGCTCCTCGTCGACATTCTGCGGCTGACGCAGCCCGAACCCGGCACCGACCAATAAAAGAGCAAGCAACATCAGCCCCAGGCATTCGACGCTGGGTGACAGGGTTCGGCGCACGGTTCAGTCCTTCAAGGTTTTGCTGCGGGCAATCAATTGCAGATTGCGCAAGTAGACGATGGAGCCGAACGCCTGACCGGCGATGAAAACCGGGTCCTGTCGGTATATGGCGTAAGCGAACAGCAGCGCGCTGCCGACAATGCTCAGGTACCAGAAACTCACCGGAATCACGCTGCGCTTCTTGTACTCGCTGTACAGCCACTGCAGGACAAAGCGACCGGTGAAGGCGATCTGGCCACTGAAACCGACCACCAGCCACAGGGTTTCGCGGGACAGGTTCATCCTTCGATCTCCTGCGCATGGGCATGCAGACGCGTGCGCCTGATCAGCCACCAGACGCCGATCAGATCGAGAATGCCCACCAGGGCGCGGTCGAGGTTTCCGTATTTGGATACCCCGGCCGTGCGGGGTCGATGGTTGACCGGATGGGTGATCATGCGGCCGTTATGACGCTGGATCAGCGCAGGAATGAACCGGTGCATGTGGTCGAAGTACGGCAAGCGCAGAAACGCCGCCCGCTGTATCAGTTTCAGCCCGCAGCCGGTGTCCGGTGTTGCGTCCTTGAGCATCCGGCTGCGCAGCCCGTTGGCAAACCGCGAGGCCCAACGCTTGCTCGCGGTATCGCGACGGTTGACCCGGTGCCCGGCCACCAACTGAAGGTCGGCGCGACCCTGCTCACTGCGCACTAATGCCAGCATGCCGGGGATATCCGCCGGGTCGTTCTGACCGTCGCCATCGAGCGTGGCCAGCCATTGGCCTCGGGCGGCGAGCGCCGCATGGTAGAGCGAAGTGCTCTGCCCCAGCGAACGTTCATGGCGCAGGATGCGTAATGTGTTCAGGCCGCTGTGCCTGGTCTGCCGCAGTTCCTGCAAGGAGGCGTCAGTACTGCCATCGTCGACGACGATGATTTCATACGCCTCCTCGGCCAGTGCGATACGGATTTCTTCGAGCAGCGATTTGAGATTACTCGCCTCGTTCTTTGCCGGAATCAGGACGGATACAAATATGTCTTGGCTCATAGAGGCCCCTATTACCCTGGATTTTTATGATCAAGGGCCAACGTTTCATCTCTGATAAAAGTGGCGGTACCACTTCACAAATTCCGCGACGCCGGCCTCAACCGTCACTTGTGGACGGAAATCGACCCACTGCGCCAATGCCGACACATCCGCCCAGGTCTTGACCACATCGCCAGCCTGCAGCGGCAGGAAGTTGCGCCGGGCTTCCCTATCCAATGCCGACTCCAGACACTCGACGAAATCCAGCAGCGCCACCGGCGTGCCGCGCCCGATGTTGAAGATCCGGTTGGCGCCATCGCCAGGTCCGTCCGATAACGGCGGTCTTGGGCGCAGGCGCGCAATGCTTTCGACGATGTCGTCGATGTAAGTGAAGTCGCGCGACATCTGGCCTTGGTTGTAGAGGTCAATCGGCCTGCCGTTGAGGATCGCTTCGGTAAATTTGAACAGCGCCATGTCGGGGCGCCCCCAAGGTCCGTAAACGGTAAAAAAACGCAGGCCGCTGGCCTTCAGTCCATACAGATGGCAATAGCTGTGGGCCATCAGCTCGTTGGCACGCTTACTGGCGGCATACAACGAAATCGGATGATCGACGGCGTCTTCGACGCTGAACGGCATTTTGCTGTTGGTGCCGTATACAGAGCTGCTCGATGCATAAATCAGATGCTCGGGGCGATGGTGCCGGCAGGCTTCCAGCACATTCAGAAAACCCGTCAGGTTCGATTGCGCATACACGTCCGGGTTGTCCAGCGAGTAGCGAACGCCGGCCTGGGCAGCCAGATGGATAACCTCTGTGAAGCCGTGATCCTTGAACAATGCCATCAAGGCCGGTTTGTCGACGATATCCAGTGCCTGGAAATGAAAGCCCGGCAAGGGCTTCAGCTCTTTGAGCCGTGCGTGTTTGAGTTCCACGCTGTAGTAGTCGTTGAGATTATCGATGCCGACCACCTCAAGACCTTCCTGACACAAGCGCTTGACCGTGTGATACCCGATGAAACCGGCGGCGCCGGTGACCAGTACGGTCATAGCGGGCGCGCGCCGATCAGCGCATTATTGCGGGTCGATACCCACGTCAATTTCATGCCTTGCTCCACTGCACAATTAATAAGGCCGGTGACGTCGTCGATAGGAATTTTCGCCGTACCCGTGATGAGCCGCAGTCCTCTGCAGCCATGCATACGGTGCACGTCTGATTGTTAAGATGGCGTAACAGATTGATTTAGGTTTTGTGACCATTGCCAAGGCACGGCGACGAATTCAGTTGCCATTGGCACACGTCAATCTAAAGTGCATGCCAGCAGGAGAAAATCATGAACCCGGGAAGGAATGCAGAATCATGAGCACCGAGCAAGAAACGACCTCCGACGAGCCGCGACTCAACAGCACGGAAATCCGCATTCTGGGTTCGTTGATCGAAAAACAGGCCACCAGCCCGGAAACCTATCCGCTGACCCTCAATGCGCTGGTGATTGCCTGCAACCAGAAAACCAGCCGCGAGCCGGTGATGAACCTGACCCAGGGTCAGGTCGGCCAAAGCCTGCGCGCCCTCGAAGGACGCGGCTTTACCAAACTGGTGATGGGCAGTCGTGCGGATCGCTGGGAACACAAAGTCGACAAGGCGCTGGAACTGGTGCCGGCTCAAGTCATTCTTGCGGGGCTGCTGTTTCTGCGCGGTCCGCAAACGGTCAATGAACTGCTGACCCGCAGTGGCCGCATGCATGACTTCGAAGATGCCGAACAGGTCGTGCATCAACTGGAGCGCTTGATTGCTCGAGGTCTGGCGTTGTTGATCCCGCGCCAGGCCGGTCAGCGTGAAGACCGCTACATGCACGCCTTGGGCGACCCGGCGGACATCGAAGTAATCCTGGCGGCACGGCAGAACCCGACCGAGCGTGGCGCGGGTGGCGGCGTATCGGTTGAGCGGATCGAAGAGCTTGAGGCGCGAATTGCGGCGCTGGAAGAGCGTCTGGCCCGCCTCGAATAAACTAACAACAAAGATCGAATGTGGGAGCGGGCTTGCTCGCGAAGGGGCCATAACATTCACCATCTTGGGTGACTGTCATACCGCTTTCGTCGGAACGCCGCCCGGAGCAAGCCCGCTCCCACACTAGGTTCGCGGTGCTTCTACTCGCCGTCCCAATAATCCACGCCGTCCGCCGGCCTGGCGACGGCGACGAAGCCCGAGGCATTGCCCTCGGCGTCGACCTTGAAGTCGTCCATCACCGCGTACTTGCCGGAATCCGGGTACTCGCAAATCTCGGGTGATTGTTGGGTGCTGACCGCCAGATAGCGCAGCTCACCGCTGCTGGTGTTGATGATCTGATGCGCGGTTTCAGGGCCGCCCGGCGGGCAGGCAATGACATCACCGGCGCGAACGGGAAAGCGCTCGGCGCCCAAGCGAATCTCCCCTTCCCCGGCCACGATGTAAAACATCTCCTCGTTGACCCGATGACTGTGAAACGGGCTGCCACGCATCCCCGGTTCCAGCGCGTACAGGCGATAACCCAGCTTCTGCGCGCCAAGTTGCTGGCCGATGCGCGCCTGCCGTTGCTGATAGCGGTCGGCGGTGTCTCCCGTCGGGGCAAACGCTTCGGGCAGCGGCTCAAGTTCGGCCTGATCCAGATTAAGAATGGCAGGATGCATGAGTCACCTCAGTCACGGTTTCGCTTGCTGGGCAGCAGGATAGCCAAGGCCACTGCGGGCAAATTCCACGGCTTTGTGAAACTGCTCATCGGTCGGCCGCACGCCGGTGTACAGCACGAACTGCTCCAGCGCCTGGATCGCGATCACTTCCAGCCCGGTGATCACTCGCTTGCCTTCAGCACGAGCGCGCACAATCAACGGTGTTTCCGAGGGGACTGCCACGACATCGAAGACAGTCTCGGCAGCAGCGATGGTTTCAACATCGAACGCCAGCTGATCGGCCTCGGGGCCCGACATGCCAATCGGTGTGACGTTGATCAGCATCTGTGGCCGCTCCGAGCCCAGCTCGGCTTGCCATCGATAGCCCAGCGATTCGGCCAACGCCCGTCCGGAACGCTCGTTACGGGCAACGATCAGACCATTTTTGTAGCCACCATCGCGCAAGGCACTGGCCACCGCCTTGGCCATGCCGCCACTGCCGCGCAGGGCAAAGGTCAATTCCTTCGGCACCTGGTGGGTGTCTAGCAACTGGGCGATAGCGATGTAATCGGTGTTGTAAGCCTTGAGGTGGCCGTTAGTGTTAACGATGGTGTTGATTGATTGAATGGCCGCAGCGGAGGGGTCCAGTTCATCGACCAGGGCAATGCAGGCCTCCTTGAACGGCATCGACACGCCGCAACCACGAATCCCCAAGGCGCGAATGCCAACAACAGCGCCTGGCAGATCCTGACTGCTGAAGGCCTTGTAGTAAAAATTCAGGTCCAGTTGCTCATACAGATGATTGTGAAACCTCAGGCCAAAATTCCCGGGGCGTGCGGAAAGCGACATGCACAGCTGGGTGTCTCTGTCGGGGTTCATCTGCATGAAAAATCTCCTTGAATAGCACTTTCAGATGGACGGGATTAGCCAATCCATCGGGTCTGATCGATCATAACGGTGTGTCTGCACGCGGCCTCACTAAACCGTAAAGAAGCGAGTACAGACCTTACACAAAATTTACCCAACGGCTGTGCTGATTTTGAAAAAAACGCTGTCTTAGAAGTATCCCCGCGACAATCCTTGGGTCTATTGCAGACTCAAGCGCCGGGGCGAAGAACCGAGGAACTATCATGATCCGTAAAATCCCCACAGTAGCCTTGCTGATCGGTGCTCTGGCTATCGCAGGGCAGGCAGAGGCTGGCGGCGGTCACGGCGGTCACGGTTGGGAAGGGCCGGCGGTATTTGGCGCGATCGTTGGCACGGCCATCGTCGGTTCGGCCATCATCAACAGCAACCGGCCGGTCTATGTACAGCAACCGGTTTACGCTCAGCCACAACCGGTTTACTACGGCCCGCCACCGGTTTATTACCAGCCGGCACCGGTCTACGTGCAGCAACCGGTCTATTACGGCCCGCCGCCGGTTTACTACGGTCCGCCCCGTGGTTACTACGGTCCACCGCGCGGTTACTACGGCCCTCCCCACGGTTATGGCCGCTGGTAACGGAATCATCAGGCCCCGTCTCAACAGCGGGGCCTTTTTTGTGACCGTCCGTCGGCAGAGGTCTGGATAAATCTCGCCAAGGTCGCTGTCGGGACAGTCTTTGCGGTTCAAGTTGGCAAGATTGACTCGCCACCCTTCCCCCGCTTTGGGGAAAACGGTCATATTTATGTCATGTCAGGTCCGCAATCTTGGATCTGTCCGTTAACAACAGGTTGATAAAAACAAGGACGACCTCATGCCCACGCAAAACCCGCACCGCATTGTCGGCTTGTGCACTTCCAGCAAGGTGTACAACGCACTGACCGAACTCAAGCACCTGGAAGGCCATCGCAGCGCCAAGTTTCTTTCGCTGCTGGCAGAAAACCTGGTGCGAAAAGGCCTGCTCAACGAGCAGGAAGTGGTTCATATGCTGGATCTGGTGGTCGACTGAAGCGAAGCCTCATTGGCATCAATGACGACTATCGAAAGCGTTGATTGTCCGTTCAGGCGTCCGGTCCGTAAGGTAGCTCCATAGATTGATGGAGGTACTTATGTCCCAGGTTCAAATCATGTCCGTTATCGGCAGCGCCGTTCCCGCACCGCTCAGAGAGCTAGGATTGCTCGCCTGTTGGTACTTGGTGCAAGACGGCGAACCGATCAGCGGTCCGCTCACTTCGCTGCCGGCCGCCCAGGCACTGTCGCAACGCATCGGCCAAGGCCAGCTCAGCGCTTAAGGCAGCTGCACCCGCGGCTTGGTTTCGATGAAGCTGGCCCAGCTCGACATGAACAGCGCGGCGATCAGCGGCCCGATCACAAAGCCATTGAGGCCGAAGATCGCCAGACCGCCCAGTGTCGAGATCAGGATCAGATAGTCCGGCATCTTGGTATCCTTGCCCACCAGGATCGGCCGCAGCACGTTATCCACCAGGCCGATCACAAAGATCCCGAACAGCCCCAGCACCACGCCTTGCCAGATCGCCCCGGTGAACAGGAAAAACGCCGCCACCGGCGCCCAGACGATCCCCGCCCCCACCGCTGGCAACAGCGACAGAAACGCCATCAGCACCGCCCAGAGCAACGAGCTCGGAATATCCAGAAACCAGAAAATCAAACCGCCCAATGCACCCTGCGTGATCGCCACCAGCAGGTTGCCCTTCACTGTCGCCCGTACCACACGATTGAACTTGAGTTGCAAACGACGTTTCTGGTGTTCCTGCAGCGGCACCGCGGCGCGAACTTTACGTGCCAGTTCGGCGCCGTCCCGCAGAAAGAAGAACAGCAGGTAGAGCATGATGAAAAAGCTCACCAATAAATCGAAAGTGCCCTGACCGACACTGAAAACCTGCGTGGCGATAAACTCATTGCCTGTCACCGCACTCTTGATGATTTTCTCCCGCAGCCCGTCCAGCTCGCCAACCCCGGCCCGATCGAGCAAGTGCTGGAAGTACGGCGGCAGGCTGTGTTTGAAATGCGTCACATACCCGGCAATGTCCAATTCACCGCTTTCAATGCTCTTGTACAGCGCGGCCCCTTCCTGGACCAGCAAGATACTGAGGACGATCACCGGCAGAATCGCGATCACCAGGCAGATACTCAGGGTGAGCAGCGACGTCACGTTGCGCTCCCAGCCGAATCTGAGTTGCAGTCGTCGCTGCAGCGGCGCGAAGAGGATGCTGAGGATTACCGCCCAGAACACCGCGCCGTAAAACGGCAGCAAAATCCAGATGAACGCGGTGGTGACCAGCCCCAGCAAGATCACCAGTGATTTGTTTTGTACTGTCTCTTCGTTCATGTCCGATCCATGTCAGTCCGCAAGGACACAATGTCGCGTCCTGATGCTTAGTCCGCCACGGTTCGCGCGAGTGCCATCCGTTTGTTCATCAAGCATAGATCCAGATCAATGAACCCTTGGGGAAAGCCGCTTACTCTCGGCGGCTTTTGTGACCGACTCTGCCATGACTCTCCTGCCTCCAGAACTGCTCGCCCCCGCCGGCACCCTGAAAAACATGCGATATGCCTTCGCCTACGGCGCCGACGCGGTGTACGCCGGTCAGCCGCGCTACAGCCTGCGGGTGCGCAACAACGAATTCGATCACGCCAATCTGGCCCTCGGCATTCACGAGGCCCAGGCTCAAGGCAAGCGCTTCTATGTGGTGGTGAACATCGCCCCGCACAACGCCAAGCTAAAAACCTTCCTCAAAGACCTGGCGCCGGTAATTGCCATGGCGCCGGACGCGCTGATCATGTCCGATCCAGGCCTGATCATGCTGGTGCGCCGGCATTATCCGCAGATGCCGATTCACCTTTCGGTACAGGCCAACACGGTGAACTGGGCCAGTGTCGAGTTCTGGCAGCAACAAGGCTTGAGCCGGATCATCTTGTCGCGGGAACTGTCCCTGGAAGAAATCGCCGAAATCCGCCAGCAAGTCCCGGCGATGGAGCTGGAGGTGTTCGTCCACGGTGCCTTGTGCATGGCCTATTCCGGTCGCTGCCTGTTGTCGGGTTACATGAACAAGCGCGACGCCAATCAGGGCAGTTGCACCAATGCCTGTCGCTGGAAATATTCGGCGCAAGAGGCCACGGAAAACCAGCTCGGCGAGATCGTGCAGACCTTCCAGCCCGAACCAACCCTGGGCATCGGCGCCCCGACCGATCAGGTGTTCCTGTTGCAGGAAGCCAATCGACCCGACGAATTGATGCCGGCCTTCGAAGACGAACACGGCACTTACATCATGAACGCCAAGGACCTGCGCGCGGTGCAGCATGTCGAGCGCCTGACGCAGATGGGCGTGCACTCACTGAAAATCGAGGGCCGGACCAAATCCCATTTTTATTGCGCACGCACCACTCAGGTTTACCGCCGGGCGATCGACGACGCAGTGGCCGGTCGCGAATTCGACCGCAGTCTGATGACGGATCTGGAATCCCTCGCCCAGCGCGGCTACACCGAGGGTTTTCTGCGGCGGCATGTGCATGACGAATACCAGAACTACCAGCACGGCAGTTCGGTGTCGGAAAGGCAGCAGTTTGTCGGCGAGTTGACCGGCGAGCGGCGTGACCGGATGGCGGAAATCAAAGTGAAGAATCGATTTGGTCTGGGCGACCACCTGGAACTGATGACGCCCAAGGGCAACTTCCAATTCGACTTGCAGCAACTGCAAAACGTCAAAGGCGAGCCGATCGAGGTGGCGCCGGGGGATGGGCACACCGTGTACCTGCCGATTCCGGATGCGGTGGATTTGCAGTTTGGGTTATTGATGCGCGATGTCAGCGTGAGCTGAATATCCTCAAGCGACACAAAACCTTGTGGGAGCGAGCCTGCTCGCGAAGACGGACTTTCAGCCAACATCATTGTTGAATGTTAAACCGCTTTCGCGAGCAGGCTCGCTCCCACAGGTAAGCCGTTACGCAAACTCTTCACGCAACATCCCCACAAACGCTTCCCGCGCCGGGTGAACCCCGGCGTTTTCATGCCAGTAAAACAGGTTGTCGATGGCGGTCAATTCGGGGAATTCATAGCCCTCGCAACCGGCGCCTTTGGCGTACTGATCAAACACGCCTTTTGGCACCAGCGCGACACCCGCCCCGGCACTGACGCAGCCGACAATCGCCCCGTAACTGGCCAGGCTGACAATCGGCAACGCCTGCCCCTGCCGCAGCAACCAATGCTCCAGCGCCGCCCGGTAGGGACAGCCCTGAGGCCACATGAACACGGTCTTGTCCTGCAAATCCGCGATGTCACGCACCGGCCCCAGAGACGTCGAGGCAATCAGCAGCAGCTCCTCGCGGTACATCGGCGTGCGCTTGAGGTGCGAGCGCTCGACATCCACTGCGACGATCGCGCCGTCGAGCCGGTGATTGAGCGTGTCGTCGAGCAACTGGCCCCAGGTGCCGGTGGTCAGTTCCAGCGCGACGCCGGGGTAACGTTTGTGGAATTTCGCCAGCAAACGCGGCAATCGACCGGTCGCCGACGACTCGATGGCACCAATGCGCAACGGCCCGGACGGCTCGGCCGAAGGGTCCACCGCACGCTTGGCTTCCGCCGTCAGGGCGAGAATTTTCGAGGCATAAGCCAGAAAGGTCTGCCCCGCCGGGCTGATTCGCAGCCCTCGGCCCTCGCGCAGAAACAGCGCAACCCCCAGCTCCGCTTCCAGGGACTTGATCCGTGCCGTGATGTTCGACGGCACGCAATGCAACAACTCGGCCGCCCGGGCGATGCTGCCGACCTCAGCGACGGTCTTGAACATGCGTATCTGTGCCAGCTCCATACATCACCCAAAGTGAATAGTTGACACACTATAAGTCAGTTGTGGAGAACAGTCAGGCTTCTGATACTGGGTGCATCCGCCTACAGGTGCCCGATCATGAAGCCACTCACGCCCTCCCCCGGTTCTCCCGTCAAACTCATCCTGGCCATGGCATTTGTGGTCGGCTGTTGGGGTTACTCACCGACCGGCATTCACATTGGTTTGCAGACCTATGAGCCTGGTCATCTGGCCTTGCTGCGGTTTCTATTAGCGTCGGCATTCATGGCGGTGGTCGCGGTGCTCCGGGGCATAAGCCTGCCGAACAGGCGTGACCTGCCGCTGCTGTTCGCGCTCGGTTTCTTTGCCGTGAGCCTGCACCATGTCGCGCTGAACTTCGGCCAGCAAAGTGTCAGCGCCGGCGCCTCCAGTGTGTTGGCGCAATCAACGCCGTTGTTCAGCACGTTGCTGGCGCGTTTCGTGTTCAAGGACCGGGTGAGCGCGTGGCGGTGGGGCTGCGTTCTTCTGGGGTTGATCGGCGTGGTGATTGTGGTGGCCGGTGATCACGGACTGGGGAGCATCGACGCCCATGGTTTGTTGATCCTGCTAGCGGCGGTGTCATGGAGTTTCTACTTTGCCTTGCAGAAGCATCACTCGCGGCGCTACGACGGGCTGACATTGGTGTGTTACACGGTTTGGTTTGGGACGCTACTGCTGTTGGTTTATCTCCCGGGGCTGGTCAGCCAGGTTATCAGTGCTCCGATTGAAGCGCAGATCGCAGTCATCGGGCTGGGTATTTTTCCAAGTGCCCTCGCGTACCTCGCCTGGGCCTATGTGCTGACTCATATGGATTTGAGCCGTGCCACGATGACGCTGTATCTGATTCCACCGACCGCCATGGCGATTGCCTCTTTTGCACTGGGCGAGCGGCCGACGTTGATGATCGTTGGGGGAGCACTGGTGGTGCTGGTCAGCGTGTTGGCCTTGAATCTGGAACGCAGGCCGGTGGTTCAGGTGGCTAGCGTCTGATGATTGATCTGTGTTGAGGCGCAGAACCTGTGGGAGCGAGCTTGCTCGCGATGGCGGTCTTACATTCAACACATACGTTGTCTGCCAGTTCGCTATCGCGAGCAAGCTCGCTCCCACAAGGATAGCGGTGTTCAAATCCTTAACTGATTGGCATTAGGCGCAATGGCCGGGTTTCTCTTTATCGCCTGTCATCGGACAGCGGTGTTGGCTCATCTGCCGGAGGCACGTCCTCGGCCGCATCAGGATCCATCCAGTCTTCAGGTCGATCAGTGTCGGCCTCGGCCGGGTCCCGCGAAGGGTCCATGCCGGGTGGCGCGTCGTGATCCATGGTCGGCTCGTCGGTTCCGGGCATGGGTCGGGTTGGGTCGGTATTGGGCGTTCCACCCTGGAACATCGAATCGTTAGCCATGACGCACCTCACTGATGAGGTCCAGCAAATCTGGGCCGTACTCGTTGGAAGCAGGGCCGCGGATGAGGTGCTATCGAGTAGACAAACGGTGGTCAGCGATCGGCCGAAAACCGGTCGCGACTGTTGGTCAGGTGCAGCCACATGGCCGCCCGCGCCGCATCCGGATCCTGGCGTTTGATGGCATTGAGAATCGCCTCGTGCTCAAGGTTGGCCAGTTGCCCAAGCTTGCTCAAATCCACCGCGCCGCGCTCGGCGGCATTGACGCGGGTGCGCGGGATCATGGCGCTGCCCAGGTGCTGCATGATTTCGGTGAAGCACACGTTGCCGGTGGCTTCGGCGATCAGCAGGTGGAAGCGCTTGTCGGCTTCGACGCAGCTGTCGTTGTTGGCCAGCAGGCTTTGATAGTCGTCCAGCGCTTCACGCATCTGCGCCAATTGATGATCCGTGCGACGGGTTGCAGCCAGCGCGGCGGCCTGGGTTTCCAGGCCCATGCGCAACTCCAGAATGCTGCGCACCCCCAGCGCGGTATCGACGTTCAACCGCAGTCCCTGCTCCGGTGCTCGCTCGATAACAAAGGTGCCAATGCCATGCCGGGTTTCCACGAGACCTGACGCCTGCAATTTCGAGATCGCCTCGCGCACGACCGTGCGACTGACCCCGTGCTCCTGAACAATCGTGTTCTCGGACGGCAGCTTGTCACCGGGCTGCATCTGGCCGAGCAAGATGCTCTGGGTCAGTTTGGCGACCAGGTCATGGGCCAGGTTGTGGGTGCGCTTGCGGGCAGGCGCGTCGAGGTCTTCTTGCATGGCGATCATCCGGAAACAGGGCTACCGGAATCGTAGCACTGCGCTCGACAGAAATCTCAGGAAAACGCCGATCAACTTGTATGACAACACTCAACAATCTGGGCATCAAAGGCCACCACGAAGGCTTCTCGCAACCGCAAAAAGAATAAAAAACCGCCTATAGAGCGCAATTTTGCTGGACGACGATGCTTGCAGGACAAAAACATGTAGTTGTATGATGTCTATCAACATCGCAACACCTAGCCACACCCCGCATAAAAATAATCAGTGGGAGATAACGCAGTGAATACATCCATATCCGGGATGAACGATGGCGCCGATTCGGTCCTGAAATCCGCCATCTCGAAAGTGAAACGCCATGTACTGCCGCTGTTCGTGATCATGTTCATCGTCAACTACATCGACCGCGTGAACATCGGCTTCGTCCGCGCCCACATGGAACATGACCTGGGCATCGGCGCTGCCGCCTACGGCCTTGGCGCCGGTCTGTTCTTTATCGGTTACGCGCTGTTCGAAGTCCCTTCCAACATCCTCCTGCAAAAAGTCGGCGCGCGAATCTGGCTGACCCGCATCATGCTGACCTGGGGCCTGGTCGCCGCTTGCATGGCCTTCATCCAGAACGAAACCCACTTCTACATCCTGCGATTCCTGCTGGGCGTGGCCGAAGCCGGGTTCTTTCCCGGGGTGATTTATTACTTCACTCGTTGGTTGCCTGGCGTTGAACGCGGCAAGGCGATTGCCATCTTCCTCAGCGGTTCGGCGATTGCTTCGCTGATCTCCGGCCCGTTGTCCGGGTTGCTCCTGCAAATCAGCGGTTTCGGGATGCACGGCTGGCAATGGATGTACTTCATTGAAGGGATGTTCTCGGTCGGGCTGTGCGTGTTCGTCTGGTTCTGGCTGGACTCCAAACCCCACGACGCCAAATGGCTGAGCCGCGCCGAACAAGACGCGCTGGTCAAGGCCATCGACGATGAGCAGTTGGCCCGCGAAGCCGCGACACCGATCAAACCGTCGTTGGGCAAACTGCTCAAGGATCGCCAGATCATCCTGTTCTGCCTGATCTACTTTTTCATCCAGTTGACCATCTACGCCGCGACCTTCTGGCTGCCGAGCATCATCAAAAAGATGGGCGACCTGAGCGATATTCAAGTCGGGCTGTTCAACTCGATTCCGTGGTTGCTGTCGATCGTCGGCATGTACGCCTTCGCTTCGCTGTCGGCCAAATGGAAGCATCAACAAGCCTGGGTGGCCGCGGCCCTGCTGATCGCGGCGGCCGGGATGTTCATGTCCACCACCGGTGGGCCGATCTTCGCTTTCGTTGCGATCTGCTTTGCTGCGTTGGGTTTCAAATCGGCGTCGTCGCTGTTCTGGCCGATTCCTCAGGCCTACCTGGACGCGCGGATCGCGGCAGGCGTAATCGCGCTGATCAACTCGGTGGGCAACCTCGGTGGCTTCGTCGCGCCGACGACGTTCGGCCTGTTGGAAGAACGCACCGGCTCGATTCAGGGCGGGCTGTACGGCCTGGCCGCGACCTCGATCATTGCCGCGATCATCGTCTTCGCCGCACGCAACAAACCGAAAACCGCACCTGCCGTTGCACTGGCCAAACCAGCGTCCAACCACGCCTGAACATCTGTTTTGAAGGACATAACAATGAACACACAAGAAACCGCCAAAGCCCCGATCATCACCAGCATGCAGGTTGTTCCGGTGGCCGGCCACGATGGCATGTTGCTCAATCTGAGTGGCGCTCACGGGCCGTTTTTCACCCGCAACATCGTGATCCTCAAGGACAACGCCGGTCACACCGGCGTCGGTGAAGTGCCGGGCGGCGAGCGCATTCGTCAGACCCTCGAAGACGCTCGCTCATTAGTGGTGGGCAGTCCGATCGGCACGTATCAGAAGATCCTCAATCAAGTGCGCCAGACCTTCGCTGATCGCGATGCCGGCGGTCGCGGGTTACAGACGTTCGATTTGCGCATCACCATCCACGCCGTCACCGGCCTCGAAGCCGCCCTGCTCGATCTGCTCGGTCAGCACCTGGACGTGCCGGTCGCGGCCTTGCTCGGCGAAGGCCAGCAGCGCGATGAAGTGAAGATGCTGGGTTATCTGTTTTATGTCGGTGATCGCAACGAAACCGACCTGGCCTACCGCAGCGAACCGGACGCCGACAACGACTGGTTCCGCGTACGTCACGAAAAAGCCATGACCGCCGACGCGGTGGTCCGCCTGGCCGAAGCCGCCCACGCCCGCTACGGTTTCAAGGACTTCAAACTCAAGGGCGGCGTGCTCAGTGGCGATGAAGAAATCGAAGCCGTCACCGCCCTGGCCGAACGCTTCCCCGACGCGCGCATTACCCTTGATCCGAATGGCGCGTGGTCACTCAAGGAAGCCATTCGCCTGTGCCGGGATCAGCATCACGTCCTGGCTTACGCCGAAGACCCGTGCGGCGCGGAAAACGGTTATTCCGGACGTGAAGTCATGGCTGAATTCCGTCGCGCCACGGGTTTGAAAACCGCCACCAACATGATCGCCACCGACTGGCGGGAAATGGGCCACGCGATCCAGTTGCAATCAGTGGACATTCCGCTGGCTGACCCGCACTTCTGGACGATGCAGGGCTCGGTCCGCGTGGCGCAGATGTGCCATGAATGGGGCCTGACCTGGGGTTCGCATTCCAATAACCACTTTGATATTTCCCTGGCGATGTTCACCCACGTCGCGGCCGCCGCGCCGGGTGAAATCACCGCCATCGACACCCACTGGATCTGGCAGGACGGCCAGCGCCTGACCAAAGCGCCGCTGCAAATCTTCGGCGGCTGCGTGCAGGTGCCGAAGAAACCAGGGCTGGGCGTCGAACTGGACATGGATCAACTGGCCAAGGCCCATGAGCTGTACAAAGGCATGGGATTGGGTGCGCGGGATGACAGCGTGGCGATGCAGTTTCTGATTCCGGGATGGAAGTTCGATAACAAGCGGCCGTGTCTGGTGCGCTGATTCAGCGGTCGCGCCTGGCCTGTAAACAATCAGCCCGGCCCGCCTATAGGCGGCCGGGTTTAAAAACCGCTCGGAACGTTGCGTTTAACACCCTAAAATGGCGCGCAATCGAATCAATGACGGACCAACCAACATGGATAGGCTGAAAACTCTCGCCGTTTGCGTGGCGCTGCTCGCCACCGGCCAATGCGTCGCACAGGATCAAATCGAGACGGTGGTGAATGCCGCCGTACGACCGGTCATGCAAGCCCAGGCCGTTCCTGGAATCGCCGTGGCCGTGACCGTCAACGGAAAGCCGTATTACTTTAACTACGGCGTGGCTTCGAAAGAGAGCGCACAACCCGTTACTGAAAACACCCTGTTCGAGATCGGTTCGGTGAGCAAAACCTTCACCGCGACCCTCGCCGCCTACGTTCAGGCCACCGGTAAACTGTCCCTGTCGGACAAGGCCAGCAGCGTGCTGCCGGAACTGCGTGGCAGCGCGTTCGACACCATCAGCGTGCTGCAACTGGGCACCTACAGCGCCGGCGGCCTGCCGCTGCAATTCCCCGACGATGCCGATGCACCGGACAAGATGCTCGGCTATTTCCAGCAGTGGAAACCGACCTATGCCGCCGGCACCCATCGGCTGTATTCGAACCCGAGCCTGGGGTTGTTCGGTTATCTGGCAGCCAAAAGCATGGGCGCGCCGTTTGATGAGGTGATGGAAAAAACCCTGCTGCCGAAACTCGGGCTGAAACACACCTACCTCACAGTGCCGCAGGCTCAAATGGGGCTTTACGCTCAGGGTTACAACAAGGAAGACAAGCCTGTGCGGGTTGGGCCAGGGGCACTGGATTCGGAGGCTTATGGCATCAAAACCAGCGCGGCGGACATGATTCGGTATGTTGAGGCGAATATGAAACCGACCCGCCTGGAAGATCCGATGCAGCGGGCAATCGCCACGACGCATACCGGTTACTACAAGGTGGGCGAGATGACTCAGGGGCTGGGTTGGGAGTTCTACCACTATCCGGTCAGCCTCGATAAATTGCTGGCGGGTAACTCGACGCAGATGACGATGGAGGCTCACGAAGTCCAGTGGCTGACCCCGCCGCAACCTCAACCAGAAAACGTATTGATCAACAAAACCGGTTCAACGGGCGGCTTCGGTGCTTACGTGGCGTATGTGCCGTCGAAAGACATTGGCATCGTGATCCTGGCCAACAAAAACTACCCGAACCCTGAGCGGATCAAGATTGCTCATACGATATTGAGTGCACTGGCCAAGTAGCCGAGAAACGCGATTTCTCGTAGCAGGCAAAAAAATGGGCGACCCCTTTGAGGTCGCCCATTGTCGTTACTGCGTCAGCTCAATGCCGAGTCGGCGGCTGAGCGTCAGATGCATCGCTTCTCGGATCAAGATTTTCCCGTGCCTGATTCACCAACAACTCGGTGACCGCCGCCAATTGCTGAATCGACAGCAGTACTTTGCGGTTCGAGCCTTCCAGTTTCCCGGCAAAATTCGCAATCAGGACATTCAGGGAGGCAAGGTTTTCGCAGGCCTGATTTAGCAGGGTTAGTGTGTCGACACCAGGAGCAACAGTGAAAATCTGCTGGGTCGTGGCGGTACGCCTGGGGCTTTGGGTGACTGCGCCTTTTGCGGTTTCACACAGCTTCGCGGGATCGGGATGATCGGCATCGGTTGGGGTTTGCGGTTGATGCTTGCTGAACTTTTTCACAGACGAGGCTCCTTTATGTGCCATTGGTTTTTTTCGTCCCTGGATCCCTCAGTGTCGCGGACTCCCACGTCCGACCGCGATTTCGCGGTGGGCTGACGAAGGCTAGCGGTGCGTTCTGACAGAAACCAGTTCATAAAAACCGACAGGACTTGCAGGAAACTTCCGAGACCAATAGAAGCCGATACATCTCCCCCCGGAACACCCGGTTTTTTGTAGTCGCTGCCGAGCCTGCGAGGCTGCGTTCGGCTGCGAAGCACTCAGATGGGACTACAAATGGCGCACACCAGCGGCGGGCGCTATACGGCCAGCAATGGTTTGAATGTCGAGCAGGATGCGATGAACTCGGTTCAAAGCCGTGTCGGCGGGATGTTCGGGCGCCATCTGGCGCTGGGCAACGGCATCGCCGTGAAACCCTATGCCAAGGCGACGTGGATCACCGAACATGCCGGCGACAGCCACGTGAAGGTCAACGGGGTAAAACTGGACAGCCGCCTGCCGGGTTCACGGGGCGAGATCGGGGGTGGGGTGATGGTCAATGCGGCAGACAGGCATCACTTCTTCGTCGAAGCGGGCTACACCAAAGGCAGCGATATCGAGCAACCTTGGGCAGTGACTGCGGGATATCGCTACAACTGGTAAACATATCCTTGTAGCAGCTGGCGCAGCCTGCGTTCGGTTCGGGCCGCGTTCGGACGCAGCAGTCGTAAATTCAGCCACTGCGGTTCATCAGGCTCACCGTGCATTCTGGGTGGACGACTGCTGCGCAGCCGGACGCAGGCTGCGCCAGCTGCTACAAAAGTCTGCGTTTAATCATCCGGCATTTCAGGAGGTTTGGCAGGCTTCGCCGGTTTGCCCGGTTTTGCGCCTTTGGCACCCTTGGCGGCAGGTTCCGCTACAACGGGCGTCGCGACCGTCGGTGCTGCGGCTTCTTTTTCGGTCGCTGGCAGGGCGTCGATGGTGTCGAAAATTTTCTTCAAATCGACCGATCTTGATTCATCCCCCGAACTCTCGAACTTCTTCTCGCCGTCCTTGCCCACCAGGATGACTTTGGGCAACGCTCCCGCACCGAGTTTCAGCGAGCGAATCAGTGCCATCGTGTCCTGTTGGCCGAGATCCTTGCCGTCGAGCTGACCGAACATGTTCAGCACGGTGTACACCCTGATATTGCGTTGGGCGACACCCTCCTTGTTGGCCGGATCGCCCAGCGACTTTTTCAGGCCCACCCAAACCGGGTCAACGGTGCTGGGAGCAATAACAATCAGTGGCCGGGCCCTGCCCTTGTCTATATCCAGCGGTGAGCCGTCATCGGCAGCGAACAAGGGGCCGGCGAAAGCCAGCAGGGTAGTCAGGGTCAATGACCTGATGAGCATGCGCATCTCCTTTTGATATCCACGCTCTAATGATTGCGCATCGCGGCGTTCGTTCCGGGTGACGCACCGCAATTGTGTCTCGCCTTGCCCCAAGCTTAGGTCAGGGCGGTCATTGCGCAACAGGCTGAGCTAATCTCACAGCTCAACAACCAAGCCCTGATCCGCCGTGAGGACCTGTGCATGAGCGCTCAGTTGAACCACACCATCGTCTGGTGTCGCGACAAGCAGACATCAGCCAACTATCTGGCAGACATCCTCGGCCTGCCGAGCCCCGAACCTTTCGGCCCGATGCTGATCGTCAAGTTCGACAACGGTGTGTCGCTGGACTTCTACGACAATGACCCTCCGATTGCCTCCCAGCACTACGCGTTTTTGATCGGTGACGACGATTTCGATGCGGCCTTCGCCCGCTTGCAAGCACGACAGCAACCCTGGTGGGCCGACCCCGGTAAACAACGACCAAACGAGATCAACGATTACGGCGGTGGCCGGCGAGTTTACTTCGATGACCCGGACGGGCATCTGCTGGAGATTCTGACCCAGGCCTAAGCCGCGCCCGCCAGCACCTCGCAGTGCTCGAGCCAACCTTGTGGCGGTGCGCAGCCCACTGAGAATCAGCAGCAGGCTTTTGGGTTTGTTTCTGGGAGGGGCGGAATCAAAACGCCAGTTTGTACCCGATCAGCACCAGCATCGTGGCCAGGCAAGGTCGCAGCACTTCATCGGAGATGCGGCCAGTCAGGTGGCTGCCCAGGTAAATCCCCGGCAGCGAACCTATCAGCAAATAACCCAGCACGTGCCAATCCATGTTGCCCATGCTCGCATGGCCGAGGCCGGCCACCAGGGTCAGCGGTACGGCGTGCGCGATTTCCGTGCCCACCAGGCGGCGAGTAGGCAGCAGCGGATAGAGAATGAACAACGCGACGGTGCCCAGGGCGCCAGCGCCGATGGAGGTCAGGGCAACCATGGTGCCGAGGACCAGGCCAGTGATCACGGTCAGCGCATTCAAGCGGTTGCCGCTGGGGTTGTAATGACCGCCCGCACGTTTGTGGGCGAAATCGAGCAGGCGTTTCTTGAAGAAAATCGCCAGCGCCGTGGCAAACAGGACAAAGCCCAAAGCCTGTTTGATGACCGCGTTCATCGCCTCGGGCGACGTTTGCAAGGTACTCAGGAACCACAACGTCAGCGCCACCGCCGGCACACTGCCGAGGGTCAACCAACCGGTAATGGCCCAGTCGATGTTCTTGTTCTTTCTATGAACCAGCACGCCACTAGACTTGGTAATCGCCGCGTACAGCAAATCCGTCCCCACTGCGGTGGCCGGATTGACACCGAACCACAACAGAATAGGGGTCATCAACGAACCGCCACCGACCCCAGTCATCCCGACAATAAAGCCGACCACCAGACCTGCCACGACTAAACCGAAATTACCGAATTCCATTAACACGCCCACAAAAAACGCATGAAAAATCTGGCCCGCAGCATAGCGATTTTTCTTATAACCACTTATATCGATGCGATCTATCTTTATGCACTTCTTCGCTCATTGCACCGGCAAGAAATTCAAAAACAGCAAACTCTGCGCGTAATTCAAGCCGATCCGTCGGTAGCGCTCGTCCAGCATCTGCGTCAGCAGATCCAGCCGCGCGACGATCTTGCCGAACTCCACGGCGAAACTCAGGTTGCTGCCCTCCTCCGAAATTTCGTTGGAGAACAGCAATGGCTCGCCGTTTTTGTTTTGCCGCTGGCTGAGTATCCAGGTGGCTTTCTCGATGTTGCGGGCAGCGTTGCTGACGAACGTCGGATTGATCGCATCCGTCATATAGAACTCGAGCCGATTGCCGTGGGCGGTGACGAGCATGCTGCCGATGGCATAGATGAAGGCACCGACGCGGTCGCCGAGAAACTCCGGGCTCATGGCATAACTCAGCGCTGCCAGGTCTTTTTTGCCACCCAGGGTCGGCAGCGGCTGTTGCTGTTCAATAGCCATGCGCACTTGCTTGCCAGCGGTGCGGGCGTCGAGGAAGCCGGATTTTTTCAGCTCGTCCGGGTTGCGCAGGTAAAGCTTGCTCATCAGCAGGTAGAGGCTGTCGAGGTTGTCGCGCATCGCCAGGGTCGCCATGCGGTCGACGCTGGTCTGGAGGAATTCCTGGGGTTGGCCTTCGCGGAACTGGCTAACGATGTCGCTGCCCTGCTGCTGGCTGCACCCGGAGGCGGCGAGCATCGACAAGCAGGCCAACAGCAGGCAATGGCGGCGGATTGGTGGGGGGGTGCGGGGTAAAACTCGAGCCATGGGTTCTTGAACTTGGGCATGGGCCGGCGGTGGGGATCGCCGCAGGCTGGCCAAAGATAGAGCCCTGATTCCTGAAAAAGTGCAGTGCCGACGGTCCGTAAGCGTTGGCAACCCGGGACACCTCCTTTCTGGTGCTCGACGGAACCACCGGGCTATTCTGCTGCCCACTGGAGTATCGATCGAAATTCAGAAAGGAGGTTTGAATGCGGACCCTCGAACTGGCCGGCGTCAATGTACCGGTCATCGGCCAAGGCACCTGGCGCATGGGAGAAGACCGTTCCCGGCACACCCAGGAAGTGGCGGCATTGCGCCTTGGCATCGAATTGGGCATGACCCTCATCGACACCGCTGAAATGTACGGCGAGGGCGGCGCTGAGGAAGTGGTCGGTGAAGCCATCGCCGGCAGACGTGACGAAGTGTTTCTGGTCAGCAAGGTTTACCCGCACAACGCCAGCCGCAAAGGCATCCCCCAGGCGTGCGAACGCAGCCTGCGGAGGCTGGATACCGATTACATCGATCTCTACCTACTGCATTGGCGCGGCCAGTATCCCCTCGAAGAAACGGTCGAAGCCTTCGAACGCCTGCGCGAAGAAGGCAAGATCGGTCGCTGGGGCGTCTCCAATTTTGATGTCGACGACCTGAAGGAACTGGCCTCACCAGCCTGTGCCACCAATCAGGTGCTCTACAACCTGGAAGAACGCGGCATCGAGTTTGATCTGCTGCCCTGGAGCCGACAGCATCAAATGCCGGTCATGGCCTACTGTCCGATCGGTCAGGGTGGGCCTATGCTGAACCATATAACGCTCAAACAAATAGCCGCCCGTCACAGTGTGACACCGGCCCAGGTAGCGCTGGCATGGATGCTGCGTAAGGAAGGTGTGATCGCCATCCCCAAAGCGGTCCGACCCGAGCACGTGCAACTCAACGCGCAAGCCGCGCAATTGCAACTGGAGGCTGGGGATCTGGAGGCGCTGGACCAGGCGTTTCGCGCGCCACAACGCAAACAGCGGTTGGCCATGGTCTGAGCCATCGCAGTCTGTCAGAGGGCTTCGGCATGAGAAGCACTGATCAGGACGATTCCTTTAATCTGCAACGCTTTATCCAGGCACAGGACCCGGTGTTCAAACGGGTCCAGGCCGAGCTGATCGCCGGCCACAAGCGCAGTCACTGGATGTGGTTCATCTTTCCGCAATTCGCAGGATTGGGCGGCAGCGAGATGTCCCGCCACTTTGCCATTCGTTCCAAAGAGGAAGCTGCGGCGTACCTCAATCATCCACTGCTGGGCTCACGGTTGCGCACCTGCACGCAAATGGTGCTGAACATCGAAAAAAGCTCGATTGCCGGCATATTCGGCCATCCCGACGATCTCAAGTTTCACTCTTCCATGACGCTGTTCGCCCAGGTTGCCGGCGCTAACAGCGACTTTCATCGAGCACTTGACCAGTATTTCCACGGCATCCTGGATGACTGGACGTTGTTGCTGCTCGACTCAAAACAGGCCCAACTGCCCACCAATCAAGGTTGAAAAGTCGTCGTCCACGAAGGGCAGAATGGCGTCCGCCACCGGTTGCAGTTGCCGGGTGACGTAGTGGTCGTAGTCGATGGGCGCGCTGCGGATTTCCAGCGGTTCGGGCCCGGCGACGGTGATCACGTAACTGATCCAGCCACCGTTCTGGTATTGCCGCGGACGGCCCTGCTGGTCGTTGTAATCATCGGCAATCCGCGCGGCCCGCACGTGGGGCGGCACGTTGCGCTGATAGTCATCGAGGGTGCGGCGCAGGCGCTTGCGGTAGATCAGGCGATCATCGAACTCCCCCGCCAACGTCTTGCGCACGTAGTCGCGCACATAATCCTGATAGGGTTTGCGATTGAAGATGCGCAGGTACAGTTCCTGCTGAAATTGCCGGGCCAGCGGCGACCAGTCGGTGCGCACGGTTTCCAGGCCTTTGTAGACCATTTCGTCGGTGCCATCGGCGCGGGTCACAAGCCCCGCATAGCGCTTCTTGCTGCCCTCCTCGGCGCCGCGAATGGTCGGCATCAGAAAGCGCTTGTAGTGGGTTTCGAACTGCAACTCCAGCGCACTTTCCAGACCGTATTGCTGCTGCACATGCTCGCGCCACCACTGGTTGACGTGATCCACCAGCGCGCGGCCAATCTGCGCGGCTTCTTGTTGACCATGGGCACGGCGCAGCCAGACGAAGGTCGAGTCGGTGTCGCCGTAAATCACCGTGTGGCCCTGGGCTTCGATCAGCTGTCGCGTACGCAGCATGATCTCGTGACCGCGCAGCGTGATGGACGACGCCAGGCGTGTGTCGAAGAAGCGGCAACCGCTGGAACCGAGCACGCCATAAAAGGCGTTCATGATGATTTTCAGGGCCTGGGACAGCGGCGCATTGTGTTCGCGCTTGGCGGTTTCGCGACCTTCGGCGACTCGGGCGACGATGGCGGGCAGGCAATGCCGGGTTCTGGAAAAACGCGCACCGCGAAAGCCTGGCACCGACTCGCTGTCATCGGGATGTTTAAGCCCCTCGATCAAGCCCACCGGGTCGATCAGGAAGGTCCGGATGATCGATGGATAGAGGCTTTTGTAGTCGAGTACCAGCACCGATTCGTACAGCCCCGGTTGCGAATCCATGACAAAACCGCCGGGGCTGGCCTGCGCAGG
Organism: Pseudomonas sp. LBUM1647; assembly: GCF_059716175.1. Lineage (NCBI taxonomy): Bacteria > Pseudomonadati > Pseudomonadota > Gammaproteobacteria > Pseudomonadales > Pseudomonadaceae > Pseudomonas > Pseudomonas sp. LBUM1647. The sequence goes on along the minus strand of NZ_CP166809.1, from coordinate 2,060,393 downwards.
CTTGTTCCCAAGGTTCGGCGCAACGAAACCCTGGCGGTGCATCAGCGGCATGTAAAGGTGCGTGAACGCCGCCACCGAGCCGCCGCTGCGATCCGCCGGCAAACCGGTGACGCTGGCCCGTTCCAGCAGAAAGGTCAGCAGCTCGGTCTTGGCGAAAATCCGCGTCACCAGCTCGCAGTCCTTGAGGTTGTACTTGGCCAGGGCCGGTTTGTCCTCGGCGAACATGCGGTTGATTTCGTCCATGCGCTGGTACGGATTGTCGATCGACTTGCCCTCGCCAAGCAGGGTTTGTGCGACGTTTTCCAGGCTGAACGAGGGGAAACTCCAGGTCGCCGAGCGCAGGGATTCAATGCCGTCGATGATCAGGCGGCCCGCGGCCGAGGCGAAGTAATGGTTGCGGCTACCGTGTTCGCGCCACTGCATTTCCTCGCCGCCACGCCCCAGTTTCAGCGGCACCGCCAGGCGCCGGGCGTGTTCGTGGAGCACGCGCAGGTCGAATTGCACGACGTTCCAGCCGATGATCGCGTCGGGGTCATGGCGTGCGAACCACTCGTTGAGCTTTTTCAGCAGCAGGGTTCGGGAATCGCAGTATTCGAGCTGGAAATCCACCTCGCTGTCGTCGCCATTGGGCGGGCCGAGCATGTAGACCTGGCGCTCGCCGCAGCCTTCCAGGGCGATGGAATACAGCTCGCCCTGAGCGGTGGTTTCGATGTCCAGGGACACCAGCCTGAGGCTCGGGCGATAGTCGGGATCGGGTTTCATCTGCGCATCGAGCAGCAGGCCTTCGGCGTTCGGTGTGCCACTGAACCAGACCGGCGCGGTGATGAAACGCTCCATCATGTAGCGTTCCGGCGGGCGCACGTCGGCTTCGAACATGTCGACGCCGGCCTTGCGCAGCGCGGTTTCCAGGCGTATCAACTGGCCGTGCTGCTGGCAATACAGGCCAAGCACCGGACGGTGCTCGAAATCCAGCAACGCCAACGGCCGCAGCTCGACGTTCTTTTCGCCGCGCAGCAGCGCTTCAGCCTGCTCGCGCTGGGCTGCGGGGATGAACGCCACCGACGGTTGATGAGGCAGGCGGATCCGCTGGGGACCGGTGTCGGTCGCCAGCCAGAACTCGACTTCCGTACCGGCCGGGGTATCGCGCCAATGCCGGGTCAGGACGAAGCCCCGCTGTAAATCCACCACTGCAACCTCAAGATTTGATTCAAGGCGCAATTCTACGCGTCATCGATGAGGCACAGCGCAGATTGATCTGACGACTCGTAACCTGTGGGAGCGAGCTTGCTCGCGAAAGCGGTGGATCAGTCGACACATGCATTGACTGACACACCGCTTTCGCGAGCAAGCTCGCTCCCACAAGGTTCGATGGTGAATCTGCGAGGTTTTCCGAAGAAAAACCGCTGAATGGCGTTTTTTGCGCGTTATCTGCCGTTTTCTGCCTTGCCCTCAGCGCCCGTGTCTACGATTCTTCAAGGACAACGACAACACCTGAGAAACTGCCATGAAAACCGTCGCCCAACTGCTGAAGTTAAAGGCTGAACAGAATCATGAAGTCCACACCATTGCACCGCATCAAATGGTGCTGGAAGCGCTGATGGTCATGGCCGCCAAAAACGTCGGCGCCTTGCCGGTCCTGAAGAATGGCGAGGTCGTGGGCATCATCAGCGAGCGTGACTATGCGCGCAAACTCGTGCTCAAGGGCCGCTCCTCCGTCGGTACACCGGTCGAAGACATCATGGTGTCGCCGGTGATCACCGTGGACACCCATCAAACCGTCGAAACCTGCATGGGCATCATGTCCGACAAACGCCTGCGCCACTTGCCGGTGGTGGAAAACGGCCAGTTAATCGGCTTGCTGTCGATTGGCGACCTGGTCAAGGAGGCCATCGCCGAACAGGCTGAATTGATTCGCCAGTTGGAGCAGTACATCCGCGGCGAATAGATCAGTCCGGCCAATGCCGCGCAAAGACCGGTGCCAATGTCGGGTGCCGGTCGATGCGCGTAAGCCACGCGAAAAACCCGGGCCTTGCACTGCGTAAATTTTCCCGACTGCCCGCCCATCTGGAAACCACCGCCGCCAGCACATCCAGGGCTCCCGGCGTCTCGTCGCCCAGATACAAATCGCCCGAAAACTGATCGGCAAACACCTCCCAACTCCTGTGCAGTCGCGCGCGGGCGCCGGCCATGAGGTTTTGCCTGGACGATTCATCCGCCTCGGCCAACCAGCGCTCGGGGTAGTCGATGATGCCAATGGCCGAATAGCAATTGCTGACGATGTACACCAGTCCGCGAATGGCCTGATCCCGCGCGGCGGTGTTTTTCGGCAACAGGTTTGATTTGGGGAACGTGAGCCCCAGGTGAATTAGAATCGCCGCGCTCTCGGTGAGAACGCTGCCATCGGGCAATTGCAGGGTCGGGATCTGCTTGAGCGGATTGAGTTTTTCCAGCGCGTGGGTCGCCTCGGGAGAGGATTCAACGTCGATGAAGCGGTAAGGGATTTCGCAAAGTTCCAGTGCCGCTTCTATCGCGGCAGCGCCGGAGTTCTGGTGTCCGTATAGCTGGTACATATCGCGCGCTCCTGGCGAAACGAAAATAGAGTCAGCAGACGATTGGGCACGAGGCACGTTCCCTGCCATTGGGCCGGGCGATGCAGGTAAGATACGCCTCCCGGGCCGCACTCATGACTACCCGTCGCGGTTCAAGCCCTACTGCACACTTCAAGGAAAGAACATGCGCCAACAGGATGGCGGTCTCGCCCCGTTTCTTCGTATCTATGGGTTTCTTCTGGCTGGCCTGGCCTTGAGTGGCTGCTCGCCGAGCGAACACTCGTCATCGGCCAGTCTAGCCGGTGAACAAGGGCGCGGTGGCGCCATGCTCGCCTATGAGCACGAACTGCAACTATTGCTGCCCCAGGCGCAAATCGGGCCGCGCTTGCAGACCACACGTGAGGCCTGCGAAACCGCACGCTTCGGGGCCTGTAACGTTCTGCGCATCGAGCAAGGCGCCGGCCGCGCCGAGATCACTTTGCGCATTGCCCCCGCTGGCGTCGAACCGCTGGTCACGATGGCGGCCAAGGGTGGGGAACTGGGTCAACGAATCACCAGTGCCAAAGACCTGGCCGATGCCGTGGACGACACTCGTCGGCGCCAAGAGCGGCTCAAGGCTCAGCAGCAGCGGCTGGATGAGTTGGCGACCCGCAAAGACATCAGCGTCACGGATCTGATCACCTTGAGCAAAGAGCAGGCCGGGATCGAAAACGACCTGCAAGCCCTGGCCCAGATCGCCGCCGGACACCAGCGCCGTCTGGACACCAATCGGGTCACGCTGTCGTTCCTGCCGACCGGCGCCAGCAGTCGCTCGTCGCACCTGAGTCAAGCGTTCAGCAATTTGCTGGACAACCTGGCCGATGGCGCCGCCGATGCGCTGGAAAAAGTCAGCTATGCCCTGCCCTTTCTGATTCTGGCCTTCCCACTGTTCATGCTGTGGGTCTGGTTGTGGCGCAAGTTTGTTCGCCGGCGCACCTGAGTCGTTGATCTGAAATATCACCCTCGCGTGGAGTGCGTCGTCCTTCCTATCATTGCCGTCGATGTTCACCATCACGGCAATGAAGTTCTCATAAAAAATCCGCGGCGTAACATCCGCTCCATACCCAACAACTACACCCCGGAGCACACCACCATGAAACGCCAACTCATCCTCAGCATCGCTTTCTCGGTTTTTGCAGTTAACGCTTTCGCCGCTACTTCTACTCACCCGGTTGTCGCTGAAGGCGGCTCGGATCATCTGATTGAAAGTCGTGTGGCTGAAGGTGGTTCGGACCGTCTGATCGAAAACCGCGTCGCTGAAGGTGGTTCCGATCGTCTGATCGAGAAACGCGTTGCCGAAGGTGGCTCGGATCGTCTGATCGAAAACCGCGTCGCTGAAGGTGGTTCCGATCGTCTGATCGAGAAACGTGTTGCCGAAGGTGGATCCGACCGTCTGATCGAAAACCGCGTTGCCGAAGGTGGTTCGGATCGTCTGATCGAAAGCCGCGCTGCATAAATGAATAGCTTTACCGCGGTACTCAATGAAAAACCCGGCCTTATCAGCCGGGTTTTTTTACGCCTGTTTTTTGCGCTCGGTCACTTGCCGGCCCGCGCCATGCAACGCTGATAACGCTCATCGACCCGTTTGGCAAACCACGCCGTCGTGAGTTTGCGGGTGATTTTCGGGCTTTGCAGCGTAATCCCCGGCAACACCGCACGCGGTAATGGCCGACCTTCCGCCTTTTCGGCCAGGGCGAAAACCCGTGCATAGAGCTGGGTGTCCTCGAACTCGAAGTTTTTACCCTCCTCCAATTGGTCCCTAATGGTCGGATTGCGCATGCCCAGTTGCTTGCCGAGGGTGCGCACCGCCAACTCCGTGGTGCCCGGCATGATCGAATCGTAGCGGACCAGGTCACCATCCAGCGCCAGCGGTATGCCCGACGCACGACTCACCGCGTTCTGAAACGCGGCATTGCGGCTGGCGTACCAACCGGCGTTGAAATCGGCAAAGCGATACAGCGGTTGTTTGTAGCTCACCGGATAACCGAGCAAGTGGGCGATACCGAAGTACAGGCCGCCGCGACGACTGAACACTTCATGACGGATCGAGCCGTCCACCGGGTACGGATACGCCTTCGCCTGTTGCTCGGCGAAATCGATGCTGACCTGCATCGGCCCACCGGTGTGCACCGGGTTGAAGCCACCAAACAGCGTCCGGCCCATGGGCACCATGCCGATGAAATCATCGAAGATCGCGCTGAGCTCTTTTTCGCTGCGCGCCGCATTGAGGCGGTCGCTGTAGCTTTTGCCGTTGGATGAACTCACCTGCAGCGCACCGCTCACCAGCAGGCCGGGAATGTGGGCTTTGTCGGCACGGCGGTCGATCTCCTCGCGGGCGATTTTGCCCAGGCCCGGTACGGGTGGGTCCACCTGAAAGGTCGATTCCTGCTCGGTGACCGCCAGTACCGAGCACAGGTTTTGGGTGGACGGATAAATGTTCTGGGCAGCAAATGCTGCGTAAATATCGGTAGCCCAGCCCTGGCGATCGGTGGTTTTGGCCGGCAGCAGGCGCACGATCTCAGCCTTGACCTCGGCAGGCTTGCGCACAGGGAGCTCTTGCGTGCGCTGAGTGCCGCAACCCGCCAGCACTAGCAGCGCGGCGACGCTCATCATCAATCGATTGGCTTGCATGTTGCTCTCTGTGGCGAGGGGGCTTGTCGGAACGCCGCATCGCCCCGTTCGGCTGCGTAGCAGTCGCAAAAAAATAAGTACACGCAGTGTGTCAGAAATAATCCTTTTCAGGTTTCAGCGCCGCTTCGCAGCGCAACGGGGGCAAGCCCCCTCGCCACAAAAGCCTTCTCGACCCCTTTACCTTCACCGTAATGACAAACCGATTGCGCAGCGTTACTGAGAAAAACTATCATTCGCGCCTGGAGTCGCATTTGCGCAAGGAGTTCCCGCGCCGTTACTTTCTTTTTCTCATCGGCTGTGCGCCGTCAGGAATGAAACATGATCACTCCAGCCCGACTCGGCGCTCCCTTTCGCCCGACGCTTCTCGCCTTGCTTTGCTCCCTGTCCGTGACTGCCCATGCCGCAACGCCCGAAAACGGTAACAAAGCATTGGTGCTGGACGATGTGAACATCAACGCCCAAGCCCCCTCGCCATCCGCCCTGCCCCCGGCGTTTGCCGGCGGTCAGGTGGCGCGTGGCGGGCAACTGGGCGTGTTGGGCAATCAGGACATCATGGACGTGCCGTTCAGCATGGCCTCGTACACCGAGCAACTGATCCAGGACCAGCAAGCCGAAACCGTCGGCGACGTACTGCTCAACGATTCATCGGTGCGTCAGGCCATCGGTTTTGCCAACCAGGCCCAGCTGTTCGTGATTCGCGGCCTGCCGCTCAATGGCGATGACATTTCCTATAACGGCCTCTACGGCGTCCTGCCCCGGCAGATCATTTCCACCGATGCACTGGAGCGCGTGGAAGTCTTCAAAGGCCCGAACGCGTTCATCAACGGCGTGACCCCGACCGGTTCCGGCATCGGTGGCGGCGTCAACCTGCAACCCAAACGCGCAGGCGATGTGCCGCTGCGTCGTTTCACCACCGACATCAGCAATGACGGCCGGGTCGGTGAGCATCTGGACATCGGTCAGCGCTTTGGTGAAGACAACCGTTTCGGCGCGCGGATCAACCTGGCCCAGCGTGAAGGCGACACCGGTATCGACGACGAAAACCAGCGCTCCAAACTGTTCGCCATTGGCCTGGATTATCGCGGCGATGCACTGCGCATCTCCGGCGACTTCGCCTACCAGAAGCAACGCATCAATGCCGGCCGCAACTCGGTGTTCCTCGGCACCGCAACGCACGTGCGGGATGCGCCGTCGGCCGACACCAACTACGCGCCGAAATGGGGTTTCACCGAGATCGAAGACACCTTCGGCATGCTCCGCGCCGAGTACGACCTGGACGACAGCTGGACCGCCTACGCGGCAGCCGGCGCCAAGCACACCCGTGAAGTCGGCCGCTACAACTCGACCACCCTCACCGACAACTTCGGCAACGCCACCACCAGCGGTTCGTTCATTCCCCATGACGAAGACAACACCAGCGCCATGGCGGGCCTGAACGGCCGATTCCAGACCGGGCCGGTCAGCCACAAACTCAACTTCGGCCTGGCCGGGATCTGGACCGAACAGCGCAACGCCTTCGATTTCGACCTGACCCGCTACCCGAACAACATCTACCATCCGGTTGAAACACCGGCGCCACAGGGCGGCTTTTCCGGTGGCGACCTGCACGATCCCGGCATCACCGGCAAAACCTTCGTGCGCAGCGGCGCGGTGTCCGACACCCTCGGTTTCTTCGATGATCGCCTGTTGGTGACCGTCGGCCTGCGCCGCCAGCAGTTGGTGGTCCAGGGCTTTGCCTACGGCACCGGAACCCGCACCTCCAAGTATGACGAGTCGATCACCACGCCGGTCTACGGCATCGTGTTCAAACCGTGGGAACACGTGTCGCTCTACGCCAACCGCATCGAAGGCCTGGCTGAAGGCCCGACTTCGCCGACGTCGGCGGGCGGACGCATCGTTACCAACGGCAACCAGGCGTTTGCGCCCGCCCGCTCCAAACAGATCGAAGCCGGTGTGAAAGTCGACATGGGCACCTATGGCGCCAGCCTCGGTGTTTACCGTATCGAGCAACCGAGCGACGGCTTCACCCAAGTCATCGACAGCACCACGGCGGTCTTTGTGCGTGAAGGTGAACAGGTCAACAAAGGCGTCGAACTCAACGTCTTCGGCGAGCCGATCGAAGGCCTGCGCCTGATCAGCGGCCTGACCGTCATGGACACCGAACTGAAGAAAACCGCGGGCGGTCTCAACGACGGCAACCGCGCCATCGGCGTGCCGACCTTCCAGTTCAACGCGGGTGTGGATTGGGATGTACCGGGCCTGCAAGGGGTAGCGCTGGACGCACGGATGCTGCGCACCGGTGGCCAATACGCCGATGCGGCGAACAACCTCAGCCTGCCGACCTGGAACCGCTTCGATGCCGGCGCCCGGTATGCGTTCAAGGTCCAGCAGAAAGACGTGACGGTGCGCCTGGGCGTCGACAACCTGACCAACGAAAAATACTGGGAATCGGCACTGGGCGGCTACCTGACCCAGGGCGAACCACGGGTGGCGAAGTTGTCGGGCACCATCGACTTCTGATCACCACCGTTTTACGAAAAGGCCCCGCAGCTTCACGGCTGCGGGGCCTTTTTCCGTTTGGCAGACAACCTGGCCGTCCGTCCCAGCTGAACCATACTTGAGCCACACACCGAGGAGACAGGCTCATGAACCGTAGCGACGTACTGATCATCGGCGCCGGCCCGACCGGGCTGGTGTTGGCGCTGTGGCTGAGCAAACTTGGCGTGCAAGTGCGCATCATCGATAAGACATCGGCACCCGGAACCACGTCGCGGGCGCTGGCCGTCCAGGCGCGGACGCTGGAGCTGTATCGCCAGCTCGACCTCAGCAATGCGGTGGTGCAGAACGGTCATCGAGTGGCCGCGGCGAACTTCTGGGTCAAGGGCGAACCCGTGGCGCGCTTGCCGCTGAGCCGCATCGGCGAAGGCCTGACACCCTATGCGTTCCTCGAAATCTTTCCTCAGGACGAACACGAACGGCTGCTGATAGACCGCCTCGAAGCCTTTGGCATCAAGGTCGAGCGCAACACGGCGCTGGAGAGTTTCATGGAAACCGGTGACGGCATCACCGCCTATCTGCGCTTGGCCGATGGTCAGGAGGAAACCTGCCAGGCCTGCTATCTGGCGGGTTGCGACGGTGCCCGGTCGATCGTGCGCAAGACCCTGGATACCGGATTTCCCGGTGGAACGTACCAACAGATTTTCTACGTCGCCGACGTGCAAGCCAGCGGGCCGACGTTCAACGGCGAACTGCACGTGGATCTCGATGAAGCGGATTTTCTCGCAGTGTTTCCCTTGGCCGGTGAAGGCCGCGCCCGTCTGATCGGCACCGTACGCGACGAGCGCGCCGACCAGGTCGACACCCTGCAATTTGAAGACGTCAGCAGCCGGGCCATCGAGCATATGAAAGTAAAGATCGAGCAACTGAACTGGTTCTCGACCTACCGCGTGCATCATCGGGTGGCGGACCACTTTCGAACCGGGCGTGCGTTTCTGTTGGGCGACGCCGCCCACGTCCACAGCCCCGCCGGTGGCCAGGGCATGAACACCGGCATTGGCGACGCCATCAACCTCGCCTGGAAACTCGCGGCGGTGTTGAGCGGCGGCGCTGAGGCCAAACTCCTCGACACTTACGAAACCGAGCGCATCGCGTTTGCCCGAAAACTAGTCGCCACCACCGATCGGGTGTTCAGTTTCGTCACGGCCGAAGGGCGCATGGCCGATTTGCTGCGCACGCGTCTGGCGCCGTTCGTGATTCCGAAAATGGCATCGTTTGAGGCGTCCCGCGAATTCCTGTTTCGCACGGTATCGCAGATCACCCTGAATTATCGCGGGATGCCATTGAGCACGGGCGTTGCCGGTCATGTCCACGGTGGCGACCGCCTGCCCTGGGCTCATGACGGTGAGGGGGACAATTTCGAATCGCTGAAGTGTCCGACCTGGCAGGTGCATGTGTATGGCGACACCAGCGACGAAATGATCGCCTGGTGCCACGAACATCATTTGCCGTTGCATGTGTTTGACTGGCGGCCGGCGTTTGAAGCGGCAGGCCTGGGGCGTAACGGGTTTTACCTGTTGCGGCCGGACACGTATGTGGCGATTGCCGACAATTCTGCCGATCCCAAGGTGATCGAGCGGTACTTCCGGGATCACGGGATTCGGCCGTTTTTCGGCTGAGGATCAAAAGATCGCAGCCTGCGGCAGCTCCTACAGGTGGACTCAATTTCCTGTAGGAGCTGCCGCAGGCTGCGATCTTTTGATCTTGATCAGATCCCGGCCAACGCCAGGTCCATCGCGAAGTAAGTGAAGATCAGATCAGCCCCGGCCCGCTTGATCGCGCCAAGGCTCTCACGCACCACGCGATCCTCATCGATCGCCCCGGCCTGGGCGGCGAATTTGATCATCGCGTACTCGCCGCTCACCTGATACGCCGACAGCGGCAAACGCGAGGCTTCACGGATGTCGCGGATGATGTCCAGGTAAGCGCCGGCCGGTTTGACCATCAGCGCGTCGGCGCCTTCCTGCTCGTCCATCAGTGATTCGCGCACGGCTTCGCGGCGGTTCATCGGGTTCATCTGATAGCTTTTGCGGTCGCCCTTGAGGGCGCTGCCGCCGGCTTCACGGAACGGACCGTAGAGCGCCGAGGCAAACTTGGTCGAATAGGCCATGATCGCGGTTTGGCTGAAACCTGCTTCATCGAGCGCCCGGCGAATGGCCTGCACCTGCCCGTCCATGGCGGCCGACGGGGCGATCACATCGGCACCGGCACGGGCCGCGGCCACCGCTTGCTTGCCGAGATTGAGCAGGGTCTGGTCGTTGTCGACCTCATGGTTGTGCAGCACGCCGCAATGGCCGTGGTCGGTGTACTCACAGAAGCAGGTGTCGGACATCACAATCATGTCCGGCACGGCGTCCTTGGCGATGCGCGACATGCGAGACACCAGACCATTGTCGCTCCAGGTGTCGCTGCCGTTGCCGTCCAAATGGTGCGACACGCCGAACGTCATCACCGACTTGATCCCGGCGCGGGCATAACGCTCGATCTCACCCGCCAGTTTCGACTCTGGAATACGCATCACGCCGGGCATGCTTTTGATCGGTACGAAGTCGTCGATCTCTTCCTCGACGAAAATCGGCAGCACCAGATCGTTCAAGCTGAACTCGGTTTCCTGGAACAGGCCGCGCAGGCTCGCATTGCGGCGCAAACGGCGTGGACGTGCTTCGGGGAACTGACTGGACATGAGGGGTTCCTGAAAAACGGAGGACGAGACGAAAGTCGTAGGGGGCGAAGCTTATGCCCTGCAAGGCGCAGGGCACAAACCTCGATCGCTCAAGACTGCATTACCGCAACAACAATCGCGCGCATTTAACACAGAACCTTGTGGGAGCGGGCTTGCTCGCGAAGGCGTCGTGTCAGTCGATACATGCATTGACTGATACACCGCTTTCGCGAGCAAGCCCGCTCCCACAGGTCACAGCGTCAAGGTTCCGCTGATGCAGGTCACCACCGCGCCGCCGATCCAGATCTCGTCGTTTACTTGCTCGACCTCAATGCGTCCGGCGCGGCCCATGGTGAGGCCCTGGCTGACCACATAGGACGCCGGCGCCAGTCCTTCGCTGAGCAACCATTGGGCAATTCCGGCGTTCAGGCTTCCGGTGGCGGGGTCTTCCGGCATGCCATCGCAGGAGATGAACGCCCGCACTTCGAACTGTGCGTCATCACCATCGCGCTCGGGATGCCATGGCGCGATGACACCGACGGCCAGGCCAAGCATTTGCGAATGATCCGGTTGCAGGTCCAGCACCTGCTGGCGATTCTCGACCATCACGGCCAACCATCCGGCACCGTTGTCGACCCACTGAGTGCGCACAATCGCCCCCGATTCCAGCCTGAGCCCCCGCCGCACCCGTTCCACCACATCCGCCTCCACCGGCCCGGTTTTGAGCAATGGTGGTGCGAGAAAGGCCAGCTCTGTCCCTTGTCGACGAACCCGCACCAGCCCCACGCCGCACTCCTGAATGATCTCTTCGCCCTTGGGCACCCCACCGGCCTCCAGCCACGCATGGCAGGTGCCCAGTGTCGGATGACCGGCGAACGGCAATTCGTTCAGGGTGGTGAAGATCCGCACGCGATAATCGGCGCGAGGATCGCGCGGTTCGAGTATGAATGTGGTTTCGCTGAGGTTGGTCCAGCTGGCGAACGCCGCCATGCGCTCATCGCTGAGCTCATCGGCGCCGAACACCACTGCCAACGGATTGCCCTTGAGCGCAACACGGCTGAAGACATCTACTTGCTTGAAATCGAATGAGTGCATGGCCTGCCTTGGTCTTGATCAAATCGAAGCGTTTTGCTTGGGAATTTCCAGCCCGCGCATCACCGCTGGCCGCGCCAGAAAGCGCTCCAGCACCCGCGTGACGTTCGGGAAGTCCTTGATGCCCACCAGCTCGCCGGCCTCATAGAAGCCGATCAGGTTGCGCACCCAGGGGAACGTCGCGATATCCGCGATGGTGTAGCGCTCGCCCATGATCCAGTCGCGCCCTTCCAGACGTCCATCAAGAACTTTTAACAAACGTTTACTTTCATCGATGTAGCGGTCGCGGGGACGTTTGTCCTCGTAGTCCTTGCCGGCAAATCTGTTGAAAAAACCGAGTTGGCCGAACATCGGCCCGATGCCGCCCATCTGAAACATCAGCCACTGAATGGTCTCGTATCGCGCCGCCGATTCCTGGGCCAGCAATTGCCCGCTCTTGTCGGCCAGGTAAATCAGAATCGCCCCGGACTCGAACAGCGCCAGGGGTTGGTCCCCCGGACCGTGGGGGTCGAGGATCGCAGGGATCTTGTTGTTGGGGTTCAGCGAAAGAAATTCGGGGGACATCTGATCATGGGTGTCGAAGCCCACACGATGCGGTTCGTAGGGCAGTCCGATCTCTTCGAGCATGATCGACACCTTGACGCCGTTGGGTGTCGGCAAGGAGTAAAGCTGGATCCACTCGGGGTATTGAGCCGGCCATTTTTGGGTAATCGGGAACGCGGACAGATCGGTCATGGGGAGGATCCACGAGGAAATTGAGAGTGACGATCTTAATGTAGGAGCTGCCGAAGGCTGCGATCTTTTGCCTTTATCAATATTACTGATGAGCAAGATCAAAAGATCGCAGCCTTCGGCAGCTCCTCCACGTGTAACGTGTCCATAAATCCGCAACATCCTGTCGATAACCTGTGCTCCAACCCGTTAAAGGTTACCGGTACATTGCTGCGCTCTTCGCCGGAATCGAACCAAACGGGCATCAGAGGACTCTGAGCACTGCCTCCTTTGAAAACGGACCGGCGTAACGACATGGAAAACACCCGACGCAGGAAATTCGCGGTGTAAAGGTTTGTCAGCCTTAACGAAATGAGCTGAAGAACCCTTAATTCAATGATGAACCCTCTGAAACTCGCCAACCGCTTCAAACATCGCGCTTATTTACTGCTGCCCGTCTTGCTGGCAGCCAGCGCGTTGTTTCTGGCGCTGGAATCCCGCGAAAGCCGCGCCCAACAGGCGGACGGCACCCAGACGCTGGTGTTCCTGCGCCACGCGGAAAAACCCGAAGGCGGCCTCGGCCAGCTCAACTGCCAGGGCCTGAACCGCGCCATCGACCTGGCCACCTTGCTGCCGGAAAAATTCGGCAAGGCCAACTACGTGTTTGCCGCCAACCCGACACGCAATGTCGAAGAAGGCGAACTGGACAATTCCTACAGTTACATCCGTCCCCTGATGACCATCAGCCCCAGCGCGATCAAGCTTGGTTTGCCGGTGAACATCAATTTCTCGGCCAACGACACCAGCGACCTTGCCGATGAATTGCTCCACGACAAGTATCACAACTCGGTCATCTACACCGCCTGGTCCCACGGCTACCTGCCGGAGCTGATCAACAAGGTTGCTGGAGATGCCGTCGGCAAGAAACAGAACATCACCGATGACTGGGAATCCAGCGACTACGACTCGCTGTACGTGCTCACCCTGACCTGGCACAACGGCAAGGCCAGTGTGCAGAGCCACGCTTACAAGCAAGGTCTGGATAATGGGCGGGAGACCTGTCCGACGTAAGGGGCGGCAGTGCTTTAAGTTTTGTAGCGTCTGCAAAGCCCCCTTCGCGAGCAAGCCCGCTCCCACATTAGATTTTCAGTGAACACAATATTTGTGTACGACAAAGATCAAATGTGGGAGCGGGCTTGCTCGCGAAGGGGCCGGCAAATACGACATCATCCTCGCTGGGAAACGCGCTCTCGCAGATACTCAAGAACCGCAGCCCGCTCCCCGACGAATTCAATACGAGCCCCTTTCTTCTCCCGCTGAAACGCATACATCGGGTCGTAATACTCGCGAAGCAACCCTTCGATCCAGCCCCGGTGCAAGTCCACTGCCCCGCTGCTCGCCTGCTCCGCCAGCGCGTCTTCCATCAAAATCAACATCCGCCGATGGCGCTCACCGCCCAGACGTTTCTGCACATTGTTCAGGCTCTCCAGCAAGCGCTCGGAAAACAGCGCGAAGCCTTCATCGCCATGCACACCGATGAACTCGGCACACAAGTCCACCACGTAATCGCGCAGGATTCGTTCGACCCGCCCTTCCAGGCTGTCTTCCAGCCAGACCATCGGAAACTGTTGCATGCCCTGAAACAGCGGCAACGGCAGCGCACAACTGCCGATCGCGCGGCTCTCGTCTTCCAGTACAAACTGCTCGATGCCGTGGGCGCGCTTCTTCAGCACGTCCACCGCCAAACGGTTTTCAAAATCGATGTTGGAGGGTTGGCCGGTGGCGCGTTTACCGAAACTGGAGCCGCGATGATGGGCGTGACCTTCAAGGTCCAGGCCGTTGCGCAACTGCGTGAGCACTTCGGTTTTGCCGGTGCCGGTCATGCCGCCCAGCAAGACGAAATCACACTGGGCAACCGCCTGATCGAGCGTGTCGAGCAAGAAGGTTCGCATGGCCTTGTAGCCGCCACCCACTCGCGGATAGTCGATGCCCGCCTCGTCCTTGAGCCATTGCTGGACGATCTGCGAACGCAAACCGCCACGAAAACAATACAAATACCCATCAGGGTGAGCCCGGGCAAAATCGGCCCAGGCCTGGATGCGCCCGGCTTTTATCTCACCGGACACTAACTGGTGCCCCAGCGTAATGGCCGCTTGCTGCCCGTGCTGCTTGTAACAAGTGCCGACCCGTTGCCGCTCATGGTCATTCATCAGCGGCAGGTTGATCACGCCGGGGAATGAGCCTTTGAGAAATTCGACCGGCGCACGGGCATCCATCATCGGTCGGTCGTTGAGGAAAATGTCGCGGTAATCGGTGAATTCGATTGACATCAAAACACCTCAACCGCGTTCGTCTGTCGCTCGATCAGTTCACCGATCGGCTCAAGGGTCAGGCCCAGCTCGGCGGCCACCTTGAGGAAGTGTTCGTTGCCTTCGGGGGTGACCGCCACCAGCAGACCACCACTGGTCTGCGGATCGCAGAGCACGCGTTTGTGCATTTCCTGAAGACGCCCAAGCTTGCTGGCGTAGCTGTCGAAGTTGCGCAGCGTCCCGCCCGGCACGCAGCCTTGGTCGAGGTAATACTCGACACCCGGCAGACGCGGTACGCGGTCGTACTCGATGCGAGCGGTCACGTTGCTGCCGTCGGCCATTTCCACCAAATGCCCGAGCAGGCCGAAACCGGTGACGTCGGTCATCGCGGTGACGCCGTCGAGTTTGCCGAAGCGGCTGCCGGGTTTGTTCAGGGTGCACATCCAGTCGCGGGCCAAGCCGATGTCGGCCTGGCGCAATTTGCCCTTCTTCTCGGCGGTGGTGAGGATGCCGATGCCCAGCGGTTTGGTGAGGTAGAGCAGGCAACCGGCGGTGGCGGTGTCGTTGCGCTTCATGTGGCGCTTTTCCACCAGACCGGTCACGGCGAGGCCGAAGATCGGCTCCGGCGCGTCGATGGAATGCCCACCGGCCAACGGAATCCCTGCCTCATCGCAGACCGAACGCCCGCCGCGAATCACTTCCCGGGCAATCTCCGGTGCCAGTACGTTGACCGGCCAGCCAAGGATCGCAATCGCCATCAACGGATCGCCGCCCATGGCGTAGATGTCGCTGATGGCATTGGTGGCGGCGATGCGGCCGAAATCGAACGGGTCGTCGACGATCGGCATAAAGAAGTCGGTGGTCGACACCACGCCGCGTTCTTCATCGATGGCGTACACCGCCGCGTCATCGCGCGAGGCGTTGCCGACCCAGAGTTTCGGGTCAAGGTTCTGCGCCCCGCTGCCGGCCAGAATCACCTCCAGCACCTGGGGAGAAATCTTGCAGCCACACCCTGCACCGTGGCTGTACTGGGTCAGACGAATCGGTTCGCTCATGGGGACACACCTTGTGAAGTCATTGCCCGAGAGTCTACATCAACGTCATCGTCGCCGAGGCCCCGCGAATCCTTGACCGAAAGGACAATTAAACTATCAATTCCCTAGCCTTTTCCGTTCCTTGAGCAAAACTGGTATGCCTTGTGCAAACGTTTGCGAGTCGCTGATACAAGCGTTTTCGCTACATAACCGCGCAAGCCCGCAGAACAGGGCCTTCGATCCGCACGAAAAGGGACTTTTAATGCACCGCACGTCCAGCCGCGTGACTTGCTCGCGCACCTTTGCTGTTTCCTTGCTGCTGGCCAGCGTTACAGGACTACTCAGCAGCACCGTTTTGGCGCAACCCGCCCCCGCCGAAGAATCCGCCCAAGGCGAAAGCCTCAGCCCCGAAGCGAGCCCACCGAAAAAAGGCGTGTACCTCTCGGACTGGTTCAATCAGGACCTGACCGTCATCGGCAGCAAAGACATCAGTTTCGGCCCGCAACCGGCCGACGATATCTACCTGGAATACGAGTACTTCGGGCGCAAGGGGCCGTTCGAGTTGTACGGCTACATCGACATTCCGAAGATCTTCGACATCGGCAACAGCCATGACAAAGGCGTGTGGGACCACGGCTCGCCGGTGTTCATGGAGCACGAACCGCGGATTTCCATCGATTACCTCGCCGGCCGCAGCCTGGCCATCGGGCCGTTCAAGGAATGGTACGTCGCCTTCGACTGGATCTACGACCACGGCAGCAACAGCGCCAACCGTGCCAATACGCTATACAGCGGTTTGGGCACCGACATCGACACCCATTCGCGGGTCAACCTGTCGGCCAACTTCTATGGTCGCTACCAGTGGGAAAACTACGGTGCCAGCAACGAGTATTCATGGGACGGCTATCGCGCCCAACTCAAATACATCGTGCCGATCAGTAGCTTCAGCAACGGCGCGTCACTGACCTACATCGGGTTCACCAACTTCGACTTCGGCTCGGACCTGCACAAGGACAACCCGGCTCGCACCGCCAACGCCACCGTCGCCACCAACGTGTTGCTGTACTCGTTCACCCACTTGCGTTTCACCCTGGTCGGCCGCTATTTCCACAACGGCGGCAACTGGGACGATGGCAGCGAATTGAATTTCGGCGACGGTAACTTTCGCGCCCGTTCCGACGGCTGGGGTTACTACGCCGGCATTGGTTATCAGTTTTAAGACTTGTTTGAATCAGGAGGTTTTATGCATGCAATGACGCGTCTTTCCCTGGCCTGTGCCGCCCTGCTCTCCTCAACGGCTTGGGCGATTGAAGCGCCGATCCAGCCGAAAGTGATGCTGATCACGATGTTCGCCCCCGAGGCGCAAAACTGGATTGATCGGTTGGAACTCAAGCAGGAAGTGCGGGTGCCGGGGCTGTCCGCCGAGTACCCGACCGTTCGCTGCAACAGTCAGCAGGTGTGCCTGATGGTCACCGGCATGGGCCAGACCAACGCCGCGGCGTCGACCCTGGCCCTGGCGTTGTCGTCGAAATTCGACCTGCGCAAAAGTTACTTTCTGATCGCCGGGATTGCCGGTATCAGCCCGAAACACGGGACCATCGGCACCACCGCGTGGGCGCATTATCTGGTGGAATTCGGCACCCAATGGGAGCTGGACTCCCGGGACGCGCCGACAGACTGGCCGACCGGTTATATCGGCATCAACACCAAAGGCCCGAACGAGAAACCGCCACTGGATTACAAGACCGAAGTCTTCGAACTCAACCCGAAGTTGCAGGCCAAAGCGTTTGCCCTCAGCCACAAAGTCCAATTGAGCGAGAGCAAGGAATCGGCCGCGTGGCGCATGAAGTATCCGTCAGCCCCGGCCAATCAGCCGCCGGTAGTAACGCAGTGCGACACGCTCGCGGGCAATACCTGGTTTTCCGGGACGCGGTTGAGTGAGCGCGCCGAGGTCTGGACCAGGCTGCTGACCGATAACAAAGGTGAGTACTGCACGACGCAGCAGGAAGACAACTCCACTTATGAAGCGCTGCTGCGGGCGAGTCGAGAAGGTTTGGTGGATGTGCAGCGTTTGGCGGTGGTGCGTGCGGGTTCTGATTTTGATCGGCCGGCGCCGGGCCAGAGTGAGGTGGATAACCTGCTCAAGTATGCGGATCAAGGTGGGTTTGTACCGGCGCTGGAGAACCTGTACCGGACGGGGAATCCGTTGGTGCAGGAGATTTTGAAGAACTGGTCGGCGTGGGAGAACGGTGTTCCCGAGGCATAAAGCAAAATCAAAAGATCGCAGCCTTCGGCAGCTCCTACATTGCATCGGCGTACACCTGTAGGAGCTGCCGAAGGTTGCGATCTTTTAATCGTCAATCACGGCAACAAAATCACCTTGTCACCACTGCCTTGACTCACCTCGGCATACCGCTCCAGACCTTCGGCCAACGGCGATTCAAACAAGCCCTCGGGCAACGGCAACAAGCCCTGATTGAAGAACGTGCCGAACTGATCAAGCATCGCCGCACACGCCTGGACGCCGTACAACAACGAATTGATCCCCACCACCGAGCCGCCCTTGCGATACAGCGCCAGGGCCGGCAATTGCACCAGGCCGTCCACCGGCGCGGCGATGATCGCGATGCGACCGAATGCGGCCAGCGCCGGGACCGAGGCCGGGAGCCAAAAACCGGTGGTGTCGAAAATCACATCAGCGCCGCCGGCATACACGGCATTCACCTGAGCGCCGAGATCCTCGGGTTTATCCAGTTGCAGCGTCTGATACCCCTGAGACTGCAAATCCTTGACCTGCTCGGGCCGCCGCGCCGCTGCCAGTACTTGAGCGCCACGCACCTTGGCCAGCGCCAGCGCCGCAGTGCCAACCGCCCCGCCACCGATCACCAGCAACCGGGTTTCGGCCGTCACCAGACTGCGCTCCAACGCATCCCACGCCGTGGTGTATGGCACGCCGAGGCTGGCAGCCTGGGCAAAACTCAGATGGGTCGGCTTTTGCGCCACGCCATTGGCCGGCAGTTTGACGAATTGTGCGTGCGAGCCGTCGGCGAAAAAACCCAGTTCACGACCGGTGCCCCAGACTTCCTGACCGATCAGCGCCTGCGGGCCTTCAACGACCACTCCGGCGAAATCACGACCGGGAATCCGCGGCAGTGTGGTGTAGGGAAAGCGCCCCAGCACGTTCTTCACATCGCTGGGGTTGAGGCCGGCCGCCTTGATCTGGACCAGCACTTCATCGGCGCCGGGGACTGGGGTGGGAACCTCAACGTAGCGCAGGGCCGAGAGGTCACCGGACTTGTCGAATTGCAGTGCTTTCATGAGCGTTGCCCTCGAATGAATAAACGGTTCAGGAGATCCAGCCAGTTACCAGTTGCCGGCCCATTGGCCACACCTTCTCACCGGCCAACATGCCGAGCAGCCCTACCAGCGCGATGGCCGGTGGTGCGGGGGAACGAAAATCCAGTGCGCCGTAGAGCAGACCGACGCCCAGACCGATGGCCAATGAAATGAGGTAGCTCATGGCAGACTCCGTGGCTAATTAAGGTAGGCCAGAGTCTAAAGATCGGTAGCGACGAGCACCGGCCAAGTGCTTCTGAATATCGGCCAAAGCGCTAATGCCGGATCCAAGGCAAACGTGTAGGAGCTGCCGCAGGCTGCGATCTTTTGATGTTGCCCTTTAAAAACAAGATCAAAAGATCGCAGCCTGCGGCAGCTCCTACAGGTTTTCGTTATGGCTGGGGCTGACGCTGGCTCGCCGAAAATTGCGAAGGCGCGACACCCAGTTCCCGACGGAACATGTCGCTGAAACTGCTCGGTGAATAACCCAGCTCCCGGGCAATCGCACTGACCGGCACGCCCTGGATCAATTCTGCCACCGCCGTCGCCAATTGCACCTGGCGCCGCCACTCGGCGAAGCCCATGCCCAAACCGTCCTTGAACAACCGCGCCAGGGTGCGCACGCTGGCACCGGCGTTTTCGGCGTGTTGTTCGAAGGCAATGTCCAGCGATGGCGCGGCCATGACCGCCTGGCACAGGTTCATCAGGCGCCGGTCGGAATTATCCGGCAACGGGATTTTCAGCAGCGAGCGCCTGGCTCGCCTAAGCTCCAGCAGCGCCAGGCCGACCAGCGCTTCGTAATACTCGGGCGCGCCATCGTCGCCCTGCTCCACCAACCCGACGATCAGCTCACGCAGCAGTCCGCCGACTTCGATCACCTGAACCGTGTCGTCCAGCGTCGCCGCCAATGAGGGCCGCAAGTAGATGTTGCGCATCTGTAAATCCGAAACCACGCGAATCCCGTGGGGCACACCCGGCGGCAGCCACACCGCTCGTTGCGGCGGCACCACCAGCGCTTCATGGGGCGTCTCGACCCACATCACCCCGCTCATTGCATACAGCAACTGCCCCCAGACATGCTCATGCGGCTCGATGTACAAGCCGCGCGGATAGGTGCGCGCCAGCGGTTGCACGGGCACATCGGTGTCACTCAGGTCTGGGGGGGCGGCAAGGGCCATGGGCAGCAATCATTGGGGGTTTCAGAGATTGCATGGTAACGAGCCACCGGCCTTGTCGCCACTGGCGGCCTCCATCTGACAATTCGACTGAATTTTCCGTATCCCCAACGATCTTTGTATTACCACAGGGAGGAATATGGGCTTTATGAACAACGCAAAACTTTTCGTCATTGAATACACCCTTCATGGCGCGCCCAAGTCTTTCATCATCCGCCTGGACAAGATGGATAACGCGGAGGCTTGGCATTGGGCAAGTTGCGACGCGGGGGTCGGACGAATCCCTCGCTTCGGTCGAGAGAAGGTGCAAAAAACCAGCAAGCCGATGGCGGAGAAGTTCGGTGTAGAAAACGTCAAGTGGCGGCCGGCGAATTAACGGATGGCTCAGCTTTGGTCCTTTGGAGGGATCGGCGCATGACAACGACGCAACTTACCAGCACGGCACACTTGGACTACGGCCTCGATACGCTGTTTGGTCGAATCACCAAAAGTGCCGAATGTCAGGTCGGCCTTGAACAAGTCGAGCATGACCCGACCCGCTTCGCGCTACGCATCCAGTCACCCATACCGCAAGATCTGGAACAGGCAAAAACGGTGTTGGTGAGGGTGGATGGACGACGCCTCAATGGCATCATCCGCCATACCGAGCGGCTGGAAGATCAAAGCCTGAAACTGGAAGTGGAGCCCGAATAGGCCCCACATTCCGTGCGTGGCGGATGTCAGCCTTTGGCGCACTTGCAGCCCTTGCCGGCACATTCTTCGCCATGTTCGTGGTGCTTGGCGCAGGCTTCACAGCAATAGTGCTTGCCGTGGCGCGCGATCGGATGTTCGCCCAGCTTGCATTTGCATTTGGGGCAGTCGCAGATACTTTCACTGTCGATCATGAGTCTGACTCCATTGTTGTGGTCGTCCGGTGCGACGAATGCGCACCGTAATACCAGTGTAGGAGCTGCCGCAGGCTGCGATCTTTTGATCTTTGGCGATGCCGACTCTTCCAAAGATCAAGATCAAAAGATCGTCCGAACGCGGCCCGAACCTGCGGCAGCTCCTACACGGGGGGTGAGCGTTATGCCTGCCGGGTGCTGCTGCGATACATGAACACCAACGCCAGCCCCAGACACACCATCGCCAGCATCCGGCTGCTGGACAACTCGATCGCCGGGTTGCCCAGCCAGCCGAAGTTATCGATCAGCATCCCCATCCCCAGTTGCCCGACGATCACCGCCACCGTCGCCACCGCCGTGCCGACCCGCGGCACCGCGCCAACCATCACCATCATGTACACCACTCCGAACAGCGCACCGCTGAGCTGCCATTTCGGCACGTCCAGCAAACTCACGGCATGGGCCGGCTCGAAAAACAGGATCAGCAGCCCGGTGGTCACGGCACCGACCACGAAGGTCAACAAACTGCTGCGCAACACGCCAACCGTTTCGCCCAATCGCCCATTGATCGCCGCCTGGACACTCAACACCGCACCGGCGGCCACGACCACCGCCAACAAAATAATCAGATTCATCATCAACCCCGAGCGATCAGAACAAGTGCCGCGACAATCAGCAACAAGGCCAGCCAACGTTCACCGTTGACCTTTTTGCGGGTAGCGCCGAACCAGCCGAAGTGGTCGATCAACACGCTTTTGCCGACCTGCCCGGACAGGATCGCGATCATCGTCATGGCAATGCCGGTGTGCGGCGTGGCCAAGGTCAGCACGATCACGTACATCGGCCCCAAAAACCCGCCGATCAACTGCCAGCGCGGCAGCTCATTCAAGGCCGGTCCCTGTTGCGTACCGCTGAACAGCAACAGTAAAAACAGAATCGCCGAGCCGACACCGAAGATGCTCAAGGTCGCCCACAAGTGCCCGACCTGAACCCCGAGCGGCCCGAGCAAACCGGCTTCCACGGACAGGCCCATGCCGGCCAGAATCACCAGTGGCAGCAGCAACAGTCGCAGCCCCGGTTTGGTCGCTGGCGTTTCAGCGATGTCGATTGAAGAAGATTGCATAGAGAAGCACCTGCCAGTCATCAGATAAAACACGGACCCATGTGGGAGCGGGCTTGCTCGCGAATGCAGTGTGTCAGTCGATACAAATATTGACTGGAAGACCGCTTTCGCGAGCAAGCCCGCTCCCACAATTATCGGCTGGCGATCCTTTGCGATAAATGGGAGCATCCGGACAACACTTTTGCGTAACTCGCACAGCAGGATTCCTCATGCATGGCCTAAACGAACTGGGATTCAAGGCACTTCGGCTGTTTGTAGCGGTGCTGGATCACGGCAGTTTTTCCGAAGTCGCTCGCCGCGAAGGCCTGGCACCCTCTTCGATTTCGCGGCAGATCCAATTGATGGAACAAGCCCTGAGCCAGCAATTGCTGTATCGCCACACCCGCGCCGTCTCGCCCACCGAAGCCGGGCGCATGCTCGGTCATCACGCGCGGCTGGTACTGGTGCAACTCGAAGAGGCCGAACAGGCCCTGCAGGAACAGCAAAGCGAACCGAGCGGACTGGTGCGGATCAATGCGCCAGTGGTGTTCGGTCAGCGACATCTGACACCGTGGCTGGGGCAGCTCTGCGAGCGCTACCCGAAACTGCAACTGGATATCCAGCAGACCGACAGCTACGTCGACCCGCTACAGGAAGGCGCCGACCTGCTGTTTCGCATCGGCCCGCTGCACGATTCGAGCATGCAGGCGCGGATTCTGGCGCCCCATCGTTTTCAAGTCGCCGCGAGCCCGGCCTATTTGGAACGTCACGGCACGCCGCAACATCCCGAAGAACTGGCCGCGCATCAGTGCCTGGCCTACAAGGGCGTGACCGGCCAGCAACGCTGGTTTTTCCGCAAGGATCAGCAGGACTGGACGCCCTGGTCGGTGAAGGGGCCGATCACCGGCAACCACGCCGACACCCTGACCCAGGCCTCCGAGCAAGGCTTGGGGCTGGTGATGTTTCCGTCGTGGCTGATTGGTGAAGCGGTGCGCAACGGCACGCTGGTGCCCGTGCTCGGGGCGTATCAGGTGTCCAACAGCCTTGAGCCGCAGCAGATTGCCGTTCTGTGGCCCGGCAGTCGACGGTTGTCGGTGAAGGTTCGGACGGTGATTGATTTCTTTGTCGAGTGTTTTGGAACGGTACCGTACTGGGACAGGCCGTAACCCCCTGTAGCAGCTGGCGCAGCCTGCGTTCGGCTGCGAAGCAGTCGTGAAATCAGGCAGCGCGGTGTATCAGGTAAACCGCACGCACAGAGTTTACGACTGCTGCGCAGCCGAACGCAGGCTACGCCAGCTGCTACAAGTTATGCGTCGCGGCTCAGATACGGAACTGCCCCACCAGTTTGCCCAGACGCTGACCGAGGTCGGCCAGGCTGCGGGACGTCTGGGCGCCGAGTTGGGTTTCGTCGGCGACGTTGTCCACGGCCACAGCGATCTGATGCACGCTGCGGTTGATCTCTTCGGCCACGGCGGTCTGTTCTTCGGCGGCGCTGGCGATCTGCGCGTTCATCGAATTGATGGTGCCGATCAACTGGGCCATGGTGTCCAGCGATGCCCCCGCTTCGTTGGCCTGAGCCGACGTCCCGTCGCCGGCCTCGCTGGAACGGCGCATCGCTTCCACGGCCGATTGGGTGCCGGCCTGCAAGCGATCGATCATGCCCTGAATTTCCTGAGTGCTGATTTGCGTGCGACTGGCCAGCGCTCGAACCTCGTCGGCCACCACGGCAAAACCACGACCGGCTTCACCGGCACGGGCGGCTTCAATGGCGGCGTTGAGTGCCAGCAGGTTGGTCTGCTCGGCAATCGAACGGATCACGCCGAGCACGCTGACAATCGACGACACGTCTTTTTGCAGACTGTCCAGAGACACGCCGCTGCTGCGAATGTCGTCCACCAGTGCATGAATCTTCACGATGCTGCCGGCCACCACACGCTTGGCAGCCTGGCCTTCTTCGTCGGTCTGCTGGGCAGCCACCGCGGCGTTTTGCGCACTTTTCGCCACTTCCTGAGCAGCGGCGGACATTTGGTTGATCGCCGTGGCGACCTGATCGGTCTCGTGACGCTGACGCTCCATGGCCTGATCCGAGCGCTGCGCCTGATCGGAGACCTGATTCACCAGCCCGGTCAGTTGCGAGGTCATTTCGGTGATCTGGCGCACCAGGCCGTGGATCTTGTCGACGAAGCGGTTGAACGAGCCGGCCAGCTCGCCGAGTTCGTCCTGGCTGGTGATGGTCAGGCGACGCGTCAGATCACCCTCGCCCGCCGCGATGTCATCGAGGTTGGCTTTCATCAGGTTCAGTGGACGCAGGATGGTGTTGGCCAGCAACATCCCGGCAGCGGCGATGACCAGCAGCACCACCACGGCAATCCCGACGATGCTCAGCACCACGCCTTCCATGCGCTCCTGAACCTTGGCCTCAACCAGCGCGACTTGCGCTTCGATACCGTCAAGGTTCACCGAAGTACCGACGGCCATGTCCCACTTCGGCAGGTATTCGGTGTAGCCGAGTTTTGGCACCAGCACCTGGGTGTTGCCGGGCAGCGCAGAGCTGTATTGCAGGTAGTGGGTGCCGTCCTTGGCGACTTTCACCAGGTCGCGGTTGACGTAGACGCCATTCGGATCGCGGTTGTCCTTGAAGCTTTGGCCCACGCCTTCAGGGCTGTTGGCCTTGAACAGCCGCACGGTGTTGGAGTCGTAGCCGAAGAAGTAGCCGTCCTTGCCGTAGGTGATGCTCGACAGCAACTTGACCACCTGGGCCCGCGCCGCGTCATCACCGGGGGCGGCCGCATCGTAAAGAGGTTTGATCGTGGTCATGGCCACGGCGACGTAGCTTTGCAGCGTCGCCTTGGCATCGCTGAGCAGGCGCTGGCGAGTTTCCTCGACTTCCTTGCGGGCCTGCTCCTGCAGAATGAACAACGTGGTCAGGCTGATGACCAGCGCAAAGAGCAACACCGGGAGGACGGCAAGGGACAGGACTTTAGCCTTCAGGCTCATGCGCATGACGGTTCACTCTTTTGATTTTATTGGCGTGGTTAAAGGCTATAACGGCACGCCAGATCAAAAGTTGAATGCGGCCCTTGTGGGAGCGGCTTGTGTGGCGAGGGGATTTAGCGAAACGTCGCACCGCCCCGTTGGGCTGCGAAGCGGCCCCAAAAGCTTTACGACTGCTTCGCAGCCGAACGGGGCGGTGCGACGTTTCGCTAAATCCCCTCACCACACAGGCTCGCGGCCACAGGGGAAATGTGGTTACAAAACCATCGCCGCCACCCAGCCGAACGCCAGCAGCGGCAGGTTGTAGTGCAGGAAGGTCGGGACCACGGTGTCCCAGATGTGGTGATGCTGGCCGTCGATGTTCAGGCCCGAGGTCGGGCCGAGGGTCGAGTCCGAGGCTGGCGAACCGGCGTCACCCAAGGCGCCGGCAGTACCGACGATGCACACGATCGCAATCGGGCTGAAACCCAACTGTACGCACAACGGCACAAAAATCGCGGCGAGTATCGGCACTGTGGAAAACGACGAACCGATGCCCATGGTCACCAACAGTCCGACCAGCAACATCAACAACGCGCCAATGCCTTTGCTGTGGCCGATCCACAAGGCCGAGGCTTCGACCAGTGTCTGCACCTGACCGGTGGCTTTCATCACCTCGGCAAAACCGGAGGCGGCGATCATGATGAAACCGATCATCGCCATCATTTTCATGCCTTCGGTGAACAGATCGTCGGTTTCACGCCACTTCACGATCCCCGACACCGAAAAAATCAAAAAGCCTGCCAGCGCACCGATGATCATCGAGTCCAGCAACAGCTGAATGATGAACGCCACCGCAATGGCCAGACCGGCGACCATCAGGCTCAACGGGTTGTACTGCACCGCGACCTGTTCGACTTGCTCGATCTTTTCCAGATCGTAGACGCGCTTCTTGCGGTAGCTGACAAACGCTGCCGCGAGCCCGACGACCATGCCCAAGGCCGGAATCCCCATGGCATGGGTGACGTTGATGCCGCTGATGTCCACCCCGCTACGGGCGACGTTGGCCAGCAGGATTTCATTCAGGAAGATGTTGCCGAAGCCCACGGGCAAAAACATGTACGGCGTAATCAGGCCGAAGGTCATGACGCAGGCAATCAACCGGCGATCCAGTTGCAGCTTGGTCAGTACATATAAAAGCGGCGGTACCAGCAGCGGAATAAAGGCGATATGTATCGGCAGAATGTTCTGCGAAGCGATGGCCACCACCCACAGCAAACCGATCAACAGCCATTTGACCTGACGGCCACCGCTGGCGTGCTGGCGGTCGACCATCAGTAAGGCTTTGTCTGCCAGAGCATGGGCCAGGCCGGACTTGGCAATGGCCACTGCGAAAGCGCCAAGTAATGCGTAGGACAATGCGACCGTCGCGCCGCCACCGAGGCCGCTGTTGAAGGCTTTGAGTGTCGCGTCGATGCCCAGGCCACCGGTCAAACCACCCACCAGGGCGCCCACGATCAGCGCGATTACGACGTGCACGCGGGACAGACTGAGGATCAGCATGACGCCGACCGCGGCAATTACAGCATTAATCATCGTTACCTCAAGGCAAACGGAAAGAGTCCGGCCGGCAGTCTGCAAAGAGCCGCCAGCGGATTAAATGAGAGGGTTTTATTAGAGGGCGCGCACTGTGCCGGACCGATGCCACCTTGTCAAAGCCAACACAAATCCCCGTAGGAGCTGCCGCAGGCTGCGATCTTTTGATCTTCCGGCGCCATCAAGGACGTAAAGATCAAAAGATCGCAGCCTGCGGCAGCTCCTACAGGGTAAGAGTCGATATTCGGCCAACGGGATAAAGAAAGCCGAATGGGGGCCGATATAGTGCCGAGTCTCAGATATTTATCGAATAAAGGACGTCTCCATGTCGCTCAGACAACTTTCCATTCAATGGAAAATCACCCTGCTGGCCGGGCTGTGCCTGGCCGGCATCGTGACCCTGCTGGTGGGTCTTTCGCTGTATCGCATGGAGCACAGCTCCCAGATGGTGAAAGCATCCAGCATGGAGATGCTCACCGAAGCGGCCCAGGCCCGGATCGAATCCCAGGGTGAAAACCAGGCGCTGGGGATTCGCCAGCAGTTCATGGATGCCTATCAATATGGCCACGGCTTTTCGCGTCAGGTGCTATTCCTGCGCGACCAGGCCGAGAAACGCTTTCTCGATGCCTTTGACCTGCGTGAAGACCTGACGCGTCAGGTCAAGTCAGCCCTGCAAGCCAACCCGGAACTGCTTGGCCTCTCGCTGGTGTTCGAAGCCAACGCGCTGGACGGCAAGGACGATCTGTTCGCCGGCCAGGCCGAGTTGGGCAGCAACGACAAGGGCCGTTTCGCCCTGTACTGGTCGCAACCGACGCCTGGCAAGGTGACGTCGATGGCGCTACCGGAAAGCGACATGGCCGACACCAGCACCGGCCCCAGCGGCGAACCGGCAAACGCCTGGTTCACCTGCCCGCGCACGACCCTCAAGCCCTGCGTGATCGAACCCTACTTCTACGTGATCGACGGCCAGAACGTGCTGATGACCAGCATCGTTTTCCCGCTGACGGTCAACGGCAAGGTCATCGCTTCGCTGTCGGTGGACATCAACCTCAATAGCCTGCAAGCCGTCAGCCAAGGTGCGAGCAAGAAGCTCTATGACGGCCAGACCAACGTCAGCATCATCAGCCCGGTCGGTTTGCTGGCCGGTTACAGCCCGGACGCCAGCAAGCTCAGCCAGCGCCTGGACACCGTGGACAAGACCAACGGTGCCGAGCTGATCCGCATGCTCGCCGCCAGCAGCAAGACCGAAAGCCTGCACAACAATCAACAACTCAAAGTGCTGTCGCCGTTCCAACCGATTCCCGGTGGCAAGTCCTGGGGCGTGTTGCTTGAGGTGCCGGAGAAAGTCCTGGTCGGCCCCGCCGAAGCGTTGAAAAAGCAACTCGATGAAAGCAACACCGCCGGCACCCTGGTCGAACTCGGTCTGGGTGTGCTGGCCGCGCTGATTGGGCTGTTACTGGTGTGGCTGATGGCCCGCAGCGTGACCAAGCCGATCCTGGGCGTGGCGCACATGCTCGAAGACATTGCCAGCGGCGAAGGCGATCTGACCCGCCGCCTGGCCTACGACAAAAAGGACGAACTCGGCCAATTGGCCGGCTGGTTCAACCGCTTCCTCGACAAGCTGCAACCGATCATCGCCGAGGTCAAACGCTCGGTGCAGGACGCGCGCAGCACGGCGGATCAGTCGTCCGCCATCGCCACCCAGACCAGCGCCGGCATGGAGCAGCAATACCGTCAGGTGGATCAGGTCGCTACCGCTTCCCACGAAATGAGCGCCACCGCCCAGGACGTTGCTCGCAGTGCAGCGCAAGCGGCACAGGCAGCGCGGGATGCGGATCAGGCCACCCGTCGCGGTTTGACCGTGATCGACCGCACCACCGCCAGCATCGACAACCTCGCAGCCGACATGAGCGCGGCGATGGTCCAAGTCGAAGGCCTGGCGGCCAATAGCGAGAAGATCGGTTCAGTGCTGGAAGTGATTCGGGCCATCGCCGAACAGACCAACCTGCTGGCGCTTAACGCCGCCATCGAGGCCGCTCGTGCCGGTGAAGCCGGACGCGGTTTTGCCGTAGTGGCCGATGAAGTGCGCAACCTGGCACGTCGGACCCAGGAGTCTGTCGAAGAAACCCGCCTGGTGATCGAGCAGTTGCAGAGTGGCACTCAGGACGTGGTCGGCTCGATGAACAACAGCCATCGTCAGGCTCAGGGCAGTGTCGAACAGGTGGGTCAGGCGGTGACGGCACTGCGGCAGATTGGTGAGGCGGTGACGGTGATCAGCGACATGAACTTGCAGATCGCCAGTGCCGCGGAAGAGCAAAGCGCCGTGGCCGAGGAGATCAACAACAACGTGGCGACGATTCGGGATGTGACGGAGTCGTTGTCGGGGCAGGCGAATGAATCGGCGCGGGTGAGTCAGTCGCTCAATAGCCTGGCGAATCAACAGCAGAGTTTGATGGATCAATTCCGCGTCTGAGAACCACCCCTCACCCTACCCTCTCCCCAGGGGGTAGAGGGGACTGACCGAGTTGGTTTTTAGATATTCTACGACCGAGGAAATAGAGTCGAACTCGGGATTAGAAGCCAATGGAGATCAGCTCCCTTTCCCCCTCTCCCCACTGGGGAGAGGGCTGGGGTGAGGGGTGGTTTTCAGCCTGAACGCTTAGGCAACTCAATCACCACCTTCAACCCGCCCCACTCACTCTCCTCCAACCGCAACACCCCGCCCCACGTATCGACGATGTCCCGCACAATCCCCAATCCCAACCCATGCCCATCTGTCTGTTCATCAAGCCGAGTACCCCGGCTGAACACCTGATCGCGCTGGTTTTCGGGAATCCCCGGCCCATCGTCTTCCACGCTTAACTCAAACCCTTCGGCGGTCTCGACCACGCTCAACCGAACCTCGGCGTCCGCCCATTTGCAGGCGTTGTCCAGCAGGTTACCGAGCAGCTCTAGCAAATCCTCGCGATCCCAAGGCAGTTGCAAACCGGCCGGTGCACGGTAGCTGAGATCAAGATGCTCACCATGAATCATGTTCAACGTCGCCAATAACCCAGGCAATTCCGCATCGCAATCAAACAATGCCCCCGGCAACGCATCGCCGGATAACCGGGCGCGATTGAGTTCGCGATTCAGTCGCTGCTGGACCTGCTCCAGCTGCGCCTGAATCACCTTGCGCAGTTCCGGCTGAGCATCGAGCTTCTCGCTTGAGGCCAGGCTCAACAACACCGCCATCGGGGTTTTCAGCGCGTGGCCGAGGTTGCCCAGCGCATTGCGCGACCGCTTGAGGCTGTCTTCGGTGTGCGCCAGCAAATGGTTGATCTGCGCCACCAGCGGTTCAAGCTCTACCGGCACCTGGTCATCGAGTTGCGAGCGCTGGCCCTGCTGCAACTGGGCGATCTGCTCACGCGCCTTTTCCAGCGGGCGCAAGGCGCGGCGCACGGTGATCCGTTGCAGCAGCAGAATCAGCAGCAGTCCCGCCAGCCCAAGGCCCAATCCGACTTGACGCATGCGCTGGAAACTCTCGCGCACCGGCGTGTAATCCTGGGCCACGCTGATGGAAATCGATTGGCCGAGCCGTCGATAGTCTGAACGCAGCACCAGCAGTTGCTGCCCTTCCGGCCCCAATTCCAGGTTGCTGTGCAGGCCGGGATGGTCGAGGCGCGGCAGTTCCTGATCCCACAGTGAACGGGAACGCCAATGGCTGTCGGCAAAATCGATGCGGAAGTAATGCCCGGAAAACGGTCGCTGATAGGCCGGCGACAGGTGCCGCTCATCCAGCTGCAAACCCTGCGGCCCACGCACCAGCGCCACCAGCAGGTTTTCGCTGTCGTTGCGCAGCCCGGCTTCGAGGTAGCGCTGCAAACCCATTTCGAACAGCCACAGGCTGGTTTGCGCCAGCACCAGGCCGACGATCACCATCACGCTGATCAAACCCAGGCTCAAGCGGCGCTGGATCGACCTCACTGGGCTTGCCCGCCGAACAGGTAACCCTGACCGCGACGGGTTTCGATGACGCTGCGCCCGAGTTTGCGCCGCAGGTGGTTGACGTGGACTTCGAGCACGTTGGAGTCGCGCTCGGTTTCACCGTCGTAGAGGTGTTCGGCGAGGTGGCTTTTGGAAAGAATCTGCTCGGGGTGCAGCATGAAATAACGCAGCAGGCGGAATTCAGCGGCGGTGAGCTGGATGTCGGCGCCGTCACGGGTCACGCATTGACGGCCTTCGTCCAGGTGCAGTCCGGCAGCCTTGAGCGTCGGCTGGTTGGCATGGCCATGGGATCGGCGCAACAGCGCCTGGACTCGCAAGTGCAGCTCTTCGGGGTGGAAGGGCTTGGTCAGGTAATCGTCGGCGCCGGCCTTGAGGCCTTCGATCCGTTCGGCCCAGGAATCTCGGGCGGTGAGGATCAGCACGGGCGTGGACAGACCACCGGCCCGCCATTGCGTCAGCACGTCGAGCCCTGGCAAACCCGGCAGGCCGAGGTCGAGGATGATCAGGTCATAAGGCTCGCTGCTGCCCTGATACACCGCGTCCCGACCGTCGGCCAGCCAGTCCACGGCATAACCCTGACGGTTGAGGCCGGCCATCAGTTCGTCGGCCAGCGGCACATGGTCTTCCACCAGAAGCAAACGCATCGATCAATCTTCCTTGTCTTTCAGTAACTGGCCGGTGGTGGCGTCGAGGTCCAGTTCGCGGACCACACCTTCGGCGGTCAGCAACTCGACTTCATAAACATAGACGTCGTGTTTCTCTTCAAGCTCGGCTTCCAGCAGTTTGGCCCCGGGATAGCGGTCCAGCGCTTGCTGCAACAGCTGTTCCAGCGGCAGGATCACGCCCGTTTGACGCAGACGCAGGGCTTCGTCCTGATCCAGGTCGCGGGCCATGACCACCGAGCAAAAAGCCAGAAGCGCCAGAGCCATTCGACTGCTGGTGCATAGATTTACCTTCATTACGTATCCTGATGATCCTTGAGAATCTGCCCGCTGACAGCGTCCAATTCCAGGTCCCACTCAATGCCCTGAGGGTCGCGCAATTCCACCTGATAGATGTACTTGCCGTACTCTTCTTCCAGCTCGGTTTCGGTGATGGTGGCACCAGGGTGTTTGGTCAGAGCGGTAGCGTTGAGCTTCTCGAAAGACTCAATGGTACCAGCGTCGCGCAGTCTCAGGGCTTCGTCGGGACCGAGGTCGCGAGCGTGGGCGATGCTGGCGGTCATGCCGATGATGGACGCGGTGAACAGGGCAGTCAGGGTTTTCATTGGGTGTCTCCGTATTTTTTTATGTGTTGCCTACGGAGTGCACCTTAACGGGGCGAACTTAATTGAAACTGAATTGCCATCATTGAGGATGGCAACACGACATCGCAGAGCAGCGCAAAACCTGTGGGAGCGAGCTTGCTCGCGATAGCGGTTTGCCAGCCAACATTAATACCGACTGATACACCGCAATCGCGAGCAAGCTCGCTCCCACAGTGGGCTGGTGGCGTTGCCTGACCTGTTTATAATCCCCCGCTTGCCTGCATTCGAGACCGGTATGACCGCTATCCACATCAAGTTCCCCTCGCTGACGCTCAAGGCTGGCCCTCGCGCCTTGGCGCGCATCCGTGAAAACGGTTTAAGCGCCGCCGATGTCGGCACACTGCCGGGTGCCGCCGGTGGTCCCAAGGCGTTGGGGATTCAAGGTCTGGACCTGGCGTTGTTCGGTGAATGGCTGCCGGCGGCACCGAGGGAGCGCTCGTTGATCGGTGCGTCGGTGGGTTCCTGGCGCTTCGCCAGCGCGTGCCTGCCGGATGCCGCCGAAGGTATCCGCCGCCTCGGTCACCTCTACACCGAACAGAACTTCGCCAAGGGCGTGACCATGGCGCAGATCAGCCAGAGCTCCCGGCGCATGCTCGATGAGCTGCTCGACGGCCGCGATGCCTCGATTCTGGACAACGCCCATTACCGCCTGAACATCATGGTGGTCAAAAGCCACGGTCTGCTGGCGGACGATCATCGCGGCCGACTGGGGCTGGGCCTGTCATCGGTGATCGCCGACAACCTGCGCGGTCGCGCCCGGCTGTCGCGGCATTTCGAGCGGCTGATCATTCACGATCCGCGCCTGGCACCGCCGGTCAATGCACTCAACGATTTCCCCTCGCGCTTCGTTGCGCTGAATGCCGGCAATCTGCGCCAAGCCTTGCTCGCATCAGGCTCGATCCCGATGGTGATGGAAGGCGTGCGTGACTTGCCGGGTGCCGGTGCCGGGACTTTTCGCGATGGCGGTCTGCTGGACTATCACCTCGACCTGCCCTACAGCGGCAACGACATCGTGCTCTATCCGCATTTCACCGACCGGGTGATTCCCGGCTGGTTCGACAAGACCCTGCCGTGGCGCCGCGCTTGCCCTGCGCGCTTGCAGGATGTCCTGTTGCTGGCACCGTCGAAGGAATATCTGGCGCGCCTGCCCTACGGCAAACTCCCGGACCGCAACGACTTCAAACGCTTCATGGGCGATGCCCCGAGCCGGCAGAAATACTGGCGCACGACGATGGATGAAAGCCGTCGCATGGGTGATGAGTTCCTCGAACTGGCTGCCAGCGGTCGCCTCGGGGAGCGCTTGCTGACCCTTTAGTCAGTGTTTTCCCGCAACGCCAAACGCAAACTGTTAAACTCGCCGCCTGCCCACATCGCCGCGGCGATGGCCACCTGACAGAGCTGAAACCACTGTGGAAATCTTCAAAGAATTTACCTTCGAATCCGCCCACCGCCTGCCCCACGTTCCGGAAGGCCACAAGTGCGGCCGCCTGCACGGTCACTCGTTCAAAGTGGCGATCCACCTGAGCGGCGACCTCGATCCGCACACGGGCTGGATCCGCGATTTCTCGGAAATCAAGGCGATCTTCAAGCCGCTCTATGAGCGCCTGGACCATAACTACCTGAACGACATTCCCGGTCTGGAAAATCCGACCAGTGAAGTGCTGGCCAAATTCATCTGGAAAGAATTGAAGCCTCTGCTGCCGGAACTCAGCGCGATTCGCATCCACGAGACGTGCACCAGCGGCTGCATCTATCACGGTGAATAAAAACACCCGATTGAAAAGAACCACCGGCGACGGTGGTTTTTTTATGCCTGTCGTTTCGCCGTC
Organism: Pseudomonas sp. LBUM1647; assembly: GCF_059716175.1. NCBI lineage: Bacteria > Pseudomonadati > Pseudomonadota > Gammaproteobacteria > Pseudomonadales > Pseudomonadaceae > Pseudomonas > Pseudomonas sp. LBUM1647. The sequence goes on along the minus strand of NZ_CP166809.1, from coordinate 2,026,622 downwards.
CTCCCCGGTACAGTCAGGCCTCATCCTTGGCCCAAAGGAACCCGTCTGATGTCACTGATTATTCGCCCCGCTACGCTTGAGGATATCGCGCAGATCGAGGCCATCGTCGAGGCGGCTTACTCGCCTTACATCGAGCGCATCGGCCGCAAACCCGCACCGATGCTGGATGACTATGCCAGTCAAGTGCTGGCCAGGCGCGTCCATGTGCTCGCCCACGAGCAGACACTCAGCGGCTTTGTGGTGTTGATCGACACGGAAGAGTACTTGCTGCTGGACAACATCGCGGTCAGCCCGGCGGTGAAGGGGCAAGGTTATGGCCGTCAGTTGCTGGACTTCGCCGAACGCCATGCACTCGACACGGGCTACCCAACAATCCGGCTGTACACCAACGAAGCCATGAGCGAAAACATTGCGCTGTACACCCGCCGAGGGTATGTCGAAACCCACCGGGTCGAAGAGAATGGCCTGCGCCGTGTGCACATGAGCAAATCGCTGGGATGAGCCCACAGGGGATTTGCGCCGTGTGCTAATTCTGCGTCCATCGAAGGCTCGCCCCCCACAGGGACAGGCGTTTCGTCAGTGAATATAAAAACAGCCTTCAATGGCTGTTTTTTTATGCCTATGCTTTTTGGCTCCCCCACGCCAAGAGGACACCCCCAATGACTGACTGGCCGCTGCCTCAGACCTATCGCTTCAACGGGCGCTCCGTTCGCTACGCCGTACGGGGTGACGGCCCACCGTTAGTGTTCGTACATGGCACGCCCTTCTCCTCTTATGTGTGGCACCGGATTGCGCCGCACTTCATCACCACCCATCGGGTGCATTACTTTGATCTGCTGGGTTATGGGCTATCGGAGAAAATCGACGGCGATGTGTCACTGGGTGTGCAGAACGACCTGTTGGCTCACTTGCTGGATCACTGGGGTCTGGAGCGACCAGACGTGGTTGCTCACGACTTCGGCGGCGCCACTGCCCTGCGTGCTCATCTGCTGAACGGCAAGGACTACCGCAGCCTGACGCTGATTGATCCCGTGGCGCTGACGCCCTGGGGATCGCCGTTTGTGCAACATGTGCGTCAACATGAGGCGGCATTCAGTGGCCTGCCCGATTACATTCAGCGGGCGATTGTGCCGACCTATATTCGCGGGGCGATCAAGCGCGAGATTCCTGATCATGAACTCGCGCCTTACGTGCAGCCATGGCTCGGCGATCCGGGGCAAGCGGCGTTCTATCGGCAGATCGCGCAGATGGACGAGCGTTATACCCGTGAGGCCGAAGGGCTGTACCCGACGATTCGTTGTCCGGTGCAGATTCTGTGGGGGGAAGATGATCAGTGGATTCCCATTGAGCGCGGGCAGGCGTTGCATCAGATGATTCCGGGGTCGCGGTTTCAGGCGATTCCGAATGCCGGGCATCTGGTGCAGGAAGATGCGCCGGAAGCGATTGTCGCGGCGTTGCTGCGATTCCTCCCACAAAACCTGTCCCCCTAAAGAAACAAAAATCCCTGTGGGAGCGGCGGTGCGGCGATCCGACTTGCCCGCTCCCACAGGGGACATCTATTCCTTCAGGTGCACCTCTTTCGCGCCCTTCCCCAAGCCAAACTCCCCCGCTCGGCTATAAATAACTACGCCACCCCACGCTTGGCACGACCACTGCAACACGCCCCCGCGTCACTCATTCAGCAAGGAACGCCCCATGACGCAGAACGATCCCGGCAACGATTACCCCCTCAGCGAAGTCCCGATGCATGCCCGCAAAGGCCTGGCCTCAACGGCCATGGTGCTGCTGGGTTTCACCTTTTTTACCGCAACCATGTTTGCCGGCGGCAAGCTGGGTGTGGCGTTCAGTTTCGGCGAGATGATGGCAGTGATTATCGTCGGCAATCTGCTGCTGGGGATCTACGCCGCAGGCTTGGGCTACATCGCCTTCAAGAGCGGCCTGAATTCGGTGTTGATGGGGCGCTTTTGTTTCGGTGAAGTGGGCAGCAAGCTCAGCGACCTGATCCTCGGTTTCACCCAGATCGGCTGGTACGCCTGGGGCACAGCCACTGCCGCCGTGGTGCTGGGCAAGTATTTTGAGTTGAGCGAGGGCACCATTCTCGGGCTGATGGTGCTGTTCGGACTGGTGTTTTGCGCGACCGCGTATGTCGGTTATCGCGGCCTGGAGATTCTGTCGTACATCGCCGTACCGGCGATGATGTTGCTGCTGATGCTGTCGATGTGGGTGGCCACGGTGAAGGTCGGCGGGCTCGACGGTTTGCTCGCGGTAGTCCCGACGGGAACACTGGATTGGTCGACTGCCATTACTTTGGTGTTCGGCACCTTTGTCAGCGGCGCAACCCAAGCGACCAACTGGACGCGTTTCTCCCGTTCAGCACGCGTCGCGGTGCTGGCGAGCCTGATCGGTTTCTTCATCGGCAACGGCTTGATGGTGTTGATCGGTGCTTACGGAGCCATCGTTTACCAGCAACCGGACGTGGTCGAAGTGCTGCTGTTGCAAGGCTTCGCCATGGCGGCGATGGCGATGTTGCTGCTCAATATCTGGAGCACCCAAGACAACACCATCTACAACTTCGCCGTCGCCGGTTGCAACCTGCTGCGCACCGGCCGTCGCAAAACCGTGACCCTGGCTGGCGCGGTGATCGGCACGTTGCTGGCACTGCTCGGCATGTACGACATGCTGGTGCCCTATCTGATTCTGCTGGGCACCGTGATTCCGCCGATTGGTGGCGTGATCATGGCGGACTTCTTCTACCGCTATCGTGGTCAATACCCCCGTCTGGCCGATGCCCGATTGCCCGCGTTCAACTGGGCCGGTTTGGCCGCCTACGCAGTCGGCACTGTCGCTGCGTTCAGTTCACCGTGGGTCGCGCCGCTGGTAGGGATTGCCGCTGCCGCGCTAACGTATATGTTACTGACCGGCGTGCTGGGTGCCCGTACTGCCAACGCACCATTACAAGATCTATAAAAGGATTCGCCTGATGCACATCATCAACGCCCGCCTGCGCAACCAAGATGGCCTGCATGAGCTGCACCTGGAAAACGGCCTGATCAGCAGCATCGCCCGACAGACCGAAGCCCCAACCCTGGGCCCCGATGATCTGGACGCCGGCGGCAACCTGGTGGTGCCACCCTTCGTCGAGCCGCACATTCACCTCGACGCGACGCTCACCGCCGGCGAGCCGCGCTGGAACATGAGCGGCACGTTGTTCGAAGGCATCGAGTGCTGGGGTGAGCGCAAGGTGACCATCACCGAGGAGGACACCAAAACCCGCGCCAAGAAAACCATCCAGACCCTCGCCGCCCACGGCATCCAGCACGTGCGCACCCACGTCGACGTCACCGACCCGCAGCTCACCGCGCTCAAGGCGATGCTCGAAGTGCGCGAGGAAAGCCGTCACTTGATCGACATGCAGATCGTTGCGTTCCCGCAGGAAGGCATCGAGTCGTACCGCAACGGTCGCGAGCTGATGGAAGAAGCGATCCGCATGGGCGCCGATGTGGTCGGCGGCATTCCACATTTCGAGTACACCCGCGATCAAGGCGTGAGCTCAGTGAAATTCCTGATGGACCTGGCCGAGCGCACCGGTTGCCTGGTGGACGTGCATTGCGATGAAACCGACGACCCGCACTCACGCTTTCTTGAGGTACTGGCCGAAGAAGCCCGCAGCCGCGACATGGGCTCACGGGTCACCGCCAGCCACACCACGGCGATGGGCTCTTACGACAACGCTTACTGCGCCAAACTGTTTCGCCTGCTCGGGCATTCGGGGATCAGTTTTGTCTCCTGCCCCACCGAAAGCATTCACCTGCAAGGGCGCTTCGACAACTTTCCGAAACGCCGTGGCGTGACCCGTGTCAACGAGCTGCTCGAAGCGGGAATGAACGTGTGTTTCGGTCAGGATTCGATCGTCGACCCGTGGTATCCGCTGGGCAACGGCAACATCTTGCGGGTGCTCGAAGCCGGCCTGCACATCTGCCACATGCTCGGTTACCGCAACCTGCAAAGCGCGCTGGACCTGGTCACCGACAACAGCGCCAAAGCCATGAACCTGGGTGATCGTTATGGACTGGAACGCGGGCGGCCAGCGAATTTGCTGATTCTGTCGGCGGACAGCGATTACGAAGTGATCCGCAGCCAGGGCCTGCCGCTGTATTCGGTGCGCGATGGCAAGGTGTTGATGAAGCGGCAGATGCCGGTGGTGGAGTTCTTCGGCGATCAGAGCTGAGATTTGCGTTGATTGGGCTTGCCACATCGCGAGCAAGCTCGCTCCCACATTTGACCTGTGTCTTACACAGTATTTGTGTCCACAGCAGATCTAATGTGGGAGCGAGCTTGCTCGCGATGGCGGTCTAACTATCACCCATCAACCGCGCAGTACCAAACAACCCGACCCGACTCAACTCACCGTCTTGTACCTCCAACAAAATCGGCGCCGTGCCGCCAGGCATGACCACCTTCACCTCCCCTGCACTGACCCAACCCACCCGCCATGCGGCGCAGGCCACCGCACTGGCGCTGGTGCCCGACGACGCCGTCGGCCCTTCTCCGCGCTCGAATACCCGCGCGACGACTCGCCCTTCTGACTCAAGCATCGCCCATTGCAGATTCACTCCAGCAGCACACGGCTCCCCTGCCCCGGTCGGCATGGCGTAAGCGATACGCGTCAGCCCTTCGGACAATCCCGGCTCGCGCATCTGCTCATTGCCCGGCAATGCATCGGCGCTCTCTAAAAGCGTCACACAATGTGGATTACCGATGCGCACGAACTGGCTTCGAGACCAGACGGGATCGAGCGCCGACAACGCCTGCACATGGCTGACGTCGCGACCGTTCAACCGCACGCTTTCAACCCCTTTAGCCCCCACCGCATCCGGCCCGAATGAGGGTTTACCCAAATCCAGCCAGAACCCTTTCACACCCTCGATCTCGGCCGGTTTCACCGAAGTGTCCACCGGTGAAACCGCGTCAGCCTTGTCGTGATGAACCCTGAGCAAACAAACCTCCTCCCTCGGCAGCAGCCCTTGCTCACTCAGGGCCTGAGAGAAAATCGTCAACCCGTTGCCACTGCGCTCGGCGAGCGTGCCGTCGGTGTTGACGATCAGCAGGTCAAACGGTGGCGAGTCTTGAAACGGCCCGATCAGTAAGCCATCGCAGCGATGCGACTTGGCATTGGCGGGACGCGAATGCGACGGCCATTCGCAGAATGCATCCACCGCTTGCCGGCTCCAGGCCGCCCGGGATGCCGCGGCGTGGCCAGCCGTTGTCGGCAAGTCGACACCGGCGCGACGCACCGCTGCGGGAGATACCACACCATAAATATTGCCGCGTGCATCGTAGAACTGCGCCATGTACCGGTCCTTTTTTATCTCTTGGGGCGGTGGCCACTCTAATGCTTCAGCAGGCCCGCAATCACGCTTCAAGCCTGAAAAAGCCCCCTTTACAGGGAGAAAGTGATAGCACTTCGCCAAGAAACATCTTGTATCAAAACCACTATGAACAGGCAGGCCGGCCCTCTCAGCCCATGTGCGCAACTTTTTGCGCAACTTTTAACCTTTATGATCCCGCACGGTTCTGGTTCACGCCTTCGCGTGGACGCAGAACTTCATGGAACGCCAGCAACACCTCAAGGAGTCCGAGATGTTCAGCCCTGCCAACCAGACCCATTTCAGCCTGACTGTCGAAGATTACGTCGGCGACCTGCAAGTGCTGTCGTTCACCGGCACCGAAGGCATCAGCCAGCCGTATCGCTTCGATCTGGAACTGGTCAGCGAAAACCCCGACCTCGACCTGGAAACCCTGCTGCACAAACAGGCGTTCCTGGCGATGGACGATAAAGGCAGCGGCATTCACGGCCAGATCTACCGTATCGCCCAAGGCGATGCCGGCAAACGCCTGACCCGCTACAAAATCTCCCTGGTGCCGCAACTGCAATACCTGCACCACCGCACCAACCAGCGCATCTACCAGCAGATGTCGGCGCCGAAAATCATCGCGCTGATCCTCGACGAGCATGGCATCAAAGGCAACGCCTACAACTTCCAGCTCAGCCAACCCTGCCCGGACCGCGACTACTGCGTGCAGTACGACGAAACCGACCTGCATTTCGTCCAGCGCCTATGCGAAGAAGAAGGCATTCACTACCACTTCCAGCACAGTTCCAAAGGTCATCTTTTGGTATTCGGCGATGACCAGACCGTGTTCCCCAAACTCGGCCAGCCCACGGCGTATGTGCAAGGCAGCGGCATGGTCGCCGACGAGCCGGTGATCAAAGGCTTCAAGTTACGCCTGGAAACCCGCACCGGCCGCGTCACCCGCCGCGACTACGACTTCGAAAAACCGCGCCTGCAACTCGAATCCGCCTACAAACCCGAAGCGCAAAGCGACGCGCCGGACCTGGAAGACTACGATTACCCCGGCCGCTTCATCGACCGCGCGCGCGGAAAATTCCTCAGCCAACGCGCCCTCGAACGCCACCGCGCCGACTACCGCCAGGCCGAAGGCAAAAGCGATCAGACGCGTTTGGTCAGCGGCCACTTCCTGGAACTCTCCGACCACCCGTGCACCGAGTGGAACGACCTCTGGTTGCTCACCGAAATCGTCCACGAAGGCAAACAGCCCCAAGTCCTCGAAGAGTCGGTCACCAGCGACACCACCGCCAACAAGGACGACTTCCACCAGGGCTACCGCAACCGCTTCCTCGCCACGCCGTGGGACGTGTTCTACCGCCCCGCGCTGCAACACCCGAAACCGCGTGTGCTCGGCAGCCAGACCGCCATGGTCACCGGTCCCAAAGGTGAGGAAATCCACTGCGACCAGTACGGCCGCATCAAAGTGCAATTCCACTGGGACCGCGAAGGTTTGGCCGACGACAAAACCAGCTGCTGGATGCGCGTCTCCTCGAGCTGGGCCGGCGATCGTTATGGCGCCATCGCCATCCCGCGCATCGGCATGGAAGTGCTGGTGACCTTCCTCGAAGGCGACCCCGATCAGCCCGTGGTGACCGGTTGCCTGTACCACAAGGAAAACCAGGTTCCCTACGACTTGCCGGCGAACAAGACTCGCACCGTGTTCAAAACCCTCAGCTCACCAGGCGGTGGTGGGTTTAATGAATTGCGGATTGAAGACAAGAAAGGCGCGGAACAGATCTTCATCCATGCCCAGCGGGATTGGGATGAAAACGTTGAGCATGATCAGAAGATTCGAGTTGGGAATGAGCGGCATGACACCGTGGAGAAGAACACTTACACCGAGCTCAAAGCTGAAGAACATCGCACCACGATTGCGGATCGCAAAGTGGAAGTGAAAGCCAACGATCACCTCACTGTCGGCCAGAACCAGCACATCAAACTGGGTACTGCGCAATTGATGAGCGCGGGGAAAGAGATTCACCTTAAAGCGGGTGACAAGATGGTGATCGAGGCTGGGATGGAGCTCACGGTCAAGGCTGGCGGGAGTTTCATCAAGCTGGATGCCGGCGGGATTACCGTGGTTGGGCCGGTGGTGAAAATCAATGCTGGCGGTGCTGCCGGGAATGGTTCCGGGATTGCGATTTTGATGCCGGTGTTGCCGATACCCGCCCCGTCAGCGGCGGCTGGCAATCTGCTGGGAACGGCCCAACCCGGGGTTGTGCCGCCTAAACTGGAATCCAAGCCAAAGGAGTACTTTTTCGACATCAAGTTGACTGACGTCCCTGGCGATGAAGGTTTCCCATTGGCCCACACCTCCTGGAAGATCGTTCAGGACGGCGAAGATAAACCGCTGCTCGAAGGTAAGACCGGCGAAGACGGACGGGTCAATATCGATGAGCCGCAACGCCTCAAGCTATCCGAAGCCTATTCAAAGAAAGGCCCGTTGTGGCTGTGTTATCCGGGCCAACGCGTGCCGGTCGCGCTTCACCAAGAGCCCTCGGCGGCTGACAAGGAGCGCTTCGCCCTCGCCGCGCTGGACTTTCATGACAGCACAAAACACCGCACTATCAGCACCGCGAACAACGAACGCAGCAAACAGGATTTGCTCGTTGAAGGCGATCTGTACAGTCAACTGCAAGCCAGGGATGACCATGACGAATTCCGCAACGCCTTATAACGGCATTCGCCACAAAGAAATCAGCCAGATCAACACCGCCGAGGGCAAAGCCCTGCCGGCGGTCAATGCGCCGGATTTCTTTATTCAGGACGAATCTGCATTCGCCCCCAAACGCAGCGGCAACCAAGTACGTTTTTTCACCACAGGTGAGGACTACTACAAGGACCTCGCCGGCGCGATTGCCGGAGCAACAAAATCCATCTTCATCACCGGTTGGCAGATCAACTACGACGTGACGCTGGATGGAAAACAAAGCCTTTGGGAATGCCTGCACAACGCACTCAAGGCCAATCCGACGCTAAAAGTCTTCGTCATGCCCTGGCTGAGTCCGGCGGCGAGTGTCGGCACCCATGATTTCGAAACCATGCTGGCGATCTTTCAACTCAATGCCGGCCTGAAAGGTGCTCGGGCGTTCTGTACCCCGGCGATCCAGCAGAGCGACATGAAAGGCCTGGGCTCGACCTTTTCCCATCACCAGAAGTGCGTAGTGATCGACAACAAGATCGGCTACGTCGGCGGCATTGACCTTGCCTACGGCCGACGCGATGACAACAACTTCAGCCTCGATGCTCGCTCCCGCCAAGGCAACGACGCCTACAATCCCGGAATCCCGCACCTGGGCTGGATGGACATGCACAAGCACGTCAGCCGCACCGGCCTGCTGATGGCCACGCTGTTCGACTTGTCCAGGCCGGCCGGTCACGTCCCTGTCCTGCCGGGCGTCGTCAAAGTACCGTTGCCTGCCACCGATGGCGTCATCAACGCCGGCGCGACCATTCAGAACTTCTTCGCCAGCCCGGCGGCACCCGCTATCGAATGGATGTCCAAGGCCGGCAACAGCTTCAAGGAACAGATCGGTGCAATCGACCCGTTGGCTTCAACCAGAAAATACCTGACCGACGCGGTTATTCGACAGATATCGGCGCTGATCAAACGCAACTGGGAAAACCTGCCCATCGCTGAACCCTTGAAAGGCCAGGTGAAAGTCTGGATCAGAGAAGTCGAAGGCACCGTTGGTAACCTGCAAGCGGCCCTGCGCTTGAAAAGCTATGAGCTGATCAACAAATGGATGAGCGCCACCGACCTGGGCCGGATGATCGCGATGTTCTGCGATAAAGGCTACGACGCTCTGCCGGCAGAGAAAATGGGTTGGTTGAACGACATCAACGAAGTCGGCACATCCCTGCTCGGACACTTCTATGCGCTGCTGCAGAGCCGCCTGGAAAACCGCGAGGAACCGTTCTACTACCTCGAGCACGAGCCACAGCCTCTGGCCTCTTCAGACTACAGTCGACTGGCCGACGATCAGCCGCGCATGCCGTGGCAGGATGTCCACAGTCGTATCGAAGGCCCGTCGGTCTATGACTTGTCGCGCAACTTCATCGACCGCTGGAATGGCCAGCAGGCGTACATTGCCGACATCAAGAAACTGGAGAAAACCAACGTCATCGTGGCGGTCATGGAATGGCTGAACATGCTCGCCAAAGATGCCGGACTGACCAATCACCTGGACCTGAACAACCGTATCCAACTGAATCTGCCCACGCCGAAACCGGTGTGGATCAACCAACCTCAATCCCTCCCGACACCACCGGAAATGCTCCGCGGCGGCGTCAGCGTGCAAGTGTTACGCAGCGCCTCAGCGAACATGACCGCCCAAGAGGCTAAAGGCCGAAGCAAATCCAACGTCCACCTGCCAGTCCCTCCCGGCATCAATACCGGCGGCGTCCAGGCCAACTGCCACAGCGCCATGTTGCAGGCCATCTCGAGTTCGCAGCATTTCATCTACATTGAGAACCAGTTCTTTCAGACCGAATTTGGGGATGAGGGGGAGCTACCTGCTGGCAAACCATTGTCCGGCCCGATGGCCAGTCTGCGCGACCCGTCCAGTTTGCGGCAGGACTATGTATCGCGAATCAACCTGCGAAAAGCATTGGAAAAGGAAGACTTTGCCGAAATCAACTGGCAGGAAGTCAACGCTATCGGCAAACAGCGCAATGAAGAGGCTCGAAAGTTTCTCGATGGGTTCTTCGCTATCTGGCAAACCAATGCGCAGGGCTGGCTCACTAAAAAACTCGGCAAGGAAGAAAAACTCTCCAACAGCATCGGCAAAGCCCTGGCTGATCGGATTGGACGAGCCATCACGGAGGAACGTCCATTCCACGTGTACATGATTTTACCGGTGCACCCGGAAGGGGCGCTGAACGTGCTAAACCTCATGCACCAGGTTCACCTGACCATGCAGAGTCTGGTGTTTGGCGAGCAGAGTCTGGTGAAGCGGATTCAGCGGCATATGGCGATCAAGGCCATGATGGATCGCAAGTGCACGAGGGAAGAGGCGGAGAAGATAATTGAGCGTCAAGATAGTAAAAAAAACCCCGTATATGCTCAGCAAGACTGGTCAAAGTATCTAACCTTACTCAATTTGCGCACTTGGGATAGTCTTGATGGCCGGGTAGTTACTGAACAGATTTACGTGCACAGCAAGCTACTAATTGCTGATGATCGAGTAGCGATTTTGGGAAGCGCGAACATTAATGATCGCAGTTTGTGGGGCAGGCGCGACTCCGAACTCGCGGTTATTGTTCGCGACAGTAGCCCTACAACTGCCAAGCTTGATGGAAAGGAAAGTCACCAAGTTGGGCAAACTATTAACAAGCTGCGAAAGGACCTCTGGAAAAAACATTTTGGTTTAAGCATTACTAAGAGCTCTTCCGTTGCAGCAGCGGCTCACTTGGAAAAGTATCTTGACCAACCGGCATCAGAGGAAACCTGGAGAGCCATCCAGATACAGGCCAAACAAAACACTGATGCCTACGAAGAGAGCTTTAGCTTTATCCCTCAAAATAAGAAACTCAAACATCCTACTTCTATCTGGCCCACGTGGGAATACAGAGATCCTGACAACATAGGTGCGGGAGGAAAGTTAATTGACCCTATGCCCTATGAAAAAAGGTTCTGGGAAAGTGAAAGCTTGAGTGATGTAAAAGCTTACCCGTCGCCGGCCGGAGTCAAAGGATTCATCACCTACCTTCCAGTAAAATGGACATGGAAAGAAAATAATGACTCGGGATTAAATATGACAATCATCGCAAACATTCTGGACGAGAACGGTGATCGCGTGCTTGCTAGTTCCGACATTGACGATCGTGACGAGATTAAAAACTCATGAAATTTCAATTTCATTTAATAGCAGCATTTTTTATCATCACAATGGGATCTGCTCACGCCGACACACCTAAAAAAGAATGCTTGGGACGATATACTTTCGACGCACCAGAAGCGATAGAATGGGCAACATACCCCACCAACAACAACTTAATCAGTGAAGGTGGCGGCCATACATTCAGCAAGAATATAAGCTCTGAGAACGAATACTTAACCTACAACTACAGTGGCCTTACCGTTCGAGTAAGCGACATTACCACACCTCATGAATTCGAAACACAACGCAATGCAATACTTCACACCAATGAGATATCAAAAAAAGAAGCACTCGAAAAGATAGACATCAAGAAAGGCCGACTACAAAGCATTCAAGACATGAACTACAGCGCCGACGTCATTGAGAGTCTAAAGAAAGATATAAAAGTTCTCGAAGATTCAACCACAGATACGACTCTCGAGCACAAACTTAACATCCCAAACTCTTACGTCTTTGGCAGCAAAAACACTCCTTCTAAAGTTTTGCTTTTGCGCAATAATCGCATTTATTATTTTAGCTTTAACACTCCAGGTAAAAATTCGACAGAAGACATAAAAGGGCTTATCGCTCGCTTCGAACCTCGTGAACTCTACCATGTGCCAAAAAGCCCTGGCATCTGCATGCCCTATGGCTTTATCCATGACAATGGCAAAACCGCTTTTAGCATTAAAAACAGCCTGCGATTCACCAGTACGCCAAACGTAATCATGACAATGATCAACGCTTCGCAAGACAACCCAACCAAAGCCACTGCAGGTACCTACGACACCGACCACAACCCTGGCTACAACGCAGAAAAATGGAAAAAGTCGAAGATCATGGAGAAGTTCTATTTCGGTGAGCGGATGACCACCCTTGAAGGCTGGCGTCTGGACCCTCGCCCCGAGTCCGGCGAGCAAGAACGCGCCTGGTTTGCCATTGCGCATGTCGGTGGTCTAGCCAGTCCATTGATGGCCGTGCAGATGTTCACATTCAAGCAAGGCACCGATGGACTGAAAGACCTGACGCCGCCACCCGAAGCGGTGGTTCCGCGGTTCTTGAAATTGACTGAGAGCATCAAGCCTCAGTAATCACGCCGTGCGATTTCAGTGGAAAAGGAGGATGGATTTATTTATGAGATGGATATCGCTTTTAATGAATCAATTCGCCCTCTTTTTCGTGTTCGCCTTATCTATCAGCATTGGAGGTTCAGCGATGGCTACGTCTGACTCCTATATATGCGTCCATGAAGTCGACAACTTGCCAGCTCTCGATCCTGACGCTGATGCTTGGTACCGAGATGCCGCGTTGCTGGCCAAACCCGATACGCTCAGACCTTGGGATCGAATTGTTGAGCTGTACTCGAAAGCTGCCGAGCGAAATCATTGGAAGGCCATGCACAACCTTGCGGCTCTTTACAGAACGGGCTGGCCAGGAGGCGTAGAAAAAGATACGCAGAAAGCCCTTGATCTCTATCAGAAGATGGTGGAACTGAATATTCCGCAGGGTTACTACGACATGGCGGCAATGATAGGTAATACGACAGGAGTCACCAACCCAGCCTCCGACGGCATCGCGTTTCTAAACAAAGCCGCAAAACTAGGGAACCCGGCGGCCCAGACAGAGCTTGGCAAACGCTACATTTACGAGGCAAAAAATATCGAGCTTGGTCTTAAGATTACACAGTGCGCCGCTGATCAAGGGTATGGGCAAGCAAACTATGAGTTAGGCGATTATTACAATATTGTTGCCCACAACTACCCGAAGGCACTCAGTTTTTATCAGATCGCTGTATCGCAGGGGCATGCTGGCGCCGCTTTAGTGATGGCAGACATCTTCGATAAGGACTCACTCCCTCATGACGCAATGTGGTACCGGCCGGATGAGAAGCAGGATGCGTTGTACAAACAATTACGAGTTCAGCTGAAAGAAGATCCAGAACTGCGCTTTCCAAATCTGATGAAGGATCACCCGCTCCCTGCTCACCCCAAACAAGGCTTTGACGCAGAACACCCAGACCGCAGACCGGAAATATGATTTGTTTGTCATTCAGCACCCTTAATTCATGACACATCGACACTGGAAGGGACCTGTGGCTGCCGCTAAATCTGCTGTTTTATGCATTGCTCTTTATAGTTTGTTGAGCGGAGCTCCAGCCATGGCCTATCCAACCTTTACCTGCGCCTATGAAAAAGACCACAACCCGCCGCTGGATGCGGAGGCCGAGCGCTGGTTTCAACAGGCCCGCGCTTTGGAGAAGGTACGAGGCGTAAAAGACTGGCAAACCATCGTCGGTCTCTACGAAAAAGCCATCGCCAAAGATCATTGGAAGGCGATGCACAACCTGGCGGGACTCTATCGCACGGGTTGGCCAGGACAGCCAGGTGTTGAACAGGACACTAGCAAGATGCTTGATCTCTATGAACGTATGGTAAAGCTCAAAGTCCCGCTGGGTTACTACGATTGGGCTGTCGTGTCCGAGAACGGGCATGGGGTATTGAAATCGGACCGGATGGCCAGCTCCTATATATTTCAGGCAGCGCAATTGGGCAATCCATTGGCTCAGGTGCGCATAGGAAATTACTTTGCGTTCCAATTGCCTAGGGATAAACAAGACGATCGAATGGCTGAGCCCTACTTTCGATGCGCTGGCGCTCAAGACTCGCAGGATGCAATTATCGAAACAGCCGCATTTTATAAGATCTCTAAAGAAAACATGCCTCTCGCACTATTCTATTATCAACGCGCCGCATCACTGGGTAGTTCTTCAGGGTTAAACAATCTGAAAGGAGCTTTTGAATCTACACCCCGACCAATATATAACTTTGGGTATCAGCCAGATCAAAAGCTTCATGAATTGTATTCTGACCTATGGGAGCAACTAAATAGCAACCCTGAATTGCGTTTCCCTAATTTGATGAAAGACCACCCGCTACCCGCCCATCCCAAACAAGGCTTCGACGCAGAACACCCAGACCGTAGACCGGAAATATGACTCGCTTGTCATTCAACATTCTTAATTCATGACACATCGACACCGGGAGGACCTGTGGCTACCGCAAAATCTGCTGCTTTATGCATCGCTCTTTATAGTTTGCTGAGCGGAACTCCAGCCATGGCCTATCCAACCTTTACCTGTGCCTATGAAAAAGACCACAACCCGCCGCTGGATGCGAAGGCCGAGAGCTGGTTTCAACAGGCACGCGTTTTGGAGAAAGTGCGAGGCGTCAAAGACTGGGTAGCAATTGTTGGTCTTTACGACAAAGCCATCGCTAAAGATCATTGGAAGGCCATGCACAATATGGCGGCGCTCTATCGCACCGGGTGGCCTGGACAGCCGGGGGTTGAACAAGACACAAACAAGATGATCGATCTCTACGAGCGGATGGTAAAACTCAAGGTTCCGTTGGGTTACTACAACTGGGCAGTAGTTGTAGAGAATGGTAGAGGAGTACTTAAGTCGGAACGCATGGCCAGCTCCTATATGTTTCAGGCAGCACAGCTAGGTAATCCAATGGCACAGGTGCAGCTGGGCCAATACTTTGCTTTTGGGCTCCCTAGGGACAAACAGGATGACGACATGGCTGAGCGTTACTATCGATGCGCGGGAGCTCAGGACAATCCAGACGCCATAGAAAAAACCGCGAGCTTTTATGATACCGCGAAGAAAAACAAACCACGCGCTCTATTCTATTATCAACGTGCCGCGGAACTAGGCAGCACTATAGGACTAAGCAACCTACAAGGCGTATTTGAGGAACAACCTCAGCCTATATATAACTACGGCTACCAACCTAACGAAAAGCTGTACAACTTTTACTCCGACCTGTGGCAGCAACTTAATGCTAATCCTAAGTTACGCTTCCCAAACCTCATGAAAGACCACCCACTACCCGCCCACCCCAAACAAGGCTTCGACGCCGAACACCCAGATCGGCGCCCAGCGCTATAACCCGAATCCCCCATGGAAGACCCAACAATTAAGGAGTTACATCATGCGTAAAACACTCGGAATACTCGCCGCCATATTGCTGGCCATTTCAATTTTCAGTGCACTGATCGGACTGGGCGGTATCGCTGGCGCAGCCTCCGGCGGTGGAAGAGTCTCCGGTGACGTGGACGTCGCGTTCATGGCGGCCAAAGTGCTATTTTTCTTAAGCTTGGCCGGTGGTGTGGTTGCGATTTGCTGGCCCAAAGATAACGCCGAATAAAACCCTTCACGACTCAGCAAAATACCGCCCCGGCGTCACTCCAAACGTGCGTCGAAACATCGCAATAAACGCGCTGACGTTTTCATAACCCAGTTCCAACGCAATCATCGTCACCGCCTCCCCTGCCGCCAAAAGCTCCAGTGCGCGCAACAACCGTGCGCGCCGGCGCCATTGGCTGAAGGTGAAGCCGGTTTCGCTGATGAAGCGTCGGGCCAGGGTTCGCGCCGATACACCGCCCCACTGCGCCCATTGCTCCAGTGAGCGGTTGTCTGCCAGGTCATCGACCAGCGCCTGGGTGATCCGGCGCAATCGCGGATCGTGGGGCAGCGGCAGGCCGAAAGGTTCGGCGGGCGCTGCGGCGATTTCATCGAGAATGAGTTGGGCGACACGTTCCTGTCGCTCATCGAGCGCGCCCTCCCCCCAAGTCGCAGCGCGGTCGACGGCCTCTCGGAGCAGGCCCGAGGTCGCGATGATGCACGGCTGCTCCGGTAACTCGGCACAAGCCGACGCCGCCACATAGACGCTCCAGCCATGGAACGGGCCGTGGGAACGCAGGCCGTGCAGGCAGTCCGGCGGAATCCAAACCGCGTGGGTGGCCGGCACCACCCAATGATGATCAGCCGCGTCCACAGACAGCAAACCGCGCCGTGCCCCCAGCAATTGGCCGCGGGCATGCTGGTGCAAGGCACTTTGGCGCTCGACCGGGCTGTCCTGAGTGACGGCGATCACCCGCGCCGCCGTGGAAGACTGCGCCAGTTCAGTGGATATCAGCGGTTTAACCATTGGCAGTTTTACGTTATCGAATGACCTGGATGACGCAGTTTAGCCATGAACAGCGTTTTAGGCTGAGCACTCATTCAAAAGAAGGGACACCCTTATGCGCGCTGAAGACCTGCTTCCCGATCATCTCGACCAAGGCCAATTCAACGGCATTGCTGTGCGCAAAGGCACAGTCGGGGCTTTTTTGATCAACGCGCGCAGGCTTGCCGATCCGGGTGCCAGCGAAGAACAACGGCGGCTGGCCGAGCACGACATCGTCGAGGCTTTGCCGGCGTTACGGGCATTGGGTTTGTTCGAAATTCTGCAAGTGCGGGACGAACGCCTGCACGAATTGTGCGAACGGTACTGACACCCGCGCTCGCGATGGAGGGTCAGGCTGTGCAAGGATGTCACCCTGCCTCACCGCGAACTTGTGCGGACGCTGATCGAACCCTCACCGGTGAGTCAGTGTCCCTTGTACGCGACGTTTTTTGCCAAGGATTGATATGACCAACCTCAACACTCAAACCGCATTTGTTCCCGGACGCCTGGAACAGATGTCCACGCGCATCGCCTTTTTCATAGCCGGTTTCGGCATCGCCGCGTGGGCGCCGCTGGTGCCCTACGCCAAGGCGCGGGCCGGACTGGATGAAGGGACGCTCGGTTTGCTGCTGTTGTGCCTGGGGGTGGGGTCGATTCTGGCGATGCCAATGGCGGGGCTTCTGGCCACACGTTTCGGCTGTCGCCGGGTGGTGAGCGCCGGGGTGTTGCTGATCTGTGCGGCCCTACCGCTATTGGCGACGGTGACGTCGATTCCGGCATTGATTGCCGCGTTGTTCATGTTCGGCGCGGGGCTGGGCACGGTGGATTCGACGGTGAACCTGCAAGCGGTGATCGTTGAACGGGCCAGCGGCAAGACCATGATGTCGGGTTTCCATGGGCTGTTCAGCCTCGGCGGGATTGTCGGTGCAGCGGGCGTCAGCGCCCTGCTCGGCTTTGGGGTTTCACCGCTGGGGGCGACGCTGGTGGTGATCGTGATGCTGCTGATCGCCCTGGCCAAGGCCGCGCCGCACCTATTGCCCTACGGCAGCGAAAGTTCGGGGCCGGCGTTTGCCGTTCCCCATGGCATCGTGCTGTTCATCGGCGGGATGTGTTTCATCGTGTTCCTCGCCGAAGGCGCGGCGCTCGACTGGAGCGCGGTGTTCCTGGCGCAGGAACGCGGGATCGATACCGCTTATGCGGGGCTGGGTTACGCGGCGTTTGCGTTGACCATGACCGTCGGACGATTGACCGGTGATTCGATCGTGCGTCGTCTCGGCGCAACCAAGGTGATTGTGTTCGGTGGGTTGACGGCCGCAGCGGGCCTGTTTGTGGCGACCTTCGCCCCGAGTTGGGAAGCGGCGCTGGTGGGTTATGCATTCTTGGGGGCGGGTTGTTCGAACATTGTGCCGGTGCTGTACACCGCAGTGGGCAAACAGACGGTGATGCCCGAAAGCGTCGCCGTGCCGGCCATTACCACGTTGGGTTATGCGGGCATTCTTGCGGGGCCTGCTTTGATCGGGTTTATCGCCCACGGCAGCAGTTTGAGTTTTGCCTTCGGGTTGATGGCGGTGTTGCTGGTGGCGGTGGCCATTGGCGGGAAGGTGTTGAAGGTCTGAAAGCGAAAAGATCGCAGCCTCCGGCAGCTCCTACATTTGGATGGCGTACATCCTGTAGGAGCTGCCGGAGGCTGCGATCTTTTGATCTTCAGCCGTTAAAACCCGACGCTGGCCTGCACAAAGAACGTGCGCGGTGCGCCAACGTACATCCCCGAGTTGTTGTCGCTGGAACGGGTGAAGTACTGCTTGTCGAAAACGTTCTTCACCCCGGCGCCGACTTTCAGGTTCGAAAGCGTCGCGCCGAAGTCATAACCGCCGCGTACGTTCCAGGTGACGTAGCCCGGAATGTCGCCGTACTGACCGTCCGCGGTGCCTTCGGTGATGTAGTTGCCACTGAAACTGCCATCAGCGTTCACAGCCACACCCGGCGAACGCTGCTTGGACTGGGCAAACGCATCGAGGTTGTAGGTCCAGCGGTTGATGTCGTAACGCAGGCCGGCAGTCGCCACCTGACGCGAATAGAACGGCAGGTCACGGCCCTTGAAGCCCGGGATCTCACCTTCATAAACGGCGCGCGTGTAGGTGAAACCGGCATTGGCGGTCAAGCCGTCGAGCCGTGGGTCCAGCGCCGCCATGTCGTAGTGCACCGACGCCTCGATGCCCTGGTGCGTGGTCGCGCCGAGGTTGGTCCAGCCTGCATCGTTGCTGATGTATTGCAGCTCTTTATCGAAGTCGATGTAGAACAGCGTCACTTCCCCGCCCCACACATCATTGTTGTAGCGCGTGCCGACCTCGTAGGTCTTGGCCTTTTCCGGTTCCAGGCCATTGGCCGGTTCGTCACCCGCGCCACCCTGGCCGAGCTGGAAATACTGCAGGCTGCCGAACGAGGTTTCGTAGTTGGCGAACAGCTTCCACTCTTCCGACACGTGATACATCACGCTCAGGGCCGGCAGCGGCTCGTTGCTTTCGATGCTGCGGTTCTTTTCCAGCACCGGTTTGCCGGCGGTGTCGAGCACCGGGCGGTCGTGCCAGTCGGTGCTGATATGTTCAAAGCGGATGCCGGGGGTGATGGTCCAGTTACCGACGTCGATTTTGTTATCGACGTACACCGAGTTGGCTTCAGTGCCACCGGTGCGGTCCTGATAGACATGGCCGTCCGAGCTCTTGGTCGCGACCGGCTCGTTGTTGACCAGCGCCAGGCGGCTCGCCTCTTCGTGCATGCCTTCCTTGAGGTAACGATAACCGACACTGACTTCCTGGGTGGTCGGGCCGACGTCGAACACACGGGACACCCGCGGCTCAATCCCGAAGGTGTAGTAAGTACGCGGGAACGAGCCGAGGGTTTTCTGATCGCGAGCGGCGATGTTGCTGCCACGGAAGCTGTCGGAATAGTAGGTCAGCACTTCGGCCTGGGTACGATCGTCGATCTGCCGTGCCCACTTGAACGAGACGTCCTTGCGGCGTCCGCTGAAGTTGTCGTTGTTGCGGTCGGATTGGAACGGATCGGCGTCGTACTGCGCCTGGGTCAGGCCGCCGGGCATGTCGGCGCTGGCGTCGTAGTAGTGAAAGTTGAGGCTGAAATCGTCCACATCGGTGGGTGCCCAGTGGGTCTTGAGGATCACGTCGTCGATGTCGTTGCCGTTGTTGCGTTCACGGTAACCGTTGCCGTTCACGCCCGAGTACAGCAGCGCCATGCCGATGCCGTTGTCCGCGGTGCCGCCGAGAAACGCCGTGTCGATGTGCTTCCAGCCACCGTGCTGGGAGGTTTCCAGGGTCGAGCCGATTTCACCCGTGGCTTTCTCCGGAATCGCGCGAGTAACGAAGTTGATCACTCCACCGACGTTCTGCGGCCCGTAACGCACGGAGCCGGCGCCGCGAACCACGTCGATGCTGTCGAGGTTACCGGAGGAAATCGGTGCCATGGACAACTGCGGCTGGCCGTACGGGGCGAACGCTGCCGGCACGCCGTCAATCAGCACGGTGGAGCGTGGCGACAGGCGTGAAGTCAGGCCGCGCACGCCGACGTTCAGGGAAATGTCGCTGCCACCGGTGCCGTTGGCGTCCTGCACTTGAACACCGGGCACGCGCTTCAGCACGTCGCCGACGTTCATTGCGCCCTGCTCGACCATCGCCTCACGGCGAATCACCGTACGCGCGCCGGGGTGGTTCTGCACCACGGCGGCATCGGCGTCACCGAGCCAGTCGCCGACTACCTTGATGTCGGTCACGCCCAATTCCAAAGGGCCGTTGGCAGCCGAAGTCGGGGCTGGCATCAACGTGACCGAACCTTCGTCGATCTGGTATTGCAGACCGCTGCCTTGCAGCAGTTGGCGCAGCGCATCTTCTGGCGAAAGGTTGCCGTCCACCGCCGGGGCCTGTTTGCCGGCGACCAGCTCAGGGCTGAAGAACACCTGCAGCGAGGTTTGCTGACCCAGTTCACTCAAGGCCTGACCCAGGGGTTGCGCCGGGATGTGAATCGCGTCGGAGGCAAAGGCCTGGGGCAGCGCCGCGGTGACAGCCAGGGCGAGAGCGAGGCGCAACCAAGGTAATTTGTTGTTTTTAGCGGTGGATTTTTTCACGTCGAACGTAGTCCTGTGGATCGCAAGAGTGTGCGCCTGTTAATGCAAACCAGTTGCAGTTGGACAGGAAGACGATCAACTCGAAAAAAACCTGAATTTATTTTGAAATTATTTCCTGACTGCCGTCATCGAGGGTGCGCACGGCCACCGGCAGAATGCTCGGCAAGGCCTTGAGCAGTGCGTCGGTGTTGTCGGATTTGAACACGCTGGTCAGGCGCAGATTGCCCACTTTGTCGTTGCCGACGGTGAGCGGTTTCTCCCGATAGCGCGAGACTTCCTCGGCGACGTCGCTGAGTCTGGCGTTGGTGAACACCAGTTTGCCGCTACGCCAGGCGGTCAGCTCCGCAGGGTTGACCGCGTAGGCAGCGGCCACTTTGCCCTGGGCATCGATGTGCGTACCGAGGCCAGCCGTGAGGCTGATGAAATCGCTGTCCGCCGCTGCGTGACCCTGAACCTTGACGGTGCCCTGCTCCACCACGACCCGGGTTTGGGCGGTGTCGCGGCGCACATCAAAACGGGTGCCGGTGACCGTAACCTTGCCGCTACCGGCCTCGACCACGAAGGGCCGGCGAGTGTCGTGCTCGACGCTGAACATCGCTTCGCCCTGCGTCAGCTCGATACTGCGACGGTCGTTTTCATAGCGCACCTGAACGCGGCTGCGGCTGTTCAGGTCGATCACCGAACCGTCCGGCAACGCCACATGACGTCGCTCGCCCAGGGCCGTGGAAAATTCGGCGGTGTAGATCGCCGGGTGATTCAAACCGCTGAACAACCCCAACCCGAGTGCGACGGCCAACACACTGGCGGCCACTGCATAACGCACCAGCGGGCGACGTTTCCTGCGCACTGGAGGGGTTTCACACAAGGCTTGCAGACGCGCCGCCGGCAGCAAATCAGCCGCCGTCCACAAACCCTGGAGCAACCGGAATTCATCGCGATGCTGAGGGTGTTCGTCCAGCCAGGCTTCGAAATGCCTGTACTCTTCGACATTGATCGCAGGTTCCTGCAAACGCACAAACCACCGCGCCGCATCGTCGCGAACCGTTGTTTGCCCGCACGCACAATCACGAGTATCCATCATGGAAGTTCCTGTTTGGCTGGGGATGAGAAGGCACGGAAGATCTGCCTTACGTAGGAGCTGCCGCAGGCTGCGATCTTTTGATCTTGATCTCCAGCGATTTCAATGCCACCAAAAGATCGCAGGCTTCGCCAGCTCCTACAAAAGCCACCGCACATCATGGCTGCAATCCGTCAAGGCGGTCGCGCAGATGCCGCAGCGTGCGGATCATATACTTTTCCACCATGTTCTTGGACAGTCCCAGGCGTTCGGCGATTTCGGCCTGGGTCAGGCCTTCGATCTTCTGCCAGACAAACACCTTGCGGCAGTTGACCGGCAGCTCGGTGAGCGCCCGTTCGATGGAGTCAGCCAACTGGATCGCATGCATGAAATGCTCCGGGTCGCCGGACGACGACACACTGTGATCAACCGCCTCCGACTCCATGGCGCCCCGCCGATCCTCCCGCCGATAACCATCCACCGCGATGTTGCGTGCGGTCTGGTGCAAATACGCCCGAGGTTGTGCAACCGTCGCCGAATCGGACTCAAGCACCCTCACGAAGGTGTCGTGGGTCAGGTCCTCAGCCTGCTGACGATTTCTCAGGCGACGGGTCCAGGTCCCGACCAACTCTTCGTAATGCTCGAAAAAGCCGTGTCTGCGGTGCAGCTTGGGGGTCATTGCGGTGTGCTGTGAAGACGGGGCGTGAATAGTAATGCTTCCTATTAACCGGAAGCAACGGATTCCAGATCGGCGCTACACAGGTTTTTGCGCCTTTGCCAATCCGCTGGTGACCTTGTGTATGGGCGCCGAAAGACATAATGCCGATCAGTTAAGCCATTTCAGCCGCAACGCAAACCTTGTAGCAGCTGGCGAAGCCTGCGTTCGGCTGCGCAGCAGTCGTGAAATCAGACGATGCGATGTTTCAGGAAGACCGCAAACTCAGGTTTTACGACTGCTACGCAGCCGAACGCAGGCTTCGCCAGCTGCTACAAGGAAGTGCGGCGCAGCTGAAATTGCTTAACTGACTGGCATCACGCCCAAAGGCGCCCTTTTTTCTACGCTGAAACCTGCCCCTGCAATCGTCGCCCGACGACATCCATCAAATCACAGCCATCGCGCAGTGAAGTCACCAACACCCGCGCCAGCTCACTGTGGACACCCTCGCCAAACGCAATGCTCTCCAGCAGTTGCGTTGCGGTACGAATGCGGTAGGCCGCGGTTTCATGCAACACGTCCAGTGGTGCTTCAGTGTCGATCAGCAATGATGGGATGTTGCAGTCGATGCCAGTGATAGGCATGTATCGATCCATGATGAAAAACCTCCATTGGGTAAAGGCACACGACTATTCAGCGTTGGCAGTTGGACGGCACGTCAGACGATCCCCGGGGCGGTTCCAGGTTGTCCAGCGCTCGATTGACCAGCAATTCGCCCAGCGCGGACAGTTGCTGAATACCCACAATGACATGGCGACGAGGGCCTTCCAGTTCACGGGCGAGATCGGTGGCCATGACACTGAGGGAAGCGAGGGTTTCAGAGGCGTGACAGAGCAGGGATTCCGTGTCGACATCCGGAACGACGGCGAAGAAATAGTTGGTGGATTTGGGAAGTGTGTGATTGCGCAGGGGCACGCTGACGAGTTGTTCGGTGACTTTGGCGGGACTGGATGAGTCGACGGTGTCGTTGGGGGAATCGTTTGGTGATTCCGCGGATTTGGTGACGGATTTTTTCATAACAGAGCTCCTTGCAAAGTTAAAAAATGCAAGTCCCACACTGCCAGCCGGGACAAGGCTGCTTACTGTACGCGTGTTATTAGAGAGGTAAATACATTAATAATAAATTTAACTTTGTTAATCAAACAAGTGAACATCTGTGCAAAAAAATGATTATAAGTGGTTAATATTCGTACATCCCCACTAGATTCGACGACTACAAAAAAATAGACGGCTCTGCCGTTTTAAACCGTGCCACACATAAAATCATTATTACTTCCTCATTTCTGTAAGAAAATTCCTTGATTTGCCCGTACGTCCCGTCACGAAACATTATCTAACGTTTGCCAACGTGCTTGCGGCATTATTTTGCACATAATTCAGGCATTCAGGATGCAGAGCTCTCTGAAAACAACACCACCATCGTTAACCAGCTGTATCGGGGAGATTTTTTCAAGCAATAAACAAACGGTGATTTTTTAATGCACAGAAAAGAAAAAATAGAAAACTTGAAAAACAACATTAAGTATTTGATAAAAAGTCGCGGAGAAACACAACTATCACTATGCAACTCCATTGGTTTAACCAGAACTACGATATACAACATTTTGGAGGGCAAGGTTGTAAACGTCCAACAGTCTACAATTCGCAAAATCTCTGATTTTTTCGGAGTATCCTATAAAGAAATAGAAAGCATAGATTTTGAGCAGAAAGAGATAATCGAAAGTAGTATTTCCCTTCACGGGAACATGAATCCAGCCGCAGTCCCCATAATCAAAGAAAGCTTGCTTATTCAGAGCTTGGACAAAAGAATTGGTGAGTTAGCGACACTTCATCCCTTGACATACTATTTCGGTGCGGCGTGCAATTTAATCGGCGTGCTTCTTGAGAGCGAAATCAGTGGGACCAATGAACCTGGGGACCTGTTGATAATAAAAAAAGGAGTCTCAAATAGCGATAGAGAAAAACTGATGTACGACAAAAGAATAAAGAAATTATTTATAACCAATGAAAACCTTATTGATTCCGATGTCGTTTATACCGTAGGAGAAGTTATAGAGGAAAGGTTTAATGGTTGACAAAAGCGCAGTCGAGAACAGCAAATATAAACTATTAGGATTTGAAAACAGCAAAGAGCTTGCAGTAATCATGATTATTTCCACGGGAAAAATCATCAAGGTAAACTTAGGCAAGCTCATGAAAAGCGACATACTAGACAATTTAAACAAAGCCGAAATAAAGGATATATATAGAAAGTTCTATTCGCGCGGGACGGCGTTGACAGCATATGAAATGACTGACCGTCATGAAAAATCGTGGGCCATGTACGTCGTACTAAACCTTCTACTTTTTACGCTTTACATTTTTGCAAATATTGGTGCAGCAAAACCCGTTTACTTAGAGCAACTTGACATTATCGTTACACCGGGAGTTTTTCTGTACCCACTGACATTTTTAATCGTTGATTTATTAAATGAATTTTACGGACTTAGACTGGCCAAAAAAGCCATCCTTCTTGTATTTTCATGTAACACCTTTATTATGATCTTGCTTGGTGCATCGACTTACTTTCCGGGACTACCCGGCTGGAAACTTGATGCATCCTATAACGAGGTTATTGGCCATGTGTCGTCCATCTTAGTAGCATCCTCCGTATCGTTTCTAATTTCTGAATACGTGAACTCGTATCTTCTTTGCAGAATAAAAGAACTCACGAACTCCAGATTTCTATTTCTGCGAATATTTTTCAGCACTTTCTTTGCGGTGATAATAGACAGCTTTATTTTTTGCTTTATTGCATTTTACGGCTCCATGCAAAATAGCGACATACTTAATATTATCTATATTCAGATAGTTATAAAAATGTTTTTTGCTGTTTTTAATATCTTGCCCGCATATGGGGCAAGATCACTATTTCAAAAGCGCATGCCAGGCAAGCAAGCGGTATGAGACAAGGGGGTTGAAAACCAACCCCTCATGATATGTTGCCTATCTTAGGTTAAGTTTTATTTTTAAATTTTTCATGACATCAGTTTTGTTTTCCAGATATGTTTTCATCCCTTTTGCACGGAGATGACAAGCGTCACAACTGGCACACCCACTTCCTTTTATCCCGCTATAACAAGTAAGCGTATGATTGTTAATCAAATCCAGGCGATTATAGTAATCGCTCAGAGCCCAGATTTCTGCCTTGTTCAGCCACATAAGCGGCGTCTCAACTTGCAACTTATAATCCATTCCCAACTCAATGGCTTTGTTCATAGCCTTTACAAACTCATCACCACAATCAGGATAACCAGAGCACTCTGTTTCACATACACCTGTGATGACAGCTTCAGCACCCACTTGGTAGGCATAAATAGAAGCCAATGTTAAAAACAGAATATTCCTGCCCGGCACAAACGTATCAGGCACGCCGTTCCCCGTACTCCTTGCAATTGGAATGTGGTCGCACGTCAAACTGCTAATGGCCAGTTCGCTCAACAATGAAGTGTCTAATACTTTGTGCACCTTCACGCCAAGCTGTTTTGATAGCTGTTGCGCCACTTCGATTTCCGCACGATGGCGCTGGCCATAATCAAACGTAATGCAATGAATTTCATCGTACATCGGCAATGCATGGATCAAGCAGGTGGTCGAGTCTTGTCCGCCGCTGAAAACGATAACGGCCTTTCTGGTCATGGTTCATTCTTCCTTGGGGTGTCTCGGCAGGGTGCCGGGCCGTTGACCCTACCGGGAAGCTCAAATTCTGGGTGTGGGAGGTTTCCGAAATGACCGTCTCCGATTTCCGTTTTTGTCATTTCCATGCTGGATTCCCGAGGGATTTTCCAACCAGTCATCACTGATGACCCGCTTCAAACGACAGTTACGCGGTCCCTGTGGGAGTGCTGACTGACTTGCCGCTATCGTCGGATCGCCGCCCGGAGCAAGCTCGCTCACACATTTGATCAGCGTCGTACACAGAATTTGTGTTCACTGGAGATCTAGCGCGGAAGAGAGCACGTCAACAGACCCTGGCTCTATCTTTGCCATGGCAAAATTTCCCGCACACGAAAACTGAAGAATTCTCGCGCGCGAGAAAATCTCACTCTTTGAATCCGGGTAGACCATTGATGGCTCGCCATTCCTTGATAGTCTTGGTGATGCCCTCACCAGATGTGTCAGCCCCCGGCTCAGGGCGATAGATCAAGTTCATTTTACTGGGGTGACCGACGATTCTATTGAAATGCAAAACAAGCACGTCGGCTCGCCCGCCGGTCGGTGCGACATCCTCTCTAAATATCTCCTCCAGAAATTTCACAAACTCATTTTCGGTGTAATCCGGCAGGCTGTTTTTGATAAACGGATCGCTCATATTCTGGTTACTTAATTTTTATGTATATCGACATGATTTTTTGGCGTGTTAATCCGCAAATTAGCATGAGCTAACAGCAATGGCGGTTGTTGCGCGCCATCGAACTGCTCGCGACCGGGCGGATCATTGGCTACAGCGCCTTCGACCTGGGGTTTGCAGTCGGGATGGTCAGATGGGTTAACGGTGGCCAGTGCCACGTTGGCCGCTCAAAAACAGTTCACCAATCCCTCGTAGAAGCGCGGGGGATTGAAGATCTCCACGTCACAATGCTTTGAGCATATGGTGGATGGCTTTGTGGCCGGACTTGGGAGCATCGGTAAAAAAATCCGCGATACGAGACGCAAACTTTTGGGTATTTAGGAAAGACTCATTCATTGTCAACGCAGTATCGTTGATCGACACCATGACATAAGCACTCTGACCGCTGCCTACAAAACCGATAGAGGCGTGATCATTGCCATGATGCAAGATAACTAAAATAGAGTCCCGGGCGATCGGGCACTTTTCGACTTCCCATTCCGGCGGCTCATTCCTGTTAAAAACCTGGGCAAGCCGGGATAAAAATGAAGTGTGGCGCGTCGCCTCGTCCTGCAACTTCTGTTTCGCTAAAATCAGCACTTTGCTCCAAGCCTCGGCATCGTAAGAAATATGATCCGGACACCTCTGACATTCATACGAGCGTGGTTCGGCCACCGCCATATAGGTGTCACAAGTCAACGGGGGAGACTCATACCTAAAACCATTGGAAGCGGACATTTCCTCTTTGTACTTACTCAGGAAATTCTTGACAGTAGCAACGGAAGAGCCCGATATCAGACTTGCATCTTCAGCCCCCGTTGGAAGATCAAAGTAAAGATCATCCAGAACCAATGATCTTGAGGACAGGTCAAGAGGTGAACCATCATTTACCCAGTTAACATCCGATCGCTGCGCCGCGCACTCATCAAATTGCTCCAGCAATGCAACGAGCTGATCTCGCTGAACGGGGTCAGCCATTATTTCAGAGAGCAACGCCGCGGATGCTTCGTAACCACTTTGCGTTTCCAGATCGGCATTGAACCCCTTCATCTCGCGAAGCGCGTAGGCAAGCTCGGCCTTTGAAAGTTGGGGTCTGGCATCATTCATAAAATTTACTCTACCTCCCGATAGTCCGTAGCGCAAAGTGGAACCATGACCGCCTATCGCCGTGCGTCATAGCGAGAAGAAAATGCCTGAGCATCTGCCCCGTTGAAGTGGAAATATTCATCTGGGCGATTCCTGCGCCATACCACCGTGACGCAGCCGTTATTGGGGGAGAGCCGGCGCATTTTACATCCGGCCTCGTAAAAATCGATGAGCTTCCTGCCTCCTTTGGGATCTGCATGCAACAGCATTTCTCCGTCATTGCCTTCGTCCAAAGCAGCTTGAATCGTGCAATCAATCAGGGCCTTGGCAACACCACGAACCGCTGGCTGCCCCAAAAACTGCTCATAAGCTTCTGACGGTGCATCGGAAAGGTACCAAGTAAAAGCGCGCTGCCGTTCCACGCCCTCGACGTTGCAATGCAATTTCGGAACGATGGAAAGCATCCCGATCGGAAACGTTTGCTCACCTTTCGAAACAACAACGCACATTGCCTTTCCTTTTTCGGAGCAATTACCAGGCATCTGGGTGAGGTAGTTATGGATCCCCACAAGTTTTAGATACGTTGGCCAGCGCCATCCAACATCAGCGCGAACTCTGCGGTCCGTCGCGCCATCATGTGAATAATTGCTATTAACGAGAGGCTGAACCTTTTCATGCCATTGTTTCGCTAACCCTTTAGTCATCGGTACGACGCAGACTTTCACCTGAAAGGGATTTCCAAAGGTGTCATAGGCCGGTAAGGAGGAAATGGGCCGTTGTAGCGGCATAATCGAGCTTCCTTGCGAGTTTTATTTTTGAATTCCTTGAGGATCGATTTGAGCCGCCATTGGCAAAATCCCAGTTTTACGCGCTTTTCCAAATCTTCGATTGACGCTAGCACAAGCAGCAAAAGTCCGTGCCCACACGCTTTTTTTCCGGATGTTTCTTACGCCCTGCACGATTCAACCGCTATCCCACCTTCCCGGCTGGCGACCGTGCACCTGACGACCGGCACCAGAAATGATTTGCCACAAAATATTACCTACGTCATATTACATGCGTAATAAAGACCCGTTTCCCACAGGTAATCTCCATGACCAGCATGCCCAGCCTTGAACCCGACCTTGCTGTCCCGGTGAGCACCCCCAAACCTCCCCTGCTCAAACGGTTGATCTTGCTCGCTGCGGTCATCGCTGCCCTGGTGTTCGCCGGGCTGTACGCGACTCACTGGTGGACCGCCGGCCGTTTCATCGAAGAAACCGACGACGCCTACATCGGCGGCGATGTGACGGTGATCGGGCCGAAGGTAGCGGGTTATATCGAAGAGGTGCTGGTGACCGACAACCAGAAGGTCAAGGCCGGCGATGTACTGATTCGCCTCGACTCCCGCGACTACCGCGCCAACCTGGCCAAAGCCGAAGGTGCGGTGGCTGCCGAAGAAGCGCTGCTCGCCAATCTCGATGCCACCGAACAATTGCAACACGCGGTGATCGGCCAGGCACGCGCCGGGATTGATGCCGCCGGTGCCGAAACCGCCCGTTCACGGGATGACGATGCTCGCTACAAAAAACTGGTCGGCAGCAATGCCGTCTCGGTGGAAAGCGCCCAACGCGCCAACGCCACCTTCAAGACCGCCCAAGCCCTCAGCGCCCGGGCCCAGGCTGAATTGCTCGCGTCCCAGCGTCAGCTGAACGTAATCGAAACCCAGAAACAGCAAGCCCGCGCCGCACTGATGCAGGCTCGCGCCGAACGTGATCTGGCGCAATTGAATGTGGGTTACACCGAACTGAAGGCCCCGGTGGATGGTGTGATCGGCAATCGCCGGGCGCGGGTCGGCGCGTATGCCCAGGCCGGTTCGCAACTGCTGTCGGTGGTACCGGCCAGCGGGCTGTGGGTCGATGCCAATTTCAAGGAAGATCAGCTATCGCGAATGACACCGGGGCAACGGGTGATCATTCATGCCGACGTGCTCTCGGGGCAGGAATTCCACGGTCATCTGGACAGTCTCGCGCCGGCCAGTGGTTCACAGTTCAGCGTGCTGCCGCCGGAAAACGCCACGGGCAACTTCACCAAAATCGTTCAGCGGGTGCCGGTGCGCATCGTGCTTGATCCGGCCGATGGCGTGCTCGGCCATCTGCGTCCGGGCCTGTCGGTCACCGCTGAAGTGGACACTCGCAAAGAAGCTGAAACGCCAGCCGTGGCCAGTGCGCCATGAGCCGCGCCCTCGCCGCCCCCGCGCAACCGTTCAATGCCGCCGACATGGCAACGGCGACCAAGGTTTTCGCCTTCGCCACCATGTGCATCGGCATGTTCATTGCGCTGCTGGATATCCAGATCGTCTCCGCTTCGCTGCGTGACATCGGCGGCGGGCTCTCGGCGGGCACCGATGAAACGGCGTGGGTGCAAACCAGTTACCTGATTGCCGAAATCATCGTGATCCCGCTGTCCGGTTGGCTGTCCCGAGTGTTCTCGACACGCTGGCTGTTCTGCGCTTCAGCGGTGGGTTTCACCCTGGCCAGCCTGCTCTGCGGCGCAGCCTGGAACATTCAGAGCATGATCGCCTTCCGCGCCCTGCAAGGGTTTCTCGGTGGTTCGATGATCCCGCTGGTGTTCACCACCGCGTTCGTTTTTTTCACTGGCAAACAACGGGTGATCGCTGCTTCAACCATTGGCGCGGTGGCCTCTTTGGCACCGACGCTGGGGCCGGTAATTGGTGGCTGGATTACCGACATTTCATCCTGGCACTGGCTGTTCTATATCAACCTGGTGCCGGGGATTTTCGTCGCGGTGGCGGTGCCGATGCTGGTGAAAATCGATCAGCCGGAATTGTCGCTGCTCAAAGGTGCCGACTACGTGAGCATGGTGTTCATGGCGCTGTTTCTCGGTTGCCTGGAATACACCCTCGAAGAAGGCCCGCGCTGGAACTGGTTCAGCGACAGCACGATTCTGACCACGGCATGGATCAGCGGCCTCGCCGGCCTGGCGTTCATCGGTCGAACCCTGCACGTGGCCAACCCGATCGTCGATTTGCGCGCCCTGAAAGACCGCAACTTCGCCCTTGGTTGTTTCTTTTCGTTCGTCACCGGGATCGGCCTGTTCGCCACCATTTACCTGACGCCGCTGTTTCTCGGTCGGGTGCGTGGCTACGGCGCGCTGGACATTGGTCTGGCGGTTTTCTCCACCGGGGTGTTCCAGATCATGGCGATTCCGCTGTACGCCTTTCTGGCCAACCGCATCGATCTGCGCTGGATCATGATGTTCGGCCTTGGGTTGTTCGCGTTGTCGATGTGGGATTTCAGCCCGATCACCCATGACTGGGGGGCTAAGGAATTGATGCTGCCGCAAGCGCTGCGCGGGATTGCCCAGCAACTGGCGGTGCCGCCAGCGGTGACGTTGACCTTGGGTGGTCTGGCACCGGCGCGGCTCAAACACGCGTCGGGATTGTTCAACTTGATGCGAAACCTTGGGGGGGCCATTGGCATCGCCGCGTGCGCGACCATTCTCAATGACCGCACCAACCTGCACTTCACCCGGTTGGCGGAAAACCTCAACAGCACCAATGAAGCACTCAACCAATGGCTGTCCCAGGTCGGCAACAACTTCGCCGCCCTCGGCCAAAGCGGTGACGCGGGTGTCACCGCCAGCCTGCATCAGCTATGGCTGCTGACCTACCGCGAAGCGCAGACGCAAACCTACGGCGATACGTTCCTGATGATCATGGTCTGCTTCATCATCGCCACGGCGATGGTGCCCTTGATGCGCAAGGTGCAACCACCGGCCGCGCCGAGTGCGGATGCTCATTGAGTTTTGAGTTGCTCCAAAAAAAATCAGGCCTGAGGCATTTTGCGGAAGCCTACCGCCAGACGGTTCCAGCTGTTGATGGTGGAAATCGCCACGCTCAGGTCGACCATTTCCTTGGGGGTGAACTGGGCCGTGGCCAGTTCGTAGTCTTCGTCAGGGGCATGAGTCTGGCTCAGCAGCGTCAGGGATTCGGTCCAGGCCAGCGCCGCACGTTCGCGGGGGGTGAAGAACGGCGTTTCACGCCAGGCCGACAGCGTGTACAGGCGACGCTCGGCCTCTCCGCCCTTGCGGGCATCGGCGCTGTGCATATCCAGGCAGAACGCGCAGCCATTGATTTGCGAGGTACGCAGCTTGACCAGTTCGATCAGGGTCTTTTCCAGAGGCAGCTTTGACACAGCGGTTTCCAGGGCAATCATGGCTTTGAGTGCATCCGGGGAAGCGGTGTAGAAATCGATACGCGGTTGCATGGTGGGCTCCAGTCACAAGGGGTGTGGAGCTACGTTAATCCCGTACTGACGGGCAGCAAATAGCCAATTATTGGGAAGTTGAGGATGCCAATGGGCGGGGTTGAAAATAATCCATATGGGTAATTGCCATCACGCTACCGACACCACTAGAATGCGACTCATTCCTGATAACGCGGCCGGGACGCCGGAAACGAGTACCTCCTGCCCATGTCGTCCTCATCCGAAATGCCTGTGCCACCTGCTACCTCGCCGAATTCCGAATCCCGTTGGCACCTGGAATCCATGTTGTGGCAAATGCCGGAACAGGCGCGCGAAGCCTTTCTGCTCGCCCAGATTCATGGACATGGCCGCGCCCGGATCGCAGCGCGGCGGTCGGTGCACAAAAAACCGCTGACGCGTCGACAAACCCTGGCTTATCTAGCCTTGCTGTTGATCGCCGGCCCCGTTGGCATGGTTTGGCAACATGCGCCGTTCGAATATTGGAACAGCCATGACCGTGCCCTGGTCGGCGAACAGCTTGTTCGCCCGGCGCCTGCTGTCGACTCAGTCGATTGCACCCGCGCCCATGACCTTCAAGCCCCTACGCTCGATTGCGCAGCCACTGCAAAAATCCCTTCTTCTGCACAACCCTAGGCGCTTCCTGAGTCAACGTCTGAGCCTTGTTCAACCGGAAATCCAGTAACGCCTTCATCGCTTCGCTGATGTCATGTCGCGCATCCAGACACGGTTTGAGGTATTCCTTCTCGATCCGGTACAAGCTGCAGAACGTCTTGGCGCTGAAGTCCGCCGGTAGCGCCGTATCGGACAAAATACCGCCCTCGCCGATCACCTCACCCGGCCCCATGCGCCCGGACTCGAACTTGACCCCACCACGGCTCAGCTCCACCGATACGACGCCGGATTCGATGATGAACAAATGATCGCTGACCTCCCCCGCCGACAGGATCATTTCACCGGCGCGGAAGTTTTGCAGGGTCATGTTCTGGCTGAAGGTTTCTTTCTCTTCCTGACGCAGGGTCGAGAAAATATTCGACGCATCCAGCAATGCCCGTGGCCGCGACAGGTTGGCAGGTGCGTTCGGTTCGACGTTCGACAACAGGCTGACACCGCTGGCCTGCAAGTGCCGGTACGCCAGGTCGAACAGCAGATTGCGGACCATGCGTTTCTGGTCCATGGAGACCACGAAACCACTGATTTCGTATTCCACGCCGGTGGCGCTGGAGCCTTTCAGCGCGACACACGGCGCCGGTTTGTTCAACAGATAACGGCAACCTTGCATCGCCCGTTCCAGCGCGTCGATCACCGTTTGCGGACGCGCGTGCGGGCTCAGTTGCAGGCTGATGGATACGCCGAAAATGTCACTGGGCCGGCTGAAATTGATGATCTTGGCCTTGGCCGCCAGGGAGTTGGGGATCACCGCCATGCTGCCCTGGGCCGTTTGCAGGCGCGTCGCGCGCCAGTCGATATCGGTGACCCGGCCTTCAGTGCCGTCGATGGAGATCCAGTCATCCAGTTGATAGGGTTTGGTGGTGTTCAGGACGATCCCGGAAAACACGTCGCTGAGAGTACTTTGCAAGGCCAGGCCGACGATGATCGCCAACGCGCCGGAGGTCGCCAGCACACCCTTGACCGGCAGGTCGAGCACGTATGCCAGGGCGGCGATGATCGCGATCAGGAAAATCACCGCGCCGAGCAAATCCTGCAGCAAGCGCCCGGTGTGCCCGACCCGTTGCATCATCACCGCGCCGATCAGCACCGTCAGGGTACGCGCACCGAACAGCCACCAGCCGATCTGCAATCCGGTGGCCGCCAGGTGCAGCGGGACGTTGTCGACCCAGGGCGCCGTTTCCATGGGGTTCAGACCTTCGTTGAACAGCAGGACACTGAACAACGAAAAAATCACCAACCGCACGACCAGTTTCCAGTTGTTGCCATTGGCACTGAGCAGGCGCCACAGCCCAAGATCGATAAGGACCAACGCCATCGCGCAGAGCAACGGATGATCGGTAAGCAGTGACAGCATCAAGCAACTCCAGCAAGGACCAATGACGCAAACATCGCACGGATTGTAGGAGCTGGCGAAGCCTGCGATCTTTTGGCGATCCAAGAAGATCAAAAGATCGCAGCCTTCGGCAGCTCCTACAAGGGGCGATGTGCGCCGGGGTTACTTGCTGTTAGTCAGGGCGTTGTAGCTGGTAAACAGGTTGCGGTAGTCCGGGATGTGGTTGGAGAACAAAGTGCCCAAGCCTTCCACGTCGTTGCGCCAGTCGCGATGCAGCTCACAGGCCAGGCCGAACCAGGTCATCAACTGTGCGCCGGAGGCCGACATGCGGTCCCAGGCCGATTGACGGGTCAGTTCGTTGAAGGTGCCGGAAGCGTCTGTCACCACGAACACCTCGAAGCCTTCAGCCAGTGCCGACAGCGCCGGGAACGCCACGCACACTTCGGTCACCACGCCGGCAATGATCAGTTGTTTCTTGCCGGTGGCCTTGATCGCCTTGACGAAGTCTTCGTTGTCCCAGGCATTGATCTGGCCAGGACGGGCGATGTACGGCGCGTCCGGGAACAGCGCTTTGAGCTCGGGCACCAGCGGGCCATTGGGGCCGGTTTCAAAACTGGTGGTAAGAATGGTCGGCAACTTGAAGTACTTGGCCAGGTCAGCCAGGGCCAGCACGTTGTTCTTGAATCGGTCCGGCTCGATGTCGCGCACCAGAGAAAGCAGACCCGCCTGGTGATCAACCAACAGAACGGCGGCGTTATCCTTGTCGAGACGTTTGTAAGAAGTAGTCATGGGAGTAATCCTCGCTTTTTATCGATGCCGAACGGGCCGGCGTGAGAGAAATCTGATAGTTCGTTAAATCGCGGCCAAGCAAGCGTAGCCACACAAGCCCGGCGCGCCACAGCGTTACAACAATAAGTTCAACCGCTCATCTGACCGAACCGGCCTGACTGGAAGTCGGCGAAGGCCTGGTGGATTTCCTGCTCGGTGTTCATCACGAACGGGCCGTGGCCGACGATAGGTTCGTCGATCGGCTCGCCACTGAGCAGCAACACGACGGCGTCGTTATTGGCTTCCAGGCTGAGCTGATTGCCGTTGCGCTCGAACAACGCCAACTGCCCTTCGCGCACCAGTTCCACACCGTTGACCTGAACCGTGCCACGCAACACTACAAGTGCCGTGTTACGACCTTCGTGCAGGTCCAGGGTCAGCAACTTGCCGCCGTTGAGGCGCAGGTCCCAGACGTCAATCGGGGTAAACGTGCGCGCCGGGCCGGTATGGCCGTCGAACTCACCGGCGATCAAGCGCAGGCTGCCAGCCTGGTCCTTGAGCGCGATGCTCGGGATGTCGCCATCGAGAATCGTCTGGTAACCGGCGTCGGCCATCTTGTCCTTGGCCGGCAGGTTGACCCACAACTGAACCATTTCCAGGGTGCCGCCGCGCTTGGCGAAACCTTCGGAGTGGAATTCTTCGTGGAGAATCCCCGAGGCTGCGGTCATCCATTGCACGTCGCCCGGCCCGATCTTGCCGCCGCTGCCGGTGGAGTCGCGGTGTTCCAGCTCGCCCTTGTAGACGATGGTCACCGTCTCGAAACCGCGGTGCGGGTGCTGGCCGACACCACGACGCTCGGTGGTCGGGGTGAATTCAGCGGGACCGGCGTGATCGAGCAGCAAAAACGGGCTGATGTGTTTGCCCAGGTTGTCGTAGGAAAACAGCGTGCGAACCGGAAAACCGTCGCCGACCCAATGGGTCCGTGGGCTGGTGTAGATACCGATGATGTTTTTCATTCCGCCTCCGAATCTGGTGAGTGACGCGATGGACAAAGCTTAAAACTGAACCCTTTGATGCACTAGACTGCAAAAATCAGCCTTAGCGTTCTATATGGAGAACGATGGTGGAAGATCTCAACACCCTCTACTACTTCACCCAAGTGGTGGAGCACCACGGTTTCGCCCCGGCCGGCCGGGCGCTGGACATGCCCAAGTCGAAGCTCAGCCGGCGGATTGCCGAGCTCGAAGAGCGCCTCGGCGTACGCCTGCTGCACCGCACCAGCCGGCATTGTTCACTGACAGAAATCGGCCAGGCCTATTACCAGCGTTGCCTGGCGATGCGCGTGGAAGCGGAAAGCGCTGCCGAACTGATCGAACGCAACCGCTCCGAACCCCAGGGCCTGGTGCGCATCAGTTGCCCGACCGCGCTGCTCAACTCCTGGGTCGGGCCGATGCTGACCCGCTACATGCTCAAGTACCCGCTGGTGGAGTTGTTCATCGAGAGCACCAACCGCCGGGTCGACTTGATCCACGAGGGGTTCGACATCGCCCTGCGGGTGCGCTTTCCGCCGCTGGAAAATACCGACATGGTGATGAAGGTGCTGGGCAACAGCACCCAGTGCCTGGTGGGCAGTCCGGCCTTTGTGTCGCGCCTGTCTTCACCCGCCTCCCCGGCTGACCTCAGCGGGTTGCCGAGCCTGCACTGGGGCGCGGCGCAACGTGAATATCAGTGGGAATTGTTTGGGGCGGACGGCGCCAGCGCGATGATTCGGCATGCGCCACGAATGGTCACCGATGACCTGTTGGCGTTGCGTCACGCCGTGGTGGCCGGGATCGGCATCGCTCACCTGCCCAGCGTGGTGGTGCGCGATGACATTGCCGCGGGCCGTCTGGTGGAACTGGTACCGGGCTGGGCACCCAAATGCGGGATCGTGCATGCCATCTTCCCTTCACGCCGCGGGCTGCTGCCGTCGGTGCGCGCATTGATCGACTTTCTGGGCGAGGAATTCAGCCACAGCGATATTGCTTAGAAGCCCGTACACACTCCATGTAGCAGCTGGCGAAGCCTGTGTTCGGCTGCGCAGCAGTCGTGAAACCTGAGCACTAGGTTTTCCTGACACACCGCGTTGTCTGGTTTCACGACTGCTGCGCAGCCGAACGCAGGCTTCGCCAGCTGCTACCGGTCGCGTAACGACATGGGCTGGCGGAGTTTTTATTTCGGACTCTGGATTTGCGAATCAGCTATGTTCGTGCGCTGAACGGTGCCAACGGACCGGTGCGGGCCGAGGGCAAGATTGTTCATCTGGGGCGCTCGACGGCGCTGGCCGAGGGGCGGATTTACGACGTGGAGGGGCGGTTGTACGCGACGGGGTCGATCACCTGCATGATTCTTGAGGCTCGGGGGTAGAGCTCAAGATTAAAAGATCGCAGCCTCGTTTCACTCGACAGATCCTACGGGGGATTGCGTGCTCTGTAGGAGCTGTCGAGTGAAACGAGGCTGCGATCTTTTGATTCATGACTTGCGGTAAACATTGCTTTGCCGATCCAGCGGTTTTTCTCATGGGTGCGGGCGCGGATACTCGTGTCCATTCCCACTGCAACCCCTGGAGTCATTGATGTCTATTCCCGCATTCGGCCTTGGTACTTTTCGCCTGCAAGGCCAGGTGGTCTTCGATTCGGTGAGCACTGGCCTGGAACTGGGCTATCGAGTCATCGATACCGCGCAAATCTACGAGAACGAAGCCGAGGTCGGCGAGGCCATCGCCGCCAGTGGCATTGCTCGTGACGAGTTGTTCATCACCAGCAAAATCTGGGTCGCCAACTTCGCCAGGGATCGCCTGATCGACAGCCTCAAGGAAAGCCTGCAAAAGCTGCAAACCGATTACCTGGACCTGACCCTGATCCATTGGCCGTCCCCGGAAGATCAGGTGCCGGTCGAGGAATTCATGGGCGCCCTGCTCGAAGCCAAACAACTGGGCCTGACCCGGCAGATCGGCGTGTCCAACTTCACCGTCGACCTGATGAAACAGGCGATCGCCGCGGTCGGTGCCGAACACATCGCGACCAACCAGATCGAATTGCATCCCTACCTGCAAAACCGCAAGGTCGTCGAATTCGCGCAGAGCCAGGGCATCCAGATCACCTCGTACATGACCCTCGCATACGGCGAAGTGCTGAAAGACCCGGTCATCCAGCAGATCGCCGATCGCCTTCAAGCGACACCGGCTCACGTCACCCTGGCCTGGGCCATGCAACAGGGTTACGCAGTGATCCCTTCGTCGACCAAACGCGCCAACCTCGCCAGCAACCTGAAAGCTTGCGCCATGACCTTGAGCGACGCCGACATGGCGCTGATCGCGGGTCTTGATCGTGGCCATCGACTGACCAGCCCCAAAGGCATCGCGCCTCACTGGGATTAAGCTTCGCCTTTCTGGAGGATCAGATCCAGGCGTGCCATGGCGTACTGCAATTGATCAACGGCCTCGTCGATCAACGTCGCGCGCCCTTCGGCGCAGGCACGCTCCAGATGTTCGCAGCACTGGATCAAACGTTTTGCACGAACCATCCGCGCACCACCTTTAATGCGGTGCGCCAGGTCTTGCAGCCGGTGACGATTGCCACTGACGTGCGCTGCAAGCAGATCATCGCGATCGTAGCGATTGGTCTCGGCCAGTTCGCGCAACAACTGATTGATCAGCGTCCGGTCTTCACCGACGTAGAGCTCCAGGCCGGTCAAGTCGATCTCGAACGTTGCTTGCTCATCAGCCGGCGCTGGCGGCTCATTCACAAATCGGGACGCCAGCCAGGCACTCAAATCGGCCAGCCGGATCGGTTTGAACAGACAGTCGTCCATGCCCGCTTCAAGGCAACGGATCTTTTCCTCCGGCTGCGCATTGGCGCTAAACCCAAGAATCAGCGTGGGTGGCAAGCCCTTAGCGCGCTCTTCATCGCGTATCGCACCCGCCAATTCATAACCATTGACCACCGGCATGTTGCAATCGGTGATGACCAAATCGAGCTCATGCTCGCGCCACTGCGCAAGACCACGCTCGCCATCCTCAACCTCCAGCACCCGATGCCCCAGGTAGCTCAGCTGCCGTGCGAGCAACAATCGATTGGCCGGGTAATCGTCGACCACCAGAATCGTGAGCAGCCGAGTGGCCACCTGCAATCCGCTATCCGCCCACTCGCCGCAGGTCAACGGTTGCAACGCAATCAGATCAACGCTGATGTCGACCTGCGTACCCAGTCCGAGGACGCTGTCGAGCTGCAATCGGCCGCCCATCATTTCGCACAGAGTGCGGCTGATCACCAGTCCCAGACCGGAGCCATTGTGGCCCGACTGCTGGCTGTTACCGGCCTGCACGAACGGGCTGAACAGTCGTTGCTGATCGACCACACTGACACCGATGCCGCTGTCCTCAATACGTACACTGACTGCCAGATGCCCCGACACACCGGGCTCTACTCGCAGTGTCAGACTCACCGCACCTTCACGGGTGAACTTGATCGCGTTGCTCAGCAGATTGGACAGCACCTGCTTGAAGCGCGTGGGGTCGACTAACACGTCACGATCGCTGTGTTCGGCCAATTCGACCCGCCACTGCAAGTTCTTCTGCCGTGCCAGGCCTTCGAAAACCCGGCACACCGACTCCACCAGCGTGCGTAGATTGGCCCGCTCAGGGGTCAGCGACAAATGCCCGGACTCGATGCGGGCGATGTCCAGGATGTCGCCGATCAACGCCAGCAATTGCTGCGCGGCATTGGATGCCACTTCGATGGCGGAGCGATCAGTGAAGCCCTCTTCCGCTCGCTTCAACGCCAGTTCGAGCATGCCGATCAGGGCATTCATCGGTGTGCGGATTTCATGACTCATGGTCGCCAGAAAGGTGGTTTTGGCGCGGTTGGCATCGTCGGCGGCGCTCTTGGCCTCCTGCAATTGCCCGAGCAGTTGTTGGCGTTGAGTGATCTGCCGACGCTGCCAGGCAATCCAGGCCAGTGCGAGCAACAGCAAAGCGCCCGCAGCGGCAAACGCCTGGAGAATGCCTTGGCGATGACGCAGCCAGTAGCTGTCATCGACCACCACATCATTGCTCCAACGGGCTAGCAGCTCATCCATCTCCCGGGGCGAAATGCTCAGCAGTGCCTTGTTCAGAATCGAGTGCAACTCCAGCGCACCACGGCTGGTGGCCAGAGCGATACGCGCCGGTTCATCACCCACGGTGCTGCTGATCCGCAGACGCTCGCGGTATTGCCGGGTGATCAGATACCGAGCCACGATCAATGAGCTGACTGCCCCGTCGGCCTGGCCCTTGATCACCCATTCCATACCCTGCGCCGGACTCTGCACTTCGACCAGACGTACATTGGGCGCCCGAGCGCGGATGAACCCGAGCAACGGATGACCGCGATAAATCGCCAGGCGTTTACCGGCCATATCATCCAGGGTCCTGGGGCTTCCCGGGGTGGTCGCACTGACCAGTACAAACGGATTGCTCAAGTAGGCCCGAGTGAAACGCAGTTCGACTTCGCGTTCGATACCGGGCGTGACCACAGGTAACACGTCGATCTTGCCGTCCTTGAGTTGCTGGATCTGCTGATCGAGGGAGTTACCCCGCTGCACCTTGAAGGTCAAGCCGCTGCGCTGGCTGATCAGCGTCAGCAATTGCGCGGTCAACCCGCTGAGTTGTCCCTGTGCATCGTAAAAAGTCAGCGGTGCAAAGTTCTCGACGGCACCCACTTCCACCGTCGGATGTTGATCCAGCCAACGTTGTTCAATGGCGCTCAAACGTACTCGCTCTTGACCCGCCATGTTGGCTCTTCCGGCACTCCAGCGCTGCTCGATGGCCGTGCGCTGATCCATGGAAATCGCCGCAAGAGTCTTATCGACAATGCTCTTCAGACGAGGGTTGCCCCGGCTGAAGGCAAAGCCGAACGGATTGGCGTCCAGGCCGGAAGGCCCCACCAGGCGTACGTTACTGAGGTAGTTGTTATTGATGAGGTAATTGGCGCTGATGAAGTCCCCGAGGTACACATCATCCTGCCCGAACGCCACCGCCCCGATCGCGTCGAGTGCCGAGGGGTAGCGTTGCAAGCTCGCATCGGGATAGAAGGCTTCGACAGTCTGCGCCTGCAGATAGTCATCGACCATGGCGATGCGTTTGCCCGCAAGATCGGCGGGCACCTGTTCGTCCAGCCGCGTGACCAGCATTGGCTGATCTTCAGCATAGGCACTGGATCGGGTCAGCTCGGGATCGGCCGCTTCGTAATTGTTGGACGTGCCGAGCAGGTCCAGATCATCGCGTTTGAGCGCATCCATGGCCGCTTCGCGTGTGCGGTAACGAAGCACCTCGATTTTGACGTGCAGCAGTTGCCCCAACAGTGCGACATAGTCTGCGGTGATGCCTTCCAGCTCATCAACGTTTCGCGTGATCTCGAACGGCGGGTAGTCCGGCCCCGACACCCCGAGGCGCAAGACTCGTTTGCCACGCAACCACCGCCAGTCTTTTTCATCCAGCTGGACCTGATAACCCTCCACCGCGGAATGCCCCAACACATGCAAAATCTTTGGCTCATCGGCCACCGTCACCGGTGCTCCCAGTGCACAGAACAGCAACAGAGCCCACAAACAATCGCGCATGATCGGGCTCACTCAGATCAGATGATTACGCTTGGCAAAATCCCTCAGGTACACCGCCGATTCCACGTTGAGTTTTCCAACCAAACGGGTCTTGTAGGTGCTGACGGTCTTGTGACTCAAGTGCATGATTTCAGCGATCGCCTTGTTACTGATGCCCCGGGCCAGATGCTGAAAGATCGTCAATTCCCGGTCGGAGAGTTTATCGATCATCTGTTTTTCACTCAGTTGCATCGAGTTCAGCGACACCGACGCCGAGGGTAGCTGGGCGAAATAGGTGTAACCGCCCATCACGGCGTGCACGGCGCTGTGCAAGTGCTGCAAGTCATTGGA
Organism: Pseudomonas sp. LBUM1647; assembly: GCF_059716175.1. Lineage (NCBI taxonomy): Bacteria > Pseudomonadati > Pseudomonadota > Gammaproteobacteria > Pseudomonadales > Pseudomonadaceae > Pseudomonas > Pseudomonas sp. LBUM1647. Next base: position 1,984,969 of record NZ_CP166809.1, on the reverse strand, counting down.
CTTGGCGATATAGCCTGCGGCGCCGGCGTGCATGCAACGATCCTGATAAAACATGGGTTCCTGGGACGTGAAGACCAGTACTCGGCAGGGCACCCCGCTGGTCTTGATCCGCGCCAGTACATCCAGCCCGTCGAGCGAGGGCATCACCAGATCCAGTACCACCAGATCAGGCTTGTGTTCGCGGATCTTCGGCAAGACCTCATTACCACTCGCCGCTTCGTATATCTGCTTGAAACCCTCCTGCACCAGTACGATTTTGACTGCGGCGCGAACCACCGGATGATCGTCCACAATCAGCACTGACTTCATGGCAACTCCCTGTGCAACAACAACGACGATTGAGCAATCAATGCCCATGAGCCCGGCCCGGTTGAACGCACCGGCTGCGCAAAGACTTTTGCATGAAAAACCGGGCGCAACTACCTGACAGAAATGACAGTACCGACGAACGGTAGACCAGGGTCGATGATCGCCATCAGCCGCGCAATGGACGCCAGATCAGGCAGCGTCGCGTGGCTCACCTCGACCGTCTGTTGAACGCAGGCAGGAATGGGCGGCAGTTGCGCCTGCTGACCGTCATAGATCAAGGCGTGATGAACCTGTTGGTTATCAAGGAAAAAATCGAACAGGTTCAACGCCCCGCCCGCCAGCGAGGCATTGATGACCACCAGATCAAATGGCTCGCAACCGTATTCGACCAGGGTCAACAGCTCTTCAAGGCTGTGCACCGGTGCTATCCGGTAGTAGTCGAGTTGATTGAACAGTCGCTCGACCTTCATGCGGTGAAAATGCAACTCGTCGGCGATCAGGATACGTAAGGCTTTGTTCGACAACGTGGGCCCCCAGGAGGGTGTCAGATTCGTGAGGGCGCAAGGCTACGGAAGACCCATCGAGCTTTCTGTAGGACTTTTCCTAAAAACCAGGACGCTTCCTCCGGAGGCAGAAGGAAAATCGAAAGAACGGCTATTCCGTCGTACTCGGACTCCAGAACGCTTGCACCACCAACGTCGACGTCGAAATCCGCCCCACCAGTGCATCCAGTTCATCGCCATCGACCGACGTTGTCGCCAGCGTTGCTTCGATTTCGATCTCATCCGTGCCGAACGCGTGCACATCCATATCGCTCGCCGGGTAATTGCTGCGCTCAAGCTCTGCCTCTAACAAGGCCAGTACCGCCTGTTGTTGCGAGCGCCGGGCGATCACGTACACGATGTTGGTGACTTCCGCCGAAATCACATCCAGCGGCTGACGGTTGATGTTGTTGACGATCGGCCGCAGCAAGGTATTGGCCGCCAGTACGAACAACGTGCCCAGTAGCGCTTCGAGCAGCAGGTCGGCGCCGGCGCAGGCCCCCACCGCCGCCGAAGCCCATAGGGTGGCAGCGGTGTTGAGCCCGCGGACATTGCCTTCCTCGCGCATGATCACCCCCGCACCGAGAAAGCCGATCCCGGAGACCACGTAGGCCACCACTCGCACGGCGCCTTCGGCACCACCGAGGCGGTTAGCCATGTCGACAAAGATCGCCGCCCCCACAGCCACCAGCACATTGGTGCGCAGGCCGGCGGTCCGTTGGCGGTACTGGCGCTCGAAACCGATCAGGCCGCCGAGGATGAAGGCCGCGCTGAGGCTGAGCAGAGTGTCGACCAAGGAGGTCAGGTTGATGTTGTTGATCGCTTGCATGAATTCAGTTCCTGGATCTTCTTGTCCGTTTGAAAAGATCGCAGCCTGCGGCAGCTCCTACAGGAGTACGCGATCCCCTGTAGGAGCTGCCGCAGGCTGCGCTCTTTTGACTTTACTGCCAGCCAAACCGGCGGATATAGAACCCCTTCACCGCCTGCGTCAGGCCCATGTACGCCAGCAGAATCACCGGCAGGAACACGAAGTACAGCGACGGCAGCGCCTGCAATTTGAAGTAGTGCGCCAGCGGTCCCATCGGCAAGAAGATGCCGACGGCCATGATGATTCCAGTCATCACCATCAGCGGCATCGCTGCTCGGCTTTGCAGGAACGGGATTTTCGGTGTGCGGATCATGTGCACGATCAGCGTCTGGGTCAGCAGCCCGACGACGAACCAGCCGGACTGGAACAGGGTTTGATGGTCCGGGATATTGGCGTCGAAGACGTACCACATCAAGGCAAACGTGGTGATGTCGAAGATCGAGCTGATCGGCCCGAAAAACAGCATGAAACGCCCGACGTCCGCCGGCTGCCAGCGTTGTGGTGTTTTCAGCATGTCCTCGTCGACGTTATCGAACGGGATGGCAATCTGCGAAATGTCATAGAGCAGGTTTTGCACCAGCAGGTGCATCGGCAGCATCGGCAGGAACGGGATGAAGGCACTGGCCACCAGCACCGAGAACACGTTGCCGAAGTTCGAGCTGGCGGTCATTTTGATGTACTTGAGCATGTTGGCGAAGGTCCGGCGCCCTTCCAGTACGCCCTCCTCCAGCACCATCAGGCTTTTCTCCAGCAGGATGATGTCCGCTGCTTCCTTGGCGATGTCCACGGCGCTGTCCACCGAAATGCCGATATCGGCGGTGCGCAGCGCTGGCGCGTCGTTGATGCCGTCGCCCATGAAACCGACCACATGACCGTTGCCCTTGAGCAAACGCACGATGCGTTCCTTGTGCGTCGGCGTGAGTTTGGCGAAGACGTTGGTGCTCTCCACCGCTACCGCCAGTTCGGCGTCGCTCATGCGCTCGATGTCGTTGCCCATCAGCAGGCCTTGCTGCTCCAGGCCGACTTCGCGGCAAATCTTCGCGGTCACCAGTTCGTTGTCACCGGTCAGCACTTTCACGGCCACGCCGTGAGCGGCCAATGCCTTGAGGGCCGGCGCGGTGCTTTCCTTGGGTGGATCGAGAAAAGCCACGTAACCGATTAGCGTCAGGGCCTGTTCATCCGCGAGGCTGTAGGTATCGCGCCCTTCAATCATCGGCCGCGCTGCAACCGCCACCACGCGCAAGCCTTCGGCATTGAACGCGGCAGTGACCTGACGAATCCGTGCCAACAGTTCATCGCTTAACGCTTCATCAACGACGCCATGACGCACCCGCGTGCACACCGCCAGCACTTCTTCCACCGCGCCCTTGCAGATCAGCAGGTGCGAGTGATCGCGCTCGGCGACCACCACCGACATCCGCCGGCGAGTGAAGTCGAACGGGATCTCGTCGACCTTGCGAAACGCGGTGCCGACTTTCAGTTCACGGTGGATTTCCACGTGCTCCAGCACCGCCACGTCCAGCAGGTTTTTCAGGCCGGTCTGGTAGTAGCTGTTGAGGTAGGCCATTTCCAAAACGTCATCGGAGTCGTTGCCCCAGACATCGACATTGCGCGCCAGGAAGATTTTGTCCTGAGTCAGGGTGCCGGTCTTGTCGGTGCACAGCACGTCCATGGCGCCGAAGTTCTGGATCGCATCGAGGCGTTTGACGATGACTTTTTTGCGCGACAGGAACACCGCGCCCTTGGCCAGGGTCGAGGTGACGATCATCGGCAGCATTTCCGGGGTCAGGCCCACGGCAATCGACAGCGCGAACAGCAGCGCCTGGGTCCAGTCGCCCTTGGTGAAGCCGTTAATGAACAGTACCAACGGCGCCATGACGAACATGAACCGGATGAGCAACCAGCTGACTTTGTTGACGCCCGTCTGGAATGAAGTGGGTGCGCGATCGGTAGCGCCGACCCGCTGGGCCAAGGCGCCGAAATAGGTGTTGTTGCCGGTGGTGAGAATCACCGCCATGGCCGTGCCGGACACCACGTTGGTGCCCATGAACAGAATGTTGTCGAGGTCCAGCGGGTTGCGGGTGTCACTGTCCTGCTGACGGGGGAATTTTTCCACCGGCATCGATTCGCCGGTCATCGCGGCCTGGCTGACGAACAAATCCTTGGCGCCGAGCACCCGGCAATCGGCGGGGATCATGTCGCCGGCCGACAATACGATCAGATCGCCCGGTACCAACTGTTTGATTGGCAGCTCGGTACGTTGCGCATCCCGACGCAACACCGTGGCGGTGTTGCTGACCATTGCCTTGAGCGCGTCGGCGGCCTGGTTGGATTTGGTTTCCTGCCAGAAGCGCAGCAAGGTCGAGAGCACCACCATGGAGAAAATCACGATGGCGGCTTTCATGTCTTCGGTCAGCCAGGAGATGACCGCGAGCAAGGTCAGCAGCAGGTTGAACGGGTTTTTGTAGCAGTGCCACAGGTGGGTCCACCACGGCAGAGGCTGTTCGTGCTCGACTTCGTTGAGGCCGAATTGCACGCGCAGTGCATCGGCTTCGAGTTCACTCAAGCCATCGGTGTGGCTGCCGAGATTGTCCAGCAGTCGGCCGGTGTCGCTGTTGGCAGCGCTCACCAGGGTTTGCGCCAGGGTGGGCGGCACCTCGCGGCTGACCGTGGTGTCAGTGAAGTTTTCCAGCAGCGCCAGGCGACGGAAGTGTCGGGCGATGTGGCGGGTGCGCAGGAATCCGGCGAAGAATTCTTTGAGCAGGGTCAGGTTCATGGCAGTTCCCCCAGGGTCAGCCGGGAAACCGTCGAGCAGGCGTGTCGATACGCCGCGATCACGACACAAAGTCGAACATCACGCACGGTTCAGCGTCGATGAGAGGGACGTCGGGACACGGACCAGGACTGGCCGCGATCGGGATGCCGCTGCTCGCTTTTCGGCGAGACAACGGCACAAAAGGCTGTGCGTTATCTTGCCGGGAAGGTGCCGGTTATCGAAACCGGCCGACTACTGTCACTCGAACAAGTACCCACTGTGGGTCTCCGCTATTGATTGAAAACGCGCGAAGCTTACGCCCCGATTTCTGGAGAGTAAACGAAGCAAAGGCGTGTGGAGGGAGAATTGCGGGGTTCTTCAGGAAGGGTTCAGGATTGAGTTTCTGCCAGCCACAAAAATCAAAAGATCACAGCCTTCGGCAGCTCCTACAGGTGTACACCATACCAATGTAGGAGCTGCCGAAGGCTGCGATCTTTTCGCAAGCGACTCGATGTCAGCTGGCAGTGGCCAACAACAAATCCATCACCGAACGACCATGCCCACGCGCCCTGCCATGGTCATACAACGAACCGGCAATCTCATCAGCGCGGATCGGCAGGATCGACAGCAACGTATCGCTCAAACCATGGCTCGCCTGGCAGAAGCCCTGCATATAGATGCCGGCCTTGCAGCGCTCGTCAGTGATCAGTTTGTAATTACGGTCAACCTCGAAATCGCCCATGTACTGCTCCAGTGGCGCCAGCAGTTTGCGGTGCATCTGGCGCTCGTAACCGGTGGCCAGCACCACAGCGTCGTAATGACGGACCGTGACTTCACCGGTGGCGTTGTTGCGCACGGCCAACTCGATGCCGCGCTCGGTGGCGGTGGCCTTTTCAATGGTGGTCAGGGTGCGGAACGCATGGCGCGCGATGCCCGAGACTTTCTGACGATAGAAGATGCCGTAGATGCGTTCGATCAGGTCGATGTCCACCACCGAATAGTTGGTGTTGTGGTACTCGTTGACCAGACGCTCGCGCTCGCTGCTCGCCTGCTGGAACACCAGATCAGTGAACTCCGGGGAGAACACTTCGTTGACGAAGGGGCTGTCGTCCGCTGGTTTCAGGGCCGAGCCACGCAGGATCACGTCCACCTGCACCGACGGAAAGCTGTCGTTCAAATCGATGAACGCTTCCGCCGCGCTCTGCCCGCCACCGATGATCGCGATGCTCATCGGCTGGTTGTTCACGCACGGCTGCTTGGCCATTTGCGCCAGGTACTGGGAGTGGTGGAACACCCGGCTGTCACCCTTGAGCGCCTTGAACGCTTCGGGAATGCGCGGTGTTCCGCCGGCACTGACCACCACCGAACGGGCGGTGCGAACGTGCTGCTGACCTTGGGTATCGCGCGAGATCACCCGCAGCGCTTCGACCTGCTGGTTGTGCAACACCGGCTCGATGGTCAGCACTTCTTCGCCGTAGCGGCTCTGCGCTTCAAATTGCCCGGCGACCCAGCGCAGGTAATCGTTGTACTCCATGCGGCACGGGTAAAAGGTGCCCAGGTTGATGAAGTCCACCAGACGGCCGTGGTGCTTGAGGTAGTTGACGAACGAGTACGGGCTGGTCGGGTTGCGCAGGGTCACCAGGTCCTTGAGGAAGGAGATCTGCAACTCACTCTGGGTCACCAGGGTGTTGCCGTGCCAGCGGTAGTCGGCCTGCTTGTCGAGAAACAGAACATCCAGCTCGCCCTGACTCGGCCCGCGCTCTTGCAGAGCGATGGCCAGCGCCAGGTTCGAAGGGCCGAAACCGACGCCGATCAGGTCGTGAACGATGGGCGATGCAATTGCCTGTGTCATTTCCAGTGTCCTCTGGATGAACCCCCGAAGCAGCGGGGAGTAAGCCTAAGTGACCTGACCGGCCTTGAGCAGGACAGCAGATCGTCTGTTGAAGGGAACGAGGACAATGAAAAAAAATTTAATGCAGCTTGGATCGGGTCGGATCAATGGGCATCCCATTGCAGCATCCGCACCCGGCAATGCTTCATCGCATTGACGATGTGTTTCTCCACCAGGGCCCGGGAAATACCCAGGTGTTCGGCGATCTCCGGGTGCGACAGGCCATCGATCTTGCGCAGCAGGAAACTCTCGCGGCACAACCGGGGCAATTCCGCCAATGCACGCTGGAGCATCTCCAGGCGTTGACCGTGATCGAGGCTGTGATGGGGGGATGGGGTGAAGTAGCGCTCTTCGTTGTCGAGCACTTCCAGCGATTCGACCTGACGCAGGGCGTTGCGCCGATGGTCGTCGATCACCAGATTGAGCGCGGTGCGGTACAGAAACGCCCGAGGCTGCTCGATCGGCGTGTCGCTGGAGCGCTCCAGAACCCGCAGATAAGCGTCATGCACCACATCTTCGGCCACCTGACGGTTGCCCAGCTTGGCGTTCAAAAAACACACCAGCTCGCGATAGTAGTTTTCCAACATGACTCCCGGCCGCAGGGGTGCGGTTTCTGTCCTTGAGCCAGATCGTCGACCGCCAAAATGGGCAGTGGCACGATAGTGGCAGTTCGAGGTGCGTAATTTATAGTAATTCTCATATAGATTTAAAGTGTTGCTTCACCTTGCCCGACAAATAGTAGGAGCTGCCAAAGGCTGCGATCTTTTGATCTTCGGCGTAACTGGGCGCGCTAAAGATCAAAAGATCGCAGCCTGCGGCAGCTCCTACAGGTGTTACGCCATATGTCCGCGCCTAAATTCCCCGGTCCGTTCCTCGTTTACAGGACAGCTCCCCGTCTCTGTCGGCCCTCCGACAGCGCTCTGCTGTTGCCCGATTTTGTGCGCAGGCTGAGCGACGGGCCGATATTCATTGGCCGGAACCCTGCATGAAACGTCCCCGACAGACCCGACGCGCCCTGCTTGCAGCACTTTGTCTGATCCCCGTTATCGCCTTTGCCGCCTGGCAGATCATCCCGCCCGGTCGAGACCAGTTCGCCACCGTTCAGGTCACCCGCGCCGACATCGAAAGCAGCGTCACGGCCCTGGGCACCCTGCAACCTCGACGTTATGTCGACGTCGGTGCCCAGGCGTCCGGGCAGATCCACAAGATCCACGTGGAAGTCGGCGATGTGGTCAAGGAAGGCCAGTTGCTGGTGGAGATCGATCCGTCCACGCAACAGGCCAAACTCGACGCTGGGCGTTTCTCCATCGAAAACCTCAAGGCGCAGCTGCAGGAACAACGGGCGCAGCACGACCTCGCCCGGCAGAAATTCCAGCGTCAGCAGAACCTCAAGGCCGGTGGCGCCACCCGCGAAGAAGACGTGCAGACCGCCGAGGCTGAACTGCGCGCCACCCAGGCCCGTATCGACATGTTCCAGGCGCAGATCCGCCAGGCCCAGGCCAGCCTGCGCAGCGATCAGGCGGAACTCGGTTACACCCGAATCTATGCGCCCATGAGCGGCACCGTCGTTGCACTCGACGCCCGTGAAGGCCAGACCCTTAACGCCCAGCAACAAACGCCACTGATTCTGCGCATCACCAAGTTGTCGCCGATGACCGTCTGGGCCGAGGTGTCGGAAGCCGACATCGGTCACGTCAAACCCGGCATGACGGCCTGGTTCACCACCCTCAGCGGCGGCAACCGTCGCTGGAACAGCACCGTGCGGCAGATTCTGCCGGTGCCGCCCAAGCCGCTGGACCAGACCAGCCAGGGCGGCGGCAGCCCGGCCAGTTCGAGCAAAAGCGGCAGCGCTCGCGTGGTGCTGTACACCGTATTGCTCGACGTCGATAACGCCGACAACGCACTGATGGCGGAAATGACCACGCAAGTCTTCTTCGTCGCCGAGCAGGCGAAAAATGTCCTCACCGCGCCCATCGCAGCCCTGCAAGCGGGCACTGGAGCGGACAATCAGACCGCCCAGGTCGTCGCCAAAAATGGCCGCATCGAGCAGCGCAACGTACGCACCGGCATCAGCGATCGCCTGCGGGTGCAGGTTCTCGATGGCTTGGAGGAAGGCGATCACCTGTTGATCGGCCCGGCCGACGGGAGTGGCGGCTGAATGCTGACGCCCCTGATCGACCTGCAGGACATCCGCAAAGCCTACGGCGGCGGCGATTCACCGGAAGTCCACGTGTTGCGCGGCATCGACCTGTCGATCCATGCCGGGGAATTCGTGGCGATCGTCGGTGCCTCCGGCTCCGGCAAGTCGACGCTGATGAACATCCTCGGCTGCCTCGACCGCCCGACCTCGGGCGAATACCGCTTCGCCGGGGAAAACGTCGCCGCACTCGACAGCGACGAACTGGCCTGGCTGCGTCGCGAAGCCTTCGGCTTTGTGTTCCAGGGTTATCACCTGATCCCGTCCGGTTCGGCCCAGGAAAACGTCGAGATGCCGGCCATCTACGCAGGCTTACCGGCCGCCGAACGCCACGCCCGCGCCGCCGCCCTGCTCGACCGCCTCGGCCTGGCCTCACGCACCGGCAATCGTCCGCACCAGCTCTCCGGCGGCCAGCAACAACGGGTGTCCATCGCCCGCGCCTTGATGAACGGCGGCCACATCATCCTCGCCGACGAACCCACCGGTGCCCTCGACAGCCATAGCGGCGCCGAGGTCATGACCCTGCTCGACGAACTGGCGAGCCAGGGCCACGTGGTCATCCTCATCACTCACGACCGCGAAGTCGCAGCCCGGGCCAAACGCATCATCGAAATTCGCGACGGGCTGATCATCAGCGACAGCGCCCGCGACAACCCTGAGGCACAAACTTCAGCCAACCCTGGCGCGCTGCAAGCGGTGGACTTACGCAAGCGCCTGACCGAAGGCTCCGAAGCCACTGGCGCCTGGAAAGGCGAACTGGTCGATGCGGTGCAAGCTGCGTGGCGGGTGATGTGGATCAACCGCTTTCGCACCGCGCTGACGTTGCTCGGGATCATCATCGGCGTCGCGTCGGTGGTGGTCATGCTGGCCGTCGGTGAAGGCAGCAAGCGTCAGGTGATGGCGCAAATGGGCGCGTTCGGTTCCAACATCATTTACCTCAGTGGCTCGTCACCAAACCCGCGAACGCCGTTGGGCATCGTCACCCTGGATGACGTTGCGGCGGTGGGAAGCCTGCCGCAAGTGACACGGATCATGCCGGTCAACGGCCAGGAGGCCGGGGTGCGTTTCGGCAACCTCGACCACTTGAGTTACGTCGGCGGCAACGACACCAATTTCCCGGCGATTTTCAACTGGCCGGTGGTGGAAGGCAGCTACTTTACCCAGGAGGATGAGCGCAACGCCGCGGCCGTGGCAGTGATCGGCCACAAGGTGCGAACCAAGTTGCTCAAGGACGTCGCTAACCCGATCGGCCAGTACATCCTGATCGAGAACGTGCCGTTCCAGGTGGTCGGCGTACTGGCTGAAAAAGGCGCCAGTTCAGGCGACTCCGACAGCGACGATCGCATCGCCATCCCCTACTCCGCTGCGAGTGTGCGGTTGTTCGGCACCCACAACCCCGAATACGTGGCCATCGCCGCCGCCGATGCGCGCAAGGTCAAAGAGACGGAAAAAGCCATCGAGCAGTTGATGTTGCGCCTGCACAACGGCAAGAAGGATTTCGAACTGACCAACAACGCGGCGATGATCCAGGCCGAAGCACGCACGCAAAATACCCTGTCGCTGATGCTCGGTTCGATTGCCGCGATTTCGTTGCTGGTCGGCGGAATCGGCGTGATGAACATCATGTTGATGACCGTGCGCGAGCGCACCCGCGAGATCGGCATCCGCATGGCCACCGGCGCCCGCCAACGGGATATCCTGCGCCAGTTCCTCACCGAAGCGGTGATGCTTTCTGTAGTCGGCGGGCTCGCCGGAATCGCCCTGGCACTGATCGTCGGCGGCGTGCTGATCCTCAGCGAAGTCGCCGTCGCGTTCTCCTTGATAGCGGTGCTCGGCGCCTTCGGCTGCGCCCTGGTCACCGGTGTTGTCTTCGGCTTCATGCCGGCCCGCAAAGCTGCCCGACTCGACCCGGTCACGGCCCTTACCAGTGAATGATCTCTCCATGAAGCCGCAACTCAGCCTGCTGACCCTCTGCCTGTTGCTCGGCGCCTGCGGCAGTCCCGCCCAGCGCCCGGACAGCGGACTCCAGCCGCCCGCCGCCTGGCAATCGCCACACACTCAAAGCGCTGCTCGCAGCAACCTGCAATGGTGGACGCAGTTCGGCAGCCCGGAGCTTGATCGCCTGATCGAACAGGCCCGCGTCGGCAGTTACGACCTGGCCGCCGCCATCGCTCGGGTGCGCCAGGCTCAGGCCGACACCGTGATTGCCGGCGGCTCTCTGCTGCCGGAGGTCAAGGCCGGCCTGAACGCCAATCGGCAGAAACTATTGCGCGGCAACGGCTACAGCCAGCTCGATGCCGACGGCGATAACAAGGCCGTCGATTACTTTAACGCCAACCTCAGCGCCACTTACGAAGTCGACTTCTGGGGCGGCCAACGCGCCTCCCGGGACAGTGCGCAATTCGGCTTGCGGGCCAGCGAATTCGATCAGGCGACAGTGGAGTTGACGCTGCTCAGCGGCGTGGCCAACAGCTACGCGCAAACCCTGTCTTTGCACGAACAGAGCCGCATTGCCGAGCTGAACCTGGCGAACGCGCAGAATGTTTTGAAACTGGTGCAGACGCGTTTTGACTCAGGCTCGGAGACTGCGTTGGAACTGGCGCAGCAGAAGAGCCTGGTCGCCGCGCAACAACGACAATTGCCGCTGGTGCAGCAACAGGCTCAAGACGCACAGATCAGCCTTGCCGCCCTGCTCGGCCGGCCCGTTCAGGAATTGAGCATGGGCGGGGAACGCTTTGATCAACTGTCATGGCCAACCATCGCTACCGGTGTGCCCAGTGAACTGATCAGCCGTCGCCCGGACATCGCCCGCGCCGAGGCACAACTGGCCGCCGCACAGGCCAACGTCACCGTCGCCCGCGCCGCCATGCTGCCGGCCGTAACCCTGAGCGCAGATATTGGCTCCGGCGCCGACCGCGCCGCCGACATCCTGCGCAACCCCTTCTACAACCTCACCGCCGGACTGCTCGCGCCGGTCTTCAACAATGGTCGCCTGAGCGCCGAGCGCGACAAGGCCACGGCCCGCCAGGAAGAACTGCTGGAGACGTACCGCGGGGCGATCATCAATGGCTTCGCCGATGTGGAAAAAGCGTTGAACAGCATTCGCGGTCTGGACGAACAGCGGCAGTGGCAAGGTGAAGAGCTGAACCAGGCGCAGACGGCATTCGACATTGCGCAAAGCCGTTACCAGGCCGGTGCCGAGGATTTGCTGACGGTACTGGAGACACAGCGCACGCTGTATGCGGCGCAGGATTTGAATGTGCAGCTGCGGTTGTCGCGGTTGCAGGCGAGTATTGCGTTGTACAAGGCGTTGGGCGGAGGGTGGCAGGCCTTGTAATTTGCGGCGCCAGTGAATCTGCCATCGCGAGCAAGCTCGCTCCCACAGGGTTTTATGTGTGCCGCATGATTTAGGCACGACACATAACCTGTGGGAGCGAGCTTGCTCGCGATTGAACGATAACGCGGTCTTATTGATTAACTTTGATCGTTCCCACGCGTGGGAACGATCATGTGACGATCGGCTTAGCCTTCAAATGCCGCGCATACCAAGGCCGCTGCGGCACCTTGCGGAAAAGATCCGCCAGTTTCTTCTCGTCATCACCAAAGGTAATCCGCAACGCCAGCTTCATGGTTTCCGGATCCATCTCCACCGACTTGCCGGTCTGTAACCCCGGCGTAGTACTGCAACCATGAGTGCTCGGGCCGAGCCACGGGTCGTCGATCTCGACCCAACGCCCAGGCGCAAACCACGCCACGCCATTGACCTCAAGCCGACTGACCTCTCCCGGATGAAAGCGCTCGTGCGCCCGGAACCAGTCTTCCAGTCGATCGTCGATCCAGCCATGGAAGTGCCAGAACACCGGGTTTACATGAGACGAAAACGGGTCGCCGAGAAAATCGTTTTCCGGCGCATACCAGCGCGCGGAAAAGTCCGCCGGATCCCGGGCAAATGGCACAGGTTGACCGTTGGACGGGTCACGCGGCACCGAGGCCCAGCGCATGTGCAGCCAGTCGTGCAGCCCCAATTCGACCTCTGAACCGAACTGACCCAGGGTCAATTTCGACAGATAACGCGGATCCCGGTACTGCGATTCCCAGACCTGGAAATTGCTGTGGTAGGTCTCGGCGGTCTTGATGTCGCTGACCCATTGCGAGTACTCGGCATCGTCGTCGGCCAGCCAGGTCGGCGGCAGCGCAGTGCCGTCGTGGTTGTCGAAATAACGGGCGAAGCCAACGCGATCACGCGCCAGTTCCGGCTGCGGCAGCGGGAAGTGCTGCCAGGACGGCAAGTCCTGCAGGGAGCGCGCCTTGCCGAGCATGTGCCGGTGCATGAAGAAGAAGTCCACACCCGAGCCGTTACGATCCTTGCGCGCGCCGCGGGCATCACGCTCTTTGTCCCGCGGGCCAGGCTGCCAGCCAATGCCGCGCAGGGCGCCGCGTTTGTCTTCGGACAGGGTGTGCCATTTGTCCCGGGAGGCATGCCATAGCTGGTGAAACAGCCGATGCGCGGGCGAAACCAGCCAGGCCAGCAACGTCGGATTGAGACCGCTGCGCTCGCGGGCTTCGGGGAACACGCGCTTGACGGCAATGAAGCGATTGTCCTGGGCCGTCAACATCAACGGACGGTCCAGATTCGACACGCGACCACTGAGGGTGCCGCTGCCGGCGTTGCCGAAACCGGCCCAGACTTCGTCCAGCGCCATGCTGAATTCGTAATCCGCTGCGCCGTTGGCGCTGAGCAGTCGCCAGCTCAACTGCGCCGGTTTGGCGCCGGCCAGATCGCCGAGCACCCGATAACGCGGCGTTTCGCTCGAACGCAAACGCTCGGCGGTGTCGAGGAACCCGCTCAAGCCGCGACCTTTGTGGCCGATGTCGAGAAACACCTCCAGCCCGTCCCGTGGCAAGCCTTCGATGCCGGCGTCAGGCCCCTCGAAACGAATCTGCCAGACACCGCGCAAGGTGTTCGCCAAGTGCTGGCCAGCGACATCCGCGACATCGAATGACGCTTCGCCTGGGGTGATCGTCGGATCCGGTTTCGTCCATTCGCGATGCCCATAAAAAGCCGCAGGCACGGCCGCGCCGGTCAGCGCCAGGCCTGCCATGAACCATCGTCGAGAAATCGTCATTGCCCTACCTGTGTCAGCCATGAAGCAGGCTTTATCCAAGCTAGAACGTTTATTACCCGCGGAAATTTATGGTGCTCCCGAAAAGATCGCAGCCTTCGGCAGCTCCTACATTGGTACGGCGTACTCCCGTAGGAGCTGCCGAAGGCTGCGATCTTTTCGGGGGAGACCTAAATTCCCTGGTCGGCCACTCGTTCTTCCCAGATAGCAAAGGCCCCTGCGCCTGCCCCCCAACGGCGAACCTGACTGAGACGGCAATGACAAAACCACGTTCGAAAAAGGCTCTTTACATCGGCCTGCCGCTGGCCCTGGCGATCAGCGCCGGTGCAGGCTTTGCAGCCTGGGATTACTGGTTCAAGGACAATCCCGGTTACCCGGTCAAGGTGATGAAACAGGCCGATGAGCTGCACGAGCGAATCCTCTCCTTCGACAGCCACGTCACCGTCCCGCTGGACTTCGGCACCGCCGGCAATGAAGCGGACAAGGACGGCACCGGGCAGTTCGACCTGGTCAAAACCGGGCGTGGACGGTTGTCCGGCGCGGCCCTGACGATCTTCGGCTGGCCGGAAATCTGGAACGGCGCCAACGCCCCGCACCGCCCCACCGCCGGTTTCGTCGACGAAGCACGGTTCGAGCAGGAAACCCGCTACAAAATCATCAGCACAATGGTTCGCGACTTCCCCAATCAAGTCGCCATCGCTTACACCCCCGACGATTTCCGCCGCCTGCATGGCGAAGGCAAGTTCGCGATTTTCATGAGCATGCTCAACGCCTATCCGCTGGGCAACGACCTGAACGCCCTGGACAAGTGGGCAGCCCGCGGCATGCGCATGTTCGGCTTCAGCTATGTGGGTAATAACGCCTGGGCTGACTCATCCCGGCCGTTGCCGTTTTTCAACGATTCCCGCGACGCCCTTGGCGGCCTCTCGGAGATTGGCAAGCAGGCCGTGCACCGCCTCAACGACCTCGGCGTGATCATCGACGTCTCGCAGATGTCGACCAAGGCCCTGGAGCAAGTTGCCCAACTGAGCCGTGCGCCGATGGTTGCGTCCCACTCGGCGCCACGCGGGTTGGTGGACATCCCGCGCAACCTCAGCGATCAAGAAATGCAGCTGATCAAGAACAGCGGCGGCGTGGTGCAGATTGTCGGTTTCCCGACCTACATCCGCCCACTCAGCCAGGCCACCCAAGACAAACTCAATGCCCTGCGCGCACGCTTCGACCTGCAACCGCTGCAAGGCCTGGAGATGGCGCTGATGCCGGGCGATCCGGTGATCACCGTCTGGTCCGAGCAACGTTTCGGCGAGTACGCCAGCCAGCTCTACGCCATCGTCGACGAGGAACCCAAGGCCACGCTCAAGGACTACGGCGACGCGATCGACTATGCCGTTAAGAAAATCGGCATCGACCACGTCGGCATCAGTTCCGACTTCAACGACGGCGGCGGTCTGGACGGCTGGAAAGACGTCAGCGAGGCACGCAACGTAACGGCCGAGCTGATCAGTCGCGGCTATGGCGAAGCCGATATCGCCAAGCTCTGGGGCGGCAACTTCCTGCGAGTCTGGGACCAGGTGCAGAAGTCCTCCAAGCCTGTGGCGAAAAACTGACCCCCTCTTTTGCAAAAGCGAACCGAGCTCATGACCAACCGTCGTTCATTCCTCAAGCAGGCCGGTATTCTCGCGGCCGGCCTGCCCTTGGGCGCTGCCGTGAACCTGCCGGCGCTGGCCGCCAATCCGGCGCCGCTGCCGAAGGATAAATGGGCGCAACTGCGCCAGATGTTCAATCAGGACCCGGATTACCTGCACTTCGCCAACTTTTTGGTGACTTCGCACCCCAAACCTGTGCGTGACGCCATCGACATGCACCGCGCCAACCTCGACCGTAACCCCGGTCGGGCCATGGACTGGGACCTGGGGGAAACCGAAAAACGCGAGCAGGAAGTACGCGTCTGGGCCGGTCGCTACCTCAAGGCCAAGCCCGAGCAGATCGCCCTCACCGGCAGCACCACCGAAGGCCTTTCACTGATCTACGGCGGCATTCATGTGCGTCCCGACCAGGAAATCCTCACCAGCGAACACGAACACTACGCGACGAACTATGCGCTGGGATATCGCCAGCAAAAGGACGGCGTCAAGGTTCGCAAGCTCAAGCTGTTCGAGAACAGTCACAGCATTTCCGTGGATGAAGTGCTGGGCTCGATTGCCAAAGGCATTCGCCCCGAAACCCGAGTGCTCGGTATGACGTGGGTGCACTCGGGCAGCGGCGTCAAACTGCCGATCGGCGAGATCGGCAAACTGGTGGACGAACAGAATCGTAACCGCGAGGAAAAAGATCGCATTCTGTATGTGGTCGACGGCGTCCATGGCTTCGGCGTCGAGGACCTCGACTTCCCCGACATGCACTGCGATTTCTTCATCGCCGGCACCCACAAATGGATGTTCGGCCCGCGCGGTACCGGGATCATCTGCGCCCGTTCGGCCGAGCTCAAGGACGTGACGCCGACCATCCCGACGTTCTCCGAAGCCACCACCTTCTCGACCATCATGACCCCCGGCGGCTATCACAGCTTTGAGCATCGCTGGGCTCTGAACGAAGCCTTCAAGCTGCACCTGGACCTGGGCAAAGCCGAGGTGCAGGCGCGCATCCACGCGCTCAATACCTATGCAAAAAATCGCTTGCTGGAGCACCCGCAGATCGAACTGGTGACGCCAAAGAGCCCGGACCTGTCGGCCGGTTTTACCTTCTTCCGGATCAAGGATCGCGACTGCGAACAAGTCGCCGTCCAGCTGATGGAAAACCGTGTGGTCTGCGACTCGGTGGACCGCGACGTCGGCCCGGTGATCCGCATCGCCCCCGGCCTGCTCAACACCGAAAACGATATCGACCGCTTTATGGCGCTGCTGAACAAAACCACCTGACGCCATGACGCAGAACCCTGTGGGAGTGAGCCTGCTCGCGATAGCGGTGGATCAGTCACCATCAATGTTGAATGTGATGGCCCAATCGCGAGCAGGCTCGCTCCCACATTGGACCCGGCCTGACACCCGTTTTTTTTATCGAGATGACTCATGAACCGAGATCAATTGACCTTGCCGCTCAAGGCACTGGCCCTGACCGCACTCGTGGCAGGCCTGCTGCCTGGCGCCGCCCAGGCTGCCGCACCCGCGCAACCGGGCAAGGTGTTCAAGGACTGCCGGGACTGCCCGGAAATGGTCGTGCTGCCCGCCGGCACCTTCACCATGGGCACGCCGGACGATGAAGTCGGTCGCGAACCCGATGAAGGTCCGATGCATGAGGTGACCTTCGCCAAGCCGTTCGCCATGAGCCGCTTCCAGGTCACCGCCGGTGAATGGGACAGCTACATGCGCGAGAGTGGCGTGACCATCGCCAACGGCGACACCCGGCCGGGTCGCGAGTGCGTCGCCAGCAAGCCGCGCTATCCGCAAAGCCCGCGTCAGCCGGCGGTGTGCATGAACTTCGATGACGTGAAGAACTACGTCGCCTGGCTGTCGAAAAAAACCGGGCAGACGTACCACATGGTCAGCGAGGCCCAACGCGAATATGCCGCGCGCGGCGGCAGCAAAGGGCCGTTCCCCTTCCCGTTCGATGAGGGCAAGGAATACAGCATCAGCAAACACGCCAACACCTATGGCCCAGCGGACGGTTACAGCTTCAGCTCGCCAGTGGGCAGCTACCCGCCAAACGCCTTTGGCATGTACGACATGCATGGCAATGTCTATGAGTGGGTGGAAGACTGCGAACACCCTGATTACGTCGGTGCCCCCACCGATGGCAGCGCCTGGGTCGAGCCCAAATGCGAAGCCGTGCGGATTCGCGGCAACGACTGGGGGGAAGCGCCGGTGTTCTCGCGCTCCGGCAACCGCAACAGCCAGTACCCGCAAGAGCGCGGCGACTGGATGGGTTTCCGCATCGTGCGTGACCTTTAAGCCAACACGCGTGCCCCTGTAGGAGCTGCCGCAGGCTGCGATCTTTTGACTTTGCTTTTAAAACAAGATCAAAAGATCGCAGCCTGCGGCAGCTCCTACAAGGTTGTGTGTGGAGTCAGTGACCATTGCCCCGCCGCCAGTCGGTGCCCTTCTAAATTAAGCCTTCCACCAGACGTTCTACTGGGTATCTGCCTTTACGACCCAAGGAACTGTCTTCCATGACCCAGCCTACCCGTGGCGCCATCGGCGAATTGTTCGCCCTGTTGAAACCCTTTCGGCTCATCGTCGCCGCGTCCATTTTCCTGGGCATGGTCGGCGGCCTGAGCGTCACGGTATTGCTGGCGACCATCAACAACGCCCTGCATTCGGACACCGGCCTGACCCAAGGCGTCGTCGCCCTGTTCGCCGGTCTGTGCCTGCTGGCGCTGGCCAGTTCGATTTGCTCGGACATCGGCACCAACTATGTCGGCCAGCACATCATCGCCAAGCTGCGTAAACAATTGGGTGAAAAAGTCCTCTCGGCGCCGATCGAACAGATCGAGCGCTATCGCAGCCACCGTCTGATCCCGGTGCTGACCCATGACGTCGACACCATCAGCGACTTCGCCTTCGCCTTCGCGCCGCTGGCCATTTCCGTCACCGTGACCCTGGGTTGCATGGGCTACCTGGCCATTCTGTCGTGGCCAATGTTCCTGATCATGGTCGCCGCCATCCTGATCGGCACGGCGATTCAGGCCTACGCCCAAAGCAAGGGTGTTCAGGGTTTCATGGCCGCCCGGGAGGCCGAAGATGAACTGCAAAAGCATTACAACGCGATTGCCGAAGGTGCCAAGGAACTGCGCATTCATCGTCCACGCCGCCAGCGCATGTTCGTCTCGGGCATCAAGGCTACGGCCGAGTTCATCTGCAACACCCAGGTGCGTTCCATCAACACCTTCGTCATCGCCAAGACGTTTGGCTCGATGCTGTTCTTCGTGGTCATCGGTCTGGCCCTGGCCCTGCAATCCTTTTGGCCGAGTGCCGACAAAACCGTGATGAGCGGCTTTGTGCTGGTGCTGCTTTATATGAAAGGCCCGCTGGAGCATTTGATCAGCACCCTGCCCATCGTCAGCCGTGCGCAGATTGCTTTCCGCCGCATCGCCGAACTGTCGGAGCAGTTTTCCACCCCGGAACCTCATCTGCTGCTGAGCGATAAAGGCAACGTCAAGCAAGCGGTGCACGAACTGAAACTGGCCGATGTGCGTTTCAGCTTCCCGGCTGCCGAAGGCGCTGCACCTTTCCAGCTCGGGCCGGTGAACCTGACGATCAAGCAAGGCGACATCACCTTTATTGTCGGCGAGAACGGGTGTGGCAAGACCACGCTGATCAAACTGCTGCTGGGCCTGTACACGCCGCAGCAGGGTGCAATCCACGTCAATGGCGAAGTGATCGACGCCGCCAACCGCGATGACTATCGCCAGTTGTTCACCACGATTTTTGCTGACTATTACCTGTTCGATGACGTGGTTCAGGGCGATACGCACATCCCCGAAGACGCCAACAAATACCTGCAACGGCTGGAGATCGCGCACAAGGTCAGCGTCAAGGACGGCAACTTCACCACCACCGACCTCTCCACCGGCCAGCGCAAACGCCTGGCCCTGGTCAATGCCTGGCTGGAGGAACGTCCGGTGCTGGTGTTCGATGAATGGGCGGCCGACCAGGACCCGACCTTCCGCCGGATTTTCTATACCGAGCTGCTGCCGGACCTTAAACGTCTGGGCAAGACCATCATCGTGATCTCCCACGATGACCGTTATTTCGACGTGGCGGACCAACTGGTGCGCATGGAAAGCGGACGGGTCGTCACCGAGCTGGCCCCTGCCTGATCGGCGTTTCATACCCGATTGCGCGGACCTGTGGGAGCGAGCTTGCTCGCGATGGGGCCATCACATTCAACATAGATGGCGACTGATCCAACGTCATCGCGAGCAAGCTCGCTCCCACAGGTTCTGTGCACTTTTACTTCTTCGAAATTTATTTTCCCGGTTTCTTTCCGGTTTTACGTTCGCGCTGCGTCTAATAATCATTCCTATTAACAAAAACTCTGCACAACACTTTTTCAGGAGCTCAGGTAAGTAATGCGACCTCAAACACGCCGCACACCTCTCGCGCTGGCCGTACAGCGCCCGACTTTGCATCGCACCCTGTTCACTAGCGTACTGCTGACCGCCACCTTGCTGGGGAGCTCGATGGCCAATGCTGCACCTGTAAAAGTGAACATTGCAGGTCAATCGCTTTCCAACGCGCTGACCGAACTGGGCATGCAGACCAATCTGCAAATCCTCTACAGCCCGGATCAGGTTGCAGGGATCAAGTCTCGCGCGGTGTCCGGTTCCCTGGAACCGTCCGATGCCCTCGCCGCCCTGCTGAAAGGCACTGGCATTTCGTTCCAGATCAGCGGCAATACCGTCACCCTGGTGTCCGGCGGCGGCTCGAGCCTGCAACTGGGCGCAACCACCATTTCCGGCCAGGCCCTGGGCCTGACCACTGAAGATACCGGTTCCTACACCACCGGCGCGACCACCACTGCGACCAAACTGCCGCTGACCCTGCGTGAAACACCACAATCGGTCACCGTGGTCACCCGTCAGCAAATGGACGACCGCGGTGTCACTAGCGTCGCCGACGCATTGCGCAATACCCCTGGCGTCACGTCGCAGAAGTACGACAGTGACCGTACCGAGTTTTCTGCTCGTGGTTTTGCCATCACCAACTTCCAGTACGACGGCGTCAACATTCCTTACGACGGCGTTTACGGTGAGAACCCGAACAACAGCGACGACGCCGCCAGCCTCGACCACATCGAAGTCATCAAGGGTGCTACCGGCCTGATGACTGGCGCTGGCGACCCGTCCGCCACGGTCAACCTGATCCGCAAGAAACCGACCAAGGATTTCAAGGCCTCGGTCAGCGCTACCGCAGGTTCCTGGGACAACTACCGCACCGAAGGCGACATCTCCGGTTCGCTGACCGATTCGGGCAACGTGCGCGGTCGCTTCGTTGGCGCCTATCAGGACAAAGGTTCGTACATCGACCACTACAGCCAGAAAAAAGACATCTACTACGGCATTCTTGAAGCCGACCTGACCGACGACACCCTGCTGACCTTTGGCGTCGACAAGTCCAGTGCAACGCCACGCGGCAGTTCGTGGACCGGTAACGCGCCGTACTTCACCGATGGCAGCCGAACCGATTTCTCGCGCAGTTTCAACCCGGGTGCCGACTGGAGCCGTCGTGATTTCGACAGCGTCACCTACTTCTCGTCGCTGGAACAAGCGCTGGCCAATGACTGGAAATTCAAGGCCAGCTTTGACCAGAAAACCACCGATCACGATACCCAACTGGCCTCGGCCAGCGGTGGCTCCGCTGACCCCGTTACTGGCGAAGGCAACTTCCTGTACTGGGGTCGCTGGGAAGGTCATCGCGTGCAGAACTCCGCTGACGTAAACGTCTCCGGTCCGTTCTCCCTGGGCGGTCGCGAGCATGAACTGGTGGCTGGCTTCATGGCTTCCCACTCGCGCCAGACCGGTGCGACCTACGACACCAGCGCTTTCGAACTGGTGCCGGGCAGCATCTTTGACTGGAACGGTCACCTGCCGAAACAGGAATTCCCGAAAAACGGCAAATACGAACGCACCCAAAGCCAGAACGGTCTTTACCTGGCCACCCGCCTGCGTCCGACCGACGACCTGTCGTTCATCCTCGGCAGCCGTCTGAGCACCTTCAAGTACAACGAGGATTACTCCTACTATCCGGGCGGCACCCAGAGCGACACTCACGCCAGCTACAAGGAACATGGCGTCGTCACGCCTTACGCCGGTGTGGTCTATGACCTGAACGATACCTACTCGCTCTACGCCAGCTACACCAAGATCTACCAGCCACAAATCTACAAGGACATCACCGGTTCGACCCTCAAGCCAGTTGAAGGCGACAGCTACGAAACCGGCATCAAAGCGGCTTATTTCGAAGGCAAGCTGAACGCCAGCTTCGCCTTGTTCCAGATCGAGCAGGACAACGTCGCGCAATACGTCACCACCGACGTCGGCACCGGCCAAGACGTTTACAAAGCCATCTCCGGCGCCACCACCAAGGGTGTGGAACTGGAACTGGCCGGCGAACTGGCGCAGGACTGGAACGTAACTGCCGGCTACACCTATGCCCGTACCCGTGACGACGACGAACAACGCATCTTCGGTTTCCCGCTGGCCTCCAGCAAACCGGAACACGTAGTGCGTACGTTCACCACTTACCGTCTGCCTGGCGCGCTGAACCAGTTCACCGTCGGTGGTGGTGTCAGCTGGCAGAGCGCTTTCTACGGCCAGAGCTACAGCCCGAACGTGGGTAACGGCGAAGGCGGCAGCACCATGCTCAAACAAGGCGGCTACACCCTTGTGGACCTGATGACCCGTTATCAGTACGACGAACACCTGAGCTTCACCGCCAATGCCTACAACGTCTTCGACAAGAAATACATGTCGGGCCTGGGCAACTTCGGCACCACGTTCTACGGCGAGCCACGTAACCTGCAGATCACCGCAAAGTATGATTTCTGAGTCGTGAGCTGAAATGAAAAATGCCCGTGTCGTGAGATGCGGGCGTTTTTTTTGGCTGAAGATCAAGGGCAAGATCAAAAGATCGCAGCCTTCGGCAGCTCCTACATTGAAATGCGATTCCCTGTAGGAGCTGCCGAAGGCTGCGATCTTTTGATCTTCAATTGCCAGACACAAAAAAACCGCCACCCCTGATCCAGGGATGGCGGTTTTTTTCACGTCATATCAAAGCCGCGAACGTACCCACCCTGCTACTTCCGAGTGAATCCCTTCCACTTCACTCAACAACCCCGCCATGCGCAAAAAGTCATGGGTCATTCCAGGCTGTTCCAACAACGTCACATCATTACCCGCCTCACGCAGCCGCTCGGCATACGCCAACCCTTCGTCATGCAACGGATCATGCCCGGCCAGGTACACCAGCGCCGGCGCCACACCCGACAGATCCTCCGCCAGCAACGGCGAGCAGCGCCAATCTGCCAGATCCTCTGGCGTACGCCCGTAATGCGCATAGAACCAATCCAGCGTCGGCGTCTCCAGCAAATAACCCTCGGCGAAATCCCGATGCGACGCGCGCTTGGTCGTGGCATCCGTCACCGGGTACACCAACAATTGCGCTTTGGGTTTCAACGCCAGTTCCTGAGGCTCACGCACGGCCATGATCGACAACACCGTGGCCAGCGTCGCCCCCACGCTGTCACCGGCCACGGCCACCCGCGTTGCGTCCAGGCCATGCGCCGCGCCCTCGCGAACCAGCCAGTTCCCCGCATCGCAGGCATCTTGTACCGGCGTCGGGAATCGCCATTCCGGTGCCAGGCGATAATCCACCGTCAACAAGGCAAAACCGCCCTGGGAGGCCAACCGCCGGCACAGCGCATCATGGGAATCGAGACTGCCGACCACGTAGCCACCGCCATGGAAATACAACACCACCGGTTGCAACCCGTCGACCGATTGCCCATCGCGATACACCCTTGCCGACAGGCTGTGGCCATCTCGCGCGGCGATGGTGAAGTCCTCGCAGGCAACGCTGTCCAGCGGCACATCAAGAAACCCCGACGACGCTTCGAAATCGATCCGCGCCTGTTGTGGCGACTGTTCATGCATCGCGCGACTTTTGCCGGTCATCCGGCCGAACTCGGCGAGTTCGAGAAATGCTTCAAGTTCTGGCAACACAGTCATGGGACAAATCCTTTTACACAAAGAGGTCAATACAAAATCTTCAATCGAGCGGCGCTTGTGTAGGAGCTGTCGAGTGAAACGAGGCTGCGATCTTTTGATCTTGATCTTAAAAAACAAGATCAAAAGATCGCAGCCTCGTTTCACTCGACAGCTCCTACAGGAACCCTGTGGTGCTCCCGTTTATGCGATTGCCAAGCGGCGCTCCAACAGGTCTTCAAGCTCATCGAGCAGTTCATCACCGCGCAGCAGCTCGTAATGCCCACCCGCCAACAAGCGATCAACGCCGTGGCTGCCGACCTGGGCCTCGAACACCCGACGTTCGTCGTCGCGCTCAGCCACCCACCAGCGATGTGCGGTCACCTGAATCGTCGGCAGTTGCCGATGCGCCAGCGCCAGTTGCTTGAGCCGTGAACCGGTGGCGAAGATCTGTGTGAGCTCCCCGGCACCCAACGCGGCTTGCTCATTGGAGCCGTGCATGGCCGCCTCAATCACCGCGACTGCACCCTCGCGCTCATTCAAGCCAGCGGCTTTCAGTGCAATCAGTGCCTGAGCCTCTTCAACCGGCAGCCCCAGCACAAACGTCAGGAAGTCTGCCAAGTCCTCGCGCCAGTCCCCCGCTTCTGCGGTACCGGCCACGTAACTGTCGACCAGCCCGGCAAACGCCACCGTCTCACCCTGGTTTTCCAGTTCACGAGCGACCAGTTGCGTCAACGCGCCGCCCAAGGACCAACCCAGCAAGTAATACGGCCCCTTGGCCTGCTGACTGCGAATCCGTTGCGCGTAGGCCTGCGCCATCGCCAGCAGCGACTCGTCCTGCCAGTGCGGGTCAAGCAGCATGCGGCATTGCAGGCCGTACACCGTGCGCCGCCCTTCCAGTCGGCGAGCCAACGGTTCGTAGTCGAACACCGTGCCGAAACCGGCGTGCAGGCAGAACAGCGCCGGCACGTTGGGGATTCGCGCATTGAGCGCCAGCAATGGGTCCGGCGCAGACGCCGGCTCCGCAGCCTGATAGCCACTGAGTTCGGCGATGCAGGGTTTCTGCATCAAATCCCTCAGCTTCAACTCAAAGCCCAGTTGCGGCTGGCTACGCACCCGCGAGATGACTTTGAGCACCTGCAACGAGTCGCCGCCCAGTTCGAAGAAGTTGTCGTCGATGCCCACTTGCGGCACGCCGAGCACCTCTTGCCAGATCGCCGTCAATGCCGTTTCCAGCGCGTTGCGCGGCGCGCGATAACCGCCGAGCACCCATTCAGGCATAGGCAATGCGCGACGGTCGAGCTTGCCGTTGGCCGACAGCGGGAAGCGCTCCAGCACCATGATTCGCGCCGGCACCATGTAATCCGGCAGTTGCGCTTGCAGCTCAGCCTTCAAACGGCGATCAAGACCGACAGCACCGCCAGCCACCACATAACCGACCAATTGCTTGCCGGTCGGCGTGTCGTGCACCACCACGGCGGCATCCTGCACCCCGGCGCAATCGCGCAGACGGGCTTCGATTTCGCCCAGTTCGATGCGGAAACCACGGATCTTCACTTGCTGGTCGAGTCGCCCCAGATAGTCGATCAACCCGCACTCGCGCTGGCGCACCAAATCGCCGGTGCGATACATGCGGCCACCGGCCTCGAACGGATCGGGGATGAAGCGCTCGGCACTCATGCCCGGACGCTGGTGATAGCCGCGGGCCAGGCATTCGCCGCCCAGGTACAACTCACCACTGACACCGACCGGCAACGGATTGAGGTCGGCGTCGAGCACGTACAAACCACGCCCGGCCACACCACGACCAATCGGCGCATACGCCGCGTCGCAGGTTTCGCTGACCTCGGCGCGCCACAGCAGCGGCGTGACCACGGTTTCGGTCGGGCCGTAACCATTGACCAGACGCTGCGGACGCAGAGCCCGTTTAACCTGCTCGAAACTGGCCTCCGGCACCGCATCACCGCCAAAGCAATACACCTCGACCGCCGGTGGATTGCCGAGACGTTCAGCCACTTCGGCCATCTGTTGCAGGTACGCTGGCGGGAAACAGGCCACGGTGACGCCGTGACGCTGCAGCACGTCCAGGGTTTGCTCTGGCGTCCACACACTGTCATCGCGGATCACCAGACTGCCGCCGGCCAGCAACACACTCAGCCAACGCTCCTGAGCGCCGTCGAAAGCGAACGACATGAAGTGCAGCTCGCGGCTGCGTGGTGCCAATTCGTAGAGCTCGATGATGCCGCGGCAATGCCGGGCAATCGGTCCACGCGCCACCGCCACGCCCTTCGGCTGACCGGTGGAACCGGAGGTGTAAATCAGATACGCCAAGTGCCCCGGCAACGGATGGGAAACCGGGCACGCAACGTTGTCGGCAACACTCAATTGATCAAGCAACAGCCGTGGCGGGCTGTCGGCCAGGGTCAGTCGATCACCCAGATCACTGTCGCAAAGCAACAGGCTGGCAGCCGAATCGCTCAACATGTAGGCCAGTCGCTCAACCGGGTACGCGAGGTCCAGCGGCAGATAAGCCGCCCCGGCCTTGAGCACCGCGAGGAACGCAACGATGGTGCGCTCGGAACGCGGCAACGCCACGGCCACCAGACTTTCTGGGCCAATACCGCGACCGATCAATTGCTGCGCCAATCCATTGGCCTGCGCCTCAAGCTCCGCATAACAGACTTCCCGATCCTCGCAGATCAGGGCGATTTTCTGCGGCTGCGTGCGCACATGCTGATTAAAGGCGTGCAGCAAATCGACGTTGTCGTCTGATACCTGCGGCAAACTCAAACGCGCTTCAGGCAAGCCAATGTTGCCGAGCAGACAAGCAGCATCCTCAGGCAACGCACGTAGCAAGCCTTCCAGCTGCGCACGAATCCGCTGCACTTCCAGTTCACTGAAGCGATCCCGCAGGAACAGGTATTCGACCTCCAGGCCTTCTTCGTTGGCGCTGACCATCAAGTCCATCGGGAAGTTGGTCACCCCGCCACTGCCGACTTCGGCAAAGCGCAGTTCACCTTCCTCGCCCCCTTTCAAGGCACGGTCCACCGGATGGTTTTCGAACACGATGATGCTGTCGAACAGGCCCTGGCCACCCTGCCCGGCCCAGCGTTGAATGTCCGACAACGGCGTGTGCTCGTAGTCGCGCACCATCAGGTTGTAATCCTGCAAGTCGCGCAGCCACTCGCCTAGCGGTTGCTGCGGATCGAGGGTCTGGATCACCGGTAAGGTATTGATGAACAGGCCGAGCATGTCCTGCGCACCGGCCAACCCGGTCGGTCGCCCCGCCACCGTGGCGCCGAACGCGACACTGCGTTGGCCGCTGTGGCGTTGCAACAGCAACAACCACGCGCCTTGCACCAGTGTGTTGAGGGTCACGCGCTGACGCTTGGCGAAGCTGTGCAGTTTGCGCGTCGCCTCAGCGTCGAGGTTGCTGTACATCACGCCGTGGCCGGAACCCGCAGCCCCCGAGGCCTTGGCCAGAATGGTCGGTTCCTCGAGCAACGCCAGGCGCTCGCGCCAGAACCCTTCCGCCTGTGCACCGTCCTGACGTTGCAACCAGGCAATGTAGTCGGCGTAACGGCCAGTCAGGGTCGGCAGAGTGTCGTTGTGGTACAGGCGCAACATGTCGCCCAGCAGACGCGAGGCGCTCCAGCCGTCGAGCAGCAGGTGATGGTAGATCCAGATCATCTGGTAACGGTCATCACCCAGGCGAACCAGGATGAAACGCATCAACGGCGGGCAGCTCAGGTCGAAGCCCTTGGCCTGTTCCGCAGCCGCCAGTTCGCTCAGCGCCTGCTCGGTGTCGGTGCGGTCACGCCAATCGAGTTCTTCGATCGGCAGCTCGACATCGGCGAACACCGCTTGCAGCGGATCCGCCAAGCCATCGCGCCAGCGGAACGCCGCACGCAGCACTTCATGACGCTCGACCAGGGTTTGCCAAGCGGCGCGGAATCGCGGCACCTGCAAGCCGTCCACCGCCACGCTCAACTGGTTGACGTACGGGTTCAGCTCCGGTGAATCGAGGCAATGGAAGAGCATGCCTTGCTGCATCGGCGACAGCGGATACAAGTCTTGCAGCCCTTCACGGGCGGCGATGTCGATGTGCGGCACCAGCGCAAAGGCCGGGACTTTCGGCGCTTCGATCAACGCCGCTTCACGGCTGCTGGCGACGGCGGCCAGAGCCCGAATCGTCTGTTG
The DNA here is from genome assembly GCF_059716175.1 of Pseudomonas sp. LBUM1647. Classification (NCBI taxonomy): domain Bacteria; kingdom Pseudomonadati; phylum Pseudomonadota; class Gammaproteobacteria; order Pseudomonadales; family Pseudomonadaceae; genus Pseudomonas; species Pseudomonas sp. LBUM1647. The sequence goes on along the minus strand of NZ_CP166809.1, from coordinate 1,957,384 downwards.
CTCGAACAGTTGCTTCGGACTGAACACCAGCCCGCGCTGCCCGGCACGACTCACCGCTTGCAGGGAAATGATCGAGTCACCGCCCAGTTCGAAGAAGTTCTCGGTGACGCCCACCGAATCCAGCCCCAACAGTTCCTGCCAGATTTCTACCAGCAATGCTTCGGCCGGCGACGCGGCGGCTACTTGATCGTGGTGCTGACGCGACGCTTCAGGCGCCGGCAAGCCCTGACGGTCGAGCTTGCCGTTCGGCGTCAGCGGCAACGCGGCCAGGCACATCAAGTGCGCCGGGAGCATGTGCGCCGGCAGACGACTGCGCAGGTGCACCGTCAGCGCTTCACGCAAATCGTGTTCGTCGGCGAGCGGATCGCGCGGCACCACATAACCGACCAACTGCCGGCTCACCGGGCCTTCGCGATCGATCACGAACGCTTCACGCACACCTTCGTGCTCAAGCAGGCAGGCTTCGATTTCGCCGAGTTCGATACGGAACCCGCGAATCTTCACTTGCTGGTCGATGCGGCCGAGGTATTCAACAACGCCGTCGGCACGGAACCGCGCGAGGTCGCCACTGCGATACAAGCGCGCGCCCGGCACAAATGGATCCGGCACGAAGCGTTCAGCGGTCAGGTCCGGACGTTGATGGTAACCACGGGCAACGCCCTCGCCGCCCAGGTACAACTCGCCCGCGACACCGACCGGCAACGGCTGCAAACCGCCATCCAGAATGTAGGCGCTCCGGTTGCCGACCGGTCGGCCAATCGGCATGAACGCCGAGTCGAATTCGGTATCCGGATACGCCAGCCAGATCAGCGGCGTGATCACCGTTTCGGTCGGGCCATAGCCGTTGATCAGGCGCTTCGGTTGCAGCACTTGCTGCACCTCGTCGAACGCATGCTTGGCCATCCCTTCCCCGCACGGGGTGTAGGAACGGATCGGCAGATCACGCCCCGCTTCGCCCATGAAATCGGCGATCTGCGCCAAATAGGTCGGGGTGAAGCAGGCGATGGTGATGCCGTGCTTTTCGATCTCGGCGCAGGTGCGCTCCACGCTCCACAACTCGTCGTCACGCGGCATCACCGCAGAACCGAACACTAACGGTGTCAGCCAGCGTTCATGAGCACCGTCGAAGCTGATCGAGGCGAATTGCAGTTCGCGATCATCCGGCGTCATGCCGTACAGCTCGCCGATCGACAGGCAATGCATGGCCAACGGACCATGGGCCACGCTGACGCCTTTTGGCCGTCCGGTGGAGCCCGAGGTGTAAATCAGGTATGCGAGGTTTTCGCCGCAGGTCAGGTTGACCGGGTTGGTGTCCGCCATGGACGCCAGCGGTTCGCGGTCGATTTCCAGCACCGACAAGCCTTGCGGCAAGGGCAGTTTTTCTCGCAGCCACGATTGGCTGATCAGCAGCGAAATGCCGCTGTCTTCCATCAGATAACGCAGGCGCTCGGCCGGGTACGCCGGGTCCAGCGGCACGTAAGCGCCGCCGGCCTTGAGGATCGCCAGCAGGCCAATGATCATCTCCGGCGAGCGCTGCATCGCCAGGCCCACCCGCACTTCCGGGCCGATCCCCAATTCACGCAGGCGATGGGCCAATTGGTTGGCGCGGCGGTTAAGTTGGTCGAAGCTCAATTCCAGGTCGTTGAAGATCAGTGCCGTGGCGTCCGGACGGACAACGGCCTGGGCCTCGATCAACTGATGCACGCAGAGCGGGTTTTCCGCCGCGGTAAACGCTGGGTTCCACTCGACCAACTGCTGTGCGCGCTCTGGCGCGGTCAGCAGATCCAGTTCACTCAATGCAGCCTGTGGCGCGGCGACCATCGCCGCCAGCAGCGCGGCCAAATGCTCACTCATACGGGTAATGGCTTCGCTGCTGAAGTGGGCGCACTGGTAGCTCCAGTTCAGGCTGAGCTGGCTTTCGGCAGTGGCCGCCAGCGTCAGCGGGAAGTTGGTGCGTTCATGGTTCTGCGGGATCGAGAAGCTCAAACCGGCGGGCGCACCCTGTTGCAAGGCTTCGGCCACCGGGAAGTTTTCGAACACCAGCAGGCTGTCGAACAGCGGTTCGCCGGCACGCCCGGCCCAACGCTGAATGTCGCCCAATGCGGTGAATTCATGCTCACGCAATTCCAGGTTCTGCGCCTGCAAGCGGGTCAGCCACTGGCCGACGCTTTCAACGGCGTCCGGGCTGCTGATCACCGGCAAGGTGTTGATGAACAGGCCGAGTTGGCTTTCAGCCCCCGGCAAGTCCACCGGACGCCCCGCCACGGTCGCGCCGAACGCGACGCTGCGTTGACCGCTGTAGCGTTGCAGCAAGAGTGCCCAGGCACCTTGGACCAAGGTGTTGAGGGTGACCTTTTGCTGACGGGCAAACTCGCTGAAGCGTTTGCTGGTGGCGACATCGAAGGTCTGGCGATGGTCGGCGAACTCTGCCGTCGACAGGTTTTTACTGTCGCCATGGGCCAGGCTCTGCGCCAGCAAGGTGGGGTTGTCCAAGGTCGCCAGTTGCTCGTGCCAGAACAGTTCGTCAGCCTGCGCATCCTGACGTTGTAGCCAGCCAATGTAATCGGCAAAACGCCCAATCGGCGCCTGCACTTCTTGCCCGGCGTAACGCTGCAGGACTTCGCTCAACAGCAGCGAGTTACTCCAGCCATCGAGCAACAAGTGATGGTGGGTGTAGATCAGTTGCTGACGCTCATCGTCGAGTCGCACCAGGGTCAAACGCATCAACGGCGCGCGAGTCGAATCGAGCTGCAAGCGTTCGCTGTCGATCAGTTGAACCAGCGCTTCGGCCTGATCGGTGCGGGTGCGCCAATCGAGGCAAGTCATCGGCAATTGCAGATGACGATGGACCAATTGCACCGGTGCTTCGAAGCCGTCGGGGAAGTGGAAGCTGCTGCGCAGGATCGGATGGGTGTCGAGCACCGCTTGCCAGGCGCGACCCAGCCGTTCGGCATCGAGCCCACGGGCTTCGACACTGAGCTGGTTCACGTACGTACCGGAGTCGGATTCGTACAGGCTATGGAACAGCAAACCGGCCTGCATCGGCGACAGCGGGTACAGGTCCTCGATCTGCGCCGGCGGCACCGGCAGGCCATCGAGTTGCGCCTGGGTCAGGCGCGCCAGCGGGAAGTCCGCCGGGGTCACGCCGCCCGCGCCCTCACTCAGGCAATGGGCGATCAGCGCCAGCAACTCGCTGCGGAAGTCCGCGGCCAGCGTTTCGATCTCACGCTGATCGAAGCATTCGCGGCTGAAAGTCCAATCGAGTTTCAGTTCTCCGCCATACACCTGGCCGTCCACCGACAGCCAGTTCGGCAACGGTGCGTCCGCCGATTGCGCGGCACTGCTGGATTCGCGAGCCGGGGTGAACAGTGCGTCCTCGGCGAAGCTCTGGTCGAACTGGCCGAGGTAGTTGAACGTCACACGCGCTTGCGGCAACGCGGCCAACGCCGCTTGGGTCGCGGCATCGCCCATGTAGCGCAACAGGCCGTAGCCCATGCCTCTGCCGGGGATCTCGCGCAGTTGCTGCTTGATCGCCTTGATCGACCCCGAGAGGTCGGCGGCCGGCGTCAGGCGCACCGGGAACAGGCTGGAGAACCAGCCGACGGTGCGGGTCAGGTCGATGTCGTCGAACAGCTCTTCGCGGCCATGGCCTTCGAGTTGAATCAGCGCCGACGCGTGGCCGGTCCAGCGGCTGAGGGTGCGGGCCAATGCGGTCAGCAGCAGGTCGTTGACTTGCGTGCGGTAGATCGCTGGCGCCTGTTGCAGCAACTGGCGGGTCTGCTCGCGGTCCAGGCCGATGCTGACGCCTTGGCGCAGATGCCCGGCCTGACTGGCTTGAGCGTTGGCGGCTGGCAGCGAATCATTGGCGACGCTCAGTTGCGCCTGCCACCAGTCCAATTCGCCGGCAGCGGTTTCGGAGCGCGCATAAGCATCGAGTTTGTAGGCCCAGGCCTGGAAGGCGCTGGTCTTCGGCGGCAGCTCTTGCCCTTGGTAAGCGGCCTGCAAATCTTCCAGCAACACCCGCCAGGACACACCGTCCACCGCCAAATGGTGGATGACCAACAGCAAACGCTGCGAACCATCGGCCTGAGCAATCAAAGCCACACGCAGCAGCGGGCCGTCTTGCAGGCTGAGGCTGCGCTGGGCTTCGTCGCACACCGATTCCAGCGACGCGTCGCTGGCCACGCGGGCGGTCCAGAGCATGTCGATCACGTCGGCGCTGTCGGCCCCGACATAGCGCGCCGACCATTGACCATCGACCTGACTGAAGCGCAAACGCAGCGCGTCGTGCTGCTTAAGCAGACGTTGCAGCGCGGCTTGCAGGCGCGGCAATTCGAGGGATTCGCGTGGAGTCAGCAGCACGGCCTGGTTCCAGTGCGCGCGTTGCGGGATCGGTTCGTCGAAGAACCAGCGCTGAATCGGCGTGAGTTTTTGCACACCGTCCACCGGCCCTTGTTGCGCCAGCGGTGCCGCCTGTTCTTTGACCACAGCGGCCAGCGCTTGCAGAGTCTGCTGCTGGAACAGGTCGCGCGGTTGCAGGCTCAGGCCGGCACGACGGGCACGGCTGACCACCTGGATCGAAATGATCGAGTCGCCACCCAGTTCAAAGAAATTGTCCTGACGCCCGACCTGCTCCACGCCCAACACGTCCTGCCAGATCTGCGCCAGCACCTGTTCATGTTCGCTGCGTGGCGCTTCGAAGGCGCGTTGGCTGACCTGTGCGGTCGGCGCAGGCAGGCGTTTGCGGTCGAGTTTGCCGTTCGGACTCAGCGGCATTTGTTCGATCAGCACGGTCTGCGCCGGCACCATGTAGTCCGGCAGGCTCGCCAGCAAATGGCTTTTCAGGGTTTCGCGCCATGCGCCTTGCTGCTCGGCATCGGCGCTGACCAAGGCTCGATCTTGCGGCACCAGGTACGCGACCAATTGCTTGCCGCTCGGGCCGTCGAGGGCCAGCACCACGGCTTCCTGCACGTCGGCATGTTCTTGCAGGCGCGCTTCGATTTCGCCCAGTTCGATGCGCAAACCGCGAATCTTCACTTGGTGGTCGATACGCCCGCAGTAGTCGATGGCGCCATCAGCGCGATAGCGCGCCAGGTCACCGGTGCGATACAGACGCTCGCCGCTGCCAAACGGGTCGACCACGAAACGCTCCGCAGTCAGCGCGCCACGGCGGTGATAACCGCGAGCCAGGCCGACACCGCCCAGGTACAACTCGCCCACCGCGCCCAGCGGCAACGGTTGCAGTTCGCTGTCGAGGATGCAGGTGCGCAGGTTGGCGATGGGGCGGCCGATCGGCACGCTGTCGCGCCCTTCTTCGACGCAGGTCCAGTGGGTCACGTCGATGGCCGCTTCGGTCGGGCCATACAGGTTGTACAAATTCGCTTGCGGCAGACTGCGCAGGGTCTGGCGTTGCAGCTCCATCGGCAGCGCTTCACCGCTGCAAATGATCCGTTGCAACGACGTGCAGGCCAGCGCTTCGTCGGCACCGATAAACGCCGAGAGCATCGACGGCACGAAGTGCAGCGTGGTGATCGCCTGCTCGACGATCAACGCAGCAAGGCGTTGCGGATCGCGATGTTCGCCCGGTGCGGCAATCACCAGCGTTGCGCCCTTCATCAGCGGCCAGAAAAACTCCCACACCGACACGTCGAAACTGAACGGCGTTTTTTGCAGCACGCGGTCGCTCGGCAGCAGGTTGTAGGCTTCCTGCATCCACTCCAGACGGTTATGCAACGCCACATGGCGGTTGCCCGCGCCCTTGGGTTTGCCGGTGGAACCGGAGGTGTAAATCACATAAGCGAGGTTTTCTGCGATGGCGAGGTTCGGTAAATCAGTGCCTGGCAGATCGCTCAACCAATCGGCCTCGGCGTGCACGCACAAGGTGCGCACGTTATCCGGCGTCGGCAGTTTCGCCAGCAGATGTGCCTGGGTCAGCAACAGCGAAATGCCGCTGTCTTCGATCATGTAGCTCAGGCGATCGAGCGGATATTCCGGGTCCAACGGCACATACGCACCGCCAGCCTTGAGAATCGCCAGCAGGCCGACGACCATTTCGAAGGAGCGGTCGCAGGCAATCCCCACCAACACTTCCGGGCCGACACCCTGGGCGCGCAAGTGATGGGCCAAGCGGTTGGCGCGTAGGTTCAGCTCGGCATAACTCAGGCTCTGACCCTGGAACACCAGCGCCGTAGCCTCGCCGTTTTCAGCGGCACGCGCTTCGAAATGCCGCTGCACGCAGACTTCGCCGGGATAGTCCTGAGCGGTGTCGTTGAGGTCATCCAGAATGCGCAGGCGCTCGTCGGCGTCCAGCAGCGGCAATTCGGCGAGCGGGCATTGCGGGTTCGCCAGTACTCCGGCCAACAGATTGCGCCAGTGACGAGCCAGGTGCTCGATGCGCTCAGCATCGAACAAATCGGTGGCGTACGTCAGGCTGGCGAACAGCTTGTCGCCCTCTTCCTGCGTGTCCAGTTGCAGATCGAATTGCGTGGTGTGCGCCGTGGCGTTCAGCGCTTCGACGCGCAGACCGGCGAGCAAACCGCTGACCGCCGCCGGTTTGGCTTGCTGGTGGTTGAACATCACCTGGAACAATGGGCTGTGGCTGAGGCTGCGTTCACCTTGCAGCGCCTGCACCAGACGCTCGAACGGCAAGTCCTGATAATCCTGGGCATCCAGCGAAGCGGCGCGGGTCTGGTCGAGCAATTGGCTGAATGGCAGACGTCCATCCAGTTCAGCACGCATTACTTGGGTGTTGACGAAGAAGCCGATCAGGCCACGGGTTTCCGCGCGATTACGGTTGGCAATCGGCACGCCAACGCGCAGGTCGGACTGACCGCTGTAGCGATAGAGCAAGGCCTGGAAGCTCGCCAGCAACAGCATGAACGGCGTGACGCCGCGCTGTTTGGCCAGGCTCATCAGACCGCTGGCCAAGGTCGCATCAAGGGCGAAATCCAGACGCGCACCGCGCTGACTCGGCTGCGCCGGACGTGGACGGTCGGTGGGCAATTCGAGCAGCGGTTGTTCGCTGCCGAGGGTCTCGCGCCACCAGTTGAGTTGACGCTCCAGCTCCCCCGCCTCCATCCAGCGGCGCTGCCACAGGGCGTAATCGGAATACTGAATCGGCAACGCTTCCAACGCCGCATTCTGCCCTTGGCAATGCGCGGCGTAGAGCCGGGAAAACTCCTCCACCAACACGCCCATCGACCAGCCATCGGTGACGATGTGGTGCAGGGTCAGCAACAGAACGTGGTCTTCGGCATCGAGCTGCAACAGGCTGACCCGCAACAGCGGACCGTGCTGCAGATCGAATGGTCGGGCGATTTCCTGCTCGACGCTTTTCATCGCCAGATCGAGGCGCTGCTCCTGAGGTTGTGCGCGCAGGTCGATCTGCTCGATCGGCAGCGACGTGAACTCGGCCAGTGTCTGCACCACCTGACCGTCATCCTCGACGAAACGGCTGCGCAAACTCTGATGCCGCTCCAGCAGCACGTCGAAACTCTGCTGCAACGCCGCGACATTCAGCGGCCCGTGCAAACGCAGGGCGGCTGGAATGTTGTAGGCAGAACTCTGCGGATCAAGCTGCCAGAGGAACCATTGGCGCTGCTGCGCATACGACAGTTCAAACGTCGCTTGCGGCTCGGCGGCGGGCGGAATCGGCAGTTGGCCAAAACTCACGCCCTGCTCTTGCATGCGTTGCAGAAACTCGCGGCGCTTGTCCGCAGGCAGGCCGGCGAAGCGGGTGGCGATACGCTGGGCAGTGGTGTGTTCCATCAGTTGATCTCCATCTCGTCGAGAAGCGACTCAAGCACATCAAGACGTGCATCGTTGTCAGCCGGGGCGTGTTGCCCGGCCATGGCGGCATAAGCCTGAAGGTCGGTGGATTCGAACAGCGCGCGCAGCGGCAGCTCGATGCCCAGTTCCAGTTCCACGCGGGCACTGGCCTGGGCGGCGAGCAGCGAGTGCCCGCCCAATTCAAAGAAGTTGTCACGTCGGCCGATTTGCGCCACGCCCAGCACGTCGGCCCAGATGGCTGCCAGTTGCTGTTCGAGATCGCCTTCGGGGGCTTCGAACGGTCGCTGCCATTCCTGGGCATCGGGCACCGGCAAGGCCTTGCGGTCGAGCTTGCCGTTGCCGGTCAGCGGCAAGGCATCCAGCAGCAACCAGTGGCTCGGCACCATGTAATCCGGCAGATCGACCTTGAGTGCAGCGCGCAGGTTGTCGCGCCAGGCGATTGGGTCATGCGGGGTTTGCTCGGCCACGACGTAGGCACAGAGCTGCGGGCCGCCGTCGCCGGTATGCACGCTCAGCACCGCTTGGCGCACGCCCGGTTGCGTCAGCAGCGCGGCTTCGATTTCGCCCAGTTCGATGCGGAAGCCACGGATCTTCACTTGCTGGTCGATCCGGCCGAGGTAATCGATGCTGCCGTCAGCACGCTGGCGGGCCAGGTCGCCGCTGCGATAGAGGCGCTGCGAGGCCTCGAACGGGCTCGGCACGAAGCGCTCGGCAGTCAGGCTGAAACGGCCGTGATAACCCCGCGCCAGGCCGGCGCCGGCGATGTACAACTCGCCCGCCACGCCCACCGGCACCGGTTGCAACTGGCTGTCGAGCAGGTACCAGCGCAGGTCGCGGATCGGCAGGCCAATCGGGCTCTGGGCCTTGCCGTCGAGGTCGGCCAGGCGGATGGCGCGGTAGGTCACGTGCACCGTGGTTTCGGTGATGCCGTACATGTTGACCAGGGTTGGCTGTTGGTCGCCGAAGCGCTCGAACCATGGACGCAGGCTCGCGACTTCCAACGCTTCGCCGCCGAAAATCACCTGACGCAGCGCCAGGTTTCGCTCGCTGGCGCAGGCAATCGGCAACAACTGGCGGAACGCGGTCGGGGTCTGGTTCAACACCGTCACGCCTTCATCACAGAGCAAGCGATGGAACTCTTGCGGCTCGCGACTGATGTAATACGGCACGATAACCAGACGCCCGCCGGTGCACAGCGAGCCAAACAGCTCCCACACCGAGAAATCGAAGGCGTAGGAATGGAACAGCGTCCAGACATCGTCCGGGCCGAAGTTGAACTCGGCAGCGGTGGCGGTCAGCAAACGCCCGACGTTGCCATGGCTGAGCAATGCGCCTTTAGGCCGGCCAGTGGAACCGGAGGTGTAGATGACGTAAGCGAGGTTGTCCGGGGTTGCCAGCGCTGGCAGGTTGTCGGCGCTGAAGGCCTCCAGTTGCAACGACTCCAGGCTCAGCACCTGCACGCCGTCGCGGGCCGGCAAGCCGTCGATCAGGTGTTGTTGAGTCAACAGCAACGTGATGCCGCTGTCTTCGATCATGTAGCTCAGGCGCTCGGCCGGGTATTGCGGATCGAGCGACACGTAGGCGCCGCCCGCCTTGAGAATCGCCAGCAAGCCAACCACCAGCGGCATCGCCCGTTCGGTGGCGATGCCGACGCGCACCTCTGGGCCGACGCCCTGCTCACGCAGTTTGCGCGCCAGTCGGTTGGCCTGAGCGTTGAGCGCGGCGTAAGTCAGGTGCTCGCCTTCGTAGACCAGCGCGATTGCGTTCGGCCGTTGTGCGGCTTGAACTTCGAACAAGTGGTGCAAGGCTGGCGACGGTGGTTGCGCCTGGAACGTCGGGTTCCAGTGCTGGATCAACGCATCGCGTTGTGTTGCTTTGAGCAATGGCAGTTCGGAAACCCGTTGCTGCGGGTCTTCGACCACGGCTCGCAGCAGGTTCAGCCACTGCTCGGCGAGGCGGTTCATCGACGCCTCGTCGTACAAATCAGTGGCGTAGGTCAGGCTGGCGTCCAGCGTTTCGCCCAGCTCCTGAGTATCGAGCACCAGATCGAATTGCGTGGTGTGTTGCTGCCATTGCAGGCGCTCGACCTGCAAGTTGGCAACCGTGCGCTCGACGCTCTCACCCAACTGCTGCTGATGGTTGTAGAGCACCTGGAACAATGGGCTGTGATTGAGGCTGCGGTCAGGTTGCAAGGCATCGACCAACTGCTCGAATGGCAAGTCCTGATTGGCCTGAGCGCCCAAGGCAACCTGTTTGACTTGTTGCAGCAAGGTGCTGAAGGACTGCTGACCATCGATCTCGGCACGCAGCACTTGGGTATTGATGAAGAAGCCGATCAGGCCTTCGGTTTCGAGGCGCGAACGCCCCGCGCTCGGCACGCCGACGCTGATGCTCGACTGCCCGCTCTGGCGATGCAGCAAGGTCTGGAAACTCGCCAGCAACAGCATGAACAAGGTCACCTGCTGCTCCTGGGCACGATGACGCAAACCGGCGAGCAATTCGCGATCAACGTTCAACACTAGACTGGCGCCACGCTCGGTGCGACGGGCGGGACGGGTCAGTTCACTCGGCAATTCCAGCGGTGTCTGGCTGCCAGCCAGTTGCTCGCTCCACCACGTCAGTTGGCGTGCGCCCTCCCCGGCCTCCAGCCAGTCACGCTGCCAACGGGCGTAGTCGCTGTAGTTCACCGGTAGACTCGACAGGTTCGCAGCCTTGCCTTCGACGGCCGCCTGATACAGCGCACTGAACTCATCGACCATGACCTGCATCGACCAGCCATCGGCAGCGATGTGGTGCACGGTGAGCACCAGCACGTGTTCGTCGGTGTTTGCTTGCAGCAGCAACACGCGCCACAGCGGACCGTTGCGCAGGTCGAACGGCCGGGCGATTTCTTCGGCGACGGCATTGTCGATCGACGACTGATCGAGCGTGCGTTCATCCAGTTGCAGCGCCAGATTGTCGTGCAGCACCGGACGCGCCTGCTGGCCGTCCTGCTCAAGGGTTGTGCGCAGGGTTTGGTGACGGGCCTGCAGTTGAGTGAAGGCTTCGCGCAGGGCTTCGCGGTTCAGCGATCCCTTGAGGCGTAGCGCGGCGGGAATGTTGTAGGCCAAGCTTTGTGGGTCCAGCTGCCAGAGAATCCATTGGCGCTGTTGGGCGTAAGACAGAATGTGTGGCTGATCGACCGGCGCACGTTGCAGGGTCGGCTGGCCGCTGGCGTTCGCCAGTGCGGCACGCTCGGCAAATTCCGCCAGATTCGTCGCGGAGAACAGGCTGCTTACAGACAGTTCGAGTTGCAACTGCTGACGCACCCGAGAGATCACCTGAAGCACCAGCAACGAGTGGCCGCCCAGCTCGAAGAAGTTGTCGTCGCGGCCCACGCGTTCGACCTGCAACACGTCCTGCCAGATCAGCGCGAGTTGCGTTTCAAGCCCTTCGGTCGGGGCCACGAAGTCACGTTGTGCATCGCCCGCTTCAGCGCGCGGCAAGGCTCTGCGATCGAGTTTGCCGTTGTTGTTGAGCGGCAGTTTGGCCAGCAGGATCAGGTGATTCGGCACCATGTATTCCGGCAGCGACTGACGCAAGACGGCTTTCAGGCCTTCCAGATATTCCGTCTCTGAAACCACCGCGCCACTGGCCACGACATACGCCACCAGTTGCGTACCGTCCTGAGCGATGACCGCCGCTTCGCGCACGTCCTCACGGCCTTGCAGGCAGGCTTCGATCTCGCCCATTTCAATGCGGAAACCGCGAATCTTCACTTGATGGTCAATGCGACCGACGTATTCCAGATTCCCTTCAGCGTTGTAGCGCGCCAGGTCGCCGCTGCGGTACAGCCGCGCACCCGACTCACGGGCGAAAGGGTCCGGCAGGAAACGTTCAGCGGTCAGCGCCGGGCGGTCGAAGTAGCTTTGCGCCAGGCTTGCTGGGGCACCGATGCACAATTCGCCAACGCCACCGTTTGGCAGCAGTTGACCGGCAGCGTCCAGCACATACAGCGCCCGACCCGCGATGGCTCGACCGATCGGGATGCCAAACGCGTCGCTGGCATCTTCGAGATGGCACTCATGAACACTGGACACCACGGTCGCCTCGGTCGGGCCGTAGGTGTTGAGCAAACGCACATGACTCAAACCGGCCTGATGCCACAAGCGCAAACCTTCGACCGACATCGCTTCGCCGCCGACATGAACCTGGCGCAACTCACCGAGATTGCGTACCACACCGCTCGCGCATTCGCGGGCCAGCAAGTACCAGTAAGCGGCCGGCAAATCCGCCACGGTCACGCCTTGCTGGACGATTTCGGCGGCCAGTCGGCCGGCGTCCCACAAGTCATCGCCACGCATGATCAACGCCGCGCCGACGCACAACGCCGGGAAGCATTGCTCGACGAAGCCATCGAAACTGAAGGTCGCGAACTGCAACACGCGGTCCGACGCCGACAGCAGCGAATAGTCGGCGGCGGTCTGGCAGAACTCGCGCAGCGCGGCATGGGCGATGGCGACGCCTTTGGGTTGGCCGGTGGAACCGGAGGTGTAGATGATGTAGGCCAGGTCGTCGGCGAGCGCGTGGTTTGGCGGATTGCTGTCGGAGTAGCCGGCGTTGTCTTCGAGGCTCAGACGACGCACGCCTGGCACGTCTTCCAGCAGACCGGACTCGCACAGCAGCACGTCGAGACGGCTGTCGTCGATCATGTAGGCCAGGCGCTCAGCCGGGTATTTAGGGTCCAGCGGCACATAGGCCGCACCGGTTTTGAGCACGGCCAGCAGGCTGACGATCAGTTGCGGGCCGCGATACAGCGCCAGGCCGACACGCTTGCCCGGACCGGCGCCATTGTCGATCAGGCGATGAGCCAGTCGGTTAGCTTGGGCATTCAACTGGGCGTAGTTCAGGGATTGACCGTCGACCTGCAACGCCAATGCCTGTGGCGTAGCGGCAGCCTGGGCGGCGATTTGTTCGTGCGCCAAAAGTGTTGTGGATAACTCAACTACAGCCGGTTGGCTGACAACGAGCACAGCATTTTTTCCGGCCTCATCAAGCAACTCCAGCGCGCCCAATGCCGCGTCCGGCAGCGCAACCAATTGCGTCAGCAGATACTGCAAATTGGCCGACAACTCAGCGACCTGCGCCGCACTGAATCGCGCCGCGTCATAGCTGAAATCCAGGCTCAAGCCTTCGCCCAATTCGATGCCCAGGGTCAGCGGATAGTGCGTGCGTTCGTGGTTGTGCAGGTTGCCGAACGATAACCCGGCCGGCGCGCCCTGTTTCAACGCCTCGGCCACCGGGAAGTTTTCGAACACCAGCAGGCTATCGAACAGCGCCGAACCCTGCTGCCCCGCCCAACCCTGAATGTCGTAAAGCGGCACATGCTCGAACTCGCGCATGGCCAGGTTCAGCCCTTGCAACTCGCCCAGCCATTGGCTGACGGTTTGATCCGGCTTGATCGCGCAGATCAGCGGCAGTGTGTTGATGAACAAGCCGAGTTGCTCTTCGATCCCCGGCAGCGGCGCCGAACGCCCGGCCACGGTGGCGCCGAACACCACGCAATCCTGACCGGTGTAGCGTTGCAGCAACAGGCTCCAGGCCGCTTGCAGCAAGGTGTTGAGGGTGACCTTCTGCTGACGGGCGAACTCGGCCAGACGCTGGGTCGCGCGGCTGTCGAGGGCGACGCGGTATTCCTCGCTGCCCTCGGCGCCCACCGGCGGCCGCAAGGCTTCGGCCAGCAATGTCGGCGCTTCGAGCGGTGCCAATGCCGCTTTCCAGAACTGCTCGCCGGCGGCGGCCGATTGCTGCTGCAACCAGCCCAGATAATCGCGGTATTGCCCGGTCGGCGCCGGCAGCGACTGCCCGGCGGCGTAGTGCTGGATCACTTCGGCCAGCAACTGTGCGTTGCTCCAGCCGTCCATCAAAATGTGGTGGCTGGTGTAGATCAGGTGCCAGTCATTGGCACCCGTGCGGACGAGCTTCAAGCGAAATAGCGGCGCGCTGCCCAGTTCAAAACCTTCGGCGCGTTCGGCGTCGGCCAGCGCATCGGTGTCGGTCGCTTCAAGCACTTCAAGCGGCAACGCGACGTGGCGGACAATCGCCTGGTGCGCGGTGTCGAGGCCTTGCCAGTGGAAGCTGCTGCGCAGGATGTCGTGACGCTCCAGCGCGGTTTGCCAGGCCTGAGCGAATCGCTGCGGATCGAGGCCTTGAATGTCCAGGCGCAACTGACTGATGTAGGCGCCGACTTCGGGTTCGTACAGGGTGTGGAACAGCATGCCCTGCTGCATCGGCGACAGTGGATAAAGGTCTTCGAGGGTCGAAACAGCAACCGGCAGTGCATCGAGTTGCACCTGACTGATGCGCGCCAACGGGAAGTCCGATGGTGTGGCTTGCGGCGCTTCAACGGCACAGCAGTGATCGATCAACGCGTTGAGTTCCAGCGCGTAATCGTCCGCCAGACGCTGGATGGTCGCTGTGTCAAACATCTCGCGGCTGAAGCCCCAGCTCAGCGACAACTTGCCGCCGTAGACCTGGCCTTCGACAGTCAACCAGTTGCCCAATGGGGCCGATGGATTCTGGGCCACACCATTGCCTTCTGTGGACGGTACAAACATCGCCGCGTCGTCGAACTGACGGTCGAACTGCCCCAGATAGTTGAAGGTGATGCGCGGTTGCGGCAACGCCGCCAGTTCGGCGCGAATCGCCGGGGTGCCGAGGTAGCGCAGCGCGCCGTAGCCGAGGCCTTTGTCCGGCACAGCGCGCAGTTGTTCTTTAATGGTTTTGATCGAAGCGCCGAGATCGCTGGACGGCATCAGATTGACCGGGAACAGGCTGGTGAACCAGCCGACCGTGCGGGTCAGATCGATGTCGTCGAACAGGTCTTCACGGCCATGGCCTTCGAGCTGGATCAGCGTGCTGCCCTGCCCGCTCCAGCGGCAAACCGCCCGCGCCAGGGCGGTCAGCAGCAGGTCGTTAACCTGGGTGCGATAGGCCGCCGGGGCCTGTTGCAGCAGTTTGCGGGTTTGCTCGGCGTCGAGTTTGAGTTCGAGTTTGTGTTCGAAGCGGTTTTCCAGCGCGCCGGTTGGGCGATCGCATGGCAGATCGGATGCTGCGTCGCGCAGTTGGGTTTGCCAGTGACCGAGGCTGTTTTCAAAGGCTGGAAGATGGGCTTGCAGACGGGCGACCCAGCGTTGATAGGTGCTGGTTTTCACCAACGACGCGTTTCCGCCGTTGTAAAACTGTTGAAGATCTTCCAGCAGCACGCGCCAGGAAACTCCGTCCACCGCCAGGTGATGAATGACCAGCAGCAAACGTTGAGTGCCGTCGGCCATCGAGACCAGCAGCGCGCGCATCAGCGGGCCATTTTGCAAATCGAGACTGCGTTGGGCTTCGTCGCACAGGGCGTTGAGTTCTTCGACCGATTGGGCCTGACGCTGCCACAACACCGACTCAGTGGTCGGCGCAGCGTAGGCTTGCTGCCAACCTTCGGCGGTCTGTTCATAACGCAGGCGCAGACCGTCGTGATGGGTCAGCAATTGCTCAAACGCGCGATCCAGCATCTCGACGTTCAACGCCTCGCGCGGCACCAGCAGCAGCGACTGGTTCCAGTGCTGACGCTCGGGGATGGCTTGCTCGAAGAACCACTGTTGCACCGGCGCCAACGCCACCGCGCCAACCGCTGGACCTTGATCGATCAGCGGCTGTTCGCCGCTGCGGGCGGCCTGGGCCAGGCTGCGGACGGTCTGGTGCTGGAACAGGACTTTGGGGCTCAACACGATGCCGGCCTGACGCGCACGGCTGACCACTTGCATGGAAACGATGGAGTCGCCGCCCAGTTCGAAGAAGTTGTCTTCCAGACCAACGTTGTCGATGGCCAACACGTCCTGCCAAATCGCCGCGAGGGATTTTTCCATCGCAGTGCGCGGGGCGATGTGTTCGCGTTGTTGCGCAGAGCCGTCAATCGCCGGCAGGGCCTTGCGGTCGAGTTTGCCGTTGGGGGTCAGCGGCAGTTGTTCGAGGAACAGCAGAAACGCCGGGACCATGTAGTCCGGCAAATGTTGGCGCAGAGCGGCCTTGAGAGTTTCACGCAGGGTCGCTTGAGCATCGACATCGCTCAGCAACGCCAGATCGGCCGGCACGATGTACGCGACCAGTTGTTGACCGTTGACGCCGTCCTGCGCCAACACCGCCAGTTCGCGCACGCCGTCCTGCTGCAACAGCCGCGCTTCGATTTCACCGAGTTCGATGCGGAAACCACGGACCTTGACCTGATGGTCGATGCGACCGACGTATTGCAACGTGCCGTCAGCCTGATAACGGGTCAGGTCGCCGGTGCGGTACAGGCGCTCGCCGTTGCTGGAGAACGGGTTCGGCACATACTTTTCGGCGGTCATGCCCGGTCGCGCCAGGTAACCGCGGGTAATGCCGGCGCCTGACAGGAACAGCTCGGCGGACACGCCTTGCGGGACCGGTTGCAGGTCAGCATCGAGCAAATAGCTGGCGGTGTGCTTGAGTGGCCGACCGATGTTCGCGCGGCCCTTGGCCTCGCGACGGGTCCAGGTCGAATAGGTGGTGTCTTCCGACGGACCGTACAAATCGTAGACATGCTCGACCGTCGACTGCTGATACAGCGCGTCCACCAGGCTCTGTTTCAACGGTTCGCCGGCGAGGTTGATGATGCGCACGCTCGGCGGGATCTGCCCGTCGCGCTGCAACGCATTGATCGCCGACGGCACGGTGTTGATCAGGCGCACCTGATCCCGGGCCGGCAGACTCGGCAATTCCAGGGCATTGCGGGCGATGATCACCGAGCCGCCATTGGCCAGGGTGACAAACAGTTCCCACACCGACAGATCGAAACACACCGACGTCGAGGCCAAAACCCCTTGAATGTCTTCGCGGCTGTAGACCGATTTCGACCAGTCGATCAGCGCCAGCACATTGCGATGGGCGATGGCAACGCCTTTGGGCTTGCCGGTGGAGCCGGAGGTGTAGATCACGTAGGCGAGGTTGTCTGGTGTGACGCGAGTCATCGGCGCACTACTTGGATAAGCGGCCCACTCCGTATCGTCCATCAGCAACACTTGCGTATCCGCCGGCACGTTCAATGTTGCGGCGACAGCTTGCTCGGTCAGCAACACCAAAGCGCGGCTGTCTTCAAGCATGTAGGCAACGCGTTCGGCCGGATAATCCGGGTCCAACGGCACATAAGCACCGCCCGCCTTGAGCACCGCCAGCAGCGCCACCAACAGGTTGTCGGAACGTTGCATCGCCACACCGACCCGGATTTCCGGCCCCACGCCCAGCTCGATCAGCTTGTGGGCCAAGCGATTGGCCTGATTGTCGAGCTCGGAGTAAGTCAGCTGCTTCGTGGCAAAGGTCACCGCCAATGCGGTCGGGTTCGCGGCGACTTGCTGGCTGATCAGCTCATGAATGCACAGGTTCTGCGGGAAGCTTTCGTCAGCGCGATTCCAGTCATGCACGATGCGCTGGTATTCCGCGCGCTCAAGCAGCGGCAAATCACTGATGCGCTGCTGCGAATCACTGACCATGCCCTGCAACAAATGCGTCCAGTGCTGCGCCATGCGAGCGATGGTCGCCGCGTCGAACAGGTCGTTGGCATACGTCAGCGCGGCGTGCAGCTTGCCGCCCTTTTCGTAGGTATCCAGGGTCAGATCGAACTGGGTGGTGCGCCCTTCCCACTCGATCACGCCCAGCGCCAGACCGGACGCGGTGCTGACCGTGGAAATGTCCGCGACCTGCGGCTGGTGGTTGTACATCACCTGAAACAGCGGCGTGTGGCTGAGGCTGCGCTCCAGTTTCAGCGCCTCGACCAGGCGCTCGAACGGTAGGTCCTGATGGGCCTGGGCACCGAGGGCGGTTTCCTTGATGGCGCGCAGCAGGTCGTCGACGCGGGTCTGGCCGTCGAGCTGGGTGCGCAGCACCTGGGTGTTGACGAAGAAGCCGATCAGGCCTTCGATCTCGGCGCGGTTGCGGTTGGCGATTGGCACGCCGACGCGAATGTCGGTCTGCCCGGTGTAACGGTGCAGCAGCGCATTGAAGGCACCGAGCAGCAGCATGAACAGGGTGATGTTGTGTTTCTGCGCCGTGGCCCGCAGTTGCTCGGCCAACTGACCGTCGACGGCGAACTCGTAACGGGTGCCGCGATAGCTCGGCATGGCCGGGCGCGGATGATCGGTGGGCAGTTCCAGCACCGGGTGCCCGTCGCCCAGTTGCGCCTGCCAGTAGTCGAGTTGACGCGCCTGTTCGCCCGCCTCCAGCCAGCGGCGTTGCCACAACGCATAGTCGCTGTACTGGATCGGCAATGGCGCGAGTTGTGGCTGTGCGCCCGCTTCGAAGGCGTCGTAGCAGCGGATGAATTCGTCGATCAGCACGTTCATCGACCAGCCGTCGGAAACGATGTGGTGCAGGGTCAGCAGCAGGACGTGTTCCTGCTCGGCGAGTTTGAGCAAGGTGACGCGCAACAATGGGCCGGTTGCCAAATCAAACGGCAGCACGGATTGCTGCTCGGCCGCTTGGGCGACTGCCCGTTCGCGCTCCGCAGCCGGTAACGCGCTGAAATCCACATGATCGATGACCAACGGCGCGCTGGCCGGCACTTGCAGCAAGGTGTCATCAGCCTGGCTTTGGAACACCGTGCGCAGGGTTTCGTGACGTTCAACGAGGCTGGCAAACGCTTGCTCCAGCGCGGGCAGGTTCAACTGCCCGGTCAGACGCACCGCGCCCGGCAGGTTGTAGGCGCCACTTTGCGGGTCCAGCTGCCAGAGAAACCACATGCGCTGCTGGGCGTACGACAACGCCTGGCGATCCTCGGCTTCGACGCCGGCAGGAATCGGAAACCGGGCGAAATCAATGCCTTCCTTTTGCAAGGCCGCAAGGAACATCTGGCGCTTTTCCAGGGGCAACCCGATAAACCGGCGAGCAAGTTTCAAGGAGTCTTCAGCATTCATTTCTTAGCATCCGGATCAGTGGCGGGAAGCACAAAGGCACGTCGTCCCTATAAAACGAATGCAGACCGGAAAAATTAGCGAATGAGAACAAGTATCAGAAAGGAGGGGTATGGCGAGGATAGTGAAGCTGCTGCAAATCAAAATGTGGGGTTGGGTGATGTTTGAGATTGGGCTAACCGACAGCCGCCATGGCATGCCGCCGATGGTGAACTTCCAGCTGATCCTTGATCACCCGCAACACCTTGGCCTCGTGCTCATGGATGAAGAAGTGACCGCCAGCGAGCATGTCCACCGAGAAACTGCCACGGGTTTCCTTGCTCCAGCCGATCAGCTGCTCAGTGGTGGCGCGGTCAGCCTTGCCGCCGAGCACATGGATCGGGCACTTGAGCAACGACCGCTGTTGCGGTTCGAAACGTCCGCACAATAGAAAGTCCGCGCGCAGCACTGGCAGCGTCAGGCTCATCAGCTCGTCGTTGGCCAGTACCTCTTCACTGGTGCCGTTGAGGGTGCGCAATTGCTCGATCAATTCGGCATCGGTTTTGGGCTCGGCGAAACCCCGGTCATAGTCGGCACGCAGGGTCGGCGCGGCGGTGCCCGAAGCGAACAGCGCCACCGGTTCCGGACAGCCCAGCGAGCGAAACGCATGGGCCATCTCACAGGCGAGCAACGCGCCAAGGCTATGACCGAACAGCGCGTACGGTGCCTTGAGCGTGGCTGTTTGTTCCTGCGCGAGTTGCAGCGCCAGGCGTCGCATATCGGTGTGCAAGGGTTCGCCAAACCGGGCGCCACGCCCCGGAAGTTCCACGGGTTGCAGCTTGAGCCACTCCGGCAGTTTGCGCCGCCAGCGGCTGTAGACCATGGCACTCGCGCCCGAATAGGGCAGGCAGAGCAATGTCAGCTGGGTCACCGGGCTTACCTCGAAAAGTTGTCTGTTAAGAGAACGGATGAGCGCCGAGGGGAATTAGTCGTACCGATAACCCTGTGGGAGCGGGCCCTGTGGCGAGGGGATTTATCCCCGTTCGGCTGCGAAGCAGTCGTAAATGCGGTTTAACTTTGAAATGCCGGGGCCGCTCCGCAGCCCAACGGGGATAAATCCCCTCGCCACAGGGCCCGCTCCCACATTTAGTGATCATTTCAAGTGGCGGAAGCTTTGCACTGCGGAACCGAGGACCACGGCGCCAGCCGCAATCGCCACCCAGAACCCGCTGCGCGCCCCAAATGCATCGATCAGCCACCCGGAACTGGCCGCACCGATCGCCACGCCAATGCTCAACCCGGTCACCAGCCAGGTCAGGCCTTCAGTGAGCTTGGCCGGCGGCACGATGCGTTCCACCAAGGCCATCGCAACAATCAGCGTCGGCGCAAAGAACAACCCGGCGACGAACACCGCCAGCGACAGCCCGAGAATGTTCGTCGCCAGCAGCAACGGCAGCGTGGTCACCGCCGTCGCCACCCCGCCGTACAGGAACAGTTGCGGCAACGGCAGTTTCGAGCGCAACGCCCCGAACGCCAAACCGGCCAGGCACGAACCGATGGCATACACCGACAACACAATGCTCGCCGCCGCCGGCTGGCCCTGCTGCTGGGCGAACGCCACGCTGACCACGTCCACCACGCCGACGATGGTGCCCATGGCGACCATCAACAGCATCAGCAATTGAATCTCGCTGGAACGAATGATCGAGGCCTGATGATGGTCTTCATGAGGATGAATCGCCGGCTCGGTGTCACGTTGCAGCACAAACGCCGTCACCCCGATCGCCAGCATCAGCAACGCCGCCAACGGCCCGGCCTCGGGGAACGCCACCACGCACAACCCCACCGACAGTGGCGGCCCGACAATAAAACAGACCTCATCCAGCACCGACTCCAGTGCATAAGCGGTTTGCAGCTCAGGTTGGCCGCGATACACCTCGGTCCAGCGCGCCCGCACCATCGCCGAC
This sequence comes from Pseudomonas sp. LBUM1647, assembly GCF_059716175.1. Lineage (NCBI taxonomy): Bacteria > Pseudomonadati > Pseudomonadota > Gammaproteobacteria > Pseudomonadales > Pseudomonadaceae > Pseudomonas > Pseudomonas sp. LBUM1647. Next base: position 1,936,701 of record NZ_CP166809.1, on the reverse strand, counting down.
ATACTCGGCATGCAACCGGCCAGCGCAGCGAACACAAACAACGTCCAGTTCGGCGCCTGCAAGCGCGTGCAAAGCAACACCAGCAACAACGCCCCGCCCCCAATCAACGCCGAGACTGGCAAGATCCGGCGCTGCCCGAAACGGTCCACCAGCCGCGAAACCTGCGGCGCACAAAACGCCGTGGCGAGGGCAAACGTGGCGGCCACTGCACCGGCCAATCCATACCCGCCCTGCAGCTGCGAAAGCATGGTGATCAGGCCGATGCCGGTCATGGAAATCGGCATGCGCGCGATCATGCCGGCCAGCACAAAAGCGCTGCTGCCTGGGGCTTTGAACAGCTCGCGGTAAGGGTTTGCCATAGGTGCAGGTCTCAACAAGGGCCTGCAAGTTGCCATAAACGCTGGTTGAGGGGAAAGCAGCCAATTGTTGGTTGAATGTGAAGCCCTTGAAGATCAAAGATCGCAGCCTTCGGCAGCACCTACAGGAGATCGCATTCCACTGTAGGAGCTGCCGAAGGCTGCGATCTTTTGACCTTGCAGCTGAACTCTCTACCGCGCAAACCAGTCAGCTAGTTAAGCCCTCGACTCAAGGCTTTAACCTTCATGCACATTTCTCTGGACCAACAAGTCGCCCTGATCACCGGTGCCAGTTCCGGCATCGGTGCCGGCGCGGCCAAGGCCCTGGCCGCCGCCGGTGCCGCTGTGGTGATCAACTACAATTCCCAGGCTGCCCCCGCCGAGGAGCTCGCCCGCCAGATCAATGCTGAAGGCGGTCGCGCCATCGCCATTGGCGCCGACGTCTCCAAAGAAGAAGACGTCGAACGGTTATTCGCACAAACCCTCGAAGCCTTCGGTTTTCTGGACATTCTGGTCGCCAACTCCGGCATGCAGAAAGACGCACCGGCCGTGGACATGAGCCTCGCCGACTGGAACCAGGTGATTGGCGTCAACCTCACCGGCCAGTTCCTCTGCGCCCGCGCCGCCCTGCGAATTTTCAACCGGCAAGGTATTCGTGAAGGTGTGTCCCGGGCCGCCGGCAAAATCATCCACATGAGTTCAGTGCACCAGCGCATTCCCTGGGCCGGTCGCGTCAATTACGCCGCGTCCAAGGGCGGCGTCGACATGCTGATGCAAACCCTCGCCCAGGAAGTCAGCCACCAGCGCATTCGCATCAACGGCATCGCGCCGGGCGCCATTCGCACGGCGATCAATCGCGCCGCCACCGACGGCGACCACGAGCAGGACCTGCTCAAACTCATTCCTTATGGCCGGATCGGCGATGTCGAGGACATCGCCAACGCGGTGGTCTTCCTCGCCTCCGATGCCTCCGACTACATCGTCGGCACCACCCTGTTCATCGACGGCGGCATGAGCCTTTATCCGGAGTTTCGCGGCAATGGCTGATCATCATCCCGAACGACAAAGCGCTATCGATGCCCATGGCATCATCGGCGACATGCGCAGCGCGGCACTGGTCAACGACAAGGGCAGTGTGGACTTTTTCTGCTGGCCGGAATTCGACAGCCCGTCGATCTTCTGCTCACTGCTGGACACGCCTGAGGCCGGGATTTTCCAACTATCCCCGGATTTACCCGACGCTCGCCGCGAGCAGATTTATCTACCCGACACCAATGTGCTGCAAACCCGTTGGCTCAGCGACCGCGCGGTCGTCGAAGTCACCGACCTGCTGCCCATCGGCGACAGCGAAGATGCCACGCCGGTGCTGATGCGCCGGGTGCGTGTGGTCAGCGGCCAAGCAACGTTTCATATGCGTTGCGCCGTGCGTCATGACTACGCTCGCGCCAAGACCCGCGCGCGCATGGATGAAGAGGACGTGACCTTCGAGGCTGCCGATCAGCCGTCTATGCGTCTGTCTTCGGATCAGGTTTTGCGTATAGACGGCCATGCGGCAGTCGCCGAATTCACCCTCGAACAGGACCAGAGCGCCGAATTCATGCTGGGCGGTATCGACGACCCGCGGTTCAAGGAAGGCGCCGCCACGATATGCCTGGAGCGGACCCTGAAGTTCTGGCGCGACTGGATCAGCCAATCCAACTACCGCGGCCGCTGGCGGGAAATGGTCAATCGCTCGGCCCTGGCGCTGAAGCTGCTGACCTCGCGCAAACATGGCGCAATCCTCGCCGCAGCCACCTTCGGCCTGCCGGAAACGCCGGGCGGCGAGCGCAACTGGGATTATCGCTACACCTGGATTCGCGACGCTTCGTTCACCGTCTACGCGTTCATGCGCCTGGGCTTCGTTCAGGAAGCCAATGATTACATGCGCTGGCTGCGCGGGCGGGTCAGCGATTGCCACGGCAAGTCCATGAAACTCAACATCCTCTACGCCATCGACGGCCGCCAGGAATTACCGGAAACCGAACTCTCGCACCTCTCCGGCCATGGCGGCGCAACACCGGTGCGCATCGGCAATCAGGCTTACGACCAGGTCCAGCTCGACATCTTCGGCGAACTGATGGACGCGGTGTACCTGGTCAACAAATACGGCGACGCCATCTCCCATGAAGGCTGGAAACACGTTGTGGAAGTGGTCGATCAGGTCTGCGAAACCTGGGAGCAAAAGGACGTCGGCATCTGGGAAATGCGCGGCGAACAGCATCACTTTCTGCACTCGCGGCTGATGTGCTGGGTCGCACTGGACCGGGCCATTCGGCTCGCCTCAAAACGCTCACTGCCCGCCCCGTTCGCCCGCTGGGACCAGACCCGACAGGCGATCCACGCTGACATCTGGGAAAACTTCTGGAACGAAGAACGCGGGCACTTCGTCCAGCACATTGGCGGCACCGCCCTCGACGGCTCGATGCTGCTGATGCCACTGGTGCGCTTCGTCAGCGCCAAAGACCCGCGCTGGCTCGCGACCCTCGATGCCATCGAAAGGAATCTGGTGCGCGATGGAATGGTTTACCGCTATCGCAATGACGACACCCGGATCGACGGCCTCGACGGCACCGAAGGCGCCTTCGCCGCGTGCTCGTTCTGGTACGTCGAATGTTTGGCCCGCGCCGGCCGCGTGGAAAAGGCGCATCTGGAATTTGAACAGTTGTTGAGGTACGCCAACCCGCTGGGGTTGTACGCTGAAGAGTTCGATAGCCAGGCGCGGCACCTGGGGAATACACCGCAAGCGCTGACGCATTTGGCGCTGATCAGTGCGGCGAGTTTTCTGGATCGGAAATTGAGTGGGGAGAAGAATTTCTGGCAGCCGTGAGACCGAGTTGCCGCCTTGCTACAGGTTTTGTGTAGGCCAAAGTCTTACATTTCATAAACAAAACCCGCCTCAACCACCCGAAAATCCTTTGTTGCCAGCCGTTACATCCCCCCCTACCATCCACCGTCAACGGGTACAGCGGAGCTGTCCAACAAAACCCGAATTCAAGGAAGCAGAATGACCCAGCGCATCCACCGCAGCATAGACACCCCACTCAGGTCCGGCCTGAACCGCGACGAATTGTGGGAAGCCCACGACAAAGGCCTGATCAAATGCTGGGAGATCGGCCGCCAACGCGCCGCCCGATTCCCCGAACTCGCCCAACGCTGCCTTGCCGGCGAACTGCCGGTGCTGGGCTGGAAAGGTGGAGTCAGCCGTAGCCTGAAGAAACTCGAAAAATACGGATCCCTCAAATACCTCGCTCAGTGGCAAGGGTTGCGTGGGGAAGATCTGGATATCGATCTGAGTGAAGAACGGGCGTTGACCTGTTCGCGGACAAAAATGGTGGTGACGTTTACGCCGGATCGGTCGAAGTACTTTAATCAGGTGGCGGAAATCGAAGTCTAGGAAATCGGCAAGAACAACCTCTCGGGAGTGTCGAATGAACACTGAAGCGCTGATCCACTTCACCAAAACTCCCGCGTTGTCTCTCGCCTACGAAGAACACGGCCCCACCACCGGCGACCCCGTTATCCTCCTCCACGGCTTCCCCTACTCCCCGCGCGCCTACGACGAAATCGCCCCAGCCCTCGCCGCCAAGGGCTACCGCGTCATCGTCCCCTACCTGCGCGGTTACGGCCCGACCCGTTTCAACAATCCCGGCACCTTGCGCTCCGGACAACAAGCCGCTCTCGCCCAGGATTTGCTGGATTTGATGGATGCCCTCGCGATTCAACAAGCCGCCTTGTGCGGCTACGACTGGGGCGGTCGGGCGGCGTGCATCGTGGCGGCGCTATGGCCCGAGCGGGTTCGTTGCCTGGTGACCGGCGACGGTTACAACCTTCAGAACATTCCCCACTCCACCGAACCGTTGGACCCGCAAACCGAACACCGCCTCTGGTATCAGTACTATTTCCACACGCCACGCGGCGTCGAAGGCCTGACGAAAAATCGCCGGGCCTTGTGCGAATTGCTCTGGACGTTGTGGTCACCCACCTGGACCAAAGGCCCTGAGTTGTATCCGTTAAGCGCACCGGCCTTCGATAATCCGGATTTCGTCGAGGTGGTGATTCACTCCTACCGCCACCGGTTCATGTACGCGCCCGGCGAGCCGGCGCTGGAGTGGATCGAAGAAGCGCTGACCCGACAGCCGCCGATCAACGTACCGACGATTTCCCTGTGCGGTGCCGACGATGGCGTCGGACCGGCACCGGAGATAGACGAAGACATCGCCCATTTCACCGGGTGTTATGAGCGGCGAGTGTTGGCGGGTGTCGGGCATAACATTCCTGAAGAAGCGCCCGAAGCAACGGTCAGAGCGTTACTGGATCTGTTGGAGGGCTGACGCTGAAACGCTCGCGATAGGCCTGCGGGGTCACGCCCATGGCCCGCAGAAAACTGCGTCGAAGCGTCTCTTCGCTACCGAATCCGCATTGCATCGCCACCCGTTTGATCGGCACGCCGGTATCGCTGAGCAAACGTCGGGCGGTCTCGACCCGAATCAGTTCGATGGCCCGGGCCGGCGTCTGGCCGGTGTCGGCGCGGTAGTGGCGGACGAAGCTGCGTTCGCTCATGCCGGCCTGCAAGGCCAGGGTCGGGATGCCCAAATCCTTGGTGAGGTTTTCACTGATCCAGGCATGAAGTTCGTCGAAACGGTTGCCTTCCTTTTGCAAAGAGAGGGTCACGCTGAACTGCGACTGCCCGCCGGGACGTTTCAGGAACACCACCAGTTGCCGCGCGACTTCCAGGGCCATCGTGCGGCCGAGATCCTCTTCCACCATGGCCAGCGCCAGATCGATACCGGCGGTGACCCCGGCCGAGGTCCAGACCGGACCGTCATTGATGAAAATCGGATTGGGTTCAACCTGCAGCCGCGGATGCTGCTGCGCTAACTGCTCGCAACGGGTCCAGTGAGTGACCACCCGCCGGCCATCGAGCCAGCCGCTGGCCGCCAGCAAAAATGCCCCGGTGCACACCGACGATACCCGTCGACACCCCGTCGCGTGTTCACGTACCCACGCCACCAGTGGTTCGTCTTGCGCCGCGTCGTAAACGCCCCAGCCACCGGCAATGATCAGTGTGTCACTGCCCTCCTCGGGCAACGGCTCGGCCAACAGCGCCAGCCCCGCCGACGACATCACCACTCCGCCGCCGCTTGCAATCACCGACGGCGCATAAGGTGGCGGAAAACCTTGCTGGCGGGAAATATCGTTGGCCGAGGCGAACACCTGCAACGGCCCGGTGACGTCGAGCAGTTGCACATTGGCAAAGGCGAGCACGTGAATGGTCTTCGGCATGATTGGCGTAATTCGTGGGGTTATTGGCGTATACGCCAAATCCTACGAGCCTAAAGTGAAGCCGTCCACCCACTTCATGAGAAAAATGCCATGACGTTGCAGATCGGTTTTCTGTTGTTTCCACAGGTTCAACAACTGGACCTCACCGGCCCTTACGACGTACTGGCCTCGCTGCCGGACGTGAAGGTGCATTTGATCTGGAAGGATCTGGTGCCGGTCACCGCGAGCACGGGACTGGTGCTGAAACCGACCACCACGTTCGCCGATTGCCCGAAGCTGGATGTGATCTGCGTTCCCGGCGGCAGTGGCGTCGGGCCGTTGATGGAGGATGAAGAGACGCTGGCCTTCATCAAAGCGCAGGCCGCCACCGCGCGTTACGTCACGTCGGTGTGTACCGGCGCGCTGGTGCTTGGTGCGGCGGGTCTTCTGAAGGGTAAACGCGCCACCACTCACTGGGCCTATCACGAATTGCTGGTGCCTTTGGGGGCGATCCCGGTGACGGATCGGGTGGTGCGCGACGGCAATCTTCTAACCGGTGGCGGGATCACAGCGGGCATCGATTTTGCCCTGACCCTGGCCGCGGAGCTGTTCGATAAGGACACGGCAGAGCTGGTGCAGTTGCAGCTGGAATATGCCCCGGCACCGCCGTTTGCGTCGGGCAGCCCTGAGACGGCTCCGGTCAGCGTCCTGGAAGAGGCCCGCAAACGTGCTGCCGGGTCACTGAAACTGCGCTCGGAAATCACCGAGCGTGTGGCGGCGAAACTCGATCAGTTGTCAGCACGCTGATCCATCCCGACCGGCAGCCAAGTACCTGGCTGCCGGTCCCCCGGCAAAATGATGCGCCGGGAATTTTCCATCGCCCATAAAAAAACCCGCCTAAGCGGGTTTCTCAAGACCATTGCGACACCCTGTCAGCAGCCATCCAGGCCTATGGTCGATCATCCGTGATCCTGAGTGCATCCTGCGACTCAGTTGATGGATCCAGAATAAACGCGTCGGCGATGCGTAAACAGAGGACATACCAGCGCTCTGGTGTAAGCCATTGACCATTCCAGCCTTTAAGCCCTCTCCTGTAGCCGCTGCCAAAGGTTGCTACACGAGACTCATCTGCCAAGTCCTTTTCGACAGGCGAAAAAAAACCCGCCGAAGCGGGTTTTTCCCAAGACCATTACGACTCCCTGTCGGCAGCGATTCCTTGCTTATGGTCGATCATCCGTGATCCCGAGCACTTCCTGTGCTTCGGTTGATGAGGCTAGATTACGCTTCGGATCCAATGTGCAATAGACGACATAGCTACCATCGCGCGTAGGACATTCGCTATAGCCGCCCTTCCGAAAACCCTTAGACGGCTCAGGTATCGAGCATTGAAGCCGCGAGTTTCGCGGCCTGCAGCTGACCTTCGGCCGCCAGGGCGTCGTCAACCTCAAGAAACCAGGCCGCCGACAATCCGGCAAACGCCAATACCCATTGCAGAAACCGTCGACGCTCGAGGCCGGCGGCGTCAGCCACCACCGCTATCTGCCTGTGGAAACGCTGCGGATCAGTCGCCGTCGGCAAGTCGGGATTACAAATCAGGTTGGCGTAATCGAATCCGCGCTCACCGATCACTCGCTTGGGATCGATGGCCAGCCAACCCCGCGGGCCGAAGTCCAGAACATTGTCGTGATGCATGTCGCCGTGCAGCACCACGACGTCCTGCGGTTCGGCCAACAAGGCTTCGGCAGCGGCGAGACTGAGGGAATAAGGGCCGCCAAACTGTTCAGCCGCCAAACGAAGCGACTTGAACCATGGCGCCAATGGAACCAGGGGCGGTGGTGGCGACGGCCGCTGCGCGTGCAGGCGCGCCAATGTCGCACACAGTATCTGGCTGGCTTCGTCGTCCTGACCGTTGAGTGCCATGTGCATCAGCGATCGCTGGCCCATGGCACGCTCGATCAACAACCCGTCACCGTCATGGGCATAGACGCGGGCAGCGCCCTCGCCGCCCCACCAGCTCATCAACAGATTGCCGAACTTTTCTTCGGCATCGACAGCTATCTTCAACATCGCCGGCACATCACCCATGCGCACCGGCAACAAACGACTGCCGGGCGTGATGATCGGTTCACCGTCCGGCACCAGCGCCCAGCGTTTCAGCCAAGGTTCGAACATGCAGCCATCACTCTTCCTGACGCTCGCGCGCCTTGGCACTGACTTTGAGAAACTCTTCGATGTTGTTCATCTGTTCATCCCAACCGCGGCTGTCCATGCGGAACGCCTTGAGTCGGCGCGTCTGAGGGATGTGATCGAAACCGGACTCGGTGACCTTGAGTAAAGTGCCTTCATCCATGTCTTCGAGCTCGAACTTCACCAGCGTGGTGGGTTCCTGGGAGTAATCGAGCTCAGGCTCCACGGCATACGGGTGCCAGCGAAACGAAAACACCCGTTCTGGCTCGACCCGCTCCACCAGTACGTTCCACAGCAAGTGTTCATAACCCGGGTACGTAATCTGCCCCTGGGTCCATTCACCGGCGACAAAACGCTTGCCCTCCAGCGCCACGCCAAACCACTGTCCGAAGGCTTCGGCATTGGCCAGCACGCGCCAGACCTGCGAGCGCGGCGTTTTGAGCAGGATCTTCCTTTCGATGCGATCTGATGCTGGATTCATAAGTCACCTCCTGTACTGAACAGTAGGCCTGTAAGACCACAAGACCAACCCTAAAGTTGTATCAATCGGGTATCGCAATCAACCCTGACGAAGTATTCAGCTGCATTTCGAAGTGTAACTGCTGGATGAAGACAAAAATCAGTAGACCGAAACTGCTAACGTTAAACGCGAAATTGACTCAGACAAGGAAGATTCATGCAGCCTTCACTCATGGAGCGTTATCGCGGAGCCCTGCTGGGCCTGGCCTGCGGTGATGCCGTTGGCACCAGCGTCGAATTCCAGCCACGCGGCTCGTTCAAGCCCCTGACCGACATGGTGGGTGGCGGCCCTTTCAATCTGAAACCCGGGCAATGGACCGATGACACCTCGATGGCGCTGTGCCTGGCCGAAAGCCTGCTGAGCAAAAACGGCTTCGAGGCGGCCGACCAGATGGGGCGTTACTTGAATTGGTGGCAATGGGGTTATCTAAGCTCAACGGGTGAATGCTTCGACATTGGCATAACCGTACGCGACGCCCTGACGCGTTATCAGGAAACCGGCGAACCGTTCGCCGGCTCCACCGATCCCCGCACGGCCGGGAACGGCTCGCTGATGCGCCTGGTGCCAGTGGTGCTGTATTACTTTCCCGATCGCGACCGGATCCTGGCATTTTCCGCCAACAGTTCGCGAACCACCCACGCCGCACCGGAAGCGATCGAATGCTGTCAGTTGTTCGCCGAGCTGATCCACCGAGCGTTGCAAGGCGCGTCCAAGGCAGAAGTGCTCAGCTTGTCAGAAACGACATACCTGGAACCCAAAGTGGCCGCCATCGCGCGAGGCGATTATTTCGGCAAACCTGAACGCGAAATCCATGGCAGCGGTTACTGCGTTGCTTCACTGGAAGCGGCCCTGTGGTGCTTTCATCAGACTGACAGCTTTGAAGCCGCCATCCTGAAAGCCGCCAACCTGGGCGACGACGCCGATACCACTGCCGCCATCGTTGGCCAGTTGGCCGGGGCTCATTACGGTGTGCAGGCCATTCCCGACCGTTGGCTGGAGAAGTTACATTGGCGTGAAGACATCGAAGCCACGGCTGACGCTTTGCTGGTGGCTGCACACAGACACAAATCCCCGAACAGGCCATAACCTCTGTGGAGAGGGAGCTGCTTGGGGGCGCTTCGCACCCCAACGGGGGCAAGCCCCCTCGCCACAGAGTTTGCGCCAGACTTCATTATTGGTTGACCACCCGCTTCGCTACACTGCACCTCAACTTTCCACGTCACAGCGAGAACCCCCATGCACCCACGCTTTCTCCTGGCGCTGACGCCTCTGCTTTTCACCACCGCCGCTTATGCGGTGGACTGCGACAACGCCACCGATCAGGCGACGATGAATGAGTGCGCGGCGCAGCAGCACAAGACGGCGGACAAGGAGTTGAATGCGCTTTACCAGCAGATCAATGAGCGTTTGAAGAGCAACCCCGAAAGCAAAAAGCTGCTGATCGGGGCGCAGCGTTCGTGGATTGCGTTTCGGGATGCCGAGTGCAAGTTCTCGAGTGCCGGGGTGGAAGGCGGGAGTGTGTATCCGCTGATCTACAGCAACTGTGTGACTGGATTGACCAAGGCGCGGGTGGAGACTTTCAAGAATTACTTGAAGTGTCAGGAGGGGGATATGAGTTGTCCGGTGCCTGGGGTTTGATGCTTCGGTGTCTTCAAGCTCGCTCCCACAGGGTTCAATGATGTTCACACAATAGTGATCACACTGAGATCCACTGTGGGAGCGAGCCTGCTCGCGAAAGCGTCAGCTCAGGCTGCGCCGTTACCGAACAAACACCTGCGCCGTCGTAATCGCCATATCCCCACCCGGCAACTTGATGCTGCCAATCTGCTTCATGGTCTCGGGATCAAAGATCGCCACATCGTTAAACGTCCCGGCCAGATAAATCTTGCTGCCGTCCTTGTTGAACGAAATGCAGTAGTAGGAGTGATCCAGCGTCGCTGCCTGAAGCATTTTCTTCTCCTTGATGTCGTACTTCGCCAAGCGGTTCAGCACGCCAAACATCAGGTTCGGGTCCTTGGGCGAGCGCATGCCGCTGAAGTAGATTTCCGTCAGAGGGCCGAAGTCGGTGGTTTCGGTCTTGCCGGTTTTCAGGTCGATGCTGAATAGCCCGTAGAGGTACTCGGCAGTCGCTGGGTCCTGCTTCTTGTCCTTGAATTTCGCCGCGGTGTAGAGCAGCGAGAAGTCATGGCGATAGGTCTGCTGGTTCCACACGTAAAGCACGTCCGGCGCGCTGTAGTTCGGGCGTTTCCAGTGGCGGCTGGGGATCAGCACGTCGAACTTGCCGGTCTTCACATCGACCTTGTAGACATCCGCCCCGGCCACATACAGCGTGCCGTCGTCACCGCTCTGCATGATGGTCAACTGCCGTGGCGCCGGGAAACTGCGCACGGGTTTGGCGTCCATGCCGGCGTCGGTGGCGTACACATCGAGCCGCGGTTGCTGCACTTCGTAGCGGTCGCTCCGCATCAACGTCGGGTTGGCAATGGTGAACAGTTCCTTGCCATCGTGGCTGAGGGTGAAGGCGAACATCGACTTCGCTTTCTCCCCTGGTTTCTGGGTGATGCTGGCGTGGAACACCTGTTTGCAGCTGTCGAGTTCAACGCCGTAGACATCCGCGTAGTGATTGTTCAGCACGTAAGCGGTCTTGCGGTCCGGCGACAACTGAACGGTGCCGGGACCGAAGGCGTCCGGCATTTTGCAGGTCTTCAACAACGTATCCGTGGCCAGGTCGAGCACGTGCAGGTTGTTCGGGTAATTGGTGGTCACCATGTACTCGTGACCGTCTTGCAGTGCAGTGTTTTCGTCGGCCAGAACAGTGAGCGAACAGGCGCTCAGGACGGCAAACGCGGCCAGGCCGCAGGCTTTGACAGTAAGCATGCTGAAATCCTTCTGAGGTCCGATCACTTGTCTTTGGGAAAGACAGTCCCGAGGTTGCGCCAGTTGTCGTTGGACGCCTGGGCATCCTTGTTCCAGTCCGGGTAGGTGCTCATCATGTCGGGCACCTGGGCCGGCCACCAGCAAGGGTCGGAACAACCGTAAAGGTCGGCTTCCATCGGCTGGCACAGCGACGACACACCGCCAAACGCGTCGATTTCCCAACCCGGGTCGGTGGTCGAGGCGCAGCCGGCGACGGAACTCATCGCCACCACTTCTTCGATGCGGTTTTCGGCCGCGGCCTCATCGAGTTTCAGCGCTTTATTATTGATTGCCTTGAGATGTTTCATATCAGTGAGCCTTGCGCGGAGTGATGTAGCTGCTGATAAACGCAGGGTTGTGCGCCATGATCCGGGTGTAGACCTCGATGCCAAAGTCGACCCAGTCACGCATCAGTTCGCAGTAGTGATAGGTCGGGTGGGTCGGGTCGCCGTAACGGGCATAGCTCTCGTGGTAGCAGCCGCCGGAGCAGAGATTGCGGATCTGGCAGTCTTCGCAACCGGTGTTGGTACGGTCGAGGCGCTGGGACAGGAAGTCGTTCAACTCCACCTGCTTCACACCGCTGTGAACGTTGCCGAAGGTCGGCAGGCTCGAACCGGTAAAGCGGTGGCACAGATTCAATTCGCCCTTGTGATCCACCGCCAGCATCTTCAGGCCCGCGCCGCACGGCAGGGCTTTTTTGTGGCCTTCGTGGATGTCGGTGATCAACTGGTGCAGGTTGGAGAAGCCGATGTTGCGGTGCTCCAGTGCTGCTTCCAGATAACGCCGGCCGAGTTTCTTCATGTTGGCGAAGACTTCGATCAGCTCGTCGCTGGACAGGTTGAAGGTGCTGATGTCGCCGGAGGTCACCGGGGCAAAGCCGACCTCGGCAAAACCCAGTTCGTTGAACAGGTGATCCCAGATGGTTTCGACGTCGGTGACGCCGGTGGTCAAGGTGACGCGGGCACCGACCGGACGACTGTTGTAGCGCGACAGCAGCATTTCAGCCTTGCGCCGCACCACGTCGTAAGTGCCCTGCCCGCCCACGGTGATGCGGTTGCGGTCGTGCACGGTTTTCGGTCCGTCGATACTGACTGACAGGCCAAAACGGTGGGCATTGAGGTAGTCCACGGTTTCTTCGGTGAGCAGCGTCGCGTTGGTGGTCATGACGAACTCGACGAACTTGCCGGCCTCGCGGAAACGCTTTTCACAATAATCGACCATGTACTCGATCAGCTTGCGATTGCTCAGCGGCTCACCACCGAAGAACACCACGGTGAAACGCTCTTCGTCCGGCGATTCGCGCAGCAGCATTTCCACTGAGGCGACTGCGGTTTCGACGTCCATTTTCTTGCCGGCCGACGGCTTGTCCAGGTCTTCCTTGTAGCAGTAGGTGCAGCTCAGATTGCAGCCAGTGTTGACGTTGAGCACCACGGTGTTGATCGCCGTGCGCTCGACCCGTTTGGTGCCGATGTCGGGGGTCAGCGGCGAGCCGTCGCTGACCAGTTCCAGGGCCATCAGCTCGCGCAGGGTCTCGGTGATTTCTTCGCCGTTGAAGCGAGCGGCCAGGCGTTGGATCAGGTCATCCGACGAACAGCCGGGACCGCGCAAGGTATCGATGATGGTGCCGGTCAGCTCATCGCTGGCGAACAGCGAACTGCTGGGAATGTGAAACAGCATGCGGTCGGCATCGACGTGCACTTCGTGCAGATTCCGCTCAACCAGATTCAAAATAGCGCCCATTGCAACCTCCTGTGCAAACCCCGTTTTACGGGGCCTGCGGTCATTCCGAAAAAGTGTCTGAATCGTTTGAGATCAGCCAACTCATGGAATGGTTGGATTGTTCCAGCGTTGCACGGTGACGATCATGTGGCCTTCGCCGGTCAGGGATTTCCCTGCATCGTCGATGGCGGCGATCACCTTGAGGTTGCCGGCATTGTTGGTGGACATTTTGCGCTGCGGGTTTGGCCCGGCATCGCCCGGTGTGAACACGCCGCTGTCAGCCTGCATGGTGCCGGCGAACTTGACGTCCTCGTCTTCCTTGGCGCGGTCGTCGAACGCTTCGACCGACCACTGCGCCGGGAACACGCCGATGCGATACGGCTTGCCGTCGGTGCCCTTGCCCCAGGCTTCGGCATCAAAACGGCCCTGGACTTTCGGCGTCGAACCACCGCCCTCGCCGATCCGTGCCACCGAGAACTCGGGCACGACTTTGACTTCGGCGATCTTGCTGTAGACCGACAGGGTCGGGCCCTTCAGCGTGCCGACGGTGACGTTGCGCAGACCCGGTTGAGCATTGGCGGCAGCCTTGAGTTTGACCTTGATGCGCTCCGGGCTCTGCTCGATGACTTCGACCACTTCCACGCCTTTGCCGAAGTTCGGTTTGCCGGTGAGACCGCTGCCGACAAGGGTGACTTCAGTTTCGGTGCCAGCCTTCAGATAACCTGGCTGCACCGCCAGCAAACGACTCGAACCCTGTTTGGCGGCGACGAAGTCCAGACCCCGCTCATCATGTTCGGCCTCGAACATCCGACCTTGCATGGCGTTGCCTTGGGCGGCGAACACCTGGCGCATGGTCACGCCGTCGATGGTCACGTTGCCGCGCCATTCGTAACCGGTGTAGAGAATCGCGCTGCCATCGCCGTTGAACGGGCTGCCATCGGCGTATTGGCCTTTGACGCTGACCTTGAACGTGTCGCTGCCATCGGCCGTGACGCTCATCACGCCGGCCAATTCACCCTTGCCCGGCAAGTGGCCGCTGAAGCTCCAGTCGCCCACCAGCGCTTCGGCTTTCGGCGCGGTGCTCAGCCATTTTTTCCAGGCCGGATTGTCCAGCGGATAACGCTTGGCCAGCAGCGGCACCATGTCTTTTCGAGCCAGATCGAACCAGTCGCGATCACGAGACAGCGCCTGGTATTCCAGGGACGGCCATTGGCCGAGGTGGAAGTTCACCAGACGCTCCCATTCCTGGGCCGGACGCCGTTGCAGGGCGACCCGCGCACCGGAGTGGCAGCGGCCGCACATCTGGCTGGTCTGGTCGTCGAATTTCTCGACGGTATTGAGTCGACGCTCCAGCGCATAACGCACGCCATCGGTTTCGCTGGGGGCCAGGCCTTGGGTGTCGGCCAGGTATTTGACCAGGGTGCGGCGGTCGTCATCGCTGATCTGCAAACCGTGCATGGTTTGCATGCGGGCGATGCTCATCAGCCAGCCTTCAGGGGTTTTGCGCTGGTGGCTGATGCGGCTCAGGGCGTTATCGGCTTCGGGGGTATGACAGCCCTGACAGGTTTCCTTGAGGAGGGTCTGAGCGTCGCGGGCTGCCAGGCTGTAAGGCGAATGCAGCGCCACACAAGCGGCCACGGCCAGCAGACTGGCACTCAGGCCTGATCGGAGTTTTCTCTTCATCAACGTCGAACCTCGCACGGTGCTTTCTTATTTTTGTGGCTTATCGTTTTTATGGTTTCTGCCGTCGGCGGCGCACCGCTGACGGAGGCAAGAGAAACGTCTGCGATGAGCAATACACGGAGCGTGCCAGCTTGCCGATTAGCTTTTTAATCAAGGAGTTGCGAGAAAATTAATACGTTGCGGCATCGCTGAACGAGATCACCTGCGTCTAATATCGCGACACGTGTTGCAGTCTGAGACAGCATAGATGGCCTGACCGGAACAGCTCATCGGCCGACGATTGACGCCGATCCTCTGCAAGCGCGAAATGGTTGTTCACCGATTGCCACCAGGGGATAAAAAAATGGCAAGCATCACTGTCCTGGCGGGGGACTTTCTGCAGGGTGATGGAGAGTATAGAGACGGCGTTTTCACCCTCAGAACGTCGCTTCACCCATGGCCCGGCATTACCCTCCCGCTCTCATCGTTCAAGTGCGTGGAAGTGGCCAACGAGGATTCGATCAACAACATCAAGGATGCCATCGGCTTTGGCGTGGCCGGGGCCATGCTGTTGGGGCCCATCGGCGCAATTGCCGGGTTCATGGTGGCCGGCAAGGAAACCGAAGTGACTTTTCTAGCGACACTTAAGGACGACAGAAAGCTTTTGGCTGCCGTGGATGGCAACACGTTCGAAGAAATTTCCCGGAAACTTGCAGCCTGAATAATCGGCGCAGGCCGCACCGCTTTCCAACGGTGCGGCGTGACGCCGGTTCAGGTGTTAAAGGTGGGGTGAACGCCTTTGTGCACGTCGATCTCGTGCCGCATGTCCGCTACCAGCGACGCGATCGCATGGGGACTGTCCAGCGTCCACAGGGGAACATGGGTCGCCACCAGATCCACTTTGCCGGTCATGCAATCACAGACCCGAATCGTCAGAGACTGGTCTGCCTCCATGTTGCACGTGCAAACCGACGGCAGAAAGCTGTGTTCAATGATGTTTTGAATTTCCAGGGTTGAAAGGAACATCGCTACCTCCCTCACGCCAGATGTATTGCCGGATGAACGGTTCGTCACTTCACCCACCGAGCCTGAAAATTCTAATCCTCATTAGTGGGGGCCTCAAGGTCGCCACCCGGTTGCTCGTCGTCTCACAGTTGTCGCAATTTGCAACAACCTCACGCCGTCCGCGATTCCCTTAAGTGCCCAAAAACCCCGCCGACCAAGGGCTGTCTTGCCTTTCAGCGTACTTGGCACAGCCATTGCGAAACCTCTGTTCTCACGAACAACAAGAGGTCTCGCCATGCCCCTCCCTTATTTGCTTCCTGCCACCTCGGCGTTCATCCAGCGCGCCCCGCGCATGCTCATCGGTGGCGACTGGGTCGAGGCCGCCGACGGCCAGACCATGCCCCTGCACAACCCGGCCACCGGCGAAGTGCTGTGCGTCGTGCCACGGGCCACACCTGAGGATGTCGACCGCGCCGTGCTCGCCGCCCGTCAGGCCTTCGATGATTCGGCCTGGACCCGCACCCGGCCTCGGGAGCGGCAGAACCTGCTGTGGAAACTCGCCGACCTGATGGAGCGCGACGCCGAACTGCTGGCGCAGCTGGAATGCCTGAACAACGGCAAAAGCGCGGCGGTAGCCCAGGTGATGGACGTGCAACTGTCCATCGACTTCCTGCGCTACATGGCCGGTTGGGCAACCAAGATCGAAGGTTCCAGCGTTGAAGTGTCGTTGCCGTTGATGCCCAACGATCAATTCCACAGTTTCATCCGCCGCGAAGCGGTGGGCGTGGTCGGCGCCATCGTTGCCTGGAACTTCCCGCTGCTGCTGGCCTGCTGGAAACTCGGCCCGGCCCTGGCCACCGGTTGTACCGTGGTGCTCAAACCCGCCGACGAAACCCCGCTGACCGCGCTGAAACTCGCCGAGCTGGTGCTGGAAGCCGGTTACCCCGAAGGCGTGTTCAACGTGGTCACCGGCACCGGCATCACTGCAGGTTCTGCCCTGACCCACAATCCGCTGGTGGACAAGCTGACCTTCACTGGCTCCACCGCCGTGGGCAAGCAGATCGGCAAGATCGCCATGGATTCCATGACCCGGGTGACCCTGGAACTGGGCGGCAAATCACCGACTATCGTCATGGCCGACGCCGACCTGAAGACCGCCGCAGCTGGCGCCGCCAGCGCGATTTTCTTTAATCAGGGCCAGGTGTGCTGCGCAGGCTCCAGGCTGTATGTGCAGCGTAAGCATTTCGACAATGTGGTGGCGGACATCGCCGACATCGCCAACGCAATGAAACTGGGCAATGGCCTGGACCCGAGTGTCGACATGGGCCCGCTGATCTCGGCGCGTCAGCAGGAGCGGGTTTACGGTTACATCGAAAAGGGCCGGGAAAGTGGCGCGACGATCGCTTGCGGTGGCGAGCAGTTTGGGCCGGGGTTTTTCGTCAAACCGACGGTGATTGTGGATGTCGATCAGAAGCACTCGCTGGTGCAAGAGGAGATTTTCGGGCCGGTGCTGGTGGCGATTCCGTTCGATGATGAAGCCGATGCATTGCGCATGGCCAACGACAGTCCGTATGGGCTTGGGGCGAGTATCTGGTCGAACGATTTGGCGGCGGTGCACCGGATGATTCCGCGGATCAAGTCGGGTTCGGTGTGGGTGAATTGTCATAGTGCGCTGGACCCGGCGTTGCCGTTTGGTGGTTACAAAATGTCGGGGGTTGGGCGGGAGATGGGGTATGCGGCGATTGAGCATTACACCGAATTGAAGTCGGTGTTGATAAAGTTGTAGGTTTTGGGGGGATGGATTGGTGTTGGATTTAAGATCCACCCCTCACCCCAGCCCTCTCCCCAATGGGGAGAGGGGGAAAGGGAGCCGATCTCCTGCGCTTTCAAAACTTGAATTCAACTCGGCATCTCAGGTCGCAGCAAATCTACAGAAACCCACGGTCAGTCCCCTCTACCCTCTGGGGAGAGGGTTAGGGTGAGGGGACGATATCCCTGACTCAACAACCAACTCCTGACCACCCGCCTCTGCTCAACCGTCAACCCCGCCAAAACCTGATCCGCAGGCTCGCAACCTAACCGCCGCACCAACGACGCCAACTCAACCCCTTGCACATGCCAGATCCCCAGCGGCTGATCCGCCGTGATCACCACCTCAGCCTCATCCACAAATCCATCGCGCAATACCGGCGCGCGTTCAATCCTCAACGAGGAAAAATCCGCCTCGGCATGCGCCACCTCAGCATCCGGCCACTGCCGCCGTGCAAGCCAGAAAGGCTGCTGCAACCAACGCTGCTCATCGGCATAAAAATCCCGCCCGATCCGCGCAAAACGCAAAAACAACTGCTCCACCCGTTGCTGATGAAAGCGCTGAGCCAGCGCCGCTCGCTCGGGTTTGCGCAACAACGTGTTGATCACCGTCGGCGCCTGTAACGCAGAGGACAATGACTGAAAAATCCCGTTGCCCGACAGCGGATCCACCGCCATCGCCGCATCGCCGACCCGAATCCAGGTATCGCCACAGACCTGCGGGCACAAAATCGCGGTGCTGCTGCGGGCATGCAGTTGCAGGTCAGTTTCCGGCCCGGCACCGAAAAACGCCCGCGCCAACGCCGAACCCTGACGTCGCTCACGACAGTAGTCGAGCAACATCGCCTTGCCCGGCAATTCAGCACTGGCCACGTCCACCGTCCATTGCCAGTAACACTGACCGTCGGCTCGCCGGGCCATCCAGGCCCAGCCGTCCTCAAGGCTTTCCACCGCGCTGGCGGTGCTGCCCGGCGTGCCTTGCCAGCGATTGAGCAGGCTGACCGTCTCCGGCCCGCGCAGGCCTTTGCCGAGCGCTGGTGCCTGACGCCCACGCGCCTCAACCAGAAAATCCGCCAGCAGCGCCTCGCGCCCTTCGACCTCGATCCGATGCCCCGAAACCGATGACTGCACCGTCAGCACTCGGCCTTCGATCAGCTCAACGCCCGCCAGGCGCAGATCCTCGCGCAGGCCTCGATCAAAGCTCGGGCGATCCAGTAAAAATTCGATGTTCTGCGCATGCTGCTGACCGTTCCATGACACCTGCCGCTGAGATGGCAGCGCCGCATCCGCCAGTGCCTGATGAAGTCCGGCGCTACGCAAGGCCTCCAGCACCCGAATGGAAACGCCTTCCAGCGCCGCAAACCGCCGCCATTCGCTGACCAGCGTCACGGGATAACCGAGCCGACGCAAACCCAAGGCAACCGCCGCTCCCGCGGGCCCTGCGCCAAGAATCAAAATCATGGTCCGAAGCGCCGTTCAGGGCCGCGATAACGGGCATTCTCCCGCAGCCACTCGATGACTTGCTCGTTGCTCGCCTCGGGATGTTCAACCAGGAAACCCGCAATGTGCCCGCTCAACGCCGCACAGCCGAGACTGGCGCCGGACTGCCCCGGATAGGTGCCATGCACACACGCGGCGAAATCCGCTTGAGCGCTGTTGAGCCACGACCATTCCTGTTCGGCACAACGGGCATCGCCGGTGACTCGCAGCACCTGTGGATAATTCGCCGGGAACACGCCCTCGCCCTGCGCCGGGCTGGACGCACACAGCAAAACACCTCGCGCTACCGCCGCGGCACAGGCTTCACGCAACAGGCTGCGATCCTGACGCAGACCGAGGCTCAAATTGATCAGCCGAGCGTCCTGCGCCACCAGCCAGTCAATCGCCGTAGCGATCTGCAACGCGCTGGTGACCCCGCGCTGATCAAACACCTGAGCCACGCAAAATACCGCCGAAGGCGCCCGTCGACCGATGGCCTCGACCACCGCACTGCCGTGGCCCAGCGGATCGTCGCGCAAGTCGCTTTCGGCCAGGCCATCCGCCAGCAACGAGAAGCGCCGCCCGGCGACCACTTGCACTCGCTGCGCCGCCGAGTGACCGCTGTCCACCACGCCAATTCGCAGTTCAGGCTTCATGCAGCACCGTTTTTGAAGTGAGCACGCCATCGAGCAATTCAAAGCGCAAATCAGCATCCGCCAGCGTCGAAGGACGATGGCTGATCAGAATGCGAGTACGCCCGGCAAATAGACGATCAATGGCTTCGATGACTTCGCGCTCGGTGGCTTCATCCACCGCCGAAGTCGCTTCGTCCAGCACCAGAATCAATGGATCCTGCAACAGCGCCCGGGCGATGGCGATGCGCTGTTTCTGCCCGCCGGACAATTGCTGACCACGTTCGCCCAACGGGCTGTCGAGGCCTTCGGGCAAAGACTCGATCAGGCTGTCGAGTTGCGCCAGTCGCGCCACTTCGGCAATCGCTTCACGACTGGCGTCCGGCACCGCGTAGGCCAGATTGTCGGCGAGGCTGCCGCGAAACAGCACGATGTCCTGACTGACCACGGCAATCCGCCGACGCAACTGGAACAGGTCCAGTTCGCGCAGATCGACCTCTCCCAGCAATACGCGGCCGGACTGCGGATCGTGGTGCCGTTGCAGCAGGTCGATCAGGGTCGATTTACCGACCCCGGAGCCGCCGCTCAGGGCGACTTTCAAACCGTAGGGAATTCGCGCTTCGATGCCGCGCAGGGTGGTCGGGCGACCGGGATGGCTGAAGTGCACATTGTCAAAACGCAGTTCACCGGAGGTCGGCATCGGCTGCGGCGTGACTGGTGTGAGAACGGTCGGTTCTTCGCCGCGCAACTCCATCACGCGCCCGAGGCTGACGGTCATTCGTTGGACCGCGACATAGAGGCCCAGCAGGCTCTGCACCGGTCCGACGGCCATGCCCAGGTAGGTGGAAAACGCGATCAGCGCGCCCAGTTGCCAAGTCCCCTGCACCACCCAATATCCGCCGATCAGGAACGCGCAGGCACGGGACAGAGACGTCAGTGTGCCCGGCACCGCCTGGGTGAAAAACTCAGTGACTTGCAGGCGCAGCAACTGGCTCATGTAGCCTTGGCCCAGTGTCTCCAGGCGCCGTGATTCACGCTGTTGCTGGCCGGCAGACTGGATGAATTTCATCACCGGCAAGGTCTCGACCATGAACGAGGACATGTCCGCCGAACGCTCACGTAATTGCCGCACATCGCGCTCGACCTTGCGCCGCATCCAGCGCAGCCAGAGCATGTCGAGGGGAATCAGCACCAGCGCCAGCAACGAGAGTTTCCACGACAGGGTCAGCAGCATCGCCACGGCGCAGACCAGACCGATCACGCTCGATACCGCCGAGAACAACGAGTCCACGGCAAAGCGCTGGATCTCCGCGACGTCGCCATCAAGGCGCGACATCAGGTCACCGATCCGGCGCTGCCCGTAGAAACTCGGCGAGAGGGTTTGCAAATGCCGATAGAGGTCATCGCGCAGGGCGAACAGAATCCGCCCGGACAGCCGCGTGTGCAGGTAACGGTTGATCCCCGACAACCCCGTTCCGAGCAACCCGGCCACGATCATCAGCCCGGCAATCAGCACCAGCATCGGGAAGTTGCGCGCGAGCAAACCGTCGTCGATCAGCAGCTTGGTCAGCCAAGGCTGGACCAACACCAGCAACGAGGCGCAGACCGATAACCCGAGCAACCCGGCAATCGCCAGACGATGGGGCCGTACGAAGCTGTAGAGCCAGCGCAAGGCCGCTTGCAGGGCTTCGGGGTTTTGGCTGTCAATCAGCCGAACGATCAGGCGCTGCATCACGAGCGCAACTGTTTGAGCTTGCGATACAAGGTCGCGCGGCTGATGCCCAAGGCGTCGGCGGCGGCCGAGACGTTACCCTGGTGAGTGTCCAGGGACTGGCGAATCAGCTCCAGTTCATTCTCGCGAATGCTGCCGGCCTGAGGACGTTCGCTGGCGCTCAACTCGTCGAGCATGCTGTCGGGCAAGTGGTCGAGGGTGAGTACGGTGTCCCCCGGTTCGCGCATGGCCAGCGCCGTTCGTAAAACCATTTCCAGTTGGCGGATGTTGCCCGGCCAGTGATAGCCGCCGAGCAAGCGGTTCAAATCGTCATGCAGGACCATCGCAGGTGCATCCAGTTTGGTCAGCAGGCGAGTGACCAGACCGCTGAAATCCTCACGCTCGCGCAAGGCCGGGAGCATCACGCTGATGCCGTTGACCCGATAAAACAGGTCCTCGCGGAAGTGTTTGTCTTCGACCAGTCGCTTGAGGTCACGGTGCGTGGCGCAGATCAGTGCGACGTCGATGTCTTGCTCTTCGCCAGCGCCCAACGGTGCCACTTTACGGTCCTGCAACACCCGCAACAGACGGGCCTGCAAGGCCAGCGGCATGTCGCCGATTTCGTCGAGAAACAAGGTGCCACCATGGGCCTGTTGCAGACGACCGATCATGCCGCCACGACGGGAGCCGGTGAACGCGCCTTCGCGGTAGCCGAACAGTTCCGACTCGATCAGGCCTTCGGGGATCGCCGCGCAGTTCACCGCGACAAAGGGTTTGTCGCAGCGGGTACCGGCCATGTGCAGGGCGCGGGCGATGACTTCCTTACCGGTGCCGGTTTCACCCAGCAGCAACACCGGCAGCTCATTGGCCAGGCCTTGACGGGCCATGCGCAAGGCTCTGGCATAACGGACATTGCTGCCGGCCAGGGATTCGAGATCCGGTTGTGCTTTGGCGGTTTTCGCGGTGCTGCGCGGCGGCGTGCTGACGTTGATCGAACGCTGCGGCGCACGCAGGGTTTTGTAGAAGAACTCGCCTTTGGCCGTTTGCAGACTGCCAACACCGCCCTGATGCAAGCGCGACAGAAGTTGCAAGCCATCGACGCCCAGGAACTCTTCACAGCGTCGACCGACCAGCGCCGAACGTTCGGCATGTAGCAACTGGCAGGCCTGGGCGCTGACCGCGAGAATCTGCCCGCCAAGGCTCACCGCCAACAGACCTTGCCAAGGGGATTCGAGGTATTGCCGACGGCTGTGGAAGGCCAGGACGATCTCGTCCGGATAACTGGCGTTGAACACCCGGCTTTCGATCTGGCTGACGGCCATGGCCAGCAACGCGGTGCTGTCGTGGACGCGGCCCAGCGGGCCTTCGCGCGTCAGGTCGAGTACGCCGAGGATGTCGCCTTGTGGGCAATAAACTGGCACCGAGGTGCAGGAGAAATCGGTCAGGCGATCGAGGTAATGCTCACCGCAATCGATCATCGTTGGCCGGGCTTCCACCAGTGCGGTGCCCAACGCGTTGGTGCCGCGAGCGGCTTCGCTCCAGCAGGCGCCGAGGGTGATGTCTTGCAGGCCGCTGCCCCTGAAGCGGTCGGCGCGACCTTCGGCAGCGAGGATAGTGGCGTCGGAATTGGCAAGGATGATCAGCCCTTCCTTGCCCTGACGTTCGGCCAGGTAATCGATGGCCGGCAATGCCGCATCGATCAGCAGCCGATTGCTCGCCAACAGCACGTCCAGGCTCGCGCTCGATTCCAGCGCCAGCTCGTGTTTGGCGTTGAAATGCACGCCATGGCTCAGGCTACGTCGCCATGAGGCATCGATTTCCGCCCGCAACACGCCATCGGGGACTTCGCCCTCGAGATGGAGCTTTTCCCGGGCCAGCCGGGCTTCGCGGTGAAGTGTGGGAGGAGTTGTTTTTATTAGCGTCATCAAGCGCTCCGGATCGGTCCGCCCTGCGCTTTTTTAAGATCAGCGCCCTGCCGCAATCTTTACGTTAACGTCAGGGCGATGGCAAGTGCCGTAGAGCGTTTGCCTTTCGGGCAAAAAAGATCGCAGCCTTCGGCAGCTCCTACAGGGGTATCGAATTCCACCTGTAGGAGCTGCCGAAGGCTGCGATCTTTTCGCGAGCACACTGATTTATCGGCGTACCCAAACCTCTGGCCCAACAAAAAACTCCCGGGCATTATCCTCCAGACTCTCCAGGTGATACCCGCCTTCCTGCACGATCAAACACGGCAACCCAAAGCTGCGAATCCGTTCCCCAAGAACCGCAAACCCTTCACGGGTCACCGCCACTTTGCTCTGCGGATCCAGCTCGAAAATATCGAACCCCAGGGACAGCACCAGCACCTCGGCGCCGAAGTCTTTCACCCCCGCCAATGCCACGTCCAATTGCCCCAGGAAATCCGCCTCGCTGGCGCCATGCGCCATCGGCAAGTTGAGGTTGAAGCCCTCGCCCTTCCCGGCACCCCGCTCATCAGCGAACCCGGCAACACCCGGATAGAAGTTGGTCGGATCGCCATGCACCGAGACGTAGAACACGTCATCGCGGTCGTAGAAAATCTCCTGAATCCCCTGACCGTGGTGCATGTCGGTGTCGAGCACCGCGACTCGCGCAAACCCGCCACGCAGAACCTGCGCTGCCACCGCTGCGTTGTTCACATAGCAGAAACCGCCAGCGGCCTCGGCCCGGGCATGGTGACCCGGTGGGCGACACAAGGCGTAAGCCGCCGGCTCGCCATCGAGCAACGCCTGAGCGCCGGCGATAGCGCTTTGCGCCGACCAATAGGCCGAACGCCAGGTCTGCTCACCCACCGGGCAACTGCCATCCGCCAGATAGCGGGCGGCCTGGGCGAGAATCCCGCGCAGGGCATTGGGTTCGCGGACGAAGATGTTCGACATCACCTCGTCGCCCCAATCCTCGGGAATTTCCTTCCAGCGCTGATGCGCTTCCTGCAAAAACGTCAGGTACGGCGCGCCGTGGACTGCCAGCAACGGATCGAGCCCGGCATCGGTCGGTTGCTCGACTTTAAAGCCCAGCGAGTGCGACGCCTGGACCAATCTCTGAGCCCGCTCTGGCACTTCCTGTGGTGTGCGCATCTGCCCACGGGAGTAGTAGCTGCGTGGATGGTGAAGCAATTGTTCGGGGTGGAAAAAACTGCGCATGGGATAAATTCCTGTCAGTTGTGGCGAGGGGATTTATCCCCGTTCGGCTGCGAAGCAGTCGCAAAATCAGTTGATGCGTTATGCATGAAGAAATGCGGGCTCAGGTTTTGGGGCTGCTGCGCAGCCCAACGGGGATAAATCCCCTCGCCACAGGTTTTGTGTTCGTAGCTCTGTTCTTAAAGAATGACACCGGCACGGGCCAGCACGGCGTTGAGCAACACATCGGAGCCCTGACGCACGTCTTCAGGCAACACGTCTTCAGCTTCGTTATGGCTCAAGCCGCCGACGCAAGGAATGAACACCATGGCCGTCGGGCAGTACCGCGCCAGATGAATCGCATCATGCCCGGCGCCGCTGACAATCGATTGCTGAGCGTAGCCCAGCGCGTCCACTGCCTGCTGCACGGCCGCCACGCAATCGGCATCGAACGGTGTTGCCGGGCTGATCCAGTGAGGCGTAATCGTCAGGTTCAAGCCTCGGCTATCGGCAATCGCCTGAAGCCGCTCGCGGACTTGTTGCTCCATGGCCTCAATCGCTTCGTCGCGGTGATGACGCAGGTCGACGGTGAAATTCACCAGCCCCGGAATGGTGTTGCGCGAGGACTTGTTGATGCTCAACTCGCCCACGGTGGTCAGGCCCTCGGGGGCGAAATCGGTGGCCAGACTTTCGATGGCCTGGATCATCCGCGCCACGCCATACAGGGCATCTTTGCGCAGCGGCATCGGCGTGGTGCCGGCGTGGGCGGCCATGCCTTCGACGCGTACATCCAGCCAGCGAATTGCCTGGCCGCCGCTGACCACGCCAATGCTTTTGGCGTTGTCTTCGAGGATCGGACCTTGCTCAATGTGCGCTTCAAAGTACGCATCCACCGCGCCGCCCAATGGGCGTTCGCCGGCGTAACCGGTGCGCTGCAACGCCTCGGCAACGCTGATGCCGTCGATGTCACGCACCGCCAGCGCTGCGTCCAGTTGCATGATCCCGGTGAACACCGCCGAGCCGAACATCGCCGGGGTGAAGCGTGCGCCTTCTTCGTTGGTCCACACCGCCACTTCCAGCGGTTTGCGGGTCTGGATGCCGAGGTCATTCAGGCAACGGACCACTTCCAGGCCGGCGAGTACGCCGTAGACGCCATCGAAACGCCCGCCTTCAGGCTGGGTGTCGAGGTGGCTGCCCATCATCACGGGCGCGGCATCGGGGTCGGTGCCGGCGCGGCGGGCGAACAGGTTGCCGATGGCGTCCACGCTCAGGGTCATGCCGGCTTCGCGGCACCAGTGGGAAAACAATTCACGACCGGCCTTGTCTTCATCGCTCAGCGCCAGGCGGCAGCTGCCGCCACGGGCGGTGGAGCCGATTTCGGCCATGGCCATCAGACTCGCCCAGAGGCGTTCACCATTAATTTTCAACATGAGTTACTCCTGGGAATTCGTTAATTAAGCGTTGGCCATTTCGAGGCGTTCAGCGCTGGCATGGCGACGGGCAAGGGACAGGACACAGATCAGCGAAGTCGCGGCAATCAGGCTGTAGAACACCGCCATCGGCCACCATTGGCCGGCGAACTTGTGCGCCAGCAAGGTGCCGATCAGCGGCGTCAGGCCACCGGCCACGGCGCCACAAATCTGATAGGCCAACGAAATCGCGGTGTAGCGCACGCGGGTCTCGAACATGCCGCTGACGTAACCGGCGATCACCGCGTAGAACGACGCCATGCACACCACCGCCAGGGCGATGCCGAGGATGATCAGCGGCGCCTGGGCCGAGCTGACCAGCACGAACATCGGGTACGGCGAGGCCATGGCCAGCAACGACATCAGGCACAGGAATCGGGTGGCGCCCATTTTCTCTGCGACCCACGCCGCCAATGGTTGAATGCAGAACTGAATGATCGCCACCACAAACAGGCACTCAAGAATCAGCGAGCGCGGCAGCTCGAGTTGCTGGGTGGTGTAGGCGATCATGAAGGTGTTGGTGAAATACACCCCGGCGATCCCGAGGGTGTTGGCGCCAATGCACAGCAGCAGCGGGCGCCACGCGGTACGCAGGACTTCCATGACTGGTGCCTGCTCCTTGCGTGTGCTTTTGCGGGCCAGTTCGCGGCTGGCGAGGAACTCCGGCGACTCATTCACGCCCAGGCGGATCGCCAGGCCCACCAGCAGCAGCAACGAACTGGCGAGGAACGGCAGACGCCAGCCCCAGCTCATCAGGTCTTCTTCTGGCAGACGGGTGACTGCGCTGAAGGCCAGCAACGACAGGATCAAACCGGCCGGGCTGCCCAGCTGCGCAAAGGATGCGAAAAAGTTGCGTCGACCTTTCGGCGCATGCTCGCCGGCCATCAACACCGCCCCGCCCCACTCGCCACCGACGGCGATGCCCTGGACGATGCGCAGCAGAATCAGCAGCACCGGCGCCGCTGCGCCGATTTGTGCGTAGGTCGGCAGCAAGCCGATGCAGACCGTGACCACGCCCATCATCAGCAAGGTGATGATCAACGACTTCTTGCGGCCGATGCGGTCGCCGATATGGCCGAAGATAATCCCGCCCAACGGCCGCGCAAAGAAGCCCACGGCGAAGGTGCCGAAGGCGGCCATGGTGCTGAACAGTTTGTCGTCGGAGGGGAAGAACAGCGCGCCGAATACCAGCGCGGCGGCGGTGGCATAAATGTAAAAGTCGTACCACTCGATCATGGTGCCGATAAAGGCTGCGGCTGCCGCACGGCGCGGCTGAGGAGAAGCTTGGGGCTTCATGGGTCGGTCTCCTTTGGTTATTTTTTTGGCAGGAGTGAAACTGCAAAATCAAGGCGCTCTGACGGCGCCTGTCTGGAGATGATTTATCGTCTCGGGGCTATGATTAGTCAATTTTCTATTTATTATGCGGACTATTACGTCAGCTTATAATCGAGAGCCGCCATGGCCGAACGCGATGTACAACGTCTGCTCAATGACCGTCTGGACTGGAACCTGCTGCGCACCTTCCGGGTGATCGGTCAGGAGCTCAGCATCAGCCGCGCCGCCGCCCGCCTGCACCTGACGCAACCGGCGGTGAGCCAGGCGCTCAAGCGTCTGGAGGAGCAACTGGGCCGACAACTGATCGCCCGTCGCGGGCCACGGTTTGCCCTGACCGAAGTCGGCGAGCAGATCTTCGAACTGGCCGGGGAAATCTACGGGCAGATGTCCCAGGTCAGCAGCGTGCTGGAGCAACCGGCCGACGAAGTGATCGGCAAGGTTCGATTGCTGATCATCAGTCGGATCTTTTCGGAGCGCTTCGATGACTTCCTCGCGGACTTTCATCGCCAGCACCCGCGAGTGGATCTGGAAGTCGACGTGATGCGCAGCTCCGACATCGTCAGCGCCTTGCAGGAAAAAACCGCGACCCTCGGCCTGAGCCTCAATCGCCGCCCGCAACCGCGCCTAGAACAACGGCTGTTCCTGCGTCAGCGCTATGCGTTTTTCTGCGGCAAACACCATGCACTGTTCGGCCAACAGAACGTTGCCGAAGGGGATTTGCAGCGGGAGAACTTCGTCAGTTTCACCAGCGACCAGATCGGCGGCATGCTCTCGCCGCTGACGATTTTTCGTGATCAGCAAGGCTTCAGCGGGCGAATAGTCGCCTCATCACCGAGCCTGGAAGAAGTCCGGCGACTGGTGATCGCCGGGTACGGGATCGGCTGTTTGCCCGAGCACGTGGTGGCGGCGGACGTCGACGCCGGATTGCTCTGGCGCCTGCCGCCCCACGAAGGGATTGCCGATGTGGACATTCATTTGCTGTGGAATCGCGAACAGCGCATGAGCCGGGCCGAGACGATCTTCCTCGAGAGCCTGCAACAGTGCTTGCTGGACTGAGTTGCCCGATCAGAACAACGGCAGACTGTAGCTGACCACCAGGCGGTTCTGGTCCGCATCCCGCGATGCTTCACTGCGCGACATGCCGTTGCGCCAACCCAGGGCAACGTTTTTCAACGGGCCGCTCTGGATCACGTAATCGAGGCTCAGGTCCCGCTCCCATTCTTCTTGCTCAGGTCCGGCCACCGTTTTAATTCCGCTGCCTGAGAGGTACATCGCCGAAGCCTTGAGCCCCGGCACGCCAAGGGCGGCGAAATCGTAGCTGTATTGGGCAAAACCGGTACGCTCTCCGGCGCGGGTGAAGTTCTGGATGTAGCGGTCGGTCAGCAGGTAGACGCTAGCGCCTCCAGCGCCTTTGTCCGGCAAACCACCCTGATTGAGCTGCACAAATCCGCTGTCACTGGACACCTGCTGATAACCGGCCATCAGCGCATGAGCACCGATGCTCCAGGTGAACGCCAGGCTCCAGGTGTTGTTGTCGATCTTGCCGTCGCCGTTCTGCGTATAGCCACTGGTGCGGTAGCCGCTGGCCCGCCCGGTGGCCGAGTCATTGGCACCGTCGGCGGAGGTCTTGAAGTAGCGCAGATCGGTTTTCAGCGCGCCGAAATCCCCCAGTGTCAGGTTGTGAACCAGACCGGCGAAATGCTGTTGGTAATAGTCCTCGAGATTGGCGTAGTAGTACTGCGCCAGAAGCGCGTCGGTGACCTTGTAATCGGCACCGGCAAAATTGAACGCGTTGCTTTCCCGGGTGCCGCCGGCCACGGCCAGACCGGTGCTGTCGCTGGAACCGCGGCCCGTGGCGTGTTCGAGATGACCACCGGTCAGGGTCAGACGCTCGAAGTCATTGGAGACGATCTGCCCACCCTCGAACGTTTGTGGCAGAAGCCGTCCGTCATTGGCCTGCAGAATCGGCAACTTCGGCGTCAGCGTGCCGTAACGCATTTCAGTCTGGGCAAAGCGCATCTTTGCCGTTGCGCCGAAACGCGACCATTGCTCGGCTGCGCCGTTGCCATCGTCGGGGATCATCGAACTGCCGACATGACGACCGTCACCGCTGTCCAGGCGAATACCCTGCAGGCCTAACGCATCGACACCAAAGCCGACAGTGCCTTCGGTGAATCCGGACTGATAGTTGAGCATGAAACCCTGAGCCCACTCTTCGGTTCTGGAAGGGTTCGCGGCGCCATCGCGATTATCGTTATTGAAGTAATAGTTACGCATCCCGAGGGTCGCTTTACTGTCTTTGATAAAGTCCGCCATGCTCAACGGACTGAATAGCGCACTGCCGATCGCAATCATTGCCAACGGTTGTTTGTTCATTGATTTTGAAGTTCCTGAGCAGCCAGTTTTCAGGCTGGCTGCCGATCATTAAGAAAGTTTGATACTCAAGACACTGGACACCGGCTCGCCCGCCATTAACCGGGTCAACAGTTGCGGTTCTGCCCGGTCTGATGCCAGCGCACGCTCGATGACGTTTTGTGCGGTGGCCGGATCGAGAAACAGCACGCCGTTGTCGTCCGCCAGCACGAAATCCCCGGGATGTACCGTGACGCCGGCACAGTGAATTGGCTGGTTGATCTGGCTGTCGCCGCGACCATGCAGCTTGGTGGTCAGCAGGCTGGTGCCGCGGGCGAAGACGGGTAACCCGGCTTCACGCAGTTCCAGCAAGTCGGTCACCGCGCCGTCCACCACAATGCCCACCGCACCGGCGCAGCGCGCCGCGCAACTGGTGACCGCGCCGACGGGTGCGTGCTGCCAGTCGCCATCAGTGTCGATCACCAGCACATCGCCGGGCTGGATGAGCGCCAGCGCCTGGTTGACCGCAATAGCATCGGCGCCCACCAGTTTCAGGGTCAGCGCGCGGCCGACCAGTTTCACATTGGGCACCATGGCCCGCAGTTGCGAGTCGGCAAAGCCCTCCTCGAGAAAATGCCCGAGGGTCGGAAAGCTCACCGCGTTGAGCTGCTCGATCAGCTGTGATTCATCCATGTTGCGCCTCCTTGGCGATCAACTCGGCAACACAATCGATTTCCAGCGACACGCCCCACAGCGCCACGCACACTGTGGTGCGGGCCGGCGGCGCATGGCCGAGGAACTCGCGATACACCGCGTTGAACGGCTCCAGTTGTGCGGGATCGGTGAGGTACGCGTTGACCTTGATCACGTGGCTGAAGTCGGACCCGGCTTCAATCAGGATCGCCTCCAGATTGCGCAAGGTTTGCCGCACTTGTTCGGTGAAATGGGCGGGTTGGTCATCGAGCCCGCTCTGGGCCGGAATCTGCCCGGCGGTGAACACCAGGTGGCCGCTGACCACCGCTTGGGAGTATGGGCCGACCGGGCCGATGAAGCCCGGGGCTGACTGGATTCTGCGCATGTTGTTGAACTCCATTAATCAGGCGGCGGCCGATTTGACAGGTTTGCCGAGGGCTGGCTCGTTGGCCGGCACTGCCGCCGGGACTTCACTGATGTCTCGCTTGAAGGTCTCGGTCAGCAACAACAGCGCCACCAACGAAATCAACGCCGCACCGATCATGTACCAGGCCACCGAAGAGCCTTTGCCGGTCGCCGCCAGCAATGCGGTGGTGACGATGGGCGTTGCCGCACTGCCAAGCAGGCCGGACAACATGTAGCTGATCGACAACCCGGAATAGCGCACCCGAGTGCCGAACAGTTCGGCAAGGAAGGTCGCGATCGGCCCGTAATTGGCCGCGAAGGCAGTCATCAACAGCAGGTAGCCGAAGATCACACAGGGCAACTCTTTGGTGTCCATCAACCAGAACATCGGGAACGCGACCAACGCTTCGGCCACGATGCCGGCGACGATGATCGGCTTGCGTCCGTAGCGGTCCGACAGCGCGCCGAACACCGGCAACATAACGATGCACCAGGCGCAGGACAGCAACACCACGCCGAGCATCACGCTGCGGCTGAACCCCAGATTCTGCGTGCCGTACGTCAGGCCGAAGGCAACGATGATGTTGAACGACGCCCCGGTCGACATGGTGGCGATCCCGCCCAGCACCACTTGTTTCCAGTACTTGCGAAACACTTCCGCCAGCGGCATTTTCACCTGCACCTCGGCTTCCTTGACCTTATTGAAGGCCGGGGTTTCAGAGATGTTCAAACGGATGTACAAGCCCACGGCGATCAGCAGCACGCTGGCCAGGAACGGAATACGCCAGCCCCAGGCCAACAGGTCTTCAGGGGACAGCCACGCGGCAATCAGCAGGAAGGCCAGGTTGGCAATCATGGTCCCGGCCGGGACGCCGATCTGTACCCAAGAGCCGTACAAGCCGCGTTTGTTGGCGGGAGCGTGTTCCACCGCCATCAGCACCGCACCGCCCCACTCGCCACCCAACGCCAGGCCTTGAATCACCCTCAGCAGCAACAACAGGATCGGCGCCCAGATACCAATGGCCGCGTAATTGGGCAATAACCCGATGGCGAACGTAGCGGCACCCATGGTCAACAGTGAAACCAACAACATCGACTTGCGTCCCAAGCGGTCACCGAAATGACCGAACAGTGCTGCGCCGACAATCCGGGCCAGGTAGGCCGAAGCAAACGTACCGAAAGCCAGTAATGTACCGATCAACGGATCGAAATCCGGAAAGAACACTTTGTTGAACACCAGCGCCGAAGCCGTGGCGAAAACAAACAGGTCGTACCATTCCACCGTGGTACCAATCACACTGGCCACGGCCACTTTCTTCATGCTGATTGCAACTTCCGGAGGTGCGCCGGACTTTTCTACAGGCGATAGATCGCTCATTACTGTCTCCAGGAGTTCATCAAGAACTCGTATTTAATTGTTTTAACTGGCAGTAAAACGTTCGAAGTGAGGGATTGTTGTTATATAGCGCCCAACTCAATGGGCGAGCTCGCAAGGCACTTTCTTATTAATAACCGAGTGTTCGGTCCGCACAATTCAATAACGGTTCACCGGTATTCAAACGGCGAAAGTTCTCTGCTACTTGTTCGGCGATACAGTCGTGGGAGGCCGCGGACGCCATGTGCGGAGTGATGGTGACGCCGGGCATTGTCCAGAGACGGTGATCGACCGGCAGCGGTTCTTGTTCGAAAACATCCAGCAACGCACCGCGCAGTTTTCCTCGAGCCAGGGCTTTTTCGAGGTCGTCGATATTCAGATGACCGCCGCGACCACAATTGACCAGCGCGGCGCCATTGGCGAGCCGCTCGAACGTTGCGCTGCCGAGGATGCCGCGGGTTTCGCTGGTCAGCGGCAACAGGTTGATCAGCAACTCCAATCCATCGAGAAACGGGTTCAGTTTTTCCGCTCCGGCGAACGTCTGTACGCCCAACAAATCCTTGCTGCGACGCGCCCAACCACGAACGTCGTAACCGGCGGCGGCCAGGTCCTGGGCAATGGCGCTGCCCAACGACCCAAGCCCCATCACACCGACCTTGAACTGCCCCGCCGCCCGTTGCAGCGGCCGCTCCCAACGCTGGTCCTGTTGCTGCAACAGCACCTGATCGAAGCCGCGGTGATAGTGAATCGCCGCCCAGCGCACGTACTCGGTCATGCCTTGGCGGTGACCGGGATCGACCACTCTGCAGATCGGCAGATCCGGGCACGACGGGTCGTGATCGAGGTGATCGATACCGGCGGCCACCGAGTGGATGACTTGCAGGTTCGGCAATGCGGTGAGGCTGCCCGGCAAGGGAAACCAGCATGCGGCAATCTGCGCGTTGGCAGCCTGCGGATCATCGGCCAGGACTGCCTTGAGTTGCGGCGCACTGCGGGCAAATGCGGCCTGCAATTGCTTGAGTAGAAGACTGTCGCGGGACAGCAGAACCACGGTATTGGTGACGGTTTTCACGATAAGTAGGACTCACGCTGGGATTCGATCAAGGTCAGGGCGGCCTCCCAGGCCAGGTCGATGATGTTGTCCTGCTCATCGCGGTCAAACTGCTCGGCGGTGTGCGCACAGACTTCCGGGGACGGGTAATGCAACGCCGAACCACCGGACAACGCCGCAACTTGCGCCTGACAGGCACGCTCCAGGAAGTGAATCTCCTGGAACGCCTGGGCCACTCCAAAACCACCGACCAACAGTCCATGATTGCGCAGGATCATCGCCCGGTGCGGCCCCAGATCGGCAATCAAACGCTCGCGCTCATCCAGCGACAGCGCGATGCCTTCATAGGTGTGATACGCCAACTTGCCGTAAAACTTCAGCGCGTGCTGACTGATCGGCAGCAAGCCTTGTTTCTGCGCGGCGACCGCCATGCCAGCGGCTGTGTGGGTGTGGATCACGCAGTTGAGGTCCGGGCGGGCCATGTGGATCGCCGAGTGAATGACGAAGCCGGCGGCGTTGACCCGATGACCTTCATATTCCGGGTCAACGACTCGCCCGTCCTGATCGATACGCACCAGGTCCGAAGCACGCATGCGGTCGAAAATCACCCCGTAGCGGTTGATCAGAAAATGGTGCTCTGGCCCTGGAATACGCAGGGTGATGTGGGTGTCGATCAGGTCGGTCATGCGAAAGTGCGCGACCAGGCGATACAGCGCAGCCAGCTCGCAACGGGCTTGCCATTCAACCGGGCCGATGTGTTCAGGTTTACTCACGAATACACCTCTTTAGCAGCGTGGGTGACGACCGGGTTGGCGCGCAGGCGGGCCAGGCCGCAAACACCGATCAAGGACAGGGCCGAGAGCAAGGTGAAGAACACCGCCAACGGCAACCATTGTCCGGAAAACTTGCTCGCCAGCAGCGTGCCGATCAGCGGCGTGGTGCCGCCGGCCAGCGCGCAGCTGAGTTGGTAGGCGATAGAAATGCCCGAGTAGCGCAGGTGCACCGGGAACGCCTGGGTCATGTAACCGGCGATCACCGCGTACAGCGCCGAGAGAATCACCACCGCCAGAGCGATGCCGACAGTCATCAGCACAATGTTCTGTGTGCCCACCAGCATGAACATCGGGTACGGCGTGACCATGCACAGCAGCGCGACGAGTTTGAGGAAGCGGCCTTCGCCGATGCGCTCGGCCAGCAACGCGGAGAGTGGTTGCGAGAGCAGCTGAATGACGGTTACCAGGAACAGGCAATCGAGAATCGTCGAGCGCGCGATGCCTTGGTACTGGGTGACGTAGGTGATCATGAAAGTGTTGGTAAAGAAGAACCCGGCCGAACCGATGGTCACGGCGGCGGCAGCAAACAGGATCTGTCGCCAGCAGGTGCGGATCACGTCCTTCACCGGGTACTTGGAAGTCTCGTTATTGTCCCGGGCCTTGGCGAACTCCGGCGACTCGTGGACGCCGGAACGGATCATCAGGCCGACCATCATCAATACACCGCTGGCGAGAAACGGCAGACGCCAGCCCCAGGCGAGGAAGTCCTCTGGCTCAAGCGATGTCACCAAGCGAAAAGCGATCAAGGCCAGCAGCAAACCCGCCGGGCTACCGAGTTGAGCGAACGATGCATAGAAAGTCTTGCGCTTGGCCGGTGCGTGCTCGCTGGCCATCAGCACCGCCCCGCCCCACTCGCCACCGACGGAAATGCCCTGGATCAAACGCAGCACAATCAGACCGACCGGTGCCCAGATGCCGACGCTGGCGTAGCTGGGCAACAGACCGATGCCGGCGGTCGCCAAACCCATCAGCGCCATGGTCACCAGCAGCATTTTCTTGCGACCCAGGCGATCACCCAGATGACCGAAAACCATGCCGGCCATTGGGCGAGCGATGAAGCCGACGGCGAAACTGCCGAACGCTGCCAGGGTGCTCATCACCGGGTCGTGGCTGGGAAAGAACACTTGCCCGAGCACCAGCGCTGCCGCCGTGGCATAGATGTAGAAGTCGTAGAACTCGATGGTCGTGCCAATGAAGGCTGCCGCCGCCGCTCGACGCGGTTGAGGGGTAGTGTGCATGCAAGGACCCTGTGTATTTATAGTTTTGGGCAGGTACTGAAGGCTGTTTACGGATTGCACTCTGTGGCGCTTGTTAGCTTTATCGCTTCCGTGCCAGGATTAGTCAATTTTCAAATTCTTATCTTTACTATTAGCCTTGCTACTACATGGAGTTTTTATGCCCTCCACTTCTAACCCTTGGGTCGGTCGCCGCTTTCTGAATGACCGCCTCGACTGGAACCTGTTACGCACCTATTTGGTGATCGGCCAGGAAGGCAGCATGAGCCGGGCCGCCGCGCGATTGCACATCACGCAGTCAGCCGTCAGCCAGGCACTGAAACGGCTGGAGGAACAATTGGAATGTGTGTTGATTGCCCGCAGCGGGCGACGGTTTGATCTGACGGAAACCGGGGAAGAAGTCCTGCGCATTGCGGCGGACATTTACGGCGATATTTCACGACTGGGCACAGTGGTGGAGAGTCGTAACGACGACGTGGTCGGCAAGGTTCGCATCCTTACCGTCAGCGGCGTGCAGGCACGACATTACGACGAGTTCCTCGCCGATTTCCACGAAACCCATCCGAAAATCGAGTTTGAAGTCGAGGTGATGGGTAGCTCGAACATCATCAGTTCACTGCTGCAAAAGACGGCGACCATTGGTGTCGGCCTGTGCCGTTTACCGCAGCCGCGGCTGGAGCAGCGAGTACTGTTTCGTGAGACTTATGCGTACTTCTGCGGGCAGCGTCATCGGTTGTTTGGGCAAGAAAATCTGACCCTGGAACAGCTCGCGGCGGAGAATTTTGTCAGCTTCACCAGTGACCAACTCGGGGGCAATCTTTCACCCCTGACATTGTTCCGCGACCAGCAAGGCTTTACCGGCAAGATCGTCGCGTCATCGACGAGTTTCGAAGAAATTTATCGCTTGATCTGTTCAGGGTTCGGCATTGGCTGCCTGCCGACGCACCTGGTACGAAGGGATGTCGAGCAAGGTTTGCTCTGGCGTTTACCGCCGGAAGATGGGGTGGTGGATTTCGATATCCAGCTGTTGTGGAATCGTGAGCAGAAGATGAGTCAGGCCGAAACCGTGTTCCTCGAAAGCTTCCAGCACATGCTCAGTATTCGTGAGCCTGTGCTGTGAAGCCTTGATCGTTTAGACGTGAGGGTCGCCCGGCACTTTGCTCGGTGTAGCGTATTGCGGCTTCAGGTGGCCGTCCTGATCGAGTAACCAGGCATCCATGATCTGCCGCACCACGGGACCTGCGACTCGACCGCCGGCCTCACCGTTTTCGATCATCACCGAGATGACAATCTTCGGATGTTCGGCCGGGGCAAAACCGACAAACAGGGCGTTGTCGCGGTTGCGCTCAAGGGTTTTCGCCCGGTTGTAGCGCTCGCCTTGCTTGATCGCCACCACTTGCGCGGTACCACTCTTGCCCGCGATACGGTACTGGGCACCCGCCGCTGCCGCCCGGGCAATCCCGCGAGCGTCGTGCATCACCATTTGCATGCCGTGGTTGACCTGCTCCCAGTCACGCGGGTCTTTCAACAGGATGTTCGGCATTGGATGCTCATCCACTGGCGCAACACCGTCCACGGTTTTGGCCAGGTGCGGGCGATTCCAGACACCTTTGTTGGCGATCAGTGCAGTGGCCTGGGCCAGTTGCAGGGGCGTGACCTGCATGTAGCCCTGGCCGATGCCGAGGATCACGGTCTCACCCGGGAACCATGCCTGACGGCGCGTGGCACGCTTCCAGGCTTGCGATGGCATCAGGCCGGCAGACTCTTCGAACATGTCCAGCGAGACTTTCTCGCCGAGGCCGAACATGGCCATGTAGTCATGCAGGCGATCGATACCCAGCTTGTGGGCCAGGTCGTAGAAATAGGTGTCGTTGGAGCGCATGATCGCCGCATCCATGTCCACCCAGCCATCGCCGCTGTGGTTCCAGTTGCGGTATTTGTGATCGAAGTCCGGGAGTTGGTAATAACCGGGGTCGAAGACTCGGGTCTGCGGGGTAACGACGCCGGCGTCGAGGCCGGCAATGGCCACTTCAGGCTTGATGGTCGAACCCGGTGCGTAGAGACCGCGCAGGACGCGGTTGAACAGCGGCCGGTCGATCGAGTCGTGGAGCGCTGCGTATTCCTTGAAGCTAATCCCGGTAACGAACAGGTTCGGGTCGAAACTCGGCTTGCTGACCATCGCGAGTACTTCGCCGGTCGACGGATCGAGTGCGACCACCGAACCGCGACGATCACCCAAGGCCTCCTCGGCGGCTTCCTGAAGTTTGACGTCGAGGCTCAGTACGATGTTTTTGCCGGGGATCGGGTCGGTGTGCTTGAGCACTCGCAGGACCCGGCCCTGAGCGTTGGTTTCGACTTCTTCGTAACCCACTTGGCCGTGCAATTGCGACTCGTAGAATTTTTCGATGCCGGTCTTGCCGATGGATTGAGTGCCACGGTATTCCACCGTGTCCAGGGCTTTGGACTCTTTCTCGTTGATGCGGCCGACATAGCCGATCGAATGCGCAAAGTGCGCGCCCATCGGGTAGTGGCGAACGAATTGTGGCTCTACGTCGATCCCCGGCAGACGGAACTCGTTGACCGCCAACACGGCGATCTGTTCTTCGCTGAGTTCGTAGAACAAGGTGACCGGCACGAATGGATGGCGCGCCTGCTTCATCGCCTTGTCAAACAACGAGCGGTCTTCGGTCGGCAAGTGCAGGAGGCTGACCACTTCATCCAGTTCCTCTTTGACATCGGAGGCGCGTTCACGGGTGATGGTCAGGTTGAAGCTGGGACGGTTGTCCGCAAGAACTACACCGTTGCGGTCATAGATCAATCCGCGCGTGGGGGTGATCGGCAGGACATGGACGCGATTGTTTTCTGAGATCGTAGAGTGATAGTCAAATTCG
The DNA here is from genome assembly GCF_059716175.1 of Pseudomonas sp. LBUM1647. Lineage (NCBI taxonomy): Bacteria > Pseudomonadati > Pseudomonadota > Gammaproteobacteria > Pseudomonadales > Pseudomonadaceae > Pseudomonas > Pseudomonas sp. LBUM1647. The sequence continues at coordinate 1,898,628 of NZ_CP166809.1, read as the reverse complement.
ACCACCTGCAGGACATACAGGCGCACCACCAGCGCACAGGTAATGACGACAACGAACAGGGCGCAAGCCATCAGTCTTTTGTTGACCAGGCGCGTCTCTTTTTCGTGGTCCTTGATCGGTATCGGTTGGGGCATTTCTGCAGCAGCTCTTTGACTGTAAAGGGGGGTGCCGATCCGTAGGCTTGTAATCAGTCCGTTAAAAAACGAGCTGCACCATACCAAAAACCGGACGGTCACTTTAGTGCGATTTCCTCTAACGGTTGTCCTTGAAGACTAAAACGTCGTTCGGTTTCTTTATGACTCGTGCGTTTTGCTCAAGATTGATATTCCCATTCATGCATTTTTCTTGAAGGAGGGCCTGTAGATACTGGGTGTATGTCATTCCGTTATGTTTTTTTGGAGTCTTTTCATGCATCCACGATTTCAACGTTTACTGGGCTCCAATGGATTTTCCATTGGGCTTGAACTGCCGCTGGATAATGATTGGTCCAGCGATGGGCAGCGGTTGCGGATTGCCGAAGACCGGCCTTTTGGTGTTCCGGACCTGAAGCAGCACGCCGCTATGGCGCGCCTCGCAGACAAGGCTGGTTTCGGCGCTTTGTGGGTACGCGATGTGCCGGTTTATGATCCCAATTTTGGTGATGCGGCACAGGTGTTCGAAACCTTTTCCTACCTCGGCTACCTGGCAGGGATCACCGACAACATCATGCTGGGTACAGCGGCGGTTGTATTACCGCTACGCCAACCTTGGTTAACGCTCAAGGCAGCCAACAGTGTTGATGAACTGAGTGATGGACGTCTGCTACTGGGTGTGGCCAGTGGCGACCGACCAATGGAGTATCCGTTGTTTGGTGTGGACTACGATCAGCGGGGAGAGATCTTTCGCGATACGGTCGAGTTGTTGCGCAGCCAAGGTGAAGGACGCTTGCCGGAAGGTGCTCGCCTGTTACCGAAGCGAGATCAGCCAGTACCATTGTTGGTCGCAGGTCTTGGTCAGCAATCCCCTGCGTGGATCGGCCAACACATGGACGGCTGGCTCGCCTACCCTGGTACTCCGGAGGAACATCGGCGCCGAGTGGGACTGTGGCGAGAGGTCGGTGGCGATAAACCCTACATCAGCTTCGTTCACCTGGATCTGGCGGCCAATCCTCATGCACCGATGCGACGCGTGCGTTTTGGCGGCAGTTGCGGGAGGCTGGCACTGATCGATGAGCTCCAGGCTTTGCGTGAAGCAGGTGTGCAGCACGTTGGCTTGCATCTGCGTCGTAGCGAGCGACCGGTTGCCGAGGTTATTGAAGAGATCGCTGAATACGTTCTGCCGAAGTTTCACTAACGATGCTGCTGGAACCTGGGATAGCCGATGGACTATCCCTTTTTCGCCACGCCACTTTCCTGCGGACAAAACAAAACCCCTACCTGCATACGCAGATAGGGGTTTCGGAATTTAATCTTGACGATGACCTACTCTCACATGGGGAAACCCCACACTACCATCGGCGATGCATCGTTTCACTGCTGAGTTCGGGATGGGATCAGGTGGTTCCAATGCTCTATGGTCGTCAAGAAATTCGGTAGCCAGGTCGTTCTCCTTACGGATCACGCTCCAGCGAATGGGTATGCGATAGTTTGGTGTTTTGTGAGTATCTCGAACTTTCGGTTCGTTTCGTCTTCACACACCGCAATCTGGCCTCTTTCGAGTTCACAAATTGCTTGGGTGTTATATGGTCAAGCCTCACGGGCAATTAGTATTGGTTAGCTCAACGCCTCACAGCGCTTACACACCCAACCTATCAACGTCGTAGTCTTCGACGGCCCTTCAGGGGACTCAAGGTCCCAGTGAGATCTCATCTTGAGGCTAGTTTCCCGCTTAGATGCTTTCAGCGGTTATCTATTCCGAACATAGCTACCCGGCAATGCCACTGGCGTGACAACCGGAACACCAGAGGTTCGTCCACTCCGGTCCTCTCGTACTAGGAGCAGCCCCTCTCAAATCTCAAACGTCCACGGCAGATAGGGACCGAACTGTCTCACGACGTTCTAAACCCAGCTCGCGTACCACTTTAAATGGCGAACAGCCATACCCTTGGGACCGGCTTCAGCCCCAGGATGTGATGAGCCGACATCGAGGTGCCAAACACCGCCGTCGATATGAACTCTTGGGCGGTATCAGCCTGTTATCCCCGGAGTACCTTTTATCCGTTGAGCGATGGCCCTTCCATACAGAACCACCGGATCACTAAGACCTACTTTCGTACCTGCTCGACGTGTCTGTCTCGCAGTCAAGCGCGCTTTTGCCTTTATACTCTACGACCGATTTCCGACCGGTCTGAGCGCACCTTCGTACTCCTCCGTTACTCTTTAGGAGGAGACCGCCCCAGTCAAACTACCCACCATACACTGTCCTCGATCCGGATAACGGACCTGAGTTAGAACCTCAAAGTTGCCAGGGTGGTATTTCAAGGTTGGCTCCACGCGAACTGGCGTCCACGCTTCAAAGCCTCCCACCTATCCTACACAAGCAAATTCAAAGTCCAGTGCAAAGCTATAGTAAAGGTTCACGGGGTCTTTCCGTCTAGCCGCGGATACACTGCATCTTCACAGCGATTTCAATTTCACTGAGTCTCGGGTGGAGACAGCGCCGCCATCGTTACGCCATTCGTGCAGGTCGGAACTTACCCGACAAGGAATTTCGCTACCTTAGGACCGTTATAGTTACGGCCGCCGTTTACCGGGGCTTCGATCAAGAGCTTCGCGTTAGCTAACCCCATCAATTAACCTTCCGGCACCGGGCAGGCGTCACACCCTATACGTCCACTTTCGTGTTTGCAGAGTGCTGTGTTTTTAATAAACAGTCGCAGCGGCCTGGTATCTTCGACCGGCATGGGCTTACGCAGTAAATGCTTCACCCTCACCGGCGCACCTTCTCCCGAAGTTACGGTGCCATTTTGCCTAGTTCCTTCACCCGAGTTCTCTCAAGCGCCTTGGTATTCTCTACCCAACCACCTGTGTCGGTTTGGGGTACGGTTCCTGGTTACCTGAAGCTTAGAAGCTTTTCTTGGAAGCATGGCATCAACCACTTCGTCACCCAAAGGGTAACTCGTCATCAGCTCTCGGCCTTAGAATCCCGGATTTACCTAAGATTCCAGCCTACCACCTTAAACTTGGACAACCAACGCCAAGCTGGCCTAGCCTTCTCCGTCCCTCCATCGCAATAACCAGAAGTACAGGAATATTAACCTGTTTTCCATCGACTACGCTTTTCAGCCTCGCCTTAGGGACCGACTAACCCTGCGTCGATTAACGTTGCGCAGGAAACCTTGGTCTTTCGGCGTGGGTGTTTTTCACACCCATTGTCGTTACTCATGTCAGCATTCGCACTTCTGATACCTCCAGCAAGCTTCTCAACTCACCTTCACAGGCTTACAGAACGCTCCTCTACCGCATCACCTAAGTGATACCCGTAGCTTCGGTGTATGGTTTGAGCCCCGTTACATCTTCCGCGCAGGCCGACTCGACTAGTGAGCTATTACGCTTTCTTTAAAGGGTGGCTGCTTCTAAGCCAACCTCCTAGCTGTCTAAGCCTTCCCACATCGTTTCCCACTTAACCATAACTTTGGGACCTTAGCTGACGGTCTGGGTTGTTTCCCTTTTCACGACGGACGTTAGCACCCGCCGTGTGTCTCCCATGCTCGGCACTTGTAGGTATTCGGAGTTTGCATCGGTTTGGTAAGTCGGGATGACCCCCTAGCCGAAACAGTGCTCTACCCCCTACAGTGATACATGAGGCGCTACCTAAATAGCTTTCGAGGAGAACCAGCTATCTCCGAGCTTGATTAGCCTTTCACTCCGATCCACAGGTCATCCGCTAACTTTTCAACGGTAGTCGGTTCGGTCCTCCAGTTAGTGTTACCCAACCTTCAACCTGCCCATGGATAGATCGCCCGGTTTCGGGTCTATTCCCAGCGACTAGACGCCCTATTAAGACTCGCTTTCGCTACGCCTCCCCTATTCGGTTAAGCTCGCCACTGAAAATAAGTCGCTGACCCATTATACAAAAGGTACGCAGTCACCCAACAAAGTGGGCTCCCACTGCTTGTACGCATACGGTTTCAGGATCTATTTCACTCCCCTCTCCGGGGTTCTTTTCGCCTTTCCCTCACGGTACTAGTTCACTATCGGTCAGTCAGTAGTATTTAGCCTTGGAGGATGGTCCCCCCATATTCAGACAAAGTTTCTCGTGCTCCGTCCTACTCGATTTCATGACTAAGAGATTTTCGCGTACAGGGCTATCACCCACTATGGCCGTACTTTCCAGAACGTTCCGCTAATCTCAAAGCCACTTAAGGGCTAGTCCCCGTTCGCTCGCCACTACTAAGGGAATCTCGGTTGATTTCTTTTCCTCAGGGTACTTAGATGTTTCAGTTCCCCTGGTTCGCCTCTTAAGCCTATGTATTCAGCTTAAGATAACCATCTTATGATGGCTGGGTTCCCCCATTCAGACATCTCCGGATCAAAGTCTGTTTGCCGACTCCCCGAAGCTTTTCGCAGGCTACCACGTCTTTCATCGCCTCTGACTGCCAAGGCATCCACCGTATGCGCTTCTTCACTTGACCATATAACCCCAAGCAATCTGGTTATACTGTGAAGACGACATTCGCCGAAAATTCGATGCTTGCTCATAAAGAGCAACTCACAAATTTTACCTTAGCCTGATCCGTCACCAGTGAAAGTAACGTTCAGTCTATCTTTCTATCACATACCCAAATTTTTAAAGAACGATCTAGCCAAAGACTAGAAATCAACATTCACCATCACCAGGATGGAATGCTCATTTCTAAGCTTTCAACAACAGAAGCAGTTAGTGGTGGAGCCAAACGGGATCGAACCGTTGACCTCCTGCGTGCAAGGCAGGCGCTCTCCCAGCTGAGCTATGGCCCCGTATTTCTACAGGTTCCCACACAAAATTGGTGGGTCTGGGCAGATTCGAACTGCCGACCTCACCCTTATCAGGGGTGCGCTCTAACCAACTGAGCTACAGACCCAATTTCGGGCTGCTTCTTATCGTCTTCTTCAATGAATCAAGCAATTCGTGTGGGAGCTTATGGAGCAGCTGATGTCGTCGATTAAGGAGGTGATCCAGCCGCAGGTTCCCCTACGGCTACCTTGTTACGACTTCACCCCAGTCATGAATCACACCGTGGTAACCGTCCTCCCGAAGGTTAGACTAGCTACTTCTGGTGCAACCCACTCCCATGGTGTGACGGGCGGTGTGTACAAGGCCCGGGAACGTATTCACCGCGACATTCTGATTCGCGATTACTAGCGATTCCGACTTCACGCAGTCGAGTTGCAGACTGCGATCCGGACTACGATCGGTTTTCTGGGATTAGCTCCACCTCGCGGCTTGGCAACCCTCTGTACCGACCATTGTAGCACGTGTGTAGCCCAGGCCGTAAGGGCCATGATGACTTGACGTCATCCCCACCTTCCTCCGGTTTGTCACCGGCAGTCTCCTTAGAGTGCCCACCATTACGTGCTGGTAACTAAGGACAAGGGTTGCGCTCGTTACGGGACTTAACCCAACATCTCACGACACGAGCTGACGACAGCCATGCAGCACCTGTCTCAATGTTCCCGAAGGCACCAATCCATCTCTGGAAAGTTCATTGGATGTCAAGGCCTGGTAAGGTTCTTCGCGTTGCTTCGAATTAAACCACATGCTCCACCGCTTGTGCGGGCCCCCGTCAATTCATTTGAGTTTTAACCTTGCGGCCGTACTCCCCAGGCGGTCAACTTAATGCGTTAGCTGCGCCACTAAGAGCTCAAGGCTCCCAACGGCTAGTTGACATCGTTTACGGCGTGGACTACCAGGGTATCTAATCCTGTTTGCTCCCCACGCTTTCGCACCTCAGTGTCAGTATCAGTCCAGGTGGTCGCCTTCGCCACTGGTGTTCCTTCCTATATCTACGCATTTCACCGCTACACAGGAAATTCCACCACCCTCTACCATACTCTAGCTTGTCAGTTTTGAATGCAGTTCCCAGGTTGAGCCCGGGGATTTCACATCCAACTTAACAAACCACCTACGCGCGCTTTACGCCCAGTAATTCCGATTAACGCTTGCACCCTCTGTATTACCGCGGCTGCTGGCACAGAGTTAGCCGGTGCTTATTCTGTCGGTAACGTCAAAACACTTACGTATTAGGTAAATGCCCTTCCTCCCAACTTAAAGTGCTTTACAATCCGAAGACCTTCTTCACACACGCGGCATGGCTGGATCAGGCTTTCGCCCATTGTCCAATATTCCCCACTGCTGCCTCCCGTAGGAGTCTGGACCGTGTCTCAGTTCCAGTGTGACTGATCATCCTCTCAGACCAGTTACGGATCGTCGCCTTGGTGAGCCATTACCTCACCAACTAGCTAATCCGACCTAGGCTCATCTGATAGCGCAAGGCCCGAAGGTCCCCTGCTTTCTCCCGTAGGACGTATGCGGTATTAGCGTCCGTTTCCGAGCGTTATCCCCCACTACCAGGCAGATTCCTAGGCATTACTCACCCGTCCGCCGCTCGCCACCAGGTACAAGTACCCGTGCTGCCGCTCGACTTGCATGTGTTAGGCCTGCCGCCAGCGTTCAATCTGAGCCATGATCAAACTCTTCAGTTCAAACATCTTTGGGTTTTTAAGAAACCCTAAACTTGGCTCAGCAATCGTTGGTTACATCTTTGATTTCTCGCGGAGTAACTTGTGATGCTGATAATCTTGTTGACTATCAGTCTGACTCCACAAGCACCCACACGAATTGCTTGATTCAGTTGTTAAAGAGCGGTTGGTTAAGATCTTTCGTCTCAACCGAGGCGCGCATTCTACAGCAGCCTCTGTTGCTGTCAAGCGGTTATTTTTCGAAGTTTTCAAAGTTTCCTTTGCAACTTCAACCACTTGTGCTTCCGATCTCTCGTTAGCGGGAGGCGAATTCTACAGCGTTACTCGCTGCTGTCAACACCTCTTTTACACCGCTTTCGACCGAGAAGATCGAATCGTTAAAAGAGCCAAACAACCCCGCTCTTTCAACTCCTTCTGGGCTTCGATGACCTGAAGCAACTCGCTGTCGAAAACTGCGTAACTCATTGTTTACCAAGGAGTTTTCCGTTTCGACTGCGCCGGAAGTGGGGCAAATTATAGACTTCCAGAATCTGCCGTCAACCCTTAATTACACTTTTATATAAGGATGCTCAAAATCGCCGCTTATATATAGACGCGCCCACCATGAATGCGCAGTATATTGCCCAACAACACTCTCGCTTCCTACTTCGGACGATGCCACGCCATGAATGACCAACCTCGCAGCCTTGCCTCGACCCTGTTTTCGGTTGGCCTGCTATTGATAGCCATGGCATCAATCCAGTCAGGAGCCTCCCTTGCTAAAAGCATGTTCCCCATTATCGGTGCGCAAGGGACCACCACCCTGCGGCTGATCTTCGCCAGCGTGATCATGATGTTGATACTGCGCCCCTGGCGAGCGAAGCTCACCGCAAAATCCCTGCGCACCGTCATCGTCTACGGAATGGCGTTGGGCGGCATGAACTTCCTCTTCTATATGTCCTTGCAAACCGTCCCCCTCGGTATCGCGGTTGCGCTGGAATTCACCGGCCCACTGGCGGTAGCCATCTACGCCTCACGTCGCGCGATCGACTTTTTGTGGATCGCCCTGGCAGCCGTCGGCTTGCTGCTGTTAATACCTATGGGAGAAACGACCGCGGGGATCGATCTGGTAGGCGCCGGTTATGCATTGGGCGCAGGTGTCTGCTGGGCGCTGTACATTCTGTTCGGCCAAAAGGCCGGCGCCGACAATGGGGTGCAGACCGCGGCACTGGGGGTGATGATTGCGGCACTTTTTGTAGCCCCTATCGGCATCGTCCATGCTGGCGCCGCGCTGCTCACTCCCTCACTGATCCCCGTGGCCATCGCGGTCGCCATTCTGTCGACCGCCGTGCCCTACACGCTGGAGATGGTCGCCCTCACCCGAATCCCTACCCGGACCTTCGGCACGTTGATGAGCATTGAACCTGCGATCGGCGCACTGTCAGGCCTGTTGTTTCTCCATGAGTACCTTTCACTGTCACAATGGATGGCCATCATGTGCATCATTCTGGCTTCCATAGGCGCGACCATGACGATGGGGAGTACGGCCAAGCCTGCTGTCGCTGCAGATTGAGACAGGATTTGACGAGGGTCTGGTATTTGCCGCGCAATTAGGCCATGTTTAGGCCCGTAACCCAGTGCCAGACATGGATTTTTCAGATAGGGATATCAGAACGCTTCAAGCGAAAGCGAATGCAGCCAGACCCGGGCGCAAAGATCCGGGGACGCTATAAGGACAGTAATGAAACGAATTTTGATACTGATCGCCGTACTTGCCGTTGCGGGCTGCGCGGCGACATCGAAAACCCAGGTAAAACACGGCAAGAGAGGGCTGCATATCAACTGTTCCGGGCTCTCGTCATCCTGGGACAAGTGCTACACCAGTGCTGCCAACTCGTGCGCACCCAAAGGTTACAAAGTCATCGCCAAGTCAGGGGACGCTGTGGAAGAACCAGGCGATTACCCGTTCGGCCTCAACCCGGCAGGCTATACCAGCCGCAGCATGATCGTCATCTGCAAATAGATTGATGCCGCCTTGTCAGGTTCGTGGACCTGCGATCTGGCGGCCAATCTCATCGTAACTGGACTTCAGTACCGCGCGCTGGATGTCTGGCGTGGCCAGCATTCGCGCAATGACCAACGCACCGATACATTGCGACAGAATCGCCCAGGCCAGGCTGTCGCTTTCCAGAACTTGCGCCCAACTCTTCTGAAGCCGGCAAATCCAGTTCTCCGCCTGCTGACGAATCATCAGGTCTGAACGTGCAATCTCAGCCCCCAATGCCGGCAAAGCACAACCGGATTCCGGGTGCTCGACATGGGCCATGCTCAGGTAGTGTTTCAGGCAGCGCTGGAACCTCTCAGGATTCTGGACCGCCCCTAAACGCTCCAGGCTTTGAGACAGCTCACGCTCGACGATTGAAGCGAACAGCTCATCCTTCGACGAAAAGTGACTGTAGAAAGCCCCGCCACTCAAACCGATCGCCTTCATCAAACCGTCGACACCAACCGTTGAAAAACCAGATTTCTTGGCCGACACCGCACTGCTTTCAAGTAGTTTCTCTTTGGTTTCCAGTTTGTGATTGGCCGAGTAACGCATTGCCTTGCCCTCAGGATTGATCGCCTTGACGCTTGCCGAATCGTAGCATAACGTTCGTTTAGTTAACGATCGTTTATCAAAAGGATCTACCCATGAATAACAAGAAGGTCGTACTGGTTGTAGGTGCAGGGGATGCCACCGGCGGCGCAATTGCAAAACGCTTTGCGCAGGAAGGATTTGTGGCTTGTGTCACCCGCCGCAGCGCGGACAAACTCCAGCCGTTGGTGGACGCCATCAAGGCCGACGGCGGTGAAGCCCACGGGTTTGCCTGCGATGCGCGCAAGGAAGAGGACGTGATTGCGTTAGTCGAGCAGATTGAAAGCCAGATCGGACCAATCGAAGCGTTCGTTTTCAACATCGGCGCCAATGTGCCTTGCAGCATTCTCGAAGAAACCGCGCGCAAATATTTCAAGATTTGGGAAATGGCCTGCTTCTCAGGCTTTCTCAACGCTCGTGAAGTGGCCAAGCGCATGGCCAAGCGTCAACGCGGGACTATCCTGTTCACCGGTGCTACCGCCGGCCTGCGTGGGGCATCAGGATTTGCGGCGTTCGCCGGCGCCAAGCACGGGATTCGTGCCCTTGCGCAAAGCATGGCACGTGAACTAGGGCCGATGAACATTCACGTCGCCCACGTTGTAGTGGACGGTGCCATCGATACCGATTTTATCCGCGAGAGCTTCCCCGAAAAGTACGCGACCAAGGACCAGGACGGTATTCTCAATCCTACGCACATTGCCGAGAACTATTGGTACCTGCACAGCCAGCCCCGTGACGCATGGACCTTCGAGCTGGACCTGCGCCCCTGGAGCGAACGCTGGTAAGCCCTCCCCAACAATAATAAACAGAGCGCATCGACCATGAGCAAAACCGTGGAGTTCTATTTCGACCTCGGCAGCCCCGCCACTTACCTGGCCTATACCCAGCTGCCGAAGATTTGCGAGCGGACCGACAGCCAGTTGATCTACATACCCATCCTGCTGGGCGGCGTCTTCAAAGCCACAGGTAACGCCTCCCCCGCGACCATCCCCGCCAAGGGCCGCTACATGTTTCAAGACCTGGACCGCTATGCCAAGCGCTATGGCGTGCCACTGAAGTTCAATCCCCAATTCCCTATCAACACCCTGATGCTGATGCGCGCCGTCACCGGCATGCAGTTGCGCCATCCCGAACGCTTTCAGGCGTTCATCGACTGCCTGTTTCACGCCCTCTGGGTTGAAGGCCGCAGCCTCGATGACCTGGCGACCGTCGCGTCAGTACTGACACAGAACGGTTTCGATCCAAATGAGGTGCTGGCCCTGACCGCCGACGAGGAAGTCAAAGCCACTCTCAAGGACAACACCGAGAAAGCCGTGCAACGGGGCGTATTCGGTGCCCCGAGCATGTTTGTCGATAATCAGCTGTTCTTCGGCCAGGATCGCCTGGACTTCGTCCTTGAAGCCCTGAGTTAAATCTCGACAACCAACCGCCCCTGCGCAGCTCCCGAAACGAGCAGCTCATGGGCGGCCTCGGCGGTTTGCAGGGTGAACTGCCGAGGGTCGAGCAACGGTTTCAACCGACCCGCCTCGATCAACTGCGCAGCCTCCCGAAGTATCTCCCCATGGTGCTCACGCCCTTTGCCAGTCAGCAACGGCAACAAGGTAAACACTCCTGAATAAGTCGCCCCACGAAACGAGAGCGGTGCAAGACTGTGCTGCCCCCATCCAAGACAACTCACCACATGCCCCTCGTAGACCCGAGCAGCCTTGAATGAAGCGTCCAGCGTCTCACCACCCACCGTGTCGTAGACAATGTCGAAGCCCTCCCCCGCCGTGTGCTCAGCCACATACTCCTCAACCGAAGATTTTCGATAATCAATAAACTTCGCACCGAACCCTTCGATGATCGCCTGCTGCCCGGCCGACCCGGTGGCAAACACGTCAGCACCGAAAGCCCGGGCAATTTGCACAGCCACATGCCCGACACCACCCGCACCACCGTGAATCAGCACTTTCTGACCCGCCCGCACCCGCGCACGATCCACCAATCCTTCCCACGCCGTGATCAGCACCAACGGCAACCCCGCCGCCTCTCGCATGCTCAGATTGACTGGCTTGCGCGCCAGCAGTCGTGCATCGACGGCGGCGTATTCAGCCAGTGAACCCTGCGCACCGCCAATGCCGGTGGCCATCGCATAGACCTCATCACCCAATAGCCATCCGCAGACACCCTCCCCCAATGCCTCCACAGTTCCCGCAAGATCAATACCCAATACCGCCGGCAGCGGCTGGCGCGCATGAGCAGCCTGACCCGACCGAATCTTTCCATCCAAAGGGTTCACCCCACTGGCCTTGATCCTGACCAATACCTGACCGGCTCCAGGCTCGGGCCGTTGAATGGAAGCCAAGCGTAAAGGCCCGTTGGCCGAATCAACAATCAGAGCGCGCATTTCAAGTGAGTCAGTCATTTCGCAATTTCCCGTCAGAGGTGGCTGTGGGATTAATCTTCCTCCCCCTCACTCATGCCGATAAGACGCTATATAGCTATAGTGACCATGCCCATTTGGCATCAATGAGAAATCCCGTGGACAAACTCAATGCAATGGCGATCTTCGTTCGCGTTGTCGAACGAGGCAGCTTTTCTGCCGTCGCCCGGGAATTGCAGACCAGTCAGCCGACCATTAGCAAAGTGCTGCGAGCACTGGAAACTGAGCTGGGTGGGAAGCTGATTTCCCGCAGCACCCGACAACTGTCCCTGACCGACGAAGGTCAGCGGTACTACAGCGAATGTCGACAAATTCTGGCGGCCGTAGACGCCGCAGAACACAGTTTCACTCCGGCAGCGAAGCTGTTGCCGGAAACCTGAAAATCGGATCTTCCGTGAGTTTCGGGCGCTTGCAGATTGCTCCGCGACTGCCGGCATTCCTCAAAAAACATCCACAAGTGCAGATTGATCTGCAACTGAGCGATCAAAATCAGGACCTGGTCAGTGAAGGACTGGACGTCACGTTCAGAATCGGCGAGTTGAACGACAGCGGATTGATTGCCCGCCACATCGGCACCACCCACCGAGTGACCGTCGCAGCGCCCGACTACCTTGCACAACACGGCCACCCGCAAACGCCCGAAGAATTAAGCGGACACAACTGTCTGCTGTTCAACCTGCTGAACAGTCAGAACCTATGGGTTTACGAGAGAGAGGCACAACGTCACGAAGTGCGAATCAAGGGCAACGCACAAAGCAACAACTCCGAGGCAATCCGCGAGATGGTATTAGGGGGATTGGGGATTGCGCTGTCGCCGGTTTGGCTGTTCAGCGAGGACTTGAAGGCGGGACGCGTGACCGCGATTCTGCTGGAATACAGCGCACAGTCACTGCCGATTCATGCCGTGTCCCCGGCGAATCGTCGCCAATCCGCCAGGGTCAAAGCCTTTGTCGACTACATGAGCCAGGCGCTCGAAGAAGCGCCTGAACTCAAACCGATCAAATAGCCGCAGTCCGGGTGTTCAACCACTCAAGGGCTGCGCCGTCGAGCAACGGGCTCAAGCGCTGGCGCACCTCGGCGTGGTAGGCGTTGAACCACTGCTTTTCGTCGTCAGTCAGCAGCGACGGTTCCAGGCAGCGAGTGTCGATCGGGCACAAGGTCAGGGTTTCGAACTTCAGGAATTCACCGAATTCGCTTTTGCCCGCCTCACGGTTCAACACCAGGTTCTCGATCCGCACACCCCAGCGGCCCGGACGGTAAGTGCCCGGTTCGATTGAAGTGATCATGCCCGGCTGCATCGCGGTTTGCGGTGCAGCGGCGGCCTGATAGGCGATGACCTGCGGGCCTTCGTGCACGTTGAGGAAGTAGCCGACGCCGTGACCGGTGCCGTGACCGTAATCAACGCTTTCAGCCCAGATCGGCGCGCGGGCAATCGAATCGAGCAACGGCGAGAGAATGCCACGAGGGAATTGTGCACGGGACAACGCAATCACGCCTTTGAGCACCCGCGTGCAATCGCGCTTCTGCTCATCGGTCGGCGTACCGACCGGCACCATCCGCGTGATGTCAGTGGTGCCGCCCAGGTACTGGCCGCCAGAGTCGATCAGCAACAGACCGTCGCCTTCGATCACCGCGTGTTCTTCTTCGGTGGCGTGGTAGTGCGGCATCGCGCCATTGGCGTTGAACGCGGCAATGGTGTTGAAGCTCAGTGATACATACCCCGGACGTCGGGTACGCGCCGCCGTCAGGTGTTCGTCGATGGTCAGTTCGGTGATGCGCTCACGACCCAACGCAGTGTCCAGCCAGGTGAAGAATTCGCACAGCGCCGCGCCGTCCTGCTCCATGGCCTGGCGAATGTGCTCAGCATCGGCCAGGCTTTTCTGCGATTTGGCCAACGTCGTCGGGTTCAGGCCTTCGACCAGCTTCACGCCGTTATCCAGGTTATCCAGCAAGCCGGCGGTGACGCGCGCCGGATCGACTTGCAGACTCGCCCCGCTCGGTACAGCGCGCAAGGCGGCGGCCACTTCGCTGTAATCGCGCAGGGTCACGCCGTCCTGTTCGAGGATCGCGCGCAGCTCGGCATCGACCTTGCTCAACGCAACGAACAAAGTTGCTTGCTGCTGGCTGATCAAGGCAAAGGAAACAAACACCGGGTTGAACGACACGTCACCGCCGCGCAAGTTGAACAGCCAGGCGATGTCATCAAGGGTGGCGATGAAATGCCAGTCGGCACCGCGATCTTTCAAAACCTCACGCAGCTTGGCCAGTTTCTCGCCACGGCTGACCGTCGCCTGAGGCGGCAGGTGTTGATAGATCGGTTCATTTGGCAGCGTTGGACGGTCGCTCCAGACTTCGTTCAACACATCGATGTCGGTGCGCAGACGTGCGCCGCGCTCTTCGAGCTTGCCACCCAACGTACGCGCCGAAGCCACGGCCATTACCGCACCATCTACCGCGACGACGCCGCCTTCAGGGGTTTGCTCGGCCAGCCAGTCCAGCGGGCCGGGCTGACCCGGTTGCAGCTTGACCAGTTCGATCCCGCTGCCTTTGAGCTCCTTGGTCGCTTGTTCCCAATAACGGCTGTCGGCCCAGACGCCGGCAAAGTCCGGCGTAACGATCAGCGTGCCGACCGAGCCATGGAAGCCCGACAACCATTGCCGCCCCTGCCAGTAACCTGGCAGGTATTCCGAAAGATGCGGATCGGCCGACGGCACCAGCAGAGCATGAATGCCCTCCCGGCTCATCAGTTCGCGGGTTTGCGCCAGGCGTTGGGGCACCGATCCATTGATCGAAGGCTGCGTACTCATCATGTCTCCTGCTAATCACTTCATCATTATTGTTGAGTGCCGATCAACGCCGACACTTTCAGACCTTATTGCCAAAATGCCGGAGCACTGGCGCAGGCCGCTTTAATCAGGTGTACCGCTTGGTCGACGTCCTGCTCGGTGGTGAACCGGCCGAGACTCAAGCGAATGGTGCGACTCGCCGAGCGGGCGTCATGCCCCAGGGCCAGCAGCACATGGGAGGGCGCATTGCTGGCGGAGTTGCAGGCCGAGGTCGCGGAAAACGCGATCGAGGTGCTCAACGCCGCGGAATTGAACTCGCCTTCGTTGAAGGTCAGGCTCAAGGTATGAGGGATGCGCTGGGTCGGACTGCCATTGAGACGAACGCCGGGAATACTCAGCAGCTGTTCGAGCAAGCGTTCGCGCAACCGGACGATCGTGGCTTTCTCTTCATCGAACAAAGAGGCCGCCAACGCGAACGCCACACCCATGGCAGCGATTTGGTGAGTCGCCAGGGTGCCGGAACGCAAACCGCCCTCGTGACCACCGCCGTGAATCTGCGCCTGCACACGCTGCTGCGCGCGCGGCCCGACGTACAGCGCGCCGATGCCTTTGGGGCCGTAAATCTTGTGGGCGGAAAATGACATCAGATCCACTGGCAACCGGGCCAGGTCGATCACCACTTTGCCTGCACCTTGAGCCGCGTCGACATGGAACAACGCATCGCGTGCACGCACGACTTCGCCGATGGCCGAGATGTCGTTGACCGTGCCCAACTCATTGTTGACCAGCATCAGCGACACCAGAAAGGTGTCTTCGCGCATCGCTTCGCTGACCGCTTGCGGGGTAATCAGACCCTCGGCGTCAGGCACCAGATAGGTCACCGCAACACCGGCGTCCTGCAACTGCTTCGCCGTGTCGAGAATCGCTTTGTGTTCGATCTGGCTGGTGATGATGTGGCCGCCAGAAACGCCGCGAGCCTGGGCCACACCCTTGAGCGCGAGGTTGTTCGATTCGGTGGCGCCGGAGGTCCAGACAATCTGGTCCGCCTGAGCGCCGACCAGTTCGGCGACCTGACGCCGCGCCTGCTCGACCGATTGCCGGGCTTGTTGACCGAACGCATGGGAGCTGGACGCTGGGTTGCCGAAGTTGCCGGTAAAACCCAGGCACTCGACCATGACCTTGATGACCCGCTCATCCACCGGCGTGGTGGCGGCGTAGTCGAAATACAGAGGACGTTTATTCATAGAAAACTCGCAGAGCATGTTCCGGGATCAGGAGGCTCGTCACTGATACGTCAAAGCGCAGCCTCGTGAGCTGCGCCGATCGTTCAGAGCGTTAGAAATACCTGATCGGAGGCCGTTAAAGAAGAACAACTTCATTTAAAAGTGCGTAGGAACGCTCCTGAAGTCGAGCTTAACAGGCATCGGGCAACCGGTTGAAGCAATGCGTCAGTGAAAGCTTTCGAGCAACAACGGATACAGCGAAGCCACCAGCAGCAAGGCCATGCCCCAGTTGAACAGCCGCAACCAGCGGCGATCCTTCAGCACGTTGCGCAACAACGTGCCGCAGCCTGCCCAGACACTGACGCTCGGCAGGTTGATCAAGGCAAACACGGCCGCAATCACGATCACGTTGGTGAAATAACCCTGCATTGGCGTGTAGGTGCTGATGGCACCGATGGCCATGATCCAGGCCTTGGGATTGACCCACTGAAACGCTGCGGCACCCAAATAGCTGATCGGCTTGCTCTCGCCCTTTTCACTCTCGGAAACCGGTCCCGAATGGGCGATTTTCCACGCCAGATACAACAAATACGCCGCGCCGACGTAACGCAAAACGCTATAGAGCAAAGGATAGGTTTGAAACACTGCGCCCAAGCCAAAACCTACCGCGACGACGAGTACAAAGAAGCCGCAGGTGATGCCAAGCATGTGGGGGATGGTGCGGTTAAAGCCGAAGTTCACACCCGATGCCAGCAACATAGTGTTGTTGGGGCCGGGAGTAATCGAGGTAACAAGTGCAAACAGGGCAAAGCCCAGCAGCAAATCGAGCGAGAGCGTCATGGGTGGCAGTCCATCGGGGTCAGTCAGGTGTTGACCCTATCGCATGCCTTCAGGGAAACCCATGGACAGTTGCGTGAAACTTCAAGCGGTACAGTTTTCGATCAGCTAGGACGACCGTGAAGCTGTACAGCACGTTCGGCGTTCATCTCGCCTTGTTTGTCGAAACTGAACGATTTTTGTGGTTGGCCGAGCAATTCGGCTTTCTTCGCGTGGTACTCGTCGAAGGACAAACCTCGACGATTCAGCTCCTCAAGCGCCAATTCCCTGGTTTCTTCCGCGGTGTACGGCCGTAATTCCGGGGAAACATGGCTGGCACATCCGGCGAGTACGGAGACCGCAAGCAGCAAGAAAGTAGCGATTAGTGGTTTCATTGTGAGCGTCCTGACATCTGGGTTCGAGGCAATGAACACAGGCTACGCCGGGCATCCGGTCAGCAGAAATCAACGCTCTCGATAGTGGCTATCGACTTTGACTGATGCCGCTCAGGTAGAGCGCCTTATATCTCCAAACGATCTATAAATATTAATTTAAGGTCTTTTACGGAATAACACGGAGTCTTTATAACAACTGTCATCGCTTCACGCACTGTTGCCCAAGCAACTGTTTGCCAGGCAACAGTCATTCAACAAACAGCTCTGCCATTCGTACAGCGTCTACCGGCCAACGCGCTGAAAGCCCCGTAAATCGGGGCTCCGAGGGATTGGTACAGCTCTTGCTCTCTGTCAGTGACTACTCACTGCTCCCTGAGCAACTGTTTAAAAAGGAACTGATCATGTCGCGTCCATTGAAAGTCGTTGCCCTCTCCGGCGGTACATGGCGTCCGTCCCGCACATTGGTGCTGACCCAGGCGCTGTTGGCGCAACTGGCCGAGCAATTGCCGATTGAAAGCAAGCTGATCGAACTGGGCGACATCGCCCGACCGTTGGGCGCCGCGCTGTCCCGTCAGGAATTGAGCGCCGAGATCGAAGCCGAGCTGCAAGCGATCGAGAACGCCGACCTGCTGATCGTCGCCGCGCCGGTTTATCGCGGTTCCTACCCTGGACTGCTCAAGCATCTGTTCGACCTGATCGACCTCAATGCATTGATTGACACGCCGGTATTGCTGGCCGCCACCGGTGGCAGCGAGCGTCATGCACTGGTGCTCGATCACCAGTTGCGACCGCTGTTCAGCTTCTTCCAGGCATTGACCTTGCCGATTGGCGTCTATGCCACCGAAGCCGATTTCTCCAATTACCAAATAACCAGTGAACTTCTCAAGGCCCGCATACAACTGGCTGCAGAACGCGCCGCGCCGTTGTTTGGCGTGCACCCCAAAAATCTGCTGAAAATCGCTTAAGGATTTCTTCATGGATGTTTTCTGGTTTCTGCCGACTCACGGCGACGGCCATTACCTGGGCACCACTCAGGGCGCTCGCCCGGTGACACTCAACTACCTGAAACAAGTGGCCCAGGCGGCTGACAGCCTTGGCTACCACGGTGTACTGATTCCCACCGGGCGCTCCTGCGAGGATTCGTGGGTGATTGCTTCGGCGCTGGTGCCGCTGACCGAACACCTGCGTTATCTGGTAGCGATCCGGCCGGGAATCATCTCGCCAACGGTCTCGGCGCGCATGGCCGCGACACTGGATCGACTGTCCAATGGCCGCTTGCTGATCAACGTGGTCACGGGCGGTGACCCGGATGAAAACCGTGGCGACGGCATCTTCCTCGACCACAGCGAACGCTACGAAGTGACCGACGAATTCCTGCAAATCTGGCGTCGGGTGCTGCAAGGCGAATCGGTGGATTTCGAAGGCAAACACCTGCAAGTGGAGAACGCCAAGGCGCTGTATCCGCCGGTGCAAAAACCTTATCCGCCGCTGTACTTCGGCGGTTCTTCCGAGGCAGCGCATGAACTGGCGGCCGAGCAGGTTGATGTTTACCTGACCTGGGGCGAACCACCGGCCGCTGTGGCGGAAAAACTGGCCGATGTGCGTGAACGTGCAGCGCGAAACGGTCGCACGGTGAAGTTCGGGATTCGCTTGCACGTGATCGTTCGCGAGACCGCCGAAGAGGCCTGGAAAGCCGCGGATAAACTCATCGAGCACATCAGCGACGAGACCATCGCGGCCGCGCAGAAGTCGTTCTCGCGTTTCGATTCCGAAGGTCAGCGGCGCATGGCCGCGTTGCATGACGGCCGTCGTGACAACCTGGAAATCTCCCCCAACCTGTGGGCCGGTGTCGGCCTGGTGCGTGGCGGTGCCGGGACGGCGTTGGTGGGCGATCCGCAGCAAGTGGCGGCGCGAATCAAGGAGTACGCAGATCTGGGGATCGAGAGCTTTATCTTCTCCGGCTATCCGCACCTCGAAGAGGCTTACCGTTTTGCCGAGCTGGTGTTCCCGCTGTTGCCTGAGCCGTACGCCAGCCTTGCGGGGCGCGGCGTCACTAATCTCACCGGACCGTTTGGCGAAATGATTGCCAATGATGTGCTGCCGGCTCACGCCAAAGCCTGATCCTGCCCGCCGGATCCGCCCCGACCCTGTAGGAGCTGACGAGTGAAACGAGGCTGCGATCTTTTGATGTTAAAGATCAAGATCAAAAGATCGCAGCCTGCGGCAGCTCCTACGGTGGTCCATCGACATATAGGAAATTCCGTGTGACTGCCAAGCCGCAAAGCGCCCTGATATCCCCCTTGCAGACCGCTCGCCGATTGGCGGCCGAGTTTGCCCTGACCGCTGTCGAGCGCGATGAACGTGGCGGTACGCCCAAAGCCGAACGTGACGCCTTGCGCCACAGCGGTCTGCTCGCCTTAAGCATTCCCACCCAGTACGGCGGCCAAGGCGCCAGCTGGAGTGAAACCCTGACCATCGTGCGCGAGTTCGCCAAGGTCGACAGTTCGATTGCCCATGTCTTCGGCTTCCATCACCTGATGCTCGCCACCGTGCGCCTGTTCGCCCGACCCGAGCAGTGGCAGCCATGGTTCGAACAGACCGCGCGCAAGAACTGGTTCTGGGGCAACGCCCTCAACCCGCTGGACACCCGCACCGTGGTGAAAAACCTCGGTGGCTGGCGTGAGTTTTCCGGCAAGAAAAGCTTCTGCTCCGGCGCCAGCGATTCGGAAATGCTGATCGCCTCGGCGGTGGACGAAAGCGCTGGCGGCAAGCTGTTGATCGCCGCGATTCCCAGCGGCCGCAGCGGCATCACCTTGCACAACGACTGGAACAACATGGGCCAGCGCCAGACCGACAGCGGCAGCGCGACGTTCGAACGGGTACGGGTCGAAGAGTCGGAATTGCTGCTCGATCCGGGTCCGTTGAGTACGCCATTCGCCTGCCTGCGGCCGTTGATTGCCCAGCTGACCTTCACCCACATGTTTCTCGGCATCGCCGAGGGTGCCTTCGAAGAAGCACGGCAATACACCCTCACCGAGACCCGTCCCTGGCACAAATCCAGTGCTCAGGATGTGCGTCAGGATCCTTATGTCCTCGGCCACTACGGCGAATTCTGGGTCGCCCTCGAAAGTGTTCGACTGCTGGTGGAGCGCGCTGCCGGGCTGCTCGACAAGGCCTGGGCGAAAGGCCCGAACCTCAGCGCCGAAGAACGTGGACACCTCGCTAACGCCATCGCCACGGCCAAGGTCGCTGCCACCCGCAACGGTCTGGAACTCTGTAGCCGGTTGTTCGAAGTGACCGGCGCCCGTTCGACCCATGCCTCACTGCGACTGGATCGCCACTGGCGCAACCTGCGCACGCAAACCCTGCACGACCCGGTGGATTACAAACTCCATGAACTGGGTGACTGGGCGCTCAACCAGTCCCTGCCGATTCCGACTTTCTATTCATAGCCTTCTATTCATGGAGCCTGCCCATGCAACTGCTGACCTTACCACCCTCGCCCGCTCTGGCCACCTCGATCCGCGCCACGGCGCAGGTGTTCGAAGACCCTAAATCCCAGGCCTTGCTCGCCCACATTCAACAAGTCGCACCGAGTGAAGCCAGCGTGCTGATCATCGGTGAGACCGGCACCGGCAAGGAGCTGGTGGCGCGGCATATCCACAACCTCAGCGCCCGGCGCAACCGGCCTTTTGTGGCAGTGAACTGCGGCGCGTTCTCCGAATCTTTGGTGGAGGCCGAGCTGTTCGGCCATGAAAAAGGCGCCTTCACCGGTGCGTTGAGCGCCAAGGCCGGCTGGTTCGAGGAGGCCGATGGCGGCACGTTGTTCCTCGACGAAATCGGCGACTTGCCGATGGCGATTCAGGTCAAGCTGTTGCGCGTGTTGCAGGAGCGCGAAGTGGTGCGACTGGGTTCGCGCAAGAGCATTCCCATCAACGTGCGCGTGCTGGCCGCGACCAACGTGCAACTGGAGAAAGCCATCAACGCCGGGCACTTCCGTGAGGATTTGTACTACCGCCTCGACGTGGTCAGCCTGGAATTGAGCCCGCTGCGCGACCGCCCCGGCGACATCCTGCCGCTGACCCGACATTTCGTCGAAGCCTACAGCCAGCGCCTCGGCTACGGCACCATCACCATCAGCAAAGAGGCCGAACTGAAACTGCGCAGCTACAGCTGGCCGGGCAACATCCGCGAACTGGAAAACGTCATTCACCACACGCTGCTGATCTGCCGTAACGGCGTGATCGAACGCGACGACTTGCGCCTGTCGAACATGCGCATCGAGCGTCAGGACGATTACCACAGCAACGTCGACGACTCACCGGAAGCCCTGCTCGATCGGGCCTTTCAAAAGCTCTTCGAAGAACAGGCCGGAGCGCTGCACGAGAAAGTCGAAGACGCGTTGCTGCGAGCCGCTTATCGATTCAGCCATTACAACCAGGTGCACACCGCTGCGCTGCTGGGGTTGAGCCGCAATGTAACCCGCACGCGACTGATCAAGATTGGCGAACTGGCCGTGAACAAGCGCCGCCCCACGGAAAACCTTCAGGGCGAGCGTGTCATGCAGCTGTCGATCTAACCCACCAGATTGCAGTGCAGCGCGTTGTCGTGGCTGCGTTCCAGGCTGTGCAGCACCTGGAACGAGCCGAAGGTCACGGTTTTCGCCTGATGGGCACGGATCAGTTGCCAGAAATCCTGCTCGCCGCTTTCAAAGCTTTTAAACGCGGCCTCTCCCGCCTCGCGTGTTTGCCATTGCAGGTAGTTGAGCACCCGCCGGCCATCGCCGCTGGCCTGGATGCTGGCACTCAGAAAACCGCTGTAACCCTGGGCGAGACGCTCGGTCTGCTTCGACAGCGCCGACACCAGTGCGGGCTGTTGATGGGGTTCAATCTCGAATTCAATCAATTGGGTGAAGCTGCGATTTTTCTCTGACAGTTGCATGAAGAGTCCCCACTGACCTGTAAGCCGGATCTTGCGATCCGAAGGCTTGCAGGGTAAAACCTCTAGTTAACTTGAGGTCAAGGGGCATTTTTTAAATGATCACCTCGGAAAATCTGCATAAAGAACTCACCGTCGGCCAAGTGGCTGCGCGCAGCGGCGTCGCGGTCACGGCACTGCACTTTTACGAATCCAAGGGTTTGATCAAAAGTAATCGCAACCAAGGCAACCAGCGGCGTTATCCCCGGGAAGTGTTGCGGCGGGTGGCGTTGATCAAAGTGGCTCAGCGATTGGGTATTCCGTTGGCGGAGATTGGTGAGGCGCTCAAGTCCCTGCCGGATAACCGCGCCCCAACGGCGGCGGACTGGAAGGTGTTGTCGGCGCAGTGGAGTCGGGATCTGGATGAGCGGATCAATCAGCTGACCTTGCTGCGGGACAAGCTCAATGGCTGCATTGGCTGTGGGTGTTTGTCGATGGAAGCATGTCCGTTGCGCAACTTTGGCGATGTGCTGGGGGAGCAAGGGCCGGGGGCGCAGCTGCTCGAGTGATCGCTCCCACACCTGTGGCGAGGGGGCTTGCCCCCGTTCGGCTGCGCAGCAGTCGTAAAATCGGCTTGCACGGTCTGTCTGAAGCACCGCTTTCTCCGGTTTAGGGGCCGCTTCGCGACCCAACGGGGGCAAGCCCCCTCGCCACAATGAGTTCATTCAGTCACTGAGTATGTGGCCTTAGAACCCCGGCGCAATCTGTCCTTTGTAGCGAGTCAGGATGAACTGCCGAACCTCATCGGAATTCAACGCCTTGGCCAGTTTTTGCAAGCCTGGATCATTGATGTTGTCCGGCCGCGCGACCAGAAACTCGATGTACAAACTCTTTCCCTTCTCGACGATCAACGCGCTGTTGGTATCGATCCCCGCTTCCAGTGCGTAGTTGGCAAAGACAAACGCCAGGTCCACCTGGCTCACCGAACGCGCCAGCAATGCACCTTCCAGTTCACGGATTTTCAGGTGCTTGGGGTTTTCGATGATGTCCCGTTGAGTCGCCAGGGTGTTGCTCGGGTCCTTGAGCTTGATCAGGCCGGCTTCGTGCAACAGCACCAGTGCGCGACCTGTGTTCACCGGATCGTTGGGAATCGACACCGTGGCGCCATCCTTAAGTTCGGCGATGCTTTTGATCCTGGTCGAGTAAGCGCCAAACGGTTCAATGTGCACACCGACCACCGGCACCAGATCGGTATGGCGGGTTTTGTTGAAGTCATCGAGGAACGGTCGGTACTGGTAATAGTTGGCGTCGAGGTTCTTCAACGCCAGTTGCTGGTTGGGCTGGATGAAGTCGGTGAAAACCTTGATGTCCAGGTCCACGCCTTCCTTGGCCAGGGTCGGTTTGACGAATTCGAGGATTTCCGCGTGCGGCACCGGGGTGGCGCCGACGATGAGTTTTTCGTTGGCGTGAGCGTTGAACGACAGGACGGCAGCCAGAATGGCCAGGGTCTTTTTCATGGTGTGCTCCTAGGCAGATTGAGTGGCCGTCGTGGGGCGGACGTTGGGCCGTTTCTTTAATGGTTGAATCGCATTTTTATCGTCGGCTGTAGCGCGCCACCAATCGGTCGCCAGTCATTTGCAGGGCCTGGACCAGGATCAGCAGAAGCACCACGGTGACCACCATCACGTCGGTCTGAAAACGCTGATAGCCGTAGCGGATCGCCAGGTCGCCAAGACCACCGCCACCGATCACCCCGGCCATCGCCGTGTAATCCACCAGCACAATCGCGGTCACCGTGACCGCCGCCAGCAAGCCTCCCCGCGCTTCGGGCAACAAGGTATGGCGGATGATCTGCCACGTGTTGGCGCCCATGGCCTGAGTCGCTTCCACCACCCCGCGATCGACTTCGCGCAAGGCGGTTTCAACCAAACGTGCGAAGAACGGCGTGCAACCCACCACCAGCGGCGGGATCGTCCCCGGCACGCCGAGGGAGGTGCCCACCAGCAACGTGGTCAGGGGAATCAGCACGATCAGCAAAATGATGAACGGCAGCGAACGCAGCATGTTCACGATCACCGACAGCACCCGATACACACCGACCGCTTCATGCAATTGGCGCTTGCCGGTGAGGAACAGCACCACGCCCAGCGGCAACCCCAGCAGCACGGTAAAACCGAGGGCGGCGCCGAGCATGCTCAAGGTGTCGAGGCAGGCCTGGGCGATGTCGGCCCAATAGATGTTTTTCAACCACTCGGCCATGGTCAGGACCAGTCGTGGCGCGGTGGTTTGACGCCATTGAGCAGCCAGTTGCCGACCACGTGGTACTTCCAGCGCACCGGGTCATGCAGGGTATGGACCCGGGCGTTGCGCCAGTGGCGGTCGAAGTTGTGTTTCCTCAGGGTCGAGCGAGTGCCGCCGAGTTCGAAGAGTTTGTTGCTGGCTTCGATGGCGATTTCGGTGGTCAGCACTTTGGCTTTGGCGACGGCCAAGGAGGCTTGCGCGACGTTGTCTTCATCAGGTGCCGAACGTGCGGCATCCAGCGCCCAACCGGCGCGTTCCAGCAAGGCTTCGGCCGCTTCCAGACGAATCTCCAGGCCGCCGACCTGAATGATGGTCAGCGGATCTTCGCTGGCCTTTTCCACTCCGGCGTCGATCCACGGTCGAGCGAATTGCTGAACAAAGGTGATGGTGTCGCGCAGGGCCGCGCGGGCGATGCCGGCGTCGATGGCGGCGGTGGTCAACTGCGCGAACGGGCCCGCCAGGGTGGGTGTTTCATAAGAGCGATACGTCGGGAACAGATTGAACGCCGAGACGTGGAGATCTTCGGCCAGCACCGTGCCGCTGGAGGTGGTGCGCTGACCGATGCTGTCCCAGTCGTCGACGATCACCAGCCCTTTGGTGCCGCGCTCGACAAAGGCCAACTGGCCCTTCTGCTCTTCGTCCAGCGCCAGCACCGCCAGCCAGTGGGCGTAGAGCGAACCGGTGCAATAACCCTTGCGGCCGTTGATCACATGGCCGTCGCCGAAACGGCGGAGGGTCGCCTGAATATCCTGCACGTTCTTGCCGCCGGTTTCCGACAAGGCATTGGCAAAGCGGTGACCTTGCAGCGCCAGCCCGAAGAAGTGCGTTTGCTGCTCAGGCGTACCTTGCAAGCGAATGTCTTCCAGCAGGCAATAGTGGTTTTGCGGGATTTGCCCCAGGGACGGATCGGCCGCCGAGATGATCGCGATGACCTGCGCCAGCACCGCATAGGACACCTGCGCACCGCCGAACTCCTTCGGCACGCTGATGCCCCACAAACCACTGTTGGAATACAGATCAACGATCTCGGCCGGCACTTGGCGGGTGCGGTCGCGCTCGGCGTCTTGCTCCAGCAGGATCGCGGCGACCTGTTCGGCGACCCGCAGGGCTTCGGCTTCGTCGGCGATCCGATGGGCGGCCGGTGGGTTGATCGGATAAACGGCAGATTCAGGCATACAAGTCTCTCGGCACCAATGTTTACCAGAGGGCATTGCAGCTTCTGTGCCTGACCGTCCGAGCCAATGTTTTCGGGGAGTTCAGCGGTATTTTCGCGATCTCAAGATAACGAGCAAGAGCAATCTGCTGTTTCGCTGTTGATGGCTGAACAGTGGCGTTGTTATGCCTTACACCCTGTAGGAGTTGCCGAAGGCTGCGATCTTTTGAACTTGATTTTTCGTCGGCCGCACCGCTGCCAAGGTCAAAAGATCGCAGCCTTCGGCAGCTCCTACTACTCTTCATAGGTTGGAAATCGGCGAAGGACCACCTTCATCCCAAAACAAAAAACAGGGAGAACCATCATGAGCGTCAAACCCATTCCAGAGGGTTATCACAGCATCACCCCATATCTGGGCATTCAAAAAGCGGCCGAAGCCATCGAGTTCTACAAGAAAGCCTTTGGCGCCACCGAAGTCATGCGCCTGTCCATGCCCGATGGCGGCATCGGCCACGCCGAACTGCGTATCGGCGATTGCCCGATCATGCTTGGCACGCCTTGCGATCAGGGTCCGCTGAGCAATCCGGACAAGTCGCCGTCCGTAGGGCTGCATCTGTATGTGAACGATGTGGACAAGTCGTATAAACAGGCGATTGCCGCTGGTGGCACGGTGGTTTCCGAGGTCAAGGATCAGTTTTATGGCGACCGTTCGGGGACCTTGAAGGATCCCTATGGGCATCTGTGGTTTCTGGCCACGCGCAAGGAGGATCTGACGCAGGAGCAGATTGAGCAGCGGGCGCGGGAGATGTTTAAACAGGGTTGAAATCTTTGGGGCCTGATCTGGCCTCATCGTCGGAACGCCGCCCGGAGCAAGCTCGCTCCCACATGGGATCTTCTGCGAACACATTATTTGTGAACACCCAAGATCACCTGTGGGAGCGAGCCTGCTCGCGATGGCGTTGGGTCAGTCAACTTCAATGCTGAATGTCAAAGCGCTATCGCGAGCAGGCTCGCTCCCACAGAGGGCAGGCTTCATTGCAATACGAAACATTTTCTTTCATATCCCCCTTCGGGATTTTCGATGCTCATCCGTCTTATTTAGATGCAGTCGGCCCGCGTAGGCAAAAGCCACGGCCGGCCTTTCATGGACCTCATCGCTGGGAAGCCCGCAGCAGAGGCCCTCCCATCGAAACAAGACCTTTAATCATGTCGAAGAAATCCCGTTCAAAACTCTGGTTTCTGGTCCATAGCTGGCTGGCATTGCCGATCTGGTTTTTCGTGCTGATCGTCTGTGTAACCGGCACCCTGGCGGTGGTCAGCCAGGAAATCGTCTGGCTGGCCAACCCGCAAATGCGCGCCAGCCAACCCTCGGACCATGCGCCACTGCTCAGCTATGACCAGATCATTGCCGCGATCAAAAAAGCGGAGCCGAACACGCTGGTCGAAGGCATCAGTCGGCCCGATGAATCGCACTTCGCCCTCGACGTGGACGTCAGCTACCCCGACGGTCGCTCGGTGACGGTTTACGTCAACCCCTACAGCGGCGTCATTCAGGGCACTGCCCCGCAATTCAATTTCAAGGCGTTTACCCGCGCACTGCATGGTTGGTGGCTGGTGCCGTTCACCAACGGTTACAGCTGGGGCTGGTACCTAGTGTCATTCCTGAGCTTGCCGCTGCTGGCTTCGTTGGTCACCGGGCTGGTGGTCTACAAGCGCTTCTGGAAAGGATTCTTGCGACCGACTTTACGCATTCGTCACGGTGCGCGGATTTTCTGGGGCGACTTTCACCGCCTCAGCGGCATCTGGTCGATCTGGTTTATCGCGGTGATTTCCATCACCAGCACCTGGTTCCTGATTCAGGCGTTCATGTTCGACAACCAGATTTCGATTTCCACCGCGCCGGTGGCGGCCGTGGCTCCGCGTGAAAGTGTCCCGCTGACTGCCGACGGTTCGCCGGCGCCGATGATCAGCCTGGAGACGGCGATCCGCGAAGCCAAGGAACGTATTCCCGGACTGGACGACAGCTTTGTCAGCCTGCCCGCCAATGCCTATAGCTACCTCTCGGTAGGCGGACGCAGTTGGTATCCGCTGATGTTCCAGACCGCGGACATCAACCCGTATACCGGTGACATCGCCGCCACCCGCCTGTTGTCGGACCGTTCCGGCCTGGAGCTGGTGACCGAATCCATGCGTCCGCTGCACACCGGGGATTTCGGCGGCATCTGGATCAAACTGATCTGGTTCATCTTCGGCCTGATCCTGAGCATGATGGTCCTCAGCGGCCTGTTGATCTGGACCAAGCGTACCGCCCTCGCCACGGCCAATGCCCTCAAACGCAGCAACAAACGCCCGCGCAGTGAGACGGCTCCGGCCGCGAGCCATGAAACCACGGAGGTCAGCCAATGAGTCTGTTCATCGCTGATAAACCGGCTTCGAAACTGAGCCGTTTCTGGCACAAATGGCGCTTCCACATCAACGTTCTGCTGTTGCTGGTGCCGCTGGGGTTCATGCCCAAGTACTTCGCCGACGCCGCGCTGTTTCGCGGTGACACCGGCCTGGGTGAGCGGGAAATCGGCGAGGTTCAGGTAGGGCCCTGGAGCCTGCGCCTGGCCGAGTTGCGCAACGAAGCACCGAGGCTCGATGGCCCGGCCGGTTACATGAAGAACTTCAACGCGGCGCTGTGCGACAGCTGCCGCGATCAGGTCAAGGCGACGTACCTGCGCATTGGCAAACCGCGCAGCCTGCGCGCTGCCGGGGTGATTTTCTTCGGCACGCCGTACCGCATGGGCGCGATGTTGCCGATCTCCGAGAAAACCAA
Source organism: Pseudomonas sp. LBUM1647 (assembly GCF_059716175.1). NCBI lineage: Bacteria > Pseudomonadati > Pseudomonadota > Gammaproteobacteria > Pseudomonadales > Pseudomonadaceae > Pseudomonas > Pseudomonas sp. LBUM1647. The sequence goes on along the minus strand of NZ_CP166809.1, from coordinate 1,870,521 downwards.
AGCCGACGCCGAGCTGTGGATCACCATGGAAGGCTGGGATGGCGCAATGCATCAGGCCTCCATCCCCCTGAGCCAGGCATCCCCGGTCACCCTCGCCTGGCTGAACCAACAAGGAGGCAAACCATGATCAACGTTATACGTCCTCTGAGCGCCGCGCTGCTGGTGCTCTGCGCCGGTTTCAGCGCCAGCGCCCTGGCCCACAACCCGATGTGCGAATGCAAAGCCATCGACGCCGAGCAGATCAAATGCACCGGCGGTTTCTCCGACGGCAGCGGCGCGCCGGGGGTGACCCTGGACGTGATCGGCTACGACGAAACCATCCTGGTGCCGGGCAAGCTCGGCGCCGATTCGACCCTGACTTTCAAGAAGCCCGGCGCCGAGTTCTACGTGCTGTTCGATGCCGGTCCCGGCCACGTCGTCGAGATCGATCAAGCGGACATCGAAGCCCCATGAGTACACCAACCACGCAAGTCGTCCGCCCGGCCGGTGCCGGCCATGAAACCCTCTATGTGTTGCTGTTATGCCTGATGATCCTCGCGGTTGCCGGCTCGGTGGTCGCCTGGCGCGGAGAGTCTCAGGAAGTCAGCAGCGTTGGCAGCCATCAACTGGATGCCCGCCGTGACTTGAGCGCGTCCGAGCAAGGCATCTACGCCGACCTGCGGGTGACGCTCGACGAAATTCACCTGCTGCGTCAGGAGCAACAGGCCCTGCCCGCCCCCGCAGCCCTCGCCGATGAGGGTTTTGCGCCGTTCGCCCAGGACGCCAGTTCCGTCAGCCGCGGCGGTCATGCCTGGCAATTGCTCGACGCCAAGGCTTACTTCGGCCAGAGCCAGACGCCCACCGTGGCGGGTTCGTTTCTGATGCGCTTGACCGCTGACGACGATGCTCCGGACGTCTGGCTCAACCGCGGCAAAGCCCTCGCGGCCCCAACCGACCTTACCGACGCCGCGCTGGAAAGCGCCGGCTGGCAGCAGATCGTCGCGCAATTCGATGCCGGCGTGACCCGCCAGCACCGGCACTGAACCCTCGCCTTCACCCGAGAGAAGACCGCTTTCCCATGCCTATTTCATCTCAACGTTCTTTCTTGCGCCTGATGTTGGTCGGCTTACTGGCTTGTCTGCTGACCCCGCTGGCCAGTGCCGACGAGGCCAAGCGCCTGCGCATCGGCATCACCCTGCACCCTTATTACAGCTACGTGGCGAACATCGTCGGTGACAAGGCCGAGGTGGTGCCGCTGATTCCGGCCGGCTTCAACCCGCATGCCTACGAGCCACGCGCCGAAGACATCAAGCGCATCAGCGGTCTGGACGTGGTCGTGCTCAACGGCGTCGGCCATGACGACTTTGCCGACCGCATGATCGCTGCCAGCGAAACCCCGAACATCTCGGTGATCGAAGCCAACGAAAACGTGCCGTTGCTGGCCGCCACCGGTACTGCCGCTCGTGGTGCCGGCAAGGTCGTCAACCCGCATACGTTCCTGTCGATCAGCGCCTCGATTGCCCAGGTCAACAACATCGCCCGGGAACTGGGCAAGCTCGATCCAGCCAACGCCAAGACCTACACCCAGAACGCCCGCGCCTACGGCAAACGCCTGCGGCAGATGCGCGCTGATGCCCTGGCGAAGCTGACCCAGGCACCGAACGCCGAACTGCGAGTGGCCACGGTTCACGCGGCTTACGATTATTTGCTGCGCGAATTCGGCCTGGAAGTGACCGCCGTGGTCGAACCGGCCCACGGCATCGAGCCGAGCCCGAGTCAGCTGAAAAAGACCATCGATCAACTGCGCGAACTGGACGTGAAAGTGATCTTCTCGGAGATGGATTTCCCGTCCACCTACGTCGACACCATCCAGCGTGAATCCGGGGTGAAGCTGTACCCGCTGTCGCACATTTCCTATGGCGAGTACAACGCCGACAAGTACGAAAAAGAAATGACCGGCAACCTCAACACGGTGGTCCGGGCGATTCAGGAGTCGGGCGCATGACTGCAAAAGAAACCATCAGCGAATCCCCTGTGGGAGCGGGCTTGCTCGCGAAAGCGGCGGGTCAGTCAACATTGATGTCGACTGACACTCCCTCTTCGCGAGCAAGTCGAATCGTCGCACCGTCACTCCCACAGGTTTGCGGGCCGACGCTGGATTTTGCGGAGGTCAGCCTGACGCTGGGTCGCACGACGATCCTCGACAACGTCACTTTTCAGGTCCAGCCCGGCAGCGTGCATGCGCTGGTCGGCCCCAACGGCGGCGGCAAAAGTTCGCTGATCAAGACCTTGCTCGGGCAGATGCCGCATCAGGGTCGCTTGAGTCTGCAATGGCCCGGCACACCGGGAACCATCGGCTACGTGCCTCAAGCCCTGGAATTCGATCGGGGTTTGCCGATGACCGTCGATGATTTCATGGCCGCGATGTGCCAGCGGCGTCCGGCGTTCCTCGGATTGAGCAAGCACTACGCCGCCGCGATTGGCGAAGCGCTGGAACGGGTCGGTATGCAGGACAAACGCAAGCGGCGCATGGGTGCGTTGTCGGGCGGTGAACGCCAGCGGGTGTTGCTGGCCCAGGGTCTGATTCCGGCGCCGCAATTGTTGGTGTTGGATGAACCGATGTCGGCTTTGGATGAGGCGGGAATTCAGGTGTTCGAACGGCTGCTCGGTGACTGGCGCCAGAGCGGCATCACCGTGCTGTGGATCGAGCATGATCTGGAAGCCGTGGGTCGTCTGGCGGATCGGGTCACAGGGCTTAATCGCCGGGTGCTGTTCGATGCCACGCCGAAACAGGCACTGACTCCGGAGCGATTGCTGACCCTGTTTTCGACCCATCCACGGAGCGTTGCCTGATGAGTTACGAAGCCTTTCGTTTGATGGTCCAGGGCTGGGCCTCGTCGGGTTATCTGCCCGAGGCGCTGGCCTATGGATTTGTGGTCAACGCGTTGCTCGCCGGCTTGCTGATCGGCCCAGTGCTGGGCGGTTTGGGTACGTTGGTGGTGGTCAAGCGTTTCGCATTTTTCTCTGAAGCGGTAGGCCACGCGGCGTTGACCGGCGTGGCCATTGGCATTCTGCTGGGCGAACCGTACACCGGGCCTTACGGCAGTCTGTTCGGCTACTGCTTGTTGTTCGGCATCTTGCTGAACTACCTGCGCAACCGCACGGGGCTGGCGCCGGATACGTTGATCGGTGTGTTTCTGTCGGTGTCGTTGGCGCTGGGTGCCAGTCTGCTGCTGATTCTGGCGGGCATGATCAACGTGCACATCCTGGAAAACGTGCTGTTCGGTTCGGTGTTGACGGTGAACGGCAATGACTTGCTGGTGTTGGCCATCGTCGGTTCGCTGGTCATGGCGTTGGCCTTGCCGCTGTACAACCGCATCATGCTGGCCAGTTTCAATCCGCAACTGGCGGCCGTGCGTGGCGTGGCAGTGAAGACGCTGGATTATCTGTTTGTGATTCTGGTGACCCTGATCACCGTAGCGGCGGTGAAAGTCATCGGCGCGATTCTGGTCGGTGCTCTGCTGGTGATTCCGGCGGCAGCTGCGCGATTGCTGAGTCAGTCGCTGAAGGGCTTCTTCTGGTGCTCGGTGCTGATCGCCACGGTCAGCACGCTGTTCGGGATTCTCGCGCCGATTGTCTTCGACCTGCCTATCCCGTCCGGCGCCGCGATCATTCTGGTGGCCGGTATCGCCTTCGCTCTCGCCGCCATTGCGCGTGGCGTTGTCCCCAGTCTGAAAGGGAATCTCGGATAAATGTCTTTCTCTCTGCGTCAACTGACCCTGGCCGTAGCCTTGTGCGGGCTGGTCAACACAACCTTTGCAGCTGACAGCGCCAAACCGCTGCGCGTGCTGGCGTCCTTGCCGATCACTTATGGTCTGGGTGAAGTCTTGCTCAAAGGCACCGACGTCAACCTTGAACGTGCCGCGCCGGCGAACCTGCCCGGCAGCCGTCAGACCGCGTACTTCACAGGTCGTGGTGCTCCGGCGCTGGCCAAACTGGCGACCGACGCCGATGCAGTGATTGGTCTGCGCTCGCTGTGGGCGGATGATCCGCTTTACCCGATCTCCCGGCGTAGCAACATCCGCATCGTCGAAGTCGACGCCGCGCGCCCGGTGGACGGCGCTCTGCCCGGCATCGCCGTGCAGCCTGGCAACAAGGTCGATGGGTTGAACAGTCAGCCGTGGTTTTCCAGCAACAACATGGGGCGGATGGCGGACGTCATGGCGGCGGACCTGGTGCGCCTGGCGCCCGAGGCCAAGCCGAAGATCGAGGCCAACCTGGCGGCGCTCAAACAGCGCTTGCTCAAGTTCAGCGCCGATAGCGAAGCGCGGCTGGCCAGTGCCGACAACCTCAGCGTGATGAGCCTGAGCGATCACTTTGGCTATCTGGTTGGCGGCCTCAACCTGGAGCTGATCGGCCTCGATGCGCGGCCGGATGCCGAGTGGACACCTGAAGCGCTCAAGCAATTGGGTGCGACGCTCAAGGACAATGACGTGGCGGTGGTGTTGCATCATCGACAACCGTCGGAGGCGGTGAAAGCGGTGATTGCCGAGGCAGGGAGTCGGTTGGTGGTGTTGAGTGTGGATGCGGCGGATCCGGTGACCGAGCTGGAGGGGAATGTGGATTTGCTGATCAAGGGGTTGAGCGGCAAGCCATCGGCCTAAGATCAAAAGATCGCAGCCTCGTTTCACTCGACAGCTCCTACAGGTTTTCGCGAATCCCTTGTAGGAGCTGTCGAGTGCAACGAGGCTGCGATCTTTTAATGCTCAACAAAAAGCCCGCTGACCTTACCGGTTCAGCGGGCTTCTTTTTGCGCGGTGACTCAGTGAGCCACAGCCGCCTGTTCTTCCATCTTCTGGCGCAGGCTCAGCGGACGCATGTCAGTCCAAGTTTCTTCGATGTAAGCCAGGCATTCCTTTTTCAGGCCACTCTTGCCCACTGTGCGCCAGCCTGCAGGCACGGCTTTGTAGTCGGGCCAGATCGAGTACTGCTCTTCGTGGTTGACCACGACCTGAAAGAGGATGTCCTCGCGGTCGAATACTGAAGTCATGGTGTTTCTCCATCGTTGTAGGGTGGGCTGCACTGCGTGCGCAGCCGTTATGTAGAAGGAACGTGTCAGAGGCTGAGAAATTTAGAGGCTGGCGGTGGCAGCAGCCATGGCCCTGCCGAAAATCTCGGCTACCCGATCGATTTCCGCCGCCGTGATCACCAGTGGCGGCAGGAAACGCACCACGCCGCCATGACGGCCGCCCAGTTCGAGGATCAAACCGCGCTTGAGGCATTCACGCTGCACCAGCGGCGCCAGACGGCCGAATATAGGTGGATGACCTTGCGCATCCGGCTCGCCAGATGGATCGACCAGTTCAACACCCAGCATCAAGCCGCGACCGCGAATATCACCCAGCTGCGGGAAGTCCCGTTGCAGGATGCGCAGGTGTTCGCTCAAGCGTTCGCCCATGGCGGCAGCGTGCTCGCAGACCTTGTGTTCGGTCAGGTAACGCATCACCGCAGAACCTGCGGCCATGGCCATCTGATTGCCGCGGAAGGTTCCGGCATGGGCGCCCGGCAGCCAGGTGTCGAGCCAGTCGCGATAGACCACCACCGCCAGCGGCAAACTGCCGCCGATGGCTTTGGACATGACCACCACGTCGGGAATGATCCCGGCGTGCTCGAAGGCGAACATCTTGCCGGTGCGGGCAAAACCGCTCTGAATCTCGTCGACGATCAGCGCGACACCAGCCTTTTCGGTAATCCGCCGCAAGCCACGCAGCCAGTCGAGATCGGCCGGGATCACCCCACCCTCGCCTTGCACCACTTCAACGATCACCGCTGCGGGTAATTGCACGCCGGCTTCTGGATCATTGAGCAGGTTTTCCAGGTAGTTGAGATTGACCTTCACACCTTGCGCGCCGCCGAGCCCGAACGGGCAGCGGTAATCGTAGGGATACGGCATGAACTGCACGCCGCTGCTGAGCAAGGCGCCCAAGGGTTTCTTCGGCCCCAGACTGCCCATCAGGCTCAGCGCGCCCTGGCTCATGCCGTGATAACCACCCTGAAACGACAGCACGGTGCTGCGTCCGGTGGCGGTGCGTACCAGTTTCAGCGCGGCTTCCACCGCGTCGGTGCCGGTCGGGCCGCAGAACTGGATCTTGGCTTCAGAGGCCAACGCCGGCGGCAGCAAACCGAACAGGTCCTGAACGAACTGATCCTTGACCGGGGTGGTCAGGTCGAGGGTGTGCAGTGGCAGTTCATCGGTCAGCACTTGCTGGATCGCTTCGATTACCACCGGATGGTTGTGCCCAAGAGCCAACGTCCCTGCGCCGGCCAGGCAGTCGATGAAACGGCGGCCTTCGACGTCTTCGACATAAATGCCCTTGGCACGTTTGAGGGCCAGGGGAATGCGTCGCGGATAGCTGCGGGCATTCGATTCCTGCTGATTTTGACGGGACAGCAGCGGCGATTCGTTGAACTGATAAAGCGTCTCGGTCGGCGCCGGAGTGATCCGGGCCGACTGATCTTCCATAAGGCTGGTAGCGACTGACATCTCTCGACCCCTCAATAAGGTTTTCCTGTTCTGGAAACGCATCAGGGCGCCGAGGATTTAGACCCTCGATCAGCTTTCTATGAAGGGGGTGTCAGCGCTTTGTGCATGGGAATGGCGTGGAGCCCGGCTACGGCGAAGGTTTCGGCGCAAGGCTGGTAACCCAGATGACGGTAAAACGCTTCACTGGTGCGGGTGCTGTTGAGTCGTGCCTGGCGCAAACCCTGATCGGTCATCCAGGCTTCGAGGTCGCGCACCAGCGCTTGCCCGGCCCCGCGACGAAACCATTCCGGTTGCACGTAACAAAACGCGACCTTGCCGCTGATCGCCGCCATCGCGACGCCGACCGGTTTGTCCTGCAACAGGGCGATGTTCAGGTACAACCGCGGGTCGGTCAGCCAGGGCTGCACGTGTTCGATGGTTTTGTTGTGGGTCCAGGTGGCGACGGTTAGCGGATCGTTGCGATGGTCGAGCGCGCAACCCACGCGAATGGATCGCTCGACGATCCGGCTGATGATGCCGGCGTCGGCGGGGGTTGCCTTGCAAATGTGTAGGGGTGCATCCATGGCGCTGTTACCTCAATCCATTGAGAAAAAGCTGCCGGGGACGATAGCGCCGGTAACGGCTCGAATGCCAATGGAGAGAAGTTACATTTGATGTGCAACACAGATTCACTGTAGGAGCTGTCGAGTGAAACGAGGCTGCGATCTTTTGATTTTTTCTCCGGACTCACTCGAGATCAAAAGCAAAATCAAAAGATCGCAGCCTCGTTTCACTCGACAGCTCCTACAGGGGTTCGTGGTGTTTGTTAGATAGGTTGCAACGGCATCGTCAGCTCAACCCGCAACCCATCCGGCCGACTGTCGAAATGCAACGTACAACCGCAGCGTTGGACGATCGCCTGGACAATCGCCAGACCCAGACCGCAGCCGGTGCTCTGGCCGTTGCGCCAGAAGCGTTGAGTCAAATGTTGCAGATCGTCTTCGGCAATGCCCGGCCCATGGTCGCGAACCACAAACTGCACGCGGTTGCCGGTGGTTTGCAGGCTCAACTCCACCGCGCCGTCGCCCGGGGTATGCCGCAGCGCGTTGTCCAGCAGGTTGCGCAGCGCGGCAATCGACAGCACCGCGGGCATTTGCACCGGGGCGTGAGAGATTTTCGGCGGCATCTGAAATTTGATCCGCTGACGATCACCGCTGGCAGCGTCCTGAATCGCCAGTTTCGCCACCTGCTCGGCGCTGCATTGCACGCCATCATCGAACGACAGACTGCCCTCGACCCTCGCGAGCAACAACAATTGCTCAAGGGTCCGGTGCAGGCGATCGGCGCCCTCTTCGGCCCGGGCCAGGGATTGATCCCGGGCCGCGCCGTCGGTCATGCGCGCCACTTGCAGGTGGGTCTTGATCGCCGTCAGCGGGCTGCGCAATTCATGGGCGGCGTCACCGGTCAGACGGCGTTCCCGTTCGATGGTCTTGCCGATGCGCTGGAACAACTGATTCTGGGTGTCCAGCAACGGTTGCAGTTCGCTGGGCAGCGGCTGGATTTGCAAGGGTTCGAGAGAATCGGCGCTGCGGCGCATCAAGGCATCGCGCATGCGATTCAGCGGCGCCAGCCCCTGGCCGATCCCCAGCCACAGCAGGCACAGGCAGCCGAGCAACGCCACGCCCACCGGCACCGAAGCCGCCAGCAGAATCGACATGTTCAGCGCCTCACGCTCGATCTGCCGGTCGGCGGTGGTGATGCGCACGTCGCCGCGGGCCAGGGTGAAACTGCGCCACGGTGCGCCGTCGATCATCTGGTCGTGAAAGCCCATTTTCTCGGCTTCCAGGGTTTGTTGCGGATCGGTGTGACTGCGGGCGAGGATTTCGCCGCGCAATGAACTGACCTGGCAGGCCATGCCGCCGGGAAGGTTCAGTTGTTCAGCGCTGAAATGGGTGCCCTCACCCTTGCTCGGCAACGCCGGCAATTGCTCCATCAGGCCGGCGACCATGCGTGCCGACGCCACCAGCCGCTGGTCGAGGGAAAACATCATCTGATTGCGCAGGTCGCTGAGCATCCAGGCCGCAGCCAAGGCCCAGATCAGGGCAAAAGCGGCGCCGAGTGTCAGGCTCAGGCGCAAACGCAGGCTCATCACTTTTTCAATTCCTCTCCGCCATCGGCCGGCCCCAGACGATAGCCCAGGCCGCGCACCGTCTCGACAATGCTATTGCCGAGTTTGCGCCGCAGGTGATGGATATGCACATTGAGCGCGTTGCTTTCCAGCTCATCGTTAAAACCATAAACGCTGTCTTTCAGTTGCTCGGTGGACAGCACCCGGCCCCGGTTATGCAGCAAGGCCTGCAACAGCGACTGCTCACGACGGGAAAGGTCCACCGGCTGGCCGCCGAGCATGGTTTCGCGGCTGCTTGGGTCGTAAGTCAGGCGACCGTGCTCGATCAGGTTGACACTGCGCCCCGCCACCCGTCGCAGCAGGGTATGCAGGCGCGCTGCGAGTTCGCGCAGGTCGAAAGGCTTGAGCAAGTAATCGTCAGCGCCGGCTTGCAAGCCGTCGACGCGGTCGGTGACTGAATCCCGGGCGGTAAGAATCAACACCGGGATTTCCAGACCGCTGTGTCGCAACTGCTGCAGCAGCTTCAAACCGTCTTCATCGGGCAGACCGAGGTCGAGCACCATCACATCGAACTCGGCGACCTTGAGCATCGCCCGGGCAGACGATGCGGTGGCGACATGCTCTACCGTCAGGCCCTGAGCGGTGAGGCCGGCGACAATGCCGCTGGCGATCAACTCGTCGTCTTCGCAAACCAGTACGTGCATGGTGAGACCTGTTGAAAAAAGGTGATTAGGCCGGTGGCCGATTAAGCGGACATTATGCCGCAAGCGCCATTGCCACAAGGCCACTGTGGTTAATCATCGGTTAATCGCCGCCTCCCATCCTGCATCTCACTTGCACAGGGATAAGGCTTACCCATGCGTCGACTGTTTCTATTTTTGGTTCTCTTGATCTCGGGTGCGGCCCAGGCAGGGACTGATCCGTTCGCGACAAAACCCGATTTTCTTCCCGTCGGTAAGGCGTTCATCTTCACCTCCGAACGTCTTGAATCCGGTGAGACCCAACTCTATTGGCAGATCGCCGACGGTTATTACCTTTACCAGCAACGCCTGAAATTCGATGGCTTGCCCGCGGAACACAAACCTGCCTTGCCTGATGGAGAGTCGCACAGCGATGAGTTCTTCGGCGAACAGCAGGTCTATCGCCAAGGCCTGGAACTGAAGATCCCGGCTGGCGCCACGGGGCAAATCAAAGTGGGCTTCCAGGGCTGTGCCGACGCCGGTTTGTGTTATCCGCCGCAAACTCAGGTCGTTGATCTGGGCGGCACATCCGCTATCGCTGCGACAAACGAAGCACCGGACCAAGCCCTGGCCAGCGGCCTGCAACAACGGGCGCTGGGCTGGAGCTTGCTGGTGTTCTTTGGTCTGGGTCTGTTGCTGGCCTTCACGCCTTGCTCGCTGCCGATGCTGCCGATTCTGGGCGGATTGATCGTCGGCAGTGGCGCCACGCCCAAGCGCGGTTTCGCCTTGGCCACCAGCTACGTCGTGAGCATGGCGCTGGTGTATGCGGCGATGGGCGTTCTGGCGGCGCTGCTGGGCGCGAACCTTCAGGCTTTGCTGCAGAACCCTTGGTTGCTGGGCAGTTTCGCGGCTGTGTTTGTGTTGCTGGCGTTGCCGATGTTCGGTTTCTTCGAGCTGCAACTACCGGTGGCCGTGCGTGATCGTTTGGAAAACGTCTCGCGCAATCAGCGCGGCGGCAGCCTGTTCGGCGCCGGTGTGTTGGGGGCCTTGTCCGGTTTGCTGGTGGGCCCGTGCATGACCGCCCCGCTGGCGGGCGCCTTGCTCTACATCGCTCAAAGCGGCAATGCGCTGCATGGCGGGCTGATTCTGTTCGCCATGGGCATCGGCATCGGGGTGCCGCTGCTGTTGTTGGTCACCGTCGGCAATCGCTTCCTGCCCAAACCCGGCGCATGGATGAACCTGCTCAAAGGTGTGTTCGGCTTCCTGTTCCTCGCTACCGCGTTGATGATGTTGCGTCCGGTGCTGGATGAATCACTGTGGATTGGTTTGTGCGGTGCCTTGCTGCTGATTGCCGCGTACAGCGCCTGGAAGCAATCGGAAGGTTTCAGTCGCGTAGCCCATGTGTTCGGCGCCAGCTCACTCTTGCTGGGTGTGTGGGGCAGCCTGCTGATGATCGGTGCCGCCGGCGGCGGCGACGACTTGTTGAAGCCATTGCAGGTCTACAGCGCTTCAAACTCGAGCAGCGCCGCAAACCCGGTCGGCCACGACGCATTCACCACGATCAAGGACCCGGCAGCTCTGCAACGGGAGCTCGACGCGGCCCAGGGTCAAGGCCAGTGGGTGCTGCTGGACTACTACGCCGACTGGTGCGTGTCGTGCAAGGTCATGGAAAAACAGGTGTTCGGCAAAGCTCACGTACTGCAAGCCTTGAGCGATGTGCGCTTGCTACGGCTGGACGTCACCGCCGACAATGCCGCCAGCCGTGAACTGCTCGGCCGTTATAAAGTGCCGGGGCCACCGAGCCTGTTGTGGATCGGCGCCGACGGCATCGAGCGTCGCAGCCAGCGCATCACCGGCGAGGTCGATGCCGGCACCTTCCTGCAACGCTGGACCACTACCCGAGACGCCCGTTAATGCTGACCTTTACCCTCGGCACTTTTGCCATCGCGCTTAATCACCTGCTGCTGATCAGCGCCCTGGCGCTGGCGACCTTCATCGGCTGGCGGGTGGCCAAGCGCGGCGGCGAGAATCCGGAGTCGGTGCTGTTCAGTCTGTTCCTGCTGGGCATGCTGGCCGCCCGGGTCGGCTTCGTGGCCGTTTACTGGGCGCACTATCGCGATGACCTCTGGCAGATCATCGACCTGCGCGACGGCGGTTTCCTCGCCTGGCCGGGCGTGATCGTACTGCTGCTGGCCGCGTTGTATCGAGGCTGGCGTCGTCCGGGCTTGCGCCGGCCGTTGGGCTTTGGCGTGGCCAGCGGCCTGGCGTTCTGGCTGCTGGCGACCTTCTCCCTGACCCTTTACGAACAAGGCACACGCCTGCCGGAAATTACCCTGCGCAATGCCGCCGGTGAAACCGTGCAATTGGCGGACTATAAGGGCGGCCCGTTGGTGATCAATCTCTGGGCCACCTGGTGTCCGCCGTGCCGTCGGGAAATGCCGGTGCTGGAAAACGCCCAGCAACACCGCCCGGACCTGACGTTCCTGTTCGTCAATCAGGCTGAAAGCATGCAAAGCGTCAGTACTTTTCTGGAAACCCAGGGCCTGAGCCTGTCCAACGTGCTGTTCGACGGCAGTGGCCGATTGGGCCAGGCCGTCGGCTCCATGGCGTTGCCGACTACGCTGTTCTATAGCCCCGACGGTCGCCTGCTGGGCAGCCATCTGGGTGAGCTGTCGGAAGCCAGCCTGGCCCGCGCCCTGGAAAACTTCGACACCCCGAATCCTGCCGCACCGGCCACCTCTTCAAGGAAACTGCCATGCCCCGCCTCCGCCACCTGCTGACGTTGACCCTGGGCGCTGCCCTGCTGCATCTACCGTCGGTGCAGGCCGCCGAAGAATTACCCGAAGCGATCAAGAAAATCGAAGCCAAGGGCGCGAAAATCGTCGGCCAATTCGACGCACCCGACGGCTTGCGCGGTTATGCGGCGCAGTACCAAAACCGTGGCTTAGCGTTGTACCTGACCCCGGATGGCAAGCACGTGCTGCTCGGCAATCTGTACGATGCCGACGGCAACGACCTGAGCAGCGCGCCGTTGCAGAAGCTGGTTTACGCACCGATGTCCAAGGAAGTCTGGGGCAAGATGGAAACCAGCAACTGGATCGGCGACGGGAAGAAAGATGCACCGCGGATCGTGTACCTGTTCAGCGATCCGAACTGCCCTTATTGCAACGTGTTCTGGGAACAGGCGCGACCATGGGTCAAGGCTGGCAAGGTGCAGCTGCGGCACATCATGGTCGGCATCATCCGCGAAGACAGTCCGGGGAAATCGGCTGCGCTGCTGGCCGCCAAGGACCCGCAGAAAGCCCTGGAAGACCATGAGAAGTCCGGCAAGAACAGCTCGCTAAAAGCCCTGAAAAACGTGCCCCCGGCGATTCAGGCGAAACTGGCGGCCAACATGCAGTTGATGGAAGACCTGGAGCTGCAGGCCACCCCGGCGATTTTCTACATGGACGACAAGGGCGAGCTGCAACAACAGCAAGGCGCGCCGTCGCCGGACAAGTTGGTGCAAATTCTCGGGCCTAAGTAAGCAAGATCAAAAGATCGCAGCCTTCGGCAGCTCCTACAGAGTGCGCGTCCTCCTGTAGGAGCTGCCGAAGGCTGCGATCTTTTTCTCAAACGCTACGCCGGATTCCGCTTAGACAAAAATGACAGCAGCGCTTCGGTGACAAACTGCGGATTCTCCAGATTGGAGATATGCCCCGCCTCCGGCACCAGCACAGATGGGCAACCGATCAGCTCGGCCATTTCCCTTGTCTCCAACGGCGGCCGCGGCTTGTCCTGATCGCCACACATCAGCAGCGTGGTGTCAGGATTCAATTCGCCCAGACGCGGCAACAGATCATCCCGCCCAAACGTAATCCGCCCCATCGGCACGATGCTCTCGCGCAGACGCTCCGACGGCAGTGCGGCCAGTTTGGCGCGGAAATCCTGATACAGCGCCGACTGCGGATCGATGCCCGGACGGAAGAAGATCGGCACGACGATATCGAGCAGCTGCGGTGCGATCACGCCGGTTTCTTCGATCTGTTTGAACAGCGAGAAATAGTATTGGCGAGTCTGTTCGGGTTCGACGCCGACGTAGGTGTCCATCAGCACCAGACCGTTGATGCGCTGCGGTGCCGACAGCGCCAGACGCACGCCCCACATGCCGCCGACCGAGAGACCGACCAACGTGACACGGTCGATGTCCAGGTGATCGAGCAGCGCCAGTGCCTGGCGCGCAATGTCATCCAGCGAGTGTGTGAACTCGGGCATCCGCCCGGATTCACCGTGGCCCCACAGGTCCAGAGCGATCACCCGATATTGCTGCGACAGAGCGGCAATCTGCGGCGCCCACATGGCCTGATCCCACAGATAACTGCCGGCCAGCAGAACGGCAGGGCCGGTGCCTTGATCAATGTAGTGAAGGGGTTGTCCATCAACCGTAACGAAGGGCATTGACTGTCTCCTCTCGCAAAAAATGGAGCAGGCAGACTGTGCCGGAGTCGTTCCACAGTCAACTTTTTGGTGCTTCCGGCGGCCCTTTCGCGAGCAAGCCCGCTCCCACATTAGTCCTGCGTACACAGATCAAATGTGGGAGCGGGCTTGCTCGCGAAGGGGCCTTCACAGACGCTAGAGAATCAAAGCCCCTCCAACTCCGCCATCAGGTCATTGAGGCGATCCACCTTCTCCCCGGTGATGTCGCTCGCCGCCAATCCGTCGATGTATTCAGCCAACTCCGCCACCGTGCTGCATTCGAACATTGCCCGCAGCGGTACATCACGATGCAGGGCTTTCTGCACCCGCGAAGCGATCTGCGTCGCCAGCAATGAATGCCCGCCCAGCTCGAAGAAGTTGTCGCGAATCCCCACCTTTTCGACCTTCAGCACCTCGGCCCAGATATCCGCCAGCGTCTGCTCCAGCTGATTGCGCGGTGCCTGATAGTTCTGGCTCTGCAACTGGCCGATCTCCAGCACCGGCAGTGCCTTGCGATCAAGTTTGCCGTTGGCGTTCAGCGGCATCCGCTCAAGCCACAACCAATGCAGCGGCACCATGTATTCCGGCAGTTCCGCGCGCAGGCGTTGCTTGATGCGTTCCAGTCGCTCGGTTGGATTGATCAAAGAATCAGCCGCTACCAAATAGCCGACCAGATGCTTACCGTTGACCCCTTCCTGTACACCGACCGCCGCTTCGCGCACTTCCGGTCGCTCGTGCAGACGCGCTTCGATTTCACCCAGTTCGATGCGGTAGCCGCGGATCTTCACTTGATGGTCGATCCGCCCGACGTATTCCAGCACGCCGTCACTGCGCCGACGGGCCAGGTCGCCGGTGCGATACAGACGATCACCGGGCGCGCCAAACGGGTTGGGCACAAACACTTGAGCGGTGCGCAACGGATCACTGACGTAGCCACGGCCGACACCGGTACCCGCGACGCACAACTCACCCACCGCACCCAAAGGCACCAGTTCCAGCGCGCCGTCGAGCAGGTACAAACGGTTGTTGTCGGTCGGCGTACCAATCGGCAGATAGCTGCCGCGCGTCGACGCCATGTCAACGCGGAAGAACGCCACGTCGTCCGAGCATTCCGCCGGACCGTAAGCATTCACCAGCCCGATCTCCGGGTAGCGCAGCAGCCACTGGCGCGCCAGCTCCGGCGGCATTGCCTCACCGGTCGGCAGCATCCAGCGCAGGCCGTCGAGGCTCATGCGTTCCTGGGCGAGCATGCCCTGAATCAGCGACGGCACGCTTTCCAGCACGGTAATGCCCTGGGCCGACACATGCTCCAGCAACCCTTGCGGATCATGGGCGATGGTGTTCGGCACGATGTCCACCCGAGCGCCGAACAGCGGTGCGGCGAGGAACTGCCAGACCGAAATATCGAAGCTTTGCGAGGCGGTCTGGGCGATCACATCGGCATCGCTCAAGTTCAGGTAAGGCACCTTGCTCAACTGGTTGTTGAGCATGCCGCGCTGTTCGACCATCACGCCTTTCGGCAAACCGGTGGAGCCCGAGGTGTAGATCACGTAGGCGAGGTTGTCCGGGCCGCTGTAGAGGCCCGGGTTGGCAACCGAAACATCGCTCGCCTGTACCTCTTCCCAGACCAACAACTTCGGCCGGTTGGCGCAACCGAACTCATCCAGCAGCACCAGCGCTTGCTCGCGGCAGGCCTGAGAACAAACCAGCAACGGCGTGCAGCTCAGGTCGATGATCCGGCTAAGACGCTGGCTCGGCAGCCCCGGATCCAGCGGCAAATAACCCGCCCCAGCCTTGAAGCTGCCGATGATCATGCCCAGCAGGTCGAGGTTACGTTCAGCCAGCAACGCCACCGGTTGATCCAGCCTCACACCAGCGGCGATCAAGGCATGACCGAGACGGTTACTGCGCTCGTTCAGTTCAAGGTAGCTGTGCTGCTGATCCAGGCAACTGGCGGCAGCCCGATGCGGATGCTGAGCAACCTGGGCCTCGAACAGTTCGACGTAACTCTGCTCCAACGGATAATTATGTTCGCTCTGGTTGCAACCGTGGATCAGGAAGTCCTGTTCTTCGGCACCCAGCAGCGGCAGATCGGCCATGTCGCCGTGGAAACCTTCGACCAGTGCCAGCAGCAACCGCTTGAACTCACCGAGCATGCGCTCGACGGTCGACTCATCGAAATAACGCTGGTCGTAAGACAGGTGCAAGCCCAGGTCATCGCCCGGATAGCAGACCGCCGTCAGCGGGAAGTTGGTGTGGGTGCGGCCCGAATCCGAGGTCGCGTTGAGGCTCTGCGCACGGTCCAGCACCGAGACTTCCACCGGGGCGTTTTCGAACACGAACAGGCTGTCGAACAGCGGCTGGCCCTTGGGCAGTTCGCTGTTTTCCTGAATGCTCACCAAGGGCAGGTATTCGTACTCGCGCAGTTGCATGTTGCTGTCGAGCAAGCCACTGAGCCATTGACGAACGCTGCAGCGCTGATCGTCTTCCGGCATTTTCACCCGCAGCGCGATGCTGTTGATGAACAGCCCGACCGTGCGCTGCATCTCCGGCATGTCCACCGGACGCCCGGCCACCGTGACGCCGAACAGCACGTCGCGATCACCGCTCAAACGGCGCAGCACTAACGCCCACGCCGCTTGGGCAAAGGTGTTGATGGTCAGCTGATGGGCCTGAGCCAGTTCGCGCAGTTGCGCGCCGTCACGGGCATCGAGCCTTGTGTAGCGGTCGCCGACGATCATGCCGCCGCTTTCGCCGGCATGTTCGCGCAGGAACGGCCGGTCGCTCGGAATCGGTGTGGTGCGCTCGAAGCCTTGCAGGTTGGTTTTCCACCACTGCCGCGCCTCGGCCAGGCTCTGGCGTTGCAGCCAGCCGATGTAGTCGCGATAACGCGACACAAGCCCAAGCTGCGCGTCCCGGCCTTCGCCGAGGGCGGTGTAGATTTCAAAGAAATCGTTCATCAGCAGCGAACGGCACCAGGCATCGATGAGGATGTGGTGGTTGCTCATCATGAACCAGTAGCGCGCCGCGCCGACCTTGATCAGGCGCAGGTGGAACGGTGCCTGATTGAGCAGATCGAACCCGGCCTCGCGCTCGCTTTTGAGCAGCGCCTGCAACGTCGGCTCCTGCTCGGCTTCGGCGATTGCCGTCCAGTCCAGAGGCTCGATCGGCGTGCTGCCCGGCTTGTGGATAACTTGCAGCATGTCTTCGCCGACGTTCCAGCAGAACGACGCACGCAAGGCTTCGTGACGGGCGATCACCGCTTGCCAGGCTTCGGCGAAACGCTGCGGGTCGAGCTCGCTGTTGATGCGGTAGCGATCCTGCATGTAGTAGAGGCCGGTGCCCGGTTCCAGCAAGGTGTGCAGCAACATGCCTTCCTGCATCGGCGTTAGCGGGTAGACGTCTTCGATAGCGGCGGCAGGAATGGGCAAAGCGTCGAGTTGTGGCTGGGTCAGTTTCGCCAACGGGAAGTCCGACGGCGTCAGGCCTCCCGCATCGTCGCGCAGGCAATGCTCGATCAGGCTCTGCAATTCGCCGAGATAGGCGCCTGCCAATTCAGTGATGGTCTGCGGGTCGTGGCGTTCGGCGCTGAAGGTCCAACGCAGCACCAGTTCACCGCCATAGACCTGACTGTCGACGCTCAGCTCATTGGGCAGCGGCGCACGCGGATCATGGGCCGCACCGACCGCTTCATCGAGAGGACGGAACAAGGCGTCCGCGCCAAAGCTCTGGTCGAATTGACCGAGGTAGTTGAAGGTGATTGGCGCCACCGGCAAGGCCGCCATGGTCTGCCGGCTCGAGTCATCGGCGAGATAACGCAGCACGCCATAACCCAGACCTTTGTGCGGCACCGCGCGCAGTTGTTCCTTGATCGCCTTGATCGAGGCGCCCTGCTCGTTTTCCGGCATCAGCCGCAGCGGATAAGCGCTGGTGAACCAGCCTACGGTGCGGGTCAGGTCGATCTCGTCGAAAAGTGCTTCACGACCGTGGCCTTCGAGTTGAATCAGCGCCGATTCGTGACCGCTCCAGCGGCACAGCACGCGGGCCAACGCGGTCAGCAGCAAGTCATTGACCTGGGTGCGATAGGCACTTGGCGCTTGCTGCAACAATTGCCGGGTGCGCTCGCTATCGAGGCGCACGCTGACGGTTTGTGCATGACGATTCTGCCGACCACCCTCGGGGCGATCACACGGCAACTCAACGCTTTGACCGGCCAGTTGTGACTGCCACCAGCTCAGTTCTTCACGCAGGGATTCGCTGCCGGCATACGCGTGCAAACGTGCGGCCCAGTCCTTGAAGGCACTGGTTTTCGCTGGCAGTTTTACCGACTGCCTCGCGTCCAGTTGGCGATACACCGTTTGCAAATCGTCCAGCAACACCCGCCACGAAACCCCATCCACGACCAAGTGGTGAATGGCGATGAACAGCCGCTGTTGCCCCTCAGGACCATCGACCAGCAGCGCGCGCATCAGCGGCCCCTCCTCAAGGTCGAGGCTGCGCTGGGCATCGGCGAACAGTGCCGCGCATTTGTCCATGGACGAAACACGCACTTGCCACAACACCGGCGCGTCGGAAATCGCCTGGTGCTCGGCCTGCCATTGGCCTGCAATTTCAGAGAAGCGCAAACGCAAGGCGTCGTGCTGTTCGATCACTGCCAGCAGCGCTTGCTCCAGACGATGAGGTTCCAATGCTACGGTAGGTTCCAGCAGCAACGCCTGGTTCCAGTGTTGGCGCTGGGGGATGTCGGTGTCGAAGAACCAGTGCTGGATCGGCGTCAACCGTGATTCGCCGGTCAGCAAACCTTGCTCGGCCGTGACCTGCTCGGTGCGGGTCGCCACAGCGGCCAGGGTCTGCACGGTCTGGTGCTGGAACAGGTCACGCGGGCTGAAGTGAATGCCCTGCTGCCGCGCACGGCTGACCACCTGGATCGACAGAATCGAATCGCCGCCCAGTTCGAAGAAGTTGTCGTTGAGGCCGACCTGCAGGACGTTCAGCACTTCGCACCAGATGGCGGCCAACGTCAGTTCAAGCTCGTTACTCGGTGCCACGTAATGCTGACGGTTCAGCTCCGGGTCCGGTGCCGGCAATGCACGGCGGTCGAGTTTGCCGTTGGCGGTCAGCGGCATGCTGGCGAGCAGGATCAGGTGCGTCGGCACCATGTAATCCGGCAGTTGCGATTTGAGGTGCGCCTTGAGCGCTTCGCGCAGTGCAGCTTGTTGCGCTTCGTCTTGCCCGGCGACTTCAGTCACCAGATAGCCGACCAGTTGTTTGCCGCTCGGTGCATCCAGCGCCAGCACCACGGCTTCACGGATCGATTCATGTTCCAGCAGACGGGTTTCGATTTCGCCCAGTTCAATGCGGAAACCACGAATTTTCACTTGATGGTCGATGCGTCCGAGGTATTCCACCAGACCGTCGGCGCGCTGGCGCACCAGATCGCCGGTGCGGTACAGACGCCCGCCATTGGCGGCGTACGGATCAGCCACAAAACGCTCGGCCGTCATACCCGGACGCTGGTGATAACCCTGTGCCAGACCGGCGCCGCCGACGTACAACTCGCCCGTCGCCCCTTGCGGCACCAACGCCAGATCAGCGTCGAGGATGTAGGCCACGCGCGCGCCAATCACACTGCCGATCGGCACGCTGCCGAGGCCTTCTTCCAATTGCTCGGGCGCCAGACTGGCCAGGGGCATGACCACGGTTTCGGTCGGGCCGTAAGCGTTGAAAAACAGACTCGGCTTGAACGCTGCACGAATTCGCGTCAGGTGTTCGCCGGTCAAGGCTTCACCGCCGGTGATGCACATGCGCACTGGAAGGGTTTCGCCCTGAGTCGCCAGCCATTGCGCCAACTGGCTGCCGTAGCTTGGGGTGAAGCCGAGGATGTTGATGGTGTGACGGCGAATCAGACCGCAGATTTCTTCCGCGTCCCACTGGCCTTGAGCGCGCAGGACAACCTGCGCACCGCTCAACAGCGGCACCAGCAGACGCTCGGTCGCGGCATCGAAGTTGATCGAATAGAAATGCAGCTCGCAGTCATCCGGGCGCATGCCGAAGCGCTCGATCACGGCGCGACAGTGCATGGCGATTTCACCGTGGGACACCACCACGCCTTTCGGTTTGCCGGTAGAGCCCGAGGTGTAAATCAGGTACGCCTGATGTTGTGGCAGGCTGATAAACGGCAGCTCGCTGGCCGGGTAGTTGGCCAGTGTGGCGGCGTCCTCTTCGAGGCA
Source organism: Pseudomonas sp. LBUM1647 (assembly GCF_059716175.1). Lineage (NCBI taxonomy): Bacteria > Pseudomonadati > Pseudomonadota > Gammaproteobacteria > Pseudomonadales > Pseudomonadaceae > Pseudomonas > Pseudomonas sp. LBUM1647. The sequence goes on along the minus strand of NZ_CP166809.1, from coordinate 1,850,526 downwards.
CCAGCGAGCCACGGTTGGCGGCAGCTCGCCAAGCGCTTCGAACATCGCCGCATCGCTGAGCAGCAAACCGATGCCGCTGTCTTCGATCATGTAGTGCAAACGATCCAGCGGGTACTCAGGGTCCAGCGGCACGTAGGCGCCGCCGGCCTTGAGGATCGCCAATAGACCGACGACCATTTCCAGTGAACGCTCAAGCGCCAGACCCACCCGAACCTGCGGCCCGACGCCACGCTCACGGAGCATCCAGGCCAGGCGATTGGCCCGGCTGTCGAGCTCGGCGTAGCTCAGGGTTTGCCCGGCGAAGGTCAGGGCAGGCGCATCTTTACGCGCCAGGGCCTGCTCGCTGAACAGGTGATGAATGCACTGGTCGAGGCGATGTTCGCCCGGCTCGACGCCGAGGCTGTCGAGCAGGTGTTGCTGTTCGGTGGCTTCCAGCAGCGGCAGCTCACTGAGGCGTTGTTGTGGATCGGCCAGCAGCGCTTCCAGCAGGTTGCGCCAATGCCCGGCCATCCGCGCAATGCGTGGTTCATCGAACAGATCGGTGCTGTAGGTCAGGCAGCAACCCAGGCGATGGTCGAGGTCGGTGACTTCCAGATTGAGGTCGAACTTGGTTGCTCGCGCATCGTTGGCCAGGTACTCGACAGTCATGCCGGCGAGTGTGCGGCTCTGCTGGAATTCCCAGCGCTGCACGTTGCACATCACCTGGAACAACGGGTTGTACGCCGCGCTGCGCGGTGGCTGCAAAGCCTCCACCAAATGATCGAACGGCAGGTCCTGGTGGGACTGGCCTTCGATCACGGTGTGGCGAACCTGCTCGAACAACTCGCCCACGGACATCTGCCCGTCGAGCTGGCAACGCAACACCTGGGTGTTGAGGAACGCACCGATCAGCCCTTCGCTTTCCGGACGAATCCGGTTGGCCACCGGCGCGCCGATGCGCAGGTCGGTCTGGCCGCTGTAGCGGTAAAGCAGCACGGCCAGCGCGGCGGTCATGGTCATGAACAGGGTCAGACCGTTTTGTGCATTGAAGGCACGAACGCGCGCGGCAAGATCATCGCTCAGATCAAAACGGAACAGTTCGCCCTGATGGCTTTGCACGGGAGGACGCGGACGGTCGCCCGGTAATTCCAGCAGCGGATGTTCGCGACCCAGTTGCGCGGTCCAGTAGTCGAGTTGCCGTTGACGTTCGCCGGACTCCAGCCACTGGCGCTGCCAGACGCTGTAATCCAGGTATTGCACCGGCAGCGGCTCCAACGGCGATTCGAGGTCATCGACGAAGGCCTCGTAGAGCGCGCTCAGTTCCCGGGCGAAAATGTCCATCGCCCAACCTTCGGTGACGATGTGGTGCAGGGTCAGCACCAGGTAATGCTCCTGCTCGGCGGTCTTGACCATGCAGGCGCGCAGCAGGGGTCCGGTTTCCAGATCGAACGGCTGGTGCGCTTCATCGTCGGCCAGTTGCTGCACCTGCCACTCGCGGGTGGCGGCGTCCAGCGCGGAGAAATCCTTCCACTCCATGCACATCCCGGTATCCGGATGCACCTGTTGCCGGGCCACGCCGTCGACGCTCGGGAAGGTGGTGCGCAGGGTTTCGTGACGCATGATCAGCGCTTGCAGCGCCGCCTCGAACCGCCCGACATCCAGCACTCCGCGCAACCGCGCCATGCCGCCGACGTTGTAAGCCGGGCTGTCCGGTTCCATCTGCCAGAGGAACCACATGCGCTGCTGGGAATAGGACAACGGCACCGGTTGGCGGCGGTCGACTTTCTCGATCGGCGGTTGCTGGTTGGTGTTGCCGCTGGCCTGGATCAGTTGAACCTGTTCGGCAAACGCGCCCAGCTCACTGTTTTCGAACAGTGCTCGCAACGGCAATTCGACGTCGCAGGCCTGACGAGTGCGGGAAATGATTTGCGTGGCCAGCAAGGAATGGCCGCCGAGGGCGAAGAAGTCATCGCGCAGACCGATTTGCGCGAGGCCTAATACTTCACGCCAGATGCCGGCGATTTGTTGTTCCAGCGCGGTAACCGGCTCAACATGTTCGCGCACTTGCCATTGCGGTTCCGGCAAGGCGCGACGATCGAGTTTGCCACTGGGGCTCAGGGGCATTTCGTCCAGACGCATCAGCTGCGCTGGAACCATGTATTCCGGTAACTCGGCGGCCAGCGCAGCTTTCAGGCGTACGGTTTGAGCATCAACATCTTCTGTGGAATCGGTTGCGGTGTAGTAACCGATCAACTGTCCGCCAGCCGCCGTTTCGCGCACCAGCACCACGGCTTGAGCGACGCCGTCCTGCGCCAGCAATCGTGCTTCGATTTCTTCCGGCTCGACACGGAAGCCGCGCAGTTTGACCTGCTGATCGAGACGGCCGAGGTATTCGATCACGCCGTCGGCGGTCCAGCGCGCGCGGTCGCCGGTACGGTATAAACGCGCGCCCTGCTCGCCCAATGGATCAACGACAAAACGCTCTGCAGTCAGGCCTGGACGGCCCAAATAGCCACGGGCCAGACCGATACCGCTGATGCACAGTTCACCCGGCACACCGGCCGGAACGGGATTGAGTGCCTCATCGAGCACGCGGCACAGCACATTGCCCAGCGGACGACCAATCGGCGAGCGTTCGCCATCGGCGGTTGTGCAGTGCCAATGGGTGACGTTGATCGCGGTTTCGGTCGGGCCGTAGCGGTTGTGCAATTGCACGGCGGGCAGTTGTTCCAGCACGTGATTGCGCAGTTCGGCAGGCAAGGCTTCGCCGCCGGAGAATACGCGGCGCAGACTGGTGCACTCGGTGGTCAGCGGTTCATCGATGAACAACGAAAGAAGCGGCGGTACGAAGTGCAGCGTGGTCACGCCGAATTGCTGAACCAGTTGCGCGATGCGGTGCGGATCGCGGTGCTCGCCGGGGCCGGCAATCAACAGGCGTGCACCGGTGATCAGCGGCCAGAAGCACTCCCACACCGACACGTCGAAACTGATCGGCGCCTTTTGCATCAGCACGTCGGTGTCGTTCAGGCGATAGGTGTTCTGCATCCATTGCAGGCGCTCGGCGAGGGCTGCGTGGGTGTTGCCGACGCCCTTCGGCTGGCCGGTGGAACCGGAGGTGTAAATCACGTACGCCAGGTTGTCGCCGTGCAAGTGCAGACCCGGTGCGTGGCTCGGCCAGCTCTCCAGAGGCAAGGCGTCCATGGCGATCACGCTGACGCCATCGGTGGCCGGCAAGCGGTCAAGCAATTGGGTTTGAGTCAGCAGCAACTCGACGCCGCTGTCGCTGAGCATGTAGGCCAGGCGTTCAGCCGGGTAATCCGGGTCCAGTGGCACGTAGGCGCCACCGGCCTTGATGATCGCCAGCAGGCCGATCAGCAACTGCGGCGAACGCTCGGCGGCAATGGCCACGCAGACGTCCGGGCCGACGCCTTTGTCGCGCAGGTAATGGGCCAGGCGGTTGGATTGGGTGTGCAGTTCGGCAAAGTCCATGGCGCCACCGTCCCACATCAGCGCAGTGCGCTCAGGGGTTTGGCGTGCTTGTTCGTTGAGCAATTCCGGCAGCCAAACGCTGGCCGGCGTACACGGTGCAGCGCTCCACGATGCTTGCTGATCAAGCTCGGACGGGGTCAGCAGTTGCTGATCGCCGATGGTGGTTTGGGGCTGTTCGCAAACGGCTCGCAGCAGGTTGCTGAAATGCTCGGCCAGACGCTCGATGGTCGCCACGTCGAACAGTTCGCTGGCGTAGTCGAAGGACAGGCTCAGGCGACCATTTCGGTCTTCCTCGCTGTGCAGTTGCAGGTCGAACTTGGCTTCGCGGCTGTGCCACGGCAGCTCTTCGGCCAGCAGTCCAGGCAGGCGACGCAGTGCGCTCAAGTCCCGTTGCTGGTGGTTGAACATGACCTGGAACAAACCTTGTTCGCGGGCTTGCGGGAAGGCTTCGAGCAATTGTTCGAACGGCAGATCCTGATGCGCTTGCGCGCCCAATGCGGCCTGACGGGTTTGCGCCAGCAGTTCCACGAATGGCAGCTGCGAATCCAACTCGGCGCGCAGCACCTGGGTGTTGATGAAGAAGCCGATCAGCCCTTGGGTTTCCAGGCGCGGACGGTTGGCGTTCGGCACGCCGATGCGGATGTCGCGTTGGCCGCTGTAGCGGTGCAACAGGCTCTGGAACGCGGCGAGCAACAGCATGAACGAAGTGGATTCATGGGCCTGGGCGGTCTGGCGAATGGCATCGCTCAGAGTCGCGCCCAGCTTCACAGAATGGCGGGCAGCCGTGTGAATGTGGTGCGCCGAACGCGGATGATCAGTGGCCAGGCTCAGGGTCGGATGATCAACGCCCAATTGCGCTTTCCAGTACGCCAGCTGACGCTCGCCCTCCCCCTGCGCCAGCCATTGACGCTGCCAGCTGCCGTAATCGGCGTACTGGGTCGGCAATACCGGAAGTGTCGCCTTTTGTCCTTGTGACGCGGCGGCATACAGGCGCGAGAACTCGTCGATCAGCACGTTCAGCGACCAGCCGTCGGCGATGATGTGGTGCATCGTCACCAACAGTTGATGGTCCTCATCATCGAGGCGCACCAGGGTCACCCACAGCAGTGGACCTTTCTCCAGATCGAATTGAGTACGGGCTTCGTCTTCTCGGATCTGCTGCGCACGGACTTCACGCTCGGCAACCGGCAGGTCGCTGATATCGATGAGTTGCAGGTTGAATTCGCTCGCTGCATCGACCTGTTGCAGCGCCACACCATCACGTTCGAAGAACCGCGTGCGCAGGGATTCGTGACGCTCGATCAGCTGCTGGAAACTGGCGCGCAAGGCGTCTTCATCCAGCTCGCCGCGCAAGCGCAAGGCGCCGGGAATGTTGTAGGCGCTGCTCTGCGGGTCGAATTGCCAGGTGATCCACAGACGGTTTTGCGCCAGCGATTGCGGCATGGCTTCGGTGCGCGACAGCGGGGTGATCGCGCCTTGGGCGAGTCCGCCGTCCTGCTGTTGCTGAGCCACCGCGGCGGCAAACGCGCCAAGGGTCGGCGCTTCAAACAGCAGGCGCAGGTTCAGTTCCAGACCGAGTGCTTCGCGCAGACGTGCGACTACCTGAGTGGCGGCGATGGAGTTGCCGCCCAGCAGGAAGAAGTGATCGTCGGCACTGATCTGTTTGACGCTCAGCTGTTCGCACCAGATCTGGCCGATCAAGGTTTGCAGCTCAGAACCCGTTTCGGTTTTCCCTACGCTATCGGTGACCGTCGACGGGAAAAGTGCATAGCTGTCGAGGCTGCCGTCCGCCAGGCGATTGCGGCATGCCGAGCGTTGCAGTTTGCCGCTGGAGGTCTTGGGCAACGCGCCCGGATTGAGCAGCACCACCACGCTTGGCGCTTCCTGATACGCCTCGGCCACGGCTTGGCGGATGGCTTTGATCAGGGCGTCGGGGGGGAGGATTTTTTGCACGCTGCGGCTGATTTCCGCCGCAATGCCAATGCCTTCCTGACCCTCGATGTTCACGGCAAAAGCGGCGACACGACCTTTACGCACCACCTCCACTTCGCGCTCGATGGTTTGCTCGATGTCCTGTGGATAAATGTTGTGACCGCGTACGATCAACATGTCTTTCAGGCGCCCGGTGATGAACAGTTCACCGTTGCGCATAAAGCCCAGATCGCCGGTGCGCAGCCAGGTACGGCCAGCGTGCTGAACGAAGGTTTTGGCGCTGGCCTCCGGGTTACGCCAGTAACCGTGGGCGATGCTTGGCCCGGCGGCCCAGACTTCGCCGACCGAGTTGTCAGCCAACTCGTTGAGCGCTGTTGGATCGACAATCAGCACCGCGTGATCCGGCTGACTGATGCCGCAACTCATGATCGGGCTGCCTTCGCCTGGCTCCGCACGGTTTTGTGCCAGGGCTTGATCGTCTACGCGCAGGTTGCCAATGCCCTGACCGCGAGGGCTGCCAGCCACGAACAGCGTCGCTTCGGCCAACCCGTAGGACGCCATGAAACTGTCCTGGGTGAAACCGCAGGCCGAGAACTTCTCGGCGAAGCGTTCCAGCGTATCGAGGCGAATCGGTTCGGAACCGGAATACGCCACGCGCCAGCCGCTCAGGTCGAGGCGTTCCAGGGCCGATTCACTGACCCGCTCGCTGCACAACCGATAGGCAAAGTCCGGCCCACCGCTGATGGTGCCGCCGTACTCGCTGATCGCTTCCAGCCAGCGCAACGGCCGGCCGAGGAAATACGCCGGCGACATCAACACGCACGGCACACCGCTGAAAATCGGCTGCAATAGACCGCCAATCAGGCCCATGTCGTGGTACAGCGGCAGCCAGCTGACGATCACGTCGTCAGGATTCAGATCGATGCCGAAGCCGTGGCGAATCAGCAGTTCGTTCGCCACCAGGTTGCCGTGGCTGACTTGCACCCCTTTAGGCAACGCGGTGGAGCCGGAGGTGTATTGCAGAAACGCAATGTGGTCGTCTGTAAGGTTCGGCGCCACCCAATGTTCGGCCAATGCACTGTCGAGCGTATCGACACACAGCAACGGCGGCGCGCCCTCTATTTGCTGCAACGCATCGCGCAGAGCGTCGCTGGTCAGCAGCAAACGCGGTTCGGCATCGCTGATGATCGACAGCAGACGCTCCTGATGATGACGACGCGCCGACTCCGGCGGATAGGCCGGTACCGCGATCACACCGGCGTACAGACAGCCGAAGAACGCCGCGACGTAATCCGGGCCGCTGGGAAACAGCAGCACCGCGCGATCGCCAAACGCAGCCTCGGCCTGCAACGCGCCAGCTATGGTCCGCGCCCGCTGATCCAGCTCGCGATAACTGAGCACCACAGCCTGATCCTGGGTTTCGGCAAGAAAACGCAAGGCCACCCGATCCGGCGTCAGGGCCGCTCGGCGCTGAAGGGCTTGGACCAGTGTGCTGGGGAGTTCGAACGCGTCGGTCATGAGGTTTCCTGCCTGAATTCGGCTTGCAAGTGAAATCGGTTTTCTGACGTCACGCCCCTTCGAGGCGTGCAGGACGCGGTCTTCGCCGACCGCGCAAGGCTTGGGAATGCTGTTTTGGCCGCAGCCGCTACCCGGAACCATTCACCAATGAGAACGGTTGACGTCTTGAAATAATTAGTCCGCAGGCTTGAAACCCAACAGGGCCAAGTGCGTCAGCGTGTCGCAGTTCTCACTCTGCACCTTTGCAGAGCATTAGTTCTCTTTCTCATTTGACAATCATTATCATTAAGCATAATTTGTCGCTCGATGTGTTGGACGGCTCAGCCCCCGCTTGCCGTCCCACGAACCTATTTGCAGCAAGGTGATTTCCATGACGGAACAAGTGTCCACAAGCAGGTGCGATTCACCGCTACTTCAGGCATTCGTCGACAATCGACTGATTCTGGTCAAGATTGCAGCCCGCATTACCGGCTGCCGGTCGCGTGCTGAAGACGTGGTGCAGGATGCGTTCTTCCGGCTGCAATCCGCGCCGCAGATCACGTCCTCGTTCAAGGCTCAGCTCAGCTACCTGTTCCAGATCGTGCGCAACCTGGCGATCGATCACTACCGCAAACAGGCGCTGGAGCAGAAGTATTCGGGCCCTGAAGAGGAAGGCCTGAACGTGGTGATTCAAGGCGCTTCGCCGGAAACCTCGCACATCAACTTCTCGACGCTGGAACACATCGCCGACGCGCTGACCGAGCTGCCCAGCCGCACCCGCTACGCCTTCGAGATGTACCGCCTGCACGGCGTGCCGCAAAAGGACATCGCCAAGGAGCTTGGCGTCTCGCCGACCCTGGTGAACTTCATGATTCGCGATGCGCTGGTGCACTGCCGCAAGGTGTCGGGCAGTCGTGTGGATACCTTTGCTCGTCGCTGAAACCTTGCCGGTTTCATAAAAAAGATCGCAGCCTTCGGCAGCTCCTACAGGGTGTACGCAATCCCATGTAGGAGCTGCCGAAGGCTGCGATCTTTTAGGCTTAACCCCGGATCACGCCAACTTGCACCGATCAAAAAACCGCTCACGCCCCAGCACCATCAACGCCGCGCGCTTGTGCGGGAAGTCGAACGCTTTCTCGCAGTGAAAACCCTGGTTCTGCATATGCCCGATCATCTTCGCGTTGTCGGCGCGAGGCTCGGCAACCACTCGCTGAGTGCGTGGATCGTCGAGAAACAGGTAATGCGTCAACGCCGATAACCAGCTCGCCACCTTGTGCGGGCCACGGTGATTTTCTTCACCCACCAGCATGTGAATACCGCGGTCGTAATCGCCGGCGTCATAGAACGGCGCGATGCGATCTTCCTTGGCCCAATAGGCTTCAAAGTAGGCGAACGGCTGATCATCGAAACAACCGATCAGCGTCAAGGTGTGGGGATCGGCTTCAAGTTTGCTCAAGTACTCGCGATGCTGCTCGAGGCTGCCCTCCTCCTGCCAGAAACTCGCCACGCGCGGGCTGTTCTGCCAACGATTGAAACGTGCCAAGTCCAGGTCGATGTCCACCGTGCGCAGGGAAATCCAGGCACCGAGGCGCGCATCAAAACGCCGGTAGACTTCACCGCGCGGTTTCACCGGCCGCAGCGGATGACGCTTGCCGCCACTGATGACCAGTTGCTGCGGATAACTCGGTGTCATTGACGCGCCCAGCCAAGGCTGAGGCAACTGCCAGAACAGCGTGCGTTCGCAACGATACTGGCCGACGATTTCGTCAGGGATCAGCAACCCGCTGAGCAATGCTTCGGTGGGGGCTTCATCGAGATGCCAGGTCAGGCGCTGGCAGGCCAGGTCACGGGCAAACAGCCAATAACAGGCCGCCCAGACGGCCCGATTGTCGGCGTGGTCGAAGCGCTCTTCTACTTGCACTTGCAGCGCGGGCTCGCGAGTCAGACGCAACTGAATCAGCGGTTGCCCTTCAAGGCTGAGGCACAGGCGGCTTTCGGTTTCATCAGCTACAAGACGGCTTCCTGTCGGCAAGGCCAGGGCAGTCAGGTCATTCAGAGTAGACATGGGTCGGGCTCACGTTAATCGTCGACAGTTCAACGAGGTGACGTGAGCCAGTGCGGGAAATTTAAGAGAAGTCGGTAAATACGCGACCTGTGGTGCGATCTCAGGTACCCGGGACCAGCACCACGGCGATCTTGTAGGGATCGAAAATCTTCAGCATCTGGCCATTGTCCCGCAACCCTTGCAGCAACTTGCCAAATGCCTCGCCACTGATTGGTGCGGCCGGCCGGAGGATGGCGTAGTGGTGATAGACCTGATCGATACGTTGGGACACCAGCAATTGATCAGCGACTTCCTTGTTGCGTAATAGGTAATCGCTCAGGTAAGAGCGTGTCACCAGGGCAACGTCGGCACGCCCGCGCAGCACCATCAGCAGGTTACTGTCATGGGAATATGTCAGCGTTGCGCCGTAGTTTTGCGCGAGGAATTTTGGATCGGCATTGAAGTTGGCGAATTCGTAGTGATAGCCGCTGAACAGCGCCAGACGCTTGCCGGCGAGGTCGGCAAAATAATTCTGCTGACGAACCGGCTGGCCATCGGGCTGGCGTTGCGCGACAAAAATCTCGGCGTCTTCCAGCCCCATGTCGACGGTGGTGTGCGGAATGTCCTTCCAGCCCCAGTCCGGGTTCTCGAAAATCGCCATGTCCACCCGGCCTTGCTTGAAGTCACCGAAACGCCGGGGAATGGAAGTGGGCACCAACACAAACTGATAGTCGTTCTGCAAGGCATTGAGTGCCTCGACCAGCTGCGGCAGCAAACCGGTGTCAGCACCGGATTCCGGGCGCACGGTATAAGGGGGAAAATGTGCGGCGCCGACCCGCACCAGCTGTGCGGCCTGGGATGGAACCACGCATAACACCGCAAGCGTCGCCAGCAAAAGCCGCGAAGCCGTCCGAATTGGCGAAGACATCAAAACAACCCACTCCCCAAAAAAATACGCTTCAATGCATTCAAGCTAGGCGGTTTCGGCCACTTAGCCAGTTTCCTTCTGATTCAAAACAAACCTACTGTTTTTCTTCCAGCACGAGAATCAATGCCTCATCGGCCAATTGATCGAGGCTCATGCTGCCGCCGGCGCGAAACCAGGTGGTGGTCCAGGACAACGCACCGGTCAGGAAACGACGCGTAATGAACACATCACCGCGGATAAAGCCGGCCTCCTTGGCCTCGCCCAGCACCTGTAGCCAGAGCTCTTCATAAATGTCGCGCAGCGCCAGGACTTGCGCCTGCCCGTCTGCGGACAGCGAGCGCCATTCATACACCAACACCGCCATGGCCTCGCCGCTGCCGCCCATGATCGACTGCAACTCACAACGAATCAGCGCCAGTACCCGCTCGCGCACACTGCCGGCTTCCGCCAGGGCTGCACGCATCAACGCAGTGTTATAGCGAATGGTTTCTTCCATCACCGCCCGCAGGATCTCGTCCTTGCTTTTGAAGTGATGAAAAATACTGCCGGACTGAATCCCCACGGCGCCGGCCAGATCGCGCACGGTGGTGCGTTCGTAACCTTTGTTGCGGAACAGGTGAGCCGCCACTTGCAGCAGTTTGCCGCGGGCGCTGTCCGGGTCGGTCAATTGGCCGCTGTCGACCAATTCGCGCATCACCCTCAGGGCTTTTTGCTCGTCCACCCGTTCTCTCCTACAGTCGATCAATCAAATACGCCGCTCGCCGCTAAAACTGCGGGGTTGCGCGGGCAATTTAAGCTGGCCGGCGCGACCAAGCAAGCGCTCGGGCTGAAGATAGTTAAGCCGTTTACAAACCAAGCGCTTGCTTGGTAGTCTCGATGCACTTCTATCGGAGGTGGCTATGGAGTTGACTGTGCCCAAAACAATCCGCATCGGTTGCGCCAGCGCCTTCTGGGGCGACACCTCGACCGCCGCCGCGCAACTGGTGGAAGGTGGGCGTCTGGACTATCTGGTCTTCGATTATCTGGCCGAAATTACGATGTCGATCATGGCCGGCGCGCGGATGAAAGATCCCCAGGCCGGTTACGCCAGCGACTTCATTGAAGTCCTCAGCCCGCTGTTGGGTCAACTGGCCGAACAGAAAATCTGCGTCATCAGCAACGCCGGCGGGGTCAACCCGCAAGCCTGCGCCGCCGCCCTGCAAGCGGTCTGTGACAAGGCCGGAGTGGCGCTGAAAATCGCCGTGCTGCTGGGCGATGACCTGCAGCCGCAGCTCAAACAGCTGGGCGGCAGCGGTATCCATGAAATGTTCAGCGGCGCGCCCTTGCCGCCGATGTGTGTCTCGACCAACGCCTACCTCGGCGCACCGGGCATCGTCGAAGCCCTGCGTCTGGGCGCCGACATCGTCATCACCGGGCGCGTGGTCGACAGCGCCGTGGTCAGCGCCGCGCTGGTGCATGAGTTCGGCTGGTCGTGGCACAACTACGACAAACTCGCCCAAGCCGCATTGGCCGGGCACATCATCGAATGTGGCGCCCAGTGCACCGGCGGCAACTTCACCGATTGGCGCGAGGTGCCCGACTACGAACACATCGGCTTCCCCATCGTCGAAGTCAGCGCCGACAGCCAGTTCATCGTCAGCAAACCCGAAGGCTCCGGCGGACTGGTCACCCCCCTGACGGTCGGCGAGCAGATGCTGTATGAAATCGGCAACCCGCAGGCCTATCTGCTGCCGGACGTGGTCTGCGATTTCACTGAAGTCAAACTCGTGCAACAAGGCAAAAATGCGGTTCAGGTGCACGGCGCAAAAGGCTTGCCGCCGACCGATCAGTACAAGGTCAGCGCGACGTACCCGGACGGTTTCCGCTGCACCGCCAGTTGCCTGATCGCCGGGATCGATGCGGTCGACAAGGCGCGTCGAGTCAGCGAAGCCATCATCAACAAGACGTCGGACATCTTCAGCCAGCGCGGTTGGCCACCCTACAGCGAAGTGAACATCGAACTGCTCGGCAGCGAAGCCACTTACGGCCCCCACGGTCAGCGTCAGGACAGCCGCGAAGTGGTGATCAAACTCGCGGTGCGCCATCCGGGTAAACAGGCGTTGATTGTGTTCTCCCGTGAGATCGCCCAGGCCGCCACCGGCATGGCGCCGGGACTGACCGGGATTGTCGGTGGACGGCCGACGGTGTATCCGCTGATCCGGCTGTTCTCGTTCCTTATCGACAAAACCGCCTGCACGCTGGAAATTGATCTCAAGGGCCAGCGCCACCCTTGCGCCCTGCCCGCCGTTGATGTACTCGACACCGCCGACCTTCCCGTGGCGTGCGCCCCACCGAAACCCTCAGGCCGGGCCGATGCCAGCGTGACCCTGGTCAAACTCGCCGTGGCGCGCTCCGGTGACAAGGGCAATCACAGCAACATCGGCGTCATGGCCCGTGAGCCGGAGTACCTGCCGTGGATTGCCGAAGCCTTGACGCCGGAAGTGATCGTCGACTGGATGAGTCATGTCCTCGACCCGATCCACGGACGTGTCGAACGCTGGTACCTGCCGGGCACCCACAGCCTTAATTTTCTGCTGGAAAACGCCCTGGGAGGCGGTGGCGTGGCCAGCCTGCGGATCGATCCGCAAGGCAAAGCCTTCGCCCAGCAACTGCTGGAAATCCAGATACCGGTGCCTCAGCGCATCGCCGACCAGGTCAACTAGAGGACTGTCGCCATGGCTTACGATTCGATTTTCAAAGCCGATTTGTTTGCAGGCCAAAACATCATCGTCACCGGTGGCGGCAGCGGCATCGGCCGTTGCACCGCGCACGAACTGGCGGCCCTCGGCGCCCATGTGCTGCTGCTCGGGCGCAAGGCTGACAAGCTGAAAAACGTCGCCGCCGAGATTACCGAAGATGGCGGCAAGGCTGACTGGATGGTCTGCGATATTCGTGAGGAAGAAGCGGTCAAGCATGTGGTCAGTGAGTTGATCCGCAAGCACGGACCGATTCACGGTCTGGTCAACAATGCCGGCGGGCAGTACCCGTCACCACTGGCATCGATCAATCAAAAAGGTTTCGACACGGTGTTGCGCACCAACCTGATGGGCGGCTTCCTGATGGCCCGGGAAGTGTTCAACCAGTCCATGAGCACGCACGGCGGCGCCATCGTCAACATGCTCGCCGACATGTGGGGCGGCATGCCCGGCATGGGCCACTCGGGTGCGGCGCGTTCGGGCATGGACAACCTCACCAAGACTGCCGCGTTCGAATGGGGTTATGCCGGGGTGCGAGTCAACGCCGTGGCGCCGGGCTGGATCGCGTCCAGTGGCATGGACACCTACGAAGGCGCGTTCAAAGCGGTGATCCCGACGTTGCGTGAGCACGTTCCACTGAAACGCATCGGCACCGAATCGGAAGTCAGCGCGGCAATCGTTTTCCTGCTTAGCCCGGCCGCGGCTTTTGTCAGTGGCAGCACCTTGCGCATCGACGGCGCCGCCAGCCTGGGCGGGCGCGCCTGGCCGATACACAAGGCGCAGATCAGCGAGTCGTATAACGGCTTCCATCGCGCCTACTTGCCGGACGTCCTCAAGGATAAGGAATAAGTCATGCCGGTGATTCATTCGCAAGTGGACCCGTTCAGCGAACAGTTCGCGCGCAATCGCGCTGCGATGCTGGTCGGCATCGAGCACGTCCGCCAGCTCGAACAGAACCTGCTGAACAAGGCGGCCGAAGCAAAACCCAGGTTTGACAAGCGCGGCCAATTGTTGCCCCGCGAACGCCTCAATCTGCTGCTGGACCCTGGCGCACCGTTTCTCGAACTGGCGAGCCTCGCCGGCTACAAGCTGCACGACGACAAAGATGGCAGCTCCGCAGGCGGCGGATTGATCGCCGGGATCGGCTACGTGTCCGGCGTGCGGGCACTGGTGGTGGCGAACAACAGTGCGATCAAGGGCGGGACCATTTCCCCCAGCGGTTTGAAAAAATCCCTGCGCCTGCAACAGATCGCCATGGAGAACAAACTGCCGGTCATTACCCTGGCCGAAAGCGGTGGCGCCAACCTCAATTACGCGGCGGAGATTTTCGTCGAAGGTGCCCGCAGCTTTGCCAATCAGGCGCGGATGTCGGCCATGGGCCTGCCGCAAATCACCGTAGTCCATGGCTCGGCCACGGCGGGCGGCGCCTATCAGCCGGGGTTGTCGGATTACGTGGTGGTGGTGCGTGGTAAGGCCAAGCTGTTTCTGGCCGGCCCGCCGCTGCTCAAGGCTGCCACCGGCGAAGTCGCCACCGATGAAGCACTGGGCGGCGCCGAGATGCATGCGCAAATCGCCGGCACCGCGGAATACCTGGCCGAGAACGATGCCGATGGCGTGCGCCAGGTGCGCGAGATTGTCAGCCTGTTGCCGTGGAATGATCAGTTGCCCTGGGTACCCGAACGTCGGTGGGAAGAACCGCTCTACCCCATCGACGAGTTGCTCGGGCTGATTCCGGACGACGCGAAAAAACCTTACGACGTGCGCGAAATCATCGCGCGGATTGCCGACGGCTCTAACTTTCTCGAATTCAAGGGTGAGTTCGATCAGCAAACCGTCTGCGGCCATTTGCAGATTCAAGGCCGCGCCTGCGGGTTCATTGGCAACAATGGGCCGATCACGCCCAAGGGTGCGAGCAAGGCGGCGCAGTTCATTCAGCTCTGTGACCAAAGCCAGACGCCGCTGCTGTTTTTTCACAACACCACCGGGTTCATGGTCGGCACCGAGTCGGAGCAGCAAGGCGTGATCAAACACGGCGCGAAAATGATTCAAGCGGTGGCCAACGCCCGGGTGCCTAAACTGACCATCGTCGTCGGTGGCTCCTACGGCGCCGGCAACTACGCGATGTGCGGCCGCGGCCTCGACCCGCGCTTCATTTTTGCCTGGCCCAACAGCCGCACGGCGGTGATGGGCGGCGCCCAGGCCGGCAAAGTGCTGCGAATCGTCACCGAGGCCAAGCAGGCCAAGGACGGCCTGGTGCCCGACCCGAAAATGCTCGACATGCTGGAACAAGTCACCGCGCAGAAACTCGACAGCCAGTCCACCGCACTCTATGGCAGCGCCAGTTTGTGGGACGACGGGTTGATTGATCCGCGGGATACCCGGACCTTGCTCGGGTACTTGCTGGATATCTGTCATGAAGCCGACGTGTGGCCGCTGCAAACCAACAGTTTTGGCGTAGCCCGTTTCTAAGGGCGCTCAGGAGAACAATAAAAAATGATCTTCACCCAGGAACACGAAGCACTGCGCCGCACCGTCCGCCAATTCGTCGATCACGAGATCAATCCTCACGTCGAGGAATGGGAAAAGGCCGGGCGCTTTCCGATCCACGAGATCTTCCGCAAGGCCGGGGACCTCGGCCTGCTGGGGATTTCCAAACCGGAAAAGTTTGGCGGCATGGGGCTCGATTACAGCTATTCGATCGTCGCGGCTGAAGAGTTCGGCACCATCCACTGCGGCGGCATTCCGATGTCCATCGGCGTACAGACCGACATGTGCACCCCGGCGTTGGCGCGTTTCGGCTCCGATGAACTGCGCGAAGAGTTTCTCCGTCCGGCGATCACTGGCGAGCAGGTCGGTTGCATCGGTGTATCCGAAGTCGGCGCTGGTTCCGACGTGGCCGGTTTGAAAACCACCGCCCGCAAGGACGGCGACGACTACGTGATCAACGGCAGCAAGATGTGGATCACCAACTCACCGAGTGCCGATTTCATCTGTCTGCTGGCCAACACCTCGGACGACAAACCGCACATCAACAAATCGCTGATCATGGTGCCGATGAACACCCCTGGTATCAGCCTCAGCTCGCACCTGGACAAGCTCGGCATGCGCAGTTCAGAAACCGCCCAGGTGTTTTTCGACAACGTGCGCGTGCCGCAACGCAACCGCATCGGCCATGAAGGCGCGGGGTTCATGATGCAGATGCTGCAGTTCCAGGAGGAACGGCTGTTCGGCGCGGCAAACATGATCAAGGGCCTGGAGTACTGCGTCGACAGCACCATCGAGTACTGCAAGGAGCGCAAAACCTTCGGCAATGCGCTGATCGACAATCAGGTCATCCACTTCCGCCTGGCCGAACTGCAAACCGAAATCGAATGCCTGCGGGCATTGGTCTATCAAGCCACCGAGCAATACATCAAAGGCCAGGACGTCACCCGTCTGGCGTCGATGGCCAAACTCAAGGCCGGACGGCTGGGCCGGGAAGTCAGCGACAGCTGCCTGCAATACTGGGGCGGCATGGGCTTCATGTGGGACAACCCGGTGGCCCGCGCTTACCGTGACGTGCGGCTGGTGTCGATCGGCGGCGGTGCCGACGAAATCATGCTGGGGATCATCTGCAAACTCATGGGCATCCTGCCGGGGAAAAAGAAATGAGCACTTTGCCGGTTTGCCAGACCTTGCTGCTCGAACCGCATAACGGTGTCCTGCACATCACCCTCAACCGCTCCGAAAGCCGCAACGCCATGAGCTTGCAGATGGTCGCCGAACTGCGTGCGGTGCTGGCGGCGGTGCGTGACGACCGAGCCATTCGCGCGCTGGTGATCGGTGGTGCGGGCGGGCATTTTTGCGCTGGTGGCGACATCAAGGACATGGCCAACGCACGCGCTCAAGGCCCGAGCGCGTATCGCGACTTGAATCGCGCATTCGGTGCGCTGCTGCAAGAGGTACAACACGCACCACAAGTGGTGATCACGGTGCTGCAAGGCGCGGTGCTCGGCGGTGGTTTTGGGCTGGCCTGCGTCAGCGACGTCGCCTTGGCCGATCATCAGGCGCAATTCGGTCTGCCGGAAACCAGCCTCGGTCTGCTGCCGGCGCAAATCGCGCCGTTCGTGGTGCAGCGCATCGGCCTGACCCAGACGCGTCGACTGGCGCTGACCGCGGCACGTTTCGATGGCACACAGGCACGACGCATGGGGTTGGTGCATTTTGTCGAGCATGACGCGCAAGCGTTGGCCGAGCGTCTCGATGAAATTCTGGCCCATGTGTTGTGCTGCGCGCCTGAGGCCAATGCGACGACCAAAAAACTCTTGCTCGCGAGTGCCGGACAGCCATCGAATGCGTTGCTGGATGAAGCGGCCGACTGGTTCAGCGAGGCGGTGACCGGGGCTGAAGGTATTGAGGGGACCATGGCCTTCGTGCAGAAACGTAAACCGGGCTGGGCCCTTTAAAAGCATCGTCGGAACGCCGCCCGGAGCAAGCCCGCTCCCACATTTGAAATGCATTCCCCTGTGGGAGCGAGCTTGCTCGCGAAGAGGCCATCACTTTCACCGCACAACTCCAGAGAAGACCCAATGCCCGCCTTCAGCAAAATCCTGATCGCCAACCGCGGTGAAATCGCCTGCCGCATCCAGCGCACCGCCCAGGCTCTGGGCTATCGCACGGTCGCGGTGTTCAGCGATGCCGACGCCGATGCGCTGCATGTGCAGCTGGCTGACGAAGCCGTGAGCATCGGCCCGGCACCGGTGCAGCAGTCCTATCTGAATATCCCGGCCATTCTCGACGCCGCCCGGCGCACGGGTGCTGACGCAATCCATCCAGGCTACGGCTTCCTCTCGGAAAACGCCGGGTTCGCCCGCGCCTGCCAGAATGCCGGCATCACCTTTATTGGCCCCAGCCCCGAAGCCATCGAACTGATGGGCAGCAAACGCCTGTCGAAACTCGCCATGCTCGATGCCGGTGTGCCGTGCATCAAGGGTTATCAGGGCGAAGAACAGGACGACGCCACCCTGAGCCGCGAAGCCGCAGACATCGGCTATCCGCTGATGATCAAGGCCAGTGCCGGCGGTGGCGGGCGTGGCATGCGCCTGGTGCACGAGGCCAATGATTTGCTCGAACAACTGCGAACCGCCCGCTCCGAAGCGCTGAACGGGTTTGGCAGTGACGAACTGATTCTCGAGCAAGCGCTGATCGACCCGCGTCACGTCGAAGTTCAACTGTTCGGCGACCAGCACGGCAACCTTATCTACCTTGGCGAACGCGATTGCTCGATCCAGCGTCGCCATCAAAAAGTCATCGAAGAAGCGCCCTGCCCGGTGATGAACGCCGAGTTGCGTCAGGCCATGGGTGAAGCGGCGCTCAAGGCGGGGCGCGCAGTGAATTACGTCGGCGCTGGCACTGTCGAGTTCCTGCTGGATGCGCGTGGGCAGTTTTACTTTCTGGAGATGAACACCCGACTCCAGGTGGAGCACCCGGTGACCGAATTGATCACCGGCCTCGATCTGGTGGCCTGGCAGTTGCACGTCGCCGAAGGACTGCCGCTACCCTTGCGCCAGGAGCAGGTTCAGCTCAACGGCCATGCCATGGAAGTCCGTTTGTACGCCGAAGATCCGGCACACGGTTTTCTGCCACAGACCGGTCGCATCACCGCCTGGGAGCCTGCGTTGCAGAGCGGCGTGCGGATCGATCATGGCTTGATCGAAGGCCAGACAGTCAGCCCATTTTATGACCCGATGCTGGGCAAGATCATCGCCCACGGCGCCACCCGCGAAGAAGCCCGGCGCAAATTGCTGCGGGCGGTTCAGGACAGCGTGCTGCTCGGCGTGCAAAGCAATCAGCGCTTGCTCGCCAGCCTGCTCGAACACCCGCAGTTCATCAGTGGCGAGTTCAGCACCGGGTTCATCCCGGCACACTTTTCCGAGCATCCTTGCCTGCATGCGCATGTGCCGAGCGCCGAAGAACTGGCCATCGCTGCTGCGCTGTTCTATCAGGCCTCGGCGCAGGTTCATCACGCGCCACTGGCCGGTTGGCGCAACAACGCCAGCGTGCCGTTGCACTATCGAATCGGCCTTGAGGATCAGGAGTGGTCAGTGGAATTGAACGCTGTGCCGGGTGAACCGTATCGGATTCAAGTCGCCACAACGCCCTTTGAATTGAAGGTCATCCAGTGCGATGGACGCTGGGCCAGCCTGGAAATCAACGGTATCCGGCGACGTAATGCTTATCGTCTCGAGGCAGGACAACTCTGGCTGTTCACCCGTCCCGGCAGTGTGCGGTTGGAGGACCGGACGCAGGCCGTGGTCAACAGCCAGGCCAGCGTCAGCACCGGCACCCTCAAGGCTCCGATGGACGGGGCGATCGTCGACGTGCTGGTGACTGAGGGCAGCCCGGTCAGTAAAGGCCAGTTATTGGTGGTGCTGGAGGCGATGAAAATGGAGCATCCGCTCAAGTCGGGCATCGACGGCGTGCTCAAACGCTTGCAGGTCAGGGTCGGTGACCAGGTGAAAAATCGTCAGATTTTGTTGGAGGTCGAATAAGCCGCTAGGCGGATCCGCCGGGTTTGGCTACGCTCAAGCCCTATCAGGACGCGGATACCAGGAACCCTGCGATGCCTCACTGGCTGGTCATTGATCTAGAAGCCACCACCGATGAGGGTGGTTGGCCAGTAACGGAAATGGAAGTCATCGAAATCGGCGCCACCCTGGTGGACCGCAAGGGGCGTGAAGTGGATCATTTCCAGCGCTTCGTGCGGCCATTGCGGCGGCCCCTGCTGACGCCGTTTTGCCGGGAGCTGACGCACATTACTCAGGCCAACGTCGATATGGCCGAGCTGTTGAGCGAGGTCTGGCCGTCGTTCGAGCAGTGGCTCGGGCCACATCATTCGCACCTGGAAGGCTGGGTCAGTTGGGGCGATTACGATCGCAAGCAACTGCTTCAGGAATGGCAGCGCCTGCAACTCGACAGCGCCCTGAGCCGCGTGCCGCACATCAACCTCAAACAGCGCTTTGCCAAGGCCCATCGACTGGAGCGTCCGTTGGGGCTCAATGGCGCCCTGCAACTGGCTGGCCTGCAATTCAATGGCCAGCAACACCGGGCGCTGGAGGATGCGCGCAATACGGCGCGTCTGTTACCGCATATTTTCCCTCCTTTGGAGAGGTGACGGCGCGGGGCCCCTTGTGCATACTGGCCGGCCCTTTTCAGCCCTTTTCGAGGAATCGCCCATGTTTAAAGTCAACGAGTACTTCGACGGCACCGTCAAGTCGATCGCCTTTGGCACCGCTGAAGGTCCTGCGACCATCGGCGTCATGGCACCGGGCGAATACGAATTCGGCACCAGCCAGCGTGAAATCATGCACGTGGTGTCCGGCGCCCTGACCGTCAAACTGCCGGACAGCAGCGACTGGGAAACCTTCGCCGCCGGCAGCCAGTTCAACGTGCCCGCCAACAGCAAGTTCCAGCTGAAAGTGGCCGTCGACACCGCTTACCTGTGCGAATACCGCGGCTAAACCCCTGGGTTTTCACAGCGACAAAAAAATGCCCGTGTCCTTGGACACGGGCACTTTTTGTTCAAGGGCAGTCAGCCAGATTGTCTTATTCCAGAACCGTCACCGGCATACCGACTTCAAGTCGGCCATTGCTGTCGTTGACCAGGTTCTGCCCGAACATCGCACCATCGGCTTCGGCACGGTATTTCTGCAACGTGGCCAGAGGTTCGCGATCTTCGCTACGCTCACCGGTTTGCGGGTCGATGGTGGTCAGAATGCAACGTGAACACGACTTGACCACGCGGAACTCGACATCGCCGATGCGGATACGCTTCCAGCCATCTTCGGCATACGCCTCGCTGCCCTCGATCACCAGGTTGGGCCGAAAGCGCAGCATTTCCAGCGGGCGCCCGACTTTTTGCGACAAGTCCTCCAGTGAGGCCTGTCCGATCAGCAACAGCGGAAAGCCATCGGCGAAGGCCACCTGATCGTCATCCTTGCCGTAGCCGGCCTGAGTGGTCCGTGCGCGATCAAGAGGTACTTGTACCAGGCGAGTCGGTTTGCCAATGAATTCGCTGACCCAGGCACCCGCCTCGTCACCGGCATCCGGCACACGCAACGTATCGCGCCAAATGGTCACGCCACGCAGTTCCGCGTCGCTGGCAGGCAAGGCGATATCGATCGGTGAGCGGCCCGGCGCACTGAGGGTCAAGCCACCGTCGGCATTCCACAACGCCGACAGCTGACTCATCTGCGCCACTGCACGTTGAGTCAGAAAGCGCCCGCTGGCCTCGTCCACCAGCATCCAGCGTCGATCACCGTTCAGGCCCAGCTTGTCGAGGCTGACCTGCTGCAGGGTCTCGCCCTTGCCGGATTTCAACGGATAACGATAAAGCGCGCTCAGACGCAACATGGCCAGCTCCCTGGTGGGCAAAAACGCCACCCTATACGAGCTTGATCGCCGAATCAAAGGCTGACTTCAGGTCAGCCTGCACCGTTATCAGGCAGGCACTTCATCGAGCATCAAGCGCTGGCGCACCACATCGACGAGTTTGTCCGGCTGGAATTTGGAGAGGAAGTTGTCGCAGCCGACCTTCTTCACCATCGAGTCGTTGAAGCTGCCGGACAACGAGGTATGCAGAACCACATAAAGGCCACGCAGACGCGGGTCGTTGCGGATTTCCGTGGTCAGGCGATAGCCGTCCATCTCCGGCATTTCCGCGTCGGTGAAGATCATCAGCAGTTTGTCGGTCATGTTCACACCGGTATCGGCCCAGGCCTTGAGCATGTTCAGTGCCTTCAAGCCATCGCTGGCGATGTGCATCTTCACGCCCAACTGACCCAGGGTGTCACGCAATTGCGACAGGGCAACGTTCGAGTCGTCTACCAGCAACACTTCACGGCCACGGGCGCGTTCCAGAACCGGATCGTCGAGTTTGTCGCGCGATACCTTGGCGTTGTACGGGACGATTTCCGCCAGGACTTTTTCGACGTCGATGATTTCCACCAACTGATCGTCGACCTTGCTGATGGCCGTCAAATAATGCTGACGACCGGCGCTGGCCGGCGGCGGCAGAATGGCTTCCCAGTTCATGTTGACGATACGGTCCACACCACCGACCAGGAACGCCTGCACCGAACGGTTGTACTCGGTGACGATGATCGTACTGGTCGGGCTTGGCACCAGCGGACGCATACCGATGGCCTGGGACAGGTCGATCACCGGCAGGGTCTGGCCACGCAAATTAACCACACCGCAGACAAACGGATGACGCTGGGGCATCAGGGTCAGCTTCGGCAGTTGCAGCACTTCCTGCACTTTGAAGACGTTGATCGCGAACAATTGCCGTCCGGCCAGCCGGAACATGAGAATTTCCAGGCGATTCTCACCCACCAGTTGCGTGCGTTGGTCTACCGTGTCGAGAATGCCGGCCATCAATGACTCCTGGGCTTGTTCTGATGAATTCACTAAAGGGGGTTATCGGCTGTTTTTGCCGGACCTTGACCCCCGTGTAAAATGCCACGACCAAACGTTGATGTCACATTAACATCATGCTTTACTGGCCAGGCGATTTCATCTGCCCCATTGCCTGCCGCGAGACCTCGTTTCGTTCGGCTGGTTCCCCCGTGTAAGGGATTCCCCTAGTAGCAATCAGGTCCAACCTGATATTCGCAATATCCAATAGCCATTAATGTGACGCCATTCTCATTGCATGAACGGAGTCAGGCTTTTGTGTGCGATCGCAGGTAAGTGGCCATCCACCCTATCGAATTCCCCAGCCTGCACCCAGGCAGGCCGGCGCGCGATCTCACGACGGCATGGCAATGCGGGGACTCTGATCGTCCCCGTCGACACACACGACATCCCCTCATTTGACATGACGTTGTGGAGATAAGCATGCCGAACGATCGTAAAGAGTGGGCTCAACGGCTCCCGGAGTTTCTCGTCGAAGCAGAGACACTCCTGGTTAAAACCGAGGAATGCCTGAGTCATTTGCAACTGATCAGCAATGACAAGGACGCCATCGACTGCATGCTTAGCACCCTGCTCAAACTGGCCAACAAGGCTGATGCGCTGGCTCTGGCAGCCGTTTCGGAGTTTTCGCTGCTCATTCATGGTTTGCTGAGCCACGCCCAGAATCACATGGACTTGCACGACCAGGCCTTGGATGCGCTGAAAGATTGCCTGACGTTGATCGCCTGGCAACTCGAGCTTATTGATCAGAAGACCGGCCAACTCAGCCTTGATGACAGTGAACAGACCTCCCTGATCGAAGCCTTCGCCTTTCAGGTCGGACACAGTCAGTTTCAGCCCCCCGCTAATTCCAAACCGTTCACACTCGTTTCCTTTTCGGGTCGGCAAGCCTGAACTTATCGGAGCACTATGCGGCGCTCCGAATTTTTATTGCCATGACCGCCTCTTTAACGTTAACGAGGTCATGTCGCAATTAAATATTTCATACCTGCTAACGACAACTCGAAAGCAATAAACCAATCCTGCCACCCAACTTTTTCCATTATGGAACTGCCTTCCATAACCTCTTGTTTCCTGACTCTGCAGACATATATACCAAACGCGACCAACGGTATCTTAAGTGGTATTATGCCGCCCATTAGTTGACGTCAATTAATGGCAGAGTGACTCCAGACAGAGACCCGTCATCCACGATGACCGGTCTTCCCGCAGCGAACATCCATTGGCTCCATCCGCTATGTACGCCAGCCTCAAGTCAATCACCCTAAGGCCACCCTCCCCAAAAAACGCGCGCTTGGTCACGCTTGTGTTGTGTACCTGCTCGGCGCTTGGCAGCCTGCTGATTTATAGCCTGTCCATTCGCCTGCCGCTGAGTCTGCTGGTACTCAATATCGCCGCATTGGCCTGCGTCTGGGTGCAGCATTGTCTTTCGCGCAAGTCGATAAAGTTTCAACCCCAGGAGTTGGCTGACCGACTGTTGGAGGTTCAGGAAAACGAACGTCACCGGCTCAGTCGGGAACTGCATGATGACATCGGCCAATTGCTGACTGCGGCAAAACTTCAAAGCGACTGGCTCAAGCGCCGAATGCCTGAAGAACTACAGGGACAATGTTCGGTGCTCTGTGACACGCTGGAAGAAACCCTGACCAAAGTGCGAGACGTATCGGCCATTCTCAATCCGAGGCAACTGACCAGTCTCGGGCTGGAAGCCAGTCTGCGGGCGCATTTACTCAAGACGCTGGCCAACACGCCGGTGCACTGGAGCCTGGAATGCCATCAGCGTTTGGCAGGTATACCGGAGGAAATGACGCTGGCTGCCTTTCGAATCACTCAGGAAGCGGTGACCAATATATTGCGCCATGCCGAAGCGAAAAATCTGTTGGTCCGCCTGCAACGTCTACCTCAGGGCCTGACACTGTTGATCAGTGACGATGGCCTGGGATTCGCGCCAGCGACCGATCCAGGTCGTGAGGGGCAACGTGGAATGGCAGGGATGTCGGAACGGATCAATCAGCTGGGAGGCACTCTGAGCGTGACCAGCGAGCCGGGCAAAGGCACTCAAATCGAAGCACTCTTCCCCTGGGCGCCTCGTGCGCTCGAACGGGCCAGTACGAATAAGGTTATGCGTTGACTTGTAACTTACTTCTGGTGGATGACCACTCGCTTATCAGGGCAGGCGTGCGCGCTCTGGTGCTGGATATTCCCGGCTACGCGGTAATCGGTGAGGCCAATGACGGCTCGCAGTTGCTCGAGATGGTCGAGCAACTGTCCCCCGACATCATCCTGCTGGATATTTCCATGAAGGAAACCAGTGGCCTTGACGCATTGCTGCGACTCAAGCGAGTACGCCCGCAGAGCAAGGTGCTGATCCTGTCGATGCACACTGATCCAGCACTCATCATGCAGGCACTGGAATCCGGTGCACATGGCTACCTGCTCAAGGACACCACGGCCACCGAGCTCGAACATGCCCTGGATGCCTTGCGTAACAACGAACGCTACCTGAGCCCGGCCATCGCCCACACCGTCATCAACCAGGCGCTGACCCGAACTCAGAAAAACCAGCCGGAACCTGCAGACTCACACAACTTGACGGCGCGTCAGCTGGAAATCCTTCGGCTGATCGTTCGCGGAAAATCCACCCGGGAAATTGCCAATGGCCTGGGCCTCAGCATCAAGACCGTTGAAACCCACCGCTCGCAGATCATGAAGCGCTTGCAGATCTACGATGTGGCGGGCCTGGTGCTGTTCGCCGTGCGCGAGCAGATCATCAGCCTGGATGATTGATCAATTGCGATGACCCCAGCAGCGGCGAGTTTTCAGGTAAATGCACGCGCAGTGCCGCTGGACGTGTCGAGAAACGCAAGTTGTCACCTTCCAGAGGTTCGCCATCGAGGTTGATGTAGAGGCCTTCCGAGACCTTGATTTCGACCCATGGCAACCGGACTCGTACAAACATGTTGTCGATGCCGAAGCCATCGGCCAGCAGGGTTTTCAAGGTGCCGACGACTTCCTGCGGCGCAGGCAGAATACTGATGTCCAGCAGACCGTCGTCAGCCAGCGCTTCTGGACACAACACATGTCCACCGCCGGCCTGTCGGCCATTGCCGATGCCCAATGCCAACAGCTCGCCACTCCACTGGAAATCAGGCCCCTGCAACTCGCCATAGGCTGCATGCAACTCACTGAAGCGCGATAAACCGGTGAACAGGTAAGCCGCGCCCCCGAGGATTTTTTTCAAGTCCTCCGAGGTGTTTGCCGTGACCTGACTGCCAAAACCGCCCGTGGCCATATTCAGGAACACCTGCCCGCCGACCTCCCCCAGATCAATGGCGCTCGGTGCAATGTCGAGAAGTTCCAGCGCTTGCGCGGGCTCCAGAGGCACGCCGGCGGCACGCGCAAAATCATTGGCGGTCCCCAAGGGCATCAGTACCAGACTGGCCTTCGTCGAATGCGCCGCCAAGGCTTCGGCAATATCACGCAAGGTACCGTCACCGCCACCGGCGATGATCTGCGTGTAGCCTGCCGCCAGCGCTTCATCTACCAGACGCTGTGCGTCGCCCGCTTCCCAGGTCACTCGAACGGCCAGCTCCCAACCCTGTTTGCGCTTGTCCGCAACGGCAGAACGAACCGCCTCGTTGAGCGCTTGCTTGCCATGCAGAATCAACAGCGCCTTGCGTTCGCTCATTAGTTGTCACTCCCATGATTGAATTCCGTATGGAAGATGTTGACCTCATCTCGCCACATAAAAGTCGCAAGAATTTGAATTATTTGAAGTCGAGCCATAGGGCGTCCTACAAGGCGGGACTTTTTCTTACAAAACATGAGGAATCGGCTCAATTGACCGACCAGTGCGAGTGGTACACCTTGGCGCCTGCAGTTATCAAACATCAGCAGGAACTACACAGGGACGTGCCATGCAAAGCCAAGAGATCAGGTCACCGGTCATTCCGGTTGCACCGTTCGCAGAAAAACGCGCCAATCATCAAGCTGAATTCAAAAACAGCGCAAAGCCCATTGGAGAAGCTGCTATGGAATCTCGCGTCGTTGAATTGGAGGCACACCTCAAATACATCCGACGAGACATGGATGAAGTCCGTAGTGACCTCAAATCCATAAAACACCGGCTCGCCTATTCGGCTATTGGTACAGCCGTCGTCATCGGGGTTCTGGCCTGGATCGCCAATAGCCGTTTCGACCAGCTCGTGACACTCCTGGCTCACCAAGGGTAAGCCATGAACGCAAAACCCGGTTCGATCAACCGGGTTTGCGCAGTAAGCCAGCGGCAGGAGTCAGCTCAGGACTTCGCTCAGCGGGATGAAGCCCACGTAGTCACCTTCGATCAGCGTGCGATCCTCCACCACCTCAACCAGACCATCCGCCCAGGCAGCGCTCCGCAGTACACCAGAACTTTGATTCCTGTAGATAATTGCCCGGCCATTCTCCAGACGTCCGCGCAAGTACTCGCGTCGATTGCCTGCTTTTGGCCATGCAAACCCTGCAGGCACCTGAAACTTCAGGGACTCAACCTCTTTTACACCCTGTCGGCGCAAGAGATAGGGCCTTGCCAACAAAGCAAAGGTCACCAGCGTTGAAGCCGGATTGCCAGGCAAACCAATCACAGGTACGCCGCGAAAATGCCCGAATGTCAGCGGTTTGCCGGGTTTGATGGCGAGTTTCCACAACGTCAACTCGCCCTCTTCACGCAAGGCAATGCCCAGAAAGTCAGCCTCTCCCACCGAGACACCACCGGTGGAAAGGATCAGATCGACATCTTTCAATTCACCCAGTTGAGTGCGGGTGGTCGCTAAATCATCCGGAAGAATTCCGGCATCGATCACCTCACAGCCCAGGCGCTGCAACCAACTGCACAGCAACACTCGATTGCTGTTGTAGATCTGTCCCGGCCCCAGAGCCTGACCCGGTTCAATCAGTTCATCCCCGGTGGACAGAACAGCAACGCGAACCTTGCGAATGACGTCCAGCTCTGCGCATCCCAGCGATGCAGCCAACCCCTGTTCGATCGGCCCGAGGCGCGTTCCGGCTGGCAGAATCAATTCACCAACAGTGGCTTCCTGGCCTTGAGGACGAATGTTTTGTCCGGGGGTCATGGTTTCGGTGAAACATACCCGCTCATCCGCCTGAACCTCGGTATTTTCCTGCATCTCGACGCAATCAGCACCGGCGGGCACTGGCGCACCGGTGAAGATTCGTGCACAGGTGCCAGGCTTCAAGGGCTCCGGAGCCTGACCGGCAAAAATCTTCTGGCTGACCACCAGTGGCTCTCCAATCCAGTCGGCCACGCGCAAGGCATAGCCGTCCATGGCACTGTTGGGCCAAGGTGGCAGATCAAGCGTCGAGACCAGGTCATCGGCTAGCACCCGGCCCTGAACCTGCGCCAATGGCAAGCGTTCACGCTCACGAATCGGTGAGGCTTCGGCCATTGCCAGCAAGCGAGCCAGCGCCACCTCGACAGCCAACAAACTGCCGGTCTTGCCTGGCTTACCCGCGGGATTCACAGGGTGCCGCCTGTTTAAGGTGAGCCACGAAGTTGCACGGGCGGTGCCGAGAATCCAGCTGCTCGGCAAGAATGCCATCCCAACCGGTGCGCACGGCATTGGTCGAACCCGGTAAACAGCAGACCAGCGTGCTATTGGACAAGCCGGCCAGGGCACGGGACTGAACAGTAGAGGTGCCAATATCCGCCACAGATATCTGCCTGAACAGCTCACCAAAACCGTCGACCTGTTTATCCAGCAGGCAACTCACCGCTTCCGGAGTGCTGTCGCGTCCCGTGAAACCGGTACCGCCAGTGATCAGCACCACCTGCACGACATCGTCGGCAATCCAGTTGGCGACTTGCGCGCGAATTTTGTAGAGATCATCTTTGAGCAGAACCCGGGCTGCCAGGTTATGGCCGGCAGCGCTCAAACGGTCGACGAAGACCTGGCCTGAGGTATCGGTTTGCAGGGTACGGGTATCGCTGACCGTCAGCACCGCGATGTTGAGCGGTGCGAAAGGTACATCAGCCTTGGCTTTCATAGGCTCATCCAGTTGTAGGAGAAACAGCCCGGTGTTATATCACAGCGCCTCATTTTTTCGCCGCCCCCATGGAGACCTGCCATGACCTCGAATACACATTTGCCGCCCTGCTCCATTCTGCTCCTGGCAGGTGGTCGTGGCCAACGCATGGGCGGTCAGGACAAAGGGCTGCTGGAATGGCACGGCGAGCCATTGATTGCCCACTTGCACCGCAAAACCCGTTCACTGAGCGATGACCTGATCATCTCCTGCAACAGAAACCTGGAAAAGTACGCGCCCTACGCCGACCAGCTGGTTCATGACGATGAAGGCGACTTTCCTGGCCCCCTGGCCGGTATTCGCGCAGGCCTGAAGGCCGCCCGCCATGCGCATTTGCTGGTGCTGCCTTGTGACGTACCACGCATAGACGCCGCGCTGCTCAATAGCATGCGCGACTCCGCCAGCCAGCACCCGGACGAACCGCTGATGCTGCGCCATGGCGAACATTGGGAACCTCTGCTGTGCATTATCCCCGTGGCACTCTCGGCCGATTTCGACAGTGCCTGGAACGACGGCGAACGCAGCCCGGGTCGCCTCATGCGCAAACTGGGCGCTACCGCCCTGCAATGCCCCGACAATGATCCACGCCTGGCCAACCTCAACACACCAGAACTGTTAAGTGCCCACAACTCTGTGTCAGACTGACAGGAGAAGGAACTTGCACGCGCTGTACACGTCTCAAGCTCAGTAACCAAAAGAATTCATATTCGGAGACACACTCATGACTCAACGGACCCTCGCCACTTTCATGCTCGCACTGGGCCTCGCTACCCTCGCCGGTTGCGCATCGCCTACAGTGATCACCTTGAATGACGGTCGAGAAATCCAGGCTGTCGACGCGCCAAAGTTCGATAAGGATTCGGGTTTCTACGAATTCGAACAACTGGATGGCAAGCAGACCCGCATCAACAAGGATCAGGTTCGTACCGTTAAAGAGCTGTAATTTTTGCGGTGACAACC
The DNA here is from genome assembly GCF_059716175.1 of Pseudomonas sp. LBUM1647. Taxonomy (NCBI): domain Bacteria; kingdom Pseudomonadati; phylum Pseudomonadota; class Gammaproteobacteria; order Pseudomonadales; family Pseudomonadaceae; genus Pseudomonas; species Pseudomonas sp. LBUM1647. Next base: position 1,821,428 of record NZ_CP166809.1, on the reverse strand, counting down.
GGATATGGAAAAGCCCGCTTTATGCGGGCTTTTTCGTGGCTGAAGATCAGCAGATTCGCTGAACCTCGTGATCACCACTGCAGGGTGATGGTGCTTTCGAATGCTCTTTCCTCACCGGTGACCGGGTCCACAAACCGTAACCCCTGAGCGAGCAGTTTCAAAGGATTGGCATAGTCATCCTCAATATCCTTGAGTACGTGCGGATAAAACGGGTCGTTGCAGATGCTGGCGCCCAAGGCTGTCATGTGCACCCGCAACTGATGCTTCTTGCCCGTCACCGGGTAAAGCGCATAACGCCAGAGATCACCATTCTTCTCCCTGACTTCGATAGCCGTTTCGGTATTGCTGACGCCCGGACCTTCCTGCATGCGGAAGAAAGGCTCACCATCGACGAGGCGACTCTTATGGACCAATGGAAAAGAGAGTTCAGGCAACGCTTGGGCAATTGCCTCGTAGCGCTTTTCGATCTGCCGCGTAGGAAACAACGACTGATAGGCAGAACGGCTCTGAGGGTTGGCGGAAAACAGCACCAGCCCCGCCGTATGCCGGTCAATGCGATGCAATGGCACCAGATGCGGGTTATCGAGTCGACGAATCAGCCGTCGCAACAGGGTCTGCTCCACGTATTCACCCGCCGGGGTCACTGGCAGAAAATGCGGTTTATCCGCCACGACCAGATGCTCATCCGCGTACAGAATCGACTCAACCACCGGGATCGGCTTTTCGTCCGGCACCTCACGGAAATAATGAATCCGCAAGCCTTCCTTGTAAGGCAGATCAAGGGCGATCGGCATCCCGTGACCGTCGAGGACACGACCGCGAGCGATTCTGTCCAGCCATTGTTCACGACCGATGGCGCTGAAGTGTTCGCACAGACAATCGAGTACGGTCTGCCACGGACCAGGCGGCAAGTAGAGCGTGCTGGCCTGGTTGTGTGCAGCAGAAAAAGATGAAGTGGACATACGAAAGTTCTAACCCTCAATACAGGGCGGCATTATCCAACAGCGGCCGGAACGAACCTAGAAGAGAATCCTCAAGCCGGTATCTGCGTGCGCGCTGCCGCTTCGGTGAACTCCTTGAGCCAGCGCAGCACATCGACCGCCTCCCATCGACCAGGGTCATAAAGCGCATACAACAAACCCTGATAGCCCACGACATCCAACTGCCGGTGATAGCCCGCGCGCTGGAACAAGGCTTCGATTTCGGCGAAACAGGTATTGAAATGCAGTTTATTGAAGGGGGTTTTTCCTTCTGTCACCAGGCCATCCAGACGCAACTCGAGGACCGCCTCGCGCACCACATCCGCCGACATCCGGTTCACGCTGTTCTTCAATTGTTCGACATTGACCACGATTCATCCCTCTCACGCCCGGACTGCCTGGTCAAACCCGAAAACCAGGGACGACAAGGCAGGCATTACGAATAACTGTATGCGCATACAGTATCCGAACGCGACCGGTAAAGCCAAGGGGATCAATCGCAAAGTTCGACAGGCGGGAAATTCGCCGCCACAAAAACCGATCAACGCAGGAGTGCCACCACTTGCTCGGCACTGAAAGGCCAGGCCAACTCAGCACCGGTATCGACCCGTCGTAACACCGGAATACGCAGACTGTAAGCTTCGAACCATGTTTCGTCGTTAGCGATATCCACCAGCTCCACCAGCAGACCTTCGCGCTCGACAAATTCCATCAGCATGGCTTCGGCGACTTCACAGAGATGACACCCAAGGGTGCCGAACAGCTGACATTCAGGAAGCATGAGCGCTCAACCGAAAAAATTAAGTGACTATTCTAGGCCCGCCCCGAAAAGCCGTCGAGCCATTGAATACTCTACCCTTGAGCCATGAACGGCAACGGGCCGCGGCAATACGCTGACGCACATCAGTCGTCTTCAATACCCATTGCGCGATGCTCACGGATTATTTGCCTCTACGCTTGAATTGCCAGCGCCCATCACCGGAGTTTTTCGTGTTCGCCAACCTGTTGATCATCCTCGCCTCCTCCCTGGTGGTGATTGCGCTGTTCCAGCGCCTGCGATTGCCACCGGTGCTGGGCTACCTGTGCGTGGGACTGATGATCGGGCCAACCGCATTCAACTGGGTGAATGAAAGCGAAGAGCTGCCGGACCTCGCCGAGTTGGGTGTGGTGTTCCTGCTGTTCTCCCTCGGGCTGGAATTTTCCCTGTCGAAGATGCTCGTGTTGCGCCGAGTGGTGTTTGGGCTTGGCAGTCTGCAGGTGCTGTGCTCCGGGATACTGCTAGGTGGTTTGCTGATGCTGCTCGGCATGCCGATCACGCCTGCGCTGTTACTCGGCGCCGGCCTGTCGCTGTCTTCCACGGCCATTGTTAGTAAAGAGTTGAGCAGTCTCGGCGAGATTTTCAGCAGTCACGGCCAGAATGCCATTGCCGTGTTGCTGTTCCAGGACGTCGTGGCGGTATTGCTACTGACCCTGGTGCCCGTGTTCGCTGGTAGCAGCGATCAAGCCTGGTATTGGGCGCTACCACTGACGCTGGGTAAAACCGTCGTATTGTTCGTCGGCCTGCTGCTGGCCAGTCGCTGGTTGCTGCCGCGGCTGTTCCATGAAGTGGCGGCTGCCCGTTCCCCGGAACTGTTCGTGCTACTGGCGCTGGTCATTGTTCTGCTGACGGCGTGGCTGACGCACCTGCTCGGCCTCTCCCCTGCCCTGGGTGCGTTTCTCGCCGGCATGCTGTTGGGGGAAAGCCATTACCGGCACCAGATCGAGGCCGACATCCGCCCGTTCCGCGACATCCTGCTCGGGCTGTTCTTCGTCAGTATCGGCATGCTGATCGACTTGCAGTTGTTCGCCAGCCACGGCCTGCTGATTCTCGGCCTGACCCTGGGGCTGTTGCTGCTCAAGGGCAGCGTCGTTGCGCTGCTGGTCAAATGGCGTGGCAGCGATGGCGAAACCGCCTGGCGCAGCGGCCTGGCATTGGCCCAGGGCGGCGAGTTCTGCTTTGCGCTGATGGCACAGATGCAGCAGAACAAACTGATGCCCGCGGATTTTGGCGGCCTGCTGCTGGCGGCGACCTTTTGTTCAATGCTCGTCACGCCGGTGTTGCTGCGCGCCGCACCCCACGTCGCCGCACGCCTGCACCGCAAACCCAACGAAGAAGCAAAACTTGAAGAAATCAGCGCGCTCAATGCCGGGTTACACAACCATGTCGTTATATGTGGCTACGGTCGTGTAGGTCAGTCAATCGGACGCGCACTACGCAACGCGCAGCAACCCTACATCGCACTGGATACTGATCCGGTGCGTGTCCACGAAGCCGCCGTGGGTGAAACCTGTGTGCATTATGGCGACTCACGTCGCGGTGAACTGCTGGTTGCGATAGGGCTGGAGCGCGCCAGGCTGCTGGTCATCGCCGTGGACCAGACCGACATCGCATTGCTGATCCTCAAGGAAGCGCGGCGACTCAACGCGACCGTGCCGATTCTGGTGCGCACACGCGACGACAGCCAACTGGCCGAGTTGAAGGCAGCCGGCGCCAGCGAAGTCGTGCCTGAACTGCTGGAGTCGAGCCTGATGCTCGCCTCCCACGCGCTGATCATGCTGGGATTACCCGCGCATCAGGTACAGGAGCGGGCCGACCAGATACGCCACGACCGCTATCGTCTGTTGCACGGTTTCTATCCTGGCGCTGACGACGAAGAAACCTAGTCCTGGCTCACAGCGCCGATCTTGTGCACCGACAAGTCAGCGCCGTAATACTCTTCTTCCTGACTCAGGCGCAGACCATGGAACGCCTTGATCGCGCCATACACGGCAAAGCCACCAGCCAGCGCCACAACCACCCCCAACGCAGTGCCGATCAACTGGCTGATCAGACTCACGCCGCCCAGCCCACCCAACGCACTTTGGCCAAAAATGCCGCAGGCGATTCCGCCCCAGACGCCACACAAACCATGCAACGGCCAAACCCCCAGCACATCGTCGATGCGCCATTTGACTTGAGCCGCAGTGAAACACCAGACAAACAATGCGCCGGCGATGACGCCAGTGATCAGCGCGCCCACCGGGTGCATCAGATCGGAACCGGCACAGATCGCCACCAGTCCGGCCAGCGGGCCGTTATGCAGAAAGCCCGGGTCATTGCGCCCGACGATCAGTGCCGCCACGGTGCCGCCGACCATGGCCATCAGCGAGTTCACCGCCACCAGTCCGCTGACACCTTGCAAGGTTTGCGCGCTCATCACGTTGAAACCGAACCAGCCAACGATCAGGATCCACGACCCCAGCGCCAAAAAGGGAATGCTCGAGGGCGCGAACGCCACCAGTCGCCCTTCGCGATAACGACCATTGCGCGGCCCGAGCAACAACACCGCCGCCAGAGCCAGCCAACCCCCCATGGCATGGACCACCACCGAGCCGGCGAAATCATGGAAGCTGGCGCCAAAGTGCTCCAGCAACCAGGCTTGCAGGCCAAAGTTGCCGTTCCAGATCATGCCCTCGAAGAACGGATAGATGAACGCCACGATCAGTGCCGTTGCACACAGCTGCGGGACGAAGCGGGCACGCTCGGCGATGCCGCCGGAAATGATCGCGGGTATCGCCGCAGCAAAGGTCAGCAGGAAGAAAAACTTCACCAGCCCATAGCCATGATCAGCATTGATCACCGCCGCCGGTTGCATGAAGGTCACCCCATAGGAAATCCAATAGCCTATAAAGAAGTAGGCCAGGGTCGAAATGGCGAAATCGCTGAGGATCTTCGACAAGGCATTGACCTGGTTCTTTTGTCGAACCGTGCCGACTTCAAGAAAGGCGAAACCGGCGTGCATCGCCAGCACCATGACCGCGCCGATCAGAATGAACAACGTATTGGAGCTATGGACCAGACTGTCCACAGCGCTTTGCAGATTTTCCATGGGGTTGGCAGACCTGAAGGCTAAAAAAGCACTAAAGCAGTTCGCACAGACAATTCATGCACCAAGTTGCACCTTGCCGGGATCAGCAGATTGATCCCGATGAGTCGCTTTGGCGCACAAGGCTGGAACCTTTGCGCGAGTTTTCATTATTTGAGATAAGGTTTTGCTCGAATCCTGCCCAGCAACAGCGCAACGGTGCAGGCAGACGCACCACGACGTAGCAAAAGTTGTACCAGTCATTTGTACTGAACCTTCGCGCAAGGCTCATACTCGAACGATTCAGAAGCCACTTACGGAGATCCACCCATGGCCAGTATCAAGGCAAAGACTGCTCAAGAAATCCTGATGAACGATTTTCAGACGCTGGTCAGCGACACCGAACGGTTGCTGGAACACACCGCAACGTTGGCCGGCGATCAGGCTGATGAGTTGCGCGAGCAAATCCACGACAGTCTGCTGCGTGCGCGCGAAACCTTGAAGTTGACCGAAGACTCCCTGCGCGAACGCAGCAAGGCCGCCGTTACCGCCACCGAAGACTATGTCCAGGCCAACCCATGGCAATCGGTCGGGATCGCGGCCGGGGTTGGTTTCCTGATTGGCTTGCTGGCCACTCGGCGCTGATATGGCGATCGGCGAATCCGGCTCGTCCGCAACGGGCCCAAGCTCCTCACCGCGGCGCCTGGGTGCCGCGTTTCTTGGACTGCTGCACAGCCATGTCGAACTGTTCGGCATCGAATTGCAGGAACAAAAAGCCCGCACGGTAAGCCTGTTGCTGTTCGCAGGCCTGGCGCTGGTTTTTGCCTTGCTGTTGCTGGTGGGGTTGTCGACGCTGGTGATGATCCTGTTTTGGGACACCTATCGACTGGCGGCCATCATCGGGCTCTGTGTTTTCTACACACTTGCGGCCATTTTCTGTGCGATGCGCTTGAGAGCGGCGATTTTCGATGAATCTTCGCCCTTCCACGGCACCCTGGAAGAGTTGGCCAACGATCGGGAGCGCCTGCTGCCATGAGCCTGCCTGAACTGCCTCACAACAGCTCGCGCACTGAAATGCGCAAGGCGCTGATTCGCCTGCGCATGGAAATGCATCGCCAGGAAATTCGCCACGAATCCCGGGAATTGCTGCAACCCTTACAGCGTGTGCGCGGGATGACGCAGAACCTGCATGATGGCTTCGGCATCAAGCACGCTCCACTCTGGGGCGTGGCAGCCGTCACCTTGCTGGGCTTTCTGACGGGCAAGGGCGCCAAGAGCGGTGGCGTCAGCAGCGTCACTCGACTGGTTCGTCTGGGCACCACACTGGGGCCATTGATCAAGCTGGTCATGCAAGGCTCTTCGCGTCACAACTAAGGCCACTATCTGGCTACATTCTTGCAACATCGGGATTGAACCTCTTTATCGAGGGGTTCAATCCTGCGTGCCTGACCGGTGAACAGGTTTTATCCAATAACAAGACCTGACCAAGGAGGCCTCGTGATCGACGGGCAACCGCTCGCCTGTTTTCAGCCGTTCATCGATACCGCCACCGGCCGTATCGCTGGTGTCGAGGCGCTGGGAAGATTGCGCCAGGCCGACGGTCAACTGACCTCGGTGGGGCCGCTGTTCGCCGACCAGCGAACGCCCGCCATCGCGCTGCGCCGTCTGGATCGCCAGATCCGCGATAACGCGCTAAGCCGCCTGCATGAAGCGCCCTCGGACTGGTTTCTGAGCCTGAACATATCGCCACGCTGGATCAACCGCTTGCGACAGGACCAGGCTCTACCGAGCCTCAAGCAATTGAGCAGGCACAACGTCGACCCGCAACGCATTGTCTTCGAGATCACCGAACTGGGGGGCGATATTCAGCGCCTGGCCGACGTCGTGGCGCGCTACCGACAGGCCGGCGCGAGGATCGCCATCGATGATTTTGGTGCCGGTTACTCTCAGCTTGATCGCGTACTGGCCCTGCAACCGGACATTCTCAAACTCGACATGCGCCTGTTCCAGGCCGCAGCGTTGGGTGGACCGAGCAGCGACGTGGTCAAGGCGCTGGCACAAATGGCGGAGAAAACCGGTTGCTGGATCATCGCCGAAGGGGTGGAAACCGAAGCTCAACTGAGTTTTGCCCTGGAGTGCGGTTCGCGCTACGTTCAGGGTTTTCTGTTCGCCCGGGCGCAAACCGATTTCTTTGCCACGGACGCCTTTGTCGAGCGCTTCGCGCAACTGCGTCAGCGCTATGTTCAGCAGAAGCTGGCTGAGCGCGGTCGCCTGATGATCATGCGCCAGCAACTCAGCGAGCTGATGACCATCCTGCAAGCATGGGCTCAGGCCCGCGCGCCACTCAGCGCCTTGCCACAACTGGATGCATTTCCCTGGCTGCTGCGCTTCTATCAATGCGACCGCCACGGTACGCAGCTGACGCCCAACCTTGAATGGCGCAACAACGGCTGGGAGGCCGACAATCGCTACCTGGGCCACAACTGGTCATGGCGCCCCTACTTCTACCACCTGCTGGCAGAGGGTTGGGATGAGCGCAGGTTGACGCTCTCCAATACTTACCGCGATGCCACCACCAACCAGTACTGCCTCACCGCCGGGCAATTTTTCGACAACGGCGAACGACTGCTGCTCATCGATATCGACGCCGCCGGGCTGTAGTTCCGCTTGCAGGTCCGGACGCGAACCCGGAAGCTTAAGCAATCAAACACCTGACGGAGAGAACCCGCCTTGGATTGGCAAACCCTGCTTACCCGCGAACGCCTCGGAAAGCCTCTGCACAGCCCGGAAGAACTCGGCCGCAGTCCTTTCCACAAAGACCACGACCGGATCATTTTCTCGGGCGCGTTTCGCCGCCTCGGGCGTAAGACCCAGGTCCATCCGGTCACCAGCAATGATCATATCCACACGCGCCTGACCCACTCGCTGGAAGTCAGCTGCGTCGGCCGTTCGCTGGGCATGCGCGTCGGAGAAACCATCCGCAGCGCCCTGCCCGACTGGTGCGAGCCCAGCGACCTGGGCATGGTGGTGCAATCGGCTTGCCTGGCCCATGACATCGGCAATCCGCCCTTCGGCCATTCCGGCGAAGACGCAATTCGCCACTGGTTCCAGCAAGCCGCCGGCCGTGGCTGGCTGGATGCAATGAGCGAAGTCGAACGCAATGATTTCCTCAACTTCGAAGGCAATGCCCAAGGCTTCCGGGTACTCACCCAGCTGGAGTATCACCAGTTCGACGGCGGCACCCGGCTGACCTACGCCACGCTGGGTACTTATCTGAAGTATCCATGGACGGCAAAACACGCGGATTCACTGGGCTACAAGAAACACAAGTTCGGCTGCTATCAGAGCGAATTGCCGCTTCTGGAACAAATCGCCCATAAACTCGGCTTGCCGCAACTCGAGGAGCAGCGTTGGGCGCGCCATCCGCTGGTGTATCTGATGGAGGCTGCCGATGACATCTGTTACGCGCTGATCGATCTGGAAGACGGTCTGGAAATGGAGTTGTTGGAGTACGCCGAAGTCGAGTCCCTGTTGCTGGACCTTGTGGGTGACGATCTGCCGGAAACCTATCGCCAGCTTGGTCCACTGGATTCGCGCCGGCGCAAACTGGCGATCCTGCGAGGCAAAGCCATTGAACACCTGACCAACGCCGCAGCACGGGCCTTTGTCGAGCAACAGGACGCGTTGCTGGCCGGCACGCTGCCCGGCGATCTGGTGGAGCACATGCACGGCCCTGCCAAGCGATGCGTACTGAATGCCAAGGACATGGCGCGCAAAAAAATCTTCCAGGACAAGCGCAAGACCCTGCATGAAATCGGCGCCTACACCACGCTGGAAATCTTGCTCAACGCCTTCTGCGGTGCGGCACTGGAACAGCATAACGGTCGAACGCCGTCCTTCAAGAGTCGCCGAGTCCTCGACCTGTTGGGTAACAATGCGCCCGATCCCCACGGCCCATTGCACGCCTCGTTTCTACGGATGATTGATTTCATCGCCGGCATGACCGACAGCTATGCCAGCGAAATGGCGCTGGAGATGACCGGTCGTTCGAGCCACTGATGAGACCTGGGTGATCAGCCATTGCCGCCTGCAATGGTTGATTTGCCTCTCAAAACCCAAGTGCACTCAACGTTCGCCGAATCCCCCTACAACATGCGCTGAGCTAACTGATCGATTATTCGGTAACCTCGCGAAATAATCTCGCTTCCTTCAGCTCGACAGAAGAAGCGTGAATACTCCTATGTTCAAAGACGATCTGCGCATCTTGCTGGTGGAAGATCATCCCTTCCAACTCCGGGCCACTCAATATCTGCTTGAGAGTTACGGTTTCACCCAACTGACCACTACCGACAGTGCCGATGGCGCCTTGCAACAAATGCTCAAGGCTGTGCAACCATTTGATATTCTTTTGTGCGATCAATGTCTGCCCGACCTCTCCGGGCTTGATCTGGTCGAATTCGCCAGCCACCGGGGGATGATTAGACAGGCCATACTGTTAAGTAGCCTGACATCCGCCGAACTGGATGAACTTGAAAAAAAGGCTAACGAACACGGACTGCCATTGTTGGGGTACTTGATCAAACCGCTGAAACAATCCGAATTTAGAAACTTGTTGACCTTGGCCTCATTGTAAAAAATTGCACACCAAACGCACTAAAAATTCAGCCAGAACACAACTCAAAACTTACAATTAAATACTTCCAACCTCTCGATTAATTATCAACAACCTTTACCCTTCTTCATAAAAAACCTAGTTGATACGTAGTCCCATTCTTCTTCAGCTGTAGGATTGTTCCTATATTGCCGCTGCAGGTCCGTCAGCTCATGCGTCGCCTCAACTATCTGAGCTAAGGTGCGCGCTTTATTAGAGCTCGTATGGGATTTGATTATGAACTCCGTTTTTATTGTCGACGATCACCCGGTCATCCGCCTTGCCGTCAGAATGTTGCTTGAACATGAAGGTTACAAAGTCGTCGGCGAAACTGATAATGGGGTCGACGCCATGCAGATGGTTCGCGAATGCATGCCTGATCTGGTCATTCTCGACATCAGCATTCCCAAACTGGACGGGTTGGAAGTTCTCGCCCGTTTCAACGCAATGAGTACCCGCCTGAAAACATTGGTGTTAACAGCACAGTGCCCGACACTTTTCGGTATTCGCTGCATGCAATCCGGCGCATCGGGATATGTGTGTAAACAGGAAGATCTGAGTGAACTGGTCAGCGCTATAAAGGCCGTATTGTCAGGTTACAACTATTTCCCAAGTCAGGCCTTGAATCCTGTCCGCTGTGATGACGCGCGATTCGCCGACCTGGAACTGTTCAAGTCAGTCAATGACCGGGAACTGATGGTATTGCAACTCTTTGCCCAAGGCCGAACCAACAAGGAAATTGCCAAAGGCATGTTTCTTAGCAACAAGACTGTCAGCACTTATAAAAAACGCCTCATGCAGAAACTCAAAGCCAAATCCCTGGTTGAACTCATCGATATGGCAAAACGTAACGCGTTAGTGTGAGAAACAGGATGCCCAGTCGTATAAAGGATTATCTGACACTCATAGCCGCAGGATTATGCCTGACCGCCTCAGTGGCCGCTGCGCAGACCGTCAGCGAGAACTACACCCTGATGAGTCGCTCAATGGCCGGACACCAGGAAGTCCAACTGGATAACGCACAACGACAATGGATTGAGCATAAACGGGAACTGATCCTGGGCACGTCAGCCCCGGACTACCCCCCTTTCGACCTGACCATCAGTGGTCACGATTACGAAGGTTTTACCGCCGATTACGCGGGCATCCTCGGCAAAACAACCGGTTTGCTAATCAAGGTTCTGAGATTTTCGTCCCGGGAGGCCGCTATAGAGGCACTCGAAAACGGCGAGATCGATTTGCTGGGGACCGCCAATGGATTCGAAGCCCACAACGCTGACATCGTACTTTCCACCCCCTACGCCGTGGACCAGCCGGTTCTGGTGACACGCGAAGGTGAAACCAGATCCTTGACCGATGGCCTGGCCGGTCTGCGCCTGAGCATGGTGTATCACTATTTGCGGCAGGAGGAGGTGAAGGCAATGTATCCGAGGGCGATCATCACGTCCTTTCCGTCCTACCAGAATGCGATCAATGCCGTTGCCTTCGACCAGGCTGACGTTTTTCTGGGTGACACCATTTCCACCCATTACATGATCAACAAGGGGTATCTGAACAACATCCGCATGGCCAACTTCGGCAAACACGAAGCACACGGTTTCAGCTTTGCCGTGCACAAGAACAACCCGCAACTGCTCGGGATCATCAACGCAATACTCATGGCCATCCCCACCAGCGAACGAGACAACATTGCCAAACGCTGGAGTGCCGGCAGTGACATGCTTCTCACCGATCAAAAACTGCAACTCACCGACAACGAAGAACGCTGGCTGGCACAACACCCGGTAGTGCGTGTGGTGGTCAATGAGGCTTTTGCGCCGCTGACGTTTTTCGACAGTGATGGCAACTTTCGTGGGGTTACCGCGGACTTGCTCGAGCTGATCAGATTGCGCACCGGTTTGCGCTTCGACGTCCGTCGCAGCCGCAGTGATGACGAGATGATCGAGCAGATCAGGGACAATAAGGTCGACTTGATCGCCGCCCTGCTCCCCAGCGCCCAACGTGAAATGACGCTGAACTTCACCCGCCCCTATCTGCAAAACTCCTTTGTCCTGCTGACTCGCAAAGCCGCCAACAGCCCGACAAGCCTTGCGCAGTTGCAGGACAAGCGCCTGGCAATTGCCCAAGGCAATCCCCTGGTGGATTACCTGCGCAGCGAGTTCCCGGATCAGGCTGATTGAAACCCCGGACACGTTCAGCGCCGTGGAGTTGTTGGCCGAGGGCAAGGCAGAAGGTGCGGTGAATTCACTGGTGATTGCCAACTACTTCATCTCATCGCAGCTCTTCGAGCACACCCTTCAAATCAGTACCACCATCGGCACCCGGCAGGCCGCGTTCTCCCTGGCCACAGGCCGAGATGCCAAAGAACTGAACGCCATCCTCAACAAGGCACTGCTGAGTATTGCTCCGGAAGAACTGGGCATCATCAACAGCCGTTGGCGCGGCTATTCGGCGTCCTCGCAAAGTACCTGGCGCAACTATCACCGACTGTTCTACCAAATCGTCATCGGTGCCGGGGTGCTGCTGCTGATTTCCGTTGCCTGGAACGCTTACATGCGTCGCCAGATAAAGCAGCGTCAGGCAGCCGAGCGTGCATTGAACGATCAACTCGAATTCATGCGATCACTGGTCAACGGGACGCCTCATCCCATTTACGTCCGCGATCGTCAGGGACTGCTGCAAAGCTGCAACGACAGTTACCTGGAAGCCTTCTGTGCGAGACGTGAAGACGTCATCGGTAAAGGCGTCATGCAAGGCAATATGAGCAATGCGTTCGAAGCCCGGGAATATCAGGCCGATTACCAGCGCGTCGTGGCCGAGGGCATACCGCTGATTCTCGATCGCGCGCTGCACATCGGCGACCGCAGGCTGACGATTTACCACTGGATTCTTCCCTACCGCGATTCGAGCGGTGAAGTACAAGGCATCATCGGCGGCTGGATCGACATCAGTGAACGGCGGCAACTGTTCGATGATCTGCGCTATGCCAAAGAGCGCGCCGATGAAGCCAACCGTGCCAAAACCACTTTTCTGGCGACCATGAGCCATGAGATCCGCACCCCGATGAATGCGGTCATCGGCATGCTCGAACTCACGCTGAAACGCATCGATCATGAGCACCCGGATCGCCCGGCCATCGATGTGGCGTACAACTCGGCGAAGGACCTGCTGGAGCTGATCGGGGACATTCTCGACATTGCACGGATTGAATCCGGACGGCTGAGCCTGAGCCCTGAACGGGTCAATCCAAGTGAAATCGTGGCCTCGGTGGTGCGGGTCTTCGATGGACTGGCGCGCCAGAAAAGTCTCCGGCTGCTGCTGGAATTCCGCCCTGCCAATCCGGGGTTTGATGTCCTGTTGGACCCGATGCGCTTCAAACAGGTGCTGTCCAACCTGGTGAGCAACGCCATCAAGTTTACGGAGCGCGGCCAAATCAGGATCATCGTCGACCTGCACCCAACCGCCGAGCCTGAGCGGGTCCGGATGCTGTTGCAGGTTCACGACAGCGGCATAGGGATCAGTGAACAGGATCAGCGGCGGTTGTTCGAACCTTTCGCTCAGGCCGATCACTCCGGGCAGTCAGCCAGAGGCGGTGCGGGGCTTGGGCTGGTGATCAGCCGCAGCCTGTGCGAAATGATGGGCGGCAGCTTGCAATTGAGCAGCCAGCCGGGTGTCGGTACTCACGTCGAGGTGTCGTTGCACCTGGCAACACTGCCACTCGTACAGATGCCGGAGACTGCTGAAGCGCAAATCCGCACCACGACGCCCCCGTTGAATGTTCTGGTGGTCGACGATCACCCCGCCAATCGCTTGCTTATGTGCCAGCAACTGGAGTTTCTGGGCCACCGATTCAGCGTCGCCCCGGATGGCCAGGCGGGATTTCAGGCATGGGAAGCTGAGCCGTTCGATCTGGTGATTGTCGATTGCAACATGCCGATCATGAACGGATACGAACTGGCCCGCGCCGTTCGCCGACATGAACAAGAAACGCACCGCCCGCCCTGTACCGTGCTGGGTTTTACCGCCAACGCACAACCGGAAGAAATACAACGCTGCAAACAAGCCGGGATGGACGACTGCCTGTTCAAGCCCCTTACCCTGACAGCCTTGAGTCAGTGGTTTGAAGGTATCAGGCCAACTGTCCGCGATCCCGCGTTCAGCCTGCAAGGACTGCGTCTTTTGACCGGCGGAGATCCGGTATTGGACCAGCGATTGTTGACCGAACTGTTGAACAGCAACCGTCTGGACCGACAAGAACTGCTGGCGCTGTCCCCCTCCAAAGAACCTCAGCCATTTCTCGACGTCGCCCACAAAATCAAGGGCGCCGCCCGAATCGTCCAGGCGTCCCGGGTGATCGACAGCTGCGAGGCGATGGAAAAGGCCTGCCATGAAGTGTTTCATCACGACGAAGTGGCCGATTGCAGCAAGGCTATAGAGCGCGCCATGCTCGAATTGGAGCAAGCATTGCAGCAACAGATCGGCCAAAACGACAAAAGCAGAATGACAGAGCCTTAACTATGCTTGGACGCTGAGCAGTGCGTTAACCATCATGGAGAGACCTGCAATGCCCAGCCCACTGCGCCCGGATCAACGTCGGTTCCCCCTGCACGTCCATATCAGCGTGATGTTCACTTTCCTGCTGTTGCTGACTGGCGTGGTGCTGGGCGTTTTCAACTACCGGCAAACCACGCAGATCATTCTTTCCAGCAGTGAACAACTCTTCAACCGCATAGAGCAGGACGTCCGCCTCGACCTGCACGCCACCTATGAGCCGATTCGCCATCTGCTGTCCCTGCTGGCGGAATACCCGGCGACTCAGGCACCTGACCTTGAGCAACGCCTGGCACTGCTCAAACCCTTCAGCCAGTCGCTCAAGGACAACCCCGACCTGGCCTCGTTGTATCTGGGCTATGGCAACGGTGATTTCTTCATGGTTCGACCCTTGCGAACCCCCGACCTGAAAACGCTCCTCAAGGCACCGGATACTGCGGCTTATCAGGTGTGGAGCATTGAGCAAACAGGCAACAGCGGTCAGGTCCGCTCCCAATCATTGTTTTTCGATCAGGATCTGGCCCTCGTCAGCCGCCAGGACAACCCCGACGAAACCTACGATCCGCGAACCCGCGCCTGGTATGCCAACGCCCGTAGCGACAGCGATCAGATCACCACCGAACCCTACATCTTTTTCTCCACCCACAATGTCGGCACTACCCTGGCCCGGCGCAGTGGCGAACAGGCGGTCATGGGTGCCGATCTGACCCTGGTGGAGCTCTCCGCAACCCTGGCCAAACATGTTGTGACTCCGAGTACCGACATTGTGCTGTTCGATGCTGAAGGGAATGCCATCGCGTATCCCGACAGCAGCAAACTGATCATCGACGATCAGACTGCCCGCCTGATCAAAGCCGCCGACCTGAGCCCCAGCCTTGGCGCATTGCTCAACAATCCCCCCGCAGGTAATCGCCTGGATGTCGCCGGTCGTCAATGGATCGTTGCCCGCAGCAGCATGCAGGAAGGCGGCCCCCAGGGACTGCAACTGGCGCTGCTGGTGCCGGAAGATGAGTTACTCGTCGATGCCTACCGCATGCGCTGGCAAGGCGCGTTGATTACCCTGGCCACGCTGTTACTGTGCCTGCCGCTGGGCTGGCTGACCTCGCGGATTCTGGTCAAACCCCTGCGCGCGCTGGTGCGGGAGGCCGATGCAGTTCGCAGTTTCGACTTCAATTTTCCGGCCTCACGTCGCTCTCCCGTGCTCGAAGTCGACCAACTGAGCGTGTCGATGACGCGCATGAAAGACACCCTGGCGAGTTTTTTCCAGATCACCGACAGCCTGAGCGCCGAGACCCGCTTCGCCCCCTTGCTGGAACGGGTGTTGTTTGAAACCGTGAAAATCGGCCAGGCCCAGGCCGGTCTGATCTACCTGCGCGAAAGTGATGGCGATCGCATGGAGCCCCATGGTCTGGTCGTCAACGGCACCTCACGGGCATTGCCGTCATTTGATCTTCGAGGACACGAACTCCAGTCTCCGCAAAGCCCTGCATGGCTACAACAGCTGTCGAATGCCGACAACGTCGTCACCACGCTTGGTTTTGAACAAGCCGGGGATTTGCAGAAGGTGTTGCTTGCGCTGGAGTGTCCGCGCGTTCACCTGATCGGCATTCGGCTGCACAATCGTCATAACGAAACCGTGGGCCTGCTGATCCTGCTGTTGGCCGATACCGGCAATCAGAGCGATCTGGAGAAACTTCGTCCGGACCGCATCGCGTTCCTCCAGGCCGTTTCCGGTGCAGCCGCCGTGAGTATTGAAAGTCAGCGTCTGCAAGCCAAACAAAAACAACTGCTGGACTCCTTCATTCAACTGCTGGCGGGTGCAATTGACGCCAAAAGCCCCTACACCGGCGGTCACTGCCAGCGAGTGCCGGCGCTGACCCTGATGCTTGCCCAAGCCGCCGCGGCCAGCCAGGACCCGGCCTTCAGTGGCTATCAACCCACCGAAGATGAATGGGAAGCGCTGCACATCGCCGCCTGGCTGCACGACTGCGGCAAGGTCACCACCCCGGAATACGTGGTCGATAAAGCCACGAAGCTGGAAACCCTAAACGACCGTATTCACGAAATCCGCACCCGCTTCGAAGTGCTCAAGCGCGATGCCTGGATCAGCTATTGGCAAGCCATGGCCCTGGGCGGTGAAGAGCAGCACCTGGCCGAACTGCGCAACACCACGCTGGCAGCGCTGGACGATGATTTCGCGTTCGTTGCCCGCTGCAACCTGGGTGGCGAGGCGATGGCTGAGACCGATCTGCAACGCCTGCGCAGCATCGCCCAACGCACCTGGATCCGAACCCTGGATGACCGGCTGGGTGTTTCCTGGGAAGAGAACCGGCGTCAGGCGCGGACTCCGGCACCGACACTGCCGGTCAGCGAGCCATTGCTGGCGGACAAACCCGAGCATCTGTTCGAACGGCCCGAAGCCGAACTGATTCCGGAGGACAATCCGTGGGGGTTCAAGCTCGATGTGCCGCGCTACAAGTACAACCGGGGCGAGCTCTATAACCTGAGCGTTGCCCGAGGCACCCTGACCCGCGAGGAGCGTTACATCATCAATCACCACATGGTGCAGACGATTCTGATGCTCAGCCACCTGCCCTTCCCCGGCCACCTCACCAACGTCGCGGAGATCGCCGGCGGCCACCACGAGAAAATGGACGGCACCGGGTATCCCAAACAGTTGAAGCGCGAAGAAATGAGCCTGCCGGCGCGGATGATGGCGATTGCCGATATTTTCGAAGCACTGACCGCCGCCGATCGCCCCTACAAGAAAGCCAAGTCGTTGAGCGAAGCGCTGGGCATCATGGCCACGATGTGCCGGGATGCCCACATCGATCCTGAGTTGTTCGGGCTGTTCATCAACGCGCAAATCTACTTGCAGTACGCCGATCGATTCCTCGATCCCCAACAGATCGATGCGGTTGATCCGACAAGCCTGCTGGTCAAGGCAGGCTTGCGGGCATGATCAGCAGTCGGTCAGGCGCAGGAAAATCGCCGCCAATTGCTCGATACCGGCCTGATCTTCAGCGGTAAAACGTGCCAGTTTCGGGCTATCGAGATCCAGTACGCCGATCAGGCGACCGTCCTTGACCAGTGGCACCACCAGTTCGCTGTTCGACGCGCTGTCGCAAGCGATGTGTCCGGGGAACGCGTGCACGTCCTTGACCAACTGGGTCTGCAAGGTGGCCGCCGCCGCGCCGCACACCCCCCGACCGAACGGAATCCGCACGCAGGCGATTTGTCCCTGAAACGGGCCAAGCACCAGTTCTTCGTTGCGATTGAGATAGAAACCGGCCCAGTTCAGGTCATCGAGCTGGTTGTACAGGAACGCAGAAAACTGCGCGGCGTTGGCAATAAAATCCCGCTCGTCCGCCAGCAATGACTCCAATTGCGCCCACAACATGCCATAGCCTTCGAGGCCTTGGCCGCTCTTTTGTAAATCAATCATGCCTTGTGCTCCAACAACTTCAGCCCGACCCAATAGCGGGCAAATTGATACGCGCAACGTCCGTTGCGATTACCGCGGCCCGTAGCCCAGCGCACCGCGAGGATGTCCAGTTCTTCGTCTCGCTGCCACTTAAGGCCCGCCTTGTCGGCCAGTTGACCGATCCAGTGTTCGACGACGTTGAGGAAGTGCTCCTGAGTAAACGGATAGAACGACAGCCACAATCCAAAACGATCCGACAGCGCAATCTTGTCTTCCACCGCCTCGCTGGGATGGAGTTCGCCGTCAACGCGTTTCCAGTTTTCGTTATCGCTTTCCTTTTCCGGCACCAAATGGCGACGGTTGGACGTGGCGTACAGCAAAACGTTATCCGGGGCCTGTTCGAGAGAACCGTCGAGCACGCTCTTGAGCACGCGATAGTCACCCTCGCCCGACTCGAACGACAGGTCATCGCAGAACAGCACGAAACGCTGGGGCAGCTTGGCGATCTGTTCGACAATACGCGGCAAGTCCGCCAGGTGATCGCGCTCGATTTCGATCAAGCGCAAACCGGCTTCGGCGTGTTCGGCCAGCAAGGCGCGAACCAGCGACGATTTACCGGTACCACGCGAGCCCCAGAGCAGCGCATGGTTGGCCGGCATGCCGTCGAGGAACTGTAGGGTATTACGCCCCAGTTGCTCCACTTGACGGTCTACACCGATCAGGTCGGTCAAACGCGTGTCGAGGCTGACTTGCAGCGGCAACAGAAAACCGCTGCGGCCCTCACGTTGCCAGCGCGCGGCGAGGCAGTGAGTCCAGTCGATGGTTTGCCGAGGTGCTGGCAGCAGCGGTTCGATACGGGCCAAAACGGCATCGGCGCGTTCAAGAAAAGCATTTAATCGGGAATCCACGTCTTCTCCTCGGGCACGTTCACAGTAATGATGGCGATACAGCGACGAAACACAGCGTTCGGTGTCCGGTTCATCCCTTTGTACAAGGGCTCGCGAGAACATCGGTATCCATGCATGATCGACTATGCTTGAGCAGCGAAGGGAAACGGAAGTGGTTCAACACCCCATGGATATCAAGTTCACCAACCGGCTGTCTTACAAGCAAGCCAGGCTTACTGTGCTGGTCGGTTTCATTCTGGGCACACTGCTCAGTCTGCTGCAAATAGGCATCGATTATGCCAGTGAAGACGCCTCCATCAACCGCGAAATCCTGTCTTTGCTGGAAATCAGCCATAATCCCGCGTCCCGTATCGCCTACAACATCGACGCCGAACTCGCTCAGGAACTGACCCTGGGCCTGTTGCGCTCGCCGGCGATCATCGGCGCGCAATTGACCGACAACAACAATACCGTGCTCGCCAACGTCAAACGCCCGGGTGTGCAAAGCGGTTATCGGGTGATCAGCGACTTTCTGTTCGGCGCCAACCGGCAGTTCGAAGACCGTCTCTACCTGGATCACTTGCCAACCGAATCCCTCGGCACCCTGCGTCTGGACGTCGACACCTATTCATTCGGCAACCGGTTCCTGCGTCGGGCCGAGGTGACCCTGCTCAATGGCTTCGCTCGCAGCCTGCTGCTGACCGGCATCCTGCTGGCGCTGTTCTACGTGATGCTGACCAAGCCGTTGGTGCGGGTCATCCGTGAACTCAGCAGTCGCGACCCGCGCAGTACGGAGTTGACGTCGCTGGAGTGTCCGACGGACCATGAAAACGATGAAATCGGTGTACTGGTCAAGGTTGCCAATCAGCAATTCGAAAACATCGCCACCGAAATCCAACAGCGACGCAACGCGGAAAACCGCCTGACCGACTACCTCGGGCAACTGGAGAACATCGTCTCGGCCCGCACTGCGGAACTCAAGGCGATCAACTCCCGGCTCAGCCAATCCAACGAGGAGCTTGAAGTCGCCCGCAGCACCGCCCTGGACATGGCCGAAGCGCGCTCGGTGTTCCTGGCCAACATGAGCCACGAGATCCGCACGCCGCTCAATGGCCTGCTGGGGATGATCGCGCTGTCCCTGGACGGCCCGCTCAATGCCGAGCAGCAACAACAACTGTCCATCGCCCATGACTCGGGCAAAGTACTGGTGGAACTGCTCAACGATATTCTCGATTTGTCGAAGTTCGATGCCGGCCAACTGGAGCTCGAACATATTCCGTTCGACCTCGGTTCGCTGATCGAGGACACCGCCAACCTGCTATCGCAAAACGCCGCGCCGAGTGTCGAGCTGAGCTGCCTGATCGACCCGCACTTTCCGGCCCTGGTGCTCGGGGATCCGACCCGGGTCCGACAGATCGTCAGCAACTTGTTGTCCAACGCCCTCAAGTTCACCCGTTTCGGTCGGGTCGATGTGCGCCTGTCGACGTTCGGAGACGGCGTCAGAATCGAAGTCTGCGACACCGGCATCGGTATCGCCCAGGACGCCCAGGTCAAGATCTTCCAGCCCTTCACGCAAGCGGGTGCCGGCATTACCCGGCAATTCGGCGGGACCGGGTTGGGTCTGGCATTGACCTACAACCTCTGCGAAGCCATGCAAGGGCGCCTCACCATCAGCTCGGAAGCAGGCTTCGGCAGCCAGTTCTGTGCGGATCTGCCGCTGCCCAGCCACACCCGCGCCCTTGCCCCGGCCTCTTTACAGGGCAAGGTCATCGCCATCACCGCCGCCAGCAGTGGTCTGGCAGAACTGTTGAACAGTGTGTTGCCCGGCTGGGGGCTCGACTATGAGCAGCGTTCCATCGATGACTCGTTGCTGGGCCTGAACCCGGATGTACTGATTACCGATTGCCCCGAATGCCTGTTTGGCCTGCGCCCCTCGTGTACAGCCCCCATTCTGCTGGTCACCGCTTACGGCAGTTTCATGCCCAGCGAAGAAGCCATCGCCCTCGCCCCTTTGCAACAACAGGCGCGGCCTCTGGCGCGCAACGCGCTGTACCAGACACTGCGGCGAACCCTGCAGCCGGAACTCAACACGATCAACGGTGCCCGGCTCGACGCCCTCTCCCCACAACGACGCGGACGCGTGCTGCTGGTGGAGGACAATCCGGTCAACCAACTGGTGGCCAAGGGGATGCTCGGAAAACTCGGTTGCGAGGTGATTGTCGCCGGTCACGGTGGTGAGGCGCTGGATCAGCTGGAGCAGAGTGAATTCGATCTGGTGCTGATGGACTGCAACATGCCGGTGATGGACGGCTACGAGGCCAGTCGGCAAATCCGTCGCAGCGGACGCTGGCCACAGCTGCCCATCGTCGCCCTGACCGCCAACGCCATGTCCGAAGAGCGCGAACGCTGTCGTGCGGCAGGCATGAGCGATTACCTGGCAAAACCCTTCCGCCGGGAAGAGTTGGCTGCCCTGCTGGACTTGTGGGTCCCTACTACGACAGTGCTTTGATTTGCCCCAAAAGGTGATCAAGGCCATCGCGCAGATCATTCAGGCGATCCAGATCCACACCGCTGTCGCATAACAGACGAGCCTTGAGCGGCCCGACCTGATCACGCAAAGCCTTGCCGGTTGGCGACAGGCTCAAATGTACTTCACGCTCGTCCCGCGCCGAGCGCTGACGCTGAACCAGTTGCAGTTGCTCAAGACGCTTGAGCAACGGCGTCAGCGTGCCGGAATCCAGCGCCAGGCGTTCGCCCAACGCCTTGACCGTCGGCTGCTCTGGGGCTGCCTCCTGCCATTCCCACAACACCAGCATCGCCAGGTATTGCGGGTAGGTCAGGCCGAGCTGATCGAGCATCGGCTTGTAGGCGCGGATCACCGCACGGGAAGCGGCGTACAGTTTGAAGCACAGTTGACTGTCAAGCTTCAGGGAATCGACTGACAAGGTGTTCATTTGAGCAGGGCTTCGATCTCGCGGGTCAGGTCCTGCGGCTTGGTCGCGGGGGCGAAGCGCTTGACCAGCTGGCCATCCTTGCCGATCAGAAACTTGGTGAAGTTCCACTTGATGCCTTGGGAACCCAGAACACCCGGCGCGCGCTTTTTCAGTTGAACGAACAGCGGATGGGCACCGGCGCCATTGACTTCAATCTTTTTGAACAGCGGAAAACTGACGCCGAAGTTCAACTCGCAGAACTCGGAAATCGCCCCTTCGTTGCCTGGCTCTTGCTTGCCGAACTGGTTACACGGAAAGCCCAGCACCACCAGACCTTGATCCTTGTAGGTCTGCCACAACTCTTCAAGGCCTTTGTACTGCGGAGTGAAGCCGCATTTGCTCGCAGTATTGACCACCAACACGGCCTTGCCGGCGAAATCCGCCAGGGTCTTTTGCTCACCCTTGATGGTGGTGCAAGGGATGCTCAGCAGATTGTCGCTCATGGTTCGGACTCTAAATGAGGGAAGATGAGACAAACATAGCGAGCAATTGAATTGTGTGCAATTTAATAAATCAATTGCCGACCAACTGTAGGAGCCGCCGAAGGCTGCGATCCTTTGATCTGGCTCTTTTAAATCTCAAGCAAAGATCAAAAGATCGCAGCCTTCGGCAGCTCCTACCCGCGATGCACCAGGTCCAGGCACACCGAGTTGATGCAATAACGCAGGCCGGTCGGCGGCGGGCCGTCCGGGAACACGTGCCCCAGGTGCGCATCGCATTTGGCGCAGACCACTTCGGTGCGGATCATGCCGTGGCTGACGTCACGGATCTCGACCATGGCGCTGTCGCCGATCGGTGCATAAAAGCTCGGCCAGCCGCAGCCGGAGTCGAATTTGGTTTTGGAGTCGAACAGCGGTTCGTTGCAGCAGATGCAGTGGTAAATGCCGTCGACCTTGCTGTCGTTGTACTTGCCGGAGAACGGTCGCTCGGTGCCCTTGAGGCGGCAAACGTTGTACTGCTCCGGGTCGAGCATCGCCCGCCATTCTTCCAGGGTTTTTTCCAACTTTTCCATCGTCACACCTCAGCAGTTGAAAAAGCCCGATCTGTACCTTTTCCACGGATCGGGCGGCACGTATGATTGCGCCTCGTCAAACGCCAGTCTGGCAGCCAGACCACGCGCATTCAAACGGATTTATGGGTGCTGCCTCTCAAGGCGTCAGGCCTGTGTGAATACGCAGGATTCCCAGTACGGTCGTTCATACGCCGCCTGGATCGTTCATTTTCGGGAACACATCGCCATGCAGGTCAGCAAATCGAACAAGCTCGCCAACGTCTGCTACGACATTCGCGGCCCAGTGCTCAAGCACGCCAAACGCCTGGAAGAGGAAGGCCATCGCATCCTCAAGCTGAACATCGGCAACCCGGCGCCTTTTGGTTTCGAAGCGCCGGATGAAATCCTCCAGGACGTCATCCGCAACCTGCCGACTGCTCAGGGCTACAGCGATTCCAAAGGTCTGTTCAGCGCCCGCAAGGCCGTGATGCAGTACTACCAGCAAAAGCAGGTAGAAGGCGTCGGCATTGAAGACATCTATTTGGGCAACGGCGTTTCCGAGCTGATCGTGATGTCGATGCAGGCCCTGCTTAACAACGGCGACGAAGTGCTGGTGCCGGCCCCGGACTACCCGCTGTGGACCGCCGCGGTGAGCCTGTCGGGCGGCAACCCGGTGCATTACCTGTGCGACGAGCAGGCCAACTGGTGGCCGGATCTGGCCGACATCAAGGCCAAGATCACCCCGAACACCAAAGCACTGGTGATCATCAACCCGAACAACCCGACGGGCGCGGTGTATTCGAAAGAAGTCCTGCTGGGCATGCTGGAACTGGCCCGTCAGCACAACCTGGTGGTTTTTTCCGACGAGATCTACGACAAGATTCTGTACGACGATGCCGTGCACATCTGCACAGCCTCGCTGGCGCCGGACTTGCTGTGCCTGACGTTCAACGGTTTGTCCAAGTCCTATCGCGTGGCCGGCTTCCGTTCCGGCTGGATCGCCATTTCCGGCCCGAAACACCACGCCCAGAGCTACATCGAAGGCATCGACATGCTGGCCAACATGCGTCTGTGTGCCAACGTGCCGAGCCAGCATGCGATCCAGACCGCCCTCGGCGGCTACCAGAGCATCAATGATCTGATATTGCCCAACGGACGACTGTTGGAACAGCGCAATCGCACCTGGGAACTGCTCAACGACATTCCCGGCGTGAGCTGCGTCAAGCCAATGGGCGCGCTGTATGCGTTCCCACGGATCGACCCGAAAGTCTGCCCGATCCATAACGACGAGAAATTCGTGCTCGACCTGCTGCTCTCGGAGAAGCTGCTGGTGGTTCAAGGTACGGCCTTCAACTGGCCATGGCCGGACCACTTCCGTGTGGTGACCCTGCCGCGTGTGGACGAACTGGACATGGCCATCGGACGTATCGGCAACTTCCTCAAGTCCTACCGTCAATAACCTGCCTGTCACCGTGCGACGCTTGCGCAAGTCGCACGGTGATTGATTCAGCAACATTTCTTTGCGCCCTGCCAAACATCGCTTCTTCAATCGCTGACTGATGACTCGTTGCGTGCTCGCGTCTAACAACGGCGGGGCTTACGACGCTAATTGGCTGACAAACGCTTCCCGCATCGACGTCGGAAACGCCCTTCAAACAGCTAGACTGTTGCCGTAGGACACAGTTTGAAATAGTCACCCGGTTGAATAGCCCGGGTCAGCACCTTATATACCCCGCAGTACGCTACATCTTTAGCATGAGGAGATTTCTACAACCATGATGCGCATCCTGCTGTTTTTGGCCACTAACCTGGCGGTCGTGCTGATTGCCAGCATCACCCTGAGCCTTTTCGGCTTCAACGGGTTCATGGCGGCCAACGGGGTTGATCTCAACCTCAATCAGCTGCTGATTTTCTGTGCGGTCTTTGGTTTCGCCGGTTCGCTGTTCTCGCTGTTCATCTCCAAGTGGATGGCGAAGATGAGCACCAGCACCCAAATCATCAGCCAGCCGCGCACACGTCACGAGCAATGGCTGCTGCAAACCGTCGAGCAATTGTCCCGGGAAGCCGGGATCAAGATGCCCGAAGTCGGTATTTTCCCGGCCTACGAGGCGAACGCCTTTGCCACCGGCTGGAACAAGAACGACGCGTTGGTCGCGGTCAGCCAAGGGCTGCTCGAGCGTTTCTCGCCAGATGAAGTGAAGGCCGTTCTGGCCCACGAAATCGGCCACGTAGCCAATGGCGACATGGTCACACTGGCATTGGTCCAGGGCGTGGTGAATACCTTCGTGATGTTCTTCGCACGGATCATCGGCAACTTTGTCGACAAGGTGATCTTCAAGAACGAAGAAGGCCAGGGCATCGCCTACTACGTGGCAACCATCTTCGCCGAACTGGTTCTGGGCATTCTGGCCAGCGCCATCGTCATGTGGTTCTCGCGTAAACGCGAATTCCGTGCAGACGAAGCCGGTGCACGTCTGGCCGGCACCGCCGCAATGATCGGCGCCCTGCAACGCCTGCGTGCCGAACAGGGCCTGCCGGTGCACATGCCGGACACCCTGACTGCTTTCGGCATCAACGGTGGCATCAAACAAGGGTTCGCCCGCATGTTCATGAGCCACCCGCCGCTGGAAGAGCGCATCGACGCACTGCGTCGTCGGGGCTGATAGCTTTGCGGTGATACAAAAAGGGGCGATCATCTGATCGCCCCTTTTTTGTGCCTTGCTGTTCCATCAACTCATCAAGCGATAAACCCGCTCTTCAAGCCGCGTAACACCGCTTTCCAGGAACTTCCAGCTCTCGCCCAGAACGTCCTGGTCCTCCAGAATCTTCAACTCCCACGAAGCACCGAACAACCGTTGCACTTCATCATCCAGCACTGCAAAGGGCGGCCCCTCCATTTGTGCCTGATCGTAATCCAGGGTAATCAGCAGCCCCAGCGAATCCTTCGGCACAATCCGCTTCAGATGCTCGGCGTATTGCTCCCGCATCTTCGGTGGCAAGGCGATCAACGCAGCGCGGTCGTACAGCGCACTGCAATCGGCGACATCGCCGGCCGTCAACGCGAAGAAATCACCACACCAGATCTCGATCGAGCCCGCCCGATAGACAGTAAAGGGGCCTTGGTCGCTGACGTCCGGATCAAATTGATGCTCGTGAAAAAAGTCTTCCACCGCTTTTTCCGACAACTCGACGCCCAACACCTCGTGACCGCATTTCGCCAGCCACAGCAGATCCAGGCTTTTCCCGCATAGCGGCACCAGTACGCGCGAGCCCTCTTCCAGGCCCAGCTGCAGCCAGTACCGTTGCAGATATGGATTCACTTCCGGCAGGTGAAAGCCGATCTGATTCGACGTCCACCGCTTGTGCCAAAACTCCGGCTGCATAATTAATCCCGAAAATTCGATCAAAAGACCCTAAAACTTATATTAGATTTAGATCAATGATCTGACTGAAGATGATGCCATCTTACCCCTCAGGAGCTCATTCATGTTCCCCAGCCTGTACATATCCCATGGCTCCCCCATGTTGGCACTGGAACCGGGCGCCAGCGGGCCCGCCCTCGCTCGCCTGGCCGCAGAATTGCCGAAACCCAAAGCCATCGTAATTGTTTCTGCGCATTGGGAAAGCAATGAGTTGCTGGTCAGCGGCAATCCTCAGCCTGAAACCTGGCATGACTTCGGCGGGTTTCCGCAGGCGTTATTCGACGTGCAATACCCGGCGCCCGGCAATCCGCAATTGGCCGCAGAGGTTGTCGAACTGCTGAAGAGCGATGGCCTGCCCGCACGCATCGACGCCGAACGGCCGTTCGACCATGGTGTCTGGGTGCCCTTGTCATTGATGTATCCACAAGCCGATATCCCCGTGGTGCAAGTCTCGCTGCCC
The DNA here is from genome assembly GCF_059716175.1 of Pseudomonas sp. LBUM1647. NCBI lineage: Bacteria > Pseudomonadati > Pseudomonadota > Gammaproteobacteria > Pseudomonadales > Pseudomonadaceae > Pseudomonas > Pseudomonas sp. LBUM1647. The sequence goes on along the minus strand of NZ_CP166809.1, from coordinate 1,795,185 downwards.
ACCAGCGGCGGCCCGCCCCTGCAGACCCGCGTCGGTCATGCCCTGGCCGGTCTGCGCGAACACGGCGTGCTGCTGATCGGTTCCGGCAGCATCACCCACAACCTGCGCGAACTGGACTGGCACGCCGGCACAGAAAGCGTCGAACCCTGGGCCCAGGCATTTCGTGACTGGATGATCGAAAAACTCGCTGCCAACGACGAAACCGCGTTGCACGATTACCGTCAGCAAGCACCGAATGCCGTGCGCAACCATCCGAGTGATGAGCATTTGTTGCCTTTGTATTTTGCCCGCGGCGCCGGAGGACATTTCAGCGTGACCCACAAGGGATTCACCATGGGGGCCTTGGGCATGGACATTTACCGCTTCGGATAAGCTCAACCTGTGGCGGCCAGGCTCAGACTACATCAACGCCGACATGAATCGCATCGTGCCGCCAAAACTCCAGGTCACAATCAATCAACCGCTCATGCTGATCGTAATTGACCCGAGCGATGCGCAACCCCGGGCTCCCCACCGACACCCGTAAAGCCGCCGCCGCATCCACCGACAACGCCGTCGGCACAATCTCGAAACGCACCCGCCCGTAGTGCAAATCGTAATGCCGCGCGTACAGCTCGGTAATCGACTGATTCAAATCGAAATCCAGAATCCCCGGAAAAAACTGCGGATTCAAATAGTGCTCCACGTACAACACCAGCCGCTCATCAATCCGCCGCGCCCGACAAATCTGAATCACGCTGGATAACGCCGGCAACTGCAACCAGGCACAGACCGCTGCCGACGCCGGTTGCAACCGCGCGGAAATCACCTCGGTGGATGGCACCCGCCCCTGTGCACTGACCATCGCGTGAAAGTGACTGCGCTGCATCAGGTTGTAGGCCAGGCGCGGTGGCGACACGAACCAGCCACGGCGCTCCTCCCGATAAATCTGCCCCTGGGCTTCCAGTTGCAACAACGCTTCTCGCACGGTGATCCGCGTGGTACCGAACAACTCACTAAGCTTGCGCTCGGCCGGCAGTTTGCTCCCGGGCGCCAACAGGCCATGGTCGAGCTGTTCCTGCAGAACCTGCCCGATGGCTGTCACCGCTTTGGTTGTCTCGATGCGCATCAACGTTACCTATCTGGACTAGACCAGCACTGTTTCGGGGCGGAACCGCGATTCAAACCGGTTCCCTCAACTCCCGACAAGCCTAGGCACTGCACATGACTGACAGATGACAAAGCCGCCGAACGGTTGATCCAGACACCTGCAATTTCACGGCCAAGTCCTTTTATATCAGCCTATTAGCCATGGTCTACGCTTACTCCGAAGCCTGAGCATTGCAGCTCAAAAAATATAGGCCGACCGGTCGTCGACATCAAAATGTCATCAGAGGCGCCTAAATTGGCTCAGGTATTGCTGACCTAGACCAACACAACCGCAATCGCAGCGTTGAAAACGCCCAAAGGAGCTTCGGATGAAACAGCTTTTCCTGGCCTCACTGTTAGGCTCGACCATTGCCATGTGTACCGCCGCGATGGCGGCTGATAGCGATTTGAAAACCCTGGAAGCCGCGGCGAAAGCGGAAGGTGAAGTCAACAGCGTCGGCATGCCCGACAACTGGGCCAACTGGAAAGGCACCTGGGATGACCTGGCCAAGAACTACGGCCTGAAACACATCGACACCGACATGAGCTCGGCCCAGGAAATCGCCAAGTTCGCCGCTGAAAAAGACAACGCCACTGCCGATATCGGTGATGTCGGTGCAGCGTTCGGCCCGATCGCGGTGAAGCAAGGCGTTGTACAACCGTACAAGCCAAGCACCTGGGATCAGATCCCGAGCTGGGCAAAGGATAAGGACGGCAACTGGGCGCTCGCCTATACCGGCACCATCGCGTTCATCGTCAACAACAAGTTGCTGCACGGCTCCGACGCTCCGACCAAATGGGCTGACCTCAAGAACGGCAAATACAAGGTTTCCATCGGTGATGTGAGCACCGCTGCCCAAGCCGCCAACGGCGTTCTGGCTGCCGCGCTCGCCAACGGTGGCAATGAGAAAAACCTCCAGCCGGCGCTGGATCTGTTTTCCGAGATCGCCAAGCAAGGGCGCCTGTCGATGGCCAACCCGACAATTGCCACCATGGAAAAGGGTGAAATCGAAGTCGGCGTGGTCTGGGACTTCAACGGTCTGAGCTACAAGGCCAAAATGGTCAACCCGGATGACTACACTGTGCTGATTCCATCCGATGGTTCGGTGATTTCCGGTTACACCACCATCATCAACAAATACGCCAAGCACCCGAATGCCGCCAAACTGGCCCGCGAATACATCTTCAGCGACGCCGGCCAGACCAATCTGGCACGCGGTAACGCCCGTCCGATCCGCGCCGAGCATCTGACACTGCCGCCTGAGGTTCAGGCCCAGTTGCTGCCTAACGAGCAGTACAAAGGCGTGACCCCGATCAAGGACGCAGATGCCTGGGAGAAAACCTCCAAAGCCCTTCCTCAGAAGTGGCAGGAAGAAGTCATCGTCAATATGAAGCAATGATGTATCCGTAGGAGCTGCCGCAGGCTGCGATCTTTTGATCTTTCACTCAACACTCAAGTGAAAGCAAAAAGATCGCAGGCTCCGCCAGCTCCTACGACGATCAGATCCAGTTTCGCTTTTCGGAGTTCCAGCCCCTATGAAGCACAACGTCATCCTTGTCGTGCTCGACGGCCTCAATTACGAGGTCGCCCGTCACGCCATGGGGCACCTGCAGGCTTATGTCGGCGCAGGACGCGCGGCGCTCTACAAACTGGAGTGCGAACTGCCGGCGCTGTCCCGTCCGCTTTACGAGTGCATCCTGACCGGCGTCACGCCGATCGACAGTGGAATCGTTCACAACAATGTCTCGCGCCTGTCCAACCAGCGCAGCATCTATCACTACGCCAGCGATGCCGGCCTTGTAACCGCCGCCGCGGCCTATCACTGGGTCAGCGAGCTGTATAACCGTTCGCCGTTTATTGCCGCGCGGGATCGACACACCGACGACCCGGACCTGCCAATCCAGCACGGTCATTTCTACTGGAGCGATCACTACCCGGACTCGCACCTGTTCGCCGACGCCGAAAACCTGCGCCTGCGTCATGCGCCAAACTTTTTACTGGTCCACCCCATGAACATCGACGACGCCGGGCACAAGCACGGCCTCGACACCCCGCAATACCGCAACAGCGCCCGCTCGGCTGACATTATTCTGGCCGACTACCTGCACACCTGGCTCGACGCCGGGTATCAGGTGCTGGTGACCGCCGACCACGGCATGAACAACGACCGTTCTCACAACGGCCTGCTGCCGGAAGAGCGCGAAGTACCGCTATTCGTCCTCGGCGACGCTTTCAGCTTCAATGCCAACGCCGCACCGAAACAGATTGAAATCTGCGGCACCGTCTGCGAACTGCTGGGTGTGGCCCACGACAAACCTGTGTGCCAGGAGCTGCTCAAGTGAACACCATGACGCGCGGAAAATGGCTGGCAGCCTTGTGTCTGGTGCCTTTTGCACTGTTCTTTATCGTGTTCCAGATCGCCCCGTTGTCCTGGGTGATGATCAACAGCCTGCAATCGGAAGAGTTCGGCTGGGGCATCGCCAACTTCACCAGGATCTTCAATTCGAAGTTCTATCTGCAGGCGATCCAGTTCAGCCTCGAGATCAGTTTCTGGTCCAGCGTGTTCGGGATCATCATCGCGGTGCTCGGCGCCTATTCCTTGCGCCGGGTCGACTCGAAATTGCGCAACTTCGTCAACGCCTTCGCCAACATGACCAGCAACTTTGCCGGCGTGCCTTTGGCCTTCGCGTTCATCATTCTGCTGGGCTTCAACGGCAGCTTCACCATCATGCTCAAGCAGGCCGGGATCATTCAGGACTTCAACCTGTATTCGAAAACCGGGCTGATCATTCTCTACACCTACTTCCAGATCCCGCTCGGCGTGTTGCTGCTCTACCCGGCCTTTGATGCCCTGCGCGAAGACTGGCGTGAATCCGCCGCGCTGCTCGGCGCCAATGGCTGGCAGTACTGGCGGTACATCGGTTTGCCAGTGCTGACTCCGGCGCTGCTCGGTACGTTTGTGATCCTGCTGGCCAACGCCCTGGGCGCCTACGCCACGGTGTACGCCCTGACCACCGGCAACTTCAACGTGCTGCCAATCCGCATCGCGGCGATGGTTTCCGGGGACATTTCCCTGGACCCGAACCTGGCCAGTGCCCTGGCTGTGGTGCTGGTGGCGTTGATGACCCTGGTGACCATCGTGCATCAGCTGCTGTTGAAGAGGAGCTACCATGTCTCGCGCTGAACTGGGTCCCGTCGGTGTCTATCACCGGATGGTGGTGTATTTGCTGTTTGCCATCCTGTTGCTGCCATTGCTCGGGACGCTGATCTACTCGATCGCCAGCAGTTGGTCGGCGACCATTCTGCCCAGCGGCTTCACCGTTAAATGGTACGTGGAGCTGTGGAGCGACCCGCGCTTTCTCCATTCGTTCGGCCAATCGCTGCTGGTCTGCGTCGGCTCGCTGATTCTGTCGGTGGTGCTGATTCTGCCGTTGCTGTTTGTGGTGCATTACCACTTCCCGAAACTCGATGCGCTGATGAACATCCTGATCCTGCTGCCCTTCGCGGTGCCGCCGGTGGTGTCGTCGGTGGGCCTGTTGCAACTCTACGGTTCCGGGCCGTTCGCGATGGTCGGGACGCCGTGGATTCTGATCGGTTGCTACTTCACCGTGGCGCTGCCGTTCATGTACCGGGCAATCACCAACAACCTGCAAGCGATCAACCTGCGAGACCTGATGGACTCCGCCCAACTGCTCGGTGCCAGCACCTGGCAAGCGGCGTTCCTAGTGGTGCTGCCAAACTTGCGCAAAGGTTTGATGGTGGCGTTGCTGCTGTCGTTCTCGTTCCTGTTCGGTGAGTTCGTGTTCGCCAATATCCTCGTCGGGACCCGCTACGAAACCCTGCAGGTCTACCTCAACAACATGCGCAACAGCAGCGGCCACTTCACCAGTGCGCTGGTGATTTCCTATTTCTTCTTTGTGCTGGTTCTGACCTGGGCTGCCAATATCTTGAACAAGGACAAAAGCCAATGAGCTTCGTCAGCGTCCAACACCTACTGAAAAGCTACGCGGGCACCACGGTGTTCAGCGACATCAACTGTGAAATCCAGAAGGGTGAGTTCGTCACCCTCCTCGGCCCGTCCGGTTGCGGCAAGTCCACACTGCTACGCTGCATCGCCGGGCTGACCTCGGTGGATGGCGGCAAAATCCTCCTCGATGGCCAGGACCTCGTTCCGTTGAGCCCGCAGAAACGCGGGATCGGCATGGTGTTCCAGAGCTACGCGCTGTTTCCGAACATGACCGTTGAACAGAACGTCGCCTTTGGTTTGCGCATGCAGAAGGTCAATGCCGACGACAGCCGCAAGCGTGTTGCCGAAGTACTGAAACTGGTGGAGCTCAACGACTTCGCCGCGCGTTATCCGCATCAACTGTCCGGCGGCCAATGCCAGCGAGTCGCCCTCGCCCGCTCGTTGGTGACCCGGCCTCGCCTGTTGTTGCTGGATGAACCGCTGTCGGCCCTCGATGCGCGGATTCGCAAGCACTTGCGCGAACAGATCCGTCAGATCCAGCGTGAACTCGGCTTGACCACGATCTTCGTCACTCACGATCAGGAAGAAGCCCTGACCATGTCCGACCGAATTTTCTTGATGAATCAGGGAAAGATCGTACAAAGCGGCGACGCCCAGACCCTTTACACCGCACCCATCGATGTCTTCGCCGCAGGTTTCATCGGCAACTACAACCTGCTGGACGCCGACAGCGCCACAAAACTGCTGCAGCGAACGATTACCCACCGCATCGCGATTCGCCCGGAAGCCATCGAGCTGAGCCTCAACGGCGAACTCGACGCACAAATCCGCAGCCACAGCCTGTTGGGCAACGTGATTCGCTACCGGGTCGAAGCCCGGGGCGTGGAATTGGTGGTGGATGTGCTGAACCGCTCGGCGGCCGATTTGCATCCCGATGGTCAGCGTCTGGCGCTTTCCATCGATCCAACGGCCCTGTGTGAGGTAGCCTGATGACTTTGCTGATGTTGAAGAGAGAACCGCACTGATGGCCCTGGCAATTTTTGATTTGGACGAAACCCTGATCCACGGCGACTGCGCCACACTTTGGAGCGAGCAAATGGGCCGCCTGGGTTGGGTCGATCCCGAGTCGTTCATGCGTCAGAACAACGAACTGATGGACGCCTACAGCCACGGCAAACTGCGGATGGAGGAATACATGACCTTCAGCCTGGAGCCGATGATCGGGCGCACGCCGGAAGAGGTCGACCATTTGGTAGGGCCTTGGGTGGAAGACTTCATCGAGCCGATCATTTTCAGTGACGCCACCAAAGCCATTGCGGCCCATCGCAAGGCCGGTGATCGGATTTTGGTGATTTCGGCGTCGGGCACGCACCTGGTCAGACCGATTGCCGATCGTTTGGGCATTGACGAGATTCTCGGCATCGAACTGGAAGTGGCACATGGGGTTTATAGCGGCAACACCGTTGGCACGCTGACCTACCGCGAAGGCAAGATCACACGTTTGCTGGAATGGCTGGATGCGGAAGAGGAAAACCTTGAGGGCGCCAGTTTCTACTCGGACTCACGCAATGATTTGCCGTTGCTGCTGAAGGTGGATTTCCCACACGTGGTAAACCCGGATCCGGTGCTGCTTGAGCACGCCGAAAAGGCCGGCTGGCCGATCCACCTCTGGAAGTAAACTCAATTCCCTGCGGGAGCGAGCCATGTGGCGAGGGGATTTATCCCCTCGCCACAGGTTCGGTGTTATCAGGTGAGGTTTTCGTCGATCACCAACACCAACTTTCCCGACACCTTATTAGTCGCCAACTCCGCAAACGCCGCTTCGGCGTCCTTGATCGGAAAGGTCTTGGCCAATTGCGGGCTTAAACGCCCTTCGGCAAACAGCGGCCAGACATGTTGGCTGAGATCGCTGAACAGATCCGCCTTGAACTGATCGTCGCGACTGCGCAAGGTAGAACCCAACAACTGCACGCGCTTGGCCAGCACCTGCGCCAGATCCAGCTGGGCCTCACGACCGCCCATCAGGCCGATCAGTACCCAACGACCATCGCGCGCCAGCAGTTTCAGATTCAACGCGGCGTAGTTGCCGCCCACCGGGTCGAGAATCACATCGAACGGCCCCAGGTCGCTCAAGCTGTCCAGATCCCCGTTGCGCACGACCCCACCTTGGGCCCCCAGCGCTTCGCAGTAAGCCAGACGCTCGGCGGAACCGACGCTGACCCAGCACGGGTTACCAAACGCCTTGCACAGCTGAATGGCAGCTGAACCGATTCCACTTGCTCCGGCGTGCAGCAGAACTTTCTCACCCGGCTTGAGCGCAGCCAGTTGAAACAAATTCAGCCAAACGGTCGCATACACTTCTGGCAGCGCTGCTGCCTCCGCCAGGGACAAACCTTCGGGAACCGGCAACACATGCCGTCCGTCGACAACTACCTCCTCGGCCATCCCGCCCCCGGCCAGCAAGGCGCAAACCCGATCCCCGACTTGCCAGGACGAGCCAGCCCCCACCTCACTGATTACCCCCGAACACTCAAGACCCAGTACCTGACTGGCTCCCGGCGGTGGCGGATAAAGACCCGCCTTCTGTAACAAATCGGCGCGATTGAGACCCGCAGCCGCCACTCGAATCCGAACTTGTCCTACATCGCATGTAGGACTGGGCTCTTCAACCCACTCCACTTGACCTTCAACGCCTTGCAATGCTTTCACAGTGCCTCCATAGTGAGTCTGGACTGAGCCCGTAGCTGTAGCGCCGGGCTTTCTTGCATTATGCGACCGGCCCTGGGGCCTATACGAAATCTAGCAGGCAGTTTTCGTACAGAACCTGGTGGTACCGGCGAATTCAAAGACGGCCTAATATGCGTGATCAATTGTCCCCGCGTCGAATCAGCATGAAGCATTTTTTCCCCAGCACCGCCCTAGCCCTATTCATTGGTATCGGTCTGTTGCCGATGTCGACCAATTCGTTTGCAGCCAATAGCTGGGACAAGCTTCAGCCTGATCGTGACGAAGTGATCGCCAGCCTGAACGTCGTCGAGTTGCTCAAGCGCCATCACTACAGCAAGCCGCCGCTCGATGACGCGCGCTCCGTGATCATCTATGACAGCTATCTCAAGCTGCTGGACCCGTCGCGCAGCTACTTCATGGCCAGCGACATTGCAGAATTCGACAAGTGGAAAACCCAGTTTGACGACTTCCTCAAAAGCGGCGACCTGAATGCCGGGTTCACCATCTACAAGCGCTACCTGGACCGCGTCAAAGCGCGTCTGGACTTCGCCCTTGCCGAGCTGAACAAAGGCGTCGACAAGATCGACTTCACCACCAAGGAAACCTTGCTGATCGATCGCAAGGACGCCCCTTGGCTCAAGTCCACCGCAGAACTCGACGACCTGTGGCGCAAACGCGTCAAGGACGAAGTGCTGCGGCAGAAGATCGCGGGCAAGGACTCCAAGCAGATTCAGGAAACCTTGACCAAGCGCTACAAGAACCAATTGGCGCGCCTAGACCAGACCCGTCCGGAAGATATCTTCCAGGCGTACATCAATACCTTCGCCATGTCCTACGACCCGCACACCAACTATCTGTCGCCGGATAACGCGGAGAACTTCGACATCAACATGAGCCTGTCCCTCGAGGGCATTGGCGCCGTGTTGCAGAGCGACAACGACCAGGTGAAAGTCGTGCGTCTGGTGCCTGCCGGCCCGGCCGACAAGACCAAGCAAGTCGCACCGGCCGACAAGATCATCGGCGTTGCCCAAGGCAACAAAGAGATGGTCGACGTGGTCGGCTGGCGCCTGGACGAAGTGGTCAAGCTGATCCGTGGGCCGAAAGGCACCGTGGTGCGCCTGGAAGTGATCCCGGCCAGCAATGCGCCGAACGACCAGACCAGCAAGATCGTCCCGATCACCCGCGAAGCGGTGAAGCTTGAAGACCAGGCGGTGAAGAAGTCGGTCCTCAACCTGAAACAGGACGGCAAGGACTACAAGCTCGGCGTCATCGAGATCCCGGCCTTCTACCTGGACTTCAAGGCTTTCCGTGCTGGCGACCCGGACTACAAGAGCACCACTCGCGACGTCAAGAAACTACTGACCGAGTTGCAGAAAGACAAGGTCGACGGCGTGGTCATCGACCTGCGCAACAACGGCGGCGGTTCCCTGCAGGAAGCTACCGAGCTGACCAGTCTGTTCATCGACAAAGGTCCGACCGTTCTCGTGCGTAATGCCGATGGCCGGGTCGATGTACTGGAAGATGAAAACCCGGGTGCCTTCTACAAAGGGCCGATGGCGTTGCTGGTCAACCGCTTGTCTGCCTCGGCTTCGGAGATTTTTGCCGGCGCCATGCAGGACTATCACCGCGCGTTGATCATTGGCGGCCAGACCTTCGGTAAAGGCACCGTGCAGACCATTCAGCCGCTGAACCATGGCGAACTGAAACTGACCCTGGCCAAGTTCTACCGGGTTTCCGGCCAGAGCACCCAGCATCAGGGCGTACTGCCGGACATCGATTACCCGTCGATCATCGACACCAAGGAAATCGGCGAAAGCGCACTGCCTGAAGCCATGCCGTGGGACACCATCCGCGCGGCCATCAAGCCTGCGGTCGACCCGTTCAAGCCGTACATCTCGCAGCTCAAGTCCGAGCATGACGTACGCTCGGCCAAAGACGCGGAGTTCGTGTTCATCCGCGACAAACTGGCCCTGGCGCAGAAACTGATGGCGGAAAAAACCGTCAGCCTCAATGAAGCCGATCGTCGTGCACAACACGCCGATATCGAAGCCAAGCAACTTGCCATGGAAAACATCCGTCGCAAGGCCAAGGGTGAAGAGCCGCTCAAAGAGCTGAAGAAAGAAGACGAGGATGCTATTGCGGCCGAGCCGGACAAGACCAAACCGGAAGACGATGCCTACCTGAGCGAAACAGGGCGGATTCTGTTGGACTACCTGAAACTCAATACCACGGTAGCCAAGCACTAAGTTGTTACAAGCAAGATGATGGCAATTTAATGCTGACGCTCCCCGGAGCGTCATCAAACAGTCATCATTCTGTCGTGAAATAAAGGACTGGGAGCCCTCTTTATCCAAGAGGTGCTCCCAGTCCTTTTTTTATCGCCAGAGAAAGCCATGACCACCACAGAACAGCTGAGTGCTTTGAGTTCCATACTGGCTCAAAGCGGTTTGCACAGCTTGTTCCAGCCGATCATTTCCCTCTCTGAGCGACGCATTCTCGGTTACGAAGCTCTTAGTCGCGGCCCCTCCAACAGTCCACTGCACTCCCCCCTCGCACTGTTCGCCGTCGCCCGTCAGGCTGGCCGCCTGAGCGAGCTGGAAATCGCTTGCCGTCAAAGCGCCTGCCGACGTTTCAATGAGCAGCAACTGCCCGGCAAACTGTTCCTCAACGTTTCCCCTGAATCCCTGCTCGAAGCCGCCCACCAACCCGGGCGCACCCTGCAACTGCTGCAGGATTTCGGCATACCGCCGAGTCAGGTGGTGATCGAACTGACGGAACAAACCCCAACCGACGATTTCGAGCTGCTACAAACCGCTCTGCATCACTATCGAGCGATGGGGTTTTCCATTGCTCTGGATGATCTGGGCGCAGGCTATTCGAGTTTGCGGCTGTGGTCCGAATTGCGTCCGGACTACGTGAAGATTGATCGACACTTCATCGACGGCATTCACCAGGATGCCCTCAAGCGCGAATTCGTCGGCTCGATCCTGCAAATTGCCAAAGCCTCACGGGCGCAAGTGATCGCAGAAGGTATCGAGCTGCCGGAAGAACTCGCGGTGCTGACCGAGATGGGCGTCGATCTGGTCCAGGGCTACCTGCTCTGTCGGCCTCAAGAGCAACCGCCCCGGGATGCCCGAGCGATGATGCCCAAACACGACAGCTCCGCCGTGGCGTTAAACGATGAAGGCAGTGACCTCAGCGCCCTGCTCAATGACCAACCGGCAGTGGGTCGCGATACCCCGACCGCCACCGTCCTGGAAGCCTTTCGCCGCCAGGCCAACCTGAACTCCCTGGCGGTACTCGACGAGCAAAGTCAGCCCTGCGGCATCGTCCACCGGCATTCGCTCTCCGATGCACTGCTCAAGCCTTTTGCCACCGACCTGTTCGCCCGCAAGCCGATCAGCCGTTTAATGAGTGATGACTTCCTCGCCGTTGAGATGAGCCAGTCGTTGCAACAAGTGAGTCGCCTGATCACCAGCCGCGCGCGGCAGCGCATCGAAGAAGACTTCATCATCACCCTTAACGGCGGTTACTTGGGATTGGGCCGAGTGATCGACGTACTCAAACTGATTACCGAACTGAAGATCCAGCAAGCCCGTTACGCCAACCCGCTGACCCTGTTGCCGGGCAACGTGCCGATTCAGCAATGCCTGACGCGGCTACTGCAACAGCAACGGGAGTCGGTGATCTGCTACGTCGACATCGACAGTTTCAAACCCTTCAACGACATCTACGGCTACGGCCGTGGGGATGAAGTCCTGCTATGCCTGGCGCAATGCCTGAATGATCGCGTCGACCCTTCCCGCGACTTTGTCGGTCATATCGGAGGCGATGACTTCCTGCTGGTACTCGGCCCGGAAGACTGGCGCAAACGCCTGAACCAGTTACTCGACGATTTCCACAGCCAGTGCCGGCGCTTCTATCGCGCCGAACATTTGGAGGCTGGATGCTTTATCGCGCCTAATCGCCAGGGTGTGCGGCAAGAGTTTCCGTTGTTGTCGCTATCGATTGGGGTGGTGCATTTGCATCCCGAGGCCTGTGGACAACTCGATGCCAGCCAATTGGCGGAGATGGCGTCACAGGCCAAACATCACGCGAAGAACGTGCCGGGGTATAGCGTGCATGTAATTGATAGCCTGGCAGTGCCGGCAGTCGAAGAAACGCTAATGGCCGGGCACCGGTGATCACCACAAAAAAAATCGCAGCCTTCGGCAACTCCTACATTGAAATGCGTACACCCTGTAGATACCGTCTTGACCCTCACCGGGCAAGCGCAAGTTTCGGGTCATAGGGTTGGCCTCGGTGTAAGTGAGTGATCAACTTCGCAAATATTAACAAAGGTTTACATCAGCCATAAATTTCGTCCGGTATAGTTTTTCGCAACTCGCGAAGCTTGGAGGAGATCCTGAACTGATAAAAATTCGACGACTGTTCGCAACCCCTTTGGCAAGTATCCAGTACCCCGACGCAGAAAGACTCAATGCTGAGCTGAAAGCTATAGTCACAAGTCGTATGGCGGAAGATCGCGGCGGCACGCAGCGTAGCAATGACGGCGGCTGGCAGTCCACGAACGATTTCCCTAAATGGGGAGGGGAAGCGTGCGATGCTTTAGTGAGGTTTGCCACAGAGTTCGCCATTCAACTTACCGCGGTTCATAGTGAGCAATACGGATTAACCGAGCCCAGTTTCGAATGGAAACTCAACGCGTGGGCAAACGTTAACGAGGCCGGCCACAGCAATTCACTTCATGGGCACCCTGGTGCGTTTTGGTCAGGGGTTTACTGGGTCGATGCCGGCGGCCGGGAGGATGATCCGGCAATTGGAGGTGATCTAGAGTTTATAGACCCGCGCGGCATGGTTGCATCGACATACAACCCTGCTCTGCGAATGAGAGTCGAAGATTGCCTTACTGCCGGCTTTAGTATTACCTGTGCCGCCAGAAGTGGAACTTTTATCATGTTTCCATCGTGGCTAATGCATTCAGTACAACGTTTTGAAGGGGCGAGACCACGAATCTCTATCGCTTTTAACTTCGGCGCTTAACGAGATTTCGATTTACTTGAACCGCCGCTAACTTCGTAGACACATCTAAATACCCGCTATTGGCCAATTAAAAAAGGGGACGATTTTGTTTTTCCGTTCCCTTCTGAAAAATAGATCCGTCCCAGATCCGTCCCTTTTTTCATTATCACTGTCGAGCGGCGTGGTGCATTTACATCCACAGGCCTGTGGACAACTCGATGCAAGCCAGTCGGCGGAGATGGCATTGCAGGCCAAGCATCACGCGAAGAATGTGCCGGGGTATAGCCTGCATGTGATCGATAGTTTGGCGGTGCCTGAAGCCGAAGAAGAATTGCTCGTCGGGCAGCGGTGATTGCTGATCCTGATCGTTCCCTCACTCTGCGTGGGAATGCCTCAAGGGACGCTCTGCGTTCCAGCCCCACCACCGGTGTCGAGCCTGACACCGATTTGACGCAGAGCGTCACGGGCTGCATTCCTATGCAGAGCGTGGGAACGATCATTCAACTCAGACTGGGGGCGGCGCCTCGGAACCGCGAGACGCCAACTCTTTCAGTTTAAGCTCGGCCAACGGATGTCCTGCTTTGGCGGCCATCTCCCAAAACCGCGCAGCTTCAACCGCATCCGGCGCCTTGCTCGGCGTCCCCGCCAGACTAATCACGCCCACCTGATACGCCGCTTTGCCATCCCCCGCCAACGCCGCCAGGCGCAGCAATCGCACTCCCTCTTCGCGAGCGCCAAGGCCGACACCGCGAAAAGTCAGGATGTGGCCATAGAAGCTCTGGGCGCCAACATCACCCAGGTTCGCCATGCGTGCGAACTGGCCTTCGAGCCAGCTCCAGCCACGCGGTTGGCGCACAAACCATGACCAGTGAAACAGCCTACGCGCCAGCCAGTAACTGGCCTTCGCCTTGAGTCGTAGAAACACTCAGGCCTCTGCCGATTCGGGGTATTCGTACTCGAACACCCGCACCACTTCCGAGGCATGCCAGGACGCTGCGGCAATGCCATCGGAAGGGCCGGAGAAACGCCCTAATCGCTCGACACATTCAAAGAATCCGGTGCGCGGCAGGCGGCTGGCGCCCTGGCTGATCACCAGCGAACTACGCAATGGCTGCTCGGCCTTGGCGTCCAGCGCGGCCAGATGTTCAAGCGCGGCGGTCAGGGTTTGCATGGCCGGTGTGGGCAGTTGCAAACGTTCGAGCAACGCCCGGTATGTCAAAAGATGACGCTGGCGACGCGCCTGATCCAGTTCACCCAGCAACCCGTCCCAATGTTGACGACTGATGCGTACGCTCACGATTCATCCCTCCACCCTGGCACCGTCAATTCCCAGGCCAGGCTGCGGCGAATCGCAGCGTCGGGTAGACGCTCGCCACTTTCGATCAAGGCCAGATAAGACGGGCTGATGCCTACCGTGCGGGCCAACGCCTCGATGGCGATGCCCTTCCCTTCGCGCAAACTGCGTAGTTGATCCAGACCCGGAAGAATCTGGTCTGGTGTTGCCGCGTGACGCTCTGGGGCGACCCGCGGCGGTTGTTCATTGATGCCTGCTGCTTTTAGTAGAGCCTGATACTGAGCCCATGGCAGAACCGCATACTCGGGCTCTCCTTCGCGTGTAATTATCTGAATATCCATGACTACCCCGTAGGACAACAACACTTAGCGAGTCGGCACTTTTCCCTAGAAGTGTAATCCTAACAGCGGCCAAGGTCGCGGGGGTATCAATCTATGGATGAGATTGAATCAGTTCAGTTTTTTTTTCGGCCCCTGAAGTTGAAGTTGTTCCGGGGTATCGGGCAGGCGTTCGACCACTGCAAGCTTTTCCGGCAACTGACGCTTGCGCCAGGCGCGAAAGGCGTTGAGTTCGTCGTCGAGAACTTTCATCAGCCACGCCAGCACCGCGATGTCATCGAGCATGCCGAACACTGGAATGAAGTCCGGAATGGCATCCACCGGACTAAGGAAGTACATCAGGCCAGCCACGACCGATATCAGGGCTTTGGGGCTGATGGCCCGATACTCACCGCGCCAGTAAGCCAGGCAGAGTGCCTGCAACAGGCGTAGATCATCCTTGAGCTTGCCCAGCCGGTTACCCTGGCTGGCACCTTTGCTGGCCACCGCGAAGAGCAAGGTCGGCAAACGTCCACGCGCGAGCAGGCGTCCGGCCAGAGGCAGGAAACGAGCGAAACTCCAGGGTGTTTTCATCATTTCCTCCCACTGAAATGTTATCCACACAAATTGTGGATAACCTTGTGAACAGAGCTGCTTTTCACGGCTGAAAGCCCCGTTTCATAAGGGCCTAACTCAGATCGGGCGTTTTTTACTCACATAAAAAAACCCAAGATTTCATTGACTTGGCGCTCTGGCGCGGCTAGCACGGGCGTCCTCAATGGCTATGACTCCAGCCTACAGCATCCGTTCGCTTTGTTTACCTTCCCTGAACGCCAGATGCAACAACGCCCCGCATAAGCGAGGCGTTGTTTTTAGAGCAGACGCTGATTACTTGGTAGCGGCGTCTTGTTTTGCTGGATCTTTGATTGCGAGCAGTTCCAGGTCGAATACCAGCACCGAGTTGGCTGGAATCGCCGGGCTTGGGCTTTGGGCGCCGTAAGCCAGTTCGCTAGGAATGTACAATTTGTACTTCTCGCCAACGTGCATCAGCTGCAGGCCTTCGACCCAACCCGGAATCACACCGCTAACCGGCAAATCGATCGGGCTGCCACGCTCGACGGAACTGTCGAAAACGGTGCCGTTGGTCAGGGTGCCGGTGTAGTGAACGGTCACTACGTCGGTCGGCTTAGGCTGTGCGCCATCAGCTTTCTTGACCACTTCATACTGCAGGCCCGAAGCAGTGGTGGTTACACCGGCTTTCTTGGCGTTGTCTTCGAGGAATTTCTTGCC
Source organism: Pseudomonas sp. LBUM1647 (assembly GCF_059716175.1). Classification (NCBI taxonomy): domain Bacteria; kingdom Pseudomonadati; phylum Pseudomonadota; class Gammaproteobacteria; order Pseudomonadales; family Pseudomonadaceae; genus Pseudomonas; species Pseudomonas sp. LBUM1647. Next base: position 1,779,439 of record NZ_CP166809.1, on the reverse strand, counting down.
AGCGGATGCCGACTCTTCGCTCATTTTGGCCATACGCTCTTCAGCACGCTTCTGCAGTGCTGCGAAGGCTTCGACCAGCTCGTCATCCTTCAGCTTCTGTTCTTTCTTGCCGACGGCATCTTCGATGCCTTGGGCTACGGCTTTGGAGTCCAGATCATCCATGCCTTCCTGAGCCAGGCTCTTGCCCATGTTCAGGCCAATCCCGTAGGAAGCTTTTTGCGCCGGGGTTTTCAGCTCTACGCTGGTCTGCGAATCACAACCCGCAAGTACCAGGCTAACCAGGGCCACCGCCGCCGCCAACCGATGCTGTTTCATGCTATTTCCTTGTTCATGCGCCTAAAGGGCAATCGAATAAAGCCGCGAGCTTATCAGGCGGCCACGACCAATGGCTACCGGCATGAGAGCAGGAAACTTCTGATAAGTTCAGGTGTTTTAACGCATTTCGGGAATGGGATGATGAAGCTTCTGTCATCTTGCGCTCACAGAGACCGATACCGGATCCCCCAGCATCTGGCGTAATGGCCACTTGCCGCACCTCAGGTGCTGAGGCATAAGGGAGCTATAAATCGACAAGGACGTTTATCTTGCGCCTCTTCATCCGCTTGCTGGTTCTGCTCGCAGTTCTGCTGGGGCTGGGCCTCGCCGTGGCTCTGTACTACGTCGCCAACCCGAAACTGCCGGCCTGGTCACCTGTGCAGCAGGTGCACTACCTGGAGCAATGGAGCGCCACCGACCGCGAGATTTACTACTTCACGCCCCAGGGCACTCAGGTCAAAGGCTTGCGCTATGACTGGTTCAAGGCCCTCGAACTACCGTTCTCGCAACAGCGATTCGCCGCTCCCGAATACCTCGCCCGCTTCGGTTTTCTGATCGACCCCAGCCAGAGACCCACACCGAACAACCCCGGCAATCTGCCCGTGGGTTTTGCCCGTCATCAAAACCCTGGAAGCCAGGACGAGTTTCTGGACATTACCTGCGCCGCCTGCCACACCGGCGAACTGCGCTTTAACGGCCAGGCCGTGCGCATCGATGGCGGTTCGGCGCAGCACGTTCTGCCATCCAGCGTTCCTACGTTGCGCGGCGGCAGTTTCGGGCAAGCGCTGGTAGCGAGTCTGACGTCGACTTACTACAACCCGTGGAAATTCGAACGTTTCGCACGCAACGCATTGGGCCAGGACTACGAGGCCCGGCATCAACAACTGCGCAAAGACGTCAAAGTCTCGCTCGACACCTTCTTGAAGGTGGCCTGGAACGACACCCATCGCGGGCTCTATCCCACCGAAGAAGGCCCCGGCCGCACCGACGCTTTCGGGCGCATTGCCAACGCCAGTTTTGGCGATGCGATTTCCCCCGCCAACTACCGCGTCGCCAACGCTCCGGTCGACTATCCGCAACTGTGGGACATGTGGACCTTCGACTGGGTGCAGTGGAACGGTTCGGCGCAGCAACCGATGGCCCGCAACATCGGCGAGGCCTTGGGGGTGGGCGCCACGCTGAATTTCTTCGACGCTAACGGCCAACCGCTTAAAGGAGACGCCCGTTATCCGTCCAGTGTCCGCTTGCGCGATCTGCACCTGATCGAACAAACCCTGCAACGGCTCAAACCACCGGCCTGGCCGGAAGAACTGCTGGGCGCCATCGACAAAACCCAGGCCGCAAAAGGTCGCGAATTATTCACCGAGAACTGCGCCGGCTGCCATGTACCTCGATCGGTCCAAAGCGACGGGCGCTGGGTGCAACAATTGAAAATGCTGCCCGTGGAGTTCATCGGCACAGACCCGGGCGCGGCCAATAACATCGCCGACCATCGCTTCGACCTCACAGCCTTGAAATGGGACCCGGCAGAGCTGGCGCAGCTGGATGTTCAGTTGCAGCCGACGCCCACTGAATCGCTGGATTTGAGCAAGCTCTCATCGGCTAAAGGGTTGGCCTACGTCACCGCTTTCGTCGGAAACCGGGCCTTCCGTGAAGCAAACATTCCTACGGCAGAACGACCGGGCATGGATGGCTTCGGCCTGCCGATTGGCGTGCGCGAATTGCGCGCCTACAAGGCGCGGCCATTGGCGGGAATCTGGGCCACCGCACCGTTTCTGCATAACGGTTCGGTGCCGAGCATTTATCAGCTGCTCTCGCCCCAGGATGAACGTGCAACCACCTTCTACAAGGGCACTTTCGAGTACGACCCGAGTCACCTCGGCTATCGCACCGAGGCTTTCACCAATGGATTTTTGTTCGACACGCGCATCACCGGCAATCACAACAGCGGCCATGAATTCCGGGCAGGCGAGCGTGGCAATGGCGTCATCGGTCGCCTGCTGCAGCCGGAAGAGCGCTGGGCGCTACTGGAGTATCTGAAAGTGTTGGGCGGTCCATTGGAGGCACAATTGCCATGAGCAGACTCTGGATGCGTTTTGGCGCTTTTCTCGGCAAAACCCTGCTGTGGTTGCTGGGCCTTGGATTGCTCGGCTGGGCGCTGGCCACGGCGTGGTTCGCCTGGCAGCACAGCGGCCCGGTTTCGGCTGAAGAACTGATTCCGGATGGCGAATCAGCGATGACCCAAGACATCATCCAGACCGCCGTGCGCATCGTCGATCAGCACCGTGAAAGCACTCGCTACCTGCGCGACGCCCATGCCAAGGCCCATGGCTGCGTGAAGGCCGAGGTTCAGGTGCTGCCGGATCTGGCGGGCGAACTGCGTCTGGGTGTGTTCAGCGAACCCGGCAAAACCTGGCAAGCGACGATGCGGCTGTCCAACGGCAATGCCTACCCGCAGTTCGACAGCATCCGCGATGCACGGGGCATGGCGATCAAATTGATCGATGTGCCCGGTAAACAACTGCTGCATGACCAACAGAGTCGTGGTGAACAGGACTTCGTGATGTTCAGCCATCCGAATTTCTTCGTCAGTGATGTCGCCGAGTATCGTCAGAATGTAGCCGCACAGGCTGACGGCAAGAAGCTGATGGCGTTCTTTCCAGGTTGGGACCCGCAGACCTGGCAGGTTCGCCATTTGTTTATCGCGCTGGCGACACTTTCACCCGCCCCGGAAAGCCCGACTCAGACGACTTACTTTTCGGTTTCGCCCTACAAATTCGGCGAAGCCAATGCCAAGTTCCGCGTCATGCCCGATCCGGCAAGCTGCCCGACTTACACCCTGCCTGCGCAAAACCAGAAGTTGCCGAACTTCCTGCGCAATGCGTTGAACCAGCAACTGTCGACCGACCGGATGCAGGCCTGCTTCGTCCTGCAGATTCAGCGCCAGGACCCGGCCAAGTACATGCCGATCGAAGACACGAGCATTGAGTGGCAGCAAAGCGATGCCCTGTTCGAGACCGTGGCGCGGATCAAAGTACCCGCCCAGGACTTTGATACGCCTGCGCTGAACGTGCAATGCGATAACCAGTCATTCAACCCGTGGTTTGGCCTTGAGGCTCATCGCCCCATTGGCGGCATCAACCGGTTGCGCAAAGCGGTGTATGAAGCCGTGAGCGACTACCGGCACAGCCGCAACGCCGAACGATAAGAAGGCAGAACGAAAAAAACGACCCAAAGGTCGCTTTCTGGGTGGAGCCTCGGCAGAGGCCAAACCCCAGACAGCAAAAAGCCCGCATTTAGCGGGCTTTCTGTGGTGACCTGGCGTTCAGCGTTCCAGGTTACCTAATATGGCGCAGCGGACGGGACTCGAACCCGCGACCCCCGGCGTGACAGGCCGGTATTCTAACCGACTGAACTACCGCTGCGCGTAGCGTTGAAAGTAAGTGGTGGGTGATGACGGGATCGAACCGCCGACATTCTGCTTGTAAGGCAGACGCTCTCCCAGCTGAGCTAATCACCCTTTACCTTCGTTGCGGGGCGCATTGTGCCACAGATTTTCATAAAGTGTTGATTTAATTGAATAATTCTTCAAAAAATCTGAAAACCCATAAAACGACGCGACCTGCAGGAACAACTTACAAACTTTGGACAGAAAAAAACCCGCGTTAAGCGGGCTTTTCCGTGGTGACCTGGCGTTTAGCGTTCCAGATAACCGAATATGGCGCAGCGGACGGGACTCGAACCCGCGACCCCCGGCGTGACAGGCCGGTATTCTAACCGACTGAACTACCGCTGCGCGTAACACTGGAAGCGAATGGTGGGTGATGACGGGATCGAACCGCCGACATTCTGCTTGTAAGGCAGACGCTCTCCCAGCTGAGCTAATCACCCTTCACTTTCGGTGTGGCGCGCATTCTACGGAGCGACCACATCTCTGGCAAGCACTTTTTTAATTAATTTTTTCAGGCCTTCCAAAGGCTTAGAGAAGGGTTGGCCTATGGCGCCGCGAAGAGAATAATGCCCCCCTTTGTATAAAGGAGAGACTCGCCCCATGTGGTTCAAAAACCTGCTTATCTATCGCCTGACCCAAGATCTGCCTTTTGATGCCGAGGCGTTGGAAACTGCACTGGCCACCAAACTGGCGCGTTCATGTGCAAGCCAGGAGTTGACCACCTACGGTTTCGTCGCGCCATTCGGCAAGGGCGAAGATGCTCCGCTGGTGCACATCAGCGGCGACTTCCTGCTGATCGCCGCGCGTAAAGAAGAGCGCATTCTGCCGGGCAGCGTCGTGCGTGACGCGGTGAAGGAAAAGGTCGAAGAGATCGAAGCCGAACAAATGCGCAAGGTCTACAAAAAGGAACGCGATCAGATCAAGGATGAAATCATCCAGGCCTTCCTGCCGCGCGCCTTTATTCGTCGTTCGTCGACTTTCGCTGCTATCGCGCCGAAACAGGGCCTGATCCTGGTCAATTCGGCCAGCCCGAAACGTGCCGAAGACCTGTTGTCCACCCTGCGTGAAGTCATCGGCACGCTGCCGGTACGTCCGCTGACCGTGAAGATGTCCCCTACCGCGACCATGACTGAATGGGTCACCACCCAGAAAGCCGCGGACGATTTCTTCGTGCTGGACGAGTGCGAGCTGCGTGATACCCACGAAGACGGCGGCATCGTGCGTTGCAAGCGCCAGGACCTGACCAGCGAAGAAATCCAGCTGCACCTGAGCACCGGCAAAGTGGTCACTCAGCTGTCGCTGGCCTGGCAAGACAAGCTGTCTTTCGTGCTTGACGACAAGATGGTGGTCAAGCGCCTGAAGTTCGAAGACCTGCTGCAAGACCAGGCGGAACAGGACGGTGGCGAAGAAGCCCTCGGCCAACTGGACGCCAGCTTCACCCTGATGATGCTGACCTTCGGCGACTTCCTGCCGGCGCTGGTTGAAGCGCTGGGCGGCGAAGAGACTCCGCAGGGGATCTAAAGGCTTGTGATGTCTACTAATGTGGGAGCGGGCTTGCTCGCGAAAGCGGACTGACAGTCGACTTCGATGTTGAATGTTATGACGCCTTCGCGAGCAAGCCCGCTCCCACATTGGATCTGTGTTGGTATTGAATAATAAGGATCAGGCCATGCGCGCACTGGCTGCATTGAGTCGTTTTGTCGGCAACACCTTCGCTTACTGGGTACTGATTTTCGCCGTCGTGGCGTTCCTGCAACCGACCTGGTTCATCGGCCTGAAGGGCGCGATCGTGCCGCTGTTGGGCCTGGTGATGTTCGGCATGGGCCTGACCCTCAAACTTGAAGACTTCGCCGAAGTCGCTCGCCATCCATGGCGCGTGGCCCTGGGCGTGGTTGCGCATTTCGTGATCATGCCCGGTGTGGCGTGGTTGCTTTGCCAGGCGTTCCACTTGCCGCCGGAGATCGCTGTCGGCGTCATCCTGGTCGGCTGCTGCCCTAGCGGCACCTCGTCGAACGTGATGACCTGGCTGGCCCGCGGCGATCTGGCGCTGTCGGTGGCCATCGCCGCTGTCACCACCCTCCTCGCCCCGCTGCTGACTCCGGCTCTGATCTGGTTGCTGGCCTCAGCCTGGTTGCCGGTGTCGTTCATGGAGCTGTTCTGGTCGATCCTGCAAGTGGTGCTGTTGCCGATCGTGCTTGGCGTGGTTGCCCAGCGTCTGCTGGGTGATCGGGTTCGCCACGCGGTGGAGGTGCTGCCGCTGATCTCGGTGGTGAGCATCGTCATTATCGTCACAGCCGTGGTGGCCGCCAGCCAGGCGAAGATTGCCGAATCCGGCCTGCTGATCATGGCCGTGGTGATGCTGCATAACAGCTTCGGCTATCTGCTGGGTTACTTCACCGGGAGGCTGTTCAAGTTGCCACTGGCCCAGCGTAAATCCCTGGCGCTGGAAGTCGGCATGCAGAACTCCGGGTTGGGTGCGGCCCTGGCCAGTGCACACTTCTCACCGCTGGCGGCGGTGCCGAGTGCGTTGTTCAGCGTCTGGCACAACATCTCCGGGGCGCTGCTCTCGACGTATTTCCGCCGGATGAGCGAGAAAGAAGATCGGAAAACTGCGGCGCAGCAGGCTATCGACTGATCCGAAAACTTGATCCTCGGGTTAATGATGGGCACTCTATTGTGCAACGCGAGGACGACCTCGCGGCTCGATCGAGTCATTAATCTGGGGACGACCCCGTCAATCGATGGAGGTCTCTCATGTCCTGGATCATTCTGTTTTTCGCCGGCCTGTTCGAAGTTGGCTGGGCCGTCGGCCTGAAATACACCGATGGCTTCAGCCGCCCTCTCCCCACCGCATTGACCGTTGCCGCCATGGCCATCAGCCTTGGCTTGCTGGGCCTTGCCATGAAGGAATTGCCGCTGGGCACGGCCTACGCGATCTGGACGGGTGTCGGTGCGGTCGGGACGGTAATTGCCGGGATCATTCTGTTTGGTGAATCCATGGCGCTGTTCAGGCTCGCCAGCGTGGCATTGATCATTTCCGGGCTGGTCGGGCTGAAGATCAGCGCCTGACTGATTGCTGTCATTACGAAAAAGCCCGCCCCCCTTTCGATACAGACAGGGGGAGCAGGCTTTTTCAATGGCGTGTATTAAACGATCAGCTCTCGGCCATCGCCATGCGTCCACGCGCGACAGGAGCCTTTTCCGCATGCTCAAGCTGCATGCAGCGCTCCAGGAACAGGAACATGTAGTCGTAGCTCTTGCAGACCGCCTGACGCAATTCCACTTGCAGGGATTTGCTTGGGTTCATGCCCGCCAGCGTGCAGATGATTTCCAGGGCTTCCCACGGGTGGGCATCGTCGTACTGGGCATGCATCTTCAACCACTTCATGGCCCGCTTGCGATCTTCCTCGGGGAATGATGCCGCGTAGACGCCACTGGAACAGACCAGCGCCGACCACTCCCCGGTCGCACCTTCAATGGCGTAGTTGGTGGCGGCAATGGCAACGATCAGCGAATCCGACGAACTGGTGTGCCAGCACCAGTGGCTCAAGGCGTGAAGTTCAGGGGCAACCTTTTGCGCTTGCAAATCTTCCAGGCTGACACCGTGAGCACGGCTCCAGTGCACCCAGTAATCGGCATGGTTCAATTCGACGCGTATGTTACGCATCAGCCAGCGACGTGCCATGTCTTCACCTGGATGGCGGGCAAAGCGAGTCTTGGTCAGGTTCTGTGCCATATATAACGCGAACTGTTCGACTACCGGCCAGCCACCAATCAAGTACTGGCGCATGGTCTTTGCACTGAGTTTGTTATCACGCAGACGCTGATACAGTTCGTGTTCGACAACCCGGCGTTTGCTCTCGCTGCAATCCTGGATCAGGCGTTGAGCCCAGGCGGGATAACTTGCAGCTTCCATGAGTGGTCCGGTTCGGTTGAATGTGTCGATCACTGTCGAGCTCCTTTTGATTGTGATTATTAAGGATCAGCAAGAGATTTCAACGGAACGTGCCAGGCGCCTTGAACAACAAAGGCTGAGGCCTGGCTGGACGACTTTGTAAACTGTCGCAGGTAAACAAATGCGGGCGTTCAATAACATACCCTTGAGCGTAATCCACCCCGATCTCCAGCAATGCCTGCTCGATCTGGGGTGTTTCAACAAACTCGGCAATCGTACGCTTACCCATAACATGACCGATGTGATTGATCACTTCGACCATGGCGCGGTTAATCGGGTCGTCCAGCATATCCTTTACGAAACTCCCGTCGATCTTCAAGAAGTCTACAGGTAAATGTTTCAAGTATGCGAATGAGGACATTCCGGCGCAAAAGTCATCCAGTGAAAAGTGGCAACCTAAACCTTTGAGTTCATTAATAAATCTGATTGCACTTCCGAGATTGGAAATAGCACTGGTTTCAGTGATTTCAAAACAAATCATTTCAGGCGGTATGGAGTAAGTAACAAACTGTTCACGCAGGAAGTGCAGAAACGCCTCATCTCCGATAGTTGTGCCTGACAGATTAATCGCACACATGGCCAATGGTCCTTTGTGCTGTTCGGCTATGCATTGGGCAATGATCTTGAAAACGTTTTGTACAACCCAGCGGTCAAGGGACGTCATCAGACCATAACGCTCAGCAGCCGGAATAAAACTGTTGGGCAAAATCATGCGTCCGGCTTCGTCATGCAGGCGCAACAGAATTTCGATATGTCCACCGCCCTTCTCGATATGACCAAGGGGCGCGATTTCCTGGGCGTACAGACAGAAGCGGTCTTCTTCCAGCGCCATGTGCAAGCGCTGCACCCAAGCCATCTCGCCGAAGCGCAGGGACAGTTCCGAATCGTCGGCGTGATAGACCTGAACCCGATTACGGCCTTTTTCCTTTGCCATGTAGCAAGCCATATCAGCAGCGCGTAGCGAGGCTTCGAGAGTGGTCGGATTCTGAGCGACGTGAACCAGCCCGATGCTCACAGTGGTCACGAACGGCCGGCCTTTCCAGACGAAGTGCAGGTTCTGCACGGTCTGCCGCAGGCTCTCAGCGATTTTCTCAGCGGCTTCCGGGGCGCAGTTCTCCAGCAGGATGCCAAACTCGTCGCCACCCAACCGGGCCAGGGTATCGCCTTCGCGCAAACCGGATTGCAACAAGGCGCAGATATGCCGCAGCAACTCGTCACCGGCCGCATGGCCGCTGGTATCGTTGACGAGTTTGAACTGATCCAGATCGAGGAACATCAGCGCATGGCGCCCCGACTGCCGCGTCAGGATGTGCAGCGCCTGCTCCAGGCGATATTCGAACTCGCGGCGGTTGGCGAGCCCGGTCAAGGCGTCGTGGGTCGCCTGCCAGGATAAATTGGCAATGTACTGTCTCTCCTGGGTCATATCGTGCAGCACCAGCACCGTGCCGCTGACCTTGCCGGCATTGCGGATCGGCGCACCGACCAGGGTGACCGAAACCGTGCTGCCATCCAGGCGCTGAATCAATTTGGAGTGTTCGCTGCCACTACTGAGCTGTCCGCTCAAAATATGCTCGATCAGCGTGAAGCCATCGGCCTGAGCGCTCTCGTCCAGCAGATTGAACAGCGCCGCCAGCGGCAAACCCGTCGCCTGTTCGGCCTTCCAGTGGGTCAGCGCCTCGGCGGCCGGGTTCATGTAGGCGATCGCGCCTTCGACATTCGTGGTGATCACGCCATCGCCAATCGATTGCAGGGTGATCTGCGCTCGGTCCTTCTCCAACTGCAGGGCCTCGGCGAACGCATTGCGGTGCTTGAGCAGTTTGTGGGTGCGCATCAAGGCCAGCGCAATCAAGCCCAGGGCGGTGGCGAGGTTGGTCACCAGCAGCAGCCGCAGGATCACCCGTGAACCTTCGCCCAAGGCATCGCTGAAGGCTTTCGCCGCCGGTGTCACACCATCGTTGATGGCGAATATCTGGTCTTTCCAGCGCTTGATGTCAGCCTCGGCGGCGTGATTGACAGGAATGTGCTGATGCATTTCCTTCGCAACGTCATCGAGTTGCACCAGGTACGCGTCGCCCACCGTCCAAAGGTCGATGGCTTTTTCGAGGTAACTGAAGTGCCGGAAATTGAGGTAAAGCCAGATCACACTGGAGACGTCATCCGGGTGATTTCCCCCCTTTAGAATCGCCACCCGTGCCGCTTCGATGTTCGGTGGCCGATGATCCAGCGCCACACGCAACTCGTGGCCCCCCTGCGGTACGGCGATGGCGTTTTGGTATTTGAGGAAAATCGTCTCGTCGCGGTTGTCGGCGTAGAGATTGAGGTAATAGATGGCGTCTTTTTGGCCTTTGGACCACAGGCTTTCACCGGCAACGTAGCCGCGAACCGCCGACAGAACATACAGGCTGACACCACCCAGCAAGGCTTGAAATAACACGACGGCAATAAATGGCCAGACGATGCCCAACAACCGTGGCGTTCCGAGAGTCCGCGCTTGATTCATGAGGTCCCTTGTTTTAGCACTGCCAGATCATCATCCAACGTGATCGCTACAGCTAGACTAGGGTGCGTTCTTGATCCCGGCAAGCGAGTAGCCGCTCCCGCTGCGAGGAAGTGTCTATAAGTCGCTGTTTTTTTGGAGCGCAGCAGACAAACAAAGGAAATAACAGCTCCACGGCAAGACTTTCCCTCACCGATCTATATACCGCCCCGCCCTTCTTTCTATCGCTTGTAATCGGACCCGCACTCCATCGCCCTTGAGCGATGTGCTGCTGTGCGCATTGGCTAGTGCTGCTGCAAATGCCCATAAAGCTTGGCGTACAACCCCCCATCAGCAATCAACTGCTGATGGTCGCCATCCTCGGCAATTTGTCCGCCATCAAACACCAGCACCCGATCAGCCTGCTTCACCGCGGACAACCGGTGCGCAATGATCAGCGTGGTGCGGTTGCTCAGGAACCGCGCCAACGCCTGGTGCAGGTTGTATTCGGTGGCTGCATCCAGCGCTGAGGTGGCTTCGTCGAGGATCACCACTTTGGGCTCGGCCAACACCATCCGCGCAATCGCCAGGCGTTGGCGCTGCCCGCCGGACAAGCGCACGCCGGAACGTCCGACGATGCTGTCCAGGCCGTTGGGCAACTCACGAACCGTGTGGTGCAGCTGAGCAATCTCCAAAGCCTGCCAGCAGGCTTCGTCGCTGCGTTCGCGGCCCATGGTCAGGTTGGCGCGCACGGTGTCGTTGAACAGCGCCGGATGTTGCAAGACCACGGCGACATTTTCCCGCACGGTTTCCAGGCCGATCTCTTGCTGGGTCGAGCCGCCGAAGCGGATCGTCCCGGCGAGCGGCGTGTACAGGCCCAGCAGCAACTGCACCAGAGTACTTTTGCCGCCACCGCTGGCGCCGACAATCGCGACCTTTTCGCCGGGGGCGATCGACAGGTTCATCTGGTTCAACACCAGCTCGTCGCCGTAACCGAAACTCAATCCCTGGACTTCGATGCCCACGGTTTCGCGACCGTTGAACGGGTCGACACCGCCCGGGTATTCAGGCTCATCGGCCCGGGCCAGCAACTCGTTGATCCGCGACAGCGCGCCGTCGGCCGCGTAATAGGCGTACTGCAGATTGAGCAGCTGTTCCACCGGACCGATCATGAACCACAGGTAGCTGAACACCGCGAGCATCTGGCCGATGGACAGGTCGGAAAACAGCACGGTGAGCATCGCCGCCGCACGGAAAATATCGATGCCGAACTGGAACAGCAAGCCGCTGGCACGGTTCGAGGCATCGGTTTTCCACTGCGAGTTCACCGCGTAATCGCGCACTTCCCGGGCGCGTTGACCCAGGCGCCCAAGGAAAAAGCCCTGACGGTTGCCGGCACGCACTTCCTGAATGGAATCGAGGGTTTCGGTGAGTGCCTGGGTAAAGCGCGAGGTGCTGTCGTTCTCGAGTTTCTTCAGGTGCTTGACCCGTTTGCCCAACTGCACGGTGGCATAGATCACCAACGGGTTGAACAGCAGGATCAGCAACGCCAGCTTCCAGTGCATCCACATCAGGATGGAGGCGGTACCGACCAGGGTCAGCATGGCCACAAGGAAACGACTGAGGGTTTCGCCGACGAATTTGTCCAGCGTGTCCAGGTCGGTCACCAGGTGCGTGGTGACCGTGCCGCTGCCCAGGCTTTCGTATTCACCCAGCGAAATGCGCTTGAGCCGTTCGATCAGCCGCACGCGGATGCGGTAGACGATGTCTTTGGCCAGCGCCGCGAACAACCGCGCCTGCACGACGTTGAACAGCAAAGCGGCGCACCGCAGTCCCAGCGTCACCAGCAACATCAGGCCGATGTAGCCCGCGGCTTTCTGCCAGTTTTCGGGCAATGCGTGGTTCATGAGCTTCAGTGCGGCGTCGCCGTGGCCCAGCAGCACTTCGTCGACCAGCAACGGCAAGAGCAAGGGAATCGGCACGCTGCACAGGGTTGCCAGCACCGCCACGCCGTTGGCGATCCACAGGGATTTTTTGTGATGCAGCGCCAGGCGACGGATTTCCGCCCAGCTCAGACGGTCGACACGCGAAGGAGCTGGCGCATCGTCGGGCAGATCATGCACAGGCAGCGCGCTCCAGCCAGCGGCCGAGCAACGGAGACAATACGCTGAGCGGCTGATAGCCATTGGTCAACAGCGCCAATTGACCATCACGCTCAGCCAGCAAGGTAGGGAAACCGGCAATGCCCAGGTCCTGGACCCAGGTGAAATCGGCCGCCGTCGCGGCGTGCTGATCGGCACGGTCGAACGCGGCGGCGAACTCGATACGCGGCAGACCGGCCTGCTCTGCCAACTCCACCAGAACACTGGCATGCGTGACATCGCGCCCTTCGGCGTAAAACGCGTGCTGAATCAGCCCGAGCAGTTTCCACGCGCAATCCGGCGCCAGGCTGCGCGCGGTCACCAGCGCCCGACAGGCAGGTTCGGTGTCGTAGACAAACCCGTCGGGCAACGCGCCTTCCAGCTTGAACGGTTGACCCGTGGCTTCGGTGACCGCTTGCCAATGCTCAAGGATGTAGCGCCGGGTGGTCGGCTCCAGCGCGGAGCCGCTGCCGGTACGCAAACCGCCCACCACCAGGTGCACATCCACCCCCGCTGCTTGCGCCTGCTCGACCAGCGCGTTGGCCACCGGCGCGAAGCCCCAGCACCAGGAACACATCGGGTCCATCACATAGAGCAGGCGTTGCGCAGACATGGTTCAAGCCTCGGAAGGAGTTTGCTTGTAGTTGTAGCCGATCGGATGAGGCAGGTTGCGAGCCTTGGCCAGTTCGATCTGCTTTTGCCGGTCGATGGCACTGCGACGGGTCTTCTCGCTCAGCTTATCCCAGCAATGCGGGCAACTGATGCCGGCCACGTAATGCTCGGATGTGCGGTCTTCGACGCTGATCGGTGTACGACAGGCATGACATTGATCGTAGTCGCCTTCGCTGAGGTCGTGACGAACGGTCACGCGGTTATCGAACACGAAGCAGTCGCCCTGCCATTTGGTTTCTTCCTGCGGCACCTCTTCGAGGTACTTCAGAATGCCGCCCTTGAGGTGATAAACCTCGTCGAAGCCCTGGCTGAGCATATAGCTCGACGCCTTTTCACAACGAATGCCACCGGTGCAGAACATCGCGACTTTCTTGTGCACGGCCGGGTCGAAATGGGCTTTGATGTAGTCGGGGAATTCGCGAAAACTGGTGGTCTTCGGGTCGATGGCGCCTTCGAAGGTGCCGATCGAGACTTCGTAGTCGTTGCGAGTGTCGATCAACAGCACTTCCGGATCACTGATCAGCGCGTTCCAGTTCTCTGGATCGACGTAAGTGCCGACCTTCTTGTTCGGGTCCACGCCTTCGACGCCGAGGGTGACGATTTCTTTCTTGAGTTTGACCTTGGTGCGATAGAACGGCTGGTCGTCGCAGTACGACTCTTTGTGGTCGATGTCGTCCATGCGTGGGTCGTTCTTGAGCCAGGCCATTAGCCCGTCAATGCCTTCGCGGCTGCCGGACACTGTGCCGTTGATGCCTTCTTCGGCGATCAGCAGGGTGCCTTTGATGCCGTTGTCGACCATCGCTTGCAGCAGTGGCTCGCGCAGGGCGACGTAATCTTCCAGGGTGACGAACTTATACAGTGCCGCCACGACAATCTGTTGTGTCATGGGTGATTCTCCAGGTGGCTACCCTCGTAAGGGGTGAACCGGATGCGAAAAAAAACGCGCCGGGTGAGCGGCGCGTTGCGGATTCTAGCAAAAAACCGATGCTTAATGCTTGCTGCCGCCAGCACAGGTCGGCGAGGCCGGAGCCGCGTCGATCTGTGCCCACTCCTCTGGCGTGTAGGTATGCAGCGCCAACGCATGGAACTCGCCCATCAGCTCGCCGAGCGTGCCGTAGACTTTTTGGTGACGCTTGACCCGGTTAAGCCCTTCGAACTGCTGGCTGACCACCACGGCCTTGAAGTGAGTCTGCAACCCACGGCTGTGCATGTGGCTTTCATCCAGCACTTGCAGATGCTGCGGCTGCAACAGGCCCAGCGTCGATTCGATGCGTTGTTGCATGGTCATACCGAACTCCGCTTAAGGCTTTTTCTTGGCTGGAGCGGCGGCGCCTTTAGGCTCCAGCTCGGCCGTCATGTCAGCCAGCAGTTTGTTGACCACAGGCACGGCGCTTTCCAGCTTGGCTTGAGTCATCTGGGCCGATTGCTGAGTCAGCTGCGGCATTTTTTCCAGGACTTTCTTGCCCAGTGGCGACTGGTAGAACGCGACCAGGTCTTTCAGCTCGGATTCGCTGAAGTTGGTGGTGTAGAGCTTGACCATGTCCGGCTTCAGCTTGTTCCAGCCAATGGCTTGGTCCAGCGCGGCGTTGGCTTTGGCCTGGTAGGTTTCCAGCAAGGCTTTTTTCGACGCAGGGGCTTTGGTTTGTTCAAAGCGTTGAGCGAACATTTGCTGCACTTGCATGTACACCGGAGTGCCCAATTTGTCAGCGTGCGCCAGGGTCAGGAAAGCTTCGGCACTGGCGTTGTGGCTGGCAGTATCGGCAAAAACAGGGCCGCTGGCGCAAACCAGTGCAACCGCGGTACAGATGGCACGAAGACGAGTCATCGAGTTTCCTTTTCTAGCAGGCGAGGTCATTACCCCAAGGGCGACCATTCTGCACCTAAAAAAGTGTGTCACTCAACCCCAAGCCTTGTCTGGCCTGATTTAGAGGGGTTGAATGGTCAAAAACCAGACTGATGGAACCACGGCCGGCGATCACGGCCTAAACTGCGCTATCAGACCTACAGGAGTGTGCATGATGAGCCGTATCGAAACCGACAGCCTTGGCCAGGTGGAAGTCCCGGATGAAGCCTACTGGGGCGCTCAGACGCAACGCTCGCTGATTAACTTCGCCATCGGCAACGAAAAAATGCCGCTGGCGGTGCTGCATGCCCTGGCGCTGATCAAGAAAGCCGCGGCGCGGGTCAATGACCGCAACGGTGACCTGCCCGCCGACATCGCCCGGCTGATCGAACAAGCCGCCGACGAAGTGCTCGACGGCAGCCATGACGACCAGTTCCCGCTGGTGGTTTGGCAGACCGGCAGCGGCACCCAGAGCAACATGAACGTCAACGAAGTGATCGCCGGTCGCGCCAACGAACTGGCCGGTAATGCTCGCGGCGGCAAGTCGCCGGTTCACCCTAACGATCACGTCAACCGCTCCCAGAGCTCTAACGACTGTTTCCCGACCGCCATGCACATCGCGGCAGCCCAGGCAGTGCAACAGCAATTGCTGCCGGCGATCAACGAACTGTCGGGCGGATTGGCCGAGCTGTCCGCGCGGCATATGAAACTGGTCAAGACCGGCCGCACCCACATGATGGACGCAACGCCGATCACCTTCGGTCAGGAACTGTCGGCGTTCATCGCGCAACTGGATTACGCCGAGCGGGCGATCCGCAGCGCGCTACCGGCCGTCTGTGAACTGGCCCAGGGCGGCACCGCGGTCGGCACCGGGCTGAACTCGCCCCACGGTTTTGGCGAAGCCATCGCTGCCGAGCTGGCCGCCCTCTCCGGCCTGCCGTTCGTCACCGCACCCAACAAATTCGCCGCCCTGGCTGGCCATGAGCCGCTGACCACGCTGTCCGGCGCGCTGAAAACCCTCGCCGTGACCCTGATGAAAATCGCCAACGACCTGCGCCTGCTGGGCTCCGGGCCGCGAGCAGGCTTCGCCGAAGTCAAACTGCCGGCCAACGAACCGGGCAGCTCGATCATGCCGGGCAAGGTCAACCCGACTCAGTGCGAAGCGCTATCGATGCTTGCTTGTCAGGTATTGGGCAACGACGTCGCCATCGGGTTTGCAGCGAGTCAGGGGCACCTGCAACTGAACGTGTTCAAACCGGTGATCATCCACAACCTGCTGCAATCGATCCGCCTGCTGGGCGATGGCTGCAGCAACTTCCAGCAGCATTGCATCGCCGGCCTGGAACCGGATGCAGAGAAAATGGCTGAACATCTGGAGCGTGGGTTGATGTTGGTGACAGCGCTGAATCCGCACATTGGTTATGACAAATCGGCGGAGATCGCCAAAAAGGCTTACGCCGAAGGGCTGACCTTGCGTGAGGCGGCGTTGCAGTTGGGGTATCTGACGGATGAAGAGTTTGATGCGTGGGTAAGGCCGGAGAATATGCTGGAGGCGGGTGCCAAAGGTTAGATTTAAAGTGACGCAAAAAGATCGCAGCCTTCGGCAGCTCCTACACCGGTCTCTGTAGCTGCCGAAGGCTGCGATCTTTTGATCTTCAAGCCATCCGAACACGACGGGCCTTTAACCCCGCAATCAACGAAGGCCCCAACGCCACCAGCGCCGACCCCAGCACCACCAGCACCGCCCCGCCATAACCCAGACCATTGATCGTCTCGGCATGCACATAGTCCGGCCACATCCACGCGGCCACAGCCACCGCAGCAAACGTCACCAACGGCGTAATCGCCAACGTTGCACTGACCCGCGATGCCTCCCAATGCGCCAGAGCCTCGGCAAACGCGCCATAGGCGATCAGGGTGTTCATGCAGCACGCCAGCAGTAGCCAGCCTTGCAGCGGACTCAGTTGCAGCGCTTCCAGCGGATGCACCCACGGCGTCAGCAACATCGCGCAGAACAGGTAGATCACCATCATCACCTGCAGCGAATTCCACACCGTGAGCAATTGCTTCTGGCCCAAGGCGTAGAACGTCCAGACCGTGGACGCCAACAGCACCAACAGCACGCCGGCGGTGTAATCGGTCAGCGAGGTCAGCAACTCGGCGAGCCGCTGATTGAAAAACAGGGCAAAGCCGATCAACAGCACCAGCAGGCCAATCCCCTGCCCCACGCTGAACCGTTCCTTGAACACAAACAGACTGGCGATCAGCAACATGATCGGGCCCATCTGCACCACCAGTTGCGCGGTGCCGGGGCTAAGCAGGTTCAGGCCCATCAGGTACAGCACGTAGTTGCCCACCAGGCCGAGCACCGCCATCAACACCAACCAGCCTCCGCGCGGCCCCAACACTTTGCGGCTCGGCAGGCGTTTGGTCGCCGCCAGATAAATGAACAGGCAGCCGCCGGATACGATCAGGCGAAACCAGGTCACCGTCACCGGGTCCATCACCAGCAGCACTTGCTTGAGTTTGATCGGCAGGATTCCCCACAGCAGCGCGGTCACCAAGGCCAGGAACAGACCGTAAACCCAGCGACCCGATGAAATGTGCATTGCGAACCCCGAAGCCAAGTGGCGAGAAAGGTCATTCTAGGCTTAGCGCCGCTCGGCACACAGGGACAGTTGGGCGTTGGCCGCGAATGAAACTGTGCAGGTCGCACCATTAAATTGGCGCTATGCCGTCGATCGGTTGGCCAGGCGTTGCAAGTGGTTCATGCATAAGCTCATGGGATTCGCCAACAGGAACATTCCTAAGGAGATCGCCATGTACGGCAAGCGCGCCCAGGACAATGCCCCCGCCACTCACTTTCGCTGTGACCGGGTGTGTCGCGTGAATGGGAATTTGTATTTCAGCACCCGGGAAAACACCCTGGAGGGGCCGTTCGAAAACCCGGAGAAGTTGGCGCGGGAGGTACAGGCTTACATTGAGCGGATGCTGCTTTTGCGTATGAGCTTATAGACTGCGGCGCTGCCATCGCGAGCAAGCTCGCTCCCACAGTGATCTGATGTGCGACATAGATCCAATGTGGGAGCGAGCTTGCTCGCGATGGCGGTTAACCAGGCAACACAATTCTTGCAGTCTTAACGTACCGCTTCAAACAACCCGGTCGCACCCATTCCGCCACCCACACACATGGTGACGATGCCGTAACGCACGTTGCGGCGCTGCAATTCACGCACGAGATGCCCGACCTGACGCGAGCCGGTCATGCCGAACGGATGGCCGATGGAAATCGAGCCGCCATTGACGTTGTACTTGTCGTTATCAATCTCCAACCTAATGCGGCTGTACAGGCATTGCGAGGCGAACGCTTCGTTGAGTTCCCACAGATCAATGTCGGCAACCTGCAAACCCTTGGCCTTGAGCAACTTCGGCACCGAGAACACCGGGCCGATACCCATTTCATCCGGCTCGCAACCGGCCACGGTGAAACCACGGAAGAACGCCTTGGGCTTCAACCCCAGTTGCAGTGCTTTTTCCAGGCTCATCACCAGCGTCATCGACGCGCCATCGGACAGCTGCGAAGAATTGCCCGCCGTCACCGAACCGTCTTCGGCAAACACCGGTTTCAATCCCGCCAGGCTTTCCAGGGTGGTGCCCGGGCGATTGCAGTCATCGTGATCGACGATGCCGTCAAGGATCTGCACCTGACCGGTGGCCTTGTCTTCAACGCGATACTTCACCGCCATCGGCACGATTTCATCGTCAAACAATCCATCGGCCTGAGCCTGAGCGGTACGTTGCTGACTTTGCAGCGCGTACAGATCCTGTTCTTCGCGGCTGACGTTGTAACGACGAGCGACGATTTCGGCGGTCTGGCCCATCGGAAAATAGATGCCGGGCACCTGCTCTTTGAGCAACGGATTGATCAGGTTGTCGGTGTTGATGCTTTTCATGGTCAGGCTGATGGACTCGACGCCACCGGCGACGATGATGTCGCTGCAACCCGAGGCGATCTGGTTGGCGGCGATGGCAATCGCCTGCAAGCCCGACGAGCAAAAACGGTTGAGGGTCATGCCGGCAGTGCCGGTGCCCAGGCGCGACAGCACCGCGATGTTGCGACCGATGTTGAAGCCCTGGCCACCTTCGTTGGAACCGGCACCGACGATGCAGTCCTCGACGCTGGCCGGATCGATGCCCGAACGCGCCAGCAGCGCATTGACGCAGTGGGCCGCCATGTCGTCCGGACGGGTCAGGTTGAACTTGCCGCGAAAGGATTTGGCCAGGCCGGTCCGCACGCTGTCGACGATCACCACTTCACGCATGGCATACCTCATTGTTGTTGTCGGTTGGGAGTGGACCGAGCATAAGTCCACTGCATTACCGACCGCGACAATCATTCACCCCGCGTATGCGTAACCATCGCTCACTTCTTGTGCTGTTTCACTTTCCTGTCGTGTTTGTCGGATTTTTCGAAAGCCTCTTCCAGCGCCAGATTGATGGTGCGCAGGACTTTGACCCGCGCCCAGCGCTTGTCATTGGCTTCCACCAGTGTCCAGAGCGAAATCTCAGTGCTGGTGCGATCAACCATGTCGCCGACCGCCGCGCGGTAATCGTCCCATTTGTCACGATTGCGCCAGTCATCTTCGGTGATCTTGAAACGCTTGAAGGGGATTTCTTCCCGGGCCTGGAAACGCTCCAGTTGCGTCTGCTTGTCGATGGCCAGCCAGAACTTGACCACGATCACTCCGGCCTCAGCGATCTGCTCTTCGAAATCATTGATTTCACTGTAGGCCCGCAACCAGTCCGCCGGTGGACAGAAGCCTTCGATGCGCTCCACCAGCACCCGCCCGTACCACGAACGATCGAACACCGTGAACTTGCCCTTGGCCGGGATATGCCGCCAGAACCGCCACAGATACGGCTGCGCCCGCTCCTCTTCAGTGGGTGCAGCAATCGGCACAATGCTGTACTGACGCGGATCGAGGGCCGCCGCGACCCGGCGGATCGCCCCGCCCTTGCCTGCCGCATCATTGCCTTCGAACACCGCCACCAAGGCGTGCCGACGCATGCGTTTGTCGCGCATCAGGCCGGAGAATCGTGCCTGTTCGGTAATCAATTGTTCTTCGTAATCGTCCTTGTCCAGGCGCTGGGTCATGTCGAGGCTGTCGAGCAGGTTGAACTGATCGATGCTGCTGCCCAAGGGCGCGGCGCTGACCTTGGCGGGGTGAATCCTGGGCCGCTTCAGAGCGCTTTGCAGGCCTTCGAGCAGGATCTTGCCCACCGCCAGGCTGCGGTAATGAGCGTCCACCCCTTCGATCACATGCCAAGGCGCGTAGTCGCGACTGGTACGGCGCAACACGTGTTCGCCGTACTTCACGAATTTGTCGTAGGTTTTCGATTGTTGCCAATCCAGTGGACTGATGCGCCAGCTGTGCAGCGGGTCATCCGCCAGGGCCTTGAGCCGCGCCTTCATTTGCTTCTTGGAGAGGTGGAACCAGAACTTGAAGATCAGTGCGCCTTCGTCGCAGAGCATTTTTTCAAAACGCTCGGACTGGTTGATCGCCTGATCCAGTACCGGGTCCTTGAACAAGCCATGAACCCGGCCTTGCAGCATTTGGCTGTACCAGTTGCCGAAGAAAATCCCCATGCGGCCCTTGGCCGGGAGCATCCGCCAGTAGCGCCAGGCCGGTGGCCGCGCCAGCTCTTCGTCAGTCTGCTGATCGAACGTGCGGACCTCGATCAAGCGTGGGTCCATCCATTCGTTGAGCAACTTGACCGTCTCGCCCTTGCCGGCGCCTTCGATGCCATTGATCAGAATGATCACCGGAAAGCGGCGCTGCTGGTGAAGTTCGAACTGCGCTTCGAGCAAGGCTTCACGCAGGACCGGCTCTTCGGCGTCGTAGGTTTCTTTGTCGATGGCGTGACCGATTTCGGCGGATTCGAACATGGGACGGCTCCTTCCAGGATTGAGCAAGACTAGCGGATTGGGCCGATAGTCAGCAGAGAAAATTCCCTGTGGTTTGGGCTTTTGTGGCGAGGGGGCTTGTCGGAACGCCGCATCGCCCCGTTGGGTCGCGAAGCGGCCCTGAAGCCAAACGACTCGGTCTGCCTGGCAAACCGCGTTTGCTGATTTCACGACTGCTACGCAGCCGAACGGGGGCAAGCCCCCTCGCCACAGAAAGCGCTCTCTCTTCACAAAAGTGACGATTGTCCCTGACGCCCCCAACCTGACACTTGCCATGGATCAAGCACCGCTCCGGCGATCGGCTAGAATGGCCGCCTTGCCGTTGCCGAGCCTGCCATGAAACCTGTATTGCCCCACGCCCAGCTCGACTGGGACGACCAAGGGCTCCCGCGTTCGCGGGTGTTCGATGATGTGTACTTTTCCGATCTGTCGGGGCTGGACGAAACCCGCTACGTGTTCCTCGAACAGAACGCTTTGCGTGAACGCTTCGCTGCGTTGCCAGCCGGCGGTCGACTGGTGATTGGCGAAACCGGTTTCGGCACCGGGCTGAATTTCCTTTGCGCCTGGCAGTTGTTCGAGCAGCACGCGGTGGCCGGAGCGCGGCTGCATTTTGTCAGTGTCGAAAAGTACCCGCTGAGCCTGCCCGATCTACAGCGTGCCTTGGCCTTGTGGCCGGAGCTCAAACCGTTTGCCGATCAACTGCTGACGCAATACATCGCAATCCACCAAGGCTTCCAGCGCCTGGTGCTGGACAACGGCCGCGTGACCCTGACCCTGCTGATCGGCGATGCGCTGGAGCAATTGCCACAACTCGACGCGCAGATCGATGCCTGGTTTCTCGACGGTTTTGCCCCGGCGAAAAACCCTGACATGTGGACCGCCGAGCTGTTCGCCGAACTGGCGCGTCTGGCGGCCCCCGGTTCGACCATCAGCACCTTCACCAGCACCGGTTGGGTGCGCCGCCTGCTGAATGCGGCGGGCTTCAAGATGAAGCGCACGCCCGGCATCGGCCACAAATGGGAGATTTTGCGGGGCGTGTTTCTCGGCTGGCCTGAAGAAGTCCCGGCGCCCGCCGCGGCCAAACCATGGTTCGCGCGCCCGACGCCACTGACCGGCGAACGTCGGGCACTGGTGATCGGCGCCGGCCTGGCCGGTTGCGCCACGGCCGCCAGTCTCGCGGCGCGGGGTTGGCAAGTCAGTCTGCTGGAGCGTCACGATGCGCTGGCGCAAGAAGCCTCGGGCAATCCTCAGGGCGTGCTGTACCTCAAGCTTTCGGCCCACGGTACGGCGTTATCGCAATTGATTGTCAGTGGTTTCGGTCACACCCGGCGCTTGCTTGAACATTTGCAACGGGGCGTCGACTGGGACGATTGCGGGGTCTTGCAACTGGCCTTCAACGCCAAGGAAGCCGAACGTCAGGCGCAATTGGCCGCCGCCTTTTCGCCAGACCTGGTGCACTTGCTCGATCAACCGCAAGCCCAGATTCAGGCCGGCATCGCCCTGGAGCACGGCGGATTATTCTTCCCGGAGGGCGGCTGGGTTCATCCGCCAGCGTTGTGCCATTGGCAGGCGTCTTCGGCGAACATTCAGTGGATGCCCCATCGCGATGTCCTGGAACTGCGCAAGGTTGATGATCAGTGGCAGGCCTGGGACGGTGATGATTTGCTGGCCAGTGCCCCTGTGGTGATTTTGGCCGGTGCCGCCGAGATCAAGCGTTTTCCACACAGCGCCGAGCTGCCCCTCAAACGCATTCGTGGCCAGATCACCCGACTGGCGCAAACCCCTGAAAGCCAGAGCCTGGCCACCGTCGTTTGTGCCGAAGGCTATGTGGCGCCGGCTCGACTGGGCGAACACACCCTCGGCGCCAGCTTCGACTTCAAGAGCGAGGACCTGACCCCAACCCTAGCCGAACACCTCGGCAACCTGGCTTTGCTCGAGGAGATCTCCCCCGACCTGGCCACGCGACTGCATGCACAGGCACTGGACCCGCAACAGCTTGAAGGACGCGCCGCGTTCCGCTGCACCAGTCCGGACTATCTGCCGATCGTTGGCCCGTTGGCTGAGCAAGTGGCCTTCGCCGATGCCTACGCCGTACTGAGCAAGGACGCCCGGCAAGTACCGGACATTCCCTGCCCGTGGCTTGAGGGTTTTTACGTCAACAGCGGCCACGGTTCTCGCGGCCTGATCACCGCGCCACTGTCGGGTGAATTGCTCGCGGCATGGGTCGAAAACGAACCGCTGCCCCTCCCCAGAATGGTCGCCGAGGCCTGCCACCCCAACCGTTTCGCCGTGCGCCAGTTAATCCGCGGAAAAGTCTGACGGCGCGCCTTATAACTTATCGGTCTAAAACTCCGGGGATTCAGCCGGGTCAGTTTCTGAGTACCCGCCGTTTTTGGCGCGGTATCGATTGACCCTCCCCAACGGAAAAACCGGTAAGGACTTTATGTGCGGATTAGCTGGCGAGTTACGTTTTGATCATCAACCTGCAGACCTTGCAGCCATTGAGCGAATCACCCATCACCTGGCCCCTCGCGGCCCTGACGCATGGGGCTTTCATAGCCAGGGGCCGATTGCCCTGGGCCATCGTCGCCTGAAAATCATGGACCTGTCGGACGGCTCGGCGCAGCCGATGGTCGACAACCAATTGGGCTTGTCCCTGGCCTTCAACGGCGCGATCTACAACTTTCCCGAACTGCGCACCGAGCTTGAAAGCCTTGGTTACGCGTTCTATTCCGGTGGTGACACCGAAGTGCTGCTCAAGGGCTATCACGCCTGGGGCGAAGCGCTGCTGCCCAAGCTCAATGGCATGTTCGCCTTCGCCATTTGGGAGCGCGATGCCCAACGTCTGTTCATCGCCCGCGACCGTCTCGGCGTGAAGCCGCTGTACCTGTCGCGCACCGGTCAGCGCCTGCGCTTTGCCTCGACGCTGCCAGCGCTGCTCAAGGGCGGCGACATCAACCCGATCCTCGATCCGGTGGCGCTCAATCATTATCTGAATTTCCACGCCGTGGTCCCTGCCCCGCGCACCTTGCTGGCCGGCATCGAAAAACTGCCACCGGCGACCTGGATGCGCATCGAAGCGGACGGCACCACCGAACAGAAAACCTGGTGGACCCTGCCCTACGGCCCACACGCCGACGAGATGAATCTGACACTCGAAGACTGGCGTGACCGTGTGCTCGACAGCACCCGCGACGCGGTGGCGATCCGTCAACGTGCGGCGGTCGATGTCGGTGTTCTGCTTTCGGGCGGTGTGGATTCGAGCCTGCTGGTCGGTCTGTTGCGTGAAGTCGGTGTTGAAAACCTGTCGACCTTCTCCATCGGTTTCCAGGATGCCGGCGGCGAGCGCGGCGACGAGTTCCAGTATTCGGACCTGATCGCCAAACACTACGGGACCCAGCATCACCAATTGCGCATCGACGAAAAAGAGATCATCGAGCAACTGCCTGCGGCGTTCCGCGCCATGAGCGAGCCGATGGTCAGCCATGACTGCATTGCTTTCTATCTGCTGTCCCGTGAAGTGGCCAAGCATTGCAAGGTGGTGCAAAGCGGCCAGGGCGCCGACGAGTTGTTCGCCGGTTATCACTGGTACCCACAAGTCGACGGTGCCGATGATCCGTACGCGGCCTATCGCGATGCGTTTTTCGACCGCAGTTACGACGACTACGCCGCCACCGTGCAGCCGAAATGGCTGACAGCGAATGACGCCGCTGGCGACTTCGTGAAGGAACATTTCGCACAGCCAGGTGCCGATGCAGCGGTGGACAAAGCCCTGCGTCTGGACAGCACGATCATGCTGGTGGACGACCCGGTCAAACGCGTCGACAACATGACCATGGCCTGGGGCCTGGAAGCGCGTACGCCGTTTCTCGACTATCGCCTGGTGGAATTGTCGGCCCGCGTGCCGGGCAAATTCAAACTGCCGGATGGCGGCAAGCAAGTCTTGAAAGAAGCCGCGCGACTGGTCATTCCGAGTGAAGTGATCGATCGCAAGAAAGGTTACTTCCCGGTGCCGGGCCTGAAGCATTTGCAGGGGGATACGCTGAACTGGGTGCGCGAACTGCTGCTCGATCCGAGTCAGGATCGCGGACTGTTCAAGCCAGAGATGCTCGACCGCCTGCTGACCGATCCGCAAGGCCAGTTGACCCCATTGCGCGGCTCCAAGCTGTGGCAATTGGCGGCGCTGAACCTGTGGCTCAGTGAACAAGGAATCTGATCGATGAAACCCCACGCCACGGCCTACAGCCAACGCTTGTTGCGCGGTCAGGCGCCCTCTTACGAACGCTTGCAGGCACGCCTGGCCGAAGACGGCAGTGAATTGGGCGCCGCACCGATTGCCGTGCACTGCGGCTGGGGCCGGTTGCTGATCGGCCATACCTTCCCGGATGCGGCGAGCCTGGCCCAAGAGCTGCTCAACGAGCACACCGGTGAACGCGACATCGCCCTGTACGTGGCTGCGCCTCAGCAAGTGCTGGGGTTGGAGCCGGCCCAGTTGTTTCTCGACCCGTCCGACACCTTGCGCCTGTGGTTCAGCGACTACCGCCAGTCCACTCGGGTGTTTCGCGGTTTTCGCATCCGCAGGGCCCAGAGTGATGCGGACTGGCAGGCGATCAATCAGCTGTATCAGTTGCGCGGCATGCTGCCGATCGACGCCAACTTGCTGACCCCACGCCATCAGGGTGGCCCCGTCTATTGGCTGGCCGAAGATGAGGACAGCGGCGCGATCATCGGTAGCGTCATGGGCCTCAATCACCACAAGGCCTTCAACGATCCAGAGAACGGCAGCAGCCTGTGGTGCCTGGCGGTCGATCCGCAATGTTCGCGACCGGGCGTCGGTGAAGTGCTGGTGCGGCATTTGATCGAGCACTTCATGAGCCGTGGGCTGAGTTACCTGGACCTGTCCGTGCTGCACGACAACCGGCAGGCGAAAAGTCTTTACGCCAAGCTGGGGTTTCGCAACCTGTCGACCTTCGCCATCAAGCGCAAAAACTGCATCAATCAGCCACTGTTTCTCGGCCCGGGTCCCGAAGCCGAGTTCAATCCTTATGCACGGATCATCGTTGAGGAAGCTCACCGCCGAGGCATCGAAGTGCAAGTCGATGACGCCGATGCCGGCCTGTTCACCTTGATCCATGGCGGTCGTCGCGTACGTTGCCGTGAATCCCTCAGCGATCTGACAAGCGCCATCAGCATGACGTTGTGCCAGGACAAAAGCCTGACGCACAAAGTGCTCAAGACCGCCGGTTTGAACTTGCCGTCGCAGCAACTGGCCGGCAATGCCGATGACAATCTGGCGTTTCTCGATGAGCACGAACGGGTGGTGGTCAAACCGCTGGATGGCGAACAGGGCCAAGGCGTCGCGGTGGATTTACGGAGCATCGAAGAGGTCCAGCAAGCCATCGAATCCGCTCGCCAGTTCGACAGTCGCGTGCTGCTGGAGAGTTTCCACGAAGGTCTCGACTTGCGGATTCTGGTGATCGGTTTTGAGGTGGTCGCCGCGGCCATTCGCCGACCGGCAGAAGTGGTGGGCGATGGTCAGCATTCCATCGGTGCGCTGATCGAAGCGCAGAGCCGGCGTCGTCAAGCTGCTACCAGCGGTGAAAGCAAGATCCCGCTGGATCATGAGACCGAGCGCACATTGAATACTGCCGGTTACGACTACAGCAGCATTCTGCCGGCCGGTGAGCATCTGTTCGTACGGCGTACGGCGAATCTTCATACCGGCGGGATTCTTGAGGATGTGACGGCGATCCTGCACCCGACGTTGGTGGATGCAGCAGTGCGAGCGGCGCGGGCGCTGGACATTCCGATGGTCGGGCTCGACCTGATGGTGCCTGCTGCCGATCAGCCGGAGTATGTGTTTATCGAAGCCAATGAGCGCGCAGGGTTGGCCAACCATGAGCCGCAGCCGACGGCTGAGCGGTTTGTGGATTTGTTGTTTCCGCATAGTCAGCCGGCGGTTTCTTAGTGATGTAGTGCCTGGACTGGCGCCTTCGCGAGCAGGCTCGCTCCCACATTTGACCGCACTCCACTGTGGGAGCGAGCCTGCTCGCGAAGGCGTCAGGTCAGGCACCAAATTTTCCCCCTCATCGGAACCATCGATGGCCTCAACTCATCAGGAGTTTCCATGACCAGCAACATTCCAGAACCGGATCTGAACTACCTGCAAAAAGTCCTGCTGGAAATGCTCGCCATTCCCAGCCCGACCGGGTTCACCGACACCATCGTGCGTTACGTCGCCGAGCGGCTTGAAGAACTGGGCATTCCCTTTGAAATGACCCGCCGCGGAACCATCCGCGCCACCCTCAAGGGCAAGAAAAACAGCCCCGACCGCGCGGTCTCCGCCCACCTCGACACCATCGGCGCGGCGGTTCGCGCGATCAAGGACAACGGTCGTCTGACCCTGGCGCCTGTCGGCTGCTGGTCCAGCCGTTTTGCCGAGGGCAGCCGGGTCAGCCTGTTTACCGACAACGGCGTAATCCGTGGCAGCGTGCTGCCGCTGATGGCTTCCGGGCATGCGTTCAATACCGCCGTGGATGAAATGCCGATCAGTTGGGATCACATCGAGCTGCGCCTGGACGCCTATTGCGCCACACGTGCCGATTGCGACTCGCTGGGCATCAGCGTCGGTGATTTCGTCGCCTTCGACCCTTTGCCTGAGTTCACCGAAAGCGGCCACATCAGCGCCCGACATCTCGACGACAAGGCCGGCGTTGCCGCATTGCTGGCGGCATTGAAAGCGATCGTCGACAGCGGCGAAGAGCTGATGATCGACTGTCATCCGCTGTTCACCATCACCGAGGAAACCGGTAGTGGCGCCGCGGCGGCGTTACCGTGGGACGTCAGCGAATTCGTCGGCATCGACATTGCCCCGGTCGCGCCGGGCCAGCATTCCAGCGAACATGCCGTGAGCGTGGCAATGCAGGACTCCGGCGGACCTTATGACTATCACCTGTCGCGGCATCTGCTGCGCCTGGCCAGTGACAACGAGTTACCGGTTCGTCGCGACCTGTTCCGCTACTACTTCAGCGATGCTCATTCGGCGGTCACCGCCGGGCACGACATTCGCACCGCCCTGCTCGCCTTCGGCTGCGACGCCACTCACGGCTACGAACGCACCCACATCGACAGCCTCGCTGCGCTCAGTCGGTTGCTCGGCGCCTACATTCTGAGTCCGCCGGTGTTTGCCAGCGATGCACAACCTGCCAAAGGGTCGCTGGACCGGTTCAGTCATCAGATCGAACATGACACACAGATGGAAAGCGATACGCGGGTGCCGTCGGTGGATAGCCTCGTAGGGCAGCGGTCGGAGAGCTAAAGCGAACGCAAAATCGTAGGAGCTGCCGCAGGCTGCGATCTTTTGATCTTCTGGCGTCAGTTGCATCGCTGAAAATCAAAAGATCAAAAGATCAAAAGATCGCAGCCTGCGGCAGCTCCTACTGGTCCTGTGCGTTGAACCGCCGTAGCATCGCGCCATTGTTTAGCCGAGGTGCCTATGCTGATCCCCCACGACCAACTTGAAGTCGACACCCTCACCCGCCTGATCGAGGATTTCGTGACCCGTGACGGTACGGACAATGGCGATGACACGCCGCTGGAAACCCGTGTTCTGCGTGTTCGCCAGGCATTGACCAAGGGCCAGGCGCTGATTGTCTTCGACCCGGAAAGCGAGCAATGCCAGTTGATGCTCAAACACGATGTGCCCAAGCACCTGTTCGACTGAGACCTCAGCGTCCTTTGTTTTTCGCCCGTTTGAGCTGGATGCGGTCGTAGACCTCGGCCCGGTGCACGTTGACGTTCTGCGGCGCTTCGACACCGAAGCGCACACTGCCTCCATTGACGGCAAGAATGCGCACGGAAATGTTGTCACCGATGGAAATCAACTCGCCCACAACGCGACTGAGTACAAGCATGGCATTCGTCCTTCAGGGTTATCGAACCCTGAAGATGCCCTGCACTGAGTGGGGCTTCAATGCGACGGCAGCAAATCAGTCCCGCCCTACAGCGCACTCCGAACAGCTCCTATGGAAACGTCCTACAAACCCATTGAATGAAAGACCGATCCTTCAGGAAGCGGAGAAGCGCGGGCCGAAAAGGATGACGCTGGCCCCGATCACACATAGCGCCACGCCGAGCCAGTCCGAGCCCAGTGGACGAATCCGCTCGACCACCGCCAGCCAGCCGATCGACGCGATGATGTAGATGCCACCGTAAGCGGCATAGGCGCGACCGGCGTAGGTCGCTTCGATGCGGGTCAGCAACAGCGCGAACAAGGTCAGACTGAGCAGAGCCGGTACGACCCACCAGGCGCTTTTACCCTGGCGCAGCCACATCCAGAAGGCGAAACAGCCGGCGATTTCAAACAGCGCGGCGAGGAAAAACCACAGGTAATTGAGCATGCAAAAGTCTCGCGAGGATGGCCGATGGCGGCCACCCTAACGATGGTTTTGTGTAAGGGGCAAGCTCAACCTGCGGTTTGTTTGGTCTTGGCGCGCATTTTGTCGGCCATGACGGTCATTTCGTCGTAGAGCAGTTGCGGGTTTTTCTGCTTGAGCGCCCAGGCCATGCGGCCCTGTTCGTGGGGCAGGATCATGAATTCGCCGGCGGCGACGTGCTGATAGATGTAATCGGCAATGTCGGCTGCGGTGATCGGCGAGCTTTCCAGCAACTTGCCGACCTGGGCCTTCATGGCCGGCGTCGGGCCACGGAACGAGTCCAGCAGGTTGGTCTGGAAGAACGATGGGCACACCACATGTACGCCGATTTCCTGCTGCGCCAGTTCGACCAGCAGGCTTTCGGACAACGCCACCACGCCAGCCTTGGCCACGTTGTAGTTGCTCATGGCCGGGCCTTGCATCAGGGCGGCCATCGACGCGATGTTGATGATCTTGCCTTTGCTTTTTTCCAGCAGCGGCAGGAAGGCCTTGCAGCCCTTGACCACGCCCATCAGGTTGATCGCGATCTGCCAGTCCCAGTCTTCCAGGGACAGTTCACAGAAGAACCCGCCCGAGGCAACGCCGGCGTTGTTGACGATGACATCGATACCACCGAGTTTCTCGTCGCAGGCTTGGGCGAAAGCGGTCAGCTGGCTGTAATCGCGCACGTCGCAACGCTGGATAAAACCGTCGCCGCCGGCGTCGCGAACCAATTTCAGGGTTTCCTGCAGACCGGGTTCGCTGACATCCGACAAGGCCAGCTGCCAGCCTTCACGCGCCCAGCGCAGCGCGATTTCGCGACCCAAGCCCGAGCCCGCGCCAGTGATCATCATGCGATTTTGCATAGCAAACAGCCTTGTTGTTCCGGGGAAGATGCATCGAGTGTAGCGAAGGACAATGCCCGACCCACGCTCCATCAGATTGCTGAATGGCCCGAGCAAACCGTGGCAGCGCCTGAACCAACTAGACTCATTAAAAACGAAATAAGCCTTTCTTCGAAAAACATTAAAAAAACTTGGAATTTTCTATCGTGTGCGACAGTCGGATTTTGTAAGCAGCCTGGTTTTTTAGCATCCCGGTTGACAGTTAAAGGGCAGGTAATTCCAGAACACTTCCAACAAGGAAATAGACATGGGCACAATTCTTATCGTTATTCTGATCCTCCTGCTGGTAGGTGGTTTACCGGTCTTCCCGCACTCCAGAAGCTGGGGTTATGGCCCGTCGGGTATCATCGGCGTGGTGTTGGTGGTGCTGTTGATCCTGCTGTTGCTCGGCAAGATTTAAAGGTTTAACAGGCAAAAAAAAGAGGCCCTTTTCAAGGGCCTCTTTTTTATTGCATCAAGACTTAGTCCGGCTTGCCGTCAACCACACCGGCGGTGTTGTCGATCAGGCTCTTGGTCGCCGTTTGCAGGAACGCTTCGAGCTTGAGTTTCAGCTCAGCGGTACGCGGTGCATCCGGAACGATCTCGGCGTGAGGTATCGCGCCCAGTTCGTACTGGTACATCTTCGGCGCCATTTCCTTTTCCTTCGGCAGCACCAGAATCTGATCAGCCGTGATGATGGCGGTGGTCTGCTCGCTTCCCGACGGCTTGATCACGCCGAAACCAGTGTCGCCTTCAGGCAGGTTGAGCAAATCGCGGCCCCAGCACTGATGACGCACTTCGCCACCAATACGGCCCATGATGGTCGGCACGATGTCGATCTGCGTGCCCACGGTATGGTCTCGCTCGCCGAACTTTTCCTGGATGCCCGGTGCGATCATCAGCATCGGCACGTTGAAGCGGCCCAGGTCCATTTCGGTGATCTGACGCTCGTTGCCAAAACCGTGGTCGCCGACGATCACAAACAGGGTTTCCTTGAAATACGGCTCCTTGCGGGCCTTTTCAAAGAACTGGCCCAGCGCCCAGTCCGCATAGCGCATAGCGGTCAAATGCTCGTTCAGGCTACCGCGATCGGTCACGCGCTCAACAGGCAATGGTGTCGGCAAGGCGTATGGCGTGTGGTTGGACAGGGTTTGCAGCAACGCATAGAACGGCTTGCCGTTTTCCCGCGCCTTGAGCTCTACCAGACCACGGTCGAACATGTCCTGGTCGGACACGCCCCAGGTCGGATCGGAGAACACCGGGTTCACGAAGTCGTTACGACCAATGAAGTTGGTCATGCCCTGGTTGCTGAAGAAACCCGACTGGTTATCCCAGGCGAAGTCGCCGTTGTAGACGTACACGTCGTCATAGTCACGGGCACTGAGCAATTGCGGCAGGCCGGACAATTTGTGGCTGCCTTCCGGCGTCTGCATCAGGTATTCGAAACCTGGCAGGTTCGGGAAGCAGGCCATGGTGGCGAACATACCCTGGTGGGTATGGGTGCCGTTGGAGAAGAAGCGGTCGAACAGCAGACCTTCCTTCGACAATTTGTCGAGGTACGGCGTGATGTTGCCCGGTGCACCCAAGGCGCCCACCGAGTGACCGGCCATGCTTTCCATCAGGATCACGACGACGTTCTTGATCGGCAGGGTCTTGTCGGCCGGCGGCGTGTAGTCGCGACGCACGGCTGCGGTTCCGGCATCCACCAGTTTGTCGTCCGCCATCACCAGCATGTCACGCACGACTTTCTGCGCTTCAGGCTGTGGCAGGGTGGCCTTCCAGATGTTGTCGCGATCTTCGGACATCCGGTTTTTGGCCGCTTCGACCAGCGACAGGGTGCCGTTGAGGCCCAACTGGTTGGCGAAGTTCGAGTCGGTGGTGTAGACGTCACCCCAACGCATCGGCGGGCCTTGACGCAGCGTGCCACGAGCAGCGACCACGCAGACCAGCAGGCAAACCACGAACACCGCGATGCGCGAATACCACGGGGCGATCTGGCGGGTGCCAATGCTGCCGCCGCTGAACGGGCCGCGAGGACGGGTAGCGCGGTCGGCACCCTTGAACGCCAGGGTCAGGATCAAGGTGCCCACGGCCCAGGCCAGCAGGTAGCGAACCACCGGAAAACCGTACCAGAGCATGCTCATCACGGTTTTCGGGTCTTCCTTTACATATTGGAAGACCAGGCCGTTGAGGCGCTGGTGGAACTCGCGGTAGAAGTCCATCTCCATCAGGCCGAGGAACAGGGCGATGCTCGAGGCAATGGTCAGCCAGAACCGGAAGAATCCGCGTGCGGCCATCGCCCGGGCGCTGAACAGCGCCAGCAGCAATGGAATGCTGAGGTAGACCACCAGGCGCAGGTCGAAACGCAGACCGTTGGCGAACGCTTCGAGAAAGGTCGAAGCCGGGGTGTCGAGGATCATCTCGCGGTTGTAAACCAGCAGCGCAACGCGCAGCAGGCTGAACATGACCATCATGACCAGGGCACACAGCAGCGTGTAGGCCAGATGCGATTTGACGGTCGGTTGCAGCAGGCGACTAGAAGCTCGCTGCTGACTCAGGGCGTCCGGGTTTGCCATGTCGTTTTAGGACCCATTGGAAGTTGAAGTTTCAAAAATACAGCTGCGCCTTGCCCTCTGTTGGCCAGTACTCGGCCCCGGGGCTTGCGCGGTGCGCAAATGTTGCACGATCACCCGCGGCATTGCCATTGATTACTGTCCGGCATGTTTGGCGCGGGCGAATTGTCTTGGAGGCTTTGTGAAAATTTCGTGCAACGTATATTCGGAAACAAAATAAAGTCCCCCTGCTTCTGATGCCGGTTAGTTCGGGGGCATATCCGTTTCTGCGGTAACGGCGACTGGCGGTTTCGCTTTTACAGCGAGTCACTTGGAAAAGCCCCAAGTAACCAAGGGCTCCTGCCCCGCCATTCGGTGCCTCGCCTAGGCTCGGCATGCCCTCACTCCGGCGTTGCTCCGGGAAAGGGGCGGCAGATCTGAAGCAACAGCAACAGCAACAGCAACGGCAAGATCAAAGATCGCAGCCTCGCTTCGCTCGACAGCTCCTACAGGGGAACGCATGCGCTTGAGCCCAGGCCGGCCGGGTAGGCCGCCTCGCTTTTGCTTTTGCGGTGTACGCCCCCTCGAGAGGCCGAGTGGAGGTTCTGCGCAGTGGGCAACCCGGCATGGATGCCGGGTTAGCCGCCCCCGGCCATGGATGGCCGATGGCGGCGGGCCCACGGAGCAGGACCGGAGCGAGGGCATGCCGAGCCTGGGCGAGGCACCGAACGAACGGGGCAAAAGCCTTTGGTTACTTTGGGCTTTTCAAAGTGACCCGCTGTAAGAGCGGAACCCTAAGCGGCCGTGACCGCAGAAACGGATATGCCCCCGATCAAATAAACCGCCCTACCAAACAGAAAACGCCCCGAACCAGTCGAGGCGTTTTATCAAAAGAGCGAATCGATTACTTCTCAGCGCGTTCTTTCAGGGCTTTCAAAGTATTAAACGGCGCATCCACCACAAACTTGTTGGCCACCATCGACGGTATGCTACCGCCCGGCTCGGTGTGCACCTGATAGGTCACTTCAATCTGATCGCCCTTGGGCACAAACTTCCAGAAACCATCAACCTTGGTCACCCGTACAAAGCCTTTTTCTTCAGGAAGGTATTTCGGCACGCCTTCAAGTTTGCGAGTCAGACTGCCATCGGCGCCTTCGGTGGTGGTGACATGCAACACCGAATCACGCGCGGTAACGGGCCAAGGCGTATTGAACTGAGTGTAGGTCCAGCTCTGATCGCCCTCGTGCTTAAGCAATTTTTGGGTTTTGCATTCGTGAATCCAGACGCAAGCGCCTGGCACGTCTTCCTGCAACGCCCGCAGTTTGGCCATGGTGGTCTTCATCAGGGTGACGCCCTGGTAAGCCTTGTAATCGGAGCCAGCCACTTCACTCAAGGAAACCTTGATGCCGTCTTCATTCTTGGCAACTTTCCAGTCTTCTGCCTGAGCAGCCGTGGAAGCCAGCAAAACCGTCAAACCACACAGCACAGCCATACGTTGCAGCGAACCCATAGTCTTATTCCTTATTGTTGAAGATCCGTTCGTTGAACACATCACGCCGCCGTCATTTCCTCCCACCAACCCAGCAATTTGATTGCTTCGTCATCGCTGCTGCCACAGACCTCGACGTTGGCCTCAAACGCCGAACAAACGGCCGGCCGTTCCGGTTTACCGAAAATACTGCACAGGTTTTCGGCAGAGAGTTGTATGCAGCGTTCGCCAGCGGCTTTGCCATTGGGCATACCGGGAATCGGTGAACTGATGGAAGGGGCAATGCAACAGGCGCCACAGCCTTCACGGCATTTCATGACGACGAGCTCCTCGACGGGCGATGTGTTAAAGGACGTGGCACAGGGTAACCGCTAAAACGCTTGTTTAAAATTGCCTGGCCCCGGGTTTTTTCGCTTAAACGAGCGTGACTGACCAGTCTCCGACAAAGCGTCTGGCCAGCGGGTCACGGACGGGAAGAAATTATCGTTTGAACTCGAATTCCAGGGCTGCGCCTTCGACTTCATGGCGCTCTTCATTGCGCAGTTGCAACTGCATTTCGTTGCTGATCAGCCTCCCGTTGAGCTGAAACGGACCAGCCTTGTCACCAAACATTTGCGGCAATACTGCATCGTGCCGTGGCAACGGTACCGTGCCGATCGGTTTCAGCTCCTCGGCCATGTCTTGGGGCAGGCTCAAGTCCAGGTCGGCCGAAGGAAGCTTGGTTTTCACGATCTCACTGGCGGATTTGGACTTGGAGACAATCGGCGGTCGCTTTTTCACCTTGGCCGCTTTCTTTTTGACCGGCGCGGCTTTCTTGACCGGTGCTGGTTTTTTCGAAGTGGCGCTGGTTGCCGGTTTTTCTTGAACGGAAGCCGCTAATACACCTTCGGCCTGGAAGGTCATCAGCAGGCAGATCGATAGCCAGACGGCGGGAAAAATCGGCTTCATGGACCCAACGGTACAAACGGCAGGAGCCATATGCTCGCCTGTTGCACGCGACATGACAAGCTCGGGCAGGAATATCCTGCCCGCCCCCTCAAAAGCCGCCGACCATCTCCTGACAGAGCTGGGTGGCGAGCATGCCCAGGGTCATCAATGCACGTTCGGCTTCACGATTCCAGGGTGTGCCGCAGTTCAGCCGAATGCAGTGGTTGAACTGCTCGGTGTTACTGAAAATCAGCCCCGGCGCGATGCTGATGCCCTGCTGCAACGCACGAACGTGCAGCTCCTGCGTGTTGACCCGCCCCGGCAGGCTGACCCACAGAATGAAGCCGCCGGTCGGCCGGGTCATCTGCGTGCCTTCCGGGAAGTATTGCTGCACCGCCAGCTGGAAAGCGCTGAGGTTCTTGCGGTACTCCTGACGGATGTAGCGCAAATGCCGGTCGTAGCCGCCGTTCTCCAGGTACGCCGCAATGCCCATTTGCGTGACGCTGCAGGCCGAATGGGTACTGAAGGTCTGCAAACGCTGGATTTCCTGCTGGTACTTGCCGGCAATCATCCAGCCAATCCGCACGCCCGGCGACAGGGTTTTGGAGAAGCTTGAGCAATAGATCACCCGATCCAGCCGATCGTAGGCTTTAAGTGATTTGGTGCGACCCTGCTCGAACATCAGTTCGCCGTAGATATCGTCTTCGACAATCTGGATATCGAAATCCGAGGCCAGCCGCAGCAGTTGCTTCTGCCGCTCTTCGGGCATGGTGCCGCCCAATGGATTGCTCAGACGCGTGGTCAGCACCAGCGCCTTGATCGACCACTGGTTGGCCGCCAGCTGCAGGGCTTCGAGGCTCATACCGGTGGCCGGATCGCTCGGAATCTCGATAACCTTGAGACCCAGCAGGTCAGCCAGTTGCAGCAAACCGTAGTAGGTCGGCGACTCGGCGGCGATCAGGTCGCCCGGGCGTGTCAGCACGCGCAGGGACATCTGCAACGCATCAACGCAGCCGTGGGTAATCACCACTTCCGACGGATCGACCACCACGCCGGCATCGCGCATGCGGATCGCCACTTGTCGGCGCAACGGTTCGAAACCCGGGCTGAACATGTAGCTGAACGCCCGCGGGCTATGGAAACGGGTAACTTTGGCCAGTTGCTGATGCAGCGCCCGCACCGGAAGATAATCAACGCTCGGTACCGCCGCGCCCAAGGGAAACACACCCTCGCGGCGGGATTCGACCAGAACTTGTTGGATGATGCTGCTGCGAGTGACCAGACCTGGACGCTCGACCCGGGCGATGTCCGGTGTCGGCGCGGTCAGGGCCGGGGTCTGGTGCACGTAGTAACCGGACTGCGGCCGGGCGCGGATCAGCCCCTGATCCTCGAGGTTGGCGTAAGCCTGCAACACCGTCGCATGGCTGACGTTGAGCTGCGAGCTCATCTTGCGCACAGAAGGCACGCGCTCCCCCGGTTGATAGACGCCACGGCGGATGTCTTCGGCCAGTTGTTGAGCAATACGTTGGTAGAGCAAGAGATTGGTCATGACGCAGCACTCGATTTCACGGGCATTTTATTCTTGTGTGAAACAATACCGGAACAGTTTAGAAGTGTACGGGGACAGTTGCCACAATAGTCGACCGTACAGTGCAGTGTCAGCAAAAACTGTACTGTTTTGTGAGTGGATTAGCAGGCGTAAAAAAACCCGGCGCTGACGGGCAGACCGGGTTGTAGGAGCTGCGTAGGAGCTGTCGAGTGAAACGAGGCTGCGATCTTTCCACGTCCACTTGAGTTTCAAGCGAAAGATCAAAAGATCGCAGGCTCCGCCAGTTCCTACCGGGCAGCGCCTAGCTGGCCTTTTTCGTCAGAGAACACAATTTCTACCCGACGATTCTGTGCACGTCCCCGTTCGGAGGCGTTCACGTCGACCGGATATTCATCACCGTAGCCTTCGACCTGAATACGTTTATCGTCGATGCCCAAATCCATCAGCACGTCCGCCACCGATTGCGCACGGTCACGGGACAGCTTGAGGTTTTCCTGCTTGCCGCCGGTACTGTCGGCGTAACCTTCGATGCGCACCACGCGCTTGGGGTTGAGCTGCAGGAACTGCACGATCTTCAACACCACGCGGTTCGCCGAGTTTTTCAACTCCGCTTCGCCCGTGTCGAACAGCACGTCGCCCAAGGTCATCACCAGGCCGCGGTCGGTCTGGGTGGTCGCCAGCGCGACAATCTGTTCTTCGAGCCACTTGCCCTGCTGCTGCACGCTGAGCAGTTTGGATTCGCGCAGGGCCAGTTGCAGGCGCTGACGCTCCAGTTCGAGCTTCGCCGCACGTTCTTCGTTGAGCACCTGATTGGTGTGTTCGCGCGCGATTTCGCTATAGCGCTCACTCAAGTAAGCGTAATGCAGCACGTCCGATCCACTGCCCCAATAGCTGGACAGACGATCGGCGCGGGCCAGCGACTCACCGGCGCGAATCACGTCCTTGGGCGCAATTCGCAGCACGTTGGAATCTTCCTTGACCTTCTGAAAGTCAGTACTGGCCTGCTGCAATGCGGCCTCGCTGTGCTGACCGGCACAACCATAGAGGCTGGCGCAGCCTGCCAGGATCAAACCGCCCAGGGCTTTGGTCTTGAGGCTCATTGGGCATCTCCCAGTTGCTTGCGCAGGCGAGTGATGCGGGTATTAAGCACGTTCAACTGCTCCTCGCTCTTGAGGGTCAGAACCCGGGCTTCGGCCAGACGCGCATCCAGCTCGGCCTGCTCGGCCCGCATGCGCGCGTTCTTGAAGGATTGGTCGTTCATGCTGCCCTTGGCGCGGTTGAACTTGTCTTCGGCCAGTTTCATTTCCGGCACGTCGGCGGCGGTGGCGCCCACGGCCTTGGCCTGTTCGAGTGCCTGCTCGGTCAGGCGCATTTGTTCATTCGGCGCCGGGTCGGCTGCACAACCCGCCAGAGCCAGAACGGCCAGGGCAGCGAAAAGAGGTCGAATACTCACTAAAAATCCCTACTGTTTTGGGGTACTGACAGGTTGTTGCTGCGGTTGTGAGAGCTGCGCCTTCCAGCGCTCGATATTGCGTTGCAGCACGGCTTCCGTCAGTCCGGACGCGGGCAATTCTGTCATCTTTTTGGCCAGCTGTCCGCGCAACCACGGATCGTTGCAGGCGGAGTTGTGGGAAACCGCGAGGAACAGGCCGGGTTTGTCGATCGGTTGTGGACGGACGATCAGGTCATTGGCCAAGTTAAGTGTCTGCGCGGCCGCCATGCCCGAGTAGCGTCCGGCAAGGACAAATTCCACCTCGCCCAGCAGCAATTTCTGAAAGGCCTGGGTCAGGTTAGGCGTACGTGCGAGCGTCAATTGCTGCTCGGCGAACACGCCAAATTCTGGGGTCATACGAGACTTTTCCGACAATGCGCCGGGATGACCGTGAAGGTCCTGTGCTTCGTTGTAGACCAGCGTCGAGTCTTTGCGGGTCCAGACCAGGTAATCGTTCTCCAGTAACGGAGGATGAATGTAATCCAGGGATTCCAGTTCACTGACCGTCAATGACGCATCCGCCAGCATGTCCATTCGCCCACTGCGCACTTCGTCCAGAGCCTGAGAGCGTTTGCCGGCGTAAAGCAGTTCGACCTTGATCCCCAACTCCCCCGCCACTTGCTGCAACAGGTCAGCACTGGCGCCAATCAGGTGCTTGGGGTTTTTCGGGTCTTGCCACAGGTACGGCGGCGCGTCCGGGCTGCCGGTCACCACCAGGCGTTCGCACTTGCCCGCGGCGACGGACAGCGCCGGCAATACCGTCAGCCCCAGCAGCAATGACCAGCCGTAAACGCGGCGCAGATCCATGGCGACACTCTCCCACTCAAATCCGGAACAAAAAAAAGCCCGACCAAAAGGTCGGGCTCTTTATAAGTCAGGCCGCTGGATTAGACCAGCTTCTCGAACTCAGGGATTGCTTCGAACAGGTCTGCCACCAGGCCGTAATCGGCCACCTGGAAGATCGGCGCTTCTTCGTCCTTGTTGATCGCAACGATCACTTTGGAGTCTTTCATGCCGGCCAGGTGCTGGATCGCGCCGGAGATACCGACGGCGATGTACAGCTGTGGAGCAACGATCTTGCCGGTCTGACCGACCTGCATATCGTTGGGTACGAAACCTGCGTCGACCGCGGCGCGGGAAGCACCGACGGCAGCGCCCAGCTTGTCAGCCAGGGCGTACAGGTGTTTGAAGTTGTCGCCGTTCTGCATGCCGCGGCCGCCGGAAACGACGATCTTGGCAGCGGTCAGTTCCGGACGATCGGACTTGGCCAGTTCTTCGCCGACGAAGCTGGAAATACCAGCATCGTGAGCAGCTGCAACGGCTTCAACAGCCGCCGAACCACCTTCAGCAGCGACCGGGTCGAAACCGGTAGCACGCACGGTGATGACTTTGACCGCAGCGTTCGACTGAACGGTTGCGATGGCGTTACCGGCGTAGATCGGGCGCTTGAAGGTATCAGCGCTTTCGACCGAGATGATCTCGGAGATCTGGTCAACGTCCAGCTGAGCGGCAACGCGCGGCAGGATGTTTTTGCCGTTGGAAGTCGCGGCAGCCAGGATGTGGCTGTAGCCCTTGCCCAACTCGGCCACCAGCGGCGCAACGTTTTCCGGCAGTTGGTGAGTGTAGGCGGCGTTATCGGCCACCAGCACTTTAGCCACGCCAGCGATTTTCGCAGCGGCTTCAGCCACGGCGCCAGCGCCCTGACCTGCAACCAGAACGTGGATGTCACCACCGATTTTAACGGCGGCAGCCACGGTGTTCAGCGTGGCCGGGGCCAGCACTTTGTTGTCGTGTTCAGCAATAACCAAGATAGTCATTTAGATTACCTTCGCTTCGTTTTTCAGTTTCTCGACCAGTTCAGCCACCGACTTGACCTTGATACCCGCGCTGCGTGCAGCTGGCGCTTCGACTTTCACGGTCTTGTTGGTGGAGGCGGTGGAAACGCCCAAAGCGTCCGGAGTCAGCACTTCAAGAGGCTTCTTCTTGGCTTTCATGATGTTTGGCAGGGACGCGTAGCGCGGCTCGTTCAAACGCAGGTCGGTGGTGACGATAGCCGGCAGTTTCAGGGAAACCGTCTGCGCGCCGCCGTCGACTTCGCGAGTCACGGCAACCGTGTCGCCGCTGATTTCGACTTTGGAGGCGAACGTACCCTGACCGTAGCCGCTCAATGCCGCGAGCATCTGACCAGTCTGGTTGTTGTCGCTGTCGATGGCTTGTTTGCCAAGGATCACCAGCTGAGGCTGTTCCTTGTCGACAACAGCCTTGAGCAGCTTGGCAACGGCGAGCGACGTCAGGTCTTCAGCGGATTCGACGAGGATGGCGCGGTCGGCACCCAGAGCTAGCGCGGTGCGCAGTTGCTCTTGAGCGGTGGACGGGCCGATGGAGACGACGACGATTTCAGTCGCAACACCTTTCTCTTTCAGGCGTACGGCTTCTTCCACTGCGATTTCGCAGAACGGGTTCATCGACATCTTGACGTTGGCGAGGTCGACGCCGGAATTGTCCGCCTTGACGCGAACCTTGACGTTGTAATCCACAACGCGTTTGACAGCTACAAGAACCTTCATGGATTCCTCGTTACTCTCCGGTGAAAAGAAAGTCGCCTAGGCGAACCTGGCGGTTTGATGCTCATCGGCGCAAGGGCACCTCTAAAAACGCTGGCAAAGGTGTCAAGTGACAAGCGCTCACGATGAAGATGACCGTTCGTCAGTGGTGACTGACGAGTCATTCATTATCGCGGCGTGTAAACTGCACGCCAGAACCTGCGCTACGCATCACCTTGTACTGCCATCGCCCTGTCTTTAGAGGTGCTCTTGATACCAACAGTCAGCCTACGGCGAGCGCAAAACCGACCGTATCTTGACCGGAACGCCTATTCCGGTCAATACGGCAAAATGGCCAGTCATAAGCCGCGTGACTTTGATTTCTCTGGCTTTGAGCCGATTCAAACAAACGTTTGTATTGGACGCTAGGAGTGGTGTAGATATAATGCGCCACCTTAGAGAGAAAGGTGGCTCATCGATTGTCCTCTTCCTGCATTGCGCAGGGATTCATGGATGCGACACCAAACCTCCAATTAGAAAAAAAACTGTTGAGCCTTGAGTAGGAGATAACCTGTGGAACGCGAATACATGGAATTCGACGTGGTCATCGTCGGTGCCGGCCCCGCTGGTCTTTCCGCCGCCTGCCGCTTGAAGCAGAAGGCCGCTGAAGCCGGTAAGGAAATCAGCGTCTGCGTGGTCGAAAAAGGCTCCGAAGTCGGTGCTCACATCCTGTCCGGCGCCGTGTTCGAACCACGCGCCCTGAACGAATTGTTCCCGGACTGGAAAGAACTCGGCGCCCCGCTGAATACGCCAGTCACCCGCGATGACATCTTCGTTCTCAAGAACGCTGACAGCGCGCAGAAAATTCCTGACCTCTTTGTGCCCAAGACCATGCACAACGAAGGCAACTACATCATCTCCCTGGGCAACCTGTGCCGCTGGCTGGCCCAGCAGGCCGAGAACCTGGGCGTGGAAATCTACCCCGGCTTCGCCGCTCAGGAGGCGCTGTTCGACGAGAACGGCGTGGTTCGCGGGATTATCACCGGTGATCTGGGCGTTGACCGCGAAGGCCATCCGAAAGAAGGCCTGTACACCCCGGGCATGGAACTGCGTGGCAAGTACACGTTGTTCGCCGAAGGTTGCCGCGGCCATATCGGCAAGCAACTGATCAAGCGCTTCAACCTCGACAGCGATGCCGACGCCCAGCACTACGGCATCGGCCTGAAAGAAATCTGGGAAATCGACCCGGCCAAGCATCAGCCAGGCCTGGTAGTCCACACCGCCGGTTGGCCGCTGGACATCATGGGCACCGAGAACACCGGTGGCTCCTTCCTCTATCACCTGGAAAACAACCAGGTCGTAGTCGGTCTGATCGTCGACCTGTCCTACAGCAACACTTACCTGTCGCCGTTCGACGAGTTCCAGCGCCTCAAGCATCACCCGGTGCTCAAGCAGTACCTGGAAGGCGGCAAGCGCATCAGCTATGGCGCTCGCGCCATCAGCAAAGGCGGCCTGAACTCACTGCCGAAAATGGTCTTCAAGGGCGGCGCTCTGATCGGTTGCGACCTCGGCACCCTGAACTTCGCCAAGATCAAAGGCAGCCACACCGCGATGAAGTCCGGCATGCTCGCCGCTGAATCGGTGGCCGAAGCGCTGTTCGCTGAAAAGGACGGCACCGAAGAACTGACCACCTACGTCGACGCGTTCAAGAAGAGCTGGCTCTACGACGAACTGTTCGCCAGCCGCAACTTCGGCCCGGCGATCCACAAGTTCGGCGCCATCGTCGGCGGCGGTTTCAACTGGCTCGACCAGAACATCTTCGGCGGCAAGCTGCCGTTCACCTTGCACGACACCAAGCCGGATTACGCTTGCCTCAAGCTTGCGGCCGACTGCAAGAAGATCGACTACCCGAAACCGGACGGCAAGATCAGCTTCGACAAACTCAGCTCGGTGTTCATCTCGGGTACTAACCACGAAGAAGAGCAGCCGTGCCACCTGAAGCTGACCGACCCGAGCATCCCGATCGCCAAGAACCTGCCGCTCTACGATGAGCCTGCCCAGCGTTACTGCCCGGCCGGCGTGTACGAAGTGGTGACCAAGGAAGACGGCGAGAAGCGCTTCCAGATCAACGCCCAGAACTGCGTTCACTGCAAGACCTGCGACATCAAGGACCCTGCACAGAACATTACCTGGGTGGCGCCGGAAGGCTCTGGCGGCCCGACTTACCCGAACATGTAAGTCGAACGGCTGAACATCAAGGCTCCCGAACGGGGGCCTTTTTGTTGCCTGTCAGGCAGCGCGTTCGTCGCCAGGGCTACGCTCGAAGTAGCGCTTGTACTCGCGACTGAACTGCGACGTACTTTGATACCCGACCCGATGCGCCACCTGCGCCACGCCCAAACCTTCGGCCACCAGCAACGTCTGCGCCTTGAGCAAGCGCAAGCGCTTCAAGTACTGCACTGGCGACAGCAGCGTGCTGCGTTTGAAATGTTCATGAAAGGTCGACGCACTCATGTTCGCGCAACTGGCCAGCGTCTCGACATTCAAGGGCTCGGTGTAATGCGCATGCAAATGGCTGAGCGATGCCGCGATCCGGGCGAATTGCCCCTGTTGCTCGACCAGCGCCCGCAACACATCGGCTTGCGGCCCACGCAAGGCGACGAACAACAACTCGCGCAATCGCGCCTGCCCCATAACTTGGCATTCCAGCGGATCGTGCAGGCAACGCAACAGCCGTTCAACACAACCACGCATCGCATCGTCGAGCACCGCCGAGGTCATGGACTCTGGCGTTTGCGCCGCAATACTACGCCCCGGCGCCAGCCCCATGGCCAAGACCAACTCACCGAGCAACACCCGGTCAATGGCGATGGAAACGCCCAACATCGGGCCATCGGGTGCTGAAAACGTCTCGCATTCGAACGGCACCGGCAATGCCTGTATCAAATAATGCCCGGCGCCGTACTCCAGCGTACGCGGCCCCAGATACGCCAACTTGCTGCCCTGGGCGATGATGACCAGACTCGGCTCGTAAATCTGCGGGCCGCGAGCCACATCACAACTGGCCCGCAAAACCTGCACACCCGGCAACGCCGTGGGCGCGAAACCGTCGCGATTAGTCAAAGGCTGAATCAGCGAAACCAGCGTGGCATTGGCATCCAGATGACGGGTCAACAACATGAGGGCTCTTCACAAAAAAGTCGCGGAAATAGGGATGAAAGCATCATCGCAGGTCTGATGGCCAATGCGACCCATTGAAGGCTGATGCCGGAGGATTAGGCATGACACCCGGAGGAATCGCCATGGCCGGTGGCCGGTGCGGCGCCCAGAATGCGCCACCTCACCCGTCACAGCTTTTGCGAGGTTCATCATGTACACCGCCATCGGATACGCCGCCCAGTCGGCCACCACTCCCCTCGCCCCCGTGCAATTCGAGCGCCGCAGCCCTCGGGCCGACGACGTTGCGATCGATATTCTCTACTGCGGCGTCTGCCATTCCGACATCCACCAGGCACGCAACGAGTGGGGCATTGCCGTTTACCCACTGATGCCCGGCCACGAGATCGTAGGCAAAGTTACCGCCATCGGTGCGAATGTCACCAAGCACAAAGTCGGCGATCTGGTTGGCGTCGGCTGCATGGTCGATTCGTGCCGCAGCTGCGAAGCCTGCCAATCGAACCTCGAACAATACTGCCTCGAAGGTCCGACCATGACCTACGCCACCCCGGACCGCGTCGATGGCAGCAACACCATGGGCGGTTATTCCGACAGCATCGTGGTCAGCGAACACTTCGTGGTGCGCATTCCCGAGAAACTCGACCTGGCCAGCGCCGCGCCAATCCTCTGCGCCGGTATCACCACCTACTCGCCGCTCAAGCACTACGGCGTGAAGGCGGGCGACAAGGTCGGGATTCTCGGCATGGGCGGCCTCGGCCACAT
Source organism: Pseudomonas sp. LBUM1647 (assembly GCF_059716175.1). Taxonomy (NCBI): domain Bacteria; kingdom Pseudomonadati; phylum Pseudomonadota; class Gammaproteobacteria; order Pseudomonadales; family Pseudomonadaceae; genus Pseudomonas; species Pseudomonas sp. LBUM1647. Next base: position 1,734,832 of record NZ_CP166809.1, on the reverse strand, counting down.
GGGCATCAAGTTCGCCAAGGCGATGGGCGCTGAAGTCACGTTGTTCACCCGCTCGGCGAGCAAGGCTGAAGAAGGTCGTCGCCAAGGTGCGGACCACGTGATCGTGTCCACCGATGCCGAACAGATGAAGGCCGCCGCAGGACATTTCGACTTCCTGCTGGACACCATTCCGGTGCAGCACGACCTCAACCCCTACCTCGATACGCTGCGTTTCGACGGCGTGCACATTCTGGTGGGCCTGATCGAACCGGTCGATCCGCCAGTCCATGCGGCCAAACTGGTGTTGGGCCGTCGGGTGCTCGCCGGATCCCTGATCGGCGGTATTGCCGAAACCCAGGAAGTGCTGGATTTCTGCGCCGAGCACAACATCACCTGCGACATCGAAATGCTCGACATCCGCCAGATCAACGAGGCTTACGCCCGTATGATCGCCGGCGACGTGAAGTACCGTTTCGTGATCGACATGACAACGCTGAAGGTCTAAACCTTAGCGCCAAGCTCCGCCGAAAGCCGAGCCGTGACCCCTTTGATCAGGGGAATCAGCTCGGCCATTTTCTCCAGCGGCATGTACGGCACAGTGCTGGCGATGCTGATGCCGGCAACGATGCGTTTGCTGGCATCACGGATCGGCGCCGCCACACAGCGGATCGACGGTTCGTTATCTTCCAGGTCGAATGCATAACCGCCCGCCACATACTCGACCATGCGCTGCTGAAACTGCTCCCAGGACTGCTCCGGGTGCTGCGGCCAGAACTGATTTTTCCCACCCGCCGGCAAGCTGACTTCGTACAGCCGCTGCCATTCTTCCTGCGTGTCATCGAGCATCAGCGCCTTGCCGATCCCGGTGCGTGCCAACGGCATGCGATGGCCAACCCGCGAACGCATTTCAGGGCCATTGCGTCCCGGATTCTTGTGCAGGTACAGCACTTCGTCGCCTTCACGAATTGCCAGGTGAATGGTGTCACCCGTCAACGCCGACAACTCATCCAGATACGGCCCGGCCAATGTGACCAGCGGCAATTCTTCACGCGCCTGGAAACCCAGCTCGATCAGCTTCGGCCCCAGCAAATAACCGACCTGCGGCACCACACGCAGGTAACGCTCGTCCACCAGGCAACTGGCCAGACGATGGGTGGTGCTGCGCGTCGTGCCGATCAGCCGGGCGATTTCCTTGAGATCGCGGGCGCCACTGGCCACGGCCTGAACCACACCCAGACCACGAAGCAGTGTCTGGGTGCCGGTCGGTGCGGCGTCCTTGGCGATTTTTTGGGCGTCTTCCTGCATATCCAGCCTTTACCGTTGAGCGAGTGAACGGGCGGCATTATGGTCGCCCGAATGCCGCCACTACAACTTGATACGCTCGACTTTGCCGACCAGCAAGATGTAGGAAAGCGCGCCAATCAACGCCAGAACCGAGATATAGGTGATCGCGGGAGCGAACGAATCACCGGTTGCAAGGAAACCGATGACGATCGGCGTGGTAATCGCCGACAGGTTGCCGATGAAGTTGAACACCCCACCGGTCAACCCGAGCAATCGCGCCGGAGCCAACGTTGACACCAGCGACCAGGTGATCGAAGCCAACCCGTTACCGAAGAACGCCAACGCGAGGAAGGCAATCACCAGCGGTGTCGACTCGACGAAGTTGGCGCCGATAATCGAGGTGGAAATCAGCAGGCCGCCAATGATCGGCAACTTGCGGGCGAAACCCACGGTGTAGCCGCGACGGATCAGCCAGTCGGAGAAGAACCCGGAACAGAGCACACCGACGAAGGCGGCGAGAAACGGCAGCGACGCCAACAGGCCGGACTTGATGAAGTCCATACCGCGATATTTCACCAGGTAGGTCGGGAACCACGTCAGAAAAAACCACAACGTCGAGTTGAGGCAGAACTGGCCGAGATAAATGCCCCACAACTTGCGCTTGGTCAGCACAATGCCGAGATCTATCCAGCTGAATTTGGCTTTCACTTTGGCTTGTTCAGCCTGGATATCCACCAGCCCGCCACCTTCACGGATCAGCTCGATTTCGGCGTCATTGGCACCTTTGAAATCCCGTGGCTCGCGATACACCGCGTACCAGATCACTGCCCAGAGAATGCCCACCGCACCGGTGCTGACAAACACCATGTGCCAGCCATATTGATGCTGCAGCCAGGCCAATACCGGCGTCAGGAACGCCAGACCGACGAATTGCCCGGAAGTATAGAAACCAATGGCCGTGGCGCGTTCGCGCTCAGGGAACCAGGTGGTGACCACACGGCTGTTGATCGGGTACGCCGGCGCTTCCAGTGCACCGACTGCCATGCGCAACACGAACAGTGCGATGAAGCTGGCAGCGAAGCCGAGCATGACGGTAGCGATCGACCATAGCAGCAGCGCGACGCTGTAAAGAATCCGCGGTGGAACCCGATCCACCAGCCAGCCACCGGGGATTTGCATGGCAGCGTAGGTCCAGCCGAATGCCGAGAAAATCAGCCCGACGTGGATCGGGTCGATGCCCAGTTCGCTGGTCAGCGCCGGAGCGGCGATCGACAGGTTACTGCGGTCCAGGTAGTTGATCACCACGGTGATAAACAGCAGCACCATGATGAAAAAACGCTTGCGACTGGGCGTCACCAACGACGCCTGCCCGGTGAGGGTTTGCGGTTGCATGGGGAATGCCTCTTCTTATGTTTATTGAGGTCGATGTGAAATCGGGGTTTGCCGCAAATCTCCCTGTCCATGGAGATCAAACTGTGGGAGCCAGCCTGCTGGCGATAGCGGTGTGTCAGTCACCAAGAATGCTGGGGGTGCCGACCAAATCGCCAGCAGGCTGGCTCCCACAGGGATTTGCGGTGGGTCAGGGAGAACTCACCACTCAGCAAAACTGCCATCGGCATGGCGCCAGATCGGGTTACGCCAGCGGTGGCCGACGGCCGCGCGTTCGATGACGTATTCCTCGTTGATCTCGATCCCCAGGCCCGGGCCATTCGGGATTTTCACGAAGCCCTTGTCGTAGTCGAACACCCGCGGATCCTTGACGTAATCCAGCAGGTCATTGCTCTCGTTGTAATGAATGCCCAGGCTCTGTTCCTGGATGAACGCGTTGTAGCAAACCGCATCCAGCTGCAAACACGCCGCCAGTGCAATCGGGCCCAACGGGCAATGCAGCGCCAGCGCCACGTCGTAGGCTTCGGCCATGTTGGCGATCTTGCGGGTCTCGGTGATTCCGCCGGCGTGGGACGCGTCCGGCTGGATGATGTCGACGTAACCTTCGCTGAGCACACGCTTGAAATCCCAGCGCGAGAACAGCCGCTCACCGAGGGCAATCGGGGTGCTGGTCAGCGGTGCCAATTCTTTCAGCGCTTCGTAGTTTTCGCTGAGTACCGGCTCTTCGATGAACATCAGTTTGTACGGGTCGAGTTCCTTCATCAGCACCTTGGCCATGGGCTTGTGCACCCGGCCATGGAAGTCAACGCCGATGCCGACATTCGGGCCCACCGCATCGCGCACGGCGGCGACGTTGGCCAGGGCCAGATCGACTTTCTCGAAGGAGTCGAGGAATTGCAGCTCTTCGGTGCCATTCATTTTCACCGCAGTGAAACCACGTTCGACGGCCTCTTTCGCGGCGCGAGCGGTGTCCGCCGGCCGGTCGCCGCCGATCCACGAATAGACGCGAATCTTGTCCCGCACCTGACCGCCCAGCAGATCGCTGACCGACACACCCAGGGCCTTGCCCTTGATGTCCCACAACGCCTGATCAATACCGGCCAGCGCACTCATGTGGATTGCGCCGCCCCTGTAGAAGCCGCCGCGGTACAGCACGGTCCAGATGTCTTCGATGTTGCGTGGGTCTTTGCCGATCAGGTAGTCGGACAATTCTTCAACGGCAGCAGCAACGGTGTGGGCGCGGCCTTCGACCACGGGTTCGCCCCAGCCGGTCACGCCCTCGTCGGTTTCGACCTTGAGGAAGCACCAGCGCGGCGGAACGATGAAGGTGGTCAGTTTGGTGATTTTCATCTTGTGCTCTCTTTTTATAAGTGCAGCTCTTATAGATGTAGCGCGCTCGGCGCCAAAAAGTCTTAACGCAGAGCGTTCCATGCAGCGACATAAGCCTTGGCGTTTACCGCCACTTCCTCAGGCGTCATTCCCGGTTTGAACAACCCGGAACCGAGGCCGAAGCCTTTGACGCCCGCATCGATAAACACCTGCATGTTGTCCGGCGTGATCCCGCCGACCGGCGCCAGAATCGTTCCCGCAGGCAGAACAGCGAGCCAGGCTTTGACGACTGCCGGGCCCATCTGCTCGGCCGGGAACATCTTCAGTACGTCCGCCCCTTCGGCCAATGCCGCAAATGCTTCAGTCGGCGTGGCCACACCCGGCGACAGGAATAGCCCAGCCGCTTTCGCTGCCCGCAACACCTTGGCATCGCTGTGCGGCATGACGATCACCTGACCGCCCGCCGCTTTCACTTGCTCGACCTGCTCCGGCGTCAACACCGTGCCGGCGCCGATCAGGCAATCGGCGGGCAAGGTACTGCGCAGGATGCGGATACTTTCGTACGGCTCAGGGGAATTGAGCGGCACTTCGATGACGCGAAATCCGGCGGCGTAAAGGACTTCGCCGATGGCTGCCGCTTCTTGCGGGCGCAGGCCACGCAAAATCGCGATCAGACCGTTTTGCGCCAATGCTTGCTTGAGCATGTCAGACCTCCAGTCAGGTTTAACGGGATGGGTTGGGTGTGATCAGTCCGGCGGCAACCGCCAACTGCCACAAGCCGCGTTCGGTGGCCTGCTCGGCCAGGGTCACCCGCGCAAAACCGCAGGCGTCGAGCGCCCGGCTGTAACGGGCACAGAGTTGGGCATTACCAATGAGGATGATCGAAGGCAGATGAACGCTGTTGCGTCGGCGGCGCTGAACAGTCGCCAACGCTGACAGTTCATGGCCAATCAACAGACCGGACAAGTAGTCAGGTTGGGCGGTGGCGCTGAGTTCGCCAGTCAACCCGAGGCTGCGGGCACTGAACAATGTCGACAACGGCCCGATCTCGCCATCCGTCGATAGAGCCACCTGCACACCACGATCAAAGGCGTGGCCATCGAAGGACGCGCCCTTTTGCTGGGTGCGCCCGAGAATGCTGTGCTCGCTGAGCACGGCGAAGACTTCGCCGGTCATGAAGGTATCGAAATGCACGATGCAGCCGTCGGCCACTTCCACCCATTTCGAATGACTGCCCGGCAGGCCGATCAACAGATCACCGCCCGCCTCGGCCGGTAGATTCTGCAGCACGCCGAGCACTTGGGTTTCTTCGCCGCGCATCACGTTCGGCAAGCGCGAACGCTGAATCACGCCCGGCACGATGTGCACATCGACACCGCGAAGACTGCGAACCGTTTGTAGGGAGATTCCGAGATTGGCGACGTTCGCCGGCGTATCGCGGTAAGCCGCTTCACGCCAGCCTTGTGCGCTGCCGACCATGCCGCAAGCAATCACCGGCAAATCGGACTGCGCGTCGAGCCAGTCACCGCAGGCCTCATCGAAGGCCAGTTCAAAACCGTCGGCACATTCCTGACCCGCGATCATTCGCGGCGTCCTCGGCAGCTGCATGATCCCCGACGACAGCGAACGCTGTTCGAGCACCTGGCCACCTGCGGCGAGTTTGTAAGCACGTAATGAGGTTGTCCCCCAATCGAGCGCGATCAATTGCGCCAGCATCGCTTCACCTGTTTTGTTTATTGGCAGTGAGTGAGCTGGACTATAAACCCGTACGCGCTTAAATCTCAATATATAAATATTGATCCCATATATTGAGATGAAGTCAAAAAAAGATCGCAGCCTTCGGCAGCTCCTACGGATAGGTGTAGGAGCTGCCGATGGCTGCGATCTTTAATAGACGTCGGTTGCGATCTAGCCTTCGGCAAACTCCCGCAACACCGCCCCATCCATCCGATACCGAACCCACTCTTCCTGCGGCTGCGCACCCAACGACTTGTAGAACTCGATCGCCGGTTTATTCCAGTCCAATACGCTCCACTCAAATCGACCGCAATCATTGGCGCAGGCGATTTTCGCCAGGTGACGCAGCAAGGTTTTACCCGCGCCGCCACCGCGTTGTTCGGGGGTGATGTAGAGGTCTTCGAGGTACAGGCAGTTGCTGCCGAGCCACGTGGAATAGCTGAAGAAAAACACCGCAAAGCCGATTGGCGAGCCATCGCGCAGGCAGATCAGCCCGTGGGCGGTGGCGCCTTCGCTGAACAGGCTGCGCTCGATGTCGGCGACGCTGGCGATGACTTCGTGGCGGGCACGTTCGTAGTCGGCCAGTTCAGTGATGAACCCGAGGATTTGCGGTGCATCGCTCGGGGTCGCCGGGCGGATCTCGATCGTCATGGACGTGCCTTCGTCAAAAGTGGAAAACGCCATACTAAGGCGGCGAGCGGCGCTCGTCACACTGGAAATTCAAAGCTGATCCATGGAGCATGTCGCTGCAAACGACGTTTTCACTTAACAGGATGTTTATGAACACTGATGCTTTCGCGCCACTGCAACTCCTCGCTGCGCAACTGCTGCCTCACGCGCTGGAGCCGTCGGAAGATGGCGCTCATGATCTGTCGCACTTGCAGCGGGTCTGGCACAACGTGCGTACGCTTCACGCTGAAGAAGGAGGCGATCTTGAGGTATTGCTCGCGGCGGTGCTTCTGCATGATTGTGTGGCGGTAGAGAAGAACTCGCCGCTGCGTTCTCAGGCGTCGCGGCTGGCCGCCGGGAAGGCATCGAAATTGTTGGCGGACATGGCTTGGCCAGACGCAAAAGTCAGCGCGGTTGCCCATGCCATCGAAGCGCACAGTTTTTCCGCCAACATCGCGCCGACCACGCTCGAAGCCAAAATCATGCAGGACGCCGACCGCCTCGACTCCCTTGGCATGCTCGGCGTGGCGCGAACCTTTTACATCGCTGGTCGTATGGGCAGCGCGTTGTACGACCCAGAGGATCCCGAGGCGAAGGACCGCGAGTACGATGACAAACGTTTTTGCCTCGACCATTTCCAAACCAAACTGCTGCACCTGGCGGATGGATTCCAGACGACAACAGGCCAGCGCCTGGCACAGACTCGCCACGAACGGTTGAAGGGTTTCATGGAGCTGTTCAAGGAAGAAATTGGAGCCTGCTGAAGGCTTTACTCCGGCCACCACTAACCCTGAAATCGATAACCTCAGACCTAACATCAGCACCTTGCGTGATAGATAGATGAAGCTCTCTTCTATCGGGTCAAGGAACCGCGTCATGCCTAGTGCAACACCCCAAGTCTCCAGCAGATTGTTCGGCCTGTTTTGCCTGGCCAGCTATTTGCTGTCGCTGTCCTATGGCTCGACCTTTTTGCTGTCGTTGTTGATCGGTTCCCGCGGCGGCAACGAGCACGATGCCGGCAGTGTGATTTCGGCGGCGATGCTCAGTACGTTTGCAGCAGTAATCGTCTCGGGGCACTTGTCCGATTTGCTCGGCGCGGCGCGCTCGATTGCGCTGTTCGGCATTCTGCTGGTGGCCGCCAGCCTGGGCTTCGCCCTGGCGCCAGGCTTTGGCAATCTGCTGTTGTTTTTCGGACTCTTGCTGGGGCTGGGTTGGGGCGTGTTCTACACCCTCGGCCCGATCATTGTGGCGAGTCTGGTAACGCCTGCCCAACGCGCGAAATACTTTGCGCTGTTGTCGGGCAGCATGATGACCGGGATCGGCAGCGGTCCCTTGTTAGGTCGCGCTGCCAGTGCGCTCGGGTATCCGATCACCGCGGCGTTTTACCTCGCGGCGCTGGCCAGCCTGATCGGTGTGCTGCTGTTCTGGCGATTGGATTCGCAGCTGAAAAAAGCGCCGGCCCACTCGGCAGCAGTGTCACGAATTTCATGGCGTGCAGCGGCGCAAGTGCTGTCGTCCAGAGCGGTGTTCCCGATCATCATGGTCGGCCTCGGTGGGTGCGTTTTCGGCGGTCTGTCGAGTTTTCAAACCAGTTACGCGGCGGCGCGTTCACTCGACTATTCACTGTTCTTTCTCGGTTTCATGAGCGCAGCGATCAGCAGCCGAATGTTGATCGCCGGTTTCGTGGTCAAGCGCGACCCGTTCCGGGCGTCCTGCCTGCTGTCGGGCTTGATGATGGGCTCGATCCTGATGTTCGGGTTTGTCGTCGACGACGGGTTCAGCTACGTGCTGGCGGCGGTGATGCTCGGGGTCGGTTACGGGCTGACCTATTCGGTGATCAATGGCCTCGCGGCCAACGAGGCACCGAACGGCACCACCGCGCAATCCTTGCTGCTGTTCAGCCTGTCCTACTTTATTGGCGTGTTTGGCTTCCCGTTGCTGGCCGGGAAAATCATCGTGGAACAGGGGATGGCGACGTTGTTGCTCACGGTGTTGGCGGTTGCTGTATTGAATTGGCTGATCAGCGTCGGCCGGCTGGTCTGGCGCCGAACCGTTACCAGCAAAGCGTTGCAGCAGGCCTAGACCGTTCGTCGTTCATCAGGCACCAATCCAAATCGGGGGCGGACCAACATCAGGTAAGGACTCTAATTAAATGGACCTATCCACATCCATGAAGAGGTAACCATGAACGCCGATAAAAACCTTGAGAACGAAGTCCTGACCCGTCTGCTACATGCCCATCCAAGCGGCTTGGGCAAAGAGGTCCTGGACAATTACCGGGGGGAGAGAGTCGTGGCCAGCACCCTCGCCACGCTGCAGGATCGTGGATTGATCCAGCATGGTCATGTGATCTGCAACGAGGCCGGTGAGCACTCGTTGAACCTGCCGATCAAACTCAGTGCCGCAGGGGTTGAGGCGGCGCGCAAGCTGGACGTTTAACTAGACGAATCAGGTCGCAGTCGTGCGCGGCTGCGACCGGGTAAGGTCAGGATTGATGGTGAATCTTATGGCCCCATCGTCGGAACGCCGCCCGGAGCAAGCTCGCTCCCACATTGGGTCTGTGAACGACACAAAATCCCTGTGGGAGCGAGCTTGCTCGCGATGGCGGCCGATCAGGCACCGAAAGTCTTACGGATTAACGCGTCAACCTCAGCAGTCCCCGGCGAAGTCGCCGGCCCCCACCGAGTCACCGCCAACGCCGCAGCCGCATTAGCCCGCCGCGCCGCGTCAACCGGTACCAACCCTTGCGCCAACCCGGCCACAAACACCCCGGCATGCGCATCCCCCGCGCCATTGCTGTCTACCGCCTCAACCTTGAAACCCGGCACATGCTGGCGGTCTCCACGCTGGCTGATCCAGCACCCTCGCGGGCCGTCACGCACCACCATCAACACGTCGGCCGGCAGATGATCGGCCAACCGGTTCAACGCCTCGGCAATGTCCGGCGCACCGGTAAACTTCAACGCCTCGACACTGTTGCTGGTCCACAGATCGATACGCGCCAGCAAGGCTTGCATCAACGGCTCATCCGGCGAATCCACCAGCGGACCCGGATCGAACACCACGTTGATCCCTCGCGGCAAATCCAGCACCCAATCCACCAGCGCCTGGGCTTTGCCGCCATGCAGCAGGCTGTAGCCGCTGACGTAGACATAGTCTCCCGCCTCCGCCGGCACGCTGGCCAAATCCTCGGCCGTCAGCTCACCTTCGGCACCGATATAGGAAATGAAACTGCGCTCGGCCGAGGCTTCGGTCAACGCGACACACAAGCCCGTATCCCGTTCGGCGCGGTGAGTGATGCCGATCCGAATGCCTTCAGCCTTCATCGCCTCACGGGCAAGATCTCCGAAACGGCCGGTGCCGTGGCGACCGAGGTAAACCACCGGCAAACCATTGCGCTGGGCGGCAGCCATCACATTGAAGCCGCCGCCAGCCTCGAAACTGGCGGATTGCGCCAGCACGTCGCCACCTGAATGCGGCAGTTTATCCACGGCCATGACCAGGTCGATCATGACCTGGCCGGTGTGCAGCAATCTAGGCATGAGCATTCTCGGTCAACGCGGCGCGGCGATCCTTGGCGCCGCCGAGTACAAAGTAAATGCCACCCGCCACCAGGAACGTCACGATCCAGCCGAGGCCGTTATGGCCCAGCCAGGAGTCGGACAGGAAGCCGCGGAACCAGACGGTTTGTTCGGTCGTACCGATGGTGGTGAAGCTGAAGCCCAGCGCGATCGCCAATGCCCACGCACCGAAGGCGCGCCACTCGACACCGCCGCTGTACCAGTAAGCGCTGCTCGGGCTGACGTCCAGCAGGTCTTTGGGGCTGTAGTAATGACGATGGATCAGGTCAACGACGAAGATCCCGACCCACGCGGTGATCGGCACGGCCAGCAGCGAAATGAAGGTAATGAACGGGCCGTAGAAACTGTCGGCGATCAGCATGAAATAGATCGAGCCGGCGAAGATCGCGACGATGTCCACCACCACCGCGTAGACGCGTTTGACCTTCAGGCCGAGGGTCAGCGTGGTCAATCCGGCGGAATACACCGACAGGTTGTTCGACAGCAGCAACCCGCCGAACGCGGTGATCAGGTACGGCACGGCCATCCAGGTCGGCAGCATGTCGCGGATCGCGATGATCGGATCGGTGGCCGAGGCCAGGTCGTTGTTGCCCACTGACAGCAGGCCACCGAGGCTGATCAGCAGCACCAGCGGAATCCCCGCACCGAACGCCGCCGACGCTACCAGGCGCACAGCTTTGACGCTGCGGTGCTGGTAGCGCGACATGTCGGCACCGGCGTTGGCCCAACCGATCCCGGTGCCGGCAGCCATGGTGCCGACGCCGATGATCATTGCGCTCAGCGGTGCCGGCGTGGCATTGAACACCGCGCTCCAGTCGATGGTGGCGCAGAGGAAACCGCCGACCAGAATGTTCAGCGCGCCGAACACGTAGGTCGCCCACTTCTGGATCACCAGCAAAGTGGCGTGACCGAGGCCCGACACCGACAGGGTCAGCAGTACGAAAATCGCAATGAAGATCAACGTCAGCACGGGTGCGCTTTTGGCTTCTACCGGTGAGCCGAACAGGATCGAGCACAGCGACAGCAACACGAACGCGGCGGTGGTGGTGTTGACGGTTTCCCAGCCCAGACGCGACATCAGCGAGACCAGGGTCGGGCCGATGTTGCCGCGTACACCGAAGATCGCTCGCGACAACGTCAGGCTCGGTGCGCGACCACGGCGACCGGCAATGGAGATGATCCCGACCACCGCGAAGGAACCGGCGGCACCCAGGATCGCGACTATGATCGCCTGCCAGATCGCCAAGCCGCGAAAGGCTACAAGGGTCGCACCCAACGGCAAGCCGAGGATGGAGATGTTGGCAGCAAACCAGACCCAGAACAGCTGCAGCGGATGACCGTTGCACTCCGCTTCCGGCACCGGTTCGATGCCACGGGTTTCCAGTTGCCCGGCACTTTGCCCGGCGTTTGATGAACTCATGTGAATGCTCCTGTTGCCTTTGTTGTGGTTGTGGGCAATTAAGATATCGGAAGGCCTATGCCCCCCCTGTAGGAGCTGCCGAAGGCTGCGATCTTTTGATCTCGGCGGCCTTTTAGCCGCTGAAAATCAAGATCAAAAGATCGCAGCCTTCGGCAGCTCCTACAGGGGGAATGCGTACCTCAGCGCAGGGCGAGGAGCCCTTTTACCAACGGTTCCAACTCCAGATCGTTAACGGTTTTGACCTTGTCGATCATCGCCGCCGGCCAACTCTCAAGCCCCAGGCAGGCGCCGAGCATGGCACCGAGAATCGCCGCGATGGTGTCAGTGTCGCCGCCAAGGCTCGCGGCCATGCACAGCGCTTCAAAGGCGTTCATTTCACCAATGGCCACTTGCTGGGCCAGGGTAAACGAGACCACCACCGATTCCTGTGAAGCCACCGAAGTGCCGATCACGTCGTACATCAAATCCGCCAGCAATGCCTTGTCGCTGTCGACACTGATGGTCCGCGCCCAGCTGATGCGCGAGGCGATGCGTCCGCCAGCCACCCAGTAACCGTGGCTTTCAGCTTGCTGAGCGATCTGCTGGCCGAGGTTCAACGCCTCGCCCAGGTCCATGCCGTTGATACCGGCCGAAACCACCGCCGCCACCGCCGCCGCACTGGAAATGCCCAGCGTGGTGTTGTGGGTGACTTGGCAAGCCTGCACGACAGCGTTGATGAATCGTTCAGGGTTGGCGACATCCGCCGCGATCCCGACCGGCGTGATGCGCATTGCCGCGCCATTGGTGGTGCCGTAGCGCCCCGCCTCCTCCGGCGAGTGGCCGGCGAGGATCATCTCGATGGCACGTTTGGTCGAAGGGCCGAGCAAGTCTTGCGAGCCCTTGGCCTGCATTGCGGCTTCCCATTCGATCAATCGTTGGGCTAGCAGCGACGGTTCGATCCGACCCTCGCCTTCAACCAGCAATTGGCCGACCAGAATCGCCTGTTCGGTGTCATCGGTGATCGAGCCTTTGAGCATGTTGGCGGCGATCGGTTGATCGGGGCCTGCGTCTTCCAGGTCAGTAATTTCGCCGAAGCGCACCTTGATCTCGGCACGGCTCAGGGATTGGGTCGGCATGCCCAGCGCGTCGCCCAGGGCCAGTCCGTAGAACGCGCCCAATGCACGATTGAGCGCGGTCATTTTGACTCTCCAAACTGCAGGTGCAGGCGAAAATGCACCGGATCGAGCAAGCTTTCGACCTGCTCCATGAAGCGGTTTTGCCGGTCGTAGGTAGTGCGCAAGGCCTTGAGGAACACCGTGCCTTCCGGACGGCCGAGCAGCTCGGCGTCTTCGGCGTTCAAGGGCTCGGCGCCGATCCATTGATCGCCGCGCTCGCCGATATAGCCGTAGGCGGCCAGGGTGATGGTCAGGGAGTTGTCGATAAGGCCGACCCGCGGCAGGCTTTCCAGGCCTCCGGTGGCGGGCATCAATGAGCGTTCAAGGGAGACCAGCTTGCCTTCGTTGGAACGGCGGCGACGGTCAAGGGTGATGAATTGGTCGGTGCCGAAACGCGGCAACAGGTCGGGACGGGTGACCGCCTCCAACCGCAGCACTTCGGTATTGATCAGCGCCCCGCTGTCAGCCAGGGCCTGGGCCCAGCCGCTGCGCTGATCGAGCACCACGCCGTCGAAGGTGACGATGGAACCCACCCCGCTTTGCGTCGCGATGTAATTGCGCCGTTTCAATTCAGCCAGGGCTTCGCGCAGCGTGCCGCGGCTGACTTTGAATTCTTGAGCCAATTGATGCTCGCCCGGCAACAGAAAGCCGTCCTCCATGAGGCCGCTTTCGATGCGCCGGATGAGTTCGTCGACCACCCGTTGTTTCTTGTCAAATCGTACCTGTCTAATCATGTACAAAGAGATACCCGAAACGGGGTTGGGCGGGCAAGGGATATTTTGGGGAAGTGACGGGAGGTGGGATGTTCGGAGGCGTGTGGTGTCAGGTGAATCCACCCCAACCCTCTCCCCAAGGGGTAGAGGGGGCTGACCGAGGGGGATTTTAGATTTACTGCGACCTGAAAGTCCGAGTCGAACTCAGGTTTTAGAAGCGACATAGATCTGCTCCCTTTCCCCTCTCCCCACTGGGGAGAGGGTTGGGAGGGGTGGATCTTGATCTCAGCGCTGTTTCAATCGGTCGATGACGACAGCCAACAACAGGATCGAACCCCGAATCACATACTGGTAAAACGTATCGATATTCTTCAGGTTCATCGCATTCTCAATGATCGCCAGAATCAGCACCCCGGCAATCACATGCCGAATCATGCCAATCCCGCCGCTCAACGACACCCCGCCCAATACACACGCCGAGATCACCGTCAGCTCAAAACCCTGGCCAATCATCGGCTGTCCGGACGTCATGCGCGAAGCCAGGATCACCCCGGCCAACGCCCCAATCAACCCGTGCACGGCAAAGATAATGATCTTGGTCCGGTCAACGTTCACCCCGGCCAGCAGCGCCGCTTCCTGGTTACCGCCGATGGCCATGGTGTTGCGCCCGTAGGTGGTGTAATTCAGCAACCAGCCGAAAAACAGGAAGCAAACGATGGTGATCAGAATCGGCACCGGCACACCCAACAACTGGCCATTGCCGAAGACGAAAAACTGCTCTTGCGACACGCCCACCGCTTTGCCGTTGGCGAAGATGTAAGCCAGGCCGCGAACGATCTGCATGGTCGCCAGCGTGGTAATCAGCGCATTGACCCGCAGCTTGGCGATCACGATGCCGTTGATCAACCCGACGATCAGCCCCATGAACAGCGCCGCCACCACACCGAGAAACACGCTGTCGGTGTCGCGCATCACCACCGCTGCGACCACGCCGGCGCAGGCAATCACCGACCCCACCGACAAATCGAAGTGCCCGGACGCCAGGCAATACAACATGGTGCAAGCGGCAATCCCCGTCGTCGAAATCGCCAGGCCAAGGCCGCGCATATTCAGCGGCGAGAGGAAGTTGTCGATCAGCAAGGTGCAGAGCACGAAGATCCCGACGGCCGCCAGCAGCATCACCCAGTCATCTAGAAAGCGCCGCAGGTCCAGGGGTTTGCGCTGGGTGGGCAAAGCGTTGTTTTGAATTGTCATAGTCACCTCTCAGTTCGCCACGCCGTCAGCGCGTTGGCGCGGCAAAGCCAGTTGCAGCAGGTTGGATTCATTGGCCTCTGCGCGAGACAACTCGCCGCGCATCGCGCCTTCGCAGAGCACCAGGATGCGGTCGGAAATACCCATCACTTCCATCAGGTCGCTGGAGACCACGATCACCGCGATGCCGCTGGCGGCCAGGTTGTGGATGATCTGGTAGATCTCGGCTTTGGCGCCGATGTCGATGCCGCGAGTCGGTTCGTCGAGCAGCAGGACTTTCATCGGCATCGACAGCCAGCGGCCGAGAATGGCCTTCTGCTGATTGCCGCCGGACAGGTACATGATTTTCTGCGCCGCGTTGGGGGTCTTCACTTTCAGCGCCTTGATCTGCTTGTCGGCGTTGTCCTTCTCCCACAGGCCACGCAACAGGCAGCCGAAGGTGGAATGGGCGCCGCGGGCGCTGATGTTGATGTTCTCGGCGACGCTGGCGAGCGGCAGGATGCCCTCTTTCTTGCGGTCCTCGGGGCACAGCAGAATCCCGGCAGCAATCGCATCGCGGGGTGAACGCAACTTCAGTTCATGACCGCGCAATTCCAGGCGGCCGGCGGTGTTGCGCTCAAGGCCACTGAGCATGCGGAACAGCTCCGTGCGACCGGCGCCGACCAAACCGAATAGCCCGAGAATCTCGCCTTTGTGCACCTCGAAACTCACCGGCTCACGCAAACCAGGTCCCAGCAAACCGTCGACCTTGAGCGCCACCGCACCACGTTGACGGTGGCGGTAATCGTAGATGTCCTGAATGTCGCGACCGACCATGCAGGTCACCAGCTGGTCATGAGTCAGTTCGCTCATGTCCTCGAACGTGCGCACAAAGCGACCGTCCTTGAACACCGTCACCGCGTTGCAGATGCGGAACACCTCTTCCATGCGGTGGGAGACGTAAAGCACCACTTTGCCTTCGTCGCGCAGGCGACCGATGATCGCCATCAAACGATCAATCTCCCGCGCCGAGAGGCTGCTGGTCGGTTCATCAAACGCGATCACATGCGCACCACGGGACAAGGCCTTGGCGATTTCCACCAGTTGCCGCTGACCGAGGGACAGGCGCCCGACTTTCTCTTGCGGATCGATTTCATCGGCCAGGCCCTTGAGGCAGGCCAATGCCTGTTGCCGCAACGCGCCGCGATTGATCAGGCCGAAACTGGCCGGCAGATGACCGAGGAACAGGTTCTCTGCCACGGTCATTTCCGGGACCAGGTGCAGCTCTTGATGGATCACTGCGACGCCACTGCCGATGCTGTCGGCGGTGGACTTGAAGACCATCGCCTGCTCGCCGATCTGCAGGTCGCCGCTGCTCGGGGTGTAAGCACCGCCGAGAATTTTCAGCAGGGTCGATTTGCCGGCGCCGTTCTCGCCCATCAAGGCGTGAACCTGCCCCGGGTGGGCGACGAAGCTGATGCCATCCAGCGCCTTCACCCCGGGAAAGGTCTTGCCGATCCCGTTGAAGCGCAAGCTGCCGCCGGCATTGTGTTGTTGTGTTTTTGATTGCGCGTGCATAACCCACCTCTTCACACAGATCAGGCAGCCCCGTCGCCAGGGCCACCGATGAAATCAACCGGTCCTCAGTTCCAGAGGCCGATCTTTTCCAGTTCCTGCTTGAAGTTCTCGCGAGTGATCAGCGTCACGTCGTCCATCGCGGTGTACTTCGGCGGTTCTTTGCCGGTGGTGACCCACTCGTACATCATGCTCGCGGTGTTGTAGCCCTCGATGTGCGGGCTCGGCAGCATCGAGCCGAAGAAGCCGCTGTTGGCCTTCTTCAATTCACCGATGGCGTCGGTGCCGTTGATGCCGATGCCGATCACATTGGCCGCGGCAAAACCGGCGCTCTCGGTGGCGCGCACGCCGCCCAGCACGGTGTTGTCGTTCATGCCGCCGATGATCAGGTTTTTCGCCGCGCTCGGCAGTTTGACCAGCGCCGAGTTGGTGGAGTCCATGCTGCCGGGTACGTCGAGGGTTTTCAGCGCCGAGAACAGAATGTGGTCTTTCGGCATGCCGGCGTCTTCCAGCGCTTTGACCGAACCGTCGGTGCGTTTCTTGCCGGTGTCGAGTTCGTTGAAGGTGTTGATCACCGCGTAGGTGTCTTTCCATTCCCAGCCACGTTTCTTCGCTTCGGTGGCCATGGCGCTGCCCTGCTTCTGGCCGACTTCGAACGCTGCCATGCCGAGGTATGGAACGTCTTCCATGAACTTGCCGCTGGCATCGACGAAGCGGTCATCGACAGCGATGACTTTCAAACCGTTGAGCTTGGCCTTGGCCATGATCGCCGGGCCGAGGGATACGTCTGGCGGGCAGATCACAAAGCCCTTGGCACCGTTGGCGGCGAGGCTGTCGATGGCCGAGAGGGTTTTCTCGCCGTCCGGCACGGCGATCTTGATGACGGTGAAGCCCTTCTCTTTCCCGGCCTTTTCGGCAAATGCCCATTCGGTCTGGAACCAGGGCTCTTCCGCCTGCTTGACCAGAAAACCGATCTTCACTTCCTCGGCCGCCAGCAACGAACTGCTCAGGCTGACCGCGGTGACCGCCAAAGCGGCACAGCACAGGGAACGGATCCCACGACGACGATTCATAAGCTGACTCCTTGTTATTTTTTTTGAGCGTTATTTGAAAGCCAATCAAACTGTGCAGCTAATAGTCATATCGTATGATGATTGGATTTCAGACGTAGTTCCGCGCCTGAAACCCGATTAACTCAGTCGTGGTACATGACCGAGCGACCACCATCGATGGTGATGCACGAGGCATTGATGAACGGCGCTTCATCGCTGGCCAGGAAAACGGCGGTCATGGCCACTTCAATCGGCTGGCCGATGCGACGCGGTGGATGCAGATCGAAGGCACGCTGACGCTCGGCATGCGGGTCGGCGAAACCGTTCCAGTAATCAACGTTCAACTGGGTTTCGATGTAACCCGGCGCGATGGCGTTAACGCGAATGCCCTTCGGCGCGTACTCGATGCCCAGAGCGCGGGTCAGGCCGAGCAAACCGTGTTTGGCCACCGGGTACGGGAAGCAGCCCGGAATGATGTGAGTGGAATGGGTCGAGGCGATGTTGATGATGCTGCCGATGCCCTGCTCGATCATTTGCGGCAGCACCGCTTTGCAGCCATACCAGGCGCCGTCGAGGTCGATGGCGAAGCAGCGGCGCCAGTCTTCCTCGGTCATTTCCAGTGGATCGCGGAACACGTTGACCCCGGCACAATTGACCAGCACATCGATCCGACCGTGCAGCTCGATCGCCAGTCTGGCGATGGCGTGCAGGTCTTGTTGGTTGGAAACGTCAGCCTTGATTGCCTGAACATCAAAGCCTTTGTCGCGCCAGTGAGCTGCGACTCTTTCGACTTTCTCACCCTGGATATCGCTGATGATCAGCTTGGCCTGCTGGGAAGCGAAGGTCGCGACAATCGCCTCGCCGATACCCTGAGCAGCACCGGTCAGCAGCACGACCTTGTTTTTCAGGCGCTCACCCTTCGGCGGTTCGGGCACCGGTGGCAAGGAAAGAGGTTCAGCCATGGGTCAAAACTCCTTTTTGAAGGTACGAAAAAAACCGGGCATCTGTCGATGTCCGGTCAAAAGGCTTTTTGGAAAATCGCTGCATCACTTCACCTGTTTTGTTTTTTTAAGTGTGAGTGCGTGTAACTGATGGAGCCGACTATAAACCCGACCGCCAAATAATCTCAATATATAATTTTACATCCCATATTTTGGGATCTATCCCGCAAACCGAGTACAGGTTTTTCCGGGCACATCGACTTGAATCGACAGCAACGCGCCGTCCAACGGATGGTTGAGCGGGCTCGCGGCGCTGGTGATGTAAAGGGTTTTGAGGTCTTCACCGCCGAATACGCAACTGGTGGGGCGGCTGATTGGCAGTTCGATCACGCGATCAACCTGCCCGTCCGGGGTCAGCCTGAGCAGACAACTACCATCCCAACGGGCGTTCCAGATGTAACCTTCGGCATCCATCGCCGAGCCATCAGGGCCGCCACGTTCATGGGGCCCAAACCAGACCTGGGCCGGGTCGAGGTTGCCGTCGGTGCGGATGAAGTACTGGTAGAGCGTGCTGTCGAGGCTGTCGGCGAAATACACGGTGGTCGCGTCGTCGCTCCACAGCAACGTGTTCGGGATGCCCAACCCTCGAAGCAACGGCGTGACCCGAGCATCGCGATCGATGCGAAACAGGCCACCGGAACGCCGCACGATGGGCACGTCTTCGCCCTGCTCGCCGATGTTGTTCTGCATGGTGCCGAGCCAGAGCCGGCCCTGAGCATCGCAGCGGGCTTCATTGGCGCGATTGCCGCGTTGCGGATCGGCGACGCAGAGCAAGGTCAGTCGCGGCTCCAGGCCCGGGGAATCCAGATCGAGTCGATACACACCGCTGTTCAACGTCACCAGCGCATCGCCGCTTTCGCAGGGGATGAAGGCGGACACATGCTCGGGCATCTGCCAGATCTGCACGTTGGCGCCAATCAGCCGCAGCGCCTGTCGACCGGCGATATCAACCCAGTACAGCGCCTGGGTTGGCGCGTCCCAGAATGGGCCCTCACCCAGTCGTGCCCGGTGTTCGGTAACCGCAGTCCACGTCATGAAACCTCCTGCATTGTTCTTGTTTTTATGTGGGAGCGAGCTTGCTCGCGATGGCGGTATAACAGGCAACATTGATGTTGAATGTAATGACCCCATCGTCGGAACGCCGCCCGGAGCAAGCTCGCTCCCACAGGGGATTTGTGTGATCAACTGGCCTTTTTGTCAGCCATGACTTGCGGGTAGAAGCGCTTGATGGCCAGGTCGGCGTTATCGATCAGGGTCATGCAGGCCCAGACACCTCGCGCGGCATCCCGGGCGGCGATGGCCTCGGCCATGTCTTTGTGAATCGGTAGCGTGCGGCGCAGTTCGTCCGGGTCGGCGGCGGACACTTCAAAAGACACCGCCAACAGCGCGCCAAGGGCCGGGACCATTTGTTCGATGAATTGATTGTGGCTGGCAGCGAGGATGCACTCGTGGAAGAACTGATCGGCACGGTTGTAATCGACGCCGCTGTCCACTGCCCGTTCCAAGGCGTTGTAAGCCTGAAGGATGGCGTGAACCTGCTCGACGGTAGCGCGCTCGCAAGCCCAGCGCACGGCCATGGGTTCGATGGTGCGGCGCAGGTCGAGCAAGTCGTCGACGAAGTTTTCCGGCAAGCCGCTGCGTGACAGCCAGCCTACGACTTGTGGATCGAAGAGGTTCCAGCGGCGCACCGGCAACACCCGCGTGCCGACCTTCGGCCCGACTTCGAGCATGCCCTTGGCGACCAGGGTTTTGATGGCTTCGCGGATAACGGTGCGGCTGACACCGAGTTGTTCGCCCAGGTCGGCTTCGACCTTTAGCGTCTCACCCGGCTTGACCTGCCCCGTGGCGATCCAGCAACCCAGCCAATCGACCGTCGACGCATGAAAACTGCTGGACATGGACACCTCAATTCAGGGACGGCACAAAGCCGTTCGCGATGGGTGTCCACGCTAATCATCATACGATTGAGTGTCAATTTGAATTTTTAGAGCCAATACAAAACAAATGTGGGAGTGAGCTTGCTCCCACATTTTTTACCGATTACGGCTCAAGCCCGATAGGGAAAAACTCGCCGCCGCTCCACACACCCAGCCAGCGCTGTCCGTCGATCTCGCGGGTGACGGCCAGCTCCACCAGTTGGTAGAACACGTTGCGGTGGATCAGGGCTTCGAGGTTGGTGCGCACATGCACGTAGGGCGCAGGTTCCTGCGTGACCGGGTCGATCACCACACGCATGGGGTGTTCGCTGCCGGCCTCGGCGGTCTCGTCAACATTGGTGGTGAAGCGCAGGACCTGGGATTCACCCTCGCCTTCGACCTCCACGGCAATCGCCACGAAGGGTGCATCGTCGACCTTGATGCCGACTTTCTCGACCGGGGTAATGAGGAAGTAATCGTCACCATCGCGGCGAATGATGGTGGAGAACAGCTTGACCATCGGCTTGCGCCCGATCGGCGTGCCCAGGTAATACCAGGTGCCGTCACGGGCGATGCGCATGTCGATGTCGCCGCAGAAATCGGGGTTCCACAGGTGGACCGGCGGCAAGCCTTTGGTTTTGGGGATTTGCCCCAACAGATCGTTGGCTTTTTGCGGGCCACTCATGGCGTTCTCCTTTTGAATTACTGGTCGCTGAGCCCCAGCAGGCTGCGCGCGTATTGTTCCAGCGGCGGGCCCATCAGGTCTTCTGGCTTTTTGTCGTGGAACGTCAGTAAACCGCCACGACTCTTGATGCGTGCAGTATCAATCAAATACTGGGTGCTGGTCTCGATCAACATGATCTGAATCACGCCGCCATCGATACCGAGGCGATCCAGGGCTTCCTGATCGAGCCACTCGTCCGAGTTGCCGATACGGTCATCAGACTTGGCGAACCGGGTATAGAGCAGGTAATGGGCACCGGCGGCACGGGCTTCGCCCATGGCTTGATCAAGACCTTCCGGGGCACGGGCGCGGCGGACCATGGGAAAGTATTCGACAAAGCCATCGAAGGCGACTTCGGCGATCACGTTAGGTCGTGGGTAGACAGTGCTGCCTGGCGGCACAAAAGCGCCCTGGGCGATATAGACGAATGAGTCCGGTTGGATGCGCAGGTTATTCACACGGCGGCTGTCGCTATGGTCGAGCAACCCCGCGTCGCTCATGTGGTAGCGAGTCCCTTCAGCCAGATCGCTGACATTCATGCAGCCACCAAGCACCAAAACGGCCAGCAGCAAAACCAGGCTACGCATCCTACCCTCCAGAGGCCGGTGACGGAAAACCGGCGAATGGCCATTGGATGCAGCTTCCGCGCCAGCTCGGGATCAGCAGCGCCTCACAGATCGCATCGCGAGCAGGCTCGCTCCCACAGGGTTGGCACAGGACCTGTGGGAGCGAGCTTGCTCGCGATGAGGCCAGCTCAGCCGCCGATGATTTTCATGATGGTCGCGCCACCGGAAAATGCCACTTCCTGCTTATCACCCAAGGCTTTCACCAAGAGTCTCTGCAAGGCGGGCAAGGCTTGATGCCGGGGTTTGTCCAGCAGATCGCCGACATAGTGGCGGTTGCTCGACGACAGGCAGCCGTGCAGCCAGCCCGTGGAGGACAGACGCAGCCGCGAACAGGTGCGGCAGAAAGGGACGCTTTCGTTGGCGATAACGCCGAAGTAGCCCTGCCCCGGAATCTCGTAACGCACGGCGGTGGCGTCTACCGGCGCATCGGCCTGAAGGTACTCGTAGCGCTCGCCGATCAAGCTGAGCAACTGCTGCAGGCTGACAAACTGTTGCAGGAAAGCATTGGAATCGCTGGCCAGATGGCCCATGCGCATCAACTCGATGAAGCGAAGCTCATAGCCGCGCTCCAGACAGTAATCGAGTAGTGGCATCACTTGATCGAGGTTCTGCCCACGCAGCGGCACCATATTGACCTTGATCTTCAGGCCGGCGGCGCTGGCCTGATCCATACCGTCGAGCACCGTCGCTAGATCGCCGCCACGGGCAATGCTGCGAAAGGCGCTGGCATCCAGGGTATCGAGGGAAACGTTGATGCGACGAATGCCGGCGTCCACCAGCAGTGGCAGCTTTTTCGTCAGCAGCTGACCATTGGTGGTCAGGCTGATATCCGCCAGGCCCATCTGCCCGACAGCGGTCATGAAGGTTTCGAGTTTGGGGCTGACCAGCGGCTCGCCGCCGGTGATGCGCAAACGCTCAATGCCCGCTGCTTCAATCAGATAGGCCACGCCACGCGCCATGGCCTCGGCCGACAATTCATCCTGCGCAGCGACCAACCGCTTGCCGTTGGGCACGCAGTAGGTACAAGCGTAATTGCAGGCTGAAGTCAGACTGATTCGCAAATTGCGAAAACGCCTGCCTTGACGGTCAACGATCATGGATTACTCCGGCGGAAGAATATTCGGACCGCTAAAACTTGACTCACAAATCAAGTTTTAGCAAGTCCTATGCCTGAGTATATTCCTGCGGTACTGCGCCATGGTGTGAATATCACGGCGCGATAAGGCGAACTGTATGGACTCAGCTGTTCGGGGTGTCGCTATCGCGCTTGCGCTTGTTGCCCATGCGTACGCCGATGTCCATCAGGAATTGGAAGAAACCTTCCTGATCTTCCAGCACATTGCTCCAGAACGGCGAGTGATACAGCGCCACGGCGCCGTGCACCAGCGCCCAGGATGCGCAGTAATGAAAATAAGGCGGCACATCTTCGAGCTTGCCTTCGCTGATCCGGCCCTTGATCAGCAGGGTCAGGCGTTCGAAGTTCGAGGCGCGAATCTTGTGCAGCTCCTCGACCATCTCCGGCACCTGATTGCCCTTGACCACCTTTTCTTCCAGGCGATCGAACAACCGATAGCGTTGAGGGTCGCGCATGCGGAATTCGAAGTAGGCCCGGGACAGGGCCTCCTTGTCCTTGTCGACATCGGCCGAATGCAACAGCTCGTTCAAATCGCGCTCGTAATCGAGCATCAGGCGCAGATAGATCTCGGCCTTGGATTTGAAGTGCTTGTAGATCGTGCCTTTGCCGATACCGACGGCATCAGCAATCATCTCGACGGTGACACTGTCTTCACCTTGATCGAGGAACAGCTTGAGCGCGGTATCGAGAATTTCTTGCTCGCGGCGACGAAACTCACGGACCTTACGAGGTTCTTTGTGCATAAGAAAAGGTCTGTAGGGGTCAAAATTCGAAGCCGCGTATTATGCCTAACTTGCGCAAAAATGCACGGATCATCCGACCATATATGTGTTTCTTGATGAATTCCGGCAGCCTCGCAGATTAATGAGAACTCAACCGAAGCGCCCGTATTCCAAATTTGTTTAAAAACCGGCGCCGGTAAACTGGACTCGGCGCAATACTGATCAATACTTCAAATGTCGGCGGGACATCTCCCCCAAGTGTTGCGCCGATATAGGTACCAACGGACCGCGTGCCTTTGTTTTACTCCTAATGGTCTTAACCCGGATTCACCCCCCAGAACCCGGGTTTTTTTTGCCTGCGATTTAACCTTTCACGTGCGCCAGCGGAAACAGTCGCTTGAAATTCTCGGTGGTTTGCTCGGCAAACCGCTCGTAGGGCTCACCTCGCAACATTGCCAGAAATTCCGCAACGTCGCGCACGTACTGCGGCAGGTTCGGCTTGCCGCGATGAGGGATTGGCGCCAGGTAAGGCGAGTCGGTTTCCACCAGCAATCGGTCAGCCGGCACTTTACTGGCGACGTCACGCAGAGCGTCGGCATTGCGGAAAGTGACAATCCCGGACAAGGAAATGTAATACCCCATGTCCAGCGCCGCTTTGGCCATGTCCCAGTCTTCGGTGAAACAATGCAGAACGCCAGCCTGGGGCAGCGCCGCTTCGCGCAACAGGTTCAACGTATCGGCACGGGCACCACGGGTGTGGATGATCACCGGTTTGCCCGTGTGCTGTGCCGCTTGCAGATGCAGGCGAAACGACTCCTGCTGCAACTCCGCTGCTTCCGGCTCGTAGTGGTAATCCAGACCGGTTTCACCGATCGCCACCACACGCGGGTGGTTGAGTTCGCGCAACAGCCAATCCAGTGCTGGCGCGGCGCCTGGTTGCACATCCAGCGGATGCACGCCAACCGAACAGTCGACGTCGTTGTAACGCTCGGCCAGGGCTTTGACGTCGGCGGCATTCTCGACGCTGACGCCGATACACAGAAAGTGCCCTACCCCGCGCAGACGGGCCGCATCAAGTGCAGCATCCAGAGAGCCGTCGTGGGCGGCGAGGTCGAGGCGATCAAGGTGGCAATGGGAATCTACGAGCATAAAAGGGCTGCAACTTACATCGTATGAGTGGGACGGTCGGACTTCAGGGCTCCGGCCAGATGGGTTTCGATTCGACTGCGCGCGGTATTGTCGCCATCGTTGAATTGTACGCCGACCCCGGCGGCCCGGTTGCCCTGCGCACCTTTTGGGGTGATCCAGGTGACCTTGCCGGCGACCGGAATCTTCTCCGGCTCGTCCATCAGGTTCAACAGCATGAATACCTCATCGCCCAACTTGTAACTCTTGTTGGTCGGGATAAACAGGCCACCGTTCTTGATGAACGGCATGTAGGCCGCGTAAAGCACGGACTTGTCCTTGATCGTCAGGGACAAAATGCCGTTGCGCGGCCCCGGATTGACGAGTTCATTCATGCTGACCTCCGTTGCTGATGCTCAGTGTCTAGTGTCCCGTGTCACAAACAGTATTTGCGAGACAGGATACTAAGCACAGACGGTCACTTCTGGGTAGGCAAACCCACCCATTGCACCAACAGCGCCTCCAGCAACAACACCCGATTGAGGTTGGCTTTGCTCATCACTTTCTGGCGCTGGGCAAGGATCCAGTCCTGAATATTCAGGACTTTGTCCTGGCCAGCTTTCTGCGCCAGGTACTGAATCACCTTGCGCATGTCCGTCAGTCCCAGGCCTTCTTCGTCCTGAGTCAGCTGATAGCGCAGTATCAGGCTCGACCAGTCGCAGAACCAGTCGAACAACAGCAACAGCGGAATCGCATTCCAGCCTTCGGCCAGTTGCGTCGGTGACTGTTGCTGCTTGAGCAACTTCTTCACGCCATCGACCACCAGCGCCCGTTGCTCACGCACGCCCTGGGCCTGCAAGTTGACGGCGGCCAGTGGCGAACCGGCGGCCAGGGTCAGCAGTTCGACGCGTTCTTCTTCCGCGCAGTCCGGCAAAGCCTTCGCCAGCCACGCAAGACTCATGGCTTCGCTCGGCAATGGACAAGCCTGCTGCACACAGCGGCTCTTGATGGTCGGCAACAGACGACTGGTCTGGTGGCTGACCAACAGCAAAACGGTATCGCCGGAAGGTTCTTCAAGACTTTTGAGCAAGGCGTTGGCGGCGTTGACGTTCATCGACTCCGCCGGTTCGATCAGCACCACTTTGCGACCGCCCATCTGAGCGGTCTGAACCACGAAGCTGACCAGATCACGAACCTGATCGACCTTGATCGCCTTATCGGCTTCTTCCGGTTCCAGAATGTAGTTGTCAGGGTGACTGCCGGCCTTGAGCAACAGACAGGATTTGCATTCGCCACAAGCATCGTGGGCGGCACTCGGACGCTGGCACAGCAAACTGGCCATCAAGCGCTCGGCCAGCGCGCGCTTGCCGATCCCGGCGGGGCCATGGAGCAGATAGGCGTGAGCATGTTGCTTGCGACCGGCCAACTGCTGCCAGAGACTGTCCTGCCACGGATAGGCTTCAGCCACGGGTCAACTCCAGCAGACGTGGCAGCAAGGCATCCAGTGACTGCTGAACCTGCGCCAGCGGCTGGGCGGCATCGACCAGGACATAACGCGCAGGATCCGCTTCAGCACGCTTGAGGAAAGCACTGCGCACCGCATCAAAAAAGGTTCGGCCTTCGAGTTCGAAGCGATCCAGACGACCGCGAGCGCTGGCGCGGGCCAGGCCCACTTCCACCGGCAGATCGAAAATCAACGTCAGGTCCGGGCGCAAATCGCCCTGGACGAAGGCTTCCAGAGTCGCGATGCGCTCCAGCGACAGGCCTCGACCGCCCCCCTGATAGGCATAGGTCGAATCGGTAAAGCGATCACACAGGACCACCGCACCGCGGGCCAGTGCCGGGCGAATCACCTCGGCCAGATGCTGGGCTCGCGCGGCGAACACCAACAGCAACTCGGTGTCGGGGTTCATGACTTCGTCAACCGGCGCCAGCAGCACTTCGCGGATCCGCTCGGCCAACGGCGTACCGCCTGGTTCGCGAGTCAGCACGACCTCGATACCAGCGGCGCGCAAGCGCTCGGCCAGGTATTCGCGATTGGTGCTCTTGCCGGCCCCTTCCGGGCCTTCCAGGGTAATAAACAAGCCAGTCACAGGCAGTCCTTAGTCAGAGTCATTGCGGGCTTTGCGGAGCGGTTGCATCCGATTCGGGCGCGGGTGCGGCTGCGGGTTCTTGAGCGGGTTCTTGCGCCGGCTCCGGTGATGGCGACGGGTCAGGCGCTTGCGGTTCTGGTGGCGCCGCCTGAGCAGGCTCCTGCGGTGGCACTTGCGGCAAAGCCTCGGGGGCTGTGTCGGGCGAAGCAGCCGGAATCGGTGCCTGCTCATCCGTCGCCTCTGGCGCCGTGGTGGGCGCGGGGCTGGAGCGGTAGTCGGCACGGCGCTTGATCTGGAACTCACGCACAGCGTTATTGTGCGCGTCCAGATCATCGGAGAACACGTGGCTGCCATCACCACGAGCAACGAAATAGAGGCTATTGCCAGCCACCGGATTCAGCGCTGCATGAATCGCTTCGCGGCCGACCATGGCGATCGGGGTCGGCGGCAGTCCCGAAATCATGTAGGTGTTGTACGGCGTCGCTTCCTTGAGATGAGCACGAGTCAATTTGCCGGTGTAACGATCACCGAGGCCGTAGATCACGGTCGGATCGGTCTGCAGCAGCATGCCCATTTCCATGCGACGCACGAACACGCCAGCGATTTGCCCGCGCTCCTGCGGCACGCCGGTTTCCTTCTCCACCAGCGAGGCCATGATCAGCGCCTGATAGGGTTCGGTGTACGGCACATCAGCGGCCCGCTGGCTCCACTCCTTGGCAAGGACTTCGTCGAGGCGGTCGTAGGCTTTTTTCAGCAGCTCGACATCGGTCATGCCGCGCACGAAGCGATAGGTGTCAGGGAAGAATCGCCCTTCCGGAAAAATCCCGCTGTGGCCGAGTTTGTCCATCACCTCGCTATCACTCAAACCGTCGAGGGTCTTTTCGAGTTTTTCATCCTTGGCCAGAGCAGCGCGGACCTGATGGAAATTCCAGCCCTCGACCAGGGTCAGGCTGTACTGAACCATTTCCCCGCGCTTCCACAGGTCAATCAGGCCTTCGACGGTCATGCCGGGCTGCATGCGGTATTCGCCCTTGTGCAACGGTTGTTTGGCAAGATTGAAGCGCCAATACACACGCAACCAGAAAGCATCCTTGATGACGCCATCGGCTTCGAGTCGATAGAAGGTGCGGGTCGGTGTCGTGCCTTTTGGCACCTCCAGCAGTTCTTCCTGAGTGATGTTCAGCGGCTGTTCCAGCGCCGAATGGATTTTCCAGGCGGAAGCGCCCAGACACAGCCCTGCCAAAACCAATCCGGTTTCCAGCAACAGCAAGAATTTACGTCTCACGTATCAAGCATCCAGTAGCGCGCGGGCAATGGTTTGGAGTTTACGGGTGAGCGGACCAACCGGCCAGCTCAGTGCGGCATAGTCGCGCACCGGCCAAACGCCATACACGCTGTTGCAGACAAAGACTTCATCAGCCCATTGCAGCTGATCGAGGGTGATGTCGGTGATTTGTGTGGGGATCCCCAATGACTCGGCTTGAAACAATAATTCGGCACGCATCACGCCGGCAACGCCACAGCGCTTCAAATCAGCTGTGATCAGTACGCCATCGCGAATCAGGAACAGATTGCTGAACACGCCTTCAATGACGCGCCCGGCCTGATCGAGCATCAAGCCTTCGGCATGATCGGTGTCTTGCCATTCGGAGCGGGCGATGACCTGCTCAAGACGGTTCAGGTGTTTGAGCCCGGCGAGCAGAGGCTGCTTGGAAAGCCGCGTCGCACAGGGAAAGAGGCGAACGCCCTGCTCCGCATTGGCAGCAGGATAAACCGCAGGTGGGTTGCCCAGCATGATGCGTCGCGCCTGAGCCGAAGGATCGGACGCATAACCGCGCGCGCTCTCGCCACGCGTGACGATGAGTTTGAGCACACCTTCGCCCAACGCTTGGGCATAGGTCAGTAACTCTGTGCAGACAGCCGCATGATCGAGATTAATTGCCAACCGATGGCAACCTTTGACCAAACGCACCAGATGCCGATCCAGCAACACCGGAGCGCCGTTGCGCACGGCAATGGTCTCGAACAGACCATCACCGTAAGCCAGGCCGCGATCCTTCAGCGACAAAGCGTCAGCCGGCTGACCGTCGACCCAGCTGTCCATCAGTCAGCGAACCGGCGGAACACCAGCGAGCCGTTGGTACCGCCAAACCCGAAGGAGTTGGACAACACCACATCGATATCCATATTGCGCGCGGTATGCGGTACGAAATCGAGGTCGCAACCTTCGTCCGGCTCATCAAGGTTGATGGTCGGCGGCGCTACCTGACTGTTGATCGCCAGCACACTGAAGATCGCCTCGACCGCGCCCGCCGCACCCAACAGGTGACCGGTCATGGACTTGGTCGAACTGACCGCCAGCTTGTAAGCGTGATCGCCAAACACCGACTTGATCGCACAGGCTTCGGCGAGGTCGCCGGCCGAGGTCGAAGTGCCGTGGGCGTTGATGTACTGGACCTGGTCGCCATTGATCTTGGCGTCGCGCAGGGCATTGGTGATGCAACGTGCAGCACCGGCGCCGTCGGCAGGAGGCGAAGTCATATGGTAGGCATCGCCACTGGTGCCAAAGCCGATCAGCTCGGCGTAGATGGTCGCGCCACGGGCCTTGGCGTGTTCCAGTTCTTCCAGAACCAGAGCGCCGGCACCGTCGGACAGCACGAAGCCATCACGGCCCTTGTCCCACGGACGGCTGGCACGGGTCGGTTCGTCGTTGCGGGTCGACAGTGCGCGGGAGGCACCGAAGCCGCCCATGCCCAGACCGCAAGCTGCCATTTCAGCGCCGCCGGCAATCATCACGTCGGCTTCGTCGTACATGATGTTGCGTGCCGCCATGCCGATGCAGTGCGTACCGGTGGTACACGCGGTGGCGATGGCGTAGTTAGGTCCCTGTGCACCCAGATGGATGGACAGGAAACCGGAAATCATATTGATGATCGAGCCAGGCACGAAAAACGGAGAAATCCGTCGTGGGCCGGAATCATGCAGCGTGCGGCTGGTTTCTTCGATATTGGTCAGTCCGCCAATACCCGACCCCATGGCCACACCGATGCGCTCACGGTTGGCGTCGGTGACTTCCAGACCGGCGTTACGAACTGCCTGAAAACCTGCGGCCAAACCGTATTGAATGAACAGGTCGAGCTTGCGAGCTTCCTTGACCGACAGGTATTCCTCGACATTGAAGCCCTTTACCGAGCCGCCAAAACGGGTGGAATAGGCAGAAAGGTCGGTGTGTTCGATCAGACCAATGCCACTGCGGCCAGCCAGAATGCCCTGCCAACTGCTCGGCACATCCGTGCCCAGTGGCGACAACATACCCATACCGGTGACTACGACGCGTCTACGCGACACAGCACTCTCCTTTTTCAAATGACGACTTTGCATCAGGCCTAAAGAAAAAACCGCACGCCGTGATGGCAGTGCGGTTTTTCCATGACAGCAAGCAACGATTACAAGCTATTAAGCCTGGTGGTTAGTAACGTAATCGATTGCGGCTTGTACAGTAGTGATTTTCTCAGCTTCTTCGTCAGGGATTTCGGTCTCGAATTCCTCTTCCAGAGCCATCACCAGCTCAACGGTGTCAAGGGAGTCGGCACCCAGGTCTTCAACGAAGGAAGCAGTGTTGACCACTTCTTCTTCTTTAACGCCCAGTTGCTCAGCAACGATTTTCTTGACGCGCTCTTCGATGGTGCTCATACCTTGTTTTCACTCCTAATGGACAAATTCAGGCAGCTGGCCAGTGGGTAAGTGTATAGAAAGACTTTTCAGTTTTTCAACTGAAAGCTTCACTCCTCAAACCCGACGACCCTCTGCCTATAAATAGATTGCAGCTTTATAACGGATTTTAGACAGCTCGTATGACATTTTTTTGAAGCAACCCGTCACATTTAACTCATGTACATCCCGCCGTTCACCGGGATTGTAGCCCCAGTAACGTAAGCCGCACCGTCGGATGCAAGAAAAGCGACCACAGACGCGATCTCTTGAGCTTGCCCCAGACGGCCCAGCGGAATCTGCGTCTGCAAGGCTTCACGCTGTGCCTCGGGCAGTTCGCGGGTCATATCGGTGTCGATGAACCCAGGGGCCACCGAGTTTACCGTAATCGAACGCGAACCGACTTCACGCGCCAGTGAACGGCTGAAACCTTCCAGACCGGCCTTGGCGGCTGCGTAGTTTACTTGGCCTGCGTTGCCCATGGCACCCACAACCGAGCCAATACTGATAATTCGTCCCCAACGGGCTTTGGTCATACCGCGCAAAACACCCTTGGACAGGCGGAACAGACTGTTCAGGTTGGTATCGACGACGTCATGCCATTCGTCATTTTTCATGCGCATCATCAGATTATCGCGGGTGATACCGGCATTGTTGACCAGGATCGCCGGCGCACCGAACTGCGATGTGATGCTCGCCAGCACTGCCGCAACGGACTCATCGCTGGTAACATTGAGTTCCAGGCCAGTGCCTTGAATCCCGTTTTCCTTCAGGGTTGCCGCAATGCGCTCGGCACCCGAGGCAGACGTCGCGGTGCCGATAACGATGGCGCCCTGACGACCCAGTTCCAGGGCGATAGCCTGGCCGATACCGCGGCTCGCGCCAGTGACCAGTGCAACTTTACCTTGCAGACTCATGCAGGCTTCTCCTGATTCAGGCCAGCGCTGCGCGAGCGGCAGCGAAGGCGTCGGGGGTATTGAGGTTGGATGTCGACACGCCTTCGGCGCAACGCTTGTTCAGGCCAGCCAGCACTTTGCCAGGGCCGCATTCGACGAACTGGGTAGCACCTTTGGCGGCCAGCGCCTGAACCGATTCGACCCAGCGTACAGGCTTGTAAAGCTGCTCGAGCAGATCGCGCTTGAGGGTTTCCAGATCGGCCGGCACATTGGCGCTGACGTTCTGAACCACTGGAATCTGCGGCGCCTGCCAGTTGATCGCTGCGATCGACTCGGCGAAACGCTCGGCCGCCGGACGCATCAGCTCGCAATGGGACGGCACGCTGACCGGCAACGGCATGGCGCGTTTGGCACCACGGGCCTTGCAGCCTTCGATGGCGCGCTCGACCGCCGCCTTGGCACCGGCGATGACCACTTGGCCAGGGGAGTTGAAGTTGACCGCACTGACCACTTCGCCTTGCGCCGCTTCGGCACAGGCTGCCAGCACATCAGCATCGTCCAGACCGAGAATGGCGGCCATGCCACCTTGCCCGGCCGGAACGGCTTCCTGCATCAGCTTGCCCCGGGATTCAACCAGCCTCACCGCGTCGCCCAGGCTCAGGCTGCCCGCAGCGACCAGAGCGCTGTATTCACCCAGGCTGTGACCGGCAACATAAGCCGGACGCGCGCCGCCTTCAGCCAGCCACAGACGCCACAAGGCAATCGAGGCGGTCAGAATGGCCGGCTGGGTTTTATCGGTTTGATTGAGTTGCTCTTCCGGCCCTTGCTGGGTCAGTGCCCACAGGTCGTAACCCAGAGCATCGGAAGCTTCTTTGAATGTTTCGAGGACAACCGGATGTTGCGCGCCCAACTCGGCCAGCATGCCGAGGGACTGCGAACCCTGTCCCGGAAAGACGAATGCGAGGGAAGCAGACATGTAACAAGCCCCTAATGATCTTGTCGTCGGAGAATTGACGTCCCGCTTGGGGGACGCAAGAAACTGACAGTTGGATGGCAAATTGAACTGAGCGGTCACATTTAAGCATTGTCCGACGAAAACGCCTAAAGCAACAAATCCTCAAGACGACCGTGAATGCGTTCCGGCAGGTTTTCCTGGATCTCGATCAAGGCACGCTGAATCGCACTCTGGAAGCCCTGAACCCCCGCCGAACCATGGCTTTTCACCACAATTCCCTGCAACCCGAGGAAGCTTGCACCGTTATGCCGCGCAGGCGCCAGATCAGCTTGCAAGCGCTTCATCAGCGGCAATGCCAAAGCACCGACCACTTTCGACGCAAGGTTTTTCTTGAACAAGGCTTCGATGCGCGCGGCAATCATGGTTGCCAGGCCTTCGCTGGATTTGAGCAGGATATTGCCGACAAAACCGTCACAGACCACCACATCCGCCTCGCCACGGTACACACCGTCACCTTCGACAAAACCGATGTAGTTGATACCACGGGCACTTTGCAACAATGTTGCAGCGAGCTTGACCTGCTGATTGCCCTTGATGTCTTCGGTACCGATGTTCAGCAGCGCCACTCGCGGACGCACGATGCCCAGGGTTTCCGCCGCCACCGACCCCATCACAGCGAACTGCAATAGATGCTCGGCGCTGCAATCGACATTGGCGCCCAGGTCGAGCAACTGGCAATAACCCTTCTGCGTCGGAATCGCCGCCACCATTGCCGGCCGATCTATGCCCGGCAAGGTCTTGAGCACAAACCGCGACAACGCCATCAGCGCACCGGTATTGCCGGCGCTGACGCAGGCCTGGACCTTGCCGTCTCGCAGCAACTCCAGCGCCACGCGCATCGACGAGTCGGGCTTGCCGCGCAGGGCTTGGGCAGGTTTTTCGTCCATGGTGATGACTTCGGACGCCGGAGCAATCGACAGACGCGAGCGATCCACAGCCGATTGGCCAGAGAGCAATTCTTCAAGAAGGGAGGGTTGACCGACGAGGGTCAGGTGCAGCGAGGGCGTAGCAGACAGACAAGCAAGGCTGGCCTGAACAATGCTGCGGGGACCGAAGTCCCCGCCCATTGCGTCAATCGCGATGACTTGAGCAGACAAGTGATTACTCGTCAGCGCCCTTGTCGATCACTTTACGGCCACGGTATACGCCTTCTGGCGATACGTGGTGACGCAGGTGAATTTCACCGGTGGTTTTTTCTACAGACAGAGTGCTTGCCGTCAGGGCGTCGTGCGAACGACGCATGTCACGGGCAGAGCGGGATTTTTTGTTCTGCTGAACAGCCATAATTGATTAACTCCTAAACGTTTGGGTCACGCTTTAACTGCGCCAATACACTGAACGGGTTGGACCGCGTTACCTCGTCCTCGCTCGGTTCGGGCTCATCGAGACCCGCCGGCTGCTGGCATTCTTCCGGATGATGAGCAGGCACAATGGGCAAGGCGAGCAGAAGCTCCTCCTCGATCAGTGACTGCAGATCCAAAGGATCTTCGCCCAGTTCCAGCACGTCATAACCTTTCGGCAACGACTGGGTATTCGCACCCTCCTTCACCACAGCATAACTGCATTCGCTATGGATCGGCAGGGTGACCAGCTCAAGACAACGCTGGCAAACCATTTTGACTTCGGTGTCGATAAAACTGTGGATTACCACAGACTTACGTTCATCTCGTTCAAAAACGAATTTAGCCTGCACCGTACCGACAGTATCGGAAAGCGGGTCGCAGAGTCTCTCCAAATCGGCCAGCAGCAGTTCACCTTGAAGGGTGGTGCCACGATCAGCCAATTTGCGCGGGTCAACGTGAGGTGGAATCGGGTCATTCAACATAGGCGCAGCATTATAGGGATGCCCCCAGCCATGTCAAAGGAAATTCAGCCCTGTCCGTCACTTGGAAGCCTCGCTAGAATTCGTGCCTGTCTTTTGGAGATGCGCATGCTGCCTTTATTACTCGCTTCAAGCTCGGTTTATCGCCGGGAATTGCTGGCCCGCTTGCAGCTGCCATTTACCTGCAGCTCGCCGGATATCGACGAAAGCCATCGTCCGGGCGAGTCCGCCATCGCGTTGGTCAAGCGCCTCGCCGAGGAAAAAGCACGCGCGCTGGCCAGCAGCCACCCCGCTCACCTGATCATCGGCTCCGACCAGGTCGCCGTACTTGGCGATCGGATCATCGGCAAACCCCACACCTTCGAAAAGGCCCGCGAACAATTGCTGACCTCGAGCGGTGCCAGCGTGACCTTCCTCACCGGCCTGGCACTGCTCAATAGCCAGACCGGCGATTGCCAGGTCGACTGCGTGCCGTTCACGGTGAACATGCGCACACTCGACACCGCACGCATCGAACGCTACCTGCGCGCCGAACAGCCCTACGACTGCGCTGGCAGCTTCAAAGCCGAAGGCTTGGGGGTGAGCCTGTTTCAAAGCACCGAAGGCCCTGACGCCACCAGCCTGATCGGCCTGCCATTGATTCGCCTGGTGGACATGTTGCTGGCCGAAGGCGTGCAGATACCTTAAAGATCAAAAGATCGCAGCCTCGTTTCGCTCGACAGCTCCTACAAGAGATACGCATTTCAATGTAGGAGCTGTCGAGTGAAACGAGGCTGCGATCTTTTGACTTAAAAAACCGGCAAAAGCCGGTTTTTTTATGCAGCCAGAAAATCAGCGCAACGACGGACCGTGAAAGCCCATCCACATCGCCAATTGCTCAGCGACACTGGCGCCGAGTTTTTTCGAGAAGCGATCGAACGGCGATTCCTGAACGGTGAAATCCACCAACTCTTTCTCGCCGATCACGTCACGCGCCACCGAACCGGCATTCCCCAGGCCATCGATCAGGCCCAACGGCAACGCTTGCTCCCCGTTCCAGACCAACCCGGAAAACAGCTCCGGATGCTCCTTGTCCTTGAGACGGTCGCCACGGCCCTTTTTCACGCTATTGATGAACTGCTGGTGTGTCGTATCCAGCACGCCCTGCCAGAACTGAGTCTCCTCAGGCTTCTGCGGCTGGAACGGGTCGAGGAACGACTTGTGCTCGCCCGACGTGTAAGTCCGACGCTCGACGCCGAGCTTCTCCATGGTGCCGACAAAGCCGTAACCGGCCGCCGTCACACCAATGGAACCCACCAGGCTCGCCTTGTCGGCGTAAATCTGATCCGCCGCACTGGCGATGTAATAAGCACCGGAAGCGCCCAGATCCGAGATCACCGCGTACACCTTGGTATCCGGGTGCAAGCCGCGCAGACGGACAATTTCGTCATACACATAACCCGACTGCACCGGACTGCCGCCCGGACTGTTGATGCGCAGGACGACACCTTTGACCTTCTCGTCCTCGAAAGCCGCACGCAGACTGCCGACGATGTTGTCAGCGCTGGCAGGCTCCTTGTCGGCGATCATGCCGGTCACGTCGATCAGCGCGGTGTAGTTGCCACTGCGGGTGGCAACTTTCTCCATGTCCATCAGCGGCGTGAACAGGATCAACGCGCCAAACAGGTACACAAAGGTCAGCAGCTTGAAGAAAATCCCCCAGCGACGGGACCGGCGCTGTTCCTGCACGCCGGCCAGCAGGGTCTTTTCCAGCAGCTTCCAGCTTTTCTCGTCACCGCTCTCTGCGCTTGCCTTGGCGGGCGCTTTCCATTCGTCGGTCATGACATCTACCCCAGCAAAAACCTATTAAGCCCGCTGACTCAGCCAGGCATGCAATTCTGAAAAACGATCAATGGCCAGTGCCGGCTCGAATATTTTCAACGCCTCGATCGATTGCGCGCCATAGCTGACGGCCACCGAATCCATGCCGGCGTTGCGCGCCATCTGCAAATCAAAGGACGAATCGCCCACCATCAGCGCCTGCTCCGGGCGAACCTCGCAGTGAGCGAGGATCTGCTCAAGCATCAGCGGATGGGGTTTGCTGGCGGTTTCGTCGGCCGCGCGGGTGATATCGAAATAATCTTCCCAGCCGTGAGACTTCAGCACCCGATCCAGCCCGCGACGAGCCTTGCCGGTCGCGACCGCCAAGTGATAACCCTCGGCACGAAACGCCTCCATCGACTCGACCACACCTTCGAACAACGGCGAAGGCACGGCTTCCGAGGCGATGTAGTGATCAGCATAGTGCTGACGGAAGACCACCAATTCGTCGTCGCCGATTTCCGGATACAACGTGCGAATCGCTTCCGGCAAGCCCAGACCGATGATGCCCTTGACAGCAAAATCATCGCGCAACTGAAAGCCGGAGCGCTCGGACGCGACATGCATCGACTCGACAATCCGACCAATGGAGTCGGCGAGAGTGCCGTCCCAATCGAAAATCAGCAGCTTGTAATCAGATGGGCGCACTCAATCGCTCCACGGTTTTGGCCCACATCTCGTCGACCGGCGCCTGCAACTTCAGCTCACCACCATCAGGCAGCGGCACGGTCAGCATGTAGGCGTGCAGGAACAGGCGCTTTCCGCCCAGGTCACGAATCTCTTTGCTGAAGCCTTCATCGCCGTACTTGGTATCGCCAGCGATGCAATGCCCGGCGTGCAAGGTGTGGACGCGGATCTGGTGAGTCCGGCCGGTAATCGGCTTGGCTTCGATCAGGGTGGCAAAGTCGCCAAAACGACGCAGGACCTTGAACACGGTCACGGACTCCTTGCCCTCCTCCTCGTCGACCTCGACCATACGCTCGCCGGAGCGCAGGTTGCTCTTGCCGAGCGACGCCCGGACTTGCTTGATCGAGGCCGCCCAGTTGCCGCGAACCAGCGCCATGTAGCGCTTATCGACGCCATCGCCGCGCAATGCCGTGTGCAAGTGACGCAGCATGCTGCGCTTCTTGGCGATCATCAGCAGGCCGGAGGTGTCACGGTCGAGACGGTGAACCAGTTCGAGCTCCTTGCAATCGGGACGCAACTGACGAAAGGCTTCGATCACCCCGTAAGTCAAGCCGCTGCCACCGTGAACCGCGATGCCGCAAGGCTTGTTGATCACGATCAACGCCTTGTCCTCGAACACGATCGAGGCTTCGAGGCGTTGCAGCAGGCCTTGTGCCAGCGGCACCGGCTCGTCGCGCTCAGGCACGCGAACCGGTGGCACGCGCACGATATCGCCCGCCTGCAGCTTGTATTCGGGCTTGATCCGACCTTTGTTCACTCGCACTTCGCCTTTGCGCAAAATGCGGTAAATCAAGGTCTTGGGCACGCCTTTGAGCCGAGCGAGAAGGAAGTTATCAATACGTTGGCCGGCATATTCCGGCGAGACCTCCAGCAGTTGTACGGCTGGGGTCGAAGGGGCAGTAGTCGTCATGGCGCGGATGATAACAATTTTTTATGGAATTGAAGCACTTAATCATTGCTGCTATAGTCGCGAACGCCGCCAAAAGTGGCCTGGACAGCGGACTAACGGTCAAAAACCGGCCCTGACCAACGCAATTCACGAGGACGAGAGGCCGTCCTACGGGGCTTTCGCTACGAAACGGTAGAGTTTGCAGTTGTAACGAGCGCAGGTGACATGAGGCCTGAAGCATGCCGCAAAGCAGAGTTTTCACTCGCCTTGCGAGCAAATATTCACGGCCAGTTCACAAAGTGCAGTCAACTTCGAACAACCCCGAGCGAACGCTTCGGAAACAACGCCTAAATTAGCCATGATGCGTGACCTCCCCTTTCGGAGCTCACGGTAAATGCCAACCCGCTGCGGATTCTGCGCGCGGCAGCACCCGAATTATCAGGGATACGTGTAGGGTGGAGATGCACAACCGCTGGACTGTGTAGCAATAGGCTTTATCAAGACGCTTCATCTCGTCCACAGCCGCTGGTTGATTCCTCCTCCTGACTGAGTGCTTAAGTAGCCACAGCAAGCAGGACGCGTACGTCGCGACGCCGGCCCAATTGGTCGGGGTTCGCTAGACACTGGAGTGTCCAACCACTCCTGACGCACCTGACACCGACCATGAGAAGTCGTGTGTGCCGAACGCCGTTTCCGGCAGCCCGGAAACCGACGGTACTACATGAAAAGAATGCTGATTAACGCAACTCAACCCGAAGAGTTGCGTGTTGCACTGGTAGATGGCCAACGCCTCTACGACCTGGACATCGAATCCGGTGCACGCGAGCAGAAAAAGGCCAACATCTATAAAGGCCGGATTACTCGCATCGAACCAAGCCTTGAGGCTGCCTTTGTCGATTTCGGCTCTGAGCGCCACGGCTTCCTGCCCCTCAAAGAAATCTCCCGCGAATACTTCAAGAAAGCCCCAGAAGGCCGCGTCAACATCAAGGACGTCCTGAGCGAAGGCCAGGAAGTCATCGTTCAGGTCGAAAAAGAAGAACGTGGCAACAAGGGCGCAGCCCTGACCACCTTCATCAGCCTGGCCGGTCGTTACCTGGTTCTGATGCCGAACAACCCGCGTGCCGGCGGTATTTCCCGTCGCATCGAAGGTGAAGAGCGCAACGAACTGCGTGAAGCCCTGAACGGTCTGGTTGCTCCAGCCGACATGGGCCTGATCGTTCGCACTGCCGGCCTGGGCCGCAGCAGCGAAGAAATGCAGTGGGACCTCGACTACCTGCTGCAACTCTGGACCGCCATCAAAGAAGCCTCGCTGGATCGCTCCGCGCCGTTCCTGATCTACCAGGAAAGCAACGTGATCATCCGCGCCATTCGCGATTACCTGCGCCAGGACATCGGCGAAGTGCTGATCGACAGCGTTGAAGCCCAGGACGAAGCCCTGACTTTCATTCGCCAGGTGATGCCGCAGTACGCCAGCAAGATCAAGCTGTACGAAGACAGCGTTCCGCTGTTCAACCGTTTCCAGATCGAAAGCCAGATCGAGACCGCTTTCCAGCGCGTCGTTGAACTGCCTTCCGGCGGCTCCATCGTTATCGATCCGACCGAAGCCCTGGTGTCCATCGACATCAACTCGGCGCGCGCCACCAAAGGCAGCGACATCGAAGAAACCGCTCTGCAGACCAACCTTGAAGCCGCCGAAGAAATCGCCCGTCAGTTGCGCCTGCGCGACATCGGCGGCCTGATCGTCATCGACTTCATTGACATGACCCCTGCCAAGAACCAGCGCGCCGTGGAAGAGAAAGTCCGCGAATGCCTGGAAGCCGACCGCGCTCGCGTGCAAGTCGGTCGCATCTCGCGCTTCGGCCTGCTGGAAATGTCCCGTCAGCGCCTGCGTCCATCGCTGGGCGAAAGCAGCGGCATCGTTTGCCCGCGTTGCAACGGCACCGGCATCATCCGTGACGTTGAATCGCTGTCGCTGGCGATTCTGCGCCTGATCGAAGAAGAAGCCCTGAAAGACCGCACTGCCGAAGTTCGCGCACAAGTGCCGATCCCGGTCGCAGCGTTCCTGCTCAACGAAAAACGCAACTCGATCACCAAGATCGAACTGCGCACCCGTGCCCGCATCGTCATTCTGCCGAACGATCACCTCGAAACGCCGCACTTCGAAGTTCAGCGTCTGCGCGATGACAGCCCGGAAGCCGCGGTCGGCCAGTCCAGCTACGAAATCGCTGCTGCCGCTGCCGAAGTGGAAGAAGTCCAGCCAGCCGCTGCGACCCGCACCCTGGTTCGCCAGGAAGCCGCGGTCAAGACAGCTCCGGCCCGCGCCAACGCTCCGGTTCCGACCGAAGTCGTCGCTGCCGCACCGGTTGCCGCACCGGCCGCCGCGCCAGAGCCAAGCCTGTTCAAAGGCCTGGTGAAGTCGCTGGTCAGCCTGTTCGCGACCAAG
The DNA here is from genome assembly GCF_059716175.1 of Pseudomonas sp. LBUM1647. Classification (NCBI taxonomy): domain Bacteria; kingdom Pseudomonadati; phylum Pseudomonadota; class Gammaproteobacteria; order Pseudomonadales; family Pseudomonadaceae; genus Pseudomonas; species Pseudomonas sp. LBUM1647. The sequence continues at coordinate 1,695,055 of NZ_CP166809.1, read as the reverse complement.
GAAGAGCCAGCCGCTCCGGTTGTGGTTGAAAAACCAGCAACTACCGAGCGTCCGGCCCGCAACGAAGAGCGTCGCAACGGTCGTCAGCAGAGCCGCAACCGTAATGGTCGCCGCGATGAAGAACGCAAGCCTCGTGAGGAACGTGCACCGCGTGAAGAGCGCGCACCGCGTGAGCCACGTGAAGCCCGCGAAGAAACGCCAGCAGTAGCAGTCGCCCGCGAAGAACGTGCTCCACGTGAAGAGCGCGCACCACGCGCCCCTCGTGAAGAACGTGCACCGCGCGCTCCTCGCGAAGATCGCAAGCCACGTGGCGATCGTGAAGAGCGTCCGGTTCGTGAACTGCGTGAGCCTCTGGATGCCGCTCCGGCCGCCGCTGCTACCGCTGAAGAGCGTCCAGCCCGTCAGCCACGTGAAGAACGTGCTCCACGCCCACCGCGTGAAGAACGTCAGCCACGTGCCGAGCAAGCTACCGCCGCCGTTGCCGAAGAAGAACTGGTTACCAACGAAGAGCAACTGCAGGAAGACGGTCAGGACGGCGCCGAAGGCGATCGTCCACGCCGCCGCTCCCGTGGCCAGCGTCGTCGCAGCAACCGTCGCGAGCGTCAACGCGATGCCAACGGTAATGTGATCGAAGGTTCGGAAGAATCCGAGTCCGCCGAAGGTAACGAAGCTGCCGAAACCAACGAAGCGCCAAGCGCTGCCGATCTGGCCGCCGGCCTGGCTGTTACCGCAGCCGTTGCCAGCACCGTGATCAGCGCTCCAGCCGAAGCACAGGCTAACGAGCAAGCGGAACGCGCGACTGCCGCCACCCTGGAAACTGCTCCAGTGGAAGCGCCAGTGGTTGAAGCAACGACGCCGGTCGAAGCCACCGCCGCTCCGGAAATCGAAGTGGCCCCGGTTCGGGAAGCACAGCCTGTATTTGAAGCTGCCGCCGAGCCAGTAGTTGCCGCAGAACCGGCTGCCGAAACAGCCACCGAAACAGTAACCGAAGCTGTCCGTGAAGTTCGCGAAGAGCAAACCGCGTTCAACTGGGTTGCCGAGCCTGCCGCCGCCGAAGCGCCAGAAGCCGAGGCCATGGTGTCCGAGCCAGTGGTTGCTGCTGCCGAGCCTGCTCCGGTGGTTGAAGCGCCGGTTGTTGCCGAAGTGGCCGCACCGGAAGTCGAAGCCGCCCCTGTCAGCGCCCTGACGCCAAGTGGCCGTGCGCCGAACGACCCACGTGAAGTGCGTCGCCGCAAGCGTGAAGCCGAGCGTCTGCAGAAAGAAGCCGAACTGGCTGCCGCAGCTGCTCCGGCTGCTGTCGAAGCTGCACCGGTTGTCGCTGAAGTCGTCGAGGCTGCACCTGCCCCGGCTGCTGAAGTCGCTGCTGCCGAACCAGCTGAATCGGTGATCGACGAAACACCGCGCTCCGTTCAGGAAGCGGTAGAGCAACACGAGCAAGCCCTGGAAAAAGAACACGAGCCTAAACCTCTCGTCTGATTCCATCGGCCACTAAAAAGCCCCGCCTGGTGATCCAGGCGGGGCTTTTTTTATGTCTGTGACTAGTCCTGAATCAGGTTTACGCCGCCTGCCAACCCTGCAGTTGATAACGAACCGGCAAGTTACGAATACGTTTACCGGTAGCGGCGAAGATTGCATTGCACAGCGCCGGCGCAATCGGCGGCACACCCGGCTCGCCCACTCCACCCAATGGCACTTCACCCGGCGGCGTCACCAGATGCACGGCGACTTCCTTCGGCGCCAGCGACATGCGGGCTACTTCGTACATGTGGAAGTTGTCCTGCTGGACCTTGCCGTCCTTGAAGCTGATCTCGCCCAGCACCGCGTTGCCCAGGCCCATGACGCAGGCGCCTTCGAACTGCGAGCGAATCCGTTCCGGGTTGATCTGCGGACCGCAATCCACCGCGATGTCGGCCTTGTGCACGATCAGCGTGCCGTCGTCTTTGACTTCAACCTCGATCACCGCCGCCACGTAGGTGACAAAACAGTAATGCACCGCCAGGCCCAGGCCTCGGCCCTTGGGCAACTTGCGACCCCAACCGGCGGCTTTGGCGGCGATCTCCAGCACCGTGCGCATGCGCCCGGTATCGATCGGATAACGCTCGGGGGATTCGCCGTAGTTCCACTCCTCACTCAAGGTGCGCGGATCGATCTGCCTGTCCGGACCGAGCAATTTGATCTGGTAGCTCAGCGGGTCCTGCCCGGCCTTGTGCGCCAGTTCATCGACAAAGCTCTGAATCGCAAAGCCATGGGGGATGTTCGACACCGAGCGATACCAGCCCACGCGGGTATGGGCAGTTGCCTCGGGGTTTTCCAGGCGCACGTTGGGGATCGCGTAGGCCATGTTCTTGAAGCCCATGCCCAGTTCTGCCGCGCCTTGGTTAACGACATCCGGCGTAAACAAGGCCGTCATGCTCGGCGCCACCGTGCGGTGCAACCAGCCGGACGGCAGACCGTCATTGCCCAGGCTGGCCTTGAGGTATTGCAGCGATACGGTATGCAAATAGCCGAAGTGCAAATCGTCTTCCCGGGTCCATTGCACACGCACCGCTTTACCTGGCATGGCCCTCGCCAGAATCGCGGCTTCAATGACGTAGTCCGGCTTGGCTTTCCGACCAAAACCGCCCCCCAGCAACGTGACATTGATCTTTACGTTTTCAACAGAAATCCCCAGGCGCTCGGCGACGGTATCCCGTGCCCGTTGAGGTGACTGAACCGGTGCCCAGACCTCGCAGCCCATCTCAGTGAAACGGGCAACAGCGACCATGGGTTCCATGGGGGCGTGGGCCAGGTGAGGCATGTAGTACGTGGCTTGCAACGTGTTATCGGTATTCGACATTGCGTCTTCGACATTGCCGCTGTCGCGCACTACTTTGCCCGTCTGCAAGGCGGCAGCCTCCAATTGCTGGCGATAGGCGACTGAGTCGTAACCGGCGTTGGGGCCGTCATCCCACTCGATTGTCAGTGCATCGCGCCCCTTGATCGCCGCCCAGGTGTTATTGGCGATCACCGCCACTCCACCCAACGGCTGAAATCCGGACGGCAATGGAAGCGTCTCTATTTCCAGGACCTTGATCACGCCGGGGATTTTCATTGCGCCGCTGGCATCGACGGACTTCACTTTTCCGCCATACACCCGGGGCCGCGCCACGGTAGCGAAAAGCATTCCCTCGAAATGCACGTCTGCCCCATAAGTGGCCTGGCCACGGACAATGTCCTCACCATCGACGGCAGCGCTCGACTCTATTCCGATGTAGCGAAATTGCGATGGCTGCTTGAGCCGCAGACTCTCACGAGCCGGTACTGCCAGCGCTCCGGCAGCGGCGGCCAGGGTGCCGTAATCCAGCTCGCGCCCCGTCGGTTGGTGAATGACTTTGTGCAGTTGGGCGCGACATTCGCCGACCGGAACCTTCCACTGCGCGGCGGCGGCCAGTTCGAGCATGGTCCGCGCGGCGGCACCGCAGCGACGCATCGGCTCGTACCAGTGGCGCATGCTGCGCGAACCGTCCGTATTCTGGTTGCCGTAGCGCAGCTCGTCGCCCGGTGCCTGCTGCACGTTGACCTTCGCCCAATCAGCCTCAAGTTCGTCAGCGACCACTCGCCCCAGACTGGTACGGATTCCCTGTCCCATCTCCGAACGGTTGCAGATCACCGTGACCGTACCGTCGGTGGCGATGCTGACATAAACCCTGGGATCATCGATCCAGCTATTGGGCATCGCGTCGGCGCCGTACTTCTTCTGTTTTGCTTCAGCAAATGCGTTCTGCCAACCCCAGCTCGCCGCCAGCACTAAGGCCCCGCTGACGGCGACGCCCTTGATAAAACCACGCCGACTGAGGTTATTCAGGACGAAATCATGCGGTACCCGGCTCATCCCTTGGCCTCCTTCAGGCGGGTGGAGACCTGGCGGATGGCGATCTTGATGCGATTGTAGGTGCCGCAACGGCAGATGTTGCCAATCATCGCCTCTTCGATCTGCTCGTCGCCCGGATACGGATTGGCCTTGAGCAGCGCAGTGGCGGACATGATCTGCCCGCCCTGGCAATAACCGCACTGGTCCACGGCGGTGTCGAGCCAGGCTTGCTGGACCATCCGGCCAATCGGGTCGTTGTGCAGCTCGTCGATCGTGGTGACATTCTGTCCGTTCGCGGAACTGAGAGGCGTAATGCACGCACGTGCAGGCTGGCCGTCGATATGAATCGTACAGGCGCCGCACAGGCCCATGCCGCAGCCGAATTTGGTGCCGAGATGGCCGCCTGCCACATCGCGAATGGCCCACAAAAGTGGCATCTCGTCCGGAACATCCATTTTGTAATCTTGACCGTTGAGCATCAGAGTATTCATGGCACGCCAGCCTATTTTTAAGTTTATGGGGTCGAGCAATCTGCCGCCCGGGTCTGGCGGTGGGTGTCACGCAGATCGACTCAGGCTGATAGGCCTTTAAGGTAAAAACGCCTGGATGCTCAAGTTGCGGAGTTAACCCGGCATTAACAAAAAAGCCCTGCAACACTCTTGGCGCTGCAGGGCTTTTCAGTACTCATTGGCTCGTTCCTCATGCTTCACCGGGGAACCATCAGGTTAGAGAGGTTTACTTGAAGACCAGCGCCTCCGGCACATCCACATCCCACAACACGCCAGCATCATCCACAGCTACCTCAACCAACCTCGCCTGCGCAAACAACGGCTTGGCCCCATGATCACCCGATAACGCCATCAATCCTGGGCCGAAGGTTCGCCCGAACCCCACCGGATGCCCAAACGTTCCCTCATGCACCGGCACACTGACGCAATCATCAGCAATCCCCGCGAGCACCTGCTCGATACTCGATGACAGGACAAACGGCATATCCCCCAGCACAATCAGCCAGCCGCCGAGCTGCGGACACGTCGCCACCCCGGCCGCGATGCTGTCGCCCATGCCGGTCGATTCGATCAGCACAATCTCGCAACCATACGCCTTGGCCATGCGGATCACTTGCGGTCGATCCACAGTCGTCACCAGGACGCGCTTCTCAAGGGAAGCCGGCAAATTCACCAGCACTTGCTCGATCATCGAATGAACAGCACCCTCGCGCCCCGTGCAATCCGCCACCAGCTTGTCCTTCTCGGCACCGGCCTCCTGTCTAAACCGACTGCCCTGCCCCGCTGCCAGCACAATGACGCCGATGGGCTCACTCATACCACCTCCTGCAACAGCTTCTTCTGCTTCAGTTCGACGCCGTTCTTGATCGCCACGATTTCGGCCAGCAGGGACAAGGCGATTTCCGCCGGTGTGTGGCTGCCAATGTGCAAACCGATCGGGCCGTGCAGCCGAGAGATAGCCTCTTGTGACAAGCCTAGCTGAGCGAGGTTGTCCCGGCGCTTCAAGCTGTTGACCCGCGACCCCAGCGCACCGACATAAAACGCCCTGGAATCCAGCGCCGTCAGCAGCGCCATGTCATCGAGGCGAGGATCGTGGGTCAGCGCGACGATGGCCGTACGCTCGTCAGTCTGGATGCTGAGCACCGCGTCATCGGGCATGCCCGAGACAAAGCGCCCGTGCTGCTCTTCCCAGCCGTAAACGAACTCGGTGCGCGGATCGCAGATCAGCACTTCGAAATCCAGCAGCCGCGCCATCTCGGCGACATAACGGGACAACTGCCCCGCACCGATCAGCAACATCCGCCAACGCGGACCGTAAATGGCCCGCAACGTCTTGCCATCGAACGTCAGCACATCCGTCTTGTCAGCCGGTTGCAGCATGACTTCACCCGTCTCGACACTGAGCGAGCGAGCCACGATTTCATGCGCCTCGCAGCGCGCCAGTAATTCGGCAACCCACGTCGGGTCACCGACCCGTTCCTCGGTCAGGCGCAAGGTGCCGCCGCACGGCAAACCGAAGCGTGCCGCTTCCTCACGGGTGACGCCGTAAGTGATCAATTGCACCGGCGGCCCATCGGCTGGAATACGACCGTCGTGCAGCCGGGCAATCAAATCGTCTTCGACACAACCACCGGACACCGAGCCAATCACCACACCATCTTCACGCAAGGCCAGCATGGCGCCAGGTGCCCGCGGCGCGGTACCCCAGGTCTGGACCACGCTGTACAACACCACCCGCTGACCGGCGCGGCGCCATTCGAGCACGCTGCGCAGGACGTTCAGATCGACGCTGTCCATCAGGCTTGCGCCTTCTGCCAACCTTGCAGCTGATAGCGAACCGGCAGGTTGCGGATGCGCTTGCCGGTGGCGGCAAAGATTGCGTTGCACAGCGCTGGCGCAATCGGTGGCACGCCTGGTTCACCGACACCGCCCAGTGGCACATTGCCTGGCGGCGTGACCAGATGAACCGCAACTTCCTTCGGCGCCAGCGACATGCGCGCCACTTCATACATGTGGAAGTTGTCCTGCTGGACCTTGCCGTCCTTGAAGCTGATTTCCCCCAGCACCGCGTTGCCCAGGCCCATGACACAGGCGCCTTCGAACTGCGAGCGAATCCGCTCGGGGTTGATCTGCGGACCGCAATCCACCGCGATGTCGGCCTTGTGCACGATCAACGTGCCGTCGTCTTTGACTTCAACCTCAATCACCGCCGCCACATAGGTCACGAAACTGTAATGCACCGCCAGACCCAGGCCTCGGCCCTTGGGCAACTCGCGGCCCCAACCGGAAGCTTTGGCAGCGGTTTCCAGCACCGTGCGCAGCCGTGCGGTGTCGATCGGATACCGTTCGGGCGATTCGCCGTAGTTCCACTCTTCGCTCAAGGTGCGCGGATCGATCTGCCGGTCCGGGCCAAGCAATTTGATCTGGTACTTGAGCGGGTCCTGGCCGGCCTTGTGCGCCAGTTCATCGACAAAGCTCTGAATCGCAAAACCGTGAGGAATGTTCGACACCGAGCGATACCAGCCGACGCGGGTATGGACCGTCGCTTCCGGGTTTTCCAGGCGCACGTTAGGAACCGCGTAAGCCATGTTGGTAAAGCCCATGCCCAGCTCGAAGGCCGCCTCATGGTTCATGCCCGGCGCAAACAACGCGGTGATGCTCGGCGCCACGGTGCGGTGCAACCAGCCGGACGGCAGGCCGTCCTTGTTCAGGCTGGCTTTCAGGTACTCGGCCGACACCGTGTGGAAATAGGAGCAGTGAATGTCGTCTTCACGGGTCCATTGCACCCGCACTGCCTTGCCGGGGAATTCCTTGGCAAGGATCGCGGCTTCGATGATGAAGTCCGATTTGGATTTACGACCGAAACCACCACCGAGCAAGGTGACGTTAAAGGTGACGTTATCGAACGGAATGCCGAGGCGTTCGCCAATTCGTTGGCGGGTGACTTGTGGAGCCTGGCTTGGGGCCCAGGCTTCGCACACACCGTCCTTGAAGCGGGCGATGGCGACCATCGGTTCCATGGGTGCTTGCGTGAGGTGCGGCAGGTAATAGGACGCTTCGAGCGTACTGTCGGCACTGCCCATGGCCTCGTCGATGTTGCCGGTATTGCGCACCACTTTGCCGGGTTTGAGGGATGCTGCCTCAATTTCCTTGCGGTAGGCGATCGAGTCGTAACTGGCGTTGGGGCCATCGTCCCATTCGATTTTCAGCGCCTCGCGACCCTTGATCGCCGCCCAGGTATTGCTGGCCACCACGGCCACGCCACCCAGCGGCTGAAACGCCGACGGCAGCGGACTGCCTTCGATCTGCACGACCTTGATCACTCCCGGGACTTTCATCGCGGCGCTGGAGTCGACGGACTTGACCTTGCCGCCGTATACCGCAGGGCGCGCAATGGTGGCGTAGAGCACGCCGTCGAAATGTACGTCTGCACCATAAATGGCGCGGCCATTCACGATGTCGGCACCGTCGATCGCCTTGGTGTCCTCCTTGCCGATATAGCGGAATTCCGACGGCTGCTTGAGTCGCAGGCTGTCACGCGCCGGCACTGCCAACGCACCGGCAGCGGCGGCCAAAGCGCCGTACCCCAGTTCACGACCGGTCGGTTTATGGATGACTTTATGCAGTTGCGCGTGGCATTCGCTGACCGGCACTTTCCACTGTTCGGCAGCCGCTTGTTCAAGCATGGTCCGCGCGGCAGCACCGCAGCGACGCATCGGCTCGTACCAGTGGCGCATGCTGCGCGAGCCGTCGGTGTCCTGGTTGCCGAAGCGCACTTCGTCGCCCGGCGCCTGTTGCACCTTCATCATCGCCCAGTCGGCTTCCAGTTCATCGGCCACCACCATCGTCAGGCTGGTGCGCACACCCTGGCCCATTTCTGAACGGTTGCAGACCACAGTCACCATGCCGTCAGCGGCAATGCTGACGTATACCTTGGGATCGTCGATCCAGCCGTTGGGCATGCCATCGGCGCCGAATTTCTTCTCTTTCTCGGCAGCGAAAGCGTCTTGCCAGCCCCAGCTCGCCACCAGTACCAGCGCACTGGTGGCGCCAACGCCTTTGAGGAAACCGCGACGACTGAGGTTGCTCAGCGCGAAATCATTCGGTAACTGGCTCATGCCTTGGCCTCCTTCAGGTGAGTGGATGCCTGGCGGATGGCGGTCTTGATGCGGTTGTAAGTGCCGCAGCGGCAAATATTGCCGACCATCGCTTCTTCGATCTGTTCGTCGCTGGGGTTCGGGTTGGTCTTGAGCAGCGCTGTCGCCGACATGATCTGCCCGCCCTGACAGAAACCGCACTGGGCCACGGCGGTGTCGAGCCAGGCTTGCTGGACGACTTGCCCGACCGGGTCGGCGTGCAGGTTATCGATGGTGGTGACGTTCTGGCCGACCACTGAACCGATCGGCGTGATGCAACTGCGCGCCGGGGCGCCTTCGATATGGATGGTGCAGGCACCGCACAGGCCCATGCCGCAGCCGAATTTGGTGCCGTTGTAACCGGCCACGTCGCGGATCGCCCAGAGCAACGGCATGTCCTCGGTGACATCGAGTTGATGGTCTTGACCATTGAGTTTCAGGGTAATCATGGGCACGCCCGCATAGTTATTGGTTATGGGGTCGAGCAATCTGCCGCCTGGGGTTGGCGGTTGGCATCACGCAGATCGGCTCAGGCTAATGAGGCTCTCTTATGCGGACGGTAGCGTCTGCATCGGGCCTTTGATGGAGCAAACGTTTGCATCGTTAGGTGGCTAAGTTAACCCAGCATTAACAAAAAAGCCCTGCACCGTTAAACATGTGCAGGGCTTTGAAATCAGTCTTGAAAGCGCAGCCTCAATACCGATTGGGCTCCATTTCCAGGTCGACATGGAAGCGTTCTGAAATGTCTTTCTGGATGCGTTGCGCCAGGTTCAGCAATTGCAGACCGGTCGCATTGCCGTAGTTGACCAGCACCAACGCCTGCAATTTATGAACGCCGGCATCGGCGTCACGGAAACCTTTCCAGCCGGCCCGCTCGATCAGCCAGCCCGCCGCCAGTTTCATCTGCCCGTCAGGCTGCGCGTAGGCCACCAGATCCGGGTACTCACCTTTGAGTTGTGCGACAAGCGCCGCTGGCACCAAAGGATTCTTGAAGAAGCTGCCGGCATTGCCGAGCACTGCCGGGTCCGGAAGCTTTTCGTTGCGGATGCTGCAAATCGCCTGGCTGACATCGGTGGCGGTCGGATGATCGATACCTTGCTCAGTCAGGCGCTGACGCACCGGGCCGTACTCCAGATGCAAGTGCGCGGCGCGGTCCAGGATGAAACGAACCCGCAGGATCAACCAACGCCCCGGTTCCTGTTTGAACAGGCTGTCGCGGTAGGCGAAGTTGCATTCTTCCAGGGTGAAGTCCCGCAGTTTGCCGGTCTGGCGATCCAGCGCGGTCAGGCCGGCGAACACGTCCTTGATCTCCACGCCATAAGCACCGATGTTCTGCATCGGTGCCGCACCGACGGTGCCGGGAATCAGGCTGAGGTTCTCCAGCCCCGACAAACCCTGCGCCAAGGTGTGCTGCACGAACGGATGCCAAGGCTCGCCCGCCTCGGCTTCGATCACGACCTTGTTGCCGTCATCGCTCAGGATGCGAATCCCGCGGGTGGCCATGCGCAGCACCAGCGACTGGATATCGGCCGTCAACAGCAGGTTGCTGCCACCGCCAATCACCAGCAGCGGCACGTCATGTTCCACCGCATAAGCCAGGGCTTCACGCACGTCTGCATCGCTGTGGGCTTCGGCAAACAGCCGGGCCTGAACGTCGACACCAAAGCTGTTGAACGGCTTGAGCGAAACCCGGGGTTGAACCTGCAAACTCATAACCGTCCCTTCAATTCGATCACCAGCAAATCACTGGCCCGCTCGATCAGGTCCAGCACCTGCTCAAAGCCTTGGTCGCCGTCGTAGTACGGGTCCGGCACTTCATCGATTTCCGACTGGTAGCGACGCAGGAACAGATCCAGCTCGGCTTTGCCCTTGGCCGGTTGCAAGGCCTTGAGGTTGCGCAGGTTGCTGTGGTCCATCGCCAGAATCAGGTCGTAGGTGGCGAAATCGGCGCGGGACACTTGCTGGGCGCGCTGAGCGGACAAGTCATAACCGCGCAGCTTGGCCGCCGCCTGACTGCGCTTGTCCGGGGCCTTGCCGACGTGCCAGTCACCGGTGCCAGCGGAGGTGACTTCGATTTGATCGGCCAGCCCCGCTTCGCGCAGTTTATGCCGCAGCACGCCTTCGGCCGTGGGTGAACGGCAGATGTTGCCCAGGCAGACAAACAAAACCCGCATCAGGCCTCCAGCAGGCGACGAACGCGCTCAAGGTCTTCGACGGTGTCGACGCCGGTTGGCGGCGCGATCAAGGCGTCGGCGACGTGAATCCGCACGCCGTGCCACAGGGCACGCAGTTGTTCCAGGGATTCGGTATTTTCCAGCCAGCACGGGCCCCAGCTGACGAAGTCATGCAGGAAACCGGCGCGGTAGGCATAGATGCCAATGTGCCGACGATACGGCACGCCTTCCGGCAATTGCTCGCAGCTTTTGGCGAACGCGTCCCGGGCCCACGGCAACGTGGCACGACTGAAGGTCAGCGCCAGACCATTAAGGTCGCTGACTACCTTGACCACGTTGGGATTGAACAGGGTTTCCACGTCTTCGATCGGCTCGGCCAGCGTGGCCATGCGCGCTTCGGTGTGGGCGGCCAGGTTGGCGGCAACTTGATCGATCACACTCGGCGGGATCAGCGGTTCGTCACCCTGAACGTTGACCACAATCGCGTCGGGCGCCAAGCCCAGTTTCGCGGCGACTTCGGCCAAACGGTCGGTGCCGGAATTATGATCTTCGCGGGTCAACACCACTTCAGCGCCAAACCCGTTGCAGGCCTCGACGATACGCGCATCGTCAGTGGCAACCACCACGCGCTGAGCACTGCTTTTGCTCGCCTGTTCCCAGACGTGCTGGATCATCGGCTTGCCGGCGATCAGCAGCAGCGGTTTGCCCGGCAAGCGGGTGGAGGCGTAACGCGATGGAATGACAACGGTAAAGGCTGTGGTCATTTATCCAGACGCTCGTCGGTGGTCAGGGTGCGGGCTTCGGTTTCGAGCATCACCGGGATGCCGTCGCGAATCGGGTAAGCGAGACCTGCGCCCTTGCTGATCAGCTCGGTTTTGTCGGCACTGAGCTTGAGCGGGCCTTTGCAGACCGGGCAAGCGAGGATATCGAGCAATTTGGTGTCCATGAGCATTCCCTGGATAAAAACGGATTTAAGGCAAAAGACGAGCCGGCAACAGACGCATCAGCTGCGTATCGAACCAGGCCACGAAGGCCGGCGATGGCGCAGCATCGACCGCCAGGTACCACCAATCGGCGGCGGCGAAGGCACGGCACTTCACCGCGTCCTTTTCGGTCATCACCAACGGCAATGACGGTGTGAAATTCAAGGCCTGCACGCTGTATTCGGCGTGGTCGGCAAACGCATGCGGGACTGGCTGCCAGTGTAGCGTTTCGAGGGTTGTGAAGAAACGCTGCGGATTGCCGATCCCGGCCACGGCGTGCAGCGCCTGGCCAGCGGGAAAATGGTCGAGGGGACGGCGCTCGCCGCTGTGCAGATTGACCAGTTCGGTGGGTTGAAGCTGGAAGGCAAAACCGCCGTCGCGATCGGCATCGGCACCGTTGTAGAGCACCGCGTCGACGCTTTGCAGACGCTCGGCCGGCTCACGCAACGGCCCGGCGGGCAGGCAGCGCTGGTTGCCCAAACCTCGGGCTGCATCGATCAACACCAGTTCAAGGTCGCGAGCCAGACGGTAATGCTGCATGCCGTCGTCAGACAGGATCAGGTCCAGTGGTTCACTCGCCAGCAGGGCTTTGACAGCGCTGCTACGGTCCGGGTCGATCATCAACGGAACGCCAGTGCGCTGGACGATTAACAGCGGTTCGTCACCAGCGATATCGGCGCTTTGATCCGCCTCAACCCGCCACGGCAATTGCGGCGGTTTGGCGCCATAACCCCGGCTAACCACCCCAACCCGCAAACCGCTGCGCTGGCAGTGCTGGATCATCCACAGAATCAGCGGCGTCTTGCCGGTGCCGCCGACGGTGATGTTGCCGACTACGATCAGCGGCACCGGCGGTTGATAGATCTCGCCCTCCCCCGCCAGAAAACGCTTGCGCTTGTTCATGACCACGCGCCGATACAACCACTCCAGCGGCTGCAACAGTTTCAGGGCCGGATGACCTTGGTACCACGCGGCGAGCAAGCGATCGGACATGGCCATCAGGGCGCGGGCGGCGCCGCCTCGACAGTGGTCATGCGCAGGTGGCTGAAACCGAGTTTACCGGCGGCGTCCATGGCGGTGATGACAGACTGATGCTGGGTCTTGCCATCGGCGCTGATGGACAGCGGCAGGTTGGTGTCGCCATTGGATTCTTTCTGCAACGCGTCCATCAGCGTGGCCAGATCGTTTTTCGGCAACAATTGGTTGTTCACCGAGAATACGCCCTCAGCACTGATGGCAACATCCAGATGCTTGACCTGCTGGTCTTCGGCAGGTGAACCGCTGACCGCTTCCGGCAGATCGACGCGCAACTGGGTTTCACGGGTAAACGTGGTCGTGACAACGAAAAACAGCAGCAGGATAAACACCACGTCGATCAGCGACGCGAGGTTGATGTCCACATTCTCCCGTTGCTTGCGGCGGAATTTCACGCTTTGCCCCCATTCAGGTCAACATCGCGGTCACCCTGTACCACCTCGACCAGTTTGATCGCTTCCTGCTCCATGCCCACCACCAGCTCATCGATCCGGCGTTGCAGGAACCGGTGGAAGAATACCGCCGGGATGCCGACCATCAGGCCTGCGGCTGTGGTTATCAGCGCCTTGGAGATACCACCGGCCAACACGGCAGCGTTGGTGGTCATGCCCGAACCCATGAATGCGCTGAAGATATCAATCATGCCCAACACCGTCCCCAACAGACCCAGCAACGGGGCCATGGCGGCGATGGTGCCCAGCGCATTGATGTAGCGTTCGAGCTCGTGAACCACTCGCGCGGCGGCTTCTTCTATGCACTCTTTCATGATCTCGCGACCATGCCTGGAGTTGGCCAGGCCAGCGGCCAGGATCTCGCCCAACGGCGAGTTGGCGCGCAGTTCCTTGAGTTTGTCTTTATTGAGTTGTTTGTCCTTGATCCAGACCCAGACCTGCCCGAGCAAATGCTCCGGGGTCACACGGCTGGCTCGCAGGGTCCAGAGACGTTCGGCGACGATCGCCATGGCTGCGATGGAACTCAGAATGATCGGTATCATCATCCATCCGCCGGATTTGACCAATTCCCACACAGTGACAGTCCCCTCGAAAAAGTGCGCCACTCTAACATAGGGGGTGAGCGCACCGAAGACCGTGATGTCGCATCCAGTCGGTCTTTAATCACTCCGGGTTACTGCGCAGAGCGCCAGAAACGCCGTTCTTGACGCATCGTCCATGGCGGTTTGAAGCGTCCCAGTTGCAGACGGATGGCACCCTGTTCGGCGCTGTCATAAATCGACATGCCGCGCTTTTGATAGCGCGCGACGACCGTGGGATGGGGATGACCGAATGAATTGCCCTGGCCGCGGGAGATCAACACCGCTTGGGGCTGCAACGCGGCAAGCAACACCATCGAAGACGAACTGCGACTGCCGTGGTGCGGAGCCTGCAACCAATCCGTGGTGACGGCCAGTGGACTGTCAAGCAGCGCCCGCTCGGCTGCGGCGTCTATATCACCGGTCAATAACAGACGCTCACCGTTGGCTTCGATCTGCAGGACGCAGGATTTTTGATTGCTGTCGCGGGCCGAAGACCATTGCCAGAGCTGGAACCTCACATCATCCCAGACCCATTGCTTGCCGCTCTCGCAGCCTTCTGCCTGCAACTCGATCGGCAGCGCCTGGGGATCGCCACTGACCACCCGTTTCACCGGCAGGCCATTGGCAACGGCCCGGGCGCCGCCCGCATGATCGGCGTCAGCATGGCTGATCAGCATCAAATCGAGCCCCTCCACGCCCAGTTTGCGTAGTGCCGGCAGCACCACCCGCTCGCCCAGGTCGAAATCGCCGAAACGCGGCCCGGTGTCATACAACAATGTGTGATGGCGGGTGCGCACCAGGATGGCCAAACCCTGGCCGACATCCAGCTGCCAGACTTCGGCGATGCCTTCAGGCAAGACCTGCCTGGGTGGAAAAACCAGCAACAGCAGCATCGGCCAACCCAACGCGCGAAACGGCACACCTCGAGGCATTAATAGTAGAAAGGCACCGAGTGAGCCGAGTGCCCATATCCACAACGGGATGGCCACCGGCACCCACGCGGGCAAGTACCCGGCCATCAGCGTCAGGCCCTTGAACAAAAGGTCGATCAAACCTCCTGCCAACCACAGCAACCCTTCGCCCACGTAAGGAAGGGGTAAAAGCAACGTACCCAGCAATGCCGGAGGCAGCACCACCAGACTGATCCACGGCACCGCGAGCAAATTGGCCACCGGCCCGCTGAGACTGATCGGCAACCCGAGCACCAGCAGCAACGGGCACAGACCAATCGCGATCAGCCATTGGGCGCGGGTCCACGTTTGCCACCAACGCCATGGGCCCAGCCGACCACCGAAGGTGAAGATCAACACCGCCACCGCCGCGAACGACAGCCAGAAACCCGGTTGCAGACTCGCCAGCGGATCCAGCAGCAAAACACCGTCGAGCGCCAGCAACAGCGGCCACCAGGCGCCGAGGTGACGAAATCGCAGGCGCCACAACAGCACCAGGCCGATCATCACGCAGGCCCGCCGCACCGGCACCTCGAAACCGGCCAGCAGCCCATAAACGAGAGCGGCCGCGAACGCCAGTCCACAGGCCCACGGCAGCCAAGGCAGGCGTTTCGGCCATAGGCCATAACGGGCCAGCCCGGCGATCAACAGATACACCAGCCCTGCCAACAACCCGATGTGTTGTCCGGAAATCACCAACAGATGGACGGTGCCGGTGTCTTGCAGCACCTGCCAGTCTTCCCGACTCAGCCCGGCGCCATCCCCCAGCACCAACGCCGTCAGCGCTCCCGTTCGCCCCTGGGCATCCACGGACTGCAAGCGCTGACGGATGCCGTCGCGCCAGGCCCATTGGGCTTCCTTGAGCCGCTCGCCAGCCTTGACCGTCCCGGTAGCGCCGATGCGTTGCGCCAACAGCCAGGCGTCGTAATCGAAGGCATGGGGATTGAGCAGCCCCGCAGGACGCTTCAACTTGACCGCCAGTCGCCAATGTTCGCCGCTGTTGACCGGCGGCCCGTCATACCAGGCCAGGCGCATCAGTTGCGGCACCTTGCCGTGTCGCGACCGGGCGTCCGCCAACTCGAAACGCACGACGGCCTCATTGTTCTGGGGCAATCCCGTCACCCGACCTTCGACCCAACGGGTTTCGCCATCGAGGCTCATCGGCAGCCGATCATCCAGCGCCCACTGTGCATTCGCGCCTGCCCAACTGAAGCCGAACAGCAAAAATGCCAGTGGATAGCTGCGAAACGGCAGCAACATCAAACCGATTACCGGCAGCAACATCCATAACCAGACCGGCGGTAATACCGGTAAAAAACGCAGGATCAACAGACCCAACGCCAGCGCCATCATCCCTGTGCGCATACGCCCGTCCTTGAGAGTCCTCTCCTAGGCATAGCCGCCTAACCGCACGGGCATCGTTATTAATTGTCACAAAGTCTGAATGGGCGGTTCATAGAATCCAGACATACTTGCCGCCTTAACCGACCGAGAAGCCTTATGCCCCGGCGCTTATTCAAACGTTACATGCCAGACCCGACCAGCATCAGGGAACACAAATCCTTACGCTTTCTCGGCACCCTGCTGCATGACCCGAACCTCTGGCACCTCAACCGCCATTCCGTCGCACGGGCCATGGCGGTGGGTCTGTTCGCGGCGTTCCTGCCGATTCCGTTGCAGATGCTGGTCGCCGCCATTCTCGCCATCATGGTGCGCGGCAACATGCCGATTGCGGTCAGCCTGGTCTGGCTGACCAATCCGATCACCATGCCGGCGGTGTTCTTCTGCACTTACCAGACCGGCGCCTGGCTGATGGACGTTCCCACCCGCCATTTGCCGGACGAGCTGACCTGGGAATGGATCAGCGGCGAACTCTCGACTCTTTGGCAGCCGTTTTTGCTCGGCTCAGTAGTGATGGGGCTGGTACTGGGCGCCCTCGCCTATTGCCTGACCATGATGTACTGGCGCTGGTGGGTCGGGCGGCAGTGGAAGCGGCGCAAGAAAAACCGGATGTAGAAATGCAAAACGGCCTCCATTTTTGGAGGCCGTTTTTTGTGGTGTTTGGGCTGACGCCTTCGCGAGCAGGCTCGCTCCCACAGGGGTTCTTCGTTACGGCATAGATCCAATGTGGGAGCGAGCTTGGTCCAGGCGGCGTTCCGACGATGCAGGCGACTCGGTCTTCCTTAAGTACGCATCCCGCGACCGCTGACCAGCAGCCGTGCGCAACCGATATACAACACCACGGTCGCCACCAGCATGAAGGTGATCGCCACGCTGATCCTGATGTCCGAAACGCCAAGAATGCCGTAACGAAAAGCGTTGACCATGTGCAGCACCGGGTTGGCCAAGGACACGGTCTGCCAGAACGGTGGCAGCAAGGAAATCGAGTAGAAGACCCCGCCCAGGTAGGTCAGCGGTGTCAGCACGAACGTCGGGATGATCGAGATGTCATCGAAGTTGCGCGCAAACACGGCGTTGATGAAGCCCAGCAGCGAGAAGATCGTCGCCGTCAGCACCACCACCAGAATGGTCACACCCAAGTGATGCACCTGCAAATCGGTGAAGAACAGCGACAGCAGCGTCACGATGACCCCGACCATCAAGCCGCGCAGCACGCCGCCCAGGGTGTAGCCGATCAGAATCGTATGGGGCGACACTGGCGACACCATCAACTCTTCGATGGAACGCTGGAACTTGCTGCCGAAAAAACTCGAGACCACGTTGCCGTAGGAGTTGGTGATCACCGACATCATGATCAGCCCCGGCACGATGTACTCCATGTAAGTGAAACCACCCATATCACCGATCTGCCGGCCGATCAGATTGCCGAAGATCACGAAGTACAGAACCATGGTGATGGCCGGCGGCAGCAGCGTCTGCGGCCAGATCCGGGTAAAGCGTTTGACCTCTCGGTAAACAATGGTGTTGAGGGCAACGAGGTTGGGTTGCAGCTCGGAACTCATACTGCCACCTTCGACAGATTTTTCTCCACCAGGGACACGAACAACTCCTCAAGGCGATTGGTTTTGTTGCGCAGGCTCAGCACTTCGATGTTCTGCTGCGCCAATTGGGTGAACAGCGCGGTGATGCCCATGGCCTTGTCGACCTGAACTTCAAGGGTGTGGCTGTCGAGCAGCTTGGTCGGGTAACCGAGCAATTGCGGCGCGGTTTGCAACGTGTTTTTGAGGTCGAGCAGGAACGTTTCCACATGCAGTTGGCCGAGCAACTGTTTCATGCTGGTGTTCTCGACAATAGTGCCGTGATCGATGATGCCGATGTTGCGGCACAACTGCTCAGCCTCTTCCAGGTAGTGGGTGGTGAGGATGATGGTGATGCCTTTCTTGTTCAGCTCGGTGAGGAACGTCCACATCGAGCGACGCAGTTCGATGTCCACACCCGCCGTCGGTTCGTCGAGGATCAGCAGGCGCGGTTCGTGAACCAGCGCACGGGCGATCACCAGTCGACGCTTCATTCCGCCAGACAGTGAGCGCGACGGCGTATCGCGTTTGTCCCACAGGCCCAGTTGGGTCAGGTACTGCTCGGCGCGTTCCTTGGCGATTTTCGGCGGGATGCCGTAATAACCAGCCTGGGTCACGACGATATCGAAAGTTTTTTCGAACTGATTGAAGTTGAATTCCTGAGGCACCACGCCGATGGAGCGCTTGAGCTGCGCAGGATTCTTGTCCAGGTCGTGACCGAAAATATTCACCGTCCCGCTGGTCTTGTTCACCAGGGTCGAGAGAATGCCGATGGTCGTGGATTTGCCGGCGCCGTTAGGGCCGAGCAAGGCGAAAAAGTCACCTTCGGCGACGTCCAGATCGATACCACTCAGGGCCTGGAAACCGTTGCCGTAGGTTTTGGTTAGCTGCCGGATGGACAGAGCGGAACTCATATCGGATTTACGCACCAAGAAGGGAAGAAAGGGACAAATAAGGGCGGGCGGCGACTAATACAACCGCGGCGCACGAGCGCAATGGTGCTTGTCACCGCCACACAAGTACAGTCAAGTGTGTCGATAGTGAGTATTAAGTCAACGCGGTCATCACCGCTTTCTGATACGCCGGACGCTGTTTCAGGCGTGCATACCAGGCTTGCAGATGAGGCTGCGGCGCGCGCTCGATCGGCATCTCGAACCAGGCATAAATGAAACTGCCCAGAGGAATGTCGCCCATGCCGATCTCATCGCCGGAAAGGTAGGGTTGGGTCGCCAGCGCCTGATCAGCCATGGACAGCAGGCCATCGCACTCCTTGATCGCGGCGTTGATGGCCGGCCAGTCCTGCTTGTCTTCCGGGGTGCGCAATACGCCCCAGAACACCGTGCGGAACGGCCCGGCAAAACTTGAAGTGGTCCAGTCCATCCACTTGTCGGCAGAGGCCCGGGCCTGCAGATCTTCTGGATACCAGGCGGTGCCGTTGGCGTGGCGAGCCATCAGGTAACGCACGATGGCGTTGGATTCCCACAGCACGAAACCCTCGTCGTCAATCACCGGCACGCGACCATTGGGGTTCATCGCGCGGTACTGCGGCGTATCGACTACACCAAAGGCGCCGCCCGCATCGATGGCTTCATAAGCCAGGCCCAGCTCCTCGGCGGCCCACAAAGGTTTTCTGACATTCGACGAGTTTTTCCGACCCCAGATCTTCAGCATGACCGCCTCTTTATGGATGAATGCGCAGGCAGCATACGCCGGATCAGGCGCGACTCAAATCGCTCTGCATGTCACCCAGCAGTACGGGCAGTGTGTCGCTGAACAGATGCGGATAGCACTTCTCCAGGTGCTCGAAAAAGAACGTTTCAGGCACGTCGGTGAACTGGCCGTGGTCGATCAGGTATTCCATCAATTGCTCGCCGTCGCGATTGAATGGATGGAAAACGCTGTCGTTGATTCCGTCGAATTCCAGTGGTGCGACATTGAACAGTTCGCACAAGCCTTGGTTGAACGCTGGCGTGGCTTTTACCCAGCGGCCGTTCAGATACAGCTCCGTATAGCCGTGCATGGCGAACACGTCGCTCTTGAGCAACTCGAGCAACCGCGGCGTCGACAAATGATTGCGCACGTCCGCCAGACCGATCCGCGCGGGAATCCCGCAATGCCGGGCTGCACCTGCCAGCAACGTGGCTTTGGGTACGCAATAACTCTCCCCCGCTGCCAGCGCATAGCTGCCGCGCAAGGTATCCGGGTCGCGACTGAAGGTGTAAGGGTTGTAACGCACGGCTTCGCGCACGGCGTAATAGAGATTGATCGCCTGCTCTAGAGGATCGCGACGGCTGCCGCGATGTTTTTCGGCGAACTCCACCACCGACGGGTGGTCACTATCGATGAACCGGCCGGGACTCAGATACTCGTGCATGAGGACAATCTCCTGGGGAAGCCACGAGTCTAGCGACACGTTCAGCACAGAGATAACGACGTTTCGGCCAAACATGAACGCTTTGCCACCCGCCCAACGAACGATTTCCCCGGCCTGTTGCCCACCGGGCCTACAAAACTCATCCATGGTTTCCCACGAATTCAATCACATCGCTCTGACCACCCTGTTTTGCGGATGCCGTCTAAGCTCTGAAAGTTGGTTTTGCCCTGGTTTCACGGAGGATTAAATATGCTGCTGTTGTGGATACTGGTTCTGGTTGTCGGGATTGCTTATTTAGCCCACCGTCGTGTCGCCCCGCTGCCCGCCCTGTGCGTCGTTGCCGTTTACGTGGTGGCGATGGGCGCTTTCAGCCGCGCGCCAGGCTGGTTGCTGCTGGTTTTCTGGGTGTTGATCGCGGCTGTTGCAGCGCCCTTGTTGCTGCCAGACCTGCGTCGTAAATATTTCAGTGCGCCGCTGTTCAGCTGGTTCCAGAAAACCCTGCCACCGATGTCGCAAACCGAACGCGATGCGATCGATGCCGGCACGGTGTGGTGGGACGGTGAACTGTTCAGCGGCCGCCCGGACTGGAACAAACTGCTGTCCTATCCAAAAGTACAGTTGAGCGAAGAGGAACAGGCCTTTATTGACGGCCCGACCGAAGAACTCTGCGCCATGGTCAGCGACTGGCAGATCGGTCAAACCATGGACCTGCCTCCCGAAGCCTGGGCCTACATCAAGGAAAACGGCTTCTTCGCCCTGATCATTCCCAAGGAGTTCGGCGGCAAAGGTTTCTCCGCCTATGCCCACTCCCAGGTGGCGATGAAACTGGCGACCCGCAGCGGCGACCTTGCCTCTACCGTGATGGTCCCCAACTCGCTCGGCCCGGCCGAACTGCTGTTGCATTACGGCACCGACGAGCAACGCAACCACTACCTGCCACGACTGGCGCGCGGCGATGACATCCCGTGCTTTGCACTGACCGGCCCCCTGGCCGGTTCTGATGCCGGCTCCATGCCCGATACCGGGGTGATCTGCAAAGGTGAATGGGAAGGCAAGGAAACCTTGGGCCTGCGCCTGAACTGGGAGAAGCGTTACATCACACTTGGCCCGGTCGCCACCCTGCTCGGCCTCGCGTTCAAGGCCTACGACCCGGATCACCTGCTGGGTGAGGAGGAAGACCTGGGGATCAGTCTGGCGTTGATCCCGACCGATACCGCCGGTGTTGAAATCGGTCGCCGTCACTTGCCGTTGGGCGCGTCATTCATGAACGGCCCGAACTCCGGCAAAGATGTGTTCGTACCGTTGGAGTTCCTCATCGGCGGCCAGGAAATGCTCGGCAAAGGCTGGATGATGCTGATGAACTGCCTGTCGGTCGGGCGTTCGATTTCGTTGCCAGCGGTCGGCACCGGCGCCGCCAAGTTCACCAGCCTGGTGACCGGCCAGTACGCTCAGGTCCGCGAACAATTCAACGTTCCACTGTCGGCCTTCGAAGGTATTCAGGAAGCTATGGCCCGTATCGGCGGCAACGCCTGGATGATGGACGCCGCGCGGATGCTCACGGCCAATGCGGTGGATTTGGGCGAGAAGCCATCGGTGCTGTCGGCGATTCTCAAGTACCACCTCACTGAACGCGGCCGCGAGTGCATCAGCCACGCCATGGATGTTCATGGCGGCAAGGCAATCATCATGGGGCCTAACAACTACCTCGGTCGCAGCTGGAACGGCGCGCCGATTTTCATCACCGTGGAAGGCGCGAACATTCTCTCGCGCAACCTGATGATCTTCGGTCAGGGCGCGATTCGCTGCCATCCATTCGTGCTTAAGGAAATGGCCCTCGCCGGTCGTGAAGACAAGGACCAGGCACTCACCGAATTTGATGGCCTGCTGCTCAAGCACATCGGTTTCGCCGTGAGTAACGCCGCCAGCACGCTGGTGCTGAACCTTGGTTTCGGTCACTTCGAACACGCGCCAGGCAACAAGCTCAGCCAGGGTTACTTCCGCGCCCTCAACCGCCAGGCTGCTGCATTCGCCATGCTCGCTGACCTGAGCATGATGCTGCTGGGCGGCGAATTGAAACGACGCGAACGTCTGTCGGCACGTCTGGGGGATGTGCTCAGCAACATGTACCTCGCCTCCGCCGCACTCAAGCGTTACCACGACCTCGATTCACCGGAGCACATGGCACCGCTGTTTACCTGGGCCATGGAAGAAAGCCTGGGTCAGTCGGAACGAGCGCTGGATGAACTGCTGACCAACTTCCCGAACAAGGTGTTGGGTTGCCTGTTACGGGTGATCGTGTTCCCGTTCGGCCGTCGTCACAAAGGGCCATCGGACAAACTCGGCGCCGAAGTGGCCGCGGTGATCGGCCGCGCCAAGGGCGATCCGACCCTGGAAGAGTTGCTCGGCGGTTGCTACCGGCCGCAATCCACGGATGACCCGGTTGGCGCCCTGCAGCATGCGTGTAACCTGCTGAGTGCCGCGCAACCGCTGCGGAAAAAGCTTCATGTCGCGCTCAAAAGCGGCCAGGTCAAACCGGTCGCCGGGGAACCCGTCATCGATGCAGCGCTTGAGGCTGGCGTGTTGCAGCCCGTGGAAGCGCAGACCCTGCGTGACGCCGAAGCGGCGCGGCGCAAGGTGATTGATGTCGATGATTTCGACAAAAAGGAACTGGCGCTGGGCAAAGGAAAGGTCCGCTGATCCCGCTTACCGTGTAAAAAAGGGCGCGAGAGCTTTATACTCCCGCGCCCGTTTTGCTCTTGAGGACTTATCTCGTGTCCAATGTCGTTGCCGATCATCTTGTCTTGCTCGACCACCTGCGCAGCATCCTGGTCGCCGTAGGTGAGGCCGAACAGGTTCCCGAAGAAAGCCATGCCTTGTTCCTGGAGCGCTTCGACGAACTGCGTGCGTTGCTGCCGGTCGACCCGATCGAAAGCCAATACCTGGGCCAGGACATTCTGTGCCAGGTGATCACCCGCTACCCGCAAATCGCCCACCTGGTCCCGCGCGACCTGCTGTGGTACTTCGCCGGTGACTGTCTGCATTACATGCCCGACGATGAAATCGACTTGTACCAGGCGCTGGAAGAACGTCGCTTCGAAGCTGAACAAAACGACGAACCGTTCGACTGGAACCAGGAAAAACAGCTGCTGGCGATGTCGAAAGACGACAGCAAGCACTGATCCTCGGTCAGAAATGCAAAAGGCCCGCATGGTTGAATATGCGGGCCTTTTTTACTAGCCGCAAAGATCAAAAGATCGCAGCCTGCGGCAGCTCCTACAGGGTGAGCGCAATTCTAATGTAGGAGTTGCCGCAGGCTGCGATCTTTTGATCTTGCTTTAAAATAACCCATCACTCTCGGGCAACTCATACTCTGCCGCGACCTTGCTCAATGCACTTGGCTTACCCGGCTTACTCAATGTCGGCTCCTTCTCCAGGCACTCCACCAGATAGTCGATCAGCACCCGTAATTTCGGCGGCAGATAACGGGTTGGCGAATGCAGCAGCCAGGCACCGCCGTGGTATGACGCCAGAAAGATCCAGTCCGGCAACACCTGCACGATCAGCCCCTGCTCCAGCGCATAACGTGCGGTGAAGTACGGCAGGCTGCCAATCCCGATGTGTTGCAACACTGCGCCCAACCGCACGCCGGTGTGATTGGCCGCATAACGTCCGCGCACGCCAACGGTGACAGCCTTGGTGCCTTTCTTGAATTTCCAGCGTGCATCGCTCGGCGTTTCGCCCAGGTAGATGCAGCTGTGGTTGAGCAGGTCGTGAGGGTGGGTCGGTGTGCCGTGTTCGGCCAGGTATTGCGGGGTTGCACAGAGCAAATGATCGATGGTCAGCAGTTGCCGCCCGACCAGTCCAGCGGGTGGCCGATCAGTAATACGAATCGCCAGATCAACGTTGTCGTCGATCAAATCCACCTGGCGGTCCTCGAGCAACAGCTCCACATCCACTTTGGGGTAACGCCGCAGAAATTCCGGCATATGAGGATGAATCACGAACCGCCCCACCGCCTTCGGCACGCTGACTCGCACCAGTCCTTCTGCTTCATGGGTGAACTGACCGCTGATTTCCATCACCGACTTGGCTGCGCTGACCATCTCCTGGCAACGCTTGAACACCTCTTCGCCACCGTCGCTCAAGCGCAACTTGCGCGTGGTTCGTTGCAGCAAACGGGTGGCGAGCGCCTTCTCAAGACGCGAAATGCTGCGACTGACCGCCGAGGGTGAAGAGCCCAACTGGCGAGCTGCCTCGGAGAAGCTGCCGGTCTCGACTACCTTGACGAAAATCGCCATTTCACCGAGCAGCGGCAGTGGAAGATTTATGCTCACAACGCAACAGTCCTTTGATGTTTGAATGGATTATCACGCAATTCCACGCTTCATATAATAAAAAATAGAATAGTTAATAAGGGCATGGACTATGACGCTTCGCCTCTTTTTCCATAGTGATGACCTCAAGGCCAATGTGGAAGTCCTGGATTGCACGCCCCACGAGAACGAATTTGCCGTGGTTCTGCGCGCCACGTTGTTTCATCCCCAAGGCGGTGGACAACCCTTTGACACCGGCTGGATCGGCGAAAGCCGGGTGCTGAGGGTTGTTCAGGATCCGGACCGGATCATTCATTTCGTCGACCATCCGGTAAAACCGGGCATGACTCAGATTCGGGTCGACGAACAACGCCGTCAGTTCAATTCACGCATGCATTCCGCCGGCCACCTGATCGGCCACTTCGTCCAGGCCATGGGCTGGATGCCGATCAAGGCTCATCACTGGCCGGGCGAAGGACGCGTGCAATTCAAACCGGCAGAGTCGGCAAAAGAGGTTGATGCCGAGATGATTCAGCGCGGCATCGAGCAGTGGATCGCCAATGACCTGCCGCGCCTGACGTCGATGCGTGAAGGCGCCCGGGAAATCGGTTTCGGTGAACTGCCCGCCTACGGCTGCGGCGGCACCCATGTACGCAGCCTGAAGGATTTGGGCACGGTCACGATCACGTCCCTTTCACTGAAGAAGGGAACGCTGTCAGTCCACTACAGCGTGGATTGAGCATTTGGGCGATGTTCCTGTCATCGCCTGACGCCGGGGGAACCTGCGGTCGCAGGTTCTGTTGACTATCTGATAGATGGACCTAAGACATGATGCTTGACGTCGAGCGTCTCGATGAGACGTGCATAAAAAAACTGGCCAACGAAGAAGTCCTCGCCATCCGCGTCAAAGGTTTGTTGCCCAAGGCGCTGGCGATTCAGATTGGCGACAAGATCCTCGCCCCGGGCTTCGAAGGCTATATCAATGCGCCGAGCATCGGTCGCATCGGCATGGCGTTTTATGAAGCCGAAAACCAGCCGCTGCTGATCGAAGATTATTTCGAACGCGCCACCCGCAACATTGCGGAATTACGCAACCGGTGTGCGCCCTATTCGTCCCCCGTCGACACCCTGCGCTGCATGCTCGACGAGTCCTGGCCGGCGGGTGCGCACCTGGAAAATCTCTACGGTCGCAAGATGTATGTCGGGCTGTCCCGGGTGGTGAAACCCGGGATCTGTTTTCTGGCCCACCACGACATTTTCGCCAAGGACGCCCCGGACAGTTACCAGGCCAAGAGCCTGGAAGCGCAGTTCGCCTGCAATGTTTACCTGAACATGCCCGCCGAAGGCGGTGCACTGCAGATGTGGGACCACGACATCTCCCCGGACCAGTTCGACGAAATGCGTGGCGACAGTTACGGAATCGATCCGGCTCTGCTCGGGACTCCGACCCTGGAGATTCTTCCCGAGCCGGGTGATTTCATCATGTTCAATTCGCGCTGCATGCACTCGGTGACACCGGGTGTGGCTGATCCGCGCTTGAGCCTTTCGTTCTTTGTCGGCTATCGCGGCAATGCTTCACCCCTTACTTTCTGGAGTTGAGATGCTTTCGAATTACCTGGGCGAGTTTCTGGCGCTGGCAACTATCCACTTTCTGGCCGTGGTTGCACCCGGACCGGACTTCGCAGTGACCATCCGTCAGAGCGTACGTTTCGGTCGACTGGTCGGGATTTGCACGGCGCTGGGCATCGGCGCGGGCATTTCCGTGCATGTGCTTTACACCTTGCTCGGCGTCGGCGCGCTGATGCACACGACACCTTGGCTGCTGACGGTGGCCAAGGTTGTGGGTGGCGCTTACATTTTGTACCTCGGTGTCAGCCTGTTGCGCAGCAAACCCAAGACCGTACTGGAAGGCGACAAGCCTGACGAACCGGTCGTAGAACAAACGTTGCTGAAGGCATTTACCACCGGCTTCCTGACCAACGCGACCAACCCGAAAGCCACACTGTTTTTCCTGGCGATCTTCACCACCATCATCAGCGCCACAACGCCACTGAAGATCCAGGCGCTTTACGGAATCTGGATGTGTTTTGTGAATGCGCTGTGGTTTGTGATCGTCGCGCTGTTCTTTTCCAGTGCTCGGGTACGCCTGCTGTTTATGCGCATGGGGCACTGGTTCGAACGCACCATGGGGGTGATTCTGATCCTGTTCGCCGGGCGCCTGATTCTGTCGATGTAAAACCTTCGCCCATGCAAAAGGCCCGCTCAGTCGACTGGCGGGCCTTTTTCGTTTCCGCGTCGCTTTTGCATTTCTGTGCGACAGATCTCACTTCAGGGACTCCCGTACTGCTCACTCGTGGTGTTAGTTTGGGAACGTTTTCTTGCCCCATCGATCAGAAACTTCTCACAAACGCCTGCAAAGGAATGCCCCCCGCAATGAATTTCTCACTCAAGTACCTGGCCGCGTCGACCCTGATACTGGCCAGCCTTTCGTCGTTCACCCTGACCGCGCACGCTAACATCACCCCGCAACAGAGCGCGGCCATCCTCAAGACCTTCAGCGACGCATCGGTAACGGATTTCAGGCAGTTCCTGGGAGGCCTGGCCAAAAGCGACCTTGGCAAAACCGACGACCTCGGCCCGGCCATCAGTGCCTTTCTCGACAACAAGACCCTTTCCCCCGAACAGCAGAACGAGATCCATCGCCTGCTCGGCCTCTATGCACGCGTTAAGTACGGCAGCGCCGCCACCGAGACCCTGCGCGAGCTGGTGGCCATCCCGACCTTTCGCGTGGACGGTGTTGCCCAGCACGACAATCCCGAATTCATCAAGATCGCCGACAAGATCAAGGGCCTGGCCCAGGCCTTCAATCTGAACTTCCGTAACATCGACAATCGTGTCTATGAAATATCCCTCGAAGGCAGTGGCGATGAAGTCGTGGGCATTCACGCCCATGCCGACGTGGTACCCGTGACACCAGAAAACTGGGTCCTGAAAGACGGCACCAAACTCGATCCGTTCAAGGTCACCCTGATCGGCGACCGCATGTATGGCCGCGGCACCGAGGATGACAAGAACGGCATCGTGGTGGCGCTCTATGCCATGAAGGTCATCAAGGAAGAGAAGCTGCCGCTGGCCAGGAATTTCAAGTTGCTGGTCGACACCACCGAAGAAACCACCGGCGACGCCATCCCCTATTACTTCGAAAACAACCCGACACCCAACTACAACCTGGCGCTGGATGGTGGCTACCCGGTGGTGATCGCCGAGAAAGGCTACGGCACTGTCATGGCGAACTTCGCCAAGCGCAAGGCAGAGGGCAAGGGCGCTGAAATCATCTCGATGACCGGCGGCATGGCCACCAACCAGATTCCCTCGACTTCCGTTGCCATCCTGTTGAGCGACAAGCCCGCTGAATTGGCCGCCAGTTTGCAGAAGGCCGGGGCTGATTATGCCAAGCGCAATGGCGGCAACTTCGACGTGACCGCCAAGGTCGATGGCAAGGACGTCAAGCTGACGGTCACCGGCGTCTCCGCCCACTCCTCCGAGCCCGAGTCCGGCGTCAACCCGGTGGCCAGGATGCTGGAGTTCATCAACAGTCTCGACGGCAAGGTCGCGCTCAAGCACAACCACATCACCGACGCCGCCCGCTACGCTGCCGACAACTGGGGGCTGGATTACCTGGGTGGGAAATTGGGGGTCGGTTTTTCCGATGCCTTCATGGGACCGCTGACCGCTTCCCTGACCTATGTCGGGATGGACGATAAAGCCTTCAAGCTCGCAGTCAACCTGCGGGTACCGAAAGGTAAGTCCCCGGAAACGCTCAAGACCGAAATTGCCGATAAGCTTGGCGCCTGGAGCAAAAAGACCCACGTTGCGGTGGCCTTCGACTACTCGATTGCCGAGCCGATGTATCGCAATCCTGAAGGTGAGTGGGTCAAGGCGTTGCTGGCTGTGTCCACTGAAAACCTGGGCATGGAACATAAGTTCGGCTCTTCCGCCGGCGCCACCTCGGTGCATGAGCTGCCCAATGGCGTGCAATTCGGCCTGGCACGGCCCGAGGTCAAGTACACCGGCCACACTGACAACGAGTTCAAGACCGTCGACCAGTTCCTGCTGGACCTGCAGATCGTGACGGAGATGATGGGGCGCATCGGGCAGTTGCCGAAACTCTGATGTTCTTTCGGACCCGCTGTTCAGGCGGGTCCGATGGGTTGATTCCAACACAAACAAAAAAAGGACCTCTTAAGGTCCTTTTTTATGGATTACACACAAACAAAAACGCCGCTCATTGCTGAGCGGCGTTTTCGTTAAATATGGAGCGGGAAACGAGACTCGAACTCGCGACCCCGACCTTGGCAAGGTCGTGCTCTACCAACTGAGCTATTCCCGCAAATGGCGTCCCCTAGGGGACTCGAACCCCTGTTACCGCCGTGAAAGGGCGGTGTCCTAGGCCACTAGACGAAGGGGACACGCTAACTGAAACACATGGTGTGTATTTCAGTGCCCAAATCCGCATCCGAAGATACCGGTTCTGGTTTCACTCAGCCCTGCCCGAAAGCAACACTGTTTAAAATTGGAGCGGGAAACGAGACTCGAACTCGCGACCCCGACCTTGGCAAGGTCGTGCTCTACCAACTGAGCTATTCCCGCATTGGCGTCCCCTAGGGGACTCGAACCCCTGTTACCGCCGTGAAAGGGCGGTGTCCTAGGCCACTAGACGAAGGGGACACACGTACAACATTCACTCCCTACCGCGTTTCGCTGTGTGCTTTACGCTGTAAGTGGCGCGCATTCTATGGATGGATTGAGGGGTCGTCAACCCCCAGATATAAATTTATTTAAATCAATGACTTCGCCCTGCTTTGAGACACTAATCCGGCATTTCCGTCGCCCGGCGTTTGACGCCTATATTCTGACACCCGCCAAGACGTTATAGTCCACCCACGCCAAAGATGATGGCAATGTGCACCTCGCACGCTATTACTTATATAAGCAGGAACGCGGCCGATACAGGCAGTGCAGTAGCCGATTCAACTCGCCGAGCGGCGCTATGCGTCCCCATGCCAAGCCACTACACTCGCACGCGAACCCCATAAAGAGGTCTTACCGGTGACACCACTCATGATCACCCTGCTAGTCGTAGCCGGGATCGCACTATTGATCGCCATTGGCTACATGAACCATGTGGTGGAAAACAATAAGCTGGAAAAGGCCCGCGCCAAGGTTGAGCTCAACGATCGTCTGCGTCGTTGCGGCGAAATCACCGAGACCTTCCCCGGCCAGTTGATGACACCGGCACTCAAGCTGCTGTTGACCCGTCTGGAACTGAACGTCTGCCAACGCCTGCTCCATCTGGAAAAAACCAGCTCCAACCTCAAGGCACGGATCGGCGAACTGAGCGCCCTGGTCGGCCAGGGCGAATCGATCCCGGTCAACAACCCGCCGGCACCGATCCAGACCGAAGCCAAAGCCAAAGACGTACGCTTCCTGCTCGAAGCCCTGCACGGCCAAATCACTCGCGCTGCACAGGACGGCTTCCTGCCGACCAACGAAGCCAAACGCTGGATCCGCGAAGTTCGCCACATCCTGGTCCTGCTGCACATCGAATTCTTCAACAATCTTGGCCAGCACGCCCTGCAACAGAACCAGCCCGGCCAGGCCCGCCTGGCATTCGAACGCGGCGTGCAATACCTGCGCAAACAACAGGAACCCCAGGTCTACGCCGAACAGCTGGAATACCTGGAAAAACTCCTGGCTCGCGCCAACGCACAAGTCATGGACAACATCGCCCCGGTAGAAGGCGAAGTGAACCAGCTGACCGAAGGCCTCAAAGACGTCGAGGCCGATGCGGACTGGAAGAAAAAAGTGATCTACGACTGATCTACAAAAAGTAGAAAAGCCACCTAGACAGGTGGCTTTTTTTTGCGTTGAGTTTGATGGGGAGCACACACAGAAAAGATAGGTCGGCCGGTAGGCCGCCTCGGACCGCTTTTGATCTACCCGCCCCTTCGGGAGGCTGAGTGGAGGTGTTCATCCGGGGAGTGGCGCGCAGCGCCGTTCGACGCAGTCGAACACGCTGCATGTAGGTCGTCGCGAAGCAGACCGGAGGGCAGTGTCCCCGGATGGATACCGGAACGAAGGAACGCCGAGCCTAAGCGAGGGGCCGGACGCTCGGGGCGAGCCTTTTTTTGCTTACTTTATTTTGGCGTTTGAAAAAAAAGTGAGTCGCCGTAAGGGCGAAACCCTAAGTGGCCGTTACCGCAGCAACGGATATGTACCCAATCAAAAATCAGAGCCGAAAGTGCCCCACCATCCCCTTCAACTCAACCCCCAACTGCGCCAACTCAATACTGGAAGCCGCATTCCCCTGCATCGCTAACGAAGACTGATCCGCACTGGCCCGAATACTCGTGACGCTGCGATTAATCTCCTCGGCCACTGAACTCTGCTCCTCGGCAGCCGCTGCAATCTGCTGGTTCATCTGCTGAATCAATGACACTGCCGCCGCGATACTCCCCAGCGCACTCTCAGTCTGCAACGCATCACTCACCGCCAGCTTCACCAGCTCGCCACTGTTCTGAATCTGTTGAACAGAAGACTGAGCCGCCGAGCGCAAGGCGCTCACCAGTCGTTCAATCTCCTCGGTCGATTGCTGAGTGCGCTTGGCCAGTGCCCGCACTTCATCGGCCACCACCGCAAAGCCCCTGCCCTGCTCGCCGGCTCGAGCCGCCTCGATCGCGGCGTTGAGGGCCAACAGATTGGTTTGCTCAGCCACACTCTTGATGACGCTCAGCACCGTACCGATGTTCTGGATCTCGGCACTCAAACTTTCGATGCTCGAACTGGCCGAGGTGGCGGAATCCGCCAACTGTTCGATCCGCGCCATGCTCTGGCGCACCACCTGCTGACCACTTTCAACCTTGCCGTCGGCCGTCTGCGCCGCCTGGGCAGCCTCCTCCGCGTTACGCGCAACGTCGTGCACGGTGGCGGTCATCTGATTCATCGCGGTAGCAACCTGTTCGGTTTCTTCCTTCTGGCTGCTGACTTCAAGGTTGGTCTGCTCGGTCACCGCCGACAGCGACTGCGCCGAACTGGCCAACTGTTCGATACCCGCCTGCAAACCGCTGACAATACTGCTAAGCCCCGCGCCCATCTGCTGCATGGCCTGCATCAGCTGCCCGATCTCATCACGACGGGTCACTTCAACCGTTGCACTCAAATCGCCAGAGGCAATCTGTTGAGCAACACGGATCACACTGCGCAGCGGTGCCACGATCAACCGGGTAATCACCCAGGCCGCAATCAGCCCGACCAGCAGCGCCAGCGCCGAGGAACCGATGATCAGCAGCGAGTTCTTTTTCAGCTCCGCCTGCATTGACTGGTCTTCGGCGACATAGGCCTGATCCACCCGCGCCACCACCTGAGCGGCGCGCTGATGCAGCTGCTCATAGACCGTTTTTTCCTGCGCCAGCAGGCCGGTGTACTCAGCGAGTTTTTCGCTGAATCCGCCAATGTGTCCGACCACTTCATTGAGGACCGTCTGGTAACCCTCATCCTTGACCGTGGTTTTCAGCTGCTCGGCCTGGGTCAGTGCCTGGTCGGCCTGCTCGATCTTGCCCTGCCCTGCGCTGTCGTCGCCCTTGCGGCTCAGGTCCAGGCGCACACGCGCTTCGTTCATGGCTTGCAACATCAACCGCGACACCTGGCTGACCTGATTGGCCTGTTCGATAAACTGACCACCGTCCTTGCCTTCGGACTCCTTCAAGGTAT
Organism: Pseudomonas sp. LBUM1647; assembly: GCF_059716175.1. Classification (NCBI taxonomy): domain Bacteria; kingdom Pseudomonadati; phylum Pseudomonadota; class Gammaproteobacteria; order Pseudomonadales; family Pseudomonadaceae; genus Pseudomonas; species Pseudomonas sp. LBUM1647. Next base: position 1,662,950 of record NZ_CP166809.1, on the reverse strand, counting down.
AAGCGCCGTCATCGGCCAGCCCGGCCTGCAACACGTCGAGGTTATTGGCCACGCTGGACACCGACCAACTGGCCATTTCCAGTGCCAGGTCCTTGGCCTGGCTGAGCGAGACGAACTCGTCAAAGGCCTTGCGGTAAGCCCCCAGGGACTGCTCGACGTCATTCATCACCGGCACGTTGGCCGCAGACGCCGCTTTCAACTGGGTTGCCAGGGCGATCAGGCCGTCAACGCCCTCGTGCAGGGCATCGGCGGTTTTCGGATTGCCGTGCAAGGCGTATTCCTGCTCGAGCAGTCTCACCTTGAGCAAACCGCTGTTGAGCGACGACATCTGCTTGAGCCCGTCGAAGCGCTGGCTGATGGTTTGCAGGGACCATACGCCGATGGCCGCCACCAAGGCGGTCAACAGCAGCACCAGTACAAACCCGACACCCAGTTTTTTCGCCATACCGAGGTTGGCAAAACGTCCTTGCACGGCCGAAATCATTGCACTTAGTCCCCTGACATAGTCTGTTGACGCAGATTCGCAACGGGCCTGTGTCAACACAAGTCTCTGGCGTCGGAATAATGGCAAAAAGCTACGCTCACGTCGTTTTCAGAACGCTTGAGGTCGATCCAGAGCGGTGGCCTGAAAAAACGCCCGGGCTCGCGGATCACAGGCATAGGCCACATTGATACGCTGCCAGTCATTGGCCTCTGCGGTGGGACTGAATGCCGTCGCAGAAGACAACAGGACACCGAAGCGCTGGGCTTGTTTGCGCACCTGAGCGTAGTCGGACATCCGCGATCGCGCCCAGATGAACAGGCCTCCGACCGGCTTGCCGAACACCTCCCACTCGGCGTCTTCAAGCACTTGCAACGCCGCCTCCCTGTCACTGCTCAAACGCTGGCGCTGGCGCTGGACCAATTTGCGATAGGCGCCGCTGGCCAACAGGCTGGCCAACACCGACTCGCAAAACCGTGAAGCGCCCATGCTGCTGATCATCTTGACCTCGGCCAGTTGCGAAATAACCCCGGCGCCGGCCACTACAAAACCGACCCGTAACGAACTGCTGAGGGTTTTGGAGTAGCTGCCGACGTAGATCACGTTGTCATCGATACCTAACGCAGCGAGGCGCGTACCGGGGCCGCTGTGAAAATCCGCATAGACATCGTCTTCGATTACCAGAAGGCCATAAGTTTTGGCCAGTTGCAGAACCCGCTGCGCCACCGCCGGCGCCAGGCTGCTGCCAGTGGGATTGTGATAGAAGCTATTGATGAAGATCCCGCAGGGCCTGTACTTAACCAGCAGCGCCTCAAGCGCTTCAACGTCCGGCCCGCGCGGGGTTCGCGGCACCTCGATCATGCTGATCCCGTGCAGCCTGAGCAAATCGAACAGCAAGGAATAACCGGGATTCTCCACCACCACGCAATCACCCGGCTTGAACAAGGTCCGCACGATCAGGTCCAGCCCCTGACTGGCCCCCGCCGTTGTCAGGATCCGGCTTTCCTCCACCACGATATCCAGCTGTTTCAGCCGTTTGTGAATCTGCTGGCGCAAGGCTGGCAGGCCCAGCGGCGTGCTGTAGTTGAACAGGCCGGCCATGTCGGAGCGACTGACCTGACGGATCGCGTAGCTCAGGTCGTCAGTTTCGCGCCAGCTCTCGGGCAGTCCGCCGCACCCCAGTTTGAGTTCGCCCGAGGTGCCGCCCTGCTTCACTTCTGCCCCCTCGAACCGGGGGCAATCCTGTTGCCCCTGAGCGGCCAGCGCTGGCATGGCGACTATGAAACCGGCGCCATGACGCGACGCGAGCACCCCTTGAGCCACCAGACGCTCACAGGCCTCAACGACGCTGGACTGACTGAGCAAATTGATCCGGGCGATTTGCCGCACAGAAGGCAAACGCGTCCCCGGCGGCACCTCGCCACGACGGAGCCAGCTGGCTAACGCGTCGACGATTTGCTGTACGACCGGCACCAATGCCTGTCGATCGATTCTCAACTCCATGAGCAAGCAAACTCCTGTCCGTTTTGCGGGAAACAGTTAATCACAGGATCGGCCGATCAGCTGTGCGACAACGCCCCCAAAACCCTCAGTTCTAACCATTTGAAACACATTGCCCCGGCACCTTTAAGGAACCGAAAAAAAACCCGCACAAATGCGGGTTTTTTCCTACGTTGCAGTGCCTGGTTTCAGAACGCCGTAACGCCACCGTCCACCGCCAGCGAATGCCCCGTGGTGAACGCTGCGCCGTCACTGCACAGGTACAGCACCGCACTGGCAATTTCCTCGACCTTGCCGATGCGCCCGACCGGGTGCATGGCATTGGCGAACTCACCTTTCTTCGGGTCGGCTTCATAGGCACGGCGGAACATGTCGGTGTCGATCACTGCCGGACACACCGCGTTCACCCGAATCTTTTTCTTGGCGTATTCGATAGCCGCCGACTTGGTCAGGCCGATCACCGCATGTTTCGACGCCGCGTAAATACTCATCTTCGGCGCAGCCCCAAGGCCAGCTACCGATGCGGTGTTGACGATCGCACCGCCGCCCTGGGCCAGCAGTAATGGCAACTGATACTTCATGCACAACCAGACGCCTTTAACGTTGACGCCAATGATCGCGTCGAACTCATCGACCGTGCCTTCGGCCAACTTGCCTTTCTCGATCTCGATGCCGGCATTGTTGAAGGCATAGTCGAGACGGCCGTAGGTATTGACCACCTCGTCCATCAGATTTTTTACATCGCTTTCCAGCGTGACATTGCAGCGCACGAAGGTGGCTTCACCGCCAGCTGTACGAATCAGCGCTACCGTGCCCTCACCACCCGCCGCGTCCAAGTCGGCCACTACCACTTTCAAGCCTTCAGCAGCGAATGCCTGGGCGGTCGCGCGGCCAATGCCATTGGCAGCGCCCGTCACCACGGCGACCTGGCCAGAAAACGTCATGCTCATTGTTATGTCCTCGAAGAGAAGATGCGGGGGATCGCGTATTCTCAATCTAGCCACAAGGGCCCGCGGTGCGGCAGCACTATCAGGAGGCCGGTTGGGTGCCCATGAGTAACAGTGATAAAACCGCCGGTTTGACTATCACTGCACTGGATCGATGTGCATTCGCCGCATCAGCCAAACTTGCGGCATCGATCATGAAGGTCTATCAACAAGGCTTCATTCATCTTGAGTGCCTGTCATGACAACCCAGACCAATCGCCAGTTCCTGCTCGCCAAACGTCCGGTGGGCGCGGCAACCCGCGAGACCTTTACCTATCAAGAAGTGCCAGTCGGCGAACCGGCTGCGGGTCAGATTCTGGTCAAAAACGAATACCTGTCCCTGGACCCGGCCATGCGTGGCTGGATGAACGAGGGCAAGTCCTACATCCCGCCGGTCGGTATCGGCGAAGTGATGCGCGCATTGGGCGTAGGCAAAGTCGTTGCCTCGAATAATCCGGGCTTCGTGGTCGGGGACTACGTCAACGGTGCCCTGGGCGTGCAGGATTACTTCCTCGGCGAGCCACGAGGTTTCTACAAGGTCGATCCGAAACTGGCGCCTCTGCCCCGCTATCTGTCGGCGCTGGGCATGACCGGGATGACCGCCTATTTCGCCCTGCTCGATGTCGGCGCGCCAAAGGCTGGCGACACCGTGGTGCTGTCGGGCGCGGCCGGCGCAGTGGGCAGCATTGCCGGGCAGATCGCCAAGATCAAAGGTTGCCGCGTCATCGGCATTGCCGGGGGCGCGGACAAGTGCCAGTTCCTGATCGACGAACTGGGTTTTGACGGTGCCATCGATTACAAAAACGAAGACGTCCACGCCGGCCTCAAGCGCGAATGTCCGAAAGGTGTCGATGTGTATTTCGATAACGTCGGCGGCGATATCCTCGACGCGGTGTTGAGTCGCCTGGCCATGAAGGCGCGGGTGGTGATCTGTGGTGCCATCAGCCAGTACAACAACAAGGAAGCGGTCAAAGGCCCGGCCAACTACCTGGCGTTGCTGGTCAACCGCGCCCGGATGGAAGGCTTTGTGGTGATGGACTATGCCGCGCAGTTCGCCGCCGCCGGACAGGAAATGGCCGGCTGGATGGCCAAGGGGCAACTCAAAAGCAAGGAAGATATTGTTGAAGGACTGGAGACGTTCCCGGAGACGCTGATGAAGTTGTTCAGCGGCGAGAATTTCGGGAAGTTGGTGCTGAAGGTTTAAAAGCCGTAAAACAAAAGATCGCAGCCTTCGGCAGCTCCTACACGGGATCCCATTCCCCTGTAGGAGCTGGCGCAGCCTGCGATCTTTTTACGCCAGTTCGGCAACCACAGCTGCCAACGCCTTGGCCGGATCCGCGGCCTGGCTGATCGGACGGCCGATCACCAGATAATCGGAACCGGCATCCAGCGCCTGACGCGGCGTCAGAATGCGGCGCTGATCGTCCTGGGCGCTGCCCGCTGGACGAATCCCCGGGGTCACCAGTTGCAACGACGGGTGCGCAGATTTCAGGGCCTGGGCTTCCATAGCCGAACAAACCAGACCGTCCATCCCGGCTTTTTCCGCCAACGCGGCCAGGCGCAACACTTGCTCCTGCGGCTCGATATCCAGACCTATACCCGCCAGGTCTTCACGCTCCATGCTGGTCAGCACGGTCACGCCGATCAGCAGTGGTTTCGGACCGGTGCGCTGGTCGAGCACTTCGCGGCACGCGGCCATCATGCGCAATCCACCGGAGCAGTGCACATTGACCATCCACACGCCCATCTCCGCAGCCGCCTTGACGGCCATGGCGGTGGTGTTCGGGATGTCGTGGAACTTGAGGTCCAGGAACACTTCGAAACCCTTGTCACGCAGGGTGCCAACGATTTCCGAAGCGCAGCTGGTGAACAGTTCTTTACCGACTTTGACCCGGCACAGCTTCGGGTCCAACTGATCGGCCAGCTTCAGTGCGGCGTCACGGGTGGGGAAATCCAGGGCGACGATGATAGGAGTCTGGCAGGCGGACATGAGTGGGCTCTCAGGCAGGTCGAAATCGGCGCGCATTGTAGCGGAACCAGCGCCTCTGCGGGACCCGATGATCGGTAATTCGTCGAGGCGGCTCAAGCAAGACTAGCCCTTGCACCCATTGTGTCGAGTCAGATACACACATGACACGCCTGCAACACCCTTCAACGTTACCTTCGGCAGCCGCAACACGTCCTACAGCACTTCCCGCCTCCGGGCCGGACGCCTATGCTGAAACCACAACCTCGCAGCCCATCTTTGTGGTTGGCAGCCTACCTGGCAGATGAACGCACGCATGCACAACCTCCACACACCTGTGAACGACGATCAAAAAGCGCCCGGCGACGACAAACGCTGGAGCATTCGCGCCCTGATCGTCGACGATGACGTCCCGATCCGCGAATTGATGATCGACTATCTGGCCCGGTTCAACATTCACGCCAGCGGCGTCACCGATGGCGCCGCGATGCGCCTGGCGCTGCAAGCGGAGCATTTCGACGTGGTGGTGCTCGACCTGATGCTGCCCGGCGAAGACGGTTTGTCACTGTGCCGCTGGCTACGCGCCGAATCGGACATCCCGATCCTGATGCTCACTGCCCGCTGCGAACCCACCGACCGGATCATCGGCCTGGAACTGGGTGCCGACGATTACATGGCCAAGCCGTTCGAACCGCGAGAATTGGTGGCGCGCATCCAGACAATCCTGCGCCGGGTACGCGACGATCGCACCGAACAACGGGCGAACATCCGTTTCGACAACTGGCGCCTGAACAGCGTGCTGCGCCAATTGATCGCCGCTGATGGCCTGGTGGTGCCGCTGTCCAACGCCGAGTTCCGTTTGCTCTGGGTGTTCATCGAACGTCCGCGCCGGGTACTCAGCCGCGAACAATTGCTGGATGCTGCTCGCGGTCGCTCGATCGAAGCCTTTGATCGCAGCATCGACTTGCTGGTCTCGCGCCTGCGCCAGAAACTCGGTGATGACCCCAAAGCCCCGCAACTGATCAAAACCGTTCGCGGTGAGGGTTATCTGTTCGACGCCAGAGACATCGGCTGATGCGTGCGCGCTTCGATACGCTCTTCGGCCGCCTGTTTGGCATGCTGCTGGTGGCGATCATCCTGGCGCACTTGTTGGCGTTTTTCTGGTTTCACTATTACGGCCCGCCGCCGCCCCCTCCGCCGCCGGGGTTTTCCGAAAACTTCGACGGACAGCGCCCGCCGATGGACCCGCGCTTCGGAAATCGGCCACCGCGGCCGTGGTTCGGCGGCCCCTTGGTGCCGCTGACCTTTCAGCTGGTCTCGCTGATCATCGCCGCCTGGTACGGCGCCAAACTGCTGAGCCGGCCGATCCAGCGCCTGAGCGATGCGGCCGAGCGACTGAGCGAAAACCTCGACAGCCCGCCTCTGGATGAGTCCGGCCCACGGGAAGCACGGCAAGCGGCACACACCTTCAACAAGATGCAGCAACGCATTCGTGAACAAGTGCAGCAACGCTCGCGGATGCTGGGCGCCGTCTCCCACGACCTGCGCACGCCGTTGTCGCGGCTCAAGCTGCGGCTGGAGCAGATCGACGACAACAAGCTGCAAGGCCAGATGCGTCAGGATCTGGACGACATGATCAGCATGCTCGACGCCACCCTCACCTACCTGCACGAGCAGCGCACCAGTGAGGTCCTGCAATGGATGGACGTGCAGGCGCTGGTCGAATCCCTGAGTGAAAACGCCCAGGACCAGGGCGCCGATGTGCTCACCAGCGGCCACTGCGCACCGTTGCAAGTGCAGCCGATGGCCTTGCGTTCGTGCATCAACAACCTGCTGGACAATGCCCTGCGTTATGCCGGGCAGGCCATGATTACGCTCGAAGACACGCGCGAAACCCTGGTGATCCGGGTCATCGACCATGGGCCGGGTATTGCGGCGGATAAACGTGAAGCTGTGTTCGAGCCGTTCTTTCGCCTGGAAGGTTCGCGCAACCGCAACTCCGGCGGGGTCGGGCTAGGCATGACCATCGCCCGCGAGGCGGCCGAACGCCTGGGCGGACAGTTGAGCCTGGAAGAAACGCCCGGTGGTGGTTTGACCGCCGTTATACGGTTACCTCGATCCGTGTAGCAGCTGGCGAAGCCTGCGTTCGGCTGCGCAGCAGTCGTCAATTTTCCTCCTCGATAAATCTGAAAGAACGCAGCGCTTGATTTCACGACTGCTTCGCAGCCGAACGCAGGCTTCGCCAGCTGCTACAGGATCCGTCGTGCTCTGTGTACCGTTCGGTACAAACCTCACATACCCGCGACAACTTGCCCCTTGAGGCTGCATAAGCCGGTGCACCCACCGGTTATCCATTCCAAGGAGTGAGCGCAATGATCGGTAGCGTCAGCAGTTACACGAGCTATACCAGCACCAGTAGCACCACAACCAGCTCCGCCCGCAGTCAGCAATTTCAGAAAGAATTGCTCGCCAAACTCGACAGCAACAGCGATGGCGCGGTGGATCAGGATGAACTCAAGAGCGCCCTGTCGCAGAAAACCGACGACGGCCTACTGGTCAGCCTAAGCCAGAATTTCGCCGACCTGGACAGCGACGAAAGCGGCAGCCTGAGCAGCGAAGAAATGGCCGCGATGGCCCCGCCACCGCCACCGCCACGGGACCAGGCACCGAACACCGAACTGGCTGACGCGCTGATCAGCGCCCTGGACGCCGACGGTGACGGCGCCATCAGCAGCGATGAACTGAGCAACGGCCTGGCCAACGCCGGCAGCAGCGCCGACAGCACAGAAATCTTCTCGGCTCTGGACAAGAACGAAGACGGCTCCGTCAGCCAGGACGAACTCGCCGCCAGCCTCGCCCCTCCTCCGCCGCCACCTCAACAAGTGTCCAGCGAGGAACTGTTCAGCCAGCTCGATGCGGACAGCGACGGCAGTGTCACCGCCACCGAACTGACCAGCGCGTTGCAGACCAGCAGCACCTCATCGACCGGCACCGATACCAGCGCTGCGTTGCTCAAAGTGCTGGATAGCGACAGCAGTGGCGGCGTCAGCAGCGACGAGTTGAAAGCGGCGTTACAAGCCGGCCGCGAGCGAAACACCGACAGTTCCACCGATCAGTCGAACGTGACCGAAGCCCTGAACAAAATGATCGCCAACCTGAGCAAGCAGTACTCGCTCGACAACGTGGCGACCGTGGGTAAATACCTGAACGTCGCGACCTAAGTCAAAAGCATCGCGAGCAGGCTCGCTCCCACAGTTGATCTGCATTGATCACATAATTTGTTATCGATACAAAATCAATGTGGGAGCGAGCTTGCTCCGGGCGGCGTTCCGACGAAGAGGCCCTAATCTCCAACAAAAATCTCAGGGCCGGCGATCCTCAACCCGAGCCTGACTCTTGCTCCAGTCGTTCAGCAAGCTGTAGGCCACCGCCAACAACGTCGGGCCGATGAACAAGCCAATAAACCCGAAGGCAATCAGCCCGCCAAACACCCCGAGCAGGACAATCACCAATGGCAAATTACCGCCCCGGCTGATCAGGTACGGTTTGAGCACGTTGTCGACGCCACTGATGATGAACATCCCCCAAATTCCGAGAAACACCGCCATCCCGTACTCACCCTTCCAGGCCAGCCAGGCCGTGGCCGGAATCCACACCAGCGGCGGCCCCATCGGGATCAGGCTCAACAAAAACGTGACGATCCCCAACACCAGCGCCCCGGGCACCCCGGCAATCAAAAACCCGATCAACGCCAGAACCGCCTGGGCCGCCGCCGTCCCGATCACGCCGTTCACCACCCGCTGCACCGTGCCCGCCACCAATTCAATGTAATACCCGGCACGGTCACCAATCAGACGTTCCAACAACCCATGAACAAACGCCGCCAGACGCGGCCCGTCACGGTAGAAAAAGAACACGAAGACGATACTCAACGTCAGCTCAAGTATCCCGCCGCCAATCTGCGCACTGCGCGCCAGCAACCAATTGCCGACCTGGCCCAGATAAGGTTTGACCGCCAGCATCATCGCCGCGCCCTGCTGATCGATGCTGTTCCAGACTCCCACCAGCCGCTCGCCCACCAAGGGAATACTGCCCAGCCAGGTCGGCGCTTCCGGCAGCCCGTCCACCTGCACATCCTTGATGAACGCCGTGGCATCGCGCACATGGTCCGCGAGGTTGAACCCCAGCCAAACCAACGGCAACGCCACCAGCAACATCCAGCCCAGCGTCAGCACTGCGGCCGCCAGAGATTCGCGACCGTTGAGCAAACGCGTCAGCAAACGCATCAGCGGCCAACTGGCAAACGCCAGCACCGCACCCCAGAACAGCGCCGACCAGAACGGCGCCATCACCCAGAAGCTCGCGCCAAACAGCACCAGGAGCAGGATCTGCACCAACAGCCGATCGTTATTGATCATCTAAATCTCGAAAAAAGTCAGTCCGCAAAAGAGTAGGCGAACGTAGCTTGTACGTTCGCCTGATAAAGCTTATCGCAACAGTTCGATGTGCAAGCCAGCACCTTCGACGCTACCCGCTTCCATCCTGGCGGTACGCACACCCTGCCCGATCAGTGCCTGTCGCCAGGCTTCGGCCTTCGGCCCGGAAACACTGACCCGCAACGTGGTGTCCAGATTCAGCCCACGAGAGATCAGGCGCAACCAGGTATCGTCAGGATCGCCGGTCAATTTGGGGAAATCGAGTTCACCGGTGCTTTTGAGCTCTCGAAGCAAGGTTGCAGAAGTCGGCAGCAAGTCACCCAGCGGCGCGGCGGCGTCAAACTGTTCGACGTGCAGATACGCTTTTCGATTGCCGCGCGTGATGCTGTAAAGCGCCACCAGCGTGTTGTCCTGTGGGGCCGCCAGGCGCAACAGCAAATATGCTTGCTGATCATCAGCGCCATAAAGCTTGGCATTGCCGAAGACATCATTGGCCCACAGGCTGCTTTCACCGCAATCACGGGCCTGGCACCAGAACAGCAACTGGGCGTCCTGCTTCTGCAAGGCTTCACGCGCGGCGGTGAAGGCCTCGGTGGAGGAATGCTCCGGTGGCAACTCGTAGGTTACCGAAGTGGTTTGCCCTCGGGCAGCGACCTGGCCGTCAAAGCGCAACTGGCCGCTGATTTTGCGGATCGAGCCCAGTGGATAGATCCGCTCAAGTTCGGCGACCGGACGATAGTCAACGATCTGCGCATCGGCCATACGCGGCACGATCGGCAGGTCCTGACTGCCCGGGACATCGGCGGCAAATAACAGCGGACTGAAGCAACACAGCGCCAGCAGACTGAATGAACGCATGGATAGACTCATCGGATCAGCATGGCCTGGGCACCCTTGATGATACTGGCGTCATCGATGCGCTCAGGCACCAGCAAACCGCGCTGTACCGCCGGACGCGCCTCCATGGTTGCCATCCAGCGCTGCAGGGCCGGCAAACCGTCGACCTCGACACCGGACCACTCATGGCCACGGACCCACGGATAAGTGGCAATGTCGGCAATGCTGTATTCACCGGCCAGAAACTCCACGGCTTGCAGGCGCGTGTCGAGCACTTCATAGAGGCGGCGGGTTTCATGTTGATAGCGATCGATGGCGCCCTGGAGTTTCTCCGGAAAATAACGGAAAAACACGTTGGCCTGACCCTGCATCGGGCCGATTCCACCCATCTGGAACATCAGCCATTGCAAGACCACTGAACGCCCCTTGGGGTCTGTTGGCAGCAGTTTGCCGCTCAGTTCAGCCAGGTAAATCAGGATCGCGCCGGATTCAAAGACGGCGAAATCGCCGTTGGCGCGGTCGACAATCGCCGGAATCCGGCCATTGGGATTGATCTTTAGGAAGCCCTCGGACTTCTGTTCCTTTTTGTCGAAACTCAAGGCGTGCACCGTGTAGGGCAGGCCGAGTTCCTCGATCACGATAGAGACCTTGTGGCCATTCGGGGTCGCAGCGGTGTAGAGATCTATCATGGTTGTCTCCCATTTCAACCCGCCCAGCCTCGACAGTTGCCCGGCGCAAGTCAAGGAACGGCGAACAACCGATTGAAACAGTCTGCGACAAGGTCGGCGCCGGGTTCGTCATTCAGGTGTAAATGATGGCCGCCAGGCAGCTGTTCACGGCTAAAGGGTAGACGCTCCAGCAACTCGGGATGTTTGGCGAGCATGCCGTCGGCAGCCACCACCAGTTTTGCAGGACAACTGACTCGCTGGACGAAGGCCATCGCCTGTTCGGTGGTCAGACGCAGCGGCGACGGTAAGGTCAGGCGGTTATCGGTGCGCCAGGTATAACCGCCCGGCACCGGCATCAATCCACGTTGGGCCAGCAGTTCTGCGGCTTCGCGACTGACAGCGACCAAGCCTTTCATGCGCGCCTCGATGGCCCGGTCGAGGGTGTTGTAGACCGGTTTGCGCTTCTCCCGCAAATCCAGCTGCGCTTGCAGGGCCATGCCCATCCGTTCGGCAGCGTTTTCGCCTTTGTCTGTAGGAGGAATGATGCCGTCGATCAACGCCAGATGGGTCACCCGCTCCGGCAACGAACCGGCCAGCACCAGCGAAACGATCGCGCCCATGGAATGCCCCAGCAGCCCAAAGCGCTTCCAGCCCAATTGCTCGGCCACTTGCAGCACGTCATGGGCGTAGTCCCACAGTGCGTAACCGGCACCGGTCGGCCGATGCCCGGAATGACCGTGACCGGCCATGTCCAGCGCGATGATGCGCAAGCCTTTGAGCTTCGGCGCCAGCCGGGCGAAGCTGTTGGCGTTGTCCAGCCAGCCATGCAAGGCGATCACCGGCATGCCGTCTTCGGGGCCGAACAAGTGCGCTGCCAACTCGATGTGCGGCAAGCTCAGGCGAACTTCTTCAACGACGTTGCTCATGCGCAATCCTGTTGGCGGCGACCTTCCCAACGGCTGAACAGATTCTTCAGCAGCGTGGCCGTGTCCTGGGGACGTTCGAGGGGAAACATGTGGCCGCCAGGCATGGTCAGGGACTCGCCCATCGGCAAGCGCCCCACGAGGCTTGCGTGATGACGCATCACCACCCGGCTCTTGTGCCCCCGAACCACCGCCAGCGGCACTTTCAGTTGCCGTGTGCGGCCGGGACTGGTGTGCGGAACGCCACGGTAGATACTGATTTCCGTGGCCGGGTCGAAGCGCAGGCGCAACCTGTCACCCACCTTGTGCAAGCCGTGTTGCAGGTAAGCGTCGAAGCATTCCGGGTCGAAACTGCGAAACAGGGTTTTGCCAGCGAAATAGAGTCGGGCCGCTTCCAGATCGGCGAACTCTTCCCGACGTCCCAACGTACGGCCGGCCGGGGTCAGGCGATCGATGAAACCGAAGCGTTTGGCAGCGCGGATCACCCATTGATCAGCGCGGGTCAGCACCGGCGAATCAAGCATCACCACGCCGCGATAGAGCTCGGGGCAGCGCAACGCCGCGTGCAGATGCAGCACGCCACCGAAGGAATGGCCGACGCCCCACACCGGTTCCGGTTGTTGCTTGAGGTGATGAATCAGCTCGTCCACCAGGTTGTACCAGTTGTCGTCCGCCGGAAAACGCGGGTCGTGGGCGTGCTGCTGCAGATGCGTCACCTGATACTCGGGCGCCAGCGCCGCGAACAACTTGCCGTAGGTGCCCGAGGGAAAACCGTTGGCGTGGGCGAAAAATATCTGTTGCGACATACCGGTGATCCATCAACGAAAACAAGGGTTGATTGTCCGTAAGACGACGTCCTACAGCAATGACCATAACTGCCAGGAATGGTGGTAAGGGATGTCGCGAGATCAAAAGATCGCAGGCTTCGCCAGCTCCTACAGGATGTACGCAGTTAAATGTAGGAGCTGCCGCAGGTTGCGATCTTTTGATTTTGAAACATCAACGCCCCGGCGGATTCTCACCCAATGGCACCACCGCCATGGTCAACCGCGACACACAACTGGCCTTCCCCTCATCGCTGGTCAAACGGATATCCCAGACATGCGTCGTGCGGCCAATGTGAATCGGCTTGGCCAACGCCGTGACCCGCCCACTGCGCAAGCCGCGCAAATGGTTGGCGTTGATTTCCAGGCCCACGCAGTAAAACTTGCTGGCGTCGATGCACAGGTAACTGGCCATCGAGCCGACCGTTTCGGCCAGCACCACCGAGGCGCCGCCGTGCAGCAAGCCGTAAGGCTGGTGAGTGCGATGGTCGATGACCATGCTCGCGGTCAGGGACTCGTCGTCGAAGGCTTCGAAGCGAATATCCAGTACTTCGCCGATGGTGTTTTTCTGGATTGCGTTCAACTGCTCGACGTTGGGAGTGGTACGCCACAGACTCATTGTTGCTTTCCTTTGTTGGTTTTATTCGTGACTCAATCCTGCCACAGCACCGCTTCACTGCGCTCGCTCCATTCTTCGAAGCGGGCACCGTAGGCCGCTTCGATCACGTTACGTTTGATCTTCAGGGTCGGCGTCAGAAAGCCGTTCTCCACCGCCCAGCTGTCCTTGACCACCACCAATCGATGCAAGCGTTCGTGTTTGTCGAGGACGCCGTTGACCTCCTCCAACAGTTTTTCCAGGCTTGAATGCAGGCCCGCCCGCGCCGTTCCGCTGGCGTCCTGCTGACCGACCGCCGAGAGCACGCACAAACCCAGCGGTGCACTCAGGCCATCACCCACCACGCACACCTGCTCGATGCGCGAATGCTCCGCCAGACGATTCTCGATCGGTGCCGGGGCGACGTATTTGCCTTTGCTGGTCTTGAATATTTCTTTCAGTCGCCCGGTCAGGCGCAGGTTGCCTTCGGCGTCTTCCTCACCCTTGTCACCGGTGCGCAGGAAGCCGTCCTCGGTAATGGTTTCAGCGGTTTTCTCAGGCTCCTTGAAGTACCCGAGCATGGTTGCGCCGCTGCGCACCATGACCTCCCCCGACTCAGCGATCCGCACCTCGACCTCCGGGCAGGGCTTGCCGATCCAGCCGGGTTTGTTCTGACCCGGCAGGCCAACGTGCGAATAGCCGCAGCTTTCGGTCATGCCGTAGACCTCCAGCACATCCAGCCCCAGTTTGCGGTACCACAGCAGCAAGGTCTGCGGCACTGGCGCGGCGCCGGACAAGGCGATGCGCAAGGCATCCAGCCCAAGCCCGGCCAGGACTTTGTGGCCAACCCGCTTGCCGATGATTGGCAGGCCGAGCAGGAAGTCGAGGCGCTTTGCCGGGATCTTGCTGTACACGCCCATCTGGAATTTGGTCCAGATCCTCGGCACGCCGAACAGCGCGGTCGGTCGGGCACGGCGCAAATCGGCCAGGAAGGTGTCGAGGCTCTCGGCAAAAAACACCGTTTGCCCGGTGTAGATCGACGCCAGTTCAACGAACATCCGCTCGGCGACATGGCACAGCGGCAGGTAGGACAGCAGCCGATCCGACTCATTCAAGCCAAACAACTGCGTGCCGCGAGTGGTGGCAAACCCCAGATTGGCGAAACTGTGCATCACGCCTTTGGGCATGCCGGTGGTGCCGGAGGTGTAAATGATGGTCGCCAACTGGTCGGCGGACGGCTTGGGATCGTCCTGGATCGGTGAGCTCTTTTGCAGGTCGGCCCAGCTGTAGTCGAAAGTACCAGGCGGATGCAACGGCAGGCTGATCGTTGGCAGATCAGGGCTGACCCCGCGAGACATTCCAGGCCAGTCATCGAGTTTTCCGATGAACACCAGCGCCGCTTCGGAATGTTCAAGGACCTGGGCCACGGTCTCGGCGGTGAGGTTCGGGTAGAGCGGCACCGACACGTGGCCCGCCATCCAGATTGCCAGGTCGGCGATGATCCAGTGCGCGCAGTTTTTCGAGATCAGAGCGATGTGGCTGCCTTGGGGCAATTCGCGCGCGCGCAACCAATGCGCAGCGCAGCGAGCCTGATGCCCGACGTCTTCCCAGGTCAGCGTTTCGACCTGTCCGTCGCCCACGGGCTGGACCAGAAAGCGCTGACGGGGATGACGGGCCTCGCGCTCGTAGAAAACGTCCAGCGGCAAACGAAAAGCAGCAGGCATGCGACTCGCTCCTTTATTTCTGGTCTGGAGCAAGCGTAGTCAACCAAGCAGTTGCTTGGTTAATTATTTGTCGGCAAAAACAAGATCAAAAGATCGCAGCCTTCGGCAGCTCCTACAGGGGAATGCGAAACCCATGTAGGAGCTGCCGAAGGCTCGGGCCGCGTTCGGACGATCTTTTGCTTTCAAGGGTGCTTGATGCCCTTGAGCTTCATCGCGCCGGCCAGCGGCAAGTCGCCTTCCAGCTCCGCAAGGCCAGCGGTGCGGACCGCTTCCGGGTCCTGCACATGTCCATGCTGAAGGTAACCCAGCAAGTTGCCCACCAGCGGGTTATGACTGACCAGCAACGCGTGATCCACAGACACCAACTGCTCCGCCACCGCTTGCGGGCGGTTGTCGGGTGTCAGCCATTCGACAGTGCGAATCTCCGGCGCGAAATTCAGCGCTGCACGCACAATCTCTGCCGTCTCCTGCGCTCGCAGGTAAGGACTGGCATAAATTGCAGTGAGCGGCTTACCGATCAACTCTGCCGCGGTGCGCAACACCTCTTCACGACCCTTGACGGTCAGGGTCCGCTCGGAGTCCGGGCGAGTACCGTGTGGCTCGGCTTCACCATGACGCAGTATCCAGAGTTTCATAGCTTGGGCTCCTCATCTCGGGCCGGATGTGGTGCAGGCGCCACGGTGTGCGGAGCTTCACCTTCCGGTGTACGCGGCGTCGGCCAGTCGGCGAACGGCCAGGGCTTCTGGTCACTGTGGAAACTGCCGAATCGACCGATCTGCGCCAGAAACTGGCTCAGGCTGTCGCCGAAATTCATCAGGCTGGCGCTTGGGGCGCCATAGATCAAACGATAGATCAGTTGAACCAATACCACGGCGCCAAGGATGAATTGCGCCACTTGCCAGACAAGCACATAGACGATCATCCACAACACTCGCAGCAGGATGGATTCGTACTTGTCCTCTGTTTTCGGATCGTTCATGTCTCGCTCTCCCTGATGCCTAGTTGAAACCACTGGTGGAAATAAAGTCGACGTCGGTTTTCGGCTCGGCACGCATCAATAGACCGATCACCTGCTCCAGCGTGCGCCCTTCGAACAGGATGGCATGCAGCCCGGCGACCAGCGGCATGTACACGCCCACCTCCTGAGCCTTGGCCTTGAGCACCTTGAGGGTGTTCACGCCTTCAGCGACTTCGCCCAGGCGCGTCACTGCATCTTCCAGGCTCAAACCCTGGCCGAGGGCGAATCCGACCTGGTAGTTACGGCTTTTCGGCGACGAGCAGGTGACGATCAAATCGCCGACGCCCGCCAAACCGAGGAAGGTCATCGGGTTGGCGCCCTGATTCACCGCAAAGCGGGTCATTTCCGCCAGCGCCCGGGTGATCAACATGCTTTTGGTGTTTTCACCCATGCCCAGCGCCACCGCCATGCCGGCAATGATCGCGTAAACGTTTTTCAGCGCACCGCCCAACTCCACGCCGAAGCGGTCGGCGCTGGCGTACACGCGAAAGGTCCGACCGTGCAACGCCTCCTGGACCCGCAGGCAGAGTTCTTCGTCTTCGCTGGCGACCACCGTGGCAGTCAGCGCGTGTTCGGCGATTTCACGGGCCAGGTTCGGCCCGGACAGCACGCCGATGCGCGCTTGCGGGGCGATCTCTTCGAGGATTTCGCTCATTAACTTGAAGGTGTGGGCTTCGATGCCTTTGGTCAGGCTCACCAACAATTTGCCGCTCAAACGTTCGGCGTGCGGCATCAATACCGAGCGCAGCGCGCTGGACGGCAGTGCGACGAAGCACAGGTCGCAGGCTTGCAGAGTGGCCAGCAGATCGGTAACCGCTTCCACGGCCGGCAGAATCTTGATGCCTTTGAGGTAACGCGGGTTCTCGCGATTGACCCGAATGGCCTCGGCCTGCTCAGGGTCACGCATCCACAGCCGGACCTGATGCCCGTTCTCGGCCAGCAGGTTAGCCACGGCGGTACCAAAACTTCCGCCTCCCAGGACCGCAATTGGGCGCTGTTCAGTCATATGCAATCCGTTAATCCATACCAGTGGCGATGTCGGCATTATACGGAGCGGCCCAGTGGCGGCCAGCCCCCGCATCAATTACCGACACTTGTAGGAAGAAGACCAAGAAAACCGAGGAAAATGCCCACAACGTGACTGGAAAAGTCATTGCGCTCGGTTAACATGCGCGCCAATTGTTCGCTATCAAGGATGTGTTGTGTCGTTTGGCTCCCCTTCACCTCGCTCGCCGCTGGTACTGGCGCTGATTTTCAGCTCGCCATTGCTCGCCGACGACTTGTTCCTCGACAGCGAGCCGCTGCCGCAAGTATTGACCGCGACGCGACTCAAGCAGTCGCCGGCCGCGGTACCGGGGAGCATGACGGTGATCGACAGCGAACTGATCAACGCCAGTGGCGCCCGGGACATCAGTGAGTTGCTGCGACTAGTGCCGGGAATGATGGTTGGCAACATCAACGGCAACCAGGCGGCGGTGAACTATCACGGCACCAATGCGACCGAAGCGCGACGCCTGCAAATGTTGATCGACGGCCGTTCGGTGTACCGCGCAGGCCTGGCCACGGTGGACTGGAGTGACATTCCGGTGGCCCTGGAAGACATCGAACGCATCGAAGTTTTCCGCGGCCCGAACACCGTCAGCTATGGCGCCAATGCGCTGATGGCGGTGGTCAACATCATCACGCGCAACCCGGCCAACAGCCACGGCACGCGAATGAAGGTCACCCGTGGGCAGCGCGGTATCGACGACTTTTACGCCAGCCAGGGCGTGGGCTGGGACGGCGGCGACCTGCGCCTGTCACTGTCCGGCCAGCAAGACGACGGCTTCGACTCGGACCGCAATGGCGCCGACTACCGCGACAGCCGCCGCTTGAACCGCTTCAACCTCGCCGTCAGCCAGACGCTCACTGAAAACCAGAGCATCGACTGGCAATTGAATGCCAAGGACGGGAGCAACCAGCGGCCGTATACCTACCGCCCGGTCTTCTCGGGGATTACCGCTGCGGGGAACAATTCTGACGTCATCGCCAAGGACTATGCCGGCTCGCTGCGCTGGAACCTCGACATCAATCCCGATCACAGCCTTTACATCCAGGGTTCGGCGCAGCACTGGGATCGTCAGCAGACCTGGCGTGCCTGCGATGCCGAGGTCTCGTTCAGCCCGCAGTTGACCGAGCTCTGGCAGCTCAACCCGAATTACACCGAACGCCTGGCGCGCAACATGGAGCGCTACACCGGCCCCGGCGCGCCCGCAGGTGACCCAGCCCAACGCGCATTGGCCAATCAAGTGCTCGACCAATGGCGAAACGGCGCCCGGCAAACCCTCTGTGGCGATATTGACCAGAGCACCCGGGAATCGCGCTACGACCTCGAATTACAGGACACCCTCAGCCTGTCCGACAGTCTGCGGCTGGTCAGCGGCATGAACTATCGTTACGACCGGGCAGATTCCGAGACCTACTTCAATGGCACCCTCGACGACACCACCTGGCGGGCGTTCGGCCAACTCGAGTGGCGCGTCACCGAGCATTGGTTGCTCCAAGGCGGTGCGATGTTCGAAGACACGCAATTGATCGGCAGTTCGCTCACCCCCCGGGTGGCGGTCAACTACCTGATCAACCCGCGCCATGGCCTGCGGGCGGTGTATTCGGAAGCCATCCGCTCGCCGGACATGTTCGAGAACAACGTCAACTGGAGCTATCAGGTAAAGAACCTGCGGCCCAGCGCCTATGGCCAGTCCAGTGCCCGTTATTTCGTCAAGACCCGTGGCCCCGGCGACCTCGAACAGGAACACATGCGCTCCCGGGAGCTGGGCTATAACGGCTACTTTGCCGAAGTGGGGCTGGCGGTCGATGTGAAGCTGTTCTACGACGAAATCACCGGGATGATCAGCGAACCGCTGCGCAACAATCAGTACATCGCCAGCAACTCAAACAGCGCGCGCTTCTCCGGGGCAGAAACCCAGCTCGACTGGAGAATCAGCAGCGCCGATCGCCTGCGCCTGACGTATGCCTACGTCGATGCCGAGGCGAGCAACCCGCAGGATGCACAACAGACTGCTCGAAACAGCGGTTCCGCCGGTTGGCTGCGCAACTGGGGCCATGGCTGGAACAGCGCGCTCTTCTACTATGGTGACGATGCCCTGAACGGCTACCGCTTCGAACGGGTCGACACGCGCATCGCCAAACGCATCGGCCTGGGCAAGGCCAGCCTGGAACTGGCCGGTGTGCTCCAGCAACGCCTCGACAGCCAGCCCACAACCTTCGTCGACAACAACTACGACGAGCGCCGGGTGCTTTACTTCAGCGCAGAGCTGGCGTTCTAAGATGCTCTATAGCCCGTCACGCAAGACGCCAATCCTTGGCCGCCTGCTGGCCGGGTTGTGCCTGGTGCTTGCCGGACTGCTGAGCAGCCTGGAAGCCAGCGCCGCGGACATTTTGCTGACCGGCGCCGAGGACAGCCCGGGCATGCAATCCTTCACCCAGGCCCTGAGCGACTTGCGGCCTGCCGATAACGTGCACTTCCAGCCACTGGCCAGTCTGCCGGCGCCAGGCAAACTGCCCGCCGGCACCCGTTTGATTCTGCTCGACCTGCCGAGCCTCGACTGGCGCCTGCAAGACACCCAGGGCCCGGCGACGCTAGTGCTGCGCATCAGCCGCCTGCAAGCCCGTCAGCATCTGGGGACCACCCTGCCCCCGCACCTCAGCCTGCTCTGGAGCGACCCGCCCCTGGACCGACAATTGCGCCTGACCCGACTGCTGCTGCCGCAGGCCAAACGGGTCGGCGTGCTCTTCGACAGCCACAGCGAATTCCTTTTGAAAGAATTGCATCAGGCCGCCCACTCCCTGGGCCTTGAGGTGGTCCCCGAGCGCTGGGATAACACCAATGACAGCCGGCCCCTGCAGACCTTGCTGAAGAACAGCGACGTGTTGCTGGGCCTCGACGACCCCGACCTGTACAACCCGAAAACCGCGAAAAACCTGTTGCTCAGCAGCTATGCCCGGCAATTGGCGCTGATCGGCCCTAACGCCGGGTTCGTCAGGGCCGGGAGCCTGGCCAGCACCTACAGCGATCAGAGCGATTGGCTGGCGATACTCGACGAACTGCTCGACCGGCCACCGGCCACATGGCCACGCACGCACTACCCGCAACGCTTCAAAGTCTTAAGCAACCCGCAAGTGGCTCGTTCATTAGGTATTGAACAGATGAATGAAGCGTCTGTCGCAACACAGTTGGCCGAAGGAGAAAATCGCCCATGACCTTCCGTCGCCGTTGGGACATCAACACCCGCACACAAATCATCAGCCTCGGCCCTGCCCTGTTGCTGACGTTGCTGTTGATTAGTTTCTTCACCTTCGTGCGGATCCAGGACTTGCGTCAGGAGCTCAATCACACCGGGCAACTGATCGCCAACCAACTGGCGCCGGCCACCGAATACGGGGTGATCTCGGGCAACAACGAGGTGCTCGACAGTTTGCTCAAGGCCACCCTGGCCACGCCCAACGTGCGCTTTCTGGAAGTCCAGGACAGCGCCAACCGGATTCTGGTGTACGTCGAGCAACCGTCGGAAACCCACAACCGCTCGCACCAGGTCGAAGTGTTCCAGGCCCCGGTGCGGCTGCAACGAATCCAGCTGCACAATGATTTCCTGCAGGGCAGCCGCGTCGCCAACACGGCACCCACCGAGGATTATCTGGGTCGGGTGATCGTCGGCCTGTCCAATGACGCCTTCAGCCAGCGTCAGCAGGAAATCCTGCTCAAGGCCGGGATCCTGGCGCTGTTCGCCCTGTTGTTCACTTTTCTGCTCGCCCGGCGCCTGGCCGGCAGCCTGTCGCAACCGATCCGCGACATCGGCAACGCGGTCAAGGCGATTCAGGACGGCGACTACAAAACGCCGCTGCCGATCGTCGACGACACTGAACTGGGCGCGCTGTCGCAACACATCAACAACCTCGCCAACGGGCTCGAACAAGCCAGTCGCGAACAGCATCAAGCGATGGCGCAGTTGATTCAGACTCGCGAGGAAGCGGAAAAAGCCAACAACGCCAAATCCGATTTCCTTGCGATGATGAGCCATGAACTGCGCACGCCGATGAATGGCGTGCTGGGCATGCTGCAACTGCTGGAAACCACCGAGATGACCGAGGAGCAGGTCGAATACGCGGCGCTTGCCTCGGAGTCCACCGAACACCTGCTCAAAGTCATCAACGACATTCTGGATTTCTCGCGCATCGAGCGTTCGGAACTGGAGCTGGAGCACATTCCATTCAACCTCGCCGACCTGATCGGCAGTTGCGCCCAGTCGTTCTCGCATGGCGCCGTGCAACGCGGGCTCGACCTGGCACTGTCGATTCCGGACGACATGCGCGCGTTGCAGGTGCAGGGCGACCCGACGCGGATCCGGCAGATCCTGGTCAACCTGATCGGCAATGCGCTGAAATTCACCGAACAGGGCCGCGTCTGCATCGAACCGCAATGGCAGTCGCTGGATCACGAACTGCTGTGGTTCACCTGCACTGTGCGCGACAGCGGGATTGGAATCTCGGCTGAAAGCCTGGAATTGATGTTCAACGCCTTCCAGCAGGCCGACAGTTCTATTTCGAGGCGATACGGTGGCACCGGGCTGGGCCTGCCGATTGCTCGCACGCTGGCTGAACGCATGGGCGGCACGTTGCGCGCCCAGAGCGAGGAAGGTCGCGGCTCGGTGTTCACCCTGGAAATCCCGCTGGCGCTCTATAAACAGACGCTGCCCGTGCGGGCGCTGCGCGCACCGACCGGCAACGGTGATGGCGAAGGGCGCAACGTGCTGCTGGTGGAAGACAATCCGGTCAATCAGACGGTCATCGAAGCAATGTTGCGCAGTCTGGGCTTTACTGTCAGCGTCGTCACCGATGGCGCCCAGGCAGTGCGCAGTGCGGAGAGTCTGATTTTCGAAGCCATTCTGATGGACTGCCGGCTACCGATCATCGACGGCTACGAGGCCACCCGACAGATTCGCCAATTGCCCGGCTGCACAGACTTGCCGATCATCGCGCTGACCGCCAACGCCTTGCAGGGTGACCGCGAAGCCTGTTTATCGGCGGGAATGAACGATTACCTGGCCAAGCCCTTCAAACGCACAGATTTGCAGCAGATTCTGCAGCGCTGGGTGCAGTAGTGCAGGCCTTTCGGCTATCTGCGACTGGCGCGGAAGGCGAAAGTGCGGCAGTCTTAGGCACCCGAACAGGCTCGAAAAGGGGCTTGAATAATAATTTCAGTGCACAAGTGTACATTCATGTCCTTGGTGCTGTGACTTTCACCACAACGCAATAGTCTATGAGTAGGCTGCTGACTCGAGGCATGAACGCTTCGATCGGCCGGGAAGATTTGCCCCACCTGCCGCATGGGACTATTGAGGAGCTCGCATGACCCAACAAAACGCCTTTACTCGGGAAGACCTGCTGCGCTGCAGTCGCGGTGAGCTGTTCGGCCCAGGTAACGCACAACTGCCCGCCCCGAACATGTTGATGGTGGATCGCATCACCCATATCAGCGCCGAGGGTGGCAAGTACGGCAAGGGTGAATTGGTCGCCGAGCTGGATATCACTCCGGACCTGTGGTTCTTCGCCTGCCACTTCGAAGGTGATCCGGTGATGCCAGGCTGCCTGGGCCTCGACGCCATGTGGCAACTGGTCGGCTTCTTCCTCGGCTGGCAAGGTCTGCCGGGCCGCGGTCGCGCCCTGGGTTCGGGCGAAGTGAAATTCTTTGGTCAGGTTCTGCCGACCGCCAAGAAAGTAACCTATAACATTCAGATCAAGCGCGTACTGAAGGGCAAGCTGAACCTGGCCATCGCCGATGGTTCGGTCAGCGTCGACGGCCGCGAGATCTACACCGCCGAAGGCCTTCGGGTCGGCGTTTTCACCTCCACTGAAAACTTCTAAGGGTTATCCGCATGCGCCGCGTCGTTATCACTGGTCTGGGCATCGTTTCGTGCCTGGGCAATGACAAAGAGACCGTCTCCGCTAACCTGCGTGCAAGCCGCCCTGGCATCCGGTTCAACCCGGAATATGCCGAAATGGGTCTGCGTAGCCAGGTTTCCGGCTCCATTGACCTTCCCCTCGAAGAGCTGATCGATCGCAAGATCTATCGCTTCGTCGGCCACGCGGCGGCTTACGCCTACCTGGCCATGAAAGACGCCATCGCCGACTCCGGTCTGACCGATGAGCAAGTCTCCAACCCGCGTACCGGCCTGATCGCCGGCTCCGGTGGCGCCTCCACGCTGAACCAGATGGAAGCGCTGGACATCCTGCGCGAGAAAGGCGTCAAGCGCGTCGGCCCATACCGCGTTACGCGGACCATGAGCAGCACCGTTTCCGCTTGCCTGGCCACGCCGTTCAAGATCAAGGGCCTGAACTACTCCATCGCTTCTGCCTGCGCCACCAGTGCTCACTGCATCGGTACCGCCATGGAACAGATCCAGATGGGCAAGCAGGACATCGTGTTCGCCGGCGGCGGTGAAGAAGAGCATTGGAGCCAATCGTTCCTGTTCGACGCCATGGGCGCACTGTCCAGCCAGTACAACGAAACCCCGGAGAAAGCTTCCCGTGCCTACGACGCCAAGCGTGACGGTTTCGTCATCGCCGGCGGTGGCGGCATGGTCGTGGTCGAAGAGCTGGAACACGCTCTGGCCCGCGGCGCGAAGATCTACGCGGAAATCGTTGGCTACGGCGCGACCTCCGACGGCTACGACATGGTTGCCCCAAGCGGCGAAGGCGCCATCCGCTGCATGCAGATGGCCATGTCCACCGTTGACGCTCCGATCGACTACCTGAACACCCACGGCACCTCGACTCCGGTCGGCGACGTCATGGAAATGAAAGGTGTGCGTGAAGTGTTCGGCGACAAGGCTCCGGCCATCAGCTCCACCAAGAGCCTGTCGGGTCACTCCCTGGGCGCCGCCGGCGTTCACGAAGCGATCTACTGCATGCTGATGATGGAAGGCAACTTCATGGCGGGTTCCGCCAACATCGACGAACTGGACCCGGAAGTGGCTGACATGCCGATCCTGACCAAGACTCGTGAAGACGCCACCATCAACACCGTGATGAGCAACAGCTTCGGCTTCGGTGGCACCAACGCTACGCTGGTACTGAAGCGCTGGGCAGGTAAGTAATACCTCCCCGTTTCGCTGCACATAAAAACGCCCCGACTGGTTCGGGGCGTTTTTTTGTGCCTGAAAAAATGGCTTCACTACGGTCATCTGTAGGAGCTGGCGAAGCCTGCGATCTTTTGATTTTGTTTGTGATTATCAAAGTCAAAAGATCGCAGGCTTCGCCAGCTCCTACAGGTTTTGTGTCTTCATGGACTGCGTCACGAACATGAAGCTTTTGTCATGAAACTCAATGCCCTGCGACCGAATGTCGCGTGTTTGGCGGGCTGCAGGAC
Organism: Pseudomonas sp. LBUM1647; assembly: GCF_059716175.1. Lineage (NCBI taxonomy): Bacteria > Pseudomonadati > Pseudomonadota > Gammaproteobacteria > Pseudomonadales > Pseudomonadaceae > Pseudomonas > Pseudomonas sp. LBUM1647. Next base: position 1,638,567 of record NZ_CP166809.1, on the reverse strand, counting down.
TTTTACCAAACTCGCAAAAGTCCGTTACCAAACTCAGTCGTTTACTTAGCAGGCTAACCAAACATATAACGGAGTCCTGCACACGCCTTGCTGCAGATAACAGAGATTGGAGCTAGCAGATGACTGTAAAAGTAACTGAACGCGACGATTCACATAAGTCCCACGAAGGCGTAGCCGCCGGTATCCGGATCTGGGACGTGCACCAACAAGACATGCTGGTGGGGATGTTCCACTCCGAAACCGATGCCCACAGCTACAAGGCCGAACTGGAAAAACTGGAGCAGCAACGAGAGCTCCAATCCGCATAAGCAATGACAGCATTGAAAACGACAAACCCCGCCATGAGCGGGGTTTGTCGTTGTTGCAGCCTTTAACGGCTTACCACATCAGATCGTCCGGGATCTGATAGGCCGCGTACGGATCGTCTTCGACAGCGACTTCTTCGGTCTTCACATTCAGCTGCACGATACGCTGTGGATCGCGCTCCTGGATCTTCAGGGCCGCCTCACGCGGGATCACTTCATAACCGCCGGCGTGATGCACGATGGCCAGCGAACCGCTGCTGAGCTTGTTGCGCATCAGGGTGTTGACGGAGATGCGCTTGACCTTCTTGTCGTCGACGAAGTTGTAGTAGTCCTCGGTCGTCAGCTTCGGCAGACGCGAGACTTCGATCAATTGCTTGACCTGGGCGGCGCGGGCCTTGGCCTCGGCCTTCTCCTGTTGCTGACGGTTCAGCTCCTGGTCGCGCTTGACCTTCTCGGCCATGGCTTCCTGGGCGGCACGCTGCTGGGAGTCATCGAGTTCGATCTGACCTTTGTGGGCCAGACGCTGCTGCTTCTGCTTATCTTTGCCGACCTGTTTGGCCTGCTTTTGGTTGACCAGCCCTGCTTTGAGCAACTGGTCGCGAAGGGAAATGCTCATGGTGCTTATTACTCACTTAGGCAACTGCTCAACCGCAGCTGGGCAAATTCTTTTCCTGACGTTTGGCTTCGCCCCACAAGGCGTCCAACTCTTCGAGGGTGCAATCTTCTATGGGACGGTGGGTGTCGCGCAATGCCTGTTCGATAAAACGGAAGCGTCTTTCGAACTTGCTGTTGGCGCCACGCAGTGCAGTTTCGGGATCGACCTTGAGATGACGCGCCAGATTGACCACGGAAAACAACAAATCACCGACTTCATCGGCAATCGCTACCGAGTCATTGTCGGCCATGGCTTCGAGCACTTCATCGAGCTCTTCGCGCACTTTGTCGAGCACCGGCAAGGCGTCAGGCCAGTCGAACCCGACCTGCCCCGCGCGCTTCTGCAACTTCGCCGAGCGAGACAATGCCGGCAGTGCTGCTGGTACGTCGTCGAGCAAGGACAGCTGTTCGGGCGCCGAAGATTTCTCCGCCCGTTCTTCAGCCTTGATCTCTTCCCAGCGCTGCTTGACCTGATCTTCATTCAGACGCGGAACATCCAGCGGCGCGTACAGATCACCGGTAGGAAACACGTGCGGATGACGGCGAATCAACTTGCGGGTGATGCTGTCGATGACACCCGCGAATTCGAATCGCCCTTCTTCCCGTGCCAACTGGCTGTAATAAACCACCTGGAACAGCAAATCCCCCAACTCACCCTGCAAGTGATCGAAGTCACCGCGCTCGATGGCGTCGGCGACTTCATAGGCTTCCTCTAGGGTGTGCGGGACGATGGTTTCGTAGGTTTGCTTGATGTCCCACGGGCAGCCGAACTGCGGGTCGCGCAGACGGCTCATCAGGTGCAGCAAGTCTTCAAGTGAATACATCAATCTTCTCGGTTAGCGGTGCATCAGACAAATCACATCCCTGTAGGAGCTGCCGAAGGCTGCGATCTTTTGATCTTGCTCTTGAAAATCAAAAGATCGCAGCCTTCGGCAGCTCCTACAGGGGACCGATCACCGCTTACGGCGTACGGTTACGGCGGGTTTCGATGATGTTCGGCAACTGGGAAATCCGCCCCAGCAACCGCCCCAGTGCATCCAGCCCCGGAATCTCGATGGTCAGGGACATCAACGCGGTGTTGTCCTCTTTGTTCGAGCGGGTGTTCACCGCCAGCACATTGATCCGCTCGTTGAGCAGCACTTGCGAAACGTCACGCAGCAGGCCGGACCGGTCGTAGGCGCGGATGATGATGTCCACCGGATAGGTGAGCACCGGCACCGGCCCCCAGCTGACCTGGATGATCCGCTCGGGCTCGCGCCCGCCCAGTTGCAGCACCGAGGCGCAGTCCTGACGGTGAATGCTCACGCCACGACCCTGGGTGATGTAACCGACGATCGCATCCCCCGGCAGCGGCTGGCAGCAGCCGGCCATCTGGGTCATCAGGTTGCCCACACCCTGGATCTGGATGTCGCCGCGCTTGCCCGGTTTGTAACCGGTGGCCTTGCGTGGAATCAGTTCCAGCTGTTCGTTGCCGCGCTCCGGTTCAACCAGTTGCTGCGCCAGGTTCACTAGTTGTGCCAGACGCAAATCGCCTGCGCCCAACGCGGCGAACATGTCTTCGGCCATTTTCATGTTGGCCTTTTCGGCCAGCTTGTCGAAATCCACCGCTGGCAGACCGAGACGACTGAGTTCGCGCTCCAGCAAGGTTTTACCGGCGGCGACGTTCTGATCGCGCGCCTGCAATTTGAACCAGTGAACGATCTTCGCCCGTGCCCGCGAGGTGGTGATGTAACCCAGGTTCGGGTTCAGCCAGTCGCGGCTCGGGGTGCCGTGCTTGCTGGTGATGATCTCGACCTGTTCACCGGTTTGCAGGCTGTAGTTGAGCGGCACGATGCGCCCGTTGATCTTCGCGCCACGGCAGTTATGACCGATTTCAGTGTGCACGCGGTAGGCGAAGTCCAGCGGCGTCGCGCCCTTCGGCAAGTCGATGGCGTGACCGTCCGGGGTGAAGATGTAGACCCGGTCCGGCTCGATATCGACCCGCAGCTGTTCAGCCAGGCCGCCGATGTCGCCCAATTCTTCATGCCACTCGAGGACCTGGCGCAGCCAGGAAATTTTCTCTTCGTAGTGGTTGGAGCCGGATTTGACGTCGGTGCCCTTGTACTTCCAGTGCGCGCAAACGCCCAGCTCGGCTTCTTCGTGCATGGCGTGGGTGCGGATTTGCACTTCCAGCACCTTGCCCTCGGGGCCGATCACCGCGGTGTGCAGCGAGCGGTAGCCGTTCTCTTTCGGGTTGGCGATGTAGTCGTCGAATTCTTTCGGGATGTGCCGCCACAGGGTGTGGACGATACCGAGCGCGGTGTAGCAGTCGCGCATTTCCGGCACCAGCACGCGAACGGCGCGCACGTCGTAGATCTGGCTGAACTCCAGACCCTTGCGCTGCATTTTGCGCCAGATCGAATAGATGTGTTTGGCCCGGCCGCTGATGTCGGCATCGACGCCGGTGGCCTGCAATTCATTTTTCAGCTGAGTCATCACGTCGGCGATGAAGCGCTCGCGATCCAGACGCCGCTCGTGCAGCAACTTGGCGATCTGCTTGTACTGATCGGGTTCGAGGTAACGGAAGGACAAGTCCTCCAGCTCCCACTTGATGTGACCGATACCGAGACGGTGAGCCAAAGGCGCGTAGATGTCGAAGACTTCACGGGCGACGCGGTTGCGTTTTTCGTCATCGGCGGTTTTCACCGCACGGATCGCACAGGTGCGTTCGGCCAGTTTGATCAGCGCGACGCGAACGTCGTCGACCATGGCGACCAGCATCTTGCGCAGGTTTTCCACCTGGCCCTGCGTGCCCAGCACCAGGGATTGACGGGGGCTGAGGCTGGCGCTGATCGCCGCCATGCGCAACACGCCGTCGATGAGTTTGGCGACCACCGGACCGAAGCGCTGGCTGATCGCCGGCAATTCAATCTGGCCTTCGCGCACGCCGCGATACAGGATCGCGGCAACCAACGAATCCTGATCGAGTTTGAGGTCGGCGAGAATCTCGGCGATCTCAAGGCCCGTGCGGAAACTCGAGGTCCCTTCGGACCACAGGTTTTTCGCCGCATTGGCTTGTTGTTCAGACGCACGAGCAAACTCGCACGCTTCCTTCAAGGCTTCGCGATCCAGTGCCGGATCGACACTGACCGCGTGATCGAGCCAAGCCTCGAGATTGATACTGCCGTCGGTGTTGATCGGCTGGTGTGCTCTCACCTGTACCATCTTGCTTACCTTCCCTACGACGCAGATTCAATGCGTCAAATCGCTGACCTTCGTTGCCCGTGCGCCCACATCAGGGCCGGTACGCGGCTGCACGGGCGGGCCAGTCGGACCAGACGAGCCGTCCTAGCTCGCTTCAAATAACGCCATGGCCTCGACATGTGCCGTCTGAGGAAACATATCGAGAATCCCGGCACGTTTTAACCGGTAGCCCTGCTTGATCAATTCGACCGTATCGCGCGCCAGAGTTGCCGGATTGCACGACACATACACCAACCGTTTGGCGCCCAGGGACGCAAGCTTGCGCACTGCCTCGAAAGCACCGTCACGCGGTGGGTCCAAGAGTACCGCACAAAAGCCTTCGCGCGCCCATTCGGCATCGGTCAAAGGCTGGGATAAATCGGCCTGAAAAAACTTCGCATTATGAAGATTGTTGCTAGCAGCGTTCGCGGCTGCTCGCTCGACCATCGCCTGCACACCTTCCACCGCCACCACTTCGCGAACGACTTTGGCCAGCGGCAACGCAAAGTTACCCAAACCACAGAATAGATCGAGAACTCGTTCCTCCGCCGTAGGCTTCAGCCATTCCAACGCTTGAGCGATCATCGCTTCGTTGACCCCGGCGTTGACCTGGATGAAATCCCCTGGCCGGTACGCCAGGTTCAAATCCCACTGCTCAAGTCGATAACCCAACGACTGGTCAGCCTCGACCGGTTGCGGTTCCCCGTCGCCGTGCAGCCACAATTGGGCTTCATGGAACGCGCAGAAATCCTTGAGGATCGTCATGTCGGCGTCGGACAGCGGCGCCATGTGCCGCAGCAACACCGCCAGCGACGAACCGCTGAACAACTCCACATGCCCCAGCGCCTGAGGTTTGCTCAAGCGCCGAAGCATTTCCGGCAAGCGGGTCATGATCGATTGCAAGGGCTGTACCAGCACCGTGCATTCGTTGATCGCAACGATGTCCTGACTGCCCGCCGCGCGGAAACCGACTTCGAGTTTTTTCGCCTTCATGTCCCAGCGCACCGCCACTCGGGCACGACGGCGGTAACCGAATTCCGGACCGCTCAATGGCGCTGCCCACTCTTCGGGTTCGACACCGGCGACCTTGGACAGTTGCTCGGCGAGCATGCGCTGTTTCAGGGCGAGTTGTTCGTTGTGCGGCAGATGTTGCACGCTGCAACCGCCACAGCGACCGGCATGCGGACACGGTGCCGGGCGGCGCAGCTCGCTGGCCTGGAACACCCGTTCAGTGCGCGCCTCGACCACTTTTCCGTGGGCGCCCAATACGCGTGCTTCGACTTCTTCACCGGCCAATGCGCCGATGACGAACCAGGTGCGACCTTCAAAAAACGCGATACCGCGACCGTCATTAGCCAGGCGCTCAATACTCAAGCGCTGCTTTTTGCCAGTCGGAATTTGCGGGGTCTTGCTGCCGCCGGTGGGCTGGAAGCGCAGGCCTCTCTCTTGCTTGGCCATCAGTTGGGCGCGTCGAAAATGCCGGTCGACAAGTAACGGTCGCCACGGTCGCAGATGATCGCGACGATCACCGCGTTTTCAACTTCTTTGGACAGACGCAGCATGGCTGCCACGGCACCGCCCGAGGACACGCCGCAGAAAATGCCTTCTTCGCGGGCCAGACGACGGGTCACGTCCTCGGCTTCGCTTTGCGCCATGTCGACGATACGGTCGACACGATCGGCCTGATAAATTTTCGGCAGGTATTCCTGCGGCCAGCGACGGATGCCCGGAATCGCCGAGCCTTCCATCGGTTGCAGGCCGACGATCTGCACGCCTTCGTTCTGCTCTTTCAAGTACCGCGAGACACCCATGATGGTGCCGGTGGTGCCCATCGAACTGACGAAATGGGTGATGGTGCCCTCGGTCTGACGCCAAATTTCCGGGCCGGTGGTGGTGTAGTGCGCTTCAGGGTTATCCCCGTTGGCGAACTGGTCCAGCACCTTGCCACGGCCTTCGGCTTCCATGCGCTGGGCGAGGTCGCGAGCGCCTTCCATGCCTTCTTCCTGGGTGACCAGGATCAACTCGGCGCCATAGGCCGTCATGGCGGCTTTACGTTCGGCGCTGGAGTTGTCCGGCATGATCAGGATCATCTTGTAACCCTTGATTGCGGCGGCCATGGCCAACGCAATCCCGGTATTACCCGAGGTCGCTTCGATCAGCGTATCGCCGGCGTGGATCTGCCCGCGCAACTCGGCGCGGGTGATCATCGACAGCGCCGGACGGTCCTTGACCGAACCCGCCGGATTATTCCCTTCGAGCTTGAGCAAAAGGGTGTTGCTGGTGGCGCCGGGCAGGCGCTGCAAACGGACCAGCGGAGTGTTGCCGACGCAATCGGCGATGGTTGGGTACTGCAAGGTCATGGCGTAATTCGCAATCCAGACTGCGGGGGCGCCTATCATACCGGCAAACCTTCGCAGGCCATATCACGCAAAGTACGGTGCTTATGGTTTATGGGAATAAGGCCGTATTTTGTGGCAGATGTGAGATCGCTATCGCGAGCAAGCTCGCTCCCACAGGGATCAGGGTTGATCACACAATTTGTGGCCGACACACTTCCACTGTGGGAGCGAGCTTGCTCGCGAAAGCGTCATCACTAACGCCATCAATATCAGCCACCAACCGCATATTCAGCCGCAACCCGGACTCAGTGTTCTCAGCCCACAAACTCCCACCCTGCCGCTGCACCGCATTCCTCGCAATGCTCAACCCCAACCCGAACCCGCCATCCCCCGGCCGTGAACCGTCGAGTCGAATGAACGGACAGAAGATCCGCTCAAGATCTGCCTCTGCCACCCCGCCACCCTCATCTTCCAGCCACACATGCCAGAAATCGCCATCACGCTGCCCACCAAGGCGCACAACGCCGCCCTGCGGTGAATGACGAATGGCATTGCGCAGGATGTTTTCCAGCGCCTGAGCCAACGTATTGAGATGGCCGCGCACCCAGCAGGACGAATCCACCGCACACTGCAACTGGCTCGCCGGCCAGCCACTTTCATAGCAGGCATTTTCCGTGAGCATTTCCCACAACGCCTGAACCTGGATCGATTCTTCGGGCAGCGGCGCGCGCTCGGTGTCGAGCCAGGCCAGTTGCAGAGTGTCTTCCACCAAACGCTGCATGCCATCGACCTCTCGGCCAATGCGCTCGCGCAATTGCGTCAACCCCTGCTCGCTTTCACTGGCCACCCGCAGGCGACTCAGTGGCGTGCGCAATTCGTGGGACAGGTCGCGCAGCAGTTGTTGTTGCAGGGCCACCGTGCTTTGCAGGCGCTCGGACATGTGATCGAAGGCCCGGCCCAGTTCACCCAGCTCATCCGGGCGATGGGTGATGCGGCTCGACAACCGCACGTTCAACTGGTCGGCACACCAGGCATTGGCCTGTTCGCGCAGACTGTTCAAAGGCACGACCAGCAACCGATACAGACCGACGCACAACAGCAAGGTGAACAGACCGGGAATCACCCCGTTGGTGATCACCCGCCAGAACACCCGGTAGTGCCCAGGTACGAAACGCTGGGGCAGTTCGATCACCAGACTGCCAACGGACGGATCGTTGGGAAACGGCACTCTCAACCACGGCAAACCTTTGGTATGGCGACTAGTCGGCCAGTCCAGACCGCGTAAAAAGGTCAGGCGCTGAGTTTCTTTTTCCGTCAGCGGGTAACTGCTCAATGACTGCAAATCGCCGCCAATCACACCGACCCATGTCGACTCGCGATGCCCGACGCTCTGCAACCAGGCATCGATGCCCGCACCCTGGCGCTCATTCCACACCTGCTCGGCCTCGGCGGCGTAGCGCGTCAGCGTGCCCCGCGCCTCGTCGGACAGGAACAGGTTTTTCTGTTCCATGTAGCGCCCCCAGGACCAACTGAGCCAGATCATCAGCAGACAGAACGCCACCAACAAACACGCCAGTTTCCAGAACAGCGAATGCCTGCCCGGCAGGTCAGTCCACTTCATCGACAGCACTCAATACGTAACCCTTGCCCCACACCGTGCGCACTTCGCGCTCGACGTAACCGACGGCCTTGAGCTTGCGGCGGATCTGACTGATATGCATGTCGAGGCTGCGGTCATGGGGCGCGTAACCGCGCTGCAGCACATGCTGGTAAAGGAAGGCTTTGCTCAGGACTTCATCGCCATTGCGGTTCAGCGTTTCCAGCAACCGGTATTCGCTGCGGGTCAGGCCGGCAGCGTGTTCGCCATAAAAGACATCACAGCATTCATCGTCGAAACGCAGGCTGTCCGCCGAAGGGGCAATCGGTGCCGGCGCTGGCCGGCGGTCGAGCGCGACACGCCGCAGGATCGCTTCGATGCGCACCCGCAACTCGACCATGCTGAAAGGTTTGGGCAGGTAATCATCGGCGCCCAGCCGAAAACCACTGATGCGATCCGCCTCGGCACCGAGCGCCGACATCAGCACCACCGGGGTGGAATGGCTCTGGCGCAACTGCGTCAGTACATTCAGCCCGTCCAGGCCCGGCAGCAGAATATCCATCAGCACCACATCGAAGGCTTGCTGGCGGGCGATGGTCAAGCCTTCCAGACCGTTCTGGCACCACGTCACCTGAAAACCGCAGCGCCCCAGGTGCTCATGAACATAAGCACCGAGTACGAGGTCGTCTTCTATAGACAGGATACGAGGATGGCTGGCAGTGATGGGAGTCATGACTATCTGCAAATAATTCTCAGTTGGCGATTATTCAAGATTGCCTCGCTGCGGGCAACACAAGGTTTGCCCGTGAGGTAAAAGTGGCGATCCAGCCGACGAATGCCGACATCAATTTTACGAAGATTGCCCGCCTGCAAATCGCTACACTGCGCAGGTGGCGCGTGCTGGACGTACGTGCAGGTCATTAATTCGCTGGATGCAGGAGAGATGCGTGCTCAAGAAACTGGGAATTAAAGGCCGCGTGCTATTGCTGACCCTGTTGCCGACCAGCCTGATGGCCTTGGTTCTGGGCGGCTATTTCACCTGGATGCAGCAATCCGACCTGCAAACCCAGCTCATGCAGCGTGGCGAGATGATCGCCGAACAACTGGCGCCCCTGGTGGCCCCGGCCATGGGCCACAAGAACACCGAGCTTTTGGAACGCATTGCCACCCAATCGCTGGAGCAACCGGACGTTCGCGCCGTATCGTTCCTCGCGCCCGACCGCTCCCTGTTGGCCCATGCCGGCCCGACCATGCTCAATCAGGCGCCGGTCGGCAACAGTTCGCAGATGCTGCGCCGCAGCGGCAATGACGCGACGCGTTACTTGCTGCCGGTGTTCGGCAAGCACCGCAATCTGGCCGGTGACTTGATTCCCGAAGAAGCCGACCGCCTGTTGGGCTGGGTCGAACTCGAACTGTCCCACAACGGCATGCTGCTACGCGGTTACCGCAGCCTGTTCGCCAGCCTGCTGCTGATCGGCGCAGGCCTGGCCGGTGCGGCGTTACTGGCGTTGCGCATGGGTCGGAGCATCAATCGGCCGCTGAGTCAGATCAAGCAAGCGGTGGCGCAACTCAAGGACGGTCATCTGGAAACCCGACTGCCGCCCCTCGGCAGCCAGGAGCTGGACACACTGGCGTCCGGCATCAACCGCATGGCCGGCACCCTGCAGAACGCACAGGAAGAATTGCAACACAGCATCGACCAGGCCACCGAAGACGTGCGCCAGAACCTGGAAACCATCGAGATCCAGAACATCGAACTGGACCTGGCGCGCAAGGAAGCCCTTGAAGCCAGCCGGATCAAATCCGAGTTCCTGGCCAACATGAGCCATGAAATCCGCACGCCGCTCAACGGCATTCTCGGCTTCACGCATCTGCTGCAAAAAAGCGAGCTGACCCCGCGCCAGCTCGACTATCTGGGCACCATCGAAAAGTCCGCCGACAGCCTGCTGGGGATCATCAACGAGATTCTCGACTTCTCGAAAATCGAGGCCGGCAAACTGGTGCTCGACAATATTCCGTTCAACTTGCGCGACCTGCTCCAGGACACGCTGACCATCCTCGCCCCGGCCGCCCATGCCAAGCAACTGGAGCTGGTGAGCCTGGTTTATCGCGATACGCCGCTGTCGCTGGTGGGTGATCCGCTGCGGCTCAAGCAGATCCTCACCAACCTGGTCAGCAACGCGATCAAGTTCACCCGCGAAGGCACCATCGTCGCCCGGGCCATGCTTGAAGAAGAGCACGAAGACAGCGTGCAACTGCGCATCAGCATTCAGGACACCGGCATCGGGCTGTCGAACCAGGACGTGCGCGCCTTGTTCCAGGCCTTCAGCCAGGCTGACAATTCGCTGTCGCGGCAACCTGGCGGCACCGGTCTGGGGTTGGTGATTTCCAAACGCCTGATCGAACAGATGGGCGGTGAGATTGGCGTCGACAGTACGCCCGGTGAAGGCTCGGAATTCTGGATCAGCCTGAGCCTGCCCAAAACCCGCGACGACGCCGAAGACCTGCCCGGTCCGCCGTTGCTCGGGCGTCGGGTGGCAGTGCTGGAAAACCACGAACTGGCCCGTCAGGCGTTGCAGCATCAACTGGAAGACTGCGGCCTCGACGTCACCCCGTTCAATACATTGGAAAGCCTGACTAATGGCGTGACCGGCGCGCATCAGACCGATCAGGCGATCGACCTGGCGGTGCTCGGCATCACCAGCAACGACATGCCACCAGAGCGCCTCAACCAGCACATCTGGGACCTCGAACACCTGGGCTGCAAGGTGCTGGTGTTGTGCCCGACCACCGAACAGACGCTGTTCCACCTCTCGGTGCCCAACCCGCACAGCCAGCTCCAGGCCAAACCGGCCTGCACCCGCAAGCTGCGGCGGGCCTTGTCCGACCTGGTCAACCCGCGTCAGCACCGCAGCGAACCCGGCGAACCGGTGTCCAGTCGTGCGCCAAAAGTGCTGTGTGTCGACGACAACCCGGCCAACTTGCTGCTGGTGCAAACCCTGCTCGAAGACATGGGCGCCAAAGTCCTCGCGGTGGAAAGCGGTTACGCGGCGGTCAAGGCAGTGCAGACCGAAACCTTCGACCTGGTGCTGATGGACGTTCAGATGCCCGGCATGGACGGGCGGCAAAGCACTGAAGCGATTCGCCAGTGGGAAAGTGAGCGGCATTGCACACCGCTGCCAATCGTTGCCCTCACCGCTCACGCCATGGCCAACGAAAAACGCGCGTTGCTGCAAAGCGGCATGGACGACTACCTGACCAAACCGATCAGCGAACGGCAGCTGGCCCAGGTGGTGCTGAAGTGGACCGGCCTCGCGCTGCGCAATCATGGGCCGGAGCGCTCCAGCGACAGCCACGGTGGCGGTCATGAGTTGCAGGTGCTCGATCACGAAGAAGGTTTGCGCCTGGCCGCCGGCAAGGCCGATCTGGCCGCGGACATGCTGGCAATGCTGCTGGCGTCGCTGGAAGCCGATCGCGAGGCGATTCGCTTCGCCCGGGAAACCAACGACCATAACGCCCTGATCGAGCGCGTCCACCGCCTGCACGGCGCGACGCGCTATTGCGGCGTCCCGCAACTGCGCGCTGCCTGCCAGCGCAGCGAAACCCTGCTCAAGCAACAGGACCCGAAAGCCCCCAGCGCACTGGAAGACCTCGACCGGGCCATCAATCGCCTGGCCGCCCATGCCCGTATAAATGCTTGATGCAACACAATGGCGCCGAACACCCTCAGCGCTAAGCTCACCGGACTCTGTAGCAGCTGGCGAAGCCTGCGTTCGGCGACGCAGTCGTCGTAAATCCGGTAAACGCGGTTTACCTGAAAGACCGCAGCGCCTGATTTTACGACGACTGCGTCGCCGAACGCAGGCTTTGCCAGCTGCTACAAAAGCGTGAAAAGCGTGAAAAGCGTGAAAAGCGTGAAATTTTCCAGGAGGACCGCATGCGTATGATTCTTTTCAGCAGCCAGACCTACGACCGCGACAGTTTTCTAAGCGCCGATCTGCCCGCCGGTATCGAGCTGCACTTTCAATCGGCGCGACTGAGCCTTGATACGGTGGCGCTGGCGGAGCATCACGAAGTGGTCTGTGCCTTCATTAATGATGACCTCAGCGCGCCGGTGCTCGAACGCCTGGCCGCGGGCGGCACACGCCTGATCGCCCTTCGCTCGGCCGGTTATAACCATGTCGATCTGGCAGTGGCAAAGCGTCTGGGGCTGGCGATTGTGCGAGTCCCCGCCTACTCGCCCCACGCGGTGGCGGAACATGCGGTGGCGCTGATCCTGGCGCTCAACCGACGCCTGCACCGCGCCTACAACCGCACGCGCGAAGGGGATTTCAGCCTGCACGGGCTGACCGGCTTCGACCTCGAGGGCAAGACCGTCGGCGTGGTCGGCACCGGGCAGATCGGCGCGACCTTCGCGAAAATCATGAACGGCTTTGGCTGCCAATTGCTGGCGTACGACCCTTACCCCAACCCGCAAGTCGAAGCCCTCGGCGCCCGTTACCTGAGCCTGCCGGAACTGCTGGCCGAGTCGCAGATCATCAGCCTGCACTGCCCGCTCAACGAACAAAGCAAACACTTGATCAATCGTGAGTCACTGGCGCACATGCAAGCGGGTGCGATGCTGATCAACACCGGCCGCGGTGGTCTGGTGGACACCCCGGCGCTGATCGACGCGTTGAAGGACGGTCAGCTGGGTTATCTGGGGCTGGATGTGTATGAAGAGGAGGCACAGCTGTTCTTCGAGGACCGTTCCGACCTGCCGCTGCAGGACGATGTGCTGGCGCGGCTGCTGACCTTTCCGAACGTGATCATCACCGCTCACCAGGCCTTCCTGACCCGCGAAGCCCTGGGCGCGATTGCCGCGACCACCCTGCTTAACATCGCCGCCTGGGCGGCGGGCGCGCCTGCGAATCTGGTAATGGGTGACTGAACCAGATCGAAGGTCATACGCCCGCGCCATGCTGCGCTGATGTCCGTGCTAGCATGCCGCGCATATTTGGAGGACCCATGGTCGAACACGATTTCCGCTATAGCCTGATGAACCCGCAACACACCCTCACCGAATGCCGCGCCCTTGTGCCGGGGCGTTATCAAGTCACCGGCAACGGCGGCTCGATTCGTAACAACGACGTGCTGGTAGTGACCCTCAAAGGCGCCAAGGACTTGTCCATGCGCCTGACCGTCGAAACGGTTCGCCACTTGATCAATCCGCCCGGCCAATGGGTCGCGGTGGCCAGTGGTCCGGTGTTCGGTGAACTGGCGATCCACACCTGGAAAGTCAACTGCGACAGCTGCGCCAAAGAGCTTAGCTTCGAGTTCGCGGTCGACGCCAAGCTGGGCAACAAGGCTGAAAAGCCTGCTGCCACCGCACGGATCGCCGAACTGGGCTGGACCACGCTTGGCGAAAAGCACCTGTGCCCGAAATGCCAGGAGCCTGCGTGATGAAACGCCTCGCTCTGACCGCTATGGTTGGCGCCAGCCTGCTGGGCTGCGCCGCCGAGCCGGTGCAATTGCAACAGAACCGCAGCTACATTCTGGAGTGGATTGGCGAACGTCCGTTGATGGATTACAGCCACCTGACCGTCACCCTCGGTGAAGACGGTCGGGCCTACGGCAACGGCGGCTGCAACCACTGGTTCGCGCCGTACACCCTGGAAGGCGACAAGCTGAGCTTCGGCAAGGTCGGCAGCACCCGCAAACTGTGCGCGCCGGCGTTGATGGAGCAGGAAAAGCGCTTCCTCCAGGCGTTGGAAAACGTTCAGCGCTGGGACGTCTCGCCGATCGACCAGATGCGCTTCTGGCCGGCAGAAGGCAAGCCGTTGCGTTGGTGGCTTGAAGAGGGTTGATCCATTGTGGCGAGGGGATTTATCCCCGTTGGGTCGCGAAGCGACCCCAAAAAAGGGACTGCTGCGCAGTCCAACGGGGATAAATCCCCTCGCCACAGGTAGGAGCACTCAGTTCTTCGCCTGCAATGCCTCAAGCTTCGCCATCACCCCCGCCGCCGTCTGCTCGCCCATCAACTGTTCCCTTACCTTGCCCTTGTTATCGATGATGTAAGTCACCGGCAACGCCTCACTGCGCGGCAACTCAAAAAGATCGGCCGGATCAGAGGCCAGCACGGTGAACTTGATCCCCAACTTCTCGCTGGCGCTTTTCAGCTCTTCACCCTGCATATTGTCGAAGTTGACCCCGAACACACCAATCTTCTTGTCCTTGAGCTGATCGGCCAGGCTGTTCAATTCCGGGATCTCGGTCCGGCACGGCCCGCACCATTCAGCCCAGTAATTGAGCACCAGCCATTGTTTGTCCAGACGGTCGGCGGCGACTTTCTGGCCGCTCTGGTCGATGCCATAGTCGTTACCACAGCCCCCCAGCAATAACGTACCGATGATCGCCAATGCCGCTGCCAGTCGCCTAGTCATGTCGTATCCCTTGTTCAAAATTGAATGCGCCTGCGACCCATCGCCTCCCAAGGTTCTGGATTACGCGCTGCACAGTTAGAATAGCCGTCACCTTACGCAAGATGCGAACCGCACATGACCGATCTGACGCTTTATCACAACCCGCGCTGCTCGAAATCCCGCGGTGCGCTCGAACTGCTCGAAGCCCGTGGCCTGACCCCGACAGTGGTCCGCTACCTGGACACCCCGCTGGACGCTGCGCAAATCCAGAGCCTTCTGACCAAGCTCGGTATCAGCGCCCGGCAACTGCTACGAACCGGTGAGGACGAGTACAAAACCCTCAACCTGGCCGACAACAGCCTCAACGAGGCGCAATTGATCGCCGCCATCGCCGCCAACCCGAAACTCATGGAGCGACCGATTCTGGAAGTCGGCGACAAAGCCATCATCGGACGTCCGCCGGAGAATGTACTGGAGTTGCTGCCGTGAGTGCGCCGTACATTCTGGTTCTGTATTACAGCCGCAGCGGCTCGACCAATGAAATGGCCCGGCAGATCGCCCGGGGTGTCGAGCAGGCCGGCCTTGAAGCCCGATTGCGCACGGTCCCGCCGATCTCTACCGAGTGCGAAGCCGTGTCACCGGACATTCCGGACGAAGGCGCGCTGTACGCCAGCCTCGACGACTTGAAGAACTGCGCGGGCCTGGCCATGGGCAGCCCGACCCGGTTCGGCAACATGGCGGCGCCGCTCAAGTACTTCCTCGACGGCACCAGCAACCTGTGGCTGACCGGCGCTCTGGTGGGCAAGCCGGCTGGCGTTTTCACCTCCACCGCGAGCCTGCATGGCGGCCAGGAAACCACGCTGCTGTCGATGATGTTGCCGTTGCTGCACCACGGCATGCTGATCACCGGACTGCCTTACAGCGAATCGGCCCTGCTGGAAACCCGTGGCGGCGGCACGCCTTACGGCGCCAGCCATCACGCCGGGGCCGATGGCAAAAGCGGCTTGGATGAACATGAAGTCGCGCTGTGTCGGGCCTTGGGCCTGCGCTTGGCGAAGACTGCACAGAAACTGGGGAACTGACGTGGCCAAAAAGCCGAAGATTTTGCCCTCCATCGAATGGCTCGAACCGCGGGTTCGGGCGATGCGTGTCATCAGCCTGCTGTGTTACTTCGGTTTGGTGGGTTTGCTGTGCGCCTACTACCTGGTGGTCGCCGACCTGCACGGCGCCCGGCCGTGGGTGATTCTGCTGATCGAACTGGTGCCGCTGCTGTTGCTGGCGCCGGGGATGATTATCGGCAGCGCGCGCGGGCATTCATGGATGTGTTTTGTGGTGAACCTGTATTTCATCAAGGGCGCATTGGCGGCGTATGACCCGAACCGGCAGCTGTTTGGTTTGCTCGAGATGGGCGCGAGCCTGGCGGTGTTCTGCTCGGCGCTGCTGTATGTGCGGTGGCGGTTTCAGTTGAACCGCAAGCTTGCTGGCGAGGGCGAGATCAGCGTCGCCTGATCAAAAAGATCGCAGCCTTCGGCAGCTCCTACGCCAATCTCTGTAGGAGCTGCCGAAGGCTGCGATCTTTTGACCTCAACCCCAATTTTAATGATTGACGGTATACGCCAGCATCATCGATATCTGGCTCATCGGCCGTCCACCACTCTCTTCATGCCACTGGTTGAACACGCCCTGCACCGTGGCCAGATCCCGCAGACTGGTCGGCACCTTGTCGACGATCTTCTGCGCATTCAACGCCGCGACCACGTCGTAGCTCGGCACAAACGTATCCTTGCCCACCATCCGCAAGAACCGCGGTGCCGACAACCCGCCCAATTGATGACCGCGCTTTTTCAGGTAGGTCCACAACCCAACGATATCCGTGACCGGCCAATCGGCGATCAACGCGCCGAAGCTGCCCTTCTCATGCGCCACATCCAGAATGAACTGCGCATTGCGCGGCACGCTCTTGAGTTTGCCCAGGTGACGAATGATCCTCGCATCCTGCATCAAACGCTCAAGGTGTTCGGCACTCATCAGCACGACTTTCTCAGGGTCGAACTTGAAGAACACCTCTTCGAACGCTGGCCATTTGGCGTCCACCAGGCTGTGCTTGAGCCCGGCGCGGAAGACGCGCAGCGCCATGGTCGAGAGATAGCGGTCGTCGCTGATCTTGCGCAATTGCGCCGGGGTTTTCGGAACGGGCAGATGGGCTTCCAGTTCAGCTGCCGAACCGAAGCGGTTCAGACAGTATTCGTGCAGCCACTTGTAATCGCGCATGCCCTCTCCTGAGGTTAACGAAAAACTTTGTGGGAGCGGGCTTGCTCGCGAAGAGGGAGTGTCAGTCGACAACTTAGTTGCCTGAAACACCGCCTTCGCGAGCAAGCCCGCTCCCACACAATTTGTGTCAGAGGTTGACGACGTTGACGAACCGCGATGCAGCAGTCTCGTCGATACGCAGGTTGGTGAAGTCGAACAGGTTGCGGTCTGCCAGCTGCGACGGGATCACGTTCTGCAAGCTGCGGAAAATGCTTTCGGTGCGGCCTGGCGTCTTGCGTTCCCACTCCTGAAGCATGTCCTTGACCACCTGACGTTGCAGGTTTTCCTGAGAACCGCAGAGGTTGCACGGGATGATCGGGAATTGCTTGAAGTCCGAGTAGGCCTGGATGTCTTTTTCGTTGCAGTAGGCCAGCGGACGGATCACCACGTTGCGGCCATCGTCGGCGCGCAGCTTCGGCGGCATGGCTTTGAGCGAACCGTTGAAGAACATGTTCAGGAAAAAGGTCTCGACGATGTCGTCGCGGTGATGACCGAGGGCCATCTTGGTCGCGCCGATTTCGTCGGCGAAGGTGTAGAGCGTACCGCGACGCAGGCGCGAGCACAGCGAACAGGTGGTCTTGCCCTCCGGGATCAGCTCCTTGACCACCGAGTAGGTGTCTTTCTCGACGATGTGATACTGAATGCCCAACTCTTTGAGGTAGGCCGGTAGCACGTGCTCAGGGAAACCCGGCTGTTTCTGGTCCATGTTCACGGCCACGATGTCGAACTTGATCGGGGCGACCTTCTGAAAATGCATCAGCACGTCGAGCATGGTGTAGCTGTCCTTGCCACCGGACAGGCAGACCATGACCTTGTCGCCGTCTTCAATCATGTTGAAATCGGCAACAGCCTCACCGGCCTGGCGGCGAAGGCGCTTTTGCAGTTTGTTCTGGTTGACCGTAAGAGTGCCCATGACGCGAAATCCGTGAGGTGTGACGAAAGGCCGGCATTTTACGCAAATCGCCGGTAGATCAAAAGATCGTACCGATCCGTAGGAGCTGCCGCAGGCTGCGATCTTTGATCTTGATCTTCGATGAGCACAGAAATTGCCGAAGATCAAAAGATCGCAGCCTGCGGCAGCTCCTACAAGTCATAACCGCGATTAAGCCAGGGGTTTACAGCGCAATTTGCTCTAAAGCCCTGCAACCTGCGTCGTTAAGACCTTTCTATACTGCGACATAAGGTCACACACATATCCAGACCTTTCCTTACTCGGCCACTTTGGCCCGTAGGCGCTCCACTGGGGGGCGACGGTAAAAACAAGAGGAGTGACTGGCATGATCCATCACGTAGTGGGGCTCTTCACCCACCCTGACCAAGAATGGAAAGAGATTCGTGGCGATCAGGAGGAAAGCATCAGCCACATGTATCTCACTCACACCCTGATTCTGGCGGCGATCCCCGCGGTGTCCGCGTTTATCGGCACCACTCAGGTTGGCTGGGTCATTGGCAGTCGCGCACCGGTGATGCTCACGGTGGAAAGCGCGATATGGATGACGGTCATGTCGTACCTGGCGATGCTCGGCGGTGTGGCGGTAATGGGCGCGTTCATCCACTGGATGGCTCGTACCTATGACGCCAACCCGAGTCTGGCACGCTGCGTTGCATTTGCGACCTACACCGCGACACCGCTGTTTATCGGCGGTCTGGCGGCGCTGTACCCACACATGTGGCTTGGGATGATCGTCGGCACCGCGGCCATCTGCTACACGGTGTACCTGCTGTATGTGGGGCTACCCACTTTCATGAACATTCCATCAGACGAGGGATTTCTTTTTTCAAGTTCGGTGCTTGCTGTAGGCCTGGTGGTGTTGGTGGCCATCATGGCGTTCACTGTAATTGTCTGGGGACTCGGCGTGGGGCCGGTCTACACCAATTAGCAACACTTCACCCAAAAACAAGATCTGCCAACACAGGCCGCCGCAAGGCGGCCTTCTAATGTTCAAGGATAGAAAACGGTGACGACCATTCGGCGCCTCGGCGATTCGCAACTCTCGAGGGTTGCGGCATACTCGACGTCTCTGGAGATCCATCAAGCATGCCCGAGCAACTCAATACCCGCGTCGAAGACTGTTACCAACTAGCCGAATCCTTTTTCAAACGACCTTTCAAACGCCCCGTGGTGAGCCTCAAGCTGCGCGGGCAAAAAGCCGGTGTCGCGCATTTGCACGAGAACCTGCTGCGCTTCAATCCGCAGCTGTACCGGGAAAACACCGAAGACTTCCTCAAGCAAACCGTGGCCCACGAGGTTGCGCACCTGATCGCCCATCAACTGTTCGGCGACCGCATCCAGCCGCATGGCGAAGAGTGGCAACTGATCATGCGCGGCGTGTACGAGCTGCCACCCAATCGCTGCCACACCTATGACGTCAAACGCCGCAGCGTGACCCGCTACATCTACAAGTGTCCGTGTGCGGACAGTGACTTCCCGTTTTCCGCCCAGCGCCATGGCTTGGTGAGACAGGGGCGGCGGTACTTGTGTCGCCGATGCCGCAGCACGTTGGTGTTCAGTGGGGAAATGCGGGTCGAGTAGGTCAGGTTTGTGTTGTTTGATCTGGCCACTTCGCGAGCAGGCTCGCTCCCACAGGGGATCTTCGGCGTGACATAAATCCAGTGTGGGAGCGAGCCTGCTCGCGAAGGCGTCTGATCAGACGCTACACAACCACCTTGGCACGCCGCAACGCTTCGATCCGCTCGGCACTAAACCCCAGCTCCCCCAACACCTGATCCGTATGCTGTCCCAGCGCGGCGCCAGTGTGCTTCGGCTCGGGCAACCCCTCTGAAAACTTCAACGGACACGCCATCTGCGCCTGAGTCGTCCCGTCACCCCGTGGCACTTCGGTCACCAGCGCCCGCGCCTTCAACTGCGGATGCCGCACCGCCTCGCCCAAACTCAACACCGGCTCGACACACGCATCCAACATGGCAAACAACGCGCACAACTCGGCGAAATCGCGCGTCTCGAACTCAATCCTCAGCGCGTTCTTCAGCGCCTTTTGCAAGGCCGGTTCCGGCGATAACCCCAAGGTTTCCAGCTCCTCCAGCCCCAGCGCCGCACACAGTTGTTTCATGAACGCGGGTTCCAGACTGCCCACCGAGAACCAGCGCCCATCGCGGGAACGGTAATAGTCATAGAAACTGCCACCGTTGAGCATCTGATCCTCCCTTCCCGGCTCCACGCCACAGGCCAGATACCCAGCGCCGGCCATGGCGTTCAGGCTGAACACACAGTCAGTCATGCTCACATCCAGATGCTGCCCCTGCCCGGTTTGCTGCCGGGCGATGACCGCCGCCAGCAGCCCGATCACCCCGTGCAACGAGCCACCGGCGATATCCGCCACTTGCATGCCCAACGGCAGCGGCCCGCTGTCGGCGCGGCCGGTGTAGCTCGCTAGCCCCGCCAGCGCCAGGTAGTTGATGTCGTGGCCGGCGCGGTCCTTGTAGGGGCCGGTCTGGCCGTAACCGGTGATCGACACGTAGATCAGTTTCGGATTGATCGCCTTCAAGGCTTCATAACCCAGGCCCAATCGTTCCATCACGCCGGGGCGGAACTGCTCCAGCACGATGTCGTACTCCTGCAGCAACTGCTTGATCACCTCCAGCGCCTCAGGCTGCTTGAGGTCCAGCGCCAGGCTGCGCTTGTTGCGATTGAGGTAGGCGTGGCTGGCGGAGACGCCCTGATCGTGAGGCGGCAAAACCCGCAGCAGGTCCATGCGCGTTGGCGATTCGATGCGCAGCACCTCGGCGCCCATGTCAGCCAGCAACAACGAGGCGAACGGCCCCGGCAGCAGTGTCGAGAAATCCAGAACCTTGAGTGATGCCAGTGGACCGAGCATGTGCGTTCTCCGTAAACGATGCCTCCAGACTAGGCAGGCAACGCCCTTGCAGCAATCACCTTATGCGTCAGATGCGCTGACCGTTGAGCTCAAATCCCAGGCATGAAAAAACCCGCCGAAGCGGGTTTTTTTCAGTGCAACCGTCTTATTTGACGTTGGTTGGGGTTGGGCCTTCGGCCACGCCCAGGTCGTCTTCTACGCGTTCGTCGGAGATGCCGCGACCGCCAGAAGCCAGTTCGGCGTGCATCACGTCGACGTCCAGTTCCTTGACCCACTTGGCGACAACCAGGGTGGCAACAGCATTACCGACCAGGTTGGTCAGGGCACGGGCTTCGGACATGAAGCGGTCGATACCGAGGATCAACGCCAAGCCGGCAACCGGCAAGTGACCAACGGCGGACAAGGTGGCCGCCAACACGATGAACCCACTACCGGTCACGCCCGCAGCGCCTTTGGAGGACAGCAGCAACACCACCAACAGGGTGATCTGGTGAGTGATGTCCATGTGGGTGTCGGTTGCCTGAGCAATGAACACCGCCGCCATGGTCAGGTAGATCGCAGTACCGTCGAGGTTGAACGAGTAACCGGTCGGGATCACCAGACCCACAACGGATTTCTGCGCGCCCAGACGTTCCATCTTGATCAGCATGCGTGGCAGCACCGATTCCGAAGAAGACGTACCCAGCACGATCAGCAGCTCTTCACGGATGTAGCGAATCACTTTCAGCACGCTGAAGCCGTGAGCGCGAGCGATACCGCCCAGCACCACCAGCACGAACACCAGGCAGGTGATGTAGAAGCACGCCATCAACTGACCCAGTTGCACCAGCGAACCGACACCGTAGGCACCGATGGTGAACGCCATGGCACCGAAGGCACCGAGTGGCGCGAGCTTCATGATCATGTTGATGATGTTGAACATCACGTGGGCGAAGCGATCGATGAAGTCCAGGATCGGCTTGCCGTAGGCACCCAGGCGATGCAGGGCGAAACCGAAGATCACCGAGAACATCAGCACTTGCAGGATGTCGCCCGTGGCGAAAGCGCCGACGATGGTGGACGGGATCACGTTCAACAGGAAGCCAACAACGCTTTGATCAGCACCGGCCGCTACATAAGCAGCGACTTTGGAGGCATCCAGCGTAGCAACGTCGATGTGCATGCCGGCACCCGGCTGCACGATGTTGACCACCACCAGACCCACCAGCAAAGCGATGGTCGATACGATTTCGAAGTAGAGCAGCGCGTAACCGCCGGTCTTGCCGACCGACTTCATGTTCTGCATGCCCGCGATACCGCTGACGACGGTGCAGAAGATGATCGGGGCGATGATCATTTTGATCAGTTTGATGAACCCGTCACCCAGCGGCTTGAGGGCTACACCGGTCTGTGGGTAGAAGTGACCGAGCAGGATGCCGATGGCAATAGCAACGATCACCTGGAAATACAGGGATTTGTACAGTGGCTGACGAGTCGTCATTGCAAAGTTCCTCAAGAGTGCCCGGTGACAACATCCATCTGTTGCCAAAGACACTTCAATTGCGAACCCTCCTGCACTGGAGGGATTTGTTTTGTCGAGCTGCGCAACGGCAGGCATCTGCGGGTTGTATCGCAAGGCCCGTGCCACCTTCGTCAAATCGCCATCAAGCCTTTTGACATCAAGGGTTGCAGGTTTTTCTTTGTCACCAAGCGGTTACGGCAAAGTGGCGGATTTCCGCCCATCGACCAAACCTCGTCCTACAAATTGGCGGATATCCGCCTTGTTCATCATCAGGCACCACGGCTACCATCCGCCGTTCAATGGACGGACTTGCCTTCTATGCGCGAACGCACCATCGCCAGTCATTTCGCCCGTGCCGCCCTCGGTGGCGCACGGCGGCTGGGTTATGACTATTCGAACCTGCTGCAACAACTCGGCATCAGCCCCGAGTTGCTTGAAGAGCCACGAGCGAGAATCGCGCCTGAACAATTCACCCGATTGATCCAGGGACTGTGGTTGGCACTGGACGACGAATACCTGGGCTTCGGGCCGGTTCCGAGTAAAACCGGCAGCTTCGCGATGATGTGCCATGCGGTGATCCACTGCCGCAATCTGGAGAAAGCACTCCATCGCGGCTTATTGTTTTATAGCTTATTCCCGGACGGTCCGCGTCTGACCCTGACCCGCGAAGACGACATGATTCGCCTGAGCCTCGACGATTCGCAGTTCCGCGACCCGGACCACTTCCTCACCGAGAGCCAGCTGATGGTGTGGCATCGACTCGGCAGCTGGCTGATTGGCCAGCGCATTCGGCTGGAACAGGCGACGTTCAGCTACCCGAAACCCGAGCACGGCGCCGAATACGATTTGCTGTTCCCCTGCCCGATGGAGTTTTCCAGCGCCCAGAGCAGTCTGCTGTTTCACAGTCGCTACTTGAACATGCCACTGCTGCAGGACGAACGGACACTCAAACATTTCCTCGAACGCTCCCCCGCCGACCTGTTGTCGCGCCCGGATGACGGTGACAGTTTGAGCAGCCAGTTGCGAAGGTTGCTCAGCCGCGACAGTTCACACTGGCCAGACCTGGAAGCGGTGGCCGCGCACTTGCACATCAGCCCGCAGACCTTGCGTCGGCATTTGCGTGAAGAAGGGTCGAGTTTTCAGGAATTGAAGGATCAGCTGCGCCGGGACATCGCGATTTATCACCTGGGGCGGGCGGATTTGTCGTTGCAGCAGATTGCCGAGCAACTGGGGTTTTCCGAACCTTCAGCGTTTCACCGGGCGTTCAAGAAATGGACCGGGTTGACGCCGGGGGCCTACCGCGCGCAAGAGAACTGAATCTCCGGTTGAATTGACTGCCCCCTTCGCGAGCAGGCTCGCTCCCACAATAGATTTGCTGTGCACACACCATTTTGTGAACCCATCTGATCCAAATGTGGGAGCGAGCCTGCTCGCGATTGAACGATGACGCGGTCTACCTGACCGAACGACTACTGTGGATCGATGTTATCCAGCGCCCGATTTACCGCCAGTTCGCCCAGCATGATGATTTGTGCAATACCCAACAGCGAATTGCGACTCGGCCCCTCCATATGATCCGCCAGGTCCATGGTCATGACATTGGCCGAGGCCAGCGACTCGCACGCGTGGGCCAGCAGGGTTTCGGTATCGAGTTCCGGGTTGACGATGAACATGGTGCCGGGTGTGCGCGGGGTGGCTTTGATGTGGGCCGCCGGGTTGAGGTAGTGATCGAGGGCGCGGTCGGCGGCTTCGTTGAGTTTTTTGGAATCGGGGGTTTCGTGCGGGGAAACGTCGTCGGTTTCTGGCGGACTTGGGGTGATCTTGAACATTTGAGCTCCTAGAGTGATGGAGCCGCTACGCATCGCTGCTAAACGAAAAAGGGGTGGCGGCTGTACGCGGGTTAGCAGACCAGGACTCTAGAACCCGGCGCACCGAAGTGCCCCACGCAAAGCCGCCATAACATCAACGGCGGACGCTGTACGTCTAGAGATGACCCGAGCTGCTAAACCCGATCGCTGATAGTCAGCGACAGGGAAACGATAGAGCCCACGCCCCAGGCGCACAAGCCGGCGGATTCTGGCGCAGTCGTAGGCAGCGGCGCAAGGATGTGTAGCCGGAGTGAGTGTCTGGAGATGTGTTTTAAACACCGCCGTTTAAGATAAAAAGATCGCAGCCTCGTTTCACTCGACAGCTCCTACAGGTGCACGCCAAACCCTGTAGGAGCTGTCGAGTGAAACGAGGCTGCGATCTTTTCGGTCACGCACCGATCTCAAACCACGGAAAAATGAATCCGAAACGCCGCCCCACCCATCGGCGAATCCCCCAGCGTCAGCTTCGCGCTGTAGCTCTCAATGATGTCCTTCACCACCGCCAACCCAATCCCCTGCCCCGGATGCTGTCGATCCAGCCGTTCACCCCTTTGCAGAATCCGCGCTCGCTGATCCGGTGGCACACCCGGCCCATCATCCTCAACACACAACTCAACCCCGCCAAGGCTTTCGCGCACGCTGATGCGCACTTCACCCAGGCATAGGCGATAGGCGTTTTCCAGCAGGTTGCCCATCATTTCCAGCAACGCACCCTGTTCGATCGGCACGTAACACTGCTCCGGCAGGTCGAAGGCGACCCGCACGCGTTTGTCGCGGTAGACCTTGTCCAGGGTGTCGCAGAGGCTTTGCAGCACCGGGCGCAGGCGCACTTGATGGCGCACCAGACCACTTTTGCGCAGGCTGGCGCGTTGCAGTTGATAGCTGATCTGCTGACTCATGCGTTCAATCTGGGTTTGCAGCACCCAGGCCTGATCGCGATCGGCCGGGCGCTGGGCCATGTCTTCGCTGACGCCTTGCAGCACGGTCAGCGGGGTTTTCAGGCTGTGGGCCAGGTCGTCGAGGGAATCGCGATAGCGGCTGCGTTGTTCGCGCTCGCTGTGCAGCAAGCGGTTGAGGGAGCCGGTCAGGCGCAGCAGTTCGCGCGGGTGTTGTTCGCTGAGGCTTTCGCGGGTGCCGCTTTCGATCTCGTCCAGTTCCTGACTGAGCCGGCGCAACGCCTGCAAGCCCCAGGTCAGGCCGATCCACAGCAGCGCGAGCAACACCAGCAAGGCGGCACCGAATCCGAGATAAAGATTTTCCCGCAGGCCTTCGAGGGTGGCTTCGTACTCACGCACCGGTTGCAGCGCGACGATGCTGAACGCCGCGCTCTTGCCGCCGAGCAATTTGACCTCGACGTCATAGACGAAGAATTCCTGGCCGTTGGCTTCGCTGATTCTCGCGAACTCGTTACCGCGTCCGTCGTAACGCGGTTTGTAGTTGATGTGCTCTTCCTGGGTGCCCTTCGAGCGCCAGACCAGATGCCCTTCGCGGTCATAGATGTAGCCAAGCAAACGGCCGTCAGTGAGGTTGAAACGCTCATCGGGCAACTGCGCCGGCATCTGCAAGCGGTTGTTCTCCACCCGGGCGGCGGAGATCAGCGTGGTGACGTCTGACGCCAGGCGCTGTTCGATCGAGTCCTGCAACGCCAGGCTGAACGCGCCCTGCATCGCCGGCAGCAACGCCAGCATGAACAACACCGCCAGGATCGTGGCGGCGAGCATCAACCGGACACGAAGGGAACGAATCAAGTGCAGCGCTCATTGAACAGGTAGCCGAGGCCACGCACGGTATCGATCGGTTTGAAGCCGGCCGGGCCTTCAAGTTTGCGGCGCAGACGGCCGACCAGCACTTCGATCACGTTCGGATCGCGCTCGTCGTCGTCCGGGTAGAGCTGTTCCATCAAGCGGTCCTTGGCCACCACTTGCTGGTGATGCCGCATCAGGTACTCAAGAATCCGATACTCGTAAGCGGTCAGCGCCAGCGGTTGTTCGTCGAGGGACGCCTGTTTGCGATTGAGGTCCAGCAGCAACGGCCCGGCAACGATGGTCGACTGGGTGAAACCGCTGGAACGGCGCAATAACGCGTTCAGCCGGGCATCGAGTTCTTCGAACTGGAACGGCTTGACCACGTAATCGTCGGCGCCGGCGGCGAGGCCTTCGACCTTGTCCTGCCAGTTGCCGCGCGCGGTGAGGATCAGGATCGGGAAGGTCTTGCCGCGCGAGCGCAGTTGACGAATCAGGTCGAGCCCGCCCATACCCGGCAGGCCGAGGTCGATCACCGCCAGGTCATGGTTGAACTGCTCGGTCTGGTACAGCGCCTCCTCGGCATTGGCCACGGACTCGACCACGTGGCCGCTGTCCGTCAGGCGGGTTTGCAGGTGATGGCGCAACAGCGCTTCATCTTCGACGACCAGCAGTTTCATAACGCTCTCCTACGCAAATCAACATCTCCAGAGGCACGCGTACCTCGATGGCTAACATGGCGACGCCGGATCAGCCGCTTGGGTTGATCCGGCGCAGGCCTTTCGCGGAACGCTTCTTAGAAAGCGTAGTTCGCCGACAGGTAGGTCTGGGCGCTGCTGGTCAGGTCCAGCGAACCCTGTTTGCTGCCACCGCGCTCGCTCATCTCGGTGCTGGCGTTGCTGCGCAGGTAACGGTAACCCAGTTCCACCGAGGTGTTTTGCGAAACCTGTTGCAGGACACCCAACTGGCCGCCGATGGCGTAACCGATGTCGCTGTCGCGGCTGAAGCCTGGCGACTCCTGAGTCATTTTGGTCAAACCGGCCGTGGCGCCGCCGAACAGCTTGGTGCTGCCGCCCACCGGGTAGAACAGATCGTAGCTGCCCAAGAGGTTTTCCTGACGCAGTTTAATGCCATTGTGCGAGCCCGACACGTTGTCGTAAGTGGCGTAGTAGCGGCCCTGGCTGTTTTGCTGGCCCAGACGTACACCCCAGGTGTTGTCCTTGCCGATCACGCCGTCGGCGTTCGGGCTGTTGAGGTTGTCGTTCAGGGCGTGGGACTTTTTGACCTTGTCGCTGGTCTGTCCAAAAGTAAGGCTGGCGAAATTGTCGTCGGAAGCGAAAGCTACGGTACTCGCGCTCAGGACAGTGAAAGCCAGAAGCAGTTTTTTGAAGCCAGTCATAGGGGAGTTCCTTATGCGCTATGTGCTATTTGGGTACGGGGCAAGGTTACTCACCCCGCCCTGAACTCCCCCTGAACGCACTCTGAACCTGAGCTGAATCAAATCGACTCGGCTGGTTTGATGACTTTTCTGCAGGAGATCCGACGATGCGTATTTTCCTCGCCCTCGTATTACTGGCCTTGAGCGGGCTCAGCCAAGCCGCTATCAAGACTCAGGAAATCCCCTATCAAAGTGCTGACGGCACCAAGATGATCGGCTACTTCGCCTATGACGACGCCATCAAAGGCGCACGTCCTGGCGTTGTGGTGGTGCACGAATGGTGGGGGCTCAACGAGTACACCAAGCGTCGCGCCCGTGACCTCGCCGGTCTGGGCTACAGCGCGCTGGCCATCGACATGTATGGCGATGGCAAAAACACTGAGCATCCCAAGGACGCCATGGCCTTCATGCAGGCAGCGCTGAAAGACAGCGTGGCATCCAGTGCGCGGTTCCAGGCGGGGCTCGATCTGTTGAAGAAACAGGCGCAAACCGACCCGAACAAAATCGCTGCTATCGGTTATTGCTTCGGTGGCGGTGTAGTGCTGAATGCGGCACGTCAGGGTTTGCCACTGGCGGGCGTGGTGAGTTTTCACGGTGCGCTGGCGACCAAGACGCCTGCCACACCGGGTAGCGTGAAAGCAAAAATCCTCGTCGAACATGGCGCTCTGGATAGCATGATAACGGCGGATAACGTTGCGGCCTTCAAGGCTGAAATGGACAAGGCTGGGGCTGATTACACGTTCGTCAGCCTTGAAGGTGCCAAGCATGGGTTCAGTAATCCTGATGCGGATCGTCTGAGCCATGGCGATCATGCCGGGCCGGATATTGGCTATAACAAAGCAGCGGATGAAAAATCCTGGGCGGACATGCAGGCGTTCTTCAAGAAAATCTTTGCCTGATCAGTGAACCTTGTGGCGAGGGGATTTATCCCCGTTGGGCTGCGAAGCGGCCCCAAAACCTGCAACCGCATTTCAGCAGAGAAACTGCGATCGTCGGGTTTACGACTGCTGCGCAGCCGAACGGGGATAAATCCCCTCGCCACAAAAGCCGTTGCTACTACCCAGCCTGAGAGCAACCCGGCAAAATGCCCGACATGAATCGCGCCCCCGCCCTACCCGTCTGTTGTACCCCACTCGATGCCCATTGGCCGCTGCCGTTTGCGCTGCCCGATACGGTGCTGTTGAGCACTCACTTCGATACCTTGCAACTGGCCAGCGATGATTTCCAGCGCAGCGCCATCGAGCCGCCGGCGAGCATTCAGCGTTCGGTCGCCAAGCGTCAGGCTGAGTTCCTCGCCGGGCGGGTTTGCGCTCGGGCGGCGTTGCAACAGTTGGAAGGGCTGAGCTTTATCCCGGCCATCGGCGAGGACCGGGCACCGGTATGGCCGACGCACATCACGGGCTCGATTACCCACAGCACCGGCCGGGCCGCGGCGATTGTCGCGAAGAAAGCTCACTGGCGCGGCCTGGGGATGGACCTGGAAAATCTGCTCAACCCTGAACGGGCAGAGCGACTGGCCGGGGAAATCCTCACCCCGCCCGAGTTGCAACGCATGACTGCTGGCCGTCGCGATCAGTTGGCGATGCTGGTGACCCTGACGTTTTCGGTAAAGGAAAGCCTGTTCAAGGCGCTGTATCCGATCGTTCAGCAGCGCTTTTATTTCGAGCACGCTGAAGTGTTGGAGTGGACCGAGAGCGGTGAAGTGCGGCTGCGGTTGCTGACTGATCTGTCCAGCGAATGGTGCAATGGCACTGAGTTGGATGCGCAGTTTGGGGTGGTGGATGGGCAGTTGTTGAGTCTGGTCAGCATCAAGGCCTGAAGATTTGTAGCGACTGTGAGGGCCCCATCGCGAGCAAGCTCGCTCCCACAGGGATTTGTGGTGTTGCACAGATCCAATGTGGGAGCGAGCTTGCTCGCGATGAGGCCAGAACAGACACCAAAAATCTCACCGTTTCTCCTGATTCCTCGGCCAGCTTAGGCTGAAACACGCCCCGCCCAGGCTTTTGCTCTTGCTGATCAACGCCCGGCCATCATGCCAATGGATGATTCGCCGCACGATGGACAACCCCAACCCATGCCCACCGGAGGCGCGGGTGCGGCTGTCATCGAGGCGCAGGAATGGTGTGAAAATCTTCTCCCAGGCCGTTTCCGGCACACCCGGGCCGTCATCCTCGACATCCACCCGACAGCGCTGCTGCCCCACCTGATAGCTGACGGTCACCCGTGATTGAGCGTGGCGCATGGCGTTGCTCACCAGGTTCTGCAACGCCCGGTGCAGGTAGCGCGGCTCGGCCTCGACCCAGGCGTCGTCGTTGTCAGCGGCGGACAAACACAAACCGCGCTGCACCGTGACCTCGGCGCGTAACGGCGCCAGTTCTTCGATCACCTGATTGACCAACGCATCCAGATCGATCCGCTGAAAATTCAGCGCCGGTGAACCCTGTTCCAGACGTGCGTAGGTGAGCATCTCGTCCACCAGGCGATCGAGATCCTCGATGTCGTGGTCCATGCCTTCACAGTATTTTTCCAACGCCTGCGGCGTGGTGGCCGAGCCGATCATTTCCAGACCAAATCGCAACCGCGCCACGGGTGTGCGCAGCTCATGAGACACGGCGCGCACCAGCTCACGCTGAATCGCCAGCAACTGCTGCAAGTGCTCGGCCATGCCGTTGAACGCCGAAGCCAGCCGACCCACCGAGTCCGCGCCGCGTGCCGGCACGCGGGTTTCCAGGCTGCCCTTGGCGATGCGCGTGGCGGCCGCTTCCAGGCCACGCAAGCGGCGCTCAAGTTGGCGCACCAACAAATAGACGATCAAACCGATCAGGCTCAAACCCAGGGCGGCAATCAGTACCAGCCACTCCGGCGGATAAGGATTCATCTGATACAACGGGCCGATTTCCAGCACCCACGGCGTACCGACCATGCCGGCAAACACCCGGATCGAATCGCCGCCCTTGCCCAGCGCCATCACCGTGTCGCCCTCGGACACCCGGCGACTCTGGTCCTCGTCCATGTCCGCCTGTTCGACCTTCACCAGCCGCAAGTCAAAACCAAACCCTTTGTCGCGCTTCAACTGCGCCAGGCGCTCGGGCTGCTCGGCCACCGGGTAGCGCACCAGTTCATCGGCCAGCAGGTAAATAGTCGCCCGGGCCAGTTGTTCGCTGATCTGTTGGACTTCGCCGGTCAGCACCAGCTGTTCCTTGTCGCTGACCAACCGGTAAACCTTCGCCGCATGCGGACCGGTCTGCTCCACCAGCGCCTGACCGTGCAGCACGCGGGTGCGCTGGGTGAGGTCGAGGTCGGTCTGGGCAAACGTCTTCAGCGCCAGCGGAATCCCCAACAACCGCTCCCATACCAGCAAGGCACGGTGGCGCTCGGTTTCGTTCATCGGGTTCAGATTGTCGGCCATCAGCGAGAATGTGCCGTGGGCCAGGCGTTCGCGGTATTGCTCGCCGCGCACCTGGTTGAGCAGGTGCAAGGCCAGCACGCCGAGTACCGCCACCAGAATCAGCGCCGCGCACATGCCGCCATAGATGCGCAGGAAGATCGAGTTCACAGCGTGCAGGCTTCAGGAACGAACAGATAACCTTTGCTGCGAACGGTCTTGATCAGCCGCGGATGCTCCGGGTCATCGCCGATTTTTGGGCGAATGCGCGAGATGCGCACGTCGATGGAACGGTCCTGGCCGTCATAGCCAATGCCGCGCAATGCAGTGAAAATCTCTTCCCGGGACAGAATGCGCCCGGCGTTGGCCACCAGCAGCCAGAGCAGGTCGAACTCGGCGCTGGTCAGTTCGATGCCGTTGTCGTTCAGCCAGGCTTCGCGCAATGCGTTGTCGACCACCAAGGGACCGAACTGCAGACGCCGTTGTTTTTCCGGCGCCACTTCAGGAGTTTCACTGCGTCGCAACAGGGCCTGGATGCGTGCCAGCAGCAGACGGGGGCGAACCGGTTTGCACACGTAGTCGTCGGCGCCCAGGTCCAGGCCAAGAATTTGATCGGTGTCGTCGGTGCGGGCGGTGAGCATCAGGATCGGGCCATCATACTTGTCGCGGACCTTGCGGCAGATGCTCAGGCCATCTTCGCCCGGCAACATGAGGTCGAGGATCACCAGGTCCGGTTTCTCCTTGATGATCCGTGCCGCGGCCAGGGCGCCGTTGCCCTCGATCGATACGCGCAGACCATTGGCTTCCAGGTAGTCGCGGGTCAGTTCGGCCAGACGCTGGTCGTCCTCGACAATCAATACCTGCCAGGCTTCTTGCTCCACGGTGACCTCTGCTTGCCAACAACACTTAATAAGGAAGGATCCACCCGTCTTTTTGTAATGATTGGGGAGGATAAGAATGCATCTGCATTGGCCGATTGTATAAACGCCGCTCGCCAAGAACACAAGCCGGTAAATGCGTTCGGACAACCCGGATTTTTGTGATAGGGTTCGCGCCCTTAAAAACCCGAGCGACTGTTTTCAATCGGTGAAAATCAGTGAAAAACGGTCCGCTCCAGCTAGGTCGCGGCCTACACGCCCGTTCCACCTTTCACACACAATTTACGCACAGGTTTATCCACAGGTAGTACGTTGCAACACCCCCCAAAACGCATTATCTTGTACCCCGGCGCCAAAAAAACCCTACATGTAGGGTTTTGCGTAAAAAACCAAACACAAACCAGACACCGATTTCAAGCGCTTTTATTGCCTCTGTCCGGTTGAACCAAACGTATTTTCGAAAGACCAAACCGCGCGTGCGGATGGCTACTGTTTTTGAGCCGAAAACGGCGTTAACGGTACGGGTGTTGCAGTCAATTACTGTCACCCAAAAGGATCCCGGTTTCAGGTTCAAGGCCTGGGACCAAAGACTTCGGCATGGAAGCGGCGCCCCAATTGCCCCTTCCTGATCTGTCCCGAAGTTGGTATGCCCGGCCCCTCGCCGGTTGTAGTGCTTCAGGACGGAACGGTGGGCACCCAGATGGTGCCCAAACAAACATAGAGAATGTGGAGACAACCCCCCATGCAAACCGACACAACTCGCGAGAACCCGCAGGGCACCTTGCCGCAGGCCGCTGATTCGACTTCGGATCTGTCCGCCACCGCGCCTGGCCAACTGCGCGTGATCAAGCGTAACGGCACTGTCGTTCCTTACACCGATGACAAGATTACCGTCGCCATCACCAAAGCGTTTCTCGCAGTTGAGGGCGGCACCGCTGCCGCTTCGTCGCGAATCCACGACACCGTTGCCCGTCTGACCGAACAAGTCACCGCGACCTTCAAGCGTCGCATGCCATCGGGCGGCACGATCCACATCGAAGAAATCCAGGACCAGGTCGAACTGGCCCTGATGCGTGCTGGCGAGCAGAAAGTGGCACGCGACTACGTGATCTACCGTGACGGTCGTTCGAAAGAACGCGCCGCCCACGCACCGGCCGAAGAAGCAGTCAACGCTCACCCGTCGATCCGCATCACCCGCGCCGATGGCACCTTTGCTCCTCTGGACATGGGCCGCCTGAACACCATCGTTACCGAAGCGTGCGAAGGCCTTGCAGAAGTCGACGGCGACCTGATCCAGCGCGAAACCCTGAAAAACCTGTACGACGGCGTGGCACTGACCGACGTCAACACCGCGTTGGTGATGACCGCCCGTACGCTGGTCGAGCGTGAGCCGAACTACTCGTTCGTGACCGCCCGCCTGCTGATGGACACCCTGCGTGCCGAAGGCCTGAACTTCCTGGAAGTCGCCGAGAGCGCGACTCACCACGAAATGGTCGACCTGTACGCCAAGGCCCTGCCTTCGTACATCGCCAAGGGTATCCAATTCGAATTGCTGAACCCGGTCCTCGCTACCTTCGACCTGGAAAAACTCGGCAAGGCGATCAACCACGAGCGCGATCAGCAGTTCACGTACCTGGGCCTGCAAACCCTGTACGACCGTTACTTCATCCACAAGGACGGAATCCGCTTCGAACTGCCGCAAATCTTCTTCATGCGCGTGGCCATGGGCCTGGCGATCGAAGAGAAGAACAAAGAAGACCGTGCGATCGAGTTCTACAACCTGTTGTCGTCCTTCGACTACATGTCGTCGACCCCGACCCTGTTCAACGCCGGCACCCTGCGTCCACAGCTGTCGAGTTGCTACCTGACCACCGTGCCGGATGACCTGTCGGGCATCTACCACGCAATCCACGACAACGCCATGTTGTCGAAATTTGCAGGCGGCCTGGGCAACGACTGGACCCCGGTTCGTGCACTGGGTTCGTACATCAAGGGCACCAACGGCAAATCCCAGGGCGTTGTCCCGTTCCTGAAAGTAGTAAACGACACCGCCGTCGCCGTTAACCAGGGTGGCAAGCGCAAAGGCGCTGTCTGTGCCTACCTGGAAACCTGGCACATGGACATCGAAGAGTTCATCGAACTGCGTAAGAACACCGGCGATGATCGTCGTCGTACCCACGACATGAACACGGCCAACTGGATCCCTGACCTGTTCATGAAGCGCGTCTTCGATGACGGCCCGTGGACCCTGTTCTCGCCATCCGAAGTACCGGATCTGCACGACCTGACCGGCAAAGCCTTCGAAGAGCGTTACGAGTACTACGAAGCCCTGTCGCAGTACCCGGGCAAGATCAAGCTGTTCAAGACCATCCAGGCCAAAGACCTGTGGCGCAAAATGCTGTCCATGCTGTTTGAAACCGGCCACCCATGGCTGACTTTCAAAGACCCGTGCAACCTGCGCAGCCCGCAGCAGCACGTCGGCGTGGTTCACAGCTCGAACCTGTGCACCGAGATCACCTTGAACACCAACAAGGACGAAATCGCCGTTTGCAACCTGGGCTCGATCAACCTGCCGAACCACATCACCAACGGCAAGCTCGACACCGCCAAGCTGGAACGCACCGTGAACACCGCCGTTCGCATGCTCGATAACGTTATCGACATCAACTACTACTCGGTGCCACAAGCGAAGAACTCCAACTTCAAGCACCGTCCGGTCGGTCTGGGCATCATGGGCTTCCAGGACGCTTTGTACCTGCAGCACATTCCGTACGGTTCCGACGCTGCCGTCGAGTTCGCCGACAAGTCGATGGAAGCGGTCAGCTACTACGCGATCCAGGCTTCCTGCGATCTGGCCGACGAGCGCGGCGCCTACGAGACGTTCCAGGGTTCGCTGTGGTCCAAAGGCATCCTGCCGCTGGATTCGCAACAGATCCTGATCGAGCAACGTGGCCAGAAGTACATCGACGTTGACCTGAACGAATCCCTGGACTGGGCACCGGTTCGTGCCCGTGTGCAGAAAGGCATTCGTAACTCCAACATCATGGCCATCGCACCGACCGCGACCATCGCCAACATCACTGGCGTATCGCAGTCGATCGAACCGACCTACCAGAACCTCTACGTGAAATCGAACCTGTCGGGCGAATTCACCGTGATCAACCCGTACCTGGTTCGCGACCTGAAAGCTCGCGGTCTGTGGGACTCGGTCATGATCAACGACCTGAAGTACTACGACGGTTCGGTGCAACAGATCGAGCGCATCCCGCAAGAACTCAAAGAGCTCTACGCGACTGCCTTCGAAGTGGACACCAAGTGGATCGTTGACGCGGCAAGCCGTCGTCAGAAGTGGATCGACCAGGCTCAATCGCTGAACCTGTACATTGCTGGCGCATCGGGCAAGAAGCTGGACGTGACCTACCGCATGGCCTGGTACCGTGGTCTGAAAACCACTTACTACCTCCGTGCCCTGGCCGCGACCAGCACCGAGAAGTCGACTATCAACACCGGCAAGCTGAACGCTGTTTCCAGCGGCGGCAACCACGGTGAAGATTCGGTCCTGGCAGCACCTGCCGGCCCTGCTCCAGTGCCGAAGGCTTGCGCCATCGACGAGCCGGATTGCGAAGCTTGCCAATAAGCTGAGCCGGTAACCCGAAACCCCCGACAGTCCTCTGGATTGTCGGGGGTTTTCTTTTGCCTCCGAGGAAGCAGGATCAAAAGATCGCAGCCTCGTTACACTCGACAGCTCCTACATAAAACCGCGTTCACCTGTAGGAGCTGTCGAGTGCAACGAGGCTGCGATCTTTTGATCTTTATCCAGCCCACAAAAAAAGCCCCTCGATTGAGGGGCTCTTTGTGCAGCGCTTTCAGCCAACCCGCATCAGGTCATCTGAATGATGGTCTGCATGATGGTGCTCTGAGTCGAGATAGTCTTGGCGTTCGCCTGGTAGTTGCTCTGCGCCTTGATCAGGTCGACCAGTTCATTGGTCAGGTTGACGTTGGACTCTTCCAGGGAGTTGGAGTGGATCTCGCCCAAGGTACCGGTGTTCGGCGCATCGTAGCCCGGGATACCCGACGAATAGGTTTCTTTCCAACTGGTGCCGCCTACCGGTTGCAAACCTTGTTCGTTGGTGAAGCTGGCGAGCGAGATCTGGCCGATGGGCTTGGTCTGGCTGTTGCTGAAGTTGGCCAGCATGACACCGCTGGTGTCGATGGTCAGGTTGGTGATCTGGCCAGTGGCGTAGCCGTTCTGCGAAGGAATCGAACGCGCGGTGTCAGCGTTGTACTGCGTGGTTTTGTCCATGGAGACCGTAATGACGCCGGAGGCAGCGCCGTTGGCCTTGAACGTGCCATTGGTCACGGTACCCGGAATCCAGCCGGTGACCTTCAGGTCAGGGCTGGTTGTCACGGATGGCGGAACGGTCGCTGGAACAACCGGTGTGGTGACCGAAGTCAGCTTGCCGGAGCTGTCGAAGTTCATGGTTGAAGCGACTGGAAGGGAAGCGGCAAGAGTAGGATCGCTGCCATCCGGGTTGCGACCCTCGATCAGGGTGTAGGTCTTCCAGGTGTTGTCACCCGTCTTGACCATGAATTGATCCATGATGTGCTGGTTACCCTGGGTATCGTAAATCGGGGTACTGAACTGCTTGGTGAAGGACGCTTCCTTGGACGGGTCAAACGGATTGGTAGTCTGGTTGATGATGGGAGCTGTGGAGTTCAGGTTGATCGTCGACGAAACCGTGGAGGTGTTTTTTGGCGCCAGGTTCGAAGTATCGATGCGCAGGTCAGTCAAAACGCCATTGAGGATCTTGCCATT
Organism: Pseudomonas sp. LBUM1647; assembly: GCF_059716175.1. Classification (NCBI taxonomy): domain Bacteria; kingdom Pseudomonadati; phylum Pseudomonadota; class Gammaproteobacteria; order Pseudomonadales; family Pseudomonadaceae; genus Pseudomonas; species Pseudomonas sp. LBUM1647. The sequence goes on along the minus strand of NZ_CP166809.1, from coordinate 1,602,275 downwards.
GGCATCCACGCCATAACCCTGCAGACGCGCAGACCCATCGCTATTGGTGACGTAACCGTCCTTGTCGACCTTAAACGTACCGGCACGGGTGTAGGACATCGAACCGTTCTCGCTCAGCACGAAGAAGCCGGAACCGTTGATACCCATGTCCAGCACGTTGCCGGTGTTGTTGACGTCGCCCTGAGTGAACTGCTGGGAAACGTTGGCCAGGCGCACACCGTTACCGATGGTTTTGCTGCCGGAACCCAGCTTGGTAGCCGAGTAAACGTCTTCGAATTCCGCACGGGACGATTTGAAACCGGTGGTCGCGACGTTGGCGATGTTGTTGCCGGTCACGTCCAGTTGTTTGTTGGCTGCATAGAGACCGCTAAGGCCGATATTGAAAGACATATTCCACTCCTTTGTGCCGTGTTAGTCGGCTCTACATACCAATAGTTTGTACTTTGGACAGGGCGATGCTGCCGGCCCCGGCCAGGTTGAGCATCAACTCGCCGCCCGTCTGGCTGATGGTCACGCTGTTGACGGTGGCCGGCAGGTACGTCACCAGCGAGGTCGCCTTGCCGTCGTAGGTCGCCGTAGCGCCGAAGGTATAGGTACCCGCCTTGGCCACTTCGCCTGCATCGTTTTTGCCGTCCCAGATGAAAGTGGAAGTACCGGCGACCTCGCTGCCCAGGTCGATGGTGCGGACAACCTTGCCATCGGCATCGGTGATCTTGACCTTGACCGGGTCCACCGACGCCGGTACGGCAATGGTGCCGCTGAAACTCTTGGAGGTATCGACCACCGACTTGTCGCCCGGTGCAATAACCGAACGCCCGACCAGCGACGATGCCTGCAATGCCTGGGACGAGTTGTAATTGCTTGCCAGGCCACTGACGGTATCGTTGAGCGTGGTGATGCCTTCCAGGCTACTGAACTGGGCCAACTGGGCGACGAACTCGCCGTTGTCCTGCGGTTCCAGCGGATTCTGGTTTTTCAGTTGCGTCACCAGCAACTGCATGAACGCGTCCTTGCCCAGGGCCTTTTTGCCGGTGGCGCTGTTCGTTGCCGCCGCCAGGCCGTCGGCACTGGTGTTGGTCTTGATCGAGGAGTTGGCCAGGATGTCCTTGAGGCTCAAACCACTGGTGGTATCGGTAACACTCATCTGAGTCGCCCCTTATCACTGACCGAGGGTCAGGACCTTCTGCATCATGGTTTTGGCGGTATTCATCATTTCGGCGTTGGTCTGGAACGAACGGCTCGCGGAAATCATGTCAGCCATTTCTTCCACCACGTTGACGTTCGGGTAGTAGACGTAGCCCTTGGCGTCGGCCGCCGGATGGTTCGGCTCGTAGCGCGCCTCAAGGTTGCTCTGGTCTTCGACCACGCCCAGCACTTGCACGCCTTGACCGGCCGCGTCCTGGTTCTGGAACAGCGAATCGCTGCCGCCGCTCTGACCGCCCTGGAACATGGTGGCGAATACCGGGTGCCGTGCACGGTAGGTCTGGTCGATGCTCGACGAGACGGTCTCGGCGTTGGCGATGTTACTGGCGACGGTGTTCAAGCGAGTGGTCTGGGCACTCATGCCGCTACCGGCAATGTTGAAAACACTGGCTAGAGACATGACTTACTCTCCACGAAGGGCTGACACCAGCCCTTTGAATTTGCTGTTGAGCAGGGTGAAGCTGGCCTGGAAGTTGACCGCGTTTTCCGCGTAGTTCGACTGTTCCAGCTGGGCGTCCACGGTGTTCTGGTCGATCGACGGTTGCATCGGCGTGCGATACATCAGCGACTCGTCGCCATTGCCCAGGCCTTCGGCTTCGATATGACGGCTGTTGGTCATGTTCAAGGCGAAAGATCCGCTCTTGGTCTTCTCGTTCTGTGCGGCGAGCACTTTGGAGAAGTCCAGATCCCGAGCCTTGTAGTTCGGGGTGTCGGCGTTGGCGATGTTGTTGGCCAGGACTTCGGCACGCTGAGCGCGGAAGCCCAGGGCTTGTTCGTGGATACCGAGCGCTTTATCGAAGCTGATGCTCATGTCGGAAACCTTCGGGTGACCTGATTTTTCGTAACATGGACATAGCAAGCGTCGTGCCAATTGAAAAAAAGGCCGTAAACCGGGGCTTTGCGGGCAGTGGCAATGTGGCAATGCCAGAAAAGCGGCAACCGATTTCCGCCGCCTGCCGCTTTTCTGCCGCTTTACACGGTCTGTAGAACACCACCTGACCCCGTGGCGAGGGGATTTATCCCCGTTCGGCTGCGAAGCAGTCGTAAACGCGGTTTTACTTTGAAATGCCGGGGCCGCTTCGCAGCCCAACGGGGATAAATCCCCTCGCCACGGGGCTCGCTCCTACAGGGAATGGGCGGTGGGTTTGAGGAATGAGCTGGCAAAAAAAACGGGAGCCCCTGAGGACTCCCTTTTTTTTGATGACGCCAACGAATCACTTCGCCTGGTAAATGATCCCCGGGCTGCACTGGACCATCTGGTAATGATCCGGCAAACCGTTCAGTGCCTCGGAAGCACCGAGGAACAGATAACCGCCCGGCTTCAACGTGCTGTGAATGCGCAACAGGATGTCCTTCTTCACCTCGGCGGAGAAGTAGATCAGTACGTTGCGGCAGAACACGATGTCGAACTTGCCGAGACTCGCGTAGCTGTCCAGCAGGTTGAACGAGCGAAACTCCACCCGGCTCTTGATCGGCGCCTTGATGGCCCAGCGTCCCGGCCCTTTCGGGTCGAAATAACGTTGAAGGCGCTCGGGCGACAGGCCACGGCCGATGGCCAGGCTGTCGTACTCGCCGGTCTTGCAGTTGGTCAGCATGGTGCCGGACAGGTCGGTGGCAACGATCTGCACGCCCATCTTCAACTGGCCCATGTTCACGCGCTCGAACTCATCGATCGACATCGACAGCGAATAGGGTTCCTGACCCGACGAACAGGCCGCCGACCAGATCCGCAGACGCTGGCCAGGGGCGGCCTTGATCGCTGCGGGCAGCACCTTGTTCTTCAAGACTTCAAACGGATAGGTATCACGAAACCACAGGGTTTCGTTGGTGGTCATGGCATCCACCACCATCTCGCGCAAACCGCTGCGCGGCTGGGTCTGGATGCGCTGGACCAGCTCACCCAAGGACTTGATGCCTTGCTGTTCCATCAGTTTGTTGAGACGGCTCGAGACCAGGTACTGCTTGTTTTCACCGAGCAAAATGCCACAGGCTTTTTCCAGGAAGACCCGGAACTGTTCGAAATCCAAATTACCCGTAGACAAAGATGCCGCCTCTTAAATCGTATTAACCGTTAGGGGCAGAAGGCCCCTAGCTGATGTCTGCTGCTTTGATCCGGTTGACTACCCGGGATGCCAGGTCATCAGGACGGAATTTGGCAAGGAAGTCATCGGCACCGACCTTCTTGACCATCGCCTGATTGAATACACCCGACAACGAAGTATGCAGGATGATGTGAAGCTTTTGCATGCGAGGGTCGTTGCGGATCTCGGCCGTGAGGGTGTACCCGTCCATCTCCGGCATCTCGATGTCGGAAATCATCATCAGGAACTCTTCTTCCGGCTTCTTGCCCTCGTCGACCAGCTTGCGCAGGTAATCCAGCGCTTGCCGACCGTCGTTCAACGCCACCACTTCGACACCGACCGTTTGAAGGCAACGGCTCACTTGCTTGCGCGCCACCGACGAGTCATCGACCGTCAGTACTCGCAAAGAGAGCGCCTTGTGCTGGGTTTCGACATCCACCACGCCAACGGAAATCGCTTCCGGTGTCGGCGCCACTTCTGCCAGCACTTTCTCGACGTCGATGATTTCGACTAACTGATTGTCGACCCGAGTCACAGCCGTCAGGTAATGATCGCGTCCCGTGCCCTTGGGTGGCGGATGAATCTCCTCCCAATTCATGTTGACGATGCGTTCCACCGACCGCACCAGGAAACCCTGGGTCTTGGTGTTGTACTCCGTGATGATCACGAAGGGATTGCTTTGATCTTTCAGCGCACCGGAACCGGTCGCCATGGCCAGATCAAGAATCGGAATGGTCGCCCCCCGAATATTTGCCACACCGCACACGACAGGACTGGATTTTGGCATCAGCGTCAGTTTCGGGCATTGCAGCACCTCCCGAACCTTGAACACGTTGATCCCATACAGCTGCTGGCCGTCGAGACGGAACAACAACAGCTCAAGGCGATTCTGCCCTACCAGTTGCGTGCGCTGGTTTACCGCATCCATTACACCAGCCATGCACAGACTCCTACACCAACGCTTAAGTGTGTTGCGACGCGCATTCATCACTAAACGGCACGGCGCTTGCTTTTTAACTCTTATGAACACAGAACCGACATTTTTCCGACGCCTGACATCAAACGCCCGCAAATTGCTTTGCGTGGTGTCGGCCGTCTGCCTGTTCAACGCTGGCTGCCCTGCCCTTGCTGACGCGGTTACCTTGCCTGACATGCTTATCGGCGTCACTCAGGGCTTTCTTGAATTCACCGTAGAAGACTATCTGGCGACCAGTCAAACGGAAGGCCGCTACGAGATCGAGGTCAAGCAGCTTGATCCGCGGCTGCGCATGCCCATGTGCGACAAGGAATTGACAGCGTCCCTGGAGAGCCCGGCCACGCCGCTGGGCCGGGTTACGGTCAAGGTGCGCTGCGAGGGCGCGTCGCCCTGGACGGTCTTCGTACCCGCTCAAGTGCGCCTGTTTCGCGACATTGTGACCACCACCCGCCCGCTGCGACGCGCCGGTATCGTCGAGCCCCAGGATGTGACCCTGCGCGAGCGTGACATCAGTCTGATCAGCCAGGGTTACCTGACTTCCGTCGACCAGGCGATTGGGCAGAAGCTTACCCGACCAATGGTCGCCGACCAGGTCATGACCCTGGTGCACATTGAACAGGCAGAAGTCATCAGCAAGGGCGACCAGGTGGTGATTACCGCCCGCAGTGGAACGCTGAGCGTGCGCATGCCGGGTGAAGCGCTGTCCAACGGCGGCTTGCGCGAACAGATTCGGGTGAAAAACCTCAACTCCCAGCGGGTCATCAAGGCGCAAGTCACCGCACCCGGCCAGGTGGAAGTGGCCATGTAGAACACTGGCGCGCCGCTCGACTGTTCCCTAGACTGTGCCCTATGCAGGGCAAGCGCTGACGCGCGCAAGCTCATTGATAATTGGGCCTAAAGTTTTTCCGGGTATGGCCGAAAACATGGCAAGCGTCCAAATACCCAGAGGTTTTTTGTCATGGTCATCGATTTCAGCCGTTTGAACAGTTCCTCGTCACTTACCGGTAGTACACGTACCAGCGCAGCAAAGGAAACCGCCGAAGCCGGCAAATCCACGCCGCTGAATACCCCGGCCGAACAGGCCAGTACCGTCAAAAGCGGGGAATCGGTACATCTCAGCAATGAGGCTCAACAGTTGCAGAAGGTCACTGACAAGCTGCGCGATCAGCCTGCCGTCGACAACGCCCGCGTGGCCGAGTTGAAAGCAGCGATTGCCGATGGCAGCTACAAAGTCGACAGCAACCGTGTAGCCAGCAAACTGCTCAACTTCGAAGCCCAGCGCTAGGCCAAGGCCTGCGCCAGGCTTTTGGACGCTTAAAACCCAAGGCCAGCCATGCACGACACTAATTTACTGCAACTGATCACCGACGATTTCGCTCCAGCACAGCACTTGCTGGAGTTACTGCAAACCGAGTCCCTCGCCTTGCACGGTCGCGACATGCCACTGCTCGAAGAGATTCTGGCGCAGAAACAGGCATTGATCATTTTGCTCGATCAGCATGGCCGCAAGCGCAGTGAAATCCTCGCCAGCCTCAACCTGCCGACCAATCGCGATGGACTGGAGCAACTTGCCAGCCATTCGAGCATTGGCGATCAGCTGTTGGAGCAGAGTGATGTATTGACCGATCTTCTGGCTCAGTGCCAGGCGGCCAACGTCAAGAATGGCCAGTCGATCCTGGTGCAGCAGGCCGCGACGGCCAATCAGCTGAAAATCCTCAACGGCGGCGAGCCGCCAGCGCTCTATGATGCACGCGGATCAACCTCCATGCTTGCGAAGCCGCGCCCGCTCAGTCAGGCTTGAGGCTGCTGAAAAGTGCGCACTATCAAGACGCGAAACATGCTGGCAATATGCTAGCCAGTAGTAGTCATATTTTGTCTGGAGATTGATGAACCGTGTTCAATGCCTTAAGCGCGGAAGATGCTCCGCAGCCACCCAAGGTGCTCACCACGCCGTTGGAGATCTCCGGCAACCTGCGCCAGCTGCAAGACAGCCATGATCCGCTGATCATCACGTTCCATGAGCGCAGCCAGCGCTTCCAGAGTTATCTGGTGGACATTGACCGTGACAGCAACATGATTGCCCTGGACGAAATGATTCCCCGCGACGGTGAACGCTTCCTGCTGGCCGGCGAACCGTTCAAGGTCGAAGGCTTTCACGACGGCGTGCGTATTGCCTGGGAAAGCAACGGCCCGTTGACCATCGACGAATCCGGTGGCGGTCGCTGCTACCGTGGCGCCCTGCCCGCCGAGGTGGTTTACCACCAGCGTCGTAATGCATTCCGCGCAGCATTGAAGCTGGCACAACTGGTCAACGTCGATCTGGGCGGTGAAAAGCTCAAGTCGCCGATCAGCGGCAAGCTATTGGACATCTCCGCCACCGGCTGCAAGTTGCGCTTCGAAGGCGACATCACGGGCAGCCTGCAACTGGGCCAGGTCTATGACCGCTTCATCGCCGCCCTGCCCTTTGGCAACATGACGGCACCCGTCGAGCTGCGTTACCTGCACTTCGAAGAAAGAATCTCCACCACCTTCGCCGGCGTACGCTTTCACAACATGAGCGGGCTGGTGCAGCGGCAGGTCGAGCGGTTCGTCTATCAGCTTCAGCGCGAAGCGCGGCGCTTCGATAAAGACGACATGTAATAAGGCGCGTCAATAGAAACGGGCAGTCCCTTGCGGTGACTGCCCGTTTTTTTATGCGGTGTTTTTATGCTTAAGGCCTGGCCTCGGTAAAACTTTGCTCGCGAGGTGCATCAGGGTCTTCGGGCGGCGGATCGGTTTCGGGCTCTGATTCAGGTTCCGGGTCCGGCTCAGGGTTGATCGGGTTCTGCATCTGATCCTGAACCACCTGCTCATCGACACGGGGGTCAAGGCAAGCCACCAACGGCGAACTCGACATACTGTCCGGCATGGCGACGTGATGCAGCGGCGCATCGTCGACCACATGCAGGTTGGTCACCGCTTTCGGGCGAATTCGCCACACCAGCACCAACGCGAAGAAGCTGAAGAAGGCATAGAGCATGTGGCTGCCGAACAGCTTCATCAGCACCCCGGCCACCAGCGGCCCGATACTGGCGCCGACACCGTAGGTCACCAACAGCATCGCTGTCAGGGACACCCGACGATCACCTTCGACGTGGTCGTTGGAGAATGCCACCGCCAGCGGATAGAGGCAGAACATCACCAGCGAACAGCAGAACCCGGTGATAAACAAAATCTCCAGCGGTACCTGTTGCATGATTGCCAGCGGCAACGCGGTAAGCGCCAGGACCAGCGCAAAACAGCGGATCAACAGCGCCCGGTCATAACGGTCGGACAGCCAGCCCAACGGCCATTGCACCAGCAAGCCCGCAAAAATGCAGCTACCCATGAACAGACCGACCTGCTCCGTGGACAACCCCTGCTGTGAGGCATACAGCGGTGCCAGACCGTAGAACGAACCAATGATCAGCCCCGCCCCCAGCACCGTGCTCAACGACTGCGGCACGCGTTTGATGAAGAACCGCGGCTCCATCGGTGCCGGGTGCAACGGCGCCGGGTGAATCCGGCGAGTCAGGGCCACCGGTACCAGGCACAGCGCGAAGCACAAGGCGACCAGCATCAGCAGCTCAAGACCCAGGCCCGGGTGCATGACCAGAATCAACTGACCCAGCACCAGCCCCAGGTACGAGGCGATCATGTAGCCGCTGAACACCGTGCCGCGCTGCGACGCTTCGGCCTGCTCATTGAGCCAGCTTTCGATGACCATGTACTGGCACATCATGCCGAGGCCGACAATCACCCGCAGGAAGATCCAGGCAGGCAACCAGTCCACCAGGCCATGGCCCAGCACCGCCGCGCCGACAATCCCGGCGCAGGCTGAATAGGCGCGAATATGCCCGACCCGGGCAATCAGCCGGTGGCCGATCTTGCCACCCAGCACCAGGCCGCAATAGTTGGCTGCCATCAACGCACCGACCCACAGGCTGTCGACGTGGTCGGCGGCCAGGCGCAAGGCCAGGTAAGTACTCAACAGGCCAGAGCCGATCAACATCATCAGCGAGGCAAAATAAAGCGCTCGAAAGGGTTTCCAGATTTGGCGCATCGGCGTTCCGAGCGGCTCCTTGCAGTGAGAATCGGGCTACCCGAAAAGATAGCCCGAAGACGATGGATCGTCAGGCCTGGGCCGCTAAAACACGCCGCTCCCAGGGAGTAATTTCATCAAAGAAGCTGGTCAACTCCATGGTCTTCGAGGCGATGTAGCCTTCGATGAACTCCTTGCCAAACAGTTCCTTCGCCAATTGGCTACGTTTCAGACGCTCAAGAGCAGCATGCAAGGTACACGGCAACGAAAGATTGTCCGGCACTTCGAACTCACCCTGGATCGGCTCGCTAGGCTCCAGTTTGTGTTCAATGCCATACAACCCTGCGGCAAGGCTGGCGGCGATCGCCAGGTAAGGATTTGCATCAGCCCCCGGCAAGCGGTTCTCGACCCGACGAGCGGCGGGCGAACTGGCTGGAATACGCAATCCGGCCGCACGGTTGTCGTGGGACCAGCAGGCATTATTCGGTGATGCGTAGGGATGGCACAAGCGCTGATACGAGTTCACGTTCGGTGCGAACAACGCGGTGAAATCCGCCATGCCGGCCTGCTGACCCGCGATGAAATGACGGAAGGTCGCGGTCGGCTCTCCAGCCTTGTCGCTGAACACGTTACGCCCGCTGCCGATCTCGATGATGCTCTGGTGAATATGCATCGAACTGCCCGGCGTGTGCGCCAGCGGCTTGGCCATGCAAACCACGGTCAGGCCATGCTTGAGCGCGACTTCTTTAAGCAGATGTTTGAACAGGAGAGTCTGGTCGGCCAGCAGCAGCGGATCGCCGTGCAGCAGATTGATCTCGAACTGGCTGACGCCCATCTCGTGCATGAAGGTATCGCGCGGCAGGCCCAGGGCCGCCATGCAGGCGTAGACTTCGCTGAAGAACGGCCGCAAACCATTATTGGAACTGATACTGAACGCCGAATGGCCGTCTTCGCGACGACCGTCCAGGCCCAGCGGCGGCTGGAACGGTTGAGTCGGATCGTTGTTGGGCGCAAACACAAAAAATTCCAGCTCGGTCGCCACCACCGGCGCCAGGCCGAGGGCCGCGTAACGCGCGATCACGGCTTTGAGTTGGCCGCGGGTCGACAGAGACGAGCTTTCGCCTGTCAGCTCGTCCGCATCGCAAATGGCCAAGGCTCGCGGCTGCTGGCTCCACGGCAAGCGATGGATCTGTGCAGGGTCGGGCACCAGCGCCAGGTCGCCATCATCGCTGCCGTAAAAGCGCGCTGGCGGATATCCGCCCATGATGCATTGCAGCAGCACCCCCCGCGCCATCTGCAAACGCCGCCCCTCGAGAAAGCCTTCGGCGGTCATTACCTTGCCACGGGGTACGCCATTCAAATCCGGCGTGACACATTCAATCTCATCAATGCCCGTCAATCGCTGTGCGAGTGAGCGATGGCCATCGGTTGTCATGACGCAATCCTTTGTTGGTGTGCGAGCCGCGAACGGCGACCCGTACAAAATAGGCTCCGCCTGTTCGGAATATCAAGCAGCGCACAAAAAGAAAGTCATTGGCTGAACACCTCTGATTTACGGACACCACAATCCAGTAGGAGCTGGCGAAGCCTGCGATCTTTTGACTTTGCTGTTTAAAGGCAAGATCAAAAGACCGCAGGCTTTGCCAGCTCCTACGGGGGACGTTCCCATCAGGGGAGGTAAAGGCTGAACACCCCGCCACCCAGCGGGCCGCCATTGCTGATTTCGGTGCGTCCGCCCACGCCGTTGCGTTGATGGAGTGCGGCAATCCGCCCGGCAAAGTACAGGCCCAGGCCAGTGCTTCCGCTGCTGTGGTTGATGCCCTGCACGTAATCGGCCTGACGCTCGATCATCTCGGGTGGATAACCCTCGCCATCGTCGTTGACGGTCAGCACCAGTTGCCCGGCTTCATCGCTGACACTGATCAACACCGCGTGGCGGGCGTAACGAATGGCGTTGTTGATGCTGTTGCCCAGCACCGAAGCAATCAGCTCCCGGTCGAAAAAACCCAGAGGGCTCAACGGGTCCACTTCATAGGTCGCCATGATGCCGCGACTGGCGAACACGTCCTGGTGGCAGGCCAATTGCGCTTCGATGAAGTCATCCAGTTCATGGTAGGCCGGTTGCAACGGCATCTGGTTGACCCCGAGTTTGTACAACCCCAGCAACTGCACGAGCATGCCATTGAGGTGCGCGAACTCGAATTCGATCACGCCCTGCTCCGGGGTGTGGTGCTGCGGATCCGGCAAGCGCGCCAACCATTGGCTGTGGGCCTGCATCAGCATCGCCAGGGAGTTCTTCATGTCGTGCACGGTGGAGGCAATCACCGTGGAAAAATCGAGTGCCTGTTCGCTGTCGTTCATTCGCCAAACACCTTGCTTCGCAACTTCTGATAACGGGGAAAACGCGCATCGGTGTCGGGCATCAGGCCGACCATTTTCAGGCACGTCCGACATTCCTCCAGCTCCGCCGAAGGGACATTGGTGTCGGTGCCGTGCAGCAGCGACTGCGCCATGTTCAGCGCGATGCTGATGTTCTTGGGTTGCAGCGCCAGGGCTTTACGGAACACCTGCCGCGCCTCCACCAGGTTGCCGGTCTTGTACACCCGCACGCCCTGACGGTTGAGGTCCGCAGCGGCGTTGCCGGAGTTGAGGATGGTCGGATCGTCGGTCAACTTGGCGATGCCCTTCATCACCGTCGGGTCATCGCCGTAGATTTCCGCGCAGTTTTTCAACATCGAGGCACCGGCGCTGGCCTGGCCGAGCATCTGCAGTTGCTTGGCCACCAGCAGCGCCGCTTCGGCGCTCATGAACTGTTCCATGCCATCGAGGCGCATCATCGCCTGCTCGGTGAGCTTCTCGGCAGTTTCGGCATCGTTGAGCAGCAGGCTGGTGGCTTTCATCAATCGCGCACGAATCTGCAGACCCGGGTCGGAAGGGTTTTCCTTGGCCACCGCACTCAGCGTTGTGTTGATTTCCAGTCGAGTCCGGGTATCCAGACCTTTTTCGCTGCCTTTACTGATCAAGGCATGGGCCAGGCCAAGGTTGCTCTCCGCATCCTTGAAACGAGACTGCGCGCCCTGCGCCACAGCCTGGCGATAGGCTTTGGAGGCGGTTTCAAAATCTTCGTTGGCCATCGCCAACTTGCCCAGCAGCGCTTGCCGGCGCACCGCCAGTGGCGACAAGCGGATCGCCTCTTCCAGCACACGCTGGGCCGCCTTGGTGTCGCCTTCGGCGACCAACACATCGGCCATGCCGTCGTAGAGCGCCGGCATCATCGGGAACACTTTCAGGGCTTTTTCGTAGACGCCTTTGGCCTGAGCGACCTGGCCACGCTTGAACAGCAACTTGCCCAACCCGGCAAACGCCCACGGCAACGGTCGATCAGCAATGATGCCGTCGTAGAGACGCTCCAGCGCCTCGTTCTGATTCAGGTCGCGCAAGGCATCGGCGCGGTAGCGCAGGCACAACGGCGAGTAGCGGATGTCTTGCTTGCACAGGGCGATGCAGGCATTAAGCACTTCAACCGGTTTGCCCCGGTCAAGGGCCTGCAGAATCGGCTTGAGCAAGGTCTTGCGTTGCTCCAGCCGCTCCAGGCGTTGAGCCAGGCCGGAACGGTTGAACGGTTTGGTCAGGTACGCATCGGGTTCGTGTTCCAACGCACTGAGCACCATCGCCTGACTGGTCTCGGCGGTGACCATGACGAACACGGCCTCATGGCTGATCAGCTTCTCGATCATCAGGTCTTCAAGCACCTGTTGACCGTTCTTCTTGCCATCGCCCAGGTGAAAGTCCTGCAGGATGAAATCGTAGGCCTTCTGCGAACACATCCGCAGCGCCTGCTCACCGGAATCGGCGGTGTCGACATCCTTGACGCCCAGCTCGCGCAGCATGGACCTGACGGAACTGCGGAAATCCGAGAAATCATCGACGATCAAAAAACGCTTTTGGTGATACGACAGCATCGAAGATTTCCAGGCAATTTAAGAAGAAGACCATGACTGTTCGGGTTATCGGCCAGTAGTGGCGTTCCCTTGAGAAGTCATACCGCTCAGTACGCGCTAAATATTTGAAGGTGTTATTGAAAAACGGGATTACTCTGATTTGTTACAGCGCACCTCACCCCACTTGAATTCGAGGCGTTTCCCCTTGCCAAAGGCAACGGTATGACCACTCCCACCCCCTCGGCCCCTGCTCCCGAGCGAAAGGCCCTGAGCCCCAGCACCCTGGACTTTCCGGTGGTGGGCATCGGTGCGTCGGCGGGCGGGCTGCAAGCGATCAAACTGTTCTTTGAAAACATGCCCCAGGACAATGGCATGGCGTTCGTGATCATTCTCCATCTGTCGCCCGACCACCAGAGCATCGCTGACAAGATCATCCAGGAATCGACCAAGATGCCGGTTCTGCAGGTGACCGAAACGGTGGCCATCGAGAAAAACCGGGTGTACGTCATTTCACCGGCGCAACGGCTGGCAATGAACGATGGCTTTCTGGAGATCAGCGCCACAGACCCGCGCGAAGGTCGCCACGCGTCCATCGATCTGTTCTTCCGTGACCTGGCCGATGTGCACCGCGAGCGCGCCTTCTGCCTGGTGTTGTCGGGCACCGGCTCGGACGGCGCTGTGGGCTTGTCACGGATCAAGGAACAAGGTGGCATCACACTGGTCCAGGCACCGGAAGACGCCGAATTCGATGGCATGCCTTGCGCCGCCATCGAAACCCACATGGTTGACCTGGTGCTGCCCGTAGTGGAAATGCCGCAAAAACTGCTGGAGCTATGGCGCAACTCCAGGGAAATCTGCTTGCCCACCGCCAACGATCCGGAACTGCAAACCATTGCTGCGGTGTCCGAGCGCGACGCAGCACTTGCCGAACAAGTGCTGCGCGACGTCCTGATTCAGTTGCGCACCGGCACCGGTCACGACTTCAAGCACTACAAACGCGCCACCGTGTTGCGCCGGATCGAACGCCGGATGCAGGTCACCGGACAGCCGGACCTGAGCGCCTACTACCATTATTTGCAAGCTAACCCCGAAGAAACCAAGGCGCTGCTGGGCGACATGCTGATCGGCGTGACCAACTTCTTCCGTGACAGGGAGGCTTTCGAAGCCCTCGAACGAGATGTTGTGCCGCAACTGGTCAGCGCTGTCGTGTCCGCACAACCCGAGAAAGAAGAAATCCGCGTCTGGTCCGCGGGCTGCTCCACGGGCGAGGAAGCCTACAGCCTGGCAATGCTGCTCAACGATCAATTGCAACTGGACGCCAGTGCGGCGTCGATGCAGCTGTTCGCCACCGACATCGACGAACGCGCCATCAGCGTCGGCCGGGCCGGCCTGTATCCACAAGCGATCATCACCGATGTACCACCCTCGCGGCTGCGCCACTACTTCATCAAGGAAGGCGATCACTATCGGATCCGCAAGGAAATCCGCGAAAAGGTCTTGTTCGCCAAGCACAGCCTGTTGTCCGACCCGCCCTTCTCGCAGATCGACCTGATTGTTTGCCGCAACCTGCTGATCTATCTGGACCGCGAAGTGCAACGCGAAATTCTCCAGATGTTCCACTTTGCCCTGCGTCCCGGCGGATTCCTGTTCCTCGGTTCTTCCGAGAGCGCGGACGCGTGCCCCGATTTGTTCGCCCCGGTGGATAAACGCAACCGGATCTTCCGCGCCAAGACCGGCACGGCCAACAGTCGGCGCACACCGACCATGCCGCGTGGCGGCTATGTGCGGACCAACACTTCTCAACAGGTCCCGCAAAGCAGCGCGCCACGCAAACTGTCGTTCGCCGATATCCATCAACGCGCCCTCGAACAGTCCGCACCACCGAGCGTGATCGTCGATGCCAACGCCGACATCCTGCACATGAGCGAGAGTGCCGGGCGATTCCTGCGTCATGTTGGCGGCGAATTGTCGCGCAACTTGCTGACGCTGATTCTTCCGGAACTGCGCCTGGAAATTCGCACTACGCTGTTCCAGGTCCAGCAGAGCGGCCTGCCGGTCAAGTCCCGCGAAGTGCCGATCAAGCGTGATGAGCGCAGTTACCTGATTGATCTGATCGCCCACCCTTATAAGGATGAAGAATCGGACGGCGAATACGTTCTGGTGATTTTCGAAGAAGTCGAGGTCGACCCTTCCGAACGTGCGGCCACCACCGTGCTACAGACCGAAAGCCAGGTGCTGTCCAACCTTGAGCGCGAACTGCAACGCACCAAGCTGCACTTGCAGGACACCATCGAACAATCGGAAGTCTCCAGCGAAGAGCTCAAGGCTTCCAACGAAGAAATGCAGGCGATCAACGAAGAACTGCGCTCGGCCACCGAAGAACTGGAGACCAGCAAGGAAGAGCTGCTGACGGTCAACTACGAGCTGAAAACCAAAGTCGAAGAAACCGACAAGATCAACGACTACCTGACCAACCTGATTGCCTCCACCGACATCGCCACTGTGTTTGTCGATCGCAGCATGCGCATCAAGTGGTTCACCCCACGCGCCACTGACATCTTCAGCATGTTGCCGGTGGATACCGGGCGCTCCTTGCTCGACATTACCCATCGCCTGCATTACGAGGACCTGGTCGCAGACGCGGCGCAGGTGTTCGATTCGTTGAACATGATCGAACGCGAAGTCAGCAGCACTGACAACCGCTGGTACATCGCCCGGCTGCTGCCCTATCGTTCCAGCGAAGACCACATCGACGGCACCGTGCTGACGTTCATCGACATCACCAAACGTCGGGCGGCTGAAGAAGAGCTGCGACTGGGCGAGGAACGTATGCGCCTGGTCGCTGAAAGCACTCGCGACTACGCCATCATCACCCTTGATGAGCAGGGCTTGATCACCACCTGGAACAAAGGTGCCGAATTGATCTTCGGCTACAGCAAGGCCGAGACCGAGGGCGCCTATTACGACTTCATTTTCTCGGCTGAAGATCGTGCGTCCGGCGTGCCTGAAAACGAACTGCAGTCGGTGCGCACCCATGGCCGCAGCGAAGACGAGCGCTGGCATCTGCGCAAGGACGGCAGCCGCTTCTTTTGCAGCGGCGAGGTGACCTTGCTCAGCGGCGACAATCTCAAGGGCTACGTCAAAATCGCTCGCGACCTGACCGGCCATAAACGCCAGCATGAAGAACAGAGCCAACAACTGGCCGAAACGCGCAACACCAATTACCTCAAGGATGAGTTCTTCGCGGTCATGTCCCACGAACTCAAGCATCCGTTGAACCTGATTCAGCTCAATGCAGAACTACTGCGTCGCTTGCCGGTGACCAAGTCGGTGGCGCCGGCCGCCAAGGCCGTCAACACCATCTGCGACGCCGTCAACAGCCAGACACGGATCATCGATGATCTGCTGGATGTTGCCCGGGTGCGCACCGGCAAACTCAAACTGAAACCCATCGCCGTGGATCTGGCCGGTGTGTTGCGCGACATTCATGCCGTCGTGCTAAGCGACCGACACGATGCCACCGTCAAACTGCTCGTGCCTTCAGGCGCCTTGATGGTCCACGCCGACCCGACACGCTTGGAGCAAATTATCTGGAACCTGGTAAATAACGCGCTGAAATTCACGCCCTCCAATGGCCACGTGCAATTGATCGCCAGCCAGGTTGGAAACATGGCGCGGCTGGACGTCAAAGACAACGGTGCCGGCATCGCACCCGAAAACCTCGATCACGTGTTCGACCTGTTCAGCCAGGCTGAAAAGCAGCACGTCAGCCACAACCGTGAAGGCCTGGGAATAGGCTTGTCACTGGTCCGCCAGTTGGCCGAAGCCCAACGGGGAACGGTTGAGGTGAACTCTGCCGGGGTGGGAACAGGCTGTACCTTCACGGTTTATCTGCCCTTGTCCCATATCAAAGATGAGCCGCAATCCCCGACTCAGGTCGAAGAATCCTCTGGCAGGCTGAGCGGTTTGACGATCCTTCTGGTCGACGACTCCGCCGATGTACTGGAAACCTTGAAAATGCTGCTGGAAATGGAAGACGCGCAAGTGATTGCGTTCGACCGTCCGGTGGCGGCTTTGGATGCCGCAAAAAGCACGCGCTTTGACCTGATCATTTCTGACTTGGGCATGCCGGTCATGAACGGCCACGAGCTGATAAGCGCATTGCGTCAGTTGCCGCTGGTCAAGGATGTGCCGGCCATTGCACTGACGGGCTATGGCGCCCTTAACGACATTCAAAAATCACGGCAATCGGGTTTTGACCAGCACATTGGAAAACCGGTGTCCTACGATGAGCTGATCGAAACCATTGAGAGTCTGCGACGCTCCTAGACCTGAGACAGGGTCAGCGCAGATAGGCGCGTTGTACGCAGGCTCGTCGATCGATGGCCTGCCTGAGCCGCTCCTTGTGATCAGCCCAGACCTTAGGATCGACTTTGGTTGAGCGCATCAGCGCCAGCATGGCTGCCTTGGCGGCCAGGTACTCCGACCAGGCATCGTCGGACCTGAGTTTCAAAGACTCGCGCTCGGTCATTTCCATCCGCCGCAGGGCCAGTTCCGACTCATCGGTAATCACCGGACTCAAGGTCAACTGCACCCGGTGCGGCGCGACGAACTCCAGGGTGTCTGCGACAATCTCCCTCGCTCGCTGAGCGCCCCACTTCAAGGCCACGCAGTAATGCTCACCGACGTGCCGGTCATGAACCTCCTCGCCAACAGCCCAGCCATTGGTGCCGTAGACACCTATAAATACCTGGGCAATCCCCTCATGACTGACCCGTGCCTGCACCTCGATGTGCAGCCCATTACTGAGTACCTCTTCATGCGTATGGAGGGGTAACTGCGTGTTGGTCCATAACCAGAATTTTGTGCCTCTACGCCGCATCGACGTCGCTCCATGAGTTGTGTCTGGAGTAAGGCACAGCAATGACTGACTTTCCATGTAGGTCGTCGGGTGATTACACGTAAAAAAGCCCCGCAGGACAGACAATGTCTGGCGGGGCTATTTCATGCCTCAAACGATTTTCGATGTCGCACTCCTGAAGCTGCGGCGGCTACCATGGCGATTGCACTAATCCCATAAATTCAAGGCACTTCTACTGTGTACATCAAAGGACGCTACATGTTGTCCGCTTGTGCCCTGCTATTGACCCAGCAGGCACTGGCGACTGGAATGGACTGTACAAAAGCAGCAAGTCCCGTTGAAAAGACCCTTTGTGCGAATACAGATCTGTACGGGCTGGATACCCAAATGGGATCGACTTACCGCGAGTTGATCGACGCCATCCCCCAGGCACAGCCCGAATTGCGCAAAGCGCAGCGTATCTGGCTGAAAACCCGCGATCAGTGCGCAGAAAACATAGAGTGCCTCGACCAGAGCTACCGCGAGCGCCTGCGGTCATTACAAGCGCAACGCAGTGTAGCCGTCGCCTATAAACCTGTGCTGGAAGACCTGCGACAATCCATTCAAGCAGCCAGTCATGGCGCTGCAGAGTTTCCGTTAGAGAAGGTACTCGACGGCCTCGCGATCAAAACGGGCACCAGCACCTTTTCAGACGTCGCGGATGACGACAGCTCCTCCGACGAAACTCACTTTCCAAAGACCACCCCAAAGGGCGTCACACAGGACGAATGGCGGGCTCTGAGCGCTTCTAAAATTGAGGCGGCTGGCGAGTCCGGTAACAGCTCGTACACCTTGATGGACCTGGACGGCGATGGACTGCGGGATCTTGTCGTCGATACTTACACCGGTGGCACGGGGTTGTTTTCTTATGTGGAAACGTATCGCCGCACTGGGGAGATTTTCGTCAGAAGGACAGCTGTTTTCGACCCTGAAACAAGCTCTGGCAGCGCTCTTTTCTCTATCAATGATCGCGGCGCGAACCAATCAGTCGACTGGATAAAAGTGCGTGACAACGTTTATGCAGCCTACCGAAACAGCTACTACGGTGAGGACCACCTCTACCTCCTCAATCCGCTGAAGCTTAACGACGTAGTCCCCACAGTGATCGTTAACTACCGCTATCAGCTGTCTATCCCCAAGACTCAAAAAGACGAAGGCAGTGGCGCTACCACTACCTTGAGCCCTGCCCTACACAAAACGCTCACTCAAGCATTGAGCAACGTGAGCAAAACCGAAGCCAAAGACATTGGCGACCATCGCCAACCCCTTTGCCCCATCCCCCCGAACGGAGAAGGTGAAGGTGCTTATTACGGTTTCGGCCCGGGACATTACACGTTCGAAATCGTCGGCGACACAGGTGTCGTGATCGGTAACGAGTGCTTTATCGGGAGAATGATGGATTGGTTTGGAGGCTACAGCGCCAGGCATGGGCTATCTGCGCAACTTGTACTGCGCAGACCTGATTTCGAGGGTGTCGAACGTAGTTATCAGGTCAATGGACGACGGCGAATGACCGAGGCGAGTATTTCGATTGGCAAAGTCGAAGGGGACAATCTCAACTAGCCGCGACAACAGAATCAAAAAAGCCCCGCCGGAGAACTGCCCGGCGGGGCTTTTTTGCCTCTTGGTGCTACCTGCTGACGAGGAGAACATGCCCTGTCAGAAGGTGACCGAAGAGGTACGAATTAATGGTGTCCCAGGGCAGGTTCGAACTGCCAACCTTCCCCTTAGGAGGGGGATGCTCTATCCAATTGAGCTACTGAGACACAGATCGACCACAAAGAAACGCGGTGCGATGGACGGCGTGCATGTTAACGGGCAGGCCCGCTTTTGTCATGTCGTCCGTTGGGCTTTTTAAGTGTAGGCAGACGCCTCGCAGAAGCGTGGCTTTGTTTACCGTGCAAATTGCATCACCGCAAAATGCCATCATTGCAAAATGCAATGCAGGCACTTCGGTGAAATATCTTAATTCATTGTTTTTAAAGGATTTAATTACCGTTAGACTCTTGGCATGCGGGCTGCTTTAGCTGTTCTCGAAGAACATCAGAGGCAAGCTTCATGAACAGCACTCTTTTACTCGCGAACGCGATCGCTCTGGCGGTTCTGTTGGGTTTTCATTTTGTCCCCGAGAGCGGTGTAGAGCTGGTTGCTCAGCGCATGCCTCATTACCTTCAGGTGCAAAGAGCACCTCAACTGGCGGTTATGAGCGACAAGCGCAGCTTTGTCAGCCAAGAGGTGAGCCAGGAGGGCATTTTGCTGCCGGCTCAGTCTTCAGAACGTTTGGTATTTTGAATCACCCCATCAGGAGCACCGCATGTCCAAATCAGCCGCAGGGTTTTTCATCCTCGCCTTACTGAGCGGCATTCTTCATCTGTCAGTGGTCCAGGATACGGTCCTCACCCTGCCTTTGATCGCCAGCAGCGTGTTCGGTGCGCTGTTTGTGCTGGCGCTGATTGCCGGGCGCAAAATCAAGTTCGATCCGGTACTGCGTTAATCCTCAACAGATCCAGCAGATTGGCAACTGTGGTGGTCAGTTCACCTGAATTGTCGAGTCGATGGATCCGCGTATCTCCGTTTGAACCCTCTGCCGTGAATAACCCATTGCGATGCAGCCTTGCTTCAATCTCCGCAAAACTCTCGCGACCACGGCGCAGCAGGCGCTCTCGCAGGACCTCATCCTTGACCGTCAAAAGAACCGCCAACAGCGTTGGATACCGGTGCAGCGCCTGAGCCAGATGGCCGCGAGAACCGTTGACCAAGACATGCCGACCGTCATTGAGCCATTGATCTATTTCGATCGGAATACCGTAATCCAGGCCATTGGCGTTCCAGCACAGCGCGAAATCGCCCTCGACTCTGTGTTGCTCAAACTCTTCCCGGGAAACGCCAATCGCATCTTCGCCCACTGATTCGGCCGAACGCGTGATGACCCGACGCACCACTTCACAATTGAGCGTCTGCAACGGCTCTCGAGCGGCTTCGATGAGACTGTCCTTGCCGGACCCAGAAGGCCCCATCAAGTAAATCAGCCTGCCATCCATCTTGAAATCACCTTGCACTGCATGTCTTCCCCTAGTAAATCGGCCAATTGCCACTATCCTGTACAAGTAAGGAACACTGATCGAATCTGCACAGCATGCGCCTTCAGGCGTCCCAGGACATCACCTGTCGGGCAAGAGGAGGCGGTCAGTAATACGGACCAGCGCAAACTTTTCAAACCAGTCCGCATTTCTGATAATTGGTGCTGGCATAACGCCTTTATCCAGTTCAATATTTGTCACAGAATTGACGCCAACGAACTGGCTACTTTGAGGCATGATGCGAGCCTTTATCAATTCAGGTTGAACATTTGGCCAGACCGCTTGTCCTATCAGACATCCTGCGGCCAATCCCGAGAACCGCTCCCCTGAACTAACCGGTTAAATATATGCGCCCATTGAAACAGGCAATTTATTCCAGCCGTACGGCTGACAAGTTCGTCGTACGTCTGCCAGACGGAATGCGTGAACGCATTGCCGAGGTGGCTCGCAATCATCATCGCAGCATGAACTCCGAAATCATCGCGCGCCTTGAGCAAAGCCTTATTCAGGAAGGCGCATTGGGCGAAGAATTGAGCATGCGCCTGGACAGCCCGGAGCTGTCATTGCACGAACGTGAACTGCTGCAACGCTTCCGCCAACTCTCCCACCGTCAGCAGAACGCTCTTGTTTCGCTGATTGCGCATGATGCCGAAATGGCCGCAGACGCTTCCTGATTTCATCCGAAAGTTCAAGCCAGCTTAATCGCTGGCTTTTTTTTGCCTGAAATTCGGGCATAAAAAACCCGCCGATTGGCGGGTTTCTGATGTCGATAAGTCAGAGCAGGAAGATCGTCGCCAACCCGAGAAAGATGAAGAACCCGCCGCTGTCCGTCATGGCGGTGATCATCACACTGGCACCCATCGCTGGATCGCGCCCAAGCCGCGCCAGAGTCATGGGAATCAATACCCCCGCCAATGCCGCCAGCAACAGGTTGAGCGTCATGGCAGCGGTCATCACTACCCCCAGAGACCAACTGCCATACAGCAGATAGGCGACGACGCCGATCACACCGCCCCACACCAAACCATTGATCAAGCCTACCGCCAACTCCTTGCGCATCAGGCGCGAAGTATTGCCGGTGCTGACCTGATCCAGCGCCATGGCCCGTACGATCATGGTGATCGTCTGGTTACCCGAGTTACCACCGATACCCGCCACGATCGGCATCAGTGCCGCCAACGCCACCAATTTCTCGATGGAGCCTTCGAAAAGACCAATCACCCGGGATGCGATAAACGCGGTGATCAGATTCACGGCCAGCCAGGCCCAACGGTTACGTAGGGATTTCCAGACTGACGCAAAAATATCTTCTTCTTCGCGCAGACCCGCCATGTTGAGAACTTCGTTTTCGCTCTCTTCACGAATCAGGTCGACCATTTCATCGATGGTCAGACGGCCGATCAGCTTGCCGTTCTTGTCGACCACAGGCGCCGAGACCAAGTCGTAACGCTCAAACGCCTGAGCAGCGTCATAGGCGTCTTCGTCCGGGTGAAAACTCACCGGGTCGCTGGCCATGACGTCGGAAACCTGTTTTTCCGGATCGTTTACCAGCAAACGCTTGATTGGCAGCACGCCCTTGAGCACACCGTCGTAATCGACCACGAACAATTTGTCCGTGTGGCTGGGCAGCTCTTTGAGGCGGCGCAGGTAACGCAAAACCACTTCGAGACTGACGTCCTCACGGATCGTCACCATCTCGAAGTCCATCAGCGCACCGACCTGATCCTCGTCGTAGGACAACGCAGAGCGTACGCGCTCTCGCTGCTGACCATCGAGGGTTTCCATCAGCTCGTGGACGACGTCGCGCGGCAGCTCGGAGGCCAGGTCAGCAAGTTCGTCGGCGTCCATGTCCTTGGCCGCAGCCAGGAGCTCGTGATCGTCCATATCGGCGATCAGCGTTTCACGAACAGAATCGGATACTTCGAGCAGAATGTCGCCGTCGCGATCGGCCTTGACCAATTGCCAGAGCGTCAGACGATCGCCCAGCGGTAAGGCTTCAAGGATGTAGGCGACGTCGGCGGAGTGCAGATCATCGAGCTTGCGTTGCAACTCGACGAGGTTTTGCCGGTGAACCAGGTTCTCGACCCGGTCGTGATGCGGACCTTCCTGGCGATGAGTCAGGTCTTCGACCACCCGCTGACGCTGCAGCAGCTCAACAACTTGAGCGAGGCGGTCCTGCAAGCTTTCCTGCGTTTTCTTTACTTCAACTTCAGACATAGGCGAACTCCACTCCCAGCAGCGGGGCACGCCGGAAGGATCAATCAGTCAATTCATGATTGGAAAAACGGGGTACTGAGTAACTACTGGGTAAGTCCATGGAGGTATTCCACAAGCCCCGGCGGGGCTGACGGGCGCAATGATACACCGCCCGACGGTTTTAAACGTTAAAAAATCGTGGCTGAAACAAGCGGTTGCAAGACAAAGCTGAGTGCAGTCCTGATCTCTAAAACTGCGACGACTCATTCTGAAAAGAAAACACACCACAGCTGAAAAACGTAACGACTACCCTTGAGTTGGACCGTCACGGAGGACGTTTAATGCCATCCAATGCATTTTGTTTTTTGTTGATCACCCTGCTCTGCCCGTCGCCCTGGGCGCTTGCCACGACCGTTCACCGCTGCGAGGCGGCCGACGGGCGCATTACCTTCACTACGTTGAGCTGCAAGGCCGGAGACAGCCTTTCGCTTCAGGATGTCCGCACCTTCACCCTGGGCAGCGTGACCGCTCTCATGCCGGAAGCCGAGAATCGCGAAACATCAGGCATGAAAATCAAAAGGAGAGACCCGACTGTCGTCGGCAAGACCGAGGACAAATGTGGAAACCTCATCAGCGCCAGAGAGCGCCGCGAAGCGATCATCAATCAGCGGGTTGTCGCCGGCATGAGTCAGCAGGACGTCGAGAGCGCCCTTGGCAAGCCAGACAAGATCAGTATTCGCAATTCAGCCACGAGCTACCGTTACAACACCCAGCGAGGTCGTAGCGCACACGTCGAGTTCGATGAGAGAGGATGCACCAAAGGAAAAGCCAAATCCCAGACGGCAAAAAGCCCGCGTTAAACGCGGGCTTTTTGGTGTTTGGTGCACTCGACAGGATTCGAACCTGTGACCGCTCGGTTCGTAGCCGAGTACTCTATCCAGCTGAGCTACGAGTGCATTTGTGTTTTTATACCAGATCACAACTGGTTGAAGCCAAGTCATTCACATTACTGCAAACAACTCTTAAATGGTGCACTCGACAGGATTCGAACCTGTGACCGCTCGGTTCGTAGCCGAGTACTCTATCCAGCTGAGCTACGAGTGCATTTGTTGCCGCGCATTATAGGCCGTTTAATCTCTATGTAAAGCACTTTTTCTAGTAATTTCAAACACTTACCGAAGAAGCTAGATTACAACGTACTACGCAAATAATGGCGGAGAACGGGGGATTCGAACCCCCGACACCCTTTTGAGGTGTACTCCCTTAGCAGGGGAGCGCCTTCGGCCACTCGGCCAGCTCTCCGCAACACGGGGCGTATATTAACCAGCTTCTTCCCCGTTTGCAAACATAAAAAACGATAAAAATTAATGGCTTGGTTCTTCGTCCTTCTCTTTCTTTATACGCAGGTAAATTTCCTCACGGTGGACCGCAACCTCTTTCGGGGCGTTGACACCGATACGCACTTGATTTCCTTTGACGCCGAGCACGGTCACGGTGATTTCGCCATCACCAATAATCAGGCTTTCTGCGCACCGACGAGTCAGAATCAGCATACCTTTCTCCTCACGCATTTCATTTCAGGGACAACAGTCTGCAAAAAAAAGGCACTCGACCTACAACCTGAACGATCGCAGCCCTACATGCCTGAGTATTGACTAGCGCGAGCAAAAGAACAGCCTCGAGTCGCGCCATTCAAAAAAACAAAAGGGCGCGGTCAGACCGCGCCCTTCGGTTAACGCATCACTCGCCCTGACGGGCCGGTGCGTCCAGTTCGAAAGCCGTGTGCAGAGCGCGCACAGCCAGTTCCAGATACTTCTCTTCGATCACTACGGAGACTTTGATCTCCGAAGTCGAGATCATCTGGATGTTGATGCTTTCCTTGGCCAGGGATTCGAACATGCGGCTGGCCACGCCTGCGTGGGAGCGCATGCCGACACCGACGATCGACACCTTGGCAATCTTGATATCGCCAACGACTTCACGGGCACCGATCTCGCGAGCGGTGTTTTCCAGCACGGTTTGCGCGGCCTGGAAGTCATTGCGGTGCACGGTGAAGGTGAAGTCGGTGGTGTTATCGTGCGCAACGTTCTGCACGATCATGTCGACTTCGATGTTCGCGCCGCTGATCGGGCCGAGAATCTTGAACGCAACGCCCGGGGTGTCTGGCACGCCACGGATGGTCAGCTTGGCTTCATCGCGGTTGAAAGCGATGCCGGAAATGATCGGCTGTTCCATGGTTTCCTCTTCATCAATAGTAATGAGGGTGCCCGGACCCTCCTTGAAGCTGTGCAGTACGCGCAGCGGAACGTTGTACTTGCCGGCGAATTCCACGGCACGGATCTGCAACACCTTGGAACCGAGGCTGGCCATTTCCAGCATCTCTTCGAAGGTAATCTTGTCCAGGCGCTGAGCCACGGACACCACACGCGGGTCGGTGGTATAGACGCCGTCGACATCGGTGTAGATCTGGCATTCGTCAGCCTTCAAGGCTGCCGCCAGCGCCACGCCGGTGGTGTCGGAACCGCCACGACCGAGGGTGGTGATGTTGCCGTGCTCGTCGACGCCCTGGAAACCGGCGACAACAACCACACGACCGGCCTTCAGGTCGCCACGAATCTTCTGTTCATCAATCTGCAAGATACGCGCTTTATTGTGAGCGCTGTCCGTCAGAATCCGCACCTGACTGCCTGTGTAAGACACCGCAGGCACGCCGCGCTTGATCAGCGCCATGGCCAACAGTGCAATCGTCACCTGCTCACCGGTGGAGACGATCACGTCCAGCTCACGCGGAACCGGTTGGCCGTCGCCACTGATTTGCTTGGCCAGATCGATCAGACGGTTGGTTTCGCCGCTCATTGCAGACAGCACAACCACCAGGTCATCGCCGGCATCGCGGAATTTCTTAACCTTGTCGGCGACCTGCTCGATTCTCTCGACAGTGCCGACCGAGGTGCCTCCAAATTTCTGTACGATCAAAGCCATTTCAAAGCCGCCTCTGCCCATGAAGGGCGCCCAAATAATCACTCAAACAGCATTCTGGCCCGCCACTAGACTGCGGGCCGGACACACTGCCTTATAAACCCTGCTCTACAAATGGAACAGTCAGGGCCAATGCCGCATCCAGTGCGCCAGCGTCAGTACCACCGCCTTGCGCCATGTCTGGACGACCACCGCCCTTCCCGCCCACTGCCGCAGCGGCTTGCTTCATCAAATCACCGGCTTTGAGTTGGCCAGTCAGGTCTTTGGTTACGCCTGCAACCAGAACGACCTTTTCCTCATGGACACTGCCGAGCAGGATCACTGCGCGGCCGAGTTTGTTTTTCAGTTGATCGACCAGCGCCAGCAGCGCCTTGCCGTCCTGACCGTCCAGACGCACGGCCAGCACTTTCACGCCTTTGACATCCAGAGCAGAAGCCGACAGATCGTCGCCCGCCGCGCTGGCAGCCTTGGCCTGCAACTGCTCGAGTTGCTTCTCCAGCAGACGGTTGCGCTCCAGCACAGCCGACAGCTTGTCGATCAGGTTGTCGCGGCTACCCTTGACCAGATTGGCCGCTTCCTTGAGTTGTTCTTCAGCAGCGTTCAAGTATGCCAGCGCCGCGGCGCCGGTGACCGCTTCGATACGACGCACGCCGGAGGCCACACCGCCTTCGCTGATAATCTTCAACAAGCCGATGTCGCCGGTACGGTTGGCGTGGATACCGCCGCACAGCTCGACGGAGAAATCACCGCCCATGCTCAGTACGCGCACATTGTCGCCGTACTTCTCGCCGAACAGCGCCATCGCGCCCTTCTGCTTGGCGGTTTCGATATCGGTTTCTTCGGTTTCAACTTCGGAGTTCTTGCGAATCTCGGCGTTGACGATGTCTTCCAGCGCCTTCAGCTGCTCAGGCTTGATGGCTTCAAAGTGGCTGAAGTCGAAGCGCAGGCGCTGACTGTCGACCAACGAGCCTTTCTGCTGAACGTGTTCGCCCAACACCTGACGCAATGCCGCGTGCAGCAAGTGAGTCGCCGAGTGGTTCAACGAAGTCGCATGACGCACTTCAGCATCAACATGAGTTTCTACCGGCGCGCCGATGGTCAGGCTGCCCGACGCCAGCACGCCGTGATGCAAGAATGCGCCACCGGTTTTGGTGGTGTCGCGTACGTCAAAGCGTGCATTGCCGACCTGAAGGTAACCGCAGTCGCCAATCTGACCGCCGGATTCAGCGTAGAACGGCGTCTGGTTCAGTACAACCACACCCTCTTCCCCTTCACTGAGCACGTCGACCGACTGGCCATCTTTATAGAGGCCAACGACTTTCGCCGAACCTTTAGTCGCTTCATAGCCGGTGAATTCGGTGGCCACATCAACCTTGACCAGGCTGTTGTAGTCCATGCCGAAGGAGCTGGCGGAACGGGCACGGACGCGCTGGGCTTCCATTTCGCGCTCGAAGCCTTCTTCGTCGATGGTCAGGCTGCGTTCGCGAGCGATGTCGCCGGTCAGGTCCATCGGGAAACCGTAGGTGTCGTACAACTTGAACACTACGTCGCCCGGCACCACGTCGCCTTTGAGATCGGCCAGATCCTGCTCGAGGATTTTCAGGCCCTGCTCCAGGGTCTTGGCGAACTGCTCTTCTTCAGCTTTCAGTACGCGCTCAATGTGCGCCTGCTGGGATTTCAGCTCAGGGAAGGCTTCGCCCATCTCGGCGACCAGTGCCGCAACGATCTGGTAGAAGAAGCTGCCCTTGGCGCCCAGCTTGTTGCCGTGACGGCAGGCGCGACGAATGATCCGGCGCAGCACGTAGCCGCGGCCTTCATTGGACGGCAGCACACCGTCGGCAATCAGGAAACCGCACGAGCGAATGTGGTCGGCGACGACTTTCAGGGACGCCTGATTGTCGTTGGTGCAACCGATGGCCTTGGCCGATGCACTCAACAGACTCTGGAACAGGTCGATTTCATAGTTCGAGTGAACGTGTTGCAGCACGGCGCTGATCCGCTCCAGGCCCATGCCGGTATCGACCGACGGCGCTGGCAGCGGGTGCAACACGCCATCGGCGGTGCGGTTGAACTGCATGAACACGTTGTTCCAGATTTCAATGTAACGGTCGCCATCTTCTTCCGGCGAGCCCGGCGGGCCGCCCCAGATGTCGGCGCCGTGATCGTAGAAAATCTCGGTGCAAGGACCGCACGGGCCGGTATCGCCCATGGTCCAGAAGTTGTCGGACGCGTACGGCGCGCCTTTGTTGTCGCCGATACGAACCATGCGCTCTGCCGGAACACCGATTTCCTTGGTCCAGATGTCGTAGGCCTCGTCATCGCTGGCGTAGACGGTGACCCAGAGCTTTTCTTTCGGCAGGTTCAGCCACTGGTCGGACGTCAGGAAGTTCCAGGCGTAGGTGATCGCATCGCGCTTGAAGTAATCACCGAAGCTGAAGTTACCCAGCATTTCGAAGAATGTGTGGTGACGGGCGGTATAACCGACGTTTTCCAGGTCGTTGTGCTTGCCGCCGGCGCGCACGCATTTCTGGCTGCTGACCGCGCGGGTGTACGCGCGTTTTTCCTGGCCCAGGAAGCAGTCCTTGAACTGGTTCATCCCCGCGTTAGTGAACAGCAGGGTTGGGTCGTTGCCCGGAATCAAAGAGCTGGAGGCTACACGGGTGTGGCCTTGCTCTTCGAAGAAGCGAAGGAAGGCTTCACGGATTTCTGCGCTTTTCATTAGGTTCTTCCACGGAGGCTGCGGCCAAAGGCCTGTGCGAAACGTCAACAGACGAAGCGACGGCAAAGGGCCGCATTATATCGGCCCAGCGCGCGGGGTACAGCGTGTTTATACGATAGAAACGGTCAATTGGACCGCTAACGCTATCAGTTACGAGAAAACTCGACGAATGTCGCGACGACCTGCTCGATTTGTGCGCGGCTGACGTCCATGTGCGTGACCATCCGCAGGCGGCCAGCAGCGCTGAGCTTGATCCCGCGTTCGGCGGCAAACGCTTTGATGGCCTCAGCCTTGTCGCCCATCTGCACGTAAACCATGTTGGTCTGCACCGGCTCTACTTCGTAACCCGCAGCTCGCAAGCCTTCGGCCAGCAACTGCGAATTGGCGTGGTCATCAGCCAGACGCTGAACGTTGTTATCCAGCGCGTATAAACCCGCCGCTGCCAGAATCCCGGCCTGGCGCATGCCGCCGCCGACCATCTTGCGCAGACGCCGCGCCTTGCCGATCAACTCGACCGAACCACACAGCACCGAACCGATCGGCGCGCCCAGGCCCTTGGACAGGCAGACCGAGACGGAATCGAAATACTGAGTGATCTCACGGGCATCGACACCCAGCTTGACCGCCGCGTTGTACAGCCGCGCGCCGTCCAAGTGCAGCTGCAACCCATGTTCACGGGTAAAGCTTCGAGCCCGCGCCAGATACTCCAGCGGCAAAACCTTGCCCTGCATGGTGTTTTCCAGCGCCAGCAAACGGGTGCGGGCGAAGTGGAAGTCATCCGGTTTGATCGCCGCCGCGACGTGCGCCAGGTCCAGCGAGCCGTCGGCCTGCACTTCCAGTGGCTGCGGCTGGATCGAGCCGAGCACCGCCGCGCCGCCACCTTCGTACTTATACGTGTGCGCCTGCTGGCCGACGATGTATTCGTCACCGCGTTCGCAGTGGGTCATCAAGCCCAGCAGATTGCTCATGGTGCCCGTCGGAACAAACAGCGCCGCAGCAAAACCCAACCGATTTGCAAGCTCGGTTTCCAGACGATTGACCGTCGGATCTTCGCCGTAAACGTCGTCACCGGTGGCCGCAGTGGCCATCGCGTCGAGCATCCCTGCGGTCGGTTGGGTGACGGTGTCGCTGCGAAGATCGATAACGCTCATGAATCTGGCCTCGGTAAGCAGGGAAAATCCCTTTCAGTCAGGAATTACTGCGGTCATGCCGATGAATAATCAACCCTTGAGTAGGAAAAGGCTTCTAGAACCGACGAAAAAGTCGATAGCAATCATCAGATAGCAGCAATGCACAGGTGAGAAATATGTGTTAAAAACGCTTCGCCGCCAAACAATCTGGCGGCAAAACGTTCTCAGGGCGGGGTGCAACTCCCCACCGGCGGTAATTGCGCGCAATGCGCATAGCCCGCGAGCGCTTGGCGACAGGCACGGCAATGGCTGTGATGTTGGCAAGGTCAGCAGACCCGGTGTGATCCCGGGGCCGACGGTCATAGTCCGGATGAAGAGAGAACGGGATTGGCGCCAAAGGGCCGTCCGCAGGCATTCGTGCGAGCGTGCGTACCCTTAAATCCCATTCGATTCATATGCCCTGTTTTTTACATAAACAGGAGTCAGAACATGCAACCCACCGCAATCGATAGCAAAAGCAAAAACCATCAGGGCGAGCGCGTTGCGTTCATCCAGGCCTGCTGGCACAAGGAAATCGTCGATCAGAGCCGTAAAGGCTTTGTCGCCGAAATGATTGCTCAGGGTTATCAGGAGTCGGAGATCGATTTCTTCGAAGTCGGCGGCGCCTTTGAAATTCCGCTGCACGCCAAGCTACTGGCCAAGTCCGGTCGTTATGCCGGCATCGTCGCGGCGGGTCTGGTAGTCGACGGCGGTATCTATCGCCACGAATTCGTCGCCCAGTCGGTGATCAGCGGTTTGATGCAAGTTCAGCTGGAAACCGAAGTGCCGGTGTTCTCGGTGGTTTTGACCCCGCACCACTTCCATGCCGGCGAAGAACATCAGAAATTCTTCTTCGAGCACTTTGTGCATAAGGGCCAGGAAGCGGCGAAGACGTGCGCGGATACGTTGCACAAGATGCGTGCGTTGCGTCGTAGCGAGCCACGTGCGGTAGCCGTCTAAACACCGAATAACCTGTGGGAGCGAGCTTGCTCGCGATGGCGGACTGTCAGTCGAGGACTATGTTGACTGATATACCGCTATCGCGAGCAAGCTCGCTCCCACATGGGTTTTATGGTGAGCTTGAGATCGCTGTCAGGCGAGGTTTTCGTCGGTAGTCGGCACAATCAGGATGCCGGCGCGCAGGCCGTTCTTGACCTTGGGGTTCGGGAAGATGATCCGGGCACCCTCCTCCTCAATGATCCACCGGGTCTGGGCGATGTCTTCGGCCAGCAGGTAACCCACTTCCAACTCCGAAAAGTTCTCGATGTCCACTGGCAGGTTCAGGCGAAAGCTATCGCTGTGCTTGATGATTTCTCGCGCCACGCTAAACAGCTGCAAACCGTCCAGCGCCTCTTCGGTCTGGGCCGGCTCGTTGCCTTCGATAATCTGTTTGAGGCGGGTTTCCAGCAGATCGACGTTGACCCCGTCGTTCTGCCCGAATGGCCGCGCCTTGCCCAACTCAAGCGTGAAAGCCTCGGCACCGAGTTTGTCGTAAGTGTAGGAGCTGAAAACGATGGACGGCTTGTTTTGCAGCAGCACTGCTTCCATGCCGGCGGCACGCAGGCGCGCCAGTTCCAGGCGTGAATGCTGACGGCCTTCTTTCCAGGGATACAGCGCGAACTGTTCGATTTTCGAACCGCGAATGGCCGTGTGCAGGTCGTAGTGCAGACGGTTGCGATCCGGCAGGCTGAAGAAACTCGCCGCCAGCCGCTCCAGTTCACACGCGCGCAGGGCTTCGGAGCCGCTGCTTTGTTCGTGACGGCCGTTGAACAGCCGATTGACGTCCTGCTCGATGAAGCGCTCGCCTTTGCGAATCGCTTCCGGGTTGCCGAACAGGAACAGAATACGTGCGCGGGGCTTAAGATCGCCGCGGGCAATGTCGTGCAACAGGCGATCAAGCAACTCGATCGGCGCTGTTTCGTTGCCATGGATGCCGGCCGATAGCAGCAGGTCCAGGCCGTTGTCGCGGGCTTCAGGTGGCCGGACTTCCAGCGCACCTTCGCTCAACCAGCGCATGCGCACGCCTTCGACAGTCAGTTGAGTCTTCTCCGCCGGTTCGCGGCCGGCGAGGGTCAGTTCAAGCAGTTTGCCGAGGGCGAGCATAGAGCGGTTTCCTTAGTGGTCGTGCGCGCAATCCGGGCCGTGCACGTGGTCTTCGTCACCGACTTCAGCCGGTTCCATTTCCAGTTGCAGACTTACCAGATTAGTCGCCAATGGGCGCAGCAGCAGGTTTGCGTATTCAGCGTCACCTTCTTCGACGTCCACGCCGATCAGCAATTGGCCGCGGCCGTCTTGCTGAATCCACAGCTCTTTGCCTTGCCACATGACCGCGACGCGGGTGCAGGAGGTTTCCAGTTGCGTGCCGTCGGTGTCTTCAAGGATCAGCTGCAGGGTATCGCTCATGTTTTTTACGCTCTCGACGTTCAATTGATCTGGAATGGATAAACCGCGCCCAGTTTAAGGATTTGCGTCAGTTCATCCAGTGCCGTCCGGCACTCAAGCAGCAATTGCGGGTCCGCGAGATCGTTTTCGGTCATGCGGTCGCGGTAGTGCTTGTCGACCCATTCGGTCAGCGTGCCGTACAACGGTGCCGTCATGATAACCCCTGGGTTGACGGCCGCCAGTTCGGTTTCGTTGAGCGCGACGCGCAGTCGCAGGCAAGCCGGGCCGCCGCCGTTCTGCATGCTTTGCTTCAAATCGAACACTTTCACTTCGCGGATCAGGCCGCCGGAGCTGGTCAAACCTTGCAGGTACTGCCAGACACGCTCGTTGCCACGGCATTCTTCCGGCACGATCAACAGCATCGTGCCGTCAGGACGCGACAGCAGTTGGCTATTGAACAGGTAGGACCGAACAGCGTCTTCCACGGTGACTGCGGAACGCGGTACGCAGACCGACTGAAATTTCCCACCGACTTTAGCGAGTTTGCTCTGCAATTCGGCCAGCATCTGCTCGGTGTCGAGGAACGCGTCCTCGTGATAGAACAGCACCTCGCCATTGCCCACCGCGATCACATCGTTGTGGAACACGCCCTGATCGATCACCGAAGGGTTCTGCTGAGCGTAGACCACGCCGTCATCGCTCAGACCGTGCAGGCGGGCAACCGCCTGGGAGGCTTCGAGGGTCTGGCGTGCCGGGTATTTCTGCGGTGCCGGGTAACGGGTGTCGAACGCGCTGCGACCGAACACGAAGAACTCGACGCCCGCTTCGCCGTATTCACGGCAGAAACGGGTGTGGTTGGCTGCGCCTTCGTCACCGAACTGTGCCACGGCCGGCAAGGCGGCGTGGTGAGCGAAGTGCTTCTGGTCAGCGAACATCGCCCCCAGCACGCGACTGGTGGTCGGGTGTTCGATGCTGCGGTGATATTTGCAGTTCAGGTTAGCCGCGGTGAAATGCACACGGCCATCCGCAGTGTCGGCACTCGGGCTGACAGTGGCGGCGTTGGCCACCCACATGCTCGACGCCGAGCAACTGGCCACCAGCAACGGCATTGCATCTTTAGCCGCCTGCTCGATCACCTGAGCGTCGGTGCCGCTGAAACCCAAGCGACGCAGGGCTGCCACGTCCGGGCGTTCCTGTGGCGCCAGAACGCCCTGCTGAAAGCCCATTTCCATCAGCGATTTCATTTTCGCCAGGCCTTGCAGCGCGGCTTCCTTCGGGTTCGAAGACTGCTGGCTATTGCTCTGGGACGCGACGTTGCCGTAGGACAAACCGCCGTAGTTATGGGTCGGCCCCACTAGACCGTCAAAATTGACTTCATAGGATTTCATCAGCGAGGCTCCACGAGAATCTGTTGTTATAGGCATCAGTAACTAACTGTTCAGTGCGACCGGGTCGCGGCCATCGCGGGCAAGCCCGGCTCCCACAGGTTCGGAGGTGTTCACACACTTTGTGTCCGACGCAAATCCTGTGGGAGCGGGCTTGCCCGCGAATGGGCGTTACGCCATTTTCACGCCTGGCGTAAGGGTCGCAGGCATCACCAGGCTCGGAGTTTCCAGCGAAGCAACCGGGTACGCGCAGTAATCTGCCGCGTAGTAGGCGCTGGCGCGGTGGTTGCCCGAGGCGCCGACACCGCCGAATGGCGCGCTGCTCGCAGCACCGGTCAGCTGTTTGTTCCAGTTGACGATGCCCGCACGGCTTTCCAGCCAGAACTGCTGATAACGCGCTTCGGAATCCGACAGCAGACCGGCCGCCAGGCCATAGTCGGTGTCGTTGGCTTCAGCGATCGCCGCCTCAAAATCAGCGTAGCGGATCACTTGCAGCAGCGGGCCGAACAGCTCTTCGTCAGGGCGATCAGCCACTGCCGTGACGTCCAGAATGCCCGGGGTCAGCAAGGCGGCTTGAGCTTGAGGTTGAGTCATTTCCAGCAATGCTACTGCGCCGTTACCCAGCAGATGTTCCTGCGCATCCATCAGTGCTTTCGCAGCGCCGAGAGAAATCACCGAGCCCATGAACGGTGCCGGTTGCTGATCAAACGCGCCGACTTCAATCGTACGGCTGACCGCCACCAGACGCGCCAGCAGTGTGTCGCCCCAGGCGCCCTGCGGCACCAGCAAGCGGCGGGCGCAGGTGCAACGCTGACCGGCAGAAATGAACGCCGACTGAATGATGGTGTAAACGGCAGCATCGAGGTCCGCAACCTGATCAACCACCAGCGGGTTGTTACCGCCCATTTCCAGCGCGAGGATCTTGTCCGGACGACCGGCAAACTGTTGATGCAG
This sequence comes from Pseudomonas sp. LBUM1647, assembly GCF_059716175.1. Taxonomy (NCBI): domain Bacteria; kingdom Pseudomonadati; phylum Pseudomonadota; class Gammaproteobacteria; order Pseudomonadales; family Pseudomonadaceae; genus Pseudomonas; species Pseudomonas sp. LBUM1647. The sequence goes on along the minus strand of NZ_CP166809.1, from coordinate 1,568,250 downwards.
GTGATTGCCGGTGCGGCTGGAGCCGGTGAAGAACAAGCCATCGATGCCCGGGTTCGCCGCCAGGGCGATACCGGTTTCGCGAGCGCCTTGCAGCAGGTTCAACACGCCTGCCGGCAGACCGGCTTCGATCCAGCACTTGACCGTCAGTTCGGCGACTTTCGGCGTCAGCTCGCTGGGTTTGAACAGCACACTGTTACCGGCCAGCAGCGCCGGCACGATGTGACCGTTCGGCAGGTGACCAGGGAAGTTATAAGGCCCGAATACCGCGACCACACCGTGTGGCTTGTGGCGCAACACGGCGGTGGCATCGCCCAATGGGCCGCTCTTCTCGCCGGTACGTTCGCGGTAGCTCTGCACCGAGATCGCAATCTTGTTGACCATGCTGGTGACTTCGGTCGCCGCTTCCCACAAGGGCTTGCCGGTTTCTTCACCGATGGTGCGAGCCAGTTCGTCAGCATTGTTCTTCAGCGCGGTGGCAAAGGCCTCCAGCACGGTGATGCGCTCTTCCAGAGTACGTCGGGCCCAGCCCGGAAATGCCTGGCGCGCGGCTTGCACGGCCGATTCAACCTGAGCAGTGGTAGCGCCTTCGCCGGCCCACAGCACTTGTTGGGTTACCGGGTTCAGCGACTGAAAGGCTTCACCTTGGCCGGCCAGCCATTCACCTGCGACGTATAGCGAATTCATTATTTCGACTCCCTGGCAGCGGACAACGGAACGGCGCGCACTTGATCGCCGGCGTTGAGTTGAAGACGTTTGGCGGTCAGCGGATCGACCACCAGCGTACCGGCGGCGAAACGTGCAGGAGCAGCAGTGATCCGGCAGTCTTCGCGCTTGCGGTTATGAATCAGGAACGGTGTGGCGTCGTCACCCGGCGTGCCGATGGCCAGCACCAGCGCCTGGCTGTCGCGCACTGCACGGATCTTGCCGGTTTCGCACTCCACCGCAGGACCGGCGTCGAAGATGTCGACGTAGCCTTGATAGCTGAAACCTTCGCTTTTGAGCATGGCCAACGCCGGCTCGGTGTCCGGATGAACCTGGCCGATCACGTTGCGCGCATCTTCCGACAGGAAGCAGGTGTAAAGCGGGAATTTCGGCATCAGTTCGGCGATGAAAGCCTTGTTGCCCACGCCAGTCAGGTAGTCAGCCTGGCTGAATTCCATCTTGAAGAAGTGACGCCCCAGGCTTTCCCAGAACGGCGAACGCCCGGCTTCGTCGGACATGCCGCGCATCTCGGCGATGATCTTGTTGCCGAACAGTTGCGGGTACTCGGCGATGAATAGCATCCGAGCCTTGGCCAACATGCGGCCGTTGAGGCCGGTGCGGTAGTCGGCGTGCAGGAACAGCGAGCACAGCTCGGAGTTACCGGTCAGGTCGTTGGCCAGGAACAGCGTCGGGATTTCGCGGTAGATGTTCAGCTCTTGCGAAGCGCTGACCGTCAGGCCAACCCGGAAGTTGTACCAAGGCTCACGCAGACCAACGGCGCCAGCGATAGCGGAAATACCCACCACGCGGCCGTCATCGTCTTCGAGCACGAACAGGTAGTCTGCATCGCCCCGCCCGGCTTCGCCGCGGAAGGTCTTCTCGGCCCAGCCGACCCGATGGGCCAGACGCTCTTCATTGGCCGGCAAGGTGGTCAGGCCGGTGCCGGTGCTGCGGGCCAGGTCGATCAGAGCGGGTAAATCGCTGCTGCGTACGGGACGAACGATCATGCTATCTCCTCAAACGGGCCGCTTGCGCCACCCGTGAAACTCGCTGCTTTTTAGGCATTCTTTCCAAGCAAACTTTCCAGGCGTAGCAGCAGACGTTAAACCGCCACCAGGCGCACGCTGGCACCTTCACCGACGCCCAAGGCTTCGGCCGCCTCAACATCCAGGGTCACGGGTTTGCCCGGCGCGTAATCGAGCTCAAGCAAAACGGCGCGGTAATCCTGCAACTGGGCATTCGCCACCAGGTACTGACGACCGGCACCTTTGACTGGCTCGCCGATTTTCACCGGGACTACTCGGCTCTGGGCGATCGAACGGATCCCCGAAACACGGGCGTGCAGGGTCGGGCCGCCGTCGAAAATGTCGATGTAGTGATCGGTCTCGAAGCCTTCGCGCATCAGGATGTCGAAGGTGATCTGCGCCCGTGGGTGCACCTGGCCCATCGCCTCTTGAGCGGAGTCCGGCAGCAGCGGCACATAGATCGGGTAATGCGGCATCAGCTCGGCCAGGAACGTCCGGCTCTTCAGACCGCACAGACGCTCGGCAGCGGCGTAGTTGAGGTCGAAGAAATTACGACCGATGGCATCCCAGAACGGCGAATCACCATTCTCATCGCTATAACCGACGATCTCGGTCACCACAGAATCGGCAAAACGCTCCGGATGGCTGGCCACGAACAGCAAGCGACCCCGGGAGTTGAGTTCCGACCAAGCCGACCCCACCAGCTCCGGCAGCACGTAGAAACTGGTCAGCAAACTGTTGCCGGTCAGGTCGTGGCACTGGGAGAGCACGTGGATCTTGTTATGAATCTTCAGCTCGCGGGAAGCGTGCACAAAGGTTTCATTACGGAAGCTGTAGAACGGCTCGGAATAACCGGCCGACGCAACGATGGCCGAGCATCCCACCAGTTTGCCGGTGGCGGTGTCTTCGAGGACGAAGAAATAGCTCTCTTCACCGTTGAAGCTGACTTCGGCGGCGAACGAGGCTTCGCTTGCCGCGATCTTGTCGCTCAGGCGTTCAACGTCATCCGGCAAGGAAGTGACACCAATCGGGCTGTCCGCAGCCAGACGCTGTACCTCGCCCAGATCAGCCATTTGCGCGGGGCGCATCACCAGCATGGTGTCACTCCTTTCTCATAAAACTCTTTGAGGGAAATAGTCCAGACAGATCACTGAGACACTGTGGGAGCGAGCCTGCTCGCGATTGCGTCCTGTCAGTCAACAAAGATGTTGGCTGTCAGGCCCTCTTCGCGAGCAGGCTCGCTCCCACATTTGGTCCGGTCTGGAACAAAAATTGTTTCGACGCCTGAAACTCAGGCGCCGAAGGGCCTATCAGGCTTGAGTCAGTTTGGCCGCGGCGCGCTCGAAACGGTCGAGACCGGCATCGATATCGGCGTCTTCAACCACCAGGCTTGGCGCGAAACGAACCACGTCCGGGCCGGCTTGCAGAATCATCAGGCCTTCTTTTTCAGCGGCGTTGAAGATGTCCTTGGCCTTGCCTTTCCAGGCATCGTTCAGCACGCAACCGATCAACAAGCCCATACCACGGACCTGGGTGAACAGGCCGTACTTCTCGCCAATCTGTTCCAGGCGGGCGTTGAACTTGTCGTGCTTGGCGTTGACGCCGGCCAGCACTTCAGGGGTATTAACCACGTCGATCACGGCTTCAGCGACAGCACACGCCAGCGGGTTACCGCCGTAGGTGGTGCCGTGAGTGCCGACGACCAGGTGTTTGGCCAGGTCTTCGGTGGTCAGCATCGCGGCGATCGGGAAACCACCGCCCAGGCTCTTGGCGCTGGTCAGGATGTCCGGGATCACGCCGTAATGCTGGTAGGCGAACAGCTTGCCGCTGCGGCCCATACCGGTTTGCACTTCGTCGAAAATCAGCAGCGCGTTGTGCGCGGTGCACAGTTCACGGGCGCCTTGCAGGTACTCGAGTTCAGCCGGGATCACGCCGCTCTCGCCCTGGATCGGTTCGAGCACCACGGCACAAGTCTTGTCGGAAATAGCGGCTTTCAGAGCGGCCAGATCATTGAACGGCACGTGGGTGATACCGGTGATCTTCGGACCGAAGCCATCGGAATACTTCGACTGGCCACCGACGTTCACGGTGAACAGGGTACGACCGTGGAAGCTGTTGAGCGCGGCGATGATTTCGTACTTCTCGCTGCCGAAACGATCGAAACCGACGCGACGGGCCAGCTTGAAGGCGGCCTCGTTGGCTTCGGCGCCGGAGTTGCAGAAGAACGCGCGATCGGCAAACGTGGCGTCGATCAGCTTATGGGCCAGGCGCAAGGCCGGCTCATTGGTGAAGACGTTGGAGACGTGCCACAGCTTGTTCGCCTGCTCGGTCAAGGCACTGACCAGCGCCGGGTGCGCATGGCCCAATACGTTAACGGCAATCCCGCCGGCGAAGTCGATCAGCTCGCGGCCAGACTGGTCCCAGACGCGGGAACCGGCGCCACGCACAGGGATGAATGCGGCAGGCGCGTAGTTGGGAACCATTACCTGGTCGAAATCGGCGCGTTGTACCGCAGCGTGCTCAACGGACATCGGAGTCTCCTGATGAGGAACACTCGCCTGAAACTGGCGAGCGATGGGGGGATTGTAAGGACAGTTTTCAGCCCGGCCTTGCCGCCAAGCGACAACTTCTTATAGCGCAAACCCCGGTTTCAGCCGGGTTTACGGCAATGCGACATATAGGGTCGCAAAGGCGCAGTTTAAACCGCCGGGACAGGTTATAGGCAGGCTTGTCGAGCAGTGCGGTAAATATGTACCGCACGGAACCGATCATCGTCTGTTTTGCTGGCGGCTCATCCAAAACGCTAAGGGAATAGCGCATGAGCCAATACGAGAACGATCGCCTTTCCACTACTGGAGGCAGTGAATCCGCTACGCAACCGGACGATCACTACCATCACCTGTTCAACAATCTGCCAGCCTGGGTATTAGAAGCATCGTCCAGTACACACCGAGCTCTCAAGAACGCCACGTTTATGACGCCGGACTGGCATGGCACCGCAACACCCCAGCAGCACCAGTCGCTGAAAAAGATCAGTCAGGAACACTGGACCCATCGAAATCGTCTGGACTCAATGCTGTCGAAGCTGCAAAGCGCACAAGCCTTTGCCGAACCGCTGCTGAACGACGCCCTGAAAACCCGGTTTGACCTGGATCTGGACGTCAAAACCACCTTCCTGCGCCTGTACATCCCTCAAACCGTGCCGCTTTTCGGAATCAAGACTGGCGCCGCGCGCACCTGGACCGTGTCGATGCTCGACGCCGCCCTGCATAACTTTCAGGAATCGGAAACAGCGGCAGGGGCTTACGAGCCAGCCTCGACGTTCATCACCAAACCTTCGCCCACAGGACAGTTCGATACGCTGCCGGCGGTCAAGAAAAAGCTCACTATCCCGGCCTTTACCCGGTTATGCCGGGAACTGGATATCGGCGCCCGGTACAACGCTTACCTCAAAGACAATCTGGGACCGTCCAACCCGGTGGCCGGCGCGGTGTTGAAATCGAAGGTGATCGGCTCGCACAAAACAGCACTCAAATCTGCGCTGCAGATGGCGCAAATCCGAAAGGATATTCCAGCGGATGCCCATCTCTCGATCCTGCGCATTCTGGAAGGGCGTTCGGGTGCTCGACTGGATGGGCAGCCGCTGTATGGTCACGACCTGACAATGATGTCCTCCTCGCTGACCGGAATTGTCATTTTCGCGGCGAGCCTGGAGCGCGCACGCACGGCAACACGGATCATTGCCTACATTCCCGATGATCCAGAGCAGCCTCTCAAGGAATACCCGAACACATTGGCGTTCATGGCCGAGCTGACCCGCAAACTGCGCTCGCCCGCTTATCAAACGTTCTTCAGTCGTTTCGTCGACCACAAGGAAAGAGGACATTTTTTCGCGGACCTCAACCGTCGCCTCCAGAGAGCGACCTGGCATCAACGCCGACAGGGCGACCCACTGCCGAGCTGGCGCGAAACGCCCATCGACAAGCCTGATTTGCGGTTTTCGGCGATCCCGTTCAGAGCAGACCTGTGGAACCATCTCTATCAGCGACAGCTGAACAAGATCCTCAACGATGCAAGCACGCTCGCCGTCTCCACCGCCACTGCCGACAGCAACGCGCGATGGGCATTGTGGAATGCCTTCAGCAAAGTGGCCTCGACAATCCCTGAAATCGCGACGTTCGTTGCGCTGCCGTTCGTCCCGTTTCTTGGCGAACTGATGCTGGGCTACATGGCCTACCAGTTACTCGACGAAACCTTCGAAGGCATCGTGGACCTGGCTGAAGGGCTGAAAACAGAAGCGTTCGGGCATCTGATGACGTTCGTCGAAACGGTGGTTCAGGTGGGGACATTTGCGGTGGGCGGCGCCATCGCGGCCCGGACCCTCAGCCGTCTGCTCCCTCCTGAAGCTATTGCGCTTGTCGACCCACTCAAACCCATCACAACGCCCGAAGGAAAAACCCGCTACTGGAAGCCGGATCTCAAGCCTTACGAACAAGCACTCATTTTGCCCGAAGGAGCAAAGCCCGATCATCTCGGTCTCTATCAAAACGAGGGCAAGACGCTGCTGCCACTGGAGGGAAAACTGTATGGCGTGAAGCCCGCCCGCGTGCCAGGCACGTTTCAGATTGAGCATCCGAACCGAACCGATGCTTATCAGCCACCTCTGCTGCATAACAACCACGGCGCCTGGCACACAGAACTGGAGCAACCGCTGAACTGGGACCGGGAAAAGGTCATGCGCCGCCTCGGCCATAGCGTCGAGTCGTTCACCAGTGCCGAGCGCGAACAGATCCTGCGGGTCAGCGGTTACCACGACAACGTAATGCGCGAAATGCATGTCGAACATTATCGCCCGCCTTCGTTGCTGACAGACACGATCAAGCGCTTCAGGATCAACCGGGACATCGAAACCTTTATCGAACAGATCGGCAGCGACCAACCCGAGCGCTATCGCAAGGCCGATCTGATCCTGCAACATCAATTGCTGACCAGCTACGACGATTGGCCTGTCGACACGCCAATGCCGGCACCGGAAACCCAAACGCGAGCCTTCAGAAAACTAACGGCCGAACTCGCCCGAAAGCACGACAAATCGCTGTTCGAGACACGCTATCGAGCACAGGAAAAAACCAATGATCAGCCCCCTCAGCGACTGCTCGACGACGTGCATGGATTGCCGACCGATGTCGCGCAAGAGCTGGTGAGCAATGCAACCGGGACCGAATTACGCCAGCTGCACAACGGTCGCGCGCCCCAACGGCTCAAGGAGGCAGCACTAAAAGCCATGGAGGCCGTACGCGCAACCCGAGCCTGTGAAGGCCTTTATTCCGACATTCTGGACAACACCGACACCCACCGACTGGCCTTGCAAAGCCTGAATTCGCTGCCCGGTTTTCCCGCCGAGCTGCGTATTGAAGTGAGGGATTACGCCCATGACGGTCTTGTGCGCGACAGCATTGGTCAGGTCGATGCGCCAATCCTGAAAACACTGGTGCGCGCCGAAGACGGTACCTATCAGGTTTATCAAGACAATGAATCGGCGCCCGGTGATTTTTATCAGGGACTCTTTCAAGCGTTGCCGCAAGCACAGCGTAATGCATTGAGCCCATCGATCACTGATGCTCAGACACTCAAACAACACATCACCGAACATGCCCTGGACCAACCGGCACTACGCAAGCTGTTCGCAAAAAATCCCAATCGAAAACCGTTCTACGACCCGACGACCATGCGCTTGCCTGGCGGCTCGGATGGATACCGGCGCAGTTACTTCCCGACGCCGTCCCTCAACGACCGTGTTCGCGAGGTTTACCCCAGCCTTTCCGAGGAGGAACTCCAGTCTGTTGTTCTCCAGTTACAAACGCATCCCGACGGCGCTCGCATGGCGCTCTCACGCCTGTCCAGCGAGCTCTCGCGACTGCAGCAGGACCTGAACACCTGGATAAATGACTCGCCCACTGTTCACCCGCAAACCCGAGCCTCCTTGAACGAATTGGAACGGCAGGTCGCTCGACACAATCGCAGGCTGCTGGCCCAGGAAATCCAGCGAACCTGGCGCCGACAATCAGAGCAGGACTTCAATGGCCCGGATGACACGCCGCGCTATGCACTCAAATTTGCCGAGCCCATTCTTGGCGATCTACCGACGCTGACGGCCGATTTCCCCCATGTGTCATTGCTGTCCCTTGAAGGCAGTCATGCTGTGCAGGGTGTTCCCGAGTTTCTTCAGCGCTTCACCAGCTTGCGCCGCCTCGATTTAAAACGCTTTTCCCTGACCTCCCTCCCCGAGGCCATTCCTCGAATGACGGACCTTGATGCGCTGGTGTTAAGCGATTGCGCAATCAGGTTCGATGCAGCCAACTGGGCGAAACTTTCTTCATTGAACAAGCTGGTCTTGCTGGATCTGTACCAGAACCCGTTCACTATGGTGCCCAGTGTCGAATCCATGCCTGAGCTTGTTCACCTGGACCTGAGCCGTACCGGCCTGACCGACATTCCCGACAGCGTAATTCGCCACCCCAAACTTGATACCGCCAAGCTGCTACACAACAGGATCAGTGAGCTGCCTTCGCAATTATTCGAAAGCCCGGTGTACACCAAACAAGCAATACACCTGACGCACAATCCGCTCTCGGACAACGCCCGACAACTGATCAAGCATCACTACTTCGACAGCTCATACGACTTGGGTATCTATGCCCCCGAGGCAGATATCAACCGAGTCATGGCGCTGTACCCGAGCCTGGAGGTCGAACAGGCGAGCGAGTTTGTCTATGAACTGGCAGGCACACTGGCAGACGGCCGAATCGAGCTGGCAAACCTTGAGGCGGAGTTGGCACAGCTGAGCAACGACTTGGCGGCATGGACCGCCAACCTTCCGGCCCAACACCCGTTGACGGGCGCACCGTTCACCGCCCAACAACAGCTTGTCGAGCACATGAACCGCGACCAGTTCAAACAGACACTGGAGCAGTGCTGGCGGCATGAAAGCGAACTGGATGATTTCAATGAGGCGCTGGAGCCCACCTATGAACTCGTTTTCGAATCCCGCATCAACGGCGACCTGCCTACCCTGAACGCCGACTTCAGTCATGTGACATCGCTGGAGTTACGCAGCGCCGACGGAGTGACCCGCGCCGGGCATTTTCTGGAGTCTTTCCCCAACCTCAAAAGCCTCAAGCTTCGCGACTGTAATCTGGGCAACATTCCCGATGCTGTGTTCAAGATGGGTCAACTGCGGTCGCTGTCGCTCCCTGAGTGTCGCGTCAGACTGTCAGCGGAATCGGCAAGTGCGCTGGCGGGAATGGAACAGCTCGATTATCTCGATCTGGCCCACAACCCCCTGGGACAAACGCCTGACCTGAGTCAGATGATGGAGCTCGCTACCGTACTGCTGAATGACACCGGTATCACCGAAATACCGCACGGCCTGCTGCAAATGACAGAGCTGGACTGGGCCGACCTCAGTGGCAACGCCATCACCGAAGTCCCCAGCGATGTGCTGGAACTGCCGGTGGAAGTCGCTGAAAACATCAGTTTTCGAGGTAATCGGTTTTCCGAAGAGAGCCTGCTACGGCTGATCGGTTACTTCGAGCTCACGGGCATGGACTTTGGCGTGGAAGAGGTGATCAATCGAGGAGAGATGAATATCTCGACTTCTGAAGGCTCCGACATGGAGGAATAAATCAACCTTCAGCAGGTGGCGTGGCTGCTCTGTCACCCACGCTCCGAGGGCACCGACGACAACTCGAACGGGCTGCTGCTGCGCCGCTGGTTGCGATCTTCCCGCGGCGTGGCACCGAAGAAGTTGCGGTAGGCGCTGGAGAAATGCGGCCCCGAGGAGAAGCCACACGACAGGCCGATCTGGATGATCGACTTGCTGGTTTGCATCAACATTTGCCGGGCCTTGTTCAGGCGCAGTTCCAGGTAATACTGGCTCGGCACACGGTTGAGGTATTGCTTGAAGATCCGCTCCAGCTGCCGACGGGACACGCACACGTGCTGGGCGATTTCGTCAGTGGTCAGCGGCTCTTCGATGTTGGCTTCCATCAGCAACACCGCTTGGGTGAGCTTCGGATGGCTGGAACCGAGACGGTTCTGCAGCGGAATGCGCTGGCGCTCGCCACCCTCGCGGATGCGCTCGACCACCAGCTCTTCGGATACCGCACCGGCCAGTTCGGCGCCGTGGTCGCGGGCCAGCACGGCCAGCAGCAAGTCGAGTACCGACAGGCCGCCGCACGCGGTCAGACGATCACGATCCCAGTCGAACAAATGACTGGTGGCAATGACCTTCGGGAAGCGCTCGGTGAAATCGTCCTGCCAGCGCCAATGCACGGCAGCGCGATAACCGTCGAGCAAACCCAGCTGGGCCAACGGGTAAACACCGGCAGACAAACCGCCAATCACGCAGCCAGCACGCACCAATTGTTTCAGCGCACTGCTGAGCGCCGGCGCGAGCGTGGTCGGCGGCTCATCGGCGAGCAGGAACAGTTTCTGGAAGTTTTCGAGCTTGCCGGCCCACGGCTCACCCGGCAATTGCCAGGCGCCTTCGGTCGGCGGTTCGGCCTGCAAAAACGACAGTTCGTAGACAACGTCCGGATGCACACGCTGGGCAACACGCAAGGCCTCCTCAGCCAGCGCAAGCGTCAGTGCTTTAGTGCTGGGCCAAATCAGGAAACCAATTCGATGGGCAGTCATAGCGGGCAATCCGAAACGAAAACAGTGATGAAGGCATGGGCCAATGCTAGCCCGTAAATGAACGCAAATCTCAAAACCAACAACGATCAAATGTGGGAGCGGGCTTGTCGCCCTCCCTGTAGGAGCTGTCGAGTAAAACGAGGCTGCGATCTTTTGATTTGAACAATCAAGATCAAAAGATCGCAGCCTTCGGCAGCTCCTACAGGGGATCGGGGCCAGCCTCTAGATTGCGAAGCATGCACTATCCCGGTGCGCAACGGGAGTTCGGTTTACTTCAGGCTGCCCGAGAGGAATTGTTGCAGACGTTCGGACTGTGGGTTGACCAGCACCTCACGCGGGTTGCCGCTTTCTTCGACGACACCTTTGTGCAGGAACACCAGCTGGTTCGACACTTCACGGGCGAAGCCCATTTCGTGCGTCACCACCACCATGGTCCGGCCTTCCAGCGCCAGTGCCTGCATGACTTTCAGCACGTCGCCGACCAGCTCCGGGTCGAGCGCCGACGTCGGTTCGTCGAACAGCATCACCTCAGGTTCCATCGCCAGCGCACGGGCAATCGCCACACGCTGCTGCTCGCCACCGGACATGTGGCCCGGGTAAGCGTCTTTACGATGCGCCACACCGACTTTGTTCAGGTAGTGCTCAGCCTTCTCGCGGGCTTCGGCCTTGGACATGCCGAGCACGTGGACCGGCGCTTCCATGATGTTTTCCAGCGCGGTCATGTGCGACCACAGGTTGAAATGCTGGAACACCATCGACAGGCGCGAACGCATGCGTTGCAGCTGTTTCGGGTCGGCCGCCTTCAGCGCGCCGTCCTTGTTGGCGACCAGTTTCAGCTCTTCGTTGTTGAGCAGAATCTTGCCCGCGTGCGGCTGCTCCAGCAGGTTGATGCAACGCAGGAAGGTACTTTTGCCGGAGCCACTGGAGCCGATGATGCTGATCACATCGCCAGCCGCCGCTTTCAGGGACACGCCCTTGAGCACTTCGTGACTGCCATAGCGTTTATGCAGGTCTTGGACTTCAAGTTTGTACATGCGGTCGGTTCTCACAAAAACAGTCAGTCAGTCGTTGAGCAAGCGCCCGTGACGCAGCGCTTCGCGCCCCGCCACCTTGGCCAGCCAGAAACCGGGTTGGGCATAACGCAGCCGTTCAATGGCAAACAGCACCCCGGACGTACCAGCACACACCGTGCTGACCCGATCCGATAACGGATCGATCACTTCGAAAATCTCATCGCCGGCTTCAATCCATTCACCGGGTTTACGCAAGAAACTGATCACGCCAGGGTGTGGCGCAAACAGTAATTCGGTGCCTTCGAACGGCATGCCTTCGCAAGCATCTTGCGCAGGTTTTGGCCATTCGCCGCTGATCAGGCCTTGCTCGGCGAGGAACGCCAGAATGCCTTCGGCGTAAGCGCAGGCTTCAGCGCGACCGGTATCGGCCTGACCACCTAATTCAATGGTAGTTGCCAGGCAGGCCAAGGGAATCTGCGCATCAGGAAACTGACGCGACAGACGCAACCATGGCAGCGAACAGGCTTCGTCAAAGGAGCTGCCGCCGGAATCTTCCGCCAACAACCCCACCTTCACGTCCAGGTGCGCGGCCAACGAACGCCATTGCGGCCAGTGTTGCGGCAAGGCGTACATGTGCAGCGCCGCTTCGGCATCGCAATGCAGATCCAGCACCACGTCAGCGGTGCAGGCATGGCTGAGCAAAATGCGCTGCATGCCTTGCAACTGACTGGCGGCTGGCGGCAATGCGGCGAGCACATCGCTCATGGCCTGACGGATCAGCTGAATATTGGCGTGCGGATCATCACCCAGGTGCCCTTCCAGCTCGGCGGCCACTGGCGCGCTCAGCTCGACGAAATCCCGGTTGAAATTCTTGCCGCTGCCCGCCTCAAAACGCCCTTGATGATTGCCCTGAAGCAGTTGGCCGAGGCCCAGTGGATTGGCCACTGGCACCAGTTCGATCACGCCGTTGAGCAAGCCTTGGGCTTCGAGTTCGGTCAGGCGCTTTTTCAGCTCCCAAGCCGTACGCATGCCCGGCAATTCATCGGCGTGCAGGCTGGCCTGAATGTAGGCCTTGCGCCCGCCACTGCGCTCCCTATTACCGAAACAGAACACCGAAATCTGGCGTTCGCTGCCCAGGTGGCTCCACGGCAATGAATGATCGATGCGTTCCATATCAGTGCTTCCGCGGGGCCAGATAGCCCAGCCAGCGGCGCTCGGCCAGTTTGAACATCCGCACCAGAATGAACGTCAGGCACAGGTAGAACACACCGGCGGTGATGTAGGCTTCGAACGGCAAGTAGAACTGCGCGTTAACCGTGCGCGCGGCACCGGTGATGTCGATCAGGGTCACGATGGACGCCAGACTGGTGGTCTGCAGCATCATGATCACTTCGTTGCTGTACTGCGGCAGTGCCCGGCGCAAGGCCGACGGCAGCAGGATGCGCTTGTACAATTTGTAGCGCGACATGCCCATCGCCTTGGCCGCTTCGATCTCACCGTTCGGCGTGGCCCGCAGGCTGCCGGCGATGATTTCAGCGGTGTAGGCGCTGGTGTTGATCGCGAAGGCCAGGCACGCACAGAACGTGGCGCTGGACAGCCACGGCCAGAGGAAGCTTTCACGCACCGCTTCGAACTGCGCCAGACCGTAGTAGATCAAAAACAGCTGCACCAGCATCGGTGTGCCGCGGATCACGTAGGTGTAGAGCCAGGCGCTCATGTTGACGGCCGCGTTTTTCGAGACACGCATCAAGCCCAGCGGCAACGCGCACAGCAGGCCGAAGAACAGCGACAGCGCGAGCAATTTGAGGGTGGTCACCAGGCCGCCGAAGTACAGCGGCAGGGCCTCCCAAATGACGTTGTAGTCGAAGATCATAGATCAGCCGCCCTTACGCCTACCGAGTAGCGCTTCTCAAGGTGACGCAATGCCAGCAACGAGACGCTGGTGATCACCAGGTACATTGCCGCCACTGCGAGGAAGAAGGTGAAAGGCTCGCGGGTGGCATCTGCCGCCTGCTTGGCCTTGAACATCATGTCTTGCAGACCTACCACCGAAATCAGCGCGGTGGCCTTGGTCAGTACCAGCCAGTTGTTGGTGAAACCCGGAATCGCCAGACGAATCATCTGTGGCACCAACACCCGGAAGAACACCTGAAAACTGCTCATGCCGTACGCCATTCCGGCTTCTGCCTGACCTTTCGGGATCGCCATGAAGGCACCACGGAAGGTTTCCGACAGGTACGCACCGAAGATGAAGCCCAGGGTGCCGATACCGGCGGCCAACGGGTTCAGATCGATGTAGTCGTCAAAACCGAGCATCGGCGCGACGCGATTGAGCAGGTCCTGACCACCGTAGAAAATCAGCAGGATCAGCACCAGGTCGGGAATACCGCGGATCACCGTGGAATACAGGTCGCCCAGCCAGGCCAGCCAGCGAATCGGGGACAGACGCAGCGCAACGCCGATCAGACCCAGAACAATGGCCAAGACCATGGACGACAAGGCGAGCTGAAGCGTCAGCCATGCGCCATCGAGGATGACAGCCCCGTAGCCTTTCAACATGATTCAGGTCCTCGAAAAGGGGGATGAAAAAATGGCGCAAACCTCAGAGATCCTGTTGCTTGCGCCATTTCGGACTTGTCGCCGGGACGTGTTACTTGCCGTAGATATCGAAGGCGAAATACTTGTCCTGGATTTGCTTGTACTTGCCGTTCTCGCGAATGGCGGTGATCGCGGTGTTGATCTTGTCTTTCAGCGCGTCACCCTTGCGAACCGCGATACCCACGCCGTCGCCGAAGTATTTGACGTCGGTGAAGGCTGGGCCGACGAAGGCGAAACCTTTGCCAGCGTCGGTTTTCAGGAAACCGTCATCCAGCAGCGTAGCGTCTGCCACGGTGCCGTCGAGGCGGCCAGCTGCGACGTCGAGGTAAATTTCGTTCTGCGAACCGTAAGGCTTGATCTCGGCACCCAGCGGGGCCAGGACTTCACGGGCGAAACGCTCGTGGATCGAACCACGTTGCACGCCGATGTTCTTGCCCTTGAGCTCAGCCAGGCTGTCGCTGACTGGAGTGCCGGCCTTCATGACCAGGCGAGCCGGAGTGTTGTAGTACTTATTGGTGAAGTCCACGGACTTCTTGCGGTCTTCAGTGATCGACATGGACGACAGGATCGCATCGATCTTGCGCACTTTGAGTGCCGGGATCAGACCGTCGAACTCTTGCTCGACCCAAACGCACTTGACCTTCATCTCTTCGCACAGAGCGTTGCCGATGTCGTAGTCGAAACCAACGATGCTGCCGTCCGGCGCTTTGGAAGCGAACGGAGGGTAAGCCGCTTCGATACCAATTTTCAGAGGCTTTTCATCGGCGAAAGTCGGCAGGGACAGCACGGACAGTGCCAGGGCGCCAAGCAGCACGAGTTTCTTCATCTTGGGACTCCATCGGTAAAGGGCTAAAAACGGCAGAGTGAGCGATAGCCCAATATGCGAATGAGTGGAACCGCAAAGCGGTGCTGCGTCGTAGGTATCGCGCGCTTTTTTCAACGCGAGCAACAACGAGCGAGTGATCGGCATTCTAACGACAGGCCCGAAGCCGATATTTCTTCAATGCGACAACTAATTACAGAAGCACCGAGAAAGCCGCTTGGACGCGTTGACAGCCTTGCAAATTCATGCAAGAGCAAAAGACAGTGAACCGATCTATGCTGCAAATTGCGGGCCTATTATTGGCAAACCCTTCTAATCCGGCAAGCATAGCGTTGGGTCTTATTTTTTATTGGGGTTGGAGCGACCCGATGATGGGGCTTTGCGTTTCCCAATGCCCCGCATCCGTGCGCGCGGTTACACATTCAGTAACTTGAACGGTCGTGGGTAACAGTGGGAAGGGTCCTACGGGTGAGCCGATAAATATTGGTTAGAGATCAACATCAAAAGATCGCAGCCTCGTTTCACTCGACAGCTCCTACACGGATCGCCCCCCCCCTGTAGGAGCTGTCGAGTGAAACGAGGCTGCGATCTTTTGATCTTCCAACAAAAAGCCCCACCAGGCTCAACACCTGACGGGGCTTCGATGACTCAAGAACCTCTACTTACGCAACATTCATGATCTTGTGTTCATCAATCAAATGCTGCACCACACCAGGATCCGCCAGAGTGGAGATATCCCCCAACCCATCGTATTCGGCCGTGGCAATCTTGCGCAGAATCCGGCGCATGATTTTGCCCGAACGCGTTTTCGGCAGACCCGGCGCCCACTGGATGACATCCGGCGAAGCAATCGGGCCGATCTCCTTGCGCACCCAGTTTTTCAGCTCCAGACGCAGTTGCTCGCTCGGCTCTTCGCCACCGATCAAAGTGACATAGACATAGATGCCCTGCCCTTTGATGTCGTGCGGAACACCGACCACGGCTGCTTCGGCGACTTTCGGGTGGGCGACCATCGCGCTTTCGATCTCGGCGGTCCCCATGCGGTGACCGGACACGTTGAGCACGTCATCCACGCGACCGGTAATCCAGTAGTAGCCGTCTTCGTCACGACGCGCACCGTCACCGGTGAAGTACATGCCGCGGAACGTCTTGAAGTAGGTATCGACGAAACGGTCATGGTCGCCATACAGCGTCCGCGCCTGGCCTGGCCACGAATCGAGAATCACCAGGTTGCCCTCGGCAACGCCTTCGATGATGTTGCCCAGGTTGTCCACCAATGCCGGCACCACGCCGAAGAACGGACGTGCAGCAGAACCCGGCTTGAGCGCGTGCGCACCCGGCAGCGGGCTCATCATGTTGCCGCCCGTTTCGGTCTGCCACCAGGTGTCGACGATCGGGCAACGGGACTGGCCGACGTTCTTGTAGTACCAGTCCCACGCTTCCGGGTTGATCGGCTCACCGACCGAACCCAACAGACGCAGGCTGCTGCCATCGGCGCCTTCAACGGCGGCCTTGCCCGACGCCATCATCGCGCGGATGGCGGTGGGGGCGGTGTAGAGGATGTTGACCTTATGCTTGTCGACGATTTTCGCCACCCGGGTGATATCCGGGTAGTTCGGCACGCCTTCGAACAGCAGCGTGGTCGCGCCATTGGCCAGCGGGCCGTAGACGATGTAACTGTGGCCGGTGACCCAGCCGACGTCGGCGGTGCACCAGTAGACTTCGCCCGGACGGTAATCGAACACGCGTTCGTGAGTCATCGCCGCGTACAACAGATAACCGGCGGTGGTGTGCTGCACGCCCTTCGGCTTGCCGGTCGAGCCGGAGGTATAAAGGATGAACAGCGCTTCTTCAGCGCCCATCTCTTTCGGCGCGCAGACACTGCCTGCCACCTTCATCAGGTCTTCGTACCAGATGTCGCGATGCTGGTTCCACTTGATGTTGCCACCGGTGCGCTTGCACACGATGACTTTCTGAATGCTGTTGGTTTCCGGGTTGGTCAGCGCATCGTCGACGTTGGTCTTGAGCGGGATCTTCTTGCCGGCACGAACGCCTTCATCAGCGGTGATCACCACTTTGGATTTGCAGTCGATGATCCGACCCGCCAGGGCTTCCGGCGAGAAACCGCCGAACACCACCGAGTGAATCGCGCCGATCCGGGTACACGCCAGCATGGCGACCACGGCTTCGGGGATCATCGGCATATAGATAGTCACCACGTCGCCGCGGTGCACATCCTGGCCGCGCAGGGCGTTGGCGAACTTGCAGACTTGTTCGTGCAGCTCGCGGTAGGTGATGTTGCGGCTTTCGGCAGGGTCATCCCCTTCCCAAATGATCGCGACTTGATCGCCGCGCTCGGCCAGATGACGGTCGAGGCAGTTGTAGGAAACGTTCAGGGTGCCGTCGGCGAACCATTTGATGTCGACATGGTGATCGTCGAAAGAAGTCTGTTTCACCGTGGTGAAAGGCTTGATCCAGTCGAGGCGCTTGGCTTGCTCGCGCCAGAAGCCGTCCGGGTTAACGACGGACTGCTGGTACATGGCCTTGTAGGTCGCCTCATCAGTCAGCGTGTTAGCCAGAACCTCGGGACGAACGGGATACAGAGAAGCCGCACTCATCTTTGTTACCTCGGTGGAATAGTTGTTTTTGTATGACCCAGTTGTAGCCGGGCCGGGCCTATAGAACCATTCGACGATGGTAGTAACAAGCCCCTACAAAATGTAGCTATACCTCTCCAACACGCTCAAGGGCGGTGATTTCAGGGGCTTTGGGCATTTATTAAATTGGCTTCATCAGCGAGCCAAAGGTCGCTTTTCGAGGATTGTTACAGGATCTGCCAATAGTGTTTATCAAAAGCACGCCTATATGAATGTAAACCCCACGCCTAAAATCAGCCTCGCCAACCAGGCAACGTGATTAACCAAGTTGCAGCCCCCACGAAGGCAGTTAATCCAAAACCAGTACTTAAGTTCTACACGCAACCCCAAAAAGGTTGCGTGACCCCATTCGACCTCTAAAAGGTAAATCTGAAATGAAAGCTTTATTAGTTCTGGCCCTCAGCAGCCTGTGCGCAACCGCCATGGCAGACGAGGTCCCGACTGATGTCGCGCAGCAGCAACCCGCCATCGAGGAATACACTTACTCCACTCACTTGGACATCGCCAAAGTTATCTCCATGAGCGAAATCCCGAACGTCTGCGAAGTTGTTCCGGCGAAAATGGAATACGACGACTCCAAAGGTCAACGCCACATTCTGCGCTACAGCGTTATGGGTAACGGCTGCTCTAACGGCTAATCACCCGCTCTCACTCTCCCAAGGTTCGACCCACCCGCCCGCTATTAAGGCAGATGAAGCGCCAAACCTTACATATCGTTTTATTCGATTGATTTAAGCGTTTATTTGCGCTTTTTAATCAAATTAGCTGGCGTAGTATCAATTCCACACCCAAGGCACAAAACGCCAACGAACCTGGAGCCACTACCATGAAAACCAAACTGATCCTCGCCCTGACCCTCTCTGTCCTGGCCGCTAACACCTTCGCCGCTGACGGCTACGACCGCACTGGCTCGGCTACTTACACCACACAAGCGGCTGTCGCTTCTGACGGTTACGACCATACCGGCTCGGCGTCTTTCGCCTCCGATGGCTCCGACCACACGGGCGCTGCCAAACTCGCTTCTGACGGTTTTGATCACACCGGCGCTGCCAAACTGGCTGCCGATGGCGCAGATCACGTGGGTGCCGCTCGCTTCAGCTGATCATGTAGCGTGACGTTACAGCCCGACTTCGGTCGGGCCTAGTTGTGTCTAGGGCCTTCGAAAACCGACTCAAAACACAACATGTAGTGAAACATGCAATTTTTTGGCTGTTTTTTGAACAAAAAAATTGCCCGCTACAATTTATGAAAAAAAATCTGCACCCGCGACATCCAGCCAAAGCCCTGTAAACCCTCGCTCCGACCGAAAAACCCTCCGTCTCGTCCGCTCCATGCGCGGATTCGCCCCACCACGACCGCAAAAATTTCCCTATAATGCCGCCTTAAACGGGCCTGCAATATTCCCTTACAGGGATAACAGCCAGTCTGAAGCCCACGCCGAAGTCTTCATCGATTTCTGCGCCCGTCAGAGGCTCTCGGAACCCCGTACAAAATTATGTTTATTTGCCTGCGTGTACCGCTGCAAAAAACGCTATCCAACGCGGCCAGTACGGTCGTGTGAAAAACCAACCTATCAGTTTTCACACGGGCATCTGGCCCTCACGCAGGAGACGACACGTCATGCTGAGCTGGGACGAATTCGACAAAGAAGACAGCGGCGAAACCGTTGTAAAAGGCGCCAACGCTGGGCACGCAACTGAAGCCAACATGGACCGCCTCGACACCGCTGGCGGCGTCGCGGCTCAAGAAGCCCGCGCTGTAACCGCGTCCGACTCCGCCGCAATCGCCCGTGCAAAAGCTGCCCTGGACAACCTCGACATCGCCGAAGGCCTCGCCGAACTCGAAGGCGCCTCCGCCCGTGTGGCGGTCGACGAAAAGCGCATGATCAACTGCCGCGCCGACCTCAACCAACTCGTGCCATTCAAGTACGACTGGGCCTGGCAGAAGTACCTGGACGGCTGCGCAAACCACTGGATGCCGCAAGAAGTCAACATGACCGCCGACATCGCCCTCTGGAAAGACCCGGAAGGCCTGACCGACGACGAGCGCCGCATCGTGATGCGCAACCTCGGCTTCTTCTCCACCGCCGACTCCCTGGTTGCCAACAACCTGGTACTGGCCGTGTACCGCCTGATCACCAACCCGGAATGCCGCCAGTACATCCTGCGCCAAGCGTTCGAAGAGGCGATCCACACCCACGCCTACCAGTACTGCATCGAATCGTTGGCCATGGATGAAGGCGAGATCTTCAACATGTACCACGAGATCCCATCGGTCGCGAAAAAAGCCACCTGGGGCCTCAAATACACCCGTTCGATCTCCGATCCGAAGTTCGAAACCGGCACCGTCGACACCGACAAAGAATTGCTGCGCAACCTGATCGCCTACTACTGCGTTCTGGAAGGCATCTTCTTCTACTGCGGCTTCACCCAGATCCTCTCCATGGGCCGCCGCAACAAAATGACCGGCGTCGCCGAGCAGTTCCAATACATCCTGCGCGACGAATCCATGCACCTGAACTTCGGCATCGACGTGATCAACCAGATCAAAATCGAAAACCCACACCTGTGGGATGCTGAAATGAAGGAAGAAGCTTCGCAGATGATTCTGCAGGGGACTCAGCTGGAGATTGAATACGCGCGCGACACCATGCCTCGCGGGGTGTTGGGGATGAATGCGGCGATGATGGAGGACTACCTCAAGTTCATCGCTAACCGTCGTTTGTCGCAGATTGGGTTGAAGGAAGAGTATCCGGGGACTACGAATCCGTTCCCTTGGATGAGCGAGATTATGGACTTGAAGAAAGAGAAGAATTTCTTTGAGACTCGGGTTATTGAATACCAAACCGGTGGTGCGCTTAGCTGGGATTGATTTCCAAGCTCGCCACGATTTGACGATTGCAATCTGAATCGACAAATCGAAAACATAAAAAGCCCCGATCTGATCGGGGCTTTTTTATTGGGGAATTAAAATCCTTTTTTCCACCCCCTACGCTACGACGCTAAAACTCCTACAGCACTTACAGCCGCTTCTGCATTGATGCGCTTTCAAAGCACCTCTAAGCTTCATTGCAGGTGCCTAAGAAACGCCCAACGTGGAAGCTACTCAATCACACAGTGATCGCGCATGCCTAAAAGACATACGACTTTGTGTTTGAAGAGAATGCTTGTTGGGATTTCCTTAAGTCCTCTACGTCGGGTTTTGGCCCTCTCAAAATTCACACGTAGAGGTAATGGATATGCCGACACAAAGACCACTCTGCTCATCCTCCTTCTCGGAGATCGGACATGCCTGATCCGATCATTCCAACACGCTTCACACGCCACAACCTCCACCTCCATGCCCTCCTTTTGGAAAACCAGCCATGGATCTGCGCCCGCGATCTCGGTCGCCTAATGGGCTTCCACCTAAGTGATCGTGTGGTCAACAAACTGGACGAGGATCAGCGGCATACGTTGCTGATTGAGTACTACGGACAATCTGAGAAGCGACTAATGCTCAGCGAATCCGGTGCTTATGCGTTATTGGTGTATCACTACGTACCCGGGAATCGCTTATTGCGTGAGTGGTTGACCCATCAAGTCGTCCCGGCCTTGCGCGATGCGGGGCAATCGAAGCATGCAGATCGGCCGATGTTGAGTTTGCTGAACTGGCCAGAGATGTCGTTGAGTCTGTTGCATTGGCAGGATGAAGGCTGGATTCGGCTGCGAGACATGCCCTACCTGTTGCACGATCAGCCGCAACAACGGGTGACGGTGGTTGAGCCTTGGTGGCGGAGGGTCGTGCAAATGTTTCATTCGTCGAAGCATTCGCTTAGGTTAAATCGTCGAAAACCCATCGACCATTGAGAAGGCCTTTCAGTTGCTCAACGCTCAGCAACTGTTGGGGTTTCCTATGAACAATCGCGTGGCAATTTGCACAGAGTGGGACCAAGTCAGTCGCTGGATCGACAACCTGGTCCTCGTCAAATTCGGAAATGGGCTTCACATGGTGCACATGAATAAAGCCTTTTGCATGCGCGCCATACGCTTTCTCGAAGTCAAAATCGCAGGCTTTGCATCGAAGCCCATGAATAGCGATTGCCTGAAGCCTAAGCTTTGGACAGCGCTCATACCTCACACCGTAAAAGGTGATTTTTTTCCCTTCAGTCCCGATAACACTAGTCTCAAACTCCTGCGCACTATCGATTAGGCTGAAATCGTCGACCTGCTCCAACTTCAGCACCGCATGGGAACAGATGTCGTCAAACACCATTTGGTCAATTAACCGGACACCATTACGCCAGTAATTACTTTTCAGTTTTACTGGAATCTGCTCAAGGTACTCCCCGTCGAACTTGATCGGAACTGCAGATTCAAAGGGTCTGAAGCCCTCAATGACAGCGAACAAATCACCTTGCGTGCTGTTCTCATCCGCATGAACCTTTCCGATTCGAGCAACACCAAAATAATGAGGGTTGGTACTCAAACGCTGATCCGAAAAAGCCTTGTTTGTCATCTTCCCTTTGTAATACAGCACCGCCGTTCCTTCGGTCAGAATTGCTCGGTACTGTTTCGGGAAGTGATATCGGACCCCAGTTTCATCGGCCCACTTCGATTCATCATTTTCGGCAATGACAGCTGGCATCCACTCATCCTCTTATCAGAGGATGAAGATTACCAAAATTAGAGAATTCTCCTACACGATTAACGGAAAGCTCTCTCGATCAGCTCGAACCAGAATCTCGAGAGCAACGGTGGCGAATATGTCGCGCCTACTATTCTCACCGGGCTATGACATCGTCCGGAAAATGAAGGTGTTGGCACGACTAATATGAATTAAAAGGTGCGCCATCACGCGCCTCCCGCTATTAATACCCTTCCCCACTCAAGGACCCGAGCCCGCCATGAAATTCGACCTCGCCTACTGCCTCAGCCTCGACGACAAGCTGTCGATCTATGACGTGCGCGATTTGAATTTCGACGAGACGATAGAGTTCGATTCCGCCAAGGAGCACTTCCAGTGCCCCAACGACGCCTGTCGTTTGGCCTTCGATGCGGCAAATGTGTTGACGACGTTCAACGCCAAGAACGTGAATTACGTGCGCACCCCGCACTTCAAGAACACGCCCAGCACTCGGCATGTTGCGGATTGTCCTTATGTCAGTCTCAAGGCGTCGGCGTCAGGTGTGGACGCGGACGGCGCGGAAACGGATGACAGTCGCGAGGAGCACTTCCCGTCGGAGTTGTTGCTGACGCGGCGTGAGTATGTGCGTAAGCCGTCGAACCCGGCGGTGGCGGCTGACGTGATGCGGGACGATCCGAAACCCTCTTCAGCAGCCAGTGTCGTCGAACACCCGAGCCGCGAATCAGCACCGGAAAAGACCAGTGTCTTCGCCCATCCGGTGGAGTGTTTTGTGTCGAACTTCGAGGACAAGGAGCTGCTCAAGCGCATGCCGCTGAAGATTGGTGAGCACACGGCGCTTTATGGGTCGTTCTTTAAGAAGATCGAGTATCTGCAGGACAACAAGGGGCTGATTTACTGGGGCAAGATCAAGGAGATCAAGGATTACACGCAGAGCTTTCGTATCGATTTCGAACAAAAGGTCTGGTTCAAGCAAGCGGACGAGGTGAAGAAGAAGCCTTATTCAGTCAACGTTTACCTGAGCAAAAAGCTGATCGACAACTACCGCAAGCGCAAAGCGTTTCTGGAAGAGATCAAGCATGCCAGTGAGAGCGGGAAAGAGTTGTATTGCTTCTTTTATGGTGTGACGCCGGAGTTGAAGCAGGTGCCGAGCAAGAAAAACCCCGATCAGACGTTCGGGGTGTTCAGTGCCAATATTGAGAACCTGGATCACTTCATTGTTCGGGAAGCGCCGGGGCTGGCGGATAAATAATTCAGCGTCAAGGCAACTTCAATGCAACGTGGCCGGACACCTGGACGCGAGCTATTTACGTAGTCAAGTTTGGGAAACGTCTGATTGTTTTCTATTCATGGGTGCGGGTAAGGTGCTGCCTCTATGAATGCTGATATGGATATCGAAATGTCTGGCAAGCCTGCTGCACGCAAGTCCGATACTGTGAGCTGTCCCCGCTGTGGTGGATCAGCCATCGAATCCGGGTCACCGAATGTGTTTTTTGATGGACTCCCCGCTGCCCGGGTAACTGACTGCACCACCTGCGGCAGTATCTTGACCACGGCTGCCATGTCCTCGGTACAGATCAATGGCCAGGCCGCGCTGGTCACCGGCTCGCAAGGAACGCATGGCGACACCATCACGAGTGGGTCATCGAGCATTATCATCGGCAACAGCTTCACACCTGCGCCTTTTTCGTCGTTTAGTCCTATGCCTGCGCATCTAGTTGAGCCTTCCAGCTACCAACCCCCGGTCGATGTACGGCGCCTACCTCAGCGCCGACTGTAGCTGCTGATGACTCGGCTTTAGAGGAGGAAGAAGAGGAAGAAGAGCTGAATGAAGAGAAACCGGTGGGTATCACCTTGCGCATTGGCGTGTTCTTCGATGGCACGCTGAACAATGCAAACAACAGTGAAATGGGACTGCTATGTGGCGCTAGCCACGCCATCAAGCCCGAAGATCTGGACGCCAGTTGTAAACCCTATATGTCCGACCCAGACAGCAGTTATGCAAACGATGAGTCGAACATCAAGAAGCTGAGCGATTTGTATTTTTCCTCTCGCGATACTCTGGATGAGGGGGCATTACATCTAAGATTTGAAACGGTCTATGTGGATGGTATAGGCACATCATCTGGTCAACCCGATAGTATGCTTGGGGCCGGGATGGGGCGCGGTGCGATGGGGGTAACTGCGAAGGTAGATGAGGCATTTAAAAAATCGGACGAGCTATCTTTGACTTTTCCCAAACCTATCCCGATTCAAAAATCCTTAACTTAATGTTCGATACGTTTGGCTTCAGCAGGGGTGCAGCGGCTGCACGACATTTCTCCAACGAAGTCGCGCGGGGACAGAATGGTCCGCTGGGCAATATCTCCAAGATATTTCGTGGGGCTTTCCACCAAACCTATAACGTTGAGTACCAGCACGATATCCAAATGAGTTTTATCGGCTTGTTTGATACCGTACCGTCAGTAGGCGGTTTGGCCAACCTGGGCTATATACGTAGCCAAACACAACCAGGGCTCAAACTGTACTTACCTCGCAGCTTGTTTCCGAATGTCGTCCAATTGGCTGCCCGGGATGAAATCCGTGCCAACTTCGCCTTGACCCGAGTAAAACCCGATCACCTGGAAATCACATTGCCCGGTGTCCACTCGGACCTTGGCGGCGGGTACTTTCCTGAATCAGAAGAGAACCTGCTGATTAGCCCGATGCAGGCGCTGGATGTTCCCACCACGACAGACGTGAAATACACATCGATCTACCGGGACGCTCAACGGGTGAAGGCGCAGTGGGAGGCCAAAGGCTGGCCGTCCAATATGCTGGAGATCGTGACCCCCTACGTTCGAAGCTTGCCTCCGTCTCAGCAAGACCGTTTGAATCCAAACAAGCGGGTCTATGCGGCGTTACAGCTCAAGCGCCCAGTGCGAGGCGAGTTGTCACGGGTATACCTGCGGGTCATGTATGAGTTGGCGAAACAACGGGGAGTTCGATTTAAGGACCTTGATGAGCAGTACCCGACCTATGCCATCCCATCTGAGCTTCAAGCATTGAGTGACCGCTTTGTGGCGGGTGACTACAGTACAACGCCCGCCGAGGAGCAATTGCTTAAACTGAAGTACATTCACAATTCGGCCAGTTGGAACCCACCGACAAATTTGCAAGGTTCAACACCTCGAACCAGCGCAGGTTTACTCTACTTTAATTCCCCAACCACGGACGGGATCCGCGTACAACATCCCCATGTACCTGACTAGGAGTCGAAAATCTTGCGAACACTATGGATCTTGTTGGGGGCTTTTTTTGTGAGCGGTTGCCAAGCGTCGGGCGAGCCGTTGGGGCGTTCAGACCCCGACGCCGGGCCGTGGGCGCTGGGTTTTGTTACTCCTTACGCAATGGACGCATGGGTTGAGGACGCTGCCACAATTGATACCCATGGGACTCTCTATCGTCGAATAGGCAGTGGCGTAGCTTCTGGCGGAAGGAAAAATGGCATGCCAGGGGCTAATGGTTGGCTGGTGACTGGCGGCGGCACCGAGAGGGATGTAAAGAGTGCCAAGCTTCCGGTACGGATCTATGTTCGCTGGCAATCGTTAGTCGAACCTCAAACCTATCAAGGTTGGGTTGAAATTCCGGAAGAAGCTAGACAGATCATGCGTGATGCATTGACCAAGGAGTGCGCAAGTGTTCCAGAGGCAGCTTTCCTGGATAAATCAGCTTCTATACAGATAGGCATTGCCCCCGGCGGTGTAGTGCAAGTGTGGGCGTTGGATGAGTGCCGACGAGCAATCAAAGTTGCACGCAGCAAAGCCGAGATTGAACCCAAGGGGCCTGGGTTAGGGCTCTCCCATGGCAGCTATTTCTCGTTGGAAGAAGATTCCAAACGCTATATCGAAAAGTACGGCATCCCCTACGGAAGCTGGTGAATGACCGGATTGCAGTGGCTTGCCCTGGCCCACCTACAACACGTCATCAAGCGTCAGGGCGTTTCCGGATCGGGTATCAAGAGGCGAAGCATCGTTCGAGCGATGGAAAGCTACGCGCCGATAACATTCAACTCAGGCACAGGCTGATCATCACCACCACCAGCAAACCGATATACACCCGCGCATGCATTCGATCCGGTATCCGCCCAATCCACGGCGTGGCCAGCCGAATCCCCACCAGCGACCCCAACGTCAAAACCGCAAACGCCAGCACATCCACATAACCGACAAACCACGGCCCAAGATCAAACTCGGTGAAGCCGGCCATCGCCATGTAAGTCAGCGTCCCGGCCAGCGCCACGGGCAAACTGAGCGGATTGGCCATGGACGTCGCCTGGGACATGCTCAATCCACAGCGCCGCAGTAACGGCACGGTCATGACGCTGCCGCCTACGCCGAGAAACGTGGCGATGGTGCCGATTCCTACGCCGCCGCCAGACACTTCTGCCCTTCCCAATCGCCGTGGAATGGCGGTATCGGACGCTGTAAGAAAGCCGCGTCGCAACAGGCAATCCGCGATGGTCACGGCCAGGTACGCGATGAAGGCATAGCGGATCATTTCGCCACTTGCCCACATCGCCGCTACGGCGCCAACTACCGCGCCCACGCCGATAAACCCGCCCAACGGCCACACGTAATGACGAATGAGATTACCGGCGCGTCGGTGTTTTCCGGTGGCGATCGTTGCGTTGACGATCATCACGCAGGTCGAGGTTGCCACAGCAATGTGCATCGCCGATTGGCTGACGGGGTCGTCTGTGCCGTGGCTGGTCATGAGCATGCGGTACAGCAATGGCACGACGACGAAGCCGCCGCCGAAACCGAACAGCACCGCGGTGATGCCGGTCATGCAGCCGAAGAGTGCCAGCAGAAGATAGAACATGGAGGTCGTCCGTTGGTTGAGAGCGGTCGACGATAGAACGATGCGCCTTGGCCTGCTTCAGCAAGTCAGCCAATAATATTCGCGTTTACGCCAACCGCTGGGGCTGCTCGATGCGCAATGTTTCGATTGATTTGCTGGACCGCACGCCACGGCCGGTGGTGGCCATCGGTACGGATTATTCCCACGGCCATGTGTTGCCTCGTCATACGCATCGGCGGGCGCAATTGTTGTATGGCGCCACCGGGGTAATGCAGGTCAGCACGCACGACGGCAGTTGGGTGGTGCCACCACAGCGGGCGGTGTGGATTCCGGCGGGGGTGGCGCACGAGGTGCTGATGCTGGGGGTGAGTACTCGCAGTTTGTATATCGAGCCGGGGGCGGTGGATCTGGGGGATCGCTGCCAGGTGATCAGCGTTTCGCCGTTGATGCGGCACTTGCTGATGGAGGCGGTGGAAATCCCGCTGGCGTATGACGAACGCGGGCGCGACGGTACGCTGATCGACTTGCTGCTGCATGAACTGGCGCGCAGCACTCACCTGCCGTTGCACATTCCGCTGCCCGTCGATGCGCGGCTACTCACGTTGTGCCAGCGCTTTGTGCAGCGGCCCGACGCTCACCAGTCGCCACAGCAATGGGCCGATCAGTTGCATATCAGTCTGCGCACCTTCAATCGCCTGTTCCGCCAACAGACGGGTCTGAGTTTCAGCCAGTGGCGGCAGCGGGCTTGTGTGGTGCTGGCTCTGGCGCGTCTGGTGGAGGGCGAACCGGTGACGCGCATTGCCCTGGATTTTGGCTATGACAGCCCGGCGGCGTTCTCCACGATGTTCCGCCGTGTACTGGGACAGGCACCGTCCGTCTGGCTGGAGGGGGCGAAGTAGTTAGCCCAAAAAGAGAGGCCACTGCCGTTAATACCAGTCAGTTAAGCAATTTCAGCCGCGACGCACACTTTGTAGCAGCTGGCGAAGCCTGCGTTCGGCTGCGAAGCAGTCGTGAATCCGACTGACGCGGTCTGCCTGATGCACCGCAATCTCTGGTTTTACGACTGCTACGCAGCCGAACGCAGGCTTCGCCAGCTGCTACAGATCGCATAACGGCTCAACTGACTGGCATTAGCCACTGCCGCTAATACCTCGGCCTTATAGCAGCTCAAAACTCTGCGCCTTCACATCCTGAGAATCCAGACCGATCTGCACCTGGAACTCGCCCGGCTCGGCGGCGTATTCCAACTGAGCGTTGAAGAACTTCAAGTCGTTCTCATCAATGCTGAAGTGGACCGCTTTCTCTTCTCCGGCCTTGAGCATGATTTTTTGAAAGTTCTTCAGTTCTTTGACCGGACGGCTGAGGGAGCCAACGACATCGCGGATATACAGCTGAACCACCGTTTCGCCGTCGCGCTGGCCGGTATTCTTCACTATGACGCTGGCGACGAGCTTGTCGGTCTTGTTCAGTGTGGTCGAAGACAGGGCCATGTCGGTCAGGCTGAAATCGGTATAACTCAGCCCATAGCCGAAGGGATAAAGCGGACCATGGGATTGATCGAAATATTGAGACGTGTAGTTGCGAAGCCCACCCGGCAGGTAGGGGCGGCCGGTGTTCAAATGGCTGTAGTAATTCGGGATCTGCCCCACGGAGCGTGGAAAGGTGATGGGTAACTTGCCGGAGGGGTTGTAGTCACCGAACAATACATCGGCAACGGCGTTGCCTCCCTCGGATCCGCTGTACCAGGTTTCCAGAATCGCATCGGCCTGCTTCTGCTCCTTGCCGATGGACAGTGGCCGGCCGTTCATCAATACCAGTACCAGCGGCTTGCCGGTGGCTTTCAGGGCGGTGATCAATTCACTCTGGCGTCCTGGCAGATCGAGGCTGGTTCGACTGGCCGCTTCATGAGACATACTGCGTGGCTCGCCCACCACCGCAATCACGACATCGGCTTGCTGTGCAGCCTTGACCGCTTCGTCAATCATTTCTGCTGCCGGACGAGCGTCGTTCGCGATTTCGGACACTCCCTGATATTCCAGGTATTTAACAACCTCCTGATCCTCCTCGAGATTGGCGCCTCGGGCATAGATCAGCGAGCCCTTATCCATAGCGTTTTTCAGCCCGTCGTAGATCGTCACCGATTGCGAGGGCACGCCGCTTGCGGACCAACTGCCCATGATGTCGACGGTACTTTTTGCCAACGGGCCTATGAGCACAATCACGCCCTCTTTCTTTAGTGGCAAGAGCCCGTTTTCATTCTTCAGCAGCACCAATGTCTTGCGTGCCACCTCACGGGCCTGCGCTCTGTGCAGACGGTTTTCGGCATTGTTATCAGCGGGGTCTTCACCGGCAACGCCGATGCGCCGGTAAGGGTCTTCGAACAGCCCCATGTCGTACTTGGCCCCCAGAACTTCCCGCACAGCATTATCGATATTGCTCTGGGAAATAGCGCCAGACTCAAGCAGCCCGGGTAGCTCCGGACCATAAGAGAAGTCGTTCATGCTCATATCAACACCGGCCCTGATCGCGAGCCTGGCCGCTTCGCGGTGATTCTTCGCAACACCGTGCTGAACCAGATCGTTTATCCCATTGTGGTCGCTGATGACCAGCCCCTTGAAGCCCCATGCTTTGCGAAGCAGGTCTTGCATCAACCATGCATTGGCAGCGGCTGGCACGCCATTTATCGAGTTAAGCGCCACCATCATCGCTCCCGCGCCACCCTCAATCGCCGAACGATAAGGTGGCAGGTAGTCCTGGTGCATTCTGGCCAGGCCCATGTCGACGCTGTTGTAGTCGCGTCCACCCTCGACAGCACCATACAACGCGAAGTGTTTGGCGCTGGCCATGATGCTGTCGGGTGCATTCAGGCTTTTGCCCTGGTAGGCCTGAACCATCACTTTGGCAATGCGCGAAACCAGATAGGTGTCTTCACCGAAGCCTTCGGATGTACGCCCCCAGCGAGGATCACGGGCGATATCTATCATCGGTGCAAAGGTCATATCGATACCGTCCGCACTGGCTTCTTTCGCCGCCGTTCGACCGCTCAACTCAATGGCGTCCATATCCCAGCTGGAGGCCAATGCCAAGCCAATGGGAAAAATGGTTCGATGACCGTGTATCACGTCCCAGCCGAAAAACATCGGTATTTTCAGGCGGCTTTGTTGAGCCGCGTCCTGCATGGGTCGGTTTACGTAACGGCTCACAGAGCCGTACGTACCCCCGATTCGCCCGGCGGTGATTTCTTGGTACATCCTTTCGGGAGTCATCTTTTCATCAATCGCGATCAGCCGCAGTTGGCCGACTTTTTCTTCCAGGGTCATCTGAGTCATCAGGTTGGTCACAAAGGCATCTTTGTTTGACGATGCCATATCGGCCAGGACGGGCAGACTTGTAAAACCGATCAGGGTACATAGCAGACGTAGTCTTTTCATGATTCCCTTCCCTGCATAACGCTGTGGCGCACAGCCTCTGAAACGCCACCTTTCCTTGTATTGAAAATCAGAAAGCTGACGTTCAAACATTGCTGCTGACGGGTGTTGAAAACCCATTGAGCTTTCAGCCCGCCTAAAAATAGCGTAGTCGGTCCAACGCTCCTGCCTGAGAGGAAAAATAGAATCGATCAAAAAAATGAGTTTGATTCGGGCTCAAAACAACTGTACAAAAACACAGTATTTTTTGAATCAGCACTCTTGAGCCCGGAGAACACCATGGCCTCTCTTGCGATGAAAATCACCCTGGAACGTATCGCCCTTTTCCAATTCACCCCCGCGCATAGCGTTCAGGCCCGAGCGATGCTGGGTTGGAGTGTGGAGGAACTGTCTCGGGAATCCGGGGTTTCGGTTGACGCTATTCAGCGATTTGAGGATGAGCGCGATGTGCTGGATGTTACGCGGCTGGCGTTGGCTTATCGGTTTGAATCGGAGGGGTTGGTGTTCTTCCCGGGGGTTTGCGCCGGGGAGAGGAATGAATGTGAAAGGGACGACGCCTGATCCGGTGGGGCGGGCGGATTATGCGATGGTTGAGTGAGGTGTCGGCCCGGGCCGCTTGCAGGTAAGCAGCCCGGCTTCACAACGTTATGCGTTCTGCGGCTCCACCTGATCGCCAACGTTTTCCATCTCCGACCACCAGGCGCCACCCCGTTGCGGATACATCACATTAAACGCCTGCCCCATCTGCGGCGTGGTGATCGAAACATTCCGCTCCCAGGCCAGCGCCAGAATCCGGTCAAACGGTTCGTACCAGGCATGCATCGACAGATCGAACGTGCCGTTATGGATCGGCAATAACCAGCGGCCTTTCAGGTCGATGTGCGCCTGTAGGGTTTGCTCAGGCTGCATGTGAACATGCGGCCACTCGACGTTGTAGGCACCGGTTTCCATGAGCGTCAGGTCGAACGGGCCGTACTGTTCGCCGATGCGTTTGAAGCCATCGAAATAACCGCTGTCGCCGCTGAAGAAGATTCGCGTGTCGCCGTCGATCATCACCCACGAGGCCCACAGCGTGCTGTTGCCATCGAACAGACCGCGACCGGAAAAGTGCTGCGAAGGTGTGGCGATGAACTGAATACCGTCGACCTCAGTGCCTTGCCACCAGTCCAGCTGGCGCACTTTGCTGGCGTCGATGCCCCATTTGATCAGGGTGTCGCCCACGCCCAGAGGCGTCAGAAAGTACTTGGCCTTGTCCGCCAGTTTGAGCACGGCTTGATAGTCGAGGTGGTCGTAGTGATCGTGGGACAGGATCACCGCTTCGATCGGCGGCAACTCTTCAAGGCTGATCGGCGGCTGGTGAAAACGCTTGGGGCCGGCCCATTGCACCGGTGAGGCGCGTTCGGCGAAGACTGGGTCGGTGATCCAGAATTTGTCCTGCAGTTTCAGCAGTACAGTGGAATGGCCGAGGCGATAAACGCTGTGGTTAGGTGCGGCGATCAACGCTGCCTGAGTCAGGGTTTGCACCGGGACAGGCGCCGTCGGGCGGGTGTTACGCGGTTTGTGGAAGATCATGTTCCACATGATGCGCACCATTTTGCGAAAGCCTTCACGTTGCACGGGCGCATGATTTCGGAAGTGCCCTTCTGCCTGACGGGATGCTTCAGGCGTGGAGGCGTTATCCGCAGGGGAAGTTGAAGTGGCCATGACTAAATGACTCCAGGAAAACCACCTGATTCGCAGTTTTCCGCTTGGGACGATAAATGGCCAAGGCATGCACGCATCAGCCGGAGATCTATTGTTCGCTGTGCAGGATTAACAAAACATTACACTGCACAGTGTAGTTTCTAGGTTGCATCAAAGCCGATCACAAGTAAACTGCCAAGTGTAGTTCTCACTTCTTCCTGCCGAAGCGTACTTATGACAGCTCCACAGCGCCTCACCGACCGAAAACGCGAAGCCATCATTCAGGCGGCGATTGCCGAATTCCGTGCCAACGGTTTCGACATCACCAGCATGGACAAGATCGCTGCCACCGCCGGCGTGTCGAAGCGCACGGTGTACAACCATTTCCCCAGCAAGGAAGAGTTGTTCGCCGAAATCCTCAATCAATTATGGGCGCGGGTGACGTCAGAACAGGAAACGCCCTACCACCCTGACCTGCCGCTGCGCGACCAGATGCGCCAAATGTTGATGGCAAAATTGCAGATGCTGGGCGATGACAATTTTCTCGACCTGGCGCGAGTGGCCATCGCCGCCACCATCCATTCCCCCGAGCGCGCCCAGAACATGGTCGCCCGAATGGGTGAGCGCGAAGAGGGCCTGACTGTGTGGATCCGCGCCGCTCAGGCCGATGGCCGTTTGAAACCGGTCGCCCCCGAATTCGCTGCACAACAGATTCAGGGAATGCTCAAATCCTTTGCGTTCTGGCCACAGATTTCCATGGGTCTGCCCGGCCTGTCAGCCGAAATGCAGACCACTGTTGTGGAGTCGGCGCTGGACATGTTTCTGGCCTGCTATCAGCTGCAATAAATGACAATGTCCGCCGCTTTAGCGGTGATCGGTAGCGCGGAATAAAACACCGCAATGTGTTTCAGAATGAAACTGGCGCTGGGGCTATAGTGAGCCTCAGTCCCAGCGCCATGCAGAGAGCACTATGACCACCACGACTTCCGACACTAAACCCGCCCTTCCCGTCGATCATCTGCGTTTTCATCGCCCCCACGCCCACCTGGCGCCCACGTTCGGCAACGACAAGTTTGCCCTGCGCGCCGAGGCCTTCGCGCGGTTCTTCGGCACGCCGACCTTTCTCGGGGCGCAGACGCTGATCGTGGTGATATGGGTTTGCCTCAATCTGTTCGGCGTGGCTCACTTCGATCTCTACCCGTTCATCCTGCTGAACCTGGCGTTCAGCCTGCAATCGGCTTATGCCGCGCCGTTGATTCTGCTGGCCCAGACCCGTCAGGCGGCGCGGGACAAAGCCCAGTCCGACGCCGACGCCCTGCACCGCGAATCCCTCGCCGTCGCCAACAGTGAACGCCAGGCACAAGCGGCGCAGAACAGCGCGCAACTGCTGGAGTTGCTCGAGCAAAACACCCGGCTCACCGAAATGACCAAGTCCCTGACCGAACGCATCGAAAGCCTGACCTCGGAAATGCATCAGCACTTCGTGGGCAAGGATCAGCCGAAGGTTTAGCGCTCGGTCAAGGCAATCGAAGCGCCCGCCCCAACTCATCGAACAACGTCACCACCGAGCGCAAGGCGCGGCAGTCCGGGCGGGTCAGCAGCCAGAGCGCCGTGTCGTAACCGTGTAACGGCTCGCTCAACGGTTGCAACCCTTCACCGATGAGGAAGTCCGGCAATGCCGCGACACCGAGCCCGGCCCGCACCAGCTCAGTCACCGACAACATGCTGTTGCAGCGATAACCCGGTGTGACGCCGGGCAACTGCTGACGGCGCCACACAACGGTGGGGTGATCGGGGAGGAAGTCGTCCGGGGCAATCCAGGTCAGCGAAGCCAAGTCTTCGGAATCGACCGATTTCAGATACACCTCACTGGCACAGACTCGATAGGAAACCTGGGCCAATCGCCGGCCGACCAAGTGCTCGGGCGGTGTGCGGGTCAGGCGCAAGGCGATATCCGCGTCCCGGCGGCTGAGGTTGGCAAAGTCGTTAGAGGTACTCAACTCGATGGTCAGCGCCGGGTAGCCGGGCATGAACTTCGCCAACGCCGGCAGCAGCAAGCCTTGCAAGACCGAATCGGTGCAGGTCAGGCGCACCGTGCCGCTGATGACTTCACCGCCCTGCTCCACGCCAATGCGCGCCGCCTCCAGCGCCTGTTCGGCCCGCTCAGCCTGCTCGGCCAGAGTTTGCGCCAAGGTGGTAGGCAAGTAACCGGCGCGGCTCTTTTCAAACAGCTGCTGGCCCAGCGCGGCTTCCAGTCGGCGCACGGCGCGAAATACGGTCGAGACGTCGACCGTCAACAGCGTCGATGCCCGGGCCAGAGAGCCGCCGCGCACCAGCGCGAGGATCAGGGACAGGTCGGGGTAATCCAGTCGATAGTGCATCGGTGCATTGATCAATTGGGATAACGCCAATATTGAGTGCGTGAACGCCAATCTATAGTGGGTGCCAGGAATCAACAAGCGTGGAGCGCACTCATGGAAACCCGCCCAATTCGCATAGCCTTGATCGGCGATTACGATCCGCACGTCACCGCTCACCAGGCCATCCCCATCGCCCTCGGCATGGCCGCCGAACAGGCGGGCACAGACGTGCAGTTCCAGTGGCTGGCTACCGAACGCATCAGCGCCGATGCGCCATTGGCTGATTTCGACGGTTTCTGGTGCGTGCCCGCCAGCCCCTACCGCGATATGGACGGTGCGTTGCGGGCGATTCGTTTTGCCCGTGAACAGCAGCGACCCTTCCTTGGTACCTGCGGCGGGTTTCAACACGCCGTTCTCGAATACGCCCGAAATGTTATGGGCTGGGACGATGCCGAACACGGTGAAACATCGCCGGATGCGGCGCGAGCGCTGCTCACGCCATTGACCTGTTCGCTGGTGGAGGCCGTCGACAGCATCCATCTGGTTGAAGGCTCGCTGATCGCCGAGGCGTACGAAAGCGCTGAGATTGTCGAAGGATATCGCTGCCGCTACGGCGTTAATCCAGCATTTGAACGTGAGCTGTTGAGCCAACAGCTGTGCGCCGTTGGACACGATGCTTCGGGCGACTTGCGGGCGGTGGAATTGCGCGGGCATCCGTTCTTCGTCGCGACGCTGTTCCAACCTGAACGCGCAGCACTCAAGGGCAATCTGCCGCCGCTGGTCCGTGCGTTGATCGCAGCCTGCAAGAGGCAGAAGCCATGATCGCCAAGACTCCGCCAGCGCCTTACTACGCGGTGATTTTTACCTCCCAGCGCACCGACGGTGATCACGGTTACGAGCAGGCCGCCAGGCGCATGGTCGAACTGGCCCGAGAGCAACCCGGTTTCCTGGGGGTGGAATCGGCTCGGGGTGAGGACGGGCTCGGGATTACGGTGTCCTACTGGGCCAGCGAAGCGGCGATTCTGGCGTGGAAACATCATCCCGAGCACAGTGAGATTCGCGAGCGCGGGCGGTCGACCTGGTATTCGTCTTGTCATACGCGGGTGTGCAAGGTTGAGCGGGATTATCGGTTTCAGTAGTAATGATGTGCAGTGTCTTTCAGGCCGCCATCGCGAGCAGGCTCGCTCCCACATGGGTCTTATGATCGACACATAACCCATGTGGGAGCGGCGGTGCGACGATTCGACTTGCTCGCGAAGAGGCCAGCGCATTCACTGCAAAAACATCAGCTCTGCACGAGACTGCGAACCGCCGAAATCTCCGGCACTTCCCGCCGATTCATGTACACCCGCAACGGCTCGGTGATGTTGATCCGGTCATCGATGTTCTGATCCAGCAATAACTGAATCAACTCACGCTTGAGCGTCATGGCCTGCGCGGAACCTGGGGCCCAGACGAATTCGCTGGTGGGAATAATGCCGTCGTCAGCCACGTCCATGCCGAAAGAGTCTTCGCTGAAACGAACAATGTACTGGCCGGTCTTGCGATTGAGGCCGACGAAGCCTTTGAGTTGGTCGGCGGCCTGGCAGATGAGCTCGGAAGTGATGCGCATGATAAACCTCACAGAAGGTCGCAAAGGACCGGTGATCGATGGTTTACACGCAGGGCAAGCGAATGGGCGTTCCCTCTGCCGGGGTAACTGCCGGGGCCAAGAGTACTGCAAAGAAGCGCACAAAAGCGCTGAAAAAATCAGCTTTAAACACGTTTATGTCGGTCTGGCGATAGCGCAAGCGGCGCTCAGTTGTTAAAAGATACGTCTTTGAAAATCTGCGAAAGGACCTCGAGCATGCCTGTTACCTTCACCAAGAGCGCCCTGATGCTGAGTCTGATGCTGGGCCTCGGCCAGGCACAGGCCGCCAGCGAGCCAAGCCCCACCGCATTGGCAACCCGCACGGGCATCCCGCATCCGGCCGTGATTGCTCACCGTGGCGCGTCCTTCGATGCCCCGGAATCCACCGCCGCCGCCTACAAACTGGCCCGCGATCTGGGTGCCGACTACCTGGAAATGGATGTGCAACGCAGCAAGGATGGCGTGCTGTTCGCCCTGCACGACGACAACCTGCAACGCACCACCGACGTCGCCAGTAAATTCCCTGAGCGCAAGGACCGCCCGGCCAACGAGTTCACTATCGCCGAGCTGAAAACCCTCGATGCCGGCAGCTGGTTCAACGCTGCCTATCCGGATCGCGCGCGTCCTTCGTACGCTGGTCTGAAAGTCCTGACGCTGGACGAAATCATCGATATCGCCCAAGGCAACCCGCTGCACAAGCCCGGTCTGTATATCGAAACCAAAGAGCCGAAGCAATTTCCCGGGATCGAGCGCGACCTCAAGGAAAAACTCCAGGATCGCGGCTGGTTGAGCCCGGCGGGTTCGAAACTGGCGAAGAGCGATCTGGCGGTTGGCCAAGGCAAAGGTAAAGTCGTGCTGCAAACCTTCGAGAAGAGCAGCCTCGAACTGCTCGAGAAGGAAATGCCGAAAGTGCCGAAAATCCTCCTGCTGTGGGTCGGCGAAGGCAGCATTGAGCCGAAATCCAAGGTGACGTTTGCCGAGTCCGGCGACAAGGACAAAGCCACTTACTACGCCAAACAACAACCGAAAGACAAAGCCGAATTCCAGCAATGGGTCGAGTACGCCAAAGCCCAGGGCGCGATCGGCACCGGCCCTTCTGCCGCGCTGACCAAGGGCGGTGATCAGAGTTATTCGGACTTGGTGCAACCGTGGATGAACCAGTACACCCACGATCAGGGCTTGTTGGTGCACGTTTACACCATCGACGATGCCGTGGATTACCAGAAAGTCATGGACGCCGGCGTCGACGGTATCTTCACCAACCGCGCCAGCGAACTGCTCAAGTTCTACAAACGCCCGGCGGCAGCCAGTGTTGCGCAGTTGCTGCAGAACAACGGTTATTGATGAACGTGGGAACGATCGCTACCCAGTCGCGTTCGGAGAATTAAGGGTGGATTAAGTTGCGCCGGTTAACCTGATCCCACTTAAACAGATCACCCAAGGAAAGAACCTCATGAAAACCCTGACTGCCCTGTTCACTGCCGCTGCCCTGACTCTCACCGCTGGCCTGGCCCAGGCCGATGTCCGCGTCGACCAGATCCCTGAGCTGGTCAAAAGCGGCAAGATCAAGCCATTGGAAGAAATGAACCAGGCTGCGCTGAAACTGCACCCGGGCGCGACCATCACCGACACGGATCTGGATAACCATTTCAATAACTATGAGTACGAAGTGGAACTGAAAACCGCCGACGGCAAAGAATTTGACGTGGACTTCGATGCCACCACGGGCAAAGTACTGAGCGACAAACAAGACACCTGATGCACAAACACCAAGCCGCACGATCTTCGGATCGTGCGGCTTTTTTGCACGTCAAATTCAGGCAATCAAGTCGCGCCAACGCAGCGTCAGCCCGCTAGAATCCCACCACACTGTTCATGCAGAGATGGATTGAAATGGGGCAAGCAGCGGCAGCAGACATCGCCACGATCGGTCGGATCAGTGCGGTGCCGGCGATTCTTCAAGTGATCCGTGAACTGACGGGCCTGCGCTTTGCCGCCGTAGCTCGGGTCACCGAAGAGTCGTGGACGGCGTGTGCGGTGCTCGACCAGCTGAATTTCGGTTTACAGGTCGGCGGTGAGCTGGATCTTGTCACGACCCTGTGCCACGAAATTCGTCAGGCGCATCATTCGGTGGTCATCGACAAGGCCAGTGAAGACCCGCTTTACCGCGATCACCACACCCCTCGCCTCTATCAGTTCGAAAGCTACATCGCCGTGCCGATTTTCCGCACCGACGGACGCTTTTTCGGCACCATCTGCGCTCTTGACCCCAACCCTGCGCCCCTCAAATCCAGCACGATCCAGAGCACCATGGAATCCTTCGCCCGGATGCTGGCGCTGCAGATCGAGGCCGAAGAAAACCTGCAAAAGACCGAAGCAGCGCTGAGGCAGGAACGGGAAACCGCCAAACTGCGCGAACAGTTCATCGCCGTGCTCGGGCATGATCTGCGCAACCCCTTGTTCGCCATCAACGCCAGCGCCGAAATGCTCCTGCGCAAACTACCCGATCCGGCGAATCAGCAACGGGCCCGGCACATCCTCACCAGCGCCCGTCGTGCGACCAAACTGGTCGATGACGTTCTGGATTTCGCTCGCGGCTCTTTAGGCCGTGGCATTCCCGTGAACATTGAACCGTGCCCGGATCTCGAGGATGCATTGCGGCATGTGATTTCAGAGGTTCAGAGCGTCCATCCCGACCGCACCATTCAATCGTCCATCGGTGACCTGCGCAGCGTTCATTGTGATCGCGAGCGGGTCGCACAGTTACTCTCCAATCTGGTGGCGAACGCGGTTGCTCACGGAGATCCCGATGGCTCGATCGATATCAGCGCGCAGATCAATGAAGGGCAGTTCGTGCTGAGCGTGAAAAATCAGGGGCTGATTGCCGAGGATGCGCTGCCCCATCTGTTCCGGCCCTACTCGCGACCGGCCAGCGGAACACCGCAGACCGGCCTCGGGTTGGGGTTGTACATTGCCAGTCAGATTGCGCAGTCCCATGGTGGGTTGCTTGATGTGAAGTCAACTCCGTCCAACGGGACGGAGTTCATGTTTACGCTGGCTTTGACGCAGTGATGACAGCCTCTACGCCTTGATCTCGTTAGCGTGACTTACGGACGACTGGCTGTTAAACACCTCGACCCTGGCACGGAAAGAACTTGAGGTGGAGGTCGTTCCATCCAGATGCTTGATCTCGTAGTAAGCCTCCCCCCCACCCTGCACCTGACCCAGAGCCTCTTTGTCCAAAGGAAGATGTATTGGAAAGAAATCACCTGTTCGATAGGTGTGAAAGCCCACCTCAGTGTCGCCACAAAACACAATGATTTTTTCACCTTCATCAAAATCTTCTCGTGCCGGTATGACTACTTTCGGAATCAGTGGGTCTGCCTGATCAACGTACAAAACGACTACCTGACCACCGACAACTGTCATAGGGCTCAATAATTCGGCCATCGCAACGCTCCTTGTGAAAGTACTGGCGCAAGTTCGGTTCGAAAATGCGTGCCAGTGGTTATCTAGCGCTGCGAGAAAAAACCTGTCTACTGTCAGAAATAACAGGTAGTGGCTAAATCAGGTGCTTCAACCAAGCTTTTTCGATCAACGGTCGCCTGAGTGTTCAGACTCCGTCAACATCATTGCTTAGGCGGATGTGCTGACCAGCGCGCCGGACGTACTGGAACCGGAATCCTGCAACGCCTGCAACAACGCCGCCGTTGCCGTCTGCAACGAACCCGAAGTCGTCGCAATCTGCGACTGAGCCGCCGCAACGTCCGCCGCTTTAGCTTCGGCGCTTTCCTGTTTGGCCTGGGCCGCTTGCAGTTGCTGTTGTTGTTCCTGCAATTGCTTTTGCAATTCGGCGATCTGCTTGCGCAGCTCTTTCACCGTATCGGATTCTTCGCTGCTGCTGGAACTGCTGCCGCTCGCCGCGGGGGCGCCGCCGGCGGATACCTTCGTGGTGTCGCTGGACGCCTCAGCGGTTGCCGTGACTGAGGTGTCTTCGGTGCTGTCGCTGACGGCAGTCTTGTTCAAAGCAGTCGTGGCCGTCGGGGTGATCGAAACGGAAGTGATGCTGACCATGGCGGTTTTCCATTGGGATTATGGGATTACCGTGGTCATCGACATCGACACTGCGGACTTGAGATCGACTGTGTACCGACTCGGTAAGCAAACCGGTACACAGCCCTTACCGTTACGCGCTTAAACGTGCCGTCACTTCATTCAACTGCCCCGACAACCCGTGCAGGTTGTGGCTGGCCGCTTCGGTGCGTTGCACATTGTCCAGGTTGGTACTGGCGATACTGGTGATTTCGGTGAGGTTGCGCGAGATGTCTTCGGCCACCGACGTCTGCTCTTCCGCGGCGGTGGCGATCTGGCGGTTCATGTCGCGGATGGCTTCCACGGCCAGGGTGATGCGCTCCAGCATGGCGCCGGCCTGAGTCACTTGCTCGACACTTTCCTCACTGCGCGACTGACCGCTTTCAATTGCCTGAGCGGCGTCCACTGCACCGGTTTGCACCGTTTGAATGATCTGGTTGATCTCGATGATCGACGCCGCCGTGCGCTGGGCCAGGCTGCGGACTTCATCGGCCACCACCGCAAAACCGCGCCCGGCTTCACCGGCACGGGCCGCTTCGATAGCGGCGTTGAGCGCCAGCAGATTGGTCTGCTCGGCGATGCCGCGAATCACTTCCAGTACCTTGCCGATGCGCCCGCTGTCGGTTTCCAGACGACGGATGACCGTGGCGGTGTTGGCAATTTCGCCGCGCATTTGGGTGATGGTGTGAATGGTGCCCTGCATGACCTTTTCGCCCTGCTGGGCGGACTGGTCGGCATCGTCGGCGGCACGTGCTGCATCGGCAGCATGGCGTGCGACTTCTTGCGCGGTAGCGGACATTTCGTTCATTGCCGTGGCCACCTGATCGGTGCGGTTGAACTGCTCGTTGGTGCCGCTGGCCATGAGGCTGGCGATGGAATTCAGTTCACCGCTGGCGCTGTCCAGATCCTTGGCACTACGCTGCAAACGGCTGAAGGTTTCGGCGAGGAAATCGCGCAAGGTGTTGGCGGCTACCGCCAACTTGCCCAACTCGTCCTGACGGCTGCTGGCCACGCGTTCGGCAAACTTGCCCTGGCTGAGTTGCGCCACGTACTCGATCAGTTTGCGAATCGGCTCGACCAGGTTGCGGTTGACCAGCCACAGGCTCAATAACCCGATCAACAGACCCGAGGCGAGCATCACTATGATCCCCAGCAACACGGTGCGGTCGGCGTCAGCGCTGATCAGCTTCGATTGCTCGGCACCCTGCTTGCGCAATTCGCTGACCAACTCACTCATCTGCTCGCTGGTCGCGCGGTCCACACCTTTGACCGCCGTGTCGCCAACCGTTGGGTCGGCGCCTGCCGCCACATAAGCGTCACGGCCCTTCTGATAAGCCGCGCCCAACAGACGATGTTCGTCCCGCAGGCGTTCGATGCGAGTCTTGAGTGACGGCTCGATACCCTTCTGCCCGGCCAGTTCACCGAGGATGCCCTGCACATCGCGCTGACGGTCTTCGAATTGCTTCCAGTATTTGTCCAGATCCGCAGGCTGCTTGCCGCGTAGCAGGACGTTTTTCCACTCCTGAACCTGAACCTTGAATTGCAGGTTGGCTTCATCGATCAATTGCGAGGTGTGCAGTGGGCCTTCGATCAGATTCGCGTAGTTCTGAACACCGCTGGACAGAAAGTGAAAGCAGGCCAGGGCGATCAACAGCATCGCGAACAGACTGCCGCTCAACAAGGCAAGGATTTGTGCTCTCAGGGACTTTTGCAGCATCGAGTGATACTCATGACAGGGATGAGGCACGCCGCAACAAGGCGTGAAAGGTGTCCGGACATCCCTGTCTGCGACCTTGGTTCGTGGCCAAAGCCGTGCAAGTTAACGTAGGCAAGATCGGCGTACCAGAGCGGTTCTTTAATCAATTCCGACCGTCGGTAGTGCCACTATTTCGCCTTCACTACTCTGTCACAAAACTGTCAAAACTCCTTGCGATGATGCGGCTCAAGTGAACCTGTGAAACCCGCGGCAGGCGCCTCCTCACAGCGAGACCTCATGAACCACAGCATCGACCAAAGTCATCGCGACACGGACCTGTTCGGTCTGCTGTACGGTTTCAGTTTTCGCCCCGGCGAGCGCGGCCGGGAGCTCGATTCAGCCAAGGCATTGCAGTGCCTGCAACAACCCGGCGATAACGACGAATTTCTCTGGTTGCACCTGAATCTGGCCCACGCCGCATGCGAACGCTGGATGAAAAGCCATCTGGAATTGCCCGACGAGTTTTTCGAAGCGCTGCATGAGGGCTCCCGTTCGACGCGTATCGAGCATGTGGATTCAGCGTTGCTGGCGGTGGTCAACGACGTGGTGTTCAACCTCAGCAGCATGGTTTCGTCCGATGTTTCGACGCTGTGGGTCTGCGCCCGCAGTCGGCTGATCATCAGCGCACGGCTGCAACCGCTGCACTCGGTGGACAAGCTGCGCTCGTCGGTAAAGGCCGGTGAATGCTTTCGCTCGCCGCTGGAATTGCTGGTGCATCTGCTGCGCGATCAGGGCGAAGTGCTGACCCAGATCGTGCGCAAGACCAGCCTCAGTGTCGATCAGATCGAAGATGAGTTGCTGTCTTCGCGACTGTCGACCAACCGGGCTGAGCTGGGTGCCAACCGACGGGTGCTGGTGCGCCTGCAACGCTTGTTGGCGCTGGAACCGGGCTCGTTGCTGCGCCTGCTCAATCGCCCGCCGCAGTGGTTGCAGAAGGAAGACGTCAAGGAGCTGCGCAAATCCACCGAGGAGTTCGCGCTGATCATCAACGACCTCACGGCGCTGGGCGAACGGATCAAGCTGTTACAGGAAGAAATCGCCGCCAACCTCAACGAACAGAGCAACCGCACACTGTTCACCCTGACCGTGGTCACGGTGCTGGCGTTGCCGATAAACATCATCGCCGGCTTCTTTGGCATGAACGTCGGTGGGGTGCCGCTTTCCGGCGACCCGGAAGGGTTCTGGATTCTGGTGGCGTTGGTTGCGACGTTTACGGTGATCGCCGGGCGTTGGGCGTTTCGTAAGCGCCAGGATTATTAAGATCAAAAGATCGCAGCCTCGTTTCACTCGACAGCTCCTACAGGGTTGCGCATTCCAAATGTAGGAGCTGTCGAGTGAAACGAGGCTGCGATCCTTTGATTCTGCCTTTAAAAAACCAAACCCTGACTCAGCGCAGTCTCTCTGTAACATTCAGCAACGATCATGGGCGACACTCCTTCTCGCCTCAGGATTGTCCGTCATGGCTACTCCTTCCTTCACCGCCGCCCAGGCGCCCGCCAGTAGCGCCAAACCGCAACTCGATAAAAAGCCTGGCCTGCTCACCATTGTGATTTTCTTCGCGGTACTGGGCAGCGGGCTGTTGTTCACCGCCTACAGCCTGATGCACGACATGAACGAACTCGGCACCGTGGTGACCACCTGGACGCCGTTTCTGTTGTTGGGCGTGGCGCTGCTGATCGCCCTCGGCTTTGAATTCGTCAACGGTTTCCACGACACCGCCAACGCCGTGGCCACGGTGATTTACACCAAC
The DNA here is from genome assembly GCF_059716175.1 of Pseudomonas sp. LBUM1647. NCBI lineage: Bacteria > Pseudomonadati > Pseudomonadota > Gammaproteobacteria > Pseudomonadales > Pseudomonadaceae > Pseudomonas > Pseudomonas sp. LBUM1647. Next base: position 1,524,571 of record NZ_CP166809.1, on the reverse strand, counting down.
TCCTTGCCACCGAATTTCGCAGTGGCCTGGTCCGGGTTCTTCAACTTCCTCGGGGTGCTGCTGTCCAGCGGCGCGGTGGCGTTCGGCATCATCGCCCTGCTGCCGGTGGAACTGATTCTGCAAGTCGGTTCCTCCGCCGGTTTCGCCATGATCTTCGCCCTGTTGATCGCCGCGATCCTGTGGAACCTCGGCACCTGGTGGCTGGGCTTGCCGGCGTCTTCGTCGCACACCCTGATCGGCTCGATCATCGGCGTCGGTGTGGCCAATGCCCTGATGCACGGCCGCGACGGCACCAGCGGCGTGGACTGGGCGCAGGCAACCAAAATCGGTTACGCGCTGTTGCTGTCGCCGCTGATCGGCTTCGTGTTTGCCGCGCTGTTGCTGCTGGCCTTGCGTGCTTTCGTCAAGAATCGTGCGCTGTACAAAGCACCGAAGGGCGACACTCCGCCACCGTGGTGGATTCGCGGCCTGCTGATCCTGACCTGCACGGGCGTGTCTTTCGCCCACGGTTCCAACGACGGCCAGAAAGGCATGGGCCTGATCATGCTGATTCTGGTCGGCACGCTGCCGATGGCTTACGCACTGAACCGCACCATGCCGGCGGACCAGGCGCTGCAGTTTGCCGCCGTGGCCGAAGTCACCCAACAAGCACTGGTCAAAAGTTCGCCGCTGCCAGCGCCGGCCGACCCGCGTCCGGTGCTGTCCGAATACGTGCGCAGCAAGGAAGCCACACCGCAACTGATCCCCGCCCTCGCCGCCTTGACCGGCAACATCGGTAACGAAGTGAAGGGCTACGGCTCGCTCTCGAAAGTCCCGGCCGAGGCCATGGGCAACGTGCGTAACGACATGTACCTGACCAGCGAAACCATTCGCCTGATGGACAAAAACAAGGTCGGCAACTTCGACGCCGATACCAACGGCAAGCTGCAACTGTTCAAGCAGCAGATCGACAACGCCACGCGGTTCATTCCGCTGTGGGTGAAAATCGCGGTGGCCATCGCACTGGGGCTGGGCACCATGGTCGGCTGGAAGCGCATCGTGGTGACGGTTGGCGAGAAGATCGGCAAAACCCACCTGACGTATGCGCAAGGCGCCTCGGCGGAAACCGTCGCGATGCTGACCATCGGCGCGGCGGACATGTTCGGCCTGCCGGTGTCGACCACACACGTACTGTCTTCGGGGGTGGCCGGGACCATGGTCGCCAACGGCGGCGGCTTGCAGATGAAGACCATCCGCAACCTGCTGATGGCCTGGGTGCTGACCTTGCCGGCGGCGATTCTGTTGTCGGGCAGTTTGTATTGGCTCTTCACCCAACTCTTCTGAAGCCGCGCAATACCCTGTGGGAGCGAGCTTGCTCGCGATGAGGCCATCACATTCAACATCAATGTTGACTGTCAGTCCGCTATCGCGAGCAAGCTCGCTCCCACAGGAGACCAGTGTCAGATCGCGGATTGGATCACCTGCCCCAACCAACCCATAAATGCTCTCACCCGCAACGGCAAATGCCGTTGCCGGGCGTAGAGCAGCGAAACCTCCATGGATGGCGCGTTGAATTGCGGCAGCACCGCCACCAACTCGCCGCTGAGCAGGTGGGGCAGCATGCCCATCAGCGGCGCCTGGATTAAACCAAAACCGCCCAGACACGCCGACTCGTAACAATCGGTGCTGTTGACCGTGACGCTGCCCGCCATCGGCACTCGATGCAACGTGCCCTCTTGCTCGTACACAAAACCCTCCGACCGTGAACCCAATACGCCGACGTAATGGACCAGCCGGTGCTGCGTCAGGTCTTCGAGCCGTTCAGGCATGCCATAACGCTGCAGATACTCGGGGCTGGCGCAGTTGACCATGGTGAAATCGCACAAGTGACGCGCGACCACCGATTGATCCGGTTGCGCGCCAACTCGCACCACGCAATCAAACCCTTCACTGAGCAAATCGACCCGGCGGTCGGTGCTGCTGATTTCCAGCTCAAGATTGGGGTGCTGCGCCATGAACTCGGGCAGACGCGGCATCACCACCCGACGGGCCAGAATATTCGGCATGTCGATGCGAATCCGCCCAACGAGCGACGCTTCGTCCTGGCGGAACAACCCTTCTATTTCGTCCATGTGCGACAGCAAGTCCTTGCTGCGCTCATACAACACCAGGCCGTCCTGAGTCGCCTGAACCTTGCGCGTGGTGCGTTGCAGTAACCGCGTGCCGACCAGCGTTTCGAGAGCCTGGACGTGCTCGGACACGGTGGACCTGGGCAAACCCAGGCTTTCACCGGCGAGGGTAAAACTCGACATCTCGGTGACGCGAACGAACGTGCGCAGCAGTTCCAACTTGTTCATGGGCCGACCTTTATTGTTCGGATTAACCGACCAGTGATTCCGATTTCAGCCTGTTTATCACTTCAGGACGGATAAATAAACTTCCTCCACGTCATCACCCACTGCTCCTTGAGGAAGTCCCATGAACCGTAAAATCGCACTGATCACCGGCGCCAGCCGCGGCCTTGGCAAAAACGCAGCTCTGCATCTGGCAGCCCAAGGCATCGACGTCATCGGCACTTACAACAGCCGCGCCGAAGAGGCACAAGCACTGGTCACAGAAATCGAAAGCCTCGGCGGTCGCGCCGTCATGCTGCAACTGGACGTTGGTAAGAGTGAACGCTTCGCCGACTTCGCCACCCAGGTCGCCGATGTATTGCGCAGCCGTTTTGATCGCGAGCACTTCGACTTTTTGCTCAACAACGCCGGCATCGGCCTGAATGCAACCTTCGTTGACACCACCGTCGCCCAGTTCGATTTACTGATGAACATCCATCTGAAGGGGCCGTTCTTTCTCACCCAGAACCTGCTGCCGCTGATGGCTGACGGTGGCCGTATCCTCAACGTTTCCAGCGGTCTGACCCGCTTCAGCTTGCCGGGTTACGGCGCTTACGCGGCGATGAAAGGCGCGATGGAAGTGCTGACGCGTTATCAGGCCAAAGAACTCGGTGCACGCGGCATTTCCGTGAACACCCTGGCGCCCGGGGCGATCGAAACCGATTTCGGCGGCGGCACGGTGCGTGATAACAGCGACGTGAATGCCTATGTTGCCGGCAATACTGCGCTCGGGCGTGTTGGTCAGCCGGATGATATTGGTGGCGCGATTGCGCTGCTTTTGGCACCGGGCAGTCAGTGGATCAACGGGCAGCGCGTCGAAGCGTCGGGCGGGATGTTTTTGTAAACGCCATCAAGATCAAAAGATCGCAGCCTCGTTTCACTCGACAGCTCCTACAGGGATCGCATTCCAATGTAGGAGCTGTCGAGTGAAACGAGGCTGCGATCTTTTGCTTTTATCCCGAGACAGTCTGGCGCATCACCACCCGCTCGCGCACCACGTCATACGTCCAGTGGTAGACGTAGGTGTATGGCAGGAAAAACAGCAGCACGCCGATATCCAGCACGAACGCTTGCCACAGGCTGACCTTCAGCCACCAGGCAATCAACGGCACACCCACCGCGACCAGACCGCCTTCGAACAACAGCGCATGGACAACACGTACCCACGCGTTGTGCACGATGTCGTAGTGTTTGAGCGCACGGTCGAACAATCCGTTGAAGACCACGTTCCAGGCCAGGGCAAGTGCCGCGATAGCCATGGTCACGACGCCCATGTCGAGCATCGGTTTGTCCATGATCCACGCCAGCAACGGGGTACAGATCAGGATGGCCAGCAATTCGAAACCGATGGCCTGGAAAATACGTTCAGTGATGGATTTGTTGGCGCTCATGGCCAGACTCCTCTGAGTGACTGTGGTTGCCATGATCCTTCTTCACACCGATACTTCATAACCAATAACCATCGATCAAGGCGATAGTAGATGGCCTCTCAGGAAGTGTTGCAGGCGTTTGTGCAGGCAGCGACTCAAGGCTCGTTTTCCGCCGCGGCGCGCAAACTGGGCCGCAGTCAGTCGACCATCAGCGCCGCCGTGGCCAGCCTTGAAATCGACTTGAACCTGACGCTGTTCGACCGTAGCAGCCGCAAACCGACCCTGACCCCGGCCGGGCACGTGATGCTGCAACGAGCCGAGGAGATTCTGGCCGCCACCAGCCGACTGGAAATGACCGCCAGCCAACTGTCCCAGGGGGTCGAGCCGAAGCTGACCGTGGCGATTTCCGACACGTATCAGTCCGACCGATTCGAAGCGGCGCTCAGCGCCTTCGAGCAGCGTTATCCGGATCTGGAACTTGAATGCCTGATCGCCGAATGCGATGACCTGGTGGCCTTGGTGCAACGGGGGCGGGCGCATGTGGCCTTCGCCGAAAAACAAGACAGTTACCCGCCGGACCTGGTCAGTTCGACCGTGGAAGAACGGACTGAGATTGCCCTGTTCGTGTCCCGCGAGCATCCGCTGGCGGCACTGAGCCACATCAATCAAGACGTGTTGCAACAACACCGGGAGCTGCGTCTGGCGACGATCGTCAATCCGTATGAAAGCCGGGCAAAGGGGCGCGTCTGGTCGGCGCCGAGTTATCTGATGCTGCTGGAAATGGCCCAGGGCGGATTCGGCTGGGCGCCGTTGCCCCGGTGGCTGGTGGAGCGGTTTGGCCCAGGGACGTTGCAGGAACTGGACGTACGCGGCTGGCCAAAACCGGTGTTCGTGGATGCACTGTGGTCGCGGCTGCATCCGCCGGGGCCGGCGGGGAGTTGGTTGCTTGGCAAGATGCTGGAATAGCGGCGCTTGAGGGCCACCCCTCACCCCAGCCCTCTCCCCATGGGGGAGAGGGGGAAAGGGAGCTCGATCTCCATAGCTTTCAGATCCTGAGTTCGACTCGATTTTTCAGGTCGATGTAACTCGAAAGAACACCTCGGTCAGTCCCCTCTACCCCCTGGGGAGAGGGTTAGGGTGAGGGGTCGATCTAACTCCCGCAAACGGGCCTCGATAAACCGCCGTTCCGGCACTTGCTGCGTCAACTCCAACGCCCGCTCATAAGCCGTCCGCGCCTCATCAACCCTTCCCAACTGCCGACAAAACTCCGCCCGCGCCGCGTGCGCCAAGTGGTAATCCAGCAAATCACCCCGTGCCAGAATCCCTTCAACCAACCTCAGCCCCGCCAACGGTCCATCCCGTTTGGAGATCGCCGCCGCACGGTTCAATTCGATCACTGGCGAAGGCGCCGCCCGCAACAGCACGTCATACAGACCCACAATCTCCAGCCAGTCCGTTTCCGCCGCCGTGGGCGCTTCGGCATGCGACGCCGCTATCGCTGCTTGAAGGCAATAAGGACCGAATTGCCGAGTCGTCAGCGCCCGCTCTACCAATGCGCAACCTTCTTCGATCATCTCGGCGTCCCACAACGAACGGTCCTGCTCATCCAGCACGATCAACTCTCCGTTCGTCGATGTCCGGGCCGGGCGTCGGGACTCGTGCAGCAGCATCAGCGCCAGCAACCCCATCACCTCGGGTTCGGGCAGCAGTTCCATCAACAGACGACCGAGCCGAATCGCCTCGCGGGTCAAATCCTCACGGGTCAGTTCCGCGCCCATGGACGCGGAATAGCCTTCGTTGAACACCAGGTAAATCACCCGCAGCACGCTGTCCAGGCGCTCGGGCAATTCCGCCAGGGTCGGCACTTGATAAGGAATTTTCGCGTCACGGATTTTGGCCTTGGCACGCACGATGCGCTGGGCGATGGTCGCTGGCGCCGACAGAAAGGCTCGGGCGATTTCTTCCGTGGTCAGGTCGCAGACTTCGCGCAGCGTCAACGGCACCTGGGCGTCCGCCGCGAGTGCCGGGTGGCAACAGGTGAAGATCAGGCGCAGGCGATCGTCTTCCACGTCTTCGTCACTCCAGTCGGCCTGCTCCAGCGCCTCCAGTTGAGCGATCAACATCGGTTGCGACGCGATGAAACGTGCGCGCCGACGCAATACATCAATGGCCTTGAAACGCCCGGTGGACACAAGCCAGGTACGCGGATTGTCCGGCACACCGTCACGCTGCCAGCGCTCGACCGCGACGAAAAACGCCTCGTGCAAGGCTTCTTCGGCGAGGTCAAAATCGCCGAGCAAACGGATCAGGGTCGCCAGAATCCGCCGCGAGTCTTCGCGATATACCTGCTCGACCTGCGCCCGTACCGACTCGACAGACATCAGGCGCCGGGATTCAACTGACGAACGGGACGCACCTCGACACAGCCGACCCGGGCCGCCGGGATGTTGCCGGCGACCTGGATGGCTTCATTGAGGTCTTTGGCATCGATCAGGTAGAAGCCGGCCAATTGCTCCTTGGTTTCGGCGAACGGGCCGTCGGTGATCGACATTTTCCCGTTGCGCATCCGCACCGTGGTTGCGGTCTGCACCGACTCCAACGCCTCGGCGGCGACCATTCGGCCACTGCCCTGGATCGCCTCGGCGTAAGCCATGCATTCAGCGTCATTCGGGCTTTCGGGCAGCGAGTGCAACTCGTGCTCGTTGCTGTAGACCAGGCATAAATACTTCATGGGGCTCTCCTGAATCGAACGGATCAACTATGGCTGCAGATTGACGCTTTCGCGACATTCCCGACGAATCAGCAAGACGCTCATGGTTCCAGGTTGAACAGCACCGTGCCGCTCATCATGTCGAACGGGGCCGACCAGTGTTCGTGGACGATGCGCCATTGCCCATCGTCGCGCCGATAGCAGGCGGTCACGCGCATCCAGCAGGCCTGGGTTTCGCCCTTCTCGTTGGTGCCGCCGCAATGGGCCAGCCAATGGGCGAAGGCGATGTGCTCGTCCGCCACGATATTCATCTGGTCGAAATCAAACTTGTGCGCGCCCTGGCACATTTCCATGCATTCCTGCCAATGCGCGCGGTAGGCGGCCTTACCCCGAAATTGCAGGGCCTTGACCGCGTCGTAGGAGACGATGTCCTCGGCATACAGGGGCATGAGTTTCTCGACATCCTTGGCGATGACCGCCTGACGATAGGTGTCGATCAGGCTCTGGATTTCGTGGGTAGCGTTCATGGTGGTTCTCCGTGGTTTTTGTTGTGAAGACACCCTTAGTCGTCTGGCGAAAAGCCAAATCGACAGCCGAAATAAAAATAATCCATGGACGCAAACTCGTTAGAATCCGAAACACATTTTGTTGGAAAAAGGACACTCCAGTGACAGCCCTACTCGTGCCTTACGACAGCCTTAACGCGCGCCAGCGCCAGCAGGTCGAGGCCATTGAAGTTCACAAAGAACAAATCAAGTTCTCCGGCGACATTCACGGTGCGTTGCACACCTTGCTGTCCAAACCCGGCCCCGGCGTCAAAGGATTTGCCCTGCTGGTCGAGGATGTTCCCGTGGCCTTTCTACTGCTCAAGCGCCCGCCCGTGTTGCCGGCGTGGGCCAATGAACACAGCGCGACCCTGCATGCGCTGCAAGTCGATCAACGGGCTCAGGGCAAAGGCTATGGCAAGGCCTGTCTGCAAGCCTTGCCCGACGTGGCGCGTCAGGCGTTTCCGGAAATAAAGGGACTGGAGTTGTCGGTGGATGCGGATAACGCATCGGCCATCGCGCTTTACGCAAAATTCGGCTGGGTCGACAGCGGCGAAGCCTACAGGGCCCGGATCGGTTACGAACGGCGCATGGGCCTGATTTTCTGAGGTGGTTATGCTCAACAGCATCGAAGAACTGGAAGCCCTCTACGGCCAACCCCACGACCGCGCCGTACGCAAGCAAATCCCTTTTCTGAACGAGGACTATCAGGCGATGGTCCGCGCCTCGCCGCTGGTGATCGTCAGCTCGGTGGGGCCTGACGGGATGGACGGTTCGCCGCGGGGCGACACGCCGGGTTTCGTGCGGATCATTGATGAACGCACCCTGGCGATCCCGGATCGGCCGGGCAACAACCGCATCGACACGCTGCGTAACGTCGTGCTCGATTCGCGGGTGTCGCTGCTGTTCATCATTCCCGGGATTGGCGAAACGTTGCGGGTTAACGGCACGGCAAAAATCAGCGCTGAACCTGGGTTGCTGGAGAGCTTTGCGGTCAATGGCAAACCGGCGCGCACGGTGATGCTGGTGACGGTGGAAGCGGCGTACTTCCACTGCTCCAAGGCCATCGTTCGTTCGGATTTATGGAACCCTGAGAAACATCTGGAGCGCTCGGCGCTGCCGACGGCGGGGGCGTTTCACAAGCGGTTGAATGACGGGCAGTTCGATGCCGAGACGTATGACCGGGAAGCGCCGGCTCGTGTGCGCGACAGCCTCTACTGATCAAACACGAAAAAGGGTTGCCTTGAGGCAACCCTTTTGAGATTTGACTAGCTGTTAGAGGAGAAGACAGTAATCGAGCAACTGCTTCTCGATACTTTGACGCTGGCCGATAACCAAAGCGACCACTACAAGGTTTTCACTCGGGAACACCTCATACAAAACCCGCTGCCCCATGGGCAAGTACTCACGAAAATGAGTGACCCCAAGCGACGCTGCTTCCTGACAAACACCGTAAACATGGGCCTGATTGCTCAGAGCCGTAACGATCTGCATCACCAGCTGATCAACTATCTCTGCAGCTTTTTTTTGACCGCATTGCTGCGTGAGATAGTGCTCCAGCGAAATAACCCCATGCTCCGCAGCGGTCGCAAACTCTACCCTGAAGGCCTCAGGCATCGTTATCGTCTTGCTGCAATTGGCGCCGCTGCGCCAGTCTGGCCAGCAAAGTGTCGCCAGAAATCAGCTTACCCTGCTCTTTGTCGCGAGAAGAAAACGAAAGAAGTTTGATCAGCGCGATGGCCTCATCTCGCCGCTTACGCTCCTCGTAGGACTCGATCACATAAGCCGGAACACCATTCTGAGTGACGAGCATCGGCTCGGAAAGATCCAGCGCTGCCGCATTCTTTTTAACAAAACTGATTGTTTCAACTCGCATCATTCATTCCTCTGCTCACCATCCGAACAGGATGGTCGCCGCAACAAGGTCTGAATTTAGGCCATTAAAAAACTTATCTCAAGAACTCATTTGCTCTTTTCCCAACTCCAACACCATCTCATGCCACGCCATCCCGCCATGGTCAGACGCCGAAGGCTTGATGTAGGCAAACCCGAACCCGGCATACAGCGGAATGTGCCGCTCCTTGCACATCAGATGGATGCTGGTCTTGCCCAGCGCGCGCATCCGCCCGATGAATTCGCCCATCAACCGTTTCGCCAGCCCCTGCCCCTGATAATCCGGGTGCACCACCACCGACATGATCACCACGTGCGGGCCGGCCGGATCGTGGCCGATCAGCTCCTTGAACGCCTCGTCCGACATTTCTACCTGAAACGCCGCACCGGAATTGATGAAACCGGCAACCACGCCATCGACTTCGGCGACGATGAAGCCCTCGGGCCAGGTGGCGATGCGCGTGGCGATCTTTTCGCGAGTAGCAGCTTCGTCGCCTTCGTAGGCAACGGTTTCGATGGCGTAGCAGCGGTCCAGATCAGCAGAATGGACGTTTCGGATGACAGGGTTCGACGAGTTCATGGCGCAGCGCAGACCTTGGGGCAAGTGAGAAGACAGGATAACGCTCGCCGATTCTAGCAATACTTGCTTGCTCTCGAACGGCCGATACCCACCTCTCGTATGAAGTGCATAGGGTTCAAGGACGGTGCCGTAAAGCTTTCATATAACCGCTATCCAAGGCCCCGGGTTCGTATTATCTATCTGTGTCTCGACGATTGATGACGCCCAGCCACGGCAGGTTGAGCGCTCCTCGTCCCACCCACAGGACTTTGATCATGAGCACGACTCAAATCGGCCTACTCGTGTTGTTCAGCATTTCTTCGTTCGGTTTCATCACGCTGTACATCGATTTCCTGCACGAGCGCCGGATAAAGAAAGACAAGTGAGCGACACACCGCCAGGCGCTGCAGCCAGCGCCCGCCGTGCTTTACAGCCCCACCAGGCGATAACCTACCTGCAATTCGGTGATGAAATGCTGCGGCTGGGCCGCATCGGCCTCCAGTTTTTGCCGCAAGTGCGCCATGTGCACCCGCAGATAGTGAGCACGATCGACGTAATCCAGGCCCCACACTTCCAACAGTAGCTGGCGATGGGTCATGACCCGGCCTTGTCCGCGAATCAGCGCGCAAAGCAAGCGATACTCGATGGGTGTCAGATGTACCGATTGGCCCTCGCGCCGGACCTCGTGCGTGGCCAGATCCACTTCAATCATGCCAAATGTCACCTTGCTGGTGACCGCAGCGGTCCCGTTCTGCACATGCCGACGCAACTGGGCGCGGATACGCGCGAGCAACTCGGGCACACCGAAGGGTTTGACCAGATAATCGTCCGCCCCCGCATCCAGTGCCGCCACTTTTTCCTCTTCACGATCACGGGCCGACAGCACCAGAATCGGCACCGTCATCCAGCCCCGCAACTCACTGATCAATTGTTTGCCGTCACCGTCGGGCAAGCCCAGATCGACAATCACCAGATCCGGTTGACGGCTGGCGGCGTGGATCAGGGCGCGTTTGACGTTGTCGGCCTCGAACACCTGAAAACCTTCGTCCTGCAGCGCGATACCGATGAAACGGCGGATGTTGGCCTCGTCCTCGACAATGAGGATGCGTGCACTGGTCATAACGATTCCATGGAAGGCGGATGACCCGCCGGTAGAGTGATGACAAAGCGGATGCCCGAGATGGCCTGAGGCTGAGCCTCGATCGTTGCGCCATGGGCCTGGACAATCCGTTTTGCCAACGCCAGCCCAAGGCCGATGCCGGCAACGGCCGACTCCTGCTGACCCCGGGTGAACGGTTCGAACAAGCTCTGAGGCGTGCTGCCCTGAGGACAACCGGGACCGGCGTCGATCACCTCCAGCACAATGCTGTCCTCCTCTTGCCGGGCCACAACCTGCACCAGCGTTCCGGCCGGGGTGTACTTGGCGGCGTTGTCCAGCAGGTTGACCAGCACGCGCTCGATCAACAGCGCATCGACTTCCACCAACGGCAACAGCGGCGACAGGGCGGTGCGCACCACATGCCGCGCCAACGGCTCGCGCAGTTGACGCAAAGCGCTGCCGACGATTTCCTCCAGCGAGTGCCATTGCCGGTTGAGGCGCACACCGCGTTCCTGCATTCGGGCCATGTCCAACAGGTTTTCGATCAACCGCTGCATGGAGCTGGCCTGATCGCGAATACCGCCCAGCAACTGTGTCAGCGGTCCGGGCGGCGCATGGGGCGCTGCTGCGTCTGCCGCGCCGATGATGGTGGTCAGCGGCGTGCGCAGGTCATGAGAGATCGCGGCCAGCAGGGTATTGCGCATGCGCTCGCCCTCCATCTGCACCAGGGTGCTTTGCGCCACTTCGACGAAATGCACCCGTTCCAGCGCTATCGCCAGTTGGCTCATGCAGGCCTCGAGCAAGCGCTGCTCTTCAGGCCCGTTCAACCGCTCGGGCTCAGCCAGCGCGAGCACCAACACTCCGCGCACGCGCATTGGCGCCTTCAACGGCAAATACCGGCCCTGAGCGGCGGCCAGCGTATCGGTGCCCTGGCCGGCGGGTTGGCCATGGTCGTAAACCCATTGAGCAATGTTTTCATCGATCGCAAATGCACCCGCACCACGCGCGTGGACACTGTCGGCGGCGTCCGGCAGTGTCAGCCCGACCCGCGCTTCAAATACGCCGCTGAAGGTGCGCAGCGCCACCTCCGTGATCTGCTCCACCGTCAGCGCCGCCGACAAGTCGCGAGCCAACCTGGCCAACGAAGTCGCGCGCCGTTCACGGCTGGCAGCGGTGCGGGCTTCATGACGCAGGCGTGCCGTGAGCTGCCCGGTGATCAACGCAATACCCAGCATCAGGGCGAAGGTAAAGAAGTACTGGGTGTCGTTGACCGTAAACGACCAGCGTGGCTGGACGAAGAAGAAATCAAAACACAGCACCGCCAGCATCGCCGCCCAGACACCCGGCCCTCGCCCAAAGCGCAAGGCGACCAGCACCACCGTGAGCAAAAACAGCATGACCACGTTGGCCAGGTCAAACACCTGCAACAGCAACGCGGCTACCGCCGTGGCGGCAAAACATGCCAGGCTGGCCCACAGATAAGCCGGAGCCCTGCTGGGCGGCAGCGCTGCATCAGTGTTCACCGCAACCGCAACCACGGCGGGCAACGGGCCATGCGCGATGACAATCTGATCGATCTCCGGATGGCGACGGCTGATGCGGTCACTGACCGACTGATGCCAAAACTGCCAGACCTTGCGCGGGTAATGCCCCAGCACCAGGCGGTTGGCGTTGTGCTCACGAGCAAACGCCACCAAGGCCTCGGCCACGTCCATGCCGGACAGCGTGGCCGTGTCGGCACCGAATTCGGCGGCCAGTGCCAAGGTCTTCATGGCGGCGGCATAGCGGTGCGCACCCGCGCCACGTCGCTGCACCGAAGGCACATGAACGACAATCCAGTCCGCCTCAAGTTTTTGTGCCAGACGCGCCGCTTCACGAACCAGACGTTCATCCGAAGGGTGCCCTGCCACGCCAACCAGTAAACGCTCGCGCGCGGGCCAAAGGGAGTTGATGGACCGCTCGCGGCGATAGTCGCGCATCTGTGCATCGACGCGATCAGCGGTACGCCGCAACGCCAGCTCGCGCAAGGCCAGCAGGTTGCCCTTGCGAAAGAAATGCCGGGACGCGCGCTCGGCCTGGGGCGGCAGGTAGACCTTGCCTTCCTTGAGACGGCGCAGCAGGTCATCGGGGGGCAGGTCGATCACCACCACTTCATGGGCACCGTCGAACAGATGGTCGGGCACGGTCTCGCGCACCCGGATGCCGATGATCCCGCTGACGATATCGTTGAGACTTTCCAGGTGCTGGACATTGAGGGTGGTCCAGACGTCGATGCCGGCGCGCAGCAGTTCTTCGACATCCTGCCAGCGCTTGGGGTGACGCGAACCGGGAACATTGCTGTGGGCCAGTTCATCCACCAGCAGCACCGCCGGACGCCGCGCCAGCGCGGCATCCAGATCGAACTCGCTGAGGGCACACTCGCGATGCATCACGTTATAACGCGGCAGCAATTCCAGGCCAGCGAGCAGTTCGGCGGTTTCCCGGCGGCCATGGGTTTCTATCACGCCAGCCACCAGGTCTCGGCCCTGGGTCACTTCGCGTTGGGCCGCGGTGAGCATCGCGCAGGTTTTCCCCACCCCGGCGTTGGAACCGAAATAGATGCGCAGTTTCCCACGCAGGGCGGCCTGTTCGTCCTGTTTCAGCTTCTCCAACAGCACGTCGGGATCAGGGCGGCCGTCTCGTGAAGCGGTGAACGTATCAATAACGGGCATGGCAATCCTTTTGAACTGCACGGCGCCATACACGGCGCCGTGCAGTCAGTCCTTTCAAACCAGGCCGAGCCCGGCCAACAGCATGTCGATCACCTTGATCCCCGCGAACGGCACCAGCACGCCACCCAGGCCATAGATCAGCAGGTTGCGATTGAGCAACGCCGCCGCGCCGATGGCTCGGTAAGTCACGCCCTTGAGCGCCAGCGGGATCAGAAACACGATGATCAGGGCATTGAAGATCACCGCGCTGAGAATCGCCGAGTTCGGGCTGCTCAGGTGCATCACGTTCAGTGCGCCCAGTTGCGGGTAGGTCGCGACGAATGCGGCCGGTACGATAGCAAAATACTTGGCCACATCGTTGGCCACGCTGAAGGTGGTCAACGCGCCGCGCGTCATGAGCATCTGTTTGCCGACTTCAACCACTTCGATCAGCTTGGTCGGGTTGCTGTCCAGATCGACCATGTTGCCCGCTTCCTTGGCGGCCTGAGTACCACTGTTCATGGCCACCGCCACGTCTGCCTGAGCCAGTGCCGGCGCATCGTTGGTGCCGTCTCCGGTCATGGCCACCAGCTTGCCCTGGGCCTGGTAGTCGCGGATCAGTTGTAGCTTGTCTTCCGGCCGAGCCTCGGCGAGAAAATCGTCAACCCCGGCTTCCACGGCAATCGCTGCCGCCGTCAGGCGGTTGTCGCCGGTGATCATGACTGTCTTGATGCCCATGCGCCGCAGTTCGGCAAAGCGCTCCTTGATACCACCCTTGACCACGTCCTTGAGTTCCACCACGCCCAAGGCCTGTTGGCCATCACACACGACCAGCGGTGTGCTGCCACGACGCGAGACTTCATCGACCCTGGCCTGCAACGCGGACGGGAAGCTGCCGCCCAGCGCCTCGATGTGCAGGCGAATGGCATCTGCCGCGCCCTTGCGGATGCTCCGGCCACCGGCCAGATCAACGCCGCTCATGCGAGTTTGCGCGGTGAAATGCACGAAGCTCGCACCCAGGGCATTGAGGTCCCGCGCCCGCAGGTCGAACTTCTGCTTGGCAAGCACCACGATACTGCGCCCCTCCGGCGTTTCGTCGGCCAGCGAGGCCAGTTGCGCAGCGTCGGCCAGTTCCGACTCCTTAACCCCGGGCGCCGGCAGGAAACTGCTGGCCTGGCGGTTACCCAGCGTGATGGTGCCGGTCTTGTCCAGCAGCAGGACGTCAATGTCGCCCGCCGCTTCCACGGCTCGCCCGGAGGTGGCAATGACGTTGGCCGACATCATCCGGCTCATGCCCGCCACACCGATCGCCGACAACAGACCGCCAATGGTCGTGGGGATCAGGCAAACCAGGAGCGCCACCAGTACCGTTGCGCTGACCACGTCGCCTCCGCTCATGGCCACCGCAAACATCGAGGACGGACCCAGGGTCACGATCACCAGCAGAAACAAAAAGGTCAGGCCTACCAGCAGAATGTTCAGCGCCACCTCGTTGGGAGTCTTCTGGCGTTTCGCGGATTCGACCATGGAAATCATGCGATCCAGAAATGACTCGCCCGGGTTGACGCTGATACGCACCACCAGCCAGTCCGAAAGCACTTTGGTGCCGCCGGTGACCGATGAAAAGTCGCCGCCTGCCTCACGAATCACCGGTGCCGATTCGCCAGTAATCGCGCTTTCATCCACCGATGCCACGCCTTCGATCACCATCCCATCGAGGGGCACCAGATCGCCCGCCTCGATCAACACCACATTGTCCTTTAGCAGTTCGCCGGAAGGCATCGGCATCCAGGCGGAGCCATGCCGGGGTTGTTTCAACAGCTTGGCCAGGGTCTGGCGTTTCATCCCGCGCAGGCTGGCCGCCTGGGCCCGACTGCGCCCCTCGGCCAGGGCTTCGGCGAAGTTGGCGAACAGCACGGTGAACCACAGCCACAACGTGATGCTGAGAATGAAGCCACTGGGGGCTTCACCCTTGCCGCCCAGTGATTGAAACCACAACAGCGTGGTGAGAATGCTGCCCAGGTACACCACAAACATCACCGGGTTCTTCCACTGCGCCTGGGGCAGCAACTTCTTGAAGGCATCCAGGCACGCCGTGAGCAACAACCCACGGTCGAACAAAGGCAAACGAGCTTGCTTACTCATGGTTGTTTCTCTTACTCACTGGCCGCAAGGGGTGGCTGATGCGCAGGCGCCAGAGCATCCAGCGCGAGGTTGAGTTGCAGCACATTGACTCGGGGTTCGCCGAGCAGGCCGAAGGTGCGTTGTTCGGTGTGGGTATTCACCAGCTTCAACAGATCGGCTTGCGGCAGGTGGCGCAGACGTGCGACGCGCGTCGCCTGAATCTGTGCGTTGGCCACCGAAATGTGCGGATCCAGGCCTGAAGCCGACGAGGTGACTGCATCCACCGGCACCTGTGCATCGGCTGCCAGGCCATTCTGTCGGCGGTAGGCTTCGACGCGCAGGGCCACGGTGTCGATCAACTTCTGGCTGGTAGGGCCAAGGTTGCTGGCGCCACTGGAACCTGCGTTATACGGCTGCGCCACGCTCTTGCTCGGGTCCAGTGGATCGGCGCCAAGCGTCATGCTTGCGCGCCCCTGGAAATACTCGGGGCGGGTGAAATGCTGGCCGATCACCGCCGAACCGATCACCAGACCATCCCGTTCAACCAGACTGCCCCGGGCCTGAAACGGGAACAGCACGTTAGCCACCAGGGTGGTGAACAACGGATAGGCCAGCCCGGTCAGCAGCATGAAAAACGCCGCCGAAATCAGCACCGGGCGTAACAGGCCGACAAACAGAAATTGCGTCTTGGTTCGAATGTGTACTTGAGTCATCACTGCGCCCTCACTTGTAGGTCTGGCCAGACAGCAACTGCAGTTGCTCGACCAGCGGGCCGAGCGCGAGCGCCGGCAGGAAAGTCAGGCCGCCCACCACCAGCACCACGAACACCACCAGGAACATGAACAGCGGTGTGGCGGTCGGGATGGTGCCGGCACCGGCCGGGATGTTCTTTTTCATCGCCAAGGAACCTGCGACCGCGAGCATCGGCAGCATGGTGAAGAAGCGTCCGAGCAACATGGCAAGACCGATGGTGGTGTTGAAGAACGGCGTATTGGCATTCAATCCGGCGAACGCCGAACCGTTGTTGGCAGTGCCCGAGGTGTAGGCATACAGCACCTCGCTGAAGCCATGGGGCCCCTGGTTGTTGAGACTGTTCAGGGTGTCCGGCCAGAGTGTCGCCAGGGCGGTGAAGCCGAGAATGCAGATGGGGTGCGCCAGCACCGAGAGCATGACCAGCTTGATCTCCCGTGCCTCGATCTTCTTGCCGAGGAATTCGGGACTGCGGCCGATCATCATCCCCACCAGAAACACCGTCAGCAGCGCGTACTGGATCAGGTTGATAAACCCCACTCCGTCGCCACCGAACACGCAATTGAGCATCATCTGCGCCAACGGTACGAAGCCGCCCATGGGCGTCAGCGAGTCATGCATCGCGTTCACCGAGCCGGTGGTTGCGCCAGTGGTGGTGGTCACGAACAGGCTGGTGTCGGCAATCCCGAAGCGCAGTTCCTTGCCTTCCATGTTGCCGCCACTCTGGGTGGCCGACAGCACTTGGTCCGCCCCCACCTGGGTCAGCAGCGGGTTGCCACTTTGTTCAGCCGTGTAAACGATGCTCAGAAAGCCGACGAACATCACCAGGAACGTGCCAAAAAACACCCAGCCCTGACGTCGACGCATCAGCATGCTGCCGAAGGTGTACGTCAGCGCCGACGGGATCAGCAGCATGCTGAGGATATGCAGCATGTTCGTCAGTGGCGTCGGGTTCTCGAACGGGTGCGCGGCGTTCATGCTGAAGAAGCCGCCGCCGTTGGTGCCGATGTGCTTGATTGACTCAAAACTCGCCACCGCGCCGACGATCAACTGCTGCTGTGCACCTTCCAGAGTGGTGGCCAGGGCCTGGGAATTCAGGGTTTGCGGCATGCCTTGCCAGACATAAACCAGCGCCATGCCAAAACACAGTGGCAGCATCACCCGGTACAGCGTGCGAGTGAAGTCCACCCAGTAGTTGCCGATATCAGCGGAATTCGACCGACTGAGGCCGCGGATGAAACCCGCCGCGGCCACAACGCCCGCCGTTGCGCCGACGAACATCAGGAAGGTGATGACCGCCATCTGGCTGAAATTGGACAGGCTGGTTTCACCTGAATAAGCCTGCCAGTTGGTGTTGGTGATAAAAGACGCAGCGGTGTTGAACGCAAGATCAGGGGTTTGCGCGTTCAGCCCCAAGGGGTTGAGCGGCATGAAAACTTGCAGGCGCAACACGATGTAACCCAGCAACATCATCGCCGCATTAGACAGCAGCAGGGCCGAGCCATAACGTGCCCAGCCCATCGTTTCGGCCGTATCGATCCCCAGCAGACGATAAGTAGCGCGCTCCGCCAAGGCATGGTTACGCCCGGTAAATACCAGCGTCAGCCACTTACCCATCAACACGGCGAGTCCGGTCATCAACCCGAGAATCACCGCAAATTCCAGCATAGTGCTCAACATGTCGATGCTCCGTTCAAATCTTGCCCATGGCGACGATGACCATGGCTGTCGCAGCAAAAAACACCACGCTAACCCCCATAAAAATCAGGTCGTACATTGCCGATTTCCTTTCTCAAGACCGCCCTGGCGGGCTGATAAAAAAGCCTGTGCCGCAATGACTGCGGCCATCAGAACTTCTCTGCACGAATAAGGGCGTAACCCAGGTAGGCAAACAACAGGGCGGCACACAGGCCGCTGGCGATGTAAATGAACTCGAGTGTTAACAAGACAGCTCCCCCTGACAAAACGAAAGGACACCCGTAATCGGGTACCGGCAGAGAGCGTCAGTGCAAAAAAACGCACTGAATTCGCGCTCTCATCTGCGCCTTGCAGGGTAAGTGAGGGGGTATCAAGGACGGACACTGATTGGGGGCAGCGGTATTAAGACCGCGTATAGAACGAGTGAAACGGACGGTGTGCGAGGGGTGATGCGAGGAGTCAACGACAGCCTTGGACGGGCACTGTGAAGTGCCCGTCCGGGGCTTGGATCACTCCGGTTTGAGCGGTACCCAGATCTCCAGCACACCGGTGTTGAGCTTCGGGTTGAAGTCTTCGCTGTAGCGTTCGAGCTCCGGAGCGTCCAACACCTCGCGTCCTGACTGCGGCTGCCAGGTGCCAAAGATGTACTGGAACAGCTGCGGTAAGGTATCCAACGGCCCTTTGTGCTCGAACACCGCGTACTGCTGCGGCTGAACCTCCACCCAGCGGTACTTTTCCGGCAAGTCGTCCAGTTTGCTGATCTCGACGCCGGCGATGTAGTCAAAGCCGCCCTTGCCGTCGAAATTGAAACACACGCCGTAGGTCACTTCGCCCTTCTGGCCCGGAACGTTTCCGATGTGAGGACTGAATTTTTCCCAAAGTGCTGGAATGTCCTTGGTGGTTTCCTGGGTAAAGCGTCCGGCCAGTCCTGCAATCAGCTGGAAGTGCCCGTGTTCGAAGCGAGGTTCCGACACTTCAACGTGTTTTTGCTCATCCATGACTCGACTCCTTGATCAAAAAAAGTGGGTTCGGCTGGGAGTATAGAAGCCAAACCCGATTCTCCCAATCAGAGGCTGTGCAGCTGTTCGGCGGCGCCCGACCCAACGAACTCGTTATACCCCGATAGGATCACGTAGACCGCGAAATAGCAGAAGATCGCCGCCGATGCCAGATAGGAGTAACGCAGCAGTTTGTCACCCAGCAATTTGCCGCCGTGACTCGCTGCGAAGCACAAAGCGACGCACCAGAGCACCCCGGCGCAGAGAAACCCGCCGAGAAACAGCGCCGAACCAAGGGCGCCACCGCCACCGGAACGAGCGATCAATGTGCCGCCCACCGCCGCGAACCAGAGAATGGCGCTGGGAGACGACATGGCGAGGAAGATCCCACGGAAAAACTCGCGCCGATGGGAGTTCTGACCCACGTCTTCGGCCTGCGCCAGTACCGCCTCATGGTGAATCGCCGAATAGATCATCTTCGCCGCGAAGTACAACAACAGCGCCGAACCTCCGATCCACAGCACCCATCGCACGCTTTCGTATTGCAGCAAAACGGTCATCCCGGCCAGCGCCAGCACGGCGTAGATCAGGTCGCCGACACACGTCCCCAAACCCAGCGCGAAGCCTTGAAAATAGCCGCGCTGCATCGCCAACGTGATCATCGCGATGTTGGCCACGCCGATGTCCAGGCACAGCGAAAGGCTCAGCAAGAAGCCACTGGTAAATTCCATCAACCGATTTCCTTCGGACAAATTTGTTTACATAGTCGCTGGACAGTTTGCCACATCAGCCCTTACATTCCGCCACAGGTCACCGCAGTGACCAGCGTCGCTCGGACGGTTCCGGGCGCTCACGTTATCCGAGGCAACAATGGCCAACCCAGGTTCGCCGCGCCGCTTTGCGCGCATAGATCGACTCCCCCCTTACGTATTCAACATCACTGCCGAGCTGAAGATGGCCGCCCGTCGTCGTGGCGAAGACATCATCGACTTCAGCATGGGCAACCCCGACGGCCCGACACCGCCGCACATCGTCGAAAAACTCGTCACCGTCGCCCAGCGCGAAGACACCCACGGCTACTCGACGTCCAAGGGCATTCCGCGTCTGCGCCGGGCGATTTCCAATTGGTACAAGGATCGCTACGAGGTCGACATCGACCCGGAAAGCGAAGCCATTGTCACCATCGGTTCCAAGGAAGGCCTGGCGCATTTGATGCTGGCCACCCTCGACCAGGGCGACACCGTTCTGGTGCCGAACCCGAGCTATCCGATTCACATCTACGGCGCGGTGATTGCCGGCGCTCAGGTGCGTTCGGTGCCGTTGATTCCGGGCGTGGACTTTTTCGCCGAACTGGAAAGCGCCATTCGCGGCTCGATTCCGAAACCGAAAATGATGATCCTCGGCTTCCCGTCGAATCCCACTGCTCAATGCGTGGAACTGGACTTCTTCGAGCGAGTGATCGCCCTCGCCAAGCAGTACGACGTTTTGGTGGTGCACGACCTGGCTTACGCCGACATCGTCTACGACGGCTGGAAAGCCCCGTCGATCATGCAAGTGCCAGGCGCCAAGGACATCGCGGTGGAGTTTTTCACCCTGTCCAAGAGCTACAACATGGCGGGCTGGCGCATCGGTTTCATGGTCGGCAACGCCGAGCTGGTCAACGCCCTGGCGCGGATCAAGAGTTATCACGACTACGGCACGTTCACCCCGCTGCAAGTCGCGGCCATTGCGGCGCTGGAAGGTGATCAGCAGTGCGTCAAAGACATCGCCGAGCAGTATCGGCAGCGTCGCAACGTGCTGGTCAAAGGCCTGCATGAACTGGGCTGGATGGTCGAGAATCCGAAAGCGGCGATGTACGTCTGGGCGAAGATTCCCGAGGCGTATGCGCACTTGGGCTCGCTGGAGTTCGCCAAGAAACTGCTGGCCGAGGCCAAGGTTTGCGTCTCTCCGGGCGTGGGGTTTGGTGAGTATGGGGATGATCACGTGCGCTTCGCGCTGATCGAAAACCAGGACCGGATTCGTCAGGCCGTACGCGGGATTCGCGGGATGTTCCGGGCGGATGGGTTGATCACCAAAACCAACGCCTGACACCTGACACCTGACACTGTAGGAGCTGTCGAGTGAAACGAGGCTGCGATCTTTTGATCTTGATCTAAAAAAACAAAATCAAAAGATCGCAGCCTCGTTTCACTCGACAGCTCCTACAGGGATTTCGATTCATCACCCACAAAAAAACCGCATTGCTGCGGTTTTTTTGTGTTTGGCGTTTGTGTCAGACGAACAGCGACAACAGCAGGATGAAGCCCAGACCCACCACGGACAGGATGGTTTCCATCGCCGTCCAGGTCTTGAAGGTTTCCGCCACGGTCATGTTGAAGTACTGCTTCACCAGCCAGAAACCCGCGTCGTTGACGTGAGACAGGATCAACGAACCGGCACCGGTCGCCAGTACCAGCAGCTCACGGTTCACACCTGGAATCATCCCCACCACCGGCACCACAATGCCGGCGCCGGTAATGGTCGCCACGGTTGCCGAACCGGTCGCGATACGGATCACCGCTGCTACCAGCCAGGCCAGCAGGATCGGCGAGATCTGTGCGTTCACCGCCATGTGGCCGATCACGTCACCCACGCCGCTGGTCACCAGCATCTGCTTGAAGCCACCACCGGCACCGATGATCAGAATGATCGCGGCGGTCGGCGCAAGGCTCGCGTCGAGCAACTTGAGAATCTTGCTGGAGCCCATGCCCTGACGGTGCCCGAAGGTGTATAGCGACAGCAGCAACGCCAGCAGCAGCGCCGAAATCGGGTGACCGATCAGGTCCATGAACGAGCGGAAGAAGTTGCCTTCCGGCAGCACCACGTCGGCAAAGGTCTTGAGCAACATCAGGAACACCGGCAACAACACAGTGATCAGGGTGATGCTGAAGCTCGGCAGCTCAGCCGCCTCTGGCTCGCGCGCCAGTTGATCGACCAGTTCCTGGTTAGGATGACCCGGAATGTACTTGGCAATGAACGTGCCGTAGATCGGGCCGGCGATGATGGCCGTCGGCAGCGCAACGATCAGACCGTACAGAATGGTTTTACCGATGTCGGCACCGAACACGCCGATGGCCAGCAACGGACCCGGGTGCGGCGGAACCAGACCGTGCACGGCGGACAGACCGGCCAGCAGCGGGATACCGATCTTGATGATCGACACGCCGGTACGCCGGGCCACGATGAACACCAGCGGGATCAGCAGCACGAAGCCGATTTCGAAGAACAGCGGAATGCCGACCAGGAACGCGGCGAACATCATCGCCCACTGCACCTTGTCCTTGCCGAACGCGCGGATCAGGGTTTGGGCAATCTGATCCGCCCCGCCCGACTCGGCCATCATTTTGCCGAGCATCGTGCCCAGCGCGAGGATGATCCCGACGAAACCAAGCACCCCACCGAAGCCGTCCTGGAACGCCTTGATGATGGTGCCGATCGGCATGCCGGAGGTCAGCCCGAGAAAAGCCGCGGCGATGATCAGGGCAATGAACGGGTGAAGCTTGAACTTGGTAATCAGGACGATAAGCCCGATCACCGTGACCACTGCGTCTAGCAGCAGGAACGTCTCGTGGGACATGCCAAACATTAGGGGTGTCTCCTGGTTGTTGTTGTTATTAAAGCGGGTAATTCGCAAGCCAACAGGACAGCGCTATCTCTTTGGGCAAAACTCATACGGCGTGTTTCAGGCCATGAGCCTGCCACCAGTCATGAGCTTGCTTCGCCAATTGGTCGACGCTGTGGTTAGAAGCGTCCAGAGCCAGGGTCAGGGGCTCGCCAACGGGTGATTCAAGGGTGGCGAACTGGCTGTCGATCAACGTCGACGGCATGAAGTGGCCCGGTCGATGGGAGACACGATCGGCGGCAACCTCAGGGGTCAGCTCAAGGAACACGAAGCCCAGGCCCGGCAAGGCGCTGCGCAGACGTTCACGGTAAATGTGTTTGAGGGCCGAGCAGGTCAGCACCGGGCGTTCGCCCTTGGCGTCAATGCGGCGCAATTCATCGCACAGGCTGTCGAGCCAGCCGGCACGGTCGTCGTCGTTCAGGGGGATACCCGCGCTCATCTTTTCGATATTGGCGGCAGGGTGGAAGGTGTCGCCTTCAATGGCGGTCGCGCCGCTGAGTTGGCACAAGGCCTCGCTGACGCAAGTCTTGCCGCAACCGGCAACACCCATGATGACCAGGGCGGTGATGGGATGATTCATGTAACACCTCAGCGCGCAGACAGCGCTACCTTTGCCAGTTATGACACTAGAACAAAAGCAGAAGTTGCCGACGCCTTCTTGTCATTTTTGTGGGTTGCAGCATGTTCGGACCCAAGGCCAAAAAGCGAGGTTCAGGCAAACCCCGCTCACGCATTTGCAGCTGCATCGAGACAGCGCTACCTTAGTGCCTCGAATTTTGTTTGGCAAGCCGTCCGATGATCTCCCCTAAAAACGATAAAAATACGCGCACCACTGGCCGCCCCACTTTGAACGAAGTCGCACGCCTGGCCGGTGTCAGCCCGATCACCGCCTCTCGCGCCCTGCGCGGGGTCAGCACGGTGGCCACCGAACTGGTGGAAAAAGTGCAGAAAGCGGCGCTTGAACTCAACTACGTGGTCAACCCCGCCGCCCGCGCTTTAGCCTCGGCCCAGAGCCATTCGGTGGTGGTTTTGGTGCCGTCGTTGTCCAACTTATTGTTCATCGACACGCTGGAAGCCATTCATCAGGTTTTGCGCCCCAAAGGCTTTGAGGTGCTGATCGGGAACTTTCATTACTCACGTGATGAAGAAGAAAACCTGCTGCGCAACTACATGGCGTATCAACCTCGCGGTTTGCTGCTGACCGGTTTCGACCGCACCGAAAGTTCGCGCCGGATGATCGAGGCCAGCAATATTCCCTGCGTGTACATGATGGAACTGGACAGCGCCGCCGGCCTGAATTGCGTGGGCTTTTCGCAACTCGCTGCCGGCGAGACAGCGGCCGAGCATTTGCTGTCACGAGGTCGTAAGCGTCTGGCCTATATCGGCGCGCAACTGGATCAACGCACGTTGCTGCGCGGCGAAGGTTTCCGCAAAGCCCTGCAAAAGGCCGGTTTATATGACCCGGACCTGGAAGTGCTGACCCCTCGCTCTTCCTCCGTCGGCCTTGGTGGCGAACTGTTCCTGCAACTGCTCGCCACTCATCCCGATGTCGACGCGATCTTCTTTGGTAACGACGACCTGGCCCAGGGCGCACTGCTCGAAGCCATGCGCTGCGGGATCAAGATCCCCGAACAAGTGGCGATCCTCGGCTTCAACGACCTGCCGGCCTCGGCCCACATGGTCCCGCGCCTGAGCAGCATCAGCACCCCGCGCGAGGCGATTGGCCGCCGCGCGGCGGAGCAGATGTTGACGTTGATGGCTGGCAACACTGTGGCCAAACCGGTGCAGGACATGGGGTTTGAATTGAAGGTGCGCGAAAGTACGTAGCCACTGTGGGAGCGAGCTTGCTCCCACACTGGATCAACGCCCCATCAACTCCACAAACGCCAACGCCCCTTTCTGCAACGGCTGGCTCTTGAGCCACACCGCATGCACCGGCAGCACCAACCCGTTCTCGATGTTGCGAAAGCTCAGGCGCTTGAGCCTTCCGGCCTCCAGCAACGGCTGGACCACCGACAGCGGAAAATTGCCCCAGCCCAATCCGGCCTCGACCATTTCCAGCGCCATGGCCAGGGTGTCGGTGCGCCAGTAAGACTCGGCCACCAGCGGCCGGGTTTCGCTGATCGGCAGGTCGCGGCTGGCAACGATTATTTGCCGTACGTGGACCAAGTCTTCCAGGAACAAATCCCCGCCCTGAAACAGCGGATTGTCCGCCGCCAGCGTGGCGATCATCCGTTCGGTGCCAACGAACTGAAACCGCTCCAGCACGTTCACGCTCAGCCCGGCGAACGCCAGGCAAACGCTGACCCGGCCGCTGTGGAGCATCGCCAGCACATCATCCTGCGGCGCGCTGAGCATTTCGATTTCCAGTAGAGGATGACGCTCGGCGATGACCTTGATCGCCGCCATCACACGGCCCTTGTCGATGTCCGCCACGACCCCGATCGACAACTTGCTTTCCAGCCCCAGCGACAACTCGACCGCATGCACTTGCAGCTGTTTGAGCTGCTCGGCAATCAGTCGCGCATGCGGCACCAATGCGCTGGCCATCGCCGTCGGCACCGGTTCGCGATGACTGCGATCGAACAGTGGATAACCGAGCTCGGCTTCCAGGTTGGCGATGCCCATGCTCACCGCCGACGGCACTTTACCCAGCGCCCGGGCAGCTGCGGAAAACGAGCCGCGCTCGATCACCGCGAGGAACAACTCGATGCTGTCACTATTGAAATTCATCCCTCTTCCTATCAATAAAACTGAAAGCTACTGACTTTTTCTGTCAGCGCTATTGAAGCTATCTTTCGCCGCCTTCGCCAGTGCTCCTGGCTTCAAGTTAGCAAGAAAGAGGCAAATTCCCATGCAAGGCGTTAAACGAAAACTGCTCTACGTGTCCCTTTACGAGGTCATCGGAATGACCTTCTCGGCCCTGGGTCTGGCGTTGTTGTCCGGCACCTCGCCCGGCAGCACTGGCCCGTTGGCAGTGATCATCACCACCATTGCGGTGACCTGGAATTTCATCTACACCACGCTGTTCGAACGCTGGGAAAGTCGTCAGCCTTCGCGAACCCGCACCGTTAAACGGCGCATCGCCCATGCCGTGGGTTTTCAACTAACCTTGATAGTGTTCCTCATCCCGTTGATCGCTTGGTGGATGAACATCAGCCTGGTGCAAGCCTTCCTGCTGGACGCGGCGCTGATCATTTTCATCCCGTGCTACACCTTCGCCTTCAACTGGTTGTTTGATCGCACGTTTGGTTTGCCAACTTCGGCGCTGCCGGCTCCGGTTTGAAAACGCTGAATGTCTGTTAGATTCCTGAAGCGTCGAATCGCTAACGGAGTAGCTCAATGGAACATGCACTGAAGATTCTGGGAAAAGCCTCGTCCATCAACGTCAGAAAAGTCCTGTGGACCTGTGAGGAACTGGGTGTTGCCTACGAACGTGAAGACTGGGGTGGCGGTTATGCGTCGACCCACACGCCGGAGTTTCTCAGGCTCAACCCCAACGCACTGGTGCCGGTGATCATCGATGAGGCCGGCGTGCTGTGGGAGTCCAACACCATCTGCCGCTATTTGGCCGGCAAACACCACAACACCGATCTGCTACCCCACGAACCGGCGGCCCGCGCTCGGGTGGAACAGTGGATGGATTGGCAAGCGACTGAACTCAATGCCTCCTGGAGCTATGCGTTCACGGCATTGGTACGCAAAGATCCGGAGTTCCAGGACCCTCATCACATTGCCGCCGGAGTACACGGCTGGAATCAGAAAATGGGCATCCTCGAGCATCAGCTCGCGGCCACCAAAGCGTATGTCGCCGGGCAATACTTCACGCTGGCGGACATCGTCATCGGGCTGTCGGTCAACCGCTGGCTGATGACACCGATGGAGCGTCCCGACTACCCCGCCATCGACGAGTATTTCCAACGGTTGGCACAACGCCCGGGATTCCTGAAACATGGCTGCAACGGACTGCCTTGAGCGGCTCCCGCGCTACAAATCGCTAAAATGTAAACATTCATTGCAATAACTGAGTGAATCTCGACGCAAAGCCGCCGAGTTTCACAATCATTCATTTCCGATAGCAGGCTAAGCTTCTCCAACGATAAGCATTGGATCAGCCCATGACTGCCCACTCCCCCGCCTTTGCTCAACCTGACGGAATCGACCCCGTTCGGGCCGCGCAGATTTCCGCCCGCATCGACCGACTCCCCGCCGTCTCCACAATCTGGCGATTGGTGGCGCTACTCTCGATCGGTGGTTTTTTCGAGCTCTATGACCTGTTTCAGACGGCCTACATCAGCCCCGGCCTGATTCGCGACGGCATCTTCGCCACCGGCAGCCAAGGCGTGTTCGGCTTCTCCGATCAGGCCGCCTTCGCCTCGGCGACGTTTCTCGGGTTGTTCCTTGGCGCCAGTCTGTTGAGCCCGTTGGCCGATCGTTTTGGCCGA
This sequence comes from Pseudomonas sp. LBUM1647, assembly GCF_059716175.1. Lineage (NCBI taxonomy): Bacteria > Pseudomonadati > Pseudomonadota > Gammaproteobacteria > Pseudomonadales > Pseudomonadaceae > Pseudomonas > Pseudomonas sp. LBUM1647. The sequence continues at coordinate 1,497,657 of NZ_CP166809.1, read as the reverse complement.
CGCGCGATCTTCACCTTCGCATTGATCTGGTACACGGTCGCGACGGTGGCGATGGGCGTTCAGAGTTCAGCCATTGGCATCATCTGCATGCGTTTTTTGGTGGGCATCGGACTGGGTATCGAACTGGTGACCATCGACGCCTACCTCTCGGAACTGGTGCCCAAGCGCATGCGCAGCTCGGCATTTGCCTTCGCGTTTTTCATACAGTTTCTGTCGGTGCCGGCGGTGGCGTTGATGTCGTGGTGGCTGGTGCCGCAAGCGCCGTTCGGTGTGTCCGGCTGGCGTTGGGTGGTGTTGGCGAGCGCGGTGTTTGCGCTATTCATCTGGTGGCTGCGTTCGCGGTTGCCGGAGTCGCCGCGCTGGTTGGCCCAGCATGGACGGTTCGACGAAGCCAGCAAGATTCTCGATGGCATCGAAGCCCGCTGCGTGAAGGATCAGGGCAAGCCGCTGGATGAACCGGAACTGGCGGCGGTGGATGTCCAGGGTACGGGCCGTTTCGCTGATATCTGGCAGCCGCCTTATCGCCGTCGGGCGTTGATGCTGATTGTCTTCCACGTGTTCCAGGCCATCGGTTTCTTCGGCTTCGGCAACTGGTTGCCGGCGCTGCTCTCCGGCCAGGGCGTGAGCGTGACGCACAGCCTGATGTACGCCTTCATCATCACCCTCGCCTACCCGCTCGGGCCGTTGCTGTTCGTGAAGTTCGCCAACCGCTTCGAGAACAAGTGGCAGATTGTCGGCTCGGCCTTGGGTGCCATGACCTTCGGCACCTTGTTCGCCCTGCAAACCAGCGCCTTCGGCCTGATCTTCTGCGGGGTGATGATCACCTTCTGTAACGCTTGGCTGAGCTTCAGTTATCACTCATACCAAAGCGAATTGTTCCCGACCAACATCCGCGCCCGGGCGGTGGGGTTTTGTTATTCATTCAGTCGATTGTCGACGGTGTTCAGCAGTTTGCTGATCGGGATTTTCCTCGAGCACTTCGGCACGCCGGGTGTGCTGGCGTTCATTGTCGGCAGCATGCTGATCGTGATGCTGACCATCGGCTGGTTCGGCCCAAGAACCCGCAACCTGGCACTGGAAAACATCGCTCATCGCTGAGCCAACGTGCGGTCGACCTCTGCCGTCCGGCGGCAAAGGTTGACCGCAACCCCTCGGTTACCCTTGAGCCGTAAAACCACAACCAATTGATTTTGTTAGTGTTTTTCATTAGGCACACTATTTGCTGAAAGCACTGCACCGCAAATACCTACAAGGTCTATTCATCATGTTGGTCAGTGCAAAACAAAACCTGGTGGCGCCCCTCCCCAAGCGGCCCGGCGACGAACCGATCACGGACGCTGCCGCCGGACTTCAGGGCGGCCTGCAAGCCGCCATGACCCAAGCCCTGCAAAACAATGTGCAGACGCAAACCGCGCAAGCCAGCAGGCAGGTCCAGGACTCCGCGACCCAAATCGCCACGCAACAGGTCAGCGAAGCGACCCGGATCAGCGACAACGTTGATGAGGCGTTCGCCAAAACCCGCGTGGGACTGCAAGCCTCGTCCGCCCAACTACCGGCCGATGTTGAAACAGCCACGGACGCCTTCAAGGAGTACATGAGCAAAACACCGGAACAGCGGTTGCGCGACAGTATTTTGCAAGAGATGGGGCTGACGGAAGATGACTTAAAAGCCATGCCGCCGGAAAAACAACTGGCGATCGGTAAAGAGATTGCCGAGCGCATGCAAGACAAGATCAAACTGGCGCAGGCCGAGAAAGAAAACAGCAGCAGCGAAAACGGCAGCAGCCAAGTGGTCGACAAGTTTCTCGCTTCGCTTTAACGGCGCTGCAACAACTAAAAAGGGTCCCTCTAACGGCAATGCTGTTCACTTAAGACATTCTTCAGTCGAGCAAGAACCTGTGGCGAGGGGATTTATCCCCGTTGGGCTGCGAAGCGGCCCCAGCGTCTTTTCAGACAGACTAAGTTGTCTGGATTACGACTGCTTCGCAGCCGAACGGGGATAAATCCCCTCGCCACAAATGTGGACGCCCGCGCTTAAGTGAACAGCATTACCCTCTAACGGGACCCTACTGAGCAAATAAAATAAACATGGGAGAAAACGCGACGCTGACCATCCGGTCGTTAAATTCGACCAATTGACGCTGTGAGTAGACTTCAGTCCATGCTCCCGTAACGCTAGGCTGTTCGGGAATGCTGAACGGACAGCAGCCCTTCCCCAAGCCAACTTCCTTGATATTGCTCATCATCAGGCTGCCCTTCGCCCGAGGCCCATCCACGCCGAAAATCTTCACGGAATGGATTCTATTGTTGTGCTGCCAGGACGAGACCTGATATCCCATGCCGTAGTCCACCAAGTTGACGGGGCGGCTTGTCGGCGTACTGAGCAGCGACAGTTTCCTGCCTGCAAAATCCCAGGCATCCCAGACACAAAAATAACCGTAATCACAGGTGGCATCCGACTGCCGTGTATCACCGGGTACCGGGAACGTCAGCACAACGGCACCGTTGCGATAAGCCACTTGAGTTGAACTGACTTGCTGTCCGCCCGATTTCCGACTGAGCTGCCGATCAATTTGCTGTTGTACCTCTACTTTTTGTTCAGCCGTCATGCTGGGATTAAACAGTGCATACCGGTGTTGTTTGACCGGTGCTTGCGTCGCATAAAAAACGAACAGTGCGCTAATGCTGGCACACACAATCGCGAACCCAACGAACCCTCTGGTTTTCATGAAACAAACTCCATTCTTTAAACGCTGAAAAGATCCAGCGCGAATAGAGAACAGAGTTCATTCATTACAATTGTCTGTCTACTGTCACAAATAACAGGTTCGACAATCGGCGCCATTACGCCTCACACGGGGAAAGCCCGTTCACAACCCCGCGGTGACACGATTGGCCACTTCACCGGGAACCCAGCCCTTCCAAATCTGCGGCTGATCACGCAAAAACGCTTCGGCCACCTGACGCGGTTGCAGGCGCTTTTCGCTCATCTGGCCGAGGGTATGGTTCAACAGATCAATCGGCAGATCGACCTTTTCGAAGAACGCCACCAAGTCCGGGTACTGCGCCTTGAACGGCGCGGACACACCGATCGCCAGGCTGGCCGGCATCGACCGAGTGCCCTTTGGATTCGGGTTATTGGCGTCGGCCAGGGTCTTCCAGGCTTCGGCGTCGAAGGCCGGCTCGTCGAGTTTCACCAATTTGAAACGCCCCAACAGCGGCGTCGGCGACCAGTAGTAGAACAACACCGGTTTGCCACGACGGAACGACGAAGCCACCTCGGCGTCCAGCGCCGCCCCGGAGCCGGTGCGGAAGTTGACGAAGCTGCCGGTCAGGTCATAGGCCTTGAGTTTCTGACTGTTGACGATCTCCGAGGTCCAGCCGGTCGGGCTGTTGAGGAAGCGTCCTCGGCTCGGGTCTTCCGGGTCGCGGAACACATCCTTGTAACGCGCCAGATCAGCGACGGATTTCAGCTCCGGGGCCAAGGGTTTGATGCCGCGTTCGGGGTCGCCCTTGATCACGTATTCCGGCACCCACCAGCCTTCAGTGGCGCCCTTGACCGTGTCGCCCAACCCAAACACTTTGCCTTCCGACGCGGCTTTGACCCACGCCGGACTGCGCCCGGCCCACTCTTCGCCGATCACTTGAATATCGTTCTTGGCCAACGCCGCTTCGAGGCTGACGGTGCTGCCCGGCAAGGTATCTGTCGGGTAGCCGTAACCTTTCTCGACAATCAATCGCAGGATTTCGGTGATCAGGCTGCCACTTTCCCAGGTGATGTCACCGAAATGGATTGGCGCAGTTTTCTCCGCGGCGGGAACGTGGGTTGCCACAAGGCTCAGGGCCAGCAGCGAACTGCCGAGCAGGGTTTTGATCGATCTCATGCGGACCTCCGGGTCAGGGGATTCAAGGATTGGTTGGCGCTGTGCCGGGCGCACAGGGCTTGAGTGCGAGTCATGTAAACGCTGACCGAGCGCTGGGAAATGCCCAGTTCGGCGGCGATTTGCGGGTAGGTCAGACCGTCGATTCGCGACAACAGGAAAGTTGCGCGAACCTTGCCCGGCAAGCGCTCAAGCGTGCGGTCGAGGCCATGCAAGGCCTGGGTCAGTTGCACCCGTTCTTCGGGCGAGATCGCTTGCTGCTGATCGAGGTGTTGCAACTGATCGAGGTGTTGGCGTTCCAGATCACGGCGGCGCCAGAGCTGATAGATCAACCGCTGGGCAATGGTGGTGAGCAAGGCGCGAGGCTCGCGGATCGGGGTCAGCCCCGGCGATTCGAGCAACTGTAAAAAGGTTTCGGCAGCGATGTCTTCGACGCTGGAACTGGCCCCCAGGTGCCGGCGCAACCGTGCGCACAGCCAGGGGTAATGCGCGCGGAACAAGCCGCCCACGTCGTTGCGATGGGAAAGGTCGGTGCCGGACATAGAGGCTCCAAGGGTTAGGGGTCGCTGAATGTCCGGTGATCCGGTGACGCGATCCTAGCAAGGAGCCTTATTCATTAATAATACTTAAAAAGCATTTTTATATTCCATTTAAGAATTAAACATCAAAAGATCGCAGCCTCGTTTCACTCGACAGCTCCTACAAGGATATCGGCGTACACCTGTAGGAGCTGTCGAGCGAAGCGAGGCTGCGATCTTTTGATTCTGCCTACCGCAATCGCCCATACCCCAGCGCTTCAGCCTCTAGCTGATAGTCGAGCACAATCTGATAGTCGCTTTCGCTGGCCGGCAGAACCTCGTGCAGGCCGAGGACTTCAGCGACGTTGGGCAACGCCTGCAACGTCGTGTTCATCACCTGCCGCAGCTCTTCAGCCTGTTCATCGGTGACGGTCGCGGCGGTGATAAACGGCAAGGTCGGACTGAATGCACTTCGCGCAATGACCCGCAGGCCGGCCACTTCTTCTTCGGCGTGCCGCGCCAGATAGGCGAAGGTCACGCTGTCGATGGCCGCCAGATCCGCTGTCCCTTCACGCAACCCGCGCAGACTTTCGCGGTGGCTGCCGCTGATACCGACACTGGCGAAGAACTGCCCCTCTCGATGCAACGGCGCCAGACGGTGACGCAACAGGTTCATGCCGCTGTTGGAGTCTTCGCCATTGATCACCCCACGACTGTCGCGAAAGGCCAGTAAGCTGCGCCGTGGATCATCAGCGCGACTCAGCAACAGGCTGCAATGGTTGCCGCCGTTAGCGTCTGGCAGCTCATAACGAGGACGACCGATGACCCGGACCCGACCGCGCAACGCGGTCATCAGCGGGTAGCCGCAGGTTTGGGTCAACAGCAAGTGCGGGGACAACCAGAGGTCCATCAGCGATAGCCCTTCGGCGCTAAGTCGAGTGGCACCCAGTCGCTCGAGCATTCGCGTCAGCCAGCGCTCGTTGGCCTCGCGGATCGGCTCGGGGGCGACGTACATCAGGAGTTCGGCGAAGTGTTGTGTCATCAAAATGTTCCAATATAACGACATTCAAATGTGGGAGCGAGCTTGCTCGCGATGGCTATTTCTCATCCAACACACCTGTTGACTGATCCAACGCTATCGCGAGCAAGCTCGCTCCCACAGGGAGTGGTGTCGATCATAAAAATCAGTGAAACGGATGCCGCGGGCTGTCGATGGCCTTCACTCCATGCTGACGCCACAACTGGCCATAACCCTGCACCAGAAAGCCGCCGCTGCGCGCCAGCCATTGCTCGCGACGCGCGCGGTAGGCGCGGGGCAAGTCGTACCAGGGCAGCCCTGGCAAGTCGTGATGCACCAAATGCAGATTGAGGTTGAGGAACAGCCAGCGCCACGGCCAGGCGGCTTCATTAATGACTGTCCTTTGCGCGGGCTCGGCGTGGGGACGGTGTTCATAGTAGGAGCGAATCATCGCAATCGATAGCGCCGGCACGCTGATCAGCAACAGGTAATGCCACACCGGCAGCACGCTGTAGCGGGCGATAAACAGCAACATCAGCAGGGTCAACGTGCCGTGGCTCAACCACATCAACCAGGCCTGCCGCTCACCGTTGATCAGCCGCTGCAGTTCTTCCTTCGCCAGCGCCAGCAGAGCCAACGGCGCGCCGAGCATGAAGCACCCGAGCACGGTTTTGTTCAGCCAGTACAGGCATTGTTCGAAGAGCGAACTGCCCTGCCATTGCTCGGCGCTCAGGTAACGGCTTTCCGGATCGCGACCGGGGAGGGTCAGGTCTTCGTCGCGGTGATGCAGCAAATGGCTGTCGCGATACAGGGTGTAGGGATACCAGACGGCGAACGGCGCGTAGCCGAGGACTTTATTGAGCAATGTCCAACGGGTCGGATGCCCGTGAAGCAATTCGTGCTGCACCGACAACCAGAGCACCACCAACGGAATCAACAGCACCGTGCTCCACCAGAGCCCCAGCCGATGGCTCCCCAAAACAATGCTGAACCAACCAGCGTACACGCCGATCAGCAGCAACCAGGTCGGCCACTCGGTGCGAGCGGTCAGGCGTTGGCGCAGGGTGTCGATTTCTTCACGGTGGGCGGTATCGAAGTAATGGGGCATGGCGTTGCTCAGATCGGGGACCAATCCCCTTCTGTGCAATGGCGCAGGGTTTTCTTGCAGATTATTTGGTTATTTCGTCAGAAGCAGCGGGAGCCCGAGGCTGGGCTCCCTTGTCACGGGATCAATGACCGAACACATCCACCTTCTTGGCCTTCTTGTCCGCGCGCTTTTCGTCGGCGGTTTTTGCCGGTTTTTTCTTTGCCGCTTTTTTTGAATCCATGCCTTTGGCCATGATACTTACTCCACTCATACGGGATGTGAGATCAGGTATACACCTATCGCTGCGCGCGCGTTCTTTTATAATCGCCCGCTTTGCGCACCGACAGTCGAAGACCATGCCCAACACCCACTACACCTTGCTCGCCGAGCCTTTATGGCCCTTGATGAACAAGTTTTATCGCGCTCACCAATCGTCGATGAAAGCGGTCCGCGACGCTCAACTCTGGGTGGCCAGGCGCGAAGAGATCATTGGCGCACTGTGTTTGCGACCGGTGGCGGACGGGCATTGGCTGACGGGTTTGTTTGTCGATCCGGCCTGCCGAGAACAGGGTATCGCTGCGGCGTTGATCGCCGAGGCACTCAAAGATCTTGAAGGCCCTGTGTGGCTGTTTTGTCATCCGGACTTGCGCGGGTTTTATGAACGTCGCGGTTTTACCTTCGACCCGCCACTGCCCTACTCCATGGCGGAACGCTTGAGCCGTTATGCGCGGAGCAAACCGATGATCGCCATGGGGTTGGCACGGTGAGATTGACCGGATGGCTTGCGGTTCATCGAACCAGCGAAATAACAGTGAATATCAAAAGATCGCAGCCTTCGGCAGCTCCTACAGGGTTCTACGTACACCTGTAGGAGCTGCCGAAGGCTGCGATCTTTTTTTAGCTGTTTAATCGTCTGAGTTCGGATCGAGATCCGGGAACATCACTTCGGTAAACCCGAACTTGCTGAAGTCACTGATGCGCGACGGGTATAACCGGCCGATCAGGTGATCGCATTCATGCTGCACAACCCGCGCATGGAAGCCCTCGGCAACGCGCACGATCGGATTGCCCTTGGGATCGAAACCTTCGTACCGAATGTGCTGATAGCGATCCACCGCGCCACGCAGGCCGGGCACCGACAGGCAGCCTTCGAAACCCTCTTCCAGCGTCGGGCTCAACGGCGTAATCAACGGGTTGATCAGAATCGTCTGCGGCACGGCTTCGGCGTCCGGATAGCGTTCGCTGTGCTCGAAACCGAAGATCACCAGTTGCAGGTCGACACCGATCTGCGGCGCAGCCAGGCCAACGCCACCGACACTTTCCATGGTCTGGAACATGTCGTCGATCAGTTGCCACAGCTCAGGGCTGTCGAACATTTCGGCGGGCACCGGCGGGGCAATGCGCAGCAGGCGCTCGTCGCCCATTTTCAGAATTTCACGGATCATTTGATGACTTCGTCAGTGGTCGGCTTGATCGAGTGATCCCGACCCAGTCCCGACACGTGGTGTTTGGGTTCGTGATCGAGCTCGCCGGGGACCTTTTCGCCAGGGTCCTTGCCCTCGGTGGACATGTGTTCGATCACGGCATTCATCTCGGCGCCGAGCAACAGCACCGCGGCGGAAATGTAGAAATACAGCAACAGCACGATGATCGCGCCGATACTGCCATACATGGCGTTGTAGTCGGCGAATGTTTTGACGTACAGACCGAAGCCCACCGATGCAAGGATCCACACCACCACGGCCAGCACCGAACCGGGGGTGATGAAGCGAAACTCTTGTTTGACGTCGGGCATGACGTAATAAATCAGCGCCACCGCCATCATCAACAGAATCACCACCACCGGCCAGCGCACGATGGTCCAGAGGGTCACGATGAAGTCTTCGAGGCCGACTTGCGAGGCGATCCAGCCCATCACCTGCGGCCCGAGCACCATCAGCGCAGCGGCCACCAGCAGCATGCCGGCGATGCCGATAGTGTAGAAAATCGACAGCGGGAAACGCTTCCACGCCGGCCGGCCTTCGACCACGTCGTAGGCGGCGTTCATCGCGCTCATCATCAGCCGCACACCGGCGGACGCGGTCCACAGGGCAATCACGATACCGACCGACAGCAAGCCACCCTTGGATTGCTGGAGCTGGTCGATGACCGGGTTCACCTGTTCCAGCGCCTGGGGCGGCAGGACCAGTTCCGATTGCAGGCGCAGCCAGGAGAAGAAGTCCGGCAGGTGCAAGAAACCGATCAGGGCGATCAGGAACAGAATGAAGGGAAACAGCGAGAACAGCATCTGATAGGCCAACGCCGAGGCATAGGTCGACATCTCGTCGTCGACGAACTCGGTGATCGTGCGCACCATGACACGGTGCAGGCGCTGGCCTTTCATGTGTGGGAAAAACATTAGCGTCTCCTTTCGCCGCAAATTTGGTCGAAGTCGTGGCGACTCAGGGGCCGTTTTCTACATCAAAGTAGCCTACTTGGCGAGTTTGAAACAATTTCCTTGTGCAAGTTCAGGCTGACACAAAAACGGCCATCCGCGGATGGCCGTTTCTGTTGCTCGTCAAAGGCCGGATCACGCCTTGTCGATGCCTTTCTTGATCGCGTCTTTGGCTTTGCCAACCGCTTGCTGGGCTTCGCCTTTCCTTTCCTGCACCACACCTTCGGTGCGCATTTTGTCGTTGCCGGTTGCCTTGCCGACGCCTTGTTTGACGTTGCCGACTGCTTCGTTGGCCAAGCCTTTTGCTTTATCGCCAGTGCTGCTCATGGTGTTTCTCCTGTGAACAATTGAACGAGAAAAGTCGTTACACAAGGTTGACCGGAGGCGTTTGCGCGGAGTTTCATTTATTTTCAGCAGCACATTTCATCGTTCAGTGCAGGTTGGGCTTTATGTTTGCCGACCAACCCCCGAGAATGCGCAACGTATTCAGGCCATGGCGCTGAAGATCCAATCCCGTAGGAATGTTATGAAACTCGATAAAAAGCAGGCCATTGCCCGCAGAAACCAGGAACTTGGCGGTGCTGTGCTTGGCGTCAACAACTGCCATTTCACCGAATTGAACCGCAACCGCAACATCTGGTGGTTCGATATTCCGGTCGCGCGTCTGGCCATTGGTCAGTACGAATGGGTTCACCTGCTGATGCACACCCCGGATTCCGACGAACTGCTGCACCTGAAAGTGCCGACGGTGTTCCTGCGCGAGAAGCTCGAAGGTCTGGTGGTGCGCAACGAAGGTAAACGCAAAGCGGCCTTGAGCCTGGAACTGAGCGCCGACAAGGACTCGTACCTCCAGGACATGCGCCCGGCGGGTACCAACGTCAATTTCGCGCAGTTCCGCCTTTAAAAGCAAAAGATCGCAGCCTTCGGCAGCTCCTACAGGGTGTACATCAATTCCATGTAGGAGCTGCCGAAGGCTGCGATCTTTTGATCTTCAACAAAAAGCCCCGCATCTGCGGGGCTTTTGTTTGTTACGCGCTTACCTTCTTGACGCCGAGCTTCTTCAGCTCTTCGTCGCGCAACTCGCGGCGCAGGATCTTGCCGACGTTGGTAGTCGGCAGCGCATCGCGGAACTCCACGGAGCGCGGAACCTTGTAGCCGGTGACGTTGGCACGCATGTGCTCCATCACCGTTTCCTTGGTCAGGGTCACGCCCGGTTTGGCGACGATGAAGATCTTGATCGCCTCGCCCGACTTCTCGTCCGGCACGCCGATGGCGGCGCATTGCAGCACGCCTGGCAGAGTCGCGAGCACGTCTTCCAGTTCGTTCGGGTACACGTTGAAACCGGAGACCAGGATCATGTCTTTCTTGCGATCGACGATGCGCATGTAACCGTCAGGCTGGATCAGCGCGATGTCACCGGTCTTCAACCAGCCTTCGCTGTCGAGGATTTCATCGGTGGCGTCCTGACGCTGCCAGTAACCCTTCATCACTTGCGGACCTTTCACACACAGCTCGCCGATGTCGCCTAACGCCTGTTCAACGCCGGCATCGTCGATGATTTTGCACAGGGTCGACGGAACCGGAATACCGATGGTGCCGATCTGGATGTTCTGGATTGGGTTGACGGTGGCCACCGGGCTGGTTTCGGTCATGCCGTAACCTTCACAGATGGCGCAACCGGTGACCGCTTTCCAGCGCTCGGCCGCAGCCAATTGCAGGGCCATGCCACCGGACAGGGTGACTTTCAGTGCAGAGAAATCCAGCTTGCGGAAACCTTCGTTGTTGCACAGGGCCACGAACAGAGTGTTCAGCCCAACAAAACCGCTGAATTTCCACTTCGACAGTTCCTTGACCATCGCCGTCAAATCGCGCGGGTTGCTGATCAGGATGTTGTGGTTGCCGATCAGCATCATCGCCATGCAATGAAAGGTGAAGGCATAGATGTGGTACAGCGGCAGCGGCGTGATCAGGACCTCGCAACCTTCATTGAGGTTGGAACCCATCAGCGCCTTGCACTGCAGCATGTTCGCCACCAGGTTGCGATGGGTCAGCATCGCGCCCTTGGCCACGCCGGTGGTGCCGCCGGTGTATTGCAGCACGGCAACGTCGCTGCTGGCCGGGTTGGCTTCAGCGACTGGCTGGCCGTGGCCCTTGCTCAATACGTCGTTGAACTTGATGGCCTTGGGCAAGTGATACGCCGGGACCATCTTCTTCACGTACTTGATGACGCTGTTGACCAGCAGGCGCTTGAGCGGCGGCAGCAGGTCGGCCACTTCGGTCACGATCACGTGCTTGACGCCGGTTTTCGGCACGACGATCTGGGCCAGGTGCGCCATGTTGGCCAGGCAGACCAGGGCTTTGGCACCGGAGTCGTTGAATTGGTGTTCCATTTCCCGCGCGGTGTACAGCGGGTTGGTGTTGACCACGATCAGCCCGGCGCGGATGGCACCGAAGACGGCGACCGGGTACTGCAACACGTTGGGCAGCTGCACGGCGATTCGATCGCCCGGCTGCAAGTCGGTATGCTGTTGCAGGTACGCGGCAAAGGCACCGGACAATTCGTACAGTTCACCGTAGGTGATTGTCTTGCCCAGGTTGCTGAACGCCGGTTTGTCGGCAAAGCGTTGGCAGGACTGCTTCAACACCGCCTGAATATTCGGATACTCGTCCGGATTGATGTCGGCAGCAATCCCGGCAGGGTACTTATCCTTCCAAAAGTCTTCGATCATGGAAGCCCACTCCTCAGCAACGCGAATTCATCACCGCATTTGATGCGATTATTATTGGTGTGTGTTTGTTGGTGAGTCTGGCTTTTTATAGAGGCCGAGAAGTCACAAAGCGCGCCGAGAGTAGCAGCTTTGCCAAGGGCCGACTAGCGCCAAAAGCCGCCTCTACAGTCACTTTAATGACTCAAGAATAGCAAGCAGTCATTTTAGAGCAAAAATTCTATAAAGCCTTGAAAGCCCCATAAATATGGGGCTTAAAAGCAAAAGATCGCAGCCTTCGGCAGCTCCTACAAAGGAATGCGATCACCTGTAGGAGCTGCCGAAGGCTGCGATCTCTAGGCAGCACCTCGGTCTACGACCAGTTAGGCGATATCACGCAACTCCCGCCGCAATATCTTGCCCACCGGCGTCATCGGCAACGACTCTCGCAAGACGATGTGCTTGGGCACTTTGTACGCCGTGAAGTTTTCCTTGCAGTAAGCCTTCAGCTCTTCAAGGCTGACACCCGTTTCACGGGCCACCACAAACAGCTTCACCGCCTCCCCCGAACGCTCGTCCGGCACCCCGATCACCGCACAGTTGGCGACTTTCGGGTGAGCCATCACCACGTCTTCGATCTCGTTCGGGTACACGTTGAAACCCGAGACGATGATCATGTCTTTCTTGCGATCGACGATGCGCACAAAACCGTCCGGGTCGATCACCGCGATGTCACCGGACTTGAACCAGCCCTCGGCATCCAGCACTTCGGCGGTGGCGTCGGGTTTCTGCCAGTAGCCCTTCATGATCTGCGGGCCCTTGATGCACAGTTCGCCGCGCTCGCCCAGCGCCTGCTCGACGCCTTCATCGTTGATGACTTTCAGCGTGGTGCCCGGCACCGGCAGGCCGACCGTGCCGAGGCGCGACTTGTCGCCGTACGGGTTGGTGCAGGCCACCGGCGAGGTTTCGGTCAGGCCGTAACCTTCGGTGATGCGGCAACCGGTGAGCTGTTCCCAGCGCTCGGCGGTGGCTTTGACCAGCGCGGTGCCGCCGGAGTTGGTGAGTTTTAGGCTGGAGAAATCCAGGGTCTTGAAATCCGGATGGTCCATCAGCGCGACGAACAGCGTGTTGAGCCCCAGCAACGCCGAGAACCGCCAATTCTTCAGCTCCTTGATGAAACCGCCGATGTCCCGCGGGTTGGTGATCAGCACGTTATGGTTGCCCGACACCATCATGCACATGCAATTCGCGGTGAACGCATAGATGTGGTACAGCGGCAGCGGCGCGACCATGACCTCTTGCCCTTCGCGCAACAGCGGCTGGCCGTCATTGCCGAACTGCTCCAGGCACGCCCGCACTTGCTGCATGTTGGCCACCAGGTTGCCGTGGGTCAGCATCGCGCCCTTGGCCAGACCGGTGGTGCCGCCGGTGTATTGCAGCACGGCGATGTCGTCGAGCCCGATCTTCAGCGGCTTGATGCCCAGACCCCGGCCCAGACGCAGTGCGCTCTTGAAGGAAATGGCCTGCGGCAAGGAGTACGCCGGGACCATCTTCTTGACCTTGCTCACCATCGTATTGACCAGCCAGCCCTTGGCGGCGGGCATCAGGTCGCCCATCTTCGCTTCGATCAGGTACTGGATGTCGGTGTCGGGCAGCACTTCCTGGACTTTGGCCCCGAACATGTTCAGGTAGACCAGCGCCCGGGCACCGGAGTCCTTGAACTGATGACGCATCTCCCGCGCGGTGTACAGCGGGTTGGTGTTGACCACGATCAGCCCGGCGCGCAAGGCACCGAACACGGCAATCGGGTAATGCAGGACGTTGGGCATCTGCACTGCAATGCGATCCCCCGGCACCAGGTCGGTGTGGGCTTGCAGGTAACCGGCGAACGCTGCGCTGTAGCGTTCCAGTTCGGCGTAGGTCAGGGTGACGCCCATGTTGCTGAATGCCGGGCGGTCAGCAAATTTCTTGCAGGAACGCTCGAACACCTCGATCACCGACTTGTAGGCCCCTTGATCGATGTCCAGGGGCACGCCGGCCGGGCGTTTGTCATTCCAGAAATCAGGTTGCATTGTTCTTGTCCTCTTTACCTGAACCTATCCGGGGCCGCTTTTCTGTCCTTCCTGTAAAACAAAAGCGAAAAACGGAGCTTCACGGACACTAGCAGCTATGGCGAATCAGGCAAATATGCGCACGGTCGACATTGATCGTGTGAATCTTGCTGCCGTGGCGTGGCCTGATCAGACGGCGCGCTTTGGATGCGCTATACAATGCAACGACGCCCATGCCACATGCAGCCCAATGCAAAGGAATCGCCATGATCCACGACACTTTCTGGCTGACCGCGAGTGACCGCAGCCGCCTCTTCGTCAACCAGTGGCTGCCCGCCGCACCTTTAAAAGCGGTGATCCTGCTGGCCCACGGAATGGCGGAACACAGTGGCCGCTACGCGCGTCTGGCGGAAAAACTCTGTGATCAGGGCTACGGTGTGTATGCGCCGGACCTGCGCGGACATGGCAAAACTGCCGAAAACGGGACACTCGGCCATTTCGCCGACGATGACGGTTGGTGCAAGGTGGTCGGCGACCTGGCGAGCCTCAACCAGCACATCGGCCAACAACATCCGGGAATGCCGATTGTGTTGCTCGGTCACAGCATGGGCAGCTACATCGCCCAGGCTTATCTGCTGCACCACAGCGCGAGCTTGCACGGGGCCGTTCTCAGCGGGTCGAACTTCCAACCGGTGGCGCTGTATCGCGCGGCGCGGCAGATTGCGCGGTTAGAACGTTTGCGTCAGGGCCCGAAGGGTCGCAGCGCGCTAATCGAATGGCTGTCGTTCGGTTCGTTCAACAAGAAATTCAAACCGGTGCGCACGCGGTTCGACTGGCTCAGCCGCGACCCGGCCCAGGTCGATCTGTACGCCAACGACCCGCTCTGCGGCTTTCGCTGCACCAATCAGCTGTGGATCGATTTGCTCGGTGGGTTGCAGCAAATCAGCAAAGCGTCCAATCTCGCTCAGATTGATCCGGGCCTGCCGTTGCTGGTCATCGGCGGTGAATGTGATCCGGTGAGCGATGGCAAGCGTCTGAAAGATCTGGCCCATGCGCTGCGCGCGGCCGGCAGCCAGAGCCTGCAACTGACTATTTACCCGCAGGCACGGCATGAACTGTTCAACGAGAGCAACCGCGATGAAGTGATCAATGACGTGTTGAGCTGGATCGCCCAGGCGCTGAGCCACCGTCGGCCACCCAGATCGGAATAGTTTTTTTGAATTTATTTATTCGTGACAGGAATTGAAACAGATGACCCAGGTTACCAACACCCCTTACGAAGCCCTTGAAGTCGGCCAGACCGCCAGCTACAGCAAGACGGTCGAAGAGCGCGACATTCAGTTGTTCGCCGCGATGTCCGGCGATCACAACCCGGTGCACCTGGACGCTGAATTCGCCGCCGGCACCATGTTCAAGGAGCGCATTGCTCACGGCATGTTCAGCGGTGCGCTGATCAGCGCTGCCGTTGCCTGCGAGTTGCCTGGGCCGGGGACTATTTATATCGGTCAGCAGATGAGCTTTCAGAAGCCGGTGAAGATTGGCGACACGCTGACCGTGCGTCTGGAGATTCTCGAGAAGCTGCCGAAGTTTCGTGTGCGGATTGCCACTCGCGTGTTTAACCAGCGTGATGAGTTGGTAGTGGATGGCGAGGCGGAGATTCTGGCGCCGCGTAAGCAACAGACGGTGACGTTGCCTAAGCTGCCGGCAATCAGCATCGGTTGATTGCCTCAAAAGATCGCTGCCTCGTTTCACACGACAGCTCCTACAGGGTTTGCCATATACCTGTAGAAGCTGTCGTGTGAAACGAGGCTGCGATCTTTTGATCTCACGGCCCTTCCTGCACCTGCACACTCGCCGTCATCCCCGAACTCAAATTCATCCCTTCCGGCAACTGATCAATCTTGATCCTTACCGGAATCCGCTGCGCCAGCCTCACCCAGTTAAACGTCGGCTCGACCTCTGCCAGCAACTGCCCATCCGGCGTGGTATTGCGATCGGTAATCCCGCGACTGATGCTTTCCACATGCCCCTGCAACGCCTCCCCCGCACTCATCAACCAGACCTTCACCGGATCGCCCACACGAATCCGTGGCAGCTTGGTTTCTTCGAAATACGCCTGCACATAGAAAGTCGAATCGTCGATCAACGCCATCACCGATTGCCCGGCATTCACGTAGTTCCCTTCTGCCAGACGCAGGTTGGTGATGTGACCATTGCGCGGCGCATGGACCTGACTTCGCGCGAGGTTGAGTTGCGCAACCTTGGCCTCGGCCTGGGCTTCACGCAGTTCGCCACGGGCGATGCCGGCGTTGATCTGCGCGTTCTCGCGCAGTTCGGCGCTGATGGCCTGTGGACCGAGGGCGGCGCGGCGGCTGGCTTCTTTCTCGCGCAGATTTAACTGCTGCTGACGGGTCTGCACCACCGCTTGAGCTTTCTCCAGCGCCGCTTCGAAACGGTCGCGATCAATGCTCAGCAATAAATCGCCAGCCTTGACCTGCTGGTTATCAAAAGCCTTGAGCTCACGCACCCAACCCGAGACGTCCGGCGCGATCACCACCACGTCGGCGCGGATCCGCGCATCCCGAGTCCAAGGCGTGAGCATGTAGTACTGCCACAAATGGAAGCCGGCAAATATCGCCGCCGCCACCAGGCACAAGGTCACCGCGACACGTATCGGTGTACGCATTTTCAACTCCTTATAAAGGTCCGAGGACGACGGTGATCAAGGTCAATACACAGACGTACAAGGCGCAATCAAACAATGCTTCGTGCCAGATCCAGCGGCCCACCGGCGTCAGGCGCAAGAGCATACGCAAGGCTCCAGTGACGAGCAGCGCCAGCAGCACATAAATCAGAAACGGACTGAGCAGCACGCCACCCACCGACCACTCACGCAAGCCCATGGCTTTGCTCCTGTTGACGGCACCAGGCGCGCCAGCTGCTTTGCAATTGCAGCACCGCACCTTGGGCCAGTTTCACCGCATCGCTGGGGGGCAATGCGTACAAGGTCTTCAAGAATTCTTCACTCGGCTGCACCAACGCCTCGGCGCGACTGCCGGCCGGGCCTTGTTCGAGGATTTTTTCCAGCTGTTCGAGATAACGCCGCTGAGGCGCACTAACCGGTGCCTGCGCCACCGCCAGACTCAAACGCAAATGCAGCAATTCGTCGCCGATGTCCAAGCCGAGCAAGCCATCGTCCCAGCGACTGCGCGCCGGTTCCGGCAACTCGGGATAGTGTCGCGCCAATTGCAGCAAGCGGTCGGCCATGCGCCCGCCAAACCAGCTTTCGGCACCGCGCAGATTGCGTCGGGTCAGGCGCACCAGATCGTCGAGTGTCGCCGCCAGCAAACGTCGGCCATGCCACGTCGGGTTGCGCAGGATCAACAAATGGAACGCCAGCACGGCGGCACCGACACCAATCACGATGGATTGAGCGCTGTTGAAGAACGTCGCGACATCGAATTTCATCGCATTGAGCGGCGAGACCAGCACGATGAAGTGCAGACAAAATGAGGTAGCCGTCGCACCGATCTGCGGTTTGGCCATGCCCAGCGCGCCGAGGAACAACGGCACGCCCATGCCCATGCACAGCAAGGCAAAACCACTCCATTGCGGCAGCAGAATCTGCCCGACGATAAACGCGGCCGGAATCGCCAGGAAGATCCCGCGCATAAAACTCATGCCGATCTGAGCACCATTCTCGCGGCTGGCAAACAGACTACACACCACGCACGTCAACAGCAGCGCACCGGAGGCAGCGGGCCAGGCGGTCGCCAACCAGAAGCACGAGACCACCAGAAACGCCAACGCACTTCGGGCACCGAACATCAGCGCCAATGACAGGTCACGGTGTGGTGTCAGGGTTCTCGGTGGATCGACCGTTTCCTTGCCCTCCTCCACCGCTTTCAACGCCGCAGTCGCCGCCATGGCGGTATCGAGCAGCAAGGTGAAACGAGCCAGGCAGTAACTTTGCGCGGAGCTGATGTGCGTGTCGTGGGAAGCGTCGAGCAACCTTGGACGCAGCGCTTGCAGGGTCGCGGTATCCGGGTTGTTGAGCGCCTCTTGAACCTCCGTCATCCAGGGCAACAGTTGCTCGGCTTCCCGGGGTTCCAATTGCTTCCACTGACGGCGCGCCGAACGGGCGATGCGCAGCAGCATCAACAGCTTTTGGCTCAAGCCGCTGATCGAGCGTGCTCGTTGCCGCCCCAGGCTTCCTTCAAACCAGGCATGCTCGCGCTGGGCATCGACGGCGACGATTCTCCCGAGGATTTCCAGTAAGCCTTTACGCGCCTGACCATCACCGGCCAGGGTTGCACGTGCGGCGTTCATACCGCTTTGCCACGCTGCTCGCGCCTGATCCGCCAACTGCCGTTCGACCCGCATCGGCCAGAGCAGCGCACTGGCGGCGGTGGCGCAAAGAATGCCCAGGCAGATTTCTGTGCAGCGAGCCACGGCTTGATCAAACACCGTCAGCGGATGAGTAATGGCCGGCAGCGCGATGATCGCCACCGTGTAACCGGCCAGCACGAATGAATAGGACCAGGCGCTGCGCAGCAAGGTCGAACTCGCCGTACACAACCCCAGCCACAACGCCAAGGCCAACAAAAACAGCCAAGGCGTCTGGGCAAACAACCCCATGAACACCACGGACATGATCGTCCCGACCAGAGTCCCCAGCAGCCGCGCCAGGCCCTTCTGCACCACCATCCCCGACAAGGGCTGGGCGACGATGAACGCCGTCATCAATGCCCATGCCGGTTGCTCCAGACCCCAGCGTAATGCCAGCCACAGCGCCAGGCCGCCGCCGATCAAGGTTTTGATCGCGAACTGTAAGGCGCGGCGGTCAGGCGCAAACAAAGCCTGCAGGGTGATAGGCACGTAAAGCTCTCTTGAAAGGACGATTTAACGGTAGGAGCTGCCGAAGGTTCGGGCCGCGTTCGGACGATCTTTTGATCTTTTGATCTTGCTGTCCAGCGACCTCTATACCGTCAAAAGATCGCAGCCTTCGGCAGCTCCTACAAGTGCCGATTTCAGCGTTAAGACCCGGACACAAAAAAACGCCAGACTGGCTGGCGTTTTTGACAGGCAATGAACGCTTACGAGCGTGCGCGCGCCTGGTTACGCAGGGCTTTTACCTGATCGTGATTGCGTTGCACGCCGTGGTACTGACGCTCAACCAGGTCACGAATGCCCACCAGATTGTGTTTGTTGATTTTTTCGATGGCTTCTTTGTAAGCCTTCAGTGCATGGTCTTCACCCCGCTCGGCTTCGTTCAGCACGGCTTCTTCATCCTTGCCGGTGAACATCGCTTTCACGTCGACCCAGCGGCGGTGCAGGTCACCGCTGACACTGGTGGACGTTTCCGGATCGCCGCCCATCGAACGCACGGCGGCCTGCAACTCAGAAGCAGCCGTTGCGCAGTCAGCCGAGCGCTGCACGAACACGTTTTTGAGTTCAGGGTGTTTGATGTCTTCAGCGCAAGTCTTGAACCCTTCCTGACCGTCTTTGCTGGTTTCAATCAGGTCGTTGAGTACAGAGATGGCTTCTTTATTCATGTCGGTCATTTTCAATTCCTCGCGGGTTGATGAAAGATGCAATAGGTGTTGCATCCCGCATGCCAGTGTTGAATTGATAAGTTATTCCTTAGATTTCAATTGCTTATCGATTAACGCGAAATCTGTATCCGCTTTATTTGCATGATCTGTCATTTGGCCTGCATGCAGAATGCCTGTATTTTCCAGACTGTTTGAATCAAGACGACTGATTGAATGAACCCTGAAAAGCTCGAACTGTTGATTACCCGTGAAATGCCCTTCGGCAAATACAAGGGCCGGATCATTGCCGACCTCCCCGGCCAATACCTGAACTGGTTTGCTCGGGAAGGTTTCCCCCATGGCGAGCTCGGCGGCTTGCTGGCATTGATGCAGGAAATCGATCACAACGGCCTGTCGGAGTTGCTCGAACCACTGCGTGCCAAACATGGCAAACCCGCCCCTCGCCATTGACCCGCCCCCCAGACCTGGCCCCTGATTGAGTAGCCCATGCCCGATAACACCCTCCGCGCCCGTGATGAAGCTTTCTGGCGAACCTTTGCCGACCGATACGCGGTTGAACCCGGCCCGGTCAACCTCGAAAACGGGTACTTCGGGCGCATGTCGCGCACGGTGGTCGAGGAGTATCAGCGCAACATCGAACTCATCAACCGCAGCAACTCGGTACACGTGCGCCAACGCTTCGAACAGGGCGAAAGTCTGGAGATCCGCGCGCAGCTTGCCGAACTGGTTGGCGTTCCAGCCGAAACCATCGCCCTCACCCGCAACGCTTCCGACGGATTGCAATCGCTGATCCGCAACTACAACCGTCTGACGCCGGGCGATCAGGTGCTGATGTGTGATCTGGAGTACGACACGGTCAAAAGTGCCATGCGCTGGCTGGCACGTAATCGCGGTGTCGAAGTGATCGAGATCGAACACTCGCACCCCGCCAGTTTCGACAGTTTGCTGGCCACTTACCGCGAAGCTTTCGTGCGTTATCCGCGACTCAAATTGATGGCTCTGACTCACGTCACCCATCGCACCGGGTTGGTCATGCCAGTACGGGCGATCGCTGCGGCCGCCAAAGAGCACGGCGTCGACGTGATCCTCGACGGTGCCCATGCACTCGGCCAGATCGAGTTCAACCTCGATGAACTGGGCATCGCCTTCGCTGGCTACAACCTGCACAAATGGATCGGTGCACCGCTGACGCTGGGCTTCATTTACATCGCCTCCGAGCGCCTGGCCGACATCGACCCGGACATGGGCGAGATGCATTTCCCGGTCACCGACATTCGCGCCCGCACGCCGTACAGCACGCCCAACATTCCGGCGCTGCTGACCCTGCCGCTGGTGTTCGAGGAACATCGGGCCATGGGCGGTTCCGCTGCCAAGGGCGCTCGGCTCAATTACCTGCGCAACCGCTGGGTAAGCGCGGTACGCGAGTTGCCGGGGATCGAAGTCATGACCCCGGACGACCCGCGCCTGTATTGCGGCATCACTTCGATGCGCTTTACCCGGCACGCCGATCAACAGGCGATGGTCGAGCGGCTGCTCAAGGACTACAACCTGTTTACCGTGGCGCGCAGTGGTGCCGCGAGTGGTCCGTGCATTCGCATCACCCCGGGGCTTACCACCACGGGTGCAGACATGGATCTACTGGCCCGGGCGTTGACCGAACTGCGCTGACGTCAAACGGTGTGTTTGTCGAAGTCCTCGGGCTTGATCTGCGTCGATACCGCGAATGTGTCGATGCCGATGGTCGTGTGCCCGAAGTAGCCGTCTTTATTCGAGTCCCGACTCAGGGTGTGAACGTTCAAGGTCGAAGCTTCGCCGCCCATGTTTTCATAGAAAAAGTCTTGATCGTTGGTCAGAGGCGAAACGGCTCGACCGCGGTACTCCCTGGCGTTGAGTACCGAGCGCGAGGCCACCTCGGGAAAGTAGAGCTGACCGACCCAGGCAACATGCCTCTCTTCCAGGTAGTTGTTGCCTTCCATAATGCGTACCACGACGTGAATGTGCAGGGCACGGCCGGCGTAGAACCCCGGATAGATCGTGGTAAACCGCACGATGCCGTTCTTGTCCGTAAATTGCCCGCCTCGCAGGTAAGTGTCATCGTCAGTGCGCGGGATCGAGCCTATATCGCCGACGTCGACTTCCTTGTCCGGATTGACCTTGCTCCAGCCCGAATACGCACCACGCGCGTTGCAGTGCCAGATATCCACTAACGCGTCAGTCACCGGTTGACCGGTCATGGCATCGACGATCGTCAGCCTCAGCACCAAGGGAATACCGTCCATGCCTTCGCTGATGTTTCTTCTGATCAATTTCGGATTTCTGAAAAAAGGACCGGCGATCTGTTCGGGTGAAAGCAGGTAAACCGCTGCTGAGGGTGAAACCGGAGTGTTGTCGTCCATGACGTTCTCTCTTCCATAAGAAGAACGCAGGTTAACGCTGGCCGAGCAGCGAGATGCGGTAACTATGTATCGCTTGATGTCCCCCCGAGCGAGCCTTTGTGGCGAGGGGATTTATCCCCGTTGGGCTGCGAAGCGGCCCCAGCATTTCATTCGCAATACGCATTTACAGAGTTAACGACTGCTGCGCAGCCGAACGGGGATAAATCCCCTCGCCACAAAGGCTCGCTCCCACAATTTTTTTGCGGGCAAAAAAAAACGGTGCACCGACCAAGCGCACCGTAAAGCCGTAGAACACACAACGAAGTGTTTGGTAATAGCCGATCAGTCCAGCAGCGCCAGTGCCTCGGCAGTGCATTCCTGAATGCGGGCCCAGTCGCCGTTCTTGATCCACTCGGGATCAAGCATCCAGCTACCGCCCACGCACATCACGTTTTTCAACGCCATGTAGCTCTTGATGTTGGCCGGGCTGACGCCGCCAGTCGGGCAGAATTTCACTTCGCCGAACGGGCCGCCCAAGGCTTTGATAGCCGCCACGCCGCCGCTGACTTCCGCCGGGAACAGCTTGAAGCGGCGATAGCCCAGGCCATAGCCTTCCATGATGCCGGAGGCGTTGCTGATGCCCGGCAACAGCGGAATCGGGCTGTTGACGCTGGCTTCCAGCAGGTCACGGGTGATGCCCGGCGTGACGATGAACTGCGAACCGGCCGCTTCGGCAGCCGCCAGCATGTTGCGATCCAGCACAGTACCGGCACCGGTCACCAGCTCCGGACGCTGCTCGCGCAGAATCTGGATAGCCTTTAGGCCGAACTGCGAACGCAGTGTCACTTCCAGGGCTGTCAGGCCACCGGCCGCGAGGGCATCGGCCAGTGGCAGGATGTCCTGTTCGCGAGCGATGGTAATCACCGGCAGGATCCGCGCCTTGGCGCAGAGGCTGTCGATCAGGGCAACTTTGTCCGCCATGGAAACGGTCGGGGATGGGGTTTTCATAGCGGCTGTTCCTTGGCTCATGGGCACCAGTAAATCTCTAACGTAGGTTGCAGAAACGCGCGAATCGGCATGGCGGCGACATCGTCACCGGCCAATGCGGCACTCAGGGTAGTCAGCTTGGACTGACCGGAAATCGATAGAACGGTGGTCTTGGCCGACGCCAGCAGCGCACGGCTCATGGTCAAGCGCTGATGCGGCACGGTCGGCGCCAGCATCGGGTAGCAGCGACGTGTGCCGTCGGCTTTCAAGGCGTCAGCCAGGTTCGGGCTGTTGGGGAACAGCGAGGCGGTGTGACCGTCGTCGCCCATACCGAGTATCAGCACGTCGATCGGCGGCAACTCCGCGAGCAAGCGATCCGCCTGCTCGGCCGCCAGTTCAAGGTTGGCGGTGGCGCTGTACAAACTCAAAAACTGAGCCTTGGCCGCCGGGCCTTGCAACAGGTAGCGCTTGAGCAGACCGGCATTGCTGTCGGCGTGTTCAACCGGCACCCAGCGCTCGTCAGCCAGGCTGACCACCACGTTCGACCAGTCCAGCGTCTGCTTGGCCAGGTGCTGGAAAAACGCCACCGGGCTGCGTCCACCGGAAACCACCAAGGTCGCGGTGCCGCGCGCGTCGATCGCGTCACTCAGTTGCTTGGCCACATTCAGCGCCAAGCCTTCGGCCAGCAGCACCGGGCTTTTGAACTCATGAGCGCTGACGCCCTGAGGCAGTTTCAATTCAGATATCGCCATACCACGACCTCCCATCCCGCGTGATCAATGCAATGGAGCTCATCGGCCCCCAGGACCCGGCCGCGTACGGCTTGGGCGCATCACCGGATTTTTTCCA
This sequence comes from Pseudomonas sp. LBUM1647, assembly GCF_059716175.1. Taxonomy (NCBI): domain Bacteria; kingdom Pseudomonadati; phylum Pseudomonadota; class Gammaproteobacteria; order Pseudomonadales; family Pseudomonadaceae; genus Pseudomonas; species Pseudomonas sp. LBUM1647. Next base: position 1,474,197 of record NZ_CP166809.1, on the reverse strand, counting down.
CCCGGCGATCAACTGGTCACACCACTTCCACGCGGCTTCGATTTCATCTTTACGGACAAACAGGTTCTGATTGCCGCGCATCACTTCCAGCAACAACCGCTCGTAGGCATCGGGAATCCGTGCGCTGCGATAAGTGTCGGAAAAATTCAGCTGCAACGGACCGCTGCGCAGCTGCATGCCCTTGTCCAGGCCTTGTTCTTTGGTCATCACGCGCAAGGAAATGCCTTCGTCCGGTTGCAGGCGGATAATCAGCTTGTTGCTGATCTGCAGGCGCTGCTCGGGAGCGAAGATGTAGTGGGACGGTTCCTTGAAGTGGATGACGATCTGCGACAGCTTTTGCGGCATGCGCTTGCCGGTACGCAGGTAAAACGGCACACCGGCCCAACGCCAGTTGCGGATATCGGCACGCAGCGCAACGAAGGTTTCGGTGTCGCTCTGGGTGTTGGAGTTCGGCTCTTCCAGGTAACCGGGAACCGATTTGCCTTCGCTGTAACCGGCGATGTACTGACCGCGCACGACCTGAGTGGTCAGGCCTTCCGGGCTGATCGGCGCCAGCGCCTTGAGCACTTTGACTTTCTCGTCACGGATGCTGTCGGCGGACAGGTCGGCCGGCGGGTCCATGGCGATCAGGCAGAGCAGTTGCAGCAGGTGATTCTGGATCATGTCCCGCAGCTGGCCGGCCTTGTCGAAGTAACCCCAGCGACCTTCTATCCCGACTTTCTCGGCCACGGTGATTTCCACGTGGGAGATATAATTCTGGTTCCACTGGGTTTCGAACAGGCTGTTGGCGAAACGCAGGGCGATCAAGTTCTGGACGGTTTCTTTGCCCAGGTAGTGGTCGATGCGGTAGGTGCGGTTCTCCGGGAAGAACTGCGCCACGGCGTCGTTAACCTTGCGCGAGGATTCCAGGTCCGAACCAATGGGTTTTTCCAGCACCACGCGGGTGTTTTCGGTCAGACCGACTTTCGAGAGGTTCTCGCAGATCGCGCCGTAAACGGCGGCCGGCGTCGCGAAGTAGGCAATCACCCGCTGGGCGCTGCCGGCCATTTCGGCCAGGGCGACGTAATCGTCAGCCTTGAGGAAGTCGACGTGCAGGTAACTCAGGCGGGCCAGAAAGCGTTCGACCACGGCTTCGTCCAGCTCTTTGGCGACAACGTAGCGGCGCAGCTCGGAGGCGATAAACGCCAAATGCTGCTGCTCGCTGCCAGGCTCACGGGCCAGCGCGATAATTCGCGTGTCCTCGTGCAACAGGCCTGCGCCATCGAGCTGATAAAGGGCAGGAAACAGCTTGCGCAGGGCCAGATCGCCGAGGGCGCCGAACAAGGCAAAGGTGCACGGTTCAACCGTAATCGAAGGCATGATGTTTGTTCTTTTATCAAGTTAAGCTACAAATACCTTTTTTCAAGGCATCACTCAAGGGAAAATGTAGTAATAACCACAACATTTTCGCAAAATACAGATTCCGAGTGGTGGACGGTCGGAGCCATCAGTAGGATAGGCCACCGTTACGGGCCCGATCAAAGTCCCAATTTGCATAGCCGGGGCCCTTATTTGCATTGCTCTCTTGTTTGCGGAGCTAAGGAACATATATGGACCGCGTGCGAAATTTACTGGAACAGATCCAGAATCGCCTTGAAGACCTGAACAAGGCAGAACGCAAAGTCGCCGAAGTGATCCTGCTCAACCCAGAGCAGGCCACCCGGTTCAGCATCGCCGCCCTCGCTCAGGCCTCAAAGGTCAGCGAGCCGACGGTCAACCGTTTCTGCCGTTCGTTTGGCGTCAGCGGCTACCCGGAACTCAAGCTTCAATTGGCCCAGAGCCTGGCCAGTGGCGCGGCGTATGTCAGCCGTGCGGTCGAGGCCGACGACAATCCCGAGGCGTACACCAAGAAGATTTTCGGCAGCGCCATCGCCTCGCTGGACAGTGCGTTGCAGGCGCTAGACCCGAACCTGATCAGCCGCGCTGTCGACCTGTTGATCCAGGCCCGGCAGATCCACTTCTTCGGCCTCGGCGCCTCGGCCCCGGTGGCGCTGGATGCGCAGCACAAGTTCTTCCGTTTCAACCTGGCGGTCACCGCCCACGCGGACGTGCTGATGCAGCGCATGATTGCGTCGGTGGCGCACACCGGCGAGTTGTTCGTGATCATTTCCTACACCGGCCGTACTCGCGAACTGGTGGAAGTGGCGCGTATTGCCCGGGAAAACGGTGCTTCGGTACTGGGCCTGACGGCCGAGGGCTCGCCACTGGCCAAGGCCAGCACCTTGAGCCTGAACATTCCGCTACCGGAAGACACCGACATCTATATGCCGATGACGTCGCGGATCATTCAGCTGACCGTGCTGGATGTGCTCGCCACTGGCATGACCTTGCGCCGTGGCGTGGACTTCCAGCCGCATTTACGCAAGATCAAGGAAAGCTTGAATGCCAGTCGGTATCCGATTGGGGATGAGTTTAATTAAAAAGATCGCAGCCTCGCTTCGCTCGACAGCTCCTACAGGTTTACACGATCCCTTGTAGGAGCTGTCGAGTGAAACGAGGCTGCGATCTTTTGATATTAAGCCCCAACCCGCGCCTGCAAACTCAAATGCGCCCTCTCCCCCGGCGCCAGGCTCAGGCTATCGGTCCCGCCACTCGCGGCTTCCACACACACAAACTCCGAAATCTCGTTCCAGCTCACCCCCAGCAACGGCCTCGAGCCCGGATGCCAAACCACCGTGTCCGCATCGTCACCGGTATCGATGCACAATTCACGCTGCCAGGCGTGGTCCTTGAGCTGTAATTCGCCGTCATGCTGGAACACCCGCTGACAGCCACCCTCCACCCGCAATTCGCCTTCCTGATGACAAATCTGACGGTTCAACTGGTCGTAACCCTGCGCCCCGTCGAGCCCAGACAGCGCTACCTCGCCGACGTCACCAATACGCCAATACGCATGCAACGCCTGACTCAATTGGCACGGCAGGCTGTCCTGATGCTCGGTGCTCAGGCGCAAATCCATGCGCTCGCCAAGGTGTGCATGCAGGTCCACTTGCCAGTCGCACAACTGAAGTTGCCAGTGCAGGCGCACGCCATCGTCATCAGTGCTGCTGTCCAGCAGCTTCCAGTCGATCAACCGTGCCCAGCCATGGGACGGCCAGGCGTTTTCGCTCGGATGACGGCCATACCACGGCCAGCACACCGGAACGCCGCCACGAATCGCACCGACCTGCGGCCACTTCGCCGCACACCAGAGCCAGGGTTTCTGGCCCTTTGGCTGGAAGTGCAGCAACTGTGCACCCTGCCGACTGAACACCGCCTGACACAGCGGATGGTCGATCACCAGCACGTCGCGCTTCTGATAGCGCTCCCACGCAAACACCGGACGTTCGCGCAAGGATTTGAAGAAGCGTTGTAGCGGATGCTCATGCATGTGCCACGGTCCTGAAAATCATGGGTGTACTCAATACGTGTGCCCAGTGAACCACTGTGGCGAGGGGATTTATCCCCGTTCGGCTGCGAAGCAGTCGTAAACCATTGCATACGGTGTTCCTGGCACACCGTAGTGTCAGGTTTGGGGGCCGCTTCGCAACCCAACGGGGATAAATCCCCTCACCACACAAAAAAAAGCGGACAGCCAAGGCTGTCCGCAAAAATGCGCACATAGAGAGGAGCTTAACGCAACAGCGTTAGAACACCGACTGAATTTTCAGGCCGGCGACCAGCGCGTTGTCGACTTCATCAACACCACCCGGGTGAGTGATGTATTGCAGGTTAGGACGCACGGTCAGCCAGTTAGTGACGTGGAAGCCGTAGTTGATCTCGTAGTTGTACTCAGTGTTACGCAGCGGCGCGAACAGCGGGTCCTGATAGTCAGTGACATTGTTGGAGGCGTTGACCAACTCTGAGTTTTTCTTCACGTCATCGTTGACATGGATACGCGCGGCACCGATACCGACGTCATCTTTTGGACGTGCATCGAACGGGCCTTTGTACACCAGCATCAGCGACTGGTAGTTATCGACGAAGTTGGTGTCCTTGTCGTGGAAGGTGGCGTTGGCAGCAATGTTCAGACCGCGGGACTTGTCACCGTTGTGGCTGGTGAGTTGTTGCTGGGCAACAAACCAGTAACCGTGCTTGCTGTCGTGGCTGCGGTAGGCGTTGCCGCTGGTGGCTGCATCATTGCCGTTGTCGTCTTTCAGGACGTCATCGGCATTGGCCGTGCTTTTGTAGTAACCGACACGGTATTCGCCGGGCAGGTTATTCGGGTTAGGCAACCACACCAGTTCAACTGGAAGAACGGTGCCCGCAGTACCACTGCCGCTGAGCTTGAAGCCGTTACCGTGCTCCAGCTGAGTCGGGTTCTGGTTGTAAGCGCCGATCTGCGCATACCACTCAGGCGAGATGTTGTACTTCACGCGGACCGCAGCCTGCATGACCGGCCAGTTGTACCAGATGTTGGTGGCCCAGTTACCCGCTTGGGAACCGCAGAATGCCAGGTTCTGGAACTCGCAAGGGAAGGTGTTGAAGTCTTCGCCTTCGCCGAAGTAACCGGCTTTGACGTCCAGTTTACCGTCGAGGAACTGGTGCTTGATCCACAATTGGGTCAGACGGACCATATGGCCACGACCGTAGACTTCCTGGGAAGAACTCAAGGTGCCGGCACGCGGGTCGCCGACACGGTCATTGGAGATGTTCTCACCATTACGGTTGGTGAACTGGATCTTGGCCTGGGTGTTATCCCAGCCCCACAGCTTTTGCAGGTCCAGCGCCACGCCCAGACCAAACTGGTCGGCGTAACGCGCGGTCTTGTCGTTGTTGTAGCCGCCGTGGAGGTTGCCGCCGACTTCACCGACGTAGTCCATCTTGATGTCGATACCCTGCTCGATCAGCTTGGTCCGCTCGCCACCCCAATCACCGGTCATCCACTCGGAATCGGCGCTGAACGCGTCAGCCGCGTGCACGCTACCGGCCAGCATCATTGCTGCAATGGCTGACAACTGGCAGATAAGCTGAGCGTTGTTCTTCTTCTTCATCCCTACATCCTCGTTTTATTGTTATTAACTGTTTTTATCTAACGCGGTGACATCTAGATCCCCTGTGGGAGCGACTTGTGGCGAGGGGATTTATCCCCGTTGGGTCGCGAAGCGGCCCTAAAAAAGGGGACTGCTGCGCAGTCCAACGGGGATAAATCCCCTCACCACAAAGCTCGCTCCCACATTTTGTTCTTCAGCGGCCTTTGAACTGCGCCACGTTGGCACTGTGAGTCTCGGCTTTAGACTGACCGGCCACCCCCAGGCGCTCCCCGGTCTTGGCATCGAACAACAGCACTTTCGATGGATCGAATTGCAGGGTCAGGGTCTCGCCCACGGCCGGTGCAACGTCCGGCGCCAGACGGCAGCAGACTTTGGTTTCGTTGAGATTGACGAACACCAGGGTGTCGGGACCGGTCGGCTCGGTGACCTGGACTTCGGCGCGAATGATCGGCAAACCATTCGGCTCGCTGCCCGCCAGCACGATCTGCTCCGGGCGCATGCCGAGGATCACTTCGCGGTCTTCAAGACCGGCGTCCTGCATGCCCAACGGCAATTCGCAGCGCGCCTGACCGCTATCAAGCAACGCCACCAGACGACCCTCCTTGCGCTGCAAACGCAGGGGGATGAAGTTCATCGGCGGCGAACCGATGAAGCTCGCCACGAACAGGTTGGCCGGGTTGTTGTAGATGTCTTTCGGCGTGCCGAACTGCTGGATGATTCCGTCCTTCATCACCGCCACTTTGTCGCCCAGGGTCATGGCTTCGATCTGGTCGTGGGTCACGTAGACCGTGGTGGTTTTCAGGCGCTGGTGCATCAGTTTCATTTCGGTGCGCATCTCGACCCGCAGCTTGGCGTCGAGGTTGGACAGCGGTTCGTCGAACAGGTAAATCTTCGGCCGCCGCGCCAGGGCCCGGCCCATGGCCACGCGCTGTTGCTGGCCACCGGAGAGCTGGCCGGGCTTGCGGTTGAGCAGGTGTTCGATCTGCAGCAGCTTGGATACCCGCGCCACTTCCGCTTCGATGTCGGCGGCGGGCATTTTGCGGATCTTCAAGCCAAAGGCGATGTTCTCGCGCACGCTCATGGTCGGGTACAGCGCGTAGGACTGGAACACCATCGCGATGTCGCGGTCTTTGGGGCTCATGCCGCTGACGTCCTGGTCATCGATCATGATCGCGCCGCCGGTGATGGTTTCCAGACCGGCGATGCAATTCATCAGGGTCGACTTGCCGCAGCCCGAAGGTCCGACAAGAATCAGGAACTCACCGTCCTTGATCGACAGATCGATGTCCTTGAGGGTGTCCGGCAGGCCGGGGCCATAGGTCTTGTTTACATTGCGAAGTTCGAGCGTAGCCATGATTACCCCTTGACTGCGCCGGCCGTCAGCCCGCGCACGAAATACTTGCCTGCGACCACATAGACCAGCAGGGTCGGCAGTCCGGCGATCATCGCCGCCGCCATATCAACGTTGTATTCCTTGGCCCCGGTACTGGTGTTGACCAAGTTGTTCAACGCCACCGTTATGGGTTGCGAGTCACCGCTGGAGAACACCACGCCGAACAGGAAGTCGTTCCAGATCTGGGTGAACTGCCAGATCAGGCAGACCATGATGATCGGGGTGGACATCGGCAGGATGATCAAGCGGAAGATGGTGAAGAAACCCGCGCCATCGAGCCGCGCCGCCTTCACCAGCGCATCCGGAACGCTGACGTAGTAGTTACGGAAGAACAGCGTGGTGAACGCCAGGCCATAGACCACGTGCACGAACACCAGGCCCGTGGTGGTGCTCGCCAGGCCCATCTTGCCGAGGGTGAACGAGGCCGGCAGCAGGACGGTCTGGAACGGCAGGAAGCAACCGAACAGCAGCAGGCCGAAGAACAACTGCGACCCCCGAAAGCGCCACATCGACAGCACATAGCCGTTCAGCGCACCGATGGCAGTGGAGATCATCACCGCCGGGACGGTGATCTTGATCGAATTCCAGAAATACCCGTCGACCGTGGCCCAGGCCTTGACCCAGCCAATGCCGCTGACTACGGTCGGCCAGCTCAGCAGGTTGCCGGTGTTGATGTCTTCCGGCGTCTTGAAACTGGTCAACAACATGACCACCAGCGGTATCAGGTAAAGGAATACGGCCAGGATAAGTACGCCGTAGATCGCGATGCGACTCAGGCTGATGGAAGGTTTGGCAGCGAAATTAGTCATGACGCTTGGTCCTCAGCTCGGAGTACAGGTAAGGCACGATGATTGCGAGAATCGCACCGAGCATCAGAATCGCACTGGCCGAGCCCATGCCCATCTGGCCGCGACTGAAGGTGAACGAATACATGAACATGGCAGGCAAGTCGGAGGAATAACCCGGGCCACCGGCTGTCATTGCCGCCACCAGGTCGAAGCTCTTGATCGCGATGTGGGCCAGGATCATCACGGCACTGAAGAACACCGGGCGCAGACTTGGCAACACCACTTTCAGGTAGATCCGCGGCATGCTCGCGCCATCGATCTGGGCGGCACGGATGATCGATTGATCAACGCCACGCAGACCGGCGAGGAACATCGCCATGATAAAGCCCGAGGCTTGCCATACCGCAGCAATCACCAGGCAGTACACCACGCGGTCCGGGTCAATCAGCCAGTCCAGGCGAAAGCCTTCCCAGCCCCAGTCACGCAACAATTTGTCCAGGCCCATGCCCGGGTTGAGCAGCCACTTCCAGGCAGTACCGGTGACGATCATCGAGAGCGCCATCGGGTACAGGTAAATGGTGCGAATGAAACCCTCGCGACGAATGCGCTGATCAAGAAACACCGCCAGCAGCACACCGATCACCAGGGTGATGCCGATGAACATGCCGCCGAAAACCGCCAGGTTCTTGCTCGCTACCCACCAACGGTCGTTGTCGAACAGCCGCTCGTATTGCGCCAGACCAGCCCACTTGTAAGTCGGCAGAAAGGTCGAACTGGTGAACGACAGGACGAACGTCCAGAGGATATAGCCATAGAAGCCCACCAGAACGATGAACATGCTGGGCGCCAGCACCAGTTTCGGGAGCCAGCGCTGCAGTGCATCGAACGGCGAGGCCTTGCTGAACACAGCAACAGAACTCATGGGAAGATCCCGTACGAAGAGAAAGGATTACAAGCGCATTTCCCTTGTGGGAGCGGGCTTCTGTGGGAGCTGGCTTGCCTGCGATGGCATCACCTCGGTGCAACTGATAAACCGAGGTGTATGCATCGCGGGCAAGCCCGGCTCCCACAAAATCCCTCCCACAGGGGGCTACGCGGCGAACGGTTACTTGGCAGCTTTGACGGCCGTGCCGAGTTGCTTGGCGGCAACGGCAGGATCGGCTTTCGGATCGTTGATGAAGTTGGTCACTACATCAAAGAACGCGCCTTGTACCGCCAGCGTGGTCGCCATGTTGTGCGCCATGCTCGGCTGCAGGCCGCCGGACTTGGCGTCCGCCAGGAAGTCCTTGGCGGCGGTCTGGGCGCAAGAGTCGAAACCGTACTTGCCCATGTCGCTCAGCATGTCGATTCGAACCGGGATCGAGCCCTTGTTGATGCTGAAGACTTTCTGGAAATTCTCACCCAGCACGATCTTGGCAATGTCCTGCTGAGCGGCAGCAGTGCCCTTGTCTTTCTGCTTGAACACGGCCAGGGAGTCGATGTTGTAGGTAAAGGCCTTGTCGGTGCCCGGGAAGGCTACGCACTCGTAGTCCTTGCCGGCGACTTTCTTGGCCGCTGTCCACTCGCTCTTGGCCCAGTCACCCATGATCTGCATGCCGGCCTTGCCGTTGATGACCTTGGCCGCTTCCAGGTTCCAGTCCTGGCCTTTGCCGTCGGCGTCCATGTAGGTCGCGACTTTCTTCAGCTCGGTCAGCGCCTTGACCATTTCAGGACCGGTCAGTGCACCGTTGTCCAGATCCACCAGCGCTTTCTTGTAGCCGTCGACGCCCATGACCGAAAGGACCACCGCTTCGAACACGGTGCTGTCCTGCCAAGGCTGGCCGCCGTGGGCAAGCGCAATGAAGCCCGCAGCCTTGAGCTTGTCACCGGCCGCGTAGAATTCCTGAAGGGTGGTTGGTGCTTTTTCGATGCCGGCTTTCTTGAAGACTTCCGGGTTGATCCACAGCCAGTTGACGCGGTGAATGTTCACCGGCACGGCCACGTAGTCACCCTCATACTTCACGGTATCGGAGACTTTCTTGTCGAGCAGGCTGTCCCACTTCTCTGATTTGGCAGCGTCTTTCAAGACGTCGGTGTCGAGCAGACCGGTAGATGCCCATTCCTGGATGTCCGGACCTTTGATCTGCGCTACGCCCGGCGGGTTACCGGCCACGGCGCGGCTTTTGAGTACGGTCATGGCGGTAGCACCGCCACCACCGGCAACTGCGCCGTCCTTCCAGGTGAAACCGTCTTTTTCAACTTGGGCCTTGAGGACATCGACGGCAGCTTTTTCGCCACCGGAGGTCCACCAGTGAACGACTTCTACCGAACCTTTGGAATCGGCGGCAAGCGTACTGAGCGGGAACGCACTGAGAGGGAGCAATGAGGCAAGAGAAATGACAGTAGCGAGGCGAGAAATCGCATTCATCTAGAATTACCTTTCTTGTTGTTATGCATGCAAGTCTGGTGCTTGCGCTGCATAGGATTTTAAACAGGAGTGATCCCTTCGCAGGTAACGAAGGGACGTTCGAATGTCACCACATGGTTACACAGGAGCACTCTGGGATAACTGTGCCAGGGCAGTCGCCATGCTCGGCGCCAGAGGCAGTCGGGGGATCAATACGGCTTGCCAGGCGTGATAAAGGTCGGGCTTACCAGCCCAGATATCGGCGCTCGGGCGATTCTGCGGATCGAGTTCGTGATGCCAGCTGCCATCACATCGGTCGATGAAATGGCTGTCGCAGAATTCCCAAAAAAGTCGGTACCAGCTTTCGTATTGCGCATCACCTGTGCGTTTAAGCAGCGCACTGGCGGCGGCGCTGGCTTCGCAATGGGTCCAGTGCAAGCGATGGCGAACCACGGCGCGATTGTCCCAGTCGAGGGTGTAGACAATCCCCGGCGCCCCGTCGACATCCCAGCCGTGACGGCAGTTGTGGTCGAAGAGTTTTTGCGCGTCGGTGGCGACCCAGCCCGGCGTCAGCATCCCGGCCTTAACCCGCGCCGCTTCAAGATGCAGCATCAGCCGAGCCCATTCGAAACCGTGACCCGGCGTGGTGCCATAGGGGCGAAAACCATCGGCCGGGTTGTCGTGGTTGTATTCGCGCTCAGGTTGCCAGTCGCGGTCGAAATGCTCGACCACCAGGTAATCGTTAGCGGCGGCGTGACCGTGGATGACGCGCTCGACGATGCGCTGAGCGCGGCACAGCCAGCGGTTCTCTTCGGTGACATCGGCCAACGCGAGAAAGGCTTCGGTGGCGTGCATGTTGCTGTTGGCGCCGCGATAGCTTTCCTCTTCACTCCAGTCGCGGTTGAAGGATTCGCGCATCGCGCCCTCCTCCTCGCTCCAGAAATGCGCGTCGATGATGTCGATGGCATCGTCGAGCAAGGCCTGCGCGCCGGGACGCTGAGCGGCAACCGCAGAACTGGCGGCCAGAGCGACGAAGGCGTGCAGGTAAGCCGCCTTGCCGGTGTTGCCGTCGCGATGTTCGGGGGCAGCGAACCAGCCACCGTGTTCGGCGTCACGCAATGGGCCGCTGAGGGCTTTGATGCCGTGATCCACCAGTTCCGCAAAACCTGGCAGACCCTGAATGTGAGCCATGGCGAAGCTGTGGGTCATGCGTGCGGTGTTCATGGTTTCGGCGTGGGCGTTGGCCGGGAGGCGGCCCTTTTCATCGAGATTGCCGAAACCTTCGGGAAGCTTCGAAGCTTTGGCAAACGCCAGCAGGCGCAGGCCTTCGGCGGCGAGCCATTGCTGATGGGCGGGGGCGTTCAGCCAACTGCTGAACGCGGGTTGGAAGGTGTCCATGGGGTGCCTTTTTTGTTGTTATGACTGGGGGCAGTCTAAACAACGGGCGGTGGCGGGCTTGTAACGAAGGGGGCGAGTTATGTCACTGACTTGTGACATTCCCCCAGATGTTGTGGTGAGTGATGACCTGTGGTGAGGGGATTTATCCCCGTTCGGCTGCGAAGCAGTCGTGAAACCATTGCACTCGGTATACCTGATACACCGAAATGCAGTTTTTGGGGCGGCTACGCCACCCAACGGGGATGAATCCCCTCACCACAGGCTAATCAACACTGCGCGGCAAATGCAACGTCACCCTTAACCCGCCTTCACGCAGGTTTTGCAGGCTGACCTCCCCCCCATGGCTATGCGCAATATTTCGCGCAATCCCCAACCCCAACCCATAACCCTGCTGCTGCCCGGCCAGGCGGAAGTGCGGCTCGAACACCTGCTCCATCCGCTGTTCCGGCACGCCTGGCCCCTCATCATCCACATGCAGGATGAACGCACTCTGGTCGTCATCAATGTGCAAATGCGCTTTCTGCCCATACTTCAAGGCATTGTCGATCAGGTTGCCGATGCAACGCTTGAGCGCCAGCGGCTTCCCCGGATACGCCGCCAGCGCACGCCCTTGCTGGGTGACGCGACCATTGCCGTTGGGCGCCAGATACGGTTCCACCAGACAATCAAGCACATGGTTGAGGTCCACCGGCTCGATGTTTTCGTGAATATCGGTGTCTTTCACGCATTGCAGCGCGCCTTTGACCAGCAGCTCCAGCTCATCCAGATCACGGCCGAACTTGGCTTGCAGCGTTTCGTCTTCGAGCAATTCAACCCGCAACCGCAAGCGGGTAATCGGCGTGCGCAGGTCATGGGAAATCGCGCTGAACAACTGGCTGCGCTCGGTCAGGTAACGGCTGATGCGTTCGCGCATCGCATTGAAGGCGCGGCCGACCTCGACCACTTCACTGCCACCACCCTCGGCCACGGGTTCGACTTCCGCACCGAGGGACATGTCCCGTGCTGCCCGCGCCAAACGCTTGAGCGGCCGGCTCTGCCAGTGCACCAGCAGGCCAATGAACAACAGCAAAAAGCCGCTGGTGAGCACGATGAACCAGACTTGCTGCGCCGGCAGGCCTTGTTCTTCAAGACTGGTGTAGGGCTCGGGCAACAGTGAGGCGATGTACAGCCACTCGCCCGGAGCCATCTGGATTTGCGTGACCAATACTGGCGGGTTTACGGGCTCCAGGGTCAGCGCGTAATGCGCCCAGGAGCGCGGCAACTCATCGAGTTTCAGCCCGCTGTTGAAGATCCGCAGGTCTTCGGGGCTGACGAACGTCACCGAGATATCCGTGTCCTGGCCCAGGGACTGGCGCAGCACTTCGTCCACCGCTTTGAGCACGGCTTCCTTGCGCGGGGTGATCGGCAGCACTTCCATGCCCAAGGGTTTGTCGTTGAGCGTCACCACAAAACGGGTGCCGCCCATGCTGCGCAATTGGTCGAGCACCAATGGCCGAAACGCTACCGGCAAAGAGCGGAAGTAACTGACGCTGGCCGTCATCGAATGAGCGAGGCTACGGGCGCTGGTGACCAGCCCTTCAAGCTGGGTGGCGCGCAGTTGCGAGACCCAGATCACGCTCGACAGCGTCTGCGCGAACAACACCGCCAACAACGTTAGCAGCAGCATCCGCCCGAGCAGCGAACGCGGCATGGGAATCCTTGCAGCGAGCTTGCGGAAAAACTCAGTGGCCATTACTGGCAACCACATTGGCGGCCAGTTGGTAGCCGCTGCCGCGCACGGTACGGATCAGCCGCGGCGGTTTTTCGGTGTCGCGCAGGCGCTGGCGCAAACGGCTGACGGCCATGTCGACGATGCGATCCAGCGGCATCAAATCACGACCACGGGTAGCGTTGCCGATGGTGTCGCGGTCGAGAATTTCCTGGGGGTGATCGAGGAACAGTTTCAGCAGCGCGAAATCGGCGCCGGAGAGAATCACTTCTTCGCCGTCGATGTGGAACAGTCGGTGGCTGACCATGTCCAGCCGCCAGTCATCGAAGGCCAGCACTTCACTGCCGGAACGTTCCTGCCCGAACTGCGCGCGACGCAACAAGGCTTTGATGCGCGCCTGCAATTCACGCGGGCTGAAGGGTTTGCCAAGGTAATCGTCGGCACCCAGTTCCAGACCGATGACTCGGTCGGCCTCGTCGGAGCTGGCCGTGAGCATGATGATCGGCACCTGAGCCTGACGCGGGTGCTGACGGATCCAGCGGCAGAGGCTGAAACCGTCTTCGTCCGGCAACATGACGTCAAGGATCACCAGATCGCTCGGTGCCTCGTTCATCGCCTGACGAAAGCCTGCACCGTCGGGCGTGGTTCGCACCTGAAAACCCGCGCGGGTCAGGTAGGTGTCCAGCAACTCGCGTATCTCTTGATCGTCATCGACCAACAAAATCGACTTGTTGACTGAGCTCACGGGGCGGCGTCCTTGTTGTTTGAATTGGGCGGATTATGCCTTAAGCACTGAATCTACAAACACCACAAAACCCATTGTGGGAGCGAGCTTTGTGGCGAGGGGATTTATCCCCGTTGGACTGCGCAGCAGTCCCCTTTTTTAGGGCCGCTTCGCGACCCAACGGGGATAAATCCCCTCGCCACAAAGCCCGCTCCCACATTTGATTGCATTTCAGGCCTGATCGAGCGCCACACCTGCACCCATCAGGCCGGAATACGGCGCTGTCACCAACCACACCGGAATCCCCTTGAAGTAATCGCTCATGCAGCCCTTGTCGGCAAAGCACCGGGCAAAGCCGCTTTCGACAAAGAAATCGGCAAACCGCGGAATCACCCCGCCCACGATGTACACGCCACCCCGTCCGCCCGTGGTCAGCACGTTGTTGCCGGCGACACGACCCAGCCAGCAGCAGAACTGCTCAAGCACTTCCAGGGCAATCGGGTCGCCCGCCAGACCGGCTGCGGTAATCGACTCGGGGGAATCCAGCACGGGTTCATGACCGTCCACTGCACAAATCGCCCGATAGACCCGCGGCAAGCCGCTGCCGCTCAATGCCGTTTCAGCGCTGACATGGCCGATCTCATTGAAGATGTGCTGCCACAACTGAGTTTCCCGCGGACTGCTCAGCGGCAAATCGACGTGACCGCCCTCCCCCGGCAACGCGGCAAACCGCCCTTCACCGAGATCGAGCAACGTACCGACACCGAGGCCAGTCCCCGGACCAATCACCACCGCCGGCCGCAACGGTTCCGGCGTGCCTTCGCAGACCACCCGAAACTCGTCCGGCTGTAAACGGGTCATGCCCAGCGCCATCGCCGAGAAGTCGTTGACCAGCAACAGTTGATCCACCTGCAAGGTCTTGCAGAACCCCTTGCGGCTGAGTCGCCAGTGATTGTTGGTGAACTTGAATTCATCGCCGCTCACGGGACCGGCCACCGACAGGCACACCGAACCGATCGAACCCGGCGCCAGGCCAAGCCCGCTCAGGTAGAGGGCAATTGCCTCTTCCGGGCTGGCGTGGTCGGCCGTCGCCAGCACCTGGATCGATTCCAGCTGCTGGTTTTTCCACAACGCGAAACGTGCGTTGGTCCCACCGATGTCACCGACCAAAGCCAGTTTCAATTAAGCGTCTCCAGGGCAGAAGTAAAGGCGCTGGCGCCCTGCTCTGCGGAGCTGAAGGCCATGCGCATGAAACCAAACAGTTCGCGACCGCTGCCGATGTTATTGCCCAACAGGCCCTTGGCAGGTTCGCGCGCTGCGAATTCGTCGGCGTCCACCTTAAGCTCCAGGGTGCCTTTGACGCCATCGACGCGGATGATATCGCCCTCTTGCACCCGCGCCAAAGCGCCGCCCACATACGCTTCGGGGCTGACGTGAATCGCCGCCGGGATTTTCCCCGACGCGCCGGACATGCGCCCGTCAGTCACCAGCGCCACTTTGAAGCCGCGATCCTGCAGCACGCCGAGGAACGGCGTCATCTTGTGCAGTTCCGGCATGCCGTTGGAGCGCGGGCCTTGGAAGCGCATGACCGCGACAAAATCCTTCTCGAGCAAACCGGCCTTGAATGCATCGGCCAGATCCTGCTGATCCTGGAACACCATGGCCGGTGCTTCGACGACCTGGTTTTCCAACGCGACGGCGGACACTTTCATGACACCGCGGCCGAGGTTGCCTTCCATCACTCGCAAGCCACCCTCTGGCGAGAACGCACGCGCGACAGGACGCAGGATGGTTTCGTCGAGGCTTTCGATCGGGCCTTCGCGCCAGACCAGTTCGCCGTTTTCGAGGAACGGTTCCATGGTGTAGCGGCTCAGGCCGTGGCCCAGCACCGTGTTGACGTTTTCGTGCAGCAACCCGGCTTCCAGCAGTTCGCGGATCAGGAACGACATGCCGCCCGCGGCCTGGAAGTGGTTGATGTCGGCTTTGCCGTTCGGATAGACGTGGCTCAGGGTCGGCACCACCTCGGAGAGGTCGGCCATGTCCTGCCAGGTCAATTGAATGCCCGCCGCCATGGCGATCGCCGGCATGTGCAAGGTGTGGTTGGTCGAGCCGCCAGTGGCGTGCAGAGCCACGATGGAGTTGACCAGCGAGCGCTCGTCGACGATTTCGCCGATCGGCATGAAGTCGCCGCTCTGCTTGGTCAGACGCGTGACCTGATGCGCCGCTTCGCGGGTCAGGGCATCACGCAACGGGGTGTTCGGGTTGACGAAAGAGGCGCCCGGCAAGTGCAGGCCCATGACTTCCATCAGCAACTGATTGGTGTTTGCGGTGCCGTAAAAGGTGCAGGTACCCGGGCTGTGGTAGGACTTCATCTCCGATTCCAGCAGCTCTTCGCGGCTGGCCTTGCCTTCGGCATAGCGCTGGCGGACGTCGGCTTTCTGCTTGTTGGAAATGCCCGAAACCATCGGCCCGCCCGGTACGAAGATCGTCGGCAAGTGACCGAAACGCAGCGCGCCCATCATCAGGCCCGGCACGATCTTGTCGCAGATGCCGAGCATCAGCGCGCCATCGAACATGTTGTGGGACAGCGCCACGGCGGTGGACAGCGCAATCACTTCGCGGCTCGGCAGGCTGAGTTCCATGCCCGGTTCGCCCTGGGTCACGCCATCGCACATGGCCGGGGTGCCACCGGCGAACTGACCGACGGAGCCGATTTCGCGCAGGGCCTTTTTGATCTGTTCAGGAAAGACTTCGTACGGCTGGTGCGCCGAGAGCATGTCGTTATAGGACGAAACAATCGCAATGTTCGCGGAGTTCATCATACGCAGACTGTTCTTGTCGTCGGTGCCGCAACCGGCTACGCCGTGGGCGAAGTTGGCGCATTGCAGCTTGCCGCGCATCGGACCGTCGCTGGCAGCACCACGAATCAGTGCAAGGTAAGCCTCACGCGTGGCGCGGCTGCGGGCGATAAGCCGTTCGGTGACCTCAAGGACGCGGGGATGCATGTTTAGAACTCCAGGCTAACGGATGTGGCGACCTGATTGTCTATGCTGAACAAGGACCGCTGTGATTGGGATGACAGACGGTTTTCTTGATCGGTCGGACCAGTTGATTCAGGTCACTCGTTGTAGATTGAACAAAATATTGCCATTAAAAAGGCTTGTTTTCTATTTTTATGCGAATAATCTTGTAATTCCAACAACAAAACGACGGCGGCCCTGTTAAATGACTCTTCGAATCGCAATCAATGGTTTTGGCCGAATTGGCCGTAACGTCCTGCGCGCACTGTATACCCAAGGTTATCGCCAGGATCTGCAGATCGTTGCCATCAATGACCTGGGCGACAGCGCGATGAACGCTCATCTGCTCAAGTACGACACTGTTCACGGCACGTTCGATGCCGATGTCCAGCACGATCAGGAAAGCCTGACCGTCAACGGCGACCGTATTTCTGTCAGCGCCATTCGCAACCCGGCCGAACTGCCTTGGGCTGCCGAGAAGATCGACGTCGTATTCGAATGCACCGGTTTGTTCACCGACCGCGACAAAGCCGCCGCGCATATTACGGCCGGCGCACGCAAAGTGATCATCTCGGCCCCGGCCAAAGGCGCCGACGCCACCGTGGTGTATGGCGTTAACCACGACATTCTGCGCCAATCGCACCAGATCATTTCCAATGCTTCGTGCACCACCAACTGCCTGGCCCCGGTGGCCCAGGTGTTGCACCGCGAGCTGGGTATCGAAAGCGGTCTGATGACCACTATTCACGCCTACACCAACGATCAGCACCTGACCGACGTTTATCATGTCGATCCGTATCGTGCGCGTTCGGCCACCCAGAACATGATCCCGAGCAAAACCGGCGCGGCTGAAGCGGTCGGTCTGGTGCTGCCGGAACTGGCGGGCAAACTGACCGGCATGTCGGTACGCGTGCCGGTGATCAACGTGTCGCTGGTGGACCTGACCGTGCAACTCAAGCGCGAAGCTACGGCCGATGAAGTGAACGCGCTGCTGAAAGAAGCCAGCCAGCACTCGAAGATTCTCGGTTACAACACCCTGCCGCTGGTCTCCAGCGACTTCAACCACAACCCGTTGTCGTCGATCTTTGACGCCAATCACACCAAGTCCAGCGGCAAGCTGCTCAAGGTGCTGGCCTGGTACGACAACGAATGGGGCTTCTCCAACCGCATGCTCGATAACTGCCTGGCGCTGTGCAACGCAGAGTAAGCGAAGCTTACGAGTAGGAGCTGCTGCAGGCTGCGATCTTTTGATCTTGATTTTCAGCGATCCCGAAAAGATCAAGATCAAAAGATCGCAGCCTGCGGCAGCTCCTACAGGTATTCGCGTGGCGCCCTATGCCAACGCATTACGCCTTGGAGCAGCACCGATGATCGGTATCAGCTTTACGCAAAAGACCATGGCAGCGCGCAAGCGTATTGCCTTGGTCGCCCATGACCACTGCAAGGTGTTTTTGCTGGACTGGGCCGAGCGGCAGAAAGACCGGCTCGCGCAACATGAACTGGTTGCCACCGGCACCACCGGGTTGTTGTTGCAACAGCGCCTGGATTTGCCTGTGGAGAGCATGATCAGCGGCCCGTTGGGCGGTGATCAGCAACTCGGCGCGCGCATCGCCGAGCAGCGGGTCGACATGCTGGTGTTCTTCTGGGACCCGTTCGAACCACAGCCGCACGACCCGGACATCAAGGCGTTATTGCGAGTCGCGGCGGTCTGGAACATTCCCGTCGCCTGCAACGAATGCAGCGCCGACTACCTGCTCAGCAGCCCGATGATGGAGCAGGCGCACGAACACCGGATCCCCGATTACGCAACCTATCTGCTGGGCCGCGCGTAGCCCTTCGAAAATCAGCTTCACAAATCAATACTTGACCACTCGAGCGGATGATAAGCATTATCATTCGCTCGAAATGGATCAGGTCCTCCCGTGAGTCAATCTCGCTTCAATCACGTCTTCATCGCCCAGCGAGTCTCTCTGCTGCGCACATTGGAGCGGATGGTCAACAATCACAGCACCGCCGAAGACCTCCTGCAGGAGACCTACCTGCGAGTGACCCGGGCGCTCAGTGAGCGGGCCATCGATCACCTTGAACCCTTCGTTTTCCAGACCGCCCGCAACCTGGCGCTGGACCATTTGCGTGCGCGGCGGATTCAGTCGCGCACGATGCTCGACGACGTGCCGCTGGACGTGGTGGAAAGCGTCGCCGCCCCCGCCAGCAGTGCCGAGGACGCCGCCCATGCCGAACAATTGCTCGAGCGTTTGAACGTGAGCCTCAATGAACTCAGCGCCCGTCAGCAGCAGATTTTCATCCTCAGTCGTCTGCACGGGCACAGCTATCTGGAGATCGCCGAGAAGCTTGGCGTGTCATTGAGCACCGTGCAAAAGGAGCTGAAATTGATCATGGCGATCTGCATCGGCGTGGCCGAACGGTTAAACGGCGACTGAATCTGTAGGTTAATTCTCTATTTCTGAGGACGGCCTGCACTGACTATCGGGCTTTGCTACCCTTGCCCCACTTTCAAGCTTCATTAAAAAAACAGCGGTGCCAAGACACTGCCGAGGAAACACCGTGACGGACACGCTTCCAGTGCCTCCCCCCGCCCCCCCTCCGCCCTCCCCGGCGCGGGACCCCGCAAGCGCGATGGACCAGGCCCTGGACTGGCTGATCGTGCTGGACAGTCCGAGCGAAGAACAGACCCGACAGTTTCACGACTGGCTGGCCGCCCATCCGTTGCATGTCGAGGCGTTCGCCAAGGCTCAGGCGATCTGGGAGGGCCCGCAGGTCGTGCAATGCGCGCAAAACCTGGCTGCCCGGCCGCCGAAAGTGACCATCCTGTCGCGCCTGCGCCCCCACTGGAAACCCTTGGCCACGGCTGCCGTGTTGATCCTCGGTTTGTTCAGCTTCAGCAATCTGCCGATTCGCCTGCAGGCTGATCACCTGACCGTGGTCGGTGAACGCCAGCGGCTGCAACTGGAGGACGGCTCGAAGGTCCTGCTCAATACCAATTCGGCCTTCTCCAGCACCATCAACGATCAACAACGCGTTGCCCGTTTGTATCAGGGCGAGGCGTTTTTCGAGGTGGCGGCCAATCGCGGCCAGCCGCTGGAAATCGACGCCGGGCCGGTCAAGGCCAGCGTGCGGGACACCGCCTTCGCGGTGCGCTATCTGGACGGCGTGGCACAGGTTCGGGTGCAGCGTGGGGATGTCGACTTGCGAGCGACCCGCGACGACGCGCGAATTCGATTGTCCGCCGGAGAAAGCATTCGCATCGGCCCCAACGGTTTTGATCGCCCTGCCAAACTCGATGCCGCGACCGACCTGGCGTGGGTCCAGGGTCGACTGGTGTTCGAAAACTGCCCGCTGAGCCAGGTGCTGGCGGAGCTGCGTCGTTACTATCCAGGCTGGATCATCAACAACAACGAGCAGTTGGCCGACATCGCCGTCACCGGCAATTACCGCCTCGACCAGCCGTTGGACGTGGTCCGCTCGCTGGCTCACATCACCTCGGCGCGGCTCCAGGAATTCCCGGCGCTGGTGATTTTGAACTAAATGAGAATTATTTTTACTCGATAGCCAAACCCCGTACGTCTCGTTATAGCCAATGCAATTGATTCGCATCTCCGGATGCCAATCAGCACCTATAAAGATTCGTGCGACACGGAGCGCTATCGATGTCCTCTCGCCTTACCCGCCAACCTTCTTCACCTTCTCGCGTGCTGTCGCTGCTGACCGCCGCCATCCTGATGGCCGGCAGCGCGCAGCTCTACGCCGCCACCGCTGCAGAGCAACCGACCCGCAACATGGGCGATTACGCGTTCGCCATCCCTCAGCAGTCGCTGGTCTCGGCACTCAATGCCTTTACCGCCGTGACCGGTTGGCAGGTCGGCTTGCCGGCAGAACTGGCTAAAGGCGTAGCCTCGCCGGGTGTACGGGGTTCGCTGCCGCCAGAGAAAGCCCTCGATCGCCTGTTGGTGGGGACCAACCTGAGCTATCGCAAACTGGGCACCAACAACATCGTGCTGGAGAAGCGCAGCAACAGCAACGCGCTCAACCTGGACCAGGTGACCATCAGCGCCACCCGCCAGGAACAAAGCATCGACAGCGTGCCGAGCACCGTCACCGTTCACACCCGTGAAGAGCTGGACCGCAACAACGTCAATACCATCAAGGATCTGGTGCGCTACGAGCCCGATGTTTCGGTGGGCGGCGCCGGTCAACGCGCCGGCCTCACTGGCTACAACATCCGCGGTATCGACGGCGACCGCGTACTGACCCAGGTCGACGGTGTGCAGGTGCCCGACAGCTTCTTCAACGGCCCTTACGCCCAGACCAACCGCAACTACGTCGACCCCGAGATCGTCAAGCGCGTCGAGATTCTGCGCGGCCCGGCGTCCGTGCTCTACGGCAGCAACGCCATCGGCGGCGCGGTCAGCTACTACACGCTGGACCCGGACGACATCATCAAACCGGGCAAGGATGTCGGCGCACGCCTGAAAACCGGCTACAGCTCGGCCGACGACAGCTGGTTGACCTCCGGTACCGTGGCCGGTCGCACCGGAGACTTCGACGGCCTGTTGCACTTGAGTCAGCGCAATGGTCATGAAACTGAGTCCTACGGCGAAACCGGCGGCACCGGCCTGAACCGCACCGAGGCCAATCCCGAGGACGTGCGCACCACCAACGTGCTGGCCAAACTGGGCTGGGACTACGCCGACGATGCGCGCTTCGGTCTGACTTACGAGCATTACAAGGATGACCGCGACACCAATCAGCTGAGCGCAGTGGGCGGCCCGTTCAACGCAGGACGCGGTTTCGGCTTCTATAAATCCCGTACCGGCAACGACACCGTCACCCGCGAACGCTTCGGTCTGGAACACAGCTTCGGCCTGGACAGCGTTCTGGCTGACAACATCAAGTGGACGCTGAACTACCAGATCGCCAAGACTGACCAGAGCACCGAAGAAATCTACGCGCCGTCGCGCACCGTGCTGCGCAACCGCGATACCACCTACAAGGATCGCCAATGGGTGTTCGATGCCCAGGCTAACAAGTCGTTTGCCATCGCCGATACCGATCACCGCGTCACCTATGGCACGACCATCAAACAGGACAAAGTCACTGGCCTGCGGACCGGTAGCGGCACCTGCCTGACCGTGGCCGGCGCTTGCCGGGTCATCGGTGCCGCCAGCGCCGCCGACACACTGAAACCCGCCAGTGATTTCCCGGACCCGACCATTAACAGCTACAGCCTGTTCGCCCAGGATCAGATCAGCTGGGGCAACTGGACCTTCCTGCCCGGCGCACGCTACGACTACACCCAGCTCAAGCCACACATCACGGATGAGTTTCTGGTCACCGCCGACCAAAGCGGCAACGGTGTGGTGAGCGACGACACCAAGACCTGGCATCGTCTGTCGCCAAAATTCGGCACCACCTATAGCTTCAACGACAACTACACCTGGTATGGCCAGTACGCCGAAGGCTTCCGCACACCGACCGCCAAGGCGCTGTACGGTCGCTTTGAAAACCTGGCCGGCGGCTATCAGGTCGCACCAAATCCCGACCTGGAACCGGAAAAGAGCAAGAGCTATGAAACCGGCCTGCGCGGCCAGTTCGAGGCAGGCACTTTCGATGTGGCGGTGTTCTACAACAAATACCGCGACTTCATCGACGAGAACGCCATCACGCCTGGCTACACCGAGACCACCTTCCAGAGCAACAACATCGCTCACGCCACCATCAAAGGCGTGGAGCTCAAGGGTCGCCTGAATCTCGACAGCTTCGGCGCCCCGACCGGTCTCTATACCCAAGGTTCGGTGGCCTACCTGTATGGCCGTAACGATGACAACGGCCAGCCGCTGAACAGCATCAACCCGCTGACTGGCGTGTTCGGCCTGGGTTACGACCAGGACAACTACGGCGCCCTGTTGAGCTGGACACTGGTCAAACGCAAGACTCGCGTCGACAGCACCAGCTTCAAAACCCCCGACGGCACCAGCACCCAGTTCAAGACCCCGGGCTATGGCGTGCTCGACCTGGCCGGCTTCTACAAGGTGACCGACGACGTAACCGTCAACGCCGGTTTGTACAACCTGACCAACAAGAAGTACTGGCAGTGGGATGACGTGCGCGGTTACGACAGCGTCGGTGAAGCCTCGGTCACTCAACCGGCCAACCTCGATCGCCTGACCCAACCGGGTCGCAACTTCGCGATCAATCTGGTCTGGGATATCTGACCCTGCCACCTTACTGCGCTGCTTTTAGAGAAGTGGCGCAGTGAGGTTTTTTTACTGTCAGGCGCCTTCTTATTCGTCTCGTTACCAAGCGCCTCTTTTTCTCAAGGACTTTTCATGACCATTCAGGACACTGCTCAACGCCCTGCTCTGCGTTCGCAACGTTTGAACCAGATCACAAACGAGCCTCACACCAAGCTTGATGCCTTGGTCAAAGCCCACGCACCGTTCGAAACCCAGGCCAACTTCGCGCGTTTCGTGGTGGCTCAGTATTTGTTTCAGTCAGAACTGGTGTCGCTGTACAACGATGCCGAATTGACCGCCATCGTCCCGGACCTGCCAGCTCGCTGCCGTGCTGAAGCAGCCAAGGCGGATCTGGCAGATCTGGACACTGAAGTTCCGGCCCCCGTCGCCGGGGCGGTGAAGAATCCAGCCAAAGCCGAAGCACTTGGCTGGCTCTTCGTGTCGGAAGGCTCGAAACTTGGCGCGGCGTTCCTGATCAAGCGTGCTGTGGGTCTTGGCTTGAGCGAAACCTTTGGTGCCCGCCATCTCGGTGAACCGGCCGGTGGCCGCGCTGAAGGCTGGAAAAGCTTCGTCAAAACCCTCGACGGGCTGGAACTCAGCGCACAAGAAGAAACCGAGTTGGATAAAGGCGCTATCGACGCGTTCAACCGCTTTACTGTGTTGCTGGAACAGGCTTATGCCAGCACCCCTGAGCTTGCTTAACACGCCTTCGCGGGCTCGCTGGCACTTTTAGGGAGACCCCTGTAGGAGCTGGCGAAGCCTGCGATCTTTTGATCTTGAATCTCCGATACCCCTAAAAGATCGCAGCCTGCGGCAGCTCCTACACCCATGATCCGCAACTCTCCAACATCATCAAAACTCGCCCGAATCCTCTTCGGTCTGCTCGCCTACATCAGCCTGGGCATCGGCCTGATCGCCATCGTCGTGCCCGGCCTGCCGACCACCGAGTTCATCCTGTTGGCCGCCTGGGCCGCAACCAAGAGTTCGCCGCGCTTGAGTGCCTGGCTGGAAAACCATCGGCTGTTCGGTTCCATCCTGCGCAACTGGCGCAACGGCAAAATCATCGCCCGCCGAGCCAAGGTCAGCGCCACCGTCAGCATGTTGCTGTGCGCCGCGTTGATGCTGGTGATGCTCGATCCTGGCTGGCCGATCTTTCTGGCGATTGCCGGCATGAGCCTGGGCAATCTGTGGATCTGGTCGCGGCCGGAATCGTTGCCGACAATTTCCTGAATTTCTGCCCTTTTCAGGGCATTTTCCTGCGCAAACGTTCACCTGTTACCGTTCGTCGGCTTGGCGTTCATGCAACCTCTGCCCACGCCGATGTGCATTAAATGGCGCTGAATGGACTTGGCGAACCGGGTCGATCCCGACTCACAGCCAACACCTCATCCATTCGCGAGTTCGTCCTATGTTCGACTCTCTCTCCATCCGCCTGAAAATCGTCCTGCTGTCCGGTCTGTGCCTGCTGGGCGTGGTCGTCCTGATCGTCGGCATGAATATCTACCAGACCGATCAGAACGATGAACTGGTCAGCGCCTCCAGCAGCAAGATGCTCACCGCCAGCGTGCAGAACCTGCTCCAGGCCAAGGCCGCCGAACAAGCGGTGCGGGTGCAGAAGACCTTCGGTGAAAGCCTGCTGGTGGTAACCGCCCTGGCCGATCAGATCGAGGACATGCGCAACATGGCGAGCACGCGCTCCCTTGACTCCGGCGCCCTGCGTGAAGAGTTGAACCAGAGCCTGAAAACCGCCTTCGAGCGCAACAGCAAAGTGCTCGGCATCTGGCTGGCATTCGAACCCAATGGCCTCGACGGCAAGGACAGCGAGTTCGCCAACGATGCAGCTCGCCAATCCAACGAAGCCGGTCGTTTCGCCAGCTACTGGAGCCGTGCCGGCGGTGTCGGGATCAACACGATCATGGTCGAAGACGACATGACCAAAACCACCTTGAGCCTCAGCGGCACACCCTATAACAGCTGGTACACCTGCCCTCGCGACAGCAAGCGCACCTGCCTGCTCGACCCGTATGCCGACACTGTCGCCGGCAAGGAAATGCTGATGACCACTATTTCCGTACCGCTGCTGGTGGATGGCAAGTCCATCGGCGTGGTCGGTGTGGACATTGCCCTCGACGCGCTGCAAGCGGCGGCTGTCGACTCCCAACGTGACCTGTTCAACAGCGCCGGGCACATGCTGATCGTCTCCGGCAGCGGCGTACTCGCCGGTTACAGCGTGGACGCGAGCAAGGTCGGCAAAAGCATCGGTGAAACCCTGGGCGCAGACGGCAAGGACGTTCTGCAATTGCTCAGCGCTGGTACGCCGAAGATTCTCGAACAGGGCGACCTGATCCGTGCGGTGTACCCGGTCAGTCCGATTGCCGAGTCCAAAGCCTGGGGCGTGGTGATCGACCTGCCGAAACACGTGTTGCTGGCCGACTCGGTCAAGTTGCAAGCCGTACTCGATGACGCCCAGCAAAGCGGCACGATCAAAGCCGTTTTGGTGGCGGTGATTGCTGGCTTGGTCGGACTGTTGCTGATCTGGCTCACGGCGTCCGGCGTGACCCGACCGATCAACAGCGTGGCCGAGATGCTCAAGGCGATTGCCAGCGGCGACGGCGACCTGACGCAGCGTCTGCACTACAGCAAGAAAGACGAACTGGGTGAACTGGTGAGCTGGTTCAACCGCTTCCTCGACAAGTTGCAACCGACCATCGCGCAGATCAAACAAAGCATCACCGATGCGCGCGGCACCGCCGACCAGTCTTCGGAAATCGCCCGCCAGACCAGCGAGGGCATGCAGGTGCAGTTCCGCGAAATCGACCAGGTCGCCACCGCGTCCAACGAAATGAGCGCCACCGCCCACGACGTCGCCAACAGTGCCTCGAACGCAGCGAACGCGGCCAAGGGTGCCGACCAGTCGGCCCGCGACGGCATGTCGATCATCGAACGCAGCACCCGCGACATCAATCAACTGGCCGACGAAGTCAGCAAGGCTGTGACCGAAGTCGAAGCATTGGCAGTCAACAGCGAGCAGATCGGTTCGGTGCTGGAGGTGATCCGCAGCATCGCCGAACAAACCAACCTGCTGGCGCTCAACGCGGCGATCGAAGCGGCGCGTGCCGGCGAGAGCGGTCGCGGGTTTGCGGTCGTGGCTGATGAAGTGCGCAACCTGGCCAAACGTACGCAAGATTCGGTGGAAGAAATCCGCATTGTCATCGAGCGCATCCAGACCGGCACTCGCGGCGTGGTGGCCACAATGCATTCGAGCCAGACCCAGGCACATAGCAACGCCGGGCAGATCCAGCAAGCGGTGCTGGCCTTGAGCAAAATCAGCGACGCGGTGACGGTCATCAGCGACATGAACCTGCAAATCGCCAGCGCCGCCGAACAGCAAAGCGCCGTGGCCGAAGAGGTCAATCGCAACGTCTCGGCGATCCGTACCGTCACCGAAACCTTGACCGGGCAGGCCACTGAATCAGCGCACATCTGCAGCCATCTCAACTCGTTGACCACCCACCAGATGAAATTGATGGATCAGTTTCGGGTGTAACCCTCAAAAGATCGCAGCCTTCGGCAGCTCCTACACCGATCCCTGTAGGAGCTGCCGAAGGCTGCGATCTTTTGATCTTTTGATCTATGCTGCCCTCTCTCCCGGAGGGCCTTCGATGACTGATTTACTCACGTCCATTCAAGCCGCACTCGGCTTGCCTCACACCCAGGTCAAGTTCACCTCGAACGGCGCCTTGCCCTCGGCGTTTGCCGTCACCGACCTGGCTTGCGCCAGCATTGCCGCTGCCGGCCAGGCTGCCAGCGAATGGCTCCAGCAACAAACCGGTCGTTTACCCACCCTAGAGGTCGATCGGCGCCTGGCCTCTTTCTGGTTCGCCACGTCGATCCGCCCGGTAGGCTGGAGCGTCCCGCCGCTGTGGGATCCGGTCGCCGGTGACTACGCCACAAAGGATGGCTGGATTCGCCTGCACACCAACGCCCCCCATCACCGAGCCGCTGCCGAAAAAGTGCTCGGCGCCTGTGCCGACCGTGCAGCGATGGCGAGCAAGGTTGCCCAATGGGCCAAACGTGATCTGGAGCAGGCCGTGGTCGATGCCGGTGGCTGCGCCGCCGAGATGCGTAGCTGGGCGCAATGGCAGGCGCACCCCCAAGGTCAGGCCGTGAACGCCGAGCCGCTGATTCAGTTTGCTGACAACAGCCGCCAGAACGCGAAACCGTGGCAAGGCTCGGTGGCGCAACCGCTGGCCGGGACCAAGGTGCTGGATTTGACCCGAGTGCTCGCCGGACCGATCGCCAGCCGTTTTCTGGCAGGCCTCGGCGCCGACGTTTTGCGGATCGACCCACCGACCTGGAACGAACCGGGGGTAGTGCCGGAAGTCACCCTGGGCAAACGCTGCGCGCGCCTGGACCTGCACGACAAGACTGATCGCGCGGTGTTCGAAAGCCTGCTCAAGGACGCTGACATTCTGCTCCACGGCTACCGCGCCGACGCACTGGAACGCCTGGGTTACGGCGTCGCCGAACGCCAGAAACTGGCGCCCGGCCTGATCGACGTCAGCCTCAACGCCTACGGTTGGAGCGGCCCGTGGCAGAACCGCCGCGGCTTCGACAGCCTAGTGCAAATGAGCAGCGGGATCGCTGACGCCGGCATGCAGTGGAAACGTGCGGACAAGCCGACGCCATTGCCCTTGCAAGCGCTCGATCACGCCACCGGGTATTTGATGGCGGCCAGTGCGATTCGATTGTTGGGGCGCAGTGGATCGGCGCGCTTATCGTTGGCGCGTACGGCGAAGTTGCTGATTGAAAATGGTGCGGGGACAACTGAGCCGTTGCGGGCGGAGGATGACAACGATCAAGGGCTGTTGGTTGAGCAGACGCCTTGGGGACCAGCGCATCGACTTCATGTGCCGCTGAAGATGACGGGGACGCCGTTGCAGTGGACGATTCCGGCTTCTGAATTGGGGTCGCATCGTGCGCAGTGGATCCACCCCTCACCCTAACCCTCCCGAAACGTCGGACCGCCCCAGGGGGTAGAGGGGACTGACCGAGGTGTTCTTGGAGGTACATCGACCTGAGAAATCGAGTCGAACTCAGGTTTGAAAAGCATGAAGATCGGCTCCCTTTCCCCTCCCCCCCGTGGGGAGAGGGCTGGGGTGAGAGGTCGATTTCAAGCCGATCACATCCCCATCAATCACCCCGACTTAAAGAAGTCCAAAGCACCTGCGCCGCATAGCCTCGATAGGGTCTCCAGGCTTCCGCTCGTTGCAACAACCCCCGAGCCGTCACCGCCTCACCGTCAAGCGTCGCCAAAGCATTGATCAACCCCACATCCCCGCTCGGAAACGCATCCAGATCGCGCAACTGCCGCAAGGCGATGTATTGCGCCGTCCAGTCACCAATCCCGTGCAACGCCAGTAGCCGCGCAACGCCGCCCTCCCGATCCGGCTCAAACAGTAAAGGATCATCGAGCAACGCCTGAGCCACACCCGACAGCGTTCGACCACGGCTTTTCGGCATTCCCAACGTCGCCAAATCCACTAACGCCAAAGTGGCGGCCTGAGGAAACACATGGGTCACGCCGGGCAACGACGAAGCCAACGGCTCGCCATACTGCGCCACCAGTTTCCCCGCCAGTTTGATCGCCGCGTCCACGCTAATCTGCTGCCCCAACACCGCACGAATCGCCAACTCCAGGCCATCCCACGCCCCCGGCACCCGCAACCCCGGACGCTCGGCAATCAGCCGCGCCATCAAGGGATCAACCGCCAGTTGCCGATGAATCGTTGCCAGGTCCGCATCCAGATCAAACATCTGCCGCAGCCGCGCGATGATCTCTGGCACCGCCGTTGAATCAGGAAAATCCAGCGTCACTTCAAGTGCATCCGTCGCTGCGGGCTTGATCGAAAACGTGCCATGAACACCGTTCAACCCGATGCTGCGCGAGTAAACGCCGTCAATCACCACTTCGATCCCGACAATTGCCCGCGCCGACAAAAAAACCAGCATCGCCGACCAGTCATAGGGCGGTTGGTACTCCAGCAGCATCTTCATAACGCCTCCGACTCACGCTGACCAGGATGAACCCAGTTCGCCCGGCAGACTGGAAAAGTCGCGGTGATCGGTCCACTCTCGGACACGGCGACACCCGGATGAGCTATCAATAAAAGAAACTCCGAGGGCAGGCCTGAGGTCTGCCCTGATTCAATGCCTTTTTGAAGGAGAAATGCTAAATGGCAACGTTCGAGCCCGGTCACCTGCACATCGAGCGCCACGCGCTGAACAAGGACGATTACAGTTACAGCCTGAGCATCGACTATGAAGTCAGCCAGGACCCCAAGGAAGGCGAAGGCATGCTCTTCAAGATGCATGGCACGGTTGGAGACAAGGAGTTGAAGGAAGAATTCTTCCTGCCCAAAGATCAGGCGTTCGACTTCGCCCGGCATGCCACGCGCATCGCGCAGAAGTACGGGATGCCCAAAGAGGCCAGTATCGGCTCGATTCACAAGGAGTACGACGCCATGTTTGAAGATGTGCGGGCGCAGCTCGACGTCAAATCCGGTGATCCGATAAAACCTGAGCATCTGGAATAACGCTTGGAAGATCAACGGATCGCAGCCTTCGGCAGCTCCTACGCCGAACGCATTCCCCTGTAGGAGCTGCCGAAGGTTCGGGCCGCGTTCGGACGATCTTTTCAAGCCATCCCCATTGCCGATTTCACCTCCCACCCTCCACCAAGGCATACTTGCCACCCTCCGCACTCCAGAACCCAACAACGCCCCATGCGTATCCACGTCAGCTTCATCGACCGCGTCGGCATTACCCAGGAAGTCCTGGCCCTGCTCGGTGGGCGCAATCTCAATCTGGATGCGGTGGAAATGGTTCCGCCCAACGTCTACATCGACGCCCCGACCCTGAGCCCGGATGTCCTCGAAGAACTGCGCGATGCGTTGTTCAGCGTGCGCGGCGTGCAAGCGGTGACGGTGGTCGACATTCTTCCCGGTCAGCGTCGGCATCTGCAGCTTGATGCATTGCTCGCGGCCATGACCGACCCGGTCCTGGCGCTGGACAGTGCCGGCAAGGTGCTGCTGGCCAACCCGGCACTGATTGCGTTGTACGGTCGCGAGCCTGACGGCGAAAGCATCGCCGACCTGTTCGCCGACCCGGCACTGCTCGAAGCCCTGCTGGAAAACGGCTTCCGCCTGCCGCTGCGGGAAGTCACCGTCAACGGCCAGACGTTGCTGCTGGACGCCACACCGATAACCGACGCCGGCGCCCTGCTGACTCTGTATCAACCCAACCGCATCGGCGAACGCCTGTCGGCGCTGCACCACGACCATGCCGAAGGTTTCGATGCGCTGCTCGGTGAGTCTCCGGCGATTCGGACCCTCAAGGCCCGTGCCCAACGCGTTGCGACCCTTGACGCGCCGTTGCTGATCCAGGGCGAAACCGGCACCGGCAAAGAACTGGTGGCGCGTGCCTGCCACGCCATCAGCGCCCGGTACAGTTCGCCATTTTTGGCGCTGAACTGCGCGGCATTGCCGGAGAACCTCGCCGAAAGCGAACTGTTCGGCTACGCCCCCGGCGCTTTCACCGGCGCACAACGGGGCGGCAAACCGGGGCTGATGGAACTGGCCAACCAGGGCTCGGTGTTTCTCGATGAGATCGGCGAGATGTCGCCGTACTTGCAGGCCAAGTTGCTGCGCTTCTTGAACGATGGCAGCTTCCGCCGGGTGGGCGGGGATCGTGAGGTGAAGGTCAATGTGCGGATCCTCAGCGCCACGCACCGCGACCTGGAAAAAATGGTCGGCGAAGGTTCGTTCCGCGAAGACTTGTTCTATCGCCTCAACGTCCTGAACGTCGAAGTCCCGCCCCTGCGCGAACGCGGCCAGGACATCCTGTTGCTGGCCCGCTACTTCATGCAGCAGGCCTGCGCGCAGATCCAGCGTCCGGTCTGCCGCCTGGCGCCAGGCACCTACCCGGCATTGCTGGGCAATCGCTGGCCGGGCAACGTGCGGCAATTGCAGAACGTGATATTCCGCGCCGCCGCCATTTGCGAAAGCAGCCTGGTCGACATTGGCGACCTCGATATCGCCGGCACATCTGTGGCGCGCCAGAGTGACAGCGACGTCGACAGCCTCGAACAGGCGATGGAAGAGTTCGAGAAGACTCTGCTGGAAAAGCTCTACGTCAGCTACCCTTCGACCCGCCAACTGGCCAGCCGCCTGCAAACCTCCCACACCGCCATCGCCCATCGGTTGCGCAAGTACGGCATTCCCAACAAGCCTTAAAGCTGAAAATCCCGCCACCAACACCTACCCCCCTGTGGGAGCGAGCCTGCTCGCGAAGGCGGCCTGACATTCACCATAGATGTCGACTGATACACCGCTTTCGCGAGCAGGCTCGCTCCCACAGGTGTTGCGTCAGGCCTGACCTCTCCAAAAACGACCTCCATCTGTACTGAAAGCGCTACAGCGGAACGATATCGCTACACCCTCTCCTGATCACCGCTGTGCAAGGCTTTGATCCACTTAAGCTTTTTTCTCCGCTTTGGGTTGTAGCGATTTCGCTACAGCCAGCAAATCGCGGCACCTCGAATAAACAGTTAACTTATTGATTTTTAAAAATAAAAAAACATTGGCCGCGATTTTGCTTAGTAACCATCCATAAAGCAGGGCTTTGCCCAGCATTCAATCGCGTCCACCAGACGAGTCTGGCCCCCTTAGGAGTTTCCATGAGCGAGTTGCGTTTTACTGAAGATCACGAATGGCTGCGTACCGAAGCTGACGGCACCGTCACAGTCGGCATCACCGCTTTCGCACAGAACGCCCTGGGCGACGTGGTTTTCGTACAACTGCCTGAGCTGCAGTCCTACGACAAAGGCGCTGAAGCCGCCACCGTGGAATCGGTAAAAGCCGCCAGCGGCGTGTACATGCCACTGGACGGTGAAGTGCTGGAAGTGAACCCGGCGCTGGACAGCAGCCCTGAACTGGTCAACGAAGATCCGCTGGGCGAAGGCTGGTTCTTCCGCTTCCAGCCAACCGATGCATCGGCTGTCGCCCAACTGCTGGATCAAGACGCTTACGACCGTCTGATCAAAGCCAACGCCGAAGCCTGAGGAGCGCACACATGACTCAAGTTAATCTCAGCACCGCCAACGAATTCATCGCCCGCCACATCGGCCCGCGTACCGGCGACGAGCAAGCCATGCTCAACCGCCTTGGCTTCGACTCGCTGGAAGCCCTGAGCGCCAGCGTCATCCCCGACAGCATCAAGGGCACCAGCGTCCTCGGCCTCGAAGACGGCCTGAGCGAAGCCGACGCCCTGGCCTTGATCAAGTCCATCGCCGGCAAAAACCAGCTGTTCAAGACCTACATCGGCCAGGGCTACTACGGCACCCACACGCCGTCGCCGATCCTGCGCAACCTGCTGGAAAACCCGGCCTGGTACACCGCCTACACCCCGTACCAGCCGGAAATTTCCCAGGGCCGTCTCGAAGCGCTGCTGAACTTCCAGACCCTGATCAGCGACCTCACCGGCCTGCCGATCGCCAACGCGTCCTTGCTCGACGAAGCCACCGCCGCCGCCGAAGCCATGACCTTCTGCAAACGTCTGAGCAAGAACAAGGGCAGCCACGCGTTCTTCGCCTCCGTGCATTGCCACCCGCAAACCCTCGACGTGCTGCGCACCCGGGCCGAGCCGTTGGGCATCGACGTGGTGGTCGGCGACGAGCGTGAACTGACTGACGTCAGCACCTTCTTCGGCGCCCTGCTGCAATACCCGGCGAGCAACGGTGACGTCTTCGATTACCGCGAATTGACCGAACGCTTCCACGCCGCCAATGCATTAGTGGCCGTGGCGGCTGACCTGCTGGCCCTGACCGTGCTGACCCCGCCGGGCGAGTTCGGCGCCGACGTGGCCATCGGCAGCGCGCAACGCTTCGGCGTGCCGCTGGGCTTCGGTGGTCCGCACGCGGCGTATTTCTCCACCAAGGATGCGTTCAAGCGTGATATGCCGGGTCGTCTGGTCGGCGTCTCCGTCGACCGTTTCGGCAAGCCGGCCCTGCGCCTGGCGATGCAGACCCGCGAGCAACACATCCGTCGCGAGAAAGCCACCAGCAACATCTGCACCGCGCAAGTCTTGTTGGCCAACATCGCCAGCATGTACGCCGTGTACCACGGCCCGAAAGGCCTGACGCAGATCGCCAACCGCATTCATCACCTGACCGCGATTCTGGCCCAAGGCTTGAGCGCGCTGGGCTTGAAGGTCGAGCAAGAAAACTTCTTCGACACCCTGACGATCAAGACCGGCGTCAACACCGCCCAGCTGCACGACCAGGCTCGCGCGCAGCAGATCAACCTGCGCGTGGTTGATGCTGAACGTCTGGGTCTGTCGCTGGACGAAACCACCAATCAGGCCGACGTGGAAACCCTGTGGGCCCTGCTGGCCGATGGCCAAGCGCTGCCGGACTTCGCGGCATTGGCTGCAACCGTCCAAAGCACCATCCCGGCCGCCCTGCTGCGCCAGTCGCCAATCCTCAGCCACCCGGTGTTCAACCGTTATCACTCGGAAACCGAGCTGATGCGCTACCTGCGCAGACTGGCCGACAAGGACCTGGCCCTGGACCGCACCATGATCCCGCTGGGCTCGTGCACCATGAAACTCAACGCCGCCAGCGAAATGATCCCGGTGACCTGGGCCGAGTTCGGCGCCCTGCACCCGTTCGCCCCGGCCGCGCAAAGCGCCGGTTATCAGCAACTGACCGACGAGCTGGAAGCGATGCTCTGCGCCGCCACCGGGTACGACGCGATCTCGCTGCAACCAAACGCCGGTTCCCAGGGTGAGTACGCCGGCCTGCTGGCGATCCGCGCCTATCACCAGAGCCGTGGCGAAGACCGTCGCGACATCTGCCTGATCCCCTCGTCCGCCCACGGCACCAACCCGGCCACCGCCAACATGGCCGGCATGCGCGTGGTCGTCACCGCCTGCGATGCCCGCGGCAACGTCGACATCGAAGACCTGCGCGCCAAGGCCATCGAGCACCGCGAACACCTCGCCGCGCTGATGATCACCTACCCGTCGACCCACGGCGTGTTCGAAGAAGGCATCCGCGAAATCTGCGGCATCATTCATGACCATGGCGGCCAGGTGTACATCGACGGCGCCAACATGAACGCGATGGTCGGCCTCTGCGCACCGGGCAAGTTCGGCGGCGACGTGTCGCACCTGAACCTGCACAAAACCTTCTGCATCCCCCACGGCGGTGGCGGCCCGGGCGTCGGCCCGATTGGCGTCAAGTCGCACCTGACGCCGTTCCTGCCGGGTCACGGCACCATGGAGCGTAAAGAAGGCGCGGTCTGCGCCGCACCGTTCGGCAGCGCGAGCATTTTGCCGATCACCTGGATGTACATTCGTATGATGGGTGGCGCGGGTCTCAAGCGTGCTTCGCAACTGGCGATCCTCAATGCCAACTACATTTCCCGCCGCCTCGAAGAGCACTACCCGGTGCTGTACACCGGCAGCAACGGCCTGGTAGCGCACGAATGCATCCTCGATTTGCGCCCGTTGAAAGACAGCAGCGGCATCAGCGTCGATGACGTCGCCAAGCGCCTGATCGACTTCGGCTTCCACGCCCCGACCATGTCGTTCCCGGTCGCCGGCACGCTGATGATCGAGCCGACCGAAAGCGAATCCAAGGAAGAACTGGACCGCTTCTGCGACGCCATGATCCGCATCCGCGAAGAAATCCGCGCGGTGGAAAACGGCACCCTGGACAAGGACGACAACCCGCTGAAAAACGCGCCGCACACCGCGGCGGAAATCGTCGGCGAGTGGACGCATCCGTACAGCCGTGAGCAAGCGGTGTATCCGGTTGCTTCGCTGATCGAAGGCAAGTACTGGCCACCGGTCGGTCGCGTCGACAACGTGTTTGGCGACCGCAACCTGATCTGCGCCTGCCCGTCGATCGAAAGCTACGCTTAAAACTGATGGGGGCGGGTTTACTCGCCCCATCATGAACACCGCATACCCCTGTAGGAGCTGCCGCAGGCTGCGATCTTTTGATCTTGGGTTTCAAAAGCAAGATCAAAAGATCGCAGCCTGCGGCAGCTCCTACAGGGTGCATCTCCCGTGATATTTGCTCCTATAACAAGAAACCGGAGAACAACCATGTCGTTAAGCGTGTTCGACCTGTTCAAGATTGGCATCGGCCCCTCCAGCTCCCACACCGTCGGCCCGATGCGTGCTGCTGCGCGTTTCGCCGAAGGTTTGCGCCGTGAAGGGCTGCTGGCAGCGACCACCTGCGTCAAAGTCGAGCTCTACGGATCACTCGGCGCCACCGGTAAAGGCCACGGCAGCGACAAGGCTGTGTTGCTGGGCCTGGAAGGCGAACACCCGGACACCGTTAATACCGAAACCGTCGCCGCCCGTCTGCAAGAGATTCGTGGCAATGGTCGCTTGAACCTGCTCGGCGAACACAGCATTGCGTTCAATGAGAAAGAACATTTGGCGATGATCCGCAAACCGTTGGCCTATCACCCCAACGGCATGATCTTTCGCGCCTTCGATGCGGCGGGCATACAAATCCGCAGCCGCGAGTACTACTCGGTCGGCGGCGGTTTTGTGGTCGATGAAGACGCCGCTGGCGCCGA
This sequence comes from Pseudomonas sp. LBUM1647, assembly GCF_059716175.1. Lineage (NCBI taxonomy): Bacteria > Pseudomonadati > Pseudomonadota > Gammaproteobacteria > Pseudomonadales > Pseudomonadaceae > Pseudomonas > Pseudomonas sp. LBUM1647. Next base: position 1,438,861 of record NZ_CP166809.1, on the reverse strand, counting down.
CCGTATCGTCGAAGACGCCACGCCACTGACCTTCCCGTTCAAAAGTGCCAAGGACTTGCTCGGTCACTGCGCCACCTATGGTCTGTCGATCAGCCAGGTGATGCTGACCAACGAAAGCGCCTGGCGCCCGGAAGCGGAAACCCGCGCCGGCCTGCTGAAAATCTGGCAAGTGATGCAGGACTGCGTCGACGCCGGTTGCCGCAACGAAGGCATCCTGCCGGGCGGCTTGAAGGTCAAACGTCGGGCGGCCGCGCTGCATCGACAACTGTGCAAGAACCCGGAATCGTCCCTGCGTGATCCGCTGTCGGTGCTGGACTGGGTCAACCTCTACGCACTGGCGGTCAACGAAGAAAACGCCAACGGCGGGCGCGTGGTGACGGCGCCTACCAACGGTGCGGCAGGGATCGTCCCGGCTGTTTTGCATTACTACATGCGCTTCATCCCCGGCGCCAACGAAGACGGCGTCGTGCGTTTTCTGCTGACCGCGGCCGCGATCGGCATTCTCTATAAAGAAAACGCCTCGATCTCCGGCGCTGAAGTCGGCTGTCAGGGTGAAGTCGGCGTGGCCTGTTCCATGGCCGCCGGCGCCCTGTGCGAAGTTCTCGGCGGCACCGTGCAGCAAGTGGAAAACGCTGCGGAAATCGGCATGGAACACAACCTCGGCCTGACCTGCGACCCGATTGGCGGGCTGGTGCAAGTACCTTGCATCGAGCGCAACGCCATGGGGTCGGTCAAGGCAATCAATGCGGTACGCATGGCCCTGCGTGGCGACGGTCAGCACTTCGTCTCCCTCGACAAGGTCATCCGCACCATGCGCCAGACCGGCGCCGACATGAAAAGCAAATACAAGGAAACCGCCCGTGGCGGTTTGGCGGTCAACATTATCGAGTGCTGATGCTTACGCGCATCTGCACACTTTTTCAGGAGCTGAATATGTCCACCGAACAACTGTCGAAAACCCCGCTGCACGCACTGCACATCGAACTCGGCGCCCGCATGGTGCCGTTTGCCGGCTATGACATGCCGGTGCAATACCCGCTGGGCGTGATGAAAGAACACCAGCACACCCGTGATCAGGCCGGGCTGTTCGATGTCTCGCACATGGGCCAGATCCGCCTGACCGGCGCCAATGCCGCCAAGGCGTTGGAAAGCCTGGTGCCAGTCGACATCATTGACCTGCCAGTGGGCATGCAGCGCTACGCGATGTTCACCAATGAGACCGGCGGCATCCTCGACGACTTGATGGTCGCCAACCTGGGTAACGACGAACTGTTTCTGGTGGTCAACGCCGCCTGCAAGGACCAGGACCTGGCGCATCTGCGCCAGCACATCGGCGACCAGTGCACCATCGAACCGCTGTTTGAAGAACGCGCCCTGCTGGCGCTGCAAGGTCCGGCCGCCGTCACCGTGCTCGCACGCCTGGCACCTGAAGTCGCGAAGATGACCTTCATGCAATTCGCCCGCGTGGAACTGCTGGGTGTGGACTGCTTTGTCAGCCGTTCGGGCTATACCGGTGAAGACGGTTACGAAATCTCCGTGCCGGCCGCCACCGCCGAAGCCCTGGCTCGCGCCCTGCTGGCCGAACCTGAAGTGGCGGCTATCGGCCTTGGCGCTCGCGACTCACTGCGCCTGGAAGCCGGCCTGTGCCTGTACGGCCACGACATGAACACCGAGACCACCCCGATCGAAGCGAGCCTGCTGTGGGCCATCTCCAAGCCTCGTCGCGCTGATGGCGCACGTTCCGGCGGCTTCCCTGGCGCTGAAACCGTGTTCGGACAGCAACAAGCCGGTGTCAGCCGCAAGCGCGTTGGTCTGTTGCCTCAGGAACGCACGCCGGTGCGCGAAGGTGCAGAGATCGTCAATGAAGCAGGCGACATCATTGGTGCGGTTTGCAGCGGTGGCTTCGGTCCGACCTTGGGCGGCCCTTTGGCGATGGGTTACGTCGACAGTGCTTATATCGCTCTCGATACGCCGGTATGGGCGATTGTTCGTGGGAAAAAGGTTCCTTTGCTTGTAAGCAAAATGCCATTTGTTCCACAACGCTACTACCGCGGCTGATTGACTGTTTCTATAAGTAACGCGGTTGCGTTAACAGCGCACTAATGTGTAACGCAACCGCCATAAAACAGTGCATCACTTTACCTGTAAGCTTCGTTTATGAACTTTGCTTATAACGATCGAAAACAATTGAACACCTCGATTGCATAAGCCAACACTAGTTGCGGCATAAACGCCCCGGCGCGAGCAAATCCGGGCTCTCCACAGGGCTTGTTTTTTCTCCCGTAGTTGGCGTAGAGTTTGTTCACTGTGTTTGCATGGGTCGCTTGGAATCGTGACCTGGGCAGTAGCCTACAAGTTAGCTACATCCCGTTCGGCGTCTTCTTACTCTCCTGCAACCAGCCCCAGTACTCTTTCATAAGAAGGAGACTGTCATTAATTTTTTGCGTCAAAGGAATAAGAAATGTCCACACGTCAGAGCGGTACCGTCAAGTGGTTTAACGACGAGAAAGGTTTTGGTTTTATCACTCCAGAAAGCGGTCCGGATCTGTTCGTGCATTTCCGCGCTATTCAGGGCAACGGCTTCAAGAGCCTGAAAGAAGGCCAGAAAGTGACGTTCGTTGCTGTGCAAGGCCAGAAAGGCATGCAGGCTGACGAGGTACAAGCAGAAGGTTAATCTTCTGTAACGAAAAAGCCCCTGATGCTGACATCAGGGGCTTTTTTGCGCGCGTAAATCCGTAAAATGGCTTCTTTTTTCCGTCCAGAGGCTGCCATGTCGAAACATCTTCTTAAACCCCAGGGCGACTTTCCCGCCGTCACCCTGGGTCGTCGCCTGGCAGCGATGTTCTACGACTTCTTGTTGTGTACCGCCCTGCTGATCGTCACCAGCGGCATTTATAAGATGATCCAGATGGCGATCATCGGCGAAGACAAAATGCGCACCCTGACCGAAGCCGGCGCGCTGGACGGCGATCCATTGCTCTCAACAGTGCTGCTGTTTGTGCTGTTCGGCTTCTTCGCCAAGTTCTGGACCTGGTCCGGTCAGACCCTGGGCATGCAGGTCTGGTGCATACGCGTGCAAAACGCCGACGGCTCATCGATCAGCCTGTGGCAGGCGCTGCTGCGCTTTGTCGTGTCGATCGCGTCATTGCTGTGCGTCGGGCTGGGGTTCTTCTGGTCGCTGTTCGACAAACAGAAACGCAGCTGGCATGACATGTACTCCAACACCCAGCTCGTGCGGATTCCAAAAAAAACCAAGTAACGGCCACAAAAAAGATCGCAGCCTTCGGCAGCTCCTACTCAGGATTACGTACACCCTGTAGGAGCTGCCGAAGGCTGCGATCTTTTGATCTTGCCTTTGACCTTTGCCTTAAGCGTTTCCGGCTAATTTCATCCGCGCTGCCTGGGTAAAGTCGAGCATGCGCTTGAGCGGCCGAATCGCTTGTGGAATCAGCGCTGGATCGACAAAGATCTCGTTAGTCCCTTCCTTCAAGCTCTTGAGCGTGCGCTCAAGGGTATTCATCGCCATCCACGGGCAATGTGCGCAACTACGGCAAGCTGCGCCGTTACCGGCCGTTGGCGCTTCGATGAAGACCTTGTCCGGGCACAGCTGCTGCATCTTGTAGAAGATGCCGCGATCAGTAGCGACGATCAGGGTCTTGTTTGGCAGGCTCTGGGCTGCCGCAATCAACTGACTGGTGGAGCCGACGGCATCCGCCAACTCGATCACCGCCGTCGGCGACTCCGGGTGCACCAGAATCGCTGCGTCCGGGTACAGCGCCTTCATGTCTTCGAGCTGTTTGGACTTGAACTCTTCGTGAACGATACAGGCACCGTCCCACAGCAGCATGTCCGCGCCGGTCTGACGCTGGATGTAAGTACCCAAATGTTTATCCGGGCCCCAGATGATGGTTTCGCCGTTATCCATCAGGCTTTCGACGATCTCCAGCGCGCAGCTTGAAGTCACCACCCAATCCGCCCGGGCTTTGACCGCCGCCGACGTGTTGGCATACACCACCACGGTACGCTCCGGGTGCTGATCGCAGAACGCCGAGAACTCGTCCACCGGGCAACCCAGGTCTAGCGAGCAAGTCGCTTCCAGAGTCGGCATCAGGATGCGTTTTTCAGGGTTGAGGATTTTGGCGGTCTCGCCCATGAATTTCACACCGGCGACCACCACGGTCTTGGCCGGGTGAGCATTGCCGAAGCGGGCCATCTCCAGCGAGTCGGAGACACAGCCTCCGGTTTCTTCGGCCAGGGCCTGAATGACCGGATCGCAATAGAAGTGAGCAACCAGCACCGCATCCTGAGCCTTGAGCTCGGCAGCGATGGCGGCACGGTAATAGGCCTCCTCCTCGGCAGTCAGCGGCTTGGGCTGCTTGGCGTCGAGGTGGGCTTGAACCAGAAGGCGTTCGGAAATCTGCGTCATGTTCGCAAGACCTGCAGGCGCTTTCGCGCGAAAGTCGAGTATACACCCGGCTCCGGACCCTTCAGGGTACCGCCGGGAGAGTGAGTATCATCAGGCACGGACAACGTTGAAGCTGCGCAAGGCTACAGAATATCCCGTGGATGCAAAAGATGATTCTGACCTGCGTCACGGGTTGCAACCCGGAACTGGGCGAGCTCAAATCGCGGGCAAAAAAAAATCCGGAAATCCTCACTTGCGTGGGCCTTCCAGACTTTTAAAACTGCTACAAAAATGGTGGGTCGTGTGGGATTCGAACCTACGACCAATTGGTTAAAAGCCAACTGCTCTACCAACTGAGCTAACGACCCGCTGTGTGGTGGCGCGTATAATACTGATTTTTAAGGACTATTCAACACCTAATTTGAAATAAATCAAAAATAAGGTGTTGGGTCGCTGATTCCGGCCACCGCAAAGCCTTCTGCACGCAGTCGGCAGCTGTCGCATTTACCGCATGCACGGCCGTTATCGTCGGCCTGATAGCAGGAAACAGTCAGCCCGTAATCAACACCCAGCTTCACACCTGCCTGGACGATCTGCGCCTTGCTCAGGTTCTGCAGTGGCGCCTGAATACGGAAGCCCTGCCCTTCTACGCCGGCCTTGGTTGCCAGATTGGCCATGCGCTCGAAAGACTCGATGAAGTCGGGACGGCAGTCCGGGTAACCGGAGTAATCCACGGCGTTCACACCAATAAAGATGTCACGCGCGCCCAGCACTTCAGCCCAGCCCAGAGCCAGGGACAGGAACACCGTGTTGCGCGCCGGCACGTAAGTTACCGGGATGCCTTCGCCCGGCACTTCCGGCACGTCGATGCTGCTGTCGGTCAGTGCCGAACCGCCGATACCGTTCAGGTTCAGACCGATGACCTTGTGTTCGACAACACCCAAGTCTCGGGCGACACGTTCGGCGGCGTGCAATTCGGCGTGAGACCGCTGACCATAATCGAAGCTCATGGTGTAGCAGCTGTAACCTTCAGCACGAGCCATCGCCACAACGGTCGCGGAGTCGAGGCCGCCGGACAGCAGGATGACTGCACGTTTTTCGGTAGTGTTCAGTTGTTCAGTCATTTCAGCGCCCCGGCTCGTCATTCCAAAGATATTTATGCAGCTGCAATTGCAGACGCACTGGCAGGTTGTCCGCCACCACCCAGTCAGCCAGGTCCCGAGCATTGAGGTCATGGTGACTTGGCGAAAACAGGACTTCACCGGCGCGCTGATCCAGACCGTACTGGATCAGCTTGGACACGGCCCAGTCATAGTCTTCCCGCGAGCAGATGACGAACTTCACCTGATCGTTGCGCGTGAGCAGTTCGATGTTCTCGTAGCGGTTGCGATGGGCTTCTTTCGAACCCGGGGTTTTCAGGTCGACGACGCGACTGACCCGTGGATCGACCGCCGAGATATCCAGGGCACCGCTGGTTTCCAGCGAGACCTCGTAACCGGCGTCACACAACTGCTTGAGCAATGGGATGGCGTTGGGTTGTGCCAGCGGCTCGCCGCCGGTGACACAGACATAACGCGGACGAAAACCGGCCACTTGCTCAAGAATGTCGTCGAGCGTACGAATGGTGCCGCCAGTGAATGCATAAGCGCTGTCGCAGTATTGGCAACGCAATGGGCAACCGGTCAGGCGCACAAAAACAGTGGGCAGCCCGGCAGTCCGCGTTTCACCCTGCAACGAGTAGAAAACTTCGGTGATTCTCAATGTGTCTTGCATAGTCGCCACGGGCATAACAGCTAAACAGGCTGTCCGCCTCCGTCAGGCACTTCAAGGAACCCCGCCACCGCGCAGATCCCAAAAAGCGTGTTTCATAAAAAGGGCGTGAATTCTAACGAAAAAACCCGCGACAAGCGCGGGTTTCTTCGAAACAGGTCAAGCAGCTTTACATTTTTTGCAGATCACGCTGAGCCAGCTGAGCAGCGGAAGTGCCCGGGTATTGCGACACGACCTGTTGCAGAATGCCTTTGACCTTGTCGGGATGACCGAGGCGGCGCTCTACATCAGCCAGCTTGTACAGCGAATCAGGCACCTTTGGATGCTTGGGGTACAGCTGTGAAACCTTGGCAAAAGCCTGACCTGCACCTTGCAGATCGCCTTTGGCCAAATTCACTTCGCCCAGCCAGTACTGGGCATTACCCGCGTACTGACTGTTCGGGTACTTGCGCAGGAATGCGGCAAACGCCTGGCTGGCCTTGTCGAAATCCTTGGCTTTGATCAGGTCGAAGGCTGCATCGTAATACAGTTTTTCCTTCGCCGGATCAGCAGGTTCGCTACCCGCGGCAGGTGCTTGAGCGGCTGCCGCTCCTGCGGCTGCGCCCGCTGCTGCACCGGGGGCATTCAAACTGCCACCGGTGGAAGAATTATCAGGAGTCGCGGCTGGTGCAACGCCGGTTCCTATGCGCCGATCAAGATCCTGATATCGCTCCAGGTTCTCTTGCTTCATGCGCGCTACATCATTTTGCAGAACTTCGATGATGCCTTGTTGGCGCGAGATCTGCTCCTGCATTGATTGCAGTTGGTTGAACAGCTCGCCCTGTGCCGAGACAGGGGCCGAAACCCCTCCCCCGGCATAGGCGCCGTTCGTACCGTAACCCGCAGGCGGATTACTAGTCCCGCTATTGTTATAGCCGGAGTCGTTATCGACCACAGGAACCGCAGCCCACACCGCAAGCGGTGCGAGGCTGAGAGCCAAAACAGTTACAGCACGACGGCACGTTCGCATGACGAATTACTTACGCAGTTCGACGCGACGGTTTTGAGCCCAGGACTGCTCGTCGTTGCCGGTAGCAACTGGACGCTCTTCGCCGTAGGAAACCAGTTCCAGCTGAGCTGGGGAAACACCTTGCAGTACCAGGTAACGCTGAACGGCTTTCGCACGACGCTCGCCCAGTGCCATGTTGTACTCACGAGTACCACGTTCGTCGGTGTTGCCTTCCAGAACAACGCGAGCGCCGTTTGCTTTCAGGTCCTTGGCGTGAACGTCCAGAGCGCGCATGGCTTCTGGCTTCAGGTCCGAACTGTCGTATTCGAAGTAGAAAGTGGTGATTGCGCGCAGAGCAGCTTCTTCGCTCAGGGAGCCGTCAACTGCACCAGTGTTTGCGCCGTAACCAGCGTTTGGATCTACAGCGCCTTCACCGGCATTGTCGCCGCCTTTGGACGAGCAACCTACAGCTACAGCCATGGCCAGAGCCAGCGCAGCAAATTTACCAAACTTCAGCATTTCCATCGTGAAACTCCTAATGAACCCCAGTGTGTTAAGTACAACGTGTAGCGCCGCGTCAGTTCAGGTAAGGGGACCAGGAAGGTTCTCTGACTTCGCCTTGTGCGGTAGGAAGCGGGAGCCTTACGCGTCCATTAATGGACACGAGCATCAAGACTCCCCGGCCCTGCTGGCGGGTGGCGTAGATTACCATGGTGCCGTTGGGCGCAACAGTAGGCGACTCGTCCAGAGTGCTATCAGTGAGGATTTTTACGCTTCCGCGCTGCAAATCCTGGGCCGCCACCTTGAAATTAGTGAAACCTTCCTGACGATGGATCATCACCAGGGTCTTTTCATCAGCCGAAAGTTTAGGGTTGGCGTTGTAGTTACCAATAAAGGTCACACGTTCCGCACCACCACCGCCTGCGCTGGTTTTGTAGATCTGCGGCTTGCCACCACGGTCCGAGGTGAAGTAGATGGTCGAACCATCCTTGCCCCAGAACGGCTCGGTATTGATGCCAGGACCGTTGGTGACACGCGTGATCTGACGCGAACCCAGGTTCATCACGTAGATGTCCGGGTTGCCATCTTTCGACAGTACGAATGCCAGACGATTGCCATCAGGCGACCAGGCTGGCGCGCCATTCAGGCCTTCGAAGTTGGTGATCTGCTCACGGCGACCGGTGTCGATGTTCTGCATGAAGATACGCGGACGCTTCTGCTCGAACGACACATAAGCGATGCGCTTGCCGTCCGGTGCGAAACGCGGCGACAGGATCGGCTCGCGCGATTGCAGCAGGGTCACAGCACGGGCACCGTCATAGTCCGAACGTTGCAGCGTGTAGCGAGTGTTCTTCTCGGAGAAACGCTCGGCTGTCACGTACAACAGACGAGTCGAGAACGCACCTTTGATACCGGTAAGTTTTTCGAACGACTGGTCCGCAATATAGTGCGACATGTCGCGCAGTTGATCGACGCTGCCCGACACGCTGCCGGTCAGCACTTGCTGCTCGGTGGCGACGTTGAACAGTGCGTATTGAACCTGCAGGCGACCGCCCGCAGGAGCAATGCTGCCGACCATGACGTACTGGGCACCCAGCGCCTTGAAGTCACGGAAGATGATTTCGCTGGCTTGGCTTGGCTGGCTGATCATGTTCTGTTTTGGAATCGGCGAGTAGTAACCCGAGTTGCGCAGGTCGTTACCGATGATTTCGGCCATGTCGTCCGGCAGAACGCTACCGCCCTGGTTGCCAAACGGAACGACTGCGATCGGGGTGGCCCGATCACTGCCGCTGGTGACCAGAATGTTTTTTTCATCAGCTGCCGCTATCCCTGCCAGGCAGCAGATAACGACAAGCATTCCTCGAAGAAGGTTTCTCACAAGGCTAGATCCTCAGGTGTGAATGTCATCTTGAATGAACGATACGGAGCGAAATCGCTCGGCTTCATTCCCTGCATTTCTGTCAAACGTCCAATATTCTTCACCGCTGCTACAGCCGAAGCGTCAAACGGACCATCGCCACTGGACTTGGCCACGCTGACCGAAGTCAACGTACCGTCCGGCAACATGCCGATTTGCAACACGACTGTCATGCCTTTGCGGGCCGAAGGTGGACGAGCCCAACCTTCCGCTGCACGAGCACGGATCAGATCATCGAAACTACCGGCGACTTCGTCACCCTGCTCATCCGCCAAGGCCTGCTGACGCTGCGGCGTGTCGGAAAGCAAATCTGCCAGGGCCTGAGCCTTTTTGTCTTCGGCGGATTTACGTGCCGCTTCCTGCGATTTTTTCTTCGCAGCATCGGCAGCAGCTTTCTTCTTCGCGTCTTCCGCGACTTTCTTCTTCGCGTCTTCAGCTTCAGATTTCTTCTTGGCGTCTTCCGCGGCTTTCTTCTTCGCGTCTTCGACGATCTTTTTCTTCGCTTCTTCAGCGGCCGCTTTCTTGGCCTCTTCTTCAGCTGCTTTCTTGGCTTCTTCTTCAGACTTCTTCTTGGCTATATCAGCCAATTGTTTCTCTTCGGCCTTTTTAGCTTCGGCGGTCTTCTTCGCTTCATCGGCTTTCTTGGCTTCATCAGCCTTTTTAGCCTCTTCCGCTTTCTTCGTCTCGTCGGCCTTTTTGGATTCTTCGGCTTTTTGAGCCGCATCTTCCTTCTTTTGTTCCGCGGCTTTGATCGCTTCCTGCTCGATCTTTTTCTGTTCCATCTGTTCGACTTCGGTCTGGCGCGCGGCGGATTTCTTCGCCTCACCCGCAATCTTTTGATTGGTCTGGGTGGTCGCCTGACTTTTCGATTTCAGTTGGTACAGGGTCGCCTGCACGATCGGCTTGGCCGGCGGCAGTTCCGGTGTGAAGGCAAAACTGACGAACAGCATGCCGAAAACCAGCACGTGCAAGACAAGCGCCCAGACACTAGGCCAGAAGTAGCTTTCCGAGGCGGACGGCTCTCGCATTTGCTGCATCAGGGTGCCTCGGTAATCAAGCCAACATTACCGACCCCGGCTTTCTGCAACCCGCCCATGGCGCCCATGACGGAACCGTAGTCGACGGTCTTGTCGCCGCGGATGAACACCTGGGTACGCTTGCCACCTTCAGTGCCGGCGCGAATGATTTTAGTCACGGCGTCAGTCATCTGCGGCAAGGTCATGGCCTTGTCCTGTTGCTTTTCAGTGTCGACTTCGCTGCCAAGGTTCCAGTAGTAGGTCTTGTCAGCCTTGATCGAAATGGTCAGGACCTGGGTGTTGTTGTCCTGCGGCAAGGCTTCGCTGGAAACCTTGGGCAGATCAACTTTCACGCCCTGATTGAGCATCGGAGCGGTCACCATGAAGATGACCAGCAGCACCAACATCACGTCGATGTAAGGCACCACGTTCATCTCGGCAACCGGCTTGCGCTTTTTGCGAGCTCGAGCGATTAAAGCCATTGGAAATTACCTGCTTATTCTTCGCTGGTGTGCACTTTGCGGTGCAGGATCGCCTGGAATTCGTCGGCGAAGGTGTAGTAACGGCTCAGCAGGGTTTCGCTGCGAGCAGCAAAACGGTTGTAAGCGATAACGGCCGGGATGGCGGCGAACAGACCGATCGCGGTTGCAATCAGTGCCTCGGCAATACCTGGAGCCACAGTCGCCAGGGTCGCTTGCTGGGCAGTTGCCAGACCACGGAAGGAGTTCATGATCCCCCAGACGGTACCGAACAGACCGATATACGGGCTGACGGAACCTACGGTGGCGAGGAACGGCAGGCTCTGCTCAAGCTTTTCTTCTTCGCGGGAAATGGCGACGCGCATGGCACGGGCCACGCCTTCCATGACCGCTTCCGGGTCAACGCCTGGTTGCTGGCGCAGACGGGAGAATTCCTTGAAACCGGCACGGAAGATCTGCTCTACGCCCGAATCCGGATCAGGGTTGCTGCCGGCCTGACGGTAGAGTTTGGACAGGTCGATACCCGACCAGAAGCGCTCTTCAAAGCTCTCCAGGGCACGTCGACCGGCGCGCAGCAGATTGCTGCGCTGAAAGATCATGATCCATGAGGTCACCGATGCGGCTACCAGGATCAGCATTACCAGTTGCACCACGATACTGGCATTGCTGACCAGGCTCCACATGGAGGAATGGTCGACGACGTTAGCTTCCACGCTTTATCTCCTGCTTTGAGTGTGTACCCGCGCCGCTCACGTCGGCAAAGGCCGCACGTAGAGCTTCGGGAATGGCCCGGGGTTTCAAACTGTTAGTGCGCACACAGGCCACCAAAAACTGCCCTTCGCAGAGCAGCGCATTATCCGTGGCTCGCCTGACCTGCTGTTTGAAGCGCAGGCTGACACGGTTCAATTCGATTACTTCAGCGCTTACCAGCAGCTCGTCGTCCAGTCGCGCCGGCGCGTGGTAGCGCGCTTCGCTGGAATGCACGACGAACAACAGGTCCTCACCTGCAAGCTGGGATTGGGCAAAGCCCAGCTCCCGGAGCCGCTCGGTTCGAGCCCGTTCCATAAACTTGAGGTAATTAACGTAATACACGATGCCGCCCGCATCGGTGTCCTCGTAATAAACGCGACAACGAAGTGCGAAAGGCTCAAGCCCGTTTTGCGCGCGCATACTCTAGTGCTTACTCCTCAGGTTGCCAATCCGGCCAGGCAACTGTTTTTCATTGATTCACGGCTTTCTGGCGAAAGTACGGTCCTGAGACCGCACAAACCCCGAATAAATCAGCGCGCAAAGGTTATTAATCGTCCACGGCATCGAGGAACTCGTCTACCACGGGCATCTCGCCCAATCGTGACGGGATGTTTAAACCGAAGTGCAAGTACGCATGCCGGGTCACCACCCGCCCCCGCGGCGTACGCATGATGTAGCCCTGCTGGATCAGGTACGGTTCCAGCACGTCTTCAATGGTGTGGCGCTCTTCACTGATGGCTGCGGCGAGGCTATCGACCCCGACCGGCCCACCGTCGAACTTCTCGATCATGGTCAACAACAGACGTCGATCCTGGTGATCGAAACCACGTTCGTCGACATCCAGCAGGTTCAACGCCAGGTCGGCGATCGGTTTGGTGATGTGGCCCTTGGCGCGAACTTCGGCGAAATCCCGAACCCGGCGCAGCAAGCGGTTGGCGATCCGAGGCGTACCACGGGCACGACGGGCGATTTCGAAAGCGCCTTCCGGGTCCAGCGGCAAGCCGAGGATATTCGCCGAACGACTGACGATCGTTGCCAGGTCAGCGGTGTTGTAGAATTCCAGGCGCTGGACGATGCCGAAACGGTCGCGCAGCGGGTTGGTCAGCATGCCGGCACGGGTCGTTGCACCGACCAGGGTGAACGGCGGCAGATCAAGCTTGATCGAACGCGCGGCCGGCCCTTCGCCGATCATGATGTCGAGCTGGAAATCTTCCATGGCCGGGTACAGCACTTCTTCGACGATCGGCGAAAGCCGATGGATTTCGTCGATGAACAGCACGTCGTGTGGCTCAAGATTGGTCAACAGCGCAGCCAGATCACCCGGGCGTTCAAGCACAGGGCCCGAGGTGCTCTTGATCGACACGCCCATTTCCTGGGCGATGATGTTGGCCAAGGTAGTTTTACCCAGACCCGGCGGGCCGAAAATCAGCGTGTGGTCCAGGGATTCATTGCGCCCACGGGCAGCCTGGATGAACAACTCCATTTGCTCGCGAACGGTCGGCTGGCCAATGTACTCGGCCAGGCTGACAGGACGAATCGCCCGATCCTGGACTTCTTCGCGGTCACGAGGACCTGGCGTGGCGGTAATCAGACGATCAGCTTCAATCACTTAAATCATTCCCTTCAGGGCACGACGAATCATGTCTTCACTGCTCAAACCTTTCTCCTTGATCGCAGAAATCGCCTTGCTGGCTTCCTGCGGCTTGTAGCCCAGGGAGATCAGCGCGCTGACCGCATCATTTTCGGCGGTGGCGACCGGCGTCGTATCTGGCCCACCCGGCTGGTTTGGTACCAAAGCGAACATCGCCGGCACGGTTTCCCAGGCTTTGAAGCGATCCTTGAGCTCCACCAGCAAACGTTCGGCGGTCTTTTTGCCCACGCCCGGTACCTTGGTCAGCGCCGAGGTGTCCTGGGATTGTACGCAGCGGACCAGCTCATCGACTTCCAGGCTCGACATCAGGGCCAGGGCCAATTTCGGCCCTACACCATTGAGACGGATCAACTCGCGAAAAAAGTCTCGCTCGCGCTTGCCGAAGAAGCCATAGAGTAACTGCGCGTCTTCGCGTACGACCAAATGGGTGTGCAAGGTCAGCGGTTCACCGACCGACGGCAAGCGATAAAGCGTGGTCATGGGCACTTCCAGCTCATACCCCAGACCGTTTACATCCAGAATCAGGTGCGGCGGCTGTTTCTCAGCCAGTGTGCCGCGCAAGCGTCCAATCACGTTTCAGATCCTTGAGCGTTGGCCAGCTCAGCAGCTGGCGACTGACAGAGCAAGGGTTTTGCGCCGACGACACAGGCGCAAAACCCTCATTCCATAAAAAATTGATTGCTGATGCTATCAGAGACGCAGGCGCCCGCCACGACTGCGTGCTGTGCCCAGACCATGCGGCAACAAGCTGGAACGGGTGTGAGCATGGCAAATGGCAATGGCCAGGGCGTCCGAGGCATCGATTTGCGGTTTGCTGGTCAGTTTCAGCATGTGCATGACCATCATTTGCACCTGCTCTTTATTCGCCGCACCGGTCCCGGTCACCGCCTGTTTGACCTGGGTCGCGGTGTACTCAGCGATTTCCAGGCTTTCTTCCGCCCCGGCAACGATGGCTGCGCCGCGGGCCTGGCCAAGTTTCAGCGCAGAGTCGGCGTTGCGTGCCATGAAGACCTTTTCAATGCCCATGGTCACCGGGCCGTAGGTCTGGATGACTTCGCGCACGCCGCGATAGACGATTTGCAGACGTTCATGCAGCTCGCCGGAACCTGTGCGAATGCAGCCCGATGCCACGTACACGCAACCACGCCCGGTATCACGCACTACGCCATAACCGGTAATGCGCGAACCGGGGTCGATACCAAGAATTAAAGTCATAACGCCTGCAAAGCTAGTGCGAGTATTCGAGGTTAACTGTAGGAGCTGCCGAAGGCTGCGATCTTTTCAAATAAACGCTGAAAATCAAAAGATCGCAGGCTTCGCCAGCTCCTACCTGTACAGAGTAGGGCTTTGTGAAGGCTGCGATCTTTAATAAATGCATCAACCGAGCTGCGCGGCTACCGACTCAGGAATGTCCGCGTTGGAGTAGACGTTCTGCACGTCATCCAGGTCTTCAAGCATGTCGATCAGCTTGAGAATCTTCTCGGCGCCTTCCAGGTCGAGTTCGGCACTGGTGGTCGGCAGCATCACGATTTCCGCATCATCACCTTTGAAACCGGCCGCTTCCAGCGCGTTACGCACGGAGTAGAAACCGGCGAACGAGGTGAATACGTCGATGGAGCCGTCTTCGTGGGTCACCACGTCATCGGCATCGGCCTCCATCGCCGCTTCCATCAGCGCATCTTCGTCAACGCCTGGTGCGAAGGAAATCTGCCCCTTGCGCTCGAACAGATAGGCCACCGAACCGTCCGTACCGAGGTTGCCGCCGCATTTGCTGAACGCATGGCGAACAGCCGCTGCGGTGCGGTTGCGGTTGTCGGTCATGCACTCGACCATCACCGCCACGCCACCCGGGCCGTAGCCTTCGTAGGTCAGCTCGACCATGTCGTCGGTGTCGGCAGCACCGGCGCCGCGGGCGACCGCGCGATCAATGATGTCGCGGCTCATGTTCGCGCCGAGGGCCTTGTCCAGCGCCAGACGCAAACGCGGGTTGGAACCCGGATCACTACCGCCCTGACGGGCAGCAACGGTCAGCTCACGAATCCACTTGGTGAATATCTTGCCCTTCTTGGCATCCTGACGTTCTTTGCGGTGCTTGATGTTCGCCCACTTGGAATGACCCGCCATATCTCGCTCCGAATTCTCTTTGAAACATTGCCCGCCACGCCATGACGCGCCAGCCGACAAACAAAAATCTCGACCATTCTATAAAGAAAGGGCGCATCCGAAGATGCGCCCTTCTGGTCAGCCTTACTCAGCTTTAGGCGTTTCGCGCAGACGAATGTGCAGTTCGCGCAGTGCCTTGGCATCTACCACACCCGGGGCCTGAGTCATGACGCAAGCGGCGCTCTGGGTTTTCGGGAAGGCGATCACTTCACGGATCGACTGGGCGCCGGTCATCAGCATCACCAGACGGTCCAGACCGAAGGCCAGACCACCGTGCGGCGGCGCGCCGTATTTCAGGGCGTCGAGCAGGAAGCCGAATTTCTCTTCCTGTTCCGCTTCACTGATACCCAGCAGACGGAATACCGACTGCTGCATTTCCTTGCGGTGGATACGGATCGAACCGCCACCCAGCTCGGTGCCGTTCAGTACCATGTCGTAGGCACGAGACAGAGCGGTCGCCGGGTTGGCTTCCAGTTCTTCCGGGGTGCACTTCGGCGCGGTGAACGGGTGGTGCAAGGCAGTGAAGCTGCCATCGTCGTTCTCTTCGAACATCGGGAAGTCGACAACCCACATCGGTGCCCACTCGCACGTCAGCAGGTTCAGATCGTTACCGACCTTGATCCGCAGCGCGCCCAGGGCTTCGCTGACGATCTTGGCTTTGTCGGCACCGAAGAACACGATGTCGCCGTCAACCGCGCCAACGCGATCAAGGATCACATTGAGGTTGGCCTCAGGGATGTTCTTGACGATCGGCGATTGCAGACCTTCAACGCCTTTGGCGCGTTCGTTGACCTTGATGTACGCCAGGCCCTTGGCACCGTAGATGCCGACGAACTTGGTGTAGTCGTCGATCTGCTTGCGCGGCATGCTCGCCGCGCCTGGAACGCGCAAGGCGGCAATGCGGCATTTCGGGTCGTTGGCAGGGCCGCTGAACACCTTGAAGTCGACTTCTTTCAGTTGATCGGCAACGTCAACCAGTTCCAGCGGGTTACGCAGGTCCGGCTTGTCGGAACCGTAACGACGCATGGCCTCTTCGAAGGTCATGTGCGGGAAGTCGCCGAACTCCAGGTCCAGCACTTCCTTGAACAGGTTGCGGATCATTTGTTCGGTGATGCCCATGATCTCTTTTTCATCGAGGAAGCTGGTCTCGATGTCGATCTGGGTGAATTCCGGCTGGCGGTCGGCGCGCAGATCTTCGTCGCGGAAGCACTTGGCGATCTGGTAGTAACGGTCGAAGCCGGCGACCATCAGCAGCTGCTTGAACAGCTGTGGCGATTGCGGCAAGGCGAAGAAGCTACCTGCGTGAGTACGGCTCGGCACCAGGTAGTCGCGAGCGCCTTCTGGCGTGGCGCGGGTCAGAATCGGCGTCTCGACATCGAGGAAGCCGTTCTCGTCCAGGAAGCGACGGATGCTGGTGGTCATGCGCGAACGCAGACGCAGCTTCTCGAGCATTTCCGGACGACGCAGGTCGATGAAGCGATAACGCAGGCGGGTTTCTTCGCCGACGTCGGAGAACTCGTTGAGCGGGAACGGCGGGGTTTCCGCTTCGTTCAGTACTTCCAGCTCGTAGCCCAGCACTTCGATCATGCCCGACGCCATGTTGGCGTTGCCGGCACCGGCCGGACGCAGGCGAACCTTGCCGGTGACCTTGACCACATATTCGCTGCGCACGCGATCGGCGGCGGCGAAGGTTTCAGCGCGGTCCGGGTCGAACACCACCTGGGCCAGACCGTCACGATCACGGATATCGAGGAAAATCACCCCACCGTGGTCACGGCGACGGTGAACCCATCCGCAAAGGGTAATTTCCTGGCCTTCCAGGCTTTCGTTCAGTTGGCCGCAATAATGGCTGCGCATCATGGTAGTGGTTTCACTTCTCGTAATTCGAAATTCGGTTGGAGACCTTGCTCATATCCTGCCCTTGTGAAAGGCGCCAGATGGTGCAAGAGCTCGCGCGTAGTCGTTCAACTCAGGTTCAAGACCCTAGTCAGCTTTGTCGCCGCCGGCCAGATTCTTCTTGGAACCGGTCTTGAAATCGGTTTCGTACCAGCCGGTGCCGCTAAGGCGGAAGCCCGGCATGGACAGCATCTTCTTAAGCTCTGGCGCCTGGCAGGCAGGGCAGTCGACCAGCGGTGCTGCGCTGATCTTTTGAATGGCTTCCAACTGATGACCACAGGAAGCACATTGATAGTCGTACATCGGCATGGGGGTTGTCTCGGCGATCAGATTGCTACCGCATACGCTGGGTTTTGCGGCAAAGAGCGGGATTATATCCATTAAATGCAGCCTGTGCAGCCGTAAGACTGCACAGACCGACACTCTACCCATTCCACCCCGGCGGCTAAGGCATGGCGACGCAGCCGCCTTCCTTCAGGCTGTGCACGACGCACACAACCCGCACCAGCCCGGTGAAGTTCTTGACCCCGCCGTGACGTAAATGCACCTCGCGGTCCACATGGGACAACAGCGCACTGACCGTACAGCAGTTGACCTTGGCCATGTCGCCCAAAATATCCCAATAGACCTGTTCAAGCCGCAAACAGGTTGCAAAACCATTCAACCGCACTGATCGGGATAAAGGCTGGGCCAGGCCCATATCAAATTCACTGACAAATGGATCGATCCTTATATCCTTAACTGGACCGCCACTCCCCTCGCTTCGCCTGTCTTCGTAAACCATATCGTTGACACTCCTTTGCCATCCTTGCTTTTTTATAAGAGCAACAAGCTGTTTCTCTATAAAAGCGCAGGCGCAAAGTTATATCCAGATGACTTTATGACCATCAACGTAGGATAAGCCAACAACTGAAGGGCGAACATGGAGACCGTCCTACTCCAGATAATTTCCTACACGCTTGGGCGTAATATCATTCAACAGAAAGACATTTAAAGTTACGAGAAGACAGGGCGCGAACAACACCCCAAGGGCGCCATCCGCGCACCAATATTGTTACTGGTCCAGCAGGGAGCGCAGCATCCACGCGGTTTTCTCGTGGACTTGCATACGCTGGGTCAGGAGGTCAGCCGTTGGCTCGTCACTGACTTTGTCGAGCAGTGGGAATATCCCGCGTGCAGTACGCGTGACCGCCTCCTGACCTTCGACCAGTTGCTTGATCATGTCTTCGGCACTGGGCACACCCACCTCCTCCTTGATAGAAGAAAGGCGCGCATAAATAGAATAGGCACCCGGAGCAGGAAATCCGAGGGCACGAATTCGCTCGGCAATCGAATCAACGGCCAGGGCCAACTCGTTATATTGCTCCTCGAACATCAAGTGCAGAGTCCGAAACATCGGACCAGTGACATTCCAATGGAAGTTATGGGTTTTCAAATAAAGTACATAAGTGTCCGACAGCAGACGCGAAAGTCCGTCGACGATGGACTTGCGATCCTCTTCACTGATACCGATATCGATTGCCATGCGTTTCCCCTAAAGGTGATGAAATTCATCCAACAGGTGCAGGACCACTCTAGCAAGCCTGCCGGCACCCCGCAGCCCCGGATTCTCCGGCTACCTGCGACAAATCGACCCTCAGGGCACCGCTGGACCGCCTGATTTGAGTAGCTGCAGGCTTTGCTGTTAAATAGACAGTGTGTCGCTACCGCCTATTTTCCGGGGGCTGCGCATAGGCTGGTACCGGGTACGTGTCCAACGCCTCTTATTGTTCTGAAGCGAACCGTGCTCAATCAGCTCTTCCTTGTGATCCGTCTTAACGTGAGTTACTCAAAATGTTGAAAATTGTCCACCTGCTAATGGGCGCAGCAGCCTTGCTGCTGTCCTTCATCCCTAGCCTGCGATCCGAAGCCGTACCTTACCTGCAACAACCTGATGCGCTGTACCTGGCCTTTTTCGGCCTGCTCAACCTCACCCTTGCCCCTGTTATCCCTTACTGGAACAAAGGCCCGCGTCATCAACTGCAAAACCTGGTCAGCGCCCTGCTGGTTCTGACCGTTGTCCTGCAAACCCTGACGCTGATCGCACCAATGCCTGTCATTGCCGGTCAACCTGCTGTTCTGTTCAGCCTGGTCGCTGCCCTGATTGCCGTTCTTCTGCACCTGGCCATCAGCTTCTACAAATCTTCACCGGCCGCCGCCTCGCCAAGCTATGACATGAGCAACCGCGATACCGGTACCGTAAAGTGGTTCAACACCTCTAAAGGCTTCGGCTTTATTTCCCGTGATTCCGGCGATGATATTTTCGTGCATTTCCGGGCCATTCGTGGCGAAGGTCATCGTGTCCTGGTCGAAGGCCAGCGCGTGGAGTTCTCTGTCATGAACCGTGACAAGGGCCTGCAAGCCGAAGATGTGATCGCCGCTCTGCCGCGTCGCTGATTCAAGGCTAAAAAAAACCGCGTACAGCCTGGCTGTTCGCGGTTTTTTGTTGCCCGTCTGTTGGTCACACTCAGTAATGCGGCGGCGGCGCTTCTTCTTCAAACGTCTCGAACTGACCGGCCATTTCCTCTTGCCGCTTGAGCAAGGCGGCCATTTGCAGTTGCAGGCGCTCAACCGCACGCTGCTGCGTCGCCAGCACATCACTCAATGCCTGGATGGTGTCATCCTGAAACGCCAGCTGGCTCTCCAGATCGGTAACGCGATCTTCCAGGCTCATGATTCAACCCTCCAGAAACGTAAAATCATCGGTCAATACCAAGCGTAACCGCTCGCGAATCAACGCGATCTGCTCCGAGTTATAAGGCTTGGCTGGGTGTTTACCCCAGACCGGCGCCGGCCAGGCGGCGTCCTCACGCTTGCGCACAATCACATGCATGTGCAACTGACTGACGACGTTACCCAGGGCCGCGACATTCAACTTGTCCGCGTCAAACGAGTCCTTGAGCATTTCCGCCAGTGCGGTCGTTTCCTGCCACAGCTGCTGTTGATCTGCGACATCCAACTGAAATATCTCACTGATATCGTCGCGACGTGGCACCAGAATGAACCAGGGGTAGTTCGAATCATTGGACAGCAGCAACCGGCAGAGTGGGAAATCCCCGATCGGTAACGTGTCTTGTTGAAGCCGTGGATCTAAAGCGAACACTGCGCGCACTCCCGCCTGGTCATCAATTTTCAGCTTAGCGTCCATCCCGAGAGACGGCGCACCAAGCGACAGGACGGCAGCATACCTGCGAACGCCGCTGGCTTCACGACGAACCATGGTCGAAGCCAACCCGAAAAACCACAAACGACCGGTCACGCGCCCCGACATGAGTCATTTTCGTTCAGGACGCACCATTACAGAACCAGCAGCCACGTAAAAAACGCCGAACTGACTGATAAACAACGACGCGTTCGAATTTGGCAAACGGCCGCACTGTATGAATTCAGTACAGCGATTAAAATTTTTTGCACCAAAACCGCACAGTGCGTCTACGCTGAGTCGGTCAGGCATCCCCCATTTACTCACTGATGGGGTGAACCGGTAACATTTTTGGTTGTCACGCAGTCGACCACGAGGGTACAACACGATGCAAACCATGGCGTCAAGCCCGAACAAAACGTGCTTGAACACCCCGGTTTTATGAGGTTTTTACAGTGACAGGCAGGCTTTCAGAAAAAAAACCAGCAGGATTCTGATTTGTGCACGCTTGTTGCATTCACACCCACATCGCCTCTAAAGCGTCCGCTGGAAGTGGAAGCCTTAAGGCAAATAAAAACAGTGGCAGGGTTGCCCAATGGAGATTCAAACGTTTCACCAGGGACTCTTTTTACCGATGCTCAGGCCCTGGAAAACAACGTTAAAAGTTGTCAGTCCGCTTGCGTCGAGGCTGTAAATTTGCGACATCTACCAAGCCATTTGCGACAGGGTCGTAAAGAAGCTGAAAGGTTAGATACGCAAGTATCGCCAACATGGTCGGCGTGATATAAGTTTGCGTCGACACAAAAAGAAAGAGCCGCCCAGATAATAAATCAGGTGGGACGGCAGTACTCTTCTAAAACCAAAGGAGCAAATCACGATGCGCGTGATGAAGTGGAGCATGATCGCACTGGCAGTTGCAGCAGCAGCCAGTACTCAAATGGCTACGGCCGCACCTTTTGTAAGTGACCAGGCTGAAGCCAAAGGTTTTGTTGAAGACAGCTCGTTGAATTTGCTGGTTCGCAACTACTACTTCAACCGTGATAACAAAGATGGCGGCAGCGACCAGAAAGACTGGACTCAAGGTATTTGGGGCAACTACAGCTCTGGCTACACCCAGGGTCTGATTGGTGTTGGTGTTGACGCATTCGGTTACCTCGCGATCAAACTGGATGGCGGCGATGGCACTGGCGGCACCGGCAACATGAGCCGCGACGCTGATGGCGAAGTCAACGACAGCCAAGGCAAAGCCGGCGGCGCCGTTAAATTCCGCGTATCGAAAACCGAACTGAAAGCCGGCGACATGCAGCCAAGCACTGCGCCAGTGTTCGCTGTTGGTGGTTCCCGTATCCTTCCTCAAACTGCCAGCGGTTTCCAACTGCAAAGCAGCGAGATCAAAGACCTCGACCTCGAAGCCGGTCACTTCTACTCGGCGACCAGCCAGGACCGCAACGCTCGTAACGGCGGCCTGTGGGCAACCTACGCCGGTATAGAAGCCAACAAGATCGACTACTTCGGTGGCAAGTACGGCTTTACCGACAACCTGACGGCATCCCTGTACGGCGCCAAGCTGGACGAAATCTGGAACCAGTACTACGCCAACCTGAACTACACCATCCCAATGGGTGGCGATCAGTCGCTGAACCTGGACGGTAACATCTACAACACCAAAGACACTGGTGATGCCAAAGCCGGTGATATCAGCAACACCACCTTCTCCCTGGCAGCCGCTTTCTCGTTCCTGAAAGCACACACCATTACCGTCGCCTTCCAGAAGGTTAACGGTGACACTCCGTTCGACTACATCGGTGTGGGCAAGAACAACCGCGGTGGCGACTCGATCTTCCTCGCCAACTCCATCCAGTACTCTGACTTCAACGGCCCTAACGAGAAGTCTGCCCAGGTTCGTTATGACCTGAAAATGGCTGAGTATGGCGTTCCAGGTCTGAGCTTCATGACCCGTTACGTGAAAGGTTGGGACATCGACGGCACTGGCCTGGCTGCTAACAGCCAGTACCGTGTTAAAGACCCAGACTCTTCGAGCTTCGGTCAACCGTTCTACGGCGCAGACGGCAAACACAACGAAACCAACTTTGAAGCCAAGTACGTTGTTCAGTCTGGCCCGGCAAAAGATCTGTCCTTCCGTATTCGTCAGGCATGGCACTTCGCTAACGCCGACGAAGGTGAAGGCGACGTGAAAGAGTTCCGTTTCATCGTCGACTACCCGCTGTCGGTTTTGTAATCGCATCCAGTTAGTTTGCGGTAACAAACAAAAAGGCCCATCTTCGGATGGGCCTTTTTTTGTTGCCTGTTTGTTACTTACTGCACCGCAGATTCCTGAACCACTCGAATCACCCGCTGTGGAAACGGGATATCGATACCGGCCGTTTTCAAACGATCACGGGATTGTTCGTTGAACATGAACATCACATCCCAATAATCCGCAGTCTTCACCCACACTCGCAGGGAAACAGTAATCGAACTGTCGCCCAGGGTAGAAATCACTGCCTGAGGTGCCGGATCAGCCAAAACACGCTCATCTTTGGCCAGGTCCAGCAAAACATGACGGGCCTTCTGCAGGTCCGCTTCGTAGTCAACGCCCACATCAAACACAACTTTGCGCGTCGGTTGACGGTTAGTGTTGGTGATGATGCCGTTCGACAGGTTGCCGTTCGGCACGATGATGGTTTTGTTATCGCCGGTACGCAGGACGGTGTGGAAGATCTGAATGCTGTCGACAGTCCCGGCAACACCTTGAGCTTCGATCCAGTCACCAATGCGGAATGGGCGGAACAACAGAATCAGCACGCCGCCGGCGAAGTTCGCCAGACTGCCCTGCAAGGCCAAACCGATGGCCAGACCGGCCGCACCGATGGCCGCAACGAACGAAGTGGTTTCCACCCCGATCATCGAGGCGACGCTGACGATCAGCAGAACCTTGAGAATAATGTTCGCCAGGCTGCTGATGAAGCCTTGCAGCGCCAGGTCGGCGTTACGCAGCGCCAACAGTCCACCGAGCTTTTGCGCCACCTTGTTGATCAGCCACCAGCCGATGGCCAGGGTGATCACCGCCAGCAGCACGCGGCTGCCGTATTCCATGATCATCGGAATCCAGGCTTGAGACGCCTTGACCAGGTTGTCCACTTCAGTATTCAAATCCATCTACATTCTCCTGATTTCCGGCCATCCGGCACGCGAAAATGAGCGGCGGAAAAAGACCCGCCGGAATAAACACAATCCCTGTGGGAGCGAGCTTGCTCGCGATGAGGGCATATCAGTCGAAATCACTATTGAATGACACACCGCTTTCGCGAGCAGGCTCGCTCCCACAGGGTTCCCGCCTGAAAGGTCAGTCGCGGAAGTTGTTGAACTGCAGCGGCATATCGAAAGTCTTGGCGCGCAGGGCCGCGATGGCTTCCTGCAAGTCATCACGCTTCTTGCCGGTAATGCGCACCTGCTCACCCTGAATGGCAGCCTGAACCTTGAGCTTGGCGTCTTTGACATGAGCGACGATTTTCTTCGCCAGCTCTTTGTCGATGCCTTCCTTGAGGACCGCTTCCTGCTTCATCAGTTTGCCCGACGCATAGGCATCCTTGACTTCAAGGCACTGCACGTCGATTTTGCGCTTGACCAGGGCCAGCTTGAGGATCTCAATCATCGCTTCGAGCTGGAAATCGGCTTCAGCAGTCAGGTTGACGGTCAGGTCCTTTTCCTTGAACTCGAAGGTGCCTTTGCCTTTCAGGTCATAACGACGATCGAGTTCCTTGACGGCGTTTTCGACCGCGTTGGTGACTTCGTGTTTGTCCAGTTCGGATACCACGTCGAACGACGGCATGTAATCTCTCCAATAAAAGGGCATGCTCGATCACGATGGAGCACGCCTGGCTTGCGGTTAAAATCCGCGCTGATTATAACGGGTCTTTCCCATCATTCACTGCGAGCCTCCCATGTGCGCGATAAACAGAGCAAAAAGCTGATGTCCACCACTTGGCATGTTCTGGGCGCCGGCAGCCTTGGCACCTTATGGGCCACTCGACTGGCGCGGGCCGGCGTGCCGGTCAAGCTGATCGTGCGGGACACTGCCCGCTTACAGGCGTATGAGGCGGCGGGAGGGCTGACGCTGGTCGAACACGGTGAAGCGCAGTGCTATCCGGTGCCCGCCGAGACACCCGACAACAATGAACCGATCAACCGCCTGCTGGTGGCCTGCAAAGCCTACGATGCCGAGAAAGCTGTGGCCCAACTGGCACCGCGCCTGGCCCCCGACGCCGAGCTGATCCTGTTGCAGAACGGTCTTGGCAGCCAGGACGCCGTCGCCACGCAGGTGCCGCAGGCGCGCTGCATTTGTGCGTCGAGCACCGAAGGTGCCTTTCGCGATGGCGACTGGCGCGTGGTGTTCGCCGGCCACGGTTACACCTGGCTGGGGGATGCCGGGCATCCTGTGGCGCCGATCTGGCTGGATGACGTGAGCGCCGCCGGTATTCCCCACGAGTGGAGCACCGATATTCTGACCCGGCTGTGGCGAAAACTGGCGCTCAATTGTGCGATCAATCCGCTGACCGTGCTGCACGATTGCCGTAACGGTGGTTTACAGGAACACCACTGCGAAGTCGCCACCCTTTGCGGCGAATTGACCGAGTTGCTTGAGCGCTGCGGTCAGCCAGCAGCAGCCGAGGACCTTCAACAGGAAGTCGAGCGGGTGATTCACGCGACCGCCGCGAACTACTCTTCGATGTACCAGGACGTCGCGAACCAGCGCCGGACCGAGATCAGCTATCTATTGGGTCATGCCTGCAAAGTCGCCGCGAGGCATCAACTCAACCTGCCGCACCTCAATCAACTTGAGCAAAGGTTGATCACCCATCTGCACAGCCTTGGATTGCCCAGCGACTGAGCAGCGGCTACGCTGGCCACTTGTTCCTTTTCAGCGATGAACCTGATGCCATTGCGCCAGCGCCTTGAAAACCTTCCGGTCGGCCAGAAATTGCTGGCCGCCCTGCTGGTGCTGTTGACCACCGTCCTGCTGGTCGCCAACCTGACCTTTATCAGCGCCGCGTACTACATCTCCCAGGAAAGCATGGCACCTCAGGCCTTGCAGACCATCGGCCGCCTGGTGTCCAACCCCAGCCTGGTGTCCGAAGCCTTGCAGTCACCGCAAAGCGCCGAACGCCTGCTCAATGAGCTCAACAGCTATTCACCGCTACGCGCGGCGGCCCTTTATGACGGCAAGGGCGAGCGTCTGGCGCAGTTGCAACATGGCGACAAGCTGAGTCTGCCGGAGCGCTACCGGCACATCGAATCCTGGCAAGCCACCGAGTTTCGCAGCAATCAAATCATCACCCTGCCCCGCCCCGGCACCGCGCCTGGCCACCTGTTACTGGTCGCCAGCAGCGAACTGCCGATGGCGTTCTACACCGGCACCCTCACCGCCAGTCTCGGGATTCTGATCTTCAGTGTGCTGTTGTGGCTGGTGATTGCCCGACAAATCAAACGCCTGATCACCCGGCCAATTCATCAGCTCGAAGAGTTGTCCCGGCAAGTGACCCGGGAAGAGAACTACGCCTTGCGCGCCTCCCGCGGTAACCATGACGAAATCGGCAGCCTCGCCGAGGCGTTCAACACCATGCTCTCGCGGATCGAAGCCCGGGAGCAGCAACTCAAGCGGGCCCGGGACGATTCCCAGGCTGCGTATGATCAGGCTCAGGGCCTGGCCGAAGAAACCCGCCATACCAATCGCAAACTGGAACTCGAAGTTCAGGTGCGCAGCAAGATCGAGAAGAAGCTCACCGGTTTCCAGAACTACCTCAACAGCATCATCGATTCCATGCCCTCGGCGCTGATCGCCCTTGATGAACAGCTCTACGTGACGCAGTGGAATCAGGAGGCCAGCGCCCTGTCTGGCACGCGCCTCGACGAAGCCCTGAACCAGCCGATTTTTCTCGCTTTCGAACCGCTCAAGCCGTTTCTGCCGCAACTCAAGCAAACTGTCGAGCAGCACACGGTGGCCAAGATCGAACGGGTGACGTGGCTCAAGGACGAAGAACCCAAGCACTACGCCCTGACGTTCTACCCGCTGATGGGCGGTGCCGGGCGTGGTGTGGTGATCCGGATCGACGACATCACTCAGCGCCTGTCGCTGGAAGAAATGATGGTGCAGTCGGAAAAAATGCTCTCGGTCGGTGGCCTCGCCGCGGGCATGGCCCACGAGATCAACAACCCGTTGGGCGCGATCCTGCACAACGTGCAGAACATTCGCCGACGCCTTTCCCCTGATCTGCCGAAGAATCTCGAACAAGCCGAGCAAACCGGGATCGCGCTGGAAACGGTCAACAAATACCTGCAAGCGCGGGAAGTGCCGCAGTTGCTCGACGGCATTCAACAGGCTGGCGCCCGGGCGGCAAAGATTGTCACGCACATGCTCAGTTTCAGCCGCCGCAGTACCCGGCAAATGGCACCCTGCGACCTGCCGGCTCTGATCGATCAGGCGGTAGAAATCGCCGGCAACGACTTCGACCTGGCGATCGGTTTCGACTTCAAGGGCCAGGCGATCATTCGCCAGTTCGATCCAGCGTTGGGCCCGGTGCCCGGGACCGCCAACGAACTGGAGCAAGTGCTGCTCAATCTGTTGAAAAACGCCGCTCAGGCGATTCACCAACGTGAAGACGACCGCGAGCCGGGACGGATCATTCTGCGCACCAAACTGAATCCGCCGTGGGCGGAAATCCAGGTGGAGGACAACGGCATCGGCATGAGCGAGAACGTGCGCAAACGCACCTTCGAGCCGTTCTTCACCACCAAGGAAATCGGTCAGGGCACCGGCCTTGGCCTGTCGGTCTCGTATTTCATCATTACCAACAACCACAAGGGTCAGATGGAAGTGCAATCGACCCTGGGCCAAGGCACGTGTTTCACCTTGCGCCTGCCCTTGGCGGGCACCCCGCTCGTCTCACAAGAACTCAATCAGCTATCGAGGTAACCATGGGCTTTCGCTTGTCGAAGATTTACACCCGCACCGGCGACAAAGGCGAAACCGGGCTGGGCGACGGCCGCCGCGTGCCCAAGGATCATCCGCGGATCGAAGCGATTGGCGAGGTCGATACGCTGAACAGTCAGGTGGGTGTGTTATTGGCCGGGTTGGCGGCGGAAAGTGGCACCTATCCAGGATTGAACGAGGTCATCGAGGTTTTGGCGCCTTGCCAGCATCGGTTGTTTGACTTGGGAGGCGAGTTGGCGATGCCGGTGTATCAGGCACTGAACACGGCAGAAGTCGAACGTCTGGAAGCCGCGATTGATGTGTGGAATGAAGAACTGGGGCCGCTGGAGAATTTCATTCTGCCGGGTGGTTCGGCGTTGATTGCTCAGGCTCATGTATGCAGAAGCCTGGCGCGCAGTGCCGAGCGACGGTGTCAGCATTTGAATGCTGTCGAACCGTTGGCCGGGGTTGGGTTGGCGTACATCAATCGGTTGTCGGACTTGTTGTTTGTGGTGGCGCGGTTGATTGCCAAGCGGCAAGGGATTGCCGAAATACTTTGGCAGCCGGCGGCCAAACCTGGGGTTTAGTCGGCGCCTGTCAGAACGCCATCGCGAGCAAGCTCGCTCCCACAATGATCTTTGGTGTTCACAAATATTGTGTTCACAGAAGATCCACTGTGGGAGCGAGCTTGCTCGCGATGGCGCCAGTCGTATCACCGCAGAATCAAGCCTGAGGCCAAAACGCGCGAATCCCCGCCACACCTTGAGCCCCTGCCTCCCAGGCTTTCTGAAGATCCGCCGGGCCAACACCACCGAGCAGGAACACCGGTTTGCTGAAACCTTCGATCAACGCGCAAGCCTGTTCCCAACCCAGCGGCTGAGCCCCCGGATGAGTCAGGGTCGGTTGCACCGGTGACAGGGTCACAAAATCCACCCCCATCTGCTCGGCCAACGCCAGCTCTTCAGCGTTATGGCAGGACGCCGCCAACCAGCGCGACGCCGGTAACGGGCGGCCAGCCGCTGCGTACTTACGCAGTTGCGCGGAGGTGATGTGCCAACCGGCAGACGGGAAATCTCCCAGCCACTCGAACGGCCCCTTGATCATCAACTGCGCCTTGCCAGCACAGAGCCCCGCCGCATCCACCGCCAGATCGCGGTACTTCGGATCGTAGCCGTTGGGTGCCCGCAACTGGATCAGCTTGATGCCGCCGGCAATGGCTTTTTGAATACCGCGTAGCAAGGCCGGGGTTTCCAGGTCTTCCGGGGTAATCAAATACTGCGCGGGTAACCGCGCAGCCGCGACAATCGGCTGGTTGGCCGCCGGGAACTCGTAGTTCAGCAGATCGCGGGGCGCGACCCATTCCAACGGCTGGCCTTCGGCCCCGTGCGGTTCGCCGGTAAAGGCCGACACTTCCCAAACGTCCAGCAACACTTGCTTGTCCGGGTAATCGTGCCGGACCTTAATCAGCGGGCGAGCCGCGTTGACCACGATGCCCAACTCTTCAAGGAGCTCGCGAGCCAGGGCGGTTTCGACGGATTCGTCGGCCTCGACCTTGCCACCGGGGAATTCCCACAGGCCACCCTGATGCTGGGTGTCGGCACGGCGAGCAATGAGGATCTTGCCACTGCCATCACGGATAACAGCGGCAGCTACGTGGACTCGTTTCACCGTTCTACTTCCTCCAGACCCGCCTTCTGCCAAGCCTTGAAGGCTGGCCATTGGTAGATGGTTTCGACGTAGGCCGCGTCCGCTGCGGGCAGCCTCACCTGATAGGTGCGCAAGCGCACGGCGATCGGCGCGAAGAAAGCATCGGCCAGGGTCGCGCCGCCAAACAGGAACGGACCGGTTTCGGTGGCGGCGGCGCGGCACTCGGCCCACAACGCCAACATACGCTCGATGTCGGCCTGGACGTCAGCCGGTGTCGGCGACAGCGCAGCGTCGTGACTCAAGTCGAATGGCATGTTGCCGCGCATGGCGAAGAAACCGCTGTGCATCTGCGCGCAGGCCGAACGGGCCTGGGCGCGGGCGGCGGTGTCTTTGGGCCATAGGCCGGCGTCGGGGAACTGCTCTGCCAGATACTCGGCAATCGCCAGGGAATCGGCGATGGTGCCGTGTTCGGTTTTCAGCAGCGGGACTTTCGCCGTCGGCGAGTGCTTGAGCAGACGCTCGCGCGTATCCGGCTGGTTCAGCTTGATCAGTTCTTCGGTGTAAGGAACGCCGGCCAGGTCGAGGGCCAACGCGCCGCGCAGGGACCAGGAGGAAATCAGTTTGTCGCCGATGATCAGGTGCAGGCTCATGTTCGGGACCTTTTGATGAGGGGTACAGGCCAGAATCTCTAGCGTCTGGTAGTCCGTCATCGCGGGCAAGCCCGCTCCCACAATGGTTAGCGGTGTACACAAATCCACTGTGGGAGCGAGCTTGCTCGCGATGGGAGCGACTCGGTCTCAAGTACGGTATTCGGCGTTGATCTTCACGTATTCGTGGGACAGGTCGGTGGTCCAGATGGTTTCGCTGCAATCACCGCGACCCAGCTCGATACGGATGGTGATTTCTTCCTGCTGCATCACGGCCGCGCCCTGGGCTTCGGTGTAGGTTGATGCACGAGCGCCACGGCTGGCGATACACACTTCACCGAGGAACACGTCAATTTTGCTCACGTCCAGGTTCGGTACGCCGGCACGGCCGACGGCGGCCAGAATGCGGCCCCAGTTCGGGTCGGAGGCGAACAGTGCGGTCTTGATCAGCGGCGAGTGAGCCACGGTGTAACCGACGTCCAGGCATTCCTGGTGATTGCCGCCGCCGTTGACTTCAACAGTCACAAACTTGGTCGCACCTTCGCCGTCACGAACGATGGCTTGAGCCACATCCATGCACACTTCGAACACGGCCTGTTTCAGCTTGGCGAACAACTCGCCTTCGGCGCGGGTGATTTCCGGCAGTGCTGCCTGACCGGTGGCGATCAGCATGCAGCAGTCGTTGGTCGAAGTGTCGCCGTCGATGGTGATGCGGTTGAACGACTTGTTGGCACCGTCCAGCAGCAGGTTTTGCAGCACGTCGCGGGAGACTTTGGCGTCGGTGGCGATGTAGCCGAGCATGGTCGCCATGTTCGGGCGGATCATGCCCGCGCCTTTGCTGATACCGGTGACGGTGATGGTCACGCCGTCATGCTGGAACTGGCGGCTGGCACCTTTTGGCAGGGTGTCGGTGGTCATGATGCCGGTGGCGGCAGCTTCCCAGTTGTTGACCGACAGGTCGTCGAGGGCGGCTTGCAGAGCCCCTTCGATTTTCTCGACCGGCAGCGGCTCGCCGATGACACCGGTGGAGTACGGCAGCACCAGGCTGGCGTCGACACCGGTCAGCTCAGCCAGTTTGGCGCAGGTGCGCTCGGCGGCGGCAAGGCCTGGTTCGCCAGTGCCGGCGTTGGCATTGCCGGTATTGGTCAACAGGTAACGCACCGGACCTTGCACACGCTGCTTGGCCAGGATCACGGGTGCGGCGCAAAAAGCGTTCAGGGTGAACACGCCAGCGACCGTGGAACCTTCGGCACAGCGCATGACCACAACATCCTTGCGCCCCGGGCGCTTGATGCCTGCCGAGGCGATACCGAGTTCAAAACCGGCAACCGGGTGCAACGTTGGCAAAGGACCAAGACCAACAGCCATGAATGCGCTCCTTAATAAATGATGTCAGCACCGCTTTCAGGAACAACGGTGGTTTAAATGGCAAAACGCCGCGACGGCATAAGCCGGTCGCGGCGCGGGTATTTCAGCGTATGAAACGGGTTTTACTGGATCTGCCCGTGGCAATGCTTGAACTTCTTGCCCGAACCGCAGTAGCAAAGTTCGTTACGGCCCAGCTTCTGTTCATTGCGTACCGGCGCGGTGGCAAGGGCGACATCGACCTCTTCACCCAGCAGTTCCGGTTGCTCAAGCCCCGGTGCTTCGTCGTGCTGGAACTGCATGCGCGCAGCCAGCGCTTCGGCTTCCTGACGCAGGCGTTGCTCTTCTTCGATCGGATCTTCGCGGCGAACCTGAACGTGGGACAGCACACGGATCGAGTCGCGCTTGATCGAATCCAGCAGCTCGGAGAACAGCGTGAAGGACTCGCGTTTGTACTCTTGCTTCGGGTTCTTCTGTGCATAACCACGCAAGTGGATGCCATGACGCAGGTGATCCATGGTCGACAGGTGGTCTTTCCACAGGTCGTCGAGCACACGCAGAACGATTTGCTTCTCGAACGTGCGCAGCGCTTCGGCGCTCGCCTGCTCTTCTTTCTCGTTGTACGCGGCCAGCAGCTCGGTCATGAGCTTCTCGCGCAGGGTTTCTTCGTACAGGTGGTCGTCTTCGTCGAGCCATTTCTGGATCGGCAGCGCCACACCGAAGTCGCTCTGCAACGCCGCTTCCAGACCGGCCACGTCCCACTGCTCAGGCAGCGATTGCGGTGGAATGTGTGCGCTGACGGTTGCGTTGAGTACGTCCTGACGGAAGTCGGCGATGGTTTCCCCGATGTTGTCGGCGGCCAACAAACTGTTACGCATGTGATAGATCACTTTACGTTGTTCGTTGTTGACGTCGTCGAACTCGAGCAGTTGCTTACGAATGTCGAAGTTGCGGCCTTCAACCTTGCGCTGAGCCTTCTCGATGGCGTTGGTCACCATGCGGTGCTCGATCGCCTCGCCAGGCTGCATGCCCAGGGCCTTCATGAAGTTCTTCACCCGATCAGAGGCGAAGATGCGCATCAGGCTGTCTTCCAGCGACAGGTAGAAACGGCTGGAACCAGCGTCACCCTGACGACCGGCACGACCACGCAGCTGGTTGTCGATACGGCGCGATTCGTGACGCTCGGAAGCAATCACCTGCAAACCGCCCGACTCGAGCACTTGCTGGTGACGTTTCTGCCAGTCGGCCTTGATCTGGGCAATCTGCTCAGGGGTCGGATCTTCCAGGGTGGCCACTTCCACTTCCCAGTTACCGCCCAACAGGATGTCGGTACCACGACCGGCCATGTTGGTGGCGATGGTCAGTGCGCCTGGGCGACCGGCCTGGGCAATGATCTCGGCTTCTTTTTCGTGGAACTTGGCGTTCAGAACCTTGTGTTCGATGCCTTCCTTCTGCAGCAGCGCAGACATGTGCTCGGAAGTTTCGATGGTTGCAGTACCCACCAGTACCGGACGGCCCTGGGTCATGCATTCCTTGATGTCATTGATGATCGCCGCGTATTTCTCTTCGGCGGTCAGGAACACCAGGTCGTTGTAGTCTTTACGCGCCAGCGGTTTGTTCGGCGGGATAACCATCACCGACAGACCGTAGATCTGGTGGAATTCGAACGCTTCGGTGTCAGCGGTACCGGTCATGCCGGACAGCTTGTTGTACAGACGGAAGTAGTTCTGGAACGTGGTCGAGGCCAGGGTATGGCTTTCGGCCTGAATGTTCAGGTTTTCCTTGGCTTCGATGGCCTGGTGCAGGCCTTCGGACAGACGGCGACCCGGCATGGTACGACCGGTGTGTTCGTCGACCAGAACGACCTGGCCATCCTGCACGATGTATTCGATGTTGCGATTGAACAGTTTATGAGCGCGCAGCCCGGCATAAACGTGAGTCAGCAGACCGAGGTTGTGCGCCGAGTACAGGCTCTCGCCTTCAGCCAGCAGGCCAACGCGGGTCAGCATGTCTTCGATGAACTGGTGACCGGCTTCGTTGAGCTCAACCTGACGGGTCTTCTCGTCGACGGTGTAGTGGCCGGCCTTGGTGACTTCGCCTTCCACTTCTTCGATGTGCAACTCAAGCTGCGGGATCAGTTTGTTGATCTCGATATACAGCTTGGAGCTGTCCTCGGCCTGACCGGAAATGATCAGCGGGGTACGGGCTTCGTCGATGAGGATGGAGTCGACTTCGTCGATCACGGCAAAATTGAGTTCACGCTGGAATTTTTCTTCCATGCTGAACGCCATGTTGTCGCGCAGGTAGTCGAAACCGAATTCGTTGTTGGTGCCGTAGGTAATGTCGGCAGCGTAAGCCAGACGTTTCTCTTCCGGCGGCTGGAACGGCGTGACCACGCCGACTGACATGCCGAGGAATTCGTAGAGCGGACGCATCCAGTTGGCGTCACGACGGGCCAGGTAGTCGTTCACCGTCACAACGTGCACGCCCTTGCCGGACAGCGCGTTGAGGTAAACGCCCAGTGTTGCCACCAGGGTCTTGCCTTCACCGGTACGCATTTCCGCGATCTGGCCTTCATGCAAGGTCATGCCGCCGATCAGCTGGACATCGAAGTGGCGCATACCCATGACGCGCTTACCGGCTTCGCGGGCGACCGCAAAGGCTTCTGGCAGCAGCTTGTCGAGGGTTTCCCCTTTGGCGATGCGGGCCTTGAACTCATCTGTCTTGGCACGCAATTGATCGTCCGAAAGGGCCACCATTTGCTCTTCGAAGGCATTGACGAGTTGCACCGTCTTGAGCATGCGTTTGACTTCACGCTCGTTCTTGCTTCCAAAAAGTTTCTTTAACAAAGGCGCAAACATATCGGCAGGATCTTCCACACTAAAGGGATGGAGGGCGGCCCCGTGAGTCGCCCGAGCAGCCCTCATGGCCGCATGCGAACGAGCATTCTACCCGGAAACGATGGTGAGGAAAGTGGCGTTATTCCACGATGCTGGCACAGCGCTTTGACGGGGCTCACTTAAAATAAGGGCTTTTTGCTCAACTTCAAGCCATTCACGGCAGAAGTTACTTGTTGATTTAATGGGTAAAGCGCTCGCAAAGCAATGGCTCGGGTGCATCCGGTGCTTTCTGCTACCATGGCGGCTCTGTTACTTCAGGTGTCTGATCATGGCATTTCGCCCTCTTACGGCCAGAGCACCCGCCGTCCTGCTTCGCGAAGCCAAACCGCTGAAAGCCATCTTCGGCCACGCTCAACGCCTGGGTCATTTACAACGTCTGCTGGAAAGCCAATTGCAGCCCGCCGCCCGCGAGCATTGCCATGTGGCGTCGTGGCGCGAAGGCAGTTTGTTGCTGATAGTGACCGACGGTCATTGGGCAACCCGCCTGCGTTATCAGCAAAAGCGTCTGCAACGGCAATTACAGATGTTCGACGAATTCGCCAGCCTGACGCGGATTCTGTTCAAGGTTCAGCCGCCCACGGTTCAGCAAGGGGCGGCTGGCCATACCATCAGCTTGTCGATCGACGCAGGCGCGACCATTCAGGCCACGGCCGATGGGATCAGCGATCCGAATCTTCGGGCAGCGCTGGAACGCCTTGCGGCTCACGCCAAACCGAAGGTTTAACGGCAAGATCAAAAGATCGCAGCCTGCGGCAGCTCCTACATTGGGATGGTGTACACCCTGTAGGAGCTGCCGCAGGCTGCGATCTTTTGCTTTTAGCGGCGCTTGCTGCCGCCGAGCAACGAGCCCATCAAGCCGCGTACCAACTGTCGGCCCAATTGATTGGCCGCCTGGCGCATCGCTGATTTCAGTGCCTGCCCCGCCGCGGTGCCGAGGAACTCCCCGGCCGTGTCGGTGAAGCTTGGCTCTTCGGCTGCCGGTTTGCCCGGAACAGCGTCAGGCTCTGGCGCCAACCCTTTGCGCCCCATCAACACTTCATAAGCCGATTCGCGATCAACGGGTTTGTCATACCACCCCTTGAACGGCGACCCCGCGATCAGCACTGTGCGTTCAGTCTCGCTCAACGGCCCGATCCGCGATTGCGGCGGCGCAACCAACACCCGCTGGACGATCTCCGGCGTGCCCTTGTCCTGCAACGTGCCGACCAACGCCTCGCCAATCCCAAGCTCAGTCAGCACCGACAAGGCATCGAACGCCGGGTTCGGCCGGAAGCCTTCGGCCACCGCTCGCAGGGATTTCTGCTCCTTGGCGGTGAACGCGCGCAGGCCATGCTGAACGCGCAGACCGAGCTGAGCCAGCACGTCATCCGGCAAGTCGCCCGGCGATTGGGTGACGAAATACACGCCAACGCCTTTCGAGCGAATCAACCGCACCACTTGCTCAAGACGATCCTGCAACGCCTTTGGCGTACCGGCGAACAATAAATGCGCTTCGTCGAAGAACAACGCCAGCAGCGGTTTGTCCGAATCCCCGCGCTCTGGCAATTGCTCGAACAGTTCGGCCAGCAACCACAACAGGAACGTCGCGTAGACCTTCGGCGCTTCGTGCACCAGACGGCTGGCATCGAGCAAATGAATGCGCCCGCGGCCCTCGGCGGTCGGCTGCAGAATGTCTTCGAGTTGCAGCGCCGGCTCACCGAACAGCGCTTCGGCGCCCTGTTGTTCCAGGGTCGCCAGGCGCCGCAACAGTGCCTGACTGGAACCGGTGGTCATCAGCGCGGCATCGTCACCCAGTAATTCGGGGTTGTCACGCAAGTGATTGAGCAGTGCCTTCAAATCCTTGAGGTCCAGCAACAACAGCCCTTCACGATCCGCCACCTTGAACGCGGCGTACAGCGCCGACTGCTGACTGTCGGTCAGCTCCAGCAGGCTGCCAATCAATAACGGCCCCATTTCGCTCAAGGTTGTGCGCAACGGATGACCGGACTGACCGTGAATGTCCCACAGGGTCACCGGATACGCTTGAGGCGTGTGGTTCAGCCAGGGCATCCCGGCGATCCGCTCGGCGATTTTGCCTTGAGGGTTGCCGGCGGCGCCCAGACCACACAGGTCACCCTTGATATCCGCGGCGAACACCGCCACGCCGGCATCGCTGAATGCTTCGGCCATTCGTTGCAAGGTGACGGTTTTGCCCGTCCCGGTAGCGCCCGCGACCAAACCATGACGGTTCGCCAGACGCATGGCCTGGGCAATGGGCTGCCCGGCGAGGTCGGCACCGATAACGAGTTGTAATGAGTCAGGCAT
Source organism: Pseudomonas sp. LBUM1647 (assembly GCF_059716175.1). Classification (NCBI taxonomy): domain Bacteria; kingdom Pseudomonadati; phylum Pseudomonadota; class Gammaproteobacteria; order Pseudomonadales; family Pseudomonadaceae; genus Pseudomonas; species Pseudomonas sp. LBUM1647. The sequence goes on along the minus strand of NZ_CP166809.1, from coordinate 1,402,811 downwards.
TTTGTCACCCATGGTTAATCTTTGATCCTTCACGGCCGATAGAAATAAGCGAGAGACCCAATTGAAAGCAAGGTCCGACATTCCCCCATGGAGAGCAGGAATTACCGACTCGCTCCATTGCGCACTCATTTTGCGCGCATGAACAGCAACGCGCCCCGAACAATAAGACCTTAGCGGACACCCCGAGCCATGAACAAAAATCTGCGCTTCAGCCATAAAATCCTGCTTGCTGCCGCCCTCATCGTCATTGCCGCCTTCGCCACGTTCACGCTGTACAACGACTATTTGCAGCGCAACGCCATTCGCGAAGACCTGGATAACTACCTCAATGAGATGGGAGACGTCACCGCCAACAACATCCAGACCTGGCTGGCCGGCCGCATCCTGCTGATCGATAACCTCGCCCAGAACATCGCCATCAATCCCGAACAGGCCACCGTTTCCAGCCTGCTTGAGCAGAAAGCCCTGACGTCTACGTTCATGGCGTCCTACCTGGGCGACGCTACTGGCCACTTCACCATCCGCCCGGATGCGAAGATGCCCGACGGCTTCGACCCACGGGTTCGCCCTTGGTACAAAGGCGCGGAAAGCAGCAGCACCGCCACCCTGACCGAACCCTACATTAACGCGGCGACCGGCCAAACCATCATCTCGATCGCCACCGCCTCGAAAAAGGCCGGGCAGAGCGTGGGCGTGGTGGGCGGCGACCTGAGCCTGCAAACCCTGATCGACACCCTCAGTGCCCGCGACTTCGACGGCATGGGTTACGCGTTTCTGGTGAGCGCCGACGGCAAGATTCTGGTCCACCCGGACAAAGCCATGGTGATGAAGTCCCTGAGCGAGGCGTACCCGAAAAATACCCCGCGCCTCAGCAGCGACTTCAGTGAAGTGGAAGTCGACGGCAAAACCCGCATCGTCACCTTCACCCCGATCAAAGGCCTGCCATCGGTCAACTGGTACATCGGTCTGTCGGTAGATAAAGACAAAGCCTTCTCGATGCTCACCGAATTCCGCGCCTCGGCGGTCGTTGCGACGGTCATTGCCGTAGCCATCATCATCGCTCTGCTGGGCATGCTGATCCGCATCCTGATCCAGCCGCTGCACGTCATGACCCGCGCCATGGCAGACATCGCCGACGGCGAAGGCGACCTGACCAAGCGCCTGACCATCGTGAACAACGATGAATTCGGTGTCCTCGGTACCGCGTTCAACCGCTTCGTGGAACGCATTCACGGTTCGATCCGCGAAGTGTCGTCGGCCACCGGGCAAGTCAACGAAGTGGCTCTGCGTGTCGTGGCCGCCTCGAACTCGTCGATGTTCAACTCCGACCAACAGGCTTCGCGTACCAGCAGCGTGGCCGCAGCAATCAACCAGCTCGGCGCCGCCGCTCAGGAAATCGCCCGTAACGCAGCACAAGCATCGAGTCAGGCCAGCGATGCCCGCAGCCTGGCCGAAGATGGTCAGCAAGTGGTGGATCGCAGCATTGTCGCGATGAATCAGCTGTCGAGCATGCTCAGCGCCTCAAGCACCAACATCGAATCGCTGAACAGCAAAACCGTGAACATCGGGCAGATTCTCGAAGTGATCACCAGCATCTCCCAGCAAACCAACCTGCTGGCGCTGAACGCGGCCATTGAAGCGGCGCGTGCTGGTGAAGCCGGTCGAGGTTTTGCCGTGGTGGCCGATGAAGTGCGCAACCTGGCGCACCGCACTCAGGAATCGGCGCAACAGGTACAGACCATGATCGAGGAGTTGCAAGTCGGCGCTCGCGAATCCGTCAGCACCATGAGCGACAGCCAGCGCCACAGCCAGGACAGCGTCGAAATCGCCAACCTGGCCGGCGAGCGTTTGAACAGCGTGACGTTGCGTATTGGCGAGATTGACGGGATGAACCAGTCGGTGGCCACGGCGACCGAGGAACAGACTGCGGTGGTGGAGTCGATCAACGTCGACATTACCGAGATCAACACACTGAATCAGGAGGGGGTGGAAAACTTGCAGTCGACGTTGCGGGCATGCTCGGATCTTGAGCAGCAGGCGGCGCGCCTTAAACAGTTGGTAGGCAGTTTCCGGATCTGAGGGTTCGACGGTGGATTGGCGTTGAAGCGTAGATCCACCCCTCACCCCAACCCTCTCCCCATAGGGGAGAGGGGGAAAGGGAGCTGATCGCATGCTTTTCTAAACCTGAGTTCGACTCGGACGTTCAGGTCGATGTAACTCTAAAGAGCACATCGGTCGGTCCCCTCTCCCTCTGGGAGAGGGCTAGGGTGAGGGGTGACGATCGCCCTCACACCACAAAACCCCAACCGAACATCTATCCTTCATAAGGGTCAACCAAGGGAGCCCAACGGACCGGAGGGATGTTCATCGTGCATATCGCTGACATAACCATGTTCTACGCCCCTGCCAGCGGTGGCGTGCGCACTTATCTGGATGCAAAGCACCGTCGCCTGAGCATCAAGCCGGGCATTCGCCACAGTCTGCTGATCCCTGGGGCTTACTTGAGTGAACAGGATGGCGTTTACACGGTTCCGGCCCCCGCCCTGCCTTTCGGCAAGGGTTATCGTTTCCCCCTCCGTCTCGCGCCATGGCGCAATGTTCTGCAGGATTTACAGCCCGACCTGATCGAGGTCGGCGACCCCTACCTCACCGCATGGGCGGCCCTCGACGCCCGGCGGCAACTCGATGTCCCGGTGATCGGCTTTTATCATTCGGACCTGCCGCTGCTGGTCAGCAACCGCATGGGCAACTGGGTCACCACCAACGTCGAAGCCTATGTCAGCAAGCTCTATGGCAACTTCGATCGGGTTCTGGCACCCAGCCAGGTCATGGCCGACAAACTGATCGGGCTGGGGGTGAAGAACGTTTTCGTGCAACCGCTGGGCGTCGACTTGCAAACCTTCAATCCAGCTGCACGAGACACCGGCCTGCGGGCCGAATTGGGCATTGATGAAAACACTCATCTGCTGATCTTCGCCGGGCGCGGCTCCAAGGAAAAAAACCTGCCGGTGCTGCTCGACTGCATGAAACGCCTGGGCCGACGCTATCACCTGCTGCTGGTAGGTTCGTCGATGCCGGCGGCAGTGCCCGACAACGTGACCGTGATCGGTGAGTTCTGTACGGCGGCACACGTGGCGCGATTGATGGCCAGCGCCGATGCGCTGCTGCACGCCGGTGATCAGGAAACCTTTGGCCTGGTGGTTCTTGAAGCCATGGCCAGTGGCATTCCGGTGGTGGCCGTGGCGGCCGGAGCCTTTCAGGAAATCATCACCGATCAATGCGGCCTGCTCTGCCCGCCGAATAATTCATTGGCCATGGCCAACGCCGTACGCGAGCTGTTCAGTTCGGGCAGCGTCGTTTTGGGCAAACGGGCCCGCAGCCATGTCGAGCAACATTACTCCTGGGACACGGTGGTCAACAGCCTGCTGGGGCACTATCACGCCGTGCTCGACAGCCACTGGCCGCTGACGGCCAATGGTTGAGCCCATGAACCCGCCCAGCCTGTTACTCGTGCTGCACGACGTCGCACCGCAAACCTGGGCCGATTATCAACCCTTTGTCGAAGCCGTCGACGCCTTGGGCGACGTGCCGATGACGTGGTTGGTGGTGCCCAATTTCCACAAGCACAACGATCTGGAGGAGCATCCGGGATTTCGACGTTTACTCACCCGTCGTATCGCCCGAGGTGACGAACTGGCATTGCACGGTTACTTTCATTGCGATGAAGAGCCCACACCCACTACTCCACGAGACTGGTTCATGCGCAGGATCTACACCCACGAAGGCGAGTTTTATAGCCTGTCTCAAGAAGTCGCCCTCGCCCGCCTGCGCGCCGGCATCGAAATATTCCACCGTTATCACTGGCCGCTGGAGGGCTTCGTCGCCCCGGCCTGGTTGATGAGCGAAGGGACGCGCCAGGCCTTGCGCCAGTTACCCCTGAGTTACACCAGCGATCCGCAGCATCTGTATCGTCTACCGGACTTCACCGCGGTCGACGCGCCGGGACTGGTCTGGAGTGCGCGCAGTGCCTGGCGCCGGGGGGTGTCGAAGCTCGTCAGCGATCAACGCGAACAACGCTGGCGGCACGCACCGATGATTCGTCTCGGCCTGCACCCGGTGGATATGCGCCATGAGTTCTCGCGCACTTACTGGCTGCAAACCCTCAAGCGCTTGCTCGACGAGGGACGTGTGCCGATGACCAAGGCACGCTGGCTGGCGCTGCAAAGCGACCGTATAGGTCGCGCCGCATGAGTCGCGGGATTCTGCTGCTCGTCGCGCTGCTCGCTGCGGTGCTGATTCCGTCGCTGCTGGGCGGTAACGAAACCTGGTATCGACTGCAAAGCTTTCCGCTGACATGGTTACTGATCATGTTCGGCATGATCCTGCTGTGCTGGGTGCTGAACACGATGCGCTTGCGCCTGTTGCTCGGGGATCAGCGCGATAAGGTGGGCCCGCTAAAAAGCCTCGGAGTGGTGATGGCCGCCGAATTCGCCTATTGCGCAACACCGGGCGGCAGCGGCGGTCCGCTGACGATCATGGCGCTGTTGGCGCGCAATGGCGTGCGTCCGGCCAGGGGCAGCGCCGTGTTTGCCATGGATCAACTGAGCGATTTGCTGTTTTTTCTTTGTGCGCTGAGCGGAATCCTGATTTATGCGTTGTTCCAGCACCTCAGCCAACGCATGGAATGGCTGCTGACCGTCAGCGCCATTTCGATGTTCGGCGGGTTGTTCAGTTGCGTGGTGGTTGCTCGCTACCATCGAATACTGATTCGTCTGAGCGGTCGGTTGCTCGCTCGCCTGAATGTCAAAACCACCACGCGCCTGCGCTGGGCGCGAAAACTCCTGCACTTTCTGGCGGCGTTCACGGACACATTGAAGCTGCCCTTTCAGACGCTCATCACGGTGTTTGCCCTGACTTGCCTGCATTGGATCTTGCGCTATAGCGTGCTGTATCTGGCATTGCGTGGGCTCGGGGCGGATTTGCAGTGGGCCTGGAGCTTTCTGATCCAGATGCTTTCGCTGAGCGCGGGGCAGTTCAGCCTGTTACCAGGCGGTGCCGGGGCGGCGGAGTTGACGTCGGCGGCGCTGCTGGCGCCGATGGTGGGGAAATCCACCGCGGCGGCGGCGATTCTGATCTGGCGGGCGGTGACCTATTACTTTTATCTGGTAGTCGGCGGGCCGGTGTTTTTGCTGATGCTCGGGCGGCCGCTGCTCAAAAAACTAATGAAATTCAAACAAGCCTAAAAGATCGCAGCCTGCGGCAGCTCCTACATGGATCGCGTCCCCCCGTAGGAGCTGCCGCAGGCTGCGATCTTTTTAGGCCTCCCCGATTTCATCGTCGGACTCCGGATTCAACTGTTCCCACAACTCGGCGGCACCGGGAAACTCCGTGCCGTCTTCAGGGTTCATGTCATCCGGGTCGTAACGACTCAAACACCCTTCGCCCAACGTGGCAGGAGCCTTGGATGTCGCTTTGTCCAGTGGATCGGCCATGCTCATGTCCTCAGTGCAGAAACGGCGAAGGGCCTGAAGCGATTGAACGCCCAGGCCCTTCGAATTTCAACTGTGTTGTATGGCTGTCAGAACACGACGGTTTTGTTGCCGTGCACCAGCACCCGATCTTCCAGGTGATAACGCAGACCACGGGCCAGCACCATCTTCTCGACGTCCCGACCGAAACGCACCATGTCGTCGATGCTGTCACTGTGGCTGACGCGAACAACGTCCTGTTCGATGATCGGACCGGCATCCAGCTCTTCGGTCACATAGTGGCAAGTAGCGCCAATCAACTTCACGCCACGCATCGATGCCTGGTGATACGGCTTGGCACCGACGAAAGACGGCAGGAAGCTGTGGTGAATGTTGATGACCTTGTGCGCATATTCGCGGCACAACTCGGGCGGCAGGATTTGCATGTAGCGGGCAAGTACGACCACTTCGGCGTCGTGTTGTTTGACCAGGCGCGAGACTTCGGCGAAGGCCGGCTCTTTGTCCTGCGGATTGACCGGTACGTGGTAATACGGAATCCCGTGCCACTCGACCATGCTGCGCAAGTCGTCATGGTTGGAGATCACGCAGGAAATTTCGCAATCCAGCTCATCACTGTGCCAGCGATGCAACAAGTCGGCGAGGCAGTGAGACTCGCGACTGGCCATCAGTACCACGCGCTTTTTCTGCTCGGTATCAGTGATGCGCCAGTTCATCGAGAACTCTTCGGCAATCGGTGCAAACGCTTCGCGAAAGGCATCGATACCGAAGGGCAGCGAATCGGCACGAATTTCGTGACGCATGAAGAACCAGCCACTGAGATTGTCCGAGTGATGGCTCGCTTCAGTGATCCAGCCGTTATGTGACGCCAGAAAGTTACTGACTTTAGCAACGATGCCGACGCGGTCCGGGCAAGCAATCACCAGCCGAAAAGTGCGCATGAGGGTCAAACTCCAGAACTTCGCAAAGGCGGCCATTCTAGCGATTGCGCAGCAAAACTGCAGTATTGATGACGTTTGGCCCGACACAAAGGTAAGCGCCACAGGTTTTGGCAGCACCTGCAACCCGCGCGATGGTGTTCCTGTTGCCAATCTTCAAGTGCCCAATTGTGAATATTCGTGATGACTGCATCACACTATTTAACTACACCGGCAATTTATGCCCTATTCACCGTAACTAATTTAAATAAAACTTCGGTTAAATGTTTACTTGATGAAACACCCTGACTATTATTGCCGCACTGTCACCTGCCATCCAGCGCCCCAACATAAGGTAGTCCTCATGTCCTTGATCAACGAATATCGCGCCACCGAAGAAGCTATCAAAGAGCTGCAAGCCCGTTTGAAGAACCTGTCCCAAGACGACAAACTGCAAACCGAGCTGGAATTCGAAGGCAAACTGCGCACCCTGATGGGCGAGTACTCCAAGTCTCTGCGTGACATCATTGCGCTACTGGATCCAGAGTCCAAAACCAAAGCACCACGCGGCGGCGCAGTAAAAACTACTGGCACCAAGCGTGCTCGCAAAGTTAAACAATACAAAAACCCGCACAACGGCGAAGTCATCGAAACCAAAGGTGGCAACCACAAAACGCTGAAAGAGTGGAAAGCCAAGTGGGGCGGTGACGTGGTTGAAGGCTGGGCAACCCTGCTGGGCTAAGCCGCAGAGCTTGTCACAGACTCATCCGTGACAAAAAAGAACGCCAGCATCTGCTGGCGTTTTTTATGCCCGGTATTCAGCCCCCGGACATTTTCGTTTTCAAAGATTCAAACGTTTGCGTAATGCCTCGACATAATTCTGCCATTCATTCAGCACCTCTCGCTGAAACGATGTAGCCGTAATACTCCATTGGGCTGCGGCTTCTACAAAAGTTTCCAGCGTATTTGGCGCCCCCCACTCGGGTGCTGACAAACGTTGCTGACAGAATATTCTCCAGCGCTCTTGCTCTTCGAAATTCAACGTATCGGGAAAGTTGCGTGCGCGATATCGAAACAATAATTCAGGCAAACGTTCATCATCGAAAGGCCATTGTTGTTGCGCTAATTGAGCCGGGTCGGCAGACCTGACTTGCTCACAAAGACGCCGATCCCGATCACCGATAAAACCATCGTATAACTGTTGCTCAGGGTCTTGGCTCGGGGTGAAATCTTCGCTGGCGTAAATCGCCTGAACTTTATCTCGCCAAACTGTTTGTGCGTCACTTAGCCGCAGCGCGCGCTCTTGGTAGAGCGACATATCCAGCCCCAAACGTTGCTGATCTTCAGAGCGAAGTACCGACAACGGCGCCACCACCGGGCATTTATTGATGTGGATAAGTTTGAGCGGCACCGGCAACTCACCCTCGGCCAAGTCATCGCGGCGGGTATACAGCCGTTGACGCAAGGTGTCGGCATCAAGATCGAGCAAGCCCTGAGGATCCAGGTGCAGGTCACAGACAATCAAGGCGTTCTTGTTGCGCGGGTGCCAGGCCAAAGGCAACACCACACCGACATAATTGCGTGCCGCTGAAAAACGCCCAGAGATGTGCACCATCGGTTGCAACAGCCGAATCTGATCCATCACCTTTTGTTTACCGCGCAACTGAAACAACCAGTCATACAACTTCGGCTGCTTTTCCCGGATCAGACGCGCCAGGGCGATGGTGGCGCGAACGTCCGATAGCGCTTCGTGAGCATTTCCGTGATCAATGCCATTGGCGGCAGTCAGGCGTTCGAGTTTGAGCGTTATCCGCCCCTCGTCGTCCGTCGGCCAAACAAGGCCGTCAGGGCGCAAGGCATACGCAGCACGCACCACATCGATCAGGTCCCAGCGGCTATTGCCGCCCTGCCATTCGCGCGCATAAGGGTCGAAAAAGTTTCGGTAAAGACTGTGACGGGTCATCTCGTCATCGAAACGCAACGTGTTGTACCCCGCCCCGCACGTGCCGGGCGCAGCGAGTTGGGCATGCACCCGGGTCATGAAATCGGCTTCGCTCAAGCCTTGCTCGGCCAGTTGGCCGGGGGTGATACCCGTGATCGCACAGGCCGCCGGATGGGGCAGGATGTCTTCACTGGGCTGGCAGTAAAGGTTGACCGGCTCGTCTATTTCATTGAGATCGAAGTCAGTGCGAATCCCCGCCATTTGGAGTGGGCGGTCGCAACGGGGGTTGATGCCAGTGGTTTCATAGTCGTACCAGAAGATAGAGGTCACGGGCTATTCCTGAACTGAAGATCGGCGAAGTCTAGGCGTTCACATCCCGCCCCGGCCAGTAATCTCGTCATTCAATCACCTCTGGCCACTTACCGTGCAATACATAGTTATGTCGTTTTCCCCCGAGAGGCTGCTAGCATCGGACGGACATCGAATCCCGAACAGGCCACATCAAGGTTGCCCATGCTCGAGACCACAGCACTGCCAAGGAAAGCGACGCTGTCCCCGCCACTGGATACGCGGTATCAAGTCGAAACGCCGGAAGGCATCGACCTGCCACTGCGCCCGGCCGGGTTGATGGTTCGTGCACTGGCGTTCGCCATCGATCTCGGACTGCGCGGGCTCATCGTCGGCCTGCTGTTTTTTGTCCTGGCGTTCCTCGGGAAACTCGGTGCAGGGCTCGGCTCGATTCTGCTGTTCGTGGTGAGCTGGTGGTACATGGTGCTGTTCGAAGTGCTCAATCAGGGTCGTTCGCCAGGCAAGCAATGGATGGGCCTGCGGGTGGTGCAGGACGATGGCACGCCGATCGGCTGGTCTGCTTCGTTGCTGCGCAACCTGCTGCGATTTGTCGACATGCTGCCGTTCGGCTATTTCCTCGGGGCCATCAGTTGCCTGCAACATCCCACCTTCAAGCGCCTCGGCGATCTGGCCGCCGGCACGCTGGTGATCTACCGCGAACAACCGCTCGCCCGACCACAACTGCCCACCGTCCAGCCCCGGCGCCCGGCCTTTTCGCTGACGCTGACCGAACAACGCGCCATCCTCGGGTTTGCCGAGCGTCAGGGTGAACTCTCTGACGCACGGGTCAAAGAGCTGGCGGCCATACTCGCGCAACCGTTGCAGGTGTCGGCGCCACAGGCCGTGGACGAACTCAATGGCATCGCCCGTGGCTTGTTGGGCCCGACATGAAGCAAAGCCTTTTCGAAAGTCGCCACAAGGCCGAATGGGCGCAATTTGCCCTCGTGCTTGAACAGCTGGAGCAAGGCAAGGAACCACAGCGAGTCGCCCGTTTCCCAAGCGATTATCGTCGTCTCTGCCAGCATCTGGCGCTGGCCCAGGAACGTGGTTACAGCAGCTTTCTGATCGATTCATTACAGCAACAAGTACTGCGCGGGCATCAACAGCTTTATCGCCACCGCAGTCGACTGGGTGCCAACGTGCTGGGCTTCATCCTGGCTGACTTCCCGCGACTGGTGCGCGAACAGTGGCGCTTCGTGCTCGCCGCCGGCCTGATGTTTTTTGGCAGCCTGATCGGCATCGCACTGCTGGTGTATCTGTTCCCGGACCTGGTCTACAACCTGATCCCGGCCGAGCAGGTCAGCGAGATGCAAGGCATGTACGACCCCGAGGCCGGTCACCTGGGGCGTTCGGCAGAACGGGCGGCCAGTGAAGACTGGGTGATGTTCGGTTACTACATCATGCACAACATCGGCATCGCCTTTCAGACCTTCGCCAGCGGTTTGCTGTTTGGCCTGGGCAGCGCGTTTTTCCTGTTCTTCAACGGTTTGATGATCGGCGCGGTGGCCGGGCACCTGACGCACATCGGCTACGGGCAAACCTTCTGGTCATTCGTGGTTGGCCACGGCGCCTTCGAACTGAGTGCGATCGCCCTGGCCGGTGCCGCCGGCCTGCAACTGGGTTGGGCCTTGATCGCGCCGGGACGCCTGCCCCGCTCCGAAGCCCTGCGGTTGGCGGCACGCAAGAGCGTGCTGCTGATTTGCGGGGTCATGCTATTTCTGCTGATTGCGGCGTTTATCGAAGCTTACTGGTCGTCCACGATCGGGGTCGCGCCAATGACCAAATACCTGGTCGGTGCAGCGCTCTGGTTGTTGGTGGCGACTTATCTGCTGTTTGCCGGACGGACCCGCCATGCGCCTGAGTGACGCCACGGTTGTCATCCGCCCGCGCACGACCTGGGAAGCCATGGACCTGGGCGTCCTGCTGAGCCAGCGACACCGGCGTCTGCTGATGACCAGTTGGGCCATCGTGACCTTGCCGGTTTTGGCCCTGCTCAGTTGGGTGCTGTGGGATTCGCCCTCCCTCGCCGTGTTCATTTTCTGGTGGCTGAAACCGGCGTTCGACCGCCTGCCGCTGTACATACTGTCCAAATCCATGTTTGGCGAAACGCCCACGCTGAAGCAGGCGCTGCGCCAATTTCCGCGGCTGCTCCAACCGCAACTGCTGGCGAGTCTGACCTGGCGGCGCCTGAGCCTGAGTCGCGGTTTCCTGATGCCGGTGGTGCAACTCGAAGGGCTGAGTGGTCAGCCACGACAACAGCGCTTGCAGGTGCTGTTGCAGCGCAACGCCGGTGCCGCGCGGTGGCTGACCATCATCGGCGTACACCTGGAAAGCGCGTTATGGATCGGCCTGATGGTGCTGTTCTACATGTTCTTGCCGCAACAGGTCGAACTCGACTGGAGCTGGCAGACCTTGATCACCGCCGCCACACAAGACTGGCGATGGCTGGAACACCTGACCAACGCCTTTTACGCACTGGTGCTCATTGTCTGGGAACCGGTTTATGTCGCCTGCGGCTTCAGCCTTTATCTGAATCGGCGCACGGTGCTGGAGGCCTGGGATATCGAGCTGATATTTCGCCGCATGCGCCAACGCTTGACCAGCGCCGCCGTCACCCTGCTGCTGGCGGCGTTCCTGTTGATGCCGACAGCACAAACCGTATGGGCCGCCGAGCCAGTCATTTCACCCGACAGCCCACGCCTGCTGGACCAGCCACTGACCAGTCAGGCATCCCGGGACAGCATCAAGGCGATCCTCGATCAGCCTCCGTTCAAGAACAAGGAATCGGTCACGCGCTATCGGTTTGGCGAGGACCAACCCGCCGCCGACACGGCGGACGATGACCAAACACCCGAATGGCTGGAGGCGCTGCTCAAGCTTCTGGACAACCAACGCTTCGGCGCAGTGGCCACGCTGATTGAAGTCATGTTGTGGGGTGTCGTGATCGGTGCCATTGGTTTGTTGATCTGGCATTACCGTGACGGGTTGCAAGCCTTCGTCAGCCGTCGACCGGCCTTGAACAGCAAGGTCGCGCGGCCGTTACCGCAACAGGCTTTCGGCCTGGACCTCAACCGCGAAACCCTGCCTGCCGACATCGCCGCCAGCGCCGAACGCCTCTGGCAAACCCACCCTCGCGAGGCCCTCGGATTGCTCTATCGCGGTCTGCTCAGCCACTTGCTGCACGACTTCAACATGGCGCTGAAACCCGCCGACACCGAAGGCCAGGTCCTGGAGCGCATCGAACACCTGCAACAACCTGCCTTGCTGGCCTTCAGTAAAAACCTGACCGGGCACTGGCAGAACATGGCCTACGGGCATCGCCTGCCTCCCGCGCATTTGCAACAGGAACTCTGTGACGGCTGGCGAGCCCTGTTCGGCCCGGGAGCGTTGCGTTGAACCGGCAACGCTGGCCGGCGGTCGGCGTGTTCATCGCCGTGCTATTGATCGCGCTGAGTGTTTATCTGTACGTCAAGGCGACGCCCTATCAGGCAGACATCGATCACGGCCCCTCGCCCGAAGCCCAGGCCAACCCCTATCTCGCCGCCGAGCATTTCCTGCGCAAACAGGGCCTGTCGGTGAGCCACGCCAATAGTCTCGACATCCTGCCAACCCTCGAGCCGCATCAGCACAGTCTGTTGTTGCTCGGGGACCGGTACAACATGACCCCGCGCCAGATCGATCAGGTGTTGAACTGGACCCGGGCCGGCGGGCGTCTTTTGTTTGTTGCCCAGTCGCTGTGGGATGAAAAGACCGGCCAAAGCAATGACCTGTTACTCGACCGGGTGCAACTGCACCAGTCGCTGAGCAAAGACCTCAAGGACCCGCCGCCCGCTATCGACGACGATCCTTACCCCAAGCTGACCAAGCTGTATCTGGAAGACGAAAACGCGCCGGCCTACGCCGGTTTTGATACCGCGTTCCATCTCGAAGACCCGAAAAACCTCGCCCAGGCCTGGGCCAACAGCGGCAAGGCCACGCACATGATGCAGCTCAATCACGGGCTCGGTTCGATCACCGTGGTCACCGACGCCGACCTGTGGAAAACCCCGGCCATCGACCAGTACGACAACGCCTGGCTGCTCTGGTACCTGACGGCCGACACAGACGTGACCCTGCTGTTCAATACCGATCACGACGGTCTGCTGACCTTGCTCCTGCGCTATTTCCCCCAAGCATTGGTCGCCCTTTTTGCCCTGATCGGTCTTGGCGTCTGGCACCTCGGCGTGCGCCAGGGTCCACTGCTGGAGCCGGCCCCAAGGGCCCGCCGCCAACTTCAGGAACACCTGCGCGCCAGCGCCGATTTCATGTTGCGCCGAAACGGTCAGCAGCACCTGCTGCAAGCCTTGCAGCACGACATCTTGCGTCGTGTGCGGCGCCGTCATCCCGGTTTCGAACAACTCGGCGTTGCCGAACAATGGCTGGTGCTCGCACGCCTGACCGGCCAACCCACACGCGCTATCAGCCAGGCCATGAGCCCGCGACCGAAGCAGCGGCAGTCCAGCGCTGAATTCAGCCGTCAGGTCGCCCACCTGCAAACCTTGAGGAATGCCTTATGAGTGAACAGATCGAGCCCGGCACACTGAGCCACGCGGCGCAGCAACGTCAACGCGCCAGCCAGTTGGCCCAAGCGGTACGGACCGAATTACAGAAAGCCGTGATCGGCCAAAACACCGTGATCGACGACGTCCTCACCGCGCTGATTGCCGGTGGCCACGTACTGCTCGAAGGCGTGCCGGGGTTGGGCAAGACATTGTTGGTCCGCGCCCTCGCCCGCTGCTTCGGCGGCGAGTTCGCACGTATCCAGTTCACCCCGGACCTGATGCCCAGCGACGTCACCGGGCACGCCGTTTACGACTTGCAGACCGAGCAATTCAAACTGCGCAAAGGTCCTTTATTCACCAACCTTTTACTGGCCGACGAAATCAACCGCGCCCCGGCGAAAACCCAGGCCGCGCTACTCGAAGCCATGCAGGAACGGCAAGTCACCCTCGAAGGCCGCGCCCTGCCCATCGTGCAACCGTTCATGGTGCTCGCCACACAAAACCCCATCGAACAGGAAGGCACTTACCCACTGCCGGAAGCCGAGCTCGACCGCTTCATGCTCAAGGTGCGCATGGACTACCCCGACGCCGATCAGGAGCTGAACATGGTCCGCCAGGTCAGCCGCTCGACCCGCGCCGACATGCTCGACGTGCAACCGCTGCGCACGGTGTTGCAAGCCAAAGACGTCTTGGCTTTGCAACGCATCGCCAGCGATTTGCCGCTGGACGATCAAGTCCTCGATTACGCCGTGCGCCTGGCCCGCACCACCCGCACCTGGCCCGGCCTGACCCTCGGCGCCGGGCCACGCGCGTCCATCGCGTTGGTGCGCTGCGCTCGGGCGCGAGCCTTGTTGCGCGGTGGCGAGTTTGTGATTCCGGATGACATCAAAGGCTGCGCATTGGCGGTGTTGCGTCACCGTGTGCGGATTGCGCCGGAGCTCGACATCGAAGGGCTGGACGTGGATCAGGTGCTCAAGCAGCTGCTCGATCAAGTGCCGGCGCCAAGAGTGTGAACGCCGTGCTCGAGATTCGCGTCGACACCAGAAAAAATCGCAGCCTTCGGCAGCTCCTACGGGGGCCAGCGTTCGACGTAGGAGCTGCCGAAGGCTGCGATCTTTTCAACAGGCCACACGGTGTCAAGCCATGAAACCCTCGCGCCTGCTGTTGATCTGGCTCGCGATCCTGCTAGCTATCGGCATCGTGCTGGGCGCGTTGCGGGCATTGGAATTCGCGGTCCCCTCGAGCCTGTTATCGATCAACTGGGGATTACTGCTGGCACTGCTGGCCCTGGCAATGCTCGACGGTATCCGCCTCAAGCGCCTGCCCTCACCCCGGCTCCAGCGACAAATGCCCGGTAGCCTTGCACTCGGTCGATGGGGTGAAGTGCGACTGGAGGTCGAGCATGATTTTGAACAACCAATGACCGTACAGATTTTCGACCACGTGCCGGAGGGCCTGAGCTTCGAAAACCTGCCCCTGTCGGTCGAACTGCAACCCGGTCAGCACAGCCAGATCGGCTATCGATTGCGCCCGCTCAAGCGCGGGCACTTCAGTTTCGAACTCTGCGAAATCAACCTGCCGAGCCCATTGGGTTTATGGTCCGACAAACGCTTGCTCAACGTGGTCGACAACACCCGCGTCTACCCGGACTTCGCCCGCCTCTATGGCGGCCAACTGCTGGCAGTCGACAACTGGCTCAGCCAACTCGGCGTGCGCCAACGCCAACGACGCGGTCTGGGTCTGGAGTTTCATCAACTGCGTGAATTCCGCGAAGGCGACAGCCTGCGCCAGATCGACTGGAAAGCCACCGCCCGCCAACGCACACCCATCGCCCGCGAATACCAGGACGAACGCGACCAGCAGATCATCTTCATGCTTGATTGCGGCCGACGCATGCGCAGCCAGGATGGAGAACTCGCCCATTTCGATCACGCACTGAATGCCTGCCTGCTGCTCAGCTACATCGCCCTGCGCCAAGGCGATGCGGTAGGCCTGAGTACGTTCGCCTGTGACAGACCGCATTACCTTGCCCCGGTCAAAGGCACCGATCAACTCAAGGTCCTGCTCAACACCGTCTACGACCTCAACAGCACCCAACGCCCCGCTGATTACCAAGCCGCCGCCAGCCAGTTACTGGCCCGGCAAAAACGTCGGGCGCTGGTGGTGCTGGTGACTAACTTGCGGGATGAAGACGATGAAGAACTGCTGACCGCCGTCAAACGACTGAGCAAGCAGCATCGGGTGTTGGTGGCGAGTCTGCGCGAAGACTTGCTCGACACGCTGCGGCACACGCCGGTGCAAACCTTGCCGGAGGCGCTAGCCTATTGCGGGACGGTGGATTATTTGAATGAACGGGCCGAACTCCATGAGCGGTTAAGTGCTCATGGAGTACCGGTGGTGGATGCTCGACCCTCAGAGTTGGGGGCCGAGCTGGTGACGCGGTATCTGGATTGGAAAAAAGCCGGAATGATGTAACGGTACCCAGCATAGAAAATAGCTGCTTCACGACCTCGATAGGAAGTGATAGTGGACCTAATTAAGGACGCGATGCAGTGGTCAATTCTTTCCCAAAACAGTTTTGAGCATCGGTCATAACCAACAAGCGTTTAGCTCTACATCGAGGAATAAATCATGGATGAGAAAAATCTATTCACTGCAGTGCTAACCCAGATCTCTCAGAACCAGCTGGCAATGGGTGCGGCAATAGAAGAACTAACCAATTGGGTGGAGAAGCAAGGGGCTACTGAAGTCGCAAATAACATCCGAGGGGCGCTCCAAACGCTAGATCGAAACCAAAAATTTATCTCTCTGGCGCTTATCTCTGTGTCCACCGACTTTAAAGAAGTACAGCCCCCGAAAAAACCACACTCTGATGAGTGATAAAAACCTTCAACTCTTGCAAATATCGCTCGACAATTTCTCAAAATCGTAGGGCGCTCCGTGATGAAGGAATAGCTTGGTGGCATGACAAATGTTCATCGTTGGACAGCTCTTTTCCTACTCGAATATTCGAGCAAACGACAACGACTACAAAACCAAGCGCCTCTGCCTACAACTAGCAGCGGCCCTGGCTGACTATTGAAGATGGCCATTCAACCTTAAGGTTCTCCTGTCTCTACCCATTAGAGATCCAAAGGAGTTAACCCGATGTTCAAACCTCCACCCGAGAAATTCGAATCCATCCCCCGTTCGCCCTACGCCACCCTAGACCCTAAAAAGCTCCACGCCGCCGCCAAAAAGGCTCTGAAACACTACCTAAAACAAAACAACACACAAAACCGCTTTACCGACGAACGCACTACCGAGGAACGAGCCATGAAGATGTTCGCCGTCGCACCAGATGCAAATCCCGAGGAGCTACTGATCCAGACCTTCGAAACCTATTCATCAGTCGGTACTTTGTTACTGGACCTGGCTGAAAACCTCGAAGATAAAGAACGTCACCTGGCGATGGCAATTTATCAGTTGAGTGAGTTGGGGTTGTTGCTGGTGGAGAAGTCGCTGGAGAACGAGATGGCGATTGCTACGGCTTAGCTGTTAGTTATTGGTTGTCTGCACTGACGCCATCGCGAGCAAGCTCGCTCCCACAGGGATCAGCGGTGAACACACGTTTTGTGAACAACGCCAGACCTGTGGGAGCGAGCTTGCTCCGGGCGGCGTTCCGACTATGGCGGTGGTGAAGACACCGCAGGGCTTCAGGCAGAGGCAGGCAACGGCTGAAAACTGAAGTATCGCTTCAAGGCGCTGACCAGTTGCCCATATTCCGGCGGTGCCCGTTGCAGGCTGAACCCGGCGTCATAGTGGTGAGGGGTCGTGTCTTCATGGCACCACAGGCAACACGCCTGCAGATCAATGACCTGCATGCAGCCGTCGCTGGCAGGGATTTTCAGGCGTAAATCGAAATCGGCGCCGATCATCATCGGCAACTGACTGATCAGCATCAGCCCGTCTTCGGACACGTTGCCCAGAAAGCCAATGGGTTTGTCGGTGACGCTGTTGAACACTCTTAGAAAATACGGCAGTTGATGCCGCTCGATCCGGCGGTCAGTGAACATGCGCAAATGGCCCAGCAAGGCTCTTAAGCAGAGCCGCACTAATGCTTCGGAACGGGCCTGCTTCTTTTACATAGAGGCATGGGCGCGCTCTCCCCGATCCCGGCGCGACAGCCCATAAAGCCGCTGCCGCTTATTCCTGCCGATCACAGGTGTTGCGTCGATTAGAGGCAAGGCTCTAAACCGATCTATTCGACTATAGCTCACCACCGCCGGTGAGCCAGCCTTTGACCTTTAGAACTGCGTCGGACGCACGACCGCAGCCGCACTGCGCAGCGGATAGTGGCCCAGCGACTGCAAGGTTTCCAGGCGGGCGCGGGCGCGGTAGGCATATTCACTTTGCGGGTACGAGGCGATGATGAACTGGTAGGTTTGCGCCGCATCGACAAACAGTTTCTGCCGTTCCAGGCACAACCCGCGCATCATCGATGCTTCCGGCCACACGTAAGGCCGAGCTCGGCTGGCGCGTTCGACTTTGGACAGTTCGAGCATCACCTGCTCGCAATTGCCACGGTCATAGGCGCTGTAGGCGTTATTCAAATGATGGTTCATCGACCAACGGGTGCAGCCCGTGATACTGAGGGCACTGATGGCAAGGGCGGCAATGAGCACGAATCGCATGGGGGTTCTCCTGTCTTGAGCTCTGTATCGACCCGTGGCGCGAAATCTTCAGGAATGTTCGTTTCAATAAACAAACGAATAAGTAGTGCACATGAACAATGACTACACCCGCAGAGCATAGTAGCCTCACTCAGCGCTTGAACTCAGGAGTCTATGCATGTCCGTCCGTCGCACCAAAATCGTCGCTACCCTTGGCCCGGCCAGTAACTCGCCGGAAGTTCTCGAACAGCTGATTCTGGCTGGCCTGGACGTCGCCCGCCTGAACTTCTCCCACGGCACCCCCGACGAGCACAAGGCTCGCGCGAAGCTGGTGCGTGACCTCGCCGCCAAGCACGGCCGCTTCGTCGCCCTGCTGGGTGACCTGCAAGGCCCGAAAATCCGTATCGCCAAATTCGCCAACAAGAAGATCGAGCTGAAGATCGGTGATCAATTCACCTTCTCCACCAGCCATCCTCTGACCGAAGGCACCCAGACCATCGTCGGTATCGACTACCCGGACCTGGTCAAGGACTGCGGCGTGGGCGACGAGCTGCTGCTCGACGACGGCCGCGTGGTCATGCGCGTTGATACCGCCAATGCCACTGAGCTGAATTGCACCGTGCTGATCGGCGGCCCGCTGTCCGACCATAAAGGCATCAACCGTCGCGGTGGCGGTCTGACCGCACCGGCCCTGACTGAAAAAGACAAGGCCGACATCAAGCTCGCTGCCGAGATGCAGGTCGATTACCTCGCCGTGTCCTTCCCGCGTGACGCCGCCGACATGGAATACGCACGCAAACTGCGCGACGAAGCCGGCGGTACTGCCTGGCTGGTGGCGAAGATCGAACGCGCCGAAGCCGTGGCTGACGACGAAACCCTCGACGCGCTGATCAATGCATCCGACGCCGTCATGGTGGCCCGTGGTGACCTGGGTGTGGAAATCGGCGACGCCGAGCTGGTGGGCATTCAGAAGAAAATCATTCTGCACGCACGCCGCCACAACAAGGCTGTGATCGTGGCGACCCAGATGATGGAGTCGATGATCCAGAACCCGATGCCGACCCGCGCCGAAGTGTCCGACGTGGCCAACGCCGTACTCGACTACACCGACGCCGTGATGCTGTCGGCGGAAAGTGCTGCCGGTCTGTACCCGCTGGAAGCGGTGCAAGCCATGGCGCGCATCTGCATCGGCGCTGAAAAGCACCCGACCAGCAAGACCTCCAGCCACCGCATCGGCAAGGTCTTCGAAAGCTGCGACCAGAGCATCGCTTTGGCAGCCATGTACACCGCCAACCACTTCCCGGGCGTGAAGGCGATCATCGCGTTGACCGAAAGTGGCTACACGCCGTTGATCATGTCGCGCATCCGATCGTCGGTGCCGATCTACGCGTTCTCCCCGCACCGCGAAACCCAGGCCCGTGCGGCCATGTTCCGTGGCGTCTACACCGTACCGTTCGACCCGGCATCGCTGCCGCCTGAGCAAGTCAGCCAGGCTGCGATCGACGAGTTGCTCAAGCGCGGCGTAGTCGAGAAAGGCGACTGGGTCATCCTGACCAAGGGCGACAGCTACCACACCATCGGCGGCACCAACGGGATGAAAATCCTGCACGTTGGCGACCCGATGGTCTGATTGACCTGTTGCTGAAAAACAAAAGCCCCGCCATGTGAATGGCGGGGCTTTTTGGTTTTTTGCGTGGCGGTGTTTGGCTTGAGTTTTTGTGTCGGCTTTCAGATCCAACCCCCTCACCCCAGCCCTCTCCCCCTAGGGGGCGAGGGGGAAAGGGAGCAGATCGGGGGGCTTTTCAGGTCCTGAGTTCGGCTCGATATTGCAGGTCGATGTAATTTGCCAGAACAACTCGGTCGGCTCCCTCTCCCTCCGGGAGAGGGCTGGGGTGAGGGTAGGCTTTTCAGTGGCGTTTGATGAACCCGGTCAACGCCGCAATCGCTTCCGGCGAGCGCAACCGCTGGGTGAACTGTGCGCTCTCTTCTTCTATTGCCTTGCGCAGTTGTTCGCGGTCCGGGGCTTTCATCAATTGCTTGCTGATACGCACCGCTTCCGGTGGCAGCGACTCGAAACGCAACGCCATCTCCCGCGCCTTGGCCAGCGCCTCTTCGCCACTGCCCAAGGCTTCGGTCGCAATCCCCCACTGCGCGGCCTGCTCACCACTGAAGCCTTCGCCCAGCAGCAACAATTCAGCGGCTTTGGCCTGCCCGAGCAGTCGCGGCAGGATCAGGCTGGAACCAAACTCCGGGCATAACCCGAGATTAACGAACGGCATCCGAAGGCGCGCATCGCGGCTGACATACACCAGATCGCAGTGCAGCAACATCGTCGTACCAATGCCCACGGCTGCACCGGCCACGGCGGCGATCACCGGTTTACGGCATTCGAGCAGGGTGAGCATGAACTGAAACACCGGGCTGTCGAGGTTGCTCGGTGGTTGCTGGATGAAGTCGGCGATGTCGTTGCCAGCGGTGAAACACTCGGCAGTACCGGTGATCAGCACGGCGTTGATTTCAGGGTCGGAATCCGCGTGTTTCAGCGCTTCGGCCAAGTGACTGTACATGGCGCGGGTCAGGGCGTTTTTCTTGTCGGGGCGGTTGAGGCGCAGGATCAGCAGGCCGCGCTCACGTTCAAATTGGATGGCATCGCTCATGGTCGGTCTCGCGTCTGAAAATCAGCGCTCAACCGCGGAGAACAAAGACGTCCGCCAGCAGTTGATTGCGCGGCAATCCCGCCAGATACAAGCGCCGGGCAAAGGCGTCGACGCTGTCAGGGGCCCCGCAGAGTAAGGCCAGGGTTTGCCGTGAAACAAGCCGCAGTTGTGCCAAAGCCTCTGGCAACTCGGCCGCTGTCCACAGCTCAATGCTCAGATTCGGGCGGCTGGCGGCCATGGCCTGCAGGGGTTTGGCCAGGTAATGCGCCTCGGCATCATGGGCCAGGTGAATGACGCGAATGGCACCTTGGTGATCTTGCCGCAGCGCTTCACGCAAGATACCGAACAACGGCCCCAAACCCGTGCCGGCGGCCAACAGCCAAAGCGGTCGTGTGTTCCAGTCCGGGTCGTAATGCAAGGCCCCGCCGCGCAACTCGCCGAGGCGGATCGAATCGCCGATTTTCAGCTGACGGGCCGCGTCGCTGAATTCCCCCGGCTGGCGACAATCAAGATGGAACTCCAGAAAGCGGTCTTCTTCCGGCAGGCTGGCCAATGAATACGGCCGCGCCACATTGCCCGCCCACAACACCAGATGCTGCCCGGCGCTGTAGCGCAACGGACGCTCGGGGGTCAGGCGCACACGCAACACGCTGGCGCTCAGCCAATCGACAGCCGCCACCTCGGCCGGGCGGCCGTCCTGCTGAGGATCGAAGGTGTGCACCTGCAAGTCCTCGACCACCTGACACTGACA
The DNA here is from genome assembly GCF_059716175.1 of Pseudomonas sp. LBUM1647. Classification (NCBI taxonomy): domain Bacteria; kingdom Pseudomonadati; phylum Pseudomonadota; class Gammaproteobacteria; order Pseudomonadales; family Pseudomonadaceae; genus Pseudomonas; species Pseudomonas sp. LBUM1647. The sequence continues at coordinate 1,381,517 of NZ_CP166809.1, read as the reverse complement.
CGCCAGGCGCCAGCCTTGCTGACGCTGGTCTGCGCTCAGGGCATCGGGGCGGCTGTCATTCGGCAGCCCTTGTACACATTGCACCAGACAGGCATGGCAACTGCCGGCGCGACAGCTGTAGGGCACCGATACGCCGTTCTGATTCAACGCATCGAGCAGGTTGCTGCCCGCCGCCACCGACCATTGGCGTTCGCCGACCCGTAACTCAGGCATCGACGTTCTCCCACGCGGCCGCGCAACGATTGCGGCCGTCACGCTTGGCGCGATAAAGCGCCTGATCGGCGCGCTGCAAGGCTTCATCGAGATCGTCGCCCAGTTCGAGCAACGTCATGCCCGCCGACAAGCTGAGATGGGCGACGTTGAGTCCGATCAGTTCTACATCGGTGAACGCAATGCGCAGCCGCTCGCAACAGGAGGTCAAGCGCTCGGCGTTGCAATCGGGCAACAGCACGACGAATTCTTCGCCACCGTAACGGGCCAGAACATCGCCATCGCGCAAGCAGGCGGTGGCCACGGCGGCAAAGGCTTGCAGCACCTGATCACCGGCGGCATGGCCGTGCACATCGTTGATACGTTTGAAATGGTCGAGGTCGATCAGCGCCAGGCCATGCATGACACCGGCGTCCATGGCCTTCAGCTCACGGGAGGCCAGGCGCAGGAAATGCCGGCGATTAAACAGCCCGGTCAGTTCGTCAGTGGCCACCAGGTCTTCGAGCTGGCGCATCATCCCGCGCAGGGTGTCCTGATGCGCCTGCAAGGCAAATCGGCGCTGACGCATGCGTTGACGGGAGGCCTGGACGTGACGGGCATAAAGTTCCAGCCAGACCAACACGATGAGCAGCACGCACACCTGCAATGCGGCCAGCGCCGGGTCGGGTAACTGGAAGTGGTAGCCCTCCCACAGCGTGATCGCGCTGAAACTGAAAAACACCAATAGCGCGCACCGCAAAAAAGCCATGCGCGAAAGATGGAACAACCCGAACAACAGAATCAGCACGTAGAACACCAGGAACGCGCCGCGTGCCTCGTCCAGATTGGCGATCAGCCAGGTTTGCCAACCCAGCCCCAGCAATACTTGCGCTTCAGTCAGGCTGGGGTCGGAAAAACGCAGGTTGCAGCCACTGTAAAACACCGCAAACAACGCGGCCTGACTGATGACCACCAGCGCACTGCCGATAGCCACGTTGGACAGGGATTCATCGTAATGACCGGTGAAAAACGCCAGCCACAACAGCAACAAAGCCAGAGCGTAGGTGCCGGCTGCGAGGGCAAAGCGTTTGAGCAACAAGCGCTGGATGGCGTTATGGGTCAATCGTTGACTCACCGTGCGAAGGAGGCTGCTTGAGTGTCCTACTCTACAGACCGAATGCCACTTTAGTAGCGTGCCTGATAAATGACCATTCAATTTTAAGGGCGGAAAACTGGCGCCAGAACGCTGACTGATTTCCATTGTAGGAGCTGTGTAGAGCTATGTAGGAGCTGTCGAGTGAAACGAGGCTGCGATCTTTTGATCTTGCCTTTAAAAAGCAAAGTCAAAAGATCGCAGCCTCGTTTCACTCGACAGCTCCTACAGGGATCGTGTTCGATATGCGACCAACGATTGACTGTCGGCGGGTGTGCCCGGAACCGAGGCGCGTTATACTGCCGCGCCTTTTTAGCGTCGCGCCAGCTGCCCCGGCGTGCCTTGTAAAGGTGCTTGCAACCGACCGATGCACCCAAGCTGCAAGCACCTTATTGAATGTTCCCGTCTTTTAGAGGAGCGCGACTCATGACCGTGATCAAGCAAGACGACCTGATTCAGAGCGTTGCTGACGCCCTGCAGTTCATTTCCTATTACCACCCCGTTGACTTCATCCAGGCGATGCACGAAGCCTACCTGCGCGAAGAATCGCCAGCGGCCCGTGACTCCATGGCGCAAATCCTGATCAACTCGCGGATGTGCGCCACCGGCCACCGCCCGATCTGCCAGGACACCGGCATCGTTACCGTCTTCGTTCGCGTGGGCATGGACGTACGTTGGGATGGCGCCACCATGGGCCTGGACGACATGATCAACGAAGGCGTGCGCCGGGCTTACAACCTGCCGGAAAACGTCCTGCGTGCCTCGATCCTCGCCGACCCGGCGGGCGCTCGTAAAAACACCAAGGACAACACCCCGGCCGTTATCCACTACTCCATCGTTCCGGGTAACACCGTGGAAGTGGACGTGGCAGCCAAGGGCGGCGGTTCCGAGAACAAGTCGAAGATGGCCATGCTCAACCCGTCCGACTCGATCGTCGACTGGGTGCTGAAAACCGTTCCGGAAATGGGCGCTGGCTGGTGCCCACCGGGCATGCTCGGCATCGGCATCGGCGGTACCGCCGAAAAAGCCGCCGTCATGGCCAAGGAAGTGTTGATGGAGTCCATCGACATTCACGAACTGAAAGCACGCGGCCCGCAGAACCGTATCGAAGAGATGCGTCTGGAGCTGTTCGAGAAGGTCAACCAACTGGGCATCGGCGCCCAGGGCCTGGGTGGCCTGACCACCGTGCTCGACGTGAAGATCATGGATTACCCGACCCACGCCGCTTCGTTGCCGGTGTGCATGATCCCGAACTGCGCCGCCACCCGTCACGCGCACTTCGTGCTCGACGGTTCCGGCCCGGCATCCCTTGAAGCGCCACCGCTGGACGCCTACCCGGAAATCGTCTGGGAAGCCGGCCCGTCGGCTCGTCGCGTGAACCTCGACACCCTGACCCCGGAAGACGTGCAGAGCTGGAAGCCGGGCGAAACCGTCCTGCTCAACGGCAAAATGCTCACCGGTCGCGACGCCGCGCACAAGCGCATGGTCGAGATGCTGAACAAGGGTGAAACCCTGCCAGTGGACCTGAAAGGTCGCTTCATCTACTACGTCGGCCCGGTTGATCCGGTGCGCGAAGAAGTGGTTGGCCCTGCCGGTCCGACTACCGCGACGCGAATGGACAAGTTCACCCGTCAGATCCTCGAGCAAACCGGCCTGCTGGGCATGATCGGCAAATCCGAGCGCGGCCCTACCGCAATCGAAGCGATCAAGGACCACAAAGCCGTTTACCTGATGGCAGTCGGCGGCGCGGCTTACCTGGTGGCGCAAGCCATCAAGAAATCCCGCGTGGTGGCTTTCGCCGAACTGGGCATGGAAGCGATCTACGAGTTCGACGTGAAAGACATGCCGGTTACTGTTGCAGTAGACAGCAAGGGTGAGTCGGTACACATCACCGGTCCTGCCATCTGGCAGAAAAAGATCAGTGAAAGCCTGGCGGTGGAAGTGCAGTAAGCGCTTCGACTAACAAGTAAAAGGCGACATGAGCCATGCTCTTGTCGCCTTTTTTAATGGTCGTTTATATGTATAGGTTGAGGGAGGTGGATTGAGCGTGGGAATGCCTAACTTCGTCATGATATGGTGCCCCCCCCCGCACACTTGTGTAACGCCAAGCATGTTTGAGTCTTCTCGCTCCTTGCGCATAATGCTGTACACCCTTCTAATCCTCGTCGGCGCTGCGATCGCGGCCACCGTGTCAATACGTCACGCAGAACGCCAGGCCTTGGTCGAAGACGCCGCCCGCGCCAATCAGCAATTGGCGCTCTATGCCAATTCCCTGCACACCCTGATCGATCGCTACCGCGCCCTGCCCGCCGTGCTCGCGCTGGACCCGGAGTTACGCACTGCGCTCAATGGTTCGGTATCCGCTGAACAACAGGACGCACTGAACCGCAAACTGGAAAAGATCAACGGCGCGGCGCAATCCTCGACCCTGGAACTGCTCGACCACACAGGTCTGGCGGTGGCCGCCAGCAACTGGCGTTTGCCCAGCAGTTACGTCGGCCACAACTACGGCTTTCGCCCCTACTTCAGCCAGACCCGCACCCAGGGCACCGGGCGCTTTTACGCGGTAGGCGTGACCAGCGGTATTCCCGGTTACTTCCTGTCCAGCGCGGTCACCGGTGATGACGGCCAGTTCCTCGGCGCCATGGTGGTGAAACTCGAGTTCCCGGAGCTGGAGCGCGAGTGGCGTCAGGGCAGCGACACGCTGCTGGTCAGCGATGCACGCGGGATTATCTTCATCGCCAACCAGCCGGGCTGGCGCTATCGCCTGTTGAAACCGCTGAGTGACAGCGATCACGCCGAACTCAAGGTCACCCGCCAATACGATAAACAACCGCTGACACCGCTCGAGTATCAATCGGTGCGGCGCTTCGACGACAACAGTGACCTGACGCGGGTCGTGGGTCCTGGCGGGACGGCGAATTACCTGTGGGAATCGCTGCCGCTGAGCACTGAAGGCTGGACGTTGCATCTGCTGCGTCGCCCGCAAGTTGCGTTCGAAGACAGCCGCAACGCCGGGCTTGCCGCCGCCGGGTTGTGGCTGGCCGTGGTGTTTCTGTTGCTGTTTCTCAATCAGCGCTGGCGTTTGGCCAAGATGCGCCAACGCAGTCGCGAAGAGCTCGAACAACTGGTGGAAGAGCGCACTCGCGACCTGCGTACCGCTCAGGACGGTCTGGTGCAATCGGCCAAACTCGCCGCGCTCGGCCAGATGTCTGCCGCGCTGGCCCATGAAATCAACCAGCCCCTGACCGCCCAGCGCATGCAACTGGCGACCTTGCGCCTGCTGCTCGATCACGGCCGGGTCGATGACGCCTACAAAGCACTCAGACCGGTGGATGAGATGCTGACGCGCATGGCCGCCCTCACCGGCCACCTGAAAACCTTCGCCCGCAAAAGCCCCAGCGGTCTGCGCGAACGCCTGGACCTGGCGGCGGTGGTCGACCAATCGTTGCAGCTGCTCGACACAAGGTTACGCGATGAACAGGTCAGCACGGTGCTGCACCTGACGCGTCCGGCGTGGGTGCGTGGCGATGCGATTCGTCTGGAACAGGTGCTGATCAATTTGCTGCGCAATGCCCTGGACGCCATGCAGGACAAACCCTGCAAGCGCCTGGAAATCCGTCTCGAAGCCGACGAACAACTCTGGCGCCTGACGGTCGCCGACAACGGTGGCGGCATTGCCGAAGAGCACTTGTCGAATGTGTTTGATCCGTTCTTCACCACTAAACCAGTGGGTGATGGCCTGGGCCTCGGGCTGGCCGTATCCTTTGCCATCGTTCACGAATCGGGCGGACGCCTGAGCGCCGACAATCATGCAAACGGCGCGGTGTTCACCGTGACCTTGCCCATCGACCTGGAGGCCCCTGGCTCATGCTGAATTCAGTGATGGTGGTCGACGACGAAAGCAGTATTCGCAGTGCCGTCGAACAATGGCTGAGCCTGTCGGGGTTCGAGGTGCAGTTGTTCAGCCGCGCCGATGAGTGCCTGGCGCAGCTGCCGAAGCATTTCCCCGGGGTGATCCTCAGCGACGTGCGCATGCCGGGCATGACCGGCCTGGAACTGCTGGCCGAAGTTCAGCGCCGCGATGCCGACTTGCCGGTGATTCTGCTGACCGGTCACGGCGATGTGCCGATGGCGGTCGAAGCGATGCGCGATGGCGCCTACGACTTCCTTGAAAAACCCTTCAGCCCCGAAACCCTGCTCGGCAGTCTGCGCCGTGCGCTGGACAAGCGGCGGCTGGTGCTGGAGAACCGCGCCCTGCACGAGCAGGCGGACAACCGCGCCAAACTCGATGCGACGTTACTGGGCGTGTCCCGTGGTTTGCAGACGCTGCGTCGGCAAGTGCTGGACCTGGCGACGCTGCCGGTCAATGTGTTGATTCGCGGTGAAACCGGCAGCGGCAAGGAATTGGTTGCCCGTTGCCTGCACGACTTTGGTCCGCGTGCCGACAAACCGTTTGTGGCGCTGAACTGCGCGGCAATCCCCGAGCAGTTGTTCGAGGCCGAGCTGTTCGGTCACGAGAGCGGCGCGTTCACCGGCGCCTCGGGCAAACGCATCGGCAAACTCGAATACGCCGATGGCGGCACTCTGTTTCTCGATGAAATCGAAAGCATGCCATTGGCTCAGCAGGTGAAATTGCTGCGGGTGTTGCAGGAGCAGAAGCTGGAGCGGTTGGGCTCCAATCAGAGTATTCGCGTGGATTTGCGGATCATCGCCGCGACCAAACCCGACTTGCTGGACGAAGCCCGGGCCGGACGTTTTCGCGAAGATCTGGCCTATCGGTTGAACGTGGCCGAGTTGCGGCTACCACCGTTGCGCGAGCGGCGTGAAGACATTCCACTGTTGTTCGAGTCGTTTGCGCAAAATGCCGCCGAGCGTTTGGGACGGACTTTTCCACCGCTGAGCGGCCCGCAGTTGAGCCATCTGCTGAGCCACGACTGGCCGGGCAATGTACGCGAATTGGCGAACGTTGCTGAGCGGCAAGTGTTGGGGCTGGGCGAGCCGGAACCGGTGGGGATCGACCCTGGGCAATCGCTGGCGGCGCAGCAGGAAGCGTTTGAAGCGCATTGTCTGCGCGCAGCGTTGACCCGGCATAAGGGCGATGTGAAAGCGGTGCTTGAAGAACTGCAACTGCCGCGCCGGACGTTCAATGAAAAGATGCAGCGGCACGGCCTGACCCGCGAGATGTTTGTGTAATCGACCGTCAAGATCAAAAGATCGCAGCCTTCGGCAGCTCCTACATTGGGATGGTGTACACCCTGTAGGAGCTGCCGAAGGCTGCGATCTTTTGATCTTTCGGCGATTTTCCGCTCACACCAAACTCAGAATAAGCGGATTTCCGCTCACTCAAGTTTCAAACCCCCTCTAAACCGGCCCTCCTCCCTTTGGCACATCTCCTGCTATAGCCCAAGCAGGCTGCGTTTCAACGCGCTCCACAAAAACAATTAAATGAAGGATCCGTCATGGATAACTCACAAACCCTGCCTCTTGGGTCGGCAGCTTCGCCTGCCAAAGAAAGAACCACTGCCAGTCGCATCAAATCGATCTTCAGCGGCTCTGTCGGCAACATGGTCGAGTGGTACGACTGGTACGTCTACGCCGCCTTCTCCCTGTACTTCGCCAAGGCCTTTTTCCCCAAAGGCGACACCACCGCGCAACTACTGAACACCGCCGCGATCTTCGCCGTGGGCTTCCTGATGCGCCCGATCGGTGGCTGGCTGATGGGCCTGTACGCCGACAAGGCCGGTCGTAAGAAAGCACTGATGGCTTCGGTGTATCTGATGTGTTTCGGCTCGCTGCTGATTGCCCTGAGCCCCGGTTATGAAACCATTGGCATTGGCGCACCGATCCTGCTGATTTTCGCCCGTTTGCTACAGGGCCTGTCGGTCGGTGGCGAGTACGGCACCTCGGCAACGTACCTCAGCGAGATGGCGACCAAGGACCGTCGCGGCTTCTACTCCAGCTTCCAGTACGTGACCCTGATCTCCGGCCAGCTCATCGCGTTGGCTGTGCTGATCGTGCTGCAACAGACCCTGACCACCGAAGAGCTGTACGCCTGGGGCTGGCGCATCCCGTTCGCCATCGGCGCACTGTGTGCCGTGGTCGCGCTGTACTTGCGTCGTGGCATGGAAGAAACCGAGTCTTTCACCAAGAAAGAGAAGGCCAAGGAAAGCGCAATGCGCACCTTGATGCGCCATCCGAAGGAACTGATGACCGTGGTCGGCCTGACCATGGGCGGCACCCTGGCGTTCTACACCTACACCACGTACATGCAGAAATACCTGGTGAACACCGTCGGCATGAGCATCTCCGACTCCACCACTATTTCGGCCGCCACGCTGTTCCTGTTCATGTGCCTGCAACCGATCATCGGCGGCTTGTCGGATAAAGTCGGTCGCCGGCCGATCCTGATTGCCTTTGGTATTCTCGGGACGCTGTTCACCGTGCCGATCCTGACCACCCTGCACACCGTGCAGACCTGGTGGGGCGCGTTCTTCCTGATCATGGCGGCGCTGATCATCGTCAGCGGCTACACCTCGATCAACGCGGTGGTCAAAGCCGAACTGTTCCCGACCGAAATCCGCGCCCTGGGCGTCGGCCTGCCGTACGCGCTGACCGTGTCGATCTTCGGCGGCACCGCTGAATACATCGCTCTGTGGTTCAAGAGCATCGGCATGGAAACCGGTTACTACTGGTATGTCACCGCGTGTATTGCCGTGTCGTTGCTGGTCTACGTGACCATGAAAGACACCCGCAAGCATTCGCGGATCGAGACGGACTGAGCAAGCTAGCGCAGTAAAAACAGGGGCAGACCTTAACGGGTCTGCCCCTTTTTCATTGTGTCGGCACAAAACCTGTGGGAGCGAGCCTGCTCGCGAAAGCGGCGTCACAGACAACAAATTGGTTGCCTGACACACCGCTTTCGCGAGCAGACTCACTCCCACATTTGGATCTCATCGCTGGAAATTATCCGTTCGTCCCAGCACTATGGCGCGATCAGCGAATAAGCCTCAGGAAAGCCTTCCATGCCCGACGACATCCACTTCTACGAACCCGCCAACGGCCACGGCCTGCCGCATGACCCGTTCAATGCCATCGTCGGCCCGCGTCCCATTGGCTGGATTTCCTCTCAGGATGCCGATGGCAGCTTGAACCTGGCGCCTTACAGTTTCTTCAACGCGTTCAACTACATTCCGCCGATCATTGGTTTTTCCAGTGTCGGGCGCAAAGACAGCCTGAATAACATCGAGCGAACCGGCGAGTTCGCCTGGAACCTGGCGACCCGTCCGCTAGCCGAGCAGATGAATCAGTGCTCTGCCATGGTCGGGCCTGAGGTCAACGAGTTCGAGCTGTCCGGGCTAACCCCGGCAGCGTCGAAAATCATTCAGGTGCCGCGCGTCGCCGAAAGTCCGGTGTCCTTCGAGTGCAAGGTCACGCAGATCATTCAGTTGCAGCGGGCCGATGGCAACGTGGTGCCGAGCTGGCTGATTCTCGGCGAAGTGGTCGCCGTGCATATCGCCAAATGGCTGTTGAAGGATGGGGTGTACGACACCGCCGCGGCAGAACCGATCCTGCGCGGCGGCGGGCCAGCGGATTATTTCCAGCTGGGGCCTGAGGCGTTGTTCAAGATGTATCGCCCGGGGGCGGTCAAGTAATTACCAGATCAGGTCGCCGTCTTCGCTGACGTCTTTGAGGTGTGTCAACTGCAGCGCAGCGGCTTCATCGGCCTCGCGGGCAGTTTTGAAGGTCTGTTCTTCGAGCAGCTTGTGAAAGCGCGGTGCACCCGAACCACCGATGGCCTTGGTGGCGATTGCGGCGTTATAACCGCCTTCACGGGGTACTACGGCAGATACAGCTTCGAAGGTTTCAAAGGCTTTGCGTGCCATGTCGTGGATCCTGGCTGAATGGAGAATTGAGCCATTAAACCCTCAACCCGCCATTTTGTGTACCCACGACTGGGACTGCCCCTGCGCTTGGGCGGCCGACACGTCCTTGAAGGTATGAAAATCCAGGCTGTTGACCACCAGGTCTTGCACCAACCCGGCAAAAATCTGCATGGCCGGGGTGCTGAAGTAAGCGGTCATGGCCTGCTGGTTTATCCAGAAACCGGACACCAGCCACAACTCCGGATCGCACTGTGAATGTTGCAGGGCAAAATTCAGGCAACCCGGTGCGCTGCGGGACGGCTCGATCAAGGCGCTGAGGCGCGCACCGAGTTCCGCCGAACGCCCGGCGCGGGCGCGGACAAAGGCCATATGACTGACGGGGATCTGCGTAGACATGTTCAACCCTCCCAGGTACTCGAGTGGCAGCCGTGGGACGGGCTGCGACAGGATCAAAGGTTAAGCGCGCAAGTAGAAGCGCGGTTAGTCGATTCCTGCCGGCGCATTGCACAATCCTGCGAAACTTGGCTCAACACCTGTAACAACCGGTAAAACCCGTCATACCACTGTCACACGAGCTTTGTGTAGGAGCTGCCGAAGGCTGCGATCTTTTGACTTCTGTTTTCAAGATCTAGAGATCGCAGCCTCCGGCAGCTCCTACGGGGGGCAGGCTTGCGTCAGCCGTTGCCCATCTGCATCACGTCATGACGGGGCGGCACACGAAGCCCGTGCAGAATCAGGCAAGCTTGAGGCAGGATGTGTCTACCGCTTCGTCTTGCACAAACTTAAGCTCAGCTCATTACCAACGCCTCACCGAGGATGCCTTGCATGTCGTCGCTCGATCACTTTGAAGCCCCGCTGGACGCCGACATGGAGAAACAGCGCGCGGAACTGGCCGCTATCATTCGCCATAACACGGCGGAGGATGGCACTTATGCGACTGCCGTCGGCTCGCTCTTCATGTCTCGCCACAGTAAGTCCCATGAGTTTGCCCCGGTACTGGCCCAACCAGCGCTGTGCATCATGGCGCAGGGCCGTAAAGAGGTCAGGCTGGCCGATGAATACTTCAATTACGATCCGCTGAATTACCTGGTGGTCTCAGTCTCGATGCCATTGAGCGGACGAGTGGTGAACGTCACGTCTGAAGAACCGATCCTCGCGGTGCGCCTGGATATCGACCCGGCGGAAATCACTGCGCTGATTGCCGACGCCGGCCCTCTCGGTGTGCCCACCCGGCCAACGGGAAGAGGCTTGTATGTCGAACGGATCGACACCGCGATGCTAGACGCCGTGCTGCGTCTGGCACGTTTGCTGGATGCGCCGAAAGACATCGCCATGCTCGCACCGCTGATTCGCCGGGAAATCCTGTATCGACTTTTGCGCAGCCAGCAGGGTCATCGGCTGTACGAAATCGCTATCGCCAACAGCCAGAGCCATCGCATCAGCCAGGCGATCAAATGGCTCAACGGCAACTATGAACAGCCGTTGCGCATCGATGATCTGGCGAAGGAAGTGAACCTGAGCGTGTCGACGTTGCATCACCGGTTCAAGGCGATGACGGCGATGAGTCCGTTGCAGTATCAGAAGCAACTGCGCCTGCAAGAAGCGCGGCGGTTGATGCTGACGGAAGGGTTGGAGGCTTCGGCGGCGGGGTATCGGGTCGGGTATGAAAGCCCCTCGCAATTCAGCCGGGAGTACAGCCGATTGTTCGGGGCCCCGCCGTTAAGGGATTTGGCGCGGTTGCGGTTGACGGTCTAGCTGAGATTTTTGTTGGTTGTGCCGGCCTCATCGCGAGCAAGCTCGCTCCCACATTGGACCTCCGGTGAACACAAAATTTGTGAACACCTCAGATCAAATGTGGGAGCGAGCTTGCTCGCGATGGGGCCAGTAATATCAACCCACTTCTAATGTCAGGCGCCGAGTACTCGGCATGCCTCAGCCGGCAACGTCACCGACACCGGATTGCCAATGCTCAACCCAAACCCCTGACACGGCGTACTCAACGCCGTAAACGACACCCCGGAACACTCCACTGTCGTTTCGATGGTCGCGCCAATGTCACGCACAAACGTCACCTTACCGAGCAACCGATTCCCCGCCGTCGCCTGCGGATGCGACAGTTGCAGGTCCTCAGGGCGAATCAGCATCTTCACCTTCTCACCGACCACAATGCTGCTGCAGATCGGCACTTCCAGCGCATCGCCACCGGGCAGCCCGATCTTGCCGTTGCCCAGCGCGGTGGCCGGGAAGATGTTGCCCGAGCCGATAAAGTCCGCAACAAACTCGTTGGCCGGGTGCCGGTAGATTTCAATCGGCGTGCCCACTTGCTGCACCCGATGTTCACCCAATACCACAACGATATCCGCCATGGTCATGGCTTCACGCTGGTCGTGGGTCACCAGGATGGTGGTGATGTTCAAGCGTTGTTGCAGCTGACGGATTTCCACCTGCATCGATTCACGCAGCTTGGCGTCCAGCGCCGACAGTGGTTCGTCAAGCAGCAGAATTTTCGGGTGATTGGCAATCGCCCGGGCAATCGCCACGCGCTGACGTTGACCGCCAGAGAGTTTCGACACCGGACGGTCGATCATTTCCTGCAACTGAATCAGTTGCAGCAACTCCACCACCCGCGCCTGCTGAGCAGCCTTGCTGACGCCACGCAGTTTCAGCGGATAGGCGATGTTCTCCCCCACCGTCATGTGCGGGAACAGCGCCAGCGATTGAAACACCATGCCGAAATTACGTTGATGCGCAGGCGTGTGGCCGATGTCTTCACCGTCCAGGCGAATCTCGCCTCCGCTCAGGGTTTCAAGCCCTGCGATCATTCGCAGCAACGTGGTTTTGCCGCAACCCGAAGGGCCGAGAAAACACACCAGTTTGCCCTCAGGCAAATGCAGGTTTACATCCTTTACCGCGCAGGCCGAGCCGTAATGTTTCTCGACGTTTTCCAGAATCAGACCAGTCATGTTGCACCTCAAGAATCAGAACGAAACGCCACCTTCACCAACCAGCTTCTCCAACGCCCAGATCAGGACGAAGTCGATCAGCACGATCAGCACGGCAAACGAGAAAACGGTTGGGTCGAGCGAAGACACGGTGCGGCTGTACATCCAGATCGGCACGGTCATGACGTCGATGGTGTAGAGGAAGTAGGTCACGGTGAATTCGTTGAACGAGACGATGAACGCCAGCAGCATCCCCGCCAGAATCCCCGACTTCATCAACGGCACCACCACATCGATAATCGCCCGGGTCGGCGAAGCACCGAGCATCTGCGCGGCTTCTTCGACTTCGCTGCCGATCGAGAGCATCGCGGCGGTGCAGTTTTTCACCACGAACGGTAGCGCCAGGATCACGTGGGCAATCACCAGCCGCGACGTAGTGATTTGAAATGGCAGGCTGTCGAACACCAGCAGCAACGCCAGCCCCAACACCACCATCGGAAACACCAGCGGCAGTGACATCAGTTGCAGCGCCACGGCTTTGCCGCGGAACTCGCAACGGGTCAGCGCGTAAGCTGCCGGCACCGCCACAATCGTCGCAAACACCATGGTCAGGCACGCCACCATCAGGCTGGTGGTCATGGCTTTGCCGAGGCTCAGCACATCGCTGGAATCCGGTGACACGAAGGTGTTCCAGGCAGCCTTGTACCATTGCAGGCTGTAGCTGCTCGGCGGGAAGTCGAGGTTCGACGCACCGCTGAACGACATCACGATCATGGTCAGGATCGGTAACACCGCCAGCAGCAGGATGAAGCCCGACAGGATGCCGGCAAACTTGCCGGTCTCGCCGGGCAGCAGCCCATAACGCTTTTTGATCAGGGTGCTCATTGGGAAGCCTCCAGCATGCGCCGACGACGGCCAGTGATGTATTCGGACAAGGTCATGATCGCGAGCGTGGTGACAATCAGCACCACACCGGCAGCGGAAGCGGCGGGCCAGTTCATCAGCGGGGCGATCTGGTCATGGACCATCACGGCCAGCATCGGCACGCGTCGGCCACCGAGCAGCAAAGGCACCACGAAGCTGCTGGCGTTGTAGGCGAATACCAACGTCGCGCCAGTGATGATCCCCGGCATGCTCATCGGCAGCACCACTTGGCGGAACACCTGCAAACGGCTGGCGCCCAGGGTTGCAGCGGCTTCTTCATAAGTACGGGCGACGCCGCGCATGGCGCTGGCAATCGGCAGCACGGCCAACGGGAACGCGGTTTGCACCAGGCCCATCAGTACGCCGTTCTGGTTGTAGAGCAACATGATCGGGCGCTTGATCAGGCCCAGGCCCATCAGCGCCTGGTTGAGCATCCCGCCCGGCCCCAGAATCACCAGCCAGCCGTAGCTTTGCAGCAACAGATTGACCAGCAACGGCAGCAGCACCGCAGCGAGGAAGATCCGTCGCACAAACGGTGAGGTCAGTCGCGACATGGTGTAAGCCACCGGGATCGCCAACACGACCGCGATCACCGCGCTGATCAGCGCCAGACGCAGGGTCAGCAGCAAGGATTTGAGGTAGTACGGTTCCAGCAATTGGGCGTAACTGGCCAGGCTGAACCCGGTCCATTCCGCGCCTTTTGTGCCCACGCTCATGCGCAGTACCAAGAGGCTGGCGGCGATCAATACGCCCAGAAACAGCATCGACGGCGAGAGAAAAAACCAGGCACGCGTCGTCGGCGAAACACCCCGGGGAGCGCGCGATGCAGCGACGGCGACCGGATGAGTCAGAGGTTGGTGTTCCATAGCAAGGGTCTCGTCAATGGAAGATCAGAAACATCTCGCGCCCGGCCCCCTGTAGGAGCTGCCGAAGGCTGCGATCTTTTGATCTTTTCAGAGCCACCGAAGAGCAGGATCAAAAGATCGCAGCCTTCGGCAGCGCCTACGGATCAGGAAGAAAAGATTTCCGTGTAACGACGAATCCATTGGTCATGCACGGAGGCCAGGAAGGCGTTGTCGTGCATGATCGCCTTCTCGGCAATCTGCTCAGGCGTGAGGATGTACGGGCTCTTGCGCGCTTCGGCAGAGATGATCGCCTTGGCGTTGACCGGACCGTTGTAGATGTCCTCAGCCATCTTGCCCTGCACCAGCGGGTCCAGAGAGTGGTTGATGAAGGCGTAGGCCAGGTCGGTATCGCCCGGACGATTCTTCGGCATCACCGAGAGCATCAGGTCGGTGTAGAAACCTTCCTTCATGCCGAAGGTGGCGCCCAGACCGTAAGCCGGGTCGCGGATCTGTTTCGGGAAGAATGCCGGTGCGTACAGGCCGCCCATGTCCAGCGAACCGGTGCGGAACAGTTCGGCGATCTGGTTCGGGTTTTCACCCAGGGTCACTACGCGATCTTTCAGCTCGGCGAGTTTCTTGAAGCCAGGCTCGATGTTGTGCTCGTCACCACCGGCCAGTTTGGCGGCGATGATGATCAGGTCCATCGCTTCGGTCCAGTTCGGCGGCGGCAGGAAAATGTTCGGCGCCAGCTCGGGATCCCACAGGGAGGCGTAACTGTCCGGCGCTTCTTTGATGGTGCGGGTGCTGTAGACGAGGCTGTTGCACCAGAGCAGGTAACCGATGCCGTGGCCATTGGCGCCGGTGCGGTATTTCTCCGGTACGTCGACCAGGTTGGGGATGCGGTTGAGGTCGGGTTTTTCCAGAAGGTTAGCCGCGGCCAGACCTTCGGCGCCGACGCCGGCCAGGGTGATGATGTCGTACTGCGGACGATCACCGCCGGCCTTGAGTTTGGCGACCATTTCCGAGGTGCTGCCGGTGCGGTCAGCGATGACCTTGCAGCCGTATTTGTCTTCGAAGGTTGCCGCGATGTTGCGCAGTGCGGCGAGACCGGTGTCATCCGACCAGGTCAGCAAACGCAGGGTCTTGCCCTGGAAGCGTGTGTCACTGGCATTGGCCCGGACGAAGGGCAAACTCATGGCCGCCGCGGCTACCGACGCCACGCCCACGGTTTTAATGAATTGACGTCTGTTTAAATCATGCTCGCCCATGAAGGACTCCCTTTGTTTTTGTAAGTATGAGGTTGGTCGCAACCGTTGCATCTGCGCGCCCAGATCAGCACCAAACCCCCGGTTTCAAAGGGCTTGAGTTGAGCCGACCGCTTCATCCTGAGGTCGTGCAAAACACCTGACTATCGATAAAAACTCATTGAAGCCATGACGCCAGCGCATGCCTCATCACGAGGCATCCGCTGACCCTTTTCGAGCCGTCAGACCGCTCGAATCACGTGTTTGATTTCCTGGAAAGCCTGCAAGCCCCACGGCCCCAATTCGCGGCCGATGCTGCTCTGTTTGTAGCCACCCCAGGCGGTCTGCGGGAAGATCACTTGCGGCGCGTTGATCCACACAAGCCCCGCCTGCAAGGCGTTGGCGACCCGATCTGCCGCTTCGGCGTCGCGGGTGACCACGCTGGCCACTAGACCGAACTGGCTGTCATTGGCCAAAGCAATCGCCTCGGCTTCAGCGGCGAAACTGCGTACGCAGATCACCGGCCCGAATATCTCTTCACACCACAGCGCACTGTCGAGGGGCACTTCGGTGAAAATCGTCGGCTGCAAAAAATAACCGCGTGGCAGGTCTGCCGGACGATTGCCGCCGCAAACCAGTTTGGCGCCAGCACTCAAACCACGATCAATGTGGCCCAGCACGCGCTGGTATTGCGCCTGATTGACCAGTGCGCCCATTTCCACGTTCGGGTCGAACGGGTCGGCCACGCGAATGGCTTCGGCGCGGGCCTTCAAACGGATGAGGAATTCGTCAGCCAGTTCATCGGCGATCAGTACGCGGCTGGTGGCCGAACACATTTGCCCGGCGTTGAAGAATCCACCGCCACAGGCCACTTCCACGGCCAGTTCGATGTCTGCGTCTTTGAGCACCACCAGCGAGGATTTACCGCCCAGTTCCAGGCTCACGCCCTTCACGGTTTCTGCGGCACGTTGCATGACCTGCACGCCGACCGCGTTGCTGCCGGTGAAGGAGATTTTGGCGATGCGCGGATCAGCGGACAACGGCGCGCCGACCGCCAGACCAGTGCCGCAGACCAGGTTGAACACGCCCTTGGGCAGACCGGCCTCGGCGATGATCGCCGCCAGTTCCAGCTCCGGCAGCGGTGTCACTTCAGACGGCTTGAGCACCACACAGCAACCGGCGGCCAGGGCCGGGGCGAGTTTCCAGGCGGTGGTGACCATCGGGAAATTCCACGGCACGATCAGGCCGACCACACCGCAGGGTTCGCGGCGCACACGGGCGCTGAAGTCGTCGGTTGGCAGCTCGACATTGCTGTCTTGCTTGGCATCGAGACCTTCGGCTAAACCTGCGTAGTACTCGAAGGTGGCGATCACGTCGTCGACGTCGATGGCCGCTTCAAACAGCGGCTTGCCGTTGTTGCTCGACTGCAAATGCATCAACTGTTCGCGACCAGCCTGCACGCCCGCAGCGATTCTGCGCAGGATCGCGCCGCGCTCGGCGCCGGTGGTTTTCGACCACGCCTTGAAGGCGTTGGTCGCGGCAGTGACGGCTTGATCGACCGCCTGCTCATCGCCGCCATTCACAGTGGTCAACAAGGCTTCAGTCGCCGGGTTGATCACGCGCAGGTGTTCGTTGCCGGCGGACCATTGGCCGTCGATGAACAAGCCATCAAGGGTCGTAGGGAAACTCATTTCGACACCGCCTTCATCCACTGGGTCTGATCGATTTCAATCAGGGTCGGGCCTTGGCGATCAGCGGCGGTGCGCAAGGCGTTACGCAGTTGCTCGACACCGCAGACGGCTTCGGCTGCACAGCCCAGCGCCTTGGCCACACCGATGAAGTCCGGGGTGTAGATGTCCACACCGACCGGCTCGATGGCGCGGTTGACCATGTATTTCTTGATCTCTTCGTAGCCCTGGTTATTCCACAGCAGGACGATCACCGGGGTGCGCGCTTCAACGGCGCTGGCCAGTTCCGGCAGGGTAAATTGCAGGCCGCCGTCGCCAATCAGGCACACCACCGGAGGACGTGCGCCGTTTTCAACGCTACCGCCGAGCCAGGCACCAATCGCTGCCGGCAAGGCGTAACCGAGGGTGCCGTAACCGGTGGACGAGTTGAACCAGCGACGCGGACGTTCCGGGTTGAACGTCAGGTTGCCGGTGTACACCGGTTGGGTCGAATCACCAACGAACACGGCCTCTGGCAATTCGTGCAGAACCGTTTCCAGGAAACGGGTCTGGGCCAGGGTCGGCGCATCCCAGGTGGCGGCCAGTTCGTCGCGCAAGCGCGCGGCACGGACCTGGCCCCAATCGTTGCGGCGCTCGGCCAGCGAGTGATGGGACAACTCGCCCAGCAAGGCTTGAGCCGCGTTGCGCGAGTCGGCTACCAATGCGACTTTCGGCGGATAGTTGCGCACGGTCTGGTCGGGGTCGATGTCCACACGCAGCAGCACGCCGGGAATTTCGAAACCGCCAGCGAAGGTCACGTCGTAATCGGTCTCGGCCAGTTCGGTGCCGATGGCCAGCACCACGTCAGCTTCAGCCACCAAAGCACGAGTCGCGACCAAGCTTTGGGTCGAGCCGATCAGCAACGGATGGTTGGATTCGAGCATGCCTTTGGCATTGATGGTCAGGGCCACCGGGGCGTCCAGCAGTTCGGCCAGTTCAGTCAACTCGGCGGCGGCATCGATGGCGCCGCCACCGGCGAGAATCAGTGGGCGCTTGGCACCGGCCAGCAGCGCGGTCATGCGGCTGATTGCGCTCGGCGAGGCACCGGCGCGGTCGATGTTCACCGGTACGCTGGCGAGCAGGTCATCGGCCTCTTCGACCAGAACATCCAACGGAATTTCGATATGAACCGGACGCGGACGGCCGGCCTGGAACAGAGCAAAGGCACGCGCCAGGACGCCCGGCAATTCAGCCGCCGACATCAAGGTGTGGGAGAACGCCGCAACGCCACCGACCAATGCGCTCTGGTTTGGCAGCTCGTGGAGCTTGCCGCGACCGCCGCCCAACTGGCTGCGCGATTGCACGCTGGAGATCACCAGCATCGGGATCGAGTCGGCGTAGGCCTGGCCCATGGCGGTGGTGATGTTGGTCATGCCAGGGCCGGTGATGATGAAGCACACACCCGGTTTGCCGCTGGTGCGAGCGTAACCGTCGGCCATGAAACCGGCGCCCTGTTCGTGACGCGGAGTGACGTGGTTGATGCTCGAACGGGCCAGCCCGCGATACAGCTCCACGGTGTGAACCCCGGGAATGCCGAACACCTGCTCAACTCCGTAATCTTCGAGTAACTTGACCAATACTTCGCCGCACGTCGCCATGTCTTTGCCCTTCTTGTTCGTTTGAGACGCCGGGCCTGCGCAGTGTTTATGATGAATTGGCAGGTCCAGGGATGGCCTCATTGGAACGGGCGACACGTAGCCGCAACAATGGATAAAAAGTCATACTAGCCATGTCCTCACGTCATACCTTGGATCCCAATGAAACGATTGCCTCCCCTGCCGGCGCTGCACACTTTTCTGATTACCGCGCAGTGCTGCAACTTCACCCGTGCTGCCGAACAGCTGTACATCACCCAAGGTGCGGTGAGTCGGCAGATCGCCGGGCTGGAAGAACATCTGGGTTATGAACTGTTCATTCGCCAGGCCCGAGGCCTTGACCTGACGGCCGAAGGACGGGAATGGCTGCCACGGGTCCAGCAGATTTTCGGCTTGATCGACGAGGCGGTGGAGCAGATCGGCGAGAAGCGCGAAACCCTGCAACTCAAGGCCCCGACATGTGTCATGCGTTGGCTGTTGCCACGGCTGTTGCAGTGGCAACGGGAACGCCCGGATGTGCCGGTGGAATTGACCACCACGGTCAAGCACGGCGTGGATTTTCATCGCGAGCAGTTCGATGCAGCGGTGATGTACGGCGCACCGCCGGACAGTTCATTGGTGTCTCAACATCTGTTTGATGAACAACTGACGCCGGTCTGCTCCAAGCCGTTGCTCGAAGGTCCGGTGCCGCTGCTGACGCCCGAGGATCTAGAGCAGCACATGTTGCTGCACCCGACACGGGATGAACGGGACTGGAAGGCCTGGCTGGCCACTGCGGATATTCGCTTGAGCAATGTCGGCAAGGGTCAGCATTTCGAAACGCTGGACCTGGCGATGTCGATGGCGTCCCAGGGGACAGGCGTGGCGATCGGGGATTGGTCGTTGATTGGCGATGATTTGAGTGCGGGGCGGTTGGTCATGCCGTTTGAATTGAAGGTGAAGACCGGGTTGGCGTATTACCTGGTTTTCCCGGAAAAACCCGGGCCTTCGCCGAAGTTGCGTGAGTTGATGGGGTGGTTGGTGGAGCAGGCTCAGAGCCGCTAAGCCCTGCAGGATTGGCGCGCATCCTGTGGGAGCGAGCTTGCTCGCGATTGCGGTGGGTCAGTCGACATATTTGTTGAATGATCAACCGCTATCGCGAGCAAGCTCGCTCCCACAAGTTTTCAGTGAGTTCAATATCCGACGCTGAACCGCTGACGAGAATGCTTCGGCGCGTCCACTTCATCCAGCATCGCAATCGCATAATCAGCAAAAGTAACCCAGCTCCGCCCTTCGCTACTCACCAGCAAATCATCCTTGCCAACCCGAAACGTCCCCGTACGCTCACCTTCGACAAACTCTGCCGACGGCGACACAAAGGTCCAGTCCAGCTCTTTTTCCTGTCGCAGGTTTTCCAGGAACAGCGCACCGGCACTGGCCTCAGCCTTGTACGCCTGCGGAAAACCCTCGCTGTCGATGACGCGGGTTCCGTCCGGCAACAACAGCGAACCGGCACCGCCCACCACCAGCAGACGTTTTACGCCGGCCTGTTTCACCGGTCCGATCACGGCGCTGGCAGGAAGGGTCGAAAAATGCGCAGCGCTGATCACCACGTCATGGCCAGCGACCGCCGCTTGTAAGGCTTCGGCGTCCAGGGCATCCACATTTTTGCTGACCACACCGGCACGCTGACCGATCTTCGAGGTGTCTCGGGCGATCGCGGTAACGCTGTGACCACGGCTCAAAGCTTCTTCCAACAGCTGGCTACCGGCACGACCGGTGGCACCAATGATTGCGATCTTGCTCATGACGTTCTCCAGTTGGGTTTTGGTGGGTCAGTACAAATCTGGATGATGAAAGGACTTTGTGGTGAAGGGATTTATCTGTGAAGGGGATTTATCTGTGGCTGTAGGGCTTTACCTGTGGCGAGGGGATTTATCCCCGTCGGACTGCGCAGCAGTCCCAAGCGTTGACGACTGCTTCGCAGCCGAACAGGGATAAATCCCCTCGCCACAGATAAATCCCCTCGCCACATTACTCATTCACCCCACTTCATCTCGCCCTTGGCGACTTTGGCGCTCAGTTCCAGGGAGCTTTCTTCGCCCAGCTTCGGGTAGCGTTTTTTCATCGCGGCGATTAGCGCGGCAGCGTCTTTTGCCTTGGCGGTTTCTTCGTCGAAGGCCTTGATGTAATCGGCGGTGAACTGCACGGCGGCCAGCGAACGAGCGCTCTCACCGAGGTAATGACCCGGCACGATGGTTTTCGGTTTCAGGGTTTCGATGGAATGCAACGTAGTCAGCCAATCGGCGTGGGACTGCGGCGTCTGGGTGTCAGCCATCCACACGTGGATGTTTTCCGCGACGACGACACCACCGACCACGGCCTTGATCGACGGAATCCAGACAAAGGTGCGATCTGGCTGCTTGCCCTCAAGCCCCACCACCTGCAGCTTCTGCCCTTCGAGCATCAGGCTGTCGCCCTTGAGTACATCCGGCACGATGGTTTTGGCCGGTACATCGGCGCCCATTTTCGGCCCCCAGAACGCCAGTTTGCCGTCGACGGTTTTCTGAATGTGCTCCACGGTCGGCTGCGAGGCGAGCACTTTGGCGTTGGGGAATGCGGCAGTCAGGGTGTCGAGGCCGAAGTAGTAATCCGGGTCACCGTGGCTGATGTAAATGGTGGTCAGTTGCTTGCCGCTGGCGCGGATCTTTTCGACCACTTGCTCGGCCTGGGATTTGCCAAATTGCGCATCCACCAAAATCGCGTCTTTCTCGCCGCTGACCAACACCGAGGTCACGGGGAAGATCGCCTTGTCGCCCGGGTTGTAGACGTCCAGGGTCAGGCTCGATGCAGCCGCTGCGTGGGCGGCGAAACCGAGGGTGGCGGTGGCCAGCAAAATACGTTTAAGCGAGGTGAAGCCGATCATCTGTTGCTCCGTTATCGATGGCCAGGGTTGGCCGATGGCTCTGTAGGAGCTGACGAGTGAAACGAGGCTGCGATCTTGTGACTTTGCTTTTCAAAGGCAAGATCAAAAGATCGCAGCCTCGTTTCACTCGTCAGCTCCTACAGGGGACAGAGCTTAGTTGCATGACTCAGTACAAAAAATGCGATGCTGGGACATAGTTTGTTTCTGAAAGTGAGCAAATGATGGATCGTCTACAAGCAATGCGGGTGTTCGTCACAGTGGTTGACCTCGGCAGCCAGTCGGCCGCCGCCGATCACCTGGACCTGTCACGACCCGTGGTTTCGCGCTATCTGGCGGAGCTGGAGGATTGGGTCGGCGCACGCCTGATGCACCGCACCACGCGCAAGCTGAGCCTGACCGCCGCCGGCAGTGAAATCCTGCCTCGATGTCGGCAGATGCTCGACCTGTCCACGGACATGCAGGCCGCCATCAGCGAACCGGACGATGCACCGCGCGGCCTGTTGCGCATCAGCGTCAGCACTTCGTTCGGTCAGGCACAACTGGCGGATGCCATGGCCGCTTACGTCAAACGTTACCCCGGCGTCAGCATCGACATGCAGATGCTCGACCGCACGGTGAACCTGGTGGATGAACGTATCGATCTGGCGATTCGCACCAGCAACGACCTGGACCCGAACCTGATCGCGCGACGGCTGACGGTCTGCCGCTCGGTGATCTGCGCCTCCCCCGCTTATCTGCTCGAACACCCGACGCCGCTGCGGGTCGAGGATCTGAGCCAGCACAATTGCCTGACCCACTCCTACTTCGGCAAAAGCCTCTGGCATTTCGAGGAGGACGGTGAGCAGGTGTCAGTGCCGGTGCAGGGCAACATCAGCGCCAACGAAGCCAGCACGCTGTTGCGCGCGGCGATGGCCGGTGCCGGGGTGGCGATGCTTCCCAGTTATCAGGCCGGCGTGCATATCCACAGCGGCGAACTGATCCGCTTGCTGCCCCATGCCGAACCCCGGCAGATGAACGTTTACGCGGTGTATACCTCACGTAAACACATGCCGGCGACACTGCGCAGCATGCTGGATTTTCTGGTGCTCAGATTCCCGGAAGAACCGGCGTGGGATGTGGTTCTTTAAAAATCAAAAGATCGCAGGCTTCGCCAGCTCCTACAACGGCTCGGCGTACACCCTGTAGGAGCCTGCGATCTTTTGATCTTGTTCTATGCTGAATGTAATACCGGAAGGTATTCGTTCAGAGGTCAACGCCATGAACATCAAAACAAGAAGATATCTCGCGATTTTCATCACCTGCGCGGCCACGCTCGCGCTGTATGGCACCGCGGCCTGGCGCGTCGAGCAGTTGCGACAACTGCCCCGTGAATACGCGAGCTGCAACTTCGAACGCTGCATTCCCCACAACGCGACCCTCAACGCCCTCAAGTAACGAAGGGGATCAGGCCTCGTTGTCCTGATCGGCCTTCAAGCGGTCGCGAAATGCCTTGGGCGAGATCCCCACTCGACGTCGGAACAGGCGCGTGAAGTTGGTCGGATCAGAGAACCCCAGCACGTCGGACATTTCATAAATGGTCATGCTGGTATAGGTCAGCAAGCGCTTGGCTTCCAGCAACTGACGCTCGTGCATGATCTGCAACGCCGGTTGTCCCGCCAGCTCACGGCAGGTGCCGTTGAGGTGGGACACGGAAATCCCCAGCCGATGAGCCAGGTCCTCGACTTTGACGTGTTGGCGATAGGTCTCTTCCACCAACTGAATAAACCCGTTGAGGTACTCCCGGGCACGCTGCGGACGCTGGCTGGCATTGCGACGGGAAATCACCTGGCGGCTGACCCACACCATGATGACGCTGACCAGCGAATGCATGAGCATTTCGCGAGCCGGCTGGTGACCGGTGTATTCGTCTTGCAGCGCTGAAAACAGGCTATTGAGGTATTCGCCTTCCTTGCCCGCCGGGTAACTTTCGGCCTGGGCCAGGGTGTTCACCGCGTTGCCCAGTTGCGCCTGAAGATGGGCGACCAGCGGCGCGGCAAGGGTCACCACAAACCCTTCGACGTCCTCGGAAAACCGGAAACCGTGAACGGACAGCGGTGGCAGGATCTGGATCGCCGGCTCGGTCAATTGCGTACGTTTGCCTTCGATTTCAAGCTCTGCCTGACCTTTGAATACGAAGAGCAGCTGGCACAAATCGGCGTGGCGGTGGGGTTTGATTTCCCATTGGTGTTCGCGGCTGCGTTTGGAAATGGTTTCACAGTGCAGCAAGTCCGGGGTCGGCCAATCCAGGCTTTCACCGTAGAGCTTGAACACTGGAATCGACGGTAGGTCAGGCTTGTTCATCACTTCAATCCAGGCCTCGGGGGTAGGCGGGCGATAATCGCACCGATTGGCAGAATGTACAGGTATCGGCTCAGTTTTCCCCTTCAATTGACAGACTCGCAAGAGAAAAATGCAAGCACTCGATCCATAAAAATTATTCACCGGCTTTGGTCGCGTGAAGCTTGCGAGCCATAAAAACAATGAAAACGCTGAAAACCCAAATCGCCATCATCGGCGCCGGTCCGTCCGGTTTATTGCTCGGCCAATTGCTGCACAACGCCGGCATCGACACCCTCATTCTCGAACGCCAGACCCCGGACTATGTGCTCGGACGAATCCGTGCCGGCGTCCTCGAACAAGGCATGGTAGAGCTGTTGCGCCAGGCCGGGGTGGGTCAGCGCATGGACGCCGAAGGACTGGTCCACACAGGCTTCGAACTGGCCCTCGACGCACGCCGCGTACACATCGATCTGCAAGCCCTGACCGGTGGTAAAACGGTGATGATCTACGGTCAGACCGAGGTCACTCGCGACCTGATGGCCGCTCGTCGGGAGGCCGGTGCGCAGACGATTTACGAAGCCGGCAACGTCGTTCCTCACGGGATGAAAACCGAAGAGCCGTTCGTGACTTTTGAGAAGGACGGCGAGCTGTATCGACTCGATTGCGACTACATCGCCGGGTGCGACGGTTTCCATGGCGTGGCCCGGCAGTCGATTCCTGCCGAGTGCCTGAAAGTGTTCGAGCGGGTCTATCCGTTTGGCTGGCTCGGCATCCTCGCTGACACGCCGCCCGTTCACGAAGAGCTGGTTTACGCCCGCCATGAACGCGGTTTTGCCCTGTGCAGCATGCGTTCGGCGACACGCACTCGTTATTACTTACAAGTGCCGGCCTCTGATCAGGTCGAAAACTGGACCGATCAACGCTTCTGGGACGAACTCAAATCCCGCTTGCCTTGCGCGTTGGCAGCATTGTTGGTCACTGGGCCTTCCATCGAAAAAAGCATCGCGCCGTTACGCAGTTTTGTCGTCGAACCGATGCAGTACGGGCGGATGTTTTTGGTCGGCGACGCCGCGCACATCGTCCCGCCCACCGGCGCCAAGGGCCTGAACCTGGCGGCCAGCGACGTCAGTACGCTGTTCAACATTTTGCTAAAGGTTTACCGAGAAGGCCGTGTGGATTTGCTGGAGAAATACTCCGAGGTCTGCCTGCGCCGGGTGTGGAAAGCCGAACGGTTTTCCTGGTGGATGACCTCAATGCTGCACCGCTTTGACGATAACGACGCCTTCAGCCAGCGGATTGCCGAGTCGGAACTGGAGTACTTCGTCGACTCCGAGGCCGGTCGAAAAACCATTGCAGAAAATTACGTCGGCCTTCCATACGAGGCTATCGAATAGCCTGCTACCGACTTACACTGGCGAGCATCCCCGCTCGCCTTGCTCCTTGCGGGTCAATCACTGTCCGCAGGTTCTAACCCGTGACCAATCTCAACCAGCCTGAAACGCCGAAACCGGCCATTCGCAGCGTGTTGATCGCCCTGATGCTAGCGATTTTTCTTGGCGCGCTGGACCAGACCATCGTCGCCGTGTCGATGCCGGCCATTTCCGCACAATTCAAGGACGTCAGCCTGCTGGCCTGGGTGATTTCCGGCTACATGGTGGCGATGACGGTGGCCGTGCCGATTTACGGCAAACTGGGCGATCTGTACGGTCGCCGCAAGTTGATGCTGTTTGGCATGGGGTTGTTCACGGTCGCTTCGTTTTTCTGCGGCATGGCCCAGAGCATGGAGCAACTGGTACTGGCGCGGATTCTTCAAGGTATTGGTGCTGGCGGGATGATCTCGGTCAGCCAGGCGATCATTGGCGACATCGTGCCGCCCCGGGAGCGTGGCCGCTATCAAGGCTATTTCAGCAGCATGTACGCCGTGGCCAGCGTGGCCGGCCCGGTACTCGGTGGTTACATGACCGAGTACCTGTCGTGGCGTTGGGTGTTCTTGATCAATCTTCCGTTGGGCCTCGGAGCCTGGCTGGTGGCCAATCGAACGTTGGTGGGTTTGCCAGTGCCACAACGCAAACCGATCATCGATTACCTCGGCACGTTGCTGATGATCATCGGCTTGACCGCCTTGTTGCTGGGCATCACCCAAGTCGGTCAGGGCCATTCGTGGCGCAGCGCCGAAGTGCTGGGCCTGCTCGGTTGTGCGGTGTTGGTACTGGCGCTGTTTGTCTGGCATGAACGCCGGGCGCGGGAGCCGCTGCTGCCAATGCATTTGTTCGCCAATCGCAATGCGATCCTGTGCTGGTGCACGATCTTCTTCACCAGTTTCCAGGCGATCTCGCTGATTGTGTTGATGCCGCTGCGCTTCCAGAGCGTTACCGGCGCCGGGGCCGACAGCGCCGCGCTGCACCTGTTGCCGCTGGCGATAGGTTTGCCGATCGGGGCGTATTTCGCCGGCCGCCGGACCTCGGTGACCGGGCGCTACAAGCCCATGATTCTGACGGGCGCCGTGCTCATGCCGATCTCGATTCTCGGTATGGCGTTCAGTCCTCCCCAGGCATTTGTGCTCAGTAGTCTGTTCATGTTGCTCAGCGGGATCGCTAGCGGCATGCAGTTCCCGACTTCCCTGGTCGGAACGCAGAACTCGGTGGCACAACGGGACATCGGTGTCGCCACCAGCACCACCAACCTGTTCCGCTCACTGGGTGGTGCGGTGGGTGTGGCCTTGATGTCAGCCCTGCTGCTGGCATTGTTGCAGGACTCAAGTTTTGCCCACCTGGCCGGCTCTTCGATGATTGCCGAGGGCAGTTCCGGAAATGTCTTACTCGATGGTTTGAACGCCGCGCCGGGGGATGCGCAGAACGCCTTGCGTGCCGAGCTGCTGCTGACCTTCCAGAATTTGTTGATGGTCAGTGCGGCGGTGTCGCTGCTGGGGCTGGCGGCGGCGGTTGCCATGCCGAATATGGTGTTGCGGGGGCGAGAAGACAAGGTCCGCTAAAAGCAAAAGATCGCAGCCTGCGGCAGCTCCTACAAGGGTGTACACATTCCACTGTAGGAGCTGCCGCAGGCTGCGATCTTTTGATCATCAAGGGCTGTAATATCCGACAGCCACCAGAAAATGCCCGACCTTTTTCAGGTAGGCATGCTTGTCCTCGACCTTGCCGGTCACCGGGTTTTTCCAGCGGTACTCGTATTCGCCGTAGTCCTGCTTGGCCATCAGCGCCAGGATCGGCTCGCCAACCGGCTTGCCTTCCGGATCCTTGATCTTGCTGAAATCGGTATTGATCAACCGCAGGTTGGTGCCATGGGCAACATAACGCTGGTTATTCAGGTCGACGACGAAGACGTACAAATCATCCTGCAAGTAACCGCCCTTGAGGGAGTTGATGGCCGTGAGCGTGCCCTTCTCGTCCTTGGCCAGATCGGCCGCTGCTTTGTTCAGCAAGGCCATCGCCTGTTCCGCTGAGGCCCGTGGCAAGTAGTAACCCACCGCCAGGATCCGCTGACCGACGCGCTGGTAGAACACATGCTTGCGTTCGACCTTGCCGTCGGACCAGTTCTGCCAGCGGTATTCGGCCTGCTGGATGCCATTGCCCTCCGGCACTTTCAAGGCGTCTTTGAAGGCTTTCTGCACATCCGGCCCGAGCACATCGGACACATCACGGCCAATCAACGCCGAAGACGGCCCGCCACTGGCGAGCATCACGCCCTTTGTGTCGACCACGAACACGTAACGATCCTTGTCGACAAACTCCCCCTGACGGCTGAAAGCAGCGAAGGCCTTGTCGCCATTGTCGTGGTAGTACGCCAGGGCTTTTTCCAGCAAGGCTTTGGCAGCCTGGCTGTCGTCCTTTTCCGTGCCGGCGGCTTGAACCTGGCCAAGACACAGCAAAAGCATCACGCCCAGCAAGGCCAACCTATGCAAAAACCCCATTGCGCATCCCTCGTTCTTGTTGGTGTTTCAAGAGCGTAGACGGCTTGGGGATATGTATGAATATTCAGGAAAGCACAGAACACGATCCATGTGGCATCTGCCGAGCCTGCGAGGTGTGGTGAGGGGATTGTGGCGAGGGGATTTAGCGAAACGTCGCACCGCCCCGTTCGGCGGCGAAGCCGTCGTAATCCATTGGACGCGGTGTGGCTGAAAAAACAGGGGCCGCTTCGCAGCCCAACGGGGATAAATCCCCTCGCCACAATCCCCTCACCACACCTTCGCAGGCTTCGCCAGCTGCTACAGGGGCTCTGTGGTGCAGCTGGCCGACTCTTACGGCTTTGCGCGCAGCTGCTGCTGCAGATTCTGGATCTGCGCCTGAAGGGTGTTGATGTTGCGGGTGACCTGGCTACGGAAGGCGTCGAATTCGGCGGTATTGGTCCCGCCTGGCGTCGCGGCCGGGCGATTGTCCTGTTGGCTTTTGAGCACAACGACTTCCTGCTCCAGGCGCTCGATGGCGGCGCTCGGGTTGCCTTGTTTCTTCAGTGCAACGATGTCGGAGCCAAGGCTTTTAAGTTGCGCATCGAATTTTTCTGTGTCCACCGGGGTGCTTTTCAGCACGGCTACATCGCTGTTCAAGACTTTGACCTGAGCCTGCAATTGAATGGTGGCGGTCTGTTGTTCAGTAGTCTGAGCGGTCATCTGCGCCAAGCGCTTATCCAGGTCAGTGGTTTGGGCAGTCATCTGTGCCAGACGCTTGTCCAGATCGGTGGTCTGGCCGAGAACGCCTTGCTGTTGTTTGCTTTGATCCTGGAGCTTGCTTTCCAGCTGTTTGATTTGCAGCTTCAAGGCTTCGCTGTCGCTACTGACGTTGGTCTGACTGGCGACAACCTTGCCGGAAATGTCCTGCAAGCGCCCCGCCGCATCCTCACTGATACGCGCGAAACTTTCCTGGGTCGCCACCAATTGCTGTTCCATCAGCGAGAGCTGCTGGAAGCTCCACCAGGCAAGGCCCGCAAAAGCAAAGAACAAGGCGCCAACCAGCGCCCACAGCGGGCCGGTGCTCGGGCTTTTGACTTTGACGACTGGCGTGGTCCGCGAATGCACGGAGGTGCGAGCAGTGGGCACAAAATCATCGTCGTCGAGGCTGTCGGCACGCAGGCTCGGTACATCGTCGAAGTCGTCGTTGGCATCGTTACGCATGGACATTGAGTCAACCTTTGTGGAACGCGGTGATGGCTTGGTGCGGCGCAGTATAACCCCCACGGCCGCATCGATTGACCCTCAACCCCGAACTCGGTTCAGTGTTGCGGCGCTAACCCGTGCGTCAGCGAATGTCCTGGGCCTTCCACCAGCCGCAGAATTCATCGAGGGCGGTCCAGAGACTGACTTTCGGATCGTAGTCCAGATAATGCCGGGCGCGGCTGATGTCCAGGGTGAAATTTTTGTTCATCACCTGCATGCCCAGGCGCGACAGGGTCGGCTCGGGACGGCCCGGCCACAACTTGCACACTCCCTCGTTGAGCGCCGCTACGGTGTAGGCCAAGCTGTAGGACCGGTAGCGCGTGACCTGTGGGACATCCATCTTGCGCATCACGTAATTGACCACGTCCCACAACGGCACCGGCGTGCCGTTGCTGATGTTGTAGGCCTTGCCCAACGCCGAACCACTGGCCAGCAAACTGCTGAGCAACGCTTCATTGAGGTTTTGCACGCTGGTGAAATCAACCTTGTTCAGGCCGTTGCCGATGATCGCGAGCCGTCCTTTACGCTGCATTTTCAGCAGCCGCGGAAAGATGCTCATGTCGCCTGCCCCCGTCACGAAACGTGGGCGCAGGGCCAGGGTTTCGAGGCCGAACTCCTGAGCGCCGAAAACTTTTTGCTCGGCCAGGTATTTGGTCGCGGCGTAGGGATGCTTGAAGCGCTTGGGCACCTGTTCTTCGGTCAGCCCCAGATGATCGCGGCCATCGAAGTAGATCGACGGCGACGACAAGTGCACCAGTCGCCGAACCCGCTGTTTCAGACAGGCCTCGACCACGTTTTCCGTGACCTGCACGTTGCCTTGATGGAAGTCCTGATAACGCCCCCACAAACCGACCGCACCGGCGCAATGCACCACGGCTTCGACGTCTGAGCACAAGTCGCGTGCCAGTTCCGGGTCGCTCAAGTCACCCGGGATGAACTCGGCGCCACGGCGCACCAGATGCTCCACACTTTCGGCCCGGCGACCGTTGACCCGCACGTCCAGGCCCTGCTCCAGGGCAAAACGCGCAAAGCGCCCGCCAATGAAGCCGCTTGCGCCGGTAACCAGAATCTTCATGAATTGCTCCGAATATTTCGTTTTGCGTTTTGCATATTGCGTAAGGCGTGAGGACTTGACGCTGCCCGTCAGTCCAACGGCACCAGCCATTGCTTCGACGAACGCACCAACTGATCGGTGAGTAACCCCAGCAACTGACCGCCATTGCGCCAATGATGCCAGTACAGCGGCACATCGATCGGCTTATCAGGCAAAAGCTCTACCAATACACCGCGCTCCAGTTGCTCGCGCACCTGCAGTTCAGGTACCAGCCCCCAACCGAGTCCCGCTTCCGTGAGGCGGATGAAGCCTTCGGACGAGGGGCATAAATGGTGTTCGAATCCGCCATCGACGCCGAGGGACGCGAGGTAGCGGTGCTGTAGGAAATCGTCCGGGCCAAACACCAACGCGGGCGTTTTCGACAACAGATCGGCGCGCACACCTTCAGGAAAATGCCGGGCGATAAAGGCCGGGCTGGCCAACGCACGGTAGCGCATGGCCCCCAGCAAAACGCTGCGCGCGCCGGCCACCGGGCGTTCGCTGGCGCAGACGCACGCCGCGACTTCACCGGCGCGCATGCGTTTGAGGCCGACGGTCTGGTCTTCGACCACCAGATCGAGCAGCAGATGCTGTTCCGCGCAAAAATCCCCGACCGCCACGGCCCACCACGTGGCGAGGCTGTCGGCATTCAAGGCGATGCGCAGACGTTCCGGCAGGCCTTCTTCGTCGAGTGCCGGCACCAGGGTTTGCAGGTCTCGTTCAAGTAAACGTACCTGCTGCACATGGTTGAGCAGCCGTCGGCCGATTTCGGTCGGCGCCGGCGGTGTCACCCGCACCAGCACCGGTTGGCCGACCCGCGCCTCGAGCAATTTGATGCGCTGGGAGATCGCCGATTGCGACAAGCCGAGCACCTGAGCCGCACGTTCGAACCCGGCCTGCTCGACCACCGCGGCCAAGGCAGAAAGCAATTTATAGTCGAACATCAGTTTTCCTAATGAGCGATCAGCATGATTGGTTTTTCTTATACAGCCTGACACCGGAGAATGGCCAGCAAGAACTCTTGAACAGGATCATCGACATGGCTGGCGAAACTTCATTGGCAACCCTGCTGCGCAGCATGAGCCCGCACCTCAACGTCGGCGAATACGTGTTCTGCACCCTGCGCGACGGCAAGTTGCCGGCAGGTCTTGAAATTGTCGGCAGCTTTCGCGAGCAGGAAGGTCTGACGGTGATTCTGGAACGTTCCCACGCCGAGAAGGCGGGTTTCAGTTTCGATTACGTCGCGGCCTGGATCACCTTGAACGTGCATTCGGCCCTCGAAGCCGTCGGCCTGACCGCCGCGTTCGCCACGGCATTAGGCCAGGCCGGCATCAGCTGCAACGTGATTGCCGGCTATTACCACGACCATTTATTCGTCGGCCAGGCCGATGCCGAACGCGCCCTGCACGTGCTGCGGGATCTGGCGGCCAACGCGGAGTAAACATCTTATGTGGCAAAGCTATGTGAACGGCCTGTTGGTGGCCGCGGGGCTGATCATGGCGATCGGTACTCAGAATGCGTTTGTGTTGGCTCAGAGCCTTCGGCGCGAACATCACCTGCCCGTGGCGGCACTCTGCGTGACCTGCGATGCCTTGCTGGTGGCCGCCGGAGTATTCGGCCTGGCGACGGTGCTCGCGCAGAACCCGACGTTGCTGGCAGTCGCCCGTTGGGGTGGCGCGGTGTTTCTGATTTGGTATGGCAGCCTGGCGTTGCGTCGAGCCTGCTCGAAACAGAGCCTGCAACAGGGCGAAAACCAGACGGTGCGTTCGCTGCGCGCGGTGATGCTCAGTGCTTTGGCCGTCACGCTGCTTAACCCGCACGTTTATCTGGATACCGTGTTGCTGATTGGCTCCCTCGGTGCCCAACAAACTGAGCCCGGCGCTTATGTCGTAGGGGCGGCCAGTGCGTCGTTGCTGTGGTTTTTCACCTTGGCACTCGGCGCGGCGTGGTTGGCGCCATGGTTGGCTCGGCCAAGTACCTGGCGAATCCTTGATCTGTTGGTGGCGGTCATGATGTTCACCGTGGCCTTTCAATTAATCGTCGCCGGCTGATTATTCCAAAAGGCTCTGGAACCTCTATCCCACACAGTTGTTGCGTGGTTATGCCGCACCCCCGGTGCTATGATCCGATCCGATGCGCCGCAAAGAGTACAAACTCCCCGGCGCTTGTCTGGCCGCCCGTGATCGGCCTTGCGCTCACCGCAACTGACCTGATTAGGAGAATCATCATGGCTTTCGAATTGCCGCCGCTGCCTTACGCACACGATGCCCTACAGCCGCACATTTCCAAGGAAACTCTGGAATACCACCACGACAAGCACCACAACACCTATGTCGTGAACCTGAACAACCTGGTGCCAGGCACCGAGTTCGAAGGCAAGACTCTGGAAGAAATCGTCAAATCTTCCTCGGGCGGTATCTTCAACAACGCCGCTCAGGTCTGGAACCACACTTTCTACTGGAACTGCCTGGCGCCAAACGCCGGCGGTCAACCAACCGGCGCACTGGCTGACGCGATCAACGCAGCCTTCGGTTCGTTCGACAAGTTCAAGGAAGAGTTCAGCAAGACTTCCATCGGCACTTTCGGTTCCGGTTGGGGCTGGCTGGTGAAAAAGGCTGACGGTTCCCTGGCCCTGGCCAGCACCATCGGCGCCGGCAACCCGCTGACCAACGGCGACACCCCGCTGCTGACCTGCGACGTCTGGGAACACGCTTACTACATCGACTACCGCAACCTTCGTCCAAAATACGTCGAAGCGTTCTGGAACCTGGTCAACTGGAAATTCGTGGCTGAGCAGTTCGAAGGCAAAACCTTCACCGCTTAAGATCGATGCCCAAGAAAAAACCCGGCTTAGGTCGGGTTTTTTTATGGGCGTTGAAAAAGTGTTGTCTGTTCGGACGCCTTCGCGAGCAGACTCGCTCCCACATTTGGAATGCGTTCCCCTGTGGGAGCGGGCTTGCTCGCGAAGAACGATGACTCGGTAGAACTGACTGAATGCCTATTCCTGCGGGTCGACGATATCCAACGCCCTGTTCACCGCCAGGTCCGCCAGCATGACGATCTGCGCGATGGCCAGCGCCGTGCTGCGCTGGGAGCCGGTCAGGTAGGTGGCGAAGTCGCTGGCCATGACACTTGCCGAGGCCAATGACTCACAGGCGTGGGCCAGGAGAGTTTCGGTGTTCATGTCCGGGGAAATCATGAACATGGGATTGGGTTTGTAGGGTGGGTCTGGGATTAATTTATCCAAGGGAATGCCTATGCGTTGGGTGCCAATCCCTTGCCGTTTCTCACGCGACGAAGAGGTGGCAGCTATGTGCGAGGTGAGAAACCGGTCATAGACACCCGGCCGGACCGAAGTCCGCCCGCACACAGCCGCCATAACGCATTTGCAGCAGATAAGAAGGCGGCAATTATGCGGATACTGGCGCTGGATGACTATGACTAGCCGGGTTCTCACACCCGATCGCTGAGTTTTCAGCGACAGCCAAAGGTTATTGAACCCGCTTCCTACGGGCAACCTGAAAACCTCGTGGGAAGGTTCTACCGACTTCCTACACAACAAAAAACCCTGTGGGAGCGAGCCTGCTCGCGATGGCGGCAAGTCAGCCATATTGGTATTGGATGCGCCGCCATCTTCGCGAGCAGGCTCGCTCCCACAGTGAATTGATGTGTTACAGGAAGAAACAGGTCGGCTGTCAGGCCGCCATCGCGAGCAAGCTCGCTCCCACAATGAATCAGTTACGCCTTTCGCTTCTCACCACTCAACAGGCCGAGCGTTAGCTCGCCTGCAGCTCTTGATCTTGATCCACCCGCCCCTTCGGGAGGCTGAGTGGAGGTGTTCATCTGGGGGGCAGGCGCGCAGCGCCGTTCGACGAAGTCGAACACATCGAGAGGAGGTCGAAGCGAAGCCGACCGGAGGCGATGCCCCCAGATGAATACCGGAGCGAAGGAACGCCGAGCCCAGGCGAGGGGCCGGACGCTTGGGGCGAGACTTTTTGGTTCCTTTTGTGGCGTTTGACAAAAGGGACTCGCTGTAAGAGCGAAACCATTAGCGGCCGTTACCGCAGGAATGGATATGTACTCAGTCAGCAAGAACCTGGTCGGCTACCTAGCCGCCAAGATCAAAAGATCGCAGCCTTCGGCAGCTCCTACAGGGTAATAGGTGCATCCGCAGAACTTGGGGCGATTTCCCACGATGAAACCAGCCTTCAGCCCCTTGCCCCAACGCCACAGCCGTCTAACATCAACCAAACGTAAAATATGTCCCTATCCCCCTCAAGTTGAAGGCCCCAACAACCGACACAGTACAAATAGCGCAAATAGTCCAAACGACAGCATTTCGGCCAAGCTACAGGCAAAACCCCATGTGATTGATTGTCCCTTTGACTGCCATCACCGGATTGCCAATACTCATGGCAACTTGACGCTACCCGCACGGAACAAGGAATGACTCTTTGAAGCTGGAACTCAAGAACAGCTTGTCGGTGAAGTTGCTTCGGGTCGTGCTCCTGTCGGCATTGATCGTTGGCGTGGTCTTGAGCTGCGCGCAGATCGTTTTCGATGCCTATAAAACACGCCAGGCCGTGGCCAGCGATGCCCAACGCATCCTCGACATGTTCCGCGACCCCTCGACCCAGGCCGTCTACAGCCTGGACCGGGAAATGGGTATGCAGGTTATCGAAGGCCTGTTTCAGGACGACGCTGTGCGCAAGGCCTCTATTGGCCATCCCAACGAAGCCATGCTCGCGCAAAAGTCTCGCGAGCTGCAGCATTCCGACAGTCGCTGGCTAACCGACCTGATCCTCGGCAAGGAACGCACCTTCACCACCCAGCTGGTAGGTCGCGGCCCTTACAGCGAGTATTACGGCGACTTGAGCATCACCCTCGACACCGCCACCTACGGCCAGGGTTTCATCGTCAGTTCGGTGATCATCTTCATCTCCGGCGTGTTGCGTGCGATGGCCATGGGGCTGGTGCTGTACCTGGTCTATCACTGGCTGCTGACCAAGCCGCTGTCGCGGATCATCGAACACCTCACGGAAATCAATCCGGATCGCCCCAGCGAACACAAAATCCCGCTGCTCAAGGGGCATGAAAAGAACGAACTGGGGATCTGGATCAACACCGCCAACCAGTTGCTCGAGTCCATCGAGCGCAACACCCATTTGCGCCACGAAGCGGAAAACAGCCTGCTACGCATGGCCCAGTACGATTTCCTCACCGGCCTGCCAAACCGCCAGCAATTGCAGCAGCAACTGGACAAAATCCTGGTCGACGCCGGCAAGTTGCAACGTCGGGTCGCCGTATTGGTGGTCGGCCTGGACGACTTCAAGGGCATCAACGAACAATTCAGCTACCAAACCGGCGACCAACTGCTGCTGGCCCTGGCCGATCGCCTGCGAGCTCACAGCGGACGCCTTGGCGCCCTCGCCCGCCTCGGCGGCGACCAGTTCGCCCTGGTTCAGGCCGACATCGAACAACCCTACGAAGCGGCCGAACTGGCCCAAAGCATTCTCGATGACCTGGAAGCGGCATTTGCCCTCGATCATCAGGAGATTCGCCTGCGCGCCACCATCGGCATCACCCTGTTCCCCGAGGACGGTGACAGCACCGAGAAACTGCTGCAAAAAGCCGAGCAGACCATGACCCTGGCCAAGACTCGCTCGCGCAACCGTTATCAGTTCTATATCGCCAGCGTCGACACCGAGATGCGCCGCCGTCGCGAGCTGGAAAAAGACCTGCGCGACGCCCTGGCCCGGGATCAGTTCTACCTCGTCTACCAGCCACAGATCAGCTATCGCGATCACCGGGTGGTGGGCGTCGAGGCGCTGATTCGCTGGCAGCATCCCGAGCACGGGCTGGTTCCGCCGGACTTGTTCATCCCCCTGGCCGAGCAGAACGGCACCATCATCGCCATTGGTGAATGGGTGCTGGATCAGGCGTGCAAGCAATTGCGCGACTGGCATGACCAGGGTTTCGTCGACCTGCGCATGGCGGTGAATCTGTCCACGGTGCAGCTGCACCACGCCGAGTTGCCACGGGTGGTCAACAATTTGCTGCAGATGTATCGCCTGCCACCGCGCAGCCTGGAGCTGGAAGTCACCGAAACCGGCCTGATGGAAGACATCAGCACGGCCGCCCAGCACCTGCTGAGCCTGCGCCGCTCCGGTGCGCTGATCGCGATCGACGACTTCGGCACCGGTTACTCGTCATTGAGCTATCTGAAAAGCCTGCCGCTGGACAAGATCAAGATCGACAAGAGCTTCGTTCAGGACCTGCTCGATGACGACGACGATGCGACCATCGTTCGGGCCATCATCCAGCTGGGCAAGAGCCTGGGCATGCAGGTGATTGCCGAAGGCGTGGAAACCCCCGAGCAAGAGGCCTACATCATCTCCGAGGGCTGTCACGAAGGTCAGGGCTATCTCTACAGCAAGCCGCTGCCGGCGCGGGAATTGAGCGCGTATCTGAAACAGGCCCAGCGCAGTAACGCGGCTATTTTGTAGAAGATCAAAAAATCAAAAGATCGCAGCCTCGTTTCACTCTGTAGGAGCTGTCGAGTGAAACGAGGCTGCGATCTTTTGATCTACCTCACGTGTCTCCGTGAATAAGAAATATTTCCAGGTACAACCCTTTACAGATAATGCGAAAGATTTGCATTATGTCGCAGTTTTGCGCGCTTGCTGCGCCATTCCACCCCCTCTCGAAGCAGGATGTTCGCCATGATTCGTATGCCTCTGGCTACCGCCAGTCTGTTGGCCATCGCTATTTCCCTCGCCGGTTGTGGCGAAGGCAAAGACAAAGCTGCCGCTCCGCAGACGCCGACTCCGGCCGCCAGCACCACGGCCCCGGCGGCGGCACCTGCTGCTGCACCTGCCGCTGCCGGTAAAGTCGACGAAGCCGCTGCCAAAGCCGTTGTCGCGCATTACGCCGACATCGTCTTCGCCGTTTACAGCGATGCCGAATCCACCGCGAAGACCCTGCAATCCGCCATCGACGCCTTCCTCGCCAAGCCGAACGCCGACACCCTGAAAGCTGCCAAGGCTGCCTGGATCGCTGCCCGCGTTCCTTACCTGCAGAGCGAAGTGTTCCGCTTCGGCAACACCATCATCGACGACTGGGAAGGTCAGGTGAACGCCTGGCCACTGGACGAAGGCCTGATCGACTACGTCGACAAATCCTACGAGCACGCACTGGGTAACCCGGGCGCCACGGCCAACATCATCGCCAACACCCAGGTTCAGGTCGGCGAAGACAAGATCGACGTGAAAGACATTACCCCAGCAAAACTCGCCAGCCTGAACGAGCTGGGTGGTTCCGAGGCCAACGTTGCCACCGGCTACCACGCCATCGAATTCCTGCTCTGGGGCCAGGACCTGAACGGCACCGGCCCTGGCGCCGGCAACCGTCCAGCTTCCGACTACCTGGAAGGCAAAGGCGCAACCGGCGGTCATAACGATCGTCGTCGCGCTTACCTGAAGTCCGTGACCCAACTGCTGGTCAGCGACCTGGAAGAAATGGTCGGTAACTGGAAGCCGAACGTGGCCGACAACTACCGCGCCACCCTGGAAGCCGAGCCAGCTGAATCCGGCCTGCGCAAAATGCTGTTCGGCATGGGCAGCCTGTCCCTGGGCGAACTGGCGGGCGAGCGCATGAAGGTTTCCCTGGAGGCCAACTCCCCGGAAGACGAACACGACTGCTTCAGCGACAACACCCACAATTCGCAGTTCTACGATGCCAAAGGCGTTCGTAACGTGTACCTGGGCGAATACACCCGCGTCGACGGCACCAAAATGACCGGCGCCAGCCTGTCGTCCCTGGTGGCCAAGGCTGACCCGGCTGCCGACACCGCGCTGAAAGCCGACCTGGCGGCGACCGAAGCCAAGATGCAGGTCATCGTCGATCACGCCAACAAGGGTGAGCACTACGACCAACTGATCGCCGCCGGCAACACCGCTGGCAACCAGATCGTCCGCGACGCGATCGCTTCGCTGGTCAAGCAGACCGGTTCGATCGAAGCGGCCGCTGGCAAACTGGGCATCAGTGACCTGAACCCGGACAACGCTGATCACGAATTCTGATCAACGCTGGCTGAATAATAAGGCGACCTCCGGGTCGCCTTTTTTCATGTTCGCCACAACACAATCCCCTGTGGGAGCGAGCTTGCTCGCGATAGGGCCCATCACAGCCAACATCAATGTTGAATGAGCTACCGCTATCGCGAGCAAGCTCGCTCCCACAGGGGATCACCGTTTCCAAGTAACCCTGCGCTACATCAACCAAACGATAATTCCTCTTATTCAATCTCCCCTGCCCTGTTAGACTTTGCGCCCTTGTTTTGCTCGTCTTGCAGGATGTCTGATGCCCTCGCTGCCTCTTCGCTTGTCCGCACTGTTTCTGGCCCTGGGCCTGAGTGCCTGCGATGACGCCCCGCGTTTTACCCAAGCCGAACCCGGCGAAGCCCGGTCCGGTGGCAGCGCAACCGTGCGCAAGACCGATCAGAACGCATTTTCCCTGCCGTCTGCCAACCTGCCGCCGTCACGGCGCGTGGACTTCAGCGTCGGCAACAGCTTTTTCCGCAACCCCTGGGTGATCGCCCCGTCGACCACTACCGCCAGGGACGGACTCGGCCCATTGTTCAACACCAACGCCTGCCAAAACTGCCACATCAAGGACGGACGCGGTCATCCGCCCACGCCTGATGCGCAGAACGCCGTGTCGATGCTGGTGCGCCTATCGATTCCCGATGCGCCGGCCTATGCCAAGGTCATCGAGCAGCTCGGTGTCGTTCCGGAGCCGGTCTACGGCGGACAATTCCAGGACATGTCCGTGCCGGGTGTCGTGCCGGAAGGCAAAGTGCGCGTCGATTACACGCCCGTTCCGATTCGCTTCAAGGACGGCACCGAAGTCGAGTTGCGCAAGCCGACGTTGCAGATCACCCAGCTCGGCTACGGCCCGATGCACCCTGACACGCGTTTCTCGGCCAGGGTCGCACCGCCAATGATTGGCCTGGGCCTGCTCGAAGCGATTCCCGACGAGGCGATCCTGGCCAATGCCAAGGCTCAGGCAAAACACAAAAACGGCATCGCCGGACGCCCGAACCGGGTCTGGGACGACGCGCAGCAAAAAACCGTCCTTGGGCGATTTGGCTGGAAGGCCGGGCAACCGAACCTCAATCAACAGAACGTTCACGCGTTTTCTGGCGACATGGGTCTGACCACGAGCCTGAGAACCGTCGACGATTGCACCGCCGCGCAAACTGCTTGCAAGCAAGCGCCCAACGGCAATGGCCCGGAGGGCGAGCCGGAAGTCAGCGATAACATCCTGCGCCTGGTGCTGTTCTACAGCCGAAACCTCGCCGTACCGGCCCGCCGCGATGTCAGCGCCCCCGAGGTGCTGGCCGGCAAGACTCTGTTTTTCCAGGCCGGATGCCAGTCCTGCCATACCCCGAAATACACCACCGCCGCCAACGCCGCAGAACCTGAACTGGCTAATCAAGTGATTCGCCCTTACAGCGATCTGCTGCTGCATGACATGGGCGACGGTCTGGCCGACAACCGTACCGAATTCCAGGCCAGCGGCCGCGACTGGCGCACCCCGCCGTTGTGGGGTATCGGCCTGACGCAGGCGGTCAGTGGGCACACCCAGTTTTTGCACGATGGCCGCGCCCGCAATCTGCTCGAAGCCGTGCTCTGGCATGGCGGCGAAGCCACCGCGGCGCAGCAACAGGTTTTGTCTTTCAATGCCGAGCAGCGCGCTGCGTTGCTGGCGTTCTTGAATTCTCTTTAATACGTATTCCATAGCGGGAGCCCGACATGTTCCGTCCCAAATTGTTGTTCACCAGCCTTGCCGCGCTAGCCTTGGGCGCCTGTTCGCCTCAGGATCCGCAGGCCGTCACGTCAGCAGCCATCGCCAAGTCGGTGATCCTGCCGACCTACACGCGTTGGGTTGAAGCCGACCGCCAACTGGCCGTCAGTGCGTTGGCCTACTGCGAAGGCAAGGAAAACCTCGACACCGCCCGCGCCGACTTCCTGCATGCGCAGAAAGCCTGGGCCGAGCTGCAACCGCTGCTGATCGGGCCGCTGGCCGAGGGCAATCGCGCC
The DNA here is from genome assembly GCF_059716175.1 of Pseudomonas sp. LBUM1647. Lineage (NCBI taxonomy): Bacteria > Pseudomonadati > Pseudomonadota > Gammaproteobacteria > Pseudomonadales > Pseudomonadaceae > Pseudomonas > Pseudomonas sp. LBUM1647. Next base: position 1,341,422 of record NZ_CP166809.1, on the reverse strand, counting down.
TGGCAGGTGCAGTTCTGGCCGGACAAGAAAAACCTCGTTGGCCGTCAGGTCGAGCAACTGGTCACCGCACAGCCGCAGATCGATGCCGCCGCTCTGGCCAAATCGAGCGTTGTGGTTCAAGGCCTTTCCGCCTACGAATACATCCTGTTCGACAGCAAACCTGATGTGGCCAACGCTGAACAGAAAGCCAAGTACTGCCCACTGCTGATCGCGATTGGCGAGCGTCAGAAACAACTGGCCGAAGAGATTCTGAAAAGCTGGAACAACACCGACGGCATGCTCGCGCAGATGAGCAAATTCCCGAATCAGCGCTACGCCGATTCCCACGAAGCCATCGCCGACCTGCTGCGCGTGCAAGTCACCGCCCTCGACAGCCTGAAGAAAAAACTCGGCACGCCGATGGGCCGTCAGACGAAGGGTGTTCCGCAACCGTTCCAGGCCGATGCATGGCGCAGCCAGTCGTCCCTGACCGGCCTCGAAGCCAGCCTCGCCGCTGCCAAAACGGTGTGGGAAGGCGTCGACAACAAAGGCCTGCGCGGCCTGTTGCCGAGCGAGCAAAAACCGTTGGCCGACAAGATCGACGCCGCTTACGCCGCGTCCCTGAAACTGTTCGCCAGCAACCAGCGCTCGCTGACCGAGATGCTCAACGACGATGCCGGTCGCCAGCAACTCAACGACATCTACGACAGCCTCAACGTCGTCCACCGCCTGCACGAAGGCGAACTGGCCAAGGCGCTGGGCATCCAACTGGGCTTCAACGCCAACGACGGTGACTGATGAGGGCAAGTTCCATGCTGCGACGCCAGGCTCTGACGTTAGGTAGTTTGCTGCTGGGTGCGGTGACACTGGGCGGCTGGACGCTGTTCAAGCAGAAGGACAAAAGCCCGCTGCTGCTCTCGGCGCGGGACGATACCGATGGCAAACACTACGCCGTCGGTTACCGGCTGGACGGCACCCGGGTGTTTGCCACCCAGGTCGGCCAGCGTTGCCACGACATCATCAACCACCCGACACTGCCGATTGCGTTGTTCGTCGCCCGTCGTCCGGGTACCGAGAGTTACCTGATCGACCTGCGCGACGGCACGTTGCTGCAAACCGTGACCTCACTGCCGAACCGGCACTTCTACGGTCATGCGGTGATTCACAAGAGCGGCGACTGGCTGTACGCCACCGAGAACGACACCTCCGATCCGGGTCGCGGCTTGCTCGGTGTGTATAAGTTCGAAGGTGAGCGACTTATCCACAGCGGCGAGATTTCGACCCACGGCGTCGGCCCGCATCAGGTGTCGTGGATGCCCGATGGCGAAACCCTGGTGGTGGCCAACGGCGGCATTCGCACCGAGGCCGAAAGCCGCGTCGAGATGAACCTCAACGCCATGGAACCGAGCCTGGTCCTGATGCAACGCGACGGCACCCTGCTGAGCAAGGAAACCCTCGCTCAGCAGATGAATAGTGTGCGGCATTTGGGGATTGCCAGCGACGGCACCATCGTCGCCGGTCAGCAGTTCATGGGGCCGTCTCACGAGTCGTCGGAGCTGCTGGCGATCAAGCGGCCCGGCCAGCCGTTCGTGGCCTTCCCGGTGCCTGAGCATCAGTTGCAGGCCATGGGGCATTACACCGCCAGCGTCGCGGTGCACAGCGAACTGCGCCTGGTCGCGTTGACCGCACCACGGGGCAACCGCTTTTTCATCTGGGACCTGGACAGCGGTGAAGTGCGCCTGGACGCGCCGCTTCCCGATTGCGCCGGGGTCGGCGCGGTAGCCGATGGCTTTGTCGTGACCTCGGGTCAGGGGCGCTGCCGGTTCTACGACTGCCGCCAGACAGATCTTGTAGCAAAACCCCTTGAGCTGCCTGCGGGGCTCTGGGACAACCACCTTCACCTGATGGCGTGAATAACGCCGAAAAGATCGCAGCCTTCGGCAGCTCCTACATTGGAATGCGTACACTCTGTAGGAGCTGCCGAAGGCTGCGATCTTTTCAGGCCAACGCCAATCGATAGCCTTGCACCCTGTAAGTTCTACCAGTTGGAATCAACCTCCCACTCGGGGTAATGTGCCGCACTGTCTCACCTGATTTTCTCCAAGGAAGTGGAAATATGCTGCGTCGCCGCATGCTGATCATGTTGGGTGTTGTTTTGCTGATCGTGCTGGTCCTGGCCGGTTACAAAGCCTTCTCCATCTACACGATGATTCAGGGCTTTGCTGCGCCGAAACCGGCAATCAGTGTCGCCGTGGCCACGGCCACCGAACGGCCGTGGCAAGCCCGCCTGCCTACCGTCGGCACGCTCAAGGCGCTGCAAGGCGTGGACCTGAGCCTGGAGACCGACGGCACCGTCATCGATTTGCAGTTCGAGTCAGGGCAGAAGGTCAAGGTCGGCCAACCACTGCTGCGACTCGACAGCGCCGTGGAAAGTGCCTTGCTGGAAACGGCTCTGGCCGACCTCGGACTGGCCCAACTCGATTACGGTCGCGGTAGCCAACTGGTAGGCAGCCAGGCCATTTCCAAAGGCGAATTCGACCGACTTTCGGCGGTGCAGAAAAAGAGCAAGGCCACGGTCAATCAACTCAAGGCTGCGCTCGGCAAAAAGAGCATCGTCGCGCCGTTCAGCGGAACCATCGGCATTCGTCAGGTGGACGTCGGAGACTACGTGGCCAGCGGCACCATGATCGCTACCTTGCAAGACCTCAGCAGCCTCTATGTAGACTTCTTCGTACCCGAGCAGTCGGTACCGAAAATCGCCCTCGGCCAACCGGTGCAGATCATTGTCGCGGCCTACCCGACACAAACTTTCCCCGGCACCATCAGTGCGATCAACCCGAAAGTCGAAAGTAGCACGCGCAATGTCCAGGTCCGCGCGACCCTGGCCAATCCCGACGGCAAACTGCTACCGGGGATGTTCGCCAGCCTGCAAGTGCTGTTGCCCGACCCGCAGCCGCGCATCGTCGTGCCGGAAAGCGCGATCACTTACACCCTGTACGGCAACTCGCTCTATGTCGTCGCGCAGAAAAAAGCCGAAGACGGCAGCCTGGAAAAAGATGACAAGGGCCAACCGATCCTGATCGCCGAACGGCGTTTCATCGAAACCGGCGAGCGCCGCGATGGGCAAGTGATGATCACTAAAGGTGTGCAGAACGGCGAAAAAGTGGTCACGGCCGGCCAGATCAAACTGGACAACGGCGCACATATCGCGATCAGCGACGACAAGACCTTAGCCGAGAAGAACAGCCCGCCGCGCGCGGACTGATCAAGGAATCCCCATGGCTTTTACCGACCCGTTCATCCGCCGCCCGGTGCTCGCCACCGTGGTCAGCCTGTTAATTGTGCTGCTGGGCTTCCAGGCCTGGAGCAAGTTGCCGCTGCGCCAATACCCACAAATGGAAAACGCCCTGATCACGGTGACCACCGCTTACCCCGGGGCCAACGCCGAAACCATTCAGGGCTACATCACCCAACCGATGCAGCAAAGTCTGGCCAGTGCCGAAGGTATCGACTACATGACCTCGGTCAGTCGCCAGAACTTCTCGGTGATCTCGATCTACGCGCGCATCGGCTCCAACAGCGACCGCTTGTTCACCGAACTGCTGGCCAAAGCCAACGAGGTGAAGAACCAGCTGCCTCAGGACGCCGAAGACCCGGTGCTGAGCAAGGAAGCCGCCGACGCCTCGGCGCTGATGTACATCAGTTTCTTCAGCAAGGAACTGAGCAACCCGCAGATTACCGACTACCTGTCGCGGGTCATCCAGCCGAAACTGGCGACCCTGCCGGGCATGGCCGAAGCCGAGATTCTCGGCAACCAGGTGTTCGCCATGCGCCTGTGGCTGGACCCGATCAAGCTGGCCGGTTTCGGCCTGAGTGCCAGCGACGTGACCGATGCAGTGCGCAAATACAACTTCCTCTCCGCCGCCGGCGAAGTGAAAGGCGAGTACGTCGTCACCAGCATCAATGCCAACACCGAGCTCAAATCCGCCGAAGCCTTTGCCGCGATTCCGCTCAAGGTCGAGGGCGACAGTCGCGTGCTGCTCAGCGATGTGGCGCGGGTTGAAATGGGTGCGGAAAACTACGATTCGATCAGCTCCTTCGGCGGCACCCCTTCGGTGTACATCGGCATAAAGGCCACGCCCGGCGCCAACCCGCTGGACGTGATCAAGGAAGTGCGCAAGATCATGCCGGACCTGGAAGCCCAGCTGCCGCCAAACCTCAAAGGTGAAATCGCCTACGACGCCACGCTGTTTATCCAGGCCTCGATCAACGAGGTGATCAAAACATTGTTCGAGGCGGTGCTGATCGTCATCGTGGTGGTGTTCCTGTTCCTCGGCGCGCTGCGTTCGGTGGTGATCCCGGTAGTCACCATCCCGCTGTCGATGATCGGCGTGATGTTTTTCATGCAGATGATGGGCTACTCGATCAATCTGCTGACGTTGCTGGCGATGGTATTGGCCATCGGCCTGGTGGTGGACGACGCCATTGTGGTGGTGGAAAACATCCACCGGCACATCGAAGAAGGCAAGACGCCGCTGGATGCGGCCATCGAAGGCGCCCGGGAAATCGCCATGCCGGTGGTCTCGATGACCATCACCCTGGCAGCGGTCTATGCGCCGATTGGCTTCCTGACGGGGCTCACGGGGGCGCTGTTTAAGGAGTTCGCCCTGACCCTGGCCGGCGCGGTGGTGATCTCCGGCATCGTCGCCCTGACCCTGTCGCCGATGATGTGCGCCTTATTGCTGCGTCACGAGGAAAATCCCAGCGGCCTGGCCCATCGTCTGGACCGGATTTTCGAAGGCCTCAAGCGCCGTTACCAAAGCATGCTCCACGGCACCCTCAACACCAGGCCGGTGGTGCTGGTGTTCGCGGTGATCGTGCTGTGCCTGATTCCGGTGCTGCTCACGTTTACCAAGTCGGAACTGGCGCCGGACGAGGACCAGGGCATCATTTTCATGATGGCCAACGCCCCGCAACCGGCCAACCTCGACTACCTGAGCACCTACACCGACGAGTTCGTCACGATCTTCAAGACGTTTCCCGAGTACTACTCGTCGTTCCAGATCAATGGCTTCAACGGCGTGCAATCGGGCATCGGCGGCTTCCTGCTCAAACCGTGGAACGAACGCAGCCGCACGCAAATGCAGATCCTGCCCGAGGTACAGGCCAAACTGGAGAGCATTTCCGGATTGCAAATCTTCGGCTTCAACCTGCCCTCCCTGCCCGGCACCGGCGAGGGGCTGCCGTTTCAGTTCGTCATCAATACCGCCAACGATTACGAGTCGCTGCTGCAAGTGACCGACCGCATCAAAAAGAGGGCAATGGAGTCCGGCAAGTTCGCCTTCGTCGACCTCGACCTGGCGTTCGACAAGCCCGAAGTGGTGGTGGACATCGATCGCGCCAAGGCCGCACAGATGGGTGTTTCCATGCAGGACCTGGGCGGGACGCTCGCGACATTGCTGGGTGAGGCGGAGATCAACCGTTTCACTATTGAAGGTCGCAGCTACAAAGTCATCGCGCAGGTCGAACGGCCCTTCCGGGATAACCCCGACTGGCTGAACAACTATTACGTCAAGAACACCCAAGGCCAACTGCTGGCCCTGTCGACCCTGATCACTGTGACCGACCGGGCGCGTCCACGGCAGTTGAACCAGTTCCAGCAACTCAACTCAGGCATCCTGTCCGGAGTGCCGCTGGTCAGCATGGGTGAAGCCATCGACACCGTGCGCCAGATTGCTCGGGAAGAGGCGCCGGTGGGGTATGCCTTCGACTATGCCGGCGCATCACGGCAATACGTCCAGGAAGGCAGTGCGCTGTGGGTCACCTTCGCCCTGGCGTTGGCGATCATTTTCCTGGTATTGGCGGCCCAGTTCGAAAGCTTCCGCGATCCGCTGGTGATTCTGGTGACCGTGCCGTTGTCGATCTGTGGCGCGTTGATCCCGCTGTTCCTGGGCTGGTCGAGCATGAACATCTACACCCAGGTCGGCCTGGTGACGTTGATCGGGCTGATCAGCAAGCACGGAATCCTGATCGTCGAATTCGCCAACCAGTTACGCAAGGACAAAGGCCTGACGCCGCGCGAGGCCGTGGAGGAAGCGGCGGCCATTCGTCTGCGTCCGGTGTTGATGACCACCGCTGCGATGGTGTTCGGTATGGTGCCGTTGATCATCGCCACGGGGGCGGGCGCCGTCAGCCGGTTCGACATTGGCATGGTGATCGCCACAGGGATGTCGATCGGGACGTTGTTTACGTTGTTTGTACTGCCGTGTGTTTACACGTTGCTGGCTAAACCCGATAAACCCTAAATCGAAAAAAAGGCCTCGCTTAGCGAGGCCTTTTATTTTGGCTTCAATCTGTTCAACTTTGTGGCCTCAATCCTTGAGAAAGGCCGAACATGAACAGCAATAAATCATGATCGGGTTGGGATGCCACGGATGCCTTCGCAACGCGTGGCAATGGACAGTGTGCGTCGCCGTTCACTGAACTGAGGACTTGCGTGCGGGGCTGCTCCCAAGCCGCCACCGCTAGTGAAGCAACTGCCAAGGCTCCTATCAAAAATATACCTCGTGCAATTTCGAGTTTCATTGCTATAAACCCTTGATAGCGCTGCCAAACGCCGTCTTATAAAAGTAGACGAGTTTCTGCCAGTCCGTCGTGCTGAACGACGAGTGGCGACGCAGTTGCTTCATGTCATGAGTAGCCGCTTGCCGGGCGGTCAAACGCTGCCGACATTTCTCCAGATCGATCAAGGCCACTTCAACTTTGGCAGCCTCGCCTTCGCCGGTGACACGCACGAATACGTGCTTCGCATAAAGGCAGCTGTGCTGCCAGCGGCCCTTGTGCATCCGGGCCAGGTTCTCGGCCAGTTCCTTCAACACTCGATCATGCACAGCCTCACCGTGACGTTCGCGACCACCGCCAGCGTACCAGTGTTCAATTTCCTCGAAGCCGTCCAGCGCCTTGGTGACCAGCAATGCGCGCCATTTATGTACCGGATCGCGCTGTGCACCGCAGAAAACGATTTCCGGAACGCCAACGTCGAGCAGCTTCAGACCGATGAGCGCATCTCGCTCGCGCAATACCGTCGGCCGACCGAACGGGTGCAGCAAGCTGCGATGGATATGCCCGGATTGACGTTTAACGTAAAGCAACTGTCCATTGCTGCTCACGACGCGCTGCACGCCACTTTCTCCACCGCGACGGACGTTGGGTTCTTCTACCCACTCACCGCGCTGATTCCAGAAATAGTCGAAGCGGTCCTGAGGAGCGACGTCCGTTTCTGCTGCACATTGCACTGCCATTCTGTTACCTCTTGCGTAATACGTAGACCCGCCACATGGCATAGAGCGGTAAAAAGTCCAGTTGTTCCTGGATACGAAAACCCGCCTGCTCAAATTCCTTTTCAACCGTAGCAGCCGGTAACACAAATCGATTTTGGTAACCTTCCTGCTCACGGGTTTTCTCGAGGCGCTTGCGTTTCCACGCCTTGAAATTACCGTCCACCCACAGAGAAAGGATCACGCTATCACGCGTGACGCGCTCGAATTCACGCAAAATGGCCAGTCGATGCTCGGCTTCACCGATGTGATGGAGCAAACGCATGCAAAAAATGCTGTCGACGGCGTTATCAGGTAAGGCGATGTCGAATGCAGAAGTGTGCAAGGGTTGTACCCGTTTCACCACCTCGGCAGGTTGCGCCTGCATGGCAATCTTCAGCATGGATTCGGAGTTGTCGGCGCCAATGATCGCACGATTGGTTTTTTCCGCCAGCAATGGCCAGAAACGTCCAGCACCACAGGGCAAATCGAGGATCAGCCCCGGCTCGCCGACCAGTGACAGCGCCTTGCGCGCCAGTTGCTCGTCACGCCAGTGAGACAGGCGGCGGCCAAGACCATCCTGGTGTTTGCGCAGGTATCGTTGAGCGTGTTGATCGTCGTATTTTTCGGAAAAATCCAGTTTGATCGGGCCGGCCATCACCAAGGTCTCCTTAGCTGCTGATGGCACCCACGATAGGCAGCGCCGTGTCAGCGACAGGTCATTCCTTTGTGAAAAAAACGTCATGTAAAACCCCAAACTATTTCGAGGTTTTGCAAAGCGGCAACGATGGCTCTGGGCCGTTGCGACCGATCAGCTCACATCCGACGAAGACAACTCCACCTGAAAACGACAGCCGTTGGGCTCCATGTTCGTCAGGCTGACGTTCCAACCCTGGTTTTCACAGATCCGCTGCACCAGCGACAGCCCAAGCCCCAAGCCCTCACCGCGCTTCTCGTTACCCCGCACGAACGGCTCGAACATCGCCTCGCGTTTTTCCTCGGGAATGCCCACGCCACTGTCCTCGACCATGAACCCCGTGGCCGTCAGCGTCAGGCGGATGAACCCGCGCTCGGTGTAATGCAGCGCGTTACGCAGCAGGTTGCCCATGACCGCGTGCAGAAGGGTTGCGTTGTAGCACGTGTTGGCCGGATTGCCCGGTTCAAAGTTCAGCGCCAGCCCCTTGGCCTCGATCGGCTCGCGCCACAAATTGAGCAGTCCATCGGCTACCTGGCTCAAGGTCTGCTGGGGCGACATGCTGGCGTCTTCACGTTGTGCGCGGGCCAACATCAGGAAGGTTTGCACCAGCTCGCGCATCTCCTCACAAGCGCGGGCGATTCGCTGGACCTGTGCACGTCCACGCTGATCGATACCGGGGTTTTCCAGCAACAGCTCGCAGGAACTGGCGAGCACCATCAATGGCGTGCGCAGTTCGTGGCTGACGTCACTGGTGAATAACCGTTCGCGGGTCAACGCCTGGCGCAAGCGCCCGAGGGTAGCGTCGAAGGCCACGGCCAACTCGCCCACCTCATCAGCGGCGTAATCCGGCGCCAGCGGTGGCGCGAGACCTAATAATTGATCACGGTGACGGACCTGACGAGCCAGTCGCACCACGGGCGCCATCACCTTGCGCGCCAGTATCCAACCGAGAAACACCGCCAATGCCAGACTCAGGACGAAGCCCACCAGCACCACGGCAAACAGCACCCGTTCACGCTCTTCGAAATCGCTCTGATCCTGTAACAGCACATAATGCCGACCGTCGACGACTTCGACCATCGCGTGATACGACAGCTGTTCGCGAAACACCTCGTGAAAGCCCGGGTCCAGGTGCCGCAGGTCCTTGGGGAGCTCAAAGTCGCCCGGCCCGCCGCTGAAATAGAACAGCTGGTCCGGCTCGGGACGGTGGCTCCAGTCCGACACGCTGTCCATCAGCAACAGACGTTGTAAATCGCCGCCCAGCCCTGCCGAAATCAGTTTTTCTTCGACCAGGTGCACGGTCGCCACAATGCCCATGGCGAAGGCCCCTGCCACCAATGCGCTCATCAGCGCAAAGGCGATGATGATCCGTTGAGCAAGGCTCTGTTTAAACTCCATCTCGGCCCTCGGCCAAGCGATAACCCACACCGTGCACGGTTTGCAGCAACGGTTTGGCGAACGGCTTGTCGATCACCTGGCGCAATTGATGGACGTGGCTGCGCAGGCTGTCGCTGTCCGGGCAGTCATCGCCCCACAGCGCCTCTTCGAGAATTTCGCGGCGCAGTACGTGAGGACTTTTTTGCATCAGCACGGCGAGCAACTTCAGGCCCACCGGGTTGAGCTTCAGCAGTCGCCCCTCGCGGGTGACTTCCAGGGTATCGAGGTCGTAGATCAGATCGCTGACCTGCAGGGTGCGGCGACCGCCACCCTGGGCGCGACGCATGACCGCCTCGATGCGCGCCGCCAATTCAGATAGCGCAAAGGGTTTGATCAGGTAATCATCGGCGCCGGATTTGAAGCCTTGCAGCCGGTCGTCCAATTGATCGCGAGCGGTGAGCATGATCACCGGCGTGTCGCGGCGCGCATCTTCACGCAGACGTTTGCACAGGGTATAACCGTCGATGCCCGGCAACATGATGTCGAGCACAATCAAGTCGTAATGCTCGGTGGCCGCCAGGTGCAAGCCTGACAAACCGTCCTGCGCGCAATCCACGGTATAACCCTTGAGCCCCAAGTAATCGGCCAGATTGGCCAGGATATCGCGGTTGTCTTCAACCAATAGAATTCGCATGGGTATCTCCTGCGTACACAGTAACGGCCGTCTTGGCCCGCGCAGCTTAAGGCCAAGTGTGGCTGAGGGCTAGGACTGCGTGCAGTTGTAAATCCACCCCATAAACCCGGGGCGACTTTAACGACTTTTTCACTATCGATTCACACGCCGACGACAGGATCAGGCTCAAACTCCGCGCGGCTGCGTTTTCAGAACATTTCACCGACCAAGGAACTGCCATGGTTTCGACTGCTGTCCGCCCCGCTTCCCGCCCGCTGAATTTCTGGGTGTGCCTGGGCGTTCCCGCCATTGCGGCGATCATTCTGGTGCTGCTCGAACTGACATCCCTGGACATGGACCTTGCCAAACTGCTCTATGACCCGGTCGCGGGAGATTTCATCGGGCGGCACAGTTACTTCCTGGAAGAGATCCTCCATGACCGCGCCAAACAGGTGGTCATCGCCTTCTCGGTGTTGGCCATCTTCGGTTTCATCGCCTCCTTTTTCATCGACAGGCTCAAACCGATCAAACGGGAACTGGGCTGCCTGGTGCTGTCTCTGGCGCTGGCGACCTCCTTTGTCACGCCAGTCAAAGCGGTGACGGCCGTTCAATGCCCGTGGAGCCTTGAGCAATTCGGCGGTCACGAAACCTATAGCGAACTGCTCAGCCCTCGCCCGCACACCGATAAACCAGGCCGTTGCTGGCCCGGCGGTCATGCGGCGACCGGTTTCACACTGTTTGCGCTGTTCTTTGTCCTGCGTGACCGTCGTCCGCGTCTGGCACGCAAGGCGTTTGTGTTCGCTTTCGCGTTGGGCACGGTGTTTTCCATCAGCCGGATGATGCAGGGGGCGCACTTCTTTTCGCACAATGTGTGGACGGCGATTTTCTGCTGGCTGATTTGTTTGGGGTCTTACTACTACATCCTGTATCGACCGGCGGCCAAAATTGAGGCGATGGCCAAGACAAATCAGGTTAGCGCCTGAAATACAAAACAATGTGGGAGCGAGCCTGCTCGCGATAGCGGTGGTTCAGTCAACAAATCTGTTGAATGTTAAAACGCTTTCGCGAGCAGGCTCGCTCCCACAATGGACCGATGTAACCCTCGAAATCCAGGCAATAAAAAACCCCGCCTGCTTAGCGCAGGCGGGGTTTTTTATAGGGGTAAGGCTGGCTTACATCATGCCGCCCATACCGCCCATACCGCCCATGTCTGGCATGCCGCCGCCAGCTGGACCGTCTTCCTTGATCTCAGCGATCATGGCTTCGGTGGTGATCATCAGGCTGGCAATCGACGAAGCCGCTTGCAGAGCCGAACGAGTCACTTTGGCCGGGTCCAGGATACCCATTTCGATCATGTCGCCGTATTCGCCGGTAGCAGCGTTGTAACCGTAGTTACCCGAACCCTGCTTGACCTTGTCGACCACTACGCTTGGCTCGTCGCCGGAGTTGGCAACGATCTGGCGCAGTGGCGCTTCAACAGCGCGACGCAGCAACTGGATGCCAACGTTCTGGTCATCGTTGTCGCCTTTCAGCTCGGAGATAGCCTGCAGAGCGCGAACCAGTGCCACGCCGCCGCCAGGTACCACACCTTCTTCAACGGCTGCACGGGTAGCGTGCAGGGCGTCTTCAACGCGGGCTTTCTTCTCTTTCATTTCAACTTCGGAACCAGCGCCAACCTTGATCACTGCAACGCCGCCGGACAGTTTGGCCAGACGCTCTTGCAGTTTTTCACGGTCGTAGTCGGAAGAAGTGTCGGCCACTTGCTGACGGATCTGCAGAACGCGAGCCTGGATGTCAGCCTCAACGCCGGCACCGTCGATCACGGTGGTGTTTTCTTTGGACAGGATCACGCGCTTGGCATTACCCAGGTGTTCCAGGGTAGTGCTTTCCAGGCTCAGACCGATCTCTTCGGAGATTACGGTACCGCCAGTCAGAACAGCGATGTCCTGCAGCATTGCCTTGCGACGGTCGCCGAAGCCTGGAGCCTTGACGGCTGCGACTTTAACGATGCCACGCATGTTGTTCACAACCAGAGTCGCCAGGGCTTCGCCTTCAACGTCTTCGGCCACGATCAGCAGTGGACGGCCGGCTTTGGCAACGGCTTCCAGTACTGGCAGCATTTCGCGGATGTTCGAGATCTTTTTGTCGACCAGCAGGATCAGCGGACCGTCCAGCTCGGCAGTCATGGTCTCTGGCTTGTTGACGAAGTACGGGGACAGGTAGCCACGGTCGAACTGCATGCCTTCAACAACCGACAGTTCGTTTTCCAGGCCCGAGCCTTCTTCAACGGTGATCACGCCTTCTTTACCGACTTTTTCCATGGCTTCGGCAATGATGTCGCCGATGGAGCTGTCGGAGTTGGCCGAGATGGTGCCGACCTGAGCGATGGCCTTGGTGTCAGCGCAAGGCTTGGACAGGGCTTTCAGCTCTTTGACGATTGCGATGGTCGCTTTGTCGATACCGCGCTTCAGGTCCATCGGGTTCATGCCGGCAGCGACGGCTTTCAGGCCTTCGTTGACGATCGACTGAGCCAGAACGGTAGCGGTGGTGGTGCCGTCGCCTGCGTCATCGTTGGCACGGGAGGCAACGTCTTTGACCAGCTGCGCGCCCATGTTTTCGAAGCGATCTTTCAGCTCGATTTCTTTGGCAACGGACACGCCGTCCTTGGTGATGGTCGGAGCGCCGAAGCTCTTCTCGATGATCACGTTACGGCCTTTAGGGCCCAGGGTCGCTTTTACTGCGTCAGCCAGGACGTTGACACCGGCGAGCATTTTCTTGCGGGCGGAATCGCCGAATTTAACTTCTTTAGCAGCCATGATCGATATTCCTTAAATACTTTGTAGTAGCGGGAAAATGAGCGGGGAATCAGCCTTCGACAACAGCGAGGATTTCGCTCTCGCCGATGACCAGCAGGTCTTCGCCGTCAACTTTCACTGTGTTGCTGCCGGAGTAAGGGCCGAACACAACCTTGTCACCCACTTTCACGGACAGCGCACGCACTTCACCGTTGTCCAGGACTTTGCCCGGGCCTACAGCGAGGACTTCGCCCTGGTTTGGCTTTTCAGCAGCCGAACCTGGCAGGACGATACCGCCAGCGGTTTTCTTTTCTTCTTCGCTGCGACGGACGACGACGCGGTCATGCAGAGGACGAAGCTTCATTGTCGATCTCTCCTAATTGTGGTTTTCATCGGCCGGTGTATTCCCGGCGGGTTTAACAAAATCCGGCGGTGCCGGGTGCGGTTCGTCAAGCGAACCGCGGAAGTCTGTCTGGCGTGATCGCCAGAAACCTTGCGGTGACCGTTACATAAGGGCGCATAAGCTTATTACAAGGGTGGGGATCGAAATTTTTTACATCGATGACCCGAAAACGAACACGGCACCCGAAGGTGCCGTGCAGGTGAAACGATTTACTTGGAGTCGCGGTGTTCGAACTCGCCTTCGATCACGTTCGGCTCACGGCCCAAAGTCTCGCGGGGAACAGGGCCGCCACGGGGCTGAAGGTCGTCGGCGAACGCACGCTGACGGATTGCCGCCTCTTCGGCACGCTGGCGCATTTTATTGGCCAACAGTCGACGAGAGATCGGCAGCAACATGATCAGACCCAGCACATCAGTGACGAAGCCCGGCAGGATCAACAGACCACCCGCCAGTGCCAGCATCAAACCTTCGAGCATGGTCTGGGCCGGCAACTCGCCGCGGTTCAGGCTTTCACGAGCACGCAATGCGGTTGCCAGACCAGCGATACGCAGCACGAACACGCCGAGCATCGAGCCGAGAATGACCAGCAGCAGGGCCGGGAAAAACCCGATCGCCCCGCTTACCTTGACGAATACGAACAGCTCCAACACCGGAAACAGTACAAAGAGCAATAAAAAAGGGCGCATCAAATGGTTCCTCAACGCAAGAATGCCTTGCCAGTCTTCCCTAGATGACGTCGCCGATTCATGAATTCAAGCGTCGGCCACTTCATTTTTCGGCCAATGTTCGGCGTGAGCCAGGAAAACCAAGGCTTCGCGCACTTGTGTCGGCGTATTACACGGCGCTTGAAACGGCAACCAATAGAGCCCCTGGCCAATGCGCAGGTGCATGCCTTCGGTGTCGATACCCGCCAGTTGCGCCGGCTCGGATTTCGGCAGCCCCGCCAGTTCTACGTAGTGTGCGATGGCTTTGGCGTGATCGGCATTCATGTGCTCGACCATGCTCGCTTCGGCCTTTCCGGCGAACGGGTTGGCCAGGGTCAGTTGATCGACCCAGTGAATCGCACCGAAGCCGCCGATGTAGCGATGACGTACCGGTTTGAGCACCCAGAAATCGAAATCGTGAGCCTTGTGGTAGCTCTGCGAATCCGGGAAATAGCGGTAGTAACGCTCAGCCGCCGCTTCGATGGCGGCCTCGTCCTCGAGCTTTTCTGCTTCGGCGAGGTAGGTCAGGCGACCAACGGCTTGCACATCTTCAGCCCCACGCTCGCCCACGAACAGTGAACATTTGGGATCTTTCTGCAGGTTGTGAGTGTGCTGGGCGATACGGCTGATAAGGATCAGGGGTCGGCCCTGTTCGTCCAGACAGTACGGAACCACGGAGCCAAACGGAAAACCGGGCATCGCCTTGGAGTGCGTCGAGAGCACTCCACGGTATTCCTTGAGAAGCAATTCTCGGGCATTCTTGGCCGCTTCAACGCTCAATTTATGACTCCTTATTAGAATCCGTCAAAAAAACGGACAGGCGCCTGGGGATAAGTTCCAGTACGCCATTGGGGCAGTTCTCATGTGCAGCCAGGCCGTCAGGTGCAGATCGAGAGGCTACTCTCTAAAAGGAAACCACTCCTCTGACCTGCTATTGGGGCATGCGAATGCAACTCACTGACAAAGTAATCATTATCACGGGCGGTTGCCAGGGTTTAGGCCGTTCCATGGCCGAGTATTTCGCCGGTAAAGGCGCGAAGCTGGCGCTGGTGGACCTGAACCAGGAAAAGCTCGACGACACCGTCGCCGCTTGCAAGGCTAAAGGCGTCGAGGCTCGCGCTTATCTGTGCAATGTCGCCAATGAAGAGCAAGTGACCCATATGGTCGCCCGGGTGGCCGAAGACTTCGGTGCGATCCATGGCCTGATCAACAACGCGGGGATACTGCGCGATGGCCTGCTCATCAAGGTCAAGGACGGCGAGATGACCAAGATGAGCCTTGCCCAGTGGCAGACGGTCATCGACGTCAATCTGACTGGCGTATTCCTGTGCACCCGCGAAGTTGCGGCCAAAATGATCGAGCTGAACAACAGCGGCGCGATCATTAATATCTCGTCGATCTCCCGCGCTGGCAACGCCGGCCAGACCAACTACTCCGCCGCCAAGGCCGGTGTCGCCGCGGCGACCGTGACCTGGGCGAAGGAATTGGCACGCTACGGTATTCGCGTGGCAGCCATTGCACCGGGCTTTATCGAAACCGAAATGACGCTGAGCATGAAGCCTGAGGCGCTGGAGAAGATAACGTCCGCGATTCCGATCAAGCGCATGGGCAAGACTGAAGAGATCGCCCATTCGGCGGCGTACATTTTCGAGAACGACTACTTCACCGGTCGAATTCTGGAGTTGGATGGCGGGTTGCGGATCTAAAGCAAGATCAAAAGATCGCAGCCTCGCTTCGCTCGACAACTCCTACAGGTGAATGCAAAACCCATGTGTAGGAGCTGTCGAGTGAAACGAGGCTGCGATCTTTTAACAGTCGACGCAGATTAATCGTCGCTGATCGTGATGTTCGGCATCGCAGGCGATACCGCTTCCTGCAACACGATCCGCGCACCGACATGGCGGGCCAGTTCCTGGTAAACCATCGCAATCGGGCTGTCAGGCTCGGCGATCACCGTTGGCTTGCCGCCGTCGGCCTGTTCGCGGATGGCCATCGCCAGCGGCAACGAAGCCAGCAGCTCGACGCCGTACTGGTTGGCCAGCTTCACACCACCGCCCTCACCGAACAGATGCTCGGCATGCCCGCAGTTGGAGCAGATGTGCACGGCCATGTTTTCCACCACGCCCAGCACGGGAATGTTGACCTTGCGGAACATCTCCACGCCCTTGCGTGCGTCCAGCAATGCCAGGTCTTGCGGCGTGGTAACGATCACCGCGCCGGCCACGGGGACTTTCTGCGCCAGGGTCAGCTGGATGTCGCCGGTGCCTGGTGGCATGTCGATGACCAGGTAATCCAGGTCGCCCCAGGCGGTTTGAGTGACGAGTTGCAGCAAGGCGCCGGAAACCATCGGTCCGCGCCAGACCATCGGCGTGTTGTCATCGGTCAGGAACGCCATGGACATGACTTCGACACCGTGGGACTCGATCGGAATAAACCACTTCTGATCCTTGACCTTGGGTCGGGTGCCTTCAGGGATGCCGAACATGATGCCCTGGCTCGGTCCATAAATGTCCGCGTCGAGAATCCCGACCTTGGCGCCTTCGCGGGCCAGGGCCAGGGCCAGGTTGGCGGCGGTGGTTGATTTGCCCACACCGCCCTTGCCGGACGCCACGGCCACCACGTTCTTGACGTTGGCCAGCCCCGGGATCTGCGCTTGAGCCTTGTGCGCGGCAATGACACTGGTGATCTCGACGCGGGCGATGGTCACGCCGTCCAGCCCTTCAATGGCCATTTGCAGCAACTGCGCCCAGCCACTCTTGAACAGGCCGGCGGCGTAACCCAGCTCCAGCTGGACGCTGACGCGATCGCCCTGAATGTCGATGCCGCGTACGCACCCGGCGCTGACCGGGTCCTGGTTCAGGTAAGGGTCGGTGTATTGGCGAAGGACGGCTTCCACCGCTGCGCGATTGACGACGCTCATGGGCAACTCCGATAGCAAGACTGGAAAATCAGGCGGGTATCCTACGCCGGACACACATTTGAGGCGAACAGATTACTGTGGCTCGCGAGCTTGCCTGTGGCGAGGGGAATTATCTGTGGCGAGGGGATTTATCCCCGTTGGGTGGCGAAGCCGCCCCGAAAATGGGCTACATCGGCATATCGGTACATTGTGTTCGATGGTTTTACGACTGCTGCGCAGTCGAACGGGGATAAATCCCCTCGCCACGAAAGCACGTTTGTAACAACAAGCCCTTGGGTCGCGGGGGTGAAAAATATGCGCTGGCGCTTTATAGTGGCCGACCTCCGTTTCATCAAGTAGCCGAGCCCCATGTCCGAGCCACGCAAGATCCTCGTCACCAGCGCCCTGCCCTATGCCAATGGTTCGATCCATCTTGGCCACATGCTGGAATATATCCAGACCGATATGTGGGTGCGCTTCCAGAAGCACCGCGGCAATCAATGCATTTATGTCTGCGCCGACGACGCCCACGGTTCGGCCATCATGCTGCGCGCGGAAAAGGAAGGCATCACCCCGGAACAACTGATCGCCAACGTCCAGGCTGAACACAGCGCCGACTTTGCCGAGTTCCTGGTGGACTTCGACAACTTTCACTCCACTCACGCCGAAGAAAACCGTGAGCTGTCGAGCCAGATCTACCTGAAGCTGCGCGACGCCGGGCACATCGCCCAGCGTTCGATCACTCAGTACTTCGACCCGGAAAAGAAAATGTTCCTGGCCGACCGCTTCATCAAGGGCACCTGCCCGAAATGCGGCACCGAAGACCAATACGGCGACAACTGCGAAAAATGCGGTGCGACCTACGCACCGACCGACCTGAAGGATCCGAAGTCGGCGATCTCTGGCGCCACTCCGGTGCTCAAGGATTCCCAGCACTTCTTCTTCAAGCTGCCGGATTTCCAGGAAATGCTGCAAGCCTGGACCCGCAGCGGCACCCTGCAAGAAGCCGTGGCGAACAAAATCGCCGAATGGCTGGACGCCGGCCTGCAACAGTGGGACATCTCCCGCGATGCGCCGTACTTTGGTTTCGAAATCCCCGACGAGCCAGGCAAATACTTCTACGTCTGGCTCGACGCGCCGATCGGCTACATGGCCAGCTTCAAGAACCTCTGCGACCGTAAGCCGGAACTGGATTTCGACGCATTCTGGGGCAAGGATTCCACCGCCGAGCTGTACCATTTCATCGGCAAGGACATCGTCAACTTCCACGCCCTGTTCTGGCCAGCCATGCTCGAAGGCGCCGGTTTCCGTAAACCGACCGGCATCAACGTACACGGCTACCTGACCGTCAACGGTCAGAAAATGTCCAAATCCCGCGGTACCTTCATCAAGGCCCGGACCTATCTCGACCACCTGTCGCCGGAATACCTGCGCTACTACTACGCGGCCAAGCTGAGCCGTGGCGTCGATGACCTGGACCTGAACCTCGAAGACTTCGTGCAGAAGGTCAACTCCGACCTGGTCGGCAAAGTCGTCAACATCGCCAGCCGTTGCGCAGGCTTCATCCATAAAGGCAACGCCGGTGTACTGGTGGCGGGCAATGCCGCGCCGGAACTGACCGAAGCGTTCCTCGCCGCAGCGCCAAGCATCGCCGAAGCCTACGAGGCTCGCGACTTCGCCCGTGCCATGCGCGAAATCATGGGCCTGGCCGACCGTGCCAATGCCTGGATCGCCGACAAGGCACCGTGGTCGCTGAACAAACAGGAAGGCAAGCAAGACGAAGTCCAGGCCATCTGCGCCCTGGGCGTCAACCTGTTCCGCCAGCTGGTGATTTTCCTCAAGCCGGTGCTGCCGCTGCTGGCCGCCGACGCCGAGGCGTTCCTGAACGTCGCGCCGCTGACCTGGAACGACCACGCCACCTTGCTCAGCAATCATCAGCTGAACGAGTTCAAACCGTTGATGACCCGTATCGACCCGGTCAAAGTGCAAGCCATGAGCGACGCCTCGAAAGAAGACCTGACCGCCAGCCAGACCGACACCGGCGATGCTGCGCCTGCCGGCAACGGTGAACTGGCCAAGGATCCGCTGTCGCCCGAAATCGAGTTCGATGCCTTTGCCGCTGTCGACCTGCGCGTCGCCCTGATCCTCAAAGCCGAACACGTGGAAGGTGCCGACAAGCTGCTGCGCCTGACCCTCGACATCGGTGACGAGCAACGCAACGTGTTCTCCGGGATCAAGAGCGCTTATCCGGATCCGTCCAAGCTCAATGGTCGTCTGACCATGATGATCGCCAACCTCAAGCCACGGAAAATGAAGTTCGGGATCTCCGAAGGCATGGTGATGGCGGCCGGCCCTGGCGGTGAAGAAATCTACCTGCTCAGCCCTGACAGCGGCGCCAAGCCAGGTCAGCGCATCAAGTAAGGTCTGCTGTAAACCGATCCCACAGTCGTGCCTGGCGCGACTGTGGGATTTTCATGTCTGGCCCATACTATCTCTCAACTGCGGCCTCACGTTGTAGGAGCTGTCGAGGGAAACGAGGCTGCGATCCTTTGACCTTGTCTTTAAAAAACAAAGTCAAAAGATCGCAGCCTGCGGCAGCTCCTACAGATTTACCCAGCAGCCCAACGATTTGTGGATACGGACGCTTCAGGTAGACAGATCATGACCGAACTGCTTCTTACGCTTATCAGCGCTGCCCTGATCAACAACCTCGTGTTGCACTGGCCGCTGGGCGTCGATCCGCTGCTGGGCAACGAGCATCGGCAAGTCCACGCGTTGGGCCTTGCGACGGCTTGCTTGATGTTGATTGTCGGCACGGTGGGCTACTCGGCCTACCGTTGGTTGCTGGTCCCGCTGGAGCTGACGTCGCTGCGCCTTTTCGTCTTCCTGCCATTAAGCGTTCTGCTGATTGGCCCGCTGCTGAAAGTGCTTTCCCGGTCACTTCCAAAGCTTGCGTTCGATGGCCTCTGGCCCCTGCTGCTGGGCAACGCCGGCGTACTCGGCTTGACGCTGCTCAACGCTCAGGAGGACAAAGGCTTCTTCCACACCTTGGCCCTGAGCCTGGGCGCCGGGCTGGGATTCTGGCTGGTACTGAGCCTGTTCAGCGACTTGCGCCAACGCACCATCGAAAATGATATCCCCCTGCCCTTTCGCGGCCTGCCCATCGACCTGATCGGCGCTGGACTGATTGCAGTGGCCTTTCTCGGATTCAGCGGACTGATCAAAACATGAGTCTGATTCAACGCATCGACGCCCTGTTGCCGCAGACCCAATGCGGCAAGTGCGGCCACCCCGGATGCAAACCGTACGCCGAAGGCATTGCCAGCGGCGAACCGATCAACAAATGTCCGCCGGGCGGCAGCGAGACCATCGCCGCCCTGGCCGAGCTGTTGAAAGTGCCGGTGCTGGAACTGGACGTCAGTCGCGGTATTGCCCCGGCGCAGATCGCCTATATTCGTGAAGCGGAGTGTATTGGTTGCACCAAGTGCATCCAGGCCTGCCCGGTGGATGCCATTGTCGGCGCGGCGAAATTGATGCACACGGTGATCGTCGATGAATGCACCGGTTGCGACCTGTGCGTAGCGCCCTGCCCGGTGGATTGCATCGAAATGCGGCCATTGCCGCTGGACACGGTGCTGCCGATTGTCGGCGGCCTGGCGTTCAGCCTTGAGGAACAACGCGCCCGAGCGGCCAAGCGCAATCACGCGCGACGCCGATTTGAACAGCGCAACGCTCGCCTGCATCGCGAAGAAGAACAGAAAATCGCCGAACGTCAGGCCCGCGCCCAGCGCGCCGTCCAGCACAGAGAGGTCGCGACGCTCGATCCGGTTCAGGCCGCTCTTGAGCGAGTCCGTGCACAGAAGGCAGCGAATGCGGATACGGCGCTGAAAAAGGCCAAGATCGATCTGGCGATGAGTCGGGCGCAATTGAACAAGTCACTCAAGGCGTTCGGGCATCCGCCGACCTTCGAACAGCAGTCGCAACTGATCGTCCTGCAACAGCAGTTCGAGGTTGCCGAACAGGCGTTGGCGAAACTGGAAAGTACTGCACCGCCAGCCGCGGCACCCGTCGTTCCGGCGAAAAATGCGCAGCTGAATCGGGCAAAGATCCAGTTGGCCATGCGCCGCGCCGAACTCAAGAAAGCCCAAGCCAGCGAAGCGTCG
Source organism: Pseudomonas sp. LBUM1647 (assembly GCF_059716175.1). Lineage (NCBI taxonomy): Bacteria > Pseudomonadati > Pseudomonadota > Gammaproteobacteria > Pseudomonadales > Pseudomonadaceae > Pseudomonas > Pseudomonas sp. LBUM1647. Next base: position 1,320,416 of record NZ_CP166809.1, on the reverse strand, counting down.
GCTGAGCAGATCGAAGCCCTTGAACTCGCGGTGAATGAAGCCGAGTGTCAGGTGGATGCCCATGCAGCCCCTTGAATCGGTCGACGAGCGCCTTCAGCAGGCCATGAAGCTGGTATTGCTGGCCACCGTGCCGGGGATACTTGTGTTTTTCTGGCTGTATGGCTGGGGCGTGTTGATCAACCTGATTCTGACGGGTGTTACCGCACTGGCCGTTGAAGCGGCCGTGTTGCGCTTGCGCAAGCAACCGCTCAAGCCAACCTTGAGCGACGGCAGCGCACTGGTCAGCGCGACGCTGTTGGCGCTGGCCTTGCCGCCTTATTGCCCGTGGTGGCTGACGGTCTGTGCCGCGGCGTTCGCGATGGTGTTCGGCAAACACCTGTATGGCGGCGTTGGCAAGAACCCGTTCAACCCGGCAATGCTGGGCTTAGCCCTGGTGTTGGTGACCTTTCCCCAACAGATGACCCACTGGCCGTCGTCCCATGGGCTGGACCTGATCGGAGGCTTGCAGCAAGTGTTCGGGTTCAGCCTCAGCCAGACTCCGGATGCCTGGGTCCAGGCGACGGCGCTGGACAGCCTGCGGATCAACAAAAGCCTGACCATGGATGAACTGTTTGACGCTAACCCGGCGTTCGGTCATTTCGGCGGCCGAGGCATGGAATGGGTCAATCTGGCCTTTCTCGCGGGTGGCGCGTTTCTGCTGCAACGACGGGTGTTCAGCTGGCATGCGCCGGTCGGCATGCTCGCCAGCCTGTTCATCATCAGCCTGCTGTGCTGGAACGGCTCGGGCTCCGACTCCCATGGTTCGCCAATGTTTCATCTGCTCACTGGCGCGAGCATGCTGGGAGCATTCTTCATCGTCACGGAACCGGTGTCCGGCGCAAAAAGCCCCGGCGCGCGACTGCTGTTCGGCGCGGGCGTCGGACTGCTGACGTACCTGATTCGTACCTGGGGTGGTTATCCGGACGGCGTAGCCTTTGCCGTGCTGTTGATGAACCTCTGTGTGCCGGCGCTGGAGCGGTTTGCCGCCTCCAGACTGGAACGGGGTGCGCCATGAGCCGGGCGTCGAGCGTTGTGATCCTGGTGTTGCTGGCAAGCCTGGGGATTGGCGCGACTTACCTCGTGCAGCACACCAGCGCGCCGCGCATTGGGGCCGAACAGCGCCTGATCGACAGTCGTAACCTGCTGGACCTGCTCCCTGCTGAAAGCTACGACAATCAGCCGCTGGAACAGCCGCTTATCCTGGAAAACACTCGGTTGGCCAACAGCACGCTGCTGGGTGGCTACCGGGCAACCAAGACAGGCCAGACCAGCGCCGTGTTGCTGCGCAGCCAAACCCTGGGTTACGAGGGTTCCATCGAATTGCTGATCGCCATCGGCGCAAACGGCAAGGTACTGGGCGTAAAAACGCTCAAGCAATCGGAAACTCCGGGGCTGGGCGGTCGACTTGCCGACTGGCCCAATACCTGGCTTCAGGCTTTTTCCGGAAAGTCCCGAACCGAACCTGCCGACAATGGCTGGGCCTTGAAAAAGGATCAGGGGCAATTCGATCAAATGGCGGGCGCGACCATTACTTCGAGAGCGGTCATCAACGCCATCCATGACGCGTTGCGCTATTTCGACGAACATCAGCAACAGTTGATCGGGAGCAGCGCTCATGAATAAGTCATCGACGCTGCAGAACTCGGTGATGCTTGCACCGCTGATCGGTGCCACGGACTCATTGGTATCCGCTCTGGGCTTGTGGCTGATGTTCATCGTGGTGATCAGTGCCTTTGGAGTGAGCATGGGCGCCTTGCGATCCCGACTTGTCCCGGCGACACGCTTGCTTGCCAGCGTCCTGCTGGCGGCCACGCTGACCAGCTGCGCGGAACTCGCCGCACAAGTCTGGTCGCTGCAATGGCACCAACATGTAGGGTTCTATGCAGGATTGATTGCCTTGCAATGCGTTGTGCTGGAACACACCGGTTTTCTCCAGAACGCCTGGCGTGATCGCCTGCGCCTGTGTGGCTTGTTCGGCGCATTGATGGCGGGCCTTGGCGTGCTACGCGAACTCATCGGCAACGGAACATTCGGCAGCCATCTGCCATGGCTGGCTGGCACTGCACAAGCGGACTGGCAAGGCTGGGTACTGACGGCCGACGGTGGTTTGCGCCTGGCCACCCTGGCCCCTGGTGGATTCATTCTGCTGGGACTGCTGTTCGCCGCACGTCAGGCCTGGACCCGCTCGACGCCCTCACACTGACCGCCTTCGAGGAAATGCACTGCCCATGAATGCCGCAAAACGTCTGGAAATTTTTCGCCGATTTCACGAAGACAACCCGGAACCGAAGACCGAACTGGCCTACTCCTCGCCATTCGAATTGCTGATATCCGTGATTCTCTCGGCCCAGTCGACCGATGTCGGCGTCAACAAGGCCACTGCGAAACTCTATCCGGTGGCCAACACACCGGCGGCGATTTATGCCCTGGGTGTCGAAGGTTTGTCGGAATACATCAAGACCATCGGCCTGTTTAACAGCAAAGCGAAAAACGTGATCGAGACCTGTCGCTTACTGATGGAACGTCATGAAGGCGAAGTCCCGCAAACCCGTGAAGAGCTGGAAGCGTTACCCGGCGTCGGCCGCAAGACTGCCAACGTAGTGCTCAATACCGCATTCCGTCAGCTGACCATGGCCGTGGACACGCATATTTTCCGGGTCAGCAACCGTACCGGCATTGCTCCAGGCAAAAATGTGGTCGAGGTTGAGCAAAAACTGATGAAGTTCGTGCCGAAGGAATATCTGCTCGACTCCCATCACTGGCTGATCCTCCACGGACGCTACGTTTGCCTTGCCCGCAAGCCTCGCTGCGGCAGTTGCCGGATCGAAGACTTGTGCGAATACAAGCAAAAGACATCGGACGATTGAGGCGCTATTAGGTTTTTCGATTTATCGATTGAAAAAATCTTTTTTACCCGCCGGGAGATTATCGATATAAGGAGCGCCAAAGGCAGTCTTAGCCTGGAGTAACACTATGAGCACTGGCAAAGAGCAATTGGACGTAGAAGACGATTTCACCCCTGTTGAGGCAGATGATGCTGAACCAGTGGTTGAAGTGGCGAAGACAAACCTGAGCAAACGCCGTACCATCGACAATCTGCTGGAGGAGCGCCGACTGCAAAAGCAATTGGCCGATTACGATTTTGACCTATGACACCTAAAAGCCTCCCGAAACGGAGGCTTTTTACTAAGTGCCGACCCCTGGTCCCCCCCGCTCATCGCGCCTTGTCAAACGCTGAGACAGTCACACCAGACCATTGCGTTGAGCCAATTCGATCAGGTCGACCAAGGAGCGAGCATTGAGCTTCAACAACAGACGAGTCTTGTAAGTACTAACGGTCTTATTGCTGAGGAACATTCCATCGGCGATCTCCTTGTTGGTCTTGCCTCGGGCCAGTTGTTGCAAGACCATCATTTCCCGCCCCGACAGTCGATCCACCATATCGGCTTCACTGGCGTTCCCCAAACTGGAACGTACGGTATGCAAGGCTTGATTCGGAAAGTAACTGTAGCCCGACAATACTGCCTTTATTGCACTGAGCAATTCAGTGAGATCCTGTTGTTTGCAAACATACCCTGCGGCACCGGATTGCATGCAACGCATGGAAAAATGCCCAGGTGCCTGGGAAGTTAGTATCAGTACTTTCATGGGCATTGCTGTCGATGTCAGACGCGCAATGACTTCCAGCCCATCAAGTTTCGGTATTCCAATATCCAGGATGACAATATCCGGCATATGCTCACGGGCAAGTTGCAACGCATCCACGCCATTATCTGTCTCTGCAATAACTTCGTAGCCGTGACGCTCCATTAGCATACGTACCGCAAGACGAATGACGGGGTGATCATCCACGATCAGCACTTTATTCATGGGCAAGTCCAATTTTCGCTGTTCGAATTTTTAGAGCCCGCACGATAGCCTAGTCGTTTCACCCATGGCATGCCGCCCCCCTCGGCCACCCGCACCGAGAGACATTCCCTACAGATATTAAGGAATAGTCTTACAAAATTCCCAAAAATACCGTGGGGGGGTAAACGTTTAATCAACCTGAAAACATTTCGATTATCCGCAGTTTTTTTGTTTCTGTTTACAACCAGAAAACCAAATAACAGGGTTCGTCGCAAGACGTTCCAACGAATACCGACTATTGAGCTACCCTTAAAAGTAACTGATATTTACCACTTTAAATCCCACACCACAAACACCGCACATCACGACTGTAATAAAAAATCACACCAGGCAACACTTCAACAACAAACTCAACCCATCACCACCTAAAACTCAACAACAGAGGTACCCGCTACACACTCAATACCGCTACTATCAAACCTTCGAAATCTAAAACTTAAAAAGGAGTACTGCACAAATATAAACACCACCCACTTAGTTATTAAAATGAAAACCAAAAACACTAATCAATAGAGAAAAACAATATCCCCATGAGCAAAAAACATGAACAAACTAAAGAAAAAAATCATCAACCCCATGACAGTCATTGCGATATTTGCCGCTATTTCTGAAACATCAGCCGCCGTCTCACTGCCCTTTCTCGACAACAAGGAGCGGGAGCTCTATGTCTGGTTCCTGATCAGTTTTCCTTTTTATTTGCTTTTTCTTTTCTTCGCCACACTCAACTTCAACTACCGGTCGCTGTACGCGCCATCCGATTTCGGCAAGGGAAAGCATTTTATAAAAGTGATGGACAACGCTGGACGCGGTCAGCGCCCCGATAACCTGAAGGACCCTCCCGCCCGGATCAATATTCAGACGGGCCTCTCGGCTCTACAGCACGTTTGCATGGCCGAGCAGCTAAAAAACCTGCACATCGTCGATGCGCGGTGGCTTAACAAGAAAATGGAATTCGGTGCCTGGATTGAAAAAAACCGGAACCCACAGGGAAGCCCTGCACAAGTGATCGTATTTCTCACCTGTACCGATTCGGAGGCACTACTGAAGGAAAGCGCAAGCAAGCAATCAAAACAGGCAAAGAATCGCAGCGGACCAACACTTTGCATTGCTTACAATTTGAATTCACACGGTCTGACGATTCTTGATCACTCTTTTTACCTGACACGCAGCAGGTAACGCTTGAAGAGCATTCAGAGAGAGGAAACAGAAGGAAGGTATTACAGATACAAAAAGAGCGCTGATAACACGATGTCCGGCAGGAAAACTCCCCCTATTCAAAATTGTGGCCTTGTCACCGACAAGGCCACAACTCTATTGACGTCGTTCCACTACGGTTTCAAAGATCTCAGAAAAGCTTCCGGCCTTTGTTCGCCGCAATACGCATGCGCAAGGCGTTGAGCTTGATGAAGCCCGCCGCGTCGGCCTGGTTGTAGGCGCCGCCATCTTCTTCGAAGGTCGCGATGTTGGCATCGAACAACGATTCGTCGGACTTGCGACCGGTGACGATCACGTTGCCCTTGTACAGCTTCAGGCGCACAACACCGTTCACGTGGGCCTGGGACGCGTCGATCATCTGTTGCAGCATCAGACGCTCAGGGCTCCACCAGTAACCGGTGTAGATCAGGCTGGCGTATTTAGGCATCAGCTCGTCTTTGAGGTGAGCCACTTCGCGGTCCAGGGTGATCGATTCGATCGCACGGTGAGCGCGCAGCATGATGGTGCCGCCTGGGGTTTCGTAGCAGCCACGGGACTTCATGCCCACATAACGGTTCTCAACGATGTCGAGACGGCCGATACCGTGTTCGCCACCGATACGGTTCAAGGTCGCCAGCACGGTGGCCGGGGACATTTCGACGCCGTCCAGTGCGACGATGTCGCCGTTGCGGTAGGTCAGTTCGAGATACTGTGCTTTGTCAGGAGCCTTCTCCGGGGAGACGGTCCATTTCCACATGTCTTCTTCGTGCTCGGTCCAGGTGTCTTCCAGCACGCCGCCTTCATAGGAGATGTGCAGCAGGTTGGCATCCATCGAGTACGGGGATTTTTTCTTGCCGTGACGCTCGATCGGGATGTTGTGCTTTTCAGCATAATCCATCAGCTTTTCACGGGAGAGCAGATCCCATTCGCGCCATGGAGCAATCACTTTCACGCCTGGCTTCAAGGCGTAGGCGCCCAGCTCGAAACGAACCTGGTCGTTGCCCTTGCCGGTGGCACCGTGGGAAATGGCGTCAGCGCCGGTTTCGTTGGCGATTTCGATCAAGCGCTTGGCGATCAACGGACGAGCGATGGAAGTACCCAGCAGGTACTCGCCTTCGTAAACGGTGTTGGCGCGGAACATCGGGAAAACGAAATCGCGCACGAATTCTTCGCGCAAGTCGTCGATGTAGATCTCTTTCACGCCCATGGCCTGTGCCTTGGCGCGTGCAGGTTCGACCTCTTCGCCCTGACCCAGGTCAGCGGTGAAGGTCACGACTTCACAGTTATAAGTATCCTGCAGCCACTTGAGGATCACCGAAGTGTCCAGGCCGCCGGAATACGCCAGAACGACCTTGTTTACGTCCGCCATGCCATCACTCCACGGGGTTCTACGGAAAGCCGTCAAGTCTACCGGTCATGCAGGATAATTTACAGAGGCGCGACAGCTTATGACGACGAAGCGACAGATTATGTCGAGTGAGCGACGATAACAGCGGGTTCAGGAGGTCGACGCGGCGCTCGCCGATGCAGTGGCCTGAGGGGCCGGCTTTTCGGTGGGCGCAACGCGCGCGAGGTGCACATTGACCCGACGGTTCTTCGCCCGGTTGGCGGAATTGGTATTGGGCGCCAATGGATAACGCTCGCCGTGAAAGCGCACGGTGATCTGCGACTCCTGAACACCGTTGGCCTTGAAGAACTCCATGACCGCCAGGGCCCGACGCCGCGACAGGTCACGGTTGGTCAGGCGGTTGCCGCTGTTATCGGAGTGGCCATCGAGTTCGATGTGGTTGACCGTCGGATCAGCCTTCATGAACTCCAGCATCACTTGTAATTGCGCCTTGGCCTGCGCATCGAGATCGATGCCTTCGCCGGGGAAGCCGATCTGCGATTGCTTGACCTGCTCGAAATTCTTCGGCAGCAGCTTCGCCACGCAGCCCTGATAGTCGTTAAATGCCTTGCTGAACTTGACTGGCAACAGACGCACTTCCGACACCCGGCCATCGCCCGAGTAATGTCGAACGACCGGACTGCGGCCATCCATCAGGCCACTGATCAAGCGGCCAGCCTGAACTTGCGAACTGTTGAACAACACATTGCCGCTGCCGATTCGCACAGAACCGAGGTTGATGTCGCCACGCCCCGGCTGCCAGGGTGCAGCCGCTGCCAACAAGGTGGCCGAACCGCCGCCGATCATCGAGTTATAGGCCTTCAGACGGAACGTCGCTTGCTCGCCAGCGCGACGCACGAACTCGCCCGACCCAAAATCGGTGATCGGCTGAGTCAGGCGGCACTCGAACTTGTCTCCTTCGACCGTCCACTCGATGCTCTCCAGACGCGTCTGGAAAGTGAGCGCCATCGCAGGAAGGCTGGCAAACACGCTGAGCAAGGCTAAATAACGCTGGCGCACGGGAGGCTCCACTGGCTTCTACAACAAAAAGACCGACATACAGATGTTTACGGCATACCTGTTGGATATCGGAAGCTTCCTGCAAAACTTGATAGCGAGTGCCTGGAAGAGTCTTTTCCGGTAGCATTCCCCTCAGTTTGACCCGCCTGGAATCCCCTCATGTCCGACCGCCTGACCCTGCTGCGTCCCGACGACTGGCACATTCATCTTCGCGATGGTGCCGTGTTGACCAATACCGTTGCGGATGTCGCGCGCACCTTTGGTCGCGCCATCATCATGCCTAACCTGGTACCTCCGGTGCGTAACGCCGCTGAAGCCGACGGCTATCGCCAGCGGATTCTCGCTGCACGCCCGGCCGGCAGTCGCTTCGAACCGTTGATGGTCCTGTACCTGACCGACCGCACCCAGCCCGAAGAAATTCGCGAGGCCAAGGCCAGCGGTTTCATTCACGCCGCCAAGCTGTACCCGGCCGGCGCGACCACCAACTCGGACTCTGGTGTCACCAGCATCGACAAGATTTTCCCTGCACTTGAGGCCATGGCCGAAGTCGGGATGCCCTTGTTGGTTCACGGTGAAGTCACCCGTGGCGATGTCGACGTGTTCGATCGCGAAAAACTCTTTATCGATGAGCACATGCGTCGTGTGGTCGAGCGCTTCCCGAGCCTCAAAGTGGTGTTCGAACACATCACTACCGCCGACGCCGTGCAGTTCGTCAACGAAGCTTCGGCCAATGTCGGCGCGACCATCACCGCGCATCACCTGCTGTACAACCGCAACCACATGCTGGTGGGCGGGATTCGGCCGCACTTCTATTGCCTGCCGATCCTCAAGCGCAACACCCATCAGGAAGCCCTGCTCGACGCCGCCACCAGCGGCAGCGACAAGTTCTTCCTCGGCACTGACTCGGCGCCCCATGCCCAGCACGCCAAAGAAGCCGCTTGCGGCTGTGCCGGTTGCTACACCGCTTATGCAGCGATCGAGATGTATGCCGAAGCCTTCGAACAGCGCAACGCGCTGGACAATCTCGAAGCCTTCGCCAGCCTGAACGGCCCACGTTTCTACGGCCTGCCAGTGAACACCGATCGCATCACCCTGGTCCGCGAAGAGTGGACCGCCCCAACCAGCCTGCCATTTGGCGAGCTGACCGTAATCCCGCTGCGCGCCGGTGAAAAACTGCGCTGGCGCCTGCTGGAGGAACACGCGTGAGTGAAGACCATTTCGACGACGAACAGGACGGTCAAGGCGGCGGAGGTGGTTCGCGCCACCCGATGGCTGAGCGCTTCCGTGGATACCTGCCAGTCGTTGTCGACGTTGAAACCGGTGGTTTCAACTCTGCCACTGACGCCTTGCTGGAAATTGCCGCAACCACCATCGGCATGGACGAAAAAGGGTTTGTGTACCCCGACCACACCTACTTCTTTCGCGTAGAGCCTTTTGAAGGCGCGAACATCGAAGCGGCCGCTCTGGAATTTACCGGGATCAAACTCGATCACCCGCTGCGCATGGCAGTGAGTGAAGAAGCAGCGCTGACCGACATCTTCCGTGGCATCCGCAAGGCCCTGAAAGCCAATGGCTGCAAACGGGCGATTCTGGTCGGGCACAACAGCAGCTTCGATCTGGGTTTCCTCAACGCCGCTGTCGCGCGCCTGGACATGAAGCGCAACCCGTTTCATCCGTTCTCCAGTTTCGATACCGCGACCCTGGCCGGTCTGGCTTACGGCCAAACCGTACTGGCCAAGGCCTGTTCGGCAGCCGACATCGACTTCGACGGTCGTGAGGCCCACTCGGCTCGCTACGACACCGAGAAGACGGCCGAGCTGTTCTGCGGCATCGTCAATCGCTGGAAACAAATGGGCGGCTGGGAAGACTACAACGACTGATCGTTGGGTTTATCCCGCCCATAAAAAAACCGGCCTCAACGGCCGGTTTTTTTATGCCTCAAACGTGCCTTACAGCGCAGCAGCGTTCTCGGTCAGGTAAGCCGCGACGCCTTCGGTCGAAGCGGTCATGCCTTTGTCGCCTTTTTTCCAGTTGGCAGGGCAAACTTCGCCGTGCTCTTCGTGGAATTGCAGAGCGTCGACCAGACGGATCAGCTCTTCAATGTTACGGCCCAGCGGCAGGTCGTTGATGATCTGCGAACGGACAACGCCTTTGTCGTCGATCAGGAACGCGCCACGGAAAGCCACGCCGCCTTCGGACTCAACGTCGTAGGCCTTGGCGATTTCGTGCTTCAGGTCGGCAGCCATGGTGTAGCGAACTTCGCCGATACCACCATTGTTGACCGGGGTGTTGCGCCAGGCGTTGTGGGTGAAGTGCGAGTCGATCGAAACGGCGATCACTTCAACGTTGCGTGCCTTGAAGTCAGACATGCGGTTGTCCAGAGCGATCAGCTCGGACGGGCAAACGAAGGTGAAGTCCAGTGGGTAGAAGAACACCAGGCCGTATTTGCCTTTGATGGCCGACGACAGGGTGAAGCTGTCTACGATTTCGCCATTGCCGAGTACGGCCGGTACGGTGAAGTCTGGGGCTTGTTTGCCTACGAGTACGCTCATTGGATATCTCCTGGTGTAAAAACGTGAAGTTCCGGGTTTGCGCCAGCCTGCCACCTTCAGGCGACAGCCCTGTGACACGAACCCGCTTCATAAGGACCGGCCATCATACACTGCGTTTTTGCCCTGTCCTTAACGGTTTTTTTGTCAGGGGAAATGCAGTCGACGGGTTTTCCTCGTGATCGATGCCGAGAGGAAACCGTTCGTCAGCCCTGATCAAAGCTTTCAGAAACCACTTTGACAATCATTCTCGTTAACATTAAGATCCATCGCAATTGAGTCACAACCAGCGACGGTTTTCACTTATGTATGTTTGCCTCTGCACTGGCGTCACCGACGGTCAAATCCGCGAAGCGATCTATGAAGGTTGCTGCAGCTATAAGGAAGTCCGTCAGGCCACCGGCGTAGCTAGCCAATGCGGCAAATGTGCCTGCCTTGCCAAGGAAGTGGTCCGCGAAACCCTGACCAAATTGCAATCGGCCCAGGCCGCGATTCCCTACCCTGTAGAATTTACCGCCGCGTAAGTAACGTATTTCAAAGAACCGGACTTGATGTCCGGTTTTTTTATGTCTGAAAATCAATCGCTTACGCTCTAGACGCGGAACACAAACATTCTTATTCCGATTAATTTTCACTTAAGTTTCAATAACTTAGGTTTGACACTCTTAATTACGCGGCTCAAACTCAGCCTTATAGACAGCTACTTAGGGCAGGACCCCATCATGAAAGGCGACGTTACAGTCATCCAGCATCTCAACAAGATCCTTGCCAATGAGCTGGTCGCGATCAATCAATACTTCCTGCATGCACGCATGTACGAAGATTGGGGCCTGAACAAGCTCGGCAAGCACGAATACCACGAATCCATCGACGAGATGAAGCACGCGGACAAGCTGATCAAGCGCATCCTGTTCCTTGAAGGCCTGCCGAACGTCCAGGACCTGGGCAAGCTGCAGATCGGCGAACACACCAAGGAAATGATTGAGTGCGACCTGCGTATCGAACGCACCGGTCATGCGGATCTCAAAGTGGCTATCGCTCATTGCGAAACCGTTGGCGACTTTGGTAGCCGTGAACTGCTTGAAGATATTCTTGAATCAGAAGAAGAACATATCGACTGGCTGGAAACCCAACTGGGTCTGATCGATAAAGTCGGTCTTGAGAACTATCTGCAATCGCAGATGGGCGAAGAGTAGGAGCTGTGTAGGAGCTGTCGAGTGCAACGAGGCTGCGATCTTGGCGATGGCAGCGGCGACATCGACATAACTTATCAAGCGCAATAAAAAGCCCCGCTCCTCTTTCGAGGGCGGGGCTTTTTAGTTGCTGAGATCAAGAGATCGCAGCCTCGTTTCACTCGACAGCTCCTACAGGGGAGCCAATCGTCTTAGGCTTCAGTCTTTGCAGCAGCAGCTTCGACAGCAGCCTTGATGGTGGTTTGCAGCGAACCGTCTGCAGCCATCTCGGTCATGATGTCGCTACCGCCGACCAGCTCACCGCCCACCCACAGTTGCGGGAAGGTTGGCCAGTTGGCGTATTTTGGCAGGTTGGCGCGGATTTCCGGGTTCTGCAGGATGTCCACGTACGCAAACTTTTCACCACACGCCATCACGGCCTGCGCGGCTTTCGCGGAGAAGCCGCACTGCGGGGCATTCGGCGAACCTTTCATGTAAAGCAGAATGGTGTTGTTAGCAATCTGCTCTTTAATCGTTTCGATGATATCCATGGAGCACCTCGGCTGAACTTTCCGACTCAGGGGTCGGCACGGTGGCGCATTGTAACGGAAACCCGAGCACCCTGCTCGGTCTCCCCGACAGACTTGATCAAGCCGCCGCCACGGTCACTGGCACACCGTTCAACGCCGCATTGCCCGACAACTCATCGAGCTGACACTCGTCAGTCAAGTCATTGGCGCTGGAACCCGGCTGACCACTGGCAATGGTCATTTGCACGCCTGGCCGCGCATGGCCCCAACCGTGCGGAAGGCTGACCACGCCTTTCATCATATCCAGACTGCCGAGCACTTCAACTTCGATCTCACCGACCCGCGAACTGACCCGCACCCGCTGCCCATCGCTGAGCCCACGGCTGGCCAGGTCATCCGGGTGCATCAGCAATTGATGGCGCGGCTTGCCCTTCACCAGGCGGTGATAGTTGTGCATCCACGAGTTGTTGCTGCGCACATGACGGCGGCCGATCATCAGCAACTCATCGGCCGCGGGTGCTTGCAAGGCTGCAAAGCGCGCCAGGTCGGCAAGGATCGCTGGCGGCGCAGCCTGGACGCGCTGGTTGGCGGTTTTCAGGCGAGGCGTCAGGTTGGATTTCAGCGCCCCGAGATCGACACCATGCGGGTGATCGAACAAAGTCGCCAGCGACAATTTCTGTTCCGAAGCATCGCCATACAACCCCATCCGCAAGCCACGGTCTATCATCTGCGCTGGCGGGATCGTCGGTTTCAGTTCCTTGCCAGTCTTCGCAGCAAACGCCTTGGCCAGCCCCACGAAAATCTCCCAGTCATGCAACGCACCTTCGGGCTTGGCCAGGATCGCGCGATTGAACCGACTGACGTTACGCACCGCAAACATATTGAAAGTCGTGTCGTAATGATCGTTTTCCAGGGCCGATGTAGACGGCAGGATCAGGTCGGCATAACGCGTGGTTTCATTGATGTACAGGTCGATGCTGACCATGAACTCCAAACCGTCCAGCGCCTGTTCCAGTTGCCGGCCATTGGGCGTCGACAGCACCGGATTACCCGCCACGGTAATCAGCGCGCGGACCTGCCCTTCCCCTTCGGTGAGCATCTCTTCGGCCAGCGCCGAGACCGGCAGTTCTCCACCATATTCAGGACGCCCGGAGACCCGGCTCTGCCACAGATTGAAATGCCCACCTGAGGTTGACGCCACCAGGTCCACCGCAGGTTCGGTGCACAACGCCCCTCCTACGCGATCAAGATTACCGGTGACCAGATTGATCAGTTGCACAACCCAATGACACAAGGTGCCGAACGCCTGGGTCGAGACACCCATGCGGCCGTAACAGACCGCTGTCGGCGCCGCCGCAAAGTCCCGCGCCAGTTGGCGGATCTGTTCGGCGGGTACGGCACACAGCGGGCTCATGGCCTCGGCGGTGAAATTCGCGACCGCCTCCCGCACCTCATTCAGACCGTCCACCGGCAAATGACTGTCGCGGGTCAGACCTTCAGCGAACAAGGTATTGAGCAGTCCGAACAACAACGCCGCATCGCCACCGGGGCGCACGAATAGATGCTGGTCGGCAATCGCCGCGGTTTCGCTGCGACGCGGATCGACCACCACCACTTTGCCGCCGCGGGCCTGAATGGCCTTCAAGCGCTTCTCCACATCCGGCACGGTCATGATGCTGCCGTTGGAGGCCAGCGGATTACCGCCGAGGATCAGCATGAAATCGGTGTGATCGATATCGGGGATCGGCAACAGCAAACCGTGGCCGTACATCAAATGGCTGGTCAGGTGATGGGGCAACTGGTCAACCGACGTCGCGGAAAACCGGTTGCGGGTTTTCAACAGGCCGAGGAAGTAATTGCTGTGGGTCATCAGCCCATAGTTGTGCACGCTGGGGTTGCCTTGATAGACCGCCACCGCATTCTGTCCGTGACGCTCCTGAATCGCCGCCAGACGTTCGGCTACAAGGTTGAAGGCGTCTTCCCACTCGATGGGTTGCCATTCGCTGCCGACCCTCAGCATCGGCTGACGCAGACGATCCGGATCGCTCTGAATATCTTGCAGGGCGACAGCCTTGGGGCAGATGTGCCCACGGCTGAATGTATCCTGAGCGTCACCCTTGATCGACGTGATCTGCACCGCGCCTTCGACCTCGGTGGTTTCGATGGTCAGGCCGCAGATGGCTTCACACAGGTGGCACGCACGGTGATGGAGAGTCTTGGTCATGGCCAGTCTCTGTCTTGTTCTGGGCGGGCAATATCGGCCGCGGGAACAAAACTATGGCGCCTGATCCACTGCTGCGCCAGCGACGTTCGTCTTGTGAATCGGCGGCCATCAGGCCAGCCGATGACCGCTGGGGATCAGTTCGGCGGCAGCCTCGGCGGCGCCTGCAACTGGATCTCCTGGATGGTTTCGATCTGCTCTTGAGCGACATGAACACCGGTGAGTTCGCCGATCAGCCGCCAGTGCTCGTCGAGCCCGGTGCTGATGGTTGCCATGCGGTCGATCATCCGCCGACCGGCGGCCTTGGTCACTTCGTCTTCACTGCGCATCAACTCGAAGGACATCGAGGTCATGGACGCGGTGAGGTGGGTCAGCGAGCGAGCCGTGAGGCCGAGTAATTCCATTAACTGTCGTTCTTTCGATTCCATTCCGAAGGCTTCCTGCGTCGTTCGTGCGTTAGTTATAACCCGCCACTTTGCATTAGCAAATGTTTCAGACCAGACACATCCCTCAATCGTGAGTACAAATGTTTCGAATGACAGGTCAGAAACCGACCGTTGCTACGCCTTCCCCGCCCCGTTTGATTGCAAAGCCCCGCGACCCCAGTGTACAAATGACGGGCTGCAGTCAGGAAACAGGCTTCAAAAGCGCTACTGCGGTCATCCCGTAGCCCCTCTGAAATCCCCTAAACACCGTAGCCCTATTGGTAAGACGCGACATTTAATTATAAGATCGCGCCTTCCCCTATTTCGTCGCCCCGTGCGGCTTACGCCGCAGGTCTCGCCCGTTTTTCAATTAAACAAGGCTTTGAGTATCTGCGGTCTGTTGCAAAAAGGTAGTCAATGATGAGCGCAAGGCACTTTCTCTCCCTGATGGATTGCACGCCCGAAGAGCTGGTCAGCGTGATCCGTCGAGGCGTTGAGCTCAAAGACCTGCGTAACCGCGGCGTACTGTTCGAGCCTCTGAAAAACCGCGTGCTCGGGATGATTTTCGAGAAGTCCTCGACCCGCACCCGCATTTCGTTCGAAGCCGGCATGATCCAGCTCGGTGGCCAGGCGATCTTCCTGTCGCCGCGCGACACCCAACTGGGCCGTGGCGAGCCGATCGGCGATGCCGCCATTGTCATGTCGAGCATGCTCGATGCGGTGATGATCCGTACGTTTTCCCACAGCACACTGACCGAATTCGCCGCCAATTCGCGCGTCCCGCTGATCAACGGCCTGTCCGACGATTTGCACCCGTGCCAGCTGCTGGCGGACATGCAAACCTTCCTCGAACACCGCGGCTCGATCCAGGGCAAAACCGTGGCCTGGATCGGCGACGGCAACAACATGTGCAACAGCTATATAGAAGCGGCGATCCAGTTCGACTTCCAGTTGCGCATTGCTTGCCCGGAAGGCTTTGAGCCCAATCCTGAATTCGTGGCCAAGGCCGGTGATCGGGTCACCATCCTCCGCGATCCGAAGGATGCTGTACGCGGCGCCCACCTGGTCAGCACCGACGTCTGGACCTCCATGGGCCAGGAAGAGGAAACCGCCAAGCGCCTGAAACTGTTCGCGCCGTTTCAGGTCAACCGCGCCCTGCTCGACCTGGCCGCACCGGACGTGCTGTTCATGCACTGCCTGCCGGCCCACCGTGGCGAGGAAATCAGCGTCGACCTGCTTGATGACCAGCGCTCCGTCGCGTGGGATCAAGCCGAAAACCGTCTTCACGCACAAAAGGCCCTGCTCGAGTTTCTCGTCGAGCCGGCGTACCACCACGCATGAGCCATCCATTACTGCTGAACCTGCGTAATCTCGCCTGCGGCTACCAAGACCAGCGCGTCGTGCAGAACCTCAACCTGCATTTGAATGCCGGCGACATCGGTTGCCTGCTGGGCTCGTCGGGTTGCGGAAAAACCACCACGCTACGGGCGATTGCCGGTTTCGAACCGGTACACGAAGGTGAAATCCAGTTGGCGGGCGAGACGATCTCCCGCGCCGGCTTCACTCTCGCCCCGGAGAAACGCCGGATCGGCATGGTGTTCCAGGATTACGCGCTGTTTCCGCACTTGAGCGTGGCCGAGAACATTGCCTTCGGGATCCGCAAGCACCCGCAAAAGGATCGCGTCACCGAAGAGTTGCTGGAACTGGTCAATCTGAAAAACCTCGGCAAGCGCTTCCCCCATGAGCTGTCCGGTGGTCAACAGCAGCGCGTCGCACTCGCCCGCGCCCTGGCGCCGGAACCGCAACTGCTGCTGCTCGACGAACCCTTCTCCAACCTTGATGGCGAACTGCGACGCAAGCTCAGCCATGAGGTGCGCGACATCCTCAAGGCCCGTGGCACCAGCGCGATTCTGGTGACCCACGATCAGGAAGAGGCCTTCGCGGTGAGTGATCATGTGGGGGTTTTCAAGGAAGGTCGCCTGGAGCAGTGGGACACGCCCTACAACCTGTATCACGAACCGCTGACGCCGTTTGTCGCCAGTTTCATCGGTCAGGGTTATTTCATTCGCGGCCAGCTGAGCAGCCCCGAGTCGGTGCAGACCGAACTGGGTGAGTTACGCGGCAATCGGGCCTACACCTGGCCGGTTGGCGGTGCGGTGGATGTGTTGCTGCGTCCGGACGATATCGTTTATGCACCGGACAGCACGTTGAAGGCCCGGATTGTCGGCAAGTCTTTCCAGGGTGCGTCCACCTTGTATCGCTTGCAGTTGCCAACCGGCGCGCAGCTGGAGTCGATTTTCCCGAGCCATGCCGATCATCAGGTGGGTTCAGAGGTCGGCATTCGTGTCGCGGCTGAACACCTGGTGCTGTTTCAGGGCACCGGCAGCATCGCGGCGCAGATTCCGGTCGTAGAGTCCGGTGTGCGCCGCTACAGCAGCGCTCACTGAACCAACGCTAAAAGATCGCAGCCTTCGGCAGCTCCTACATTGGAATGCGTACACCTGTAGGAGCTGCCGAAGGCTGCGATCTTTTTTGGGATCAACCCAGCATCAGCGTTCCGCTTGCAACGAGCGTCGCATTCCCGCCGATTTTCACCCGATCCCCTTCCAGCCGACATAACAACTCCCCACCTCGAGACGAACGCTGATAAGCCGTCAGGCTCGACTTGCCCAAACGTTTCGACCAATACGGGATCAGGCTGCAATGGGTCGAACCCGTCACCGGGTCTTCGTTGATGCCGATCGCCGGCGCGAAGTAGCGGGAAACAAAATCATGCTGGCTGCCCCTGGCCGTGACAATCGCCCCCGGCCACGGCAGTTTCGCCAGTGCCGCCATGTCCGGCTGACATTCGAGCACTGCCTGCTCGGATTCCAGCACCACGAACAACTCGTTCGACCCCAGCACATCAACTGCTTCCACCCCTAGCGCGCGCTCGACATCCAGGGTCACGCCCACTTCCGACGGAATGAGCGCCGGAAAGTCCAGCCACAAGCGCTCCCCCTCACGACTTACACTCAGCGGGCCGGACTTGCAGATGAAGTGCAGACGCTCGACCGGCTGCCCGTCAATTTGCACCATACAGCGCCGGGCTGATAGTCCGCGTCAGGCACGGCCGATATCAGCGAACTTCGCCTGGGTATGTTCGGCCAGCACCGCGGGTGCCAATTCGACTTCCAACCCTCGTCGCCCCGCACTGACAAAAATGCTGGCGAAGGGCTGAGCTGAATTATCGATAAAGGTGCGCAAACGCTTTTTCTGTCCCAGCGGACTGATGCCGCCCAAGAGGTAACCGGTGGATCGTTGCGCAGCGGCAGGATCGGCCATTTCGACTTTTTTCACCCCCGCAGCATGCGCCAGGCCCTTTAAGTCCAGACTTCCGACGACCGGCACCACGGCCACCAGCAATTCACCTTTCTCGCTGGCCGCCAGCAAGGTCTTGAACACCTGCGCCGGATCCAGCCCCAGCTTCTCCGCGGCCTCCAGCCCGTAGGATGCTGCCTTCGGATCATGTTCGTAACTGTGCACGCGATGTTCGGCACGAACTTTTTTCAACAAATCCAATGCGGGGGTCATGACAGCTCCAGACTGGGCGGCAGTAGAAAAATACTGCGCTGGATTCTAGGTCATTGATCAATAAAAGGCTCTATTGCGGCGCTATTTCAAAGGCTTGGCGGCGCCTTATGCCGTTCGTCCACCTTCAGCCTGCCGCGTGAACGATGCGGTCATTCATGTGACTAATAGTTCGATTGTGACTGACGGTTCACTTTCGACCTTTGACAGCAGCGTTTCTTGTCTATATTTTTTCGAATCTGAATACTGCACGAATGTTCCTATCGCAGCACCCAGCAGTAGGCCGAGAACAGGATGGGGATCCTGCCTCGGTGAAAATCGCGCTTTGACCATGATGCAAAAGCGCCAGACAACAACAAAAATGAGGTTTTCAATGACAACTGCTTTACAACAACCGTCGCTCTCAAGCCAATGCATGGCCGAATTCCTGGGCACTGCGCTGCTGATCTTTTTTGGTACAGGCTGTGTTGCCGCGCTCAAGGTCGCGGGTGCCAGCTTCGGCCTTTGGGAAATCAGCATCATCTGGGGGATCGGCGTGAGCATGGCGATCTACCTGACCGCCGGCGTTTCCGGGGCTCATCTCAATCCCGCCGTCAGCATTGCCCTGAGCATTTTCGCTGACTTCGAAAAGCGCAAACTGCCGTTCTATATTCTCGCCCAGATCGCTGGTGCCTTCTGTGGAGCGTTGTTGGTTTACACGCTGTACAGCAATTTATTCTTCGATTACGAACAAACTCACCATATGGTTCGTGGTACTCAGGCCAGCCTCGAATTGGCGTCGGTGTTTTCCACCTTCCCCAACCCGGTCTTGTCCACGGGACAAGCCTTCCTGGTTGAAGTGATCATCACTGCCATCCTGATGGGCGTGATCATGTCCCTGACCGACGACAACAATGGCTTGCCAAAGGGTCCGCTCGCTCCGCTGCTGATCGGCCTGCTGATTGCCGTGATTGGCAGTTCGATGGGGCCGCTGACCGGTTTTGCGATGAACCCGGCGCGCGACTTCGGTCCTAAACTGATGACTTTCTTCGCTGGCTGGGGTGAAATTTCCTTCACCGGCGGGCGCGATATCCCGTATTTCCTGATTCCGATTTTTGCACCGATTGTCGGTGCCTGCCTCGGTGCTGCAGCTTATCGCGGGCTGATTGCCCGTCATCTGCCCAGCGCCCTACCTGCTACAAAGGACGCAGCACCGGCCATTGACGGCAAACCAAGAACTTCTTGATACCGTTGGCGTGTGATCCTGCCCATCAGATCACGCGCCGGACCTCACTCCCTTTTTTCGTCCAAGGCAATCGACATGACCGACACTCAGAATAAGAACTACATCATTGCCCTCGATCAGGGTACGACCAGCTCCCGCGCGATCATTTTCGACCGCGACGCGAACGTGGTCTGCACCGCCCAGCGCGAATTCGCACAGCATTACCCGCAAGCCGGCTGGGTTGAACACGACCCGATGGAAATCTTCGCCACTCAAAGCGCCGTGATGGTCGAGGCCCTGGCTCAAGCCGGCCTGCATCACGACCAGGTCGCCGCTATCGGCATCACCAACCAGCGCGAAACCACCGTGGTCTGGGACAAGACCACCGGCCGCCCGATCTACAACGCGATCGTCTGGCAGTGCCGCCGCAGCACCGAGATCTGCCAGCAACTCAAGCGCGACGGTCACGAGCAATACATCAGCGAAACCACCGGCCTGGTTACCGACCCGTACTTCTCCGGCACCAAGCTCAAGTGGATCCTCGACAACGTCGAAGGCAGCCGCGAACGTGCGCGCAAAGGAGAACTGTTGTTCGGCACCATCGACAGCTGGCTGATCTGGAAATTTACCGGCGGCAAGGTGCACGTCACCGACTACACCAACGCCTCGCGCACTATGCTCTTCAACATCCACACACTGGAGTGGGACGCGAAGATGCTGGAGGTGCTGGATATTCCGCGCGAGATGCTGCCGGAAGTTAAATCCTCATCCGAAATCTACGGCCATACCAAAAGCGGCATCGCCATCGGTGGTATCGCCGGTGACCAGCAAGCGGCCCTGTTCGGCCAAATGTGCGTCGAACCCGGCCAGGCGAAAAACACCTACGGCACCGGCTGCTTCCTGCTGATGAACACCGGCGACAAAGCAGTGAAATCCAAGCACGGCATGTTGACCACCATCGCTTGCGGCCCGCGCGGCGAAGTGGCTTACGCGCTGGAAGGTGCTGTGTTCAACGGCGGTTCTACTGTTCAGTGGCTGCGTGACGAACTGAAAATCATCAACGACGCCCACGACACCGAGTACTTCGCCAACAAGGTCAAGGACAGCAACGGCGTGTACCTGGTCCCCGCCTTTACCGGTCTGGGCGCGCCGTACTGGGACCCGTATGCTCGTGGAGCATTGTTCGGTCTGACTCGCGGCGTACGCGTGGATCACATCATTCGTGCAGCTCTGGAGTCGATTGCCTACCAGACCCGCGACGTTCTGGACGCCATGCAACAGGATTCCGGCGAACGCTTGAAATCCCTGCGTGTGGACGGCGGCGCAGTCGCGAACAACTTCCTGATGCAGTTCCAGGCCGACATCCTCGGCACTCAGGTCGAACGTCCGCAAATGCGCGAAACCACCGCACTGGGCGCGGCGTACCTGGCCGGTCTGGCGTGTGGCTTCTGGGGTAGCCTGGACGAGTTGCGCGGCAAGGCTGTGATCGAACGCGAATTCGAACCGACCCTGGACGAAACCGCGAAGGAAAAACTCTACGCCGGCTGGAAAAAAGCCGTCAGCCGCACCCGCGATTGGGAACCGCATGAAGGCGCTGAATAAGCCAAGCTGAGTACTCGTATCTGTATGTAACTGGCAGGGAGCAGATTCCTGCGGCATCATGGGCAAATTTTTGCACGGCAGCCCAAAGGAAGCCCCATGAATCTGCCTCCCCGTCAGCAGCAAATCCTCGAACTGGTCCGCGAACGCGGCTATGTCAGCATCGAGGAAATGGCTACGCTGTTCGTCGTTACACCGCAAACCATCCGCCGCGATATCAATCAGCTCGCGGAAGCCAATTTGTTGCGTCGCTACCACGGCGGCGCAGCCTACGATTCCAGCGTCGAAAACACCGCCTATGCCATGCGTGCGGATCAGATGCGCGATGAAAAGCAGCGTATCGGTGAAGCCATTGCGGCTCAAATCCCGGATCACGCCTCGCTGTTCATCAATATCGGCACCACCACCGAATCCATCGCCCGGGCGTTGCTCAATCACAATCACCTGAAGATCATCACCAACAACCTGCATGTGGCTTCGATGCTCAGCGCCAAGGACGACTTCGATGTCCTGCTGACGGGTGGCAACGTGCGGCGCGACGGTGGCGTGGTCGGTCAGGCCAGTGTCGACTTCATTAACCAGTTCAAGGTTGATTTCGCCCTGGTCGGCATCAGCGGTATCGATGAAGACGGCAGTCTGCTGGACTTCGACTATCAGGAAGTTCGGGTGTCCCAGGCGATCATCGCCAATGCCCGACAGGTCATCCTCGCGGCTGACTCCAGCAAATTCGGGCGCAACGCCATGATTCGTCTGGGGCCGATCAGTTTGATTGATTGCCTGGTGACCGATCAGCAGCCTGTGCCGGCGCTGGCGCAGTTGTTGAGTCAGCACAAGATTCGGCTCGAAGTCGTTTAAGGCTTTCAGCCTCTAAAGATCGCAGCCTTCGGCAGCTCCTACAGGTTCACTCACCCCTGTAGGAGCTGCCGGAGGCTGCGATCTTTTGCTTTTAATGTTCGAAAATTTTCCTTTCACGGCCCTTCGATCAGTATTTTCAATCGAAGTTAACTGGCTGTGGGCGACTTTATGGGCTACCATTTTCGAAAATGAACATTAATGTTCGAATTCCAATACCGAAAATCATAAAAGCCCGAGGCTAGCCGATGCCCACTTCTACCTTGCCTACGCCCCCTCTCGCTGAGATCTACGATATCGCCGTCATCGGTGGCGGGATCAATGGCGTGGGGATCGCAGCGGATGCCGCCGGTCGCGGTCTTTCGGTGTTTCTTTGCGAAAAGGACGACTTGGCCAGCCACACCTCGTCAGCCAGCAGCAAGCTGATCCACGGTGGCTTGCGCTACCTTGAACATTACGAATTCCGCCTGGTGCGCGAAGCCCTGGCCGAACGCGAAGTACTGCTGGCCAAGGCCCCGCACATCGTCAAGCAGATGCGCTTCGTACTGCCGCACCGTCCGCACCTGCGTCCAGCCTGGATGATCCGCGCCGGCCTGTTCCTTTATGACCACCTCGGCAAGCGGGAAAAACTTGAAGGTTCGAAAAGCCTGAAGTTCGGCCCGGACAGCCCGCTGAAAAGCGAAATCACCAAAGGCTTCGAATACTCCGATTGCTGGGTCGACGATGCGCGCCTGGTGGTGCTGAACGCCATGGCTGCCCGCGAAAACGGCGCTCACGTTCACACCCAGACCCGCTGCGTCAGCGCCCGTCGCACCAAGGGAATGTGGCACCTGCATCTGGAACGCGCCGATGGCAGTCTGTTCTCGATCCGCGCCAAGGCACTGGTAAACGCCGCCGGCCCTTGGGTCGCCAAGTTCATTCGTGACGACCTGAAGATGGAATCGCCGTACGGCATCCGCCTGATTCAGGGCAGCCATCTGATCGTGCCGAAGCTGTACGAAGGCGAACACGCGCACATTCTGCAAAACGAAGATCAGCGCATCGTGTTCACCATTCCGTACCTGAACCACTTCACCCTGATCGGCACCACCGACCGCGAGTACACCGGCGATCCGGCTGCAGTTGCGATCACCGAAGGCGAAACCGATTACCTGTTGAAAGTGGTCAACTCCCATTTCAAGAAGCGCATCAGCCGCGACGATATCCTGCACAGCTATTCCGGTGTTCGCCCACTGTGCAACGACGAATCCGACAACCCGTCGGCTGTCACTCGCGACTACACCCTGGCGCTGTCGGGCACCGGCGAAGAAGCGCCGCTGTTGTCGGTGTTCGGCGGCAAGCTGACCACCTACCGCAAGCTGGCCGAGTCGGCGCTGGCGCAACTGGCTCCGTACTTCAAGGACATCAAGCCGAGCTGGACCGCCAGCGCCACCCTGCCGGGCGGTGAAGACATGACCACCCCGCAAGCCTTGTGCGCCTTGATCCGTGACAAGTTCGACTGGGTGCCGACCGAAATCGCCCGCCGCTGGGCCACCACCTACGGCAGCCGCACCTGGCGCATGCTGGAAGGCGTGCAGAATCTCGGCGATATGGGCGAACACATCGGCGGCGGGCTCTACACCCGTGAAGTCGATTACCTGTGCAGCGAAGAATGGGCGACCACCGCGCACGACATTCTGTGGCGCCGCAGCAAGCTGGGCTTGTTCACTACTCCAGCTGAACAGGAAAAGCTCAAGGAATACCTGAGCAAGGTCGAGCGGAACCGCAGCAAGATCGAAGCGGCCTGATCGGCAATCCGATTAGAGCAAAGCCCCTGAATCGAAAGATTCGGGGGCTTTTTGCATTCTGCAACACACCACCAATCCCTTGTGGGAGCGAGCTTGCTCGCGATAGCGGTTTCAAATTCAACATGATTGCTGACTGATCCACCGCTATCGCGAGCAAGCTCGCTCCCACAGGGATTTCGGTGCTCTCTAGATTTCATTCGGTTTTCCGAACGCGACCTGTCGGTCGATTCGGTTAACCGGATTCTCCAACGTCAAAAATTGCGCCATAAATATTTAATATCCTTATATATCAATAAGTTAACCTGTTAGCCCTGGCCTGGCACGAGTCATGCTCTACACTCTTGGACGAATGACAGCTGTGCCAACCCTTCCGGAGCCGGCAAGCATTCGAAGCACAAAAAGGGCCGATGAACTGGCTCCATATAAAAACAATGTCGAGGAAAATTTGATGCGCATCGTTCCCCATCTCCTGGGCGCAGCCATTGCTGCCGCTCTGATCAGCACTCCAGTTTTCGCCGCCGAACTCACCGGCACCCTGAAGAAGATCAAAGAGTCCGGCGTTATCACTCTCGGACATCGTGACGCTTCCATTCCGTTTTCCTACATCGCTGATGCTTCCGGCAAACCGATGGGCTACTCCCACGATATCCAGCTGAAAATCGTCGAAGCCATCAAGAAAGACCTCGACCTGCCGAACCTTCAGGTCAAATACAACCTGGTCACCTCGCAAACCCGTATCCCGCTGGTGCAGAACGGCACCGTGGACGTCGAGTGCGGCTCCACCACCAACAATGTCGAGCGTCAGCAGCAAGTTGACTTCTCCGTCGGCATCTTCGAAATCGGTACCCGCCTGCTGTCCAAGAAAGGTTCCGCGTACAAGGATTTCGACGACCTCAAAGGCAAGAACGTCGTGACCACCGCCGGCACCACGTCCGAGCGCATCCTCAAGTCGATGAACGCCGACAAGCAAATGGGCATGAACGTCATCTCTGCCAAAGACCACGGCGAATCCTTCCAGATGCTGGAATCGGGCCGTGCCGTCGCGTTCATGATGGACGACGCGCTGCTTGCCGGTGAAGCGGCCAAAGCCAAGAAGGCGGATGACTGGGCCGTGACCGGCACTCCACAGTCCTACGAAATCTACGGCTGCATGGTCCGCAAGGGCGACGAGCCGTTCAAGAAAGTCGTGGATGACGCCATCGTTGCAACCTACAAGTCCGGCGAGATCAACAAGATCTACGAAAAATGGTTCATGGCGCCAATCCCGCCAAAAGGCCTGAACCTGAACTTCCCGATGAGCGACGAGCTCAAGGCCCTGATCGCCAATCCGACCGATAAAGCGGCTGACGACAAGCCTGTAGAAAAAAAGTCTTGAATTCTGACTAACCTTATCTCCTGACAGGGCCGCTGCCCTTTCAGGGGATAGTCACTCCCTGCTGGAATTTTTTGGAAACACTCGAACCGGTGGCTGTCGAGCCGCTCGTGTGTGCCTGATCTTCAAGATCGGGCGGGAACGGAGCTTCCCCAGGCGGGCACTTGTACATCGATCGATCTGAGGGGAGACCCTAATGAATTACAACTGGGACTGGGGCGTGTTCTTCAAGTCCACCGGCGTGGGCAGCGAGACGTATCTCGACTGGTACGTCGCCGGTTTGGGCTGGACCATCGCCATCGCCGTCGTGGCCTGGATCATTGCCCTGCTGCTGGGCTCGGTTCTGGGCGTCATGCGCACCGTGCCGAACCGCATCGTATCGGGCATCGCGACCTGTTACGTCGAACTCTTCCGTAACGTGCCGCTGCTGGTTCAGCTGTTCATCTGGTACTTCCTGGTGCCCGATCTGCTGCCTGCGGACCTGCAAGAGTGGTACAAGCAGGACCTGAACCCGACCACCTCGGCTTACCTCAGCGTCGTCGTCTGCCTGGGCCTGTTCACCGCCGCTCGTGTGTGCGAACAAGTGCGTACCGGCATCCAGGCGCTGCCTCGCGGCCAGGAATCCGCCGCTCGCGCCATGGGCTTCAAGCTGCCGCAAATCTACTGGAACGTGCTGCTGCCCCAGGCTTACCGGATCATCATTCCGCCGCTCACCTCGGAATTCCTGAACGTGTTCAAGAACTCTTCCGTCGCGTCGCTGATTGGCCTGATGGAGTTGCTCGCGCAGACCAAACAGACCGCCGAGTTCTCCGCCAACCTGTTCGAAGCCTTCACCCTGGCAACGCTGATCTACTTCACGCTGAACATGGGCCTGATGCTGCTGATGCGCATGGTCGAGAAGAAAGTAGCCGTACCGGGCCTGATCTCCGTAGGGGGTAAATGATGGAATTCGACTTCTCGGGCATCATCCCGTCCCTGCCGGGTTTGTGGAACGGCATGGTCATGACCCTGCAACTGATGGCGCTGGGCGTCGTCGGCGGGATCATCCTCGGCACGATCCTGGCGCTGATGCGCCTGTCCCACAGCAAATGGCTGTCGAACATTGCCGGCGCCTACGTTAACTACTTCCGCTCGATTCCGCTGCTGCTGGTCATCACCTGGTTCTACCTGGCGGTGCCGTTCGTACTGCGCTGGATCACCGGCGAAGACACCCCGATCGGCGCGTTCGCCTCGTGCATCGTGGCGTTCATGATGTTCGAAGCGGCGTACTTCTGCGAAATCGTCCGGGCTGGCGTGCAGTCGATTTCCAAGGGCCAGATGGGTGCAGCCCAAGCCCTGGGCATGACGTATAGCCAGATGATGCGGTTGATCATCCTGCCGCAAGCGTTCCGCAAGATGACCCCGCTGCTGCTGCAACAGAGCATCATCCTGTTTCAGGACACCTCGCTGGTCTACGCGGTTGGCCTGGTGGATTTCCTCAATGCCTCGCGTGCCAGTGGCGACATTATCGGTCGCTCCAACGAGTTCCTGATCTTTGCAGGTCTCACGTACTTCACAATCAGCTTTGCCGCCTCGCTGCTGGTCAAGCGTCTGCAAAAAAGGTTTGCCGTATGATCTCTATCAAGAATGTCAACAAGTGGTATGGCGACTTCCAGGTACTGACTGACTGCAGCACCGAGGTCAAAAAAGGCGAAGTGATTGTGGTGTGCGGGCCGTCCGGTTCCGGCAAATCCACCCTGATCAAATGCGTCAATGCCCTGGAACCGTTCCAGAAAGGCGACGTGGTGGTCGATGGCACGTCCATCGCCGACCCGAAGACCGACCTGCCGAAACTGCGTTCGCGCGTTGGCATGGTGTTCCAGCATTTCGAACTGTTCCCGCACCTGACCATCACCGAAAACCTGACCATCGCGCAGATCAAGGTGTTGGGCCGCAGCAAGGAAGAAGCCACCAAGAAAGGCCTGCAACTGCTTGAGCGCGTCGGGCTGTCTGCCCATGCGCATAAGCATCCGGGCCAGCTCTCCGGTGGTCAGCAACAGCGTGTGGCGATTGCCCGAGCGCTGGCGATGGACCCGATCGTCATGCTGTTCGACGAACCGACTTCGGCGCTGGACCCTGAAATGGTCAACGAAGTACTCGACGTGATGGTGCAACTGGCTCACGAAGGCATGACCATGATGTGCGTGACCCACGAAATGGGCTTCGCCCGTAAAGTGGCGGACCGGGTGATCTTCATGGACCAGGGCAAGATCATCGAAGACTGCATGAAAGAGGAGTTCTTCGGCGACATCAACGCCCGCGCCGAGCGTACGCAGCATTTCCTCGCCAAGATTCTGCAGCACTAAGAAAGGCACCGCTCCCCAAATGTGGGAGCGGGCTTTTGTGGTGAGGGATTTCTGTGGTGAGGGATTTGGGAGTGAGTGGTTTTTGTGGCGAGGGGATTTATCCCCGTTCGGCTGCGAAGCAGTCGTCAACCCATCGCATGCGGTTTGACTTTGAAGTGCTGGGGCCGCTTCGCAGCCCAACGGGGATAAATCCCCTCGCCACAGAACCACTCACCACAAAACCCACTCACCACACAGGCCTGCTCCCATATGGGGCCGGTGGTGGTCTGGAGATTTGTGTTGTGGTTGACCCAAGGCATCTGTGATGAAATGCGACCCCACTCTCTATCGCGCCGCGCCGCCATCACTCGCCGTGAAACCCCGTCTGATTCGCCATCTGTTCCTGCCGCCGCTGGTCATCGCCCTGATGATCGGATTGGGTTACCTCGGCTTCTGGGTCAGTGAGCACTACGGGATTCGCACCCTCAGCGAGAACGGCCAGCGTCAGCTGGAACTGCACGCCCGCGCCGTCGAGAGCGAGATCAGCAAGTACACCTACCTGCCCAGCCTGCTGGAACTCGAATCCAGCGTTTCGAAGCTGTTGGCCGACCCGTCGCCGGAACACCGGCAGACGGTCAATGAATACCTCGAAGGCCTGAACCGGCGCAGCCGCAGTCGGGCTATCTATGTGATGGACACCACTGGTCGCGTCATGGCCACCAGTAACTGGCGCGATGTCGACAGTTACCTGGGCGAAGACCTGTCCTTTCGCGCCTACTTCCAAAACGCCGTGCGCGGTCAGCCGGGGCGCTTCTACGGCATCGGCAGTACCAACGGCGAGCCCGGTTATTACCTGGCTCATGGCCTGGAAGAACACGGCAAGATCATCGGCGTCGCGGTGGTCAAAGTCCGCCTCGAAGCCATGGAAGAACGCTGGCAGCGCGCGCGGCTGGAAGCGTTCGTCAGCGACGAGAACGGCATCATCATTCTTTCCAGCGATCCGGCACGGCGCCTGAAATCGGTTGTGCCGCTGAGCGACGAGACCAAGGAAAAACTCGCTCGCAGCCTTCAGTACTACTGGTTCCCACTGAACGAACTGCAACCGCTGGCCCGTGAACGACTGGCCGAAGGCGAAGAAAAACTCACCTTCCCCGCCAACAGCGAAGTGGAATCAGATGAAGAGGACATCAGCTACCTGTCGCAAACCCGGCCATTGAGCGATACCCCGTGGAATTTCACCCTGCTCACCCCGTTGCAGGATTTGCGGCGCGAAGCGATCAATCAGGGGATTCTGGTGGCGGTGGCGTTTGCCCTGGTGGCGTTCCTGCTGATCGCCTGGAACGAGCGGCGCAAGGTCATTGCCACGCGCCTGGCCGCCCGGGAAGCCTTGCAAGAAGCCAACAATCAACTGGAGCGTCGGATTACCGAACGCACCACTGATCTGCGCGCCAGCAACGAACGGCTCAAGGGCCAGATCCGCGAACGACGTGTTGCCGAAGAGACGCTACGCCGCGCCCAGGATGAACTGGTGCAGGCCGGTAAACTCGCGGCCATCGGCCAGATGTCCACCAGCATCGCCCATGAATTGAACCAGCCACTGGCGGCGCTGCGAACCTTGTCCGGCAACACCGTGCGGTTTCTGGAACGCGGTCAATTGGACGTTGCCAGCACCAACCTCAAGACCATCAACGAACTGATCGACCGCATGGGCCGGATCACCGCCAGCCTGCGTTCATTCGCTCGCCGCGGAGACGACAAAGGTCAGGCCAGCCTCGGTAAAGCGGTGGATGCAGCCTTGCAACTGCTCGGTGGTCGCGTGGAAAGTGCTCACCTGCAACTGCACCGAGACTTCGCCGATCTGCAGGTGCAGATCGACCAGACCCGCCTGGAGCAGATTCTGGTCAACCTGATCGGCAACGCCCTCGACGCCATGCAGGCACAGCCGCTGCCAGAACTGTGGCTCGAAGGCGAAGAGTTCGATGGCAAATATCGCCTTCGTGTACGCGACAACGGCCACGGCATCGACGCCGAAGCGCGCAAGCATTTGTTCGAACCGTTCTTCACCACCAAACCCGGCGAACAGGGCCTGGGCCTCGGCCTGACCCTTTCCGCCAGCCTGGCCGCCGCCACCGGCGGTCATCTGGGTGTCGAGCACCCGGCCAGCGGTGGTACCACCTTCGTCCTCAGTTTACCGTTGGTAAGCCCCACTCACGCCGAGCCAATATGAACAACGACCTTAGTGTGCTGATCGTCGAAGACGACCCCCATGTGCTGCTCGGCTGCCAACAGGCGCTGACACTGGAAGACATTCCCTGCGTGGGCGTCGGTAGCGCCGAAGAAGCGCTGGAGCGGGTCGGCGATAACTTTGCCGGGATCGTCATCAGCGACATCCGCCTGCCGGGTATCGATGGCCTGGAATTGCTGACCCGTCTCAAGGCCCGCGACCGCAACCTGCCGGTGGTGCTGATCACTGGTCACGGCGACATCTCCATGGCTGTCGGTGCGATGCAGAAAGGCGCCTATGACTTCATGGAGAAACCTTTCTCCCCCGAACGTCTGGTCGATGTGGCGCGCCGTGCGCTGGAGCAACGCAGCCTGGCTCGGGAAGTCTCTTCGTTGCGTCGGCAACTGGCGGAACGGGATTCCCTCGAAGGCCGGATCATCGGCCGCTCGCCCGCCATGCAGAACCTGCGGGAATTGATCGCCAACGTTGCCGATACCTCGGCCAACGTGCTGATCGAAGGCGAGACCGGCACCGGTAAAGAGCTGGTTGCGCGTTGCCTGCACGACTTCAGTCGGCGGCACACCAAGCAGTTTGTCGCGCTGAACTGCGGTGGACTGCCGGAAAACCTGTTCGAAAGCGAAATCTTCGGCCATGAAGCCAACGCCTTCACCGGCGCCGGCAAGCGGCGGATCGGCAAAATCGAACACGCCGACGGCGGCACGCTGTTCCTCGACGAAGTGGAAAGCATGCCGTTGCCGCTGCAAATCAAACTGCTGCGGGTGTTGCAAGAACGTACCCTCGAACGCCTCGGTTCGAACCAGAGCGTGGCGGTGGATTGCCGGGTGATCGCGGCGACCAAGTCCGATCTGGATGAGTCGAGCAAGGCTGGCGAGTTTCGCAGCGACCTGTATTACCGCTTGAACGTGGTAACTCTCGAGTTACCACCGCTGCGCGAACGACGCGAAGACATCCTGCAATTGTTCGAGCACTTCCTGCAGCAATCGTCCCTGCGCTTCGACCGTGCCGTGCCGGACCTGGACAACCAGACCCTGTCGAACCTGATGAGCCACGACTGGCCGGGCAACGTGCGCGAGCTGCGCAACGTCGCCGAGCGTTTTGCCCTCGGTCTGCCGGCCTTCAAGAAATCCGGCGCCAGTGGCAGCAATCAGGGCCTGGCCTTCGCTGAAGCGGTAGAAGCTTTTGAACGCAACCTGCTGAGCGACGCCTTGCAGCGCAGCGGCGGCAACCTGACCCAGGCCAGTCTGGAACTCGGGATGGCCAAGACCACGCTGTTCGACAAAGTGAAGAAGTACGGGCTGAGCCACTGATGGACCTGATCCTCAAAGCAACCCTGGGCGCGGCCGTGGTGGTGATCCTCGCCGCCCTGGCCAAAACCAAAAACTATTACATCGCAGGATTGGTGCCGCTGTTTCCGACCTTTGCGCTGATTGCGCATTACATCGTCGGCAAGGGGCGTTCGCTGGAGGACTTGAAGACCACCATCGTGTTTGGGATGTGGTCGATCATTCCTTACTTCATCTACCTGGCGACGTTGTATGTGATGGTGGACCGGATGCGGCTGGAGGCTTCGCTCGCTGTGGCGGCGGTGGCTTGGTTGATGGCGGCTACGGTGCTGGTCACTGTATGGGTTCGCCTTCACGGCTGACTGATGTGATCGGTTTTAGAACCACCCCTCACCCCAGCCCTCTCCCCACGGGGGAGAGGGGAAAGGGAGCCGATCATTGTGCTTTTCAAACCTGAGCTCGACTCGGTATTTCAGGTCGATGTAGCTCCAAGTACAACTCGGTCAGTCCCCTCTACCCCTGGGGAGAGGGTTAGGGTGAGGGGTGACTCTAGAAACGACCGCTAAAACTCAGCCATTAACCGTCCCGCCCTTCGCTTCACTCATGATCTGCCGAATCGCCCCGACAAAGGCGTCCACCGGCTGCCCGCCACTGACGGCGTACTGCCCGTTGAATACCACGGTCGGCACCGAACTCACCCCGCGCGATAGCCACAGCTGCTCTTCCTCACGAACCTCTTTGACGAACTCGTCCGACGCTAGTATCGCCTCGGCCCGCTGCCGATCCAGCCCCACGCTTTCGGCGATCTGCGCCAACTGCCTATGGTCGGACGGATTGCCGCCCTCGGTGAAATACGCCTTGAACAGCGCCTCTTTCAGATTGAACTGCAACCCTTCCAGTCCCGCCCAGAACAGCAAGCGGTGGGCATCGAAGGTGTTGTAGATGCGGCTGTTGCCGTCCGTGCGAAACGCAAACCCGACCTCAGCGCCGCGTGCGCGGATCATCTCGCGGTTCTTCTGGGATTGCTCGGGCGTCGAGCCGTACTTCTCGGTGATGTGTTCGGTGATGTTCTGCCCTTCAGGCCCCATCTTCGGGTTCAGTTCGAACGGCTGGAAACGGATTTCGGCCTGCACCTCGTCGCCCAGCAAATCCAGGGCCCGGGTCAGGCCGTAGAGGCCGACGACGCACCAGGGGCAGGACACATCGCTGACGAAATCGATTTTCAGGGGGGTACTCATCACACACCTCGCAGACTGGAACGCGCCGGAAAGTTCGAACGATACACCCGAAAGACCGGAGCGCGCAGGTCCCTTGTGGGAGCGAGCTTGCTCGCGATGGCCACCTTCCAGACGACATCTACGGTGACTGACACACCGCCATCGCGAGCAAGCTCGCTCCCACATTTAATCGGGGGGTTACAGCAGGTTGTGTTCGACCACTGGATCAATCTGCGCCCAATGCGAAGTGTCTTCACGATGCGACTGCAAATACGGCAACACCGCCGCCAGCAACGGCGCCTTGAACGCCTCCTGGAAACGATGCGCCAACCCCGGAATCAGCTTCAACTGACTGCCGCGGATATGCGCCGCCAGGTGCACACCGTGCATGACTGGCAGCAACGGATCAGCAGTACCGTGAACCACCAGCGTCGGAACGCGGAGTTGATTGAGCAGTGCCACACGACTGCGCTCGGCAAGGATCGCCATGATCTGGCGCTTCACACCCTCGGGGTTGAATGCCCGGTCATAGGACTGCGCCGCCTGATGCAGCAATGCCTGCCGATCATCGCTCACCGTCGGACTGCCCAGCGCCGCCAGCAAATCGGCTTGCTGCTCCAGCGCCACTTCGCGATTGGGCGCCCCACGACGCGACAACAGTTGCACCAACGCCGCACTCGGCGCCGGCAAGCCTTCGGCCCCGGAACTGGTCATGATCAGGGTCAGGCTCTCGACCCGTTGCGGCGCCATCGCTGCCATGTGCTGGGCGATCATCCCGCCCATGCTCGCGCCCAACACGTGGAATTGCTCGACGTGCAACGCATCCATCAAGCCAAAAGCATCGTCAGCCATATCGGTCAGGGTGTATGGCGCTGACACCGGCAAACCCAGTTTGTAGCGCAGCACTTCGAAGGTCAGGTTCGCGTCGACGGGCGTTTGTCGCCAGGTCGAGAGCCCGACATCGCGATTGTCATAACGAATCACCCGAAAACCCTGCTGACACAGCGCGACCACCACCTCATCCGGCCAGTGAATCAACTGCCCGCCAAGGCCCATCACCAGCAACAACGCAGGGTCCGACGCACGGCCGATGCTCTGGTACGCCAAGCTCACCTGTGCCAGATCGACCCGCTCGGTCGGAACATTGATATCGCAACGAGACGCCGCCAAGGACGGCAGGCCGAACAACAGCGCGGCCAGGAAAACCGCTGTCGAGAAAAATCGTGCACACATGAAAAAACACCGAAACGCAGAACTCCAGTAGAGCGCGAGTCTGATGAAGTTTGTTCAAGCGCGCTGCCACAGTTACGTGACAGTTTGATGAAGAGTGCCGAACGGTCATTTTCAGGACCGCGTTATCGTTCTTCGCGAGCAGGCTCGCTCCCACAGGATTGATGTCGTACACAACATCTCTGATCGACATCAATCCAATGTGGGAGCAAGCCTGCTCGCGATGGGGACCTTAAGCCAACTGACTGCGCAACTGCCGCGCCGCCGCCACCATGTTCACCAACGCCGCCTCAGTCTCCGGCCACGCCCGGGTCTTCAACCCGCAATCCGGGTTCACCCACAACCGCTCCGCCGGAATGCGCTTCACGGCTTTGCTCATCAACTTGACCATTTCGGCCGTGTCCGGCACCCGTGGCGAGTGGATGTCGTAGACGCCCGGACCGATGTCGTTCGGGTAGTCGAACGCTTCGAAAGCCTCCAGCAATTCCATGTCCGAACGCGAGGTTTCGATGGTGATCACATCGGCGTCCATCGCTGCGATGGACTCGATCACATCGTTGAATTCGCTGTAGCACATGTGGGTGTGAATCTGGGTTTCGTCACGTACACCGGAGGCGCTCAAGCGGAAAGCTTCCACCGCCCAGTCGAGGTATTCCTGCCATTGCGCCCGACGCAGTGGCAAGCCTTCACGGAAGGCGGCTTCGTCAATCTGCACGATCTTGATGCCGGCGGTTTCCAGGTCCACCACTTCATCGCGCAAGGCCAGCGCCAGTTGCTGCGCCTGGATTTTGCGCGAGACGTCTTCACGCGGGAACGACCACATCAGCATGGTCACGGGACCGGTGAGCATGCCTTTCATGACCTTGTCGGTCAGGCTCTGAGCATAGGTGATCCAGTCGACGGTCATGGCATTCGGCCGACTCAGGTCGCCGTAGATAATCGCCGGTTTCACGCAGCGCGAACCGTAGCTTTGCACCCAGCCAAAACGGGTGAACAGGTAGCCGTCCAGTTGCTCGGCGAAGTACTCGACCATGTCGTTACGTTCGGCTTCACCGTGAACCAGCACGTCCAGGCCCAGGCGTTCCTGAACTTGCACGGCATGGCGGATTTCGCTGTGCATGGCGTCGGTGTAATCGTTGGCCGACAGCTTGCCTTGCTTGAACGCCTGGCGTGCCAGACGAATCGAACCGGTCTGCGGGAACGAACCGATGGTCGTGGTCGGGAATGCCGGCAATTTCAACCGCGCACGTTGCTGCTCGATGCGTTTGGCGAACGGCGAGTGACGTTGGCTGTCCTTGTCACTGATCGCGTTTATCCGTGCCTGCACCTCGGCTTTATGAATACGCGGCGACTCGGCGCGGCTGGCTTGAATGGCACGGCTTTCGGTGAGTGCGGCTTGCACCTTGGGTGATTGCGGGTCGTTCAGGGCATCGCGCAGCACGGCGATTTCGCCGCACTTCTGCACGGCAAACGCCAGCCAGCTTTTCAATTCCGGGTCGAGTTTGTCTTCGCGATCCAGGTCCACCGGGCTGTGCAGCAACGAGCAGGAACTGCTGACCCACAGGTTGTCGCCAAAGCGTTCCTGGGCCGGCTGCAGTTGCGCGAGGACTTGCTCCAGTTCGCAGCGCCAGACGTTGCGACCGTTGACCAGGCCCACCGAGAGAATCTTGTAGGTCGGCAGACGGTCCAGCACCTGGCCGAGCTGATCCGGCGCGCGCACGGCATCGATGTGCAGGCCTTGCACCGGCAGGCTGACCGCCAGGCCGAGGTTGTCTTCCAGACCGCTGAAGTAGGTCGCCACCAGTTTTTTCAGCGGCGAGTATTGAAGGATGTGATAGGCGCGTTCGAAGGCGTTTTTCCAGGCCTGTGGCAGGTCGAGGGTCAGGATCGGTTCGTCGATCTGCACCCACTCCACGCCTTGAGCGGCGAGACGACCGAGAATTTCGCCATAGATCGGCAGCAGACGTTCCAGCAGGTCGAGTTTGGCGAAGTCGTTGCCTTTGGCTTTGCCCAGCCACAGGTAAGTCAGTGGGCCGATGATCACCGGTTTGACGTTGTGGCCCAGCGCCTTCGCCTCGTCAACTTCGTCGAACAGCTGTTCCCAGCTCAGTTTGAATTGCTGGTCAGCGGTGAATTCCGGGACCAGGTAGTGGTAGTTGGTGTCGAACCACTTGGTCAGTTCCTGGGCATATTGCGCTTTGCTGTGCTCGCCGCCGCAGCAGGCAGCCGTGGCGCCACGGGCCATGGCGAACAGGGTGTCGAGGGTCGGCAGGCCGCGCGAGTCCTTGGCGCTGTCGAAACGCTCCGGGATCACGCCGAAGGTCAAGGAATGGGTCAGGACCTGGTCGTACCAGGCGAAGTCGCCCACGGGCAGCAGGTCGATGCCGGCGTCTTTCTGCAATTGCCAGTGGGTGGCGCGCAATTGGCGGCCGACGCTTTTCAGCGCGTCCTGATCCAGATCGCCCTTCCAGTAGGATTCGAGGGCTTTTTTCAGTTCGCGGTCAGCGCCGATGCGCGGGAAACCAAGTGTATGGGCCAGAGCCATGGTGAATTTCTCCCTGTAAAAGATGGCGCTATTGTCGACACCCAACCCAACATGAGACAAACTCAACCTTTTCGTGTTGATCACAAGTTTTCCTCATGGAGCCCCCGGTGCTTGAAATCCGTCACCTGAAGACCCTGCACGCCTTGCGCGAAGCCGATAGCCTGGTGGATGCGGCTGACCGCTTGCACCTGACGCAGTCCGCCCTGTCCCATCAGTTCAAGGAGCTTGAGGAACGGCTGGGGATGCCGCTGTTCGTGCGCAAGACCAAACCGGTGCGTTTCACCAGCGCCGGTTTGCGTCTGCTGCAACTGGCCGACGCCACCCTGCCATTGCTGCGCGGTGCCGAGCGCGATATCGCGCGGCTGGCCGGTGGCACGGCCGGGCGTTTGCACATGGCGATCGAGTGCCACAGCTGCTTCCAGTGGCTGATGCCTACCATCGACCAGTTCCGCGATGCCTGGCCGGAAGTCGAACTGGACCTGGCCTCAGGGTTCTCATTCGCACCGCTGCCTGCGCTGGCCCGTGGCGATCTGGATTTGGTGGTGACCTCCGACCCGCTGGAACTGGCCGGGATCACTTACGTGCCGTTGTTCACCTATGAAGCGATGCTCGCGGTCGCCAACCAGCACCGATTAGCAAATAAGGCCTACATCGTCCCGGAAGATTTGCTCACGGAAACGCTGATCACCTACCCGGTGGAGCGTGATCGGCTGGACATCTTCACCCGTTTCCTGGAACCGGCCGACGTCGAACCGGCGCAGGTCCGCACGTCGGAACTGACGGTGATGATGATGCAATTGGTGGCTAGCGGCCGCGGCGTGTGCGGCATGCCCCATTGGGCGCTGCATGAATACAGCTCACGGGGTTATGTGAAGGCCAAGCGGCTGGGCGAGAAAGGTTTGTTTGCGACGCTGTACGCCGGGATTCGCGCCGACATGCTGGATGCGCCCTACATGCGCGATTTCTTGCTGACGGCCAAGGACACGTCGTTCTCGACACTCGACGGCGTCAGCGCCGTTCGCTGACTAAATAGTGGTAATCAAAAGATCGCAGCCTCGTTTCACTCGACAGCTCCTACAGGTGTTCGCCAAACCCTGTAGGAGCTGTCGAGTGAAACGAGGCTGCGATCTTTAGAGCTCGCGCCACATGTGGACTTTGTCGAAGTAGTCTTCGCCCACCCGTACCGCCAAAGGTTCGAGACCGAACTGGATGAAGCCGCAACGCTGGTACAAGTTGAACGCGGCGTCATTGCCGGCGGTGACGGTCAGTTGCATCAGCTTCAGACCTTTATGGTTCTGCGCTTCAGCCAGGGCGGCCTGCACCAGTTGATAACCGAACCCGCGTTGCTGGACCTTGCCCGACACGTACATGCCAAACAATGTCGCCTTGTGCCGGGCCTTTTCCCGAGGCTCGAAGGCCAGGCCGACGATGCCCGCCAACTCACCGCCTTCGAACGCGCCGAACACCACGTCCTGCTTGCTGCTCAGGCGTGATTCCCACCAACTCAACGGCATCACGGCGCGTTCGCGCACGCTGGAGGTAAACGCCTGGGGATGCAGGTCATAGGCTTCGAGCATCAGCGCCCGATAATCCAGAGCATGACTGGCATCAAGCCGTTCAATCCACATGTTCAAGCCATCCGTCGTTGTTCCAACATCAGTCGCACCGCCAGCGCCGACAGCACGAACCCCATGAAATAGCGCTGCACCGCCAGCCAGGACGGGTTGTTGACGAACCAGGAGGCGATGCCCGCGGCGAACAGCGCGATCAGCAGATTGACGCCGAAACTGACGCTGATCTGAGTCAGACCCAGAATGATGCTTTGGGTGAACACCGAGCCATGCTCAGGCGTGATGAACTGCGGAAACACCGACAAATAAAACACGGCGATCTTCGGGTTCAGGGCGCTGGTCAGAAAGCCCATGGTGATCAGTTTGCGCGATGAGTCCGGCGGCAACTGCTGCGCTTCGAACGGTGAACGCGCACCCGGTTTAACGGCTTGCCAGGCCAACCACATCAGGTACAGCGCGCCAGCCCACTTCAGCACTTCGTAGGCCATCGGCACCGCCAGAAACACCGCGGTCAAACCGGCAGCCGCCGCGAAAAGGTGCACGAAAAACCCCGCGACCACACCGAGCAACGAAGTCACACCGGCCTTGCGCCCCTGGCAGATCGAACGGGAGATCAGGTAAATCATGTTCGGCCCCGGCGTCAGCACCATCAGCAACGCGGCAGCGGCGAAGATCAGTAAGTCTTGAAGCGGGATCATGGGCAGTCCTTCGTCCGGGAATAATCAGGCAGTTTCGGTGAGCGAAGCTCGATAAAACGGCAGGATCAGGTCCCGTGTCAATGGCGCCAGCGTGACATTACCGTCGGTGGCCGGGTCGATCCAGCGCACTTCTTCGATCTCCGCCGCAGGCGAAACGTCTGAATCGATGGTCAGCTGAAAGAGTTCGGCCTGGACGGTAAAGCCGGGCTCGTTGGCGGCCGGTGCCGAGAATTGCCCGAGATAAGTGGCGTGGGCCGGATCGATGACCAGGCCCAATTCTTCTTCCAGTTCACGGGCCAGCGCGTGGACCGGTTGCTCATGAGCTTCGATCTTGCCCCCCGGCTGCATGAACGCTTCGGTGCCGCGCTTGCGGACCAACAGCGTGCGACCGTCCGGACCGATCAACAGGGCAGCGGCGATGCGGATGAGGCGGGGTGCAGCAGCGGATGACAGCGTCATGGATCAGGATCGTCCTTGGAAAAAGGCGCAAGGATCACATGGCTGCTGCCGCTTCGTCACCCCGAAAAAGCATCGGCCGAGCCCCTGTGGGAGCGAGCCTGCTCGCGAAGGCAATGTCACATTCAACAGAGAGGTTGTCTGACACACCGCCTTCGCGAGCAGGCTAGCTCCCACATTGGGTAATGCACGACCTGGAAAACTTAACCCGCCTCGAGAATCGCGCCGTTCACTTCCTCCGGCACCTTCACAAATATGCTGTATTTCGCGCCTTCCATGGCTTCGAAGGCGATCAACTTCTCCACCAGCGGCCCGTTCAACACCTTGCCGGCATTGAGCAGCAGCATGCCGTTGTCGGCATTGAGGTTGCGCGCCAGGATCATGCCCGCCGCCACTTCCCGTGTGGTCAGCACCTTGACCGACGGATCGGCCAACGAGACATCGCTCAGGTACGCGGCACAGACCTGGATGAAATCCTCCACCAGTTCGGGATCGTAGAGCCTCCCGGCATAGCTGCGGATGTAGACCAGCGCTTCATCGCTGTTCATTTGCCGCTCGAGGATCAGCCCGCGCTGCAACTCGATGAAATCCACCGCCAGTTTCAGCAGGCGCGAACCGAACGGAATCGCCTCGCCCTTGAGCCGGTCGGGGAAACCGCTGCCATCCCAGCGCTCCTGATGATGAAGAATCAGACGGGCGGCGTCCTTCATCGGGTCGAGGGTCATCAACAGCGATTCGCTCTGCTTGGGATAACCGCGATAACGCTCCCGATCATTGTGGTGCAGCAGGTCCGCGGGCGCGGTCATCATGCTGTCGGTCCAGCTCAGCTTGCCGATGTTGTAAAGCGCCGCGGCCATGGTCAGGTCGCGACTGGTGCCCTCGTCCAGGCCATGAAGTTTGCAGTAGACCCGCACCAGTTCGATGATCTGGCGGTTGGTCTGCTTGGCCGGCGGCAAGCGCAGGTTGGCCAGCAGCGAGAACACCTCGGTGCCGGTGACATAGCTGTGCTTGAGTTCTTCGTAGGCCAGGTCGAGCATGTCGGCAGTCTGCTGCAGCTCGGCGGTACGGGCGGCGACGTGTTTTTCCAGGGTGATGTTGAGCGACTTCAACTGGGCGTTCTGCTGCCGGGTCAACTGCTCCAGGCGCTGGCGTTCGCGCTCGGAATGTTGATGAGCCAAGGCCTGGCGCAAGGTCAGGAGCATTTCCTCGTCGTTCCAGGGTTTGCTGATGTAGCGGTGAATCTGCCCTTCGTTGATCGCTTTGATGATCGTCGGCATGTCCGCGTAGCCGGTGAGCAGAATCCGGGTGGTCGTCGGGTAAAGCTGATGGATGCGGGCCAGCAGCGTGGCGCCGTCCATATTGGGCATGCGTGCGTCGGTCATCACCAGGTCAATGGAGTGTTGCTCCATGATCTCCAGCGCCTGGGCACCGCTGGTGGCCAGCAGCACCTCGTAGGGCTGGCCGCGTAACAGGCGACGCAGGCTGTTGAGGATTGACTCCTCATCATCGACCAGCAGTATCTTGGGTTTATCGGACAAAATCGTGGGGAGTTGCTCTTCCATGGCGTCACCTCAAGTGAAACGGGCACATCGTTGTGGCAGGCCCCGAGGCAAACATCCCCTATTGCCGGAGCCTGACCTACAGGCTAGATGATTTTCAGCCCGCCAACGGAAATGATTCAGCTCATTGAGTTGCGCGAAGTGCTGGACAGGCGACTATGCTCAGCTGACTCGGATCCATAATCTGTACGTTCGGCCAGGTGATCAGGGAAAGGAAGCCCCCTATGAGAACACCGCATCAAACTGCTGCCGGTACTGGCGCATGTCGATAAATACGCTGCTGGCGCGGACCAACCGACGGATTCTTATCGTCGACGACACCGCCTCGATTCATGCGGACTTCGCCAAGATCCTCAGTCCGCCATCGATCGATGACGACAGCCTGATCAGCGCTGAAAACGCCCTGTTCGGCACCCCTGCGGCGCTATCGCTGCAGAGCTTCGTGCTCGACTCGGCGTTTCAGGGCCTCGAAGCCCTGGACAAGGTCGAAACGGCGCTGGCCAACGACATGCCCTACGCGATGGCCTTCATCGACATGCGCATGCCGCCGGGCTGGGACGGGCTGGAAACCATCGAACGGCTGTGGCAGGTCGATCCCAAGCTGCAAGTGGCGCTCTGCACCGCTTATTCCGACTATTCCTGGGAAGACATCGACGAACGCCTGGAACTGGGCGATCGCCTGCTGATTCTCAAAAAACCCTTCGATGCCATCGAAATCCGCCAGATGGCCAGCGCATTGACGGCCAAGTGGCAAATGACCGAAGACGCAGAGCTGAAGATGTCGCTGCTCGAACAGGCGGTCGAAGAACGCACCCGCGAGCTGTCCGACGCCAACATCATCGTGCAGAACAGCCCCACCATTCTGTATCGGTTGCGCGGCGAGCCGTCGTTTCCGTTGATGTATATCTCGCACAACATCACCAAATACGGTCATGTCGCGGCGAAACTGGTCGCCTCGGCCAACTGGGCCCAGGAACTGATCCATCCCGATGATCAAACCAAGGTCGACACCGCCATGGCCCGGGTGCTGGACCGTCATGCGGCAGGCGCTTCCATCGAATTCCGGATGCGCACTGGCGAAGGAGCCTGGCGCTGGGTCGAAAACCGCTACATCCCGGTGCGCGATGATGAGGGCCGTTTGCTGGAAGTCGAAGGCATCATCATCGACATCACCGAACGCAAACTGGCCGAGGAGAAAATAGCCCTGCTGGCCCGCACCGACGGGCTGACCGGGCTGGCCAACCGTGCGACGCTGATCGAGCGGTTGCACCAGGCATTCGCCTCTGCGCGTCGGGGGGCGGCACCGTTCGCCATGTTTTACCTGGACCTGGATCACTTCAAACGCATCAACGACACCCTCGGCCATCCGGTGGGCGACCTGTTGCTGCAAGAGGTTGCACGCCGGATCAAAGCCTGTGTGCGCGAAAACGATGTGGTTGCCCGCCTCGGCGGTGACGAGTTCGCGATCTTGCAGCTGGACGTCGGCGACCCGACCCAATCTGCGGCCCTGGCCGCCAAGATCCGCGACACGTTGGTACTGCCCTATTCCCTGGCCGGCAATGATGTGCGGGTCTCCGTGAGTATCGGCATCAGTAGCTGTACCCCGGAAAGCACCAGCGCCGATGGCCTGCTGACCCAAGCCGACATGGCGCTGTATCGCTCCAAGGAAAAGGGCCGCAACCAGTACCACTTCCATTCCGAGGAGATCAATCAGGAGGTGGTCGAACGCATGACCATCGCCAGCGACTTGAGAGCGGCCATCGAACACCAGGAACTCGAACTGCATTACTGGCCGGAAGTGGACCTGAGCAGCGGCAAAATCCTCGGCATGGAAGCTCAGGTCAGCTGGAACCACCCTGAGCGCGGTTTACTGGAAGCCCCGGCGTTCCTGCCCGCGGCGGAAAAGACCGGCACCATCATCGCACTCGGTCATTGGGTGCTGGATCGCGCCTGCCAGCAAATGCGCCAATGGCGCGACGAAGGCATGGCGCCGCCGGTGATTGCGATCAAACTGTCCCTGGCTCAACTCAAGAGTGGTCCAGAACTGATCTATGACGTGCTGCGCACCACCGCGCGCTGGGAACTCTGCCCCTGGGACCTGCGCTTCGACGTCACGGAAGCGACGCTGGCCCAGACCAAATGGACCCACAACGATGTGCTGCCGCGCCTGCGCGAACTAGGCGTGAAGATCGCCATCGACGACTTCGGCACCGAGTATTCCTCGTTCGACTACCTCAAGACCTACCAGGTCAATCACCTGAAACTCGCTCAGGCCTTCATCGACACCGCCGCCCGCGATCCGGCCAGCGCGAACACCCTGCGCGCCATCATCAACTTCGCCCGTGAAGTCGGGATCGGCATCATTGCCGAGGGCGTCGAAACCCAGGAGCAGCGCAGCTCGCTGATGGCCACCGGTTCACCGATGAACGCCCAGGGTTACTTCTTCAGTAAAGCGGTCAGCAGCCAGCAGGCTGCCGAGCTGCTGAAAGCCGGCAGCATCGTGCCCCCGAACCACGACATCGGGCCGATTCTGGACAACCCGCCACGCTTCACGGAGGACAAAGGATGAAAACGCCTTTCGTGCGGACTAACCGGCGCATCTTGATCATCGACGACACGCCCTCGATTCATGAGGATTTTCGCAAGATTCTTGGCCCTGAGATCGAAGGTGAAGAGCCCGGAGGCGAACAGACCCTGGCCAGCGCAGAAGAAGCCCTGTTCGGCACCGTGCAGCTTGATCGGCTGACGTTCCAGCTCGACTCGGCCTACCAGGGCCAGGAAGCCCTCGAACTGGTCAAGCGCGCCCTGGCCGAAGGTCGCCCCTATGCCATGGCGTTCACCGACATGCGCATGCCACCGGGCTGGGACGGCCTGGAAACCATCGAACAACTGTGGAAGGCCGACCCTCACCTGCAAATCGCGTTGTGCACGGCCTATTCCGATTACACCTGGGAAGACATGGCCGAACGGCTGGAATTCGGCGACCAGTTACTGGTGCTGAAAAAACCCTTCGACAGCCTGGAAATCCGTCAGATGGCCAGTGCCCTGACCTGGAAATGGCAGATGGCACAGGACGCGGCGATGAAGGTCCTGAACCTGGAGCAAACCATTGAAGCGCGGGTCCACGAACTGCTCAAGGTGTCGCACCTGTTGCAGTACGACGTACTGACCGAGCTGCCCAACAGCACATTGCTCGGTGACCGGTTGAACCAGTCCCTGGCCCTGTCC
This sequence comes from Pseudomonas sp. LBUM1647, assembly GCF_059716175.1. Lineage (NCBI taxonomy): Bacteria > Pseudomonadati > Pseudomonadota > Gammaproteobacteria > Pseudomonadales > Pseudomonadaceae > Pseudomonas > Pseudomonas sp. LBUM1647. The sequence continues at coordinate 1,277,230 of NZ_CP166809.1, read as the reverse complement.
CGACGCCATGACAAGCAACTGGCCGTGATGTTTCTGGGCCTCGATCGCTTCAAGCGCATCAACAATGCCCTGGGTCATCCGGCCGGTGACGAAATGCTTAAACAGGTCGGGCGCAATCTGGTGGCGACGGTGCGCGAGTCCGACTCGGTGTTCCGCTACGGTTCCGATGAATTCGTGGTGATCCTCGCCGATGTCCACCATCCCCAGCAGACCAAGGGCATCGCCGAAAAACTCTTGAACGCTATCCGCGCGCCCCAGCACATCGCCGGCCATGACCTGAGCGTGACCGCCAGCCTGGGCATCAGTATTTACCCGGACGACGGCTTCGATGCGATCGCGCTGATCAAGAAAGCCGAAACCGCGATGCGCAACGTCAAGGAAAGCGGCCCGAACGATTTCAGTTTTTTCATCGACGAGATGAACCAGCGCGCCCGGGATCAGCAAAGCATCGAGAGCGGCATTCGCCTGGCGCTGGAACGCAACGAATTTGTCCTGCATTACCAGCCCAAACTGGACCTGGGCAGTGGCCAGGTGGTCGGTGCCGAGGCGCTGATTCGCTGGCAAAAACCGGGGCACGGCCTGGTCTACCCCTCGGATTTCATCAGTGTGGCCGAAGACAGCGGTTTGATCGTGCCGTTGAGCAAATGGGTGCTGGCCGAGGCGTGTCGACAAGCCTGCGCCTGGCAGGCTGCGGGGCTGCCGAAGATCTGTATGTCGGTGAACATGTCGGCCATCGATTTCCGTCAGCGGGACTTTGTCGACGGCATCGAACAGACACTCAAACAAACAGGTCTGGAGCCGGCCTTGCTGGAGCTGGAAATCACCGAAGGCGTGTTGATGCAGAACGTCGAAACCACGGTGACCGCCCTGACCCGGCTCAAGGTGATGGGCGTGCGACTGGCCATCGATGACTTCGGTACCGGTTATTCCAGCCTGAGCTACTTGCGGCGTTTTCCCATCGACGTGTTGAAAATCGACCAGTCGTTCATTCGCGGTTTAAGCAACGACAGCAACGACGCCGCGCTGGTCAGCGCCATCATCAGCCTGGGCCGGAGCCTCAAGCTGACCATCATTGCCGAAGGGGTGGAAACCCTCGAACAACTGAATTTCCTCAAGGCCCATCAATGCGAGGAGGGCCAGGGTTTCTACTTCAGCAAAGCCGTGGAGCCGGACGCCTTCGTCCGGTATCTGGGGTCGGTGAAGCCCTCTTCATCCGCAGCCACGTGAACGATGCGCAACGACACACAGGCCCTACGCCAAGGAATTATCAGATGTCGCCTTCCTTTCACCGCCTGCTATTGGCGCCGTTGTTCGGGCTCTGTCTGAACGCTGGCGCCGCGCCGCTGGATGAACCGCTCAAACCATTGCCGGCGGTGCCCCAGCAAAATCCGCTGAAGATAGAACTCGGTCGCCAGTTGTTCAACGAGACACGCTTGTCGGTCAACAACTCACTGTCCTGCGCCAGTTGCCATCGACTGGAAAGCGGCGGTGCCGACAACAAGGCGTTTTCCATCGGGTTCAACGGCGTTCCAGTGACGATCAACACCCCCAGCGTGTTCAACGCCAGTCTGAATTTCCGACAATTCTGGAACGGCCGCGCCGACACCCTGGAAACCCAAATCCACGGTGTGGTGCAAAGCCCCAGTGAAATGGGCAGTAACTGGGAACATGTGGTGCAGACGCTGACCGCCGATGCGGCTTATCAGACCTCCTTCGCCAACGCCTACCCGGACGGCGTGACCCTGAACAATGTGCAGAATGCCCTGGCCACCTATGAACGCACGCTGATCAGCGCCAACTCGCGTTTCGACCAATACCTGATGGGCGATACCGACATTCTCACCAAAGACGAAAAGTACGGTTACCAACGCTTCAAGGACTACGGCTGCATCGCCTGCCATCAGGGCGTCAACATCGGCGGCAACATGTTCCAGAAGTTCGGGGTCATGGGCGACTACTTCAAGACTCGGGGCAACCCCACCGAAGCCGACCTGGGCCGCTATCTGGTCACCAAGGACGAAGAGGACCGCAACGTGTTCAAGGTCCCGAGCCTGCGCAACGTCGCCGTGACCGCGCCGTACTTTCACGATGGTTCGGCCAAGACCCTCGAAGAGGCGGTGGATGTGATGTTCACGTTCCAGCTCGGTCGTATTCCCTCTGCCGACGACAAGACCCTGATCATCAAATTCCTCAAGACCCTGACCGGTGAATGGGGAGGCAAGCCCTTATGAAAACATCTAACCGCCGCAACCTGGCGTTGCTCAGCGTCGTGGCCCTGATGCTGGCTTCGGTGCTGCTGTTCCTGTACCTCAAATCCAGCTCGAACCAGACGACGAACTACACCGAATCCCGGGACTTGATCGGCCGGATCAAGCAGCTGAACGCACAATGGGAAACCGAGATCCTCAAGGCCAGGATCGCCATCAGTCACAACTACGATCCGTTGGTCTCACCACTGACCGAGATAACGACCCTTTGGGAGCGGTTCGACACCATGGAGTCGAACCACGGCCGCAATGACTCGCCCGTCTGGCGCGCCAGCCATGATGCGTACCTGACCGCCATCCAGGAAAAGACCCGCTTGGTGGAGCAGTTAAAGTCCCACAATGCGGTGCTGCGCAACTCGCTGGCGTTTCTGCCGACTGCCGAAGACGACATTCAGGAACCACTCGCCCAGCTGCACGACGGCGACAAACTGCAACTGCAGAACATCGCCAACGACACTTATGACTTGGTGCTCAGTACCATGGAATTCGCCATGGTGACCTCTAACGACAAGGCTGCCGAAATTCTGGTGGGTTTGAACAAACTGGGCGTGAACAAACTTCGACTGCCGGAGCAGTTCCACAGCCCCCTCGATATTCTGAGCAACCACATCGCGCTGATTATGCGTGAGCAGCCAGTGGTCAACCGTTTACTGGAAAACATCGAAGTCATTCCCGTGGCCGAACGCCTGGACGACATCACCAGCCTGTTGAACACCGACCAGCAGCGGGCCGATGCGGTCGACCAGCGCTATCACTTCTACATGCTGTTGTTTTCGGTGCTGCTGGTGTTGCTGCTGGTGTACCTGGCGATTCACCTGATGCGCAGTTTCACGGTGATCAATCGCGTCAATAAAGCCCTGCAAACCGCCAATGACGACCTGGAGCTGCGGGTTGAAGAGCGCACCCGCGAACTCAAGGATACCCAGAGCGAACTGCTCGACACCGCGCGTCAGGCCGGCATGGCCGAGATCGCCACCAATGTGCTGCACAACGTCGGCAACGTGCTCAACAGCGTGAACATTTCGGCCGACCTGGTGACCCGCAAACTGCGCGCCAGTAAAGCGCAGGGCCTGGGCAAGGCCATGCAGCTGATCAACGAACACCCAGGCGACCTCGGCACCTTTCTGTCCGAGGACGCGAAAGGCAAGTTGCTACCGGGTTACCTGAATCAGCTGGTGGACGCGATAGCCCTGGAACAACAAGGCATGACCGACGAACTGGCCCAATTGACCAAAAGCGTGGACCACATCAAGGACATCGTCTCCACCCAGCAATCCTACGCGGGCGCCAACAGCCTGATGGAACCGCTGCACATCAGCGAATTGCTGGAAGATGCCCTGCGCATGAACTCCGGCGCCCTGACCCGACACCACGTCACGGTGGTCAAGGAGTACAGCGATGTGCCGCAGGTCATGGGTGATAAACACCGGTTGCTGCTGATCCTGATCAACCTGATCAGCAACGCCAAATACGCCATGTCCGACCTCAGCAACCGCCCGCGGCAAATGACCCTGGGGGTCAAAATCGTCGAAGACAAGACCCTGCAAGTCAGCGTCAAGGATGACGGCGAAGGCATCGCCGAGGAAAACATGACGCGCATCTTTGCCCACGGATTTACCACCCGCAAGGAAGGCCATGGCTTCGGCCTGCACAGCTGCGCCCTGGCCGCCATCGAAATGAACGGCCACCTCACCGCCCATAGCGACGGACCGGGCAAGGGTGCGCTGTTCACCTTGCAGATTCCGCTGAAAGCCGTACCGGAGGAAGCATGAGCGAGCGTTCGAACCGACGCATTCTGCTGATCGACGATACGCCGTCCATTCACGTGGACTTCCGCAAGATTCTCACGCCCATGCCGGAGCAGACCGTCGAACTGGACGAGATGGAGGCCGCGCTGTTTGGCAGCGAAGTGAAATCAACCAGGGCACTGTTCGAGCTGGACTCGGCCTATGGCGGCCAGGAAGGCCTGGACAAACTGAACGGAGCCATGCAGGAAAACCGCCCCTACGCCCTGGCCTTCGTCGACATGCGCATGCCCGAGGGCTGGGACGGTGCGCAGACTATCGAACATTTGTGGCAGGCCGACCCGCGCCTGCAAGTGGTGGTGTGCACCGCCTATTCCGACTATTCCTGGGATGAACTGCTCGATCGATTGCAGGCGCATGACCGGCTGCTGATTCTGAAAAAGCCGTTCGACAACATTGAAGTCCAGCAGATGGCCAACACCCTGTTGACCAAATGGGACATGACCGAACGGGCCAGCGTGCAGATGGACCATTTAGGGCAAATGGTCGAGCGCCGAACCCGTCAGTTCACAGAGGCCAGCGTTGAGTTGCAGCGGGAAATCGACGAGCGCAAACAGCTGGAAACCCAACTGGTGCAATCGGAAAAACTCGCCTCATTGGGGCAACTCGCGGCCGGCGTCGCCCATGAAATCAACAACCCCATCGGCTTCATTTCCTCCAACCTCGGCACCCTGGATGGCTACTTCAAACAATTGCAGGAAATGCTCGACGCCTATCGGGATGCGGAAGAGGCGATCGGCTCCAGCGAGCTCATCGAGCGTTTGCACCAACTGCGCGAACGGGTGGAGCTGGAGTTCCTGCGCGAGGACATTCCGCTACTGATCAAGGAATCCAAGGACGGCATCAACCGGGTCGGGCAGATCGTCAAGGACCTGAAGGACTTCTCCCGGGTGGACTCCAATCAGGAATGGCAGTGGGCCAATCTGCAACAGGGCATCGAATCGACCTTGAACATTGTCGCCAACGAACTCAAGTACAAGGCCGATGTGCTCAAGGAATATCAGGTCCTGCCCGACATCGAATGCCTGCCTTCGCAAATCAATCAGGTGATCATGAACCTGATCGTCAACGCCTCTCAGGCCATCGGCCCGGAGCGTGGCACCATCACCTTGCGCACCGGGCTTGAAGCGGAAACGGTGTGGATCGAGGTCGCAGACACCGGCGCCGGCATTGCGCCGGACTGCCTGCAAAAAATCTTCGACCCGTTCTTCACCACCAAACCGGTGGGCCAGGGGACAGGACTGGGGTTGTCCCTGTCCTATGGCATCGTGAAAAAACACCGGGGGGATATTACGGTGCGCAGTGAAGTTGGCGTGGGCACGACGTTTCGGGTCCAGTTACCGATTCACCAATCCAAACTGGCAGGCTGAACACAAATCAAATGTGGGAGCGAGCTTGCTCGCGATGGCGGAGTCACATCCAACGTAGATGTTGGCTGACTCACCGCTATCGCGAGCAAGCTCGCTCCCACAGGGTTATGCATTGTCCGGGGGTTATGTGGCTTCCTGGAAATCCATCTCCGGTGGCTGGCGACGGAAGCCGCCAGTCAGCACCGCCAGGTACACCACGCCAATCGCCAGCCAGCTCAGGCCCAGATAGATCGCCAGGTGATCGAGGCTGACCATCAGCCACAAATCCGCCGCCAGACCGATAAACGGGAACAGCAGGAACAACACGAATTCACGCAGCCCTTTGTGCTCACCGCCAATCCAGTAGTGAAAGATCACTGACAGGTTCACCAGACTGAATGCCAGGAACGCGCCGAAGTTGATGAACGAGGTCGAGGTGGTGACGTCCAGTTTCAGTGCCAGCAAAGCGACCACGGCGCACAACAGGATGCTGTTGACCGGCGTGCCAAAGCGTTCATGCAAAGTGCCGAAGAACGATTTTGGCAGCACGCCGTCACGGCCCATGGCGAACAACAGCCGCGAGCCGCTGGCCTGAGCCGACAACCCCGACGCAAACTGGCCGACGATCAGGCCGATCAGGAAGATCGACACGAACAGGTCACCCCCGATGTTGCGGGCAATTTCATAGGCCGCCGAGTCGACGCTGTCGAACTGGAACGACGGATGCGCGATCTGCACGAAGTACGACACACCGACGAAGATCAGCCCGCCGATCAGGGTGATCAGCATGATCGCTCGCGGGATGGTGCGGCGCGGGTCGCGGGTTTCTTCGGTCAGGGTGCTGACCGCGTCAAACCCGAGGAATGAATAACAGGCGATGGCTGCACCGCTCATGATCAGCGGCATCTGCATGTCACCGTTGAAGAACGGTTTGACCGACCACAACGGCGTGCTCGCATCACCACCGACGTAATGAACGCACAACGCAACGAAGGCGATCAGCACCAGGAACTGCAGCAGCATCAGTAACGCGTTGATGCCGTTGGCCAGTTTCAGGCCGACGATGTTGATCGCACTGGTGATACCGATGAACGCCAGCACCCAGATCCACTGCGGCACGGCCGGGAACGCGGAGTTGAGGTAGGCCGCGCCGATCAGCCAGATCGCCATCGGCAGGAACAGGTAGTCGAGCAGCACGGCCCAACCGGCGATGAAACCGAGTTTCGGGCTGATCGCCTTGCGAACATAGCTATAGGCCGAGCCAGCGACGGGAAACGCCGAGGCCATTCGGCCGTAACTCATGGCGGTGAAAAACATCGCCACCAGCGCCGCCAGATAAGCGGCCGGGACCATGCCGGCGGTGGATTGAGCGAGGATGCCAAAGGTGCCGAGCACGATGATCGGCGTCATGTAGGCGATGCCGAACAGCACCACCGAACCCAATGACAGGGTGCGTTGCAAACGAGCCATGAGCGACTACTCCGAATTATTAGATTTATGGCAGAGCCGAGTTCGGCGCTAAATTTCGGGTGTTTCGTTGTTGTTCTGGTTTTTTGGCCGACAGAGATGTGTCGCCTGTCAGGGCCTCATCGCGAGCAAGCTCGCTCCCACAGTTGTTCTCTGTCGTTCACGAATTTTGTATCCGCTGAAGATCCCCTGTGGGAGCGAGCTTGCTCGCGATGAGGTCAGCTCAATCCACAAAGTATCCGGATCAGTTTTTAGGAATCATCAGCTCCCGCAATCCACAAGCATGCTCAACAATCTCCCCCGGCAACCGCAGCCGCTGATCATCCAGATACCGATAATCCTGCCGCGCCGCCGTCAGCTGATTCAGGTCCAGTTCAACCGCAAACTGCCCCTCCTCCCGTCCGGCCTCGAACAACAAAGTCCCCAGCGGATCCACCAGCGCACTGCCGCCCGCGAACACCAACCCGCCATCGCCCTCTTCCACCCGGTTGACCATCAGCGCAAACGCCTGGTTTTCCTGGGCGCGGGCCATGATCGCGGTGCGGTGAGTCGGGCCGTAAGGGTCCATGTTGCCGTTGGTGACGATCAACAGTTCGGCCCCCAATTGCGCCAGGGCGCGGGCGGTTTCCGGGAATTCGATGTCGTAGCAAATCAGCAGGCCGACCCGCACACCGTTCCACTCACACGTGGCGTAACGGTCGCCGGCCTCGAACACCCCGCGATCCGACGCCCACAGGTGCGTCTTGCGGTATTTCAGTGCAATGCCTTCGGGGGTGATCAGCAACGTGGTGTTGTAGAAACGGCCGTTGTCGTTCTCGGCCATGCCGATCACCACGGCGATGTTGCGTTCACGGGCCGCAGCCAGCACCGCGCTGACGGTCGGACCGTCCAGCGGTTCGGCGGTTTCGGCCAACGCCTCGAAGGAAGGGAAGCCCATCAGGTGGGTTTCGGGAAACACGATCAGCTGCGTATCGGCAGCACAGGCAGCCATCGCCTTCAGAGCGTGTTCGAGGTTGTAAGCCGTGTCGTTGTCACGGCCCGCCAACTGGGCGAGTTCGACTTTCATGGGTATTCCTTGTTCTTAACCTCGGGCTGGCAGAAAGATTGCCCGGTCGGTGTCTGTGCGCCAGTATGCGCAGCAAGCCACCGGCCGGGGAATCACGCCGCTGGGGTAACCCGATAGGGGTAGAGGCATGACTCTCTCGTTAGACGACATCGCGTGGCACCGCTCGGTCGGGCAACTGATCGACGCCCTGGACAAGCCCAATTTCTGGACGCAGCTGGTACGGTTGCTGGATCAGTACGTGACCTTCGACAGCTGGGTGGCGCTGCTTTTCAGCGCCGATCAGCACCCGCAAGTGTTCGCCGAATGCCCGGGCGCGGACGGCAGCCCCGATCAGTTGTTCCAGGATTATCTGCGCGGTTTGTATTTGCTCGATCCGTTCTACATCGCCTGTCGCGAGCAGTCGCGCACCGGGCTCTATCGCCTGTCGGAAGTGGCGCCGGAGCATTTCGAGCTGACCGAGTATTACCAGCGCTACTTTCGTCTGAATGTGGTGGCCGATGAAATCCAGTTCAATTGCCAACTCGAAGGCGACCGTACGCTGTGCCTGTCACTGGGCAGCAAGCAGCGTTTCAGCGGCCAGCAGATCGCCTTGCTGTCGCTGATCCAGCCCTGGGTGCTCGGCCTGTTGCGCCAGCGCCTGCCCTACGAAATCAACGAAGTCGTGGCCCTCGCACCAGCACCGCCGCGAGCCGACTGGCGCGTGCAGCTGGAAGCTTCAGTGCAGCAGCTGAAAGGCGCGCAATTGACCGCCCGGGAGCTGGATGTCGGGCGCTTGATGCTCAGCGGTTGCTCCAGTAAAGAAATCGCCCGTAAGCTGGAAATCTCTGTCGAAACCGTAAAAGTCCATAAGAAACACATGTACAGCAAACTGGGGATCAAATCCCAGTCAGAGCTGTTTTCGATTTTTCTCCAGGCACAGAACGCCTGATTGCATGAAAAGATCGCAGCCTTCGGCAGCTCCTACAAAAGCCTGACCATACACAATTCTGTAGGCGCTGCCGCAGGCTGCGATCTTTTAAAACCGAGTCCGAACCCAAGGAAACCGTATGAGCCTGTCACTCCTGAGCCGCTACGCCTTCTTTGCCGTCTGTGTGATGTTTACCCTCGCCAGCCTGCCCTTCCTGGAGCACGACTGGCTCTGGCCGATCACCGTCGTCACCGGCATTCTCAGCCTCGTGGGCTTGTTCGATCTGCTGCAAAGCCCCCACGCCGTGCGCCGTAACTACCCGATCCTCGGCAACATCCGCTATCTGGTGGAGGGTATTCGCCCGGAAATCCGCCAGTACCTGCTCGAGTCCGACAGCGACGCCCTGCCCTTCTCCCGGGCCCAGCGTTCGCTGGTCTATTCACGGGCCAAGAACGAAAGCGCCGACAAACCGTTCGGCACGTTGATCGATGTGTATCAGTCGGGTTTCGAATTCATCGGCCACTCCATGCGCCCGGCGCCGTTGAGCGACCCGAGCAGTTTCCGGGTAACGGTCGGCGGCCCGCAGTGCACGCAGCCGTACTCGGCGTCGGTGTTCAACATCTCGGCCATGAGCTTCGGCTCCCTCAGCGCCAACGCCATTCGCGCGTTGAACCAGGGGGCGAAACTCGGCAACTTCGCCCACGACACCGGCGAAGGCAGCATCAGCGCCTATCACCGGGAAAACGGCGGCGACCTGACCTGGGAACTCGGCAGCGGCTACTTCGGCTGTCGCACCGCTGACGGGCGCTTCGACCCTGAACGCTTCGCGGCACAAGCGCAGACGCCCCAAGTGCGGATGATCGAAATCAAGATGAGCCAAGGCGCCAAGCCCGGTCATGGCGGGATTCTGCCCAAGCACAAAGTCACCAAGGAAATCGCCGAAACCCGCGGCATCCTGATGGGCGAAGATTGCATCTCACCGTCGCGGCACAGCGCGTTTTCCACGCCGATTGAACTGATGCACTTCATCCAGCAGCTGCGCGAACTGTCCGGCGGCAAACCGGTGGGCTTCAAGTTCTGCCTGGGCCATCCGTGGGAATTCATGGGCATCGCCAAGGCCATGCTGGAAACCGGCATCCTCCCGGACTTCATCGTGGTCGATGGCAAGGAAGGCGGCACCGGCGCCGCGCCCGTGGAATTCACCGACCACATTGGTGTGCCGATGCGCGAAGGCCTGTTGTTCGTACACAACACCCTGGTCGGCCTGAACCTGCGGGACAAAATCAAACTCGGCGCCAGCGGCAAGATCGTCAGCGCCTTCGACATTGCCAGCGTCCTGGCCATCGGTGCCGACTGGGCCAACTCGGCGCGCGGCTTCATGTTCGCCATCGGCTGCATCCAGTCGCAAAGCTGCCACACCAACAAATGCCCGACCGGTGTCGCCACCCAGGACACCCTGCGCCAACGCGCACTGGTGGTTCCGGACAAGGCCCAGCGCGTCTTCAACTTTCACCGCAACACGCTCAAGGCCCTGGCCGAAATGCTCGCCGCTGCCGGGTTGGAACATCCTTCGCAATTGTCGGCCAAGCATTTGGTGCGGCGCATGTCGGCGACCGAGATCAAACTGTTCTCGCAACTGCATGTGTTCTTGAAACCGGGGGAGTTACTGACCGGTGAAGTGAATGGCGAGTTTTACTCGCGGATGTGGCAGATGGCGCGGGCGGATAGTTTTGAGCCTAATGAGGTGGCTGCTGCGTAAACAACGTTTGAACGCCAGCCTCATCGGGAGGTTGGCATTACATCAAGGAAGAACACCATGCTGAAAGTCAGGGATTGCATTGTCGTGCTGATGGATGCGTTCTGACGCCCGCCGTCACCAGTGAAGCAGCCCGAACTTTGGAATCATAGGCGGAAAGCCCTCATGACTCACCTCCACGAAACACCACAAACCTGGAAAAAAAGAACTCGCCAATCAGGTACAACAGCCAAGACGACGTCACCGTCACCAAACCATGCACCTGCCACAGATCGGCAATACGACCGACGCCGTAGCTCATGCCTCCCATGAAACCGAGGAACAACAGATACCCAAGCGCCGCTACCTTGCTCTCAAAGGTGTAAAGAGCATTCACATAGAAAGAAAAGGAGGCTGCGATGCAAAACGACACTAGGTTGCTGATGGCCTGACTGAATTCGGCGGCAACAGTGAGCACATAAAAGATCTGCCAATGGATCAGCGCATTGGCCACGGCAATGACCAGGTAGCTAGAGAATCCTTTCCATAAAACTTTCATGCTGGCTCCTGCCAATCCCCCTGTTTCAGGTGCCTTTCAAACTAAGTGACAACCCTGTAGCGGTCTACTGGCAGAAATAACAGGTAGGCGAGCATTCCAGACCAGCGGTAATTCTGACGATGTCGTCGCGAGCCCTGCCTTTTAAATTTCACCAGCGAAGCGCCTTAATCGGCGCTGGCTCTTTCATGACAATAAAACCGTAATCGCCGAGCAGATAAATCCGGTAGTACAGGTTCTCCACAACCGGTGGATAACCCTGATAACCCACCCGGGTCGCGTTACGTCGCTCCTTCTCCGCAACGACATTGGTGATGCCCACTTTCGGCAGGTTTTCGGCCAGCATGAAGAAGTCGATGTTCAGCAGATAGTGCAACACCGGCATCTGCTTGAACGAGCCCGCCGCCCCCAGCAGCCAGTGATCGGAATAGGTCACTGACAGGTAAATGCGCTTGGCCTCGCGCAGCTGTCGATTCGACGTGATGTCGTGTTCAAGACTCAATAGCCCGCTGGACGCGAAGGCTTTCTGCACCGTCAGCACGCGCCCATAGGCATACGAAATCGACAGCATCGCCAGCAGTGGAACCACCAACAACAACGGCAACCGCTCGTGGATTCGTGCCAGCGCCAGATGGCTCAAATAGAACAACAGCACCAACAGAACCGCGAAGCCCATCAGGGTCCTGGCGCCTTCATTGAAGTCCCGGAAAAACAGCGCCATCCCCGACACCAGTAAGGTCACTACCGGTATTGCCAGCACACAGATGAGACCGATCAGCATTTTGTTCGCTTTGCTGTCCTGACGCGCCACGACGTTGAGCCCCAGGCGAACCGCACCAGCAATGGCACACAGCAACAACCCGGCGAACACCCAGGCAAATCCGCCGTGAAACAGCAGCACGACTTTTTCCAGCACTCTGGCGATGTTGACGTGCAGTTGCAGCAACGGCGCCGCGGTCCAGTTCAGCAGCAGAGTGCGATTCTGCTGAGTGAACGGATAAGCACTGACGGCGTAAATCAGGCAGCCCAGGAAGGCCTGAGCGATTTTCCAGCCGATCAACCCGCACCATTGCGGCCAGGCCAGTTTGTCATTGGCGCCCCTGAGTACCTCCAGGCAACACAACCCGAGAAACACATTGAAGCTCACCTGATACAGCCCTATCGCCAAGGCAACCAGGAAGGACGGCACCAGCCACTGCTGAATGCGCGAGGGGGGACGAAAGGTGATCGCATAGATGACCGCCACCACACTCAACGCCATGGCGGGCCCGTCGTATTGATAAGACAGGTTTTGCAGAAAGAACGGGTTGTACCAGAGCGGTAGCGCCACCAGGCAGCAGGCAATCGTCGGTTGCGGGTAGTAATGAAACGTCAGGCTGGTCAGCGCCGCAGCCATGGCCAGTGTGGCGATCAACAGCGGCAGCGGAAAGATGTTCGGCGCGGCATTGCTGAAGGTCAGCAGGTTGTAGAACAGCTCGGTGAACAACCGCCCCTGCTCCGCCCAAGCCATACCGGCCGACAACGATCGCCAGTTGTCATCGATATACGGATAGTCCGCAAGGATCAGCGGCACCACATACACAAAGGTCGCCAACAGAAAAAACAGCCAGACCTGCCGATGCCCGAGTTCCTTGCTGAAAAAGTCGCTGAACCTGCCCATGCTAAAACCCGAGCCGGTCTTTGCCGCCGACGACGTCTTTGACGATATAGCGCGGCCGATGTTTGGCTTCGATGTAGATGCGGCCGACGTACTCACCGAGGATGCCGATGCCGATCAGTTGTACGCCGCCGAGAAACAGAATCGCGGTCATCAACGACGGGTAACCGGGGACGCTGTTGCCGAAGAAAATCTTGTCCAGCACCATGTACACCGCGTAGAGCACCGCGAAGATCGAAATACCGCCACCGACGTAAGTCCATAAGCGCAACGGCACCGTGCTGAACGAGGTCACGCCTTCCAGCGCCAGGTTCCAGAGTTTCCAGCCATTGAACTTGCTGGTGCCCGCCACTCGCTCGGCTCGCTCGTACTCCACCACCACGGTGGTGAACCCGGCCCAAGACAGCACGCCCTTCATGAACAACTGATGCTCCGGAAGTGCGCGAATCACGTTGACCACCTTGCGGTCCATCAGACGAAAATCGCCGACGTTTTCTTCGATTCGGGTGTAAGCGATACGGTTCAGCACACGGTAGAACAGCGACGCGCTGTGGCGTTTCAGGTAACTGTCGGCGGTGCGATCCCGGCGCTTGGCGAGCACCACATCCGCGCCTTTTTGCCATTCGCCAATCAACCGCGGGATGACGCTGATCGGGTCCTGCAAATCCACGTCCATGGGAATCACCGCATCGCCGGTGGCATATTCCAGGCCGGCGAACAACGCCGGTTCCTTGCCGAAGTTGCGCGAGAAGTTGATCAGTAAGACCTGTTCATCGGCCTGCGCCAAGGCCTTGACCTCCTCAGCCGTCCGGTCGGAACTGCCATCGTTGATGAACACGATTTCGACCTCAGCCTGGTCAAGCTTCAACTCGCGACGCACTGACTGATAAAACAGGCTGATCGCCTGTTCTTCATTGAATACCGGAACGATCAACGAGACTTTCATGCGTTACGCTCGCGAAAGACCACGTACTTGGAAAACAGAAAGCCCAGCACCAGGCTCAATGCCGAAAAGATAGCCACCGTCAGCAGGCCGTGAAGTCTCCACACGTCGCCTGCATGGCCGACGCCCAGACTCAACGCCCCCATGGCTCCCAAGAATAGAAGATAACCGCCGACTGACGCCTTGGCGTCGAAGGTGTACAGCGCGTTCATGTAGAAGGAAAACGAGGCGGCCACGCAGAAGGCAGCCAGATTGCTGACAGCCTGACTGAAGCCGGCCCCCACGCTCAGCAGGAAAAAGATTTGCCAGTGGATCAGCGTGTTGGCGACCCCGACCACCGTGTAGCTGGAAAATCCTTTCCACAAAAGTTTCATGGTGACCCTCCTGTTTCACGTCATAAAACTTTGAACCTGACTGCTGTCAGAAATCACAGGTGTGACAGCCTTTCAGACCAGCGGTCAGGGCTTGCCTCGACGCCAGGAGACATCCCGTAATATCCCGGTTTTGCAATTACCAGCGAATCACGCCACCCTGCGCGCCGCCGATATGCGGCGCGCAACCTTTGGCGCCTTCGGCTACTCCTTATCTCAACACCCGTTCACGAGCCCGCCGTCATGACGTTTGAGCGCGATCACCGAATCGACTTTTTTCGCGGCCTGGCACTGATCTTCATTTTTTGGGATCACGTGCCTCACAACCCCCTTGGCCAAATCACCCTGCGCAATGTCGGTTTCAGCGATGCCGCAGAAATCTTCGTGTTTCTCGCCGGCTACGCGGCCGTTCTGGCCTACGGCAAAATCCTTGCGCGCGATGGTTACCTGATCGCCTGCGTGAAGATTCTGCGGCGCGCCTGGGTGCTCTACGTGGTCCATATTTTCCTGCTGGCCATGCTGATGGGCATCGTGTTCTTCGCCAACAGTCATGTGGAAACCCGCGATCTCGTGGAGGAAATGGGCCTGCATCACTTCATCACCAACCCCCAGCAAGCGTTGACGGATGAGTTACTGCTGCGCTTCAAGCCGAACCTGATGGACCCGCTGCCGCTGTACATCGTGCTGCTGGCGGGATTGCCACTGGTCCTGCCGTTGCTGGTGCGAAAGCCGTGGGCGGTCGTAGCGGTGTCATTGGCGGTGTACTTGCTGGCACCGCGGTTTGGTTGGAACCTTGCGGCCATCAAGGACGGTGTGTGGTACTTCAACCCCGTCACCTGGCAACTGCTGTTTATCCTCGGCGGCTTTGCGGCGATTCACGGGCAGCGGCCACGGTTGCCCGACGCTCGCCCGCTGTTGCGCCAGCCCTTGTTTGTCAGCGCGGCGGTGTACGTGGTGGTGACCGGCGTGATTACTGTCTCCTGGCGCTGGCCGGAAATACACGATGCCGTGATGCCAGCCAGCCTGAGCAACCTGCTGTACCCGATCAGCAAGACCGATCTGTCGCCGGTCCGTCTGCTGCACTTCCTGGCGCTGGCTTATGTCACCGCCAGGCTCTTGCCCGGCAACGGCTGGACGCAAAACTGGCTGGCGCAGCAATGCTGTCGCATGGGGCGCTACTCACTGGAAGTTTTCTGCCTCGGCGTGCTGTTGGCGCCCTTGGCGGACATGCTCAACGCCCTGACCGACGACGCGTTTGCCATGCAGGTTTTCACAGCGTTGGTGGGTGCCGGGGTGATGGCGTTGCTGGGGGCGTGGCTGGATTTCAATAAACGCCTGAATCGGCCGGTTCAGGTCGCCGCCGCTTGATATCGGCATAGTTACCATTGTGGTGAGAGGGATTTTGTGGCGAAGGGATTTATCCCCGTCCGGCTGCGCAGCAGTCGTAAAACCATAGCACTCGGTATACCTGACACATCGCGACTGCTGGTTTTGGGGCGGCTGCGCCACCCAACGGGGATAAATCCCCTCGCCACAAAAGCTCGCTCGACACATGATTGCCAGCCAATAAAAAGCCCCGGCCAATGGACCGGGGCTTTTTCATTTCAGGCGTTACGCCTTACGAAGCCGAACGCACCGCACCCTGCGACACATTGGTCGGTTGCAGCTTGAACACGTAGAACAACACCGTCAGCAGGACCAGGAACGCCGGGCCCACATAGAGTGCCACGCGAGTGTCCGGGAAGTACGCCATCAGGCCGACCACCAGCACCAAAAACGCCAGCGCCAGGTACGAGCTGACCGGGTACAACCACATCTTGTATTTCAGGCCGGCACGTTCGCTGGCGCTCAAGCCTTTGCGGAACTTGAGCTGGGCCAGCAGGATCATCACCCAGGTCCAGATCGCGCCGAAGGTGGCAATCGCCGTCACCCAGACGAAGACTTTCTCCGGGACCATGTAGTTGAGCAGCACACCCAGTAACAGCACGAAGATCGACAACAGCAACGCGCGACGGGGCACGCCATTGCTCGAAGTCTGGGCGAAACCGGCCGGGGCCTGGCCATTCTGCGCCAGGCTGTACAGCATGCGCCCGGTGCTGAAGATGCCGCCGTTGCAGGACGACAGTGCCGCGGTGATCACGACGAAGTTGATGATGCCGGCGGCGGTCTTGATGCCCAGTCGCTCGAAGGTCATCACGAACGGGCTGCCCTGGGTGCCGATTTCGTTCCACGGGTAGATCGACAGGATCACGAACAGTGCGCCGACGTAGAACAGCAGAATCCGCCAGAACACCGAGCCGATCGCATTGGGAATGGTCTTCTGCGGGTTCTTCGCTTCACCGGCGGTCAGGCCGATCATCTCGACACCGAGGTAGGCGAACATCACCATTTGCAGGGACATCAACACGCCTTGCACGCCGTTGGGCATGAAGCCGCCGTGCGCCCAGAGATTGGAAATCCCCAGCGCCACGCCGTCGTTGCCGAAGCCGAACGCGATCACGCCGATACCGCCGATCACCATCGCAATGATGGTGACGATCTTGATCAGGGCGAACCAGAACTCGAACTCACCGAAGGCTTTCACCGCGATCAAGTTGATCGAGCCCATGCTGATCAACGCAGCGAGTGCCCAGATCCAGCGCGGCACATCGGGGAACCAGACGCCCATGTACACCGCCACCGCGGTGATTTCCGCAACGCAGGTCACCAGCCACAGGAACCAGTAATTCCAGCCGGTCAGGAAGCCCGCCAAGGGGCCGAGGTAGTCTTGAGCATAACGGCTGAAGGAGCCGGCGACCGGGTTGTGCACCGCCATCTCGCCGAGGGCGCGCATAATCACCAGGATCGCCAGACCGCCGATGATGTAGGACAGCATGATTGCCGGGCCAGCCATCTCGATGGCCTTGGCCGAACCGAGGAACAGACCGACGCCGATACAGGCACCGAGCGCCATCAAGCGAATATGCCGTTCGCCGAGTTCGCGTTTGAGCGGGCCGCCTTGAGCGGTCTCGCCATTGGGCAGGTGATTGCCTGGCATAGGGGTACAACCTCGTCTTGTTATTGGATATGACCACCGAGTGTCGAAGCGCTGACCGGTAAGCCAATGCTTTTCTGAAACCGGGCCTGCTTCGTGGGCAAACCCGTCTTGTAGGACAAAACCTGCAAGATCAGCGGGGCGTGCAGTATAAAAAGCTTCCTACAGGGTTTTTCACTCTATAAACCACAACATTCAGCGAGAACTCTCGGGAAAAGCCGGGTTTACGGAGGGGCATTACCTGCATTACGTAGGATTATTCGCCAATGAAACGGCGCGGAGTATTGCACGGTAATGGTGCATCGTCATGCCCCTATCCAGGCCTTATTTATCGCTCGACGTATCTAACTCAGCCATTTCAGACCCCATCTCCACTGCGATGTATGAGCTTTTGTGGCGAGGGGATTTATCCCCGTTCGGCTGCGCAGCAGTCGTAAGCCTTTAGGGCTGCTGCGCAACCCAACGGGGATAAATCCCCTCGCCACAAAAGCCCCTCATCGCCAAATTCTTCGCAAGAATCAGAATTTTCTCTCAGCTGTTGCAGCTCCCAATCTGCCTATCCGGCACTAGCCTGAAAGCGTCACTTGACGATCACGTAAGGAAGCAATGGATTGCCTACTCAACCAAACTCCCATCGCCTGCGCTTCGGCCGACATTCGGAAACCGGTCGCGCTTATCTCATCACCACGGTTATCCACAATCGCCAACCCCTATTTTCTGATTGGCGCTTGGGCCGCCTGCTTGTCGCAGAAATGCGACGGGCTCACGACTCCGGGCTGGTGAATTCAATCGCTTGGGTGGTTATGCCTGATCACTTTCATTGGCTGATGCAACTGCAAGACGACAATTTAGGGAATGTCATTGGTGCTACCAAAGCCCGATGCGCCCAGGCAGTGAACAAAACGACCGGCCGAAGTGGCTCTTTGTGGCAAACCGGTTATCACGACCGAACCATTCGTGATGGCGAAGAGCTTCTGCCGTTCGCTCGTTACATTGTTGCCAACCCCTTGAGAGCAAGGCTCGTAGACAAAATCGGCGATTACCCCCTCTGGGATGTCTGCTGGTTGTAACGTTACTCCCCTTCTGTGGCTACCGAACTCCCTGTGGTGAGGGTATTGATGTGGTGAAGGGAATTTATGTGGCGAGGGGATTTATCCCCGTTCGGTTGCGCAGCAGCCGTGAAACCTGTGGATGCGGTGTGACTGAAAGGACACAGGGGAGCGCTTCGCACTCCAACGGGGATAAATCCCCTCACCACATAAATTCCCCTCACCACATAAATCCCCTCACCAACCCCCTCGCCACAAAAGCTCCCTCGCCACAGGGAATGATGGGGAATCGATATTTGTGTATTCACAATTTTTTCACCAAGGCCAACCACCGTCTAAGCTTCAGACAAGTCCTCTCAATCTGCGTGAATGGATCAGTCGACTATGGGCGTTTTGTGGCAAACCGATTCGAGTAAAAATGTGGTTCCGACTGAACGTATGGACGAAGCGCCTTTACCTGAAAAACCCCGAAGCAGTCGCACAAAGCACGGCTGGGGGGCGTTCTGGTTGTTGTTGCTGATAATTCTGATTGTCCTGGGGCTGGCCGCGGCCAAGGAAATGCGCACGTCGAAGTTTCAATCCCGGGAACTCAGCCAATTCGCCGCCAGCCTGAGCTACGAGCTGAAACCCGGTCCCAGCGATGCCATTCGCTATCCCGGCGCCGGTCCTTTCGACCTGCGTCTGGGCTACAGCTCTCTGGATGAATTCCTGCCGCGTCTGATCAAGCGTGACTACGTTGTGGCGTCACAGACCCGGTTTTCCCAAAAGTTGATGGACTACACCGACAAGGGCCTTTTCGTGCCCTACGCGGAGAAAATCCAGGCTGGATTGTTGATCACCGATTGCCGTGCGGCACCGCTTTACCAGTACAAATACCCACAACAACTGTATTCAAGCTTTGCGGCGATCCCCCCCGTGGTGGTCAACAGTTTGCTGTTCATCGAAAACCGCTTTCTGCTCGACCCCCGTCAGCCTAGGGCCAACCCTGCCGTGGATTGGCCTCGGTTCGGCATGGCGGCGTGGTCCCAGGTCGCCAAGTTATTGCACCTGCCGGGCCAGTCGGCGGGCGGCAGTACCCTGGCAACGCAACTTGAGAAGTACCGGCATTCGCCCGATGGCCTGACCGTGTCGGGCGCGGAAAAAATCCGTCAGATGATTTCTGCCAGTGTGCGCGCCTATCAGGCCGGACCGGAGACCCTCGAAGCCCGGCAGAACGTGATTCGCGATTACCTCAACAGCGTGCCCCTGTCGGCAGTACCGGGCCACGGTGAAGTGCATGGCATGGCCGAAGGGTTGCGCGTCTGGTACGGCGCCGATTTCAACAAGGCCAACGAGCGGCTGGCCAGCAAGGAGACAGATCCGAAAAGCATGTCGGAAAAAGGTCTGGCCCTGCGTGAGATGCTGTCTTTGATGATTGCCCAGCGCCGCCCTTCCCACTACCTGACCAAGGGCCACGATGAACTGGCCGAACTCACCGACAGCCACATTCGTCTGCTGGCACTCAATAGCGTGATCGATGCGCCACTCGCGGCAGCGGCATTGGCCAGCAAAGTGACCTACCGCGACTGGCAAACGCAGCCAACCATCCAGCCAATCGAAACCAACAAGGGCATCAGCGTGGCACGCAGTCGTCTGGGCGGGTTGCTCAACCGTCCGCTGTACGACCTCGATCGCCTTGATCTTTCCGCCACCAGCACCCTGCAAGGCGAGTTGCAAACCCAGGCTACCGAGTACCTGAAACATCTGGCCGACCCCGTTTTTGCGGCGCAGATCGGCTTGATGGGCGAACGCCTGCTGACCCCCACCAGCACTACGCAAGTGCGCTACAGCTTCACGCTGTTCGAACTGACCCCGGACGGCTCGCGGGTGCGGGTGCAGACCGACAGCACCGACCAGCCGTTCGATATCAATGAAGGCAGCAAGCTGGAACTGGGCTCCACCGCCAAGATGCGTGTGCTGACCACCTATTTGCAGATCATCGCCGAGCTGCACGATAAATACGCAACGATGACCGTCCCGGAACTGAAGAAGGTCGACGTCCCTGATCAGGACCGCCTGAGTCGCTGGGCCGTCGATTACATGATCCAGAACAAAGATCGCAACCTGCCGGCCATGCTGGGCGCCTCGCTAGATCGCAAATACTCCGCAAGCCCCGGCGAAGCTTTTTTCACCGGTGGCGGGCTGCACACATTCGTTAACTTTCGCAAAGAAGACAACGGCCGCCTCCCTACCCTGCGTGATGCCCTGCGTGAGTCGATCAACCTGCCGTTCATTCGGCTGATGCGTGACCTGGTGCGCTACACCACGTATTCAGGCCCCAGCAGCAGCGCCGAATTGCTCAAGGACGACCGCGACCCTCGGCGTCAGGAATACCTGGCCTCTTTTGCCGACCGCGAAGGCACGTCGTTCCTGCTGAAGTTCTGGAAGAAGTACAAGAACAAGGACACCCAGGCGCGGCTCGAGACCTTCCTCGACAGCATGCGCCCGACACCGATTCGCATGGCTGCCGTGCATCGTTATCTGTTGCCACAGGCCAGTCAGGAAAGCTTCAACATGTTCGTGCGCTCGCACCTCAAAGGCGCCAAGCTCACCGAGAAACTGACCGACGAACGCCTCCAACGGCTCTACGAAAGCTACGGCCCTGGCGCCTACGACTTGCCGGACCAGGGCTTCATCGCCAAGGTTCACCCGCTGGATCTTTGGCTGATGGGCTACCTGTTAAACAACCCCGACGCCAAGTTCAGCCAGATCGTCAAAGCCAGCCAGTTCGAACGCCAGGAAGTCTACAGCTGGTTGTTCAAAAGCCGTCACAAGGGCGCCCGCGACAGCCGCATTCGCACCATGCTGGAGATCGAGGCGTTCCTCGACATTCACCAGCGCTGGCAGAAAGTCGGCTATCCGTTCGATCACCTGGTGCCGTCGCTGGCCACCGCCATCGGCAGTTCCGGCGACCGTCCGGCAGCCTTGGCGGAGCTGATCGGTACCATCCTCAACGACGGCGTGCGCATGCCGACACTGCGCATCGACAGCCTGCATTTCGCGGCGAATACGCCGTATGAAACCAAACTGATCAATGACCCGGATGCCGGTAAACGGGTGATGCCTTCCGAGGTCGCCACGGCCATGCGCGAAGCCCTGTCACAAGTGGTCGATGCCGGTACGGCCAAACGTGTTTCTGGCAGTTTCATCACGCCGGATGGCAAACCGTTGGCCATGGGCGGCAAAACCGGTACGGGCGATAACCGCATCGAAGCCTTCGGTTCGGGTGGGCGAATTCTGAGTTCGAAATCCATTAACCGCACCGCGACCTTCGTGTTCTACATCGGCGATCGTCACTTCGGCACGATGACCGCGTTCGTGCCCGGGCAATCGGCCGAAACGTTCAAGTTCACCTCGGCCTTGCCAGTACAGGTGCTCAAGGGGATGGCGCCGATTCTGACGCCGTACCTGCAACCGGGTAGCAGTGTCGCGTGTCAGCCGCTTCCGACATCCCGACTGTGAGCTTTTGCGCAGCAGGTGGTATTTAATTATTTTTCAGATTTGAATACTTACCTGTTTATCGGCTGAAAGCGCCGGTTAAGCACAGATCTTTAGACTGTTGTTTTTAGCCCCGACAGATAGGCTGATCATTCTTAAAACGATCAAGGATGATTGCCATGTCTGACGCTCCCACGCTCGGCCAAAACATGAACAAGGGCCGGCACTACGAGTTCATCAAAAACACCATCAGCGACAACTTCAAAGACGCCACCGTCGGCAGAGGCCGGGCACTGGCGGCCACTCGATTGAAGATCGAACCGTGGTACACCCAGGTGTCCGCCGCCCATCACGACAAACTGAAAGCGGCCAACCTCAAGGCATGGCGTTCGCAGAACACGGTCGACAAACTGTTCGAAAAACTGGACCTCCATTCGTTCGCCGCGCCCCTGCTCCAGACAGAGCTCAAAAAACGTTACGGAGTCGAGCATGACGTCAAGACCACCTACTTGCGCCTGTACCTTCCCAAGGATTTGCCCTGGTATGTGATCGACCTGCGGGATGGTGTCACAGCCCGAACCGTGTCCATGCTGGATGCGGCGCTGCACAACTTTGCAAAGAGTGAACAGGTTGATACCAGCTCGGACTTCATCACCGAACCCGACCATCGCGGGCACTTCGATGTCCTGCCGATCAAGCGAAAAATGACCATCAGCCAGTTCCAGGCGCTGTGCCGGGAACTGGACATTGGCGCCCGATACAACGCATACCTCGAAAGCTGCCTGCTCCCCGGCGACCCCATGGCCAAAGCCATCCTTCAACAGACGGTGACTGAAAGCCAGAAAGACGCACTCGCCGTCGCCGCGCAACTGGCGCTGATGACCGAGGATATCCAATACGACGCCTACAAACTGATAGTGGCGCTGGCAAAGGACGAACCTCTACCGCTCCTCAATGGGAAACAAATGCTGTGTTGCGATTTCTCCATGATGGGGACGCGTATGACCGGCATTGTTCTTTTGCTTCCTGTCATGCGAGACAGCCGAGGTATTCGACGGCTCATTGCCTATGTTCCCCATGATCCGGATCACCCGCTCAAGGAATACGAATCAACAGACGCCTTCATGACGGAACTGGCGCGCCAATTGCGCGAAAACAAGGTCGGCGCCTCAGCAAGGCAGAGTTACCGACAATTCTTCAGCCAGTTTGTCGATCAACAGCAGCGCGGGCATTTTTTTGCCAATCTGGATCGAGGCCTCACCACCATCAAATGGCATGACAAAGAAGATCGGACGGATCAACGTCCGGCGTGGCGCGAAGAACCTGTGCCTCACCTTCGCTTGCAGTTCCAGTCCCTGCCAGTTCCTCGGAGTTACTGGACATATGCCTACCAGCAGAAACTCAACAAGGTCCTCAACGACGCGCGTGAAATCGCCGTGTCCACCGCCGACACAGATACCAAGGCGCGCTGGGCCTGGTGGGACAACTTCAAGAAAGTCGTATCGGACCTTTTCAACGTCGCCCTGTTGATCGCCACGCCATTCGTGCCGGGTCTGGGCGAACTGATGATGGCCTACACCGCTTATCAACTGACGAATGACGTCATTGAAGGCATTGTCGATCTGGCCGAAGGTCTGGCAGTTGAAGCAACCGAACATGTGATCAACGTAGTGACGGACGTCATTCAACTGGCGGCGTTTGGGGCGGGTGCAGCGATTGGCAGCACGTTTCGACTCAAATTGTCGGCGCTGGTCGAGGGCATGCACCCGGTCACGTTGCCCAATGGCAAACAGTCGCTGTGGCATTCCGATCTCAAGCCTTATGAACAAGCCAGTCTGAACCTGCCCACTGATTCGAAACCCGACGTCCTCGGCCTGCATCGACACCTCAATCAGGACATCCTGCCGCTTGAAGGCAAGCTCTACGCCGTTGAAACCACTTCACACGACCCGAGCGCCACGCACCGCCTCAAACACCCCTCCCGACCGAATGCCTACTCGCCGAAGCTCGAACACAACGGCAGCGGCGCCTGGATGTTCGAGGACGAGAATCCGGGCGATTGGGAAGGTGAAACGCTGATGCGTCGCCTCGGCCATAGCGTCGAGCGCTTTACGCCAATCGAGCGCGAACAGATTCGCATCAGCAGCGGTACCGACGAAGGGGAACTGCGGTGGATGCATATCGAGCATGCGCCACCGCCGCCGCTGCTGGTCGACGCGATCAAGCGCTTCGGCGCCTTTGACGATGTGCAGATCGCCAGTGCGAACATCCGTGCCGGACGGCCGCTCGATCCTTCGTCCGTGTGGTTCGTACCACTGCTGACAAAGCTCCAGGGCTGGCCCGCCGAACGGGCGCTGAAGGTTTATGAACGGTCTGACTTGACTGGTCAGTCACGCACCTATGGCAACGCCAAAGCAACTGACACCAATACCCTGAGCATCGGCCTGCCGGAGCTCCTGTCCGGCCGGCTGTCCGAACGCGTTTCTGTCTTTTTGAATGACACCGAAATCAACGCCCTGCTGGGTCGCGAAGTACCACGCGCCAAACGCGTCCAAGCAGTGCGTGACCGATTGGCGGAGGCCGTCGATCAGCGTCAGGGCGAAATTTCCAAACGCGTGTACCAGGCGGGTGAGCGGTCGAACAGGGCGCAAACCCGCGTGCTGAAACAGACGTTCCCGGACATGCCGCTCCCGCTTGCGGAAAAAGTCCTGGCTCAAGCAAAGCCAGCCGAACGGCGGCGAATAGCCGATGAAAGTCGCCTGCCCCTAAGGGTCAAAACCCTGGCGCGCGAAGTGAATTTCGAAGCGTCCACCGCCCGCGCCTACGACGGTTTTTATCGCGACGAAATGATGGTGCCGAACACTGAGATGCTAGCGCTGAGAACCCTGACACTTCATAACGAGAGCCTGAGCGATTTTCGCATTGAGGTGCGAGATGGCGTATTTGACGGCCCGCTACGCTGTAGTGTCGGCCCCGATGATGCCTCGACGGTACGGCTACTGATCCGCGATGAGCAGGGCCAATACGAGGTGCTCGACGGGGACAACCGGCAGATGCACAAAGCCGGTGACTTCTACGAAGCGATACTGAATGCCCTGCCCGACGACAAGCGCACGGCATTGGGTTACGCGCGCGGTCACGGTCGCCTGCTTAAACTGTGGATCATGGAAATCTCCGCGCCGTCGGGCGAACGCCGAACATTGCTGGCGGAGCCGCCCATTCGCGCCGTTGCCACGACTGAAACCGCCAATCTGGTGCGTGGTCCGTTCTGGTTCTTTGGCGAAAAAACCCCGGAGCAGAGGATCAAGGACCTGCATCCGCAATTGAGCGATCAGCAAGTCACCAGGTTTCTTCAGGCATTGCGTGCCAAGGGCGATCCCAACCAGGCCATCGACCGCATCAGGGATGACCTCAAGCAATTGCGCAACACTTTACAGGCGTGGCGGGACAACCAACCAACTCAATTGGACAGTGTCGGGGATCCCATCGCCGGGATTAACAGGGACTTCCTGCAAAACGGCGGAAGGCATATCGAGGAACGGCTGCTTGAGTGCTTCGAACGCAAGAGCGAAGCGTTCGGCGAGCGCAGCATCCTTGCGCACGGGGGCTATACGCTGGACCTTTCCTCCGAAATCAGGGGTCCGGATCTCGAGAGTTGGTGGAAGCAAGTGCGCAAGCTGGCCGACATCAGCAAATACCTTGACCAGATCACCGTGCTGAACCTGGACAAAGCGCGTTTTTCGGTCGACAGCAACGGTCTATTGAACGACTTCCCGAACCTTCATCAGCTGAGTGCCCGCAACACAGGATTGACCACGGTGCCATCCGATATCGGCAAGCTGGGTCAGCTGACAACCCTGGATTTGGCTGACAACCGAATCAGTCTGAGTGCCAATTCGCTCGAGCAGTTGAGCAACCTCACCAACCTGGAAACTCTGAGGCTGGACGGCAATCCGCTGCGCCAGCCCCCGAATGTCGGTGGCATGCGCGACTTGAAAGTATTAGGTCTGGCAAATACCGGTATCGAAGACTGGCCGCAAGGTCTTTTCAGCGACGCGGCCGGCGAGAGAAACCGCCCGCGTGGTTTTGCTCTCGACATGCGCCAATGCCCGATCAAGACCGTACCGGAGGTCGCACCAGGGTCGGATCAAGCGTTCATCCTGGCACGTGCGCGATTCGGCACCATGCGGCTTTCCGATGCCGACCGGATCCGTTTTGGCGACTACCGCGAATCCGTGGGCTTTGCCCGTCAGCAGGCCTATTCAGGAGCTGTAGAGGATGAACTGAGCCATTGGAAGCCGTCCTCGAGCGCACCATCGGTTTTCGATTTGTCCGAGGGTTACAAAGTGCACAGGGAAGAGTCCTGGCACGATGTGATGGCCGAACCCGGCTCCACCGATTTTTTCAGGGTCATCAGTAAGCAGAGAGAAAGCCAGGACTACCAGGACGTCGGAGCTCGCAAGCAGTTGACCAAGCGCGTCTGGCAAATGATCGATGCCATGGCGCTGGACTCCGATTTGCGCGAAGAACTGTTTAAACAGGCCAGTGATCCCGAGAGCTGCGCGGATGCCGGATCGCAGCTGTTCAACAACATGGGGCTCAAAGTACTGGTGTCGCAAGCGTACACAGAATCGGCGTCCACCACGGTGCTCGACGACAAACTGGTCAGGCTGGCCCGTAGCGCCGCTCGCCTGGAAAAGGTCGGTGATGTCGCCAGAGCCGAAATCAGCAGCCAGCAGCAAAAGTTTCTGATCAATCCGGCAAACAACACCCCTCCGGATGATGTGGAAGTGCACCTGGCGTTTGAAACGGGACTGGCAAAACGCCTGGAGTTGCCGTGGCAGTCCGAGGGCATGATGTTTGAACCGAGATCCGGGGTAGATCGGGCAAAAATCGACACAGCCTATGACACGATCATCGAACGGGAGAAAGGCGACGGGCTGGTCAATGGGATGGTCGATTCATTCGAGAATCCGTTCTGGGAGCAGCATTTGCGCAAAACCTACCCTGAACAGTTCGAGTCGAACGATCAACTTTTCGAGGAAAAGCAAGGGCAGCTCGAAGAGCTGCGCGAGGTTCAAAACCAGTGGGCAAATAATCAGGATAGGGCTCAGACAACACGGCTTCAGAAAAAACTGGAAGCGTTAGCCCGAGTGCTGAACGTTCCAGAGAAAGACGTGTTCAGTGGCGAAAAAATGAGCACGTCGTTTTATAACAGGCTGGTGCAAGACATGGGCTATGCACGGAACGAGTTGGCCAGAAACCTGACCCGGGCAGCGATGGCACGAGCCGGGCTTTGAAAATGTAACGCGCCTGGGGATCTTTTGATTGACCCTACGCCAGCGCCGAGTCTTATCACTCGGCGCTGCTTCTCGATCGACACATTGCTCAGCCCACTTCCGAACCCCAGATCTCGAGGCGCCTGTTTCAGCTCACTCCCCCGGCGCCCTGGCGCTGAACAACAACAGTACGTTGCCGCTGTAATCCCCCGGGCGGTATCCCCCGGACGGCATCACCGGAGCGATTTCCAGCAACACCCGCTTGCCTGCCGCCGCGTCAGCCGCCGACACCACCAGCCGTGGAGAAAGGTCCGGGCTCAACTCTACCCCGTTGAAACTGATCCGCAACGCAATGTCGTCAACCGACCTGCCGTTCGACAGGTAGGGGGCGGCCTCCAGGCGCGCTTCAATGGCGCTAGTGTCATGCCGTACATCGAAGTGCTTGCGCACGCTGCTCAGGGTCGATGTCGAGGGGTTCCAGTTCAACCGCTGAGGCCGGTGAATCCAGTCCGGTTCGGCCGGGATCAGGTAGAACGAGCGCGTCGGGATGCTCACGGACACCTCGAAGGTGTGCTCTTCCCGGGCAGCCCATGTCAAAGAGCCCATCAGTGCAGTCATTGCCGTCAGCGCGACGGCGGCGCATTGCTTGATCATGTTCGATACCCGTTGTGTCAATGGAAAGCCGGCCTATCGGCTGGCAATCTTCAGGACTTTTTTACTGTCGCCTTCGATCAGGATGAAACGGTATTCACGCCCCTTTTCCTTGTCGAAGCCAAATGCCTTGCCGGCCATGACGTGGTGTTTGGTGGTCGCGCCACAGTCACTCTCGTTACTCAATGAGCAGCTTTTGAATTCATCGACGATCACCACGGTGTTGCCATTATTTTTCAACTCGTAGCGGCTGGCAGTGTCATTGATGGCGGTCTCGAAGCGAGCATCTTTGGGGCGCACGAAAAAGACTGTGCCGAACCCGGTCATCACGTTGACCCCGGCCGACAGGTTCTGTTTATAGTCTTCGCGCTCTTCGCTTGAGACGGCGAATTCATCTTCCTTCTCCGGTACCACTGGCAAGAAACGCACACGGAAGTAGCGCTCGCGGTCTCGTTCGCCCATGTACAACAGACGCGTGCCCTGCATGCCCTGGGCCGGCACGATCAGCCGCGCCGGGCTGGCCATTACGCCGTTGCGCGAGGCACCGTCCACCGCAGCCTCGACCGGAATTTCCTTGGGCGCGCCATCGTCGTCGTAGACGATTTCCAGCACGTTGACCTTGACGAAAGCGGTGGCATCGCCGCTGTTGAATACCCGTTTGAGGTAGGTACTTTTATCCGCATCCAGATAGTCATACACGGTGCCGACATTGATCTGCGGACCGGCGTTGGCCGTCCCGCAAAACACACTGAGCATCCACAGCAAAAACACACGGTTCATCGTCTTTAATCCCATAAGAAAAAAGTGGCCAGGCTCGAACGATCAAGCTTCCGAGTCCCAGATAATGGTGATGTTGCCGCTGAGCGTGTCGCTCAGGCCGGGTCGCAGCAGAAAATCGATGGAGTCCTGGGGCATCTCGAAACGTAGCGAGCCGGCCTTGCGATTCACATAGATCCCTGGTTGAAAGACTGATGACCAGGTGTTGTATCTCAGCGAGTAAAGCTTTACCGACCCGCCGCCCGGCCCGGTGATTCCGTCGGGCAAGGTGAGGTAGGTTTCCACTTCGGTGGTATTGCCTTTGGGGCTGTACAGCTTGCAGCGGGTGCCGCCGGTCGAGCTGCATAGCATCATGACTTTGAAGCGCGACGACGCCGACAGATAAAACAGCTGGTCGCGGTAGATCCTGCTCGGTTTGCGACCGCCTTCAATCCAGCGTTGCCATCCGCCCTCGGGTTCCAGCGAAACTTTGTTGCCGCCCGGTGGCAGGTCAACCTTCAGGGTGTGCTGTACGTCGAGGACGAAATCCAGGGTCAGGTTGGCGTCGTCCGGTTGCATCACTGGCCCCAGATCGAAATCGGCGCCGGGGCCCAGGGTGTAGGGAATCGAGCCTGTGTACAGCCCGCTCGACATGCCCAGGGGAATGGGCGTGCGTAGCTCATAGGCGATATCGAAGGTGTCAAAGTACATGGAGGGAATGAAGTAAGCGGCCACCTTGACACAAGATGCTTCCACGGGCGTTTTCCAGAAAAACCGATAAGTCGCGGGGGAGTAAGCCCCAACACCGCTGTATTGACAGGGTGCCGGTGCGTAGACCCAACTGCTGCTGGTCCATAGCTTTTGATGACCTTCGAGTATGTCGGTCACCCCCACCAGATTGGCCGCTGAATCGCTCAAAATGAAGTTGGAGCCAACACCGGTGATGCGTACTTCAACAGTCTCCGTTTCATGGGTCTCGGCATTGGTCACCGTCAGCTGTCGCCAGTTGGCCGGCACTTTCAATGGGATACCTTCGCCGACCCCGATGAAACGGCTGGCGTTGAACCGGATCGGCAGCTGAATACTGAACATATTGTTGGAAGCGCATTCACCCGGAAAGCTCGCGCAGTAACCACTGTTCGGTGTTTTGTTGACAAATACATTTTTGTTTGGCTGAGAAGGATCCGGCTGAAACAACGCTCTGATTTCCTGATTCGCCGACTCAGCCGAAGGCACCGCCAGTGCCATTAACAATCCCAGATAACAGGTAGATTTCTTCATATATTCACCCCGCCTTTTGCTCGTTGGAGGCGACGTCCGCCAGGGTGTCCGGCGTGCAGCGCAGATCACCGATCATCAACACATCGTTTTCACTGCGATGACGGCTCGCATCGAGACGGAACTGGCACAGCAGCTGATTGCCCTGGCGCACTTCAAGCGTCGGCGAGCCGGCGTTCATTTCCATCGAGAAGAACCCGTCGACTTCCGTCACCCCGCGGCTGGCGTGGTTGATCACGTGATGGCCCTTGAGCGGTCGCCCCTGCGCATCGACCAGCCGGCCGAGCACGGTCAGGGTCTTCATCACGCGGACTTTGCGGTATTCCACCCCGCCCTTGTTCAGGTGATAGCGGGTGCGCGCCGGCTCGATGGTGGCCGCCGGTACGTGGTTGCCTTCGAAGTCGAAACTCACCGAACTGTTTTGATACGCGGTAATCGGGATGAAGTTGCGTCCCGGCTTCAATGCCGCGCTGCCACCGCTGTAGTCGTCGGCGCGCAGGGCGATGTCGTCGATGTCCGACTCCACGTCAACGATCAGTCCCGCGCCGCGCATCTCGTATTGGCTGGTCAGCATCATCTTCTCGCCGCCAATGGCCAAGGTGCTGTCCAGGTTCAGGCCACCGGTGTAGTTGCCGTTATAGGACGAACGTTGCAGGAAGCCATCGCCATTGATCTGGTCGGTGCGAAAGTTCGCCAGGCTGGACATACCGATGCCGTAGGTATCGGTCAGCGCAGTCACCGAGACACTTTGCAAGACATGGTCTTTCAGGTCCTTGCGCCAGCCGATCGAGCCGTTATTGTCGCGGCTGCCATCACGCGCCGTGCGCGAGCCGATGCTGCCGGTGATTTGCTGGCCGGGTGCGCCCAGTGCCAGGTTGACGCTCAGGTCGACGCCACGATTGCGCGCACTGCCGCTGCTGTAACTGCCGGGCCGGTCAAACAGCGACAGCCGCCAGTTGCCATCGCTACCGAACAACGTGGTGCGCTGGTTCCAGCCCAGGTCCAGGCCGACGCCTTCCACATTGCCGTCGCTGTGGGAGACCCTGGCGTTGATCGAGCTTTTGCTGCTCAAACGATGGTTGAGCGCCAGCGACGAGTTGCTGGTCTCGCCGACAAAGACATTGCGCTGGCGTATCCGCGTGCCATCCGGCAGGGTTTCGTAGAGGTTGGTGGTGTCCAGCCAGCTGCGGTTATGGCTGAAGACCACACTGCCTGCGCCGTAGTTGTAGAGGCTTTGCAAGTCGAGGCCGGTGCCGTGATCCTGTGTCTGGTAGACGTTGGCATACAGGCTGATGTGATTGGCCAGGGTCCAGTCGATGGAACTGCCGTATTGCAGTTTTTCGCGAATCTGCCGCGCCGATAGCCCGAGAATGACTCGTGGGTGCATCAGGTAATTGACCGAGGCGCCTGCCGTAGGACTGCCGCTGGACTGCTGGTCCCAGTTACTGAGCAGTTTGCTTTCTTCACCGGCAAACAGGTTGTAGCGCCAGCGCTCATCGAGGTTGCGCCAGTTGTTGGGTTTGTAAACCAGCTCCTGGGTAGTGGAGGTGATCTGGCCATCTTCGACCAGGCGCACTTCCACTTCGTAGATCCCGCCTGGCAGCGGCCGGGTATCGAGGGTTTGCAATCCCGCGGGCACTGACTGGGTGTTGATCAACAGACCGTCGCGATAGATCTCCACCGACCCTTGGCGATTGGCCGTGACATAAATCGGGTAGACGCTGGGCATCGGACTGTTGATCGCCAGGCTGTCAGAGCTGCCGAACATGACGCCGACAGCGGTATCGGGGCTGGTGCCAAACGTACGAGGTTGACGGGTCAGCCCTTCGGAACTTGGGGTGAAATAGCCCAGGCGCAGGAAACTGCCCTGCAGTTCGCGCTGGGTGTAGAGCTCGTGAACCGCGTGATAAAGCTTATCGTCGGGACCGCCGAGGCGGGCCAATTGCATGTTGAATGTCTGGCTCCAGTTGCCCAGGCTCGCGCTGGCTTCAAGGCCATAGCGCCCGCCCAGATCCTGATCCTGGCCGCCATTGAGGTTGAGCTGGTTGCGCACCATCAGGCCGCTACTGCCGCCATCCGGCTGCTCGTAATAACGCTTGGCCTCCAGATCGCGCTCGGCGTTTTCGGTGAGGATCGAAACCAACGAGTTTTCCAGGTTGTAGTGCACGGCCAGCACCTGATCCGGACATGACCCCGTGCAATTGCCCAGCGGCACACCCGGCTTGAGATAACTTGCCCATTTTTCCCGTTCAGCGGGGCCGAAACGGTTTTCGCTGGTGTCGGTAAATTCGAGCAGGGTGACGCGATCATCGCGAGACAACACCACCATGGCCTCTCCCAGAGGCTGTTGATCGAGTTCTACCCGGACAGCCAGAGGCACATCAAAGAAATGCTCCTCGAAATCCGCCGGAAGACCTTTGGCCTGCGCCAGGAGACTTCGCGGTGTCGTACCGGCGGAAGAAACGGGAACCGCCGCTGCACTGGCGCAAAACAACAGCGCAAGCGCAGCCGCGATGGGGGTCATCGGGAACATGAACTCTTACTCTGATTACGATCAAGTTGAAGTCCGACGGGACAAACAATGCTGTTTGCCCTGTCGGTTTGCGCGACTTTGAAAGTTAGCGCGAGCCGCCCACGGGAGGGACAGCGTCGAAGGTCATTGCCACGACACCGGTGTAGTCGCCCGGCTGGAAGGCCGTACCTACCGCACTGATTTTCAGCGGTGCGCGGAAGTTCACGTCAGACTCGGCTTCACCTACAACCATTTGCGGGGTCAAGTTGAGTTCCCTGTTATTGAGTTCCACTTTCAAAGTAATGGAATTGGCACCAGAGATCAGTCTTGGCGCGCTGTCCAGGCTGGCGTGAACCGAACCGTTGTTGTTGCGCACATCGAAGAACCCATTAACCTCTCCCATTTTGCCGGTGCTCGGCTGAAAGCTCATGTCCTGATCCTTGTTAACCAGGTCAGGGTCAATCGGCACCACGTAGAAACCGTTAGTCGGCACGTGGGCGACGATGCTGATGGAGTGAGCAGCTTCACCTGCGGCAAATGCCCCGGCGGAACCTAGCATCAAAACAGCCAATGGGGCAGCGATTGCGATTTTCTTGAACATTGTTAAGTCCCTGTTTTCTTTATGGAGTCGGTTCATTGAAAGTTAAAAAATGCTTACCTGTAATGGGTCGCTTTATTTGAACTTCCAACGCCGAAACATCTTCAACTTCTTGTTCTCGAAAGTAAGCAGGCAACTTCCTGTGAGCGCGTAGTTAAACAACCTCATAACCAGAAGGAAAAATAAACAAAAAACGCAAATACCAGACAGTGACTGTAAGTTATAGCCTACATACAGTTTTACCAAAAAAACCACACAGTGGTTTCGTCTATACAACAATGGACTCGCAGGATTTTTAGAAAATAAGCTCACCTATTATTAGAGCAATAGCTTTAACTATTAAACAATTCCTGTATCGGCGACAAAATCAGCTTATGTACGGTGATATTTCCGGGTGAATTGCATCATTGACCGCGTCAACCGCCCGTCGGCACCGATCAGCCCCTTGCAAAAAACGTCTTGCTTTACGCTTAAGATATATCTTAAGTTGTATCTAAATACGACGAGAGAAGACGCAAAATGAGAGACCATCATTCCCAACACCGCGACCATAACGACGGCCGCGACGGCTTCGAAAAACGCCCAGGACCCGGCCGCGAACGGGGTGGCCGAGGCCCGCGGGTTTTCGCCCCTGGCGATCTGAAACTGCTGCTGCTGGCGCTGATCGCCGAGCAGCCTTGCCACGGTTATGACCTGATCCGCCAGATCGAAAGCATGTTCGACGGCGCGTACAGCCCCAGCCCCGGTGTGATTTACCCGACCCTGACCTTCCTTGAAGAAAGCGAAATGATCCTGGGCGACGCCGAGGGCGGAAAAAAACGCTACACCATCACCGATGCCGGACGTCTGTCGTTAAGCGATCAGGCGATCGCACTGGACGGCGTGCGGATGCGCATCGAAGTCAGCAAGCGCTCATTGCGCGGCCATGACCGCCCCGCCGAGATTCACGAAGCAGTGCACAACTTGCGTCATGCCTTGCAGATGCATCACGGCCGCTGGAGCCCGGAAGAAATCCTGCGGGTGCGCGACCTGCTTAACAACACCGCCAAAGCCATCGTCGATGGCCCTGTCGTTCAACCCGCTCAGGAGCAAGCCGAATGACTGAAGTGATCGTGCAAACCATCCACCGTGTCAGCCACGAGATCAAACGCCGTCGCCTGGAAGTGTTGCGGGTGGTCGACCTGACGCCGCGCATGCGCCGCATCACGCTGGGTGGACCGGAGTTGGCGGGCTTCGTCAGCCTCGGCACGGACGACCACGTCAAACTGTTGTTCCCTCAAAACGCGGCGGAACAAGCCGCCCTGGAAACCTTGGTGCTCGGTGCCGGCAAAGACAACGGGCCGATGCCGGCGATGCGCGACTACACGCCGCGTCGTTACGACCTCGACACGCTGGAACTGGACATCGACTTCGTACTGCACGGCGACGGCCCTGCCTCGACCTGGGCCGAACAGGCCAAACCCGGCCAGTTCCTGCACATCGGCGGGCCACGGGGGTCGATGATCGTGCCGGACATTTTCGACAGCTACTTGCTGATCGGTGACGAAACTGCCCTGCCCGCGATCGCTCGACGGCTGGAAGGCCTGGCGGCCAATCGCCGGGCATTGGTGATCGTGGAAGTAGAGAACGGCGCCGAGCAGCAGCTTCTGGAAAGCGCCGCGCAAGTCAATGTGATCTGGGTATTGCGCGAGGGCGGCAAGGACAACCTGCTGAAGACGGTGAAGCAGCTGCAAGTGCCCAGCGGCAATCTGTACGCCTGGGTGGCGACCGAGAGCAAGGTGTCGCGGCAGATCCGCCGGGTGTTGCTCGATGAGCATGGGCTTAACGAGCAGTCCGTCAAAGCCGTCGGCTACTGGCGGCTGGATGATAGCGACGAGGAGTGAGAGCGACTTTTGTGGCTGCCAGGTTTTCTGTGGCGAGGGGGCTTCTGTGGCAAGGGCTTCTGTGGCAAGGGGCTTTTGTGGCGAGGGGACTTGTCCCCGTTGGGTTGCGCAGCAGCCCCAAAATCTCGGCAGCTGTCGAAGGTTTTGGGAGCGCTTCGCACTCCAACGGGGACAAGTCCCCCTCACCACAGGAGCCCCTTCCCCACAATGAGTTTTCACTTTAGGGCGCGCCATCTATCAAGAGCGATCAATAACAACGCGATCGCTACAAATCCCACCAATAACCCCCCGGCATTCACAAACACCTGTGGATAACCCAGTTTGCCGACATCAATGAACGGATAGGGATAAACCGCCAGCAGACGCCCGCGCCACAACGCATATGCGAAGTACACCACTGGATAGATCACCCACGCCGCGATATGCCGCAGTCGCAACGTGCCTTTCGGCACACAGCACCACCAATAAGCCAGAAACAGCAGTGGCATGACGTCATGCATCAGCTCATCGGCCAGCCATTGCCAGCCTTGCGGATGCCATAAATGGCGCAACAACACGTTGTACCCCAAGCCGACGACGGCGATGCTCACGGCAATGCCACTACTCACCCAAGGCTGCAAAAACCAGCGTCGCGCGGCCGACTCGCGGGACGTCAGTTCACACGTCAGCACGGTCGCCACCAGCGTATTGCTCAACACGGTGAAATAGCTGAAGAAGCTGACCAGCCCACCGAGCAGACTGGCCGCCAGCGTCCAGCGTGAGTAGAAAATCAGGTACAACTGAATGCTCAGTCCCGCCCAGCCGAGCACCGCCGCCATGGCCACAAATCGACGCCTCGTGGCAGAACCTGGCGTCGGTGGGTTGACCATGTTCAGACCGGACGCTTGGTGCGCATCAACTTCATGTACAGGCGCTCGACCTTCTCCCGTGCCCACGGAGTTTTGCGCAGAAAAGTCAGGCTCGACTTGATGCTCGGATCACTCTTGAAGCAGCGGATATCGATGCGCTCGGCCAGCCCCGACCATTCGTAGTGTTCAACCAGCGCGTTGAGGATTTGCTCCAGCGTCACGCCGTGCAGCGGGTTGTTGTTCTGTTCGGTCATGCCGGGCCTTCGAGCGGTGAAAGAATGGGAAGCCGCGCACCTTAGCCGAGGGCTTCCTTGGGGGGAAGCGATCTGTGTGCGGTCAGTTAAATGTAGGTGAAACGCAAAAGATCGCAGCCTCGTTTCACTCGACAGCTCCTACATTGGAATGCGTTCACCTGTAGGAGCTGTCGAGTGAAACGAGGCTGCGATCTTTTCCCATGGACTGTTACCAAATTCGAAACGCTCCATGTCCGTAAAAGCGCTTTCTCTATTTGTAACAGGACATTATCCTTGCGCCCGTCAAGCTGAAACGCTTCTGCTGCCCGCGACATACTGCCGCTTCAGTTCACTTCTCAGAAAAAGACCAAGAATTACTTCCCCTATGCCTTATTTTCAAACTCCGCGAGACAGCGCTGTCTGCACCGCTATTGCTCGTCGAAAAGCCCTGAACCTGATTGGCGGACTCACCGCATTGGGCCTAGCTACTTGCACCCAGGCCGCTCCGGCCTTCGATAGCGAGTCGCCGTGGATGCTCGGCGACTGGAACGGCACGCGCACCGAACTTTCGGAAAAAGGCTACGACTTCAAAGTCGATTACACCGGCGAAATGGGCAGCAATCTGCACGGCGGTTACGACCATGACCGCACCGCTCGCTACAGCGACCAGTTCGGCCTCGGCACCCACATGGACTTGCAGAAGATTCTGGGTTGGGACGACGCCGAGTTTCAGCTGACCATCACCGAGCGCAACGGCAACAACATCAGCAACGACCGCATCAATGATCCGCGCGTGGGCGGGTTCACCTCGGCTCAGGAAGTCTGGGGTCGCGGGCAGACCTGGCGCCTGACGCAGATGTGGTATCAGCAGAAATTCTTCGATCAAAAGCTCGACATCAAGGTCGGCCGTTTCGGCGAAGGCGAAGACTTCAACAGCTTCCCCTGCGACTTCCAGAACCTGGCGTTCTGCGGCTCGCAGGTCGGCAACTGGGTCGGTGGCATCTGGTACAACTGGCCGGTCAGCCAATGGGCGATGCGGGTCAAATATCACCTGACGCCGGAGCTGTACGCGCAGGTCGGCGCCTACGAGCAAAACCCATCGAACCTTGATCGCGACAATGGTTTCAAGCTCAGCGGCAGCGGCACCCAGGGCGCGATCCTGCCGTTGGAACTGGTCTGGTCGCCGAAGCTCAACGGCCTGCCGGGCGAATACCGCGCCGGTTATTACTACAGCAACGCCAACGCCACTGATGCCTACAAGGACAGCAACGGTCAGCCGGCAGCCCTGAGCGGCGAGGCTTACCGCAGCGCGTCGAGCAAACACGGTGTATGGCTCGGTGTGCAGCAGCAGATCACCAGCCGCGCCAGCGACAACTCCCGCGGCCTGAGCGTGTTCGCCAACGGCACGATGCACGACAAGAAGACCAACGCCATCGACAACTATGTCCAGGCGGGCGTCGTCTACAAAGGCTTGTTCGATGCACGCGCCAAGGACGACATCGGTTTCGCCCTGGCTCGCGTCCACGTCAACCCGGCCTATCGCAAGAACGCCGAAGCGACCAATCAGGCCCGCGCGGTCTTCGACTATGACAACCCGTCCTTCCTGCCCCCGCAGGACACCGAATACAGCGCCGAACTCTATTACGGCGTGCACGTCACGAACTGGCTGACCGTGCGCCCGAACCTGCAATACATCCGCCACCCCGGGGGCGTGGACAAGGTCGATGACGCGCTGATTGGCGGGATCAAGATCCAGTCATCGTTCTAACCAACACCACAAAACCCCTGTGGGAGCGAGCTTGCTCGCGAAGAGGTCATCAGCTTCAACATCATGGTTGACTGACACACCGCTTTCGCGAGCAAGCCCGCTCCCACAAGGATCAAGTTTCACTTTTATAACTGAACCATGCCCGCACAGGATCGTCATCTACAGTGAACTTGCGCGGGACTACTTAAAACGTCACGGAGAACCACACTATGAGCACTGAT
The DNA here is from genome assembly GCF_059716175.1 of Pseudomonas sp. LBUM1647. NCBI lineage: Bacteria > Pseudomonadati > Pseudomonadota > Gammaproteobacteria > Pseudomonadales > Pseudomonadaceae > Pseudomonas > Pseudomonas sp. LBUM1647. Next base: position 1,239,520 of record NZ_CP166809.1, on the reverse strand, counting down.
GGTGCTTTGAGTCGAAGCCGTCTGCTGCCGAGCCTGCTCGGTATCCTGCTTCTGCTAATGGGCCTGGCCATGCTGGCCGGGGGGATCAAGCTGAGCATGCTCGGCGGCTCGCTGTATTACCTGCTGGCCGGTATCGGCCTGGTGCTGACCGGGGGGCTGCTGATCGCTGCCCGCCGCTCTGCGCTGGGCCTGTACGCAGTGGTGCTGTTCGCCAGTACCGTCTGGGCCCTGTGGGAAGTCGGCCTCGATTGGTGGCAACTGGTGCCGCGTCTGGCCATGCTGTTTGCGCTGGGCATCGTCATGTTGCTGCCGTGGTTCCGCCGTCCGCTGTTGCTCACTGGCCCTGCGCCGATGGGCACGGGCGCACTGAGCGTGGCCGTGGTGCTGGCGGGCGTTGCTGCGCTGGCCAGCCAGTTCACCAATCCGGGGGAAATCAAAGGCCAACTGGACCGCGACAGCGTGCCGGGCATGACCAACACCGCCCCGGCCATGCCCGACGGTGACTGGAACTCCTACGGCCGCAGCGCCCATGGCGATCGTTACTCGCCACTGGCGCAGATCACCCCGCAGAACGCGAACAAACTCGTTCCGGCCTGGACCTTCCGCACTGGCGACCTGCCAGGGCCGAACGACCCGGGCGAAACCACCGCCGAAAACACCCCGCTGAAAGTCAACGGCATGCTCTACGTCTGCACGCCGCACAGCCAGGTGATCGCGCTGGACCCGGACACCGGCAAGGAAATCTGGCGTTTCGATCCGAAGCTCTCCACGCAAAACGCGGCGAACTTCAAGGGTTGGGCGCACATGACCTGCCGTGGCGTGACCTATCACGATGACGCCGCTTACGCGTCCGAGCAAAGCCCGACCGGCACTGCCAGCCCTGCGCCGGTCAGCAGCGTCTGCCCACGCCGGATCTTCCTGCCGACTGCCGACACCCGCCTGATCGCCCTCGACGCCGACACCGGCAAGATGTGCGAAGACTTCGGCAACAAAGGCCAGGTCGACCTGAGCGCCAACATCGGCGGCTTCAACGCTGGCGGTTACTACTCCACCTCGCCTCCAGCGGTCACCAAAGACCTGGTCGTGATTGGCGGCCACGTCACCGACAACGTCTCCACCGACGAGCCAAGCGGCGTGATCCGCGCATTCGACGTGCACACCGGCAAACTGGTGTGGAACTGGGACAGCGGCAACCCGGACGACACCACGCCGATTGCCGAAGGCAAGGTCTACACCCGCAACTCGCCGAACATGTGGTCCATGTTCGCGGTCGACGAAAAACTCGGCATGCTTTACCTGCCGATGGGCAACCAGACCCCGGACCAGTTCGGTGGCGCACGCACCCCTGAATCGGAATTGCACGCCGCCGGCCTGACTGCACTCGACATCGGCACCGGCAAGGTGCGCTGGCACTTCCAGTTCACCCACCACGACCTGTGGGACATGGACGTCGGTGGCCAGCCAACCCTGATGGACCTGAAAACCGCTGACGGCGTGAAGCCAGCGGTACTCGCGTCCACCAAGCAAGGCAGCATCTACGTGCTGGACCGCAGCACCGGCAAGGCCATCGTGCCGATCAACGAAGTGCCGGTGCCACAAGGCGCGGTCGAAGGTGATCACACCTCGCCAACCCAACCGAAATCCGACCTCAACCTCATGCCGCCGCCGCTGAAAGAACGCGACATGTGGGGCGTCACCCCGTTCGACCAACTGATCTGCCGGATCGACTTCAAATCCATGCGCTACGACGGCCCGTTCACGCCGCCATCGCTGCAAGGTTCGATCGTGTATCCAGGCAACTTCGGCGTGTTCGACTGGGGCGGCATCTCGGTTGACCCGGTGCGTCAGATTGCTTTCATGAATCCGGACTACATGGCGTTCAAATCGAAAATGATCCCGGCCGCCGAAATCGCTGCCCAAGGCCCGCGCAAAAGCGAAACCGAAGGCGTGCAGCCAAACAAAGGCGCGCCATACGGCGTCATCCTCGAACCCCTGCTCTCGCCACTGGGCCTGCCGTGCCAGGCACCGGCCTGGGGTTACGTGACAGCGGTCGACCTGACCACCAGCAAAATCATCTGGAAACACAAAAACGGCACCGTGCGCGACAGCTCACCGGTTCCGATCCCGCTGAGCATGGGCGTGCCTAGCCTGGGCGGTACCTTCGTCACTGCTGGCGGCGTTGGCTTCCTGAGCGGCACCCTCGACCAGTACCTGCGCGCCTATGACGTGAAAAACGGCAAGCAGTTGTGGGAAGGCCGCCTGCCGGCCGGCGCGCAAACCACGCCGATGACCTACACCGGCAAGGACGGCAAGCAATACGTGCTGGTTGTTGCAGGTGGTCATGGGTCGCTGGGCACCAAGCAAGGTGACTATGTGATTGCGTACAAACTGTCCGAGTAAGTTTTAGCGGCAGTAAATGCAAAGGCGACTCTTGTGATGGGGGTCGCCTTTTTTGTGGGTGACGTATTTCCGCCACACAACACATCCCCTGTGGGAGCGAGCTTGGTCCGGGCGGCGTTCCGACGATAGCGGCCTAACATCCGACATTGATGTCGTCTCACACTCCGTCATCGCGAGCAGGCTCGCTCCCACAATGGATCGGTGTTCGCCTTTCGCCCCTCACCACTCAACAGGCCGAGCGTTAGCTCGCCTGCAGCTTTTGATCTTGATCCACCCGCCCCTTCGGGAGGCTGAGTGGAGGTGTTCATCCGGGGAGTGGCGCGCAGCGCCGTTCGACGCAGTCGAACACGCTGCATGTAGGTCGTCGCGAAGCAGACCGGAGGGCAGTGTCCCCGGATGGATACCGGAACGAGGGTACGCCGAGCCCAGGCGAGGGGCCGGACGCTCGGGGCGAGCCTTTTTTTGCTTACTTTTTTGAGGCGTTTGTCAAAAAAGTGAGTCGCCGTAAGGGCGAAACCATAGGTGGGCGCTACCGCAGCAACGGATATGTACCCGGACAACCACCAACATGGTCGGCCCAAAGGCCGCCAAGTCAAAAGCACCTGTCCAAACCCTGAACACACACCCAGAAATATCCCGAGCCATTGAAACCACCCCCCACCTGCCCCATCTAACACCCATACTCAATTGCGCAGGTGCCCCATGAGCGACCAGCAAGAATTCCCCGAAGACCCGAGCGAATACGCCGACCCAGAGAACGCCGAACACCACTCCACCGGCAAAGGCCTCGCCCTGCCAGGCCAGAACCTGCCGGACAAGGTCTACATCATCCCGATCCACAACCGCCCATTCTTCCCGGCCCAAGTGCTGCCGGTCATCGTCAATGAAGAACCGTGGGCTGAAACGCTGGATCTGGTGAGCAAATCCGACCACCACTCCCTGGCCCTGTTCTACATGGACACGCCCCAGGAAGATCCGCGCCATTTCGACACCTCGGCCCTGCCGCTCTACGGCACCCTGGTCAAGGTCCATCACGCCAGTCGCGAAAACGGCAAACTGCAATTCGTCGCTCAAGGCCTGACCCGCGTGCGCATCCGCACCTGGCTCAAACACCATCGCCCGCCGTACCTGGTGGAAGTCGAATACCCGCACCAGCCCACCGAGCCGACCGACGAGGTCAAGGCCTACGGCATGGCGCTGATCAACGCGATCAAGGAACTGCTGCCGCTCAACCCGCTGTACAGCGAAGAGCTGAAAAACTACCTCAACCGCTTCAGCCCCAACGATCCGTCGCCGCTGACCGACTTCGCCGCAGCCCTGACTTCGGCCACCGGCAGCGAGCTGCAAGAAGTGCTCGACTGCGTACCGATGCTCAAACGCATGGAAAAAGTCCTGCCGATGCTGCGCAAGGAAGTCGAAGTCGCGCGCCTGCAGAAAGAAATTTCCGCCGAAGTTAACCGCAAGATCGGCGAGCATCAGCGTGAGTTCTTCCTCAAGGAACAACTCAAGGTCATCCAGCAAGAGCTGGGCCTGACCAAGGACGACCGCAGCGCCGACATCGAACAGTTCGAGCAACGCCTGGAAGGCAAGGTTCTGCCGCCCCAGGCGCAAAAACGCGTCGAAGAGGAAATGAACAAGCTGTCGATCCTCGAGACCGGTTCGCCGGAGTATGCGGTCACCCGCAACTACCTCGACTGGGCGACCTCGGTGCCGTGGGGCGTGTACGGCGAGGACAAACTCGACCTCAAGCACGCGCGCAAGGTGTTGGACAAACATCATGCCGGCCTCGACGACATCAAGGACCGCATCCTCGAGTTCCTCGCCGTCGGGGCCTACAAAGGCGAGATCAGCGGTTCCATCGTGCTGCTGGTCGGCCCGCCGGGCGTAGGTAAAACCAGTGTCGGCAAATCCATCGCCGAATCCCTCGGTCGGCCGTTCTACCGCTTCAGCCTCGGCGGCATGCGCGACGAAGCCGAGATCAAGGGCCATCGCCGCACCTACATCGGCGCGCAGCCGGGCAAACTCGTCCATGCGTTGAAAGATGTCGAAGTGATGAACCCCGTAATCATGCTCGACGAGATCGACAAGATGGGCCAGAGCTACCAGGGCGACCCGGCCTCGGCGCTGCTGGAAACCCTCGACCCGGAACAGAACGTCGAATTCCTCGACCACTACCTGGACTTGCGTCTGGACCTGTCGAAAGTGCTGTTCATCTGCACCGCCAACACCCTGGACTCGATTCCCGGCCCGTTGCTGGACCGGATGGAAATTATTCGCCTGTCGGGTTACATCACCGAAGAAAAAATCGCCATCGCCAAACGTCACCTGTGGCCGAAACAACTGGAAAAAGCCGGCGTGTCCAAAGGCAGCCTGAGTATCAGCGACAGCGCCCTCAAAGCGTTGATCGACGGATACGCCCGTGAAGCCGGCGTGCGGCAGTTGGAAAAACAACTAGGCAAACTGGTGCGCAAAGCCGTTGTGAAACTGATCGACGAGCCGAAAGCGGTGATCAAGCTCGGCCCGAGAGACCTCGAATCCTCACTCGGCCATCCAGTCTTCCGCAACGAGCAAGTGCTGTCTGGCACCGGCGTCATTACCGGGCTGGCCTGGACCAGCATGGGCGGCGCGACCCTGCCGATCGAAGCCACGCGCATTCACACCTTGAACCGTGGCTTCAAACTCACCGGGCAATTGGGCGATGTGATGAAAGAGTCGGCGGAAATCGCCTACAGCTACGTCAGCTCCAACCTGAAGTCGTTCGGCGGTGATCCGAAGTTCTTTGACGAAGCCTTCGTTCACCTGCACGTCCCGGAAGGCGCCACCCCGAAAGACGGCCCGAGTGCCGGCGTGACCATGGCCAGTGCCCTGCTCTCGCTCGCCCGAAACCAGGCGCCGAAAAAAGGCATCGCCATGACCGGCGAACTGACGCTGACCGGGCATGTACTGCCGATTGGCGGAGTGCGCGAGAAGGTGATTGCGGCGCGGCGGCAGAAGATCTTCGAATTGATCCTGCCGGAGCCTAACCGTGGAAGCTTTGAAGAATTGCCGGATTATCTGAAGGAAGGGATTACCGTGCACTTTGCCAAGCGCTTTGCGGATGTGGCAAAAATCTTGTTCTGACGGTGATGTAGCGACAATACGACCGCCATCGCGAGCAAGCTCGCTCCCACAGGTTTATCACTGTCCCCTGTGGGAGCGAGCTTGCTCGCGAAGACGTCGGCACTGACGACGCTCAACTCTCGGCCACCTCAGGCGTTGCTGTCACACTTTGTCTCATCTTCAGTTATGCTCGCCGTTCGTCGTGAATGCCGGAGCCACTGACCTTATGTCCCCCACTCGCCTGTTTGCCCCCCTCGCCCTCTCCTTGCTGGCCGCGTGCGCCACGCAACCGAAACAGAACGTGACCGTGGAAAAACAAAGCGAATGCCCGGTAAAACTGCACAGCGGGCAAAACCTGATCCTGACCCTGCCAAGCAACCCGACCACAGGTTACCGCTGGGCGATCCAGGATTCGGCCGGTGGCGTATTGCGCGCGCTCAGCCCCGAGGTCTACAGCAACCCGGAAGACGCGGGGATCGTCGGCAGCGCAGGCATCTCGACCTGGCGCTTCCAGTCCTTCACCGCTGGCACGGGCCGTTTACGCCTGACCTACTCACAACCATGGGCACCGGAAGTACCGGCGGTGGAAACGTTCGACTGCGCGATCTCGGTTAACTGATCGTGGGCTGGCTGATTTTGGCGCTGATGGGCGCGGTGACTTTTCTCTACGGCGTCAGCGTGCATGCGGCGTTGCTCTGTCTGCTGGTCAAGCCATTGCCGGTTCTGGCCTTGCTCGGCTGGTTGCATGATGCACCGCCTACCGAGTATCGACGCTGGATCAGCCTTGGACTGATTTTCTCCCTGCTCGGCGATGTGTTGCTGGCATGGCCCGGGGATTTATTTGTGTTTGGGCTTGGGGCGTTTTTGGTTGCCCACTTGGCGTATCTGAAAGCCTATTTGAGCGATTGTCGGCGGGTGGCGCCGTTACCGCTGGTGATTGCTTTGGGCGTCGGCGCGGTATTGCTGGGGATTTTGATTTCTCACGGGCTGGGTCCACTGCTGATCCCGGTTATCGTTTACGGTTTAGCCATCAGCGCCATGCTCTGGCGAGCGTTGGCCCGACTCGGCACCGACGTACCCAAACGGTCTGCGTTATTGGCAGCGACTGGTGCGGTGGCATTTGTGTTTTCCGACAGTCTGATCGGCATCAACCGTTTCGTATCACCATTCGCCGCCGCGCCATACATCATCATCCTCAGTTACTGGTTGGGGCAATGGGGTATCGCAGCCTCGGCATTTAATAAAGACAAACAGCAACTTAGCCAGACTCCACAACCATAAAATCGACAAACTATTCCGAAATGTTATAAAAACCTGTCAGATATGACAGTAGTTCATATTTTCTACCCTACTTACTATCCCAGTGGCGTTATCCACCACCAACGTAAACCAGGGAAGAAAATCATGAGTCTTTTTAAAAGCAAAAATTCGACACTTTCTTTAGACCCCTTTGTCAGCGTCAACTGCGATATTGAAGCCAAGGTTTCAAACCGCGTAAAGTTTCATACTCAAAACATCCAGTTCGACAAAGACACTAACAGCAATTTGATTGCTTTTATCGGTCGAAGCTATGAAAACGGCTTTAACGATTCCAAAAAAGGGATGATGTTTACTTTTTCCAGTGACATTCAGTCAGGCACTTACTCACCCAAAGACCCAAACTTTCCATTTGACACATTTTATTATTATGAAAATGGAGCTAACGCCGACTTTTCGACTTCTTACCAATACAAACCCGAAAGCGGCACTATTACCGTCGAAGTAGTCCAGAACAACCCCGAGGCATTGCGCTACCTCATCAACTTTGATTTCAAAGGCAAAGACCTCAGGACCGAACAGCTGCACATCGTTGGCAAAGCCGAACTCAACGTTTTCACGCGTCCTAGATGATCTCGCTCTAAACAATGAATGACCAGGTCTTGCCTCTCGACTTGGTCATTCATTTGTCTTTTCCAAATGCTCTCTGCATCCAAGACCCCATCTGCCCCCTTCGCAAATCCCCCACGGTTTATCAGACAACCCAAGCATCCCTGCGCCAAGTTGGCTAAAATGCCGGCCTTTTCCACCTACGCCGCCGGAACCGCCGTGAGCAAAGAACCCGATCGCCTTTTCGCCCAGCCTTTGGCCCAGGTGCCTGACTTCGCCTTTAACGAGGACGTAGTGCGGGTGTTCCCGGACATGATCAAGCGCTCGGTGCCGGGCTATCCGACCATCGTTGAAAACCTTGGCGTGCTCGCCGCGCAGTTCGCCCAGCCCAACAGCGTGCTCTACGACCTGGGTTCGTCCCTCGGTGCCGTGACTCAGGCGCTGCGCCGCCATGTGCGCACCGACGGCTGCCGCGTCATCGCTGTGGATAACTCGGCGGCGATGGTCGAACGCTGCCGCGAATACCTCAACGGTCAGGACTCTATGTTCCAGGAGCTGCTGCCGGTGGAAGTGATCGAAGGCGACATCCTGGCCCTCGAATTCCAGCCAGCCTCGGTGGTGGCGCTGAACTTCACCCTGCAATTCATCGCCCCGGAGCAGCGCACCGCGTTGCTCTCGCGTATCCGCGAGTCGCTGGTGCCGGGCGGCGCGCTGATCCTGTCGGAGAAGCTGCGTTTCAACGACCTCGAAGAACATGCGCTGCTCACTGACTTGCATGTCGCGTTCAAACGCGCCAACGGCTACAGCGAACTGGAAATAGCCCAGAAGCGCAGCGCCATCGAAAACGTCATGAAGCCCGACAGCCTCGAAGAACACCGCGAGCGCCTGCTGGCCGCCGGGTTCTCGAAAGTCGTGCCGTGGTTCCAGTGTCTTAACTTTGCCTCGTTGATTGCCTTGCCATGATTGATCTGTCCCCCCTCGCCCGCCGTCTGGCCGGCACCCCGCTGGCCGACTGGGCCAACACCCTGCAAGCGCAACTCGACAAGAAAATGGAAAAAGGTCATGGCGACCTGGAGCGCTGGCAGAGTGCACTGGACGCCTTGCCGAAGATTCAGCCCAGCGAAGTTGATTTGCTCAACGGTCTGATGCTGGACACCGATTGCGATGACGAAACCCGCGCTCAGATGCGTACTGCACTGATGGGCTTGTCGCCGTGGCGCAAAGGGCCGTTCGATCTGTTTGGCGTGCATGTCGACACGGAATGGCGTTCGGACTGGAAGTGGTCGCGGGTTGCACCGCATCTGGATCTGAAGGGTAAACGCATCCTCGATGTCGGTTGCGGCAATGGCTACTACATGTGGCGCATGCTTGGTGCCGGGGCCGACAGCGTGATCGGCGTCGATCCGAACTGGCTGTTCTTCTGTCAGTTCCAGGCGGTGCAGCGTTACCTGTCCGAACCCAATGCCTGGCACCTGCCGTTCCCGTTCGAAGACCTGCCGCCGAATATGGAAGGCTTCGACACGGTGTTTTCCATGGGGGTGTTCTATCACCGCCGCTCACCGATCGAGCATTTGCTGGCGCTGAAGGATTGCCTGGTCAAGGGCGGCGAACTGGTGCTGGAAACCCTGGTGATCGAGGGCGATCAGCAACAGGTATTGGTGCCGGAAGACCGTTACGCGCAGATGCGTAACGTGTGGTTCCTGCCGTCAGTACCCGCGCTGGAGCTGTGGCTACGCCGGGCCGGGTTCACGGATGTTCGCTGTGTGGACGTGAGCGTGACGACGGTCGAGGAACAGCGCGGGACGGAGTGGATGAAGTATCAGTCGCTGAGCGATTTCCTTGATCCGGAAGATCACAGCAAGACGGTTGAAGGGCTGCCAGCGCCGATGCGTGCCGTGATCGTCGCCCGCAAGTAAAGGCAAGATCAAAAGATCGCAGCCTTCGGCAGCTCCTACAGGTGGATCGCCTTTCAATGTAGGAGCTGCCGCAGGCTGCGATCTTGGCGATCTCAGTCTCTAGTGGCTCTACGGGCCTTGAAGAACTCACTCAGCACCGTCCCGCACTCCTCGGCCAACACCCCGCCTTCGTACAGCACCCGGTGATTCAAAAAAGCCTGGGTAAAAAACTGCCCCTGACTCTGCACAATCCCGGCCTTTGGCTCCAGCGCGCCGTACACCACCCGCGCAATCCGCGAATGCACGATCAGCCCGGCGCACATGCTGCACGGCTCAAGCGTCACGTACAGCGTGCTGCCGGGCAGACGATAGTTGCTGGCTGCCAACGCCGCTGCGCGGATCGCGACCATTTCGGCGTGAGCACTCGGGTCGTTGCCGCTGATCGGGCAGTTGAAACCCCGACCGATGATTTCACCGTCCTGAACCAGCACTGCGCCCACCGGCACCTCACCCAGAGCCGCGCCTTGGGCGGCCAGGGTCAGGGCTTCGCGCATGAAGTCACGGTCACGGCTGCGATCGATGATTGCGGCGGGACGTATTTGACGCATCAGGCCACCTCGATGGCGGCCATCAGGCCGGTTTCCATGTGATCGATCACATGGCAGTGGAACATCCAGACCCCAGGGTTATCCGCCACCAGCGCCACTTGCGCTCGCTCGTTCTTGCCCAGCAAGTAGGTGTCCGTGAAGTACGGAATAACCTTGTGCCGGTTCGACGCAATCACCTTGAAGCTCATGCCGTGCAGATGAATCGGGTGTTGATACTGAGTCATGTTCTTCAATTCGAAAATGTAGCTCTTGCCCTTCTCGAGCTTGGCAATCGGGCGGTCGGCACAGGTTTTATCGGTGATGTCCCAGGCCTTGCCGTTGATCTGCCACAGGCTCGGCGGCTTGCCATTGTCGAAGTTCACCGACACCGAGCCTACCCATTCGAAATTGAAGTTGAGTTTCTCGGCATTGGCCAGGTCCGGCTCGGCCACCGGGTTGGCGGGCAGTGCAGGTGGCCACTCAGTCGGTGCATCGGCGTTCGCCACCGAACGGAACGTGCCCAGTCGTACCGGGCCATTGCGCAGGGACAGTTCTTCACCGGCCGGCGGTGCCTTGATCGCCAGGCAGATACGCATGCCCGGGCCAAGCCAGTATTCCTTGCCGAGTGGCCGCGGCTCGATTGGGTTGCCGTCCAGCGCATAGATCTGCGCTTCGACGCCTGGAATATTGAGGCGGTAAGTCAGGGTGTTATCGAGGTTGAGCAGGCGCACCCGGGTGATCTGCCCGGCGGGCAATTCGATCACTGCTTGCGAGACACCGTTGATGGTCGACAGGCGCCCCGCCGTGCCACCACGGGCCGCTTCGCGAGGAATGCTGAACGCGACAAAAGCGCCCTCTTCATCGACGTGCCAGCTCTTGAGGCTCAAAGTCTTTTCGTACTTGAAGCCGGTAGGCTCGCGCTCTTCGATGATCAGCGGGCCGACCAGCCCGCGACCGAGTTCTTCGCTGCTGTTCACATGTGGGTGATACCAGTAGCTGCCGGCATCGGGTACGCGGAATTTGTAGTCGAAGTATTCGCCCGGCAGCACTGGAAGCTGCGAGACGTAGGGCACGCCGTCCATTTCCAGCGGCAGGCGAATGCCGTGCCAGTGAATGGTGGTGGCAACCGGCAGGTGGTTGATGAAACGTACCCGCAGCCATTCGCCCTGACGCACGCGCAACTCGGTGCCCGGCGCCGACGGGCCGAACGCCCAGGCTTCGGTCTTGTGCCCGGCTACCAGCTCGACGTCCAGCGGTGCCGCGATCAGCTCATAGTCGTGGCCCGCGTCGGCGTCGGCCATCTTGCCCAACCAGTACCGCGACGCGCCCCCTGCTCCCACACCAACGACAACAAGACCGGCCAGGCCACCGAGGATTTGGCGACGGGTAAAGGACATGAACTCAACTACCTCACGTATCAGCGACAGGCCCGTGGGCCTGTAAAAGGCGAATACGATACACCTGCGGTTGAGAAACAGTAAGGGCGACCAAGGGCCGCACTCAAGGCATGGTTGGCAATACCCTGTGGCGAGGGGGTTTACCCCCGTTCGGCTGCGAAGCAGTCGTGAAACCATCCAACGCGGTATGCCTGATAGAACAAGCTTGCAGGCTTAGGGGCCGCTTCGCGACCCAACGGGGGTAAACCCCCTCGCCACAGTGCTCCGGTTACGGCTGGAGGCCAGTGATCAGATGCACTACCCCGTCATCCAGCCTCATGACTCCCGGCACACCGGCCCTATTTAAAGCCTGCCGATCCATCCGCCCCACATCCCGCAACTCCACCCGAACCCGGGTCAACGCCACCGGCTGCTGCGCCTTCAGGTTATCCACACCGCCCAGCGCGGCCACGATATCCGGGGCCAGGCCAGAAACAGGCTGAGCAACCACTTTCGGCTCATCCACGATCAGGTCCGGGGTCAACGCTTTCCAGAACGCCCGCTGCATTTTCTCGAACATGCTCAGTTCTCCAGTACCAGTGAAGTATCGACCGTCGCCTCGTGATACAGCCGCAACGCCTCGCGCACTTGCTCGGCGCTTTCCAGGCCCAGCACTTGCTGGGCGATGGCCTGGCAGTCCACCAGATCCACTTCGCGAACCGCCGCTTTGATCGCCGGAATCAACGGCACGCTCACCGACAGTTCATCCACCCCCAATCCCAGCAGCAGCGGCACCGCCAGCGCCTCGGACGCCATGGCGCCACACACGCCGACCCATTTGCCATGGGCGTGGGCGGCCTTCACGGTGCTGGCAATCAAACGCAGCACCGACGGGTGAAAACTGTCGGCCTGACTGGCCAGGCGCGGGTGATCGCGGTCCATGGCCAGGGTGTATTGGGTCAGGTCGTTGGTGCCGATCGAGAAGAAATCCACTTCAGGCGCAAACAGGTCGGCCATCAGGGCCGCTGCCGGCACTTCGATCATGATCCCCAGTTTCGGCCGTTCCGTGAGGCCCAATGCCAGCACCTCTTCCTCAAGCATCTGCCGGGCCAGGCGCAACTCCGACAGCTGCGTGACCATGGGCAACATGATGTGCAGGCGGGCCAGCCCGGCGCTGCTCAGGATCGCCTTGAACTGATCGCGCAACAGCTGCGGGCGCTCCAGACACAAACGAATTCCGCGCATGCCGAGGAACGGGTTGGTTTCGCTGTCCATCGGCACGTAGGCCAACGGTTTGTCGCCGCCGACATCCAAAGTCCGCACCACCAGATTGCGCGCCGGCCCCAAGGCGCGGGCGATGGCGCTGTAGATGGATGCCTGCTCGGCATGGCTCGGCGCATGATTGCGATCCAGATAAAGAAACTCCGAACGCAGCAATCCGACGCCCTCGCCTCCCAGTGCCATGGCCTGCTCCGCTTCAGCCAGCGAGGCGATGTTGGCCGTCACTTCAAAGTGGTGTCCATCGCGGGTACAAGCCGCCAGCGCAGCGTGCGCCAACTCATGTTGATGGCGCTTCTGCTGGCGCTGACGATTGGCTTGCAACTGCTCGATGGCCGCCAGATCCGGGTCCAGATGCAGCTCGCCCTTGTCGGCGTCGAGCAATACTTGAGTGCCATTGGCCAGCCCCAACACCTGAACGGGCAACCCGCAGATCGCCGGCAAACCGGACGCCCGCGCGAGGATCGCGACGTGGCTGGTAGCGCCGCCACCGACCGTGGCGAAACCCAGTACCTTGCGGGTATCGAGCCCGGCGGTCTGTGACGGCGTCAGTTGTTCGGCGATCAGGATCGCCCCTTCAGGCAGCTCCATCGCCTGATCCTGTACGCCGAGGATCAGCTTGAGCACTCGCTGGCCGACATCGGCCAGATCCGCCGCCCGCTCCGCCAGCAAGGCATTGCCCAGGCTTATGAACAAGGTTGCCGCCGACTCGGTGGCCGCGCGCCAGGCGAACCCGGCGCTTTTGCCTTCGATGATCAGCACGTGAGCCACTTCCAACAAACCCGGGTCTTCGAGCAGTTCCTGATGAGCCTTGAAGATGTCTGCCTGCGCGCTGCCAATGGCGTTGTCACGCAATAGTTGCAGGGCCAGCAGCGCCTCGGCCAAGCCGCGGGACAGATGATCGCGTTCAACCTGCGGTGTGGCGCCGAATTCATTCACTTCCAGGTGTTGTTCGGCTATCTGCACCACATGGCCAAACGCCGATCCGGCCGATGCGCAAACCCCACGCAACACCGTCAGCGATGAAGCCTCAATCGCATTTGCCTCAACCTGCGCCGAGGCCGCCACCGTTTCACCGCATCCGGTCACCAGCAGCTCGGCCAGCGTCTTGATCGCCGCTTCAGCATCCGGGCCAGCCGCACTGACTTGCACAACGTCACCGTGCCCCGTCTGCAACGCCATGATCGCCACCAGGGATTTTGCGTTCGCACTCTCCTGCTGTTTATGCAGGTAAATGCTCGCCGAAAAACCTTTCGCCGCCTGAGCGAACACCGCTGCCGGACGAGCGTGCAAACCGTTCGGGTTGGCCAGTGTCACCGGTTTGGAAAACAGTGCTTCGCCCTCTTCCGTCACTGGCTCATCCGTTGCCTGCTCGATGGGCTTCAAGCTCAGTAGCGGCTGGCCACTGTCTACCAAACCCGTTTCCGGCGTCAGCCAAGTGAAGGGCTCGCCGCTGACCACCAGCATCAACGTCAGCAGACTGCGGGCATTCAATGCAACAAAATCGGCATCGAACTCGATCAGCGCCTGCCCAACGTCAACCTGCTGGCCCTCCTCCACCAACCGCGTGAACCCCTTCCCGGCCAGGTTCACCGTGTCGAGGCCAATGTGCATCAACACCTGCACGCCATTTTCGCCGGTGATGCTGATCGCATGCCCGCTGGCCTGCACATTGCTGACAACCCCTGCCAGCGGCGCGCACAACGTCGTTGAAGTCGGATCGATGCACAGGCCATCGCCGATCACGCGGCTGGAAAACACCGGATCGGGCACGAGGTCCAGTGGCATCAATACGCCGGACAGGGGCGCGTGCAATTGCAATTGTTGGGGTGTGGCCATGACGTCACCTGCTGTTTTGTTCTTTGAAGTGCCGATGGAGCGCGAGGCTCCGACAGCATCGCTTATTTCCACCAGTACTCGACCTGCAATCCGACATTCGAACCGTGTCGCGCCGTGCCGAAGGCGCCGGTGTCGGACAATGCCGAACCCTGCGCCAGTTCATTGGCCGCCCGTTTGGCCGCCTCGTTCCAGCTGGCATAGGTGTAATACAGACGCACCTCGGGGCGCGCCCAGAATTCCGGGCCTTTGGGCGACCAGGTTGGAGCGAAGGTGAACTTGCTCAGCTTGCGCGTACCGCCCGTGGCTTCGACCTGATCGTGACCCAGTTCGGTCACCAGTTTGAATTGCTCGGTGATCGCATAGGCCGGGCGAACGCCCAGGGAAATCCAGTTCTGATCACTGCCGTCCGGGCGAATGTCTTTCTGGTAAACCGCCTCGATCTGCCCGCCAAAGCGCGGCGTCACTTGCCAGTCGAAGAACTCCACCATCCGGTAACTTTTGTTGCTGTCGTCCAGCTGCACGTTACCGGTATAACCCAACCCGGTGCCGGGACCTTCGCCGTACTGGAAAGCCAGTTTGTTCTTGCCGCCCAAAAAGCCTTTCTGCACATGCTGGGTGGTGATCGCCCAGCCACGGTGAGCGTCGCGGCTGTCGGGTTTGTCGATGTAGCTCAGCCCGAACTCCAACGCACCGCCGGGGTTGGTGTTGAAGCCGGCAACGTTGAAGTCATGGCGGTTGATGTAGTCCTTCTGGTACAGGTTGTCCTTGCGCGAGAAGGCGTAGCTGTATTTCAGATCGCCGATCAGCACGTCCTCGATACCGCCGCCGGTGGCGCTCTGGTTCCAATAATAGAAATCGGAAATGTGAATATCGTTCCGTTTGTAGTAGCGCCGGCCAGCCCACAGCGAACCGCCGTTGAGGCTGGGCATGTTCGACCACTGCGCGTACGCCTGCGGCAGGCGCACCGAGCCGTTGTCACCGTTGAAGGTCAGGTCCTTGTCGTACTGGTTGTACAACGAAGCCATGCCGTCGACGCTCAGCACCGAACCGTCATCCAGCGTGTACAAATCCTGCCGTAGTTCCAGTTCGGCGTACTGCTCGCATTCGTTGCCCAACCGATATTTGGTCTGCGCGCCCGGCAGCTGGAAGCACTGCTGTTTACCGCTGTTGACCGAGGTGCCGACGCCGCTACGCAAGTAACCGGCGAACTCCAGCGCCTGGGCCGAAAGAGGCAAAGCCAGGCACACGCCCGCCACTGCAAGGCTGCGATTTATTGTTGTTTTCAAGAGCTACCCCATTATTTTTATTGTGTGCAGCGGCAAAATCGGCGCGCAAAACTCCCCCGCGCAGCGTTCTGCGTGTTTTTTTAAGTCGATGTTTTTTTGCGGTCGGTCAGTCGGTCATATGCAGCACGAACGACTCATAAGGCCGTAAGAGGACCTGACTATTTCGCACCGGACTGTCCGGATAATTACTGATGACCAGACGTTGGGCCATGGTTTCGCTGATCACTTCATCCGGCAGGTCGACTTCGCACGGCGTACCGTAGAAGTTATTCAGCACCAACAACCGTTCGCCACAACCCTCACGCACGTACGCCCAGATTTGCGTGTGCTCTGGCAATAACTGCCGGTAAACGCCGTCGGACATCAGCGCCTCAGTGCGACGCAAGGCGATCAACTGACGGTAGTGATGCAGTACCGAATCCGGGTCATTGAGCTGAGCGGCAACGTTGATCTGCTCGGCATTCGCCGGCACCCCGATCCACGGCTCGACAACGCTGAAACCGGCGTTGGGCTCGGCATTCCAGTGCATCGGCGTACGGCCGTTATCCCGGGACTTCTGCATGATCGCCGCCATGTTGTCGGCATCGCTCGCACCCGCCTCGCGCTTGAGCCGAAAGATGTTCAGCGTCTCGACATCGCGGTACTGATCGATGTGATCGAAGCCCGGATTGGTCATGCCCAGTTCCTCGCCCTGGTACACGAACGGCGTGCCCTGGAGGAAATGCAGCGCCGTGCCGAGCATCTTCGCCGAGAGCACCCGATATTCGCCGTCATGACCAAAACGCGAGACCACCCGTGGCTGGTCATGGTTACACCAGAACAGCGCATTCCAGCCACCGCCGGCCTGCATGCCGATTTGCCAATCGGAGAGGATGCGCTTGAGTTCGAGGAAGTCGAAGTCGGCACGGATCCATTTCTGCAGGTTCGGGTAATCGACCTTCAGGTGATGGAAGTTGAAGGTCATCGACAGCTCTTTCGAGTCCGGTCGCGAGTAGCGAATGCAGTGTTCCAGGCTAGTGGAGGACATCTCGCCGACGTTGATCAGGTCATGGCCTTCGAAGACTTCGCGGTGCATTTGCTGCAAGTATTCGTGGACGTTCGGGCCATCGGTGTAGAAACGTCGACCGTCGGTGTTGTCCTCGGGGAAGTCCGCCGGTTTGGAGATCAGATTGATCACGTCCAGACGGAACCCGCCTACGCCCTTGTCGCGCCAGAAACGCATCATCTTGAAGACTTCGGCGCGCACCTTGGGGTTATCCCAGTTCAGGTCGGCCTGAGTGTGGTCGAACAGGTGCAGGAAATACTGACCGGTCTGCGCCTCGTATTCCCAGGCCGAACCGCCGAACTTGGATTCCCAGTTGTTCGGCTGGTCGCGCCAGATGTAGAAATCCCGGTACGGGTTGTCGAGGCTGCTGCGGGCCTGCTGGAACCAGGTGTGCTCGATGGAGGTGTGGTTGACCACGATATCGAGCATCAATTTGATCCCGCGTTTGTCGGCCTCGGCGATCAGCAACTCACAATCGGCCATGGTCCCGTAACTCGGGTCAATGGCGTAGTAATCGCTGATGTCATAGCCATTGTCGCGCTGGGGCGAGCGCAGGAACGGCGTGATCCACAGGCAATCGACACCCAGCCAGTGCAGGTAATCGAGCTTGGCCACAACGCCCAGCAAATCACCCGTAGGGTTGCCGGCGTGGCTGTGAAAACTCTTCGGGTAGATCTGGTAGATCACCGAACGTTGCCAGTCTTGCATGGCGCTATTCCCTCATAAATATGTACTGGCCCCGTAGGAGCTGCCGAAGGCTGCGATCTTTTGATCCTGGTCTTTCAGCAACACCGCCGAAGATCAAAAGATCGCAGCCTTCGGCAGCTCCTACAGGCGATAGCGATCTGTCAGGCAACCCGATACCCGGGCCGAACAATATTCATGCTCAACCCGCAGGTCAGAACAAACGGCACGACCATGGCAATGACCATCCCGATCACGAACATCGGAATGAACTGCGGAATGATCGAGATAAAACCGGGCAAGCCACCGACGCCGATTGCCGAGGCCTGGACCTTGTTCAGCGACAGGAAGATGCAGCCCAGGGCCGAACCGATCAGGGCGGCGTAGAACGGAAATTTGTAGCGCAGATTGACCCCGAACATGGCCGGTTCGGTGATGCCGAAGTAAGCGGAAATCGCCGAGGTCGAGGCCATGCTTTTGTCCCGCACGTTACGGGTCATGTAGAACACCGCCAGTGCCGCACTGCCCTGGGCAAGGTTAGACATGACGATCATCGGCCAGATGAAGGTGCCGCCCTGGGTGGAGATCAGCTGCAAGTCGACCGCGAGGAACATGTGGTGCATGCCGGTAATCACCAGCGGCGCGTAGAGCAAACCGAAAATCGCCCCGCCGACCATCGGCGCCAGGTCGAACAGCATGACCACGCCTTCGGTGATCAGAATCCCCAGATGCCGGGTCACCGGGCCGATCACCGCCAGCGCCAGCACGCCGGTCACAACGATGGTAGTGATCGGCACCACCAGCAATTGCACCGCGTTTGGTACCCGTGCCCGCAGCCATTTCTCGATGACACTCATCACATAGGCCGCCATCAGGATCGGCAGGATCTGCCCTTGGTAACCGACCTTCTCGATCTGGAACAAGCCGAGGATGTCGAAGTACGGCAGGCTCTGCCCGTCCAGCCCGGCCACCGCTTTGCCGTAGTTCCAGGCATTGAGCAGATCAGGGTGAACAAGCATCAGGCCGAGCACGATGCCAAGGATTTCGCTGCCGCCAAACCGCTTGGCCGCCGACCAGCCCACCAGCGCCGGCAGGAACACAAACGAGGTATTGGCCATGAGGTTGATCAGGCTCCAGAGCCCGTCAAGCTTTGGATAGGCGTCCAGCAGGGTCTTGCCCTCGATGAACATGCCCTTGGCGCCGATCAGGTTGTTGATGCCCATCAGCAGGCCGGCAATGATCAACGCCGGGAGGATTGGCATGAAGACGTCGGAAAACACCCGCACCAGACGCTGCATCGCGTTGATCTTGTCGGCGCTTTTTTGTTTAACGTCGGCGATGGTCGAGGCGGCGAGACCGGTTTGACGACGCAGTTCGGCGTAGACCTTTTCAACCTCGCCAGGGCCGATAACCACCTGAAACAGGCCACCGGTGAAGAACGAGCCTTTGACCAGATCGATCTGGTTCAGCGTGGCGCTGTTGACCAGGCTCGGGTCCTTGAGGGCCAGGCGCAAGCGGGTGACGCAGTGCGCGGCCTGCTCGAGGTTGTCGCTGCCACCGAGGCTTTGCAGCAGCTCGCTGGCGATATTCGGATAGTCGTGGCTCATGCTTGTTCTTCCGCTGTAGTTTTTTGTTATTGGCAGCACGCCGAAACGAAAAGTACTCGTCTGTACGAGTTAAAGCAACAACTCGTACAGACGAGTTTGATTTTGTTTATCCTGAACCCGACCGGCGGCGACATTTCCTACCTCAAAAGTCAAAGAAACCTAACGCCGCATGGACAAACCCCTACCCTGCCCTTAAGGTTCGAAACCTTGAGTACAGCGCGGCATAGAGCCATCCCCATGAGTAAATACAACCAGATCTACACCGATCTGCTTGCCAGCATCACGACCGAACGTCTGGAACGCGGCGCCCGGTTGCCTTCCGAAACGGAACTGATGGACAGCTACCAGGCCAGCCGCGGCACCGTGCGCAAGGCCATCGAGCAACTTCAGGAGCGCGGTTTCGCCCAGAAAGTCCACGGCAAAGGCACGTTCGTACTGTCGACCAACCCGATCGAATTCCAGTTGGGCGGCATCGTCAGCTTCCAGGAGACCTACCCGCGCCTGGGCAACGATGTCAGCACCGACGTGGTCGAGTTCACTCAAATCCCCCTCGAAGGCCCCTTGCTTGAACACATCAAGGCCGAAGAAGGCAGCCTCATTACCCGGATCAAGCGAGTGCGGCGGATCGACGGCAAACGGGTGATCCTCGACATCAACCATTTCGTCAGTGACGTGATCCCCGGCCTGTCCCGGGACATCGCCGAGAACTCAATCTACGCCTTCATCGAGCAGACGCTGCAACTGCAAATCGCCTACGCGCAGCGCACCATCGAAGCGGTGCCCCGGAGCAAGGACGACCAGCAACACCTGGACCTCGACGGCCAGAGCCATGTGATCGTGGTCAGCAACCAGACGTTTTTGCAGGACGGACGGCAGTTCGAGTACACCGAATCGCGGCATACCCTGGACAAGTTTTACTTTTCTGACATTGCACGGCGCTGAGCCTGATTCCGGTACTCGCCATCTCCTACGTCTTCCGTCAGCAACAGACCACCGCCTGCTACCCTGTGCCTTACAGATGAAACCGATGCCCCTTGAGATAGTGAGCGCTCCCTCAGCAACCTCTCAAGGCGAGCATCATGGACGACACTCAAGACATAACCCTGCCCGACGCTACCGATGCGCTGGCCCTCCAGGCCCTGATCCCTGATCTGGTAACCGATTGCCCCGACCTGCACGCCATGGCGTATCAGGTCGCCAAGGACATTCTCGTCCAGCACAACATCACGGATATCGAACCCGACAAAGTCTACTGGCATCGGTTTAATGCCGCTCAAAGCAGCTCGAAGACCTTTACCGGCTGGCAGCATGTGTTTGAAACACCCAGGGAGTCGATGACCTTCCCGCAACTGGTCATGCAGCGTTTCAGTGTCCACGACCAGGACAACGGGGACCTGCTGGACGTTGACAGCGGTTTCTACCGTGCCGACGGCAATGCCGGAAACTACGACGAAACCAACGAGATTCGGCTGCATTCCAGGGATGTGTTGAAAACCTTCTGGGATATCAATTTCGCTGACCGTTACAAAACGGCCGTCGCGACGTTCTGGGAAAAGCACAGCGACAACTTCCGTGCGCTGGCCAAGTGCACGTTCATTGCCAAAGCCATTGAAGACTACGAGAAGGGTCACTTGACCCAAGAACACTTCACCACGGTGCTCAGGGCTGTCGTCGGTAATGTAAGCAGGCCGCTCACCTGGCAAATGCTGCTGGACGAGGCGTCAGCGGGCAGCGGTTTATCGATTCGCAAGTTTTGTATTGACCACTTCGTGTCGACGGACATCCTCAGCATCACTGACGACAGTGATCTGAACATTCTCTACGTTCCGGGCGAACCCAGAGGGTTTCACTGTTTTAACAAGGTCGAGGAGCTGCACGAATGGCTGGTCAATGAGGTAAAGGACGCCGAAGGCCGTGAACGCATGCTCATGCACTTCAAACAGGAAGAGCGCGACATTCTTCAGGAAAGACCCACTTCGCTAGGGCACAAGCTCGCCAACTTCACCGGCATTGGCCTGATCATCCACGCGTTCGAAGAAACGCCCATTGATAATGTCGGCCTCACCCACGCCTATGACGTTCTACCGAGTGACAATGAAGCCGCGAACTTTCATTTGCTCCACTACCGTGGCGAGAAAATTGCCGGTGATGCGTTCACCCATCTGAACCGGTCCACTCATGAGCGCATGCTCAGCGACGCCAATTACCTGCTGCACTCCAACGGCGAGATCAGGAAAAAGCTGTGGATAGGCTATCTCAATGCCTTCAACCACACCTTCGGGCCGATGGCGGCCCTTGCATGGCCGGCAGCACTGGTTGTCGTTGGCGCGGGCATTGCCAATGTCGGCCTGCACATCGATCAAGCCATCAACGCGACTACCCCTGCGGAACGCAAGGCAGCCGTCACAGGTGCCATTCTCGGTAGCGTGGACGTGCTGTTCAACTTGCCATTTTTACGAGGGGCGGCCGAGCTCGCAGAAGCAGCGCAAGCAGAAACAGAGACCGAGGAGGTACTCACGGCCGAGGAGAATCCAGGAGAGTCGGGCGCAACAGTGCATCCCCCCGCCGAAGCCATTGCACCCCGCCCAAGCGATTCCGACATATTGGCTCCTTTTGAAACCAATGAAATTCTCGATGGCGATTCCCCAATCAACGCCGAAGGCAAGTTTCAAGGTATCTATCAGCCTGAGACAGGCGGTCATTACATTGCCATCGGTGACAGTTTCTACCTGGTGCGCTACAGCAATGACATGAGGGCCTGGACAATCGTCGACCCAGTCAATCCCTACTCCTTTTTTCGCAACATACCGGTACGCCTGAATGAGCTGGGTGAATGGACGGCCCTCACGCGTCCCGGCCTGGAGGGAGGTGGCAAGTTTTCCGATCTATTTACCAGGGCCGAACCGTCACTCCCGGACTTCGATGCCCCGGCGACTGCATACGATGTTCCACAGGACATCAAGCCAGCCCTCAAACAGGCGGCCAAGGGTATGGCCTCGAAGGGGGATTTGAAGGACGGCTTTGTGAATCCCGACAATCCGGACGATGAACTGGAAGCCTTCAAAAGACTGCGCCGAACGCTGCACGACGACGCTGTGAGCTTCTATTCGCTACCGCAACCACAACTGCCACCCAGGCCAAACATTCCATCCTTCCTCCCGAATGCAAAGCTCAAGGACATCATCAAGACGCTTTTCAAGCGGTCACAGAACCTGGTTATCGGCGAAAGTCACTCCAGCGTGGGCAGCAAACAGTTTTTGGTCGAGAACATGAGCCTGCTGCGCAAACAAAAGGTCAAAACCCTGTACATGGAGCATCTGCTGACTGATTTCCATCAGGCCGACCTGGACGTTTTCAACCGCACCGGTGTGATGTCCGAGGACCTGGAAAGCTACCTCAAGGATCTTGACGCAGGTTTTTCGACTGACCCCAGCGAACAATTCACTTTTGAACAAGTGGTGAGGACAGCGCAAAAAAACCATATCCGCGTTCAGGCAATCGACTGTCTGGCCAGTTACCGCAGCACCGGTATTCAGGGGTCAGCTATCAATTACCGGCAAAAGATGATGAATTTTTTCGCCCGACAAGTCATCGGCGCCGACCAGACAGCCAGAGGCGCGCATCGCTGGGTGGCGTTGGTCGGGAACAGCCACGCCAATACCTATGGCGGCGTGGCGGGCATCAGCGAGCTTGAAGGCAGCATCGGGCTGCGTATTGAAAGCGTAGGCCCGGACGAGCTCGGCGGTATCAAGGTCGACCCGGGGGTATCCGACGAGGTGCGCCCCGGGCGAGCAGCCGGTTTTGCCAAAAATGACTTGTTGCTGCAAATCCCGACGCCGAAAAGCGTGGTCCTGGCGCAAAGGCTGGAGGATGGGCTACCCAGTCCTGGCACGTACACCCTCAGCACCAGTACTGGCGAACCATTGCTGGTTCACCGCAGCAGAACCCTCACCAACAGAGTCATCACCAGCAACGGCATCATCACCCGTGGCAAACTCGTTCGAACGCCCATCAAGCATGATGCAAATGGGTACTACGTCGAACGGGATTCCTGGCAGATCAACGGCCGACGCTTTCAAACCCCCGACGCCTTGAGTTCAGCGCTGCACAGAATGGGCATGAGCCCCGTCCGACTACCAGGCGTCTAAAACGCAAAAAGGCCGTGTGAACAGTGTTCACACGGCCTTTTCAGTTACCTGCGATCAAGCCATCAAGGCTAGCGCGGCATTATTCCCACTCAATCGTCGCTGGCGGCTTGCTCGACACGTCATAAGTGACGCGGGAGATGCCTTCGATTTCGTTGATGATTCGGCCGGAAACAGTTTCCAGCAGTTCGTAAGGCAGGTGCGCCCAACGCGCGGTCATGAAGTCGATGGTTTCCACGGCACGCAGGGCAACCACCCAAGCGTAACGACGGCCATCGCCGACAACGCCAACCGATTTCACTGGCTGGAACACCACGAATGCCTGGCTGACCTTGTGGTACCAGTCGGCTTT
The DNA here is from genome assembly GCF_059716175.1 of Pseudomonas sp. LBUM1647. Classification (NCBI taxonomy): domain Bacteria; kingdom Pseudomonadati; phylum Pseudomonadota; class Gammaproteobacteria; order Pseudomonadales; family Pseudomonadaceae; genus Pseudomonas; species Pseudomonas sp. LBUM1647. The sequence goes on along the minus strand of NZ_CP166809.1, from coordinate 1,216,061 downwards.
ACGCAGTTCTTCGATGAAGATGTGGTCGGCGCGACGCAGCAGGTCGGCGTATTCCTTCTTCACTTCACCGAGGATCCGCACGCCCAGGCCCGGGCCCGGGAACGGGTGACGGTAGACCATGTCGTACGGCAGGCCGAGTTCCAGACCCAGACGACGGACTTCGTCCTTGAACAGCTCGCGCAGGGGTTCAACCAGCTTGAGGTTCATTTCTTCCGGCAAGCCACCCACGTTGTGGTGCGACTTGATCACGTGAGCCTTGCCGCTTTTGGCGCCAGCCGACTCGATCACGTCCGGGTAGATGGTGCCTTGGGCGAGGTACTTGATGTTGTCCAGTTTGTTCGACTGGGCATCGAATACGTCGATGAAGGTACGGCCGATGATTTTGCGCTTTTTCTCTGGATCGCTTTCGCCAGCCAGGTTGTTCAGGAACTGATCTTCGGCATTGGCGCGGATCACCTTGACGCCCATGTTCTCGGCGAACATGGCCATCACTTGCTCGCCTTCGTGCAGACGCAGCAGGCCGTTGTCGACGAAGACGCAGGTCAGCTGGTCGCCAATGGCTTTGTGCAGCAGCGCGGCAACCACCGAGGAGTCCACACCGCCGGACAGGCCGAGCAGTACGTTGTCGGTGCCGACCTGGGCGCGAATGTTGGCAATGGCGTCTTCAGCAATCTTCGAAGGCGTCCACAGGGCTTCGCAGCCGCAGATGTCGAGGATAAAGCGCGAGAGGATGCGACCGCCCTGCTTGGTGTGGGTCACTTCCGGGTGGAACTGCACGCCGTAGTAGCCACGAGCATCGTCGAACATGCCGGCGATCGGGCAGCTTGGGGTGCTGGCCAGGATGTGGAATTCCTGAGGCATCTTGGTGACCTTGTCACCGTGACTCATCCACACGTCGAGGCCGAACAGGCCGTCGGCGTCGATGTGGTCTTCGATGCCGTCGAGCAGACGGCTCTTGCCGACCACATCGACACGGGCGTAACCGAACTCACGCAGCTCGGAACCTTCGACCTTGCCACCCAGCTGTTCAGCCATGGTCTGCATGCCGTAGCAGATACCGAAGACCGGTACGCCCAGGTCGAACACCGCTTGCGGGCAGCGAGGGCTGTTGGCTTCGTGTACGGACTCGGGGCCGCCGGCGAGAATGACGCCTTTTGGAGCGAATTCGCGAATCGCGTCTTCATCCATATCGAACGGATGCAGTTCGCAGTACACGCCGATTTCACGCACGCGGCGGGCAATCAGCTGGGTGTACTGGGAACCGAAGTCGAGGATCAGGATGCGGTGAGCGTGAATGTCGAGGGCCATGTGGTCAGTCTCGTCTATGCAGTTCGGTGAAGAAAATCAGAAACAACTCGGGGCTGAAAACAGCCCCGGTTACTTAACTTTTTGCTGGAAGGCTCAACCTACGCGGTAGTTTGGCGCTTCTTTGGTGATTTGCACGTCGTGAACGTGGGACTCGGCCATGCCAGCGCCGGTGATCCGCACGAACTCAGGCTTGGTGCGCATTTCTTCGATGTCGGCACTGCCGGTGTAACCCATCGAGGAACGCAGGCCGCCCATCAGTTGATGGATGATGGCGCTCAGTGTGCCCTTGTAAGGAACACGCCCTTCGATACCTTCCGGAACCAGTTTCTCGGCGCCTGCCGAGGAGTCCTGGAAGTAACGGTCGGAGGAGCCTTGAGCCTGGGACATGGCGCCCAGCGAACCCATGCCGCGGTAAGCCTTGTACGAACGACCCTGGAACAGTTCGATCTCGCCCGGTGCTTCTTCAGTACCGGCGAACATCGAGCCCATCATCACGCAGGAAGCACCGGCAACGATGGCCTTGGACAGGTCACCGGAGAAACGGATGCCGCCGTCGGCGATCAACGGAACGCCAGTGCCTTCAAGGGCAGCGGCGACGTTGGCGATGGCACTGATTTGCGGGACGCCGACACCGGCGACGATGCGGGTGGTGCAGATCGAGCCTGGGCCGATACCGACCTTGACTGCATCGGCGCCTGCTTCGGCCAAAGCCTTGGCGGCAGCGCCGGTGGCGATGTTGCCGCCGATGACCTGCACTTCAGGGAAATTCTGTTTGACCCAGCGAACGCGGTCGATCACACCTTTGGAGTGACCGTGAGCGGTGTCGACCACCACCACGTCAACGCCGGCATTGACCAGGGCAGCGACGCGATCACCGGTGTCTTTACCGGTACCGACAGCAGCACCAACACGCAGACGACCTTGATCGTCCTTGCTGGCCAGCGGGTATGCCTTGGCTTTTTCGATGTCGTTGACGGTCATCATGCCTTTGAGGGCGAATTTGTCGTCGACGATCAGCACGCGTTCGATGCGGTTTTTGTGCAACAACTCGCGGACGTCGTTCTTGTCGGCGCCTTCCTTGACCGTGACCAGACGCTCTTTAGGCGTCATCACTTCACGGACGGTGGCGTCCAGACGGTTTTCGAAACGTACGTCACGGGAAGTGACGATGCCGACCAGGTCGCCATCGTGCAATACCGGAACACCGGAGATGTTGTGCATGCGGGTCAGTTCGAACAGTTCACGAACCGTAGCGTCAGCCTCGATGGTGATCGGGTCCTTGACCACGCCGGCTTCGTAACGCTTGACCTTGCGCACTTCGGCAGCTTGCTGCTCGATGGTCATGTTCTTGTGGATAATGCCGATGCCACCTTCCTGAGCCATGGCAATTGCCAGACGGGCTTCAGTAACGGTGTCCATGGCAGCAGAAACCAGGGGAATATTCAGCTCGATGCCACGGGTTAGGCGGGTCTTGAGACTGACTTCGTTAGGAAGCACCTCGGAATAACCAGGCACTAGGAGAATGTCGTCGAATGTCAGAGCTTCTTGGCTGATACGCAGCATCGCGGGGGCTCCCGAGCGGGAAAATGGAAGCGCGCCATTATAGTCAGACACCCCCTCGGGTTCAATGTAAAACTCTGTCTATTATTAGCATTACTGATATACGGGGGTTATTGCTGCGTAGGAGCTGCCGAAGGCTGCGATCTTTTGATCTTGATTTTCGGCGCGGCTAAAAATTTCAAGATCAAAAGATCGCAGCCTTCGGCAGCTCCTACACGGGTATCGCATTCACAGTTCGACTTTCACCCAACTGACAGGCTGATCGAGCCAATCGGCAAATTCGTCGATAAAGCTCTGCTTGAACCCGGCCTCGGCCCAGTTGTTGAAGATAAAACCCAGGTTGGAAAAGCCGCATTCCTGCAGGAAAAGAAAGCCGTTGATGTCATCTTCATGCCCGCACTCTGGACACGTGAAGTTATCGGTGCGCCCCGGCATCCAGTCTTCCAGGCTGTCGAACAGCGCTTCGCCGACTTCCTTGCGGCACTCGGCGCAACCCGCCTCTTCAAGGAAACCCTTGGCCGGCGTATAGATGCAGCGTTTGGTGATGATTTCCAGGCCATTGACCGGTTCGCCGAACGGCAGCGCTTCAGGATGCAGCACTACAGCGCGGGCACCGTCGCCGATGGCATGCGCCATGCGGTTGCCGGTGCGGCCACAGGTGGTCAGTTCTTCCTTGACGATGTTCTTGCGCACCAGCCAACGCACGACCGCCCGGGCCCGGGGTTCGTGCACCGGCAGTGTGGAGATTTTCGGGACAATGATACTTTGGGAATTCATGGGTGCAGCCCTGCAAATACTGAATGACCACCCTTGTGGGAGCGAGCCTTTGTGGCGAGGGGATTTAGCGAAACGTCGCACCGCCCCGTTCGGCTGCGCAGCAGCCGTAAACCTGTGGATGCAATGTGACTGAAAAGACACAGGGGAGCGCTTCGCACTCCAACGGGGATAAATCCCCTCGCCACATAAATCCCCTCACAACAAAGGCTCGCTCCCATAAGGGTTTTGCGGCCGGCAGCTTAATACCTGACGAAATCCGGTCAAGCACTCAAATATCGTCCGATCAAGGCAATTCCGCTGGCCAGCACCAACCAGGTCACCAGCCGCACAAACGCCTCCCGGGACAATCTCATGGTCAACCGCCGGCCGATCCACAGCCCCAATGCCATGGCCGGCAATAAACACAGCGCCAATACCAACAAGGGTAGCTCGGCATACACACCTGCGACGGCAAACAGGCTCAAGCGCACCACGGTGCTGCAACTGATCAGCGCACTCTGGGTCGCCCGGGCCGCCTCTTTGGGCAGGCGACTGTTCAAATAGATCGCATATAAAAAGCCGCCACTGCCAAACAATGCCCCGAACATCCCGCCCACCGTGCCCATCGGCACGGCCCACGCGGCGGACAATTGCGTCGGACGCGTTTTGACCCACAAGCTGTAAATCGCGTAGGCGCTGATAAACAGCCCCATCAACAGCAACAACACATCGGATTTCAGATTCAGTAGAAAAATCACCCCCAGCGTGCAGCCCACCGCCATGCATGGCAGCAGCCGCAGCAACTCAGGCTTCGACACATCCCGTCGCGAAGGCAGCAAATTGCCGAACGCCGCGACGAAATCCAGCAGCACCAACAGCGGCACGATCTTCGACAGCGGCATGAACAGGATCAATATCGGCCCGGCCACCAGTGCCGTGCCGAAGCCGGCTATGCCGAACACGATATACGCCAGGGCGATGCCCAACCCGATCACCAGCCAATCCGTCGCGCCGAAGGGCCATTGGTTCAACAACTCAAGCACGTTCATCTGCACGTCTTCCCTGATTACCGTTGATCACCGTTGATCACCGTTGATCACCGTAGGAGCTGCCGCAGGCTGCGATCTTTTGATCTTAAAAATCAAGGTCAAAAGATCGCAGCCTTCGGCAGCTCCTACAAGTGTGCGGGGTGTCAGGTGGAGCGCATTGCCTTTATCATGCGCCCCATGATTAAAGATCCCTTTGCAAGACTCGGCCTGGACCGTGAAGTCCTGACTGTCAGCCAGCTCAACGGCCGCGCGCGGGTGTTGCTCGAAGACGTGTTCAGCAACATCTGGGTCGAAGGCGAAATCTCCAACCTCGCCCGTCCGGCGTCCGGCCACGTGTACTTCACCCTCAAGGACAGCGACGCCCAGGTACGTTGCGCACTGTTCCGGCAGAACGCGGCGCGGGTTCGTCAGGCATTAAAGGATGGCCTGGCGGTGAAGGTCCGCGGCAAGGTTTCGCTGTTCGAGGGCCGCGGCGACTATCAGTTGATCCTCGATACCGTGGAGCCGGCCGGTGACGGTGCGCTGCGTCTGGCCTTCGATGCGCTGAAGGAAAAACTCAGCGCCGAAGGCCTGTTCAGCGCCGAGCGCAAAGTGCCGCTGCCAGCGCACCCACAACGCATCGGCATCATCAGCTCGCCCACCGGCGCGGTGATCCGCGACATCATCAGCGTATTCCGCCGCCGTGCGCCGCAGATCCAACTCACGTTGATCCCCACTGCCGTGCAGGGTCGCGAAGCCACTGCGCAGATTGTCCGCGCACTAAAGCTGGCGGACGCCCGCGGTTTCGATGCGTTGATCCTGGCCCGTGGCGGCGGCTCGCTGGAAGACCTCTGGTGCTTCAACGAAGAAGCCGTGGCCCGCGCCGTGGATGCCTGCGTGACGCCGATTGTCAGCGCCGTCGGCCATGAAACCGATGTCTCGATCAGTGACTTCGTGGCCGACGTTCGCGCCCCGACGCCGTCCGCTGCCGCCGAACTGCTCGCGCCGGATTCCAGTGACCTGGTGCGCCGGGTCGAAAGCCTGCATCGACGGCTGGTGATGCGCATCCGCGACCGTTTGATGCGCGATCGACTGCGCCTGGAAGGCATGTCTCGCCGCCTGCGCCATCCCGGCGAACGTCTGCGCCAGCAAGCGCAGCGCCTGGATGATCTGGACATGCGCATGCGCCGCGCGTTCGAACGCAGCCTCAATACCCGTCGCGAACGGTTGATCCGTCTGGAAACCCGCCTCGCCGGGCAACATCCGGGACGGCACCTGGCGATGCTCCGTCAGCGTCTCGACAGCCTCGCCGAACGCCTGCCCCGTGCCATGCGCGAAGGGCTCAAATCCCGTCGCCTGCAACTGCAAAGCCAAATGCAGACGCTGCATGTGGTCAGCCCTTTGGCGACCCTCGGCCGTGGCTACAGCATTCTGCTGGACGAACGCGGCAACGCGATCCGCAACGCCGCGCAAACCCACAATGGTCAGCGCCTGAAAGCCAGACTTGGCGAAGGCGAGCTGCAAGTGCGGGTCGAAGACAATCACCTGACGCCTGTCACCCTTTCTTTACTGGATTGATCCATGCCGCGTTTTTTAGCTCCGCTGCTGTTGCTGTGCCTGACCTTCAATGCCCACGCCGACAGTTACATCACTCGCCTGCTGAACAAACCGGTGCCGGGCGGCGTGGCCGTGGTCGATCTGGGCGCCTCTGCCCAGGCGCCGAAGGCCAGCTATCAAGGCAAGCCTGTGCTGGTGGTCAAGGAACAGAACAACTGGCTGGCGATTGTAGGTGTGCCGCTGACGGTTAAACCGGGCACTCAGCAGGTCAGCAGTGACGGGCGGAATCTGAGTTTCACGGTCGGCAACAAGAAATACCCGGAACAGCACATCACGTTGAAGAACACGCAGCAGGTCAATCCGAACCCGGAGAATCTCAAGCGCATCGAGGGTGAGTTGGCCGAACAGATCCAGGCTTACCGCAGCTTCAGCCCGAACACCCCGAGCAACCTGTTGCTGGACAAACCGGTCAACGGACCGTTGTCGAGCAAGTTCGGCGTGCGCCGCTTCTTCAACGGTGAAGAGCGTAATCCTCACGCCGGCCTGGACTTCGCCGTGCCTGCCGGTACGCCGATCAAGACCCCGGCTGCCGGCAAGGTGATCCTGATCGGTAATTACTTTTTCAACGGCAACACGGTGTTTGTCGATCATGGGCAGGGCTTTATCAGCATGTTTTGCCATATGTCGAAGATTGATGTGAAAGTTGGGCAGCAATTGGCCCGTGGTGGAGTGGTCGGCAAAGTCGGCTCGACCGGGCGCGCGACCGGGCCGCATATGCACTGGAACGTCAGTCTGAATGATGCGCGGGTGGATCCGGCGATTTTCATTGGGGCGTTTCAGCCCTGAAACTTCGGTGAGGCTGATGGCCTCTTCGCGAGCAGGCTCGCTCCCACATTGGGTTTGCGGTGCACGCTGAATCTGAGTTGACTCCCATCTACTGTGGGAGCGAGCCTGCTCGCGAAGGCGGCCCCAATGGCGCCGCTATTCCGCCTCCAAGTCCTCAATCCCATGGATTTCCCTGTGCGCCAGGCACTCTTTGATCCACACCTGAGTTTCCTCCGAGAAGCCCGCCAACTCTTCAGCGCTGATCAACTCATGAGTACACAGCCCCAGCAAGTGAGCAGGCGCCTCATTGCGTGAGTGCCTGAACACGCCAAACGCCCAATACAGCTCCTGTTGACCCGCCTTCAGCCTTTCCTCACTGGATTCAATACGCTCGTAAGACGCAATGCTTTTATCCAGCACTATGCGCTCGACCTCCTCCATGATCCGGATGCATAGCCGCTCATGGGCCAGCGGACGCAGTGAGCTATAAAGCTTCCAATCCGACTCGTTCATTGCCGACTCCTGCCTGCCAGTAGTCCTTGGTGAGGCTTTAAGAATAGCCGCGCTGACACGCCCCATCACCGAAAGCCTTCAATTGCGCATCGCTCAAACCTCGCGCAAACATAAAAACAATCACCGCCACTCACCGCAATAAAATCTCGATAACCACGACTTTTAGAGGATTCCTCTCAATTTTTTTCGACCGCTTGCCATCCTTCACCCTCGCGGTTAGGGTTGAAGGCATGAAAACCTCTCACACCCTCATTCAGCTTCGCCAGCACCGCAGCCTGTGCCTTGTCAGTGCACGACTGCCAGGCTGAATCGCGGTGCCTCGTCCTACGCTTTATCCCCAGAACATTTGATCCACCGGCAGGCCGCCTTTTTTCGGCCCACACAATAAGGATTTCCCGATGAGCATGCTCAAAGACCCGTCTTCGAAATACCGCGCGTTCCCGACCATCGACATCCCGGACCGCACCTGGCCGTCGAAGACCATTACCGCCGCGCCGATCTGGTGCAGCTCCGACCTTCGTGATGGTAACCAGTCGCTGATCGAGCCAATGGACGCGGTCAAGAAGCTGCGTTTCTGGAAAACCCTGGTGTCGGTCGGCGTTAAAGAAATCGAAGCGTCGTTCCCGGCGGCTTCGCAAACCGACTTCGACTTCGTGCGTACCCTGATCGAAGGCAACCACATCCCGGACGACACCACCATTCAGGTGCTGACCCAGGGCCGTGAAGATTTGATCGAGCGCACCTTCGAATCCCTGCGCGGGGCGAAGAAAGCCATCGTTCACCTGTACAACGCCACCTCCCCTTCCTTCCGTCGCATTGTCTTCAACCAGGACAAAGAAGGGGTCAAAGCCATCGCCGTGAACGCGGCCAAGCTGTTCGTCAAATATGCCGCCCAGCAGCCAAACACCGAGTGGACCTTCGAATACTCGCCAGAAACCTTCAGCGCCACTGAGCTCGAGTTCGCCAAAGAAGTCTGCGACGCGGTGATCGAAGTCTGGAACCCGACGCCTGAGCACAAGGTGATTCTCAACCTGCCAGCCACCGTCGAATGCGCGACCCCGAACATCTATGCCGACCAGATCGAATGGTTCGGCCGTCACATCAACCGTCGTGACAGCGTGATCATCAGCCTGCACACCCACAACGACCGTGGCACTGGCGTTGCGGCTACCGAACTGGGCCTGATGGCCGGCGCCGACCGTGTCGAAGGCTGCCTGTTCGGCAACGGCGAACGTACCGGTAACGTCGACCTCGTGACCGTGGCGCTGAACCTCTACACCCAGGGCATTCACCCTGAGCTGGACTTCTCCGACATCGACGGCGTGCGAAAAGTCGTCGAAGAATGCAACCAGATCCAGGTGCACCCACGCCACCCGTACGTCGGCGACCTGGTTCACACTGCGTTCTCCGGCTCCCACCAGGACGCCATCCGCAAGGGCTTCGCCCAGCAGAAACCGGACGCTCTGTGGGAAGTGCCGTACTTGCCGATCGACCCGGCCGATATCGGCCGCAGCTACGAGGCCGTGATCCGCGTCAACAGCCAGTCGGGCAAGGGCGGTATCGCTTACCTGCTGGAACAGGAATACGGCATCAGCTTGCCGCGTCGCATGCAGATCGAGTTCAGCCAGGTGGTGCAGCGTGAAACCGATCGCCTGGGCCTGGAGATGACCGCCAAGCAGATCCACGCGTTGCTGCACAGCGAGTACTTGCAGGCCAACACCCCGTACGCGCTGGTCAGCCATCGCCTGCAGGAAGAAAACGGTCACAGCGCCGTCGAAGTGGAAGTCTCAGGTAAAGGTCAGGGTGAAACCAACCTGCACTGGCGTGGCAAGGGCAACGGTGCCCTGGAAGCGCTGGTGGCCGGTCTGCCGATTCCGGTTGAAATCATGGACTACAACGAACACGCCATCGGTTCGGGCACCAATGCCAAGGCGGCGGCCTACATTGAACTGCGTGTGAACGGTGAACGTGCGGTGCACGGCGTTGGTATCGATGAAAACATCACCACTGCCAGCTTCAAGGCTTTGTTCAGCGCCTTGAACCGCTCGCTGAGCCAGCCGGAAGCGAAAGCGGCGTAAGCCTTCGCTGAAACGCAAAAGGCCCCGAGGTGAAAACCTAGGGGCCTTTTTGTTTGCGCCGTTTGAAGATCAAAAGATCGCAGGCTTCGCCAGCTCCTACATAGGAATGCGATCCCTGTAGGAGCTGCCGAAGGCTGCGATCTTATAGCTACCACCCCGGTATCAGGTGAACTCGAACGTATCGGCATCCAGATTCGCCGGAAAGCGCGTGCGGTAAGCCGCCAGTTCCGCCGCGTCCAGAACGACCTTGAACACGCCATCCGCTTCGCCCGCACTGAGTAACGTCTCACCCTGAAAATCCAGCACCTGACTATCACCGGTATACGCAAAGCCTTTGCCGTCGGTACCAATGCGATTCACCGCCGCCACGTAGCAAAGGTTTTCGATTGCCCGCGCTGGCAGCAAACGATTCCAGTGCTGACGCCGTGCACCCGGCCAGTTGGCGGTGTACAGCAGCAAATCGGTGTCCTGAGCATCGCGGCTCCAGACCGGGAAGCGCAGGTCGTAGCAAATCAGCGGCCGCACTCGCCAGCCCTTGAGTTCGAACTGCACCTGACGCTCGCCGGGGGTGAAGTGGTTGTGCTCGCCGGCCATGCGGAACAGATGGCGCTTGTCGTAGTGCCACACCTCCCCGTCCGGCCGCGCCCACAACAGGCGATTGCGATGGCTGCCGTCACCCGCCTGGACAATCACGCTGCCGGTGATCACCGCATCCAGTTTCGCCGCCTGAACCCGCAGCCATTTGCTGGTCGGACCGTTTTCCGACTCGGCGAGGGTCTCGGACTCCATCGAGAAACCGGTGGTGAACATCTCCGGCAGGATGATCAGGTCAGCGCCGCGAGCCTGTTCCAGCAACGGCTCGAAATGCTCCAGATTGGCCTGACGATCGTGCCAGGCCAGGGTGGTCTGGATCAGCGCGATATTCAGATTAGGTAGCGCACTCAGATCACGCATAGTTTTGCCGCTGCTTCACGCAGGGTCTCCTCGCGTTTAGCGAAGCAAAGGCGCACCAGGCGCTGGCCTTCGGGTGGGGTCTGGTAGAACACCGAGATCGGGATGCTCGCCACGCCATGTTCGCGGGTCATCCACAACGCCATCTCGACATCATTGAGGTCCGGGCGGATCTGCGAGTAATCGACCAATTGGAAATACGTGCCGGCCACTCGAGTGAAACTGAAGCGCGACGGCGTCAGCAGGTCGCAGAACAGATCGCGCTTGGCCTGATAGAAAGCCGGCAGTTCTTCGACGTGTTCCGGGTGCTCGGCCATGTAGTCGGCCAAGGCATATTGCAGCGGCGTTACACCGCAGAAACTGACGTATTGGTGAACCTTGCGCAGCTCCGCTGTGAGGGCTGGCGGTGCGACCACGTAGCCGGTTTTCCAGCCAGTGACGTGATAGGTCTTGCCAAAGGAGCTGACCACAAATGCGCGCTGATACAGCTCTTCGTGATTCAGCACGCTGACGTGGGATACACCATCGAACACCAGGTGTTCGTAGACCTCATCACTGATGACATAGATGTCGCGGTCGCGAATTAACGCCGCCAGCTGATCCAGCTCGGCACGACTGATCAGCGCGCCGCTAGGGTTATGCGGAGCGTTGAGAACGATCATCTTCGTGCGCGGCGTAATCGCCCGCGCGAGCTTTTCAAAGTCGATGGCAAAATCATTCAGGCCCAGTTGCACATGCACGCAACGACCACCGGCCAGTTCCACCGACGGTTCATAGCTGTCGTAGCACGGATCAAACACAATCACTTCGTCGCCGCTGTGGATAACCGCCTGAATGGCACAGAAGATCGCCTGGGTGGCGCCGGGAGTGACCGTCACTTCATGGTCGACATCCACATTGACGCCGTAGCTGCGGGCGATCTTCGCCGCAATCTGCTGACGCAATGCCGGAAGGCCGGTCATCGGCGAATACTGGTTATGGCCATTGGCGATATGCCGACCGACCGCATCGCACAGGGCTTGCGGGGCATCGAAATCGGGAAAACCCTGGGATAGATTGATCGCCCCGGTTTGCGCCGCGAGCTGAGACATCTGAGTGAAGATAGTGATGCCGACATTCGGCAGCTTACTGGTGATCATCGGTGATTCCCTGCTCTACACCCGGCTCTACGGCGGCGCGGGAGAGCCCGAGGATAGCCCAAACGACGCCCATAAAAAAAGGGCGCCAACCGGCGCCCCTCTTTCAAACATCACCGCATTACTCTGTGGTGAGGGGATTTATCCCCGTTCGGCTACGAAGTAGTCGTAAACCCTGCACCGCGGTTTATCTGACAGACCGCAGTGGATGGTTTTGGGGCCGCTACGCGGCCCAACGGGGCGGTGCGACGTTTCGCTAAATCCCCTCGCCACAGAAGCCCACACACAAAGGTGTGGGAAACTGAATCAGCGCTTGTCGCGGCGCTTCTTGTCGGCTTTCTTATGGTGCGACATCATCCGACGCTTCTTGTTGACCTGGCGGTCGGTCAGCGAGTTCTTGTTGCCTTCGTACGGGTTCTCGCCGCCCTTGAACTCGATGCGGATCGGAGTACCGACCAGCTTCAAGACACGACGATAAGTGTTTTCCAGATAGCGCACATAAGACTTCGGCACTTTCTCGATCTGATTACCGTGAATCACGATAATCGGCGGGTTAGCACCACCCAAGTGGGCATAACGCAGCTTGATCCGGCGGTTGTTGACCATCGGCGGCGCGTGCTCACCAACCGCATCTTCCAGAATCGTGGTCAGGCGGTTGGTTGGCCAGCGGGTGACCGCAGACTTGAACGAGTTCTGTACGGAGGCGTAGAGGTTGCCCACGCCCGTGCCGTGCAGGGCCGAGATGAAGTGAATGTCGGCGTAGTCAACGAAGAACAGTCGACGTTGCAGCTCGACCTTCACGAAGTCGCGCTCGCTCGGCGTCATGCCGTCCCACTTGTTGATCGCGATAACCAGCGCACGACCCGACTCAATGGCGAAGCCCAGCAGGTTGAGATCGTGATCGACCACGCCTTCGCGGGCGTCCATCACGAAGATCACCACGTTGGCGTCTTTGATCGCTTGCAGGGTTTTGACCACGGAGAATTTTTCGACTTCTTCGTGGATCTTGCCGCGCTTGCGCACACCAGCGGTATCGATCAGCGTGTACTTCTCGTCGTTACGCTCGAACGGGATGTAGATGCTGTCGCGGGTGGTGCCGGGCTCGTCATAAACGATTACCCGGTCTTCACCGAGCATGCGGTTGACCAGGGTCGACTTGCCGACGTTCGGACGGCCAATGATCGCGATCTTGATACCGTCTTTTTCGCTTGGGCCAGGAATGCGCTTGGCTTCCTCGCCTTCGGCAACGATCTCTTCCTCGCCTTCTTCCAGCTCGTCATCGTCTTTCGGGAAGTCGCTCAGGGCGATTTCCAGCATCTGGGTGATGCCACGACCGTGGGCGCCGGCGATCGGGATCGCGTGGCCCATGCCCAACGGGGCGAACTCGGCGCGGGCCATTTCAGGGTCGATGTTGTCGACCTTGTTGGCAACCACGTAGGAACGCTTGTTACGTTTGCGCAAATGCTCGGCGATCATCTGGTCGGCGGCGGTGAAACCAGCCTTGGCATCTACCAGGAACAGAACGACATCCGCTTCTTCAATGGCCAGCAGCGACTGCTCGGCCATTTTTTCGTCCATACCGTGCTCGTCACCGGAGATACCGCCGGTGTCGACCAGAATGTAGGAACGCCCTTGCCACTTGGCCTCACCGTATTGGCGATCACGGGTCAGACCGGACAAGTCGCCGACGATGGCGTCGCGAGTCCTGGTCAGGCGGTTGAACAAGGTGGACTTGCCGACGTTCGGTCGGCCCACCAGGGCGATTACGGGAACCATGCGGCTCTCCACTTCGTTATTTCAGAAAATACAAAAGCCGCTGCGAGGCAGCGGCTGGTGCTCGGGGCAGCGCTTGAGGGCGCTGCGAACCCCGTGAAACGGGGCTGCCTGGGGGTTAACCCCAAGCATAGTCAAACCTTTACTTAATGGTCAGGGCTTCCAGCTTGCCACTGTTGCCATACAGATAAATCGTGTCACCCACCACCAGCGGACGGGCACGCAGGCCGTCGCTGTCGATGCGCTCGCGGCCGACGAAACGACCGTCCACCTGGCTCAGCAGATGCAGGTAACCTTCCATATCACCGACTGCAACGTAGCTGGAGAACACTTCCGGAGCCGACAGTTGACGACGAGCCAGCGAATCGTTGCTCCACAAGGCTGTGGTGGAACGTTCGTCGACGCCTTCAACGGTGCCCGAAGACAGGCTCACGTAGACGCTGCCAAAACCCTGGGCGACACCGGCATAGCTGGAAGCATCACGCTGCCAAAGCTGACGACCGCTTTGCAGGTCCAGTGCCGCAACGCGACCCTGGTAGCTGGCGACGTACAGCGTTTCGCCGGACAGCAGCAGGCCACCGTCGATATCGACAACGCGCTCCAGTTCCGAACGACCTTGTGGAATTGCTACCCGTTGTTCCCACACCGGCACGCCGTTGGAAATATCGAGAGCGACCACTTTACCGGTCGACAGGCCAGCCACCGCGAGGCGGTTGGTGACGATCGGCGCACTGGTGCCGCGCAGGGTCAATACCGCTGGAGTGCTGTCATACAACCAGCGTTGGGTGCCGGTAGCGGCATCCAGACCGATCAGACGGTCATCCTGAGTCTGAACAACAACGACATCACCGTTGTTGGCCGGCGGTGCGAGGACTTCACTGGACACGCGAGCGCGCCATTTCTCTTCACCGTTGATGGCGTCCAGGGCAACGATTTCACCCTTGACCGTACCGATCAGGAGCAGACCGTAACTGACGCCGACAGCGCCGGAAACAGGCAGTTCGAGATCTTTCTTCCATTTGACGTCGCCATTGCTGCGATCCATCGCCATCACCACACCGGTGACGTCGGCGGCATAGATGGTATCGCCATCGATCGCCGGAACCAGCATGTTGTACGAATCGCCCTGACCGTCACCGATCGAACGACTCCACTGCTTGTGCAGAACCACTTCTTCTTTGAAGTCGGTCAACTCGGCCGGTGGCAGTTCTTTTTTGCTGTTGCTGCTGCAACCCGCGGCCAATATGGCCAGAGCCAGCAATGCTGCATGTTTCCAACGAATCACGTCACGCATCCCCTTTAGCCAGGTCGTCCAGCTTGATTTGTAGGCCACCCACTGCCGCTTCATCCGACAGTGCCGCCTTGGCTTTTTGATACGCCGTGTTCGCTTCGTCGGTACGACCCAACTGCACCAGCAGGTCGCCTTTGAGTTCTTCGCGAGTGGCCAGGAATGCTTTATCGGCATCGCCTTCGAGCAGTTTCAGGGCTTCATCGGCCTTGTTCTGCGCGGCCAGCACCTGCGCCAGACGCTGCCGAGCAATTTCGCCCAGCGCCGGGTTGGCCGGTTTGGCAACAATGGCTTTCAGCTCGCTGGCTGCGTCATCCAGCTTGCCGCTGTCGACCGCAACTTTTGCCACGAACAGGCTGCCGTACTGCGCGTAAGCGCTACCGCCGAACTCGCTGTTGAGCTTGCCGGCCAGGTCCGCAACACGGGCGGCATCAGGCTTGCCGTCTGGCGTCAGCGTGGTTTCCAGCAGTTGCTGATAGAGCATCGAGGCGCCTTGCGACTGATTGCTCTGATACTTGTGAAAGGCCTGCCAGCCGAACACGATGACCAGCGCCAACAGGCCGCCAGTGACCAGGGGCTTGCCGTTGCGTGTCCACCAGTCCTTCAAATCCGACAGCTGTTCGTCTTCGGTACTCGACACCCCAATACTCCTTAATCGCTAAATCGGCTGTTTGACAGCTTCAACCCTGCACGACGCAGGTGGCCAGGTGTGCAGCAAGCGCATCCCAGGCAATGCTTTGTTGTTCGCCCTGGCCACGCAGGGGTTTGAAACCTACCACTTGCTGGGCCATTTCGTCGTCACCGAGGATCAGCGCGTACAACGCACCGCTCTTGTCGGCTTTCTTGAACTGGCTTTTGAAGCTGCCGGCGCCGGCATTCACTTGCAGGCGCAGGTTGGGCAATTGATCACGAATACGCTCGCTCAGTGTCAAACCGGCCAGCTCTGCAGCTTCGCCGAAGGCACAGAGGTAGACGTCGACCTGACGGGAAATCTCTTCCGGGATCTGCTCCAGGGTTTCAAGCAGCAGCACCAGGCGCTCGATACCCATGGCGAAACCAACGCCCGTGGTCGGCTTGCCGCCCATCTGCTCGACCAGACCATCGTAACGACCACCGGCACACACGGTGCCTTGAGCGCCCAACTGGTCGGTGACCCATTCGAAAACAGTCTTGCTGTAGTAATCCAGCCCGCGAACCAGCTTCGGGTTGATCACGTAAGGAATGCCGGCGGCGTCCAGGCGAGCCTTGAGGCCCTCGAAATGCACGCGGGATTCTTCGTCGAGGTAGTCGGCCATTTTCGGCGCGTCGACCAGCACGGCTTGAGTGTCGGCGTTCTTGGTATCCAGAACCCGCAAAGGGTTGGTCTTCAGGCGACGCTGGCTGTCTTCGTCCAGCTTGTCCAGGCGGGCCGAAAGGAACTCGACCAGCGCTTCGCGATAACGACCGCGGGACTCGGCAGTGCCGAGGCTGTTGAGTTCGAGCTTGACCGCATCACGGATGCCCAGCTCGCCCCACAGGCGCCAGGTCAGCACGATCAGCTCGGCATCGATGTCCGGACCGTCGAGGTTGAAGACTTCGCAACCAATCTGGTGGAACTGGCGATAACGGCCTTTCTGCGGACGTTCGTGGCGGAACATCGGGCCGATGTACCAGAGTTTCTGCACCTGGCCACCGCCGGTGATGCCGTGCTCGAGCACCGCACGCACGCAGGCCGCTGTGCCTTCGGGGCGCAGGGTCAGGGAGTCGCCGTTGCGGTCGTCGAAGGTGTACATCTCTTTTTCGACGATGTCGGTCACTTCACCGATGGAGCGCTTGAACAGCTCGGTGAACTCGACGATCGGCATGCGGATCTGCTTGTAACCGTAGTTATCCAGCAAACGCGAGACGGTGCCTTCGAAATGACGCCACAGGGGAGTCTGCTCGGGCAGGATGTCGTTCATGCCACGTATGGCTTGCAGAGACTTGCTCACTATAAATCCTTAAATTCGTTCGACTTAGCCGCGGGCGATTACTGCCGCGTCGGCTTCGACCTTTTCGGCCGCTTTCTGGCGGATCAAGCGTTCAAGCTCATCCACCAGATTGTCATTCGTCAGCTTCTGCGACGGCTTGCCGTCGATGTAAATCAGGTTTGGCGTGCCGCCGGTCAAGCCGATATGGGCTTCCTTGGCTTCGCCCGGTCCGTTGACCACGCAACCGATGACCGCGACATCCAATGGCACCAGCAGGTCTTCGAGGCGCCCTTCCAGCTCGTTCATGGTTTTGACCACATCGAAGTTCTGCCGCGAGCAACTCGGGCAGGCGATGAAGTTGATGCCACGGGAACGCAGATGCAGGGATTTGAGAATGTCGTAGCCGACTTTCACTTCCTCGACCGGGTCGGCCGCCAACGAGATGCGAATAGTATCGCCAATCCCTTCGGCGAGCAGCATACCGAGGCCCACGGCGGATTTCACCGTGCCTGAACGCAAACCACCGGCTTCGGTGATGCCCAGGTGTAGCGGCTGGACGATTTCCTTGGCCAGCAAGCGGTAAGCGGCGACGGCCATGAACACGTCAGAAGCTTTCACGCTGACCTTGAAGTCCTGGAAATTCAGGCGTTCAAGGTGCTCGACGTGACGCAGGGCAGATTCAACCAGTGCAGCCGGGGTCGGCTCGCCGTATTTCTTTTGCAGGTCTTTTTCCAGGGAACCGGCGTTCACGCCGATGCGGATCGGAATCCCGCGATCACGAGCGGCATCGACTACCGCACGCACGCGGTCTTCGCGACCGATGTTGCCCGGGTTGATTCGCAGGCAGTCAACGCCCAGTTCGGCTACGCGCAGAGCGATCTTGTAGTCGAAATGGATGTCGGCAACCAAAGGTACTTTGACCAGCTTCTTGATCTTGCCGAAGGCTTCAGCGGCATCCATGTCGGGCACGGAAATTCGCACGATATCGACGCCAGCCGCTTCCAGACGATTGATCTGGGCCACGGTAGCGGCTACGTCATTGGTGTCGCTGTTGGTCATGCTCTGCACAGCGATAGGCGCATCGCCGCCAACAGGCACGTTACCGACCCAGATCTTGCGGGATTCGCGACGTTTGATTGGAGATTCGCCGTGCATGACTTATTGACCCAACTTCAGGCGAGCAGTCTCGCCACTGGTGAACGGAGCGACATCAACCACCTGCCCGTTGTAGCTGACCTGCGCGCCACGGGCGAAGCCCAGACGCACGGAAAACGGTGGCTTGCCGCTCACGGAAACGTTTTCGCCTTTGCGCTTGAGACCGCTCAACAGCACCTTGCCGGTGCCATCGGTCACTTGCGTCCAGCAATCAGCAGTGAATTGCAGTTGAACCGAACCTTGGCCGGCAACCGAAGCAGACGCTGCAGGAGGGGGAATGGTCGGAGTAACCGAAGCGCTCGCAGGCGGGTTCGATACAACAGGGGCAGTCGGGGCTGGCGCGACTGGAGTCGCGACAACTGTAGCGGTGCTGTGGGCAGGTGCAACAGGCGTTGGCGCTGGTACAACCGGTGCAGCAGGCGCAGTCGCTTCAGTTTCGGCCGGCGCTTCTGCCGATGTCTCGGCTTGCGGCAACGCAAGAGAGGTTGTGCCTTCAGCCTGACCTTCCGCGACGGCCTGGTCTT
Organism: Pseudomonas sp. LBUM1647; assembly: GCF_059716175.1. NCBI lineage: Bacteria > Pseudomonadati > Pseudomonadota > Gammaproteobacteria > Pseudomonadales > Pseudomonadaceae > Pseudomonas > Pseudomonas sp. LBUM1647. The sequence continues at coordinate 1,197,660 of NZ_CP166809.1, read as the reverse complement.
CCGGCTCGTCCAGCGGATGGATCTGGGTGGTGCCGTCAGCGCCTTCGACTTCAACGTGTTCCGGGCTCAGGCTGGTCAGGTCTTTGGTGCGCAATGAGGTTTGATCCTGCCACCAGACAAATCCACCACCAATCACTGCGAACAGCAACAGCAGGCTGACAATTCGCAAAATGGTGTGGGAAACCCGAACCGGTTCTTCGATACGTCCCAGGCTATGAACGTTGCTGCCCTGGGAGTCGGTGCCGGTGGATTGGTCGAACTGTTGGACCAGTACGGTTTGATCCATGCCGAGCAGTTTCGCGTAGGCGCGAATATAACCGCGAGCAAAGGTATGCCCAGGCAGCTTGTCGAAAGCGCCGGCTTCCAGATTGCTCAGGGAATTGACGGTGAGGTTGAGCTTGAGGGCCACTTCGGCCAGCGACCAGCCATTGCTTTCGCGGGCCTGGCGCAAAGTCTCACCGGGATTAACGCGATTCGCTGCTACAACTTCGGGATGCGCCGCTTTCATCATTGCTCCGACAGGTATTGCTGATATTCCGGCGTACCGGGATAGAGTCGTTTTAGTTGCAGGCCAAAACTGGCGGCCTTGTCGCGATCATCAAACACTTTTGCCAGCCGAACGCCGAGCAATAGACTACGTGCATTTTGCTCGGTGAGCAGGCTAAAACGATCGTAATAGTCACGCGCGGGCACATAATGCCTGTCTTCGAAGGACAACTCAGCCATTTCCAGCAATGCACGTGGCTGTTGGCGATTCAAACGCAGGGCTTTTTCCAGCTGCTGCTGCGCCAGATCGCGCTGCCCCAGCTTCGAAGCGGTCATTCCGAGGCTCTCGAACACCCGCGAACGCTCGGGATACAAGGTATCGGCGGCGGCCTGTTCAAAGCGCTCGTAAGCTTCTTTGTACCGTTTCTCTTCGAAAAGAAAACTGCCGTAGTTGTTCAGGATTCGCGCATCGTTGGGGCGGGAAGACAGCGCCTTGCGAAAATGCTGATCCGCCAGCTCCGGCTCCATCTCAGCCTGGAATACCAGACCCAGCGCAGCGTTGGCATCCGGATCCGAGTCATCCAGATCCAGCGCTTTCTTCAACGGTACTTTCGCCCGTTCGGTCATGCCCTGCTGCAAGTACCCCAAGCCCAGCTGCACATAGGCAACGCGCGCTTCATCGCGGCCCTTGCTGGTCTTCATCGGGTTGAAATCGCCCGACAGGACGCAGCCAGCACACAGGCTGGCCAACAGCAAAAGCAGCGCGAAGCGCAGGGACATAGAGATCCTCTCTTAATTATTGTTCGCAGCGTTCTGTGCGATATCGTTTTCGGCGCTTAACTCGCGCACGGCGATATAACGTTCGCTGCGACGGGTGCGATCCAGCACCTGCCCTACCAATTGGCCACACGCAGCATCGATGTCTTCACCGCGGGTGGTGCGTACGGTGACATTGAAGCCGGCATGGTGAAGCTGATCCTGGAAACGACGAATCGCGTTATTGCTCGGACGCTCGTAACCGGAATGCGGGAACGGGTTGAACGGAATCAGGTTGATCTTGCACGGGATGTTCTTGAGCAACTCGATCATTTCGACCGCGTGTTCGACCTTGTCGTTGATGTCCTTGAGCAAGGTGTACTCAATGGTCAGTACGCGCTTCTCGCCCAGGGACGACATGTAGCGCTGGCACGACTCGAGAAGCATCTTAAGCGGATACTTCTTGTTGATCGGCACCAATTGGTTACGCAATGCGTCGTTCGGTGCGTGCAGGGACAACGCCAGGGAAACGTCGATGTGCTTGGACAGCTCATCGATCATCGGCACCACACCCGATGTAGACAGGGTTACGCGGCGCTTGGAGATCCCGTAGCCCAGGTCATCCATCATCAGATGCATGGCGGCCACGACGTTGTCGAAGTTCAGCAGCGGCTCACCCATGCCCATCATCACCACGTTGGTGATGGCACGGTCGGCGGTCGCCGGGATGCTGCCGAACGATTTATTGGCAATCCACACCTGGCCGATGACTTCGGCGGCAGTGAGGTTGCTGTTGAATCCTTGCTTGCCGGTGGAGCAGAAACTGCAATCCAGGGCACAGCCTGCCTGGGACGAAACGCACAAAGTGCCGCGTTTGCCCTGGGGAATGTACACGGTCTCGACGCAGCTGCCGGACGCCACGCGCACCACCCATTTACGGGTGCCGTCGGTGGAGATGTCCTCGCTGACAACTTCAGGACCGCGAACCTCGGCAATAACCTTGAGCTTGTCGCGCAAGGCCTTGCTGACGTTCGTCATGGCGTCGAAATCATCGACGCCAAGGTGGTGAATCCATTTCATTACCTGACCGGCACGGAAACGCTTCTCCCCGATTGAGTCGAAGAATTTTTCCATTTCCAGCTGAGTCAGACCCAGCAGGTTGGTTTTTACAGTCGATGTAGTCATGGATTCACCTTCACTCTTAAGCCAATGCTTAGCGAGTGGTTACTTCAGTAGCTGCGAAGAAGTACGAGATTTCGCGAGCAGCAGCGGCTTCGGAGTCCGAACCGTGTACAGCGTTGGCGTCGATGGAATCAGCGAAGTCAGCGCGGATGGTACCGGCAGCAGCTTCTTTAGGGTTGGTAGCGCCCATCAGCTCACGGTTCAGAGCGATAGCGTTTTCGCCTTCCAGAACCTGAACGACAACCGGACCGGAGATCATGAAAGCAACCAGGTCGCCGAAGAAACCACGAGCGCTGTGCTCAGCGTAGAAGCCTTCAGCTTCAGCTTTGGACAGTTGCTTCAGTTTCGAAGCTACAACGCGCAGGCCAGCTTTTTCGAAACGAGTGGTGATCTCGCCGATAACGTTTTTTGCAACAGCGTCAGGCTTGATGATGGAGAAAGTACGTTGAACAGCCATGGTGTAACTCCAGAAACGGTAATTTGTGAAAAATTAAACCCGCGAATTATACGCGGGTTCTTTGGTATTGCCTAACTGCGTACGGCGCAGACTCAGTCTGCTTCTTCGATCCAGGCAGCCTGAATGGCTTCAAGCACCTTCTCGCCACCGCGGGTCGGATCATCACTGAACTCCGGCAATGCCAGCACCCACTTGTGCAGATCGACGAAGTTCACGTAACGCGGGTCCGTATCCGGCTTGGATTCAGCCAGCTGGATCGCGATTTCCAGCACATCAACCCATTTCAGACTCATTTCAGTTCCTTGAATCAGTGCGCTGCTTCGGCCGCATGGTTGAGCGAGTATTTCGGAATTTCGACGGTCAGGTCTTCATTTCCGACGATCGCCTGACAGCCTAGACGCGATTGCGCCTCTAAACCCCAGGCCCGATCAAGAAAGTCTTCTTCCAGCTCATCCGCCTCTTCCAGCGAGTCGAAACCCTCGCGGATGATGCAGTGGCAGGTGGTGCAGGCGCAGACGCCGCCACAGGCGCTTTCCATCTCGATATGGTGTTCGTGGGCCAGCTCGAGAATGGAAGTGCCAGGCTCAGCCTCCACAACCATGCCGTCCGGGCAAAACTTATCGTGTGGCAGAAAAATGACCTGCGGCATCGTTATTCCTCAATCTCATTCAGGTTGCGCCCCGCCAGAGCGGCTTTCACCGTCGAGTCCAGGCGGCGGGCAGCAAAGGCGTCGGTCACTTGCGACAGACGCTTGGTCTGCTGCTCGATGGCATAACCATCGGTACCTTTCATCAGTTCGGTCAGTTCCTGCATCTGCAACTCGATAACCATGCGCTCTTCAGCGTCGAGCAGGCGCTCGCCGTCGACATCGAGGGCGCCCTGCACCGCTTCGATCAGGCGCTGGGCATCGACTTGCTGCTCACGCAGAACACGGGCAACTTTGTCGTCGCCGGCGTGCTGGAACGAATCCTTGAGCATCTTGGCAATTTCGCCATCCGTCAGACCGTAGGACGGTTTGACCTGGATGCTGGCCTCAACGCCCGAACCCAGTTCGCGTGCCGCGACGCTGAGCAGACCGTCGGCATCGACCTGGAAGGTCACGCGAATCTTCGCCGCACCAGCCACCATCGCCGGAATGCCGCGCAATTCGAAACGTGCCAGGGAACGACAGTCGCTGATCAGCTCGCGCTCACCCTGCAATACGTGGATCGCCATGGCCGACTGGCCATCTTTATAAGTCGTGAAGTCCTGAGCACGGGCGACAGGGATGGTGGTGTTGCGAGGAATCACCTTCTCCATCAATCCACCCATGGTTTCCAGCCCCAGGGACAACGGAATCACGTCAAGCAACAGCAACTCATCGCCATCGCGCTTGTTGCCAGCCAGCGTATCGGCCTGGATCGCGGCACCGATGGCCACCACTTGATCCGGATCGATTTCGGTCAACGGTTCGCGGCCGAAGGCTTCAGCGACGGCTTCGCGGACACGAGGCACGCGTGTCGAACCGCCCACCATGACCACCGCGTGCACTTCGTCCAGCTCGATGCCGGAATCACGCACAGCGCGGCGACAGGCTTTCAGGCTGCGGGCAACCATTGGCTCGATCAACGCATTAAAGACTTCACGGGTCAGCTCGGCTTTCCAGTCGCCATAAGCGACTTCAACGGACGAGGCATTGGTCAGGGCTTCTTTGGCCGCACAAGCGGCTTGCAGCAGATTGCGCTGCGCACCCGGATCGAGGTCGGCGGACAGACCGGCGCTCTCGATGATCCAGCCAGCGATTGCATGGTCGAAGTCATCGCCGCCCAGCGCGCTGTCGCCGCCGGTAGCCAAAACCTCAAACACACCGCCGGTCAGGCGCAGAATCGAAATATCGAAGGTGCCGCCACCCAGGTCATAAATCGCGACCAGGCCTTCAGCATGTTGGTCCAGGCCGTAAGCCACAGCAGCGGCGGTCGGCTCGTTGAGCAGTCGCAGCACATTCAGACCAGCCAGTTTGGCTGCATCCTTGGTGGCTTGACGCTGAGCATCGTCGAAATAGGCCGGAACGGTGATCACCGCGCCCACAAGTTCACCACCCAACGTCGCTTCGGCGCGCTGACGCAGCACTTTCAGGATATCGGCGGAAACTTCGACCGGGCTTTTCGGGCCCTGAATGGTGTCAATGAACGGCATGTGCGACTCGCCGCCGACGAAGCGGTACGGCAGTTGATCGCCCAATTGCTTGACGTCGGACAGACCACGACCCATCAAGCGCTTGACCGACAGCACAGTGTTCAAAGGGTCGGTGGCGGCAGCCAGTTTGGCCGACTCGCCGACCTCGACACGATCGGCGTGGTAGCGCACGGCAGACGGCAGGATGACCTGCCCGTCAGCGTCAGCCAGAGGTTCGGAAAGACCACTGCGCAATGCAGCGACCAGCGAATTGGTAGTGCCCAAGTCGATCCCCACAGCCAGACGACGCTGGTGCGGTTGAGGACTTTGGCCGGGTTCGGCGATCTGCAGTAGGGCCATCGTTATCAGGACTTATCTGTATATCAGGCGTGCGACCGGAGCGGCACTGGGTTAATCGTCGAGGCGCTCTTCTAACTGGCGCACTTCGTAGGTGAGCTTGTCGAGGAACTGCATGCGCCGCATCAGGCGTTCGGCCTGTTCACGTTGCGCTGCATCATCCCAACAGGCTGCGAAGCTTTCGTTCAGTTCATCCTGCGCAGTCTTCAGGCGACGCTTGAACACTGCAACACCCGCCAGGTCGGCGCTGTCTTGCAGGTCTTCGAGCTCTTCACGCAGCTCCATCTGCTGCAGAAGAAACTCCGGATCATGCACCGTGACCTCCAGCGGCAGCTCGCGACCGCCCATGGCGAGCAAGTAACGCGCGCGCTTTGGGGGACTTTTGAGCGTCTGGTAGGCCTCGTTGAGGCTCGCGGATTGCTCTAGCGCCAGCCGCTGCTCGCGCTCGGAAGCGTCTGCAAAGCGGTCCGGATGAACACCGCGCGCCAACTCACGGTAGCGCGTGGCCAACTGATCGAGATCCAGACGGAAGCTCGGTTTCAGCTCAAATAAAGCGAAATGACAAGGAGTACCCACGCGCAGCCTCAGATGTTGAAGCTTTCGCCGCAGCCACATTCACCGCGTACGTTGGGATTGTTGAACTTGAAGCCTTCGTTCAACCCTTCCTTGACGAAATCGAGTTCGGTGCCGTCCAGGTAGGCCAGGCTTTTTGGGTCGATGATCACTTTCTCGCCGTGACTTTCGAACACCTGATCCTCTGCAACCACCTCGTCGACAAACTCCAGCACGTAGGCAAGGCCGGAACAGCCTGTGGTGCGAACACCCAGACGAATCCCTTCACCTTTGCCGCGCCCGTTGAGGGAGCGTCGCACGTGTTGAGCAGCCGCTTCTGTCATGCTGATAGCCATCGGTGACTCCTTACTCGTCGCCAAAACTTGAAAGTCAGATCAAGCCTTTCTTCTGCTTGTAGTCGCGAACGGCCGCTTTGATAGCGTCTTCAGCAAGTACGGAGCAGTGAATTTTTACTGGCGGCAGAGCCAGTTCTTCAGCCAGCTGAGTGTTTTTGATGGTCTCTGCTTCATCCAGAGTCTTGCCTTTCATCCACTCGGTCGCCAGGGAGCTGGAGGCGATAGCCGAACCGCAACCGTAGGTCTTGAACTTGGCGTCTTCGATGATGCCTTGCTCGTTGACCTTGATCTGCAGACGCATCACGTCGCCGCACGCCGGGGCGCCGACCATGCCGGTGCCGACATCAGGGTCTTCCGCGTCCATCTTGCCGACGTTGCGCGGGTTCTCGTAGTGGTCGATGACCTTTTCGCTGTAAGCCATGATTCTTAATCCTCACTCATCAGAGAGTCGCTCTTGAAGCCCTGCACCCGAGGGTTCACAGGGCCGGTTTGCGGCGACTTGAAATCAGTGTGCCGCCCACTCGATTTTCGAAATGTCGACACCGTCTTTGTACATGTCCCACAGCGGCGACAGAGTGCGCAGCTTGGTAACGGCCTCGCAGACTTTCTGCGCGGCGTAGTCGATTTCTTCTTCGGTGGTGAAACGGCCGAAGGTGAAGCGAATCGAGCTGTGTGCCAGTTCGTCGTTGCGGCCCAGGGCGCGCAGCACGTACGAAGGCTCAAGGGAAGCCGAGGTGCAGGCCGAACCGGACGAAACCGCCAGATCCTTGAGCGCCATGATCAGCGACTCGCCTTCAACGTAGTTGAAGCTCAGGTTCAGGTTGTGCGGAACACGAGCGGTCATGCTGCCGTTGATGTACAGCTCTTCCAGGCCTTCGACCTGTTTGAAGAAACGGTCGCTCAGGGCTTTGATACGCACGTTCTCGGCAACCATGTCTTCCTTGGCTACGCGGAAGGCTTCGCCCATGCCGACGATCTGGTGGGTCGCCAGGGTGCCCGAACGCATACCGCGTTCGTGACCGCCGCCGTGCATGGTCGCTTCGATGCGAACACGCGGCTTGCGGCTCACGTACAGTGCGCCGATGCCTTTAGGGCCGTAGGTTTTGTGGGCAGAGAACGACATCATGTCGACTTTCAGCTTCGACAGGTCGATATCGACCTTGCCGGTGGACTGAGCAGCATCGACGTGGAACAGAATGCCCTTCGAACGGGTCAGTTCGCCGATGGCCTCGATGTCGTTGATGGTGCCGATTTCGTTGTTCACGTGCATGACCGAAACCAGGATGGTGTCGTCGCGCAGGGCGGCTTCGATCATCTCCGGAGTGACCAGACCATCAGTGCGAGGCTCGAGGTAGGTGACTTCGAAGCCTTCACGCTCCAGTTGGCGCATGGTGTCGAGGACAGCCTTGTGCTCAATCTTGGTGGTGATCAGGTGTTTGCCTTTGGTGGCATAGAAATGCGCCGCACCCTTGATTGCCAGGTTGTCGGACTCGGTGGCACCGGAGGTCCAGACGATTTCACGCGGGTCGGCGTTGACCAGGTCAGCGACCTGACGACGAGCGTTTTCGACGGACTCTTCAGCTTTCCAGCCGAACACGTGGGAACGGGACGCCGGGTTACCGAAGTTTCCGTCGACCAGCAGGCATTCACTCATTTTTTGCGCTACACGCGGATCAACCGGGGTGGTCGCAGAGTAATCAAGGTAAATCGGCAATTTCATGGACTATCTCCTAAATCAGGCTGGCTGGCGTGCCGCTAGCTCTTTGGCTGTCATTCGACGGCGGACGCTTCAATCTTGTCCAGGCGTGGCGCCTTGCTGTTGCAACGGCGCTGATCCTGACGCTGGGCTACTTCTTGTACCTCACGGCGAGTGACAAGGTCAGCCAAGCTGATACCGCTGAGAAATTCGTGAATCTGCAGGCTCAGATCGCACCACAAGTGGTGGGTCAGACAGGTATCGCCTTGATGGCAATCACCTTGGCCCTGGCATTTGGTGGCATCGACCGATTCGTTCACCGCATCGATCACCTGGGCGACCTGGATGCCCTGCATGTCGCGCGACAGCTGATAGCCGCCGCCTGGACCACGGACGCTGGACACCAGATTGCTACGGCGCAATTTGGCGAAGAGCTGTTCGAGGTAGGACAGGGAGATACCTTGGCGCTCGGAGATATCGGCCAGGGACACCGGCCCGTGCTGCGCATGCAACGCCAGGTCAAGCATGGCGGTCACGGCGTATCGGCCTTTTGTAGTCAGTCGCATGGACAATTACCACGGAGTTCAGAATGGGGCGAGTATGCAATTCCCGAGTATTTAAGTCAACTATAAGACCTAGTACTTTAGTCAGGATTACCCGCAAAAGAGCGCGCGCATCATAGCAAAGGCTGGCCGGTTACAGCCAGCAATTGCGCGTTATCGTTCTTCGCGAGCAAGCCCGCTCCCACACTTGGTCTGTGTCGAACACAAATCCGTGCCCGCTGAAGATCTAATGTGGGAGCGGGCTTGCTCGCGAAGGGGTCGGCGCGGTTTAACTGGCCTGGCTCTGATCCTTGTCCTTCACACAGGCGAAGTCTTCTTCACGCAACTCAGGCAGATCCTTGGCACAGTAGTTACTGCCCAGATCCTTCAACGCACCGCACATCCCTTCCAGACGGCCGTCGACGGCTTGCAGGTGATCAAGCAGCTGACCAATGGCACGAGCCACCGGATCAGGCATGTCTTCGCCGACCCCATAGGCATCGAAACCGATCTTCTCGGCCATGGCCTTACGCTTGGCGTCCTGCTCATCGTCAGACTTGACGATGATCCGACCAGGAATGCCGACCACCGTCGCTCCTGCCGGAACCGCCTTGGTGACCACGGCGTTGGAACCGACCTTGGCGCCGGCGCCGACCGTGAACGGACCAAGCACCTTTGCCCCCGCCCCGACCACCACGCCATCTTCAAGCGTCGGGTGACGCTTGCCCTTGTTCCAGCTGGTGCCACCCAGGGTCACGCCCTGATAAAGAGTGACATCATTGCCAATCTCAGCGGTTTCACCGATGACGATGCCCATGCCATGGTCGATAAAGAAACGACGACCGACCTTGGCGCCCGGATGGATCTCGATCCCGGTCAACCAGCGACCGAAGTTCGACACCAGTCGCGCCAGCCACTTCCAGCCCATGCCCCACAGGGCCGACGACAGGCGGTGGATCCAGATGGCGTGCATGCCGGGGTAGCAAGTCAGTACTTCAAAAGCGTTACGCGCTGCCGGATCACGATGGAAAACACTCTGGATATCTTCACGCAAACGCTCGAACATTTTTAATCCTTCCGCTTAAGAAGCTCACCACGGGCCGCTTTCTGGGTTTCCGTGAGGATGCCACGCAATATATTCATTTCCGCCCGGCTGACCGAGCTGCGTCCGTACAACCGGCGCAGGCGCGCCATCAAGTGCCGTGGCTTTTCCGGATCGAGGAACTCAATGGCCACTAGGGTTTGTTCCAGGTGCTCATAGAATCGCTCCAGCTCATCCATGGTCGCCAGCTCACCACTTTTGGTGGACGCCACTTCATCCTTCTCGACTTTGCTCGGCTGACCTTGGGCCGCGAGCCAGGACATACGCACTTCATAGCTCAACACCTGCACCGCCGCCCCAAGGTTCAGCGAACTGAACTCAGGGTCTGATGGGATGTGCACGTGATAATGACATCGCTGCAGCTCTTCATTGGTCAGACCGGAATCTTCACGACCAAAGACCAAGGCGATTTCAGCGCCCTGCGTTGCTTCCTCGACCACTTTCACACCGCATTCGCGGGGATCGAGCAATGGCCAGGGAATGCGACGGTCACGGGCGCTGGTGCCGAGCACCAGATTGCAGCCGACCAAGGCATCTTCCAAGGTGGCGACGACTTGCGCGTTTTCAAGGATGTCACCGGCACCGGAAGCACGAGCATCGGCTTCGTGATGCGGGAACAACCGCGGTTCGACCAGCACCAGCCGCGACAGGCCCATGTTCTTCATGGCACGCGCAGCACCGCCGATATTCCCGGGGTGGCTGGTATTGACCAGGACGACACGAATGTTTTGCAGCAAGGGAGGCGCTCTCGAACACTTTAATGGGGAGCAGAATCTTACAGCTCAACCTACCGTTAAGCTATGAAAGCGAACACTGACCTTCACCTGTAGAAACTTTCTGATAGAATGCCCGGCTTTCTTTAACAACCTTAGGTGACACATCCATGCAGCCCATGCTGAATATCGCGCTGCGCGCCGCCCGCAGCGCCAGTGAATTGATCTTCCGCTCCATCGAGCGCCTGGATACCATCAAGGTCGACGAAAAAGACGCCAAGGATTACGTATCCGAGGTGGATCGCGCCGCCGAGCAGAAAATCATCGACGCGCTGCGCAAGGCCTACCCTACCCACGGCATTCTCGGTGAAGAAACCGGCATGCACCCGGGTAGCGGCGAAGGCGAAGACTACCTGTGGATCATCGACCCACTGGACGGCACCACCAACTTCCTGCGCGGCATTCCTCACTTTGCTGTCAGCATCGCCTGCAAATACCGCGGTCGCCTGGAACACGCTGTTGTTCTGGACCCGGTTCGCCAGGAAGAATTCACCGCCAGCCGTGGTCGCGGCGCCCAACTGAACGGTCGTCGCCTGCGCGTCAGCGGCCGCACCAGCCTGGACGGCGCCCTGCTGGGTACCGGCTTCCCGTTCCGCGATGACCAAATGGACAACCTCGACAACTACCTGGGCATGTTCCGCGCCCTGGTTGGCCAGACCGCCGGCATCCGCCGCGCTGGCTCGGCGAGCCTGGACCTGGCTTACGTTGCGGCCGGCCGTTTCGACGCCTTCTGGGAGTCGGGCCTGTCCGAATGGGACATGGCTGCAGGCGCCCTGCTGATCCAGGAAGCCGGCGGTTTGGTGAGCGACTTCACCGGCGGCCACGACTTCCTTGAGAAAGGCCACGTCGTTGCCGGTAACACCAAGTGCTTCAAAGCAGTATTGACGGCCATCCAGCCGCACCTGCCGGCCTCGCTGAAGCGCTAAGCGAGCAGCCACAAAAAAAGCACTCTTCGGGGTGCTTTTTTTATGCCTGAAATTTGCCCACAAGAACACCGTAGATCCCTGTGGGAGCGGGCTTGCCCGCGAAGGCGGAGTGTCAGCCACCATTAATGGTGCAGATGATGACGCCATCGCGGGCAAGCCCGCTCCCACAGGGGTTAGTGGTGCAGCGAAAATAGCGAGCACAAAAAAAGCACCCCGCAGGGTGCTTCTTTTTGAATCTGAATTTCAGCTATTTACTGAGCCGGCTCATTCTGCCCCAGAACCAGCTTGCCTTCCTTGTCGACCGGAATCTGGTTGCCCGGATCGCGATCCATCCGCACTTTGCCTTCCTTGCCATCCAGCGAATAACGGACGTCGTAACCTACAACCTTGTCGCTGATGTCATTCACCGTGTTACAGCGCGTTTGAGTCGTGGTGTAGGTATCACGATTCTGCATGCCTTCCTGAACCTTGTTGCCGGCGTAACCGCCGCCGACCGCACCTGCAACGGTGGCAATCTTCTTGCCCGTACCGCCACCGATCTGGTTACCCAGTAAACCACCCGCCACGGCACCCAATACGGTACCGGCGATCTGGTGTTGATCTTTCACCGGCGCTTGCCGGGTTACTGCAACGTCCTTGCACACTTCACGTGGCGTTTTGATTTGTGTCTTGACCGGCTCAACGGCTAGAACTTGCGCATACTCAGGGCCGCTTTTAACCAGGCTGTAGGTGGCAACAGCACCCCCGGCAGTTACACCGACAGCACCCAATACCGCACCAACCAGCAACGACTTGTTCACATGAACCTCCTGACCATCACATACGGGACAAGCCCGCGCTTCTCCCAGCCTTGGAGCATAAAAAAAGGCGCGAGTTCAATACTCGCGCCTTTTCGGCCGACAGCTGGAAAACGATAGCCGTTATGGGCGGTCGTCGACTTCCTTATCGGTAGCCACTGTAGGAATCAGATCCTCGGTGCTCAGGTTCAGCCAGATCAGCACGACGTTGGCGATGTAGATCGACGAGTAGGTACCCGCCAACACACCGACAAACAGCGCGATAGAGAAGCCGAACAGGTTGTCGCCACCGAAGAACAACAGGGCCGCGATCGCCAACAAAGTGGAGATCGACGTTGCCATGGTCCGCAGCAGGGTTTGCGTGGTCGAGATGTTGATGTTCTCGATCAGGGTCGCCTTGCGCAGTACGCGGAAGTTCTCACGAACCCGGTCGAATACCACGATGGTGTCGTTGAGCGAGTAACCGATAATCGCCAGCACCGCCGCCAGCACCGTCAGGTCGAAGGTGATCTGGAAGAACGACAGGATACCGATGGTCACGATCACGTCGTGAATCAACGAAACGATGGCACCGATCGCGAACTTCCACTGAAAGCGGAAAGCCAGGTAGATCAGGATGCCGCCGAGCGCCATCAGCATGCCGAGGCCACCCTGGTCGCGCAGCTCTTCACCGACCTGCGGGCCGACGAATTCGACGCGCTTGACCGTCGCCGGGTTATCGCCGCCGACCTTCAGCAGCGCTTCAGCTACCTGATGACCCAGTTGCGGGTCTTCGCCAGGCATACGCACCAGCAAATCGGTAGTCGCACCGAAGCTCTGTACGATCGCCTCGTGATAGCCCGATGTAGCCAGCTGCTCACGCACCTTGGTGACATCGGCCGGACGCTCGTAGGTCAGCTCGATGAGCGTACCGCCGGTGAAGTCCAGCCCCCAGTTCATGCCCTTGGTGGCAACACTGAACAACGCCAGTGCGGTAAGGAACAATGTGACGCCGAACGCAAAGTTGCGAACGCCCATGAAGTTGATTGTACGTAACATGGCAGCCCCTTAAATCCACAACTTCTTGAAGTCACGACCGCCAAAAATCAGGTTGACCATCGCGCGGGTCACCATGATGGCCGTGAACATCGAGGTAAAGATCCCGAGGGACATGGTCACTGCGAAACCTTTGACTGGACCGGTGCCCATCGCAAAGAGAATCCCGCCGACCAACAAGGTTGTCAGGTTGGCGTCGAGAATCGCGGTGAATGCCCGGCCGAAGCCTTCGTTGATTGCCCGTTGTACGGTCATACCCGCCGCAATCTCTTCACGTATCCGCGAGAAGATCAGAACGTTGGCGTCGACGGCCATACCCATGGTCAACACGATACCGGCGATACCCGGCAGGGTCAGCGTTGCACCCAGTAGCGACATCAGGGCCAGCAGCAGCACCATGTTCACCGCCAGAGCGACGGTGGCGATGATGCCGAAGAAGCGGTAGATGGCCATGATAAACAGCGAGACAAACAGCATGCCCCACAGCGATGCATCAATACCTTTGACGATGTTGTCGGCACCCAGGCTCGGGCCAATGGTGCGCTCTTCAGCGAAGTACATCGGGGCAGCCAGACCACCGGCACGCAGCAGCAGCGCCAGTTCGGACGACTCGCCCTGGCCGTTCAGGCCAGTGATGCGGAACTGAGCACCCAGCGGCGACTGGATGGTCGCCAGGCTGATGATCTTTTTCTCTTCCTTGAACGTCTGGACCGGCACGTCTTTCTCGACGCCATTAACCACTTGCTTGACGTAAGTGGTAACCGGACGTTGCTCGATAAAGATCACCGCCATGCTGCGACCGACGTTGCTGCGGGTCGCACGACTCATCAGCTCGCCACCGTGGCCATCCAGACGGATGTTCACTTCTGGCGTGCCGTGCTCGCCGAAGCCAGCCTTGGCGTCAGTCACCTGGTCACCGGTGATGATCAAGCCACGCTCGATCTGTGCTGACGGACGATTGCCTTCACGGAACTCGAAGGTTTCGGAGGTAGCTTTCGAAGCACCCGGCTCAGCAGCCAGACGGAACTCAAGGTTGGCCGTCTTGCCGAGGATACGCTTGGCTTCGGCGGTGTCCTGCACGCCCGGCAGCTCAACCACGATGCGGTTGGCGCCCTGACGCTGAACGATTGGCTCGGCAACACCCAGCTCGTTGACGCGGTTACGTACCGTGGTCAAGTTCTGCTTGATGGAGTATTCGCGGATTTCCGCCAGCTTGGCCGGGGTCATCGCCAGACGCAGTACCGGTTGGCCATTGAGGTCGGCCGGAACAATGTCGAAATCGTTGAAGCTCTTGCGGATCAGCGTACGGGCTTGTTCGCGGGCTGCTTCATCAGTGAAGCCCAGCTGAATGGCACCGTTGAGTTGCGGCAGGCTGCGATAGCGCAGTTTCTCTTTACGCAACAGGCTCTTCACATCGCCTTCGTACACTTTCAAGCGAGCGTCGAGGGCTTTGTCCATGTCCACTTCCAGCAGGAAGTGCACACCACCGGACAAGTCCAGACCCAGCTTCATCGGGTGCGCGGCCAGGCTACGCAGCCATTGCGGGGTGGTTTGTGCCAGGTTCAGTGCAACGACGTAGTCATCACCCAATGCCTTGCGCACGACGTCTTTGGCAGGTAGCTGATCTTCAGCCTTGGTCAGACGAATCAGACCGCCCTTGCCGTTTGCTGCCAGGGTGGCAGCCTTGACGTTGATACCGGATTCCTTGAGCGCTGCGCTCACACGATCCAGATCAGCCTGATTGACTTGCAGCGCAGTGCTTGCACCGCTGACCTGAATGGCCGGGTCATCAGGATATAGATTGGGAGCGGAATAAATCAGACCGACCGCCAGCACCGCCAGGATCAGAATGTATTTCCACAGAGGGTATTTGTTCAGCATCACGCCGCCCGCTTATGACGCGGGGCGCCTTGCGCGCCCCGTCGATTGAGTAGAAGTTGAAACTTAGATCGCTTTCAGCGTGCCTTTTGGCAGCGTGGCGGCGATGGCGCCTTTCTGGAACTTCATTTCGATGGTGTCGGAAACTTCCAGAACAACGAAGTCGTCTGCCACTTTAGTGATCTTGCCGGCGATACCACCGGTGGTCACAACTTCGTCGCCTTTCTGCAGGCTGCTCAGCAGGTTCTTCTGCTCTTTGGCGCGCTTGGCCTGTGGACGCCAGATCATCAGGTAGAAGATGACCAGGAAACCGACCAGGAAAATCCACTCAAAGCCGCCACCCATTGGGCCTGCAGCAGGTGCAGCCGCGTCAGCCATGGCATTAGAGATAAAAAAGCTCATTTAGCACTCCAGTTGCAAATGTTGAATCTTGGGGTCAGAAAACTCAGTCCAAAGGCGGAACAGGAAGCCCGCGTTTGGCGTAGAAGGCATCGACAAAGGCGGCCAATGTACCCTGTTGAATAGCCTCGCGCAAACCAGCCATAAGCACCTGGTAATGGCGCAAATTGTGGATGGTATTCAACATGCTACCCAGCATTTCGCCACACTTGTCCAGATGGTGCAGATAAGCACGGGAGAAGTTCTGGCAGGTGTAGCAATCGCACGTCGGATCCAGCGGCGTATCATCATGGCGATGGAACGCGTTACGGATCTTCAGCACGCCTGTATCAATGAACAGATGCCCATTGCGGGCATTACGGGTTGGCATCACGCAATCGAACATGTCCACACCGCGGCGCACACCCTCAACCAGATCTTCCGGTTTGCCAACGCCCATAAGGTAACGAGGTTTGTCAGCCGGCATCTGACCCGGCAGGTAATCCAGGACCTTGATCATCTCGTGTTTCGGCTCGCCCACTGACAGACCGCCAATGGCCAGACCATCGAAGCCGATATTGTCGAGACCTTCCAGGGAGCGCATGCGCAAATCCTGGTGCATACCGCCCTGAACGATGCCGAACAGTGCCGCCGTGTTGTCGCCATGGGCTTCTTTCGAACGCTTGGCCCAACGCAACGACAGCTCCATCGATACCCGCGCGACGTCTTCGTCAGCCGGGTACGGGGTGCATTCGTCAAAGATCATCACGATGTCCGAGCCCAGATCACGCTGGACCTGCATCGACTCTTCCGGGCCCATGAACACTTTGGCGCCGTCGACCGGAGAGGCGAAGGTCACGCCCTCCTCCTTGATCTTGCGCATGGCGCCCAGGCTGAACACCTGGAAACCGCCGGAGTCGGTCAGAATCGGGCCTTTCCACTGCATGAAATCGTGCAGGTCGCCGTGCTTCTTGATCACTTCGGTGCCAGGACGCAGCCACAAGTGGAAGGTGTTGCCCAGAATGATTTCCGCGCCCGTGGCGGTGATATCCCGCGGCAACATGCCCTTGACCGTGCC
This sequence comes from Pseudomonas sp. LBUM1647, assembly GCF_059716175.1. Classification (NCBI taxonomy): domain Bacteria; kingdom Pseudomonadati; phylum Pseudomonadota; class Gammaproteobacteria; order Pseudomonadales; family Pseudomonadaceae; genus Pseudomonas; species Pseudomonas sp. LBUM1647. The sequence continues at coordinate 1,181,155 of NZ_CP166809.1, read as the reverse complement.
GTACGTGCCCACCGGCATGAACGCCGGGGTCTCGACGGTACCGCGCGGGAAGGTCAAACGACCGCGACGAGCCTTGCCGTCAGTAGCAAGTAACTCAAACGACATACGACTCATACTGTTTCCTCAGGGCCGCGTGGCGCCGGATTACGGGTGATAAACATCGCATCACCGTAGCTGAAAAAGCGGTAACCATGCTCCACCGCTGCTTTATAGGCAGCCATGGCTTCGGGATAACCGGCGAACGCCGAAACCAGCATCAACAGCGTGGATTCGGGCAAATGGAAGTTGGTGACCAGGGCATCGACCACATGGAACGGCCGGCCCGGGTAGATAAAGATGTCGGTGTCGCCACTGAACGGCTTGAGCACGCCATCGCGCGCGGCGCTTTCCAGAGAACGCACGCTGGTGGTCCCCACGGCCACCACGCGACCACCGCGAGCGCGGCAGGCTGCGACGGCATCGACCACATCCTGGCCGACTTCTAGCCATTCGCTGTGCATGTGGTGGTCTTCGATCTTCTCGACGCGCACCGGCTGGAAGGTGCCAGCGCCGACGTGCAAGGTCACGAACGCAGTCTCGACGCCCTTGGCGGCAATCGCTTCCATCAGCGGCTGATCGAAATGCAGCCCCGCCGTCGGCGCCGCTACCGCGCCCAAACGCTCGGCGTAGACCGTCTGATAACGCTCGCGGTCCGAACCTTCATCCGGGCGGTCTATATAAGGAGGCAACGGCATGTGCCCGACGCGATCGAGCAGCGGCAACACCTCTTCGGCGAACCCCAACTCAAACAACGCGTCATGGCGCGCCAGCATTTCGGCTTCGCCACCGCCATCAATCAGGATCTTCGACCCCGGCTTCGGCGACTTGCTCGACCGCACATGGGCCAGCACGCGATGACTGTCGAGCACCCGCTCCACCAGGATTTCCAGCTTGCCGCCGGAAGCCTTCTGGCCAAACAGCCGCGCCGGAATCACCCGGGTATTGTTGAACACCATCAAATCGCCCGGGCGCAAATGCTCGAGCAAATCAGTGAATTGACGGTGTGCCAGGGCGCCGCTGACCCCATCAAGGGTCAACAGGCGACTGTTGCGACGCTCGGCCAAAGGATGGCGGGCGATCAGCGAATCAGGGAGCTCGAAGGTAAAGTCAGCAACGCGCATGATGGGGTTCGTCTAGCAGGGCCGGGAAGTCTAGCGGAAATATCAAAAATTCTCCATGTACCTGATTGACCGACGGTTATCTCATCTCTATACTTCGCCGCCATTGAGCCCTGATGGCGGAATTGGTAGACGCGGCGGATTCAAAATCCGTTTTCGCAAGAAGTGGGAGTTCGAGTCTCCCTCGGGGCACCAAAATTAAGAAAGGTCTTGCTTTGCAAGGCCTTTTTTTTCGTCTGCAGGAAAGTGAGCCCACCCCGCCACCCCGTAGGAGCTGCCGAAGGCTGCGATCTTTTGATCTTGCTTTGAGGCGCAACAACCCAAACCGCTCGGCTAACGAATCAAGGATTCACACAATGGAATTGCCACTGGAAACCGTTGCCCTTTTCGCCCTCAAGCTGGCTTATGAGTCGGAAGGTGAAAGTCCGATTTTGCGGGACGATCCGATCATGAGTGATTATGAGCGGGAGGTGTTTGGGTTGTTGGTGCGTCGGGGGGATGTTGACGCGATCCAGTTTAGAGTGGCGCATTGTGTGGGTTTGGCGATGGAGGCTTTGGGTGGTATGGGGACGCCGTTGGGGCGCGAACTACACAAGTTGTCAGCTGATTTCAGCAATGCGCGGACGATGCAGCAGCTTGATGCACCGCTCATCGCGCTCAAGGATTATCTGAAAGAAATTCAATGAATGAAGGCAGGCGGCCTATAAAGCGCGAACTGCTCAAACAGCTCACCAAGATGCTCGTCGAACGAGCCCTGGAAGCTGAAATGACCGAGCACCTGGGTCATGACAAAAGCGCAGCGGTTACCAATGCCGAAGGAAATGCTCGCAACGGCCATAGCAGCAAAACGCTCAAGGGCGACTTTGGCGAGCTACCGCTGAAAATTCCCCGTGATCGCCAGGGAATGTTCGAGCCCTCGATTGCATTCACGGCAAAGTGCGCGACAGCGGCGCGGTCAGAACCAAGGCGGTTTACTTGGCCATTGGCGTCAATATGGACGATCGAAAAGAAGCACTAGAATTGTGGATCGCATGGACTGAAGATTCCAAATTCTGGCTGAAAGTAGTCACAGAGCTTCAAACACGCAGAGTAAAAGGCATCTTCATCGCCTGCGTGGACGGGCAATCCCGTACACCACCAAGCGCTTGATTTAAATCGCTCATAATCTCAGATCGCTAACACTCCCCCTTGCGCCACTAGAACCTGGTAGGTTTGCAACGCATCACTGCTGCCTCCGAACATGAGCTTGCATGCTCTAACACGCAGCCTGCAACTGACGTTCAATTATCGGCAGTGAATAACTCAGCAATAAGTCCGATCAGAGGAACCGGCCAGGAATGACTGGTAACGCGTCTGACATCGCCTTTTTTTACATACCACTCATCGAATAACGTATTGCCCAAAGTTTGCATGAACAGCCAGCAGCCCTTTCATGTGAGGAACTGGGTAGAAGATACGCTGCAAGCCAGCCTCAAACACAACGTCACACACTAATCTCTGTCACAAAGCAACTTCAGCGTCCTAGCTATATAAACCCCACAACACAATACCAACACCAACACCAACACCAACACCACGAAACAACACGACAAGCATTCTGACTTCCTTATTGAATTAAACACCCGCATTCTTCAGCAGCACTACCTCAGCAAATCACCACACACAACACAACAATATTCACACTTCCAAATTACTGAACAGGCAGACCTTATTTATGACCCAATTAAACTTGCAATCAACTAACCACCTGCATCACTCTAAAACCTCCAAAGAAGGCGATGATCGTGAAAAACTACAAATCATTAACGTATTGTACTCGGCACTTGCCGACCAAAAAAGAAACATAACCGTAATTTGGCGGGAACAGTCCATTTTACCTGTCGAAGGCTCCAGCCTTTGCGAGACCCAAGCCCCCTTCTTCCACATATTGGCAAAAATGAAGAAGAAAGAAGAATTCACAGCAATCTTGCAACAGGTTAGCGTTCCCGACTACAACCCCGTCTTTGTTGACGCCGCGGGCAGCATCTTTGTTGCACGTGCAGTCGATTTTATTGACATTACAAGCTACGTCAAAAACAAACCGACACTTCTGGATGATTTGTCAGTAATCGCTGAAGGCGCGAAATTGACGGGCGACCGCGTATGCTGGGATAACTTCTTCTTCGTTGAGCAGTGGCTCGAATTTCACGGATACCCACTACCAGCAAGCATCGCCCAGACAGAAAATCTGATTGCATTTCTAAAGTTGCAACTTCCTCCCAGCCCCCCGTCGGGAAACTATTGGGCGCCCTTGATGTCCCCCACCGAATCGGCACTACAGTTAACCTCCGAGGACAAAAGTGTCATCGCAGAGTTGATTAAGGAACTGACCGCGGGCAAGAGAAGCCTACTGGAATACATCAGCTACACAAATATATCGCTGATTACTCGTGAACAGATGAGAGAAAATGCCGAGGCAATATTGCAGAGCGTGTTGCGACGAGCATCTGCAAAGGCATTGGGGCGAAAAATACATGAGCGCCTTGGTTGGCAAATGATTACTGATGATGAAGCCGCTAATGATGAACACCTCGCACTATCTGTCCTGGCCGCCCTCATTATCGACTTCGACCCTTCGGCCGGGGGACAGAGAAACATGGTCGCTGGGTACGATCTTTATCAGCCCTCCAACCTGGGGCGCACGACCGAAGACGTGCTCTGCGATATTGAGGATCACCTGATTGTCCATGCAGGGGTCCCTCCTTTCGCAGCCCCGCTTGCAGCACATGTTTTACTCGCGGGTACGGCACCTGAACTATTGATAAAAAACCTTTCGTCTGTCGTACTTGTTGGTACACCGGGTTGGATTACGCTGTGTCGCGCGGTAAGCATTGTGGAGATAAACGAACCCGGGGCTTCGCGCTCGATGACCTACTCCGAATTGTTGGAGGTGTCTGCTATTGCACCGCTGAACCAGTCCCATGCACTGCTCCTTGATAGCCTGGCAATGTATCCGATTATCGATTGGGCTGTCATGAATGACTTTCTGAAGTATAACGCGCAAGGAGAATACGGCGAAGACCAGCTCAAGTGGGCGCTCTCTCGTTATAACGCTTATGCCGAGGCACTGGCTCAATCTATAGACGCGCTCGCCAGCCCATTGCCCAGTCGGCGAGAGATAACCCTCAACGAGTTGCATCGAGAACTTCCTAAGGGCGATTATTTAGGAAAAGATACGCTCAGCATGGAAGTTGACACAAACTTCTTAGAGGGGATGTTCACCGATACAAAATATATTAACTATTCAATCGTCGACTTGCACATGTCCGGCGAATTGGTAATTAATGGGAAACTCTCTCCAAAACTTAAGCTCAACGGCAAACAGCCAGAGGCGTCCAGGGCACTGAAATACCTTCACAACTTAAAACCCATAGCGCCTCAATTTGAACAGGCGTTCGATCAATATTACACGCACTTGATAACAGGTCTGGCGACCAGCATAAAGCTCGCCTTGTCGAACTTGCCGGAGCAGGACCGACTGTTCATCACTCAAGGCCAGTTGAAATGCTACACCGTCAGAAAGAGTTATTGGAAATATGAAACACTAAATGACCGAAATGCCATCAGAGGCCGCTACGGCGTTATTATCTCAAGTGAATACAAAGGACAAATCCGCGCCTATGAGTTATTCACACTAAGGGGCGAATGTCGTTATCGACCAGACTTGGTTAGATTACTGATCGCCAACAATCTCATCAATGCCACACCCAGCGTGACGTCTACAGCCTCTCATGAAAAAGTTGAAGTCTTGCAATGGCCGCTAGATATCGAGGCCTATATGGATGGTGGATCGGCACGCTCCGATCAGCACTCATGGGTGGTGGTTGAAAAACTCTGTGATGTGTTCCCGGACCAGCAGTACATCAACCCAATTCCAACGAGCCAGACTGTTACATTTTTTATGCCGCAAGTGGGTGAAGTCGCTTACTCGCTCTTGAAGTACAACCCGATAGCCACACGTCCAGAACTCTATGCCTCGGCGAAAGGTGTAACTAAAATGGAGGAAGACCGAGCGCGAGATGAAGCATTAGAAACGGCAGTGATCGATATGATCGTACCGTTCAAAAAGTGCATCGAAGATATTTCCTCTGGCGAAGACGAGCGTATTGTCGACGGTGTGAAAGGCTGCATACTTGATGGATTGGGTCTCATAGGGGGGCTGATTGGCGTCAGTGGCAAGATCGCCAGTATCGCGGCCAAAAGCGGACCTCTGACCTCTAAGGTGTTGAGTATCGTCAAAGTCAGCAGCAGCTTTGCTGTGTCGATGTTCAATCCGCTCGACGGCGTGCCGTCGCTAGTACACGGCGGTGCACGCCTTTTCAAAAAAGGTGTCATACAGCTGAGCAAAAACGGGGCCAATACGATTGACTTAGCCACTTACCAAATTCGGCGACTGACAGGCAGTCCGCAAAGTTATGACTTAATTAAAGCAGCCAACCGTAGCGATGTTGTGCCCGGAATGTGGAAGTCAATTGAGAACGGTTCCGAGTCGATCAGCCTTCTGGCCATCAAGCGTCAGGACAGTTGGTATGCACTCAATCTCGCCACCGGCAAGCCTTGGGGCAAGAAACTAAGTAACTTCCTGTCTAGTGACGCTGCCCATTTGCCTTTGAAAGCGAGACTGTTCCCCACAAGCTACGTACGATCAGTGATGATCCATGCGCTGCCAGGCGCGAGAAACAAGGCGAAGAGCGCGTTGAGCATGCTCGACAACCTCGAAGAGGCATCGGATGTTAAGTTTATTACCAAGACTTTTCTGGGTACTGACACAGCCGACGGTTTAAAGTCATACAGAACTGCGCTCGAAAACATGAGCAACGACTTGAAAAAAGTATCCATTGACAATATCAATATCAAGTCCAGCCTTCCTGACGACATGGCGATGGCATCACTGTCGCAGGCTAACTACAAGGTATGGGCGGGGGCGCCGTCGAACAACGAAAAGTTCATAAATATGTACACCTCTCGAATCTGTGGCTACCACAAGGAAACTGGCTTTAGTACTTCAGCCATGTCCGATGCGCTGCTCCATGAAATCTCTCACGGCAAGCCGCACACCTTCGATTACGCTTATGCCGGCAGGCAACTGGAGAACAGGACCAAACCGGGTGATGTCGACGTCAGGGAACTTATGAACCTGTCCAAAGGCCGGGAATTTGTTGATCGCTCGAGTAATTTGATGGGGGCTCACATCGGGGAGCTGTTCAAGCCCGGTGTCAATATCAGGAACCCTGCCGCAACCAATGCTGACTCAATCATGATGACGACTTCATTGCTTGATCAATTGGCAACCAACAAGGCGGGATTCCAAAGCAACGTCGCTAAGTTACGCCAGATGCTAAGTGAAGCAGGACCGGGACGAATCGCTCAGCCAGTATTGTTAAATGTGATCTGACGTTATCATGACTGCCCAACTTCCATAGTGTGCTGTTCTCTAAATAATTTACCCATTCCCCCGTGAGGCCATTGTCTCGCGGGGCCATCCCGGCTGGAGCGTTACATCGAGGCCGGCTTTTTACCGATAGACAACAATGCCGCCGAAAGAGCAATCAAGCCGTTTGTTATCGGTCGCAAGCATGGTTATTCAGTGACACGCCCAAGAGTGCCACCGCCAGTGCGCAGATCTACAGTTTGGTCGAGACTGCCAAGGCAAACGGTCAGGAGCCCTATACGTGACTGCGCCACGTACTGGAGCGATTACCGCAGGCTGTGTTGGTTGAAGACTTTGAGGCGCTGCTACCCTGGAATTGGAGGGCATCATGAGTATCAATATTGATCATCTGAGTGTCGATGAGTTACTGACGTCGAATCATCAATTATCGATGATGCAATTCCATCCAGGAGCACGGGTAAGCTTCGACTCACCCAGTGGTGAGCGCCTGTCTGGCACGGTCATGAAGTTCAACCGCAAAACCGTCACTGTGGCAACCGACAACGGCCAGCGCTGGAATATTTCGCCGCACTTGCTTTCACCGATCAAAAACGTACAGGTGGAGATGGTGGTGGATATCAGGCCACAAAAAATGAAGTAACTGCGCCACGAACCGCCAGCATGATTTGATTTCACTCCAATCTCACGCGCCGTCTGCTTGGATTGGCGGGGTTTATGGATCAGTTACGCTCCTTTGATGTGAACATGGATCCTCCGCCTCACCCCACTCACCCGCCAGGCCACACCGTCACCTTCGATCAATTGCACTGATCAGTTCTCAACCATGCTCCAGCACAACCGACCAAGCCAACGGCTTCCGCTATTCCCCCTGCCCCGTCGCCCGCACAGCAATCTCAATCGCCCTAATACTAATCGCCGCAAATATCGCCGTCATCAGCACCCCGTTAAATCCCAGCAAAATCGCCAGCACCCGCGAGACGGCCAGCTTGGGGACGAGTTCTCCATAACCGATGGTCAGGCCGGTCACGAACGCGAAGTAGATCCCGTCAAAAGGATCCCATCCCTCCAGATAGCTGATGATCAGGCCGAACAGCACAATCAAAAACAGCAGGATGGAAAAAATTGGCCAGACAACGTGAAAGTAGAACCTGACTGCTTTGTAGAACTCTCGACGGACGTGCGATGCATGAGTGGTGTTCATGTCATGGACCCCTTGGGGGTTAGCCTGACCGGCAATTGAATGCACGGCGTTCCAACACCCCTTCAGCTTGGCACAAGCGAGCTCGATGCCCCGCTCATCGCACTCAAGGATTACCTGAAAAATACTCAGTGAGCGAACGCCTCGGGCTGCGCTCTTCTAGACTTAATAGGTAGTCGTAGACAGAACCGAACACGTCGCTTTGGTGCAGTTAAATCAAAGGCAGCGTGGCAATCTGCCTTTTATGCCCTTTAAGAGGTGCGGCAAAGACCGCGCCGGGCACAACAAGATGCCCGCTCAGGGTGCCCTGGCCAACGGCCTGAAATTGCCACGATACCGTGACGTGGTGTGAGTGCCGCAGCCGACACTTTCGGACGACCGACAACCATCTGGTTTGTCCGTGACCGTGAGGATTGCTGAATGCCTGATGAGATGTTGCACCTGCCTATGGTCAACAGCCTGCTGGAGCGCCACAAGGGCTCCCCGGGCGCACTGTTGCCCATCCTTCATGATATTCAGGAACGCATCGGTTACATCCCCGATGCGGCCATTCCCGAGATTGCCCACGCCCTCAATCAGAGTCAGGCCGAGGTTCGCGGGGTGATCAGCTTTTACCATGACTTCCGTACCGCGCCTCCGGCCCGGCATATCCTTCGTCTGTGCCGCGCCGAGTCGTGCAAGAGTCGCGGCGCTGAGCAGCTCGCGGCGCAGTTACGCGAACGTCTGCAACTGGACGACCACGGCAGCAGCGCCGACGGCAGCATCAGTTTGCGGCCGGTGTATTGCCTCGGCGCCTGCGCCTGCTCGCCCGCCCTGGAGCTGGATGGTCAGGTGCATGCGCGGCTCAGTGCCGAGCGTCTGGACGCCTTGCTTGATGCTTGCCGGGAGGACGCTTGATGCCAGTTTTCTATCTGTCCGGTGATTCGCTGGCCCGTGCCGTGGGTGCCGAAGAGGTTGCGGTAGCCCTTATCACCCATGCCCGGGGACGCTTTGTGCCTCTGGAGTTGCAACGCACCAGTTCCCGTGGCCTGTACTGGCTGGAACCGCTGCTGGAAGTGGACAGCCCGCGAGGCCGTATCGGCTTCGGCCCGCTGACCGCGGCCGATGTGCCGTCGGTGCTCGAAGCCCTGCGTGGCGATCCGTCTGCTCATCCGCTGGCCTTGGGCCTGGTGGAAGAGTTGCCCTATCTGAAGACGCAACAACGCCTGCTGTTTGCCCGCGCCGGCATCACCCAGCCGCTGTACCTTGATGAATATCGGGATCATGGTGGTTTCGAGGGTTTGAAAAGAGCGGTCACGATCGGTGGCGAACAGACCGCGACGGAGGTATTCGACTCAGGCCTGCGTGGCCGTGGCGGCGCAGCCTTCCCCGCCGGGATCAAATGGCGCACGGTGCGCGCCACCCAGGCGACGCAGAAATACATTGTGTGCAACGCGGACGAAGGCGACTCCGGCACCTTCGCCGACCGCATGCTGATGGAAGGCGACCCGTTCCTCCTGATCGAAGGCATGGCGATTGCCGGTCTGTGCGTTGGGGCGACTTACGGCTACATCTATGTGCGCTCGGAATACCCGGCTGCCGTGGCGACACTGCGCGCAGCGCTGGAGATTGCCCGGTCCAACGGTTATCTCGGCGCCAATGTCGGCGGCAGCGGCCAGGCCTTTGATATGGAAGTGCGAGTCGGTGCCGGCGCTTACATCTGCGGTGAGGAAACCGCGCTGCTGGACTCGCTCGAAGGCAAGCGCGGGATCGTCCGCGCCAAGCCGCCGATCCCGGCCTTGAAGGGCCTGTTCGGCCTGCCGACGCTGGTGCACAACGTGCTGACCCTGGCCTCGGTGCCGCTGATTCTGGCCAAGGGCGCGCAGTTCTATCGCGATTACGGCATGGGCCGCTCCCTCGGCACCATGCCTTTCCAGCTGGCGGGCAATATTCGTCACGGCGGCCTGGTGGAACGGGCCTTTGGCCTGACCTTGCGCGAACTGGTGGAAGACTACGGCGGTGGCACCGCGAGTGGCCGACCACTGAAAGCCGCTCAGGTCGGCGGCCCGCTCGGTGCCTGGGTGCCGCCGTCGCAATTCGACACGCCGCTGGATTACGAAGCGTTCGCCGCCATCGGCGCGATGCTCGGTCACGGTGGTGTGGTGGTGGCTGACGACAGCCTGGACATGGCTCACATGGCGCGCTTCGCCATGCAGTTCTGCGCCGAGGAATCCTGTGGCAAATGCACCCCCTGCCGCATCGGCTCGACCCGCGGCGTGGAGGTGATCGACCGCCTGCTGGCTGCGCCTGACCAGAGCGGTCGCGATGAGCAGGTGATCATCCTCAAGGACCTGTGCGACACCCTTCAATACGGTTCGCTGTGCGCATTGGGCGGCATGGTCTCCTTTCCGGTCGCCAGCGCCCTCAAGCACTTCCCCGCCGACTTCGGTCTGCAATCCTCGGAGGCCGACCAATGATCACTCTCTTCGACCCGAACACCGATATCGATCTTGGAACGCCGGCCCGCGACAGCGACGTGCAGATAACCCTGAACATCGACGGTCGCAGCATCAGCGTGCCCGAAGGCACCTCGGTGATGCGCGCCGCTGCGCTGCTCGGCACCACCATTCCCAAACTGTGCGCCACCGACAGCCTCGAAGCCTTCGGCTCGTGCCGCATGTGCCTGGTGGAGATCGACGGCATGCGCGGCTACCCGGCATCCTGCACCACGCCGGTCACTGAAGGCATGACCGTGCACACCCAGACCCCGAAGCTCGCGACCCTGCGCCGCAATGTCATGGAGCTGTACATCTCCGATCACCCGCTGGACTGCCTGACCTGCTCGGCCAACGGCAATTGCGAACTGCAAACCGTCGCCGGCCAGGTCGGCCTGCGGGAGGTGCGTTACGGCTATGAAGGCGACAACCATCTGGCCGAAGTGAAGGACACGTCCAACCCCTACTTCGACTTCGACCCGAGCAAATGCATCGTCTGCAACCGTTGCGTCCGTGCCTGCGAAGAAACCCAGGGCACATTTGCCCTGACCATTACCGGGCGCGGTTTCGAATCCCGGGTCGCGGCCGCCGGTGGCGAGAACTTCCTCGACTCGGAATGCGTGTCCTGCGGGGCCTGTGTGCAAGCCTGCCCCACCGCGACCTTGATGGAAAAAAGCGTGGTCGAACTCGGCCAGCCTGAACGCAGCGTGATCACCACCTGTGCCTATTGCGGCGTGGGCTGCTCGTTCCGCGCCGAGATGAAAGGCGACAAACTGGTGCGCATGGTTCCAGACAAAAACGGGCAGGCCAACCACGGCCACTCCTGCGTCAAAGGGCGCTTTGCCTGGGGCTACGCCACCCACCCGGATCGCATCACCAAGCCGATGATCCGCCAGCACATCAACGACCCTTGGCAGGAAGTCAGCTGGGATGAAGCGGTGACCTACGCCGCCAGCGAATTCCGCCGACTGCAACAGAAATACGGCCGCGATTCCATTGGTGGCATCACCTCCAGCCGCTGCACCAACGAAGAAACCTACCTGGTGCAAAAACTGGTGCGCGCCGCCTTCGGCAACAACAACGTCGACACCTGCGCGCGGGTCTGCCACTCGCCGACCGGCTATGGCCTGAAACAAACCCTCGGCGAGTCCGCCGGCACCCAGAGTTTCGACTCGGTGATGCAGGCCGACGTGATTCTGGTGATGGGCGCCAACCCCAGCGACGCCCACCCGGTGTTCGCCTCCCAGCTCAAACGCCGCTTGCGTGAAGGCGCGCGACTGATCGTCATCGACCCACGACGCATTGATCTGGTGGACTCGGTGCATGCCCGCGCCGAACTGCACCTGGCCCTGCGCCCGGGCACCAACGTCGCCATGCTCAACGCCCTGGCCCACGTCATCGTCACCGAAGGCCTGCTCAACCAGGCCTTTATCGACGCCCGTTGCGAGGACATTGATTTCGCTCACTGGCGCGAGTTCGTCAGCCGCGCGGAAAACTCGCCGGAAGTGCTTGGTGAGATCTGCGGCGTGGCCCCAGCCGACATCCGTGCCGCCGCGCGTCTGTATGCCACCGGCGGCAACGCGGCGATCTACTACGGCCTGGGCGTCACCGAGCACAGCCAGGGCAGCACCGCCGTCATGGGCATCGCCAACCTGGCCATGGCCACTGGCAACATCGGCCGCGAAGGCGTGGGCGTGAACCCGCTGCGTGGTCAGAACAACGTTCAGGGTTCCTGCGACATGGGCTCCTTCCCCCACGAGCTGCCCGGTTACCGACACATCTCCAACGAGGTCGTTCGCGCACAATTCGAACAGGCCTGGAACGTCACCCTGCAACCCGATCCGGGCCTGCGCATTCCCAACATGTTCGAAGCCGCCCTCAGCGGCAGCTTCAAGGGCCTGTATTGCCAGGGCGAGGACATCGCCCAAAGCGACCCGAATACCCAGCACGTCACCGCAGCCCTGTCGGCCATGGAATGCATCGTGGTGCAGGATATTTTCCTCAACGAAACCGCCAAGTTCGCCCATGTGTTCCTGCCGGGCTGCTCGTTCCTGGAAAAAGACGGCACCTTCACCAACGCCGAGCGACGCATCTCCCGAGTGCGCAAGGTCATGGACCCTCTGGGCGGCAAGGCCGACTGGGAAGGCACCGTGGCCCTGGCCAACGCTCTGGGCTACCCGATGAACTACCAGCACCCATCAGAAATCATGGATGAAATCGCCAGTCTGACGCCGACCTTCACCAACGTCAGCTACGCCGAACTGGATCGCCACGGCAGCCTGCAATGGCCGTGCAACGCCGCGGCACCGGACGGCACGCCGACCATGCACATCGAGGAATTCGTGCGCGGCAAGGGGCGTTTCATGCTCACCGGCTACGTGCCCACCGACGAAAAGGTCAACAATCGCTATCCGCTGCTGCTGACCACCGGGCGCATCCTCAGCCAGTACAACGTCGGCGCCCAGACCCGACGTACCGAAAACGTCGCCTGGCACGACGAAGACCGTCTGGAAATCCACCCGACCGACGCCGAGAGCCGTGGCATCAACGAAGGTGACTGGGTCGGCATCGGCAGCCGCGCCGGCCAGACCGTACTGCGTGCGCGGGTCACCGAACGGGTCGCCCCGGGCGTGGTGTACACCACGTTCCACTTCCCTGAATCGGGGGCCAACGTGATCACCACCGACAACTCCGACTGGGCCACCAACTGTCCGGAGTACAAGGTCACCGCCGTGGAAGTCAGCCGCGTTTACCACCCTTCCGAGTGGCAAAAACGCTATCAGGAATTCAGCGACGAACAGGACCGTTTGCTCAAAGATCGTCGTCAGGCGCGTGGCACTAAAGCCGAGGTACGCCGATGAGCACCGCCAATCTGATCAAAATGGCCAACCAGATCGCCCAGTACTTCGCCAGCCAACCGGACCAGCAACAGGCCGTGCTCGGCGTGCGTAATCACCTGCAGATGTACTGGACGCCCGGTATGCGCAAGGAGTTGTTGGCCTGGCAGACGGAGCATCAGGGGGCAGACTTGCACCCACTGGCGCAGGCGGCGGTCAGTGGGGCGGGCTGGGAGGCTTAAGTTCACATACGATCCCTTGGGATTAGCCCCGAGTTTTCGGGGCTTTCAATTGTGCTGCGCTTGGCGGGCGGGCAGCCTGTTTTTGCCTTGACTGTCGGATTCAAGCCCGTTGCATTTCATTGACATCAGCTGCGTTATCATTCCGCGCTTCTCTGTTCCAAAAACCCGGATGTCCATGTCTTTGCCACTGCCTGACGATCATCAATCCCTGCCCCCAGTCCTGGTCGGGCCGCTGTTACGGCGTCTGGAGCCCACGCGATTGGTGATGTGGCTGGTGGGGTCGCGGGCGCTGTCGCTGACGTTGCGTCTGCAAGATCGCGACGCTATCCACCTCGACGCGAGTCAGTGCACGGTCATTGCGGTGGGCACCCAGGCTTTTGTTCATTTGATCGATGTGTCGCTGGACGCCGTCCTGCCCTGCGACACGTTAATCGAATACGACCTGCTGATTGACGACGCTGGCACAGGCATCGCCGATTGGGCCCCGCACTTGCTGTACGGAGACGCCCGTTGCCCAAACTTCGTCCTGCGTAAACGGGCCGATCATCTGTTGCACGGTTCCTGCCGCAAACCTCACCATCCGGCCCCGGACGGTTTGCTGTGCGTCGATCGTTTGCTGGAGGCGGAGCCGGACGCACACAAACGCCCGGCGCTGTTGATGATGAGCGGCGATCAGGTCTACGCGGACGATGTCGCGGGGCCGATGCTGCGAGCCATCCATGCCTTGATCAAGCGGCTTGGGCTGTTCGAAGAGCACCTCGAAGGCGCGGTGGTCAGCGACAGCGCCAAGCTCTACGAGCACCCCGCCAGCTACTACCATCGTGCGGATTTGTTACCGGCGCTGGAGAGCAACAAAACCCTGCGCGAGCGATTTTTCGGTGGGGCGCGTAAGCCGATTTTCACCAGCAGCAGTGCCGACAACCATCTGGTGACGTTCGCCGAAGTCATGGCCATGTATCTGCTGGTCTGGTCGCCGACACCCTGGACATTGATCGCCCCGCAACCGCCGGCACTGACGCCTGCAAGACGCGAGCGTTATGCGCTTGAGCAGACGCGCATCGATGGCTTCAAGGCCGGTCTGGGAGGCGTCGCCCGAGCACTCGCGCACCTGCCGTGCCTGATGATTTTCGACGACCACGATATTACCGATGACTGGAATCTTTCCGCGCAATGGGAGGAAACGGCCTACGGCCATCCGTTCTCCAGGCGCATCATCGGCAACGCGCTGATTGCTTATATGCTGTGCCAAGGCTGGGGCAACAACCCGGATGCGTTCGGCGCAGTGCTGAAGAAGACCGGTGGATTGAGCGCGACCGGGCATGACCGCTACCTCGACAGTGACATTCAGGACGCGTTGATTGACGAACTGCTGAGATTTCAGAACTGGCATTACGTGCTGCCCACCAGCCCGGCCATCGTAGTACTCGACACCCGCACCCGGCGCTGGCGCAGCGAGATGAACCTCAAGCAGCCTTCGGGTTTGCTTGACTGGGAAGCCCTCAGCGAACTGCAACAGGAACTGCTCGATCACCCATCAGCCATCATCGTTTCGCCGGCGCCGATCTTCGGCGTCAAACTGATCGAAACCGTGCAGCGCGTCTTCAGCTGGTGCGGTTATCCCCTGCTGGTGGACGCCGAAAACTGGATGGCCCATCGCGGTGCGGCCCAGGTGATCCTGAACATTTTCCGACACTCGCGCACACCCGGTAATTACGTGGTGCTGTCGGGCGATGTGCATTATTCCTTCGTCTACGAAGTACTGATCCGACACCGCAAGGCCGGCCCGCGAATCTGGCAGATCACCAGCAGCGGCATCAAAAACGAATTCCCTCCCGCGCTGCTCGAGTGGTTCGACCGCCTCAACCGCTGGCTCTACTCGCCCCGCTCGCCGCTCAACTGGCTGACCAAACGCCGACGTATGCGCATTGTTCCGCATGTCCCAGAACATGCTGAAGCGGGTGAACGGCTGTGGAATTCGGCGGGGATCGGGCAAGTGTTCTTTAATGAAAAAGGACAGCCGCAGGAGATCTATCAGCACAACTCGAACGGTTCGCCGAAGACGCGGATGGTTGCGCCTGAGAATGACGACTGAAGGCATGCGATCGGATTACGGCTCCCTTACATGATCGGTGTCGCTCATGAACCTCACCCGAACCCTGATCATCGGCAACTCCGGTTCCGGCAAAAGCTGGCTGGCCGAACGACTGGCCAAGCACCTGCAAGTGCCATGGGTCGATCTCGACTCGATTCACTGGTTGTCCGACGAACACAGCATCGCCCGCCCCCGTGCCGAGGCGTTGGGCATGGCACGGGTGGTGGCCAGTGAAGAGCGCTGGGTGATCGAAGGCGTTTACGGCTGGATCATCAGCGAACTCTTGCCCCGGGCGACAGCACTGATCTGGCTGTGTGTTGAAGATGAGGAATGTGTTGCCAATGTTCGTCAGCGAGAGGCGCAGCGGGACAAGAATGACGAGTTGTTGATTGCATTGCTCGACTGGGCCGGCAGCTATCGTACGCGCGAAGAGTCCAGTGGATTTGCCGCGCATCAGCGTCTGTTCGAAGGGTTTGGCGGTTCGAAACTCAAACTCAGGGATCGAACCGAAATCACAACATTCACGAACACCGTGTTACAAGCCAACTAACTCACGCTGTTTACCAAGGATACGTATGTTTGCACGGAGCAAATTAGTCCCCGAATTAATGGTCACGGACATCAAGAAAAGCCTTCACTTCTGGACATCCCTGATCGGTTTTCAAATCGCCTATGAACGTCCCGAAGTCGGTTTTGCCTACCTCGATCAAAACGGCGTTCAGATCATGTTGGAGCAATACGACCCGGCCGAAGGCCAGTGGATGACCGGCGCACTGCAAGCGCCGTTCGGTCGAGGCATAAACTTTCAAATCACGGTCGATGTCGTCGAGCCGATACTCCAGCGCCTGGCCAACGTTGAATGGCCGCTGTTTCGTCCAAGCGCCGATGTCTGGTATCGCGCCGATGCGGTAGAAGTCGGCCAGCGCGAATTTCTGGTGCAGGACCCAGACGGTTATCTGGTTCGCCTGGTGGAGAGTTTGGGGGAGCGGCCGTTTACGTCCGTAAGCCACTGAGCCAAGAGATGGCTTGTTATTCGGATCGGGATTACATCGATCACGGAAACGTCTTTTGGTAAGTCGATGGATACTGAGCGTCTGTCAAATGCGGAAAAAACGATGCAAACCACCCAACAATCAGATAGCAATCACTTTGGAAAAGGCTGTGCTGCCAACTTCAAAGCAAGTGATGAAACCGCTTACCTTTTGAGTTCGAAAGCCAATGCGAAACGTTTGCTCGAGTCGATCGCTACTTTGAGGACAGGAACAACCAGTATCGGCAAGCCAATTACACCGACGGAAACGCCGATCATGTAGGAGCTGCCGAAGGCTGCGATCTTTTGATCTTCAGCGATTTCAGTTCCGGCCGAAATCAAGATCAAAAGATCGTCCGAACGCGGCCCGAACCTTCGGCAGCTCCTACGAGAGGTTTGCGTGATGCCTAGGGATGTCAGGCCACTCTCAGTGCCCGGCAAACCCCTCTCACGATCATCTCAACTTCCCGCTCATCAATCGTCAGCGGTGGCAGCAAGCGAATGGTTTTGCCCCGTGTCACGTTGATCAGCAAGCCGTGATCCCGTGCGGCGATCAGGGTCAGGTCGCGAATCGGCTGTTTGAGTTCGATGCCAATCATCAATCCCTGTCCACGGATCGCCAATACGTTCGGGTCGTCCGCCAACTCGATGCGCAATCTGGCCAGCAAACGCTCGCCCTGAAGCTTGGCGTTTTCCAGCAGCCCTTGTTCTTCGATGATCTCCAGAACAGTGCAACCCACGCGGCAGGCCAGTGGATTGCCGCCGAAGGTGCTGCCGTGACTGCCGGGGGTGAAGAGGTCGGCGGCTTTGCCTCGGGCCAGGCAGGCGCCGATGGGGATGCCGTTGCCCAGGCCTTTGGCGAGGGTCATGACGTCCGGAACGATGCCTTCGTGCTGAAAGGCAAACCAATGGCCGGTGCGGCCGATCCCAGTCTGGATTTCGTCGAGCATCAGCAGCCACGAGCGCCGGGTGCAGAGTTCGCGAATGGCTTTCAGGTAACCAGGCGGGGCCATTTGGACACCGCTTTCACCCTGAATCGGCTCCATCAGGATCGCCACGATGCGCGGGCCGTGGGCTTGCTGCACCTTGTCCAGCGCCTTGAGGTCACCGAATGGCACTTTGACGAAGTCCCCCGGCAACTCGTTGAAGCCCAGGCGCACGGCCGGGCCATCACTGGCGGACAAAGTGCCGAGGGTCCGGCCGTGAAAGGCGTTCTCCATGACCACCACCAGCGGTTGTTCGATGCCTTTGTGCCAGCCATACAGCCGCGCCAATTTCAGCGCGGTCTCGTTGGCTTCAGCACCAGAGTTGTTGAAGAAGGCTCGCTCCATGCCCGCCAATTGCGTCAGTTGCTGCGCCAGCCGCTGTTGCCAATCGATGCTGTAGAGGTTGGAAGTGTGCAACAGCAACCCGGCCTGTTCGCTGATGGCTGAGACTATTTTCGGATGGGAGTGACCGACGTTGGTCACTGCCACGCCCGCCACCGCGTCCAGGTATTCACGACCGGCCTGATCCCACAGGCGCGTGCCCAGGCCCTTGGTGAAACTCAAGGCCAAGGGTTGGTAAGTGCTCATCAGGCAGGCGGCAGTCATGACATCAAGCTCCATCAATAGTCGGTGTTTTTGCAGTATGGTTAGCCACCTGAGCTAGATAAACGCTGCAACACTTCAATCATTTTAAAGCTGAGCTTGATAATGGATTTGTTCCAGGCAATGACTGTTTACGTCCGGGTGGTGGAAACCGGCAGCATGACCGCCGCCGCGTTGCAGTGCGAAATGTCCACCACCATGGTCGGCAATCACCTGCGGGCCCTGGAGCAACGCTTGGGCGTGCGCCTGCTCAACCGAACAACGCGTCGCCAGCGGTTAACGGAATTCGGCACGGCCTACTATCAACGTTGCCGCGAAGTCCTGGGGTTGGTGGCCGACTCCGAGCGCCTCGCCGAACAGGCCCTCGACGAGCCGAGCGGCACCTTGCGCATCACCGCACCGCTGACGTTCGGCACAGAAAAACTGGCACCTGCCCTGAGTGAATTCGCCCTGCTGTGTCCACACGTCAAATTGGATGTAGTCCTCACCAATCGCCGTCCGGACCTGCTCGAAAACGGTTTCGACGTGGCGTTTCGCCTGGGAAATACCGTGGAGACCAACTTGATCGCCCGTCCACTCCTCGACTACAGCCTGACCATGTGCGCATCACCGGAGTACCTGGCGCGCAAAGGCACACCGGAGAAACCTGATGATCTGCAACACCACGACTGTCTATCCTTTGCCTATCCAGCCGGGGATGATTGGCAGTCGGTGGAAAAACATTGGCGCCTGACCGGTCCCGAGGGAGAAGTGGCAGTAGCGGTCAATGGACCGATGTTGATCAACAGTTCGGCAGGACTGCATCAAGCGGCGCGAACCGGTATGGGCATCGTGGTGTTGCCTGATGCGTTGATGGAGCAAGATCTCAAGGACGGAAAACTGGTGGCATTGATGCAGAATTACCTGCCGCCGAGCCGACCGATGAACCTGATGTATGCCCAGGATCGCTACCGTTTGCCAAAACTGCGTAGTTTCGTCGACTTTGCCTTGCAGAGATGGGGTAAGCACTAGCCGGCTCAATACGCCATCGACTAATCTCCTCGACAGGCGGGTCACTTAGATATCAGGGCGGCAGGGAGTGCGGAGATGGGTGAAGCGTCGAATATTGAGCCGTTGAAGTTCAATCTGTCGGATTTGAACGAAGACATGCTGCACACCATTCTGGAACTGGTCAGCGACGGCATCTGGGACTGGAACGCCAACACCGGGTTCGTCTATCGCAACCCCGGGTGGTACGAGATGCTCGGCTACCCGCATCATTCCCTGGATAACAACGTGTTGACCTGGGAAAACGTGATCCATCCCGACGATTACCAGCAGGTCATGGCACTGTTCGATGACTACCTGAATCAGCGCGCCCCCGGCTATCAGGCCGAGTATCGCTGCCGCATGCAGGATGGCAGCTATACCTGGATCGAAGACCGTGGCTACGTACTGGCACGCAATGCCGACGGCTCGGTGGCGCGGATGGTCGGCGCGCACCGCAGCATCGAAGACAAGAAGCGTCTGTACGAAGCGCTTGAGCGGCGCAACCAATCCCTTGAAGCAATCGTTGAAGAACGCACCCGAGAGTTGTCTCGCGTCAATCAGCAACTGCAAATCCAACTTGAAGAAAACCGCAAACTGGCGGAAACCGACGCACTGACATCGATCGCTAACCGCTATCGCCTGGAAAAAGCCCTGCCCCAGGAATGCGACCGCGCCCAGCGCTTTCGACAACCGCTGTCGCTGATCGCCATGGACATCGACGACTTCAAGAACATCAACGATCACTATGGCCACGCGCTGGGCGATGCGGCATTGGTGCAGGTGGTCGATTGCGTGAAGCACTGCGTGCGTGAAGGCGATCTTCTCGCGCGTTGGGGTGGCGACGAGTTCATCCTGATCCTACCCAACACAGCCCTCGCCGATGCCCGGGCCCTCGCCGAACGTATCCGCCATGGCCTTGCAAGCCTGCTGCCAGTGGGGGACTTTCAAGTGACCATGAGTTTTGGCGTGGTTCAGCGCTTTGACGAAGAACAACAGACCGGACTGCTGGCCAGGGCTGATCAGGCGCTGTATCGGTCGAAGATCGCGGGCAAGAATGTGATATCGGGGTAAGGGCTATGCCCTTCACTTCTCACATCCCCGCCTTCACCAAAACCGGTTTCTCCTGATACCGATCCGGATACAGCTGCTTCAATTGCGCGACCTTCGGCAGATCGTTGATCACGATGTACGGATAGGTCGGGTGCTCGGTCAGAAAGTCCTGATGTTCCTCCTCCGCCGGGTAGAAACCGTTATAGGTTTCCAGTTTTGTGACTATCGGTTTGTTGAACGAATGGGCGGCGCCGAGCTGGGCGATGTAGGCCTGAGCGACGCGCTGCTGTTCGCTGTTTTCCGGGAAAAGCGCCGAGCGATATTGAGTGCCGCTGTCAGGTCCCTGACGGTTGAGTTCGGTAGGGTTGTGAGCCACCGAAAAGTAGATTTGCAGCAAGGTGCCGTAGCTGACCTGACGGGGGTCGAACGTAACTTCGACGGATTCCGCATGACCGGTATCGCCACTGCTGACCCGCTCGTACTGAGCAGTGTTGGCTGCACCGCCGGCGTAACCAGAGACCGCTTTCTTCACCCCTTTGACATGCTGGAACACGCCTTGGACGCCCCAGAAGCAACCGCCGGCAAAGACCGCCCTTTCGCTGTCGGCCTGGGTGGTTTCGTCGAGGGTGGGTGGAGGAATAATGACCGCGTCTTCCGCCGCACCGAAGGAGAACGCCAGGCATTGGCCGATGACGCCGGCAGCGGCCACGCCCAACAGGGTGCGGCGCCAGGTGAATAGGGTTTTCATAAGGCTGATTCCTGAATGAATGAAAGGAAGTACCCGCGGATCAAGCCGCCTGCGGCACAAAAGTCATCGCCAGGCCGTTCATGCAGTAGCGCAAGCCGGTGGGTTTGGGCCCATCGTCGAAGACATGGCCCAGATGACCGCCACAACGCCGGCAGTGGACTTCTTCGCGCAGCACCCCGAAGGAGCGGTCCTGACGAGTGGCCACAGCCTTGTCCAGCGGTGCCCAGAAGCTCGGCCAACCGGTGCGGCTGTCGAACTTGGTCGCGGAAGAAAACAGCGGAAGGTCGCAACCGGCACAGGCAAAAGTACCTTCACGGTGCTCGTTGTTCAGCGGGCTGCTGTAGGCCCGTTCGGTGCCCTCTTCGCGCAGGATTTCGTACTGCTCGGCGCTGAGCATGGCGCGCCATTCGCTGTCGCTGTGAGTCACCTCGAATACCTCCGCCGCGCTGGCGTCACTGACCAGCGCAGAACGCGCGGCAAATTTTGGCAATACACCGATGACCAGGGCTGCAGCGCCTAGCCCGCCGCTTGCTACGAGAAACTGTCGCCGTGAAAACATGGTCGTCTCCGAAAAATCCAGGTGCCTGTCATGGAACACAGCCTAGGCTTGGGTTGATCGCCAAATCCTCACGAGAAGTTAAACAATTCGTGATAACTCAGGCCCCGGAAAACCCGCACAATGCGCTCATTGCGCCGAAGGATTGAGCTTGATGGAACAGACCAAACGCGTCCTCGTGGTCGAGGACGACCTGCATATCGCCGACCTTATCTGCCTGCATCTACGCGATGAGCAATTCGAGGTGGTGCACTGCGCCGACGGCGATGAAGGCATGCGACTGCTGCAGCAAGGAAGCTGGGACGCACTGATCCTCGACCTGATGCTGCCCGGCGTCGACGGCCTGGAAATCTGCCGCCGTGCCCGCGCCATGGCCCGCTACACACCGATCATCATTACCAGTGCGCGCTCCAGCGAAGTGCACCGGATTCTCGGGCTCGAACTCGGCGCCGACGATTACCTGGCCAAACCCTTTTCCATGCTCGAACTGGTGGCCCGGGTCAAAGCGCTGTTGCGACGGGTCGACGCCATGGCCCGCAACCTGAAAATGGACGCCGGCAGCCTGATCACGGACGGCCTCTCCATCGACCCGATCACGCGCGATGTGTCCCTTGACGGTCGACGCCTCGACCTCACGCCACGGGAGTTCGACCTGTTGTATTTCTTCGCCCGTCAGCCCGGCAAAGTGTTCTCGCGCATGGACCTGCTCAACGCCGTCTGGGGTTACAGCCATGAAGGCTACGAGCACACCGTCAACACTCACATCAACCGCCTGCGGGCAAAGATCGAAGCCGATCCAGCGCAACCGGCGCGTATCCTCACGGTGTGGGGACGAGGCTACAAATTCGCGGCCAGGGAGGAGCAACCGTGAGACTGACCCTGACTCAGCGCCTGTCACTGGTATTCGCCGTGTTGCTGCTGGTGTGCTGCGGCACGTCGGCATGGATGCAGGTGCGCTCCAACAAGATGCATGAGCTGGAAGTGGTGCAAGGACTGTCGCGGGATCTGGCCCGGCACATCGCCCACGACACCGTGCTGATGGACACCAAAGGCCTGATGCCCGACGCCGTGCGCGACCTGTTCAGCCAACTGATGCTGGTCAATCCCAGTGTCGAGGTCTATCTGCTCGACCCCGAGGGCCGGATTGTCGGCAGTGCTGCGCCCGAGGGTCGGATCCGCCGGGAGCGGGTCGATCTGGCGCCGATCCAGCGTCTGCTCAATGGCGATGCCCTGCCGGTTCTCGGTGACGATCCGCGCAGCGTCGATGGCCGCAAAGTGTTCAGCGCCGCGCCATTGCAGGTCAATGGAAAACCGGTGGGCTATCTCTATGTGGTGCTGCTGAGCGAAGAGCACGACCGCTTCGCCGAACGCGGCGCCACCAGCGCCGCCCTGAATACCGCGCTGTTGTCCATCGGGCTGGTGGCGCTGCTGTGCCTGATTGCCGGTCTCACGGCATTCGCCCTCATCACCCGACCTTTGCGCCGTTTGACCGAAACCGTCAGCCAGTTCGACATTGATGGCGCTCCGGTAACGCCGCCGGCATCCGTCCCGGTGGAAAAAGCCGCCAGCCACGATGAAATTGCCATACTCGACGCGACCTTCCGGCAGATGCAGGCGCGCCTCGGCGAGCAATGGCGTTCGTTGACCCGCCAGGATCAGGAACGCCGTGAACTGGTGGCAAACATCTCCCACGACCTGCGCACGCCTCTGGCCTCGCTGCACGGTTACCTGGAAACCTTGTCGCTCAAGGACGCCACGTTGTCACCCGCCGACCGCCGCCGTTACCTGGGCATCGCGCTGGATCAAAGCCGCAAGGTCGGTGGACTGGCGCAATCGCTGCTGGAGCTGGTGCGCCTGGAACATGGTTTCGTGCAACCGGTGCTGGAGCGCTTCTCGCTGACCGATCTGGTGCAGGACATTTTCCAGAAGTTCGAACTGACGGCCGAGGCACGTCACGTCGAACTGAAGGCCACCTTCGCACCCAATGTTTCAGCGGCCTGCGCCGACCTTGGATTGATCGAGCGGGTGCTCACCAACCTGTTCGACAATGCCCTGCGCCATACTCCTCAAGGGGGGGAAATCGAGCTCAGCCTGCGCCCTCAAGGACCTTTTATTGAAGTCACCGTCAGCGACACCGGCCCCGGCATCACTGCCGAACTGCGCGAAGGTCTGTTCCTGCGCCCGTTCAACATTGGCGGCGCACGCCGTGACGGCGGACTGGGGTTGCGGATCGTGCACCGGATCCTGCAATTGCATGGCCGCGAGATCCAGCTGATTGATGTTCCCGGACGCGGCGCGACCTTCCGCTTTTCGTTACCGGTGGATCAGCAAACGGCCGAGCAATTGTCGGTTCGGTCGATGAATCTGAATACGCTGGGGAAATAGTCGACAGCCTGGGCCACAGCAACGGCTAATATCCCGGCTCCCATTTCGGCAAGGACGCTGCGCGATGCTCAACACCCTGCAAAACACCCCGCTGTGGGTTTACGCGATATTTCTGCTGCTGTGCTACTACGGTGTCAAAGCCCTGTCCCCGACCCGTGAAAGCAAAACTTCATTGCTCGTCACAGCGCCGATATTACTGAGCTGGTCACTGTATTCGCTGAACCTGACGCTGAATCCCCAGCTGTCGGTCAGTTGCTGGTTGGCCGCCGTCATCCTGGGCAGCCTCGCGGCGCTGCTGATTTTCCCACGCAAGGGCATTGAGCTTGATGGTCCGCAAACCGACCTGATCGTGCCGGGCACAGCAAAAATCCTGGCGCTCTACCTGCTGTTTTTTGCGGTGAACTATTACTTCGGCTACCAGGATGACGTTCACCCGGAATTGGCCGCCACCCTTGATATGTTGCTGCTCAAGGCGTCGGCTTCGGGTTTTGTCTGTGGACTGATCAGCGGTCGGGCGTTGAAGTTTTATCGGCTGCTGACACTTCAGGCAAAACGCCCCCCGATAGTCGCCAGTTAAAAGCCGCTGTACCAAAAATGATGACCAGCCGCCTGTTCATCCGTGACAACGCCGCCTCGGTCCAATAGATTAGGCGGTTTGAAAAGGCCTAGAGCTTTCTCGCCTCAACCCAAGTTAAAAGAAGTAGTGAAATTTCAATGTCCGATTCCAATACCGCTGAATCCGTAGTCACCTTGTCGTCCAAAGCGGAATACGAAAACTCCATCAATCTTTCACAGCACGTGCCCCAGGCCAAGACCATCAGCGAGATGGTCCTGGACGCTTTCCAGTCCACCCGGGAAAGCGACCAGATCCGCGAGCTGCGCGCCGCGATTCGCCACGCTCACGACAGCTTCGACGACGATAAAGCCTACGAATTGATGGGCGAACTCAAGCAGCTCAAGGACGCCGAGGCTGCCGACATTGCTGCTCTGGAAGACTTGAGCAGCAAATTCCCGATCAGCCGGATTCTCTCCAGTTTCAAGGACGACCCGGCATTTCAGGAATTGGTCTATGGCCTCGCACTGAAAGTGCTGAACCAGACCCACCAGGCCATCAGCAACCCGAGCAGTGGCAAAAGCAAAGCGGCTCGCGCCAAGAAAGATGTCGAAGTGTTCACCATCAGCAAAGATGGCATCAGCGTGACGCTGCCACTGCGCACCCCGCGTTCGCGACTGAACGTTGACCGTGAAGCGCTGGAGTTCCTGGGCTTCACCTTCGTCGGCGAAGGCGAAGAAGCGGAGCTGGAAAGCGAGACCTTCCTGGACAATGCCGGGGCCGAACAAGCGGTTAACCGCAAGAACATCATCACCGCGCTTCAGCAGCAAACTGCGTTCGATGGCTACAGCATCGCCGCGCAGTAACACACGCCATCGATGACTGAAAAGGCCCGCACTGAGATTCAGCGCGGGCCTTTCTATTGCCTGCAGCTTCATCGTTAGAGCGTTGTTGGCCGTATCGCCACGATCATGTCAACTTCAATGGCTGCGTCTTTCGGCAGTTGATAAACGCCGATCGTGGTTCGTGTATGTTTACCGGCATCGCCCAGTACATGACTGAAAACGTCCGACGCACCGTTGGCCACTTCGCTCAAATCGACAAAATCCGCGGTGGACTTTATGTAAACCGTGATGCGCAATAGCAACTTGATCTTGTCCAGCGAACCGATGGCATCAACAATCAATGCCAGACCGCGCAACGCACTGATGCTGGCAGCGCTCTGTGCATCTGCCAGCGTCAGATCCAGGCCTACCCTGCCCGGATACTGAATTTCACCATTCATCCGCGGCACCAGACCGCTGATGTAAAGCTCATCGTGATGCCGCACTAACAGCGAGTAATGCCCGCCGGCCGTATTCTCGCCGTAGATATCGTAGCCGAGCTCTTTTGCCAGTGCGATGAATCGTTCATCGCAGGTCATGTGTTCAGTCATCTCTCCTCCCCGATAAAAAATTGGATCCATTTTTTTGACAGATTAGCCCAAAGATCTCGACTCGGGGGCTGGCCTATGAAAATCAGCTTGGATCAAATTGAGTACCGTGCAGGCCATCGACATGCTGATGCGCCTGCTGGTCAAGCCCGGCGACACGGTGCTGCTCGACGATCCGTGTTACTTCACCATGCACACCAATCTGGCCTTGCATGGTGTCAGGGACATCACCATCCCCCGCGGGAGCGACCGCATGGACCTTGAGGCCTTCGAGCGACTGCTGATTGCCCATCGTCCCGTGCTCTACATGACCCTGACGGCTAACAGCCGCGTCAGCTACGCGGTACTGTCACCGCAACTGGCCGCACGGCTGGTTTCGCTCAAAATGGCCACCGGCGGCATGACCTCGAAACTGGCAGAGCAGATTATCTGCACGATGCTCAGTGATGGCAGCTATGCCAAAAATACCCGGCGCACGGTGGATCGGCTTTGAAATCGACCTCGTGCTGGCGCCCGGCACCCTGCTCAGCAAAGCGCCGAGCGCTAGCCACTTCCTGCGTTTCAACGTGGAGCACAGCGATAACAGCCAGGTGCGGGAGCGGTTTTTTCGATTGCTCGATAGCTGAGCAATATCCCTGAAACGCCATCTCTTGATACACCGCGGTGCGGCCTTCGCGAGCAGGCTCGCTCCCACAGGGGCTCAGCATCGTACCCATAACTAGCGGCAACGCAGATCCAGTGTGGGAGCGAGCCTGCTCGCGAATGGGGCAACTCGGTCCACCAGAGCCCCCCCAACAAAAAACCCCGCGCTTCTCTCGAGGGCGGGGCTTTTTGTGCAGCATCCGGATCTTAAGGTGCGTACGTCAGCAACAGCTCACTCGGCACTTTAAAGTCCAGCGACATCATCACGCTCAACGCGGTAATGGTGAAGATCGAGAACACGAACAGCTTGCGTGCCCAGACCGTGTCATCCACTGCCTTGTAGCCGGTCCAGGCCATGTACAACCAGTACATGCCCATGGCCGCGGCGACGGCGAGGTAGCTCATGCCGGCGTAGCCGCTGAAGGTCAGCATCAAGGTCGCCACGAGGAACGCCAGGATGTAGAGCAGGATGTGCTTCTTCGCCACTTGAATCCCGCGCTTCACCGGCAACACCGGAATCGATGCAGCCAGGTAATCGTTGAAGCGGAAGATCGCGATGGCGTAGGAATGCGGCATCTGCCACAGGCTGAACATCACCAGCAACGTCAGTGCGGCCATGTCGAAGCTGTTCGTCACAGCAACGTAGCCAATCACCGGCGGCATGGCGCCCGACAGACTGCCCACCAGCGTGCCGTGAACCGACTTACGCTTGAGGTACAGGCTGTAGAAACCGACGTAGATGACAAAGCCGATCACCGCGAACAACGCGGCCAACGGGTTGGCCACTTTGTACAACAGTGCAACGCCGAAAACACCCAGGACGGTCGCAAAAGCCAGGGCCAGTTTCAGGGAGATCAAGCCCTGGACCAGCGCCCGGTTTTTGGTGCGTTCCATCTTCAGGTCGATGTCGCGGTCGATGCAGTTGTTGAACACGCAACCGGAAGCCACCACCAGCGACGTGCCGATCATGGCGGCCAGGAAAATGGCCAGATCGACATGCCCTTTCGAGGCCAGGAAAAATCCGCCCGCCACAGAAAGCACGTTACCGAAAATGATCCCCGGTTTGGTGATTTGGATAAAGTGCTTAAAGGACATCCGGACTTTCCTCAGTGCGCCATCATGTTGGAGTGGATGCTGAACATGATCCACAGCGACAGGCCTACCAACAGAACGATTACCAGTGCAGCGAAGACAAACGCGATCACGTTGTTACGCTGGGCAGCGGAGCGGTCCAGGTGGAGGAAGTACACCAGGTGCACGAGCACCTGGATCACTGCGAAGGCCAGTACGATCCACAGGGTCAGGGCTTTCGGCAGCGATGGGTACATCACCAGGCCGAAAGGAATGACCGTCAGGATCACCGACAGAATGAAGCCGATAGCGTAAGACTTGACGCTGCCGTGGCTGGCGTCGTGGCTATCGTGGGAATGAGCGTTAGCCATTTACATAGTCCCCATCAGATAAACAACGGTGAATACGCAGATCCACACCACGTCCAGGAAGTGCCAGAACAGGCTCAGGCAGCTCAGACGCGTCTTGTTGGTCGCCGTCAGGCCGTTTTTCTGCACCTGATACATCATGATCGCCATCCAGATCAGACCGCTGGTCACGTGCAGACCGTGGGTGCCGACCAGGGTGAAGAACCCGGACAGGAAGCCGCTGCGGCTTGGACCGAAGCCCTCGGAGATCAGCATGTGGAACTCGTTGATCTCCATGCCGATGAAGCCGGCACCGAACAGGAAGGTCATGCCCAGCCAGCCCAGGACCTGGTTCTTCTTGCCCTTGAACAACGCCAGCATGGCGAAGCCGTAGGTGATCGAACTGAACAGCAGCAGAGCGGTTTCGCCCAGTACG
This sequence comes from Pseudomonas sp. LBUM1647, assembly GCF_059716175.1. Lineage (NCBI taxonomy): Bacteria > Pseudomonadati > Pseudomonadota > Gammaproteobacteria > Pseudomonadales > Pseudomonadaceae > Pseudomonas > Pseudomonas sp. LBUM1647. The sequence goes on along the minus strand of NZ_CP166809.1, from coordinate 1,152,856 downwards.
TATGGCAGTTCGAAGATGTCGTGGCCCGACGGGCCACCCGCTACGTTGTTAACCAGTACCGCGTACGCCGCGAAGATCGACGCAAACAGAATGCAGTCGGTCATCAGGTAGAGCCAGAAACCGAATACGGTCATCTCGCCCGAGTCGTGGTGATGGTCGTCGTGCCCATGGTCCGTGCCATGGGCGTGTCCAGCAGTGGTCACTAAGTTCGACATGGTTTAAGCCTGTTCCAACGAGGTTTCAACACGGGTGGCGGTGGCTGGAACTTTTCCGGCCGCTACCAGACGCTTGTGCTGCTCGGCTTCGATGCGCTCGATCACGTCGACCGGCACCATATAGCCCTGATCATCGCGGGCAGCGTGGATCACGAAGTAGCCCACGGTGCCAACCAGGCCAACGATGGCCAACCACCAGATGTGCCAGATCATCGCGAAACCGAACACGGTCAACAGAGCACCCATGACCACACCGGTCGCGGTGTTGTTTGGCATGTGGATCGGTTCGTAACGGGCCGGAGCCTTGTACGCGGTACCGTTTTCCTTGGCTTCGGTGAACGGATCGATGGTTTCCGCTTTTGGCAGCACGGCAAAGTTGTAGAACGGTGGTGGCGACGAGGTCGACCATTCCAGCGTGTGCGCATTCCACGGGTCACCGTGTTCGCACATGTTTTCCGGCTTGTTGCGATCACGCACGCTGACGTACAGCTGAATCAGCTGGCAGGCGATACCGACCGCGATCATCACCGCACCGAACATGGCAACGTACAGGTACGGCACCCACTCAGGGTTGGTGGTGGCGTTCAGACGACGGGTCATGCCCATGAAGCCCAGTGCATAGAGCGGCATGAACGCGACGAAGAAGCCCGAAATCCAGAACCAGAACGCTGCCTTGCCCCAACCTTCGTGCAGCTTGAAGCCGAACGCTTTAGGGAAGTAGAAGCCGAAGCCTGCGATGTAGCCGAATACCGCGCCGCCGATGATCACGTTGTGGAAGTGAGCGATCACGAACAGGCTGTTGTGCAGGACGAAGTCCGCACCCGGAATGGCCAGCAGTACGCCGGTCATGCCGCCGATGGCGAAGGTCACCATGAAGCCCAGGGTCCACAGAACCTGGCTGGTGAAACGCAGACGCCCTTGGTAAATGGTGAACAGCCAGTTGAATAGCTTCACCCCCGTCGGGATCGAAATCAGCATCGTCGCCAGACCGAAGAAGGCGTTGACGCTGGCACCCGAACCCATGGTGAAGAAGTGGTGCAGCCAGACCATGAAGCCCAGGATCGAGATCGCGCCCGATGCGTAGACCATCGAGTGGTGGCCGAACAGACGCTTGCCGGTGAAGGTCGAGATGACTTCGGAGAAGATCCCGAACGCCGGCAGAATCAGGATGTAAACCTCGGGGTGACCCCAGGCCCAGAACAGGTTGACGTACATCATCGGATTGCCACCAAGTTCATTGGTGAAAATGTGGAAATCCATGTAACGGTCAAGCGTCAGCAGTGCCAGGGTGGCGGTCAGGATCGGGAACGAGGCCACGATCAGGACGTTGGCCCAGGTGCAGGTCCAGGTGAAGATCGGCATGTCCATCAGCTTCATGCCCGGGGTACGCATTTTCAGCACGGTGGCCAGGAAGTTGACCCCCGTCAGCGTCGTACCCAACCCGGATAGCTGTAGCGCCCAGATGTAGTAATCCATCCCCACGCCCGGGCTGTATTGCAGGCCCGACAGCGGCGGATAGGCAACCCAACCGGTCTTGGCGAATTCGCCGACGCCCAGGGACAGGTTGATCAGCACCACGCCAGACACCAGCAGCCAGAAGCTCAGGGAGTTCAGGAACGGGAAGGCAACGTCACGCGCGCCGATCTGCAGCGGCACGGCAAGGTTCATCAGGCCGGTGAAGAATGGCATCGCCATGAAGATGATCATGATCACACCGTGAGCGGTGAAGATCTGGTCATAGTGTTCAGGCGGCAGGTAGCCAGGCGAACCCTCGGTGGCCATGGCCAACTGGGTACGCATCATGATGGCGTCGGCAAAACCGCGCAGCAGCATGACCATGGCCACGATGATGTACATCACGCCGATTTTCTTGTGGTCGACCGAGGTCAGCCACTCGGACCACAGGTAGGTCCACTTCTTGAAATAGGTGATTGCAGCGAACAGCGTCAGACCACCGAGCGCGATCATGGCGATGGTTATCATCACGATCGGTTCGTGGAACGGGACCGCTTCCCAACTTAATTTACCAAACATCGTTTACTCCTCTGCCCCGGCAGCTGAATGCGAACTCATGTCCATCCCTTCCATGGCGGCCATTTCGTGCTCTTTCTTCTCGTGGTGCATTGGCTTGCCCGGATTCATGCCTTCGTACTTGTCGACGATGATCTGGAACAGGTTCGGCGTGACCGAGGAGTAGAGCTCGACTGGGTTGTTCTGGCTTGGCTTGGAAAGGGCTTCGTATTCAGCTTTTTCAAGCTGTTTAGGTGCCTTTTTGACTTCGCTGACCCAGGCGTCGAAATCTTCCTGAGAGGTGGCGATAGCTTTGAATTTCATGCCGGTGAAACCAGCGCCGCTGTAGTTGGCGGAGATACCGTCCATTTCAGCGTTCTGGTTGGCGATCAGGTGCAGTTTGGTCTGCATGCCGGCCATCGCGTAGATCTGGCCGCCCAGGGCCGGGATGAAGAACGAGTTCATCACGGAGTCCGAAGTCACCTTGAAGTTGATCGGCGTGTGCGCCGGGAACACGATCTTGTTGACGGTGGCGATGCCTTGCTCCGGATAGATGAACATCCACTTCCAGTCCAGCGCGACCACTTCAATGGTGATCGGCTTGACGTTGGATTCCAGCGGCTTGTAAGGATCCAGCGCGTGGGTCGACTTGTAGGTGACATAACCCAGGGCAATGATGATCAGCACTGGAACAGCCCACACTGCGATTTCAATCTTGGTGGAGTGCGACCATTTCGGCGTGTAGACGGCGTCGGTGTTGGACGCGCGGTATTTCCAGGCGAACAGGAAGGTCATGACGATGACCGGAACCACGACCAACAGCATCAGCAGCGTTGCGGTGATGATCAGGTTTCGCTCGTCCAGGCCGACCTGGCCCTTGGGATCGAGCAAGGTCATGTTGCAGCCTGACAGCAACAACGTGCCGATCAGCGGCAATAAGCCTAGTAGTCTGGGGTACCTGTTTTTACTCATCTCACGACCTCTAAAGCAGCTTGCGCAATGCAGTTGGGTTTTGATCGCCAACACTTCACCCTGCCAAGGGTTGGCATTTTTCTTGGATTGAATAAGTGGCTGCCCGTCGCGCGTCAGACGCAGTTCGACAAATCCTGGGCCAGCGTTGAGTTCTTATTCGAATTCGTGGTCAAAGGCCTTGTTACAGACCAATTCCATTTGGTGCGGATAATTGGAAGGCACCGACACCTGGGAGTCGCATGAAGCCAACGGGCCTCTCGACGCCCTATTCCTGCTCAGGGATGAGCAGTGCCGGGAATTCAGTGCGGGCGATTGTAGATATGTAACGTTTTATAAACCATGTCTCATCCCGAAATAATTTTTATCCATTCCAGCAACAATCATTAACGGTATTTGCAAAAGTGCGCCATGGTATCGAAATTCATTCTCAACAAAAACACCAAAAATTGTAGGTCTACCTCAGGCAGTTCAGACAGTATCGAAGGCTCTGCGCCTTCCTTCGACTCTGCCCTAGCCCCCATATGACAAGGGCTCTGGCAATTCGCCAGGGCCTGTTAAAACTGCCTGTTCCGGATTTTTGGGGCTGAAGTCGCCAGACACTAAAAAAGGCCAATTTTGTTGCGCGACGGTGTACCAATTCGGCGCCTGGAAATGCCTTGCGACACTCCCGCTGTGACAACATGTCGCACACGTGCCGCACCCATACTTGTCGCGCATCAAGGTCATTTTGCCTGCGCCCTGAAATGCAAAACGCCCCGGCCCCCTCAACGAGGGCCGGGGCGTTTTTTTGTATGGCAGCGATGCGGCGGATGACTTCAGCGCAGGGCTTTGCGGTTACGCGACGTGAGCAGCGGCACCAGCACCACGACCAGCACAAAGGCTAGCAGCGCCCACTGTGCAAGCGACAGACCGAGGATCGGCGGGTACGGCGTGGAGCAGAAACCGTCGACCTGGAAGCCCAGCGGGAAGATCTTCGCCAGTGGCAAACCGTCGACAATCGGTTGCAGTACATCGACGCCGCAGCTGACCGCCGGATAGAACTGGGTATAGACGTGATGCCCGGCCACTCCGACGCCTGCAAGGGCGCAGATCACCACCAGGGTTTCAAATACCGTGATGCTGCGGCGGCTGCGCATGGCCGCGCCGATGAACGCGAAGAGCGCGATCAGCAGCAACGCATAACGTTGCAGGATGCACAGCGGACATGGCGCCTCGCCCAGAACAATTTGCATGTACAGCGCGCCACCGATCAGCCCCAGGCAGATGATGCCCAGCAACACCAGATAGCGCCGTTCGCGGCCCAACCGCATCGTTTCCTCGCTCATTGCGTTTCCCTTCTAAATTTCGATTGCCCAGAAGTCTACACGCTGGCCCTGACCTTTGAGAGTCCGGCGCGCACAGCTGGGTATCGGGGAATAGACGACGAGCCGGTTAAGAAGGGATTAACTTTGAAGCATTTTTCAAAAATCGGCACCGCGCGGGGGCTTTCAAAAGAAAGCCCCCGCTAGCGATTGATCAGTCGCCATAGATATCAGACTTGAAGTATTTCTCTGAAATCTTCTGGTATTCGCCACTGGCGCGAATGCCGTCGATGGCCGTGTTCAGCTCGGAGACCAACTCGGTGTTGCCCTTGCGCACCGCAATCCCGGCGCCCTCGCCCACGTATTTCGGATCTTTGAGCTCCGGCCCGACAAAGGCATAACCTTTGCCACGAGGCATCGTCAGGAAGTCATTCAGCGGGATGGTGTCGGCAAAAATGGCATCGAGGCGACCGGCAGCCAGATCCATGTAGATCTCTTCGTTGTTGCCGTAACGCTTGACGTTGACACCCTTCGGTTCAAACACCTCAGTCGCGTAGCGGTCGGTAGTGGTTGCGCGCTGCACACCGACCGTCTTGCCCTTGAGGCTGGCGTACTGGTCATCCACGACTGCGCCGTCCTTCATCACCAGACGCGATGAGGTGAAGTAGTACTTGTGGGTGAAATCCACCGACTTCTTGCGGTCTTCGTTGATGGTCATGGAAGACAGCGCCATGTCGATTTTCTTCACTTTAAGGGAAGGAATCAGACCGTCGAACTCACCTTCGACCCAAACGCACTTGACCTTCATCTGCGCGCACAGGGCATTGCCGATGTCGTAGTCGAAACCGACGATCTCGCCTTTGTCGGTTTTGGACGCGAACGGTGGATAAGCCGCTTCGATGCCGATGCGCAGGGTTTTATCGGCGGCGAACAGGCTGCTGCACGCCAACAGGCTCAGAGCCAGACCGGTGATGAGGGGGAATTTCTTCATGTTCGTTCTCTCGCGGGTTGTTGTTGGTTTGGCAAGACAGAAGAAAGAGCAAAAACGGGGAAGCGCTTTTTGTACTTATAATTCCATACTGGACTTTTATGTATAGGCCGTCAATCAGGGCGATCGAGGATGTGTGGGGCGGTGGTCGGGCGGTGGGTCATTGGGATTTTTGGTGTTGCTGATGGCCTCTTGCAGACACCGCAGGAACTACTGCTTCCAGCGATCCGCCGCCGCATGATCGCTGTCACGCCCTTCAACCCAACGCGACCCGTCAGGGGTGTTTTCCTTCTTCCAGAACGGAGCACGGGTTTTCAGGTAGTCCATGACAAAGGCGCAGGCATCGAACGCGGCCTGTCGGTGGGCGCTGGCGGCGCCGACGAAGACGATCGGTTCACCCGGCTCCAGGGCGCCAATGCGATGCAGCACTTCAAGCTTGAGCAGCGGCCAGCGCTGCTCGGCCTCTGTGGCGATCTTGGCGAGGGCTTTTTCGGTCATGCCCGGGTAGTGCTCAAGGAACATCCCGGCGACGTCGAGCCCGTCATTGAAGTCGCGAACATAGCCGACAAAACTCACCACCGCACCGACGCCCACATTGGCGGCGTGCATGGCGTTGACTTCAGCACCCGGATCGAACGCCGTGGACTGCACACGAATCGCCATGGCTCAGCCTCCGGTCACGGTCGGGAAAAATGCCACTTCATCGCCATCGCTCACCGGCTCATCGAGCTGGCACAGGTCTTCGTTGCGGGCGCACATCAGGTTTTGCTCGCTCAACACTTCGGCACCGTCACGCTGGGCCAGCAGCGCGCGCACATCGTCGACGGTGGCGAAGTTGCCTTCGACCTTCACCGAGTCCACGCCGAGCGCTTCACGGTAACGGGCAAAAAATTTCACGGTGACGTTCATGGTTGATCCGCCTGGAAATGGCCGCTCTTGCCGCCGAGCTTCTCCAGCAGCCGCACGCTTTCAATAGTCATGCCGCGATCCACGGCTTTGCACATGTCGTAGATAGTCAGCGCCGCGACGCTGGCGGCGGTCAGGGCTTCCATCTCTACGCCGGTCTGCCCAGACAACTTGCAGCGCGCGACGATGCGCACGGTGTCGTCGCCTTCGGCACTGAGCTCGACCTTGACGCCGGTGAGCAGTAGCGGATGGCACAGAGGGATCAGATCGCTGGTTTTCTTCGCGGCCTGAATGCCGGCGATACGCGCCACGGCGAACACATCACCCTTGGGGTGACCGCCGCTGACTATCATCTGCAGGGTTTCGGGCAGCATTCGCACGAGGGCTTGGGCCGTTGCTTCACGGAACGTCACGGCTTTTTCAGTGACGTCGACCATATTGGCGCGACCTTGGGAATCGAGATGAGTCAGCACAGGGATACTCCTGATCAGGAGCACCGATTGTAAACCTGCGGGTCAAAATTCCGCACGCTTGATTATCAGACCACCACAACCCCTTGTGGGAGCGGGCTTGCTCGCGAATGCGTCGTTTCAGTCAATATTAATGTGGCTGACACACCGCTTTCGCGAGCAAGCCCGCTCCCACAAGGGTTATGTGTGGGGCATAAAAAACCGGGCGACTTTGCGGCCGCCCGGTTCGGATGAAGCAGTTACAAATGCGATTCGGCGTATTCGGCCAGAATCGAACGTGGCACCCCTTGCAGGGTGATGTGCACACCGTTGGGGAAATCCTTGAAGCGTTCTGTCAGGTACGTCAGCCCGGAACTGGTCGCGGACAGGTAAGGGGTGTCGATCTGCGCCAGGTTACCCAGGCACACCACTTTGGAACCGGCGCCGGCACGGGTGATGATGGTTTTCATCTGGTGCGGCGTGAGGTTCTGGCATTCATCGATCAGGATCAGACTCTGCTGGAAGCTGCGGCCTCGAATGTAGTTGAGGGATTTGAACTGCAACGGCACTTTGCTGAGGATGTAATCGACACTGCCATGGGTGTTTTCGTCATCCATGTGCAAGGCTTCGAGGTTGTCGGTGATGGCGCCCAGCCAAGGCTCCATTTTTTCCGCTTCAGTGCCGGGCAGGAAACCGATCTCCTGGTCCAGGCCCTGCACGCTACGGGTCGCGATGATCCGGCGATAGCGTTTGCTGACCATGGTCTGCTCGATCGCCGCCGCCAGTGCGAGGATGGTTTTACCGGAACCTGCTGCCCCGGTCAGGTTGACCAGGTGGATATCCGGGTCGAGCAAGGCGTACAGCGCCAGGCTTTGATAGATGTCACGCGGTTTCAGGCCCCAGGCTTCCTGGTGCAACAGAGGTTCCTGATGCAGGTCGAGAATCAGCAGCTTGTCTTCCTCGATCTCCTTGATCCAGCCGACAAAACCCTGTTCGTCGATGATGAACTCGTTGATGTGCACCGCCGGCAGGTTGTCGATCAACTGCACCTGGTGCCAGGTGCGGCCATGATCCTGACGGGTGTCGACATTCCTCACACGATCCCAGAAGGAGCCGGTCATGTTGTGATAACCGTTGGGCAGCAGCGACACGTCATCGACCAGTTGGTCGGTGCTGTAGTCCTCGGCCGCAATCCCGCAAGCCCGGGCCTTGAGGCGCATGTTGATGTCTTTGGTAACCAGCACCACGGGCAGTTTTGGTTCGCGCGCGTGCAGGTCGATCAACTGGTTGATGATGATGTTGTCGTTCAGGTGCTCGGGCAGAATGATGTTTGGTTCGGCACGTTTGCTCATCAAAATTGACAGCAAACCCTTGGGCCCACTCTTGCCGCGCTGGATCGGCACACCGAGTTCGACATCTTCGGGGCTGGCATCGCCCAAGGTTTTGTCGATCAGGCGAATCGCCTGGCGGCATTCTGCAGCCACACTGTGATGCCCGCTCTTGAGCTTGTCGAGCTCCTCAAGCACGGTCATCGGGATGGCGACGTGGTGTTCTTCGAAGTTAAGCAGGGCGTTTGGATCGTGAATCAATACGTTGGTATCGAGTACATAAAGGATTGGCTGGTTGGAGGAAGAACTACGTCCGTGATCATCCATACTCGGTCACCTTTGTGGGAGCCAGTCGACGCAATACCGTGACAGTGCTGCGCCTCGAAGTGGCCACCGAATTCACCTGCGGGGACTCAAGTGAACTGCATCAAGCTGGGTCTTGGAAGACGCCACCTGTGTTGCAGGTTTCGGCGGTCTGTCTTCGTAATACTCCAAAACCCATGACAGAAAAAAGTACTTTGACGTTTTTTTGAAGTTTATTTTTCAGAGTGACGAATAGCCCTTGGCGTGCAGGCAATGTGCCGTTAAAGTCGGAAGTCCGCCTGCACCGAATTCTCTTCCAAAATTGCCCTCGACCCAATGTTTACGGGCTTTCGTCGTTCTCAGCGAAACGCATCCTGACAGTCTTCCCAACCGATCCCGCTTGGCGCCGTTTGTGTAATGAGCCAAGGCATCGCCGTTTTCACGGCATCCTGCTTAACGTTGAAATTGATCACCCCATGCCGCCACAACAGCATCAGGGTCAACACCCGTTGCGCGCTCTGATTGCCCTTTAGTTTGCCCGCACCGTCCTGGGCATCGATATCCCACAGCGCCACCTGCAAGCCCTGGGATTTGAAGAAGCCTTCAGCGTCAGACCGACGCTGACCATCGGGCGGCCGAAACAATGGCACGTAGTTCTCGGGCAGTTTGCTTTTGACCAGTTCGACGCTGCGTCGCACCGAGTCCTGCCAGTCCTGCCAGTGGCTGTGGGAGCGAAATTCCCAGCCTTGCGCGCCAATGCACTGCTTCGAGTACGTCGCTTGCAGGCTGGCTACCGAACGATCGGCCAGACGGGCCTGGATGTCCTTGCCGAGGACGAAGAACGTGCCACTCATGTTCGACTTGCGCAGGTATTCCGTGGCCCAGGCGGTGTTATCCGGCGAGGCATTGGCGGCACTGTCGAAGGTCAGCAAAAACAGCCGGTCATGCATCTGATCGCCGTTGCGCTCATAGTCGCCAAAACGATCGACTTCGCTGCTGGTTTGCGGAAACAGCGCTGCCTTGCGCAATTGCTCGTCCAGGTACAGGGCGTGGAACAGTCGGCTCGGCTCGGCCCACTTTATGTAGTAGCTCTCATCGCTGACCTGAAACTTGGCGGCTTGCTGGCGCAGGGTGTCCATGTCTTCGACCAGGAAACAGAAGGAGGCATCCTGATCACAGCTCTGCTGGGCGTAGTTGTAGTTGGTCAGCAGCCGCTGCCACAGGCGCTGGCGCAGGTTGTTGATCGATTCCAGATTGACCGTGCGCAACCCCAGGCGCTGGGCCAGGCTCACTTCATCCAGGGACTCGCTGGCCAACAGGACGCGAGAAAACATGAGGATCTCCGCCCGTGATGCCACATCAAACAAGGTCGGGCTGTTGAGCTGTTCAGGCCAGGTGCTGCGATCAAGCGTCGCCACATCGCCCGGCGCCGCCATGGCACCGAAGCTCAACAGCCAGGCCGAGAATAGAAAAACGATACGCAATGGGATGTCTCCATAACAAAACCCGCGCGGCACTATATCGCGGGAAGATCAAAAGATCGCAGCCTCGCTTCGCTCGACAGCTCCTACAGATGTACGCGCACTGTAGGAGCTGTCGAGCGAAGCGAGGCTGCGATCTTGTTCCATGACACCACCGATCACCTATGACGCTCATAGCTGGAGTCAACACGGACAACCCCCTAGAATCGCCCCCACGATTAAAGGAGACGACTTCATGCTGATGGTGATTTCCCCCGCCAAGACCCTCGATTACGAAACACCGCCGGCGACCCAGCGCTTCACCCAGCCACAATACCTCGACCATTCCCAGGAGCTGATCCTGCAATTGCGCGAGCTGGCCCCTGCGCAGATTAGCGAGTTGATGCACGTCTCCGACAAGATCGGCGGGCTCAACGCCGCGCGTTTCGGCAGTTGGACGCCCGCGTTCACTCCGGAAAATGCAAAGCAGGCACTGCTGGCATTCAAGGGCGACGTCTACACCGGGTTGAATGCTCAAACCTTCAGCGAAGCCGATTTCGATTATGCCCAGCAGCACTTGCGCATGTTGTCCGGCCTGTACGGCCTGCTGCGCCCACTGGACCTGATGCAGCCGTATCGACTGGAGATGGGCACCAAACTGGCGAATGTCCGTGGCAAGGACTTGTATGCCTTCTGGGGCACACGGATCAGCGAATGGCTGAACGAAGCCCTGGCCGATCAAGGCGATGACGTGCTGCTGAACCTGGCCTCCAATGAGTACTTCTCGGCGGTCAAACGCAACGCCCTGAACGCACGCATCATCAATACCGAATTCAAGGATCTGAAGAACGGCCAGTACAAGATCATCAGCTTCTACGCGAAAAAGGCCCGCGGCATGATGAGTCGCTTCGTCATTGAAGAGCGCATCAACGACCCGCAAGCCCTCAAGCAGTTCGACGTACAAGGTTATCGCTACAGCGCCGAGCAGTCTAAACCGGACAATCTGGTGTTCCTGCGCGATCACGCCCCCGAGTAAGCACCCGATTGGTGCACGCCTCATTAACGGGTCGTGCGCCACGTCCAATCGTCCTACAATACCCCGCCTCATTCGTCATTTTACTGACGCCAAAAATCAATCACCCGATTTTCTAACTTTAGTTTCACTCGACTTTGCTGAATTTTTTCAGTAGTGGCACTGAAATTTTTTATCGGTAGTGGCACATAACTATCTAACCCAACAATAACCCTATGTATCAAGGGCGAAACAGGCGTTGCTATCAATATGAAAGCAGTGCCATCTTTTTCAATATTTCAAGAAATTTCAGAATTCGCGATGGGCGGACAGGAACTATGTCCAAATGCGTCGCTCATACCACCGGTAACCATTCTCTCTGAGCTTGTACGAGATAACTTACGCAGAGAAGAGATTCACATAGCAAAGTTGTCACATTAACTTCTGCTTACTGATCCCTGATTTGGGCAACACATGAAGGACAGGAGATAAGCATCATCAATATCCCCTACAAGGCCAAGGCTGCGCCCCTATAAACGTGCTCACCTGAGCACCCAACCGCTTGATTTACGGGCTTCTGGCCTGGCATTGAGCGCGCAAGACCTTTGCACGAATGTCTTCTGATTAGAAGATCAGCTGCATAACAGGGCACGCCATAACAATAAAAGCCTAGTTGCGCACATCTTGAGTGAACTTATTTAGACACTCGGAACTTATATGCCTGCACGCGGCATTGTGGCGCCTTTAAGGCGCACTTCCGAGTGCACTATCACCGCTGAACACCATTAACTCCGGCCATGTAATGGCTTGATAAACACAGAGGTAATTGCGATGCGCATCAGCATATTTGGTTTGGGTTACGTCGGCGCAGTATGTGCCGGTTGCCTGTCTGCACGGGGCCATGACGTCGTTGGCGTCGATGTTGCCAAAGACAAAATCGATATGATCAACGCCGGTAAATCGCCGATCGTTGAACCGGGTCTGGGCGAGCTTCTGCAGAAGGGTATCGAGACGGGCAAATTGCGCGGCACGACCAACTTCGCCGAGGCGATTCGCGACACCGACCTGTCGATGATCTGCGTCGGCACGCCGAGCAAGAAGAACGGCGACCTGGAACTGAACTACATCGAAGCTGTGTGCCGCGAGATCGGTTTTGTCCTGCGTGACAAGACCACCCGTCACACCATCGTAGTTCGCAGCACCGTACTGCCAGGCACCGTGGCAAACGTAGTGATCCCGATCCTCGAAGACTGCTCCGGCAAGAAAGCCGGTGTCGACTTCGGCGTTGCAGTGAACCCTGAGTTCCTGCGTGAAAGCACCGCGATCGCCGATTACGACCTGCCTCCAATGACCGTCATCGGCGAGTTCGACACGGCTTCGGGCGACGTTCTGCAATCGCTGTACGAAGAACTCGACGCTCCGATCATCCGCAAGGACATCGCAGTGGCCGAGATGATCAAGTACACCTGCAACGTGTGGCATGCCACCAAGGTGACCTTCGCCAACGAGATCGGCAACATCGCCAAGGCCGTCGGCGTCGATGGTCGCGAAGTGATGGAAGTGGTCTGCCAGGACAAGACGCTGAACCTGTCCCAGTACTACATGCGCCCTGGTTTCGCGTTCGGCGGTTCCTGCCTGCCGAAGGACGTTCGCGCCCTGACCTACCGCGCCGGTTCCCTGGACGTGGAAGCACCACTGCTGAACTCGCTGATGCGCAGTAACGAGTCCCAGGTGCAGAACGCCTTCGACATCGTCACCAGCCACGGCAAACGCAAAGTCGCCCTGCTGGGTCTGAGCTTTAAGGCCGGTACTGACGACCTGCGCGAAAGCCCGCTGGTTGATCTGGCGGAAATGCTGATCGGCAAGGGCTACGACCTGAGCATCTACGACACCAACGTCGAATACGCCCGTGTCCACGGTGCGAACAAGGATTACATCGAGTCGAAGATCCCTCACGTCTCGTCCTTGCTCAACGCCGATTTCGACGACGTGATCAACAACTCCGACGTGATCATCCTTGGCAACCGTGACGAGAAATTCCGCGCCCTGGCGCAGAACGCTCCACACGGCAAGCAAGTGATCGACCTGGTCGGCTTCATGTCCCAAGCCACCAACGTGAGCGGCCGGACTGAAGGCATCTGCTGGTAATGCGGTCGTAGGAGCTGTCGAGTGAAACGAGACTGCGATCTTTCCAGGTCCACTTGAGTTTCAAGCGAAAGATCAAGAGATCGCAGGCTTCGCCAGCTCCTACAGGATTTCTGGCGTCATCCAGACCGGATGTCGCCAGTTTTCGTAAGCCTGCCTTAACCCCATCGGGCCACCCCACAGGCTCGCCCGAGATAGAGACGGATGCAGATTATGCACAGGCTAAAGCACGGCCTACTTCAGGTCGCCGGTTGGCTGTTTTACCTAAGTTTATTGATGGGCATCGCCATGGCGTTGCCTGCGTCCACGTTCGACTCCGAGTCGAAGGACTTCATCTTCCTGATCGGTATTGTCGGTATCTGGCGCTACTCGATGGGTGCCACGCACTTTCTGCGCGGCATGCTGTTTCTGTACGTGGTCTACCCGCACCTGCGGCGCAAAGTGCGCAAGCTGGGTAAAGCGGCAGACCCGTCCCACGTGTTTCTGATGGTCACCAGTTTTCGTATCGACGCGCTGACCACCGCCCAGGTCTACGCCTCGGTGATTCGCGAAGCGATCGACTGCGGCCTGCCGACCACCATGGTCTGCTCCATCGTGGAAATGTCCGATGAGAAGCTGGTGAAAAGCCTTTGGACCAAAATGAATCCGCCGGCTCGCGTCAAGCTCGACTTCGTGCGCATTCCCGGCACCGGCAAGCGCGATGGCCTGGCCTACGGTTTCCGCGCCATCTCCCGCCACCTGCCGGACGACCGCGCAGTGGTTGCAGTGATCGATGGCGACACCGTGCTCGCCGAGGGCACCGTGCTCAAGACCGTGCCGTGGTTCCAGCTGTTCGGCAATGTCGGCGGCCTGACCACCAACGAGTTCTGCGAAGTGCGCGGCGGCTACATCATGAGCGAGTGGCACAAACTGCGCTTCGCCCAGCGCCACATCAACATGTGCTCGATGGCCCTGTCCAAACGTGTGCTGACAATGACCGGGCGGATGTCGGTATTCCGCGCCACTGTGGTGACCAACCCGGACTTCATCGCCGACGTGGAAAGCGACTCGCTGCAACACTGGCGCCTGGGTCGCTTCAAGTTCCTCACCGGTGATGACAAGTCGAGCTGGTTCAGCTTGATGCGCCTGGGCTACGACACGTTTTATGTGCCGGACGCCGCGATTCACACCGTGGAACACCCGCCGGAAAAAAGCTTCATCAAGGCCAGTCGCAAACTGATGTTTCGCTGGTACGGCAACAACCTGCGGCAGAACTCCCGCGCCTTGGGCCTGGGGATGAAACGTCTCGGCCTGTTTACTTCGGTGGTGCTGTTCGACCAGCGTGTGTCGATGTGGACGTCGCTGCTGGGCCTGACCGTCGCGCTCATCGCCACTTTCAAATATGGCGCCGCGTTCATCCTGGTTTACCTGCTGTGGATCGGCATTACCCGCCTGATCCTGACCGTGCTGCTGTCTTTGTCCGGTCACACGATCGGCCCGGCCTACCCGGCGATTCTCTATTACAACCAGATCGTCGGCGCGCTGGTGAAGATCTACGTGTTCTTCCGCCTCGACCGACAGTCCTGGACTCGCCAGCCCACTTCCCTGACCCGTGATCTCGCCAGCTTTCAAGGTTGGTTCAACACTTGGTCGTCTCGGACCATGACCTTCTCCGCCGGCAGCATTTTTGTTGCTGTGCTGCTGATGATGGTCTGACCGAACTCGCCTGAATTAACTAGGAAATCGTCCATATGAATACCGCCGTCAACGCCAACGTAGTGCATGAATCAGAAGCCCAGCGCCAGCACGCCCGGGTAAAAATCCCGGCCAAGCTGCGCTTCTACGGTCCTGACCGGACCCCGGTAGAAGCTCGGGTCATCGATCTCTCCGCTGGCGGCTTGGCTTTCAACGCCGGTCAGCTGCCATTGAAGATCGGCGATGTGTACAAGGCTCGCCTGCAGTTCGTCATCGATAACCTCGGCCTGGCCATGGATGTCGAGTTACTGGTGCGCTCCCACGACCGCGAAACCGGTCGTACCGGTTGCCAGTTCCAGAACCTCGAATCCCAGGATATTTCCACCCTGCGCCACCTGATCACTTCGCACCTGGCCGGCGACATCGTCACCATGGGTGAGGTGCTGGCCACCCTGCAACGCGACAACTTCACCAAGGCGCGCAAGAACAAGGATGGCGGCCACGGCATGACCCCGTTCGGTCGTCTGCGTGCAGTGACCTTCAGCTTCGCGATTTTCCTCGTCGGCCTGACGGCATTCGGCTTCATCTTCAAGTCGGTGTACGGCATGTACTTCGTCAGCCACGCCCAGGCCGGTCTGGTCAGCGTGGCGGGCATGAACATCACCATGCCGCGCGACGGCACGGTGCAGAGCCTGATCAAAACCGACGGCGTTGCGGCCAAGGGCGCGCCGCTGGCGACGTTCAGCACCAGCATGCTCGACGTACTCAAGGGCCACCTGGACGAAGACCAATTACAACCGGCCAAGGTTGAAGAACTGTTCGGCAAGCAAATGACCGGCACTCTGACGTCGCCGTGCGATTGCACCGTAGCGCAGCAAATGGTCGCCGACGGTCAGTACGCCAGCAAGGGCGACGTGATCTTCCAACTGGTGCCGCGTAACAGCGAAGCCAACGTTGAAGCGCGCTTCTCCTATCGCCAGTTCGGCGACGTGCTGCCAGGCAGCTCGGTGAGCTTCCAGATCGCCGGCGAAGACAAAACCCGCTCCGGCACGATCATCAGCAGCACCAGCCTGAAAAGCGCCGACCTGTCGTCCGACATCCGCGTGCAGATCAAGCCTGACGAGCCGCTGGACAGCAAATTCGCCGGTCGCCCTGTTGAAGTCAACGCCACTCGTGGTCCGAACCTGAACTGGCTGATCGACAAAGCCATGGCCGCCGGTCGTTAAAAACAAGAGGACATGCCCGTGACTAGCCCACTCAGAATCCTGCCAGTCCCGCTGACTCTGGCCATGGCAATCGCCCTGGCCGGATGCGCCGGCCTGCCCGACCAGCGTCTGGCCAACGAAGCCCTCAAGCGCGGTGATACCACGCTGGCGGCGCAGAATTACCAGCAACTGGCAGACCTGGGCTACAGCGAAGCACAGGTTGGCCTCGCCGATATCCAGGTCGACAGCCGTGACCCGGCGCAGATCAAGAAAGCTGAGGCGACTTACCGCGCCGCGGCCAGCGTTTCGCCGCGGGCCCAGGCTCGCCTGGGTCGTCTGCTGGTGGCCAAACCCGGCTCAACCGAGGCCGAACAGTACGAAGCCGAAGGCCTGTTGAAGAAAGCCACTGCCGCAGGCGAAGGCAACACCCTGATCCCGCTCGCCATGCTGTACCTGCAATACCCGCACAGTTTCCCGAACGTCAACGCGCAACAGCAGATCAGCCAATGGCGCGCCGAAGGCAAGCCGGAAGCGGGCCTGGCCCAAGTGCTGCTCTATCGCACCCAGGGCACTTACGACCAGCACCTGGACGAAGTGGAAACGATCTGCAAAGCCGCGTTGAACACCACCGACATCTGCTACGTCGAACTGGCCACGGTCTATCAGAAAAAAGCCCAGCCAGAGAAACAGGCCGAGCTGATCAAGCAAATGCAAGCCGCTCAGGCTCGCGGCACGGTTTCCGCCCAGCGGGTGGACAGCGTGGCCCGCGTACTGGGCGATGCATCCCTGGGCACGACCGACGAGAAAACCGCCCAGTCGCTGCTCGAAGGCATCGCACCCGGCTACCCCGCTTCCTGGGTCAGCCTGGCGCAACTGCTCTACGACTTCCCGGAACTGGGTGACGTCGACACGATGATGAAGTACCTGGACAACGGCCGCGCCGCCGACCAGCCGCGCGCCGAACTGTTGCTGGGCAAGCTCTACTACGAAGGCAAAATGGTGCCGGCCGACGCGAAGGTCGCCGAAGAACACTTCAAGAAAGCCGTCGACAGAGAAGTGGCCGCCGATTACTACCTCGGCCAGATCTACCGTCGCGGTTACCTGGGCAAGGTCTATTCGCAGAAAGCGCTGGACCACCTGCTCAAGGCTGCGCGTAACGGCCAGAACAGCGCCGACTTCGCCATTGCCCAACTGTTCTCCCAAGGCAAGGGCACCCGGCCCGACCCGCTTAATGCTTATGTCTTCAGCCAATTGGCCAAGGCCCAGAACACCCCGCAAGCCACCGAGCTTGCGCAAACACTCGAAGCCCAACTGCCGCCTGCCCAGCTCGCCGAGGCCCAACGCCTGTTGAAACAAGAACAGGCCGTTCGTGGTGCCTTGAGTCAGAACACGCTGGAACTGCATGCCCTGGAAGAAGAAGACGGCGAGGAATCCCTATGAAGTTGAATCCATTCGTTAAGGCCGGTATTGGCCTGTCATTCGCCCTGCTGTGGTCGTGTCCGACCCTGGCGGCCCTGACTGAAAGCAAGAACTACGGCCTTGACGTGAAAGTCACCGCCCAGTCCGAAGACGATACCGACCTGGGTACGCAGAGCGGCGGCGACGTCAACGGCGTCGGCCTCGACTTGCGTCCATGGATTTATGGCGAGAGCGGTGCGTGGAGCGGCTACGCCATGGGTCAGGCCGTGACGTCCACCGACATCATCGAGACGGACACGCTGCAACAGTCCGACAGCGACGGCACCCAGGCCACCGACAACGGTGACCGCAAGAGCAAGAAAAACTACCTGGCGATGCGCGAGTTCTGGGTCGGTTACAGCGGCCTGACGCCGTACCCCGGCGAGATGCTCAAGCTCGGTCGCCAGCGCCTGCACAACGACGATGGTCAATGGCGCGACACCAACATCGAAGCCCTGAACTGGACCTTCGACACCACCCTGTTGCGCGCCAACGCCGGTGTCGCCGAACGCTTCAGCGAATACCGCACCGACCTCACCGAGCTGGCCCCAAAAGACAAGGATCGCCTGCACGCCTTCGCCGATGCGGCGTATCAGTGGACCCCGGGCAACTGGGTCGGCATTCGCGGTCATCACACCCACGATGACGGCAAGCTCGACTACGCGCAGCCAGGTGTTCCCGCCGATTCCCTGGACAAGAAACAGAATGGCGACATCAGCTGGCTCGGCCTTACCGCCGACAGCGATGCCTACAACTGGCGCAACACCAACACCGTCAACTACTGGGGCAGCGTCACCGGCATGAGCGGCGACCGCGACAAGGTCAACCCGCTGAACGCCGACGGCACCGCGCCGGCCCAAGCCAAGACCAGCGGCGACGTCGACGGCTGGGCCACTGACCTGGGCGTGCGTCTGCGCCTGGATCCGCAATGGCAAGTCGGTGCAGCGTATGCCCGCGCCAGCGCCGATTACGAACAGAACGGCCTGGAAAGCAACCGTTCGAACTACACCGGTACGCGCTCGCGTGTTCACCGTTTCGGCGAGGCCTTCCGCGGCGAAATGCAAAACATGCAGTCCGCCACTCTGTTCGGTTCGTGGATGCTCAACGACGAATACGACGCCAGCCTGATCTACCACAAATTCTGGCGTGTCGACGGTAACAAGCCGGTCGGCAGCAATGGCATCAACGCCGTCGAGAACAACACCGACGACGCGACCGGCGCGATTCTTTCCAGCACCTCCCTGCCGCTGGAAGACGGTAGCAAGGACCTCGGCCAGGAAATGGACGTGGTCGTCACCAAGTACTTCAAGCAAGGCCTGCTGCCCGCCTCCTTGAGCCAATCGATCGATGAGCCTTCGGCCCTGGTGCGTTTGCGTGGCGGTGTGTTCAAGCCCGGCGATGCGTATGGCAAAGGCGTCGACTCGTACATGCACCGCGCGTTTATCGACGTGATCTGGCGCTTCTGATGCGAACCGCTAAGGGAGTTCCTGACATGAACAGTCCGAAGAGAGGCTCGATAACCTTGCTGGCCGGCGCGATGTTGCTGGCCAGCACGGCAGCCTTCGCCACAGTGGAGCCGGCCGCGCCCGTTCAAAAAGGCCAGCCGGCGACCATTGCCAAAGGGTTGCAACAGGCCAAGACCTACACCGTCAGCAGTGCACCGACCGCGCCGCTGGAGCTGGCCAAGCCGAAACTGCCGGACACCTCCGGCTACACCGCCGAAGCCATCGCCGCGAAAATCGTGCGCACCAAGCCCGGCAAGATCAGCGTGCGCCGGATGATGCAGGAAAACGCCCTGAAGGACTTCATCGGCGGCGACAACAAGATGGCTGAATGGGTGGTGCGTCAGCACGGCATCCCGCAGGCCATCTTCGTCGACGACGGCTACATGAACCTCAAGGATCTGGCCAAGAAAGTACCCAAGCAGTACTTCAGCGAAACCTCGCCGGGTGTGTTCCTGGCGAAGTTGCCGATTGTGGTGGGTGAGAAAGGCATCCTGGAAATCGACAAGCAGACCCAGGAACTGCGCCTGTCCCAAGAGGCCGGTTCGTTCCTGGTCAACGACGGTCAGCTATTCGTGCGCGATACCAAAATCACTGGCTGGAGCGAGAAGGCAAACGGCCCGGCGGCCTTCAAGTCGCCGAAGGAATTCCGTCCGTTCCTGCTGTCCTGGGGCGGCACCGAGACCTACATCGCCAACAGCAAGATCGCCAGTTTCGGTTACGCCAACAGTAAGTCCTACGGCGTGAGTATTTCCCAATACACGCCGAACATGGCCAAGGTGCTCAAGCGCCCTGAACCGAGCGGCTGGATCGTCGGCTCCGAGTTCTCGGACATGTGGTACGGCTTCTACTGCTACGAAACCCAGGACTTTGTGGTCAAGGGCAACACCTACAAAGACAACATCGTCTACGGCATTGACCCGCATGACCGTTCCCACGGTCTGATCATTGCCGACAACACGGTGTACGGGACCAAGAAGAAGCACGGGATCATTATTTCCCGTGAGGTCAACAACAGCTTCATCTTCAACAACCGCAGCTACGACAACAAGTTGTCGGGCCTGGTGATCGACCGTAACAGCGTGAGCAACCTGATCGCCTACAACGAGATCTACAAGAACCACACCGACGGCATCACCCTCTACGAGAGTGGCGACAATCTGCTGTGGGGCAACAAGGTGATCAGCAACCGTCGTCACGGCATCCGGATTCGTAACAGCGTGAACATCCGCCTCTACGAAAACCTGTCCATGGCCAACGGCCTGACCGGTGTCTACGGACACATCAAGGACCTGACCGACACCGACCGTGACATCAAGCTCGATCCGTTCGACGCCCAGGTGTCCCTGATCGTGGTTGGCGGCGAACTGGCCGGCAACGGCAGCGGCCCGCTGTCCATCGACTCGCCGCTGAGCGTCGAGTTGTATCGCGTGTCCATGCTCGCCCCGACCAAATCCAGCGGCATCAGCTTCAACGGGATTCTCGGCGAGCGCCAGGATGAAATTCTCGACCTGCTGGTACGCCAGCAGAAAGCCGTGCTGATCGACCCTGTCGAACGCCAGACCGAAATGCGGGACTGAGGATAATTTTATGCACTCACACTTGATCAAATTACTCAGCCTGTCGGCCCTGACCGTCGGCATTTTCGCGGCCAGCGCCGGCGCTCGTGCCGATGAAGTCAAAGCACCCAGCTTCGACGCCGAACCGTGCTGCAACCTGTGCCCGGAAGCCCACGACGCGAAGAACTACACCACGCGTTACCAGCAGAACTTCACCACGCTGGTGCAGGCCCAGGGCGACTGGTTGTTCCGTACGCAAGAAGACTTGCGCACCGAGTTCGACACCACACCCGGCGGCTACAAACGCATGAAAGAACTGCACGATGCGTTCAAGAGCAAAGGCATTGAACTGGTCATCGTTTACCAGCCGACCCGTGGTCTGGTGAACCGCAACAAGCTCAATCCGGAAGACAAGGCCAAGTACGATTTCGACAAGGCCTTGAGGAACTACAAGACCATGCTCGGGCGTTTCTCCGCCATGGGCTACACCGTGCCGGACCTGTCGCCGCTGACCAACGAGTCGCTGCCTGACACCCTGCCGGCCCACGATTTCTACTTCCAGGGCGACCAACACTGGACGCCGTATGGCGCCCAGCGCACGGCGAAAATCGTCGGTGAGCAAATCAAGAACATGCCGGCCTTTGCCGACGTGCCAAAACGCGAATTCGAGAGCCATAAGTCGGGTCGCATGGGTAAGACCGGAACGTTACACAACATGGCTGGTCAACTCTGTGGCACTAGCTACGCGATCCAGTACATGGATCAGTTCACCACCGAGCCGAAAGGCGAAGCAGCTGATGGCGATCTGTTCAGTGATTCCGGCAATCCGGAAGTCACCCTGGTCGGCACCAGCCACAGTGGCAAGAACTACAACTTCGCCGGTTTCCTCGAAGAGGCCATCGGCGCCGACATCCTCAACGTGGCGTTCCCCGGCGGTGGCCTGGAAGGTTCGATGCTGCAGTACCTGGGCAGCGAAGAGTTCCAGACCAAGCCGCCGAAGATTCTGATCTGGGAATTCTCGCCGCTCTATCGCCTCGACCAGGAAACCATCTACCGCCAGATGATGGCGCTGCTGGACAACGGTTGCGAAGGAAAGGATGCACAGATGACCGGTAGCACCACGTTGAAACCGGGCAAGAACGAATTGATGGTCAACAGCAAGAACCTGAACCTGCAAAACAGCAGTCACCAGGTCGACATCCGTTTCGCCGATCCGTCGGTGAAAGTCCTGCAAGCCACCCTCTGGTACATGAACGGTCGCCACGAGGACATCAAGATCGAAAAACCGGAAACCTCCGATACCGACGGGCGTTTCGCCTTTGAGTTGCGCACGGACGAAGACTGGGCCTCGCAGAATCTGCTGGCCGTCGAAATCCAGGGCCCTGAAGCAGGTGCCGCGCCACAGAAAGTCGAAGCGAAAATCTGCAAACGCAACGTGTTCCCTGGCTTGGGGCAGCGTACCGCCCAGGCCGGGCAGTGAGGCAACCTCTTATGACATGCATGCAAACCCGAACTTTGAAAAGATTGATCGCACCGTCCCTGTTGAGCCTGGCCATGTTTGCCGGTGCGACTCAGGCCGCCGCGCCACTGCGCCCGCCACAGGGGTACTTCGCGCCGATTGAAAAAGTCAAAACCGGCGACAAGAGCGAAGGCTGTGATGCGATGCCGACGCCGTACACCGGCTCGCTGCAATTTCGCAGCAAATACGAAGGTTCCGACAAGGCCCGTTCGACCCTGAACGAGGCTTCGGAAAAAGCCTTCCGTGACACCACGGCCGACATCACCAAGATTGAGCGCGGCACCAGCAAGCGCGTAATGCAGTACATGCGTGACGGTCGTCCGGAACAGCTGGAATGCACCCTGAATTGGTTGACCGCCTGGGCCAAGGCCGATGCGTTGATGTCCAAGGACTTCAACCACACCGGCAAGTCCATGCGCAAATGGGCGCTGGGCAGCATGGCGTCGTCCTATATCCGCCTGAAGTTCTCCGACTCGCATCCGTTAGCGAACCACCAGCAAGAGTCGCAGTTGATTGAAGCCTGGTTCAGCAAAATGGCTGATCAGGTGGTCAGCGATTGGGACAACCTGCCGCTGGATAAAACCAACAACCACTCGTACTGGTCCGCCTGGTCGGTGATGGCAACGTCCATCGCCACCAACCGCCGCGACCTGTTCGACTGGTCGGTGAAGGAATACAAAGTCGGCGCCAATCAAATTGACGCCCAGGGTTTCCTGCCCAACGAACTCAAGCGCCAGCAACGCGCCCTGTCCTATCACAACTATGCCCTGCCGCCACTGTCGATGATCGCCAGTTTTGCGCTGGTCAACGGTGTGGACTTGCGTCAGGAAAACAACGGCGCATTGAAACGTCTGGGTGATCGAGTGCTCGCGGGTGTCAAAGACCCGGAAGAATTCGAGAAGAAGAACGGTAAGGAACAGGACATGACCGACCTGAAAGAGGACTCGAAATTCGCCTGGCTCGAACCGTTCTGCACGCTCTACACCTGCTCGCCGGATGTGCTTGAGAAAAAGCACGAGATGCAGCCGTTCAAGACTTTCCGCCTCGGGGGTGACCTGACCAAGGTCTTCGACCCGGCGAGTGAAAAAGGCAAAAAAGGCTCCTAGAGCCATACGCAAAACCCCTGTGGGAGCGAGCTTGCTCGCGATGACTGAGTGTCAGCCTACATCGATGCTGAATGTCGGACCGCAATCGCGAGCAAGCTCGCTCCCACAGGGTCAGTGCAAGATTTGAGTTGAGTGATATTCCCCCGGTTTTTTCGTGGGGGGTTAGGGGGGGCCGTTGGCCCTTGACTGTTGGTTAAACATGGAGAGACCGGGATGGTATTTTCATCCAACGTGTTCCTGTTTTTGTTCTTGCCGATCTTTCTCGGCATGTACTACTTAAGCGGAATACGCTATCGCAACCTGCTGCTGCTGATCGCCAGCTACGTGTTCTATGCCTGGTGGCGTGTGGACTTCCTTGCGCTGTTCGCAGCCGTCACCCTGTGGAACTACTGGATCGGCCTCAAAGTCGGCGCCGCAGGCGTTCGGACCAAACCGGCACAACGCTGGTTGCTCCTGGGCGTGGCCGTCGACCTGTGCATTCTCGGCTACTTCAAGTACGCCAACTTCGGCGTCGACAGCATCAACGCGATGATGACCTCCGTTGGTCTGTCGCCGTTCATCCTGACCCACGTGCTGTTGCCGATCGGGATCTCGTTCTACATCTTCGAGTCCATCAGCTACATCATCGACGTCTACCGTGGTGACACGCCGGCGACCCGTAACCTGATCGACTTTGCCGCTTTCGTGGCGATCTTCCCGCACCTGATCGCCGGTCCGGTGTTGCGCTTCCGCGATCTCGCCGACCAGTTCAACAATCGCACCCACACCCTCGATAAGTTCTCCGAAGGTGCGACGCGATTCATGCAGGGCTTCATCAAGAAGGTCTTCATCGCCGACACCCTGGCGGTCGTGGCCGACCATTGCTTCGCCTTGCAAAACCCGACCACGGGCGATGCCTGGCTCGGCGCGCTGGCCTACACCGCGCAGCTGTATTTCGACTTCTCCGGTTACAGCGACATGGCCATCGGCCTGGGCTTGATGATGGGTTTCCGCTTCATGGAAAACTTCAAACAGCCGTACATCAGCCAGTCGATCACCGAGTTCTGGCGTCGCTGGCACATCAGCCTGTCCACCTGGTTGCGTGACTACCTGTACATCACGCTGGGCGGTAACCGTAAAGGTACGCTGATGACCTATCGCAACCTGTTCCTGACCATGCTGCTCGGTGGTCTGTGGCACGGCGCGAACATCACGTACATCGTCTGGGGCGCCTGGCACGGCATGTGGCTGGCGATCGAAAAAGCCCTCGGCCTGAACACCTCGCCGCGCAGCATCAACCCGATCCGCTGGGCGCTGACCTTCCTGCTCGTGGTCATGGGCTGGGTAATCTTCCGCTCGGAAAACCTGCACGTCGCCGGTCGTATGTACGGCGCGATGTTCAGCTTCGGCGAATGGTCACTGTCGGAACTCAACGCGGCCAGCCTCACCGGCCTGCAAGTGGCGACCCTGGTGGTGGCTTACATGACCCTGGCGTTCTTCGGCATTCGTGACTTCTACAGCAACCTGCCGCCTGAGAAGACCAAGCCTGTTGTGAACGTCGAGGCCGATGGCCCGGCTGCCGCGACCCCTGGAATGATCAAAGCCGTACCGGGCGACAACCCGGGCAGCATCCACGAACCTGGCTACACCGTCGGCGTTGACGCGGCTGTGCAACCGGCCTACTGGACCGCTGACTGGTCTCGTTACGTGATGCGCACGCTGGTACTGGTGCTGTTCATCGCCTCGATTTTCAAACTCTCGGCGCAAAGCTTCTCGCCGTTCCTTTACTTCCAGTTCTGAGGGATCTGACTATGACCCGCTCATTACGCATCCTCTACATCAGCCTGTTCATGGTGACGCTGTTGGTCCTGGGCCTGTGGTCCACGCGCAGTTTCCTCGGCTTCAGCACCTCTGCCGAAACGACGGTGCTCAACGGCCGCTGGACCAAAGCCGTGGAGACGCACTACGACGACGAGTTTCCGATCAAGCGCTTGGGCACCAACCTTTGGGCTGCGCTGGATTTCAAACTGTTCAACGAAGGTCGTCCGGGCGTCGTGCTCGGCCGCGATCAGTGGTTGTACAGCGATGAGGAATTCAACCCGATCGTCAACGAAGAGCTGAACCTGCAAGGCAACTACGCGCTGGTTGAAGGCGTGCGCCAGGAACTGAAGGCGAAAGGCGTGAAACTGGTCATGGCGATCGTGCCGGCCAAGACTCGCCTGTACCCGGAACACCTGGGTGAAGTGAAGCCTTCGAGCATCCACGCCAACCTCTATGAGGACTTCCACGCTCGTGTGGCGGCCAACAAGGTCCTCGCTCCCGACCTGTTCGGCCCGATGCTGAAAGCGAAGCTGAACGGTCAGCAAGTGTTCCTGCGCACCGACACTCACTGGACCCCGGAAGGCGCGCAAATCGCTGCCGAGACCTTGGCGAAATCCATTTCCGACAAATACCCGCTGAGCGGCGAGCCGCAACACTTCGTCACTGAACCTGCGGAGAAGGTGACTCACAAGGGCGACCTGCGGTTGTTCCTGCCGCTGGACCCGCTGTTCGAAAACCTGATGCCCAAGCCTGAGCCGTTGCAGAAGCGCAACACCGTTGCGGCGCAAGACCAGCCGGCCGGTGATGACGCCCTGTTCGCCAACGCTGAAGTGCCGGTGGCCCTGATCGGCACCAGCTACAGCGCTAACCCCAACTGGAACTTCGTCGGTGCGCTGAAACAAGCGCTGAACAGCGACGTGGTCAATTACGCCGAAGACGGCCATGGCCCGATTCTGCCGATGCTCACCTATCTGAAAAGTGATGCTTTCAAGAACAGCCCGCCACAGGTGCTGATCTGGGAGTTTCCTGAACGTTATCTGCCTGTGAACAACGAAATCGGTGACGCCGACCCGCAGTGGGTCGCAGAGCTCAAAGAAGCCGGCGCTCGCCAACAAAACGTAGCAGCAAACACTAAATCCGAGACGCCCGACCGGGCGCAAAACTGAAAGAGAGAGGTACTACCATGACTTTCACTACTACTCCTCGCCGTCTCGCCAAGACCTTCGCACTCGTTGCTGGCATGAGCGTGTTGTCGATGTCCGCCTTCGCTGGCGACGCCGCACTCTATGGCCCGACTGCACCGAAAGGTTCGAGCTTTGTACGTGTCTACAACGCCGGTAACGCTGAAGTCAGCGCCACCGTCGGCACCACCAACCTGGCCGAAGTCGCGCCGCTGTCCAGCACCGACTTCAGCTTCATGCCGGGCGGCGACTACAGCGCCAAGGTCGGTAGCCAGTCCCTGCCAGTGAAACTGGCCGGTGATCACTATTACACCCTGGTCAACAACGCCAGCGGCGCACCGCAACTGATCGAAGAACCGCCGTTCAAGAACAAGCAGAAATCCCTGGTTCGCGTGCAGAACCTCAGCGACAAGGCCCTGACCCTGAAAACCGCTGACGGCAAGACCGAAGTGGTCCCTACCGTGGCCGCCAAGGGCCGTGGCGAGCGTGAAATCAACCCGGTTAAAGTCAGCCTGGCGCTATACGATGGCGACAAGAAAGTCGGCGACGTGAAACCGGTTGCCCTGGAACGTGGTGAAGCCGCCGTGCTGTACGTCACTGGCACCGGCAGCAGCCTGGCGCCAGTCTGGGTAAAACGCCCGGTTTCGACGCGCTAACAGATTTGTCGAAAGGCTGAAGCCCACGGGACCGTGATGGTTAAAACACGGTTCCTGTAGGAGCTGCCGCAGGCTGCGATCTTTTGATCTTTATCGATGTTGAGAAAACCAAAGATCAAAAGATCGCAGCCTGCGGCAGCTCCTACAGGGGATCAAACCAGCCTTTGGACACGGAATAAGAACAAGAGTGAAACGACAGAACGCAGTAGCTCTGACCCATACGATTTTCAAGGAGTAACAACATGATTCCGGTGATCTTGTCAGGTGGTAGTGGCTCACGTCTTTGGCCGCTTTCGCGTAAGCAATTCCCTAAGCAATTTCTCGCCCTGACTGGCGAACACACGCTGTTCCAGCAAACCCTGGAACGCCTGGTGTTCGAAGGCATGGACACCCCGATCGTGGTCTGCAACAAGGACCACCGTTTCATCGTCAACGAGCAACTGAGTGCCCGTAACCTGGACACCCAGCGCATCCTGATGGAACCGTTTGGCCGCAACACCGCTCCGGCAGTTGCGTTGACCGCGATGATGCTGGTCAACGAAGGTCGCGACGAGTTGATGCTGGTGCTGCCGGCCGACCACGTGCTGGACGACCAGAAAGCCCTGCAACGCGCGCTGGCCCTGGCCACCGTCGCTGCAGAAAACGGCGAAATGGTGCTGTTCGGCGTACCGGCCACCAAACCGGAAACCGGCTATGGCTACATCAAGTCGACCAATGATTCGCTGCTGCCCGAAGGCGTCAGCCGCGTCTCGCACTTCGTCGAAAAACCGGACGTGAAGCGCGCCACCGAGTTCGTCGAGTCCGGCGGTTACTTCTGGAACAGCGGCATGTTCCTGTTCCGTGCCAGCCGCTTTCTGGAAGAGTTGAAAAAGCACGATCCGGACATCTACGACACCTGCCTGCTGACCCTTGAGCGCAGCAAACAAGATGCCGACACCGTCGATTTCGACGCCGCCACCTTCGCTTGCTGCCCGGACAATTCCATCGACTACTCGGTGATGGAAAAAACCCAACGCGCCTGCGTTGTACCGCTGACCGCGGGCTGGAGCGATGTTGGGTGCTGGGCGTCGTTGTGGGAAGTGAATGAAAAAGACGCCAACGGCAACGTCACCAAAGGCGATGTGGTCATTCAGGACAGCAAAAACTGCATGATCCACGGCAACGGCAAACTGGTGTCGGTGATCGGCCTGGAAAACATCGTGGTCGTCGAAACCAAGGACGCCATGATGATCGCCCACAAGGACAAGGTCCAAGGCGTGAAACAGATGGTCAACACCCTCAACGAGCAGGGTCGCAGCGAAACCCAGACCCACTGCGAAGTCTATCGTCCGTGGGGCTCCTACGACTCGGTGGACATGGGCGGCCGCTTCCAGGTCAAGCGCATCTCGGTCAAACCGGGCGCGTGCCTGTCGCTGCAGATGCACCACCACCGCGCCGAACACTGGATCGTGGTCAGCGGCACCGCTGAAGTGACCTGCGACGAAAACGTGTTCCTGCTCACTGAAAACCAGTCGACCTACATCCCGATCGCCTCGGTCCACCGCTTGCGCAATCCGGGCAAGATCTCGCTGGAAATCATCGAAGTGCAATCGGGTAGCTACCTGGGCGAAGACGATATCGAGCGGTTTGAAGATATCTACGGTCGCTCTACCCCGATCGAACGCGGCGTGTCGGTGAAAACCATCGCGCAGTGATTGATCTGTAACACAAGAAGCCCCCGTCCGACCCGCTGCGTTTCCCTATCCGCAGCGGGTTGGGTGGGGGCTTTTTATTTCTCGTTCCCACGCTCTACCTCGAAAGCCCATCGCCAATCGCACCCACGCTTAGGTAGGATGACCTTCTCCCCTCCCGAGGTTTGCGTCATGTTCATCGGCGTCCTGCTGGTCTTCACCTGGCTGATCCTTTTGCTGCGCTACCCGACCAAGGCACTGCCCGTCTCTGTGGCCGCCGCCATCGGGCTGGGCCTGGTAGCAACGTGGGTGATCTGGATGGACAACCGCGAGGTCAAGCAACTGGCGCGCCTGGAGTTGCGCATCACTTACGCGCCAGAACAGTGCCCGGTCGATCGCCCACTGCAACTGAAAATGAACAACGGCAACGACGTGCCGCTGACCGAACTGCGCTGGCGCATCGCAGCGTATGCGCCGGGCGACACAGTCAACCTGGCCGACAATCAATACGCCGCCCCGCGCTATCGCGGTCCCGGCGAATTGCAGGCCGGCGCGAACTGGGAAGACTGTTTGCCCCTGCCGCCGTTGCGCCCTGGTTATCGCCCGCAAACACTGGAGTTTCGCGCCGAGCATTTGCAAGGTAGTTTCTCCGATTGATCTTCCTTTCCTCTTTTTGCACAAGGACCGCGCCATGCCCGTTGTGTTGATTACCGGTTGCTCCAGCGGCATTGGCCGCGCCCTCGCTGATGTTTTCAAAAAAGCCGGATACGACGTCTGGGCCAGCGCCCGCAAGGCTGAAGACGTGGCAGCCCTGGCCGCTGCCGGGTTCACCGCCGTGCAACTGGACGTCAACGACGGTGCAGCACTCGAACACTTGAGCGAGCGCATCAACCAGCAACATGGCGGCCTCGACGTGCTGATCAACAATGCCGGTTATGGCGCCATGGGGCCGTTGCTCGACGGTGGTGTGCCAGCCATGCAGCGGCAATTCGAAACCAATGTGTTCGCCATCGTCGGCGTCACCCGCGCCCTGTTCCCGGTGCTGCGTCGCGCCAAGGGTCTGGTGGTGAACATTGGCAGCGTGTCCGGGGTTTTGGTCACGCCATTCGCCGGCGCCTACTGCGCCTCGAAAGCGGCGGTGCATGCCTTGACCGATGCGTTGCGCATGGAACTGGCGCCGTTTGGCGTACGGGTCATGGAAGTCCAGCCGGGCGCAATCGCTTCCAGTTTTGCCAAGAATGCCGGCCATGAGGCGGAGCAGCTGATTACCGAACAATCGCCGTGGTTTCCGCTGCGTGAAGGCATTCGCGCACGGGCCAAGGCCTCTCAGGACAACCCGACCCCGGCCAGTGAATTTGCTGCCGGTTTGCTCAAGGCTGTGCAGCAGAGCAAACCACCGCGCCTGATTCGTCTGGGCAATGGCAGTCGGGCGTTGCCGTTGCTGGCGGGGTTGTTACCTAAAGGGCTGTTGGAGGCGGGCTTGATGAAGCGGTTCGGGCTGAAGGGGCAACTTCCATGACCGACTACACCGAATACTTTGACGAAGTGATCCAGGCCCACGTCGCCATCGAGCAGTGGCTGGCCGAAGATCAAGACAAGTCAGCGCTTGAACAACTGCTGACGCGTTTTTCGCCACAGTTTTCCATGGTCTCGCCATTGGGCCGGGTGCTGGATTTTGAGGCGTTGAGCGAGTTGTTTTTGATGGCGGGCGGGAAGAAGCTCGGGTTCAGAATTGAGCTCAGCGAATTGCGTGGCATCGCCTGGCACGATGGTGGCGCGACGGTGAGTTATCGCGAGCAGCAGACCGATGCGACGGGGTTGCACTCTGATCGGCGGTCGACGGTGGTGTTTGAGAAGCGGGCCGATGGCCAGCTCATTTGGCGGCATTTGCATGAGACGTTTTGCAAGGAGTGAGACCGAGTCGCGGCCTTCGCGAGCAAGCCCGCTCCCACACTTGATCTCCGTCGTACACATATTCCGTTCACTGAAGATCTAATGTGGGAGCGGGCTTGCTCGCGAAGGCCGCGACTCGGTCTAATGGCTAGTTAACCACAACGGTACAAGTAATCCCCGCCGCCAACAGCACCCCTTCCGGCACTTCATCAATGTGAATCCGCACCGGCACCCGCTGCGCCAGGCGCACCCAGTTAAAGGTCGGGTTCACATCGGCAATCAGTTCGCGACTCTCCGGGTTATCACGGTCGTAGATGCCGCGAGAAATGCTTTCCACATGCCCCTTCAACACTTCCCCGCTCATGAGTTGCATGTCGGCTTTATCACCGACCCGCACGTGGGGCAATTTGGTTTCTTCGAAGAAGCCGTAGACCCAGAAGGAGTTCATGTCGACCACGGCCATTTTCGCCTCACCGATGCGCGCGTAATCGCCGCGATGCACATTGAGGTTGGTCACGTACCCGTCCACCGCTGCTCTGACCTCGGTGCGTTTGAGGTTCAGTTCGGCGGCTTCGAGCTGTGCCTGAGCATGCTGGTAATCGGCCAGGGCCGAGTCGGCGATGTTGCTGGCGTCGTCGCGGTTTTCCCTGGAGATCACCAGGTTGTCCATGTCGGCGCGGCGGTGGGCGTTGACCTTGCGCATCTCCCACGTCGACTTGCGCGAGGCCACCAGCGCCTGCGCCTGTTTGACCGCGATGCGGTAGTGCTCGGGGTCGATCCGCATCAGCAAATCGCCCTTCTTCACCTGTTGATTGTCGCGCACCGGCACGTCCACCACTTCCCCGGTGACGTCGGCGGCGACGTTGATGATGTCGGCGCGCACCCGGCCGTCGCGGGTCCACGGGGTGTCCATGTAATGCACCCACAGGGTCCGACCGATCCACATCGCAAGGGCCAGCACCAATAGAGTGGCGAGCAGGCTGAAAAGCTTTTTCATCGGGGCCTTCTTCAGTGATAGAGAGTCAGTGGTAGAGAGTCAACGGTAAACAGTCAGCGCCAGGGCGCCGAACAGACAGGTAAACAGACTCAGGCGCAGCAGCGCCGGGTGCCAGAAGAAGCGGTACAGGTCGAACCCGGACAGGAACCGATCGAGTGCCCAGGCCAGCGCCGCCGCGATGAAAAACATCAGGGTCATGGTCGGCATGTACACGCCGTGGAAGGCGATTTCACGAGGCATGTTCAAGTCCTTGGGGCTTGGCGGTGGCGTTGGCATTTATGTAGCCGGCGAGCGGTGATTGCAGGTCCAGCAACGAAGTGCGGATGAAGTGCAGGTAGCTCTTCACCCGGCGCAGGGCCGAGGTGTCGAAGTGCGGCGCGAAAGGTTCGTCGGTGGCTTGTACGCGGCTGATCGCGTGATCGACGGCGATCAGGCCGCGCTCCAGATTGCTCTGGCTCGGTTGCAGAAACAGCCGCACCAGCGAACGGCCCATCACCCGGATCGCCTGACGCCACGGCTGGGATTCGGCATAGGCCGGATGCACCGGCAGGATCGCCTGCTCCTTGCGTAACTCGATGATCGCGTGGCCGACTTCCAGCACCACGAACATCCAGCGCAGCAAGTCCCGTTGCACCTGCGGCTGCCCTGCCGCGAGACCGTAGGCCTGATGCAACAAGTCCCGCGTACTGCTTTCGAAACTCGACGCCAAACCCTTGAGTTTGCCGCTGATGGCGTACACCACTTGCCCGCGCAAATCCTGTTCCAGTCGACGCCACAACCAGCGGCTGTTGGGCGGCAGAATGATCGCCCCGGCCGCCGCGCACACCAGCATGCCGAGCACCATGGCGATGTAATCGTTGATGAACGCATAAGGGTTGTAAACGGTGAGGTTGTCCGGCACCGAACCGGTGCTGAAGAAGATCAGCAAGCCGAGACCGACACCGGCGTATTGCGGCCGCGAAGTGAGGAACGAACCGAGCACGATCACCGGCGCGAGCATCACGCAGAGCAACGGAAAGCCGTCGATCCAGGGGAAGATGAAAAACATCTCGACGAAACCGATCAGGGCCCCGAGGAGCGTCCCGCAAGCCATCTGAAAGGCCATGCGTTTTGGATTCGGTGTCGCCGCCGAGAGGCCCACGGTAGCGGCGGCAATCAGGGTCATCGTCGCACCGCTCGGCCACGCCGTGGCGACCCAATAGCTGCCCAGAACCACCAGAATGAACGCCGCGCGAATCCCCGAGGCGGCCGACGCCATCCAGTTGGTTTGCGGGGTGAACGGCTCATCCCATTGCTCGCGCGCATGGCTGTGATCGGCCAGCGACGCGTGGGTCTGTGCATAACTGTGCAAGTCGTCGACGAAGCGATAGAGCAGCTCATACGCGGTATGGAAATCCAGCTGCTCGGCGTCGCTCGGATCGCTCTCCTGAAAAGTCGCCCGCAAGCGGCGAACGCGCGCCGGCAAACCTTCTTTATAGGCGGTCAGCGCGATCACCAGACGTCCCGCATCGGCGTTGGTCAGGGCGCGGCCGGTGAAGCTGTCGAGCAGTTCGGCGAGGTCCTGCAAACCCGGTTTAATCGCCGCAACCACATGATCGGCGCCGCTGCTGCGCAAGCGCTCAAGCAACTGGTGCAAGGCGTTGAAGCGGGTAGTGATGCCCATGAACTCGCTGTTCAATCGACTGAGCCGACCGTTGCGCCGACGCATGTGCGGGTCTTCGAACACGGTGACACTGCGTAACCCTTCCAGCCCCACGGCCTCGGCGATGAAGCGCACGTTGCTCGCCTCGAAAGCCTCCCGTTTGCTGCGACCGCGCAAGCCATCGGTGACGAATAGCGCAAACACGCCGAAGCGTTGATACAAGGCGTTACGCATGGCGGCGCTGGCGGATTGCGGCAGGATCGCGGCGCTGACCAGCGTGGAGCAAATGATCCCCAGGGAGATTTCCAGCACCCGCCAGACCGCCGCCATAAACGCGCCGTCCGGGTGCGCCAAGGCAGGCAAACCGACCATCGCGGCGGTGTACCCGGCGAGCACGAAACCATAGGCGCGGAAGTTGCGATAGCGCGCCGCGCCCGCCGAACAGATGCCCACCCAGATCGCCAGCGAACCGAGGAACAACTCGGTGTTCTGCGCAAACAAGGCAATCAACGCGACCATCACCGCCGAGCCGGCCAATGTCCCAAGAAAGCGATAGAAACTCTTGGCCAACACGTGGCCGCTTTGCGGCTGCATGACGATGAACACGGTAATCATCGCCGTGCGCGGCTGCGGCAACTCCAGGCGCATGGCCAGCCACAGGGTCAGAAACGCCGCGAACAAGACCTTGAAAATGTAGACCCAGGTCACGCCATCGCTGCGCGCCCAGTCGAAGAAACCCCGGCGCCATTCAAGGGAATACAGCCAGCGCAAAGGTGCGGGCAAGGGAGTCATGAAATCCTGCTCATTTAGAAGAAACTTCAGTCAAGCGAAATCCTGTGGCGAGGGGATTTATCCCCGTTGGGTTGCGCAGCAGCCCCAAAACCTGCCATCGCGTTTTTTCAGGCACACCGCACTCATCGGTTTTGCGACTGCTGCGCAGCCGAACGGGGATAAATCCCCTCGCCACAAAGCTCCCTCGCCACAAATGCGGATGAGCCTGAAACATCGTGTTCAATTCGAGAGACTCTTAAGCATGGCCGGGGTTTTCGGCGCCTGCGTCTGGCTGTCTTTCGGCACGTCGTTACCCGCGCCCAGTCCGCCGCCGAGTGCCGTCACCAGTTCAGCGTGAGCACTGAGGCGTGCGGCCTGTACCTGCTGCTGAACCTGCTGCTGTTTGAACAACAGCGTCTGGGCGTTGAGCACGTTGAGGTAGTCGGTGAGCCCGCGCTGGTAGGCGATCATCGCGATGTCGTAAGTCTTCTGGGCTGTGGCCACCGACTCGGCGGCGAAGGTTTGCTGCTTGTCCATGGATTCGCGGCGGATCAACTGGTCGGAGATTTTTTTCAGCGCGTTGACCAGCGTCTGGTTGTATTTGGCCACGGCGATGTCATACCCGGCCGCGGCTTCACCCAGCTCCGAGCGCAAGCGGCCACCGTCGAAGATCGGCAACGAGATCGCCGGGCCAACGCTGTAGTTGAGCTTCTTGCCGGTCAGAAACTCCAGCGCCCCGCCGCCGGTGGCCATGTAGCCGAGGCTGCCGACCAGATCGACGTTGGGGTAGAAACCGGCGTGAGCGACATCTATGCCGCGCGCCTGGGCCGCCACTTGCCAACGACTGGCGACCACGTCCGGGCGTTGGCCGAGCAGTTGCGCGGGCAAGGTCGACGGTAACTTCAGCGCCGCGCCCAACGACAACGTTGGTCGCTGCAACTGCGTGCCCTCCCCCGGACCAAAACCTGCCAGGGCTGCGAGTTGATTGCGACTCAGGGCGATTTCTTCGTCCAGGGCATCGATCTGGCGGTGGGTTTCCGGCAGCGGCGTTTCAGCCTGACTGACTTCGAATTGGGTGCCGATGCCGCCGTTCAGACGCTTCTGCGCGAGGTCGAGAATTTGCTGCTGCTGTTTCAAGGTCGCCGCGACGATGTCCCGTTGCGCGTAATGCAACGACAGCTCGATGTAGGCGCGCACGATGTTGTTCTGCAATTCGAGCTGGGCCAGACGCGCTTCGGCGGCGCTCATGTGCGCCATGTCGACGGCGCGCTCGGTGGCGTTGCTTTCGCGCCCCCAAAGGTCGAGGGCGTAGCTGAAGCCCAGCGCGGCGTTGTTGTCCCAGGTGGTGGTATTAGCCAACTCGCCCGGCCCGTAGAACTGATCGGTCGGCCAGTTGTGGCGTTTGAGGGTGGATTCGCCATTGATCTGCAGCGACTCGGCGGACTCGGCAACCCCGGCCATGGATTTGGCCTGACGCACTCGCGCCGCCGCCATGGCCATGGTCGGGCTGCCTTGCAGGGCGAGGTCGATCCAGCGGTTCAATTGCGGGTCGCCATAGGCCTGCCACCATTGCGCGGTGGGCCAGTGAGCGTCCTGTGCGGCGTTCTGGATGGCTTCGTCGGTGGTCAATGAATTGGCCTCCAACGCCTTGCCCTGTGGGGCAATACCTCCGGTACCGATGCAGCCGCTGATTGCCAGGGTTAAAGCCAAAACACTGAGCGTCTGAAGCGCTCTGTTGATGCGACGCGGCACTGCTGCAAATTCCTGAGATGAGATAGATCCCCTGTAGGAGCTGTCGAGTGAAACGAGGCTGCGATCTTTTGATGTTGCTTTTAAAAGCGAAGAGCAAAAGATCGCAGCCTCGTTTCACTCGACAGCTCCTACCAGAGGTGGGCGCAATTCTAGGGGTGGGCTTTGTTGGCGATAAGCTGGGAATCCTGTGAATCTTTGTTACCGTTAACGCGATAATCCGTTAGTCGGGGTCTCAGACCCTGAAACTTCGTGTCACAATTTGCCATCGCCTCCGAGAGCACCCCATGGACACTTTGCAAAACATGCGCGCCTTCAGTTACGTGGCCGAGGCCGGCAGCTTCACCGCCGCCGCCGTGCAACTCGACACCACGACGGCCAACGTCTCGCGCGCGGTCTCCAACCTGGAAGCCCACCTGCAAACCCGCCTGCTCAACCGCACCACCCGACGCATCGCCCTGACCGAAGCCGGCAAGCGCTATCTATTGCGTTGCGAGCAGATCCTGGCCTACGTCGAAGAAGCCGAAGCCGAAGCCAGCGACGCCCATGCCCGTCCGGCCGGGCAGCTCAAAGTGCACACCATGACCGGCATCGGTCAGCACTTCGTGATCGACGCCATCGCCCGCTACCGCAAGACCCACCCCGACGTCACCTTCGACCTGACCATGGCCAACCGTGTCCCGGACCTGCTGGACGAGGGCTACGACGTGTCCATCGTGCTGGCCAGCGAACTGCCGGACTCGGGCTTCGTCTCCCAGCGCTTGGGCATCACCTACAGCATCGTTTGCGCCTCGCCCGCGTATGTGAAAGCCAACGGCTGCGCGCAGAAGCCCAGCGATTTGCTGAACCACGCGTGCCTGCGTTTGGTGAGCCCGGTGATTCCGCTGGAGAAATGGACCTTCGACGGCCCGGAAGGCCAGGAAATGGTGACGATTAATAGCTCACCGTTTCTGGTGAACTCCGCCGATGCGATGAAGACGGCAATCATCAGCGGCATGGGGGTTGGCGTGTTGCCGGTGTATGCGGCGATTGAAGGGTTGCGTAATGGGAGTCTGGTGCGGGTGATGCCCAAGTACCGCTCGCAGGAATTGAATCTGTATGCGATCTATCCGTCGCGGCAGTACCTGGATGCGAAGATCAAGACGTGGGTCGAGTATTTGCGCGGGTCGTTGCCGGAGATTTTGGCGGCGCATCAGGCGGAATTGGTGGCGTATGAGTTGAGTGGGAGTATGGGTGGGGTTCGGGTGGCGAATTGATGTCGCAGAACCGCGAAGCGCCGGGTCTGTGCCACACCGCTGAGCCCTGTGGGAGCAAGCTCGCTCCCACAGTAGGACGAAGTACACCCGGCAATCCGGGCACTCGCACAACAGCGAGGAAGAATGTTAGCGTGCTTGGCATTCACCTGCGCCCGAGAGCCTTCCTCCCATGAAAAAGACCGTCCTCGCCTTCAGCCGCGTCACTCCCGAAATGGTCGAACGCCTGAAGCAAGACTTCGACGTTATCGTGCCAAACCCGAAAAACGGCGACATCAACGCCCAATTCAACGAAGCCCTGCCCCACGCCCACGGCCTGATCGGCGTCGGTCGCAAACTCGGTCGCGCACAGCTGGAAAACGCCGCCAAACTGGAAGTCGTTTCCAGCGTCTCGGTCGGCTACGACAACTACGATGTCGCCTATTTCAACGAACGCGGGATCATGCTCACCAACACCCCCGACGTCCTCACCGAAAGCACCGCCGACCTGGCCTTCGCCCTGCTGATGAGCAGCGCCCGCCGCGTGGCCGAACTGGACGCCTGGACCAAGGCTGGCCAATGGCAAGCCACCGTTGGTGCGCCGTTGTTCGGCTGCGATGTACACGGCAAAACCCTGGGCATCGTCGGCATGGGCAACATCGGCGCGGCCATTGCCCGTCGCGGGCGGCTGGGTTTCAACATGCCGATCCTCTACAGCGGCAACAGCCGCAAGACCGAGCTGGAGCAAGAGCTCGGCGCACAGTTCCGCAGCCTTGATCAACTGCTGGCCGAAGCCGATTTTGTCTGCCTGGTGGTGCCGCTCAGTGAAAAAACCAGACACCTGATCAGCCATCGCGAACTGGCGTTGATGAAGCCGAGCGCGATTCTGGTGAACATTGCCCGCGGCCCGGTGGTGGACGAACCCGCCTTGATCGAAGCCCTGCAAAACAACCGGATTCGCGGTGCCGGGCTGGACGTTTACGAGAAAGAACCGCTGGCCGAGTCCCCCCTGTTCCAGCTGAAAAACGCGGTGACATTGCCGCACATCGGCTCGGCGACTCATGAAACCCGCGAAGCCATGGCCAACCGTGCCTTGGCCAACCTGCGCAGCGCTTTGCTGGGTGAGCGACCGCAAGATCTGGTGAACCCACACGTCTGGAAAGGCTAACTAAAACGGGCAGGTGTTTAACCGCCTGCCCGTGACCTACACACCTTGAAATTCAGTTAACCGCTAAAAAAAAGATACTCACTATAGACTCCCCATTACTTAGTCCAACTTACGGACCTTAGTTATGGAGAGCACCTACATTGAACCACCTTACGACCGACAAACTGATTAGGTACAGCAAAGTAATACTCATGGCCTATATAAGCTTCTTTGGCTTGATGGTGATATTCAGCAACTTTACCGACTACCCCTCCAATTACGAATACGTCGGCCACATTCTCAGCATGGACACCACCCGAGAAAACCTGAACCTGAGCTACAGAGCAATCACTTCGCCCATGCTCCACCACCGAATTTATTGGTTCATCATCACTCTGGAAGTTATTTACACGGCTTTCTGCTTGCTGGGCGCTTACCATCTTTATCGAAACATCAATACACCTGCAGCCGTTTTTCACGAAGCGAAGAAGTTTGCGATCATCGGATTATTGATTGGCCTTTTTGTCTATTACATCTGCCTGCAAGTGATCGGCACCGAATGGTTCAACATGGATGAATCTGCAATCTGGAACGCCAAGGATTGGGCTCGACACATCGTGGACTTCATGTTTCCACTGCTGATTTACATCGTGCTCAAAATCGAACGCTGAAGTTTCAGCGCTCGATTAGCCAAACCTTCACGCCAGCTTGCCGTTCCCTTGCACCATCGACGCCCTGGGCTTACGAAACACCAGCACATTGCCCAGCATCACCAGTACCAAGCCCATCAATGCGGGCGCGGTCCATTGGTAGCCTTCGGCAAACGCCGACACGTTCAGCGCCACGACGGGGAACAGTACGGTGCAATAGGCTGCGCGTTCCGGCCCCATCCGCCCGACCAACGTCAGGTAGGCCGTGAAACCGATCACCGAACCCGGAATCACCAGGTACAGCAGAGAGCCGATGTAGCGCGCATTCCATTCCATGTCGAACGGAATGCCTTTGACCAGGCACCACGCCGACAGCATGGCCGCGCCATAGGCCATGCCCCAGGCGTTGGTGGTCAGCGGTTTGAGCCCGGCTTTCTGTTGCAGGCTCGACAGCATGTTGCCCGCCGAGAAGCACAGGGTGCCGAGCAATGCCAGGCCCAACCCGAGCAAGGTCTCAGGGCTGGCGGTATGGCCCGCCACCTCAGGCCAGAACAACAGGCCAAGCCCAAGCAGCCCGAGCGCACCGCCCATCAGCACATTGCGAGCGACTTTCTGGCCGAAGAACACGCGTGCATTGAGTGCGTTCCACAACGTGGCGGTAGAAAACACCACCGCGACCAGACCACTGGGTATCCACTGGCTGGCAGTCAGAAAACACATGAAATTGATGCAGAACAGGCACAACCCCTGCGCCAGACAGATCAGGTGCCCGCGACGGTTCATCACTTGCAGGCGGCGACTCAGCAGCAGCATCACGAACAGCACCAACGCTGCGAGGCCGAAGCGATAGACGATCGACACCGGAATCGCCACCACGCCCAATTGCCATTTCAAGGCAATCCAGGTGGTGCCCCAGATCAGCACGGTCAGCAGATACAACGAAAGGTTCATGGCAAAGACTCCTGAATAGGCCTTCAGTGTCCTGCGCCAAGGCCTTTCGCACTTGCATAAACTTGCGCTTTTGTCGGGCCACAGGCTGGCAGCCGAACGGCTACGGAGTAGGATGCAAGGCGTCGGAGAGAAGCCATCATGCCTGCACTGGAAACCCTGCAAGTCTTTCAAGCCCTCAACCGCTCGCCCAATGCTCGCCTCGAGCACAGCGCCGAGCTCGGTGACGGCATGGCTGCAGCCTTGTGGAGCAACCATCACGACGCCCAGGATTACGAAGCGCCGAGTCATCACACCCTGTCCTGTTACATCGCCGGCGGCACCGGTACCTTTCGCCGCGACCAGCCCGGCACTAAGGGCGGCCCCGACAAGCTGTGCATCCTGCCGGCCGAGCATCAATCGGGTTGGGTGATCAACGGCGACATTCGCCTGGCCCACGTGTATTTCAGCCCCGAACAATTCGCCCTCGGCTGCGTTACGTTGCTGGACCGCGAACCTCGCGAGCTGCAGCTGCGCGAAGCCACCTTTCTGGACGACCCGGCGCAAGCCCGGCGCTTTCGGCAAATGCTCACACTCAACTGGGACGAGCCCGGCGAACGCGTGCTCACCAGCAGCCTGGCCCATGAAATGCTCAGCCACGTACTGCTCGGCCAGGTTGGAATGCGTGAGGGCTTGCGGCTGAAAGGCGGATTGGCAGCGCATCAGCGGCGGCAGTTGGTGGAGTTCATCGACAACCAATTGGCCGAGGCGATCAGCCTGGGGCAGTTGGCGGCGTTGTGTGCGTTATCCGAATACCACTTTGCGCGGATGTTTCGCGAGAGCTTTGGGTTGCCGCCGCATCAGTATGTGCTGTCGCGGCGACTGAGCCGGGCGCGGGCGTTGCTGCGTTCAACTTCTCAGCCGTTGGGGGAGATTGCGTTGGCGTGTGGGTTTGCCAGTGCGAGTCACTTCACCAATCGGTTTCGTCAGGCATTGGGTGGAACGCCCGGCGAGTATCGGCAGGCGTTTTTGCGGTAGGCCTGAAGTCTTCAGTGTCTGGCACGCCGCCATCGCGAGCAGGCTCACTCCCACATTTGGAATGCATTCCCCTGTGGGAGCGAGCCTGCTCGCGATGAACGATGACTCGGTTTCCGATCAGAACTCCAGCGTGCTTGAAAGCGACACCTGCCGCGAATCCCCCATCGACACAAAGAACCGGCTCGCCGCCGAGGTGTAGTAGGTGCGGTCAAACAGGTTCTTCACGTTGAGCTGGAACTTGACCTTCTGCCCTTCGACTTTGGTGTCGTAAGTGGCGAAGGCATCCGCCACGGTGTAGCTCGGCAGGTCGAAATCGTTCACGGCATTACCCGCTCGCTCACCGACATACCGCGCCCCGGCGCCGACCCGTAGCTGATCACCACCGACGATAGTGCCAAAGTCATAAACCGCCGACAGCGAGCCGCTATTCTTCGCTACGTTTTGCAGTTTTTTGCCTTTGTAGGTCGGGTCTTCGGTGACTTCGGCATCGGTGTAGGCATAGCTGCCGATCATGCTCCAGCGATCACTCAGCTGACCGCTCAAGTCCACTTCCAGACCACGGGAACGCACTTCGCCGGCGGCGCTGTAGATCGTCACCGGACCTTCGGAGTTGGCCACCAGCACGTTGCGTTTCTTGATGTCGAACAGCGCGACGTTACCGGTGACGCGGCCCGGCATGTCGAGCTTGGCGCCGATTTCCCAGGACTTGGCTTCTTCCGGCGCGACGCTGCCGTCCAGCACGGTGCTGCTGCCGCTCAACGGCGCGATGGTCGAGTTGGGTTTGAACGACTCGGTGTAGCTGCCGTAGAACGACAGTTCATCGGTGTAGCGATACACCAGGCCCGCACGCGGCACCCACTTCTGGCCGTTGCTGTCGGTGTTGGCCTTGAACGGCACACCTTTACCGGCGTACTGGTCGTATTCCTGAAAGCGCGCGCCGGCGACGAAAATCCATTGATCGGTCAGGTGGATCGAGTCCTGGAGGAATACCGAATCGCTGCGCAGTTCATCGGTCTGCGCACTGTCCGCAGGGCTGACCGTGGTGCCGGCGACTTCGCGGCCGTACACCGGGTTGACGTAACTGAAGGTGCTCAGGCTTTTCTGACGGATCAGGTCTTCGCGGTAGATCTTGCGGTATTCATCATCGACGCCGAACACCAGGTCATGTTTCATCCCCGCGAGCTGGACATTGCCTTCAAGGCTGGCGGTGGTGAAGCGGTCGGTGCTGATGGCGTTCTGAGTGCCGTCCATGCTGCGGGTCAGGGTGCCTTTCTTGGTGTCGATGGCGGTGATGCGCACCTGGCTGGCGTCGTAGGTTTCGCGATTCCAGCTGTAGCCGAAGTGGGCTTTCCAGTTGTCGTTGAGCTCGTGATCGGCCTCGAAGTGATACAGGTCCGAGCGGCCTTCCATGTTGTTGAAGGGCTCGTCGAGGCGACGCTCGCGGGAGATGTCCAGCGGATGATTGTCACGCGGGTCGATGATCGTGCCACGGTCGAACGGGGTCAGAAACTCGCGGTGTTCGTAGGAGAACAGCAGCTTGGTGCTTTCGCCGAACCAGGCCAATGACGGTGCTACCAATGTCTCGCGGTGAGTGCCGAAGTTGCGCCAGTAATCTTCGTCTTCGTGGTCCAGGACCATGCGATAGGCCAACCCGGAATCACCCAACGCGCCGGTGCTGTCGAGACCGCCGCCGCTGCCATTTTTGCCATCGCCATAGGTCGAGCCACGCAGGGTCAACGCGTTGTACTGCTCAAGCTCGGGTTTCTTGCTGACCATGTTGACCACGCCGCCCGGGTCTTGAATGCCATAAAGCAGCGAGGCCGGGCCCTTGAGCACTTCGACCCGGTCCACGGTCGCATTCATGCCACGACCCTGCACGATCGGCATGCCGTCGCGCATGATCGAGCCGTTGCGGTTGTCGCCGAAGCCGCGAGTCATCACCGAATCCTGAGTGCTCGCCAGTGTGTTGCCTTGAGTAATGCCGCTGACGTTGGCCAGCGCGTCATCCAGATTGCGCGGCACCTGATCGCGAATGACCTGCGCCGGGATGACGTTGACGGTCTGGGGAATTTCCTGGAGCAAGGCCGATGAGCGCATCACCGAACTGGTGGGCGGTGGCTGATAGCTCATGGATTGATCGGCCACCGAGGTGATGGTGGTCGCGCCCAGGTTCAAGGCACCCTCGGTAGGCAACGGCTCCAGCACCCATGTGTGGCCGTCGGTGCGACGAAAGGTGAACCCCGAACCGCTGAGCAAACGCTGCATTGCCTGCTCGGCACTCATCTGCCCGCTGAGCGCTGGAGCGTTGATTCCGTACGGCGCCTCATCGGTGTAGACCACGCTGATACCGGTGATCCGGCTGAAGTCGCTCAAGGCCTGGGGCAGCGGTTTGGCGGCCATTGCGAAGCTGAACTGCGCATTCTGTCGGGCACTGCCGGCCTCAGCCGCCACCGCCATACTCAACGGCAGCAATGCCAGCGCCGAAAAGCTCAAGGCACACGTACCCAACCACTGTTTGACCGAACCCGATTTCGCCCTGGACTTCATTGCTCATGACCTGTGTAGAACCTACGGGATGCGAATGACTCGCAGTTTCAGTCACTACACGGATGGCGTCGGGGTTTACCTCACCAGAAAGTTGAAAATATTTGAAAAAATCAAAAGATCGCAGCCTGCGGCAGCTCCTACAGAGGATCGCGTACTCATGTAGGAGCTGCCGCAGGCTGCGATCTTTTGACTTTGCTTCAACGCAAAATAATCAGATGCCCCAAAACCTTGTGTTGCTCAAACCCCAACACCCCTTGCAACGAACTCAACACCGCTTGCGGATCCTTGCTCGGAAAGCTGCCACTGACCCGCCGCGCCGCGAGTTCATCGTTGAGCAGCACAATCCGTCCCGGGTAATAACGCCCAAGGTCTTGCACCACGTCGGCGAGTGTCGCCTTGTAGTAATTGAGCCATCCCTGACGCCACGCCAACTGCGCTTCGCTGTCGACTGCGTGGAGTTTTTCCGCCGAACCCTCGCCATACGCCACTTGCTGGCCAGCGATGAGGATTTGTTGCGCGGCGTGCTTGTCCGCCGTCACACCAACCCGTCCGGACAACACCGTGACCTGAGCGCCGTGCGGTTGCAGTCGCACTTCGAACTGAGTCCCCAGCACCCGCGCCTGGCCTTTTTCAGCGTCCACCACAAACGGATCGCCGGTGTGGGTCACGCTGAAAAATCCGGCGCCGCGCCGCAGCTGAACGTGCCGCTCGCCACGACTGAAATCCACCGCAATCGCGCTGTCAGCATCAAGCGTGACTTGCGACTGATCCGCCAGCGTGACGGTGCGAATCTCCCCCGGCGCCGACACATAGTCCGCGCCCAGATCATCGACCCAGCGCGACGGTTGCCAGCCAGCGCCGAAGCCGATCGTTAGCACCAGACACGCGGCCATCGCCAACGCACCGGACCAACGCCGAACGCTGGTACGGCGCGAGCGATTCATGGCGTTGAGGTAACCCTGCAAGGCAAACGCGTCTTCATCGGCCAACGTTCGGCCCGGCGTTTCGGTCAACTCCCACACC
Organism: Pseudomonas sp. LBUM1647; assembly: GCF_059716175.1. Taxonomy (NCBI): domain Bacteria; kingdom Pseudomonadati; phylum Pseudomonadota; class Gammaproteobacteria; order Pseudomonadales; family Pseudomonadaceae; genus Pseudomonas; species Pseudomonas sp. LBUM1647. The sequence goes on along the minus strand of NZ_CP166809.1, from coordinate 1,108,821 downwards.
ACTTGCGCCTGGGCGTAAGCCTCGGCATGGGCGGGGTCGGCCTGTAACCAATGGCTGAAGATGGCCTGATCGCCGCTGCTGGGCTGATCATGCAACAGACTCAGCCAGGCGAAGGCCGCCTGTTCCTGAGCAGGCGTCGGGGTGACGCGTTCGGTGTTGTTCACAGTGCTTTCCCTGGCGTGCGCGGTTCGGGTTCCCGAAGGCTGGCCTTGCAAGCCTCGAGGGCGCGCATCATATGTTTTTCCACGGCGCTTTGGGACAAACCCATGGCCTTCGCGATCTCGGCGTATTTGCGCCCGTGAATACGGTTGAGCAAAAAAATCTGCCGCGTGCGCTCAGGCAGCGCACGCAACGCCGCTTCGACGTGACGCAAGTCGTTGCCCGCCTCCAACGCCGCTTGCGGTTCGCTGCCGTGGCTGTCGGGTTGATCCGGCATCCAGCCCTCGTTGACCCGCACCCGCGTGCCTTCGCTGCGCAAATGGTCGATGGCAATGTTGCCGGCGCAGCGCAACAGGTAAGTGCTGAGCTCTTCAACCTGCACCAGCGGCCTCCGCCAGAAACGCAGGAACAAGTCCTGCACCAGATCCGCAGCCGTCGCCCGACACCCGACACGACGACTCACCAGCGCTTCCATTTGCGAACGCTGGGAAAGGAACACCTGCAGGAAATGCGCACGCGCACCGCGATGTTCGTCGTCATGGGATTCCGGGGGGCTGGTGATCATCAGGTCAGCCCTTTGCAAACACGGCGACGGGACTGGCGAGCACGCTCAACCCGGCCAACACCAGGGCCAGGCGCGGGCGATACGGCATCAACAGCACCAGCATCAGAGCGCTGAGCATCAACACCGCAAACCACTCCACCAATCCAAGCCCCCACCCCGTCGAGGACACCGCAGCCCACAGCGATAACGCCAGCAACAGCCAGCCACTGAGTTTCATCCCCTGGCGGCGACGAGCCGAGGGCTTGCGCCCCAACAGTTCGGCGTGATGCCGATCCATCGATAAACACAGCGCGGTGAAACCGCCGTAGCACAGCAACAAGGCCAAGAACATTCAGTGCGCCTCTTGCTCAAGCATTATCGATTTCGCCCGCGGTCGGGTGACGATTCCAGCCTGCCCCGCGCGCTGCATTATCCACGCAGCCCACGCGAAAAACAGACCACTGCCCAGGCACGTCAGATCGAAACCGGCCATGGCCCAATCACCCTGCACCAGGGTGACGCCCAAGTGATAAGGCGTGGTCAGCGGGTTCAGCAGCGGCACCGCACAGAACAGCAACGCCGCCAGCGCCAACTGTTCAACCCACGCGGCGCGACCACGGCGGACCATGGCGTGCAACACGCTCAAGCCCCAGACGATGAAGAAGCCGTTCACTTCCCAATCCGCCCGCCCGGCCATTCCGACCGGCAACAATCGATTGGCCCAGAAGAACGCCGCCACCGCGACCATCAATCCCGACATGCTGGCGATGTTCAGGACTTCCACCAGTCGCAACTCAAACGGCATCACACCGCTCTTCGCATGTTTGAGCTGACGCTTACCGAGCCAGATCACCAGCCCGGTACCGATCATCGCGGTGCCCGCCAAACCGCAAATGAAGTACAGCCAGCGCAACACCGGACCGGCGAAATGGCCCATGTGCAAGCCGTAGAAACTGCCGGCAATCGCCATGGGCAGTGCTTGCTTCGGAGTTGCGCTGAGTAGCTGCCCGGTCACGCCGTTGAATGTCAACGCGCTGCCAAAGTCGTGGACCACTCGGTCGGCGCCGTCACGCGCAAGAATGACCGAGGCATTCGCATCGCCCGGATTGTTCACCGTCAGCCACCCGGTTCGCCCGCCCGACCACAGCTCGCTGGCCCGTTCCAGCAGCGGTGCCAACGGTGCCAACTGACCCGGTTTGCCTGCCATTTCAGGCGTATTGGACGCCGGAAACACCTCATCGTAAAACGCCTCGACATCACCTTTGTACGAGGCAAGGATGCTCGCCGGCATCACCATTGACATGAAAATCACCAGGCTGCTGTAGGTGATCATCAAATGAAATGGCAACACCAGAACGCCCACCGCGTTATGCCCGTCGAGCCAGGAGCGCTGGCCCTTGCGCGGGCGGAAGGTGAAGAAGTCCTTGAAGATTTTCTTGTGGGTGATGATCCCGCTGATCAACGCGACGAACATCACCATCGCTGCGATGGTCGACAGCCAGCGACCCCACGGATAGGGCATTTGCAACTGAAAGTGGAAGCGGTAAAAGAACTCGCCACCGCGTGTGTCCCGGCCCTGCACTTCTGCACCGGTTTGCGGATCGAGGCGTTTTTCGGTGAATTGACCGCGCGTGCCGGGCTTGGCCGGTGCTTGCTGCCACCTCACCGACAGCCCGGGTTCGCGAGCATCCGGTAAATCGATGAGCCATCGCGAGGCGCCAGCGGCGTGCTGCTCAAGGTAGTGCTGGGCCAGGGTCAGACTGGCTTCGGAGGACACCGAACGGGCGGGAATTTCCGGCTGCATCCAGTGGCTGATCTCATCCTTGAAATAGGCGAGCGTGCCGGTCAGGAAAATCGCGAACAGCAGCCAGCCGAAGATCAACCCGGCCCAGGTGTGCAGCCAGGCCATGGCCTGTCGAAAGCCCTCTTTCATGAGTGGCCCATCCAGTACGCCAGCCCCGACACCGCCGCCAAAACCACGCTCGGCACGATCAATCCGAACCAGGCTTGCCAAGCACTGCGACAGGCAAAGCACCAGAGTACGGCGACCAGATACACCAGAAACGAGGTCATCATCCCGGTGACCACCGCTTCGCCGCGAGCCATGGGTAGCCACATTGTCAGGCTGACACTGGCCAATGCCGCGACGAGGTACCCCCCCAATACGGCGGCCAGCACTCGGGAAGTGACGGCCAGGCGGTAGGAAACGGGGAGCGCGGTGATTTTGCCTTTCATGTTTCGACCTTGAAACGGGTGAGGCCTCGTGAATGTCACGGAGCCAACAAGGTCGCAATACTAATGATAAATATTCTCATACGCAAAACAGATCCGATGGGATCGCTGTTACGGCAGCCCAAATGATCGTTCCCACGCGCACAAACAAGAACGGGCCTGCATAAGCAGGCCCGTTTTCAGTAGTGGAAAGGTAAAAAATTAATCAGGCTTCAACCGTTTTGCGCAGCCTGTTCGTTCTCAAGAAATTCGTCTTCCAGCAGCGCATCGGCTGCGACTCTCTCGAACGGCACGACAGCGGCACGTGGTTTGCCCCGCAGTTTGCCGAACAGGTGTTCCAGCGCATGTTCAAGTTTTTCGGCCGCACCGTCGATCGCCAGTTCCAGGTTTGCGGCTTTGTGGGTGACAGAAATCGGTTGGTGGCCTTTTGGCCGCGCTTCCAGCTGACAGCGCATGTCATGGGGACCGGGCTTGTCGCCGTTCTCGTCCCGCAGATGAACCTCGACGCGTGTCAGGTCCTCTTCATAACGTTCGAGCGTGCTCTCAATGGTAGTACGTACCCACTCCTCCAGTCGGATGCTGCTTTGAATATGGTTATCGCTGTTGACTTGGATTTGCATAGTTCATCCCTTATTTCAGCTAGCTCGCGAGAGGCACATCGGCTGGCCCTTGGGCGTCATCACCGTGACCTCTTACTTACACAATCGGTCTGCTCGCAGAACAATTCAACCCCTAAAAAAAGATAATTTTTCATACGCAAAAAAAGCCGGACAAGGAGCAAAAGCGCTGTTAAGGTCGGGAGTTGGGTCGCCTGACTCTTTTGTCACAATTGCTCACATCTGCCGCTCCGTCAGCGGATGCAGGCTTCGAAATATCCCCGCCTCCTCCACCAGCCAGTCATGCACCGCACGCACGCCCGGATGGCTCAGGGCCCCAGGCGCATAGAGCAGCACGTAACGCTTGTGATTGGGCACCGCCAGGCCAAACGGCACGATCAACGTCCCCCGCTCCAACTCATCGTTCAGCAAGGTTCGTCGCGCAATCGCCACGCCCATCCCGGCAATCGCCGCTTCTATGGTCAGGTGATTGCGATTGAAAGTGTGCCCGCGCCGCACGTCCGCGCCTTCGAAGCCGATGGCGTTGAGGTAGAACTCCCATTCCGCGTACTCGTAACTGCCGCGCCAGGCGGTAATGTCGTGCAGCAACGGGAAATGCATCAGGTCCGCCGGGCCATGCAGCGGCGGCCGGCCGCGCAGCAGGCTTGGGGCACAGACGGGGAAAATCTGCTCGTCGAGCAAGGTTGTCGATAACAAACCGGGATAGCTGCCGTCATTCAGGTCGATGGCCAAATCGAAGTCGCCTTCGTGTAATGGCACGCTGCTGTCCTCGGCCACCAGGCGCAATTGAATGTCCGGGAATCGCTGCTGCAACCGCGGCAGACGGGGGGTCAGCCATTTGCTCAGGAACGATGGAATCGAGCGCACCCGCAGAATGCCGCTGATCATTCCGGCGTCCAGTCGTCGCAATTCCGCATCGATGCTGCCGTAAGCCTCGTTGACCGTGATGGCCAGTCGCTGGCCTTCAGCGCTCAATTCCACGCCGCGAGCGCGACGATGAAACAGGCGAAAGCCCAGTCGCTCTTCCAGCTGTCGAATTTGCTGACTGACCGCACCCGGCGTGATGTGCAGTTCTTCGGCGCATCGGGTGAACGACAAGTGCCGCGCGGCACAGGAAAACACGTGCAGCCAGACGTAAGTCTGGGCGTGCAATTGGCGACTCATTGTTTAGTCCTGCTAAAGGCTTTCTTAGGAAGTTTCGTTGGTCACGTAGGACCGAGGTAGGCAGTATCGCCGACATTGCGCTTGTCCTACAAAAATGGCAGCGATTTCTCTTCCATTGCTTGTATAGGCTTTAGCATGGCTATCAGTGTTTTCGATCTCTTCAAAGTCGGTATCGGTCCGTCCAGTTCCCACACCGTCGGCCCGATGCGCGCCGCCGCGACCTTCGCCCAAGCCCTGATTGACCAACAATTGCTGGCCGACGTACGGCGAGTAGAAATCCGACTTTATGGCTCGCTGTCGGCGACCGGCGTCGGTCACGCCACCGACCGCGCCTGCGTCATGGGCCTGATGGGCGAGTGGCCGGACAGCATCGATCCCACGTCCATCGACAGCCGAATCCAGACCCTGCGCGAAACCGGCGAACTGTCTCTGGCAGGCAAAACCACCATCGCCTTCAACTGGCAACGCGACCTCCTGCTGCTCGACGAGAGCCTGCCCTACCACCCCAATGCGATGTCCCTGACAGCCTTCGGCGAAACCGGTGAGTTGTGGGAGCAAACGTACTACTCGATCGGTGGCGGTTTTATCATCGAAGCGGCCGAAGCCGAGTCCGGCATCGCGCCAGCCAGCGATGTGGTGCTGCCGTACGATTTTTCCAGCGCCGCCGAACTGCTCAAGCTCTGCAACCTGCACGGTCTGCGCGTTTCCGAATTGATGATGGCCAATGAATTGGCCTGGCGCAGCGAAGCCGAAATCCGTCAGGGCCTACTGCAAATCTGGTCGGTGATGCGCGAATGCGTCGAGCAAGGGCTGCGCCATGAAGGCATCCTGCCCGGCGGTCTGAATGTTCCCCGTCGCGCGGCGAAATTGCACCGCAGCCTGCTGGAAATCGGCAAGCCGAATGTCATCACCTCCACGCTGTCGGCCATGGAGTGGGTCAACCTATTTGCCCTCGCCGTGAACGAAGAAAACGCAGCGGGCGGGCGCATGGTCACGGCGCCGACCAACGGCGCGGCGGGGATCATTCCGGCGGTGCTGCATTACTACATGAAATTCAACCCGGACGCGTCGGACGATGACGTGGTGGCGTTCTTTTTGGGCGCTGCGGCCGTAGGAATCCTCTGCAAGAAAAACGCCTCTATCTCCGGCGCCGAAGTTGGCTGCCAGGGCGAAGTCGGCTCCGCCTGCGCCATGGCCGCCGCCGGTCTGGCGGACGTGCTCGGCGCCACACCCGAGCAACTGGAAAACGCCGCCGAAATCGGCCTGGAACACAACCTCGGTCTGACCTGCGACCCGGTCGGCGGCCTGGTGCAAGTGCCGTGCATCGAGCGCAACGCCATTGCCGCCGTGAAGGCGATCAACGCTACGCAAATGGCCCTGCGCGGCGACGGCAAACACTTCATTTCCCTGGACCGGGTGATCCGCACCATGCGCGATACCGGCGCCGACATGCATGACAAATACAAAGAGACTTCACGGGGCGGCCTGGCTGTTAGCTGGGTGGAGTGCTGAGGAGCATTCCTTGACCGTCCGCACGTGAGCCCGAGCAAGAACAATAACGAGGCCAAACGATGACCGATGTACGTACACCTGCTGCCGATAATCCTGCTGTAGACCTGACACGCAATAGCGAAATAACCCACAAAGGCTGGAGTAAACACGACACCACCTGGATGCTTGGCCTTTATGGCACGGCCATCGGCGCCGGCACGCTGTTCCTGCCGATCAACGCCGGCGTAGGCGGTTTCTGGCCGCTGCTGATTCTGGCAGTGCTAGCCTTCCCGATGACCTTCTTCGCCCACCGCGGCCTGACCCGCTTCGTGTTGTCCGGGCGCTCCGGGGACATCACCGAAGTGGTGGAAGAACACTTCGGCATCGGTGCCGGCAAGCTGATCACGCTGCTGTATTTCTTTGCGATCTTCCCGATTCTGCTGGTGTACAGCGTGGCGCTGACCAACACCTTGAGCAGCTTCATGGAGCATCAGTTGCACATCGCCCCGCCACCGCGGGCAATTCTGTCGCTGGTGCTGATCCTCGGTCTGATGGCGATCGTCCGTTGCGGTCAGGGCGTCATCGTCAAATGCATGAGCGTGCTGGTTTATCCGTTCGTTGCGGCGTTGCTGCTGCTCGGTTTGAGCCTGATCCCGAACTGGAACGGTGCATTCTTCGCCACCGCCAGTGAAGGCATGCCGATGCCACTGTTCTTCAAGACGTTGTGGCTGGCGATCCCGGTGATGGTGTTTTCGTTCAACCATTCGCCGATCATCTCCGCCTTCTCCGTCGATCAGAAACAGCGTTACGGCGAACAGGCCGAACGCAAAAGCAGCGGCATCCTCGCCATCGCCCACGCGATGATGGTGGTGACGGTGATGTTCTTCTGCTTCAGCTGCGTGCTGGCCCTGTCCCCGGCTGATTTGGCGGCTGCCAAGGCGCAGAACATCTCGATCCTGTCGTACCTGGCCAATCACTTCCAGACGCCGGTCATCGCTTACGCTGCGCCGCTGATTGCGCTGGTGGCGATCACCAAGTCCTTCCTCGGCCATTACATCGGCGCCAGCGAAGGCTTTCAGGGGCTGATCGTGAAAAGCCTGCGCGGCCGTGGCCGGGTGATGTCTGCCAGTTGGCTGAACCGCGTGACCGCGCTGTTCATGATCCTCAGCTGCTGGGCCGTGGCGACGTTCAACCCGAGCATCCTCGGCATGATCGAAACCCTCGGCGGGCCAATCATCGCGTGCCTGCTGTTCCTGATGCCGATGTACGCCATCCGTCGCGTGCCGGCCTTGCGCCAGTATTCGGGTCAGGCCTCGAACGTGTTCGTGGTGTTGATCGGTTTGATTGCACTGTCTGCGATCATCTACTCATTCATGCCCTGAAACGGGCAGGTAAAAAGAAGGCGGGCCACAGAGCCCGCCTCTTTTTTGCCGTGTCTATTGTTCGACAATTTTTCCGGCATGCCCCTTGCTAAGTTCTACGTAGGAGCTGCCGAAGGCTGCGATCTTTTGATCTTCAGCGCCTTCACTTACGTCAAAAATCAAAAGATCGCAGCCTTCGGCAGCTCCTACCAAAACAGATGATGGCGATATGGCTATGGAATGGCCGATGGTCCGGTATTGCGAACCAACCCGATCATGGCGGGTCAACAACTGCACGTTCAATCAGGCGGTAGCGCATCATGGACAACCCTTTTCAGCTCATTACCGATGCTTTTGCACCGGATTATCAGATCAACCTGAGCATTCAGGGTCTGGATGGCAGCATCATGCTGACCCTGTCCAACAGCGGTCACGTGGTCGCCAAACGGATGATCAGCGCCGAACAACGCAATGACCCCCAGCGCATCAAACGCCTGGTGCAAAGCATTCAATTCGGCATCGCCATCGAACAGGGCCACAGCGCCGTGGCCATCCTCGAAGCCATGACCGACGGCGACAATTGCAACCTGCCGCCGCCCCGCGTCAAGGGCCACAGCCGGCCAGCCATGCGGCTTTAAATCTCGCCCTTCTCCACTTCGGGATGCTCACCGGAACCCGCACCAATCTTGCGTTGCGGGTGTTCGATCTTCACCGAAGGGAATTGCGACGAAGCGTAACGCACCACCAGAATCGCAAACGCCAGCAGCAGAATCCCGCCGCACAGGTAGATGATGCCGATATCCGGCGGATTGTGGTGCGAGACGTTGGAGATCAGCAGCCGCGTCAACGCTGTGATCGCCACGTAGATCAGGAAACGCACCGGCATATGGTTGGTCTTGAAGTAAATCCCGACCATCGCCCCCAGTTCCAGGTAGATGAACAGCAGCAAGATGTCATCGATCTTGATGTGCCCTGCTTCGATCATCCCCAGAAATTCCATCACCGCCGCCCACGCGGTGACGGCACCAATGGCGAACAGCGCCAGGTAGTGGAAGGTCTCGACGAACAGGTTGCCCAGAGACTCGGCCAGTTGGTGCACGTTCTGCCGCAGGTTCTCGGCCCAATTGATTTTCACGATGATTCTTCCTTAGCTCGGTTCGAGCGGATGATGCGGGTTTGACGTGACGGTTGTTCTGCATGCAGAAAAAAGGCCAGAGGCGCCTGCCACATGATGGCGAGGTGCTCTAAAACGCGCTCCGTGGCGTTTGGTCGCACCCGGTGGGTGCTGATCGGGCTGACAAACCCTGATTTCGGTCTACATTAAAAAGCCACTACCCAAAGCGCAGGGATTCGCTTATCCTTTTCGCTGTATATAAATACAGTAGTCGAATAAGACAACTTAATGTGAAGGCATGTGAGGTGGTGAATGGCCGTCGAAGTGGTATACCGCAGCAGCCGAGATCTGGAGCGCTTGTTCATGGATAAAGCCGAAGCTGACCGTCATGACAAAATGCTCGAACTGGCCGAATTGCTGGCTGAAGTGTTGCAAAAAGCCGTTCCGTCCCTGACCGAGCAGCAAGTGGAAGAAGCCGGGATCTACATGGCGAAGAACCGCGATGTGTTCGCCAAGGCGTTCAAGAGTCAGCCGGACGCGTTGTCCGAATTGCTCAATGCGCCTGCTGAAGTCGTTGAAAAGGCTGCCCCCGTTGAGGCGCCTGCACCTGTTGAAGTCGCTGAGCCGACCAAGCCAGCTAAAGCCCCCAAGGCTGCCAAGTAAGCAACGCCCGAATTGAATAGGCCCTGAGTCAAAAGACTCAGGGCCTTTTTCATGCCTGAGAAAAACCTAAGCTTCGGGTTGTTCCAGCGCCTCGACCAGCGCCTTGAAGAAACGTGCCGCCTCGCCTCCCGTCACCACGCGATGATCGAAAGTCAGGGACAGCGGCAGGACCGGATGCACCACCACCGCGCCTTCAACCGCCACCGGTTCATCACGAATCGCGCCAGCGGCGAGGATCGCCACTTGCGGCGGCACCACCACCGGGTTGGCGTAGCGACCGAACAAGGTGCCGAAATTCGACAACGTCAGGGTCGCGCCCATCATTTCCTTGGGCGGAATCGATCGCGCCTGCACATCGGCCCTTAATCGCATGACGCCTTCCTTCAAATCAGCCGAAGTGCGATGACCGACATCGCGCAGCACTGGCACGAACAAGCCGTCCGGGGTGTCCACGGCGATGCCCAGATCGAGCCGTTCGTGTTGATTGAGCGACAGGCTTTTGCCATCGAAGGCACTATTGAGCACCGGCTCCACGGCGCAAGCAGCCGCCATCGCTTTGGCGAGACGAATCAGCGGTTCGCGGGCCTGCCCCCAGCGATGCAGGTCGGCGTCACCGAAAATCGTCACTGGCACGACTTCGGCATGGGATCGGGCCATGTTCAGCGCCATGCTGCGCCGCACACCGCGCAGCTTCTCACCGCCGAAACGCTCGCGTTCAGTGTGAGCCGCGTTTTCCACATCCGTACGGGTGATCAGCCCCCCGTGGCCAGAGCCCGTCACCCCGCTCAACTCCACGCCGAGTTGCCGGGCCAGTTGCCGCACGGCCGGCGTGGCGCGAGTCGCCAGGTGCTCTCGGGTCGAGGGGGCCGCCCCGATGAAAAACGAGTCCTCCTGACTGCTGCCGCCACCTTCGAGTCGCCCCACTACGGTGCCCGCATCGGCTTCGCCTTCGTAACCGAGCAGGGGTTCACCGACGTGAATGATGTCACCCTCGCCGCCGTAGAGTTTTGCCACAACGCCGTCGTATGGCGCGGGAATATCCACCAAGGCTTTGGCGGTTTCCACCGACACCAGCAGTTGATCGGCCTTGACGGCATCGCCGACCGCGACGTGCCAGCGGACGATTTCCGCCTCCTGCAAACCTTCGCCCAGATCCGGCAGTTTGAAATATTTCATCGCAGCCTCCTTGGGTTCAGGCGAAATTCAATACCGTGTCACAGGCGTGAAGAATGTCCTCGACGTTGGGCATGTACAGCGATTCCAGTCGATACAGCGGCGGCGGAATGTCCGGCGCAGTGACTCGCTGAATCGGTGCCTGCAATTCCAGCAACACCCGTTCGTAGAGGCTCGCGGCGATTTCCGCACCGACGCCACAGGAACGCGGCGCTTCATGAACGATCACACAACGACCGGTCTTGCGCACCGAGGCTTCCATCGTGTCGAGGTCCAGCGGCTTGATACTCGCGACATCGATCACTTCCGCCGAGACGCCCCGCTCGGCCAATGCGGTGGCGGCTTGCAGGGTTTCCATCACGCTGGCGCCCCAGCTGATCAACGTGATGTCGCTGCCTTCGCGCAGGGTGAAACAGCTGTCCAGCGGCAGGCGTTTACCGTCATCCACCAGCGTTTGCGGGTTCATGCGATAGAGCCGGGTCGGTTCGAGAAACACCACCGGGTCCGGGTCATCGATGGCCGCCAGCAACAAGCCATAGGCCCGGGCGGGCGATGACGGGATCACCACCCGCAGCCCTGGAATGTGCGCGAACAATGCTTCAGTGCTTTCGCTGTGATGTTCCGGCGCGCGAATCCCGGCGCCCATCGGCGTGCGCATCACCATCGGGCACGTGATCCGCCCGCGTGTGCGATTACGCATTCGACTGGCGTGGGACACCAGGTGCTCCATGGCCGCGTAGATGAAACCCATGAACTGGATTTCCACCACCGGTTTCAGGCCCTGAGCGGCCATGCCGACCACCAGTCCGCCAAGCATGGTTTCGGCCAGCGGCGAGTCGATGACTCGCTTGAAGCCAAAGCTGTCGCGCAGCCCTTGGGTGGCGCGAAACACGCCGCCGTTCACTCCGACATCCTCACCGAGGACGATGACGTTCTCGTCTTCGCTCATCGCCCGATGCAGCGCGAGATTCACCGCTTCCAGCAACGTGACTTTGCCGTTACTCATGGCTCGAATCTCCCGCGCGGCGCGCCGCCCTTTCGAGCAACTCTTCGCGCTGCCCGGCGAGGGACGCCGGCCAATGGGCGTAGACGTGATCCATGACCGATTCGGGCGCCTGAATACCCGCCGCCTCGAAGTTATCCACAGCGCGCTGCACCAGCCCCTGACACTCGCTGATCAGCGCCTGTTCGCGACCTTCGTCCCACACGCCCTGCCCGACCATGAAACGTTGCAGGCGTTTGACCGGCTCTTCGAGCCAGGCTTGCTTGACCTCGTCTGCCGGCCGGTAGCGCGTGGCATCGTCGGCGGTGGTGTGGTCGCCGAGGCGATAGCTCAGGCATTCCAGCAACACCGGGCCTTTACCGTGACGCGCCCTTTCGAGGGCCACTTGTACTCGGTCGTAAACCGCGAGCATGTCATTGCCGTCGACCTGCTCTCCGTGGAACCCTGCGCCGATCGCTTTCTGTGCCAGGGTCGGAGCGCCGCACTGAATCCGTCGTGGCACCGAAATCGCCCATTGGTTGTTATTGACCACGAACACCACCGGCAACTGCCAGGCACCGGCGACGTTGAGGGCTTCGAGGAAATCGCCCTTGCTGGTGGCGCCGTCGCCGCAAGTGGTGACGGCGACCCGATGCTCACCGCGGATTTTGAACGCGCTGGCGACGCCGCAGGCATGCAAGGCCTGGGTGGCAATCGGCACACAGATCGGAAAGTCCTGGGCCGCCGCCGGTTCGGCAAAGTCGCTGCCGCGCTCGTCGCCACCCCAGTACAGGAGGATTTCTTCCATTCGCACCCCACGCACCAACTGCACGGCGGTGTCACGGTAATACGGAATCAGCACGTCTTCGGCGTGCATCACGCTGCCAACGGCGACGCCAATGGCTTCCTGGCCCAACGTCGGCGCATAAGTGCCGATGCGCCCTGTGCGTTGCAGGGCGACGGCTTTCTGATCGAAAAGGCGGGTCAGGACCATCTGCCGATAAAGGCGCGTCAGCAAATTGAAATCGTCGGCCCAGGCAGGAAGTTCGCCGAGCAATTGGCCGTCAGGGGATAAAAATCGGGTGTAAGGCAGCTCAACCTTGTGAGGCATCACAGGGGCTCCTGGCACGCCGCGTCAGCGTGCGTCAGTCAAGCCTGACGCTTGTGGCACCAGGCCTTGGGAGCAAGTCTGCCGGATAGGCCCTCACTCCTTCATCGGTTCAACCTCATCGATACAGCACTTTCTCCGCCAACTCGTCAGCCACTCGGGCCGGCGAGCGTTTTTCCGCTTGGGCATGGGCGAAGACTTCGGTCAGCCGGGAGCTGATTTTCGACAGGTGTGCGGTGATGGTCGTGAGCGCTTCGCCGCGGTGCTTGAGCGAAACGTAGATCAGCCCGCCGGAATTGATCACATAGTCCGGCGCATACAGAATGCCCCGCCGCTCCAGTTGATCGGCGACTTCCAGATGGGTCAATTGGTTGTTCGCCGAGCCGGCCACCGCCGCGCAACGCAGTTGCGTCACGCTGTGGCTATTGAGCACGCCACCGAGGCCGCAGGGCGCGAGAATGTCACAAGGGGTGCTGAGCAGCGCGTCGTTGGCGATCGGGTGAGCGCCAAGTTGCTCCATCGCCAGTTGGACCTTGCCGTGATCGATGTCACTGACCAGCAGCTCGGCACCGGCGGCGTGCAGTTGTTCGGCGAGGGCATAGCCAACGTTGCCGAGCCCTTGAATCGCCACTCGCAGGCCTTCGAGGTTATCGCTGCCCAGCCGGGCCATGGCGGTCGCACGAATACCGGTGAACACGCCCATCGCCGCGTGCGGTGCAGGGTCGCCCGCCGAGGTGGTGCTGGTGACGTGTTGGGTTTGTTGGGCGATGCAATCCATGTCCGCCACGGAGGTGCCACTGTCGATGGCGGTGATGTAGCGGCCGTCGAGCTGATTGATGCAACGCCCGAAGGCTTCGAATAGCGCGGCGCGGTTTTCCACATGGACCGGGCGAACAATCACCGCCACGCCGCCGCCCTGAGCCAGGCCGGCCAGCGCCGCCTTGTAACTCATGCCTTGGGCGAGGCGCACCGCATCCTCGACGGCGGACTCGTCGCTCGGATAGGCAAGGTAACGACACCCGCCCAGGGCAGGCCCCAGACGGCTGTTATGAATGGCAATGACCGCCTTCAACCCGGTGACCGAGTCGACGCTCAGATGCAGGGATTCAAGGCGAGTGCTTTGCATGAGAGCGAACATCGTCGGGCTCCCGAATCACTTCTTGTAGTCGCCAGTATAGGCTTGCGCCCGAAAATTGCAGAAGCGCACCGGAATAAGCGACGCCACCATGCAGACTTTCGGACATAACCTGCAACCGCCTATGTCCGGCACTGGACGAATGGCGGAGACGGGGCTAAAACGAGGCATTAGCCGGAGATTTTGATGACCCCCCGCCAACGTTTTTTCGACTGTCTGCAACGTTCACCGCCCGCGCTGTTCGAGGCGGCGCTGTGGATTGCCGCCGAACACGACACTGAGGTAAATCCGGAGGCGGTGCTGCAAGATTTCAAGGACCTGCAACAACGGGTCAGTTATGGCTTGCCGATGTTGCCGGTGAGCGAGTTGGCCCAGCCGTTGTTACGGCGTATGAATGACCTGGGATTCGCTCAGGACGACTCCACGCCATTGCGTCCGCAAGTCGCGCTGGTCAATAAAGTGCTGGAACGCAGACGCGGGCAGCCGCTGAGTCTGGGATTGATTGCCCTGGAACTGGCCAAAGGGCTGGAAATTCCCATGGTTGGAGTCAACTTCCCCGGGCATTTCCTGCTGCGGGTACCGGGCGCCGATCACCTGCTCGACCCATGCGGCGGACGTCGGTTGTACCCCAACGATTGCCGGGAACTGCTGCAACGCCAGTACGGCCCGAACATGAAGCTTGGCGCCGAGCATTTGCTCACCGCCGAGCCGGTGCAAATGCTACAGCGGCTGTCGCGCAACCTGCGTCAGTTACACCTTTCTAACGATGACTACATCGGCGCTCTGATCGACGCCGAACGAGTGCTGGAACTGGGCAACGCCAGCGCCTCCGACTACCTCGCCCGGGCCAGCCTCTATCAACGGCTGGATTGCCCGAATGCCGAGCGCTTCGACCTCGAGCATGCACTGCTGCTCAGTGACGACCCGATCCAGCGGATTCGCCTGACTGAACGATTAGGGCACCTGCCGCCAAACTCTATCGTCCATTAAAAGCAAAGGATCGCAGCCTCGTTTCACTCGACAGCTCCTACAGGGGGTCGCGATTTCCTGTAGGAGCTGTCGAGTGAAACGAGGCTGCGATCTTTTGATCTGATGTTTTTAAGGGGTATCTGGCTGGCCCGCCGGATGCGCCTTGATGAAGGCGGGATGCTGCGCCGCCAACGCCGCCACTCGGCGAATCCGCGGATACACCTCAAGTGAAAGGCTGAAGCGCTCGGCCGCGTACAGCTGCGGAATCAGGTAAACATCCGCCAGCCCAGGCGTCGGACCAAAGCAATAACCCTCATCGCCGATCAACTGTTCCACCGTCGCCAACCCTTGGCTGATCCAGTGCCCGATCCACTCCACCACTTGCGGTTCATCGTGGCCCAACTGCCGCAGCTTGTTGAGTACGCTGACGTTGTGCAGCGGATGCACATCGCAACCAATCACTGCCGCCACGCCACGCTCATGGGCGCGAGCCGCGAAGTCTTTGGAGAGCAGCGGCACCTGTGGATAACGTTCCTCCAGGTATTCGATGATCGCCGGCGACTGGATCAGCAGTTCGCCTTCGTCGGTGCGCAAGGCCGGCACCCGGCCTTGCGGGTTGATGCCGAGATACGGCGGCTGTCGATGTTCGCCACCTGGCGGCGCGATCAGGTTGATCGGCAGCGCCTGGTAGTCCAGCCCCTTAAGCGCCAACGCAATGCGCACCCGATAGGACGAAGTCGAACGGTAGTAGGTATAGAGTTCCATGACCCGATCCTCTTAGCGCGCCGACAGCACTTTGCCGCGGCATTCGCCGAAACCGATGGAGGCAAAACCCTCGCGGCTGCAACGGGCGCGCAGGATGATTTCGTCGCCGTCCTCAAGGAACTTGCGCACCTCGCCGGACGCGAGTTCGATCGGCTTTTTACCGCCCTCGGTGATTTCCAGCAGGCTGCCGAACTGACCGTTCTCAGGCCCCGACAACGTGCCCGAACCGAACAGGTCACCGGCCTGCAACTGGCAGCCGTTGACGCTGTGGTGCGCGACCATTTGCGCCACGGTCCAGTACATGTGTTTGGTATTGCTCAGAGTCAGGCGGTGGGCCGGCAGTTTTTGCTCGCGCAGGCCTTCGGTGAGCAGCAACACTTCCAGTTCGATGTCGAAGGCACCCGCCGCTTGATCGCGCTTGTCGAACAGGTACGGCAGCGGCTGTGGATCGCCTTCCGGACGTGCCGGCTGAGCACGACGGAACGGCTCCAGCGCTTCGGCAGTCACCACCCACGGCGAGATGCTGGTGATGAAACTCTTCGACAGGAACGGCCCCAGCGGCTGGTATTCCCAGGCCTGGATATCTCGCGCCGACCAGTCGTTGAGCAGGCAGAAACCGGCGATGTGATCGGCAGCGTCACCGATGGCGATCGAGTCGCCCATCTCGTTGCCTTGACCGATCCAAATGCCCAGCTCCAGCTCATAGTCCAGACGTGCGCATGGGCCAAACGTCGGCTCGGTTTGGCCGGCTGGCAGTGTCTGGCCTTTCGGACGGCGAACATCGGTGCCCGACGGGCGAATGGTCGAGGCGCGGCCGTGGTAGCCGATCGGTACGTACTTGTAGTTCGGCAGCAACGGGTTGTCCGGACGGAACAGTTTGCCGACGTTCTGCGCGTGCTCGATGCCGACGTAGAAGTCGGTGTAGTCGTTGATTTTCGCTGGCAGGTGCATCTCGCAATTCGCCGCCAGCGGCAGCAGTTTTGCGCCTTGGGCTTCGATCTTGCCGTGCAGGGTGCTGCCTTCTTTGAACAGTTCCAGCAGGCGTTCGCGCAGGGCAACGCGAGCGTCACGACCCAGTTCGAAGAACGCGTTCAGCTGACCGCCACGGGTGGCTTCGACTGCAGTTTTTGCGACGCCATCGAACAGGCCGGCGTCCAGTGCAGCTTCCAGATCAAAGATATGTTCGCCAATGGCCACGCCACTGCGCGGTGCCGACCCCTTCACGCTGAACACGCCCAGCGGCAGGTTTTGCAATGGGAAATCAGCATGGCCGTTGGCGGAGGCAACCCAGCTACGAGTGATGGAAGTCTGAGTCATGGGTTATCTCCGGGTCGGGTCGAAAGTGGCGGGCAGCGTGGCCCAGCAGGCATCGTAGTTGTTTTGCAGTTGCGGGCAATCCAGGGCGAAACGGCTCGGACGCAGCACCTGGCTGGTCTCGAACATGAAGGCCATGGTGTTGTCGATTTTCGCTGGCGCGAGTTCGGCGTTGATCGCCTTGGTGCAGGTTTCGCCATCCGGGCCGTGGGCGCTCATGCAACTGTGCAAGGACGCACCGCCGGGCACGAAGCCTTCGGCCTTGGCATCGTACTCGCCCTTGATCAGGCCCATGAATTCGTTCATCAGGTTGCGGTGGAACCACGGTGGACGGAAGGTTTTCTCGGCGACCATCCAGCGCGGTGGGAAGATCACGAAGTCGAGATTGGCCAGACCGTGGACGCTGGTTGGCGACGTCAGGACGGTGAAGATCGACGGATCCGGGTGATCGAAGCTGACCGTGCCGATGGTGTTGAAACGACGCAGGTCATATTTGTACGGCACGTTATTGCCGTGCCAGGCAACCACGTTCAGCGGCGAATGATCGAGCTCGCAGCCCCACAACTGGCCGAGGAATTTCTGCACCAGCGTGGTCGGTTGTTTGAGGTTTTCGTAATGCGCGACCGGCGACAGGAAGTCCCGCGCGTTGGCCAGACCATTGCTGCCGATCGGCCCGAGGTCGGGCAGACGCAGCGGCGCGCCGTGGTTCTCGGCAATGTAGCCGCGAGCTTGCGGGTCGAGCAGTTCAACGCGAAATTTCAGACCGCGCGGCAGCACAGCGATTTCCAGCGGCTCCAGTTCCAGCACGCCCAATTCCGTTGCGATGCGCAAACGCCCCAGTTCCGGCACCAGCAACAGTTCGCCGTCGGCGTTGAAAAACACGCGCTCCATGGAGCGGTTGGCGCGGTAACTGTAGATGCTGATTCCGGCCGGTTTTTCCGCGCCCGAGTTGGCGGCCATGCTCACCAGGCCGTCGATGAAATCGGTCGGCTCGGTCGGGATGTCCAACGGGTTCCAGCGCAGGCGATTCGGGGTCACTTCACCCAACGGGCCGCCGGCCAGTTGCCGATCCAGTTTGACGAACGCCGGGTGATTGGCCGACGGCTGAATGCGGTACATCCAGGTGCGCCGCGCTTCGCTGCGAGACATGGTGAACGCCGTGCCGGAGAACAATTCGGTGTAGAGACCGTACGGGGCTTTTTGCGGGGAATTCTGGCCGACGGGCAGTGCGCCGGGCAACGCTTCGCTGCTGAACTCGTTGCCGAAGCCGGACTGATAAGCCAGCGCTGGCGCCGTTGAATCGAGGTTCATGGAGCCTCCTGAACAGGGAGTAGGCATGGCCCGTCGCTCCATTCAAGAGGTCTCGGCACGCCCGGGTTATTTTTATCGTAATTCGATTACGCTTAACGTAATTTGATTGGTATTGACCGTCAAGCTATAAAGACGCCCATTCGTCCCGGGATCAGACCGCCTCCATGGAAACGCCGCGCAGCAACGATAAACAGAAAGTCCGCTCGGCCGAGGTCGGCACCGACATCCTCAAGGCCTTGGCCGAGTTATCGCCATCCACCTCGTTGTCACGCTTGGCCGAACACGTGCAGATGCCGGCGAGCAAGGTTCACCGCTATTTGCAGGCGCTGATTGCCAGCGGTTTTGCTGAACAGAATGCTGCTACCAACCACTACGGTCTGGGCCGCGAGGCCTTGCGCGTCGGTCTCGCCGCACTCAACAGTATGGACGTGCTGAAAGTCGGCGCCCTGCCCCTGGCTGAATTGCGCGATGAGTTGAACGAAACCTGCTTCCTGGCGGTGTGGGGCAATCAAGGCGCGACCGTGGTGCATATCGAACCGGCGGTGCGCGCGGTGACGGTGGTGACGCAATTGGGTTCGGTGTTGCCGTTGCTCAGTTCTTCAACAGGGCTTGTGTTCGGTGCCTATCTGCCGAAGCGTGAAACCGTGGAGTTGCGCGAGCAGGAACTGCAAGGCAGCGCTTCACATGCGCTGGCGGATGATCAGGCCTATACGGCGCTGTGCGAACAGATCCGCGAACGCGGTCTGCATCATGTGCATGGTTTGCTGATGCCGGGGGTCGATGCGTTGTCGGCGCCGGTGTTCAATGCTGTCGGGCATGTTGCGGCGGTGATGACGATTGTTGGCCCGGCGTCGTTGTTTCACGCCGACGAAAACGGCCCGGCGGCGCAGCGATTGCTGGCGGCGACGCGGGCCGTTAGTTGGCGGATGGGCTATCAGCCGATCCCGGATTCATTGACATGAGATTTGTGCAGCACAATGGAATTCAACGTATTACGCCAATTTCCTGATCGATGAATACAAGGTACTTATCCCTTTTGTCTCAGCCGTTACAGCAGACGAGTTTTGCTGTCGAGGGCTTGTGGATCATCAAGAATAGCTTGAATGACCTCGAGCGCCTGTAAAGGCAATTTCTGGTGCCCGGTCGCCTGGGTGTAAAACTTCTGAACCGAATACATATCGCCCAACAATCCGATAAAGTCCTGCTGCAACTTGGTTGGCTGGGTCTTGCTGTAACCGGCTTTACCCAGCGACGCCAGTTCGATCAGTGCATCCAGAAAATGCGTTGCCGCAGAGGCGCGATCCCCGTCGTTATAGGCTTCGGCACCATCCGCCACACTTTTGGTGAACAACACCACACTCATTGCAATGCCCACCGGCGGAATCACCACGCTGACAACGGCGGCCGCAGCCTGCACCGCGCCGAACACCAGCTTGAAGATGACTTCGTCAAGGCTTTCGGTCTTTTCATCGACATCGTAAATCGTGCGATTAATCAGATCGTCATAACTGCTGCCCAAGTCTCTGACGCGACTGTTGCGTGGCAGAACCGGGGCCTCATTGAAGTTGCCAAGCTGTTCCAGATCGGTGATGTACGTACCCACCACCCGCTGATCCTTATAACGAACCCGGTCATAGAAATAGTTGCCGAATTTGAGTTTCTTGACGTCGGATACAAATTCCGAATGCGGACGAATCAGTCGGCCGTCAGGTGCGTCAGGCGTATACAGGAACTCCTCAATCCGATCACCAATGACCAATCGGAAAACGAATACGCCGACCACCAGTTTGTCTCGCAAATGCAACTTGAACATTGCGCTGAAGCGAAGATCTCTCGGATTTTCACCCATGAGAATCGGTCGTGTGTCAATTTTTTCCAGGGCTTCAATCACATTCATCAGGTGCCGATACTGCTCGGAAGTCAAACGACCGTTAAAACGTTCCTGCATCACCCCCACTTTCATTTGGCGGCGCTGGACTTCCAGGTGAACCATTCGTTTAAGCGCACCCTCGGGATGGCTTCTATTCAAATGCTTCGAACGCAGCATTTCGATGTACTTTTCGCCCGGGCGCAGCGTACGCGACCAGCCGGCAATATCCCGGATATCAAGTTTGCTGATCGGCGGATGATCATGTTCCAGGGTAAATCGCGGATAGCTCCAAGGCGTTTGTTTTTCATCGGCGTAAAAATGCGTTTCGGTGCTGATCAGTTCGGTCAGCGTCATACCCAATTGCGGACTGACGGATACAAAGATGCGATCAGGATTGACCGTTGCCCGCTCCCCCCTTTCAGCCAGCACTTGTTCGATACTCTGTTTAATCAGATCGAAGCAGAACTTGCCGTAGGGAATGAATCCGCCCTCACGTGTGGCAATGACCTGCAAGGCCTTGAGTTCGCACCGAGTGCGGGCAAAGTTCTGGCGTTGAGCGTCAGAAGCCGTGCGATATTCGTAAGGTGTCCGGGACTCTTCCTCGTTCACTCGCCAGGTGCGAATGTTTTCAATGAAGCCGTTCAGTACTGCATCGCTTTTGTAATTCCATCCAACCGGGCTCACTCCCTTCCAGGTACTCGGCAGACGTTCGACCTGTTTCAGATAGGTGGCAATGGCTTCTCGATCCCAAGCGTGGGCCTGCCAGGTCAGGTAGTCCCGACCTTTGCTGTCTTTTGTCCATCCGCCAACCAGCATACCTACTCGCTGCAAATCCTGGCATTCGTACCAGTCCTGTCCACCTGGCGAGCCAGGCGCATACAGCAGGAAACCGTCCCGACCATCGCGTCTTGCGACCAGAATCAACTGCTGAAGCGCACGCGTGTTGTCGATGAGGCGCACGCCATCAATGATGAATAGCTGGTCGCCGTTCAAGGCGGAGACAATCCGTGCGAAGTTCTTGTCGTTGATGTGCCCCTGATGACGAGCAGCCAACGCACTCAGCAACAAGCGCTGGCTCATGACTTCCTTCAAGGCTTGCATGACTTCTTGACGCTGATACAGAGAACGAAACTCGGCACCGTAAACAGCCCGGGCATCGGAGGTCATGATCTTTTCAAACCATTGCTGATTCAGCTCGGCGGGAAGTCCGTCACCCTTGAATACGAGTTTGGCCCTTTGCCCCTCCTCGTAAAGGCCGTAGATTAACTGCTCGGTCAGGGTGCGAGTATCTTCCTGCTCGATCTTCCGCCCTCCCACCTGGAATGTATAACGGGCATTACACACAATTTCATCGGCATCCAGGTCCTGGTCAAAGTCCCGTTTAATGAGCTGATTGGCAATACTATGGGCAAAGTCTTTGAGCGAGCTGAAGTGCCCCAACTGTTCTTTCAACTCACTTTCTCTCGCAACCAGCCTTGCTTCCTGCATTAAATAGCGCTCGCGATCATCCTGAGTTATTCCGTCCAGCCACGAAGGTCTTGCGTTGGCAATCAACGCCTTTGCATTAAATAAACTGTTCATATTCATCATCCTTAGTTACCACGTTTATGCCTGACTTGGCGTCAAAGCATTTAGCGAAAACTTACTCCAGAACAATGCAAAACAACACAGATCAAAAAACACAAAATATTATAAACGCGAACAACTTATTACCGGAAACAAAAACAAACAAGAGCAAGTACATATAAACAAAATCAAATACAGGAACCTTTACGAGCACATACCTAACAACTTAGCCTTGGCCACAGCTTGCGTTCTGCGTTCAACCCCCAACTTTCCATTAATTCTACGGGCGTGAGTTTTTACTGTATGTAACGAGATGAACAATACATCGGCAATCTGTTGATTGGAGTTGCCCTGTGCGATCAACTGCAAAACTTCAAGTTCCCGTTTACTGAGGGGACTGGAACTGTGAGCCTCAACAGACAGTTCGGTGATCGACACCTCCGCTGCAGAGGTACGCAGCCACTGGGGTTGTCGCAATTGCAACTCGCGCCACGCTTGCCGCCCTTGGCAACGGCTGATCATTTGCTCCCCTTCTTGCAAAGTTGCAGTGGCCAGATGCGATTCACCCTGAAGCCAGATCACTTCGGCCCGCGCCAGATGCAATTCCGCTTCGAGGGCGTACATACCGTTGGCGTGCGCATTGTCGATCAGAGTTTGAAGCAACGCTGCGGCGTTGCTGAGCTGTTGCAGATAAACCTCGGCCAGAATCAACAGATACTCAATCCGCGGAATAAGCTCCAGTGTTGCCGGGGGAGCCTGGCGAGCCTGGCGAGCCTGCGGCCCACAATAATGACGCAGTACCCGCGTCAGTGCCTCATGGGCCAGTTGCGGTCGCCCCTGCTGCAACCAGAACTGACTGCTGACTTGCAACAGGACGCCACGATAGACGGTATCCGGAATTTGTCGCTGCTGCATCAGCCGTTCAGCATCGCGCAATTGGACAAACGCCTGGGTGTAATCACCCTGATTGGCCGCCAGTTGCGCGAGACCAAGAAATCCATATAACACACGCTTGTCGTGACTGCGCAGACACAACTCGAGACCGCGCTGAAAGCACTCGCGTGCGTGTTCATCCTGGCCCATGGTTAACGCCAGTCGCCCACGTCGCAAAGCGATACGCCCAAGCAACGGCGCGGGCCGGCCGGCCTGCTGGCAGAGCAGTTCATGTATGTTGAACAACAAACTCTCGGCGCGAGCCGGGGCGCCACGCTGCTCCAGCCATTGCGCATGATCGAGCTCCATCAGGCCCTCGAACACCAGCGAACCTTGCGCCCGCGCCAGGCACAGCGCCTCGCGGTTGTGGGCTTGCGCCACGTCGAGTTCGCCCCTTAGCAATGCCTGTTGCGTCAAACCGGACAAACACATCAGGCGCGCCGTCCAACATTCGGGATCGAGCGCGCTCAACGCGTCAAGAAAGTGCGCGCGCGAAGCCTCCATTCGTCCCTGTAAATGCAGCAACCAACCCTGCAGGGCCTGCCAACGTGCAATCAGTTGACGCTGAAGCACCGCCGAGGGTTGAGGCGTGAAATGCGCCAAATGAGCGATACAGGCAGTCGCCTGTTCGAAACGTCCGGCGAATAACAGCGCAGCTGTAATCAATCCGACCAATTGCGGGCTGCCCAGCGTCAGTGCCTCGCCTTGCTGCTCATGCAAACGCAACAACAGCACCACCGTTTGCTCCTCGAACAAATGCTCGAAACTGAAGTGCTGCAACAGACTGACCGCCACTTCGTATTCCTCGGCGAGCATTGCCTGTTCGAAGGCCGATTTCCAGTCCTGTTCGGTACAGAACCATTGGCAGGCACGCCGATGCCAGGAGCGTCCCGCCGGCCATTGCTCATCGCGCAACAACTGCGTGAACGGGGTGAATATCTGCAGCCAATCGGTGGAGTCCCCCCAAGGTTCGATAAAACAGCCCAGCGCTTGCAAGGTCCGCAAGAACTGAGCGCCCTCTCCGGCCCCGAACAGGTGATCGCACAGCCGGGCATTGAAGCGGGGCAAGTGGGCCAGCACGCGCCAGGCCTCGCTCAACTCAGGCGTCAGCGAGCTGAACAACTCATGCTCCAGGTAATCGAGCAAAGTGTCCGCCCGTCCCAGGGGTTTGTCCTGACGCGACCAGTCGCACTTCTGCAGCAATGCAATCCGCACACCGGCACACCAGCCGCCGGTGCGCTGGATGATCCGACTGGCCACCTTGCTGGCCTGCTCCGGTACCCAGGGCTGCAACAGTTGCTCGACTTCTCCTGAAGTAAAAGCCAACGAAGCGCTCTCGCACTCGTACAACTCGTCATCGAGCAGCAATCGCGGCCAGTTGCATTGTGGGCGACGACGGGTGCCCAACCACCAGGTCACCATCGGGCTGCTGACCGTTAGCATGCGATCCAGCAGCAGGTCCAACTCGGGGTTCGGGACGCGGCAATAGTCATCGAGAAACAGCCAGGTAGGCATCTGTGATCGCGTCAGATACTCCAGCAACGTGGGCTCATCCGACGAGGTCAGCCCCAGCGCCTGAGCCAACCGCCGCCGAAAATCGACAACATTGATCGGCTCTCCCACCAACGGCAACCAACAGACCTGACACTGCGCGGGCGCCTGCAACAGGCATTCGGCGAGCAGCGCACTCTTGCCACTACCGGCAGGCGCACAGAGCAATTTCACCCGCGCCGTCGATGCCAGTAACGGTTCGATCAACCGGTCGCGAGACAGGTGGTGGGGAGACAGACGGGGCAGGTGTCCAGGACGGTCCAGACACAGCGTCATGGCGGTCATAGTGGTGCGCCTTTTTATAATTGTGGCGCCACCCTAGCCCTCTCTTTGCAGCTTGTTGAAGAAGTATTCAGCGTACTGATTTGTGCCTATAAAAAAGGTGACCGGAGGGTCACCTTTGTGTGTAGGAGCCTGTAGGACGATTACCTTACCCCCGTACTCCGCAGGGCTGCCGGCGTGTAGTCTCCCGCCTTTGCGTCAATGTTGAATTCGAAGCTGCGTTTCTCCTCGTTCTTCATCCCCAGTGCAATGTAACGACCGGCGATCAAGTCATACAGCGCCTCGACCGTATAGGCCGGCACCTGGTGGTCGTAGTAGAACTGAGCGTGACCTTCGGCCACACGCCAGAGCTGACCGCGACCGTCGTAGTGATCGGCCAGCGCCACCTGCCAGCTGTCTTCGTCGATGTACATGTGACGCTTGGCATACACGTGCCGCTCGTTCGGCTTGACCGTGGCCACGATCTCCCAGACCCGGTGCAACTCATAGCGGGTCAGATCCTGATTGATATGCCCGGCCTTGATCACATCGGTGTACTTGAGGCTGGGCGAGTCGAGCTTGTAGCTGTTGTAAGGGATGTACATTTCTTTCTTGCCGACCAGCTTCCAGTCGTAGCGATCCGGTGCGCCGGAAAACATGTCGAAGTTGTCGGTGGTGCGCAGTCCATCGGAGGAAGTGCCCACACCGTCATAAGCCACTTGCGGCGCACGCCGTACGCGGCGTTGGCCGGAGTTATAGATCCACGCCTTGCGCGGTTCCTTGACCTGATCGAGGGTCTCGTGAACCAGCAGCACGTTGCCCGCCAGCCGTGCCGGCGCCGTCACCTCTTGCTTGAAATAGTTGAGGACGTTTTCGTCGCTACCCGGTTTCAGATCCCCCAGCAGCGACGGCACCGCGACTTCATCCTTGAAGCGGATCACGGTGAAATCACCGTTGGACTGCGGCATTGCCTGGGTGACGGTGCGGCGCAGATTGCCGCCGTGATAACGGGTGACATGGTTCCAGATCACTTCGACGCCGTTCTTCGGAATCGGAAAGGCGTAGTAGCGATTGCCGGTGAAATTGGCCAGGCCATTACCGTCGTTGATCGGCGTCACGGTGAGCGCGCTGCGCTTGGCCGACTCGTAGATTTCCGGCGGCACGGCCACGGTCCGGTGTGTCGGGTAGACCGGGATTTTGTAGGTCTCGGGATAACGCTTGAACATCGCTATCTGGCCATCGGAGAGCTTGTCCTTGTATTTATCGACCGTTGCCGCGGTGATGGTGAACAGCGGTTTTTCATTGGCGAACGGGTCGGCCAGGAAACCTTTGCTGTCCACCGCACCGGCGTTTTTCGGTAGGCCACCGGTCCAGGCCGGAATCGAGCCATCGGCATTGCCGGCCTTCTCGGCGCCCAACGGCGTCAGGCTGGTGCCGAGTTTGTTCGCTTCTTCCGGCGACACCGCGGCCATCACATCGGCGGCCAACAGACTCAGGGCCAGAACGCCGTATTGCAGAATCATCTTGCGCATGGAAATCATCCTTCTCAGCCAGATCAGAAGTTCAAGCCAAAGCTCAACGCCAGGAAGTCGCGATCTTCCAGGGTGTTGTAGTCACCACCGAAGAAATCGGTGTAACTGAGGCTCGCGGTATAGGTGTTGCGGTAGTCGGCATCGACGCCGACGCTGATCGCCTTGGCGCCTTCGTTGAACAGACCGTTGGGGCCGTAACCAGCAACATCGTGGGACCACGACAGGTTGGGTTTGAAATTGATCCCGGCGATGACGTTGTTGTAATCAAGGATCGCGCGGGCGCGGTAGCCCCAGGAGGTCGAGGTGACGAAACCGTCGGTATCACCGCCGAAACCGTACTGGCCGTAGACCGAGTCACGGCCATAACGCAATTTGCTGCGGGCCTCCAGACCACCGACATGGACCACCGCGGCCTCACCCACCAGGGTCAGACGATCCACCCCCGCGACCTGATCGATGAAGTGGGTCAGGGTGCTCTGGACCTGCGTCACTTCCTTGCGGCGATAGCCTTTGTTGTCGGCGCCGGGCCTCGTCGCAATCGGTGAAGCCGCGCCGCCGGCAATCGGGTTGAGCATGGCGAGGGTCAGGTCGGTGCTGTTGATCTGCACCGGCAAGTTGGGGCGATAGCTGATCTCGCCGGTCCACGCCGTGCCGGTAGGCAAGGTGGTGGAAAAGCTCGCGCCGTAGAGACGAATGTCTTCCGGGTATTCGAGGTAATACTGGCCGCGTCCGAGCATCACACTCTGAGCCAGTGCAGACCCGGTACCGGGCGCGATTCTGTTGGCGGCAGCGACGATGGCCGGGATCCGTGCCAGCGTTGTCAGGCCGGCAGTGGTGGTGCCGACCGTCGGGCTGCGGCTGTGATAGTTCATGAAGTACAGGCCGTACTCAGTGTCGTCGCCGAGCCAGCGCAGCGCCGTCCCCCACTGCCCGGAGTCGCGGGCATCGCGGTCACCGCCACGCGGGACGATCACACCTTCCTGACTGACCTCGAAGCCTTGGCCAAACGCTGCAGCGATCGGTTGCAACGGTGCGATCGCCGGGCTGGCAACCGTGTAATTCTTGTTGCAACCGTCTGCCACCACGTCGTTACCGAAGAAGGTGCCGCAGTTGTCGACGACAGTCTGATCCCACTCCAGTTGATAGAAACCTTCCACCGAGAGTTGGTTGGTCAGGCTTTGGGAGGCGAACAGCATGTTCACCGGAATCAGGCCTTCCTTGATTTCGGCGCCAGGACGGCGAAACGCTGAAACGTCGACCGGGTTGATGCTGTTGATTGAGTTGCCGATGAAGGTGCTTTCGCCCCAACTGACCACCTGCTTGCCGGCGCGCACAGTGCCCGGCAGATCGGCAATGGAATAGTTGTGATAGACAAAGGCGTCGAGCAACTGCGCCCCGGAAGACTTGGCGCCTTCTTTACGACCGCTGTCACTGATCGGTTTGAACTCGCGGTCCTCGTCCTTGAGTTCGAAGTCGTACCAGTACTTGCCACGCACAAACACCCCGGTGTCGCCGTACTTCAATTCGAGGTCATGAATGCCCTTGAAGATCTTGGAGAAGGTTTCGCCCTTCTTGAAGTTCAGCCGCCCGTCATCCCCGGTCGAAGACTGGCCGGTCCCGCCATTGACGACGCCCACCAGGGATTTGTCGGCATCGCGCATGCCCCAGCTCGCGCCGACGGACAGCGAAGAGTCAAAGGTCCCCTCGATTTCCCCAATGTTGAATGAAACGGCCTGCGCCTGGGCGCAGCAACCCAAGGCAACCGCAGCGGCGAGCGCTTGCGGCGTGAAGATGGCGCGCATTGTTGTTTTTGTCATGCGTCTTCCCCGGTGAGTGACAGAAGGCCCCACCCTACTGCCGCACGTTGGGAGCGATAAGCGCACCAAGGAGGTATTCGCGATGTACCTCCAAAGGATGAATGCCCGCATGGGACGGGGATTTGCGCGGGTTATGGATGGGCTGGATGGGGGGTTATCAACGCAACGCATGGCGTGTGGGCGGGGGCTTGGGGCGACTGTTACTCATGCTGCAACAGTTCATGTCGTGAATTGCTATTTTTCCTTTTGGCTCAAGCGCTTATTCTTGCCGGGCTTTCACGGCAAACGGCCGGAAAGCACGAAGCGATGGCGGTGGCCCGTCCACGCCATTAGCGACAGATTTCAGATGAATTGAAGATTTTCGGTTCATCGCCCTGTGTTCACTGACGTTGATTTATTGCTCCTTGATCAATCGTCTTACTTTGGCCGCTGCGTATGCAGCGGCCTTTTTTATGGGCGGTGGTTTTGTGACGAGCAACTTTTGTTTAAGACGGCCCTACAGGATGTTTCCGATAACACTATAAGAAACATCTTTTTACGCAAAAGATAATCCTGCCGTTACTCCTGCCCAATAGAAACCTCCCTCAGCTTCATATGTAACGCCCTACACACCTCTCAGATCCGCGGCTTCCACTTCTGCTGTAACTTTAAATGGCACGAAGCAATAGCTGGCATCCATCTTCGTAATGGCTGACCAGCAAGTCTTTCTTTTTAAAACACCAAGCACATTCAAAAGGATATGAATATGCAAAATCCCCCACCATGGGTATTAACCGAAGCCGTCCATACAATAGGAATAGCGCCTCCGAACACCCCGATAATTCGCGGAACACCCCCAACTCTCCCCCATAGCGGCATGTTTGGCATTCCGACGAACGTTGTAGTCAATTCGCGGGCATTTACTACCCACAGTATGAAAACTGCGCGGGAGTTTCAAACGCGTACAGAACAACTGGCGCAATCTATCGAGCAAGATCTGGTCGCAACACGATTAGAAGGCCCCACTCACCCACTTCCTCCTGCAGAAGCAATAATTCGAGAGCTAGGAGTACGCCACACGCTGATTGTCAGGAAGACGGCTGAACTTCATCAAAAGACCGCACTTGCCCATCAGTTCTTTGGGGGTGACCCGCTTAATAAAGACTTTCATGACTACTTTCGAAAAGCACAGAGCATCGATAGGGCAGTCAATGCGCGAGGGGTTGCAATGCAGGCTTGGGCAAACTCGTACAGAGCCGCCCACGAAGCGAATTTGCTGTCGCAATCAATCCAAATGCTCAACCAGCAACAAGTCGAAGTTCACAAGTCGCTGGCTGCCGTGCAGGCCAATGATCAAGCGCAAGCGGCAGCGGCGGAAGCCCAACGTGTTGCTGCTGAACAGGCACGATTGGCGGCGGAACAAGAAGCACGACGTGTTGCCGCTGAAAAGGCACGCATACAGGCGAAAGCTGACTTTTTTGTTGAGGTTGTCCCGTCCTGAATAAGGTTTACACCTTCTGATCTGTTTTTCAGGAGGGTGTAATGGAATCAGCAAAAAGGCGTAGTCAGCGAGACTACACGCTGACCTTTAAATTGTCGGTCGTCGACCAGGTCGAAAAAGGCGAGCTGAGTTATAAAGAGGCTCAGGAGCGCTACGGGATTCAAGGCAAAACGACCGTTCTGACGTGGTTACGCAAGCACGGTCGTCAAGATTGGAGCCCCGGCACCTACATTGGCTCGCCGAGGATGGGGTCTATGCCCGACAAAAACCGACCATTAACGCCAGAGCAGCGCATCAAAGAGCTTGAAGAGCAGTTGGCGCTGTCCAATCAGAAAGCGCAGTTTTTCGAGGCGGTCGTGGACGTCTTGAAAAATGACTACGGTCTCTCTGTCGTAAAAAAGCGTCCCGGCAAGTCCTCACGCAAAAACGAATCCAAAACCTGAGCATCAGCAGGGCTTGCCAGTTTATGGGGATAAGCCGACAGGCTTACTACAAACGCAATCGCGCCGATGCTGCTCGTCTGATTCTGGATCAGAAAGTTGCCGATTTCGTTCAGCAAAAGCGCCTGCGGCAGCCGCGGCTGGGCACTAGAAAGCTGCATTACCTGCTGCAATGTCAGCCACTGCTTGAGCTGCAAGTAGGGCGAGATCGCCTGTTTTCGATTCTGCGCGAACGGCGTTTATTGGTAGCCCGTAAGCGGGCGTATCACAAGACAACCGACAGTCATCATCGCTTTCGACGCCATCCGAACCTGCTCAAACCGGGGCCTGAACAGGTTGTTCCCAGCGGCCCGGAACAGGTCTGGGTGGCTGACATCACCTATCTGCCCACTCAGGAAGGCGTGGCCTATCTGAGCCTTGTGACGGATGCTTTTTCGCGAAAGATCGTGGGCTATCACGTCCATGAAAGCCTGCACACCGAGTCGGTCGCACAGGCGCTGCGCCGGGCGGTGAAGCACCGTCGAACGGAGCAGCCACTGGTTCATCACTCGGACAGAGGCAGCCAGTATTGCTCGGGAATGTACCAGGAACTGCACGCAAAATACGGCATCAGGTGTTCGATGACGGACGGCTACGATTGTTATCAAAACGCGCTGGCAGAGCGGGTAAACGGGATATTGAAGACGGAGCTTTTGCTCCAGCGACCACAGGATTTAACGCAGGCGAAGAAAATGGTGAGCGAGTCGGTATCGATCTACAACCGCGAGCGTCCGCACCTGTCGTTGAAATACAAAACGCCCGATGCGATGCATCGGGCGTTGGGGTGAAACAGGTGTAAACCTATTTCAGGACTAGACAGGTTCAAGCTAAAGCTAAAGCACAGCTTCAGGCGAATCTGGTTCAGTTTGAGGCTCACAAAAGGGCACGAATTGCAGCATTGAATACAGCGCTGGCCGAGGCTGAAGCCAAGGCAGAAGCAGCCGCACAGCATTTCGCAGCCGAGCAGGCTCGCCTCCAAGCTGACATGGAACAGCGAATCGAGCAGATACAAAAGCAACTACAAACAGAAAGACAGAGTCTGGAGACTCGCAGGAAAGTCATTGATACAGCTGCCGCCGTGGCTCAACGCCAAGCTCAACTGGCGAATCTGAAGATACAGCAGCAAAAGGAAAAACAGGCGCAAGAGCGCGAGCGGCAACAGGCTCGTCTGGCGGCAGAGGTTGAGACCCAACGACAACTCGAGCAAGCACGCCTCCTGGCGCAATGGCGAGAGGAAACAGAGGCTCGGTGGCAAAGCCCCACGTTTGCCAATGTCGGTTCAATGGCGGCATTCGGCCCGGCGTTTACCGGCACAACCGGGACCTTCGGCGTTAGTCCAGCAACCTCCTTGGCGCTCAGGACCGCGTTACGTGCAGCGGTATCCGCGGCTATCGCAGCACTCGCGTCAGTAGCAGCGCCGGTACTGGTCGGGTTCGCCGCCCTATTGGCTCCCTCCAGGCTGGGTAACGGTGATCTTTTCTCTGTAAGTGTTCCGCTGTCAGAACTCGCTCCTGATTCAACGGCCAACCTGTATGAACTGGCAGCCGTCGGAGGGGAGATCGACCTGCCAGTGCGACTCGGCTCGAGGACGATAGGCAATAGCGTAGAGATCGTCGTTGTTGCCACTGACGGAGTGACAGTACCCGCGAGTGTGCCGGTGAGGTTTGCTCACTTTGACGCACGTAAGAATGTTTACGTTTCTGCTAGCACCGGCTCCAACGGTCCCGTCATCACCTGGACACCGTTGATAGAACCGCAGGATCCTTCAACGGAATTTCCGCTGATCGACACTGACCTGCCGATCTATGAAGGCGCTACCGTCACCCCCGACGCGGGACGAATCGATCCGTTTCCAGAGCTGGATCGCTACGGATTTGGTGGCTTCATCACCGTCTTCCCGATCGACTCCGGGATCCCTCCGACGTTCACGATGTTCAGGGATCGGCGGCAGGATCCCGGTATTGCCAGTGGCGCCGGACAACCAGTTTCCGGAAACTGGTTGGGTGCAGCCTCGACGGGAGAAGGAGCGCCGATTCCGATGCAGATTGCAGATAAATTTCGAGGGCGGGAGTTTTCGAGTTTTAAAGCGTTTCGTAGGGCATTTTGGAAGGCCATGGGCGACGATGAATTATTGAGCGGCCAATTTACAAAGTTAAGACAAATGGATATGAAACACCGACTTGCTCCTGCCGCACTTCCTCAGGACCAGGTGGGTAGGCGAATAAAGTATGAAATCCACCATATCAATCCCATCGGAGCAGGCGGTGAGGTCTATGACATGGACAACCTTCGGGTGATGACGCCGAAACTGCATATCAGCACTCACTCCAATACAAAAGGAGAATGAAATGAATCTTCGTAACACGCTGCAAGAATATATAGAAGACGAGTACTTAGACCTCATCGAATGCCTATTCGAGGGTACTTACTCATCCGAGCAAGAGCATGATGCAATTGTAGAAAACATTGTACTCACGTCAGAACACCCCGACGGCACAGGCGTTTTATATGACCCAAGAGAGGGTATTGAAGACAGTCCCAACGGAGTAATAAACACAATAAAACAATGGCGATCGATCAACGGAAAACCGGGATTCAAAACTGAAATAAAGTAATCCAAACAAAGAAGCAAGCATTCGTGCTTGCTTCTTATACTGCCATTCACAGCCAGCCCTTATGCAAACTCGCGAGACTTCCTACCACCTACACATTTCTCGGAAAGCGACTACATAGTTCTGTAATCACGCGAAGCGTCCCAGCGATTAAGGTTAATCGCAAGTCAGCCACACATTTAAAACCCTGCTGACTACAACCTAATTCACTGCGAGCATTCTTTCCATGAAACCTATTGATTACAACAAGTACCGCGCCACCAAAAGTTTCAACACCCGCGTACGCTTTCTGATTTTTCACTACACAGCCGGCAACTTCTCCAGTTCGGTCAATGCACTCACCGGCCCGAATGTCAGCGCCCACTACCTGGTTCCCGACATCACCGATCCGAGCTACTTGAAAGCAGGTTATACCGGGCAGGAAGTTTTCAATCTCGTCGACGAAACCAAGCGCGCGTGGCATGCGGGCGTCAGTACCTGGGGCAATCGAAGCAATCTGAACGACACGTCTATCGGCGTTGAAATCGTTAACCTTGCAACGTTTAGCCAAGGGGTTTTCAACTTTCCGCCGTATCAGCCAGAACAAATTGCCGCCATTGAAGAGCTGGCGCTGAACATCCTTGAACGTTACCCGGACATCAGCCCGACCCAGGTTCTGGGACACTCTGACATTGCGGTCGGCCGCAAGAGTGACCCGGGGCCGAAATTCCCCTGGCATGCCCTTTACTTGAAAGGCGTCGGTGCATGGTTCGACGATGCCACCCGAGATACCTATCTGCAGCAATATTGCGAGACTGGCATTCCAGCCCGAAGCGAGTTGCTCAAACTGTTCAAGACTTACGGGTTTGACGTTTCCGGTGCGTCAACCGAACAAGGCTTCACACACCTTGTTCGGGCCTTTCAGCTGCACTTTCGCCCGGAAACCTACGACGGGATCATGGATGCGCAAACGGCCGCGAATCTGGCGGCATTGGTTCACAAGTATTTTTCTTGAAGACCGCTGCAAACCAGATGTCGGGGCCGACTATTAAGAACCAGCAAGGTCAAGAACGATGACCTTGCTGGCTTAATTAAATCGAATACTTCTGCAAATTCGCCATCATTTCCTTCAGCGCTTCAAGATTGTCCTGCGGATGCGCCGCGCCTTCGAAATCGCAGATCTGCTGCCAATGCGCCGCCACATCTTCGGGGGAGAAACCAACCCGAGGATCAAACCCCGCGCCGAGGCTTCGTTCCCAGCGCACCTTGCCCATCCAGCCGCCACCGACTTCAAACAGCCCGGAGGTTTCCTGGCAGTTCTCGCTGGCGAGGTACACCACCAGCGGGCTGACCAGTTCCGGTTTGAGCTGTTCGAAGACTTGCGGCGGGATCAGGCCTTCGGTCATGCGGGTGCCGCCGGTGGGGGCGATGGCGTTGACCAGGATGTTGTTCTTGCGACCTTCGATGGCCAGTGTGCGGGTCAGGCCGTAGAGGCCGAGTTTGGCCATGCCGTAGTTGGACTGACCGAAGTTGCCGTAAATGCCCGAGGTCGAAGCAGTGAAGATGATGCGGCCGTAGTTTTGCTCGCGCAGGTGCGGCCAGGCGGCGCGGGTGACTTTGTAGGCGCCTTCGACGTGGACGCGGTAAACCAAGTCCCAGTCGCCGTCTTCCATTTTGTGGAAGGTTTTGTCCCGCAGGATCCCGGCGTTGTTGACCACGACATCGACACGACCGAAGGTGTCCAAGGCGTTCTGAACGATTTTGTCGCCGTCGGTGACGGAGTCATGGTTGGCCTCGGCGATGCCACCGGCCTCGCGAATTTCGGCCACCACCCGGTCGGCCGCCGAAGCGTTTGCGCCTTCGCCCTGGGCCGAGCCGCCGAGATCGTTGACCAGCACTTTGGCGCCCTGTTTGGCGAACAGCAGCGCGTGGGCCCGGCCCAGGCCGCCGCCTGCACCCGTGATGATCACGACTTTATCTTCGAAGCGCACAGACTCATTCATTGGGGGACTCCAGCAGGCCAGGGGACAATAAGTTCGAGTGTCAGGCACGGCAATGCGAGTCACAATGAACTGGGGTGAGGCTGAATGGTGCGCGATAAGGCAGGGGGATAATCAGGAACAGGCGACCCTGCGCGGCGTTGAAACCAGCTGATCGCGAAACTCCAGATAATGCTTGAGCACCTGCCCCGGCGCCTCGGTTTGAGGGTAGTGGCCAATACCGGGCAACAAGACCGTGTCCGGGTTCGGGATCAGTTCCCGATAACGCTCGACCATGTGCGCGCCGGAGATCGGATCGACCTCACCATCGATCACCCGCAACGGCACTTCACCACGCTGCATCGCGCTGACCCAACGCTCGCGCTGGGCACGCCGCTCAGGGATGTAGGCGATCAATTTGTGCATGATCCTTGGCCCGTGATTGCTCTCGATCAGGCTCCAGAAATCGTCCATCTCGCTCTCGGTGGGGCGGCTATGCGGACCGAAGACCTGCCGGAAACTCTTCACCAGACCGTCACGGGAAAAGGCTCGCCCGATCATCCAGCCCAAGGGGCTGAGCAGGAGTTTTTGCATCAGTATCGGGCGATGGGTTTCGGGAAACAGGCCGCCATTGAGGAACACACAACTGGCGATATGAATGCGCGCTTCGTAATGCCTGGCCAACAGTTCCTGGGCAACGCTGTCGCCATAATCGTGGGCCAACAGGTGCACCGGCTGCTCGACCTTCACGTGCGCCAGCAAAGCCTGTTGCAGATCGGCCTGCTCCAGCAGGCTGTATTCGTGATTCGCCGGTTTGGCTGAGTCGCCAAAGCCGAGCATGTCGCAGGCAATCACCCGATAGCGCTGGGTCAGTGGCTGCCACAGGAAATGCCAGTCCCAACTGGCGGTCGGGAAGCCATGAATGAGCAACAGTGGCTCACCCTGCCCCCCCGTCCAGTAACGGATGGTCTGGCCACGGAATACGAACGTCTGGCCGCGTTTGCGCCAGACACACAGGGGGATCTCGGCGAGAGGCATTAGAGTTTATAACCCGGGTCTTGTTTATCGAGTTTGCGCAGCAGCGCTGGCCAGGCCAGTGCGCCGCCCATCCCTTGAGCACTTTTGGTGACGCCGGCGATCATCGCCTTGGCGCCCGCCAGAATCTGCGGTTCGATGGCGATCAACTCGGCGCCACCGTTCTGCGCCAGCACCTGGATATCGCAGGCTCGCTGGAAGGTAAACATCATCAGGAACGTGTCGGCGATGGTAGCGCCGCAGGTCAGCAGACCGTGGTTGTGCAGCATCAGGAAATTGTTTTCGCCAAGGTCGGCTTGCAGCCGCGCTTTCTCTTCATGGTTAAGCGCAACACCTTCGTAGGCGTGATAAGCCAGGCTGGACAGGACAAACAACGATTGTTGGCTGATCGGCAAAATGCCTAGTTTCTGCGCCGACACGGCGACACCGGCAGCGGTGTGGGTGTGCAGCACGCAGACGACATCGTGACGAACCTCGTGCACCGCGCTGTGGATGGTGTAACCGGCCGGGTTGATCTCGTAAGGGCTGTCCATCAGCTTGTTGCCGGCCTGATCGACCTTGACCAGGCTGGACGCGGTAATCTCGTGGAACATCAGCCCGAACGGGTTTATCAGAAAGTCTTCGGTACCGGGGACCTTGGCCGAGATGTGGGTAAAAATCAGGTCATCCCAGCCATGCAGGGCGACCAGACGATAGCAGGCGGCAAGATCGACGCGGGTCTGCCACTCGGCGGCGCTGACCTGGTCTTTGACACTGTGTGGCGATTGGACGGGGTTTACGCTCACGACAAGGAACTCCTGTTCTTATTATTTTGCTCACGTGAACCAGTCTAGTCAGCCCCCGAGCTTCGTGTAGTTGCATTGGCAGCCAGCTTGATGGCCTAGCGAGTCAGTACGTCAACGAACGTGGATCCATGTCAAAGTACTGCCGCCAACAAGGGTGCGGCGAACAGATTCAGCAGCCCTGTCAGAACCATGACTAACCCCGCCACCGAGCCCTCTTCACCCCCCACTTCATGAGCTCGACTGACCCCGGCACCGTGAGCACCGACACCAAACAGCGCCCCTCGGGCCAAGGCACTGCGCAGAGGCAACCACTTGAGCAGAATGCCGCCGAGCATCGCCCCGAACACCCCGGTGAACATCACAAACACCGCGGTCAGTTCCGGTACGCCGCCCAAGTCATGGGCCAGCGGCATGGCAAAAGGCGTGGTGATCGAACGCGGCACCAGCGACATCGTCACCGAACTGTCCAGCGCCAGCGCCTTGGCCAACCCGAACGAACTGCCGATAGACGCCGCGCTGCCCGCCAGCATCCCAAGCAACAATGCCGACCAATGCCGCATCAGCATCTGCCGCTGCTGCCAGATCGGTACTGCAAAAGCGACGGTAACCGGCCCCAGCACCAACATCAGCCAATGGGTGTTGCTCGAATATTCGGCATACGCGGTGTGCAGCGGCACAGCGAGCGCCAGCAGCAAGGCTGGAACCAGAATCAGTGGCGACAGCACATAGCGCCCCGTGCGACGGTAGATCCAGCGGCTGAATAAATAAGCCAGCAGTGTGAAGGCCAGCCAGAACATCGGCATCAGCTCAAGCTTCACGAGACCTCCTCAACCGCACCACCAGCTCCACGGTAAATGCAGTCACCAGCATCACCATCAGCGTGCTGACGCCGATCACCAGCAAAATTCGCCAACCGTCGCTGCGCAGCAGACCGCCGTAATCGAGCAGGCTCATGAGCGCCGGAATGAAGAACAACAGCATCTCGGCCATCAACAGGCCGGCGCCCATTTGCAGCGCTGCCGGTTTGACCACTCCCAAAGCGAACGCCAGCAGCAACAGCACCATGCCGATGACACCACCGGGAATCGGCCAGGCAAACCACACGGCCATCTGGCAGCCGAGCAGATAGATGGCCAGCAGCACGGCCAATTCAGTCGCCAATCGAGCCAAGCTTTTTAAGGTTGATGCGTTCATGTCTTCGGTCCTCACAGGCGCTCATTTTACGGAGCGGGCTGCTATACCCGAAGCGAATTGTTAGACTCGAAGCCATTCCAAAATGGAATCAGGCAGATGGAATTCAAACAGCTCCGCAGCTTCGTCGAGGTCATGCATCAGGGTGGCTTTACTCAGGCCGCCAAGACTTTGCACATCAGTCAATCGGCGGTGAGCAAACAGGTCGCTCAGCTGGAACAGAGCCTCGGCACTGCGCTGCTCGAACGGCAGGGTTCGCAGCTGCGCCTGACGGCCGCCGGCAGCGTGGTCCTTCTACGGGCCGAAGGCATGTTGCGGCTGCGTAACGAACTGCTCAGTGAGCTGGATGACTTGAGCCAACTGGCCCGCGGGGAATTGCGTCTGGGTTTGCCGCTACTGGGCAGCGACGCGCTGTTCGCCGGACTGTTCGCCGAGTACCGGCGACGCTACCCCAACATCAGCATTCAGCTGCTTGAGGGCGGCAGCCTGAACATCGAACAAGCAGTTTTGAGTGGTGAGCTGGAACTGGGTGGCAGCCTGTTGACGAAGGATCCGCAGTTCGCCTTCCAGCCTTTCTGCGACGAACCGCTGGACGCCCTGCTGCCGGCTGATCATCCGCTGGCGTCGAAGACTGTGATTGGGCTGGAGGAATTGGCCGACACGCCATTCCTGCTGTATCAGCGCAGCTTCGTACTCAACGACCGCTTGCTGCAAGCCTGCCAGCAACTGGGTTTTACGCCAAAGGAAGGTGGTCGCAGCGGCCAGGCGGATTTTCTCGCGGCGCTGGTGGCCGCCGGTCAAGGCGTGGTGTTGTTACCGCGCGTGGTGGCTCGCGGGCTGGTGCGGCCAGGCGTGGTGCGCCTGACCTTGAACGCACCGAGCTATCTGCGTTGGGATATCGCCTTCATCTGGCGTCAGGGCGCGTACTTGTCAAAAGCCGCGCAAGCCTGGCTCGCCCTGCTGCGCGAGCGACCGGTCAGCCCCGCAGAGCGCTGACCAATTCCGCCAGCCAAGGCTCGGCGTCGGTTTCCGGCGTCACGCTTTCGCTGGCGTCCAGACGCAGCATTGGCAGGACTTCGCGGATGCCCAGTTCGCCGAACAATTCGCGCATCAACTCGCCGCCGCCACAAAACGTGTCGCCGTAACTCGCATCGCCCAGGCCAATCACGGCGCCCGGCAAGCCACGCCAGGCAGCCGGCAACTGGTCGCGAATGGCGAAATACAACGGTTGCAGGTTGTCCGGCAACTCGCCCATGCCGGTGGTCGAGGTCACCGCCAGGAAGGCTTCGGGAGCAAAGGCCTGAACATCGGCGAGGCTTGCACGCGGGTTGTGCCAGGCTTCGAAACCCGCTGCTTTTAAAATATTTGCGGCGTGGCGGGCGACTTCTTCAGCCGTGCCGTACACCGAGCCGGAAAGGATGGCGACTTTCATCAATCTGATCCTGAAGCTGAGTAAAAAGACGGGGGATATTAACAGCCATGGCAAAAAAGCTGCGATTGACTCTCAATTAACGCTGATGGCCAGTAGACAGTGCTCAGTGTTCTTCTAGAATGCAGCGCTCAATCAAATTGGAAAGGATTCTCCGATGATTAAGGCCCAACTGCTGCAAATGGTGATCAACGCTTCCAACGACGGCATCGTGATTGCCGAAAAGGAAGGCGAGCAGGACAACATCCTGATTTACGTCAACCCGGCATTCGAACGCCTGACGGGTTACACCAGCGAAGAAATCCTTTACCAGGATTGCCGTTTTCTTCAGTCCGGTGACCGAGATCAGGAAGCTCTCCCGTTGATTCGCGAGGCATTGAGCAGTGGCGATTCCTGCCGGGAAATCCTCAGAAACTACCGCAAAGATGGCACGCCGTTCTGGAACGAACTGTCCCTTTCAACAGTGAAAAACCCGGACGACGGACAGACTTATTTCGTCGGTGTGCAGAAAGACGTCACCCTTCAGGTCAAGGCACAGCAGCGGGTCACGCAGTTGGAGGCGCAATTGGCTGAGGTCCAGGCCGAGCTTGCCGCACTAAAAGCGACGAACGGCGAAAACAAAACGAAGAATTGATTGTCATTAACTACAATCACCAGTGACTTTGTAACTATTTCTGTCGAGCAAATCATGCAACGCGACGCACTCCTGACTCAGGATGAGCTGGATTTTATCCAGACCATGCAGCACAACCCGCAACTCAATGTGCGGGATGCGACGTCGAGCCTGCTCGTCAACGGTGGTTCACAGATCCGTGACTTGCTCACGCGCCTTGCCGCTCATGAGCAAGTCACCATCCAGGCCAACTTCGAAAATCAGCAAATGACCTTTCCGCTGCACCTGGTGGAAGACGAATTTCACGCAATGCATTTACGCCTCGGCGTCCCCAGCATCTATGAAGACGGACCGATGGTCCGGCCATGGCGCCTGGTACTCGAAGAACCGGTAGCGTTGGAGAATGCCAATGGCCAGCCCGGTACGATGTGGGTGCACGAAGTGTCGTTCAAAGGGGTCTTGCTGGAAGTTCGCAACAAGACCAAACCGCCCAAACATTTCGCCTTGTGGTTCAGCCCGTCCGGCTATGAGCGCATCGCGTTGCGCGGCTCCTTCGAGAAAGAAACCGAGAACGGCTTCTTTGCCTATCAGTTGAATCAGGGTGACAAGGACGAAACCGAGCGTCTGCGCCAGTACATCCTTCAGCAGCATCGACTGACGCATCCGGCCATGCACCTCTGATTCAAGTGTCCAGGTTGTCTGTCAGGAACTGTTTCAAACGCTGACGCATCACCATTCCCTCGTTACCCAGACATCCTATCGACGAGCCAGCCAGGTTCTCCTGCACCAGATTGGACGCATCCCCCGCCAGCATCAACTGACAATCCAGGCTCAAGGCCAGGCGCTTCAATCGCCGTGGCAACTCGGGCGCAGGCGCGTGATTGGAAAACAGCACCAGCGCCTGGGCCTTGATCCGCTCGCAGACCAGGGTCAATTCGTCGAATGGCTGACCGATAGCCAACACTTGAATAGCCGAATCGACACTGCTCAGAAACAGCGCCGCTACCAGCAC
Organism: Pseudomonas sp. LBUM1647; assembly: GCF_059716175.1. Taxonomy (NCBI): domain Bacteria; kingdom Pseudomonadati; phylum Pseudomonadota; class Gammaproteobacteria; order Pseudomonadales; family Pseudomonadaceae; genus Pseudomonas; species Pseudomonas sp. LBUM1647. Next base: position 1,068,595 of record NZ_CP166809.1, on the reverse strand, counting down.
TTCGAGTTCATGACACTGATCGTTCAAGGCGCAGACAATCACCCGTCGCGGCTGCATGACACGCACCAGCAGCAGGCGTTGCAACACTCGAGAACGCAGAAAACCGTCCAGGAAAAACCATTCGCTGGCCTGACCGAACGCTTCATGGCGCTGCAGCAATTGCTTCCAGAGTGGAAGCAGAATGTCCTGAAACACGACAGTCAGGGGATTACTGGAAAAGATCTGTCCATAGACCTGCTCCAGTTGAACCTCGTCAAAGACACTCACCGCCGCCTGAACTTGCTGCTGCCATTGCGTGTAGTCAGCGTGCACGAGTTCATTCGGGATGATGTGCGACAGGGTCTGAAGCGGTGCAATCCTGGTCAGTATCTTGCCAACCTTACTGACGGCAACACCGCGTTCGATCCAGCCAAGGATGCTGTGGATCCGTTCGATATCGGTCATCGAATACAGACGATGCCCACTTTCGGTGCGCGCCGGCTGTATCAGTCCGTAGCGGCGCTCCCATGCGCGTAGCGTGACCGGGTTGACCCCGGTCAGGCGCGCCACTTCGCGTATCGGAAACAGTTCTTCCTGTTCGAGAGGAATTTCGGGCTGCATTACAGGGACAACGTCAGTCAGGACAGGCATTTTATAATTCTACGTCCATGTATAAATTGGATCCCATTCTACCTCCCCTGCCCCCATACCATTCAAGACGTTGATGGCGACGAATGTCACTGACGTTCCAGGCAGAATCAGGAATAATCCTTGCTTGTTCCAAGACGCAGCCCACCACCCCGGCGCTGCGCCTGGCGAAACTCCTATCCGGAGCGACGCGATTGTCATACGGAGATACACAATGTCGACCTCACCCGTCACGCTGATGGTTGCGCGCCGCGTCGCCGATGGGCGTTATCAAGACCTGATCGCCTGGTTGCACGAAGGCGAACAACTGGCCACCGATTTTTCCGGCTATCTCGGTTCTGGCGTGCTTGCTCCGCCGCCCGACGATGACGAATTCCAGATTATTTTCCGCTTTGCCAACGAGCAGACGCTGCACGCCTGGGAGCATTCTGTATCGCGCACCGCATGGCTGGCACGCGGCAGCGACTTGTTTGCCCATCCAACGGAACATCGGGTCAGCGGCATCGAAGGCTGGTTCGGCGCAGCCGGCCAGCGCCCACCACGCTGGAAACAGGCCGTGGCGATCTGGCTGGCATTCTTTCCGGTTTCCCTGCTGTTCAACTTTGTCCTCGGGCCGTTGCTGAGCGACATGGGTCTGCTGAGCCGGGTGTTCATCAGCACCTTGTGCCTGACCCCGCTGATGGTCTACTTCTTCATTCCGCTGTCGACCCGCCTGCTGGCCAGCTGGCTGAACACCACACCGGCACGGCCGTTGCCCGCCGCACCCGCCTCTCAAAACAGCTAAAAGATCACAGGCTTCGCCAGCTCCTACAAAAGCGTGACCGTACCGCGCCCTGTAGGAGCTGCCGCAGGCTGCGATCTTTTCAGGGGCAAGACACCTCTCGTCGCTGGTATAGTTTTGCTCTTACCGCGACGCGAGCCGTTCATGACCTCTTTCGTAGCTCCAATCCTCATCACCGGTGCCGGCCAACGTGTTGGCCTGCACTGTGCGCAGCGTTTGCTCGAGGATGGCCAGCCGGTGATCTTCAGCTACCGCAGTGAACGTCCCGGCGTGCAAACCCTGCGCGACATGGGGGCGATCGCGGTGTTTGCAGACTTCTCCACTGAAGCAGGGATCTTCGCGTTCATCAGCGAACTGAAAAACCACACCGACAGCCTGCGGGCGATTGTCCATAACGCCTCCGAATGGCTGGCCGAAACCCCGGACACCGACGCCGCAGCCTTCACCCGCATGTTCAACGTCCACATGCTGGCGCCCTACCTGATCAATCTGCATTGTGCCGACTTGCTGCAACGCTCAAGCCCCGCGGACATCGTGCACATCAGCGACGATGTGACCCGCAAGGGCAGCAGCAAGCACATTGGCTACTGCGCCAGCAAAGCCGGGCTCGACAGCCTCACCCTGTCCTTCGCCGCGAAATACGCGCCGACAATCAAGGTCAACGGTATCGCGCCAGCCCTGCTAATGTTCAACCCCAACGACGATGCGGCCTACCGCGCCAAGGCACTGGCCAAGTCCGCGCTGGGTATCGAACCCGGCTGCGAAGTGATCTACCAGAGCCTGCGTTATTTGCTCGACAACCCTTATGTCACCGGCACGACCCTGACCGTCAACGGCGGACGGCACATCAAATAAGCGCCCCCGCGAGGATGTTCCATGACGTTATCCCTGTCCCAGAGCTATCGCGAAATCCTCATCGGCCTCGGTGAAAACCCCGACCGCGAGGGTCTGCAAGACACCCCGGTTCGCGCGGCAAAAGCCATGCAGTACCTCTGCCATGGTTATGAGCAAAGTGTCGAAGAGATCGTCAACGGCGCGCTGTTCGCTTCCGACAACGATGAAATGATCATCGTCGACAACATCGAGCTGTACTCGCTCTGCGAACATCACATGCTGCCCTTCATCGGCAAGGCGCATGTGGCTTATATTCCAACGGGCAAAGTGCTGGGCCTGTCGAAGATTGCACGACTGGTGGACATGTTCGCCCGTCGCCTGCAAATCCAGGAAAACCTCACTCGGCAAATCGCCGACGCGGTGCAACAAGTGACCGGTGCGGCGGGCGTCGCGGTGGTCATCGAAGCCAAACACATGTGCATGATGATGCGCGGCGTCGAGAAACAGAATTCGACCATGAACACCTCGGTGATGCTCGGCGCCTTCCGCGAGTCGAGCAACACCCGCCAGGAGTTCCTGCAATTGATTGGACGGAGCAAGTAGCAATGCCACAACTTCAACCAGGAACGGCACGCATCCGGGTCAAGGACCTGTGCCTGCGGACCTTCATCGGGATCAACGAGGATGAAATCCTCAACAAGCAGGATGTGCTGATCAACCTGACCATCCTGTATGCCGCTCAGGAAGCGGTGCGTGACAACGACATCGATCACGCGCTGAACTACCGCACCATCACCAAGGCGATCATCGCCCACGTGGAAGGCAATCGCTTCGCCCTGCTCGAGCGCCTGACTCAGGAAATTCTCGATCTGGTCATGGCCAACGAGTCGGTGTTGTACGCCGAGGTCGAAGTCGACAAGCCCCACGCCCTGCGATTCGCCGAGTCGGTGTCTATTACCCTGGCCGCGAGCCGCTGACCGTCTGGCACATTGCTCGTCAGACTTTTATCATCCGCGCACGATTTGATTGCACAGAGCCCGCCATGAACGATCAACAACGCCTGGAACTCGAAGCCGCCGCCTTTCGCCGGCTGGTTGCCCACCTGGACAGCCGCAAGGATGTGCAGAACATCGACCTGATGAACCTCTCCGGTTTCTGCCGTAACTGCTTGTCCAAGTGGTACAAGGCCGCTGCCGATGAACGCCAGATCGAGGTCAGCCTCGATGACGCCCGCGAAGTGGTTTACGGCATGCCGTACGCCGAGTGGAAAGCCCAATACCAGCAAGAAGCCAACGCCGAACAACAAGCGGCGTTCGCCAAAGGAAAACCCAATGAGTGATTTGAACACCCTGCGCGCCAGCCTCAAGAGTGGCGAACACGTTTTTGCCGACACCCTGGCGTTCATCGCCGCCGGCTACGACTATCAGCCACAGGCTTTCAACAATGGCGGCGTGGAAAACGCAGCCGGGCAGAATGAAGGCTCGTGCAAGACCCTGGGTCTGGCGTTGCTGGAAGGCCTGAGCGGTGAAGAAGCGCTGTTGGCGTTTGGCGAGCATTACCGTTCGGTGGTGGCGACGCCTGAGGGCAGCGATCACGGCAATATCCGCGCGCTGATTGCTCATGGATTGGCCGGTGTTAAATTCAGCCAGCAGCCGCTGAATCGCCGCTGAGTCACAAAGATCAAAATCAAAAGATCGCAGCCTGCGGCAGCTCCTACAGGGTGTACCCATTCCCATGTAGGAGCTGCCGCAGGCTGCGATCTTTTGATCTTTCGATCCACCGGTATTTCTGCTCCTGCGGCACATCCCGACTTTTAAGATTGACCCGGCAACTTTATTTCGTTTGCCGGGCACCGCTGCTCACGGCTTAGATAAAAGGAAGCATCCCTTCTTCAGAGTCGGTCATCCATGAGCAGCGCAACCATCAGCCAGTCGATCAACATCGTTCATCCCGTCACGCTCAGCCACGGCAAAAATGCCGAGGTCTGGGACACCGATGGTAAACGCTACATCGACTTCGTCGGCGGCATCGGTGTACTGAACCTCGGCCATTGCCATCCACACATCGTCGAGGCCATTCGCGAACAAGCCACCCGGCTGACCCACTACGCGTTCAACGCCGCCCCGCATGTGCCCTACATCGAACTGATGGATCGTCTCACCGCGTTTATTCCGGTGGATTACCCGGTCAGCGGCATGCTCACCAACAGCGGCGCAGAAGCGGCGGAAAACGCCCTGAAGATCGTCCGTGGCGCCACCGGGCGCACGGCCGTCATCGCCTTCGACGGCGCCTTCCACGGCCGCACCCTCGCCACGCTCAACCTCAACGGCAAAGTCGCTCCCTACAAACAGAAAGTCGGCGTGCTGCCGGGTCCGGTTTTTCACCTGCCCTTCCCGAGCAAGGACAACGGCGTGACCTGCGCCGAGGCTCTAAAAGCCATGGACCGTCTGTTCAGCGTCGAGATCGACGTCGATGACGTCGCCTGTTTTATCGTCGAACCGGTGCAGGGTGAAGCGGGCTTCCTGGCGATGGACGTGGAGTTCGCCCAGGCGCTGCGACGCTTCTGCGATGAGAAGGGTATTGTGCTGATTGCCGACGAAATCCAGTCCGGCTTCGGTCGCACCGGCCAGCGCTTTGCGTTTTCGCGACTGGGCATTGAGCCGGACCTGATCCTGCTGGGCAAAAGCATTGCTGGCGGCGTGCCGCTGGGGGCGGTTGTCGGGCGCAAGGCGCTGCTCGACACCTTGCCGAAGGGCGGGCTGGGCGGCACCTATTCAGGCAATCCCATCGCCTGCGCCGCAGCGTTGGCGACGCTGGACGAAATGACTGACAACCATCTGCAAAGCTGGGGCGCACAGCAGGAAGAAGCGATTGTCAGCCGCTACGAATCCTGGCGCACCCGTAAGCTGTCGCCCTATCTGGGGCGCTTGACCGGGGTTGGCGCAATGCGTGGCATCGAGTTGATCAATGCCGACGCCACACCGGCATCGGCGCAATTGACGCAGCTGCTGGCGTTGGCACGAGACGCAGGTTTGCTGTTGATGCCCAGCGGCAAATCGCGCCACATTATTCGGCTTTTGGCGCCATTGACCACGGAGGCGGCAGTGCTGGAGGAAGGGCTGGATATCCTTGAGGCGTGCCTGGCGAAACTGTCCTGAAAACCAGCATTTCGCTAAGCACAAAAAAAACCGGCCGAGGCCGGTTTTTTCATTGCTGCGCTATCAGAACGAAGCGTTCTGCAGGTCGTCGAGGTAACGCTCGGCGTCCAGTGCCGCCATGCAGCCTGCGCCGGCCGAGGTGATGGCCTGACGGTAAACGTGGTCAGCCACATCACCGGCAGCAAAGATGCCTTCGAGACTGGTGGCAGTGGCGTTGCCGTCACGGCCGCCCTGCACAACCAGGTAGCCGTCTTTCAACGTCAGCTGACCTTCGAACAGCGAAGTGTTCGGGGTGTGGCCGATGGCGATGAACACGCCGTCGACTGTCAGCTCGTCGAAGCTGCCGTCGTTGTTCTTCAGGCGGGCACCGGTCACGCCCATGTTGTCACCCAGGACTTCGTCCAGAGTCGAGTTCAGCTTCAGGACGATCTTGCCTTCGGCAACCCGGGCATTCAGCTTGTCGATCAGGATCTTCTCGGCGCGGAAGGTTTCGCGACGGTGGATCAGGGTGACCTTGCTGGCGATGTTGGCCAGGTACAGGGCTTCTTCAACAGCGGTGTTGCCGCCACCGACCACAGCCACTGGCTTGTTGCGATAGAAGAAACCATCGCAGGTCGCGCAGGCCGAAACGCCTTTGCCCATGAACGCTTCTTCCGACGGCAGGCCCAGGTAACGAGCGCTGGCGCCGGTGGCGATGATCAGGGCGTCGCAGGTGTAGGTCGCGCTGTCGCCGGTCAGGGTGTACGGCTTGGCAGCGAAGTCCACGGCATTGATGTGATCGAAGACGATTTCGGTTTCAAAGCGCTCGGCGTGCTCTTTCATGCGGTCCATCAGCGCCGGGCCGGTCAGGCCGTGGACGTCGCCAGGCCAGTTGTCGACTTCGGTGGTGGTGGTCAGTTGACCGCCGGCTTGCATGCCGGTGATCAGCAGTGGCTTGAGGTTGGCACGGGCGGCATAGACCGCGGCGCTGTAACCGGCAGGGCCGGAACCGAGAATAATCACTCGCGAATGACGGACTTCAGACATGACCTGCTCCTGTTGACCGGCCCGAAACTTCTGGCGCGGAACGCCGGGTTGCCGGCGGGAATAAAAAAGGACCGTTGAAAGCACTTGGGGAAGGCTTGAGCTCGACAGTCCTGTAAAAAGTATGGGGTGCAGCGTATCGAGGGGGCGAAGATTAAGGAAATACGGTTTAACAATCCAGCTCATAGGCGGTCTCTATCCCATCACGATGGATACATAGGCGCCTTTGTTACAGTTAATGTCGATGCTGCTACCGCGCTTTCGCCTGTCAGGCAAAGCCGGTAAGGTCGGCGCGTTTCCCCTTTGCTCGGAGCACGTTATGCCCGCCCCTGTTCTGTCCGGCCCGCAATACCTGCGGGAAGGCCTCAAGCTGGTCCTGAGCCCAAGCCTGCGCTTGTTCGTGTTGTTGCCCCTGGTGATCAATCTGGTGCTGTTCGTCGGATTGATCTACCTGGCCAGCCATCAATTCAGCTTGTGGGTCGATACGTTGATGCCGTCCCTGCCCGACTGGCTGAGTTTTCTCAGTTATGTGCTCTGGCCGTTGTTCGTGGTGCTGGTGGTGTTGATGGTGTTCTTCACCTTCACCATGCTGGCGAACGTCATCGCCGCGCCATTCAACGGCTTCCTCGCGGAAAAAGTCGAAGTCGTGGTGCGCGGCACTGACGACTTCCCGTCCTTCAGCTGGGGCGAACTGATCGCCATGATCCCTCGAACGCTGGCCCGGGAAATGCGCAAGCTCGGCTACTTCCTGCCGCGTGCCATCGGGCTGTTCATTCTCTCGTTCATCCCGGTGGTGAACATCATTGCCGCACCATTGTGGCTGCTGTTCGGGGTGTGGATGATGGCGATCCAGTACATCGACTACCCGGCGGATAACCACAAACTGGGCTGGAACGAGATGCTCGCCTGGCTGCGTGAGAAGCGCTGGCAGAGCATGAGCTTTGGCGGGAGTGTTTATCTGGTGCTGCTGATTCCGGTGGTCAATATCCTGATGATGCCGGCCGCCGTGGCGGGTGCGACCTTGTTCTGGGTGCGTGAACGCGGCGCGGAAAACCTGGTAATCCAGCGCTGATTCGGTCACAAATTCATCATCCCACCGTCACACTGACGACATGGCCTCAGCCGACACTGAGGTCATGACGACAGCTCTGCATATCACTCTGATCACCGAAACCTTCCCTCCCGAAATCAACGGAGTGGCCAATACCCTCGGCCGCTTGTGTGACGGCTTGCGCGCGCGCGGGCATCAGGTGGAATTGGTGCGACCGCGTCAGGGTTGCGATCAGCAGCGGGGCAGCGACGATGCGTTGTTGCTATGTCGGGGCTGGCCGCTACCGGGTTATCCCGGCTTGCAATGGGGTCAGTCGTCGATGCACAAGCTGCTGCGGCGCTGGAAGCGACATCGGCCGGACGTGCTGTACATCGCCACGGAAGGACCGCTGGGATTGTCGGCGTTGCGCGCGGCACGACGCTTGGGGATTTCGGTGGTCAGTGGCTTCCACACCAATTTCCAGCAGTACTCCAGCCAATATGGGCTCGGGTTGCTGACACGTTTGCTGACTCACTACCTGCGCTGGTTTCACAATCGCTCGACCCTGACCCTGGTGCCCAGCATCAGCCAGCGGCTGGAACTGGAGCGCCGGCATTTCGAGCGTCTGGCGTTGCTGTCCCGTGGCGTCGACAGCCAATTGTTTCACCCGACCAAGCGGATTAACGCCCTGCGTGAGAGTTGGGGAGTGGGTAACGACGATATTGCTGTCATCCACGTAGGACGCCTGGCACCGGAGAAAAATCTGGGCCTGCTCAAGCGCTGTTTCGACGTGCTGAAAGCGACTTATCCACAGCGAACAATAAAGTTGATCGTGGTCGGCGACGGTCCGCAACGAGCGGCGCTAGAAAAGGATCTGCCCGAGGCGATTTTCTGTGGTTCACAACGCGGCGAAGCCTTGGCCAGTCACTACGCGTCGGCGGACGTGTTTCTGTTTCCAAGCCTGACCGAGACGTTCGGCAACGTGGTGCTTGAGGCACTGGCTTCGGGTTTGGGTGTGGTGGCTTACGATCAGGCTGCGGCGGCTCAGCACATCCGCCATGGCTACAACGGTGTGCTGGCGATGCCGGGGGACGAAGAGGCGTTCTGCGACGCGGCGTGCTGGCTGCTGGAGAAGCGCGAAACCTTGCGCTGCGTGCGGCTTAATGCGCGTCAGCATGCGAGTCGCCAGGGCTGGGCGGCGATTATCGAGCAGTTTGAAGGGCAGTTGCGCGGGGCTTGTCAGACCCCGCTTGCCTCAAGCCTCGAGCCTCGGCTTAAACCAGGGTCATCAACGCCTCACGGCTGAACGGCAGGATGTCTTCTTCACGGCCGTCACGCACTTTCTGCGCCCAGTCCGGGTCCACCAGCAACGCACGACCTACCGCCACCAGATCGAATTCATCATTGTTCAAACGCTCCAGCAGTTTTTCCAGGCTTGCCGGCTGCGCGATCTTGTCGGTGTTGACCATGAACTGCAGGAACTCGCCGTCCAGGCCGACACTGCCCACGGTGATGGTCGGCTTGCCGGTGAGCTTACGAGTCCAGCCGGCCAGGTTCAGCTCGGAACCGTCGAACTCCGGCTCCCAGAAACGACGCGTCGAGCAGTGGAAAATATCCACACCGGCGTCGGACAACGGCTTGAGGAATTCGCCCAACGCTTCGGGTGTTTGCACCAGACGCGCGGTGTAATCCTGCTGCTTCCATTGAGAGAAACGGAAAATAATCGGGAAGCCTTCGCCGACCGCAGCACGCACAGCCTGGATCAGTTCAATGGCGAAACGTGAACGGTTGGCCAGGCTGCCGCCGTATTCGTCGGTGCGCTGGTTGCTGCCTTCCCAGAAGAACTGGTCCACGAGGTAGCCGTGGGCACCGTGAATTTCCACGCCGTCCATGCCGATGCTCTGGGCATCTTTGGCGGCCTGGGCAAATGCGGCGATCACGTCCTGGATATCTTGCTGGGTCATGCCGTGAACCACGACCTGACCATCCTTCAATTTCTCCGACGGACCGTAACCCGGCACGCTGGCGTCCGGCTCGGTGCCGATGCGGCGCACGCTGCCGACATGCCACAGCTGCGGAACGATCTTGCCGCCTTCAGCATGAACCGCGTCGACGACTTTTTTCCAGCCGGCCAGCGCTGCTTCACCGTAGAAATGCGGCACGTTCGGGTAACCGTTGGAAGCCTTGTGGCCGACAGTGGTGCCTTCGGTGATGATCAGGCCGACGCCCGCAGCAGCGCGACGGCGGTAGTACTCGATCACTTTGGAATTGGGAACGCCACCCGGCGAAAACGAACGGGTCATCGGCGCCATGACAACGCGGGTCGGCAGTTCTAGGGTGCCGAGGCGGAACGGTTTGAACAGGGCTTTGACGGGCATGGGACGCTCCACAGGACATAGACTTTATGACGGCGATAATATGGAGAGTCGGTCGCGCTGAACAGCACTATTGATTTTGGTGATTAAGGATCAAAAGACAGAAGCAAAAAGATCGCAGCCTTCGGCAGCTCCTACAGGGGAATGTCTACATCCGTAGGAGCTGCCGAAGGCTGCGATCTTTTGATCTTGATCTCTTTTCAGCTCAGCGCTTTTTCAATCGCATGAACGACAGACGGATCATCCGGCGCCGTGCGCGGCGAGAACCGCGCCAGCACGCGACCATCCTTGCCCAGCAGGAATTTTTCGAAGTTCCAGGTAATGTCACCGGGAAATTCAGCCCCCTCGCCCGCCAGCAGACGGTACAACTGATGACGATCATGTCCGTTGACTTCCAGCTTGCTGGACAACGGAAAGGTCACGCCATAGTTGAGGGTGCAAAACTCCTGGATCTCTTGCTCGGAGCCCGGTTCCTGCCCGGCAAACTGGTTGCACGGCAGGCCCAGTACGCTGAAGCCTTTGTCCTTGTATTGCTGGTAGAGGTTTTCCAGCGCCGCGTACTGAGGGGTCAAGCCGCATTTGGAGGCGACGTTGACCACCAGCACGACGTGCCCCTTGAAGGGCGCCAGAGGTAGCTCCTGACCATTCAGGCCTGTCAATTTAAGGTCGTGAAAAGCACTCATGACGAACTCCAGATTCCCGTGTTCTTCTCGAAACAGCCACTTGGCGGTGTCACCAGGGACAGCCGCGGACTAAAAAGGCGCCCCTCGGGCGCCTCTCCAGTTCTCGAAAGCTTAGCGCAGAAAATCAGTGGTGATGACCACCTTCGCCATGGACGTGACCATGAGCGATTTCTTCCTGGCTGGCATCACGGATGTCGATGATCTTGACCTGGAAATTCAGGCGCTGACCAGCCAACGGGTGGTTGCCGTCGACGGTGACATCGTCGCCGTCCAGATCGCGAATGGTGACGATCTGCATCTGGCCGTCCGGAGCGGATGCGTGGAACTGCATACCCACTTCCAGCTCGTCGACGCCTTCGAACATGCTGCGGCTCAACGTGCTGACCAGTTCGGCAGCGTATTCGCCGTAGGCATCTTCAGGTTCTACGGCAACCGTCAGTTCGTCACCGACTGCTTTGCCTTCCAGAGCCTTTTCCAGGCCCGGAATGATGTTACCTGCGCCTTGCAGGTAGACCAGCGGCGCGCCGCCGGCGGAGCTGTCGATGACCTCACCAGCGTCGTTGGTCAGGGTATAGTCGATGGAGACAGCCTTATTGGCGGCGATCAGCATGGGGCGAGACCTTTTGCATAAGAATGAAGAATGGCCAAGTTTAGCGAAGCAATCGCCCGAAAGCGAACACAACCCGGACAGACGGGGGGCGGCGAAAGGCTCAACGGTCACAGGTTTCCATCAGGATGAGGACGGGCACTGGGTGGCCGAGCTTTCCTGCGGTCACACCCAGCACCTGCGCCACCAGCCACCGTGGCAATCGCGCGCCTGGGTCATGGACCCCGCGCAACGTATTGAAAAAATAGGCCAGCCCTTTGATTGCGGTTGGTGCGCACAAGGCTCGGTTAGCGATAACCTTGGCGACTGAAATTCGGTAGAAGGCCAGTCATAGGCGTTCACCACTGCCATGCACCTCTAGAGAATCCGCATGCAAACTTTTTTTATCGCGCCCACCGATTTTGGTGTGGGTCTGACCTCTATCAGCCTCGGGCTGGTACGTACCCTTGAGCGGGCCGGCCTCAAAGTCGGCTTTTTCAAACCGATTGCCCAGCCGCATCCGGGTGACACCGGGCCTGAACGGTCCACTGAACTGGTAGCGCGCACTCACGGTTTGAAACCGCCTCAGCCGCTCGGTCTGGCGCACGTCGAGCGCATGCTCGGCGACGGTCAACTGGATGAGTTGCTCGAAGAAATCATCACCCTTTATCAGCAGGCGGCAGTCGGCAAGGATGTGCTGATCGTAGAAGGCATGGTCCCGACCCGCAGCGCCAGTTACGCCGCACGGGTCAATCTGCATTTGGCCAAAAGCCTCGACGCCGAAGTGATCCTGGTCTCGGCACCGGAAAACGAAGTGCTGACCGAATTGTCCGGTCGGGTGGAATTGCAGGCGCAATTGTTCGGCGGCCCCAAAGATCCGAAAGTCCTCGGCGTGATCCTGAACAAGGTCAAAACCGACGAGAGCATGGAGGCCTTCGCCTCGCGCTTGAAAGAGCATTCGCCCTTGCTGCGCAGCGGTGATTTCCGCTTGCTCGGCTGCATCCCGTTCCAGCCCGAACTGAACGCACCGCGCACTCGCGACGTCGCCGATCTGATGGGCGCGCAAATTCTCAATGCCGGTGATTACGAGACCCGGCGCATGACCAAAATCATTATCTGCGCCCGAACCATGCGCAACACCGTGGAGCTGCTCAAGCCCGGCGTGTTGGTGGTAACACCCGGTGATCGCGACGACATCATCCTCGCCGTCAGTCTTGCCGCCATGAACGGCGTGCCGCTGGCCGGCCTGTTGCTGACCAGCGACACCCTGCCCGACCCGCGCATCATGGACCTGTGCCGTGGCGCCTTGCAGGCGGGCCTGCCGGTGTTGTCGGTGAGCACCGGTTCCTACGAGACCGCCAACCAGTTGAACGGTTTGAACAAGGAAATCCCGATCGACGACCGCGAGCGCGCGGAGATCATCACCGATTTCGTCGCCAGCCACCTCGACGCCAAGTGGTTGCACCAGCGCTGCGGCACGCCACGGGAAATGCGCCTGTCGCCCGCCGTGTTCCGTTATCAATTGATCCAGCGCGCCCAGGCCGCCAACAAGCGCATCGTCCTGCCCGAAGGCAGCGAGCCGCTGACCGTGCAAGCCGCGGCGATCTGTCAGGCGCGCGGCATTGCCCGTTGCGTGCTGCTGGCGAAACCGGCAGACGTCGAAGCCGTCGCTCGCGCCCAAGGCATCGAACTGCCACCGGGACTGGAAATCCTCGACCCGGACCTGATTCGCGAGCGCTACGTCGAGCCGATGGTCGCCCTGCGCAAAACCAAAAGCCTCAACGCGCCAATGGCTGAACAGCAACTGGAAGACACCGTGGTGATCGGCACCATGATGCTGGCGCTGGATGAGGTCGATGGCCTCGTGTCCGGGGTCATTCACTCCACCGCCAACACCATCCGCCCGGCCCTGCAGCTTATTAAAACGGCGCCGGGTTGCACGTTGGTATCGTCGGTGTTCTTCATGCTCTTCCCCGAGGAAGTGCTGGTCTACGGCGACTGCGTGATGAACCCGCACCCGAGCGCCAGCGAACTGGCCGAGATCGCCCTGCAAAGCGCCGACTCGGCAGCCGCCTTCGGCATCACCCCGCGCGTGGCGATGATCAGCTACTCCAGCGGTGAATCGGCCAGCGGCGAAGAAGTCGAGAAGGTTCGCGAAGCGACGTTGCTCGCCCATGAACAACAGAACTCGCTACTGATCGACGGCCCATTGCAATACGACGCCGCCGCCAACGAAACCGTTGCCCGGCAACTGGCGCCGAACAGCCAGGTCGCCGGTCGCGCCACAGTGTTCGTGTTCCCCGACCTGAACACCGGCAACACCACCCACAAAGCCGTGCAGCGCAGCGCCGACTGCGTCAGCCTCGGGCCGATGCTGCAAGGCCTGCGCAAACCGGTGAACGACCTGCCGCGCGGCGCGCAAGTCGACGACATCGTCTACACCATCGCGTTGACCGCGATTCAAGCTGCCAACCGACCTTTGGATCTTTAAATGCTGGATTCCCTACCTGCACCGCTGCGAGGCGTCATTGCCTCGCTGCTGTTGGCGCTGAACACGATTGCCTGCTGCACACCGCTGTTCATCGTGGCGATTTTCAAACTGCTATTGCCCTTCCCCGCCGCCCAGCGTTTTACCGATTGGCTGATGAGCCATATCCACGAAGCCTGGATCAGCAACAACAAGGCCTGGATGGACTTGCTCGGACACACGCGCTGGAAACTCAGCGGCCTGGAAGGTCTGGACTATCAGCACTCGTATTTGATCACCAGCAACCACCAGAGCTGGGTCGACATCATGGTGTTGCAATACGTGCTGAACCGGAAGATTCGCCCGCTGAAGTTCTTCCTCAAACAGGAACTGATCTGGGTGCCGGTGATTGGCCTGGCGTGGTGGGCGCTCGGCTTTCCGTTCATGAAGCGCTACTCCAAGGCTTACCTGGAAAAGCACCCGGAGAAGAAAGGCAAAGACCTGGAAACCACCCGCAAGACCTGCGACAAATTCCGCCATAACCCGGTGGGGATTTTCAACTTCGTCGAAGGTACGCGCTTCACCGAAGGCAAGCATGCCCAGCAGAAATCGCCGTTCAAGCATCTACTCAAGCCCAAGGCTGGCGGCATTGCGTTTGTGCTGGATGCCATGGGTGAGCAGCTGGAAGCCATCGTCAACGTGACGATTCACTATCCGGCCGGCCGGCCCGGTTACTGGGATTTGCTCTGTGGGAATGTGAAGGAGGTGGTGGTGCACTTTCAGGAGTTGAAGATTCCGCCGCAGTTTGTTGGCAAGAACTACGACCAGGACGGCGAGTATCGATTGCAGTTTCAGGGCTGGATCAACCAGTTGTGGCAGGACAAGGATGCGTTGCTGGACCAGATGCACCGCGAGTATCCAGCCAAGTCTTGAGGTGCCTGTACTGGCCTCATCGCGAGCAAGCTCGCTCCCACAGTGGTTCTGTGTGGAATGAAAATTTTGTGTTCACTAGAGATCCCTGTGGGAGCGAGCTTGCTCGCGATGGCGGACTAAAGGACACAAAAAAACCCGCCGATGATCACTCATCGGCGGGTTTTTTATTAACGGCTAACGCTTAGATCGCGCCACGCTTGCGCAGCAGATCCAGCACTTGCTTGACGCTTTCTTCCAGCGACAGCGACTGGGTATCGACCACGAGGTCGGCGTCCAGCGGCACGTCGTACGGGAAGGAATCGCCCGGGATGTTATCCCCGGCCGCCGCGTACAAGCCTTGTGGGTCACGCTCGGCACAGACCGTCGGCGAGGCCTGGACGTAGACCGTCAGCAGACGCTCCTTGCCGATCAGTTCCCGGGCTTGCTCACGACCTTCAGCACTCGGCGCAACAAACGCAGCCAAGGTCAGCAGACCCGCTTCGTTGAACTGACGCGCAACGTGCGCGGCACGACGCCAGTTCTCGGTACGCCCGGCGCGATCCTGTGGCAGACCTTTGTTCAGGTCGTGACGCAGGTTCTGACCGTCGAGTACAAACACCGCACGGCCCATGTCAAACAGTTTGCGTTCAACCGCGTAAGCCAGGGTGCTTTTGCCGGCGCCCGACAAGCCGCTGAACAACACGGTGGCCGGTTGCTGGCCGAAGCGCTGAGCGCGTTCTTCGGTGGCGACGTGCGCCAGTTTGCCGTGATGCGTGCTGGTGCCATGGCTCAACGGCTGGGCGATGATCATGCCGGCCGCCACGGTGCCATTGGTCAAACGATCGATGACGATGAACGACCCGGTGGTGCGGTTGCTCGCGTAACCGTCCAGCGCGATGGCCGCGTCGAGGCTGATCTTGACCCGACCGATTTCGTTGAGGTTCAACGAACTGGCCGGCCCTTCTTCCAGGGTGTTCACGTCAACGCGGTTGACGATGCTGGTGATCGAACCCGGCACGTAACTCGTGGCGCGCTTGATGTCGTATTTCTTGCCCGGCAGCATCGGTTCTTCGGCCATCCACACCAGCATGGCGTCGAAGGCGTCAGTCACTTGCGGCTGGTTGTCGGCGTGCACCAGCAAGTCGCCGCGGGAGATGTCGATCTCGTCTTCCATGGTCAGCGTCACCGCTTGACCAGGACCGGCGTGCTCCAGCTCACCTTCGAAGGTGACAATGGATTTCACACGGCTGCTCTTGCCCGACGGCAGCACAACGACTTCGTCGCCCTTGTGCACGACGCCACTGGCCAGGGTGCCGGCGAAACCACGGAAGTTCAGGTTCGGGCGGTTGACGTACTGCACCGGGAATCGCAGGTCGGTGTAGTTGCGGTCGCTGGCGATCTCGACGGTCTCGAGAATTTCCATCAGCGACTGGCCGGTGTACCACGGCGAGCGCTCGGACTTGTTCACCACGTTGTCGCCCTTGAGCGCCGACATCGGCACGAAGGCCATGGTGGTCGGCTTGAACGCGATGCCTTCGGCGAACTTCAGGTAATCGGCCTTGATCGACTCGAAGACTGTTTCGTCGAAACCGTTGAGGTCCATCTTGTTGATGGCGACAACGATGTGCTTGATGCCGAGCAACGAGGCAATGAAGCTGTGGCGACGGGTCTGGGTCTGCACGCCGTAACGGGCGTCGACCAGGATGATCGCCAGGTCACAGGTGGACGCACCGGTGGCCATGTTGCGGGTGTACTGCTCATGGCCAGGGGTGTCGGCGATGATGAATTTGCGTTTGGCAGTGGAGAAATAACGGTAAGCGACATCGATGGTGATGCCCTGCTCACGCTCGGCCTGCAGGCCGTCGACCAGCAATGCCAGGTCGATGTCATCGCCGGTGGTGCCGACTTTTTTCGAGTCGCGGGTAATGGCTTCCAGGTGATCTTCGTAGATCATTTTGGAGTCGTGCAGCAGGCGCCCGATCAGGGTGCTCTTGCCGTCGTCGACGTTGCCACAGGTCAGAAAGCGCAGCATTTCCTTGCGTTCGTGCTGGCCCAGGTAGGCGAGGATGTCCTCGCTGATCAAATCAGATGCGTGCGACATGACAACCCCTTAGAAATAACCCTGACGTTTCTTTTCTTCCATCGAGCCTGCGCCATCGTGATCGATGACCCGGCCCTGGCGTTCGGAAGTTCGCGTCAGGAGCATTTCCTGAATGATGTCGGTCAGGCTGGTGGCCTCGGACTCGACCGCACCGGTCAACGGGTAGTCGCCGAGTGTACGGAAGCGGACCTTCTTCTTGACGATGCGCGCCTTGTCTTCGTCGCTCAGGTGATTGAGCAGGCGTTCGTCGTCGATCATGATCCAGGTGCCATTCATCTCGATAACGTCGCGCTCGGCGGCGAAATACAGCGGCACAATCGGGATGCCTTCGAGGTAGATGTACTGCCAGATGTCCAGTTCGGTCCAGTTCGACAACGGGAAAACACGGATCGATTCGCCCTTGTTGACCTTGCCGTTGTAGACGTTCCACAACTCGGGACGCTGGTTTTTCGGGTCCCAGCGGTGCTTGGTATCGCGGAAGGAATACACGCGCTCTTTGGCACGGGATTTCTCTTCGTCGCGACGGGCACCACCAAAAGCGGCATCGAAACCGTACTTGTCGAGGGCCTGCTTGAGGCCTTCGGTTTTCATGATATCGGTGTGCTTGGCGCTGCCGTGGGTCAGCGGGTTGATGCCCTGCGCGACGCCATCGGGGTTCACGTGCACGATCAGGTCCAGGCCGAGTTCTTCGACCATGCGGTCGCGGAACGCGTACATTTCCTTGAACTTCCACCGGGTGTCGACGTGCATCACCGGGAACGGCAGTTTGCCCGGGAAGAATGCTTTGCGCGCAAGGTGCAGCATCACGGCGGAGTCTTTACCGACGGAGTACAGCATCACCGGGTTATCGAACTCGGCGGCGACCTCGCGGATGATGTGGATGCTTTCGGCCTCCAGCTGTTTCAGATGCGTCAGTTTGTCGACCATGGCTACTCACGAAAACGATCTTAT
Source organism: Pseudomonas sp. LBUM1647 (assembly GCF_059716175.1). Classification (NCBI taxonomy): domain Bacteria; kingdom Pseudomonadati; phylum Pseudomonadota; class Gammaproteobacteria; order Pseudomonadales; family Pseudomonadaceae; genus Pseudomonas; species Pseudomonas sp. LBUM1647. Next base: position 1,051,067 of record NZ_CP166809.1, on the reverse strand, counting down.
GGACGGCCAGCGGGCCGTGTTCGAGCGGGGAATCCTAGCACAGCGACCTCTTCTAATCAGGACGCCGACTAGATCGAAAGGGTATATGAATATACCCCCGCGTTTGGGCACTGCAGATTGGAAACCTCTCCCTGTGTAGGAGCTGCCGAAGGCTGCGATCTTTTGATCTTGATCTTTAAAATCAAAAGATCGCAGCCTTCGGCAGCTCCTACAGAGGTGACCGCATTGCAATCTGAAATCAAATCGGATTCGGGCAATCGATGAAGATGTGCTCAAGGGCAAAACGCCGCGCCAGATAATCCCCGAGTGCCTGCACGCCATAGCGCTCGGTAGCATGGTGGCCGGCGGCGATGAAGCTGATGTCGTTTTCCCGGGCGCTGTGGAAGGTCTGCTCGGACGCCTCACCACTGAGGTACAAGTCGACGCCAGCCAACACGGCCTGATCGATGTAACCCTGACCGCCACCGGTGCACCAGCCAACACGGCGGATCATCTCGCTGCCTTCGATCAGCAACGGCTCGCGCCCCATGGCTTCTTGTACGCGACGGGCAAAATCGCGGGCCGTCACCGGCTCGCTCAATGAACCGACCAGGCCGACAACTTTGAGATTGTCCGGATCCAATGGGCCTTCCACAGTGATATCGAGCTGACGTGCCAGCTGAACGTTATTGCCGACTTCCGGGTGCAGATCCAGCGGCAGATGGTAGGACAACAGGCTGATATCGTGCTTGAGCAGGGTTTTCAACCGACGCTGCTTCATGCCGGTGATGCACGGATTCTCGCCTTTCCAGAAATAGCCGTGATGCACCAGCACCAGATCGGCGCTGGCTTCCACAGCGGCGTCGAGCAACGCCTGGCTGGCGGTGACGCCACTGACGATGCGCATCACCTGCGGCCGGCCTTCGACCTGCAACCCGTTGGGGCAGTAATCGGCAATCTTTGCACTGTTAAGGTAACGGTCGGCTTCTTCGACCAGGGTGCTCAAGGCGACGGCCATAAAAGACTCCTAAATATCCCGTTCAGAGGCACGCTTCGCCTCGTATAATGCGCGACATTATGGGCGGTCTCATACCGCCTGCAACCTCTCAGGACGTGCTTAATGCTCAAGGCGCTGCGTTTTTCCGGCTGGCCGCTGTTGGCCGGCGTGCTTATCGCTCTATTGATAATCCAGCGCTACCCGCAGTGGGTCGGGCTTCCGAGCCTCGACGTCAACATGCAGCAAGCCCCGCAAACCACCACCATGCAACAGGGGCCGGTGTCCTATGCCGACGCGGTGACCACGGCCGCGCCGTCGGTGGTCAACCTGTACACCACCAAAGTCATCAACAAACCGAACCATCCGCTGTTCGAGGATCCGCAGTTCCGCCGCTTCTTCGGCGACAACTCGCCCAAACAGAAGCGCATGGAGTCGAGCCTCGGCTCCGGCGTGATCATGAGCCCGGAAGGTTACCTGCTGACCAACAACCACGTGACCACCGGTGCCGACCAGATCGTGGTGGCGCTCAAGGACGGTCGTGAAACCCTGGCCCGAGTGATCGGCAGCGACCCGGAAACCGACCTTGCAGTACTGAAAATCGATCTGAAGAACTTGCCATCGATCACTGTCGGGCGTTCCGACAACATCCGCATCGGCGATGTAGCCCTCGCCATCGGCAACCCGTTCGGTGTCGGCCAGACCGTGACCATGGGCATCATCAGTGCCACCGGGCGTAATCAGCTGGGCTTGAACAACTACGAAGACTTCATTCAGACCGACGCTGCGATCAACCCCGGCAACTCCGGCGGTGCGCTGGTGGATGCAAACGGCAACCTGACCGGCATCAACACGGCGATCTTCTCCAAGTCCGGCGGTTCGCAGGGCATCGGTTTCGCAATCCCGGTGAAACTGGCGATGGAAGTGATGAAGTCGATCATCGAACACGGCCAGGTGATTCGCGGCTGGCTCGGTATCGAAGTGCAGCCGTTGAGCCAGGAACTGGCGGAATCGTTTGGCCTGTCGGGGCGCCCGGGCATTGTGGTCGCGGGTATTTTCCGTGACGGTCCGGCGCAGAAGGCCGGCCTGCAACTGGGTGACGTGATCCTCAGCATCGACGGCGAGCCGGCCGGCGATGGTCGTCGTTCGATGAACCAGGTCGCGCGGATCAAACCGACCGACAAGGTCACGATCCAGGTGATGCGCAACGGCAAAGAGCTCAAGCTCACCGCCGAGATCGGTTTGCGTCCGCCACCTGCGCCGGTCAAAGAGAAAGAAGAAGAGTAAGCAGCCAGCACAAACCAATGTGGGAGCGAGCCTGCTCGCGAAGGGGCCATAACATTCAATATCGATGTTGAATGTCAGACCGCCTTCGCGAGCAGGCTCGCTCCCACAGGGTCAGTGTTGATTTACAGGTCGCCGAGGCCGTCGATCAACGCCTGATTCTGCGCCGGCGTGCCAATCGAAATCCGCAGGAACTGGGCAATCCGCTCTTGCTTGAAGTGCCGAACAATCACACTCCGCTCGCGCAACTTCGCCGCCAGGCAACCCCGCGAATAGTACCTGAAACTTTTCTTGAGCTTGATCACGAATGAGAACGAAGGGCTATGCCTGTCTCATATTAAAACCAATATTCATTTCGAAAAAGTATAAAAAACTGTCATTTATGACAGTAGACCGTCTAACCACTCCTACTTAACCTCCCATCACGCACTTTATTACAGCTGCGCAGCATTCAAACTAGAGTAAGGAGCAAATAAATGACACAGCGTGTATACATCAACGAATCAAAAAACAAAGTGCCTGCCAAGGGCGAGTTCACACTAAACGTGGATGGTCACGTCTTATTTTTCCACTACCAAAGTTTCCGTAGAATTTTTTAATAACGACATAAAACAGGGCGGCCATATAATTGCAAGCCAGGGCACGACCGTGGCGGTTATCAGTTTTCCAGCCCATCTGACAAACGGAACGCATCGCGATATAGTTTATATAAAGGACTTCGACAAAATAGGCATCCCCTATAATGTTTGGGGTTGCTGGAAAGAAAGGGAAGAAGACTTTGAAGCAGAAATGCGAGGCGAAACATCAGTTTTGACTATCACTCTCAATGAAAACTTAACATCAGCCGAAGGCGATTTTGCATATGATGCTGCTGAGAATCCTCCCGTACGCCGGGTAACTGGAACCTTTAAAGTTGACTGGTCCTGAACTGCATAGCCAAACACTAACATTCACCAGCACAATTAGTTCTATTATGCCCACACCCTGTGGGCATAATAACAACCTTGATAATTTACAATAGCTGGCTACAGATTACCCAGGCCATCAATCAACGCCTGATTCTGCTCCGGCGTGCCAATCGAAATTCGCAGGAACTGGGCAATCCGCTCCTGTTTGAAGTGCCGAACGATCACGCCTTGCTCGCGCAACTTCGCCGCCAGCCCCGCCGCATCGTGTTTAGGATGACGAGCGAAAATAAAGTTTGCCGCCGACGGCAGCACTTCAAAGCCCTTCCCTTCCAATTGCGCAACGACCCACTCACGATTCTCGATGACCAACCGGCAGGTCTTGTCGAAGTACTCACGATCTTCGAACGCTGCGGCTGCACCGACATTCGCCAGACGATCCAGCGGATAAGAGTTGAAGCTGTTCTTGATCCGCTCCAGCGCCTCGATCAGGTCCGGATGCCCCACCGCCAGCCCCACCCGCAGGCCGGCCAGCGAACGGGACTTGGACAGGGTCTGGGTCACCAGCAGGTTCGGATAACGGTCCACCAGGCTGATCGCCGTCTCACCGCCGAAATCGATGTAAGCCTCATCCACCACGACCACCGAATCCGGGCTGGCCTTGAGGATTTGCTCCACGGCATCCAGCGCCAACAGGCAGCCAGTCGGTGCGTTCGGATTCGGGAAGATGATTCCGCCGTTCGGCTTGGTGTAGTCCGCCGGGTTGATCTGGAACTGCGCGTCCAGCGGCACCGCGTCGAAGGCGATGCCGTACAACCCGCAGTAAACCGGATAGAAGCTGTAGCTGATGTCCGGGAACAGCAGCGGCTGATCGTGTTGCAGCAAACCGTGAAAGATGTGCGCCAGGACTTCATCGGAACCGTTGCCGAGAAACACCTGATTGCTCTGCACGCCGTAGTACTTGGCGACTGCTTGCTTGAGCACATCACTGTTCGGGTCCGGGTACAGACGCAAATTGTCATTCAGTTCGGTCTGCATCGCCGCCAAGGCTTTTGGCGATGGTCCGTACGGGTTTTCGTTGGTGTTGAGCTTCACCAGCTTCGCCAGTTTCGGCTGCTCACCCGGCACGTAAGGCACCAGATTCTTGACGAACGGGCTCCAGAATTTACTCATGTTCAGTTCCCCTGCCCTTGTGAAAAGTCTTCGTCAAGGATGCGGTATTCGGCGCTCCGCGCGTGAGCGGTCAGCGACTCGCCACGGGCCAGCACGGAAGCGGTCTTGCCCAGTTCGGACGCGCCCTGCTCGGAGCAGAAGATGATCGACGAACGCTTCTGGAAGTCGTACACACCCAGCGGCGAGGAGAAACGCGCGGTGCCGGAGGTTGGCAACACGTGGTTCGGACCGGCGCAGTAGTCGCCCAAAGCTTCGGAGGTGTGACGGCCCATGAAGATCGCGCCAGCATGGCGAATCTTCGGCAGCCAGGCCTGCGGATCAGCAACGGACAACTCAAGGTGTTCCGGTGCGATGCGGTTGGCCACTTCGATGGCTTGGTCCATGTCGCGGACCTTGATCAGCGCACCACGGCCATTGATCGACGTTTCGATGATCTCGGCGCGTTCCATGGTCGGCAGCAGTTTGGCGATGCTGGCGGCGACCTTGTCGAGGAACTCGGCGTCCGGGCTGACCAGAATCGCCTGGGCGTCTTCGTCGTGCTCGGCTTGGGAGAACAGGTCCATGGCGATCCAGTCCGGATCAGTCTGGCCGTCGCAGACCACGAGGATTTCGGATGGGCCGGCGATCATGTCGATGCCGACCTGGCCGAACACGTGGCGCTTGGCGGTGGCGACATAGATGTTGCCCGGACCGACCACCTTGTCGACCTTCGGCACACTTTCGGTGCCGTAAGCCAGCGCGGCGACCGCTTGAGCGCCGCCGATGGTGAACACCCGGTCGACGCCGGCGATGCAGGCTGCGGCCAGCACCAGCTCGTTGATTTCGCCACGAGGCGTCGGCACCACCATGACCACTTCGGTCACACCGGCCACCTTGGCCGGAATCGCATTCATCAGTACCGAGGACGGATAAGACGCCTTGCCGCCCGGTACATACAGGCCGGCGCGATCAAGCGGTGTAACTTTCTGACCCAGCACGGTGCCGTCGGCTTCGGTGTAGCTCCAGGAATCCTGCTTCTGTTTCTCGTGGTAGCTGCGTACTCGGGACGCGGCTTTTTCCAGCGCTTCACGCTGAGGCACGGTGATTCGGGTCAGGGCCAGTTCCAGGCGCTCACGAGGCAGGATCAGGTCCGCCATGGACGCGACCTGCAGGCCGTCGAACTTCTGGGTGAATTCCACCAGCGCCGCATCGCCACGCTCGCGCACGGCCTTGATGATGTCCAGCACCCGCTGATTGACCGAGTCGTCAGACACACTTTCCCAGCTCAGCAGATGATCCAGATGATGTGCGAAATCCGGGTCAGCAGCGTTGAGTCGGCGAATTGCAGTCGGTGCGGTCATAGCGAGAGCCTCATAGAATTGGCAAAAACTCAGGCGCCCTAACTTAGCAGTCGTTTCCGCTTGGGCACCTGAGAATTCTGGCTATGAGGCGGATAGACGGGCGCGGTTTATGGCCGCGCGGGTGAGTCAGCCGCGGTGTCGAGACTCCACTGCCTTGCGCAGGGTATCGATCAACGCCTGGATACGGGCGTGCTGCATTTTCATCGAAGCTTTGTTCACGATCAGCCGGGAGCTGATGTCGGCAATGAAATCCTGGGGTTCCAGACCATTGGCGCGCAGGGTGTTGCCGGTGTCGACCACGTCGATGATCTTGTCTGCCAGACCGATCAGCGGCGCCAGTTCCATCGAGCCATAGAGCTTGATGATGTCGACCTGACGGCCCTGTTCGGCGTAGTAGCGCTTGGCAACGTTGACAAATTTGGTCGCCACACGCAGGCGGCCCTTGGGCTCGACATCGCCGACACGGCCGGCGGTCATCAGCTTGCAAAGGGCAATTCGCAGGTCCAACGGCTCGTACAAACCCTGGCCGCCATATTCCATCAGCACATCTTTACCGGCGACGCCCAGGTCAGCGGCACCATGTTCGACGTAAGTCGGCACATCGGTGGCGCGCACGATCAGCAGACGTACATCGGCCTGAGTCGTGGGGATGATCAGCTTGCGGCTCTTGTCCGGATTCTCGGTCGGCACGATGCCCGCTTCAGCCAGAAGCGGCAGGGTGTCGTCAAGGATGCGGCCCTTGGACAGTGCGATGGTCAACATGGGAAACGTCAGTCCTTATCAGGCTACTGATGCCCGGTCGCAAATGGCGCCGGACACACATCGAGCCTGAAACAGGCTCGACTTGAAACGAAATCAACGGGCGCGTCCCTGCGCCCATGCAGCAGAAACTAGCCCGGTACGCGGCGGATCTTGGCGCCGAGCATCTGCAGTTTCTCTTCGATGCACTCGTAACCACGGTCGATGTGGTAGATGCGGTCGATCAAGGTGTCACCTTCAGCGATCAACGCCGAGATCACCAGGCTGGCCGAAGCACGCAGGTCGGTGGCCATGACTGGCGCACCCTTGAGCTTTTCGATGCCGGTAACGATGGCGGTGTTGCCTTCGACCTGGATGTGAGCGCCCATGCGGTGCAGTTCGTAAACGTGCATGAAGCGGTTTTCGAAGATCGTCTCGATCACAGCGCCAGTGCCTTCGGCAATAGCGTTGAGGGAGATGAACTGCGCTTGCATGTCGGTCGGGAATGCCGGGTACGGAGCGGTGCGCACGTTAACGGCTTTTGGCCGCTTGCCGTGCATGTTCAGCTCGACCCAGTCTTCGCCGCAGGTGATTTCGGCACCCGATTCCTTGAGTTTCTCAAGAACGGCTTCGAGGATGGTCGGATCGGTGTCCTTGACCTTCACACGACCGCCGGTCACAGCAGCTGCGACCAGGTAAGTGCCGGTCTCGATACGGTCAGGCATCACTTTGTAAGTGGTCGGGTGCAGACGCTCGACGCCATCGATGGTGATGGTGTCAGTGCCGGCGCCAGTGATCTTGGCGCCCATGGCGATCAGGAAGTTCGCCAGGTCGATGACTTCAGGCTCGCGAGCCGCGTTTGCCAGAACGCTGCGGCCCTTGGCCAGAGCGGCCGCCATCATGATGTTTTCGGTACCGGTCACACTGACGGTGTCGAAGAAGAAGTGCGCACCGCGCAGACCACCTTCAGGCGCCTTGGCCTTGATGTAGCCGCCTTCGACGTCGATGACCGCGCCCATGGCTTCGAGGCCACGGATGTGCAGGTCAACCGGACGCGAACCGATGGCGCAACCGCCAGGCAGTGCGACTTCGGCTTCACCGAAACGGGCAACCATCGGGCCCAGCACCAGGATCGACGCACGCATGGTTTTAACCAGTTCGTACGGAGCGATCAGGGTCTTGATGGTGCGCGGGTCGATTTCGACGCTGAGTTTCTCGTCGATCACCGGCTCGATGCCCATACGACCGAAGAGCTCGATCATGGTGGTGATGTCGTGCAGGTGCGGCAGGTTGGCAACAGTCACCGGGCCATCGCACAGCAAGGTTGCAGCCAGGATCGGCAGGGCAGAGTTCTTTGCCCCGGAGATGCGGATTTCGCCATCAAGACGAACGCCACCGGTAATTATCAATTTATCCATAAGAATCTCGACGCCCTTGGGCTCAGGTGCGCTCGGCCCAGGCCGCGCTGCTGAAAAATTTCATAGTGACCGCATGGATGCTGCCATCGGTGATCCATGGGTTCAAATGGGCATAGATCTGCTGCTGACGCTTCACCGGGCTCAACGCCGCCAGTTCATCGCTAATCACGTTCAGCTGAAAGTTGCAGCCTTCGCCCTCGACTTCTACTAGGGTTCCTGGCAGCTTTCCTTCAAGGAAGCTCTTCACTTCTACGGCCTGCATGCTCAACCTCAATCGGCGCCCTGTGCGCGCGGGTCGGACATCATACAAAAAAGCCCCGCGCCTGCGAACCCCGCGAAGCAGGACTCTGACGGGGGGCTTCTTTATAGATGCGGTTAGGGATGCGCCAACAGCTCGGTCAATTCACTGACCTGAGCGATTTCGCGCATGTCTTCTGGCATCCCGCGGATGCTCAGCGCCTTGCCGGCCGCCTCTGCATCACGCATGAAGCACAGCAGCAGCGACAAGCCGACACTGCTGGACTTCAACACTGCCGAGCAATCGACCACCAGTGCCGCGGCCTTGCTGGATTTGATCAGCGCCTGCCCTTGCTTGCGCAAACCGGGGCCAGTGCGGTAATCCAGCATGCCGCTAAGCGTCAGCTCGCCGGATTCGCTCATGCGAATGGCCGACACACTCATTGAGCTTGCGTCTCGGTTGTTTGCTTCTGACTGGCTTCCTTGGCTTTGGCGACTTCCCCGGCCCAACCATTGATGGTCTTGTCCAGGTCGTTGCCATTGCGCTGCATCGCATCAGCGAATTGATCACGGAACAGCTTGCCGATGTTAATGCCGTTGATGATCACGTTGCGCAGTTTCCACTCGCCATTGATCTTTTCGAGTGTGTAAGACACAGGATAGATCGCGCCGTTGGTGCCTTTGACCGTCATGGCAACGCTTGTACGGTCTCCCGACTCATCCTTGGCAGGGTCGACGACGATCCCCTGATTGTTGTACTCGAGCAAAGCGTTGCCATAGAACTGGAACAGACCCTTTTTGAAGTTTTCTTCAAAGGTCTTCATTTGCGCAGGCGTGGCTTTGCGTGAATATTTGACCGTCATGATGCTCTTGGAAATACCCTCGGCATCCACAACAGGTCCGACGATGGTGTTCAACGCCGCATAGAAGTCTTGCGGGTCTTGCTTGTACTTCTCTTTATTGGCCGACAGATCGGCAAGTAACCGACTGGTGGTGTCCTGCACGATATCGTGCGCTGAGGGCGCTGCCACCGCGTTAGCCATCAACGGCAAGGCCGCGAGTAATACCAACAGGCCACGTCGCAAGGTAGAGATCATTCAAAAGCTCCTCATTTGGCGTCTTTACTAACGGTATTGAGCAGAAATTTACCGATCAGGTCCTCGAGCACCAGCGACGACTGCGTGTCGTGGATGGTTGAGCCATCCTTGAGCAAGGCTTCTTCGCCGCCCACGCTGAGACCGATGTACTTCTCGCCCAACAGACCAGCGGTCAGGATAGATGCAGTGGAGTCAGTCGGCAGGTTATCTACGCGTTTTTCCAGCTGCATGGTCACTCGACCGGTGAAACTGTCGCGGTCCAGATCGATCGCCGTGACCTTGCCGATGGTCACACCGGCCATGGTCACTTTAGCTCTGACAGTCAAACCGGCGATATTGTCGAAATACGCATAAAGTTTATAAGTGTCGGTGGTTGCGCTCGGGGACAGGCCACTCACCCGCAACGCCAGCAACAGCAAAGCCAGGATGCCAGCCAGCAAGAAAAGGCCGACACCGATTTCCAGGGTGCGGTTTTGCATCAGAAATCTCCAAACATCAAGGCGGTCAGAATAAAGTCCAGGCCGAGTACAGCCAAAGAGGCATACACCACGGTCTTGGTAGTGGCACGACTGATTCCCTCGGAAGTGGGCTCGCAGTCATAGCCTTGGAATACGGCGATCCAGGTCACGACAAAGGCGAAAACGATGCTTTTGATGATGCCGTTGAGCACATCGTCTGCAAAGGTCACGCTGTTCTGCATGTTGGACCAGTAGGAACCTTCATAGACACCCAGCCAGTCGACGGCCACCCACGAACCACCCCAGATTCCCACCACGCTGAAGATCATCGCCAGCACCGGCAGGGAAATGAAGCCGGCCCACAGGCGCGGGGCAATGATGTACTTGAGCGGGTCGACACCAATCATTTCCAGACTGGACAACTGCTCGGTGGACTTCATGTTGCCGATTTCGGCAGTCAATGCCGAACCGGCGCGCCCGGCGAACAGCAATGCCGTGACCACGGGGCCCAGTTCACGCAACAGCGTCAGCGCAACCATCTGGCCGACCGCCTGCTCCGAACCGTAGCTGGATAGAATGTTGAAGCCTTGCAGCGCCAGCACCATGCCAATGAATACCCCGGAGACCACGATGATCACCAGGGACATTACGCCCACCGAATGCAGTTGCTTGATCAGCAAGCCAAAACCGCCGCCAATGCCGCCACGGCCAAGCAAGGCATGAAACAGGAATATCGCCGAACGGCCGAACACCCCCAGCACGTCAATGCCAGAGTGGCCGAACCGGCGAACCCGTTCTATTAGTGAAATCTTGCGCATCAACGCTGCCCCAGAAGATCTGCGCGGTAATCCGTCGCTGGAAAGTGATAGGCGACCGGACCGTCAGGCTCGCCTGTCATGAATTGACGGATGCGTGGCTCCTGCGAGTTCATCAGCTCCTCGGGAGTGCCCTGCCCCAACACCTGGCCTTCGCCGACGACATAGATGTAATCGGCGATGCTCGCGGTCTCGGCCAGGTCGTGGGAGACCACGATACTGGTGATGCCCAGCGCATCGTTGAGCAGGCGGATCAGACGCACCAGCACACCCATGGCGATGGGGTCCTGGCCGACAAAGGGCTCGTCATACATGAGGATTTGCGGATCGAGGGCAATCGCCCGGGCCAGAGCGACACGACGCTTCATGCCTCCGGACAACTCGTCAGGCATCAGGTCGATGGCGCCACGCAAGCCCACGGCCTGCAATTTGAGCAGGACAATGTCCCGGATCATTTCTTCCGGCAGTTCGGTATGAACGCGTAGCGGAAAGGCGACGTTCTCGAACACATCGAGATCGGTGAACAGCGCACCACTCTGAAACAGCACGCCCATGTGCTTTCGCGCATCGAACAGATCACTGCGCGACAGTTTCGGCAGGTTCTGTCCATTGACCCAGACTTCGCCTTTGGTGGGCCGCAACTGTGCGCCCATCAGCCGCAACAGCGTAGTCTTGCCACACCCGGAAGGCCCCATGATGCCGGTGACCTTGCCGCGCGGGATACGTATATCGACGTTATTGAAAATGCTGCGCGTTCCGCGCTTGAAGGTCAGTCCCTTCAGCTCGACCGCGTAGGCTTTATCGGCACTCATCTAAACTCCTTGCGATGCAGCCTCTCACTCGGACGCCTGACTTTCTAGCGAAAGCACATACCTCCCGGGCAGGCCGAACTGGCGGCGAACTATATCACTGCTAAGGCCAAGCGCCCAAGGCCCAAGCCGGGCCATGTTGAGCAACATGACAGGCTAAAAGCTTCCATTCAGGGGGATTCGGTAACAAGGAATGACAAAGCGTGACGAACTTGCGTGAGGGTTTCGATCATTACCGTTATAATCGCCGCCTTTTCATCAGGCTATACGATTTCTGACATGAGCCAATCCAGCGACCTGATTCAATCAGCACAACGCACCATCCGCCTCGAACTGGAAGCCGTACAAGGCTTGTTGCCCCGTATCGACGCAGATTTCGTACGCGCTTGCGAGATGATTCTGGCCAGCAAAGGGCGCGTGGTCGTGGTCGGCATGGGCAAATCGGGGCACATCGGCAACAAGATCGCCGCCACCCTGGCCAGTACCGGCACCACGGCTTTTTTCGTGCACCCGGCCGAAGCCAGCCACGGCGACATGGGCATGATCACCCGCGACGACATCATCCTGGCGCTGTCGAACTCCGGCTCCACCAATGAAATCGTCACCCTGCTGCCGCTGATCAAGCGCCTGGGCATTCAATTGATCAGCATGACCGGCAACCCTGATTCACCGCTGGCGAAGGCTGCCGAGGTCAACCTCAACGTGCACGTCGAGCACGAAGCCTGTCCGCTCAACCTGGCACCGACCTCGTCGACCACCGCCGCGCTGGTCATGGGCGACGCCCTGGCCGTTGCGCTGCTGGAAGCCCGCGGTTTTACCGCTGAAGATTTCGCCTTTTCCCACCCCGGCGGCGCGCTTGGCCGACGCCTGCTGCTGAAAGTGGAAACCGTCATGCACGCCGGTGCAGAACTGCCCCAGGTGCAACGTGGCACGCTACTCAAGGACGCCTTGATGGAAATGACCCGCAAGGGCCTGGGCATGACCGCGATTGTGGAGGCCGATGGCAAACTGGCCGGGATCTTCACCGACGGCGACTTGCGCCGCACCCTTGACCGGACCATCGACATTCACCATACGACCATCGACGAGGTCATGACCGTCCACGGCAAGACCGCCCGGGCCGATATGCTGGCAGCCGAAGCCCTGAAAATCATGGAAGACCATCGAATCAACGCGCTGGTAGTGGTGGACAAGGAGGACCGTCCGATCGGCGCCTTCAACCTGTCCGATCTGCTGCGTGCAGGAGTAATGTGATGAGCACCGACCTGCTGCAACGCGGCAAGAGCATCAAACTGGCGGTTTTTGACGTCGATGGCGTACTGACTGACGGACGCCTGTACTTCCTCGAAGACGGCAGCGAATTCAAGACGTTCAACACCCTCGACGGCCAAGGCATCAAGATGTTGATGGCAGCCGGCGTGCAGACCGCTATCATCAGCGGCCGCAAGACCCCGGTGGTCGAGCGACGAGCGAAGAACCTCGGTATTCCACACGTGTACCAGGGGCGCGAAGACAAACTGGTGGTGCTCGACGAGCTTCTTGCCCAACTCAACCTAAGCTATGAACAAGTCGCCTATCTCGGCGACGACCTGCCGGACCTGCCGGTGATTCGCCGCGTCGGCCTGGGCATGGCGGTGGCAAACGCCGCCAGTTTCGTCCGTGAACACGCCCACGGCATCACCCAGGCCCGCGGTGGCGAGGGTGCCGCTCGCGAATTCTGCGAATTGATCCTGCGCGCGCAGGGCCGCCTTGATGCGGCAAACGCCGCGTACCTGTGAGCCAACTATGCTGAGCAAAAAGATTCGCAAATTCCTGGTGTTCGGTTGCATCGCAGCGATATTCGCCGCGGTCGGCTACTGGAACATCAGCCCGGAACGCTTCCTCGATCAGCCGGTGGCAAAGATCGATGAAACCGCGATCGACTATTACGCGATCAACGCCCACAGCGTGCAGTACCTGCCGGACGGCAAACTGCAATACGAAATGACGTCCGACAAGGTTGAACACCTGAAAGCTACCGAAGTGACGCTGCTGACCAATCCCGACCTGAACATGTTCCGCGGCACCGAGTTTCCGTGGCATGTCCAGAGCGAGCACGGCGAAGTGAATCCCGACGGCACTCAGGTCGAACTGATTGACTCGGTGCGCATCACGCGCTTCGACGAGAAAAACCGCAAGACCCTGATTACCACCACCCGCATGACAGTGTTCCCGCAGCAGCAATATGCGCAGACCGAGCAACCCGTTAGAATCGACGGCGCTGGTGGTGTGTCGACTGGCAAGGGAATGAAAGCGTATTTGAAAGAAAGCAGGATACACCTGCTATCGAACGTAAGAGGACAGTATGAGGCTCGTTAAAACCCTCCCTATTTTGCTCGGTCTGAGCGCAGCACTGGGAAGCGTGAGCGCCTGGGCTCTGCCGAACGATCAAGAGCAGCCTATCCGCATCCAGGCCGACGATGCCCAACTGGACGACAAGAATGGTATTGCCACCTATAAAGGTGACGTGATCATTACCCAGGGCTCGATGATTGTTAAAGGCAATACTGTGACCATCACCCGTACCCCGGCCGGCGACATCGACGTGGTGACTTCGGTGGGCAATCTGGCCTACTTCGAGCAGATGCAGACGGCTGGCGACACTAAGCCTGTTCAGGGCTGGGGTGTGACTATTCAGTACCACGCCTCGCAAAACCGCGTCGTGCTGATCGACAAGGCAAAAGTTGTCGACAAGGACAACAACGTCACCCAAGGCGAAAAAATCGTCTACGACACCGAGAAAAAGCTTGCGAGCGCCGGGCGCGCTACGGGCAGCAAGGTCACCGAGGCGCGTCCGCGTATCGATATGGTGATCCAGCCGAAGCCGAAAAACGACACGAAAAAGGCCCAGTAATGGCAACTCTGAAAGCTCAGCATCTGGCCAAGAGCTACAAGAGCCGCCAGGTCGTGCGTGACGTCAGCCTGTCGATCGACAGCGGTCAGATCGTCGGCCTGCTGGGTCCCAACGGCGCCGGCAAGACCACCTGTTTCTACATGATTGTTGGCCTGGTACAGGCCGATCAGGGCCGCGTACTGATTGATGACCTGGATGTCAGCCACCAGCCTATGCACGGTCGTGCGAAGGCCGGTATCGGCTATCTTCCGCAAGAAGCATCGATCTTCCGCAAACTCTCGGTAGCCGACAACATCATGGCGATCCTCGAGACCCGCAAGGAACTCGACAAGGCCGGTCGTCGCAAAGAGCTGGAAAGCCTGCTGCAGGAATTCCACATCAGCCACATCCGCGACAACCTCGGGATGAGCCTGTCCGGTGGTGAACGCCGCCGTGTGGAAATCGCTCGAGCACTGGCTACCAACCCGAAATTCATCCTGCTCGACGAACCGTTCGCCGGCGTGGACCCGATTTCGGTGGGCGACATCAAACAGATCATCTATCACCTCAAGGCCAAGGGCATTGGCGTGCTGATCACTGACCACAACGTCCGTGAAACCCTGGATATCTGCGAAACCGCCTACATCGTCAACGATGGCCAGCTGATCGCCGAAGGTGACTCTGCCACCATCCTGGCCAACGACTTGGTCAAGGAAGTGTATCTGGGCCATGAGTTCCGCCTGTAAGCACTGAGGTGTCTGGCTGGTTGCTCGGGCGCTTGTCTCGATAAAAAATCAACATTTTTTTATTGTTACAGCGCTCTAGGCAAACGCTGCAGTTTCGGGCATATAATTTGCTTATGTTTGGCGCTCCGGCGCCCTGTAGTGGATGGCGCATGTGCGCCGGCGAATAAGGTGTTAAGCCCCTGCCATGAAACCATCGCTAGTCTTGAGAATGGGCCAGCAGCTGACGATGACACCGCAGCTGCAACAGGCCATCCGCCTGCTCCAATTGTCGACCCTGGACCTGCAACAGGAAATCCAGGAGGCCCTGGAGTCCAATCCGATGCTCGAACGCCAGGAAGAAGGCGACGACTTCGATAACGCCGACCCCTTGGCCGACAAAGCCGAACAGCAACCCAACGCTGACATTCAGGAGCCCTCCTACCAGGAAACCGCCCCGACGGTTGATAACCTCGAGGAAGGCGACTGGAACGAGCGCATCCCCAACGAACTGCCCGTCGATACCGCGTGGGAAGACGTCTACCAGACCAGCGCCAGCAGCCTGCCGAGCAACGATGACGACGAGTGGGACTTCACCACCCGGACATCGGCCGGCGAAAGCCTGCAAAGCCACCTGCTGTGGCAACTGAACCTGGCCCCGATGTCCGACACCGATCGCCTGATCGCCGTGACCCTGATCGACTGTATCAACAATCAGGGCTACCTGGATGAAACCCTCGAGGAGATTCTCGAAGCCTTCGACCCGGAACTGGACATCGAACTGGACGAAATCGAAGCCGTCCTGCACCGCATCCAGCAATTCGAACCCGCTGGCATCGGCGCCCGCAACCTGGGCGAATGCCTGCTGCTGCAATTGCGCCAGTTGCCCGCCAAGACGCCTTGGCTGGTCGAGGCCAAACGCCTGGTCACCGATTACATCGACCTGCTCGGCAGCCGCGATTACAGCCAGCTGATGCGTCGCATGAAGCTCAAGGAAGACGAACTGCGCCAAGTGATTGAACTGGTGCAGAGCCTCAACCCGCGCCCAGGCTCGCAAATCGAGTCCAGCGAAGCCGAATACGTCGTTCCCGACGTGATCGTACGCAAGGACAACGAGCGCTGGCTGGTGGAGCTGAACCAGGAATCCGTGCCACGACTGCGGGTCAACGCTCAATACGCCGGTTTCGTGCGCCGCGCCGACACCAGCGCCGACAACACCTTCATGCGCAATCAGTTGCAAGAGGCCCGCTGGTTCATCAAGAGCCTGCAAAGCCGCAACGAAACCCTGATGAAAGTAGCTACT
The DNA here is from genome assembly GCF_059716175.1 of Pseudomonas sp. LBUM1647. NCBI lineage: Bacteria > Pseudomonadati > Pseudomonadota > Gammaproteobacteria > Pseudomonadales > Pseudomonadaceae > Pseudomonas > Pseudomonas sp. LBUM1647. The sequence continues at coordinate 1,034,923 of NZ_CP166809.1, read as the reverse complement.
CAGATCGTCGAGCATCAGCGCGGCTTTCTTGAATACGGCGACGAAGCCATGAAACCGCTGGTCCTGCATGACATCGCCGAAGCGGTGGGCATGCACGAGTCGACGATTTCACGGGTGACCACGCAGAAATTCATGCATACCCCCCGGGGCATATATGAACTGAAATACTTTTTCTCCAGCCACGTCAGCACCTCCGAGGGCGGTGAATGCTCGTCCACGGCGATCCGCGCGATCATCAAAAAACTGGTTGCCGCGGAAAATCAGAAAAAGCCGTTGAGTGACAGCAAGATCGCTGGTTTACTGGAGGCACAAGGCATTCAGGTGGCTCGCCGCACCGTCGCCAAGTACCGCGAATCCCTCGGGATCGCGCCTTCGAGCGAACGCAAGCGGTTGATGTAGAGCCACGCCACAGCGTTCCAGTGGCAGGCATTTCTGCCTGCCGCTTTATGCACTGGCAACGAAGGAGAAGCTGTATGCAAGTCAACATCAGTGGACACCAACTGGAAGTGACCGAACCTCTTCGCACCTACATCGGCGAAAAACTCGAACGATTAGAGAGGCATTTCGACAAGATCACCAACGTGCAGGTCACGATGACGGTCGAAAAGCTCAAGCAGAAAATCGAAGCCACGCTGCATATTCCCGGCAATGAAGTGGTCGCAAACGCGGAGCATACCGATATGTACGCGGCGATCGACGCACTGACCGACAAGCTGGATAAACAACTCAAAAAGCATAAGGAAAAGACCCAAAGCCTCCTCCAGGGCGCGACCGGTCGTTAACACTCCCAACCCATGATCCGACTTGAAAGCATCCTGACCCCCGGCCGTTCCCTCGTGAACGTGCCGGGCGGCAGTAAAAAGAAAGCCCTCGAACAAATTGCCAACCTTATCCACAAAGAAGTGCCGGATCTGGAGATGCAAGATGTCTTCGAGGCTCTGATTGCCCGTGAAAAACTCGGCTCAACCGGTTTTGGCAACGGCATCGCCATTCCACACTGCCGCTTGAAGGGCTGCACCTCGCCCATCAGTGCCCTGATGCACCTTGATGCACCCATCGATTTCGACGCCATCGACGGCGCCCCAGTTGACCTGCTGTTCGTTCTGCTGGTCCCGGAAGCCGCTACCGATGCGCACCTGGAGTTACTGCGCCAGATCGCCAGCATGCTCGACCGCAAGGAAGTGCGCGAAAAACTGCGCAGCGCCCCGAGCAATGAAGCCTTGTATCAGGTTGTCCTGGACGAGCAAAACGGTCATTAATCATGCGCTTGATCATCGTCAGTGGCCGCTCCGGCTCAGGTAAAAGTACCGCACTCGATGTTCTCGAGGACAACGGCTACTACTGCATCGACAACCTGCCCGCCGGTCTGTTGCCGGAACTGGCCGAACGCGCGTTGATTCACACCGAGCTGGCACAACCGCTGGTTGCCGTATCCATCGATGCGCGTAACTTGCCGAGTCACTTGTCGCGGTTTCCCGAACTACTGGAAGAAGTGCGCAGCCGGCATATCCAGTGTGATGTGCTTTATCTGGACGCCGACGAAGAAACTTTGCTCAAACGTTTCTCGGAAACCCGCCGTCGTCACCCGCTGAGCAATGCCAATCGCTCGCTGGCCGAGGCCATCAACGATGAGACCGCCCTGCTCGGACCGATTGCCGACCTCGCCGATCTCAAAGTAAACACCACCAACCTGAACCTGTATCAGCTGCGAGATACCATCAAGCTGCGCCTGCTGAACCAGCCGGAACCCGGTACGGCGTTCTTGGTGGAGTCTTTCGGCTTCAAGCGTGGCATGCCGGTGGACGCTGATCTGGTGTTCGACGTGCGCTGCCTTCCGAACCCTTACTGGAAGCCAGAGTTGCGCGATCAATCCGGGCTCGACCAACCAGTTGCCGAGTACCTGGCGGCACAGCCGGACGTCGAAGAGATGTTCCAGGACATCTCCACCTACTTGTTCAAGTGGCTGCCCCGCTTTGCCGCCAGCAACCGCGCTTATGTCACCATTGCCATTGGCTGCACCGGCGGCCATCACCGCTCCGTCTACCTGACCGAGCGTCTGGGCCACGCCCTGCAAAAAACCCTGAAGAACGTCCAGGTCCGCCACCGCGACCTCAGCTAAAGGATTCACACCGCGATGCCTGCTCTGGAAATTGAAATCATCAACAAGCTGGGCCTGCATGCCCGCGCTTCTGCGAAGTTCGTCGGCGTCGCCGGTGAGTTCAAGGATTGCACAATCCGGGTCGGACGTACTCCCGAGTCCATGGTAGACGGAAAAAGCATCATGGCCATGATGATGCTCGCTGCCGGCAAGGGAACAATAATTCACCTGAGTACCGAAGGTGAGCAGGCTGACGAAGCCTTGCAGGCTTTGGTGGATTTGATCAAGGACTACTTCGGCGAAGGCGGTTAAGCACTCGCCTAGGCGAGCGCAGTATCCATCACCATCATCAAGCAAAACCCGATAAGCAACCCAAGACTTGCAAGCTTGTCGTGACCATTGCGGCGCGACTCGGGAATGACTTCATGGGTGACTACCAGCAACATTGCGCCGGCCGCCAGTGCCAACCCCAAGGGCAACAACAATTCGGCCAGGCTCACTAGCCAGGCGCACAACAACGCGAAGACCGGCTCGACCAGACCTGACGCAGCACCAATCAGGAACGCCTTGACCCGCGACATCCCTGCCCCGGCCAAAACCAGCGCGATCACCAGACCTTCCGGCACATCCTGCAAGGCGATGCCCATGGCCAGGCTATTGGCGTCGGGCATGCCACCCCCCGCCGACACACCGACCGCCATGCCTTCGGGGATGTTGTGGGCAATGATCGCAAACACAAACAACCAGATTCGCGGCGGGATGACCGGTCGCTCCAGCGTGCCTACGAGCATTTCCGGCGACGCACCTGACACCTTGCGATCAACCAGGAACAATCCAAACGCACCCAGCATGATGCCGAAACTGATCAGCCCGCTGGCCGCCCAAGGCGTCAGCCCCAGGCTTTCAGCGGCAGAGATCCCCGGAACGATCAACGAAAACGCTGTCGCCGCGAGCATTACCCCGGCCCCGAAGCCCAGCAGCGTATCGCTGACCGTCTGGGGCATCCGTCGAATGACCAGCACGGGCACCGCGCCCAAGGCAGTGCCCAAAGCGCAGATCGCCCCGCCTTGCAGCGCGCGCAGCAGTTTCGGCTCGAGGTCCAGCCACGCCAAGCCTTGGGCAACCAATAACGTCATGCCTGCCAGCAGTAACAGCGATCCGAATGCGTAACGAAACATTCGTCCACTTCCGATCGCCAGTGTTTCAGTGCCCATAGCCAGCCTTGGATTGTTTTTGCAGAAGTCTTAAACCAGTGCAGCCTGATAGCGCGCAGCGACTTCAGGCCAATTGATCACGTTGTAGAACGCGTTGATGTATTCCGGGCGACGGTTCTGGTACTGCAGGTAATAAGCGTGCTCCCAGACATCCAGGCCGAGGATTGGCGTATTGCCGTTCATCAATGGACTGTCCTGATTGCCGCTGCTTTCAACGACCAGTGTCTTTTGCGGCGTCACACTGAGCCATGCCCAGCCGCTGCCGAAACGAGTCAGCGCGGCTTTGGTGAAGGCTTCCTTGAAACTGCTCAGGCCGCCCAGTTGCTCATCGATCGCCTCAGCCAAGGAGCCTTCAGGATTGCCGCCGCCGTTGGGCGCCATCACTTCCCAGAACAGCGAATGGTTGGCATGCCCGCCGCCCTGATTAATCACCGCCGCGCGCAGCTTCTCCGGCAGTTGCTGGACAGCAGACACCAGTTTCTCCACCGGCCACTCGGCAAACTCGGTGCCTTCGACCGCCGCGTTGAGGTTGTTGATGTAGGTCTGGTGATGCTTGGTGTAGTGGATTTCCATGGTCTGCGCATCGATGTGCGGTTCCAGGGCATCGTAGGCGTAGGGCAAGGCAGGCAAGGTAAAAGCCATTTCAATGAACTCCATGATGTAGGGGCGCAGGCGAGGCGGCATCGATGTGCAGCAATCGATGCGTACGCGGATATTCGCCGTGTTCGCTGATGAAATTCAGCAGCTCGACGTAGGTTTTGCTGCTCTGGCGCAACGCTGCTTCACGCAGGGCCGGCGCCAGTCGTGGGTCCTGCATGGTCTGCAACAATCGCTGATGGATGGCGCACAGGTACTCGGCGCTCTCCTCAGGCTGGTTCAGACGCAAATGCAGATCCGCCAGGTTGTGGTGGGAAATCACGCAGGCCGCCACCGCTTCGTCGGCATCTGCCCAGCGCTCGAACAACACCTGGGCCAGAGCCAATGCCTGCAAGTAAGCCTCGCGGGCATCGACCAGTTCGCCCAGCATGAAACAGCGATTAGCCCTTTCGATCGTGCGTTTCCAGTGCTCCATGGTGAGCCTCCAAAGCGGTTGCGGGGATTACACGCCGCCTGCGGTGAGTTTTTCCGGGTCCAGCAAGACCTCAAGCTGGCTGCGTGTCAGGTCGGTGTGTTCCAGAGCGACATCGATCACCGGCCGGCCCTGTTGATAGGCCTTCTTGGCGATCTCCGCGGCTTTTTGGTAACCAATGATCGGGTTGAGTGCGGTGACCAGGATCGGGTTACGCGAAAGCGCTTCCTTCAGCCTGGATTCGTTGACCTTGAAGCTGGCGATGGCCTTTTCACCCAGCAGATGGCTGGAGTTGGTCAGCAACTCGATGCTGCTCAGCAGGTTCTGGGCGATGATCGGCAGCATCACATTCAGCTCGAAATTGCCCGACTGACCGGCGATGGTGATAACCGTGTCATTGCCGATGACCTGAGCGGCGACCATGGCGGTCGCTTCCGGGATCACCGGGTTGACCTTGCCAGGCATGATCGAAGAACCCGGCTGCAAGGCTTCGAGCTCGATTTCACCAAGACCGGCCAGCGGGCCGGAGTTCATCCAGCGCAGGTCGTTGGCGATTTTCATCAGGGAAACGGCCGTGGCCTTGAGCTGACCGGAAACACTGACCGCCGTGTCCTGAGAGCCGATCAGCGCAAACAGATCCTCACCCGGTTGGAATTGCACCTGGGTCAGCTTGCTCAATTGCTCACTGAAACGCGTCGCGAATTGCGGATGAGCATTGATGCCGGTGCCCACTGCCGTGCCGCCCTGAGCCAGGGATTGCAGACTCGGCAGCAGATCCTGCAGATGACCGATGTTGGCCTTGAGCTGCTGCGCCCAACCGTTGAGCACCTGGCTCATGCGCACCGGCATGGCGTCCATCAAGTGAGTGCGACCGGTTTTGACGTGGTGATGGACCTCTTCAGCCTTGCGCTCAATCACCTGAACCAGACGCACCAGCGCCGGCAGCAATTGCTCGTGCAACGCCAATGCAGCACTCACGTGGATGGTGGTCGGGATGATGTCGTTGCTGCTTTGGCCGCAATTGACGTGATCGTTGGGATTCACCGGCTCGCCGAGCAGACGGCTGGCCAGGGTGGCGATCACTTCGTTGGCGTTCATGTTCGAACTCGTGCCGGAACCGGTCTGGAAGATATCCACCGGAAAATGCTGCATGAAGTCGCTTTGGAGCAGACCCAGTGCCGCATCGACGATGGCTTTGCCCTGGGATTCGCTGATTTGTTCGAGCTCGACGTTGGCTCGGGCAGCGGCGGCCTTGGCCAGGATCAGTGCGCGGATGAACTGCACCGGCATCGGTTTGCCGCTGATGGGGAAGTTATCCACCGCACGTTGGGTCTGTGCGCCGTAGAGGGCGTCCACCGGGACTTGAAGCTCGCCCATGCTGTCGCGCTCAATACGAGTCTTGGTCATCTGTAAATCCTTGCACCAGTTCTATGAGAGGAATCGAGGGCTGCAACTCGCAGGTCGCCAGTTGCCAGGTGTAGCTCTGCCAGCGCTTGAGGCGGCATTTGCATAAAGAGAGGCGTTCCAGGTCGCGCAATGGGCGCCAGGCTTGATCCAGGCAGTAGGTCCGCCAGTGCCAGGGCAGCGCGACATCGGCGGCGGTGTCGAGTAACAGACGGAAAGAAGTTTCGGCGATGGTCCAGGGAGAGGTTGCCGTGCAACAGGCGAGATAACGACCTTCGGCCAGGTAATGTTCGATCAGGCGAGGCTCGTCGGGGTCCATCGCGCAACGGATCTGGCGACTCATCCAGCGCCAGCTTTCGAGGTAAGGCTGCTCGTGCAAGGCAGAACTCATGATCCGGGCTCATTCGGTAATGAGATTTATTATTAGATGATAATGAGAAGCAAAACAACCCCGGGAGCACACACCAAGTCCATTGTGGGAGCGAGCTTGCTCGCGATGGCGGTTTAACATTCAACATTGATTTCGACTGACACGACGCCATCGCGAGCAAGCTCGCTCCCACAGTGGGCGGTGCATGGCGCATAAAAAAAGGCGCGCCACCTGATGGGTGGCGCGCCTTTTTTTGCTTAGCGGTAAGGGTTTAGCTACCCGCTACCGTCATCCGTTCGATCAGCACCGAACCTGTGCGAATGTTGCTGCGCAGCTCCAGGTCATTACCGACGGCAACGATCTGTTTGAACATGTCACGCATGTTGCCGGCGATGGTCACTTCCTGGACCGCAAACTGGATTTCACCATTCTCGACCCAGTAACCCGCCGCGCCCCGGGAGTAATCGCCGGTCACCATGTTCAGGCCCTGCCCCATCAACTCGGTCACCAGCAGGCCGCGCCCCATGCGGCGCAGCAAGGCTGCCTGGTCTTCGTCGCCATGGGTGACGAACAGGTTGTGCACACCGCCAGCGTTGGCGGTGCTCGGCATCCCGAGCTTACGGCCGGAGTACGTGCCGAGAATGTACGAGACCAACTCGCCTTTTTCGACGAACGGTTTGGCGTAAGTTGCCAGACCATCACCATCGAACGCCGAACTGCCCATTGCACGCATCAGGTGCGGACGCTCATCGATGGTCAGCCATTCCGGGAACAGTTTCTGCCCCAGCGTACCTTCAAGGAACGAGGATTTGCGATACAGACTGCCGCCGGAAATCGCCGAGAGGAAACTGCCGAACAAACCGCCAGCCAGTTCCGCGGAAAACAACACCGGCACTTCGCAGGTCGGCACCGGACGCGCGCCCAGGCGGCTCGCCGCCCGTTGCGCGGCACGCTGGCCGATGCTCACCGGGTCGGCCAGCAAGTTGCCCTGTCGGTTCACGTCGTACCAGTAATCGCGCTGCATCTGGCCGTCGGCCTCGGCGATCATCACGCAGCTCAGGCTGTGCCGGGTCGACGCGTAACCGCCGATAAAACCGTGGCTGTTGCCGTAGACACGGCAGCCCTGATGGGTGCTGAGGGTGGTGCCATCGGCGTTCTTGATCCGGCTGTCGGTTGCAAACGCCGCCGCTTCACAGGCCAGGGCCTGCTCGATGGCTTGCTCCGGGGTGATGTCCCATTCGTGGAACAGGTCGAAATCCTGCAGATCCTTGGCCATCAGCGCAGCATCTGCCAAGCCCGAAGCTTCGTCTTCCGACGTGTGCTTGGCGATGGCCAGGGCGGCGGCGACAGTTTCGCGAATCGCCTCCGGACCGCTGGCGGACGTGCTGGCCGAGCCCTTGCGCTGGCCGACGTACAAGGTGATGCCGAAGCCCTGATCGCGGTTGAATTCGACGGTTTCGACTTCACGCTGACGCACCGAGGTCGACAGGCCCTGCTCCAGGGACACCGCCACTTCACAGGCACTGGCGCCTTGGCGCTTGGCTTCAGCGATGATCTGCTCGACTTGTTCTTGCAGTGCCGGCAACGCTTGTGGGCCGACGCTCTCAACTGCACTCATGCTGTTCTCCACTCAAATTCTGCTTTCGGCTGGGGCCTTCGAGCGACCGGGCCGGACAAGCGGCCCCCGACTGGTTATCATGGCGGCGTTTCTTTGCGGACGGCCACCATGGTTGATTCTTACGACGACTCCCTCGATACGGGAGAAAAAAGCAAATCCCAGGTTAAACGCGAGCTTCATGCTCTGGTTGACCTCGGCGAGCGCCTTACAACGCTCAAGCCTGACTTACTGGCAAAACTGCCGTTGACCGACGCTATGCGCCGGGCACTGGCCGATGCGCCCAAGCACACCGCGAATATCGCGCGTAAACGGCACCTCATGTTCATCGGCAAACTGATGCGCGACCAGGACACTGACGCCATTCTGACCTTGCTCGATCAACTCGATGCCTCCACCCGGCAGTACAACGAACGTTTCCATGGCCTGGAACGCTGGCGCGATCGCTTGATCGCAGGCGACGATGCGGTCCTGGAGAAGTTCGTGCTCGACTACCCGGAGGCTGATCGCCAGCAGTTGCGCTCCCTGATCCGTCAGGCCCAGCACGAACTGGCGACCAACAAGCCACCGGCATCGAGCCGTAAAATCTTCAAGTACATCCGTGAGCTGGACGAGACTCAACGCGGTCTGCGCTGACTAACGCCCAACCGCATCCCTGTAGGAGCTGCCGCAGGCTGCGATCTTTTGATCTTCAAAAACAAAGTCAAAAGATCGCAGCCTGCGGCAGCTCCTACGCGGGATACGCCTCTCTTCATGCGCCTGTGCCACCCACAGTGATCGCATCGATTTTCAGCGTTGGCTGGCCGACACCCACCGGCACCGACTGCCCATCCTTGCCACACGTCCCCACGCCGCTGTCCAGCGCAAGATCGTTACCGACCATCGACACCTTGCTCATGGCTTCCGGCCCGTTGCCGATCAACGTCGCGCCTTTGACCGGGGCAGTAATCTTGCCGTCTTCGATCAGGTACGCCTCGCTGGTGGAGAACACGAATTTGCCGCTAGTGATGTCCACCTGACCGCCGCCGAGGTTGGCGCAGTAGATTCCACGCTTCACCGAGGCGATGATTTCTGCTGGGTCGCTTTCGCCCGCCAGCATGTAAGTATTGGTCATGCGCGGCATTGGCAGGTGCGCGTAGGATTCACGGCGACCGTTACCGGTACGGGCCACGCCCATCAAACGGGCGTTGAGCTTGTCCTGCATATAGCCTTTGAGTACGCCGTTTTCGATCAGTGTCGTGCACTCGGTCGGGGTGCCTTCATCGTCGACACTCAGGGAACCGCGACGACCGGCCAGCGTGCCATCATCGACGATGGTGCAAAGCTTGGACGCAACCATCTCGCCCATGCGCCCGCTATAGGCCGAACTGCCCTTGCGGTTGAAGTCGCCTTCCAGACCGTGGCCGACCGCTTCGTGCAGCAACACGCCGGACCAGCCCGACCCCAGCACCACCGGCAACGTACCGGCCGGCGCAGGAATGGCTTCCAGATTCACCAACGCCTGACGCAGCGCTTCACGGGCGTAGCCCATGGCGCGGTCATCGCTGAGGAAATAACGGTAATCGGTACGACCGCCACCGCCATGACCGCCGCGCTCACGGCGACCGTTCTGCTCGACGATCACGCTGACATTAAAGCGCACCAACGGCCGTACATCGGCGGCCAGTCCACCGTCCGTGGAAGCCACGAGGATTCGTTCCCAGACGCCGGCCATGCTCACGGTGACTTGCTGGATACGCGGGTCGAGGGCGCGAGTCGCGACGTCGATGCGTTTGAGCAATTCGACCTTCTCGGCACGGGTCATCACTTCCAACGGGTTGTCCGGCCCGTACAACTGGGCGACATCCTGGGTCGTGAAGGCTTGCACCGTGCCGTTCTGACCGGCGCGGGAGATCGAACGCGCCGCACGGGCCGCGGCGCCGAGGGCTTCGAGAGTAATGGCATTGCTGTAGGCAAAACCGGTTTTTTCACCCGATTGCGCGCGCACGCCGACACCTTGGTCGAGGTTGAAGCTGCCTTCCTTGACGATCCCGTCTTCCAGCGCCCAGGACTCGGAAATCTGCCCCTGGAAATACAGGTCGGCGGCATCGATGCCCGGGCCGGCCAGATCGCCGAGCACACCTTGCAGGCTCTCGATCGTTACGCCACCGGGCGCCAGGAGGTGTTCACTGACTGAGGACAACAACTCGCTCATATGCTTTACGCCTTAAATTCATCGTTCTGAGGCAGGTCGCTGTGCGCCCTGCGAGAAAAAGCGCCGGTGACTGGACACCGGCATCCGCGCCCGGATGGACGCCTGTTCGCTGCTATCGCGTTCGGCCAGCAGCACGGCCTCGCCTTGATCCTGTTGCGCCAGCACACGTCCCCACGGGTCGATAATCGCGGCATGGCCAAAGGTTTCTCGCGGCCCCGGATGCGTCCCACCCTGGGCAGCCGCGAGCACATAACATTGAGTTTCGATGGCCCGCGCGCGAATCAACACCTCCCAATGCGCCGCGCCGGTCACCGCGGTAAAGGCCGACGGCGCGGTAATCAACTCCGCACCGGCAGCGCGTAATTCGCTGTACAACTCCGGGAAGCGCAGGTCGTAACACACTGTCAGCCCGACTCGACCGACGGGCGTGTCCGCCACGACAACCCCACTGCCATAAGCATAGTCATCGGATTCGCGATAACGCCCGCGATTGTCCGCCACATCGACGTCGAAGAGGTGCAACTTGTCATACCGTGCAACGGTTTCGCCGTGGTCATCCACCAGCAGCGAGCAGGCATGCACTTTGGCCGTCGGTTGATCCACCGGCGGCAACGGCAACGTGCCGGCCACTATCCATAACTTGAGGTCGCGGGCGGCCTGTTTCAACCATGGCAGGATCGGGCCTTCGCCCAACGCCTCGGCGCGACCGATGTCGGCAGTGTCGCGACGACCCATGGCGGCGAAGTTTTCCGGCAGTACGGCAAGCGCAGCGCCACCGGCTGCCGCCTGCTCGAGCAGCCGACGGGCCTGGGCCAGATTGGCCAATACATCGCTCTGGCTGACCATTTGAATCACCGCAAAAGACATGGCCTTTTCCTGATCTGGAATCAACACATACCTGTAGGAGCTGACGAGTGAAACGAGGTTGCGATCTTTTGATCTTGATCTTAAAAGGCAAAATCAAAAGATCGCAGCCTCGTTTCACTCGTCAGCTCCTACAGGGGACTTACGGCCATGCTACTCCATCAGCCTGAGGCGTGGCGTTGTCAAAAAGGCTTGTCGAAGGTGATTTTCGGCTCTTTCCACGGCCCCTTGACGGTGTATTGGACGCTGGCGAAACGCGCCACACGGTCACCGATCAGCTTATCGATCAGGAACAGCGCGCCGCCGATAGCCGGTGCACCGACGATCAGCGCGGCAATCGGCAGGTTGTTGGTCACAGGCAACGTCACCAGCAACTTGGCATCGACCTTATCGCCCACCAGGTCCAGCGTCCCGTTGAGTTCAATGTTGCTCGACGGACCGGTCAGCAGGATCGGCTCACGCGTCACGTATACACCGTTGGTCGCGACCAGCAGGCCTTTGACCCGGTCATAACTCAAACCTTTGCCGAACAGGTCGGAGAAGTCCAGACGCAGCCGGCGGCCGATGGAGTTGAAGTTCAGCAAGCCAAACACTCGCAACGCCTGGGCGCTGCCCTCAACTTCAACAAACTGGCCTTTATTCAGCGAAGCATCGAGGGTTCCAGAGAAGCGCTTGGTGGCCAGCCAGGCCGGCGAACCGGGCCAGCGACCATCGACATCCATATGAAAATCTTCACTGGTGACACTCGGCGCAAAGCCCCAGCCCTTCAGTACATCGGCGAGATTCTTGCCGCTGATCCGGCCCTTGTACCAGCTGCTGCTGGAACCGGGCATGCCTTCCCAACCGCCGCTGCCCTGCAGGAGAATGCCCTTGAGGCCCAGATCCAGCGTATTAAGCGCAATGCCCTTGGCGGTCGGACGGATTTTCAGATACCAGGCCCCGACGAGGTCCTTGCCCTGGAACAGCTGATTGATGGTGATATCCAGTGCCGGGATCTTCGTCGGATCCACCGAGGCCAGCGGATCTGGCGAGTTTTCGTCGGCCAGGACCGTCGGGTCTGGCGCCGGCAAACGCACGTATTGCAGATTGATCGCAATCGGCGCGGCTTTCGCATCGGGGATGCTGGCGCTGCCTTTGACCTGTTGGCTGTCGAGTTGCAAGGCCCACGCGGCGGGTTTGCGGTTCAGCTGCACCGACGCCTGATCGAGCGTGGTGCCGACACCGCTGAGTTTGCCGACCTTGAAGTCCGCGCTACTGAGTAACTGTTTGGCGTTGCCGCCCGGATCCTGGCCGGCGTACTTGTCTACCAGGTCTTTCCAGGGACCGACGTCCAGTTCCGACAGCACACCGCGTACCCGCAGGCCTTTGGCGCCAGGTAGCACGGCATTGCCGCCCCCCAGGAACAACTCACCGCGCCCGTCGGCAAAGTTGCCGGCCGGCGCCGCAAACGTGAAGTTCGCCAGCTCACCGTAGTTGACCCAGTAGCGCCGCTCCGGGCCCTGAAGGGTCATGCGGAACGTGGTGTCGCGGCCGACGTCTGGCGCCATGCCGAACGGCGCCGGCAAATCGATTGCTACGCCCTTGAGGTTGGAGCTGACCATCAATTGACTGTCGGCCCCATCAAGGTTCAGTTGCAGTTGATAAGGGATCACACCGGACACTGGCAACGGCTGAGTCACACTCAGCCAGTCAGTCAGTTTCTTGACCTCGACCTGGCCCGAGGCGGCGACGCGAGTCTTGAGGTTGCCGGGGCCGCCATCGGCGAAAATCTGTGCCGTGACCGGTTTATCAAAGGCGCGCGCGGAGATGTTTTGCCCGCTCAAACCCTTGGTGCTGTCGAAACGGAAATCGCCCTTGAGCTGAGTCAGCTCCAGGGTTGGCTCGGCCAGTTTCAGACGGGCCTTGGCGGTCTTGAAGTCGACGAGGATCTTCGGCTGCTCGCCTTTGACCAGCGGAATATCCAGTTTCAGTTTGCCCTGCAGATCGCCCTCACCTTCCCAACCGGCAAAGGTAGTTGCGGTGCCGATCGGCGCTTCCTGAAGAATTTTCAGACCATCACCCAACCCGCCAGCGAATCCACCGTCGAGGAACAGATGGACGTTTTGCCCCTCTGGCACATGAGGAATATTGACGTAAATGTCGCTGACCTGGGTATTGAGCAACTGCCCCTTGCTGGCCAGGATCCGCACACCGCTGTCTTCAACAAACACGTCACCCGTGACCTTGCTGACATGTGGCCAGCCTGGCTGGAAGGCCAGTTCGGCATCGTGAACCTTGAAGAACAGGCTGATGCTGCGGGCCGTCTCGGCAGCCCCGTGGTTCAGCGACCCCTGGTACTGGAAGAAGCCTTCGTCCACCGCACCTTTGAGAATCGCCGTACGCAGCCATTCGTCCAGCCCCGGGCTGAGCATTGTCGGCAAGTACTTGGCGGTGTAGCGCCCGTCGCCGTCCACCAGACCGACCCGCAGGTCCATGTAGTCTTCCTGGGTGTGGTCGAAGTGCAGGCGGATCAGAAAGTCGCCGGCAATCTTGCCTTCTTCGCCCAGCACCTTCAGGTACGGCGCGATCAAGGTGAAGGCTTCTTTATCGAGTTTCCAGGTCAGTCGGGCATTGGCCTGAATGTACTGCCATGGCTTGGCGAAGATCGGGTCCAGATGCAGGGAAAAATCCTTGCTGTCCATGCGCAGCTCGCCACCGCCCAGATCACCGCTGATGCTGCCACTGACATTTCGCGCCGCCGGAGCGCCGTGATAGGCATCGAAGCCGACCCGATCCAGGTTGGCGGCAAAGCTGAACTTGGTGTCGTCGGTGGCATTGGGCCGGAAGTCGATCAGTACGTTGCGCAGGCCGCCGGTCACTTTGAGTCGCTCGACGGCGGTGGCGATGCCTTCGGGCAGCGGCCCCAAGGCATTCAGTATCGGGGTGATCGGGGTGAGATCGAGGCGGTCGGCTTGCAGATGCCAAAGCTCTTCAGTCTTGTCGGTCGCCGCGTTTTGTTTGAGTTGCAGATGCGATTCCCAACGGGTCTCGCCAAGGTTCATGGCCAGCGAATCCAGGGTTACCAGCACGCCTTCGGAGCTGCGCTGAAAATAGCCATTGAGCGCCAGATTGTTGATCTGGATCGGTTTGCGCTCGGCGTACGCGCCCTTGAGTTGCGGCGCGTTCAAGCGAATCGCAGCACTTTGCAGGGCGCCCTTGTTCCAGTTCACCCAAAGCTCGCCGCCGGCCTTGAACTCGGAAAAATTCCATTGTTGGGTCAGGCGCTCAGGCAACCATTTCGACCAGTCGCTTTGCGGCAGGCTCAAATAAGCTTCGGCCTCGCCGTCTTTCCATTCGCTGGCGCGTAGACGGGTGCGCAGACTGATGGCCACCGGTTGTCCGTCGGGCAGGGTCAAACGGGCGTCGAGTCGCTGGCGGGAAACGCCGGTTTTCAGATTCAGCCCGACGTAAGTCAGGGTCAGCGGCTGCTCTTGCAGTGGCTGCAAAGTGACCTGGCTATCGAGCACCGACAGTTGCTGAACCATCTGCATGCGATTGAGCAATTGCTCAGGATCCAGCGGCTGATCCTGCTGCACCGGCAAACCTTCCAGCGCCCAATGGCCGTCCTCGCCTTCTTTGAGGCTGATCTTCAGGCCGCTGAGTTCCAGGTGAGCGATGCGCACTTCACGAGCCATCAGACTGGCCCAAAGATCCGGCACCGCGCGCACCTGATCCAGACGCAGGGCATTGGCGCCCTCGCCGACCATCACGTCGTGAGCCAGCATGATCGGAGCAAAACCGCTCCAGCTGCCTTCCAGTTCGCCGATATTCAGCGGCATATCCAAGGCAGCGCTGGCTTTGGCTTCGACTTCGGCACGGTACTCGGCCACCAGCGGGGTCAGCTCTCGACCGAGGCTGACGTATAACGCCAACAACACCAACACCAACGCACACAGCCCCAGCCCCCAGCGGGTCAGTGCGGCCAAAATGCGTGTCAGACGTTCCATGTCAGTTGGCTCCCATGGCAAAAATACTGCAAAAAGCTGAGGCCAGCCGTTCTAGCAGGGTTGAAAGACAGGGATTCAGAGCAGCACCACGTCGTATTGTTCCTGGGAATACATGGTTTCCACCTGGAACCGGATGGTGCGTCCAATAAAACCTTCGAGCTCGGCGACATTGCCCGATTCTTCATCGAGCAAACGGTCGACCACTTTCTGGTTTGCCAATACACGATAGCCTTCCGCCTGATAGGCGCGAGCTTCTCGGAGGATTTCGCGGAAAATCTCGTAGCAAACGGTTTCCGGCGTCTTGAGCTTGCCGCGACCCTGACAGCTGCTGCACGGCTCGCACAGTACTTGTTCAAGACTTTCGCGGGTGCGCTTGCGAGTCATCTGCACCAGGCCCAACTCGGTGATGCCGATGATGTTGGTCTTGGCGTGATCGCGTTCCAGTTGCTTCTCGAGTGTGCGCAGCACCTGACGCTGATGTTCTTCATCTTCCATGTCGATGAAGTCGATGATGATGATCCCGCCCAGGTTGCGCAGGCGCAGCTGGCGAGCAATGGCGGTCGCGGCTTCGAGGTTGGTCTTGAAAATGGTTTCTTCGAGGTTGCGATGACCGACGAACGCCCCGGTGTTGACGTCGATGGTGCTCATGGCTTCCGCCGGATCGACCACCAGGTAACCGCCGGACTTCAGCGGGACTTTGCGCTCCAGGGCTTTCTGGATTTCGTCTTCGACGCCGTACAGGTCGAAAATCGGCCGTTCGCCAGGGTAATGCTCAAGACGATCGGCGATTTCCGGCATCAGCTCGGCGACGAACTGCGTGGTTTTCTGGAAGGTTTCCCGGGAGTCGATGCGGATCTTCTCGATCTTCGGGCTCACCAGGTCACGCAAGGTGCGCAGCGCCAGGCCGAGGTCTTCGTAGATCACACTCGGCGCGCTGATGGTTTTGATCTGCTCGTTGATCTGATCCCAGAGACGACGCAGGTAGCGAATGTCCATGAGGATTTCATCGGCACCGGCACCTTCGGCGGCAGTACGCAGGATGAAGCCGCCTGCCTCTTGGATGCCTTCTTTGGCCACGCAATCGGTGACCACTTGTTTGAGACGTTCACGCTCGGCTTCGTCTTCAATCTTCAACGAAATGCCAACGTGTGCAGTGCGCGGCATGTACACCAGATAACGCGACGGAATCGACAACTGAGTCGTCAGGCGTGCGCCTTTGGAGCCGATCGGGTCCTTGGTCACTTGCACCACCAGGCTCTGCCCCTCGTGAACCAGAGCGCTGATGCTCTCGACCGCCGGGCCTTCGCGCAGGGAGATTTCCGAGGCGTGAATGAACGCGGCGCGGTCCAGTCCGATGTCGACGAATGCCGCCTGCATGCCGGGCAATACCCGCACGACTTTGCCTTTGTAGATGTTGCCGACGATCCCGCGCTTTTGCGTGCGCTCGACGTGGACCTCTTGCAGAACACCGTTTTCAACCACCGCCACGCGCGATTCCATCGGCGTGATGTTGATCAGGATCTCTTCACTCATGGCAGGGTCTCGTTCAGGCATGTTCACGATAATGGCCGCATCTTGTCAGTACGACGCTCAACGCGCGTTAAGGGTTTGCCAACAGGGTATGCCGAAATGGCCCAGCAGCTCAGCGGTTTCGCACAGCGGTAGTCCGACCACCGCCGAGTAACTGCCATTGAGCCCGGCGACAAACACCGCGCCGAGCCCTTGAATACCGTAGCCGCCGGCCTTGTCTTGCGGCTCGCCGCTGGCCCAGTAGGCCACCGCTTCATCGCGACTGATGTTGCGAAAACGCACCAGACTGCGCACGACCCGAGACTCGCAACGCTCACCCTCTCGCACCGCAATCGCCGTCAGGACTTCATGTTCACACCCGGACAACATCATAAGCATGGCGCACGCCTCGGCTTCATCAACCGGCTTGCCAAGAATTTTTCCGTCCAGCACCACGGCGGTGTCGGCGCCCAGCACGCAAAAATCTGTGTCGGACACGACGGTCCCACGCCCGGCCTCGGCTTTGCCGCGCGCGAGGCGCTCGACATAAGCCGTCGGGGATTCATTTTCTAAAGGGGTTTCATCGATGTCCGCACTGATGGCGGAGAACGGCACGCCGATCTGCGTGAGCAGTTCACGCCGACGCGGCGAGCCTGAGGCGAGGTACAACAATTTCATCAAGACATCTCCCTTGTCGAGGTGCGGGCAAATGCCTGACCGAATTAATTGATTCTGTAGCGTCGACGCAAACCGCGCAAACCGTAGCTGATCCACGGCCAGAGCAATGCGCTGACCAGTGCCGGCAAGACCAGCGCCAGCGTCGGCTGACGATTGCCGGTCAGGGCGCTGAGCCATAGTTGAACAAGCTGCGCGAGGCCGAAGATCACCAGGATCACCAGGCTCTGTTGCCACATCGGGAACATGCGCAGGCGTTGTTGCAGCGCCAGCACCAGGTACGTGATCAGCGTCAGGATCAACGCGTTCTGGCCCAGCAGCGTGCCATAAAGCACGTCTTCGGCCAGGCCCAGGCACCACGCGGTGGCCATCCCGACTTTCTGCGGCATGGCTAACGCCCAGAATGCCAGCAGCAAGGCCAGCCACAGTGGACGGAGGATTTCCATGAATTGTGGCAGCGGGGAAACGCTGAGCAGCATGCCTATGGCGAATGTCAGCCAGACCATCCAGTCGTTTCGGGAGGCAGTAGCACCAACCATTATTCTCGTCCCCCAGTGGTAGCCGGCGCAGAGACAGGCGGTTTGGCTGCAGGCTTCACGGCAGCGGGTGGCGTGGCCGGCGGTTTAGCGGCCGCAGGTTGCGTCGCGGGCGGCTTGCTGGCGGCAGGTTTCGCAAGAGCAGGATGAGTTGCCACAGGTTTGGCCGGGGTTGTGGCAGCAGGGGCAGTCGTCGGCGCAACCGGAACCACGGGCGCAGCAACAGCAGCCGGGACGATGGCAGGTTTCGGTACTGTCGCTGGAATGATTGGTCCACCACCGTGCTGGTCCAGAGCCTCTTGAGCCTGGGCAGCTTCGTTGGCGCGCTCTTCGGCTGTGCGGCCGTCGGTGAACACCAGCAGCAGGTAACGGCTACGGTTCAAGGCGGCGGTTGGCACGGCGCGCACAATAGCGAACGGTTGACCGGAATCGTGAATCACTTCCTTGACCGTCGCCACCGGGTAACCCGCCGGGAACCGCTGCCCCAGACCGGAGCTGACCAGCAGATCGCCTTCTTTAATGTCGGCGGTATCGGCCACGTGACGCAGCTCCAGGCGTTCCGGGTTACCGGTGCCACTGGCGATTGCCCGCAGACCGTTGCGGTTCACCTGCACCGGAATGCTGTGAGTGGTGTCGGTCAACAACAGCACACGAGAGGTGTACGGCATCAACTCGACCACCTGGCCCATCAAGCCACGGGCATCGAGCACCGGCTGACCGAGGACCACACCGTCGCGCTCACCTTTATTGATGATGATGCGGTGGGTGAAGGGATTGGGGTCCATGCCGATCAGTTCGGCCACTTCGACCTTCTCGTTGACCAGCGCGGAGGAGTTGAGCAACTCGCGCAGCCGAACGTTCTGCTCGGTGAGGGCGGCAAGCTTTTGCATGCGGCCCTGCAACAACAGGTTTTCTGTTTTGAGTTTTTCGTTTTCGGCGACGAGCTCGGTACGGCTGCCAAATTGGCTGGCCACACCCTGCCATAGCCGCTGTGGCAGGTCGGTGATCCAGTAGGACTGCATCAGTACCAGCGACATTTGGCTACGCACTGGCTTGAGCAGTGTGAAGCGGGCATCGACCACCATCAGCGCGACCGATAGCACGACCAGCACCAACAAGCGCACGCCCAGTGAAGGCCCTTTGGTGAAAAGCGGTTTAATAAGCCGCTCCTCCCAGGCAAATGTTCTCTTTATTCATACGGCATCAAACCGGCCTGGATGCAGACTGACAGAAGATAAACGCCAACAGGCAGCACTGCAAAGTGCTGCCTGCGCGCTCAACAGCATAGATGCGTCGGGCGAGATCACTCGCTCGACAGCAGGTCCATGGTGTGTTTATCCATCATTTCCAACGCACGGCCACCGCCGCGAGCAACACAGGTCAGCGGGTCTTCGGCAACGATTACCGGCAGACCGGTTTCCTGGGCCAGCAACTTGTCGAGGTCACGCAGCAAGGCGCCGCCACCGGTCAGTACCAGACCACGCTCGGCGATATCGGAAGCCAATTCCGGAGGCGATTGCTCCAGTGCACTCTTCACAGCCTGAACGATGGTGGCCAGGGACTCTTGCAGAGCTTCCAGCACTTCATTGGAGTTCAGGGTGAATGCGCGTGGAACGCCTTCGGCCAGGTTACGGCCGCGAACGTCGACTTCGCGAACTTCGCCGCCCGGGTAGGCCGTACCGATTTCCTGTTTGATGCGCTCGGCAGTGGATTCGCCGATCAGGCTGCCGTAGTTGCGACGCACGTAAGTGATGATCGCTTCGTCGAAGCGGTCGCCGCCAACCCGTACGGATTCAGCGTAAACCACACCGTTCAGGGAGATCAGCGCGATTTCAGTGGTACCACCACCGATATCGACAACCATCGAGCCGCGAGCTTCTTCAACCGGCAGGCCGGCACCGATCGCAGCAGCCATTGGCTCTTCGATCAGGAACACTTCACGGGCACCGGCACCGAGGGCCGATTCACGGATGGCACGACGCTCAACCTGGGTGGATTTGCACGGAACGCAGATCAGCACACGAGGGCTAGGCTGCAGGAAGCTGTTTTCGTGAACCTTGTTGATAAAGTACTGCAGCATCTTTTCGCAAACGCTGAAGTCGGCGATCACGCCATCCTTCATCGGACGAATGGCAGCAATGTTGCCCGGCGTACGGCCGAGCATGCGCTTGGCTTCGGTGCCGACAGCAACGACACTTTTCTGGTTACCGTGTGTCCGAATAGCCACAACCGAGGGCTCATTCAGGACGATACCGCGCTCGCGCACGTAAATAAGGGTGTTGGCAGTGCCCAGGTCAATGGAAAGATCGCTGGAAAACATGCCACGCAGTTTCTTGAACATGGGAAAGGGACCCTAGGCAACGCGTGGGTAAAAAAGTGCGGCAAACTCTAACAACGACAGGGATTTTGGGCAAGGCGCCAATATGTTAAATTGGCCGCTTTTCTGTGCACCAACCCCCACAATCGCGGCCTTATGACCGTAGAAATGCGGTAGTGTTCCGACAATCTAACACACGGATAGCATCCGTTCTGTTTTCCTTCCACTGGAGAATCCCATGACGCTTGAACGCTCCGACGTGGAAAAAATCGCTCATCTGGCCTGTCTGGGCCTTAATGATGCCGATCTTCCACACATCACTTCGGCCCTGAACAGCATTCTGGGGCTGGTCGACGAAATGCAGGCGGTCAATACCGACGGTATCGAGCCGCTCGCCCATCCACTGGAAGCCAGCCAGCGCCTGCGTGCAGACGTCGTGACCGAGACCAATCATCGCGAGGCCTATCAGTCCATCGCACCAGCGGTCGAAAACGGCCTGTACCTGGTTCCGAAAGTCATCGACTAAAGGGAAAGAGCCTGCAATGCATCAATTGACTCTGGCCGAGATCGCCCGCGGTCTCGCCGATAAAAAGTTTTCTTCCGAAGAGCTGACCAAAACCCTGCTGGCGCGTATCGCCCAGCTCGATCCGCAGCTCAACAGTTTCATCAGCCTCACCGAAGACCTGGCGCTCCAGCAGGCGAAAGCCGCTGACGCACGCCGGGCCAATGGTGAGAGCGGTGCCCTGCTCGGTGCGCCGATTGCCCACAAAGACCTGTTCTGCACCCAAGGCATCCGCACCAGCTGCGGCTCGAAGATGCTCGATAACTTTAAAGCACCGTACGACGCCACCGTGGTCGCCAAGCTGGCCGCCGCCGGCGCCGTGACCCTGGGCAAGACCAACATGGACGAATTCGCCATGGGTTCGGCCAACGAGTCGAGCTACTACGGCGCAGTGAAAAACCCGTGGAACCTGGAACACGTGCCCGGCGGTTCGTCCGGTGGTTCGGCCGCGGCCGTTGCCGCTCGTCTGTTGCCGGCCGCCACGGCGACCGACACCGGCGGCTCGATCCGCCAGCCGGCCGCGTTTACCAACCTGACAGGCCTGAAACCGACGTACGGTCGCGTTTCGCGCTGGGGCATGATCGCCTACGCCTCCAGTCTCGATCAGGGCGGCCCATTGGCGCGCACTGCCGAAGACTGCGCAATCCTGCTGCAAGGCATGGCCGGTTTCGACCCGCAAGACTCCACCAGCATCGACGAGCCCGTGCCGGATTACAGCGCCAGCCTCAACGGTTCGCTGCAAGGCCTGCGCATCGGCGTTCCTAAAGAGTATTTCAGCGCCGGTCTCGACCCGCGCATTGCCGAGCTGATCCACAACAGCATCAAGGAGCTGGAAAAGCTCGGTGCCGTGATCAAGGAAATCAGCCTGCCGAACATGCAGCACGCGATTCCTGCGTACTACGTGATCGCTCCGGCAGAAGCCTCGTCCAACCTGTCGCGTTTCGACGGCGTGCGCTTCGGCCATCGCTGCGCAGATCCAAAGAACCTCGAAGACTTGTACAAGCGTTCCCGTGGCGAAGGCTTCGGCCCGGAAGTGCAGCGCCGGATCATGGTCGGCGCCTACGCGCTGTCGGCCGGCTACTACGACGCCTACTACCTGAAGGCGCAGAAGATTCGCCGTTTGGTGAAGAACGACTTCATGGCTGCCTTCAATGAGGTCGACATCATCCTCGGCCCAACCACGCCGAACCCGGCCTGGAAGCTTGGCGCCAAGAGCAGCGACCCGGTTGCTGCGTACCTGGAAGACGTCTACACCATCACCGCCAACCTCGCCGGTCTGCCGGGCTTGTCGATGCCAGCCGGTTTTGTCGATGGCCTGCCGGTCGGCGTGCAATTGCTCGCCCCGTATTTCCAGGAAGGTCGCCTGTTGAACGTTGCCCACCAGTATCAGCTCAACACTGACTGGCACACCCGCACCCCAACCGGCTTCTGAGGAGAAACACATGCAATGGGAAGTCGTGATCGGGCTGGAGATTCATACCCAGCTCACCACCCGGTCGAAAATCTTTTCCGGTAGCTCCACCACCTTCGGTTCCGAGCCGAACACCCAAGCCAGCCTGGTTGACCTCGGTATGCCTGGCGTATTGCCGGTGCTGAACCAGGAAGCAGTGCGCATGGCGGTGATGTTCGGTCTGGCCATCGATGCCGAGATCGGCCAGCACAACGTGTTCGCCCGTAAAAACTATTTCTACCCGGACCTGCCGAAGGGCTACCAGATCAGCCAGATGGAATTGCCGATCGTTGGCAAAGGCCACCTGGACATCGCGCTGGAAGACGGCACGGTCAAGCGCGTCGGCATCACCCGCGCGCACCTGGAAGAAGACGCCGGTAAAAGCCTGCACGAAGAATTCAGCGGCGCCACCGGCATCGACCTGAACCGCGCCGGCACGCCGCTGCTGGAAATCGTGTCCGAGCCGGACATGCGCAGCGCCAAGGAAGCCGTGGCTTACGTCAAGGCTGTCCACGCGCTGGTACGTTACCTGGGCATTTGCGACGGCAACATGGCCGAAGGTTCGCTGCGTTGTGACTGCAACGTGTCGATCCGTCCGAAAGGCCAGGTTGAATTCGGCACGCGCTGCGAGATCAAGAACGTCAACTCGTTCCGTTTCATCGAGAAGGCGATCAACACCGAAGTGCAGCGTCAGATCGAACTGATCGAGGACGGCGGCAGGGTGATCCAGCAGACCCGTCTGTACGATCCGAACAAGGACGAAACCCGTCCGATGCGCAGCAAAGAGGAAGCCAACGACTACCGTTACTTCCCCGATCCGGACCTGCTGCCGGTGGTCATCGAGAACTCGTTCCTCGACGACGTGCGCGCCACCCTGCCGGAATTGCCACCGCAGAAACGCGAGCGCTTCCAGGCGCAGTTCGGTCTGTCGGTATACGACGCCAGCGTCCTGGCCACCAGCCGCGAGCAAGCCGATTACTTCGAGAAAGTCGTGAGCATCGGCGGCGACGCCAAGCTGGCGGCCAACTGGGTGATGGTTGAATTGGGCAGCCTGTTGAACAAACAGGGCCTGGACATCGATCAGTCGCCGGTCTCGGCCGAGCAACTGGGCGGCATGCTGCTGCGCATCACCGACAACACCATCTCCGGCAAAATCGCCAAAGTGGTGTTTGAAGCCATGGCCAACGGCGAAGGCAGCGCGGACGAGATCATCGACAAGCGCGGCTTGAAGCAAGTGACCGACACGGGCGCGATCTCGGCAGTGTTGGACGAAATGCTCGCGGCCAATGCCGAACAGGTTGAACAGTACCGCGCGGCAGACGAAGCCAAACGCGGCAAGATGTTCGGCTTCTTCGTCGGCCAGGCCATGAAAGCCTCCAAAGGCAAGGCCAACCCGCAACAGGTTAACGAACTGCTGAAAAGCAAGCTCGAAGGCTGATGAGAATGGAGCCAGATTTAACGCCTGGCTCTAATCCCTGTGGGAGTGGTCTTTTGTGGCGAGGGGACTTGTCCCCGTTGGACTGCGCAGCAGTCCCAAAATCTGAATTCTCGGTGTGTCAGATACAACTCGAATTCAGAGATAGGGGCCGCTTCGCGACCCAACGGGGACAAGTCCCCTCGCCACAAAAGCCCGCTCCCACATTTGTATGTGGAAACCTTCGAATGAAACGCTTCCTCAGTGCCTGCGCCCTGCTCTCTTTGCTGGCCGGTTGCGCCAGCACCGATATCATCGATCCACACGGCTACGACAAGACCGGCACGGCGTCCTATTACGGCGCTAAACACCAAGGTAAACGCACCGCCAGCGGCGAGCGTTTCAACAAGAATTCCCTGACCGCCGCCCATCGCCAGTTGCCCTTTGGCACGCGGGTGAAGGTCACCAATCTGAACAACGACAAGTCCTGCGTGGTTCGCATCAACGATCGCGGGCCGCACACCCGTGGGCGTCTGATCGATGTTTCACATGAAGCGGCCGAACAACTGGGTATGCTCAGAAGCGGCACCGCGAAGGTTCGCGTGCAAGCCCTCGACGACTGATAGACGGAGCGCTGACCATTTTCGGACTTGCCGATTTACCCCTGATCAGCGTGATTGAATTGCTCAGCGGCCTGCTGTTGCTGATCGCCGGTGCCGAGCTGATGGTGCGCGCCGCCGTGCGCCTCGCCGCGCGCTTGCATGTACGACCGCTGATTATCGGCCTGACCATCGTCGCCCTCGGCAGCAGCGCGCCGCAGATGGCGGTCAGCCTGCAAGCGACCCTGGCGCAGAACGCCGACATCGCCGTCGGCAGCGTGATCGGCAGTAGCATCTTCAACATCCTCGTCACCCTCGGGCTCTCGGCGCTGATCATCCCGCTGCGGGTTTCACGGCAACTGGTGCGCCTGGATATTCCGCTGATGATCGGCGCCAGCCTGCTGGTGTTCGTATTGGCGTGGAACGAAGAACTGACCCGCGTGGACGGCATCATTCTGCTGGCCGCACTGGCGCTGTATCTGGGCCTGCTGCTGCGCCAGTCGCGGCACTCGGCCCGTCCGCCATCCCATGACGAAACACCAGCGCCGTGGTTCAGCAGCTTGCTGATGATCGTCGCGGGATTGGCGATGCTGGTCTACGCCGGGCACTTGCTGTTGGGCGCGGCGGTTTCGGTCGCGACCGATCTGGGGCTGTCGGAACGGATCATCGGCCTGACCATCGTCGCTGTCAGCACGTCCCTGCCGGAACTGGCCACTTCGTTGATCGCCGCCTTGCGCGGTCAGCGCGACATCGCCGTGGGCAACGTGATCGGCAGCAACCTGTTCAACCTCTTGGGCGTGCTGGGCTTCACTGCGTTGATCGCGCCGTCGCCGCTGTCGGTATCGCCCAACGCCCTGGATTTCGACTTGCCAGTGATGCTCGGCGTCGCGACGTTGTGTCTGCCGGCGTTCTATTCCGGCTACCGGGTGACCCGCGCCGAAGGTCTGCTGTTTTTGGGTTTGTATCTGGCTTACGGTCTGCACGTGGTGTCGTTCACCACCGGCATGCCGCTGGCCGGCAAGCTCGAACACCTGATGCTGTTTTTTGTCCTGCCGGCGCTGGTGGCGTTTTTTCTGTTCACGTCGCTGCGCGCCTGGCGTCGCCAACACCACAATAAGGAATTGCCATGACCGATGATAAAAAGCCTGGGGTTGAAGTCCGCCGCCAAGTGATGGGCGACGCCTTCGTCGACCGCGCGCTGGGCAATGCCACCGAGTTCACTCAACCGCTGCAGGATTTCGTCAACGAGCACGCCTGGGGCAGCGTCTGGAACCGCGAAGGCCTACCATTGAAAACCCGCAGCCTGATCACCCTCGCAGCCCTGACCGCGTTGAAGTGCCCGCAGGAATTGAAAGGTCACGTGCGCGGTGCACTGAACAATGGCTGCACCGTGGAAGAGATTCGTGAAGCGCTGCTGCATTGCGCGGTGTATGCCGGTGTACCGGCGGCGATCGATGCGTTTCGGGCGGCGCAGGAAGTGATTGATAGCTACCAGAAGCCTGAATAATTTCGTCGCATTGAAAGATCGCAGCCTCTGTAGGAGCTGCCGAAGGCTGCGATCGTTTGATCTTGATTTTCGGCGCGGTTGAAGAGGGTAAAGATCAAAAGATCGCAGCCTTCGGCAGCTCCTACATCCACCCGCCCCACTGCAACAAAAAGATCCCGATGTTGGTGGTGATCGCCGCCATCAACGTGGTGATCACGATGATCGCTGCCGCCAGTTCATGATTGCCATTGGCCTGACGGGCCATGACAAAACTGGCCGCGGCGGTCGGGCTGCCGAAATACAGAAACAGAATCCCCAACTCCGCACCACGAAAGCCCCAGAGCCACGCCCCCAGCGTCGCCAGAATCGGCAGGCCAATCATCTTCACCAGGCTTGAACTGAGCGCCATGTTGCCGCTTTTGCGCAGTGCCCCCAGCGACAGCGTGCCGCCGATGCAGATCAGCGCCAACGGCAAGGTGGTTTGCGCCAGGTATTGACCTGACGTCTCCAGCCATCCCGGCAAGCTGATCTTGAAGTAGGCAAACGGTGCCGCCGCAAACACGCTGATGATCAGCGGATTGACCATCACGCTTTTGCAGATGCTCCAAGGGTCGGACTTGATCACCGGGCTGTACACCGCCAGCACAATGGTCGAGAGCGTGTTGTAAAACAGGATCACCAACGCCGCGAGAATCGCCCCGAGGGAAATCCCGTAGTCGCCGTACATGCTCGCCGCCAGCGCGAGCCCGATGACCCCGTTGTTGCCGCGAAAGGCACCTTGAGTGTAAATCCCCCGGTCTTCCCGCGGGCACTTCCAGATCGCCCAGCCCCAGGCGATGGCGAAACTCGCCAGGGTGGCAAGCGAGAAGTAGATGAGCAGCGCCGGTTGCAACGCGGCGTGCAGGTCGGCATGCAGGATGCCCAGAAACAACAACGCCGGCATGGTGACGTTAAACACCAGGGCCGACGCAGTGTGGATGAAGTTGTCGTTGATCCAGTCGATGCGCTTGAGCAGCACACCCAGAAACAGCATGGCAAACACCGGCGCGGTGATGTTCAGGGTTTCGAGGAAGATAGCCAGCATGCCGGGGGTAACCTTGGGTGAGCGTCGTTAGGGGGCTAATGATAAGCCACCAAGTCCCCTGGCGTCTGTTAGACCGCTATCGCGAGCAGGCTCGCTCCCACAGGGAATGCATTTCAAATGTGGGAGCGAGCTTGCTCGCGATGCAGGCGACTCGGTCTTAAGTGATCGGCGCCGGGTTGAACAAGGTAATGTCGTTGTGCAGCTTGTGCTTCTCAGCCCACGTCTGCTTCTTGCCGCTAGCCACATCCAGGTAGTAGTGGAACAACTCCCAGCCAAGGTCTTCGATCGACGCCCGTCCAGTCGCAATCCGTCCGGCATCGATGTCGATCAAATCCGGCCAGCGCTGCGCCAGCTCGGTCCGGGTCGACACCTTCACCACCGGCACCATGGCCAACCCGTAAGGCGTGCCACGCCCGGTAGTGAACACATGCAGGTTCATCCCCGCCGCCAATTGCAACGTCCCGCAGACAAAATCACTGGCCGGGGTCGCACAGAAGATCAGCCCTTTGCGCTTGAAGCGCTCACCAGGACCCAGCACCCCGTTGATCGCGCTGCTACCGGATTTGACGATCGAGCCCAGCGACTTCTCGACAATGTTCGATAACCCGCCCTTCTTGTTGCCCGGCGTGGTGTTGGCGCTGCGATCCGCTTCGCCCTTGGCCAGGTAACGGTCGTACCAGTCCATCTCGCGCACCAGTTCCTGAGCGACTTCTTCTGTTTCCGCACGTGAAGTCAGGAGGTAAATCGCGTCGCGCACTTCGGTGACTTCAGAAAACATCACCGTCGCACCCGCGCGCAATAACAGGTCCGAGGCATAACCCAACGCCGGGTTGGCGGTGATCCCGGAAAACGCATCGCTGCCGCCGCACTGCATGCCCAGAATCAGCTCGGACGCCGGCACGGTTTCCCGGCGACGTCGATCGAGCTTCTTCAAACGGGTTTCGGCCAACGCCATGATCTGCTCGATCATCTCAGTGAAACCGTGACTGGAATCCTGCAAGCGGTACAACCACGGATCGCTCAAATCCACCGAGCTGTCGTTCTCGTGCATCACCTGCCCGGCCTGCAATTTCTCGCAGCCCAGGCTGATCACCAAGGCTTCACCACCCAGGTTCGGGTTGCGCGCGAGGTTGCGCACGGTGCGGATCGGGATGTACGCGTCGGTGGCGGTAATCGCCACGCCGCAGCCGTAACTGTGGGTCAGCGCCACCACATCATCGACGTGCGGATACTTGGGCAGCAACTCGTCCTTGATGCGCTTGACCGCATGGTCCAGCACGCCGGTGACGCACTGAACCGTCGTGGTAATCCCGAGAATGTTGCGCGTGCCGACGGTGCCGTCGGCGTTGCGATAACCCTCGAACGTGAAGCCTTCCAGCGGTGCCTGCGCCGCCGGCACTTCGGTGGACAGCGGCAAGCTGTCCAGCGGTGGCGCGGTGGGCATGCGCAGTTGATCTTCCTTGACCCAGCTGCCGCGCGGAATCGGCTGCAACGCGTAACCAATGGTCTGCCCGTAACGAATCACCTGGCCGCCCACGGGAATGTCTTCCAGGGTGACCTTGTGGCTCTGTGGCACGAAATCCACGGTGACCAGCCCGTCCGGAAACTCGGTACCGGCCGGCACGCCTTGGTCATTGACCACGATCACGACGTTGTCCCGCTCGTGCAGGCGGATGTAGCGCGGCGAGTCGGAATGTTCAATCAACTGCATGACGCCGCTCCTCAGGAATGCGCTTGAGACAATTTGTTATTGGTTTCAGGACCGCTGACCGGCGGCTCCTTGAGTACCACGCGTTTGATCGGACCGACGATCACCAGGTAGCTGAACACTGCGACCAGTGCGTTGCAACCGACAAACACCAGCGCCCATTTGAACGAACCGGTGGAGCTGATGATGTAACCGATCACGATTGGCGTGGTGATGGAGGCGATGTTGCCGAACATGTTGAACAGGCCGCCACTCAAACCGGCGATCTGTTTCGGCGAGGTGTCAGACACCACCGCCCAGCCCAGCGCGCCCACGCCTTTACCGAAGAACGCCAGGGCCATGAAACCGACGACCATCCATTCAACATCGACATAGTTGCAGGCCACGATGCTGCTGGAGACCAGTAAGCCAGCAATGATCGGCGCCTTGCGGGCGAAGGTCAGGGAATGCCCCTTGCGCAGCAGGTAGTCGGAAATCACCCCGCCGAGCACACCACCGATAAAGCCGCAGATCGCCGGCAACGAGGCAATGAAACCCGCCTTGAGGATGGTCATGCCGCGTTCTTGCACCAGGTACACCGGGAACCAGGTCAGGAAGAAGTAGGTGATGCCGTTGATGCAGTACTGGCCCAGGTACACGCCGAGCATCATGCGGTTGGTCAGCAACTGGCGGATGTAGTCCCACTTCGGCCCGTCGACCTTTTTGCCTTTGCCCTTGTCCTGATCCATGTCGACCATGCCGCCGTTGTCGGCGATGTGCTTGAACTCGGCGTCATTGATCATCGGGTGCTGGCGCGGGCTGTGGATAACCTTCAGCCAGATCCCCGAGAAGATGATGCCGATCACGCCCATGACGATGAACACGTGCTGCCAGCCGAAGCTGTAAACGATCCAGCCCATCAGCGGTGCAAACAGCACCGTGGCGAAGTATTGCGCCGAGTTGAAAATCGCAGACGCCGTACCGCGTTCAGCGGTCGGAAACCAGGCCGCAACGATGCGTGCGTTACCGGGAAAGGATGGCGCTTCGGCCAGACCCACCAGGAAGCGCAGCATGAACAGCGCAACCACCGCCGTGGACATGCCGAACTCGCCGACATAGCCCTGCAGCACGGTGAACAGCGACCAGGTGAAAATGCTTAAAGCGTAAACTTTTTTCGAACCAAAACGGTCCAGCAGCCAGCCACCGGGAATTTGCCCGGCCACGTAGGCCCAACCGAATGCGGAGAAGATATAACCGAGGGTGACCGCGTCGATGCCGAGGTCTTTTTGCAGGCTGGAGCCCGCGATGGCGATGGTAGCCCGGTCGGCGTAGTTGATCGTGGTCACCAGAAAAAGCATGAGCAAAATCAAATAGCGGACGTGGGTCGGCTTGGTCGCTTGCATGTAGATGTACTCCCACTGATTATTTTTATGCGCGGGTGAAACGGGTGTGTTCCCTGTAGGAGCTGTCGAGTGAAACGAGGCTGCGATCTTTTGATCTTTAGAAGCAAAGATCGCAGCCTCGTTTCACTCGACAGCTCCTACAGGGGTATTGCGATGTATCAGGAGCCGATGTAGGAAGTTTTCACGACCGTGTAAAACTCTTGCGCGTAGCGACCTTGCTCGCGGGAGCCATAGGATGATCCTTTACGCCCACCGAATGGAACGTGGTAATCCACGCCCGCCGTCGGCAGGTTGACCATCACCATCCCGGCCTGGGAGTGGCGCTTGAAGTGGTTGGCGTACTTCAACGACGTGGTGGCAATGCCCGCCGACAGACCGAATTCGGTGTCGTTGGCCATGGCCAGCGCGGCCTCGTAATCCGCGACGCGAACCACGTTGGCGACCGGGCCGAAGATCTCTTCGCGGCTAATGCGCATCGCGGCTTCGCTGTCGGCAAACAGGGTTGGCGCGAGGTAATAGCCTTCGGTGTCGCAGGTCACCAGACCGCCGCCGCTGACCAGACGTGCACCTTCGGACTGGCCGATGTCGATGTACTTCATGTCCTGTTCAAGCTGCGCTTGCGAGACGACCGGACCGATGTCGGTGCCGGCTTTCAGCGCGTGACCGACCTTGATCGACTTCATGCGCTCAGCCACGGCTTCAACGAACTTGTCGTGAATCCCGGCGGTGACGATGAAACGGCTCGAGGCGGTGCAACGCTGGCCGGTGGAGTAGAACGCGCTCTGTACTGACAGCTCGACCGCTTGCTTGAGGTCGGCGTCGTCGAGAATGATCTGCGGGTTCTTACCGCCCATTTCCAGCTGAACCTTGGCCTGACGCGACACGCAGTTGACCGCGATCTGACGACCGACGCCCACGGAACCGGTGAAGCTGATGCCGTCGACTTTCGGGCTCTGTACCAGCGCATCGCCCACCACACGACCGCTGCCCATCACCAGATTGAACACGCCGGCCGGGAAGCCTGCGCGGGAGATGATTTCAGCCAGCGCCCAGGCGCAACCCGGCACCAGATCGGCCGGTTTCAGCACGACGCAGTTGCCGTAGGCCAGGGCGGGGGCGATTTTCCACGCGGGGATCGCGATCGGGAAGTTCCATGGTGTGATCAGACCGACCACGCCCAGCGCTTCGCGGGTCACTTCGACGTTCACACCCGGACGCACCGACGGCAAGTAGTCGCCGGACAGACGCAGGCATTCACCGGCGAAGAATTTGAAGATGTTACCGGCGCGAGTCACTTCGCCGATGGCTTCGGGCAGGGTCTTGCCCTCTTCCCGAGCCAGCAAGGTGCCGAGTTCTTCGCGGCGGGCGAGGATTTCGCTGCCGACTTTATCCAGGGAATCGTGACGTGCCTGAATGCCCGACGTGGACCAGGCCGGGAACGCGGCACGAGCAGCGTCGATGGCGGCGTGAACCTGAGCCAGATCAGCCTTGGCGTATTCGCCGATGGTGTCGGTCAATTCGGACGGGTTGATGTTGGTGGAGTAATCACTACCCGCAACCCATTCACCGTTGATGTAGTTATCGAAACGCTTTGAATCAGCCACAGAGAATCTCCTCACGCAAAAAGCCGCTGATCACTCAGCGGCCTTGTTTAATCGGGTGTGTTACTGCGCACCTTGCTTGTCGATCAGCGCGGCGAGCATTTCGTACTCTTCGCCGGTCAGATCGGTCAGCGGCGCACGCACAGGACCTGCGTCATAGCCGACAATTTTTGCCCCGGCCTTGACGATGCTCACCGCGTAGCCCGCTTTGCGGTTACGGATGTCCAGGTACGGCAGGAAGAAGTCGTCGATGATCTTGCCGACGGTGGCGTGATCTTCGCGGGCAATGGCGTGGTAGAAATCCATCGCGGTTTTCGGGATGAAGTTGAACACCGCCGACGAGTAAACCGGCACGCCCAATGCCTTGTAGGCCGCGGCGTAGACTTCGGCGGTCGGCAAACCGCCCAGGTAGCTGAAGCGATCACCGAGGCGGCGACGGATCGACACCATCAACTCGATATCGCCCAGGCCATCCTTGTAGCCGATCAGGTTCGGGCAGCGCTCGGCCAGGCGTTCCAGCAGCGGCGCGGTCAGGCGGCAGACGTTGCGGTTGTAAACCACCACGCCAATTTTCACCGATTTGCACACGGCTTCAACGTGGGCGGCAACGCCGTCCTGGCTGGCTTCGGTCAGGTAGTGCGGCAGCAGCAACAAGCCTTTGGCGCCCAGACGCTCGGCTTCCTGTGCGTATTCGATGGCTTGACGAGTCGAACCGCCAACGCCGGCCAGAATCGGCACGCTGGTTTCGCAGGTGTCGACGGCAGTCTTGATGATTTCCGAATATTCGCTGGCCGCCAGAGAGAAGAACTCACCGGTGCCGCCCGCGGCGAACAATGCCGAGGCGCCGTATGGGGCCAGCCATTCGAGACGTTTGATGTAGCCAGCGCGGTGGAAATCGCCCTGAGCATTGAAATCGGTAACCGGGAAAGACAGCAGACCGGAAGAGAGGATGGACTTCAGTTCTTGTGGATTCATTATTCGAACACCCTGGGTAGCGACGTATGTGTGTGAGAAAACCGTTCAGCCTGCGCCGAAGTTGTAGGTCATCGTACAACTTAAATAATAACCGTCAACTGCATTTCATCGCCAACCGCAGAATTTGAGTCGGAAAAGTATTTTCTTGACGTAGGAAATTTCTCCTCTATGATCCAGATGACTGTATATGCATACAGTTATTTTTGAATCGTACCGACGACATATCAAGGAGATAGAAATGTCAGGTCTATACGCACAACCGAAGGAAAAACCGAAACAGGTCATTGCCGAATTGGATGATCTTTTTACCGAACATGGCATCCCTCTGATCGGGGAAAACCAACACGTGGTCTTGCAGATTGCTGATCATCACAACTCTGCATCTGCCCTTCCCGCGTCGCTACCCACAGCCTCCGGTAAAGCCCTGAAAGGCAAGCCACAGCTGAGGTTCGAGGGTGGCGAACACACCGCCATTGGCGACAGCACCCTGCTGCGTTTCGTCAAGGATGCGCCCGCTATCCCGGCTTCACAGGTGGAGCTGCATTTGCCCAATGGGCTGGCGCTGACCTACGGCCAAGTCATTGCGCTGGGAGGTGATTTCTATGGAATTCCCGATCAACCGATCAGCGAAGGTGCGACAGGCGCCGACCGAATCCAGCGTTTTACCAATGCCTTCAACTCGCTGGCCGTGCTGCCTGCTTCTAATGCTGAGGCCAAGCTGATCCTCGGTGTCATGCAAAAGGAAATCGCCGCGATCAAGCAAGCGATCAAGGACGGTAAACAACCTCACGAAGCCTATGACGCCCTCGGTGATACGTTGTCGGAAGAGTGGAACAAGATCACCGGCGGCGGCAGTGTCGTCTCGGCGCTGTTTCCATTGGGCCGTTACCTGAAACTGGCCGCCAACAATGCCGATCACTTCGCCGAATGGGCGCTGCTGGCCTATATCGCCGGGCACACCGCGGCTGTGCAACAAGCAGTGCTGGCCCACGCCAGCGGCGATGAGAAGCAGTTGGAGCTGGCCTATGCGATGAACGCTTTTGCCGATCACTACCTGACCGACCTGTTTTCCGCCGGCCACCTGCGAGTGCCTCGCAAACAATTGGCTGCGGTGGTTACACCCAGCGATCTGGGTTCGTTGATCACGCGTTTCATGCACGACGAAGACAGCAAGTTCGGCCTCAATGTGCGCAATGGCAACGGCGATCAATGGCATGCGTATGGGGACAAGCGCTACTTCGACGCCATCGACAGCGCCAATCGCGCCCAGGTGAACCAGGCGGTGCAGATGTCGGCGGATGAAGTGTTTGCGGCTTATCTCAGTGGAATCGCACCGTCGGCCGGCAGCTTTGCTGCGTTGAAAAAACTGCCTGATCTTCAAGCGGTGCTGAACCCGACGGGTAATTTCTCGCCGTTGTTCAAGGTCGAGGGCAACAAGGTGCTGCGGCGCAAGGACGTCAACAATCTGAACGACACTGCCACCGTCGATGACTGGTGGGGCTGGAGTACTTATTTGCTGCTCAAGGATTACAAACCCACTGGCAACGTTGCCTGATAAGGAGATCGATGATGACTATCAAATTGAAACTGGAATTGGCTTCGGGGCAATCGCTGAAGGGTGCGCCGTTGGAGTTGTTGGCCAAGGGCGTGCCGATTGCTCGGGCGGTGGTTGATGAGCATGGGCATGTGGCATTCGATGCCAAGGCTGAGGCTTCTGAGTGGGCCGTGAGGGTGGATCGTTCGATTCTCAGGACCGGCTGATTCCCCGCACCTGATCGTTCCCACGCTCTGCGTGGGAACGATCTATAACTTCTTACCCGCGCTGAGCTTCTGCCTCTTCATGCGCATGACGCAGCCGCTCCCGGCTGTTCGTCAGATGCAACCGCATCGCCGCCCGCGCCGCATCCGAATCCTGACGGGCAATCGCATCGTAAATTTCTTCGTGCTCTCGGCTCAGACGATTCATGTAGTGCTGTTGGTCGTCATGGGCCAGGCGCGCGGAGTTGAGGCGTGTACGCGGAATGATGCTGGTGCCCAGGTGGGTCATGATGTCGGTGAAATAGCGGTTGCCCGTCGCCAGGGCGATTTGCAGGTGGAACTGGAAGTCGGACGCCACGGCATCGCTGGCATGGGAAACACTTTCATTCAACGCATCCAGCGCAGCACGCATCAACGCTAGCTGCTCGGGGCTGCGGCGCTGCGCGGCGAGGCCGGCGGACTCCACTTCCAGGCTGATGCGCAGTTCCAGAATCGCCAGCACGTCACGCAACGTGACCACGGTCGCCGGGTCGATACGGAAACCGCTCGGGCTCGGGGTGTCGAGCACGAAGGTGCCGATGCCGTGGCGGGTTTCAACCTGGCCTGCCGCCTGCAAACGGGAAATCGCTTCGCGCACCACGGTGCGGCTGACGCCATGGGTATCCATGATCGCCGACTCGGTGGGCAACTTGTCGCCACGCTTGAGGTGACCGTCGCGGATCTGCTCGGACAGCACCGTCACCAGTTCCTGAGCGAGGCTGCGGCGCTTGCGAGGGAGGCGTGGTGCGTCGATCGGGTTTTCCATGGTGAACGTCTTTCTCGAAAGTTGCGGCTGAAACCGCATCATAGCTCAACGCGGTTGTACGATCACCGTCGGCGAACGCCGGCCCCTGTGGGAGCGAGCTTGCTCGCGAAGGCGGAGTGTCAGACACCATCAATGCTAGATGTCAGACCGCGTTCGTCGGAACGCCGCCCGGAGCAAGCCCGCTCCCACGGGTTTGTGGTGTTCAGGCTGTCACGGTCTGGTCCACCAGATGCCCATTCTCGATACGAACATGCCGTGGATGGAACCGCTTCAGGCTGCTGCGATGCCCGACGCTGACAATACTCAATCCCGGAATCTCATCGATCAAGGTCTGATACAGCGACGCTTCGTCCTCTTCGTCCATCGCCGAGGTCGCTTCGTCCATGTACAGCCATTGCGGTGCGTAAAGCAGCGCACGAGCGAAGGCCAGTCGTTGCTGCTCACCCGGCGACAACATGCGCTGCCAGTGATTGGCTTCGTCCAGACGGGCAACGAGGTGCGGCAAACGACAGGCTTCCAGCACGTGAACGTAGCGCTCGTGCGGATACGTATCGCCAGACTGTGGATAACTCAGCGCTTCACGCAGGCTGCCAATCGGCAGATACGGTTTTTGCGGCAGGAACAGATAACGCCCCGTCGGCAGACGAATACTGCCGTGGCCAGCCGGCCAAAGGTGCCCCATCGCTCGAAACAAAGTGGATTTACCGCTGCCGGAGCGACCGCTGAGCATGACGCGCTCACCCTCCTCCACGGTCATGTCGGCGTTGGTCAGCAGGTGACGACCGTCAGCGAGGTCGAGGCCAAGGTTATGCACCTTCAACACCGCCCCCGAATTCTGTACATCGATGGCCGGTGTGCGCTCTTCGTTGTCAGTCATGGCCTGGCGGAAACTCAGCAGACGATCACAGGTGGCGCGCCATTCGGCAAGGTCCTGGTACGCCGTGATGAACCAACTGAAGTTGTCCTGGACGTTAGCGAACGCCGAGTTGATTTGCATCAGCTCTCCCAGCTCGATCTTGCCGGTGAAGTAACGCGGCGCGGCGACCATGAACGGAAAGATGACTGCAATCTGTTCATAACCGGACGTAAAGAAGGT
Source organism: Pseudomonas sp. LBUM1647 (assembly GCF_059716175.1). NCBI lineage: Bacteria > Pseudomonadati > Pseudomonadota > Gammaproteobacteria > Pseudomonadales > Pseudomonadaceae > Pseudomonas > Pseudomonas sp. LBUM1647. The sequence goes on along the minus strand of NZ_CP166809.1, from coordinate 999,152 downwards.
CAGGCGCTTGGACACTTTCATGATGTCCCAGTAGTTGTGCCAGACCATCCCGAAGCGGCTGCTCAAGCGGCGGTTCTCATTCGGCTCGCCGTTGTACAGCGCAATGCTTTCAGCATTCTCGCGAACCCGCACCATGGAGAAACGCAGGTCGGCTTCGAAGCGTTGTTGGTTGTTGTTAAGGCCGATCAGGCGGCGGCCAATCAAATGCGTCAGCCAACTGGCGACGGCGGCGTAAACCAGCGCGCACCAGAACATGTAACCGGGAATCGTGAAGCCGAACACTTCGATACTGCCCGACACGCCCCACAGAATGATCGAGAACGAGACGAGGCTGACGATGTTGCGAATCAACCCGAGCCCCAGGCCCAACGTGTTGGTGGTGAATTTATTGAGGTCTTCGGAAATCCGCTGGTCCGGGTTATCGGTGTAACCGCCCTGCTCCAGCTGGTAGTAATTCTTGTTGCCGAGCCAGCGGGCAAAGTGCTTTTCGGTGAGCCAGGCCCGCCAGCGAATCGTCAGCATCTGGGTCAGGTAGAGCCGATACACCGCGCCGAGAATGGCCACCGCCGCAATGCCGCAGAAATACAGGATCAACTGCCAGAACGCTGCCTCGTCCTTCTTTTGCAGGGCGTTGTAAAAATCCTTGTACCAACTGTTGACCCATACCGAAATCGCCACGCTGAACAGCGACAGCGCGATCACGGCGATCAGCAACGTCCAGGCCTTGCCCTTCTCTTCACTGCGCCAGTAAGGCGTGGTCATCGCCCAGACTTTGCGAAAAAACTGCCCGCGCACAGCATCATTGACCGCGGAATATTCAGCGTTCTGATTCATGGATAAGGCTCGATAAAGAAAAGAACACACACAAACCGATCATAGATGATCGGTTCGGTTCCTCGCGAGGAGCGGCCGGCATTCGTTCAGCGCAGGTTCAGCGACGAACGGGACGCTTCTGCAGTTTGCGCTGTAGCGTGCGGCGGTGCATGCCCAGGGCGCGGGCAGTGGCGGAGATGTTGCCTTCGTGCTCGGTCAGCACGCGCTGGATGTGTTCCCACTGCAGGCGATCCACCGACATCGGGTTTTCCGGCACCAACGTGTCGAGGTCGGCATGCTCGGAGAGCAGCGCGGCCAACACGTCATCGGCGTCCGCCGGTTTGCACAGGTAATTGCAGGCGCCGCGCTTGATCGCCTCGACGGCGGTGGCGATGCTCGAGTAACCGGTGAGGATCACCACGCGCATTTCCGGGTCCAGCTCAAGTAGCTTGGGCAACAGCACCAGGCCGGAATCGCCGTCCATTTTCAGGTCCAGCGCGGCGTAGTCCGGCAGGTCGGCCTGAGCGATGGTCAGGCCTTCTTCGGCGGAACCGGCGGTGCTGACGCGAAAGCCGCGGCGGGCCATGGCACGGGCCATCACCCGGGTAAAAGTTGCGTCGTCGTCTACCAGCAGCAAATGCGGCAGTTCTTCGCCTTCGCCTTCGACTTGGATCTCGTCACTCATGTTCGTCTCCTCGGGCGACACGGGGCAGGCGCAGCTCGGTGAGCGTGCCGCCTTCCTCATGACTGTAGAGTTTCACTGAGCCGCCGGCGCGTGTCACGCTGGCCTTGCTCAAAAACAGGCCCAGGCCGAAACCTTTGCCCTTGGTGGTAAAAAACGGTTTGCCGATCTGCTCGGCGATGGCCAACGGCACACCGGCGCCGTGATCGCGGATGCTGATGGTCAAGTCCTCGGCATTCCAGTCCAGCGTCACTTGCAACCCTTCGGGGCAAGCGTCGGCGGCATTGTTGAGCAAATTCAGCAGCGCCTGGGTCAGGTCCGGCGGCGGCGCCATGCGCGGCACGGTGCCTTGGCCCAAGCGCTGGAAGCGGTAACTGGCTTCCGGGCGCATCAGGTGCCAGCGGTTCAGGGCTTCGTCGAGCCAATCGGTGACGTCCTGCATCTCCACGGCCAATCGACGATTGGCCTCGGCGGCGCGCACCAGTTGCTGCAAGGTTTCTTTGCAGAGTTTGACCTGATCCTGCAGCACGCTCAGGTCGTCCTGCAACATCGGGTCGTGGTGGTCCTGACGCATTTCCTTGAGCAACACGCTCATGGTCGCCAGCGGCGTGCCCAGTTCATGGGCAGCACCGGCGGCCTGGGTAGCGACGGCCAGCAGTTGCTGATCACGCAGGCCCTCTTCGCGACGGATGGCGCGCAGTTCTTCCTGACGGCGCAGTTCTTCGGCCATGCGTGCGGCGAAGAAGGTGATGACCGCCGCGGCCAGGGCGAAGCTCAGCCACATCCCGTAAACCTGCAGGTTTTCCCGAGCGATCGGGAAGGTTTGCAGCGGGTAGAAGCGCGCCAGCAGCAGGGTGTACATCGTCAACGCGATACCGGACAGAATCACCGAATACCGCCATGGTAACGTCACGGCGGCGATGGTCAGCGGCACCAGGTAATAAGAGACGAAGGGGTTGGTCGAGCCGCCGGAGAAATACAGCAAGGCACTGTGGATAAACAGGTCGCAGGCCAGTTGCACGGCGTATTCGAGTTCGGTAACCGGCCATGAGGTGCGCAGGCGAATGGCCGTGAACGCGCACAGCAACATCGAGCAACCGAGGGTCGCAGCCAGTTGGAACCAAGGCAGCGGCAGTAAGTCGAGCCAGTAAGCCAGGCCCACGGAACCGGCCTGAGCGGCCAACACCAATGTGCGGATGAACGTCAGCCGCCAGAGATTCTGACGAGTAGCGGAAGTGATTTGAACGGGGGCGAGCATGAGCTCTCCTGATGAGCGCTCCAGGCGGATCGCACGGAGTATAACCAAGCACGGGGGCTGGCAGGCAAAAGTGCGGCAAACGGCCACACTTGTGAGTGGCATGAAGGTCTTTGTGGCGAGGGGATTTATCCCCCGTTGGGTGGCGAAGCCGCCCCAAATCAGCAAACAAATTTGTCAGATTATTGCAGAGAGCGGTTTACGACTGCTTCGCAGCCGAACGGGGCGGTGCGGCGTTCCGCTAAATCCCCTCGCCACAGGGCCACCTGCAATCGATCTGTATAGAAGTTGTAACTGTGCGAACCGGATCATTAAAGCTAGAGTCTGATGGTTTCACGCAGGCTCGGACCTTAACCCCTGCGCAACGTCCAAGGAGTTTTCATGCACAGTTTCAGCCGCAGCGCCGCCCTTCTTGCCCTTAGCGTTGGCACCGTCGCCAGCCTCCCGGCCCTGGCCGCCGACGAACTTCATTACAACCAGATCGCCCTGCGCGCCGAAGTCAGTCAGGAAGTGGCCCGCGACCTGATGATCGTGACCCTCTATACAGAAGAACAAAACACCGACCCGGCCAAACTTGCCGCCGACGTCAGCACCACCATGAACAAAGCGCTGGCCCAGGCCAAACAGGTCAAGGAAGTCACCCTACGCCAGGGCAGCCGCAACAGTTACCCGATCTACGATACCAAGGGCCAGAAAATCACCGGCTGGCGCGAACGTGCCGAACTGCGCCTGGAAAGCTCCGACTTTGCGGCACTGTCGAAACTGACCGGCGAACTGCTCACCGACTTGAAAATGGGTGGCATGGACTTCGCCATCGCCACACCAACCCGCAAGGCCAGCGAAGATGCGCTGCTTAAAGAAGCCGTGACAGCCTTCAAGGCCCGTGCTCAATTGGCGACCGACGCGTTGGGTGGCAAGGGTTACAAAATCGTTAACCTGAATTTGAACAGCAACGGTTATCCACAACCGTACATGCGTGGGCCGATGATGATGAAAGCGGCGAGCATGGACGGTGCGCCGGTTACGCCGGAAGTCGAGGCTGGTACGAGTCAGGTCAGCATGGCGGCGGATGGGTCGATTGAAGTGTTGATGCCTTGATTCGGTAACCGGCACACAGAAACGGCGATCACCGAAGTAATCGCCGTTTTTTGTTGCCACACCAAAACCCAAAAGCGGAACGCGGAGCGTCCCAGGCCGCATTCCCACGCAGAGTGGTGGGAACGATCAATTGGGTCAGAAAATCCTCCGTTATCAGACGCTCGACACTTGCGAAAAAGCCAAGCGCTACCGCAAGCAGCAAAGGTTGCACCCCCGGTACTACCAACACGCCCACGCTGCCCCCACCAAATCCCAAGCCAAGCATCACCCACAGATGTCCACTGACAAACAGTAACGGAACAATCTGCCCCCACAGACACAACAACCCTTTAAACAACAAACACCTAGCCATCAATCCAGAACTCAATCTCATTCACGCCCGCCCTCCCCATTCACACCCCTCAATGATGGGTATGAATAAGTAACACCGCGCTCCAATCGAGTGCGCAAGACGTCCAGATCGCCCCGCGCAGGTGCGCGATTTGCACTGAAAAAAACCTGCGCAAACGGTCAAATGCGCCTGAATTTATACAAATGCGACATTAAGGTACGTTCGTGCCACTGTTTAACGCCTGTGGTCGCTCCGGATCTTGCATTGGGTATGGCCCCTGCATAAGTATCTGCAGGCACGACTCACGAGGTCGTCCTCTAATTCCAAAAATGACAACAAATCATGAGGCCACCATGCTTAAACACGCGGTCATTCCGTTTTTAGTCGGCGCAGGCTTGTTAGCTAGCGCACCTTTCGCCCAAGCGGCGACTAACCTGGTGTTTTGCTCCGAAGGGAGCCCGGCCGGTTTTGATCCTGGTCAGTACACCACCGGAACCGACTTCGACGCCTCTGCAGAAACCATGTTCAACCGTCTGACTCAGTTCGAGCGCGGCGGCACCGCCGTTATTCCTGGTTTGGCGACCAAATGGGACATCTCCGATGATGGCCTGACTTACACCTTCCACCTGCGTGAAGGTGTCAAGTTCCATACCACCCCGTACTTCAAGCCGACTCGTGAGTTCAACGCCGACGACGTGCTGTTCACCTTTAATCGCATGATTAACAAGGATGATCCGTTCCGTAAGGCGTACCCAACCGAATTCCCGTACTTCACCGACATGGGGATGGACACCAACATCACCAAGATCGATAAAGTCGACGACAAGACTGTCAAGTTCACCCTGAAAGAAGTCGACGCCGCGTTCATCCAGAACATGGCCATGAGTTTCGCTTCTGTCCAGTCCGCCGAGTACGCCGCCCAGCTGCTGAAAGAAGGCAAAGCCGCCGACATCAACCAGAAGCCGGTCGGCACTGGTCCGTTCGTGTTCAAGAGCTACCAGAAAGACTCCAACATCCGCTACACCGGGAACAAGGACTACTGGAAGCCTGACGACGTCAAGATCGACAACCTGATCTTCGCCATCACCACCGACCCGTCGGTACGTATCCAGAAGCTGAAGAAGAACGAGTGCCAGATCACTCTGTTCCCACGTCCGGCCGACCTGAAGGCGCTGCAAGAAGACAAGACTTTGAAGGTGCCTAACCAGGCTGGCTTCAACCTGGGTTACATCGCCTACAACGTGATGGACAAGATCAAAGGCAGCGATCAGCCGAACCCGATGGCCCAACTGAAAGTGCGTCAGGCACTGGACATGGCCGTCAACAAACAGCAGATCATTGATTCCGTTTACCAGGGTGCAGGTCAACTGGCCGTCAACGCCATGCCGCCAACCCAGTGGTCTTACGACACCACCATCAAGGATGCGCCGTACAACCCTGAGAAAGCCAAAGAGCTGCTCAAGGAAGCCGGCGTCAAGGAAGGCACCGAGATCAACCTGTGGGCGATGCCGGTGCAGCGTCCGTACAACCCGAACGCCAAGCTGATGGCTGAAATGCTGCAGTCCGACTGGGCCAAGATCGGTATCAAAGCCAAGATCGTGACCTACGAGTGGGGCGAGTACATCAAGCGCTCCAAAGGCGGTGAAAACGGCGCGATGCTGATTGGCTGGAGCGGCGACAACGGTGACCCGGACAACTGGCTGAACGTGCTGTTCGGCTGCGATTCTCTGCAAGGCAACAACTTCTCCAAGTGGTGCGACAAGAAGTTTGACGGCATCGTGAAAGAAGCCAAGCGCACGACCGATCAGTCCAAGCGCACCGAACTGTACAAGCAGGCGCAACACGTCCTCAAAGATGCCGTTCCAATGACACCTATCGCTCACTCGACGGTGTTCCAACCCATGCGCGACAACGTGCAGGACTTCAAGATCAGCCCGTTTGGCTTGAACTCCTTCTACGGCGTCAGCGTCAGCAAATAAGGTTTTGCAACGGCGACGTTTTTGACGTCGCCGTTGCTTTATCTGCCGAGAAAGTAGGAAACCACCTACATCCAATTCCGCTGAGCACTACAGCAGCGGCGTCGGACGCGTTGCCATTTCCTACGAGTCTTTAGGACTCTACGCATTTACTGCCAGACCCACGGCTCATACCGTCGGGATCTGACCAGTTCGTGCGTGGGCTCTCGGTTATTGCTGCCTGTCATGGCTTGAGATCAGTGATGCCTCCACGTCCTCGGACGAGGCGGCGAGTCATTGAAAAACACTTAGAGAACGAGAAAAGGGAGCGTCATGCGCCATACCTTGGTTTTATCCGCATTGCTGGGCACCGGTCTGTTGGCCGCCACTTCCATCAGCCAGGCCGCCAATAACAGCCTGGTGTTCTGCTCCGAAGGCAGCCCCGCTGGCTTCGACACCGCGCAGTACACGACCGCGACCGACAATGACGCCGCCGAGCCGTTGTACAACCGACTGGCAGAGTTCGAAAAAGGCGCCACCAACGTCGTACCAGGCCTGGCCACTCGCTGGGATATTTCCGAGGACGGCCTCAAGTACACTTTTCACCTACGCGAAGGGGTGAAATTTCATACAACCAAATACTTCACGCCGACCCGTGATTTCAACGCCGATGACGTGCTGTTCACGTTCAATCGCATGCTCGATCCACAGCAACCTTTCCGTAAGGCTTATCCGACCGAGTTCCCGTACTTCAACGGGATGAGCCTGAACAAGAACATCGCCAAGGTCGAGAAGACCGGGCCGCTGACCGTGGTCATGACGCTCAACAGCGTGGACGCCGCGTTCATCCAGAACATCGCCATGAGCTTCGCCGCCATCCTGTCCGCCGAATACGCCGACAAACTGCTGGCCGAAGGCAAGCCGAGCGACATCAACCAGAAGCCGATCGGCACCGGGCCGTTCGTGTTCAAGAGCTACCAGAAAGATTCGAACATCCGTTACACCGGCAACAAGCAGTACTGGGACCCGAGCCGGGTCAAGCTAGAGAACCTGATTTTCGCCATCAACACCGATGCCTCGGTGCGTGTGCAGAAGCTCAAGGCCAACGAGTGCCAGATCACCCTGCACCCACGCCCTGCCGACGTGACCGCACTGAAGAACGACCCGACACTCAAGCTCATCGAGAAGCCCGGTTTCAACCTCGGTTACATCGCCTACAACGTGCGCCACAAGCCTTTCGACCAGCTCGAAGTGCGCCAGGCGCTGGACATGGCGGTGAACAAGCAAGGCATTCTCAACGCCGTCTATCAAGGTGCCGGTCAACTGGCGGTCAACGCCATGCCACCGACCCAATGGTCCTACGACGAGACCATTAAAGACGCCGCCTACAACCCGGAAAAAGCCAAGGAATTGCTCAAGGCTGCCGGCGTGAAGGAAGGCACTGAAATTACGCTGTGGGCGATGCCGGTTCAGCGCCCTTACAACCCGAACGCCAATTTGATGGCCGAAATGCTCCAGGCTGACTGGGCAAAAATCGGCCTCAAAGTGAAGATCGTCAGCTACGAATGGGGCGAGTACATCAAGCGCACCAAGAATGGCGAGCACGACGTCAGCCTGATTGGCTGGACCGGTGACAACGGGGACCCGGACAACTGGCTCGGCACGCTTTACAGCTGCGACGCCATTGGCGGCAACAACTACTCCATGTGGTGTGATCCGGCTTACGACAAGCTGATCAAGCAGGCCAAGGTCGTCACCGACCGCGACCAGCGCACCGTGCTTTACAAACAGGCGCAACAGTACCTCAAACAGCAGGTGCCGATTACGCCAGTCGCCCACTCGACGGTTAACCAGCCGTTGAGCGCCAAAATCGAAGGATTCAAGGTGAGTCCTTTCGGTCGTAACGTGTTCTCGGGCGTCAGCATAGAAAAATAACCGATTAGCCAGAAACGCTGGGGGCGGATTCCGCCCTCACGCAAGCGTATTGCCGTAATTCGTCAATCCGGCTTACAGCAAACGTTTGCGATGCCTTGAATGAGTTCCAAACCAAATAGCCGGATCACCAAAAAAGACCGGCATTAAAAAAAAGAAAGAAAGAAAGGAGCTTCACCCCATGAAACTGAGTAGCACCGCGTTATTGGCCTTGGCCATCAGCAGCGTAACCGCCTCGGCGTACGCAGAAACCCAAAGCCAGGCGTACACCCCGGTTACCGTGAAAGAGAAAAGTGCTCAGAGTGAAGCCACTGGCTTTGTCGAAGGCCAATCGATCACCGGGAGCACGCGTAACTGGTATGCCAACGAGCAACTGAAACGTGGCGACAAGTTTTCTTACAACAAGAATGGTGTGTTGACCCCGACTGATCGTCGTATCAACTGGGTTCAAGGCACCATCGTCAAATACAACTCAGGCTTTACCCAAGGTACTGTCGGTTTCAGCACTGAAGTCGCGGCCTACAACGCCATTGCCCTGGATCGTGATCGCGAAGACCTGGCCTCTCGCTTCGGTGGTGCACCGGGTGATCGTGCAAAGCCTGGCTACAACCGTACACTGACCAAAGAAGGCGGCGACGCTCAAGGCCAGTGGAGCAAACTGGGTCTGGCCAACGTCAAGGCCCGTTTCTCCAACACCACCCTGACCGCCGGTCGTCAAAACTTCAGCAGCCCGCAGGTTGACGTCATCGGTAACCGTCCTCTGCCTTCGAGCTTCCAGGGTGTGTCCCTGCACAGCGAAGAGCTGGAAAACCTAACTTTTGACTTGGCCACATTCGATCGCAACTCTCCACGGACTGAAGAAAGCCAGCGTAAATTTCGCTCCGAATACGCTGACGAAATCATTGAAATCGATCACGTGAACACCGCTGGTATCACTTACCAGCCATTCGCCAGCCTGACTACCAGCGTGTGGGGCACTCAGGCCGAAGACATGTGGAACCAGTACTACTTCGGCGCCAGCCACGTGCTGGGTGACAGCTCGATACTCAGCCTGACCACCGGCCTGAATTACTACAAAACCGTCGACGAAGGCAAAGCGGTAATGGGTGATATCGACAACGACACCTACTCGCTGTCGCTCGGTCTGACTCACCAGGCCCACAGCCTGACGTTCTCGTACCAGGAAGTGAACGGTAACGAGTACTTCGACTACCTGCACGAAACCAACGGCATCTACCTGGCCAACTCCCTGCTGTCGGACTTCAACGGCCCGAACGAGAAATCCTTCCAGATCGCCTACGGCCTCAACATGGCGGAGTACGGCGTACCAGGCCTGAAATTCAACATCTACCAGGCTCGCGGTTGGGGTATCGACGGTACTCACTACAAAGGTGGCGCCTACGACAGCGTGACCTCGCAGGATGGTGAACACCACTATGAATACGGCATCGGTACTTCGTACGCCGTGCAGAGCGGTCCACTCAAGGCCACCGCTATTCGCGCGACCTACACCACTCACCGTGCCAGCGAAAACCAGGCTGACGGCAACATCAACGAGTTCCGTCTCGTGACCACCATCCCGTTCAACATCCTGTAATGCACCTGTCGAACGGCTGATTCAGTGACGAATCGGCCGTTCGGCTTTTGTCCTTCTAACCGATTGCAGAGGGTTCTTTGATGAAAATGCTTCCCCTACGTGCGGCCATCGCGGCCGCGTTACTGAGTGTCGCTGTTGGCGTCTCGGCCAAACCCCTGGTGGTCTGCACCGAAGCCAGCCCGGAAGGCTTCGACATGGTCCAGTACACGACTGCAGTCACCGCCGATGCGGTGGCCGAAACCATCTTCAATCGTCTGGCGGACTTCAAGCCCGGCACCACTGAAGTGATTCCGGCACTGGCCGATTCCTGGGACATCAGCGAGGACGGTCTGACCTACACGTTCCACCTGCGCAAAGGCGTCAAGTTCCACACCACCGAATACTTCAAGCCGACCCGCGACATGAACGCCGACGATGTGGTCTGGAGCTTCCAGCGTCAGCTGGACCCGAACCACCCGTGGCACAAACTGTCGAGCGTGGGCTTCCCGTACTTTGAAAGCATGGGCTTCAAGGAACTGCTCAAAAGTGTCGAGAAGATCGACGACAACACGGTCACCTTCACCCTGACCCGCCGCGAAGCGCCGTTCCTGGCCGACATCGCCATGGCCTTCTCCTCGATCTACTCCGCCGAGTACGCCGACCAGTTGCTCAAGGCCAACAAGACCGGCGACCTGAACAACAAGCCTGTCGGCACCGGCCCGTTTGTTTTCCAGCGTTACAACAAGGACGCTCAAGTCCGCTTCAAGGCCAACCCGGATTACTTCCGTGGCAAGCCACCGGCTGATTCGCTGATCCTGGCCATCGCCACCGACAACAACGTGCGCTTGCAAAAACTGAAAGCCAACGAGTGCCAGATTGCGCTGTATCCCAAGCCCGATGACATTCCGAGCATCAAGAAAGACGCCAAGCTGAGTGTCGATGAACTGAACGCGATGACCGTCTCGTACATCGCCATGAACACCTCGCACAAGTACATGAGTGATGTGCGCGTACGTAAAGCCATCGACATCGCCTTCGACAAGGCCGCGTACGTCAACGCGCTGTTCGGCAAAGGCAATGCGACCGTGGCGGTCAATCCGTACCCGGACACCTTGCTGGGCTACAACCACGCCCTGAAGAATCCGCCACGTGATCTGGACAAGGCTCGCGCCTTGCTCAAGGAAGCCGGCGTACCGGAAGGCACCACATTCACTCTGTTCACCCGTAACGGCGGCGGTCCAACCAACCCGAACCCGATGCTCGGCGCACAGATGATGCAGGCCGACCTGGCCAAGGTCGGGATCAAGATCGATATTCGCGTCATGGAATGGGGCGAAATGCTCAAGCGCGCGAAAAACGGCGAGCACGACATGGTGTCTGCCGGATGGGCGGGCGATAACGGCGACCCGGATAACTTCCTGACGCCTATGCTCAGTTGCGAGGCCGCCAAAAACGGCGAAAACTACGCACGTTGGTGCAATGAGAAGTTCCAGGCGCTAATCGATGAAGCACGGGCTAAAGTTGACCCGGCGGAACGCGCAGCGCTCTATGAGCAAGCCCAGGAGGTTTTCAATCAGGACCAGCCATGGATCAGCATGGCGCACACCCGTATGTTTACCGCAATGCGCAACAACGTAGAGGGCTATCACATTAGCCCCCTCACCACTAATAACTTCGCCACCACCCAGGTGAAGTAGATAAGAAACTACCGGCATTCCTGACCCAGGAATGCCGGGCACGCCTAACCGGCTGATGAGGTACACCACAAGATGTTTAGTTTTATTGCCCGCCGATTGGGGTTATTGATCCCCACGTTCTTCGGCATCACCTTGCTGACTTTCGCGTTGATTCGCATGATTCCAGGCGACCCCGTGGAAGTAATGATGGGCGAACGTCGCGTCGACCCCGAAATGCATGCTCAGGCAATGGAACGCCTAGGTTTGAACAAACCCCTGTATGCCCAATACCTGGATTACGTTGGCAAACTGGCCCACGGCGATCTCGGCGAATCCCTGCGTACCCGTGAAAGCGTCTGGACCGAATTCACTTCTCTATTCCCCGCGACCCTGGAACTGTCCATGGCCGCCCTGTTGTTCGCCGGCATCCTGGGCCTGTTGGCCGGGGTGATCGCGGCACTCAAGCGAGGATCCCTGTTCGACCATGGGGTGATGGGCATCTCCCTGGCGGGATACTCGATGCCGATCTTCTGGTGGGGCCTGATCCTGATCATGTTCTTCTCGGTGTCCCTGGGCTGGACCCCGGTGTCCGGGCGGATAGACCTGCTCTATGACATCGAGCCGCGTACCGGCTTCATGCTTATCGACACGCTGCTGGCCGATGACGTCGGTGCGTTCTTCGATGCGCTGCATCACCTGATCCTGCCGGCCATTGTGCTCGGCACCATTCCGCTGGCGGTGATCGCGCGGATGACCCGCTCTTCGATGCTCGAAGTGTTGCGTGAAGACTACATCCGTACCGCCCGCGCCAAAGGCCTGTCGCCATCGCGCGTGGTGTTCGTTCACGGCCTGCGTAACGCGCTGATTCCGGTACTGACCGTGGTCGGCCTGCAAGTCGGCACATTGCTGGCCGGTGCGGTCCTGACCGAAACCATCTTCTCCTGGCCCGGCATCGGCAAATGGCTGATCGAAGCCATTGGCGCACGGGACTATCCCGTGGTGCAAAACGGCATCCTGTTAATCGCCTGCCTGGTGATTCTGGTCAACTTCGTGGTGGACATCCTCTACGGCTTTGCCAACCCACGCATTCGTCACCAGCGCTGAGATCATTATGACCATGACCACTTCAATTCCAGCGGTAGCAGTCGATCAAAGCCTGCTGTATCCGTCCCCGTACAAAGAATTCTGGCATGCATTTTCCCGGAACAAAGGCGCCGTCGCCGGCCTGATGTTCATGCTGCTGGTGATTTTCTGCGCCCTGTTCGCCCCTTGGGTGGCACCGCATAACCCGAGCGAGCAGTACCGCGACTTCCTGCTGACCCCGCCGTCCTGGCTGGAAGGTGGGCAACTCCAGTTCCTGCTCGGCACCGATGAACTGGGTCGCGACCTGCTGTCGCGTCTGATCCACGGTTCGCGCCTGTCCCTGCTGATCGGCTTGTCGTCGGTGGTGATGTCGCTGATTCCGGGCATCCTGTTGGGTCTGTTCGCCGGGTTCTACCCGCGCCTGCTGGGCCCGACCATCATGCGTCTGATGGACATCATGCTGGCCCTGCCGTCCCTGCTGCTGGCGGTGGCGATTGTCGCCATCCTCGGCCCTGGCCTGATCAACACCATTATTGCCATCGCCGTGGTGTCCCTGCCGTCCTATGTTCGTCTGACCCGCGCTGCGGTGATGGGCGAGCTGAACCGCGACTACGTAACCGCTGCGCGCCTGGCCGGCGCCACACTGCCACGCCTGATGTTCATCACCGTGCTGCCTAACTGCATGGCGCCGCTGATCGTTCAGGCGACCTTGAGCTTCTCCTCGGCGATTCTCGATGCCGCCGCACTGGGCTTCCTCGGCCTTGGCGTTCAACCGCCAACTCCTGAGTGGGGCACCATGCTGGCTTCGGCTCGCGACTACATCGAACGCGCCTGGTGGGTCGTCAGTCTGCCTGGTTTGACCATTTTGCTCAGCGTGCTGGCAATCAACTTGATGGGCGACGGTCTGCGCGATGCGCTGGACCCGAAACTCAAGAACGCCGCCTGAGGAGATTCAAATGTCACTGTTAGAAATCAAGAATCTCAACGTTCGCTTCGGCGACAAGAACGCCGTTCCGGTGGTCGACGGTCTCGACATTACCGTGGACAAGGGCGAAGTACTGGCCATCGTTGGCGAATCGGGTTCCGGCAAGTCCGTGACCATGATGGCGCTGATGGGCCTGATCGAACATCCGGGGATCGTCACTGCCGACGCGCTGAATTTCGACGGCAAGGACATGCTCAAGCTCAGCAACCGTCAGCGCCGCAAAATCGTCGGCAAAGACCTGGCCATGGTCTTCCAGGACCCGATGACCGCGCTGAACCCGAGCTACACCGTCGGTTTCCAGATCGAAGAAGTGTTGCGCCTGCACCTGAAGATGTCCGGCAAGCAAGCCCGCGCACGCGCCATCGAACTGCTGGAAAAAGTTGAAATCCCGGGCGCCGCCAGCCGTATGGACGCCTACCCGCATCAACTGTCCGGTGGCATGAGCCAGCGTGTTGCGATCGCCATGGCGATTGCCGGCGAACCGAAACTGCTGATCGCCGACGAACCGACCACCGCACTGGACGTCACGATTCAGGCGCAAATCATGGACCTGCTGTTGGCGCTGCAGAAAGAGCAGAACATGGGCCTGGTGCTGATCACTCACGACCTCGCGGTCGTGGCCGAAACCGCACAGCGCGTGTGCGTGATGTACGCCGGCCAAGCGGTGGAAGTGGGTCAGGTGCCACAGTTGTTCGACATTCCGGCGCACCCATACAGCGAAGCGCTGCTCAAGGCGATTCCGGAACACAGCCTGGGCGCCACGCGCCTGGCCACGCTGCCGGGCATTGTTCCCGGTCGTTATGACCGTCCGCAGGGTTGCCTGCTGTCGCCACGTTGCCCGTATGTGCAAGACAACTGCCGCGTGCAGCGCCCGACCCTTGACCCGAAAAGCAACAGCCTCGCCCGCTGCTTCTACCCGCTGAACCAGGAGGTGGCGTAATGGCCGTCGTACTTACCGCCCGCGACCTGACCCGTCACTACGAAGTGTCCCGTGGCCTGTTCAAGGGCCATGCGACCGTACGCGCGCTGAACGGTGTGTCGTTCGAACTGGAAGCCGGCAAGACCCTCGCTGTCGTCGGCGAATCGGGCTGCGGCAAATCCACCCTGGCCCGTGCCCTGACGCTGATCGAGGAGCCGTCCTCCGGTTCCTTGAAAATCGCCGGGCAGGAAGTCACCGGGGCGAACAAAGCTGAACGCAAGCAACTGCGCAAAGACGTGCAGATGGTGTTCCAGAGCCCTTACGCGTCGTTGAACCCCCGGCAGAAAGTCGGTGATCAACTGGCCGAGCCGCTGCTGATCAACACCAAGCTGAGCGCGGCCGAACGTCGTGAAAAAGTTCAGGCGATGATGAAGCAGGTGGGCTTGCGTCCTGAGCATTACCAGCGTTATCCGCACATGTTCTCCGGCGGTCAGCGCCAGCGGATCGCCCTGGCTCGCGCGATGATGTTGCAGCCTAAAGTGCTGGTAGCGGATGAACCGACCTCGGCGCTGGACGTGTCCATCCAGGCGCAAGTGCTGAACCTGTTCATGGACTTGCAGCAAGAGTTCAACACCGCTTACGTGTTCATATCCCACAACCTGGCGGTGGTGCAACACGTCGCCGATGACGTGATGGTGATGTACCTCGGTCGCCCGGTGGAAATGGGTCCGAAAAACGACATCTACGAGCGTCCTCTGCACCCATACACCCAGGCGCTGCTGTCGGCCACCCCGACCATTCACCCGGACCCGAACAAGCCGAAAATCAAGATCGTCGGCGAATTGCCCAACCCGCTGAACCCGCCGTCCGGCTGCGCGTTCCACAAGCGCTGCCCGTACGCGACCGAGCGCTGCAGCACCGAAGAGCCGGCCCTGCGCCTGCTCGACAGCCGCCAGGTGGCTTGCCACTACGCCGAGCAATTCCTCGACGGCGCGGCATAAAAATGTGGGAGTGAGCTTGCTCGCGAAAGCGGTGTGTCAGTCGACGGTAATGTTGACTGGCATGACGCCTTCGCGAGCAAGTCGGATCGCCGCACCGTCGCTCCCACAGGGATATACGACCTTTTCACTAACCCCTTCTTATTCGGCTGTGCATCAGTCGGGCAGGAGGGGTTTTCTTTTGTCTGTCACTTAAGCCCCTTCATCCTCGTCGGTGTCCGGATCGTCAGTGGTCGAATCATCATCGTCCGCGCTGCCACCCTGCCCCTGATCGCCCGGCTCCGATTCGGATTTGGCGAGCATTAACTCACCATGCCCGACCTGTCCGCTCGAAGCCTGAGTATCGTGATCCTCGCACTCGGCCCAGACCGCCGAACTGCCAAGGGCCAGCATTACCAATACTTTCAACATCAATAAAACGCGTAGCAACCTGTTCATAGCCGATTCCATCCTTTCGCAGGTGAAACTTCAGTGCCTGACTGGCGCCAAGTGAAATTTAGTTCCGATCAGCCAGGTTCTCCAGATAGGACGCTAACGAATGGACGGAATGCCGTTTGTGGGGAGATTGGTTTTGAATAGGGGTTAGGACGAATGGTTATTTCTGAAATTTTCGGAGAGCTCAAAAGCCACCCCTCACCCCAGCCCTCTCCCCACGGGGGAGAGGGGGAAAGGGAGCCGATCTTCAGTGTT
The DNA here is from genome assembly GCF_059716175.1 of Pseudomonas sp. LBUM1647. Taxonomy (NCBI): domain Bacteria; kingdom Pseudomonadati; phylum Pseudomonadota; class Gammaproteobacteria; order Pseudomonadales; family Pseudomonadaceae; genus Pseudomonas; species Pseudomonas sp. LBUM1647. The sequence continues at coordinate 983,159 of NZ_CP166809.1, read as the reverse complement.
TTCGGAACTTGAGTTCGACTCGGACTTTCAGGTCGATATAGTTCTGAAGAACAACTCGGTCAGTCCCCTCTCCCCCCGGGAGAGGGCTAGGGTGAGGGCGACAATTCACCAGCCAATAAAAAACCCCGAGGCTCACACATCGGGGTTTCCGGTTTCTCAGCTCAACGCTTAATGGTGCTCACGCGTCGCGCGGAATTTCACGTCCGGCCAACGCTCTTCCATCAGTGCCAAGTTGACCCGCGTCGGGGCCAGGTAGGTCAGGTGACCGCCGCCGTCGATCGCGAGGTTTTCCACAGCCTTGACGCTGAACTCTTCAAGCTTTTTCTTATCGTCGCAATCGATCCAGCGCGCGGAATAAACGGTAATCGGCTCATAAGAGCACTCAACCTTGTATTCCTCTTTCAAACGGCTGGCGACCACATCGAACTGCAGCACACCGACGGCGCCGAGGATGATGTCGTTGCTGCGCGTAGGGAAGAACACCTGGGTCGCGCCCTCTTCCGCCAGTTGCTGCAGACCCTGACGCAGTTGCTTGGATTTCAGCGGATCGCGCAGGCGCACGCGACGGAACAGTTCCGGGGCGAAGTGCGGGATACCGGTGAAGCCCAGGACTTCGCCTTCGGTGAAGGTGTCGCCGATCTGGATGGTGCCGTGGTTGTGCAAACCGATGATGTCGCCGGCAAACGCTTCTTCCAGTTGCTCACGCTCGGAGGAGAAGAAGGTCAGCGCATCGCCGATCCGCACGTCCTTGCCGGTGCGCACGTGGCGCATCTTCATGCCTTTTTCGTACTTGCCGGAGCAGATACGCATGAAGGCGATACGGTCGCGGTGTTTCGGGTCCATGTTCGCCTGGATCTTGAACACGAAGCCGGCGAATTTCTCTTCAACCGGCTCCACGGTGCGCTCGTTGGCGACACGGGCCAGCGGTTTCGGCGCCCAGTTGACCACGGCGTCGAGCACGTGATCGACACCGAAGTTGCCCAGTGCAGTACCGAAGAACACCGGGGTCAGTTGGCCGTCGAGGAATTCCTGTTGATTGAATTCGTGACAGGCGCCCTGCACCAGTTCCAGCTGATCGACGAAGCGATCGTACTCGTCGCCCAGATGCGCGCGAGCTTCATCGGAGTCGAGTTTCTCGATGATTTTCACATCGGTGCGCTCGTGGCCGTGGCCAGCGGTGTACACGATGATGTAGTCGTCGGCGAGGTGATAAACGCCCTTGAAGTCGCGGTAGCAACCGATCGGCCAGGTGATCGGCGCTGCCTTGATCTTCAGGACCGCTTCGATTTCGTCGAGCAGTTCGATCGGGTCGCGGATGTCACGGTCGAGTTTGTTGATGAAGCTGACGATCGGCGTGTCACGCAGACGGCAGACGTCCATCAGCGCGATGGTCCGAGGCTCTACACCCTTACCGCCGTCGAGAACCATCAATGCCGAGTCCACCGCCGTCAGGGTGCGGTAGGTATCTTCGGAGAAGTCTTCGTGGCCCGGGGTGTCGAGCAGGTTGATCATGTGATCGCGATACGGGAACTGCATGACCGACGTGGTAATGGAAATACCCCGTTGTTTTTCCATTTCCATCCAGTCGGAGGTGGCATGGCGGTCGGATTTGCGAGATTTCACCGTGCCAGCAATCGCAATCGCCTTGCCCATCAGCAAGAGCTTCTCGGTGATGGTGGTTTTACCGGCATCGGGGTGGGAAATGATGGCAAACGTGCGTCTGGCGTTGACTTCATTGACAATTTTACTATCGGACATCGCTTAAAATCTCGATTGTGTACGCTGATATGTACACAGTTAAAAAAGTACCTTTGGCCGATTGCAAAGGCCAACACAGAGAACCGCGCATTGTAACAAATGGCGGCCAGGAGTGCCCGGTACGATGGCCTCCATACCGATGAGCGCAGAATCATTAGGCCTCCCCCCAAAGCAAGCCGTTCTCCAGAGGCCCTCCCCCAACTCCAACTCCATGGAATGCGACCTAAGCAGCCGGTGGACAGGTTGGTGGCAAATCGGTAGCTTCGGCATGCTGCGTTGAGTCTGTGTCGCAGATAAGATTCCCGTCACTCACGTCACTTCCCTCAGCGCTTAGGCGCGCTTACTGCGCCCCCAAGCCAGACAAGGGCTTGTCGAGCGACAAGGATCGTTATATGAGATGACTATCACCCAATAGTGGCTAGGTAGTAAACGGAGTACCAATAAAATATGGATATCCTTACTTTCATATCAGATATTGTAAAATCCTTAGCTTGGCCAATATCTATCGTCTTTTTGGCACTCATGCTTAGGAAGCCTGTCGTTGAACTCATTCCCTTTCTACGCAAGCTGAAGTACAAAGAGCTTGAGGTAGAGTTCTCTAAAGAAGTAGCCGAGTTAAAAGCTGACACTTCCGCATTGGAGCCACCCAAAGCACAAGAGAAAATCACACAAGAAATCACCGAATCTCGTTTATTAAGTCTTGTTCCAATCTCAACTCGCGCTGCAATTATGGAAGCATGGATTGAGGTTGAGTCAGCAGCAACTACAACAGCCAGCTCCTTCTGGAGTGAACCCCCAAGCGATAGCTTCAAATACTTCCCCAGACTTGGTGAGTATTTACTTCAATGCAAAGTAATTGACAAAAAACAGCTAGATACGTTTAACAAACTTAAGCATCTTCGCAACAAAGCCGCACACGCAGAAGAACTCAACCTAAGCGAAAGCGATGCTAAATCCTACATTGAACTGGCATCATCACTGGCAGCCCATATACGGTCAGCGTAGTTACAACCCAACAACTGGCAAAAATTATTAGCCAGTTCGCCGGACGTTTAGGGTTTGCAGGGCGACAGGGAACATTATACGACCGTAAGTTATGCCACCGGCATTAACAGCAGACCTCAACACAAGGAGCGAAAATGAAGGTTAAAGAACTCATTGCCAAACTTAGCAAGCAAGACCCTGAGCTTGAAGTGCTCTGCTACACGGAGGATGAAGGACTTCTGCCTACGCAGCATTTGTTTCGACTCATGGATATTGAAAGCATCAGTGTTCTTGAAGGGGAAAAGCGCCGTGGCGACGATGGCATTCCAACGCTGAAAATCGGCACCGAAGGTTATACTCAGAAGCATGTAATAATTAATCTTCTTACCGATTTCTGATGGATACGAAGGCGTCAACCTCGCCAGCTTAAAAATAAAAATCGCACCTTTGCCCTCAGCTTCATCGATATATCTTTAATCGGGACTCAAAAATTGACACCTATTTCTCCAAGCAAAGTCCGCTTTATCAAACTCGGTGAAGGCGGTGAGTGGGAGCAATCTTGCATTCAACAAGACGCAATTCGGCTCGGCTATCATAGCCCCCATCACGAAGATTCCTTGGCCGGAAAATGGGACAACGTTAGGCGATATTGGCTAAATCGTCGTAAAGGCAAAGAGGGCTCTGCAACACGAGACATCAACCAAATACGAGATTTTTATGAGCTTGAAGAAAGTGACGTCTGGATTACTTTTTACAAGAAAAAATTATATTGGTGTCATGCCGCCAGCGAAGTCATAGAACTTGAAGACAAGAGCCGCATTAGGAATGTCATCGGAAGCTGGTCGTCAACGGATATTAATGGCAATCCTCTAAGGGTTGAAAACATAGACGGTCGCGTAACAAAAGTTCAGGGTTTTCGTGGAACAATCTGTTCCATCGAACAACAGGACTACCTTGTAAAGAAAATAAATGGACATGCCATTGAAGAGGTTGAAAGCGCAAGATCCTCCCTTAACAGATTAAAAGCCGACACCGAAGAACTGATCAAAGGTTTGTGGTGGCACGATTTCGAGTTATTGATCGACCTGATTTTTTCAAAGTCAGGATGGCAAAGATTTTCTGTTTTGGGAAAAACTGAAAAAGACATTGATCTTGACGTTTACGCCCCTGCAACACAAAAAAGAGCGTTCGTACAAATTAAATCGGCTACCACCAGAGCCGAATTTGAACACTACGTTGGCACCTTCAATGAATATGATCAGTTTGACGAAATGTACTTCGTCTACCATACATGCCGCGAAAACCTATCTGATGTGGAAGTACGCCACCCAAACATTCATCTTTGGGATCTAAAGCGTATTTCAGGCCTTGTCGTGAACGCTGGCTTGGTTGAATGGCTGATCAACAAAAGAACCTGACAATTTTATGGACAAATTAAAGCAGAGACGCTTGTCTCTCCTGAAGTCACATTTTAGGTAATACCGGAGAAAGTCGTGAGTGCAAAGGAAGTACTGGAGAAGTACGAAGAAGCTATAAAAAATGCGCCTAGAATCACACCACTGTCCTCCATTGGCTGGGCTGGTCAGATCCCCAAAGAAGCAGGTGTCTATGTGATCTGGGAGTCTGAGACTCCGGTATATGTTGGCGAAACATCAAGCTTGCGCCTTCGCATGGCCGATCTTGCCAGACCAATAAATCACTCGTTCACCAGAAAAATAGCGCTGTCGTCCGGTATTGATGAGACAGCCTATGCTGATTTAGCAAAAACAATATCGAAACGCTACTGCCTATCACACATCAAAGTTGAATTAGGTCGCGCAGAAATTGAGGAGTATCTCATTCTGCGCTGGCGCAACAGCCTAATAAACAAACCCACTAAACGCCTGCTTCACAGTACGCAATACCAATGGGTAGTGCATGCCTAACACCAAGCTAAAACCGTTCACCTCGCCCGCTTAAAAAGGATCGGAAGTCATCTCTCCCGATCATTTTCCTTGTTTTCACGTTGAGACGGCGAGATAGACGGTTGGGCTTGCCCTAATCCCTCGCCTCCTCTCTGCTCGTTATTGCCTTTACGAGACGCCGCTGCTGCTCGTTCAAACGCAGCCATAAGATCGGGGGTTTCTCTGGGCGGCTGACGCTTTGCCCTCTCAAAAGCTGCCAGCACATCGGGGGCAGCCCTCTCTGGCGGCGAATGCTCGTAATCAACGATCTCGACCAGTGACGGCATAACACCATCCTCGCCGCGAGCCCTGACACATTGATCTCGTTTGTTATCCCGCATGAATGCGGCCAGCTCTCGTCTATCCACTTTTTCAAGGGATGCTGCCTTACGATCAATGCCGAGTGCCTGAAGCTTGAGGCGAAAATCCAGAATCTTGGCATCCTGTGTTTGACGTGCTTTTAGCTGAGCCTGCTGTTCGAGATGAGCGCGAACGCGTTTGGCATCCTGATAGTGGTGCAATTTCTGGCGTAAGAAATTGACACCGCTGACCCGGCCCAAAAACTCAGACAAGCCCGTGGGACGGTTTTGATACCGCTCCCGGCGAACGGCTTTCATCATGGCAAGGTGGCCTGTACGCACATTGTCCCGCTCTGCCCGGTGCTTTTCCTGCTGCGCAAGACGCAGGCAATGCTGTCGGTGCTGGAGTGCTTCTCGCTCCTGCTCTATCGCGCTACGCCGCTCCATCTGGCCGTGCTTCAGCTCGGCGAGCCGGTCGGCGTAGTTATCTTCCTTAACGGCTCGCTCGATCAGCTTGCGGTGCGCCGCAACAAGCTTCTCAGCCTCCTGGACGGTCGGCAGTGACTCACACGGGAACTCTTTCTCAAGAAACTCACGGATGTCCTTTGTACGGATGGACTTATCATCGATGAGCTTTGGCAGCGCGTTCACGTTGCCGTAAAGATCGACCAGAACATAGGGACGGTTTCCGGTGGCCAGCATGTAGCCCCGCTCGGCGAGCGCATGCACGAACGAGCGGGCGTCGTCACTCTGTTGCCAGGCCTCCGTAACCTGCTGCTTATGGTCTTCTTTGGAGAGCCCGGTCTGCCGTAGCTGCGCCTGCTCGTAGAGGGAGATCTGCCCGACCTTTCTGGACTTTTCATACCCTTCGGGAAGCGTCAGACCGTGATCACGGGCGAAGCCCCGCGTCACCCGCATCAGCTTGTCCCGGTCAAAAGCCAGATGGACAGCTTTCTGATTATCAGCATCAATCCGTGACCAGACCACATGACAATGCTCACGACCATCCTTGATATGGAACACCACGGCGCGGGGTTGATCGCCTAACCCCAGGACGTCCTCGGTGCGCCGGATATAGTCCAGGTACTGATCGCGCGTCAGCGGTCCCTGCTCGGGATCAGGGTTAATCGACAGGCTGTAGAGATACTTCTCGCACCGGGTCAACGTATCGGCCTGTACCTGCCACTCTTTGAATGCACCGTGCAGATCCCCGGCAATGGCTCCTCGCAGATCAGCCACCTCGGCCAGCTCGTTATCGTAGGCATTCAGAAGGTGAGTGGCGAGGTCTTGGCCGCTTCCCCGCTGCGACGCGAAAGGGATCATGGGTCCCTCCCCAAGGCCAGCATCAGGTAGCTCCTGATTTCAGCGAGCTCATCTCGGCATTCCTGGAGAATTAGGCTGGGACCGCTATCGGTGGACGAGCGGCCAGCTTGCTCCAGCCGGTCGTTAATGCGGGCTGCTTGCGACAGCAGCATGGCAATCATCTTCTGATCCAGCGGCGAAACGCGTTTAGACCGGGGAGCGGTCCTGCCGAAAATGGCGTCGGTGATGTAGCCGTTAATGGACTGACCTGAGTTCTGCACCCGCGCGTGAAACTCATCGCGCAACCTTTCGGGTGGGCGGTAAGAGATCGGCGCATCGCGTTTTTTCTTTGATCTGGTCATGCCGCCAACATAGCTGCTCCTAACAAGCCGTCGCCTCCTGGTTTCCTCTCGTCTTTAGCACCGCGCAGTGGTCGATGGAATTCCAAAGGGAGAGCTGACATCTCTCTTTGGTCGGCACCGGGCCGAAACCCGGTCGTGGGTCCAGGGATGCGAAAGTCCCTGGTCGTGGGTTGCAAGGGGCGATGAAGTAGCCCTTTGCTCGATGGGTTCAGGGAGAGCCGAAGTCTCCCTGATCGTGTGCAACGGCGAAACGTTGCGTCTAATCCCTTAGCAAAAATGTTCCCTAGAACATTTGCGCTTAGGGATTCCAAGGGGGGATCGCGGGGGACTGGAAGTCCCCTCGCAAGGTGGGCGTGGTACTACCACGCACACCTTGTGCTCACTTCGTTCGCAACTGGCCCTTGAGTCCAGTTTAAGGCTGGGGGTATGAAGATTTTCTAAAAGAAACGACGACTGCTGATGCAGTTTCCAAATTTCTTTTGCGCTCTTCATTGCCTGATAGCATTTGTTTTTGTGGATGTGAATATAAAAATCAGAGGAGCCCGCATGACTGCATTGCGGCACTCGAAAATGCATGCAGGAGATTTATGCGGATCATGACGGACTCATATGGATTGAAAAAAAAGGCGGACCTTGCGGCCCGCCTTTTCTTCAATCAGCGATGGCTATTCGCCTGACTGGTCGGTGCTTTCAATTTCGTAAAGCATGAAGTCAGAGACGATCTGCGTCCCGGCTAATTTTATGTAGAACGATCCATCAGTATTTTTCCAGGCGACGCCGATGCGTTCGTACACGGCATTTTCGCCTGAGCCTTTGCGCACCTTCGCGACGAAGCCGGGTTTCCTGGATTCAGAGGCGGTTGTTTGGGTGTTCATGTTTAGTCTCCTTTTTCGCTTGAGGCTGGGTTATTCCAGCGACGAGCCCCCAGCAGCCAGCGAGCGACGACGTGTCATGGGCAACACGGGCCTGCACCAGGGCGATAGCCCGAACAGGTGCAGGCTTGGCGCGGGCCGCCCATTGATACGCCGCCAGGGCATCGGCGAACGATGGCTAAAGGGTAAAGGCTAATAGCTGGGATAAAGACAGCCCCGGAAAATGGAGTATCTGAATACCGCATACGCATGCTGATTGAGCGAGAGGATGTTGGGGGGAAGGCTGCATACAAGCACATGCAATGCTCGTGGCAACACCGACGGTGAGGCCAAAATCATGAGTGATTTCTTCAAGGAGTTTATGCGGGACGTACCGCGTGGCGACTCTACCCGCCCTTTACGGGAGCAGAAAGTTCCTCAGGCGCGGTGGATGAAGCTCGAAGACATCGCAGCGAGCCGCACACTATCGTATGACCCACTCCAGCCGGGGAAAAAAGTCCTGATCGGTGCGCTGGGAGATCAGCTCATTGGCATCGAGGATGACCGTCACATTCTTACCGTAGCGGGCTCCCGGACTGGTAAATCGGTTGGCCTGATCAGCAATCTACTGTTCTATTCCGGCAGCATCCTGGCAACCGATCCCAAAGGCGAACTGGCTGATATAACGGCAGACAGACGCGCAGCCCTGGGGCAGAAAATTTATGTCGTTGACCCCTTCGGGGTTTCCAGCAAAGCAGCCGCGAAATACCGCGCCTCGTACAATCCCATGAGTCTCCTGAAAACAGGCAGTGAAACATTCCTTGAGGATGCCGCGCTGATTGCCGAGTCGATTGTCGTGCAGTCGGCAGATCAGAAAGACCCGCACTGGGATGAGTCCGCCAAGAACTTCATCGAGGGCGTGATTATTCACGTCGCAACCTACTCTCGATACGACAAGGAACGGCACCTCATCATGGTGAGGGAGCTGATCAAGCGGGCACTATGGGTTGAGCCTGGAGATGATGAAGAGAAGGCGAAGCCTCTCCTCTATGAGGAGATGATGGACAACGGCTACCGGCTGCAAGACCGCGCGGAAACAGAAGACATTGGCAGCGCCGTCATGGCGGCGGCGCTCGATTTCTACGGCAAGAAAGGAGCGGAGCTTTCCGGTGTTCACTCAACGGTGAACCGGCATACAAAGTTTCTCGACTACTCGGCCTTTCGCAAGGTTTTGAAAGAGCATGATTTCGATCTGTCGGAGCTGAAAAGCAAACCGTCAGGTGTCAGCATTTATTTATGCTTCCCCGCGACGCGTATTGAGATCGCCAAGCGATGGATGCGGATTTTTATCAATCAACTTCTCGATACGATGGAGCGGGAAAAAACGATCCCGCCTGCCCCCGTGCTGGCCTGCCTCGATGAGTTCCCGGTCCTTGGCTACATGAAGCAACTCGAAACCGCTTCCGGCCTGATCGCGTCGTTCGGCGTGAAGCTTTGGGTGATTTTACAGGACTGGAGCCAGGGTAAGGCGCTGTACGGCGAGCGCTGGGAAACCTTTGCAGGCAATGCCGGGATCATGCAGTTCTTTGGCAATAACGATCTGGCGACGACCGAATATATTTCCAAGCTGCTTGGTAAAACGCAGGTGGAAGTCGCACGTACGGGCGAGGTCGCGCAGGATCAGCAGCACAAAGGTCTATCAGGCCGGTCCGAAGCCATCGAGCTATATGACCTCATGACACCGGATGAAATCAGGCGTCATTTCTCGCGCAGTGATCGGTTTACGAGACAAATCATTCTTTGGGCAGGACATCACCCTATGATGTTACAGCGCGTTATTTGGTACGCACTCTAAATGCCCTGTAGACTCGCAAACAAACCAACTTATTAAGGGGCTGGGTCTTTTTTAGAATATGGGTTTGATTTTAGAATAATGGGGCAATTTACTTTCTCAAGGTGTTCGGATGGGTTAAAAGCCGGTATAGCATCAAACCCGTAAAGTTTGTGAACCCTTGACTCACAGGAGAACTCATACTCCCCCGACAAAAGGTCAGCGGCTTCTTGGAGACTCTCTCTAAGATCTTTATCCATGGGAGTATTCCTGCCTTTATTTTCCGACGTTAATTGTGCTGCGTCTTTAATAGCCATATTTAGCCTCCTTGCCTTTCATTTTGACCCTAGAGGAATACACTCTGGCCGTCAACTAATTCCACCAGACTAATCATTAATACTTGAATTTTTCATATAACGACTCAACAGCCCTCCTAACGGAATCAATAGAGGCGATAACAATGAGCTAGCCGTATCAAATCTGCTCCCTTGAAAAATCCCATCACTGGATCGTTCTATACATAGTACCCCAACAACCCTGAAATCGTCCTTCAAAGGGATCGCTATAAAGCTATTTATAGGTCTATCTTTAAAAAACCTCATAATCTCATTTATACCCGCCACGGTGTAGTCTGCATTGTCATTGCACCAATCTTCTAATTCTTTGAGATCTCTCATTATTACGCTTTTGTTCGTGGCTGCGCATAAGGGCGCACCGGGAAGGAGTCGAGTTCGGTCGTGCGGATTATCAGAAGTGTGGACTGGCAGTGTTAGGCGGCCACTACCATTTTGACCTTTCTTTTCGTATGAGGTGGAGAAATCATGGTAATGTCTTAGAATTCCGCTAAGGTCGTCACGTTCGACCGATATGTATTTTCTAAACTCTATTTGTTTTCTAAGTTCCTCCCATCCACTGTGGCTCAGCTCATTTAGAGCATCCATTGGCCAATAGAGAAATACGGATGCAGAATACGTAGTCTCCGGTGGATTGAGGTCCAGTGCTTTCGCCAAGTAAATTATTTGAGTTGTAATGGTTTTTGCAGCTTCCGCAATTTGCTCCTGTGTAACGCCAGAGGAGTACATCAGACTATGAAGAGGCTGCACCTTAACTATCGATGCCTCGAATACTTTTCCAATTTTCTTTAGCCCTATAGTTCTTATCAGCTCGATCTCGTTATTTAATGCGCTGATCGCCGAGCCTAGTTCGGCATGACTCGTCTTTGCCTCCATGATTTGCGCTTGATTTATACTTCTTATATTAAGAATTTCACTATTTAATGTAGTAACTGCCGTATCTAATTGGGCGTGACGCTCCTTTGTTATTGAAGACTCAGCTTTTTTATGAAAGGTAAACCCTATTAGTAAAATCAGAAATAAGATGACGAAAATTGCCAAATCCCCATAACCATCCCAAAACGCGCGCCCTATTTCTGTGGGAAATATCTGCTTCAGTGCTTGTAGTATTTGAGTTTTGCGCAACGCAAGCCACGCACCTGCTATTGGTGCAATGGCCGCAAGTATAGCAGCTGTTACCGGATGGGCTAATTGCGCTCTCATAGGCTGCACTCACTCCAGTCATGCTATTATCGTTTTTACGATGGCTGTGAAGACGTCAAACTTTCTTCATAGGCCTGTCGTACTTCTTTCTTCTGAAGAAGTAGGCCTACTGCATAATCCTTGCCCCACTCATAGGCCAATTCGGAGGCAAGACGGCCCTTGTTGTCCTTGATCAGGTAATTGCATAGCCCGCTGTTTACTAGCAGCCGGATACAGGGACGAAAGCCTGTGGCAGCTGCATAATGCAATGCCGTCATTCCGAATGTATCCTGAGCATTTACGTCAACGCCTAACTGCATGCCAAGTTCGGAACTCAGAATATCTCCGCTTTTCACCGCGCGGATAAACACCTGATTCTGATATTTTTCACGTGATGCAATTCGTGCGGCATTGGTTTCAGCATCCTGCTGTAGTGAGAGATTATTTGCCTTACGTTTCTTCAAAATTTCTAAGAGACTACTTTTAGAATTTTCATCGTCAGGATCATCATACCCATACATTCTCCTGAATGAGTGGGCGTTAAGGAGAGATAGCCGTAACAGCATTGCTTTCTTTTCTTCATCACCGGCCATTTCTATTTTCCCCATGCGCAGTCGGGAACGAAACGGTAGATATTCGGAAGGGTAACGGGCTCTTCGTAATAAATATCCCGTGCCCATTGACCACGACCTGTCAACTCGCCGTTTCGCATAAGAAAAAAACCGTTAGTGGCATACTCACCATGCAGTTCGCCAGCCTGGGTATAGGTCATCCGGTCGCCGGGAGTTACGCCATCCAAAAAGATGTGAAGGATGTTCAGGCGTGTAACGGGGAAGCCAAAGCCTTTGCGGCAGGTCTTCCTGATAAATTCGTTGGCCTTGGAGTGGTGACCGCAAGAGGACAGCTTTAGGGGACTCCCCCCTGTAGAACTCAGCTCCAATTGTACGATCTCTTCGACGCGGACATATTTGCCGGTGACATCCGGTGTTAAATGCAGGGAGATGGTTTTGCCTCCCTTTTCGTCAGGCAAACGGTCTGCACGGTAGGTAAATACTCCTGAAAATGCAGAAACTAAATCTGGCACGCCTTCATAATCGTTGGCGAAGTATTCGTGCATGGCAAGAAAGGCGCCCAGATCCTGCCGCTCCTCCTGAAAAACTTCAGGGGTTAGAAGTTTTTCATCAAACAGAAAACGGACAACGTCCTGCATACGTTCTTTGCTGAGAACTTTGCTGATGTTTTCAGCAAAGCGGCGCAGTGCTTCTGGCTTGAAAGCCAGTTCGGAATCGTCTTCGTCGTACTTCTCTTGGTTGGAGATTGAACTGGTGATGAGGCCACAGACCTGACACCAAGACGGCATCCGTCCGTTGTGCTTACTGATCGCGCGGAAACGGCGCAAGGCCGAACGCAGCTTTTCAATCTGCCAGTCACTGAACTCGATCTCTTCAACATCCATATCCCTTCCCCTTCAAACGCCATGCGCGCGAGGAACCGGCGAGGAACGCATCATTAACTTTGTGTCAGCGTAGCTCCTAACGCGATCAGTTGAGGACGCTGCCATGAACTCTCCGATGAAAAGCCCACTTATAGGGCTCCCCCCCACCCGGCAAACGACCGACGAAGCCGGTCTGCTGTCGTTCAAGGTTATGCCGCGCGAGCTGACCCCCTTTCGGGCCAAGCTGGCGAATGGGATCAGTTCCGTCATCGGGCTGGGGCTGGCGGCGGTCAATTTCATCCCCCTGCTTCAGGAGCGTCATCTGTATCTGCAGGACCTGGTGGCAGCAATTGGGGTGACAGTGCTCGGATATTACCTGTTGCGCTGGGTCACGTTGGAAGCGTGCCGGGTAACCACCCGGATCGAACTGAGAATGGACCAGGTCAAGGTCAGACGTTTGTCGGGTTGGAAGAGCTACGACCGCCGCATCGAGCATCGTTTTGTGCTGCTGCCGCATGACGAAGCTGAACATGAGCAGCGGAATCATGACCTAGCCACTCGTAAAGCGGCAGCGAACGGCCAGGTCGTGCAACCGCCCATTTATTACGGTGATTCCTTCCATGTCGTTCTGGTGTATGCGGGTCACCGCATTGATCTCCTGACCGTATATGGCAGACAGCAGGCAGCAGCCATCGTTGCCCGTTTGCAGCATTGCGACCAACTTCTTGATGCCGAGGCGAAACGTGTCGGCGCGGGAGCAAATCCCCACATTGATGGGGAATGGCATCACACCCCTGGAGGGCTTAACGATGTTTAGCCAAATCTACCCCTACTTAAAAATCGTGGCCGCCGCAGGTGGCGGGATCATCGTCGCCTGTATCGCTTTCAACTTCTTGATGTGGCTGGTTGGGGCGGTCCTCCGGCAGTCTTTGATCTTCATCGACTTCACGGCGCGTCTTCTCATAAAGGGCTCCAGCTGGACGGGCAGTTACTTGAAAGCTTTCGTCATCGGATTCCTGTCGCTGGTTTTCAACGTCATCCGGGGCACATGGATGTTCCTTTATCAGCCGTGCTTCCTCGCGGGCAGGAATGTGTCCCGCGCTGTTGGCCAGTACGTAAAGCTGCGCCAGCTGTTCTGGAAGTACGGACGCCAGGAGTTCGCCACTTTCGGGCAATTCAAACGCCACATGCTGGGTGAAGAAGAGCCACCCCCGAAACCAGAAAAGCCTGCGCCGGAAAAAAGCGGTTATGCACAGGCGCTCGAAGTGCTGGGGTTCTCGGAAACTACGCCGCTCGACAAGACGATGCTTAAAAGCCGACATCGCGAGCTGGCGGCGATTCTTCACCCGGATAAAGCGTTTCCCAATCAGGTGTTCATGCAGCAGGTCAACGATGCCGCTGACTACATCAAGAGGGCAAGAAAATGGACATGACCAAACAGCAAGACAAGCCCCTCAGCTTGTTGGAGAAGGCTAAAGAGGAAATGGCAGCGTTCAACCGCAAGCAGCTTTCTGTACCTGAGGCCGCGTCCATTCCCAATACCAGGATAAGTTCGCGGGAACCATCGCACGGCGAACGGATTCTCTATTGCTCCAAGGTGCCACAAGCCTCGGCTGTTCTGATCCTGAAACTGCACGAGAAAGGCGCGGAAATCACCGACGTGATCGCGCGCCGCAATGCGCCACCGTCTGCGCAAGGTGAAGCGCAGACCGTGCACAACGATCTGAATATCCGCGCGTTGGTGCTGGGCAAATATCAGGGCTGCCCGCACTGTGATAACTCGGACCTGGTGCTGTGTCCCCGTTGCGGCAACCTGTCTTGCATTGGCAGTCAGGCGAGGATGACCTGCCCGGTCTGTGAGCACAGCGCACGTGTGGTCAGCAGCGGGATCAGCCTGGAGGTTTCATGCGGAAAATCCGGGCAACAGGCAAGCTCACAAACGGATCAACAACTGCTGGTAAAACCGGCAGGGCGACCGGCCCTGCCCCACAGGCCTGGATAGGGCCATCTTAGGTGGAGATCACCGCGATGACGGTGCGTGGCAGGGCTCAGGCGGAACCGAATGGCTCAGAGTCTTTGAGGAGCTTTGTCCGCAGTTCAACCAGCGTTTCGCATTGGGTTGTCAGCTCTTCTTCGTTAATAAAGTCGCGGCCTGTCTGCTGCAAGAACTGCTTGATCCAGAGGCGGCTGCCAATGGATCGGTCGTACAGGTCGATGCAAAAAGCGAACAGCACCCGTGCCAGAGCGCGAGCAATGGTACGGGGCGGCAGTCCCTGGCGCTCAAGCCCGCGAATATGCGCCAGCAGTTGCTGCTCAATCCATGCCGTGTCTGGTTCATTCAGAAGTTGGCTTAACGATATTGGCAGGTTCTCTCTCATAACACCCTCCTTGGAAAACTTTGCTTTATTGATCCTTTCATACGGCGCGCTCTTGCGTCCAGATAATTCAGCCGCGTGAATTATTATGAGCTTAAACAAAGATAAGTTTAAGGAGGCTGCACAGAGTGAAGACAAGGATAAGGCGCAGGCCGTTGCCGAGATAAAGGAGAAACTTCAACAGCGCGTTATAGAACTTGACGAGCAGCAGGCCCTTCGTCGGCCAGACGATATGGAAAAGGCAAAACAGCAGATCCTGCGCGAACATAACCGGCTGGATTGCAAGCCCTCCTATGCAGAGCGAAAGACGCTGACATCTAAACTCCTGGGTGAACAGGCCGAGCGCATCGTTAAAACGCAGAACCTTAAGGAGTCTAACCAGCTTAGAGCTCAATATCAGAGTGAAATTGATGCACTTAAAAACTTAAATCGAACCGTCGAACAAAAGTCGGATCTCGTGGACGAAAGCCCGCCTGAAATCACAAATACATTTAATGACACTTCCAAAAAGCGGGACGGCAATGAACAGGAACGAGAACGTTGATACTCAATTGGTTGCTGACAGCCGATATCAAAGCTCTACAGCTTACGGCAAACCATCTGGATCATTTTTTCCGGGTTGGAACCGCCTTCATATTCGTTCAAATCCCAGGTTTCTTTTTCAAATCCCAGCCGTCGATAGAAATCAACTGCATGATCCCCAGCGTTGACGCATAGAGTCGATACGCCCTGTGTCTTGGCAAACTGCTGCGTCAGTTGTCCGAGGGCAAGACCGTGGCCCTTCCCCTGAAACTCTTTCGCAATGGCAACAGAACGGGTGGCAGCACTGTTATCTGCAAACTGATCCAACGTCGTCACCCCTAGAGCTGCGCCGTTCCATTTAAGCAGAATTAAGCTTCTTTGGGCGGGCCTGTGGAAACAGGCATCATGATAATGTGGCTTATATTCATGGATCTCCTGCTCAAACAGGGCTGTCCGCTGTATCTCATGAAAACTTACCCAGTCCTCTGTACCAGGTACGACCGTGACAAGCTCGTAATCGGAATCATTCATTGCCATGAAACTCTAGTTATAGCCCCTATTTAATTAATATATGAAACGACCTAATTAAAAGTTAATTTATTTGAAGAGAAGGTCTTGCTGCGTTCCAGAGGGACTGACTTGTAAGGGCTAGATCGGCTTTTGAGAGGTTAGCTTTAGTGGTCTACACTGATCCCGTTCCACTTTAAACGCATTGCATAATCATGTTTTAAAGACAGAGGGCAAGGCGATGGAAAAAATTTATCTGGAAGCGGTGCAGCGTGGCGTGTTGTTGGATATTGATGACATTCAGCCTTTAGAGGACGCTGATTATGCGGCTTTAAAGGAAATCGGTGACGTTCTGCGCCTGCATAAATTTACCGATCGGTTCGGTGTTTGCCTGCTGCATAAGCATTTTGATCTGAATGAAGGAGAGGAGCTAATTGAAGAAACAGATATTGCGAAACGTGTTTCAATAACGCGGGCGCAAAAAATATCGGTTCGCGACGAACGTACGATAGAAACAATGTGGCGGTTCCCGGAAGGTATGCAGGCAGGCACAAAATGTGTGCAGACTTGCGTGTATCTTAACGGTCATTCAAAGATACATCGCATGTTGGAATTTTGAAATTTATTCACGTATCAATTAAGAACTTCAGAGCTTTAAATTGCGGCCCGTCAGGGCCGCGCAATTTAAGTTTAAAGAAGCTGCACAAGGCGAAGATGATCCGCGTGAACGGGGCCAGAGCCGCTTCTTCTAAAACGTATTGAACAGCGAAGGCTCGCGCTTATGACCGTCTGTAAAATTAACGAGTTTTTGACGGCACCAGCGTTATCGACGTCTACACTTGAATTCGTAAGTATTTTGGAAGCTATAGATCATTTCAGAATAAAGGAACGAAAGCATGAACAGAATTCATCTCGAAACCGTACAAAAAGGTGCGCTACTAGATATCGATGATGTTCAACCTCTCAGTGATACCGATTTTGAAGTTCTGAAGGAAATCGGAGAGGTTTTGCGCAAGCATAAATTTGCACAACGATTTGGAGTTTGCCTTCTTCACAAGCATTTTGATCTTCATGAAGATGAAGAACTTATAGAGGAGACAGATATTGAAAAGCGAATCTCAACAACCCGCGCTCAAAAAATATCAAAACAAAGTGGCAGGACCATCGAAACAATGTGGCGATTTAGCAATGGTATTCAAGCAACAACAGAATGCGTACTAAAATGCGATTATAATAATGGTCATAAAAGAATACATGTCAAAGAGGGGCGATGAATAATTCATCCATATTCGCAGTAGTTGGCTTGCATAAAATTTTCGAGCATAAGCATGCGACCCTCAAGGGCCGCATGCTTTCTTTAGCCATTACCGATTCCGAAACACATGCACCTCCCGGTAGCCTGTTTCGAGAGTGAACACGTCGCCGTTCAACTCCATGTCACGAGCCATGGTTTCGTAATTAATGTAATAGTTCAGGGCCTCAGGTATTTCGGTGGTTTCCTCAGTGATCTCCTGCGCGTAATCCGCCAGCGATTCATAGCAGCCGCAATAATCCTCCTCGGCTGCTTTCCGGGCCTCCTCAACGCTGGAAAACTGATCCAGCAGAGCCCCGCCGAACGCGGGGAATTCTTCAATAAAACAGGCGACCTCATGCGCAGCTTCAATCCCCGCATATTCGCCAAGGCTGTAACCGTCAAAGCCTTCGTAGTCGTGAATCGCGTATTCCTCCGCGTCCCCGACCGGCGATTGCTCCAGCATGGCGTTGATTTGATCCTGAATGTCTGACGCTTCCAATGTCGCGTCGATCCAGACGCCGTGAAGGTATCCGCTGTTATAGGCGGCCAGGTCTGCAACGTAAATTCTGGGCTCGGTGGTCATGGTCTTGTCTCCTTTGAGGGCTTCGGGTGCTGTGCGTGAGGTCGCACATGCACCCCTGCCCGTCGGCGAGACAGGGGAGGTAAAACGCAAGGGCTCGATGAAGGGAGGGGGATCACCCTGCCTGCACAAACCCATGTTTTTTATGGGTGCGGAAGGCTGGGGATACCCTTCATCGGGGCAAAGCTTCACCCTTGCGTTGCGCCAGGGGCAGCGCCCCTTGAGCCTCTTTTCGTTCTTGCGAAAGGGATCGTCACCGGATGGCCGGGACAAGGCTTTCCATTGGCCCGGTGCGCATTAAGCGCATAGAGCCCGGTCTGCCGGAGCAGCCGTCAGATTCGCCCATATTTTTCCTGGTTCTGATCTCGTTACCAGAGCGTTCATTTCTCTTTCTACCTCACGGCACACCTCGCGCCCTTTGGTTTGAGCTGTAGCACCGCCGTCGTCTCCTCCAGCAGCAAGTCATGAATGACTCCTTCTCTCACGTTACGGCCCTTTGGGTGCTGCGTTGCCGACGCCTGTGCTGGCACAGCGTCACAAGGCCGCGATGGGTGGCCGAAAGACGGTGGAGATATGAAATGAAACTGATAACGATCTTTGAACTGGCCACAAAATCCGAAAGCGAACTGCGCGTGCTGTACCGGGAGGTCTTCAACGTCGCAGCAAGCGGTGACCGGGAAAGCCTTGAGCATCAGAATGCCCTGGCCTCGCTGGAGAATATCCACCGCGTGATAATCTCAAGGGCGTTGCGCCCTTGAGGCCTCATTCGGAAGCGACCACACAACCAATTCCGGATTCTTTTTCTGAAAGCTGCAATGAGCGCGATTAAGAAAGCTCTTGATAGCTGACTTTCAGGAATCTTGCAGCCTTCGTAAAGGCAGCACGCTTTAACCCTTCAAGATCCAGTCGCAGACGCGAATTAATATCCGCATCATGTATCTTGTCGCTGTTAAGCGTCAGAATATATTGTTTTTTCGCCAAGGTGGCTTTGTTGTCATTTAAATAATTCAAGCTTTTGATCAGGGTGTCATAGTCAACATCAAAAATATTATCGTGCACCAGTAGACCAGGATGCCGCTTGCCTGTTTCAACGTTCGTAAGCAGGCCAATATCGTAAAGGAACACCTTCTCACGCTCGTTGCTATGACTACCATCGTCATAGATGCGGAGCTCGAATTTTACGATCTCCTTTTTCTTCGTAACTTCGACTTCAAAGGAACTCAAGCGATTCCCTGCGACAACTTCATGTATATCCAGAATGGTTTGTTCCAGAGAGTCGATCACGTCGGATGAGTTGGCTACAAAACTATCGAGCAGGAAAATGAGTCCATCCCGTTCGTTAGTTTTTTCCTTCTTCTCTCGCTCATAATCCGCGTGCTTCTTAATAAATGCAGAAAGAGAAGCGTGGTCTTCAACCTTTCTCTGGTACGTTGCAATAGTCTGCCGGAGATTTTTCAGAGCACCTTTCTGATCAATGAGCGAAAGCTTTTCTCTGTAAAGCCGGTCAAGACGGAGAATATTTGTATCTATTTCCTTGAGACTATCTTCTAGCTCTTTGCGTCGTCCATCAATCAAGGTTTTCTGGAAGTTATCAATCCTCTTCTTGAATGCTGTGACCTCTTCAATTTGCTTCTTGATAAGGTCGCCAAGTCCCGCTTTGAACTGATTGTAGAGCTCAGCAACCTCATGTTCATCTATGTAATTGTCGCCTCGGAACAGCTTGATTTTCGAAAGCTCGGTCTTGATAACGGCCTGCCTGGATCGAAACCCTTCTAGCTGTGTTTCAATCTCAATTATTTCGTCCTTTACAATGTCGTAGCCTTCAATGTTCTCAAGGCGCTCCATTTCCTGGTGTATTCTAGTGACCTGACTGGTCAGTTCATTTAAGTCAGCCTTGGCCTCGGAAACATTTTTTCCCGTAATGGCGACTATGTTTTCCTTTGCTTTTGAGATGGCCTTACCAATCTTATCTATCTCCCCCAAAAGAGCCTTCGCCTGCTTGTATGGCTTGGGGTCAATATTCAGCAAAAATAGATGAGGTGTATAGTCCGGCGGAATAGTTTTATCCGTATCAAAGCACTTAATGATGGACTTGAACTCTGACCGTTCGTCTCGTATCAGTGGACCCAGCATGGCCCGGAAAGAGGGAATGCTTTCATCGTTGGAGGATCCAAAAAGCAATGTGGTCAGATAGCTTGTGGCATCTTCAACATCAGTGCAGGCCCTGGTCTTGCCATCTGCAATCAAGATCGGGCACTTATAATTTTCGATACTTCTCTTGATCGTGATGGATTTCCCATTGATCTCGAAATCCAGGCATATCATGGTGCTATGGGGAAAGGCTTCATTCGGGATCAGGGAAACTCTGCTATCCTCGTGGCGCTTTAACAAACCATAGTTAATGAATTCGACAGCCATCGACTTGCCAACGCCGTTAGTCTTGACGTTGCCCTCTGTCGTCTCACCAAGAATAAGGTTGATCCCATCTTCAAAAATGATGGGATCAAAAACCTTGGGCTCACTATATAGCTTTCTAATTCTTAACATTTCGCGACCAGATATGGCTCTTGGAAATCAATGATATCCAGGGAATATAAAAAGAGCATCGCATAATAGATACTCCTGGCGTTAATACCGCCAGACTTAGCCATCGTCTTCGCAATGTCAAAAATGCTCACTTGGGATTCTTCAGACTCCTGAAGCAGCTTCAGAATTTCAAATCCGAGCACGGGCGCTGATTTGCGCAAGTCGTCGTCTTTAGAAAATAAATTAGGCAAGTGAACCCTCCTTAAACGGGAAAATATTACACTTTACCAGCTGCTCTATGACGTAGAATTTTGCCGCCCCAGCATCAAAAGTATAGCCATTACCCCCCAAAAGAACCTTGAAATTATCAATGATCTGATGAAGGGCTTTTTGGGGATCACCACCACACGCTGTTAAAACAGAGTCACTGTATTCCTTCAGGTAGCTCGCGGCTCGCCGCAATTTAACTTGCCCAAAGTCAGCCTCTTCCTTAACAGCCTCCAGTACCGCGCCATACTCAACATAGCCGTCGTTGTACATGCCAACAAGAAGTTCTGAGTGCTCCTGAAAGCGCTTATATATTTTCTTCTCTGGATCGGGCTCTTCCAGATAACCATTGCCCGCATCTTCATGATTTTCATCACTAATGTACTCTATGATGCCGAGCACGGTGAGAACTTCATTCGGCAAACTTTGCTGGACTGGTAGAGAAAGTTCCGCATCCAAAAAGCCCACAATGGTTTTTAATTTTTCAAGATCAGGATCATTAGTGATCCTCTTGACAAGGTCGTCCACATCAAGAATGTCTTTCTTTGTGTCAAGATTGTACTCAGGGCCACCAATGGTCGGGGCCTCATGGTTGGATTTCTTGACAATATTAAGAATGAGCAGCCTATCAAATTTCTTGTACAGCTCTTTCTCTATAAACTTTTCGACAGTGTATTTTGTTTTAGCCAGCGCAGGCGTGGATGTAACCTGAATGGCAATCTTTTTCTGTTCGTCACCGAGGTCAATCGCGGCGGCATTCTGATCGGTGATATTAATATTTTTCAGGTTATAACCGTAGACTAGATTCAACAAGCCACAGTAGAAGTCCTCTGCACCGTGATTGATATCTGTCAGGCTTAGGCTGTTGTGGAGCTCAACCTGGCTCTTCAGCCAGGCGAGTGCCGAAATTACTTTCTTCTGATAATCAGGGCGATTCATAATCTTGTAGCATCCATTCTTTGAAAATCATCAGTGCCCGTATATCGGCGACGGCACGGTCGGGTAAGCCCTATAGACGTGCCGGAAAACATTCTCAGCCAGGACTTTGATTTCACCCTCACTGTAGTCTTTATCCGGAAGCCCGGTGCTGTCGTCCCAGAGGAAGTCATAGATTTTCTGCTTCACAGCGTCGCGCGTGCTTTCCTTCTCGCGCCAGTTCTCGACCCTGAGCCGCTCGGCTTTCAGGGTTTCCAGCAGCTCGGCAGAGACCTTCTTGATCTTTGCTGTATCGCCCTTGGAGAGCTGTGGCTTTGAGAGGAGGTCGAACAAGGCGAGAGTTTCTTCATCAAGCCCCTCCTCCATGGCGCGACGTTCTTCCGCACTCAGATCATCGACCAGCTTCAGAAGCGCCTCGAAGGTCTTTTGAATAGTGAGCCGATCTTTCTCAAGATTGTATTCATCGACAAGTTTGTCGTAGTGGGCCTGGAAGTCAGTACGCAGGGGGTTCTTCATCAGCAGGATGTTCAGACGTTTTTCGATGACATCCTTCAATCCCTGCACGGCGGTGTGCTTGGCCGGAGATTTTGCAAACTCCAGGCGCAGCCGTTCGAAGTCGATCTTGCTAATGTCATAGACCCCTGCGCCCTCACTTGTAGCGGTACGGGTGTGGATCGCCTCATCGACGATCCCGTGAAGTTGACGAATGATGTCGCTGATGTCAGCGGCTTCCCGGTCGGCCTGCAAACTCTTGTAGATGATATTGATCGCATCCCTGGCATCGCGCTGCCCATTCACGCCGGGCACATTGATGCAGGCTTTGAATTTCTTGAAGACCTCGCGGGCCATAATCTCGAAGCGTTTGCGAGTCTGGTCGTTTTCGTTGACCGCTTCTTTGGCCTCAACGATAGCGGCGTTTCTCGCAAAGCCTGTCTTCTCGTTGATGTCTTCAAGGCGGAAGCCCTGGACATGTAAGAAGTCGCGTACAAAGCCAATAGCTTCGATGAGCTCTGCGAGAAGGTCTTCCTTAGGCAAGGTAGGATCGAGTTCACCCTCATCATCCCCATGCCCCTCATCCCCGCGACCGGCAAATGTAGAAAGAGCTTCGCGCAAGTTTTTGAGGATGCCGCAGTAATCGACGATCAGACCGTTATTTTTGCCTTCTGCAACACGGTTTGCACGGGCAATTGCCTGCATAAGCGTGTGAGCCTGCAAAGGCTTGTCGAGATAAAGGGTGGACAGGGTTGGTACGTCAAAACCGGTTAGCCACATGGCGCAGACGATAGCCACGCGAAACGGGTGCTCAGGCTTTTTGAATGCACTCTCAAGGTCGATACGCTTTCCATCGCCAAGCAGAAAGCCTTCTTTCATCAGGCGACGATGCGGAGTGATGTCCAAATCCCATTTACGGAACTTGTCCACTTCGCCTTGTTCTTCGCTCACCACAACGGCGATCTGCGTTTCCCGCATCCAGTCGATCTGGCGACGACGCCAGATATCATCTTGCTCGTCCAGAGCGCTCGGCAGGTCTTTTTCCAGCTGGGCGATGTGCTCCTGCCAATAGGCATCGATCAGCTTGTGCATGCGCACACAGGTGATCTTGTCGATACAAACAAGCATCGACTTGCCGGTTTCCCAGCCATTGGCGTAATGCCGGACAAAATCCTGTGCAACCTGTTCCAGGCGACTGGTGCTGGTAATGATGTGGTAGTCGCGTTTCAGCTCGCGCTCAAGGCGCTGCTGAACGTCGATATCCTCAATCTCCAGCTCTTCAAGCTTCGCAGCGATCTTCTCATTCAGGCCCTTCGGATCGGCCACACTATGCTCGTCGCCATCCTCATCAATGAAGCGCAATTGTTCGCCGCGCGCGTCGTAATAGAGCGGCACGGTGGCGTTGTCTTCTACGGCGCGTTGGAAGTCATAGGTAGAGATGTATTCACCGAAGACCTTCTTGGTGATTTCGTCATCCTTGAACAGTGGCGTCCCAGTGAAGCCGATGAAGCTGGCACCGGGCATGGCGTTACGCATGTTCAGCGAGAGCGTGCCGTACTGGGTACGGTGCGCCTCGTCAGTGATGACAATGATGTCATCACGTTCCGAGTAAGGTTTTTCGGGATCGACTTTTTTGTTGAATTTCTGGATCAGCGAGAATACGAAAGCTTTGTGCAGCCCCAGCAACTCCTGCAAATGCTCACCGCTGGTGGCACGGCAAGGATCACGGTCGTTATCCACAACTCCGCACCCGCCGAATGTCTTGTAGATCTGAGTATCCAGGTCTTCGCGGTCGGTCAGGACGACAAAGGTATAGTTACCGCCGAGCTTGCGGTGGACCTTCCGGGCAAAGAACACAATTGAATAGGACTTGCCGGAGCCTTGGGTGTGCCAGAAAACTCCGAGTTTGCCAGCACGGGCTTTACGATCCTTCACGGCATCAATGGCGCGATTAACACCCAGGAACTGGTGATTCCGGGCGACGATCTTCACGAGTTTTCCAGTGCTCTCATCGAAGAGAATGTAGTTCTCGAACATGTCCATCAAGTTAGCTTTGGAGCATGTGCCTTTCAGCAGCGTCTCCATATCCACCACACCGGGGCTGTCTTCATGCAGGCGCTTCCAGTCGTTGAAGTGCTCATACTTGCTGGAGACTGAGCCGATCTTGGCGTCCACGCCATTGCCCAAGATGATGAAGGCGTTGTGGTGGAAGAGATGCGGGATGGTGTCCTTGTAGTCAGCAAAGTTCTTCTCGTAAGCCGACTTGATGTCCTTATGGACATTCTTGAGCTCCATGAACACGAGGGGGACACCGTTCACGAAGCAGACAATATCGGCGCGTCGGCGGTACAAGTCGCCCTTAACCCAAAGCTCCCGCACGACAAGAAAGTGGTTTGCTGACGGGTTATCGAAGTCGAAAAGCCGAAGGCGCTTTTTGACGCGCTCGCCTTTTTCGTTCCGGAAGGCTACCTCAACGCCGTTCTTATGTAGATTGTCTTTCTCGCGATTGGTCGCCAATAGCACAGAGCTGCTGCTGTATTCATTCACAATGCGCAAGGCGTCTTCATAGGCCTCCATTGGAAGACCAGGATTGAGATCGATGATCTTCTGGCCGAGGTAACGGTTCAGAACGATTTCGGTTTCACTTGTGCGACCGAGGGTACCTTCCTTGCCTAAAACTTCCTGCATAGCGTAGATCGACTCATCCCACTGCAAGTCATGCAGCAGGTAGTTAGCAGTCGTCTGCTGCGCCAGGTAATCCTCGGTCATCGAATTCATACAGTGATGTCTCCATTCATCAGACGTGGCAGAAGTAAATTTCTTGCTTGCTCTAGAGCGATGCATTGATTCAGTAAAACATCTACCTCACGTTGGCATGCACCAGAAAACTCATCGAACTGGTTTATTATCTCACAGTCCAAAGAGTCCGGAACTAACGCCATATAAGACTTTATCCTGATTGGCGATGAATGTTTTACTGACGTTCCAGTTGCCGCCCCCACAACGAACGAACGATATCGGTAATCCTGAAACAAATTATAGAAGAAATACCTTGGGAAGTAACCATCACCTCTTTTCACAATCTTTCCAAGCCGCTGATTGTGTAAAAACTTTAGACGATTATTTTGTGGGACAATCAATGGCAACCCCAGCGTATCAGACTCTTTACTAAGATCTGTCATAGATAACAGAATATCACCCGACTCCAAGGTGTAGCTTTCCTCTAGCGGCGCATCTTCTAGATAGTATTTCAATTTTCCAAATTTAATACCGCCGCCGATTTTGAAATTGCCTGGTGTTAACAAAATCCTATCAGTTTCATCATCACTAAAATACTCACCCTTAAATGCGTGGCCGTGCATCACATCAAAAAAATCACCTAATGCGCGATGGCTCCAGCCATCAGGAATGCCGTTGTTTTTTTTAACGTGCTCACTACCCGGAAACTTATAAAGCACAAACCACTCACGATACAACTGACGAGCAGACTCCTCCAGAAGCTTAATTCTTCTCCGGCTATTTTCGATCAACTCATCATACGCAGAAATAAAGTCAGCTATTTTCGCTTGCTCTTTGACCTCTTGTGGGACGCGAAATTTTATAGACAGCAACTTCCCCTGACTTAGGTTGTCTTGGGCTGCCCCTTGAGTAAATTGTTTATATTCAAGCTTTAATCTTGCCTCAAACAAGTATTTTATGTACCTAACGTCGGCTTTGCCTGCATCTGGGATAAATCCAATTACGCTATCTGGAAAGCACGCTTCGATACCAAGAATTGCTGTTTCAGCAATATTTGCGGCAATCGTTATACACAATGTTCCTGTAGGCCATAATTTACTTTGCGCTAAACCCGCATCGCTGTATGTCTGACTATATTCAGTCAGATATAGTCCTGCGTGCTTTACATCTCCAGTTTGTATAAAAGGATACGCGCCGCCATACAAATGCGCTGCGTCCCTTGGCCTATGACGTGATTTGCCTCGGGAAACATAACCTAATTGATCTAGCGAACGTTCGACCCAGCTCATACACCTAGCTCCTCGAAGTTCTTTGAAATTATATCCGAAAGCCTACAGGCCTCTTCATTTAGCCCTTTAAGCTCAATATGAATATCTCGAAGTGCTTCCTCAAAATCGAAATCTTCATCAATTTCTTCCGGCGCTACCCCTACATATCGTCCAGGACTTAAAGACCATTCTGCTTTCTCAATATCAGCTCTTGGGACCAGCCTTACCAATCCTTTGACATCACACAGCCTTCCTTCGGGGAAGCGTGAAAGAAGCCAGTGCGCCTGTTTGTACAAATAACGAACTTTCTTAAGTTGCTCTACAGCGATTTTCCTAGATCCATCTGCGGATTTCTTCAGGCTTTCGCGACGAGTGCCGTGTATGCTTGACTGATCCCAAAGATGACTATCTCTTGCCCCATATTCACTTTCACAAAGCTCAATAAGCCGCATGCTGAGCTTATAAGCATGGTCTAGGAGTTTAACCAAATCACGGCTATTCTCCGCAAGATCCTTGAGGCAGATATCGCTCTCAGTGAAATCGAGTAAGTCGTTTGCCGTGTCATACGGATGACGCCCCCACCACTCCTGCAAATCATTTTTTAAAACTTTAAAACTAGACCAGTCAGCATTAACTTGTTCAATAGCCGTCAATAACTCACTATGCAGAGTAACGTGAGGTTGGTCAGACTCAGCTTTTTTCTCTAACAGTTCCAGGAATGGACTCATAGCTGCATAAAGTTTTTTAAGTGCAGCGATAAAAGCTGGCATAGGCTCTGCCATCAGAGCTTCCGACCTTTCACAGGCATGCGCTTCAAATAGCGCGTTATCAATATAACTCTGCACGAGCTCAATGAAGCGATCAGTTTGCCCGCGATAGAGCCAGACAATTGAGGTCAGGTTTTTAAGTTGCTCAGGGCTAAAATCGTAAATCTTCCGCGTAACTTTACGATATACGTTACGCGCATCAATCATCAGCACCTTGTCCTGATGCTCTTTGGGTTTATCCTTGTTAAGGAACCATAGTTGACAGGGGACGGTGCGCGTGTAGAAGAAATTGCCACGGATGTCGATCATCGCATCGACATGGCCTGACTTTACAAGTTGCTCGCGCACTTTTGCGTCCTCACGGCTCGCACTCGAAGCCTGTGAGGACATAACAAAACCAGCACGCCCTTTTTCATTCAGGTAGCTGTAGAAATATTGAATCCAAAGATAGTTTGCGTTGGGAACTTTCTTGGTTTTGTTAATACCAGGGATGCCAAATGGCAGGCGCGGATCATTCTTGATTTTCTCAGCATCCACCTCGTCCACGTTGAAGGGCGGGTTCGCCATAACATAATCGACATTACCCCAAAGCTTTTCATGGGGATCGCTATAGTAGGTGATGGCCTGCTCGCCGCCGACGACATTGCCTTCAAGACCATGAACCGCGAGGTTCATTTTGCACAGACGAGTCGTGACACGGTTCTTCTCATGGCCGAAGAAGGTGAGTTTGTTCGGATCGTCTCTATGGACCTCCAAGAAATGAGCGCTTTGCACAAACATGCCGCCGGAGCCGCACGCTGGGTCAAATATGATGCCGTGGTCCGGCTCCAGCACGTTGGTGATGAGCTGCACCAAAGACACAGGGGTGAAGAATTCACCGCCGTCATGCGCCCCTTGGTCGGCAAACTCTGTCAGGAAGTATTCGTAGATACGACCAAAGATGTCCCCGGTAGCCTTCTTCAACTCGTCTGGGTTCAAGGTTCGCAAGAGCTGGCCGAGGACGTCGTTCGGGATGCTGCGATACTCGTTCTTAGGCAGCTGGCCCGCCAGGTTGGCATAATCCTTCTCAATGGACTCCATCGCCTTGATGATCGCTTCGGCACGGTCATCAGCGTCTGTCAGCGCTACCAGAGCGTCAAATTCAGCCTTGGGATTGAGGTAGATTGCACCTTTCTGCGAGAAGTCTTCCTTGGTGAGCTCACGGGTCTTGCCACCCCGGCTCGGGAGGTTCTCAATGATCTGGTCCTTCACGGACAGGAAGCGGCTGTAGGCGTGACGCAGGAAAATCAGACCCATCACGGGCAGGAAGTATTCGTTGCTGGCCAGTTCAGAGTTGCTACGGAGGGTGTCTGCCGCCTTCCAAAGCCGTCTTTCAATTGCCTCGATGTTCTCTAACTGAGCCAAAACTCTATCCTTTTAAATAACAGGGTGTGAGGACAGCTCACAGCGCTCCCGGCCTTCGAAACCGCCTGGAGCGCCAATCCTCAAGTAGGCAACAATTCTAGTTTTTTAGCCCATGTTTTGATAGCCAGCAATATTGACAGCAATCAAAGAGTTAGGGCCACTTCCCCTTTCAGGGGCGCATGGGCTACGAGAATGGCTTGGAAAGACTCTAAGGGCAGCTCCTAGGTGCAACAGAGATGCAGCTATCTAAATTCCAGCTCGTCTGGCGGTCAGTATTTGCCACAGATTCGCCACAAGCCCAAAACTCTCACGGCGGACAATGGCGGATTTCTGCGGGTTCTGGCGGGTAGGATTTTGTGGCAAAAACCATCAAAACAATCCAATTTGATATCAAGAAACGAACCTAACCCATTGATCTAATTATGGAGCGGGCGACGAGTCTCGAACTCGCGACCTACAGCTTGGGAAGCTATAAAAATACCTATGATTACAGATACTTAAGTGGCGCTCGCCACACACTTGCCACACGATTCTGAAGAAACATCCAAAGCCAGCAGTGACGATCAATAAAACTGGTCAAATGACTTCAATTTCGTAATGCGTGTTACGACCTTCGCCAGCTTGCCTAAAAATACCGAGCTCAACGAGATTATGGAGGTCTCGCGCCGTTGTCGCTTTTGAAGCCCCCGTCATTTTCATGTATGTCTTCGTGCGCATATGAGTACTTTCGTCTTGGCTGTTTTCCAGCATAAAGCTGATGATATTCATCTGCCTGTCATTCAGTTTCCCGCGATAACGGTCGAAGATTTTGGTTTTGAACAATGCAGCATTTATCGTTTGCTCAGTATCGTTTTGAGCATCGAGAATTGTGCGCGTGAAATAAGCGATCCATTCTGTAAGGTTGTTGGAGGTTTGAGCGTCGCTCAAGGCACCATAATAGGCTTTTCGATTGGACTCGATGGCCTTTGAGAGACTCATGACGACAGGACGGCCTAACCCCTGGGAAAGGGCCTTTTCAGACAAGGCACGCCCGATGCGGCCATTGCCGTCCTCAAATGGGTGGATGCTCTCAAAATAGAGATGCGCAATGGCTGAGCGGACTGCCGGGCTTTTGAGACTATTTTTACCGCCAGGGGCTGTGTCGTTGAACCAGTGGATAAAGCCTGCCATTTCTTTCGGAACGTCAGAAGAGGATGGCGCCTCAAAATGGATGCGCTGTTTACCAAGAGGCCCGGAAACAATTTGCATGGGGTCCTCATGATTTCGCCATTGACCGACGATGAGACGTCTGACGAAGGGGGCCATAAGCCTGCTATGCCAGTCGAACAGCATCGTCTCAGTAAGCGGGGCTGCAAAGCTTTGCCGAACTGCGACCATCAGCTCACCGACACCCTGCGCCTTTTTGTCCCTTACCTCTTCATGAGCAGGATTGAGGCCGAGATTATTCCGGATCGAGGACATAACATCGGAGCGCTGTATGAACTCTCCCTCAATCTCGGACGTTTTAACGGCCTCCGAAACCATGAGAGAGAGAATTGTTTCCTGCTGGGCACTGTCGGGTAACCCTTGCAGGAGTCCGGCGATATGACCAGTTTTCTCTGCAAAGGCAAACAGAAGATCTTCCACGACCGAAAGATCGTAACGAAAGTTGGGCCAATCAGATTGTTGCCAGTTATACGTCATGAGACGAATAT
Source organism: Pseudomonas sp. LBUM1647 (assembly GCF_059716175.1). NCBI lineage: Bacteria > Pseudomonadati > Pseudomonadota > Gammaproteobacteria > Pseudomonadales > Pseudomonadaceae > Pseudomonas > Pseudomonas sp. LBUM1647. Next base: position 953,488 of record NZ_CP166809.1, on the reverse strand, counting down.
ATCCCTTAATCGTCTCATTTCCAGCTAAATAATGAGACGATTAGCCTAATTACTCGCCTCATTAATATGGTTAATTACATCTCGATGAATGAAAGGCACTGGGTACCTGATTTGTTGCCATGACGACTTGGGAAGCTGTATAAATATGGGCGGTTGCAGGAGCCGAGTGCAACACGGTTATTGAATTGACGTAGGGGCAGCATGATACATCCCCATTACCTCTGTCATCATTTCAATTGGACATTTAAAAACCGAAGCACTTGCGAGGACGAATGTTCATCTGGTACGAAATGGCATCCAGCGCCTCCTGGCTGTGCACCGACAAGTCCGAGCCCTTGGGCAGGTACTGGCGAATCAAGCCATTGATGTTCTCGTTACTCCCCCGCTGCCAGGGGCTATGCGGATCGCAGAAATAAATCGGCACCCCCGTTTTTTGCGTAATTTCAGCATGCTTGGCCATCTCCCGGCCTTGGTCATACGTCATGCTTTTGCGCACCGCCAACGGCATGCTGTTCAGCGCAGCACTAAATCCCTCGACCGCAGAAGTGGCGGTGGCATCGCGCATTTTCACCAGGATCAGATAACCGGAGGGTGAGGTGTTGCACTCAGTTTTCGCGGCCGCCCTACCACTTCTGATCGGAATCAAGCCGCTTACAAACCGCCACATTACTTGGATTACTACTAGAATCAGTATTTTCCAAAAGACTCCCAAATATCATCTGCCCAGGCGGAGAGGTCAAACGCATTAAAGCAATCGACGACTTGTTTGCCGCACTAACCTTCGCAACTCTATCAGTTCGCTCAGAAACAGAGTCCCCTGAACTGGTCATAACATTACAATACTCTCTAATCTTCTGTACTGCTTGATTCTCCGCCTCAAGCCTCGAATCAAGAGCAAGCATGCTTGCACCAAATTCAGTCGCATCAGCCACTTTCTTTTGATCATTGTTCTGCAGCTTGGATGTAAGTGAGTTTTTTAATGCGTCTTTGGTTCCATCAAACACCTCTGCAAAAAAAGCTCGACCGACTTTATCCGGCCTTGCTTCTACAACTGTAGTGGTGACCGTCATCGGCACTGAACTCGTACTAATAGACTGCAAATAAAAATCTAAATTCTCAACCTCCTTTTGGTTATCCCCCTTAAATGAATCGTTAGCAACCGTATATTTCCCTTGAGATTTTCCTGCGGAATTGACTGCATCCGATGAGGTACTAGCTCCACCACCATCACCACTCACCCCATTGAAAACACCAAACCAGTCCGACTCATTTGAGAATCGAAGCCGTTGATCAATAACAGGTGAATAGACAACTGCCTTACCAATTCTTAAATTACGAAGTTGAACTAGAGATCCAGCTTTAGCTCCAGAATCAGTACCAGTCACAGATTCTTTCGCGGGTTCGAATTTTGTTGATATAGCAAAGGAACGAACACCGCTCTTGTCGTCATCAAGGGACCGATCAACTCGAGCAAACACAGGCGCGATAGCCAGAAATTTTTTATTGGAAGCAATCACCATTTGAAGCTCAAAAATATGATCAATCGAATTAATCCATGTAGAATTTTTCGCGATCCTAAATTCGCTATACCGCCTTGATTTTTCTAGGAGATCAGCTTCTTTTTGCCACAGTTCACTCATTGATTTCCATTCAAACTCCTCAGCCTCATCCTTAAATTTTTCCGGACGCTGCAACTTCCTTGATTTCTTTGCAGCCACATATTTTGGCGAAGCCCGAATTGACATCTCTGCAGGAGTCAGCGGCTCAAGTATAAAGTCAAGCAGCTGCTTTGAATCTTTAGTTTCCGGACCGTTAACAAATTCACCACGAACAATTAATATACAAGTTGGAATACGTCCTTTTTCAGGTTCAAAATTCAACGAAGAAATGCTAGCGGGCAAATTGCCTGCTTGAGTGCCATTCTTTAAAGCTGTATTAAATTTATCAAAAATTACATTCACTGCTTGAACTGCAAGAGCCGCAGGTATTACAGCAATTTCTTTCTTACCTTGCACTACTGGCGAATGCATACACAAATCAGGGCTTATATAAACTCTAGCCTCACTTTTATTTGAATAAGACAGTGGTCTAAACCCAGGAAATCCAGAACCGCACCCTGTCAACCAAAACAAAAAGACCAAACTCCACAATAAAATTTTCATACAGCCTGCTCTCTAGCCAGTCGTATCATATCCCTAACATCAGAAATAACTTCTGGATTAAGTAAAACCCCTTTATTTCCTACAAAGGGGTCACCAGCACCTTCCACATGAACACCCAACACTTCATAAACATTATTATTTTTTCTAAATACAGGTCCTCCACTATCCCCTGCCGATGTGTTTATCAAGTAGCCAATTGCTTGATTCTCTAGCTCTGTGACACTTCCAATCCCGCGACTACACCTTAAGCCTCCATCAACATAATTAAACCCATAACCTGCGACTTCGACTTCATCGTTAGTTTTTGGCCGACGCCGGGCAAACCTAAACCATTGCGACTCAAGGCCTTCAACTAAAAGAACGGACAAATCTAACGAATTATGCAATATTCGCGATCTAACTTTTTTCACAGGTACACGCAAATTCGATCGAGGATCATAGCCGATAGCGACATTGTAAAAATCAAATGAATTTTCAAAAACATGCTTAGCCGTCAGTAATATATCAGCATCGATCAGAAAACCCGTACCAATACCCACCACCAAACCATTCTGCACCAACTGAATAATAGCAACCATGTTACCCGGCATCGACTGCATTGAATCAAAATTGAACCGAGAAAAGCCCTCTCCGGGAACAACTATAGAAAAAGTTTTAAAAGACTCTCCACTCCCCCTAACAACAGGATGTCCGACATCTTCTCCCCGGCTTACCTTCTTCATTCTTAGCTCCTGACAGAACCCAACGCATAATCCTATTAAATCAGACCATTTGAACGGTGCTTCGAGGCAGAATAGATTTTTTTTGAATCAAGCCAATTGCCAATCATAATTAAAGAGTGATCTGGAATGCCTGCTTGAAACGAGCAATTATTAGTCGAGCGCATCGGGCCGACTGCGTTGGCAGGGATAACTGGCTTCTGCATCGGGTAGGTAACGGCCAGATGCGGGCATTTGCCTTTTCACTCCAAGCGCTCCTGTCGCAGTAGCGGAGGTGGATTTGTATTCGCCGTACTACTATGAAGTATGTGTTGGCTTTACCGGAAAGGACCGAAGTGTACGTCACGGACGTGCTGGTGCCCCCTGGAAAAATAGTGTTACTGAAAAACGAAAGCTTGCGCCGGCCTCTATTGCCTAACAAGGAGCATTGCGATGTCTGTCCTCAAAGTTTTTGCTGACAAATCCGATATCCCTTCAATTGAGGCACGAGCGCAGATCATTGATCGCTATGACGCGTTCGTGGTGGTTCACGCGAATAACCAGGACGCCACAGTATTAGCGCGTGAGTTTCCTGTAGAAGACATCACTCAGGAATATGACTTGCAAATGGGCAAGCACACGATCCACACGCTGATCCACGGGGGAGTTGACCCGAATGTATCCGAAGTGGATGAGAAGCCACACCACTACGTGGTGCAGTTCATCGCTCCAATCAAACGCACCTGGTTGAACCAACTGCGAAAAGTCGGAGTTAAAATTTGTGAACCCTATGGCGCTTTTGGATATGTCATCCGGACGGCGGGCAAACAACTCACGAAAATTGCCGAGCTCCCCTTCATACAGTGGGTGGGACATTTACAACACGATGCGCGGCTTGCTCCTGAACTCGTGGAGAAAAAAGATAGCGGTGAAACTCTCCCGAGGCGGCACGAGGTCCCTGACAATTTCTCGATAGAACTTTTTGATGGTGCCGACGTGCAGAGGATTTCGAAGGAGGTAAGTCGACTCGGATTTAAGATCCTTTCCAAGAACGCCCGTGCTCGTGTCTTGATCGTGGCTTCCACCCAGGCTTCGAAAACCATCCCGGAGCAACTGCGTCAGGTGTCTGCAGTGCACGGTGTGCGATACGTCCGGCAAAGGGTCATTCCGCGTACTTCCAATAACGTGGCCACCATCATCATGGGTAATGGCAATCCGAAAAGCATGTCTACAAAGCTCGGTCTGACTGGCGATGGGGAAATCATTGCCGTATGCGATACCGGTCTCGATACGGGGGATCCCGCGACCATCCATCCTGATTTCGCCGGGAGGATCGTCGCTATCAAGAGCTATCCAATTGCCTCGTCCTGGCTTAATTACGTCACCAATGGCGGCGCGGATGACGGAGCCGCTGATGTCGACTCAGGGCATGGCACGCATGTCAGTGGTTCGGTGCTCGGCAACGGTACCGCATCGAACGGCGGACCGGAACGAATCCATGGCCTCGCCTATAATGCCAAGCTTGTTTTTCAAGCCATAGAGCAGGAAATGAAATGGAAGCCATCAACCGCTCCGAGTCTGGCACGACGCCGATACATACTTGCTGGCCTGCCCGACAATCTCGGCACCTTATTCCAATTTGCTTACGATAATGGCGCCCGTATCCACTCCAATTCTTGGGGCGGTGGGGATGCTGGTGAATACGACGAGCAATGCAGGCAATTTGACGAGTATGTTTGGAAACACCGGGATTTCTGCTTCATCATCGCGGCAGGAAACGATGGAACAGACAAGGATGGTGACGGTAAGGTCAATTTAATGAGTGTGACGTCTCCTGGAACTGCCAAAAATTGCATTACCGTGGGAGCAAGTGAAAACAGGCGTCCGGAATTCAAGGCCAGTACCTATGGTGAATGGTGGCCAGACGACTACCCTGTGGCCCCACTTCACAGCGCCTCGATTGCTGACAAGCCCGACCAGGTGGCGGCATTTAGCAGCCGCGGTCCCACCAGCGACAACCGCACCAAGCCCGATGTCGTTGCCCCTGGCACCTTCATTCTCTCTACGCGTTCGACCCAAATCGCCCCGAATAACTTTGCGTGGTCCCCATATCCGATCAACCACAAATACTTCTATATGGGGGGAACAAGCATGGCTACACCGCTTACAGCTGGGGCGGTGGCATTGCTGCGAGAGTATCTACGCAGCCAACGGCAATTATCCAATCCGAGTGCAGCCCTCATCAAAGCATTACTGATCGCCGGGGCGGAGCGCCTGCCTGGAACGGCTCCCAAAGGCGTCTTGCTCGATCCCCATCAAGGTTTTGGGCGTGTAAATCTTGACCGGTCACTCTCCGACCCAATCCTTACGATTGATGGGCCGGCCCTCGTAACGGGGAAAAAGTGGAGTGTCACACAAACGATTGCAGAGACGGCACGGCCTATGCGGATAGTGCTCACTTACACTGACTATCCAGGAAAACAACTGGTGAACAACCTGAATCTCATCGTTCGCACTCCTTCCGGGAAGAGATTGATTGGCAACCAGGCTGCCGGTGCGAAGGCCGGAATCCTCAAACTCGACAGCACCAATAATGTCGAAATGGTCCAGATCGACAAGCCGATGGCTGGCGAGTGGACATTCGAAGTCGTCGCCTCGAATGTCTCGGCGGGTCCACAGGACTTTGCTCTGGTGGCCGTGCACGTGTAATTGGCACCTTGACCATTTCAATGCTGGAGAAAGTTGCCAGACATGAGGGCTGGCTACTTTACCCTTCCCAGGTGTTCCATAACTTAATACAGTGGAAAGCAACCCCAATTCGCCCTTGGTTTCATAGGCAACTTTTGGGATCTTCCTCCTAACCGATACCTCCCGCCAGTGCATGTCTTCTTCGGTTTGCTGCCGGTCACGACAGGATGAATTAATCCAGACAGTCTAGCCGCACAACGGGTAGGAAACGGCCAAAAGCTGCTCGTAGAGAGGTAGCTGCTGACTCCCCACCTCAACCTACCAAAAACGATCAAATCATAAGGTTTCCGAAGTTTTTTTAGCGTGACAAAAATCGCCAGCTCGGGTCAAAACGTCACGGGGGATAGATTGCTCTACATCAGGGGCCCCCAGACTTTTTATCCGCGAAATCATTCCGCTGGCCTTATCTTTCTCATCAGCTCCACGCTCAATCAGATGACCGTACACATCGTAGGTGGTGCTAATGTCGGTGTGCCCCATAAGCGCCTTGATCTTCGCAATATCTGTTTTTTCTGCGATCAGCATGGAGGCAAAAAAATGGCGCAAGGAATACGGTGTGTATTTCGGTAAAATAATGTCTTTCCCATCTACTTTTTTAGCAACGATTAACCCTGCTTTTTCTGAGGCCGCGTAAAATCCGCGCTTTCGCCAATTGTCGAGCGATTGCCATCCCCCGGTTGACGTTGGAAATACAAGGTCATGGATATTTTCTACGGCCTTGTGGTCACGATAATAGGTAATCATCGTTAAAGTCTCATAGCTAATCTCGATAAATCGGCGCGAAGCGGGTGTTTTAGGTACGGATAGTTCGCCGCTTCGATCAATGGCCCTCTCGACCTGTACTCCACCCTTCTTAACACTACGCCCGGCGAGTGCCAAATACTCTTGAGGGCGCATTCCAGAATCCACTGCCAGGTATAAGATGGGACGGTAACGCTCCCAAGCTTTTGCAATTTGTAAATTTTTAGAGTTTGCAAGATCATCCGCAGCCTTAAGCAGCGCTTGGATTTCTTTCAGCGTCGGAATAATGATTGGCTCAGAATAACGAGTATCCTTCCGAATACTAACCCCCGACGCTACGTTGCTATCCACATAGCCACGTGTAGACATTTCAGCGAGAACAGCATGAAAATAAGTAAGTGTCTTAGCGGCCAAATAACGCCCATGCTCACTGATAAGCCACGACCTGAAACTGACAACATCTGGCTTTGTGAGTGCTGATATATTCTTTGTCCAATGGTAGGACTTCATCTTCTCAGCAATATAGCTGTAATATTTATATGTAGCAGGAGAAACAGGATCTCTTCCTTCTCGCCCTTCGGTCGCACAGATTTTCAGCCACATATCAACCGCTTCTGGCACAGCTTTATCGTCTGCCGCGGATTTACTTCTCCAGTTTTGAGAATCCTGCGAATACGCTTTTGCTTCCTTTAGCGTTCTGAAGCTTGCGTAGGAGTATCCGACTTTTGATGAATCATCTGCGTAGCGGACCTGATATGTGGCCCCCTTTTTCCCTGTTCTTTTCCTGATATCTGACATGACTCTGCATATCGCAATTAACTTTTCCGGTCAAATACACTCCGAAGACTGGACGCATTAATGTGTGCATTATTTTGAGCATTCACCTGACAACTGGTATAAATCTCCACCAAAAGGTTCTTATCAATTTTTAATCGCCCGTCAATGGGGTCAACAAAAAATGGCAGCTTTCGTTTTCCGTGTGCATCCGGATCTGCCGCGCGCTTTATTTGCCGCTGGGTAAGCTCAACTCCACTTTCAGCGAGTACATTTCTTGCTTGTTCTATATTCACATAGCGAGGGAATTCCATGACAATATTAATCTCCTTTTGCAATTATCTAGACGCTATATTTTGCCTTTAATTATATTAAAATATCTTCGGCGCAACTCCGATATGGCCCATGACTGAATAATTTATGGACTACTTGCCCGTACTTATTCCGCAAGATAACATCATCTCCAAACTCATTAATCGGATTGACGTACAAAGTTGCGCCTTTAAAGCGCTCAACACCAAGCTCCTCCAACTCTAGGAGCTTTTCATAGAACGCCTGACGCAACTGAGTCATAGTCAACTCCCCTCTGATTATAATTTGCATTCTGAATATCTCTTTCTGCCATATACAAAAGTTTATGATCAATATTTTAATAATGTTACCAATACAGTTTATAAGTTATTAATTTTTACACTTTTTGGTTGTGATTCTTTCTCGATCACCCTGTATTGATCTGTAATAGTCCGCCGCGATCCGGATAGCCCCCAAGAGGAATGCGAGAGGCGGCTGGCGCAGCGCCCTCATGTAGCGTGATAGCCATGATCCCGAATGGGGAAATGAGATGAACGCCTATTATTCGACGAAAGATTTATGTGACCGTTTTCGCTGCTCAAGTCGCACGCTGTTTCGCCGCATGAGGCGGTTAGTGAATCCATTTCCGGCTCCCTGCATGAAGCACGCCGGAAGCTGCAATCTCTGGGATGCGGGCGATATTTTCGAGTGGGAGCAGCGCGAGCGGATACGCACGATTAAGTGCTTCGAGCGTGGAGTTGCCTCATGCAACGCTTGACACACTCAAAAGCGTCACAGGTGGAAAAAAATAAAACCGCTGCTATATTTATAATTTTAGAGACCGTCAACCGGACATTATGACTAGTGCACTATAACAGATGAGATAATTAGCATATGAATACCGAATGGTTAGACAGCTTAACTACTGCTGCTATTTTTACGCCATCCGTTATAATGAGCGACATATTCTTTGGTATTGGATTAGTAGTAACCTCTATTCTCTGTTGGAATTACAACTCCGAAAAAATAAATACGAGACAATCGAATTTTTTGCTAACATTTTTAGGACTATTAGTTGGATGGATCATTGCAACCTTGGCAATTCCTTTCAACCCAGTAGATCGACAACTATATAGCGGGATTGGCACAGCGCTAGGTGCCTTCTTTTCTGGCTATGTGATAAGTAAATTAGATGGAGTTTGGAGTCTGGTTATCTTTAAATCACCAGACAAAACCAGTCTAAACATTGAGTCCTTGCAGTTTTTAGCTTTTTTTTTGATAGGCATGGCTTTAAGTTCCTCGGTTATCGTAGTAAATCGGACCGAATGGCTCTCTATCGCTTTTCAGTGCAATCCTACGCTCTACGGAGCCGACCTCAAAAAAGATAGTTTTATCTTGGCTGATAAAGCTCTTTGTGACAAATTGCGCTTGCCTATGCCCAAAGAAACTCAAATGAAGTAAACAAACATTCCCAGGGCTGCCATATCACAAAACTTGAAAGAAAACTTAGATTTCAATTTTGGAAGTTCTATTTGCAATCCGCATGCAGGTCGCGAAAACCTTCCAGCTTCACAGGCCCGCGACCGGGCAACCGGGCGACCAACTCCAGTGTTCCACCCATAGCCTCAACATAACCGCGCAACGTGGAAATCAGCATGTCCGCTCGCTTTTCCACTTTAGAAACGTTGGCTTGTTTCATATCCAGAAGCTCAGCCATTGCCTCTTGTGTGAGGTTCAGCTCCTTGCGCAGCGCCTGCAAGGTCAATTGCTCCTGAATGAGCTCATGGCCGCGCTGCTCGATCTTTTGTTTGCGTGCAGCCGGGAGCGTTTTCATTACCTGATCAAGTGACTTAGCCATTGCCGTTCTCCTTCTTCAAAGAGGCCAGATGCCGGTCAAACCGCCTATCTGCACTCTTGATCAAAACTTTATAAAACCTTTTCTCGCTGTTGCCCGACTTGTCGCCACCAACCAGAACAACTGCTTTTCTTTCCGGGTCAAATGCGAAAGCCACACGCCAAACCCCGTCATCAGTCTTGAAGCGTAGCTCTTTCATATTGGCATGCTTCGAGCCATTGAGCGTGTCCACATGGGGTCGCCCCAACTCCGGACCAAACCGCTCAAGTACCTTGAGCTGCGCCAATAGCTCATCCTGAACCGCTTCCGCCATGGCCTCGAATTCAGGGTCAAACTCGTCGCAAAATTCGATAAGCCACATTCTTAAATATACCTTTAAATGACTATTCCGTCAAGGGAATAATCTGAGCACTCCTGCTGGATGCTAGCCCGATTCCAGGAGGTTTTGTATAGGATAGATGCCAGTCGTTCCGCCCCTTACGGCGGCTATGCCGTTAGGGCTGTGAGGCGTTGCCACCACGCGCTATAGGCGTCTTTCTGCTCCGCCAGATAGTCATACTGGTCGTAAACCTGCCAGCTCCCCGGAAGCTTGTGGCCAAGCATGATTTCAGCAATGTGGGGCTCGGTCAGTGTCGAGAAATTGGTACGCGCGGTCTTGCGCAGGTCGTGAACCGACCAGTGCTGCATTTCATATTTTTCATGCCGCCGCAGCCACTGCATGATGTTGTAAGGCAACTGCAAGGGAGCGCCTGCCCCCATCGGCTTGGTTGTTCCACTGTTCGTGAACAGGAACTTGCCCTCGGCGCTGAGCGCCATGGCCTGTTTGATCAGCGCCTCAACATCCGGGGTGATCGGGCGCAGAAGCGGCTTTCCTGAGGCTTTGCCCAGCTTGTGGTTTTCGGTGGGCACCGTCCAAATCTTCTTGGCAAAGTCGAAATGGCTTTTTTCGCTAAGACGCAACTCGCTGTTGCGGCATCCGTAGATCAGACAAAGCTTCAGGAAAATCTTGTTCTTGGTCGCCATGCGCGATTGCTCCATGGCTTTCCACACGAGCTTTATTTCCTCGTTGGAAAGGGAGCGCGACCCGGCGATTTTTTTGATCTGCAAGTCTTCCTTGGCGTTGATCTCCGCTAGCGGGTGCGAGGGGATCAACCGGCGCTTCACGCCCCATTTCAGCATCTGCTTGGCATTGACCAGGATACGTTCGGCGATACCGGGCCTTGCTTTAGCCTGCCCCTCAAGAAGCGCCAGCCACTCGTGCAGGGTGACTTTCCCGGCAGGGAGCTTGCCGACTCTGGGGAACACATGGATCTCGAATGAACGCAGGATTTCGTGATGCCCCTTCTTGTTCCCTTTGCAGTACGCCTCGTACCACTGGCGAAACAGCGACCCCACGGAATCAGCCTGGAGGATCGCCTGTTTCTCCAGCTGCTTCACCACCCTCGGATCGTGTCCCTGCTCCAGCTGAGCACGCAGGCGCTGCGTTTCTGCGCGCGCATCCTTGAGTGACATCAACGGGTACGTGCCGAGATCAAGGCGGCAGGGGCGACCGTCATAGCGAAAGCGCAGCTGAAAGGTGATCTTCCCCTTCGGGGTGATGCGCACACCAAACCCGTCGCGGTCTGATTTCTCTTCACGTGTGCTGCGGGGTTTGCCGTTGTTGGCCTTCAGCCATGCGTCTGAGATCGCCATAAGCTCTCCGGACTGCGTACATAATTTTCTGGGGCTTCCGAAAGGCTGTTTTGTGTACGCTGCCATGTACACAAATCCTGTGGCTCAGCTCGTCTTCGGGTGTCTCAGATTGTCGCGGTCGCGGCGATTTTCATCAATGGAATCAGTAGATTAAATCGGAATATGACGGGGCCTGTCTTCGCCTGACTCAGAGGGTAATGTCAGGGTGGGAAATAATGGCGAAAGTGCGGCGTTTCGCGACTTCGGCGGCCTGTTTGGTCATGGGAAATCGCCTGGCAGGTGATTCAAAAAAGGGCGGCGAGTATAGCGCAAACCGAGCCTTACGGACCACCGCTCGCCCTGTCGCCAACGGCAATTGACGGGCCCGAAGGGCGATCAAGGGTGGCTAAATGCTGTTAATTATGGAACCTTTTAAAAGGTGGAGGCGTCCACTCCCCTGTTACAGCTCTCGTAGCAGGGTTTGAAAAACCTGCAAGTTAGCCTGACGAGGCTGCGCTTATGGCTCGATCTCATGCGGTTTCATCAGCATGAAGAGCTGCTTCTCGCGAACGTCGATAATCCCGGCAGCCAGGAATGGCATGCCCCACGGGACTGCGTTCGCCGACAAAGAAAAAAGGAGTCCGCCTGTGGCTATTCGCTATGGCAAGGGGCTTATTGGAGGTGCGGTTGTCGTCGCCCTCCTGGCCCTGCTGGTCCACTGGATTGGCATCAACACGATCGAACATTACCGCGACGATTTGTTGTTTTACCTGCAAGCCCATTTGATTCTTGTCCTTGTTTCCATGCTGGCCGCCCTTGTTGTGGGCATTCCCGCCGGCATCTTCCTCAGCCGCCCGACCATGGTGGGCCGCGCTGAACGCTTCATGCAGATCTTCAATATCGGCAACACCGTGCCGCCTCTTGCCGTACTGGCCATCGCCCTGGGTATCCTCGGCATCGGCAGCGGCCCCGCGATTTTCGCCCTGTTCCTCGCCTCGCTGTTGCCGATCGTGCGCAACACCTATGAAGGCCTGAAAAACGTTCAGGGTTCGCTCAAGGAAGCGGCCGTCGGTATCGGCATGACACCGACTCAGGTGCTGTGGCGGGTCGAACTGCCAAACGCCGTGCCGATCATCATCGGTGGCGTGCGCGTGGCGCTGGCGATCAACGTTGGCACCGCGCCGCTGGCGTTCCTGATTGGCGCCAACAGTCTGGGCAGCCTGATTTTCCCTGGCATCGCCCTGAACAATCAGCCGCAACTGCTGCTCGGCGCGGCCTGTACCGCCCTGCTGGCCTTGCTGCTCGACGGTCTGGTGACACTCGCCAGCCGCCTCTGGCTCGAACGCGGCTTGCGCCCGTCTTAAGCCTCGGCAAAGGAAATCTCATGAAAAAAATATGCTTATTTCTAGGCTGCGCCCTGCTGTTCGCAGGAATCGCCCAAGCCGCTGAAAAACCGGTGATCCGCATCGGCGCCCGGGTGTTCACCGAACAAACCCTGCTGGCGGAAATCACGTCCCAATACCTGAACACCAAGGGTTACGACACCCAGGTGACCGGCGGTCTGGGCAGCACCCTGGCCCGTAGCGCCCACGAAAGTGGTCAGCTGGATTTGATGTGGGAATACACCGGCGTGTCGCTGGTGGCTTACAACCACATCACTGACAAGCTCGACAGCGCTCAGTCCTACGCCAAGGTGAAAGAACTCGACGCGAAAAAAGGCCTGATCTGGCTCACCCCGTCGAAGTTCAGCAACACCTACGCCCTGGCCCTGCCGGAAAACACCGCGAAGGCTTACCCGCAGATCAACACCATCAGCGAGCTGAACACGGTGCTGCAGGCTGAGGCGAAGACCAATCACCTGGTGGCGCTGGACACCGAATTCGCCAACCGCTCCGACGGTCTGGACGGCATGGTGAACCTCTACGGCATGAACCTGAACCGCAAAAACATCCGCCAGATGGACGCCGGGCTGGTCTACACCGCTCTGCGCAATGGTCAGGTGTTTGCCGGTCTGGTCTACACCACCGACGGTCGCTTGAACGCCTTCAAGCTGAAACTGCTGGAAGACGACAAGCATTACTTCCCGGACTACACCGCCGCGCCAGTGGTGCGTCAGGCCTACCTCGACGCTCACCCGAAACTCGCGGAAGAACTCAAGCCGCTGGCCGAACTGTTCGACGACGTCACCATGCGCCAGCTCAACGCGCGGGTCGATGTCGACCACGAAAGCCCTTCATCCGTTGCCGCCGATTTCCTGCGCCAGCATCCATTGAACTAAGGAGGAAAAGACATGGAATTTCTGAACGCCTTTTCCCATCTCGACTGGCCGTTGGTCCTGCAACTGACCGGGCAACACATCACCCTGGTCGGCATTGCCGTGACCCTGGCAATTCTGGTCGGCGTGCCGCTGGGCATTCTGATGACACGCTTCCCGACCCTCGCCGGCCCGTTGCAAGCCAGCGCCACGGTGCTGCTGACGGTGCCATCGATTGCCCTGTTCGGCCTGCTGCTGCCGTTCTACTCCAAATTCGGCCAGGGCCTGGGTCCGATGCCGGCGATCACTGCGGTGTTTTTGTACTCGCTGCTGCCGATCATGCGTAACACCTACCTCGCCCTGACCGGCGTCGACCCCGGCATTCGCGAAGCCGCCCGTGGCATCGGCATGACCTTCGGCCAGCGTCTGCGCATGGTCGAGCTGCCGATCGCGGTGCCAGTGATCCTCGCCGGTGTGCGCACCGCCGTGGTCATGAACATTGGTGTCATGACCATCGCCGCCACCATCGGCGCCGGTGGCCTCGGTGTACTTATTCTCGCTTCAATCAGCCGCAGCGACATGTCGATGCTGATCGTCGGCGCCGTGCTGGTCAGTCTCCTGGCCATCTTCGCCGACCTGCTTCTGCAATGGCTGCAACGCACGCTGACTCCAAAAGGACTCCTGAAATGATCGAACTTCAAAACCTCAGCAAGACCTTCCAAAGCAACGGCAAAGATGTGAAAGCCGTGGACTCGGTAAGCTTGACCGTCAATGAAGGCGAGATCTGTGTGTTCCTCGGGCCATCGGGCTGCGGCAAAAGCACCACGCTGAAGATGATCAACCGCCTGATCAAGCCGACCTCCGGCAAGATCCTGATCAACGGCGAAGACACCACCGACCTCGACGCCGTGACCCTGCGCCGCAACATCGGTTATGTGATCCAGCAGATCGGTCTGTTCCCGAACATGACCATCGAGGAAAACATCACCATCGTTCCGCGCCTGCTGGGCTGGGACAAACAGAAATGCCACGACCGCGCCCGCGAGTTGATGAGCATGATCAAGCTTGAGCCCAAGCAGTACCTGAATCGCTACCCGCGTGAATTGTCCGGTGGCCAGCAGCAACGAATCGGGGTGATTCGTGCATTGGCGGCGGATGCGCCGTTGTTGCTGATGGATGAGCCGTTCGGCGCGGTCGACCCGATCAACCGCGAGATGATCCAGAACGAGTTCTTCGAAATGCAACGCGCGCTGAACAAGACCGTGATCATGGTCAGCCACGACATCGATGAAGCCATCAAGCTGGGCGACAAGATCGCGATTTTCCGTGCGGGCAAGCTGCTGCAGATCGATCACCCGGATACGCTGCTGGCGCACCCGGCGGATGACTTTGTCAGTAACTTCGTCGGCCAGGACAGCACCCTCAAGCGTCTGTTGCTGGTGAAAGCCGAAGATGCGGCGGACAACGCACCGTCGGTGAGCCCGGAAACGCCGGTGGCCGAGGCCCTGGAGCTGATGGACGAACTGGACCGTCGTTATGTCGTGGTCACTGATGGCGAGAACAAGGCGCTGGGTTATGTACGACGTCGCGACCTGCACCGTCAGACCGGTACATGCGCGCAATACCTGCGCGAGTTCAACGCCACTGCGGTGTACGACGAGCATTTGCGCATCCTGCTGTCGCGCATGTACGAGTTCAACCGCTCGTGGTTGCCGGTGATGGATGCGGAGCGGGTGTTCCTTGGGGAAGTGACTCAGGAATCGATTGCCGAGTATTTGAGCTCAGGTAAGTCCCGTGGGGGCAAGACCAGTATTGTTTCGCCTGCCGAGACAGCGCTGGCCTGATTTGCCTCTGTGGTGAGGGGATTTATCCCCGTCCGGCTGCGAAGCAGTCGTAAAACCAGTGCATGCGGTGTACCAGGTACACCGTCGGTTCCGGTTCCAGGGCTGCTTCGCAGCCCAACGGGGATAAATCCCCTCGCCACAATGGCTTCATGTTTCCCTTCAAAATTCCCCATTCGGGGAACATCACACTGTCATGCAGGTCGGTTACATCAGTAGTTGTCCGGGACCGCACGACGGATGCGTGTAAAAACGCGACATTTTTTGTTGATCTCAAGCCCCTCACGCCCTAAAGTTCGCGCCGAACGTCCATGCTGGAAACGATCCATCCGGCTCAAGTACTGACGACGAGACAGCAAGGCCAAGGGAAAGCACCGCTTCCCATGGCCTTTTTGCTTTCGGCGACATGCCTTGGGAAGTAGGCGAACCAAAGTGGGGATACGGAGGACGTTCATTTGCACCCATTGATTAATCTAGTTTGCCAGTAGGAGTTCCCAGCATGTCGATCAACGTCGAAGACTATTTCGCGCGCGATACCTTCAACAAAATGAAGGCCTTCGCCGACAAACAAGAAACCCCGTTCGTGGTGATCGACACCGCGATGATCAGCCAGGCCTATGACGACCTGCGCGCCGGTTTCGAATTCGCCAAGGTCTACTACGCGGTCAAGGCCAACCCGGCCGTCGAAATCATCGACCTGCTCAAAGAGAAAGGCTCGAACTTCGACATCGCCTCGATCTACGAGCTCGACAAAGTGATGAACCAGGGCGTCGGCCCGGATCGCATCAGCTACGGCAACACCATCAAGAAATCCAAAGACATTCGCTACTTCTACGAGAAGGGCGTGCGTCTGTATGCCACCGACTCCGAAGCCGACCTGCGCAACATCGCCAAGGCTGCGCCGGGTTCGAAAGTCTACGTGCGCATCCTTACCGAAGGCTCGACCACCGCTGACTGGCCTCTGTCGCGCAAATTCGGCTGCCAGACCGACATGGCCATGGACCTGCTGATTCTCGCTCGTGACCTGGGTCTGGTGCCGTACGGCATCTCGTTCCACGTCGGCTCCCAACAGCGCGACATCAGCGTCTGGGACGCGGCGATCGCCAAGGTCAAAGTGATCTTCGAACGTCTGAAAGAAGAAGACGGCATTCACCTGAAGCTGATCAACATGGGCGGCGGCTTTCCGGCCAACTACATAACCCGCACCAACAGCCTGGAAACCTACGCTGAAGAAATCATCCGTTTCCTCAAGGAAGACTTCGGTGACGAACTGCCGGAAATCATCCTGGAACCGGGCCGTTCGCTAATCGCCAACGCCGGCATCCTGGTCAGTGAAGTCGTGCTGGTCGCCCGTAAATCCCGTACCGCTGTAGAGCGATGGGTGTACACGGATGTGGGCAAGTTCTCCGGCCTGATCGAAACCATGGACGAAGCCATCAAGTTCCCGATCTGGACCGAGAAGAAAGGCGAGATGGAAGAAGTGGTCATCGCCGGCCCGACCTGCGACAGCGCCGACATCATGTACGAAAACTACAAGTACGGTTTACCGCTGAACCTGGCGATTGGTGATCGTTTGTACTGGTTGTCGACCGGTGCCTACACCACCAGCTACAGCGCTGTTGAATTCAATGGCTTCCCGCCGCTGAAGTCGTTCTACGTGTAAGCGCTACTCGTAGAAATTAAAAAGCCCATGACGTGTCATGGGCTTTTTTGTGTCTGCGTAAATCTATCCTGGAGTCAGCTCCCGAGCACGCTGTTGATACTCAGTGGCCAGCCCATGAATTCTTGGATCAGTCGACGTCGATAACGTCTGACTCGCCACCCGCAAGAAATTCAGATTCCCACCGTCCAGGGCCTTGCGTAACCAGACCAACGCCTCGTCGATCTCGCCTTCATCCGCCAGCACGGCGGCATAGCTGAACTGCCCGCGAAAATCCCCGCCGTCCGCCGAGCGTCGATACCAGTCACGCGCAGCTTGCGGATCTACCGGGCAAACCCGCCCGTCTTCCAGATAACGCCCCAGCAGGTTCATCGACTTTGCATGTCCCTGCTCAGCCGCGCAGCGATACAAATTCAGTGCTTGCAACTGATCCTCGATCACCCCGCGCCCGGTGGCCAGCAGATTCGCGCAGTTGTACATCGCCCAATCCAGCCCCTTCTCAGCCGCCAGTCGATAATGCCCCGCAGCGACCGAAGCATCGGCAACGCAACCCCAGCCATGTTCATGACAACGACCGAGCATGTTGCGCGCCATCAAATGCCCACGCTGGGCGGCGATCTCGAACCAACGCACAGCCAGCGGCTGATCCTTCTCGATACCCTGGCCATCCAACAGAATCTGCCCGAGCAAGGCCTGAGCATCCAGCACACCTTCACGGGCAGCGATCAGAATCGCCTGAGCGGCACGTGCCGGGCTTTCGTCGAGCATGGACTTGAGCCGATCACCATCGAGGACTTCCTCGCGGCGCAGTTGATAACTCATACCTCGACCCAGCGGCGCAACAGGTTGTGATAAGTGCCGGTGAGGCGGATCAGCGAAGGATGGTCGGGCATGTCCTGGGTCAGCTGCTGGATCGCCCCGTCCATCTCGAACAGCAAGGCGCGCTGGCTGTCTTCGCGGACCAGGCTTTGGGTCCAGAAGAACGAGGCGTAGCGAGTGCCGCGCGTCACGGCGTTGACTTTGTGCAGGCTGGTGCCGGGGTACAGAACCATGTCGCCGGCCGGCAACTTCACCCGTTGGGTGCCGAAGGTGTCCTGAATTTCCAGCTCGCCGCCGTCGTAGTCGTCCGGTTCGCTGAAGAACAGAGTGGCCGACAAATCGGTGCGCACCCGCTCGATGCTGCCCTTGGGCTGGCGCACGGCGTTGTCGATGTGAAAATCGAAACTGCCGCCGGCCGTGTAACAGTTCAACAACGGAGGGAAGACCTTGTGCGGTAACGCCGCCGACATGAATAGTGGATTTTTCCACAGCCGTTCCAGCATCGCCGCGCCGACTTCCTTGGCCAGCGGATGACCTTCAGGCAGTTGCAGATTGTGCTTGGCCTTGGCCGACTGGTAGCCGGCGGTGATCTTGCCGTCAGCCCAATCCGCCTGCTCCAAAGCCTCGCGGATGCGCTGCACTTCTTCTTTCGTGAACACGCCGGGAATGTGCAGCAGCATGGGATGACACCTGAAGACAAAGAGGCGGCAATGGTATTGATTCTTATTGACTCTGTAAAACCCCCGCGACGTACGAGACAGCAAAAACCGTAAGGGTAAATTGTAAAGAATGTAAATTCCTCGCGAATAGTAACGTTTCGCAATTGATACAAATACCTGTTTACCCTATATTCCGCGGCCTCAAATCCTTGGGGAGGGGAATTCTCATGTCACGCCAACAACCACAATTACCGGTCAGTTCACCGCGTTTGCTAGCGTCTGCAATTGGCGTGGCGATCACTGCCAGCTCGGCGGGCCACATGGCTTTCGCGGCTGAACAGACCGACGAAAAAGCACCGAGCAACGTGATTTCCCTGGGCGCTACCGCTATCAACGGCGAAGCTCAGGACGAGACCTCCTACAAGACCGATACCTCGGCCAACAAGAAATACACCGCGCCGCTGCGCGAAACGCCGAAAAGCGTCACCGTGATTCCGCAACAAGTGATTCGCGACACAGGTGCCACCAGCCTGGTCGACGCGCTGCGTACCACACCGGGTATCACGTTCGGTGCCGGTGAAGGCGGCAACCCGGCCGGCGATCGTCCGATCATTCGCGGCTTCAACGCAGAAAGCGACGTGTTCATCGACGGCATGCGCGACCCGGCCTCCCAGAGCCGCGAGATCTTCAACGTAGAATCGATCGAAGTCAGCAAGGGCCCGGGATCAGCCTTCACCGGCGCCGGTTCCACCGGTGGCAGCCTGAACCTGGTGAGCAAGACCGCCAAACTGGGCAATGCCTACAACGGCGGTTTCACTTGGGGCTCGGACCAGACCAAGCGCACCACCCTCGACCTGAACCAGCAGATGACCGATACCTCGGCCTTCCGTCTGAACCTGATGAAGCACGAAGCCAACGTCGCCGCCCGTGATGCCGTGGACGTAAGCCGTTGGGGCGTGGCACCTTCCTTCGCGTTCGGCCTGGGTACCGACACTCGCCTGACCGTCGGCTACTACCACGTCGAAACCGACGACATGCCCGACTACGGCCTCCCATTGACCTTGAGCCCCAACCGCAGCAAGTACAACGTCGATAAACCTGTGCATGTCGATCGCGACAACTTCTACGGTCTCACCGGTCGCGACTATCGCCAGACCAGCAACGACAGCGGCACCATCAAGATTGAACACGATCTGAATGATGACCTGACCGTTTCGAACAGCTTCCGCATGTCGCGTTCCACGCTCGATTACATCGTCACCAACCCGGACGACAGCAAGGGCAACGCGGCGCTTGGCAGCGTGTATCGCGGCGCGAAAAGCCGTAACTCGACGTCCAGCGGCTGGATCAACCAGACCGACCTGAGTGCCAAGTTCAACACCGGCGCCATCGAGCACAGCCTGGTCACCGGCCTTGAGTTTTCCTATCAAGACACCCACAACCGCCCGTACATCCTGACCTCCACCGCCAGCGGCACCCGGTGCAACCGCGCCCTGTTCAACTCCGGCGATTGCACCAGCCTGCAAAACCCGACGCCTGGGGATAACTGGAACGGCTCGATCACCGACAGCGCCGCGTTCACCGACACCGACACCAAAACCGCTGCGGCCTACGTGTTCGACACACTGAAGTTCAACGAGCAATGGTCCCTGAACCTGGGCCTGCGTTACGACAACTACCAGGTCAAATCCAGCGGCCACGCCAACGCGAGCAGCACAGCACCAGCGAACGACTTCTCCCGTGAGAACACCAGCGACCTGGTCAACTACCAGATCGGCGTGGTCTACAACCCGTTGCCGAACGGCAGCATCTACGCGGCCTACTCCACCTCCAGCAACCCGTCCGGTGAAACCAGCGGCAACGGTGGCCTGGACCTGGCGGCGAACAACACTGATCTGGACCCGGAAAAGAACCGCAACTACGAGATCGGCACCAAGTGGGACTTCTTCGGTGACGACCTATCGCTGACCGCCGCACTGTTCCGCACCGAGAAAACCAACGCACGTATCAACGATCCGGACGGCGGCACCACTCAAGTGCTGGACGGCGAGCAGCAGGTCAATGGTGTGGAACTGAGCTACGCCGGCAAGCTGACCCGTAACTGGAGAGTCTTCGGCGGCTACACCTACATGGAAAGCGAAGTGGTCAAAACCACCCTCGCCGCCGATGAAGGCAACCACATGCCGAGCACCCCACGGAACAACTTCACGTTCTGGTCGACCTACGACCTGGTACCGGACAAGTTGACCGTCGGCGCCGGTGCCACCTTCGTCGATTCGCAGTTCGGCAACGTCGCCAACTCGGTGGAAATCCCGTCCTACTGGCGCTACGACGCAATGGCCAGCTACGCCCTGACCAAGAACGTCGACCTGCAACTCAACGTGCAGAACCTGACCGACAAGCGTTACTTCGACCAGGTGTTCCAGACGCACTACGCCCACGTGGCGGCGGGCCGTACCGCCCTGCTGAGCGCCAACTTCCACTTCTGATCCTGTGGGAGCGAGCTTGCTCCGGGCGGCGTTCCGACGATGACGGCGGCACATTCAACATTGATGTTGGCTGACACACCGCCATCGTCGGAACGCCGCCCGGAGCAAGCTCGCTCCCACATGAAGTGCGGATGAAGGATGAAATCAGCGACAGGCCCCGTTCATTCAATTGAACGGGGCTTTTGTGCGTAAAAAAGAATGTTTCTCGACAACCCACGGCATAATGCGCGCCGTGATCATTATTTTCGAACGAACAAGGCGAGCGAACGTGTTGAAGAAAACCCTGTTCCAGTTGCACTGGTTTTTCGGCATCAGCGCCGGACTGGTCCTGGCCCTGATGGGCATCACCGGGGCGACGGTATCTTTTCAGGATGAAATCCTGCGCGCACTGAACCCTTCTGTGTTGCAGGTCGAGAAGCAGGTCGCCGGCGTCCTGCCGCCCGCCGAACTGGTGGAGAAAATCGAAGGTGCATCCGGCAAGAAAGTCTCGATGCTCTGGGTCGAGACTGACAGCGGCAACGCCGCGCGCGTGATCTTTACTCCGCCACCGGGCGAGCGCCGTGGGCAAATGCGCTACTTCGACCCGTACACCGCCGAATTCATGGGCGACGCCACTGGCCAGGATTTCTTCGGCCTGATGCTGCAACTGCACCGCTTCCTCGCCATGGGCGATACCGGTCGGCAAATCACCGGCGCGTGCACGCTGATTCTGCTGTTCTTCTGCCTGTCCGGTCTTTACCTGCGCTGGCCGCGCCAGTGGAAAAGCTGGCGTGCCTGGCTGACCCTCGACTGGAAGAAAAAAGGCCGCAGCTTCAACTGGGATTTGCACTCGGTGGCCGGTACCTGGTGCCTGGTGTTTTACCTCCTGGCAGCGCTCACCGGGTTGTCCTGGTCCTATGAGTGGTACAACAAGGGCCTGACCCGATTGCTTTCCGACTCACCGCAGAACGAGCGCGTCCGGAGCGGTCGCGGTCCTGCGCCAAGCGGCCCGGCCCCCACCGCCGATTACGCCGCGATGTGGAGCAGCATCTACAGCGCTGCCGGCCCGGCACTGAGTGCCTACAACATCCGCATGCCGCCCGTGGCCGGGCAGCCGGCCACCGTGTTCTACCTGCTGAACACCTCGCCCCACGACCGCGCGCTGAACCAGATCACCCTCGATCCGGCAACCGGCACCGTCAAACGGCATGATCGCTACAGCGACAAGAGCCTCAAGGCGCAACTGCTGACCAGCATTTACGCGCTGCACGTCGGCAGCTATTTCGGAATCATCGGGCGGATCATCCTGACGATTAGCGCGCTGACGATGCCGCTGTTTTTCGTCACAGGCTGGTTGTTGTACCTCGATCGTCGACGCAAGAAAAAGCAGATCAAGGATGCTCGCAAAGGCCTCGCACAATCGGGTACCGACACGCCTGCATGGTTGATCGGCTTCGCCAGCCAGAGCGGCTTTGCCGAGCAACTGGCGTGGCAGACCGCCGGGCAATTGCAGGCTGCAGGCCTGCCGGTGAAGGTTCAGCCGCTGGCGGACGTCAGCGAGCAAGACTTGCGTGATTCCAGCCATGCGTTGTTCGTCGTCAGCACCTTCGGCGACGGTGAAGCGCCGGACAGCGCCCGGGGGTTTGAGCGCAAAGTGCTGGCCCGGACGTTGAGCCTGGAAAGCCTGAACTACGCCGTGCTGGGGCTGGGCGATCGCCAATATCAGCATTTCTGCGGCTTCGCTCGACGCTTGCACACATGGCTGGGCGAACACGGCGGCCAGACCCTGTTCGCGCCTGTGGAGGTCGACAGCGGCGACCCTTACGCCTTGCGTCACTGGCAGCAGCAACTGGGCCTGCTGACCGGACAGGCGCCCGTGGACACCTGGCAAGCGCCAAGCTATGACAACTGGACCCTGACCCGCCGTGAGCTGCTCAACCCTGACAGCAGCGGTTCAGGCGTTTACTTGCTCGGCCTCACCGCCCCCACCACCAGCAGCTGGCTGGCCGGTGACCTGGTGGAAGTGTTGCCGCGCAATTGTCCGTGGGCGATCGAACATTTCCTCGATGGCCTGGGCATTGACGGTCGGGCCACAGTTGCGCTCGCTGGCCTGTCGCAACCGCTGGAGCAAGCCCTCGCCAGTCGACAACTGCCGGAAAACAGAGCTCACCTGGTCGGCCTGCATGCCCAGGCGCTGGCTGATGCGCTGGTGCCCTTGGCCATGCGCGAATACTCCATCGCCTCGATCGCCGCCGATGGCATCCTCGAACTGATCGTGCGTCAGGAACTGCATCCCGACGGCAGCCTGGGCGTCGGCTCCGGCTGGCTGACCGAACACGCCCCGGTGGGCGGCACCATCAGCCTGCGCGTGCGGCGCAACAGCGGTTTCCACCTGCCGGTCGAACCGGTACCGATGATCCTGCTGGGCAATGGCACCGGCCTGGCCGGTCTGCGCAGTTTGCTCAAGGCGCGGATCGCCGATGGGCAGCAGCGTCATTGGCTATTGTTCGGCGAACGCAATCGCGAGCATGACTACCTGTGTCGCGATGAGCTGGAAGAATGGTTGATTTCGGGGGATCTGGAGCGGCTGGACCTGGCGTTCTCGCGGGATCAGGCCGAGAAGATTTATGTGCAGGATCGCTTGCGTGAGTCGGCTGATTTGCTGAAGCAATGGCTGGCCGACGGCGCCGTCATTTACATCTGCGGCAGCTTGCAAGGGATGGCTTCAGGCGTAGACCACGCGCTCAACGAAATACTCGGAATTGCAGAGGTCGACCGCCTGATCGAGCAGGGCCGCTACCGACGCGACGTCTACTAAAAGCCCCCCTCACCCTAGCCCTCTCCCAGAGGTAGAGGGGACTGACCGTGAGTTTCTTTAGAAATTCTGCGACCTGAAACATCGAGTCGAACTCAGGCCTTGAAAACAGTGAAGATCGGCTCCCTTTCCCCTCTCCCCTCTGGGGAGAGGGCTGGGGTGAGGGGTCGATTTCAAACCGGCTGCAACTTTTGTTGAAACACACTGACCCCATCCAAATCCCGCAACACCACACTCATCTCCCCCGTCTGCCCATCAATATTCACCTCACCAAAAAACTGAAACCCGGCAAACGGCGAAGTGTTCTGTGCCGGTGGTGCTTTCTCGAACACCACCTCCGGGCCAAAGGTCTTGTCCAGCGGATTAGGCCCGAAACTCCCCGCATTCAAAGGCCCGGCGACAAACTCCCAGAACGGTTCGAAATCCTGAAACGCCGCACGGTCCGGGTGGTAATGGTGCGCTGCGCAGTAATGCACATCCGCAGTCAGCCAGACAAAATTGCGCACCTGCTGCGCCCGCAGAAAACCCAATAATTCGGCAATTTCAAGTTCACGTCCCTGGGCCGGTCCCGGATCGCCATTGGCCACGGCTTCCCATCGCATCACACCGGGGCTGACTTCACCGTCCGGTACGCCGAGGCCAATCGGCATATCAGCAGCGATGACTTTCCACTGGGCATTGGAGGCCTTCAATTCACGTTTGAGCCAGTCCAGTTGTTCACGGCCAAGGAACGGTTTAGCGGCACCCAGGTTGTCGTCATTGGCCCCGCGATAGCTGCGCATGTCGAGCACGAATACATCGAACAACGGACCGTAACCGAGCTTGCGATAAATCCGCCCGCCGCTATCGGCGCTCTGCAAACGCATCGGCGCGTATTCAAGCCAGGCTTGGCGTGCGCGACCGACAAGGCTGTGGATATCTTTGCTCTTGTAGCGCACATCCAACTGCTTGCCCGGCGACCAGTTGTTCACCACTTCATGGTCGTCCCATTGCCAGATCTGCGGGACCTCGGCGTTGAAGCGGCGGATGTTTTCGTCCATCAGGTTGTAGCGGTAATTGCCGCGATAGTCGTCGAGGGTTTCGGCTACTTTGCTCTTGGCTTCCGTGGTGATGTTGCGCCACACGCGGCCGCTCTCTGTCGTGAGCTGCGCAGGTACGGGGCCGTCGGCGTAGATGGTGTCGCCGCTGTGGATAAAGAAGTCTGGCAGGCGCAAACGCATGGCTTCGTAGATGCGCATGCCGCCAATGTCCGGGTTGATGCCGAAGCCCTGGCCGACGGTGTCGCCGCTCCAGACGAAACGGATGTCACGACGGGTTTGCGGCACGCTGCGCAGATGGCCGAACCAGGGCTCGCTGGCGACGCCGCTCTGGGCGTCTTCGAAGTGCACGCGGTAGAAAATCGCCTGATCGGCGGGCAGGCCAGTGAGTTCGACCCGGGCAGTGAAATCGGTATTGGAGACGGCCAATGGCGAGACAAAACGACGGGGGTTGCTGAACAGGCTACGGGTGTCCCATTCCACCACCATGCGCGCCGGGCGATCGCAGCGGCTCCAGATCATCGCCCGATCGCCCAGCACGTCGCCGGACTGCACGCCATCGGTGAGTTGCGGACGATCCTTGACCGAGGCAATCACCGCCGGTGCCAGGCCTGGCAACAACAGCCCGGCACCGACGGCTTGAATGACACGACGGCGACCGAGGTCGAATTCGCTCATGGTGTTCTCCCTGAAAAGGAAAACTTAAGCACGGCTGGATGACTCAGATATGACACAGAAATCAGCCAACACCGCAAATCCCTTGTGGGAGCGGGCTTGCTCGCGAAAGCAGCCTGACAGCCAACATATTTGTTGAATGTCAGTCCATCTTCGCGAGCAAGCCCGCTCCCACAGTATCCGGTGGCTATCCGGGCGGATCGAGATTATCCAGCACACGGTTCACCGCCAGTTCTCCCAGCATGATCGACTGCTGAATCCCCAACATCGTGTTGCATTGCGATCCTTGCAGATACCTCGCGAAGTCACTTGCCATGACGTTCGCTGATGCCAGTGATTCACAGGCGTATTCCAGCAAGGTCTGGTTGTCGATCTCGGGGGCGATGAGGAAGATGTTGCTGGGTTGGCGCGGGGAATCGAGGGCTCGGTCAACGGTATCGTAGAGCTTTTCAGAATCGAGGTTTTCGTTTGGGGATGCCGGGTCAGTGTCCGGCGGATTAGGCGTTACCTTGAACATAATTTGCTGCTCCAGACTGGAGCCGTTTCGCTTCTCTACTAAAAGAAGGGTGGCGGCTGTACGCAGGTTAGTAGACCGGGGAGTCAGCAATACCGGCGCGCCCAAAGGCGCCCTACGCACAACCACCATCAAGTGCAGGGATATGAATACCTGACTGAATGGAGCTCATGCACATTACTGACAACCACGGGCTACTAAACCCGATCACTGAGGATCAGTGACGCGAACCAAATTACCGATGGCCGCCACGGCGCACAAGCCGGCGGATTCTGGCGCAGTTGTAGGCAACGACGCAACGTCGTGTAACCACAGGACGACGGCATTTTGATGCAAAACATCGCGGCTCCCGGCCCTATCAAGGAATAGGAAATTTCAGCGCCATATTTGGGAAACGTCCTAACGCCAGCCCTGAGCGAGCCAAGTAGGTTCGAGGCTCCCCAGCCACACTCAGAACAGGACGCCTATGGCTCGCAACAAGGACATCCCCCAAGTCTGGGAACACAGCAGTGGTGGCGGCGGCTCGGGCATTGGATACCGTTACCTGCGAGACATGACCCCGACTGAGTTAGCCGAGCGCAATGCCAGACAAAAGTCTTACGACGATATGCTAGCTAGACAACAGCGGTATGAAGACCGCCTCGTTCGTCAATCCGAAAAGCAACAAGGCTCCAATACCAAAGGCTGCGTATTCGCCAAAAGCTGCAATCTTCCAGATGGCGTAATCGATCACAACAACCCCGCCGGGTTTGTCCCCGTCGAGAAACTGACTGACTACGGGTCGTGGGCCGCGCTTGGCACCGGGGTCGCGATCACCGCCGAAGGGATTCCACTGAAACTAGTGGGTGCCTCGGCAACGGGCGGCGTCATTTCCCAACGTCTCGGCGGTTCTCTTGCTCTGCGTCTACTAACAGGCTCAGCGGTTGTAGCGACTGGTGCAGCGGTCGGGACAGTTGCGCTATTGATGCCGAACACCAGCATTTCGCCAGACAGTGCCTTTTACCAAAACGAGCAATACGCAATGCTGGATACGGGGCGAACCCGTGTCCGTATCAACGTAAAGACATTGCCGGATGGCTCAGTCAACGCTTACGGCTTTTACACCGGCGGGAAAAAAGACTGGGAATTTGTCCCGGTCATCAAGGCCACTCAAGAAGGCGAGAAGTTTGTTGCTGACATCGGTAACGGAATTGGCCTGACCTGGACGCCAGCAGCGAATCCTGACGTTGTACTGGGAATTCCTGCATTGGAAGGCGCCCCGCAACTACCGTCTGTATGGGTGTACCCGCCCACCGAGCAAGCCAACAAAGCATTAGTGAACCCGGAACATCCGCCCGAGTATCAGGATGCGATCATCTGGTTCCCTGCCGACACAGGTGTAGAGCCGATCTACATTATGCTGAGCGTATTGCCGGGGGATCACAGCTATCACCCCAGACCCAACAGCTTCCCTGCGTTCCCAGGGCTCAAACGCGCAACACCTAAAACTCCAAAAAAAGGCGGTGGGTTACGCGATAGATGGAAAGATGAAGACGGTACGATCTACGAATGGGACTCTCAACATGGGGCGCTGGAAAAGTACAACAAGCGTGGAAAGCACCTCGGTGAGTTCAATCCGGAGACGGGGGCCCAGACAAAGCCAGCAAATAAAACCAGAGCGGTTGAACCATGAAATACGAACTGAAGTTTCAGATTTACGGAATACCTGAAAACGGTGACTTGGCTGTATTCGAGGTGGATTTGTCCCGGTCCATTACAACGGATGCCCTGATGCCAATAATGGCTTGGTATGAAGAAGAGGATGCCATGGCAAGCCATCTTCTATCCGCCGAGCAGGTTACAGCCATTGAGAATCTCGCGATGATTGAACTTCCCAAGGACCTAATGCTGTATCTCAGCAGCTACGAGTGAGCCTTGAATGGCGCGCAACTCAGGGTCTGGATTTAAAGAGAAATGAAACATGTCATAGAGGTCTTCGACAGACACAGTGAGGAGCTTCTCCTGAGTGTGGAAATACCCAATAGCCGTCACAAGGAACTAGCAAAACTAATGGATTGGCATACACCAGAGGATGAGTTTGACGGCTACGATCTTTCGCTAGAACAAGTGCGAACACTTGAAGGCTGGACCGGCAGAACCCTCAGAGACGAGAACCACATCGTGCAGTTGGTGTGTATCGAGTAACCCACTCCAACGTCATCAGTTAACTGCCAACACAGCAGATCCCCTTGTGGGAGCGAGCCTGCTCGCGAAAGCGGCCTGACAGTCGACGTTTATGGCAAATGTAAGTCCGTCTTCGCGAGCAGGCTCGCTCCCACAGGGGTGGATGTCAGGCCTTGGCTGGCTCTAGCGCCAGCTCAACCGTCTCCGGCCGCTTGAGCACCGCATACGCCACCGCCGTCAGCAAACTCCCAGCCACAATCGCCAGCAAATAAAGCAGCGCATGATTGATCGCATTCGGGATCGCCAGCACGAACAACCCGCCATGCGGCGCCATCAGTTTGCAGCCGAAGTACATCGACAACGCACCGGTCAGCGCACCACCGGCAATGCTCGCCGGGATCACCCGCAGCGGGTCTTTCGCGGCAAACGGAATCGCGCCTTCGGAGATGAAGCACAGCCCCAACACCAACGCCGCTTTACCGGCCTCGCGTTCGGTCTGAGCAAACTTGCGCCGCGCAATAAACGTAGCGATGCCCAGTCCAATCGGCGGCACCATGCCGGCCGCCATGGTCGCGGCCATCGGTGCATAACTTTGCGACGCCAGCAGCCCCACCGAGAACGCATACGCGGCTTTGTTGATTGGCCCGCCAAGGTCGACGCACATCATCCCGCCCAGTAACACACCGAGCAGAATCGCGTTGGTGGTGCCCATGCTGTCGAGGAAGTGCGTGAGGCCTTCGAGCATCCCGGCCACCGGCTTGCCGACCACGTAGATCATCACCAGACCGGTGAACAGACTCGCCAGCAACGGGATGATCAGGATCGGTTTCAGCGCCTCAAGACTTTGCGGCAAGCGCGCATAACGATTGATCGCCTGCGCCGCGTAACCGGCGATGAAACCGGCAATGATCCCGCCGATAAAACCGGCGCCCAGAGTACTTGCCAGCAGGCCGCCAATCATCCCCGGCGCCAGGCCCGGGCGGTCGGCGATCGAGTAGGCGATGTAACCCGCCAACAGCGGCACCATCAGCTTGAACGCGGTCTCGCCGCCAATCTGCATCAGCGCCGCCGCCAACGTGCCCGGTTCCTTGAAGGCAGTGATGCCGAACACGAACGACAAGGCGATCATCAGACCGCCCGCCACCACCATCGGCAGCATGAACGACACGCCGGTCAGCAGGTGTTTGTAGACGCCACTTTTCTCTTGCTTGGCCGGGCCTTTGGCACCGCTCGAAGCGGTTTCCTGCGTGCCTTCGGCCAACGCTTTGTTCAGCGTCGCCTCGGCCTGTTTGAGGGCGATGCCGGTGCCGCAACGGTAAATCTTCTTGCCGGCAAAACGCTCGGTGGCGACTTCGATATCGCAGGCCAGCAGCACCACGTCCGCATCAGCAATTGCCGCTGCACTCAACGGATTGCGCGCGCCAACCGAGCCCTGGGTTTCCACTTGCAGGTCGTAGCCCAGACGCTTGGCCGCTTGCTGTAAGGCTTCGGCGGCCATGAAGGTGTGAGCGACGCCGGTCGGACACGCGGTAATCGCGACCAAACGCGGAGCGTTTTTTACAAGGGCGGCAGGCTCGGCCACGGCTTCGGGGGCGACGTAAACCTGAGCCTCTTCAGCACCGCGACGCAGCACCGCTTCCACATCTTGCAGGGCTTGCGCCGGGGTACTCTGGAACACCCGCTTGCCGACGAATCGCGACATATCCACCGGCGCGCTGGTCACCAGCAACACCCACTCGGCCGCCTCGATCGTGGCCGCCGACAATTGGCGTTCAGGGTGCGCGGCATCGTTGACTTCGACACTGGTGCTCCAGCCCTGACGCTGGGCTGCCGCGTCGAGCAAACGGGCGCACAGCACACTGGTGACCATGCCGTTCGGGCAGGCCGTAACAATGGCTAACTTCATGACAAACCCTCTTATTGTTCTGTCAGGGTGCGCATGCGCACGCCCTGTTCGAGCCGCGCCAACTGCGTGGCGTCGCCAATACCGAAACCGATCTGGGTGACCGCCATTGCGGCAATCGCCGTGGCGGTGCGCAAGGTCTGTTCAGGCGTGTCGGCGCTGAGCAGACCGTGGAGCATGCCGGCCAGTAACGAATCGCCTGCGCCAACGGTGCTGACGACACTGACCTTGGGCGGCGTGGCATGCATCGCCGAGCCGACACTGAACCAGTTCACGCCATCGGCACCGTCGGAGATCACCACGTGCTCGATGCCTTGAGCATGCAAGCGGCTCGCGGCTTGCGCTTGCGCTGCCACCGAAACCACCTCGCAGCCCAGCACGTCGGCCAGTTCTTCGGTGTTCGGTTTTATCAACCACGGACCGGCATTGAGCGCGGCCCGCAAGGCTTCGCCACTGGAGTCCAGCGCCACGTTCAAACCGAGATTTTTCAAACGCACAATCAACGCCTGCAACCATTGAGGGCTGATGCCTTGGGGCAGGCTGCCGGCAACGACGACCGCATCATGACCGGGGGCAATTTGATCAAGTCGATCAAGCAACGCCTGTTGCGCGGCTTCACTGACCAAAGGTCCGGGACCGTTGATGTCGGTGATGCGCCCATCGCTTTCCGCCAGTTTGATGTTGCTGCGCGTCTCACCCGGAACACGGATGAACGCGTCGATAAAACCGCGTTTGGCGAACAGGGTTTCGAACGCCTGGAGGTTGTCCTCCCCGAGGAAACCGCTGACCGTGAGCTGATGCCCGAGGTCCGCCAGCACCTGTGCCACGTTCACGCCTTTACCGGCGGCATGCGTGTGCATCTCGTCGCTACGGTTGACTTGGCCGGGGGCAAGTAGCGGCAATTGGACGGTGAGGTCCAGCGCCGGGTTAAGGGTCAGGGTCAGGATCTTGGCCATTACAGGGCCTCCACTAGTGCGCGCACTTCATCGGCGCTGCCCACGGCCAGGGCCTGTTGGGCAAGGATTTGGGTCTGGGCCAGGTTGAGTTCGCGAATCCGCGCCTTGACCTCGGCAATGCTGCGACCCGACACACTCAACTCATCCACACCCAGACCGACCAACACCGGCACCGCCAGCGGATCGGCCGCCAGCTCGCCGCACACGCCGACCCACTTGCCGTTGGCATGTGCCGCGCGCACGGTGATGTCGATCAGTTGCAGCACTGCCGGATGCAAGCCGTCAGCCTGGGCCGACAAGGTTGGATGACCACGGTCGATGGCCAGGGTGTATTGGGTCAGGTCATTGGTGCCGACGCTGAAGAAGTCGACCTCTTTGGCCAGCACCGGCGCCAGCAATGCAGCCGACGGCACTTCAATCATGATCCCCAGTTGCAGGTCGGCAACCGGAATTTCCAGACGCAGACGTTCGGTCATGTCCCGCGCCTGACGCCATTCATCGACGCTGCCGACCATGGGGAACATGATCCGCAGTGGACGGTTGTCCGCTGCACGGAGCAACGCGCGCAATTGCGCTTCCATGATGTGCGGACGTTGCAGGGTCAGGCGAATACCGCGCACGCCGAGGAACGGGTTTTCTTCTTTGGCGATCGGCCAATACGGCAGCGGTTTATCGCCACCCACATCGAGAGTACGAACCACCAGCGGTCGCCCCGCCAGTCCATCTAGCACGCGACGGTATTCGACTTCCTGGGTCGCCTCGTCCGGCGCTTGCGAGTGAGCCATAAAAATCAGTTCGGTGCGCAGCAGGCCAATGCCTTCGGCGCCCTGCTCCACCGCACTGGTGACACCCGCGCTTTCACCGATATTGGCGAACACTTCGACCGCATGACCGTCGGTGGTCAGCGCCGGTTGATGGCGTTGTTCGGCGGCCGCTTTCAGACGTTGCTCGCGGGTGTCGCGCTCTTCGGTGGCGCGCTGCAAGGTCGCCGCGTCGGCGTCCACGTGCAGGCGGCCGCGCTGACCATCAATCAGCAATGGCGTGCCCGGCGCCAGCAACAACACGGCCGGGCCAGCGCCGACCAGCGCCGGAATCCCGAGGGCTCGCGCGACAATTGCGCTGTGGGCGGTGGCGCCGCCACGGGCAGTGAGGATGCCGGCGACGCGGGTCGGATCAAGGCGGGCGACATCGGACGGACCGACTTCGTCCATCACCAGAATGTACGGTTGCTCAGGCTCGCTCGGGGTTTGGAAGCCACTCAACTGCGCCAATACCCGACGACCGATATCACGCAAGTCGGCGGCACGCTCGGCGAGCAAGGCGTCCTGCAGCGATTCCTGTTGTTTGGCCGCCGCTTCAATCACAGCCATCCACGCCGCTTCGGCGCTTTCGCCTTGCTTGAGACGGGTGTCGACTTCATCGGTCAATTCCGGGTCGTCGAGCATTTCCTGGTGGGTGATGAAAATCTCGCGAATGGCCTTGGACTTGCTGCGTTCGATCAAGCCTTCGATGTCGCGACGCACGTCCGCCAACGCCTGTTGGAGACGCTCGCGCTCGATCGCGGCAGACTCGCCGCGCAGCGGGTAATCAATGGTTTGCAGCACTTGAATGTGCGCCGGGCCGATGGCGATGCCCGGTGCGGCGGCAATGGCCTGAACCAGGCTGCCGGAGGCTGGCGCGAGGACCACTTCGGCCACATCGGCGATCACTTCGCGCTGCTGGCTGACGGCGGGCAGCGGCTCGACTTCTTCACCGAGGCCTTCTTCGATGGCGGCCAGCAAGGCTGGCAAGGCATCGGCGGCGATGCTCGGTTCGGCGACAAATTCCAGCACCTGACCGCGACGGGCGCCGAGGCTGAGCAGTTTGCTCAAGCTCTTCACCGACACGGCGCTGTCCTGGCCATCGACGATGCGTACGCGGATTTCACCTTCAAAACTTTTCGCCAGTTGCGCGAGGATCTTCGCCGGACGCGCGTGCAAGCCGTGGGCGTTGGCCAAGGCGATGCGAGCGCTGGGCCAATCGGCCGGCAGCTCACCGCCCAGGACTTCGAGGACTTTACGGCTGCTGGTGGCGCGGCCCAATTCGTGGCCGCGACCTTCGATCAGCAACGCACAAAGGCGTTCGAGCAAGGCCTGATGGGCTTCACCGAGGCTGGCCAGGCAGAACAGACCGCTGAGCGGCTGGCCGAGGTAACGCATGGGTTTGTCCGGTGTGACGAAGGCCAGGCCCGGCCGCTTGACCGTTTGCTCGCTGTGCAACCACCACAGGCCATCGCCCAGCGGCAGCGCGTCGACCTGCTGCAACACGGCCGAGAAACCGTTGCTCACGCAGTCGGCCTGACGCAGCAAACGTGCACCGCGCCAGACCAGCTCTTCGAAGTCATCGGCGGACACACCGAGGCCGATCATCTGTGCATCCAGCGCCAATTCTTGCGGCGCGCCTTGCAACAGTTTCAACAAGGCTTCGGCGGAACTGGCGCGGCGCAGCGCCTGGCCCAGGTCGGTTTCGCCGAGGGCACGGGTCAGCAGTTGCAACAGGCGCAGGTGTTCGTCGGATTTGGCCGCAATACCGATCGCCAGATAGACGATCTGACCGTCGCCCCAGTCCACGCCTTCGGGGAACTGCATCAACCGCACGCCGGTGGAAAACACCTGATCGCGGGTTTCCGGCGTACCGTGGGGGATGGCAATACCTTGACCGAGAAAGGTCGAGCCCTGGGCTTCGCGCGCCTGCAACCCGGCGAGATAACCCTCGGCCACTAGGCCATCGGTGACCAGATGCTGCGCCAGCAGGTGCAACGCTGCGGACTTATCCACAGCCGACTGGCCCATGGATATCTGCTCTATGGTGAGCTCGAGCATGCTTTCTCCTTTTTGGCGTCTTGTGACGCCAGGTATTGTTTTGAATGATTCAGCTTAGGCCCTTAGTCATCACTTTTGGCGGTTTCGCGGCAGAACCGGCAAAGGAGCCTATAACGTAGAAAATACGCTTGCTGAAACGTTTAATCTAGAATGATTGGCACGTTACTCGATAATGTCTCATCCTTGAAGTCCAATTGTCGGATGCGTCGCGACGATGGTCTTCTGCCTTAATCGGGTAGGATTGGCGAAAATGTCGAGGCAAGCTCGAAAAAACAAGGAAAACCCGGGTTGAAACTCAGTGATATCGCCCAGTTGGCCGGTGTGTCCGTTACCACCGCCAGCTATGTCATCAATGGCAAGGCAGAACAACAACGTATCAGCAGTGCCACCGTCGAGCGCGTGCGCGCGGTCGTCGAACAACATGGCTTTACGCCCAATCCCCAAGCTGCCGGGCTGCGCAGTCGGCACACCCGCACCTTGGGTTTCATTCTGCCGGACCTGGAAAACCCCAGTTACGCGCGCATCGCCAAACTGCTGGAACAAGGCGCCCGCGCTCGCGGCTATCAGCTGCTGATCGCCAGTTCCGACGATGCACCGGACAGCGAACGGCAATTGCTGAAACTGTTCCGGGCCCGGCGCTGCGATGCATTGATCGTTGCCAGTTGCCTGCCGGCCGGCGATGACAGCTATCGCCAATTGCAGGCCAAGGGCATTCCAATCATCGCGATCGACCGGGTCATGGAGCCTGAGCATTTCTGTTCGGTGATCAGTGATGACCGCGAGGCCAGCCTGCAACTGACCCGCAGTCTACTGGACCCGCTGCCCAAGCAGATCGCACTGATCGGCGCACGCCCCGAACTGAGCATCAGCCAGGAGCGGGCGGGCGGTTTCAAAGATGCGTTGGACGGGTTCAAAGGCGAGGTGCTGATCGAACACGGCGAGTCGTTCAGCCGTGAGTGCGGCAAACAGTTGATGGCAGAACTGCTACAGCGTCTGGGCCATTTGCCGGATGCGCTGGTGACCACGTCCTACGTGCTGCTTCAGGGCGTATTCGATGCCTTGCACGACTTCCCGCTTAAAACCCGCCCGCTGCGCCTCGGTACGTTCGGCGACACGCAGCTGCTGGATTTCCTGCCGCTGCCGGTCAACGCCATGGCCCAGCAGCATCAGCTTATCGCCGACAAGGCTCTGGAACTGGCCCTGGCCGCCATCGAGCAATCGGATTACCGACCCGGCGTGCAGGCCATCGCGCGGACCTTCAAGCAGCGTATTCGCCAGGACTGAACCGTGGAGCTGATCGACAGCCACACTCATCTGGACTTTCCGGACTTCGACGAGGATCGCACGGCGTTGTTGGCCGAGAGCCGCGCCCTTGGAGTGCGGCGGATGGTGGTGCTGGGGGTTTATCAGGGCAACTGGCAGCGCGTCTGGGATCTGGTGCAAAGCGATCCCGACCTGTATGCGGCGTTCGGTTTGCACCCGGTGTATCTGGATGATCATCGTCCTGAAGATTTACACGACCTGGGTGATTGGCTGACCCGATTGGCGGGTCATCGGCAGTTGTGCGCGGTGGGCGAGATCGGTCTGGATTACTTTATCGAAACCCTGGACCGTGAACGCCAACAGGCACTGTTCGATGCGCAGCTGCAACTGGCGGCGGACTTCAATCTTCCCGCGCTGATTCATGTGCGACGCAGCCACGCGGCAGTGATTGCCACGCTTAAACGGTTTCGCTTGAAACGCGCGGGGATCATTCATGCCTTCGCCGGCAGCAAAGAAGAAGCCTGCGAATACATCAAGCTCGGTTTCAAACTGGGCCTGGGCGGAGCCGCGACCTGGCCTCAGGCGTTACGCATGCACCGTGTGCTTGCCGAATTGCCGCTTGAATCGGTGGTACTGGAAACCGATTCTCCGGACATGGCGCCCGCCATGTTCCCCGGCCAACGCAACAGCCCGGCGCATCTGCCGGCGATCTGCTCGGCACTGGCCGGGATCATGGCGATCAGCCCTGAGCAATTGGCCGCCGCCAGCACTGCTAATGCCTGTGAGCTGTTCAACTGGTAATCAGTCGGCGTGGGCCTTCGCGGCCTCAAGCATCAGCGTCATGTGCTGCCGGTGCCGGGCAAACCGAATGACGATGAAATAGACGAGCATCGCCAACAGCGAAAAATTCAGCTGCTCGACGACACTGAGCATCCCGACCCACTCCAACACCAACGCCACCAGTAACGCGGTGCAGACCATGATCAACGAGCTCGCCCGCAGCAATGCCAGGGTGTCGACGGACTTGAAGCGCTTGATCTGTTTCGGATCGTTCAGTTCCAAGGCTTTCTGGCAGTGGGAACACGTGAACGCTTCATTGATCGCGATGGCGTTGAGTTGCCAGGGTTTGAGCTGGAGTGTGCTCCCGCAATGAGCGCAGTGACCCTGGATTCCAATCGTTGCAGCAGACATAACCAAGCCTCCTCAGGGCAGGTCCAAGTGATTGATCTTCCTTCATTAAAGACCAAAAACCAGACGGCGGAGGAAAACCGGACATTGCCCTGTAGGAGCCGGGTGTTCTTCAGACCCGGAACGCGCTGATCAACTGCTTCAACTCCACCACCTGAGCCGACAACGCGCGACTGGCGTCCTCGGTCTGGTGTGCACCTTCGGCAGTACGCTCACCGGCGCGGTTGATCTCGACAATATTCTGGTCGATGTCATGGGCCACGGCGGTCTGCTGCTCTACCGCGGCGGCGATCTGCTGGTTCTGATCGACGATCATGCCGACGGCACCGAGGATGTTTTCCAGCGCTTGCTGAACCTTTTCCGACTGCCCCACCGTGCCGTTGGCCATCTGATGACTGGTCCCCATCGCCTTCACCGCAGCGCCGACACCGCTGTGCAGCTTGGCGATCATCTGCTCGATTTCCTCGGTCGATTGCTGGGTGCGCTTGGCCAGGGTCCGAACCTCGTCCGCCACCACCGCAAAACCACGCCCCTGCTCACCGGCCCGAGCGGCTTCGATGGCCGCGTTGAGGGCCAAGAGGTTGGTCTGTTCGGCGATGCTCTTGATCACCTCCAGCACACGGCTGATGGACTGGCTGTCGCTGGCCAGTTGATTGATCACCAGCACCGACTGATCGATCTCACTGGCCAGTGCAGCGATGCTGCCCTGCTGGGATTCCACCAACCCGCGACCGCTGATGGTCTCGTCATTGACGCTATGGGCGCTGCTGACCGCTGCGGCGGCACTGCGTGCAACCTCAAGTGAGGTGGCCGACATCTGGTTCATGGCCGTGGCGACCTGCTCGATCTGCGTGCGCTGCCCCGCCACCGCCTGGTTGCTCTGGGCGGAAACGTTCTCCACCTGCCCGGCCTGGCGCTCGACCTCAGTGACGGTCTGGCCGACCCGCTCGATCAGATCATGGATTTTCTTCACGGTGCCGTTGAACACCTCGCCCAACTCGCCCAGTTCATCACGGCTGTTGGCGCTGAAGGTCACCGTCATGTCGCCGGCCGCGACTTTGTCCATCACCGCGCCCAGACGTTTGAGGGTGGTGCGGGTCGAGGCGTAGAAGCCGCCGTAGAGGTAAAAAATCAACACAAACACCACCGACAGCGCCACGGCCTGCAAGACCATATGGGTGCGGTTCTGCTCCAGTCGCTGTTGCAGCTGGGTGCCGAGAAACTTCAGGGTGGCTTCATTGAGTTGGTACGTCTGGTCCATCAGGCCCGTGACCTGGTCGTAAAAGCCCTGCCACGGCGCATCCAGCGTGTCGGCCATCACTACCTGCTCTTCGAACAGTTCACTGGCCTTTTTCAACGATGCCTTGCTGCTATCGGCCTGGGCGGCCAGGGTTTCCCGTGCCGCTTTGCTAGAGCCCAGCGCGTCCTGCAACTTCAGGGCATATTCGGCCTGTAGTTTTTCGATCTGCGCCAGCAACTCATCAAAACGGGTACTCGATGCCGAGTTGAGAAAGCCCTGCCCCAGCGAAAAAGAGCCCATCGCCCGACCTTCGCCCAGAAGCTGGGTAACGGGCGGGGTGACATTGGTGATGAGTTCGCTCAGCTGGCGCATGTCACTCTGGGTGTCGCGGCTGAGGCCGGCCTGACTGGCGATGATCTGGCTGAAAATTTGCGCGTTGCCGAGCAACTTGCCGATCATCGCGCTTTTGCTTTGCAGGGAGTTTTCCGCTTGCTGGGCCTTGAACGCGGCGATCATTTCATCGCGTTTAGCATCGAAAACCGTGATTTGCTCGGGGTCAGCGGTCATCGCTGTCAGCCCTTGCAAACGGGTCAGCACATTTTGCCCCAAGGTACTGATCTGCGACTCGACATTGCCGGCCTTGCCGGACTGACCGAGGGTGACGTTGATCTGCACCAGGTTGTTCAGGGTTTCCAGATCGCGCCGTAGCGTCAGGCTGCTGCCCAGCAGGTCGAGGCTTTGCAGTTCGACTCGGGTGCCTTGGAATTCGCGATAGGAATCACGTACCAGATAGAAGTTGGTCACCAGCATCGGCACAAGGAACAGCACACTGATCAGGCTGAACTTCATGCCGAAGCTCAGGCGGTTCATCAGCGCGACGGCGGGATAGAGCAAGCTCTTCACTGGAAGTCTCCCTTTGATTTCTTATTTTTATTGGCAGGCGCGGGTCGAGAGCAGATAGCCACTATTCGGCGCTGTCTCTGTATAGCTTAAATCGGCGGGAGGTTTTGTAACTTAAGGTTAACGAGGGGGCTTTGCCCCCAACGGGAGCAAGCTCCCTCGCCACAAATGGAGTTCAGTGTGCTTACGGAAAGACGGTCCACAACGCAAAACCGGCGTACCAGAGCACTGCCGCGCGCAGCAACAGTTCCCAGATCCGGTCGAGGTTGTTGATGCCGTCTGGTCCGACCACCGGTGCCGGGATTTCACCGGCCACCAGCCCGACCTTCTCGATCAGTTGAGCGGCGCTGATGTTCCAGTTCAGCAGTTCGTGCAGCATCACTCGGCCGACCGCGACAAAGTTGCCGACCAACGCAAAACTTGCCGCCAACAATCGCACCGGCACCCAGTCGAACGCATGACGCAGTTTTGTCGCGCGCTCGACCACGGCCGGGTTCTGCCCGTGTTCTTCGGCCAGGGCCAGCAGTCGATAGCTCAGGGCTGCGACCGGACCCAGCAGGAAGTACCAGAAAATCACCGCGAAAAAGCTCTGATAAGCCTCCCACAGCAGATGCCCTTCGACCCGTTCCAGCAGTTGTTCGCCGCTATCGGCGCAGATACCCACATCGCGGTCCGCCACATGAGCGGCCGCTTGCAGGTCTTCCCGGCGCCAGGCATCGCGAAACGGCCCGAGACCGGCCAGCAGATCACCGCGGCCGAGACTGTAAATCACCACCAGCAGGTGCACCGGCAACGCCAGCAGACCGTAAGCCACCGGGTCCAGTACCAGCAGCAGCAAACCCAGCAGTGCCACTGGCAACAACACCAGGATCACCAAGACCAGCCACGGACTGTTCGCCAGACGCGGACTGACCTCAAGCTTGTTCAGCTCGCGAACCCATCCACCATCGCGCTGAACCCGATGACGCAGGCCCGAGAACTTCTCGATCCAGACCGCCAACAGCAACACCAGAAAACTCATTGTTACTCCTTATTTCCCAGAGCAGCTTTTGCCAGGGCGGCGCGATAGCGTGCCCAGTCGAACGCTGGCCCCGGATCGGTTTTACGCCCGGGTGCGATGTCGCTATGCCCGCAGATGCGCTGTGCGGTGATGGCCGTGAAGGCGCTTTGCAGCTGCCGGGTCAGGGTCGTCAACGCTTGATACTGAGCGTCGGTGAACGGCAGATCATCCGTGCCTTCAAGTTCGATGCCCACGGAAAAATCGTTACAGGTTTCCCGGCCCTCAAAACTCGAGACGCCGGCATGCCAGGCACGCTCAAGACAAGAGACAAACTGAGTGACGGTGCCGTCACGTTCGATCAGAAAATGCGCAGACACACGCAGGTCGGCGATCCCTTCAAAGTAGGGATGCTCCGTGACATCCAGACGATTCTGGAAAAATTCCTGCACCTTGCCGGTGGCGAATTGCGCAGGCGGCAGGCTGATGTTGTGGATCACCAGCAGGGAAATTTCGCCCGAGGGGCGCGCATTGAAGTTGGGCGAGGGGCAAATATCTACGCCCTGACACCAACCGCTCGCGGGGTCCAACTGCATACAGGTTCCTTCAACGACGACTGTGTAGGCGCCCAGTATGCCGCGATAGACCCTCGGGGCGCGATCACTTGCCGCGATTGAGGCGCCGCAGGTTGCCGATCACCGACTCCAGCGCCCGGTCGAACAGCAAGGTGTCGTCCAGCGCGCGCACCGCGCCACGACGGAATTCCAGCGCCAGACCGGTGCGGCTGCGCTCCAGCACTTTCATCCCGGTGCGATTGACGAAAATATACTTGCCGGTGGCTTCAATGATCGCCGCCAGCTTGCAGCGAAGGGTGTTTTCCTCGTCTTCCTGAAACTCGACCCAGCACCCCAACCGCAGTTGATCGACCTGAAGCAGACCGGCATCGTCCTCCGGCAAGCGCACTGACGCCGTATCGACCGGCCCTTCGTCCGCGGTTCGCAGGATGATTTCCTGCCGCACTTCGACCATTACCGGTGTATCGACAGACTGCTCAAGCTTTTGCCCAGGACGTTCGAACAGCTGAACGTGCAAGGCTTCCAGCTCACTGAAAAATTCGCTGGTGGCGAACGGATCGAAGGCCGAACTGCTCAGCCCGTCGCGCAATGACTTGAGCAACCCAGGCACCAGCGCCAACAAGCGCAGGCTCGCATCGGGTTCATCATGACGCTGCACGCTCCAGATCAATTGCTCCATGGACCGCACATCGGCGTGCCACTCGGCCGACTGATCGCCGTGCTTGAGACAGGTCAGCAGCAGCACCTGGCTCCACGCTTCCTGGACAAACACCACCACCCGCTGCGGCAATACTTTGCCCAACAAGGCCTGATTCAGCACCTGTTCGACGCGCTGGCGGGCCAGTTCAGTCCTGGCGCGGCCTTCTTCGGCGTCACGGGTACGTTGCTCCAGCAGCTCACTGCGACGGCGCTCATCGCTGGTGAAGGCGAGAAAATCAGCGAGCAATTCGGAAAAGACCGCCGGATCATCGACAAAATCGTTCAGCAACCGTTGCACCACTTGCTCGATGCGCAGATACAGGCTGTCGCGCTCATGGTCATCGCACTCGCCCCAGCCCATGGCTGCGGTGGCGATTTCATTGAGCAGGCGTCGGGCCGGGTGACTGCTGCGGCTGAAGAAGCTCTTGTCGAGCACCGCCACTTTCAGCATCGGGATCTGCAAACGGGCGATCAACGCCTTGAGCGAGTCCGGCAGGTTGCGGTCATCGAGGATGCATTCGAAGAGCATGGCGATCAGGTTTATCACGTCTTCGTCGGCCACCCCGACCACGCGTGACTTGCCACTTTTGACGCTGACCCGGGTCAGCAGTTGTTCGAGCTGGTTTCGCAGATCGAAGTCGTCCTGGGCTGCCGGCGCCGGCACATATTGCTGCAAGTGCGAGAGCAGCCGCATTAGGTCACGGGTGGAAATCGGCTGTGTCTGGGCACTGGCTTCAAGGGTTGGCGCGACACTGCCACGCACGTGAAACAGCAACTCCTGCAACGCCGCGAAGACTTCCTGCACGTTGTCGTCGATCGGCGGGCCACCTGCGCGAGTGTTGGCCGGCGCGGGTTCAGCTCCGACGCTGGCCGCCGCACGATCCGTGACCCGACGCGCAGGCGCGGGCTTAAGGTCGGGCAGAACACCGGTGGCGCTCAGCAACTGATTGGCTTCGGCGTAAAGCTGGTTGGCATCCCTGAGCACATAGCGCTCGAACAGCTTGAGGATGATCAGCTTGACCTTGATCTCCACCCCCAGGTTGCGCCCGGCCTGCAAAAAGTACTCGCAGAGCATCGCCGGCCCCATGGGGTTGTGCAGATCGAGCAGTTCCCTGCCCAGCAGTGCGCTGAGTCGGGCGGTCAATTGCTCCAGGGCAAAGCCGTCGCGGTTCAGCACTTTGCTGACCATCGCCTCCACTGCCACGCTGCGCTCCATGTCGTCATCGGGCAGCGACACCGAAGCGTCGAAGGCCAACGCCGAGGGCAAGGCAGATTGACTGATGTCGTACTGGGTGAGGCTGACAAAAGCCTCGAAGAATTGTTCGAGAAAGCCGCGTTCGATGTTTTTGCGCTTGAGGCGCAAGTCGCGCATGGCTTCGAAGAAGAGGTTCTGTTCGACGTCATTGCGGGCCCGGTCGGCCATTTCGAACAGCGTGTCGTCGGCGTTATCGAACAATTCCTGCAAACCATGCCTGAGCTGTTGGGCGGCTTTGTCGCGAACCTGAAGCAGTATCACAGGCAGGCGGGCGAGCGGCGAGTGAGTCGCCTGGTCGGTAGCAACCTTGTGCAAAGGCACTACATTCCCGTCGTTGTGCATTCAGGCCTCCTGAAACGGTGAGTCTTCGAATAGTCGTCAATCCAAATCCACGTCAAAGCCATGACGTCAAAAGCAAGGCGGATTATCTTGCAAAAGATGTCCCCTCTACCAGCAGACTCTGCGTTTCCCATTGAAATAGACGCTTATGGCAGACGCTGACTTAGTGCCGATTGCTCAGGCGAATCGACCAAATGCAGGTTTCAGAGCGATGGGAACGCCTCTGATGCCTTGGGTTGCCCTGCGCCATGGCCCTATAATCGGGCCACTTTGTTTGTGGAGTCCGTTATGCCGAATCTACGTCTCGCCGATTTGACCGCCGAAATCGAAGCCAACGTGCGCCGTGCGTTGCTCGAAGACATCGGCAGCGGCGACATCACCGCACAGCTGATCCCGGCCGAACGCCTGGCCAAAGCCACCATCATTACCCGCGACGCTGCCGTCATCTGCGGTACAGCCTGGGTTGACGCAGTGTTTCGGCAGTTGGACCCACGTGTTGCGGTGCACTGGCAGGTGCGCGATGGCGAGCGGGTGAAACCCAATCAGGTGCTGTTCCACCTCGAAGGCCCGGCGCGCTCGTTACTGACGGGCGAACGCAGTGCACTGAACTTCCTGCAGTTGCTTTCTGGCGTGGCCACGCGCGCGCAGTACCTGGCGGATTACGTTGCCGAGACTCAGGTGAAGTTGCTCGATACCCGTAAAACCTTGCCGGGGCTTCGTCTGGCGCAGAAATACGCCGTGACCTGCGGCGGGTGCCATAACCACCGCATCGGCCTGTACGACGCCTTCCTGATCAAGGAAAACCATATTGCCGCCTGCGGTGGCATCCCGGAGGCCATCAAAGCCGCGCACAAGATTGCCCCGGGCAAACCGGTGGAGATCGAAGTGGAAAGCCTGGAGGAGCTGAAGGAAGCCCTGGCGGCCGGTGCCGACATCATCATGCTCGATGAGTTGAGTCTGGATGACATGCGCGAAGCCGTGCGCCTGAACGGCGGCAAGGCAAAACTGGAGGCCAGCGGCGGTATCAACGAAAGCACGCTGCTACCGATCGCCGAAACCGGGGTGGATTACATCTCGATTGGTGCGATGAC
Source organism: Pseudomonas sp. LBUM1647 (assembly GCF_059716175.1). Classification (NCBI taxonomy): domain Bacteria; kingdom Pseudomonadati; phylum Pseudomonadota; class Gammaproteobacteria; order Pseudomonadales; family Pseudomonadaceae; genus Pseudomonas; species Pseudomonas sp. LBUM1647. The sequence continues at coordinate 910,376 of NZ_CP166809.1, read as the reverse complement.
CAAGGATGTGAAGGCTGTCGATCTGTCGATGCGCCTGAGCCTTTGATAACGCCTGTGTGAATGAAAAACGCCAGCCTCGTGAGGCTGGCGTTTTTATCAGACCACCAGATTATTCATCTCGCAGTACTCTTCCCACTCGACGCCCAACACCTCGGCAGCCTCCTTGTGCAGAACAAGGCGCGCAGCCTCGAACTCTTCAGGGGTTGAGGTGTACTTGAGCGTCAGTTCCCAAGGCTGCAAGCCCTGAGACTCTGCCTCATCCTCGAATGCCCACTGGATCTGGTCTTTCTGATCGTCGGCGGGCAAATCCTTGATCTCTTCGGCTAGCTGGGGCGAATCCAGCAAGTACTTCTTCAGCGCTTCTTCGTGTCTGGCTTCTTGGGTCAATTCTTTAACGGTCATGGCGTTCTCTTTGATCTGGGGAATGGAAGATGGATCTGGATCATCAAGGATCTCTCTGACGCAAAAAAACCGTTTGAAGCCCGGTTTATCTGGCCTTCAGAACCATTCGGGATCATCTGAAAACAACGTGTCGCTCGTGCCCGAGACAGGAATCGAACCTGCGACCTTCGCGTTACGAGTGCGCTGCTCTACCAACTGAGCTACACGGGCAGTGGGCTAAACCTAGCACTGACTTTGGGGTCAGGCAACTTCATGGTTCGTCTCATTTTTTTGCAGGCAAAAAAATGCCCCGCAGCTTTCACTACGGGGCATTTTTTATAACGTTGAAGCGGTCAGGCGTGGGGAGTGATTAAACGCCCGAAGCCTTGGCTGCTGCTACGTCTTTGATGGACAGCTTGATACGGCCGCGGTTGTCCACGTCCAGTACCAGAACTTCCACTTCCTGGCCTTCTTTCAGGATGTCGGTCACTTTCTCTACGCGAGCGTCGCTCAGCATCGAGATGTGAACCAGACCGTCCTTGCCAGGCAGGATGTTGACGAATGCGCCGAAGTCGACGATGCGCTCAACCTTACCGATGTAGATCTTGCCGATTTCAGCTTCAGCGGTGATACCCAGAACGCGCTGACGGGCAGCTTCAGCCGCTTCCTTGGTTTCGCCGAAGATCTTGATCGAGCCGTCGTCTTCGATGTCGATCGAAGCCTTGGTCTCTTCACAGATCGCACGAATGGTCGCGCCGCCTTTACCGATAACATCACGGATTTTGTCGGTGTCGATTTTCATCGCGATCATGGTCGGAGCGTTTTCCGACAATTCGGTACGCGACTGGCCAATGATCTGGTTCATCTGACCGAGGATGTTCAGGCGCGCTTCCAGGGCTTGGCCCAGAGCGATCTCCATGATTTCTTCGGTGATGCCTTTGATCTTGATGTCCATCTGCAGCGCGGTCACACCTTTGGCGGTACCGGCTACTTTGAAGTCCATGTCGCCCAGGTGGTCTTCGTCACCCAGGATGTCGGTCAGGATAGCGAATTTCTCGCCTTCTTTAACCAGACCCATGGCGATACCGGCAACCGGAGCCTTCATCGGCACACCAGCGTCCATCAGGGCCAGGGAAGCACCGCAAACGGAAGCCATCGAGCTCGAACCGTTGGATTCGGTGATTTCCGACACCACACGGATGGTGTACGGGAACACGTCAGCGGCAGGCAGCATGGCTGCAATCGAACGACGGGCCAGACGGCCGTGACCGATTTCGCGACGACCAGCGCCACCCATGCGACCACACTCACCTACCGAGAACGGAGGGAAGTTGTAGTGCAGCATGAACGGGTCTTTTTTCTCGCCTTCCAGAGTGTCCAGCAGTTGTGCGTCACGGGCGGTGCCCAGTGTTGCAACAACCAGGGCCTGGGTTTCGCCACGGGTGAACAGTGCCGAACCGTGGGTCTTTGGCAGAACACCGACTTCGATGTTCAGAGGACGTACGGTCTTGGTGTCGCGGCCGTCGATACGTGGCTTGCCGTTTACGATGTTTTCGCGAACGGTGCGGTATTCGATTTCGCCGAAAGCGGCTTTGACTTCGCTGGAAGAAGGCTGGCCTTCTTCACCGGACAGCTTGGCAACCACCTGGTCTTTCAGCTCACCCAGGCGAGCGTAACGGTCGGCCTTGATGGTGATGGTGTAAGCCTGGGAGATCGCGTCGCCGAACTCGGCACGGATAGCGCCCAGCAGAGCAGTGGCTTCTGGCTGTGGAGCCCAGGTCCAGGTCGGCTTGGCAGCTTCAGCGGCCAGTTCTTTAACGGCGTTGATCACCACCTGGAACTCGTCGTGAGCAAACAGTACCGCGCCCAGCATCTGGTCTTCGGTCAGCTCTTTGGCTTCCGATTCAACCATCAGAACGGCTTCCGAAGTACCGGCAACGACCATGTCCAGGCTCGAAGCTTTCTGTTGTTCGTAAGTCGGGTTCAGCAGATAACCGGTGCTTTCATGGAACGCAACGCGGGCAGCGCCGATCGGGCCATCGAAAGGAATGCCGGAGATGGCCAGCGCAGCCGAAGTACCGATCATCGCAGCGATGTCCGGATCGGTCTTCTTGCTGGTGGAAACGACGGTGCAGACAACCTGCACTTCGTTCATGAAGCCTTCTGGGAACAGCGGACGGATCGGACGGTCGATCAGTCGGGAAGTCAGGGTTTCTTTCTCGGAAGGACGGCCTTCACGCTTGAAGAAACCGCCAGGGATCTTACCGGCAGCGTAAGTTTTTTCCTGGTAGTGAACAGACAGAGGGAAGAAGCCCTTGCCTGGATCGGCTTGCTTGGCGCCGACCACAGTCACCAATACGCTGACGTCGTCGTCAACGGTGACCAATACTGCGCCGGAGGCCTGACGGGCGATACGGCCAGTCTCGAGGGTAACGGTCGACTGACCGAACTGGAATTTTTTGATTACCGGGTTCACGGTGTCCTACCTTCTTTTGTGGCTCTTGGGGAACTTGTCTTCTTGCGAAATTCTTGGGCAACGTCGGGAATCGGCCCGACTGTCATTGTCCAGGTAAAGCAGGTATCCAGATAAAACTTGAGGCTGGGAGCCTGCCATGCGCCAGCGGGAAACCCACTGACGTACGACAGACAACCAACCTCTAGCGCAATCGCTTATTAGCGACGCAGACCCAGGCGACCGATCAGAGCCTGGTAACGACCCAGATCCTTGCCTTTCAGGTAGTCCAGCAGCTTACGACGCTGGTTTACCATACGGATCAGACCACGACGGGAGTGGTGATCTTTACCGTTGATCTTGAAGTGACCTTGCAGCTTGTTGATGTTGTGGGTCAGCAGTGCAACTTGCACTTCTGGCGAACCAGTGTCACCAACAGCTTGCTGGTAGTCAGCTACGATTTGAGCTTTTTCTTGAACGTCGAGAGCCATGAGGCAATCCTTTTATCAGGAAACTGTTTCAAAGAAACAGCTTCAACAGGCCAGGGACAAATCCCTGTATCTAAAAATGAGGAGTGACCGTGCCTGTTAACAGCCACCCTCGTTCGGTCATTCTGACCGAATCAGTCGACGTGGCGCGATGCGCCCGTCTTCGCTCACTTCACCGATACCGATGAAGCGACCATTGTGATCCTGTACCCGTACCATGCCGAACTTCGGTGCATCCGGGGCTCGTACCGGTTGGCCGTTAAGCCAGTAGAACGAGCTGTGCTCCGAGAACTGCAACAGTGGCCAATCCAGCAAGCCGCTGTCCGAGGGCATCAAAAAGCGGTCGACCGCTTCGTTGCCACCTTCGGCATGTACCGCTTCCAACTCTTCCAGCGTGACCGTCTGGGCCAGCGTGAAAGGCCCGGCCTGGGTACGTCGCAGTTCAGCAACGTATGCGCCACAACCGAGTTGCTCACCGATATCCTCCACCAGGGTGCGGATATAGGTTCCTTTGGTGCAATCCACTGCAAGCCGCGCAGTATCACCTTCAAAGGCCAGTAATTCCAAGCGCGTAATAGTAACAGAACGCGGTTCGCGCTCCACTACTTCACCTGCCCGGGCCAGCTTGTACAACGGCTGGCCATCACGTTTAAGCGCCGAGTACATCGGCGGTATCTGACTGATTTGCCCGCGAAAACCGGGCAAAACAGCTTCGACATCGGTGCGACCAACGGTCACCGGGCGTTCCTGCAAAACTTCACCCTCGGCATCCGCCGTGGTGGTGGTCTTGCCCAGTTGCGCCAGGGTTTCATAAGCCTTGTCGGAATCGAGCAGGTATTGCGAAAACTTGGTGGCCTCACCGAAGCACAACGGCAACACGCCGGTGGCCAGCGGATCGAGACTGCCGGTGTGCCCGGCCTTCTCGGCGTTCAGCAACCAGCGAACCTTCTGCAACGCGGCGTTGGAGGTAAACCCCAGCGGTTTGTCGAGCAGGATGATACCGCTGACGTTACGACGGATACGTTTGACCTGAGCCACCGATTACTCCTTGGTGTCTTCGGCTTCTGCCGCAACCGGATGCTGATTGTCTTCAGCTACCGCACGTTCGATCAATGCCGACAGATGAGCACCACGCACGACGCTTTCGTCATAGTGGAAGTGCAACTGTGGAACGCTGCGCAACTTCATTTCGCGAGCTAACTGCATGCGCAGGAAACCGGCGGCGGAGTTGAGCACCTTAATGCTTTGCGCGATGTCTTCGGCGTTGTCCTGACCCATCACGGTGATGAAGATCTTGGCGTGACCGACGTCACGGCTGACTTCAACAGCAGTAATGGTGACCAGGCCGACGCGCGGGTCTTTGACTTCACGACGGATCAGCTGTGCCAGCTCACGCTGCATCTGATCGCCAATACGTTGGGTACGGCTATATTCTTTTGCCATGTCTTGTTACCTGTTACTGCCACACGGTGAAACCCGTGGGGTCTGAAAGCGGCAAACGCCCGGCCTGACAAAAGCCAGACCGGGCGTTGCGTTTAGAGTCCTGACGCCGTGCCGCGCACTTGCATGCGGCGGCTCGCCGTGGCCCTTGAAGTGCGCGAGTTAGAGGCTGCGAGCAACCTGAACCTTCTCGTAGACTTCGATCTTGTCGCCAGCTTTGACGTCGTTGTAGCTCTTGACGCCAATACCGCATTCCATGCCGGCACGTACTTCGGAAGCGTCATCCTTGAAGCGGCGCAGGGATTCCAGCTCGCCTTCGAAGATAACGATGTCTTCACGCAGTACACGGATTGGACGGTTACGGTGAACAACACCTTCGATAACCATGCAACCGGCGATCGCGCCAAACTTCGGCGAACGGAACACGTCGCGCACTTCAGCGGTACCCAGGATGTTCTCGCGAACATCGCTGCCCAGCATACCGGTGAGGGCTTTCTTGACGTCTTCGATGATGTCGTAGATCACGTTGTAGTAACGCATATCCAGACCTTCCTGCTCGACGATCTTGCGAGCGCCAGCATCGGCACGCACGTTGAAGCCGAACAGTACAGCGCTGGAGGCCAGCGCCAGGTTGGCGTCGGACTCGGTGATACCACCGACACCGCCACCGACAACACGCACTTGCACTTCGTCGTTACCCAGGCCGTTCAAGGCACCGTTCAACGCTTCCAGCGAACCACGGACGTCGGATTTGAGGACGATGTTGAGCGTCTTCTTCTCTGCCTGACCCATGTTTTCGAAGATGTTTTCCAGCTTGCCGGCGTGAGCGCGAGCCAGTTTGACTTCGCGGAACTTGCCTTGACGGAACAGAGCCACTTCACGGGCTTTCTTCTCGTCCGACAGCACGCTCATCTCGTCGCCAGCGTCCGGGGTACCGTCCAGGCCGAGGATCTCGACAGGGATGGAAGGACCGGCTTCCTTGATTGGCTTGCCGTTCTCGTCGAGCATGGCACGTACACGGCCATAGTTCGAACCGACCAGCACCATGTCGCCTTGGCGCAGGGTACCGTCTTGAACCAGAACGGTTGCAACCGGGCCACGACCTTTGTCGAGACGCGATTCAACCACAACGCCACGGCCAGGAGCCGAAGGCGTCGCTTTCAGTTCCAGAACTTCAGCTTGCAGCAGAACAGCTTCGAGCAACTCGTCCACGCCAGTACCGACTTTCGCCGAAACCGATACGAACGGGGTGTCGCCGCCCCACTCTTCCGAAGTCACGCCGTGAACCGACAGTTCGCTACGGATGCGATCGAGATCAGCGCCCGGCTTGTCGATTTTGTTCACTGCAACAACCAGTGGAACACCGGCAGCCTTGGCGTGCTGGACCGCTTCAATGGTCTGCGGCATTACGCCGTCGTCCGCTGCAACGACCAGGATCACAATGTCAGTCGCCTTGGCACCACGGGCACGCATTGCGGTAAACGCGGCGTGACCCGGGGTATCGAGGAAAGTGACCATGCCGCGATCAGTTTCAACGTGGTACGCACCGATGTGCTGGGTGATACCGCCGGCTTCGCCAGCAGCTACCTTGGCACGACGGATATAGTCGAGCAGCGACGTCTTACCGTGGTCAACGTGGCCCATTACGGTCACGACTGGCGCACGGGAGAACGTCTCACCTTCAAACTTCAGGGACTCGGCCAGGGAATCTTCCAGGGCGGTGTCGCTGACCAGGGTCACTTTGTGGCCCAGTTCTTCGGCTACCAGTTGAGCAGTTTCCTGATCAAGCACCTGGTTGATGGTCGCTGGAGTACCCAGTTTGAACATGAACTTGATGATTTCAGCAGCCTTGACCGACATCTGATTGGCGAGATCGCCAACAGTGATGGTCTCGCCGATCTGCACATCACGCACGACAGGGCCGGTTGGGCTCTGGAAACCGTGGGCGTTGCGTTTTTTCAGCTTGGCCTTGCCGCGACCACCACGACGGAAGCCATCGCTTTCTTCGTCGGTAGTACGTGGGGCAACGCGTGGAGCAGGCGCTTTCTCTTTGACCGAGGCACGATGCGGAGCGTTTTTACGCTCGCCGTCGCCACCACCGCTGCGACGATTGTTATCGTCGGCACGTGGTTTATCCGGACGGCGCTGTTCGTTCTGCTTGTTGCGAACGTCAGCAGACGGTGCTGGAGCAGCGGCTACAACCGGTGCGCTTTCGCGTACTGGCTCGGCAACTGCAGCAGGCGCTGCAACGGCGTCGTTAGTAGCGGTTTGCGCAGCAGCAGGCTGGCGACGCGCTTCTTCTTCGGCGCGACGCTTGGCTTCTTCTTCAGCCTTCTGACGTGCAGCATTGTCTACTGCGCGACGTTCTTCCAGTTCGCGTTTGCGCTCGGCTTCGATTTCTTCCGGGCTGCGCTGTACGAAGACTTTCTTCTTGCGTACTTCAACGCTGATGCTTTTGCTGCCAGCAACACGCAGGGTGCTGGTGGTTTTGCGCTGCAATGTAATCTTGCGCGGTTCTTCCACTTTCGCCTTGTGGCTGCTCTTCAAGTGAGTCAGCAAAGACTGCTTCTCACTATCGCTCACACCTTCATCGGCGGCGGTGTGCGGCAGACCTGCCTCACGCATCTGCTGCAACAGGCGCTCTACCGGTGTTTTGACCTCATCGGCCAGTTGTTTCACCGTGACTTGCGTCATGCACTTCTCTCCTCAGGCCGCGCCTAATTACTCGAACCAATGGGCTCGGGCGGCCATGATCAACTTGCCGGCACGATCATCGTCAATGCCGTCGATGTCGAGCAGATCGTCAATAGACTGCTCGGCCAGGTCTTCGCGGGTAATTACGCCGCGCACCGCCAGTTCCATCGCCAAATCCTTGTCCATACCCTCAAGCGAGAGCAGGTCTTCGGCCGGATGGGCGTCTGCCAGCTTTTCCTCAGTAGCGATGGCTTTGGTCAACAAACGATCCTTGGCGCGAGCGCGAAGCTCGTTGACGGTTTCTTCGTCAAAGCCGTCGATGTTGAGCATTTCTTCCAACGGTACGTAGGCAATCTCTTCCAGGCTGGTGAAGCCTTCATCTACCAGCACCTGTGCCAGGTCTTCGTCGACTTCTAGCTCGTCGATGAAGTTGCGCAGGATGTCGCCGGTTTCTGCTTGCTGCTTAGCCTGGATGTCCGATTCGGTCATCACGTTCAGGGTCCAGCCAGTCAACTGGCTAGCCAGACGCACGTTCTGACCACCCCGACCAATGGCCTGAGCCAGATTGTCTGCGCCAACGGCGATGTCCATTGCATGGGCATCTTCGTCAACGATAATTGCCGCCACTTCAGCCGGCGACATTGCATTGATCACAAACTGAGCCGGGTTGTCGTCCCACAGGACGATGTCCACACGCTCACCGCCCAACTCACCCGACACTGCCTGGACGCGCGAACCGCGCATACCGATGCAAGCGCCTTGCGGGTCGATGCGTTTGTCCTTGGAGCGGACCGCGATCTTGGCACGCGAACCCGGATCACGGGACGCAGCCATTACTTCGATCAGGCCTTCAGCGATTTCCGGCACTTCGATGCGGAACAACTCGATCAGCATTTCCGGCGCGGTACGCGACAGGATCAGCTGCGGGCCGCGGTTCTCGGTGCGGATTTCCTTGAGCAGCGCACGCAGACGCACGCCAACCCGGAAGGTTTCGCGAGAAATGATGTCTTCGCGAGCCAGCAACGCTTCAGCGTTGTTGCCCAGGTCGACGATCACGTTGTCGCGGGTCACTTTCTTCACGGTGCCGGAGATGATTTCTCCCAGGCGCTCGCGATAGGCATCAACGACTTGAGCGCGCTCGGCTTCGCGAACTTTCTGCACGATGACTTGCTTGGCAGTCTGTGCAGCGATGCGGCCGAACTCAATGGACTCGATCTTTTCTTCGACTACATCACCAACCTGAGCACCAGGATGCGTTTCTGCAACCTTGCTCGGCCAGGTTTCGATGGCCGGATCGTCCAGGTCTGCTTCTTCGACGACAGTCCAGCGACGGAATGTCTCGTAAGCACCGGTGTGGCGATTGATTTCCACACGCAGATCAACTTCGTCCTCGAAACGTTTTTTGGTAGCAGTGGCCAGAGCCAGCTCCAGCGCTTCAAAAATTACGTTTGCCGGTACGCCCTTTTCATTGGATACCGACTCAACAACCAGCAGTACTTCTTTGCTCATCGTACGCCTCGCCTTTCGCAAGCCATTGGATCCGCGGGATCCGCGTCTCAGTCAAAACTGGGAATAATGTTGGCCTTGTCGATCATATCGATCGGCAACAGGAACTCATGGTCTTCTACCTGCACCACGACGTCCTGCTCTTCTACACCGCGCAGAAGGCCCTGAAAGTTGCGTCGGCCTTCAAAAGGCGAGCGCAGCTTGATCTTCACTTGTTCACCGGCAAATTTTGCAAACTGCTCAATAGTGAACAGCGGGCGTTCCATGCCAGGCGAGGAAACTTCAAGGGTGTATTCAACGGCGATTGGATCTTCAACATCCAGAACACCGCTGATCTGACGGCTGACAATGGCACAATCGTCCACCAGCACGCCGCCCTCTTTATCGATATAAACGCGCAACATTGAGTGGCGACCTTGAGCCGAAAACTCAATACCCCAGCATTCATAGCCTAGGGCCACGACCACCGGGGCCAGCAAGGCCTGCAACTCTTCTAGCTTGCTCGACACCTGAACCCCCTCGTGCATGTATGTGCATGCTGTGCAAAATAAAAAAATGGGCGAAACGCCCATCCTTGAAACGCCGTCGAACAGCGGCGTTGAAAGTGTCCAGCTAACAAAAAGCCCCTTAAAAGGGGCTCCTTAAACTGGTTGCGGGGGCCGGATTTGAACCGACGACCTTCGGGTTATGAGCCCGACGAGCTACCAGACTGCTCCACCCCGCGACAAAGCTGGGGCGGAAGTATACGACCGATCCCTGACAGGGTCAATGTAACCTTCCACCTACAAGAAAGCCCGCAACAGCGGGCTCTCCTGATAATTGGTACCGAGAAGGGGACTCGAACCCCTACACCCTATGGGCACAACCACCTCAAGGTTGCGTGTCTACCAATTCCACCACCTCGGCAATACTACGCTTGAAACCCTTCTTACTTTTGCTCTTGAGCTGGAGGCACGTCAGTCGCTGGAGTAGCCGACTTTTGCTCTTGAAGCACCGGGACATCATCAGAAGCCGGTTGTTGCTTTGGAACTTCCAACACTGCCGGGTTTGGCAAACCTACTTGAGTCAGCTGGTGAGCTTTCTCTTTAGCAAAGTAACCTAACCCTAAGCTGGTTATGAAGAAACCGGCGGCAAGTATAGCAGTAAACTTACTAAGAAAGGTAGAGGAACCTTGGCTTCCGAACACAGTATTTGAAGCACCTGCTCCGAAAGACGCGCCAGCATCCGCACCTTTACCCTGCTGCAGCAATACCAGAGCAACTACGCCCAATGCACCCAGCAGATGAAAAACGACTACGACTGTTTCCAGCATTTTTTCAGTTTCCCGCGGCGCGACAAATCGCACCGAACTCATCTGCATTCAGGGAAGCCCCACCAATGAGCCCCCCATCGATATCCGGCATGCCGAACAGTTCGACCGCATTGGCCGCCTTCACGCTGCCGCCGTATAGAAGCCGCACACCTTGTGCGACCTCAGAATTCTCTGCCGCCAACTGAGCGCGAATGGCTGCATGCACATCCTGCGCCTGTTGCGGTGAAGCAGTCAGCCCGGTACCAATGGCCCAGACCGGCTCGTAAGCGATTACTGCCTTTGCAAAAGCACCAACACCGAGCTCCTCTATGATACTGCCTAGCTGACGCCCGACAACCTCAAGAGTTTTTCCAGCTTCGCGCTCTTCAAGGGTTTCCCCTACGCACAACACCGGAATCAAGCCACATGCCTGTGCCGCTGCGAACTTGCGAATCAGCATTCCGTCCTGCTCACCCATTATCTGGCGGCGCTCGGAGTGCCCGACAAGCACAAAAGAACAGCCTGCATCCACCAACTGACTCGGCGCAACTTCACCGGTCAACGCACCTTGCATGGATTCCACCGCAGAGTTCTGCGCGCCGACCGAAATCGACTTATCCTTCAAGCCATCAATCACTTGATTGATATGCAAGCAAGACGGGAATACCGCTACATCAACATCGCTCGGCAAGGCCAGATGACGAAGGCCATTGATCAGCTCAGCGACGCTGGCGCGGGTACCGTGCATCTTCCAGTTACCAGCTACCATAGGGCGACGCATGCTGTACCTCGTCGGTCAAAGTGGGCGCAGATGTTACCCAACACAATCATGACTGGCAAGCCGAATTCAGGCAGAAACTTCAGTAACCAGTTTTGCCAGCTCTTCGGCGTAGCCGCGAACCTGTGTTTCGTCCTCGCCTTCGACCATGACTCGCACCAGCGGCTCCGTCCCGGACTTGCGCAACAGCACGCGCCCACGACCAGCCATGGCCTGGGTAACGCGCTCGCTGGCCTCTTTGACGGATGGATGATCAAGAGGGCTCGCACCACCGCCGAATCGTACATTGATCAGCACCTGAGGGCACTTGCGCAACGCCTGACGCGATTGCGCCAACCCCTCGGAGCGGGTCTTCAGCGCCATCAATACCTGCAACGCAGCAATGATCGCGTCGCCGGTGGTGGTGTGGTCGAAGCAGACAATGTGCCCCGAATTTTCACCACCCACCTGCCAATCGCGCTCCAGCAACTCGGAGATTACGTAACGGTCGCCAACATTGGCCCGCACAAAAGGAATCGCCAGATCCGCCAGGGCCAACTCCAACCCCAGGTTACTCATCAGCGTACCGACCACACCACCCTGCAACTTGCCCTGCTCATGCAGGTCGCGAGCAATGATGAACAGCAACTCATCACCGTCGACGACAGTACCGGTATGATCAACCATCTGAACCCGGTCACCATCACCGTCAAAGGCGATACCCAAATCAGCATGCTCGGCCAATACAGCAGCTTGCAGCGGCTCCATATGGGTCGAACCGCAATTTTCATTGATGTTCAGGCCGTTTGGATGAGCAGAAAGTACAACGACATCGGCTCCCAGCTCACGGAATACACTCGGAGCCACCTTGTAGGTCGCACCGTGGGCGCAGTCGATCACGATCTTCAGACCCGCGAAGCTGGTGCCGGTCGGGACGCTGCTTTTGCAGAATTCGATATAGCGGCCTGAAGCATCGTTGATGCGCGATACCTTGCCGATCTTGCTCGATTCAACCACCGTCATCGGGGTGTCGAGCAACTCTTCGATCATATGCTCGACTTCATCAGGAAGCTTGGTGCCCTTCCCGGAGAAAAACTTGATGCCATTGTCATCGTGAGGGTTGTGCGAGGCACTGATCACAATGCCCGCTTCGGCCTGGAAGGTACGCGTCAGGTAGGCGATGGCCGGTGTCGGCATCGGGCCCAGAAGCATGACATCAGCACCTGCCGAAGTAAGTCCGGCCTCAAGCGCAGATTCGAACATATAGCCGGAGATCCGAGTGTCCTTGCCCACCAATACCTTGCAGGCGCCCATTTTGCGGAACGCCATACCAGCAGCCCAGCCGAGCTTGAGCATGAAGTCAGGAGTAATCGGATATTCGCCGACCCGACCACGAATGCCGTCGGTACCAAAGTATTTCTTTGTCATAAGTACTCCATCATTCTTATTCGGCTGATTCCACTGCAGCGATCATCCGCACCACATCGACGGTTTCGGCCACATCATGGACGCGCAATATACGCGCCCCCTTGACCGAAGCCAGCGCTGCGAGCGCCAGACCACCATACAGACGCTCGCCAACCGGACGATTCAACGCCTGGCCTATCATGCTCTTTCGAGAAACCCCGACTAACAAGGGCCGCCCCAAGGCACGCAGGGCCTCCATATGCTTGAACAAGCTTAGATTATGCTGCAAGGTTTTTGCGAAGCCAAAGCCCGGATCAAGGATGATCCGGTCCGCTGTAATTCCTACCGACGCACACTGAGCCATGCGCTCGGCGAGAAACTCGCCCACCTCTTTCGTGACGTCCTGATACTGCGGATTGTCCTGCATGTCGCCCGGCTCACCGAGCATATGCATCAGACAGACTGGCAGGCCAGTGGCCGCAGCCGCATCCAGAGCGCCATCGCGCCGCAGAGAGCGCACGTCATTGATCAACCCCGCACCAAGTCGTGCGGCTTCGCGCATCACAGCTGGCGTGGAAGTGTCGACCGAGATAATGACATCCAGCTCGCGGTGTATTCGCTCGACGACCGGAGCTACGCGCTCAAGCTCTTCCAGCGGTGAAACCACCCTGGCACCCGGCCGGGTCGATTCGCCACCGACATCAATCAACGTCGCGCCGGCCGCCACCATAGCCTCAGCGTGGCGCAAGGCCGCATCGAGCTGGCTATATTGGCCACCATCAGAGAAGGAATCGGGAGTGACATTGAGAATACCCATGACGTGCGTCAGGGCTAAATCAAGAACCCGATTGCCGCAAGGCAACCGGGTCGAGGACTGAACAGAAGTCATTTCAAACCTTAAACGTCAGCAGCCGGACCGCCGATCGGTGTTTCCGGACGCGGATCCTGTGCCACCGGAGGAGTTCCGGAGGTACCGGTGCCGCCTGACCAGTCGCGAGGTTCACGAGGCGTACGACCCGCCATGATGTCGTCGATCTGATCAGCATCGATCGTTTCGTACTTCATCAAGGCATCAGCCATGGCGTCGAGCTTGTCACGGTTATCAGTGAGAATCTGCTTGGCCGTGCCGTAGCACTGATCAATGATGCTGCGCACTTCGGAGTCGATCAACTTGGCCGTCTCACCGGAGAAGCTTGCACCCTGACCGCCACCGCCGCGACCGAGGAACACTTCGCCCTCTTCTTCTGCGTACATCAACGGGCCGAGTTTTTCCGACAAGCCCCACTTGGTTACCATGTTCCGTGCGATCTGGCTGGCACGCATGATGTCGTTTGACGCACCGGTGGTGACGCCATCGAAGCCCAAGGTCATCTCTTCAGCAATACGGCCTCCGTACAACGAGCAGATCTGACTGATCAATGCACGCTTGGACAGGCTGTAGCGATCTTCTTCCGGCAGAAACATGGTCACACCCAGCGCACGACCGCGCGGGATGATCGACACCTTGTAGACCGGGTCATGCTCAGGCACGACGCGCCCAACAATAGCGTGACCTGCCTCGTGGTAAGCGGTGTTCTGCTTCTCTTTTTCGGACATGACCATGGATTTGCGCTCGGCGCCCATCATGATCTTGTCTTTGGCCAATTCGAACTCTTTCATTTCGACGATGCGCTTGCCGGCACGGGCCGCGAACAACGACGCTTCGTTCACCAGGTTAGCCAGGTCGGCACCAGAGAAACCAGGGGTACCACGAGCGATCACGGCCGGAGCGACGTCGTCACCCATTGGCACTTTTCGCATGTGAACCTTGAGAATCTGCTCGCGACCACGGATATCCGGCAGACCGACGACAACCTGACGGTCGAAACGACCCGGACGCAGCAACGCAGGGTCCAGTACGTCCGGACGGTTGGTTGCCGCGATGACGATAATGCCGTCATTCATTTCGAAGCCGTCCATCTCTACCAGCAACTGGTTGAGAGTCTGCTCGCGCTCATCGTGACCGCCACCCATCCCCGCGCCACGATGACGACCGACGGCGTCGATTTCATCGATGAAGATGATGCATGGCGCGTGCTTCTTGGCCTGCTCGAACATGTCACGAACACGGCTGGCGCCGACACCCACAAACATTTCGACAAAATCGGAACCGGAGATGGTGAAGAACGGTACTTTTGCTTCACCGGCAATCGCTTTGGCGAGCAACGTTTTACCGGTACCTGGAGGCCCCACCATCAGCACGCCGCGTGGAATGCGGCCGCCCAGACGCTGGAACTTGCCCGGATCACGCAGGAACTCGACCAACTCGCCGACTTCTTCCTTCGCTTCGTCGCAACCGGCAACGTCACCCAAGGTGGTTTTCACCTGATCTTCGGAGAGCAGCCGCGCCTTGCTCTTGCCGAAGCTCATTGGCCCGCCCTTTCCACCGGCGCCGCCCTGCATCTGCCGCATGAAGAACATGAACACGGCGATGATCACCAGGATCGGGAAGCTTGCGACCAGGAGCTGAGTCCAGATGCTTTGCTGTTCAGGCTGCTTGCCTTCGACTACGACATGATTGTCCACGAGGTCGCCGATCAGACCGTTGTCCTGGATTGCCGGACGAATGGTCTTGAAGCTGTCGCCATCGTTGCGTTTGCCGGTAATCACGTAGCCGTCAACCGCTACGCGCTCGACCTTTCCATCCTTGACCTGCTGGATGAAGTCGGAATAGTTGAGGGTCTGCGGCTCGTTAGGGCTGGAGAAGTTGTTCATCACTGTCACCAGGACAGCCGCGATGATCAACCACAGGATCAGATTCTTTGCCATATCGTTCAATTAACTACCCTCTGAAGCAAGCTCCGCTAATGGCGCGCGCTTCGCATGATATTCACCGGCCTAACTTACTACATTACCTACGGCTCTGGCAGGCGCCGTCTGTAACCCTTTGTGAAACACTTTCTACACAATATTCGCTAATGCTCACGGGGCGAAATACGAAAATCCTATCGACCCGCTAAAAAACCTCGATTTACTCACTACGGCCGCGGTAGCCCCAAGCCAGCATGTATTGCTCGCGGGAACTGCCACGGGAAGAGTCCGGCTTGATCATCTGGACCTTGTCGAATTTCTGACGAGCGTCCTTCACATAAGCATCAAACCCTTCGCCCTGAAACACCTTGATCACGAAATTACCACCCGGCTTGAGTATCCGAGCCGCCAGATCAAGAGCCAGCTCACATAGAAACATGGCTTTCGGCATGTCCACCTCAGGCGTACCACTCATATTGGGGGCCATATCGGAAATCACAAGGTCCACCTGCGAATTACCAACGGCTTCAAGGATCTGAGCGAGCACGTCGTCCCGGGTGAAGTCACCCTGGATGAAAGTCACGTCCGGAATGCTGTCCATTTCCAGGATGTCCGAGGCGATCAGACGCCCCTGACCACCGATCAGCCGACTAGTGACCTGCGACCAGCCGCCGGGCGCCGCTCCCAGGTCGACAACACTCATACCTGGACGGATCAGTTTGTATTTCTCCTGGACCTCCAGAAGCTTGTAACTCGCACGCGAGCGGTAACCATCCTTCTGCGCCTGCTTCACATAGGGATCATTGACATGTCTTTGCAGCCACTTAAGGCTTGTCTTGGAACGGGCCACGGGCCACCTCGAAAATAAAACGGGTCGTGATTAACTGGGCGGTCCCGGACTCGCTCGGGTAAACTGGCCGCCGCTTTTTACAAGATCAGACGCAGGGGTCAGATTATGCCGCTCACTCAAGAGCAGAAGAAACAGTACAAATCCATTGGCCACCATCTGAAACCAGTTTTGACTGTGGCTGACAACGGTTTGACTGAAGGTGTGTTAGCCGAACTTGAACGCGCTTTGGCGGATCACGAGCTGATTAAAATCAAGCTCAACATCCTCGATCGCGAGTCGCGCCTGGCGAACATTGCAGAACTGTGCAAGGTCGGCAAAGCGGACCTGGTTCAGGTCATCGGCAAGATGGCACTGATTTACCGCAAGAACTTCAGCGTCAACAAGCAGCTGTCGAACGTCCATCGCTTCAAGTGATGACAAGGGTCAAGGGTGTGCTTCGCGCACCCTCCCACTCCATCCAGGCACCGGCTGCAACACCAGCACCAGCCCGGAAAAGCCCAGAACAAGATAGCTGAACACTTGCCAACGCACGGCATCCGGCCAGCCAATACGCACCGCGACATACATCGCACACGCATACAGCGCCATCATCAGCAGTTGCCCACGAATATCGCGCCATAGACTGGCAAGGCCCTCGGCCTGAACCAGCACCAAAGCCTGAAAAATCACACACGCTGCGGCGAACCCCACCATCAGCGCATCAAGCATGCCTGCGATTTCGTCGATCAGCAGCGGTGCCAGGCCAATCCTGCCCAGCACCGGCAGCAGACCGATGTGCAATAGCCACAGACCGCCAACCCACAACATCTGAGTCAGCTGCCAAAGCATGGCGCCCGCACGTAGCGGGCGCCTGCGCTTAGATGTGGCGAACTTCGACAATCTCGTACTCGATAACGCCGCCAGGCGTTTTCACGGCAACCACATCACCCTCTTCCTTGGCAATCAAGGCGCGGGCCAATGGCGAGCCGACCGAAATCTTGCCGAGCTTGAAGTCAGCCTCATCCTCACCAACGATGTGGTAAGTGACGCTTTCATCCGTCTCGACGTTGGCGATTTCAACGGTGGTACCGAAGATCACTTTGCCGGTGTGAGGAATGGTCGTGACATCAATGATCACCGCGTTTTGCATGCGGCCTTCGATGTCGCGGATCCGCGCCTCGACCATACCTTGCTGCTCACGAGCAGCGTGGTATTCGGCGTTTTCCTTCAAGTCACCCAACTCGCGGGCCGTACCGATGTCCTGGCTGAGCTTCGGACGGACGACCTTGGTCAGGTGAGCGTGTTCTTCTTCCAGGGCTTTAGCGCCCTTGACGGTCATTGGGTATTTGATCATGCCTTCAATCCTGCGTGTAGATCCTGCAAGCGGCGCACGGTCTTCTCGGGACCGAACTTCAGCGCTTCGCAGATAGCTTCGCCAGCAGCAATGGTAGTGGTGCAGTAAATCTTGTGCTGCAAGGCATTACGACGAATGGAGTACGAATCAGCGATCGACTGACGACCTTCGGTGGTGTTGATGATCAGGGTGACTTCGTCATTCTTGATCATGTCGACCACGTGCGGACGACCCTCGGTCACTTTGTTCACACGACGCACTTTCAGGCCTGCGGCTTCGATCAGCTTGGCAGTACCGGCAGTGGCGACCACTTCGAAGCCCAAGTTGATCAGATCACGGGCCACGCCTGCAACCAGAGGCTTGTCATCGTCACGCACGCTGATGAATGCAGTACCGCCGGTCGGCAGCACTTCGCTGGCGCCCATCTGGGCCTTGGCGAACGCTTCGCCGAAGGTGTCGCCCACGCCCATCACTTCACCGGTGGACTTCATCTCAGGGCCCAGGATCGGGTCCACACCAGGGAATTTGGCGAATGGGAACACCGCCTCTTTCACACTGTAGAAGTTCGGAATGATTTCTTTGGTGAAGCCGATTTCCTTCAGGGTTTTACCGGCCATTACGCGAGCCGCGATCATGGCCAGGGAAACACCGATGCACTTGGACACGAACGGTACAGTACGGGAAGCGCGCGGGTTGACTTCGATGACGTAGATGTCTTCGCCTTGCAGCGCCAACTGAACGTTCATCAGGCCGACAACGCCCAGCTCCAGGGCCATTTTCTTGACCTGTTCGCGCATCTCGTCCTGGATGTGTGCAGGCAGCGAGTACGGCGGCAGGGAACACGCGGAGTCACCGGAGTGAACGCCGGCCTGCTCGATGTGCTGCATGATCGCGCCGATCACCACGTCGGTGCCGTCGCAGACCGCATCCACATCCATTTCGATGGCACAGTTGAGGAAGTGGTCGAGCAGCACCGGGCTGTCGTTGGACACTTTCACCGCATCGCGCAGGTAGCGCTTGAGCTCTTCTTCTTCGTAAACGATTTCCATCGCGCGGCCGCCCAGTACGTAGGACGGACGAACGACCAGCGGGTAACCGATCTTGCTGGCCGCACGAATCGCTTCGTCTTCGCTGCGCACGGTGGCGTTTGGCGGCTGACGCAGGTTCAGGCGCTCAACCATTTGCTGGAAGCGCTCACGGTCTTCGGCACGGTCAATAGCGTCAGGGCTGGTGCCGATGATCGGCACGCCGGCTTCTTCCAGGGCACGAGCCAGTTTCAGTGGAGTTTGGCCGCCGTACTGGACGATCACGCCTTTCGGCTTCTCGACGCGGACGATTTCCAGTACGTCTTCCAGGGTCACTGGTTCGAAGTACAGACGATCGGAGGTGTCGTAGTCGGTGGAAACGGTTTCCGGGTTGCAGTTGACCATGATGGTCTCGTAACCGTCTTCGCGCAGGGCCAGCGCCGCGTGTACACAGCAGTAGTCGAACTCGATGCCCTGGCCGATACGGTTTGGACCGCCGCCGAGGATCATGATCTTGTCGCGGCCCGACGGCGCAGCTTCACACTCTTCCTCGTACGTCGAGTAGAGGTAAGCGGTGTCGGTGGCGAACTCGGCCGCGCAGGTGTCAACGCGCTTGTAGACCGGGAAGATCTCCAGCTTGTGACGGTGGCGACGCAGAGCCTTCTCGGTTACGCCCAGCAGCTTGGCCAGACGCATGTCGGAGAAGCCTTTGCGCTTGAGGCGAAACATCAAGTCGCGGTCGATGCTGGCCAGACCCAGGGTCTTGACCTTCTCTTCTTCCTTGATCAGATCTTCGATCTGCACCAGGAACCACGGGTCGATCATGTTCATGCCGAAGATGTCTTCGACCGACAGGCCGGCACGGAAGGCGTCAGCCACGTACCAGATACGCTCGGCACCCGGCACGGTCAGTTCGCGCTTGAGGACGCTCATGCTTTCCGGGTTGCTCAGGTCGAGCTTCTCGTCCAGACCGCAAACGCCCACTTCCAGACCGCGCAGGGCTTTCTGCAGAGATTCCTGGAAGGTCCGGCCGATGGCCATGACTTCACCGACCGACTTCATTTGAGTGGTCAGGCGTGCGTCGGCTTTCGGGAATTTTTCGAAGGCGAAGCGTGGCAGCTTGGTCACGACGTAGTCGATGGACGGCTCGAAGGATGCCGGAGTAGCGCCGCCGGTGATTTCGTTCTGCAGCTCGTCCAGGGTGTAGCCGATCGCCAGCTTGGCGGCGATACGCGCAATCGGGAAACCAGTGGCTTTCGAGGCCAGTGCCGAAGAGCGGGATACACGCGGGTTCATCTCGATCACGACCATACGGCCAGTGTCGGGGCAGATGCCAAACTGAACATTGGAGCCGCCGGTTTCCACGCCGATCTCACGCAGTACCGCCAACGAGGCGTTACGCATGATCTGGTATTCCTTGTCCGTCAGAGTCTGTGCTGGCGCAACAGTGATCGAGTCACCGGTGTGCACGCCCATCGGGTCAAAGTTTTCGATCGAGCAGACGATGATGCAGTTGTCCTTCTTATCGCGGACAACCTCCATCTCGTACTCTTTCCAGCCGATCAGGGATTCGTCGATCAGCAGCTCTTTGGTCGGCGACAGGTCGAGACCGCGAGCGCAGATTTCTTCGAACTCTTCGCGGTTGTAAGCAATACCTCCACCAGTGCCGCCCATGGTGAAGGACGGACGGATGATGCACGGGAAGCCAAGCTTCTCGAGGACCACGTTGGCCTCTTCCATGCTGTGGGCGATACCCGAACGCGGGCAGTCGAGGCCGATGGATTTCATCGCCTTGTCGAAGCGCGAACGGTCTTCAGCCTTGTCGATGGTGTCAGCGTTGGCGCCGATCATCTCTACGCCGAACTTCTCCAGAACGCCTTCGCGCTCCAGATCCAGTGCGCAGTTCAGAGCGGTCTGGCCACCCATGGTCGGCAGCAGCGCGTCCGGACGCTCTTTCTCGATGATCTTGGCAACGGTCTGCCACTTGATCGGCTCGATGTACGTGGCGTCAGCCATGTCCGGATCGGTCATGATGGTCGCTGGGTTGGAGTTCACCAGGATGACGCGGTAACCCTCTTCGCGCAGGGCTTTACAGGCCTGGGCGCCGGAGTAGTCGAATTCGCAGGCCTGGCCGATCACGATCGGGCCAGCGCCGAGAATCAGGATGCTTTTAATGTCTGTACGTTTTGGCATGGGTTTGTCACTCAAATCCGCAGGTCAGTCGGCAAGCCGTCTTGTTCAATCTTGAAGACCTGAGGGGGCCACCGTGAGTCGGGACCGCCCTCAAGCTTTGCTACATCAAGGCGAGCGATTAGCGTCGCTTGGCCATTTCGTTGATGAAGCGATCGAACAGTGGTGCTACGTCGTTCGGGCCAGGGCTGGCTTCAGGGTGACCCTGGAAGCTGAAGGCGCTCTTGTCGGTACGCTCGATACCTTGCAGGGTGCCGTCGAACAGCGATTTGTGGATCGCCCGGACGTTGGCTGGCAGGGTCGCTTCGTCTACCGCAAAACCGTGGTTCTGGCTGGTGATCATTACAACACCGGTATCCAGATCCTGGACCGGGTGGTTGGCACCGTGGTGACCGTGACCCATTTTCAGGGTCTTGGCACCGGAGGCCAGGGCCAGCAGTTGGTGACCAAGGCAGATACCGAAGACCGGAATTTCGGTTTCCAGCACATCTTTGATCGCCTGGATTGCGTAGTCGCAAGGCTCCGGGTCACCAGGGCCGTTGGACAGGAACACGCCGTCCGGCTTCAATGCCAGCGCTTCAGCCGCTGGTGTCTGCGCCGGCACCACGGTCACGCGGCAACCGCGCTCGACCAGCATGCGCAGGATATTCAGTTTGACGCCGTAGTCGTAGGCAACCACGTGGTATGGCAGCTCGGAGGCTTCGATAGTCGCGTGGCTGTCGGTTTTCAAATCCCAGACAGTCGAGCGCCACTCGTACTTCTCTTTGGTGCTGACGACTTTCGCCAGGTCCATGCCTTTGAGGCCAGGGAAACCCTGAGCGGCGGCGATGGCGGCTTCTTCGGAGATGTTGTCACCGGCCATGATGCAGCCGTTCTGCGCCCCTTTTTCACGCAGGATGCGTGTCAGGCGGCGAGTGTCGATACCGGCGATTGCCACAACGTTGTTGGCTTTCAGGTAGTCGGACAGAGACATCGTGTTACGCCAGTTGCTCGCAACCAGTGGCAGGTCACGGATAACCAGACCCGCGGACCAGACGCGGTCGGACTCGGCGTCTTCCGGCGTGGTGCCGGTGTTGCCGATGTGCGGGTAAGTCAGGGTAACAATCTGTTGGGCGTAGGAAGGATCGGTAAGGATTTCCTGATAGCCGGTCATTGCGGTGTTGAACACCACCTCACCAACGGTTTGACCGTCGGCTCCAATGGCTTCGCCGCGAAAAATGCTGCCATCAGCAAGGGCGAGTATGGCTGGCTTAGTCAAGAAGACCTCCCGTAAATAAAGCCTGAAAGGGCGATCGCAGGTTGTAAAAAAGCGGAGTGACGTATGGACACGTCACCCCGCTTCTTCACCGAATAATTCTGCGCGCTTTTAGTGGACACACTAAAGCTGTAGCTTACAGAAAAAGGCATTTTTGGTCTACCGCCAATGAGCCTTAAAGGCCGGGGAATGCGACAGGACGTCGCTTGGCGTAATAAAACCGGGCCCAAACACTGTGCTGGAACCCGGTTTCGGGCGCATCTTAACGCAGATCGAGCACGTCTTGCATGTCGTAAAGACCCGGCTCACGACCGTCCAGCCACAACGCAGCACGTACCGCGCCCTTGGCGAAGGTCATGCGACTGGAAGCTTTATGCGTGATCTCCAGTCGCTCACCCTCACAGGCGAACAGAACCGTATGATCGCCGACTACATCACCACCGCGAACAGTGGCAAAGCCGATCGTTTCACGCTCGCGAGCACCGGTATGGCCTTCACGGCCATACACCGCAACCTTCTGCAGATCACGATCCAGGGCACTCGCGATGACTTCGCCCATGCGCAGAGCCGTACCTGAAGGCGCATCGATCTTGTGCCGATGATGAGCCTCGATGATCTCGATATCCGCGTCATCACCCAGCACACGAGCAGCCATGTCGAGCAGCTTCAGCGACAGGTTCACACCGACACTGAAATTGGCTGCGAACACGATCGGAATATCCTTGCCGGCCTCGGCCAGCAGCTGCTTCTGCGCGGCGTCCAGCCCTGTCGTGCCGATCACCATGGCCTTGCCCGCCTTACGGCAGAACGCCAGGTTTTTCAGCATGACTTCCGGGAGCGTGAAGTCGATCAGCACGTCGAACTCATCAGCCACCGCGTCCAGATTGCCGGACAGTGGAACGCCGATACGCCCCAGCGAGGCCAGTTCACCAGCATCCACGCCAATCAGCGTGCTGCCGGGGCGTACGATGGCTGCCGTCAGCCCGGTCAGCGGCGCGCGCTGCTGAACCGCCTCGACCAGAATCTTGCCCATGCGCCCGGCAGCGCCCATCACAGCTATACGTCGCATGCCGACTCCTTACAAATCGCCGAAGAAGCGCTTCACGCCTTCGAACCAGCCAGTGGTTTTAGGCGAATGGCTGTTGTCATCCGCCAGCGAGCTACGGAACTCTTCCAGCAGTTCGCGCTGACGACGTCCCAGATTGACAGGGGTTTCGACCGCCACTCGGCACATCAAGTCACCAGCACCGCCGCCGCGCACTGGCGCAACGCCTTTGCCGCGAACACGGAACTGCTTGCCGGTCTGAGTCCCTTCAGGGATTTTCAGTTTGACGCGGCCATCAAGGGTCGGAATCTCCAGCTCACCACCCAGCGCAGCATCGACAAAGCTGATTGGCACTTCGCAGAACAGGTGCTTGCCATCGCGCTGGAAGATCGCGTGCTCACGCACGTTGATCACCACGTACAGGTCGCCAGTCGGACCACCCTGAGCACCCGCCTCGCCTTCGCCGGACAGACGAATGCGGTCACCGGTATCGACACCGGCCGGCACTTTCACCGAGAGGGTTTTGTACTCTTCGACACGGCCTTGACCGTCGCACGAGTCGCACGGATCGGAAATGATCTTGCCCTGGCCATGGCAGCGCGGGCATGTCTGCTGCACCGAGAAAAAGCCCTGCTGCATACGGACTTGACCGATACCGCCGCACGTCGGGCAAGTGATCGGCGAGGAGCCTTTCTTGGCACCCGAACCGTCGCACGGCTTGCAGTTGACCAATGTCGGAACACGGATATTCACGGTCGTACCGCGCACCGCTTCTTCCAGATTCAGTTCCAGGGTGTAACGCAGATCGCTGCCGCGCTGAGCGCCGCCACGAGCACCGCCGCGACCGCCGCCGAAGAAGTCACTGAAGACATCACCAAAGATGTCGGAGAAGTTCTGACCGCCAAATCCGGCACCGCCGCCACCCATGCTTGGGTCGACACCGGCATGACCGTACTGGTCGTACGCCGCGCGTTTGCTGGAATCGGACAGGACTTCGTAGGCCTCGTTGGCCTCCTTGAACATATCTTCCGACGCTTTGTCATCGGGATTACGGTCCGGGTGGTGCTTCATCGCCAGGCGACGGTAGGCCTTTTTCAGGTCTGCTTCGCTTGAGCCACGCTCAACACCCAATACTTCGTAATAGTCACGCTTTGCCATAAGTCTTTGCACTCTTAAGGACGTCCGGCAAACCTCTCCTGAGCCTTGCCAAACTCGTTGAGCCCCAATACAGGCCCGGACCCAACTCACGTCAATTCAACGATCCTGGTCTTTGATTCAATGCGGTACTTTCGGCTCGAAAAGCAGGAGCATTCCCGGCCATACCGCCAACACACGAGCCTTGTCGCATGCTGTAAAAATTCGCTAACTCCAGACACGCCAACGCGGGAGCAAGCCCCCGCGCGGCGACATCCTACCAGTCACTGCCTAAAGGCAGTCAACCGGCCGACCAACAACTTACTTGTGGTCTTTGACTTCTTCGAACTCAGCGTCGACGACGTCGTCAGCCTTCTCAGCCGATTCGCCTTGCGGTGCAGCACCTTCAGCAGGTTGAGCCTGCTCGGCGTACATCTTCTGCGCCACCGGAGCGGAGACTTTCGACAGCTCTTCAACCTTGGCTTCGATCGCGGCCTTGTCGTCGCCTTTGACAGCGGCTTCCAGCGCAACAACAGCAGCTTCGATTGCAGTCTTCTCTTCAGCAGTCACTTTATCGCCAGCGTCTGCGACCATTTTGCGAGTCGAGTGAACCAGCGCATCGCCCTGGTTGCGAGCGGTTGCCAGCTCTTCGAACTGGCGATCTGCGTCGACGTTGGCTTCAGCATCGCGAATCATCTGCTGAATCTCTTCCTCGGACAGACCGGAGTTGGCCTTGATCACGATCGACTGGGTCTTGCCGGTAGCCTTGTCTTTGGCGCCTACGTGCAGAATGCCGTTGGCGTCGATGTCGAAGGTCACTTCAATTTGTGGCACGCCACGTGGTGCTGGTGGAATCTCGGCCAGGTCGAACTTGCCCAAAGACTTGTTCTGAGCGGCTTGCTTACGCTCACCTTGCAGCACGTGAATGGTCACTGCGCCCTGGTTGTCGTCGGCAGTCGAGAACACTTGCGATTTCTTGGTAGGAATCGTGGTGTTTTTCTCGATCAGCGCGGTCATCACGCCACCCATGGTTTCGATACCCAGAGTCAGCGGGCTAACGTCCAGCAGCAGAACGTCTTTCACGTCACCAGCCAATACTGCGCCCTGGATAGCAGCACCCATGGCAACCGCTTCGTCCGGGTTCACATCTTTACGCGCTTCTTTACCGAAGAACTCGGTCACCAGCTTCTGAACCAGTGGCATACGGGTCTGACCGCCGACCAGGATCACGTCGTTGATGGCGCCAATGTCGATGCCAGAGTCTTTCAGAGCGATGCGGCAAGGTTCGATGGTGCGTTGAACCAGATCTTCTACCAGCGCTTCGAGCTTGGCGCGGGAGATCTTCACATTCAAGTGCTTAGGACCGGTGGCGTCTGCAGTGATGTACGGCAGGTTCACGTCGGTCGAATTGCTCGAAGACAGTTCGATCTTGGCTTTTTCAGCGGCTTCTTTCAGGCGCTGCATGGCCAGCGGGTCACCTTTAAGGTTCATGCCGCTTTCTTTCTTGAATTCGTCGACGAGGTAGTCGATCAGACGAATGTCAAAGTCTTCACCGCCCAGGAACGTGTCACCGTTGGTGGCCAGTACTTCGAACTGGTGCTCGCCATCGACTTCAGCGATTTCGATCACGGAAACGTCGAAAGTACCGCCGCCCAAGTCGTAAACGATCACGGTGTGATCGCCCTTCGCCTTGTCCATGCCGTAAGCCAGAGCGGCTGCGGTTGGTTCGTTGATGATACGTTTTACGTCCAGGCCCGCAATGCGGCCGGCGTCTTTGGTGGCTTGACGCTGGCTGTCGTTGAAGTAGGCCGGAACGGTGATTACCGCTTCAGTCACTGGCTCGCCGAGGTAGTCTTCGGCGGTCTTCTTCATTTTCTTCAGAATTTCAGCGGAGATTTGTGGCGGCGACATTTTCTGGCCGTTCACTTCAACCCACGCATCGCCGTTATCAGCCTTGGCGATTTTGTACGGGACCATCTTGATGTCTTTCTGTACGACTTCTTCGTCGAACTTACGACCGATCAGACGCTTCACCGCATACAGGGTGTTGTGCGGATTGGTCACAGCCTGACGCTTGGCCGATTGACCAACGAGGATTTCACCATCGTTGGCGTAAGCGATGATCGACGGCGTGGTACGCGTGCCTTCAGCGTTTTCAATAACTTTGGCTACGCCGTTTTCAAGCACGGAGACGCAGGAGTTGGTAGTCCCCAGGTCGATACCGATAATTTTGCCCATGTTCACTCTCCCGAAACTTTGGATTTGGTTGCCGCAGCAGTGGTGGCTAACTGCGGTAGCACTTAAACGCTTGACTTCTAAATGGGGGCCTTGCGGCTAATTTCAAGCCTGCTCGTCAATCGAAGGCGAAACCGGCGCCGGAGCCTTGCTGACCACGACCATGGCCGGACGCAGCAGGCGGCCGTTGAGCTGATAGCCCTTCTGGAACACCTTAAGCACGCTGTTCGGTTCGACGTCGGCGCTTTCCTGCATGGCCATTGCCTGATGCTGAACGGCGTTGAACGGTTCGCCATGCGGATCGATCGCTTCCAGCTGATAACGTTTCAGGGTGTCCTGGAACATTTTCAGGGTCAGCTCGATGCCT
Source organism: Pseudomonas sp. LBUM1647 (assembly GCF_059716175.1). NCBI lineage: Bacteria > Pseudomonadati > Pseudomonadota > Gammaproteobacteria > Pseudomonadales > Pseudomonadaceae > Pseudomonas > Pseudomonas sp. LBUM1647. Next base: position 883,736 of record NZ_CP166809.1, on the reverse strand, counting down.
TCGCGCATTGGACGAATGCTTTCGTCGTCCGGGCTGGACAACTCCAGACCACGCTCCAGGCTGTCGATGATCGGCAACAAGTCACCGGCGAATTTCTCCAGTGCAAACTTGTGAGCCTTTTCTACATCCTGCTCGGCGCGACGGCGGACGTTCTGCAGATCAGCCGCCACACGCAAAGCCTGATCATGAGCGCCAGCCAATTGCTCTTCGAGCACTTGAACACGAGCCGCCAGTTCATCACCCGAGTCCTGGGCAGCCTGATTGGCGTCTAGATTTTGCGTATCCACTGTCTGTTCGTCAGCCATAGATTTCTCCTTTCAATATCGTCCGCGAGCTCAACTCGCGCTTCTGCCCAGCTATATGGGGCCGCAAAATTCAGCTTCAAGGGGCGCTTATTTATTAACCCTACAAAAAACAGCTGCATTGTCATTCCCGGGCGCACTAAGGATTTCGTCGGATCAAGCAAATCGAGCTAAGGGAGGGCATTGTCAGCCCGAAACAAAACACTGTATAAATAACCAGACCTAAAGCCTGGGAGCGGCCTTTATGCTGGTGCACCTGTCCGTACATAACTACGCCATCGTTGAACATCTCGATCTCGAACTCGATCGCGGGATGAGCGTGATCACTGGGGAAACCGGCGCCGGCAAGTCGATCATGCTCGACGCCCTCGGCCTGACCCTGGGCGATCGAGCCGACAGCGGCGTAGTCCGTCCCGGCGCCGACAAGGCCGATATCCTGGCAACCTTCGATCTGGTCGATATTCCAGAAGCCAGTGCCTGGCTGGCCGAGCGTGACCTGGAGAGCGACGGCCCGTGCATTCTGCGCCGGGTGATCACCGCCGAAGGGCGCTCGCGTGGCTACATCAACGGCACGCCCTGCCCCCTTGGCGACCTCAAAGCCCTGGGTGAACTGCTGATCGATATCCACAGCCAGCATGAACATCAATCCCTGCTCAAGACCGACACGCACCGCCGCCTGCTCGACGAGTACGCTGGTGCAACGGACCTTGCCCGCCAGGTACACCTGGCCGCCCAACGCTGGCGCCAGACCCGCCAGGAGCTGGAACGCCTTTCCAATTCCGGCGATGAGCAGCGCGCTCGCCATCAATTGCTCAGTTATCAACTCGAAGAGCTGGAAAACCTCGGCCTCGGCGAAAGTGAGCTAGAGCAGCTGGAACAGGAACACAAGAACCTGACCAACGCCGAAACCCTGCTGGGCATTTGCCGGCAAGTGGTCGAACAATGCAGCGAAAGTGATTCCGGGAATGTGCTGAACGCCCTCACTGCCAGCCTCAATCGCCTTTCGAGCGTCAACAATTCGATTGGGGCCCTGGGTGAAGCCAGCAGCCTGCTGACCAGTGCACAGATCCAGGTCGAAGAAGCCGTGGGAGAACTGAACCGCTTCCTTGATAACTTCGATGCCGATCCAGCGCGTCTTCAGTACCTGGAGGAACGCCTTGATGCGATCTATACCATGGCGCGCAAACACCGCATCCAGCCGACCGAAGTGGCCGAGATGCAGCAGCGCTTGCTGGATGAAATCGAAACCCTGAATGCCAACGACGAATCCATCGAGCGACTGAGCGATGAACTGGCCTCCTATGCCCGTCATTATCAGGAGAAGGCTCGTGAGCTGAGCGATTTGCGCCATCAGGCCTCGAACAGCCTGGCCAGCGCCGTGGAGCAGGAAATCCAGCGACTGGGCATGCCTGGTGGGCGCTTCACTATTGAGCTGCGCCCCAACAGTAGCGATGAATTGCTACCCAATGGCCTTGAGCAGGTAGAGCTGCTGGTAAGTGCTAACCCGGGCCAACCTTTGAAAGCGCTGGCAAAAGTGGCATCCGGCGGCGAATTGTCACGGATCAGCCTGGCGATTCAAGTGATCACCGCGCAGACCTCCCGCGTACCGACCCTGGTGTTCGACGAAGTGGACGTGGGCATCGGTGGTCCGACCGCCGAAATCGTGGGCCAATTGCTGCGTCGACTTGGGGAGCGCGGGCAGGTATTGACGGTAACTCACTTGCCGCAAGTAGCAGCGCAGGGACATCAACATCTATTCGTACACAAAGTGCGCGGCGAAGATGCCACTCACACAGCCGTCTCCAAGCTGAGCAAGAACGATCGTGTCGAAGAAGTGGCGCGGATGCTGGGAGGCATCGACCTTACAAAGGAATCTCTGGCTCATGCCAGGAAAATGGTCGTCACCGCGAAAATTTAAGCCCGACAGAAAGCACGAAGGCGACCCTGGGGTCGCCTTCGCTCGTTTCGCGAACCTTAAGTTCGCGCGACATGCTTACTTTTTCTTGCGTACGTACAGTACAAGGTTGTGATCAACCATCTCGAAGCCATACTTGTCGACGATTGCCTTCTGTAGACGCTCGATTTCTTCGTCGAAGAATTCGATCACTTCACTGGTCTCGACGTTGACCATATGGTCGTGATGCTTGCCGTCGTCCAGCTCGAAGACCGCATGGCCTCCGTCGAAGTTATGCCGCACCACAAGGCCAGCTGCCTCGAACTGGGTCAGGACACGGTAAACCGTGGCCAGACCGACGTCCTCACCAGCCTCCATCAGTGCCTTGTAGACATCCTCGGCACTCATGTGGCGTTGCTCGGCGGAATCGAGCATTTGCAGAATTTTGACCCGTGGAAGGGTCACTTTGAGGCCGGCTTTGCGTAGTTCGCTATTTTCAACCATGGTCAGCTTTCTCGCGATGCTGCTTCGCAGCTTCTCTTAATGCGGGTATGATCGGCGTTTACGTTGTCCCAGCCAAGATAGTGGAAGTCGCCCACCGATGCAAAACACCAAGCTCTTGCTAACCAGTTTCACCTTTGTGGGACTGCTCGCACTCGCCGGTTGTTCATTCCCCGGGGTTTACAAAATCGACATCCAGCAGGGCAATGTCGTCACGCAGGACATGATAGACCAGTTACGCCCGGGAATGACCCGCAAGCAAGTACGGTTTATCATGGGCAACCCTCTGCTGACCGACACGTTCCATGCCGATCGCTGGGATTATCTGTATAGCCTGCAACCGGGTGGCGGTGAACGCCAACAGGAACGCATTAGCGTTATCTTCAACCCAAATGACCAGCTTGTCAGCCTCTCTGGTGATTTCATGCCAGGCGTGAGCCGCGACGAAGCCATTCTCGGCAAGGACAGCGGCACTACAGTTGCTGAGCCAGCAGAAAACGCCGAGAAGCCGAAACCAGAAAAACCGGTCAAGCCAGGTTCGTTGCTGGACCAGATCCAGAAGGACGTCGACGGTGTAGAAACCGTTCCAGTCCCGACTCCAGAACCTCTGGAAACCTCGCCGCAATAATTTGCGACGCAATAAAAAACCCGGCATGTCCGGGTTTTTTATTGTCCAGCGTTTGAGCGAATCACTGATTCCGGTTTTTGGCCTCAGCAGCCTTGGCTGCGCGCAACCGACGAACTTCTTTCGGATCAGCCAGTAATGGCCGGTATATCTCGATGCGATCTCCAGCCTGGACAGGATGCTTGTCCGGATCAGCGATCACTTTACCGAAGATCCCCACCGGGCAACTGGCCAGATCCAGCTCGGAAAACGCCTGGCCGATGCCTGACTTCAGTAAAGCCACCCGCACTGTCGCTCCGACTGGAACCGTCACCGAGAGAAGCACCTGACGATCAATGGCGGCATACACCACCTCGACGTCGATCACGGCCTCAACCATGCATCTGCTTGGCGCGCTGGCAGAAGGCATCCACCAGCGTATTGGCCGCCTGATTGAACAACGGCCCCAGGGTCGCGCGGATAATCGGCCCGGCGTAATCGAACGACAGGTCCAGGCTGATCTTGCAGGCTTTCTCGCCCAACGGCTTGAACACCCAGACGCCATGCAATTGATTGAACGGGCCTTCCTCGAGGTTCATCTCGATCGAATGCCCAGGCACCAGCGTGTTGCGCGTTACGAAATGCTGGCTCAGACCGCCCTTGGCCACGCCGACGCTAGCGCGCATATGCTCAGCAGAGCTTTCCAGCACTTCGGCCGACGAGCACCATGGCAAAAATTCCGGGTAACGCGCCACGTCGTTGACCAGGTCATACAGTGCTTGTGCCGGATACGGCAGCAGGGCCGATCGTTGAATGTGTGTCGTCATGTCAGCGTCACTTCCACAGCTGGGCGGCAAACACTACGAGAATGCCGATGGGCGCCACATAGCGCATCAAGAACAGGGACAGGGCGAACAATACGGGGCTACGGATCGACAACTCGTCTCGTACCGCTTCACGCCCCATCACCCAGCCTGCAAACACCACGAAACACAAACCACCGAGTGGCAACATGATCCGCGAGGTGAAGAAATCGATCACACCAAAGAAGTCCAGGCCACCGGCCGCACCCCATTGATAGAGATGGAACATCCCGCCTTCGTTCACGAAAAATTTGGCCTCCTTCCATATATTGAAGGAAAACACCGTGCCCAGACCAACAAACCAGCAAATGAAGGCCAGCCAAAAAGTAACCCAGGCGCGGCTGACTTTCGTGCGCTCGACCAGGTAAGCCACCATCGGCTCAAGCAGGGAAATCGCCGAACTCCAGGCAGCAATCGCTACGAGCACGAAGAACACTACGCCCATCAACTGGCCGAACGCTACGTTACCGAAGGCAAAGGGCAGGCTGACGAACATCAGGCCAGGACCTTCGCTTGGGTTCAGACCGCCAGCGAACACAATCGGAAACAACGCCAGACCGGCCACCAGGGAAACGAAGGTATCCAGCAGTGCCACGCCGACGATGGTGCCGGAAATCGACGAGTTCTTTGGCATATACGCGCCGTAAATCATGATCGAACCGACGCCCACGCTCAGGGAAAAAAACGCGTGCCCCATGGCGGGCAGCAAGCCGTCGAGTACTTTTTCCGGGTGGAAGTCGAACATGAAATGCACGCCTTCCATGAAATGCCCGGTAGTAATGCTGTAACCCAGCAGAACAATCACCATCACAAACAGCAGCGGCATCATGATCCGCAAGCTGCGCTCCAAACCTGCAACCACGCCTTTGGCGATTACCACGGCCGATAGCAGCATGAAAATCGTGTGCCAAAGTGTCAGGCGCCACGGATCAGCAATGACATTGCCAAAGTACGCGCCGACCTGATCGGGCGTTGCACCCTGGAAGTCGCCACGGCCCATGTCGATGATGTAATCCAGCGACCAGCCGCCCACCACACTATAGAAAGACAGGATCAGCAATGCCGTGATCATCCCGGCGAATGCGCCCCAGGACCATTTACCCGAGTGCCCGGCTTCCAGCGCCAATACCTTCAGGGCGTTGGCCGGGCTCTGCCGTGCACGGCGGCCGATCAGGGTTTCGGCTAGCATGACCGGCACACCGATCAGCGCGATACAGGCCAGGAACATCAGCACGAAGGCGCCGCCGCCGTAGACACCGACCATGTACGGGAATTTCCAGATACTACCCAGGCCCACGGCCGAACCGGTCGCGGCGAGTATGAAGACCCAGCGGCTAGCCCAACTGCCGTGGACAGAAACCTTGTCTGTCGACATCGTTATCACGCCCAAGCGTTCAAAAAAGAGGCCGCATTGTCCGGGATTCAATCAACCTGCTCAAGCACGTAGCGATACCGTAGCCGACTCGCGTGCAACTCCCTATAATGCCGCCCCTATGGCTAAACAGAAGAAACACCCAACAGGGACCATCGCGCAAAACAAAAAGGCGCGACACGATTACTTCATCGAGCACAAGTTCGAGGCTGGTCTGGTCCTGGCCGGCTGGGAAGTAAAAAGTCTGCGGGCAAGCAAGCTGCAACTGGTTGACAGTTACGTACTGCTCAAGGATGGCGAAGCCTGGCTGCTCGGCAGCCACATTACGCCGCTGATGACCGCCAGCACCCACGTCATCGCTGATCCGACCCGCACCCGAAAATTGCTGCTCAACCGGCGCGAGCTGGAAAAGCTGGCCACGGCAGTGCAGCAAAAAGGTTACGCCTGCGTGTGCCTGTCCTGGTACTGGAGCAAGCACATGGTCAAGTGCGAGATCGCTCTGGGCAAGGGCAAGAAGGAATACGACAAGCGCGATACCGAACGCGAACGCGACGCCGGTCGCGAGTTGCAGCGTGCGGTGCGCAACAAGGGCAAGGAAGATTAATCTTTCGGCCTGAGTGTTGTGGCGCTAGCGAAAAGATCGCAGCCTGCGGCAGCTCCTACATAGATCGCGTATCCATGTAGGAGCTGCCGCAGGCTGCGATCTTTTGCTTTAAATAATCACATTCCCTTGCGCCGCTCCGCCCGAGCCATGCGCTGTACTTCCTGACGCACTTCTTCCAGCACTTCCTGCACATACAAGATATGTCGGCTGGAGACTTCCCGAGCCTGTTCCGCCCTTCCTTCAATAATCGCCAGGTACAACTCCCGGTGCTGCGTGATAAGCATGTCGCGGGTTTCCGTACGCTGCTTGTACATCCCGCCGATATTGGTCACCACGTTGCGTTTAAGCAGGTCGAACAACCCGCGAATGGTGTGCAGCAACACCGCGTTGTGACTGGCTTCAGCAATTGCCAGGTGGAATTTCGCATCCGCCGCCCCCTCTTCCGCCCGACTGACCTCGTCGTGACGCGTATAGCAGTCCTGCAATTCATTGAAAGCCGCGGTCAATCGCTCTCGATCAACGTCCGTAGCACGCATGGCTGCGTAATACGCGCAGGAGGCTTCCAGGGTGTGACGAAATTCCAGCAGATCGCGCTGCGCCTCAGGGTTGCTTTCCAGCAGATGCAGCAGCGGATCGCTGAAGGTTGACCCCAGCGACTCCACCACATAATTGCCACCACCCTGGCGGCTGACCAGCAAGCCCTTGGCCGCCAGCTTCTGAATCGCTTCGCGCAACGAAGGGCGTGACACGCCGAACTGCTCGGCCAACGCACGTTCGGCCGGCAAGCGCTCACCCGCCTTCAGCGTGCCCTCGAGAATCATTCCCTCGAGCTGCTCGACAATATCGTCAGACAAACGGCGCTGACGAATCTGATCAAACCCCATAACTCATTTCTCCACGATCCCGACGGCTCGCCGGGGTCTCTATTCTGGCCTATCAGGGCTGTGTCAGCACCTGCCAGACGGCATTTGGTCGAGCGGACCAGATGACTTCTGCACCGCGTATTCGACAAAAGTTTTAGGGCGGCAAATTGACACGCCGCCTACAAGGCTTTTACCCTAGCCAACAGCGATTGTAAATTGGTATTACCAATTATCCAAGAACGCTGACCAGTGCCTGACCAACAACAATTAGGGGCCACCCCATATGCAAACCTGGCAACAGCTCTATTCTCCGCTCGGCAGTCTCGGCGTGTCCGCGCTCGCGGCCGTTATCCCCATCGTGTTCTTCTTCCTGGCATTGGCCGTGTTCCGACTCAAAGGACACGTGGCCGGCAGCATCACGCTGGCCTTGTCCATTGCCGTGGCGATCTTCGCCTTCCAGATGCCCGTCGACATGGCCTTCGCCGCCGCCGGCTATGGCTTTGCCTACGGTCTGTGGCCGATTGCCTGGATCATCGTGGCGGCGGTATTCCTCTACAAACTGACGGTCAAAAGCGGCCAGTTCGAAGTGATCCGCAGCTCCGTACTGTCGATCACCGACGACCAACGCCTGCAAGTGCTGCTGATCGGTTTCTGCTTCGGCGCCTTCCTCGAAGGTGCCGCCGGTTTCGGTGCGCCGGTCGCGATTACCGCCGCACTGTTGGTAGGACTGGGCTTCAACCCGCTGTACGCTGCTGGCCTGTGCCTGATCGCCAACACCGCGCCGGTTGCGTTCGGCGCCCTGGGGATTCCGATCATCGTTGCCGGGCAAGTGACCGGTATCGACGCGTTCAAGATCGGCGCCATGACCGGCCGCCAACTGCCGCTGCTGTCGCTGTTCGTGCCGTTCTGGCTGGTGTTCATGATGGATGGCCTGCGCGGCGTTCGCGAAACCTGGCCGGCAGCACTGGTGGCCGGTTTGAGCTTTGCCGTCACCCAATACTTCACGTCTAACTTCATCGGCCCGGAACTGCCGGACATCACCTCGGCCCTGGCCAGCCTGATTTCCCTGACGCTGTTCCTGAAAGTCTGGCAGCCAAAGCGCGCCGCAGGCCAACACATCGTCGGTGCCGTCTCGGCTTCCGTGGTGAGCGCCAGCGCCGGCGGTTTCGGCCAGCCGCGCAGCACCGTGGCTTCGCCCTACAGCTTTGGTGAAATTCTCAAAGCCTGGTCACCATTCCTGATCCTCACCGTGCTGGTGACCATCTGGACCTTGAAACCCTTCAAGGCGATGTTTGCCGCTGGTGGGTCGATGTACAGCTGGGTATTCAACTTCGCCATCCCGCACCTGGACCAAATGGTGATCAAGGTCGCACCGATCGTGACCGCCCCGACCGCTATCCCGGCGGTGTTCAAACTCGACCCGATTTCCGCGACCGGCACGGCGATTTTCTTCTCGGCGCTGATCTCGATGCTGGTGCTGAAGATCAATGTCAGAACTGGTCTGACCACTTTGAAAGAGACCTTCTACGAACTGCGCTGGCCGATTTTGTCCATCGGCATGGTGCTGGCATTCGCCTTCGTCACTAACTACTCGGGCATGTCCTCGACCATGGCGCTGGTATTGGCAGGCACCGGTGCAGCCTTCCCGTTCTTCTCGCCATTCCTGGGATGGCTGGGCGTGTTCCTGACCGGTTCCGACACCTCGTCCAACGCACTGTTCAGTTCGCTGCAAGCGACCACCGCGCACCAAATCGGCGTCAGCGACGTATTGCTGGTAGCGGCGAACACCAGCGGCGGCGTGACCGGCAAGATGATCTCGCCACAATCGATCGCCGTGGCCTGCGCCGCGACCGGTCTGGTGGGCAAGGAATCGGATCTGTTCCGCTTCACCCTCAAACACAGCCTGTTCTTCGCAACGATCGTCGGCCTGATTACCTACATCCAGGCCTACTGGTTGACCGGCATGCTGGTGCACTAAGTACTACACGATAAAAAGCAAAAACCGACGCCGGACCACGATTCCGGCGTCAGCTATTCACAACCCGGTCTGTAAGGCTGCTGAAAGCTTGCCTCTCTATATTCAGCAGCCTCGACAGACGGATAACCGGGACCACCCGGAGACACGCCTGATGAGCGAGCTTTTTTACAACGCTGTGCCGAATGCGACCCGCGTCGCCCCACCACTGCCCGAGCCTCGGCAGTACCCCAGCGAGAAACCGTCACGGGTCTACCTGTTCGGAACCTGCGTGGTGGATTTGTTCTACCCCGAAGCCGGGATGGACGCGATTCACCTGCTGGAACGCGAAGGCATTCGTGTCGAGTATCCGCAGGGGCAAAGCTGCTGCGGGCAACCGGCCTACACCTCGGGTTACACCGAGCAGGCGAGGACCGTGGCACGCTCGCAACTGGCGCTGTTTGCCGGGGATTATCCGGTGGTGGTGCCGTCGGGATCGTGTGCCGGGATGTTGCGCGAACATTACGCCGACTTGTTCAAGGACGAGCCGGACACGCTGAAACAGGTTCAGGCGCTGGCTGCCCGGACTTATGAACTGGCCGAATTTCTGTTGTTTGTCTGCAAGGTGCAGCTCAAGGACAGTGGCGAGCCAGTCAAAGTAGCGTTGCACACGTCGTGCTCGGCACGCCGTGAGATGAACACCCACTTGCATGGCCGCGAGTTGTTGGCGCAGCTCCGTAACGTGGAGCGAGTCGACCACAGCCATGAAAGTGAATGCTGTGGCTTTGGTGGGACTTTCAGCGTCCGTATGCCAGATATTTCCGGCGCGATGGTGGCTGACAAGACCCGCTCGTTGAAGGAATCCGGCGCGCATGAGGTACTCAGTGCCGACTGCGGTTGCCTGATGAACATCAACGGCTCATTGGAGAAACAGAAGGAAGCATTGCGCGGCCAACACCTGGCCAGCTTCCTTTGGCAGCGAACCGGGGGTGTTCTATGAACGCTTCCGCAATTATTCCTACGGTTGCCGTGGAAGAAGATTTTCGCACCCGGGCTCACAAGGCGCTGGGTGACAAGCAACTGCGAAATAACTTTCGCACTGCGATGGATTCACTGATGACAAAACGGGCCGCGTCTTTCAGCGATGCCCACGAAAGAGAACATTTGCGAGTGCTGGGCAATGCTGTCCGCGCCCGTGCTTTATCCAAGTTGCCCGACCTGCTCGAGCAGCTTGAACAGAACCTGACCCGCAACGGTGTGACAGTGCACTGGGCGGAAACGGTGGACGAGGCCAATGGCATCGTCCTCTCGATCATCCGCGCTCACGAGGGGCGGCAAGTGATCAAGGGCAAATCGATGGTCAGCGAAGAGATGGAAATGAATCACTTCCTCGCTGAACAGGGCATTGAATGCCTGGAATCGGACATGGGCGAGTACATCGTCCAGCTCGACCACGAGAAGCCTTCACACATTATTATGCCGGCGATCCACAAGAATGCCGGTCAGGTCGCGTCCTTGTTCCACGACAAACTTGGCGTGGAATACACCAAGGACGTTGACCAACTCATTCAGATCGGTCGCAAGGTCTTGCGGCAGAAATTCTTCGAAGCGGACATCGGCGTCTCCGGCGTCAACTTCGCCGTAGCCGAAACCGGCACCCTGCTGCTGGTAGAAAACGAAGGCAACGGCCGCATGACCACCACGGTTCCGCCCGTGCACATTGCTGTCACCGGTATCGAAAAAGTCGTGGAAAACCTGCGCGATGTGGTGCCGCTGCTATCACTGCTGACCCGTTCAGCCCTCGGCCAGCCGATCACCACCTACGTCAACATGATCTCCGGCCCGCGCAAGGAACATGAACTCGACGGCCCTCAGGAAGTGCACCTGGTATTGCTCGACAACGGTCGCAGCCAGGCCTTCGCCGACAGCGAATTGCGCCAGACCCTGAACTGCATCCGCTGCGGCGCCTGTATGAATCATTGCCCGGTCTACACCCGAATCGGCGGCCACGCCTATGGGGAGGTTTACCCCGGGCCTATCGGAAAAATCATCACCCCGCACATGGTCGGCCTGGCGAAAGTCCCGGACCACCCGAGCGCCTCGTCGCTGTGTGGCGCCTGCGGTGAAGTCTGTCCGGTAAAAATTCCGATTCCGGCGCTGCTGCGTCGTCTACGGGAAGAGAACGTCAAAGCCCCGGACAGCCCTGATCAAGTGATGTGCGGCCAGGGCAGCAAGTACTCGCGCAAAGAACGGTTTATCTGGAATGCCTGGGCGAAGCTCAACAGTTCACCCACGCTTTATCGACTGTTCGGCTTCTTCGCCACTCGCTTGCGCACGCTGGCGCCGAGCAACGTCGGCCCCTGGACGCAAAACCACAGCGCACCGAAACCCGCTGCCCGCTCACTGCATGACATGGCCCGCGAACATCTGGCCAAACAGGGAGATCGCTGATGAGCGCCAAGCAAAATATCCTCGCCAAGTTACGGAAAAGTCTGACGGGCACCACGCCGGTGCCTGACGATTTTGACGTCGAACTGGTGACGGCGCCCTACACGTACACCGCCGAGCAACGCATCCCGCAGCTGCGCAAACTGATGGAAGCGGTGCACACCGAAATCCATCTGACGTCCGGTGAAGGTTGGCCTTCGTTGCTTGCTCAGTTGTTGCGGGACCGTCAGTTGCCGAGCCTGTTGATTGCACCGACGACGCCTCACGGTCAACGCGTCACTCAGCACTGGGCGAAAAATCCTGGTCTGCCGACGCTCCAGACTTACGACCGTCCGGTTGAAGAGTGGAAGACCGAATTGTTCAACGACACGCCGGCCAGCCTGACCGGCACCCTCGGCGCAATCGCCGCCACAGGTAGCCTGATTCTCTGGCCGACGCGGGAAGAACCGCGCCTGATGAGCCTGGTGCCGCCAGTGCATTTTGCCCTGCTCAAGGCCAGTGAAATCCGCGACAACTTCTATCAAGTGCAGCAGGAATTCGAGTGGGCCCAAGGCATGCCGACCAACGCCCTGCTGGTGTCCGGGCCGTCAAAAACCGCTGATATCGAGCAAGTTCTGGCTTACGGCGCTCACGGTCCGAAAGACCTCGTGGTCATGATCCTGGAGGACCAATGAATCTACCCGCGGCTTTCCTGCGAGATGCGCAGCAACTGATTCCCCAGGAGCGACGTTTCGACGACCCGCTGTCGACCTTGGCCTTCGGCACCGACGCCAGTTTCTACCGGCTGATTCCGAAACTGGTGATTCGTGTCGAGTCGGAAGATGAAGTAGTCGCGCTGCTGAAACTGGCGCAACGTGATCTGGTCCCGGTGACCTTCCGCGCCGCTGGCACCAGCCTGTCTGGCCAGGCCATCAGTGACTCGGTGTTGATCGTGCTGGGGGATAACTGGAACGGTCGCGAGATTCGCGGGCAAGGCACACAAATCCGTCTGCAACCGGGTGTGATCGGCGCACAGGCCAACGCATGGCTGGCACCGTTCGGGCGCAAGATCGGCCCGGACCCGGCGTCGATCAATGCCTGCAAAATCGGCGGAATCGTCGCCAACAATGCCAGCGGCATGTGCTGCGGCACGGCGCAAAACACCTATCACACGCTGGCTGGCATTCGTCTGGTACTGGCCGACGGCAGCCGTCTCGATACCGAAGATGCGGCGAGTGTTGCGGCGTTTCGTGAGAGCCACGCTTCGCTGCTTGAACGCCTGGCAACGTTGGGCCGCGAGACCCGCGCCAATGCCGAACTGGCGGCGAGAATTCGCCACAAATACCGTCTGAAAAATACCACCGGGCTGTCACTTAATGCGCTGGTGGATTTCGACGAGCCTGTGGATATCTTGAGCCACTTGCTGGTGGGCTCCGAAGGCACCCTCGGTTTCATCAGCGCGGTGACTTACGACACCGTGATCGACCACCCGAACAAGGCCTCGGCGCTGATCGTATTTCCGGACGTGGAAACCTGCTGCAACGCCGTCACCGTGCTGAAAAGCCAACCGGTGTCGGCCGTGGAACTGCTGGACCGTCGCAGTCTGCGTTCGGTGCAGGACAAACCTGGCATGCCCGCTTTCGTACAACAGCTGTCGAACAATGCCTGCGCCTTGCTGATCGAATCCCGCGCTGCATCGTCCACTTTGCTACAGGAACAACTGGCGCACATCATGGCGTCGTTGACTTCTTTCCCGGTGGAAAAACAAGTCGACTTCACCGAAGACCCGGTGGAAAACGCCCGGCTCTGGGCAATCCGCAAGGACACCTTCCCCGCCGTCGGCGCCGTGCGCAAAACCGGCACCACGGTGATCATCGAAGACGTGACCTTCCCGGTTGAACAACTGGCCATCGGCGTAAACCGCCTGATCGAGCTGTTCGACAAACATCACTACGACGAAGCGATCCTTTTCGGACACGCGCTGGAAGGCAATCTGCACTTCGTCTTCACCCAAGGCTTCAACAACCCGGAAGAAGTCGCACGCTATCAGGCGTTCATGGACGACGTGGCGCAACTGGTAGCGGTGGAGTTCGGCGGCTCGCTGAAAGCTGAACACGGCACCGGGCGCAACATGGCGCCTTTTGTCGAACTGGAATGGGGCAGCGATGCCTACCAGTTGATGTGGCAGCTTAAACGCCTGCTCGACCCCAACGGCATTCTCAACCCGGACGTGGTGCTCAGCGAGGATCCGCAGATCCACCTCAAGCACCTGAAGCCGTTGCCGGCCGCCGATGAGATTGTGGATAAGTGCATCGAGTGCGGTTTCTGTGAACCGGTCTGCCCGTCGAAAGGCCTGACCCTGAGCCCGCGCCAGCGCATCGTGATCTGGCGCGACATTCAGGCAAAGAAACGCGCTGGCGTGGACACCACCGAACTCGAAGCCGCGTACGAATACCAAGGCATCGACACCTGCGCCGCCACCGGCCTCTGCGCACAACGTTGCCCTGTAGGAATCAACACCGGCGAGCTGGTGAAAAAGCTCCGCAGCCGTAAGGCAACTCATACGAAAACTGCCAATTGGCTGGAAGGTAATTTCGCCACCGCGCTGCAAGGCGCGCGTTTCACTTTGCACGTGGCCAACGGCGCGCGGATGCTGTTGGGGGCGCCACGATTGGCAAAGCTTTCGGCAACGTTGACGCGCCTATCCAAAGGTCAGGTCCCGCAGTGGACCAACGCCATGCCGCAACCGGAAAAAGCCATTCGCTTCAGCCCGACCGTGTCGGACGAACGCCCTCGAGTGGTGTACCTCGCAGCCTGCGTGTCGCGGGCAATGGGCCCGGCGGCGGGTGATAAAGAGCAAATGTCGCTGTACGACAAAACCCGTGGGCTGCTGGAAAAGGCCGGTTACCAAGTGGTCTTCCCGGACAACCTGGACAACCTCTGCTGCGGGCAACCGTTCGCCTCCAAGGGCTACGCTGAACAGGCCGAACACAAACGCCAGGAACTGATCGGCGCCTTGCTTCACGCCAGTCGCGGCGGGCTCGACCCGATCTACTGCGACACCAGCCCCTGCACTTTGCGTCTGGCCCAGGACCTGGGTGATGTTCGCCTGGACCTGTACGACCCGGTGCGTTTCATTCGTACGCATCTGATGGATCGTCTGGATTTCACGCCCCAGGAAGCGCCAATCGCAGTGCACGTCACCTGTAGCACCCAGCACCTTGGGGAAAGTCAGGCGTTGATCGATCTGGCGCGCAAGTGCAGCAAAAACGTGGTGATTCCCGAGGGCATTCACTGCTGTGGGTTTGCCGGAGACAAAGGCTTTACCACGCCTGAGTTGAATGCTCATTCGCTGCGCACGCTCAAGGATGCGGTTCAGCAGTGCAGCGAGGGGATTTCGACCAGCCGCACTTGTGAGATCGGTCTGACGCAACACGGCGGAATTGACTACCACGGGCTAGTCTATCTGGTGGATCGGGTAACGCAGGCGAGGGTTATGTACGAAAAGTAGAACCCTGATGCGCTGCCGTAGTCCACAGAAGAAGCCCGGACATTACCGGGCTTTACCCAAACTCGGCAGCCCGTCCTGACGGCCAGCGATGCCTGGACCCTCAGTTCAAGGAGATATACATGAAACGTTCTGTACTGTTAGGTCTGTTCGTTACTGCCTCGCTGATGGCGTCCACCTCGTTTGCCGCCGAAGACCTCTGTGCGGTCAACTTGAAAACCATCGAAAATGCCAAGGCACAGACTCCTCCGGAGATGTCTGAGCAGGTAATGGACAGCGTCACGAAAGCCAAAGCCGATCAGGCAAAAGGCACCAAGGAAGGGACTGACGACTGCATCGCCGAGACCGAACAAACTATCCAGCAACTCAAGAACGCGAACAAAGGCGGGAAGTAACCCAGCACAAGGCCAACCTTCGGGTTGGCCTTCTGGGCCTTATTGGCGTACACCACACAAACTTGGTGCTCATCAGGATTCAAAAGAGCAACAGGCTTGGGGCTGTTTCGGATTGAAAAAACCGAATTCCTGCGCAGCGTCGTGGTCTTTTAAGTAGGCCCATCAATCGTGGCTTGTTTTCCGACCTCGGCCGAGCCGCTCGCTCATACGGCAGCACCGAGACCATCAGTACAAGGAGATATCCATGAAACGTACCGCACTCGCTGGTTTGTTCATGTCTGCTGCAATGTTGGCCTCTCCCGTATTTGCAGCGGACAACGACCTTTGTACGAGCAAGCTGCAGGAGCTCGAAGCCAAAGTGAATGCGCTACCAGCGACCTCCACCAACGCACCGGAGATCAAAAGACTGCTGGCCAGCGCCAAAACTTCAAAAGCCTCCGGGGACGACAAGAAATGCGCCACCGAGGCCATCCAGGCATTGGCGCTGACAAACTGAGCAAAGAACCCAACCCATAATCACTCGCGGTCAACCTTCCGGTTGGCCTTCTGACGTGTGTTGGCGTACACTGCGCAGGCTTGTTGCTCACTTTGATTCACAGAGCAACAGGCTCGGGGCCGTTTAGGATTCGACGCCGGTTGCGAAACTTTAGGTGCATGCCGAGTTGGTAACAGAACTCGTAAATCCACTGTTGCAACTTTCTATAGTTGCCAATGACGAAACCTACGGGGAATACGCTCTCGCTGCGTAAGCAGCCTTAGCCCTTCCCTCCTGGTACCTTCGGGTCCAGCAATCATCAGGGGATGTCTGTAAACCCAAAGTGATTGTCATATAGAACAGAATCGCCGTGCAGTACGTTGTGGACGAAGCGGCTAAAACTTACACAACTCGCCCAAAGCACCCTGCCCGTCGGGTCGCTGAGGGTTAACTTAATAGACACGGCTACGCATGTAGTACCGACAGCGGAGTACTGGCGGACGGGGGTTCAAATCCCCCCGGCTCCACCAAATACGAAGCAAAACAAAACCCGCCAAGTGCGGGTTTTGTTGCATCTGGGGTTTCATTTTTTGGCTCATACCGGCAAATCGCCGATTAAGTGCCATCAAACAGGGCTACTCATCCGTTTCCGCGCTGAGCTGGGGGATTACTCTCGTTAAACATCGGCGGCGCAGATGTGCTGCGACGCGGTCTTGACGCAGAGATAGCCCCTTGACGAACTTTGATTATTTCAGCGCCCACCCACTGCGCGTGCTGGTCATTGAGCCCCACGCTTTTCAGCTGTTTGATGTACAGGATGTATTCTTCAGCATGGGGTGTTATCGCGTCTTTCCAGTGATGGGCCTTGAAGACCTCGACACGACGCTGAAGGATTGCAAAGAGTCCTTCGACCTGGCGCTGTGCACCAGCGGTGCATTCGATTTAAGCGATCAGGAGTTGGCGCAACGGGTGTGCGCCAAAAGCAAGGTAGCCAATCTGATCATGCTGACAGGCTCCCCGCACCAGGGGTGCATGCGGCCTCTGCATCAGCCCGATTTCAAACACATACCGCTGTTGGGCTTTTTGCCCAAGCCCTTGCCTCCCATGGCCTTGCGGGCAATGGTCGAACGAATGAACAACCCGATCGACAACGCCCTGTCTGTTTGAGGTGAACGTGCGCGACGACTTAAGCGTTATTGCGCTGAGCCCGGCCGTCCGGGCCATACAATGTGTTGCCGGCGACACGGTTGAGAAAGCTGACGATGCGCTGGTTAAACGCCATCCGCTGGCTAAGCACCCCACCGTTTGAGGTGTTGATCTCCCTCGCCCGCAGCGCCAACGCCTGCAGTTGCCGCCAGGCCGCCAGGCAATCGGCGTCTTGAGCCGCTTTGAGCGCCCCTTTGCGGCCCGGACCATAGCCGAGCTTCAGTTGCGCCCCGTAACGGATCGCCTCCAACTGCTCCAGCTTCTGCAACGCCGCCTGTTTGCACGCCGTCAGCTCTCTGAGTTTTTCGCCATCAACCCTGGCCTGAGCCAGGGCCCGACGTTCTTGCTCCAAGAGTTCGACCAACTGCACGATGGCCTGCTGCTGCAACTCCAAATGTTTAGTCAGACTCATAGGTATCTGAAGCTCATCGATATCGGCCTTTCGTATCGCTCATTCCGGGTCGCTGCCGAGGGTTTCTCTGACACTCGACACCAAGCCTTCATAGATTGATTCCGAGCTGATCTGAAAGGTGCCGCTATCGATGGCCTGACGCAAGGCTGCGACTTTTTCCATATCAACATCCGATGCACTTTCAACATCCGCAATGGCGCTGATGCTTGAGACCTGCGCGTCATCATCGAACGTCGCTTCCAGCGTCTGCAGCTCGGTTCGCTGCGAACTGGTGCCGGCCACTTTGCTGTCAGTTGGCGGAAGGGTATTGGTCAAGTTAGCGCTTATGATTTTCACGTTAGAGGCTTCATTGGCTGTTGTTGGGTCACTATCGGCAAACGAGAAGGCAAACTTTGACCGGTGATCGGGATTCGGCAAAAACTTTAATAGCGCAGTAGCAACTCATTCTGGCCAACGACTTGCGCGTTCAGCAGCTTGCCGTCACTGCTCAACACCCTGACGCTGCTCCCCAGGCTGCCATTGTCCAGCGCCTTGCCATCGCGCCGGATCGTGAAGCCCTCGCCCAGCGCCTGTAGCACGACACGCTGATTGCGCTCCACCAGCCAACGCTCGCGAAAATTGTTCAGTGCCAGAGCGGCGCCCCGGCTGAAACTGCGACTGGCCTGACGGCCAATGACTTGCTCCGGCTTCAGCACGCTGCCTTTGGGCAAACGCTCCAATGGGCCGCGCTTGATTTCCAGCATGTTGGCTTTGATGACATCACCCGCCGCAATCCTTTGACGGCTGACCACATAATCGCCGACAACACCCACGTTGACTTGCAGATAGCCGGCCACCCCTTCCTCACCCTCACAACGCACGCCGACCGCCACGCGTCCGAACGCGTTCTGCTCAGGATGCACCAGATACGGCTGAGGACTTTCGCACGCCGATATCCGTGCGGCCGGCTGACCGATGTCGATCTGCATCTGCTGGATGCGAGGCGGCAATCGCAGCGCAATCAAATGACGCACCTTGTCTTGCAGCACATCCGGTTGAGCCATGGCGGTGCCGCTGTGCAGCAAGCACATCAAAACCCATCCGCCGAACCGCGAGTGATGCCGGAAAAACCCTGTCATCGATCCAGTCCTCTGAGGTAGCCAGCGGATAATTTTAGGCTCCCCGACGACGAGGCAAGGCCTGAATTGGTCGCCAAATAGCGGCCTGTTTCAGCCTTTGCATCGACGACCTTGGGACTAATCTGCGAGCCGTTCAATTATTTGATGCACAGGTCCGCAGACATGATCGACAAGCTCGACAACGAGCTGCGCTTCCAGCAGGACGCAATGAGTTTGCGGGCTGAGCGCCAGCAGGTATTGGCCAACAACATTGCCAACGCCGACACCCCCAACTTCCGGGCGCGTGATTTTGACTTCTCTGCCGAACTGGCCAGCTCCCTGCAAAAAGAGCGCACCAACGAGCGGGGTATGACGCTGGCGACCACCTCGGATCGCCACCTTCACGCAGCCTCCGACAGCCTCTCGAGCCGCGCCCTGCTCTATCGCGTGCCTGACCAACCAAGCCTCGATGGCAACACCGTGGACATGGATCGCGAGCGCGCGCAGTTCACCGATAACGCCGTCAGGTATCAGGCGAGCCTGACGTTTCTGAGCAGCCGGTTGCAGTCGCTCAAAACGGCCATGCAGTCCGAATAACGCAGGGAAAACACCATGTCGATGTTCAGCATTTTCGATATCGCCGGTTCCGCGCTCAGCGCCCAGTCCCAGCGCATGAACGTAACCGCCAGCAACCTGGCCAACGCCGATACCACCAGCGGCCCGGATAACGAAGCCTATCGCGCCCGCCAGGTGGTCTTCGAGTCGCAATACCAGACTGGCAGCCGCATTGGTGGCGTGCGGGTCAGCCAGGTGGTCGAAGACGGCTCCCCCATGCGTCAGGAATACCGTCCCGGCGACCCGCTGGCCAACGAGGAGGGCTACGTGACCATGCCCAACGTCGAACCCGTGGGCGAAATGGTCAACATGATCTCCGCTTCGCGCTCCTATCAGGCCAACGTCGAAGTCATGTCCACCAGCAAGGAAATGATGCTGAAAACTTTGACTCTAGGTGAGGCGTAAACAATGGCTAGCACGATTTCCAGCTCGGTCCTTTCGAGCGTAAACAGCAGCAGTACCACTTCTGAAAGCACCGCTTCGGCGTCGGACGAGCTGCAAGATCAGTTTCTGACGCTGCTGACGACCCAGCTGCAGAACCAGGATCCGACCGACCCGATGGACAACAGCGAAATGGTCACGCAGTTGGCACAAATCAGCACGATCAGCAGCATCGAGGATGTGACCACCACGCTGGAAGGCATCTCCAGCCAGATCAGCGCCAGCGAGACCCTGCAAGCCTCGGCGCTGGTCGGCAACGGCGTGTTGGTCGACGGCAGCACCATCCAGGTCGACAGCGGTGTAGCCACCACCTTTGGCGTCACCCTGGCCAGTGATGCAGACAGCGTCACCGTCACTATCAAAGACAGCAGCGGCACGGTGGTTCGCACGCTGGATGAAGGTGACATGAGCGCCGGCACCCAGGCCTTGTCCTGGGACGGTTTACAGGACGACGGCACGACCGCAGCCGATGGCGCTTACAGCTTCTCTGTGGCCGCCACCGCCGATGACGTCGCCGTGACAACCACCGCGCTGAAATACGCACTGGTCACCGGCGTGACCACCGACAGCAGCAACGAAGTCGCGCTGGATCTGGGGGGTGTCAACGAAAACGTCGGGCTGAGCGATATCAGCCTGGTGCTTTGACCGTAAACGCACCTTCCACTCACGCCCAGCAATCCTTCGCAGTTGCCAAAACTGCTCAGTCATCGTTCGCATTCCAGGAGAAATACCATGGCTTTTTCCCAAGCGCTTAGTGGTCTGACTGCTGCTTCCACCGACCTCAACGTCGTCAGCAATAACATTTCCAACTCCCAGACCGTGGGTTTCAAAAGCTCGACGACGCAGTTCGCCGACGTGTATTCCGGCGCGGACGTCGGGTTGGGCACCTCGGTTTCAGGCGTGGTTCAGAATTTTGCATCCGGCAGTCTGACGACGACCGATAACGAACTGGATCTCGCCATCAATGGTGAGGGGTTCTTCACGTTCACCGACGGCACGCAATCCGTGTACTCGCGTAACGGCCAGTTGACCCTGACGGCCGATGGCTATCTGGAAAACGCCGCAGGCGACCAGTTGATGGGCGTCAACGGCGTCATCCAGATTCCGACGACGGGCATGCAAGCCAGCGCCAGTACTGAACTGGATGCCGAGCTGAACCTGGACGCCAGTGAAGACATCATCACCGATACTTTCGACCAGACTGACTCGTCCACGTACTCCTACTCAACGACCGCGACCCTCTACGACTCCCTGGGCAACAGCCACACCAGCACCCTGTATTTCAGCAAAACCGCCGAGAACACCTGGGACGTTCACACCGCAATCGATGGCGATCTGCTGACCGAAACACAGACCGTGGCGTTCAGCTCCAGCGGCCTGATCACCAGCGGAGAGACCGGCACTTACACCTATGACCCGGCCAACGGTGCCGCGAGCATGACTATCGCGCTGGACCTGACGGGCACGACGCAGTTCGGTAACGACTCCGAGGTGTCCGACATTTCTCAGAATGGCTACACCTCCGGCAGCCTGGTGAGTTTCACCATCGACGACACCGGAACGGTCATTGCCACCTACTCCAACGACCAGACGCAAAGCATCGACCAGATTCAACTGGCCACGTTCAGCAATGAAAACGGTCTGCAATCCAACGGTGACAACACCTGGCTTGCCACCTCCGCATCCGGCCAGGCCTTGCTGGGTGTTGCCAGCAGCGGTTCTTTGGGCTCGATCCTGAGTGGTACGACCGAGGACTCCAACGTCGACCTGACCGCCGAACTGGTGAACCTGATCATTGCTCAGCGCAACTTCCAGGCGAACGCCAAGTCGGTAACCGCGCAAAGCGAAGTGCTCCAGCAAGCCGTGAACATCGGGTCTTAACGCATGGATCGCATGCTCTTCACGGCCATGAGCGGGGCCAATCAGGCACTCGAACAGCAGGCTGTCGTGGCCAACAACCTGGCCAACATCGTGACCCCGGGCTTTCGCTCGCAGTTGGTCGAAATGCAGTCCTCGCCTGTCGCGGGCGAGGGCTTGCCGACGCGGGTTTCGGTTGCCGCCAACGGCGTGGGTGTCGACTGGACCGAAGGGCCGATCACTCATACCGACCGGGCGCTGGATGTCGCGCTCGGCGAAAACGGCATGCTGGCGGTGCAGACCGCGGATGGCAAAGAGGCCTATACCCGGCGAGGTGATTTACAGGTCGATGGCACCGGCGTAATGACCGTGGGTGGCCGCCCGGTCATCGGTGACGGCGGTCCGGTCACGGTGCCACTGGGCAGCGAAGTCACGCTGGGCAGTGACGGCACGATCAGCGTCCGTGAGCTCGGCATGGAGCCCCGGGGCCTGAGCCCGGTCGGTCGGCTGAAGCTGGTATCGGCCTTGCCCGGCACTCTGCAGCCCGGCGCCGACGGGTTGTTCCGTCCCTCGCCAACGGCCAACGGCACTGTCCAGCCACTGCCTGCCGACGAAACCATGCGTGTGACGCCCGGTGCACTGGAGGGCAGCAACGTCAGCCCGACCAACGCCATGGTCGCGATGATCGACAACTCGCGGCGCTACGACATGCAAATGAAAGCCATCAGTACCGCCGACGAAAACGCCAAGACCGCCAATAGCCTGCTCTCCCTGCAGGGCTGACCTCACGGTTGAATGAATAAGGAACCGATCGATGATCAGATCACTGTGGACGGCCAAAACCGGCCTGGAAGCCCAGCAGGGCCAAATGGACGTGATTGCCAACAACCTGGCCAACGTCAGCACCAATGGCTTCAAACGGTCGCGGGCAGTATTTGAAGACCTGGTTTACCAGAACGTGCGCCAGCCGGGCGCGCAAAGCAGCACCGATACCCGACTGCCCTCCGGCTTGCAGGTCGGCACGGGGGTGCGTGAAGTCGCCACCGAACGCCTGCATACCCAAGGCAATCTGGAAGAGACCAGCAACTCCAAGGATCTGGCGATCAATGGCCTGGGGTTTTTCCAGGTAGACATGCCCGACGGCACCACCGCCTACACCCGTGACGGCAGCTTCCAGCTCGACTCAAACGGCGAGATGGTCACCTCCAACGGTTACAAGCTCTCGGCAGGGGTCACCATTCCCGCCAACGCCACGGCCGTCTCGATCAGTACCGACGGTATCGTTTCCGTGACCCAACCCAGCAGCTCCACCTCGACCCAGGTCGGCCAGCTGAATCTGGCGTTGTTCATCAATCCGGCCGGCTTACAGAGCATCGGCCAGAACCTCTACCTGGAGACTGACGCCTCGGGCTCTCCGACCGAAACCACACCGGGCCTCAACGGCGGCGGAACACTGTCCCAGGGTTACGTCGAAACCTCCAACGTCAACGTTGTGGAGGAAATGGTAAGCATGATCCAGACCCAGCGCGCTTACGAAATCAACAGTAAGGCCGTCGAGAGCTCGGACGAGATGCTACAGCGTCTGACTCAGCTCTGACCGCTATGTTCGAGACACACAAAATGGCTCATAAGCCCTCATCGGTATGGCCTCTGTCCTTGGTATTGGCCGGCATGCTGGCGACCGCAGGCTGCGATCAACTGCCCCACAAGCCCGTCGTGCCTGACGAGGAAATGCAGGTGCCGGCCTTACCGGCTCGCCTGGCGAACGGCTCGATTTACCAGAGCAGCCGCGGATCGCAGCCCCTGTTCGAGGATCGGCGTCCACGGATGGTCGGCGACACGCTGACCATCGAACTGGAAGAACAGGTCAGTGCCAGCAAGACCTCTTCCTCCAATGCCAACCGTGCCGGCTCCATGGGGTTGAGCCTGGCGACCACCTCCAGTCGTGCGTCCCAGGTCGCCGACTTTGGGCTGGATGCCTCGACGACCCACGACTTCAGTGGTGGCGGCGGCTCTCAGGCCAAAAACTCTTTCACTGGCACGATTTCCGTGACGGTCATGCAGGTGATGCCCAATGGCAACCTGCGGGTGCGCGGTGACAAGCAGATTGCAATCAACCAGGGCACCGAATTCATCCGTTTCTCCGGCGTGGTCAATCCCCGAACCATCACCGGAGAAAACACGGTGTCGTCGATCCAGGTCTCACAAGCCCGGATCGAGTACGTCGGTGATGGCTACATCAACGAAGCGCAGCGCATGGGCTGGCTCCATCGCATCCTCCTTAACGTGTCTCCTTTCTGAGTACGGGAACCATGGCTGACTCTGTATTCATTCAACCCCTTTTACGCGCAGCCAAATCCGCAGTTCAAGCGCTCTGCACCCTGTTGTGCGCCGGCACGTTATTGCTCGGCGGCGCGGTACAGGCAGAGCAGATACGCGACATTGCCGATTTTGCCGGAATACGCCCCAACAACCTGGTGGGCTACGGCCTGGTGGTCGGCCTGGATGGCAGCGGCGACCAGACCACTCAGAGTCCCTTCACCGAACAAGGCCTGACCAACATGCTGTCGCAGCTGGGGGTCACCCTGCCTGCGAACGCCAACATGCAGATGCGCAATATCGCGGCAGTCATCGTCACCGCCAACCTGCCGGCACTCTCGCGCCCGGGACAACAGATTGACGTGGTCGTGTCGTCGATCGGTAACGCGCGCAGCCTGCGCGGCGGCACCTTGCTGATGACGCCGATGAAAGGCGCCGATGGCGAGGTTTATGCCGTCGCTCAAGGCAACCTGCTGGTCGGCGGAGCCGGTGCTTCGGCGAACGGCAGCAGCGTGCAGGTCAACCAGCTGGCCGGTGGGCGTATCAGTCGCGGCGCCATCATCGAACGCGCCGTTCCGCTGCATCTGAGCAGCGACAACGGTTTGCTCAGCCTCAACATGCATGAACCTGACTCGGCCACCGCCCAGCGCGTCGTCTACGCCATCAATTCCGAAATGCGCCGTACGGTAGCGTCGGCCATGGATGGCGGGATGATCCAGATCCAGGGGCCGCTGTCGCCCAATGAGCGGGTCAACTTCATGGCCCGCATCGAGAGCATCGAGGTATTGCCGATCCAGACCCGTCCCAAGGTGATTCTTGATTCGCGCACCGGCTCTATCGTGCTCAACAGCTCGGTGAAGCTGTATCGCGCCGCAGTCGCGCACGGCAATCTCTCGGTCATCATCGACACCACCAACACCGTCAGCCAACCCGGCCCCCTCAGTGGCGGCCAGACAGCCGTGACCTCCCAAAGCAACATTTCCATCGAATCCCAGGGTGGTTCGTTGCACTTGCTTGAAGGCACAGCGAATTTGATGGACGTGGTCAAGGGATTAAACGCGCTAGGGGCTACGCCGCAAGACCTGATGGTCATTCTGCAGGCACTCAAGGCCGCCGGCTCCCTGCGTGCAGAGTTGGAGATCATCTGATGAACAGCGCTGGCAGCACCGATGGCTTTGCCCTTGATGTCCAGGGTCTGGAGCAACTCAAGCGCCGTTCGCACCAGGACGCCGGGGCGGGGCTGAAAGAGGCCAGTAAACAGTTTGAAGCCCTGTTCCTGCAAATGATGCTCAAAAGCATGCGAGGTGCGATTCCGAAATCGGAAATGTCCAGCGACTCGCAGACCGAAATGTACACCGAGATGCTCGATCAGCAGTGGGCGCAGAGCCTGTCGGGAAAAGGCCTCGGCCTGGCCGAGCAACTGACCCGACAACTGAGCGGCTATTCCACAAAACACAGCGACGCGAACACCGACATGGATGCGGCAGCGGCAGCGTTCCTCGATCTGCCACCGTCACGCCCGACCGGCACAACATCGCCCTTTGCAAACACGGCTTACCAGACACAGGCGTTTGAAGCCTGGAAACGCCGCGAGGTCAACGGCGAGGATAACGAACGACCCGAACATGTGCTGGCGTTCGTTTCGCGCTTGAACGAACCGGCGCAAAAAGCCGCTCTCAGCAGTGGCGTACCGGCCGAACTGATCCTTGCCCAGGCGGCACTAGAAACCGATTGGGGACGACGTCAAATCACAACGCCCAATGGGGCTGACAGCCACAACCTGTTCGGGATCAAGGCCGGCAGCCAATGGCAAGGCGCGACAACGCAGGTCTTGACCACTGAATACGCAGAAGGTGAAGCGCAAAAACAGGTGGAACGCTTCCGCGTTTACCCGACCGATGAGGCAGCCTTCAACGATTACGCCCGATTGATTCGCACCCGCCCCGGTTACGCCGCCGTGCGCCACGCCACCGATGCGCCACAGGCGGCCATCGCGCTGCAACAGGGGGGTTACGCCACCGACCCGCGATACGCGCAAAAACTGATTTCAGTCATGGCCACCATCGGCCCGCTACGACCTGTCCCGCCCGTGGCGCAGCTGGAAAATTGACTGACAACCCAATGCCGAGCGCCTCGATCGCGCCGGTCATGGATCTGTCGGCAAAAGGTTCTTGAAAAGAATCAGGGTCACAGGTCAAGTTGCACTTTCGCGGAGCCGATAGTGCGCAATACGTAGCGTAGGAGCTTCTCGATGAGCATTATTTCCATTGGTGTCAGCGGCCTGAGCGCCGCACAGATCGCCCTCAGCACCAGCAGTAACAACACCACCAACGCCTATACCGATGGCTATACCCTGCAGGTCGCCACCTTCTCCGAATCCACGTCGGGCAGCGGTGTGCAGATCTCCAGTGTCGACCGCCAGTACAACCAGTTCGTCACTACACAGCTCAACAGTTCGATCAGCGCCGAAAGCGCGCTGTCGACCTACCAGACCGAAGTCGATCAGATCGACAGCCTGTTGGCCGATGGCGATGCCAGTCTCGATACCCTGCTGCAAAGCTTCTTTTCAGCCATCCAGACGCTGACCTCCGACGCCAGCGACACCGCCGCGCGGGAAGAAGTCATCGGCTCGGCTGAAACACTGTCGTCTCAGTTCACCCAATTGGGCAGCTACCTGGACGAGATGGCGGACGATGTGAACAGCCAGATCGACGATCAGGTCACGCAGGTCAACGACCTCACCGAGCAGATTGCCGACCTCAACAAAAAAATCAGCCTGTCCGATGCACTGGGAAGCACCTCCAACGACCTGCTCGATCAACGGGATCTGCTGGTCAGTCAGCTCAGTGAATTGGTCGATGTCGACGTCACCACTCAGGACAACGGCAGTTACAGCGTATCCCTGAGCAACGGCCTTGCGCTGGTGTCCGGCAATGACAGTTTCGAATTGCAAACCAGCGTCTCGGCCAGCGATCCGACCCAAACGGGGGTCGCCTACGTGGACGCCGCCGGCAACACCACCGTGCTCGACGATTCAACGTTCGAAGGTGGCTCCCTGGGCGGGCTGATGGATTTTCGCGACACCACGCTGACCGAAACGCAGAATCAGTTGGGGGTCCTGGCGGTCACATTGACGCAAGCCTTCAACACCCTGCAGGCATCGGGTATCGACCTGAATGGCGATACGGGCACTGATTTTTTCTCGGTCGACGACCCCAGCACCTACGGCAATACCAACAACACCGGCGACGCGACATTGACCGCGACCTTCACCGACGATGTGAGTGCGTTGAGTGCCAGCGACTACACCGTCAGTTACTCCGACACCGATGGCTACACCGTGACCCGTAACGACACCGGCGCCAGTGTGGATTCTGCCTACGACAGCGACACCGACACCCTGACGTTCGCCGGGATGAGTGTGGCCATCAGTGGCACCGCCGATGACGGCGACAGTTTTCTGGTGCTGCCGACGCGCAACGCCGCCAGCAGTTTCAGCACCCTGACCAGTGACGGGAGCCTGATCGCAGCGGGCACTTCGACCGGCAGCAGCGATAACACCAACGCCCTGGCGATGCTCGATCTGCAAACCGACAGCATTGTGGGAGGCACCTCGACCCTCAGCCAGACGTACTCGGCACTGGTCAGTGACGTGGGTAGCACCGCCACCAAAATCGCTGGCCAACTGGAAACCCAGGAGAGCCTGACCGAGCAACTGACCACGCTGCAGCAATCGGAATCGGGGGTCAGTCTTGATGAAGAGGCGGCCAACCTCATTGTTTATCAACAGTATTACCAGGCCTGCGCGAAGGTCGTCGAAGTGGGCACCACCCTGCTCGACACCATTCTCGACATCAGCTGATAAACGTCTGAAAGGAGCGTCACGCCATGCGTCTCAGCAGTGCGACGATTTACAACCAAAGCTTGAACGCCATGCTCGCTCAGGAAAGCGCCTATCAGGACGCTGCCCAGGAAGTCGCCAGTGGCACCCGAGTGGTCAATCCTTCCGACGATTCGCTGGCCGCCACCCAGGCCGTCAACGTCCGTCAGGCGATCTCGGCCAACGAGCAATACGCCGATTCGCGCAGCACGATCACGACCTCGTTGTCCCAGGAAGAAAGCACGCTCGATAGCATCAACGATGCCATCAGCAGTGCCATGGCCCTGGTCGTTCAGGCCAACAACGGCACCTTGAGCGACGCCGACCGCGAGTCGATCGCCACCTCGTTGCAGGGCGTCTACGACACCCTGGCGACCTTGGCCAACGCCACGGACAGTAACGGCAACTACCTGTTTTCCGGCTATCAGAGCCAGAGTCCGGCGTTTGCCGAAAATGCCGATGGCGAGTTGGTCTATCAGGGCGACGACAACGTCGTCACGCAGCAGGTCAGTTCCACGCAGACCATGGCCAGCGGCGATACCGGCGCAACGATTTTCCTGTCGGTCGGCAGCTCCGCCGGCTTCATTGCCGAAGCCGGCGACAACACCGGCAGCGTGACCTACGACGGCCCCGACATCACCGACACACAGGATGCCAATTACGGAACAGGCTTCACCGTGACCTTCAGCACCGACGCCGACGGCACCGCCCAATACAGCATCGATGGCGCAGATCCGGTCACCTATACCTCAGGCGATACCCTTGAAGTCAATGGCCTGTCCCTGACCTTCAGCGGTACCCCGGCCGACGGCGATACCATCACCGTCAGCGCCGCCGCCGATGCCGAGCCGGATCTGTTCGCGACGTTGAAAAACCTGATCTCGGTGTTGCAGACACCGGTGGATACCGAGGCCGATCAAGCCAACCTGAGCAACACCCTGTCCACAGCTAGCCGCGAATTGAGCAATGCCCAGGACACGGTGCTCACCGTGCAGACATCGGTCGGTTCACGGCTCAATCAGCTGGAAGTGCTCGACACCATCGGTGACGACCTCGCGCTCAGTTACACCGAACGCCTTTCCGGCCTGGTCGATGCCGACTACACCGAATCGGTCACCGAATACACCGCGCTGCAAGTGGCGCTACAGGCCGCCCAGCAAACCTTCGTCAGCATTCAGAAGATGTCGCTGTTCGAGTACATCTGAAGCCGCGTTCCAGGTGCCGCCCGGGAAACCTGGTGGCGCCTGAACCGTTTTAGGGCCGTGCCATGTTATCGATCAGGTACTGCATGAATTGCAGTGTGTTGGTCATCAATCTTTCGAGAAACTGCCCCAGATCGCCCATCACCACCATCAGCAACACCAACCCCACGCACAACGTCGCCGGAAAGCCCACGGAGAACACCGTCAACTGCGGCGAGACGCGGTTCAGGATGCCCATGGCCAGGTTGATGATCAGCAGCGTGCCGACCATTGGCAGTGCCAATAAAAGGCCAGTGAGGAAGATCGTGCTGCCATAGCGGGCAATCAGGTTCCAGGCATGGGGGTCGAAATGCAGGTTGCCGATCGGCAAGGTCTTGAAGGTAGTCGCCAGCAGCTCAAGCACCATCAGGTGACCGTTCAGCGCGAGAAACATCAGGATCGTGATCATGCTCAGAAAGCGCGACAGCACCATGCTGTTGGTGCTGGTATCGGCGGAAAAAAAGGTGGCGAACGCCAGGCCCATTTGCATGCCGCAAATGTCGCCGGTCATCTCGACCACCGCCAGTGTGATACGCATGACCATGCCCAGGGACATCCCGATCAACACTTGCTCCACAATCACCCCAAGCCCCGCCCACGAGAACAGGGTGACATCCGGCAAGGGCGGCAGATTGGGTGCGAGCAGGAAGGCAAGGAGCATAGCCAGGCCCACCTTCACCTGACTCGAGACGTTTTTATGACCGAGAATCGGGTCGCTCATCAGATACGCCAGCACTCGGCAAAACGGCCAGAAGAAGCTGGTCACCCAGAGTTGCAACTGTGCCGAACTGACTTCGATCACGGGCGTCAGCCGATCAGCATGGGCAAGCTGCTGAACAACGCACGTGTGTAGTCCACCAGCATCTCCATGATCAGCGGGCCCGCCAGCACCAGCACCACGCACACCCCGACAATTTTGGGGATGAACGACAGGGTCGATTCGTTGATCTGCGTCGCGGCCTGAAACAGGCTCACCAACAACCCGATAAACAGCGTCACGAGCAGCACGGGCGCAGCCACGATCATGCTCATGCGCATGCCTTTGTAAGCCAGGTCCATGACCATTTCCGGTGTCATTGTCTACGTCCTCGAAGCCACATCATCAGGTGTAAAAACTTTGCGCCAGCGAGCCGAGCAGCAACTGCCAGCCATCGACCAGCACAAACAGCATCAGCTTGAACGGCAGCGAGATCGTGGACGGCGGGACCATCATCATGCCCAGCGCCATCAACACGCTCGCCACCACCAGATCGATGATCAAAAACGGAATGAAGATGGTGAAACCGGCCTGGAACGCGGTCTTCAACTCGCTGGTGACAAAGGCAGGGAGCAACACCCGCATCGGCACATCTTCAGGGCCCTGCAAGTCCTCGATCTGCGCCAGACGCGCAAACAAGGCGAGGTCGCCCTGACGCGTCTGGGTCAGCATGAACGTGCGAAACGGCTGACTTGCCTTGTCGAGAAACTGCTCAACCGTGATCTCGTCTTTGGAGAACGGTAACCAGGCTTTTTCGTAAGCCTGATCGAGGGTCGGGGACATGACGAAAAACGTCAGGAACAGCGACAGCCCCAACAACACTTGATTCGGTGGCGCGGACGTCGTGCCAATGGCTGTGCGCAGCAAGCCCAGGACAATGATGATGCGGGTAAACCCGGTCATCATCAGCAGCACGGCCGGCAGGAATGCCATGGCACTGAGCAGCAACAGGGTTTGCAGGCTCAGCGACCATTGCTGGCCTCCCGCCTGCCCGGTGAAGGCGGCCAGCCCTTCAATCGCCGGTTCTGCCTGAGCATCGGGCATCAACGCGAGCAGCAACACGGCCGACAGCGTCGCCCGTTTCAACCCGCGCTGAAAACAAACCGGTGCGCTCATGAGGGGCTCCCCGTTCCTTTGTCTGCGCGCTGGAGGTTGCGCTTCAGAGCACCCGCCAATCGCTCGGCAAAACTGTCGCTGGTAATGGCGGCGGTGATGTCGGATTCGGCGGGCGGAGCGTCCATCTGCGACAGCGCAGTGACCTGTTGGGCGGTCACGCCAAGCACCAGCCACTGACCCCGAACCTCGACGATCACCACTTTCTCGCGCTGGCCCAGGCTTGTGCTGCTGACGACACGCATCACTTTTCCGGGGGACAGCGGACGCGCGCCGACACGACGCACGAACCAGCCGCACAGCAAAACACAGGCGACTACCAGCGCCAGCGCCAGCGCCGTCTTGCCGAGCAACGCCAGGTTCATCAGGCTGTCCGAAGGGACGCCAAGGGCCACGGGCGGCGGAGTCTGACTGACGAGGCTCATCGGTTGAGCTTTTGAACGCGCTCGGAAGGCGTAATGATTTCCGTGATCCGGATACCGTACTTGTCATCCACGACCACCACCTCGCCCTGGGCAATCAGGTAGCTGTTGATCAAGATGTCCATCGGCTCGCCCGCCAGGCCATCGAGCGCCAGCATCGAACCCTGGGCCAGCTCCAGCAACTGCTTGATGGTGATCCGCGTGCGGCCCAGCTCTACGCTCAGCTTGACCGGAATATCCATGATCATTTCCAGCTCGCGCGCTGCTGCCGCGGGCTGTGGCGCTACCAACGGTTTGAAGACGCTGGTGCCCACGCTCGGTGCAACGCTGCCGGCCGTCGCCTCTGCCTCGCTCTGTTCGGCCAGGGCCATGGCCCAAGGATCGCCGGCCTCAGCCTCGGCGCCCTGCTCGGCCAGGGCGTCGGCCCAGTCATCGGCCTCTTGCGGCTCGGTATTATTTGAATCAGTCATGGTCGGATTCCTTGGCAGTGGACACGTGGCCCTTCACGAATCGGCTGGTAGAAGAGGAGGCAAGGCTCAGGGAGTGATCGACCAGTTCCTTCACGAGCAACGCACGCATACCGTTGTGGCTGCCATATTCGCAACTCATGACAGGCACGCCGTCGACACGCGCACTGACGATATCGGGCAGTTCGATGGGTAAAACGTCGCCGACTTTCAACGCCATGACCTGCCCTACCCTGGCATCCATCTCGACAAAGTCCGCGATCAGCTCAATCTGGGAATGGGTAATCTCGCCGGCCATGCGCTTGTTCCAATGCCGCTCCTCTTCAGGATTGGTATCGGTCAGCGGGCCGTTGAGCAACTGACGCATCGGTTCGATCATCAGATAGGGAATCACGATGTTGAAGTCGCTGGACAGGTTGCCGACCTCCAGATGGAAGGTCGCATTCACCACGATTTCATTGGGCGAACTGGTGATGTTGGCGAACTTGGCCTGCATCTCCGAACGCAAATATTCGATTTCCAGCGGGTAAACGGACTTCCAGGCATCTTTGTAAGCGTCCACCGACAACCCCAACAAACGCTGGATGATGCGTTGCTCGGTATGGGTGAATTCCCGCCCTTCGGACTTGGTCACGAAGCGACCATCACCCCCAAACAGATTGTCCACCACCATGAACACCACGCTCGGCGGAAACACCACCAACGCGGTGCCTCGCAACGGCTTCATCGCCAACAGATTGATGTTGGTGGGCATCGGCATGTGCAGGGAAAAGTCGCTGTAACTTTGATAACGCACGCTTTTGACGGTGATGTCGATGCTGCGCCTGATCAAGTTGAACAAGCTCATGCGGAAGTAGCGTGCGAAACGCTCGTTGATGATATCCAGCGCATGCAAGCGCTCGTGGATCACCCGGTGCTGAGTCGCCGGGTCGTACGGACGGATGAGAGCATCCTTGAACGTATCGACATCATCATCCAGAGCATCGCTGTCGTCGCCCCCACGAAGCAACATGTCGATCTCGTCCTGCGAGAGCAAATCGTCTATGGCCATGGGTTACTGCACGATAAAGTCGGTGTAAAGAACGCTGAGCACCGAGAGTTCAGGCTGCTGTGCCGCCAGGGACTGTTTGAGTGTTTCAAGAATTTTGGCAGCCAGTATTTCCTTGCCCTGCGGGTTGACCAGCTGCGTGCTGTTTTGCCCGCTCAACAGTGTCAAAAGCTGGCTGCGAATCTGCGGCATGTACTGCTGCAAGACCTTCTGCGTCGCGTCGTTTCCGACTTCCAGCGCAAACCCCACATACAGCAGGCTTTGCTCATCGCGTTCGTTTTGAAGATTGACCGTCATCGGCGCAATCGTGACCAGCCGTGGGGCCTGAGGGGTGTTCTCGACGGCTTCTACTTTCACCGCCGCGTCTGCATGCGCCGTGTTCTTGCTCATGTAGAGGTACATGCCGCCGGAACTGGCTGCCGCAGCGACCAGCGCCATCAACAGAATCAAGAACCAGGGGAATTTGCGGGTAGTGGTCATTGGCTGGAACCATGCAATGAAGGAGAACGGTTAGGCAGGGCTCAAGTATGACCACCGCCCTGGTCTTCCCATGGGGCGATAAGACCAGGGTAACGGCGGTATCTCGCTGTTTTGATTTGGTATTCAGACGTACAAATCGACACCCGAACTGCGCACAACGATGCTCTGCACCGGCGCCTGATCAACGTCTGACACTGAATCGGTGCTGCTCATCAGAGCGTCTGTGCGGTTACCTTGCGAATCGCGCCGAGCCTGATCGCCAGAGGTCTGACGCGAAGACTCATCGCTGACCGAGGCCTGCCCCAATGAAATGCCCTGCGCCGCGAGGGCCTCGCGCAACTGCGGCAACGCCTGCTCCACCGCGGCACGCACCGACGCATGCGCTGACTGGAACTGCGCCTGAGTGTTGCCGTCATTGAGATTGAGGCTGATCGACAGCGGGCCGAGCTCGGCAGGGTTCAGCCGCAAGTCGACCTGTTGCTCGCCACGCGTGACCATGTCGATCATCTGCTGGCCAAGGCCGTTCTGCCATTCGGCAGTGCCGACAGCGGTCGCGAGTACCAGGCCATTGCTGGCAACGTTGTCGCTGCCGGTCACGCCGGCATTGTTCAAGGTCAGCGCCGCCAGGCTGAAGCTGCTCTGGGCATCGGTAGTGACTGAGCCATCGGCCCGGCTGTCGACAGGCGTGCTGTCGGTTTGCACTCGCAGGTCATGCACCACATCGACAACTGTCCCGACCAACGCCTGCTCAGTGTCCTGCACGTCGAGCGGATCGGAAGTGTCCTGATCGGTATCAACGTCTGTGTCTGCCGACGTCAGGCTCGAGGCCTGCAGGCTACTGTTGGTGCTGATCAAACTGTCGGAATCAGCCGGTACACCACCCTGGCTGGGGATCGTGACCTGTAAAGGAACCGTTGGCGCAACGACCATCGAATAAATATCGAGCTGGCCAGCGCTCTCAATCAGCGCCATGCGTTGACGGATATCCTCCAGCGAGCCACCGGCATCACGCGTACTGTCCGAGGCATTCAGATCGGCATCCGCCACGAGATCGTCTGCCGTGGCGTAGAGACCCAGGCCAAGATCGTCGTCCGTGAGCGAGGCATCCGGCTCGGCGGGGGTGGGAGCCAGTGGCTGGTTCAGTGGCGGTGTCGCGGGTGTCGAAACGGCTGGGGCCGGCAGCTCGACGGGTTCGGGGACGACACTCGCCATTATGGAGGGCGGCAAAGTCGGTGCGAGGTCGGTATCGTCAACCGCAACCGAGTCACGGGTGGCGGCATCTACGGCACTGCTGACAACCGAGGGCACCGATGCAGGCGCCGATGGCACGGCGCTCGAATCTGCCGCATCCGTTTGAGCCTTGGCCCCTCCCGTCGAAGCAGTAGGGCTGGCCAAGTCATTGCTCATCGGCGCCTCGCTCACCTGACTCAGCACAAACGAAAACGGCTCGCTCGTCGTGCCCGGCGTCTGGCCTGAAGCGCTGGCCTGAGACGATGCCGCGGACGAGGGGGCGAACGAAGCAATGATATCCATGGTGTCCCTTAGTGGCTGCTATCGATGGAGGACGAAAAATTGCCGGGCCGCCGACGCAACTGGCTGGCCATTTCATCCGTTTGGCGCTGCTCGACACGCCCGGCCAACAACCGCTCCTGCAGGGCCCGACGACTCAACAGCGCTTCAATGGCGCTGACCTTGCGCCACTGCTCCAGCCAGGTCAGTTGGTGCTGGGCCACCTGCTTGCGGTGGCGCTCCAGGCTTTTTTGCGCACGATCGACGGCTTCTTCCAATGAATGGAGAAAGCCACGGTAGTTCGTCAGCGCAGAGGGGCTCATGCCTTCCTTGAGCAGCTCCTGCTGCAGGTTCTGCCGGTACTCCTGTTGATACTGGTCGAGCGTGCGCAGTTGGTTGACCACCTGCTGCTCGGCGCGACGGCTCTGCGCCAAGGCGCGTGCCGCGACGTCCCGCGCTTTGCCGGTCAGCTCGATAAGCAGTTCAAGCGATTGATTAGCCATCGGTGATTACTCGCCAGGGACAAGAAAAGGGTCATTTGCCAGGGAACAAGAGGTTGAGCCCGGACAGGGTCTCTTCCACGCTGGCGCGATCATTGATGCGTTGTTGCAGAAACCGCTCGATGTGCGGGTACAAACCGACGGCGCGGTCGAGCTGGGCATCGTGTCCCGGCGCATAGGCGCCGACACTGATCAGGTCGCGATTGCGCTGGTAACGTGACAGGGTCTGCTTGAGCTGTTGCGCCTTGCGCTGCTGCGATTCACTGACGATGGCGGTCATCGCCCGACTGATCGAGGCTTCGATATCAATGGCCGGGTAATGCCCGCTTTCGGCCAGATGACGCGAAAGGACAATGTGCCCATCCAGGATCGCCCGCGCCGCATCGGCAATCGGATCCTGCTGATCGTCGCCCTCGCTGAGCACCGTATAAAACGCCGTGATCGACCCGCCACCGGGCGGACCATTGCCGGTGCGCTCGACGAGTTTCGGCAGCTTGGCAAACACGGACGGCGGATAACCCTTGGTCGCCGGCGGCTCACCCACAGCCAACGCAATTTCGCGCTGGGCCATGGCGTAGCGGGTCAACGAATCCATGATCAGCAGAACGTCCTTGCCCTGATCGCGAAAGTCCTCGGCCAGGCGCGTCGCGTACGCCGCGCCCTGCAAACGTTGCAGCGGCGACGTATCGGCCGGTGCCGCGACGACCACAGAACGGCGCAAGCCTTCTTCGCCCAGGATGTTATCGATGAAATCCTGCACCTCCCTGCCCCGCTCGCCGATCAGCCCGACCACAATGACGTCGGCCTGGGTGTAGCGGGCCATCATGCCGAGCAGGACCGATTTGCCGACGCCGGAACCGGCAAACAGCCCCAAGCGCTGGCCACGACCGACACACAGCAAAGCATTGATGGCGCGGATGCCGACATCGATCTGACGATCGATCGGGGCACGCTTGAGGGGGTTGAGCGGCTGAGTGTGCAAACTGGCGTGATGGGCGCCCAGCAGCGGCCCTCTGCCGTCCAGAGGCTGCCCGCTGCTGTCCAGCACCCGGCCTAACAGCGACATGCCCAGCGGAAAATAGCGAGCGCCGGACGCGCCCGTCAGACCGTCATCCGAGGCAAAGACCCTCGCACCCGGTTGCAGGCCGTGAACTTCTTCCAAAGGCATCAGGTATAGGATTTCCCCCGCAAAACCGACCACTTCGGCCTCGGCATAAGCGGGCTCCGGACGCGCGTGACTGTGCGCCGCCAGCTCGATGCGGCAGGCTCCGCCCAACGGCAGGCGCAAACCCACCGCCTCCAGCACCATGCCGGTGGCGCGGGTGATTCGCCCGCTGCGCAGGTAGTGCGCAACCCTCAGTTGCTCACCCTGAAAAGTCTCCAGCACGCCGCTCCAGCGCTCTACATGCGGGTTGCCCGGGATCATGGCTGCTCGCCGAGGATCGCCACGGCGTCCTCCAGCACCCGCGCGGTGCCGCGATTCAGCATCCCCAGGCGTGACTGGCGCGTGGCGTCCAACTCACCGCTGGCGCTGACCACTCGACAGCCACCGGGCAACATTGAGGTGTCGGCGTGCAAGGCCCAACCCGCCGCATCAATCTGCGCGCCAAGGCTGCTATGAACCAACTGCAAGTCATCCGGGTTCAGCCACAGGCGCGGCTTGCCGGTCAGCTCGGGGTTGCTGTTGAGCATTTTCTGCACGATGGCGATCACCTGCTCCGGCTGGGCAGTCAGGGCTTCTCCGGCCAATTGCTGCGCGGCATCAAGCGCAATCCGGGTCAGCTGGCGGGCAATATGCGCATCCATCTGCTTAAGCGCCTGTTCGAAGTTCCGGCACAGCTCCAGCAACGGTTGCAGGGTGTGCACAACCTGCTGCTGCAACTCCACGGCGGCGGCCTGACGACCTTCGCTCAGGCCTTGGACATAACCCTGTTCCACCCCTTGCGCATGGCCGACCTGCTGTGCCTCGCTGAGGGTCTTTTCGCGCAGCACCTGCATTTCCAGCCTGTGCTGAAAGGCTTGCTTGCGCAGCCGTTCCCGATGGCTCATGTCCGGATCATGGGCAGGCAATTCATTGCTGCCCAGCGGGTCCATCTGCCAGGGTTGCCAACGGTCGCTGTCTGGTGTGCGAGAGTATTCAGACATAAGCGTCATTACCGCGTGCCGTCACGATTTCACCGCTGTCGGACAAGCGTCGAACCACCTGCAGAATGGCCTTCTGTTCAGACTCGATCTGCGACATGCGGATCGGTCCGCGCGCCTCCATGTCCTCACGGAACAATTGCGCGGCGCGCTGCGACATGTTGTTGAGAAAGCGTTCGAGCAAAGCCGGCGGCGCACCTTTGAGGGCAATCGCCAACGAGTTGTTTTCGACCTGCTGAAGCAGCGTCTGAATGCCGCGATCGTCCACCTCGATAAGGTTTTCGAACAGGAACATCTCGTCGAGGATCTTCTGCGCCAGATCTTCGTTGTGCTGGCGCACAGTTTCGATGGCCAACTCTTCGTGCGTGGAACTCATCAGGTTGAGGATTTCCGCCGCCGTTCTGACGCCGCCCATTTTGCTGCGTTTGAGGCTTTGGCCATCCAGCATGACACCCAGTACTTCCGTCAATTCCTGCAACGCCACCGGCTGAACGCCGCTGAAGGTAGCGATCCGCAGAATGATGTCGTTGCGCAGGCGATCGGGAAGTATCTGAAGGATATCGGAAGCCTGATGGCGCTCCAGATGCACCAGGATGGTTGCGATGATCTGTGGATGCTCGTCACGAATCATCTCGGCAACAATCGATGCCTCCATCAGGTTCAGCTTGTCGATGCCGGAGCCGGTGTTGGTGCTCTCCAGAATATCGTCGATCAAGCTGGCAGCGCGCTCGCTGCCCAGGGCCTTAGTTAAAACCGCACGAATATGATCACTGGTCTGAATGTTGATGGCCGCATATTGATCGGTCTCGTCCATGAACTCTTCGAGAACCTGGCGCATTTCCTCATGGGACACCTGGCTCAGACGCGCCATCTCCATACTGATGGCTTCGACATCCGTGCTCGGCAGGAACTTGAATACTTCGGCCGCGCTGTCGGCATCGAGCGACAGCAGAAGGATGGCACTGCGGCGAGACCCACTCATCTTGTTAGTCATTTTTCTTCATCCATCCGCGCACGATCATGGCGACCAGTCTCGGATCTTCGGCAGCGATCTGCTGCAAGCTCTGCATGTTCTGCTCATACACGGCCGACTTGCGCGGCAGGGTATGCTGCGGTTTTTCCTGGTTGGCGACCATGACACCGGTGCCCATGGCCGTCGGGACGAGTGAAGTGCCCGGCTCAGACACGTTCGCCAGCGCCTGCCGGTTCATATCGGCATTGCGGCGCTGCATCGGTCTGAGTACCAGCCACCACAGTGTCAACGCGGCAAAGCCGACCAACAGATAGCGCAAGGCGCTCATCAGCAGGTTGTAGGCCTCGGGGGTTTTCCACCACGCCTGCTCGGCAACAGCACTGTCTGTTTCAACAAACGGGCTGTTGATTACTTGCAGCGCATCACCACGACTTTCCGTGAAGCCCATGGCCTGGCGAACCAGGTTGTTGATGTTCTCCAGTTCTTCCTTGCTCAGGGGCTCCGGTGTCGGCGTGCCGTCCTTGAGCACCGTGCGATAGTTGACCACCACTGCCGTCGTCAGGCGCTGGATGTTGCCCAGGCTCGATTTGACATGCTCGACGTTACGGTCGACTTCGTAGTTGATCATCCGCTCGCTCTGTAGCGAGTTACTGCTTTTGCCGCCCTTGGTGTCGGCGGCATTTGCCGTGTTGGCGGCTGTCGCGTTCGTGGCGTTGGCAGCAGGTGTTGGCGCGGTGGCGCGAGTCGGCGCGGGGGTATTGGGCGGCGTGTTGGTCAGTGCCCCAGGGACGCCCCGACCCGCGTCGTCTCCCTCCAGCACATGCTCGGATGTCTGCTTGCTGCGCACCGCCGCTTCGTTGGGATCCTGATTGGGCGCGTAACGTTCGGCGGTACTTTCGCGACTGGAGAAATCGATCTGAGCGACCACCTGCGCATGAACGTTCTGATTGCCCAGCAGCGGCGTCAGGATGTCTTCGATGCGACGCTGGTAGGAGCGTTCGACTTCACGCACATAACTGAGCTGCGAGCCATCGAGGCCGGTGTTGTCACCGTGGGTCTGAGACAACAGGCGACCGTTCTGATCGACCACGGTGACGGCGTCGACGTTCAGCTCCGGCACGCTGGAAGTCACCAGGTGAACAATCGCGTTGGCCTGACTCTGCCCCAGCTCTCGACCAGGCTGCAGGGTCAAAACGATAGACGCGCGCGCCGCTTCACGGTCGCGGACAAACACCGACTGCTTGGCCATGACCAGATGAACCCGCGCCTTGGCCACCGGCCCCAGGGACTCGATGGTGCGTGACAGCTCGCCTTCAAGGCCGCGCTGATAGTTCAAGTGCTCGGCAAACTGACTGACACCGAAGGCCTGCTTGTCCAGCAACTCGAAACCGATGCTGCCGCCCTTGGGTAACCCTTGCTCGGCGAGTTGCAGGCGTAACGCGTTCATCTTGTCGCTGGGCACCATGATGGTGTTGCCACCCTCGCCCAAACGATAGGGAATTGCACGCTTGTCCAGCTCACCGATGATTTGTCCGCCGTCCGCTTCGCTGAGGCCGGAAAACAGCACGCGATATTCCGGTTCGCGTGCCCACAGCAGCAGGGCCACCACGATCGCGATGACCGCCGCACCTGCCAACAACATGGGCAATAGGGGCTGACTGCGAAACAGCGTCGACAACGCTTCCAACGGCTTGGCCCGAGTCAGGGTCGGAATATTTTTTTGCGCGCCTTTGGCCAGGACTGCGGTACTCACGAACACCTCGATAGCGAGGATAGGGCCTGTACGAAAGACATTGCAGAGTCCGGTAGCAGTAGTAGTCGATCAGCCTCCTGCTTCAGGCAGCACCCATGGGCACTGCAGCGAATCGGGACGGCCGGCAGATCTTCATTCTGGCGAAAATGCCGGAAGCTAAAGGCCGGAAAAGCCGTCAGTTTTGTGGTCAATTGAGCGAATGTGCAGGCCGGCAGGCTTGGTAATCTGCTGGCCTAATCGCTGCATATGGGTCTTGCACCATGAACTCGTCCGCCCTTACCAACGCCTTGCAACAACTGACGATCCTTGCCGAGCAGGCCGAAGGCGCGAGCACTCATAGCTTCAGCAGCGGACCAGCCAGTGGTTTCGCCGGAGAGCTGCAGGCCTCGCTGCAGCGCATCAACCAACTGCAGCAAACCGCCAGCAGCCAATCCAACGCCTTCCAGGCGGGCAGTGCCGCGGTTTCACTCAGCGACGTGATGGCTGACTCGCAGAAAGCCAGTGTGGCCTTTCAGATGGGTGTGCAAGTGCGTAATCGCCTGCTCACCGCCTACAAAGACGTGATGGCCATGCAGGTCTGAAGCCGCGGTGCCTGCGGGTTTCGTGACACGGCACTGGGCTGCCTTGTTGATGAGATCGTTAAAAACAGTGCGCGAACCCTAAAGACGGGTTTGCCGGTTGCCGATGTTGCGTTCAAACGCACCCCTTTTAGTGTGAACACAGCACCTTGCTCAACGAGCAGGCCAGGCACAAACCAGGACAGGCACGCACATGGCAACGACCACCTCCACCAGTTCGACCGCAACCATCACTTCCCTGGGCGTCGGCTCCGGACTGGATCTGGACACCATTCTGGAAAGCCTGGAAGACTCAAAAGAAACCAGCCTGCTGGACCCGATCACCGCACAAGAGGACTCGGTGGAGGCCGAAATATCAGCCTATGGCACGTTGACGAGCGCCTTGACCACCCTGCAATCAGCGGTCGAAGCCCTGGCCGATGAGAGCCTTTACGAATCGTTGACCACGACCTTGTCCGGCAGCGGCGTGACGGCGGCAACCACCAGCGAAGCCGAGGCCGGCACCTATACGCTGGAAGTGACACAACTGGCCCAGGCACAAAGCCTCACCACCGATGGCATCGCGGACAAGACCACCGTACTGGGCACCGGCACACTGACCCTGCAAGTGGGTACGGAACAGGCGGTGTCGATCACCCTCGACAGCAGCAACAACACGCTGGAAGGTATCCGCGACGCCATCAACGCGGCCGATGCCGGCGTGACTGCCTCGATCGTCAATGACGGCAGCGACACACCGTACCGCCTGGTGCTGACATCAGACAGCACCGGAACCGAATCAGAAATGACCGTGACCTACACCGGCACGGACAGCACCGATGAAGCGTCGAGCCTGTTCGGTTACGACGGCACCACAGGCAACATGACCGAGACGGCCGAAGCCCTGGACGCAGAACTCACGATCAACGGCATCGCCATTTCGAGCCAAAGCAATACCGTCGAAGATGCCTTGCAAGGGGTCACCCTGAACCTGTCCGCCACCGGCAGCTCGCAAACCCTGACGATTGCTCAGGACACCGACGCCATCCTCGACGCCATTACCGCTTTCGTCGATGCCTACAACGATTACGTCACGACCGTGGATGAGTTGACCTCCTATGACGCGGATGCGGATACGGCAGGTGAACTGCTGGGAGACTCGACCACCCGGCGAATCAGCAGTGAATTGAGCAGTGATCTC
The DNA here is from genome assembly GCF_059716175.1 of Pseudomonas sp. LBUM1647. Taxonomy (NCBI): domain Bacteria; kingdom Pseudomonadati; phylum Pseudomonadota; class Gammaproteobacteria; order Pseudomonadales; family Pseudomonadaceae; genus Pseudomonas; species Pseudomonas sp. LBUM1647. Next base: position 841,984 of record NZ_CP166809.1, on the reverse strand, counting down.
TACAGCGCTATTGGGAGCGGAACTTACAGCTACCTGTCCCAGCTGGGTATTTCCCTGGAAGTCGATGGCACCTTGCTGATTGATGAAGACGCCCTCACGACTGCGCTCGAAGACGACATTGATGCTGTCTCGGAGTTCTTTATCGGCACCGATGACACCACAGGCTTTATTACCCAGATGTCGACCGATCTGGACAACTATCTGGACGAAGATGACGGCCTGATCGTCGCCAAAACCGACAGCCTGGAATCCAAACTGGAGGAACTTGAGGAGCGTTATGAAGAGAAACAGGCGCTCATCGACTCCGAAATGGCTCGCTGGACAGAAGAGTTCACCCAACTCGATACCTTGATATCGTCATTGAACTCAACTGCTGATTATCTGACGACCCAGTTTGATGCACTTAACAGCGATGATTGACGACCCTACTGCGGAGCAAATTAGATGAGTTCCATTCGAGACGCGAATGCTTACGCCAAGGTGGGCGTAGAAAGCGGCATTTTGGCGGCCTCTCCCCACCAACGGATCGTGATGCTGTTCGACAGCTACCAGACGTCGATTCGTGTCGCACGCCTGCATATGCAGGCCGGCCACATCGCCGAAAAAGGCAAGGCCATTACCAAGGCAATCAATATTGTCAGTAAGGGCTTGCGCGCCTCACTGGATCTCGAGCAAGGAGGCGACATTGCCGTGCAACTTGACCAGCTCTACGACTACGTTGTTCGTGTGCTGCTTCGAGCAAATCTCAACAATGACGAAACAGCGCTCACCACTGCCGCCGAGTTGCTGGAGAGTGTCGCCGCAGCCTGGCTCGCCATTGGTTCGCACATCGAGGAAGAGCGGTAGACATGATGCAAGCACAACTGATCGCCGCTTATGAACACCTACTCGAACAATCACAACGCATACTCGAATGTGCAGAAAAATCCGATTGGGATGGCATCTTCGCCTTAAAGTCCCAAGGATTGATCGATGCGGCCTACTTACGTCGTGCTGAAAACAAAATCGAACTTGACGATGCCGGCCAGCAACAAAAACTTGAACTGATCAGGCAAATCCTCACGCTGGATGAACAGGTGAATTCGTTCTTGCATGCCCGCCAGAATGACTTGGGTGAACTCATGCAAATCAATCGTCGAAAGAGCGACTTAAACAATGCTTACCGAGTGCCAACCAATAGCGTGATACCAATTAGCCGCTATTTGTATCGAAAAAAATAACAGGCACGTACAAGCCGCATCAAGTCACGACACATTGATATGAAACTATCTTCGACGTGCGCAAAAGCCCTGACAACAGACAATAAATAGTCTGCCTCGGTCTGTTATCGTACGTTTTAGTTGATACTTTAGAAAAAATTAAAAAGACGGTATTCACGACCTGCGAGCGGATGGTCGAGCGTGTGAATAACCAAAAAAAAGAGACGACATGGCGCTTGCCTGAAAAGCAACAGCACCCTGTTTTTAGTACTTGTCGATTTGCAGCACCTGTCTGCCAGAGGTCACGCCGCCAAGGCGCGCCGAACTGTAGTACCCATCGGGAGGGGTAGAAGTTGCCAAATACCAACACTGAGCTTGAAGACATCCAGGACCTGAATCTTTCCTATTTATTACTGGCCCAAAACCTGTTGCGTAAAGATCGGGAGATCGCCATTTTCCGCCTGAAACTCAGCGAAAAAATGGCGGACCTGCTAACCAAACTGAGCAGCAAGCAAATGACCCAGCTAGCCCGGGTCAATCAATTGATTTGTCGCCCTGTTTTCGAAGAGACAGACCGTTTGTCCAAGGTCCTGGGCAACTCTCGTGAACTGGGCATGGTGGAAATTCATTCTGCACTGCTGATGGCCGCCGCCGATCGCTCAGGCAATATGCGAATCGGGGAAGGCTGATCCATGTCAGAAAAAAGCCTGGTCACCGAAATGCAGCAGGTGCAACTGGCAATCGAATTGATTGAACTGGGTGCGCGACTGCAGGTGCTGGAAACCGAGACCTCGCTCAGCCGGGGCCGACTGATCCGCCTGTATAAAGAAGTTCGAGGAGCCTCCCCACCCAAGGGCATGCTGCCCTTCTCCACCGACTGGTTCGTGACATGGTTACCGAACATTCACTCGTCCCTGTTCTACGGCATGTATCGCAGCATGATCGAAATCGGCGGATACCGGATCGATGCATTCGTCAAAGCCTATCGTCTGTATCTGGAGCAGGTGGGCGATCAAGAAGGGGAACTGGTACTCGGCCTTACCCGGGCCTGGACCCTCGTACGTTTTTTTGAAAGCGACATGCTTGAGCTGATCCGTTGTTCGTGCTGCTCAGGCGAGTTCGTCGCCCATTCTCATGCTCCAACACAGCACTACGTCTGCGGCATTTGCCAACCGCCCTCACGCGCAGGAAAAACCTTGAAACGTCGAGACATCGACGCCCAGCTACTCGAAAACCTGCCACCCGTACGCAAGGCGTAAACGCTAACAACCACCGCCTTGCGCCCCCCCCCTCACCACTCGCAAAAAGAGCGGGTAAATCCGACGGATCGGGTTTACCCCTTTTCACCTTGCCAACCCTCTCCCGCCGCCCGCCCCGAAAGAAATAATTTCAAGTTTTCAATACATCTGCCGATATCCAGCAGGTCATTTATTTCTTAAATTCAAGGAACGACCACGTGCTCATCGCATTAGGACTTATCGTTGTACTTTTGTCGGTGTTCGGTGGCTTCGTCCTGTCCGGTGGCAGCCTCGGCCCACTGTATCAACCGACCGAACTGCTGATGATTGGAGGGGCCGGTATCGGTGCGTTCATCGCCGCGAATAATGGCAAGGCGATCAGGGCCACGCTCAACGCGGTCTCGCGATTCAAGCGCAGCGCCAAGTACGACAAAACGTTGTACCTGGAACTGATGGCAATGATGTACGCCTTGCTGAGCAAAGCACGACGTGAAGGCATGCTGTCCCTGGAACGGGATATCGACGAGCCCGACCAGAGCCCGATTTTTGCCCAGTATCCACGGCTGGTATCCGACCCGATGATCATCCATTTCATCACCGATTACCTGCGCCTGTTGGTCAGTAGTGCGATGCAGGCCCATGAACTCGACGAACTGATGCTGCACGAAATTGAAGAGTTCGAGCACGAAGCTCATTTGCCCGCCGACGCCCTGTACAAAGTCAGCGATGCCTTGCCGGCCTTCGGTATCGTCGCGGCCGTCATGGGGGTAGTCAAAGCCCTGAGTGCAGTCGACGTCGGTCCGGATTTGATGGGGCAGATGATTGCTCATGCCCTGGTCGGAACCTTCCTCGGGATTTACCTGGCCTACGGCCTGGTTGCGCCGCTGGCCAGTCGTATCGATCGCCAAGCTGCCGAGTCCGCCAAGATGCTGCAGTGTATCCGCGTCACGCTGTTGGCGAGCGTGCAAGGTATGCCCCCACAGTTAGCCGTGGAGTTCGGTCGCAAGGCCCTGCACACCAGCGAAAGACCCGGTGCACTGGAGCTGGAAAGCTATGTGCGTGGCGGTAGCAGCCAACCCGGGATCGAATGAGTATGAATGATCAACCGATCATCATACGGCGCAAGAAAAAGGCCGCTCACGGGCACCATGGTGGCGCCTGGAAAATTGCCTTCGCCGACTTCATGACCGCACTCATGGCGCTGTTTCTGGTGTTGTGGGTGCTGTCCAACGCCAGCAAAAGCGATAAGGAAGCGATTGCCGAATACTTCAGTACACCGTTGCTGGTCGCCATGAGCAAAGGGGATCGCAACTCGGCAAGCACCAGCGCCATTCCCGGCGGAGGCCCCGACCAACGCTTCTCTGAAGGCGAGCGGGCACGAATGGATCAGCGTCCCAAACGCTTGTCCAGCGAGGAGCGTCGTCATCTGGAGTCACTCAAGCATCGGCTGGAAAACGCGGTGGAACGCGATCCACAACTGCGGGAGCTCAAGCAACAGATCTCTATTGAGCTGAGCCCGGAAGGTTTGCGCGTGCAATTGCTCGACACCGACAAACGCCCGATGTTTGAACTGGGCAGCGCCAATGTCGCGCCGTATTTACGCAAACTGCTGAGGACCTTCGCGCCGGTGCTCAACGAACTGCCCAATCGCATTCAAATCAGCGGGCATACCGACAGCCACCCGTATCCAGGCGGAGAGGCAGGCTACAACAACTGGGACTTGTCCGCCGACCGCGCCAAAGCTTCTCGCCAGGAACTGGTCGCCGGTGGCCTGGACTCGGACAAGCTATTGCGTGTCTCTGGCATGTCCGATCGCATTCGCTTCCACGGCGCCGGCCCCTATGACGCCGCCAACCGCAGGATCGAAATCATCGTTCTGGACAGCCGCGTTGCGCAGAAGATTCTGTCTCAGGACGAATACGGCCCATTGGATGCACCGGAGCCGGCACCGCCCGAGCCCTCCACAAGCAAACCGGCGGAACAAACCCGACATTAGCGCTCGATTGTGCGTGGTGTTTCCACGATCAGTGCTCTTGGCTGCTGCGCACAATGACGACCTTTGACATGTCGCGCGGGTCGCCGCAGGCGCCCGGAGAGCCATGGCCGAGACCAGCAGAGAGGACAAGACCGAAGCGGCGACGCCGCGACGAATTGAGAAGGCCCGCGAACAGGGTCAGGTCGCCCGTTCTCGTGAAATGAACACCTTCGTCATGTTGCTGGCCGGCATCGGCGGGCTGTGGATCATGGGTGGCAAGCTGTATGACAGCCTGGGACAGGTCATGGAGCAGGCGTTGCTGTTTGACCGGGCACAACTGTTCGACACGGCACGCATGCTCAGTGGGCTCTGGTCATTGAGCCAGATCGCGCTGTTCGCCTTGGTGCCGTTCTTCGCCCTGATGACACTCGCGGCCCTGGCCGCCCCGGCGCTGCTGGGCGGATTGGTGATTACCCTGGCGGCGGTGCGTCCGCAGTTTTCAAGGGTTAACCCGATCAGCGGGCTGGCGCGGCTTTTTTCCGTGCAGGTGCTGGTTGAGTTGGCGAAAGCCATCGCCAAGGCAACGCTAATCGGTACGGTGGTCTATTTCTTCCTCAAAGCGCACATCGGCCAGCTGCTGGCCTTGCCGCAAATGCCGGTGCAGCAAGCCTTGACAGCGGTCATTGGGTTAACCGCCAAATCCTGCGCAATGTGCGTGGCCGCCTTGATTATCGTGGTTGGCATGGACGCGCCTTATCAGTTGTGGACTTACGCGAAGAACCTGCGCATGTCCAAGGAAGAGCAGCGCCAGGAACACAAAAACGCTGATGGCGACCCGCATATCAAGGCGCGGATTCGTCAGCTGCAACAGGCACGCGCCCGGCGACGCATGATGAGCAAGGTGCCCAAGGCCGACGTCATCGTCACCAACCCCAGCCATTTCGCGGTAGCCCTGTCCTATCAAAAGGATCAGAACGGCGCTCCCCGAGTGGTCGCCAAAGGGGCGGATGATGTGGCTCTGCGTATTCGCGACATTGCACGGGAACATCACTTGCCCATCCTCGAAGCCCCGCCGCTGGCCCGCGCCCTTTACTTTCACGTCGATCTCGATCGTGAAATTCCCATTGAGCTGTACACCGTTGTCGCTGAAGTCGTGGCCTGGGCCATACGCCTCAAGCGCGTCAGTGAGCATGGCGGTGACGTGCCACCAACCCCGGTGAACCTGTCCGTGCCGCCGGGTATGGACCAGCGTGGCCCGCGTAACGCTAAACCTGAGGATGAACAGAACGAATGAAAGGAATGACCGATTTACTCGGCCCTGACTCCTGGCTGGCCAGAACCGACCTGAAGATCATGACCGGGCCCGTGCTGATCGTCCTCATCCTGTCGATGATGATCCTGCCGCTGCCGACGTTTATTCTGGACTTGCTGTTCACCTTCAACATCGCGCTGGCGATCATGGTGTTGATGGTCAGCATGCTCACGGAGAAACCACTGGATTTCTCGGCGTTTCCCTCGGTGCTGCTGTTCACCACGTTGCTGCGCCTGTCACTCAACGTGGCCTCGACGCGGGTGATTCTGATGGAGGGCCACACCGGCACCGACGCCGCGGGGAAGGTCATTGAGGCCTTCGGCGAGTTTCTGGTGGGCGGTAACTTTGCCGTGGGTCTGGCGCTGTTCCTGATTCTGGTGACCATCAACTTCATGGTGATTACCAAGGGGGCCGGACGAATCGCCGAAGTCGGCGCGCGCTTTACGCTGGACTCGATGCCTGGCAAGCAGATGGCGATCGATGCCGACCTGAACGCCGGCCTGATCGGCGAACCGCAAGCCCGTCAACGTCGTAAGGAAGTCGCCCAGGAAGCCGACTTCTTCGGTTCCATGGACGGTGCCAGCAAGTTCGTGCGGGGCGACGCCGTGGCCGGCCTGGTCATCATGGGCGTCTGCATCATTGGCGGCCTCGCCATCGGCATCCTGCAGCACGATATGGCCTTCGCCGACGCCGCCCACACGTACACCATGCTGACCATCGGTGACGGTCTGGTGGCGCAGATTCCTGGCTTGGTAATTTCGATTGCCGCCGGTGTCACAGTGTCGCGGGTCAATACCGAACAAGACGTTGGCCAACAGATGATGGGCCAGCTGTTCAGTCGGCCAAAGGTGCTGATGATGACGGCGGGCGTGATGGGTTTGCTCGGGCTGGTACCGGGCATGCCGAACCTGGTGTTTCTGATCCTCACCGGACTGTTGGGCGGGCTGGGCTGGTGGTTCTCCCGACAAGAGGAGCTACCGCAAGAAAGTTCCACCCAGACCCTGCTGCCCAAATCGGCGTCACAAAGCTCCGAAGCCTCCTGGGATGATGTGCAACTGGTGGATACGCTGAGCTTGCGCGTCGGCCACCGGCTGATTCAATTGGTGGATGCGCGCCAGCAAGGCGAGCTGATCACCCGAATCAAAAGCCTGCGCAAAAAGTTCGCCCAAGACGTGGGTTTTCTACCGCCCGTGGTGCATGTGCGCGACAAGCTGGAGTTATCTCCCAACACCTACATCATCAGCCTCAAAGGCGTCGAGATCGGACGTGGCGAAGTCTTTCCCGGCAAGTGGCTGGCCATCAATCCCGGCAAAGTCACCAACGAGCTTGAAGGCACAGAGGCGGTGGATCCGGCGTTTGGTTTACCGGCTATCTGGATCGATCCGAACCTGCGTGAGCACGGGCAGATTTATGGCTACACCGTGGTCGACGCCAGCACCGTGACAGCCACCCACCTCAACCATCTGTTGCATCAGCACGCCAAAGACATGCTGGGCCGCGGTGAAGTCCAGAAGCTTCTGGACAAGCTCGGTCCCGACAGCAAAGGGCTGATCGACGAAGTCGTGCCCAAGCTGGTGTCGCTGACGGTATTGCAACGTGTGCTGCAGAACCTGCTGGAAGAAAACGTCTCGATCCGTGACATGCGCACAATTCTCGATGCCCTGGCCGAACACGGCGGCGTGCAACAACCACCCGATGTTCAGGAACTGACGGCCGTCGTGCGCATCGCCCTGGGTCGCTCGATCGTCAATCAGTTGTTTGCCAACAAATCCGAACTGAAAGTCATCGGTCTGGACTTCAACCTTGAGCAGGTGCTGATGCAGGCCGTCGGTAATGGTGGGGCGCTGGAGCCCACTCTGGCGGACAACCTGATGCAACAAACCACACTGGCCCTCAAACGCCAGGAAGTCAGCACCGAGCCGCCCGTGCTGGTCGTGCCGAACAAGCTGCGTCCGGTGCTGTCGCGTTTCTTGCGCCGACGCCTGCGTCAGTTGACGGTGATCTCCCTGAGCGAAATTCCGGATGACCGCACACTTCGAATGATTAACGTGATCGGAGGAACACCCAAGTGAGTGCTCAACGATTTATCGGCGCCAACAGTCGCGAAGCCATGAATCAGGTGCGTCTCGTCCTGGGTGAGGAGGCCTTGATCCTGTCGAGCCGCATGACCGACGAAGGCGTCGAGATCATGGCGCTGGCCGAAGAAACACCCGCGCACGCTTTTACGCCATTGCGTCTTGCCACCCCGACGGAATCAGACGACGACCCGGTGCCGGTCAGCCTTCACCACGCCGCGGCCGCTTACGCCAATCAGATCAGCGCGTTTTCGACACGACCCAAGCCTGTTGATTCGCCCGTTACCGCGAACCCGACGCCAGCAAGCACCATGGATTTCACCGCGTTAAGTGAACGTCTGCTGAACGAAATTCAGGACATGCGCCTGCTCATCGATCGCCAGGCAGAACGCTCAGTCAACGACCAAGGCTGCCGGCCTCAATTAACCCAATGGCTTCTCGACGCAGGTTTCAGCGCACGTCTGAGCGAGGAGTTGCTCGGCACGACACCGCCCCAACTCCAAGGGTCTGACGCCACACCTGCAAGGTTGCACGCTTGGCTGACGCAAAAACTAGACAGCCAATTGAACCAGCTTGGTGACGAGGCCGAGCTATTCGACCACGCGAGCATCATTGCCCTGGTGGGGCCGACCGGGGTCGGCAAAACCACCACGACCGCCAAACTGGCGGCGCGTTATGTCATGCGTCATGGCGCCAGTCAGGTCGCCCTGGTCACCACCGACAGTTTCCGTATCGGCGCCCACGAACAGCTGAAAATCTATGCCCAACTGCTGGGCGTCGAACTGCACACCCTTGGGCCTGCGGCGGCGCTCGGCCCGTTGCTTGCCAAATTGGCTGACAAGCGACTGGTGATCATCGACACCGTGGGCATGAGCCAGCGTGACCAACGGCTGCTGACGCAAATCAACCAACTGGGTTCCAGCGGCCGAGCGTTGCGCCTGATGTTGGTAATCAACGCAGCCAGCCATGGCGACACCCTCGAAGAAGTGGTGCAAACCTATCGTGACGCCGCGCATGCGGCCGGCTGCCCACTGGATGACTGCATCATCAGCAAATGCGATGAAGCCGCACGACTGGGCCCGGCACTGGATACCGTTATTCGTCACGGTCTGCGGCTGAACTACCTGTCCGTCGGTCAGCAAGTCCCTGAAGACTTACAGCTCCCCGCGGCCTCGACCTTCATGCAACAAGCGCTGGATATTTCGCGCCCGTCCCTGTTTGCCGCAAAACCGAGTGCCTCGACGGCCCAGCGACTGGATGCGCTGGTGCGCGGTTTATTGGGTCAGCGCCGGACGGTCTCGTCCTTGCGCGACAGCCTGATCAATCGGATCGCAGGTTTTGAGCAGTTGCTCGATGTCTGGCCATTGATGGGCATGCCCCAAGCGATTCAGCACCAGCGCTGGGCAGCATTCCTGAGCGTGCAGGAGCGCTGGGCACCTGCCAATCCGAACGGTCTGCTGTTGTGGGGAGCGCCTCGCCCGACGGCCGGAGCCTCCTGGAGCATGCCCTTGTTGACGGTGGACAACGCCGGTCAATTGAAGGCCCGCCCATGGCTGACACATCGCATGCCGATTGGTCCGCAACCTCGCCTGAGCTGGTGTCAGCCTCGCTGGCCGACGCACCGTCATGTGTGGGCAACCTGCCCTAGCGGCGACACCCTCGATGCGCTGCGTCATAACAGCCAGACGTGGCTGAGCGCAGTCAAGGGCAGCCAGCGCGTCATGTATCAAGGCGAGCAGCAGCGCCTCGGCACACTGGCCACACACAGCGAAGACTTCGGCGTTCGTGAATTGAGATACCGCAGCCGCAACGTGCGCCTGAACCTGAGTCATCTACCGGTCACGCTCAAGGGATCGGCTCAAGAACCCTTGCGCGCCTGGTTCGGTACGCTGCATGACAGCCATAGCGGCCAGTCCCTGGGGCAACGCTGGTGGCTGGCAGGGGAAAACACACATTGGACTTTGAAGGATCAGGTGTCCGACCTCATCCTGCAGTTGAAACACGACGAACTGGCAAAGCTGACCGGGCGTGGCTGGACGCTATTGGTCGACATTCAGCCGCACCTGCATGCCGAACTGCGCTTGTACCTGGCGGCCGGACTGGCCGCGACCGCCGTACGGCTGACCAACGCCAGCGATGACTGGGCCTTCCAGGCACGCGCACAACTGCTGGGGCTGTTGCCTGAAAAGCGTGCCGGTCATGCTTCGGGAATTCTTGAAGGCTTACTGCATTTGCTGACAGTCAGCGATGCCTTTACGCGCATGGACAGCACTCAGACCCGCGTCTGCACATGAACGATCCGGACACCCGGCCGGCGGCGGAGACACTGGACCAGGCCGCGGGCCTGCGCCGCTGGGCCGAGCAAAACAAGGCTCATCACAGCGCCGTCGTCCACGAGGGGGTTCCGTTACCGCCACCAACGCCGGATCGCACATTGATCCTGTTCGGCCCGGCGCAGGCGGCAAGCCCGGCGCATAAAACCCTTGAACGCTGGCATCAGCAAGGCCATCAATGGATCGGCCACCCCTCCCGCTGGCGTGTGTTGCCTGTGGATAAGCATCGTCGCGATCTGCAAGCCCTGACTCGCCAGCAACCGCGCTGGGGGGTATGGATCGACAGCGACCTTGACGCCTTCCGCCGAGCCTTTCAGACCTTACGCCAGCTCAGCGAACAAGGCGGTCCCGACCACGTGCTGGCGCTTCACGCCGGCTTTTCCCGGCAGGGCCTGCTCAACAACTTGCAAGAGGCGGCACACCGTTATCTCGGCATTCGGTTGTTGCTTATCCATGAAATCAGTGACTGAGCCATTCGTCATTTGCCGCCGCAGCTAAGCGGGGAACATGTCGTGTAGCGCATGGCTGTTCCGCGCTTAAGGGGCTCGGGGGAGCAGTAATAATCCTGACTATACGACTCCAGGCGTCACGCGGCTTCCAACTGTGCGGATGCCTCATTGCCATTTTTTGTCTTTCGCAGGCGCGCACGATGTATACGGCACAGGGCAAGATGAACCAGCAGGAAGTGCTCCAGCAGTACCTACCCTTGGTCCGGCGGCAAGCACTAGGTCTGAAAACCCGGCTGCCAGGCAATATCGAGCTGGACGATTTGATTCAGGCCGGCAGCATCGGCTTGCTCGATGCCATGACCCGTTATGACTTTAGCGTTGGGGCGACGTTCGGCACCTTCGCTTCGCAACGCATCCGTGGCGCGATGATCGATGAACTGCGCACCCGTGACTGGGTACCCCGCAGCGTGCGACGCAATGCACGTGCGCTGGAGGATGCCATGCACCGCGTGGAGCAACGGCTGGGGCGACCTGCGAAAGAACGCGAAGTCGCTTCAGCGATGGGGCTGACGCTGACTGAATACCATCAGGTGCTCAATGACACCAATGGCAGTCAAATGCTGCCCATCGACGATGTGGGCGAAGAGCATCTCGATGCGATCAGTTCCCGGCACCTCACCCCCTTTGCCGAACTGGTCAATGATCGCAACCGCGCCCAACTCATACGCGCCATTGACGCCCTTCCAGCGCGGGAAAGACTGCTGCTCGCACTGTGTCATCACGAAAAACTCAACCTGCGGGAGATTGGTCTGGTGCTGGAAGTCAGCGAGTCGCGCGCCTGTCAGTTACACAGCCAGGCCATTGCCCGGCTGCGCGCCAGCATGACGGAATAACGAAACATGAAAATCAGTGTGTTCGGCTCCGGTTATGTGGGTCTTGTGGCAAGCGCGTGCCTTGCCGATGTCGGCCATGAAGTGATGTGCATGGACATCGACCCGCAACGCATCGAGCGGCTGCAAGGCGGTGAAATACCGATTCATGAGCCCGGTCTGAGCACGTTGATCCTCACAAACGTTCAGGCCGAACGCCTGCTCTTCTCCACCGATGCTGCGCAAGCCGTCGCCTTCGCCGACTTACTGTTCATTGCTGTGGGTACGCCGGCCGATGAAGACGGCAGTGCCGATCTGCAATACGTTCTGGCCGTCGCACACACCATCGGCCAGCACATGCAGGGCTACAAAGTGGTCGTCGATAAATCCACCGTGCCCGTTGGCACCGGGGAAAAAGTCCAGGCGAGCATTCGCGCGGTGTTGGCAGATCGCGGCGTACAGCTGCCGTTCGATGTCTGCTCCAACCCGGAGTTTCTGAAGGAAGGCGCCGCCATCGAAGACTTCACCCGTGGCCCGCGCATCATCATCGGCACCGCGTCGGAGCAGGTCAAAACCCTCATGCGCGAGTGCTACGCGCCCTATAACCGCAATCACGACAAACTGATGTTCATGAGCCGGCGCGCCGCCGAGCTGACCAAGTACGCCGCCAACGCCATGCTGGCGACAAAAATCAGCTTCATGAATGAAATGGCCAACCTCGCCGAATACCTCGACGTGGATATCGAAGAAGTCCGTCATGGCATCGGCAGCGATCCACGGATCGGCTATGACTTCATCTACCCCGGTTGCGGCTACGGCGGTTCGTGTTTCCCCAAGGACATTCAAGCCCTGAGCCGCACCGCCCATGAGGTCGGCTACGACCCGCAATTGCTCAGGGCGGTGGAAGCGGTCAACCAACGACAGAAAGCCACCCTGTTCAAAAAGCTCGAACGGGCGCTGGACGGTCAGTTGGCGGACAAAACCATTGCCGTCTGGGGGCTGGCGTTCAAACCCAATACCGATGATATGCGCGCCGCCCCCAGCAGAGACCTGATGGAATCCCTGTGGAAGGCCGGCGCCAGAGTGCAGGCCTACGACCCGGAAGCAATGCAGGAATGTCGGCGCCTTTACGGTGAGCGAGACGACTTGTTGCTGGCCGGGGATCGCATCCAGGCAGTCAAGGGGGCCGACGCCCTGGTGATCTGCACGGAATGGAAAGCCTTTCGCAGCGTCGACTTCACCTGGCTCAAACAGCAACTCAAGTTGGCCGTGGTGATCGATGGGCGCAATTTGTACGAGCCCAAGGCACTGGCGGAAGCCGGTTTGACCTATTCGGCGATCGGCAGGTCCTGAACCCGGCGCGTCAATCTCGCCGACGCGCACGGTTCAATTCATCACCGCCCGATTCTCACTCGGCGTAGGCCACCTCGTTATAGCTAGCGACCAGCCAGGTCAGTTCTGACCGGGGTATTTCGGCGAGAGGACGCACGTCAAACCGCGCCATGCGTCCGACGAACTCGGTCGGTGCCAATAACCGCTCGACCACGTGATAGTGAGGACGATCGAGGTAGTCGTCGAACAGTACGATCATCGGTTTGGTCGCCCGCAGGTACGCGGTCACGAAGCAGGCAATCCGAAAACGTCCATCGATCAGGATCACATCCGGTTGCTGAAAGAACGGCTCATCCCAAACCTTCAGCGGGTAGGTGTGGAATTTTTTCCAGGCCCGGGCATTTTTCGGACGCGCCCATTGACCGGTCTCGCCGACATCGATCGGATAAATCACCGGCCGCGATGGCAGCGAAGCGCTGGTAATCCAGGCCTGCATGTCCTTGGCCCAGCGTGCGTCGTTCTCTACCGAAATCACTGACTTGCCCGGCATTCTGGCAGCAATGATTGTCGAACCACCGCTGCCGTACTCCAGAATCACTGAGGCCTCTGCATAGATCTTCTTCAGGTAAACGGCGACCTCTTCCGGGAATGTCACCTGGGGTTCCTGCATCGGCGCCCGCAGGTCTTCATCTTGTCGAGCGGCAAGCGCTTCGACCTGGTTTGATGCGGGTTTCGAGGCCGATGACGTTTTCTGACAATGCTTGAGGTACTGCTCGGCCAAACCGCTGTCGAGCGCGCTGAGAAGTTGTGTCGCGACATCGTGAGCGCCGTAAACCGTATGCAGGATGAACGCCAGCTTCAGACGCTGGTTGTCTGACAATGCCGCCAATCGTGCCGCGTCGGGCAGAAACAAGGCGTCGGCACAGACCAGATGAGAAGCCCGAAGTTGATCAGGGCTCTCACCCTGCGGCCGATGGCTGATGTGTTGAAGTTTATTCAACCGATAAAAGCTGAAACCAAGGCGAGCAAGGCTTTGACTGATCAGGCCCACATCGGGCTGCTGGCGATGGGTCGGCGCGAAGTTGACGCGCGCCTGCACCAGCAGCGTATCGGTCAGCGTACGTTGCCCGTGTTCAATAACGGCCAGGCTGTCGTTCAGATTGTCCAGCACCAGCCAGTCAACGGACTGCAACCCGTTGATCGCGTCCAGCTTCAGGGTTGGCAACGCAAGCCTGGCCAGCACGCTGGAACCGGCACCCGGACTTTGCACAGGAAGAGGCTCCAACGTCGCCGTCATCGCCGGATCGAGGCACGCATAGAGGGTCGTCGCCTGACCATTGCCCAGCGCCGCATGCGGGTAATAATGCAGCTCGCCGAGTTGCGCCAGTTGCCTGGCATTATCGACGCGACTGGCCGGGTCGAACGCTATCGTCGAGAAGGCTCCCAGCTTTTGTAGCGCGACGAACTGCGACGAAGCCACCAGCGTCACGCCATGATCCAGCGTGACGACCTTGCCCTGAAACTTGAAACTGAAGCCTTCGTCCTTCACCGGCTCAACCGGGTGTTGGATCTCCACGGCCTCGGATTCATCCTGGAACCAGGCGTGCCCATCCTTGGTCAGTGTCAATGCGGCCGCCGGTTTGCCCTCGCAATAGCGCTGCCAGATTGCGCGCATGGCCGTGGTGAAGTGGCTCGCAAAACGACGATTGTCACAGACCGGCGAACGCATCAGCACATCGCGCAGGTGGCTGCGGATGCGGGAGAGACTGTTCAGATCCCCGGCCAGGCCGATGACGCGCTGACGGTATTCATCCCAACTGTTAACCACCAGCTCTGGCAGCCCGGCATTGACCAAGTGCGTGGCCGAGTGACGCCCGGCGAATGTCGGGCCGGGCAACGTGACGACCGGCACGCCCATCAACAACGCCTCGCAGGTCGTCAATCCGCCGGAATAGGGCCAGGGGTCAAGCGCGATATCGATGCGGTTGTAGGTCTCAAGCAACGATTTGTGGCCGACCGGCCCTTCGACCAGCACACGTTCTGATGTAATCCCTTGGGCAGCCATAACGGCATGCACATGCTCTCGCAGCTCACGGTTGCCGAACGCCCCGCCCTTGAGCAGCAAGCGCGAATCCGGCGTCGCCCGCATCAACTCGGCCCAATGGGCCAGCAGGACATCGTTGACCTTGGTCGGGTTATTGAAGCACCCGTAAGTCATGAAGCCGTTTTCAAGCGCAGGTAATGGCTTGATGTCCGGCGTGTAGGGCGGCGGGTCGTAACAGATGTAATCGTCGGGCAGACGGATGAGTTTTTCGGTGTAGAACGCATCCTCGCCTTCAGGCGACTCGATACCATCGCTGAGCAAATAATCGATCGCGTCCAGCCCCGTCGTATTGATCAGCCCGCCCACCCACTTCACCAGCAACGGCGCCGGTTGTAGCGCCATGGCGCCCATGCGGTTACCGGCGTTATGGCCACACAGGTCGATCAGGATATCGATCCGGTCGTCACGAACACGCTGGGCCAGCGTGTGCTCGTCCATGTGTTTGATCGCGAGCCATTGATGAACCGTCGCTTGAATGCGCCGGGTCAGATGATCGCAAACCTGGCTGGTGCTGTAGGCGAACAATTCAAACTGATGAGGCGGCAGTTTCTCCAGCACACCCACGATCATGTTGCCCACGGGATGCTGACGCAAACCGTCGGACACCAGACCGATGCGCAGGCATCGGTTCAGCGCCCGATCCTGCACGACTGGTCGCGCGGGAACGGATTTTGGACCGAAGCGCGACTGCCATTCCTTGCAGACCTCGAAGATGTAGTCGCGGCTGCGATCAGGATCGTAGTGCAACGACGTCAGGCGATTGGAGTACGGCAGCACATCCGTGCGTTTGGCCAGCGACACTGCCTTTTGATAGTACTTGTCGGCCTTGGCCAGTTGGCCAATGTCTTTGTACAGGTTGGCCGCGTTGTTCCAGTGACTGTAATCCCCCGGTTCTCGTTCGATCAGTTTGTCGAACACCGCGATGGCGTCGCCGTGGCGCTCCAGCCGGTTGAGGATCAAGCCTTTTCTGGAGAGCATGCGACAGTCATCAGGGGCAATATCCAGAGCCTGCTGAATGTGCTGCAGGGCTTTGGCGAACTCACCTTTCTCGAAGTAGAGCGTGGCCAGGCGATGATGGGCCGGTGAGAAATCAGGGTTGATTCCCAAGGCCTTGAGGGCAAGCTCCCGGGCACGTTCCGCCTGACCGAGTTTTTGCGCCGCTTTGGCCACCAGTTCCAACGCCTGCGGGTCGTCGGGCAACAGGCTCAACGCCCGCTCGAAACTGGCCAGTGCACGTTCAGGCTCGGCGTTGAGCTCCAGATTGCCCAGGTCCTTCCACACTTGCGGGTCGCGCGGACGCTGCTGGCTGAGCCGTCGCGCCTGGGTAAGGCCGCGAGTGTCAGCGGCGCGGCTTGACGCCGGAGTGAGGGGTTTCTTGTGCGATCTGGCGTGCTGGGGTTTGGGCATGGAAAGGCAGCCTTGTGAAGGAAGGGTCTGCCCTGAATGCTATCGCGGCACCTACAGCGGCAAAGCCCGGATAAGCCCATCGCAGCCGCGGGATTAACGGGTATTGCGCGTCGACCGCCCACAAAAAAAGGGGCTCAGCGTGCGCTGGCCCCTTCGTACCGCGTGCTACGCAGGTGTAACGATTACTGCAACAGCGACAGCATTTGCTGAGGCATGGAGTTGGCTTGCGCCAGTACCGACGTACCTGCCTGCTGAAGGATTTGGGCGCTGGTCATCGCCGACACTTCAGTGGCGTAGTCCACGTCCTGAATACCCGAACGGGCGGAGGTCAGGTTAGTGGTGGTGGTCGAAATATTGGTGATCGCCGAGTCAAACCGGTTCTGCACCGCACCCAGGTCCGAACGCATCGAGTCAACGGTGTTCAACGCACTGTCGAGTGTGGTCAGGGTGTTTGTCGACTTTTTGGTGACGGCATTATCCGTGTCGATGCTGATGCTGGCCGTGGTGGTGGTGCCACTGGTCGTCAGGGTGACTTCGGCCGCATAGGTTTTACCGCCTACAGTCAGGAAGGCGTTACCGTCAGCGTCTGTGGAATAGGTGCCGCCACTGATGGCAGTACCGGACTTATCGACATAGCTGGTGTTGGTCGAGGTGATCGCGGTACCCGAGTCGTCCGACAGGGTTGTCGCGGTCAGCGTGGTGTCGTAGCCGTTGACGTTGAAGTCACCCAGGCCGAGCGTGTCGGCGTTGATTTCGCTCAGCTTGATATCAATGGTCTCGCCATCGTTCGCACCGACCTGGATGGTGATGGTCTGATCGGACGCCAGTACATCCACACCGTTGAACGCCGTTTGCTCGGAGATACGGTCGATCTCGTCCAGACGCTGGGTGATCTCGTCCTGGATCGATTGCAAGTCGGACTGGGAGTTGGTGCCGTTCGAGGCTTGAACGGCCAGTTCACGAATGCGCTGCAGGTTGTCGTTCACCTGGTCGAGGGCGCCTTCAGTGGTCTGCGCCAGGGAGATACCGTCGCTGGCGTTGCTGCTCGCCTGTTCCAGACCGGTGATCTGCGAGCTCATACGGTTGGCGATCGCCTGACCGGCCGCGTCATCCGAGGCGCTGTTGATTTTCAGACCGGACGACAAGCGTTCGATCGACGTACTCAGGCTGCTCTCCGAGGAGTTCAGGTTTTGTTGAGCGATCATCGAGGTGATGTTGGTATTGATAACTGACATTTTGCAGTTCCTTCTCGTGGGTGAGGCGCTTATGACAAATTCAGAGTCCGGCGCCCGTTACTTTCAGCGCCGTTGCCGTACAGACATTGCGAACATCGGCGACCCGATCACCCACCTTTAGCCAGCCCTTAAAAAATTTTCACACACGACTTTCTGCCGCCTGCCCACCCGACAGCCTCTTCCGTAGTGCTGATTTCACCAGGGAAAGTGGCTGTATTAGCGGATTTGAATCAACGCCCGCCACGTTATAAAGCCTTCCTTTGTTTAAATCGCACCAACGACTTCGGCGTGGGTGCCGAGTGCTGTTTCAAGGAGTGCTGCATGAACCCCTCGACCCTGATCGGTATGCTCGCCAGCCTTTTACTGCTGGCGGTTCTACTGGTGTTCTCCGCGCAACAACCCGGATTGTTCGTTGATCTACCGAGCCTGGGCATTGTGGTGGTTGGCACCTTTGCCGCGACCTTCATCAGCTATCCGCTGAGCGAAGTGTTGCGGATTTTCAGCCTGATCAAGACCGTCATTCGCAACGAGCGCGAGTACACCCAGGAGGACATCAACGAATTGGTCAGCCTGTCGCGTCTGTGGATCGACGGCGACTTGCGAGCGGTTGAGGAAGAACTGGATCGAGTGAAAAACCCCTTCCTGCGTTCCGGCGTGCAGTTGGTGATCGACAAGACACCGGAAGACGACATCCTCGAACTGCTGCAATGGCGCATTTCCCGGCTTCGCGCCAAAGAACACGCCGAGGCGCAGCTGTTTCGGGTCATGGCCAGCTACGCCCCGGCCTTTGGCATGCTGGGCACGCTGGTGGGGTTGGTGAACCTCATGTTCGTACTCGGCGATGGCGACATGGTCACCATCGGCAGGCAAATGGCTGTCGGCCTCATGACCACCCTTTACGGCGTGCTGCTGGCCAACCTGGTGTTCAAACCCGTTGCGGTCAAACTGGAGCGCCGCACTGAACAACGGGTGGTGTTGATGAACATGATCCTGCAAGGCATCTCCATGATGTCCAACAAACGCAGCCCGGGCCTGATGCGTGAAACGCTGAAATCCTTCGTGGCCGAGCATCAAAACGAACTGCGGGACGAGCCCGTTCGCCTGAGTCGCAAATTGATGCCCCTCAAATGGAAACCACGGGCATGAGAGCGTCCACCAACGCCACCTCGGCAAGTGGCCTGGCCGATCATCAGCATTGGGAGGCCCGCCAGCACGCTCTTGAAATCGAGTTGATGCGGGCTCGCCAGAATCATCGCGGCCTCAAACGTAAAAACGCAGCCGCTGTGGCAGCCAGTGCTCTCCCGGTTGACGACGCCGGCGGTGAGGCATGGATGATGACGTATCTGGACATGATGACGCTGTTGCTGGTGGTCACCATGGCAATGCTGGCCATGGCCGGCAAGAATCATGACCACCTCCAGAAAGCCGGCCTCAACCTGAACCGGATCTTCAGTGCAAAAAGCCTGACCCAACTGGATCCGCCAGGAAAGTTGTTGCTTGTGCCTCAGGTCAAAACCCCGGTCGATCCAGAACCCACGCCTGAACCTGTCGCATCGACGGACATCGCATCATTGGATGCTCCGACATCTGTCGCGGCAACGACCGAGGTTGCGGCAGTCGAACCCGCCGCTGCCATCGAACCGGCCCCCTCCGTCCCGGCCAAACCCAGTCTTGATGACCTGCTCAAAGAGCTGCCTCTGGATAAGCTGGGCAATGATATTGAAGTCGTCACCAACGAAAGCACGGTCAGCTTCCGGATCAACAGTGAAATCCTGTTCCCCTCCGGCCAATCCGACCTCAACCTTGGCGGCCTGAGAGTCCTGCAGCACTTGATACCGGTACTCGGCAGCGTCCCGCACAACGTCATCGTCGCCGGCCACACCGACACACAAGACATTCGCAGCTCACGCTTCCCCTCCAATTGGGAACTCTCCGGCGCCCGCGCCGGCAGCGTCGTGCGTTACCTTCAGAGCAACGGCATCAAGAGCAATCGCCTCGCCGCCGTGGGCTACGCCGACACCCATCCCTTGGCCGACAACACGACAGCAGAAGGTCGCGCGAGCAACCGTCGGGTGGAGTTGATTCTGGAGCGCTGAAACTCAAACCCGACATTAACGAAGCCCGCCAATGCGGGTTTTGTTGCATCTGGAGTTCGGCATTCGATGCCTCACAGATTTCATTTCAAGCACACGCTCAAATCGAGTGAGCTGTAATCAACGTATGGGTCGGCGATTCAACGCAACAGGACCTATGCTGCGGGGTTACCTGCAACCGCTTGAGCAACCAACGCACTCAGGAAGATCAACATGAACGTATGGATCGCAGCCGTTCTGGCCGCCATGGTTTCTGTGCCTGTACACGCCGCCACCGAGATCGCTCCTCGTGTCGAGCAGGTCACCTTCAAAAAGGGCTCCGACACCGTCAGGTTCGCCCGAGCCATCAAAGGCCCGCTCACCGCGCAGTACCGTCTAAACGCGAAAGCCGGCCAAATGATGACCGTGGACTTCAAGTCTTCCAACGCCTCTGCCTACTTCAACATCACCGCGAAAGGTGCGGACTATGCGTTGTTTAACGGATCGATCATGGGCAATCACTTTCTGGGACCATTGCCCGCCGATGGCGAATATACGGTTCAGGTATACCTGATGCGCAACGCCGCTCGGCGCAATGAAGTGGCCAACTACAGCCTTTCATTAAGCCTGAGCTCGGGTGATGCGACGGACAGCAACCAGCCGGTCGACCAAACACTTGAATTGCAGGGCATTGGCTTTCATGTGACGAGCGTGTCGGTCGATGGAAATCGTGCTCTGCGCATTGCACCCCGAGGTCTGGAAATCGATAACTCAGAGATCGTACGCCCCCTCACCGGCACCATCGTCCGAGCAGAGGTCGCCGACCTTGATCGAAATGGCTCTCCAGAGATTTACGTATTCATCAGGTCGCCGGGGCGCGGGATGCCGGGCGAGCTCATTGCTTACGCTGCCAACCGCAAGAAGTCGCTGAGCGAGATTTATCTACCCCCTGTCAGCGAGAACCCGAAAACAGCGGTGGGCTACCAGGGCGAGGATGAGTTTGCTGTGGCGGAAAATGCGTTGGTACAGCGGTTCCCGGTTTATGACAGCACGGATGCCGACGCGGGCAGGACGGGGAAAATTCGGCAGGTTCAGTACACGTTGATGCCTGGTGAGGCCGGGTGGATTTTGAGGGCTTTTGGGGTGGCTGAGTATTGAAGGATGCTCGTTGGTGAGTTGCTCCCGTTTCGCCCCCACGATCAAAGCCCAAACACTTCGAATGAAGACCCGAAGCCCTTCTACACTCATCTCTCACACGTTCGAAAACACTCACCAAACGAGCCCACATGAACACCCTCAAAGACCGCTTGAAGCAAGGCAAGGATGCTCGCAAGAACTGCTCCCGCAGTTCGCAGGCGGCCATGGGGAAAATAAATCGCGACCCGCTGCCGCTGATCAAAACGTCCAGTGAAGACCGGATCAAGTCGCTGGTCGAGTTACGCTACGGCCGCATGCTGGTCTCGCCCTTCACGTTCTATCGCGGCAACGCGCTGCTGCAAGCCCATGACTTGGCCGGAACATCCAGCATGGGCCTGATATCACCCATCTGCGGCGACAGTCACCTGATGAACTTCGGCGGTTTTGCAACGCCGGAACGCAATCTGCTGTTCAGCGTCAACGACTTCGACGAAGCCCATCCCGGCCCTTGGGAATGGGACTTGAAACGGCTGGTGGCGAGTTTCGTGGTGGCCGCCCGCGATCTTCGCCATGGCGACACAGTCCAGGAAACGGTCTGCCGCCAGGTGGTCGGTGCCTACCAACAGACCATGCTCGAATGCGCCGAACAAAGCGCCATGGAAACCTGGTACGAGTCCATCAGTTACCGCGATCTGCGGCAGCAGGCGAGTAAAGCGACACTGGAACATGTAGAGCGCGCCATCGAAAAAGCCGAACGGCGTACCCATGCCGAACTGCTACCGAAAATCAGTGAAAGTGACTCACATGGCCGACTGATCATTCGCGATGACCTGCCGGAAATTTTCCATTTACACGAAAACACCACGCTGCTGGATGCCGACGACGACTGGCTGCGCCTGTCGGACTGGCGTGCGCTTTACGACGCGTTCATGCGCGACTATCCCGGCACGCTGCAAGCCGACCGTCGCGAGCTGTTGTCGCGTTTTCACGTTCATGACATGGCGTTCAAAGTGGTCGGTGTGGGCAGCGTCGGGACTCGTTGCCTGGTCGCCCTGCTGACCGATGATCAGGAGTTCCCGCTGTTCCTGCAGTTCAAGGAGGCACGTCGTTCAGTGCTGGCCGATTATGTGAAGACCAAATCGCGGGTGCGGCATAACGGTCAGCGCGTGGTCGATGGCCAACGGTTGATGCAATCGGCCAGTGACCTGTTCCTCGGCTGGACCACCGGCCCCAGCGGTCGACACTTCTATGTGCGCCAGTTGCGCGACATGAAAGTCTCGGCTGAACTTGAGACGTTCGACGCGGACACCTTCGCCGCCTACGGACGCGTTTGTGGCCGCGCCTTGGCCCGCGCCCACGCCAAATCGTCCGGAAACGCCGCACACATCAGTGGCTATATCGGCAAGAGCGACGCACTGGCCGACGCGTTGTTCAAGTATGCGCAGAGCTACACCGCGCAGAATGAGCGCGACTTCGAACGATTCCAGCAAGCCTGCCGCAAGGGCCGTTTGCGGGCGCGCTCGGAAGCGGACTTTGCGGCGGATCATTTGCCGTAGGCGCGCAGTCTCTCCTTGCAGCCTCACCCGGCCGATCTATATGATAAGTATTATCATTTGTGATATTTACTCATCCGGCGCCCTCACACCATGCCTTTATCCTCCCAATCCAGCTTTTGCGACGTGGCCGTGCTGTATCGACAACAGCACAGCTGGTTACAAAACTGGCTACGGCGCCGGCTGAACTGCTCGCAAAGCGCGGCGGACCTGGCCCAGGACACGTTCATGCGGTTATTGGCCAAAGAGCAGGTGCCAGAGCTTCACGCCCCGCGCACGTTTTTGGCGAAGGTGGCGCAAAGCGTTTTATCCAACCATTACCGCCGGCAAAAACTCGAACGTGCCTACCTTGAGGCATTGGCGGCGATGCCTACGCTGATGGCGCCGAGCCTGGAGACTCAGGCGATCCTGCTGGAAACCCTGATAGCCCTCGACGCGGCCCTCGAATGCCTGGAGCGACCGGTGCGCGAGGCGTTTCTTTGGTCGCAGGTAGATGGGTTGAGCCACGCTGAAATCGCTGAGCGGCTCGACCTTTCGATCACCACAGTCAAGCGCTACATCGTCAAGGCGGGTGCGATGTGCATCATGCTCGATGAAAGTCTGGACCCACTGTGATCCAGCCCATATCCGGCGATGTCGCCGAGCAGGCCATGCACTGGCATCTGGAGCTTCAAGAGCGTGACGTCAGCGAAGAAACCCTGGCCGCGTGGATGAACTGGCGCCAGGCACATCCCGTGCACGAACGCGCTTGGCAACGTGCCGAAGCCTTCGCCCAACGCATGAGCGATATTCGCTCCCCCTCCCAACGATCCCTCGCCCACGCGGCACTCAGGCCGACGATGTCGCGGCGCACGGCAATCAAGCAACTGGGCGTATTGCTGGCAGTAGGCGCGGGTGCCTGGAACGCGAAAGATGCCGCCTTCGTACAGGATCTGACCGCCGACTACAGCAGCCGGATCGGCGAACAACGACGCATTGTGCTCGCTGACAATACACAGGCACAGCTCAACACCGACAGCGCCATCAACGTGGTTTTCGAGCGAGAGGCCAAACGCGTCAATCTGTTACGCGGAGAAATTTCGATCACCCGGGACACGATTGCCGATGGCCGCCCGCTGTCGGTGGAAACCGGCGAAGGTCGACTCGAAACGGCATTGGCGCGGTTCAGCGTCAGGCAGCGTGCGGGAATCACTCAGGTCAGCGTTTATGAAGGCGCCCTGGCGATTAACCCATCGGCGCAACCACGCGCCTCGATTCCATTGAAGGCTGGCGAGCAGGTCATGTTCAATGCCCATGGCGTGACAGCCCGGCAGAGCATCGCACTCACGGCGCCCGCATGGACTCAGGGCATGCTTGTTGCCCAAGGTCAGCCTCTCAAAGACTTCCTCGATGAGCTGAGTCGCTATCGCCGCGGACACCTGGCCTGCGATCCATCCCTTGCGAACCTCCGTGTTTCGGGGACGTTCCCCCTGGCCAACACCGAGCGAATCATCTTCGCCATCGCCGACACACTGCAGCTCGACGTCCAGCAGTTCACCCGTTACTGGGTCACGCTGAAACCACGCCTCGCCTAGCGCTGAAGTTTTTTTGCCGTTGGGTGGTCCGTTTTCGATTCTCACGAGACTTAAACCCCAGACACTCAATTCAATGGGGAACAACTCGTGGATCTCACCGCACGCAAAAGCCAGGGCTGGCACTTTTCACTCAAACAAAACCTGGCCGGCGCAGTGGTTCAAGGCATCGCCTGCATGACGGCGACCGCGCCGCTGCTGATGGTTCCGAATTGGGCCCAGGCCGCCGCGCAAGCACAGCAGCATTTCGATATTCCTGCCGGGCCATTGGCGGCGGCGCTGACCCGTTTCGGTCAGACCGCACACATTTTGTTGTCTTACTCCACGCCACTGACCGAAGGGCAAATGACACCGGGGCTCAAGGGCCGTTACGACGTGGATCAGGGCCTGGCGATCCTGCTCGCAGGCACGGGTCTTGAAGCCTCTCGCGGTGCCAACGGCAACTACTCGCTGCAGGCCAGTTCCAGCGATGCGTTGCAATTAGGCGCGGTGTCCATTTCCGGCAAGGCGCCGGGCTCGACGACTGAAGGCACCGGGCTCTACACCACTTACTCGTCCAGCAGCTCGACTCGTTTGAACCTTACACCCCGGGAAACCCCGCAATCGCTGACGGTCATGACCCGCCAACGTTTGGATGACCAGCGGCTGACTACGCTGACCGACACCATGGAAGCTACGCCCGGCATCACGGTGATACGTGATGGTCTGGGTTCCGAGACCGATGCCTATTGGTCTCGCGGCTTTGCGATCCAGAACTATGAGATCGATGGAGTTCCCACCAATACGCGCCTGGACAACTATGCCCAAAGCATGGCGATGTACGATCGCGTCGAAATCGTGCGCGGCGCCACCGGCCTGATCAGCGGCATGGGTAACCCTTCCGCGACGATCAACCTGATCCGCAAAAGCCCGACCGCCGAGGCGCAGGCCAGCATCACCGGCGAAGCGGGTAACTGGGACCGTTATGGCAGCGGTTTCGACGTCTCCGGACCGCTGACCGAAACGGGCAATGTCCGTGGGCGACTGGTCGCCGACTACAAAACCGAGAAAGCCTGGATCGACCGCTTCAACCAGCAATCGCAGCTGCTCTACGGCATCAGCGAATTCGACCTGACCGAAGACACCCTGCTGACCATGGGCTTCAGCTATCAGCGCACCGATGTCGACTCGCCGCTGCGCTCAGGCCTGCCAACCCGCTTCAGCACCGGTGAGCGCACCGACCTCAAACGCTCGCTCAATGCCGGGCCCGACTGGTCGTATAACGATCACGAGCAGACCAGTTTCTTCACCTCCATCGAGCAGCAACTGGGCAACGGCTGGATCGGCAAGATCGAATTCACCCACGCCGAAAACAAATTCGACGAGGTGTTCAACTTTGCGATGGGTGACCTCAACAAGGATGGCAGCGGTCTGTCGCAATTGCCGGTGCGCTTCTCCGGCACGCCGCGCCAGAACAACCTGGACCTGTACGTCACCGGCCCGTTCGGCCTGTTCGGTCGCGAACATGAGCTGATCGGCGGCATGACCCTCTCCAAGTACAAAGAGAACGTGCCGGGCTGGGGCGGCTGGCGTTATGACTATGCCGGATCCCCGGCGGGCAGCATCGACAACCTGTTCACCTGGGACGGCAACTCCGCCAAACCTGACTTCATCGAGAGCGGCAAATCGTCGATCGACGAAACCCAATACGCGGCGTACCTGACGTCGCGTTTCAGTGTGACCGACGATTTGAGCCTGATCCTCGGCAGTCGGGTCATCGACTGGAAACGCGATACCACGGATCGCCCTTACGAGGGCCCGGAAACCGAAGTCAATCGTGCAGAAAACGGCGTATTCATTCCCTACGCCGGTGTGGTCTACGACCTCAGTGACACCTGGTCCGTTTACGCCAGCTACACCAGCATCTTTAACCCGCAGGCGTCGTGGGTCACTGACGAAGACAACAAACCCCTCGACCCGATGGAAGGCAAAGGCTACGAGATCGGGCTCAAAGGTACGCACCTGGACGGCAAGCTGAACTCCAGCCTGGCCCTGTTCAAACTGGAGCAGGACAACCTGGCGATCTGGCAACACGACAACGTGTACAGCGCCGAGCAGGACACCACCTCCAAAGGCGTCGAGCTGGAGGTCAACGGCGAACTGGCCGAAGGCTGGCAGGCATCCGCCGGTTATGCGTACTCGGTCACCACCGATGCCGACGACCAGCGCATCAACACCAACCTGCCGCGCAACAGCGTCAAGACCTTCACCAGCTATCGCCTGCAGGGGCCGCTGGACAAAGTGACGGTGGGCGGCGGCGTCAATTGGCAGAGCAAAGTAGGTGCCGACCTGCACACCTTCAGCCAGAGCAGCTACGCGGTCACCAACCTGATGGCGCGTTACGAGATCAGCCGCAACTTGAGTGCGTTGGTGAATCTGAACAACGTGTTTGATCGCGAGTACTACAGCCAGTCTGGCCTGTACGGCGTTTACGGCGCGCCGCGCAATGTGATGACGAGCTTCAAGTACGACTTCTGAGGCAAGAGCGAGCGCACAGCAAGGGCGGTGGCCGGTAGATGAATTTTTCTTCACCCCGCCGTCCGGCTCCAACCGGTACATTGCGCTCGCTCATTCAAGAAACTACGGTTTGCCCGCCCTCCCGCGGGCTTTTTTTTGCCTGCTGTTTCCTGCGGGCGCTTCAAACGATACAAATACGTGTCCTGGACGCCATGGCGTTCCGAATGCCGCGCTTGCCGTGCAATTCGGATCAGCTCAAACCCAGAGGCTTTAGCCAGGTGCTGACTCGCCCCATTGGCCGAGGAGGTCGTCAGGTAAAACGTACAACCGGGCAGGCTTTTGACTAATAGCTCAAGCGCCCGTCGCATGTAACCTTTCCCCGAGTACTCGGTATTGGCCCAGTAACCCACGACATAGCGATTGCGTCGGCGCGGTTTCAAACCAATGCAGCCAATGACCGCCTGCCCGTCATCGGTCACGATAAACAGACGCCGCTCGCCTGTTTCGCTGTTGAAATCATCAGCCGCCCGCAGCAAAAACGCGCGTGCTTCGTCCTCGGACGTGTGGGGCCTGGCCCACGGCAGAAACTCGCAATGGGCGACATAACTGGCATTCAGGGCTTCCTGAAGCGGTTTACACAGGCTGGGGTCGGGTGCCCTCAAGCTCATTGAGTGCAATTGCAGGGGTAACGAAAGCTCCATGCATCATCCTTAAAGTAAAATTCCATGTTCGCCAAAAAAGGCGATGTTTCCTTGTTTGTGCAGCAAACTGGGGGTCTTTATAGAGCCATGCGCTAACTAGAGCCAGGCTCTGCCGCAATCCCCTGACGCAAATCACTCCCGACACCCCCATAGGGTGTACCATCAAACACTGTCCACCAGATATCAGTTAGCCATGTCCACGCTAAGCGAAGAGAGCCGCCAGATCGTAGCTTCTCTGGTGCACCGCGTTGGCCCCAACGCTGACATTGCAACAGTCGCGCAAGCGATCGCATCAATATTGCAGGATATGGACGCAGCCCTCACGCCCATCATTGGCCAGCAAGGGGTTGTCGCGCTATATCGCCGCAGCCTTCATCTGTGCGCCTCCAGGCATCCGCGCCTGACCGGCACCTATGACAGTGTGCAGGCGGCCTCCCTGGATCTGACTTCCCTCAAGTCCGTACTCGTCGAGCAAAGCGAAACCGATGCGCTGTTTTTCGGTGACGTGTTGCTGACCACGTTTTACGAGCTGCTGACCACGCTGATCGGGCCCTCGCTCACCGCACGTTTGCTTCGTGGCGTGTGGGAACCTTCTTTGAGCGACACCCCTTCGCAGGAAAATTCGCCATGAGCACCAAAGTGACTATCAACCGCCTGGCCACCGGCGTGCCAGGACTGGACGAGGTGCTGGGCGGAGGATTGCCGGAGTTTTCGTTCAACCTGATCGCGGGCCCGCCTGGCTGTGGCAAAACCACCCTGGCGCATCAGATGATGTTTGCCCTGGCGACACCCGAGCGCCCGGCGCTGTTTTTTACGGTCCTCGGCGAGCCGCCGCTGAAGATGTTGCGTTATCAGCAGCAATTCGACTTTTTCGACAGCGAAGCGATCAACCATTCGATCCGCTACGTCAACCTGGCTGACGACACCCTGGCCGGGAATCTGGATGAAGTGCTGCGGCGCATCGTCAGCGAGGTGGAGGCTCACTCCCCGTCACTGGTGTTCGTCGACTCGTTCCGTTCGGTGGTGCTGGCCAGCCAGACCCAGGACAACCCCAACAACAATCTGCCGCAGTTCGTTCAGCAATTGGGCATGTTGATGACCACCTGGCAGGCGACGACCTTCCTGATTGGCGAATACTTCACCGAAACCGACACCAACCCGATTTTCACCGTGGCCGATGGCCTGATCTGGCTGCGCCAGAGCGTTCAGCGCAACTCCATGGTGCGAAAGATGGAAATCATGAAGATGCGCGGCCAGCCGACGCTGCCAGGGCTGCACACCTTCCGCATCGCGACGTCGGGGATCAAGGTCTTTGCGCCAGCAACACTCAACCTGGTTGAAGCGTCACTGGAGTTCCCGATCAAACGCCTGAAAATGGGTGTGCCGCAGCTCGACGACATGCTCGGCGGCGGCCTGCCTCGTGGTTACTCCTTGCTGGTGGCCGGGCCATCGGGCTCGGGCAAAAGCATTCTGGCGTCCACCTTCCTGGCCGAAGGCGCGAGAAATGGTGAAACCGGCGTGATCGCGGTGTTTGAACAACGGCCTAATCACTCCCAGAACGCCACCCTTGCGGGCCTGATCCAGAAGGGACAGGTCGGTCTGGTGGACAGCCGCGCCCCGGACCTATCCATCGACGAGATCGTGCAATTGCTGCTCAGCGAGATCAGCCGACTGAAAGCCACCCGTGTGGTGATCGATTCGTTGTCGGGCTTCGAACTGGCGTTGGCGCCGACCTTCCGCGAAGACTTTCGCGAGTCGCTGTCACGCATGGTCACTGCTTTGACGAGCGCCGGGGTCAGCGTGTTGATGACCTCGGAGCTGGAAGACCGCTACACCGACCTGCGTTTCAGCCCTTACGGCACGGCATTTCTCACCGACGCAATCATCGTTCAGCGCTACATTGAAGTGCAGAGCCGTTTGCTGCGCATCATGGCTGTGGTCAAGGTGCGGGCCAGCGCCCATTCCGATGAGTTGCGCCAGTACCACATCGACGAGAACGGCCTGCAAATCGGCGAGATGTTGCCAGACCAGGAAGGCTTGCTCGGTGGCCGGCCTACCCGGCAGCGTTTGAGCAAAGACGACGGATGAGCAAAAATCATGAGTGAGGCCAATGGCAAGAACGAGCAAGCGATGGCCACCGCCGCTCGCGAACTGTTCCTGCTCGGCCAGAAAACTGTTGAGGCACGGGCAGTGCTGGCGGCGCTGCGAAAAGAGCTGAGCGACGCCAACACCCGCCTGGTCGATAGCCAGCAGGTCGAGCAACTGATCGAGGCCAATCAGCAATTGGTGCTGGCGATTTTGCTGGCGCAGTCGGATGCAGAAAAACCAAAACGCACACAGGAAGAACAACGGCTGTTCCTGGAGATGCGTGAAGCCAACGCGCAATTGGTGATCGCGGCCCTCAGCGCGCAAGACCTGCAAGCCTCGGCCGAACACACCCTGGAACAGCAACGCAACATCCTCACCCTGGTGGCCCACGAACTGCGCAACCCGCTGACACCCATCAGCATGATTGCCGGCCGACTGGTGCGTGTGCCCAGTGAGGAACTGCCGCGCATGCAGGCGCTGATCGAAGGCCAGGTGCAGCACATGTCGCGACTGGTGGACGATCTGCTCGACGTCTCCCGCGCCAGCACCGGCAAGTTGCGCCTCGATTGCCAAATCGTGGATATGGTGCAGATCATCCATCAGGCCATCGATGTGTGCAGCCCGGTGATGGCTGCTCACCATTTGCACTTCACCGCTGAACTGCCCGAGTGCGCGTTGGCGGTGAATGGTGACCCGGTGCGCCTCACGCAGATTCTCGGCAACCTGCTGGGCAACGCGGCCAAATACACACCGGCGCACGGCAATGTCACGCTGTCGGTGACCGCTGAAGCCGACGTGCTGCAGATGAGCATTTGCGATGACGGCATCGGTATTTCCGCCAAGGCGCTGCCGTTTATCTTTGAGCCCTTTGTGCAGGATGTTCACGCCGTCGGCTTCAACGGTGCAGGCCTGGGCATTGGCTTGACAGTCGTTCGCGAGCTGGTCGAAGCCCATGGCGGCACGGTCATCGGCATGAGCGACGGTGATGGCAAGGGCAGTACCTTTATCGTGACGTTGCCGCTGGCGGTTTGAGTTTTTCCGCAGGCCAAGTAATGCTTGCGTGACGATCCCCCGCGAACCGGAGCGCCCTATGCCGCTGTTGTCCCTGCCTTGTAAACGCTTGACGCTGGCAGTGCTCGACCCTGAACAGGCGGCGCTGGAAAGCGACTTCTACCGGCGCAACCTGAGGCATCTCGCCCGGTGGTCGCCGATTCGCCCCGTCGATTATCACAGCCCTGAAAACATCCGCCCACGCCTTGAGGTGCAAGCCAGCGCTTTCCAGGCCGGTCTGGCGGTGCATTTCGCGCTGCTGGATCCGGACAACGGCCAGATGATCGGCGCCTGCAATTTCAGCGGTATCACTCGCGGGGCGTTTCAGGCCTGCTATCTCGGTTACCACATCGACGAATCTCATCAGGGCCAGGGCTTGATGCAGGAAGCCCTGGAAGCGGGAATCGGCTACATGTTCGATGAGCAAAAGCTGCACCGGATCATGGCCAATTACATCCCTGGCAATGAACGCAGTGCGCGGCTGCTGGAGCGTCTGGGATTTGAACGTGAGGGCTACGCCAAGGCCTACCTGAGTATCGCCGGGCGCTGGCAGGATCATGTGTTGACGGCGTTGATCAATGATCGCTTTGAAACACCGGAACAGCGCTGGTCCAGCGGTTGCTCCAGCCGGGCTCGCCCATAGAACGCCAACGCTGTCAGCAAACACGCCAGCCATACGAAGATCCCGGCCCAGAAGGTGTGGGACATGTAGTGCCAGCCTTGCAGAACCCGCGTCGTGCCGTAGACAAAACCGAGCAGCAGCGAGCCGTACATCACCGCTTTGGAATAGCGCCAGCGGTAACGACGCGCCACGAAGTACAACGCCAGCATGGTGAAGCCGCCCGAAGCATGTCCGCCCGGCCAGCAGCGACCATCACCCGCGACTTTCAGCAGATCGAAATTTTGATACCACTCCTTATGCTCGACCTTCCCCGCGTACTGGGTCGTTTCGATCGGGCAGTACACGCTGGTGTGCCCCTTGAGGTAGTGGATCACACCGGTGCTGACGGAGAACGCGAACACCACATAGAGAAAGTCCCGACGGTGCTTGCTGGCAAACCGAAGCACTGGCGCGACTTGGATTTTTTCCAGGAATGCGATGATTTTCGAATGTTTTTCGGCCTTCAGACTCGGCCAGAGAAACGACAGCAAGGCGCCGACGATCGCTAATTCTCCGGTCCAGTTCGGGATGATCCGCGCCCATTTATGGGTGATCTTTTCGAACAGGTGGACATGATCCAGCGGAAACGTCTGCGTGACCGGGTCATAAAAAAGATCATTGAAGGCGATGTCGATTTTGGTCAGGTCGAACAGCAGGAAAACCACGACCGCACAGGCCAGCGGAATGCCAAAGTTCACCCAATAAAAGCGGTAACGGGAAGACGTCAGCATCGTGTGTCCTGATCCAGAAAGTGAATTCATTTGGTGGTCACCAAGCGCCAGTCCGAAGCTTCGATGAAACCGAGCATGTGGGGTGCTTGAGGCGTTTCGGCCGAGATAAACAAAGAAGCGCCGTAGCCGAGGGTAGAGGCGGGCAACTTGAGGTCTCTCTCAAGTTGCGACATGCATTCGCTGTGGGTCACCAGAATCAGGTTTCGCCCGGCCACCTTGTGCGCCAGAGCGTCACGCAGCATGGTGCCCTTGCAATTGATCAACCATTCTTCACCGACCCCAACCTTGTTGAACATGTAACCAGCGGTCTGCGCTGTACGGATCACGGGGCTGTTGTAGATGTCGGCCTTGTTCAGCCCCAGTTGTTCGAACTGCGCACCAACACCCACCGCGACGCTGCGAGAGCGATCGGTAATGCCATCGTTACCGTTCAGACAGGCGGCGCTGGAGTGATCGCAGCGTTCGACGTGACGCACCAGCACGATCACGTCGCCCTTGGCCCAACCGGCCGCCAACGCCCGGGCGCCGGCCACATTACCGTGGGCCAGGTCCGGTACAGCGACCGGCTGCAACAGCCACACCGTCAGCGGAATCACCAACAGCGCCGAGGCGAGCACGACCGCGGCATTGCGATGGCCGGCAAAACGGCTCAGATCAATCGAGCGTTTTACCCCGAACAGACTCAGTCTCAATTCCACATCAAACCGCCTCGCCGGCACGCATCACTGTCATTCGATGCCGCGAGGTTAGAGAGGCTGGCGTCGGCAGCCGGTGAAACTCATGTGAAAAAAAGCTTAAGACCGCACGAAGGTCTTGTTACATATCTGTCCTACAAAAACCATTCAGCTCTCGTAATTGCTGCCGATATACACCTGCAACACACCTTGCTGGCGACCAAAAACAACAATCTTCCAGCCAACCGACGATCTAGAAGCACAACGTTCCTGGAGGACTTTTGATGAATAGCTGGTTCGGCAATATCAGCGTGAACATGAAGCTGGGCTTGGGGTTCGGCCTGGTCCTGGCCCTGACCTGCGTCCTCGCCCTGACTGGCTGGACGAGCCTGGGCGGGTTGATTGACCGCAGCAACTGGATGAGCGACATCACCCAGCTCAATGCCGGCCTGACCAAGCTGCGCGTGGTTCGCCTGCAATACATGCTGACCAACGGCGACGAAACCGCCGCACAGAACGTCCAGACCACGCTCGAGGCGTTCTCCGCTCAGCAACAAGCGCTGGTGGTGAAATTCAAGAGCCCGGAAAACCTCAAGCTGCTCAAAGAGCAAGGCGCCGTCATCGACGCCTACAAGACGTCCCTGAACAAAATGCGCAGCGCCTACCGCACCGGTAACAGCGCGCGCGACACCATGGGCGCCAATGCCGACACCGCCAACACGCTGATCAACGCCATCAACACCCGCGTGCAGCAAATGCCTCTGAGCGACCAGCGCTTCGAACAGTTCCAGGCCATCACGGCGGCCAAGGAAGCCTTCTTGCTGGCCCGCTACGAAGTGCGCGGCTACACCGCGACCACCAACGCCGAGACCGAGCAAAAAGCCGTCAGCCAACTGGACGTGGCGATCGCCAGCCTGAACCCCCTCAACGTGCATTTCGCCGACACTCAGCAAGACGCCCTGCGTCAGCTGGAAACCGCACTGACCAACTACCGCAGCGCCTTGCAGGCTTACAAAGCGGCGAACAGCGATGCGGTGCAGGCGCGCAAGGAAATGACCGACCAGGGCGCCGCCATCGTGACCCTGAGCGACCAGCTTTATCAGATCCAGCTCGACCGTCGTGACGCCGAAAGCGCTCAGGCCCGCACCCTGCAGCTGATCAGCACCTTGCTGGCGTTGCTGGTGGGCATCATTGCTGCCGTGATCATCACCCGTCAGATTACCGGCCCGCTGCGCGACACCTTGGCCGTGGTGGAACGCATCGCCAGCGGCGACCTGTCCCAGGACGTCAAAGTGACTCGCCGCGACGAACTCGGCGTGTTGCAACAAGGCATCGCTCGCATGGGCGTGACCCTGCGCGATTTGATCAGCGGCATCCGCGACGGTGTCGCCCAGATCGCCAGCGCTGCTGAAGAACTATCCGCCGTGACCGAGCAAACCAGCGCCGGGGTCAACAGCCAAAAGATCGAAACCGATCAAGTGGCCACCGCCATGCACGAGATGACCGCCACCGTGCAGGAAGTCGCGCGCAACGCCGAAGAAGCCTCCCAGGCGGCGGCCGCTGCTGACGGCGAAGCCCGCGAAGGCGATAAGGTTGTGAACGAAGCCATCGCCCAGATCGAACGCCTGGCCACTGAAGTGGCACGCTCCACCGAAGCCATGAGCGTGCTGCAACAGGAAAGCGACAAGATCGGCAGCGTCATGGATGTGATCAAGGCCGTGGCCGAACAGACCAACCTGCTGGCGCTCAACGCTGCCATCGAAGCGGCCCGTGCCGGTGAAGCCGGTCGAGGCTTTGCCGTGGTTGCCGACGAAGTCCGTGGCCTGGCTCAGCGCACGCAGAAATCCACCGAAGAAATCGAAGGCCTGGTGGCCGGTCTGCAGAACGGCACTCAACAAGTGTCGGCGGTGATGAACAACAGCCGCGCCCTGACCGACAGCAGCGTCGCGCTGACTCGCAAAGCTGGCGTGTCACTGGAAAACATCACCCGCACGGTGTCCAACATCCAGTCGATGAACCAACAGATCGCCGCAGCCGCCGAGCAGCAAAGCGCCGTGGCCGAAGAGATCAGCCGCAGCATCATCAACGTGCGCGACGTGTCCGAACAGACCGCCGCCGCCAGTGATGAAACCGCTGCGTCCAGTGTTGAACTGGCGCGGTTGGGCAATCAGTTGCAGATGATGGTGAGTCACTTCCGGGTGTAACCCGCGATTCTATGAGTCCCCTTTGCCTGCGTGCCCTACTCTTTCGGGCACCAGGCAAATCGAGGTCTCGGCAATTGGTTTAAAACTGGCACACGCCTGAACTCCTATAGCCCGCCGACCAAAAATACCGACACCGAATCGCTTTTTCATACGCATTACCCCTCAACCAGCCTACCTCCTTCTTTTCTCTACTCCTGTACGTTTCTTCTGACCAAGGGCATCCCGTTGGAATAGGAGACTGACAACACATGGACGTAAGAAACGACTCATTGCTAGACAAACTCATTGACTTCCCTGCCAGCGAAAAAGGGACAAAAACCGACTTCAAAACGGCCATGCAAACTATGAAGATCGAGTCTGTGTTCGATATTGCGCATATGACCCAGGAGCAATTCGCCCGTGAGCTGGCCCGGCACAGCGACGCCAATGCGCAGCAGGCGTATGACAACGCCGTGAGTTACGCCCGACAGATCAGCCGTCTGTATCTGGAGCATCAGGTATCGTCTGGTGACGCCAAACGGCGTGTCCGGCGTAACGCTGATTCCGAATCGAAATCTGTGCCTGCCACCTATCAAACGTTGTTCAACGAGAATTGGGAGCATTTTTGCCATGAAGGCGATATTGCTTCAATTGACTCGCCAGTGGCCTATTTGCGAGCGTTGTATCTGTTTGCCGGACAACTGGAAAACTCATCTCAACAACCAGAAAAAATCCTCCTGGAAAAACGACGCCCGGACCTCAAGGCACTGATGCTGGATCAACAGAGCGCCTTCGTCTCTCGGCCGATGTTGAACATCGTCAATGACACCTTGAGCAGTCATATCCAGAAACACCTGAAAGACACCCACAATTCGAAGAGCGTTCACGAAGTACTGGCCAGCGCGCACTACCCTTTCTCATTGCCCTATGACCTCCATCACCAACAATGCTTGCTTGGGTTGGGCACAGACAAACCGGGGCTGGGCGAGTTGAATTATCGCGTCAGTCTGAAACTGCCGTTTTCACAGAACGCTTGGGTTGATGATGTCCTGAAATCTCGGGTCAACGCTCAGCGACATCTGTCCGGACTAAGTCCAGAGCAGCAGAAGTTGCTAATCACGGAGCTCGATACAGACGCCAACGTTGACACGCTGAAGAAGACCTATGGAACTGAAAACACTGAACGCCTGGGTGAACTTGGGTTTTTCAAGGAACGTACCGGACTGACAACAGAGCAGGTTCAACAGGTGCTCGCACAGGGGAAACACAGCCCTCGCGTCTCAGCCAACAGCCCACCTTCCGCACATGCCAACTACGGTGCGAGTTACATTAACGGTCCGATTTCCGAGCAGAATTCGAAGGGTATTCTGAAGATCGCCATTACCGAAAACAAAGCAAAGGAGATTATCAACAGCTCAGAAACACGTTTCCACCGTTTGCAGCAGATGATCCGACTGCAACGCTGGACCGGTATTCCCTTTGCCGAACTGGATACCTTGCTCGTCAATGCCCTGCGTTCGGAAGGCGGATCATCCAGGACGCTCAACATCAATACCTTGCGCACCCTGGGCGTCTATCGATACCTGAATCAGCGTTATGGCATCCTGCCGGAGGAGTTTGCTTCGTTCCTGCATGACATGCCGACGTCCGCTTGCGGTGATCGAACGCCGTTGTTTGGCCAAGTGTTCAATCGCACAGGACTGCTCGACAATCCTCTGAAAAAAGAGCAGACGACAGCGCTTGTCACTACGGACCTCGAAACCTTCGGCTATCTCAGTGCCGGCCTTGGCCTTTCCTTTACGCAAGACTCACTGTTGCTGCTTGCGCAACAGACCGAGAAGCACGCCTCGTTAAAACATGATTTATCTACAGTGTCCTCGCTCTACCGCCAAGCCCGTATCGCACGGATGTTTGGTCTTTCCCCTGCCGACAGTACAAGGCTCGCCCGATTGCTGGGAGGGGACAAGTTCAGCGAGCTTCTGGTGACAGGAGCATTGAGCGATCCAAACGCACCGACAACCGACATTCTCGACGTACTGATGGCCATGGATTGGGCCGTCGACTGGCTCAGGCAAAGCAACCGTGATATGGCGCAACTGTACCAATTGCTCGGCGCGCACAACGTCGACTTGCCGCTGGAGCAGAATCTGCAAAATCGGTTAGATGCACTTCGTACAACGGCCGGTACATCCGCTGAGCAGCAGCTTCGTCTGATGGAAAGTCTGCTGCACGACATCGCTGGTTTATCCGCGGAGTACGTGCCCAGCGTAATGAAAATGGCCGATACGTCTTTGATGTCGGTGTATGAAGACATCAACGCGCTCACACAGGGAATCATGCCTGCGTCGCTGACGAAGGTACTGCGCGCTACCAAAGCATGCCGGGAACTGCACCTGAGCAGCAGCACACTTGAAGTATTGCTGAATAACCCGCGGTTTCTAGCCTCGAACAACTCGGGAGCTCTAACACTCCAGACGCTTTATCTGCTTGAACGCTTCAGTCATTGCACTCGTCGCCAAGCACAGTCAGAGGACACACTCCTGCATTACTTGCGCCTTACCAATGAGGACGATGAAGCCGATAAGACGACATCGACGTCTTCGGAAAAAGACGTCAACGGTTTGCTGGCCCATCTTCTGAACTGGACAACCGATGAGGTGAGTTGCCTGACGGCACAGTTACCCAACAAGCGTGCGGACTCAATGGAAAAAGTGGATTGGGTCATGCGCTGCCAGGCGTGCTGCGAGAGCACAGGACTGTCAGCAAACATCGTGCTCAAAGCCACCGTTCTGACAGCCGACAGTAAAACATCGGACTGGAAAGCCGTGGGCGAGGCAGTGATCGCGGCCTGTCACTGATACTTCTCCCACTTTCAATATTCAAGGAATGAATATGACCGTTGCATTGAAAAAACAGCTTGATGAAAGCCTGCGCGATGCCTTGTTGGCGTTCTACCTGAACACCGTTTCACCCAACGACGAAACGACAAAAACACTGGGACTCAAAACGGCTCAGCACCTCTACGAATACTGGTTACTCGATGTGCTGATCAGCCAGGATGTGCCCACCACTCCTGTGGCTTGCGCCATTGCCAGCCTGCAGCAATATATCCATCGCATCCTGATGAACATGGAACCCGGTTATGACACCACAACCCTGACTCCCGAGCGGATGCAGACTTGGCGCAACGAGATGCACCAATACCCGATCTGGGCCGCGCATCAACAGTTACTTTACTTTCCGTCGATCTATCTGGATCCGAGCCTGAGGAACAACAAGAGCGACAACTTCCGGCAACTGGAAAATGATCTCAATCAAAACCGGATTCAACCCGACGCCGTTCAGTCGGCCGTTCTAGGCTACCTGACGCGTTTCGAAGAAGTCGCCAATCTGCAAATTCTCAACGGCTATATCGATGGTGAAGACTTTGCCAACAGCACCTACTACTTCATCGCCAAATCCCGCTCCGAGAACACCTATTTCTGGCGCTCATTGAACATGGCCCAGCGTCCGATTGATGGAGCGGCTGCACCGATACCCGCCAGCCCGCACAAACTCGATCAACCAGATCCGTACGCCTGGTCGGACTGGGAAAAAGCTGATGTGCCTATAGCGGATCAAGCGATCGAACACACGATTCGTCCTGTCTGGTTCAACAATCGTCTGTTTGTAGTCTGGGCAGAGTGTATACATCAGAATCCTCCGGGCCACGGCACAGCCTCACCGAGCCCCGGCAATGCGCAACTGACCCCAGGCCTCCCTCTGTTGCGCTTGCACCTATGCTACAAAAAACAGGATGGAAGCTGGAGCGCCCCACGAGTTTGCCTGCAAGGTTATGGTGAGGACGACAAGTTCCAGGGCAAAGACATGGAAGCTATCAAGCCGCTAGTGGATACCGCAGCCGTGCACCACCGCAAAGGTACGCGCGACTTACTTTTTCTCACCTTATGCGTCCATGAATCCAAAACCCAATCAACATTGGCAACAGACAACCAATGCATTTACTTGAATACGGCTTACATCGACAAACATCTCATACAAGAGCCTGGCATTTCAGCTTCAACAAAGCAGGCCGTGACAAACCAACTAGAGGGTAACCCCCATCAGGGCTTGAGAACGCTTGAGGACTCTAAAAGCGGTCGTATTCAGGCGAAAGGCCAATTCCAGGAACAGACATCAACAAAAATCGACCACTCTGACATTGAACTGCCCTCGGGCACAGTCGCAGCCATCTCGAACTTCAATGGATACCAGAGTCGGATTAACGCCACACGACGCTATGACCCTGCCACCTCTTCTCTGACGTTAGGCCTCACAACCTCAAACGGCATCACCCCCGGCATCAGCCTTTCTCCTACAGCCAATGCGATGAGTTTCCTTTTTTCGTCCCGGCCAGATAGCCCCCCTCTGCTTGATTTGAGACTTAAGCTCCCCCCTCAAAGCCTGCCGGATACTGCGTATGTACGACTTGCTGAGGGCTCGCATTTTGAAGCGCCGGACAATCTACTGGGGAGTCCCAACCGCACTTATTCATTGTCATTCGCCCACCTGACCAACGTATTGAGAGACAGTGAAAACTCACCCGGTTTTACACTCGACAATGGAAAAAACCTCAGCGGAAAACTAATTTCCACAGCAGCAGCAAGACACTTGATCCAAGTACATTCGAACAGCTCCGACAGCACTGGCGGAGGTCGCGTAGAAAACGTTCTCTTTGCAGAAGCAGGTAACCCAGTACTGAACTTCAATCACGCTTCCTTTCGGTACGACGAACCGTTACGCATTCAATATGTCATTTTCCGCCAATCAGGAACCTCCAGGGGGCACGCCCTTGATCTCAAGCACCTGGAGGTTATAGCGAAGTCATTTCCGGGAATGGAACTGAACGAGGACTTTCGGCACACATGGACCCGCGAGGATATCGATGGAGCCGGCGAAACGTTTTTCTACGGGATTGCCCTGACCCGCCCTGGCGAACCGAATACCCCCATCTATTCCTCCCTCAAAGCAATCAAACTGGATGTCGTCACCGTCCCCACTTCGCGCCAACCTCCCGTCATTGCCTATGGAGCGACGCCCCGCCTGCGAGCCACTCAATTTCTCGATTTCTCAGGTTCGGAAATCGCCAACAGAGATGCGGGCCTCCTCCCTCGCGAAACGATCCGCTTGAACACCACGCTCGCTCCAGAGTTGATCCGCAGGACTGTAAACAGTTTCGATGAGCTATTCAGCAGTGAAACACAGCACCTGCGCGAACCTCATATTGAAGGTGATGTTACAAGCAAGATGGATTTCCACGGTGCCTACGGTCGTTACTTCACCGAGCTGTTTCTTTATTTGCCGTGGTTAGTCGCGCATCGATTGAACACCGAACACCAGTACGACGAAGCAGAACGCTGGATCCGATACACCTTCGATCCAAGCCGCAAACGCTCCGACTGCTGGAACGCTTTACCCTTGACTGCAAATACACCCGCAGCTTACGCCGATCAGGCACCCCATGATCCGCACCAGATTGCCCTTAGCTATCCGATGCACTTTCGTAAATCGCTGTATTTCCTGTACCTCGATATCCTGATCAATCGCGGTGATTGCGCCTATCGGACGCTGACTCCCGACAGCCTCGCCGAGGCGAAGTTATGGTACATGCGGACGCAGGATCTGTTGGGGTCACGCCCGATTGTTCAGCAAGTGGATCAATGGCCGGCCATTGATCTGCAAACCTTGAGCGAGACATCCAGTAAAAATCTGCGCACATTCGAGCGTTCACTGACCCGTTCAACCAATAACCGCCCGCTGCTGGTACCTGGCAGAAATCCTCAAACGTCCCTGCCAGCTATCGATACCTCGCATCTGCGCTTGCCATTCAACCCGCTGCTGTTCAGGCGCTGGGATATCGTCGAGAGTCGCCTGTACAACCTGAGGCACAACCTCGACATCGCCGGCAAGCCGCTGCATTTGCCATTGTTCGCGGCACCTTTGGACCCGCGAGGTTTACTCAGTGCCAATGTGTCGAGTGCCTTGAATGGCACAACCTCACAATTGCCAAACACGCAAATCCCCCCCTATCGCTTCACTGTCATGCACAGTCTGGCCCTGAGCGCAGTGGAAAGGGTCAGTCAGTTCGGTGCCACGCTGCTGTCGCTGATCGAACGCAAAGAACAGGCGCAGTTACAGGATCTGCAGCAACAGCAAGCCTGGAACCTGGCGAAAATCTCTGTCGAGCTGCAAACCCAGGCACTACGCATCGATCATCAAAACCGCCAGGCACTGCTGGCCAGCAAAGCGATTGTCCAGAGCCGAGTCTTCCACTATCAACAGTTGCTGGAAAAAGACATCACTGAAACAGAGAGGCTGGCCAGTCAATTATATTTGAGCAGCGGTGCAGGCGAAGTTGCTGCATCGGCCGCTCAGGTCATCGCTGGCGGTCTGATGCTCTTACCAAACATTTTTGGATTAAGCGATGGCGGCATGCGTTGGGAAGGGACGGCGCACGCCGCCACTGCGCTCGCTCAAGGCAGTGCAATAGAAGCTCGCACCTCGGCATTGAATCTCGACCGTACGGCGCAGTTCAGTCGTCGCCGGGAAGAGTGGACATTGACCCGTGATCAGGCGCAACTCGAACTCGTGCAAATCGATGCACAACTGGTGCACTTCGCCGAGCAAGAAACGGCCTCCCGCCTGCAACTGCGCCTGGCTGAAACAACATTGAGCCACGCCAAGGCCAACTACGACTTTCTCGGCAAGCGCTTTACTAAAGCGCAACTGTACCAATGGCTCAATAGTCAGTTTGCCACGCTGTACTACCAGGCTTATGACGCGACGCTGGCCTTGTGCCTGACTGCCGAAGCCTGCTGGCAATACGAGCGTGCCGATTTCACCACGCGGTTTGTCCAAGCCGGAACATGGAACACAAGTTACCGTGGGCTAGGCGCAGGCGAACAGTTGAAACTGAGCCTGTTGAAGATGCAGACCGACTACATGCAGCGCCACGAGCGGGAGTTGGAAATTCGTAAAACGGTGTCGCTACGTGAGATCAAGGACAAGGACCACTCGGTTAATAAACCGTGGTCGCAGATTCAAACCGAGCTGAAGAACGGGGCCTGTGATTTCGAGCTGACTCACGCAATGTTTGAGGCCGACTATAAAGACCAGAAACATTACCTGAGACGCATCAAGACCATTAGCGTCTCTTTGCCAGCCTTGCTGGGGCCTTATGAAAACGTCAGGGCAACGCTGACTCAAATCTCCAGCAAAGTGTTCATGTCCGCAGGTGACAAAGGACCCACCATGGAGAATAAACGAGCCAATCAGCAAATCGCTCTTTCCACTGGGGTCGACGACAACGGCTTGTTCACCCTGAACTTCAACGATGAACGCTACCTGCCTTTTGAATACACCGGTGCAATCTCAACATGGCGTCTGACCTTCCCGAACCCCACACTTCAGGAAGCCATGCTGGAATCGCTGACCGACATTATCGTGCATGTGAACTACACGGCCAGAGTAGACGGAGGTTCGCAATGAGTGAACACGCCGCAATGTCTGTGACCGCACCTGCACTGCCCAAAGGGGGTGGCGCCATTCAAAGCATTGGCAAAGGTTGGGGGGCTATCGGCGCCAATGGCACCGCCTCGTATGAGATTGCCTTGCCCATTTCGCCAGGCCGCGGCTTCGCACCTTCCTTATCGCTGAGCTATGCCAGTTCGGTCGGTAACAGTATGTTTGGAATCGGCTGGGGAATGTCACTACCTGCCGTGGGGCGAGGTGTCAATAAGGGTGTTCCGGCCTATACCGACGATGACGAGATCGTCGGCCCCAACGGGGTTGTGTGGATGCCCGAGCGAGATTCCCAAGGCGTCATCAGCTCAACTAGCACCGCTCGCTACAACGACCTGGAACTCAATACGACCTACACCGTGGTACGCCATTTCCCGCGCCTCGAAAGCACCTTCGACAGAGTTGAACACTGGTTCTCCGAGAGCGACAGGCCGGGTTTCTGGTTGGTGCACGGGGCCGACGGCAGCCTTCATTTGTTTGGAAAAAAACCGGCATCGCGCATCTCTGACCCTGAGGATGTGAACCGTGTTGGCCAATGGCTGCTTGAAGAAAGTCTGAACCCGCTCGGCGAGCATATCCTTTACCAGTACAAGGCCGAGGATGATCACAACGGCGCCACGGCCCAGCGCTACCTGAGCAGTGTGAGCTATGGCAACTTCACGGCCGATGCACACCTGTACCTATGGAAACCGGATGAGCTGAAATCTGTGAAGTGGCACTTCGAACTGGTGTTCGACTACGGTGAACGGAGCCTGGAGTACCAACAGAAACCGGCATATACCGGGCAGCACTGGCAAGCACGTAGCGATGCCTTTTCCAGCTTCGCTTACGGCTTTGAAATACGCACTGAACGTTTGTGCCGCCAGGTTCTGATGTTCCACCTCTTCCCCGATGAATTGGGCACCGATCCCGCGCTGGTTCGGCGCCTGCTAATCGATTACCGTCAGACGCCACTGGGCTATCAACGCCTGACCGCCGCCCATGACCAAGCGTATGGCGACTCGATAACCGCCGAAAATCATCCGCCCGTTGAATTCAGCTACAGCGAGTTCAAACTTCCGTCTGACGCCCACCTCTGGCAGCAGTTTCAGGACATGCCCGGTCTCAATGACGACCAACATTATCAATTGGTGGACCTGTACGGCGAAGGTCTGCCGGGCCTGCTCTATCGAGTTGATACGGTCTGGTATTACCGCGAGCCCCTGCGAGCAAAAGCCAGAAGCAATGAGGTGGTTTACGGTGAATGGCGCACTGTGCCCAGTATTCCTAACGCAGATACTTCCAAATCTGCGCGCCAGTCATTGAGCGATCTGACGGGCGATGGTCGACTGGACTGGATCATTGTTCAGCCGGGCTTGAACGGTTTTTTTTCCCTGGACCCTGACGGCAAGTGGTCAAACTTCACGACGTTTGATGCGTTCCCCTTGGAGTTTTGCCACCCACAAGGGCAGTTGGCCGATCTGATGGGTGATGGTCTCAACGAT
The DNA here is from genome assembly GCF_059716175.1 of Pseudomonas sp. LBUM1647. NCBI lineage: Bacteria > Pseudomonadati > Pseudomonadota > Gammaproteobacteria > Pseudomonadales > Pseudomonadaceae > Pseudomonas > Pseudomonas sp. LBUM1647. The sequence goes on along the minus strand of NZ_CP166809.1, from coordinate 798,495 downwards.
CTGGCACTGATCGGCCCGCGAAGCGTACGCCTGTACGCTAATCGGCGGGAAAAGGGATTTTCAGCAGCCCGCGAAGTGCTTCGCAAAGAAGATGAAGATTCCCTTCCCGCAGTGACTTCTTCGTCCGCCGAGCTGGTGGCTTTCAGCGATATGCTGGGCAGCGGTCAACAGCATCTGGTGCGCATTCGTCACAACGAAGTGAAGTGCTGGCCGAACCTGGGGCATGGGCGTTTCGGTAAAGGTATCGTGTTGGGTTCGCCGAACCTTGCTTACGAGATATTCGACGCGTCGTGTATTCGTCTGGCAGATCTGGACGGCTCCGGTGCCGCCGACCTGATTTATCTGGAAGCAGATCAGGCGCTGATCTTTATGAACCGCTGCGGCAACGGCTTTTCCCCTCCGATTGCCCTGCCTTGGCCGCAAGGTGTGCGCTACGACCGTTTTTGCCAAGTGAGCATCGCCAACCTGCTGGGGCTCGGTTGTTCCAGCCTGATTCTGAGCGTGCCGCACATGGCACCCCGGCATTGGCGCTACGACTTTGTCAGTGAAAAACCGTATTTACTCACGGGCACCAACAACAATATGGGCGCCGCAGGCATCATCATCTACCGCAGTTCGGCACAGGAGTGGCTGGACGAGAAAGCGGAGAAAAACAAACGCGGCAAGCCCCCCACCTGTCGTGTGCCATTTGCCTTGCATCTGGTCTCGAATCAGACCCAGCTCGACGAGATCACTGGCAATCGACTTACGCAGAACTTTTCCTATCGCCAAGGCTATTACGATGGCATCGAGCGAGAGTTTCGCGGCTTCGGCCTGGTGCTGCAAACTGACAGCGAAACCAGCCCCGGCGATGCCGACTTGCAAGGTTTTACGACACCGTCCCTGAAAAAGAGCTGGTTCCACACTGGGCAAGCCGTGGACCTGCCCCGTAACGGTTATCACAGAGCGGACAAAAAAGCTGTGGCATTGGGCAAAGCACTACTTTGCCAATACCACTCCGAGACAGAGAGTGACACAGTCATCGCTTCGCCAAACGTGCCGACGACCCTGGAAATGGCGCGCGCCCTGAATGGTCGTTTGCTACGCACCGAAATTTTCGGCGTCGATAAGCGCCAGGGAACCCAAACGCTTTATTCGGTTCAGGAACACCGTTATCGCGTGCGCTTGCTACAAGCCCTGGAGGTAAATCGGCGCTACACCCGGATGTTGCCGTTACTGCTGGAGTCCATCAGCTATCAATACGAAGGGATTGCTGATGATCCGCAATGCCAGCACACCTTCAATCTGCAGCATGACCTATATGGCGCACTGACTCACAGCGTGAGCGTCCATTACGCTCGCCGCAAAACGGACAGCGATACCCCACCCTTCAGCGATGCCGATCAACAACAATGGTGGCGCGATGCTCATGATCCTGCACAGCAGTTCTACTACCTGAACGAAACCCGTGCCGAGTTTATCCATCTTCAGGAGTCCCAGGGATGGCGGCTAGGCCTGCCGTATCGCCAGCGAACCAATGCATTGAAACGCCCCAAGGCTCCCGAAACGGGAGGGTTGACTGCACAGGACATGACTTATGAAAAACTCATCGCGCTAGTCAAGGAAACGGCCTGGGTAACCCAAAGCACTCTGACTGGCTTGTCGGTGCAACGCTACAAGAACACCTCGACCGCAGAAACCCTGCAGGACGGTCTCGCTCACTTCGAAGCCTTGGCCGACCATTTGGAGACCGCCGAGCTGGACGAATCAGCCCTGCAAGCTTTCCACCTTTTGTCACAGGAAACTCGCCCAAAAGGAAAGTTACTCGAACGCAGTGGCTATCACCGTATGATTGATTTCCTCCCTATAACAACGCCCCCAAGAAAACTCTGGTCGGTCAAAAGCAGTTTCGCTACCTACGCTACTCTGGAAGGTTTTTACAAAACACGGAGCCTATGCCCGAATAAAAGCCATGGTGAGATTGATATCAGCCATGACAAATACTGCCAATTCATGACCGCGCTCAAACTGCCTGATGGTTGCTTCACCCACGCCACCTATGATTACCGCACACTTCAACCCCGACGCATCATCGATCCGAACGGGAACATTCAAGAAGGTCTCTACGACGGCTTTGGCGAGATACTGGCCAGCAGCTTTTACGGTACTGAGGGCAACACACTCACAGGTTTCAAACCGATCGCTGATTACAAACGCCCGAAGCTCACCAGCCCAAATGATGCAATAGGAGACGGAAAAAAAGCGTTGCAGAAGGCCGCCAGCGCTACGTTTCTTGCGCCATTCAGCTGGATGGGACGTCTCTCGGACACAGCTATGAAGGATAGTGATTGGCTGGCGCGTTGTGTCGCCAAGGGGGATTTGCTGCCCGGTGGATTTATTTTCAACCGGACTCGAGAGCGTCTGGCGGGGCTTGAGAAATGTTCTGCCGATGATGAGAAACTGAAGTCCGAAATCGACAACTCACCCCGTGAACCGGTACATGTCGCGGTCCTGGTCGCCGATCGTTATCCCGATGATAACCAGAAACAAATCCGCAGCACCGTCACCTGCTGCGATGGCTTCGGCCGAACACTGCAAAGCAAGCAACAGGTCGAATCGGGATCGGCCTACGTCATCAACGCCAAAGCAGAGCTGACCCTTAAGGATGGAAAACCGATTGAGCAGATGTCAGCAAAGCGCTGGCGTACCAGCGAACGGGTGGAATACAACAACAAGGGATTGGTGATCCGGACTTACCGCCCGTACTTTGCCGATCAGCATCAGTACATCAACGATGCATCCTTGCGGCAGTTTGGCCACAGCGACCTGCAGTTTTACGATGCGCTGGGGCGACCGACTCACACACGACTCGCCAAACAAGGCGATCTTTCCTATATGCGGCGGCAAACCCGACATCCCTGGTACACCGTTGATGAGGACGAGAACGATACGCTCGAGGAGATAACGCCCAAAGCATCTGCCACTTCCGGAGGTGACGCATGAGCGCGCAATTGCATCGCAAGACACCGACGCTCAACGTTGTCGACAGCCGAGGCCTGACAGTTCGGCATGTCGCTTACTGGCGCGGTGACGCGGCCACAACTGCACAAGCGCGGATTACCCGCCAGGCGCACGACCTTGCCGGACGCCTGGTTACGCAATGGGATCCTCGACTGTTTGGCGAGGCTGCAAAGGCCAACCTGACAAGCATCTACAGCCTGTCCGGCAAGTTGCTGAAGGTGGACAGTGTCGACGCCGGTTGGCGGCTGTATCTGCCCGGAGACGCGGGGCAGACATTGCGCAATTGGGATGAGCGCGGCAGTCATTGGCAAACGACCTACGATAACCAGCTCAGGCCTGTCAGCGTTCAGGAACAAGCGGCAGGCCAGACTTTGCGCGTGATCGAGCATTTGAGCTACGGCGATAGCTCGCCGGAATCTGCGGAGCGCAATCTGTGCGGCGCACTGACCCGTCATGATGACAGCGCCGGCACCCTGCTCATCAACAAGTACGCGCTCTGCGCCAAACCTCTTCGCCAAACACGACATTTCCTCCTGGATCCCCGGCAACCATATTGGCCGACGGACGAGACGAAGCGCGATGGACTGCTTGAAGAGGAGAACGGTCATGAGACGACCTGGCAATACGACGCGCTGGGAGAACCCATCCTGCAGATCGATGCCAGTCAACATCAACAGCGCTTCTCATTTGATGTCGCTGGCCAACTCAAGACAATCAGTTTGTTAATCAGGGAAACGGCTAATGAACAGATCATCCTGAAGGATCTGGTCTACAACGCGTTTGGCCAGGTTGAATACCAGACCGCCGGGAACGGTGTTATCAGCCACGCCGTGTTCGATCCGGCCAGTGGCCGCCTGACCTCACTCAGCGCATCTGTGTCGGCCAGCACCTTGCAGGATTTGCACTACACCTATGACGCGGTGGGCAATGTGATGCAAATCGAGGACAGGGCTCAACCGGTGCACTTCGGCAGTAATCAAAAGGTCGAGGCTGTCAGCACATTCACGTACGACAGCCTCTACCAACTGACCAGCGCGACAGGCCGTGAAGCAGCGGGACAGAATACTCACCCCCACCTTCCCACTTCCAGCAGAACACCGATTGACGCCAATCAACTGTTCAACTTTGCCGAGCACTACGAATACGATGCCGGTGGCAACCTGACTAGACTGCGTCATGTTCGCGACCGTAGTAGCTATACCCGGACGTTGAATATTGCCGCCGCAAGCAATCGCCTTCTGTCCTGGAACAAGGGCGGCTCAATGGCTGATACGACTGCGAATTTCGATGCCAACGGTAACCAGCAGGCGCTATACCCGGGCCAGACACTGGAATGGAACCTCCACAATCAACTCAAAAGCGTGAAGCTGATCCAGCGTGACGATGGCCGCGATGACATTGAACGATATTGTTACGACAGCAGCGGGCAACGCGTACGCAAGATTCAAACAACCTATGCGGCATCGGTGACTCACACCCGAGAAGTCCGCTACCTGCCAGGCCTCGAAATTCGCACCCGCAACAACGAACGCCTGGAAGTCATTACCCTGCAAGCCGGTCGTTGCAACGTTCGCTACCTGCACTGGACCACCGGCCGGCCGAGCGGTATCGCTGCAAACCAATTGCGCTACAGCCTCGACGATCATCTGGGTTCCAGCTCGCTGGAACTCGACAACCAGGCGTGGTTGATCAGTCAGGAAAGCTATTTACCCTATGGAGGAACCGCTTGGTCAGCATCTCGTTCGAAGGTGGAAGCCGACTATCGAACCATCCGGTATTCGGGCAAGGAACGCGACGCCAGTGGCCTCTATTACTACGGAGCTCGATATTACGCGCCATGGTTGCAGCGCTGGATCAGTCCCGATCCGGCGGGGACGGTTGACGGGCCGAACCTGTATTGCATGGTCGGGAATAACCCACTGCGCTACATCGATCGTCACGGCAATCAAAAAGACGAAGCTGCCATCAAGGAAGAATTAGGTACCTATCCCAGCATTTTGAACGAAGTGAACAATAGGGTTGGCACGCTGAACCATCAGCTCTACAACAGCATGAGAAAAAGAGACATCGTAAAACGACTGTTTCAGAGTTACGCCTATAACGCAGTGCGGCATGTGTTGGCGTTAGGGGCCGGCCTGCTGGCCGCACCGACCGGGCCGGCTGGCATGTTAGCGGCGACAGTCACCACTTCTTTAACGACTGACAAGCTTGCCAGCAAATTCAATGCAACACGGCATCTGCCCGTCGCCATGTATCCCCAGACCCGCCGACTGAAGCCTGACGAAATAGAATATGGAGGCCGGACGGCTTTCTATGACGTGAGCGCAAAGTTGCAGCACTTAAAAGCAGAGGACCTGAATCCACGGAAGGAGACCGGACAGAAAAACCTGTCGGTGATGACCACCGGCTTCATTCTGACAAAGGTGCTTGAGGTCAAAGGCGCATGGATTCCAAACTTTGAATCCTCGACTCAAGCGACCAAAGCCCTCGAAGGTCTGCCGGGACAGAAAATCGAGCGTTTGAACAATGCCCTGATAGAACTCGACAACAATCTGGAGCACGACGCGCACGCCATCAATGCAGCATTTGACGAATTGGGAGTGGAGGAGTTTTATGCCGCAGGTGTGAAAGGCAGACTGGGTCAAACCACTGATCGCATGGCCAATCGTATAGGTGTAGAAAGTTCAAGTCTCATAAGCCGCGCCTCTATGCAACGTGAGGTGAACATCACACGTGCAACGATACAAAGAGGAAGGGAATTGCTGTTCAAGCTCAATGAACACAACAAATCGCAAGGCAAGTTTTTTGTTTGAAGTTGGCCCGCGAGGCTTGTCGGGAAATCGACGGGCCTCGCTTAACCTCGCTCAATCAAACACTGATCGCATTGGTAAACACCAACCGATTGCCGAACGGATCGCTGATGGTCATGTCCTGGCTGCCCCAGGGCATTGCCTGTATCTGTGGGTGCGAAAACTTGTATTCCTTCGCCAACAATTGCTGCTGAAAGACCTCAAGCTCATCGGTCTCGATCCGCAATGCCGAGCCCGGCGTGCTGTCTCCGTGATGTTCGGACAGATGCAGCACGCACTCACCACGGGAGACTTGCAGGTACAACGGAAAGTTGGGCTCGAAACGATGCTGCCAGTCGATCTTGAACCCCAGGAAGTCGACGTAGAACTCCACTGCTTTGGTTTCATCGAAAATCCGCAGGATCGGGGTGGTTTTGCCGAAGCTCATGGAGTTGCTCCCAGACTGATAAGACACCCCATTGTAGTTGGGATGGATGTCAGCACTTCGGCTCGGTGATGGCTTTCTTTAATTGCAATATGCCACTATGCGGAGCAGATCAAAAGATCGCAGCCTGCGGCAGCTCCTACATCGAAATACGTTCCCTGTAGGAGCTGCCGCAGGCTGCGATCTTTTAGCGTCAACGCGATGAATGAAAGCCTTTACTCAAATTTCCTTCCCGCGCCAGAAACCGCCCTTCCCTTCTGCCGTTCGCCTGACCTTCGCTGTAACTCAAGACACCGTTGATCCAAACCCCATCAACCCCTTCCGCCGCCCGTTGCGGATCATTGAAATCCGCCACATCGCGAATCGTCACAGGATCAAACAACACCAGATCCGCCCAATGTCCTTCACGGATTTCGCCACGTTCCTTCAAGCCAAATCGCGCCGCCGACAACCCGGTCATCTTGTGTACGGCGGTGTGCAACGGAAACAGCCCCACGTCGCGACTGAAATGTCCGAGCACGCGTGGGAATGCGCCCCACAAGCGGGGATGCGGAAACGGGTCTTCCGGCAATCCGTCAGAGCCCACCATCGACAGCGGATGCGCGAGGATTCTTCGTACGTCCGCCTCGTCCATTCCGTAGTACACCGCCCCGGCCGGTTGCAGTCGTCGAGCGGCCTCGAGCAACGGCACGCCCCACTCGGCGGCGATGTCCATCAGGTCACGGCCGCCCGCTTCAGGGTGCGGCGTTGACCAGGTGATGGTGATGCGATGAGCGTCGGTGACTTGCTTGAGGTCCAGCGTCGAGGAGCTCGCCGCGTAGGGATAACAGTCGCAGCCTACCGGGTGGGTTTTCGCCGCGTGTTCGAGGGACGCCAACAGTTGCGGACTGCGCCCCCAGTTACCGGCGCCGGCACATTTGAGGTGGGAAATAATCACCGGTGTTTTGGCATGACGGCCGATCTGGAACGCCTCATCCATGGCCTCCAGCACCGGCTCGAATTCGCTGCGCAAATGGGTGGTGTAGACCGCGCCGAAGGCGGTCAGCTCTTCGGTCAATTGCATCACTTCATCGGTGGAAGCCGAGAACGCGTTGGCATAGGCAAGCCCCGTGGACAGGCCCAACGCACCGGCCTCAAGACTGTCGCGCAGTTGCTCGCGCATCGCGCTGATTTCGTCCGGCGTGGCGGTGCGAAACAGGTTGTCGAGGTGGTTGCTGCGCAGCGCCGTGTGACCGACCAGTGCGGACACGTTCAGCGTGGTGTTTGCCGCTTCGACGGCTGCGCGGTAGTCGCTGAACCTCGGATAAACGAACGCTGCTGCGGTGCCGAGTAGGTTCATCGGGTCGGGCGGATCGCCGCGCAAACTCACCGGAGAAGCGCTGATCCCGCAGTTACCGACAATCACTGTGGTCACGCCCTGGCTGAGCTTGGGCAGCATCTGCGGCTGGCGGATCACCACGGTGTCGTCGTGGGTGTGCACGTCGATGAAACCTGGTGCCAATACGCGGCCGGCGGCGTCAATTTCTTCGGTGGCGCTGGCATCGTGCAAGTCGCCGATACGCTCGATGCGGCCGTTCAGAATCGCCACGTCGGCGGGGTAACCGGGGGCGTTGCTGCCGTCGATGATCAGGGCGTTGCGGATCAGCGTGTCGTACATCATGTCAGTCTCCCAGCGGCAAGTGATCGTCGCCGCCGCGGTAATCGTCGAGGGCGAGTTTGATCCGCCGCAGACGCTCTTGATTGTCTTCAGGATTGGCCAGCGCCAGCTCGGTGGCAAGCACGTCGATGGCCAGCAACATGCCGTAGCGCGCCGCCGTGGGTTTGTAAATGAAGGAGGTTTCGACGCCTTGCAGCGGCAGCAGCACATCAGCCAATTGCGCCAGCGGCGAGTCGGCCCGGGTGATGGCGAGAATGCGTGCGCCGTAGCTGCGCGCCAGCTCGACGGCCTCGAGCAGTTCGGGCGTGATGCCGGTCAGCGAGCAGGCAATGACGGCGCGTTCGGCATCGAGGCTGGCGGCGGTGACGCGCATCATCACCGGGTCGTGGCACACCGCAATCGGGTAGCCGAACCGCACCAGCCGCACTTGCAATTCATCACTGCACAAGGTCGAGCATCCGCCCATGCCGAAGGCGTGAATCATCCGCGCCTTGCCCAGCAGCTTCACCGCGTCGGCGAAACGCGACTCATCGAACGCCGACAGATGCTGGCGCAGGGTCGATTCGATATCGCCAACAATTTGCCCATAGAACGCCGACTGCTCGGGCGTGCCCGCCGGGTCCAAAAAGCGACTGCCGACACCGCTGGCCTGAGCCAGTTGCAGCCGTAGATCGCGCAAGTCGCGGCAGCCGACGGTGCGAGCAAAACGCGAGAGCGTGGCGGTGCTGACTTCCGCTCTCAGCGCCAGTTCATCGAGGCTGGCGGCGGAGGCAAATCCTACGTCCTCCAGCATCAGCCGAGCGATGCGTCCTTCTCCCGCGCTGAAGGAATCCTGACGGGCGCGGATCTGGTAGAGGATGTCCATGGCGGGCGGCTCCGGCTAAAGCAGGTAAGAAAGGCCAACGGTCAGACCGAAGGCGACGACCGAGATAATGGTCTCAAGCACCGTCCAGGTCTTGAAGGTCTGGGCGACGGTCATGTTGAAGTATTCCTTGATCAACCAGAAACCGCCGTCATTGACGTGGGAAAAGATAACCGACCCCGCGCCCGTCGCCAGCACCAACAGCTCTGGATGGGGATAACCCAGACCAATGGCCACTGGCGCGACGATCCCCGACGCAGTGGTCATGGCCACCGTGGCAGAACCGGTGGCGATGCGCATCAACGCGGCAAACAGCCAGCCCATCAACAGCGGCGACAGGTGGAATACCTGGGCCAGGCTGACGATCTGGTCGGTGACGCCAGCGTCCACCAGAATCCGGTTCAAGCCGCCGCCCGCGCCCACCAGCAAGGTGATGCTGGCGGTCGGTGCCAGGCATTCGTTGGTGAATTTGAGGATCGATTCGCGGTTGAAGCCTTGGGCCAGTCCGAGGGTCCAAAAGCTCAGCAAAGTCGCCAGCAACAAGGCGATCACCGAATTGCCGATGAACAACAGAAACTGATTGAAACCGCTGCCCGGCGTGGAAATCAGATTGGCCCAACCACCAACCAGCATCAGCACCACTGGCAACAGAATGGTCGCCATGGTGATGCCGAAACCCGGCAGGCTGTCGCGCGGTTCACGCTCAAGGAACTGACGCTCCATCGGGTTATCGTCCGGCAGTTGGATACGCGGCACGATGAACTTGGCGTACAGCGGACCGGCGATGATCGCGGTCGGAATCCCGATCAGGATCGCATAGAGCAAGGTCTGCCCCACCGAGGCCTGATAGGCCTGCACTGCCAGCATCGCCGCCGGGTGCGGCGGCACCAGGGCGTGGACCACCGAAAGCCCGGCCACCATCGGCAAACCGACCATCAGAATCGAAACGCCCACGCGCCGCGCCACGGTAAATGCGATCGGCACCAGCAGTACAAAACCGACTTCGAAGAACAGCGGCAGTCCTACAAGGAAAGCGATACAGACCATCGCCCAGTGCGCATTTTTCTCACCGAAGCGGTCGATCAACGTTCGCGCCATCTGCTCGGCGCCCCCGGACTCGGCCATCATTTTGCCGAGCATCGTGCCCAGTGCGACCACCAGTGCGATATGGCCCAGCGTCTTGCCCACGCCCGCTTCGTACGCCCCCACCACGCCCGACGGTGGCATCCCGGCCAGCAGCGCCAGGCCGATGGACACAAGGGTGATGACAATGAACGGATTGAGTCGGTAACGGGCGATCAGAACGATCAGCGCGATGATGGCGATGGCGGCGTAAACCAGCAGCCAATAGCCGAATGACGGTGTCATGCGGTACTCCTCGAAAGGGTCACGTCGAATGGATTGTGAAACTCATAAAACATTTCGAGGTGTGATTTTCAAACGAGGTGAAAGTAATTTTCGTGTAGGGATAAGGGATGTCGCGCAGAGGTATGGGAGGTCGTAGGTCATGAAAATCGGACAGGGGAATTTTCATCGCCCTCACGCTGATCGTTCCCACGCTCCGCGTGGGAATGCATCCTGTGACGCTCTGCGTCACGACTTACGAAGAGCGTCCCGGGCGGAATTCCCACGCGGAGCGTGGGAACGATCGATCACCCTCAGTCGTGATTCACGCGGGCGCGCTTGAGCAGTTTTTTGCAGCGTTCGGACAAGTGCAGCACGCGCAGGTGCTTGCCGGCCTTGGCATAGCGCTCTCGCAGCGCATTCAGCGCGGCGATGGCCGAGTAGTCGACGAAGCTCAGGTGGCGACAGTCAAGGGTCACCTGGACCGGGTCGTTGGCGTGATCGAACTGTCGGAGGAAGGCCGTGGTAGAGGCAAAGAACAAGGTGCCATGCACGCGGTAAAGCTTGCTGCCGTCGGTCTCCAGATGACTGTCGGCGTAAAGTTGCCGGGCCTGCTGCCAGGCGAAGTTGAGCGCCGCAATAATGATCCCGCAGAGCACCGCAGTGGCCAGATCGGTGAACACCGTTATGACCGTTACCGCGATGATCACCAAAACGTCGTTCAGCGGCACTTTGTTCAACACCCGCAGCGAGGCCCAGGCGAACGTCTGCTGCGACACCACGAACATGACCCCAACCAACGCGGCCAGCGGGATGCGTTCGATCAGCGGCGACAAAAACAATATGAAAAGCAGAATCAGCACACCGGCCACAATACCGGACAGCCGACCGCGACCACCGGAACTGAGGTTGATCACGGTTTGCCCGATCATGGCGCAACCGCCCATACCGCCAAACAGCCCGGAGACCATGTTGGCCGCCCCCAGCGCCACACACTCGCGATCCGGGTAGCCACGGCTCTCGGTGATCTCGTCAGTGAGGTTCAGGGTCAGCAGGGTTTCCAGCAAGCCGACCAACGCCATCAATATCGCGTAAGGAGCGATGATGCGCAGGGTTTCCAGGCTCCAGGGAATGTCTGGCAGCGCAAAGGTCGGCAAACCGCCGGCAATGTGCGCCATGTCACCCAAGGTGCGGGTTGGCAGACCGAGCAGATAAACCGCCAGTCCAACGCCCAGAATCGCCACCAGCGCCGGCGGCACGGCGCGCGTCAGGCGCGGCAGCAAGTAAACGATGGCCATCGTCACGGCAACCAGCCCTGCCATCAAGTACAGCGGCGTGCCGCTGAGCCAGACGTCACCGCTCTTGAAGTGTTCCAGCTGCGCCAGGGCAATGATGATCGCCAGACCGTTGACGAAGCCGAGCATCACCGGGTGCGGCACCATGCGCACCAACTTGCCAAGCTTCAGCAACCCGAACGCCAGCATGATCAACCCACCCAGCAGCACGGTGGCCAGCAAGTACTGCACGCCGTGCTGCACCACCAACGCAACAATCACCACCGCCATCGACCCGGCAGCGCCGGACACCATGCCCGGCCGCCCACCGAAAAGCGCGGTCAAGGTGCAAATGATGAAAGCGCCGTAAAGCCCCATCAATGGATTGAGGTGCGCAACCAGCGCGAAGGCGATGCATTCGGGTAGAAGAGCGAAAGACGTGGTGAGCCCGGCCAGGGTATCGGCACGCAGATGTTTGGGTTTCATGGCTGACCTAAAATACAGGCGGGAAAAGAGGGGGCGGATGTTACGGAATTGAGGGCGGCCCGGCCAGTTGTTGGGTCGTCAGAAACGCAATCGCGAGCAGGCTCGCTCCCACATTTGATCTGCACTCGACACAGATTTTGTGTACGACGAAGATCCACTGTGGGAGCGAGCCGGCTCCGGGCGGCGTTCCGACGATGAACGATGAAGCGGTTTAGAGCGAACTCAAACCATCTCGTCACGAATCCATTCAATCACCGATGTCCGCTTCGGCGCCCAGCCCAGCAACTCCCGCGCCTTTTTACCGCGAACCCGGCTGTTGGAGCCCAGGCCATAGTTGGCCATTTCATAACCCCACTCGGCTTCGGCCTCTTTCAGCGGCCAGTATTGTGGCTCACCCAGATTCAGCGCTTGGGCGATCGCAGTGGTCATGTCGATGAACGACGCTTCACCACTTTCGACGAAGTAGAAGGTGCCCGGTACGTTTTTGCTCAGCGCCAGCAGGTACAGGGAAACCACGTCTTCGATGTGCACGTTAGACCAGATGTTCTGACCGGTACCGACATGCCGGACCACACCACTTTTGCGCGCCTGTTTCAGCAAGCGTGGCAACTGCACACTGTCGCGTTTCACACCCAGGCTGTGACCGTAAATCAGGGTGTTGCAGATCACTGCCGAATTCACGCCGTCCTTCGCTGCGGCGAGGATCAGGTTGTCGATGGCCACGCGAGCAGCCTTGTCGACGGTCGGCTCCGGCAGGTTGTCTTCGTAATAGATAACGTCACTGGATTTACCGCCCGACGCATCGCCAACAATGCTCGAGCCGCTGGTGTGCAGGAACACTTTGTTGGAACCGCGAAGTGCATCGAGCAACGCGTCCACCGCAGCGCGATGGTCGCTGCTGGCGGCGTTGATCACGGCGTCGGCAGCGCGGGCCTGTTCGGCCAGTAGGGCGCTGTCGTCAAGCGTGCCAAGCACCGGGGTGATGCCCAGAGCGCTCAGTTCATTGGCTTGTTCGGCGCTGCGCACCAGGCCGGTGACCTTATGACCCGCCTGGACCAGACCGGTGGCGATGGAGCCGCCGATAAAACCTGCAGCGCCGGTTACGAATACGTTCATGGAGAGACTCCCTGCGTTAATAAGTGATGCAGCCAGTATCGAGGACCGATGCCTGCGGAAACAGACAGCGTTGCCCAATTCACTCTTGCGCAGGGGTCACGAATCAGCCCTTGAAATCCGCGTTCGCGTAAGCCGCCAATTTGCCCTGGATGAAGTCCAGGAAGCATTGAATCCGTAGCGCAAGTTGCGAGTTACGGTAGTACACCGCATTGATCGGCTGGCGATAGCCGCTGTTGAAATCCGCCAGCAGCACCTGCAAACGGCCGGCGCGGATGTCATCAATCGTCATGAAGTGCGACAGGCAAGCAATGCCCTGACCTTCCAGCGCCAAGTGCCTGATCGTCTCACCGCTGGACGCGCTGATTGACGCCTGAATCGGCCAACGATCACCGTGAACGTACCGCAGCGGCCATTGGTTGAGGCCTTCGTTCTGGGTAAAGCCCAGCAGCGTGTGCCCGGACAAATCCGCCACTTCAGCCGGTACGCCGTGTTGTTCAAGATAAGCCGGGCTGGCGACGATGTGCAGCGGACTGCACCCCAACGAGCGGGCATGCAGCGTCGAGTCGGCCAGGGTGCCGATACGGATGGCGATGTCGGTACTTTGCTCCAGCAAATCGATGATCAGATCGTTGCTGTTGAGTTCCAGATGGATGTCCGGATAGAGCCGCCGGAACTCATCGATGTAGGGCACGATGGCGTGCAGCATAAACGGCGAGGCGGCGTTGATGCGCAGACGCCCGGACGGGGTTTGCTGGCGTGAGGTCAGGCGTTCTTCAAGCTGGTCCATCTGGTCGAGAATCAGCTTGGAATGCTCAAAGAAGTACTTGCCCTCCTCGGTCAGGTCCATGCGCCGCGTGGTGCGGTTGATCAGCGTGGTATCGAGTTTCGCCTCCAGCCGCGACAGCGTACGGCTGACTGCCGAAGGCGTTTGCCCGACCTGTTCGGCCGCAGCGGAAATCGACCCGCATTCAATCACGCAGACGAAAATCTGCAACTCATCGGATCTGGCTTTCACGTGTGTCCTCTTTCGCGAATGGGCGTGACATGAATCGCCAAGATCGCAGCCTTCGGCAGCTCCTACATGATTATGCGTACACCTGTAGGAGCTGCCGCAGGCTGCGATCTTTCCCGCCGTTGCGACGGATAGTAGCCCGAAACGCTTACGCCGGCAGACCGAACACCTCGGTCAAATGCTGCTCATAGCGCGCCACATCGGCGTCGACATTTGGGCGCTTCATCACATCAACGCAGAGGAACGTCGGCAAACCGGTCATGCCGAGGAAGGTGTTGGCCTTGTGGAACGGGAAGTACACCGCGTCCACGCCCTTGGCTTCGAAGAAGTCGGTCGGGTCGTCGAAGGCTTGCTGCGGCGCGTTCCAGGTCAGCGAAAGCATGTACTGCTTGCCCTGCAACAGACCACCGCTGCCGTATTTTTGCGACGCGTCGGAACGGGTGCGGCCGTCGCTGGCGTAAAGGCTGCCGTGCCCTTCGGTGAAGACTTCGTCGATGTACTTTTTCACGGTCCAGGGCGCGCCCATCCACCAGCCAGGCATTTGATAAATGATCACGTCGGCCCAGAGGAATTTGGCGACTTCTTCGGCGACGTCGTAACCCTCGTCGATGAAGGTGGCTTTCACGTCGACGCCGCCGCGATCCAGCACGCTCAGCGCGGCTTCATGCAGGGTGGCGTTGTAGCGGCCATCGGAGTGGGCAAATTTTTTGCCGCCATTGAGCAACAGGACTTTTTTCATGGGAAGTCTCGGAAGGTTGGAATTCGATGGGGGCAGAGTAGCGATCCGCCTCACGCGGAATAAGCGCTGAATTCACAAAATTCATTTGACCCATACGCACGAATCGACAGGCGATTGTTGCCATACACTTGCGCCGATTCTGAACTTGAGGGATTTTCTAATGAGTGAAATGCAAGGCTTCATCCTGCACGCCAAGACCCGCCCGGAAAAATCTGACGCCTTTGAAGCGTTTTTCAGCGGTTATGTGGAAGCGAGCCGCGCCGAACCCGGTTGCATCGAGTACCACATGTTGCGCGACAAACAGGACCCGACGCTGTTTATCTTCTACGAGATCTGGCAGTCCCAGGCCCACCTTGATGTGCACTCGAACCTGCCGCACATGAAGCAGTTCCTCGAGCAGCGCGATGAGTACCTGGAACGGGATTTCGATATCCGTGCCATCGACATGCTCAGCCCGTCGTCCGCTACCCGCTGATCAGCAAGTGGCCGCCGAGCACGCCCAGGCCGATGAAGAACACACGTTTGAACAGCATCGCGCTGATCCGCTGACGTAGCCGTTGCCCCAGCAACATGCCGAGCACCGCCGGGATCAGCGCCAGCAACGACGCACTTAACTCGCCACCGCCGAGTGCGCCACGCCATAACAGGCCGGCGGCCAGGGCCAGGGTCGAGACGGTGAACGACAAGCCCAGCGCCTGCACCAGTTCATCCTTGCTCAAGCCCAGCGCTTGCAGATAAGGCACTGCCGGAATCACGAAGACGCCGGTGGCCGAAGTGATGACGCCAGTCAACAGGCCGCAAAGCGGACCGAGCCAGCGCTCGGTGTGATGGCCGACACGCAAGGTCGGTAGTAACAATCCGCTCAACGCATAGAGCAACAGCGCAGCGCCCAATCCCCGCACGACCCAATGACCACCGGCCATGCCGATCCACAACGTGCCGGCCCCGGTGCCGATGAAGATCGCCAGCAACATCGGCCACAACCGTTTGATCAACCCCCGCAGATGCCCGCCAAATGCCAGTTGCCAGACATTGGTGAGCGTTGCGGGGATGATCAGCAGCGCGGCAGCCTGTGACGGCGCCATAGCCAGACCGAGCAAACCCATCGCGATGGTCGGCAGACCGAGGCCAATCACACCTTTAATCATGCCGGCCAGCAGAAAGGTCGCGATGACCATCAATGAAAGGGCCAGACCGAGGTTTTGATAGAACGCGGCGAGAGTATTCATGGCGCTATCGTGAGCCCGGATTGGCTGCTTGAAAATCTGCCATATACTGAGGCAGCCTCTTGCTCAGCAAGAGGCTAAAGACATCGGTGTCACAACTGACGCCTTCGCGGGCAAGCCCGCTCCCACATTTAATCACATTGGGACGCAAGTTCTGTGTACGACGCAGATCCCTGTGGGAGCGGGCTTGGTCTGGGCGGCATTCCGACGAAGGCGTCCGCCCGAAAAACAAAAATCCAGAGGCAGTAACAATGCACTTCGACCTGACCGACCTGCGCCTCTACCTGAACATCCTCGACAGCGGCAACATCACCGCCGGCGCCGCTCGCAGTCATCTGTCCCTGGCGGCGGCGAGTGCGCGCATCCGCGCCATGGAGGCTTCGTTGGGGATCGAATTCCTGGAGCGAGGTCGCCGCGGTGTCAGCCCGACCCCGGCCGGCAAGGCCCTGGCGCAACACGCCCGCGTCCTGCTGCAACAGGCTGAACGCATGCAGCAGGATCTGGCGGAATACGCCAACGGTGTCAAAGGTCAGGTGCGGCTGCTGTGTAACACCACGGCGATGACCGAATATCTGCCGGAGTTACTCGCGGACTTTCTGCGCGGCCACCCCAACCTCGACATTGATCTACAAGAACTGCCCAGTGCACGCATCACCCACGCCTTGCGCCAAGGTGCGGCGGACCTCGGTATCGTGTCCGACGCAGTAGACACCGATGGCCTACAGACCCGCGCCTTTTGCGACGATCCGCTGGTACTGATCCTACCCCGCGACCATCCTTTGGCCGACATCGAATCTTTAAGCTTCAACGACACCTTGCACCACGACTACGTTGGCCTGAACGCCAACAGCGCCTTGGCGGTATACCTGGAAGAACAGGCGCTGCACACCGGGTCGCGCATGCAAATCCGCATCCGTGCCGACGGTTTTGAGGGCGTGATGCGCATGGTCGCCCGGGGGGCCGGGCTGGCGATCGTGCCCCTCGCGGCGGTTGAACGCTGGCGTGGAGAACAATCCTTCAAGCGTCTCGCCCTGCAAGAACCTTGGGCTCAACGCAAACTCCTGCTCTGTACGCGGGACTTTGAGACGCTGCCAGGTTATGCGAAGGCCTTGCTGCACACCTTGACTCTCCCCTGAGGGGCAGACTTTACCCTTGTACTTTCATCTTCAAGGACAGAGACGATGGGCAAACGAATTCTGGTGATTCTGGGTCATCCGGCGAGCAACAGTTTCTGCGGCGCACTCGCCGAACGTTACGCCCAGTCGGCGGTGCGTGCCGGGCATGAGGTGCGCCAGTTGTTTCTGGGCGCAATGGACTTTGACCCGGTGCTGCGTGAAGGTTATCAACAGGTCCAACCATTGGAAGCCGACTTGTGCCGCGCTCAGGCGGACATTGTGTGGGCCGAGCACCTGACGCTGGTTTATCCGATCTGGTGGGGCGGAGTTCCGGCGTTGCTCAAGGGCTTTTTCGATCGAGTGTTCCTGCCGGGTTTCGCGTTCAAATACCGCGAAGGCAAAGCCTTTCCCGACAAACTGCTACAGGGTCGCAGCGCGCATTTATTGGTGACCATGGACACGCCGCCCTGGTATTACCGCTGGGTCTATCGCATGCCCGGGTTGCACCAGATACGCAAAACCACCCTGGAATTCTGCGGCATCAAGCCAACCCGGACCCTCACCTTCGGGCCGATTCTCGGCTCCAAAGCAGCGCAACGGGAGACGTGGCTCAAACAAGCGACCGCTATCGCCGGCCGTTGAATCTCCCTGATAATGCGCTGGCTTTTTGGGCGCACTCCGGGACATTCAAAAAAGGGATTTTTCATGTATATCGGCAAAGCTGCGCGGCTGTCGGGAAGCACAGTCAAGAGTATCCGTCACTACGAAGCCATCGGCTTGTTACCGCCCGCACAGCGCCAGGGCAAATACCGGATCTACAACCAGCAAAGCGTCGAGCTGCTGATCTTCATCAAGTGTGCTCAACAACTGGGTTTCAGGCTCAAAGAATTGCAGGCGATGTTTCAACAACACCGGGGCGAGGCACTTCCGTGGGAGCTTGCTCGAGTAGCCATTGCGGACAAGAAACGCGAACTGATGGACAGTATCGGCGCATTGCAGCAACTCCATTGCGGGCTGGAAGCCTTCGAGGCGAGCCTCAAGAGTGCTCAGGATCAATGCCGGCTCGGCAGTCTTTGAAAACCACCGGCCGACACCAGGCATCTCCTGTCTAAACCTTTGGCAGCGGACTCAATGCCCCGGCCGCCTTGGGTTTTCTGAAAAAGAGGCCGTAGACAACCGTGAGGACCAGCAGGAAAGGCACACCGAACACCAGGGTCATTTTGAAGGCTTCGGTGAAGTAGGTGGTGATCATCACCGCGCCCATCAGCACCAATCCCAACAACGTGGTGTAGGGAAACAGACGCATGCGGAACGACAGTTTTCGTTCGCCATTGCGCTCATGGTAGCGACGGAAACAGTAGTGAGTCAGGAAGATCATGAACCAGGTGAAAATGGCGCCGAACATGGAAATCGCCATCATCAAGGTGAACGAACTTTCCGGGTACAGAACGTTGAGCAAGGTCGCCAGGGCAATGCCAGAACTCGACAGCAACAAGGCATTCAGCGGGATCCCGGTCTTGCTCAATACGCCCATGGATTTGGGTGCATAGCCGCCACGTGACAGGCTGAACATCATGCGCGTGGTGATGTAGAGCTGGCTGTTCATCGCCGACAACGCCGCGATCAGAATCACGAAATTCATCACCCCGGTTGCGCCGGGAATGCCGATGGTTTGCATGACCGTGACGAATGGGCTTTGGGCGTGACCGGCCTGAACCCACGGTACGATGGCCAACATCAGCGCCAGGGTCAGCAAGTAAAACACCACCAGCCGCACGATGGTCGCGCGAAAGGCCTTCTTCACTGCCCGCTCCGGGTCCTGCGCTTCACCGGCGGCCACCGCGATCATCTCTACGCTCAAGTAGCTGAAGATCGACACGATCACCGCGATCCACATCCCTTGCAGACCATTGGGGAAAAAGCCGCCATGGGCGGTGTAATTGTGCACACCGTAATCCGCGTTGCCGGAGCCGAATACCACATACACCGCGAGGATGATGAAGCCGACAATCGCGCCGATCTTGATGGTCGAGAACCAGTATTCGAAGGTGCCGAATGTCTTCACGCTGATGGCGTTGAGTACGATCAGGATGCTGGAAAACGAGACGATCCATATCCACTCCGGCACGTTGGCAAACCAGTACTTCATGTACATCGCCACCGCCGTCACTTCCGTGCCGACCGCCAGCACAATCGCCGCCCAATAGGCATAGCGCACCAGAAACCCGGCCAACGGGCTGACATAGAATTCGGCATAAGCGCCGAACGAACCCGAGGTCGAATGGGCGACGGTCATTTCCGCCAGACAGCCCATCAACAGCAGAGTGATGATCGCGCCAATGGCGTAGCTGGGCAGCACGCTCGGCCCGGCATAGCTGATGGCGTAGGCGCTGCCCATAAACAGTCCGGTGCCAATCGCGCCGCCAATCGCGATCATGCTCATCTGACCCGACGTGAGCTGGCGCCTGAGGCCGTGTTCACGTTTGGATATGCTTTCAAAACCGGTGGTATCGGTCATTTTTCTGTCCTCTGAATATTGTCTTTCTTGAAGAGAGCAAGTCGTTGGGATTACGCGTGGGGATCAGCCACACACAGCAGGACACGGATCAGAAAATACTCAGCGGATACTCGATAATCACCCGGACTTCGTTGTTATCGGTGGTGTCCGCCCGGGCCACCTGAGCGGTCGAACGCACACTGGCCTGACGCACCCGTACCGACAGATCCCTGGCCGTGCCCGACTGCACGACGTAGCGCGCTTCAATGTCACGTTCCCAGCGCTTGCCGTCACTGCCGTAACGTCCATAAGCGCCATTAGCCCCGCCGTCGTAGTGGCTGTCGTCGATATGGTCACCGCTGACGTAACGCGACATGAAGCTCAGGCCCGGCACGCCGAAAGGTGCCATGTCCAGGTCATAACGCAATTGCCAGGAACGTTCGTTGGGGGCGTTGAAGTCGAGGACTTGAATCGAGTTGGCGAGGAAAATCGAAGTGCCCGGCTGCTGATCGAAACCCAGATAGTCGAACGGCTCATCGCCATCGACGCGTTGGTACGCCAGGGTCAACCGATGTGCGCCGACCTTGTAGGCGGCGGACAGCGACCAGGTGGTGTTGTCGATTTTGCCGGCCAGACTTTGGCCCGTGTCGTCGGTGCGGTAAAGGTTGAGGTCCAGGCTCAGTGACTGGTTTTCACTGAGCGCGAAACTGTAGTTGGTGTTGACGTAGTACTGCCGCCAGATGTCGGTGAACTGCGAACCGTAAAGGCTGACACTCAACTGATCGCTCAGCGCATAGCTGCCGCCCAGATAATCGACGCTGCGGGTTTCCACCCCGGCATACAGCGCTTTAAGGGCGCCGTCGTCATTGGTCGATGCACTGTCGTTGCCAGAGGTGAAATGACCAGCATCGAGTTGCAGCCCTTTCAATTCACTGCTGGTCAGCTGGAAACCGTTGGCATAAGTGGTGAACAGTCGCGCGGAACCGGTGCCAAATACCGGATTGAGCGGCGTCAAGTTGCCGTACTTGAGTTCGGTCTTCGAGATCCGCGCCTTGAGCGCACCGCCCGCTTCGGAATACTCATCCTCGGGGCGACCATCGGAATCGACCGGCAGCAAACCGGTGCCGGTACGGCCCCTGCCGCTGTCGAGTTTGATGCCCAGTTGCGCATAGGCATCGATACCAAAACCCACGGAGCCCTGGGTATAGCCAGAGCGGTAATCGAGCATGATCCCGTGAGCCCATTCGTCCCGATAATTCTGACCGCCAGGATTATTGAGGTTGTTGCGGTAGAAATAGAAGTTACGGTTGGTCAGGGTCAGGCTGCTGTCTTCGACGAATCCATTGTCGGTGGCGGCGTAGGCCAGTTGACCGAGGCAACTGCTGATGGCGAGCGGCAAGGCGGGCCAGAGGGACAGTTTCATTCTGCGTGCTCCTTATTGTTGTGTTTTCACAGAACGTTTTATTGGCGGCGACCGAATCCCTGCTGCCGGTAAAATCCGGCAGCAAGACAAGGACGTCGGGGTGTATCAGGTGACGCTATGGCGTACCTGGAATTGCGCTTGCGACCAGGTTTTCTGATCAAGAATTTCACCGAGGATCTGCACCGCATCCCAGACTTCGGTGAAGGTTGTGTACAGCGGGGTGAAGCCGAAGCGCATGATCCGCGGCTCGCGGTAGTCACCGATCACACCACGGGCGATCAGGGCCTGGATCACCGCGTAACCTTCGGGATGTTCGAAGCTGACGTGGCTGCCACGCTTGGCGTGTTCGCGCGGGGTGATCAGCGTCAGCTCATGTGCAGCACAACGCTGCTCGACCAACTGGATGAACAAGTCAGTCAGCGCCAGGGATTTGCAGCGCAGGCTGGCCATGTCGGTCTGGGCGAAAATATCCAGACCGCACTCGACCATCGCCAACGAAGTGATCGGCTGGGTACCGCACAGATAACGAGCGATACCGTTGCTCGGCTCGTAGCGAGGCTCCATGGCAAACTGCCGCGAATGCCCGAACCAGCCAGACAACGGCTGCGCCACCAGATCACACAGATCGGGCGACACCCAGACAAACGCTTGCGAGCCGGGACCGCCATTGAGGTACTTGTAGGTGCAGCCGATAGCGTAATCGGCACGCGCCTGATGCAGGTCGACCGGCACCGCACCGGCGGAATGCGCCAGGTCCCAGATGGCCAGCGCGCCACACTCGTGGGCCAGCGCGGTCATGGCCTGCATGTCGTGCATGTAGCCCGTCTTGTAGTTGACGTGGGTGAGCATGACCACAGCGGTGTCCTGGTCTATCGCTTGCGGCAGCTCCTCGGGACTACCGACCAGGCGCAAGGTGTAGCCCTGTTGCAGCATGTCGGCCAGACCTTCGGCGATGTACAGGTCGGTCGGGAAATTGCTGGATTCGGTGACGATCACTCGCCGTTTCGGCGACCGGGTGGCCTGCACCCGCAGGGCGGCGCTGAGCACCTTGAACAGGTTGATCGAGGTGGTGTCGGTCACCACCACTTCACCGTCACGGGCGCCAATCAGCCCGGCCAATTGGTTACCCAGACGCTCGGACAGGTCGCGCCAGCCAGCGCTGTTCCAACTGCGGATCAGACCATTGCCCCATTCTTCGGCGATCACCGCTTGAGCACGCGCCAATGCGGCAACCGGCCGCGCGCCCAGGGAGTTGCCGTCCAGATAGATCACGCCTTCGGGCAGTGCAAATTGCTGACGCAGTGGCGCCAGAGCGTCCTGAGCATCAAGCGCCAGGCAATCGTTTCTTGTCGTCATTGAGTGTCCTGTTTTTTGAATGACATGCCGTCCGGGCAGGTCGCGATAATCGGGTCGATCCTGGGTTTCAGCGCCATGTTTCAGGCGCTTTTTGCCCCTTCTCGGTGGAGAAATAATGAACGAAGCTTTGGAGAATTTTCGTGCAAAGTGAGCAGCGTTATAGTAGTTATCTCGCAGAAAATTCGAATCTGACTCCAATTAACGCGGATTTATTCCAACCATGAATCTCGACTCGACAGACCTGCGGATCCTGCACCAACTGCAACAGGATGGCCGTATCAGCAATCAGGAACTGGCGGAGAAAGTCGCCCTGTCGCCATCGGCCTGTTTACGCCGTTTGCGACTGTTGGAAAGTGAGGGAATCATCACCGGCTACCGCGCGGTGCTGAATGCCGAACGGCTGGGGATCGAACTGGAAGCCATCGTCCATGTGTCGTTGCGACAGGACGTTGAGGACTGGCACGAGACCTTCATCAAGAAGGTTCAGTTGTGGCCGGAAGTGGTCACCGCTTATGTGATTACCGGCGCGAGCAACTATGTATTGCGGGTCCAGGCGCGCAACCTCAAACACTTCTCCGATTTCATCGTCAACCATCTGAACCGCACAGCAGGTGTCACCGATATCCGCTCGGAAATCGTCCTGCAGAAAATCAAGGAGCGAGAGGAGTTGCTTGATCTGGTGGTGCGTAAGTAAGGGAAGCCG
The DNA here is from genome assembly GCF_059716175.1 of Pseudomonas sp. LBUM1647. Classification (NCBI taxonomy): domain Bacteria; kingdom Pseudomonadati; phylum Pseudomonadota; class Gammaproteobacteria; order Pseudomonadales; family Pseudomonadaceae; genus Pseudomonas; species Pseudomonas sp. LBUM1647. Next base: position 775,451 of record NZ_CP166809.1, on the reverse strand, counting down.
CCAGGGAGATATCGACAACTCCCTGGCCGTCGTAATCCTCAGAAGCCGCGCATGCGTCGGGCTTCGTTACGCTGCAAAGTCATGCTTGGGGATTCGTCGAACAACTTGCGGTACTCGGCAGAAAAACGCCCAAGGTGCGTGAAGCCCCACCCCATGGCGATCTCGGAAATATTGCGCGCAGAACCGTGTTCAAGAATGTCCTGACGCACGGCGTTCAAGCGGTATTTTTTCAGGTAGACCATCGGCGACAGCGCGAAGTACTTCTTGAACGCTTCGAACAACTTGAAGCGCGAGACTCCGGCCGCGGCTTCGATGTCTTCCAGATGCAGGGCTTCCCGCGCGTTTGCGTGAATATATTGCCGGGCCCGGATCAGATAGTGCGGCAGCTTCACGCCCAATACGTCCCGCAGTTCTTCGGAATAATTGTTCGGCTGAGCGAGGATCAAGCCTTTGATCAACGAGCTTTCGACGTCTCGGGTGAAGGCCACCTGCTCATACAGTTCGCTGCTGCGTTCCAGTTCGGCGATGAAATAACGCGCCATGCGCCACCATGATGCCGATGCCCCGTCGACCGCATCCATCACCGACTCGAAACGCAGCGGCGCATCCAGCGGTCGCTGCAGCATGCCTTCCAGAGACTCGCTCATGGCGGCGCGGGTGATCACCACCTGGACCTTGCGACAATCGCCGGAGATCGCCAGCACCTGGTTTTCATTCGGCGAAATGATCACCCCTTGATCGCGATTGGATTTCACCACGCTGCCGTTCTTGCTCAGCTCCTGCTCGCCCACCAGCGGCAGACTCAGGCTGTAACTGCTGAAGTGCTCGGGGTCTTCGATATCGACGGTGACGTCGGTACCGTACTCAATCGTGCCCAGGGTCGTGGCCATCGACTTGAACACATTGGCGCTGTGATGAAAGCGGATCCGCTCCGGAGTGGTGGTCACGAGTCGATGGGGCCCGCAGATACCGGACATCCAGTTCCGCGCACCCTCAACGTCAAAGCTATCAATACGAATGTCGCGAAACTGCAGATCAGTTTTGCTACTCATCACGGTGCACCCACGGCGATATTTTTCAAGCGCGCTCTGACGGCGCGTATCAGGCTGGAAAAGAGCAAATTCCAGACCACAAAACGACGGTGTCAACCCAGCGGATAGCAATCATCTACTAAGCGGATAACACGCCCGGTTTGAAGCCGGGGAGCGCCATCGAACAGCATCCGACGTCCCGCAAAACAGTACCTGATTGCTGCAAACAGGTGCAGCCGTCCATCGCTTCGCGCACTGTTTGAGTAGTACCTGCCCAGCTCGATACGCGGGTGTTACCGCACAAATTTTATGGACTGCCTTCGTCGACAAACCGGATAGACCCCTGCCCGCCCCACTCTCTCTAATGAGCACAACCGATTGGCCCGAATAAAAAAGGTACACACCCATGAGTGGCGAAAAAAACGTCGAGCAGTGGAAAGCGTTTATTGAAGGCTGCCTGGACTTCCGTCCGGTAGACGGCGTGTTCCGGATTGCCCGGGACATTTTCACCGAGCCACAGTTGTTCGATCTGGAGATGGAACTGATCTTCGAGAAGAACTGGATCTACGCCTGCCACGAAAGTGAGCTGGCCCATAATCACGACTTCGTCACTATGCGCGCCGGCCGTCAACCGATGATCATTACCCGCGACGGTGACGGTCAGCTCAATGCGCTGATCAACGCCTGTCAGCATCGCGGCACAACCCTGACCCGCGTCGGCAAGGGCAACCAGTCGACCTTCACCTGCCCGTTCCATGCCTGGTGTTACAAAAGCGACGGCCGCCTGGTCAAGGTCAAGGCACCCGGCGAATACCCGGAAGGGTTCGACAAGGCCACACGCGGCCTGAAAAAAGCACGCATCGAGAGCTACAAGGGTTTTGTGTTTATCAGCCTGGATGTTCATGCCGATAACAGCCTCGAAGACTTCCTTGGCGACGCCAAAGTGTTCTTCGACATGATGGTTGCCCAGTCGCCCACCGGTGAGCTGGAAGTGCTGCCCGGCAAGTCGGCCTACACCTACGACGGCAATTGGAAACTGCAGAACGAAAACGGCCTCGATGGTTATCACGTCAGCACTGTCCACTACAACTACGTGGCCACCGTGCAACACCGCCAGCGGGTCAACAGCGAAAACGGAACCAGTAGCGGCACCACGCTCGACTACAGCAAACTCGGCGCCGGCGACGCCAATACCGATGACGGCTGGTTCGCCTTCGATAACGGCCACAGCCTGCTGTTCAGTGACATGCCGAACCCGACAGTGCGCTCCGGTTACGCCACGATCATGCCGCGGCTGATCGAAGAACACGGCCAGGAAAAGGCCGAATGGATGATGCATCGCCTGCGCAATCTGAACATTTATCCGAGCCTGTTTTTCCTCGATCAGATCAGCTCGCAACTGCGCATTATCCGCCCGGTGGCCTGGAACAAGACCGAAATCATCAGTCAGTGCTTGGGCGTCAAAAACGAGTCGGACGCGGATCGTGAAAACCGGATTCGTCAGTTCGAAGACTTCTTCAACGTGTCCGGTCTGGGCACTCCGGATGACCTGGTGGAGTTCCGCGAAGCCCAGCGTGGTTTCCAGGCGCGCCTGGAACGCTGGAGCGATATTTCCCGTGGCAGTCACCAATGGGCAACCGGCGCCACGCCCAACAGCGAGTCGATCGGCATTGCCCCGGCCATGACCGGCACCGAATTCACCCACGAAGGGCTTTACGTCAACCAGCACAGCAACTGGCAGAAATTCCTGCTCGATGGCCTGGAAGCGAAATCCCTGAAACTACGTAAGGTGTGAACATGAATGCGCAATTGCAGTACCAGATCGAACAGTTTTTCTATCGCAAATCCGAACTGTGCGATGCCCAGGAGTGGGACGCCTATATCAAGCTGTTCGACGAGCACAGCGAGTTTCACCTGCCGCAATGGGACTCGGAACACGTTTACACCGTCGACCCCAAGCGTGAAATGTCGCTGATCTACTACCCCAATCGTTCCGGTCTGGAGGACCGCGTGTTCCGCCTGCGCACTGGCAAATCGGCGTCCTCGACACCGATGCCGCGCACCTTGCACCTGATCAACAACGTACGGATCGAAGAGGTCGAGGGCGGCGAGCTGGAGGTGCGTCTGAACTGGCACACCTTGTTCTATCGCCTGGCCACTTCCGAACAGTTCTACGGCCGCGCGACCTATCGCCTCAAGCCTCACGCAGGCAACTGGCTGATCACCCGCAAGCATGTCCTGCTGCTCAACGACACCATCAACTCGGTGCTCGATTTCTACCACCTCTGAAACCATGGAGACCGGGGCATGAACCACAAGGTCGCGTTCAGCTTTGCCGACGGCAAAACGCTATTCTTTCCCGTACAGCCTAACGAAATACTGCTCGACGCAGCCCTGCGCAACGGCATCAATATTCCTCTGGATTGCCGCGAAGGCGTCTGCGGAACCTGCCAGGGTCGCTGCGAATCGGGCGACTACAGCCAGGACTATGTGGATGAGGAAGCCCTCTCCAGCCAGGACCTGCAACAACGCAAAATGCTCACCTGTCAGACTCGGGTGAAGTCCGACGCGGCGTTTTATTTCGACTTCGCTTCCAGCCTGTGCAATGCCTCGGGCCCCGAGCAACTTAGCGGAAAAGTCACTGAAATCAGGCAGGTCTCGGCCAGTACCGCGATCTTGCATCTGGATCTCGGCACGACGGGCTTGCTGGATTTTTTGCCGGGGCAATACGCCCGGTTGCTGATCCCTGGGACTCAAAGCAAGCGCTCCTACTCGTTTGCCAATCGACCGAGCGACAGCAATCAACTGCAGTTCCTGATTCGCTTGCTGCCCGACGGTGTGATGAGTCACTACATCCGTGAACGCTGTCAGGTGGGCGACGAAATCGCCCTGGAGGCACCGCTGGGCGCCTTCTATCTGCGGCACGTCGCCAAACCGCTGATCCTGGTGGCCGGCGGAACCGGGCTTTCCGCGCTGCTGGGTATGCTCGACGAACTCGCCGAGCGCGGATGCGCGCAACCGGTGCATTTGTACTATGGCGTACGAGACGCTGCCGATTTGTGCGAACGCACACGCATCGAAGCCTATGCCGAGCGCATTCCGGGGTTTCTCTACACCGAGGTCGTCAGCGATCCTTCGCCACAATGGGCAGGAAAGCGCGGCTACATTGCCGAGCATTTCGACATCAGTGAACTGCGCGACGCACCGATCGACATGTACGTCTGCGGGCCACCGCCCATGGTCGAGTCGATCAAGAGCTGGTTGCAGACTCAGGCACTGGACAGCGTGCACCTGTATTACGAAAAATTTACCGAGAGTAATATCTGATCTTTCAAATCAGGCCTGACAACAATAATCAGAAGGGAACGAGATGGCGGATGAAATCTTGCAACAGGGAACGCTCAAGCGGGGGTTGAAAAATCGTCATATTCAACTGATCGCATTGGGCGGGGCGATTGGCACCGGGCTATTTTTGGGCTCTGCCGGCGTACTCAAGTCGGCCGGGCCGTCGATGATCCTCGGCTATGCGATTGCCGGGTTCATTGCCTTCCTGATCATGCGCCAGTTGGGCGAAATGATTGTCGAAGAGCCTGTGGCCGGTTCGTTCAGCCACTTCGCCCACAAGTATTGGAGCGGTTATGCCGGATTTCTGTCCGGGTGGAACTATTGGGTGCTGTACGTGCTCGTGGGCATGGCCGAGCTGACGGCCGTCGGCAAGTACGTGCAATTCTGGTGGCCGGAAGTTCCGACCTGGGTCAGCGCGGCAGTGTTCTTCGTGCTGGTCAACCTGATCAACACGATGAACGTCAAAGTCTTCGGCGAGATGGAATTCTGGTTCGCGATTATCAAGGTCGTGGCGATCATCGGCATGATCGCCCTGGGTTGCTACATGCTGTTCAGCGGCTCCGGGGGCCCGCAGGCCTCGGTCAGCAACCTGTGGAGTCACGGCGGTTTCTTCCCCAACGGCACCACCGGTTTGCTGATGTCGATGGCGTTCATCATGTTCTCCTTCGGTGGCCTGGAACTGGTCGGCATCACTGCCGCTGAAGCCAGCGAACCGAGGAAGGTGATTCCCAAGGCGATCAACCAGGTGGTGTATCGCGTGTTGATCTTCTACGTCGGCGCACTCACCGTGCTGCTTTCGCTGTATCCGTGGGATCAATTGCTGCAGACCTTGGGCGCGTCCGGCGATGCCTACAGTGGCAGTCCATTCGTGCAGATTTTCTCGCTAATCGGCAGCGACACCGCCGCACACATCCTCAACTTCGTGGTGTTGACCGCAGCACTCTCGGTCTACAACAGCGGCGTCTACTGCAACAGCCGCATGCTCTACGGCCTGGCCGAACAGGGCGACGCACCGAAGTCGCTGATGAAACTGAACAAACAGGGCGTGCCATTGCGGGCGCTGGGTATCTCGGCGCTGATCACTATGTTGTCCGTGCTGGTCAACTACCTCGCGCCCCATGAAGCGCTGGAGTTACTGTTCGCACTGGTGGTCGCCTCGCTGATGATCAACTGGACGCTGATCAGCCTGACCCACCTGAAGTTTCGCAAAATCATGGGCCAGCAAGGCATCGTGCCAAGCTTCAAGTCGTTCTGGTTTCCCTTCAGCAACTACCTGTGCCTGGCGTTCATGGCCATGATCATCTGCGTGATGTGGATGATTCCGGGGATACGCGCCTCGGTCTTCGCCATCCCGGTCTGGGTCTTGATCATCTACGTGTTCTATCGGATGCGTGTGGCGAGGGATAGGGGCTTGCCAGTCGCTCAATAGTCCCGGAGCTCAACAAAAAGCCCCGACATTCGATGAATGCCGGGGCTTTTTTATGCGGACTGGATCAGAGGGTGGAACGCACCCGCCACAATTCCGGAAACAGCACGGTATCGAGCATCTTACGCAGATAACCGACACCTTCAGTGCCACCTGTGCCCGGTTGAAAGCCAATGATCCGCTCAACCGTGGTGACATGGCGGAAGCGCCATTGACGGAACGAATCCTCGAGGTCGATGAGCTTTTCGGCCAGTTGATAGAGATCCCAATAACGCGAAGGATCTTTGTAGACCTCACGCCAGGCCGCCTCGACGGAGGCGTCATGCTCTGTCGGGCGGGTTGGGTCACGCTCGAAACGCTGTGGGTCAATCTTCAGGCCCGCGCTGACCATCAAGCGAATCGCTTCGTCATACAGCGAAGGGGTAGCGATCGCCTTTTCAAGTTCCCCCAACAGTTCCGGCCGATGGGCGTGGGGGCGCAACAGGGTCGCGCTTTTGTTGCCCAGAATGAACTCGATCTCACGGTACTGGAAAGACTGGAAACCCGACGACTGCCCCAGAAAAGGCCTGATCGAGTGGTACTCGGTGGGCGTCATGGTAGCCAGCACCGTCCAGGCATGCACCAGTTGATCAAAAATCCGCGAGACCCGCGCCAGCATCTTGAAGGCCGGCGGCAACTCTCCCAGTCGGACGTGTTCGCGGGCAGCCTTGAGCTCGTGCAACATCAGCTTCATCCACAGCTCGGAGGTCTGGTGCTGGATGATGAACAGCATCTCGTTATGGTCCGGCGACAACGGGTGCTGTGCACTGAGAATGCGCCCCAGATCCAAGTAGTCGCCGTAGCTCATGGAATCAGAAAAATTCAGCTCGGCGTTATGCCATTCCTCTGTCTGGTTGGCAGGTGAATAGGGACATTGGCTCATTGAGCAGGCTCCTCACGTTGCGGTGAATTCAATGGACGCAAAATTGCCCTCACCGGGCTGGCGTCGAGGTTGGCAAAGCGCAGCGGCAGCGCGATCAATTCATAGTCCCCTTCCGGGACCTCATCGAGCACGATGCCTTCGAGAATAGCCATGCCGTGACGGGCCACGGCGTTGTGCGAATCCATGGTCTTGGATTGCTGCGGGTCCAGCGATGGCGTATCGATACCGATCAAGCGCACGCCGAGACTGGCGAGCAGGTCGACGGTGTCTTTGGCGACGGCGGTGAAATCCGGGTCCCAGTGGGTCAGCGGCGCTTGTCGATACGTGCGCAGCAGGACGCGTTCGGGCAGGTTGCCCAGACGACTCTCCAATTGCTCAGGCTGCACCAGTCGGCCGCTGTCCAGGCAATGCAACACCCGGCAAGGCCCGATATAGACATCGAGCGACACATCGCCAATGGCTGCGCCCTCCGCGCTGTAGTGCAGCGGTGCATCGACGTGAGCGCCGGTGTGCGGCGACAGCGTGATACGCCCGACATTCACCGGGCATTCAGGCCCGAAGGTCCAGACGCGCTCCTCCTGGAACGGCGTATCACCCGGCCAGGTCGGTGTTGCGGTACTCAAGGGCGGGCTGATGTCCCACCACGACATTGTTTTTTTCATTGCAAAGCTCTCGGCCTTTTCCGAAGTGAATGATACGAGTGATACCTGTGCATGTTCTTGCAAAAACGTTCGGAAAAGCCTGGGGCTTTCGCACAAACTGCCAGGAATCGGCGGTTTATCGAGAGGAAATTTCAACGTACCCATCGCCGGTTTCCACCGCCGAGCGTTGTATGAGTTGTATGAATAGACGATGGCCGCTGCGCTTCTGGATACCTCAATGTCGAGCACAGACAACTGGTGCCGGACCAAGCCCTATAGGGTGCGACTTCAGTTCTCCCTAACGCTCGGAGTCATCATGTCCGCACCGATTACCGTTCTTCGCGATACCCACCCACTGCCGGTGCTCGACGCCTGCAAATGGGAAAAACTCGAAGGCGACCCGCATACCGTCAACCTCAACGCCTACACCAGCGAAGACGGCAGCAAAATCATGGGCACCTGGATCTGCACGCCGGGCAAATGGTATGTGGAATACGTGAAGTGGGAATACTGCGATTTCCGCGAGGGGTACTGCATCATCACCCCAGAGGGAAAGGAGCCGATCCATCTGCGCGCCGGTGATATTTTCGTCATTGAGCCGGGTATGAAAGGCACGTGGGAAGTGGTTGAAACCGTGCGCAAGTATTTCGTCTTTGCCTGATGCAAAAAAACCGGGAGATCACCCGACGTGATTTCCCGGTAAATGTCGATAGGAACATGCAGCCATTGTGGGAGCGAGCCTGCTCGCGAAAGCGGTGGCTCAATCAACATCCCTGTTGAATGTTATTCCCTATTCGCGAGCAGGCTCGCTCCCACAGGTTTCCAGCCCGATTATTGGGGTTTGCGATAGCTGTTGATGATCGCCGAGAAGTCTTTGCCACCTTCCCCACGCTGGCTCATCGCCTGATACAACTGCTGGGCTACCGCGCCGAGCACCACCGGTTGGTGCGCCTGTCGTGCCGCTTCCGTGGCCAGCCCCAGATCCTTGAGCATCAGTTCGGCACCGAAACCGCCGGTATAACCGCGCGAGGCCGGCGCCGTTTCGACGATGCCTGGCCACGGGTTGTACATCTCCGAACTCCAGCAACGACCGGTGGAACTGTTGATGATCCCGGCCAGCACTGTTGTGTCGATGCCGAGCGCATCGCCCAGCGCCATGGCTTCACTGACACCGACCATGGAGATCGCCAGCAGCAGGTTGTTGCAGATCTTGGCGATTTGCCCGGTGCCGACTTCGCCGCAATGAACGATGTTGCGGCCCATCTGCGCCAATACCGGTTGCAGGGTGGCGAACAGCTCAGGCGTGGCGCCGACCATGAAGGTCAGCGTCCCGGCCGCAGCACCGCCGGTACCGCCCGACACAGGCGCATCCGCCATGACCACGCCTTGTTTGGCGGCTGCCGCGGCGACATCACGTGCGGTCTGCGGATCGATGGTGCTGCAATCGACTGCCGGTACGCCCTTGGCAATACCTGCCAGCACGCCGTCTTCACCCAGCCACACGCTGCGCACATGCACGGCGGCTGGCAGCATGGTGATCACCAGTTCTGCGCCTTGAGCCGCTTCACGTGCGGAAGCACTGATGCTGCCGCCCAATTGTTCCAGCTCTGCCAGAACGGTTTTGTTCAGGTCGACCAGGTTCAGCGAATGGCCAGCCTTGATCAGGTTGCGCGCCATCGGCGCGCCCATGTTGCCGAGACCGATAAAAGCGATTTTCATGTCCGGCTCCTTAACGCAAGTTGATGGTGGTGTTCACACCGTCGTTGACGCTGTTGTCATCGAACCAGCGACTGGTGACAGTCTTGGTCTGAGTGTAGAACTGCACCACTTGCTTGCCATACGGACCGAGGTCGCCGAGTTTGGAGCCGCGCGAACCGGTGAAGCTGAAGAACGGAACCGGCACCGGAATCGGGATGTTGATGCCGACCTGGCCAACGTCGATTTCAGTCTGGAATTTACGCGCCGCCGCCCCGCTTTGGGTGAACAGGCCAGTGCCGTTGCCGAACGGGTTGGCGTTGACCAGTGCGATGGCCTCATCGAGCGTATCGACTTCCAGCACCACCAGCACCGGGCCGAAGATTTCCTGGGTGTAGATCTGCATCTCGGGCGTCACGCCGGAGAACAGGGTCGGGCCGACAAAGTTGCCCTTCTCGAAGCCTGGAACCGTGATCTCGCGACCGTCCAGTTCCAGCTTGGCGCCTTCTTTGATGCCGCTCTCGATCAGATCCAGAATCCGCGCCTTGGCCTTTTTGGAAATCACCGGACCGACGTCAGTGCCCGGCTCGCTGCCGGCATTCACTTTGAGTTTCTGCGCCAGTGCCTTCAGATCAGGCAGCCATTGTTTGGCCGCGCCCACCAGCACCACGACGGATGTGGCCATGCAGCGTTGCCCGGCCGCACCGAAACCGGCGCCGACCAACGCATTGAGCGCTTGTTCGCGGTTGGCATCCGGCAGCACAACGGCGTGGTTCTTCGCGCCCATCATCGATTGCACGCGTTTGCCGTGTTTACCGGCCAGGTCGTAGACGTGAGTGCCGACGGCGGTCGAACCGACGAAGGAAACAGCCTTGATGTCCTTGTGGGTGCAGAGTGCATCCACCACGTCTTTACCGCCATGAACGACGTTGAGCACGCCCGCCGGAACACCGGCCTCGATCGCCAGTTCCACCAGCAGCATGGTCGACATCGGGTCCTGTTCGGACGGTTTGAGCACAAAGGTGTTGCCGCAGGCGATGGCCATCGGGAACATCCACAGCGGAATCATGGCCGGGAAGTTGAACGGGGTGATGCCGGCGCAAACGCCGATTGGCTGACGTAGGGTGTAGGTATCGACGCCGCCAGCAACGTTCTCGGCGAACTCGCCCATTTGCAGGCTGCCGATGGAGCAGGCGTGTTCGACGACTTCCAGGCCGCGGAAGATATCGCCTTCAGCGTCGGCGATGGTTTTGCCTTGCTCGTTGCTGAGCACCACGGCGATGCGCTTGGAGTGTTCGCGAATCAACGCCTGGAGCTTGAGCATGATGCGCATCCGCGCGCCGATCGGCGTCAGCTTCCAGGTCTGGAAGGCGCGATGAGCGGCGCTGATGGCGGCGTCGACTTCCTGCGCGGTTGCGAACGGTACTTTCGCCAGCACTTGCTGGGTCGCCGGGTTGATGATGTCGTGCCACTCGGTGGTCTGGGACTCGACCCACTCGCCGTTGATCAACAGCTTTACGGTTTGGACAGTGGTTTCGTTTGGCGTGAGCGATGCGTTCATGCTGGTCTCCAATACTTATTTTTATGCAGGGAGCCAAGGCGGGGAAGTCGCCTTGAGATGAGGCGTGTGTCGCGAATTGGTTGTCGGACTGTTTTTGGAGTATAGATGTGCAAACTTCTAATAAGAACGCACATAAAAGCCGGTCCATCATGCAAAAAAACATCACGTCCTTAGGCTCGTTAAACTGGGATGACCTCAAGTTTTTCCTTGAAGTCGCCCGCACCCGCAAGGCCAGCACCGCCGCCAAGCGCCTGGCGGTCGACTACACCACCGTGTCGCGGCGCATCAGCTCGCTGGAAGCGGCATTGGGCACGTTGCTGTTCGAGAAATCCCGGACCAGCGGTTTTGTCCTGACCGCCGAAGGCCAGCGGTTGCTCGGTTACGCCGAGTCGATTGAAAGCACGCTGCACATGGCCTGCGAGCAGGTTTCGGGGTCCGGGGTCGCGTTATCCGGGCATGTGCGCATGGGCTGCACCGAAGGCTTCGGCAGCTTTTTCATCACCCCGCAGCTGAGCCATTTCGTCGACGCCTATCCAGCAATCTCGGTGGACATCCTGCCGCTGCCGCACTTCATCAGCCTGTCCAAACGCGAGGCGGACATCGTCATCGCACTGGAGCGCCCGGAGCATGGTCCGTACGTCTGCTGCAAACTCTGCGACTACCGATTGCAGCTCTACGCGACGCAGGATTATCTCGACAAACATCCACCCATCCGCCGCCCGGCAGACTTGGGTAAACATTCATTCATCAGTTACGTCGACGATCTGGCGTTCAGCTCGGAGCTGTTGTACCTGGCGAATGTACTGCCCGGCGCCAGTGCCAACCTGCGCAGCACCAGCGTGATCGCGCAATTCGTGGCCGCGCAGCAAGGGCGGTCGCTGGCGATTCTGCCGTGCTTTCTGGCGGCCCAGGATCCGCGGTTACTGCCGGTGTTACCGGAAGAGATCAACATCACGCGGCAGTTCTGGATGTACTGCCGCGAGGATTTGCGCAAGCTCAAGCGGATTACCCTGTTATGGGATTACATTCGCGCGGTCACTGAGCAGAATCAAGGTCTGTTGATGGGTGAAAGTCGGGAGATGCTTTTCGCCGATTAGTCGGCGCTTTTCGCGCGGCGCCGTCCCTTTCAATCCCTTGGTTCAACACCCTCTTCCAACTCCAGCATCAACCCGCTCAAGCGCTTGACCTTGCGCCGCACCGCCTCTTCGAATACGCCGGAGCGAGGTTCGATCAAGGTGAACCAGTTTTTGGCCCGGGTAATCCCGGTATAGATCAGTTCCTTGGTGAGTACAGGGTTCAAGGCGTCCGGCAGAATCAACGCCGTGTGGGAAAATTCCGAGCCTTGGGATTTGTGCACCGTCATGGCGTACACGGTTTCGACATCATTGAGGCGGCTCGGCAGAACAAAACGTACGCCGCCCTGACCGTCATTGCGCGGGAACGCCACACGCAACACCTGCTTCCCTGCCTCCGGCCCAACACGTTCCGGCAGCTTGAGGGCAATGCCGATGTCGCCGTTCATCAAACCCAGACCATAGTCGTTGCGGGTCATCAGCACCGGCCGACCTTCGTACCACTGCTGGTCGCTGTCGATCAACCGAGACTTGAGCAGCGCGGCGGTCACGCGCTGATTCAAACCTTCAACGCCCCACGGCCCTTTACGCACGGCGCACAACAACTGAAAGGCGTCGAAAGCTTGCAACACCTGCCGGGCCCAATCGGTCCAGCAGGGATCATCAAGCGTGCTGTCGAGCGGTGGCCGCAGGCTGCGCAAGAGATTCAGGTAATGGCGATAACCCTGTGGTCCATCGCCATGCCCCTCAAGCAGCAAGCGTTCCAGCCCCCGGTCCTGCTCCCCCTTGAGGGACAGGGAAAACACGTCGTCATGGCTTCGAGCCGCCAACAACTTCCGAGCTTCCTCGGGTTGCTGCTGGTTGACCCAGCGAGCCAGTTGACCGATGCCGCTGCCCTCGCCGAACCGGCGTGAATGACGCAGCATCACAACTTGCTGGGCCAGTGGATGAGTGCCCTGGGTGTCTTCCTGCAAACCGCTGGCATCCAGGCTTTCACCACTGACCGCTTGCAGCCACAGGCGAGTCTGCGGGCTGTACCAACCGGCCTCGGCGTCGCGGCACAGGTCGCCCAGCACGGCGCCGGCCTCCACCGATGCCAGTTGATCCTTGTCACCGAGCAGCACCAGACGGGCATGGGCCGGCAACGCATCGAGCAGGTTGGCCATCATCTCCAAATCGATCATCGAGGCCTCGTCCACCACCAAGACATCCAGCGGCAAGCGATTACCGGCGTGGTGACGGAAGTGCCGAGTACCGGGACGACTGCCGAGCAGACGGTGCACGGTGGTGACGTCTGACGGGATTTTCACGCGTACGGTTTCATCGACTTCCAGGGTTCTCACCTGCTGACTGATGGACTCCGTCAGTCGGGCTGCAGCCTTGCCGGTGGGTGCCGCGAGACGAATGCGCAACGGCTTGCCGGCCTCCACCGCCGGCGCCTGGAGCAACGCCAGCAAACGCACGACCGTCGTCGTCTTGCCGGTCCCCGGGCCACCGGTGACGATGCTGAATGCGCTGCGGGTTGCGAGGGCACAGGCGAGTTTTTGCCAGTCAATCACTTCGCCAGGCTGGGCTGGGCCGAACAAACGGGTGAGGCGTTGGGACAAATCATCCGGCGTGGTTTCGTGTTCCACCAGGCGTTGGCGTAGCGAGGTGTCGATACGCCGTTCGTAAGCCCAGTAGCGACGCAAGTACAGGCGTTTGCCCGATAACACCAATGGCCGATTCTGCGCCGCCTCGCGGCCATCGACCGCCAATGCGACCAAACTGCTGGAGGCCAGGACCTTGCACCAATGGGCACCGTCCAGCGCCTCAAGCAATTGCGACGGCAACAACATCGCGCCACTTTGCAGATCACCTTCCGGTGGCAGCGACAGGGCGAAGTCCGGCTCCTTGAGCGTCTCGAACACATCCAGGCACACATGACCGTGGCCCAGTTGATGGCTGGCTAACGCAGCGGCCAGCAGCACCAGTGGGTCATCGCCGGGAGCGAGCTCATGAAGAAAAGCGACGAAGGCTTTATCCAATGCTCGCAGCCAGCCGCGCTCAACCCAGCGCGTCAGCAATAGCAGCAAGTCATCGGCGCGACTCAACGGCGCCAGATCCGCCAGGCTTTCGGCTGTCAACGAAGTGGGCAGCAAATCAGCGAAGGTGCGACTCATAGCAAAACTCCCTGTTCCCAGGCGGGTTCGGCCTTGGGTTCTGGCTTGCCCTGGAATAGCCGGTCCAGACGTTCGATCAGCTCTTTTGGAGGACGGGCGAAATACACGCCCTGGCTGGACGCGCGCGTACCGCGCAGGAACAGGTACAGCGCACCACCGACATGTCGGTCGTAATCGTAATCGGCAAGTCGCGCCTTGAGCTGGCGATGCAGGGCCAACAGGTAAAGCACGTATTGCAGGTCGTAACGGTTGTCGAGAATCGACTGCTCCATGGCCTGCTCGGTATAGGCCGCGTCATCGACGCCCAGCCAGTTGGATTTGTAGTCGGCGACGTAGTAGCGGCCGTCATGCTCGAACGTCAGGTCGATGAAGCCTTTGAACATGCCATTGAGCAGCACCGGCTCGGCAGCCACCCGGGCCACGCCGTTGTGGGTGTATTGACGCACCAGTTCATCGAGCTTGAGCACATCGACTTTATGGCTGGCGAACCAGAACTCCATCTCGACGCGGTATTGGGTGAGCTGCTCGAATACCACCGGGGCCTGCCCACTGCCGATATGCAGCGGGGACGTAAGCAGGTGCTGCAACCAATCGCTCAGGGCGGTTATCCAGCCCTCCCAGCCACGGCGGTTGCAACGACGGGCAATGGCGTCTTCCACCGTTTGCGGGGTGGCAGTGAAACCTTCGTCACCGGCCCATTCGAGCAAACCATGGAGAAAGGTGCCGGGGTTCGGCCCACGAGGGAATCGATGAATATCAGCGCCACCGGCCACCACTTCTCGTGGTGCCTGGGGATCGAGGCGTTCGTCGTCGAAGAGCTTTTGCGCCTGCGGGCTCTCCGGCGCTTCATCAGTGCCCACGCTCATGCTGTCGCCAATGCGCAGGGCACTGTAGGAAGCAATCCACCAGTTTTCGCTGGCCTTGCGTTTGGGTATCAGCGGAGCAAGCAACGTCGCATCGTTGTGCGGCGGATGGTAGTGCTCGACGGTCACTTCAGGCATTTCACCGTAGCTCAGCGCAGGGCAGTCCTGCTGCAGGTCTTCCAGCCAACGCTTCAAGCCTGCCGACTCGGCCAATGGCGCTCCGCCGCCCAGCAGATAGCCCAATGCTGATAGGTGCAGCACCGAGCTGTTGTTATTACCGCGTTTGAGATCAGTCACTCCGAGCCAGCAGGCGTGTTGTGCCCGGGTCAGGGCTACGTAAAGCAAGCGCAGGTCCTCGGCAAGACGCTCATCATCCGCCTGAACAATCAATTCCGCCGTCGGCTTCAAGGTCACTTGGGCCTTGCCCGTGGCGTCGTGGTAATGCAACGGCAGACGGCTGCCATCCACCGGTTTCGCCGAGCAAATGAATGGCAGAAACACCAAGGGATACTCAAGCCCCTTGGACTTGTGAATGGTCACGACTTTGACCAGTTGTTCGTCACTCTCCAGACGCAGGATCTGCTCTTCGCCAGCCTGGCCGGACAACGCCAGATGCTCGGACAAATGACGGATCAGCGCTTGCTCACCATCGAGTTCGGCGGCCGCTTGTTGCAGCAATTCGGACAGGTGCAGCAAATTGGTCAGCACCCGCTCGCCGTCACTGCGCATGATCAATGTCTGAGGCAGCTGGAAGTCATGCAGCAATCGCCGCAGCATGGGCAACACGCCCTGCTTGCGCCAGAGCTCGCGATAATGGCGGAACTGCATGACCCGCGCTTCCCAGGCCAGTTCATCCTGATTCAGCCGTTCCAGTTCAGCCAGTGACAGGTTCAGCGTGATGCAGGCTAATGCGGCCCGCAGTGGACGCTCGACATCCGGCTCGGCACAGGCCTTGAGCCAGGTCAGTACGTCGTGGGCTTCCTGGGCAGCGAACACTGAATCCTTGTCCGACAGATAGACGCTGCGCACGCCACGAGCGGAGAGTTCGCCGCGCACAGCCTGGGCCTCTTTACCGTCGCGGACCAGGATCGCGATATCCGCTGGCAGCAGCCCTCTGAAGTCCTTGCCGTCCTGTTTGAAACCCGCGCGACCTTGTTGGCCGCCATTGAGCAATGCGGTGATTTCACTGGCGCAGGCGGCGGCGAGTTGTTGTCGGTAAACAGCGCCGGACAACGGTTGATCGGCGGACAGGTGCCAGATGTTCAGGGCGGGCACGACCTGGCCATCAATGTGCAGAACTTCTTTGCGCCCTTGAGATTCGACGGGCAGGAACGGTACCGGGTTCTCTCCGTTCTTTTCACGAAACAGGAAGGCGCCCCGCCCGGTCTCGCGAGATTCGGCACGCGCGAACACATGGTTCACAGCACTGACCATGCCATGACTTGAACGGAAATTGGTGCCTAAGGTATGCAGCCGGCCAGCGGTGGCCTGGCGAGCACGCAGGTAGGTGTAGATGTCGGCACCGCGGAACGCGTAGATCGCTTGCTTGGGGTCGCCGATCAGAAACAGACCGCATTCCGGATAGTTGTCTTCGATGCGATAGATGCTCTCGAAGATCCGGTACTGCACTGGGTCGGTGTCCTGGAACTCGTCGATCAGCGCCACCGGAAACTGCTCGCGAATCAGGGTCGCCAGCCGCTCACCGCCGTCGGACTGCAACGCTGCATCGAGGCGCAGTAGCATGTCATCGAAGCCCATCTCCGCACGGCGACGCTTCTCTTCCTCGAACCGTGTACCGACCCACTGGGCGGCGTGTTGCAGCACGGCGGCATCAGGCGTCGGCAATCCATCGAGACTGGCCTTGAGGCCGGGCATGGCATCCAGTCCTGGATGACTGGGTGCTTCGCCTTTCCAGGCTTCAGCCATACCCTCGGGCGTCAGGCGCGTGAATCCGGTGCCGATATCCAGTTGCTCAAGGGATTCGTCTTCAGCCCAGGCCCTGATCTTTTCGAACCAGGGTTCAAAATAGCGCGCCTGCATCTTGCGACCGTCGACGCTCTTGCTCGCAACACCCTGGTGACAGATGGAAAGCAATTCGTCCGCCCACTGGCGCCAAGGCATCTTGAGTTCGAGCAAGGCTGCCCGTCGCTCTTGCAGACACTCCGTGATCAGCTCGGCAGGCTCTTTACCTTCAACACTGTCTCGCTCACTGGCGAACAAACCACGTATTCGCGGCAGCAATGCTGCTGGGCCGCCCCAATTACCGCGCACCCAGTTCAGTGCATCACCTTGCATCGGGTAGCAAAACAGGCGCCAGTAATCGCGCAGGACTTCGCCCAGCAAATCGCTGTGATCGGTTTCCAGGGTTTGTGTAAACAGGCTGCCACTGTCGAACGCGTGTTCGCGCAACATGCGCTGACACCAACTGTGGATAGTTGAAACTGCCGCCTCGTCCATCCACTGCGCGGCGATGTCCAGACGGTTCGCGCACCCCGCCCACTGCTCGGGAAGGTACTCCTCACGAAGTTCCGCGATAAGGCTATCGGGCGCCGGTGTTTCATCACGGAAAAACCGAGCAGCTTCAGCAAGACGCGTGCGGATACGTTCGCGCAATTCTTTGGTCGCCGCATCGGTGAACGTCACAACGAGGACTTGCGGCGGCAACAGTTCACGTCCGAAGCCGCTCGACTCTGCGCCGTGGCCAAGGACCAGGCGCAGATAAAGCGCAGAAATGGTGAAGGTCTTGCCGGTCCCGGCGCTCGCTTCGATCAATTGGCTGCCGCGCAGGGGGAATGCCAAGGCCAGAGGTTTTGTGGTCATGCGCGCGCCTCCTCGCTGTTCAATGAACGCCAAGGCGCTTCAAGCAACGGCCGGTACAACGCGTTGCACCAATCCGGGAACGTTTCGTCTGCGGTAAGCGAGTCGAAGTCGGCGAACTGTCGGGCGAGTGCCGGGCTTTCGCGACGCTCGCCGTCGGTGGTCAGGCCATCGCCTTCATACGCCTTGCGGGCTGCGGCCTGGGCTTTGACCGGATCAGTTTGACCAAGCCAAGCGAAGCCGGTCTTCACCGCAATCGGCAGTGGTTGACGCATGCCGGTTTGCCAGGCCATTAACAAGTCGCCCAGAATCCGCAAGGCTGCATCCTCCGCCATTGGAGCAAGTAGCAGACTGTCGTCACTGGCCACCAACGCGGTGCTCATTGCCATACCACTGGCGCAGGCAACCAGATGATTGACCCATGGCCGTGTCAGGCGATGCCATTTGCGCGACTTGATCGAGCCGATGCTGTTGGGGATTGTAGTGACTGATAGCAAACCACCGTCCGCACGTTGATGCAGGCCACTGAGCCAACCTTCCAGGCGCAACCCCTGCAATTCCAGATTCACTGGCAGAGCATTGGTGAGCGGCGTCGGCCATAACGCCAAAAGCTGCTGATAACGCTGCAGCAGATCCGGCAACGGTTCGATCAACTCTCGCTGAAGGCATTCGCCGAATCCGGCCATAGGCAGAAGCCCACTGTTTTGCAGACGTTTGGCCTGCGCTTCCAGTATCTGATCGGTGCTATCCAGATGTCCCAGCGCCGCTTCGAGCAAGCTGTCGCTGAGGCTGTAACGTTGCAACGCGTCGAGTACAAATGGCTCTTCGTCCGCCAAGGGCACTTCAGCCGCTTCGAAGTACACCTTGAGTCGCTGACTGAAAAAATGTCGCACAGGATTACGCAGAAAGTCCTGCAGTTGACCGAGACTCAACGGCTCCTCCTGAATGTAGGGATCAAGGACCTCAATATCAGTCGACGGCTCACTGGTTTGATGCAGTACCTGCCATTCATTCGCGTAGCTAAACAAATCATCGCCTTCATGGAAGTAGCGGGCGCTGAACGGTTGCAGTGGATGTTCCTGAGTGATGGCCTCAAGCAGATCTTCGTCGACATCATGCAGTCGCCAACCGCTGGCCAGATGATCTCGCAATTGGCCAATCAGTACCGACGCAGGGCGTTCACTGTTATCGCGAATGCTGCGACCGACCCAGCTGATATAGAGTTGGTCACGTGCCGACAACAGGGCTTCCAACAGCAGATAACGGTCATCTTCACGTCGGGAGCGATCGCCAGGGCGGTAATCACTGCCCATGAGGTCGAAGTCCAGTGGTGGCTGTGCACGCGGGTAGTCCCCGTCATTCATGCCCAGCAGACAGACCAGTTTGAACGGGATCGCTCGCATGGGCATCAAGGTGCAGAAGTTAACCGCACCGGCCAGAAAACGCTGGGACAAGCGACCCTGATCAAGGCCGGCGAGCCAGGCTTCACGGACCACGGTCAACGGCAGTTCATCATGCAAGCCGACGGACTCGCACGTCTCAAGCCAGGTTTCACGCAGCTCTTCGAGTTGGGCCAACACGTAGTCGTCATGCTCGTTACTGGCCAGGAAAAACAACTGAACCAGTGCATGCAATCGAAAGCCCCATTGTTTGGGGGCTGAGGGTTGAGAGAGCTCCTTGTGGGCAATCTCCAATGCGTCCAGCAGCGCGACCAAAGGCCCAATGAGCGCGGCATCCAGACCACCGATCTCGTCATAGGGTTCGATACCCTCGCAAGCACTGGCACTGCCCACGGCATAACCGAGCAGCATCCGTCGCAGGCCGAAACGCCAGCTGTTTTGTTCCAGCTCCTCCGGTAGACCGAGACCCGCGCGCTGCTCGGCATTCATGCCCCAGCGGATGCCTGCGCCCTCGATCCAACGGTGCAGGGTCGGCAGATCACGTTCCTCTACACCGAAGCGAGCGCGGAGAGCAGGAACATCCAGCAGGTCGAGGATCTCGCTCACGGGGAAACGGCTGTCGGGCAGTTTGAGCAGATGCTCGATAGCAATCAGTAGCGGATCACGGCCACGCTGGCCTTGATCGGCGAGCGTGAAGGGAATGAAACGCGGATCGTGGCGTTCAAGCTGAGCAAATACCGCACGAATATGCGGTGCGTAGCTGTCGATGTCCGGGACCATCACGATCACATCACGAGGCCTTAAGTCTGGATTTGCACTGAAGCGTGCAAGCAACTGGTCGTGAAGGATCTCCACTTCGCGCTGGGCGCTATGGGCAATGTGAAAACGGATCGACTCGTCCTTCGCCGGATCGACAGCTGGCCAGCGCTCGCGAGTTTCGTTCAAGGGACGCAATTCAAGAATGTCGTCCTGCAATTGATTGAGCATGTTCTGCGGCTGGCTATCGCTGAACAGGTCGATACGACCATCGCGGAATGCCGAGCGATAGCTGTTGGGATCGTCGTAGCTGTCGAGCAGATTGATATAGTCCCGCCCCTGCTTGCCCCACGCTGCCAGTAGTGGATGGGCATGCTGGTGAAGGGTTTGCGGGCCGAGCACAACCGGCATTCCGCTCTTGCGAGCCTGACGCTTGTATTGATGTCGCAACAGGTCTTTATCGGCGACGATGTCTGCCCAATGGTGACGACACGGGTTGTGCACGCAGAGCAGAACCTGGCTGAAACGGGCCAGCCCCGCCAGTGCTTCCAGGGCTTGAGCGGGCAGTGAAGAAATCCCGAAAACGATCACCCGTGAAGGCAATCCGCTGGGGGCGACGTCGAGGCTGTTGATGCGTTCGATAAACCGTTGATGGACGCCGGCTCGGCTTTGCGCCATGCCTTGTTCACCTACATCCAGCAACAGCGCACGCCACAACTCTGCCTGCCAGCAGTTAGCCGGGGTCAGAGGTTTGGTTTCGCCTCTGCCATTTCGTAATTGATGGCGACCTTCTGCCCAGTCTTCGAGCCAATCGGCCCTGTACACCTGATATTGGTCGAACAGATCCGCCAGTCGCTCCGCCAATTGATAGCGTTTACGTAAGTCTGTGTCATTCGTAAGGAAGCGCTGCAGGGGTTCGAAGTGCGGTTGGTTGATCAACTGCGGAAGCAGACGCATCAGGCGCCAGGTCAAGGGAGCTTTATCGAGCAGGGATTTGACCGGGATTTCGTCACGTCCAAGCACCATGCGATAGAGCTGCCACATGAAGCTACCTGGTAACTGCACGTCGATGGCTGCGGCGATTCCGCAGCCGCCCATGTCATCGTCTTCAGAGTCTTCTGCCAGTGCCAGCTTCAGCCATTGGGCGATGCCGTTGCTCTGAACCAGGGCAATTTCATTTTCCAAGGGAGCCAACGGGTAACGCCGCATCCAGCTGACCACCAGGCTGCGCAACTCGTCCAGGCGGTTGCCGTGAACCACCATAAAACCAGCACTGAGGGACGTCGCGTCCGGCATAAAGGCTTCCTTGGGAAAATACAAAAGCTAGGGCCGAACCTTAGCATTGTCGGGAGACTGTGACAGCCGGGAGCCGTCCGGTATTGCTGTACGAACTTTCCTGCGGGCAAAACAAAACCCCTACCTGCATACGCAGATAGGGGTTTCGGAATTTAATCTTGACGATGACCTACTCTCACATGGGGAAACCCCACACTACCATCGGCGATGCATCGTTTCACTGCTGAGTTCGGGATGGGATCAGGTGGTTCCAATGCTCTATGGTCGTCAAGAAATTCGGTAGCCAGGTCGTTCTCCTTACGGATCACGCTCCAGCGAATGGGTATGCGATAGTTTGGTGTTTTGTGAGTATCTCGAACTTTCGGTTCGTTTCGTCTTCACACACCGCAATCTGGCCTCTTTCGAGTTCACAAATTGCTTGGGTGTTATATGGTCAAGCCTCACGGGCAATTAGTATTGGTTAGCTCAACGCCTCACAGCGCTTACACACCCAACCTATCAACGTCGTAGTCTTCGACGGCCCTTCAGGGGACTCAAGGTCCCAGTGAGATCTCATCTTGAGGCTAGTTTCCCGCTTAGATGCTTTCAGCGGTTATCTATTCCGAACATAGCTACCCGGCAATGCCACTGGCGTGACAACCGGAACACCAGAGGTTCGTCCACTCCGGTCCTCTCGTACTAGGAGCAGCCCCTCTCAAATCTCAAACGTCCACGGCAGATAGGGACCGAACTGTCTCACGACGTTCTAAACCCAGCTCGCGTACCACTTTAAATGGCGAACAGCCATACCCTTGGGACCGGCTTCAGCCCCAGGATGTGATGAGCCGACATCGAGGTGCCAAACACCGCCGTCGATATGAACTCTTGGGCGGTATCAGCCTGTTATCCCCGGAGTACCTTTTATCCGTTGAGCGATGGCCCTTCCATACAGAACCACCGGATCACTAAGACCTACTTTCGTACCTGCTCGACGTGTCTGTCTCGCAGTCAAGCGCGCTTTTGCCTTTATACTCTACGACCGATTTCCGACCGGTCTGAGCGCACCTTCGTACTCCTCCGTTACTCTTTAGGAGGAGACCGCCCCAGTCAAACTACCCACCATACACTGTCCTCGATCCGGATAACGGACCTGAGTTAGAACCTCAAAGTTGCCAGGGTGGTATTTCAAGGTTGGCTCCACGCGAACTGGCGTCCACGCTTCAAAGCCTCCCACCTATCCTACACAAGCAAATTCAAAGTCCAGTGCAAAGCTATAGTAAAGGTTCACGGGGTCTTTCCGTCTAGCCGCGGATACACTGCATCTTCACAGCGATTTCAATTTCACTGAGTCTCGGGTGGAGACAGCGCCGCCATCGTTACGCCATTCGTGCAGGTCGGAACTTACCCGACAAGGAATTTCGCTACCTTAGGACCGTTATAGTTACGGCCGCCGTTTACCGGGGCTTCGATCAAGAGCTTCGCGTTAGCTAACCCCATCAATTAACCTTCCGGCACCGGGCAGGCGTCACACCCTATACGTCCACTTTCGTGTTTGCAGAGTGCTGTGTTTTTAATAAACAGTCGCAGCGGCCTGGTATCTTCGACCGGCATGGGCTTACGCAGTAAATGCTTCACCCTCACCGGCGCACCTTCTCCCGAAGTTACGGTGCCATTTTGCCTAGTTCCTTCACCCGAGTTCTCTCAAGCGCCTTGGTATTCTCTACCCAACCACCTGTGTCGGTTTGGGGTACGGTTCCTGGTTACCTGAAGCTTAGAAGCTTTTCTTGGAAGCATGGCATCAACCACTTCGTCACCCAAAGGGTAACTCGTCATCAGCTCTCGGCCTTAGAATCCCGGATTTACCTAAGATTCCAGCCTACCACCTTAAACTTGGACAACCAACGCCAAGCTGGCCTAGCCTTCTCCGTCCCTCCATCGCAATAACCAGAAGTACAGGAATATTAACCTGTTTTCCATCGACTACGCTTTTCAGCCTCGCCTTAGGGACCGACTAACCCTGCGTCGATTAACGTTGCGCAGGAAACCTTGGTCTTTCGGCGTGGGTGTTTTTCACACCCATTGTCGTTACTCATGTCAGCATTCGCACTTCTGATACCTCCAGCAAGCTTCTCAACTCACCTTCACAGGCTTACAGAACGCTCCTCTACCGCATCACCTAAGTGATACCCGTAGCTTCGGTGTATGGTTTGAGCCCCGTTACATCTTCCGCGCAGGCCGACTCGACTAGTGAGCTATTACGCTTTCTTTAAAGGGTGGCTGCTTCTAAGCCAACCTCCTAGCTGTCTAAGCCTTCCCACATCGTTTCCCACTTAACCATAACTTTGGGACCTTAGCTGACGGTCTGGGTTGTTTCCCTTTTCACGACGGACGTTAGCACCCGCCGTGTGTCTCCCATGCTCGGCACTTGTAGGTATTCGGAGTTTGCATCGGTTTGGTAAGTCGGGATGACCCCCTAGCCGAAACAGTGCTCTACCCCCTACAGTGATACATGAGGCGCTACCTAAATAGCTTTCGAGGAGAACCAGCTATCTCCGAGCTTGATTAGCCTTTCACTCCGATCCACAGGTCATCCGCTAACTTTTCAACGGTAGTCGGTTCGGTCCTCCAGTTAGTGTTACCCAACCTTCAACCTGCCCATGGATAGATCGCCCGGTTTCGGGTCTATTCCCAGCGACTAGACGCCCTATTAAGACTCGCTTTCGCTACGCCTCCCCTATTCGGTTAAGCTCGCCACTGAAAATAAGTCGCTGACCCATTATACAAAAGGTACGCAGTCACCCAACAAAGTGGGCTCCCACTGCTTGTACGCATACGGTTTCAGGATCTATTTCACTCCCCTCTCCGGGGTTCTTTTCGCCTTTCCCTCACGGTACTAGTTCACTATCGGTCAGTCAGTAGTATTTAGCCTTGGAGGATGGTCCCCCCATATTCAGACAAAGTTTCTCGTGCTCCGTCCTACTCGATTTCATGACTAAGAGATTTTCGCGTACAGGGCTATCACCCACTATGGCCGTACTTTCCAGAACGTTCCGCTAATCTCAAAGCCACTTAAGGGCTAGTCCCCGTTCGCTCGCCACTACTAAGGGAATCTCGGTTGATTTCTTTTCCTCAGGGTACTTAGATGTTTCAGTTCCCCTGGTTCGCCTCTTAAGCCTATGTATTCAGCTTAAGATAACCATCTTATGATGGCTGGGTTCCCCCATTCAGACATCTCCGGATCAAAGTCTGTTTGCCGACTCCCCGAAGCTTTTCGCAGGCTACCACGTCTTTCATCGCCTCTGACTGCCAAGGCATCCACCGTATGCGCTTCTTCACTTGACCATATAACCCCAAGCAATCTGGTTATACTGTGAAGACGACATTCGCCGAAAATTCGATAATACTCAATTAAGAGCAACTCACAAATTTTACCTTAGCCTGATCCGTTACCAGTGAAAGTAACGTTCAGTCTATCTTTCTATCACATACCCAAATTTTTAAAGAACGATCTAGCCAAAGACTAGAAATCAACATTCACCATCACCAGGATGGAATGCTCATTTCTAAGCTTTCAACAACAGAAGCAGTTAGTGGTGGAGCCAAACGGGATCGAACCGTTGACCTCCTGCGTGCAAGGCAGGCGCTCTCCCAGCTGAGCTATGGCCCCGTATTTCTACAGGTTCCCACACAAAATTGGTGGGTCTGGGCAGATTCGAACTGCCGACCTCACCCTTATCAGGGGTGCGCTCTAACCAACTGAGCTACAGACCCAATTTCGGGCTGCTTCTTATCGTCTTCTTCAATGAATCAAGCAATTCGTGTGGGAGCTTATGGAGCAGCTGATGTCGTCGATTAAGGAGGTGATCCAGCCGCAGGTTCCCCTACGGCTACCTTGTTACGACTTCACCCCAGTCATGAATCACACCGTGGTAACCGTCCTCCCGAAGGTTAGACTAGCTACTTCTGGTGCAACCCACTCCCATGGTGTGACGGGCGGTGTGTACAAGGCCCGGGAACGTATTCACCGCGACATTCTGATTCGCGATTACTAGCGATTCCGACTTCACGCAGTCGAGTTGCAGACTGCGATCCGGACTACGATCGGTTTTCTGGGATTAGCTCCACCTCGCGGCTTGGCAACCCTCTGTACCGACCATTGTAGCACGTGTGTAGCCCAGGCCGTAAGGGCCATGATGACTTGACGTCATCCCCACCTTCCTCCGGTTTGTCACCGGCAGTCTCCTTAGAGTGCCCACCATTACGTGCTGGTAACTAAGGACAAGGGTTGCGCTCGTTACGGGACTTAACCCAACATCTCACGACACGAGCTGACGACAGCCATGCAGCACCTGTCTCAATGTTCCCGAAGGCACCAATCCATCTCTGGAAAGTTCATTGGATGTCAAGGCCTGGTAAGGTTCTTCGCGTTGCTTCGAATTAAACCACATGCTCCACCGCTTGTGCGGGCCCCCGTCAATTCATTTGAGTTTTAACCTTGCGGCCGTACTCCCCAGGCGGTCAACTTAATGCGTTAGCTGCGCCACTAAGAGCTCAAGGCTCCCAACGGCTAGTTGACATCGTTTACGGCGTGGACTACCAGGGTATCTAATCCTGTTTGCTCCCCACGCTTTCGCACCTCAGTGTCAGTATCAGTCCAGGTGGTCGCCTTCGCCACTGGTGTTCCTTCCTATATCTACGCATTTCACCGCTACACAGGAAATTCCACCACCCTCTACCATACTCTAGCTTGTCAGTTTTGAATGCAGTTCCCAGGTTGAGCCCGGGGATTTCACATCCAACTTAACAAACCACCTACGCGCGCTTTACGCCCAGTAATTCCGATTAACGCTTGCACCCTCTGTATTACCGCGGCTGCTGGCACAGAGTTAGCCGGTGCTTATTCTGTCGGTAACGTCAAAACACTTACGTATTAGGTAAATGCCCTTCCTCCCAACTTAAAGTGCTTTACAATCCGAAGACCTTCTTCACACACGCGGCATGGCTGGATCAGGCTTTCGCCCATTGTCCAATATTCCCCACTGCTGCCTCCCGTAGGAGTCTGGACCGTGTCTCAGTTCCAGTGTGACTGATCATCCTCTCAGACCAGTTACGGATCGTCGCCTTGGTGAGCCATTACCTCACCAACTAGCTAATCCGACCTAGGCTCATCTGATAGCGCAAGGCCCGAAGGTCCCCTGCTTTCTCCCGTAGGACGTATGCGGTATTAGCGTCCGTTTCCGAGCGTTATCCCCCACTACCAGGCAGATTCCTAGGCATTACTCACCCGTCCGCCGCTCGCCACCAGGTACAAGTACCCGTGCTGCCGCTCGACTTGCATGTGTTAGGCCTGCCGCCAGCGTTCAATCTGAGCCATGATCAAACTCTTCAGTTCAAACATCTTTGGGTTTTTAAGAAACCCTAAACTTGGCTCAGCAATCGTTGGTTACATCTTTGATTTCTCGCGGAGTAACTTGTGATGCTGATAATCTTGTTGACTATCAGTCTGACTCCACAAGCACCCACACGAATTGCTTGATTCAGTTGTTAAAGAGCGGTTGGTTAAGATCTTTCGTCTCAACCGAGGCGCGCATTCTACAGCAGCCTCTGTTGCTGTCAAGCGGTTATTTTTCGAAGTTTTCAAAGTTTCCTTTGCAACTTCAACCACTTGCGCTTCCGATCTCTCGTTAGCGGGAGGCGAATTCTACAGCGTTACTCGCTGCTGTCAACACCTCTTTTACACCGCTTTCGACCGAGAAGATCGAATCGTTAAAAGAGCCAAACAACCCCGCTCTTTCAACTCCTTCTGGGCTTCGATGACCTGAAGCAACTCGCTGTCGAAAACTGCGTAACTCATTGTTTACCAAGGAGTTTTCCGTTTCGACTGCGCCGGAAGTGGGGCGAATTATAGACTTCCAGAATCTGCCGTCAACACCTATTTTCACAAT
Organism: Pseudomonas sp. LBUM1647; assembly: GCF_059716175.1. NCBI lineage: Bacteria > Pseudomonadati > Pseudomonadota > Gammaproteobacteria > Pseudomonadales > Pseudomonadaceae > Pseudomonas > Pseudomonas sp. LBUM1647. The sequence goes on along the minus strand of NZ_CP166809.1, from coordinate 748,539 downwards.
TCTGTCATATAGGCGAAAAAAAGCCCCTGATACGCAAAGGCCGGCCCCCAGGGGCCGGCCTTCTTCTCTTCCACTTACAAGCTAGGGAATGCGAACTGCGAAGCTTCATGGCTTGCCCGTTGTGGCCAGCGCTGGGTAATGGCCTTGCGACGGGTGTAGAAACGCACGCCATCCGGACCATACGCATGCAAGTCGCCGAACAGCGAGCGCTTCCAACCGCCAAAGCTGTGATAAGCCACCGGTACCGGCAGCGGTACGTTGACGCCGACCATACCGACTTCGATCTCGTCGCAGAACAACCGCGCAGCTTCCCCATCACGGGTAAAGATGCAAGTGCCGTTGCCATACTCGTGATCGTTGATCAGCTGCATCGCCTCTTCCAGGCTGTTAACCCGGACAACACACAGCACCGGCCCGAAGATCTCTTCTTTATAGATGCGCATTTCTGGCGTGACGTTATCAAACAGGCAGCCACCCAGGAAGAAACCTTCCTCATGACCGGCCACGCTCAGACCACGACCATCCACCACCAAGGTCGCACCAGAAGAAACACCGTCTTCTATATAGCCACTGACTTTGTCGCGAGCCTGACCGGAAACCAGCGGCCCCATGTCCAGACCACAGGTCGTACCCGCACCGATTTTCAGTGCCTTGATTTGCGGTACCAACTTGGCCACCAGCGCGTCAGCCACCTGGTCACCGACGCACACAGCCACCGAGATCGCCATGCAACGCTCACCGCAGGAACCATAGGCCGCGCCCATCAATGCGCTGACCGCGTTATCCAGATCCGCATCCGGCATCAACACCGCATGGTTCTTCGCGCCACCCAGTGCCTGAACGCGTTTGCCACGCTTGGTGCCTTCGGCGTAGATGTATTCGGCAATCGGCGTCGAACCAACGAAGCTCAACGCTTTAACTTCCGGCGCTTCGATCAGCGCATCCACCGCAGCCTTGTCACCATGTACCACACTCAGCACACCTTTAGGCAGCCCGGCTTCCAGCAACAATTGAGCGATCAACAGCGTGGAGCTTGGGTCACGCTCGGAGGGCTTGAGGATGAAGCAGTTACCGCAGACGATTGCCAGCGGATACATCCACAGCGGCACCATGGCCGGGAAGTTGAACGGCGTAATACCGGCCACCACGCCCAACGGCTGGAAGTCCGACCAAGCATCAATGTTCGGGCCGACGTTACGGCTGTATTCGCCCTTAAGGATTTCCGGTGCTGCACAAGCGAACTCGACGTTCTCGATACCACGCTTCAATTCGCCGGCAGCGTCTTCCAGCGTTTTGCCGTGCTCTTCGCTAATCAGTTGAGCGATACGCGCTTCGTTCTGTTCCAGCAATTGCTTGAAGCGGAACATCACCTGCGCACGCTTGGCCGGCGGAGTGTTGCGCCAAGCCGGGAACGCAGCCTTGGCCGAGTCGATGGCCTTTTGAATGGTTTCGCGGCTGGCCAACGGCAGCTTGTGAATCGCCTGGCCGGTAGACGGGTTGAACACGTCGGCCGTGCGACCGTCTTCGGTCACCAGTTCGCCATTGATCAAATGCGGGATAAGGCTCATGCGGGGCTCCAGAAAAGTTGTCCACAGGCGCCCGTCAACGAGCGCCTCTATATAGAAGGGAAAATCAGTCGATCTTGTTCAGCACTTCGCCGACCGCGTCGAACAGACGATCAAGGTCTTGCGGCTTGCTGTTGAAGGTTGGGCCGAACTGCAGGGTGTCGCCGCCGAAGCGCACGTAGAACCCGGCTTTCCACAGGGCCATACCGGCTTCGAACGGACGCACGATGGCGTCGCCGTCACGCGGCGCGATCTGGATTGCACCGGCCAGGCCGTAGTTACGAATATCGATAATGTTTTTCGAACCTTTCAAACCGTGCAGCGCATTTTCGAAATGCGGTGCGACTTCAGCCACGCTCTGCACCAGGTTTTCCTTTTGCAGCAGATCGAGTGCTGCCAGGCCAGCGGCGCACGCCACCGGGTGCGCGGAATAGGTGTAGCCGTGCGGGAATTCCACCGCGTACTCAGGCGTCGCCTGGTTCATGAAGGTCTGGTAGATCTCGGAGCTGGCAATCACTGCCCCCATCGGGATCGCACCGTTAGTGACTTGCTTGGCGATGCACATCAGGTCCGGGGTCACGCCGAAGCTGTCGGCGCCAAACATCGAACCGGTACGGCCGAAACCGGTGATCACTTCGTCGAACACCAGCAGGATGTTGTGCTGATCGCAGATTTCGCGCAGACGCTTCAGGTAACCCTGTGGCGGAACCAGTACGCCAGCGGAACCGGCCATTGGCTCGACGAACACCGCAGCGATGTTCGAAGCGTCATGCAGCTCGATCAACTTGAGCAGTTCATCCGCCAGGGCGATACCGCCCTCTTTCGGCATGCCACGGGAATAGGCATTGCTCGCCAGCAAGGTGTGCGGCAGGTGATCGACGTCCATCATCGCCTGACCGAACATTTTGCGGTTGCCGTTCACACCACCGAGGCTGGTGCCGGCGATGTTTACGCCGTGATAACCACGGGCACGACCAATCATCTTGGTCTTGGTCGCCTGGCCTTTCAGACGCCAGTAAGCACGAACCATTTTCACCGCCGTGTCAGCACACTCGGAACCCGAGTCAGTGAAGAACACATGATTCAGATTGCCCGGGGTCAGGTCGGTGATTTTTTCAGCCAGCTGGAACGACAGCGGGTGGCCGTACTGGAAGCCTGGCGAGTAATCGAGGGTACCCAATTGCTTGGCGACCGCTTCCTGAATTTCCTTGCGAGTATGCCCGGCGCCGCAGGTCCACAAACCAGAGAGCGAGTCGTAAACCTTGCGCCCCTTGTCATCGATCAGCCAACTGCCTTCAGCCGCCACGATCAGTCGCGGATCGCGCTGGAAATTACGGTTGGCGGTGTAGGGCATCCAGTGAGCATCGAGCTTGAGCTGGCTGGCCAGGGAAGTCGGGTTGTTTTCAGGCAAGTTCATGGGCAAAACCTCGCAGGGCAATAAGCGGCATAGAGATCAAAAGCGTTCTTGCAGCTAAATTGCCACGGGGATAAAGTCGGTGAAATCCAACTCTTCTAACGTTCAGTCAGGTCACCACTAAACTATGAGCAGCCGCCGCCCCGATCCGCTGGCGCAAGTCAGTGACTTTGATATCCGCTTACTGAGGATCTTCCGCAGCGTCGTGGAATGCGGTGGCTTCTCCGCGGCGGAATCGGTCCTGGGAATCGGTCGCTCGGCGATCAGCCAGCAAATGAGCGATCTGGAACAGCGTCTCGGTCTGCGTTTATGCCAACGCGGTCGCGCCGGGTTTTCCCTGACCGAAGAAGGTCGCGAGGTTTACCAATCGGCCTTGCAGCTATTAAGTGCGCTGGAAAGTTTCCGCACCGAGGTCAACGGCCTGCACCAACATTTGCGCGGCGAATTGACCATCGGCCTGACCGACAACCTGGTCACCCTCCCCCACATGCGCATCACCCACGCCTTGGCGCAATTGAAGGAACGCGGTCCGGACGTGCAGATACAGATCCGCATGATCGCACCCAATGAAGTCGAACAAGGAGTGCTCGACGGTCGATTGCATGTCGGCGTGGTGCCGCAGGCAAGCGCGCTGTCGGGGCTGGAATATCAGCCGCTCTATAGCGAACGCTCGCTCCTGTATTGCGCAGTGGGTCATCCGTTGTTTTATGTCGACGATAAACAACTGGATGACGAGCGCCTCAATAGCCAGGACGCTATCGCACCGACTTTTCGTTTGCCCGCGGAAATCCAGGCCCATTACCAGGCGCTCAATTGCACCGCCAGTGCCTCGGACCGGGAAGGCATGGCGTTCCTGATCCTGACCGGACGCTTCATCGGCTATCTGCCGGACCACTATGCCAGCCTCTGGGTGCAGCAAGGCCGATTGCGTGCGCTGAAACCCAAAGCGCGGTTTTATGACCTGAGCCTCGCATCGGTCACGCGCAAGGGCCGTCGCCCGCATTTGGTGCTGGAAAGCTTTTTGGAGAGCCTGGCTGCGACACGCTAGGTTTTATTGCATCAGGACTTGTCTGATGCCTGTGGGTACGCTATCAACGCATTGGTTGCACCCACCCACTTGTTCGGAAGTGCCTATGACCTTTGAAGTCCCCGCTCACGGCGGCAAACCTGCCAGCCGCATTCGTCAGAAGAACGAAGAGACCATCATCAAAGCCGCCGAAGACGAGTTCGCCCGTCACGGGTTCAAAGGCACCAGTATGAACACCATCGCCCTGAATGCCGGGTTGCCCAAGGCCAATCTGCATTACTACTTCACCAACAAACTCGGTTTGTACGTGGCGGTGTTGAGCAACATCCTCCAGTTGTGGGACAGCACCTTCAACACCCTGACCTTTGATGATGATCCGGCCGAAGCGCTGACGCGTTACATCCGCGCCAAGATGGAATTCTCCCGTCGTCAGCCGCAAGCCTCGCGGATCTTCGCCATGGAAGTCATCAGCGGCGGCGAATGCCTGACCGAGTACTTCAACCAGGATTATCGCGCCTGGTTCCAGGGCCGGGCTAGCGTGTTCCAAGCGTGGATAGACGCCGGAAAAATGGACCCGGTCGACCCGGTGAACCTGATCTTCCTGTTGTGGGGCAGCACTCAGCATTACGCCGATTTCGCCACACAGATCTGCCGTGTCAGCGGTCGCACCAAGTTGACCAAGCAGGACATGGAAGACGCCGGCAACAACCTGATCCGCATCATTCTCAAGGGCTGCGGCCTGACCCCAACGATCTAAGACACTTATGCCTTTTACCCTCAGCGGTTTTTGCGAGTACCGCGAAGAGATTCGCAAAAGCCGCTTCATCACCTTCGCCGCGCCGATCAGCAGCCCTGCTGAAGCCCAGGCGTTCATCGAACAGCACAGCGATTTGAATGCCTCGCACAATTGCTGGGCCTGGAAGCTTGGCGACCACTACCGCAGCACTGACGACGGCGAGCCCGGCGGCACCGCTGGCCGGCCGATTCTGGCGGCAATCGACGCGCAGGATTGCGATCAGGTCGCGGTGCTGGTGATTCGTTGGTATGGCGGCATTCAACTCGGCACCGGTGGCCTCGCCCGGGCGTATGGCGGCGGCGCCAACAAGTGCCTGCAAGCCGCAGCGAAGGTTGAACTGATCAGTCGGGTGCCGGTGAGTTGCGCCTGTGCTTTTGGTGAGTTGCCGCTGGTGAAGCTTCGGGTGGCGGAACTGGGTGGATTGGTTGTGGAAGAAACGTTCACGGCCAACGGCGTAGAGCTGCAATTGGCGATCGGCGAAGGCCAGATCGATACGCTGCAAACGCAGCTGGCGGATTTGAGCCGCGGGCGCATTTTGTTGCAGCACTAATCGCACCAACAACGTTCACAGCCCTTTCGTCGAACCGGTGCATTTGCCCACATCTACTGTGCACCCGGCTGTGGATAACCTGAGCACATCCGCCTGTAACCCTTCTGTCATGCGGCTTTGCGGGCTTTGCTCACTTTTCGTCCAATCCGCCATCAAAAAAGCCAAATCCACGTAAAAACAATCAGTTAGCGCGGTTTATCACCTTTAGAAGAAAGCCACGCAGTGCTTATGCCCGAGCTTCGGGCTTGCGCACAAATACTGTGGAGCAATCTGTGGATAACCCGTTCATGGCTGTCGCCGCCCCATGTCCGGCATGGCTTGCCGCAGGTTGCTCGTTTTTTGACCAAACACCCTGAGCAAAACCGGAGCCTGATCAACGACTTTGCCCTCAAGTGGTGCCTGGTTCGGGATCGACATAGGGCAAGGCGCCGTCCTCAAAGCCTTTATCTGTAACGCTTTTGATTTTTCCTGACTCAATGGCCAGGAAATTGCTTTGTCCACAGGCATCACTTCAATCGACCCGAGCCAGTCATGCCCAACCCCGTGCCGATCCCCGATCCAACACCTCGTCTGCAACTGCGCAGAATCAGCAAGCGCTACCCCGGTTGCCTGGCCAACGATGCCATCGACCTGAGCATTGCTCCCGGCGAAATCCACGCCCTGCTCGGCGAAAACGGCGCGGGCAAAAGTACGCTGATGAAGATCATCTACGGCGTCACCCACGCGGACTCGGGAGAACTGACCTGGCAAGGGCAACCCGTGACGATGCGCAACCCGGCTCAGGCTCGTAGTCTGGGAATCGGCATGGTGTTCCAGCATTTCTCGCTGTTCGAAACGCTAAGCGTGGCGCAGAACATTGCCTTGGCGATGGGTGCGGCGGCTGGCACACCGAAACAGCTTGAGCCAAAGATTCGTGAAGTCTCCCGGCGCTATGGCATGGCGCTGGAGCCGGAGCGACTTGTCCACAGCCTGTCGATCGGCGAGCGCCAGCGTGTGGAAATCATTCGTTGCCTGATGCAGGACATCCGCCTGCTGATTCTCGATGAGCCTACCTCGGTACTGACTCCGCAGGAGGCCGACGATTTGTTCGTCACCTTGCGCCGACTCTCCGCCGAGGGCTGCAGCATTCTGTTTATCAGCCACAAACTCGGTGAAGTTCGCGCGTTGTGTCACAGCGCCACGGTGTTGCGCGGCGGTCGGGTGGCCGGGCATTGCGTGCCGGCCGTGTGCTCGGATCGGCAACTGGCGCAGTTGATGGTCGGCGAAGCCGCTGCGCTGATTACGGATTATCCGAAAGTCACTGGCGCTAATGCATTCCTGAACGTGACGGGATTGTCCTGGCACAACCCCGATCCGTTCGGCTGCTCGCTGAATGACATTGACCTGCAAGTGCGCAGCGGCGAAATCGTCGGCATCGCCGGGGTCGCGGGCAATGGTCAGGATGAGTTATTGGCCTTACTCAGCGGCGAAGAACGACTAACCCGCAACGACGGTGCGACGATCAGTTTTAGCGGGCAACCAGTCGCTCATTTGCGTCCCGATGCACGGCGCAAACTGGGCCTGGCCTTCGTCCCCGCTGAACGTCTGGGCCATGGCGCGGTGCCGGACCTGAGCCTCGCGGACAACGCCCTGCTCACTGCCTTTCAACGAGGGCTCGTCAGCAGCGGCCTGATCCAGCGCGGCAAGGTCGAAGCGCTGGCCGAAGAAATCATCCGCCGCTTCGGGGTCAAGACACCCGACACCCAGACACCGGCCCGCAGCCTGTCTGGCGGCAACTTGCAGAAATTCATCCTCGGCCGGGAAATCCTGCAGCAACCGAAACTGCTGGTGGCCGCGCACCCGACCTGGGGCGTGGACGTCGGCGCCGCCGCGACTATTCACCGGGCGCTGATTGCCTTGCGCGACGCCGGCGCGGCGATCCTGGTGATCTCCGAAGACCTTGACGAACTGTTCCAGATCAGTGACCGCCTCGGGGCCTTGTGCAGCGGTCGATTGTCGCCGCTCAAGGCCACGGTCGACACGCGCCTGATCGATGTCGGCGGCTGGATGGCCGGCCAATTCGACGCCCCTCAATCACTCGCACCCGCAACGGTTTAACGGAGTTTCACATGCTGCTTTCTCTCGAACCCCGTGGCCAGCAATCGCGCCTGATGCTGTGGTGCTCGCCATTGCTGGCGGCTGTCCTGACGTTGGGCTGTGGCTCGCTGCTGTTTATCGCGCTGGGGCATGACCCATTACTGACGCTGCACACCTTGCTCATCGCGCCGGTCAGCGACCTGTATGGCGTCTCCGAACTGTTGGTCAAAGCGCTGCCGATTTTGCTCTGCGCGTTGGGGCTGGCGGTGGCGTACCAAGCACGAATCTGGAACATCGGCGCCGAAGGTCAGTTGCTGCTTGGCGCGCTGGCCGGCAGTGCATTGGCGGTGAACATCATCGACCTGCAAAGTCGCTGGGCGCTGGTGATGATTCTGTTCGTCGGCACCTTGGCCGGCGCGGCATGGGCCGGGCTGACGGCGTGGTTGCGCACGCGTTTCAACGCCAACGAAATCCTCACCAGCATCATGCTCAATTACATCGCCCTGAACCTGTTGCTGTTCTGCGTGCATGGGCCGCTGAAGGATCCGGCGGGGTTCAATTTCCCCGAGTCCGCGATGTTCGGCGAGGCCAGTCGTTTGCCTTTGTTGATGGAGGACGGTCGGGTTCACGCCGGGGTGTATTTCGCCTTGCTCGCGTTGGTGGCGGTGTGGGTGATGCTGCAGAAAAGCTTTATCGGGTTCCAGATCAAAGTGCTCGGGTTGGACAAGCGTGCAGCAGGGTTCGTCGGCTTTCGCGAGAAACGGCTGATCTGGCTGGCGTTGTTGATCAGCGGAGGATTGGCGGGGCTGGCCGGGGTGTGTGAAGTCACCGGGCCGATCGGCCAATTGGTGCCACAGGTCTCGCCCGGTTACGGCTATGCCGCGATTACCGTGGCGTTTCTCGGGCGACTCAATCCCATCGGTATTCTGTTTTCCAGTCTGCTGATGGCGCTGCTGTACATCGGCGGCGAGAGCGCGCAGATGAGCATGAATCTGCCCCAGGCAATCACCCAATTGTTCCAGGGAATGATGCTGTTTTTCCTGCTGGCCAGTGACGTGCTGATTCTCTACCGACCACGTTTGAACCTGCGCTGGACCCGCCGCGCGCCAGCCACCGCCGTACATGCAGGAGCGTTGTGATGGATATCGATCTGCTGAGCAATATTTTCTACGCCATGGTCCGTTGCGGTACGCCGCTGCTGTTGGTGGCGCTGGGCGAACTGATCTGCGAGAAGAGCGGAGTCCTCAACCTCGGCCAGGAAGGCATGATGCTGTTTGGTGCGGTGATCGGATTTATCGTCGCGTTGAGCAGCGGCAATCTGTGGCTCGGCGTGTTGCTGGCGATGCTTGCCGGGATGCTGTTGTCGTCGTTGTTTGCGCTGGTGGCGCTGGTGTTCAACGCCAATCAGGTGGCCACCGGGTTGGCGCTGACGATCTTCGGTGTGGGCCTGTCGACGTTTGTTGGCGCGGCGTGGGTCGGTAAACCGCTGGCGGGTTTTGAGCCGGTGGCGATTCCTTATTTGAGTGAGATTCCGTTGATCGGGCGGATGCTGTTTGCGCAGGATCTGCTGGTGTATGTGTCGTTCGCGCTGTTTGCGCTGGTGGCGTGGGTGATTGTGAAAAGTCGCGTCGGGCTGATCATTCAGGCGGTCGGGGAAAACCCAGATGCAGCCAGTGCCATGGGCTTGCCGGTGTTGGGCGTGCGCACGCTGGCGGTGCTGTTTGGTGGGGCGATGGCTGGATTGGCCGGAGCTTATTTATCGCTGGCCTACACACCGATGTGGGCGGAGAACATGAGCGCCGGCCGGGGCTGGATTGCCCTGGCGCTGGTGGTGTTTGCCAGTTGGCGGGTGTGGCGATTGCTGCTGGGGGCGTATCTGTTCGGGCTCGCCAGCATCCTGCATTTGGTGGCGCAGGGGTTGGGGCTGGCGATTCCGTCGAGTCTGCTGGCGATGCTGCCGTATGTCGCGACCATTGTGGTGTTGGTGTTGCTGTCCCGGGATGCGGTGCGTACGCGGTTGTATGCGCCGGTGTCGTTGGGGCAGCCGTGGCAGGCCGGGCATTAAGAGGTGATCCGACGGGCCTCATCGCGAGCAAGCTCGCTCCCACAGGGGACTGTGGTTGAGCCGGGATTTTGTGGACAACACATTCCTAATGTGGGAGCGAGCTTGCTCGCGATGGCTGCCGAACAGGCAACACTTGAACAACGCCCCACACTAATTCAAAGAACAAGAAAACCACCAATAGCGAACTGGCTCCGTGGAGCAGGGCATACAGCTGCCAAGCCGAAAACAGAAATCTGCCGACTGCGTCATACCGGCCATAAACCTGCTGCGGATCACGGATCCGCAGCACCGCCCACACGCAGACAATCGACCCCAACAGATTGGCCATCAGCATGTGCATCGGCTCAAACGGCGGCAGCTCGCCAGGCAAGTTGAACGCCTGACTCACACTCAACAAAACCCCATGCAACGCCGCAAAACTCCACGGCGTGACAAACGCCACCATGACGATCAAGTCATACCAGGCGCTACCCTTCACCAACCGGCGATATTGCGTTGAAGTCCACATCCGTCTTGCTCCATAAATTCAGGGAGCAACAAGGCTAAAGCCTGGAGTATGCTCCAGGGTCAAGCCCTCTCGAGACGTCATGATGCGCATCGGTGAATTAGCCCAGGCCAGCGCCGTCAGCCGCGACACGCTGCGCTTCTACGAGCAGCGCGGGCTGATTGCGGCACAACGCAGCGCCAACGGTTATCGCGACTATCCGGCGGACATGGTGCAACTGGTGCAGTACATCAAGACCGCTCAGCGATTGGGCTTTACCCTCGGCGAGATCGGCAACAGCGTCGCCGCGATATGGCAGTCGCCCGATCCGGACAGCGCCGTCACGCAGTTGCTGCAAGACAAACTCAAACTGATCGAAACCCGAATGGAAGAACTCGGCGCGCTGCGCCAGGAGTTGCAGCAACGGCTCGGTCAACGTTGTCCATTGAATCCGTGATCCTCACTTATCAAGGAAGCCACTCATGTCTACGGCAAAAACCGCACTCATCATCGGCGCCTCCCGGGGCCTGGGCCTCGGTCTGGTGAAAACCTTGCTGGCCGACGGTTGGCAGGTCACCGCCACCGTGCGCAACCCGCAGAACGCCGAAGCCTTGCAGGCCTTGGGCAAGGTGCGGATCGAAAAACTCGATATGGACGATCAGCAGGCGGTCATCGCCCTGAGCCAACAACTCAAGGGTGAAGTGTTTGACCTGCTGTTCGTGAATGCCGGGGTCAAAGGCCCGGAAGTTCAGACGCCGGGCGACGCGACGCTGGCCGAAGTCGGGCAACTGTTTTTCACCAACGCCGTGGCGCCGATCAACCTGGCTCAACGCTTCGTCGGGCAGATCCGTCCGGACAGCGGCGTGCTGGCGTTCATGAGTTCGGTGCTCGGTAGCGTGACCATGCCGGATGCGCCGGAGCTGGCGTTGTACAAGGCCAGCAAAGCGGCGCTGAACTCGATGACCAACAGCTTCGTCACTCAATTGGGCGACCAGAAACTCACCGTGCTGTCGCTGCATCCGGGTTGGGTGAAGACCGACATGGGCGGTGAAGACGCTGACATTGATGTGGACACCAGCACGCGTGGGTTGGTCGATCAGGTGAACGCATATACCGGCAAGGGCGGGCATCATTTTGTGAATTACAGGGGTGAAACCATTCCCTGGTAACACCACCGTCCCTGTGGGAGCGAGCTTGCTCGCGAAGAGGGAGTGTCAGTCGACAACAATGTTGCAAGACGCACCGCATTCGCGAGCAAGCCCGCTCCCACATGGGGTTATTCGTCGTCTGGTCGGACCGGGCTTGCCCGCCGAGCGGTTTTGTTTGAAACTCCGCACTTCGTCCCCGCGGCGACCCTGGATCAGCAGACAGGGTAATCACTGAGCTGGCTAACCTGAACCCAACTTTCAGAGGAGCCGGCCAACATGCCTGCGACCCGTACCTGGTTACAAAACCCCCTCGCGATCTTCACTGCCAATGGCCTCGATGCCCGTGGCGGCCTGGTGCTGCAAGACGGATTGATCGTCGAAGTGCTCGCCGCCGGCCAGCAACCGTCCGCGCCCTGTGGACAAGTGTTTGATGCCCGCGAGCATGTGATCCTGCCGGGACTGATCAACACCCATCACCACTTCTATCAAACCCTGACCCGCGCCTGGGCACCGGTGGTCAATCAGCCGTTGTTCCCGTGGCTGAAAACCCTCTACCCGGTCTGGGCCCGCCTCACCCCTGAAAAACTCGCCCTCGCCAGCAAAGTTGCGTTGGCCGAGTTGCTGCTGTCCGGCTGCACCACCGCGGCCGATCACCATTACCTGTTTCCGCAAGGCCTGGAGAATGCGATCGACGTACAAGTCGAGAGCGTCCGCGAACTGGGCATGCGCGCCATGTTGACGCGCGGTTCCATGAGCCTCGGCGAAAAGGACGGCGGCCTGCCGCCGCAGCAGACCGTGCAGGAAGGTGAAGTGATCCTCGCCGACAGCCAACGCTTGATCGCCGAGTACCATGAGCGTGGCGACGGCGCGCAAATCCAGATCGCCCTCGCGCCTTGCTCACCGTTCTCAGTGACGCCGGAAATCATGTCGGCCAGCGCCGAACTGGCGAACAAACTCGACGTGCGTCTGCACACCCATTTGGCCGAAACCCTCGACGAAGAAGACTTCTGCCTGCAACGCTTCGGCTTGCGCACTGTGGATTACCTCGATAGCGTCGGCTGGCTCGGTCCGCGCACCTGGCTCGCTCACGGCATTCACTTCAACCCGGATGAAATCGCTCGCCTCGGCGCCGCCGGCACCGGCATTTGCCATTGCCCGAGTTCGAACATGCGCCTGGCTTCCGGCATTTGCCCGACCCTGGACCTGACGGCTGCGGGTGCGTTGCTGGGCTTGGGCGTGGACGGTTCGGCGTCCAACGATGCGTCAAACATGATGCTGGAAACGCGTCAGGCGCTGTACATTCAGCGGCTGCGTTATGGCGCCGAGAAGATCACCCCGGAACTGGTTCTGGGGTGGGCGACCAAAGGTTCGGCGCAGTTGCTGGGCCGCACAGATATCGGCGAACTGGCGGTGGGCAAGCAGGCGGATCTGGCGTTGTTCAAACTCGATGAGCTGCGCTTCTCCGGCAGTCATGATCCGGTGTCGGCGTTGCTGCTGTGCGGCGCTGATCGGGCAGATCGGGTGATGGTTGGCGGCAAATGGCGGGTGATTGATGGGCAGGTTGAAGGGCTGGATTTGAAGGGGTTGATTGCGGATCACAGCCAGGCGGCTCGGCAGTTGATTGCCGGTACCTGACACAACACACATCAAAAACTGTGGGAGCGGGCTTGCTCGCGAATGCGGACTGACATTCAACATATTTGTTGGCTGACACACCGCTTTCGCGAGCAAGCCCGCTCCCACATTGGTTTTGCGGTGGGGCTAGAGCCCTAACAGCGACAACATGATGAACGTCGCAAACAGCACAAAGTGGGTCATGCCTTCGATGGCATTGGTTTCGCCATCGTTGAGGTTGATCGCGCTGACGATCAGGGTGAGGAAGACCATCACGGTCTGCACCGGGGTCATCGCCATCTGGAACGGCTGGCCGGTGTAGAGCGCCATGGCTTCCATCACCGGTACCGTCAGGATCACCGTCGACAGCGACGCGCCCATGGCGATGTTGACCACCGACTGCATGCGGTTGGCCAGAGCCGCCCGCAACGCGGTCAGAATCTCCGGCGCCGCCGAGATTGCCGCCACCAGGATCGCCGTGATCACCGGTGGTGCGCCCGTCCCTTCCAGGCCCAGGTCGAGAGTCTTGGACATCACCTCGGCCAATGCGCCGATCACCACCACGCCAAACACCAACGTGCCGATACTCAGCACCAGATTGACCGGTTCAGGTTCCTCCTCCGGGACTTTCTTGCGACGTTTTTCCGGGTAGCTGTAGCTGAAGAAATAACTGTGCGGCCCGACCTGCATACGCAGGAACAGGGTGTAGAGCACGATCATCGCGCCGATGGTGAACGCCGAATAAATCTTCCAGTTGGCTTCGGGAATGAACTCCGGCACAACCATGGAAACGCCCATGGCGGTGAGGATCATCACGCTGTAACTGCGCGCCGAGTCATCGTTGTAGGACTGTTCGCCGTGCTTGATCCCGCCCATCAACGCGGCCAGACCGAGGATGCCGTTGATGTCGAGCATCACCGCCGAATAAATCGTGTCGCGTACCAGGGTCGCGGAGGCCTCGTTGCTCATCATGATTGCCAGGATCACCACTTCCACCAGCACGGCGGCCAGGGTCAGGATCATCGTGCCATAAGGGTCACCGACTTTTTCTGCGAGCAGTTCGGCGTGATGGGCGACGCGCATGGAGGCAACGACGATGAAGGCGATCAGTACGAGGCCGGCGGTCAGCGCGATGGGCTGGCCGCTGTGCAGCATCCAGTGCTCCAGCGGATAGGCGACGACGGCGGCAATCACGGCCAGCAGCAGAAACTTTTCTTGCTTGAGGAGTGTGAGCATTGCGGGCCTTTTGCCGTGTGAAACGAAACCAGGGTGATGAGCTAGTGACTGCGGGGCGGCGCTAACGTTTCGTTACACCTTAGCGCACCAGTGGATGGCAGCCGTGTCAGGCCATGCACTTTTATCGGCCTCAAGGGCCTCTTCGCGAGCAAGCTCGCTCCCACATTGGATCGCATTCCCCTGTGGGAGCGGGCTTGCTCGCGAAGGCTTCACCACGGTTTCGGCGATTTTGTTGTCTTGTTGGTCAGCAATTTGCATTGGCCTTGCCAACCTCACAACAACATGGAGTTCGAATTCATGCACAAACGTCCGTTGAAGAAGCTGCTTTGCGCCGTCGTCGCAGCCATCGGTCTGAGCGCAAGCCTGACTGCCAGTGCCGCCGACCCGCTGAAAATCGGCTTCGTCTACATCGGTCCGATCGGCGACCACGGCTGGACGTATCAGCATGAACAGGGGCGCAAGGCGCTGGCCGAAAAATTCGGTAACCAGATCACCACCAACTATGTGGAAAACGTCGCCGAAGGCGCCGATGCCGAACGGGTGATCCGCAACATGGCCAAGGACAAGTACGACCTGATCTTCACCACGTCCTTCGGCTACATGAACCCGACCCTGAAAGTCGCCAAACAATTTCCCAAGGTGACCTTCGAACACGCCACCGGCTACAAGCAGGACAAGAACCTCGGAACCTACCTGGCGCGCACGTATGAAGGTCGCTACGTCGGCGGCTTTCTCGCGGCGAAGATGACCAAGACCAAGAAGATCGGTTACGTCGCGTCCTTCCCGATCCCGGAAGTCATCCGCGACATCAACGCCATTCAACTGGCCCTGAACAAGTACAACCCCGGCACCGAGATCAAGGTTGTGTGGGTCAACTCCTGGTTCGATCCGGGCAAAGAGGCCGATGCCGCCAACGCGCTGATCGATCAGGGCGTGGACGTGGTGTTCCAGCACACCGACAGCCCGGCCCCGATCCAGGCGGCTGAGCGTCGCGGCGTGTATGCCGTGGGCTACGCTTCGGACATGGCGCACTTCGGGCCGAAAGCGGTGCTGACGTCCATCGTCAACGACTGGGGCCCGCACTACATTCAGGCGACCCAAAGCGTGCTCGACCACACGTGGAAGTCGCAGGATTACTGGGGCGGGTTGAAGGAAGGTACGGTTGAGTTGCCGATCAGTGATCTGGTGCCAGCGCCGGTGAAAGCCGAGGCAGAGCAGATCATTGCCGACATCAAGAGCGGTGCGCTGCATCCGTTTACCGGGCCGATCAAGGATCAGGCCGGTGTCGAGAAAATCCCGGCGGGGGCGACGGCTAGCAACGCGGAACTGGCGTCGATGAATTACTACGTAGAGGGGATGAAGGCCGAGATTCCGAAATAAATTTTTGTCAGTGAGATAGCCAAGATCGCAGCCTTCGGCAGCTCCTACAGGAGTTCGCATTCCCCTGTAGGAGCTGCCGAAGGCTGCGATCTTTTGGCCCCTCCCCAAAACTTCGCCCAGGATCGCTTCATGAATCAACTCCCGATCATCGATATCGCCCCGCTCTACACCGACGACCAAAACGCCTGGCAAACCGTCGCCACGCAAATCGACCGCGCCTGCCGCCACTGGGGTTTTTTCTATATCAAGGGTCACCCGATCAGCCCTTCGCGCATCGAAGCAGTGCTTGACCACGCCCAACGCTTCTTCGCCCTGCCCGCCGCCGAAAAACTCAAGATCGACATCACCCAAACCCGCCACCACCGCGGTTATGGCGCCATCGCCACCGAACAACTCGACCCGAGCAAACCCAGCGACCTGAAAGAAACCTTCGACATGGGCCTGCACCTGCCAGCCGATCACCCGCAAGTGCTGGCGGAAAAACCGCTGCGCGGCCCCAACCGCCATCCGTCGATTCCCGGCTGGGAATCGCTGATGGAGCAGCACTACGTCGACATGCAGGCCTTGGCACAAACCCTGTTACGGGCCATGACCATGGCGCTGGGCATCGAGCGCGACTTTTTCGACACCCGCTTCGTTGAGCCGGTCAGCGTGCTGCGGATGATTCATTACCCACCGCGCCACACCGCCAGCTCCGAAGAGCAACAAGGCGCCGGCGCCCACACCGATTACGGTTGCATCACCCTGCTGTATCAAGATGCCGCCGGCGGCCTGCAAGTGCGAAACGTCAAAGGCGAGTGGATCGATGCACCGCCAATCGACGGCACCTTCGTGGTCAACCTTGGCGACATGATGGCGCGCTGGAGCAACGACCGTTACCTGTCGACGCCGCACCGGGTGATCAGCCCGCTGGGCGTGGACCGTTACTCGATGCCGTTCTTCGCCGAGCCGCACCCCGACACGGCCATCGAATGCCTGCCCGGCTGTCAGAATGAACGGCACCCCGCAAAGTATCCGGCCACCACCTGCGCCGAATTCCTGCTCTCGCGCTTCGCCGATACCTACGCCTATCGACGGGAACAGGAAGCGCTGTGATGAACCGGCTGGTCAGGTTTTGCTAATTGTTTCCACGGGCATCTGTAGAATGCTCGCCATCTGCACCTGATGAGAAAAGACTATGTACGACTGGCTGAACGCCCTGCCCAAGGCAGAACTGCACCTGCACCTTGAGGGTTCGCTGGAGCCTGAGTTGCTGTTCGCCCTGGCCGAACGCAACAAGATTGCCCTGCCGTGGAGCGATGTCGAAACCCTGCGCAAGGCCTACGCCTTCAACAACCTGCAAGAGTTTCTCGACCTGTATTACCAGGGCGCCGACGTGTTGCGCACCTCTCAGGATTTCTACGACCTGACCTGGGCTTACCTGTTGCGCTGCAAGGCGCAGAACGTGATTCACACCGAACCGTTCTTCGACCCGCAGACCCACACCGACCGTGGCGTGCCGTTCGAAGTGGTGCTCAACGGCATCGCCGCCGCGTTGAAGGATGGCGAGCAGCAACTGGGCATCACCAGCGGTTTGATCCTGAGCTTCCTGCGCCACTTGAGCGAAGCAGAAGCCGAGAAAACCCTCGACCAGGCGCTGCCGTTCCGTGATGCGTTTGTCGCCGTCGGTCTGGACAGTTCGGAAATGGGTCACCCGCCGAGCAAGTTCCAGCGCGTGTTTGATCGCGCTCGTCACGAAGGCTTCCTGACCGTCGCCCACGCCGGTGAAGAAGGCCCGCCCGAGTACATCTGGGAAGCCCTCGACTTGCTGAAAGTCCAGCGCATCGACCATGGCGTGCGCGCCATCGAAGACGAGCGTTTGATGCAGCGGATCATCGACGAGCAAATCCCGCTGACCGTGTGCCCGTTGTCGAACACCAAGCTCTGCGTGTTCGATCACATGTCTCAGCACAACATTCTCGACATGCTCGAGCGTGGCGTGAAAGTGACCGTGAACTCGGATGACCCGGCGTACTTCGGCGGTTATGTCACCGAGAATTTCCATGCGTTGTACACCGATTTGGGCATGACCCAGGATCAGGCCAAGCGATTGGCGCAGAACAGTCTGGATGCCAGATTGGTCAAACCTTAAGACCGCTGAAGATCTAATGTGGGAGCGAGCTTGCTCGCGATGAGGCCATCACATTCAACATCATCGGTGAATGTGAATCCGCTATCGCGAGCAAGCTCGCTCCCACAGGGTTTGTGTTTAGCCAACGGCTACCGGTTCAGTCAACTCCTCCAGTGTCTTGCCCCGGGTCTCCATCCCGAACACCCACACCACCCCTGCCGCAATCGCAAAACACATCGCCCCCAGCGCAAACACCCCGCCCTGCCCGGTCATCGGGAACACGAGCCCGGTCACCATTGGCCCGAGCAACGAACCCACTCGGCCAATCGCCGAAGCGAAACCCGAACCCGTGGCCCGCGCCGATGTCGGGTACAACTCCGGCGTGTAGGTGTAAAGCACCGCCCACATGCCGAACAGGAAAAACTGCATCAGCAGCCCCGACGCAATCAACAGGCTGACGTTGCCGCCAAACACCGCGCTCTGACCATAAAGAAACGCCATCACCCCGCCGCCGAGTAACGTCACCACGCACACCGGTTTACGTCCCCAACGCTCCACCAGCCAGGCGGCCATCAGGAAACCGGGAATCCCGCCGAGGGAAATCAGCACCGTGTAATACACCGACTGGGTCACGGCAAAACCCGACTGCTGCAGCAAGGCACTGAGCCAGGACGTCAGGCCATAGAAACCCAGCAAGGCGAAGAACCAGACACTCCAGATCATCATCGTGCGCTGGCGATACAGCGGCGACCAGATCTGCCGCAACGCGGAAAAGAAATGGCCCGGCGTACTCGCCACTCTCGGCAGGCGGATCGGCTCAGGCAGCTCCGAACGTCCCAGAGATGTCCGGACCCGATCTTCGATGCGCAGCAAGACCTTGTCTGCCACGTCATGGTGCCCGGCCTGTTCCAGCCAGCGCGGTGATTCGGGAATGAAAAAGCGAATCGCCAGGACAAACACCGCCGGCACCGCTAACACCAGGAAGATGTCCCGCCAGCCAATCACCGGCAGCAGAAAGTACGACAGCACCCCGGCTGCGACGAACCCGAGGGGCCAGAACCCGTCCATCAACGCGATATAGCGCCCACGCTTCTTGGCCGGAATCAGCTCCGAGAGCATCGACTGAGCGATGGGAAACTCCATGCCCATGCCGATCCCCAACAGGATTCGAAACAACGTCAGCGTTTCGACGTTTTGCGCAGTGGAGCACAAGTAGCTGGCGATCCCCCACAACACGATGCTCCACTGAAACACCGGTTTGCGGCCGAAACGGTCGGCCAGCATGCCGGACAGTGACGCCCCCACGACCATGCCGAAAAAACTCGAACTGGCCAACAAGCCGGCCTGCGCCGTGCTCAGGCCGAACTCGGTTTTGATCGAGCCGAGCAGGAAGGTCATCATCGCCAGGTCCATGGAGTCGAAGAAAAACGCCAGGGCAATGATGATGAAAATGATCCGGTGATAACCGCTGATGGGCAGCCGTTCCAGTCGTTCTGCCGCGCTGAAGCCTCGTGTTTCCATGCCACATTCCCCCCAATCCGAAAGTCCCCGGAAGAGTGTGCGCGATAGCTGCTGGGGGTTACTGCTGGATGCGACCTGTTCGCAGCTCTGAACGACGCCCGAAGCTTCGGACGTCGATCTCGATGCGTCTACAACGCCATTTCCAGCTCGGTTTCCTTGGCGAACCGATGGATTTCACGCTGCCCCGCGGCGGTGATCTGCAAGGCTCGCGAATCGTTGGGCAGGCTCAGCCAACCTGACTGCATGAACAATTGCAGCAACGCCGCCCCCAATGATCCGCCCATGTGCGGGCGTCTTTCGCTCCAGTCCGGACAAGCGCAGGCGACTCGGCTGTTGCGATGAGCCAGCGCCTGGATGAACACACCCCGCGTCGCCAATTGCGTGGCGCCCTTGTGGGTGATTGTGACCCGCTGATCGAACTGTTCGATCCAGCCTGCATCCAGCAGACGCTGATAAAGATCGGCGGCAAGGGTGCCGCCCAAATGGTCGTCGCAAAGCCTGGCGCGCAAGAGTGACGAAGGCGCCGCCTGAGATTTGGTGATGGGTGTCGTGCGCTTGAAAACGTCCGGGATTTCCCGAGGCGTGCTGGCCAGGGTGGCGCTGGCCAGTGCCTCTATCGCGGCCCCCACTTCGGGTGCGGCAAGACGAAAGAACCGCTTGCGGCCGCGGATTTCGACTTTCAACAGACCTCCGGCGGACAAACGCCCCAGATGTGCACTGGCCGAAGACGGTGACAGGCCGGCCAACAAGGCCAGCTCTTCGGTTTGCCGTGCCGAGCCGTCCATCAAGGCCCACATCATTGCGCTGCGCTTTGGGTCAGCCAGCAACGTGGCGATCTGGCTGATGCAAGGTGCATGTTCCATGTATTCACTCCCTGTTGAATCGTTTCGTCTACTGCTCAGAGACATCTTGACCAGTAATGTGTCGTCGGCCAAGGCGTGGAAACCGCCATAAACCGGGCAAAGCCGGCCAATCGCACAGGCCATTGCTCGCAGGTTTCGCAAAGCCGCGGCGATTGACCATGGGGCCTGGCTGACTCGGATGTGGACTCGCCATTGCGAGATCGACGGTGCGTACATGAGGCGAGCGCTAGTATATGCGGGTTAACCGCCGGTTCCTGCCCTTGGGAAACCATTGGTGGTGATAGTTCCTGAGTGAAATTTCGCTATTTGCCTGCGACTAATGATCGGCGCTCGATAACGTCGGAAATTGGCTACTCAACCGGGCGCATCGGCTGGCTAGCATTTCCCGCAAAAGGTTCACCGGCTTACTCAATTGTGCGCGATGGGCGCACAACAAATTCAGCGGTGCGCGCTCACAGAGCAGTTCCGGCATGAGCACTTTCAACCGACCGGCCAGCACATCGGCCGCGACATCGAGCCAGGATTTGTAGGCGATCCCGGCACCTGCCACGGCCCACAGGCGCACGACATCGGCATCATCGCTGAAACGATCGCCGCTGACGGTCAGGCTGACCTCGCGTTTGCCGTCGTGGAAACTCCAATGATCGTGGACCCGACTGCCAAGCATGAACAGCAGACAGTTGTGCTGAGCCAGTTGCTCCAGTTGCCGAGGCTCGCCATGCCGGGCCAGGTAACTCGGGGCGGCACAGAGCACGCGGAGATTCTGCGGGGCGATGGGCAGCGCCACCAGGCTTGAGTCTTCCGGCTCGCCGTACCGCAGGGCGATGTCCACCGGTTGGCGGAACAGGTCGGCGATGCGGTCGCCCAGCAGTAAACGCACCGTGAGTTTTGGATGTTCACGTTGAAACTCGTCCAGCCATGGCAGCAGCAGGTTGCGGCCAAAATCCGAAGGCGCCGACAGCTGCAAAATCCCGCTGACCTGGTCCTGACCGCTGGCCAGTAAACGACGGCCCTCATCGAGATTGCTCAAAGCGGCCCGAGCGTATTCGAGAAATCCCTCGCCTTCAGCGGTCAGTCGCAGGCTACGGGTGGAACGGGCGAGCAACCGGGCGCCGAGCTGCTGCTCGATGCGCTTCAACGCCGCACTGGCTACCGCGGCCGACATGTCCATCCCACGCGCCGCCGCTGACAGACTGCCCAGGTCCGCCGCGCGGACAAACAACTGCAAGTCATCGAAACGCAGCATTTCAGCCTCGATTATCAAAAAAATATTGAAAGAGACTGCTCTTTTAGCGGGTTTTATCTTGCAGAGAAATAGCCAATCATCCGTGCCAGTGAATCCATCCCCTTTCCGGAGTCGAACATGTCCCAGCCTTTTACCGCTATCGCCACCCTCATCGCCAAAGCCGGCCAGCAAGACGCCCTCGAACAGCACCTGCGGGCGCTGCTGGAACCGACCCGCGCCGAGGCCGGTTGCGGTCAATACGACTTGCACCAGGACCTCGCCAATCCTCACGCCTTCTACATGATCGAAAAATGGAGCAGCGACGAAGCCCTGCAAGCCCATGACGCCAGCGCACATGTCCAGAACTTCCGCGCCAAGGCTGGCGACTTTCTCGAACACTTCGACCTCAAGCGCCTGCGCTCCATCGTCTGATTTCTACCTTCTTTATTACTTTTCAGGAGTTCCAATGAAAGCCATTGCCTACTACGCCTCCTTGCCAATCAGCGACTCAAACGCTCTGCAAGACATCGAACTGCCAGACCCGGTTGCCGGCCCGCGTGACCTGTTGGTGGAAGTCAAAGCCATCTCGGTCAACCCGGTGGACACCAAGGTCCGCCAGAACGTCCAGCCTGAAGCGGGCGCGCCGAAAGTGCTGGGCTGGGACGTGGCCGGTGTGGTCAAGGCCGTCGGCAGTGAAGTGACGCTGTTCAAGGCCGGCGACAAAGTCTTCTACGCCGGCTCCATCGCCCGCGCGGGCGGCAACAGCGAACTGCACGTGGTCGATGAGCGGATCGTCGGCCATATGCCGAAAACCCTTGGTTTCGCCGAAGCCGCCGCGCTGCCGCTGACCGCTATCACCGCGTGGGAGTTACTCTTCGAACGCCTGCAAGTGCGTGAAGGCAAAACCGATGAAGGCCAGAGCCTTTTGATCGTCGGTGCCGCTGGTGGTGTGGGGTCGATCCTCACGCAACTGGCCAGCCAGCTTACCGGGCTGAAAGTCATCGGCACCGCTTCTCGCCCGCAAACCCAGAGCTGGGTTCGTGAGCTGGGTGCCGACCTGGTGATCGATCACAGTCAGCCGTTGAGCGAAGAACTCAAACGTGCCGGCCTCGATCAGGTGACCCACGTTGCCAGCCTGACCCAGACCGATCACCACCTGGACCAATTGGTCGAGGCTTTGGCGCCGCAAGGCAAACTGGCCCTGATCGATGATCCAAAGGCGCTGGACGTGACCAAGCTCAAGCGCAAGAGCCTGTCGCTGCACTGGGAGTTCATGTACACCCGCTCGCTGTTCGAAACTGCGGACATGATCGAGCAGCACAAATTGCTTAACCGCGTGGCTGAGCTGATCGACGCCGGGACGCTGAAGACCACGGTCGGCGAGCACTTCGGGACCATCAACGCGGCGAACCTGCGCCGTGCCCATGAGCTGCTCGAAAGTGGCAAATCCAAGGGCAAGATTGTGCTCGAAGGGTTCTGAAACAAACTGACACAGTTGTCGCCCAGATGGGCGACACCGTCAGTCCGAGAGTTGACCCTTGTCACAATTGCGATCGTATTGAGGTCTACAATCGAGGCTCTGCGGCACAGTCTTTTACGTGACATCTTTTACGAGAGGAGAGATCAGCAATGAAGATCCTGATAAAAGAATTGGCAAAATCCCAGTGGCAAGTCCGTCTGGACCAACACGCCGTGACATTCCGCAGCGAAGCCGAAGCCCGCGCCTTCACCCGCACCCTTGAAGCGCGGCTACAAGCACCTCATCAAATTATTGACCGCCAGCAGCGTGCCGCTGGCTGAGTCCGTCCTCAGACCTGGGCTTGCGCCAGCGCCCGGGCATTTTGCAAACGTCGGGTGAGCATCGCCACGCTCACCACCAGAACTCCGCACAGGCTGATGACCATGGCCATCGGCATGGCGCTGCCGTCGTGTAAAACACCCACCAATGCTGCTGCCCCGGCGGCAACGCTGAATTGCAGGCAACCGAGCATCGCCGACGCACTGCCGGCGCGAGCGCCCTGCCCGTTCATGGCGCAGGCCGAGGCGTTGGGGAGGATGCAACCGAGGCTGGCGATGCAGACAAACAGCGGAATCAGCAACGGCCATAGCTGCGCGGTGTGCAACGAACTGACGGCCAGCAGCGCCAGACCGGCGCCTACGTAGATCCACACGGTGCGCGCCAGCAAGAACGCCGGGCCGCGCTTTGCCAGCAGTCGCGCGTTGAGCTGCGCGACCAAAATGAAACCCGCCGCATTGGTACCGAACAGCCAGCCGAAATGCTCGGCCGGCACGCCATAAAGTTTGATGAAGACGAACGGTGAACCGGCGATATAGGCAAACATCCCGGCGATGGCGATGCCACCAGTCAAGGCGTGGCCGAGGAACACCGGATCCGACAACAGTCGACCGTACTGCCGCAACGCGCCGGACAACGGTTGACGCGGCACATGGGCCGGCAGACTTTCCGGCAGCCCCAGCGCCACGGCCAACCCTGCCAGCGCACTGAAACCGGTCAACACGAGAAAGATCGACTGCCAGCCCGTGGTGTTGACCAACAGCCCACCCAGCATCGGCGCAAGAATCGGCGCCAAGCCCATCACCAGCATCAGCTGTGAAAAGACCTTCGCCGAACCCACCGCATCGCATTTATCGCTGACGACCGCGCGGGAAATCACCATCCCTGCGCAACCACCCAGCGCCTGAATGAAACGCGCGCCCATCAACCATTCGAGGTTCGGCGCGTAGGCGCAGGCCAGAGAGGCTGCGGTGAACAGCCCGACACCGGTCAGCAGGGGAATGCGTCGCCCAAAGCGATCCGCCACCGGGCCATAAGCCAGTTGACCGATGGACAAGCCCAGGAAATACGCCGCCAGGGTCAGCTGAACGTGTTTTTCATCGGTGCCGAAGGCGAGCGCCATCGCCGGGAAAGCCGGCAGATAGAAATCGATCGCCAGCGGACCGAAGGCGCTCAAGGCGCCAAGAATCAAAATGGTACGGAGGTTCATCAGGCATCCAGTTGGACAGGGGCGGCAGCCCCACAGTCTAGCCGCGCATGGACGCCTTGAACATTCCGTTAGGTCGCTAACTATTAAAAACCACTGGATGAATACAAAACCGCCGCTCCCACAGGGGATTGCGCTTTGTCTCAGGCAACCTTGGCGTCGTAGCCCTCTTCGGTGATCACCGCGATCACCTGATCCGCCGACAAAGCGCTCTCGACACCGACTTCTTTCGCAACCAGATCGATACGCACGCTGGCCGCAGGATCCTTGGCTTGCAGCGCCTGAGTGATGGCTTTGACGCAGTGACCGCAGGACATGCCTTGAACGTTGAACACTTGCATGGGATGACTCCTTGAATAAGGTTGCGTGCAGTCTCGAGCTTGCCACCATGGCAAGGTCAAGTTCTGAAGTGAGCTGCCGGGCTGGCAATCAGCGCCGCGCTCGGCCAAGCTGTGTCCATCAATGACTCGACATCAGGAGATTCAGCCATGCGCTGGTCAGCTTTCAGCCTGTTTGGCTTTCTCAGCCTATTTGCCGCGACACCTTCAGTTCAAGCCGCCGGGGAGGACTATGGCGTACTGATCATTTCCCGCGAGCGCCTGGAAGTCGCGACCTCCTGCGAGATTGGCGTGTATATCCAGGATCAGCTGTCGGCGCGGTTGTTCCAGGAACAAAGCACCTCGTTCAACCTGCCACCGGGCAATGTGTCCTTGCGCCTGAAGCTGCTGCCGGGCCAGGCGCCGGGTTGCAACCCGGGCATGCTCGCACCGGGTTCGCAGAACATCACGCTCAAGGCCGGTGACGTGTTGAAGTTCCGGATTGCGATGACGCAGGAAGGGATGTACCTCAAGCCTGCGGCTCTCGAATATTGAGTTGCCTGTAAAAAGATCGCAGCCTTCGGCAGCTCCTACGGGATCGGGTTAACACACGGTCAATGTAGGAGCTGCCGAAGACTGCGATCTTTTGATCTGAGACATGGCGCTTGACCTTGCCAGCATGGCAAGGTTGATCCTGTAGTCATCTTCTACAGGGAGCGTGACCGATGTCCGAATCCACCACTTTCGATCTGCCGATTGCCGGCATGACCTGCGCCAGTTGCGCCGGGCGTGTCGAGCGTGCCTTGAGCAAAGTCATCGGCGCCTCTGCCGTCAGCGTCAACCTGGCCACCGAACAGGCCCGGGTTCAAGCGCCCAGCGACAGCCTGCCGGCCTTGATGGAAGCGGTGCAGCAGGCGGGTTACAGCGTGCCGCAGCAGAGTCTGGAATTGAGCATCGACGGCATGACCTGCGCCTCCTGCGTCGGCCGGGTCGAACGAGCGCTGGCCAAGGTGCCGGGGGTCAAGAGCGTCAGCGTCAACCTGGCCAATGAACGCGCCCATCTTGAACTGCTCGGCCAGATCGATCCGCAAACCCTGATCGGCGCAGTGACCAAGGCGGGCTACAGCGCCAGTGTCTGGGAAGTCGAACACCCGCAAACCGATAATCAACAACAACGCCTGCACCGCGAGCGTTGGGCCTTGATCATGGCGATCATCCTCGCCGCACCGTTGGTGCTGCCGATGTTGCTGCAACCGTTCGGCGTGCACTGGATGCTCCCGGCCTGGGTGCAATTCGCGTTGGCCACGCCGGTGCAATTCATCTTCGGTGCGCGCTTTTACGTCGCTGCCTGGAAAGCCGTGCGCGCCGGTGCCGGCAACATGGATTTGCTGGTCGCGCTGGGCACCAGCGCCGGTTATGGCTTGAGTCTCTATGAATGGGCCACCGCCGCCGGGCGCATGCCGCACCTCTATTTCGAAGCCTCGGCGGTGGTGATTGCCTTGGTGCTGCTGGGCAAATACCTGGAAAGCCGCGCCAAACGCCAGACCGCCAGTGCCATTCGCGCCCTTGAGGCCTTGCGACCCGAGCGAGCGATTCAGGTGATCGACGGCCGCGAGCAAGATGTCGCCATCAGCGCGTTGCGCCTCAATGATCTGGTCATGGTCAAACCCGGCGAGCGCTTCCCGGTGGACGGGGAAGTGGTCGAAGGCCAGAGCCACGCCGACGAAGCGCTGATCAGCGGCGAAAGCCTGCCGGTGCCCAAACAACCCGGCGACAAGGTCACCGGCGGCGCGATCAATGGCGAAGGCCGGTTGCTCGTTCGCACCCTGGCCTTGGGCGCGGAAACCGTCCTCGCCCGCATCATCCGCCTGGTCGAAGATGCTCAAGCGGCGAAGGCACCGATCCAGAAACTGGTGGATAAAGTAAGCCAAGTGTTCGTGCCAACGGTCCTGTTGATCGCGTTGGCGACCTTGATCGGTTGGTGGTTGTATGGCGCGCCAATGGAAACGGCGCTGATCAATGCCGTCGCGGTATTGGTGATCGCTTGCCCATGCGCGCTCGGGCTGGCCACGCCGACAGCGATCATGGCCGGCACCGGCGTGGCAGCGCGCCACGGGATTTTGATCAAGGACGCCGAAGCGTTGGAGCGTGCCCATGAAGTCAGTGCGGTGGTGTTCGACAAGACTGGCACGCTGACGTCGGGTACTCCGCGCATCGCTCATTTGAGCGCAATCAACAATGACGAAGCGGCCCTGCTGCAAATGGCCGGCGCCCTGCAACGCGGCAGCGAACACCCACTGGCCAAGGCGGTTCTGGACGCTTGCGCCGAACGCGGTTTGACGGTGGCCGATGTCACCGACAGCCAGTCCCTGATCGGCCGCGGCATCGCGGGCACTCTCGATGGTCGTCGATTGGCGCTGGGCAATCGTCGTCTGTTGGAAGAGAGCGGCTTGAGCGCAGGTGAATGGTCGGACTCCGCCACCGCGTGGGAAACCGAAGGCCGGACCCTGTCCTGGCTGATCGAGCAAAGCTCCGAGCCACGAGTGTTAGGCCTCTTCGCTTTCGGCGACACCCTCAAACCCGGCGCGCTACAAGCCGTGCAACAACTCAGCGCACGCAACATCAGCAGCCACCTGCTGACTGGCGATAATCGCGGCAGTGCCAAAGTGGTTGCCGAGGCACTGGGCATCAAGGATGTCCACGCGGAAGTACTGCCGGCGGACAAAGCCGCCACCGTCGCCACACTCAAGAAAACCGGGGTCGTGGCAATGGTCGGCGACGGCATCAACGACGCCCCTGCCCTGGCCGCCGCCGACATCGGCATCGCCATGGGCGGTGGCACCGACGTTGCGATGCACGCAGCCGGGATCACCCTCATGCGCGGCGACCCACGGCTGGTACCGGCGGCGCTGGAGATCAGTCGCAAGACCTACGCGAAGATTCGTCAGAATCTGTTCTGGGCCTTCGTCTACAACCTGATCGGCATTCCGCTGGCAGCCTTCGGTTTCCTCAACCCGGTGCTGGCCGGCGCGGCCATGGCGTTGTCGAGCGTCAGCGTGGTGAGCAATGCGCTACTGTTGAAAACCTGGAAACCCAAGGATCTGGAGGACAACCGATGAACATCGGCCAAGCGGCCCACCAAAGCGGCCTGAGCGCGAAGATGATTCGTTATTACGAATCCATCGGCTTGCTCAAGGCCGCCCATCGTACCGACAGCGGCTATCGGGTTTACGGCGACGACGACCTGCACACCCTGGCGTTCATCAAGCGCTCCCGGGACCTGGGGTTCTCACTGGAAGAAGTCGGCAAACTGCTGACCCTCTGGCAGGACCGCCAACGAGCCAGCGCCGACGTGAAGGCCCTGGCCCGTCAGCACATTGATGAGCTGAACCAGAAAATCCGCGAACTCGGCCAACTGCGCGACACCCTGCAGGACCTGGTCGAACACTGCCACGGTGATCACCGTCCCGACTGTCCGATCCTCAAGAACCTGGAGTCGGGCTGCTGCGCCTCACCCGCTCGCCCCTGATTGCCAGCCCTTTCACCACCAACAAGGTGGTGAGGGGGATCCCGTGGAACAACAGCACCACGGCACCCGGCGCCCACCACGAATAGAACGGTGCGGCGATCAGCATACCGACGCCGAACCCGGTCATTTGCAACAGCGTCAGAAAGCTGAAAATCGGCAGGCGCAGGCTGTCCGGTTCGCGCTGCAGACGCGACATCAGGCCGACTTCCGAGAAACCGTCGCCCAACCCCGCCGGCAGCGCGAACAGCAGTAGCCCGTAAAGGGTCTGCTGCTGAAACATCAGGATGAAGCCGCAGGACATCAGCAACACACCAAAGAAAAATCGTCGCTCCAGGTTCACGTTGTCCGAACCTTTCCGCCGGCTGGCGATGCGCGCGCCGATGAGTTTTCCGCTGGCCCAGACCGCCAGCATCAGGCCCAGCGTGGTGCTGGCGGACTCGGGCGTCAGCAGTCTGGAAATGATCGGAAACCCCACGTTGTGCGCGGCACTGCCAAGGGTGTCAGCCATGGCCACCGCGAGCATCGCCGCCACCACCGGTGTACTGCGCAGCCCCTGGAGCAGGGCCGCCCATTCACCACGTTCGTGGGTGGGTTCGGCGCTGGGCGCAGGTGTTGAAAAGCGCAGCGGCAAGATGAACAACGCGGCCAGCAGATAAGTGACCACGTTCAATGCAAACACTGTTTCAAAGCCGAATGCTGCCACTAAAAGCCCAGACACCAGACTCCCACCGACCATGGCTGCCGACGACGCCGAGGTGATCCAGGCGTTGGTCTTGAGCAGGTGTTCGCTTTCGATCAGGTGCGGTAACTGACTGTTTAGGCCGATGGCGAACATCGAGTTGCCAAATCCCAGACCGAAAGCGATCACCGGTAACAGCAGCATCTGCTGGGCGACAGGTAGCACAAGCAGCAGGCCCAGCAGCCCGGCGCGTAACAGGTCGAAGGCAATCAGCGGCAGGCGCCCGGCCCAACGGCGATAAAACGTCGTGCCGATGAGGCTGGCGAAGATCCCACCGGCCACACGGCTGGCGAGGAAGATGCCGACGTTCATGGCGCTGTTGCTGAGCAGGTAGACGTAGGTGGCCAGGGCGACCATGTTGAGGAAGGCACCGAAGTCTGAAACCAGGCGGGCGGTGATGATGAGTTGGGCGTTGCGGAGGGATGCGGTGTTCACATTCAATCCTTGAGTGTGGTTTTGGGCCGGTGGCAGTAGACGCGATTTTGTGTGGATCTGGAAGCCACCCCTCACCCTAACCCTCTCCCCAAAGGGGCGAGGGGACTGACCGTGGTGTTTAAAAGAAATTTTGCGACCTGAGAGCCCGAGTCGAACTCAGGCTTTGAAAAACATGGAGATCTGCTCCCTTTCCCCCTCTCCCCCGTGGGGAGAGGGCTGGGGTGAGGGGTGGCTTTAACTAACACCACAACACAAAGACTTAACATCCACAAAAAACCCGGCCAAAGCCGGGTTTTTCGTTAACCAATCACTGCATCCAAGGCGGAGGCGGCTCTTCGGTTTTACCCGGTGGCGCATCATCTGCCGCGCGCACCGCTTGTTTGCGCTCTTCATCAAGGCGTGCAGCCTCGATCTCGCGCATGATCCCGCCAACGTCAGCCAACTCTTCCGGCTCGTCGAACTCGCCGGTCAAGATGCTGGCCGGGTGCAAGGTGCCGGCTTCGAACAGGGCCCACATTTCCTTGGCGTACTTGGTCTTTTTCAACTCCGGCGCAAACCGCCCGAAGTAGGACGCCATGTTGCCCACATCCCGCTCCAGCATGCTGAACGCGTGGTTGTTGCCCGCTGCGTCGACCGCTTGCGGCAGATCGATGATCACCGGGCCGGTCGGGGTCAGCAGTACGTTGAACTCCGACAGGTCACCGTGCACCAGACCGGTACACAACATCAGCACGATCTGCGAAATCAGGAACGCGTGATACTCGCGCGCCTGATCCGGTTCCAGCACCACGTCGTTCAGACGCGGCGCGGCATCACCGTACTCATCGGCCACCAGTTCCATCAACAGCACGCCTTCAAGGAAGTCGTAAGGCTGAGGGACCCGAACGCCAGCACCGGCCAGACGGAACAACGCCGCCACTTCGGCATTCTGCCAGGCGTCTTCGGTTTCTTTCTTGCCGAACTTGGAGCCCTTGGCCATCGCACGAGCCTGACGGCTGTTGCGCACCTTGCGGCCTTCCTGATACTCGGCCGCCTGACGGAAACTGCGTTTATTCGCCTCCTTGTAGACTTTCGCGCAACGTAACTCGTTGCCGCAGCGCACCACATAAACAGCTGCTTCTTTACCACTCATGAGTGGGCGCAGCACCTCGTCGACCAGACCGTCCTCGATCAGGGGTTCAATGCGTTTTGGAGTCTTCATCAGCTTTTATTGAGGGTCCTTTATTACCAAACACGCGAAAGTCATTCGTTATACGGCAATCCACTCATTCGGGGGAGGGGTTGCCGACCTATGAACGTTCCTGTGACCGTCAAGAAGCACACAATGTGCCGGTTTAATCAATCAACAACCACCGGTCGTCATCGGCCGCCACAGATCATAGCTGACCCTGCGTCACTTGTTGCTGAAGGGCTAAGCGGGTATTTGCGACAGAAGCTGACATCTCGATTCATACCCTTCGTAGGATTTTTCTCAACAGGCCTCAATTTCCGCCTCGGCCAGCCGAAGTCATCAGAGACAAAGTGATTTGTCCGACAATCGTTCTGCCAATACTCCGCGAGTCATCTGCACTGCGTGGGCCTACAAAAAAAATCTGGAGCGCGGATGAACATCAAACAGAAGTTGACCTGGGCGTTTGCAATCATCGCCTGCTTGCCGGTGGTGCTGGTCGCTACCCTGGTTGTGCTGAACTTGCGCAGTGATGCCAAGGACAGTTTCGTTGACGGCAGTGGCCGCGAAATTCGTCAGGTCAGCAACGCCATGCAACTGTTCTTTGACGGCATCAGCCAGAACGTGGATTACCTGGCCAAGCAACCGCTGATCAAAAACTCCGACGACAGCCTCAAGACCTACATGGGCGCCAACGCCGAGAGCGTTCCGCAGGGCGAGATGGACAAAAAAGTCTTCGGCCTCCTGCAGGACCTGGGCAACGCCCATCCATCCTACGCCTACGCCATCCTCGGCACCGCGGCGGGCGGTTATGTGTCGTGGCCGGACGATGCCAAGCTCGCCAACTACGATCCTCGCCAGCGTCCCTGGTACAAGGCAGCCCAGGCCAAACCGGGCAAGCCGTTCCGCACCGAGGCCTATTACTGGGCCGAAAATGATACGTCCTACGTCAGCACCGTACGCACCATCGACAACAAGCTGGGCACCAACGGCGGTGTGGTCAGCATCGACGTGTCGCTCAAACAGATGACCGAACTCGTCAAACAGATCAAGCTGGGCGAAACCGGTTACCTGATGCTGCTGGAAAACTCTGGCACCGTACTGGTCGATCCGAAACAACCGGAGCACAACTTCAAAGCCCTGAGCAGCCTCGGCGAGGGCTACGCGCAACTGGCCAAGGCCGGTAAAGGCCTGGTCGAAGTCGAGCTCAACGGCGAGCGCTACATGGCCAACGTCTGGCCGTCGGAGCAATTGGGTTGGACCTTCATCGGTCTGATCAAACAGAGCGACGTGATGAGCTCCGCCACCCAACTGACCTGGCTGATCGCGATCATCGCCGCCGTACTGGCCGTGTTCTTCGCCATCGTCGGTGCCAGTTTCGCCAGCCTCATCGTGCGGCCGATCCGCAGCGTGGCCAGCGGTCTGGAAGGCATCGCCCAAGGTGAAGGCGACCTGACCAAGAACCTGCAAATCCGTGGCAG
Source organism: Pseudomonas sp. LBUM1647 (assembly GCF_059716175.1). NCBI lineage: Bacteria > Pseudomonadati > Pseudomonadota > Gammaproteobacteria > Pseudomonadales > Pseudomonadaceae > Pseudomonas > Pseudomonas sp. LBUM1647. The sequence continues at coordinate 716,794 of NZ_CP166809.1, read as the reverse complement.
CGACGAAACCGCGCAACTGGCCAACTGGTTCAACCAGTTCTTGGCGGCAATTCGCAACCTGATCCAGAGCATTGGCGGCGCCGCGACCAAGATCCTCGCCACCTCCACGAGCTCGACCCAGGTCTCCAGCGACATGGCCGAAGCCGCCGGGCGTCAGCGTGAAGCGGTGGACATGGTTTCCACGGCGTTCCACGAAATGGTCGCCACCGCCAACGAAGTCGCGCGCTCTTGCAGCCAGGCGGCGGAATCGGCCGACAGCGGCCAGCGCCAAGCGCGTGAAGGTCAGCAGCAGATTGATGCGGCCGTGACCAGCGTTGATCGCTTGAGCCAGGAAATCGAACAGTCGGCCCAGTCGATGCAACAGCTTGAGCGCGACAGCAACGACATTCAGTCAATCCTCGGGACCATTCGCTCGATTGCCGAACAGACCAACCTGCTGGCGCTGAACGCGGCCATCGAAGCAGCGCGGGCCGGTGAACAGGGTCGTGGGTTTGCGGTGGTGGCCGATGAAGTTCGGGCACTGGCCAAACGCACGGCGGATTCCACGGCGGAAATCGACGGATTGCTGGGCAACCTTGCCAAACGTACGAGCCAGGTGACTCAGCAAATGCACGCCAGTCTGGAAGTGTCTCAGCAGTCGGTGACACGGATCGGTGAAGCACGCAGCAGTTTTGGGCTGATTCGGGAGTCGGTGGACGTGATTCGCGACATGAACACCCAGATCGCTACCGCGGCGGAAGAACAGCATCAGGTGGCGGAAGACATCAATCGGCACATCAGCCAGATTCATGGTGATGCGCAGTTGGTGGCGGAACTGGCGAATTCGGCGCGGCTGGATTCACAGAGTCTGGCGGGGTTGTCGAATGAGCTGGATGGGTTGGTTCGGCGGTTCAGGACTTGAGATTGGGGAGGGCTTGAGATCCACCCCTCACCCTAACCCTCTCCCCAAGGGGTAGAGGGGACTGACCGAGTTGCTCTTGGAGCTACATCGACCTGAGAAATCAAGCCGAACTCAGGATTTGAAGAACATGAAGATCGGCCCCCTTTCCCCCTCTCCCCCGTGGGGAGAGGGCTGGGGTGAGGGGCTGGTTCTCACTGCCGAAACAACTCCCCTGGCGTAAACCCAAACAACCCCTTAAACGCCGCAATAAACGCCGAAGTCGAGTCATACCCACAAGACAGCGCGGCATTCGTCACGCTGTCGCCCTCCTCCAGCAAACTCAACGACGACAGCAACCGCATCCGCTGGCGCCACCCTCGAAAGCTCAACCCGGTTTCCCGCTGAAAGAGCCGCATCAAGGTCTTCTCCGACGTCCCCAATCGCTCCGCCCACGCCTGCAACGTCACGTTCCGCTCAGGGCTTTCAATCAGCTCGTTGCACAACCCCAGCAACCGTTCATGGCGCGGTAACGGTAGCGAGAAGCCGACCTCCGGCAGATGCGCCAACTGATCCAGCAGCACACTCACCAGCCGCGATTCCTGGCTGTCGCCCTGCGGATATTCCACCGGCAGCAAACAAAAACTCTTGATCAGTTCCCGGGCCAACGGCGTCACTTCCAGCACCCGGCAACGCCCGTCCGCCCATTCACAATCCTCGCGGCGCACATAGAGGCTGCGCATCTCGGCGCGCATCGAAGTCACCACCTGGTGTTCGAGATCCGCCGGAATCCAGATGCCCCACTGCGGCGGCGCAAAAAAACTGCCTTCGGCGGTGTGCACGCCGAGAACGCCGCTGATCGCGTAGGAAAACTGCACCCAATCGTGTCGATGCGGCGGCGTCCATGAACCGGCGTTGAGACTTTCCGCACGGGCATACAGCGGACGCGGCAACGCCGTCAGCGTCGGAATCGTCCGTTCGAGGGAAAGTTGTCCGTTAGTCGGCATTGATTGGCCTTATGTCGCAAGACGGCTGATGAAGCCGACGTTAGGCTAAGTCACCAATTCTTACAAATGTATTCGGTGCCTGTTATGCATGCCTTCAAACACCTCAAACGCGTGGTCACCGACTGGTTCTTGTGCGGCATGTTGATCGCCACGCTGCTGGCGTATTTCTTCCCGACCTTCGGCGCCACCGGCGGCGGAATGCACGCTGAATACGTAATCAACATCGGCGTGTTCCTGGTGTTCTTCCTGCACGGAGTCAACCTATCCAGCGAGCAGATCACTCACGGTCTGAAAAACTGGAAGCTGCACGTGATGGTTCAGGGTTTCACCTTCGCGGTGTTTCCGCTGATCTGGCTGCTCAGTGACAAGCTGTTGAGTTCGCACATGCCTTCACTGCTGATGCTGGGTTTCCTGTATCTCTGTGCCCTGCCCTCGACCATTTCCTCGTCCGTGGCCCTGACCGGCAGCGCGGGCGGCAACGTACCGGCGGCGATTCTCAACGCGAGCCTGTCCAGCGTGCTGGGGATTTTCCTGACGCCGTTGCTGGTAAGTTTCGTGGTCGGCAGCGGCGCGGGCGGCATCGATCTGGGCTCAACCCTGCTCGACCTCTGCGCCATGTTGCTGTTGCCACTTATACTCGGCCAATTGCTGCGGCCGTTCCTCGGAAAGTTCTTCGCCCGCCACAAGCGCTATACCAATATCGCCGACAAGCTGGTGATTCTGTTGCTGGTCTACGCGGCGTTCTGCAATTCGATGGTCTCGGGGATGTGGCAAAAGCAGGGCAACAGCGTGATCCTCACGGCACTGATCGGCAGTGCGATTCTGCTGGCAATCATCCTGTGGATGACCACCCGCACCGCTCGCGCATTGAAATTCAGCCCGGCCGATGAAATCGCCGCGGTATTTTGCGCCAGCAAGAAATCCCTGGCCGCCGGTGCGCCAATGGCGGCGCTGATCTTCGGCGCCAACCCGGGGCTTGGGCTGATCCTGCTGCCGATCATGATCTACCACCCGTTGCAGCTGATCGTCTGTTCAGTGATGGCCGAGAGTTACGCCAACCGCAATCGGCAGCTGGCCGCACAGCAAAGCGCCGCGATCCTCAGCGCTCAATAATTACTGTAATGCCCTGACCACCGGCGGCGCAGATCGAGATCAAGCCTCGGCCCTTGCCCGCCGCATCCAGCAACTTCGCCAGGCTCGCGACGATGCGTGCGCCGGTCGCGGCAAACGGATGCCCCGCCGCCAGTGAACTGCCTTTGACGTTGAGGCGGCTGCGGTCGATGGAGCCCAGTGGCGCATCGAGACCGAGGCGGGTTTTGCAATATTCCGGATCCTCCCAGGCCTTTAGCGTGCAGAGCACCTGCGCGGCGAAGGCTTCGTGGATTTCGTAGTAATCGAAGTCCTGCAAGGTCAGGCCATTGCGCGCCAGCAAACGCGGCACCGCATACACCGGCGCCATCAATAGCCCTTCAGCCCCGTTGACGAAATCCACCGCCGCCACCTCGCCATCGCGCAAATAGGCAAGGATCGGCAGACCACGTTCCTTGGCCCATTCTTCACTGCCCAGCAGCACCAACGACGCACCATCGGTGAGTGGCGTGGAATTGCCCGCGGTCAGGGTGCCCTTGGCGCTTTTCTCGAAGGCCGGTTTCAGTGAGGCCAGTTTTTCCAGGGTCAGGTCCGGGCGCAGGTTGTTGTCGCGGGTCAGGCCGAGGAACGGCGTCATCAAATCGTTGTGCCAGCCTTCGGTGTAGGACGCGGTCATTTTCTGGTGACTGTCCAACGCGAGTTGGTCCTGTTCGTCGCGCGGAATGTTCCAGGCCTGGGCCATCAACTCGCAGTGCTCGCCCATCGACAGACCGGTGCGCGACTCGCTGATGCTTGGAAAGTCGGGCATCAAATGGCGGGGACGCAGTTGCAGGAAGGTTTTCAGTTTGTCGGCGGTGCTTCGGGCGCGGTTGGCCTGCAGGAGGATCTTGCGCAGGCTTTCGTTAACACCGATCGGCACGTCCGAGGCTGTGTCGACGCCACCGGCAATGCCACATTCGATCTGACCCAGGGCGATTTTGTTCGCCACCAACAACGTCGCCTCCAGCCCAGTGCCGCAGGCTTGCTGGATGTCGTAGGCCGGGGTGGTTGGCGACAGCCGCGAGCCAAGCACACATTCGCGGGTCAGGCTCATATCCCGGGCGTGCTTGGCCACCGCCCCCGCCGCCACCTCGCCCATGCGCACACCGTGCAGGTTGTAACGTTCGATCAGGCCTTCGAGCGCGGCGGTGAGCATCGCCTGATTACTGGCGGTGGCGTACGGCCCGTTGGACCGGGCAAAGGGGATACGGTTACCACCAATAATCGCAACGCGGCGCAGTTGAGTCATGAAAAGCTCCTGATTAAATATTCAATTGTGAACACCGCCCCCTGTAGGAGCTGCCGAAGGCTGCGATCTTTTGACTCTGTTTTTTGGGATCAAGATCAAAAGATCGCAGCCTTCGGCAGCTCCTACAATGATCAAGCGTAGGCCTTATCTCGTGGATCGAACGACTGATTGCCATTCATGGTCCACACTTTGAACCCCAGCTGCTGGAGTGCGTTACATGTCTGACCGCTATATCGACTTCGCCAATTCGTCCATCGGCCATCGTTTGGTCGGGGCCCTGGGTCTGCCGTCGCCGGTTCGGCTGGAGCGCTGGCAAGCAGGCCGGCTGCGGCCTGTCGAGGGGGCGCTGTTGATCGGCGGTGGCCCGTTGACGGAGAAAATCGGCACCTTCGCCAACCGCCTGACCGACGCGATTTACAGTTACGGCACCGAGCCGTCACTGGCCACCGCGTGGATTCCCGGCCACGGCCCCAAACTCAAAGCCGTGGTGTTTGACGCCAGCGACCTGGTGCAAACCGATCAACTCAAACAGCTGCGAGAGTTCTTCCAGCCACTGATCAAAAACCTCGATCACAGCGCGCACCTGGTGATTCTGGGGCGCGCGCCGGAGACCTTGAGCGATCCGTTCGCCGCCAGTGCCCAGCGAGCGCTGGAAGGCTTCAGCCGTTCGCTGGCCAAGGAGCTGCGCAGCGGCGGCACCTTGCAGTTGATCTATGTCGGCGAAGGTGCAGAGGATCAACTGGAAGGCCCGTTGAGGTTTTTCCTCTCGCCCAAAAGTGCGTTCGTTTCCGGGCAAGTGATTCGCTTGAAAGCCTGCAACACACAGGTGATGGACTGGACTCGTCCATTGTCCGGCCGCAAGGCACTGGTCACGGGTGCTGCACGCGGCATTGGCGCCTCCATCGCCGAAACCCTGGCCCGTGACGGGGCCGACGTGATCCTGCTCGACGTTGCACCGGCCAAGACTGATCTCGAAGCCCTCGCCGCACGCCTCGGCGGGCGCAGCATCACCCTGGACATTTGCGCCGAAGATGCCGCTGCGCAGTTGGTCGAGCAACTGCCCGACGGCATCGACATCGTGGTGCACAACGCTGGCATCACTCGGGATAAAACCCTGGCCAACATGACCCCTGAATTCTGGGACGCGGTGTTGGCGGTCAACCTCAATGCGCCGCAAGTGCTGACCAAGGCGCTGCTCGACAGCGGTACCCTGCACGACAACGGCCGGGTGATCCTGCTGGCGTCCATCAGCGGCATCGCCGGCAATCGCGGGCAAACCAATTACGCCGCGAGCAAGGCCGGGCTGATCGGCCTGGCCCAGGCTTGGGCGCCATTGCTGAATGAACGCGGCATCAGCATCAATGCGGTAGCACCCGGTTTCATCGAAACCCAGATGACTGCGCATCTTCCGTTCGGCGTGCGTGAGGCCGGGCGGCGCATGAGTTCGCTGGGCCAGGGCGGTCTGCCGCAAGACGTCGCCGAAGCGGTGGCGTGGCTGGCTCAACCGGGTACTGGCGCGTTCACCGGGCAAGCCCTGCGAGTGTGCGGACAAAGTGTTTTGGGGGCTTAGGCATGATCATCGATTGGCACATACTCAACCGCGAACCCAGCCTGTCGGGACTGTACGTGCGGGCCGCGACGCGACGCAAAATCACCGGCACCACCCTGCCCGATTCGGGTTTGCGCTGCTGGATCAATGTCGACCCCAAGCGCCTGGCGGACTATCGCAAGGTCTGCGGTTTTGCCGACAACGGTTTGTTGCCGCCCACGTATCCACACATCCTCGCGTTCGCGTTACAGATGCAATTGCTGACGGCCAAGGAGTTTCCGTTCCCGCTGCTGGGGTTGATTCACCTGAGCAACCGCATTCGTATCTTTCGCCCAATGGGCGGCGTGAATCGCGTGCGGGTCAGCGTTCAGGTGCAAAACCTTCAGCCCCATGAAAAAGGCGCGACGTTCGATCTGGTGACGACGCTCGACGATCAGCTGGGGGCGTTGTGGGAAGCTGAAAGCCAGATGTTGTGCCGCGGGGTCAAACTCGCAGGCGAGCCCGTCGAGGACGTGTTGGCGTCGACGCTGGAAATGTCGGAAGTGGATCACTGGAAAGCGCCGTCGGACATAGGACGGCAGTACGCCAAAGTGTCCGGCGACTACAACCCGATTCACCTGAGTGCCGTCAGCGCCAAACTCTTCGGTTTCCCGACGGCCATCGCCCATGGGTTGTGGAACAAGGCCCGAACCCTTGCGGCGCTTGCCGATCATCTGCCGGCGGCGAATGTCGAGATTGCGGTGCAATTTCGCAAACCGGTGCGGTTGCCCAGTGAGGTGACATTGCTGGCCAGCGCAGCAGGGTCGAGCGGGGATTTGCTGTTGGTGGGTGCGGGGGATCTTGAGCATATGGCGGGGCATTGGCGGCCGGTTGCCTGATCTGCCATTGCCCTCACCTTGTGGCGAGGGAGCAGGCTCGCTCGCCACACTATCGCTTACACCCCCACTTAACTTACTTGGGTGGATAGTTCGCCAATATCCGCCCCACCGTTTCACGTATCGCCGTGCTGCGATCCGACGGGTTCGGTGTGCGGCTGAGTATCTGCTCGTCACTGCCGCGCCACACCAGTTTGCCGTCCTTGCCATCAAGCAGGTCGATCTGGATGATCGCCACTTTGTAGCTGACGTTACGGGTTTCGTTGTACATCGGCCCGCCCCAGTAGCCGTTCCATGGATTACCCCAAGCGCCGCCGCCGCCGTAGTTGGTGGTTACTTGTTGCTGGCGCTGCTCGACGATCAAATAGGTCTGCACGCTCAAATCGCCCTTTTGGCCACCCGCCGCCGGACGCAGGCCACGCTGATCCAGCTGTTCGGTCACCGATTGGCGGATGCGTTGTTCAGTCAGGTCGCTCTTGATCCGTGGATCATCGGGGCGATATTGCAGGGCGGGTTCTTTCCAGCTCCAGCTGCGATAGGCGGCGAAGTCGCGGCTGGCATCGAAGTCATGATTGACCTGGTTGCCGGCGCAGGCACTGAGCAGCACGGCCACAGCCAGTAAAGCGAGACGGCGGAACATGATATTTCTCCGGTTGAAGAAATGAACCTGCGTAATGCTTCTTAACTACAGAAGCTAACTAGGAGGATACGCCGACATCGCCTTTTCTACAGCCTCCCGTATCGCATCGGCACGCTCGCTCTGACTGCCCCGGTTGCTGGTTTCGGCGCTGGCACTCCATACCGGTTGACCGCTCTGAGCGTCAAACAAATCAACGCGCACCACCACGACCTGTTCCTGATAAGTCCGAACGATCGGCACGGTGTTGTACATGCCGTAACCGCTGCCGTAGCGGTTGTAACCGCCATAACCGCCGCCGTAATAACCATAGTCATCCCGAACCTGACGCAGGCGGGTTTCCAGGTGCAGGTCGGCGCTGACAAACAGGTCGGCCGGGCGATTGTCGTGCAGCGGGCGCAAGCCACGTTGATCAAGGGCATTGCTGACGGCTTCGGCGACCTGCGCCGAATCCGCCCAGGCGCTGCCCGGCGGCAGCTGCCCGTTGAGCCAGGCCCAGCTGCGGTAACGCCCGTAGTCGCGCGGCGGGGCCGGGTAGGCGCTGCGGTCAAAGGTGTTGGCCGCCTGAGGCGGCGCGGGGGGCAAGGGATTGGTTGACGCCACATAAGGGTTGCTGCCCTGACAGGCCGCCAACCCGAGACAGATCACCAATAACCCCGAACGACTGTTCATTTCGCGCTCCGATCAGACCGGCCGACAGATCCAGTGCAAGTAGCGCCCAAGCCCGGCAAAACTTGGGTGACGACGGTGGGCCAGTTCCATTTCCAGCAAGTCCGCCAGTTCGACGCGGGCCTGGAATTCCACCGGCATGTAGTCGTGAAAAACCCGCACCCCGCTCTGGGTTTCGACCTGCCACAGGCCTTCAAGTTGCGCCGCCAGTTCGCGCGGATCAAGGGGCTGTTGCGGAGTGAGGCTTTGCTTTTCGCCGGCCATGTCGTTCTTGCGCATCTTGCGGAAGTGGCCTTTGAGCAGGTTGCGATAGATCAACGCATCGCGGTTGTAGAAGGCCAGGGACAACCAGCCATCTGGTTTGGTCAATTGATGCAGGACCGGCAGGATCGCGTGAGGTTCGGCCAGCCATTCCAGCACGGCGTGGCACAGCACCAGGTCGTAGGGCTCGGTCAGTTGGCCGAGCAGATCCTGCCACGGCGCCTGAATGAACGTCGCTGTTTGCCCGGCGTCGGCAAAGCGCTGACGGGCGCCCTCGAGCATCGGCTCGGCGGGTTCGGCCAGCGTGACCTCATGACCACGCTGGGCCAGCCACAACGACATGTGGCCCAGACCAGCACCGATGTCCAGTACGCGCAAAGGTCGGTCCGGCAGGGTTTCGGCCAGGTCGGCCTGAAGCACCGCCAGGCGGATCGCGCCTTTGGCACCGCCGTAGATTTTTTCGGCGAAGCGGGTCGCCAGTTGATCGAAATGACGGTCGCTCATCAGCTGAACCTCCGTTCGCTGTCCGCGAGTTTGCTGCGCACCACTTCATTCATGTCCAACCCCAACTCGCTGCACAGCAGCAGTAGATAGAGCACGATGTCGCCGATTTCCTGCCCGGCATGGGCGAGTGTGTCCGCCGGCAACTGGCGCGACTGGTCTTCGGTCAGCCACTGGAAAATCTCCACCAGCTCGGACATTTCCACGCTCGCGGCCATGGCCAGGTTTTTCGGGCTGTGAAATTGCCGCCAGTCATTGCGGTCACGGATGGCGTGCAGGCGTTCGGTCAGTTCAACAAGGTTCATCGGGCTCTCCTGAAGGCATATAGCTTCGGGGGGATGACGGGGGAAGGCAAGCGTCTCGGTGCGGCGCGGATCTTTGCACCATAATCAAAAGATCGCAGCCTGCGGCAGCTCCTACGGGAACTCGGCACCCTGCTCGATAGCCCAAGGCTCAAGTCCGGCAACCATGCCACCACTTTCATCAAGGACGCTCACGACATGCAGGTAGAAAGTTTTTTCGAATGGCTCGGCCAGGCACTCGGTTCGGTAATCCGCTTTATCGTTGACGGCCTCAGCGGCTTGTTCAATTTGCTGAGCCACGCGGGCAGCAACTTTGTCGAAGGGCTGTCCCGTGCGCTGGGCATGGACGCGTCGATCATCAGCATCATTGCGCTGATTGTGGGGTTGATGCTGTTGTGGTCGGCGATTCGGGCGTTCATGAATGCGTCGATCATCATGGGGATTATCTGGTTGGTGTTGGGGCTTTGGTTGTTGAGCTGGATTATTCATTAAGGCAGCCCCATAACCCCTGTGGGAGCGAGCTTGCTCGCGATGAGGCCGGCACATTCAACATCCATGTTGATTGTCAGACCGCCATCGCGAGCAAGCTCGCTCCCACAATGGATCGCTGCAGATTTCCAATGTGTCGCTACAATGCCGCTCCCCCAAGGAGCCTGCATGTCCAACCTGATCGCCGACTGGCGCGACCGCCCTACCCATCGTCGAGTGTGGGCGCTCGCCGCGCCGATGATTCTCTCGAACATTTCCGTACCGCTGGTGGCACTGGTCGACAGTACCGTCATCGGCCACTTGCCCCACGCCCATCAGTTGGGCGCCGTCGCGGTCGGGGCCAGCCTGTATACCTTTCTCGCCTGGGCCATGGGTTTTCTGCGCATGGGTACCACCGGGTTCGCCGCACAGGCCGCCGGGCGTGGGGACGGCGCGGCATTGCGGCAGATCTTGCTGCAGGGTCTGTTGCTGGCAATGGGCCTGGCCATTGTCCTGGGAGCACTGGGTGTGCCGTTGAGCGGGGTTGCGCTGCATTTCATGCAGCCGTCGGCGGAGCTGGATCAACTGACCCGCGAATTTTTTCACACGCGCCTGTTCGGTCTGCCGGCGGCGCTGGCCAGTTATGCGCTGGTCGGCTGGTTCCTCGGCACTCAGAACGCCCGGGCGCCGCTGGCCATTCTGCTGAGCACCAACCTGGTGAATATCGCGCTGAACCTGTGGTTCGTTCTCGGGCTGGATTGGGGGGTGGTCGGTGCGGCCCGAGCGTCGGTGATCGCCGAATGGACCGGCGCGCTGATCGGCCTGTTGATGACCCGCAATGCCCTGCGCGCCTATCCCGGCCACATCGCCTGGGCCGCGCTGACGCTGTGGCAGAGCTGGCGCCCGCTATTGGCGGTCAACCGCGACATTTTCATCCGCAGCCTGGCGCTGCAATCGGTGTTTTTCCTGATCACCGTGCAAGGCGCGCGACTGGGTGATGCCACCGTCGCCGCCAACGCTCTGCTGCTCAATGGTTTGCTGCTGACCGCCCATGCGCTGGACGGCCTGGCCCACGCGGTGGAAGCCCTTTGTGGGCATGCCATTGGTGCTCGCGATCGAGAGGCCTTGCGACGCTCATTGGTGGTGGCCTGCGGTTGGTCGTTGCTGGCGAGCCTGGGCTTTGCCGTGCTGTTCCTGTTCGCCGGGCATCTGTTTATCGAGATGCAGACCGACATTCAGAGCGTGCGCGACACGGCGTTCATTTACCTGCCCTACCTCGCAGCGCTGCCGCTGATTGCGGTCGGGAGTTACCTGCTCGACGGGTTGTTTATCGGCGCCACCCGTGCCCGGGAAATGCGCAACGGCATGCTGCTGACGGTGATTTTGTTGCTGCCGTTCGCTTGGGCGCTGCAAGGTTTGGGCAACCATGGACTGTGGATAACCTTTCTGCTGTTCATGTTGCTGCGCAGCCTGACCCTCGGCGCGTTTGCCTGGTATCTGCACAAAAACGACGGCTGGTTCGCAGGCAAAGCTCACTGAGTCGGCGTGGCTTTGACGAAGGCCGTGACCACATCCAGCACCGGAGCCAAACCGCGCATCGGCCGGGACAGCGTCGCCACCAGCGTGGCGTGGCTGGTGCGCGAGAAATACAGGTCCTGCACCGGCACGCCCGCCTCGCGCAGTTTGCGCGCCAGGCCACCGGTGTTGCGGGCCGGGTTGACCACCTCATCGTCGCTCGCCGCGATCAACAAGGCCGGCGGCGCGCCACGGCTGACATGATTGATCGGCTGCGACCGGGGTGGTGAATCCGGCCAGAAAAACACCGGGCGCACCTGCGGATTCTTGATCGGCAGAAAATCATAAGGCCCGGCCAGGCCGATCCAACCGCTGAGGTTGTGCGGCGACAGGCCCACCGCCCCCAGCAACCCGGGGTCCAGCGCCAGCATCGCGACGTTGTAGGCCCCGGAACTGTGGCCCATCAGGTACAACCGCTGCGGGCTCCCGGAATATTGACGAATGTGTTCATGGGTCCAGGCCACGGCCCGGGCGCCATCTTCAAGGAACAGCGGATAACGCACCTGCGGGTACAACCGATAGTCCGCCAGCACCGCCACAATTCCCCTAGACGCCAAGGCCTCGCCGACAAAAGCGTAATCGCCGCGTGAACCGCTGTTCCAGCTGCCGCCGTAAAAAAACACCACCACCGGGGCGTTTTTCATGGGGGAACGCGGCACATACACATCCAGTTTTTGCCGCGGATCAGGGCCATAGGCAATGCCCTCGGTCTTGTCGCAGGTTGCGTCGGGGGTCAGCGCATTGAGCAACTTCAGCGGCGAGCACGCCGTCATCACGGCCAGCAAAACGCCGCCGATTATCAGGCTGAACAAGTGCCGTGTGGTGCTCGCCATCGATGTTGAACCTCGTGTTCAGGGTTGATCGCTCTGCCACAGGTTGCGCAGGCTATCGAGACGCTCCTGCTGGGTGAGTCCCGGCAATGCGTGCCCAGGCAAAGCACCGGGGTACTGCAAGCGTAGCCATAACCAGTCATCGAGTACCGGGCGCTCGGTAAAATCCAGCGCCAACCCTTCCTGCACGTGGGACCACAGCGTGTTGTAGTCAGTCCCGGTGGATCGACTCCAGTGCCAGGCATGCTGCTCCAGCAGGCAGGTTTGCAGTTTTTCCTGCTGACGAGGACTGAGGTTTTCTTCAACCGCCAAAGGGCTGACGGCAAGCCCCGGATTGACCAACTGCTGCCAGCCCTGACTGCCGATCGCGCGGTCGGCCCACGTCCCGCCGAACCAGCGCAAATGGCTGATTGGACCCAGCCAGCGACTCAGCTCCTGCGCATCGCAGGCATCGAACAAATAACTGGCCGTTTGCGGGTTGTAGTAACTCAACAAGGCTCGGTGATGCAGACCGACAGTGACCGTGAGCATGCGGCGCAAATGCTCCAGCAACTGCGACGACGACACCTCGCTGGCCATCAGCAAGCCGCGCCAGAGGGGCACTTCGCTGTGGCACAACCCGGCCAGCATTGGGCATGTCCGAAGGTCGATCAGGGCCGGGCCGTGTTCACGCAACACATGCCACTCAGTGCCTTCGAACAACCAGAACCACCGGGCATGCGCAAAGTGCTGTTGCAGCATCGCCCTCGCCTGTGGCGCACCCGGCACATCCAGCAATAGCCATTGCGGGGTCGCGGCGATCATGCCGCACCGCTCTGGCCAAACTGCATCGCCGCCCGGCAGGTGCAGAGGGCCTGCGTGCAATGGTTGAAACTGCCGCCACCGGGCAGCAGACATAGCAACATCAAGGGTTCGCTCGATTGCAGAAGCTCCAGCAAGCCCTCGACATCATCTGTCGCGGTTGTGCGCGGCGGGCCGACCTCCTCAGCCTCTTCAACGGACGAAGGGACGTGAAGAAACCCGGTAATCAGCGGCTGATCCGGATCCCCCTCGATAAAGCTCACCACCACCTCGGTCCCCTCACTCAACTGCGTGACTGCCGCGTCGCCCAGTTCAGCGGCCAACGCCAGCCAACAGTGACTCGGCGCCGCACCCTCGCCCTGATAGAGCCAGTCAAATTGCACAGCCACCGGTCTGGACGGATCGGGGCATGACTCATCAATGTTGACCACCCAGGCCCGTTGCAGGCTGTGCATCCTGGGTTTCACTGCGCAATGAGGCGACACAAAAGGCACCTGCCAGTGAGTCGCGCGGATCTGGTTGCTGTAGGACGCCGTTAAATCCTGGCTACCCTGATGCTCGACGTGAGTCAGCAGCCAGAGATGATTCCAGTCGGCAATCGGATGGCCGGACAGCGGCATCAACTGACCGCTGCGCAGCGCCGTCAGGTCCGTCCGACCTTCGGCAATCGGCGCGGTTCGTTGCCCAGCGCACCCCAGAAGCTTGAACTGACGCACGGCCGATTGCTCGCTCTCGACCTGGAAGACCGCGCGCTCACCGAAACAAAAGTGCCCCTGACCATCACCGAAAACCACGCAATGCCCGCGCTCGCCGTGTTCGAAATGGTAGTGAAGCCGTTCCTGGGCACACAGACGCTGGATAAATTGCAGGTCTGATTCCCGGTACTGCGTACAGAATTCACGGGCCGGGTAATCGCCACTCAGCTCAAAGCGCCGACTCTTGCCGGCAATACTGTGCTCCTTGAGCACCTGACTGAGGATTTGCGGCACCGAGCGCGCGCTGAAAATTCGTTGACTGAAGCGCAGGGAAAGGCACGCCAGCTTCGGTCCCAGACGTACGCGACAGAGCCTGACAGCCAAGTCATGGTCACGCTGGACGAGTTCATGCAATTGTCCGTGGAAGCCGTTTCCCGCTGGCCCGACATGCAAAAAGGCCGGACGGTACAGCAGGCTTGCAAGGTCGAGTGTCGGGTCATCGATCAGCAGATCCACGTCGAACACAAAAGGCTCGCTGATGGCTTCTCTACCGGTAAAGGCCAAGACCTCAAAGGGGTCGGGCAGACCCTCTACATCCAGACGAAATGACGGCTCGTTGACTGGATCGAACATCGGCGATTCTCTACAGGAGGGGCGGCCGGGGATTCTCTCCGAGAGAGTTGGCCGAGTAGAGTGCCGAAGTACAACTTAGGAAATGACCTACGCGAAAAGAAGACCACATCGCTTGGATGGCCAAGAATGTGAGTCATTTCGCTTGAAATCAGGGAGGCATCTCACCAAGTCATCTGAAATTTCCGCTACGCGCGGTACATTTTCAGACAACCTGATGAGAGCGGTGCCTTACCTCAAGAAGACAGGTAAGACGAACGGGTCAGGCCCAGACGCAGTGCGTCGAGGAACTGGGTGCGCTCGGCGGCGGTGATGCGGGCACTGGCGCATTTGTCGCGGTAGTGGGTCATCAACTCTTCCGGCGACAAGTGCACGTAACGCAGCATGTCTTCGATAGTGTCGTGGGTTTCGATACCCGCGTGGTACACGCTGCCGTCAGCGTTCTGGTAGATGTTCACCGAGTCGGTGTCACCGAACAGGTTGTGCATGTCGCCGAGGATTTCCTGGTAGGCGCCGACCAGGAAGATACCCAGCAGGTAGTCTTCACCGTCGTTCAAACCGTGAACCGGCAGGCTGGTCTCGATGCTCTGCTCGTCGACGTATTGCTTGATCTTGCCGTCGGAGTCGCAAGTCAGATCTTGCAGCACGGCACGGCGTAGCGGCTCTTCGTCGAGACGGTGCAACGGCAGGATCGGCAGGACCTGGCCGATGGCCCAAGTGTCCGGCAGGCTCTGGAATACCGAGAAGTTGCAGATGTACTTGTCGGCCAGCTTGTCGTTGAGTTCGTCGAGCACCTGACGGTGCGAACGCTGACGAGCCTTCAACGAGTTGTGCAGGCGACGGCACACCGCGAAGTAGCATTGCTCGGCCAGGGCTTTCTCGGCCAGGGTCAACTTGCCATCGGCGTATTGGGTCGCGATGTCGCTCATGTAGTGAGTGGCGCGCCAGTAGGTTTCGGTGACCATCTCGATGTCGGTCGGGCCCAGCAGGTCAACCAGCCACTGCACGGTTTCCGGCAGTTCTTCTTTGTTGTCGATCTGCGGCACGTCGTCGTTGTGCTTCTCGACGTCGGTCACTTGCACCACCAGCATCGCGTGGTGAGCGGTCAGGGAACGGCCGCTTTCGGAGAAGATGTTCGGATGCGGCAGGTTCTGCGCGTCGCAGAATTCCTTGAGCATCCCGACCACGACACCGGCGTAATCGTCCATGTCGTAGTTGATCGAGCTGGCGTTACGCGAGTGCGTACCGTCGTAGTCCACGCCCAAACCGCCACCGACGTCGATGTGATCTACCGGCAGGCCGAGGTTGCGCAGTTCGCCATAGTAACGAATCGCTTCCTTGAAGCCGTGCTGGTAGTCCGCCAGGTTGGCGATCTGCGAGCCCATGTGGAAGTGCAACAGGCGAATGCCCTGATCCAGGCCAGCCGCGCGGAAACGCTCGACCACCGACAGCAGTTGCGCCGCCGACAGACCGAACTTGGATTTCTCGCCACCGGTGTCGGCCCACTTGCTCGACGCCAGGGACGACAGACGCACGCGCAGGCCGACCTGAGGCTTGACCTTCAGCGAGGCTGCTTCTTCGATCACCAGCTCAACTTCGGATTCTTTCTCGATCACGATGAACACGTTGTGGCCGAGCTTTTGGCCCATCAGCGCCAGACGAATGAATTCGCGATCCTTGTAGCCGTTGCAGACGATGGTGCCGCCCTTCGGCGCCAGGGCCAGCACGGCCAGCAGCTCAGGCTTGGAGCCGGCTTCAAGACCAATGGACACGTCTTGGGTCGCAATGATGTTCTCGATCACCGCTTCTTGCTGGTTAACCTTGATCGGGTACAGCGCGGTGTACTTGCTCTGGTACTCCAGACGCTCGATGTTGGCGTCGAAGGCGCCGGTCAGCTGACGCACGCGGTCTTGCAGGATATCCGGGAAACGCACCAGCAACGGCAAGGACAGGCCGCTTTTACGCAGCTGGTCGACTTGCTCGAACAGGTCGATAGGCGAACTGGTCGGACCGTTCGGACGAACTTCGACGCGACCGGCCTCATTGATCGCGAAGTACCCGGCCCCCCAATGGCGAATCCCGTAAACACTGCGGCTGTCCGCAACTGTCCATTGGCTGCCATCGTCTTTGCGTGTGCGTCGTACGGACATTGAAGTCCCCTATAAAGAAGTCATAGAGCGTCGCCTGGGTTCAGGCCGGCGCAGTCTAAAGAATGAAAATGACGGTTCGTCAACGAGGTGATAGACCTCGCTGACCGCAGTGAGTTTAGAAACCGGTCAGAACAGGCTCTGTGAAAACCATGTAGACGACGCCAGACCTGAATCGGATCAGGGCTGGATCAAGCCGAGGGTGGTTTTCACAGAGGCTGCTAGCCGCCGGACTTCTTCGCTTTGAAACCGTGTTTGATCAGCTCGGCCAAGAGTAGCTCGACATGATCGCCCTGGATTTCAATGATTCCGTCTTTCAACGCACCACCGGTCCCGCAACGTTTCTTCAACGTGGTCGCCAGGTCCTTGAGTGCGTCTTCGGCCAACGGCACGCCGGTGATGGTAGTCACCGTCTTGCCGCCACGGCCCTTGCTTTCGCGACGCACGCGAGCGATGCCGTCGCCGGCCGGGATAACGGTCTGTTTGCAGATGCAGGCATCCACCGGTTGACTGCAATCCGGGCAATGACGACCTGCGTCGGTGGAAAATACCAGGCCACCAAGGGCGGCGAAGGATGCGGCTTTTTTGGCCACCGGCAATCCTCTTGGGAGGACAAAGACTGGTCGCAGCACTTGGCATCGACCGCGAAGCCCCACTCAGGCAGGGGCAGCGCTACTGAATCGTTACAACACTGTGTATGCGTGTAGGAGCTGACGAGTGCAACGAGGCTGCGATCTTTTGATCTTGGTTCAACGGTAAAGTCAAAAGATCGCAGCCTCGTTGCACTCGTCAGCTCCTACAAGGTCGCGCAGTGTAACGGCAAAAAGCCGACTTGCTAAGAGCCAATCGGCGCCAATTT
The DNA here is from genome assembly GCF_059716175.1 of Pseudomonas sp. LBUM1647. Classification (NCBI taxonomy): domain Bacteria; kingdom Pseudomonadati; phylum Pseudomonadota; class Gammaproteobacteria; order Pseudomonadales; family Pseudomonadaceae; genus Pseudomonas; species Pseudomonas sp. LBUM1647. The sequence continues at coordinate 699,734 of NZ_CP166809.1, read as the reverse complement.
ATGCCTCTTTTGCGACGTCCGACCCACGGGCTCGAAGATAGCGCTTCAACGCAGCCAGAGAGTCCGGGCAATAAGGCTTTTGCTGGATTTCCAGCAGAACTTGATCAACGGGAATAAAGCGCGCTTCAAGGACTTCTTCGGGTTGCAGGATCAACGGGCCGTCCCACACCGCCGAAAACGCCGAACACCAGAGCCGATTGCCGGTGTCTTCGAAGAAAAAGTGGTCATGGGCGGTCAGTTCCACACCGCTCACGCCCAGCTCTTCTTCCAGCTCGCGGGCAGCCGATTCGGCGTAGGTTTCGGTCGCTAGTACCATGCCCCCCGCCGCCACGTCCCAGAAACCTGGATAAATGGCTTTGCTCAGCGTGCGTCGATGCACGCAGAGTTCACCGGCGGAATTGAACAGCATGATGTAAGTGCCGCGCCCGATCAGCCCGCGTTCACGCAGGTCGGAGCGGACCAGAGCGCCGAGCAGGTTGTCCTGCTCGTCAACCCAGGCGATCTGTTCGGCATCCGAGGCCGCGCGGTGCGCGACCTCTCTGGCGCTATCGACCATGACTTAGCCCTGATTGAGCAATTGACGCAAATCGATCACTGCGGCGTTGGCCCGGGAGATGTAGTTGGCCATGACCAGCGAATGGTTGGCCAGCACCCCGAAGCCGCTGCCATTAAGGATCATAGGACTCCAGACCGGTTCCTGCGAGGCTTCCAGTTCACGAATGATCTGACGCACGCTGACCGTGGCGTTCTTCTTGGCCAGCACATCAGCGAAGTCGACTTCGATGGCGCGCAGCAGATGGGACAAGGCCCACGCCTGACCGCGAGCTTCGTAGAAGACGTTGTCGATCTGCATCCACGGGGTCTCGACGATTTCTTCGTCAACCTGCGGCACCTGACCCGGGGCGACGACTTCGGTTTTCAGCGAGGTGTTGAGCTTGACCCGGCCAACGCTGGCCGACAGCCGTTGCGACAGTGAACCCAGACGAGTACCCACATCACCCAGCCAGTTGTTCAGGTTGTCGGCGCGGGCGTAGAACAGCGCGTTTTTCTGCGACGGATCGGACAGGCGCGCCTGATACCGGCTCAGGGAATTCATGCCTTCCTGGTACTCGGACTCACTGGATGGCAGCACCCAGCTTTTGTTGTCGAAGTTGAAACGTGGCTCGGCCTTGGCCAGATCGGAGTCTTCGGCAGATTGCGATTGCGAGCGGGCAAAGTCTTTACGCAAGGCACGCGTCAAGTCGCGAACCTGGACCAGCACGCCATATTCCCAGCTCGGCGTGTTATCCATCCACAGGCCCGGCGGGAAACGGTCGTTGGAAATATAGCCACCCGGTTTGGTCAGCAAAGTACCGGCGACGGTCTTGAGCGTTTCGACCGTGGTGTAGCCGATAACCATTTGCTTGCCTTCTTTCTCGGCGGCCATCTGGGCATTCTGCTGAACCGGGAACAGCGCAGGTTCCTGGCTCCAGTACCAGCCCAGCGCAATAGCCACCAGCAAGTAAAGGCCAATCAGAGTGGCCAGCGCCCGGCTGAACAACAGGCCACCCAAGTAACTGCGGGTGGCCGATTTCGGTTCAGCGGCACGTTCAGGGGCGCTGCCCGCGCGGTTCTTCCAGTCCAGCATGGCGATATCCTTTCAATCACTTGAGTTCATCGGTTCGACCACAACCCTATCTCATCGTGCCTCGTTTGCCGCGCATTAAATCCTGCGTAAACACTACCCGCACAATGACCACGATCGACGGCCACTATAAATGAAGCACAGCTTCGATCCTATGCGACCAGTCGGTCAGAAACTGAATAAGGTCGCTTTGCAGTTAATTGACATACGACACTCATACGATGGAAAAGAGGTGCTAGCATAGAGCCATCAGTCGATCTCAGCATGCACCCTAACTAGTAGTCAGGATATGACCGAGCCAGAAGACCCCAGTCGTGAGCGCCTCAAGCACCACTTTGCCCAGCGGGTAATTCATCAGGCACGTCAAATTCTTGAGATATGGCAGCGCCTGCAACGCAGCGAGTGGTCCACCACCGACTTATCGGAACTGAGCGAGGCCAACCTGCGCCTGCTGCGTTTCGCCGAGCGTTTCGAACAACCTGAACACACGCAGCTGGCACGCCACATCGGTCAGTCGCTGGAGGCTGTCGACGCCAATCGCGGACGCCTGAGCAGCGGACTGATCACTGACCTCAATCGTTTGATGCAGCGCCTGTCACGCACCGGCTTGCGCCATGGCGATCAGTTGGACCAGACCTTTCTGCCGCCGCTGCGCAAGCCGATTTACGTGATGCTGCAGGATTACGACCGCGCCGAGCGTCTGGCCAAGCAGCTGGAATTTTTTGGGCTCAGCGCTCAAGCCCTCGACAGCGTTGCCGCGTTCCGCTCTTCGATGATCGAGCGCTTGCCTGCGGCGATCGTCATGGACGTGGACTTCAGTGGCGCCGGCATCGGCCTCAAACTGGCTGCCGAAGCCCAGGAAGGCCTCGATCATCAATTGCCGCTGTTGTTCTTCAGCCTGAACGAAACCGATACCCCGACCCGTCTCGCCGCCGTGCGTGCCGGTGGCCAGGAATTCCTGACCGGCACCCTCGAAGCCTCGAGCCTGCTGGAGAAGATTGAAGTCCTGACCTGCGTCGCCCAGTACGAACCTTATAAAGTGCTGATCATCGACGATTCCCGCGCCCAGGCCTTGCACACTGAGCGCCTGCTCAATAGCGCCGGGATCGTCACGCGGACCTTGATCGAGCCGATCCAGGCCATGGCCGAGCTCGCGGATTTCCAGCCAGACCTGATCATCCTCGACATGTACATGCCGGCCTGCACCGGTACTGAACTGGCCAAAGTGATCCGCCACAACGACCGTTACGTCAGCGTGCCGATCATTTACCTGTCGGCCGAAGACGATCTGGACAAGCAGCTCGACGCCATGAGCGAGGGCGGCGACGACTTCCTGACCAAACCGATCAAGCCGCGGCACCTGATCACCACCGTGCGCAACCGCGCGGCGCGGGCGCGCAATCTCAAGGCCCGGATGGTCCGCGACAGCCTGACCGGCTTGTACAACCACACGCACATTCTGCAATTGCTCGAAGACTGCAGCTTCCGCGCCCGCCGCGAAAACAAGCCGCTGAGCTTTGCGATGCTCGACATCGACCACTTCAAACGGGTCAACGACAGCCACGGCCACCCCATGGGCGATCGGGTGATCAAGAGCCTGGCGCTGTTTCTCAAGCAACGCTTGCGCAAGACCGATTTCATCGGCCGTTACGGCGGTGAAGAATTCGCAATCGTCATGCCGGACACCGATCTCGAATCAGCCCACAAAGTGCTCGACGAAATCCGTCGACGCTTTGCCGAGATTCACTACCCGGCTCAACCGCAGGACCTCTGGTGCACGTTCAGCGCCGGCGTGGTGGAACTGTGTGAACACTCCGACAGCCTGATGATGGCCAGCCAGGCAGACGAAGCGCTGTACCGCGCGAAGGACGCCGGACGCAACCGCGTGCAGGCTGCACGGACGTCAAAGCAAAGTGCCACTTTTTCATCGGAATCGACCCATTCGGTCATAACCCTGTAACACAAACGCAATAACTTCAGGCACTTACCATTCTGCCGTTGGTAGACCCGCAATGCGCCTGAAGCTGCTGACCAATCTCAATACCCTCCTTTTAGTCGCCGTGTGCGTGGCCCTTGGCGCCACGCTTTGGTGGTCGCAAAAAGCCCTGGAGCGCCCCTATCTATTGATGGAGCGTTACTTGGGCTTGTCTCAGCAATTTCAAAATGAAGTCGCGCGCAACATCGACGACTACCTCGCCAGCGGCGATGCCCTGCGCCTGAGCATTGCCAGTCAGGCCATCGACGGCGTGCAAAAGGACCTCGGTGAGTTGCCGCCGGCCTTGGCCGACACCTTGCGCCCGAGCCTGTCGAACCTCGAAGAATTCAGCAAAACCGACCTGCTGGCCGCCGGCAAACTCGCAGGCGATCCGCAAGCACTGCTGCTGCAGGCCGAACGCGAACTCGGTGCCAGCCTCGATCAGCTCAGCCAGTACGCCAGCGCTAACGCGGCGTATCTGACGCCGCTGCTCGCTGCCTCCCAACACTTGGGCAAGTTATCTCTGGCCCGGGACAAACTGGTCAGCAGCGGCCGCAGCGAATTGGCCGCCGATGTCGAGCGTGAAGTCAGCAACATCCGCACCCAGGCTGAGCTTCTGGACACGTTGCCGCTGCTGGGTGTGACGAGCAAAAGTGAATCGAACACGGATGATTTCGCGGCGATGATGGGTCTGGAGAACACTGAAAAAGCCGTGGCCGAGGACGCTGGCGTCGGCCTCAAGCGTGAACTGAACAGCCTCCTCACTCGCTACCCGGCCGAACTGTCGCGCACACGTGACCAGATCCAGAAACGCACCGACCTCAGCGCCGCCACTCACCTGAAAATCGCCACCGTGCAGCAGGCCATCGCCGGACTGGAGCCTGTGGTTCGCGCCCAGCACGGACAGATCCAGGGCGAAGTGCGGCTGATGCAAGGCGTGATGATTGGCCTGATTCTGCTGATTGCTTTGCTGATCGACACCTTGCAACGGAAACTGGCCCGGACGCTGACCAACCTCGCCCCGGCCCTTTCGACCTGGGCCGAGGGCGACTTCAGCCGGGACATTCAACTGGGTAAAACCAATCGCGAACTGCACGACATTGAAGCGTCGCTCAATCGCTTGCGCGCTTATCTGGTGGATTTGGTGGGAACCATTCGCCTCAACGCCGAACAGGTCGCCGGCAGCAGCCGAACCTTGGCCGAGTTGAGCAATAACCTACACAGCGGCGCCGAACATCAGGCCGGCGACACGGCGCTGATCCGTGATTCTCTCGGCGAGCTGGAAGCGACCATTCAACAGGTTGCCGGCGATGCCAGCCAGGCGGCCGACGCCAGCCGTCATGCCGGGCTGGCGGTGGAGCATGGCCAGAAAGTCATCGGTTTGAGCCTCACCGGGCTGCACGCGCTGGTCGGTGAAGTGCAAGGCAACGCGCAGATGATCGAACACCTGGCCGAAGAGTCGGCAACCATCGGTGGCGTGCTGACGGTGATCCGCTCGATTGCCGACCAGACCAACCTGCTGGCCCTGAACGCCGCCATCGAAGCGGCCCGAGCCGGGGAAATGGGTCGAGGGTTTGCGGTGGTGGCCGAAGAAGTTCGCTCTTTGGCGCAACGCACCGCTGGCGCCACAGCAGAAATTCAGACCCTGATCGCCGGTTTGCAAACCGCGGCGCGACAATCGGTGGAAGGCATGCGCGCCCAGGTCGAACACGCCGAAGCCACTGCCAATCAGGCCCAGGCCGCCGACGGTGCGCTGGATAAAATCGTCGGCGCGATCCAGACCATTTCCGACACCGCCGTACGCATCGCCGATGTCACCGCCCAGCAAAGCGGCGCCGTCAGCGAAATCCGCGATCACAGTGAGCGGATTCACCAATTGGGTGGGGATAACTTACTACGCATTGGTCAGGGGCGTGAGCAAGGGGAACATTTGTTGGTGCTGGGTGGGCGGTTGCACACAGCCGTCCAAGCCTTCCGCGTCTGAAAGATTGCCTTCGCGAGCAAGCCCGCTCCCACATTTGATTTGTGCACGACGCAGATCCAATGTGGGAGCGGGCTTGCTCGCGAAGGCGGCAGAACAATCACCACAGGACTCGCCCTGCACACCCCGCGACTGTCCGCTATCATGCCCTCACTTTCGATACGCGAGATTGTCATGCGCCGTTTGCTCTGCCTGTTGTTCTTAGTGCTCACCCTGCCGGCCACCGCCGCCGGCTTGCTGGACAGTCGGCCCAGTTCGACGTTGGGCTCGATCAACAACAGCGCCGACTTTCTGCCGGTACGTGAAGCCTTTCAGCTGAGCCTGGTAGAAAGCACACCGCAATCGATCAAACTGCGTTTCGTCGCCACCGAGGGCTACTACCTCTACCGGCACCGCTTTCAGTTCCGCGCCGACCCGCCCGATGCAGGCCTGGGCGCCGCACAACTGCCCAAGGGCGAACAGAAACACGATGAGTATTTCGGCGATGTCGAGGTCTACCACGGGGTTCTCGATGTAGAGCTGCCGCGCACCGATCAGCGCGCCTTCACCCTGGTGGTTACATACCAGGGTTGCGCCGACAAAGGCTTGTGCTATCCACCCGAGACCGAGCGCCTGAGTATTGATGGCAGCACAGGTACGTCTCCAGCCTGGAGCTGGCGCGAACTGGCGCTATTCTTCCTCGCAGGCATAGGCCTGACGTTCACACCGTGCGTGCTGCCGATGCTGCCGATTCTGTCCGGCGTGGTGTTGCGCGGTCAGGTGGGTGGTTTACGCGGCTTCAATCTGTCCCTCGCATATGTGCTGCCAATGGCCGCCTGCTTCGCCCTGCTCGGGGCATTGATGGGGATGTTCGGCGCGCAGCTCAATCTTCAGGCGCGGCTGCAATCGGCGTGGGTGCTGGTGCCGTTTGCGATGTTTTTTGCGCTGTTTGCCTTGGCGATGTTTGGCGTCTTCGAACTCAAGCTACCTCACGCCATCAGCAGTCGCCTGGATCGGATCGCCGGTCGCACCGAGGGTGGTTCGTTGTGGGGCGCCGCCGTGCTGGGCGTGGTTTCCAGCCTGTTGGTGTCGCCCTGCGTCTCGGCACCGCTGGCCGGCGCGCTGCTGTACATCAGCGCCAGCGGCGATGCATTGGGCGGTGGTCTGAAATTGTTCATGCTCGGCCTTGGCATGGGCGCCCCGCTGCTGCTGGTTGCCACCGGTGGCGCCGCCTGGTTGCCGAAAAGCGGACCCTGGATGATTTATGTGAAAAACGCGATTGGCGTTTTGTTGCTGGGGCTGGCGATCGGTCTGCTCAGTCGAGTACTGCCGGGCCAGATCACGTTGCTGCTGATCGGCTTGCTGGCCGGTGGTGTCGGGTTGTTCATGGGTGCGCTGGAGTTCGTCTACAAACCGCCGAGAAAACGCCTGGGCCAATTGCTGGGGATGTTCCTGCTGTTTTATGCGCTGGCGTGTTGGTACGGAGCGTTCAGCGGCCAGACCGACCTGCTCAATCCGATTGGCCAGCCGCGCACGGTTGCCGGCAATGAGCAACCGCAAAACACCAGCGCCTGGCAAACCGTCAGCACCCCGGTGGAACTGGACCGCGTCCTCGCCGAAGCCAAATCATCGGGCACCCCGCTGCTGCTCGACTGGTACGCCGACTGGTGCATCAGCTGCAAAGTCATCGAACATAAGGTGCTCAACGACGCCAGGGTCGTCGAACGCCTCAAAGGCTATCGACTGATCCGCTTCGACATCACCGCCAGCAACGCCGAGCAACGCGCCCTGCTCGACCGCTACAAACTGTTCGGCCCGCCAGCGCTGATGTTTTTCGGCAAGGACGGCGTCGAACACGCCGATGTGCGAGTGATCGGCGAGATCAACGCCACAGACTTCGCCGAACGTGTTGCGAAAGCAAATGACCGGATTTAATAACCCGGTCACATATTTCGCGCAAACATCGGCCATCGTGCTGGCTATTGCATAGAACTGGACAGTCACAAAGGCTTTGCGGCATAGTCGCCGGGTTCTGACAATTGCACACAGATAACAAGGAACAGCAGATGGCGACGCTACTGGTTCTGCACGGACCCAACCTGAACATGCTCGGCACCCGTGAACCGGGCACCTACGGCGCTACGACACTGGCGCAGATCAACCAGGACCTGGAACGCCGTGCCCGTGAAGCCGGCCACCATTTGCTGCACCTGCAAAGCAACGCCGAGTACGAATTGATCGACCGCATCCACGCTGCCCGCAGCGAAGGTGTGGACTTCATTCTGATCAACCCAGCAGCTTTTACGCACACAAGTGTCGCATTACGTGACGCGCTGCTGGCGGTGAGCATCCCATTCATCGAAGTGCATTTGTCTAACGTGCACAAACGCGAACCTTTCCGCCATCACTCTTACTTCTCCGACGTAGCGGTGGGAGTGATCTGCGGCCTTGGCGCCAGCGGTTATCGACTGGCCCTGGAGGCTGCCCTGGAACAGCTTGAACAACAAGCTATACGCCCCTGACCGACCCTTGGGAGTTGATGATTCATGGATATCCGTAAAGTTAAGAAACTGATCGAACTGCTGGAAGAGTCCGGCATCGACGAGCTCGAGATCAAGGAAGGCGAAGAGTCCGTACGCATCAGCCGTCACAGCAAGACCCCGGCTCAGCAGTATTACGCTCCAGCGCCAATGCACGCTCCGGCGCCTGTTGCTGCTGCTCCGGTGGCCGCTGCCGCTCCTGCTGCTCCGGCCGCGCCAGTGCTGAACGGCACCGTCGCCCGTTCGCCGATGGTCGGCACGTTCTATCGCAAGTCTTCGCCAAGCTCGCCGTCCTTCGTTGAAGTCGGCCAGACCGTGAAGAAAGGCGACACCCTGTGCATCGTCGAAGCCATGAAGATGATGAACCACATCGAAGCTGAAACCAGCGGTGTGATCGAATCTATCCTCGTCGAAGACGGCCAGCCGGTTGAGTACGACCAACCGCTGTTCACCATCGTTTGAACCGCGGAGAGACTTTGATGACTGCGAAGTTGGAAAAAGTTCTGATCGCCAACCGCGGTGAGATCGCCCTGCGGATTCTGCGTGCCTGCAAAGAGATGGGCATCAAGACTGTCGCCGTTTACTCCAAGGCCGACAAAGAGCTGATGCACCTGGGTCTGGCAGACGAATCCGTCTGCATCGGCCCGGCCTCGGCCGCGCACTCTTATCTGCACATCCCGGCAATCATCGCCGCGGCTGAAGTGACCGGCGCTACCGCCATTCACCCAGGCTACGGTTTCCTTGCGGAAAACGCTGATTTCGCTGAACAGGTCGAGAATTCCGGCTTCGCGTTCATCGGCCCGAAAGCCGACACCATTCGCCTGATGGGCGACAAGGTATCGGCCAAGCACGCCATGATCGCTGCGGGTGTTCCAACCGTTCCGGGTTCCGACGGCCCGCTGCCTGAAGACGAAGAAACCGCTCTGCGCATCGGTCGCGAAGTCGGTTACCCGGTGATCATCAAAGCCGCTGGCGGCGGTGGTGGTCGCGGCATGCGCGTCGTGCATAAAGAAGAAGACCTGATCTCCTTCGCAAAACTGACCCGCACCGAAGCAGGCGCGGCGTTCGGCAACCCGATGGTCTATCTGGAAAAATTCCTGACCAACCCACGTCACGTGGAAGTTCAGGTACTTTCCGACGGCCAGGGCCACGCCATCCATCTGGGCGACCGCGATTGCTCGCTGCAACGTCGTCACCAGAAGGTTCTCGAAGAAGCGCCGGCACCGGGCATCGACGAGAAGGCACGGGCTGAAGTCCTCGCACGCTGCGTCAAGGCTTGCATCGACATCAACTACCGTGGCGCGGGTACTTTCGAGTTCCTGTACGAGAACGGCGCGTTCTATTTCATCGAAATGAACACCCGCGTTCAGGTTGAGCACCCGGTATCTGAAATGGTCACCGGCATCGACATCGTCAAGGAGATGCTCAGCATCGCCGCTGGCAACAAGCTGTCGTACACCCAGGAAGACGTGGTTATCCGCGGTCATGCACTGGAATGCCGGATCAACGCCGAAGACCCGAAAACCTTCATGCCGAGCCCAGGCACGGTCAAGCATTTCCACGCACCAGGCGGCAACGGCGTTCGCGTCGATTCGCACCTGTACAGTGGCTATGCCGTTCCGCCGAACTACGATTCGTTGATCGGCAAGCTGATCACCTACGGCGCAACCCGTGACGAAGCCCTGGCGCGCATGCGCAATGCGCTGGACGAAATCGTTGTCGACGGGATCAAGACCAACATCCCGCTGCACCGCGATCTGGTCCGTGATGAGGGCTTCTGCAAAGGTGGAATCAACATCCACTACCTGGAACACAAGCTGGCTGGCGAAAAGCACTAAGCTGTGATCCATAACAACAAAGCCGCTTTCGAGCGGCTTTGTTGTTTCTGAAGGTTTCATACGGACTGCAACATACCGTTGTAGCAGCTGGCGAAGCCTGCGTTCGGCTGCGAAGCAGTCGTGAATCCAAGCGATGCGGTGTGTCGGGAAGACCGCATACTCAGGTTTTACGACTGCTTCGCAGCCGAACGCAGGCTTCGCCAGCTGCTACAGGTGCGTCGCGAGTTACTGACCTACACCAGAGCAAGCCCGCTCCCACAAAACCTTCGCGCTCGCGTAAACTTGCGCGCTTCTCGCAGCCCGCTAGGCTGCAATCAATATTTTTCAAAGGTGCCCGCCATGCCTTGGCTGCAAGTCCGTCTCGCCATCAGCCCAGAACAAGCCGAAACCTACGAAGACGCTTTCCTTGAAGTGGGCGCCGTATCGGTGACCTTCATGGACGCCGAAGATCAGCCGATCTTCGAGCCGGAACTCAACACCACGCCGCTGTGGTCGCACACGCACCTGCTGGCCCTGTTCGAAGGTGGCACCGAAGCCGCCACCGTACTGGCCCACCTTGAGTTGCTGACCGGCAGCCCGCTGCCCGAGCATCACAGCGAAGTCATCGAAGACCAGGACTGGGAACGTAGCTGGATGGACGGTTTCCAGCCGATGCGTTTTGGCCAGCGCCTGTGGATCGTTCCAAGCTGGCACGCAGCGCCAGAGCCTGACGCGGTGAATTTGCTGCTGGATCCGGGCCTGGCGTTCGGCACCGGCACCCACCCGACTACCGCGCTGTGCCTGGAATGGCTCGACGGCCAGGACCTGAAAGACTGCAACATACTGGACTTCGGCTGCGGTTCGGGGATTCTGGCGATTGCCGCCCTGCTGCTGGGCGCCAAGGAAGCCGTCGGTACCGATATCGACGTGCAAGCCCTGGAAGCCTCCCGCGATAACGCCGGGCGCAACCACATTGCCGAAGCACTCTTCCCGCTGTATCTGCCACAAGACCTGCCGCAGGTTCAGGCCGACGTGCTGGTGGCCAACATTCTTGCCGGCCCGCTGGTTTCCCTGGCGCCGCAATTGTCCAGCCTGGTCAAGCCGGGCGGCCGTCTGGCGCTGTCGGGCATCCTCGCCGAGCAAGGTGAAGACGTCGCCAAGGCTTACGCTCAGGACTTCGATCTGGACCCGATCGCCAATCGCGATGGCTGGGTGCGCATCACTGGCCGTCGGCGCTAGAATGAGCGCCTGCATAAACCGGATCGCCGCATGACCGACAGCTTCGTCACCCAGTGCCCGCATTGCCAAACCAGCTTCCGCGTCAGCCATGCTCAATTGAGCGTGGCCCGCGGAGTGGTTCGTTGCGGCTCGTGCTTGCAGGTGTTCAACGCCGCCAAGCAGCTACTTGAGCAACGGGCCGGCAAAGACGCGATCACGCCGGCTGCCCCGGTCATCGCCGAACCGCCGGAGCCGCGAGCCATCAGCCAAAAGCAATGGTCCGCGGCCGAGCTGGATCTGGACAGTCTGGACCTGGACGAAGAGCTCGCCCGCCTCGAACAGCGGGAGATCCAGCCGACCACGGAATTCGGCCGACAGCGCGAAGACAACCTGAGTGCCAGCCGGGATACCGTCGAGCACGAAGAAGCGCCGTGGCCCGACAGCCTGTTCAGCGAATCGGCCGCCGATCGTGCGCAGACCGCTGAAGCCGATTTGCCGGAGCTGGAACTCGATCCGAGCAAATATTCGCGCACCGAACCTTCGCTGTCCCTGGAGCCAGTGGAACTGGACGACGAACATCAGCCGCCACAGTTGCGCCTGCACGACCCACTCGACGCACCGATGCATCACGAACGCCTGTCGGCGACCGATGACATCGACGACGATCTGCCCTCGATCGAACCTCAGCGCAAAAAGCGCGAGCCGGCTGTCCGCGCCGAAGCCCTGCAAGACCTGACCGATGACCCACTGCAACTGGACTGGCAAAAGCGCCGTTCACCCTGGGGTCGCCGATTTTTCTGGCTGCTGTTGATCCTGCTCGGCGCCGCCGCGCTCGCCGGCCAGTACATCGCCTACCATTTCGAGGAACTGGCGCGTCAGGACCAGTACCGTCCGTGGTTCCAGCAACTGTGCCCGCAAATCGGCTGCACCGTGCCATCCAAAGTCGACATCGCCAAAATCAAAAGCAGCAACCTGGTGGTCCGCAGCCACCCGGACTTCAGCGGTGCACTGGTGGTCGATGCGATCATCTACAACCGCGCGCCCTTCTCCCAGCCGTTCCCGCTGCTGGAGTTGCGTTTTGCCGACCTCAACGGCCACCTGATCGCCAGCCGTCGCTTCAAGCCCGGCGAGTACCTCAACGGCGATCTCGAAGGGATGGCGGAGATGCCTCCGCAAACGCCGATCCACATCGCACTGGATATCCTCGATCCAGGCTCCAAAGCGGTGAATTACAGCCTGAGCTTCCATTCGCCCGAGTGAAACGGTTCAGTGTTACGGCTTTGACGGCATATTTCTGACTTTGACCGCTCATACCAAACCGCTGGCGATAACAGAATAACTGTTCAGATTTTGTTCAATTCAGCCTTTATCCAGTCATCGAGAGCGGGTATCATGCCAACCCTTTTTCGAACTCTCATGATCCGACCCCACAACAGGGAAGTCCTATGTCGGCGGTACGCATCGGTCCTTACACATTGCACAACGGCTTGATTCTCGCCCCGATGGCGGGGGTCACAGACCAACCCTTTCGTCAGCTGTGCAAGCGACTGGGCGCAGGACTTGTAGTCTCGGAAATGGTCACCAGCGACATGAGCTTGTGGAACACCCGCAAATCGCGGATGCGCATGATCCACGAAGGTGATCCCGAGCCCCGCTCGGTGCAGATCGCCGGTGGTGATGCACAGATGCTGGCGGATGCGGCCCGGGCCAACGTCGAACTGGGCGCACAGATTATTGATATCAACATGGGCTGTCCGGCGAAAAAGGTCTGCAACAAGGCCGCCGGGTCCGCGCTGTTGAAGGATGAAGCACTGGTGACCGAGATCCTGCAGGCCGTAGTGGCTGCGGTTGATGTGCCGGTCACCCTGAAGATCCGCACCGGCTGGGACCGGGACAACAAGAACGGCCTGACCGTGGCGAAGATCGCCGAGCAGGCAGGCATTACGGCGTTGGCGGTTCATGGCCGCACCCGTGCCGATCTGTACACCGGCGAAGCCGAGTACGACACCATCGCCGCGATCAAGCAGGCCGTGTCGATTCCGGTCTTTGCCAATGGCGATATCGATTCGCCAGAGAAGGCCCGGTACGTGCTCGATGCGACCGGTGCCGATGGCCTGCTGGTAGGCCGGGCCGCCCAGGGGCGGCCATGGATTTTTCGTGAGATCGATCATTTTCTGCGTACCGGCGAGAAACTGCCGGCACTGGAGCTGGTCGAGGTGGAACGCATTCTGCTAGAGCACCTGGCTGCGCTGCACGTCTTCTATGGAGACGTCATGGGCGTACGCATTGCTCGAAAGCATGTGGGCTGGTATCTCGCAACCTTGCCGGGCGCCAGGGAGTTTCGCGCCCACTTCAATCGTTTGGAAGATACGGAAGCACAATGCGCCAACGTTCAGGGCTTCTTCGCCGAACGTTACAAGAGCCTGACAGGGGACGGAGACGAGGTGGCCGCATGACGATGATGACCGAGACTTTAGTGAGTGGAACAACACCCGTGAGCGACAACGTGAATTTGAAACAGCACCTCAATACGCCGAGCGAAGAAGGTCAGACCCTTCGCGGGAGTGTCGAGAAGGCGCTGCACAATTATTTCGCCCACCTTGAGGGCGCTGCCGTCACGGATGTGTACAACCTCGTGCTCTCCGAAGTCGAGGCTCCCCTGCTCGAGTGCGTGATGAACTACGTCAAGGGCAACCAGACCAAGGCCAGCGAGCTGCTCGGACTGAACCGAGGCACGCTGCGCAAGAAACTCAAGCAGTACGATTTGCTGTAAGCATTCAATCAAACCAGAAAGGCGCCCGCGTAAAAACGGTCGCCTTTTTTGCTGACTCCTTTGCTTTTGATGGAAATTGAAATGACCGACCAGACTACCCGCCTGCCGATCCGCCGCGCCTTGATCAGCGTTTCCGACAAGACCGGGATCCTCGAATTCGCCAAAGAGCTTGAAGCCCTGGGCGTCGAGATCCTCTCCACCGGCGGAACGTTCAAGCTGCTGCGCGACAACGGTGTTGCCGCAGTGGAAGTCGCGGATTACACCGGTTTCGCAGAAATGATGGACGGCCGGGTAAAAACCCTGCACCCGAAAATCCACGGCGGGATCCTCGGTCGTCGCGGTATCGACGACGCCATCATGAACGAGCACGGCATCAAGCCGATCGACCTGGTAGCGGTCAACCTGTACCCGTTCGAAGCCACCATCAACAAGCCAGGCTGCGACCTGCCGACCGCGATCGAGAACATCGATATCGGCGGCCCGACCATGGTCCGTTCGGCTGCAAAAAACCACAAAGACGTGGCCATCGTAGTGAATGCCGGCGACTACGCCAGCGTCCTTGAAAGCCTCAAGGCCGGCGGCCTGACCTACGCTCAGCGTTTCGACCTGATGCTCAAGGCCTTCGAACACACCGCCGCCTATGACGGCATGATCGCCAACTACATGGGCACCGTGAACCAGGCGGCTGACACCCTCAGCACCGAAGGCCGCAGCGAATTCCCGCGCACCTTCAACAGCCAGTTCGTCAAGGCTCAGGAAATGCGCTACGGCGAGAACCCGCACCAGAGCGCGGCGTTCTACGTTGAGTCCAAGCCTGCGGAAGTCGGTATCGCCACCGCGACCCAACTGCAAGGCAAAGAGCTGTCGTACAACAACGTGGCCGATACCGACGCCGCGCTGGAATGCGTGAAGAGCTTCGTCAAACCGGCCTGCGTGATCGTCAAGCACGCCAACCCGTGTGGCGTTGCCGTCAGCCCGGACGCCGAAGGCGGTATCCGCCAGGCTTACGAACTGGCCTATGCCACCGACACCGAGTCGGCGTTCGGCGGCATCATCGCCTTCAACCGCGAGCTGGATGCTGAAACCGCCAAAGCCATCGTCGAGCGTCAGTTCGTCGAAGTGATCATCGCCCCGTCCGTCAGCGCAGAAGCTCGCGCCATCGTGGCGGCAAAAGCCAACGTGCGCCTGCTGGCCTGCGGCGAGTGGTCGGCTGATCGCGCCGCTGCGTGGGACTACAAACGCGTCAACGGTGGTCTGCTGGTGCAGAGCCGCGACATCGGCATGATCGGTGCCGACGACCTGAAAGTCGTGACCAAGCGCGCCCCGACCGAGCAAGAGATCCACGACCTGATCTTCGCCTGGAAAGTCGCCAAGTACGTTAAGTCCAACGCCATCGTCTACGCCAAGAACCGTCAGACCATCGGCGTCGGCGCTGGCCAGATGAGCCGTGTGAACTCCGCGCGTATTGCGGCGATCAAGGCTGAACACGCCGGTTTGCAAGTGCAAGGTGCGGTCATGGCATCGGATGCATTCTTCCCGTTCCGCGACGGCATCGACAACGCGGCCAAGGTCGGTATCACTGCAGTGATCCAGCCAGGCGGCTCGATGCGTGATAACGAAGTGATTGCTGCCGCAGACGAGGCCGGCATCGCCATGGTCTTCACTGGCATGCGCCACTTCCGTCACTGATACACCTCTCCCCTGTAGGAGCTGCCGCAGGCTGCGATCTTTTGATCTTGATTTTAAAAAGCAAAGTCAAAAGATCGCAGCCTTCGACAGCTCCTACGGAGGTATGCAGCGTTTCCTAAAGAATTAGCGTCATCCGAGGTTTTTGAAATGAATGTTTTGATCATTGGCAGCGGTGGCCGTGAACACGCCCTGGCCTGGAAAGTGGCTCAGGATCCGCGCGTGCAGAAGGTTTTCGTGGCTCCTGGCAACGCCGGCACCGCCATTGAAGCCAAGTGCGAGAACGTCGCTATCGACGTGCTGGCACTCGAACAGCTTGCAGACTTCGCCGAGAAAAACGTTTCCCTGACCATCGTCGGCCCGGAAGTGCCACTGGTCGCCGGCGTCGTCGATCTGTTCCGCTCCCGCGGCCTGGACTGCTTCGGTCCGACCGCTGGCGCCGCTCAGCTGGAAGGTTCGAAAGCCTTCACCAAGGATTTCCTGGCGCGCCATAAGATCCCGACCGCCGACTACCAGAACTTCACCGAGATCGAGCCGGCCCTGGCTTACCTGAGTGAAAAAGGCGCACCGATCGTGATCAAGGCCGATGGCCTGGCCGCCGGTAAAGGCGTGATCGTTGCCATGACGTTGACCGAAGCCGAAGACGCCGTACGCGACATGCTCGCGGGCAACGCATTCGGCGACGCAGGCTCGCGCGTAGTGATCGAAGAGTTCCTGGACGGCGAAGAAGCCAGCTTCATCGTCATGGTCGACGGCAAGAACGTATTGCCGATGGCCACCAGCCAGGACCACAAACGCGTCGGCGACGGCGACACCGGTCCGAACACCGGTGGCATGGGTGCTTACTCCCCTGCCCCGGTCGTGACCGCTGAAGTGCACAAGCGCGTCATGGACCTGGTGATCTGGCCAACCGTGCGCGGCATGGCTGATGAAGGCAACGTCTACACCGGTTTCCTGTACGCCGGTCTGATGATCGACAAGGCTGGTAACCCAAAAGTCATCGAATTCAACTGCCGTTTCGGCGACCCTGAGACCCAACCGGTGATGCTGCGTTTGCAGTCGAGCCTGGTGTTGCTGGTCGAAGCGGCGCTGGCGCAAGCCCTGGACAAGGTCGAAGCACAATGGGATCCGCGTCCGAGCGTCGGCATCGTACTGGCCGCTGGCGGCTATCCTGGTGACTACGCTAAAGGCGTTGCCATCAACGGTCTCGATGCAGCAGCAGCACTGGAAGGCAAAGTCTTCCACGCCGGTACTGCACTCAAGGACGGTCAAGTGGTGACGGCCGGTGGTCGGGTACTCTGCGCCACGGCAATGGGTACCAGCGTCGATGCCGCTCAGCAGCAGGCTTATAAGCTCGCGGCCAAAATTGACTGGGAAGGCTGTTTCTATCGCAAGGACATTGGCTACCGTGCCATTGCCCGCGAGCGTGGCGAAAATCAGGAATAAGAACGCCATTCGGCCAGGCAAGGGCTTCGGGCCCTTGCCGGACTATTCCGGCGCCGCGCATAGTTATATTCTGGCATCAACCTACGAAGGGATTTCGCCGTGCGCTGGCTCAGGATTGCCATAGGTTTCACCGTCACTCTGCTGACCTTGCTCTGCATGCTCCCGGCCCAGGCCGCGCAAGGCAGTGGCTGGGCAGTATTGCTCGACGAACAGGGTGACCTGCAGCTCAGCGACATCCGTTCCGCTCGCTACACCAATCAATTCAGCCCCATTGAACTCGACCGCCTCACCGCCGCCGAGCCCGATGGCGCGTTATGGCTGCGTTTCAGACTCGCGCCTGGCAAGCATGAACAGTTGCTGCGGGTGTTCGCTCCCGACCTGTCGCACCTCAATCTGTATGTGCTGGACGGCGACACGCTGATCGAGCAACTGAACACCGGCACCGGCCAGCCCCAGGCTGAACGGCCACTGCCCAGCAGCGATTTCATGTTGCCGCTGCCGCAAAACGAAAAACCTCTCGACGTTTACCTGCGACTGGTCTCCGACCATCAGTTGAGGCCTTACATCACCCTGCAGTCGGCGGTCATGACCGCGGCCAGTCAGAATCAGACGCTGATCTACGGACTGTTGTTCGGCTGTATCGCGATGCTGATCCTGCACAGCCTCGTCCGCTACGCCTATACCCGCTCACGCAGCAGTTTCTGGCTGGCCGGATGCGAAGCATTGTTGATGCTCAGCCTGTTGCTGTTGCTGAATCTGGCAGGGCCTTGGCTGCCGAACTGGCACGCGGTGCAGACACCCGGCGCCTACCTCGCCTTGCTGCTGACGGCGCCGTGCGGCCTGATGTTCGCCTATCGCTTCTTCGCCCCACTCGGCCCGCACCCGCTGAACAAGCTGCTGCTGGGGGACATTCTGTTCATCGTGGTCTGCGGCTTGCTGCTGTTATTCGTCAACACGCTGCCGCTGAACATCATGACCTACGCCCTGGTCGCTCTGGCAGGTCTGAGCATGTTGTTCGTCAGCGCCTATCACTGGCAAAAAGGTTATCGCCCGGCGCGCCTGTTCGTCGCGGCGATGGTGGTGTTCAACATTGGCACTCTGATCATGTTGCCGGCACTGCTGGGATTGACCCTGGTCGCACCGCAGGGCTTGATCATGACGCTGCTGGGGTTAATCTGCATCAGCGGCGTGTTGATGAGCATTGCGCTGAGCGAACGTCAGCGCAGCATCACCGAAGACCGTTTCAGCGTCAGCCGCGACCTGGCCGCCAGCAACGCCGAGATCAACGCCAAGGCCGAATTCCTGGCAAAAATCAGTCACGAAATCCGCACCCCGATGAATGGCGTGCTGGGCATGACCGAGCTGCTGCTGGGCACGCCGCTCTCGGTCAAGCAGCGCGACTATGTGCAGACCATCCACAGTGCCGGCAACGAACTGCTGACACTGATCAACGAGATTCTCGACATCTCCAAACTCGAGTCCGGGCAGATCGAACTGGACGATGTGCAGTTCGACCTCAACGCACTGATCGAAGACTGCCTCAGCATCTTCCGCGCCAAGGCCGAACAGCAGAACGTCGAGCTGATCAGCTTTATCCAGCCGCAAGTGCCGCGCGTCATCAGCGGTGACCCGACGCGCCTGCGCCAGACCCTGCTGAGCCTGCTGGAAAATGCCCTGAAAAAAACCGACGAAGGTGAAATCCTGATCGTCGTCGCGCTCGATGAGCGCAGTACCAAACCGCGCTTGCGCATTGCCGTGCAGGACAGCGGTGAGCCGATGGACGCCGAAGAGCGCGACGCATTGATGAACGCCGAACTGCACAGCAAGCACTTCCTCTCGGCCACCCGCTTGGGAGGCAACCTGGGGCTGGTGATCGCCCGCCAGCTGATTCGCTTGATGCAAGGGGAGTTCGGGGTCAAGAGCGGCGCCAACCAGGGCAGCACCTTGTGGCTGACCCTGCCGCTGGACCCTGACCGCCTCGAACACCCGACGTCTGACCTTGATGGCCCCCTGCAGGGTGCACGGGTATTGGTGGTGGACGATAACGACACGTGTCGCAAAGTGCTGGTGCAACAGTGCACCGCCTGGGGCCTGAATGTCAGTGCCGTAGCGTCCGGCAAAGAAGCGCTGGCGCTGCTGCGCACCAAGGCTCACTTGCGCGATTACTTCGACGTGGTCCTGCTGGACCAGAACATGCCCGGCATGACCGGCATGCAACTGGCCGCCAAGATCAAGGAAGACCCGAGCCTGAACCACGACATCCTGCTGATCATGCTCACCGGCATCAGCAATGCGCCCAGCAAGATCATCGCGCGCAACTCGGGGATCAAACGCATCCTCGCCAAACCGGTGGCCGGCTATACCCTCAAGACGACGTTGGCCGACGAGCTGAACCAGCGAAACAAGGGCCTCTCCATCTCGCAGCACCTACCCACCGGCCCGACCTTACCGGTGAAGGTGCCAAGCGATTTCCGCATCCTGGTGGCCGAAGACAACAGCATCTCGACCAAAGTGATTCGCGGCATGCTAGGCAAGCTCAACCTGCAACCGGATACCGCCAGCAATGGCGAAGAAGCCTTGCAGGCGATGAAAGCCCAGCGTTATGACCTGGTCCTGATGGACTGCGAAATGCCGATCCTCGACGGCTTCTCCGCAACTCAGCAATTGCGAGCCTGGGAAGTCGGTAATCAGCGGATTCGCACGCCGGTCGTGGCGTTGACTGCGCACATTCTCGCCGAACACAAAGAGCGCGCGCGTCAGGCCGGCATGGACGGGCACATGGCCAAACCGGTCGAGCTGTCGCAACTGCGCGACCTGATTGAGCATTGGGTTGCCCAGCGCGATCAGCAGAACCGGGCAGCGACTCAAACGTCCTGAGCCGACAGACCCCGCCGCGCCTGATAGACTTCCCCTCGACTTTCCTCGCCAGTGAGCTTGCACCATGCTCCACGTGTTGTTCAGCGTTTACCTGAAGATGCTGGTGCTCTACAGCCCGTTCTTCGTTTTGTCCTGCTTCATCAGTCTGACCCGTGGTTATTCGCGCAAGGAACAACGCCGACTGGCCTGGAAAGTGGCGACAGCCACGCTGGTCTCCAGCGTCTTGCTGTACCTGTTCGGGAGGGTGATTTTCAGTGTCTTCGGCATCACCGTGGACGCCTTCCGCATCGGCGCCGGCAGTGTGTTGTTTATCTCGGCGCTGGGCATGGCTCAGGGCAAGTCGGCGGTGCAAACCGACAACGTGCAGCAGGACGTGACCATCGTCCCGCTGACCATTCCCCTGACGGTCGGCCCCGGCACCATCGGCGCCTTGCTGGTGATGGGCGTGAGTCAGCCTCATTGGGACGACAAACTCACGGCCATTCTCAGTATTGCCCTGGCCAGTTTCACCGTCGGCGTAGTGCTTTATCTGTCCAACCGCATCGAGCGCATTCTCGGTGACCAGGGCTTGCAGATCGTCAGCCGGTTGATGGGGTTGTTCGTCTGCGCATTGGCGGCGCAGATCATCTTTACCGGGGTGAAGGGCTATCTGGTTCCGTGACGCCCACCTTCGTCATTAGCGCGGCGAGCTGCCTGTCCTCGTCCTTTAGAAAAAAAGAGCCAATAGCCACTCACACATCGAACAGGCGCAATGTGTCAGTGGCTGTCAGAACTCAACCTTCTATTTTTTCAACTATTGCGGTGGGCAAAATATCTTTGAGTAACACACTGCCCTTCCTGGCCAGGGCACTCACCAGTGCTGACACCGCGAAGGACTGATAGCCGCTCATCGCCAGAAATACGTTCCGTTGCAAAACGACATCGGTCGAGAACACGTCGCGAAAGATCAAGCTGTGTCCGCTGTCCGCATCCACAATCACCAAGTGCTCATCGACCTGGCTCGCCCACAACTGATCCGCAACCACGATATCCCAGATCAGTTTTCCCGGAACCGAGGGCGAGTGGTCGAGCGAATGGCGGCATTCGACAATGACCGATTCAAGTTTCAACCACGCGGCTCTGGTAAGCCGACAGGTCGTTGAACCTTGACCCAGTTTGAGCACCAGGATGCTGACATCATCGGCAATCAACGGGAGCAGGTCCGTACGCGTTTTCGACCCCTCGACCACCAGTACTTCGGCGTTTCGCTGGACATAGTCGAGCGGCCCGACCCTGTTGTTTTGCGGGTAGGTGTGCAAAAAACCATCCCTGCGGTCATGCAGCATCACATTGGTTTGATGCCGGGTGCCGACGAGCGTGGATTGCACAGCAATAGCGGTCTTCGGAATGCGGATCAACCGTCCGGTCCGGACCACATACCATTGTTGGTAGTCAGGGTCTTTGACGGACAGAAAATCGGCGCATCGATGTTCGTTCGCCAGCGCCGCCAGGCCCTCACTCAATTCACCTTCCAGTGCAGCGACCCAATGGCTGTTAACTCCGGTAATCCGTACCGGTTCGTTGTGCTGTAAATCCACCTCCACACCTTCAAGCGTCGTTGCCCTCAGGCCAGAGCCTTCCACTGTTACGTCGCTAAAGGTCCAGGTCGCCCATTCCTGCGTCGGGGCTGGCAATGCCTCAGCCAGTAACAGTTTCGTTCCCTGGGCAAATGCCGTGCTCAAGTGGTCTGGATCGATAAAACCCTGGCGGACAATCTTGCCGGTTGAAAGATCAAACAGCCAGGTGGCCTGATTGTCTGGAGTAATACTCAGCAACCGTACTTCTTTGCCGTGCCCCATTTCAGCGAGCAGCAGCCGACCACCCAAGTACCAGGCGCACAAACCGGCCTTGAAACCGGTCAAACCCAGGATGGCAAAACTCGTAACCGGGTATTGCAACGCAACCGTTTCCAGCGCCAACCACCATTGGGTTTTGCCCTTGAACCAGTGCTCGGTCAGCCCGCCGAGTCTCAGATTCCCGTCCGGCATCATGTTAAAGAACAGACCAGAGTCGGTCAGGACGAGATAGTCCCGCTCAACGGCGACAACATTTTTCAGCCCAGGGGGGGAGATGTTGCTGGACGACCATTGTGCACGACCCTCTACCATCGACCTTTGCTGACACATGAGGCGCTGGTGAAGTTTGTCGTAGGTAACGAACACTTCGCCCTCGACACCGGCGGGAGCAATGAGCACAAGATCATTCAAGGCCTTGATCGAGTCTGCCCATCCCCGCGCATGGTGACGCCTGGCAGGTGCACGAATAATCAACCCGTCACTGCTGCGCACCCAGACCAGATCCCGCCACTTGTCATTGATCTGCCAACAAATCGAAACCAGTGCACCGGGACGCCAGTTAACTTTATTGGCGGACTCTGCCAGCAAGTGATAGTCGCCCAGTACCTGCTTCCAGTCCGTCAGCGTGTCAGCCTCCAAAACAGCCTGCAACGCAGGATCCTGACCGCGGGTGATCGAGCTGAGCAACACGGCCCGATCATGGATCACATAGGTCAGTTCATCGCGCTGACCGTCCTTTCCAGGGAGCTGCTGCACGATCTGAATGCCGCCATTGGTCACAGCCTCGAAGCGGACAATCGCCATGCGATCCCTAATAAGCAAACGATAGTGCTGAACCAGCGTCCCGGTGATCGCATCGACCTGCCAGACATCGAAACTCTCGGGGTGATAGAAGTAAGCCGAATCCTCCAACACCGCGCCCAATATCACCTCATCGGACACCAGGACATTCGGGTCGCGGATGTACAGAAAACGATCCTGTGCCGAGTCGTAATACGCGACTACCGTCCTGGGTTCGTCCGGCTTTTCGAACGGCACCACAAAGGCATGAACCGGGGTATAAGGCATGGCCAGACGATGTTCACGGGCCAGTGACTTGAAATGATCCAGCAGCGCTTGTTCCCCGAGCGCCGGATCGGCGTCTTCTTCGACCACCTCCAGCCGACGGGCAACAAGATCAACGCGCATGATTTTGTTACCCGCCAGCTTGAGCAACACATCGTGTACGCCACCACCAATGAACGTCATATCCAACGTGCTTGAAACAAGGCGACCCTCCGGTTCTATCCGGACGTCTGCCTCATTCAGCCAGGGAGCCAACAGCAACCAACGCATTGCGGTGTGGCCCGGTGCGTCCAGTTCAATGCTCACACCCGGGTTGAGCAGCACGGAACATTGCGCACCGGCACCTTCAATCCTGTAGGTGATCAGGCCATGCCACATTTTTGGCAGAGCAGGCACCACCAGCGAGCGCTCGACGTTATCGAGACGAACATTGAACTTCGTGGGTTTATAGGCCGGGTTCAGTTTGTGGACGACGTACTCACCGGGAAACGAGTAAAACGAAAACAGGAACTGCCATTGCCCCTGTTGATTCTTTTTCTCCAGGCGTCGCGCCGTATCGAACCCATGGGCATGACGAAACGTGACAAAGGGCAGCAACTTGTATTCATAGCCGTACCAGGTCTTGGGTGTGCAAGGCAGAACGATCGTCTGCCCGGCCTGCGGCGAGAAACGCGCCGAGTCTGGCAAACCCAGGCCCTGGCGAATATCGGTGGCGGATTCGTAGTTCACATCGAAATCCGGAACCCCGAAATGATCCCGAAGCGGGAACAGTTTCGGACTGTCGAAATGGACGGTGGCTGCGCGCAAATCCACGTCGGCGAAGACCGCCAAGGGATGCGCAAACCAGGCATTCGACGCCTTGTCCAGATGATAGCCGCCCTGCAGATAAGCCTCTTCCACCCCCTCAAAAAACAGGCCGACCTCCTTGGCCTCCTCGGCAATGGTGGCAAAGCCTTCGGCCAGCGCAGCAACGCCCACTGCCAGCCCACCCAGAATCACCCCGGCGCCGCCGAGCACCGCAGCCACTGTACCCGCACCAACCAGTGCCGCACCCAGACCGGCTGCGCCCAACACCGCACTCGCGGAATCGAACGCCAACTGCGTTCCAAACTGCGCCTTCTCAATGTCATTGGTGGCATGGCTCAACTGGTAGATATCAAACCCGACATTCACCAACCCCAACACCGTGCCGACGCCTTCATTGGCAATATGCCCCAAGGCCTTTTGCACTAGCGGTGCGCTGGTGCGGGCGATCAGTTTTTCATCGTCCAGTGCCTGACGCACCAGTTTGATCACACCAATAACGTCCACCACGTTGCCATGAGCCAGTTGGGCATAGTTGACGTAGGCATGCAGGCGAATGGCGGTGGTCAGGGCCTTGTCGCCACCGCTCGCCGCACTCTCGTGACGACGCAGTACGTTCATCAAGGCTTGTACGGTGAACCCGGCATTGAGCGTATGAACGCTGCCGGCGTCCGTCGGATCAAGCGGATTGACCGGCGCACGCGGGCGAGCGGCCAATGAATGGAAGGTTTCAGAGAGGAAGTTTTTAATCCTCAGGAACCGGTGATCATCGGTCGTCACACGCACAATGGTCTTTGCGGAATCGGTGTCGACCAGACTGATTTTGTACTCCCCTGTCGGGGTTATCTCCAATGTCTCGAACAACACAACAGAATCCGACGCCAGCCCGTGTTGCTCCTGCAACTGCCGTGTCGCCTGCGCGATCTGCCCGCCCCACCAGTGCGCGTCCAGTTCCAGCAATGAACTGCCCAGGGCCGCATTGTTTACCAGCGATCGCCCACGCGCACTGGCCACGCGTTGCCGAACCCTGGGCAGCGCTTGTTCCGGCAAAGCACCTGGCTCGGACAGGCTTGATACCTCACTGCCGGAGGCAAGCACCAGCTTGTTCAATTTGGCGCCATCGAGCTCGATCAGATCAAAGGTCGGCCGTTGCGCATCGCCAAAGGCTGCGTAATGCGTGGCCATTTGTTTGCGCAGGAAAAAGTGCGTCAACGCGTCATTGAACGCCAACGATGTAACGAACTCGAAGACGCCGAAATTCGGGTCGTAGAGCAGATAAATGCTGCGCTCGCCTTCGAAGATTTTCGCCACCAGCATCGAGTGGTTGTCTGAATTGAGCATCACGGTCGTGGTGGCCGTTTTTGCTTCCAGTAGCGCTACGACCTGAGCCAGATCAGAGCGCATCAATGGCTTGCCTATGTCATTGACCGGCGCGTCACGCAACTCCTCGATCATGCTCACAAACGCCTTTGAATCCCCGGCCCCAGGCTCGGTGACGGCCAGGTAAAAACGTTCTCTCAAGGTGTTTGCGGCACTGCTGCCTTTGTGGAACGCTGCCGCCATGGCCAGCGCCAGTGGGTAACAGCGTCCGGCAACCCGATCACCCGTGCCCTCAAGCAACAAGTCCTGCGGCACCATTTTGAAACTGCCATGATCGAAGCTCTCAAGCACCTCACCGATTCGTTCGCCGATCCGGTCGCGGTATTCGAGCTTCGCCACGTGCTGAATTCTGGCGACCCAATGACCCCATTCAACCAGAGTCAGTGGGCGTTCGAGTGCGTGCTTTTTGAGTTCGACACTGGTTTCGGAGAAGGCTACGGACGGGTTGGAAACACGCTTCATCCCGGCAAGGAAAGCCGGGTGACTTTGCTTGAACAGCTCCCGTTCGATGGCCCCGTAACGGTGGATGACCCCCAACTCCGACATCGTATTGGCAAGGTTCTCAAGCGTTGCACTGACGGCGTCAAAATGCTGGTTATCCAGGGCATTGACCCCCAATAGCCCACCCAGCAACAGACGTTGCAGCGGGTTTAGTTTCACGGTGAGCAGTGGATCTTTGGCGACCCGGCTCAGCAGTTCATCCACCGACAGGTTTTGTGTCGCCGCGTCCGGGAGGGATGCCGGGGGGCGCATGTTGGCGTCCTGAGCAATGATCGCTTGCCGGTCATCGAAGCTCAGGGACAACGGCTTTTCAAACGTCACGCTGCCATTGTGGCGCTGACTCATTGCCTGGCGAAATGGCTCACCGAGATCATCGGCCAGTTGCTGCAAAAGGTCGGTGATCAACACATGACGACCTTCGATGACCGGCCAGCCTTCTTCGAAATCAATACTTTGGTACTTGAGTAATTGATCCAGTTTGCGGACATAGCGCGTCTTGAACTTCCCGTCCTCCCAACGCTGCTTTTCTCTATTCAGCCATTGAGCCGTGTCGCTCTCGTTCTCCTTCCAGGAGTGGTCCAGCTCCTCCTCGGTCGCCCGGTTGACGGTTGCGATGGCGGGTATGGCGACTTCAGCTCTTGAAGCTTCAGCGCCCCGTGGGGTGAAATGCATTTTTTCGTAATCCGCCAGCCCATCGCGTATCGCAGCAGGCCCGGTCAGATAAATGGTCACTTCACTTTGTGGACGGATACCGTCGCTGTAGTAAGCAGCGGCGGCTTCAACCAAAAACCTGACCGCTATTTCGTCCTCCATCGACAGTTCATGCAAGAGCCCGAACCGTTTCTCGACCACCTCCTCGGCAACGTCACTGACTGCCCGAGCGTCGATAAGCGCAATCTTTCTTTCAATGGCTAACCGGGCGGTGGCATCGACCACCTCATAGTTAAGCCTGAAACGGTCAAGAATGGCCTTGAGCATCGCTGACCCGGGATGAGCCATCATGAACGCATTACTCAACGTGCTTTGTTCGGCAACGGCACGCAATCCATCCGGACGCACCTGGCGTTCTACCGGGCGCCGGAAAACACTACTGATATCAGGGCTGCTCTTGGCAAAATTCTCCAGCGCCTCACGGTGCTCCAAGGGAATTTGCTCGAAATAGTTTGTGTACTTGCTGCGTATAACCTGCCGCCCCGGCATCCACTCAGGACTGTGGTCAAGTATCAACTGCAAAACACCCAGGCGTGCATCCGAGCCAAACTGGCTGATATCCACCCCGCCCAGGTTTTCTAACAGCGGAGGCAGGTTATCCACGTCTGCATAACTGCCACCGTCGGCGAACAGTGCCTCGGCGCGGACAATATCGGAGGCGGCAGCAAAGTTGCCACGCAAGCTGATTTCTCGCTCGTAGATGTCCTGCAAGTACAACGGTTTCGCCTCGCTGGCGAGATCGCGAAGAACAATAGCGCCTTCTTTCAACGACAACAGACTCTGGCGGTTTTTTTCCCTGAGTACTTTCAACCGTCCTTCATCTTGGCTATAGGCTCGAACCAATAGATCGATCCTGGCGTCATCGGCGTTCTTACCGCTTTTTACCGATTTGTTAATGTGCGCAAACATCTGCTGCTTGAGAGCGATGACCCGTTCTTCATACTTGTCGCCCAATTCAATAGCGGTGCTACTGGCCTGCCCGCCATACAGCATGGCGTCAGCCTTGGCCGCCTCGACAATAATCCGATTGGTTTCGTAGGCCAGCAATGCATCGCTGTCGTACCAGAGTTTGAGGGTGTAACCCTGCCCAGACAGTGTCTGCTTCCAGATATTAATGTAGTCGCGCTGGATATCACCCATACCACCGCCGAGCCAGACAAAATGCAGATTGTCAGGAACGTTTGTTTTAGGAGTTTGCAACTGCTGCGTACCGTTCGACAAACGAGCCTCGAAACCTTCGAGCCGTTCGTAGAGATCAGTTACGTCGGGGCCAGTAATCTCGGGAGGAAGCGACTCAGTCGTTCGTCGTTGTCGACCGACAGGCCCGACAAAAGATGCCAAAGCCTGCTTCAACAGGCCCAGCGGCTCCAGCATCCTGGGCGAATCGAGCAAGTCGAGGCAGCCTGAGTAATACCTGAAGACGGCGTCATATTCGACGGTACCTTTGTGCGAAATCAACGCCTGTTCAAGTTCTTTAACTTTAAAAATGTTTACGAACCTCACGTATTCACCTACATGAGAAACATCCAAATGACTATTAGACAAAACGCTCTCCCACCATCAATACATTTAAATAAATTTTGTAAGCCAGCCACGCAAATACTGCTCGACAACTACGTCAAACCTTTCGTATTTTTTGAACGAAACCAGACCAACATGCAAAGCAGCCACTTCACACGAGACAAAACTAAACGGTAAGGGCGGGCACTTCAAACCCGAAGAAATTCAATTAATTTCAATACAATCAAAATCAAAATCAAATAAAACTTTATATTGCCAACCCAAATAACGCACACATACAGACAAAAACCCTGAACCCATCAATAAACAGACGGCGTTGTGGCTCAGGCACAACGCCAAAATATTTGACCATATAAAAGCACTACGCAAAGTAAGAAAGCAGCGACAGGGAACAGCCTTAATTCTTCTTGGCGAGAGTCGTAAATCCCACAACGGCTGTTGAAATAAATGACGCATCAATGCCGCAGCGAAAGTGCCGACCAACAGACGGGAATTTATTCAGTGCCAAGCGGCCCACACGGGGCCGCTGTAGTTCAAGAGGCAGGCTTGTCGCCGTACCAACGAGGCGTATACACCCACTCGCCACCCTCGGCACGAGGGAATACGCAGGTGGTGGACGAACCGATCAGCACCATGGTGCGCATGTCGACCTGGTCGGGGGTCAGTTCGCCGAGCGTGGTAACCCGTAGCGTCTGACCAGGACGGCCAATGTCGCGACCCAGCACCACCACTGTTTGCGGTGTGCGATGCCGGCCGACGATTTCCAACGCTTGGCCCAGTTGCCACGGCCGAGCACGGGAAATCGGGTTGTAGAAGGCCAGCGCCAGATCGGCTTCGGCGGCCAGGTCAAGGCGCTTCTCGATGATCGCCCAAGGTTTGAGGTTGTCCGACAGCGACATCACGCAGAAGTCATGTCCCAACGGTGCACCGGCCTGCGCAGCCGTCGCCAGCGAGGCAGAGACCCCCGGAAGAATCTCCAGATCGACGCTGTGCCAACTCGGCTCACTCGACTCGTGCAACGCTTCAAGCACCGCCGCCGCCATGGCGAACACGCCGGGGTCACCGGACGACACCACAATCACCGAACGGCCTTGCGCCGCCAGCTCGAAGGCGTGGCGGGCACGCTGCATCTCTTCGCGGTTGTCGGTGCAGTGCAGCACTTGATCTGCCCGGAACGGCCCGGCCATGCGCACGTAGGTTTCGTAACCGAGCACGTCGGTGGCCCTGGCCAGTTCGGCCTTGACCGCTGGCACCATCAATTCGGCAGCGCCGGGACCCAGGCCGATCACCGCCAGACGACCGCGCGTACGACCGATCTGCGCAACGTCTAGCGGCTGACCGACTACCGCGATGGCGATGCCGATGTCAGTCGAGACGACGGTCGCGTTCGGCGCGGCATGACGAGCCAGCTCGCAGAGCTCTCCGGTAGCCGATGTGAAACGCAGCGGAACGCCCAGTTCAAGCGCTGCTTCGCGTAACGCCGCACTGGCCATGTCCAGATCGCTGGCCAACAGGCACGCCACCGATTGCACGGCGATGTTCGCTTGATGCAGGGACGCCCGAATGGCGCCTGGCAGATCCGTCACCTCACCGCTCACCGCCACCAACACATTGCGCGGGTAAATCATCAATTCATTGGCTGCCGGTGTCCGCTCGGCATGGCCGACATGGATCGACAGATGCGCGTGAGGATCTTGCGGCAACTGCGCCTGCGCCAGCCACGGCGCAGCCCCTTCGACGCGTACACTTTGGCCGGCGAGCAAATCCGAGACGAAGCGCTTGCCCAGTTCCAGATCGCCGAGGGCGTAACCGCTGGGTGGATTGAGCAGGCAGGTGCCGAAGCGCAATTCACCGCTGGTGGTGATCGCCGCAGCAACCTCGAGACCGGCAGCAATCTCTCGCGCCATGACGTTCACCCCGCCGAGGCCGCCGAGCAGCGGCACCACGGCGCTGCCGTCTTCAGCCACGGCCAGCACTGGCGGCTCGGCGCCTTTTTCCAGCAGTAACGGCGCCAGCGTGCGGATCACAATGCCGGCCGCACACAAGGCGATAATCGGCGTGTCCTGCTGATAGAACTCACGCAAGGTGGCGCCGAATTCGTGATAGACGCGGTCCGCGCCTTCCACCCGTTCGGCCAGACCATGGATCAATGCGCCAGGGTACAACTGCGCAATCTTGCGCGCGGTCGCGAGGCTGCCATTGCCCAGAATGAAAATCGCCGGAACTGGACGGGACATCAGCCTTGCCACCTTTCGCCGGGCACAATGATCAGCGAGAAGTACGGCGAGGACATCGGCTCGACCTGATCCAGCGGGACGATTTTCTGATTGGCCATGGTTGCGCGTTCAACGTACAGCGCACGCTCCGCCAGCCCGAGTTCTTCGAGCACCTGACGGACCTTGGGGAAGTTGCGCCCCAGCTTCATGATCACGGCGGCATCGGCATCGGCCAGACGACGCTTGAGATCGTCGGCGGGCAATACACCCGACAGCACCGACAAACTCTGATTGCGATACACCAGCGGCGCGCCCAGTACCGAGGCACCGCCGAGCATCGAGCAGACACCCGGCACGACTTCGGCTTCATAGCGTTCGGCCAGTCGATCGTGCAGGTACATGTAGGAGCCGTAGAAGAACGGATCGCCTTCGCAGATCACCGCCACGTCACGGCCAGCGTCCAGGTGCGCGGCCAATTCTTCGCCGGCCGCATCGTAGAAATCGCTGATCACTTGTTCATACGACAGCGGCGCCGGCAATGCTTCGGTGGTCACCGGATACACCAGTGGCAGCAGCGTTTGCGCGTCTTGCAAATGCGCCTCGATGATGCCGAAGGCATTGCCCTTTTTGCCCTTGGCGACGAAGTACGCCACCACCGGCGATTCGCGCAGCAGGCGCAGGGCTTTGACGGTAATCAGTTCCGGATCACCGGGGCCGACGCCCAGGCCGAGCAAACGTCCAGGTTGCTGCATCATTCGATCTCCGTGGCGAGGGCATTGACGGCGGCGGCAGCCATGGCGCTACCGCCCAGCCGGCCTTGCATGATGACGAAGGGCACGCCGCGACTGTCTGCCGCCAGCATAGCCTTGGATTCGGCGGCGCCGACGAAGCCCACCGGGAAGCCGAGGATCAGTGCCGGTTTAGGCGCGCCAGCGTCGAGCATTTCCAGCAGATAAAACAGCGCGGTCGGCGCGTTGCCGATCACCACCACGCTGCCTTCCAGGTGCGGGCGCCACAACTCCAGCGCAGCAGCGGAACGGGTGTTGCCCACCTCACGGGCCAGCTCAGGAACGCTTTCATCGCGCAGAGTGCAGATGACTTCGTTGTTCGCAGGCAAACGCGTGCGGGTCACGCCTTCACTGACCATCCGCGCATCGCACAGGATCGGTGCGCCGGCGGCCAGCGCATCACGCCCGGCCTTGCCCGCGCCTTCGGAAAATTGCAGCCCGTCGATGGCGTCGACCATGCCGCAGGCGTGGATCACACGGACCGCGAGTTTTTCCAGATCGGCCGGGATGCGCTCGAGGTTGGCCTCGGCACGAATGATCGCGAAGGAGTTGCGATAGATCTCCTGACCGTCGCGGATGTAATCAAGCATCAAGGGGGCTCCGTGAGCGGGCGTCGAGCAAGGCTGCGACCGCTTCAATAGTAAGATTGCGTGCGTGCAGGGCGCCGAAATTCGGCTGCGTTGCATCGCGAAAATAGAGGTCGTAGTGACCGGGAGAAACCGCCAGCAACGTGATGGGTGCGATGTGTGCGGCCGCGCAGGAACGCTGGCAGCCGGACAGGTGCACGTTCAGTGTTTGGCCGTGACGTTGCAGCAGCGCCGCCAGTTGTCGGGCATCGCCCTTGGTGTCGGCCAGGCCTTTGCCGCAACCCGTCGAGCCGGTGCAGGCGATCAGATACGCCAAGGCATCGTCGGCCGAGCAACGCAGACCGAGCTGTTCGAGACTGTGGATAACTTGAGCCGCAGTGTCGCCATGAACACCGGGCAATAACAGGCTTTGCCAGGGTGTGAAACGCAAGCTGCCGTCACCCTGATCACGTGCCAGTTGTGCGACGCCTCTGAGCATCGCGGGATTGAGGCGACCCAGCGGCGGCACCGCGCCGATATACACACGCTCGGACCCACGCTGTGGATGAGCGCCAATGTGCAAGACACTCGGACTTACTTTGCGCTGCCAACCTGTGATGGGCATCAGCGGCACACGCTCGGCCAGACGGGAGAGAAATTCGTCGAGCGAGCATTCAGCGAGCAAATGCCGCATGCGTGTCTGGTCGGGACGCGCCAGGTCGAGAAACAATTCAAGCACCGCGACCACCAGCGGGTGGCCCTGCGCCAGTGACACCGCACCCGCAGGCGAGTCCACAGGGCAACCTGCCAGGCCAAATGCAAAAACCAGCTCGCCGTCTCGTTCAGTGGCGGACAACCACAGGTCATGGGAGTGTTCGAGCATCGCCAAACTTTCACCGCCATCGAGTTGCACGGCAAACTTGGCACTGAGGTCGTGGAAGCGTTCATGGCTTTGCAAGGTGGCAAGGATCTGTTCAGCCAGCGGTCGCGTGTCGAACAGCATCTGCCGATCAATCCCGGCGCTGGGGCTGAGCATCAAATTGCGCACATCGTCGCCAGCGGCGGTGCTTGGACCCAACCCGGCAGCCATCAGGCCATCGATCAAGGCGTCATGTTCACTGCCGATCCCGCGGATTTGCAGGTTAGCGCGGTTGGTCGCCTCGATCACACCGCCGGCAAAGCGCTCGGCCGCATCGGCCACTGCCCCGGCCTGATCGGCCGTGATCGAACCACCGTTGAGTTTGATCCGACAGATGCCGCCATCCAGCGCCTGGACAATACGCAGCAACCCCGGACAGGCCGAGGGGCGTAAAGCGGTGGACATCGGGCGTTCGTTCAATGAGTGACCGGCTGACTGGATGCACGTGAAGGGCGAAGGGCTGCCATTATGCCTGCTTTGCCCGAGCGCATGAAAAGTCTGCCGGTCGGAAACGCTGTCGAAGTATCAATCAAGCAAAAGAAGGCTTCAGTCTGAGTGGAATCAGAGTTCGTACTCGATGGACTTGAGCGCCAGGGCTACAACGTCTTCTTCCACGTTTTGTCGAATGGCGTCCATGTCCCGACGCTTGATCTCCACCCGCCGAATCCGGATATCCAATTGAGAAAGACTCTGGTCTATTGTCCAGAACAAGTAGGGTGTAGAGATGCCCGACTTGATCAACCTGACATGACTCACCACCATTTCCAGATCTCTGTTGGGTTTATAACTGACCGGCACGATGTTGAATCCGAATATTTTCCCACTTAAGCCCGCAAATTTCGTCAGCAACGTGGCGTCACTCTCCAGCTTTCCAAGTACTGCTTCAACCTGTGCTATTTGAGCGCTCGTGAGGTAGGGACGCGCCACTTTCAACCAGGCCTGTTTCAAACTGCCCGAGAACTGCGGCTTGATGTACTCGACAGGCTCGGCAAGCTTCCAGTCCATTGACCAAAACATACCGGTGTAATGATCGAACCAAGGCCCCGGCTGCGTCTCGCTCTTCGCGATTTTATCCGCGCCATGCTGGGCCAGGAAAATGCATTTTTTGACAAAACCATTGTCGGCAATAGTCTGGCCGGCAACGCCCGTCAGCAGCACATTATTTATCATCAGCGCATCACGTTCGATGACACCTTTAGCTAAACCGTTATCCATATAAGTTTGTTTCATCCTTGACAGTGTCGCAGCCAACACCAACTACTGGCCGAACATTTAATACGCATAAGATTGCGCAACCAAAACAAAAACA
Source organism: Pseudomonas sp. LBUM1647 (assembly GCF_059716175.1). Classification (NCBI taxonomy): domain Bacteria; kingdom Pseudomonadati; phylum Pseudomonadota; class Gammaproteobacteria; order Pseudomonadales; family Pseudomonadaceae; genus Pseudomonas; species Pseudomonas sp. LBUM1647. Next base: position 666,203 of record NZ_CP166809.1, on the reverse strand, counting down.
AAACTACCAAAACTACCAAAACTATCATTCCAACAAACAATTTTTCCTCAACATTAAGTGTCTGCAACTCGGAGCTCTCCTGTCCCGGCCATAGATCCGCGTCAGATGACAGAAGCCGCGCTATCATGCCGCCTTTGAACATGAATATTGGATTGAGGAACAACATGGCCTCCTGGCTGACAGTAGTGGGAATCGGCGAAGACGGCTTCAAGGGCTTGGGCAAAAATGCCCGACATGCCCTGCTGCGCGCTTCGCGGATCATTGGCGGCCAGCGACAACTGGACTTGCTGCCGGCCTGCATCCGTGGCGAGCGGCAGCTGTGGCCCAGTCCTTTCTCCCTTGAACCCGTTCTGGCGCTGCGTGGCGAACCGGTCTGTGTGCTGGCCAGCGGCGATCCGATGTTCTTCGGCGTCGGCGCCAGCCTGGCCCGGCAAGTGTCCAACGCTGAAATGCTGATCCTGCCAGCGCCCTCCTCCTGCTCGCTGGCGGCGGCGCGAATGGGCTGGCCGTTGCAGGATGTCGTCACGCTTTCGGTGGTTGCTCGTCCCATCGCCGCCCTCAACGCGCAGTTGTTCAGCGGCGTGCGTTTGCTGGTCCTGAGCAACGATGGCCAAAGCCCTGCCGCCATTGCGGCACTGCTGCGTGAACGCGGTTTCGGTCCGAGCCGTCTCAGCGTGCTGGAACATCTGGGCGGCACAGCCGAACGACGCATCGATGGGGTGGCCAATGACTGGAACGATCCCGCGGTCGCCGATCTGAACCTGATCGCCATCGAGTGCATCGCCGAGCCGAACACACCGCGCCTCTCCCGACTGGCCGGCCTGCCGGACTGCGCCTTCAAGCACGACGGTCAACTGACCAAACGCGACGTCCGCGCCATCACGCTCGCGCGTCTTGCCCCGATCCCCGGCGAACTGCTGTGGGACGTCGGCGCCGGCAGCGGCTCGATTGGCATCGAATGGATGCGCGCGCACCCAAGCTGCCGCGCGCTGGCCATCGAGGCCGATGAAGGCCGACAGTTACTAATCGAACACAACCGCGATGCGCTCGGCGTGCCTGGCCTGCAATTGATTCGCGGCAGTGCACCGCAAGCCCTGGACGGACTCGAACGCCCGGACGCGATTTTCATCGGCGGCGGCGTCACCCGCGAGGGTGTGCTCGAAACCTGCTGGGCACAACTCAAACCCGGCGGCCGACTGATCGCCAACGCCGTCACGCTACAAAGTGAAATGACTTTGATGGCTTGGCGCGAGCAGCACGGCGGGGAACTGACGCGGATCCATATCGCTCAAGCCCAACCGTTGGGAGATTTCGATACCTGGCGTCAGGCGTTGCCGATTACCTTGCTGGAAGTGACGAAGCCCTTCGATGCGTGACGAAACCGCCGAACAACCCGCACCGCTACGCAGCGGCCTGACCACGGGCAGCTGCGCCACCGCGACCAGTCTGGCGGCGGCACGTTTGTTATTGAGTGGACTAAGTGCTGACGCTGTGGGGATCGTTTTGCCCAAGGGCAAGCAGGTGCAGATGCGGCTGGAGTTCTGTCGTCTGATCGACAACGGCGCCGAAGCAGGGACGATCAAGGACGCGGGCGATGACCCCGACGTGACCCATGGCGCGCTGCTTTATTCCCAGGTACGACTGAGTAGCGAGCCGGGCATCCGGTTCAATGCCGGTCGCGGTGTCGGCACGGTGACCCGGCCGGGGCTGGTGCTGGGCGTCGGCGAACCCGCGATCAACCCGGTGCCACGCAAGATGATCACCGACCACTTGACCCTGCTGGCCGACGAACTCGGCTACAGCGGCGGCTTTGAGGTCACCGTCAACGTTGAGGACGGCGAGGCACTGGCGCTGAAAACCATGAACCCGCGCCTGGGGATTCTCGGTGGACTTTCAATCCTCGGCACCAGCGGCATCGTCCGGCCGTTTTCCTGCGCGGCCTACATCGCCTCGATCCATCAGGGCATCGACGTGGCAAAAACCAACGGTTACCTGCACATCGCCGCGTGCACCGGCAATGCCAGTGAAGACACCATGCGCCGGGTCTACGACTTGCCGGAAATCGCCCTGATCGAAATGGGCGACTTCGTCGGCGCAGTGCTCAAACATCTGCGCAAAGTGCCTGTGGATAAACTCAGTCTCTGCGGAGGTTTCGGCAAGATCAGCAAACTGGCGGCCGGGCACATGGATTTGCACAGTCGACATTCGAGCATCGACCTGCCGCAATTGGCCGAGTGGGCGGCGGCGATTGGCGCCGATGAGGCGTTGCAGCAAGGGATTCGTGAAGCCAACACCAGCCAGCAAGCCTTGGCAATGGCCAGCGCTGCCGGGATCGCCCTGGGTGATGCGGTGTGTCAACACGCCTTGGACTTTGCCCGCAGCATGGTGCCGGCGCAGGTTCAGGTCGAAGTGTTCGCCATTGATCGCCAGGGCGGGATTGTCGGCCATGCGGGAGCTTTTCAATGAAGCGCGTGTTGTTGCTCGGTGGCGTGACGGAAGCCTTGGCTATCGCCCGGACCCTCGGGCCAGAACACATCTATAGCCTGGCCGGTGTCGGGCGTGTGCCGACAGATCTGAGCTGTCGGGTTCGCGTGGGCGGTTACGGCGGTGCCGAAGGGCTTGCGCAGTTCATTCGGGATGAAGGGATCGATCTGCTGCTGGACGCAACCCACCCCTACGCCGCACAAATCAGCCAGAACGCCGCCACCGCTGCGCGGTTGAGCGGTATTGCCTGCTGGGCGTTACGACGCCCTGCCTGGCAGCCACAGGCCGGCGATGACTGGCGGGATGTCAGCGATTGGGCCGAGTTGATCGAGGCCCTCAAACCTTTCCGCAGACCGTTGTTCACCCTCGGCCGCGAACCGTTGCAGCATCTGCATGAAATTCCGCCAGAGCAATTCTGGACCTTGCGTGCACTGGACGTTTACCCCGGCAACGGACGCTGCGAAGTCATCGGAGCGCGCGGGCCGTTTCTGATCGAGGATGAACGTGCGCTGTTTGAACGTCGGCAAATTGATGTGCTGATCAGCAAGAACAGCGGCAGCACGGCGACCGAGCCGAAACTGGAAGTGGCACGGGAGCGTGGGGTGCCGGTGATTGTTTTGCAGCGGCCGGTGTTGCCGGGGGTTGATCGGGAGTTCGGGTCGATTGCCGAGGTGTTGCGAGCAATGACAAAACGGTTATTAACCTGAGAATTGCGAACGCCTTATGACGCCTTCGCGGGCAAGCCCGCTCCCACAGGGTTTCTTTGTCTGGTCCTGGATTTGTGTCCGATAAGGTCAAAGTGGGAGCGGGCTTGCCCGCGAAAGCGTCCTGGCTGGCGATGCAAAGGTTGGAGGCTACTAATCAACCAGACTTTGCATTGAGCAGCACTGGCAATCTGTAATTCGCGACTATCATGAAGGCTATGGAACATGGCACTGCGACACCACACCGCACGCCGCTTTTTTACTTATCGGCCCTGATCAGGCTAAATAGCCGCGCCTGATCGCCCACCCAACCGGATTTTTCCCATGTCCCGACAACGGCTCGCATTTGCCTGGATCGCCTGCTTCGCAGTGCTGTTCAACATGCTCGCCATGCCGATGTCCGGAGCGATGGCGCAGACGGCGAAATCGCCTGCCGAACAGTTGTTGTGGGGCAGTTTCTGTTCGTCCAGCGGCACGAAGATGGTGGCGATTTCCCTGGGCGATATCGAACAGAAAGCCCCGCAGAACGACGATCATTCCAACATGCAACATTGCTGGTGCTGTTCAGGTTCCGCGCCACTGGTGGCGCTGCCCGGGCATGTGCCGCAACTGTACTTCGCGCGTTTCGAGGCCAATCGAAGCCTGCCTGACGCCTCTCTCGATACACCGACACCGCGCCAGCAATGGCCGAGCCTCAACCCCCGCGCTTCCCCTCTGGTGTGATTCCTTCTCGCAATTGACCTGCGTTTTGAATCGCTCTGGAGAACTGCCATGTTGAACAAACTCATCGTCCTGGCTGTGTTGCTGCTGCCTGCCTGTTTTGCCAATGCCCACGAATACAAGGCCGGGGAGCTGGAAATCGCGCATCCGTGGTCGCAGGAGTTGCCGCCAAACGCGCCGACCGTTGCGGCTTACTTCGTGATTCACAACAAGGGCAACACTGCCGACCGCTTGCTCAGCGTCGACTCGCCGATTGCAGGCGTTGCCCAGCTGCACGAGCATGTGAAGCAAAACGACCTGATGAAAATGCAGCAGGTGCCGAGCGTTGAAATTCCGGCGGGTGGCGAAGTCACTTTTGCGCCGATGGCCTACCACGTGATGCTGCTGGAACTGAAAGACCGCAGCCTGCTGAACGACGGCAAAAGCTTCCCGCTGACGATGCATTTCGAGAAGTCCGGTGACGTGACCGTCGAGGTCTCGGTGCAGAAGAAGCCGCCGGAAGGCATGCAGACGCACGCCCACGCCCAGTAAGCGACTGAGCAAAAACGCCCATGCGCCCGCTTAGCGCCAGGTCATCCGCACACCGTCGTCAGCCGTTAAGCCTGACGCGCGGTAGCTGGATCAGCCTGTTCGCCATGTTGATGATCTTTATCGGCCCGCTGATTTCTCAGTCGATGCCGATGGATCAACGCGCCTCCTCGATGACCATGAGCATGTCGATGGACATGAGCATGGACATGTCGGCGATGGAGCACGCCGACCACAGCGCGCAAACCACCGCCGAACACTGCCCGCCAAAAGCCTCACATCACGCGCTCTGGGAAAAATGCGGCTATTGCAGCCTGCTGTTCAATTGCCCGGCGCTGACCGGCGGCCAGTCCTTCGTCGCATTCGACACGCCAACAGCCACCACCTTCACCACACCTTCCCCTCGCCTGGGCCACGCCCGGCAAACCTTCTTCCCCGGCGCCCGCACCCGCGCCCCGCCCATCGACGCGTAAACACCCACCTCCGATCTCACACAGCCCGAAGACAGCCAAAGCTACCTGTGGGAGCGAGCTTGCTCGCGATCGCGATGGGTCATTCAACATTGATGTTGGCTGACCCTCCCTCATCGCGAGCAAGCTCGCTCCCACAAGGATTGCGCAGGCTGCCGGCCGTGTCGTTTACGACTGTTCGATGGAAATTGTCATGTCCAGGTTTTCTGCTGACACACGCTTGAGCGCTGCCCAAGCTTCTTTTGCCCCGAACGAAGCCAGTATTCGTTTCAGGCACGCCACCGCCTTCCTTTGCGGTGCACTGCTGACACCCATGGTGCTGGCCGATGAACACGCCGGTCACAGCGAAGAACTGAGCCCGACGGTGATCACCGCCATCGCGCCGAGTTCGCCACTGACCATCGTCACCAATCCCAAGGACCCGCGCCAACCGGTGCCGGCCAGCGACGGTGGCGACTACCTGAAAACCATCCCCGGCTTCGCCCTGGTGCGCAATGGTGGCACCAACGGCGACCCGGTGCTGCGCGGCATGTTCGGCTCGCGGTTGAACATCCTCACCAACGGCGGCCAGTTGCTCGGCGCCTGCCCCGGCCGAATGGACGCACCGACTTCGTACATCTCGCCGGAAACCTACGACAAACTGACCGTGATCAAAGGCCCGCAAACCGTGCTCTGGGGACCGGGGGCGTCGGCCGGGACCATCCTCTTCGACCGTGAGCCGGAAAGCTTCGGCGAACTCGGCACGCGGGTGAACGCCAGCGTGCTGGCTGGCTCCAACGGGCGTTTCGACAAAGTGGTGGACGCTGCTGCCGGCGGGCCATTGGGTTACGTGCGAGTGATCGGCAACACCGCGCACTCCGACGACTATCGGGACGGCAACAACGACACCGTGCCGTCGCGCTACGACAAGTGGAATGGCGACGTCGCGGTGGGCTGGACCCCGGACGCCGACACCCTGCTGGAACTCACCGCCGGCAAGGGCGATGGCGAAGCGCGTTACGCCGGGCGCGGCATGGACGGCTCGCAGTTCAAGCGCGAAAGCCTGGGCCTGCGTTTCGAGAAGTCCAACATCGGCGACGTGCTGGATAAGGTCGAGGCGCAGGTTTACTACAACTACGCCGACCACGTGATGGACAACTACACCCTGCGCACGCCGTCCGGCACCGGAATGATGGCAGGTCCCATGGCCTCCAACGTCGACCGTCGAACCCTCGGCGCACGGATCAAAGCCACCTGGCGCTGGGCCGATGTGCAGTTGATCAGCGGCATCGATGCGCAGACCAGCGAACATCGCCAGCGCAGCGCCATGGGCATCGACGTCTACAAGGACTTGCCTTACACCAAGGACGCCGACTTCCATAACTACGGCGTGTTCAGCGAACTGACCTGGTACGCCGCTGACCGTGATCGACTGATTACCGGCGCGCGCCTGGACCGCGCCTCGGCCAAGGATTTCCGGCAAACCACTGGCTCCGGGATGATGGCGCGCCCTAACCCGACCGCCGACGACACCCGCGCCGATACGCTGCCAAGCGGCTTCGTCCGTTACGAGCATGACCTGGCTGACAGTCCGACCACGTTGTATGCCGGCCTCGGTCACACCCAGCGTTTCCCGGATTACTGGGAGCTGTTTTCGCCCAACTCAGGACCTGCCGGATCGGTGAACGCCTTCGATTCGATCAAGCCTGAAAAAACCACCCAGCTCGACTTCGGCCTGCAATACAAGACCGAAGACCTCGAAGCCTGGGCCTCGGGTTACGTCGGGCAGGTGCGCGACTACATCCTGTTCAACTACACGCCCGGGATGATGGGCATGACCTCGCAAGCACAGAACATCGACGCACGAATCATGGGCGGCGAATTGGGGGCGGCCTACAAGTTGACCTCCAACTGGAAGGCCGACGCGACGCTGGCCTACGCCTGGGGCAAGAACAGCAGCGACGGCAACGCACTGCCGCAAATGCCGCCGCTGGACGCACGTTTCGGCCTGACCTACAGCGAAGACAACTGGAGCGCCGGGGCCTTGTGGCGGGTGGTTGCGGCGCAAAACCGCATCGACCAGAACAAGGGCAACGTCGTCGGCAAGGACTTCGACAAGACCCCGGGCTTTGGCGTGTTCTCGCTCAACGGTGCGTACCGGATCGACAAGCACTGGAAGGTCAGCACCGGCGTCGACAACCTGTTCGGCAAGGCTTACGCCGAGCACTTGAACCTGGCCGGCAACGCCGGTTTCGGCTACCCGGCCAATGACCCGCAAGCCATTAAAGAACCGGGGCGAACGCTCTGGACCAAGGTGGACATGAGTTTCTAACAAGAAAAGTAAAAAGATCGCAGGCTACGCCAGCTCCTACATTGGAACACGTACCCCCTGTAGGAGCTGTGTAGGAGCTGTCGAGTGAAACGAGGCTGCGATCTTTTACAAACAATTGATTCGCCAAGCGGAGCACAACCGATGAAACAGCCCAAAGTGAATTTCTACAACCTGGCCTGGCGCTGGCATTTCTATGCCGGTCTGTTCGTCGCGCCTTTCATGGTGATGTTGGCCCTGACCGGCATCATTTACCTGTTCAAACCGCAACTCGATCCGTTGATGTACGGCAGCTTGCTGAACGTCCCGGCCGGGCATCACAGCGTCCCGGCCGATGACCTGCTCAAGCGGGTGAAAGAGGCTTACCCACAAGCCTCGATCAAGCAGTATTTGCCCCCGGTCAACGCCGAACGCAGCGCGCAATTTGTCGTGCTCAATGGCGGTAACGAGCTCAACGTTTTCGTCGATCCCTACCACGGCGATGTCCTCGGCGAGCAAGACGCCAAAAAGAATCTGCAAGCCGTTGCTCGAGCGATTCATGGCGAATTGATGATTGGCACCGTCGGTGATCGACTGATCGAACTGGCCGCCGGTTGGGGCGTGGTGTTGGTGGTCTCCGGCGTCTTTCTCTGGTGGCCCCGCGGCCAGGCGGCCGGCATCCTGTGGCCACGCTTGAGCAGTCGAGGTCGAGTGCTCTGGCGTGACCTGCACGCGGTGACCGGGTTCTGGGGCGCGTCGTTGCTGCTGGTGATGCTGCTCAGCGGCATGACCTGGACCGGGTTCTGGGGCAAGCAATACGCCGAAGTGTGGAATGTCTTTCCAGCAGCGATGTGGGACGACGTACCGAAGTCCGATGTCGAGGCCCGCAGCCTCAACACCGCCACCCGCCAGACCGTGCCTTGGGCGATGGAAAACACACCGATGCCGATGTCCGGCGACCATGCCGAACACATGAACCACGGTGCTGCACCAGCCGGTCCTGCCGCGCCGACCATCAGCCTGCAAGATGTGCAGAACATCGCCGTGCAACGCAAGGTTGAACCGGGTTACAGCATCACCTTCCCGACGACTGCCACCGGTGTGTTCACCATCGCGGTGTTCGCCGACGACCCGCGTAACGACGCCACCTTGCATGTCGATCAGTACACCGGCGACGTCCTCGCCGACGTGCGTTTCGAGCAGTACGGCATCGTCGCCCGTGCAACAGAAATCGGCGTGATGCTGCACGAAGGCAAGATGTTCGGTGTGTTCAATCAGATCATCGTACTGCTGATCTGCCTGATGATTCTGCTCAGCGCCGTCAGCGGTGTGGTGATCTGGTGGAAGCGCCGTCCACAAGGAAAATTCGGTGTTCCGCCGCTGCGCCACGACCTGCCGAAATGGAAAACCGCGATGGTCATCATGTTCGGGCTGGCGGTGGCGTTTCCGTTGGTGGGCGCTTCGCTGGTGGTGGTCTGGGTGCTGGATCGGGTGCTGCTGTCGCGCTTGAGCGACCAATCTGAATCCGCCTCACCTTCATCATGAAACAGACGAGATGCGCGGTTCAGAGGGATCTGTAGACTTCCCGCGCTTATCTCCCGGTCGGCTACAAAGGCCCCATCGCGAGCAAGCTCGCTCCCACATTGAAATGCGATCAACTGTGGGAGCGAGCTTGCTCCGGGCGGCGTTCCGACGATGGCGTCATCAGCAACACCGAAAAACCCAAGAGTAAATGCATGACCTCGCTGAACCTCACAAACCTCGCCTGGACACCCCTGGGCCACGGCCATTGTCATCACCAGTTCCAGCTGCGTGATGCAACCTTGCACGTGTCCCCCGGTGAGTTCGTCGGTCTGATCGGCCCCAACGGCAGCGGCAAAACCAGCCTGCTGCGCTGCGCCTGGCGCTTCAGCAAACCCGAGCGCGGCGAGGTCAAGCTCGACCACCACAACGTCTGGAAGCAATCCTCGCGCTGGTGCGCGCAACGCATCGCCGTGGTCCTGCAGGAGTTCCCCGACGCCTTCGGCCTCACCGTCGACGAAGTCGTCGCCATGGGCCGCACACCGCACAAAGGTCTGTTCGACGGCGACACCTTGGAGGACAGAAAACTCGCAACCCAGGCCCTCGAATCAGTCGGTCTGAAAGGCTTCGAGGATCATGCCTTCGCCACCCTCTCCGGCGGTGAAAAACAGCGCGTGATCCTCGCCCGCGCCCTGGCTCAGCAACCGCAAATGCTGATCCTCGACGAGCCGACCAATCACCTGGACCCGCGTTATCAGCTCGAACTGCTGCAACTGGTCAAACGCCTGAAGATCGGCACCCTGGCGAGCATTCATGACCTGAACCTGGCGGCTGCTTTCTGCGATCGGTTGTACGTGATCAACCACGGCCGCATCGTCGCCAGCGGTACACCCAAAGAAGTCCTGACCGCAGCACTGCTGCGCGACGTGTTCGGCGTCGAAGCGCTGATCGATGAACATCCCTTGCACGGCTACCCACGAATCACCTGGATAACCCAACCATGACTTTGCGTTCCCTGCTTTGCGCCGCTCTGTTGCTGGGCAATGCCCAAGCATTTGCCGAGGCCACTCACTACCCGTTGACCGTGCAGAGCTGCAACCGCGAAGTGACCTTCAAGCAAGCGCCGAAACACGCGGTCAGCCACGACATCAACATGACCCAGATGATGCTCGCCCTCGGCCTGAAACCCAGCATGGCCGGGTATAGCGGCGTGACCGGCTGGAAGTCGGTCACGCCCCAGATGCAGACCATCCTCGATGGCTTGCCGGAGCTGGCGGCCAAGTACCCGTCGGTGGAAACCCTGCTCAACGCCAACGTCGATTTCTTCTTCGCCGGTTGGGATTACGGCATGCGCGTGGGCGGTGACCTCACGCCGCAAACGTTGCAGCCGCTGGGCATCGATGTCTACGAGCTGACCGAGTCCTGCGCGTTCGTGATGAAGCGTCCGCCGGCCAGCCTGGAAGACACCTACAACGACCTGCGCAACCTCGGCAAAATCTTCGACGTGCAGAATCGCGCCAATGCCTTGATCGCCCAGATGCAGGCGCAAGTCACCGAGGTGCGCAAGGACCTGCCGGCAGACAAACCTCGCGTGTTCCTCTATGACAGCGGCGAAGACCGCGCCATGACCTCCGGCCGCCTCGGTATGCCGCAAGCGCTGATCGACGCCGCTGGCGGGCGCAATATTCTCGACGACGTCGAAGCGAGTTGGACCCGGGTCAACTGGGAGAACGTGGTCGAGCGCAATCCGCAGGTGATCGTGATCGTCGACTACGGCGAAGTCACCGCCGAGCAGAAGGAGCAATTCCTGCTCAACAACAAGGCGCTGCAATCGGTGGACGCGATCAAGAATCAGCGTTTCATCGTGATTCCGTATGTGCAGGCCACACCAGGGATCGACAACGTGCTGGCGGTTGAAACCCTGGCCAAGGGTTTCCACAGCGAATGATCAATCGTCGCTACGCCTTGTTGCTGGTGGCCCTCGGCGCGTTGTTGCTGGTGTCGTGCGTGGTGTCGCTGGGCTTTGGCCCGGCGCGGGTGCCGGTGGATGTGGTCTGGCGGATTTTGCTGCACAAGATTTTCGGTTTCGGCGTGCAGGACTGGGCCGCCGGGCAGGAACACATCGTCTGGCTGATTCGCGTACCGCGCATGCTATTGGGTGCGTTGGTGGGCGCCGGGCTCGCGCTGATCGGTGCGGTGCTGCAAGCGGTGACGCGCAATCCGTTGGCCGACCCGCATTTGCTCGGGGTCACCTCCGGCGCCACCCTCGGTGCCGTGATCGTGGTACTGCACGTCGGTGAAATTGTCGGCCTGCTGACCTTGCCGATCGCGGCGTTTATCGGCGCGTTGTTGAGCATGCTGATTGTGCTGATGATCGCCAACCGCAACGGGCGGCTGGACAGTGATCGGCTGCTGCTGTGTGGCGTGGCGGTGTCCTTCGTGATGATGGCAATCGCCAATTTGCTGCTGTTTCTCGGCGATCACCGCGCGAGTTCGGCGGTGATGTTCTGGATGCTCGGCGGGCTCGGGTTAGCACGTTGGGAGTTGCTGGCGGTGCCGGCGACCAGCGTGTTGCTCGGGTTGGTGTTGTTGCTGGGCATGGCTCGGCCACTGAATGCGTTGATGGCGGGTGAGCAGACGGCCGTGACCCTCGGGCTCAATGCTCGCACCGTGCGGTTGCAGGTGTTTTTGATTGCCTCGCTGATGACTGGGGTGTTGGTGTCGATCAGCGGGTCTATCGGGTTTGTCGGGCTGATGGTGCCGCACATTGCGCGGCGCTTGGTCGGGGCGGAGCATCGGCGATTGCTGCCGGTGTGCGTGTTGTTGGGCAGCGTCTTTCTGGTCTGGGTCGACGTCGCCGCCCGCACCCTGATTGCCCCCGAAGACTTGCCCATCGGCGTCGCTACCGCCGCCATCGGTGGTTTGTTTTTCATCGGCCTCATGCGCCGCCGCTAATCCCCAGAACGACCCATTCCCCTGTAGGAGCTGCCGAGTGAAACGAGGCTGCGATCTTTTGATCTTAAAAAACTAAAGTCAAAAGATCGCAGCCTCGTTTCACTCGGCAGCTCCTACACATCTCCTACACAGTTCCTGCAACAGTCTTCGCCCCAATGTGGCGCAAGCCGGCGCACCAGCGCATCTTCCGCGATCCTTCATGGTGCGTCGCCCAAACCACGTAACCGCTCTAATACGACATTTCCCTGCCTTTTGCCGACCAGGCACAGCCCTTGCTAAAGACCCTTCAGTAGTCCGCATCTGCCAACCAAGAAAATTCATAAGTTCATGGAGATCGCACAATGAAGCGTCGCAGCTTGATCAAGGCTTTCACACTCACGGCAAGCATTGCCGCGATGGGCATGACCTGGACCGTCCAGGCCGCCGAGACCATCAAGGTCGGTATTCTGCATTCGTTGTCCGGCACCATGGCGATCTCCGAAACGTCGCTCAAAGACATGGCGCTGATGACCATCGACGAGATCAACGCCAAGGGTGGCGTGAACGGCAAGATGCTCGAACCGGTGGTCGTGGACCCGGCGTCGAACTGGCCGCTGTTCGCTGAAAAAGGTCGTCAGTTGCTGACTCAGGACAAAGTTGCCGTGGTATTTGGCTGCTGGACGTCGGTGTCGCGTAAGTCGGTGTTGCCGGTGTTCGAGGAGCTCAACGGCCTCCTGTTCTACCCGGTGCAATACGAAGGTGAAGAGATGTCGCCGAACGTGTTCTACACCGGCGCCGCGCCGAACCAGCAAGCGATCCCGGCGGTGGAATACCTGATGAGCGAAGAAGGTGGCAGCGCCAAGCGTTACTTCCTGCTGGGCACTGACTACGTCTACCCGCGCACCACCAACAAAATCCTGCGCTCGTTCCTGCACTCCAAAGGTGTGGCAGACAAGGACATCGAAGAGGTCTACACCCCGTTCGGCCATAGCGATTACCAAACCATCGTGGCCAACATCAAAAAATTCTCGGCCGGTGGCAAGACAGCGGTCATCTCCACCGTCAACGGCGACTCCAACGTGCCGTTCTATAAAGAGCTGGCCAACCAGGGCCTGAAAGCCACCGATGTTCCGGTCGTGGCGTTCTCGGTCGGAGAGGAAGAACTGCGCGGCATCGACACCAAACCGCTGGTGGGCAACCTCGCGGCGTGGAACTACTTCGAGTCGGTCGAGAACCCGGCGAACAAGAAATTCGTCGCCGACTGGAAAGCCTACGCGAAGAAACACAACCTGCCGGGCGCCGACAAAGCGGTGACCAACGACCCGATGGAAGCCACCTACGTGGGCATTCACATGTGGGCGCAAGCGGCTGAAAAAGCCAAGTCCACTGACGTCGATAAAGTCCGCGAAGCCCTCGCTGGCCAGACCTTTGCCGCGCCGTCGGGTTACACCCTGACCATGGACAAGACCAACCACCACCTGCACAAACCGGTGATGATCGGCGAGATTCAGGCCGACGGTCAGTTCAACGTGGTGTGGCAGACCGAGGGGCCGATCCGTGCCGAGCCGTGGAGCCCGTTTATCTCGGGTAACGACAAGAAGCCGGATTATGCGGTGAAGAGCAACTAAGCCACTGGATGTCAGGGCCCAGGCATGGAGCTTGGGCCCGACACAAATCCCTGTGGGAGCGAGCTTGCTCGCGATGACGGCAGCACATTCAACATCCCTGTGACTGATCAATCGCTATCGCGAGCAAGCTCGCTCCCACAATGTCCGCGTCAAGGCGACTCTCTATGCCGACTGCCCTTTACCGCTTCATCCTCGCCGTCGCAATGCTGTTGCCGATGGCTACCCACGCCGGCGACGCCGAAGACTTCGTCGCGGCCAATCCCGTGCAGCAAGCCAAGCTTCTGGAAGCCTGGGCCGCGCAGCCCGATCCGGCCCGTGTCGAACTGATCAACGCCCTGCAGCAAGGCGAGTTGACCGTCGACGGTCAACCGAAAACCCTGCGCCTGAACAACCGCCTGCGGGGTCTGATCGACACCGCGCTGGCCAGCCACCAATTGCTCGCCACCGACGCCAAAACCCGTCTGGCCGCCGCGCAGCAATTGCAAAAAAGCGCTAAACCGGCGCAGCTTAAATTCCTCGACCAGCAACTGGCTGGCGAAAAAGATGAAAGTGTCCATGCCGCTTTGAGCCTGGCCCTGGCCAACCTGCAACTGGTGGACACCGACCCGGCGGTACGCCTCGCCGCTGTTCGCCTGCTCGGTGAAACCGGTGATCCACTGGCTCGCACCCGCCTCGAAAGCCTGTTGCAACCCGGTGTCGAAGCCGACGCCGGCGTACGCACCGCTGCCGAAACCAGCCTCGCTCAGGTCAAACGCAAATTGCTGATCGGCGAGATCCTCGGCCAGGCCTTCAGCGGCATGTCGCTGGGTTCGATCCTGTTGCTTGCCGCACTCGGTCTGGCGATCACTTTCGGCCTGCTCGGCGTGATCAACATGGCCCACGGCGAGATGCTGATGCTCGGCGCGTACTCGACGTACGTGGTGCAGCTGATGTTCCAGCGCTTCGCCCCGCAAGCCATCGAATTCTATCCGCTGATCGCGCTGCCGGTAGCGTTTTTTGTCACCGCCGCCATCGGCATGGCGCTGGAACGCACGGTGATTCGTCACCTCTACGGCCGTCCTTTGGAAACCCTGCTCGCCACGTGGGGCATCAGCCTGATGCTGATTCAACTTGTCCGATTGATGTTCGGCGCGCAGAACGTTGAGGTGGCTAATCCGGCGTGGTTGTCGGGCGGGATTCAAGTGCTGCCGAATCTGGTGCTGCCGTACAACCGCATCGTGATCATCGCCTTCGCCCTGTTTGTGGTGGTGCTCACCTGGTTGCTGCTGAACAAGACGCGCCTGGGCTTGAACGTGCGCGCCGTCACCCAGAACCGCAACATGGCCGCCTGCTGTGGCGTGCCGACCGGGCGCGTGGACATGCTCGCCTTCGGCCTCGGCTCGGGCATTGCCGGGCTCGGCGGTGTAGCCCTCAGCCAGATCGGCAACGTCGGCCCGGACCTCGGTCAGAGCTACATCATCGACTCGTTCCTGGTGGTGGTGCTCGGTGGCGTCGGCCAATTGGCCGGTAGCGTGCTGGCCGCGTTCGGCCTCGGCATCGCCAACAAGATTCTCGAACCGCAGATCGGTGCCGTGCTCGGCAAGATCCTGATCCTCGCGCTGATCATTCTGTTCATCCAGAAGCGTCCGCAAGGCCTCTTTGCACTGAAAGGACGGGTGATCGACTGATGAATCAGCCTCTGATGCTCACGGCCACACAAAAGGCCGGCCCCAAAGTCACGATCGCCATTGGCGCGGTGATCCTCGTTCTGTTGCTGGCGTTGCCAATGCTGTCGTTGTTGTCGCCGGACAGCACGTTTCACGTTTCGGCTTACACACTGACGCTGGTGGGCAAGATTCTTTGCTACGCCATCGTCGCCCTCGCGCTGGATCTGGTCTGGGGATACGCCGGCCTCCTGTCCCTCGGCCACGGCCTGTTCTTCGCCCTCGGCGGTTATGCGATGGGCATGTACCTGATGCGCCAGGCCTCGGGCGATGGCTTGCCAGCGTTCATGACCTTCCTGTCGTGGACTGAATTGCCGTGGTACTGGACCGGCACCAGCAGTTTCCTCTGGTCGATGTGTCTGGTGGTGCTGGCGCCGGGGTTGCTGGCGCTGGTGTTCGGCTTCTTCGCCTTCCGCTCGCGGATCAAGGGCGTGTATTTCTCTATCATGACCCAGGCCCTGACCTTCGCCGGGATGCTCCTGTTCTTCCGCAACGAAACCGGGTTTGGCGGCAACAACGGCTTCACCAATTTCCGCACCATTCTCGGCTTCGGCATCACTGAACCGGGGACTCGCGCCGTGCTGTTTTTCGCCACCGTGGTGTTGCTGGTGGCGAGCCTGTTCATCGGTTGGCGGCTGGCGCAAAGCAAGTTCGGCCGGGTGCTGACCGCCCTGCGCGATGCGGAAAACCGCCTGATGTTCTGCGGTTACGACCCACGCGGTTTCAAGCTGTTTGTCTGGGTGCTGAGCGCGGTGTTGTGCGGCCTGGCCGGTGCGCTGTACGTACCGCAAGTCGGGATCATCAACCCGAGTGAAATGTCGCCGACCAACTCCATTGAAGCCGCGGTCTGGGTAGCGCTGGGTGGTCGCGGCACGCTGATCGGCCCGCTGCTCGGCGCCGGTGTGGTCAACGGGATGAAGAGCTGGTTTACCGTGGCTTTCCCGGAATACTGGCTGTTCTTCCTCGGCGCGCTGTTCATCGTCGTGACCTTGTACCTGCCCAAAGGCGTGATCGGTCTGCTGAAAAAAAGGGGTGAACAATGAGAGTCACTGCGACGGCTGAATTCATGCTCGAACCGGCGTTTTTTCCACCACTGGAACCCAACAGGGACGCCGGCAGCAGCCGTGACGCCATCGGCCTCGGCCAACGCGTCGGCCCCGGTCTGAATACGCGCCACGGCACGATCCTGACCCTGGAAGACATCAGCGTCAGCTTCGATGGCTTCAAGGCGCTGAACGATCTGAACCTGTACATCGGCGTCGGCGAATTGCGTTGCATCATCGGCCCCAACGGCGCGGGCAAGACCACGCTGATGGACGTGATCACCGGCAAGACTCGTCCGAGTCACGGCAAGGCCTGGTTCGGTGAAACCCTCGACCTGACGCAGATGAGCGAAGTGCAAATCGCCCAGGCCGGCATCGGTCGCAAGTTCCAGAAGCCGACGGTGTTCGAAGCCTTGAGCGTTTTTGAAAACCTGGAGTTGGCGCAAAAAACCGACAAATCGGTGTGGGCCAGCCTGCGGGCGCGCCTGAGTGGCGAACAGAAAGATCGCATCACTGAAGTGCTGGAAACTATTCGTTTGATCACTTCGGTCAATCGCCCGGCGGGCTTGTTGTCCCACGGTCAGAAGCAGTTTCTGGAAATCGGCATGTTGCTGATGCAGGACCCGCAACTGCTGCTGCTCGACGAGCCGGTGGCGGGCATGACCGACGCCGAAACCGAATTCACCGCCGAACTGTTCAAGAGCCTGGCCGGCAAGCATTCGCTGATGGTGGTGGAACATGACATGGGCTTCGTCGGCTCCATCGCCGACCACGTCACCGTGCTGCACCAGGGCAGCGTGCTGGCCGAAGGGTCGCTGGAACAGGTGCAGGACAACGAGCGCGTGATCGAGGTGTACCTCGGTCGATAGCCGCCCTCCCTGTAGGAGCTGTCGAGTGAAACGAGGCTGCGATCTTTTGATCTTTCTTCAGCGGCATCGAAAAAGATCGCAGCCTCGTTTCACTCGACAGCTCCTACAAGAGAAGGTCAGGAGCGGGCCTGTGTGAAACAGAAGGAATTTGAGATGCTGCAAGTCGACAAGCTGCACCAGTATTACGGCGGTAGCCACATCCTGCGGGGCCTGACGTTTGACGTGAAGGTCGGTGAAGTCACCTGCCTGCTCGGGCGCAACGGTGTGGGCAAGACCACCCTGCTCAAGTGCCTGATGGGTTTGTTGCCGGCCAAAGAAGGCGCGGTGAACTGGGAAGGCAAAACGATCACCGCGTTCAAGCCACACCAACGGGTTCACGCCGGTATTGCTTACGTGCCCCAGGGTCGCGAGATTTTCGGTCGGCTGACCGTGGAAGAAAACCTGTTGATGGGCCTGTCGCGTTTCCCCGGCATCGAAGCCAAAGAAGTCCCGGCATTCATCTACGAGCTATTCCCGGTGCTGCTGCAAATGAAGCAGCGCCGCGGCGGTGACTTGTCCGGTGGCCAGCAGCAGCAATTGGCGATCGGCCGAGCGTTGGCTAGCCGTCCACGCCTGCTGATTCTCGACGAGCCCACCGAAGGCATCCAGCCATCGGTGATCAAAGAAATCGGCGCGGTGATCAAGAAGCTTGCGGCCCGTGGTGATATGGCGATTTTGCTGGTGGAGCAGTTCTACGATTTCGCCGCCGAACTGGCCGATCAGTACCTGGTGATGTCCCGGGGCGAAATCGTGCAACAGGGTCGCGGAGAAAATATGGAGGCCGAGGGTGTTCGCGGTCTGGTTACGATCTAATCTGTAGCGTCCTGACGATAATTAGACATCATGAATTTACCTTTCCCCACTGCCCTGTTTACCCCGAGCTGGCACGCCGAGCTGGAACTCGGCTACGCCCGATTCGGCGACAGTACGCGCCCGGTTCAGCGCCGCCACAAAGGCCCGCTGCGGGTGCAGAAGCATCTGTATGCCGAAGGGCCGGAGGTTTGCCAGCACATCATCGTGCACCCGCCGGGCGGGATTGCCGGGGGTGATCGGCTGGACATCTCGGCCAGTGTCGGCCGCGATGCCTGGGCGCAAATCACCAGCCCCGGCGCGGCCAAGTGGTATCGCGCAGCGGGGCCCGCCTATCAGAAGCTCGACTTGAAAGTAGCCGCCGGCGCGACACTGGAGTGGCTGCCCCAGGAAACCATTATCTTCAGCGACGCCCAGGCTGAGCTCAGCACTTCGATTGATCTGGAAGGCGATGCGCGATTGTTTTACTGGGACGTGGTGGCGCTGGGCCGGCCGGCCAGTGGCGAGCGTTTCGACCTCGGGCATTTTCAGGCGCAACTGGATATCCGCCGCGACGGCCAGTTGCTCTGGCATGAACGCCAGCGCATTGTCGGAGGCGATGGTTTGCTTGATTCGCCGATTGGGCTGGATGGGCAACCGGTGTTTGCGACGTTGTTGGTGACTGGGGACATCAACAGTGAACTGCTGGAAACCTGTCGCTCGCTGCCTAATGACGTACGCGGGGATTTGACCCAGTTACCAGGGCTGTTGGTGGCGCGATGCCTGGCCAGTGAAGCGCTGTTGGCGCGGGGCTGGTTGATTGATTTGTGGCGATTGCTGCGCCCGGCGCTACTGGGCCGAGAAGCCGTCCCACCACGAATATGGGCCACCTGACCACATCCCCCTGTAGGAGCTGTCGAGTGAAACGAGGCTGCGATCTTTTTCGATACTGCTGAAGATCAAGATCAAAAGATCGCAGCCTCGTTTCACTCGACAGCTCCTACAAGAGGGTGCAAGACATTAGATTTTCATTCTGCCAACAATGGATTCCAACGATGGACCTGACCCCACGCGAAAAAGACAAGCTGCTGATCTTCACCGCCGGCCTCGTGGCCGAGCGGCGTTTGGCGCGCGGCGTGAAACTCAACTACCCGGAAGCCATGGCCTACATTTCCGCAGCGCTGCTCGAAGGCGCGCGTGACGGCCGGACCGTGGCCGAGTTGATGCACTTCGGCACTACCCTGCTCAGCCGCGAACAAGTGATGGAAGGCATCCCGGAAATGATCCCGGAGATCCAGGTCGAAGCGACCTTTCCCGACGGCACCAAATTGGTCACCGTTCACCAACCGATCGCCTGAGGCCGCGCCATGACTTACCACATCCGCGATGCAGCGCATGCCGACTTGCCGGCGATCCGCGACATCTACAACGACGCCGTGCTCAACACCACGGCCATCTGGAACGAACAGGCCGTGGATTTGGGTAACCGCCAGGCCTGGTTCAGCGCCCGGCAATCCCAGGGCTACCCGATTCTGGTGATCGTCGACGGCGACAACACGGTACTGGGCTACGCTTCATTCGGTGACTGGCGACCGTTCGACGGGTTCCGCCACACCGTCGAGCATTCGGTTTACGTGCGCAGCGACCAGCGTGGCAATGGTCTCGGCCCGCAATTGATAACCGCATTGATCGAGCGCGCCAAAGGCTGCGACAAACATGTGATGGTCGCCGCCATCGAAAGCGGTAACGCCGCTTCTATTCGCCTGCATGAACGAGCCGGTTTCGTGACGACCGGCCAGATGCCCCAGGTGGGCACCAAGTTCGGTCGCTGGCTGGACCTGACCTTCATGCAGCTGACCCTCAATCCTGGCGCGGAACCGCCGACCGCCAACAAGGAGTAATTTCCCATGAACGCCGCCCAACTGCGCCGCGTCAATGTTGAAAGCTTTGCGCACTATCGTCAGGGTTTGATTGACCTGCTGCTCGACGCCGTCGGCTATGGCGCCAGCGTCGGGTTCATGGCCAATCTGGACGCCACCCAGGCCCGAGCCTATTTCGATGATGTCCAGGAGAACCTGAACAAGGGCAACGTGCTGCTGTGGGTGGTGGTCAAGGACGAGCAAGTGCAGGCCAGTGTGCAACTGACCCTGTGCCAGAAAGCCAATGGCCTGAACCGCGCCGAAGTGCAAAAACTGCTGGTGCGTGAACATGCGCGTCGACGGGGCCTGGGCCAACAGTTGATGAGTGCGCTGGAAACGGCCGCCCTCCAGCACAAACGCGGCATGCTTTACCTCGACACCGAGGCCGGCTCCCCTGCCGAAGACTTCTACAAAGCCCTGGGTTACACCCGCGCAGGTGAAATCCCCGACTATGCCTGCGACCCAATCGGCCGCTACAAACCGACCGCGCTCTACTACAAGATTCTCCAGGGAGCCCATTAATGATTCCCGGTGAATACCAGAT
The DNA here is from genome assembly GCF_059716175.1 of Pseudomonas sp. LBUM1647. Classification (NCBI taxonomy): domain Bacteria; kingdom Pseudomonadati; phylum Pseudomonadota; class Gammaproteobacteria; order Pseudomonadales; family Pseudomonadaceae; genus Pseudomonas; species Pseudomonas sp. LBUM1647. The sequence continues at coordinate 646,021 of NZ_CP166809.1, read as the reverse complement.
CCAGCCCGGCGACATCGAACTCAACGTTGGCCGCCGCACCCTCAGTCTGAAGGTGGCCAACAGCGGCGACCGGCCGATCCAGGTCGGCTCGCATTACCACTTCTTCGAAACCAACGATGCGCTGACGTTCGACCGCGCCGCCAGCCGCGGCATGCGCCTGAACATCCCCGCCGGCACCGCCGTGCGCTTCGAGCCGGGACAGAGCCGCGAGGTCGAGTTGGTAGACCTGGCCGGACATCGCCGGGTGTTCGGGTTTGCCGGCAGGATCATGGGTGACCTCGACTGATTTCTGTGGTGCTCCTGAAAGATCGCAGCCTCGCTTCGCTCGACAGCTCCTACAGGGCCGCGGGCAAGCGGAATTTTGCGGTCGTCCACACCCTGTAGGAGCTGTCGAGCAGCGCGAGGCTGCGATAGCGAGCTATGCGAGCGGTCTCAAATCCAATTGAATCTCAAGGCAAGTGCATGAAAATCTCAAGACAAGCCTACGCCGACATGTTCGGCCCCACCGTCGGTGACAAGGTCCGTCTGGCCGACACCGAGCTGTGGATCGAAGTCGAGAAAGACTTCACCACCTACGGTGAAGAAGTGAAATTCGGCGGCGGCAAAGTCATCCGCGACGGCCAGGGTCAAAGCCAATTACTCGCCGCAGAAGTGGTCGATACGCTGATCACCAATGCGCTGATCATCGACCATTGGGGCATCGTCAAGGCCGACGTCGGCCTCAAGGATGGGCGCATTGCCGCCATCGGCAAGGCCGGCAACCCGGACATCCAGCCGAACGTGACCATCGCAGTCGGCGCCAGCACCGAAGTCATCGCCGGTGAAGGCATGATCCTCACCGCGGGCGGCATCGACACGCACATCCATTTCATCTGCCCGCAGCAGATCGAAGAAGCATTGATGAGCGGCGTCACCACCATGATCGGCGGCGGCACCGGCCCGGCCACGGGCACCAACGCAACCACCTGCACGTCGGGCCCGTGGCACCTGGCGCGCATGCTCCAGGCCGCCGATGCGTTCCCGATGAACATTGGCTTCACCGGCAAGGGCAACGCCAGCCTGCCGGAGCCGTTGATCGAGCAGGTCAAGGCCGGCGCCATTGGCCTGAAGTTACACGAAGACTGGGGCACCACTCCGGCCAGCATCGACAACTGCCTGAACGTCGCCGACCAGTACGATGTACAAGTGGCGATCCATACCGACACGCTCAACGAATCGGGCTTCGTCGAAACCACCCTCGCCGCCTTCAAGGGCCGCACCATCCATACCTATCACACTGAAGGTGCCGGTGGCGGTCATGCCCCGGACATCATCAAGGCCTGCGGCTTTGCCAACGTGCTGCCGAGCTCGACCAACCCGACCCGGCCGTTCACCCGCAACACCATCGACGAACACCTCGACATGCTGATGGTCTGCCATCACCTGGACCCAAGCATTGCCGAAGACGTGGCCTTCGCCGAAAGCCGCATCCGTCGCGAAACCATCGCCGCCGAAGACATCCTTCACGACCTCGGCGCATTCTCGATGATCAGCTCCGACAGCCAGGCCATGGGCCGCGTTGGCGAAGTCATCACACGCACCTGGCAGACCGCCGACAAGATGAAAAAACAGCGCGGCCCGCTGCCCGGTGATGGCGAAGGCAACGACAACTTCCGCGCCAAACGCTACATCGCCAAGTACACGATCAACCCGGCAATCACCCACGGCATCAGCCATGAAGTGGGCTCGGTCGAAGTGGGTAAATGGGCCGATCTGGTGCTCTGGCGCCCGGCGTTCTTCGGGGTCAAACCGACGCTGATCCTCAAGGGCGGCGCTATTGCCGCCAGCCTGATGGGCGATGCCAACGCGTCGATCCCGACGCCGCAACCGGTGCATTACCGTCCGATGTTTGCCAGCTACGGTGGTTCGCTGCATGCCACCAGCCTGACGTTTATCAGCCAGGCGGCGCAGGAGGCCGGGCTTCCCGAAGCCTTGGGTCTGAAGAAGAAAATCGCGGTGGTCAAAGGTTGCCGCGAGGTGCAGAAAACCGACCTGATACACAACGATTACCTGCCGAACATCGACGTCGATCCGCAGACGTATCAGGTCAAGGCTGACGGCGTTTTGCTGTGGTGTGAGCCGGCGGATGTGCTGCCGATGGCTCAGCGTTACTTTCTGTTCTGACCCGTCTGCCGCACAAAAAAAGCCCCAAGTGCATACCGCGTACTTGGGGCTTTTTGCCATTTTGGGGTGACTCAGTGATTGATCAGAAGCGGGTCTGCGCCAGCTCTTGTTGGGTCAGTTCGCTGCCCGCGTCGACCGTGAAAGGTATCTCCACCCGATTCAGTTTGGCCCGATCCATGGCGTTCTGAGTCAGTTGCAGTAACAAGGCTTCACGCTCGCTTCTAATCAAGGCCAGCTCTTGTTCATAGGCCTCGTCCGTCATGACCTCGCCCAGAGCGATAGCACTTTCCGGCTGGCCGAGTTCAGCGGCCAGGACGCGGATCTGCTCTTTCAATCCGGCTTTCTCCTCCGGTGACAAGTTCGCGCTGCGCGCTCTTGCATCCAGGGTTTCCTTGAACTCGGTCGTGGCGACTGTCTTGCGATCAATTGCTCGGAAGCGTGCCCGGTTGGAACTCTCGACAAAAGAACTCCAGAATGGCTGCTCGGCAATCGAATCACGCAGCAAATTGCCCTCCTCCAGCCCCAGAATCCTCTGATAGGCATTCTCGATCATTTCACTGGTGACGCCTGCCATATTGCGAAACTGCATGCCGCGGGCCTGCCACGGCAGGTCCAGCCGTTCTGCCAGGTCCGTCATAAAGGCCAGGTGAACCTCGACCTCATCAATCGTTCCGGTGATATCACCGGCGGCATTTTCACGTCGATATCGCTCCCCCGCCGCCTCTCGGGCCTCGATATGACGCCTGGCGATTCTCCCGAGCTCATCCAACCGCGACTTGCCTTTTGCCAGGCTCACCAGCTCAGCCTCGATCAAACCGTTGTTGCTCAGTTTTTTAGCTTCTTGAACCAGCACCTCCACACCCAGGACGTTGAAAAGCTGTGTGGCTCCGTCGACGCAGCTGGATCGTGCGTTGGCCTCCCTGAAAAACTTTTCTCTCAATGAGGCGTCCTCAGCCATGGTCTCCAGCATTCGCCAAACCTTGGCCGTCAAATCGGCCCGATAGGCCCTGCTGGCGGTGAAGTCTTTAGACCGGGTAAGGATTTCGATCTCTTCGAAAAAATCGGTCGAATTGAATTCATCCTCAACCTCGTTCCAGAGCTCTTGCTTCGCTACCCACTCAGGCCGGCTCAAGCCTTGCTCCCAATCGATGCTGGCACGCACACCTCGGGGCGGGTACGCACGATCAGGATCCATGCCCACCGACCGAACATAGTCTTTGAGAATTTCCAGGTTTTCAGCTGACATCCATCTAGGTTCGCGGCTGAGCCACGTACGCCCCAACAGCTCGGCGTTCCATGTCCCCCGAGCAACCCGCGGAATATCCGTCAACGGGTTGTTGCGCAGATCCAGGAAAAAGTGCCGAAACCGTGGCAAGGTAAAAGTCCCGGGCGGCCAGGTACTGGCCCCTGTGCCCGACAACACCAAGGTATGCAAGTCGGGCATGCGACTGATGTCCGGCAACAACCCCAGCGGGTTGTCACCCAGACTTAAAGTGGTCAGTCGAGTACGGTTCCTGAGCATTGCGACGTCCGCGGGCCGCAGCACGATTCGGTTTTTCGTGAGGTCCAGGTCGGTCAAGTGCGGCATCTGGGTGATACTCTGCGGCAGCGCCGTCAGGGAATTACGCGCCACGTCCAGCGTTTGCACATTGCGAAAGGACTCAAAAAACGGTTGCTCGATACTTGATAACCCTGTGTTGCGTAACCACAGACGCGTGACGTGGTCGAAGTTGGCCTCCAGCTTGGGCATGCGATCGATGTGCAGGTACAAATTGAAGTTACTCAGGTCCAGCGTCTGACCAAGAACGTTCCCATACGCATCTATATGCCTGGGGCCGGTGCGCTGCCAACACCGCCTGATTTTGGCGGCGATGGTGTTCCTGGCGCTCCACTCGGCAACGCCACTGGGACCGAAACGAAAATCCCGGGTCGGCCCGTTCACCCATCGGTTCAGCGTTGAAACCATTTGGTCGAATTCGATCTCAAGCGCCTGAATCTGTGGGCCCAGCGATATGTTTCGCTGGCGCAACGTCTCGATGAACGTATCGAGTTCGGCATCGGTGAGTGTTGGATAAAGGCTGCGCACGCGAAGCCGTGCAGTACGTTCCCCGGCAGCGCGTTGGTAACCTTCCATGCCCCCGAGCAGCTTCATGGTTTGCGGGTCATAAGTCGGCTTACGAATCGGATGTTCAAGCAATGTCGGGGCGAACTGATCATGGCTCAGGGGTGAGCGATGTACATCAGCCTTGAGTCGTGCGCCATCGTGAATGCCATACCCCAGCGCGTCACGCTGCGCATCCGGCAAGGCGTGCAAGACTGAAGCGTAGAACTCATCGGTACCGTGCAGGTGCTGATCCTCGGCGTCCCGCGCCTGGTAACGGCCGTCCTCGTCGAGAATCAGTACTTTGCGGATGGGCGCCTCTTCCGGCCCCACGCTGGCATGCAGTTTCCCGTTGAATCCCAGCTCGCGAATCTCGATGCGTACCTCGTCGGACCAACCTGGCAGGTTGGCCAGCGACCCCAGCTCGAGTCTGCGCGAGTCGGCACCGGCCAGTTCCTCAAGGTACAGGCCCTCATACGCGCGGTTCAATCGCACCCGGTCGCGCACTTGTCGGGCCTGTTGGCGCAAACGTAGCGAGAGGCGCTGTTTTTCGGCCAGGTGTCGCAGATCTTCCGGTTCGGCCTGTTCCAGCAGTTCCTGAGCAGCGCTGGCCGGCAGCTCCGGAACCTCATTGAGCACTCGCTGCACACGTGGATCGGTGGAAATGTCGCGTTTTTTATAAAGTGCTTCGAAGAGGCTTTTTTTCTGTTTGCCTGCCTGCATGGCCATCTGCTGGTGTAGCGTTTGGATACGCGTCGGTTTATCGAGTGCGATCTCATGGCCCAGCAGGTTGCGCGTTTCGGCTTCATTCAACGATTCAAGCACCCGCTCTGGCAGTTTCCCGGCCGCCAGCTCGGAACGGCTGATCTTGATCGTCATCGGGTCAGTGGCCATTGCATTGCCGTGTTTGACCGAAGGTCCGGTGCGATTCTCTGCCTGAAACACTTCAATGGCGCGACGCTCGGGCCAGCGCGGCAATTCGACCATGGCGGCCGCTTCAACGCCAATCATCTCGTCGGGTACCTGATTGGCCAGGATTTTCTGAGGCAACCGTTCCGCCTCGCCGTAGGCGTCGAAACGGGTGACGGTATCGCGCAGCAACGCGGGTGGGGCTTCATGTTCGACATGCAGCCTGCGCAACACGGTTTCATGGACACCGCTCACTCGCTGAATCTTGGCCAGCGTTTGCGCGGAGTTGGAGGCGAGTCGGCTATCCATGCGCCGCATCACCCCCTCCGCGTCCCATTCCAGCGGTTGTTCGGTTTCGATCTTCCAGGCGCCGGCGTCGTTGTGTTCCACCCGCGGTCTGTAGGCCGTGGGACGCTCAGGGTGTTCCAGCCGATGCAGACCGGTCACGGGGTCCTGGCTCACCTCGTAGTGCTTGTCCTCCATTGGCAGCCATTGCTTGGCGTCCTGCTCAACCAGGCCGATGGCATTGGGTTTGGCATTGGCGGGCAGTTCTACCCGCTGCGCGTAAGGTGCAACGTCGGGTTTCCACAAGCGGGTCTTGCCGTCGGGCAGCTCCACCGTTTTGAGACTGTCCATCAGGGGGCTGGGTTTGATCGCCCTGACTCCCCGAGGCAGGACGTGACCAACCCCCATCAGCGCCAACTGGGCAAAATTGATCAGCACACTGTTGATGTGGGACGCGGCCTCTTCCCGATCCCCTTTGCTCCAGTCTTCGATGCCTTCCACCAGCTCATCGACGATTTGCGCAACCATCACCCCCAGCAGGACTTCCCCCAGCACGGGCACCAACATTCCGACAAAGTTGAACACGTTCCAGCCGATGTTCAGATAAGAGCTCAGGCGCTTCCACCGTGCGGCCTCATCCTCGTCCCCTGTCGGCACCGCGATGACCCGCGCATCGGCAATGGTTTTGTCGCGTTTGTCGACACACAGCCACGGCCACACGTCATCGGGAATCAGGTTGGTGATGGGCTCGGCAGTGGGGTTTTCGAGCGCGGTTTCCCGCCACCAAGGGCCCATGTCCAACGGCTCGCGTTGCTGCCAGACGACACGCGACAGGCGCTCATTGATCCGTGCGAAAAACTTTCCTTTGTCCTTTTGCCTCACGAAACGGCTGAAATACTCCTGATAGGACTTATCGCGAAGTTGACCGAGCAGCTCCTTCATGAAGTCGGCAAGGGAGTTGTACTCTTTCAAGGGGTGCAGCGGATCATCTGGCACGTAGGCAATCAGCGGTCCGTCGAGACGGCTTTGCTGATAAAGGTCCTCGCGACGCATCATGTCTTCCTGGACGCCGGAAGGACCGTTGGTGAAAAACGACACCAGCAGTTTGAACTTCCCGTAATGATCTCCTGGCATCACCGGCGCGCGATGCGAAAACTCGCTCAAAATTTTAACTTCATCAGCCGTCAATTCGTCGACCAACGATTTCAGCCTGGACGGTTGGCTCACGGCACTGAACAGCACGATGCCGTGCAGCGGAAAACCCATCAGCGTTAACCGATGCGGGTGCAGCGGCTGGCCATGAAAGTTAATTCCACGCTCGCTGTCGTGCACTCGCTGAAGGATGTTATATGAATCCATGCTGACGTCTTTTTTAACGTACGCCATCAGCGCCGCCAGATTGAAACTGGCTTTTTCCGCCGCCAACAAATTCCGCTCCAATAACTTCCGGGCGTTCAGATCGGGCGGCATCAGGATATTTTTTATATGGGCCTGATACTTCGCGCCCACGTCCAGGTTCCGACATAAGGTGGTAACTTTCTCGACGGTCATGGTGCTTTCAAGCTGCAACTCCCCGCTGGCATCCGTCGAATACACACCGGAGCCCGTCCTGAAATAATCCTCGGCGGTTTCGGCGGCTTCAAAGTTATGCAACGCGGCTTCCAGCAGCGAGTAATTGCGCTGATAACTGGCGCCCCCGTCTATGAACTGGAGAATCGTGTCCGGCACATATAGCTTCAGCGTCAGCTTGCTGACGTCGGCACTTGAGTTGAAATTCAAGCGGATCGCCTCGGCCAGCAAAGGCTTGGCAAACGCCTGTATGTCGTGCTCCAGGTCTTTCAGAGAAGCGTCCACCTTGTCTTGCAACCGCCAGCGCACGTCAATCAGCTTTTTGAGCTGTTGCCGATGGGTGCTGGACATTTCCAGGTACCAATCGGGGTATTGCGGACTTGCAATGTCCAGCGATATCAGACGGCTCATCGGCGCTTGCGTTATCGCGCGGGGCAGGTACTGGACAATAAGGTCGCGGGGCAGTTTTTTATCAACGCCCGGACGGATCACCGTCAAACCAGTAATTCTATTCAACTCTAATTCAGACATTAGATACAACCCAACCATAACAATAGGAGCGAACAGCTTAAATCGTGCCCTCTAAAACAAAAGACTAAAAAGTTGCTCGACCGCCCGCGTAAAAAATAGAGTGACCGTTCGAATATTGCAGTGCGAAAAATACATATATAACGCCATGCGTCTGCGCTGCCGTTGTTCATATGCCCCGCCAACCTTCCTGGTCAAGGGTCGACAACTTCTTACTGCAATACGAGCGGGTCAATATAGGGTTGATGGCACTATGCTGGATGTTGCTTAACGCCCGACGAGCATTGAAAAAGCCCCAAACATTGCACAATTGGCAACATGTGGGGCAAATCAAGGCAACCCATATTTATTAGAACGCGACTCGTATCAATCCTGCCGCAGCCTCACTGTCCGGCGTTCAGTTGGGGTAATTCCACCTTTGTCTTGCGCTCAATGAATGTTTGCTCCATCGCGTTGAACTCGCTCTTGAGTTCGTCGCTTTTGAGCTTGTACTCCTGACTCGTCATGCCTTGTTGTGCGTCATCCAACGCTTGCTGACGCACCCACAGTGGATCTTGATCCAGCAGCAGTTCATCGGAGTATTTGTTTTTCAGGAACGCCCTCCAGAAATCACGCTGAGTGGTCGCCAAAAACTCCTGCGCGGAGTTGTCCAAATTCAGCACCCGCTGCTCTGCAGCATCGAGCATCGGCGTCGTCACATTGGCAATCCTTGTGAACATGGCCTGTCCAGGTTGCCCCGGCAAGCCCAGCCGGTCCTTCAAGCCGATGCGATAGGCAAGTCGGATCTCCACTCTATCGACCTTCAAGGCTCGTTCAACTTTCTTCAGGAGGGTATCGTTTGATTGCGCAATGACACGAATGCGAGCGTCTATATCCTGCTGCGCGATTCGCTCGACTTCATCCAGTCTGAACAGTCCTTTTGCCAAGGTCGAAAGCTCCTCTTTGGCCTGCACGGCATTGACGCTCTTCAAGCCTTCGTTGGCGAGGTTCCTGACCTCCAACCGACTGAAAATCAAACTGGCCCCATCGGCGCAAGTCTCTACATCTCCTGCCAGAAGGAACAAGTCGGTACGCAGTTCCTCGGAGTGCGTGGCGGCATCCAGTATCTTCCACACTCGCGCCTGTAGATCCGGGTAGGCATTGCGGTATTCGGCCGTTTCCCCCAGGTCCTCCAACAACTTGAAGAACTCGTTCGCATTGTCTTGCATCTGTTCCAAAAGCTGCCATTGCTCCTCCCTGATTGCACGCTCGCTGTCTGGAATGTCTCGCATCCAGCGCTCAAGCCTCGCACTGGAATTGGCCAGGGGGTCGCGAATCCCATTCGGTGCCATTGGCACATGCACCATTTCGGGCGGCCGGGAAAAGCGCATCCAGGCCTGTGCATAGTCCTCCAGGGCAGAAGGCGTGAGCGGGTTACCGTCCAGAGAGGTGCGTTTGAATGCCCGCTCGGCAGCGGCTGCATGCTCTTCAGAAGGGTTGAGGATGTCGTCTGCAACCCGGGTGATCAGGTTATCGCGCAAATCGACGCGTTGAAGATCCGGCAAGGCATCCAGCCCTGTCGGCCACTCGGTGAGTGCGGTGCGGCGCAGGTTGATTTGCCGCAATGTCGGCATGCGGCGAAAGTCAGGTACGCGGCCCAGTGGGTTATCACTCAAGTACAGGTGTTGTAATGCAGGACATTTTTCGAGTACCGCAACGGTCTGCGGCGTTAATGCAATCTGGTTTCTGGAAACATCAAGTGCCTCGAGCCCGCGCATCTCCCGCAGCGCCGTCGGCAAACGTGTCAGTCGATTATTCTCCAGGCTTATTTCGCGCAGGTTGGGGAACGCTTCCAGAAAAGCATCCGGCACCGCCCCAAGCGCCATAGCGCTGAGGCCTAGCGAGGGGACATGAAAAAACTGCGCCCTGGAAATCACCGGCAGCTCGCCAACCCGCAGACCACCCAGGCTGAGCAAGCCCTCGGAATTAAAGCCCACCCCTGCCCCTTCCGGTACGTCCACTCTTTGCCAGCACTGGCGGAGCAAGTCCGCCACTCGCTGTTTGTCCTGCCGGCTGACCACCTCAGTACGGCCATCGGGCAGGACGTGCGTACTGGGTGTCTCCACCCAGGTTTGTGCCTCGTTTTTCAGGCTTTCCAGCTCAAACTCAAGATTGAACAGATAGTTATCAATCGTCATCGGGAGGGTCGGATGACCCTGCGCATTCGCCGCCTGCGCCAGAACAAGTTCGATGTCTGCGTTGCCATAGGAGGGGTACAGCCTGCGAACCCTGTCGCGGCGCTCTGCGAGCAACCTTTGCATGTTTTGCCCACGGCCACTCATCGGATAACCAAAACGACCATCGCCCCCACGCGTCGGCTTCTTGAAGAAGGGTTTGACCGGCTGCATCTGCAGAACCTGGCGCAGCGCCGTACGTGACAGGGCATGCCGCCTGATCAGCAGCTTGAGCTGCGCCCCCTGCCCGACATGAGGCAGGCCCAACGCGCTGCGATGGGCATCCGGCAGTGCATGCTGCAATGCCGCATACAGGTCGTCGTCACCATGCAAATGGTGATCCTCACCATCACGGGTTTCGTAGCGGCCATCGTCCTTGCGCAACAGAACCTTGCGCTCGGCGGCCTGCTCGGGCCCGACACTGGCGCGCAGCTCCCCATGCAAGGAACCCTCCCGGACTTCAATGCGCAAGTTGCCAGGCCACCCCGGCAATGCTTCCAGGGTGTTGAGGGCAAGGCGCTCGGTGTCCTGGGTCAGCAGCGCATCCAGATAAAGTCCCTCATAGGCCCGCGACAGGCGCACTTCACGTTGAGCGTGACGCAACGCCTCTGCCAGACGCAGCGGGATGGGCCTGGTTTGTCGAGTGTCGGCAAAGTCCCATTTGGCCATTTGCTTGCGCTCCGCACTCGATGCACCGGCCAACAGGTCTTCGACCATACGGGTGGGGATACCGGTAAAACGGCTTTTAATCAGATTGACCTGTGGGTCTGCGCTCGCGTGCTGGCTGGCATAGCGATCATTGAACAGCTCACGCTTTCTGCTCGCGGTAACCGTTGCAGACTCATCGCTGTTCATCTGAGCGATCGAGCGCTCGGTCTGTTTGTAGGCGTCAAATCGGCTGAGCGTATCGGCCAACAGTGGCGGTACAGGCTGGCTCTCAACGTGCATTTTGCGCAACACACCTTCATGTGTGCCGCTGATGTCCAGGATCTGCGCAAGCTCGGCATCGCTGAACGCGTCCACCGAGTACCCCAGTCGTTGCATCAACCGCTTCGCGTCCCATTCCAGCGGTTGCTCGGTCTCGACCTTCCAGGCGCCGGCGTTGTTGTGTTCCACCCGCGGTTTGTAGGCCGTGCGGCGCTGCGGATGTTCCAGTCGATGCTGCCCCGTCACCGGGTCCTGGCTCACCTGATAGTTTTTTTCTTCGAGCCGCAGCCACTGCTGGCCGCCCTGTTCATACAGGCCGATGTCGTTGGGCACGGCGTTGGCCGGCAGCACCACCGGGTGCGCGTAAGGCCCGACGTCGGGCTTCCACAGGCGGGTCTTGCCACCGGGCACCTCCACCGGTTTCAGGCTGTCGATCAACGCGCTCGGTTTAACGGCGGCCGCCGCACCGCCCGGCAACACATGCCCGGCCCACATCAGCGCCAATTGGGCAAAATTGATCAGCACCCCGTTGATGTGGAACGCCGCCTCCTCCCGATCACCCTTGCTCCAGTCTTCGAGGCCCTCCACCAACTCGTCGACCATCTGCGCGACCATCACGCCCAACAGCACTTCACCCACACCCGGAATCAGCATCCCGACGAAGTTGAAAATGTTCCAGCCAATGTCCAGGTAGCTAGTCAGCCGCCTCCAGCGTGTCGCGGCATCTTCATCGCCGGTCGGCACCGCGATGACGCGCGCATCGGCGATGGCTTTATCGCGCGTGTCGACGTACAGCCATTGCCACAGATCGCCGGCGATCCGGTTGGTGATGGGCTCGGCGGTGGGATTTTCGACTGCGGTTTCCCGCCACCAGGGGCCCATGTCCAACGGTTCGCGTTGCTGCCAGACAATCCGCGTCAACCGTTCGTTGACCCGGACGAAGAATTTGCCCTTGTCCTTTTGCCTCACGAAACGGCTGAAAAACGCCTGATACTTCGCTTCGTGCAATTGGCTGATCAGCTCTTTCATGAAGTCGGCGAGGGAGTTGTACTCTTTCAACGGATGCAGGGGATCGTCCGGCACGTAGGCAATCACCGGCCCATCCAAACGGCTTTGCTGATAGATATCGTCGTGACGCAGCATGTCCTCATGCATACCAGCAGGACCGTTGGCCAGGAACGATTGCAGCAGTTTGAACTTGTCGTAATCACCGCCCGGCAACACCGGCACGCGTTGTGACCAGTTGCTCCAGAACTTCAGCGCGTCGGGCGTCAAGGCGTCGACCAACGGCTTGAGCCGGGACGGCTGACTCACCGCACTGAACAACACGATGCCGTGCAACGGGAAGCCCATCAGCGACAGTCGATGCTGGTGCAGCGGCTGATCATGAAAGGTGATATCGCTTTTGTTATCGCGCACGTGTTGAAGTGTGCTGTAGGCATATTCGCTGATGTCTTTTTTCAAGTAAGCCATCAGCGCGGCCAGATTAAATGCGGCCTTCTGCGCCGCCACCGCATTCTGTTCCAATAACTGGCGAGCCTTCGGGTCAGGCGGTAACAGAATACTTTTTATATGGGTTTGATACTGCGCCCCCACGTCCAGACGCCGACACAGGGCGGCAACTTTCGCGACCGTCATCGCTTTATCGAGTTTTAACTCCCCTCGAAAATTTCTGGAATACACACCGGAACCGGTCCTGAAATAATCTTCAGCGGTTTCCGGTTCTTCGAAGTTATGCAACGCCGCCTCTAGCAGCGTGGATTCGCGCTGACGGCTGGCGCCACTGTCGATGCCAAAGATAATCCGGTCCGGAATATACAGCTTCAGCGTCAGCGTGCTGACGTCGACACGGGTGTTGAAATTCGACCAGATGAGCGTGGAAAGCAAGGGTTTGGCAAACGCCTGAATGTCCTGTTGCAGGTTTTCCAGCGGGCCGTCGACCTTTGCCTGTGAGCGCCAGCGCTCCTCGACCAGTTCCTTGAGGTAGTGCCGATTGAGGCTGGATGCATTCATGTACCAATCGGGGAAAGTTACGGGTGCAGCGTCCAGTGATAACAACCTGGAGTCTGGCGCGAAGTGTATTGCTCTCGGCAGTAACTGGAGAATACGAACATAGTGAGGACCACTATTTGCAACGACAGCAACAAGCCTTCGCTCTGCGTATTCCAACTCTTTTAATTCAGACATTATGTAACAACCAAAGATGACGATAGAAGTGATCAGCTTAAGCGGCACCCCCTGAAATAAAAGACTAAAAAACTGTTTGACCGGCGACCGTTCAATAGAGTGATCGTTCAACTATTAAAGGGTTGAACATACATATATAACACCCTTGTTTTCTGTTGTTGGTGAATCGGGCGCTGGATAATTTTGATCAGCCAGAGGCTCCGTAGTACTACACAGCACTTCGACGTACACCGGACATATTCGGTGCGTGCGCAATCTTTTGATGTTGAACTACTCGATCACCAACCGAGCCAACCGCTGCTTGAGCATGCGGTTCTCGGCCCGCAGTTGCTGGACCTCTTCCAGCAGGTCCAGCGCCAGGGCGACGCCTTCCCATTCCAGCTCCAGATCGTGCCGCAGCTTCGCGGCACGTTTGGCCAGCGCCAACTCATAATCGTTGAAACGCCAATCCTTGGGCTGGTTGCCCTGAGGTTCGAGGATGCCGTGTTCGACGATTTCGATCACGTAGACGTCCGACAGGTCGGTCGCCTCACAGAATTCTGCCATGTCCAGTTGAACGATCAGGGGGTTGCTCATGATGGGCTACTCCGTCTCTTGGATCAGAAGTTTTCTCTGGGGTTGAAAGCCGCTTTTTTCGCCAGTTCCTGCCACAACGCCTTGACCTCGTCGTCCGAGGCTTTAGGCATGACGGCCTTGAGTTGTACAAACAGATAACCGCGATGACCGGCCTTGTTCATCAAGCCGTGGCCCTTGGCGCGCATACGCTGGCCATTCTGACTGCCGGCCGGAACCTTGAGGTTGATCTTGCCCGTCAGGGTCGGCACGGCCACTTCGGCGCCCAACGCCAATTCCCATGGGGCCAACGGCAAGGTAATGATCAGGTTCTCGCCTTCGACGTCGAACTTGGGGTGCGGCGCAAAGCGAATGATCAAGAACAAGTCGCCATTGGCCCCGCCACCAGTGCCCGGTGCACCCTGGCCCTTGAGGCGGATGCGCTCGCCGTCGGCCACGCCGGCCGGGATCTTCACGTTCAGGCTTTTGCTGGTGTTGCTGACATGCTGGCCGGCAGCGTTGTACTGCGGCACCTGGAAGGTGACCTTCTTCGACTCGTTCGAGAGGGTTTCTTCCAGAAAAATCCCGAGTTCCATTTCCACGTCTTGCCCTCGACGCCCGGCGCTACGGCCCGACTGCCCACCACCAAAACCAGGACCACGGTTGCCGAAGATCGAACTGAAGAAGTCCGAAAAATCGCCCGTGTCCTGACCACCGCCGAAACCGCCTGCGCCACGCCCCTGCCAACCCGGCGGGCCCTGGAACGGTTGGCCGTGCTGGCCGTATTTGCGCAAGTCGTCGTATTCGGCGCGCTTGTCGGCGCTTTTCAGCGCTTCATAGGCTTCCGAGGCGTCTTTGAATTTGGACTCGGCGTCCTTTTCCTTGCTGACGTCCGGGTGATACTTGCGCGCCAGCTTGCGATAGGCGGCCTTGATCGTCTTATCGTCCGCGGTCGGTTCCACACCGAGAATCTTGTAATAGTCTTTGAAGTCCATCTAAGGATCACCATCCGTTATCAAAACCGCGCCACCACCGGCAGCATGCGCTTATTGGCAGCCGCGAGGTTGACCGATCTCAAGGTTGTGACCGGGGCGCGCATCAGAAGTTTATCGGCAGCGGTGGACGGTTCTTGCGACCGTCCTGGGGCTGCCAGGCGCAATGCAGACAAGTTTGGGGCATATCGCCGTCTTTACAAGGCGCCAATCAACGAGATTTAGCGGATAGTCGGCCTTCGAATCTGCGCCGCACTGACATACACTGCGCGGCCGTTTTTTAACCGGAACTCGAAAGACATGAAAAACGCATCTCCAGCCCGTGCCTGTGGTATCGACTTCGGCACGTCCAACTCCACCGTCGGCTGGCTGCGCCCCGGCATGGAAACGCTGATCGCGCTGGAGGACGACAAGATCACCCTGCCTTCGGTGGTCTTCTTCAATATGGAAGAACGCCGCCCGGTGTACGGCCGCCTGGCGCTGCATGAGTACCTGGAAGGCTACGAAGGCCGGCTGATGCGCTCGCTCAAGAGCCTGCTGGGCTCCAAGCTGATCAAGCACGACACCAGCGTCCTCGGCACGGCAATGCCGTTCAAGGATTTGCTTGGGCTGTTTATCGGCCAGCTGAAGAAGCGCGCCGAAACCGCCGCCGGTCGCGAGTTCGATGAAGTGGTGCTGGGTCGTCCGGTGTTCTTCGTCGACGACGATGAAATGGCCGACCAGGAAGCCGAAAACACCTTGGTGGACGTGGCCCGCGCCATCGGCTTCAAAGATGTGTCGTTCCAGTACGAACCGATTGCGGCGGCCTTCGACTATGAGTCGACCATCGAAAAAGAAGAGTTGGTCCTGATCGTCGACATCGGCGGTGGTACATCAGACTTCTCGCTGGTGCGCCTGTCCCCTGAACGCCGCAACCACGACAACCGTCACGATGACATCCTCGCCACCGGCGGCGTGCACATCGGCGGGACCGATTTCGACAAGCAGCTGAGCCTGCAAGGCCTGATGCCGCTGTTCGGCTACGGCAGCCGGATGAAGAGCGGCGCTTACATGCCGACCAGCCACCACATGAACCTGGCGACCTGGCACACCATCAACTCGGTGTACTCGCAGAAGTCGACCCTGGCGCTGGGCAGCATGCGTTACGACATCGAAGACACCGGCGGCATCGACCGTCTGTTCAAGCTGATCGACCAGCGCGCTGGCCACTGGCTGGCCATGGAAGTGGAAGAAACCAAGATCCAGCTGACCCACGCCGACAGCCGCCATGTGCCGCTGGACCGCATCGAACCGGGCTTGAGCGTGGAATTGAGCCGGGCACTGTTCGAATCGGCCATCGACAACCTGCTGGAGCGCGTGCGCAACAGCGTCACCCAACTGCTGAACGACGCCAACGTGCGGGTTGATCAGGTGGATACGGTGTTCTTCACCGGTGGTTCGAGCGGAATTCCGGCACTGCGCAACAGCGTCTCGGCGATGTTGCCGAATGCGCGGCATGTGGAAGGGAACATCTTCGGCAGTATCGGCAGTGGCCTGGCGATTGAAGCGATGAAGCGCTACGGCACGATGGACTGATCCGAAACCCTGTGGCGAGGGGATTTATCCCCTCGCCACAGTAGATCAACAGCGGATCAAACCATCCCCACCTGCTTCAACTCACTCTTCAAATACGCGTAATAAATCGGCCCCGCCACCACCCCCGGCAGGCCGAACGCGGCCTCGAACACCAGCATCGCCAGCAGCAACTCCCACGACTTGGCACTGATCTGCCCGCCAACGATGCGCGCGTTGAGAAAGTATTCGAGCTTGTGGATAAAAATCAGGTAACCCAGCGCCGCCACAGCCACCCAGATCGACAGCGACAGACCGACGATGGTGATCAGGGTGTTCGACATCAGGTTGCCGATCACCGGCAGCAGGCCGAGCAGGAAGGTCAGCACGATCAGGGTTTTGGTCAGCGGCAACTTGATCCCGAACATCGGCAGGACCACCGCCAGGAAAATCCCGGTGAAGAAGGTGTTGAGCAGGGAAATCTTGATCTGGGCGAACACGATGTTGCGAAACGCCTGGACCAGCAGGTGCAAGCGGTCGAACAGCGCGGCGGCCAATGGCTTGCGCTTGGTCACGTCCGGCACGCGCTGCAAGGCAATGATCGCCCCCAGTACCATGCCGATCAGCAGCGTCACAAACATGTGCGCCGCATCCTTGCCTACCAGCTGCAAATCGCTGAGGTGCTTGCTCACCCACTCGCCAATCGCCACGCGGAACTCGGCGGCGCTGGCGGGCAGATAGGCGTCGATGAACGGCGGCAGTTGCCCGCGCGCCCGATCAACCACACCCATGAATTTGTCGAGAGAAGCGCCGGGGTTTTCCGCTTCATGCAGCAGAAAGCTGAAGGCACCGGCAAAGATCAGCGTCAACACACTGACCACTAGCGTTCCCAACAACGCCACCGCCAGCCAGCGCGCACGCCGACCTTCGATCAGCCGCTGCAATTGCGGGGTGAGCATGTTGACCAGTTCGAACACCAGCAGCCCGGCCAGCAGACTGGGCAGCAATCGCAGCGGGATCACTAGCAACAAACCACCAAAGATGATGACCCAACTGATTAACAGCAAGACTTGGCGTTGAGAAAACGTTGGCATACAGCCTCAAAACGAACGGCGTAAAAGGATTGGCAGTCTGCCAGCGTTCCGATGCCAGCACTAGGGATTGTGTAGGTCGACCTTAGTGGGGGCGCTGGCGATTTTTTTCAGCGTCCTTGCCGCCCCCTTCGCGAGCAGGCTCGCTCCCACATTTGCCCTGCGTACACAGATCCATGGTGGGAGCGAGCCTGCTCGCGAAGAGGTTCTCACAGCCCCCACATATCCCGCTCCAATGTTTATTTCTTCTTCAGGCAATCGCTCATGAAGGCTTTGCGCGCATCGCCCTTGAGCGCCTGAGTGGCGGCATCGGCGTTGCAGGTTTTCATTTTCTCTTGCTGAGGCGTCAGGGGTTTGGCGGCATCGGCGGCGGGTGCAGCTTTGAGGCAATTGCTCATGAAGGCTTTGCGTTCGTCTCCCTTGAGGGTTTTCGCGGTAGCGTCAGCATTGCAGCTGGTCATCTTGTTCTGTTGCTCTGTGGCGGCAAAACCCTGGGCGCAAAGCAGCAAACCGATCATCAACAAAGGGACACGCAACATCTTCATGGAGTTTTCTCCTTGTTGCCGCACCGACGAGCACGGCCTCGCTCTGGAGTGTAGACAACACCTGTTACACCTTCCTGGTCTCAAGGTGACTGCGTCGATACTGCTCCGGCGTGCACTCCGCCTGGCGTTGAAACATCGCGATAAACGCTGAACCGGTGCTGTAACCCATATCGAACGCGATCTCCTGGATGCTGCGATGGCTATCCAGCGCTTCGATCGCCGCCAGAAACCGCAACCGCTGCCGCCACTCACCAAAACTCATGCCCAACTCACGCACGAACCGCCGCGCCAGGGTGCGTTCGCTGACATGGATCTGCGCGGCCCATTCCACCAAGGGCCGGTTATCACCGGGCTCGGCCTGCAAGGCTTCCAGAATCCCGAGCAAGCCGGGGCTGCTGGCGTACGGCAAGTAACACTCATGCACTGGCGCCTGCTGCAGCTGATCTACCAACACCTGAACCAGACGTTTGTCAGCGTCGTGCTCGGGAGTCTTCACATCGCGTGCGGCGAAGTCTTTGAGGATCGCTTTGAGGATGTCGCTGATGGCCAGGGTGCAGGCCTGTTGCGGCAGGTCCTGGCACATCAGCGGAGCCAGGCAGACCGCTCGATAGTTGATGGGCTGATGGCTATAGAAGCTGTGCTCGGTCTGCGGCGGCACCCACACCGCATATTGCGGCGGTGACATGAAGCGGCTGCCACCAATTTCCATGTGCAATACGCCGTGGGCCGAATACTCCAGCGTGCCCCATGGATGACGGTGCGCCGAGGCATAACGATGCGCATCAAAGTCGGCATAACGAAAGTACACCGGGGCAGGCAGTTCGCTGAAGTCGAGCAGATCGATGTGTTTACTGTT
The DNA here is from genome assembly GCF_059716175.1 of Pseudomonas sp. LBUM1647. Taxonomy (NCBI): domain Bacteria; kingdom Pseudomonadati; phylum Pseudomonadota; class Gammaproteobacteria; order Pseudomonadales; family Pseudomonadaceae; genus Pseudomonas; species Pseudomonas sp. LBUM1647. Next base: position 627,552 of record NZ_CP166809.1, on the reverse strand, counting down.
CATGCTGTCCGTCATCAGGGGCAGGTTGTCTGGATCGAAGTATAGGCTTGCATCCAGACAGGCGATAATCACCCCTCATTAACGTTCTGGTTTTTATCGATGCAATACGCTTATCCCCTGCTGGCCATTTTCATTTGGGCCGGCAACACCGTGATCACCAAGATGTCGGCCGGGGCGATCTTCCCCGCCGAGATCGGCTTTTACCGCTGGCTGCTTGCCGGACTGCTGTTCACACCCTTCATGCTCAAACCGGTGATCGCCCTTTGGCCAGCGATTCGCCCGAACCTGGGCAAGATCTTTGTGCTCGGCGTGCTCGGCATGGCTGTTTACCAAAGCCTGGCGTACTTCGCGGCGAGCCTGACCTCGGCCACCAACATGGGCATCATCCTGTCGCTGATGCCACTGATGTCGCTGGCCATGGCGATCATTAGCCTCGGCCAGCGCCTGACCATCGGCGCACTGGCCGGCGCGGTGCTGTCGTTCGCGGGGGTTTTGGTGGTCGTCTCGTCCGGCAGCCTTGGTGCGCTGCTCGAACACGGAGTGAACCTGGGCGACGCGATGATGCTGATCGCCACCCTGGCCTACGCGATTTACAGCACGCTGCTGAAAAAGTGGCAGCTGCGATTACCGCCGCTGGTGTTGCTGTACTTGCAGGTATGGGTAGCGGTGGTGGTGTTGTTTCCGCTGTTCCTCTTCTCCCCGAAAACCGGCCTGACCCTGCAGAATATTCCGCTGGTGCTGTATGCCTGCCTGCTGGCTTCGATGGTGGCACCGCTGGCGTGGATGCAGGCCGTGATCCGCCTGGGGCCTAGCCGGACCACGCTGTTTTTCAATCTGCTGCCGCTGATTACTGCACTGATTGCGGCGGTGGTGCTGCATGAACAGTTGGCGGTGTATCACCTGGTGGGTGGGATGTTGACGTTGGGTGGGGTGATTCTTTCCGAGCGCTGGACCACGGTGTTGGGCCGTAAGGTCAGGGTTGCCTGATAGAAAAAGATCGCAGCCTTCGGCAGCTCCTACGGGAGAACGCATTCCAACGTAGGAGCTGGCGAAGCCTGCGATCTTTTGATCTTATAGACCCGCGACCTTCAGCCGCGCAGCATGCTCGACAAACAACCGGACTGGCTCCGCCCCCTTGCCCACCAATCCCAACGACTGATTGACGATGTCGAAGTGATCCATCGGATACTCATCGCCGATCACTGTCCCCAGATGCGAGCTGTAACGCCCGACCATCCCGTCGCAATGCCCAACCTCTCGAACGAAGGTCCTGGCAAACAACCGACAACTGCGGTTGGTCCCATCAAACAGGTTTCGCCCGCGATCGGTCTTGCCCGGTTGCAAGGTCCCGGACCATGAGTAATACCGCACGCCATTGACCTCTTCCGGCCCATGCCCGCCCCAGGTGTCAGGCAAGCCCTGTGGATAACGCCGGTTGAACAACGCCACGCCTTCCGTCGTCAGTGAATGATGGGAGGCGTGGATATCCACCGGCAATTTCGGTCCGCGGTAACCGGTTTCCAGCAGGCTCATCAGCGCATTGATCCAGCGCAGCAAAACGGTGAGCAGTCGCCCCTTGGCGCTGTCTCCCGGATAGTGTTTGTGCAGGTAATCCGCCAGTTCTGAACCGTGATTAGGCCCTGCCACCGACGTCACCGACGCCACCCGATCCGGGCGTTTGGCGGCGGCGTAACGGGCGGTGAGCGAGCCTTGGCTATGGCCGATCAGGTTGACCTTCTCGGCCCCGGTTTCCCGCAGAATCTCCTCGATCCGCGCCAGCAACTGCTCGCCACGTACCTCGTTTGAATTGAGCGGCGAGACCTGCACCGCAATCACCGTCGCCCCACCCCGGCGCAACGCCGAGATGATCCCGTACCAGTATGGATAGAGCAGCAGACGGATAAACCCGAGCATTCCCGGGACCAGCACCAACGGGTAACGCGTGGCGGAACCTTGCGACATGGGCGAACTTCCTTGTGATCGGTGAGGTGACGCAAGGCTGAATGCAAGACATCAGCCAAGCATCGGCATCGAAGATGACAACTCGACGACCAGTCTATGACATCCCGCCCTACTTCAGCCCCACCACCCCCGCCACGATCAACCCTACCGACACCAACTTGACTGCCGTCAGGCTTTCACCGAGCAACGCAAACCCGAGAAACACCGTGCCCAGTGAGCCGATGGCGGTCCAGATCGGGTAAGCGATGCTCACCGGCAACTCGCGCATGGCCAGGGTCAGGAAGTAGATCCCGGCGATAGCCGCTACGATGGTGATCATCGACGGCCAGAGCCGGGTGAAACCTTCGGAGTACTTCATGCTCATGGCGAAGGTGATTTCAAAGCCTGCGGCGATCAGCAAAAACAACCAGGACATTTAGAACTCTCCCGCCAGCGCCAGCAGACGCTGTTCCGCCTCGGCGACGGAAATCTGGAACGTCCGCTCGGCGGACTCTTCGCCCTCTGCGGCGATCACAGTGATGTCGGTAATGCCAATAAAACCCAACACCGTGCGCAACAACGGATCAGCGTGGTTCATGGTTTCCAGCGCCCCGCCCGGCCCGAAACCGAACCCTCCGCGACTGGTGACGATCAGCGCTTTTTTGCCCTGCACCAACGGCTCGTACTGCGCCACGCCATTGTCCAGGGTGTGATTGAACGTCAACCCAAGCCGCACGATCTGATCGATCCATGCCTTGAGGCCACTGGGCACGCTGAAGTTGTGCATCGGCGTGGAAATCACCAGTAAATCATGGCCGAGCAATTCGCTCACCAGTTCATCGCTGAACGCCAGATCCGCCTGCATGGACAGTGGTCGGGCATCGGGTTCAGGGTAAAAGGCCGCCGCGACAAATGCCTCGTTAACCGGTGGAATCAACGCCCTACCGACTTCACGGCGGGTCAGTTGCGACTGCGGATGTCGGGCCTGCCAGGCCGACAAAAAAACTTCGGCCAGGCTCCGGGAATGGGAACGCTCGCCACGGGGGCTCGCGTGAATCGCAAGAACTGTGCTCATCTGAATCTCCTGAGGACTACACTCAACCTTTTGTGGCTTGTAGCCTGAAGCGCGTAGCCACTCTCTTCAAATGAGCAAAAGTCATTCAGGATGAATTGATTTCATCCATGGAGTATCCAATGTTTGCCTCGCTGCCGCTGACCGCCCTGCGCGCCTTCGAATCCGCCTCACGCTTGTTGAGCTTCAAGGCCGCCGCAGAAGAACTCTCGGTGACGCCTACCGCGATTTCCCATCAGATTCGCTCGCTGGAAAGCTGGCTTGGTATCGCGCTGTTCGAACGATTGCCGCGCCAAGTGCGCCTCACTGACGGCGGCGAACGCTTGTTCCAGAGCCTGCACGGCGCCTTGCTGGAAGTGGCGCAAAGCGTCGATACCTTGCGCCCGCAACGCAGTGGCGCCAGCCTGACGATCTCCACCATTGCCGCCTTCGCCGCGCTGTGGCTGGTGCCGCGATTGGGGCGCTTCTATGCCCGCCACCCCAATATCAGCCTGCGGCTCGACACCCATTGCGAAGTCATCGATTTGCATCAGGACGCCAGCGTCGATCTGGTGGTGCGCTACACCCTCGACGACTATCCGAACCTTTATGGGCTGTGTCTGTTCGACGAATCCTTTGGCGTCTATGGCTCTCCCGAACAGGTGGCCCTGGCAGCCAGACGAGTACCGACGTTGATTAGCGTTCGCTGGTGCAATTCAAAATTTTACGCATACGGTTGGGAGGCCTGGTGCGTGAAGTCCGGCGAAACCTGGCTGGCCGGGCAACCGGTGGTGCGTGAATACGACGAAGAGCATTACGCCCTGCAAGCGGCGATTGCCGGGCAAGGCCTGGTGCTGGCGAGCAATATTCTGGTGTCCGAGAGCGTGGCCAGTGGCTTGCTGGTGGCTTACAAGGGCGAGGTGCAGGTCGATGGCGCGGGCTATAGCGCGCTGTGCGTGCCGGGCCGTGAACGGCATCCGCCGGTGCGGGCGTTTTTTGCGTGGTTGCAGGAAGAAGCCCGATTGTCTGGTCTATTGCCAAGATCGCAGCCTTCGGCAGCTCCTACAGGAGAACGCATTCCCCTGTAGGAGCTGGCGCAGCCTGCGATCTTTTCGATTGCCAAATTACATAAAACTTTTCGCGATGCTCATCACTCACACCTTAGGTAGCGATCACGTCCCCAGAGGCGTGACGCAAACCGGATTAGCCTCCAGGAGATCGAGATGAGCGACATGCATTTGTCTGATGTAACCACCCTTCGCGAACGTGCCCGCAAGAACGTCGAGAACGGTGCGGTGACCGAAAGCTACAGCGCCAACCGTGAAGAAGTGCTGCGCCTGCTCAACGAATCGCTGGCCACCGAACTGGTCTGCGTGTTGCGCTACAAGCGCCACTACTTTATGGCCAGCGGCCTGAAAGCCCAGGTCGCCGCCGACGAATTCCTCGAACACGCGACCCAGGAAGCCCAACACGCCGACCGACTGGCCGAGCGCATTGTGCAACTGGGCGGTGAGCCGGAGTTCAACCCTGACTTGCTGTCAAAAAACTCCCACGCTCAATACGTGGCCGGCAATAGTCTCAAAGAGATGGTCTACGAAGACCTGGTCGCCGAGCGCATTGCCATCGACAGCTACCGCGAGATCATTCAGTACATCGGCGAAAAAGACCCGACCACCCGGCGCATCTTCGAAGACATCCTGGCTCAGGAAGAAGAGCATGCTGATGACATGGCCGACATCCTGAAAGACCTGTAAACCTTAAAAGCAAAAGATCGCAGCCTGCGGCAGCTCCTACAGGGGAATGCATTCCAACTGTAGGAGCTGCCGCAGGCTGCGATCTTTTGATCTGCATTTTACCGAGTGGGTTTGACGGTGACTGGCGCCTTGCCGGCCTTCATCTGCTCCAGCAACGGCGCGCACTGATTCGGCTCGCCCCCACTCGGCGCCACCAGCGCCAGCAACCCCGCCGCCGGCGCCGCAATCACACCCAACGCCACCATCCCCGCCCCGCGCAGTATCAGCGGCACAGCCTTCACACCCGCATCCGGCTTGATGAACTTGCCCCGGACATACAGCGGCGAACGCAGCGAAATCAAGCGCCAGCCCTTGGATTCCGGGGTGATGGTCAGGTCCAGTTGCTCAGTCGCCATGTTGGCCGTGCCATCGATGTAGATGATCGCGTTTTCGGTATCGAAGACGAACAGACGCGTGGTCGCCAGTCCGGTCTTGATGTCGAAGTCGGCAGCAGCGCAGTTGATCTTCACTTCTTTGTCGCCAAAGATCCTGCCCACCACAAAGTTGCCGACATTGAGCCCGGCCAGCTCCATCAACTCGCGGCTGATGGCGCCGTCGTTGATCAGCATTTTCAGATTGCCATTGGCGCTGCCCAGCAGTTTGGCCACCGAGTTGCCACGACCGGTGATGTCGGCATCGCCATTCAGTTCGCCGAAACTGGTTTTCATCGGTTCAAAGGTCGGGAACAACTGCTTGAGTTTGAACTTGCGTGCGGTGAGTTTGGCCCGGCCTTCCAGCGGTTCGGTTCGGCCATTGAGGCGAATCTGAGCATCCAGGTTGCCACCGGCCACACCGAAGCGCAGAGGTTCAAGGCTGAGCACGCCGTCGGTGAGTATCAGGTGGGTGTAGAGATCCTTGAACGGCAGTTTTTCGCTGTGGACGATGCGCTTGCCAGTGAACTCGACGTCAGCGTCCATATCGCGCCAGCGCTCGGTTTTAAACTCTTCGACCGGCAATACCTTGTCCGTCGGCTGCTTGCTTTCGCCGCCGCGAGCCTTTTGTTTGGCGTTGGAATCGGCACCGATCAGCGGAGCCAGGTCGGCAAACAGCAGTTGATTGGAAACCAGCGATCCGCTCAGCTTCGGGCGCGGCTGGCTGGCGACATAGGCCAGGCTGCCATGGATGTCGCTCTGACCGATCTTGCCGTTGAATTCTTCGTAATGGAACACTGCACCGTCCGCTTCATGCAGCTTGGCGATCAAGTGCCCGTCAGTCTCGTACGGCGGTGTATCCGGCAGGGTTACGCCGGTCAGCGGGTAGAGATTGCCCAGGCTGGTGCCGGCCAGTTTCAGGCGCAAGTCCAGGGCGCCGAGGTTCAGTGGATCGGTGAGGGTACCGGCCAGTTCGACACTGGTGTCGGCGATTTTCACTTTTGCTTGAAGCGGGAACGGTCTGGCCGAGTCCTGCAACGCCAGCAGGCCGCCGATCTTGCCTTCGCCCGCGAGTTTCTGGCCGTGGTATTGGCCTTTGACCTTCAGCGCGAATGCGTAATCCTGCGGCGCGGCCCCCTTCTCCGACGCGGTTTTCGCCGCTTTGTCACCGACGATGTCGCTGAACGGAATAGGCTTGCCCAGCGGGTCGATGATCAAGTCGAGCTGAGTCTTCAGGTTCTGGTCGTCGAGGATCACGTGGCCTTTGTCGAAGCCGATCGCACCGATGTCCACCACCCAGCTTGAAGGCTCGGCGTTCGGGTCTTTGGGGTCGAACTTGAAGGTCCAGTTTGCACGGCCGTCGGCCAGGCGCTGGAGGTCGGCATTCGGTTCGGTCAGGTCAATACGCGGGATCACCACGCGCTGCGCCAACAAGGCCAAGGGCGAGATGCGCAACTCGACGCGTTTGAGGGTGACCATCTGCGGCGTCTTCGACCAGTCCGGGTTGCCTAGGCTCAAGTCCTCCGCCACGACATGCGGCCACGGCACCCACGCGCGCCAACCGCCCTCGTCGGGTTCACGTTGCCAGACCACCGCGAGGTTGCCGTTGATGGCGAACGGGCGGTGCAGCTCTTCGGAAACTTTGGCGTTAAGCGGTGGTTTGATCCGGTTCCAATCGAAGAACGCAATGATCAGAACCAGTACGGCCAACAGGACAACGAGGCTGGCGAGGGTCCAGGTAAAAATTTTACGAGTGCGCGTCATTGCACAGGGCTCCTGATACGACTGAGCGTCCTGACCGCGACGCACGTTTGAAACGTTAGGCCAGAACCGGCCTGCCATGGAGTCTAGGACTGGGAAATGGCGCGCAGGTTTAACCGAAATGCCGCTTAACGTTCAAATAATCGGTCGGGGTCACATTGCGCCCTCAAATCAGCGTTACCGGCCCCGCACTTTTGCAAGGCGCAAGTGAGTCGAAAATACCCACTCCAGTGCAAAAACGTCCGCCGGAAACGCCCGATTTAGAGCGGTTTAACGGAACAATCAATTCTGTTGATTATTACCATTGCGTTTATGAACTTTTATATCGACTTATCGAGAGTAGCATTGCCCTCGTACCCACTTTATCGCCCTCCTACGGAGCACCCAATCATGAAACGCCAATTACTGCTTAGCCTTACCCTCTCAATGCTGGCCAGCACGGCTTTCGCCCTGCCAGCTGCTGACCAGGCGACCCCACAAGTCAAATCCACCCACTCGGCGTTCAGCCAAACCGTCGCCGAAGGTGGCAATGATCGCCTGAAAGAAAAAGGCCTGATCACCCAGGATGGTTCGGACCGTACTCCACAAGGTCAAACCTTGGCTGCTGATGGTTCCGATCGCACTCCACAGGGTCAAACCCTGGCTGCTGACGGTTCCGATCGCACCCCACAAGGTCAAACCCTGGCTGCTGACGGTTCCGATCGCACTCCACAGGGTCAAACCCTGGCTGCTGACGGTTCCGATCGCACTCCACAAGGTCAAACCCTGGCTGCTGATGGTTCCGACCGCACCCCACAAGGTCAAACCCTGGCTGCTGATGGTTCCGATCGCACTCCACAAGGTCAAACCCTGGCTGAAGGTGGTGGTGACCGTGTCATCGAACGCAACAGCGCTTTGAGCTGAGCCCATGGCGGCCCTGAAAAAAAGCCCAATCTCCGGATTGGGCTTTTGACGTTTTAGAGGCCTCACTTCCCCGCTTGATCCCCCCGATAGTCATTCGACGCCGGCAAAGCCGATTTGCTAGAGTGCGCCGCTGTCCTATCCAGAAAACACCCTTGCGATGCTGCCCCGCGCCGAACAGAAACAACAGACCCGCAACGCCCTGATGGACGCTGCCCGCCACTTGATGGAATGCGGCCGAGGATTCGGCAGCCTGAGCCTGCGCGAAGTCGCCAGAACCGCGGGGATAGTGCCCACCGGTTTCTACCGGCATTTCGCCGATATGGATGAACTGGGCCTGGTGCTGGTGAGTGAAGTCGGTCAGACATTCCGCGAAACCATTCGCCTGGTGCGCCACAACGAGTTCGTCATGGGCGGCATCATCGACGCCTCGGTGCGGATCTTTCTCGACGTGGTCACGGCCAATCGCTCGCAGTTCCTGTTTCTGGCCCGCGAGCAGTACGGCGGCTCGCTGCCGGTGCGGCTGGCCATCGGCCGCTTGCGCGAAGACATCAGCTCGGACCTGGCAGCCGACTTGTCCTTGATGCCGAAGCTGCAACACCTGGACATCGCCGGCCTGAGCGTCATGGCTGATCTGATTGTTAAAAGCGTGTTTGCGACCTTGCCGGACATCATTGATCCGCCGGCGCAGGCATTGCCCGAGCATCTGACGCCGCAGGCGAAAATCACTCAGCAGTTGCGCTTTATCTTTATCGGCCTCAAACACTGGCAAGGCTTGGGCAGCACCGAGTGACTTCTTAAAAGATCGCAGCCTTCGGCAGCGCCTACATGGATCGCATTTCCCTGTAGGAGCTGCCGAAGGCTACGATCTTTTTTTGTTCGCCGCAATTTGGTGCGAGTAGCTCTGCACCGCACCAAATTCATCCAAATCGCCGCAGCATCCTGAAGCACCTGCTGAGCTCCGACAGGCATTTCCTACGTATCACCCGATTGGCAAGCCCCTTGCTCTAGCCAAAGCATTGTCCATTGCTGGAAGCCTTCCGATGCTGGTGATTCATCGCAGAATCGACCCTCAACCCGTCTGGGCCGCCGAGTTGCACCTGACCTTCGAAGCCCGGAGCAAAAGCCGTTTGCGCTGTTTCAGTGCCGAGGGTGAAGACGTCGGGTTGTTTTTGGAGCGCGGTCAGCCACCGCTGTACAACGGCGAATGCCTGCAAGCCGAAGACGGGCGCATCGTGCGCGTCTGCGCCCGGGCCGAACAACTGCTGCACGTCACCTGCGCCAATGCTTTCGAACTGACTCGCGCGGCCTATCACCTCGGCAACCGCCACGTCGCCCTGCAAATCGGCGACGGCTGGTTGCGCCTGCTCGACGACTACGTGCTCAAGGCCATGCTCGAACAGCTTGAGGCCAAGGTCGAGAACATCGAAGCGCCGTTCCAGCCGGAACACGGTGCCTACGGCGGCGGCCACCACCATTCGCGTCACGGCGATGAAGACTTCAACTACCCGCCGAAACTGCACCAATTCGGCGTGCGGCTATGAACCCGGCCTGGGCGCTGTTGCGCCTGGCCAGTCCGCAGTTGCCGATAGGCGGTTACAGCTATTCCCAAGGTCTGGAAATGGCTGTGGATAACGGTCGGGTGAATGATCCTGACAGCGCCCGTCGCTGGATCAGTGATCAGTTGCTGCTGAACCTGGCGCGTTTCGAAGCGCCGTTGCTGCTCGCCCATTGCGTGGCCGCCGCTGATGAAAACTGGGGTGAATTGCTGCAACGCTGCGAAGAACATCGCGCCAGCCGGGAAACCCGCGAGCTGCATCAGGAGAGTCGGCAGATGGGTTATTCGTTGCAGCAACTGCTCAACGGTTTGCCGGAGCTTGATGCTCCGGCCCGCGCCTTTCTTGAACAACGTCCCGAGCCGCACCTGGCCCTCGGCTGGGCACTGGCCGCTCGCGCCTGGAATATCAGCCCGCAGGACGCGCTGGCGGCGTGGCTCTGGAGTTGGCTGGAAAACCAGCTGGCGGTGCTGATGAAAACCCTGCCGCTGGGCCAGCAAGCCGCGCAACGCCTGACCAGCCAATTGCTGCCGCTGCTGCAAGAGGCTCAGCAGAACGCTACCCGAATCAACCCCGAACACTATGGCAGCGCCGCTTTCGGCCTGTCCCTGGCGTGCATGGCCCATGAGCGCCAGTACAGCCGTCTGTTCCGTTCCTAGGGCCTGTTATTTTGGAGAATCACATGAACACACAACCTCTGCGCGTCGGCATCGGCGGCCCGGTCGGTTCCGGCAAAACCGCTTTGACTTTGGCCCTGTGCCTGGCGCTGCGCGACCGCTACAACCTGGCGGTGGTCACCAACGACATCTACACCCGCGAAGACGCCGACTTTCTGGTGCGCAACGAAGCCTTGGCGCCGGAGCGGATCATCGGCGTGGAAACCGGCGGCTGCCCGCACACGGCGATTCGCGAAGACGCCTCGATCAACCTCGAAGCCGTGGACCAACTGAACCGCCGCTTTCCGGGGCTGGACCTGATCCTTGTGGAGTCCGGTGGTGACAACCTGTCCGCCACCTTCAGCCCTGAACTGTCCGACCTGACCATTTACGTGATCGACGTCTCGGCCGGCGACAAGCTGCCGCGCAAGGGTGGGCCGGGGATCTGCAAATCGGATCTGCTGGTGATCAACAAAATTGACCTCGCGCCATTGGTGGGTGCTTCGCTGGAACTGATGGACAGCGACACCAAGCGCATGCGCAACGGCAAGCCGTTCGTTTTCAGCAACCAGAAAACCGGTCTGGGCCTGGAAGAAATCATCGCCTTTATCGAACGACAGGGCCTGCTGACAGCGGCGTGAACACGATCAACTTTTATCAACAAGGAAGCTTATCCATGACACTTAAACGCATTCTGGGCGCCATGGCCCTGCTGCTGACCCCGGCCATCGCCTTCGCCCACCCGGGGCATGGCGACAACGGTTTGATCGCCGGCATCAGCCACCCGGTCGGTGGCCTCGATCACTTGTTGGCGATGGTTGCGGTCGGTTTGTGGGCAGCGCAGCAGAAAGGCGCTGCACGCTGGGCGCTGCCGTGCACATTCGTCGGCATCATGCTGATCGGCGGGTTGCTGGGGTTTGAAGGGCTGAACCTGCCGGCGCTGGAGAGCGGGATTGCGGCGTCAGTGCTGGCGCTGGGTCTGGCGGTGGCTTTGGCCGTGCGTCCACCGTTGAGCCTCGCCGTTGCGGCAACCGCTTTGTTTGCGCTGTTCCACGGCGTGGCCCACGGGCTGGAGTTGCCGCAGATGTCGAACCCTTGGGCGTATGCCGCGGGTTTTGTGGCGGCGACGGCTGCCTTGCATGGCTTGGGTTACGCCGTAGTGCGGGTGTTGCCGCAAGCGGCGGCGCCGTTGGTTCGACTGGCGGGGGCAGCGTCGGCGGCGACTGGCGTGTGGTTGTTGGCGGGCTGATTTCTTTATCGCCTGTGATGGCCTCATCGCGAGCAAGCTCGGCTCCCACAGTGGAATGCGTACTCCTGTGGGAGCCGAGCTTGCTCGCGATAGCGGTCTGACAGACACCGCGCCTCTCCAGCCGGCCTCTCTGCTAACATGTCGCGCAATCAACCCTGCCGTGACGACGCCAGCCAATGCCGCCTGTTTCCCGCTCCGCCTCCCAGCCTGAATTGACCGCTCTGTATGCCTCGGTGCAACAGCACTTCCAGGACGTGATCGTGCCGCTCTGGCAAGGGCCCGGCTGGAATGCCGACATGGCGCTGCCCTATGAAGCGCTGGACGCCGAGCACCAACCGCTGCCGCCCCAACGCTACCGGGCCATGGCCTGCGCGCGGCAGCTCTACCTGTTTTCCAGCCTGATCGGCCAGGTACCGGCCGCCGAAGAGCGCGCCGCAGCGCTGTTCCGTTCCTTGCAGCAGCATTTCCATGATGCCGAGCATGGCGGCTGGTTCTACAGCGTCGACCCGCAGGGCGCGCCCCTGGATCAGCGCAAAGACCTCTACACCCACGCTTTCATCCTGTTCGCCTGTGCCCATTACTGGGACAAAGTCCGCGAGCCGCGGGTGGAGTCGGTGCTCAACGCCGCACTGGAAGTGGTCGCGCAGCGCTTCGCCACGGGCGACGGCCTGTACGAAGCCAGCCTCGACCGTGACTGGTCCTCGCTCGAGTCCGGGCCGCTGCAAAATCCCCTGATGCACTTGGCCGAAGCCTTCCTCGCCACGCTGTCGGTGCGCAAAGACGTCGCCGTGCAAGACGCGCTCGTCGAGTTATGCACAGCGATGCAGAAGCGTTTTATAGACCAGCAACACGGTGTGTTGATGGAGAAACCGCTGGGAGCTGTGGATAACTGGTTTGAACCGGGGCACCAGTTCGAGTGGTATTTCCTGCTGGAATCGTCTTCGTTGCTGCGCGGTTCGACACTGCACGCCTCTTTGGAACGCGCCTTTGCGTTCACCGAACAAGTGGGTGTCGATCAACAGACCGGCGCCGTGCGGGCAATGCTTGACCTGGAACCGAACGGCCCACCTCGGGACGCTACACAGCGAATCTGGGCTCAGGCTGAATACCTTCGTGCCCTGACCTTGCGGCCAGACAGCGAGGCCGCAGTGCTGCACCAATTGCAGGCGTTGCAGCAGCGCTTTCTGCATGCGGGTGGCTGGTATGAGTGCCGGGACGAGAACGGTGACGTGACCCGCCGAGACATGCCGTCGACCACGCCTTATCACTTGGCAACCTGCTATCGCGGATTAGCCGATTATCTTCGCTGAGTCTTCTGTGGCGAGGGGGCTTGCCCCCGTTGGGCTGCGAAGCAGCCCTAGAACCTGTGAATGCGGTGTTTCTGATGAAATGCGGTGCTTGGTCTGAGGGCTGCTTTGCAGCCCAACGGGGCGATACGGCGTTCCGACAAGCCCCCTCGCCACAATTAAGCCTTGCCACCATTACGCTCAATCGCAAACCCGCTCCACGTCTGGCTCACTGGCATCAGCTCCAGGCTGTTGATGTTGATGTGCGCCGGGGCATTGAGCACCCAGAAAATGGTGTCGGCGATGTCTTGCGGCTGGATCGGCTCGGCACCGGCGTAGGTCGCGTTGTAACGCTCCTGATCACCAGCGAAACGCACCAGTGAGAACTCGCTTTCGCACAGGCCCGGCTCGATATTGCTGACCCGCACGCCTGTACCTTGCAGGTCGCAGCGCAGGTTCAGGGAGAACTGTTTGACGAACGCCTTGCTCGCGCCATACACATGGCTGCCCGGGTACGGGTAGTTGCCGGCGATGGAGCCAAGGTTGACGATGCCGGCGCCGCGACCGTGAGCGATCAGGCGGGGCAACAACAGACGAGTGCTGTACATCAGGCCTTTGATGTTGGTGTCGACCATGGTGTCCCAATCGTCGAGGTCGCACTTGGGCGCCGGGTCAACGCCCAGGGCCAGCCCGGCATTGTTGATCAGCCCGCGCAGTTTGGCGAAGGACGGCGGCAGGTTGGCAATGGCCTCCTCCATGGCCTTGCGATCACGCACGTCGAGCACCAGGCCATGGACCTCGGTCTGCTTCGACAATTCGGCGCATAGCGCATTGAGGCGCTCTTCACGACGGCCGGTCAGCACCAGTTTCCAGCCGGCTTCGGCAAAACGACGGGCGCAGGCTTCACCAAAACCGGAGGTCGCGCCGGTAATAAACAGGGTGTTGGACATCGTGTTCTCCTTGCTTCGGCTGATCGACAGCCACTGGAATAGAAAATCAGCAGCCAGCATGCCCGGCCTTGCCCACAGCAGCAACTACCGCAGAAGCTGTACAAAAAACGATCAAACGTTGCCACGCCTTACCTGCCGGGGCTTTCAGCCATGTGCGCGCACCTTATCCACAGGCCGGTCCACAGTTTCCGGGGGCAAGTGGAAAAGCTGTAAGCCGCTGTGCACAAGGCTTTGCGGGCAAATTGGAAATTTTTTTGCTTGACCCTGGAACGCAGGGTGTGTAGCCCATGGCATTTTGCACGATTGACCGGTCATACCGACGATGGCGCCAAGCCAGTAACTACGGCCTTCAGCCGAGTCTTTCCAGAGTTTAACCACAGACTTATCCACAGGCAGCTCCACTCCATTTCGCCCTGCTTTCATCACCAACAAAAAGGTTGACAAAGCCCGCTCGCGGTCCCGCAAAAACGCCTGATCAAAAAACAACCACAACTCTGCAAGCCACGGTTTCAAAGGCTTTCAGCCAGCTACTCCCACGTTATTCACAGCCAGCTCCACAGCAAACGGGGACAAGTCAAAACCGTGACAAAACAACTATTTGCAGCGGCTTTATGTCGCGGTTTGAGAGCTTGTGAATATTGTTTTCCACAATTTCAAAAAAGCTTTACGACCGGCATAAAAAAACGCCCTGACGTGGATTCGTCAGGGCGTTTTTTATGCGCTCAGCTGTTTAGTGGCCGCCGAGATAAGCGTTACGCACTTCCTCGTTAACCAGCAGCTCCTTGCCGGTGCCTGTGATGCGAATCTCGCCGTTAACCATCACATACGCCCGGTCTGACAGCTTGAGGGCGTGGTTGGCGTTCTGCTCAACCAGGAAGATGGTCATGCCGGTTTTCGCCAGTTCCCGCAGAGTTGCGAAGATCTGTTTCACCACGATCGGCGCCAGACCCAGGCTCGGCTCGTCAAGCAACAGCAGTTTCGGCCGGCTCATCAGCGCACGTGCGATGGCGAGCATTTGCTGCTCGCCGCCGGACATGGTCATCGCCCGCTGGGTGCGCCGCTCTTCGAGTCGCGGAAACAACTCGAACATGCGTTGCATGTCTTCCTTGGCGTACTTGTCACCGATCGGAATGGTGCCCATCAGCAGGTTTTCCTCGACGGTCATGTCGGGGAACACCCGCCGGCCTTCCGGCGATTGAGCGATGCCGTTGGATGCAATGTAGTGGGACGACTTGTGGGTGATATCCACACCCTGATAGATGATCTGCCCGTCCGCCGCCCGCGGCTGACCGAAAATCGACATCAGCAGGGTCGATTTACCGGCGCCGTTGGAGCCGATCAGGCTGACGGTTTCCCCCTCATTGATGTGCAGCGAGACTTTCTTCAGGGCCTGGATCGGCCCGTAAAACACGTCCAGCTCCTTGAGTTCGAGGATGGGTTGGCTCATAGCACCACTTCCTCTTCATCGGCGCCCAGGTAGGCCGCAATCACTTTCGGATCGTTACGAATCGCATCAGGCCCGCCCTCGGCGATGACGATACCGTGGTCCAGCACCACGATGTGGTCGGAAATGCTCATTACCATGCCCATGTCGTGTTCGATCAGCACCACGGTCAGATCGTGCTCGTCGCGCAGCAGCCGGATCATCGCGCTCAGCGCTTCGGTTTCCTGAGGGTTAAGGCCCGCGGCCGGTTCGTCGAGGCAGATGATCTGCGGACGGGTGCACATGGCCCGGGCGATTTCCAGACGGCGTTGCTGACCGTAGGACAGCTCACCGGCCAGACGGTTAGCGCAGTCCACCAGGTCCACCACTTCCAGCCAGTAGAACGCGTGGTCCAGCGCATCGCTTTCGGCTTTGCGATAACCCTTGGTGTTGAGGATGCCGGCCAGCATGTTGCGGTTGACCCACATGTGTTGGGCCACCAGCAGGTTTTCCAGCACCGACATTTCCTTGAACAGGCGAATGTTCTGGAACGTCCGCGCCAGGCCGGCACGGTTCACCAGGTGGGTGCCGCCGAACATCTTGTAGTACATACGACTGGCGAAGGATTTCGGCGAGACGAAATCGGTGGGTTTGAACGATTCGCCCAGCAGCTTGATAACGTTGGTTTGCTCGCCACGCACGTTGAGCTCGATCTTGCCGCCCGAGGCCTTGTAGAACCCGGTCAGGCAGTTGAACACGGTGGTCTTGCCGGCGCCGTTGGGGCCGATCAGGGCGAAGATCGAGTTGCGTTCGACCTTCAGGCTGACATCGTTCAACGCCTTGATGCCGCCGAAGTGCATCATCAGCTTCTCGACCGAGAGTACGACTTCGCTCATGGCGCTACTCCTTTACGCGGGGTCACACCGGTACGGCTGATCCGAATCAGGCCGCGCGGTCGCCAGATCATCATCAATACCATCAGGATGCCGAACAGCAGCACGCGATACTCCGCGAAGCCACGCAGCAGTTCCGGGGCGACGGTCAGCACGAATGCCGCAATCACCACGCCGATGGTCGAGCCCATGCCGCCGAGTACCACGATGGCGAGGATCAATGCCGATTCGAAGAAGGTGAACGAGGTCGGGTTGACGAAACCTTGATAGGTGGCGAAGAACACACCAGCCAGACCGGCCGTCGATGCACCGATGGTGAACGCCGACAGTTTGACCAGTACGTGGTTCAGCCCCATGGAGCGGCAAGCGATTTCGTCTTCACGCAAGGCTTCCCAGGCGCGACCGACCGGCATGCGAGTCAAGCGGTGCTTGATGTGCAACACGGCCAATACCACCAGGAACAACACCGCGTAGATGAAGTAATACTTCACGTCCGGGTTGTAGGCGATGCCAAAGAACTCATGGAACGGCACCCCGCCCTCTTTCGCCCTTTTGCCGAACTCAATGCCGAAGAAGGTTGGCAACGGCGCGGCCATGCCATTCGGGCCGCCGGTCAGGGACAGCCAGTTATTGAGGATCAACCGGATGATTTCACCGAAGCCCAGGGTCACGATCGCCAGGTAGTCACCGTGCAGGCGCAACACCGGGAAACCGAGGATGCAACCGGCAAGGCCAGCAGTGATCGCCGACAGCGGCAGCACCGTCCAGAAGCCCAGACCGAGGTATTGGTAACCGAGCGCCAGGCCGTAGGCACCGATGGCGTAGAACGCCACGTAACCCAGGTCGAGCAGGCCGGCCAGGCCGACCACGATGTTCAGGCCCAGGCCCAGCAATACGTAGATCAGCCCGAGGATGACCACACCCAGCAGGTAGGAGTTGGAGAAAAACGGGAACACCACGGCAACGACGATCAACAGCGGGATGATCCAGCGCAACCGGGATTTGTAATCAGGCGGCAGCACATGAACCCCGGAGCCGGTGCTTTCAAAGCCTTCGAGAATTCTCAGGCCCTTGGGGGTTTGCAGGAACAGGCTCAAGGCAAAGCGGCCAGCCATGACGATGGCGACAATCCACGCCACCCGGGTCGTTTCCAGGTTGAAGCCGTAGCCGTCGAGGACCACGCCGACAATCGGGCCGAACACAATCAGGGCCACAAGGCCGGCAAGAATCGCGTCAACCAGGCTTCTTTTGAGATCAATGGTTTTTTTAGTGGTTGAAGACATCGCTTACACCTTCGACACAAGAGGACGGCCGAGCAGGCCTTGAGGCCGAAAGACCAGAACAAGAACGAGCAGCGAGAAGCTGAAAACGTCTTTGTAGTCCGAGTTCACCAGACCTGAGAACAGTGATTCGGAGATCCCCAGAATAATCCCGCCGAGCATGGCGCCAGGCAGCGAACCGATCCCGCCGAGTACCGCGGCGGTGAACGCTTTGATCCCGATGACAAACCCGGCGTAGAAGTCGAACGTGCCGTAGTTCATGGTGATCAGCACGCCGGCCAGGGCCGCCATCGCTGCACCGATGATGAACACATAGGAAATTACCCGGTCGGTGTTGATCCCCAGGATCGAAGCCATCTTGCGGTCTTGCTGGGTGGCGCGGCACATGCGGCCGAGCTTGGTGTACTTGATGACGTAGGTCAGCAGGGCCATCCCGGCAAATGCGGCGATCAGAATGAAGATCTTGGTGTAGGTGAGCTGAACGAAGCCGGTCCCGACTTCAACTCGCCATGCACCGGTCAGCAGTGTGGGCACGCCTTGTTGACGGGCGCCCTGGGCGATCTGTGCATAGTTTTGCAGGATCAGCGAAATACCGATGGCGCTGATCAGCGGTGCCAGTCGTGTGGAGTTACGCAACGGTTTGTAGGCGACGCGCTCGATGACCCAGCCATACACCGCCGTGACGATGATGGTGAAGACCAGTGTGCCGAGCATCAGCAGAGGGAAGGATTCAATACCGAAGTAAGCCAGCAGAGCCAGACTGATTGCCGCGAGGTAAGCGGAAATCATGTAAACCTCGCCGTGGGCGAAGTTGATCATGCCGATGATGCCATAGACCATTGTGTAGCCGATGGCGATCAGGCCATAGACCGACCCGAGGGTCAGGCCGTTGACCAGTTGCTGCAGGAAAATACCATCCATAACGCAATCTCACGCATTTGAGAGACTGCACAGAAGCCGGGTACGACGGACCGGGGTTCAGCCGCCGGCGCAACACGGTTGTGTGCAGCTCTACGAGAAAAGACAGGTACTGCACGGACATGTTGATTGATGGCCCGGCGCACAAGGCGCCGGGCAATCAGCAGTTCATATCACTTCTGTTTTTCCAGTTGGTGGTATTTGCCGTCCTTGTCCCACTGGTAAACCACGTAGTCGGAGACTTTCAGGTCGCCCTTGGCGTCCCAGGTCTTCTCGCCCATCACGGTTTGGACCTTGTTGGCTTTCAGCCATTTGGCAGCGTCGTCGCCCTTGTTGGACTTGGCGCCATTGAAGGCAGCGGCCAGGGTCTGGACCGAAGCGTAGGCGTACAGGGTGTAGCCTTCAGGCTCGGTGCCTTTTTTGCGGAACTCGTCCACTACCGTCTTGCTGTCTGGCAGCAGGCGCGGGTCGGCGCCGAAGGTCATGTACACGCCGTCAACGTTCTGCGGGCCACCGGCGGTGGTCACCAGTTCGTCGGTCACGATGCCGTCATCGGACATGAACTTGACGTCTTTGAGGCCTTGTTCACGCAATTGGCGAACCAGGGGGCCGGCTTCCGGGTGCAAGCCACCGAAGTAGACCACGTCGGCACCGGCCGCACGGATCTTGGTCACCACGGCGCTGAAGTCTTTCTCGCCGCGGGTCAGGCCTTCGTACAGCACCGGCGTTACGCCGCGCTTGACCAGTTGCGCCTTGGTGGCGTCCGCCAGGCCTTGGCCGTAGGTGTCTTTGTCGTGCAGGACCACGACTTTCTTGCCTTTGAGCACGTCGACGATGTAGTCGCCGGCCACGATGCCTTGCTGGTCGTCACGACCGCACATACGGAACATGGCTGCCAGGCCGCGTTCGGTAACCTGTGGGTTGGTGGAACCTGGAGTGATCGCGATGATGCCCGCTTCGTCGTAGATCTCCGAAGCCGGGATGGTCGAGGAGGAGCAGAAGTGACCGACTACGCCAGCGACTTTCTGGTTGGTCAGGTCCTTGGCGACCGTCACAGCCTGTTTCGGTTCGCAGGCGTCATCGCCTTTGACCAGTACGATTTTTTCCCCGTTTACGCCGCCCGCTGCGTTGACCGCATCGGCCGCAGCCTGTGCACCCTTCATGTACTGCTCGCCAAATGCCGCGTTGGCGCCTGTCATCGGTCCCGCCACACCGATTTTCACATCAGCCTGTGCAAACGCAGAAACACCCAACGCAGTTGCCACTGCGAGGGCCAAAAAGCCTTTCTTGTAAAACGTCTGGGACATGAGGTGGTGCTCCAAGGTTTTTTTTTAGTTGGCACTGCGACTTCCTGAATGCTCAGAGCAAGGGCCGTGCCATCGGTTTTTTATTCTGAAAAAAGTCGCTGCTTTATTGTTATTTCGACTGTTTCGATCCCATTTTCATTGGGCGTGCAACCGTCTAAACCGCGGAAGGTGAAACCATTTATTTTTAAAGGCGCAACCCGAGCGCGCCATCATTGCAACCGCGGCGCCAAACGACGTGCAACCAGCCTGTAACAACGTGCGTCACCGAAGTGCACACTGCTGGTGCGGAACTGCTACAACCCGCACCTTTTACAGGCTAGTCGCTGCGCGAAAAAGCGCCGCTTCCAGCAACAAATTTCAACAATCAAATAACGATCCGCAGGCACTGGCCTGCGTGATACAGCGAGAATCCGGCCTCGTACAGACAGCTGCGCAATCCCACGCCCGCCAATGGCTGCATGGGCGCAAAGGGAATCGGCAGTGCTTGAGGATTTCCGTTACACAGATAATCGGCAAAGGCTTTGCCGACGACAGTGCCAGTCGTGACGCCCCGGCCGTTGTAACCGGTGACTGCCACCAAACCGGGCGCCGGCTCGAACAAACGCATCAAATGATCGGGGGTGAAGGCGATGCAACCGGTCCAGGTGCACTCCCATTCCACCGGTTTGAGATAAGGAAAATAGTGCTGCTGAACCCGGTCGGCCCAAGCTTTGAGGAACCAGGTCGGTTTCTGATTGCCATTACCGAGACTGCCGAGCAGCAGACGACCATCCTTATCCCGACGAACACTGCTGAGGACCTGGCGGGTGTCCCATGAACCCTGGCCACCCGGGAGAATTTGCTGCGCAGCCTCTTCGGTCAGCGGGACCGACGCCACTTGATAGTAGTAACCGGGGAAGAAGTTGCGCCGCAATTCCGTCCAGTCACCTTCGGTGTAGGCGTTAGAGGCAATCACGACTTGCTCGGCAAGCACCGAACCCTGAGCGGTTTGTACCGACCAGCGCTGGCCCTGACGTTCGAGTCGGGTCACCGGGGAATGATCGAACAACTGACCGCCGAGACCGATGGCCGCTTTGGCCAGCCCCGTCGTGTAAGCCATTGGGTTGATCGTGCCGGCACGTCGATCAAGCAGCGCAGCGGCAATCTTTTTGGTACCCGTCGCTTGTTCGCAGGCTTGACCGGTCAGCAGTTCCACCGGCGCGCCGCGACGTTTCCATTGCTCTTCACGACTGCGCAAGTCCGCTTCGCCACGGGCGTTGTGCGCCATATGCAGCGTGCCTTCGCGGCGAAGCTGGCAATCGATGTTGTACTTATCCACAAGGCTGAACACCAGGGACGGCGCCGCACCGAGCATGCGGTTGAGCTGACTGCCGACCGCCTCGCCGAAACCGGCTTCGATCTCGTCCGGTGGAATCCACATCCCGGCATTGACCAGCCCGACGTTGCGCCCCGATCCGCCATGACCGGCGCGATGGGCTTCCAATACACAGACGCTTTTGCCTTTTTCCAGCAGATGCACCGCCGCCGACAGACCGGTGAAGCCGGCGCCGATAACGCAGACATCCACCGTCACCTCGCCCTTGAGCGCCACGTTGTCAGGCCTTTGCGGCGTCAGTTTTTCCCACAGACACTCTTCGCGTAACGGCATTGCCAGACTCCAACAGAAACCTAACAAAAACATTCATTGAATGTGGATGATCTATGTGGCGAGGGGATTTATCCCCGTTGGGCTGCGAAGCGGCCCCAAATAATGGGACTGCTGCGCAGTCCAACGGGGATAAATCCCCTCGCCACAAAAGCTCGCTCCCACAGGGGATCACTGCTTCATTCGAGGCTTAGTCGAACGTAATGCCCTGAGCCAACGGCAATTCCAGTGAATAGTTCACGGTGTTGGTCTGACGGCGCATGTAGCCGCGCCATGCATCGGAACCGGATTCACGACCACCACCCGTTTCTTTCTCACCGCCAAACGCCCCGCCGATTTCCGCGCCGCTCGGGCCGATGTTGACGTTGGCGATGCCGCAGTCACTGCCCACCGCCGACATGAACTGCTCGGCTTCACGCACGTCAGTGGTGAATATGCACGACGACAGACCTTGTGGCACGGCGTTGTTCAGGCGCAGGGCTTCGTCGAAATCTTTGTAACCGACCACGTACAGGATCGGCGCGAAGGTTTCGCTGCAAACCACATCGCTCTGCTCCGGCATTTCAACGATGGCCGGCGAGACGTAATAAGCGTTAGGGAATTGGTTTTCCAGTTGGCGCTTGCCGCCAAACACCCGGCCGCCTTCGCTCAAGGCCTGCTCAAGCGCGTCCTGCATGTTTTCGAAGCTGTGCTTGTCGATCAGCGGACCGATCAGGTTGCCTTCCAGTGGATTGCCAATGCGCACTTTGGAGTAAGCGGCTTTCAGGCGGGTGACGATTTCTTCTTTCACCGATTCATGGGCAATCAGGCGACGCAACGTGGTGCAACGCTGACCGGCAGTGCCGACGGCGCTGAACAGGATGGCTCGTACGGCCATGTCCAGGTCGGCGCTTGGGCTGAGGATCATTGCGTTGTTGCCGCCCAGTTCCAGAATGCTGCGAGCGAAACGTGCGGCGATTTTCGGTGCCACTTCGCGGCCCATGCGGGTGCTGCCGGTGGCGCTGATCAGCGCGACGCGCGGGTCATCGACCAGGGCTTCGCCGGCATCGCGACCGCCGATGATGACTTGGCTCAGGTGCGGCGGCGCGTCGCTGAAGTTCTTCAGTACGCGATCGAACAGCGCCTGACAGGCCAGTGCGGTCAGCGGGGTTTTCTCCGACGGTTTCCAGATCACCGGGTTGCCGCAGACCAGCGCCAGCGCGGTGTTCCAGGCCCAGACCGCCACCGGGAAGTTGAACGCGCTGATGACGCCAACGACGCCCAGCGGGTGCCAGGTTTCGCGCATGTGGTGGCCAGGACGCTCGGAAGCGATGGTCAAACCGTACAGCTGACGGGACAGGCCGACGGCGAAATCGCAGATGTCGATCATTTCCTGAACTTCACCCAGACCTTCCTGAGTGATCTTGCCGGCTTCCCAGGACACCAGCTCGCCGAGGTCGGCCTTGTATTCACGCAGGATATCGCCCAGTTGGCGGACCAGTTCGCCACGGCGCGGGGCCGGGACCTTGCGCCACAATTCGAACGCATGATCTGCACGACTGATGTGCTGCTCGACTTCAGCGGCGCCTTCCCAGTTCACGGCGGCGATCTGGCTGCCATCGATCGGCGAATGCACCGGCACTTTGCCGTTCTGGTACAGGGCCGGGTTCACACCAAGACGATCAAGCAATGCGGCAACCATGGGTCACTCCTCAAGCGAAAAACAGAAAACGTGCAGCCGGATTAATTCGGCTGGTGAGGCCTGTAGTTTTAGCGCTCCCGACGTTACCCAACAAACGACCTTTAAGAGAGATATCATTCCGTTTATTCATGCTGCGAATTGCTGATAAGAAAGAAACAAGAAAAAGGACAACCAATGCTGAATAAACGCTACTTGCCGTCGATCACCGCGCTGCAGTGTTTTGAGGCCGTAACCCGGCATTTGAGCTTCACCCGGGCGGCTGAAGAGCTGAACCTGACCCAGAGCGCTGTCAGCAAACAGGTCGCGCAACTCGAAGAATTGCTGCAGCACCTGTTGTTCCGCCGGGTGCGCCGACGCCTGCAAATGACCCCGGCCGGTGACTTGTACCTGGTGGAGGTAAGAAAAATCCTCACGCAGGTCGAGATGTCGACCCACTACCTGCGCTCCTACGGCGGTGAAACCGAAGTCCTGCGCGTCTCGACGCCTCCGACATTCGGTGCTCGCTGGCTAGTGCCACGCCTGAAAGGCTGGCGTCTGCGCCATCCCTCGATCCATCTGGACCTGTGCAGCGAGCAGGAAGCCGACGATCTGCTGCAAGGTCGCAGCGACCTGGCGTTCTACTTCGGCCAGGGCTCACGCCCCGGCACTGAATGCCTGAAGCTGTTCGGCGAAGAGCTGGTGCCGGTCTGCGCACCGGGCAGCCTGCCGAACACGCCGTTCACCGACCCGACGCAACTCACCGACCTGGTCCTGCTGCAAAACGCCTCCCGGCCCCAGGCCTGGCACGACTGGTTCGACAGTCAGGGCTACCACACCGAACACAGCTACCACGGCCCGCGTTTCGAAACCTTTTATATGTGCATCCGCGCAGCCCAGGTCGGCTGCGGTGTGGCGCTGTTGCCGCGGTTTCTGGTGGAAGAGGAATTGGCCGACGGCAAACTGGTCATACCCTGGCAGCACGCGCAGCCCAGCACCGATGCCTATTACCTGGCGTATCCGGAGCATTCGGCCGAAGTGCCGAAGGTGCGGGATTTTGTGAAGTGGATGTTGG
The DNA here is from genome assembly GCF_059716175.1 of Pseudomonas sp. LBUM1647. Lineage (NCBI taxonomy): Bacteria > Pseudomonadati > Pseudomonadota > Gammaproteobacteria > Pseudomonadales > Pseudomonadaceae > Pseudomonas > Pseudomonas sp. LBUM1647. Next base: position 603,840 of record NZ_CP166809.1, on the reverse strand, counting down.
AGCAGATCGACAGCCCGGATGCGGCGCAAATTTGAAGCTTCACACAACTCCCTGTGGGAGCGGGCTTGCCCGCGAAGAGGCCGGTACATTCAACATCAATGTTGACTGGAAGATCGCTTTCGCGGGCAAGCCCGCTCCCACAGAGATCTCCTGCGATTAAAAAATCACTGGCAATCCCCACCACTGATATGCGCCACTAGCCCCAATCATTGAAACAGCTGCAACGTCGCTGCCACGGGCCGCGGCCAGCCTGGAGAACCCCGTTATGAGCGAGAGCGTGTTTGGCGATCGCATCGTGCAGAACCTGCTCGACACCGACTTCTACAAACTGACGATGATGCAGGCGGTGCTGCACAACTACCCGAACGTGGACGTCGAATGGGAGTTTCGTTGCCGCAACAGTGAAGATTTGCGCCCTTACCTGGCGGAAATCCGCTTCCAGATCGAGCGCCTCGCCGAGTTGAGCCTGAGCGCCGATCAATTGAGTTTCATGGAGCGCATCAGCTTCATGAAACCGGATTTCCTGCGCTTTCTCGGGTTGTTCCGCTTCAATCTGCGCTACGTCCACACAGGTATCGAAAACGGCGAGCTGTTCATCCGCCTGCGCGGGCCGTGGCTGCACGTGATCCTGTTCGAAGTGCCGCTGCTGTCCATCGTCAGCGAAGTGCGCAACCGCTATCGCTACCGTGAAGTCGTCCTGGAGCAGGCGCGCGAGCAGCTCTACCGCAAGTTCGATTGGCTCACCGCCAACGCCAGCGCGGAGGAATTGTCCGAATTGCAGGTCGCCGATTTCGGCACTCGCCGTCGCTTCTCGTACCGCGTGCAGGAAGAAGTGGTGAACGTGCTCAAGCACGATTTCCCCGGTCGTTTTGTCGGCACCAGCAACGTGCACCTTTCACGGGAGCTGGACATGAAGCCGTTGGGCACCATGGCCCACGAATGGATCATGGCCCATCAGCAACTCGGCCCCCGGCTGATCGACAGTCAGATTGCCGCCCTCGATTGCTGGGTCCGCGAGTACCGTGGCCTGCTGGGGATCGCCCTCACCGACTGCATCACCACCGATGCCTTTCTCAGCGATTTCGACCTGTACTTCGCCAAGCTGTTTGACGGCCTGCGCCATGATTCCGGTGATCCGGTGCTCTGGGCGGAAAAGGCCATTGCCCATTACCACAAGCTCGGCATCGACCCGATGAGCAAGACGCTGGTGTTCTCCGACAGCCTGACGCTGCCCAAGTCTCTGGAAATATTCCGGGCGTTGCGCGGTCGGATCAATGTCAGCTTTGGCATCGGCACCAACCTGACGTGCGATATTCCGGGTGTTGAACCGATGAGCATCGTGCTTAAAATGGCGGCCTGCAACGGCCAGCCCGTGGCAAAGATTTCCGATGAGCCTGGCAAGACTCACTGCAAAGACCCGAATTTCGTCGCCTACTTGCGACACGTTTTCAAAGTACCTGCCGCCCTTTCCAGCACATCAAGCACATCTAGCAAGGAGTGAATTCATGCAAGCCGAACAGCGTGAGATTGCTGAACAGCTCAAGGTCCAGCCGCCGTTCGCCGACCAGGCCGCCCTCGAGGCTGAAGTCGCCCGGCGGATTACCTTCATCCAGGACTGCCTGGTCAATTCCGGGCTCAAGAGCCTGGTACTCGGCATCAGCGGCGGCGTCGATTCCCTGACCGCCGGCCTGCTGGCCCAGCGTGCCATGCGCGAACTGCGCACCCGCACAGGCGAAAACCGCTACAAGTTCATCGCCGTGCGCCTGCCGTACGAAACCCAGTTCGACGAACACGACGCCCAGGCCTCGGTGGACTTCATCGCCCCGGACGAGCGCCACACCGTGAACATCGGCCCGGCGGTCAAAGCCTTGGCCAGTGAAGTAGCGGCCTTTGAAGGCAAGCACGCGGTCTCGGTGGATTTCGTGCTCGGCAACACCAAGGCGCGGATGCGCATGGTCGCCCAATACACCATCGCCGGCGCGGCCCACGGCTTGGTGATCGGCACTGACCACGCGGCGGAAGCGGTGATGGGCTTCTTCACCAAGTTCGGCGATGGCGCCTGCGATCTGGCACCGCTGAGCGGCCTGGTGAAAAACCAGGTCCGGGACATCGCCCGCAGCTTCGGCGCGCCGGAGTCGCTGGTGGAAAAAATCCCCACGGCCGACCTTGAAGACCTGTCGCCCGGCAAACCGGACGAAGCGTCCCACGGCGTGACCTACGCCGAGATCGACGCGTTTTTGCACGGCGAGCCGGTGCGTGAGGAAGCGTTCAAGATCATTTGTGACACGTATAAAAAGACTCATCACAAGCGAGTGATGCCGTTTGCGCCTTGATTTCTCACCCTAGGCACCAGTAGGAGCCTGTAGGAGCTGTCGAGTGAAACGAGGCTGCGATCTTTTGACTTTGATTTTTAAGATCAAGATCAAAAGATCGCAGCCTCGTTTCACTCGACAGCTCCTACAGGGATTGGCGTCGGCTAACGAATGAACAAAAAAAAGCGTCCACAACGGACGCTTTTTTTATGCGTTCGATTCGATTACTTCAGGACAACAGTGCCTTTCATCATCGAGATGTGGCCAGGGAACGAGCAGAAGAAACCGTACTTCTCGGCAGCATCGAGCTTCGATACGTCGAAGGTCACCGAGTCGGTTTCCTTGGCGCCGATGATTTTGGTGTGGGCGATGATGCGCGCGTCACCTTCCGGCAGGTAGTTCTTTTCGATGCCTGCAGCCAGGCCCGCGGTGGCGATCGGCTGCATATCAGCCTCTTTACTCAGCACCCAGTTATGACCCATGACGTTTTTCGGCAGGTTGCCGGAGTGTTTCAGCTCCACGGTGAACGTCTTGCAGCTCTTGTCGATGCTGATTTCCTTGGTATCGAAGGACATCTGGTCAGTCGAGTCGACAGTGACCTTGCACTCGGCAGCCATCAATTGGCTGCTGGCCAGTGTCAGCAGGGATACCGCAACAAGTTTGGCAAACATGGTGAATCTCCAAGGCAGGGTTAACAAAAGTGCGAATGGACAGAAGACTGCCTGAAAACTTCGCAAGTTCCTATGACCTGAATCAAAAATTGTATACAACTTTCGGGCTATGACACCTATCGAAACAATCTACCAGCCAGGCGTCTGGGGCGGCCCTATCATCAGGTCGTCCTCACCCATCTGGAGCGTCAGTCATGTCCCTTAACAGCCTGTTGCGCAGTTTGCTCGCCGCCTACGCCTGTGGCGCCAGCGGAACCTGTGAAACACCTGAACGCGAAGTGTAGACCTTGGAACGCCGCCTGCCTGCCTTTACTCTGTGGCCATCCTGACCATGGAGTAAGGCATGTCTTTAGCGTCCGTTTGTGTATTTTGCGGTGCCAGCACAGGTACCAACCCGGCTTATCGTGAAGCGGCTGTCGCCTTGGGGCGAGCATTGGCCGAGCGTAAGCTGACTCTGGTTTATGGCGGCGGTGCCGTCGGGCTGATGGGCATCGTCGCCGATGCTGCGCTGGCGGCCGGCGGTGAAGTGATCGGGATCATCCCGCAAAGCCTCAAAGACAAGGAAATCGGTCACAGCGGCCTGACCCGTCTGGAAGTGGTCGACGGCATGCATGCGCGCAAGGCGCGGATGGCCGAGCTCAGTGACGCCTTTATCGCCCTGCCCGGCGGCCTGGGCACGCTGGAAGAACTGTTCGAAGTCTGGACCTGGGGCCAGCTCGGCTACCATGGCAAACCGCTGGGGCTGCTGGAAGTGAACGGTTTCTACAGCAAATTGACGTCCTTTCTCGATCATATCGTCGGCGAAGGCTTCGTTCGCGAACCGCACCGTGACATGCTGCAAGTGAGCGAATCGCCGCAAACCCTGCTCGATGTATTGGACGCCTGGCAGCCGACAGTGGTGCCAAAGTGGATCGAGCAAAAACCCAGCTAACGGCTGGGCATCGATACAGGGCAGAATACGCGCCGCTCAACCTCACCTTCGACCCCAGAGGATCGCCCATGGCTAAACCCAATTATTCCTTCGCCAAACGTCAGAGAGACTTGGCCAAGGAGCAGAAGAAAGAGGAAAAGCTTCAGCGCAAGAAAGCTACAGCTGAAGAAGAAGCCGCCGCACTGAACCCGGATGCAGAAGGTGAAGTGGCCGCAGAAGATGATGTTGAAGCACCGAAAGATCAGGCGCCCGACGCCTGAGACCCTCAGGGCCCGATGATCTGATCAGGCCCACCGGATCTGTGTCCAGGGTCAGCAACGATGTTGCTGACCCTCACAGGCCAATCTGAAATACCTCTCCAGAAAGCACTGCACATCACCTGTGGGAGCGAGCTTGCTCCGGGCGGCGATCCGACGATGACGGCTGTACATCCAATATTTGTGTGACTGAAAGTCCGCTATCGCGAGCAAGCTCGCTCCCACATTGGATCTCTATTACTCCAGTGGCATCACTGTGACGCGAACTTCAGGATCATGGTTGCCGCCCCCAAGAATCACCCCACGCAACGGCGATACATCGGAAAAATCCCGGCCCCAGGCCAAGGTGATGTGTTCCAGCGCCGGCTGCACGTTGTTGGTCGGGTCGAAATCCACCCAACCGAGCACCGGGCAAAACACTGAAACCCAGGCATGTGACGCATCAGCGCCGATCAGTCGCGGCTGGCCCGGTGGTGGCTGGGTCAGCAAGTAACCACTGATGTAGCGTGCCGCCAAACCGCGCGAGCGCACACACGCGAGCATCAGGTGAGCGAAGTCCTGACAAACACCGCGCCGACGCTCCAGCACTTCCACCAGCGGCGTCGCCACTTGGGTCGCCTCGGCATCGAAGGTGAACTCGCTGAAGATCTTCTCCATCAGCGCCTGAACACCCAACAGCAGCGGCCGACCTGATGGAAAACAGCTTTCGGAAAACTCGACGAAGTTGCGCTTCAAATGCACGTAGGGTGATTCGAAGCGGTAACGACACGCTTCCAGCAATTCGGGGGAAAGCGGCTGACTGCTGTAAGTCAGCGCGTTACAGGTTTCTTCCCACGCGGGGGATTGATTGAAATCCAGCGCCGGCCGGGCCAGCACTTCGACGGTGAGCCGGGCATTGACCAGCAATTCATCGTGCGGCCGCTCGAACGCCAACCGGGTCAGCGGATTACCGAACACATCCAGTTCATCGCGGCGCGAAGTCGGGGCGGGACTGATCTGCAGTTGCTGCTCGGTGCAGCGCTGCCAGGCACATGCACGCGGCCACAGGTGCGCGAGCTGCTGAGCCAGGGACACCGGGCTGTCGTAGTGATAATGGGTGTCGTGGAGAATCTGGTAATGGGCGCTCATCAGACGGACACCGTGCGCTGGCTGACGTCATCGACATGAGCGAAATGGCGCAAGGCCAGGCGATCCGACACTTGCCCGCTGGCGTCGGCGATATCTTGCAACAGGTCGGCCAGCCCCTCAATGGCTGCCCGAACGCTGGCTTCGCCGAACAGCGAGTTCTCCAGGCATCCAAGATCGAACTGTGCCAGGCGTTCCACCAACTGCGGCAACCCCGCTTCGCGAGGCACGCCGAAGTCGTCATTCAAGCGTTTCAAGGTACGAGTCACCAATTTCAACTGAAACAGCACGGCGTGGGGGTTCTGCTCGTCGAGCAGCAACAGGTCAAGCACCGGGATCAGTTGCGCCACCGCCAGATACCGCGATCGGTAAGTGATGCTGCTGTTGCCCAGCTCCAGCAGCCATTCCAGCCCGGCCTGATCGAAAGCACCGGCACCGCGCAGAAATGCCGCGAGGCTGGCGCTGAGAAATTGCAGACGTTCGATCCGGCGGCCAATCATCAGGAAGCGCCAGCCTTCGTCCCGGGTCATGTCGTCGAGGGCGAAACCGGATAACGCCGCCAGGGACATCACCAGACGGTTGAGGAAATCCAGCAATTCGCCGAAATCCGGCTCTTCGGCTTCCAGTTCCATGGCTTCGCGCTGCAGCTCCACCAGCGCTTGCCAGTTTTCCCGCGAGAGCTTGCCGCGCACCTGCGAGGCCGCCCACTGCAAACGCTGCAGGTTGGAGCGCAGGCTGAACGACCAGTCATCGCCGAGCAATGCCGCCAGTAAACGCTCCGGCAACTCGCCTTCATCGGGCAACAACATCAACCGTTCGCCCAGATCGACCGCCGCCTCCAGGGCTTGCGGGTCATCGCCATCGACATACCGCGCCAGCATGATTCGCAGCAGCCGCGCGCTGTCATCACAGCGTTCGCAATAACGGCCGAACCAGAACAGGTTTTCCACCACCCGTGACGGCAGGTACGGATCACGTCTTACCAGGTCGTGCACACCGATCGTACGCTGGGTTTTCCATTGCTCACCGCTCGGCGGGCGATCGCCCAACACCCAGGTGTCTTTGCTCGCGCCACCGCGCTGCATCGACACCACTTCGGCGTCAGCCTCGGCGGCAACCCGGGTGAGGCCGCCGGGCAGAACCCGATAACCCTCACGGCTGGCCACGGCGTACACACGCATGCCGATGGCCCGGGGTTGCAGATGACCCTCTTCAGCCTGCCAGATCGGGGCTTGAGAGAGCTGAGCCAATTCTTGCGCGACATAGGCGTAAGGCCGGGCCTGCATGCGCTCAGCCAGTTCCTGACGCTGTTTTTCACTCAAATCACGGCCAAATACCGGAGCAAAGCTCTGTGACGGGAACGCCGGTTTGATCAACAACTCCGGCAATTTTTCCAGGGCCTGAGCCAGCACCGGTGCTTCACCGCACCACCAGGTCGCGATGGAGGGCAGAATCAGTTCTTCGCCGAACAAGAATTGATTGATCCTCGGCAGGAAGCCCAACAATCCCGGCGACTCCAGCACGCCGCTGCCGAGGGCATTGGCCACCAGCACTCGCCCTTGGCGTACCGCTTCCAGCAATCCCGGCACGCCAAGGGCCGAGTCAGTGCGCAGCTCCAGCGGATCGCAGAAGTCATCGTCGAGCCGCCGCATGATCGCGTGGACCCGACGCAGTCCGCTCAAGGTTTTCAGGTAGACCGTGGCATCCCGGACGGTCAGGTCGCCGCCCTCTACCAGCGGATAACCGAGCTGGCGCGCCAGATAGAGGTGTTCGAAATAGCTTTCGTTGAAACGTCCCGGTGTCAGCAGCACGATCAGCGGCGCTTCATCATCACTCGGCGCCTGACGGGCCAGGGTTTCCTGAAGCGTGCGGAAGAACCCGGCCAGGTGCTGCACTTTCAAATCGCGGTACAGCTCGGGAAAGGCCCGGGACACGATGGTGCGGTTTTCCAGCGCATAACCGGCACCGGATGGCGCTTGTGTCCGATCCGCCGTGACCCACCAGCGACCGTCAGGCGTGCGTGCCAGATCCACCGCATATAGATGCAGAAAAGCCCCGTCGGGTGGCGTGATGCCCTGACAGGGCCAGAGGAAGTTGTTGTGACCGAAGACCAGCTCAGCCGGGAGCAGACCTTCGGCGATCAATCGTTGGGGGCCATACAGATCCGCCAGCACAGCATTGAGCAAGCGTGCCCGCTGGGCAATACCGGCCGATAACTGCTGCCATTCATCCGCAGCAATCACGTGCGGTAGCAGATCGAGTTCCCACGGCCGATCGGCACCCTTAGGATCGGCGTAGACGTTGTAAGTCACGCCGTTTTCCTGGATCTGCCGGGTCAGCAGCGCCTGACGCTGCACCAATTGCGTTGGTGTGCTGCGTTGCAATTGGTCGAACAACCGACGCCAGTGCGGGCGCACCGCGCCGCTGTCGTCGAGCAGTTCGTGATAAGTGCCCGCCGTCAGCGGGTAGCGGTCAAGCAGGTCAGGCATGGAAAGCTCGGCAGACAGCAAAGAACGGTCAGACTAACGCAGGCTCATGACGCCCGGATATACGAAAAATCCGAGCGTCGCGTACGGTTTAGAAACGTCGTAAATCGAGAGTCATCGGTAGCTCGTCGTTAATTTCCATATTGGGTATAGGAAGTTTCCCCGGCGTATGTCCGATGCGGAAAAAACGCGCCATCCGACGGCTCTCCGCCTCATTGGCGTTCACCGGCAAGCTGTCGTAGTTGCGCCCGCCCGGGTGAGCGACGTGGTACTGACAGCCACCCAGCGAACGCTGCATCCAGGTGTCGAGCAAGTCGAACACCAGTGGCGCGTGGACCGGGATGGTCGGCTGCAGGCAGTTGGCCGGTTGCCAGGCGCGGAAGCGCACGCCGGCGACAAACTCGCCGACCCGCCCGGTGGGTTGCAATGGCACCGGGATGCCATTGCAGGTCAGAAGATAACGCTGCGGCGGCAGGCCCGTGAGTTTGACCTGCAAGCGTTCCAGCGACGAATCCACATAACGCACCGTGCCGCCGACTGCGCCCTCCTCACCCAGCACATGCCAGGGCTCCAGCGCTTGACGCAATTCCAGCTCGATCCCACTGACCGCATAATCGCCGACCTTGGGAAAGCGGAACTCCAGATGCGCCGCAAACCACTCGGCGCGCACGGGATAACCGGCGGCATTCAGGTCGACGATGACGTCGGCGAAATCCTGTTCGATAAAGTGTGGCAACAGGAATCGGTCGTGCAACTCAGTGCCCCAGCGCGCCAGCTTCGGCGGTGCATACGGCTCGCGCCAGAACCGAGCCACCAGCGCTCGCAGCAACAGCTGCTGAGCCAGGCTCATGCGCGCATGGGGCGGCATTTCAAACGCGCGCAATTCGAGCAATCCAAGGCGACCGGTAGCGCCGTCCGGTGAATACAGTTTGTCGATGCAAAACTCGGCGCGGTGAGTGTTGCCGGTCACGTCGATCAGCAGGTTGCGCAACAGCCGATCCACCAGCCACGGCGCGCACTCCTCGCCCGGTTCAGGCATTTGGGCAAAGGCGATTTCCAGTTCATACAACGCATCGTTGCGTGCTTCATCAACCCGTGGCGCCTGAGACGTCGGGCCGATGAATAATCCCGAAAACAGGTAGGACAAGGACGGGTGGTTATGCCAGTAGCTGATCAGGCTGCGCAGCAGATCGGGGCGGCGTAGAAACGGTGAGTCAGCTGGTGTCGCGCCACCCAGTACGAAATGGTTACCGCCGCCGGTGCCGGTGTGCCGGCCGTCGATCATGAATTTCTCGGTGGTCAGGCGGGTCTGGCGTGCCTCTTCGTAAAGAAATTCGGTGCGCTCGACCAATTCATCCCACGTGGCAGACGGCTGCACGTTGACCTCGATCACGCCCGGGTCGGGCGTGATACGGAAGTTGCTCAGGCGCGGATCGCTCGGCGGCTCATAGCCTTCCAGCAACACCGGGCAATGCAATTCCTCGGCGGTGGCTTCGATGGCACTGACCAGCTCCAGATAATCCTCGACCCGTTCCAGCGGCGGCATGAACAGGTACAACCGCCCCTCTCGCGCTTCCGCGCAGAACGCCGTGCGGGTCAGCCAGTCGGCGGATTCGTCGATCTTTGGCGCGCGTTCATCAGCAACCGCAGGCTCGCCTTGGCTCTGAAGTTGTGCCGTGTCGGGCAGTGCGGGGAAATCCTGATTCGGGTCCACAGGGTGAATGAACGGGTACTCCGCCGCTTTCACCCAAGGCTGCGAGCCGAGCGGCAAGCGATAGCCCAGCGGCGAATCCCCCGGCACCAGTCGGCAATGCTCATCGCGCAGATACCAGCGGCCGCTTTGCCACTGATCACCCTTGGCGGTGCGCGCCAGCGGCAGGACCTGACCGATGACTTTGTCCAGACCCTGGCTGAAGACTTTGCGCAGGCGTGCACGCTCCAGAGGTTCTTCCAGACGTGAGTCTTCGGCGCTGACATTCTGCGGCAAAGTGCCTTCGCGCCAGAGGTAATAGAAATTGTCTTCGTAGGCCGGAAATACAAAGCGTGTCGGAATTTTCAGGCGTTCGGCGACGCTGGCCAGAAAACGACCGGCCAGCTCGCCATTGGCACCGTAGTCTTCCTGCTCGTCGGCAATCAGCGCGCTGTTGTGCCAGATCGGCACATCGTCGCGGCGCCAGTAGCAGTTCAGAGACCAGCGCGGCAATTGCTCGCCGGGGTACCACTTGCCCTGACCGAAATGCACCAGGCCTTGGGGCGCGTAGTGCTTGCGCATGCGCTGGAACAGTTCGGCGGATAGACGTCGCTTGTCTGGCCCCAGTGCCGCAGTGTTCCACTCGGCGCCGTCTGGATCGTCGATGGAAACAAACGTCGGTTCGCCGCCCATGGTCAGGCGTACGTCACCCTCCAACAGGTCGGCATCGATCTGCCGACCCAACGCCTGGATCGCCAGCCATTGGTCTTCGGTGTAGGGCTTCGTTACCCGTGGTGCTTCCCAAATCCGTTCCACAGACATCTCGTGGGTGAATTCGCACTCGCACGGTTCAACCAAGCCACTGATCGGTGCCGCAGAGCCCGGATCGGGGCTACAGGCCAACGGAATGTGTCCTTCACCGGCAAACAGCCCTGACGTCGCGTCCAGGCCGATCCAGCCGGCACCGGGCAAATAGACCTCACACCAGGCGTGCAGGTCGGTGAAGTCCACGTCAGTGCCCGACGGGCCGTCGAGGCTTTTGACGTCGGCGGTCAGTTGAATCAGGTAGCCGGAGACGAAACGCGCCGCCAGACCGAGGTTGCGCAACAGCTGCACCAGCAACCACGCAGAGTCGCGGCAGGAACCGGAGGCATGTTCCAAAGTGTGTTCGGGCGTTTGCACACCTGGCTCCATGCGGATCAGGTAGCCAATGTCTTCGCTCAGGCGCTGGTTGAGCGCGACGAGGAAATCCACACTGGGCAGCGGCGTGCGGTCGATGCCATCCAGGTACGCCTTGAACTTCGGCGTCAGGGGCAAGGTTTCCAGGTACGGCGCCAGCTCTTTGCGCTCATCCGCGGCGTAGGTGAACGGGATCTTTTCCGCGTAGGGCTCAAGGAAGAAATCGAACGGATTGAAGACCGCCATCTCCGCCAGCAGATCGACTTCGATCCGCAGCTCATCGGTTTTTTCCGGGAACACCAACCGCGCCAGGTAATTGCCCTGGGGATCCTGCTGCCAGTTGATGAAGTGCTGCTCGGGCGACACTTTCAGCGCGTAGGACAGTATCCGCGTGCGACTGTGGGCGGCCGGGCGCAGGCGAACGATCTGCGGACCGAGCTCGACGGCTCGGTCGTAGCGGTAATGCGTGACGTGGTGCAATGCGACATGAATCGACACGGCGTGCCTCCTGCGAGCCTTAAGCGTTATCGAAAGCGCGCAAGACTTATGCCATCCAGCAGCGCTGGCGCTTTCTCCGGTTGCTTGAGGCAGTACAGCACCAAAATCGGGCGATGCGGGAATTTGGTTAGGGGGAGTTGCACGGAAATGTTGCGGAGGCGTACTAACAGCCAATTAAATGGTGGGGCAGCGAGCACAGACCTGTGGCGAGGGGATTTATCCCCGTTCGGCTGCGAAGCAGTCGTTAGGTCGGTAGAGGCAGTGCAACTGAGCAGCATGGCTAAAGCCTTGGGGTCGCTTCGCAACCCAACGGGGATAAATCCCCTCGCCACAAAGTATTTGATTGGTTCTGAAATGCAAAACGCCAACCCGAAGGTTGGCGTTCTGTTCAGTTCAAGCGAGGCTTAGCGCGGCACAACCGGCTTGCGCGCAGGCTTCGGTCCTTTGCCTTTGGCCGCGTCCTTGCGATCCTTGGCCGCCTGCTGGTTGCGGGCGAACGCCGCAGCCTTGGCCTGTTCACGCTTGTCCCACGGGTTGCCGCCATCACTGGCGCGCGGTGGCAGGCCGGTGTGTTGGGTCAGGATCTTGGTGGTCTTTTCCCCTGCCACTTTATGGCTGCCGGCCGGCGTCGAGTTCTTGCGACGGGCGCTCTGGTAGCTGTCGGTCGCCGGCTGATGCAGCGGGATCAACTGGTTCTTGCCCGGCCCGATCAGGTCCGCGCGGCCCATGCGGGTCAGCGCTTCACGCAACATCGGCCAGCCTTTCGGGTCGTGATAGCGCAAGAACGCTTTGTGCAGACGACGCTGCTCTTCGCTCTTGACGATGGTCACGGCGTCACTCTTGTAAGTGACTTTGCGCAACGGGTTCTTGCCCGAGTGGTACATCGCGGTGGCAGTGGCCATCGGCGACGGGTAGAACGCTTGCACCTGGTCGGCACGGAAGCCGTTGCCCTTGAGCCACAGGGCCAGGTTCATCATGTCTTCGTCGGTGGTGCCCGGGTGAGCGGCGATGAAGTACGGAATCAGGTACTGCTCTTTCCCGGCTTCCTTGGAGTACTTCTCGAACATGCGCTTGAACTTGTCATAGCTGCCAATGCCCGGCTTCATCATCTGGTTGAGCGGACCTTCCTCGGTATGTTCCGGGGCGATCTTCAGGTAACCACCGACGTGGTGGGTCACCAGTTCCTTGACGTATTCCGGCGACTCGACCGCAAGGTCGTAGCGCAAGCCGGAAGCAATCAGGATCTTCTTCACACCCGGCAATGCACGGGCGCTGCGGTACAGCTGAATCAGCGACGAGTGATCGGTGTTCAGGTTCGGGCAAATGCCCGGGAACACGCACGAAGGCTTGCGGCACGCGGATTCGATTTCCGGGGTCTTGCAGGCGATGCGGTACATGTTCGCGGTCGGGCCGCCGAGGTCGGAAATGACGCCGGTGAAGCCGGGGACCTTGTCGCGGATCTCTTCGATTTCGCGAATGATCGACTCTTCGGAACGGTTCTGGATGATCCGGCCTTCGTGCTCGGTGATCGAGCAGAAGGTGCAGCCACCGAAGCAGCCACGCATGATGTTCACCGAGAAGCGGATCATGTCGTAGGCAGGGATTTTTTCCTTGCCATACACCGGGTGCGGAATGCGCGCATAGGGCATGCCGAACACGTAGTCCATTTCTTCGGTGGTCATCGGAATTGGAGGCGGGTTGAACCAGACGTCGACTTCGCCGTGCTTCTGCACCAGCGCACGGGCGTTGCCCGGGTTGGTTTCCAGGTGAAGCACGCGGTTGGCGTGAGCATAAAGCACCGCATCACCGCGGACTTTCTCGACCGATGGCAGGCGGATCACGGTCTTGTCGCGAGTCATTTTCGGGCTCGCCAGAAGCTGCACGACCTTGGCTTCGCTCGGATCTTCAACCGGACCCTTTTCCTGCTCGATGGCACAGGCCTGGGTGTCCTGGGTGTTCACGTACGGGTTGATGATCTTGTCGACCTTGCCCGGACGGTCGATACGCGTGGAATCGACTTCGTACCAGTCTTTCGGCGTGTCACGACGGATGAACGCGGTACCGCGCACGTCGGTGATGTCTTCGATCTTGTGACCGTAGGACAGACGCTGGGCGACTTCGACGATCGCACGCTCGGCGTTGCCGTAGAGCAGGATGTCGGCGCAGGCGTCGATCAGGATCGAGTTGCGAACCCGGTCCTGCCAGTAATCGTAGTGGGCGATGCGGCGCAGGGACGCTTCAATGCCACCAAGAACGATCGGCACGTTCTTGTAGGCTTCCTTGCAGCGCTGGCTGTAAACCAGGCTCGCGCGATCCGGACGTTTACCCGCCAGGCCACCGGGGGTGTAGGCGTCATCTGAGCGGATTTTTTTGTCGGCGGTGTAGCGGTTGATCATTGAGTCCATGTTGCCGGCCGCGACGCCGAAGAACAGGTTCGGCTCGCCGAGCTTCATGAAGTCGTCTTTGGACTGCCAGTTTGGCTGGGCAATGATCCCGACGCGGAAGCCTTGCGACTCCAGCAGCCGGCCGATGATTGCCATGCCGAACGACGGATGGTCAACGTACGCATCACCGGTGACGATGATGATGTCGCATGAATCCCAGCCAAGCTGATCCATCTCCTCCCTGCTCATCGGCAGGAATGGCGCTGGACCGAAGCATTCGGCCCAGTACTTGGGATAGTCAAATAACGGCTTGGCTGTTTGCATGACGATGACCGGTGTTGAGATGAAAAATCGCGGGCGCGGAATATAGCACAAAAAATAACCAATTCCGACGACTGTAGTCGGAAATCGCGCGCAACCCATGCGGGAGCGGGCTTCCTCGCGAAAGCGGTACATCAACCAACATTGATGTCGACTGACACTCCCTCTTCGCGAGCAAGCCCGCTCCCACAGGGTTACTCGTCGTCGAAGTTGTAGCTGCCCGGCGCCAGGTTTTCGAAGCGGGTGTACTTACCGATGAACGCCAGTCGTGACGTACCGATCGGACCGTTCCGCTGCTTGCCGATGATGATCTCGGCGATGCCTTTGTGTTCGGTCTCCGGGTGATACACCTCGTCCCGGTACACGAACATGATGACGTCGGCATCCTGCTCGATCGCTCCGGATTCCCGCAGGTCGGAGTTGATCGGGCGTTTGTTCGGTCGTTGCTCCAGGGAGCGGTTGAGCTGGGACAGCGCCACCACCGGGCAGTTGAATTCCTTGGCCAGGGCCTTCAAGGAACGGGAGATCTCGGAAATCTCGTTGGTCCGGTTGTCGCCACTGGAACCTGGAATCTGCATCAATTGCAGGTAGTCGATCATGATCAGGCCAACCTCGCCATGCTCACGCACCAGGCGTCGAGTCCGCGCACGCATTTCCGACGGGCTGATACCGGCCGTATCGTCGATGAACAGCTTGCGATCATTGAGCAGGTTGACCGCCGAGGTCAGGCGTGGCCAGTCATCGTCTTCCAGACGTCCGGCACGGACCTTGGTCTGATCGATCCGGCCGAGGGACGACAACATACGCATGATCAGCGATTCGCCTGGCATCTCCAGCGAGTAAACCAGTACGCATTTGTCGCTGCGCAGTACGGCGTTTTCCACCAGGTTCATCGCAAAGGTGGTTTTACCCATCGATGGACGGCCGGCGACGATGATCAAGTCAGACGGTTGCAGGCCGCTGGTCATACCGTCGAGGTCGGTATAACCGGTGGACAGGCCGGTAATGGCGTTATCAGTGTTGAACAAGGTGTCGATGCGGTCGATGGCCTTGGTCAACAGATCATTCACGCTCACCGGGCCGCCGGTTTTTGGCCGGGCCTCGGCGATCTGGAAAATCTGCCGTTCGGCTTCGTCGAGAATCTCTTCAGCCGAGCGGCCTTCCGGGTTGAAGGCGCTGTCGGCGATTTCGGTGGCGATGCCGATCAACTGCCGCAAGGTTGCTCGTGCGCGGACGATCTGCGCATACGCCTTGATGTTGGCGACAGACGGCGTGTTTTTCGCCAGTTCGCCCAGGTATCCGAGGCCGCCGACTTGCGAGGTCTGACCTTCCTTGTCCAATTGCTCGGCAAGGGTCACGACGTCGATCGGGGAGTTCTGGTCGGCGAGCTTGGCGATCGCGCGGAAGATCAAACGGTGGTCATGCCGATAGAAATCGCCGTCCGACACCTGATCCAACACGCGTTCCCAGGCGTTGTTGTCCAGCATCAAACCACCGAGCACGGCCTGTTCGGCCTCGATGGAATGCGGCGGCACCTTCAGGGCAGCGGTTTGCAGATCGTATTGCTCGGGTGCGGAGATATCGTTCATGGCCACTTGAATAGTTGTGAAAATCAGGAACTGCAGAAAGACAAAGGGCACGACCTGTAAACAGGATCGTGCCCGATGTTACCGGCAAGCACCCGAGGGTGCCAGCCGACAAGTGCTGCTTAAGCTGCTACCACGACAACGCGTACGGTGGCTTCAACTTCGGCGTGCAGGTGCACGGCTACGTCGAATTCGCCTACGTTGCGGATAGTGCCGTTCGGCAGACGAACTTCGCTTTTTGCAACTTCAACGCCAGAGGCGGTCAGTGCATCAGCGATGTCGTGAGTACCGATCGAACCGAACAGCTTGCCTTCGTCGCCAGCGGTGGCAGTGATAGTCACTTCCAGCTCAGCCAGTTGGGCAGCGCGGCTTTCAGCCGAAGTTTTACGATCTGCTGCGGCTTTTTCCAGCTCAGCGCGACGCTCTTCGAACGCAGCCAGGTTGGCAGCGGTCGCAGCGGTAGCTTTGCCGTAAGGCAGCAGGTAGTTACGACCGTAACCAGCCTTAACGTTCACTTTGTCACCCAGGTTGCCCAGGTTGGTGACTTTTTCCAGAAGGATCAGTTGCATGTGAAAATCCTCTTAACTTTTAACCTTCACCGTTCGCGCTATCGACGTCTTTCGGCGTCGAACGACCGCGAAAATCAATCAGGCTGTCGACGATGGCCAAGACCACCAGCAACGGATAGATCAGCTGCATGAACAGCAACAGCGTGACGTACAACCCCACCAGCCAGAATCTGGCCAGTCGCTTTTGCGCCACCAGCCCGTGAATCAGGGCCAGCCCGGCGAATACCAGCGGTACACTGCACAACGGCGTCAACATGGCCATCTGCGGACCGATGTTCGGTCCCAGAAGCATGAACGCCAGCAGTAACATCGCCAGCCCCAGCGGGAATCGGATGGCGCGAAACTCGCGACCAAAACCACCCGGGTTGTACAACAACGCCTGCCAGTAGCGCCCGACAAGCAGGCTCAGCACACTGACGATTTGCAACAAGGCCGCAATCAGGCCGGTCAGGACCGGTGCGATCAGGGACGCAAAATGCGCTTGCTCGTCTACCGACAACTTCTGGTAGACATCACCGAGTAGCGACGGCATGACTTTTATCAAAGCCTGCGCCAGCATCTCGATTTGGGGACCAAAAGCCGTCCCCAGCACCACTGAAAACACCACTCCCATCGCTATGCTGACCAGCAGCACGCGGTTCCAGGATTCGCTTGCGCGCAAAACCAACGCAAGGCTCCAAGACCCCAGCAGCACCAGAAGTGCCCGTGGGTCATCGGAGTAAAGCCACCAGATCAACGCCGGCAGCAGTCCCAGAGCAAGAACGCCCAGGGCGTCCTTCAATCCGCGCCGCAGGAGCACAAGGCAACCAGCGGCAGCACCCAACCAATACAACAACGGCAATATTGCGCATCCGGCCACTACGAGAGTGGCCTGCATACGGCCGCGCATGATGAACTCAGCTATGGCACGCATGCTTTCAATCCTTTGCTACGTGTCGACTGCCCGGTCTCAGCGGCCGTGGCTGTCGGTGTAGGCCAGCAGGGCCAGGAAGCGGGCGCGCTTGATAGCGGTGGCCAGCTGACGCTGATAACGTGCTTTGGTACCGGTGATGCGGCTTGGAACGATTTTGCCGGTCTCGGATACATAAGCTTTCAGAGTGTTGAGATCTTTGTAATCGATCTCTTTCACGTCTTCAGCGGTGAAGCGGCAGAATTTACGACGACGGAAGAAACGTGCCATGTAATAGGCTCCTCAAAAGGTCCGTGGATTACTCGTCAGCGTTATCGCTGTTGTCGCTGTCATCACTATCAACGCTTTCAGCGCCTTCGTGCTCAGGACGGTCGCGACGCTCACGGCGCTCACTGCGGTTTTCTTCAGCCTTGAGCATCTCGGATTGGCCGGTAACGGCTTCTTCGCGACGGATGACCAGGTTACGGATCACTGCATCGTTGTAGCGGAAGTTGTCTTCCAGCTCGGCTAGGGCCTTGCCAGTGCACTCAACGTTCAGCATCACGTAGTGAGCCTTGTGAACATTGTTGATTGCGTAGGCCAGTTGACGACGGCCCCAATCTTCCAGACGGTGGATTTTGCCGCCGTCTTCTTCGATCAGCTTGGTGTAACGCTCTACCATGCCGCCGACTTGCTCGCTTTGATCCGGGTGGACCAAAAAGATGATTTCGTAATGACGCATGAATGCTCCTTACGGGTTGTAGCCTGCCGCTCAAAAGCGGTCAGACAAGGAGTGAATGACACTTATGGACTTGCTTGCGATAGACACATGAGTGCCTGCCGTCACAGCAAGGGGCGCAATTGTAGAGAAGGGACAGAAGAGGTGCAAGGCAATTGGTGATTATTTGAACAATCACGCCAAACACCTGTAGGAGCTGCCGAAGGCTGCGATCTTTTGTTCTTAAAAAATCAAAAGATCGCAGCCTCGTTTCACTCGACAGCTCCTACAGGGGGGAGTCAGGACTTTTTGCCGGTTCCGGCAGCCTTGACGCTACGCTGGCGCTGGGCTTCAAACAGGCAGACGCCGGTCGCCACGGAAACGTTGAGACTGCTGACGCTGCCGGTCATCGGCAGGTGTACCAGGTAGTCGCACAGGTCGCGGGTCAGGCGACGCATGCCGCTGCCTTCAGCGCCCATGATCAGGATGGTCGGGCCGGTCATGTCTTGCTGATACAGACTCTGCTCAGCCTCGCCCGCCGTACCGACGACCCACAAGCCGCGCTGCTTGAGTTTTTCCAGCGTGCGCGCCAGGTTGGTCACGGCTACCAGTGGAATTACTTCGGCCGCGCCACAGGCGACTTTTCGTACCGTCGGGGTCAGCGTGGCTGACTTGTCCTTCGGAACGATCACCGCCAGTGCGCCCGCCGCATCGGCAGAACGCAGGCAAGCGCCAAGGTTGTGCGGGTCGGTCACGCCGTCGAGCACCAGCAGCAACGGTGCGCCTTCGGAACGATCCAGCAACTCGTCAAGCATCGCCTCGCCCCAGACCTGGCTCGGACTCACGTCCGCGACCACGCCCTGGTGCACGCCATCAACCCAGGCATCGAGTTCACGACGCTCGGCGTTGCCGACGGGCACGCGATTTTCGTTCGCCAGTGCGATCAGCGCCTGCACACGCGGCTCGCTGCGGCCTTCGGCCAGCCAGATCTGCTTGACGCGCTTTGGGTGGTGACGCAGCAACGCTTCTACAGCGTGCACGCCGTAGATCTTTTCCAACTGACTCATGACTTGGCCTTCGGTTTACGCGCCCCGCCGCTTTTGGCGGCTGGAGCAGAACCCGCTTTCGGCGGGCCTTTACGGTGTTTGCTCGGTTTGGCTGGCTTGCCGCCGGGAGCCTTTTCAGGCGCCGACCGTCCGGTCTTTCCCCCAGACGCCGCTTTACCGCCGCTTTTCGCTTCAGACAGCAACGCCTGCTTCATCTCACGACTTTTGCGCAATTCAGCATTTTTCGCCGCGGCATCGCTCGGGCGATAGGCTTCTACGGCTTTTTCCTTGGCAGGACGACGACCGGTTTTCGCCGGGGCCGGCTCTGCAGCCGTTTTGGTAGCTGGTGCAGCGGTTTCAGTCCCGCGCTTCTTGCGGCCAATCGGCGCGCTGATGGTTTTTTCAGCCATCTCGAAGTCGATCTTGCGCTCGTCGAGGTCGACGCGCATGACGCGTACTTCAACGGTATCGCCAAGACGGAAACTGCGACCGGTACGCTCACCGGCCAGGCGATGGTGCACAGGATCGAAGTGGTAGTAATCGCCCGGCAGCGCGGTGACGTGCACCAGGCCTTCGACGTAGATATCGGTCAGCTCGACGAACAGACCAAAACCGGTCACGGCAGTAATCACACCAGGGAACGACTCGCCCACGCGGTCTTTCATGAACTCGCACTTGAGCCAGTTCACGACGTCGCGGGTCGCTTCGTCGGCACGGCGCTCGCTCATCGAGCACTGCTCGCCGAGCTGCTCCAGAATCGCTTCGTCGTACGGATAGATGCGCGCTTTCGGAATGGTCATCGCGCCAGCACGGCGAACGTGCGGGGTGTCCATTTTCGAATGGATGACGCTGCGAATCGCCCGGTGCGTGAGCAAGTCCGGGTAGCGGCGGATCGGCGAGGTGAAGTGGGTATAGGCTTCGTAATTCAGGCCGAAGTGGCCCTGGTTATCGGCGCTGTACACCGCCTGACTCAACGAACGCAGCATAACGGTCTGGATCAGGTGGAAATCCGGACGGTCCTTGATGCTCGCCAGCAATGCCTGGTAATCCTTCGGCGACGGGCCGTCCTTGCCTTTGTGCAGGGACAGGCCGAGCTCGCCGAGGAAGGCGCGCAGTTTTTCCAGACGCTCCGGTGGCGGGCCATCGTGGACGCGATACAGCGCAGGGATTTCGTGCTTTTTCAGGAATTCGGCGGTGGCCACGTTGGCCGCCAGCATGCATTCCTCGATCAGCTTGTGGGCGTCGTTACGAACGGTTGGACGGATTTCGGCAATCTTGCGCTCGGTCCCGAAGATGATCCGGGTTTCCTGCGTTTCGAAATCGATCGCGCCACGCACGTGACGAGCGGCCAACAGCACTTTGTACAGCGCGTAAAGCTGCTTGAGGTGCGGCAGAACGTCGTTGTACTCGCCACGGAGCTCACGCGCCTCGGTGAGTTTCGGCGTTTCCAGCATGGCGCTGACTTTGTTGTAGGTCAGACGAGCATGGGAGTGAATCACCGCTTCGTAGAAGCAGTAGTCGGTCATCTCGCCGGATTTGGAGATGGTCATCTCGCAAACCATGGCCAGACGATCGACGTGCGGATTCAGCGAGCACAGGCCGTTGGACAGCTGCTCAGGCAGCATCGGCACAACGCGCTCGGGGAAATACACCGAGTTGCCGCGAACCTGGGACTCATTGTCCAGCGCCGAACCGATTTTCACGTAGCTGGAAACGTCGGCAATCGCCACGTACAACTTCCAGCCGCCGGAGAACAGGCGCAGCTTGCCCGGTTTGGCCTCGCAATAGACCGCATCATCGAAGTCGCGCGCATCTTCACCGTCGATGGTCACGAACGGCAGATGGCGCAGGTCGATGCGCTTCTCTTTGTCTTTCTCTTCGACTTCCGGCTTGAGCTTGGCGGCTTCTTTCAGCACAGCCTCAGGCCAGACGTGAGGAATGTCGTAGGTGCGCAGGGCGACGTCGATTTCCATGCCCGGCGCCATGTAGTTGCCCACGACCTCAACCACGTCGCCTTGCGGCTGGAAGCGTGGTGTCGGCCAGTGAGTGATCTTCACTTCGACGAACTGACCGATCTGGGCGTTAGCGTTACGGCCCGGCGTGACCAGCACTTCTTGCTGGATCTTCGGATTGTCCGCAACGACGAAACCAATACCGCCCTCTTCGAAGTAACGGCCAACGATGGTCTCATGGGCACGGGAGACCACTTCGACGATCATGCCTTCGCGGCGACCGCGACGGTCAAGACCGGAAACACGGGCCAGCGCACGATCGCCATCGAACACCAGACGCATTTGCGCCGGGCTCATGAACAGGTCGTCACTGCCGTCGTCCGGGACCAGGAAGCCGAAGCCGTCACGGTGACCGCTGATGCGGCCCAGGATCAGGTCGAGCTTGTCCACCGGCGCATAGGTGCCGCGACGGGTATAGATGAGTTGAGCGTCGCGCTCCATGGCGCGCAGGCGGCGGCGCAGGGCTTCGATCTGGTCTTCTGTGGTCAGACCAAACTCTTCAACCAGCTGCTCGCGGTTAGCAGGCGAACCCCGATCAGCAAGGTGCTGAAGGATCAGTTCGCGGCTAGGAATAGGGTTTTCATATTTTTCCGCTTCACGAGCGGCCTCGGGATCGAGGGACTGCCAATCGGCCATTAGAGAGTTTTCACCTTGTCTATATGCGGGTTAGTTTGGCATAGGCGTAATGAAACGGGAAATTTCAGGCTTCGACAGCCCATCTAAAGCCCTTTATCGACATCGCGAAGCTGAATTAAATGCCACTGGTAAAATTTTCCAGGTTTTTTTGATGTCAGGGGTTTACAGTTAAAAAGACGCTCCGTATAGTGCGCGCCATCGACGACGCAGACGCATTGTCGATAATGCCCAGATGGTGAAATTGGTAGACACGCCAGCTTCAGGTGCTGGTGACCGCAAGGTCGTGGAAGTTCGAGTCTTCTTCTGGGCACCAATTTCGAGCTTGAGATTAGATCAATTTCAAGGCTCACACAAAAACCCGCGAAAGCGGGTTTTTTGCATTCTAAGGCTCTGATTTATTAAAACTAAATCAGGGGTTTACAGATCAAAAAGCTCTCCGTATAGTGCGCCACATCAACAGCGGCAACGCTGAAGATTATGCCCAGATGGTGAAATTGGTAGACACGCCAGCTTCAGGTGCTGGTGACCGCAAGGTCGTGGAAGTTCGAGTCTTCTTCTGGGCACCAATTCAAATTTCAGAGTCGATCTGAAATTTCACAAAAACCCGCGAAAGCGGGTTTTTGCGTTTCCGGGGTTTGTGTAGGAGCTGCCGAAGGCTGCGATCTTTTGATCTTCAGCAATTTCAGCCCCACCAACAATCAAGATCAAAAGATCGCAGCCTTCGGCAGCTCCTCCCCCCCCACCCGTTGCAAGGCGCACTTGAGAAACAATATCGTTTATCATTGTTTCAAGTTTTTGCAATGCGACAGTGAGGAACCTTGCGAATGATGTTTCGAAATACCCTGCGCCGCGGCCTGACCATAACCCTGCTCGGCCTGGCACTCGCCACTCCCCTCACCCAAGCCGCCGAACCGGTTTCCCTGACACTCTATAACGGTCAACACAAGGAAGTAGGCGATGCCATCGCCAAAGCCTTCGAAGCCAAGACCGGGATTCACGTCAATGTGCGCAAAGGCAGCAGCAACCAGCTCGCCAGCCAGGTCGTCGAAGAAGGCGATCGCTCCCCTGCCGACGTGATCTACACCGAAGAATCACCACCACTGAACAAACTCGGTGAACAGGGCCTGCTGGCACAGACCGATGCCGCCACCCTGGCCGTTCTGCCCAAAGACTACGTCGCCGGCAACGGCACCTGGATCGGTGTCACCGCACGAGTCCGCGTGGTCGCCTTCAACCCGAAACTGATCGATGAAAAAGACCTGCCAAAGTCGGTCATGGAGTTCTCCGATCCGAAATGGCAAGGCAAGGTCGGCTTCGTGCCTACCAGCGGCGCCTTCCAGGAGCAGGCCGTGGCAATCATCAAGGTGCACGGCATGGACGCGGCCGAAGAATGGCTGACCGGTTTGCGTGCTTTCGGCAAGACCTACAGCAACAACATGGTGGCGCTGAAGGCGGTGGAAAACGGCGAAGTCGCCACCGTGCTGGTCAACAACTACTACTGGTTCGCCTTGCAGCGTGAAAAAGGTCAGCTCGATTCGAAACTGCATTACTTCACCGGCGGCGACGTCGGCGGGCTGATCACGGTTTCCAGCGCTGCCATACTGAAATCCAGTAAGCATCCAAAAGAAGCCCAGCAATTCCTTGCTTACATGGCCAGCGAAGAAGGTCAACGCGTGATCACCCATACCACCGCCGAGTACCCACTGCACAAAGGCATGGAATCGGATCGTGGGCTCAAGCCGTTCAGCGAGCTGCAAGCACCGAAAGTCACGCCAGCCGACCTCGGCAATGCCGAAGAAGCCCTGGACCTGGAACGTGACGTTGGCTTGAACTGATGAGCGCATCGTTATCCGCCCCCGTCGCGCGCGGGGGTTATGTGCCACGGCGCAAGCGGCCATCGATCTGGCTGCTGCTACCGGTTTTGCTGCTGGTGGTGCTCAGCCTGTTGCCGCTGGCGTATGTAGGGCTCAAGACTTGGCAGGCCGGCTGGGCTGAGGCGCTGCATTTGTTGTGGCGACCTTATGTGTTTGGCCTGCTGCGCAACACATTGGCGCTGATGGTCGGAGTGACGCTCGCCTGTGGCGTGATCGGCCTGTCGCTGGCTTGGCTGCTTGAGCGCAGCAACTTGCCAGGGCGGCGCTTGTGGGGCGTGATTCTGTGCCTGCCGTTCGCGGTACCGGCATTTGTCAGCAGCTTTACCTGGGTCTCGCTGAGCGCTCATTTCGAAGGCTTGGGCGGGGCGATCCTGGTGATGACCCTGTCCAAGTATCCGCTGATCTTTCTGCCGGTCGCAGCGACCCTGCGCAATCTCGATCCCTCCCTCGAAGAGTCCGCCCGCACTCTGGGGCAGAATCGCTGGGGTGTGTTTTTCAGAATTACCCTGCCGCTGCTCTGGCCTTCGTTGCTCGCCGGCTCGCTGCTGATCGCGCTGCACATGCTGGTGGAATTCGGTGCACTGTCGATCATCGGACTGCAAACCTTTACCACTGCGATCTATCAACAGTTCGAACTGGAATTCAGCAACGCCAACGCGGCCATGCTTTCCGCCGTATTGCTGGCACTGTGTCTGATGCTGCTTTGGCTGGAGCTGCGAGTGCGCGGCAAAGGCCGACACGTACGTACCGGTCAGGGCGCGGCTCGGCATGCGGAACAGGTCCGGCTGGGGCCTTGGGCTGCTGCCGGACAATTTTATTGCCTGGCGCTGGCGATCATCGGTAGCGGTATTCCGCTCGGGATGCTGGCGTACTGGCTAGCGGTGGGTTCGTCGGCGGCATTTCCGGTGGCGGCGATCAGCGAGGCGCTGTTGTCGTCTTTGGCGCTGTCGCTGGGCGGCGCAGCGCTGTGTCTGGTGCTGGCCGTACCGGTGGGATTGCTGGTGGTGCGCCACAAGGGCCAACTGGCGATCTGGGCCGAACGCTTGCCGTATCTGCTGCATGCACTGCCAGGACTGGTGATCGCGCTGACGCTGGTGTATTTCGCCCTGCACTATGTGCCGGTGCTGTACCAGACTTCGGCATTGCTGCTGATCGCTTATGCGTTGCTGTTTTTGCCGCTGGCTCAGGCGCCGATTCGTACGGCACTGAACAAGGCTGCACCGCAATTGGAAGAGGCTGCACGCACGCTGGGAGCGTCGTCCTTTAGCGCGTTTTGCCGGGTGACGTTGCCGATCATTTTCCCGGCATTGGGCGCGGCGTTTGCGCTGGTGTTTCTGGATGCGATGAAGGAGCTGACAGCGACGTTGCTGTTGAGTCCGACCGGACTCAATACGCTGGCGACGGAGGTTTGGGCGCATACCGCGAATGTGGAGTTTGCGGCGGCGGCGCCTTATGCGGCGTTGTTGATATTAGTGTCGGGGCTGCCGGTCTATCTTTTAACAACCCGGATGTATTTGAGCCGCTGATAAAGCAAAAGATCGCAGCCTGCGGCAGCTCCTACAGGGAAACGCATATCCCTGTGTAGGAGCTGCCGCAGGCTGCGATCTTTTGATCTTAGGCCCTGAACTGCCCCAGGCTTGCCTTCAACTGCGCCGCCAACCCATCCAGCACCTTGCCGCTGGCCGTGGTTTCCACCACCGCTTGAGCCGCTTTCTCAGCCTGCGCATGAATGGTCTCAACCCGACCGCGCACCGCATGCGCGCCTTGCGCCTGATGCGCCGCCGCCTGCGTTGCCAGACCAATCGCCGCATGAACCTGCTCGACCGACGCCTGCACCGATTGCTGCAACCGCGCACTGTCACGCAGCACCAGCAAACCTTCGCTGGCCTGACGCCCGGCCTGACCGATCGCGGCCACCGCCTCACGCGCTCCTTGCTGCAAGGCGACGATGTGCGCCTGAATGTCGCCGGTAGAGCTTTGCGTCTTGCTCGCCAGCGCCCGCACCTCATCGGCCACCACGGCAAACCCGCGACCAGTCTCGCCCGCACGCGCCGCTTCGATCGCCGCGTTCAGCGCCAGCAGGTTGGTTTGCTCGGCGATCCCGTGAATCACCGTCAATACCACTTCAATTTGCTCACTTTGCTGCGCCAGCCGCTCGATGACTTTCGCCCCGGTGTCAACCTGCCCGGCCAACGCCTCGATCAGGCTGCCGACTTTCGCCGACGTCCGCGTGTTTTCATCCGTGGCCGAACGAATATCCACCACTTGCTGCAAGGCTGCCTGCATGGCATGACTTTCAGACTGGGCTTCGTCAGCCATTTGCGACAACGCACGCAGGCTCTCGGCCACTTCATCACGCTGCATGCCCGCCGCTCTATCGGCCCCGGCATTGCGCAAGGTCATCGCGCCGATTTCCAGACCGGTACGCTGAGCCACATCGCCCGCTTCGCGCACGATCGGCTGCAACTTATCCACAAAGCGATTGACCGCGGAGGCCATGTCGCCGATTTCGTCCTTGCTGTTGATCTGCACGCGCTTGGTCAGGTCGCCCTCGCCCGCCGCCAGATCATCCATGGCCGCAATCAGCAGCTTCAGGCGATTGACAACGCGACGACCCAGCACCACGGCCAGCAACAGCAACACGCCGAAACCCACCACCGCCAGACCCATCCCGATGCGCCAGCGCAAGGTGCCCGCCGCTTCCTGCACGGTGCTGGTGGTGTTGGCCTGCATCTCTGAAGCCGTGGACTGCGCCGACTTCAGGCGCGCGCCCATCGCTGCTGCACTATCAGCCGCCGCGCCTTTGAGGCTGTCGCCGACCAGTTGATCACTGCTGGCGATCAGCGCCGAAAAGCGCTTGTCGAGGGCTGCCAGATCGACTTCCACGGAAGCGGTGGAAACACCCATCA
Organism: Pseudomonas sp. LBUM1647; assembly: GCF_059716175.1. Classification (NCBI taxonomy): domain Bacteria; kingdom Pseudomonadati; phylum Pseudomonadota; class Gammaproteobacteria; order Pseudomonadales; family Pseudomonadaceae; genus Pseudomonas; species Pseudomonas sp. LBUM1647. Next base: position 577,747 of record NZ_CP166809.1, on the reverse strand, counting down.
AGACCTTGCCGATTTCCACGCCATTGGGGCTGATTGAGGCTTCAAGGTAGTAGACCGATGGATCGTTCTTCGCCGCATCCAGCACTTTGTCCAATGCGCGCTCGCCCTGGCCTTTCTCCAGCAGTGCTTTGTTGATCGGGTTCTCGCGGTTCAGATAGCGCGTCAGGTGCTGGCCGGTAGCGTCGTCGTAGATCACGAACAGCACGTTGGGATTGCGCTGGGCCCGGCGGGCGAATTCGGACAGGGTTGGAACGTCGCTGTCCCACATGGCGCGGGGTGCGACCGAAGCCAAAAGCTGCGCCATATCATTGGCGGAGTCCTTCAGATCCTTCTCCAGCGTCGCACGCAGTTGCGCCTGCTCGTCCTTCAATCGCGAGGACAAGCCCGCCGTAAGACGCTGACGCGTGCTGGTAGAGAGGCTGTCGAGGCTCGACGTGACTTCACGCCCTGCCTGCTCAAGTTCCCCGGAGAGTTTTTGACTGTCTGCACCCAGGCGTACACCCAGGTCGGCTTCCAGTGCGGTCACTGTGCTCCGAGTCAGGGCGACGGCTACCAACACTTGCACCAAAAGGGCGATACCAAGGGTAACGAACACTGGCCGCAACAGACGGCTTTGTAACAGTGAGAGAATGGCTGACACTTAAAATCCCTCTGCTTGGCGCCATTAAATTGATGGCGCACTGGAAGCGATGCTTTTAATCAACATCACAGCAAAGGTCGTGCCGTCCGACAGACAGATACGACAAAGGCCCCAAATGAGGGGCCTTTGCGTTTTACATCAACGACTTATTAAGCGAACGGGTGACGCAGAACGATGGTTTCGTTGCGGTCCGGGCCCGTCGAAATAATGTCAATCGGCGCACCGACCAACTCTTCGACGCGCTTGATGTAGTTGCGTGCAGCCTGTGGCAGCTCTTCCAGGGTCTTGGCACCGACGGTGGATTCGGTCCAGCCCGGCATCTCTTCGTACACCGGCTCCAGGCCGATGTAGCTGTCGGCGTCAGTCGGTGCGTCGATCACTGCACCATCCTGGTTCTTGTAGCCAACGCAGATGTTGATGGTTTCCAGACCGTCCAGCACGTCCAGCTTGGTCAGGCACAGGCCCGAGATGCTGTTGACGTCGATAGCGCGACGCAGGATGACAGCATCGAACCAGCCGCAACGACGGGCACGGCCAGTGGTAGCGCCGAACTCGTGGCCACGTTTGGCCAGGAAAGCACCCACATCATCAAACAGCTCAGTCGGGAACGGACCCGAACCGACGCGAGTGGTGTAGGCCTTGGTGATGCCGAGGATGTAATCCAGGTACATCGGACCAAAACCCGAACCGGTAGCGATGCCGCCCGCGGTGGTGTTGGAGCTGGTGACGTACGGGTAGGTGCCGTGGTCGATGTCCAGCAGGGAGCCTTGGGCGCCTTCGAACATGATGTCTTTGCCGGCGCGACGCAGTTCGTGCAGCTCAGCGGTGACGTCGAGCATCATCGGCTTCAGCAGCTCGGCGTATTCCATGCACTCGTCGAGTGTTTTCTGGAAGTCGATCGCAGGCTCTTTGTAGTAATTGACCAGAACGAAGTTGTGGTAATCCAGCAACTCGCCCAGCTTGGCGGCGAAACGCTCACGGTGGAACAGATCACCGATGCGCAGGCCACGACGTGCAACCTTGTCTTCGTACGCCGGGCCGATGCCGCGACCGGTAGTACCGATCTTCAGCTCGCCACGGGCCTTTTCACGAGCCTGGTCCAGCGCTACGTGATAAGACAGGATCAGCGGGCAGGACGGGCTGATACGCAGGCGCTCGCGCACCGGTACGCCTTTCTCTTCCAGCTTGATGATTTCCCGCAGCAGAGCGTCGGGTGCAACCACCACGCCGTTGCCGATCAGGCACTGCACGCCTTCGCGCAGCACGCCCGACGGGATCAGGTGCAAGACGGTTTTTTCACCGTCGATCACCAGGGTGTGACCAGCGTTGTGGCCACCCTGGTAGCGCACTACGGCGGCAGCATGTTCGGTCAGCAGATCAACGATCTTGCCTTTGCCCTCATCACCCCATTGGGTGCCCAGGACTACGACATTCTTACCCATAACACTTGTCCTCATTCGCGCAAACTTGGTGCCGGCCGCGGCCGACAGGAAAACTCAAGAAGCCAGTGGCGATACTTGCCAAAGCCCGTTCTGCTGAATCAATTGCCGGTCGCAGTCCGCTTCACGGGCGGCGGCCAAAGGTTGCCCAGGCAACGCCTGAACGACACGCTGACCCTCACTGCGCAACTGGCAAACCTGCTGCCAGAGTGCCGCATCCGTACTGTCAGGCATCCAGATACCGCCAGACGGTAACTCGATCTCAGCACGCCCCAGGGTCACCAGGGTTTTCAAATCGGTAGAGAAGCCGGTTGCCGGACGGGCGCGACCGAAGTCGGCACCGATGTCGTCGTAACGACCGCCCTGAGCAATGGACTGGCCAACACCCGGTACGAACACCGCGAACACCACACCGGTGTGGTAGTGGTAACCGCGCAACTCGCCCAGGTCGAAATACAACGGCAACTCAGGGAAACGCGTGGACAGACGCTCGGCAATCGCCAGCAAGTCGTCCAGAGCAGCCAGTACCGGCGCCGGCGCATTCGCCAGACGCTCGCGGGCAGCACTCAATACTTCACGGCCGCCGCACAGATCGACCAACGCCCGCAACATGCCCGACAGATCGGCAGGCAAGCCTTCGGTCAAGGTAATGACCTCGTCGATGGCTTTACGTTGCAACGCATCGAACAACTGTTGCTCGACTTCACCGGACAAACCGGCGGCGCGAGCCAGGCCGCGATAGATACCCACATGACCGAGGTCCATGTGCACATCCGGCACATCGGCCAGTTGCAGCATAGCCAACATCAGGCTGATGACTTCCACGTCGCTGCTCGGGCTGGCATCGCCGTACAACTCGGCACCCAGCTGGATCGGGCTGCGCGAGGACGACAAGGCGCGCGGCTGAGCGTGCAGCACGCTACCGGCATAGCACAGACGGCTCGGGCCTTCGCGACGCAAGGTGTGCGCATCGATGCGCGCCACTTGCGGCGTGATGTCAGCACGGAAACCCATCTGCCGGCCCGATTGCGGGTCGATGACCTTGAAGGTACGCAGATCGAGGTCCTGGCCCGCGCCGGTCAGCAGGGATTCCAGGTACTCGATATGGGGAGTCACGACAAACTCGTAACCCCAGCTCTGGAACAGATCCAACACCTGACGACGCGCGACTTCAATGCGCGCAGCTTCTGGTGGCAGTACTTCTTCGATGCCATCTGGCAGCAGCCAGCGGTCTACCGTTGCCATTACGCCATTCCCCTATGATCCGGGCGGCAAGCCTTTGGGCGAGCCTTGAGTGAAGCAGAAAATGATCGGTTCATGCGCAAACCACGCGCATGAACAACGGGGCGAAAAGCCTGAAATCGGCTTCGCCAACCACTTTCCTCGAAAAACCTGTCGAGTCATTCAACTCGGACGCCTGCATAAAAACAGCAATCAAACGTGCAGACGCAAAAAAGCCGGGAATTTCCCGGCTGCCGCATCATACACACGTTTTCCCAAAGGATCACCCCGCCCGAGGCGTTAGCCGCCAGGCGGGGGATGATTCAGGTCAACGTCGTATCAAGGCTTGGCTTTTTCCAGGTAACGGAAGAAGTCGCTGCTTGGGTCCAGGACCATGACGTCGGATTTGTTCGCGAAGCTTTCACGGTAGGCACGCAGGCTACGGTAGAAACCGTAGAACTCCTGATCCTGACCGTAGGCCTTGGAGTAGATCGCAGCCGCCTGGGCATCACCATCACCGCGAACCTCTTCGGATTCACGATAGGCTTCAGCCAGCAACACGCGGCGTTGACGATCAGCGTCGGCACGAATGCCTTCTGACAGTTCGTTACCCTTGGCGCGGTGCTCGCGAGCTTCACGCTCACGCTCGGAACTCATGCGCTCGAACACGCTGCGGTTCACTTCTTTCGGCAGATCGATGGCCTTGACCCGAACATCGACAACTTCGATGCCCAGCTCTTTTTCCGCCATCTTGTTCAGCGAAGCCGTGATATCGGTCATCAGCGCATCGCGCTCACCGGAAACCACTTCATGTAGCGTGCGCTTACCGAACTGGTCACGCAGGCCCGACTCCAGACGACGGGAAAGACGCTCGTCAGCAATCTGCTTGAGGCCGGAAGTCGCGGTGTAGAAGCGCTCGGCATCTTTCACGCGCCACTTGGCGTAGGCATCGACCATCACGGCTTTCTTTTCCAGCGTCAGGAAGCGCTGTGTCGGTGCATCCAACGTCATCAGGCGTGCGTCGAATTTGCGCACCTGGTTAACGTAAGGCACTTTCACATGCAGGCCTGGCTGAACATCAGCCTGGACCACTCGACCGAACTGCAGCAGCACCGCACGCTCGGTCTGAGCCACGATGTAGAAGCAGTTCCAGGCAGCGATCGCCACGACGACGCCGACAATAAGGGCGATCAGCGATTTATTGCTCATCAGCGACTCTCCCTGGTACGTGCTTGCTGTTGCTGCAGATCGGCTGCACGCACATTCGCTTCATTGCTGGTGGCTGCCGCACCGGTCACCGGAGTGCTGGTGTTGCGACCACTTTCGACCATCTTGTCCAGCGGCAAGTACAGCAGATTGCTCTGGCCATTCTTGTTGCCGGTCACGAGAACCTTGCTGGTGTTGCTGAAGACTTCCTGCATGGTGTCCAGGTACAGACGCTCACGGGTAACTTCAGGTGCCTTGCGGTACTCGGCCACCAGTTTGGTGAAGCGATCGGCCTCACCCTTGGCGCGCGAGACGGTTTCGTCACGGTAACCATTGGCATCTTCGATGATGCGCTGGGCCTGACCACGGGCTTCCGGCACGACGCCGTTGGCATAGGTTTCAGCCTGGTTGCGCGAACGCTGCTCGTCTTCACGGGCGCGGATCACGTCATCGAAGGCTTCCTGCACTTCACGCGGTGCCGCTGCGCTCTGTACGTTGACCTGGGTGACGGTGATACCGGTGCGATAGGTATCCATGAAGCGTTGCAGACGCTCCTTGATTTCGCTGGCCATCAATTCACGACCTTCGGTCAGCACCTGGTCCATCGCGGTGGAACCCACCACATGGCGCAAGGCACTTTCGGTCGCGTGTTGCAGGCTGATTTCCGGCTGGTCGACGCTCAGCACGAAGTCCTGCAGGTTGCTGATCTTGTACTGCACGGTCAGCGGCACTTCGACGATGTTTTCGTCTTCAGTGAGCATTTGACCCTGCTTGGTATAGGCACGCTCACGCGTGACGTTTTCCAGGTACTTGCGATCGAGCGGCGGGAAATAGATGTTCAGACCCGGGCCGACAGTTTCGTAGTATTTGCCGAAGCGCAGCACCACGGCTTGCTCCTGCTCGTCGACTACATAGACCGCGCTGTACAGCCACACGGCCGCCAACACGACCAGGCCGATTCCGAGCAGACCGCCGAAGCCGCCACTCCTGCCCGAACCGCCACCGTCATCACCGCGTTTCTTACCACCACCGAACAACCCGTTCAGGCTTTCCTGCAGCTTTCGGAAGGCCTCGTCGAGATCCGGTGGTCCCTTGCGGTCGCCGTTATTGCGGCGTTTGCCACCCCAAGGATCCTGATTATTCGAGTTGCCACCCGGCTCATTCCAAGCCATAGCGCTCTCCATCTGATAAAGCAAAGACGCACCCACGGCGCGCCGACCAATGCTACAGAATGCCTGTCACCGCGGCACAACCGCTTTTTCAGGCTTTTATTGCAAAGTGTGTTGTTCGATGAATTCCATCGGTTGCAGACCTTCGCGACTCACCAGTCGATTCAACTCAACCCGTGGCAAGCGAACGGCCAGCAGGCTGATGCCTTCTTCGTCGTGTTCTTCTTTCTGCACCGCACCGAGTTCGAAGAACTGCGCACGCAGTCGAGCGAATCGTTGCGGCAAGCGCAAGGTGCCAACAAACAAATCACCGCCCAGCAACTCGGCAATGGCTTGCTCAAGCAATTCCAGACCACTGCCATCCCGCGCCGACAGCCAGACCCGTTGAGGTTTGCCGTTTTCGTCGCGCTGGATTTGTGGCTCAACGCCTTCAAGCAAATCGAGTTTGTTATAGACCTCGAGGATCGGCAAGTCCTGGGCACCAATCTCGCCCAGCACCACCATCACCTGCTCGATCTGCAACATGCGATCCGGTTCGGCCGCATCGATCACGTGCAACAGCAGGTCGGAGTTGCTCGACTCTTCGAGGGTAGACCGAAATGCCTCGACCAGCTTGTGGGGCAAGTGGCGAATGAAACCCACAGTGTCAGCCAGGACAATCGGCCCCAGGTCGTCGAGTTCCAGACGGCGCAAGGTCGGGTCCAGCGTGGCAAACAACTGGTCAGCCGCGTACACGTCGGATTTCGTCACGTTATTGAAGAGCGTGGATTTGCCGGCGTTGGTATAGCCCACAAGGGACACGGTAGGAATATCCGCACGCGAACGGCCGCGTCGCGACTGTTCGCGCTGACTGCGTACTTTTTCCAGTCGGCCCTTGATCTGTCGCAGGCGTACCCGCAGCAAACGGCGGTCGGTTTCCAGCTGGGTTTCACCCGGGCCACGCATACCGATACCGCCACCCTGACGCTCAAGGTGGGTCCAGCCACGAACCAGCCGGGTGCTCATGTGGTCAAGCTGGGCCAGTTCTACCTGGAGCTTGCCTTCATGGGTACGGGCGCGTTGGGCGAAAATATCGAGAATCAGGCCGGTACGGTCGATCACGCGACACTCGAAAACACGTTCGAGGTTACGTTCCTGACTGGGCGTGAGGATGTGATTGAAGATGACCAGATCTGCCTTTTCGGCATGGACCAAGTCGCGCAACTCCTCGACCTTGCCGCTGCCAATCAGGAATTTGGCGGTTGGCCGATGACGCGGCACGTTAAAAAACGCAACGGTCTCGGCGCCGGCCGAATTAGCCAATTCCTGAAACTCCTGCGGATCTTCGCGCGCCTCAGGGTCCTGTCCATCCAAGTGAACGAGGATCACTCGCTCACCACCACCGTGGCGCTCAAAGAACAAAGGAGACTCCTATCAGGCGTTACCTGGCTCAGCGTCACCCGCTTCGGATTCGGTTGCGCTAGGCAGACGAATTGGACGAACCGGCACCACTGTAGAGATAGCGTGTTTGTAAACCATCTGGCTGACGGTGTTTTTCAGCAGGATGACGAACTGGTCGAAAGACTCGATCGTGCCTTGCAGTTTGATCCCGTTGACCAGGTAGATGGAAACCCCCACTTTCTCTTTACGTAAAGTATTCAAGTAAGGGTCTTGTAGCGAATGCCCTTTTGACATGTGCCGCACTCCTTTAAGGATTCAATATAAAAAATAGGTAAACAAATGGCTTGTGGCCGTCACACCCCCAAGGATAGACGGCAAATGCAAGGACTCAGCTCAATATGGAGATGGTCCCAAGGTATTTCAAGGCGCGCGGCAGATTGTCGCAATCGAGGCTGTCCAACCAGTGTAAATCAGCCCAACTGCGCAGCCAGGTGAACTGGCGCTTCGCCAATTGGCGCGTGGCAATGATTCCACGCTCCTGCATCTCGGCTTGCGTCAGCTTGCCATCCAGGTAGTCCCAGACTTGTCGGTAGCCTACTGCACGTATAGACGGCAACCCGGCATGCAGGTCACTTCGCTTACGCAGGGCTACGACCTCGTCAATGAATCCCTGTTCCAACATATTCGTGAATCTTTGTTTAATTCGCTCGTGCAATACCTGGCGATTTGCCGGAGCAATGGCCAAGTTCGCGACAGTATAGGGCAATTGTTGCAGTCCCGAGGCGGCTGCTTCAGTACTTTGCGCAGATTGTCGCAACCTTAGTGCAGTCATGCTCTGACCGCTGACGCGATAAACTTCCAGCGCACGACTGAGTCGCTGCGGATCGTTCGGATGAATACGCGCCGCAGATTCCGGATCGATGACTGCCAATTGTTCGTGCAAGGCTTGCCAGCCAAGGCGTGCAGCCTCTTCTTCGATCTGCGCACGAACCTCGGGATCGGCCGCCGGCATTTCTGCCAGTCCTTCGACCAAAGCCTTGTAGTAGAGCATTGTGCCGCCTACAAGCAGCGGAATTTTGCCTCGCGAAGTGATCTCGGCCATCGCCTCAAGCGCATCACGACGAAAATCGGCGGCGGAATAGCTCTCTGCCGGGTCGAGAATATCGATCAGACGATGCGGGAATTCGGCCAAAAGCTCCTTGGAGGGCTTGGCGGTGCCGATGTCCATGCCGCGATAAACCAGCGCCGAATCAACGCTGATCAGCTCGCAAGGCAAGACTTTGGTGAGTTCGATAGCCAGGTCGGTCTTGCCGGCAGCCGTCGGCCCCATCAGGAAAATCGCAGGAGGGAGCTGGTTCATCAACGACCGCGCAAGAACAGTTTGTCCAGATCGTCCAGGCCCAGTTGGGTCCAGGTCGGTCGGCCATGGTTGCATTGACCGCTGCGTTCGGTGTTTTCCATATCCCGCAGCAGACCGTTCATTTCCGGCAGGGCCAGACGCCGATTCGCCCTGATCGCGCCATGGCAGGCCATGGTCCCGAGCAGTTCGTTCAGGTGCGCCTGAATCCGGTCGCTGGTGCCGTATTCCATCAGATCCGCCAAGACGTCGCTGACCAATCGATTGGCTTCAGCCTGCTTGAGCAGTGCCGGGATCTGCCGGATCGCCAGGGATTCCGGGCCCAGACGTTGCAATTCAAAGCCCAGGCGCTGGAACCACGCGACGTGTTCTTCGGCGCAATCGGCTTCACGCTGACTGACCGCCAGGGACTCCGGCACCAGCAGCGGCTGACCGCTCAGCCCTTCGCTGGCCATGGCGATTTTCAGCCGCTCGTACATGATCCGCTCGTGAGCGGCGTGCATGTCCACCAGCACCAGCCCTTGGGCGTTTTCCGAAAGAATGTAGATGCCTTTGAGCTGCGCCAGTGCATAACCCAGCGGCGGAACATCGTCCTGCCCGGCCGGCAGCGCGACCGCGTTGGCTTCTGGTAATGGTGCAAAAAACTCGCGATAAGCTGCCTGGGCTTCAGCAACCGGCACGCCGGACTGAGGTCGCGGCGAGTATTGATATTGGTAACCAGCACCAGCGCCCGAGCCGGCCGGCGTATTAAACGACGGCTGAGCCTGAGGCTGTTCCAGCAAGGCATTGGCCGCCAGACGCATTTCGCCCTGCGGACCGAACTCGCCAGCATCAATACCGGTGGGTCGAACGATGGCCGTCGCGACAGGCGCGGCCAGATGATCTTCCGGCCGCACATCGCCCAAGGCGCGGTGCAGGGTGCCGTAGAGGAAATCGTGAACCATGCGCCCGTCACGGAAGCGCACTTCGTGCTTGGTCGGGTGCACGTTGACATCAACGCCTGCCGGATCGACTTCGAAAAACAGCACGAACGTCGGGTGCCGGCCGTTGAACAGCACGTCGCGATAGGCCTGGCGCACCGCGTGGGCCACTAGTTTGTCGCGTACCGCTCGGCCGTTCACAAAGAAATACTGCAAGTCTGCCTGGCTGCGATTGAACGTCGGCAAGCCGACCCAGCCCCACAAATGCAGGCCATTGCGCTCGATTTCGATCGGCAGCGCCTGCTCGAGGAAACCCGAACCGCAAATCGCCGCCACACGCCGGGCACGGGCCGCGTCGTCATGGGCTTCATGCAGGCTGAGGATGGTCTTGCCGTTGTGGCGCAGATGGAACGCCACGTCGAAACGCGCCAACGCCAGACGCTTGATCACTTCTTGCAGGTGATCGAATTCGGTTTTTTCGGTTTTGAGAAACTTGCGTCGTGCCGGGGTATTGAAAAACAAGTCACGCACTTCCACCGAAGTGCCCACCGGATGGGCCGCCGGCTGCACGCGAGGCGCCATATCCCGGCCTTCGGTTTCGACCTGCCAGGCCTGATCAGCATCTTTGGTGCGGGACGTCAGGGTCAGGCGTGCCACGGAGCTGATCGACGCGAGGGCTTCACCGCGAAAGCCCAGGCTCATGACCTGCTCGAGGTCTTCCAGATTGCGGATTTTGCTGGTGGCGTGTCGCGCCAGAGCCAGCGGCAGGTCATCGGCAGAAATGCCGCTGCCATCGTCGCGAACCCGCAGCAACTTGACGCCGCCCTGCTCCACATCGACATCGATACGCCTGGCGCCGGAGTCGAGGCTGTTTTCCAGCAGCTCCTTGATCACCGAAGCCGGGCGCTCAACCACCTCACCGGCGGCAATCTGGTTCGCCAGTCGCGGGCTGAGCAGCTCGATGCGAGCCGTGTTGGTCAGCACCTGGTTCATTCTTTGGCCGCCAGTTCAGTGCCGGGGATGGTCAAGTGCTGACCGATTTTGAGCTCATCACTCGACAGCTTGTTGGCGCTGCGCAGCGTGGCCGGAGACACCTGATATCGCACGGCAATCATCGCCAGCGTCTCGCCGGGGCTCACCCGATGGTCACGAGGACCTTGTGCGATCCCACCGGAATCACGCAGCCAGGCGATGTAGGTCCCCGGCGGTGGATTCTGCTGGAAGAACTGACGCACGCCGCTGCTGATCGAGCGCGCCAGCGCTTGCTGGTGGTTCGCTGCGGCAAGCTTGGAAGCTTCGTTGGCGTTGGAGATGAACCCGGTTTCCACCAGGATCGATGGAATGTCCGGCGACTTCAGCACCATGAACCCGGCCTGTTCCACGCGCTGTTTGTGCAGTGGCGTGACGCGGCCGATGTTGCTCAGCACCTTCTGGCCGACGTTCAGACTGGAGGTCAGGGAAGCCGTCATCGACAGGTCGAGCAGCACGCCCGCCAGCATGCGGTCCTTGTCGTCGAGGCTGACGTTGCCGGCACCACCGATCAAGTCGGAACGGTTTTCGCTGTCGGCCAGCCACCGGGCCGTTTCCGAGGTAGCACCGCGATCAGAAAGGGCGAACACCGAGGCACCGAAGGCTGCGGCCGAAGGCGCGGCGTCGGCGTGAATCGAAACGAACAGGTCGGCGCCCTTCTTGCGGGCGATTTCGGTACGGCCGCGCAGTGGGATGAAATAGTCGCCGGTTCGGGTCAGTTCGGCGCGGAAGCCTTTCATGCCATTGACCTGACGTTGCAGTTCGCGGGCGATGGCCAGTACCACGTCTTTTTCACGCTGACCGCGAGAGCCCGAGGCACCCGGGTCTTCGCCGCCGTGACCGGCATCGATGACCACAACGATGTCGCGTTTGCCGGCCGGGGCTGGCGGCAGCTTCACTGCGGGTTCCACCGGTGTGACCGGTACCGGGGCTACCGTCGCGACGTTGGTCGGCGCTGGAATTGGCGCGGCGTCGGCGGCGTTATCGAACAAGTCGACCACCAGGCGGTTGCCGTACTGGGCGTTTGGCGCCAGGGTAAAACTTTTCGGCGTAACGGCTTTTTTCAGGTCGATGACCACTCGCAGGTCGGTCGGCGTACGTTGAGCCGAGCGCATGGCGGTGATCGGAGTGTTCGAGGAGTTGACGTTCAGCGGCGCCCCCAAAGTCGCGCCATTGATGTCGATGACCAGCCGATCCGGGGCGGTCAGGGTGAAGACGCTGTGCTGGACAGGCCCTGTCAGGTCGAACACCAATCGTGTGTTGTCCGGAGCCCGCCACAGGCGAACGCTGTTGACCTTCGTCTCGGCCACAGCGTCGACGGTCACCGCCAAAAACAACAATCCTACGGCAGCTACCATCGCGCGAAAGCGCATACCTAACCCCATCATTTAATTGGATTCCAATGCCAAAGCGGCACACCACGACTCGCCACGCGAGCCCTGGGACGAAATTTTCAGCGAACGCCCGCTGTCTTGCGGGCTAATGGTAATGGTCAGGTCGGGCTTTGGCAAAAAGCCTGCACCCTTTCGGGGCCATTCGATCAGGCACAAGGCGTCGTCTTCGAAGTAGTCGCGGATGCCGAGGTATTCCAGCTCTTCAGGATCGACCAAGCGATAGAGGTCAAAATGGAAGGCCCGGATGTCACCAATCTCGTAGGGTTCGACCAGGGTAAACGTAGGGCTTTTTACCGACCCTTTATACCCCAGCCCCCTGATGATGCCCCGGGACAGCGTGGTTTTCCCCGCGCCCAGATCCCCCTCGAGAAAAATCAGACCGTGCCCTTCAGTGGTTTGCGCGATGCGTGCGCCAAATGCGGTCATCGCCTCTTCATCAGCCAGGTACAGGGTTACTTCAGACACGGTGCTTGCTCCTCCAACAACTGACGAATGGCTGGAATCAGATCACTGGCCGCCAGCCCACGGCCCGATTTACCTTCTTGTGCACCCGCGTTGGCATGCAGCCAAACCGCCAGACAGGCGGCGTCGAATGCCTCCATGCCTTGCGCCAGCAACGAGCCGACCAGACCGGCCAGCACATCACCCAAACCGGCGGTGGCCATGGCCGGATGGCCCTGATGACACAACGCCAGGCGCCCATCGGGGCTGGCGATCAGGCTGCCGGCGCCTTTCAGCACCACGACAGCTGTATATTTTTTGCTCAATGCGTGTGCCGCCGCAGGACGATCGGCCTGCACTTCGGCAGTACTCATCCCCAACAAGCGCGCCGCTTCGCCCGGATGCGGAGTGATCACACAATCCTTGGGCAAGCTTACGTGCTCTGTGGCCAGCAGATTCAATGCATCGGCGTCCCAGACTTGCGGCAACGGCGCGATGGCAGCCGCCGACAAAAGGCTGCGCCCCCAGGAAGCCTGACCCAAGCCTGGGCCGACCACCAGCACGGAAACCTTTTGCAGCAGTCCCATCAGCTGATTGGCCGACGAAGTGCCCAACACCATGGCTTCGGGGATTCTCGCCAGCGCGGCCGGAACATGCTCACTGCGCGTCGCCACGGACACCATGCCCGCACCGCTACGCAGGGCACTTTGCGCGCTCAGCAGGATGGCGCCACCAAAGCCGCGATCACCGCCGATCAGCAGGACGTGGCCGTACTTGCCTTTATGGGAGGTTGGAGCCCGGCCCACCAGACGCGGCAAGGAACTGGCCGTCAGGCGACGTGCGCTGATGGCGACTCCGTTAAACGACTCGGGGGAGGCTTGCAGATCGTTGAACACCAACGCGCCGACCACGTCTGCAGCATCGCCGGTGAACAGACCCAGTTTCAGGCCGATGAACGTCACGGTCAGGTCAGCCCGCACCGCAGCGCCGAGTATTCGGCCGGTATCAGCGCACAACCCCGAAGGGATATCCACCGCCGCAACCGGCAGCCCGCTGCCGTTGATCGCCGCGATGGCGCCCGCGTAGGGTTCTCGCACCTCTCCCGTCAAACCAGTGCCGAGCAAGGCATCCAGCACGATACCGCGCAACTCGGACTGTGCACTCCAGGCTTGAACCGCGACACCTTCGGACACGGCCTCGGCATGGGCCAATGCCGCGTCACCTTGTAAACGCTTGGGATCACCGACCGCCAACACCCGCACATGCCAGCCCGCACGTCGGGCCAGCACGGCCACCAGATAACCGTCGCCGGCGTTATTGCCATGACCGGCCACGACACTCAATTCATTCGCCGACGGCCAATGGCGGACCAACGCACGCCAGGTCGCCCGCGCCGCGCGCTGCATCAATTCGAAGCCCGGTGTGCCGGCCGCAATCAGGCTCGCATCGAGGGCTCGCACTTGCGCGGTGCTATACAGCGCGTCGGGTAAATCATCTTTAGTGTGCGGCATGCGTCTTCGGGCTCCGATGTCTGGCAGAATTATACGCACCTCAGCTCCGGTTTCTCTCGCCTCATGCCCGCAATTACCACAGACCTGCCCGCCCTCGCCCAATCCATCAAGGACTGGGGCCGCGAGCTGGGCTTTCAGCAAGTTGGCATCAGCGGCCTTGACCTGGCCGAGCATGAGCAGCACCTGGAGCGCTGGCTCGCGGCCGGCTACCACGGCGAAATGGACTACATGGGCGCCCACGGCAGCAAACGCTCACACCCGGAAGAGCTGGTGCCCGGCACGCTTCGGGTCGTTTCCCTACGCATGGACTACCTGCCGGGCGACACCGAAATGGCCAAACGTCTGGCACAACCGGAAAAAGCCTACGTCTCGCGTTATGCCTTGGGCCGCGATTACCACAAATTGATCCGTAAACGCGTGCAACAACTGGCCGATAAAATTCAGGCCGAGATCGGCCCGTTTGGTTTCCGCGCCTTCGTCGACAGCGCACCGGTGCTGGAAAAAGCCATCGCGGAACAGGCCGGTCTTGGATGGATCGGCAAAAATACCCTGGTCTTGAATCGCAAGGCCGGCAGTTACTTCTTTCTCAGCGAACTGTTCGTCGACCTGCCGCTGCCGGTTGACCCGCCACACAGCACCGAACATTGCGGCCGTTGCACCGCATGCCTCGATATCTGCCCGACCAACGCCTTCGTCGGCCCTTATGTACTCGACGCCCGACGCTGTATTTCCTACCTGACCATCGAACTGAAAAGCGCGATCCCGGAAGATTTGCGGCCACTGATCGGTAATCGGGTGTTCGGTTGCGATGACTGCCAGATCGTCTGTCCGTGGAACCGCTTTGCCCGTCCCACTGGAGAAAGCGACTTCAAGCCACGGCACAATCTGGACAACGCAGAGTTGGCAGAGCTGTTCATGTGGGACGAGGAGAAGTTTCTCAGCAGCACTGAAGGTTCGCCGTTACGTCGGGCGGGTTACGAGCGCTGGTTGAGAAACCTGGCCGTAGGCCTGGGGAACGCGCCATCAAGCATTCCGGTGCTGGAAGCGTTGAAGGCGCGGCGCGACTATCCATCTGAATTGGTCCGAGAACACGTCGAGTGGGCGTTGAAACAACACGGCCTGGCGTAGGAGCTGCCGCAGGCTGCGATCTTCTGATCTTAAAAATCAAAGTCAAAAGATCGCAGCCTGCGGCAGCTCCTACAGGGACCGTGTGGTGTCAGGCTTCGTCGTTATAAACGAACTTCGGCATTTCCCAGTGAAAACGGATCGCCAGCAACCGCAGCAGGAAGCCGCCAAACAAGGTGATGAGAATTGCCTGTTCACCCGGCAATTGCAGGTAAATGCAGAGCATGTAGCACCACGCCGCAGCAAACGAGACGCTGGCGTAGAGTTCGCGGCGGAAGATCAGCGGGATGTCGTTGCAGAAGATGTCGCGCAGAATGCCGCCGAAAACCCCAGTAATCACGCCGCTGACCGAGGCCACCAGCATGCCGTGGCCCATTTCCAGCGCGGTCATACAGCCGATCAGGGTGAACGCCACCAGGCCCACGGCGTCGAGCACCAGAAACAGCGAACGCAGGTGGCGCATCCAGCGTGCGGCGAAGACCGTGAACATCGCCGCCACCGAGGTCAGTACCAGGTATTCCGGGTGCTTGACCCACGTCAGCGGGTAGTGGCCGAGCAGCACGTCGCGCACCGATCCGCCGCCCAACGCCGTGATGCATGCGATCAGCACCACGCCAAACCAATCCATCCCGCGACGGCCGGCAGACAGGGCACCGGTCATGGCTTCGGCGGTAATGGCGATCAGGTAAAGCATCAGCAACATGGTGGCGGTCCTTGCAGGAAGGCGCGCAGTCTAGCCATTTAGGGACGGCACCAAAAGGGGGCACCGAAGCATTCGCGCATACCTGTGGCGAGGGGATTTATCCCCGTTGGAGTGCGAAGCGCTCCCCTGCATTCTTTCAGTGGCAACGCATTCACAGGTTTTACGACTGCTTTGCAGCCGAACGGGGATAAATCCCCTCGCCACAGAAAGCCCCCTCACCACAAAGGCCTCCGCTGCTCTGCATCAGAACTTGATGAAATGCTTGCGGTAGTGCTGCAGCTCGGCGATCGATTCGCGGATGTCGTCCAGGGCCAGGTGAGTGCTGCCCTTTTTGAAGCTGTCGCGCACGTCCGGCGCCCAGCGTGCGGCCAACTCTTTCAGCGTCGAGACGTCGAGGTTGCGGTAGTGGAAGAAGCTTTCCAGGGATTTCATGTGGGTATAAAGGAAGCGACGGTCCTGGCAGATGCTGTTGCCACAGATCGGCGACTTGCCCTTCGGCACCCATTTCTCCAGGAAGGCGATGGTTTCGGCCTCGGCTTCGGCCATGCTGACGCGACTGTCGCGAACGCGCTGGGTCAGCCCGGAGCCGCCGTGTTGACGGGTATTCCACTCGTCCATGCCGGCGAGAATTTCGTCGCTGTGATGGATGGCGATCACCGGACCTTCGGCCAAGGTGTTCAGGTCACTGTCGGTGACGATGGTGGCCATCTCGATGATGACGTCGGTATCAGGGTTCAGACCGGTCATTTCCAGGTCGATCCAGATCAGATTCTGCGGGTTTTGCATGTGTCGGCTCCTAGGCAATGCTGCGCAGTTTAGCCTAGGCCGGTGGCCGGGCGTGCTAAACTCGCGGCCGTTTTACCTAATCGCTGCATTCTTGATACGGAACACCCATGGCCAAACGCCAACTCAATCGTCGTCAAAACTGGCGCATCGAAAAGATTCAGGGCGAGCGCGCTGCCCGCGCCGCTAAACGCGAGTCCTCGGCTGTCGAGGCACTTGAGGGTGGCGATCTGGGTCCGGAACAGACCGGCCTGGTGATCGCGCACTTCGGTGTGCAAGTCGAAGTCGAAGCCCTCGATGGCGATTTGGCCGGCCAGGTGTTCCGCTGTCACTTGCGCGCCAACCTGCCGGCGCTGGTGACCGGCGATCAGGTGGTCTGGCGTGCCGGCAACCAGGGCATCGGTGTGATCGTGGCGCAATTGCCGCGTAAAACCGAGCTCTGCCGTCCGGATAGCCGTGGTCAGCTCAAGCCTGTAGCCGCCAACGTCGACATGATTGTCATCGTCTTCGCGCCGCTGCCCGAGCCCCATGCCAACCTGATCGACCGGTATCTGGTTGCTGCAGAGCACGCTGGCATCCGGCCGTTGCTGCTGCTCAACAAGTTCGACCTGATCGATGAGCAGAACGCCCCCGCGTTGAATGCCTTGCTGGCGGTTTACCGCACGTTGGGTTACCCGGTGCTGGAAGTCTCGGCGCACCACGGCAACGGCATGGAGCAACTTCAAGAACAGCTGGACGGGCGCATCAGCGTGTTCGTCGGCCAGTCCGGCGTCGGCAAGTCTTCGCTGGTCAACAGCTTGTTGCCTGAAGTCGAAGCCCGTGTCGGCCCGCTGTCCGAGCTGTCCGGCCAGGGCACTCACACCACCACTACCGCGCGGTTGTTCCACTTCCCCGGTGGCGGTGAGTTGATCGACTCCCCGGGTATCCGCGAATTCGGCTTGGGCCACGTCAGCCGCGCCGACGTCGAAGCCGGCTTCATCGAGTTCAACGACCTGATCGGCACCTGCCGCTTCCGCGACTGCAAGCACGACCGCGAGCCGGGGTGCGCCCTGCTCAAGGCTCTCGAAGAAGGCCGCGTGCAGCAGCAACGGATGAACAGCTATCGCTCGATTATCGCCAGTTTGCCGGAAACCAGCTATTAAGTAGCCGGGATCATTTTCGTGATGCCACGAAAATGATCAGCAGCTTCCCGCAGAAATAAAAAAGCCGCGATTATCTCGCGGCTTTTTTATGGGTCACTGCTTGGGTGGTTCAGCCGGTTTCGGCGCCGGATTATCAAACAGATTCAAACGCTCACGAAGCTCATGCGCCGGCAACGGCTCTTTATCTGCCGGCAACGCGTTCGGATCGACTGGCGTGGCGGGCACTTCGCCCGGGCCGCCCTGCCCTTGCGTCGGCGCCGGTTCTGGAGCCGGTTCCGCACCTTGCGAACCTTCGATGGCACGCTGGGCTTTCTTGGTCAGCACCACGATGTCGATACGGCGATTGATCGGATTGAACGGGTTCTCGCGATCAAACAGTGCTGACGAGGCATAACCGACGACCCGCGCCACCTGCGCATCCGGATAGCTGCCGGCGACCAGCGCACGACGGGCAGCGTTGGCACGGTTGGCCGAAAGCTCCCAGTTACCAAAGTCACCGGTGCCCGTGTACGGCTTGGCATCGGTGTGGCCGCTGATGCTGATCTTGTTCGGCACCGCTTTGATGGTGTCGGCCATGGCCAGCAGGATGTCTTCGAAGTACGGCTTCAGACGTGCACTGCCAGAGTCGAACATCGGACGGTTTTCGGCGTCCACGATCTGAATGCGCAACCCGTCCGGCGTGATTTCGAAACTGATCTGGTCTTTGAATTTCTTCAGCTGCGGGTTCTCTTCGACCTTGGTCTGCAGTTCTTGCAGCAACAGTTCGAGACGCTCCTTCTCGACCTGCTCGGCCATGCCTTCAACCTGCTCGGCGTCGATGGTCACCTTGTCTGGCTGCGGCTGAGATTTCACCTCGGGGTTGAGGGTGTTCTCCGGCGCCAGGGTCGGCGTGCCGCCCAGATCGATGATGTACGGCGTGCCGCTTTCGGAAAAGCCGACCGGGTCCTTGAAGTAACCGGCGATGGCGATCTTCTGTTCAGGCGTTGCGGTAGACAGCAGCCACAGCACCAGGAAGAACGCCATCATCGCCGTCGCGAAGTCCGCGAAGGCGATTTTCCAGGCGCCCCCGTGATGCCCGCCGGCGATGCGCTTGACGCGCTTGATGATTATCGGCTGGTTATTTTCCATGACTTAGCGACCGCGAACCGCTTGTTCCAGCTCAGCAAAGCTAGGACGGTGCGCCGGGTACAGAACTTTACGACCGAACTCTACCGCCAGCGATGGCGGCATACCGGAAGCGGAAGCGACCAGCGAGGCCTTGATGGCTTCGTAGACGTTGAGTTCTTCCTTGGCATCGTGGGCCAGGGAATGGGCCAGCGGACCGAAGAAACCGTACGCCGCGAGAATACCGAAGAAGGTACCGACGAGAGCCGCACCAACGTGCAGGCCGATGGACTTCTGATCGCCTTCACCCAGGGAAGCCATGGTCACCACGATACCCAGTACGGCCGCGACGATACCGAAACCAGGCATGGCGTCGGCAATACCGTTCACCGCGTGGGACGGATGCTCGAGGTCTTCCTTGAGGCTGTAAAGCTCCATGTCGAACAGGCCTTCAAGCTCATGGGGAGCCATGTTGCCGGAGGACATGATGCGCAGGTAATCGCAGATGAACGCGGTCATGCGTTCGTCTTTCAATACCGCAGGGTATTTGGCGAAGATCGGGCTCGCGGCGGCATCTTCAATGTCGCCTTCGATGGCCATCATGCCTTCGCGGCGGCTCTTGTTGAGGATCTCGTAGATCAGGCCCAGCACTTCCAGATAAAACGTGTGGTTGAAACGCGAAGTGAACATGCCCAAGGACTTCTTGAGAACGTGCATGGTCATGTAACTAGGGTTGGCCTGGAGGAATGCACCGAGGGCCGCGCCACCGATAATCAACACCTCGAAGGGCTGAATCAGGGCGGCAATCTTGCCGTGGGAAAGCACGTATCCGCCGAGCACGCTCGCGAATACGACGATGATGCCGATAATTTTAGCCATAGGTAGGAGAGCACTTACTGAGTCGGGTTCAAGGTCATATTCGGAAGTTAAAAAATCTCTTCTTCTACTTATCGGCAAAACTGCGCCAGACTATAGCCAGTTCAGGCGAAAAGCCAATTTGGCCCGCTCCGGGCATAGGTAATGCAGACGATGATCGCGTCCAGACATGGCTAACGAAACGAACGTTCCAACTCCAAAACCGACCACTCTCGAAGGCTGGGTCAAGCTTCTCGATGGCGTGCGCCTGCCGGTTCCGCAAGCCAGTCATGACCGTGTCTGCAAGGCCATCGCCAACAGTCGCAGCTCCCTGCGCGATATCGCCGAACTGATACAGGACAGCCCCGCGTTGGCCTTGAGCGTGATTCGCGAAGCCAATCGCCACACCCATGGCAGCATGACCGAGCCTGCGGAAAACCTTGAGGTAGCGATCAATCGCCTCGGTTTGAAGCGCACCGAAGAACTGCTCGCCCGGTTGCCCGCCGAACCTCAGTCCGACATCCCGGTTGCCCTGCGTCAGCTGCAACTGATCAGCCAGCACGCGACCCAACAGGCCAACGGTTTTTTCGCCAGTCGCCTGGCCCGGCTGTGGCAAGACATCCACTGGGGCAGCCTGCTGTTTCTCTCGCCGCTGTGGCCCATGGCATTGACCCATCCGCAGTTGCTCGAAGAGTGGGAGCTGCGGGTCATGCATAAAGGTGAGTCGGCGCACAAAGTTGAAAAGCAATTGTTCGGCGCTCGCCTGCTGGATATCTGCCTGGCGCTCGTGGACATCTGGCGCCTGCCGATCTGGGTGCAGCAGGGTTATCGGCTGCTGCTCAACGAGCAGCGTGAGCTGGTGAAAGTGCTGCGCATCGCGCGCGACAGCGATCATCCATTGCGCCAGCAGAACCGCCTCGATGACGATCCGACCCTGCGCCGCTGGCTCAATCAGCCGGCCAATACGGTGCTGCTGGCCAACGGTCTGGCGCTGTCGGCGCAACAGGCCTGGGACAGTCCGCACAGTGAACGCTGGCAGTACCTGACCAGCCTTTACCTGCAGATGCCGATGGACGAAGTGCAGCAGCAGTTGCACCAACAGGCCGCCAACAGCGCCCGCCATCACGCCATGCCAGACCTTTGGCACCCGGCCGTTTCACTGATCTGGCCGTGGGGCATGAACCGCGTTCACGCCGGATTGCGGCCAGCCCCGGCACCGACGGCCGAAGACCTGGCGAAATGGCGCAGACAGTGTGCCGAGTTGCTGGTCGAGCCCAGTCGCTTCACCAATGCCATGCACTTGACCACGTCTGCCCGGGACGCTTTGGTCGCATGCGGCATGCGTCGGGTGATGATCCTGATGGCCGACCGCACCCATGACAATCTGCGAGTGCACCAGACGGCCGGGCTGCCAAAAGAAGTGGCCGGTCTGAACTTCGTCGTCAGCCAGAGCACCGTGCTGCAACGCCTGCTCTCGCAACAAGCCCAGGTACGCCTGACACCGGTCAACAACGCACAATTTTCCGCCCTGCTGCCGGCCAATCTGCGCTCACAGTTCGGCGGCGAACACCTGCTGCTACGCTCACTGGTCAATAACGGCCGGGTCATCATGATTGTGGTGGCGGATCAGGGCGGCGGGCCGTTCTCGGAAATCACCGTGCAAGCCTTCGGCAAAACCGCGCAGTGCATCGAGAAAGCCCTGCACAGCTTTAGTCACCGCGGCCAATGACGCTGCTATACAATCCTCCCTTTTGTGCTCTGGAGACCTCACATGTCTGACTTCTCTGGCTTGCCGCTGGTGATCGAGCCGAGCGACTTGCTCCCCCGTCTCGACGCCCGCGAACTGATTCTGGTGGACCTGACCAGCAGCGCCCGCTATGCCGAAGGGCATATCCCCGGTGCGCGCTTTGTCGATCCGAAACGCACGCAACTCGGTCAGGCGCCTGCGCCGGGACTGATGCCGCCGCAAACGGCACTCGAAGCGTTGTTCGGTGAGCTGGGCCACAACAAGGACGCGGTCTATGTCGTCTATGACGACGAAGGTGGCGGTTGGGCCGGTCGCTTTATCTGGCTGCTGGATGTCATCGGCCACAGCAAGTACCACTATATCGACGGCGGCCTGAAGGCCTGGCTGGCAGAAGGCTTGCCTATGTCGATCCAGATCCCGGCTCCGGTCGGCGGCCCGGTTGCGTTGACCCTGCATGATGAACCCACCGCCACTCGCGAGTACCTGCAAAGCCGTCTCGGTGCTCCCGACCTGGCGATCTGGGACGCGCGCGGGCCGCTAGAGTACTCCGGCGAAAAAGTCCTGGCGGCCAAGGCCGGGCACATTCCCGGCGCGGTCAATTTCGAATGGACCGCGGGCATGGATCAGGCGCGCAACCTGCGTATCCGCACCGACATGCCGCAGATCCTGGAAAAACTCGGGATCAGCAAAGACAAAGAAGTGATTACCCACTGCCAGACTCACCACCGTTCTGGCTTCACCTATCTGGTGGCCAAATCCCTCGGTTATCCGCGGGTCAAAGGCTACGCCGGTTCCTGGGGCGAATGGGGCAACCACCCCGATACGCCCGTAGAGATTTAAGGTTTTTAAGGACAGTTAATGAATAAGCGTTTGTTTATCCTCAGCCAATACCTGCTGCCCCATCACCTGTTGTCGCGACTGGCCGGCTGCATTGCCGAATGCCGCGTGCGCTGGTTCAAGAACGCCTTCACCGCCTGGTTCGCCAAGCGTTATCAGGTGGACATGTCCCAGGCGCTGGTCGAAGACCTGACTGCCTACGAGCACTTCAATGCGTTCTTCACCCGCGCCTTGAAGGACGGTGCTCGCCCACTGGACGAGACGCCAGGCGCGATCCTCAGCCCGGCCGACGGCGCGGTCAGCCAACTCGGCCCGATCGAACACGGTCGCGTGTTCCAGGCCAAGGGCCACAGCTTCAGCGTGCTGGAATTGCTGGGCGGCGACGCGGCCAATGCAGCGCCGTTCATGGGCGGTGATTTCGCGACTATTTATCTGTCGCCGAAGGACTACCACCGTGTGCACATGCCGTTGGCCGGCACCCTGCGCGAGATGGTCTACATCCCGGGCCGGATCTTCTCGGTCAACCAGACCACCGCCGAAAACGTTCCGGAACTGTTCGCCCGCAACGAGCGTGTGGCGTGCATTTTCGACACCGAACGCGGACCGATGGCTGTGGTGTTGGTGGGCGCGATGATCGTTGCGTCGATCGAAACCGTTTGGGCCGGGTTGGTCACGCCGCCGAAACGCGAGCTGAAAACCTTCCGCTACGACGAAGCTGCCCGTGCGCCGATCCATTTGGAGAAAGGTGCAGAGCTGGGTCGCTTCAAGCTGGGTTCGACCGCTGTTGTGCTGTTCGGGCCTGATCAAGTTAAGTGGGCTGAAGAGCTGGCGGCCGGTTCGCCGGTGCAGATGGGCCAGGGCATGGGCCTGGCAAAAGCCTGATCACTGATCCGAACCCCGCGAACGTCTTCGCGGGGCCGGACATTTCGGTGGTGCCGTTACTCTATCTGTCCACGGAAGCCTATCGGCCCTTCGTTGGCGTAGGTATTGGTGCCACTGAGGTTTTTCCCTCCATCGCTGGAGGTCACGCTCAACGCCACAACGTTCTGATTATCCCGACCTCCGATGACCCATTTGCCACCTGGATGCCAGGGGGCATCGTTGCCGCCCCACTGATTTTCAACGTTGTACTGGTTCTGGCCCGTGCGCTGAGCCTTGAAGCCAATGGGACCTTCACCCACATACGTCATGGTGCCGGTGAAACTCTTCCCGCCATCGCCCGACTTGATCTCGATCGCGACAACGTTCTGGTTGTCCCGCGCGCCTAGCGTCCAGTCTCCGCCCGGATGCCAGGGTGCCGAACTACCGCCCCATTGATTTGCCACTACATAACTAGACATAAACTTCATCTCCTTGAAGTTACAAAGAGACCTGCCCTGCGTAGGCAGCAGGCCGTACGACTGTGCGTATCCAGTCGCACGAGTGTCAGATTAGTAGTACGCCCGGATGACACTCGACTGACAGACAAACGGTAAAAATCCATAGCTGGTACAGTCAGATCATTCACTGCCCATTTCCCGGTTGGAGTTTTTCCACGGCATGAATGAGACCAGCCCCCACCTCCTGCTACGCGCCCCGATCCCGACGCAGTTGCGCCTGTCGTTCTGTGAAGCCACCCCGCGTGATCTCAAGCGCTGGATCGCCAATCTGCCCAAAGCCAACATCGGCGAAACCGCTCGCCAGCTGTATCAAGGCTTGAGCGAACTCAACCAGCTGCTCACGCCCAGCGACAATCGCCTGCAATTGCTCGAACTACTGCGGCCCGAGGTGTATTACGTCTGCAAACACCTTGAGCGGCATTTCTTGCATCAGGCGATTGTCCTCGACGAGCGTTCGCGCAAGATCGCCAACCTCTGTCAGGCGCTGCAGAGTCATTTGGCGATTGGCTATAAACAGATCGTCGTGCGCATCACGCCGCGCTTCAGCAAAGACCGTGCGCCACTGCTGGCCCAGGCACTGCAACGGGCGATCCATTGCCTGAACGGGCCGCTGATTCGTTCTACTGAACTGTATTGCCCGGTGCCGGAAGGCCTGTGGCTGGAGCTGCATCAGCTGTACCGGATCGCCTGCGTGCATCGGCTCCAGCACACGAGCCTGCGCGATGAGCTGGCCAGCCAGACGCAAGCCCTGAGCATCGAACAGACGTACGTGGTCGCCTTGCTGCTGGGCACCTCACGCTGCAACCAACTGCGCCAGCACCAGATTGCCCGGGTTGCCGAGGTGCTGGAGCCCTGGAGCCAATGGATCAAGCTGCAACCCGGGAAACCGGCCACCGGGCTGTTTGCCGTCGTGCCAGACCTCGACACCGGACCGCGTTACCGCACCAAGTTCCGGGCCGAGCAGCAAGAGAGCTTGTTGGGGATTGATCCGCAGCCGTTGGTCGCGGCGATTGAAGCTCATTTGCAAAAAAACGACAGTTCATCACCGCTGCCCGTGCCAGCCGGGTTAAGCCTGGATACGTTGCAACACCTTCATGCCGCCTGGGGCCAGACGGCCGAGCGCAGTTTCCAGCGCACCGTCGGCCAAGGCACGTTGACCCTGTGCATAGGCATGAGCGCGCTGCACTTTTATCTGGGCGGGCAACGCTCATTCAGCGACATCCTGAAAAACCCCGGCGCCCGGCCTGCACAATTTTCGGTAACGTCTGTGACCGGCCGGGAAAAGGACCAATGGCACCAGGCCTTCGACGCCGCTCCCCAAGGCAATGCAGACGCTCTATTGCCCTACGAAGAGATCGAATACCCGCAGCTTCAGAATGACGACAGCCACGAAGCAGCCGACCGCAATCAGCACTTCCCGACCCATGTCCTTTCAGTGATCAATCACAGCCCCGGCGGTTACTGCCTGGCCTGGCCCGGCGCAGTGCCTGCCGAATTACAGGCAGGTGAGATGGTCGGCATCGAGGACGCTGCCGGTCAGGGTTGGAGCATCGCGGTGGTGCGCTGGATCCGCCAGGTGCGCGGCGGTGGCATGCAGATGGGCCTCGAGCAGGTTGCGCCCTTCGCCGAGCCTTGCGGCCTGCAACTGGTGCGCACCCGTGATGACCACAGCCAATACCTTCGCGGTCTGTTGCTGCCGCAAATCGGCGCCATCGACCTGCCGGCCACTCTGCTCGCGCCGCGCCTGCCCTTTCAGGAGGGCAACAAGGTCATGATCAATACCCACGGAGAGGAACGCCGGGTCGGGCTGGAGCGGCGGGTGGCGAGCACCAACAGCTTTAATCAGTTCGCCTATCGCCCACTGGAAGCCGTCAGAAACGACAACGCCGCGGTGAGCGGCGCTGAGGAGGATTTTGATTTGTTGTGGAAAACGCTTTAACCGGGTGCCACAAAAGCAAAAGATCGCAGCCTGCGGCAGCTCCTACAGGGAAACGCATATTCCTTTGTAGGAGCTGCCGCAGGCTGCGATCTTTTGATCTTTCTTAGAGCTGCCCGTCGCGATCCCGGAAACCCAGCAAATACAGCACGCCATCCAGCCCAAGGGTAGAAATCGCCTGCTTCGCCGACTGCTTGACCAGCGGTTTGGCGCGGAAAGCCACGCCCAGCCCGGCAATCGCCAGCATCGGCAAATCGTTGGCGCCGTCGCCGACCGCAATGGTCTGCTCCAGACGCAAACCTTCCTTGTGCGCCAGTTCCTTCAGCAGATCCGCCTTGCGTTGCGCATCAACAATCGGCTCGACCGCAACACCGGTGACCTTGCCGTCGACCACTTCCAGTTCGTTGGCGAACACATAGTCGATACCCAACTTGGCCTGCAATTGCTTGGCGAAGTAGGTGAAGCCGCCCGACAGGATTGCGGTTTTGTAGCCCAGACGCTTGAGTTCGGCGAACAGGGTTTCGGCGCCTTCGGTCAGACGCAGGGAAGCGCCGATGGAATCCAGCACGCTGACATCCAGCCCTTTCAACAAGGCCAGGCGCTCCTTGAAGCTGGCGCGGAAGTCCAATTCGCCGGCCATCGCCCGCTCGGTGATCGCAGACACCTGATCGCCCACGCCGGCAGCCTTGGCCAGTTCGTCGATCACTTCGGCTTCGATCAGCGTCGAGTCCATGTCGAACACCGCCAGACGGCGGTTACGGCGGAACAGCGAATCCTCCTGGAAGGCGATGTCGACGTTCAGTTCCTGCGCGACGCTGAGGAATTCGGCCCGCAGCGCTTGCGGATCAGCCGCTTCCCCACGTACGGAAAACTCAATGCAGCCCTTGCCCTGATCGGACGGGGTGTCCAGCGGCATGCGCCCGGACAGACGATCGATGTGGTCGATGTTCAAGCCATATTTCGCGGTGATCGAACTCACGGCCTGCAATTGCCCGGCGGTCACTTTGCGGGTCAGCAGGGTCACGATGTGGCGTTTCTTGCCCTGATTGCCGACCCACTGCTGGTAATCCTCTTCGGACACCGGCGTGAAACGCACCTGCTGATCGAGCTTATACGCCGTGAACAGGATGTCCTTGAGCACCGACTTGCCTTGCTCGGTGTCAGGAATTTCAACCAGGATGCCGAACGACAAGGTGTCGTGAATCACCGCCTGACCGATGTCGAGAATGTTCACACCACCCTGGGCCAGAACGCCGGTAATGGCCGCAGTCAGACCCGGACGGTCGACTCCCGTGATGTTTATCAGGACGATTTCGCGCAAGGCGCACCCCCGCAAGTGGAAAAAAACCGCATTCTACCCACATTCAGTGACCATCGGGCACCGTGAGCGCTTTGCCGGTCTAGGGCCTGTCGCTATACTGCGCGTCAACTTCACGGACAAAAGAGCCGAGCTCAAGTGAACCGGCCCACGCCAGTAAAAACCGATAACTTCTTTCTGCTGATCTTCCGTGCACTGCGCCATCGCCGTGTACCGATTGCATTGCGCATCGCCAGCCATAACGTGATCCTGGTCGCTCTGGCCCTGGTGATCTATGCCTGCGTGATGGGTTTGCAGTTCAAGCAGGCCATGCACGAGCAGGCGGATGCCCTGGGCGAGAGCCTGACCACGCAGACTGCCACGTCCGCCACGGAGCTGCTGGTGTCCAACGACATCCTCAGCCTCAACGTACTGCTCAACAACCTGACCAAAAACAAGCTGGTGGCTCACGCTGCCATCTACAGCGTGGATAACCGCATCCTCGCCGAAGCCGGTCAGCGCCCCAAGCATAGCCTGCTGGGCGAAGCCGAAGGCATGTACCAGAGCAAGATCACTTTCCAGGATGTGACCGCCGGGCAACTGCGCATCAGCCTGGACATGGATCAGTTCCAGCAGCCGATGACCATCAGCCTGCAAAGCATGGGCATTTTGAGCGCGATTCTGCTGGCCCTGTCCCTGGCCTTGAGCCTGCGCCTGGGTCGGCACATCTCCACGCCGTTGCTGCAATTGCGGGTGTGGCTGCGCCATATCGACGAATACACCCCGGCCACCGAGCGTCAGGATGAGATCGGCGATCTGGCCCGCCAGCTGCACGCCGACTTCGCGCCAGAGCCCGCCGAGCCGGAACCCGCTCCCGAGCCTGAATACGACGAAAGCGACTACGAAGACTCGGACGATAACGAGCCAACCTTCGAAATGCGCAATCTGCGTGACCCAAGTTTCGATGAAACCAAGCCGGTGGCCGGCCTCAAACCTGCGCCACGGCGCATTGTCAGCACCGTTGAAGACGATGATGACGACGATGCATTTGCCGACCTGCGTGATGAATCAGCTTCGACCGCGCCGAAACCGGTAGTAAAACCGAAAATATCGAACGTGCCGCAGCACAGCGCGGTACTGGCCGTGCAACTGGGCGCTCAGGATCAGCTGCGTCGTCTGCCCCGCACACGACTGGAAGAACTGCTCAAACGCTATCGCGACTGCCTCGATCAGGCCGCCTCGCTCTACCAGAGTGAGCTGCACACCCTGAACGATGGCAGCACGCTGATGCTGTTCCACACCGAAGACAGCGGCGACGACTACCTGACCAACGCCATCTGCTGCGGTGAGTTGTTGCGGGCTCTGGGCCATCAGTTGCAGATCGAAGTCGCCGACAGTGGCATCACCTTGCAATTGCAATTGGGCCTGACCCTGGGTGACGAGCTGTTCGGCCTGAGCCAGATTGATCTGCTGCTGACCGAAACCGCTCAGGATGCGCTGGCCCTGTCGCAACACAGCCGTAACCTGCTGCTGGTGGAGCGCAAGATCGGTGACGACGCGCTGATCCGCCAGCGCGCGCGGATCCGACCGATCGCAAGCCCGGAAGGCGCTTGTTGCGTAGAGCGACTGATGGAGCCTTATCCGTCGATGCTCGAGCGGCAACTGGCGCGGATGCATGAGCGCCGGGCGTAAGCCTTAGCCCCCGCTGTAAAGAGGCCCGCAGATGAGTGATTGTCTGCGGGCTTTTTATTGGCTGTTCTGGCCTCATCGCGAGCAGGCTCGCTCCCACAGGGGATATCGATGCTCACAGAGGATGCGTCCACAGAAGATCCCTGTGGGAGCGAGCCTGCTCGCGATGAGGCCTTCCGCAGCACCGAAGATCTCCAACCTGCAGAAACAACAAAGCCCGCACATGGCGGGCTTTGTTCTTGGATCAATCCAGGCTTAGAACCTGAACACTTCCATATCGGTCCGGATTGGCGAAGCCATCGGGATCTTTGGTTGCTTATCCTGTTCTGCCGCAGGCGCCACAGGCTTGGCAGCCGGTTTTTTTGGCGCTTCGGCAATCGGCGGCTGATTGGCCAGCGGCTTGAGCGCCGTCGACAGTTGCTCGGCCAGACGCTGCAGCAACACACCCTGAGCCTGAACCTGAGCCGCCGTGCCACCGGCATGCTGCTCCTGCAGGTGAATGATGCGGTTATCACGAACCTGGCCACGACGGTCGATCAGACGCCATTGCGCATCAAGAATCGCCGGTTGCGCCTCACCCGAGTCCAGGCGAGTAATCGTCAGAAGAACCTGCACATCCGGCGTGAAGCCCACTGTCGCTGGCGCCAGCACCACGCGCTGGCTGTCCAGATGACCGGCGACCTGACGCAGCAGCAGCTGATCGATATCCGACGACAGGCTGCCCGCCCAACGACCATCAGCCGACGCTTGCAGGCTGCCATCCGGCTGTCGCTGCAACAACGTTTCGCGTTGCAGATAATCGGCTACCGTTACCGGACCCAGCAATACAGCCATGCCCGCGCTTTGCGCAGGCTGAGCCGGACTTCCGCTGTCCAGCTGATAAAGCGACACCGGTTGGTGAACGCTGCAACCCGCCAGGCCAAGAACGCCAGCGAGCATCAAAATAAAAGGAAGGCGCAGAGCAGTCATCGTCCCATCCAGGTGGTTGCCACAAGGCTAACCACAGTGAAAATACTCAATAAATATGAAGAACGCTCGGCCACGCCGGCGCTTGAAAGGCCATATCATCCGTGAATATGCGTTCCGACTCCAGCGCCAAAGCGTCGATCTACGCGTTAAATCGTAGATCGAGCGCTCTAGGACGCTTAATTGAGGTTTTCGACGAGCAGCGCATCTACCCTCTGAAAGCCACGTGGCAGTTTGTTACCACGACGTCCACGCTCACCTTTGTAGTGTTCGAGGTCGTCTGCTTTCAGTGACAAGGTACGTTTTCCGGCCTGCAACACCAATGTGGCGCCATCCGGCAATACGGCGATGTCCGTGACATATTCTTCGCGACTGGCGACACGCTCACCAGAGATCCCGATGATCTTGTTGCCTTTGCCCTTACCTAATTGTGGCAGATCGCTGATCTTGAAGATCAGCAGGCGACCTTCGGTGGTCACCGAGGCCAGCCAGTTTTGCTCACGATCAGCCACTGGGCGCGGCAGAATCACCTTGGCGTTGTTCGGCAGACTCAACAGCGCCTTGCCGGCCTTGTTCTTGGCTTGCAGGTCTTCACCCTTGACCACGAAACCATAACCGGCGTCGGAGGCGATCACGTACAGCGAATCGTCTTCCGGCATCAGCACGCACTCGAAGCTCGCCCCTGGTGGCGGCGTCAGACGACCGGTCAGCGGTTCGCCTTGGCCACGGGCCGATGGCAGCGTGTGCGCAGCCACCGAATAGCTGCGACCGGTGGAGTCAATAAACACCGCAAACTGGTTGGAGCGGCCGGGCGCCAAGGCCTTGAAACCATCCCCGGCCTTGTAGGAAAGCCCGGTGGCGTCGATTTCGTGACCTTTGGCGGAACGAACCCAGCCTTTTTCCGACAGGACGACGGTCACTTTCTCGTTCGGCAGCAGATCGTGCTCGGTCAGGGCCTTGGCTTCGGCGCGCTCAACGATTGGCGAGCGACGGTCGTCGCCGTAAGTTTCGGCGTCCTTGATCAGTTCGGTGCGCACCAGCTTTTTCAGTTTGGCTTCGCTGCCCAGCAGGGCTTGCAGCTTGGCCTGTTCCTTGAGCAATTCATCCTGCTCGGCACGCAGCTTCATTTCTTCCAGTCGCGCCAACTGACGCAGACGGGTGTCGAGGATGTAGTCGGCCTGGATTTCGCTCAGGGCGAAACGCGCGATCAGTGCGGCTTTCGGATGCTCCTCAGTGCGGATGATGTGAATCACTTCATCCAGGTTGAGGTAAGCGATCAACAAACCGTCCAACAGGTGCAGGCGACGCTCGACCTTGTCCAGGCGGAATTGCAGGCGACGACGCACAGTCTGGACCCGGAATTCCAGCCACTCGACCAACAGCGCACGCAGGTTTTTCAGCTGCGGCTTGCCATCGAGGCCGATGATGTTGATGTTGACCCGATAGCTCGACTCTAGCTCGGTGCTGGCGAACAGGTGGGTCATCAATGCATCGTGGTCAAAGTTTTTGCGTGCGCCCGGAATAATCACGATCCGGCACGGGTTTTCGTGGTCGGATTCGTCTCGCAGGTCAGCGATCTGCGGGGCCTTGGACGGCTTGGCCTGCATCATGGCGGCGATCTGTTCCAGCACCTTCGCGCCGGATACCTGATGCGGCAGTGCGGTGACGATGATGTCGCCGTCTTCGATATGGTAAACAGCGCGCATGCGCACCGAGCCCTTGCCGGTTTCGTACATTTTCAGTAGGTCGGCGCGGGGCGTGATGATTTCTGCTTCGGTCGGGTAATCCGGGCCCTGGATGTGTTCGCAGAGCTGTTCGACCGTGGCTTTGGGCTCATCGAGCAAACGCACGCACGCCGTGGCGACTTCGCGCAGGTTGTGCGGCGGTACGTCGGTGGCCATGCCCACGGCGATGCCGGTGGTGCCGTTGAGCAGGATGTTCGGCAAACGCGCCGGCAACACCAGCGGCTCGTCGAGGGTGCCGTCGAAGTTCGGGCCCCAGTCCGCTGTGCCCTGGCCCAGTTCGCTGAGCAGCACTTCGGAATAACGCGACAGCCGCGCCTCGGTGTAACGCATGGCGGCGAAGGACTTGGGATCATCCGGCGCACCCCAGTTACCCTGGCCGTCGACCAGCGTGTAGCGGTAGCTGAACGGCTGGGCCATCAGGACCATGGCTTCGTAGCAGGCCGAATCGCCGTGCGGGTGGAATTTACCGAGCACGTCACCGACGGTACGCGCCGATTTTTTGTGCTTGGAATCGGCGTCCAGCCCCAACTCGCTCATCGCGTAGATGATGCGCCGCTGTACCGGTTTCAGGCCGTCGCCGATATGCGGCAAGGCACGGTCCATGATCACGTACATGGAGTAGTTGAGGTAGGCATTTTCGGTGAAGTCAGCCAGTGACCGGCGTTCTACACCGTCCAGGCTGAGATCAAGGGAGTCGCTCATGCGGGCCTCATCGGTTCGTTGTCTGGCGCAGCAGCATGGTGCCACCGCGCTGGGTAAATTCAAGTTTGTTCAGCGCGCTCATACCGAGCAGCACTTGCTTGCCATCCAGGCCTGGCACGACGAGGGCGCGCACATCACGCAGCACAATGTCGCCCAGTTGCAGCCGGTCGATGCGGGTTCGGTAACCCTGGGTGCGACCGTTGGCCGTGCTCAGGGTCACCCCGAAGCCTTTTTCCAGTTTTAGCCGTTCAGCCATTTCCGCCGGGATCGACACGTCGGTCGCCCCGGTATCGAGCATGAAATCCACCGGCTGGCCGTTGATCTGGCCGCTGGCGACGAAGTGACCCTGTGTGTTGCTGGCCAGTTTCACTTCGATAAAACCTTCGCCCTGCTCAGAGCTGACGACGGTGTTGGGGTTCTGCTGACGCGCCTCCCACTGGCCGAAAAACCGCGTCGCCAGAAACAGCGCCGCGCACCAGGCCAGCACCATAAATACCCGACCGGCGCGTTTTCCCGGCGTTTGCTGGCTCACGGCTTGGCGCTCCAGCCGCCTTCAGGCGCGGCAAAGCGCCAGACGATGGGACGTTCCTCGCCATCGGCGCGGGCATCGTTGTTGTTGTCGGTGCCAATCCACGCGCCCTCGGCATCAACAATCAACGCTTCGGTCAGGCCGTAAGGATTTGAATAGCGGCGATGCGCCTGCAAGGCTTCATCGGCAAACGACCAGCAGCGCTCGACCTTGGCCGTCACCGAATCACGGCGGCAGATCTGGTAAGCGTTGCGCTCAAGGGTAAACAGCTTGCCGTTGAACAGCGACAGGTCGGCAAAGTCTCGGGACACTGCTTTGGCTCGGGGAAACTGCGCCGGCTGCATTTCTTTCCCGGCTTCGCTCAGCAACACACAGCCACCATCGCAATCCCATACCGTTTGTTTGCGCTTGATCAGCAACAATCCACGGCTTTGACGCTCGGCGGCGAGCCACAATTGATCGCCCGCCGGATTGATCACCAGGCCCTCGAACAACGCATTGAAGTGCAGCAGCATTCCGCTGGCCCGGGCTTCGCGAATCAGAATCGGCGAGATCTTCAGCCAGGACGATGGCCCAACGGGTGGCACTTGCAGAATCGCAGCATGGGATTCGCTGACGATGTAGCGATTACCGGCGCTGTCGCAGGTGATGCCTTCAAAATCCAGATCCCCGCCACGGACAAACGACGCCACCCAGGTTCGCGAACGCAAGCCCCAGGGCAAACCGCTGTCTGGCACCGGCGGCACGCCGATGCCCACGGTTTCGGCTTGCCATACCCTTTCGCGGGTATCGAGCCGGTAAATCTGATCGTCGTCGCGATCCGACACCGTCCACATATCCTTGCCGCACTGGGCCAGCCCGGACAGGTTGCCGCCGCGCATACCGTCAACGGGATGCTCGGACAACAGGCGCAGTTCCGGCACCGGTTCGGCAAACACCGAAACCGAGGTCAGAAGTAACGCACACGCCAAGGCAAAGCCAACCCGCATCAGCCAAGAACCTCGGCCAGGTTGCCTTTGGATTCCAGCCAGGATTTGCGGTCACCGGCGCGCTTCTTCGCCAGCAGCATGTCCATCATTTCCGAGGTCGCTTCGAAATCGTCCAGCGTCAGCTGCACCAGACGCCGAGTGTTCGGGTCCATGGTGGTTTCGCGCAGCTGCGGCGGATTCATTTCACCCAGACCTTTGAATCGTGTGACCTGCGGCTTGCCGCGTTTCTTCTCGGCCACCAGACGATCGAGGATGCCATCGCGCTCGGCTTCGTCCAGGGCGTAGTAAATCTCTTTACCCAGGTCGATACGGTACAACGGCGGCATCGCGACGTAGACGTGACCGGCATCCACCAGCGGGCGGAAATGCTGGACGAACAACGCGCACAGCAAGGTGGCGATGTGCAGACCGTCGGAGTCGGCGTCGGCGAGGATGCAGATCTTGCCGTAACGCAGCTGAGCGATGTCCGCCGAACCTGGATCGACGCCGATAGCCACGGCGATGTTGTGCACTTCCTGGCTGGCCAGCACTTCGCTGCCGTCGACTTCCCAGGTGTTCAGAATCTTGCCGCGCAACGGCAGGATCGCTTGAAATTCTTTATCCCGCGCCTGCTTGGCCGAACCA
Organism: Pseudomonas sp. LBUM1647; assembly: GCF_059716175.1. Classification (NCBI taxonomy): domain Bacteria; kingdom Pseudomonadati; phylum Pseudomonadota; class Gammaproteobacteria; order Pseudomonadales; family Pseudomonadaceae; genus Pseudomonas; species Pseudomonas sp. LBUM1647. The sequence continues at coordinate 543,888 of NZ_CP166809.1, read as the reverse complement.
CCGGCGGAATCACCTTCCACCAGGAACAGCTCGGAACGCATCGGGTCCTGCCCGGCGCAGTCGGCGAGTTTGCCCGGCAGTGCCGGCCCCGCCGTGATGCGCTTGCGCTCGACCTTCTTGCTGGCCTTCAGACGACGGCCGGCATTGTTGATCGCCAGTTCCGCCAACAACATGCCGGTTTCCGGGTTGGCGTTGAGCCACAGGCTGAACGCGTCCTTGACCACACCGGAAACGAACGCAGCCGCTTCACGGGACGACAGACGCTCTTTGGTCTGGCCCGAGAATTGCGGCTCTTGCATCTTCATCGACAGCACGAAAGCGATGCGTTCCCAAACGTCTTCCGGCGCCAGCTTCACGCCGCGTGGCAGCAGGCTGCGGAATTCGCAGAACTCGCGCATCGCATCGAGCAAGCCCTGACGCAGACCGTTGACGTGGGTACCGCCCTGCGCCGTCGGGATCAGGTTGACGTAGCTTTCCTGAACGCTGTCGCCACCTTCCGGCAACCACAGCAGCGCCCAATCGACCGCTTCCTTGTTACCGGCCAGGCTGCCGCAGAACGGCTCGTCCGGCAGACGTTCGAAGCCGTTGACCGCATCCACCAGGTAGGAACGCAAGCCGTCTTCGTAATGCCATTCGACTTTCTCGCCGGTGGCCTTGTCTTCAAAACTGACCAGCAGCCCCGGGCACAGAACGGCCTTGGCCTTGAGCACGTGCTTGAGGCGGCTGATGGAGAATTTCGGCGAATCGAAGTATTTCGGGTCCGGCGCGAAGAATACGCTGGTACCCGTGTTGCGCTTGCCGACGGTACCAATGATTTCCAGCTCGGTTTTCTTGTAACCGTCGGCGAAGGTCATCTGGTATTCGTTGCCGTCACGCTTTACGCGCACCCGGACTTCGTTCGACAAGGCGTTGACCACGGAAATACCCACCCCGTGCAGACCGCCGGAGAACTGGTAGTTCTTGTTGGAAAACTTGCCGCCCGCATGGAGCTTGGTGAGGATCAGCTCGACGCCCGACACGCCTTCTTCGGCGTGAATATCCACCGGCATGCCGCGGCCGTCATCGCTGACTTCCAGGGAGTGATCGGCGTGCAGGATGACCTGCACCGAGGTCGCGTGCCCGGCCAAGGCTTCGTCGACGCTGTTGTCGATGACTTCCTGGGCGAGGTGGTTCGGCCGACTGGTGTCGGTGTACATGCCGGGGCGTTTGCGCACCGGGTCGAGGCCCGAGAGGACTTCGATGGCGTCTGCGTTATAAGAGCTAGCGCTGGGAGTGGCCATGGGGTCTCGTCGTCAAATGTTCGGTGAAAAAGAGGCGACGATTCACAGTGCTGTGAAATCGATCGCCTGATACAAATCTGCGCCGATGCCGGCAAAACTCAGCATTGCCGGCAATTGCTCGGCAAAACCCTGGAAGCTATGGTCGCCGCCGGCCTGGATGCGCAAGGCACAGGCCCGGTAGTACTGCTGGGCGAGGCGGTAGTCCAGCGTTTCATCGCCGGTCTGCAACCACACCTGATACCGCTGCGGGTCCTGGGGCGCCGGCACTTCCAGCTCGGCCAGGGCCGTCACGTGGTCGTGGGTCAATTCCCAGGCCTCATCGGTATACAGGTTTTTCTGCGTCCCCAGATACCCGTCGAACATCCGGTGCGGACTGACGGCAGGGTTGATCAACAGGGCCTTGAGGCCATGGCGCTCGGCCAAGTGAGTCGCATAGTAGCCGCCGAGTGAGCTGCCGACCAGCAGTGGCCGCCCAAGCTCCTCAATCGCCTTGTTTAGCTGACCGATGGCCTCACGCGGATGGTGATGCAAGGCCGGGACGCGCAACTGATCGCTCAAGCCCAGACGTTCCATTACTTGTACCAACTGCGTGGCCTTTTTAGACGAAGGCGCGCTGTTGAAACCGTGGATATAAAGGATCGAACCAGACATTTGAGCTCCCTGTGCGTCGGGTAAAGAGGCGCAGTTTACAGGGACTCGTGCGCGTTGGGTGCTGATGAATGCGATCCCTGTAGGAGCTGTCGAGTGCAACGAGGCTGCGATCTTTTGACTTTGTTTTTTAAAAGCAAGATCAAAAGATCGCAGCCTCGTTGCACTCGACAGCTCCTACAGGGGTTGTGTCAGTAGCCGTTGGAGCCGTAATCCACCTGGAAGTCGAACCCGGTAACGCGCTCCACGCCAGTTTCGATCCGGCCATCCGGCAACAGCCGCAACCAGCGATACCCCGGCGCCTGGTCACTGACCTTGAAATCATCACTGCCCGGTTCGAACTGAATACACGTCGAAGGCGAGGCAATCAGCCGCACGCCATTGCGAACCTGGTCGATCTCTTGATGCACATGCCCCCATAAAACAGCGCGCACCTGCGGAAACCGATCCAGCACGGCAAACAAAGCGTCTGGATTGCGCAATCCAATGGGCTCCATCCACGCACACCCGATCGATACCGGATGATGATGGAAGCACACCAGATGATGCCGCTCCGGCGCCTCACTCAACGAACGGGCCAGCAACTGTAGCTGCTCATCCTGCAAATACCCCGGCACCGAACCCGGTACGGCCGAATCCAGCAACGTGACGCGCCAATTACCGACATCCACCACCGGCTCCAGCAACGTACTCTGCACCGCTGCCTCCGCCATGATCCGCGGCTCATCATGATTACCGGGAATCCAGCGCGCCGGCGCATCGAGCTGTCGCGTCATCTCGCGAAACTGCTGATAGGACTCCAGCGTCCCGTCCTGAGAAAGATCGCCACTGGCAATAATCAGGTCGATCTGCGGCTGCTGAAGCCGCACCAGCTCGATGACTTTTTGCAGGCTGTCACGGGTATTCATGCCCAACAACGTCCCGTCCGTCTCGGCAAACAGATGACTGTCGGAAAGTTGCACCAGCAACGCCGAATCGGCGGTGGTCAATGTGGATACGCTCGGCAAGGCGTTCTCCCAAGGCTGAATCACGGGATTGGATGAGTGCCGCAATTATGCTGGGGGACGATCAAAAGGGGAAACCTGTGAACCTGACGCAGTTCACATCTATCGAACGACCGCGTACTCATGTCCGCAGGCCAGGCAATGGCTCAGCCATTCGCCCAGAAACATATTCAGCTGGGCCTTTTCGTCCGGCTGATGCATTGAGGCATTCGGGTAAGGATAGATGCCGCGAAAGCGTCGTGCATGTTCGGCACTGACGACTTCGGCCATGCACGCGTCGTGATAGACCTGAACTTCCAGTTGCGGCACCGGCAGCCACGGCAGGCTGTGTTCCTGGCGCACTTGCAGGGTTGTGGTGTATGGGCAGACCTGTAGCACTTCGAGGGCCAGTACGCCGAGCATCTGGTCGCCGTGGGTCACGGCAATGCGCCGCGCCGCCGGCTCGTTGCGCATGTCCGGTAGCAGTCGCATCAGGCGCGCGTAGTTGGCCTCGCAGGAGGCTTGCAGCCCCACGAGGTCGACCCGATAGCGATCGCGCAGTTTGTTTACGACCATAACCCCCTCACTTCAGCGCGGTTCAAAGCTAACCATTGCAAGGCAATGATGCTGGCCGCGTTGGCAATTCGTCCGTCGCGTACGGCCTGCAGGGCATCTTCAAACGCCCAGACCGTGACGCGGATATCTTCTGCTTCTTCCTCCAGCCCATGCAGGCCGCCGACCCCGGTCGTTTCGCAACGCCCCAGGTAAAGGTGTACGAATTCATTACTGCCGCCCGGCGATGGAAAGTATTTGGTCATCGGCCAGAGCGCCCCGAACACAAGCCCAGCTTCCTCCTGCGCTTCGCGGTGAGCAACTTCTTCCGGCACCTCATCCTTGTCGATCAGACCGGCGACCAGTTCGATCAGCCATGGATTGTCGGTCTTGCCCATGGCGCCTACACGAAACTGCTCGATCAACACCACTTCATCGCGCTGCGGATCGTACGGCAGCACGCACACTGCATCGTGGCGAACGAACACTTCACGATTGATCTCGCGACTCATGCCACCGGCAAACAATTCGTGGCGCAAGTGCACACGATCGAGCTTGTAGAAGCCCTCGTAGCACTTTTCGCGCCGAACGATATCAACGGCGGTCGGAATGGCGTTGGCAAAATCAGTCATGACAATCCTCTTTACTGCAAATCCGTTACGAGGCTCCTTTTTGTTACTTGCAACCTCGACTTCGCGCCATCCTAACGCGCCCGCGACGTTTGATGCAGCCCCTTTACAGTCAGCGGGATAGACGGTGAGGGTGAAACCAACTCTAATTAGCTTAGTGGCGAACTGACTGCTTCGTTGAGAGTCGAAGCGGATAACTTTTTGCCTTTCCCTGTTTTATGAAGGACGCCCATGTCGCTTTTTAAAATCGCCTCCGTGGCCGCAATCGCCCTGACCCTGGGCGCCTGCCAGAGTTTGTTCCAACCCAACTACCGGACGCCGCTGGAAACCACCCGCGACGCTTCCGAACAGCTGAAACCGGGTTGCACAACACCTGACTGCCCGCTGGTGAACATCGATACGCTGCGCTTCCCCGCCGAACCGCAGTTGGACGGCATCGTCGAAAAACGCCTGCTGCAATTGACCCGCACCTCGCCCGATGCCCCGGTTGCGCCGACGCTGGCAGCGTATCGCGAGCAGTTTTTGAGCAGTGCCGGCCCGCGTAACAGCAGTTATCTGCAAGCCAAGGTACGTGAGCAGCATGACGGCTTGGTGATCGTTGAATTCTCCAGCTACCTGGACACCGGCGGCGCCCATGGCACACCGGGCCGCAGCTTCATCAACTATTCACGCCAGCAACACAAAGTGCTGACGCTGTCGGACATGTTGGTGCCCGGGCAGGAAGAGGCGTTCTGGAAAGCCGCGCAGGTGGCGCACAACAGTTGGCTGATCAGCACCAAGCTCGACCAGGAGCCAGAGTTCGTGAAGAGCTGGCCCTTCGTCAAAACCCAGAACGTGGCGCTGACGTACGGCGGGGTGATCCTCAAGTACGAAGTGAGCACCATCGCGCCTTACGCGCTGGGTCACGTCGAACTGAAGATCCCTTACCCCCGCCTGAACGGCATTATCAAGCCCGAGCTGTTTCCTGGCCGTAACTGAAGGCCCGACCCAGCACCAGCTGCAGCAGCCCTGCCAGAATCAGTGACGGCAGGGTTGCGCCGATGTCCGGATACAGATTAGCCAGCAAATGATAGGTGCTTACCCCGCCCAACCAGGCAAGCAACGCCGGCCAGCGCAATGCGGCTGACGCCACGCGAGCACTGCGTTTGCGCAGGATGAAGTGATCCACCAGCACCACGCCGAACAGCGGCGCAAACACCGAACCGATCAACAGCAGGAAGTTTTGATACTGGGCCAATGGCGCCAGGCACGCGATCAGTGTGCAGATCACGCCGATGGCCAAGGCCAGATGCTCGACTTTCAAGCGCAACAGAATCCCGCTGGACACCGCTGCCGAGTGAATATCGGCAAAGGCATTTTCCGACTCATCCAGCAGGATCAGCAGTAGCGGAATCCCCAGACCGGCACCGGCCAATGCCAACAGCAAGGCATTCACTTCACCGCTCGGCGCGAACGCCAGGGTGTAGGCCACGCCGAGACTCATCAGCCAGAAGTTACCGATAAAGAAGCCCAGCGCCGTGCCGCCGAATACGTTTTTGGCACGCTTGCCGAAACGCGAGTAGTCGGCAATCAGCGGCAACCACGACAGCGGCATAGCGATGGCAATGTCGAAGCCCACGGCGAACGGCATCGAACCATCACCGGCCTGCGCCCACAACGCGGCCAGATCAGCCTTGGCGAACAGGTTCCAGGTCAGCCAGATGCACGCAGCCAGCAGCAACCAGATGCCCCACTTGCGCAGGATCTGCCGCACGAATGTTAGCGGACCACTGACGGCCAGCAAGGTCGCCAAACCACCAAAGAACACGGTCCAGAGCAATGGATTGGACATCAGACTGCCTTCGCTGAACGCCCGCGCGCCGAGCAGGCTGGCGGCGTCGCGCATAACGATGATTTCGAACGAGCCCCAACCGATCAGTTGCAGCAAGTTCAGCACAGCCGGCAGGCTCGCGCCTTTTGCACCGAGGCTGAGTTTGAGCGCGGTCATCGATGACAGGCCGGTGTCGCTGCCGATCACGCCGACCGCGGCCAGCAGCAGAACGCCAACCAGCGTGCCGAGGAAGATGGCCAGCAACGAGCCGGACAGGCCCAGACCTGGTGCGAGCAATGCACCGGTCTGCAGGACCATCAGGCCAATGCCGAGGGAGAACCACAGGGAAAACAGATCGCGGCCGCCGAAGACACGTTTGTCTGTGGGCACCGCGATATCAGGGGAATAAGTGCTGGGTTGAATGCTCAAGGGTGTTATCTCAGAGGGACATTTGTTGTTGTTTGATCGCTATCGCCAGCAGGCTGGCTCCCACAGGGGACTTGTGAACACCACAAATTCCATGTGGGAGCCAGCCTGCTGGCGATGGGGCCTGTGCAGGCCCCACCCTTTCAGGTCAGATCAAACCTTCTTGTACAGCTGACTGCCTTCCTGTTTGAACCGCTCGGCCTGTTCCGCCAATCCCTGGGCGACTTCGGCATCGACGGTTTCGATGCGCTGGTTGGCCGCGTATTCGCGAACTTCCTGAGTGATCTTCATCGAACAGAATTTCGGCCCGCACATGGAGCAGAAGTGCGCGACCTTGGCCGAATCCTTCGGCAGGGTCTCATCGTGATACGAACGAGCAGTGTCCGGATCAAGGCCCAGGTTGAACTGGTCTTCCCAACGGAATTCGAATCGCGCCTTGCTCAAGGCATTGTCGCGGATCTGCGCGCCCGGATGCCCTTTTGCCAGATCGGCGGCATGCGCGGCGATCTTGTAGGTGATGATCCCGGTCTTCACGTCATCCTTGTTCGGCAGACCCAAGTGTTCCTTCGGCGTCACGTAGCAGAGCATGGCGCAACCGAACCAACCGATCATCGCCGCACCAATGCCGGAGGTGATGTGGTCGTAACCTGGCGCGATGTCAGTGGTCAGCGGGCCGAGGGTGTAGAACGGCGCCTCGTCGCAGCACTCAAGCTGCTTGTCCATGTTCTCTTTGATCAACTGCATCGGCACGTGGCCCGGGCCTTCGATCATGCACTGCACGTCGTGCTTCCAGGCGATTTTGGTCAGCTCGCCGAGGGTTTCCAGTTCACCGAATTGTGCGGCGTCGTTGGCATCGGCAATCGAGCCCGGACGCAGGCCATCGCCCAGCGAGAAGCTGACGTCGTAGGCCTTCATGATTTCGCAGATGTCTTCGAAATGGGTGTAGAGGAAGTTTTCTTTGTGATGCGCCAGGCACCACTTGGCCATGATCGAACCGCCACGGGAAACGATGCCCGTCACGCGTTTGGCGGTCAGCGGCACGTAGCGCAGCAGCACGCCGGCGTGGATGGTGAAGTAGTCGACGCCCTGCTCGGCCTGTTCGATCAGCGTGTCGCGGAACAGCTCCCAGGTCAGGTCTTCGGCAGCGCCGCCGACTTTTTCCAGGGCCTGATAAATCGGCACCGTACCGATCGGCACCGGCGAATTACGGATGATCCACTCGCGGGTTTCGTGAATGTGTTTGCCGGTGGACAAGTCCATGACCGTGTCCGAACCCCAGCGAATGCCCCAGGTCAGTTTCGCCACTTCTTCTTCGATGGACGAACCCAAAGCGCTGTTGCCGATGTTGCCGTTGATCTTCACCAGGAAGTTACGGCCGATGATCATCGGTTCCAGTTCGGTGTGGTTGATGTTGGCCGGAATGATTGCGCGACCGCGGGCGATCTCGTCACGGACAAATTCGGGAGTGATGATTTTCGGCACGCTGGCGCCGAAGCTGTGACCGGCGTGTTGCTGGTCCAGCAGCCCAGCGGCGCGGGCCACTTCGAGCTTCATGTTTTCGCGGATGGCGACGTATTCCATCTCGGCGGTGATGATGCCTTTGCGGGCGTAGTGCATCTGGCTGACGTTGGCACCGGCCTTGGCGCGGCGCGGGTTGTTCACGTGGGCGAAACGCAGCTTGGTCAGCTCCGCATCGGCGAGACGTTCCTGGCCGAAGTTGGAACTCAAACCCGGCAGACGCTCGGTGTCGCCACGGGATTCGATCCACGGCGAACGCACATCAGCCAAGCCTTTGCGCACGTCGATGATGACGTTGGGGTCGGTGTAGGGGCCCGAGGTGTCGTACACCACCACCGGCGCGTTGATTTCGCCGCCGAAGTCGGTCGGGGTCACATCAAGGCTGATTTCGCGCATCGGCACGAGGATGTCCGGGCGAGAGCCCTGAACATAGATTTTTTGCGAGCGGGTAAACGGCTGAACCGATTGCTGATCGACTTGGGCCGAATCACTCAGGTTCGTAGTGTTTTTTAGTTTTATCGTCATCACGGGCTCTCCAAACACATCCAGGCAGTGGATTTTTGTCGGAGCAAACCTGTAATCGAATGGACGCACGGGCGCTGGGAAAACCAGCTGTGCTGTGCTCAGTGCTCGAGGGGTGTTCGATTGTCGAACAACATCCCGGACGAAGCACAAGAGGACTCGCCGGGTGACGAGAAATCTTGTTCCCTACGCAGGCGCTAACCTGATCAGGTTCAACGGGATCCGAAATTATTCGATCTCAGCCTCATAGCAAGGCACCCCGACAAGAACCCGGCCAGTCTAGACACAACTGGCAAAGAACGCCAACACCGCGGTAAACACCATGATGAATGGCGCAATTACAGGATTGTTGCCGTCGTTGCGCACAACTACACTCGCTACGCCGTGCCGCGCCTTGACGCTGTACAGCGCCGCGCCGTAGCCTTGGCGCTCAAATTATCAGCGTAATTTTTTAGGGATGGCCTCATGCTGCGCAAACTCTCACTGGCCGTTGCCGTGTCTTGTGCGTCCAACGGAATGGCCTGGGCAGCAGAAGCGCCCTTATCGACCAAGACGGATCTGGTCAGCGTCTACCAGGAAGCGGTGGACAACAACGCCGACCTCGCTGCAGCCATCGCTCAATATGGCGCCCAGAAAGAAGTCGTGCCCCAGGCCCGCGCCGGGCTGCTGCCCAATCTCTCGGGCGGCGCTGAACTAGCCGCTGTGCGCACCGCGATCGATCAGCCATCGGCGACTGCCAACCGTAACGCTCATTCCTATCAAGCGACCCTGGCTCAACCGCTGTTCCGTGCTGATCGCTGGTTCCAGTTCCAGGCCGCCAAAGACGTTAACGAACAGGCTGCGTTGCAGCTCTCGGCAACCCAGCAAAACCTGATCCTGCAAACTGCCGTCAGCTACTTCAATGTCTTGCGAACCCAGGACAACCTGGCGTCAACCAAGGCCGAAGAAGCCGCGTTCAAACGCCAGCTCGATCAGTCCAACGAACGCTTCGACGTCGGTCTCTCGGACAAAACTGATGTGCTGCAATCGCAAGCCAGCTACGACACTGCACGCGCCAACCGAATCGTCGCGCAGCGCCAGGTAGATGATGCGTTCGAAGCCCTGATCACCCTGACCAACCGTCAGTACAACTCGATCTGGGGCATTTCCCATACCTTGCCGATCCTGCCGCCAGCACCGAACGACGCCAAGGCCTGGGTCGATACGGCAGCCAGACAGAACCTCAATCTGCTCGCGAGCAACTACGCCGTCAGCGCCGCCGAAGAAACGCTCAAGCAGCGCAAGGCCGGCCACGCGCCAACCGTCGACGCCGTGGCGAAATACGAGAAGGGTGACAACGACGCCCTGGGTTTCAGCAACCCGAACGCCTTCGGCCAGCCTTACGGTGGCAACGTCGAGCAAACGACGGTTGGCCTGCAACTGAATATCCCGATCTACAGCGGCGGCCTGATCAACTCCCAGGTGCGTCAATCGTATGCACAGCTGGATCAGTCCGAGCAGCAACGCGAATCCCTGCGCCGGCAAATCGTGGAAAGCACCCGCAACCTGCATCGCGCAGTGAACACCGACGTCGAGCAGGTGCAGGCGCGCAAACAGTCGATCATCTCCAACCAGAGCGCGGTGGAAGCGACCGAAATCGGTTATCAGGTGGGTACACGAAATATCGTCGACGTACTGGATGCGCAGCGTCAGCTGTACACTTCTGTGCGCGACTACAACAACACTCGCTACGACTACATCCTCGACAACCTGCGCTTGAAGCAGGCCGCGGGCACGTTGAACCCGGGGGACTTGCAGGACCTGGCGCGTTACCTCAAGGCCGATTACAACCCGGATAAAGACTTCCTGCCGCCGGACCTGGCGAAGGCTGCGGCGGAGCAACTCAAAGCCCGACCGTAAAAAGCAAAAGATCGCAGCCTCGTTTCACTCGACAGCTCCTACAGGATGAATATAAATCCCGTGTAGGAGCTGTCGAGTGAAACGAGGCTGCGATCTTTTTATGTCAAGCGACTCGGTCTAACGGTCGATCAACCGCCCCAACCCATCCAGCAACCACTGCAACGCGCCCTGATTGGTGCGCATGACTTTCAACCCCGCCTCCGCCATCCGCTGCGCATCCCGTGGCAACTCGAACAGCCGCTGCACTGCCAGCGCCAGACCTTCGGCATCTTCCACTTCCTGCAACGCCCCGGCACTGCGCAGTTGCGCGGCGATTTCGAGGAAATTGAACAGGTGCGGCCCGCTCAATACCGGTTTGGCCAGAGCAGCCGGTTCCAGCAGGTTATGCCCGCCGTTCGGCACCAGACTGCCCCCAACAAAAGCGCTATCAGCCAAGGCATACAGAAACAGCAACTCACCCATGGTGTCGCCCAGCAGCACTGAAGTCTGCGCGGTGACCGGATCGCCAGTGGAACGACGCACCGTGGCAAAACCCTGTTGCTGACACAACTCGAACACCGAATTGAATCGCTCCGGATGACGCGGCACCAGAATCAGCAACGCATCGGGATGATTGGCCAGCAACTGACGATGAGCCGCCAGCACCACCTCGTCTTCGCCTTCATGCGTACTGGCCGCAATCCACACCGGACGCTCCTGCGCCTGCCATTGCGCACGCAACTCGGCGGCACGCTGAAGCAGTGCCGGGTCGATGGTCAGGTCGAACTTGATCGAGCCGGTCACTTCGACCGTTTCCGGGCGGGCGCCCAACTCACGAAAGCGCTGGGCCTCAGCCTCAGTCTGCACCGCGAACAGGCTCATCTCCGCGAGCATCGGCTGAGTCAGTTTGCCGAAGCGGCCATAGCCCTTGGCAGAACGTTCGGACAGTCGAGCGTTCGCCAGGGCCACGGGAATCCCGCGCTTGGCGCACTGATGAATATGGTTCGGCCAGAGTTCGGTCTCCATGATCACCGCCAGTTTCGGCTGGACCCGATCAAGGAATCGCTTCGCTGCGCAAGGCAAGTCGTAAGGCAAATAGCAGTGCTGGATGCGCGGCTCATTGGCGAACAGCGCCTGAATGCGCTCCGAACCGGTCGGGGTCATGCAGGTCACGGTAATGGGCAACTGTGGATAACGTTGCAGCAAGGCGCGAATCATCGGCGCCGCAGCAATGCTTTCGCCCACCGACACCGCGTGCACCCAGATGCCGCCCGTTTTCATCGCCGGTAACCCGACGGAGAAACGTTCGCCAATGCGTTTGGCATACGCCGGCGCCTTGCGCGCCCGCAGCCAAAGCCGAATCGCTACCAATGGCAGCCCCAGGTAAAACAGCGCGGTGTAGAGAGTTCTATTCATGGCGGCGGAGTTTATCGGCTTTTTTCACCGATCGTCTGCAAGTGCACGGCAAAACGTTCCGCCAGCCAACGAGCCGCCGGCCCCAGAGGCTCATCGCGGCGCCAGACCAGCTCCACCACCAGCGCTGGCGGGGTCCATTCGCTGACCAGTTCGACCATCAGATCCTGATACGCCGGGTACTGCACCACGTGGCGCGGCAGCCAGGCCCAACCGAGTCCGCGCACCAGCCATTCAGCCATCACGTAGAAACTGTCGGCCCGCCAGACTTGCGGGCTGGCCGGCTCACTGCCGGGATAGACACTCGACTGTGTGGACATCAGCAACTGACGATGCTGCGCCAGTTGCTGGCAATCGACCTGAGCCTGTTTCGCCAGTGGGTGGCCGACGCCGCACACCGTGACCATTTCGACGCTGCCCAACACCCGCCGCTCGAGCGCTTCGGGAATCTGGTCGTGATAAAACAGCAACCCCAGATCGGCCCGACGCTCCACCAGTTTGCGCGCGACATCGCCCTGGGCGGCGCTGGTCAGCTGCACTTCAAGGCTGGGAAATTGTTGAGCCAGGGCTTCGAAGCTTTCGATGATCGGCTGATAGGGCATCGCCTCATCCTGAGCCACACGCAAACGAGCCTCCTGGCCGCGCATCATTGCCAGCGCCCGACCGTTAAGGCGTTCGCACTGGCGCAGCACTTCCCGCGCCTCATCCAGCAATGCGTTACCGGCCTCGGTGAGCTTCGGCTGGCGGCCGCTGCTACGGTCGAACAGGCTGACGCCCAGATCCTCTTCCAGCAGCGCAATCGAACTGCTGACCGCCGACTGCGCCTTGCGCTGATCCCGCGCTACCGCAGAAAACGAACGCTGCTCCGCTACGCTGACAAACAGCCGCAGCTGCTCCAGATTCCATTGCGTGTTCATGGCTCAACCCATCTTCAGAACAGATAGGTAATGACTTTACCGCATCTGGAGAATCTCTAAAATGCCGACCTCAGAAAGCAACACTTCACACGAGGATGCACCTATGACCGCTTACTACTACCTGGCCATTGCCATCTGCGCCGAAGTGATCGCCACCGTTTCGATGAAAGCGGTCAAAGGCTTCAGCACCCCGCTGCCGCTGATTCTGGTTATTGTCGGCTACGGCATTGCCTTCTGGATGCTCACGCTAGTGGTGCGTAGCGTTCCGGTGGGCGTGGCTTACGCAGTGTGGGCCGGCATGGGGATTGTGATGGTCAGCGTCGCGGCGCTGTTTATCTACGGGCAGAAACTGGATGTGCCGGCAATGCTGGGGATGGCGTTGATTGTGCTGGGCGTGGTTGTTATCCAGCTGTTCTCCAAAACCGCGGGGCATTGAAAGAAAAGATCGCAGCCTTCGGCAGCTCCTACAGGTGTACGCAATCCCCTGTAGGAGCTGCCGAAGGCTGCGATCTTTTTTCACGTCTTAGCTGCGATCCACGAGTCTGTATACTGCGCCCTCGTCTTGAACACTGAGGTCGCTGCATGCCATCCGTTATTTCCACCGACGTTCTGATTGTCGGCGCTGGTGTCGCCGGCCTCTGGCTGAATGCGCGCCTGCGCCGCCAGGGTTTTTCGACCGTGCTGGTGGAAAGCGCCAGCCTCGGTGGCGGGCAAAGCGTGAAGTCCCAAGGCATCATCCATGGCGGCGCCAAGTACGCATTGCATGGCGCCTTGACCGGTGCCTCGGAAGCCATCGCCGACATGCCTCGGCGCTGGCGTGAAGCCTTGGCCGGTGACGGCGAACTGGATCTGACCGGCGTGCGCCTGCTGTCCGAAGCCCATTACCTCTGGTCCCCCGGCACGATCGCAGGCAATCTCACCAGTTTCTTCGCCAGCAAGGCCGTGCGCGGCCGTGTCGATCAGGTCAAGGGCGAGCAACTGCCGCCCGCCCTGCAAGACAAGCGCTTCAAGGGCAAGGTCTATCGTCTGGCGGAACTGGTGATCGACGTGCCGAGCCTGATCCAGCGCCTGGCCGATCTGGCGGGTGATGGCCTGCTCGCCGGTCAGACGATCGAACCGTTGCTGGAGGGTGGAGTACTGGTCGGCCTGAAGGTTGACGAGCGCGAGATCCGCGCCCAACGCATCGTCTTGAGCGCCGGTGCCGGTACGGCAGCGCTGCTCGAAGCGCTGGGGCTGAGTCAACCCGCCATGCAACGCCGGCCACTGCACATGATCATCGCCAAAGGCCCGGGTCTCAAACCGCTGTATGCCCATTGCCTGGGCGGCGGCACCAAGCCGCGCATCACCGTGACCACCCATCCGGCCGCCGATGGTCAGTGGGTCTGGTATCTGGGCGGCGACATCGCCGAAGCCGAAGGTGTCGCCCGCGAACCCGCCGAGCAAATCGCCACCGCGCAAAAAGAACTCGGCCAGTTGCTGCCATGGATCGACCTGAGCACAGCGCAATGGGCCACCCTTCGAGTGGATCGCGCCGAGCCACTGCAATCGGGACTGACCCGTCCTGACAACGCATTCCTTGCCGAAGAAGGCCGGCTGCTGGTCGGTTGGCCAACCAAATTGGCGCTGGCTCCGGACTTTGCTGATCGCGTCATCGCGTCCTTGCAGCGCGACGGCATCCAGCCAAGCCGTCCGACGCCGCTGCCCGACCTGCCAAAACCGCCGATGGGCGTCCCTGCCTGGGAGCAACTGCTGCCATGAGCCAACCGACCTTGCACGATCTGCATCGCCCGCTGGGTAGCACCGGCCTGCTGGTTTCACCACTGGGCCTGGGCACCGTCAAACTCGGCCGTGACCAAGGCGTGAAATATCCCAACGGTTTTCAAATTCCCGATGATGACGAAGCGCGCATGCTGCTCAAACTCGCGCGCGACATGGGCATCAACCTGATCGACACCGCCCCGGCCTATGGCCGCAGCGAAGAACGCCTCGGTCCGTTGCTGCGGGGTCAGCGTCAGGACTGGGTGATCGTCAGCAAGGTCGGCGAAGAGTTTGCCGACGGCCAGTCGAGCCACGATTTCAGCGCCGCTCATACCCGGCTGTCAGTGGAACGTAGTCTGCAACGGCTGGAAACGGACTTCATCGATCTTGTGCTGGTGCACTCCGACGGCAACGACTTGGCGATCCTCAATGACAGCGAGGTCTATGCGACCCTCGCCGAGCTGAAGAGCGAAGGCAAGATTCGCGGTTTCGGTTTTTCCGGCAAAACCGTCGAAGGCGGATTGAAGGCTCTGGAACAAGGTGATTGCGCGATGGTCACCTACAATCTGAACGAGCAGAACGAGAAGCCGGTCATTGACTATGCTGCTGCTCACGGCAAAGCCATTCTGGTCAAAAAAGCCCTCGCCAGTGGTCATGTGTGCCTGAGCCCGGGCGTGGACCCTGTTCGCGCCAGCTTCGAGTTGTTGTTTGAACATCCGGGCGTTGCCAGTGCTATTGTCGGGACCATTAATCCGCTGCACCTCGCCCATAACGTCGCGACCGTTGCCCAGGTCCTACGTAGAAACTGATGCCGCCCACGCGGCCTTAAGCAGGAGCCGACATGCCGCGTACGCTCATAAGAAAGAACCCGAGCAACTTCAAGACCCTGCCGTTATTTGTCGAAGCGACTCCCGAAGGCCTGAGTTATCAAAGCGTCGGGATGCCGCTCAATTTCTCCCAGACGCTGCAACGTCGCCGCCCGGTGATGGTCGCCGACACTCAGCGGTTTTCGCTGGAGCTGGCCAACCTCGGGGTCTCGGTGCGCCTGACCCTGCATTGGCAGAACCGCGATTACTGGGTGTTGGTGCGTCAGCGTCGGCAAGACCGCGGCGACGTGGTGCTCAAACTGATCTCCGGTTACGTGCCCGCCCATGAGCTGAACCTGCCACTGCACACCGCGATTCAGGAAATTGCCGAAGAGTGCCTGCTGGAAACCCCGGAAGGCTGGCTCGGCGGGCGTTTCAACGACACCTGGCTGCCGGCGCCCTACTCGTCCGCCCTGCATTACCGTGAAGCCCTGCCGTTTCGCCTGACGCCGCTGTCCGGTTCGGCGCGGCCGGTGCGTTGCGCCAAGATGCAGTTGATCGAACGCCCGCGGGCTTACGTGCATTTGCCGACGGCCTCGCTGCAATTGATCTATGACTTGCGCCTGGAGGTGCCCAGGGAAGCCAAATCCCTGAGCCTGTTCCATGTCGACGAACGACTGGAAGGCGATCAACTGGTGGCCCGGCTCGATCGAAAACGTCCCGATCTGTATTTAATGCCGCTGCAGGACGGCCAGCCGATGGCCGAGCTGTATACCTTGAAGAAGGATCAACTGTACCCGGCGAGTACTCGCGGGTTGTACCTGGCAGAGAGTTTTGCCCGGCAGGAAGGCTGGCTGGTGCGGGACGAGCGGATTCGCTGGAAGGATTGGGTGCGGCAGCAGGGCTTGAGCCCGCCGGGGAAGGATTCAGGTTTGGCACGGTTGCGTGGGAAGGCGAAGCAATTGCTGAAGAGAATCGTACCGCGCAAGAAAGTCAGCTCTTAAAGCAAAAGATCGCAGCCTCCGGCAGCGCCCAGCGGGCGCGTAGGAGCTGCCGAAGGCTGCGATCTTTTGACGTTTCGATCGCAGAGAATCAAAAAAAGATCGCAGGCTTCGCCAGCTCCTACGACTTGCGGATCTTCTCGACTATCGCAGTAGTGGAGCTGTTTTCCACCAGCCCCAACACTTTCACAGTGCCGCCGTAAGCGGTCACGATGTCCGCACCAACCACCTGCTCGATCCCGTAGTCCCCGCCCTTGACCAGCACATCCGGCTTGACCTCGCGCAGCAGGTTTTCCGGAGTGCCTTCAGCGAAGCTGATCACCCAATCCACGGCGCCCAGACCTGCCAGTACGGCCATGCGACGGTCGACGCTGTTGATCGGACGCCCCGGCCCTTTCAGGCGGCTGACCGACGCATCGTCGTTGACCGCGACGATCAAGCGATCGCCCTGGGCCCGTGCCTGCTCGAGGTAGGTCACGTGGCCGGCGTGCAAAATGTCGAAGCAGCCGTTGGTAAAGACGATTTTCTCTTTATGCGCACGCGCATCATCGACCGCCAGCAACAGCTGCTCAAGGCCGAGCACACCGCGCTCCGAACCTTCCTCACGCTGGATAGCGCGACGCAGTTCCGGCGCGCTGATGGCCGCCGTGCCGAGCTTGCCGACCACAATGCCCGCCGCCAGATTGGCCAAGGCCACCGCGTGCGGCAGTTCTTCGCCAGCGGCAATAGCCGCCGCCAGGGTGGAAATCACCGTGTCGCCGGCACCGGTCACATCGAACACTTCACGGGCACGGGCTGGCAGGTGCAGCGCCGGATGATCCGGACGCAACAAGGTCATGCCGTGTTCGCCGCGGGTCACCAGCAACGCGCCAAGGTCGAGGTCGTGCATCAGTTGCGCGCCCTTGCTCACCAGCTCGTGCTCATCGGCACAACCACCGACGATGGTTTCGAATTCGCTGAGGTTCGGGGTGATCAGGCTCGCACCACGGTAGATCGAGAAATCCTTGCCCTTGGGATCGGCCAGCACCGGAATGCCACGGGCACGTGCCGCCTGGATCAGCACCTGATGGTTTTTCAGCGCGCCTTTGCCGTAGTCGGACAGCACCAGCACTTTGATCCCTTCGAGCAACTCGTCGACTTGCTCGCCCAACGCCAACGCGTCGGTGGCGAAAGGTTCTTCGAAGTCGATACGCAGCAGTTGCTGGTGACGGCTCATGACCCGCAGCTTGACGATGGTCGGCTGGTGCGCGATGCGCTGGAACAACGCCCGCACGCCAGCGCCTTTGAGGCTATTGGCCAGGCTGTCGGCGGCTTCATCGTCGCCGGTCACGCCGACCAGCGAGGCCGGTGCGCCGAGGGCGGCAATGTTCAACGCAACGTTGGCGGCACCGCCCGGGCGGTCCTCGATTTGCTCGACCTTGACTACCGGTACCGGCGCCTCAGGGGAAATCCGTGAGGTACCACCATGCCAGTAACGGTCGAGCATGACATCGCCGACCACCAAGACAGGGGCTTGATCGAATCGCGGCATGGACAACTTCATGGAGCAACCCACATACAAAATGAACAGGGCCGCGATATTAACACAGGGTTGGCGTGGGCTTGTGTGACGGCTGCAATGGGATGACTCGGCGAAGTTTTCTGCTCATTTATTGATCAAAAAACCCGCTAACCGGCGGCAGGCACCCTCCATTTCCAGTGCCTGTGTGTCGATCTCGCATTCAGCACGCAGCGGGGCCTCGTAGGGGCTGTCGATGCCGGTGAAATCCTTGATCAGCCCTTGTCGGGCCGCCTGGTACAAACCCTTGGGGTCGCGTTGTGCACAAACAGCGAAGGGCGTGCTCACATACACCTCGATGAAGTCGCCCTCGGCGAACAACTGACGTGCAGCCTCACGCTCGGCCCGGAACGGCGAAATCGCCGCGACAATCACAATCAGGCCGGCGTCGACCATCAGCCGCGCCACCTCGGCCATGCGCCGGATGTTTTCCCGACGACACTCAGCCCCCATCCCCAGATCCCGACACAAGCCATGACGCACATTGTCGCCATCAAGCAGAAACGTGTGCAGTCCGCGCTGATTGAGTTGTAGCTCAAGGGCATTAGCCAGTGTCGATTTGCCCGCGCCGGACAACCCGGTCAGCCAGAGACAACGCGGTCGCTGGGATTTGAGAGCCGCCCGGGCTGCGCTCGATAGCGACAAATTGTAAGGTCTGATCCGGGGAGCTGACATCGACAAGGACTCATTCATAACCGAGCATCTCGTAATCGCGCCGGTACACCCGCCGAACCAGCCGCCGGGTACGAACCGAACAAAAGTCACGAGCAACCATCTGATGCCGCTGCTGTGAGCTGTTGATGTGGGGCAGCACAACCGAATGACCCAACTGCTCGCACACCCACCCGAAATCCCGCGCCAGGTGTTCCTGATAGCCGATGAAATCCAGTGCCAGATGCCCCAGGGAGTCGGTGAGGAAATCCGTCTGCGCGGCGAAATGCAGCTGCCGATGGATCGTCTCCGGGTGCAGCCAGCGACCGACAAAATCATCGAAGTCGCGGTAGTGGCTGACCAGTTTCTGCGCCAGGTGATCGCGCCGACTCAACTCGTTGCCGCGCAGAAAAGCGTAAGCCGAGTAGGCCCTTTCCAGAGGATCACGGACAAAGGCAAACTTGAAACTGTCGGCAAACTGCTCCGGGAATTGCTGCTCGTACCAGTACAACGGCAAGTGCCCGGGGCTCCAGCCATCGAACAAGGCTGCACACACGCTGCTCCCGGCGCATTTGGGAACGTGGATGAACAGGCAGGAACGCTGCGCGAAAGGCTTGGGAAACTGCAGCGCGGCCGACATGGATTTGTTCACCACCTGACGGTCCACAACCGACAGCCGCCCCAGCAAGAAATGCCGTTGCGGCTTGGGCAACAGCTTCCAGAGATAACGTTGCAACATTGCAGTACCCGCGCGAAGGGGATGGCCCCCTCGATTGAAGTCAAAGATTCGTTCAGGAACCTTAACAAGCGCGGTGCGTAGATTTATTCAGGTTTGGTCAAGAAGGGTAAAGGTCTTGATACAAATCACCGGGCGCATTGCACGCCAGGTGTGCAAAAGGGGTGAGCCAGGCTCACCCTTTTTGTGGGGTCAGGCGATGTCGCCAACCGGGGTGTCGAGGCCCATCGCATGCAGGCGCGAGTAGTAGCCGTTTTGCGCCAGCAGTTGAGCGTGGGTGCCGCGCTCGACGATTTCGCCATGGTCCATGACAAGAATCAGATCGGCTTTCTCGATGGTCGACAACCGGTGAGCAATCACCAGCGTGGTGCGACCTTTCATGACCTGATCCAGTGCCGCCTGAATGTGCCGCTCGGACTCGGTATCGAGCGCCGACGTTGCCTCGTCGAGAATCAGCAACGGTGCGTTCTTCAACAAAGCCCGGGCAATCGCCAGGCGCTGACGCTGGCCACCGGACAGCAACACGCCGTTTTCCCCGACCTGGGTGTCCAGGCCCTGCGGCATCTCCGAGATGAAGTCCATCGCGTAAGCATCCGTGGCGGCCTTTTCAATGTCGGCACGCGGAGCACCGGCCAGGTCACCGTAAGCGATGTTGTTGGCGATGGTGTCGTTGAACAGGGTCACATGCTGTGTCACCTGCGCCACGTGTCGACGCAGATTGCGCAGACGATAGTCTTCGATTTCCACGTCATCGAGCATGATTTCGCCGGTTTCGTGGTGATAGAAACGCGGGATCAGGCTGGCCAGGGTCGACTTGCCGCTACCCGAGCGACCGACCAGGGCGATCATTTGCCCCGGTGCCGCCGTGAAGCTGATGTTCTTCAGCACTTCACGCTCGGTCCCTGGATAGGTGAAGCTCAGGTTGCGCACTTCCAGGTGGCCGCTGACGCGATCGCGCTCGACGGTACCCTGGTCAATCTCTGGCTCGACGTCCAGCTGCTCGAAAATGCTCTCGGCACCGGCAACGCCTTTCTGGATTGTCGAGCTGACTTCGGACAGCTGCCGAATCGGCTTGGGCAACAGGCCCGCCGCGGTGATGTAGGCCACCAGGTCACCGGCGGTGGCATCGCCGCGCAGGAACAGCACCAGGAACATCAGCACCGCCATGGCGGTGTAGATCACCAATTGCAGCATGGGCGTGTAGACCGCACCGGTCTTGGTCATGCGCAGTTGCTTGTCGGTGTTGCCCTGGCTGGCTTCGGCGAAACGACGCTCTTCATAGCTCTCGCCGCCAAAGCTGCGCACCACGCGATATCCCTGGATGGTCTCGGAGGCCACGTGAGTCACGTCGCCCATCGCCACCTGGATTTTCTTGCTCTGCTTGCGGAATTTTTTGCTGGTGCTGCTCACCATGACCGCGATGATGGGCAGGATCGCCAGCATCACCAGGGTCAGTTTCCAGTTCATCCACAACAGGTAAGCAAACAGGAACACCACGGTCAGGCCTTCACGAATGACCACTTTGATGGCGTCCGTGGCCGCACCGGTGACCATGGTCACGTTGAAGGTGATGCGCGAAATCAGGTGCCCGGAGTTATGGGTGTCGAAATAACGGTTGGGCAATACCAGCAACTTGTTGAACAGCTCGACACGCAAGTCGTGGACCAGCCCCAACGATACTTTGGCCAGGTAATAGTTACCGAGGAAAGACCCCAGGCCTTGCCAGGCAGCGATCAGGATGATCAGCAGCGGCACGGCCATCAGCAACTGCAAGTCTTGCAGATAGGGAACAGTCGGGAAGAGCACCGCTTCGGGGTTGCTCAGGCCATCGACGAAATATTTGAGAATCCCTGCGAGCATGGGCTGCGTCGAGGCAAAAATCACAAAGCCGACGATACTGATGGCAAACATGCCCCAGTAAGGGCGCACATACGACAGCAGGCGCAGGTAAATCTTCAAGCTCGACGGCGCAGGCGAATCAGGGCTGGTCATGAGAACCCGTTGTATGAGAAAAGAGCCCGCGAGTGTAACACAGGCCATTTTAGTCGCTGAGCTGCGGTAACATGGCCGGCTATCCATGCCTCACGGCGCCCAACCCGGAGTATTGATGCAAGCGCTTGATCACACCCGATATCTCGCCCTGCGCGAGGGAGCACAAGTCCTTGAAGCGGATGGTTCGGGGGACAAGGTTCTGCGGTTGACGGACGGTTCAATACTCAAACTGTTTCGCCGCAAACGCCTGCTGACGTCGGCCGCGTGGTACCCGTACGCCAAACGCTTTGCCGACAACTGCGATGCGTTGCGTGAACGGCACATCCCCTGCCCGTCGATTCGTCAGGTTTACCGTATTGCGAGTATCGAACGCGATGCCGTGCACTACGATCCACTGCCGGGCCAGACCCTGCGTCAGCTACTGGACATCCAGGGCGATGCCGATCCGTTGCGCGGTCAATTGGGGGTCTTCATGGCCACTTTGCATGAGCGGGGGATTTACTTTCGCTCGGCGCACCTGGGCAACATCGTGCTCACACCCGAGCATCAGTTGGGCCTGATCGACATCGCCGACATGCGGGTGTATCGCCGTCCGTTGCGCAAGACTCTGCGACTGCGCAACTTCAAGCATATGGTGCGTTACCCGCAAGATCGGCAATGGTTGCTCGACGGTCGCGGCGAAGTCTTCATGCACCATTATGGCCAGACCCAGAGCATCTGCTCCCCGGAGGAGCTGAGCGTCGCCCTGCAAAAATGATCTGAGCGCCTTCTCCTCCGGGGAGGAGACGAAGGCCAGGTATTACGCCAGCGCGGGTTGTCGCGCCTTCAGCACGCGAGAGAGGATCATCGCGGCGGGCAGCAGCACCAGCGGCCACAACTCGTCAGGGTTGCCAATCAGCAAACTGCCATCGAAATTCAGCATCACCAGCGCACACGCCAGGTACATACCCCACACGTCGCGCAGACGCCAGGCCTGCCAAAGGCTTGCGACCATCAGCGCTACGAACAACGCCAGCGCGACTCCGCCGCTGTACAGCCCCAGCGCTACGAAAATGTTGTGCGGATGCTGAATCGGCATCCAGCCATCGAGCACCTGGGCGGTGTGAAAGTTGATGCCGCAGCCCAGTACCCAGCCGCAGTGGCGCCACTCGCCGACCATGATCTGAAAGATTTCGATACGGTACGAATCGCCTCGATTCCAGAGGGACTGGTACCAGGCTTCGTTGTGCACCACCAGGAACAGCAGGCCTAAAACAACCGCGCCAATCGCCACCGCAGTGCCAACCAGCCGCGGTTTGAGGTAAATGCCGTAAAGCAACCAGATGCCAAACAGGAACACAGCCCCCACAAACGCAGTACGCGTCTGCAGGACGAAGGCTACCGCGAACACCGACAAAACGATGGCCAGCCCACCTTCGATATACTTTCGCTCCCTCAGCCAGATTGGCAGCGCCAGCGCCAACGCACAGAACAGCCAAATGCTGGCGTAGATGACGTTCTCCAAGCGTGCCGGAAGTATCGCCACCCGGCCGCCGACGGCGAATTCACCGGTTACCCAACCGTAGAGCGAGCTGCTGAAAATGTACAACGTCAGGATCCAGAACTGAGCGCGAATAAACGCCGCACTGCGGAAGAACTGCGGATCGGTAAGGGCGCCGGCCACCATGACGAACATCAGTACATAGAAGACGTGTTTGTAGAATTGCATCTGCCCTGCAATCGTCGCAGGCACCAGAAACCACAGAATGAACGCCAGCCAGCCCCATGCCAGTGGCTCCTTGAGCAAGCCCGCACCGCGTTCCTTGATCAGGAAAACCAGGCCCGGCAATGCCATCAGGACGTAGAACAGGTTATTGGTCCACTTCGACGACCAGCCCACCACAAAGCTCAAAAGAAACAGACAGAGCACCGTTCCGAAATACACCATGGTGTTCTTTCCTGGCTTCATGCCGCTAAATTCCATGGAGTACCCAACCTATTGCCAGACCCAAGATAAGAGCTGCGATCAGCTTCAGCCGATCGAGACGTTTACGCCGTAATTTGTTCTCCCGCTCCTTGGGAACCACCACATGCTCACCGAAACCGGTGTGCAATACCGCGTCGTTTTCCAGAATCAACGCATAACGGTTTTCGCCAGCGTACAGACGCGACAGGTCTTTCTCCCCGGAAAATCCGGAATATGGTGCATGCAACAAATAATCCGCACGACGGCGCAGCCCTGGATTAAAGGAAAAACCTTGCCACTCGGCTTTTTGCGAGCCCAGTACGTAGAAAGGAATGCCATGACTGACTTTGCGTTCGTTCAGGAACACGTAAGGACTGTGAACCATCAGGTCATGATTGAAACTGCGCAGCCATACCTGCAGTGCCTGTGGATCTTCCTCCAGCAGGCATTGGGACTCTTCGATGAACCCTTCGCGGTAGAAGTCCCAGTCGTCTTCACAATGGAAAATCCACGATGTCTGCACCTGAGCATAAGCGGCATCGATGGATCGCAACTGCCCCAGGCGTGGCTTGTTGATGAAGAACTGGGTATGCGCCCTCCAGTGCTCCGGAATACAGGCCTCTACAGCGCTGTCGCCGGAGTCCTCTGTAATGAACACTTTACGAATGGGAGCCGTGTTGAACCGGTCAAACGTCTCGAGGGTACGCTTCAACAGATCGAAGCGACCGCAACTAGTGATTACTACCGAAATGTCGCTAGTCTCGCTGAACAGCATTTATTTGCACCGCACCATTGGTTGTTTAATCGCCCGACTTCACAGCCCCAGCGACAAGCGTAATTTTTCTTTCCAGCCCAGCGGAACATGCTCGCGCAACGGCGCACGCAGGGCGTCGACAATCGCATGTCCTACAGCCCGGAACGTGTAACGCTGCTCTACCAAAGCCTGCCCGGCCAATGAAATGGTCTCGGTCAGCTGTGGGGACTCGCGCAACACCGCCAGTTTTTCCCTGAGTTCGTCGCGGGTTCGATAGAGCACGATGTTGTGCATATCGACAAACCCCAGCGCGCGATTCTCTGCTTCCCCTTGATCGTAAGCAAACAGCACACAACCACAGGCCATGGCCTCGAAATTCTTGATCATGTATTCGCCCATGCCGACGTCGGCACTCACGAAGTAACGGATCCGGCTCAACGTCTCGCAGTATTCCTCACCCGACTTGGTGCGCGTGATCAGCAGGTTCTCCACGTCGGCCACGGACTCGAGCATGGCCTTGCGTCCGGCATACGCCACGCTATTGAGACTGCCGACGAAACCCAGTTCGATATCACGTTCACGCTGGCAGTTTTGCAACAGCGCCTGATCGTAGCCCTTGGGCACGAAATGTGCGTCAAACCCTTCATCACGCAAGCGCTGGCTGACCATGAAACCCGAGCTGATCACCCGCGCCCAAGGCAGCTTGCGGTAATGCGCACTGAACTTGCCGGTGTACTTGCACGGGATGTAATTCTGGTACGCATCGTGTTCCAGAATAACCAGATTAGGCAGGGTTTGGATGAACCTCACCTGTCTGATTTCTTTTTTGAAGCGCAGGAAAAAAACAATGCGGTCATAGCGGGTCACATCGACATGCTTGCGAAAGTATCCACGCAAGTCGTCCTGCTCCGCACTGGTCAGCTCGCGCTTGTCGCAGTCGCAGTGCTCGGCGATACCGTCATACAGTCGATCAAGGATCGCTCGCTGCTCTTTCTGCACCAGAAACAGAACTTTCAATTGGTCTCTCTCTTTCCAGACAGCTCTTGGACCCAGAATAATTCGTGGCGTCGCACCGCTTTACGGAAGAACTCGTTTTCGCCGAAAACCGGCCAGTGTCGGGCCGCCAGACAACGTTGTATCGCCCGGCGAAGTAGACGCTTGAGGGGAAGTCGGGGCTGAAGGTCGTGCATCATGCCCAACGACATAGCCTTGTGCCACTGTTTTTCGGCAGACAGACAAAGCGCCCAAGGACGCAACGGTTCATGATTATTGATCTGTGGTGGCAGTGTCACACCGGTCCCGGCATCACCCATTGGCCAGCGATCGTTGTCGTGTAGATGATTGGCGTAATGCAATAAGGTTTCGGGCTGCCAGGCTGTACCGTTCAATGCCTGCATCACCGCCTGCTGTGAGCATAGATGGTCTGGGTGCGGGTCGAAACGCGGATGTGGCAAAACGATGACCTGGGGCTGGATACGCTCGATCAACTCACTCAGGTCGGCCAAAAGGTTGTTCCAGGACGGTATGCCATCGACGTCACTGCCCAGGGCAAACGGATTGAACCGTCGAAAATATCGGGTATCGCCAAGCTGTGCCTCGCGGGACGCCACGGCCTCGGCCGGCGCGCTTTGCATGGCGGACAATTGCAGGCAGAAATACCCCAACTGAATACAGCGCTCCTGAGGTACGCCGCCCCACAGCGGCACGCTGAGACTGTCCCAGGCGCGAAGCGAGCCTTTCAAGCGGGACGCTTCGACGCCATTGAGCCCCATTTGCTGATAGTGCCCGGCCTCGATTTCACCGGCGGTCAAGGTCACGATCCAGCTTTGACTGGCGCTGCTGTACAAACCGAATGCGGCCAACTCGGCATCGTCGGCGTGGGGCGCGATCACCATCACCCGTTGACGGCTGTAATCCGGATGCTCGAACGCCCTGAGCACCGGCTCACCCAGCAGTCGGCAGAAACGCCCACGCAGGCGTAACTCACCTTGCGACAGAACCTGCGCCTGACCACTGAGGTTGAGGTAACGCAGGCCGTTCACTCCGCGTTCGAAGGTTTGTCGGTCCGGGTTATCCCCCCCCGACAACTCGACCACAGGATCGATGAAGCGTCCCAACCAGGTGCATTTTATCCGTAGCGCCAACACCAGGGTGGCGTCGTCGACCAGCATGACGCCGTCGTCCAGGCGCAAACGCTCACCGTCCAGGTGAACCTTGGGCTGTTGGGTGTACGGCGGGAAGCTGTACTGGTAATCGTCTTTGGGCGAATAAAACAGATGGTCGGCGAACCATGCCTCGTGGGCAATCCAGCCCAGAACCGCGAGTACCAATGGCAGCCACCAGGTCACCAGTACACCAACGGCAATCAATAGCACCAGCGCGATGAGCAGACCGATGCGTTTGTTGCGTCGATGGCGCTTGAGCAATTGCTGTTTGCGGTTCATGGGCTGACTCATACGGTGAACACCGGCACAGGATTGCACCAGCGATCCTTGTATTCACGGTCGGCGCGACCGAAAGAAAAGCGCAAGGGTTTGTCCAACGCCCGGGCATGCTCCCAGGCGCTTTGCGTATTGAGAAAGCTCAGCACGCTGCCCGGACTGAATTCGCGGGTTTCGGGATCGACGCCGCCATTGATGTACTCGACGCTGATCCACTGCGGTGTCTCGACACGGTAGACCAGTTGAATCGCTATCGGCGCATCGTTGAGGAAAATCACCGAGCCGATCAGCAAATCACGCAGCAACTCGATGACCTCAGCCATGCGCTCGGCCCCCGTCGCCGGGAAGCCCCAGCGACGCTGGAACAGGTCGCAATAGATCGCCGCCAGTTCAGGGCTGGAAAACTCCGCG
This sequence comes from Pseudomonas sp. LBUM1647, assembly GCF_059716175.1. Taxonomy (NCBI): domain Bacteria; kingdom Pseudomonadati; phylum Pseudomonadota; class Gammaproteobacteria; order Pseudomonadales; family Pseudomonadaceae; genus Pseudomonas; species Pseudomonas sp. LBUM1647. The sequence continues at coordinate 517,259 of NZ_CP166809.1, read as the reverse complement.
ACCGGCCGGACCACTCCGCCCGCTTCTTCCAGCAATCGCAATTCACGACGCTGGTTGTAGCGAAACTTCTTCGACAGTTCTTCGGGAGTGCGGGCCATCGCCAGCTGTTCAGCCTGCAACTTGATGCCGGTAAAACGGCCTTCATTCAGCGCCGACAGGTAGCGTCCACGATGACGCAGCGGCGCTTGTGCATCGGCAGCGGCCGGCAGGATGAGCTCGGCATTACCGAGGTCGAACAGACCTTTTTTACCGCAGCGCTTGAGCACATCCTTGGACAAGGCGAGGTCGCGGCCCCAGGTCGGGATCGCGGCTTTGACTTCACCGTTTTGCTCCCAGGCCAGGTAGCGCACAGGAATGTCGGCCAACTGCGCCAGTCGCTCGACCACTATGGGATGAGTGGCGACGCTGCCGCCGTAACGTTGCCAGGCCTCGGCATATGTCGAGGCGTCGACTACCGCCCAGCCACGTTCGCGCCAGCCTTGAAATCGGTTGAGCATCAGCCCCTCGGCGCCAGTTCGGTAACGTGCGGCAAACGCCAGAAAGCATCGCGCACCGCGCGGTCGGAGAAGCGCTCACGCAAGCGATCGAGCATCAGCTCGGCACATTGGTGACGCTGCTGCTCGTCCATCGCGGCCAGATGTTGCAGCCCTTGAGCCAAGTGTTCGGCATCGCCCAGCGGGAACAGAATACCGACGCCCTCGACCACTTCCTTCGCCCCGCCACACGCCGTGGCGAGCAAGGGCACGCCGGCAGCCATGGCCTCCAGCAGGACCATGCCGAACGGTTCGTGATCGGAGCTCAGGGCAAACACATCGAAGGCACGGAAATAACGTCGGGCTTCAGGCACCTGACCGAGGAACAGCACGCGGTCGCCGATACCCAACTCACGGGCCAGGGCCTTGAGGTCCTGTTCCAGTCGACCGGCACCGAGCATCACCAGTTGACTGCTGGCCGGCAAACCCGGCAACGCCGCAGCAAAACCGTGCAGCAGCGTGGTCTGATCCTTGTCCGGATGCAGCCGTCCGACATTGCCGACAACCCAGGCATCCGGCGCCAGACCGAGGGTTTCCCTGGCCTCGCGAACTGATACTTGGCTGTCCTGCAAGGTCTGCACATCGATACGGTTATAGAGCGTCTGAATCCGCGCCGCCGGCCACTTCGGCAGGCAATGACGCATGTCGTCGCGCACGGCATCGGAAACCCCGAGCAGGCTCAGGCGCTTGCGGAAAATATTCGCGAAGAGTTTGCGTGTGCCGCGCTTGTAATCGTCAAACGCGTGATGCACGCCAATCACCGGCAACGACGTGCCGAGCAAGGCGATATAAATAGGCTTGAAACGGTGGGCGATGCAAAAACTGAAATTGCGCGAGGCGGCGATCTTGCGCAGATCGCTGATGGCGCCCAGCTTCAGGCCACGAATGGCCTTGGAGCTGTATTCCATGAACAGCACTTCATCGGAAGCACAGCCCGCGGCGACTTCGGCATCGGCAGCCCCGGTCAGAAACACCGTGGTCACTCGATAACCGGTCCCCGCGAACAGGCTGGCGTACTGCCGGGCGCAGTCCAGAAACGGCCCGTCATAGCCGTGACAGAACTGCAGCACATGGCGTTCAGCCGAGCGTGTCATATGCGTCCGCGCCCTCTTTGACCACCAGGATGTCTTCCATGATCAGATACTGTAGATCGGAACCGAAGAACATGTTCAGGGCATCCGTCGGCGAGCAGATCATCGGTTCGCCACGACGGTTGAGCGAGGTGTTCAGCGACACGCCGTTACCGGTCAGCACTTCCAGCGCCTTCATCATGTCGTAGTAGCGCGGGTTGTATTCGCGCTTGAGCACCTGGGCCCGGGACGTGCCGTCTTCATGGACGACTTCCGGCACGCGGGTCTTCCACTCTTCCGCCACTTCAAAGGTGAAGGTCATGAACGGCGCCGGGTGATCGATCTTGATCATCTGCGGTGCAACGGTGTCGAGCATCGACGGGCAGAAAGGCCTCCAGCGCTCGCGGAACTTGATCTGGTGGTTGATGCGGTCAGCCACGCCAGTCGCACTCGGGCAACCAATGATCGAACGACCGCCCAAGGCGCGCGGACCGAATTCCATACGGCCCTGGAACCAGGCCACCGGGTTGCCATCGACCATGATTTTGGCGATGTTTTCCGGCATGTTCTCAAGCTTGCGCCATACCGGCTTGCTCGGGTGACGGGCGCATGCAGCGAGGACGTCTTCGTTGGTGTACGACGGACCGAGGTAGACGTGTTCCATCTTCTCGACCGGCACACCACGGGCGTGGGACACATAGGCCGCCGCGCCGACTGCGGTGCCGGCATCGCCGGACGCAGGCTGCACGAACAGTTCTTTAACGTCGTCGCGGGCGATGATTTTCTGGTTCAGCTTGACGTTCAAGGCACAGCCGCCGGCGTAAGCCATTTTGCCGGTTTCCTTGAGCACGTCGCCCAGATAGTGGTCGATCATCTGCAGCGAGATCTTTTCGAACAGCGCTTGCATGCTCGCGGCGTAGTGGATGTACGGCTCGTCGGCGATGTCGCCTTCGCGCTTGGGACCCAGCCACTCGATCAGCTTCGGCGAGAAGTAGAAACCTTTGCCCTTCTCTTTATAACGACGCAGGCCGATGACGTTGGCGTAGTCGGTGTTGATCACCAGCTCGCCGTTCTCGAACGAGGCCAGGCGCGAGAAATCGTATTTGCTGGCATCGCCATACGGCGCCATGCCCATGACCTTGAACTCACCGTCGAGCATCTCGAAACCGAGGAACTCGGTGATCGCGCCGTACAGGCCGCCGAGGGAGTCCGGATCGAAGAATTCCTTGATCTTGTGGATCTTGCCGTTTTCGCCGTAACCGAAAAAGGTCGTGGCGTACTCACCCTTGCCGTCGATCCCGAGGATCGCGGTTTTCTCTTTGAAACCGGAGCAGTGATAAGCGCTGGAGGCGTGGGCCAGGTGATGCTCGACCGGTTCGATCTTGATTTTTTTCGGATCGAAACCCAGTTGCTCGAGGCACCAGACAATCTTGTTGCGATAGCGCTTGTAGCGACGGTTACCCATCAGGATCGCGTCGAGCGCGCGGTCCGGGGCGTACCAGTAACGCTTGGCGTAATGCCAGCGAGCCTTGCCGAACAGGCTGATCGGCGCGAATGGAATCGCTACCACATCAACATCGGACGGCTTGATGCCAGCCTGCTCGAGGCAGAACTTCGCCGACTCGTAAGGCATGCGGTTCTTTGCATGTTTATCGCGCACAAAGCGCTCTTCCTCAGCCGCCGCGACCAGCTTGCCGTCGATGTACAAGGCTGCGGAAGGATCATGGCTAAGGGCGCCGGACAGGCCAAGAATCGTCAATGCCACAGGGGTCTAGCCTCTTTAGTCTGCATGCAGGCGCAAGGCGCCTCAAAGATTAATGTGCCCTCGCAAAGGGCGAGTGGCAGCTAAAGGGCGGGATTATAGCTTAAAAGCGACGGCAAGCCTCTAGCCGGAAGTGGCAAGCTGGCGCGTTGACAGATGACGGGCCTCGACATAGACTCCTGCGCAAATGGACTGGGGGATCCCGGTCGGCGTTGTGGCCTCGGTGAGTTTCACCGGGGCTTTTCGCTTTCTGAGAGAGGGAAAATTTTTAACCCCCAATTCTCGAAACCCTCTCCCACATTGTTACGCCCACCACTGCAGTAGAACTTTCGCTTGAGCACGTCAAAGGCACGATTTTCTTGCCCCGACCGCAAAACGCTCATACCAATGGGTCTTGCAACAAGATCCGCTAGCTGTAACCCCGTGGAATTCACTTGTTTGGTCGCAAAGACGATGTCGAACGGCAGTTGTATGCCCAATCTGTTCGCGCCATCGCACATGCGACGAAACTCCAGTTCAAGCTCATTATCCTCCCGCTTCCCTCGACGCTCGAAAATCACATGAGTTAAAACGCTCTGTTGATTCTTTTCCTGCAAATACTCATAAAGCGTTTCAAGGCAGAATCCGAGCGCGACGTGATAAGGATTGTGGACAGGACCTTGCTTTTCGCGAAGAGCGGCTTTGTCGATAACGCAGCTGATCAGGACGAAATTGCTGGCGTCAATGATTCCCGTCAACTCATCGAGAAAGGCATGTTTGTGTTGCCTTGATGTGAAAAGACTAGAGAACGCTCCCTTTTCTTTTCGAATTTCCAATTCATGCAGACCGATCAGGTCATGACCCATATGATTAAATTTGAACTTCTGAAGGGCGGGAATAACCTTTTCGCAATAATGCCTTTTATGAAACACACAAAATGCCAGCACAAACATTGGGTAGTTTGGATCTAATGTTTGCATCCCATGATCGCCGCTCTCATCCACATAGATTATGAAATCGCTGTACCTCCCGGACGGAGGTAAAAGCTTTTCCGCCTCAACATTAGTTTCAGCTTCGCTTTCGTTTTCAAAAAGAAAAAACTGTTGAGAGGGAAAAATCGGGGTCGACACGAGCTATTCACCTTTTGTTCTTCGAGCCAAGTGCGTCAGGTGTAGCACTGACACGCAGGAATACAAAAGAGTTACCCGCGGCCTGCTCGCCAATAAATACTGATATTGCCGTCGGTAGCTTGTCGGTAAATCGTGTAGGGCAGGAGGACGGTGTCGAAAACACCCGACAGGGTGAAATCCACCAACACGAACGGCAAAAGAATGCCCGTGGGATCAGGCGCTGCGTTTAATACGCAAAAGTCGAAAGCCAATCCGCTGTAGATACGCGGGATGGATTGACAGTAGGTTTTTTGCTGCCTGAGGCTGCGAGTCGCGTCTTCATCAGACTGCAGCACCGTAACAGCGGTCCCGCAGCCCGATAACGCCAATGAGAAAGTGCCCAGCAACACCGCCATTTTTATGGTCAAAATCTGCCCTCCGTGAACGTCAGGCAAACTAGCATCGCGGTTATCCAGGGCACAGTTCATGGGCTCTGTAGATCATGTAGGACGATTCATAAAAACCTGTCCCTAATCTCGCGAAGGGATTCAGGCAGCGCTAGAGATATCTTTGGGAAGACGCTGATCAATCACCTGATAAAGCGCACTACTCTGCGGCCAGTTACGCATGAACCGCGCCCGATCCCGCGCATAGGCCGGGGCAAAGCTGTTCACCGAGGCATGCTGACACATCGAATCCAGATCAATCAGCGCCCAGCGATCTTGCTGCCAGAACAGGTTATGCCCCTTGAAATCCCCATGACTGATCCGCTCAAGAATCATCTCGGCAAACAAATGATCCAGCGCCAGCAACTCGGCTTCCGGTGCCTCACCACTTTCAACGTAAGGCGCAAAGCGCTCGATGATGTCCGGCCCCGGCAAATACTCGGTCACCAGATAAGCCCGACTGCGCAACCAGAGAAAACGCTTCTCCAGCAACGCCAACGGTTTGGGCGTGGCGATGCCGAGAAACGCCAGGCGATTGCCTTCACGCCAGGAGTGCCAGGCACGGCTCGGACGCCAGAAGCGTTTGAGCCAGTGGGCAAAACCTTTGATGTTGTAGCGCTTGATCACCAGCGTACGACCAGCCACCTCGACCCTGCCGACGCTCGCCGCACCGCCGGTCTTGTACAGATGGCCCTGATCGAGCAGCGCATCGGCCTGCGCCAGCACCGGCAGCATCGCTGCTTCTTCCTCGCGGCGAATCGCCCGCAAGCCGAACGCTCCGCGCTGGACACTGAACAGCGTGCATTCGCGGCCGACCTTGATCAGGAAGTCCTTCAGGCGCCAGCTGCGAACCTTGCTGATCTGCTTCTGCAACGCTTCCAACGGCAAGGCATGCTCGCCGTTGCTCAGCAGGTAATACACCAGCAACTCTTCGGTGAACGGTTCCAGCGACTTGGGCAACTGGGCGAAAAACACCCCGAGGTTTTCCAGGACTTTCTGCCGCGACAGTGGCTCGCCAGGGGTTTCGGAGCAGACGCCGCCGCCATCAATCAAATACAACCGGCCGCGCTGGCGCAAGAGGTTGTCCAGGTGCAGGTCTTCCTGCCAGAGCCCCTTGCGATGCATTTGGCCGATAGCGCCCAACGCCTCGGCCAGCACAGCCCCTTGCATATCCGCCAGCACCGGCAAATGCTCGACCTGTTTCCAGGTTTCACCGAGGCTTTCGGCGCCCTCGATGAACTCGAACAGCAGCCAGCCGCCCTCGCCGTCCTTCAGGCCGTCGGCCAACAGTTGCGGCGTGGTCAGGCCCTGGGCGGCGAGCAAATGCACACCGTTGCGTTCCCGCTGAAAATGCCGCGCCGCTTTGCTGCCGACCAGCAACTTGGCCAGCACCGGCCGCCCACGCCAGACGCCGGCACCGACATAACGCTGCCCCGGCAACACCCGCAACAGACTCAGCAACTGCAACTCGGCAGGACCGGCTGCATCGGCCAGTGGAATATTCAGCGGCAGGCTCGGGCTGCGACCAGCGTTTTTCAGCTCAGACAAACGCATCAGCGCGCCTCCTTATGACTGCGCCGCGCGGTCAGGCGCGCAAGCCAGCTGTCGATCAGCGAACTGTCTTGCGATTGATCCAGATAGGCGGCCAGCAGCTCGCGCAACTGCACTTCGTTCCATTCAGGTGCCCGACGCAGCAACGGCTCCAGGTCTTTGGCCCGGTCACGCAGACCAAACAGCAACGGCCGAGTCTTTTCCAGGTCGATCAGCTGGGCCAGGTAACCGTCGCCGGTGGCCTGGAGAAAAATGTGTTTGGGGTAGAAGCAACCGTGAACCTGACGCGCGCCGTGCAGGCACCGAGCCAGTTGACCGCAGGCTTTCATAATCGCCGAATGCTGCGCCGAACTCAGGTCCGACCAGCGCTGCAATAGCGAATCCAGGTCATCCCAACCGTCCAGCGCACGGGTCAGCAGAATCGCCCGGACCTCGCCGTCGACCTTGCGCTCACCGAAGAATGCCGCTTTCAACGCAGGAATCCCGAATCGCTCATAGCGACTGATATTGCGAAATTCGCGGGCAAAACTCGGCTCGCCAAAGGGCGCATGCAACGTGCGCATCTGGTAGTTGCTCTGGCGCTTGAGGTAGTAGCCATGACCTTCCAGATCCAGCCGAAACACGCTGCTCCAGCCACCGCGAGCGGTGTTGGGTTCGTCCACAGCGTCGAGCTGCTTGGCCCAGAGTGCGTCGAAGGTGCCGAGGCCGTGACGCTCAAGCAGCGCACGGTCTTCAGCGGCCAGAAAATCAGTCATTCGCGTCCCTCGAAAAATCTCACCACGTGCCGGATCCGTTTTTTATCGGCGGCATTCAGCCGATCACACTGGCGGTATTGCAGGTAAAAGCGCAGGCGCTGAGTAGCCGACAAGTGATACTTGGCGACTTTGTCCAGACACGCCAGGTCCTTGGTGATCCGGTACTTGAGCCAGAAGCCGCGCCAGAAATCGCCGTTCGGGCAGTCGATCAAAAACAGTCGGGGCTCATCGTCGATCAGCAGGTTGCGCCACTTCAAATCGTTATGGGTGAAGCGGTGGTCGTGCATGGTCCGGGTATAACCCGCCAGCTGCCGGCTGACTTTATCGACCCAGGCGCGGTCCGCCAGCTTTGGATCATGCCGCTCGGCCAAAGCCGACAAGTCTTCGGTATGCGGCAGCTCACGGGTGATCATTGCCCCACGATCGTACGCCGCACCGCGACGCTCCAGCCCCCAGGCCACCACTTCGGCGGTGGGAATGCCCCACTTGGCAAAGCGTTTGAGGTTCTGCCACTCGGCCTTCACCCGGGGTTTACCCAGATAGCGACGCAGACCTTTGCCGGCACCCACGTAGCGTTTGACGTAATAGTTGACGCCATTGCGCTGGACGCGAATGACCTCGGACAACGGGTCGCGGGTCAAGCGCTCGCCCTGGAGCGCAAACACAGCCTCAAGACTGCCGAAATCTTCTGCCAGATCGCTGTACGCAGGCTCCAGTTTCCAACCCGCCATCAGAGCGCATCCCCGTATCGCTGTTTACGGTCGTAAAGTTTGTTGGCCTTGCCTTCGAGCCAGGCAAGCAGCGGCGCTTCTTCAGCCAGAATCTGCCGCAGCGGCTGCTGGAAGTAGCCCTTGAGGAAGCGCAGTTTGTCACGCTGGGTCAAGCCAATGTCCAGGGCTGAAAAGTACAACGCTGCCAGATCCTTGTTGCGCCAGCGCTGAGTGATCGCCGGACGGGTCTGGGCGCGGTGCAGGTCGATCACCGAGAGTTTGAAATCGTCGGCCGTCACCGGTTTGTCGGTGTGCAGCAGAAAATGGCAGATGTAGCAGTCGCGATGGTTGACCCCGGCGCGGTGCATCATGCCGGTCATGCGCGCGACCTCGGCGATCAACGCACGCTTGAGTTTTGGCTCGGGCGGGTGCTTGACCCAGTCGATGCTGAAGTCTTCAAGGCTGACAGTGGGCGCCAACTCTTCGGTAACGATGAACGAATGCTGGTCCGCCGGGTTGCTGCCCTTCTCGCCATAAGCAACGGCGGTCATGGTCGGCACGCCGACTTCTTGCAGGCGCTGAATGGCCTTCCATTCCTGGCCGGCACCGAGCACCGGTAACTTGGCAGTGAGCAGGTTCTTGAAGATCTCGCCCCAGCCAATGCCACGGTGGATCTTCACGAAAAAGCCATTGCCATCGACTTCGGTACGCAGGGTCCGGCGCGCTTCAAGTTCGCGGTATACCTCGCCCTGGAGACCCTCGACTTCGGCGAACGGGTCGCGACCGGCCCAGAGGCTCTTGAACGGTTCACCCAGCATCAACTTCATTAAGCGTGCTCCGCCAGAATCACATCGGCCGCGTGCTGCGGCATGCTGTAGAGGTCGGCCGTCTCGGCGAAGGCCAGACCGTTGCGGCTCCAGGCCGCCCGTGCTTGAGCGTCGTTCAACATTCCGGTCAGGTACTGAGTCAGCTGCGTCTGATCGAAAGGCTCGTCCAGCACCAGACCGGCGTCGGCCTCGGCGATGTAATGGGCGTAACCACACACCGCACTCACCAGCACCGGCAACCCGGCCACCAGGGCTTCGAGCAACACAGTCCCGGTGTTTTCGTTGTACGCCGGGTGAATCAACAGATCGGCGCCGAGCAGAAAACGCGGGATGTCGCTGCGGCCCTTGAGGAACGTCACGTTATCGCCGAGCCCCAGTGTGGCGCTCTGCATCTGGAATAATTTGGGGTCGTCCTGGCCAATTACAAACAGCCGGGTGCGTTTCTTCAGATCGGCGGGCAATGCGGCCAGCGCCTTGAGGCTGCGATCCACACCCTTGGTCTTGAACCCGGAGCCGATTTGCACCAGCAGCAGATCATCGTCTTTCAGGTGGAATTCGCGACGGAATTCGGCACGGATCTCGGCGGCATTGGCCGGCGCGCGACGGTCCTGAGAGATACCCGGCGGCAGCAAGTGGAAGCGCTCAAGCGGCGTGTCGTAATGTTTGATGAACAGCGGCTGCTGGACTTCGGAAATCATCAGCACTTCGGTCTTGGCATCCTTGGCGAACACGGCGCGCTCGTACTCGGCGAAGTGCCGGTAGCGGCCCCAACGACGGTACAGCGAGTTGCGCAGGTTCTGCGCCTTGTCTTCGAAGCAGCCGTCGGCGGCATAGTAGACGTCCAGACCCGGCATTTTGTTGAAGCCGATCAAACGGTCCACCGGACGCTTGGCCAGATCCGCTTCCATCCATTCGCTGAGCTTCTCGTTGCGTCGATGATTGAAGAATGCCTTGACCGGCGCCACCAACACTTCGAAGCCCGGCGGAATGTCGCCCTCCCAGATCAGCGTGTAGACCCGAATCTGATGGCCGCGCTGCTGACATTCCAGGGCGATGCGCATGAAGTCGCGCTGCAACCCCCCGAATGGAAAGTACTTGTACAAGACGAATGCCAATTGCATCAGCGCAGCTCCTCAGCCAGTAACAACGTGCTCAGTCGGGTCGCGACACGCTCGGGATTCAGACGCGTGAAGCACAGGGGCCACTCGCGCTTAAGGTCAAACTGACGGGCATCTTCGGCCGTCGGTTGATACGTACATTTCTTTTGCATACACGGCGCGCAGGGGAAATCGCTAGCGATGTGAATCTGCGCTTTACCGTAGGCGCCGGTCAGGCCCGGGTTGGTCGGGCCGAACAGCGACAGCGTCGGCACGTCCAGCGCAGCGGCGAGGTGACCGAGACCGGTGTCCACCGCCACGCAGGCTTGCGCGCCGGCCAGCACTTTGCCGACACCCGCAAGATTCAGCTTGGGCAGCACTTCGACGTGCCTCATGTCTTTGGCGATGCGTTCAGCCCGGGCTTTCTCGATCGGATTACCCCACGGCAGCTTCACCGCGACACCGAGATAGCCGACGCGCTCGGCCAACTCGCGCCAGTAGGCTTCAGGCCAATGCTTGGTGTCCCACGTGGTGCCGTGCAGGAACACCACGTAAGGATTCTTGCGCGGCAATTCCACCAGTCGTTCGACGTTCAGGCCGTAATCGCCCAAGCCTTTTGGCAGGTCGTAACCCAGGGCCACGGCGAACAACTGACGCACCCGCTCCACCGCGTGTTGCCCACGGGCCACGGCCAGACGCCGGGAATAGAAGCGTGCGGCAATCGGCTCGCGGGCCGAGTTTTTATCCAGCCCGGCCACCGGGGCTTTGGCGTATCGGGTCAGCAACGCGCTTTTCAGCAGGCCCTGGGCATCGATCACCAAATCATATTTGTTAGCGCGAACGCTTTGCTTGAAGCGCTTCCACTCGCCACTCTTGATGGTCTGCCAGATGTTTTTGCGCCAGCGACGGATCGCCACCGGAATCACCTTGCCCACGGCCGGGTGCCAGGTAGGGATTTCGGCGAAGCCTTCTTCCACCACCCAGTCGAACTGGATGCCGGGGATCGCCCGTGCCGCGTCGGTCAGCGCCGGCAACGCATGAATCACGTCGCCCAGCGAAGAAGTCTTGATCAGCAGTACCCGCAAACTATTTGACCTCGACCACAGTGCCCTGCAAACGCTGCAAGGCTTCGTTCACCGCTTGCGGCATGAGCTGGCGCAGGCAGTTGTAATGACCGAAACGGCACGTGCGATCGAAGCAGGGACTGCATTCGATGCCCAGGCGCACGATCTCGACGTGCTCGGCCAGTGGCGGCGTGAAACCCGGCGACGTCGAGCCATAAACCGCCACCAACGGGCGATTCAGCGCGGCGGCAACGTGCATCAGGCCGGAGTCGTTGGACACCACCGCGTCGGCGCAGGACATCAGGTCGATGGCTTCGGCCAGGGAGGTGCCGCCGCTGAGGTTCACCGACTCTTCACGCAGGCCGGGAATCAGCCGCGAACGGATGTCTTCGCCGACGGCGTGATCGTTTTTCGAACCGAACAGCCAGACTTGCCAGCCTTCACGGATCTTCGCTTCGGCAACCTTGGCATAGTGCTCGGACGGCCAGCGCTTGGACTCGCCAAACTCGGCACCAGGGCACAGCACCAACACCGGACGGTCGAGGGCCAGGCCGAACTTGGCCATTGCCGCTTCGCGAGTGACCGGGTCAATCTGCAGGCTCGGCCGTGGATAAGGTGTCGGCAGCTCGGCACCCGGCTCGTAAGCCAGGGCCATGAAGCGTTCGATCATCAGCGGGTAACGTTCTTTATCCAGCGTGCGCACGTCATTGAGCAGGCCGTAGCGGAATTCGCCACGCCAGCCGGTACGTTTCGGGATGCCGGCGAAGAACGGCACCAGTGCCGACTTCAGGGAATTGGGCAGCAGGATCGCCTGGTCGTACTGGCCGGCCAGGGATTTGCCGATGCGCCGACGCGTCGCCAGCTCCAAAGCACCGTGACCGAGCGGAAAGCTCAAGGCCTGGCGTACTTCGGGCATGCGCTCAAGAATCGGCCGGCTCCACTCGGGGGCCAGCACGTCGATTTCGCATTGCGGGTGGCGCTGCTTGAGACACTGAAACAGTGTCTGCGCCATCACCATGTCACCGACCCAACTGGGCCCAACGATCAGAATTTTCATGTGGTTTCCATAAACGAGCCGGGGAGGCATACGCCTCCCCGCCTCGAGAATTCTACAAAACACTGCAGATCTACTGTGGGAGCGGGCTTGCTCGCGAAGAGGCCGTCACACTCAACATAGAGGGTGACTGACACTCCGCCTTCGCGAGCAGGCTCGCTCCCACATTGGGTATTGGATGTTTCAATTATCCAGTTCAGCTTAGCCCCAGCTCGCGCCAGATCCGCACTACCTGCCGCCGTTCGTCCACGAACTGGTCGCCCGGTATCACCCCGGCGTCCTTCTGCAAGGCCTGCCGGTGAGCGGCTGAACGGTAGGCTTTATAGGCCTCGCGCAACAGGCTGGCGTCTTCGGCGGGCATCAGCCCTTCCTCCTCCAGCCCTTCCAGAATGCGGATATTGTCAGTCCAGCGCAGCAATGACGGGTGCGATTCGGACCACGCCAGGGCCGCGTATTGCACCATAAATTCAATATCGACGATACCTCCGGCGTCCTGCTTGAGATCGAACGGCGCCGTGGCCTCGAAGGCATTTGCTCCGGTGCCCGCCGCGGTACTCTTGCTGCCAAGGTTATCGCGCATTTTGGCGCGCATCTCGCTGACCTCCTGGCGCAAGGTTGCAAGGTCCCGCGGCTTGCCCAATACCGCCGCGCGGACTTTCTCGAAAGCCTGCCCAACGTCCCGACTGCCCACCAACACTCGCGCCCGCACCAATGCCTGATGCTCCCACGTCCAGGCTTCATTTTCCTGATACCGGGCAAACGCCCCCACCGAACTCACCAGCAACCCCGAGGCCCCGGACGGCCGCAGACGCATGTCCACTTCATACAGCTGACCGGAGTTGGTCTGGGCCGTGAGCAAGTGAATGATCCGCTGCCCCAGTCGGGTGAAAAATTGCGCGCCGTCGATAGGTTTCGGCCCGTCGGTTTCCGCCTGCGGGTCGCCATCGTGGATAAACACCAGGTCCAGGTCCGAACCATGCCCCAGTTCCAGACCGCCGACTTTCCCGTAACCGACAATGATGAAGCCGGGATCGCACAAGGTGCCGTCGGTACGCAGCGGCGTACCGTATTTGGCCACGGTCTGGCGCCAGGCCAGGGCCAGCACTTGTTCCAGGATCGCTTCGGCGAGCCACGTCAGGTAATCACTGACCTTCATCAACGGCAGGCTGCCGGCGATTTCCGAAGCGGCGACCCGTAAACGGTGCGCCAGTTTGAAATGCCGCAGGGCTTCCATTTGCTGCTCGAGGTCGTCTTCGGGAATCCGCGTCAAACGCTCGCGCAACTCGGCGGCCAGTTCCGGCGCCAGCGGCGGTTTGAACAGCCGACCTTCGTTGAGCAATTCGTCGAGCAGCAGCGGGAAGCGGGTGATCTGTTCGGCAATCCACGGGCTCGCGGCGCACAGGGTCAGCAAGCGTCGCAGCGCACCGGGATTCTCGGTCAGCAACACCAGATACGCGGAACGACGGGCCACGGCTTCCACCAGCGGCAATACTCTTTCCAGCACCAGATCCGGATTGGCGTGTTCGACAGCCTGAGCCAGCAACCGCGGAATAAAGGCATCGAGGCGCTCACGCCCCAAGCGCTGCATCGCCCGCAGCTGCGGGCTGCTGCGCAAACCGGCCAACGCTTTCAGGGCTTTGGTGGCATCAGCGAAACCGCCCTCTTCCAACTGACGGCAAGCGGCCTCTTCATCCTGAGCCTCTTCCCACAACGGCAGCCATTCACCGCCAACCACCACTTCGCTCTCGGTGCCTTCTTCTTCGTCGGGATCGGCGATCACCTGACCGAAGTGCCACGCCACGCGACCGCGCCAATACATCAGCTGTTCGTGGAAAGCGGTCCAATCGGCGAAGCCCAACATAAAGGCAATGCGCGCCTGATCCTGAGTACCGTCCGGCAGCATCTGGGTCTGGCGGTCGGCAATCGCCTGGATCGCGTGTTCGGTGTAACGCAGGAATTCGTAGCCTTCGCGCAGTTCGCTGATCACCGCCGGCGGCAGGTAACCCTGACCTTCCAGCGTGCTCAGAACTTTTAATAGAGGACGTTGCTGCAAGCTCAGGTCGCGGCCGCCGTGGATCAGCTGGAATGCCTGGGCGATAAATTCGACTTCACGAATGCCACCGGAGCCGAGTTTGATGTTGTCGGCCATGCCCTTGCGCCGGACTTCCTGCTGAATCAGCTGCTTCATGGTGCGCAGCGCTTCGATCGCCGAGAAGTCGAGGTAACGCCGGTAAACGAACGGCCGCAGCATTTCTTGCAATTGCGCGCCGGCCACTTGATCGCCAGCCACCACCCGCGACTTGATCATCGCGTAGCGTTCCCAGTCGCGGCCCTGATCCTGGTAATACTGTTCCAGCGCGTTGAAGCTCAGGACCAATGCGCCGGCCGAACCGTAAGGCCGCAGGCGCATGTCGACGCGGAACACGAAACCATCGACGGTCATCGGGTCCAGCGCCTTGATCAGGCGCTGACCGAGTCGAATGAAAAATTCCTGGTTATCCAGCGAGCGTTTCACGCCGACGGTTTCGCCGCCCTCGGGGTAGGCGAAGATCAGGTCGATGTCCGACGACAAGTTGAGCTCCATTGCGCCGAGCTTGCCCATGCCGAGAATGACCATTTGCTGCGGCTCGCCGCTGCGCCGGCCCGTCGGCACGCCGAACTGCTGACAATGCCGCGAGTACAACCACTGATAGGCCTGATCGATGCTGGCATCGGCCATGTCCGAGAGGTCGCGGCAGGTCTGGATCAGATCGCACTGACGCGTCAGGTCGCGCCAAATGATCCGCACTTGATGGCGGGTACGTTGACGACGCAGGGCGCGACCGAGTTCATCTTCGGTTTCTGCTGCATTCGCTGCTGCCGCAATCTGCGCACACAGCTCGCCGGGAGCAAAACGTCGATCCAGCTCACCGGACTGCACCAGCTCCAGCAACATCAATGGGTCACGGACACTTTGTTCAGTCACGAAGTCGCTGGCAGCGGTGACGCGGGCAAATTGTGCCCAGCGTTCAGGCGTCCAGCCGGCCAGGCCATGGTCGTCGGGAAGCACCGCGACGGCCGTACGGAACGACTGCTCGGCGCGGGTGACAAACGGCAGGAGGATGCCAGGCAGTTCGGCAAGCGAAGGGAGGCTCATGGTCTATCCTTGATCGGCGTGTAGAGGGCTGCATGTAGTGATTCGCGAGAATGCACTACGTGATCGACTGTCGAACAAAGGTTAGAAATAGCTGAAATTTCTTTATTTTTGGCAGACAGCATCAAGCTTTCACCTTTTCTGGTTGGAAAAAGACCAACCTTAACGATTATTCTCACAACGCAGCTGGAGGCCACAAGCCGCTCATCTGTAGTTTTACTACTCGTATATACATTCGAAAGGCTGAAATGCCCGATGATTTGTAGTAAAACTACACGCCGCCGGAACAACCTCTCGGCAATCCAAGAATTTATATCGTCTGCCCACAAGGCCAGTCGCAAACTCAGGCAACCGATTCTGGAAGCCTTTCCGCCCTGGAGCAAGCCATGCAAGACCTCGATCCCGTCGAAACCCAGGAATGGCTGGACGCCCTGGAATCGGTTCTCGACAAAGAAGGCGAAGACCGCGCTCACTATCTGATGACCCGTATGGGCGAACTCGCAACCCGTAGCGGTTCGCAATTGCCTTACGCCATCACCACGCCATACCGCAACACGATCCCCGTTACCCACGAAGCACGCATGCCTGGCGACCTGTTCATGGAACGCCGCATTCGCTCGTTGGTACGCTGGAACGCGATGGCCATGGTGATGCGTACGAACCTGAAAGATTCTGACCTGGGCGGTCACATCTCCAGCTTCGCCTCCAGCGCAACCCTGTACGACATCGGCTTCAACTATTTCTTCCAGGCCCCGACCGACGAACACGGCGGCGACCTGATCTACTTCCAGGGTCACACCTCGCCAGGCGTCTACGCCCGTGCGTTCATGGAAGGCCGCATCACCGAAGACCAGATGAACAACTTCCGTCAGGAAGTCGATGGTCAAGGCTTGTCGTCCTATCCGCACCCTTGGCTGATGCCTGATTTCTGGCAGTTCCCGACCGTATCCATGGGTCTGGGCCCGATCCAGGCGATCTACCAGGCACGCTTCATGAAGTACCTGGAAGCCCGTGGCTTCATCCCTGAAGGCAAGCAAAAAGTCTGGTGCTTCCTGGGCGACGGCGAGTGCGACGAGCCGGAATCCCTGGGCGCGATCTCGCTGGCTGGCCGCGAGAAGCTCGACAACCTGATCTTCGTTATCAACTGCAACCTGCAGCGCCTTGATGGCCCGGTTCGCGGCAACGGCAAGATCATCCAGGAACTCGAAGGCGTGTTCCGCGGTGCTCAGTGGAACGTGACCAAAGTCATCTGGGGCCGTTTCTGGGACCCACTGCTGGCCAAAGACGTCGACGGTATCCTGCAACGCCGCATGGACGAAGTCATCGACGGCGAGTACCAGAACTACAAAGCCAAAGACGGCGCGTTCGTACGTGAACACTTCTTCAACTCGCCAGAACTCAAGGCGATGGTTGAAGACTTGTCCGACGACGAGATCTGGAAGCTCAACCGTGGTGGCCACGACCCGTACAAGGTCTATGCGGCCTATCACGAAGCGGTCAACCACAAAGAACAACCGACCGTCATCCTGGCCAAGACCATCAAAGGTTATGGCACCGGTGCCGGCGAAGCCAAGAACACTGCGCACAACACCAAGAAAGTTGATGTTGAAAGCCTGAAGCTGTTCCGTGATCGTTTCGACATTCCGGTCCGTGACGAAGAACTGGAAAACCTGCCGTTCTTCAAACCGGAACCGAACAGCGCCGAAGCCCGCTACCTGAGCGAGCGCCGCACTGCACTGGGCGGTTTCGTGCCACAGCGCCGTGCCAAAAGCTTCGACATCCCGACGCCACCGCTGGATACCCTCAAGGCAATCCTGGACGGCTCGGGCGACCGTGAAATCTCTACCACCATGGCCTTCGTGCGGATCCTCGCGCAGCTGGTCAAGGACAAGGAAATCGGTTCGCGCATCGTTCCGATCATCCCGGACGAAGCCCGTACCTTCGGTATGGAAGGCATGTTCCGTCAGTTGGGCATCTACTCCTCCGTCGGCCAGCTCTACGAGCCAGTCGATAAAGACCAGGTGATGTTCTACAAAGAAGACAAGAAGGGCCAGATCCTCGAAGAAGGCATCAACGAAGCGGGCGCCATGAGCTCCTTCATCGCTGCCGGTACTTCGTACTCCAGCCACAACCAGCCAATGCTGCCGTTCTACATCTTCTACTCGATGTTCGGCTTCCAGCGTATCGGCGACCTGGCTTGGGCTGCCGGCGACAGCCGCACCCGTGGTTTCCTGATCGGCGGCACTGCCGGCCGGACCACGCTGAACGGCGAAGGCCTGCAACACGAAGACGGTCACAGCCACATCCTGGCTGCCACCATCCCGAACTGCCGCACCTTTGATCCAACCTACGGCTACGAGCTGGCGGTGATCATCCAGGACGGCATGAAGAAGATGACCGAACAGCAGCAGGACGTTTTCTACTACATCACCGTGATGAACGAGTCCTACCAGCAGCCAGCCATGCCGGCCGGTGTCGAGGAAGGCATCATCAAGGGCATGTACCTGCTCGAGGAAGACACCCGCGAAGCGGCGCACCACGTTCAGCTGATGGGCTCCGGCACCATCCTGCGCGAAGTTCGCGAAGCGGCGAAAATCCTGCGTGAACAGTTCAACGTCGGCGCTGACGTGTGGAGCGTTACCAGCTTCAACGAACTGCGTCGCGACGGCCTGGCCGTAGAGCGCAGCAACCGTCTGCACCCGGGTCAGAAGCCTAAACTGAGCTATGTCGAAGAGTGCCTGAACGGCCGTCAAGGTCCGGTCATTGCGTCTACCGACTACATGAAGCTGTTCGCTGAGCAAATTCGTCAGTGGGTCCCGTCCAAGGAATTCAAAGTCCTGGGCACCGACGGTTTCGGCCGCAGTGACAGCCGTAAGAAGCTGCGTCACTTCTTCGAAGTCGACCGTCATTTCGTGGTGTTGGCAGCCCTGGAAGCCTTGGCTGACCGTGGTGATATCGAACCTAAGGTGGTGTCTGAAGCCATCGCCAAGTTCGGGATCAACCCGGAAAAACGCAACCCACTGGACTGCTGAGGAGACACTCTGTGAGCGAACTCATTCGCGTACCTGACATCGGCAGCGGTGAAGGTGAAGTAATCGAACTATTTGTGAAGGTCGGCGACCGTGTGGAAGCCGACCAGAGCATCCTGACGCTTGAGTCGGACAAGGCGAGCATGGAAATCCCAGCTCCCAAAGCCGGCATCGTCAAAAGCATCAAAGTGAAGCTGGGCGATCGCCTGAAAGAAGGCGACGAACTGCTGGAGCTGGAAGTCGAAGGTGCCGCTGCCCCGGCCCCTGCGGCTGCCGCTGCGCCGGCTGCCAAAGCTGAAGCGAAACCGGCGGCTGCTCCTGCTGCCGCGGCTCCAGCTCCAGCTGCCGCTCCTGCTGCTGCAACCACCCAGCAAGTGCACGTGCCGGATATCGGTTCGTCGGGCAAGGCCCAGATCATCGAGATCCAGGTCAAGGTCGGCGACACCGTCGAGGCTGATCAATCGCTGATCACCCTGGAATCCGACAAGGCCAGCATGGAAATCCCATCGCCTGCCGCTGGCGTGGTCAAGAGCATCAGCGTCAAGCTCAACGACGAAGTCGGCACTGGCGACCTGATTCTGGATCTGGAAGTGGCAGGTGCTGCGGCACCGGCTGCGGCCGCGCCAGCTCAGGCGGCGGCACCTGCTGCCGCTGCGCCAGCGCCAGCCGCTGCGGCCCCGGCTGCACCGGTTGCTGACAGCGTTCAGGACATTCATGTCCCGGACATCGGCTCTTCGGGCAAGGCCAAGATCATCGAAGTCCTGGTCAAGGCCGGCGATACCGTCGAAGCCGATCAGTCGCTGATCACCCTGGAATCCGACAAGGCGAGCATGGAAATTCCATCGCCTGCCGCTGGCGTGGTGGAAAGCGTTTCCGTCAAGCTGGATGACGAAGTCGGTACCGGCGACCTGATCCTGAAGCTGAAAGTCAAAGGCGTTGCACCTGCTGCTGCCCCGGCTCCGGCCGCTGCTGCACCAGCACCTGCGGCTGCCAAGGCTGAAGCTGCTCCTGCAGCCGCTGCCCCGGCACCGGCCGCACCGGCTGCTGCGCCGGCCAAGCCGGGCGCCAAGGTTCACGCAGGTCCTGCGGTGCGCCAACTGGCTCGCGAGTTCGGCGTCGAGCTGAACGCCGTCGGCGCCAGTGGTCCGCACGGTCGCATCCTGAAAGAAGACGTGCAGGTTTACGTCAAAGCCATGATGCAGAAGGCCAAGGAAGCACCGGCCGCTGCTGCTGGCGCAACCGGTGGCGCGGGCATCCCGCCGATTCCGGTCGTGGACTTCAGCCGCTTCGGTGAAACCGAAGAAGTGCCGATGACTCGCCTGATGCAAATCGGCGCGTCGAGCCTGCATCGCAGCTGGCTGAACATTCCGCACGTGACTCAGTTCGATTCGGCTGATATCACCGACCTGGAAGCGTTCCGTATCGCTCAGAAAGCCGTTGCAGAGAAGGCTGGCGTCAAGCTGACCATCCTGCCGCTGCTGCTCAAGTCCTGCGCGCACCTGCTCAAGGAACTGCCGGACTTCAACAGTTCGCTGGCACCAAGCGGCAAGGCGATCATCCGCAAGAAGTACGTGAACATCGGCTTCGCAGTCGACACCCCTGAAGGCCTGCTGGTACCGGTCATCAAGAACGTCGATCAGAAGAGCCTGTTGCAACTGGCAGCCGAAGCCGCCGTGCTGGCCGCCAAAGCCCGCGACAAGAAGCTCACCGCTGACGACATGCAAGGCGCCTGCTTCACCATTTCCAGCCTCGGCCACATTGGCGGCACCGGCTTCACGCCGATCGTCAACGCGCCGGAAGTGGCGATCCTCGGTGTTTCCAAGGCAACCATTCAGCCAGTCTGGGACGGCAAAGCCTTCCAGCCGAAACTAATGCTGCCACTGTCGCTGTCCTACGATCACCGTGTGATCAACGGCGCCGCTGCTGCACGCTTCACCAAGCGTCTGAGCGATCTGCTGGCGGACATCCGCACCATCCTGCTGTAACACCGGCCGGCCCTCCTTCACCGGAGGGCCTGTCGCGTTCGACGATTTCCGAGCGCCACGCTCGTACCTCAACCCCGCCAGTTTGGCGGGGCTTTTTTTTGCCTGGAAGAAAGCTACCCAACGCCCCTTTCCTACATTCGCGGCTTACGTCGCCCACAACTCCAGTCCACTTCTTCTCGATATTTTTTGCGAACCAATAACTAAGCTTAGTTCAACTAATTGTCACCAAAGCCCTTATCAATTTATTTTGCCTAGTTAGCATTACCTCGAATGGATTCGAACATGTTCAAACCGACTGTCGGCCCTATTATTGGCCACACCACAACTAACCACGCACGCATCTTCTTGCGTGGCAAACTTCAAAACAATGCACCGGTATTTGCAGGCATTCGTTATCGCCGGCTCGGCGAAGAGCGATGGTCCCAAGGTGTATTTGCAAAGTTGACGATCTTGCATGATATGTCCGATGTCATCGCACTCAACGACCTTGCCACTGATACCGAATATGAATACCAAGCGGGCTGGTTCAGCACGATGAGCCCGGTGCACACGGTGCACACGGTTCAGGAACTGCCGCTGCAATGGCCGCGCGATATCTACCAATTTCGCACACAGTCCAGCAAAGTCACGATTCCACGGGCCTATATCGTCGGCTCATGTCGTTACCTGCGCATGACCGCTGGCGTCCCGTCTGCACCGCATCTGGGGGACAGGATTTTCGCCTCGATCACGAATATGGCGCAGCAGGCCGAACCGCCCATCAGTGCCATGCTCATGACCGGCGATCAAATCTATGTCGATGACCTGAACGTCATTGTTCCCGACCGGGAATACAAGGCAATACTCAGTAAGTACCGCGCAGCTTTTTCCCAACCCAATATTGCAAAGTTAATGTCCGGTGTGCCGACTTACATGATCCTCGATGATCACGAAATTGAAGACAACTGGCCCGCCAACGAAAGTAAGGCCGACGCCTATTTATACAAAAATGCCATCGCGGCGTATGAGTTGTATCAAGCCAGTCATAGCCCGGCGCATACACTTCTTGCCGGCGGGCAAATAAATAGAAAACTGGAACACTATTGGTATCAGTTCGCCGAAGGCGATATCGAATGGTTTGTCACTGACAGTCGAACCCGACGCAACCTGTCAGCCAATGATCGACGCATCCTCGACGAAGAGCAGGAACAGATCTTGTGCAAATGGTTGATTCACAGCCCGGCCAGGGTCAAATTCGTGGTCACCAGCGTGATGTTCTACCCCGACCGCAAAGCCCACGGCGATGACGCGTGGAAAGCCTTTCCCGAACAACGTCTGCGGCTGCTGGAGACCATTCGTACACACCGCATCAAGAACGTCTTCTTCGTTTCCGGCGATGTCCACGGCTCCCTGACCAGTCGCCTGACCCACAGCGAGGACCCGGACTTCGAGGTGCACACCATCGTTTCTTCACCGCTGTGCAACAGCAAGCTGCTGCCGTACGCCAAGGCATCCACCTTCATCCTCGATCAACCGTTGGCGCGAACAGCCGCTGGCGACTATCGGCATGAACTGACCAGCAAGGTGGTCAGCCAGGACAATTTCGCTCATTTGATCGTCGATGCCGAACAGGTTCGCGTCAGTTATCACGACCAGGACGGCAAGACTTTGCAGTCGACCAGCATCCCGCTCCGGTAAAAAGCAAAAGATCGCAGCCTTCGGCAGCTCCTACAGGGTGTACACCATCCCAACGTAGGAGCTGCCGAAGGCTCGGGCCGCGTTCGGATGATCTTTTCGGCCAAAAACATTACTTTCGGCCCTGCGCTGGAGAAATCGTCGCGCCTGCCGACATATTCTTATAGCACTTGGCCTTCATGTCTCTTGTCAGTCAGTGTCGCAATGATGCAACCTTGCCGCAGGTAACAGTAAAGAGGGCGAGAGCCCGGCGCGATCAGCCTATTCGAAGCGAGTTTCCCTCCATATGAAGAGCCAACCCGATGCCGCCAGCCGTATGGTGGCCGAGGTAGTGACGCAGTTGCCTGTGCCCTCGCGGCTCGGCATGCTTCGTTTCGAACGGCTGAATGAAGCGAGTTGGGCGCTACTGTTTCTCGATCCCAATTGCGAACGACAATTCGGCATGCCGGCTGTAGAGCTCTGTGCTCTGGTCGGCTCGCCCTACGCCAGCCTGATGGAGCCCGAAGCGCGCTATCAACTGCATGACGCGGTTCAGCAGCAACTCACCGAAAGCCCGCATTACCTGATCCGCTACACCCTGCACACCGCCGCAGGCTCCTTGAACCTGCTGGAACTGGGCGAAGCCTACAAACAACACAATCGACACCTGCTGCGCGGCTACCTGCTGGTGGTCGACGGCCTGTTCGAGGGCGAACAACTGCTGCCGGCCCTGGACCTCGAAACCCAGAACTCTCGCCTGCAAAT
The DNA here is from genome assembly GCF_059716175.1 of Pseudomonas sp. LBUM1647. Lineage (NCBI taxonomy): Bacteria > Pseudomonadati > Pseudomonadota > Gammaproteobacteria > Pseudomonadales > Pseudomonadaceae > Pseudomonas > Pseudomonas sp. LBUM1647. The sequence continues at coordinate 494,737 of NZ_CP166809.1, read as the reverse complement.
CGCCCTGGAACTCAATCAGCGCGCCCAGCAGGAACAGCTTCTGCACCTGGACCGGGTGCGCGCCCAGCAAGACTTGATCCTGCTGCTGACCCGCCAGCGCTATAGCAGCAACAACTCCCTGAAAGAAGCCGCCGAACTGATCACTCGCAGTGCCTGTGACATTTACGAAATCGACTGCGCCAGCCTGTGGAACCTCGAAGGTTCGCTGCTGGTGCCGATTTCGGCCTATCACCGCGCCAGCCAGGAATACCTGCTGCCGGAGCCGATCGACGTCAGTCTCTTCCCCGATTACCTGGACGCCTTGCACACCGGCCGCGCCATCGACGCCCACAACGCCATGCGCGACCCGCGCACCCGGGAAATGGCCGAACACCTGCGCCCGCGTGATGTGAATGCCATGCTCGACGCCAGTATCCGCGTCGATGGCCAAGTGGTCGGCGTACTCTGCCTGGAGCAGACCGGTACGCCCCGCGCCTGGCAATCGGACGAAATTGCTTTCGCCGGTGAGTTGGCGGATCAGTTTGCCCAAGTCATCAACAACCACAACCGCCGCACCGCCACCAGCGCCCTGCACCTGTTCCAGCGTGCGGTCGAGCAAAGCGCCAACGCCTTTTTGCTGGTCAATTGCGACGGCGTGGTGGAATACGTCAACCCGAGCTTCACGGCGATCACCCAGTACACCACCGAAGAAGTCCACGGCCAGCGGCTGTCGGAACTGCCGGCACTGGAAAACCTCAGCGAACTGTTGTTCGACGCGCACTCGGCGCTGGCCAAGAGCAACAGCTGGCAGGGTGAGTTCAAAAGCCGCCGTAAAAACCTCGAACCCTACTGGGGCCAGTTGTCGATCTCCAAGGTTTACGGCGACAACCGCGAGCTGACGCATTACATCGGCATCTACGAAGACATCACCCAGACCAAGCTCGCTCAGCAGCGCATCGAGCGTCTGGCTTATACCGATAACCTGACCAACCTCGGCAACCGCCCGGCCTTCATCCGCAACCTCGATGAACGTTTCGCCCGAGACAGCGATACCCCGATCAGCTTGCTGCTGGTGGACATCGACAACTTCAAGCGGATCAACGACAGCCTCGGCCATCAGACCGGCGACAAACTGTTGATCAGCCTGGCCCGACGCCTGCGCAACAGCCTGAGCCCGAGCGGCAGCCTGGCGCGGTTCGCCAGTAACGAATTCGCCGTGCTGCTGGACAACACCGACATGCGTGCGGGCCAACAGATCGCCAATCAATTGCTGGCGACCCTCGACAAACCGATGTTCGTCGACAACCAGCTGATCAGCGTCACCGGCTCCGTGGGCCTGGCCTGCGCGCCACTGCACGGTCGCGACCCGCAAACCCTGATGCGCAACGCCGGCCTCGCGCTGCATAAGGCCAAGGCCAACGGCAAGCACCAGGTTCAGGTGTTCACCGAAGCGCTGAATGCCGAGGCCAGTTACAAGCTGTTCGTCGAAAACAACCTGCGCCGCGCCCTGACCCAGAATGAGCTGGACGTGTTCTACCAACCCAAACTCTGCCTGCGTAGCGGTCGCCTGTTGGGGATGGAAGCGCTGCTTCGCTGGAACCATCCGGAAAAAGGCATGATCCGCCCGGACCAGTTCATCAGCGTCGCCGAAGAAACCGGGCTGATCATTCCCATCGGTAAATGGATCGCTCGCCAGGCCTGCCGCATGAGCAAAGACCTGAGCGCCGCTGGCCTGGGCAATCTTCAGGTGGCAATCAACCTGTCACCCAAGCAGTTCTCCGATCCGGACCTGGTGTCGTCCATCGCCAACATCCTCAAGGAAGAAGCGTTGCCGGCGAACCTGCTGGAACTCGAACTCACCGAAGGCCTGCTGCTGGAAGCCACCGAAGACACCCACTTGCAGCTCGATCAGCTCAAGCGCCTGGGCCTGACCCTGGCCATGGATGACTTCGGCACCGGTTACTCGTCGCTCAGTTACTTGAAAAAATTCCCGATCGACATCATTAAGATCGATCGAAGCTTCATCCACGAAATCCCGGACAACCAGGACGACATGGAAATCACCTCCGCCGTGATCGCCATGGCCCACAACCTGAAACTCAAGGTCGTGGCTGAAGGCATCGAAACCGCCGAGCAATTGGCTTTCCTGCGCCGCCACCGCTGCGACGTCGGCCAGGGTTACCTGTTCGACCGACCGATCCCCGGCGTAGAGCTGATCGAAAAGCTCAAGCGCTATCCGCGTGGCCCGATCGCCTGACAGCGGCGTAACACTCGGGCAAACTGCGTGTCTGACAATTTACATTCAACCTGACTGAGGGGACTGATCATGGTCTTGCGCTCGGAAATTCTGGTGAACAAAAACGTGCTCCCGACTAAAGAACAAGCTCTGCCTGGCCGTGAAACCCCAATGACCGTGCCAGAAAAACACTTCGTCCACGACGCCCCGCTGCTGGGCCCGTTCGCGATGGACGTGGATTTCGCAATCTTCGGCCTCGGCTGCTTCTGGGGCGCGGAACGTAAGTTCTGGCAGCGCGAAGGCGTGGTCAGTACGGCGGTGGGCTACGCCGGCGGCTTTACGCCGAACCCGACGTATGAAGAAGTCTGCTCGGGCCTGACCGGCCACAGCGAAGTGGTACTGGTGGTCTACGAGCCGGCAAAAGTCAGCTACGAAGAGCTGTTGAAGATGTTCTGGGAATTGCACAACCCGACTCAAGGCATGCGTCAGGGCAATGACATCGGCACGCAGTACCGTTCGGTGATCTACGCCACCAACCCGACTCAGTTGGCAGCCGCCAAGCACAGCGAGCAAGTGTTCCAGGCCGAGTTGACCAAGGCTGGCAAAGGCACGATCACCACTGAAATCGACGAAGCCCCGACGGTCTACTTCGCCGAGGCCTATCACCAGCAGTACCTGGCGAAAAACCCTGAAGGGTATTGCGGGATTGGCGGCACGGGCGTGACCTGCCCGATCTAAACTCCAAAAAGCAAAAGATCGCAGCCTCGTTTCACTCGACAGCTCCTACAGAGAAATGCATTCCCCCTGTAGGAGCTGTCGAGTGAAACGAGGCTGCGATCTTTTGATCTTGCTCGTCGATTGACCCTATTCGGCAATCAACCAATCCATCTGCCAACCACCCTGGGTCTGCCCAAGCTTCTTGGACAACCACGGCAACAACTCACGCAATTCCTCTTCCAGCCCCCACGGCGGATTCGCAATCGCCAGCCCCGAACCATTCAGGCTGTTCGGCGTATCCAGCGGATGCACCAGCAACTCGACCCGCAACAACTTCGGCGCGCCCGTTCCCGCCAGATCCTGATAAAAACGACGCAACATGCGCTGGTCCTTCACCGGGTACCAGATTGCCGCCACGGTCTGCCGCATCCGGCCAATCGCCTCTTTCAGCGACGCCGCGCAGCGCTGCATCTCATCCAGCTGCTCGAACGGCGGATCAATCAACATCACCGCCCGCTTCTCCTGCACCGGCAACATCGCACGCGGCACATGCCAGCCTTCGCCCAGATGCACCTTCACACGACGGTCGCCCGCCATGTTGTCCTTGAGCAACACACCGTCTTCTGGATGCTTCTCATTGAGCATCACCCGATCCTGCGGCCGCGTCAGCCGCCGCGCCAACTCCGGCGACCCCGGGTAATAGCGCAACTGACCATCCGGGTTCATGTCGTGCAGCACTTTCATGTAATCAGCGGTCAACGCCGGCAGATCCGGCTGATCCCACAAACGCGCAATACCTTCCAGGTACTCACCGGTACGGCTCGCCTGATCACCCTGCAGGTCATACAGACCAATGCCGGCGTGAGTGTCGAGATAGGCAAACGGCTGCTCCTTGCGCGACATCAAAGCGATGATGCGGGTCAAAGTCAGGTGTTTGAACACATCGGCGTGATTGCCGGCATGGAAGGCGTGACGATAATTCATGGCTGCTCCTGCGAAGGGCGGGAAGTTTACCTTGTACGGCGGCGAACGTCAGGACCTCACGGCTGAGCGGGCAGTTGCAGCAACCACAATCCCCGGACGGACACAAAACCTGTGGCGAGGGGGCTTGCCCCCGTTGGGCTGCGAAGCAGCCCCAAAACCTGCAATCCGGTTATGCCTGACACTCCACAACGACCCAGCTTACAGAAACCCCGTGGCGAGGGAGCCTGCTCCCGCTGGGCTGTGAAGCAGCCCCAAAACCAGAGATCCGGTTATGCCTGACACACCGCACTGCCCGGTTTACGACTGCTGCGCAGCCGAGCGGGAGCAAGCTCCCTCGCCACAAAAGCCGACCGGTGCTACTCCGAAGACCGCGCCCGTAACCGCCGCCCAAGAACATCCAGCACATCACACCCATCCCGCAACGGAATGGCACAGAGCAAAGCAAAATCACTAAGGATGAAGGACTGACACTCAATCGAACCGCGCATGGACAAGTTCTCCATCACTTGGGTAACGGCGCGAATTCGGTAGTTGGCAGCGTCATACAAGACATCCAGCGGCGCTTGGGTGTCGACGAACAGGGTTGGCATGTCGTCGCAATTGCTGGTGAGCGCCATGAAACGGCTTTGGGGGTGGGGAATTGGTTTTTCATAGGGTGGATCGGGGTGAAGACTTTTCATAATTGAAACCTCTGGTAGTAAATGGGCGCTACCATCGGCCTTCCTACAGGCTTGGGTGGCAGCTATACGCGGGGTAGGAATATCGAGACCAGAGCAAACTCGACCACGCCGAAGCGTGCCCGCGCACAGCCGCCGCAACTGATCTTACGGACGCACGTTGATGGCCGCAATTCAGGTGTCGACGCCAAAGCGTCCTCTCTAGTCTTTAAGGGTTCCTACACCCCGCCACTGAATTTTCAGTGACCACCAGAGACTATCGAGGGAATGCATTTCGAACCAGTTCATGGAAACCGATACGAGTTGAAGGAAACTTCCGACGACTTTGCCCAGAAATTTCGCTCAAAAAAGCAAACGTGACGAAAGGCTTTACTGAAGCTTGGCTTGATTTAGCCACCTGTTGAATCCACAACCTATAGCTGCGCTCAACAACGACAGAATTCGGCCCAGAGTGTGTAAAAACGTCTGCCACTCTCTTACCGCCAACTTCAAACGGAGCAGAACGCCAAGCTATCAAGATCGATCTCGGCGTAGCTCCCCAAATCGCCCTTGTAGAGACAGATCTTGGATACTCCTAGCTCGGATTGTAAGAACTCAATAAGCTTTCTAAGGTTACCGTTTTTAGACATCGTAGTCGGACGCACTACCGTTGCCTGTCCGGGCTCATCATCGTAAATTCTGATCAGAAACACATCCTCTTCGTTCTGTATTTCGTAGTTGCAACCACGGTACTCATATCCAATATCGTGGTCGACATCATCAAAGCGACTAGATTTCACTATCTTCAAAGCAGCAGTCCGTCAAATATCACTCATCAACATAAATGGTACGGATTTATTTGTTGAGCAAGGAGTTGGAATAACGCGGAAAATCTAGTGCTCATTATTCTGCACCCCGAGCCTTAGTTGAAGTACTAGCCCTCACCAAGTTGAAAAGTCCTCCTGACTCGCTTTATACAGATCATCAACCCACGCTTCGGACAATTTGACGTACACATCCTCAAAAAACGCCTTTGGATCTTTCATTTCATTCCACCCAAGAGGAAGCGAGGAATGAGACCTCGAATCATGTTCCAAAATTTCAGCAAACACACTCGAGTCACCATCAAGAGCCTCTCTCAACACAAAGAACAAAACAAACTTATGCCGATAACTCAACGCTGCGAAGCGTTTGACAATAAACCGGGATATTAAAAATTCTCTATCTGAAGGACACTCAGGATCGTACGCCGACAACTCAACCCCTAGACTCTCCTCGCGATCATATATATCGAACCCACCGAGAAAGTGCTCTACACTTGGATTATATGGAACGTTCAGATACGGATGCATCAGCATTAAATTTTCTCTATCGGATAAAACGCTATAGGCTGCAATGTCTCAAAGTCGAATTTCATTTCAAAGGCATTCATCTGAGGAATGAAACGCGGATTGGCTGGATCTAAAGGATTAGGCTCATATCCCTCACCTACATTTTCAGCCTCCACTCTTACTAACAAATTTCCTTTACTGTCCTCCCCAGTAAAACGAGACATTTTTCTAGTCTCCCTTGTCATCGCTTCATTATAAGCATTCAACTGCGCTCTATGGCTTATAAACCTAGAGCTTGGAACGGCTCTCCATCTCTTGCTTTCACCATGAAGTTCGCAGCTAGTGGTTTGTTGCTGAACAGCAGAAACCGAACTATCTGCCCGATCCCTATACGCAGTTCGCGCCATAGCAATCCATTTTCTAATAGCTATTAATAACGTCATTCTTCAAAAACCGACCATAACGGAACACCATAAAACACTAAAAACGCAAAGAAAAAACAAAAATAAATCCGCCCCCTTTGTTGGTCCTTGCCGATGTGTGGATTCATTTACTTCAATAGCAGATTCGGACGCGAGAACAACAAAGGAAAACGCATCCGGCGTCATACATTCGTTTATACAATCATGCAGCTTTTTCTTCTTCAATAACATTTAACACAAACGAAGCCACCTTTACCCAAAATGCAAATACGGACCACAAGCAACTAAACTAAAAATCACTAAGACTCTTACCAACTCGCTGGATCTTCAAGACTGGCCTTTTGAAGATCCTCTTTCCACTCGATAGTTGCCAACCGATAAATATCTTCAAAAAAAGCTCTCGTATTTTCCATTTCATCCCACCCACAGGGAAATGAGGAGTACGCCTCTGGGTCGTATTTAAAAAGCGACTGAAAGTCGTAGTTTTTATCCTCAAGCGCCTTTTCCAAACACTTATAAAGTAAAAAACGGTGTCGATAGGTACGATTTCTAACCAGACAATACTTGAGTATTAACTCCTCCCTGTCCGACGGGTCATTCGGATTAAATTTCTCCAACTCCTCTCCAAGTGTTTCTTCACGATCATAAATATCGAAACAACCCAAAAAATATGAAGGTGTCGGTATATATGGCTGCTGAGTACCAGGATCAATAAACATAATCTTCCTCACTTGATCGGATATAACGTAAATGGAACGCCAGTATCATCAAACTTCATTTCAAAGCCGTCCAATTTGATAAGCCTTGGATTTTCCTTTGACCTAGTGTTTGGTAGGTATCCCTCCCCGGCACCCGGAAGCCTCATTCTAACGATGTTATTATCCTCTCCGTCCTTCCCCGTATATCGAGACAGCCCTCGCTCAGTCCTCGTTGTTGCAAGAGTGTAAGCCTCGAGCATCAACTCCCAACTGCTAAATCTGGAGCTTGGATTACCACGTTGGTGCCAAGGTCTTCTACCAGTTATCGGATCCGTACCATCAATAGCACGCTGCTTCCACTTAGCATCTGGTACCGCTGGACTATGTTTTCCAACCATATGCATGCCTTGACTGTCGTTTAATCTTTTAACTTCTTTCTCGGCAAGCTCCGCAGCACTTAGGTTGGGCTTCGGCAGCGCCGGCTCACCCCCATCCACCCTAGCGCCAGTCGTATCATCCGGCGCCCCACACCCAGGCTTATTCGGTGGCGGGCAATTCCCGCTCAACCCCAACGGATCAACCCACCCCGTCGGATTCGGCGTGTACTGGTACTGGTTCAGCCCCCCCGCCAACTTGACCGGATCCGGCGTCAGATACCGCCCAACCTCTGGATCATAGTACCGATGCCGGTTGTAGTGCAGGCCGCTCTCAGCGTCGAAGTACTGCCCTTGAAACCTCAACGGTTGCTCGAGTTGCTCTCCCCCACCAAACGCAAGACGCGTGACCTTGCCGTAGGCGTTGTACTTCGCCGACCACACAATCTCGCCGCCAAAACCAGTCAGTTCCTGCGGCGTACCCAGGTGATCGAGCTGGTAATAAAACGGGCAGGCCTTGCGCGGGCCTTTGCCGTCGAGCATGGCCAGTGGACGGAAGCTGCCGGGTTCGTAGAGGTAGCTGCGGTAGTGCTCGCGGCTGCTTTCGGCGATGAGGTTGTCGCCTTCCCAGAAAAACTCGGTGGTGTTGCCGTTGACGGTTTTGCTGATGCGGCGGCCGAAGGCGTCGTAGCGGTAGTTGGTGCTGCGGCCGTCCGGGGTCGTGACGCCGACCAAGCGGTGTTGGCAGTCGTAGCGGTATTCGGTGACGAGTTTTTGCGCGGTACCGCGGCGTTCGCGGATGAGGTTGCCGAAGGCGTCGTAATCATAGTGGCGATCGCCTTGCATTAGCAGGCGGTTGCCTTTGACGGTCGCGGCGCCGGGGCGGTCCTGCATCAGCAGGTTGCCCGCCGGGTCGTGGGCGAAGGTTTCCGGTGGGTCGTCGCGGGTGTGGCGGACGCGGGTCAGGCGGTTGAGCGGGTCGTATTGGTAATTGCGTTGGCCGTGACGGGTGTCGGCGATGCTGTCGAGATTGCCGTTGGCACTGTAGGCATAGTCGCGGCGATACAGCGTTTGGTGCTGTTGGCTGACAGCGTGGGCCTTCAATCGGCCCTGATCGTCGTAGGCATATTCGCTGAGCAGTTGCCCCTGCTGGCGTTGCTGTTCGCGGCCGAAGGCGAATTGGTGGGTGGTGAGTCGCGCGCCGTTGAGGTAGATGGCCGTCAGCGCACCGCCCTTGGCGTGGTGGTAATCGAGTTTGCTGCCGTCCGGCAGGCGCAGACGATTGAGTTGGCCGCAGGCGTCGTAGGCATAACGCAGCGTGCCCCAGCCTTGGTGTTCGCTGATCAGCCGGTCCTGCTGGTCGTACTCGAATTCCAGCGGATGGTCGTAGCCATCGTCGACGCTGACCAGGCGGCCGAGGCTGTCGTAGCGGTATTCAACCTTGATGCCGTCGGGCAGGGTTTTGACCAGTAGCCGCCCGGCGGAGTCCCGCTGATAAGCCGTCACCAGCTGCGAACCGTCCTCGCCAAACTCGGTTTTCTCCAGCAGCTGGCCGTTGAGGTCGTAGGCGTACGCCGTGCGTTGGCCGTCGAATCCGGTTTCCTGTCGGATCAAGCCATTGGGCGTGTAGTCCAGCTGATATTTTTCGCCGGATTCGTTTTCGATTTCCGTGAGCAACAGCTGCGCGTTGTCGTAGCGGTACTTCAGCTGGGTGCCGTCGGCATTGATACGGCGGCTGACCAGGTGCAGGTCGTCGATGTATTCGTAGCGGGTGACGCGGCCCAGTTCATCGCGTTCCGCGGTGATTTTGCCGTAGGCGTTGTAGCTGAACGCACGGCTCGCGCCGGTAGGCAAAGTCGTCTGGATCAGTCGTCCAACGGCATCCCATTGGTACTGGGTGACGGCACCGTGTTCGTCCTGACGGGTAATCTGCCGCCCCAACGCATCGTAGGAAAACCGCCGCTGACCACCGTCCGGCAAGGTCTCTTCGAGCAGTTGCCCCAAGCCATTCCAGACGAAGACATGCCGACTGTTGTCCGGGTAACGGATCGACAGCAGCTGACCTTTTTCGTCGTAGTGATAGTGAGTGACATGACCGTCAGGATCGGTCGCTTCGGTGATGTCGCCCTGAGCATTGCGCTGATATTTCCAGACGGCTTTGCCGCGAAACCGTGCGTGCAGGAAACCGTTGCGATATTCGTAGGCCGTCGGCTCGTCTTCCGGCGGAATCAGCGCAACCAATCGTCCGATTTCGTCGTAACGGTATTCGGTGACGGCGCCGAGCGGGTCTTGCTCGGCAATCAGCCGCCCGTTGTCGTCATAAGCCTTGAGGTGCTCACCACCATCCAGCTCGACCTTGCGCACCAGCCGCGCCCGGTCGTCGTGGACGTAAACCTCTTCACTGCCGTCGATGTTCTGGACGGTGACACTGCCCTCGTCATCCCAAACGTAACGCGTGTCCATCTGCGAAAACGACGCCCAATGGCGGACACATCGTGCGGCCTTGCCGGACCTTTCCCACTCCCAGAAGAAACTCGCCCCACCGGTCAGTTGCCGCTGCAGGATGACCTGCTTTTCGTCGTAGTCGTAACGCTCGCTTTCGCCGGCGGCGTTGGTCGCTTCGATCAGTTGATCGCGTTCGTCGTAGTGATACGTGACCAGCGTCTGTTCGGTGTGCCAGGCCTCGTCGAGGGTGTCGGCCGGATGAAAGCGCTGATACTCGACGGCGACCAAATGGTTGAGGTCATAGCGCAATAGCAACGCGCGGCCAGCGCCATTGTCGAGGCGTTTGATGCGGTCTTGTCGATCGCGGGTGATGCGCAGACGGTTGTCGTACGCGTCGCTGATCGCCGTCAACCGACCGTTATGAAAGTGATAGAACCGCGCGTCGTCACCCGCCTGGGCGAGGATCAATTCCTCGGGTTCATCGCCGAGATAAATCGCTGCCCGCGACAGGCTGTTGTGGATCGCCGGGCGTTCGCTGTTTGGCAGCGGGAAAGTGGTGCGACGGTTTTCGTGGTCGATCCAGACGACGCTGTCGCCGTCGATCTCCAGTCGATGGGAGAGCGAATGGCTCCAGCCGAAACCGAGGCCGCAGTCGATCTCGGCGGCGCTGGTGCGGTAGAGCCGGGTGAAGTCGAACGGCAAAATCCCGTCCAGCGCACCGTCGGTGAGGGTCAGCAGTTCTTCGCCGGTGACCATCGAGACCGGGCATTTGTTGGTGGCGGTTTTATCAACGGAATCGGCGCTGTCGCCGTTGGGGTTTTTCGCTTGATCCGGGACGTTGTCGTGGTGTTCGTTTGGCTTGAGCGTGGTATTGCGCTTGGCATCCCAGCGCAGCTGCATGCGCCCTTTTTTCAGACCCGCAGCCAAACCGCGCGCGGCGACCGATTTGTATTGGTCGACGTACTTCATGAAGGTGTTGAGGATATTGAAAACAGCCTCGACGAAGCGCGTAGCCAGACCGGCGAGCACCTTTCCGTACTTGATTCCACGAAGTTTCAAATAGGCTACGGCGGCGGGCATGCCGACACCCGTGAGAGCCAGCGCCGAAGCAATCAGAATGTCGATCAGTACCGAGACAATGGCATGGCTGGCAGCCTCTGCTGTGGTACCCGCAATTTCGCTAGACGGTAACGCCGAAAACCAAAGAGTCGCGGCACGAAACAGCAGGCAAAGCGCCGCTTCATCGCTGGCCAGCAACATGGCTTTTTCCATCGCGGCGGGTGATTGCTCCGCCAGATCGATAAGTTGCTGCGCACTGCTGCCGAGCCGTTCAAGGTGGGCACCAGGATTTTTAAGGATTTCAAAGACGAGGTTCAGGCCATCCCAAACACCCATGACTGCTGCCCAACTTCCCGCCAGCATTCCGTTGCCAGCGGTCGCAAAAGTCGACTGTGACCATTGCGGTTTAAACCCTTCCCATTCTTTGCGCAGCCACCCTTCCAACTCTTGGGTCAGGCCATCGTAGGAAGAGAAAAGATCATCAACTTGCTGCGGTGTGACTTCGCTGTGGACGTGTATGCGGTAGAACTTGCCCTCGTCCCCCTTGAACGTCCCTTTGCCATTTTCATCAAGCGTGACAGACGTTGTTTTACCGCCGTCGATAGCAATCACATCAACCTGGATACTCCCCACGGGAATGTCATAAACCGATTCAAACTTGCTCTCGATCTCTAGCTTTCCACCCTTCGGGCATTGCACCACGGAAGAGAAAAAATCGTCGTCACCACTGCTCACCGCAGTGCTGGCATCTCCGAACTTGATGATCCGCTCCATGCCCATTAGCGAAGGCAAATCAGCGGCGCGGCTGGCCTTGTCCGCCGCTTGGCTAAACCAGTGCTTGAGCTGCTCACGGTAGAGGGACAGGGTGTCTTTGAAACCATCGAGCTCCTGCTCAATCCGTACGATCTGATCCATCAGTTCAGCTCCGCCATCAGGTATTCCACTAAGGCTGTTTTGGGTGCTTGAGGCAGGTCCGCCGCTTCCAGAAAGATCGCGACTTTGTGCCGCAATACGTTTTGCGAAAACGCCTCATGAAGATCAGGTCGGTCTTCACTCAACCACTTCAGCAAGTTGTTGATGCGAGTAGTCGCGGACTCGGCAGCGAGGTGTTTAAGCAGCGATTCAGAAACTTCCCACCACGGAAAAACCCGGGAACTGTTCAGCGCTTGGCCACCGATTTCGAGCGATTGGCCATTGATCAAACAGCGCCCGATCACCGGCATCAGCTGCGTAGCGTTAACCTCGGCCGACTGAAGAATCGGCAACAAATATCGCCCATCCCAGAAGCGGAAAAACACCGCAATACCGTTGGGCAACAGGACTTGAGTGAGGCTGCGAAGATGCTCGACCAACACCTCCTGAGGGGCAGAAGAAACCACCAGCCAACCCCAATCGCGAAACTCGGTGCTGGCAACCCACTCCAGAAACTCACTACCCGCAGCGACGATTCCGACATAGGGCATTACCGGTTCCCACTCGGCGTAAGCAGTGTCTGCCCAGATCGGACTGGGTGCTTGAGCGGCAATCGAACGCTGCCAGGCTTTAAACGGTTCAGCGGCGCTCGCGCTGCTGAAAATCGCGAACAACTGCTCGGAAGGTTTGAGCGGTTGGCGATCCAACCAGGCGTGGGGTGACAAGGCATCAGGCTGCACAGACACCCTCCTTGCAACGCTCACACTCCTCACAAAACGGCGCGTCGCTTTTCAGGCTCAGAATCTGTGCGGCACTTAGCAGCGCCGCCGGGGCGGCGGCGAGTTTCAATGGCGTATCCGGCAAGGCCGGCGCAGCTGCCATGGCTGGCATCAACGCGCCCCCCACCTGAATCGGTACGCTGCTGAAAATCCCGCCGGGACCAATATTGATCCACTGCCCGCCCGCCTGAATCGTCGCGCTGGCCCCGCCGTCGATCACCACTTGCTGACCGGCGCTGACATGGAATTGCTGACTGGCATTCAGCGCCTGACTGGTCACTCGAATGTGTCGGTCACCCACGACCACCAGATGATCATCCAGCTTCACCTCGGTCTGGCGCTGGCCATGGGTGATGCGTTGCTCGTCGGCCTTCAGCTCATGGCGAGCAATACCGGTGACGACAATGCTGCGGGCGTTATCGACCTGCACCTGTTGATCATTCAGTACGTGCTGAGTCCAGTTTCGCTGGGCGCGCAGGTAGATTTCCTCGGCACCTTTGCGATCCTCGATGCGCAATTCGTTGTAACCACCGCCACCGGGACTGCTCTGGCTGCGGAAAATGCTACGGGTCTTATCGGCGGGAAGATCGAGCGGCACTGGGGTTGCGGCGTTAGGCAGGCAACCCATCACCAGCGGTTTATCGGCATCGGCGTCGACGAATCCCACCAGCACTTCCATGCCGACTCGCGGGATCATCACGCTGCCATAACGGTCGTGCGCCCAGCCGGTGGCGACGCGCAGCCAGCAACTGGAGTGTTCATCGAGCTGACCGTCGCGATCCCAGGCCAGCTGAACCTTGACCCGACCGAACTCGTCGCAATGGATTTCACTGTCGGTCGGGCCGGTGACCACGGCAGGTTGATAGCCGAGCATGCGTGGTTTTTCCGGCCCCAGCGGTGGACGAAACGAAACGTCCCACGGTGTTGCCAGAAAGGTATTGCTATAGCCCTGGAAATCATCCGGGCCGTCGCTGGTGGCGGATTCTTCCAGTACTTGTGGCTGCCGGCCGCGATGTTGGATTTCAGTGATCAGCCACAAGTCATTCCACGCCTGACGCGGATGCTCGGCGAGGTGCAGGAAATGGCCGCTGACCAATGCGGAATCATCACCTTTGCCTTCAGCCTGACGGAAGTCTGCGTTGTGGCGTTCGAGTGCCCGTTGGGCCAGATGCTTGCCGTGTTCGCGGTTGGTGAATTGGCCAGGAAAGTGATAGTCCTCAAGCACCGGTCGCAGCTCACTGTCGAGGCGGCTTTCAAGTTGCAGGCGAGGTTTTTTGAAGTCGTAGTCGCGACGGGTTACCGCTGTCGTCCGGGTTTCCAGTCGCACGTTGAAACGTTTGATGGCCGGCGCATCCGCCGCCATTCCGCTGCCCGGCAGGTATAGCGTCGGCTCGGGCAGTCGAGGGAAAACCGTCTGGTCATCACCAAACACCAAGAGGTGCCCGTCGAGGCTGTGCTGAAAGTGGTAGTGAATACCGATCTCGGCGCACAGCCGCTGGATGAACGCCAGATCGCTTTCGGCGTATTGCACGCAGTACTCGCGAGGGGAGTAGTCGCTGCCGAGCCAAAACTCGAAGGCATCGCGCTGGATGCCGTGATCCTTGAGGACCTGCGTGATGATCGCCGGCACGTTTTTGTGCTGGAAAATTCGCTGATTGATGCGCTGACCGAGGTAGGCCAGACGCGGTACGAGACTGATTTGGTAACCCGTCAGGCGTTGTCCGGAATCGCTTTGGCCAACGCGAAAAATCTGACCATGAATGCCGGAACCCTGCGCATCAAAACTCAGAAAGGCCTGACGATGCAGCAGGCTTTCGAGTTCGATGTCGGGCCGTTCGCTGACCAGTTCCAGGTCAAAACGGTAGGGCTGGCTGATGGCTTCCTTGCCCGTGAACTCAAGCACCTTGAGCTCATTCTGGACGCCTTCGATCGTCAGCGTGAAACGCGGTTGATTGGCAGGAGCGAACATCCGATGTGTCTCTGCAGAATGAAGGCGGGCGATTCTGCATGAGCGACAAGGGGTGTTGATGGAGGGGAAGGAAAATCAGATTTGGCCTACGTGTTCTGGAGATTCTCCCTTCAGAAAACAGTGTATTTGGCTACAGACAACTCCTTCAAAACCATCGCGTCCCCCTGTGGGAGCGAGCTTGCTCGCGATAGCGTCGGGTCTGTAGACATTAATGTTGAATGATCAACCGCTATCGCGAGCAAGCTCGCTCCCACAGGGATCTTCAACATCTCGGGTCTGGCGCCAACCCAAAAAAAACGGCCCGCGTCCAAAAGGACGCGGGCCGTTTTCATGTTCGGCGAAAGATCAGAGCATCAGCTCATCCCGATCACTTGTTCAGGCGGAAATCTGCCTCGGCAGCGGCGAAGCGCTGCAGCATGCCGTGAGTCGGCGAGCCCAGTTTGCTGACGATGTAGATCGCCAGGCTGGCGAAGATGAAACCAGGAATGATTTCGTACAGGCCCAGCAGTTCGAAGTGCTTCCAGACGATCACGGTGATCGCGCCGACCAGGATGCCGGCCAGTGCGCCGTTGCGGGTCATGTCTTTCCAGATCACGGAGATCAGGACAACCGGACCGAACGCAGCACCGAAACCAGCCCAGGCGTAGCTGACCAGACCCAGTACACGGTTTTCCGGGTTAGCCGCCAGAGCGATAGCGATCAGGGCAACCAGCAGCACCATGGCACGGCCGACCCAGACCAACTCGACCTGGGAAGCGGTTTTACGCAGGAAGGTTTTGTAGAAGTCTTCGGTCAGGGCGCTCGAGCACACCAACAGTTGGCAGCTCAGGGTGCTCATCACAGCAGCCAGAATGGCCGACAGCAAGATACCGGCGATCCATGGGTTGAACAGGATTTTGGCCAGTTCGATGAACACACGCTCGTGGTTTTCGCTCACTGGCATTGCCACGGCAGGGTTTGCCGAGAAGTAGGCAATACCGAAGAAGCCTACAGCCACGGTGCCGCCCAGGCACAGGATCATCCAGGTCATGGAGATGCGACGGGCGTTAGCGATCGACTTGACCGAATCCGCGGCCATGAAACGCGCCAGGATGTGCGGCTGGCCGAAGTAGCCCAGGCCCCAGCCCATCAGCGAGATGATGCCGATGAAGGTGGTGTTTTTCAGCATGTCGAAGTTGCTTGCGTCTTGCGCTTCGATGGCCAGGAACGTGGTGTCGACGCCGCCGGTAGCCAGCAGCACGATGATCGGCGTCAGCAACAGGGCGAAGATCATCAGCGTGGCTTGTACGGTGTCAGTCCAGCTCACTGCCAGGAAACCGCCAACGAAGGTGTAGGCAATCGTCGCCGCAGCACCGGCCCACAGCGCCGTCTCGTAGGACATGCCGAAGGTGCTTTCAAACAGACGGGCGCCAGCCACGATGCCGGATGCGCAGTAAATGGTGAAGAACACCAGGATCACGACTGCAGAGATGATCCGCAGCAGGCCGCTTTTGTCTTCGAAACGGCTGGAGAAGTAATCCGGGAGAGTCAGCGCATCACCGTTGTGCTCGGTCTGCACGCGCAGACGGCCGGCAACGAACAGCCAGTTCAGGTAAGCACCGATGATCAGACCGATGGCGATCCAGCTTTCGGAGAGACCGGACATGTAGATAGCGCCCGGCAGGCCCATCAACAACCAGCCGCTCATGTCGGAGGCACCGGCGGACAATGCAGTCACGACGCTGCCCAGGCTGCGGCCGCCCAGAATGTAGTCAGAAAGGTTGTTGGTGGAGCGATAGGCCATGAAGCCGATCAGCACCATTGCTGCGATGTAGATCACGAACGTGATCAAGGTTGGATTGCTTACGCTCATTAAGTGTCGCCCTGGCTTTGTTTTTATGTAGCGGCGGCTGGTGAACCGCGCGCAAACGATGACGTTTGACAGACGATTCGGGATCCCGCGCATTTATGACTGATGTTTCCCCAGGAAAGCCATCAGCCGGTGCACCGGTCTTTTTTGACCGGTTGCACCTTGGGCGCGAATGCTATTCAACAAAGCAAATAAGGTGCAACCAGTTTCTTGAGAATAAGTTGCACCTAGTCGGATTTTTCCGGAAAAACCCTGTTTTTGCTCCCTTTTAGCGCAGTCCTGGCAGTTTACTAGAAGCAAAAGCACCAAGCAGGAGCGGTACGTTCGTACCGGAATTTAATTCCTGACGAGCTGCTTATAAATCCGACAAAAAAAGGGTTGCACCCGGTTGCACCTCGACGGTTGCACGGCTAATCTTGCCGCCAGCTGATGCCACGCGGTCGTGGCAAACATGAGGATAAAAATATGGCTACCACCACCCTTGGGGTCAAACTTGACGACCCGACCCGCGAGCGCCTCAAGGCTGCCGCGACCTCGATTGATCGCACGCCGCACTGGCTGATCAAGCAGGCAATTTTCAATTACCTGGAAAAACTCGAGGGTGGTGCAACCCTGACCGAGCTGAGCGGCCTGATCAGCAAAGACGCTGACGACGCCGGTGAAGTCCACGCTGACCACGCACACCAGTGCTTCCTGGAGTTCGCCGAAAGCATCCTGCCGCAATCGGTCCTGCGCGCCTCGATCACCGCCGCTTACCGTCGCCCTGAGCCGGAAGTGGTGCCGATGCTGATCGAACAGGCTCGCCTGCCGATTGCCATGGCCGAAGCCACCAACAAGCTGGCCGCCTCGATTGCCGAGAAACTGCGCAATCAGAAGAGCGCCGGCGGCCGTGCCGGGATTGTTCAGGGCCTGTTGCAGGAATTTTCCCTGTCGTCCCAGGAAGGCGTGGCGCTGATGTGCCTGGCCGAAGCGCTGCTGCGCATCCCGGACAAAGGCACGCGTGACGCACTGATCCGCGACAAAATCAGCACCGGCAACTGGCACCCGCACTTGGGCAACAGCCCGTCGCTGTTCGTCAACGCTGCCACGTGGGGCTTGTTGCTGACCGGTAAACTGGTCGCCACCCACAACGAAGCCGGCCTGACTTCATCCTTGAGCCGCATTATCGGCAAGAGCGGCGAGCCGATGATCCGCAAGGGCGTCGACATGGCCATGCGCCTGATGGGCGAGCAGTTCGTGACCGGCGAAACCATCGCCGAAGCCCTGGCCAACGCCAGCAAGTTCGAAGCCAAAGGCTTCCGCTATTCCTACGACATGCTGGGTGAAGCCGCACTCACCGAGCACGACGCCCAGAAATACCTGGCTTCGTACGAACAAGCCATCCACTCGATCGGCAAAGCATCCCACGGTCGTGGGATTTATGAAGGCCCGGGCATTTCCATCAAACTGTCGGCACTGCACCCGCGTTACAGCCGTGCGCAGTACGAGCGCGTGATGGACGAGCTGTACCCGCGCCTGCTGTCGCTGACCCTGCTGGCCAAGCAATACGACATTGGCCTGAACATCGACGCCGAAGAAGCCGACCGCCTCGAGCTGTCGCTGGATCTGCTGGAGCGCCTGTGCTTCGAGCCGCAACTGACCGGCTGGAACGGCATCGGTTTCGTGATCCAGGCTTATCAAAAGCGTTGCCCGTATGTGATCGACTACGTGATCGACCTGGCTCGCCGCAGCCGTCATCGCCTGATGATCCGCCTGGTAAAAGGCGCGTACTGGGACAGCGAAATCAAGCGCGCCCAGGTCGAAGGCCTGGAAGGCTATCCGGTCTACACCCGCAAGGTGTACACCGACGTTTCCTACATCGCCTGCGCCCGCAAACTGCTGTCGGTGCCGGAAGTTATTTATCCGCAGTTCGCCACGCATAACGCCCATACCCTGTCGGCCATTTACCATATCGCCGGTCAGAACTATTACCCCGGTCAGTACGAGTTCCAGTGCCTGCACGGCATGGGTGAACCGTTGTACGAACAGGTTGTAGGCAAAGTTTCCGAAGGCAAGTTGAACCGTCCGTGCCGCGTGTACGCACCGGTCGGTACTCACGAAACACTCTTGGCGTACCTGGTACGTCGCCTGCTGGAAAACGGTGCGAACACCTCGTTCGTCAACCAGATCGCCGATCAGTCCATCTCGATTCAGGCGCTGGTGGCCGATCCAGTGGCCAGCATCGAGCAGATGGCGACGCTGGAAGGCGGCTTCGGCCTGCCACACCCGCGTATCCCGCTGCCGCGTGATCTTTATGGTGCCGAGCGCGCCAACTCCAGCGGCATCGACATGGCCAACGAACATCGTCTGGCTTCGCTGTCCTGTGCTTTGCTGGCAACCGCTCATAACAACTGGAAAGCGGCGCCGATCCTCGGTTGCGCCTCCAGCACTGAAACCCCTGCGCCAGTCCTGAACCCGTCCGATCTGCGTGACGTGGTCGGTCATGTGCAGGAAGCGACCGTCGAAGACGTCGATAACGCGATCCAGTGCGCCCTGAATGCTGCGCCAATCTGGCAGGCCACTCCGCCCGCCGAACGCGCCGCGATCCTGGAACGTGCCGCCGATTTGATGGAAGGCGAGATCCAGCCGCTGATGGGCCTGCTGGCTCGCGAAGCCGGCAAGACCTTCGCCAACGCCATCGCCGAAGTGCGTGAAGCCGTGGACTTCCTGCGTTATTACGCGGTGCAGGCGCGCAACGATTTCACCAACGACGCCCACCGCCCACTGGGTCCGGTGGTGTGCATCAGCCCGTGGAACTTCCCGCTGGCCATCTTCAGTGGTCAAGTCGCTGCGGCACTGGCCGCCGGTAACCCGGTATTGGCCAAGCCTGCGGAACAAACCCCGCTGGTGGCGGCTCAAGCCGTGCGTTTGCTGCTCGAAGCCGGGATTCCGGAAGGCGTGCTGCAACTGCTACCGGGCCGTGGCGAAACCGTTGGCGCTCGCTTGGTCGGTGACGATCGGGTTAAAGGCGTGATGTTCACCGGCTCCACCGAAGTCGCTCGTTTGCTGCAACGCAACGTCGCCGGTCGCCTGGATGCTCAAGGTCGCCCGATTCCGCTGATCGCCGAAACCGGTGGCCAGAACGCGATGATCGTCGACTCTTCGGCACTGACCGAACAGGTTGTGATCGACGTGGTGTCGTCGGCCTTCGACAGCGCCGGCCAGCGTTGCTCGGCGCTGCGGGTGCTGTGCCTGCAGGAAGATTCCGCTGACCGTGTCATCGAAATGCTTAAAGGTGCCATGGCTGAATGCCGTCTCGGTAACCCTGAGCGCCTGTCCGTAGACATCGGCCCGGTGATCGACGCCGAAGCCAAGGCAGGTATCGAGAAGCACATCCAGGGCATGCGCGACAAAGGTCGCAGCGTGTACCAGGTGGCAATCGCCAATACCGAAGAAGTCAAACGCGGCACCTTCGTGATGCCGACGTTGATCGAGCTGGAAAGCTTCGACGAACTGCAACGGGAGATCTTCGGTCCGGTGCTGCACGTGGTTCGCTACAAGCGTAAAGACATCGATCAGTTGATCGGTCAGATCAACGCTTCCGGTTACGGCCTGACGTTGGGCGTGCACACTCGCATCGACGAGACCATCGCCAAGGTGATCGACAACGTCAACGCCGGTAACGTCTACGTGAACCGCAACATTGTCGGTGCCGTGGTTGGCGTGCAGCCGTTCGGTGGCGAAGGCCTGTCGGGTACTGGTCCGAAAGCCGGCGGTCCGTTGTACCTGTACCGTCTGTTGTCGACACGTCCTACTGATGCAATCGAACAATCCTTCGCTCGCGGTGATGCCATCGCGGCACCGGACGTTCGTCTGCGTGACGCCATGAGCAAACCGCTGAAGGCCCTGCAAGCCTGGGCTGACAGCAACAAGTTTGCCGACCTGAGCACCCTGTGCGTGCAGTTCGCGGCGCAATCGCAAAGCGGGATCACCCGTGTTCTGGCAGGCCCGACCGGCGAGCGCAACAGCTACGCCATCCTGCCGCGCGAACACGTGCTGTGCCTGGCGGAAGTCGAAGGCGATCTGCTGACGCAACTGGCGGCGGTATTGGCGGTAGGCGGTTCGGCGGTATGGCCGGAAGCTGAATTGACCAAGGCATTGTTCGCACGTCTGCCGAAGGAAGTTCAGGCGAAGATCAAGCTGGTTTCCGACTGGAGCAAGGACGAAGTGCTGTTTGATGCGGTTCTGCATCACGGCCATTCCGATCAGCTGCGTGCGGTCTGCCAGCAAGTGGCCAAGCGTGCCGGTGCGATTGTTGGGGTTCATGGTTTGTCGCAAGGCGAGATCAACATTGCGTTGGAGCGCCTGGTGATCGAGCGGGCGTTGAGCGTTAACACTGCTGCGGCGGGTGGTAATGCGAGCTTGATGACGATCGGTTAAATCGCAACAAAACCGGGCATCCGCAATGGGTGTCCGGTGTTTTAGAAGCAAGATCAAAAGATCGCAGCCTTCGGCAGCTCCTACAGGGGATCGTGTTTCTCTGTAGGAGCTGCCGAAGGCTGCGATCTTTTGCTTCTCCATCACCAAGATCAATCATCCTGTTCACCCCGCCCTCCCCACGCCTAGACTCGGTCCATCCCCAAAAAAGGTAGGCCGCCATGTCCGAGACGTTGCTCAGTTCCCGCAATCTGGCTTTCGAGCTGTATGAAGTCCTCGATGCCGAGGGCCTGACCCAGCGTGAGCGTTTCGCCGAGCACAACCGCGAGACCTTCGACGCCGCCATCGGCACCGCCCGCAACATCGCCGAGAAGTTCTTTGCTCCGCATAACCGCAAGGGCGACGAGAACGAGCCGCGCTATGAGGACGGTCAGGCAATTCTGATTCCGGAAGTGAAACCGGCGGTGGATGCCTTCCTTGAAGCCGGTTTCCTCAACGCTGCGCGCAGTTTCGATGCGGGCGGGATGCAACTTCCTACGCTGTTGTCCCAGGCCTGCTTTGCGCATTTTCAGTCGGCCAACGCGGCGTCGACCTCTTATCCGTTCCTGACCATGGGCGCGGCGAACCTGATCGAAAGCTTTGGTACCGAGGAGCAAAAACAGCGCTTCCTGCAACCGATGATCGACGGCCGCTTCTTCGGCACCATGGCGCTGACCGAACCGCATGCCGGCTCGTCGCTGTCGGATATTCGTACCCGCGCAGAGCCTGCGTCTGACGGCACCTATCGCCTGAAGGGCAACAAGATCTTTATTTCTGGCGGTGATCACCCGCTGTCGGAAAACATCGTGCACATGGTGCTGGCCAAGCTGCCGGATGCACCGGCCGGAGTGAAGGGTATTTCGCTGTTCATCGTGCCCAAGTTTCTGGTCAACGATGACGGCAGCCTGGGCAAACGCAACGATGTGTTGCTGGCCGGGCTGTTCCACAAGATGGGCTGGCGCGGCACCACCTCCACCGCGCTGAACTTCGGCGATAACGGCGAGTGTGTCGGCTACCTGGTGGGCAAGCCTCATCACGGCTTGAGCTACATGTTCCAAATGATGAACGAAGCGCGGATCGGCGTCGGCATGGGCGCGGTGATGCTCGGTTACGCCGGTTATCTGTACTCCCTGGAGTACGCCCGCGAGCGTCCCCAAGGTCGCGTGCCGGACAGCAAAGACCCGAACACCGCGCCAGTGGCGATCATTCAGCACGCCGACGTCAAACGCATGCTGCTGACCCAGAAAGCCTACGTCGAAGGCTCGTTCGACTTAGGGTTGTACGCGGCACGGTTATTCGATGACACCACGACCCTTGAGACTGAAGCCGAGCGCAAACAGGCCCATGAACTACTGGATTTGCTGACACCAATCGTCAAATCCTGGCCGTCGGAGTTTTGCCTGAAGGCCAACGAACTGGCGATCCAGATACTCGGCGGCCATGGCTACACCCGCGAATACCCGGTGGAGCAGTATTACCGCGACAACCGTCTTAACCCGATTCACGAAGGGACTCACGGCATTCAATCGCTTGACTTGCTCGGCCGCAAACTGGCACAGAACGGTGGTGCGGGGCTCAAGCAATTGATCCGTCTGATTGCCGATACCGCCGAGCGCGCTCAAGCGTATGAATCGTTGACCACGCTGCGTGAGCCGTTGGAGAAATTGGTGGCGCGTCTACAAACCGTGACCATTGGTTTGCTGACGGATTTGGGGCAAGGCAAGGTTAATAGCAGCCTGGCGAACTCGGCGCTGTACCTGAAAGTGTTCGGGCACACGGTGATTGGCTGGCGCTGGCTGGAGCAGGCGATTCGCGCTGAGGAAGGGTTGGCCAAAGGGAATGTGGCGGATGTGAGCTTCTATAAAGGCAAGCTGCAGGCGGCGCGGTATTTCCTGACGTGGGAAGTGCCGGGTTGCCACCATGAATTGGCGATTCTTGAGGCTCGGGATGATGTGTGCCTTGGGATGCAGGATGAGTGGTTTTGATCAGCAGAAGATCGGTGTAACGGCCACAAAAAAGATCGCAGCCTGCGGCAGCTCCTACATGAGAATACGTTTCCCTGTAGGAGCTGCCGCAGGCTGCGATCTTTTGATCTTGAGCTTTTAGCTCAGACGAAACCCACCCACTTGCCGCGCCAAATCATCCGCCAATCGCTGCAACGTCTGACAGTCCTCACGGCAAGCCCTGACTTCCCCCGCCGTCGCGCGAGCCAGATCAGAAATCCCCTGCACATTCCGGTTGATCTCTTCCGTCACCGCCGACTGCTCTTCCGTCGCCGCCGCCACCTGATGGTTCATGTCGCTGATGCGCTCCACCTGCCCGGTAATCGCCGTTAACGACGCCCCGGTGCGCTGGCTCGACTCGACGCCCGTGCCGGTCGCCGCTTGCCCGGAATGCATCGACGACACCGCGTTCTCCGCGCCTTGCTTGAGGCTGCCAATCATCTGCTGAATCTCATCAGTCGACGACTGCGTCCGCCGCGCCAACGTCCGCACCTCATCCGCCACGACCGCAAACCCACGGCCCATGTCCCCGGCCCGCGCCGCTTCGATGGCCGCGTTGAGCGCGAGCAAATTGGTCTGCTCGGAAATGCCACGAATCACTGCCAGCACCTGATCGATGGACGCCACCTGATGGGCCAACTCGCCCACCGCACTGGCAGCGAGGCCGATTTCATCGGACATGCTTTCAATATGCCGGATCGACCCGCCCACCACTTCCCGCGCCTGCATCGCCTCATCCCGGGCAGTTTGTGAAGCCACCGCAGCGTTGCCGGCGTTCTGGGCGATTTCCTGCACGGTCAGACCCATTTCGTGGACGGCGGTGGCGACCATGTCGGTCATTTCCTGCTGCCGGCCGGAACGCTCTGCGGTGTTGTCCACCACCCGCGCCACCTGGCCGACTGCCGTACGTAAACGCTCGCTGGTGGTCAGCACTTCGCCGATCATGTCGCGCTGGCTTTCAAGGAATCGATTGAAGCCGCGAGCCAGGTCACCCAGTTCATCGGCGCGACTGGAATCTAACCTGTGGGTCAAATCTCCACCACCGCTACCGATGGCTACCAGCGCCGCTGTTACCTGACGGATCGGCCGCACCAATCCACGGGCCAACAGCACCACCAGCAACAGGCACACCAGCGCCACCGCCAGACCAATGCCGCTGCTCATCCACATCGCGCGGCGGGCTTCAGCATAGATCTGCGACTGCGGCACTTCGGCCACCAGGGTCCAGCCCAAGTCCCGCAACGGCAGGCTCAGCGCCAGAAAATCTTCGCCATCACGATCGAAGCTGCTGTGGGTGGCAGTTTGTTGGCCCATGACGGCTTGCGCTGCCGGGGCGCCAATCTGTTCGGCCAAGGAGCGTTTGCCGCTGAACTGCGCTTCGGGGTGAACCTGGATCAAACCGTCGGAACGCACGAGATAGACCTTGCCGCGCTCACCGAAGTTAAAGTTGTGGATCAGCTCCGACAGCTCTTTCATGCTCAGGCCAAGCCCGGCAACGCCCACGACTTTGCCGGCCTGCTCGACCTTGAGGTCGATGAACAGCGCCAACTCTCCGGTCGCGGTGTCATTGTCGATATTGAGGGTGCGCGGCTGATTGCTGTCGAGAAACGAATAGAACCAGGCGTCTTTGGGGTTGGAACGGCTGAGGGTCCGGTCCAGGCCTTTTTCGGTGAAGTAGTGGTTTGAAGCTGTGCCGACGATCAGCGCAGTAAAGGCTTTGTGCTCGGCGCGGATGCCTTCCAAATACTCCACGAACGTGGCGGTCTGAGCACTGTTTTCACCCCCGGCCAACCAGTCGCGCACCATGCTATTGCTGGCGATGTCCTTGGCGGCGGTGAGGGGTTGAACGAGGATTCGCTCGATGTCGTTGCGCATCGCTTCGATGCTCGACGGTAGCGCTTGTTCGACCAGATAGCGCTCGGCGAGGCGGTTGACCACGAGGGTATAAATGCCAACCACGATCAGAATACTGACCAGCAGGGCGGTGCCCATGCTCAGGATCAACTGCCATTGAATACTGCGTCGCCAGAACTGCATGGAGCACCCCCAAAGAATAAGAGGCTGAAACACTGCAACAGCCGTGCCGATTGTATACAACGCAAACGACAATTTATTCTTTGGTTGTGCGCAAAGCCGATCAGGCCTGATTGATCGTCTTGGAGATCACTTCAACCGTGGCGCTGACTTGCTCTTGGTAACGGTCGAGTTCCTGCTTGTGCTGTTTCTGCATTTCGATCTGCTGGGAGCACAGATTCATTGCCGCCAGCACCAACAAGCGGTCTCCGATCAGGGTCGGGTACTTCTTTTTGGTGTCGGCCAAAGCAGCCTTCAACATTAACGCGGCGTCCAGCAGGGTTTGCTCTTCCCCGGCCGGCGCCTTGATCGAATAGTCCTCCCCCAGGATCGAGACGACTTTTACCCCTGCGGCGCCGTGATTCATGCGCTGACTGGGCCGGCGCTGACGCGCTCAACCAGGGCCTGGATGCGTGCAGCGGTGGCACCTTGTTTCTCTTCCTGTTCCATCAGGCTCAGTTGCAGGCTTTCGTTTTCATCCTTGGCCTGGGCCAGTTCTGCGCTCAGGGTTTGGTTAGTGCCGAGCAGGGTCTGGTTCTGTTGCACCAGGTCGCTGACCAGCTGTTCCAATTGGCTTAGGGATGCTTCCAACATTTTGATTTTCCAAGCATTTTCAAGGGGCGCGTACGATAAAGAAAAGTCACCACGGATGCCAGGGTTATTGGGGCGCAAGGCCTTGATTTTCCTGGCGGGCGACCTTCCTCGCGAACTTTAAAGACTGTGATTGGCGGATCTGGTTCCTGCACTTCGTCGCCGGAGCGGTTGTGCGACAAAAACGCGCAGGGCCTCAAGACTTTAGTCGTATGACCGATAAGTCACCCATACGTCAGTCTCAGCGCCGCACGGATGCGCTCTTTTCGGTAAATACCATGTCCCTTCGTAATATGAATATCGCGCCACGGGCGTTCCTCGGTTTTGCCCTGATTGGCGGTTTGATGCTGGTTTTGGGGGTATTTGCCTTGAACCAGATGAGCAAGATTCGCGGCGCCGGTGAAGACATCGCCTCCATGAGTGTGCCGAGCATCAAGAGCCTCGACGAGTTCACTCAGTTGACCCTGCGTCTGCGAGTGCTGTCCTACCGTTTGCTGGTGAACCGCGAACCGGACGTGCAGCAGAAAACCTTCGAGCTGTTTGACTTGCGTAATCAGCAGATCCGCGACGCTCAACGAGTCTACGAACCGCTGATCGACGGCCCGCAGGAACGCGCTGCTTACGATCAATACGTGCAGTTGCTGGCGCAGTATCGCCAACTCGAAGACAGGATGAAGACGCTGTCGCGCAACAACCAGGTCGACGAACTGCGCACCATGCTCAACAGCGAATTGCTCTCCAACTCCGAAGCAGTCAACTCGGCCCTGGCAAAGTTGCTTGAGATCAACACCCGACAGATCGAAGCAACCGACACGCGTGCCGGTGAGCAGTATTCGACGTCCCTCAATCTGGTTATCACTTTGCTGGTCATCGCCAGTGGCCTGACCCTGCTTTTCGCCTGGTTGCTGACCAACAGCATCACCAAGCCGATCGCCAATGCCCTGAGCGCTGCCGAAGAAATTGCTGAAGGCAACCTGACTCGCCCGATCACCGTAGACGGTGAGGACGAAGCCGGCCGCTTGCTGCTGGCCATGTCGAAGATGCAGGACAAGCTGCGCGACACCCTGCAACGGATTTCCGGTTCCGCCACGCAACTGGCGTCCGCCGCTGAAGAGCTCAACAGTGTCACCGACGAAAGCGCTCGTGGCCTGACCCAGCAGAACAACGAAATCGAACAAGCCGCCACCGCGGTCAACGAAATGACCAGCGCCGTGGAAGAAGTCGCGCGCAATGCCGTCAGCACGTCCGAAGCCTCGAAAAATGCCACCACCTCCGCCGGTGATGGCCGTGACCTGGTGCAGGAAACCGTCAGCGCCATCGAACGCATGAGCGCCGACGTGCAGAGCACCGCGACCCTGATTGGCGACCTGGCCAACGAGTCCCGTGACATCGGCAAAGTGCTGGACGTGATTCGCGGCCTGGCTGACCAGACCAACTTGCTGGCATTGAACGCAGCCATCGAAGCGGCCCGTGCCGGTGAGGCCGGTCGTGGTTTTGCCGTGGTGGCGGACGAGGTTCGTGCACTGGCGCATCGCACCCAGCAGTCGACCAGCGAAATCGAACGCATGATCGGCAGCATCCAGAGCGGAACCGAACACGCGGTGGATTCGATGCGCAACAGCACCGAGCGCGCCGAGTCGACGTTGAACATCGCTCGTGGTGCTGGCATGTCGCTGGACACTATTAACAGTGCGATCGTCGAAATCAACGAACGCAACCTGGTGATCGCCAGCGCTGCCGAAGAGCAGGCGCAAGTAGCCCGTGAAGTGGATCGCAACCTGGTGAACATCCGTGATCTGTCGGTGCAGTCGGCGACCGGGGCTAACCAGACCAGCGCTGCGAGCAATGAGCTGTCGCGGTTGGCGCTGGACCTGAACAACATGGTTGGGCGGTTTAGCCTCTAAACGAAGATCGCATCACTGCCGAAAAGATCGCAGCCTCGTTTCACTCGACAGCTCCTACAGGTTTACGCAGATCCTTTGTAGGAGCTGTCGAGTGAAACGAGGCTGCGATCTTTTGATCTGAAAAAGCTTTTTGACAGCATCACATTTCAACAGGTTAGAATCGCTGGCACGCAGACTGCATGGTCAGTTTGTGCCCGCCTTTCAGCTTTCTGGAGTACTGCCTTTGAATGCGACGACCATCAACAGCCTGTTCTTGATCGGCGCGTTGCTGGTAGGTGCAAGCATTCTGGTGAGCTCACTTTCATCGCGCCTCGGTATCCCGATTCTGGTGATCATCCTCGCGGTGGGCATGTCGGCCGGCGTCGATGGCGCCGGCATTATTTTCGATAACTACCCAACGGCTTATCTGGTCGGCAACCTCGCGCTGGCCGTCATCCTGCTCGACGGCGGCTTGCGCACCCGGGTTTCCAGCTTCCGCGTGGCGTTATGGCCGGCGCTGTCGTTGGCGACGGTCGGGGTGTTGATCACCACCGGGCTGACCGGCATGGCAGCCGCGTGGCTGTTCAACCTGAACCTGATTCAGGGCCTGCTGATCGGCGCTATCGTCGGCTCCACCGACGCCGCGGCGGTGTTCTCGCTGCTCGGCGGCAAAGGCCTGAACGAACGGGTGACCGCCACCCTCGAGATCGAGTCCGGCAGCAACGACCCGATGGCGGTATTCCTCACCGTGACCCTGATCGACATGCTCGCCAGCGGCCAGACTGGTCTGCATTGGAGCCTGCTTGGGCACTTGATGCGTGAGTTCGGTATCGGTGCTGTCATCGGCCTGGGCGGCGGCTGGGTCATGCTGCAACTGGTCAACCGTATCCACTTGGCCACCGGCCTTTATCCGATCCTGGTCATTGCTGGCGGATTGGTCGTGTTTGCCCTGACCAACGCCTTGCACGGCAGCGGCTTTTTGGCGGTGTACCTGTGCGGTCTGGTCATCGGCAACCGCCCGGTGCGCAGCCGCCACGGCATTTTGCACATGCTCGACGGCATGGCCTGGCTGGCGCAAATCGGCATGTTCCTGGTACTGGGGCTGCTGGTGACGCCCCACGACTTGTTGCCGATTGCCCTGCCCGCTCTGGGCCTGGCGCTGTGGATGATTCTGTTTGCGCGGCCGTTGTCGGTGATGGTCGGCCTGCTGCCGTTCAAGGCGTTCCATGGGCGCGAGAAGGCGTTCATTTCCTGGGTCGGGTTACGCGGCGCGGTCCCGATCATTCTCGCGGTGTTCCCGCTGATGGCCGGCCTGCCGAATGCCCAGCTCTACTTCAACCTCGCCTTCTTTATCGTGCTGGTGTCGCTGCTGGTGCAGGGCACGAGCCTGCCGTGGGTGGCGAAGCTTTTGAAAGTGACCGTTCCGCCGGAGCCGGCGCCAATCTCCCGCGCAGCCCTGGAAGTCCACGTCACCAGTGAATGGGAGCTGTTCGTTTATCGCCTCGGTGCCGAGAAATGGTGCATTGGCTCCCCCCTTCGCGAACTGAAAATGCCCGAAGGCACCCGGATTGCAGCACTGTTTCGTGGCCAGCAACTGCTCCATCCGTCGGGTAGTACGGTGCTCGAAGTCGACGATTTGTTGTGCGTAATCGGCCATGAGCACAACCTTCCGGCCCTCGGAAAACTCTTCAGTCAGGCACCGCAACGGGGCCTCGATTTGCGCTTCTTCGGCGACTTCGTACTCGAAGGAGACGCCCAGCTGGCTGCGGTTGCGACACTGTACGGGTTGAAAGTGGAAGGCATCGATCCGGACATGTCGCTCGGCCACTTCATTGCCCATAAAGTGGGCGGTGCACCCGTAGTCGGTGACCAAGTCGAGTGGAACAACACCATTTGGACCGTCGCGGTCATGGAAGGGAACAAGATCGGCAAAGTGGGCGTCAGATTCCCCGAAGGAAGTCGCCCCGGTCCGGGCTTGTTCCTCTAAACTCCACACTTCGTCTCGTTTTCGATCGGTCTCTATGTCAACCCTGCGCACCTTTTTCGTCATGGCCCTGCTGGGCTTGAGTCTTTCTGTCGGTACATTGCAAGCGGCCGAACCGCCGTCCAGCGAAGCCGTGCAGGCAAACCTGAACAAGATCGCCGACCGCAAATTGCCGGAAGCCGATCAGAAAGCCCTGCAGAGCATCCTGCAAAGCACGCTGACACAGCTCAACAACAAGCGTGATTACGAGCAGAAACTCGCCGATATCAAGCAGCAACTGGCCAACGCCCCAAAGCAGAACATCGAGAACCAGCGAGAACTGACCAAGCTCAAAGCCTCCAAAGTGCTGCCAGTACCGCAACGCTATGCCAAAGAGCCTATTCAGCAACTGGAGCAGATGCTCACCGAGCGCTCCACCCAGCAAAGCGATCTGCAGAAAGCCCTGGCTGACGCCAACAGTCTGGTGATTACTGCCCAGACCCGCCCCGAGCGCGCACAGGCCGAAATTTCCACCAGCCAGACACGCATCCAGCAGATCAACAACATCCTCAAGGTCGGCAAGGACGCCGGCAAGACCTTGACCCCTGAGCAACGCGACCTGCTCAACGCCGAACTCGCAGCACTGAACGCCCTGATCCCGTTGCGTCGCCAGGAACTGGCCGGCAACAATCAACTGCAGGACTTAGGCAACAGCCAGCATGACTTGCTCTCGGAAAAATCCGATCGTCTGGATCAGGAAATCCAGGAGCTGCAAACCCTGATCAACCAGAAGCGCCTGGCCCAGTCCCAGGAGACGGTGACGCAGCAATCCATCGAAGCGCAAAAGTCCGGCGGCAGCACCCTGCTGGCTACCGAGAGCGCGGCCAACCTGAAACTTTCGGACTACCTGCTCAAAAGTACTGACCGCCTCAACGAAGTCACCCAGCAGAACCTGCAGACCAAGCAGCAACTGGACAACGTGACCCAGAGCGATTCGGCGCTGGACGAGCAGATCAACGTGCTCAAGGGCAGCCTGTTGCTCTCCAAGATTCTCTACAAACAGAAACAGTCCCTGCCACGTCTCAAGCTCGACCGTGACCTGGCCGACCAGATCGCCGATATTCGCCTCTATCAATTCGAAGTCAGCCAGCAACGGGAACTGCTCAGCAACCCGGCGACCTACGTCGACAACCTGCTGTCGACTCAGCCTCCCGAGCAAGTCACCCCGCAATTGCGCAAGAGCCTGCTGGAACTGGCCACGACCCGCGCCGATCTGCTGGAGCGGCTGAACCGCGAACTCAGCGCGGTGCTCAACGAATCCATCACGTTGCAACTCAATCAGAAGCAACTGCTCAGCACCGCGCAAAGCCTGCGGGCGACCCTCGATGAACAGATGTTCTGGATTCCCAGCAACAAGCCGCTGGACCTGGAATGGATGCGCGCCGTGCCGGAGCGCCTGGAACGTCAGGTCACCACGCTGCCGTGGGCTTCCAGCCTGAGCGAATTAAGTGACGGCCTGACCCAACGGCCGCTGCTGTTCCTGCCCCTGGCACTGTTGAT
This sequence comes from Pseudomonas sp. LBUM1647, assembly GCF_059716175.1. NCBI lineage: Bacteria > Pseudomonadati > Pseudomonadota > Gammaproteobacteria > Pseudomonadales > Pseudomonadaceae > Pseudomonas > Pseudomonas sp. LBUM1647. Next base: position 463,799 of record NZ_CP166809.1, on the reverse strand, counting down.
CGGTGCCCTGCTGTGGCGGCGCAAAAGCCTGTATGCCCGACTGAGCAAGGTTCACCAGGACATCGGCCACTTCAAGCGCGACAGCCAGTGGCACACGCCGCAGGCAATCCTGATCAACATTCTGCTGGCGATGCCGGTCTCACTGGGTCTGGCCTTGTGCGGCCTGGCCTTGCAAATCGACGCCCGCGGACAGAACGCGAACATGGGCGCGGCACTGCTGCAAATGGCCCAGGCGTGGCTAGTGTTCTACACCGCTTACCGGGTCCTCGCGCCGGGCGGCGTGGCCGAACTGCATTTCCGCTGGGAAAAACCTCAGGTCGAATTCCTGCAGGGCTGGGTCCGTCGACTCGGGCTGGTGGTCATGGCGTTGGTCGCGGTGGTGGCGGTTGCCGAGCTGCAACCCGCGACCCTGGCCGATGACGTACTCGGCATGCCGGTGGTGTTGACCTGCTACGCGTTGATGGCCTGGCTGCTCAGCCGCCTGCTGATCAGCAGCCCGACTCACCAGAACGCTTCATTGTTCCGCAAGGCCGTGGGGATCATGTTCACCGTCCTGCCTGTGGCGCTGTTCGTGGCGGTGTGCTTTGGCTACTACTACACCGCGCTGAAGCTCAGTGACCGGTTGATCAACACCCTTTACCTGCTGATGTTCTGGCTGGTGATCGAGGCCACCTTCGTGCGCGGCCTCAGCGTTGCGGCACGCCGTCTGGCCTACCAGCGCGCCCTGGCCAAACGCCAGGCCGCGAAAGAGGCCGGTGACGGTGAAGCGGTGATCGAAGAGCCAACGCTGGATATCGAGAAGGTCAACGAACAGTCCCTGCGCCTGATCCGCCTGGCACTGCTTGGCGGTTTCATCGCGGCGTTGTACTGGGTCTGGTCGGACCTGATCTCTGTGTTCTCGTACCTGGATAACGTCACCCTCTACGAATACACCAGCGGCACCGGCGCCAACATGAGCATGGTGCCGATCAGCATTGGCGACATGCTCGGCGCGCTGATCATCATCGGCATCACCTTCGCCCTGGCGCGCAACTTGCCGGGGCTGCTGGAAGTGTTGGTGCTGTCGAAGCTGAACCTGGCTCAGGGCAGTGCCTACGCCACCACCACCTTGCTGTCCTACGTGATCGCTGGCGTCGGCTTCGTCTCGACACTGTCGACACTCGGCGTGAGTTGGGACAAGTTGCAATGGCTGGTGGCCGCGCTGTCGGTGGGTCTCGGCTTCGGGATGCAGGAAATCTTCGCCAACTTCATCTCCGGGATCATGATCCTGTTCGAACGTCCGGTGCGGATCGGCGACACCATCACCATCGGCAACCTATCCGGTACGGTGAGCAAGATCCGTATCCGCGCCACGACCATCACCGACTTCGACCGCAAGGACATCATTGTCCCGAACAAAACGTTCATTACAGGACAACTGATCAATTGGTCCCTGACCGACACCATCACCCGAGTGACCCTCAAGCTCGGTGTCGATTACGGTTCGGACCTGGACCTGGTCAAGGAATTGCTGCTCAAGGCCGCGCGCGATAACCCACGAGTGCTGAAAGACCCGGAACCCCACGTGTACTTCCTGAACTTCGGCGAAAGCACACTCGACCATGAGTTGCGCATGCATGTACGTGACCTCGGTGACCGTAACCCGGTGCTCGATGAGGTCAACCGCTTCATCAATCGCGAGTTCAAGAAACAGCACATCAATATCTCGTTCCGGCAGATGGAGGTTTACCTCAAGAACATCCAGGGTCAGGAATACAGAATGGTGCCCGTCGAGCCGGAAACCAAAACCATCGTACCGCTGGTTGAGGGCAAATCGCCGGAAGTGCCACCACCGGCCAAGCTCGACTAAGCGACTTATCCCTAGCAGAATGGTCGGACATTCTGCTGGAGATGGCCCTTGAAAGCCCTCGACGAACTGACCTTCGATAATCGTTTCGCCCGCCTGGGCGATACGTTTTCCGCCCACGTGCTGCCCGAGCCGATCGACAACCCGCGCCTGGTGGTGGCCAGCCCCGCCGCCATGGCGCTGCTCGATCTCGACCCTTCCGTGGCCGAAACCCCTGAGTTCGCCGAACTGTTCAGCGGCCATAAGCTCTGGGCTGACGCGATCCCGAGGGCGATGGTCTACTCAGGTCATCAGTTCGGCTCCTACAACCCACAGCTGGGCGATGGTCGCGGTCTGTTGCTGGGCGAGGTCTACAACGAGGCCGGCGAGCATTGGGACCTGCACCTCAAGGGTGCCGGCCAGACGCCCTTTTCGCGCATGGGTGATGGGCGGGCGGTGGTGCGGTCCTCGATCCGCGAATTTCTTGCCTCCGAAGCGCTGTATTCCCTGAACATCCCGACCACCCGCGCCCTATGCGTGATCGGCTCCGACACGCCGGTGTGGCGCGAGAAGCAGGAACGCGCGGCCATGGTCCTGCGCATGGCGCCGAGCCATGTGCGTTTCGGGCATTTCGAATATTTCTACTACACCAAACGTCCCGAGAAGCAGAAAGAACTCGGCGACCACGTGCTGGCCATGCATTTCCCGGAATGCCTGGAACAGCCGGAACCGTACCTGGCGATGTTTCGCGAAATCGTCGAGCGCAATGCCGAGCTGATCGCCAAATGGCAGGCTTATGGCTTCTGCCACGGCGTGATGAACACCGACAACATGTCGATCCTCGGCATTACCTTCGACTACGGCCCGTTCGCCTTCCTCGACGACTTCGACGCCCACTTCATCTGCAACCACTCCGATGACCAGGGTCGTTACTCCTTCAGCAACCAGGTGCCGATCGGTCAGTGGAACCTCAGCGCCCTCGCCCAGGCCCTGACGCCTTTTATCAGCGTCGAAGCCCTTCGCGAAACCCTCGGTTTGTACTTCCCGTTGTACCAGGCCCATTACCTGGACCTGATGCGCCGCCGCCTCGGTTTCACCACGGCCGAAGACGATGACCAGAAACTGCTGGAGCACCTGCTGCAACTGATGCAGAACAGTGGCGTCGACTACAGCCTGTTCTTCCGCCGCTTGGGGGAAGAATCACCGGAACTGGCCGTAGCCCGTTTGCGCGATGACTTCGTCGACATCAAAGGCTTCGATGCCTGGGGCGAGCTCTACATCGCCCGGGTGACGCGTGAAGGCGAGGCTGATCAGGAACAACGCTGCAAACGGATGCACGCCGTCAATCCGCTCTACATCTTGCGTAACTACCTGGCGCAGAAAGCCATCGATGCGGCGGAGAGCGGCGACTATGCAGAAGTTCGTCGGTTGCACGCGGTGCTGAGTAATCCGTTCGAGGAGCAACCGGGGATGGAGAGCTACGCGGAGCGGCCGCCGGAGTGGGGCAAGCATCTGGAGATCAGTTGCTCTTCCTGAACCCGGTCAGATAAAGGTTTCCACCGACACTCCGAAGCGCTCGGCCAACCAGCGGATCTGCCGCAGGTTGAGCTGACGCTTGCCGCTCAAGATCTCGGATACCACCGATTGGGTGCCGACGCCGGGCAGCTCGCTTTGGCTCAATCCGTGTTCGCGCATCATGTAGCCGAGAACCTCTGCACCAGAGGCCTCGCGCATGGGGTGATGCTTACGATCCCACTCTGCAATCCAGTCACCGATGATGTCCACCAAGCTCATCAACGGGTGCGACTCATCATCCCCGGTCATCTCAAGCAATTCATCAAGTGCCTGCGCCAAAATGTCATAGTCGTCTTCGTTTTTCGGTTTTCGAAGCAATGGCGAGACGAACTCCCAATGCTCGGCAGCTTTTTTGATCAGAACACTCATGCCCTTCCCTCCTTCCATTTACCGCGGTCATATTCGCGGTGATCCAGCACATGCTTTATATAAAGCTTTTGAGACCGATACCTGACAAAAGCGATCAGCCGCAACTTGTTGCCACCGATGTCGAACACATGAAACTCGCCGACCTTGTCAGTCGCGGGGAAAATCGACTTCATCGCCGCGAAATCTCCCGGGTTACTCCCTTTGGCAAGTCGATACCACTGCTCCAGTACATTGGCTGCCCGCGGCCACTTTTCCTTGGCCTCATGGATTGGTTTTTCGGTGAACACATGCATGCAACATCCTTATCGCATTCTGCTATGGGAGTTAATCACAGATCAAAAATATCGCAAGATGCGATAACTCTGAGCAGACCAACGGTGTCGCTCAGTACGACTCAGCCTAGTTTCATCGCCGGTCGCTGCACGATTGAAAATATGAGTAAACGTCTCCAAATAGAAGTGATCGGCTTCTTTAACAGGATCATCCGCATGACCAACCCACTCCTTATCCCCTGCCCCCACTGCAACGGCCTCAACCGCATCCCCGCCGAGCGCCTCAACGACCATCCAAAATGCGGTCGCTGCAAAGCCGAAGTTCTGCTGAATAAACCCTTTGAGTTGAAGCAAAGCGATTACGCCAGCCAGATCAAAGGTGATCTGCCGTTGTTGGTGGACGTGTGGGCGGATTGGTGTGGGCCGTGCAAGTCGTTTGCGCCGGTGTTCGAGCAGGCGGCGGTGCAATTGGCGGGCAAGTGTCGACTGGCCAAGCTGGACAGCGAGGCAAACCAGCAGTTGTCGGCGCAGCTGGGGATCCGTTCGATCCCGAGCCTGATTCTGTTCAAGAACGGCCGGGAAGTGGCGCGTCAGAGCGGCGCCTTCCCGTTACCGCAGTTGATGAGTTGGTTGCGCAGTCAGGGCATCTGACCCTGAGCGGTCAGGCATTTTCCAGCAGGTTGTGCAGATCGACGAATTGCTGCGTCAGCTTATGACGCGGGTCGAGGTGAATCAGTGGCGTGTTGGCCTGGTGGGATTCACGCATGCGCACCGAGCTGCCCAGGTACACCGGTAATACCGGCAGGCCTTCGGCGATCAGTTCGTCGAGGATTTGCTGGGGCAGACTGGCGCGAGCCTGGAACTGGTTGACGACAATCCCTTCGACTTCCAGCCCTTCGTTGTGGTCGTCCTTCAATTCTTCGATTTCCGCCAACAGGCCGTACAACGCCTGACGCGAAAAGCTGTCGCAATCGAAGGGAATCAGCACACGATCAGCGGCAATCAACGCAGATACCGCGTAAAAGTTCAGCGCTGGCGGAGTATCGAGGTAGATCCGGTCGTAATCGCCGTCCAGCTCCTCGAGCAATTTGCGCAGCTTGTTGATCTTGTGTTTGGCCTCAAGCTTGGGCTGCAAGTCAGCCAGCTCGGCAGTGGCCGTGATGACGTGGAGGTTGTCGAACGGGGTTTCGTAGATATCGACCTGGCTTTTTTTGGAGAACGGTCCGGCAGACAGGGTCTGTTTGAAAAAATCGGCGATCCCCATCGGAATGTCATTACCGGTGAGGCCCGTCAGGTACTGAGTGGAGTTGGCCTGGGCATCGAGATCCACCAAGAGGGTGCGATAGCCCTCGTTGGCGCTGACCGCCGCTAGATTGCAGGCAATGCTGGATTTGCCTACGCCACCTTTCTGATTGAACACCACGCGCCGCATGTCAAAACCCCCGTGTCTCAAAGATTGACCGAGTGTAGTAGTCCACAGCGTTGCTTAGCTACCTCGCTGGCATAGGGACTACACAGTCAGGTGCAATCTCACACTGAAAAAGCCGTGAACTCGTGCACTGCTTGCTGACAGAGCCGGCAGATCGGCCGGCCGAAATGTGGATAATGGCCAAGTGACAGCCATGCACGAACCAACCGGTACATTTCATTGAGCAAAATGTAACCATCATTTGCTACACGCCCGCTGCAACGGGATAATGCGCGCCACTCGGCGCTAAGCGCTACGTAAGGTAGTTCGCGTTTTTTGCGACTCACCGCGTCAAGGAAGCCCGCAGGGGCGGGATGAATGTCTGTGATCAATTTCAACATCGCCCAATGGCGCGCGTGGGCCCCTGGGCTCGAAAGCGTGGACGATTGGCAAGCCTGGAGCCGACAACCGGTCGTGCTTGCGAGCAGCGATGCCGCCCCCGACGTCTCGTTTCTGCCGGCCATGCAGCGCCGGCGACTCAGTCGTCTCGCGCGGATGGCGTTCAGTGTCGGCTGGCCCTTGGCCGATGGCCGCCAGGACCTACCGTTGGTCTTTATTTCTCGCCACGGCGAAACCCCGCGCACTTTCGATATCCTCAGCGATCTGGCTGCCGATCAGCCGCTGTCGCCGACTCAATTCAGCCTGTCCGTGCACAACGCGATCATCGGCCTGTGGTCGATCATGCGCGGCGAAACCAGCGAAATGACGGCCCTCGCTGCAGCCGGCGATGGCCTTGAACACGGCATGCTAGAGGCCGCGGCTTTGCTTTCCGAGGGCGCCCCCGCGGTATTGCTGATCGTCACCGAAGAGCAACCGCCCGAAGCCTACTCGACCTGGATCGACGACGTGCCGTTTCCTTACGCGGTCGGCTTGCTGATCACCCCCGGAAACGACTGGCAGTTGTCCCTGAACAGCGCCTCGGATGAGTTGTCCAAAGCCCAATGGCCCCATGCCCTGAACCTATTGCGTACCCTGCTCGGCCAGCAGACAACCTGCCAACATGCCTGGAAAAATCGTGTATGGACTTGGCAACGCAACCTGTAACCGATAAAAACCGCGACGCCTATTACTGGCGCCTGCTGGCTACCGCCGCAAGTTTCACCCTGTTCGGGTTGGGCGGGCTGTGCCTGCGGCTTGTGGTTTTCCCGCTACTGAACTGCCTGCCCGGCGATGCCCGGACACACCGGCGGCGAGCGCGGCACACCGTCGCCCGTCTGTTCTGGTTTTTTGTGCGATTCATGGCTCGCACCGGCGTGCTGACTTACGACATCCAGGGCGCCGAAAAACTCGGTCGACCGGGGCAAATGATCATTGCCAATCACCCGTCGCTGATCGATGTGGTGTTCCTGATCGGCCTGGTGCGCCACGCCAACTGCGTGGTCAAGAAAAGTCTCTGGGAGAACCCTTTTACCCGTGGCCCGCTGCGCTGCATCGAATACATCAGCAATGACGGCAGCATGGACATGCTCGATGCCGCTGCCGACGCGCTGAAAAGCGGCCAGACCCTGATCATCTTTCCTGAAGGCACCCGCACTCAGCCCGGTCAGGCACCAGCCTTCCATCGGGGTGCTGCGGCAATCGCTCTGCGGGGTGCGAAAATCCTCACCCCGGTGATCATCAAGGTCAGCCCGACCACGTTGACCAAGGCCGAGCCCTGGTATCGGATCCCCAAACGCCGTGTGCACTTCAGTTTCCGTGTCGGGGCCGATATAGACCCACAAGCCTTCGCCTCGCTGGGCCCTGCTCCTCAGGCCTCGCGCAAGCTCAATGACTATTTGCATCATTACTATATTAAGGAGCTCGCCGAAGATGAGCGATCTACACCGTGAAATCAAAGAACTGATCATCGACGCCCTGGGCCTTGAAGACATCAGCGCACAAGACATCGGCGACGACCAGACGCTGTTCGGCGAAGGCTTGGGCCTGGATTCGGTAGACGCTCTGGAACTCGGCCTGGCCATCCAGAAAAAGTACGGCATCAAAATCGACGCCGACGCCAAAGACACCCGCAATCACTTCAGCAACGTGGCGAGCCTTGCGGCGTTCGTCACTGCAAAACAGGCAGCTTGAGACCGGACCATGCAAACTCGTGACGACATCTTCAACACCCTGCGCGATGCTCTGGTCGAACTCTTCGAGCTGGACCCCGAGCGCGTAAGCCTCGAATCCAATCTGTATCAGGACCTGGAAATCGACAGCATTGACGCGGTCGACCTGATCGATCACATCAAACGCCAGACCGGCAAGAAAATCGCGGCCGAAGAGTTCAAATCGGTGCGTACCGTCAGCGACGTGGTCGAGGCGGTCTACCGCCTGGTTCAGCCGGCCGCATGAGCCGACTGATCGGCCTCGGCCTGCTGCTGGCGGGCCTGCTGTACCCCTTCGCGGTGTATTTCGGCATGGAACATTTCGCGCCGTGGCAGTTTGGTCTGCTGCTGGGCAGCCTGTGGCTGGCCCGGGCACTGCTCGGTACGCGCAAGCCCGGCAGTTTGTGGATGGCAGTCACCGCGATTGCTTTTTGCCTGTTGCTGGCGTTGTTCGACAGCCCGCTGCTGTTGCGCTGGTACCCGGTGCTGATCAGCGCGTTCATGCTCGGGCTGTTTGGCCTGAGCTTGATCGTTGGCCCGCCGATCATCGAACGCCTGGCGCGGTTGCGCGAACCGCAACTGCCGGCCAAGGCGATTGTTTATACCCGCCAGGTGACGATCGTCTGGTGCGTGTTTTTTCTCTGTAACGGTTTGCTCGCCGCCGCCCTGACCCTCTGGGCGCCGCTAAGTTGGTGGATGTTGTACACCGGCCTGATTTCCTACGGATTGATGGGCCTGCTGTTTGCCATTGAATGGCTTATACGACAACGGGTACGAGGCCACCCATGAATTGGATAAAACTTGAGCAATTGTTGCTCAAGGCTCAACCGGAACGTGCCGTGACGGCCGAACCGGCACTGAATCACGCTCAGCTGTGCGAACAGGCATTAAGCCTCGCCGCTGGCCTGCAAGCCCAGGGTGTGCGGCGTATTGCCGTGCACCTTGAGGACGCCGCTGACCTGGCGATTGCCCTGCTCGGTGCCTGGCGTGCCGGGGTCAGCGTGCTGCTGCCCGCGGACCTGCAAGCCCAGACTCGCCAGCGCTGGTCGACCGAAGTCGATCTGTGGCTGACCGATCAAGCCGATGACGCACACCTGAGCGATTACCGGCATCCGCCGTTGATGGCCGCCGTGCTGGATCTGGATCGCTGTTCGCTGAGCCTGTGCACGTCCGGCTCCAGTGGCGAACCCAAGCGCATCGACAAAACCCTGCGCCAACTGGCCAATGAAGTCGAAGCGCTGGAGCAGCTCTGGGGCGCCGATCTTGGCGCGGCTTGCATCATCGGCAGCGTCGCCACTCAGCATATTTACGGATTGTTGTTTCGAGTGCTGTGGCCGCTGTGCGCCGAGCGCTCGTTTGTGCGCAAGCAGCTGGCATTCCCTGAAGACCTGCAGCGCGCCAGCCGCGAACACCCGGTGTTCGCCTGGGTCGCCAGCCCGGCGCTGCTCAAGCGCATGGGCGACAACCTCGACTGGCCCGCGTTAAGTGCGGTTCGCCGGGTATTTTCCTCCGGTGGCGCCTTGCCGGCCGAGGCCGCACAAAGCCTTCAGCAACGCCTGCAGCAATGGCCGACAGAAATCCTCGGCAGCTCGGAAACCGGCGGCATCGCCTGGCGTCAGGGCCACGTGCTCTGGCAGCCCTTTGCTGACATCGAGTTGAGCCAGGACAGCGACGGCGCCCTGCTCATCGCTTCGCCGTACTTGCCGCCCGGGCATATCGAACACACCGCAGATGCCGCTCGAATCGCTGCCGACGGCCGATTCGAACTGCTCGGACGGCTGGACCGGATCGTCAAACTGGAAGAAAAACGTATCTCTCTACCAATGCTGGAACAGGCATTAATGGCCCACGACTGGGTCGCCGAAGCGCGTCTTGGCGTGGTTCAGGAAAACCGCGCTTCGTTGGGTGCGCTGCTGGTGCTGACCGAGTCAGGCCTGCATGCCTTGCGCAATCAGGGTCGACGCACCCTCACGCAAGAATTGCGTCAGCACCTGAGCCAGCATTGCGAAGCCCTGGCCTTGCCACGACGCTGGCGCCTGCTGCGGCAACTGCCGCTGAACGCTCAGGGCAAATTGCCGCAGGCCACCGTTGAAGCCCTGCTGCTGGCGCCGCGCCCAAAGGCGCCGGAAGTGCTGGATCAAGTCGAAGTCGATGGCGAGTGGAGCCTGCAACTGGCGGTACCACCCGACCTCGCCTACTTCAGCGGCCACTTCCCTCAGGCGCCGGTATTGCCCGGTGTGGTGCAAGTGGAGTGGGCGCTCACGCTGGGCCAGCAATTGATGGACCTGCCGGCAAAATTCGCTGGCATGGAAGTGCTGAAATTCCAGCAACTGGTACGCCCCGGCGATGAAGTCCAACTGCACCTGCGCTTCGATCCGACGCGCAGCAAGTTGTATTTCACCTATCGCAACGAGACCGCGACCTGCTCCGGTGGGCGGATCTTGCTGGAGGCGGATTGTGGATAAGCCGAGATCCCCTGTATCAGCTGCCGAAGGCTGCGTTCGAGCGCGAAGCGCTCGCATCTGGACCACCACGATTAATCTGAAAGACTTCGCATACCGGTTGACGACTGCTTCGCAGTCGGACGCAGGCTTCGCCAGCTGCTACATGGGCGAGGTGTGAGCCAACATGCATAACCCCTGCGCAATCGTCCCGGTCTACAACCACGAAACCGCCATCACCACAGTGGTTGATGCACTGCTCGCCAGCAGCCTGCCATGCATTCTCGTGGACGACGCCAGCAGCCCGGCCTGCGCAAAGGTGCTCGATCAACTCGCCCTGCGCGACAAGGTGTTCCTGATCCGCCTCGCCGCCAACCAGGGCAAGGGCGCCGCGGTCATGACTGGCATGCGCGAAGCCTCGCGCCTGGGCTTCAGCCATGCCTTGCAGGTGGATGCCGACGGTCAGCATGATCTGCAAGACGTCCAGACTTTCATCGAATGGTCACGCACCCATCCCGAGGCGGTGATCTGCGGCTATCCGCAATACGACGCCAGCGTGCCGAAAGGTCGCTTGTACGCCCGTTACCTGACTCACGTCATGGTCTGGATCAACACCCTGTCGTTGCAGATTCGCGATTCCATGTGCGGCTTCCGTGTCTATCCGTTACCACCGACCCTGGCGCTGATCGATTCGGCGAAGATCGGCAAGCGCATGGACTTCGACTCGGACATTCTCGTACGACTGGCCTGGCGCAATCTCCCCATGCAATGGCTGCAAACCAAAGTCCACTACCCGCTGGATGGCGTCTCGCATTTCCGCCTGTTCCACGACAACGTACTGATTACGAGCATGCACACCCGGTTGTTCTTCGGCATGTTGCTGCGGGCGCCAGTGATTCTCTGGCGACGGTGGCGAGCATGAGCACTGACGCGGATAAAAAGCACTGGGCTGACCGCGAAGAGCGCGGCAGCTTCTGGCTGATGAAATTCACCGCACTCTGCGCCAAAGTGCTGGGCCGGCGGCTGCTGAGCCCGCTGCTGTACGGCATCGTTCTGTACTTTTTCCTGTTCGGTCGCAGCGCTCGTCACAGCGCTTGGCAATACCAGCAACGGCTCGCCGACTGGAGCGGTCGCAATGAATTGCGCCCGACCCATTGGCGAGTCTTCGGCCAGTTCATGGCCTTCGCCGATTCCATGCTCGACAAACTCGACGTATGGAACGGCAAGTTGAGCATCGAACAGATCGAAATCATCGACCCGGCATTGCTGCGCAATCAACTGCGCGGCACCCGCGGGCAGATGCTGGTGGGCGCACATTTGGGCAATCTCGAGGTGTGCCGTGCGCTGGCCGAGATCGGCGAAAAAGTCACGATGAACGTGCTGGTGCATACCAAGCATGCCGAGCAATTCAACCGCTTGCTCGGCGAAGCCGGCGCGACCAATCTGCGGCTGATTCAAGTCAGCGAACTGGACCCGCTGATCATGCTGCAACTCCATGAACGCCTGGAGCGCGGCGAGTGGCTGGCGATTGCCGGCGATCGCGTGCCGCTGCACGGCGGGCGCAGCGTGACGGTGGACTTCCTCGGCCATCAGGCCGCGTTCCCTCAGGGGCCATGGTTGCTGGCCGGTCTGCTGAAATGCCCGATCAACCTGATGCTGTGCCTGAAGAAACCGACGGGCGACTATCGACTGACCCTCGAACCGTTCGCCGAGGCCGTGGCGTGGAAGCGCAGCGACCGCGAGCAGGTCATTCATCAGTGGGCCTCCCGCTATGCCGAACGCTTGGGTCACTATTGCCTTGAAGCGCCCCAACAATGGTTCAACTTTTACCCTTTCTGGAAGACCGATGACGACGCCAACGCTTGAGCCGGTAACCTTCGGCGAACTCCCTTTGCGCATCGAAGACGTGTTGGCCCTGGCCAACCGTCAGGTGCCGACGCAGTTGCAAGGCGACCCTGCGTACCGCGAGCGTATTGCCAAGGGTGCGCGATTCCTGGACTCCCTGCTGGACAAGGAAGGCGTGATCTACGGCGTGACCACCGGCTACGGCGATTCTTGCGTGGTCGCGGTACCGCTGCATCACGTCGAGGCATTACCCCGTCATCTGTACACCTTCCACGGCTGCGGCTTGGGCAAACTGCTCGACGCACAGGCCACTCGTGCGGTGCTGGCGGCGCGTTTGCAGTCGCTGTGCCACGGCGTGTCCGGGGTGCGCGTGGAGCTGCTGGAACGCCTGAAAGCCTTCCTCGAACACGACATTCTGCCGCTGATCCCGGAAGAAGGTTCGGTGGGCGCCAGCGGTGATCTGACGCCACTGTCCTATGTCGCCGCGACGTTGTCCGGCGAGCGCGAAGTGATGTTCCGGGGTGAACGCTGGCAAGCGGCCGACGTGCACCGCGAACTGGGTTGGGAGCCGCTGGTATTGCGCCCCAAAGAAGCCCTCGCCTTGATGAACGGCACTGCCGTCATGACCGGTCTCGCGTGCCTGGCCTATGCCCGCGCCGATTATCTGCTGCAACTGGCCACGCGCATCACCGCGTTGAACGTGGTCGCCCTGCAAGGCAACCCCGAGCACTTCGACGAGCGCCTGTTCGCCACCAAACCGCATCCGGGGCAGATGCAAGTCGCCGCGTGGCTGCGCAAGGATCTGGCGATCGACGCGCCGACCGCACCGCTGCATCGTCTGCAAGACCGCTATTCCCTGCGTTGCGCACCCCACGTCCTCGGCGTATTGGCCGACAGCCTGAACTGGCTGCGCTCGTTCATCGAGATCGAGCTCAACAGCGCCAACGACAACCCGATCATCGACGCCGAAGCCGAGCGCGTGCTGCACGGCGGGCACTTCTACGGCGGCCACATTGCGTTCGCCATGGACAGCCTGAAAAACCTGGTGGCCAACGTCGCCGACCTGCTCGATCGTCAACTCGCCCTGCTGGTGGACGAGCGTTACAACCACGGCTTGCCGAGCAACCTGTCCGGCGCCACCGCTGACCGGGCGATGCTCAACCACGGCTTCAAAGCCGTGCAGATCGGCACCAGTGCCTGGACCGCCGAAGCGCTGAAAAACACCATGCCGGCCAGCGTCTTCTCGCGCTCCACCGAGTGCCACAACCAGGACAAAGTGAGCATGGGCACCATCGCCGCCCGCGATGCGATCCGTGTGCTGGAACTGACCGAACAGGTCGCCGCCGCCACCCTGCTGGCCGCCAACCAAGGCGTCTGGCTGCGCAGCAAGGCCGAGGATGCACGTCCATTGCCGCCAGCCCTGGCCGCCATGCACGAAGCGTTGGCCAAGGACTTCCCGCCGGTCATCGAAGACCGTGCGCTGGAAGGCGAGTTGCGCCTGTGCCTGAAGCGAATTGCCGAGCAACACTGGAGGCTGCATGCGTAGCAAGGGAGTGCTTCACACCGATACGGAAATCCTCGTGCCGTTCTTTGATGTCGACACGATGAACGTCGTCTGGCACGGCCATTACATCAAATACCTGGAAGTCGCCCGCTGTGCGCTGCTGGACAAGATCGGCCACAACTACTCGGCCATGGTCGAGTCGGGCTACGTATGGCCGGTGATCGATCTGCAATTGCGCTATGTGCGCGGCGCCGTGTTCGGCCAAAAGCTCAACGTGCGCGCCAATCTGGTGGAATGGGAGAACCGTCTGAAGATCAGCTACCTGATCAGCGATCTGGAAACCGGCGAACGCTTGACCCGCGCCAGTTCCGTGCAGGTCGCCGTCGACATGAGTAGCCGCGAAATGCAGTTGGCCTCACCCAAGGTCTTCACCGATGCTGTTGAAAGGATGCTCGCATGAACCTGCTGAAAACCCTTTGTAGCAGCTGGCGAAGCCTGCGTCGGCCGGTCCGCGCTCGGGCGCAGCAGTCGCCCTGCATTTCTCCTGATGCACCGCATGTTCAGGTTTTACGACGGCTTCGCCGCCGAACGCAGCCTCGCGGGCTCGGCAGCTGCTACGGGTTCGTGGCGGGCATGATTTTGATGTTTGGTTTCGCATCGCTGGCGCAGGCTTTTGATTTGCAGCAGTTGAGCGATCAACTGGCCAAACCCGATGTGATCCATGGCAACTTCATCCAGGAAAAACACCTGCGCGCCCTGCCCCAGCCGCTGACCAGCAAGGGCACTTTCGTCCTCGCTAAAAACCACGGTTTGCTCTGGCTGCTGAGAACCCCGTTGCAACAGGATTACCGCATCAGCGCCAAAGGTATTGCCCGGCGTGACGCCAACGGGTGGCAAATGCTGCCGAGCAAGAGTGCCGGCGCCGAGCAAAACCGCTTGTTCCTCGCCGTGCTGCAAGGTGACAGCAGCGGGCTGCAACGGGACTTCGAGCTTTCACTGAGCGGCGACGCGCAGAACTGGAAGTTGACGCTGACTCCGCGTTCCATGCTGCTCAAGCAGGTGTTCACTCAGATCAACATTGCCGGCGGCGAACTGGTGCACAGCATCGAGCTGCTCGAAACCCAGGGCGACAGCACGCTTTTGCGCATGCAGGACAGCACCCGCTTCCAACCGTTGAGCGATGCGGAGCAACATGACTTTGCCGAGTGAACGGAATCTTCCACGGCTGTTTCTGATCCTGCTGCTGGCGGTGCTCGCGCTCGCCGGTTGGCAATGGCGTGACGGTGCCCCGCTGTCGGCCAACCTGATGGAACTGGTGCCAGGCACGGCGCCGGACGCGCTGGAACTGCGCGCCGAACAACGCATGCAAGAACCACTGAACCGCGAAATGCTGGTGCTGGTCGGCCACACCGATCGCCAGCAAGCGGTCGCGATGGCGCAGAAACTGGGTGAGCAGTGGCAGGCGAGCGGCTTGTTCGAGAAGGTCCAGTGGAACCTGCAAGCCGACCTGCCGGCGCTGCGCACTCAATTGCTCAATGGCCGACTGGCAATGCTCTCAGCGGCTGACCGACAGCAACTGATCGAGCATCCCGACGCCTTTATCCAGCAGCGAGTACAAGCGCTGTTCGACCCTTTCACCGGTTTCAGTCTGGTGCCGAGCCAGGATGACTGGCTGGGCCTGACCGGGCGCATCCAGAACAGCCAGCCGCAGCACGGTTCGGTGCAACTGGACATCGGCAGCGGTGCGCTGGTCGCCGATGCCGACGGCAAGAGTTGGGTGCTGCTGCGCTCGCGCACCACGGGCAACGCCTTCGACATGAACCTGCCGCTGCAAGTGGCCGACCTGCTCCAGCACAGCCGTGAAGAAGCCGCCCAGGCCAACGTTCAATTGGTTGCCGCCAGCGGCTTGCTCTATGCGGCCAGTGGGCAAAAGCAAGCCACCCGGGAAATGACCTGGGTCGGTGGCGGCGCCACGGCGGGTATTCTGTTGCTGTTGTTGCTGGCCTTCCGGCGCTGGCGGGTGTTGCTGGCCTTCGTCCCGGTGCTGGTGGGCATGCTCTTCGGCGCGGTGGCCTGTGTGGCGCTGTTCGGCCATATGCATGTGATGACGCTGGTGCTCGGCTCCAGCCTGATCGGCGTGGCGGTCGATTACCCGCTGCATTACCTGTCCAAGAGCTGGAGCCTGAAACCCTGGCACAGTTGGCCGGCCCTGCGCCTGACGTTGCCGGGCCTGACGCTGAGCCTGATCACCAGTTGCATCGGTTACCTGGCCCTGGCCTGGACGCCGTTCCCGGCGCTGACCCAGATCGCCGTGTTTTCTGCCGCCGGTCTGCTCGGCGCTTATTTGTCCGCGGTGTGCCTGCTGCCGGCACTGCTCAAGGGCACAGACCTGCGTCCAGCGCAATGGCCGCTGCGGGTGGCCGAGTTTTTGCTGGGGCGCCGTGAAGCGTTGCTCAAACTCGCGAGTACGCCGGTGCTGCTGGCGCTGCTGATTGCCTTTTGTGTGGGCGGCCTGTTGCAGCTCGACACTAAAAACGATATTCGCCAATGGGTCGGTGCACCGCAGCACCTGACTGACGAAGCACAAACCATTGCACGCATCACCGGCTATCAACCCACCAGCCAGTTCTTCCTGGTACGCGCCGCCAATCAGCAGGAGTTGCTGGAACGCCAAACCGCGCTGAGCGAGCGGCTGGATCAGTTGGTCAACCTGGAAAAACTCCAGGGTTATCTGTCGCTCAATCAATTGGTCAGCCAACCCACCGAACAGCAGAAAGTGCGCGAAGCCTTGAACAAGTTGCCGCAGTTCTGGCAACCGCTGCTCGATGTCGGCGTGCCGGCGGAGGCGCTGCAAGCGGAACTGACGAAGTTGCAGGCACTGCCCACCGAAGACATCGACGCAGCGCTGGTCGGTCCTTTGGCCGAGCCCTATCGCACGCTGTGGCTGGGACCGACCGATGACGGCGTAGCGGCGATGGTCAGTCTGCAAGGGTTGAACAACCCTGCCCTGCTACGAGTCCAGGCGCTGGATTTACCGGGCGTGGAACTGGTGGATCGCCTCGGTGAGTTGAACAAGGTGTTCGCCGACACCCAGATCAGTGCCGCAGAGTTGAAACTCGCTTCCTGTGTGCTGATCGTGCTGGTGCTGATCCTGCCGTTCGGCTTCGGCGGCGCGCTGCGAATCGTCGCCCTGCCGCTGCTGGCCGCGCTGTGCAGCCTGGCCAGTCTCGGCTGGATGGGGCAACCGCTGACGCTGTTCAGCCTGTTCGGCCTGCTGCTGGTGACGGCCATCAGCGTCGATTATGCGATCCTCATGCGTGAACAGGTCGGCGGCGCGGCCGTGAGCCTGCTGGGCACCTTGCTGGCGGCGCTGACCACCTGGCTGTCGTTCGGTTTGCTGGCGGTGTCCAGCACGCCGGCAGTGAGCAACTTCGGTCTGTCGGTGAGCCTCGGCCTGGCCTTCAGCTTCATTCTTGCGCCGTGGGCTGGACGCCAGGTTCACCCCGCCCCGGTCACGGAGTCGGCAACATGATGATCGCCGTGTTCTGGGTCATGGCCCTGGCGCTGTTCGCCGTGGCCACCCGTGTCGGTCGTCACTTCGGCGTGATCCCGATTGTCAGCCAGTTGCTGCTGGCCACCTTCGGCCTGCCGCTGCTGATGTACTTCTGGATCGAACCCCAGTGGCAATTGAGCGGCGCCGCACTGGTCGCACCGGCCTGGCTGAAAAACGTCTACAGCCTGAGCTTTGCCTTGTTGCTGGGGCACATTCTCAGTGATGTGATCGACCTGCGTCTCGACCGCCAGAGCCTGAAAATCGCCCTGCCGAGTTTCTGCATTCCGTTTGCCTGCGGCCTCGCGACAGCGGTGTGGCTGTTACCGCCGCAACCCTGGATCAGTTCGCTGGCGGTCGGTCTGGTGTTCGCCATCACCGCGATCCCGGTGTTGTATTTGTACCTGCGGCACATCAAATACCCGCCTGCCGCTACCCGGCGACTGGTGCAAACCGCGATCCTCATCGACCTGACGTGCTGGACACTGTTCGGCTTCGCTCAGGGCAGCCTGCACCTGAGCAGCCTCCTGCTGCCGCTGGCCGGCGCCTGCCTGCCGTTGCTGCTGCGTCTGCTCCGATTGCGCCAACCGTTGCTGCACAGCGGTTGCTTCTTCGCACTGCTGGTCGTGGCGGAACACTTCAAACTCAATGCGCTGATTTTCGGCATCGGTTACCTGCTGTGGATGGCCGCGCTCAAAGTACCGCTGGTGCTGCCGTTGCCGGTGATCTGGATGAGTCACTTGCAGACGTATATCGCGATCCCGCTGATCCTCACGTTCGGCATCGTGCAAATCAACGTCCACGCGGCCATGGCCAGTCTCGGCTGGGTGCAACTGGCGGCCCTGCTGCTGTTTCCGATTGCCAGTAAACTGCTGGGCAACTGGCTGGGCCTCGGCTGGGCCGGCGCCTCGTTTGAAGGCGCCAGTCGCTGGCGGGAAAGTGTATTGCTGAATATTCGTGGCTTGAGCGAGATCGTCTTTCTCAACCTGCTGCTGCAACAACAACTCATCAGCCCGGCGCTGTACTTCGCGCTGATGGTGATGGGCCTGATCGCGACACTGCTGCCGGCACTCGTCGGCATGCACCGACCCCCTCTGAACATCGCCGTCCCGGCAAGGAGCCCCCGTGCCAACAGTTGAAATGGAACATCGCCAAGTCGTGGTGATCGGTGCAGGTCCATCGGGCGCCATCGCCGCCGCGCTGCTCAAGCGCAAGGGTCATGACGTATTGATGATCGAACGCCAGCATTTCCCACGGTTTTCCATCGGTGAAAGCCTGCTGTCGCATTGCCTGGATTTCGTCGAAGAAGCCGGCATGCTCGAGGCGGTGAACGCCGCCGGATTCCAGTTGAAAAACGGTGCGGCATTCGCTTGGGGCGAGCAATACAGCGCCTTTGATTTCGGCGAGACGTTCAGCAACGGCAAGCCGACCACCTTCCAGGTCCAGCGTGCCGATTTCGACAAGCTGCTGGCCGATCAGGCCGCGCTGCAAGGCGTCGATGTTCGTTACGGCGAAGCCATCGTCAGCGTCGATTTCACCCTGCCGAAACCGCAGCTCGATGTACTTCGCGAAGACGGCAGTCAGTACCGCGTCGAAGCCGAATTCGTGCTGGATGCCAGCGGCTACGGCCGTGTGCTGCCGCGCTTGCTCGACCTTGAAGCGCCGTCGAATTTCCCGGTGCGCCAAGCCGTGTTCACCCACGTCGAAGACCACATCGACAACCCGGCTTTCGAGCGGGAAAAAATCCTCATCACCACCCATCCGATCCACCGCGATATCTGGTTCTGGACCATCCCGTTCAGCAACGGCCGTTGCTCGGTGGGCGTCGTCGCGGCAGCCGAACACTTCGACGGTCGCATGGAGAATCTGGACGATTGCCTGCGAGGGTTTATCGCTGAAACCCCAAGCCTGGCCGGTGTGCTGAACAATGCCGTGTGGGATACACCTGCTCGAACCATCGGCGGCTATTCGGCCAACGTCAAAACCCTCCACGGGCCAGGCTTTGCACTGCTCGGCAACGCAGCAGAATTCCTCGACCCGGTGTTCTCCTCTGGCGTGACCATCGCCATGCGCTCGGCGAGCATGGCCGCCGCGGTGCTGCATCGCCAACTACAAGGCGAAAATGTCGATTGGCAGACTGAGTTCGCCATCCCGCTCAAGCGCGGCGTCGACACGTTCCGTTGCTACGTCGAAGGCTGGTACGCCGGGACGTTCCAGGATGTGATTTACCATGAGGGCGGCTCGCCGGATATTCGCCGCATGATCAGTTCGATTCTGGCCGGGTATGCCTGGGACGAGCGTAATCCGTTCGTCGCCGAACCCAAGCGCCGGCTGCGGATGCTCTCGGAGCTCTGTGCAAAGGACGCCACATGAGCTACATGAGCGACACCTACGTCGAAGAAACCCGCTTTGGTCTCTGGTTCCTGCGCAGCCACACTTGGCAGCACCATGTTCTGCGAGTCGCAATCACCGATTTGCGCAGCCTGTTCAGCGAAACACCGCCGAGCAACCCGGTGCTGCTGGATGCCGGTTGCGGTCAGGGCAAGTCGTTTCAGTACTTGCGCCAGACCTTTGCCCCCCAGCGCCTGATCGGTCTGGACGCTGACCCTCACAGCCTGAACCTGGCCGGCGAAGAAGCCGTTCGTCAGGGCATGGCCGTTGAGTTGATCGGCAGCGACTGCGCGAGCATCAACGTCCCGGACGCCAGCGTCGATCTGCTGCTCTGTCACCAAACCTTCCACCATCTGGTGCAGCAGGAACAGGCACTGGCCGAGTTCTACCGCGTGCTCAAGCCCGGTGGCTATCTGCTGTTCGCCGAATCCACCGAGGCTTACATTGATACCTGGGTGATCCGCTGGTTGTTCCGCCATCCGATGCACGTGCAGAAGAGCGCCGCCGGGTATCTGGACATGATTCGCCAACAGGGCTTCGAACTCGGCCCGCAAAACGTGTCTTATCCATACTTGTGGTGGAGCCGCGCCAAGGATTTCGGCCTGTTTGAACGCTTGGGTCTGCGCCAGCCAAAACCCTTCGGCCAACGGGAAGAAACCCTGGTCAATGTGGTCGCGCGCAAACCCCTTGATAGGTGTGCCTGATGATCCGCTTTCTGCTGTTGGGTTGCGTCCTGTTGCTGAGCGCCTGTGCCAGCCGGGCGCCGCTGCCCGAGCAAACCCCGAACCTGTCGTTGCCGCTGCAATTGCACATTCAGCGTCTGGTGGCCGACCAACGGCAGGACTGGGTGCTGGTGATCCAGCGTGAAGGCCCTGGCATTCGCTGGTCGATGATGGACTTGCTGGGCATTCCCCAGGCACGCCAGAAACTGGTCGACGGCGAGTGGCAGGCTGACGGTCTGCTGCCGCCCAATCCGGAAGCGCGAGAGCTGTTCGCCGCGCTGCTGTTTGCGCTGACCCCCAAAGATGAACTGTCGGACAACTATCCCGCTGCGTGGCAGCATGGCTCGCAACGGTCCTTGCCAGCGCACTGGGAAGTCCGCTATTCACAACCCATGAGCTTTGAATTGAACCTGCCCAAAGGCCCGAAATATCAAGTCACGCCGCTCAGTGGGGACACGCCATGACGGCCTACCTGAATGCCCTCGGGGTGATCTGCGCCCTGGGCCGTGACAAGTCCGAAGTCGCTCGCAACCTGTTTGCCGGTGACTGTTCGGGCATGCGCAACGAGTCTGGCTGGGTGGCGGAACGGTCGTTGCCCGTGGCCGCGGTCCACGGCGAACTGGCGCCGATCCCGGCTGAGCTTGCGCCGCAAGGCACCCGTAATAATCAATTGCTGCTGGAAGCCGCGCTGCAAATTCGCGAAGACATCGACCAGGCGATCCAGACCTACGGCCGGGACCGCATCGGTATCGTCCTGGGTACCAGCACCTCGGGCATCGACGAAGCCAGTCGCGGCCTGGCCCATTACATCCGCGAGCATCAGTTCCCGGCCGATTACGACTATCAGCAACAGGAACTCGGCGCTCCGGCGAACTTCCTCGCCGACTGGCTGCAACTGAGCGGCCCGGCCTATGTGATTTCCACGGCCTGCACCTCCAGCGCCCGGGCGCTGATGAGTGCTCAGCGACTGTTGGACCTGGGCATTTGCGATGCGGTGCTGTGTGGCGGCGTCGACAGCCTGTGCAAGTTGACCCTCAATGGGTTCTCGGCGCTGGAAGCGGTGTCCGGGCAACGCTGCAATCCGTTTTCGGTGAACCGTAACGGCATCAACATTGGCGAAGCGGCGGTGCTGTTTTTGATGAGCAAAAATGTCGGCGACAGCCAGCCGATTACCCTGCTCGGCAGTGGCGCCAGCTCCGATGCACACCACATTTCCGCACCGGAACCGACCGGCCGTGGCGCCCTGCAAGCGATGCGCAAAGCCTTGAGCCGAGCACAACTGCAACCGCAGCAGATCGATTACCTGAACCTGCACGGCACCGCCACCCAACACAACGACGCCATGGAAAGCCTGGCGGTGGCGACGTTGTTCCCGGCAGGTGTTCCGTGTTCGTCGACCAAGCCCATGACCGGCCACACCCTCGGTGCGGCCGGCGCTCTGGAAGCGGCGTTCTGCTGGTTGAGCCTGAGTGCAGGCAATCGCGAGCACGCCCTGCCGCCTCACGTCTGGGACGGCCAACCGGATCCCCAATTGCCAGCCCTGAATTGGGTGACCCCGGCCAATCGCCTGACGTCCATTGCACCTCGCTATCTGATGAGCAATTCCTTTGCCTTCGGTGGTAACAACGTCAGCCTGATTATCGGAGACGCCCCATGATTGACTGGCCGATCGCCGAACTGCTGCCGCACGCTGGCGACATGATCTTCATCGAACAGATCCTGTCGTTCGATGACGAGCAGATTTTCACCCGCCTCACGGTCAAACCCGATGGCCTGTTCAACCGCCCGGACGGCAGTCTGCCGGCCTGGGTCGGCATCGAACTGATGGCCCAGAGCGTCGCCGCCTACGCCGGTTGCCATGCGCGCCAGCGAGGCGATGCCGTGGAGCTGGGGTTTCTGCTCGGCACCCGCAAATTCGAATGCAACGTCGAGTACTTCCCCGCCGGCACCGAGCTAACCATCCACGGCATCCGCTCGCTGGAAGACGACAACGGCATGGGCGTGTTCGAATGCCACATCACCGCGCCCGGCATTCACGCCACCGCTCGTCTGAACGTGTTCCGTCCGCCTCAGGCTGCCCAATACCTTCATGAAACCCAAGGAACCCAGCCATGACTGAATCCGTACTGATCACCGGTTCCAGCCGTGGCATCGGCCGTGCTATCGCTTTGCGTCTGGCCCAGGCCGGGCATGACATCGTGCTGCATTGCCGCAGCGGACTTGCGGACGCTGAAGCCGTGAAGGGCGAAATCGAAGCCTTGGGGCGCAACGTGCGCATTCTGCAATTCGACGTGTCCGACCGTGCCAGCTGCAAAGCCATTCTCGAAGCCGACGTGGAAACCCACGGCGCCTATTACGGCGTGGTGCTGAACGCCGGCCTGACGCGCGACGGTGCTTTTCCGGCCTTGAGCGAGGATGATTGGGACGTGGTAATGCGCACCAACCTCGACGGTTTCTACAACGTGCTGCACCCGGTGATGATGCCGATGATTCGTCGTCGCGCGGCCGGGCGGATTGTTTGCATCACCTCGGTTTCCGGGTTGATCGGCAACCGTGGCCAGGTCAACTACAGCGCTTCCAAGGCCGGTTTGATCGGCGCGGCGAAGGCGTTGGCGATCGAGTTGGGCAAGCGCAAAATTACCGTTAACTGTGTCGCACCCGGCTTGATCGACACCGCGTTGCTCGATGAAAACGTGCCGGTGGAAGAACTGATGAAAATGATCCCCGCACAGCGCATGGGCACCCCGGAAGAGGTGGCCAGCGCGGTGAATTTCCTGATGTCGGCGGAAGCGTCGTACATCACCCGGCAGGTTCTGGCCGTCAACGGAGGCCTGTGCTGATGAAGCGCGTCGTCGTCACCGGCATGGCCGGCATCACCTCATTGGGCAGCGATTGGGACACCATCGCCAGCAACTTCGCGGCCAATCGCAGCGGCATCCGCCGGATGGACGAGTGGGATCGTTTCACCGAACTCAACACGCGCCTGGCCGGGCCGATCGATGACTTCAAAGTGCCGAGCCACTGGACCCGCAAACAATTGCGCAGCATGGGCCGGGTCTCGCGCCTGGCGGTCGGCGCGGCAGAACAGGCTTTGGCCGATGCCGGTCTGTTGGGTGACGAATCGATCAAGGACGGGCGCATGGGCGTTTCCTGCGGCTCATCCACCGGCAGCACCGACGAGATCAAGGCGTTCGGCAACATGCTGCTCAACTCGGTGGCCGAGGGCCTGAACGCTAACTCCTACGTGCGCATGATGCCGCACACCACGGCAGCGAATATCAGCATCTTCTTCGGCCTCACCGGTCGGCTGATCCCGACCTCCAGCGCTTGCACCAGCGGCAGTCAGGGCATCGGTTATGCCTACGAGTCGGTCAAGTTTGGTCGCCTGCCATTGATGCTCGCCGGCGGTGCCGAAGAACTGTGCCCCACCGAAGCGATGGTCTTCGATGCGCTCTACGCCACCAGCCTGAAAAACGATGCGCCACAGACTTCCCCACGCCCCTACGACAGCGGCCGCGATGGCCTGGTGATCGGTGAAGGCAGCGGCATGCTGGTGCTCGAAGAACTCGAACACGCCTTGGCTCGCGGTGCGCACATCCACGCCGAACTCGTCGGTTTCGGCAGCAACGCCGACGGCCAGCACGCCACCCGCCCAGAGCAGGTCACCATGCGCCGGGCCATGGAACTGGCCCTGGAAGACGCCGGGCTGCAACCTTCAGACATCGGCTACGTGAATGGTCACGGCACCGCGACTGAACAGGGCGACATTGCCGAAACACTGGCAACGAGCGCGTTGTTCGGCGAGCACATGCCGATCAGCTCGCAGAAGAGTTTCCTCGGGCACACCCTTGGAGCCTGCGGTGCGCTGGAGTCCTGGTTCAGCATCGAAATGATGAACCGCGACCTGTACGTCCACACCCTCAACCTCGACGACGTCGACCCGCACTGCGGCAAACTCGATTACCTGCGCGGCGAGTTCCGGCAGATGAGCAACCAGTACGTGATGAACAATAACTTTGCCTTTGGTGGGGTTAATACTTCGCTGATTTTTCGGCGTTGGTCGTAACGCCAGAAACGACAAAGGGCGCCTTTCGACGCCCCTTCACAAACAGGTCGGCTTGTCATCGCCCTGTACCTGTCTGGCTCTACGATGGCTGGTTACCAAGGATCCTCGGAGTCTCACAAGCCCCTTTTCGGGAACACGGGCAGTATTGCTCAAGACCATACCTTCATTTTTTTAAGCTTAGGTACTGGCGTGTAACTTCAATCCTAAAGCTTTCACGACTTTAAGGATGGTACCGAACTCTGGATTCCCTTCACCTGACAGGGCACGGTAAAGACTTTCCCGAGAAAGCCCCGCATCCCGCGCGACCTGAGTCATGCCGCGTGCACGTGCAATGGTCCCGAGAGCCTTGGCGATGAATGCTGGATCATCTCCCGCTTCTTCCATACAAGCGTCAAGATAATTGGCCATGTCCTCCTCGGTCTTGAGGTACTCGGCAGAGTCCCAGCGAGTGAATTGTTCGGTCATGGGTTTTGCTCCTGCCAGGATTTCGCAATTAGCCTGGCTTGTTTGATGTCACGGGTTTGGCTGCTTTTGTCACCACCACAAAGGAGGATGACCAACTGGTTGCCTTGTTGCATGAAATAGACCCGATAACCGGGGCCATAGTTGATTCGTGCTTCGCTCAACCCTTCTCCGATGGCTTTGACATCACCAAAATTCCCTTCGGACATGCGGTCAATTCGCACCTGGATACGCATCCTGGCGCGGCTATCGGCCAGCTTCAATAGCCAGCCAGAGAATGTTGAACTTCGAAGGATCTCCGTCATGCCCCGAGTGTAGCTCTTGAGCTACACCTGCTCAACCAGGAATCCTGATGAGACGACATTCGGCAGTCCAGTAATCGATCAAGTGCGCGGCAGCTATGACTTCAGCGGCTCAACCTTCTGCGTCAACAACGCCACAAACGCCTTGGCCATCGGCGACTTCTGATCCTTGCGCTGCACCAGCCACACCGCCGACACCGCCTCTGGATCGAGCAGAGGCCGATAGACCACACCGTCGATGCGCATCCGCTGATAAGACGCCGGCAGCACCGAAACCCCCAACCCCGCCGCCACCAGACCAATAATCGTCATCGCCTCGCCCGCCTCCTGGGCAAAGTGCGGACTGAAACCGGCATCCCGCGCCAGACTGAGCAACTGCGCATACAGACCACTGCCATAACTGCGTGGGAAAAATACAAAGGGTTCGAGGGCCAGGGCTGACAGGAACAAGCCCTCTTCGCTGTCGTTCACCAACGGATGCTTGGAACTGAGCACCGCCACCAGTGGCTCACGCATCAACTCCACCACGCTGAGCGAGTCCGGTAACCCAAGCGGCCGCATGATCCCGACTTCAATCGACTCATCCACCAAAGCATCGGCGACCTGGGTGCTGCTCATCTCCCGCAGGTTCAGGTGCACCGCAGGGAATCGCTGGCGAAACGAAAAAATCGCCTGAGGGATGGTCGAGTTGAACGGTGCCGACGAGGTGAAGCCAATCTTCAGTTCGCCCAACTCACCCAGCTGCGCCCGCCGTGCAACATCCGCCGCCTTGTCGACTTGCGCCAGCACCAGCCGCGCCTCTTCCAGAAACAGCCGGCCGGCTTCACTGAGCTCGACCCGACGATT
This sequence comes from Pseudomonas sp. LBUM1647, assembly GCF_059716175.1. NCBI lineage: Bacteria > Pseudomonadati > Pseudomonadota > Gammaproteobacteria > Pseudomonadales > Pseudomonadaceae > Pseudomonas > Pseudomonas sp. LBUM1647. Next base: position 438,074 of record NZ_CP166809.1, on the reverse strand, counting down.
GGTGCGCTCGAACAACCGCGCGCCCACCTCCTGCTCCAGCGCCTGAATCTGCTGACTCAACGGCGGTTGCGAGATGCCCAGCACCTGGGCGGCGCGGCCGAAGTGCAGCTCTTCGGCAACAGCAATGAAGTAGCGCAGGTGACGCAATTCCATGAAAACTCCATTAGGTCGTTAAACCTATCAAACAGGTCGAACAATATATTGGATTGAATCATTAGGCAGCTATATGCTTTTTTCATTGCCTGACCGGCTGCGTCCTCCGAGGTCCGAAGTGAAAACTGCTGTCGCTCCACTTGCCCATGAAGTTCCGCCCGCAGCGGTGGACGATGTTGTCGCCGAACTAAAGGAGATCTACATCGAAAAAGGCACACCGATGTTCATGCGCACGGTGTTGGCGCTGTTCTCCGGCGGCTTCGCGACCTTTGCTCTGCTCTATTGCGTGCAGCCGATGATGCCGCTGCTGTCCCACGAATTTTCCATAAATGCGGCCCAGAGCAGCCTCATTCTCTCGGTCGCCACTGGCATGCTCGCCATCGGCCTGCTGATCACCGGCCCCATCTCCGATCGCATCGGGCGTAAACCGGTGATGGTCGCCGCGTTGTTCGCCGCCGCACTCTGCACAATCGCCAGTTCAATGATGCCGAGCTGGCACGGTGTGTTGGTGATGCGCGCGCTGATAGGGCTGTCGCTGAGCGGTCTGGCAGCGGTCGCCATGACTTACTTGAGTGAAGAGATCCATCCGCAACACATCGGCCTTGCCATGGGTTTGTACATTGGCGGCAACGCGATTGGCGGGATGTGCGGACGCTTGATCACTGGCGTGTTGATCGACTTCGTCAGCTGGCACACGGCGATGCTGGTGATCGGTGGTCTGGCGCTGATCGCGGCGGCGGTGTTCTGGAAAATCCTCCCCGAGTCGCGCAACTTCCGCGCCCGCTCATTGCACCCGCGCAGCTTGATTGACGGCTTCACCATGCACTTTCGCGACGCCGGCCTGCCGCTGCTGTTCCTTGAAGCCTTCGTGCTGATGGGCGCTTTCGTCACCCTCTTCAACTACATCGGCTATCGCCTGCTGGCCGAGCCGTACCACATGGATCAGGCCTTCGTCGGGCTGCTCTCGGTGGTGTATCTGTCGGGTATCTACAGCTCAGCGAAAATCGGCTCGTTGGCCGACAAACTAGGCCGGCGTAAAGTGCTTTGGGCGACGATCGTCCTGATGCTCGCAGGCCTTGCACTGACCATGTTGACGCCGCTGCCGGTGGTGATCATCGGCATGCTGATCTTCACCTTCGGTTTCTTCGGCGCTCATTCGGTGGCGAGTAGCTGGATTGGCCGCCGCGCCATTAAGGCCAAGGGGCAGGCGTCGTCGCTGTACTTGTTCAGCTACTACGCAGGGTCGAGCATAGCCGGGACGGCGGGCGGGGTGTTCTGGCACATGGGCGGGTGGAACGGGATCGGGTTGTTCATTGGCGGGTTGCTGGTGATTGCGCTGCTGGTGGCGTTGAAACTGGCGAAGTTGCCGCCGCTGGAAAATGTGAAAGCTTAAAAGCAAAAGATCGCAGCCTTCGGCAGCTCCTACGGGTGTACGCCGATCTATGTAGGAGCTGCCGAAGGCTGCGATCTTTTGATCTTGATACAAAAACGCCCGGCATAAGCCGGGCGTTTTTTATTGGGCGACGATCACTCGTGATACTGCGCCGACAATTCATGCACCGCGCGCAGGAAGGCGCCAGCGTGTTCCGGGTCGACTTCCGGGGTGATGCCATGGCCGAGGTTGAACACGTGGCCGCTGCCCTTGCCGTAGCTGGCGAGGATGCGGCCGACTTCGGTGCGAATGGCTTCTGGTTTGGCGTACAGCACGGTCGGGTCCATGTTGCCTTGCAGGGCGACTTTGCTGCCGACGCGATCACGGGCGCTGCCAATGTCGCAGGTCCAGTCCAGGCCGAGTGCATCAGCGCCAGCGTCGGCAATGCTTTCGAGCCACAGGCCGCCGTTCTTGGTGAACAGAATGACTGGCACCTTGCGGCCTTCATGTTCGCGGATCAGGCCGCTGACGATTTTGCGCATGTAGGCCAGGGAGAACTCCTGGTACGCCGCCGCCGAAAGACTGCCGCCCCAACTATCGAAGATCTGCACCGCTTGCGCACCGGCCATGATCTGGCCGTTGAGGTAGCTGGTGACCGTCTGCGCGAGCTTGTCCAGCAGCAGGTGCAAGGCTTGCGGGTTGTCGTAGAGCATGGTTTTGGTCTTGCGGTAGTCTTTCGACGAGCCGCCTTCGACCATGTAGGTGGCCAGGGTCCATGGGCTGCCGGCGAAGCCGATCAGCGGCACGCGGCCGTTCAACTCACGACGGATGGTGCTGACTGCGTCCATGACGTAGCCGAGGTCTTTGTGCGGATCAGGAATCGGCAGGGCTTCGATGTCGGCCATCGTGCTGATGACTTTCTTGAAGCGCGGACCTTCACCGGTTTCGAAGTACAGGCCTTGGCCCATGGCATCGGGGATGGTCAGGATGTCGGAGAACAGGATCGCCGCGTCCAGTTGTGGGTAGCGGTCAAGCGGCTGCATCGTGACTTCGCAAGCGAACTCCGGGTTCATGCACAGGCTCATGAAGTCGCCGGCCTTGGCACGGCTGGCGCGGTATTCCGGCAGGTAGCGACCGGCCTGACGCATCATCCAGACAGGCGTGACGTCTACGGGTTGCTTGAGCAGGGCGCGAAGGAAACGGTCGTTCTTCAGGGCAGTCATGTCGGCATCCGGAAAAAAAGTGCGGGCATTTTCTCAGAGCGCGACGCAAAAGGCACGGTTGCAGGTCAGCCTTTTGTCTATCGGGTCAATTTGTCGCGGAGGAACACGAGTTTTACAACGCCACAAAACCAATGTGGGAGCGAGCCTGCTCGCGAAGAGGGCTTCACAGTCAACATCTCTGTTGGCTGATCCACCGCCTTCGCGAGCAGGCTCGCTCCCACAATTAATCCCATTCCAATTTTGGAAAGTGATTAGACGCCCAGGTAATCCAGGATCCCTTCGGCGGCATTGCGGCCTTCGAAGATCGCCGTTACCACCAGGTCAGAACCACGAACCATATCGCCACCGGCGAAGATTTTCGGGTTGCTGGTCTGGTGCTTGTACTGACCTTGTTCCGGGGCCACGACGCGACCCTGACTGTCGGTCTGGATGCTGTGCTGTTCGAACCACGACGCCGGGCTCGGACGGAAACCGAACGCGATGACCACGGCATCAGCCGGGATGATCTCTTCGGAACCCGGAATCGGCTCGGGGCTGCGACGGCCGCGGGCATCCGGTTCGCCGAGACGGGTCTCGACCACCTTCACGCCTTCGACGCGGTCTTCACCGACGATCGCGATTGGCTGGCGGTTGTAGAGGAATTTCACCCCTTCTTCCTTGGCGTTCTTCACCTCTTTGCGCGAGCCCGGCATGTTCGCTTCGTCACGACGATAAGCGCAGGTCACCGACTTGGCGCCCTGGCGGATCGACGTACGGTTGCAGTCCATCGCCGTGTCGCCGCCACCCAGTACCACCACCTTCTTGCCTTTCATGTCGACGAAATCTTCCGGCGACTTTTCAAAGCCCAGGTTGCGGTTGACGTTAGCGATCAGGAAGTCCAGCGCGTCATGCACGCCCGGCAAGTCTTCACCGGCAAAGCCGCCCTTCATGTAGGTGTAGGTGCCCATGCCCATGAACACGGCATCGTATTCTTCGAGCAGTTGCTCGACGGTCACGTCCTTGCCCACTTCAGTGTTCAGACGGAACTCGATGCCCATGCCGGTGAAGACTTCGCGACGATTGCTCAGCACGGTCTTTTCCAGCTTGAACTCCGGGATGCCGAAGGTCAGCAGACCGCCGATTTCCGGGTTCTTGTCGAACACCACCGGGGTCACGCCGCCGCGTACCAGCACGTCGGCACAGCCCAGGCCTGCCGGGCCTGCGCCGATCACCGCAACACGCTTGCCGGTCGGTATGACCTTGGACATGTCCGGACGCCAGCCCATGGCGAACGCGGTGTCGGTGATGTACTTCTCGACCGAACCGATGGTCACCGCGCCGAAGCCGTCGTTGAGGGTGCAGGCACCCTCGCACAGACGATCCTGCGGGCACACCCGGCCGCAGACTTCCGGCAGGGTGTTGGTCTGGTGCGACAGCTCGGCGGCCTGGAGGATGTTGCCCTCGGCCACCAGCTTCAGCCAGTTCGGAATGAAGTTGTGCACCGGGCACTTCCATTCGCAATACGGGTTACCGCAACCCAGGCAGCGGTGGGCCTGATCGGCCGAATGCTGGGGTTTGAACGGTTCGTAGATCTCCACGAACTCTTTCTTGCGTTGACGCAACAGTTTCTTCTTCGGATCTTTGCGCCCGACATCGATGAACTGGAAGTCGTTATTCAGACGTTCAGCCATTGTTAAAACCTCATCAAACTCTTCAGGCGCATATCACTGCGGGTTGGCACGGGTGCTGGAAAGCAACGATTTCAGGTTGGCAGCCTTGGGCTTGACCAGCCAGAAACGACGCAGATAGTCATCGAGGTTTTCAGCGAGGTTACGACCCCACTCGCTGTCGGTTTCCTCGACGTATTCGTTCAGCACGCGTTGCAGGTGGCTGCGATAGGCTTCCATCGCCTCACCGCTGATCCGCTGGATTTCCACCAATTCGTGGTTGACCCGGTCAACGAAGGAGTTGTCCTGGTCGAGCACGTAAGCGAAACCGCCGGTCATGCCTGAGCCGAAGTTGTAACCGGTCTTGCCCAATACGCAGACGAAACCACCAGTCATGTATTCGCAGCAGTGATCGCCCGTGCCTTCCACCACGGTGTGAGCACCGGAGTTACGCACCGCAAAACGCTCGCCCGCGGTACCGGCGGCGAACAGCTTGCCGCCAGTGGCGCCGTACAGGCAGGTGTTGCCGATGATGGCACTGTCCTGAGTCTTGTAGACGCTGCCCTTCGGCGGAACGATGACCAGTTTGCCGCCGGTCATGCCTTTGCCGACGTAGTCGTTGGCGTCGCCTTCGAGGTACATGTTCAGGCCGCCGGCGTTCCACACGCCGAAGCTCTGACCGGCCGTCCCTTTGAAGCGGAAGGTGATCGGCGCATTCGCCATGCCTTGGTTGCCGTGTTTACGAGCGATTTCACCGGAAATCCGCGCGCCGATCGAACGGTCGCAGTTGCAGATATCCAGCGCGAAATCGGCGCCGCTCATGTCGTTGATGGCCGAAGTGGCCATGTCGACCATTTTCTCGGCCAGCAGGCCTTTGTCGAACGGTGGGTTGCGTTCGACCTGGCAGAATTGAGGCTTGTCTGCCGGGATGTGATCGCTACCCAGCAACGGCGTCAGGTCCAGGTGTTGCTGCTTGGCAGTCTGGCCTTCGAGGATGTCCAGCAGGTCGGTACGGCCGATCAGCTCTTCGAGGGAGCGCACGCCCAGCTTGGCCAGCCACTCACGGGTTTCTTCGGCGACGTAGGTGAAGAAATTCACCACCATGTCGACGGTGCCGATGTAGTGATCCTTGCGCAGCTTCTCATTCTGAGTCGCGACGCCGGTGGCGCAGTTGTTCAAGTGGCAGATGCGCAGGTATTTGCAGCCCAGCGCGATCATTGGCGCGGTGCCGAAGCCGAAGCTTTCAGCGCCGAGGATGGCCGCCTTGATCACGTCGAGGCCGGTTTTCAGGCCGCCGTCGGTCTGCACCCGGACTTTGCCGCGCAGGTCGTTGCCGCGCAGGGTCTGGTGAGTTTCGGCCAGGCCGAGTTCCCACGGAGCGCCCGCGTATTTGATCGAGGTCAGCGGCGATGCACCGGTGCCACCGTCGTAGCCGGAGATGGTGATCAAGTCCGCGTAGGCCTTGGCCACACCGGCGGCGATGGTGCCGACGCCCGCTTCTGCAACCAGCTTCACCGAGACCAGGGCCTTCGGGTTGACTTGTTTCAGGTCGAAAATCAGCTGCGACAAGTCTTCGATCGAATAGATGTCGTGGTGCGGCGGCGGCGAAATCAGGGTCACGCCCGGCACTGCGTAACGCAGCTTGGCGATCAGACCGTTGACCTTGCCGCCAGGCAGCTGACCGCCTTCGCCGGGCTTGGCGCCCTGAGCGACTTTGATCTGCAGCACTTCAGCGTTGACCAGGTATTCCGGGGTCACGCCGAAACGGCCAGTCGCGACCTGTTTGATTTTCGAGCTCTTGATGGTGCCGTAACGCGCCGGGTCTTCGCCGCCTTCGCCGGAGTTGGAACGCGCACCGAGGCGGTTCATCGCTTCGGCGAGGGCTTCGTGAGCTTCCGGCGACAAGGCGCCGAGGGAGATGCCCGCAGAGTCAAAGCGCTTGAGCACCGATTCCAGCGGTTCGATCTCGCTGATGTCCAGCGGCGTGTCCAGGGTTTTGACCTTGAACATGTCGCGGATCATCGACACCGGACGGTTGTCCACCAGCGCCGTGTATTCCTTGAACTTGCTGTAGTCGCCCTGCTGCACAGCGGCTTGCAGGGTGTTGACCACGTCCGGGTTGTACGCGTGATATTCGCCACCGTGGACGAACTTCAGCAGACCGCCCTGCTGGATCGGCTTGCGCGGGCTCCAGGCTTCGGCGGCCAGGGCTTTCTGCTCGGCTTCGATGTCGACGAAACGCGCACCTTTGATGCGGCTTGGCACGCCACGGAAGCTCAGCTCGCAGACTTCTTCAGATAGGCCGATGGCCTCAAACAACTGCGCGCCGCGGTACGACGTGATGGTCGAGATGCCCATCTTCGACAGGATCTTCAGCAGACCTTTGGTGATGCCTTTGCGGTAGTTCTTGAACACCTCGTAGAGGTCGCCCAGGACTTCACCGGTGCGGATCAGGTCGCCCAGCACTTCGTAGGCCAGGAACGGATAGACCGCCGAGGCGCCGAAACCGATCAACACTGCAAAGTGGTGAGGATCGCGAGCCGTCGCGGTTTCCACGAGGATGTTGGAATCGCAACGCAGGCCTTTTTCGGTCAAGCGGTGGTGCACCGCGCCGGTGGCCAGGGAAGCGTGGATCGGCAACTTGCCCGGGGCAATGTGACGGTCACTCAGCACGACCTGGGTACGACCGGAGCGCACAGCTTCTTCAGCCTGATCGGCAACGTTGCGGATCGCCGCTTCGAGGCCGACGCTTTCGTCGTAGTTGAGGTCGATGATCGCGCGCTCGAAGCCCGGACGATCGAGGTTCATCAGCGAGCGCCACTTGGCCGGGGAAATGACCGGCGAGCTGAGGATCACGCGCGAGGCGTGTTCCGGCGACTCCTGGAAGATGTTGCGCTCGGCACCGAGGCAGATCTCCAGCGACATGACGATGGCTTCGCGCAGCGGGTCGATCGGCGGGTTGGTGACCTGCGCGAACTGCTGACGGAAATAGTCGTACGGCGTGCGCACGCGCTGGGACAGCACGGCCATCGGCGTGTCATCGCCCATCGAGCCGACGGCTTCGTAGCCTTGCTCGCCGAGCGGACGCAGCACCTGATCACGTTCTTCGAAAGTGACCTGGTACATCTTCATGTACTGCTTGAGCTGGTCAACGTCGTAGAACGCCGAACCGTGGTCGTTGTCTTCCATGGTCGCCTGAATGCGCAGGGCATTCTTGCGCAGCCATTGCTTGTACGGATGACGCGACTTCAAGCGGTTGTCGATGGCGTCGGTGTCGAGGATCTGGCCGGTTTCAGTGTCCACGGCGAAGATCTGACCCGGGCCAACGCGGCCCTTGGCGATCACGTCTTCAGGCTGGTAGTTCCAGACACCGATTTCCGAGGCCAGGGTGATGAAGCCGTTCTTGGTGGTGACCCAACGCGCTGGACGCAGACCGTTACGGTCGAGCAGGCACACCGCGTAGCGACCGTCGGTCATTACCACGCCGGCCGGGCCGTCCCACGGTTCCATGTGCATCGAGTTGTATTCGTAGAACGCACGCAGGTCCGGGTCCATGGTTTCGACGTTCTGCCACGCAGGCGGAATGATCATCCGCACGCCACGGAACAAGTCGATACCACCGGTGACCATCAGCTCAAGCATGTTGTCCATGCTGGAGGAGTCGGAACCGACGCGGTTGACCAGCGGGCCGAGTTCTTCCAGGTCCATCAGATCATTGGTGAACTTGGTGCGACGGGCCACGGCCCAGTTGCGGTTGCCGGTAATGGTGTTGATCTCGCCGTTGTGGGCGAGGAAGCGGAACGGCTGAGCCAGCGGCCATTTCGGCAGGGTGTTGGTCGAGAAGCGCTGGTGGAACACGCAAATCGAGGTTTGCAGGCGCTGGTCGCTGAGGTCTGGATAGAAGGCGGTCAAATCCGCCGGCATCATCAGGCCTTTATAAATGATCGTCTTGTGGGAAAAGCTGCAGACGTAGTGATCGGCGTCGGCGGCGTTGGCCACGGACGAGCGCCGACGTGAGGTGAACAGCTTGACGGCCATGTCCTGATCGCTCAGGCCATCGCCGGCGATGAACACTTGTTCGATCTGCGGCAGGCGCTCAAGGGCCAGGCGACCGAGGACGCTGGTGTCGATCGGCACTTTGCGCCAGCCGACGAGGGTCAGGCCTGCAGCGAGGATCTCGCGGTTCATGTTCTCGCGAGCGGCTTCGGCTTTGACCGGGTCCTGGTTGAAGAAGACCATGCCCACCGCATATTGCTTGGGCAGTTCGACGCCGAAGGTTTCCTGGGCGATGGCTCGCAGGAACACATCCGGCTTTTGAATCAGCAGACCGCAACCGTCACCGGTCTTGCCGTCGGCGTTGATCCCACCGCGGTGGGTCATGCAGGTCAGGGCCTCGATGGCCGTTTGCAAAAGGGTATGACTGGGCTCGCCCTGCATATGGGCTATCAGGCCGAAACCGCAGTTATCCTTGAATTCATCTGGTTGGTACAGACCTGCTTTCATAGACACTTTCTCACCAGGCTGCCTCTTGTCGAGGCAAATTTCTTTTCAATTCAACCACTTACCATCCGCGCCGAACGTACGCCAGCTTTGCGGGGGCAAAAGGGAGGTCATTGTACACACCGACACAGAGGCTCACAAATTTGACGACGAAATGTCGCAAATCTATGTCGCATTTGTGAAAGGTTTAAAGCGATATGCTGTGCTAGTCAAAACTTTTTTAATTCTGACCGCAACGACTCAAAGACTACTGTGACGCAGACACCACAAGGCACGCGGTCTGTAGAGACGGCATGCACTTGTAGAAATTTTGAGGTGCCGGGAGAGGCGGCCTGGGTAAGGCCGCCGAATCTTCAGCGAGTTGTTGCCAGTTCCTGTTGGACGCTGGCGACAGTGCGAGGCCAAGGTTTACCAGCCTGAACCTTCGCTGGCAAGGCCTTGATGGCGGTAACGGCTGCATCGCGGTTGGCGAAGTTACCGTAGGTGATGACGTAAAGCGGCTTGCCATTGAGGACTTTCTTGAAATAACGGTACTCGCCACCCTGCTCTTTCACGAAGCTTTGCGCTGCCGCTTCGGAGCTGGTGCCGAGGATCTGCACCACGTAGTTGCTCGTCGGTTGTCCGGCGTACCAAGTGCCACCAGCGGCCTTGGCCACGGTGGCTGGTTTTTCGGCAGGCTTGGCGGCAGCAGCAGCAGCGGCGGCTGGCTTGGCTGGCGCTGGAGCCGGCTTCACGGCAGGCGCAACCGGGGCTGGCTTGGCAGTCGCAACCTGAGTCGGCGCTGGCGCTGGCTTGGCAGCAGGGGTCGGAGCAGGACCGGCCGACAGACCTGCTGGAGGCGCGGTGGTGGTCACGGTCGGCGGTGTAGCGCTCGAACCTTCGACCGGCACGCCGTCATCGCCTTCGGTGATGCCACCGGCAGCTTCGGCCAACGGACCGCGCATGACCGGCTGCGAGTTGCCGACCAGCGGCAATGGCATCGGTTGCGAGTTACCGGCGAATTCGACGGCAGGCGCGCCGCCGCTATTAGGTTGCGGCGTGCCCTGGCCGAGCGGCAGTTGCGCCTGTTCGTTGACAGGTGCGCCAGTGGTCGGTGCTTTGCTGCGACCCGGCATCAACCAGGCGGCAGCTACCGCGACCACGACAACGGCGGAAATCGCCAATACGTGTTTCTTCGGCATGTTGAACCCCATACTTGGACGCTTCACCGCTGAGCGGCTGGCAATCATGGCTTCGATCATTGCATCGCGGGCAACCTGGTTGATGGTGCCAGGCCAACCGTCGGAGCTTTCGTGAATATCAGAGATCTGATCTGCGGTGAAAAGTTCGATACCCCGGCCGGCGCCTTCGAGCCGCTGGTCCAGATATTCGCGGGTTTCTTCTTCGGTGTAAGGCTGCAATTCGATGACGTGGAAACGCTCTTCCTCGAGGCTCAGCGCATCCAGTTGAGCAATCAACGACGACTCGCCGAACAGGAACACATGCGGGCGACCTTCCGGTGCACCGGCAGCCAGGGCCAGCAAGGCTTCCAGCGCGGACTCATCGAGTTGCTCGGCGTCATCCACCAGCAAATAGACTTCCTGCCCCGTCAGTGCAAGCTGCACCACTTGAGCCAGAATCGCGCCGATCTCGGCCTGGGCGACGTTCAGCGCCTGAGCCACCTGACGCAGCACGCCGGCCGAATCACCGGCGCCACGGGCGGAAACCACCACGCTCTGCACCGACTGTTTGTTGGTGCTGGCCACCAGGGCCTGACGCAACAGCGTCTTGCCACTGCCTTGCGGGCCGGTGACGACCAGCAGCAACTGACTGTAGCGTGCCAGGTGATGCAGCTGCCCCAGCACCGGTTTGCGCTGGGCCGGGAAGAATTTGAAGCCAGGCACCCGTGGAGAAAAAGGGTCATGACTCAACTGGTAATGGCCGAGGAAAGCCTCGTCGGCGTGCAAACTAGTCATCGGGATCTTATTAACCTTTAAGCTGAGCCAGAGCGCGGTAATCCGCTCCCAGCGTGGCCTGTAAAACCTCTTTCGGATAATCGTCGGTCACCACCGCTTCGCCCATGTGGCGCAGCAGCACCAGGCGCAAACGACCGTCGATCACTTTCTTGTCAATTGCCATGTGTTCGAGAAAATCGGCTTCAGTCATCTCTTCAGGCGGAATGACCGGCAGGCCGGCACGCTGGAACAGACGAATGCCGCGATCGCGTTCTTGCTCGCTGATCCAGCCCAGGCGCGCGGACATTTCCAAGGCCATTACGGTGCCAGCAGCGACCGCCTCACCATGTAGCCAAACACCATAGCCCATGTGGGTTTCGATGGCATGGCCGAAGGTGTGACCCAGGTTGAGCGTGGCGCGAACACCGGTCTCCCGTTCGTCGGCACCGACCACCGCAGCCTTGGCCGCGCAAGAGCGCTCGATGGCGTAAGTCAGGGCGACCTGGTCCAGGGCGCGCAGGCGATCGACGTTTTCTTCAAGCCAGGTCAGGAACGGCTCGTCGCAGATCAGCCCGTATTTGATGACTTCAGCAAGCCCGGCGGACAGTTCGCGGGCCGGCAGGGTATTGAGGGTAGCGGTATCAATCAGCACCACATTCGGCTGATAGAAAGCGCCGACCATGTTCTTGCCCAGCGGATGGTTGATCCCGGTCTTGCCGCCCACCGAAGAGTCGACTTGCGACAGCAGCGTGGTCGGGACCTGGATGAAATCGACACCGCGCTGGTAGCAGGCAGCCGCGAAACCGGCCATGTCACCAATCACGCCGCCGCCGAGGGCGATCACTGTGGTGCGGCGATCGTGCCGCGCGGTCAGCAGACCGTCGAAAATCAGCTGCAGGGTTTCCCAGGTCTTGAACGCTTCGCCGTCCGGCAGCACCACGGAAACCACCGAGAACTGTGCGAGGCTGCGGGTCAGACGCTCGAGATAGAGCGGCGCAACGGTCTCGTTGGAGATGATCGCCACTTGCCGTCCGCGAATATGCGGGGCCAGCAGCTCAGGCTGATCCAACAAACCTTCGCCAATATGAATCGGGTAGCTGCGCTCGCCTAGATCGACCTTGAGTGTCTGCATGTGTCCCCACAGTGAAGATGGAATCAGGCGTCCTGCCTTGAATTAACTGATATCCACGGCGCCTGCTGGTGTGACGCCGTTCGGTAGCCATCCGCCACAACCTTGAGCGGCCATGACAGGACGCCGAGGATAGCGCATTTCGCGCTGCGCTTTAACGGGGAGGTAGCTGCTGCAAGCGTTCGAGAATATCGAGTACCACCATTCGCGGCGGCCGCTCATCGGTTTCCACCACCAGATCGGCGATTTCACGATAAAGCGGATCGCGGATCGCCAGCAGATCCCGAAGGGTCTTGGCCGGATCGGCAGTACGCAACAGGGGTCGATTGCGATCGCGGGAAGTGCGGCCCACCTGCTGCTCGACAGACGCATGCAGATAGACCACCCGCCCCCCGGCGTGCAGCGCCCGACGATTGGCCTCGCGCATCACCGCGCCGCCACCGGTCGCCAGCACCACGCCGTCGCACCCGCACAGCTCGGCAATCATCGCCTGCTCGCGGTCACGAAAGCCCGGTTCGCCTTCCTTATCGAAAATCCACGGGATATTGGCGCCCGTGCGCAATTCAATTTCCTTATCGGAATCTTTGAACGGCAGGCGTAGCTCTTTGGCCAGCAACCGGCCGATGGTGCTTTTTCCAGCACCCATCGGTCCAACAAGAATCAAATTTCGCACAGAATCAATGACTCACAGCAATCGCCTGGTTATTCATGATACGCGGAGTGAGAAATACCAGCAGCTCGGATTTTTTCTCCGAAACCACGTCACGCCGGAAAAGGCGGCCAAGATACGGCACATCACCGAGAAATGGCACCTTATCTACAACCTTGCTCTGAGTATTTGAGAAAACCCCGCCAATCACGATGGTCTCGCCGTCGTTGACCAGGACCTTGGCATTGACCTCGTTTTTCTTGATCGGCGGGACATCCTGCACCTTGTTCAGGTAGTCCGGTTCGTCCTTGGTGACCTTGACCTCCATGATGATCCGGTTGTCCGGAGTGATCTGGGGCGTCACTTCCAGAGACAGCGAGGCCTCCTTGAACGACACCGAGGTAGCGCCGCTGGAGCTGGCTTCCTGATAGGGAATCTCCGTGCCCTTGAGGATTTTCGCCGTTTCCTTGTCCGAGGTGACCACCTTGGGCTGCGAAACAATTTCGCCGTTACCGGTCTTCTCCATGGCCGTCAGTTCGAGATCCAGCAGCACGTTGTCGGTGATGAACGCGATGCCGAGCCCCGAGGTGTTGGCGGCGGTGCCCAGGTCGACGAATGGCGAGTTGGTGCTGGTGCTGCCAGGCGTACCGATGGTCGACGAAGCATTAGCCCCACTATTGCTGACGCCCGAGGTGTTCCAGTTACCCTTGTTCTGCAACGAACCGCCCCAGCGCACACCGAGGCTTTTGTCATAGTCGACGTTGGCTTCGACGATGCGCGCCTCGATCATCACCTGACGCACCGGGATATCCAGTTGCGCGACGATACGGCGCAGCTCGTCGAGGCGATCCTGGGTCTGGTAGGCAATGATGTTGTTGGTCCGCTCATCCACCGTGATCGAGCCCCGCTCGTCGGCTTTTGCCTCGGCACTGGTCACCGACTGGAACAGCTTGGCGATATCGGCAGCTTTGGCGTAGTTGACCTGCAACAGTTCCCGACGCAGGGGCGCCAGGTCAGCAATCTGCTTCTGCGACTCCAGTTCCTGACGCTCGCGGGCGGAAATTTCATCGGCCGGCGCCACCAGCAAAACGTTACCGATCATGCGTTTATCCAGGCCCTTGGTTTTCAACACCAGATCCAGCGCCTGATCCCACGGTACGTTCTGCAAACGCAGCGTGATGCCGCCCTGCACCGTGTCGCTGGCTACCAGATTGAGATTGGTGAAATCGGCGATCAGTTGCAGCACCGAACGCACATCGATGTCCTGGAAATTCAGCGAGAGCTTTTCACCGGTGTAGGCGAAGCGTTCGGTGTTGCGTTTCTGCAAGTCATCGACGGTCATCGGCCGGATGCTGACGGTCAGCTTGTTGTCGGTCTGGTAAGTCGAATAATCGAAGGCGCCGCTGGGCTCAATGCTGATCGTGGCCCGATCACCCGTGGCGCTGGCGTTGACGTACTGCACCGGTGTGGCGAAATCCTTGACGTCCAGACGTACACGCAACGGCTCAGGCAATTGAGTCTTAGCGAAACCGAGGATGATCTTGCCGTCGCGCTCCTGAATGTCCGGGGCGATGGAGGGATCCGACAGATCGATGACCACATTGCCTTCGCCCTGAGTACCGCGCTGGAAATCCACCCCCCGAATAGCCTTACCCACCGGCGCATAGGCTTTCGCCGGGGCCGGCGTTGCAGTCGCTGCGCGCGGCGTTTTGGGCGCCGGGCTCGCTTTGTTGGCGCCTTGCCCTACCACCACGAACAGCGTGTTGCCTTCGACCCGTGTGTTGTACGGAGTCAGCTGGGTCAGATTGATGATCAGTCGCGTACGGTCCTTGGCTTCCACCACTGTGGCGCTGCGGGCATTTCCGCCGCCAAGGTCACGATTTTTGCTTTTCAGCTGACTGACGACGCCGGGCAGATCCAGCGCAATCCGTGCAGGCGATTCCGTGGTGTAACCGTGAGGCGGCGGTGGCGGCCCATCGAACGACAACTTCAACTCGACGCGGTCCCCCGGCAGCGCGGCGACATCCAGCGCTTTGAGGTTGGCCGCTAGTACCATCGGCGACAGCAACGCTATCCATAGCGAAATACCGAAGGTTGAGAAAATCCTGTTCATTATTCGAGTTCCACTATGAGTGCTCTTTCAAAGGGATGGTCCGCGGCCGCTCCAGCCAGGCGCCTTCGCCGTCGGGAACGATTTCGACCACATCGACCTGCGAGCCACTGATGGCGACGATCCGCCCATCGTTACGCCCCAGGTAATCGCCGACTTTCAACCGATGCACCCCGCCCGCCCCGCGCAGAAGCGCAAAGGAGCCGGTCGCATTGGCGATCGTTCCGACCATTTCAAACTGCTCGATGTTGAAACCTTCGAGGTACTGCTTGACCCGATTCGGGTCAGGTTTGACGTTGCGCGAGCCGTGTTTCTGGCCGGTCAGATCGACTCTGATCTGTCGGGAAAACGGGCTTCGCAGGTTGGCGGCGCTGTAGGTGAATGTTGGGTAAGACCGAAATGTCGGCGTTGGTTCAATCTTGCCGGGCGCACGCAAACGCATTTCGTTCATGTATGCATCCAGGTCGCTGAAGTCATTGTCGCTGCCGCAACCGGCCAGGCCGGCGACCAACACAACCATCGAAAGACAACGAATCGGGCTCATTTTTGCAGCCCCTTGTCGTTGTAGCGGTAGGTCTTGGCGAGGATGCTCATGCGCAACTTCGGACCACCTTCCGGGTTGGCCGGCGCAAGGTCGAAGTCATGCAGGGTGACAATCCGTGGCAGCCCGGCGACGCCGCTGACGAAGGTGGCCAGGTCATGATAGGCACCGGTGACGGTGATCTGGATCGGCAACTCGATGTAGAACTGCTGCGTGTTCTCCGGCAGCAGTTTGATCTCTTCGAACTCCAGGCCACTGCCCAGGCCGGTGCGAGTGATGTCCTCCAGCAGGCCGGGCACTTCGGTGTCACTGGGCAATTGCCGCAGCAGCACACCAAAGGAGTTCTCCATTTCCTTCATCTGCTGCGTATACAGCTCCAGATTCGCCGCCATGCGGGCTTTGCTGGCGAATTGCTCCTTGAGGGTCGACTCTTCCTCGCGCTTGAGTTCGAGATGGCTCTGAAGGTCGCTGATGGAAAAACTGTAGCCCAGTGAAAGCACCAGAATCATGAGCAGGATACCCGCCAGTGCCTTGATGGCTGGCGGCCAGGAACCCATGTTATTGGTGTCCAGGTCATTGATGTCGATCTTGCGCAGGCCTTCGAACCAGTCAGACAGCCTCATTTGCCGCCCTCCGCAGCGGCGGGCTGAGTCTGACGAACGGTCAGCTGAAAGACGTTGGCCTGATCCAGCTGACCGGCGGTCGTCGCTTTGACTTCCGTGAGGCTGGGCGCATCAAACCAATCGGACGCATCCAGATTGCGCATCAGGTCTGACACACGATTGTTGGACTCCGCCGCTCCAGTGATGGACAGGGACTTGCCGGCCATTTTCACCTCAGTGAAATACACGCCGTCAGGCAGCGTCCGCGCCAGTTGATCGAAAATACGCCCGCTGATCGGCCGGTTGCCTTGCAGGTCCTGAATGATGCGCATGCGCTCGACCAGTTGCTGGCGACGGGACTTCAAATCGCTGATCTGTTTAATCCGCTCGTCGACCACGGCAATCTGTTTGCCGATGTAATCGTTACGAGCCACTTGCCGATCGATAGCGCCACTGATGGCCTGGTTCGCGATCAGCACCGCGCCCACGGCCCCCACCATCACACCGACCAGCGTCAGCAAAAAGCGTTTGCGGCGCGCTTCACGCTGCTCTTCGCGCCAGGGTAAAAGATTGATCCGCGCCATCAGTCGAAACTCCTGAGGGCCAGCCCGCAGGCGATCATCAGTGCCGGCGCATCGCTGGCCAGGGCACCCGCGTTGACCTTGCTGCCTAGGGCCATGTCGGCGAATGGGTTGGCCACTTGCGTCGGCGTACCCAATCGTTGCTCGATCAACCGATCCAGCCCCGGGACCGAGGCGGTACCGCCGGCCAGCAGGATGTGATCAACCGAGTTGTACTGACCGGAGGCGAAGAAAAACTGCAACGAACGCGACACCTGCTGCACCAGCGCATCGCGAAACGGCTGCAACACCTCACTGACGTAATCGTCCGGCAAACCACCCTGCTTCTTCGCCAGCCCCGCCTGCTCAACGGTCAGGCCATAACGTCGCTGGATTTCCTCTGTCAGTTGACGACCGCCGAACAATTGCTCGCGGGTGTAGATGATCCGCCCCTGGTGCAGCACGCTCAGAGTGGTCATGGTGGCGCCGATATCGACCACCGCTACCGTCAGACGCTCCTGAGAAGCAGCCAGTTGGCTCGCCAGCAATCCGTAGGAACGCTCCAGCGCATAGGCCTCGACGTCGACCACGCGGGCTGTCAGGCCGGCCAGGGCCAGGGCCGCTTCCCGGACCTCGACGTTTTCCTTGCGACAGGCCGCCAGCAGCACATTGACTCGCTCGGGGTTGCGCGCAGAAACGCCCTGGACCTCAAAGTCGATGGCCACTTCGTCCAATGGATAAGGGATGTATTGATCGGCCTCGATCTTCAGCTGGTTTTCCATTTCGTCGTCGGAAAGACCGGCGTCCATTTCGATAGTCTTGGTGATCACCGCCGAACCGGCCACGGCCACGGCGACGTTCTTGAGGTTGGTTCTGGCCTTGAGCAGCACCCGCGCGAGTGCCTGCCCTACGCCTTCGAGCTCGGCGATATTTTTCTCGACCACCGCATTGGTGGGCAAAGGTTCCACCGCATAGGCCTCGACCCGATAACGGTCGCCCTGGCGGCTTAGCTCCAGAAGCTTGACCGACGTGGAGCTGATGTCGATCCCCAGAAGCGTGTTGGCCTTTTTATTGAAGAGTCCTAGCACTACCAATTCCCTATGACTATCCGTGTCTTACGGACTCTGTAATATCCGTTGCGTTCAAACCACCCGTCTTGACAGCAGCGCAAATGACGCCGCCGACGGAAAAATGCTTATAATGCCCAGCGTTTTTTTCCGGTTTTTACTTCAAGCGCGGGTCGTTCCCTGTTTATCTGAACCCTGATGCCAAATTCATTCTTTGCCCTGGATGTCCAAAAGCCTTGATTCGTCTGCTGAAATTTTTCGGTTGGTCCATCGTCGCCGTTTTCTGCGGACTGCTCCTCGGTCTTAGCGGCGCCTTTCTCTACCTTAGTCCGGGTTTGCCATCCGTGGAGGCGCTGAGAAGCATCCAGTTGCAGATTCCTTTGCGGGTCTACAGCAGCGACAACAAGCTGATCGCAGAATTTGGCGAAATGCGCCGCACACCGATCCGGTTCGCCGACATTCCCCCCAATTTCATTAATGCGTTACTAAGTGCTGAAGACGACAACTTCGCCAACCACTACGGCGTCGACCCCAGCAGCCTCATGCGCGCGGCCACCCAGTTGGTAAAAAGCGGACACATTCAGTCCGGCGGCAGCACCATCACCATGCAGGTGGCGAAGAACTTCTTCCTGACCAGCGAACGCAGCTTCTCGCGCAAAACCACCGAAATTCTCCTGGCCCTGCAGATCGAACGGCAGTTGACCAAAGACGAGATTCTTGAGTTGTACGTCAACAAGATCTATCTGGGCAACCGCGCCTACGGCATCGAGGCCGCCGCGCAGGTTTACTACGGCAAGTCGATTCGTGACGTCAGTCTGGCCCAAATGGCGATGATCGCCGGCCTGCCGAAAGCCCCTTCGCGCTTCAACCCGCTGGCCAACCCGGCCCGCAGCAAGGAACGTCGCGACTGGATCCTTGGGCGCATGTACAAGCTCGGCAAAATCACCGAAGCCGACTACACCACCGCGATCAACGAACCGCTGAACGCCAGTTATCACGTGCCGACCCCGGAAGTGAATGCGCCGTACATCGCTGAAATGGCCCGCGCCGAAATGGTCGGCCGTTATGGCAGCGACGCCTATACCGAAGGTTTCCGCGTCACCACCACGGTGCCGAGCAACCTGCAGGAAATGGCCAACACCGCGGTCCACGAAGGGTTGATGACCTACGACCAGCGTCATGGTTATCGCGGCCCGGAGTCGCGCCTGCCGGGCAAGACTCGCGAGGCCTGGACAACCGAGCTGACCAAACAGCGCACCATCAGCAGCCTTGAACCTGCCATCGTCACCCAGGTCGACAAGACGGGCCTGCAAGTGATGACCCGTACCGGTGACGAACACGTCGGCTGGGACAGCATGAAATGGGCGCGTCCGTTCCTGAACACCAACAGCATGGGCGCCAATCCGAAGCAGCCTTCGGACGTCGCCCAGGTCGGCGACCTGATTCGTGTGCAGCGCCAGCCGGACAACTCGCTGAAATTCAGCCAGATCCCGCAGGCACAGGGCGCACTGGTTTCCCTCGATCCGCAGAACGGTGCCATTCGCTCCCTGGTCGGCGGCTTCGCCTTTGAACAGAGCAACTACAACCGCGCCATGCAGGCCAAGCGCCAGCCGGGTTCGAGCTTCAAGCCGTTCGTCTACAGTGCCGCGCTGGATAACGGCTACACCGCCGCCAGCCTGGTGAACGACGCACCGATCGTGTTCGTCGACGAGTACCTGGACAAGGTCTGGCGTCCAAAGAACGACACCAACACGTTCCTCGGCCCGATCCGTATGCGTGAGGCGCTCTACAAGTCGCGCAACCTGGTGTCGATCCGCTTGCTGCAAGCGCTGGGCGTTGACCGCACCATCGACTACATCAGCAAGTTCGGCTTCAACAAGCAGGACCTGCCACGCAACCTGTCCCTGGCCCTGGGCACCGCGACGCTGACGCCAATGGAAATCGCCACCGGCTGGAGCACTTTCGCCAACGGCGGCTACAAGATCAGCCCCTACATCATCGACAAGATCGAAAGCCGCAATGGCGACACGCTGTTCGTCGCCAACCCGCCGAGCGTCCCGAAAGGCAACGTCGCCACGGACGGCATCGCCGCCCCTGTCGCGGCCAACACCTTCACCGTCAACGCAACCCCGGGCGAAGCCTTGACCGCCCAGCCAGCGCCACAAACCCCGGCCGTGGCCGAGCGCATCGTCGATGGTCGCACCACTTTCATCCTCAACAGCATGCTCGAGGACGTCATCAAACTCGGCACCGGCCGCCGCGCCCTGGCCTTGGGCCGCAGCGACATTGCGGGCAAGACCGGTACCACCAACGAGTCCAAGGACGCCTGGTTCTCTGGCTACAACGCTGATTACGTCACAACTGTCTGGACCGGTTTCGATCAGCCTGAAAGCCTGGGTCGCAAGGAGTTCGGCGGTACCGTCGCCCTGCCGATCTGGATGAACTACATGGGCGCCGCACTCAAAGACAAGCCGCCACATACGCAGACAGAGCCGGAAGGCATTCTCAGCCTGCGAGTCGACCCGATCAGCGGCCGTGCAGCCACCCCAGGCACGCCAGGCGCCTACTTTGAGCTGTTCAAGGCCGAAGACACGCCACCGTCGGCGAACGAGCTGGGCAACGGCACTGCACCGGGCAGCCCACTGCCTGCGGATGAAGCGGCGCCGATCGATTTGTTCTGATCGCCTGAAGCTGCAAAAAGCCCCGCCTTCGAAAGAAGAGCGGGGCTTTTTATTGTGGCGCCTGTCAGGCCGCCATCGTCGGATCGCCGCCCGGAGCAAGCTCGCTCCCACATTGGAATGCGTACCCCTGTGGGAGCGAGCCTGCTCGCGATGAGGCCATCACAACCGCCGCAAAACCCTCAGACATAAAAAAGCCCCGACTCGCAAGAGCCGGGGCTTTCTGTTGAAGCGCTACAACGACTTAGCCGTTGAACACGTCATCCACGCTTTTCAGCGGGTAGTTCTTCGGATACGGCAGGGTCGCTACGCCGGTCTCGATCGCAGCCTTGGCCACAGCATCGGAGATCACGGTGATCAGACGGGCATCCATTGGTTTCGGAATGATGTACTCACGACCGAACTCCAGTTTAATGCCGCCGTAGGCGTCGCACACTTCCTGAGGAACCGGCAGCTTGGCCAGTTCACGCAGGGCGTTGGCAGCAGCCACTTTCATTTCTTCGTTGATGCGTTTGGCGCGAACGTCCAGGGCACCGCGGAAGATGAACGGGAAGCCCAGCACGTTGTTGACCTGGTTCGGGTAGTCCGAACGGCCAGTGGCCATGATCACGTCGTCACGGGTGGCGTGAGCCAGTTCCGGGGCGATTTCTGGATCGGGGTTGGAGCACGCGAACACGATCGGGGTGGCCGCCATGGATTTCAGGCCTTCAGCGCTCAGCAGGTTCGGACCGGACAGGCCAACGAACACGTCCGCGCCTTTCAGGGCGTCGGCCAGCGTGCGTTTTTCAGTCGCGTGAGCGAAAACAGCCTTGTACTGGTTCAGGTCGTCACGGCCGGAGTGGATCACGCCGGTACGGTCAACCATGAAGATGTTTTCGATGTTGGCACCCATGCTCACCAGCAATTTCATGCAGGAGATGGCGGCAGCACCGGCGCCCAGGCAGACGATCTTGGCGTCGGCCAGGGTTTTGCCAGCGATTTCCAGGGCGTTGATCATGCCGGCCGCAGTAACGATCGCGGTGCCGTGCTGGTCATCGTGGAATACCGGAATGTCGCACTGCTCGATCAGAGCGCGTTCGATCTCAAAGCACTCAGGTGCCTTGATGTCTTCCAGGTTGATGCCACCAAAGGTGATGGAGATGCGCTTGACGGTGTCGATGAAGGCTTGCGGGCTTTCGGAGTCGACTTCGATGTCGAAAACGTCGATGCCGGCGAAGCGCTTGAACAGCACGCCTTTACCTTCCATGACTGGCTTGGAAGCCAATGGGCCGAGGTTACCCAGGCCGAGAATTGCGGTGCCATCGGAAATGACTGCAACCAGATTGCCCTTGCCGGTGTACTTGTAGGCGAGTTCAGGGTCGCGGGCGATTTCGCGTACTGGTTCGGCTACGCCGGGGCTGTAGGCCAGCGACAGGTCGCGGGCGGTAGCGGTGGCCTTGGTGAGCTCGACACTCAGCTTCCCTGGACGAGGATGGGCGTGATATTCGAGAGCGGCAGTTTTCAAATCAGACATGTGGGCATTCCGCTTTTTACTGTTGGACAGACGGACCGCCGAGGATACTCGTGTCGCAAAGTCCCCACAAGACTGACCAGTCACCCCTGTCAAGCGCCCGGCCCTACGACTTTGGACCAAGAGCCGCGGAACATAAGGGATAGACTGTTCACAATCAGCATAAAAAATGTCTACAATTTTTTATCACTGCGCCATCTGAAGCATCGTCGGGTCGGTCAATGGCAGAAGCCAGCGTGCCTGTCCTTCTTTCAGTCCGCCGCGCCGCGAACGGTCCAGCACCCAGCCACGGGCCTCGATCTGCCTGCCCTTCAGCCGCTCGAGATTCGCCACATCGAACTGCCCCAGCAAATTGGGTGCAACGCGCAGTACAACCGAATCCTGCAACTCGATCCAAACCCCGCCGCGATTGCGCTGAACCTTGCTCACACGACCGCTGAGCACAGCGAAACCGGACGTGCTGATCTGCTCCGCTTTCAGTACAGGGGATTGACGCCACAACCCGAGTCCGGCCTGACGGGCGCTGTGTTCCGCCGCTTGCTGGCAGTCGACCAGATCGACATTCGGCGCGACCGCTACCTGGAAACCGAGTCCTTCAGCGAGCATCTGCGCTTCAAGGTTGGCGCCATCGGCGCTGTAGACATGGGCCAAGGTGCGACCGTAATGATCTTTGCTCTCTTTGCCGGGCAGTAAACCAACCCGTCCGTCGCTGGCATTCACCAGTGCTTCCAGGCGTTGGCGTGCCGCCACCGCGAACGGCTCGTCGGAGCGACCTTTCTTGCCCAGCTCCGGCGTATTCAAACCGATCATGCGCACGCTGCGGCCATCGCTCAGGCGCAGCGTGTCACCATCCACCACCCGCTGCACCACAACGGGTGTCAGCCCGCTCGGCGCCGGGCAGAAGGCCTGGGCACCGGAAAGCCAAATCGCAGACACAAAAAAGGCGCCCACGAGGGACGCCTTTTTCATCAGCAAGGTAAAGCCCATGGGGCTTTGTAACCTTACTCTGCAGCAGCAGGAGCTTTCTTGCCGAAAGCACCGAAACGGTCTGCGAAGCGCTGTACACGGCCGCCAGTATCCAGAGTCTTCTGCTTACCGGTGTAGAACGGGTGGCACTCGTTGCATACGTCAGTACCCAGTGGCTTGCACAGGTTCGAACGAGTTTCGAACTTGTTGCCGCAGCTGCAAGTTACTTCGATGGTTTCGTACGCTGGATGGATATCGGCTTTCATGGTGTATTCCTCAGGCTAGTGTGCCGCCACTCAACACTATTGTTGAATACCGCACATAATTAGGCCGCGGATTCTACCAGACCTTTGCAATCACGCAAGCTGTCCCTTACACCGACCGTCTGCTAGGCTCCCGGCCCTAATACCGTCCCTGAGGGAGCTAACTGTGGCGAGGGGATTTATCCCCTCGCCACAGTTAGCTCCCTCAGGTCTTGTAAGACCCTGCTGTTATTAGCTGCTTATCGAGAATCCCCCGCGTGCCCGACGCCATTTTGCGCCTCGCCCTGCCTTCGCCTCTGCGCCGCCTGTTCGATTACCGTGCCCCGGCCGGGATCCTGCGTGCCCAGTTGCAGCCGGGCATGCGCCTGCGGGTGCCGTTCGGCCGACGGGAGATGATCGGGATCCTGGTGGAGGTGACCGATCACAGCGAAGTGCCGGTAGAAAAACTCAAACCGGCCCTGGCCCTGCTCGATGCCACGCCGCCCCTGCCGCCAGCGCTGTTCAAACTGTGCCTGTGGACCTCTCAGTATTATCAGCACAGCCTTGGCGACACCTTGAGCTGGGCGCTGCCGGTGTTGCTGCGTCAGGGCGAACTGGCCGAAGCACGGCAGGAACGCTTCTGGTCCGCCGCGCCCGGCGCCAGCCTTGATGACCCACGCATCGCTCGCGCCCCGCGTCAACGGGAGGCCCTGGCGACCCTGGCCCAACATCCCCACGGCGTCGCCCATCAGTTGTTGAGCAAACTGATGCTGAGCAAGGACAGCCTGGATTTGCTGCTGGCCAAGGACCTGGTGCAAGTCGAAATCCGCAAGCACGCCCCCGACGCCCGCCACGAACACTGGCTGGCGCAGCCGGAACTGCCGCTCAACCCGGAGCAGCGCGCGGCCTATGAGGCGATTCGCGCAGGCTTCGACAGTTATCACGCGTTCCTGCTGGCCGGCGTCACCGGCAGCGGCAAGACTGAAGTCTATTTGCAGCTGATCCGCGAAACGCTCGAGGCTGGCAAACAAGCGCTGGTGCTGATCCCGGAGATCAACCTCGGCCCGCAGACCCTGGCGCGCTTCGAGCAGCGCTTCAATGCACGTATCGCGCTGATCCACTCGGCGGTCAACGACCGCGAGCGCCTCGAAGCCTGGCTCGCCGCCCGCGACGGTGACGCCGACATTATTATCGGCACCCGTTCGGCGCTGTTCACGCCGATGAAGAACCCCGGCCTGATCATCATCGATGAAGAGCACGACGGTTCCTATAAACAGCAGGAAGGCCTGCGCTATCACGCCCGCGACCTGGCATTGGTGCGCGCACGCCAGGAAAACATCCCGATTGTCCTCGGCTCCGCCACGCCTTCGCTGGAAAGTCTGCACAACGCCTACACCGGTCGATACGGACTCTTACGCCTGAACGAGCGCGCCGGTGGCGCCAAACAGCCGCGGTTCCTGCGCCTGGACGTGAAAAGTCGTCCACTGGACAGCGGCATTTCCGGGCCGATGCAGCAAGCCATCGGTCAGACGCTGGCCGCTGGGCAACAAGTTTTGGTGTTCCTCAACCGTCGCGGTTTTGCCCCGACCTTGCTGTGTCACGACTGCGGCTGGATGTCCGAGTGTCAGCGCTGCGATGCCCGCATGACCGTGCACCAGCGCTCCGGCGAACTGCGCTGCCATCATTGCGGCTACGTCGAACTCGTCCCTCGGCATTGCCCGAAGTGCGGCAAGGTCGATTTGCGACCAGTCGGCGCCGGCACCGAGCGCGCCGAGGAACGGCTGGGGATTCTATTCCCGGACGTCCCGGTGCTACGGGTCGACCGCGATAGCACTTCGCGCAAAGATGCGATGAATCAGCTGTTCGCAACCATCCAGAAAGGCCATCCGTGCATTCTGGTCGGCACGCAAATGCTCGCCAAAGGGCACCACTTTCCACGGGTGACGCTGGTGTCGATTCTCGATGCCGATGGCGGGCTGTTCTCCGGCGACTTCCGCGCCAGCGAGCGCATGGCGCAGCTGATCGTTCAGGTTGCAGGCCGTGCCGGGCGGGCCGAAGAGCCGGGCAAAGTGATCATCCAGACGCACCTGGCCGATCATCCGCTGCTGGTGCAATTGACTGAACAGGGCTATTTCGCCTTTGCCGAACAGGCGTTGAGCGAACGTCGCTCGGCGGGTCTACCGCCCTTTGCGCACTTGGCGCTGCTGCGGGCCGAAGCGCACAAACCGGGGCAAGCTGAAGGTTTTCTTGATGAGGCGTGCAGCGAGGCCGAGCGCTTGCTGGCCGAACAGAACCTGACCGGGATTGAACTGCTCGGGCCGGTACCGGCGCCGATGGAACGCCGGGCCGGGCGATATCGTGCGCAGTTGTTGCTGCAAGCGACGGCCCGGGCGCCGCTGCATCGACTCTTAAGCAGCTGGCTGCTGGTGTTGGAGCAGATGCCGAGTGGGCGGGCGGTGCGCTGGTCGCTGGATGTGGACCCGGTCGATTTGTATTAAAAGATCAAGATCAAAAGATCGCAGCCTTCGGCAGCTCCTACCCTGCGATCTTTGCCGCTTTTGTCACCACATATCCATAACCTGCCCGCTATAGTTGGCAAGCCCGTCTTCGCAACGGATAATGCCCAGTTTTTCCACTAGCGCATCCAGGCGCCGCCGCGCTTGCGGTCGAAAGAGAACACCATGAAAGACACCATTCGCCAGCTGATCCAACAAGCCATCACCCAACTCGTCAACGAAGGTGTGTTGCCTGAAGGCCTGTCGCCGGCGATCCAGGTGGAAAACTCCCGCGACAAGACTCACGGCGACTTCGCCAGCAACATCGCGATGATGCTGGCGAAACCGGCCGGCATGAAGCCGCGTGACCTGGCAGAGAAAATCATCGCCGCGCTGCCGGCTGACGAAAACGTCACCAAGACCGAAATCGCCGGCCCTGGCTTCCTGAACTTCTTCCAGAACACCCAGGCCCTGGCCACTCGCCTGGACGCCGCCCTGGCTGACGCCCACATCGGCGTGCGCAAGGCCGGCCCGGTGCAGCGCACCGTGGTTGATCTGTCGGCACCGAACCTGGCCAAAGAGATGCACGTCGGCCACTTGCGCTCGACCATCATCGGTGACGGCGTGGCGCGCGTACTGGAATTCCTCGGCGACGAAGTGATCCGTCAGAACCACGTCGGCGACTGGGGCACCCAGTTCGGCATGCTGATGGCGTATCTGCAGGAAAACCCGATCACCAGCGACGAGCTGTCGGACCTGGAAAACTTCTACCGTGCGGCCAAACAACGCTTCGACGAATCCGAAGAGTTCGCAGATCGCGCCCGTGGACTGGTGGTCAAGCTGCAAGCCGGCGACGCCGAATGCCTGGCGTTGTGGTCGCGCTTCCGCGATATCTCGCTGTCCCACTGCCAGGCTATCTACGAACAACTGAACGTCAAACTGACCATGGCCGACGTGATGGGCGAAAGCGCCTACAACGACGACCTGATCAACGTGGTCAACGACCTCAAGGCCGCCGGCCTGCTGGTTGAAAGCAACGGTGCCCAGTGCGTGTTCCTCGACGAGTTCAAGAACGCCGACGGCGACCCGCTGCCGGTGATCATCGTCAAGGCTGACGGCGGTTACCTCTACGCCACCACCGACCTGGCGGCCGTGCGTTACCGTAGCGGCAAGTTGAAGGCTGATCGCGCGCTGTACTTCGTCGACCAGCGTCAGGCCTTGCACTTCCAGCAAGTATTCCAGGTCGCGCGCCTGGCCGGCTTCGTGACGCACCCGATGGAAATGGAACACATGGGCTTCGGCACCATGAACGGCGCCGATGGCCGTCCGTTCAAGACCCGTGACGGCGGCACCGTGAAGCTGATCGACCTGCTGACCGAAGCCCAGGAACGTGCCTACACCCTGGTGAAGGACAAGAACCCGGAGTTGGCCGAAGACGAATTGCGCAACATCGCCAAGGTCGTGGGCATTGGCGCGGTGAAATACGCCGACCTGTCCAAGCACCGCACCAGCGACTACAGCTTCAACTTCGACCTGATGCTGAACTTCGAAGGCAACACTGCGCCGTACCTGCTGTACGCCTACACCCGCGTGGCCGGCGTGTTCCGCAAACTCGGCAAGGACTTCAGCGAAGTCGAAGGCCAGATCGTCCTCGAAGCACCGCACGAACACGAATTGGCGGCGAAACTCGCGCAATTCGGCGAAGTGCTGAACAACGTTTCCGACAAAGGCACGCCGCACATCCTGTGCACCTACCTGTACGATGTCGCCGGCCTGTTCTCCAGTTTCTACGAGAACTGCCCGATTCTCAGCGCCGACACCCCGGCGCAAATGCAGAGCCGTCTGCGCCTCGCCGCGCTGACCGGCCGCACTCTCAAGCAAGGCCTGGAACTCTTGGGTCTGGAAACTCTGGAGCGTATGTAAGTTGGCTGCCAAGAAAAAACCAGCACCCAAGCGTGGCGCCAGCCGTTACCAAGCTCCTGCAAAGCAACCGATCCCGGGTTGGCTGTGGATGGCCATCGGCCTGACGGTCGGCGCGTTTATTGTGTTCCTGATGAAACTGGAACCGGGCAAGGGCAGCGAGAGCGTCAAGCGCGAGAAGATCGAGCAGCAGAAGGCCAAGATCGCCGAGGCCAACAAGACCCCGCCGAGCCCGACGCAACCGGTGAAGCCGAAGTACGACTTCTACACGTTGCTGCCGGAATCGGAAGTCATCGTGCCGCCGGATGCCGTGCCGGAGAAAACCCTGCCGACGCCACAAGTGCCGGCCATTCCGACGACGCCGGTTACGCCAGAGCAAGCGGCGAAGATCGATACCGCGCGGGCTCAAGCCGCACTGGCCGGGATTACCCCGCCGCCAGCGCCACCGGTGTCCAAAGCGGCGCCAGTGACCAAGTTCTTCCTGCAGGCCGGTTCGTTCCGCAAGGAGGCTGACGCGGACAAGGTTCGGGCGCAGATCATCCTGCTCGGTCAGGCTGTGGCAGTTGAGTCCGGCACCGTGAAGGACGAAACCTGGTATCGGGTATTGGTCGGACCGTTCAGCAACCGTGAGCAACTGACCACGGCCCAGAAACAACTGGCCGGCAGCGGATTCAGCAACCTGTTGTTACAACAACGCCAAAGCCGCTGATCCTTATTTGTGGGCACCTTAATCTGAGGTCGCCCACAAACCCTATGATGAGGGATTAATCTCTGTGGTGAGGGGATTCATCCCCGTTGGGTCGCGAAGCGGCCCCCAAACCCCCACCTGTGGCGTATCAAACACACCACGTGCACTCGTTTTGCGACTGCTCCGCAGCCGAACGGGGATAAATCCCCTCGCCACAGTCATCGCACACCATTCGTCCCCCACCGTTGAAATACGCTCCACCACCCCCATATGAGTTGGCATAAGGCATTTTCGCCCCGCTGCGTGGAGACTCTCCCTTGACCACCATCGTTTCAGTTCGCCGCCACGGCAAAGTCGTCATGGGCGGCGACGGCCAGGTTTCTCTCGGCAATACCGTGATGAAAGGCAACGCGAAGAAAGTTCGCCGCCTGTACCACGGCCAGGTGATCGCCGGTTTTGCCGGGGCCACCGCTGACGCCTTCACCCTCTTCGAGCGTTTCGAAGGCCAGCTTGAGAAACATCAAGGTCACCTGGTTCGCGCCGCTGTCGAACTCGCCAAAGAATGGCGCACTGACCGCTCCCTCAGCCGCCTCGAGGCCATGCTCGCGGTCGCGAACAAAGACGCCTCTCTGATCATCACCGGCAACGGCGATGTCGTCGAACCTGAAGAAGGCCTGATCGCCATGGGTTCCGGTGGCGGCTACGCCCAGGCCGCCGCCAGCGCGCTGCTGAAGAAAACCGATCTGTCGGCCCGGGAAATCGTCGAAACCGCCCTCGGCATCGCCGGCGACATCTGTGTATTCACCAACCACACCTTCACCATTGAGGAGCAGGACCTCGCTGAGTAAGCCTGTTTTGGCCACCACGCCACGGCTCACTTTTACCTGAGGACCGCCAATTACTATGTCCATGACTCCCCGTGAAATCGTCCACGAACTCAATCGCCATATCATCGGCCAGGACGATGCCAAGCGCGCCGTCGCCATCGCGCTGCGTAACCGCTGGCGCCGGATGCAGCTGCCCGAAGAGCTGCGCGTTGAAGTCACCCCGAAGAACATCCTGATGATCGGTCCGACCGGTGTCGGTAAAACCGAGATCGCCCGTCGCCTGGCCAAACTGGCCAACGCGCCGTTCATCAAGGTCGAAGCGACCAAGTTCACCGAAGTCGGCTATGTCGGCCGCGACGTCGAGTCGATCATTCGTGACCTGGCCGACGCGGCGATCAAGCTGCTGCGCGAACAGGAAATGACCAAGGTTCGCCACCGCGCCGAAGACGCCGCCGAAGAGCGCATCCTCGACGCCCTGCTGCCACCGGCACGCATGGGCTTCAGCAACGAAGACGCCCCATCGGCCGACTCCAACACCCGTCAGCTATTCCGCAAGCGCCTGCGCGAAGGTCAGCTGGATGACAAGGAGATTGAAATCGAAGTCGCCGAAATGGCCGGTGTCGATATCTCCGCGCCACCGGGCATGGAAGAGATGACCAACCAGTTGCAGAGCCTGTTCGCCAACATGGGCAAGGGCAAACGCAAGAGCCGCAAGATCAAGGTCAAGGAAGCGCTGAAACTGGTGCGTGACGAAGAAGCCGGTCGCCTGGTCAACGAAGAAGAGTTGAAGGCCAAGGCGCTGGAAGCGGTCGAGCAGCACGGCATCGTGTTCATCGACGAAATCGACAAGGTCGCCAAGCGCGGCAACACCGGTGGCGTCGACGTGCCCCGCGAAGGCGTACAGCGCGACCTGCTGCCGCTGATCGAAGGCTGCACCGTCAACACCAAACTGGGCATGGTCAAGACCGACCACATCCTGTTCATCGCGTCCGGTGCGTTCCACCTGAGCAAGCCGAGCGATCTTGTGCCTGAGCTGCAAGGTCGCCTGCCGATTCGTGTCGAACTCAAGGCGCTGACGCCTGAAGATTTCGAACGCATTCTCAGCGAGCCGCACGCGTCGCTCACCGAGCAATATTGCGCCCTGCTGAAAACCGAAGGTCTGGTGATCGAGTTCCAGCCGGACGGTATCAAGCGCATTGCCGAGATCGCCTGGCAGGTCAACGAGAAGACCGAGAACATCGGTGCCCGTCGCCTGCACACGCTGCTTGAGCGTCTGCTTGAAGAGGTGTCGTTCAGCGCCGGTGATCTGGCCAGCGCCCACGACGACAAGGCGATCTTGATCGACGCCGATTACGTCAACAGCCACTTGGGCGAATTGGCGCAGAACGAAGACCTGTCCCGTTATATCCTGTAGGTCACCTGTTCCCCTGTAGGAGCTGCCGCAGGCTGCGATCTTTTGATTTTTCCTTGAAAAAACAAGATCAAAAGATCGCAGCCTGCGGCAGCTCCTACAGGGTGCTCCACCAAGACGGATGACCTGTCATGACCCAACTCCCCACCGACATCAAACTGCACAAAGCCTCGAAAACCCTGTCGCTGAAATACGCGTCCGGTGAGGAACATCATCTGCCCGCCGAGTTCCTGCGCGTGCACTCTCCTTCCGCCGAGGTCCAGGGCCACGGCAAACCTATCCTGCAATTTGGCAAGATCGGCGTGGGCCTGAGCAAGGTCGAACCGGCCGGTCAGTACGCACTGAAATTGACCTTCGACGACGGCCACGACAGCGGCCTCTTCACCTGGGAATATCTGTACCAGCTAGGAGTGCGCCAAGAGGATCTCTGGAACGATTATCTTGCCGAACTCAAAGCCGCCGGAAAAACCCGCGATCCGAACGAATCCATCGTCAAGCTGATGCTCTAGGTCGGGCCTCTCGCTCTTTAGAGGGCATTTTCTAATTCCATCTGTTTGAATGCTCCGCTTCCGGGTCGACGATTGGCCTGCTTGCGAAAAAAATTAAACTCGGGTAACCAATGGAGCTGGCAAGGTCCCTGCAGTGCTCTCTGCGATAAAAAGCAGCGATGCAGAATTAACGGTCACCCGAGCAGTAGTACCTGGCATTTGCTGTGGGAATGCACAGCTGGACTCAGGTACTCGTCTCAGGACAATGGAGCGTCGTAGATGAGTAACAAGAATAACGATGACTTGAAGTATCAGGCCTCGGAAAACACCTTGGGGCTGAATCCTGTCGTTGGGCTGCGTGGTAAGGATCTACTGGCTTCTGCTCGCATGGTGCTCAGACAGGCCATCAAACAACCGATTCACAGCGCCAGGCATGTCGCCCATTTTGGTCTTGAACTGAAGAACGTGTTGTTCGGTAAATCCGAGCTTCTACCGACAAGCGATGACCGTCGCTTCGCCGATCCGGCCTGGAGCCAGAACCCGCTCTACAAACGTTATTTGCAAACTTACCTGGCGTGGCGCAAGGAACTCCACGACTGGATCGGTGACAGCAACCTTTCGCCCAAGGATGTCGCACGCGGGCATTTCGTGATCAACCTCATGACCGAAGCCATGGCCCCCACCAACAGTGCGGCCAACCCGGCGGCGGTCAAACGCTTCTTCGAAACCGGCGGCAAAAGCCTGCTCGACGGCCTCTCCCATCTGGCCAAGGATCTGGTGCACAACGGCGGCATGCCGAGCCAGGTCAACATGGGCGCGTTCGAGGTTGGCAAGAGCCTGGGCGTCACCGAAGGCGCGGTGGTGTTTCGCAATGACGTGCTGGAGCTGATCCACTACCGGCCGACCACCGAGCAGGTGCACGAACGCCCATTGCTGGTGGTGCCGCCGCAGATCAACAAGTTCTATGTATTTGACCTGAGCCCGGACAAGAGTCTGGCGCGGTTCTGCCTGCGCAATCACGTACAGACGTTCATCGTCAGTTGGCGCAATCCGACCAAGGAGCAGCGCGAGTGGGGCCTGTCGACCTACATCGAAGCGCTCAAGGAAGCGGTCGACGTGGTCACCGCGATCACCGGCAGCAAAGACATCAACATGCTCGGCGCCTGCTCCGGCGGCATCACCTGCACCGCCTTGCTGGGCCACTACGCAGCGATCGGCGAGAAGAAGGTCAACGCCCTGACACTGCTGGTCAGCGTGCTGGACACCACCCTGGAAAGCGACGTGGCACTGTTCGTCGACGAACAGACCCTCGAATCCGCCAAGCGCCACTCCTATCAGGCCGGCGTGCTGGAAGGCCGTGACATGGCGAAAATTTTCGCCTGGATGCGCCCCAACGACCTGATCTGGAACTACTGGGTCAACAACTACCTGCTGGGCAACGAGCCGCCGGTTTTCGACATCCTGTTCTGGAACAACGACACCACAAGGTTGCCCGCAGCGTTCCACGGCGACCTGATCGAGATGTTCAAAACCAACCCACTGATCCGACCTGATGCACTGGAAGTGTGCGGCACATCGATCGATCTGAAGCAGGTCACTGCCGACATCTACTCCCTGGCCGGCACCAACGACCACATCACCCCGTGGAAGTCCTGCTACAAGTCGGCGCAACTGTTCGGTGGCAAGGTTGAATTCGTGCTGTCCAGCAGCGGGCATATCCAAAGCATTCTGAACCCGCCGGGCAATCCGAAATCGCGCTACATGACCAGCACCGAGATGCCGGTCAAGGCTGAGGAGTGGCAAGAAAACTCCACCAAGCACACCGACTCCTGGTGGCTGCACTGGCAGGCATGGCAAGCCGAGCGTTCGGGCAAGCTGAAGAAGTCTCCGGGCAGTTTGGGCAACAAGGCTTATCCGGCGGGCGAAGCTGCGCCGGGCACTTATGTGCATGAGCGATAACTGACACACCTCGCGCCCCTGTGTGGGAGCGAGCTTGTGTGGTGAGGGGATTTAGCGACACGTCGCACCGCCCCGTTCGACTGCGAAGCAGTCGTAAAACCAATGCACTCGGTGTAACTGATACACCGAGGCTGCAGGTTTTGGGGCGGCTTCGCCACCCAACGGGGATAAATCCCCTCGCCACACAAGCTCGCTCCCACAAGGGATTGGGATGAATTAAAGACAGTGACCCACAGGGCCTGAAGCATGCCGCAACCGTTCATATTTCGTACCGTCGACCTGGATGGCCAGACCCTCCGCACGGCGGTACGCCCCGGCAAGCCTCACTTGACGCCCTTGCTGATTTTCAACGGTATCGGCGCCAACCTGGAGCTGGTGTTTCCGTTCGTCGCGGCGTTGGACCCGGACCTGGAAGTCATCGCCTTCGACGTCCCTGGTGTCGGCGGTTCGTCGACGCCAAGGCGACCGTATCGCTTTCCGGGCCTGGCGAAACTCACGGCGCGGATGCTCGACTATCTCGACTACGGGCAAGTCAATGTAATCGGCGTTTCCTGGGGGGGCGCCCTCGCCCAGCAGTTCGCTTACGACTATCCCGAGCGCTGCAAGAAACTCGTTCTGGCGGCTACGGCGGCCGGCATGGTGATGGTGCCGGGCAAGCCGAAAGTGCTGTGGATGATGGCCAGCCCACGACGTTATATCCAGCCGTCTCATGTGATTCGCATTGCACCGATGATCTATGGCGGTGCGTTCCGTCGCGATCCAACCCTCGCCGCCAGCCATGCGGCGAAGGTCCGCTCGGCGGGCAAACTCGGTTACTACTGGCAGCTGTTCGCCGGCCTCGGCTGGACCAGCATTCACTGGCTGCACAAGATCAACCAGCCGACCCTGGTGCTGGCCGGCGACGACGATCCACTGATCCCGTTGGTCAACATGCGGTTACTGGCCTGGCGGATTCCCAACGCCCAGTTGCACATCATCGATGACGGGCACCTGTTTTTGATTACCCGGGCCGAAGC
The DNA here is from genome assembly GCF_059716175.1 of Pseudomonas sp. LBUM1647. Classification (NCBI taxonomy): domain Bacteria; kingdom Pseudomonadati; phylum Pseudomonadota; class Gammaproteobacteria; order Pseudomonadales; family Pseudomonadaceae; genus Pseudomonas; species Pseudomonas sp. LBUM1647. The sequence goes on along the minus strand of NZ_CP166809.1, from coordinate 404,388 downwards.
AGTGGCACCGATCATCATGAAGTTTCTCGAGGAAGAACGTCAGCGTGCCGTGATGCATCCGCATCCGGCGCCATTGGGCGGCTAATTGGCCCTGGCTTTTGTGAACAAAAAGGGGTCGGGAAGACGCAGCGCCGCGCAACAATCCGCAACAGCGTCTATGGTGTTCTGGTTCGGTGTATCTGTATTTGGCCTGAAGACGAAGGAGTGTTGATTCATGCGCGAAAAACCAGCGAGGGAATTTTTGCCCACTCCCGCCGCGTTCATCAACGCACAGAGTGCGATTACCGGCCTGCGTGGTCGGGATCTGTTTTCCACCCTGCGCAGCGTTGCCGCCCATGGTTTGCGCAACCCGGTGCACACCGCCCGACACGCCTTGAAGCTGGGCGGTCAACTGGGCCGTGTACTGCTGGGCGAAACCCTGCACCCCACCAATCCGCAGGACAATCGCTTTGCCGATCCGGCGTGGAGCCTCAACCCTTTTTATCGACGCAGTTTGCAGGCCTACCTGAGCTGGCAGAAGCAGGTCAAACACTGGATCGACGACAGCAACATGACCCCGGACGATCGCGCCCGCGCGCACTTCGCGTTCGCCTTGCTCAACGACGCCATGGCACCGTCCAACAGCCTGCTTAATCCGCTGGCGATCAAGGAGATCTTCAACTCCGGCGGCAACAGCCTGGTGCGAGGTATCAGCCACCTGGTCGACGACTTCCTGCACAACGACGGCTTGCCCAGACAAGTCACCAAGCAAGCTTTCGAGGTCGGCAAAACGGTCGCCACCACTACGGGCTCCGTGGTGTTTCGCAATGAGCTGCTGGAGTTGATCCAGTACAAGCCCATGAGCGAAAAGCAGTATTCCAAACCGCTGCTGGTGGTGCCGCCACAGATCAACAAGTACTACATTTTCGACCTGAGCCCGCATAACAGCTTCGTCCAGTTCGCCCTGAAGAACGGCCTGCAAACCTTCATGATCAGTTGGCGCAATCCGGATGTACGTCATCGCGAATGGGGGCTGTCGACGTACGTCGAAGCCGTGGAAGAAGCGATGAATGTGTGCCGGGCGATCACCGGTGCTCGCGAGGTCAACCTGATGGGCGCCTGCGCGGGCGGGCTGACCATTGCCGCCCTGCAAGGTCACTTACAGGCCAAGCGACAACTTCGGCGGGTGTCCAGCGCGACCTATCTCGTGAGCCTGCTCGACAGTCAGATGGACTCGCCTGCGACCCTCTTCACCGACGAACAGACGCTTGAGGCGGCCAAGCGTCGCTCCTATCAGAAAGGCGTGCTGGACGGCCGCGACATGGCCAAGATCTTTGCCTGGATGCGCCCCAACGATTTGATCTGGAGCTATTTCGTTAACAACTACCTGTTGGGCAAAGAGCCTCCGGCGTTCGACATCCTCTACTGGAACAACGACAACACACGTTTGCCGGCAGCCTTGCATGGCGACTTGCTGGACTTCTTCAAACACAACCCGCTGAGTCATCCGGGAGGTCTGGAGGTGTGCGGCACGCCGATCGACTTGCAGAAAGTCAACGTCGACAGCTTCAGCGTCGCGGGCATCAATGACCACATCACCCCGTGGGATGCGGTGTATCGCTCGACCCTGCTGCTGGGTGGCGAGCGACGCTTCGTGTTGTCCAACAGCGGGCATGTGCAGAGCATTCTCAACCCACCCTCCAAACCGAAAGCCAATTTCGTCGAAAGCACGAAGCTGAGCAGTGACCCACGGGCCTGGTATTACGACGCCAAGCAAGTCGACGGCAGTTGGTGGACTCAGTGGCTGGGCTGGATTCAAGAACGTTCAGGTGCGCAAAAAGAAACCCACATGGCGCTTGGCAACCAGAACTATCCACCGATGGAGGCAGCACCCGGTACTTACGTGCGTGTGCGCTGACGTTCAACGAACCATTAAGAAGACTGGATGAAAACCCGCGACCGGATTCTCGAATGTGCTTTGCAGTTGTTCAATCAGAAGGGCGAGCCGAACGTCTCCACCATGGAAGTTGCCAACGAAATGGGCATCAGCCCGGGCAACCTCTACTACCATTTCCACGGCAAGGAGCCCCTGATTCTCGGACTGTTCGAGCGCTTCCAGGCCGAACTGGCGCCCCTGCTCGATCCACCGGCCGATGTGGAACTGGCACCGGAAGATTACTGGCTATTCCTACACCTGATTGTCGAGCGCCTGGCCCATTACCGGTTTCTGTTCCAGGACCTGTCGAACCTCGCCGGGCGCTTGCCAAAACTGGCCAAGGGCATACGCAACCTGCTCAATGCGCTGAAGCGCACACTGGCTTCGTTGCTCGCACGATTAAAGGCTCAGGGGCAATTGGTCAGCGACACCCAGGCGTTGGGGCAGCTGGTGGAACAGATCACCATGACGCTGCTGTTCTCGCTGGACTATCAGCGGATTCTTGATCGCGAGGGTGAGGTGAGATTGGTGGTGTACCAGATCATGATGCTGGTGGCGCCGCATCTGCTGCCGCCGATCAAGGTCGCGACCGAGCAGATGGCGATGCAGTATTTAGAAGAGCATTAAGATCAAAAGATCGCAGCCTTCGGCAGCTCCTACAGGGTGATGCGATCCAATGTAGGAGCTGCCGAAGGCTGCGATCTTTTGACTGATGACTCAATCTTCAAACAAAAACGCCCGACCTTCACAGGCCGGGCGTTTTCTTGAGCCCTGAAATCAGGACTGACTGGTTGGCGTCGATGGAGCTGGCGCGACAGTCGGGGTTGCAGCAGGGGTCGGCGCAGTAGCGGAGTTCGATGCGCTGACCGGGGCTGGGGTTGCCGGTTTGGCGGCAGCCACTGCTGGTTTTGGTGCAGCCGCTTTCGGAGCTGCCGGCTTTTTCACCGCTGGTTTCTTCGCTGCGGCAGGTTTGGCCGCTGGCTTGGTAGCGGGTTTGGCCGCTGCAGTTTTGGCAGCCGGTTTAGCGGCTGGTTTTGCTGCTGCTTTGGCCGCTGGCTTGGCTGCTGCAGGTTTCGCTGCGGCAGTTTTGGCCGCTGGTTTGGCAGCCGGTTTAGCGGCAGCTTTAGCCAGTGGTTTGGCAGCGGACTTCGCTGCAGGTTTGGCCGCCGCGGTTTTCGCCGCAACAGGCGCCACCTTGGCACCGGTGAGTCTTTCGATTTGCTTGGTCAGGGTATCGACCTTGCTGTGCAGTGCTTTGACTTCATTGCGGCTCGGTACACCCAGGCGCGAAATGGCGCTGTTCAGACGCTTGTCGAAAGCCCCTTCCAGCTCATCCCACTTGCCCAGTGCGCGATCTTTCACGCCGCTGATGCGCGACTTGGCCGACGAAGCAGAGTCCTTGGCAGCATCGACTTTTTTGCCCACAACGCTCTTGGTGAGCTTCTCGGCTTTCTCGCCGTCTTTAACCAATGTATCGAAGAGCTTGCTGCCGTCAGTGTCGATCTTCGAGTACACGCCTAAACCAGCCAGCCAGATTTTGCGGGAGTAGTCTTCGACTTTCCCGATCCACGAGCTGCCTTCTTTTTCGGTGTTCTTTTTACCAGCCATCCCGTTCTCCTTAAGATTTACGCGCGACGCGTTCGAGCAATGCCGTCAGCTCATCGAGCTTGGCAGAGAGTGTCTCAACGTCATGTTTAGACGGAATGCCGATACGATTCAAGGTACTTGCGACACGCGAGTCAAAAGCCTTCTCGACCTTGTCGAGTTGAAGTTCGACCTTGCCTTTGAAAGTGCTTACTTCACTCTTGGCTTCATCGATCTCGGCATTCGCCGCTTCAAGTTTCTCGGCAACTACTTTTTTGCCTTTCTTTTCAACATCTTGACCGGCTTTGATCAACTCTTGAAAGTACTCGCCGCCCTCTTGGCCGACCTTGGTGTAGGCACCCAGGCCTGCCAGCCAGATCTTGCGGGCATAAGATTTAACGTCGCTCAGAGCAGTTGTCGAAGCGTCGATTTTTTTCTTCAAAATAACTTTGGCCATGGTGCACCTCACGCGCAGAAGGTTTGAGGAACTGCCCGCGAAAGAGTCGGGCTCAGGCACAAAGTAGTGAGAATAATTAGAAACGGCACCCTAACAACTGACATGAATCGGTGGTGCCTTTTGGAAAAGATCGCAGCCTCGTTTCACTCGACAGCTCCTACAGAGGATGGCGGTGCTCACCTGTAGGAGCTGTCGAGTGAAACGAGGCTGCGATCTTTTCGGCATCAAGCCAACGCTTTATCGAGGGCCTTTTCAATTTCCGATTTGATGGTGCCGCTCATGGCCGACATCAACAGGCCAAGTTCGACATCGACCTTGATCGAATTCTCGCCCACATACACCGCGCCTTTCACACCGGAGCGTCTGAGGTTCAGGGTGTCGCCGGACCATTGCGGCTCCAGGCCATATTGCTCGGACAGTTTCTGCGCCAACTGGTCGGCCTTCTCGCGGGCCGCTTCCTTACCCAGGCCATGGGCACGCTCAACACTAATACGGGCCATCGAATGACTCCTGCTTTATGAATACTTTCCCGAAGCATCCTGACCGCTACTGCGGCAAAACGTCCCGGTGGTTACCTATCTTACCTGCAGCCTTGCCAAGACAAAGCAGGCCACCGGGATTAGAATGTCCCGCATTCTCTTTTGGTGACAGCGATATGACTGATCAGCGCAAAGGCAGCGATGCCGAACCCACCACTCACTTCGGCTTCAAAAACGTTCCGGAAAGCCAGAAAGCGGAAAAAGTCGCTGAGGTGTTCCACTCCGTAGCCGCCAAGTATGACTTGATGAACGACCTCCTGTCGGGCGGCATGCACCGTCTGTGGAAGCGTTTCGCGATCGAGCTGTCGGGTGTTCGCACCGGTAACCGCGTGCTGGACATCGCCGGCGGTACAGGCGACCTGACCAAGAAGTTCTCGCACCTCGTTGGCCCGACCGGCCAGGTGGTGTTGGCCGACATCAACGAATCCATGCTCAAGGTCGGTCGTGACCGCCTGCTGGATCTGGGTGTGGCCGGCAACGTCGAATTCGTTCAGGCCGACGCTGAAAAGCTGCCGTTCCCGGACAACCATTTCGACTGCGTGACCATCGCTTTCGGCCTGCGCAACGTGACCCATAAAGAAGACGCCCTGCGCTCGATGCTGCGCGTGCTGAAACCGGGCGGCCGTTTGCTGGTTCTGGAGTTCTCCAAGCCGACCAATGCGTTGATGTCCAAAGCCTACGACGCCTACTCGTTCGCCTTCATGCCACTGATGGGCAAGCTGATCACCAACGACTCGGAAAGCTATCGCTACCTGGCCGAATCGATCCGCATGCACCCGAATCAGGAAACCCTGAAGTCGATGATGGTCGAGGCCGGTTTCGACCGCGTGACCTACCACAACATGACCGCAGGCATCGTCGCCCTGCACCGCGGCATCAAGCCCTGATGTTGCTGGCCGGCCTGCTCGCCAGCGTTGAACTCGGTCTGAACCGGGTGCTGCGTCTCGACAGCACAGCGCTGCCGCGGCTGGCGCATTTGAGTGGCAAGGTGATTGCCGTCGACTGCCGCAGTCCGGCGCTGCAAGTGTTCATCCTGCCCAGCGACGAAGGCCTGATGCTGGCTTCCCACTGGGAAACCGGCGCCGATTGCACCTTGCGCGCACCGGCCTCCAGCCTGCTGAAACTGGCAATGAGCGAGGACAAGACTTCGGTCCTGCATGCCCCTGAAGTCGAACTCGACGGCGACAGCGGCGTGCTGTTGGAACTGGCGATGATCCTTCAGGACCTTGAGCTGGACTGGGAGTACGAACTCTCACGCTGGCTGGGACCTGTCGCCGCGCAACTGCTCGGCGGTCACCTGCGCAGTCGCGCACGCTTTTATCAGCAAGGGTTCGCCAGCCTTAATCAGAATCTTGGCGAGTACCTGGCCGAAGAATCGCGCACCCTCGTCGGTCAACGTGAAGCCGAAGCCCGCTTCAGTGAACTGGACCAGATCAAACTCGATCTGGAACGTCTCGAGGCGCGCTTCGAGCGCCTTTCCCGATCCCTCGACCCAAGCGATAACGCATGAAGCTGCTTGCCGTCCGCCGTTTGTTGCGCATCCAGCGCGTTGTGATTCGCTACCGCCTCGATGACCTGTTGTTCGCCCTGCCACTGCCGTGGTTTCTGCTGGCGCTGCGCTACGCCTTGCCGTGGCGCTGGTTCCCGCGCAAGACGCTGGACCTGAGCCGCGGCGCGCGATTGCGTCTGGCGTTGCAGGACCTGGGACCGATTTTCATCAAGTTCGGGCAAATCCTGTCCACCCGCCGCGACCTGCTGCCGGAAGACATTGCCGATGAACTGATGAAGCTGCAGGACCGCGTGCCGCCGTTCGACTCGCAAGTGTCGGTCAATCTGATCGAAGAACAGCTCGGCAAAAAAATCAGTGAAGTCTTCAGCCGCTTCGACGTCGAACCGTTGGCCTCGGCCTCGGTGGCGCAGGTGCATGCCGCGCAGCTGAAAACCGGTGAAGAAGTGGTGGTCAAGGTCATCCGCCCGGGCCTTAAACCGATCATCGCGCAGGACCTGGCGTGGCTGTTCATCCTCGCCCGCGCCGCCGAAAGACTCTCTGCCGATGCCCGTCTGCTGCACCCGGTGGACGTGGTCCTGGACTACGAAAAAACCATCTACGACGAACTCGACCTGCTGCGCGAAGCAGCCAACGCCAGCCAGTTGCGACGTAACTTCGACGGCTCGCCGCTGCTCTACGTGCCGCAAGTCTATTGGGACTGGTGCCGGCCGAAAGTGCTGGTGATGGAGCGCATCTACGGCATTCAGGTCACCGATCTGACGACCCTGGCTGACCAGCGCACCGATATGAAAATGCTCGCTGAGCGCGGCGTCGAGATTTTCTTCACCCAGGTGTTTCGCGATAGCTTCTTCCACGCCGACATGCACCCCGGCAACATCTTCGTCAGCACCGTGAACCCGTGGAGCCCGCAGTACATTGCGATCGACTGCGGCATCGTCGGCAGCCTGACCCCGGAAGACCAGGACTACCTGGCGCGCAACCTGTTTGCGTTCTTCAAGCGTGATTACCGTCGTGTCGCGCAGCTGCACATCGATTCAGGCTGGGTGCCGGCGGAAACCAAACTCAACGAATTCGAGGCGGCGATCCGCACTGTGTGCGAGCCGATCTTCGAAAAACCGTTAAAAGATATTTCCTTCGGCCAGGTGCTGATGCGCCTGTTCCAGACCGCCCGACGCTTCAACATGGAAGTGCAGCCACAGCTCGTATTGCTGCAAAAAACCCTGTTGAACATCGAAGGCCTGGGTCGTCAGTTGTACCCGGACCTCGATTTGTGGAACACCGCCCAGCCGTTCCTCGAACGCTGGATGCGCGAGCGCGTCAGCCCCAAAGCCTTGATCGGCAATGTGCAGAGCCAGTTCGAACAGCTGCCGCACCTGGCCAACATGGCCCGCGACCTGCTCGAACGCATGTCCCAGCCCCACGCCTACGACCCGCCGCCACCGTGGCACCGCCGCAAGGACGATTGGCTCCTGCGGCTGCTCGGCTGTGCGCACCTGGCCGGCGGCACCATACTCGCTGCCGGTGGGCCGTTGAACGAACTGGGTCATTGGCCGGCCGGCATCATGGTGGCGGTTGGTTTGTATCTGGTCGTTCGCCGATAGCCAGCGCCCCCGCACGCTGGCACACTGTTTCAACGCTTGGGTTCTACTCATGAAGTGTGGAACCCGCTGTCGGAGTCGAAGATGAAAAACTGGCTGGACGAGATCAAGTGGGACGCCGATGGCCTTGTGCCGGCGATTGCCCAGGATCACAAGACCGGGCGCGTCCTGATGATGGCCTGGATGAACCGTGAAGCGCTGGAACTGACCGCTGCCGAGAACCGCGCCATTTACTGGTCACGTTCCCGTGGCAAGCTGTGGCGCAAGGGCGAAGAGTCCGGCCACGTGCAAATCCTGCATGAGATGCGCCTGGACTGTGACGCCGACGTGATCATCCTGATGGTCGAGCAGATCGGCGACATCGCTTGCCATACCGGCCGTCAGAGCTGCTTCTACCGCGTCTTCGAGAACGGCGACTGGAAAACCGTCGACCCGGTTCTGAAAGACCCGCACGCCATCTATTCCGCAGGACACACCCATGAGTGACACTCTGACCCGTCTGGCCCAAGTGCTGGAAGAGCGCAAAGGCGCCGCCGCCGACAGCTCGTATGTCGCCAGCCTGTACCACAAGGGCTTGAACAAGATTCTGGAAAAAGTCGGCGAAGAGTCGGTCGAAACCATCATTGCCGCCAAGGATGCCGCCATCAGCGGTGACTGCAGCGATGTGATCTACGAAACCGCCGATTTGTGGTTCCACAGCATGGTCATGCTCGCCCAACTGGGGCAGCATCCACAGGCTGTACTCGATGAACTGGACCGTCGTTTCGGTCTGTCCGGACACGCCGAGAAAGCCTCGCGCCCGTCCGCCTGAACAACTATTAGAGAGGAGCAGCAACATGGGCATTTTTGACTGGAAACACTGGATCGTCATCCTGGTTGTTGTCGTGCTGGTGTTCGGCACCAAGAAACTGAAAAACCTCGGCACTGACGTCGGCGAATCGATCAAGGGCTTCAAAAAAGCCATGAACGATGAAGACAAGCCAACTGATCCGACGGTGACACCGGCCCAACCGGTTCCACCCGCGCAGCCACAGACCACTCAGTCCGTGAACCAGCCGCACACCATCGACGTGCAGGCGCAAAAAGTCGAAGAGCCGATCCGCAAAGACGTGTGAGCACTGACTAATGTTTGGTATCAGCTTCTCTGAACTGCTGCTCGTCGGCCTCGTGGCCCTGCTGGTGCTGGGCCCCGAGCGTCTGCCGGGTGCTGCGCGCACCGCCGGCCTGTGGGTCGGCCGTCTGAAGCGCAGCTTCAACGCGATCAAACAGGAAGTTGAACGTGAAATCGGTGCCGACGAGATTCGTCGGCAGCTGCACAATGAGCACATTCTGTCGCTTGAGCAGGAGGCGCGGAAGATTTTCACGCCGACTCAGCAAGAGGCCACACCGGTTCAGCCGGTTGAACCTGTGGCGGAGCAGACGATTCATGCTCCGATGGCAGAAGCTGCACCTGACGCGGCACCGACGGAAACGGTGAAAGCTGTTGAACCGGCGCCGGTTGTCGCGTCCGTAGAACCCGTTGCTCCTGCCGCCGCGCCGACAACGCCGGCGCCTCACGACACCACTTTGCCGCCGCGAGTCTCATGAGCGATCTCCCCGAAAATGACCAGCACATGCCGCTGGTTTCGCACCTCACCGAGTTGCGTACCCGTCTGCTGCGTTGTGTAGCGGCGATCTTCATCATCTTCGCCGGGTTGTTTGCCTTCACCCAGCAGATCTACACCTTCGTCTCCACGCCGCTGCGTCAATACCTGCCCGTGGGCGCGACGATGATCGCCACCGATGTGTCGTCGCCGTTCCTGACGCCGCTGAAGCTGACCATGATGGTCTCGCTGTTCCTGGCGATCCCGGTGATCCTGCATCAGATCTGGGGCTTTATCGCTCCAGGCCTGTACAAGCATGAGAAACGCATTGCGGTGCCGCTGCTGGTGTCCAGCATCCTGCTGTTCTATACCGGCATGGCGTTCGCCTATTACCTGGTGTTCCCGCTGATCTTCAAATTCTTCGCCGCCGCCACCCCGGCCGGGGTGGAAATGATGACCGACATCAGCAGCTACCTCGACTTCGTCATGACGCTGTTCTTCGCTTTCGGCGTGGCGTTCGAAATACCGGTGGCCGTGGTGCTGCTGGTATGGATCGGCGTGGTCAACGTCGCTTACCTGAAGAAAATCCGCCCGTACGTGGTCATCGGCTGCTTCGTGGTCGGCATGATCCTGACGCCGCCGGACATCTTCTCGCAGACGCTGTTGGCCGTACCGATGTGGCTGCTGTTTGAAATCGGCATCCTGTTCGGCAGCCTGGTCAGCAAGCGCGGCGAGCATCCGGACGACCAGCCGGCCGACGATCACAACGACCAGCCGCCAGCGACTCAACCGTGAACCTGCTGCTTCTCGAAGAGGCCGACTTCATTGCGGCCGACCGGGCGATCCTGCGTGATCGCCGGTTGACGCACATGCAAGAAGTCCACCGCTCCGTTGTCGGCGACAGTCTGCGGGTCGGGCGTATCGGCGGGCTGATGGGCTCGGCCGAACTGCTGCGCCTGGACGCCGATGAAGCCGAACTGCGCGTCACCCTCGACCAGCCACCACCGGCCAAGCTGCCGCTGACCCTGGTGTTGGCCCTGCCACGGCCGAAAATGCTCCGTAGGGTGTTTCAGACCGTGGCGGCCATGGGTGTGCCACGAATCGTGCTGGTGAACAGCTATCGCGTCGAGAAGAGCTTCTGGCAAACCCCGTTCCTGGAGCCCGAGGCGATTCGCGAGCAGTTGATCCTCGGCCTCGAACAGGCCCGGGACAGCGTGCTGCCGGAAGTCGTTATCGAGAAGCGCTTCAAGCCATTCGTCGAAGATCGTCTTCCGGCCATCACCGAAAGCACCCTCGGCCTCGTTGGCCACCCCGGCAACTACCCGCCCTGCCCTCGTGGCCTGAACGAACCGGTAACCCTGGCCATCGGCCCCGAAGGTGGCTGGATTCCTTACGAAATTGACCTGTTGGGCAAGGCCGGCCTGCAACCGGTGCAGCTCGGCGACCGCATCCTGCGGGTCGAAACCGCCGTCACTGCGCTGCTCTCTCGCCTCTTCTAAAACCAGACACTATCCCTGTGGGAGCGAGCTTGCTCGCGATAGCGGACTGCCAGTTAACCCATGCGTTGACTGACCCACCGCCATCGTCGGATCGCCGCCCGGAGCAAGCTCGCTCCCACAGGAAAACTCGTCGCCCCAACCAACGTGTACGCCTACAGATTCCCGTTCGCCAGCCGATACAGCTCCCATAAAACCAACAAATGGTTCGAGGGAATTGCAGCATGTACCGATGGCTAGCCGAGAAACTGGGGAACGTCAGCGTCAATCGCAAACTGGGTGTCGGCTTCGGTCTGGTGCTGCTGCTTACCTTGTTGATCACCTTCACCGGCTGGACCGGCCTTAGCGGTGTGATGAGTCGCGGCGATAAGCTGGGGTTTATTGCCAGCCTCAATGACCTGACCAAAGACCTGCGCCTGGCCCGCCTGGATTACGAAATGCGTCGCGGCGAACAAGGCCCCGGCGCGGTCAACGACCTGCTCGGCCAACTCGATACCGGCCTGAAAACCGCGCGCACGCTGATCGAACAACCGGCCGACGTGGCCATGATCGACCAGCAACTGGCCGCCGTCAGTGAGTACAAACAAGCCTTCACCGCCATGACCCAGGCCGGCGCCCACCGCGAAGACGCCCGCAGCAAACTCGGCGCCACCGCCGACAACGCCGTGGTCCGTGTCGCCGAAGTCGAAAAATCCATGCTGCAAGGTGACAGCGTCGCCGATTTCAACAGCGTGATCGACCTGAGCAAACTGATCCAGCAAGCGCGCTTCCAGGTTCGCGGTTACACCTACAGTGGCAAAACCGAAGCAGAGCAACCTGCTCTCGACGCCATCGACAACGCGTTGAAAAACCTCGAAAGCCTACCCTCCAAACTGCCGGAACAGCACATCGCCAACCTGCAGCAGGCCACTGACTCGCTCAAGGCCTATCGCGCCGCCGTCAGCCAGTTCCGTGACTCTCAGGTTGCCAGCGCTGCCGCGCTCAAACGCATGGCCGCACAAGGCGACATCCTGCTCGACGTCAGCAAAAAACTCACCGTGTCGCAAACCATCGTCCGAGACACCGATGCCGCGCACGCCAAAAACCTGCTGCTGCTGGCCGCCGTCCTGGCGCTCGCCTTCGGCATGCTTGCCGCGTGGGCCATCACTCGCCAGATCGTGATTCCCCTGAGCCAGACCCTCAAGGTGGCGGAGCGTGTTGCTGCCGGCGACCTGACCCAAAACCTTATCTCTGAGCGTCAGGATGAACTCGGCCAGCTACAGCGCGCCATGCAAAGCATGACCCTGGGCCTGCGCGAGTTGATTGGTGGCATCAGTGACGGCGTCACGCAAATCGCCAGTGCCGCCGAAGAGCTGTCGGCAGTCACCGAGCAGACCAGCGCCGGGGTCAACAGCCAGAAGGTCGAGACCGACCAGGTGGCCACCGCCATGAACGAAATGACCGCCACCGTGCAGGAAGTCGCGCGTAACGCCGAAGAAGCGTCCGAAGCCGCCGTCGCCGCCGATCAGCAGGCCCGCGAAGGTGACAAAGTGGTCAGTGAAGCCATCGCCCAGATCGAGCGCCTGGCCAAAGAAGTCGGCAACTCCACCGAAGCCATGGGTCATCTCAAACGCGAAAGCGACAAGATCGGCAGCGTGCTCGACGTGATCAAATCCGTGGCCCAGCAAACCAACCTGCTGGCCCTCAACGCCGCCATCGAGGCCGCCCGCGCCGGTGAGGCCGGACGTGGTTTTGCGGTGGTCGCCGACGAAGTCCGCAGCCTGGCCCAGCGTACCCAGAAGTCCACCGAAGAAATCGAAGAGCTGATCGTCGGCCTGCAAACCGGCACCCAGCAAGTGGCGACCATCATGGACAACAGCCGCAGCCTGACCGACAGCAGCGTCGAACTGACCCGCCGCGCCGGTGGCTCGCTGGAAAGCATTACCCGCACCGTGTCGGCGATTCAGTCGATGAACCAGCAGATCGCCGCCGCGGCCGAACAGCAAAGTGCGGTGGCCGAAGAGATCAACCGTAGCGTGCTGAACGTGCGCGACGTGTCCGAGCAGACCTCGGCAGCCAGTGAAGAGACCGCGGCGTCCAGCGTTGAGCTGGCACGGCTGGGGACGCATCTGCAGATGCTGGTGGGGCGGTTCAAGGTTTAAAACCGCGTCAAACGAAAAGATCGCAGCCTTCGGCAGCTCCTACGGGTGTACACAAAACCCTGTAGGAGCTGCCGAAGGCTGCGATCTTTTTTAGGCGCTGAAGTTAGAGAACCTGCCGCAAGAAGGCCTGAGCCCGCGGATCCTTCGGCGCATCGAAGAACTCGGCCGGCGAGGCATCTTCCAGCAATTTGCCGTGATCGAAAAACAGCACCCGATCCGCCACTTCCCGGGCGAAGCCCATTTCGTGGGTGACGCAAACCATGGTCATGCCTTCCACGGCCAACGTTTTCATCACATCCAGCACTTCGCCGACCATTTCCGGATCGAGCGCCGAAGTCGGCTCATCGAACAGCATGACCTTGGGCTCCATGGCCAATGCCCGCGCGATGGCCACGCGCTGCTGCTGACCGCCAGACAGACGCGACGGAAACTCGTTGGCCTTCTGCGCAATACCGACCTTTTCCAGCAACGCCAAGGCCTTGGCCTCGCGCTCCTTCTTGCCGCGCTTGCGCACGACTTTCTGGGCCAGGCAGAGGTTTTCCAGCACGGTCATGTGCGGGAACAGGTTGAAATGCTGGAACACCATGCCGACTTCACGGCGATAGGCATTCACGTCGGTTTTCGGGTCGGCCAGTTGCAAGCCGTCGATACTCACCGAGCCCGAGTCGAACTCTTCCAGGCCGTTGAGGCAGCGCAGGAAGGTCGACTTGCCGGAACCAGACGGGCCGATCACCACCAGCACTTCGCCCTTGGCCACGTGCGTCGAAACGTTATCCACCGCGCGAACCACGTGGCCGCGGGTGTCGAAGACTTTTACCAGATCGCGGACTTCAATCACTTTGCGCGAGCCTCCGCTCAAGCCGGCTGGCGATTTTCGACAGCGGCAGGTTGATCAACAGGTACAGACCGGCCACGCAGAACAGGATTTCGAACGGCGAGAACGACGTTGTGATGACTTCGCGACCGCTTTTGAGCAGCTCGGTAATGGCGATCACCGACACCAGCGAGGTGTCCTTGACCAGACTGATGAACTGACCGGCCAGCGGCGGCAGCACGCGTTTGAAGGCTTGCGGCAGCACCACGTGGCGCATCGACTGACCAGCGCTCAGGCCCAGGGAGCGCGCGGCTTCGTTCTGGCCACGGGCAATGGATTGCACGCCGGAACGGATGATTTCCGCCACATAAGCGCCGGTGAACAGCGACAGCGCGGCGATCCCGGCGAACTCCCGGGAGAGGTTCATCACGGTGCCGATGAAGAAGTAGAAAATGAAGATTTGCACCAGCAGCGGCGTGCCGCGCACCAGTTCGACGTAGATCGTCGAGAGATCGCGCAGGGTCGGGTTGCTCGACAGTCGGCACAGGCCCGTGGCGAGGCCGATCAGCAGACCGAGCACACCTGAAACCACGGACAACCATAAGGTGGTCCAGAGCCCCCACATCAGCGGTCCGGCGGCCCAATGACGGGTCACGCCAATCACGTCGCCTTCGGCCACGTCATCACCTTGAGCGACTTGCAGGCTGTTGTCGTCGACGGTCAGGTGCTGCTCTGTACCTGCATCATTGCGCAGGGTGACTTCAGCCTTGTCGCCCTTGCGCACCAGTTCGCTGACGGTGGAGATGTCGGCGGCACGCTGGGATTCTTCGGCGTGGTAGGCGAAGTATTGCGGCACGCGGTTCCAGCGCCATTCGTAGGACATCAGCGAGGTGGCGTAATACAACGCGCCGGCCAGGCCGATCAGCAGCAGCACGGTTAAAACGTGCCACGGCCATTGGGCTTTTTTCTGTTTCATTTGCTCTGAAGATTCCGAATTCTGTGTCGCCAGGGAGGCCGTCTTCGCGAGCAAGCCCGCTCCCACAGGAGAACGCATTCCAATGTGGGAGCGGGCTTGCTCGCGAATGGAGCGACGCGGTCTATCTGACCGAGTGTTATTCCATGTCCTTGAGCCAAGCGGTGTCTTTGAACCACTTGTCATGGATTCGATCGTAGGTGCCGTCTTCGTGGATCTGGCGCAGGAAGTTGTTGATGAAGTTGATGCTGTCGTAGTCACCCTTCTTCAGACCGAAGGCCAAAGGCTCGTAGGTGAACGGCTTGTCGAGGAACACCAGTTTGCCGGCACCGACCTTGTTCACCGCCACAACGTTGTAAGGCGCGTCGTAGATGAAAGCGTCGGCCTTGCCGTTGACCACGTCGAGCACAGCTTCCTGCTCGTTGTCGTAGCCGTGGTAGTTGGCTTTGGAGATAAGCTTTTTGGCCACCATCTCGCCGGTGGTGCCGAGCTTGGAAGTGATGCGGAAGTCGGCGGTGTTCAGGTCTTTATAGGACTTGATGGTGCCTTCCAGTTCCTTGCGGATCAGCAGGGTCTGGCCCACCACGATGAACGGTTCGCTGAAGTTCAGGCGCAGGTTGCGTTCCTGGGTCAGGGTCATGCCGCTGCCGATCATGTCGAACTTGTCGGTCAGCAGGGCCGGGATGATGCCGTCGTATCCGGTGGAAACCATCTCCAGCTTGACGCCCATGGCCTTGGTCATGGCTTTGAGAATGTCGACTTCGAAGCCGATGATCTCGCCGCGCTTGTTGGTCATTTCGAACGGCATGTAGGTCGGGTCCATGCCGACTTTCAGCGTGCCGCGCTTGACCGCGTCATCGATGGCACCGGCCTGCGCCGCGCTGACTGCAACCAATGCCGTGACGCCGACCAGCAGCATCGAGAGATACTTCTTCATCATCAAGTCCCCAAAACCATCGCGTTGTGAGGCGCGCAATCCGCGGGTTTCCCTTGGAAAACCGGCAGATACGAACAGAAAGTTGTTCGGGCGCACCAATTCGGGGACGGATGCTAACGCACTCGTTCGTTTGCACAAGGGTTTGGTTGGGATTTGTTGTTTCGGAGGGCGGAAAGCAAAAGATCGCAGCCTTCGGCAGCTCCTACAGATGTACGCCATGTAGGAGCTGCCGAAGGCTGCGATCTTTTTGAAGCGCCCCCGATGTCAAAGGATGCGGGGGGATTTCATCACGCCAACTGAGGCTGCACACTCAGCGGCTTGAGCGGCAACAGCGGCGCATGGGGATCGGCTTTCACCGATTTACGCCACGCTTCCAGCCACTCGGGGTGACCTTCGCTCCAGATCTGCTCATGCAGACGACCCAATGCCACCGGATCACTGAGCAGTTGCACGCGCTCATTGTTGTTCAGACCCTCAGGCCCGGCTTTCAGCGCATGACGAACCCGTTCAATCCGCAGCCATTCGATCGGCTCGGCCTGACGGTGGCGGGACGTCGCCAGCGAGCACGCCAACGCGTTCTGCTGTGGATCGACCACTGCACGGACGAAGCCGTCGTTCAGCGCATGCCAGCGGTTTTCGTGGGTGTACTGGTCGGTCGCCAGCAACGCCTGTGGCGGATTGTATTCCTCAGGGATCAGGAACAGGCTTTCGTCACGGGACTTGAGGCCCAGGCCTACTCGACTGGAGATCACCGACACCGGTATCGACAGCATCAACGAACCGACGATCGGCACCAGCCACCAGAGGAAGCTCGGGTTCAGCCAGATCACCAGCAGGGCCCAGAAGAAGCCCAGCAAGGTTTGCGGACCGTGGCGTTTTACCGCTTCGCTCCATGGCGTGGAGTCGTCGTCACGTTGCGGCGAGTTCCAGGTCGCGGCCCAGCCGAGGAACGCGGCGAGTACGAAACGGGTGTGGAAAATCATCCGTACCGGCGCCAGCAGCATGGAGAACAGCATCTCCAGCAGCATCGACAGGGTCACCTTGAACTTGCCACCGAACTCTTTCGCGCCCTTGGCCCAGATCAGGATGATGCTCAACAACTTCGGCAGGAACAGCAGCACGACGGTGGTCGAGAACAGCGCGATCGCCTTGTCCGGGTGCCATTGTGGCCACAACGGATAGAGCTGACGTGGCTCAAGGAAGTACTGCGGTTCCATCAGCGTGTTGACCGCCAGGAGCGCCGTCGACAGCACGAGGAAGAAGAACCACAACGGTGCCGACAAGTAAGACATCACGCCCGTCAGGAACACCGCACGGTGCACCGGGTGCATGCCTTTTACCAGGAACAACCGGAAGTTCATCAGGTTGCCGTGACACCAGCGACGGTCACGCTTGAGCTCGTCCAGCAGGTTCGGCGGCAATTCTTCGTAGCTGCCCGGCAAGTCGTAGGCAATCCACACGCCCCAGCCGGCACGGCGCATCAGCGCCGCTTCAACGAAGTCGTGGGACAGAATTGCACCGGCAAACGCGCCTTTACCGGGCAACGGCGCCAGGGCGCAGTGCTCGATGAACGGCTTCATGCGGATGATTGCGTTGTGGCCCCAGTAGTGGGATTCGCCCAACTGCCAGAAGTGCAGACCGGCGGTAAACAGCGGACCGTACACGCGGGTGGCGAACTGCTGCATGCGTGCATACAGCGTGTCCATGCCAGACGCGCGCGGCGCGGTCTGGATGATCCCGGCGTCCGGGGTGGCTTCCATCAAGCGCACCAGACTGGTCAGGCAATCGCCGCTCATCACGGAGTCCGCGTCGAGCACGACCATGTACTTGTAATCACCGCCCCAACGACGGCAGAAGTCGTCGAGGTTACCGCTTTTACGCTTAACGCGACGGCGACGGCGGCGATAGAAGATCTTGCCGAAACCCTTGGCTTCACGGCAGACGTCCAGCCAGGCTTGTTGCTCGGCAACGCAGATATCGGCGTCGTTACTGTCGCTGAGGACAAAGAAGTCGAAGCGATCCAGGTTACCCGTGGCCGCAACCGACTCGAAGGTCGCCCGCAAACCGGCAAACACCCGTGGCACGTCTTCGTTGCAGATCGGCATCACCAATGCGGTGCGAGCGTCCGTAGGGATCGGCTCGTTACCGGCGCTTTTACCGGAAATGCGGTATTTGTCGTGACCGGTGAGCAACTCGAGGAAGCCCATCAACGCGGTCCAAAAACCGGCCGACACCCAGCAGAACAGAATCCCGAACAAGATCAGGATGCTGGTCTGCAGCGCATACGGCAGTACTTGCGTGACCGTCTGCGACAGCGGTTGATGCAGCACTTCGTTCAGGTCGACGAACGACCAGCCCTGGTACGGCATGATGCCTTTCATGTACCAACCGGCGACGATGGTCTGGCCGAGCATCAGTATCAGCAAAATGTAGCGGCGGATCGAACCGACGGTGCGCCAGCGAGCCGCCGGCAGCACATTTTCATCCTTCGGCGGGGCCGGCGGATTGGTGCGACCGGTCAGACGACGCCAGCCACGCACCAGAATGTTGGTGCGCCACGGCTCCGGCACGACTTTGGTCCGACGAATCGGTGGGGTTGCCCGCAGGCAAACCCGGCCGCTGGCGTCGAGCACCAGCATTTCAGCGTCTGCCAGTTCTTCGGCGGTGTTCAGGGTCAGGCGACGACCCACCGAAGCTTGAGCAGCCTCGGTCGGCGCGTCGAACGTCGAGGACGAAAGGCGCTCATGCAATTCGCTGAAAGACTGGCAGCCCGCGAGTTCCGCGCGCTGCTGGTCGGTCATCGGCAGATGCGCCAGATACTCGGCAAGAGTCTCTGGCTGTACTTGAGAATTACTCATCGGCAGGCAACTGGTAGCTCCAGGTCTCGGTCAGGACTTCTTCAGTCGGAACCGATTCCGGTGTGGCTGGGACCGCCTCGGCAGCAACAGGCTGCTTGGCGTCTTTGTTGTCCTTGTCCTTGGAATCTGCGGCTGGCTTGGCTTCGGCCGGCTTGGCTTCAACCTGCTTGGTCTCAGCTTGCTTGGTTTCCTTCGCTTCCTTGGCTTCCTTGTCCAGCTTCTCCTGCTGCCGAGCGGCAATCTTGTCAGCCTTGGCGACGGAAGAATTGGATGCCGGCAACGATGTTTTGGCCAGGTCAGCAGTCACGATGTTCTTGACCAGTGCAGCACGCATCTCGGTAGGCTTGCCCGGATCCTTGATTTTCATCCGCAGCGTCAGGCGCCAGCCCTTGGTTTCAGGGTTGTAACGTACGCTGTTCTCGACCAGCTCGGCATTCTCGCCAACGCTGACCTGGCTACGAACCTCCGTAGCTTCCGGCAATGCCGCAAGGGACGGGCCTTCGAAGTCCACCAGATAAGCAACGCTACCGTCCGGCTGACGAATCAGGTTGGACTGTTTCACGTCACCCGTGGAACGCAGGGTCTGTTGGACCCAGGCGCTGTCCGGTGCATGAAGCGCGGCTTCGTCGATGGTCCAGTGCATGCGATAAGCGACGTCCAGCGGTTGGCCAGGCTCAGGCAGTTTTTCCGGACTCCAGAACGCAACGATATTGTCGTTGGTTTCGTCGGCAGTCGGAATCTCTACCAGATCGACGGAGCCCTTGCCCCAATCGCCTTTTGGTTCGATCCAGGCACTTGGGCGCTTGTCGTAGCGGTCGTCGAGGTCTTCGTAGTGGCTGAAGTCGCGGCCACGTTGCAGCAGGCCGAAACCGCGCGGGTTTTCGATCGAGAAGTTGCTCACCGCCAGGTGTTTCGGATTGTTCAGTGGGCGCCAGATCCACTCGCCATTGCCGGCATGGATCGACAGACCGCTGGAATCGTGCAGTTCGCGACGGTAGTTCAGCACTTTCGACGGCTGATTGGCGCCGAACAGGAACATGCTGGTCAGCGGCGCAACGCCAAGCTTGGTGACCTTGTCACGCAGGAACATCTTCGCCTTGACGTCGACAACGGTGTCGCTGCCCGGACGCAGGGTCAGGCGATAGGCACCGGTAGCGCGTGGCGAATCCAGCAGGGCGAAGATCACCAGGTGCTTGTCACCCGGTTTTGGCTGTTGAATCCAGAACTCGGTGAAACGCGGGAATTCTTCGCCGGACGGCAACGCGGTATCGATGGCCATGCCGCGAGCGGACAAGCCATAGGTGTGCCCCTTGCCGACAACGCGGAAGTAACTCGCGCCGAGCATGGTCATGATTTCGTCTTGCTTGTCAGCCTTGTTGATCGGGTACAGCACACGGAAACCGGCATAACCCAGTTGCTCGGTGGCTTTAGGATCAAACTTCACGTCGCCGAAATCGAAACGACTTGGGTCGTATTTGATCTCTTCGACGGTATTAGCTGTGATTTCGTTGATTTTCACCGGCGTATCGAAATGCATACCCTGGTGATAGAACGACAGCTTGAACGGGGTCTTCTGATCGGCCCACTCGGCTTTTTCGGTCAGGAAGCGAATTTTTTGATAGTCCGCGAATTTCATCTCGCGGAACTCGTTCGGCAGGTTACTGCGCGGAGCTTCGTATTTCTGCCCGGCCAGCTCTTTTGCCTTGACCGATACATCATCCAGATTGAATGCCCAAAGCTGACCGGCGCTGAGCAGGCAGAGCAGTGCAGAGCCCGCTACCAGAGCGCTTCGTAACCGTTTGGCAGACAATTTTGCATTACAGGGACTAACAATCACGAGCAACCCTCGCCGAAAACAGATCAAAAAACCAACGGCCAGTTAAAGTGCCTGTGAGGAGAACGGCATGGAAAAACCGACCCTACAGACCACTCTTGCCAAGTTGGCGAGCATTGTTCCGACTCCTATGGGGCTAAATGATTCCCCAAGAGGTCCAGGACAAGTCTCTACCTAAGTCAAAATGGACCAACGAACGCTGATCCCCGTAGCGCGCGATTATCTAGTAGGCCGCGTTACAACGCATCAGGGGTAACAAAGTATTTATCGCGAAAAACCCCTGTTTTCAGTCGAAAAGCCCTTAAAAACATGTTTCAAGCGCTTTCAGGTCTGTAACAGGAAGGTTACCGGGCCGTCGTTGACCAGGTGCACCTGCATATCCGCGCCGAATCTACCTGATGCCACAGTGCCATGCACCTGTTTCGCTTTGCTTAATAGATAGTCGAAAAGTTCCTCGCCAAGGGCCGGAGGGGCAGCGGTCGAAAAACTCGGGCGCAACCCGCTCTTGGTATCGGCGGCCAGGGTGAACTGTGAGACCAGCAGCAACCCACCGCCTACATCCGCCAGGGACAGATTCATCTTGCCCTCGGCGTCACTGAACACACGATAGTTAAGCAGCTTCTGCAGAAGTTTGTCGGCGCTGGCCCGAGTATCCTCGGGCTCGACCGCCACCAGCACCAGCAAACCCTGATCGACGGCGCCAACCACCTCCCCCGCTACCTCGACTCGCGCGCCACGCACGCGTTGCAGCAGGCCCTTCATGCTTCTTCAGGGGCCAGGTCGAGCAGACGATGGGCCATCAGATCGGCGGCGCGAACCAGTGCGTCAGTAATGCCAGGTTCGGAGGCGGCATGGCCGGCGTCGCGGATCACCTGCAACTCACTGTTCGGCCAGTTCTGATGCAGTTCCCAGGCGTTATCCAGCGGGCAGATCACGTCGTACCGACCGTGGACGATCACGCCAGGCAAATGGGCGATCTTGCCCATGTCGCGGATCAGCTGGTTAGGCTCAAGGAACGCATTGTTGGTGAAGTAGTGACATTCGATGCGGGCGATGGACAACGCGCGCTGTGGCTCGGAGAAACGATCGACCACCATCGGGTTCGGGCGCAGGGTGGCGGTCCGGCCTTCCCAGGTGGACCAGGCCTTGGCCGCGTGCATCTGGGCAATCTGATCGTTGCCGATCAGGCGCTTGTGGAAAGCCGAGAGCAAGTCTTCGCGCTCGTCCAGCGGGATCGGCGCGATGTAGTCCTGCCAGTAATCGGGGAACAGACGACTGGCGCCACACTGGTAGAACCACTCGATTTCCTGCGGACGGCAGAGAAAAATCCCGCGCAGAATCAGACCGTGCACGCGCTCCGGGTGGGTTTGCGCGTAGGCAAGCGCCAGGGTCGAGCCCCACGAACCGCCGAACAGTACCCATTTATCGATGCCAAGGTGCTGGCGAATCCGCTCAAGGTCGGCGACCAGATCCCAGGTGGTGTTGTTTTCCAGGCTGGCGTGGGGCGTGGAACGACCGCAACCGCGCTGGTCGAAGGTCACGATGCGATACAGGTTTGGATCGAAAAACCGACGGCTCTGGGCATCACACCCGGCGCCGGGGCCGCCGTGGATGAATACAACCGGCAAACCTTCCGGCGAACCGCTTTCGTCGACATACAGCGTGTGGGTTTCATCGACGGCCAGATCGTGCCGGGCGTGGGGTTTGATCTGCGGGTACAAAGTCTGCATTGCGCGCTCCGTAAGGGGTCGAGGTCATCCCTGGGGGGACTTCTATTATTCTGCCGTCCGGCATCATAAACCCGAATTACGCCAATGAGCATGCCTTGCAGAGTCAGAGTTTTTCAGCCCGTTTTTTCAGACAAATAGCCGAGCAGCGTTTCATAGAGTGCGTCGACCTCGGCGACCTGCCCCCGAGCCCGCAAACAGCCGTGGACCAACCCCTCGCCGTAATAAAGCGTCGCTGCCACGCCTGCTGCATTCAGTCGCTCGGCGTAGAGCATGCCGTCATCGCGCAGCGGGTCGAATTGCGCCACGGCGATCAAGGCCGGCGGCAAGCCCCTGAAATCCTCGGCGAGCAACGGCATCGCATAAGCACTTGGCTGTCCGGTGCCGCGCAAGTACAGGGCGTGATAACAATCCAGATCGCTGCTGCTGAGTAAGGGAGCATCGACGCATTCACTGCGCGACGGCAATCGGTGATCACCGCCCAGCCCCGGATAAATCAGCACCTGCGCAGCCGGCAATGGCTCGCCCGCATCGCGCAACCCCAGACACAACGCAGCCGCAAGGTTGCCACCGGCGCTGTCCCCGGCCACCAGC
Source organism: Pseudomonas sp. LBUM1647 (assembly GCF_059716175.1). Lineage (NCBI taxonomy): Bacteria > Pseudomonadati > Pseudomonadota > Gammaproteobacteria > Pseudomonadales > Pseudomonadaceae > Pseudomonas > Pseudomonas sp. LBUM1647. The sequence goes on along the minus strand of NZ_CP166809.1, from coordinate 381,828 downwards.
GTTCGCTCGGGATCGAGCCGGAATGGCCCGGTCCGTAGCGCGCGCCAGACACCCAGACAATCCTCGAACGCCGCCGGAAACGGATATTCCGGCGCCAATCGATAATCGACGGCGATCACCAGCACACCGAGCGTCGACGCCAGTTCGGCGCAGATGAAGTCGTGGGAATCCAGGTCTCCCACCACCCACCCGCCGCCGTGCAAATAAACGATGCACGGGCAACCGCCGGTCGGTGGCGAAACCGTCGGTTGATAAGACCGCACTGGCACGCCGGCCAATTCAAAGTCGACCACATAAAGCCCGGCGGGACGCGACGGGGTGAACGCCCGGCACATCCCGCTGTAGGCCCGACGCAAACCGCCGAGGCTGCTGTCGGTGCTGTTGAAGCTGACGGTTTTTTCGACGAAAGCCGCCATTTGCTCGGATAACGGATAGGAACTCATCAAAGTTTCAAACGGGTCTGAACGGTCGCCACGCCATCCTTGCCATCAAAACTGGTGACACCGGCAAGCCAACGCTGCAAATCTTCCGGATGATCACGCAGCCATTGTTTGGCAACGTCCTGCGGCGTCTTGCGCTCCATGATCGGCACCATCAACTGGCTTTCCTGGGCCGCGGTGAAGGTCAGGTTTTCCAGCAGACGGTTTACGTTCGGGCAGCGCTGGGCGTAGTCCGGGGCGGTCACGGTGGAGACGGTCGCAGCGCCTTCGTTCGGGCCGTAAACGTCTTCGCTGCCGGTCAGGTAGGCGATTTTCATGTTGATGTTCATCGGGTGCGGGGTCCAGCCGACGAACACCACGAACTCCTTGCGATTCACCGCCCGCTGAACGGCGGCTAGCATGCCGGCCTCACCCGACTCGATCAGCTTGAAATCCTTCAAGCCAAATTGATTGGTCTCGATCATGGTTTTGATGGTGGTGTTGGCGCCACTGCCGGGCTCGATGCCGTAGATCTTGCCGCCGAGTTGATCCTTGAATTTGGCGATATCGGCGAAAGTTTTCAGACCCGCTTCGGCGACATACTCAGGTACGGCGAGCGTTGCCTGAGCATCGGCCAGGCTCGGTTTGTCCATGACCTTCACCTGATTGGCAGCCAGAAACGGCGCGATGTTTTTGTCCATCGCCGGTTTCCAATAACCAAGGTAGATGTCCAGACGCTTGTCGCGGATGCCGGCGAAGATGATTTGCTGCACGGCGCTGGTTTGCTTGCTTTCGTAGCCCAGGCCATTGAGCAGTACGTCAGCCATGCCGCTGGTGGCGATCACGTCGGTCCAGTTGACCACGCCCATGCGCACGGCCTTGCAGGAAGCGTCGTCACTGGCCAGTACGCTGGTGCTCAGGAGAGCAGTGCCGCAGAGGATTGAGAGACAGCGGGTAAACAGTCTTTTCATTGGGAGGATCTCGTGCGGCAGCGGATTATTGTCGGGCCGGTGTCTTTGTGCACCGTGCCCGGAACATTACGCAGCGTCGAGAGGGTAAAAGCGAACTGTAGCGACCGTGTTTTGCACGGTGGCGACAGGAAGTGCCTTAAAAGATCGCAGCCTTCGGCAGCTCCTACAGGGTTTTGTGTACACCTGTAGGAGCTGCCGCAGGTTGCGATCTTTTGATCTTATGCGCCGTAGTGCTTTTCGGCCCAGGCCAACAGCCCTTGCAGCAATTCCTTAAGCACCACCTGAGTCGGCGCCGCCAGGTCCGGGCGATAACGGAACGGCTCGAACTCTTCCATGTACGTGCACTGGCCCAACTCCAGTTGCACCGCATGAATGTTCTCGGCCGGATTGCCGTAATGCCGGGTGATGTGGCCGCCCTTGAAGCGACCGTTCAGCACATGGCTGAAATCGCCGTGGCGCGCGCAGATGGCTTCCAGCTGAGTGGCCAACTGTGGATCGCAACTGGCGCCGTTGAAGGTGCCGAGGTTGAAGTCCGGCAGCTTGCCCTCGAACAGGTGCGGGATCACCGAACGGATCGAGTGCGCATCGAACAGCAATGCGTAGCCAAACTCGGTTTTCAGTCTCGCCAGTTCCTGCTGCAAGGTGGTGTGGTACGGCGTCCAGATCTGCTCCAGGTAAGTCGCGCGTTCCGCCGCTGACGGCTCCATGCCCTCACGGAACAACGGAATGCCGTCGAACAGCGTCGCCGGGTACAGACCGGTGGTCGCACCGACATACAACGGCTTGTCGTCAGACGGTCGATTCAGGTCGATGACAAAACGCGAGTACTCGGCGGCCAAGGTGCTGGCGCCTAGCTCGGCAGCAAATTCGTAAAGCTGCGGGATATGCCAGTCGGTGTCCGGCAGGCTTTTCGCGTCGGGGATCAATCCGGCTTCGACCGTCGGGGTCAGGCGCAGGCCGGCGTGGGGCATGCTGATCAGCAGCGGTACGCGACCATGTTTGAAGTTCAGAACCTTATCCACAACTGTTCTCCTAAATGCTCACTTCAACGCCGTGACGCACGACGCGTTTGTCCAGGTCACCGCCCAGCCAGTAAGACAGGTCGGCCGGACGATCGATTTGCCAGGCGACGAAATCTGCACACTTGCCGACTTCCAGCGAACCGTGGGTTTCAGCCATGCCCAGCGCCGTGGCGGCATGAATCGTTGCACCCGCCAAGGCTTCTTCCGGGGTCATGCGGAAACAGGTGCACGCCATGTTCAGCATCAAACGCAACGACAGTGCCGGTGAGGTGCCTGGGTTAAGGTCGGTGGCGATGGCGATTTTCACGCCGTGTTTGCGCAGAGCCTCCATCGGCGGCAATTGGGTTTCCCGCAGAAAGTAGAACGCGCCGGGCAGCAACACCGCGACGGTGCCGGACTTGGCCATGGCGATGGCGTCGTCTTCGGTCATGAATTCCAGGTGATCGGCCGACAGTGCGTGGTAACGCGCGGCCAGACTCGATCCATGCAGCGACGATAATTGCTCGGCGTGCAGCTTCACCGGCAAACCGAGTTGTTGCGCGGTGATGAACACCCGTTCAACCTGTGCCGGCGAAAACGCCAGGTATTCGCAGAACGCGTCCACCGCATCCACCAGCCCTTCGGCGGCCAGGGCCGGGAGCATCTCGGCGCAGATGTGGTCGATGTAGTCGTCGGCGCGATCCGCATATTCCGGCGGCAAGGCGTGAGCGGCCAGGCAGGTGCTGCGCACGCTGACCGGGAGTTCGGCGCCGAGACGGCGGATGACCCGCAGGATCTTGCGTTCGCTGGCCAGGTCCAAACCGTAGCCGGATTTCATTTCGACCGTGGTCACGCCGTCGCGCATCAGGCTCTTCAGACGCTTGGCGGCACTGGCGAACAGTTCATCTTCAGTGGCCGCGCGAGTGGCGCGTACGGTGCTGGCGATGCCACCACCGGCCGCTGCGATTTCTGCATAGCTGACGCCTTGCAGACGCTGTTCGAATTCACCGCTGCGGTTACCGCCGAACACCGTGTGGGTGTGGCAGTCGATCAGGCCCGGCGTCACCCAGGCCCCGTTAAGATCATTGACTGCCGGGTACTCGCCCGACGGCAGTTCAGCGCGTGGGCCAATCCACTCAATGTGCGCTCCTGACGTCACGATGGCCGCATCCTCGATGATCGAGTAGATGCCTTGCGCCATGGTTGCGACGTGGCAGTGTTGCCAGAGAGTTTTCATCCGTGGCCTCCGTTAGGTTATCGATGAGAAAAAGAAGGTTCCCGCTCCACCGGTACTGCCTTCCCTGCCGCCGGTTTCACCCACGTCAGGTAGGCCAGCACCAGCAATACAATCCAGACTACGCCGACGATCAGAGCCGCTTGGGTGTCCGGGAAATAGCCCAGCACGCCAAAGATGAACAGCATGAAGGCAATCGCCGCCATCGGCGCATAGGGCCAGAATGGCACCGGGAATTTCAACTGTGCGACCTGTTCGGCGCTCATGGAACGACGCATGGCCACTTGGGTGAACAAAATCATCAACCAGACCCACACCGTCGCAAAGGTGGCGATAGAGGCGATCAACAGGAACACGTTTTCCGGAATCAGGTAGTTCAGCAGCACGCCCAACAGCAACGCGACACTCATCACCACTACCGTCATCCATGGCACGCCATTGCGCGACAAGCGGGCGAAGCCCTTGGGCGCATGCCCTTGCTGGGCCAGACCGTACATCATGCGGCCAGCGCCGAAGATGTCGCTGTTGATGGCCGACACTGCCGCCGAGATCACCACGATATTGAGAATGGTCGCCGCCGAACTAATCCCCAGGTTGTCGAAAATCTGCACAAATGGACTGCCTTGGCTGCCGATCTGCTGCCATGGAAAGATCGACATCAGTACGAACATCGTCAGCACGTAGAACAGCAGGATACGCAACGGTACGGCATTGATCGCCCGGGGCAGCACGCGCTGCGGGTCTTTGGCTTCACCGGCGGTCACGCCGATGATTTCAATGCCGCCAAACGCAAACATCACCACCGCAAACGAAGCGATCAGGCCGCCCACGCCATTGGGCATGAAGCCACCATGGCTCCAGAGATTGCTGATGTCGGTCGCTTGGGCGCCAGGCGCCGTGCTGATGCCGAACAACATGATGCCGAAGCCACCGAGGATCATCGCGACGATGGCTGCGACCTTGAGCAGCGACAGCCAGAACTCCATTTCACCGAAGACTTTGACGTTGCACAGGTTCAAGCCGCCGACCACCGAAACGATGCCCAGCACCCAGATCCAGCGGGCGACTTCCGGAAACCAGAAGCCCATGTAAATACCGAATGCGGTGACGTCGGCCATGCCGACGATGACCATTTCAAACGCGTAGGTCCAACCGAGGATGAAGCCCGCCATCGGCCCCAGGTAGGTGCTGGCGTAGTGGCCGAAAGAACCGGCCACCGGGTTGTGCACCGCCATCTCACCGAGGGCGCGCATGACCATGAACACCGCCGCGCCACCGATCAGGTAAGCGAGCAGGACCGCAGGTCCGGCCATTTGAATGGCCGAGGCAGAACCGTAAAACAGCCCGGTGCCGATCGCCGACCCCAGTGCCATGAAGCGAATATGTCGGGCAGAGAGCCCGCGTTTCAAACCCTTTTCTGACTGTTGCATTGCTCGTCCTTAATTATTCTTATTCGACGCAAAATCGAATCGCGAGCAAGCTCGCTCCCACATTGGATTGCGTAAACCCTGTGGGAGCGAGCCTGCTCGCGAAGAGGTCATCACAGGCTAGGCAGCAACTTCGCCGAAACCAGCTCGTTCAGGCAACGAGTCGCCAGAAGCTCGCTAGCAGCATTGATGTCCGGCGCAAAGAACCGATCCTTCTCATAGAACGGCACTTCAGCACGCAGGATGGCGCGAGCCTTTTCCAGCTTGGTCGAAGTCTTCAGACCATCACGCAAATCCAGACCCTGACAGGCCGCCAACCATTCCACCGCAAGAACGCCGCGAGTGTTTTCGGCCATTTCCCACAGACGCTTGCCGGCAGCCGGCGCCATGGAAACGTGGTCTTCCTGGTTCGCGGAAGTCGGCAGGCTGTCCACCGAGTGCGGATGGGACAACGCCTTGTTCTCGCTGGCCAGTGCCGCAGCGGTCACCTGGGCAATCATGAAGCCGGAGTTGACGCCGCCATTGGCCACCAGGAACGGCGGCAGTTGCGACATGTGCTTGTCCATCATCAGCGAGATACGACGTTCGCTCAGGGAACCGATTTCAGCGATGGCCAACGCCATGTTGTCGGCAGCCATGGCGACCGGTTCGGCGTGGAAGTTACCGCCGGAGATCACGTCACCTTCAGCGGCGAACACCAGCGGGTTGTCGGACACGGCGTTGGCTTCGACCGCCAGCACTTCGGCGGCCTGACGGAACTGGGTCAGGCAAGCACCCATGACTTGCGGCTGGCAGCGCAGGGAGTACGGGTCCTGGACCTTGTCGCAGTTCTGGTGCGAGTCGGACACTTCACTGCGCTCGCCCAGCAGATCGCGGTAAGCGGCAGCGGCGTCGATCTGGCCTTTCTGGCCACGAGCGGCGTGGATGCGAGCATCAAACGGCGAGCGCGAACCCAGCACGGCTTCAACGGTCAGGGCGCCAAGCGCTACAGCGCCAGCGAACAGATCTTCACCTTCGAACAGACCACGCAGCGCGTAAGCGGTGGACACCTGAGTGCCGTTGAGCAGCGCCAGACCTTCTTTGGCAGCCAGGGTCAACGGTGTTAGACCGGCTACTTTCAGCGCTTCGGTTGCTTCCATCCACTCGCCTTTGTAGCGAGCTTTACCTTCGCCCAGCAGCACCAGCGACATGTGGGCCAAAGGCGCCAGGTCACCGGATGCACCGACCGAACCTTTCAATGGAATGTGCGGGTAAACCTCGGCGTTGATCAGGGCGATCAGTGCATCGATGACCTTACGACGAATGCCGGAGAAACCACGGCTCAGGCTGTTGACCTTGAGCACCATGACCAGTCGAACCAGCGCGTCGCTGATCGGCTCGCCGACACCGGCGGCGTGGGACAGCACCAGCGAGCGCTGCAGGTTTTCCAGGTCTTCGCTGGCGATACGGGTCGACGCCAGCAGGCCGAAACCGGTGTTGATGCCATAAGCGGTGCGGTTCTCGGCGAGGATCTGTTCCACGCAGGCAACGCTGGCTTCAATCTGGGCCGAGGCACTGTTGTCGAGGGTGATTTTGACCGGCTGCTGATACACATCACGCAGTTGGGCAAGGCTCAGTTGGCCGGGAATAAGGTTTAACGCAGTCATTTCATTCTCCTTTTGAGAGTCTTTTATTAACTCACCAGACGCTCCGGAGTTGTCCGTTGTCCGTCGCGTCTCGCCTTCTGGGGAGCCGCGCCTTGGCACGCTGGTGTGGTGGAAATCAGTTCAGGTTCGGTAACGCGTTGTGCAGCAAAATCGGGTCTTTCAAAACGGCGGCGGCACTGGCGATGTCCGGTGCCAGCCAGCGGTCCTGGTCGTAGGCCGGGACTCGCTCGCGCAGCAGACGCCAGGCGGCATCGGTGCCGGCGCCGAAGCGTTGTTCCTTGAGAAATTCAAACGCCTGGGCCGCCAGCAGGTACTCGATCGCGAGGATCTGCGTGCAGTTTTCCAAAGCGCGGTGCAGCTTCAGCGCCGCGTTGGTGCCCATGCTCAAGTGGTCTTCCTGCAGGCCGGAGGTGACGTAGTTGTCGAGTACGGCCGGTTGCGCCAACTGGCGGTTTTCCGCACACAGCGAAGCGGCGACGTACTGGACGATCATCATCCCGGAGTTCACCCCCGGATTGGCCACCAGGAATGCCGGCAAACCGCTGACATGCGGGTTGATCAAGCGATCCAGCCGACGTTCGGCGATGGAGCCGATTTCAGCCATGGCGATGGCCAGCAAATCCGCCGCCAAGGCCACGGATTGACCGTGCGGGTTGGCCTGGGACACCACTCGGAAGTCATCCGGCGTGCCCAGCAGCATCGGGTTGTCGGTGACAGAGTTGAGTTCGGTTTCGATCTGCTTTTTCGCGTGCTCAAGCTGATCGCGAGCGGCGCCGTGGACTTGCGGGATCGAGCGGATGCTCAGCGCGTCCTGAGTACGAATGCCTTTGCTGCTGGCGATCACTTCACTGCCATCGAGCAACGCACGCAGGTTGATGCCGACTTGCTGCATGCCTGGATGCGGTTTGAGCGCGATGATCTCGGCATCGAACGCGGCAATCTGACCGCGCTGAGCTTCGAAGCTCATGGCACCGATCACGTCGGCCCATTGCACCAGACGTGTCGCGTCGGCGATTGCCAGGCAGCTGAGGCCGGACATGCACGGCGTGCCGTTGACCAGGCACAGGCCATCTTTGGCGCCCAGCTGAACCGGTTGCAGACCTTCTTCGGCCAGAGCTTGCTGGGCGGAAACGATCTGCCCGCGATAGCTGACATTGCCGACACCCAGCAGCGCGATGCTGATGTGGGCCATGTGGGTCAGGTAACCCACCGAACCCTGGGACGGCACTTGCGGGGTAATGCCGCGATTGAGCAGTTCCAACAGGGCTTCGACCACCCGGCGATGAATGCCGGATTTGCCGTGGCTGTAGTTGCGAATGGCGGCGCAGATGATTGCGCGGGTCTGTTCGTCGGCCAATGGTGCGCCAACGCCACAGGCGTGACTGAGCAGGGTGTTGCGCGACAGTTGGCTGAGTTGCTCGTCTTTGAGCGAGACATTGCACAGCGCGCCGAGGCCGGTGTTGACGCCATACGCGCGCTCGCCGCTGACGACGATGCGCTGGACGATCGCCTGGGCATTGTCGATCCGCGCCCAGGTCTCGGTCGACAGCTCAAGCTGTGCGCCATGGCGGGCTACGGCGACCACATCCTGCCAACGCAACGGGGCGTCGGCGATAACGATTTTTTCAGCCTGGGACATCTTTGACCTCGTGCGTACAACTTGAATATTGATGCAGCTTCACCGGCCTCATCGCGAGCAAGCTCGCTCCCACAGTGGATCTCCAGCGTTCACAAAATCCCTGTGGGAGCGAGCTTGCTCGCGATGGGGCCAGCACAGACACCGCAAATCTCTTAAACCACCGCAGCCCGACGCTGTACGAACCGGTCCACATACTCATCCGCCGGCGAATGCAGGATCTCTCTCGGCGTGCCGACCTGAATCAGACGGCCATCCTTGAGAATCGCAATGCGGTTGCCGATGCGCACGGCCTCGTCGAGGTCGTGGGTGATGAAGACGATGGTCTTGTGCAGGGTCTTTTGCAGTTCCAGCAACTGGTCCTGCATTTCGGCGCGAATCAGCGGGTCGAGGGCACTGAAGGCTTCGTCCATCAGGATGATGTCGGTGTCTGCCGCCAAGGCGCGAGCCAGGCCCACACGCTGACGCATGCCGCCCGAGAGCTGATGCGGGTATTTGTTTTCGTAGCCCTTGAGGCCCACGGTGTTGATCCAGTGCAGCGCACGCTCGGAGCACATTTGCTTGGTCTCGCCACGCACTTTCAGGCCGTAGGCGACGTTATCCACCACGGTCTTGTGCGGCAGCAGGCCGAAGCTCTGGAACACCATGCTGATCTTATGCCGGCGAAATTCGCGCAGGGCTTCCATGTCGTATTGCAGGATGTCCACGCCGTCTACCAGGATCGCGCCGCTGGTCGGGTCGATCAGGCGATTGAAGTGGCGCACCAAGGTGGACTTGCCGGAACCCGACAGGCCCATGATCACGAAGATCTCGCCGGTGCCGATGCTCAGGGACAAGTCGTTAACGCCGACCACACAGCCGGTTTCGGACAGCACCTGATCTTTGGTTTTGCCCTGGCCGATCATGGCCAGCGCATCCTTGGAACGGTTGCCGAAAATCTTGAAGACGTTTTTGACTTCGATCTTGCTGATGGCTTCGTTGTTCATTTGCTCACCTCATGCCGTGCCCGACCATACGCCTGAGTAATACGGTCGATAACCACTGCCAGAATCACGATCGCCAGACCCGCCTCAAGACCACGTCCGACGTTGAGGGTCTGAATCCCCACCAACACGTCCTCACCCAAGCCACGGGCACCGATCATCGAGGCAATCACTACCATCGACAGGGCCATCATGGTGGTCTGGTTAATCCCGGCCATGATGCTCGGCAGGGCCAGCGGAAGTTGCACGCCAAACAGTTGCTGCCAGCGGTTGGCACCGAAGGCGTTGATCGCTTCCATCACTTCGCCGTCAACCTGGCGAATACCCAGATCAGTCAGGCGGATCAGCGGTGGTGCGGCGTAGATCACGGTGGCGAAAATCGCCGGGACCTTGCCCAGGCCGAACAGCATCAGCACCGGGATCAGGTACACGAAACTCGGCATGGTCTGCATGATGTCCAGCAACGGCATCAATATCGAACGCAGGCGATTGCTGCGCGCCGAAAGAATGCCCAGCGGAATGCCGATCAGCACCGAAATGATGGTCGCCACCATCATCAGCGCCAGGGTCTGCATCAGCTTGTCCCAGAGGCCGACCGCACCCACCAGGAACAACAAGCCAACGATCACGGCGGTGGTCACGACTTTGCGGGTCGCGTGCCAGGCAACGCCCGCCACGATCGCCAGCATCAGCCACCAGGGCGCCGCACGCAGCAGCCCTTCAAGATTGACGATGGCCCACAGGAGGGTATCGGAGATTTGCCGGAACACGTCGCCGTAGTTGGTGACCAGTGAATCGACCCAACTGTTGACCCAGTCGGCGATGGAAAAGGTAAAGCTTTCGGGAAACATAAGAGACTCTCAATCAAGGGGTTGCGATCAAGCATCCGACTGCCGCTCAGGGCAGTCGGAGAGGCTCAACCTACAAGGCCGCGTCGATCTTTTTGGCTGCGTCTTCGCTCACCCATGCGTGCCAGACTTCAGGATGTTCCTTGAGGAAGATTTTCGCCAGTTTTGGTGACTCGATCCGCTCTTTGGCCATGCGCCCGAGGTTCTGGTTGAGCAGGTCGATTGGCAGGTTGACCTTTTCCAGCACAGCCACCAGTTCCGGGGCTTGCTCGTGGAAGACCTTGGACACGCCGACCTTGATGGTCACGCGTTTGTCCACGCCTGGTTTCTCTTCGAGTTTGACCAGGTCGACCTGGCCCATCAGCGGGGTTGGCGACCAGTAGTAGAACAGGATCGGCTCACCACGCTTGTAGCTCGACAACACCGCGGCATCCAGTGCCGGACCGGTGCCCGGACGGAAGTTGGTGTAGGTGCTTTCCAGGCCGTAGCTTTTCAGCATTTCGCTGTTATCCAGCTCACAGGTCCAGCCGGCCGGGCAGTTATAGAAACGGCCCTTGGATGGCTCTTCCTGATCCTTGAACACTGCAGCGTATTTGCCCAGATCGGCGATCGCTTTCAGGTCTGGAGCTTTAGGCTCCAGCTTGCGCTTGGCGTCGCCTTCGATCACGTAACGCGGCACGTACCAGCCTTCGACAGCACCCACGACCGGAGCGCCGATACCGACAACCTTGCCGGCCTTTTCGGCCTTGTTCCAGACTTCGCTACGACCAACCCACTCTTCGGCGAAGATTTGAATATCGTTGCTGCTCAGGGCGTTTTCCATGGTGATGGAGTTGCCCGGCAGGCTGTCGGTCTTGCAGTCGTAGCCTTTCTCCAACACGACTTGCAGCACGTCGGTCAGCAGCATGGCGCTTTCCCAGTTCAGGCCGGCAAATTTCACCGGTTTGCCCGACTCGCACCAACCAGCCGCCTGAGTGGCGCCGGCGCTGGCCAGCAGGCCCATGGAAAGCAAAGTGGTCAGCAGGGTCTTGTTCGATTTCATTGTGTGACGCTCCTAATCATGAGTTGGCTTACGGCAGTCAAGAGGCATCCAGCCCTGTCCACGTCCAATCAGGCCTGCGCCGCAGCGCGACCGGCCCCGCTATTTTTAGGTTGTACAACGCTGTCCTGCTCGACCGGCAGGATCAGTTGATCGGGTACTGCGCTGTGCCATTTTTTCGCGCACACGTAATACAGGGCTGCAGGAAGCACCAGACCGATGATCCAGGAAATATCCACACCACCCAGAGCGTCCACCAGCGGACCGGTATAGAACTTGGTAGAGATGAACGGCAGTTGCACCAGCACACCGAAGACATAGACGCTGATACCGAGGGGGTTCCAACGGCCGTAGCGACCGTTCGGATCGGCCAGCGCCGGCACGTCATAGCGCTCGCGGGTGATGCAGTAGTAGTCCACCAGGTTGATCGCGCTCCATGGCGTGAAAAAAGCCAGCAAAAACAGGATGAAGGACTTGAACGCACCGAGGAACGAGTGCTGACCGAGCAACGCGATCAGGGTCGCAGTGCCGACGATGACCAACACGAAGACCAGACGCTGCAAGCGCGTTACCCGCAGGTCACCACGGAAACCGCTGATGACGGTCGCAATGCACATGAAGCTGCCGTATGAGTTCAGCGTGGAGATGGTGACCTTGCCGAACGCGATGCTGAAGTACAGCAGCGCAGCGGTGGCACCGGTACCGCCCAGACCCACGATGTAGGCCACTTCGTGGCCGGCGAACTGCCCATTGGCCGAGGCGGCGGCAAGCACGCCGAGGATCATCGCCACCTGTGCGCCAATGACCGAACCCGCACCGGCGGCGAAAAAGGTTTTCACCGAGGAAGTCTTGCTCGGCAGGTAGCGTGAATAGTCAGCCACGTAGGGGCCGAAGGCGATCTGCCAGGACGCCGCGAGCGACACCGCGAGCAGAAAGCTGGTCCAGCTGAAGTGGCGGATTTGCAGGAGTGCGCCAACGTCAGTCTGGCTCATCAGGCGACTGAACAGGTAAACGAAGGCAATCACGCCAATGACGCTGGCGACACGGCCGATCCAATGGATCACCCGATAACCAAGCACCGTCACCAGCACGATGACACTGGCGAAGATGAGGATACCGACGCTGTCGCTGACGCCAAACAACTGGCCCAGCGCCTGGCCGGAAAGCACGGTGCCCGTCGCAGTGAAACCGAGGTACATCAGACAGACCAGCACGATCGGGATGGCCGCGCCATACACGCCGAACTGTACCCGGCTGGAGATCATCTGCGGCAGGCCAAGCTTGGGCCCTTGCGCCGCATGCAGCGCCATTACGCCCCCGCCGAGCAGTTGACCGATCAACAGACCGATCAACGACCAGAACACGTCACCGCCCAGCACCACGGCCAAGGCCCCGGTGACAATCGCGGTGATTTGCAGGTTGGCACCCATCCACAGGGTGAACTGACTCAACAGACGACCGTGTCTCTCCGCTTCCGGGATGTAGTCGATCGAACGTTTCTCGATCAACGGTTTACTGCCTGCACGATCGCTGTTAACAGCCATGATTCAACCTCTGTGGATTGTTATGGAATTCACTCGGTCCCTGTAGGAGCTGTCGAGTGAAACGAGGCTGCGATCTTTTGATCTTGATCTTCGGCGTCAGTAACGACGCCAAAAGATCGCAGCCTGCGGCAGCTCCTACAGGGTTTTGCGTTACTTGCCGGTAATCATCGGCAGGTTCAGCCCCTGTTCCTTGGCGCAGTCGATCGCGATCTGGTAACCCGCATCGGCGTGACGCATGACACCGGTAGCCGGGTCGTTGTGCAGAACGCGAGCGATACGCTCGGCCGCTTCGTCAGTACCGTCGCAGACAATCACCATGCCCGAGTGCTGGGAGAAGCCCATGCCGACGCCGCCGCCGTGGTGCAGGGAAACCCAGGTCGCGCCGCTCGCGGTGTTGAGCAGAGCGTTGAGCAGTGGCCAGTCGGACACGGCATCGGAACCGTCCTGCATGGATTCGGTTTCGCGGTTCGGGCTGGCTACCGAACCGGAGTCCAGGTGGTCGCGACCGATTACGATTGGTGCGGACAATTCACCGCTGCGAACCATTTCGTTGAACGCCAGACCGAGCTTGGCGCGCAGGCCCAGGCCAACCCAGCAGATACGTGCCGGCAGACCCTGGAAGCTGATGCGCTCACGCGCCATGTCCAGCCAGTTGTGCAGGTGCGCGTCGTCCGGGATCAGTTCTTTTACTTTGGCGTCGGTTTTGTAGATGTCTTGCGGATCGCCCGACAGTGCAGCCCAACGGAACGGGCCGATACCGCGGCAGAACAGCGGACGGATGTAAGCCGGTACGAAACCTGGGAAGTCGAATGCGTTTTCCACGCCTTCTTCTTGCGCCATCTGACGGATGTTGTTGCCGTAGTCGAAGGTCGGAATGCCCATCTTCTGGAATTCGAGCATCGCTTTAACGTGCACGGCCATCGATTGCTTGGCTGCTTTGACGACAGCGGCTGGCTCGGTCTTGGCGCGAGCGCGATATTCTTCCCAGGTCCAGCCGGCTGGCAGGTAACCGTTGAGCGGGTCGTGGGCGCTGGTCTGGTCGGTGACCATGTCCGGGCGCACGCCGCGCTTGACCAGTTCCGGCAGAATTTCAGCCGCGTTACCCAGCAGGGCGATGGAAATCGCTTTGCCTTCCTTGGTGTATTTGGCGATACGGGCCAGCGCGTCGTCGAGGTCGGTGGCTTGCTCATCGACATAACGGCTGTTCAAACGGAAATCGATGCTGACCTGCTGGCATTCGATGTTCAGCGAGCAAGCGCCGGCCAGGGTCGCGGCCAGAGGCTGAGCGCCGCCCATGCCGCCGAGGCCTGCGGTCAGGACCCAACGACCTTTCAGGTCATCGTTGTAGTGTTGGCGACCGGCTTCGACGAAGGTTTCGTAGGTGCCTTGAACGATGCCCTGGCTGCCGATGTAGATCCAGCTGCCGGCGGTCATCTGGCCGTACATGGCCAGGCCTTTGGCGTCGAGTTCGTTGAAGTGTTCCCAGCTCGCCCAGTGAGGCACCAGGTTGGAGTTGGCGATCAACACGCGCGGGGCATTGCTGTGGGTCTTGAACACGCCGACCGGCTTGCCGGATTGCACCAGCAGGGTCTCGTCGTCGTTCAGGTTGGTCAGGCTTTCGACGATCTTGTCGTAGCATTCCCAGTTACGCGCCGCACGACCGATACCACCGTAAACCACCAGTTCTTTAGGGTTCTCGGCGACTTCCGGGTCGAGGTTGTTCATCAACATGCGCAGCGGCGCTTCAGTCAGCCAGCTCTTGGCGGTCAGCGTGTTACCGCGAGCGGCACGAATTTCAACGTCACGAAACTTAGTAGGTTTCTGGGTATTGTCAGTCACGAAAAAGACTCCTCAGCGATCAATCCAAACCAACCCTGGCGGTGGGCAAGCCAGCTTGTGCGCATCGTTGCGCCCCAAGCGAATCAGTGGACGTTGCGAGGAGTCTCGATCGACTCATACGCATACGTCTTTACTTGTACATACAAGCATATGCAATCAAGCGGCCAACTTGCTGGATGAGTGTTCAAGAAAAGTTTTGAAAGGGCTGGAAAGCGCCTGGATCAAGGGTTCTGGCAAAGATGAAATTTTTCGGGGGGATTTTGCGAGGAGGGTTACAGCTGTTACTTGAGCGGGGTTTTGCGCCACGCTGGGGCGTTCGGTAACAAAGTGGTGCGCATTCGGGAACGTTGAAAAGCAAAAGATCGCAGCCTCGTTTCACTCGACAGCTCCTACAGGGGATGGCGTTCACCCTGTAGGAGCTGTCGAGTGAAACGAGGCTGCGATCTTTTAGGGATTTTGAATCAGCGTACGATCAGCTCGATCACACAGCACGGACCATTGCTGGAAACTTCCAGCAGGCCGGCGTTACCGTCGAGTTGCAGGCAATCATGGCGACCGAGTTGCGAGGCACTGTTACCGACCTTCACTTCAAGCTCGTCGGTGACACTGAATACGAGCACGGTGCCTGCCGAGCTGAAAAACCGCTGCTCGCCGTCCAGCCACTGCAATCGCGCGCTATAACGCTGCGGTGCATAAATCAGGTTGAAGTCGCGGATCGGCCCACCGAGCAATGTGCAGGAAACCTGGCTCTCGCCGCTGAAAGCAAATGGGTCCAGCGGTAACAATGGCCGAGTGTCCTGACCATCAACCCGCAAGGTCATGCCGTCGCCTTGCAGCACAGTGATCACTCGCTCATAGCCGGCGAATGTCGAGAAGCCGCCCGACTCGCCGATGTCGGCAATCGACAGGCGCCAGCCGAAACCCTCAAGGCCGGCACCTCCATCACGGGTGATTTCTTCAGTGCTGCCGCCGCCGTTTTTCCATGGCATGCGCGGGTAATCAATGGCGCGTAAAACCTTCAACTCATTCATTTATGGCTCTCTATTTATGAAACCGCCCTTCCAGACGATGACGGGAACCGGGGTGGATCAAGCGGGCGGCAGTCACTGGCTGACGGCCGGACCAGGTGCGGCGACGAATCAGCAGGCACGGCTCGCCCTTTTCAATCTGCAGCAATTTGCACTCGCTGGCCTCGGCCAGAATCGCCTCGACCACGTGCTCGCCTTCAGTCAGCGGCGCGACCTGGTTCAGATAGGCGTATGGCGTTTGCAGGGTGAAGTCCTGCTTGAGGTAGTCCGGCGCCACCAGTGCGTTGACGAAACGGTCTTCGATTTGCACCGGGATATCATTTTCGAAATGCACGATCAGCGAGTGAAAGACTTTCTGGCCTTCACGCATGTCCAGCGCCAAGGCGCGCTCGGAACCGGCGGCCTCTTCCTCGAGGGTGATGACCTTGCAGGTGTGGCGATGGCCACGGGAGGCGATTTCGTCGGCGATGTTGTGGACTTCAAACAGCGCGGACTGACTTTTCGGCTCGGCGACGAACGTGCCGACACCCTGCATGCGCACCAGCAGACCGTCGGCGGTCATCTCGCGCAGGGCGCGGTTGATGGTCATGCGGCTGAAGCCCAGTTGGTTGACCAACTCGCTTTCCGACGGAACGCGGTAGTGCGGCGGCCAGTTTCCACTGTCGATTTGCTGGGTGATCATTTGTTTGACACGGGCGTACAAGGGCGCCGGACTGTCGCCCATGTGTGCGGCCAACGGAGAGACTGCAGGCGGAGTCGGCACGGTTAATCCTTGTTCGTTGAAGAGAGGTTACTAGCTTGCCGGAGTTTACCGAGCAGGCAAACGTCTGTATATGTATATACAAATAACACACGATGGGGTGCTGAACCATGTCCGCCTTCTTTGCCGAACGCGCGCTGCTGCCTAGTGGATGGGCCAACAATGTACGTCTTGAGGTCAGCGCCAATGGCGTGTTGACCCATATCCAGGCCGATTCCAATGCAGATGGCGCCGAACGGCTAAGCGGTCCGCTGCTGCCGGGTATGCCGAATTTACACTCCCACGCCTTCCAGCGCGCCATGGCCGGGCTGGCGGAAGTGGCGGGTAATCCGAATGACAGTTTCTGGACCTGGCGCGATTTGATGTATCGCCTCGTCGGAAAAATCAGCCCGGACCAACTCGGCGTCATCGCCCGTCAGCTGTACATCGAAATGCTCAAGGCCGGTTACACCTCGGTCGCGGAATTTCATTACGTACACCACGACACCAACGGCCAGCCTTACGCGGACCCGGCCGAGCTGGCGCTGCGCATCAGCCAGGCCGCCAGTTCCGCCGGGATCGGCCTGACCCTGCTGCCGGTGCTCTACAGCCATTCCGGTTTCGGCGGCCAGGCCCCGAACGAAGGCCAGCGCCGCTTTATCAACAGCACCGAAAACTACCTCAAGCTTCAGTCGCGCTTGCAGCCGATCCTGGCGCAGCAACCGGCGCAGTCACTGGGTTTGTGTTTCCACTCGTTGCGCGCGGTAACACCACAGCAAATCAGCGAAGTCCTGGCCGCCAGCGACAAGCAGTGCCCGGTGCACATTCACATTGCCGAACAGCAGAAAGAAGTCGATGACTGCCTGAGCTGGAGCGGTCGCCGTCCGCTGCAATGGCTGTACGAAAACACCGAGGTCGATCAACGCTGGTGCCTGGTTCACGCGACCCACGCCAACCCGGAAGAAGTCTCGCTGATGGCCAAGAGTCGCGCCATCGCCGGCTTGTGCCTGACGACTGAAGCCAACCTCGGCGACGGTATCTTCCCGGCGGTGGATTTCCTCGCTCAGGGCGGGCGCATGGGCATCGGTTCCGACAGCCATGTGTCTTTGAGCGTGGTGGAAGAATTGCGTTGGCTGGAATACGGCCAGCGTCTGCGCGACCAACGGCGTAATCGTTTGTATGGCGCGGATCAGCCGATGGTTGGCCGCACGTTGTACGACGCGGCACTGGATGGCGGCGCTCAAGCGCTGGGTCAGTCGATTGGTGCGCTGGAAGTTGGCAAACGTGCGGATTGGCTGGTGCTGGATGGCAACGATCCGTACCTGGCGACAGCCAGTGGCGACGGGATTCTCAATCGTTGGCTGTTTGCCGGTGGTGATCGCCAGGTGCGGGATGTGCTGGTCAATGGCCAGTGGGTTGTGCGCGACGGGCGTCATGCGGACGAAGAAGCAAGTAACCGCGCCTTCACCCAAGTCCTGCGCGACTTGCTCGGTTAAAAGCAAAAGATCGCAGCCTTCGGCAGCTCCTACAGAATCACTTGATCCCTGTAGGAGCTGCCGAAGGCTGCGATCTTTTTTCAGCCGCGCAGTTAGTTCGAGGTCTTGGCCATCTGCGTGTCTGTCGCGCGCCAGATCAGCCGCGTAGTGTCGTAACCTTGCTGACGTGCCTTGCTCAGCAGTTCTTCACGCGCTACGCCATTGACCGTCGGGGTCCGTGACAGCAGCCACAGATACTTGCGGCTCGGATCGCCAACAATGGCGGTCTTGTAGTCATCACTGACATACAACACCCAGTACTCACCCTTCGACACACCCGGAATCAGCCGCGAAAACCAAGTATCGAACTCGACCCACAGCTTGTCGGTTTTGCCCGGGTCCTGTGGCCAGGCCGTGCCTTTGGCCTCTTCCCACTGCCAGTCCGCCGTCAGGCAGCGATTGAGCACCAACACCTTGCCGTCAGGCTTGAGCGTGTAATGGGCTTCGGATTGCGCGCAGTTGCGCTGGAAATACATCGGCAGACGAGCCAACTCGTACCAGGTCCCTTGGTACTTCTTGAGATTGACGCTATTGGCGGTTTTCGGTGCCAACGGATCGACGCCAGACGTGGCGCAGCCGGCCAATACCAGGCCGGCTAAAAGGACTATCAATAACCGCTTCATTGTTTTTCTCCCGTGGGCGTATAACCCCGGATTACTTCAGGCCTTGGCCAGAAAACATCAGCACTTTGTCACCGGCGTACTGCACGCTGATAAAGCTGTTTTTGTCGCCCCAGGTGCAACTGGACATGCCGAGCGCGCCCGAGCAATCGGCGGGTTTGCCCAGCAAGGTTTCTACTTCGGCCTTGGGCATGCCTGACGACAGCTTCGAGTAGTTTTCCTGATTAACCTTGCTGCACGCGGCCAACAACACGCAGAACGAAAGCAGGGCAATAGAACGCAGCGACATGGTGTAGCTCCTGGGGCGAAGGGGAATGGCATGGCTGCCAAGCAGAAGCTTAGAAGAGAAAACCCCTGTCTGGTTCCCTGGCCGGCCGGCTATTTGTTGGGCCGCTCGTCTACCTTTTTTCGAAAAATCAGCAACTTTCTTTCGCTATTGAGTATTTCGTCGGTTTTCGCAAAAAGCTGCCTAATCTTTGGCGCCGGTCAGTCGACATAAAAGCAGCGCAAAGCCCACGACTGTGGCAAATTGACGCCCCTTTGTTGACCAGCCTCTCCGCGGTAGCTCATTTAATGACCAGAAACATGAAGTTCAGCCACAAGATCTTGTTGGCTGCCGCCCTCGTGGTGGCCGTTGCATTCGCTTGTTTCATCCTCTTCAACGACTACCGCCAGCGGCAAACCCTGCGCAGCAGTACCGAATCCTCGATGCAGGAACTCGGCAGCCTGACCAGCAGCAACATCCAGACCTGGCTGGAAAGCCGCATGCAGTTGCTGCAATCGCTGTCCCAGCAGATCGCCGTGGACGGCAGCGCCCTGGCCAACCTCAAGCGCGCCATCGACCTGCCGGCCTACACCAGTAATTTTCAGTTGAGCTACTTCGGTGGCACCGATGGCGTGATGTTTTCGGTCCCGGCCGGCAATCGAGCGGCGGATTACGACCCCCGCGCCCGTGGCTGGTACAAGGCGGCCAACGGTGCGCAACAGACCATCGTCACCGAACCTTATATCGCCGCGTCGTCGGGCAAACTGGTGATCACCGTCGCCACGCCAGTGAAACATCAGAATCAAATGATCGGCGTCGCCGGGGCAGACATCGACCTGTCCAGCGTCAGCGCGATCATCAACTCGCTGAACTTCGGAGGCCACGGCCATGCGTTTATTGTCAGCGCCGACGGCAAAATCCTGATCCACCCGGACAGCAAACTGGTGCTCAAGAGCCTGACCGACGCCTACCCGAACGGCGCGCCGAAAGTCAGCCCTGGCATGAAAGAAGTCGAGATCGACGGCAAGACTCAATTCATCTCCTTTACCCACGTCAATGGTGTGCCCTCGGCAGACTGGTACGTGGCGCTGGTGCTGGATCAGGACACCGCGTTCGCGATGCTCAGCGAATTTCGCACCTCGGCGATCATCGCCATGGTCATTGCCGTGGTGATCATCATCGCGTTGCTGGGCATGCTGATCAGCTTCTTGATGCAACCGCTGTTGACCATGGGCCGCGCCATGCATGACATCGCCGAAGGCGAAGGTGACCTGACCAAACGCCTGACCATTCACGGCCACGACGAATTCGGTGCACTGGGCACCTCGTTCAACCGTTTTGTGGAGCGTATTCACACGTCGATTCGCGAAGTGTCCTCGGCCACCGGCCAGGTCAACGAAGTCGCCTTGCGTGTGGTTGCCGCGTCGAACTCGTCGATGTTCAACTCCGACCAGCAAGCCTCGCGCACCAGCAGCGTGGCCGCCGCCATCAACGAGCTGGGCGCCGCTGCCCAGGAAATCGCCCAGAACGCCGCCCTCGCCTCTCAGCATTCGAGCGATGCTCGCGCATTGGCCGAGGATGGCCAGCAAGTCGTCGATAAAACCATCGCAGCGATGCAGCAGCTCTCGGCGAAGATCAGCGATTCGTGCGGCAACATCGAAACGCTTAACAGCAACACCGTAAACATCGGGCAGATTCTGGAAGTGATTACCAGCATCTCCCAGCAGACCAACCTGCTGGCACTCAACGCCGCCATCGAAGCGGCCCGTGCCGGTGAAGCCGGTCGCGGTTTTGCCGTGGTAGCGGACGAGGTGCGTAACCTCGCGCACCGTACTCAGGATTCGGCGCAACAAGTGCAGAAGATGATCGAGGAACTGCAAGTCGGCGCCCGGGAAGCCGTGATCACCATGACCGACAGCCAGCGCCAAAGCGAAAGCAGTGTCGGTATTGCCAACCAGGCTGGTGAACGTCTGGGCAGCGTGACCCAGCGTATTGGTGAAATCGACGGAATGAATCAGTCGGTGGCCACTGCGACGGAAGAGCAAACGGCGGTGGTGGAGTCGATCAACGTCGACATTACCGAGATCAACACGCTGAATCAGGAAGGCGTGGAGAACTTGCAGTCGACCTTGCGCGCGTGTGCGGATCTTGAGCAACAGGCGGCGCGGTTGAAGCAGTTGGTGGGTAGCTTCCGGATCTGACAGCCCGTCACTGATCGTTCCCACGCTCTGGTCTGCACCCCAAAAGTTGGACGCTCCGCGTTCGGCTTTGGAAGGGACGCGGAGCGTCCCGGACTGCATCCTTTGCTGCGCGTGGGAACGATCAAACGCCGGTCGACACAACCTGACGCAAGACTGAATTAAGACTAAACTCGGTCCTACTTAATCTGACGGGGTTCATTCCATGAAGCTTTCATCTCAAATCAAGCCGATCAGCTACCTGAAAAGCCACGCGGCCGAAATCGTCAAAACGATCACAGAAAGCAGAGAGCCTTTGGTCATCACCCAAAATGGTGAAGCCAAGCTCGTGGTCATGGATGTGAAAAGTTTTGAAGAACAAGAAGACACCATGGCCCTGTTAAAGCTCTTGGCGATGGGTAATCGTGAGATTGAAGAAGGTAAATTCCGGGATGCCGAAGATGTCTTTGCAGAGCTGGACAGGGTCGACCATCAATGAGTTTTAAGGTCGTCATTCTTCAGTCAGCCGAAACAGACCTCAAAGAACTCCGTACCTATCTCACCAAGCACTTCTCTGCCCAGACCTGGCAAAGCACCTATGCCAGCCTGAAGGCTGCAATTCGCCATTTGGAGTCCTTGCCCTATGCAGGGGCAATCCCGGAAGAAATCGAGAAGCTCAATCTCAGCCAGTATCGACAAATTCTCTCAGGAATGAACCGCGTCATTTATGAAGTGCGAGAGCAAACGGTCTACATCCACATCGTTGCCGATACGCGGAAAAATTTGCCAACACTGCTGATGAAGCGACTGTTGCAAGGCAATCCCTAAGTTCAGGGCGTGTTCAGAAACGCGACCCTGGCCCGCTCAGAAACTCCAGCTCTTCAGCCGTAGACTCCCGCCCCAACACCGCATTGCGATGCGGAAACCGCCCAAACCGCGCAATCACTTTCTGATGCCGCTCGGCATAATCCAGGTTATCGGCAAGCACCGCCCGATCAGCCTCAGGCTGCTGCGCCACCAGCTCGATAAACCGCGAAACCGCTTCGTTCTGCACCGCCAGATTCTCGCAATGCTCAAACACCAGATAGATGAATACCCGCTGTATGGGCCGCAACTGCCGATCGAAATCAGCAGCAATGCCTTGCGCCACCAGTGCCTGAGCCCTGAGATCGCCGGAAAAGGATTTGGGAGTATCGCGAAAGATCATTCGCGGGAGTTGATCGAGTAGCAGCACCAGGGCCAGCCAACCTTCGGGACGTTGCACCCAGTCAGTCAATCCGCCGGCCAGTGCCTGCTCGACCCAGTCCCCGAAACGCGTTTGCGCTTCGAGGTCCTGGCTGTCGCGCTTGCCGAACCATAACTTGCCCTTGTCAGCCGCTATCTCGTGGGGGGATTCGAGCGTTCCGAACCACCATTCGAGCAACGGCTGCCAGGGCGCGGTCATGGTTTATTCCTTGTGGTAAGCCGTGACGCGTTCGACTTCTTCTTTCGAACCGAGGAACACCGCGACACGCTGGTGCAAGCCGTCAGGCTTGATGTCGAGGATGCGCTGATGGCCATCGGTGGAAGCGCCACCAGCCTGTTCAACCAGGAACGACATCGGGTTGGCTTCGTACATCAGACGCAGCTTGCCCGGCTTGGAGGGTTCGCGGCTGTCGCGTGGGTACATGAACAGACCACCACGGGTCAGGATGCGGTGCACGTCCGCGACCATCGCGGCGACCCAGCGCATGTTGTAGTTCTTTTTCAGCGGGCCTTCTTCGCCAGCCAGCAGTTCGCCGACGTAGCGTTGTACCGGCGCTTCCCAGTGACGCTGGTTGGAGGCGTTGATCGCGAATTCCTGAGTGGAGGCCGGAATCTGGATGTCTTCATGGGTCAGCACGAAACTGCCCATTTCACGGTCCAGGGTGAAGCCTTTTACGCCGTCGCCCAAGGTCAGCACCAGCATGGTCTGCGGGCCGTAGATGGCATAACCGGCGGCTACCTGCTCGGTGCCTGGCTGCAGGAAGGCCTTTTCGTTCAAGGCTTCGTTCTGGCTCAGGTATTCGCTCGGGCAACGCAGCACCGAGAAGATAGTACCGACCGGTGCGTTGATATCGATGTTCGACGAGCCGTCCAGTGGGTCGAATACCAGCAAGTACGCGCCTTTCGGGTATTTGCCCGGAATCTGGTAGGCATTGTCCATTTCTTCGGACGCCATGCCGGCCAGGTGACCGCCCCATTCGTTGGCTTCCAGCAGGATCTCGTTGGAGATCACGTCGAGTTTCTTCTGCACTTCGCCTTGGACGTTTTCGGTGCCCATGCTGCCCAGAACACCACCGAGGGCGCCTTTGGACACGGCGTGGCTGATTTCCTTGCAGGCGCGCGCCACCACTTCGATCAGGAAACGCAGATCGGCAGGGGTGTTGTTGCTACGGGTCTGCTCAATCAAATAGCGACTCAGGGTAACGCGGGACATGGAAGGCTCCGGTGGAATGGGGGGGCTAAAAACCCGCGCAGTTTAACGCGAGTCGGGGCGCATTTCCTCCTATCAGACGTGTTACACCCAATAGAGTTCATGCGCCCGGTTGAGCGTAGTTCGAAACCGCCCGGATGTGCACCGGGCGTTGCTGCCAGTTTCAAGGCTTGAGCGGAGGCTTGCGCAACAGACTGAATGCCATCGCGGCCAGAAACAAAACACTGAGCAGCAACACCGCCCACAACCCGAACTTCTTCCAGTTTGTGTCCATCGTCGCAGCCGTGGTCACGGTCGACGCCGGCGTGACCACCGCCCCGCCCTCCACCGTAGCCTTGCCCAATGTCGCCAACTTTGCAGCGCTGTAATCCGGAATCAACGTCGACAGCGGCAGGTTCGCCGCCTTCACCGTGGCACTTCCCAGCGCAAGCGTATAAGGCCCCGCCCCGCGCGCCAGGAACACCAATTGAATGGAGCGCACAGCGAACCGCACAGTCGGTGCCTCAGCCCCCAGACCGCCGCCGCGTTCGTCCACCGTCAGCTTCAACTGCTGCACGGTTTGCCCCGACAGCTGCAATTCGTTCTGCACCACGTCCTGGCCACTCTGGGTCAGGCGATAGAGCAAACCACTGCTCAGCGGCTGCCACGGCAGGCTGCTTTCCCGACGACCGGACAAGGTCACGGGCGCCAAACTGTTGGGCTGACTCAACTCGACCTGCAAGCGCTCGACATTCAGTCCCATGGGTAATTGCCAGGTGTATTCACCGGCCTTCACGCTGCTACCGGCCAGCGGTTGCGACCAGGCCAGCGGTAGCGGCAGGCTGCGGGTCTTGGCGCTTTGCAGTTGCGCCGAGGTCAATGTCGGGGCCGATTGCGGCGTGTTCCACAGCAAGCGCAGATAACGGGCCGTCTGACCCGGCAGGGCGACTTCATGTTGCTCGACCCGCTCGTCGGCGAACGTCAGGCGTGCCACCTGTCCTTCGCCCCATGACTGCCAATGTTGCAAGTCGTCGCTGGCTTCGATGGTGAAACGCTGGAAGCCATCGCGTTCGCTGGTCCAGTCGAGGATCAACTGCTGCAACGGTGCTTTGATGCTGCTGGCGTCGAGCAACCAACCGCGCAGCATTTCTTCGCCCGCCTCCAACTGACTGGACGGTTGCACTTCGACCAGCGTGCCATTGGCGCTCGATTGCACCCGCACGCTCGGTGCGTGCTCGGTGGAATCCGCCGAGTTGTACAGCGGGAACCATTTCACGTCGGTCAGGGTGCGATTGTCGCTGGTCTGCGCCGGAGCGCGCGCCAAGGCATACGCCTGAGCCTCACCGGCGGCGTTGAACACGCGCACATCGCTGAGATCGGTTTGCCGTGCATTCAATTGCACGCTCAACGGCAATTCGAGGCGATACCACGGACCTTCGCCGCTGACCGACAACGGCACCTGTGTGGCGAAGTCCGCCAATTTTTCCTGAGCACTGGCCGACAGCGCCACACCCAGCGCAACAGCGCCCAACCAGACAAGGTTCAGCTTCTGACTCAAGACGACACTCCTTCGGTTTGCGGGGCCGGTTTTTCAGCCTCCGGCACAGCATCAAAGCGCTTGGGCGGCAACGGGGCGAAATAGCCCACCACCAACAGCAACACGCCAACGCCGATAAACGAGACGATCCGGGCGAGTCCGCCGCGGTTACTCAATTCGACAAAGAACAGTTTGAACACCACCACACCGATCAGCGCCGCACCGATCAGCCAGACTTCACGGCGATGACGCAGATGGCCGCCGATCATCAGACTCAGGGCCATCAAGGTCCAGACGATGGACAGACCGGCCTGCACCAGCATGGATTCGAGCAACGCCTCCAGCTCGAACGGCACATCGCCCCAATGGTGGGCCGTGCGCATCACCAGCGCAGTAAAGAACACAAACAGTGAGGCGCCAGCGATCAGTTGCGTGGCGTGTTCGGCATAGTCCTTGCGAATCGCCAGTTGCGTCACGGCGCTGCGGGACCACACGTAGACGCCGAACAGCGCAAACAGCAGACCCAACTCCAGCGGGTTGATCAGGGGCACGTAAGGCAACGGCTCGGCGGTGCCGTCGCTGACGACGTTCGCCAGCCAGAACCAGCCGAGCATCAGCAACGCCAGCGGTGCCGCCGCGTACACACGGTATTCGCGCGAATAAGCCGACACCGGCCATGGCCATGCACGGGGTGCCGCCATCAGCACCAGATACAGGCTCGGCAGAATCGCCCAACCCAACCAGCGCCAGGCGTTGTATTGCTCGGACAACAGCAACAGGCCGTAACGCAGCTCCAAGGCCAGCACACCGATCAACAGCCAGCAGCCGAGCACGTGCGCGGTACTGAGGGCGCGGGCCGGCAACATCGGCGCCAAACGCCGCAGGGAGATGAAATGCACAACGAACACGGCCGCCCATACCAGCCATCCGAAGTTGGCCGCCGGGTGATAACGCGAGTGCCACGCAGCCAGCAACACCAAACCGGCCGCAGGTATCAGCAAGGTGCAGAGCAAGCCCAGCGACGACCAATTCAAACGCAACGCCAAGACTGTCCACAGCGCCACACTCACTGCCGCAACCGCCAGCAACAACGTCGCTTGCAGATTCAACGGTGCCAAGCGCAGTACTTCACTCACCCACGCCAGCGCCCACCACCCTGCGCCCCACACCAGCAGCACTTCGGACAAACGCTGCAAGCTCAGCACATCGAAGGCCGAGGCATGGTTGCCGAGCTGCAAGCGCCAGGCGCCAACCATCGCAGCCAAACCCAACACCAGCGGTGTCCAGAAACCGCTATGAGCCAGAGGCTTCAACCCTTCGCTCGCAAGCGGTCCGAGCAAATCAGGCCCGGCCATCAGGAACGCCGCGCCGCCGATGACCTGCAACAGCAATCCGAAGACAAAACTCACGCGCTGCTTGAGGTACAGACTCAGCCAGATGATGAACAGACCGCTGGCCGCCCACACCGCACTCGCCGTTTGCCAAGGCAGGACGAACAGCACCGCCAGATTGATCAACACCAGACCGGCGAGCAGCAGCACCGACAAGCCGCGCAGCAATCGCACGTCGCTTCGGACCATCTCATCGCGCGCCGCCAGCAACATGCCAGCGATCAGCGCCAGGCCGATCAACGACGCGCTCAGCAGACCGCTCCAACCCGCACGGAACACGGCGCCAGACTCACCGCTCGAACCCTGCAGCCGCAGCAGGAACAACGCACCGCCGAGCAACTGCACGGCGAATGCGGTGAACAGGAAGGTGCGCGACTGCAGACGCAAGCCAACAAACAACGTCGCCAACCCCGCCAGCGCCCAACTGATCGCCGTGCCGTGAATGAAGAAGAACAACGGCGCCTGCAGATAGAGGAAGGTCAGTCCGAGGCAGGCCAACACCGGCAGCCCTTTGCGCTCCCAGTCCGACGTCTGCTCGGGCAAGGCTTTGCGCAACTGGTAGAAACTGAACAGCAATGCCACGCCAAGCATCAACGCACCGAGCGGCGCACCGTCGAGCAGGCTGCTTTCACCGATTCGCAGCTCACTGATAAACGCCAACGCCGAGCCCAGTTGCAGCAGCAAGGCAAAAGCTCGGGCCAGCGGTCGTTGCTGACGCAGGCCGAGCCAGAAGATGCCGGCGCCTTCGACGGCCCAGGCAGCAGCGGTCCAGCGCGCATCGAGCCCCAACGGAATCGCGAGGCTGGCGAAGATCACCCCCAGCGCCATACAGGTTTCCGCCAGCAACAACGCTCGTCCGCCCATCAGCAGCCGCGCCAGGCCCATGTAAATCATGCCCAATGCCAACGCGCTGAAGGCTGCGGCAAACTCGAGATGCTGAACCAGTGCGAATTGCAAACCGAAGCCCACCAACGGAGGACCGAACAGCATTGTGCCGTCGACGTAATCGCCCTTGCGCGCCGACCAATTCAGCAGTGCTTCACGGTTGCCGTCCTCGGGCGCGTCGCTCATGTCCAGCAACGTGCGCCGGGCGAACAGCAGACCAATGGCCAGGTACATCAGGAAAAACACAATCAGGAACGGATCAGTGCTCCATAACAGTTCCGGGGTATAGGAACGCAGGCCCCAGGCGAAACCGATGCCGAAGGTGCCGACGAAACCGATCAGGTTAAGCAACCGCCAGGCCTTGAACCAGGCAATGGCGAGGATGCCGGCGTTGAGCAAGGCGAAGTAGCTGAACAGCGCGACATGGTTGCCGGCACCGGTGGAGGTCAGGATCGGCGCCGCGAAACCACCGAGTGCCGCAGCGGCAGCCAGGCCCAAGGCATCCTGGGTGATGGCAAGAATCGCCGAGAACACCGTCACCGCAACCAGCAGACCTAACGCCGCCGTAGGATCGAGCAGCGGATGCAGGCGCATCGCAGCAAACACGGTCAGGTACAACACCGCGATCCCGGTGCCCTGCAACATCAACGCGTAATGGCTGTTGCGTGCTCTAAGCCACCAACCCAGTCCCAGAAGACCCAATGCCGCCGCCGCAACACCGGCGTAACGCAACTCGATCGGCACCACCATGCCTTCGGTGGCGTAACGCAGCAGGAAGGCCAAGCCGAGAAATAACAGCACCACACCGACCCGCAGCACCGTGTTGCCGCCGAACAGCCAGTTGCGGGCGCCACTGATGGCGCGGTCGATGAAGTTCGGACCACGTGGGATGGCGGGTTGTTGCGGCTCGCGGGCGACCGGTTCGGGTTTCCAGGCATCAAGGGGCACTGGACGGCTAGCTTCGGCGGCGGCCGCGGTAATCGGTTCCAGTTCGGGAGGGAGTTCCCAGATCAGCTCCGGGGCTTCGACAGGGATTTCGTCGAGAGTGAACTCAGGAGACGGCGCAGATTCGTGGGTTTCCGGCGTCTTGACGCCTGACACTTCCAGCAATGACAGCCGTTGCTGCAGCGCATTCAGCGCGATCTGAGCCTGATCAAGTAGCTTACGTTGCTCCTCAGCCTGTGAACCCAAGCGACCAATGCGAATGGCCTGGCCAATACCCAACCCGAGCAGCGCGCCCAGCAGCGCATCGCTGAACGACTCGTCGAGTAGCCAGCCCAGCACCAGCCCAATCAGCATGAACATCCATTGCATGGTCGATATCCCTAAGCGCAGTGGCCAATCCAAGAAGATTAGCGCAGCCCGTACAGCAAAGATCGCAGCCTTCGGCAGCTCCTACACCGACCGCGTTCACCCAATGTTAGGTGAACGCTGACTGTAGGAGCTGCCGAAGGCTGCGATCTTTTCCGGGGCGCCAGTATATCGACCCGAACGAAGGCTTACTCCAAAGCTTTCCAGATATCCGTGGCGTACTCGCGAATGGTCCGGTCGGACGAGAACCAGCCCATCCTGGAGGTGCTCAACACCGCCGAACGCCACCATTCCTTCGAATCGTGCCAATGGGCTTCAACGCGCATCTGCGCGTCCCAGTAAGAGTCGAAATCGGCGCAGACCAGGAAGCGATCGTAGTCGATCAGCGAATCGATCAATCCTGTGTAACGGGAAGGATCATCCGGCGAGAACACCCCGCCGCGTATCGCTTGCAGCACGTCATTAAGCCGATGGGATGCGGCAATATCCGGCGTCGCGTTGAACTCATGGTTCTGCTTGCGCGCTTCAACCTGCTGAGCACTGAGGCCGAAGATGAACATGTGTTCGACGCCGATGCGTTCGCACATTTCCACGTTGGCCCCGTCCAGGGTGCCGATGGTCAGCGCGCCGTTGAGGCCGAACTTCATGTTGCTGGTGCCCGAGGCTTCGAAGCCTGCGGTGGAAATCTGCTCCGACAAATCCGCTGCCGGAATGATGCTTTCCGCCAGACTGACGTTGTAGTTGGGCAAGAACACCACTTTCAGCAAACCGCGCACGGTCGGGTCGTTGTTCACTACCCGGGCGATGTCGTTGGTCAGTTTGATGATCAGCTTGGCCTGGTGATAACTGGCCGCCGCCTTGCCGGCGAAGATCTTCACCCGCGGCACCCAGTCGATTTCCGGCTCGGCGCGAATCGCCTGATACAGCGCAACGGTGTGCAAAAGGTTAAGCAACTGACGTTTGTATTCGTGGATCCGTTTGACCTGCACGTCGAACATCGCCGCCGGGTTGACCGCAACGCCAAGTCGCTCGTGAATGATGTATGCCAAGGCTTTCTTGCTGTGCAGCCGCTGCTCGGCGAATGCCTTGCGGAACGCGGCTTTCTCGGCAAATGGCTCCAGGTCGAGCAAACGCTCTTCGGCGTTGTCCAGCAAATCCGGGCCGAGGGCGTCGACCATCATTGAGGTCAGTTCGGGGTTGGCCTGGTAAAGCCAACGGCGGAAGGTGATGCCGTTGGTCTTGTTGTTGATCCGGTCCGGGTAGAGTTTGTGCAGCTCGGAGAACACCGTTTTGCGCATCAACTGCGTGTGCAGCCCGGACACGCCGTTGACGCTGTGGGAGCCAAGGAACGCCAGGTTGCCCATGCGCACACGGCGACCGTTGTCTTCCTCGATCAGCGACACCGCGCGCAGCACCTCGAAGTCATGGATACCCTTGGCCCGCAGCGAATCGATGTGCTGGGCGTTGATCAAATAAATGATCTGCATGTGCCGCGGCAACATCCGCTCCATCAAACCGACCGGCCAGGTTTCCAGCGCTTCCGGCAGCAGCGTGTGGTTGGTGTAGGACAGCGTGTCGACGGTGACTTGCCACGCCGCATCCCACGCGACGTCGTAAACGTCGACCAGCTGACGCATCAGCTCGGCCACGGCAATCGAAGGGTGGGTGTCGTTGAGCTGGATCGCGGCATGATCGCCCAGGGTCAGGACCGTGGTGTGCATGTTGCGATGGCGGCGCAGCAAGTCCTGCAAGGAAGCGGCGACGAAGAAATACTCCTGACGCAGGCGCAGTTCCTGGCCCGCTTCGGTGCTGTCCGCCGGGTAGAGCACACGGGAAATACTTTCGGCCCGGGCCACTTCTGCTACGGCGCCCAAGTGGTCGCCGGCGTTGAAGCGTTCCAGGTGCAAATCTTCCATGGCCCGGGCGCGCCACAGGCGCAGCGTGTTGACGCTCGCCCCGCGCCAGCCGACGACCGGCGTGTCATAAGCAATCGCGCGAACGGTTTCCGCTGGCGTCCAGACTTGCTTGGACTTGCCCGCTTCGTCGGTGACGGTTTCGACACTGCCGCCGAAACCGATCGGGTAAACAACCTCTGGCCGTTCGAACTCCCAAGGGTTACCGAAATCCAGCCAGTGTTCGGTCTGTTCCTGTTGCCAGCCGTCGACGATGGCCTGGCGGAACAAGCCGTGTTCGTAACGAATGCCGTAACCGTGGCCGGCAATGCCGAGGGTCGACATGCTTTCCATGAAGCACGCGGCCAGACGACCGAGGCCGCCGTTGCCCAGCGCTGCGTCGGGCTCCAGCAGGCGGATGCGCTCAAGGTCGACGCCGAGCTCAGTCAGGGCCTCGCGGGCGACGTCCAGCAGGCCAAGGTTGCTCAGGCTGTCGTAGAGCAGACGGCCGATCAGAAATTCGAGGGAGAGGTAATAAACCCGCTTTTGACCTTTGCGGTAAATCTGCCGGGTGTGATCCATCCAGTGCTCGACCATATGATCGCGCGCCGCCAGGGCAATGGCTTCGAACCAGTCGTGGTCGAAGGCGTGATCCGGGTCTTTGCCCACCGCGTAGGTGAGTTTGGTCAAGACGGCGTCGCGGAATGCGGCCACCTCTGCTTCGCGAACAAGTGGTTCTTGAGTCATCGATAGGACCTCGAGCGAGCTTGGAATTGTCTGAGCCTAGACGGTCTGACAGGCCGTTGGAACTCTGGTTCGGCAGTTTTTCCTGATAGTGCGAGATAGATCGACATTACCTTGTCGCGCACCGGAAAGAATGCAGGGGCCGTGCCGGGTTACAGGTGTTATTGGGCGGCATACGAAAAAATCTGGCGAAAGGTTGTTCAAAAATCCACCAGTCCCGGTATGATCGCGCGCCCTGATGCACGCTGGTAACAACCGATGATGAAGTCCAACCTGATCGCCGCCGCGGAGATCGATCGCCTCGATACCTGGGCCAAGTACTCCGCCCCGATGTGTGGTTCGTGCGTTTCCAGCTGCTGCACCCTGCCGGTCGAGGTCAAGATCAAGGATCTGATCCGTATCGGCATCGTCGATGAATTCGAGCGCGGCGAGCCGCCGAAGAACATCGCCAAGCGCCTGCAGAAGGAAGGGATCGTCGAGCGTTACAACCAGAAGTCCGAGATCTTCACCCTTCAGCGCATGAGCAACAACGATTGCCTGTACCTGGATCGTAAGAGCCGTCTGTGCACTATTTATGAAAAGCGCCCGGATACTTGCCGCAACCACCCGAAAATCGGGCCGCGGCCGGGGTATTGCGCTTACAAGCCTAAAGAAGTGGCGCGTGAGACCAGCGAGAGCCGCCGCACTCTCGAGAAGTTTTAACCCCACCTCGATCCCCGTAGCAGCTGTCGAGCTCCAGCGAGGCTGCGTTATGTGGCGAGGGGATTTATCCCCGTTGGGTCGCGAAGCGGCCCCAAGCTTGCAGCCCCGTTTTGTCTGACACACCGCATGCAATGGTTTTACGACTGCTGCGCAGCCGGACGGGGATAAATCCCCTCGCCACATAACGCAGCCTCGCTGGAGCTCGACAGCTGCTACAGAGACGAACGAGTCGCTACAGCCAGACAAACAAAAACGCCCCCGACCTTGCGGTCGGGGGCGTTTTTTTTAGCAGCTAACTAAGTCGAAACTCAGTTACCGGCTTTCTTGGCAGCGCGGGTACGCTCGCTTTCGCCCAGGATCTTCTTACGAAGACGGATGGACTTAGGAGTGACTTCGCACAGTTCGTCTTCTTGCACGAACTCAAGAGCTTGTTCCAGGGTGAAACGGATAGGCGGAACCAAAGCGATGGTTTCGTCTTTACCCGAGGCACGCATGTTGTCGAGCTTCTTGCCTTTGGTTGGGTTGACGCCCAGGTCGTTGTCGCGGCTGTTGATGCCGACGATTTGACCTTCGTACACGTCTTCACCGTGACCCAGGAACAGTTTGCCGCGAGCTTGCAGGGTTTCCAGCGAGTAAGTCAGAGCCTTACCGGTAGCAACCGAAACCAGCACGCCGTTCTGACGGCCGGACATGTCGCCGGACTTCATCACGTCGTAACGGTCGAAGATCGAGGTCAGGATGCCTGCACCGGAGGTCAGGGTCAGGAACTCGTTACGGAAACCGATCAAGCCACGAGCCGGGATGTTGTACTCAAGGCGCACACGGCCCTTGCCATCCGGAACCATGTTGGTCAGGTCGCCCTTACGGATACCGATCTGTTCCATGATCGAACCTTGCGATTCTTCTGGCAGGTCGATGGTCACGTTTTCGTACGGTTCGTGCTTGACGCCGTCAACCATGCGGATGATCACTTCCGGACGACCAACACCCATTTCGAAGCCTTCGCGACGCATGGTTTCGATCAGCACCGAGAGGTGCAGCTCACCACGGCCGGAGACTTTGAACTTGTCGGCGGTGTCGCCTTCTTCAACGCGCAGGGCAACGTTGTAGAGCAGTTCTTTGTCCAGACGCTCTTTGATGTTACGGCTGGTGACGAACTTGCCTTCACGACCGCAGAACGGCGAGTCGTTAACCTGGAAGGTCATGGAAACGGTTGGTTCGTCAACGGTCAGCGGCTTCATCGCTTCGACGTTCAGTGGGTCGCACAGAGTGTCGGAGATGAACAGCTGGTCGAAGCCGCTGATGCAGACGATGTCGCCGGCAGCTGCTTCGTCAACGTCGATACGGTGCAGACCGTGGTGACCCATCAGCTTCAAGATACGACCGTTACGGCGCTTGCCGTCGGCGTCGATAGCCACAACTTGAGTGTTCGGCTTGACGCGACCACGGGCGATACGGCCAACGCCGATAACACCCAGGAAGCTGTTGTAGTCCAGTGCCGAGATTTGCATCTGGAACGGACCGTCACGGTCAACTTTTGGAGCCGGTACGTGGTCAATGATCGCCTGGTACAGCGGGGTCATGTCTTCAGCCATGTCGGTGTGTTCCAGACCGGCAATGCCGTTCAGGGCCGAGGCGTAGACGACTTTGAAGTCCAGCTGTTCTTCGGTAGCACCCAGGTTGTCGAACAGGTCGAAGATCTGGTCCAGAACCCAGTCCGGACGCGCGCCTGGACGGTCAACCTTGTTGATGACCACGATTGGACGCAGGCCGGCTTCGAAAGCCTTCTTGGTCACGAAACGGGTTTGCGGCATAGGGCCGTCTTGAGCGTCAACCAGCAGCAGAACGGAGTCAACCATCGACATTACGCGTTCAACTTCGCCGCCGAAGTCGGCGTGGCCCGGGGTGTCCACGATGTTGATGTGGTGGCCGTTCCAGTTGATGGCGGTGTTTTTCGCCAGAATGGTAATACCGCGCTCTTTCTCCTGGTCGTTGGAGTCCATCACGCGCTCGTCGTTGAGCTCGTTGCGCTCCAGGGTGCCGGATTGACGCAAGAGTTTGTCTACCAGGGTGGTCTTACCATGGTCAACGTGAGCAATGATGGCGATGTTGCGTAGATTTTCGATCACTTGTGTATCTCGATCAGAGGATTCGGTGTGCTGACAAGTCTTGGCAGCGATTAACAGTAGAGTCCGGCAAAGCCGTTACAGCTTGACGGCGGCGTCGGGGGGCCGGTGACGCAGGCCACAGGCAAACAGCCCCGGGCACTTAGCTCGGTCGATAAACGCGCACATTGGCATGCCCCTCACTGAGCAAATGGTGGGCATGCAGGCGACTCATCACGCCTTTGTCGCAATACAGCAGGTACTGGCGAGTAGGGTCCAGTTCCTTGAAACGAGCGTTCAATGCATAAAACGGCATCGTTTGTACCTCAATGCCAACGAGGCCCAGCGGGTCGTCTTCAGCGGCATCCGGATGACGGATGTCGATGACGATCTGACCAGCCAGCGCTTCGCTGACTTCTTCGATCTGCAAGTCCTGGCCCAATTCGTCGATCACGCGATCGATCGGCACCAGTTTGGCGTTCTCGAGCGCACGCTCAAGTACTGCCATGTCGAACTGTTGTTCTTCGTACTCCACGCGTGGACGCTTGGCGTGGGTCTTGGGGTTCACCGAGATGACCCCGCAGTATTCCGGCATGTGCTTGGCGAAGTCGGCAGTACCGATTTCGTTGGCCAGGTCGATGATGTCCTGCTTGTGACTGGCGATCAGCGGACGCAAGACCAGCTTGTCGGTCACGCAGTCGATCACGGACAGGTTCGGCAGCGTCTGGCTCGACACCTGGGAAATCGCTTCGCCGGTGACCAGCGCATCGATCTCCAGCCGATCGGCAATACGGGAAGCAGCGCGCAACATCATACGCTTCAAAACTACGCCCATATGACTGTTATCGACTTTCCCGAGAATTTCTCCCAGTACTTCCTCGAACGGCACACTCACAAATAACACGCGTTGGGAGCTGCCGTACTTCTTCCAGATGAAGTGCGCGACTTCCATAACGCCCAGTTCATGGGCTCGTCCGCCCAGATTGAAGAAGCAGAAATGGCTCATCAGCCCGCGGCGCATGATCTGGTAAGCAGCAACAGTGGAATCGAAGCCGCCGGACATCAGCACAAGTGTCTGTTCCAGTGCACCCAGCGGATAACCGCCGATGCTGTTGTGCTGGTTGTGGATCACGAACAACCGTTTGTCGCGAATTTCGATGCGAACTTCGATTTCCGGCTCTTTCAGCGAGATTCCGGCGGCGCCGCACTGACGACGCAGTTGGCTGCCGACGTATTTCTCGACGTCCATCGAACTGAATTCATGCTTGCCGGCACGCTTGCAGCGCACCGAAAAAATCTTCCCCGCCAACGCATCACCAAAGTGCTGCTTGCACTTGGCGACGATGTCGTCGAAGTCGCCCAACGGGTATTCGTCGACCTGCAGGAAATGCGCGATGCCCGGCATGCAGCTCAGGCGCTCGGTCATCTCCTTCAGGGCTTTGGGCTCGGCCACGCGGGTTTCAAGCTCGAGATTGTCCCACACACCGTTCACCACCACAGCCGGGTCCAGGTCGCGGAGCACGGTACGGATGTTTTTGGCCAACTGGCGGATGAAACGCATCCGTACCGGGCGGCTCTTGATGGTGATCTCGGGGAAGACTTTTACGATTAGTTTCATGAAAACAGCGCGCGCTGGGCCAGCCGAAAAAGGGGGGCGCGGATTATAGCGGAAATTGCTCAAGGTTTAACCAGTTAATGTTCAGAAGGTTTTGCACGCACCAAAACAGGTCATTTGTTGAATTTAACGCTACATTACGGGGCGCGATTTTCAGTAATGCGCTGCTTTGTTCCTTTATAAGCGTGAAATTGGGGCAAAAAACCCATGGTGGGGCACTGGCATGCAATTTGCTCCCTTGTGAGGCAGGTTGCCTTGGCAGAGTATTCGCGCCGGCATCACCCACATTCTAAGGGCATCCACTACTAAGCCCGAAGCCACCCGGAGGACACTATGTCGAAGTCGGTTCAACTCATCAAAGATCATGACGTCAAGTGGATTGATCTGCGCTTCACGGACACCAAAGGCACTCAGCACCACGTGACCATGCCGGCTCGCGACGCGCTGGATGACGCTTTCTTTGAAGAAGGCAAAATGTTCGACGGTTCCTCCATCGCTGGCTGGAAAGGCATCGAAGCTTCCGACATGATCCTGCTGCCGGACGACAGCACTGCCGTTCTCGACCCGTTCACCGAAGACCCAACGCTGATCATCGTTTGCGATGTAATCGAGCCTTCGACCATGCAAGGCTACGATCGCGACCCACGTGCGATCGCCAAGCGTGCCGAGGAATACCTGAAGTCGACCGGTATCGGCGATACCGTTTTCGTTGGCCCGGAGCCTGAGTTCTTCATCTTCGATCAAGTGAAGTTCAAGTCCGACATCTCCGGCTCGATGTTCAAAATCTTCTCCGAACAAGGTTCGTGGATGTCCGACCAGGACATCGAAGGCGGCAACCATGGCCACCGCCCAGGTATCAAAGGTGGTTACTTCCCGGTTCCGCCGTTCGACCACGACCACGAAATCCGTACCTCCATGTGCAACGCCATGGAAGAAATGGGCCTGGTCATCGAAGTTCACCACCACGAAGTGGCGACTGCCGGTCAGAACGAAATCGGCGTGAAGTTCAACACCCTGGTAGCCAAGGCTGACGAAGTTCAGACCCTGAAGTACTGCGTACACAACGTGGCTGTCGCTTATGGCCGCACCGCAACCTTCATGCCTAAGCCTCTGTACGGCGACAACGGTTCGGGTATGCACGTCCACCTGTCCATCGCCAAAGATGGCAAGAACACCTTCGCTGGCGAAGGCTATGCCGGCCTGTCCGACACCGCCCTGTACTTCATCGGCGGCATCATCAAGCACGGTAAAGCACTGAACGGCTTCACCAACCCGTCGACCAACTCCTACAAGCGTCTGGTCCCAGGTTTCGAAGCTCCAGTAATGCTGGCCTACTCGGCTCGCAACCGTTCCGCTTCGATCCGTATTCCTTACGTGTCCAGCCCTCGCGCTCGCCGTATCGAAGCTCGCTTCCCGGATCCAGCAGCCAACCCGTACCTGGCCTTCGCTGCCCTGGTAATGGCCGGCCTGGACGGTATCCAGAACAAGATCCACCCTGGCGACGCAGCTGACAAAAACCTGTACGACCTGCCGCCTGAAGAGGCGAAAGAGATCCCACAAGTTTGCGGCAGCCTGAAAGAAGCCCTGGAAGAGCTGGACAAAGGTCGTGCGTTCCTGACCAAAGGCGGCGTTTTCAGCGACGACTTCATCGACGCTTACATCGCCCTGAAAAGCGAAGAAGAAATCAAAGTACGTACCTTTGTACACCCACTGGAATACGAGCTGTACTACAGCTGCTAATCCAGTAGCGCCTGCGCAAGCGGCGTGACAAAAAAGAGGCCTCCTTCGGGAGGCCTTTTTTATGCCCGGGATTCAGAGATTGGTGATGAACCCTGTGGGAGCGAGCCTGCTCGCGAAGGCGGGTGATCATTCAACATTGATATTGACTGACTTGGCGCTTTCGCGAGCAGGCTCGCTCCCACAGGGGGGTTGTGGTGTCTGGGAGATATTCGTTAAATCATGCCCAAATGTTAACAACTTGGGTCAACCACCGCCCCTGACCTATGCTGCAACCCAACGCCTTCGTTTCTGGTCGATTTTATGGGTCGTGGTTTTCTATTCATCCTGCTGCTGATCGCCTTGCCCGCCGCCGCGCAGATCTATAAGTACACCGACGCCGACGGCAACACCGCCTACAGCAATCAACCGCCCGATGGCGTGAAGGCTCAGCCGGTCGAATTGCCA
Organism: Pseudomonas sp. LBUM1647; assembly: GCF_059716175.1. Classification (NCBI taxonomy): domain Bacteria; kingdom Pseudomonadati; phylum Pseudomonadota; class Gammaproteobacteria; order Pseudomonadales; family Pseudomonadaceae; genus Pseudomonas; species Pseudomonas sp. LBUM1647. The sequence continues at coordinate 344,077 of NZ_CP166809.1, read as the reverse complement.
CCGCTGAACAGGGTTGAGCCCCAAGCCCCTTCTGCGCCACCTGTCGAAGCCACCCGCCGCGAACAGCCGCACAGCGCTTACGAGATGCTGGAGCTGACCAACTTACCCACTACCGAAGCGCTGCGTGCCAACAACGGCACTTTCACCGTCAATGTGCTGATCAAACCCCGCCTGCAAGGCCCACATTTGTTCAGGCTGGTGCTGGACGATCAACCTTACGGCCAGCCGAGCAACGTGCCGATCCTGCAACTGGTCAATATTGATCGCGGCACGCACAGCCTCGCGGTGCAGGTGATCGACGGGGAAAACATCGTTCAACAAAGTCCCTCCGTGACGTTCACCGTACAACGGGTGCATAAGCCGTGAGGCTGTGGCTGCTGATCACCTGCTTGATAGCCCTGCCGGTGACGGCCGAGGTTTTCACCTACGTCGACGCCCAGGGCAATCGGGTCTACACCGACCAGCCAGGCTCCCGCAACGCCAAGCGCGTGCCGCTGGCGCCGAGTAACCGCATGTCCGCCAACCCTGGCGGCGCAGCACCGGTGATGACTGGAAAGAAGCCCGAAACAAAACCACTGTTTCACTACGACATGCTGAGAGTCCTGGTGCCAGAGCCAGACACCACGGTGCGCAGCAGTGCTGGCGAGATTATCGTCAGCGTCACCAGCGAACCCGGCCTGCAACGCGGTCACCGCTACCGATTGCTACTCGACGGCCAACCTACCGCAGCGCCCGGCCTGAGCCCGGTGTTCGCCCTGAGCAACATCGATCGCGGCAGCCATAACCTCTCCGTGGAAATTCTTGACGAGCAAGGCCGCACGGTCGAGCGCACAGCCAACCAGCCGTTCCACATGCTGCGCATCTCCCTCGCGCAGAAACGCCAGGTCAAACCCTGCGCCCTCCCCGATTACGGTCAACGGCCGGAATGCCCGCTCAAAGACAAACCCGTAGAAGAAAAAAATCCCTTCCTGCGCTTCTTTTAACACCGCTCAGGTTTGCGCACTATATTGGTGCAATTGGTTGCACCGTACTCACATCCCATCCCATTTTGGTTCGAAAGTACCCGTCAAAGCTGGCAGAACGCCACGCAAACGAGCGTCAAACGCCTGTTTCAGGCCTTAAACGCTTCTTTTCGGAGCCTTGGTTTGGTTTTTGCATTTTCCTCGTAAACGCGCGTTATTCATGCGCATGCCCTGCTCCAAAAGAGGTCCTGATGACCATTAGCGACGCACTACACCGCTTGCTACTCGACAACCTGACCACCGCCACCATCTTGCTCGACGCCGAACTGCGCCTCGAGTACATGAACCCGGCAGCGGAGATGCTCCTGGCCATCAGCGGTCAGCGTAGCCATGGGCAGTTCATCAGCGAGTTGTTCACCGAATCCACCGAAGCGCTGAACTCCCTGCGCCAGGCGGTCGAGCAGGCCCACCCGTTCACCAAGCGCGAAGCGATGCTCACCGCCCTCACCGGCCAGACCCTGACCGTTGACTACGCGGTAACACCGATCCTCAGCAACGGCGACACGATGCTGCTGCTGGAAGTCCACCCCCGTGACCGCTTGCTGCGGATCACCAAGGAAGAAGCGCAGCTGTCCAAACAGGAAACCAGCAAGATGCTGGTGCGCGGCCTCGCTCACGAAATCAAGAACCCGCTGGGCGGGATTCGCGGCGCCGCACAACTGCTGGCCCGTGAGCTGCCGGAAGAAAGCCTGCGGGACTACACCAACGTCATCATCGAAGAAGCCGACCGCCTGAGAAACCTCGTGGACCGGATGCTCGGCTCCAACAAGTTGCCATCCCTGGCCATGTGCAATATCCACGAAGTGCTGGAGCGGGTTTCCCATCTGGTCGAGGCCGAAAGCCAGGGCTGCATCACCTTGGTGCGCGACTACGACCCAAGCATTCCCGACGTGTTGATCGACCGCGAACAGATGATTCAGGCCGTGCTGAACATTGTGCGTAATGCGATGCAGGCCATCAGCAGCCAGAACGAGCTTCGCCTCGGCCGGATCAGTTTGCGCACCCGCGCCATGCGCCAGTTCACCATCGGCCACGTGCGCCATCGCCTGGTGACCAAGATCGAAATCATCGACAACGGCCCGGGTATTCCCGCGGAGTTGCAGGAAACCATCTTCTTTCCCATGGTCAGCGGCCGCCCGGACGGTACCGGGCTGGGCCTGGCCATTACCCAGAACATCATCAGCCAGCACCAGGGCCTGATCGAATGTGACAGCCATCCAGGCCACACCACCTTCTCGATCTTTCTGCCACTGGAACAAGGAGCCACATCGACATGAGCCGTAGTGAAACCGTGTGGATCGTCGATGACGACCGTTCTATCCGTTGGGTCCTGGAAAAAGCCTTGCAGCAAGAAGGCATGACCACGCAAAGCTTCGACAGCGCCGATGGCGTAATGAGCCGCCTGGCGCGCCAGCAGCCGGACGTGATCATCTCCGACATTCGCATGCCGGGCGCCAGTGGCCTGGACCTTCTGGCGCGGATTCGCGAACAACACCCACGGCTGCCGGTGATCATCATGACGGCTCACTCCGATCTGGACAGCGCTGTCGCGTCGTATCAGGGCGGTGCGTTTGAATACCTGCCCAAGCCGTTCGACGTTGACGAGGCGGTGTCGCTGGTCAAACGCGCGAACCAGCACGCCCAGGAACAGCAAGGCCTGGAAGTCCCGGTCGCCTTGACCCGCACCCCGGAAATCATCGGTGAAGCGCCGGCGATGCAGGAAGTGTTTCGCGCCATCGGGCGCTTGAGCCACTCCAACATCACTGTGCTGATCAACGGCGAATCTGGTACTGGTAAAGAGTTGGTGGCACACGCGCTGCACCGTCACAGTCCGCGTGCGGCTTCGCCGTTCATTGCGCTGAACATGGCGGCGATCCCGAAAGACCTGATGGAATCCGAGCTGTTCGGCCATGAGAAAGGCGCGTTCACCGGCGCGGCCAACCTGCGACGCGGGCGCTTTGAGCAGGCTGACGGCGGCACGCTGTTCCTCGATGAAATCGGCGACATGCCGGCTGACACCCAGACTCGTTTGCTGCGGGTGTTGGCGGACGGCGAGTTCTACCGCGTCGGCGGCCATGTGCCGGTGAAGGTCGATGTGCGAATCATCGCCGCGACGCACCAGAATCTGGAAACCCTGGTGCACGCCGGGAAATTCCGTGAGGACTTGTTCCACCGCCTCAACGTGATCCGCATCCACATTCCACGGTTGTCGGACCGTCGCGAAGACATCCCGACCCTGGCCAAGCACTTCCTAAGCCGCGCCGCTCAAGAACTGGCGGTGGAGCCGAAGCTGCTGAAAAGCGAAACCGAGGAATACCTGAAGAACCTGCCGTGGGGCGGCAACGTGCGTCAGCTGGAGAACACCTGCCGCTGGATCACGGTGATGGCTTCGGGTCGCGAAGTGCACATCAGCGACCTGCCGCCGGAGCTGCTGAACCTGCCGCAGGATTCGGCGCCGGTGACCAACTGGGAGCAAGCGCTGCGCCAGTGGGCCGATCAGGCGTTGGCTCGTGGCCAGTCGAGCCTGCTCGACAGCGCTGTACCGGCGTTCGAACGGATCATGATCGAAACCGCCCTCAAACACACCGCCGGCCGCCGCCGCGATGCCGCCGTTTTGCTGGGCTGGGGGCGTAATACCCTGACGCGCAAGATCAAGGAATTGGGGATGAAGGTTGATGGTGGGGATGATGATGAGGGGGAAGAGGGCTAAGCAGCCTTTAGCTCTTCGCTGACAGTTACATCCAATCGCGAGCAAGCTCGCTCCCACAGTGAATCTTTGGTGGTTTCATAATCGAGTGAACACCGCCGAACCCTGTGGGAGCGAGCTTGCTCGCGAAGGGGCCGGCACATCCAGCATGGATATCGACTGACCCACCGCCTTCGCGAGCAAGCCTGCTCCCACATTTTTAAAGCTTCGTGCACCGCCGCAATGCACTGTGAACCGCAATCGCGCACGGCAACCGATCCGAATCCCCGCCTGCGTTCGCAATCGAACCCCTATCGAAAAAACACGAAAGCCCCGGAATACGGGGCTTTCGACGTTTCAGCGCGACATTCTGTTTCAACTTGTTAAAACCTGGCACGCCCCCTGCAATAGTCCATTCAGTGATTCGATTCACTACCCGGTTTCGGGGACCTTGGTACAGGCAGGCCGGGGATTCCCCTCTTTACATCGGGCTCACACCGCACAAGCGACGAGCCCAAGCAGTTTTGGGGCCCTTGATACAGGCAGGTCAGGGGTTCCTTCTTTACACCGGGCTCACGACGCAATGCGCGAGCCCTTCCGTTTTGGGGACCTTGGTACAGGCAGGCCGGGGATTCCCTCTTTTATTGCTCTCGGAGATGGATCTCCAGCCGCCAGCGGTCATCGACCTCGCTACCGGCCCACTCGCCCTGCAGTGGCCGGGCCGCCACCACCGTCAGCAACAACCCCCCATCACTCAAACGCACGCGCCAGTTCACGCTCTTGTCGTTGATTTTGAGCTGACCTTTCTGCGCCTTGCCTTCAGCCTCGAACAGCAACGCGAGGCTACCGTCGACGAACTCGCCGTGAGCCTTGGGTTCATTGTTGAACCACACCACCAACCCGTCGTTCGTCACCTCGACCTGCTGCAATTCGCTGGGGTCGGGGGTGGTCAGGCGACCGATCATCAGCCCCACCATCACCCCGACAATCGCCAGCGAAGCCATCACTCGCGGGAATAGCTTCGAACGCGGGTCAGCTTCAGGCGTAGAATGCCGCTCATCTTTACCTTCGGAGCCGTGCATGTTTCACGTCATCCTTTTCCAACCAGAAATTCCGCCGAATACCGGCAACGTTATCAGGCTGTGCGCCAACAGTGGCTGCCACCTGCATTTGATCGAACCGCTGGGCTTCGAGATGGACGACAAGCGCCTGCGCCGGGCCGGCCTCGATTACCACGAGTATGCCACCCTGCAACGCCACGCAGACCTCGCCAGCTGCCTGGAGAGCCTCGGTCATCCTCGGCTGTTCGCCTTCACCACCAAGGGCTCGCGGCCGTTCCACGATGCCAGCTTCGCCGAGGGCGATGCGTTCCTGTTCGGCCCGGAAAGCCGTGGTTTGCCGGCGGAAGTACTCGATGCCCTGCCCGGCGAACAGCGCCTGCGCCTGCCGATGCGTGAAGGCTGCCGCAGCCTGAACCTGTCGAACACCGTGGCGGTCGCCGTCTACGAAGGCTGGCGCCAGCTCGGGTTCAAGTAATCCCGCGAACCAGCGTAGGAGCTGCCGAAGGCTGCGATCTTTTGATCTTCAAAATCAAGATCAAAAGATCGCAGCCTTCGGCAGCTCCTACTCGAAGGTTTCGTTTGCTCCATGAAAAAAGCGCCTTCAGAGGCGCTTTTTTCATGGAGCAAACGAAGCTTTTATTGAACGGTCGGGGTTTCGCCCGCAGCCTGCATGCGTTGCAGTTCTTGTGCGTACAGCGCGTCGAAGTTCACCGGGGCCAGCATCAGGGCCGGGAACGAACCGCGGGTGACCAGGCTGTCCAGGGTTTCGCGAGCGTACGGGAACAGGATGTTCGGGCAGAACGCGCCGAGGGTGTGGCTCATCGAAGCGTCGTCGAGGTTCTTGATCAGGAAGATCCCGGCCTGTTGCACTTCAGCAATGAACGCCACTTCGTCGCCGTTCTTCACGGTGACGGACAGGGTCAGTACGACTTCGTGGAAGTCGCCTTCCAGGGCCTTTTGACGGGTGTTCAGATCCAGACCGACGCTCGGTTCCCACTGCTGGCGGAAGATTGCCGGGCTTTTCGGGGCTTCGAAGGACAAGTCACGTACGTAGATGCGCTGCAAGGAGAATTGCGGTGCGGTTTCTTCTTCGCTAGCTGCAGTGTTCTGTTGGTCAGTCATCTCAGATCCTTTCTGATCTTGGGGTCTTATAGGGAAGGCATTCAGGCCTTGAGCATGGCGTCGAGCTTGCCGGCGCGCTCAAGGGCAAACAAATCATCACAACCACCCACGTGGGTGCTGCCGATCCAGATCTGCGGCACGGACGTACGTCCGGCCTTCTGAGCCATGGCGGCACGCACCTGCGGCTTGCCATCGACCTTGATCTCTTCGAAGGCCACGCCTTTGTTCTCGAGCAGGTACTTGGCTCGCGAACAGTAAGGGCAGTAATCGCTGGAATAGACGACGACGTTGCTCATATCACTTCACCAGCGGCAGGTTGTCGCCTTTCCAGCTGGAAATACCGCCGGAGAGCTTGGCGGCGGTGAAGCCGGACTTCATCAGTTCGCGGGCATGAGTGCCAGCAGTCTGGCCCATGGCGTCGACCAGGATGATGGTCTTGGCCTTGTGCTTTTCCAGTTCGCCGACGCGAGCGGTCAGTTTGTCGTGAGGAATGTTCACTGCGCCAACAATGTGACCGGCGGCGAAGTCCTTGTTCGAACGAATGTCGATCACAACGCCCGCGTCCTTGTTGACCAGCCCGGTCAGTTCACCGGTGCTCAGGCTGCGGCCGCCGCCTTGCATCTGATAAGCGATCAGCAACGCCAGCAGTACGACGAAGATACCGACGAGCAGATAGTGGTTAGTGGCAAATTCAATCAGGTGAGCAACCATCGAAGGAGGTTCCAGGGCGTTAAAATGTCGGCCAGTATACACAGCCACTATGGTGGGCCAAACCCCGTCCGGCGGTGACGCGGTCGGAACTTAGCTTTAAACTGCCACTCCCTTTTCCATCGCCCTCTTTTAACTCAGCCACGAGTGGAATCCATGACTACCACGCCTAAACCTTTGGTCCTGATTATTCTCGACGGCTTCGGTCACAGTGAGAGCCCTGAATCCAACGCCATCTTTGCGGCGAAGAAGCCCGTACTGGACCGTCTGTGGGCCACCGTGCCGAACGGCCTGATCTCGGGCAGCGGCATGGATGTCGGCCTGCCGGATGGCCAGATGGGCAACTCCGAAGTCGGCCACATGAACCTTGGCGCTGGTCGCGTGGTGTATCAAGACTTCACGCGCGTGACCAAATCGATCCGCGACGACGAGTTTTTCGAGAACCCGACCATCTGCGCTGCCGTCGATAAAGCCGTTGCTGCCGGCAAAGCCGTGCACTTCATGGGCCTGCTGTCCGATGGCGGCGTTCACAGCCATCAGGATCACCTGGTGGCCATGGCTGAACTGGCTTTCAAGCGCGGCGCCGAAAAAATATATCTGCACGCCTTCCTTGATGGTCGCGACACGCCGCCAAAAAGCGCTCAGTCGTCCATCGAACTGCTGGATGCGGCCTTCCAGGCCCTCGGCAAAGGCCGGATCGCCAGCATTGTCGGCCGTTACTTCGCCATGGACCGCGACAACCGTTGGGACCGCGTGTCCCAGGCTTACAACCTGATTGTCGATGGCAACGGCGAATTCAACGCCGCCACCGCACAAGAAGGTCTACAAGCCGCGTACGAACGTGGCGAGAGCGACGAATTCGTCAAAGCCACTTCCATCGGCGAGCCGGTGAAAGTCGAAGACGGCGACGCCGTGGTCTTCATGAACTTCCGTGCCGACCGCGCCCGTGAACTGACCCGCGTATTCGTCGAAGACGATTTCAAGGAATTCGAACGTGCCCGCCAGCCGAAACTGGCCGGCTTCGTCATGCTGACCCAATACGCCGCCAGCATTCCTGCGCCATCGGCCTTCGCCGCAGGCAGCCTGGACAACGTGCTGGGCGACTACCTGGCGAAAAACGGCAAGACCCAACTGCGCATCGCTGAAACCGAGAAATACGCCCACGTGACCTTCTTCTTCTCCGGCGGCCGTGAAGAACCGTTCCCGGGCGAAGAACGCATCCTGATCCCGTCGCCAAAAGTCGCCACCTATGACTTGCAGCCCGAGATGAGCGCCCCGGAAGTCACCGACCGCATCGTCGATGCCATCGAAAACCAGCGTTACGACGTGATCGTGGTCAACTACGCCAACGGCGACATGGTCGGCCACAGCGGCGTGTTCGACGCAGCGGTAAAAGCCGTTGAATGTCTGGACCTGTGCGTTGGTCGCATCGTCGAGGCGCTGGAAAAAGTCGGCGGCGAAGCGTTGATCACTGCTGACCACGGTAACGTCGAGCAAATGGCCGATGAATCCACCGGCCAGGCCCACACCGCCCACACCACCGAGCCGGTGCCGTTCATCTATGTTGGCAAGCGGGATCTGAAGGTTCGTGATGGCGGAGTGTTGGCAGATGTGGCGCCGACGATGCTGATGTTGATGGATCTTGAGAAACCAGCCGAAATGACCGGGACATCGATTCTGGTGTAACCCGACCCTTCAAACACCACCAAAACCCTGTGGGAGCGGGCTTGCTCGCGAATGCTGTGTATCAGTCGACATCAACATTGCCTGACAGCCCGCATTCGCGAGCAAGTCGAATCGTCGCACCGCCGCTCCCACATTGGTTTTCAGTGTTTTTCAGCCCGGTTATCACACAGCCCCAATTGGGCGTTTTTTTTGCAGCGCTTGGCGGGCATACTAGGCCGTCCCTTTCCCTGGTGTCGCCCGCCTCTATGCTTCGCGTCCTGATAGCCCTTGCTCTGACTTGCCTGCTCCAACCGGCCTTTGCTGACGAGCGCGCGCAAACCCAACAACAGTTGGACGCCACGCGTCAGGACATTACCGAGCTGAAAAAACTGCTGGGCAAGCTCCAGGAAGAAAAAACCGGTGTGCAGAAAGACCTCAAAGGCACCGAGACCGAGATGGGCAAGCTCGAGAAGCAGGTCGAAGCCCTGCAAAAAGAGCTGAAGAAAAGCGAAGCCGAGCTGCAGCGACTCGATGCCGAGAAAAAAAAACTCCAGAGCGCGCGCATTGAACAGCAACGACTGATCGCCATTCAGGCCCGCGCGGCCTATCAGAACGGCCGTCAGGAGTACTTGAAGCTGCTGCTCAACCAGCAGAACCCGGAAAAATTCGCCCGTACCCTCACCTATTACGACTACCTGAGCCAGGCCCGCCTGGAGCAGCTGAAGAATTTCAACGAAACCCTGCGCCAACTGGCCAATGTCGAAAAAGACATCGCCATGCAACAGGCGCAATTGCTGGTGCAGAAAAGCAGCCTCGATAGCCAGCGTGATGAACTCGACAAAGTCCGCAAGGAGCGTCAGCAAGTTCTGGCCAAGCTCAGCGACGACGTGAAGGCCCGCGATCAGAAGCTGGCAGCCCGCGAGCAGGATCAGGCAGACCTGTCTAAAGTCCTTAAAACCATTGAAGAAACCCTGGCCCGTCAGGCCCGAGAGGCAGAAGAAGCGCGGCAAAAAGCGCTGATCGCCCAGCAGGAAGCCGAAAAAAAGCGTTTACGTGAGGCTCAGGCTGCAGCAGACGCAGACGCTACTGATGCCCCACGCAAACCCGTTAAATCGACACCCGGCGTCCTGGTATCAAGTTCAGGCGAGACCTTTGGCGGCCCCTTTGCTTCAAGCCGGGGAAAACTTCCCTGGCCAGTTGATGGTCGACTGCTTGCACGCTTTGGCGAATCACGTGGCGACGATGCCCGCACCAAGTGGGACGGCGTGATGATCAGCGCCTCCGCCGGCAGCCAGGTGCACGCCGTGCATGGCGGTCGCGTGGTGTTTGCCGACTGGTTGCGAGGCGCCGGGCTGCTGGTGATTCTCGACCACGGCAACGGTTTTTTGAGTCTTTATGGTCACAACCAGACGCTGCTCAAGTCTGCGGGTGACGTGGTAAAAGCCGGTGAGTCCATCTCTACTGTGGGTAGCAGTGGCGGGCAGGACACACCAGCGCTGTATTTCGCTATTCGTCAGCAGGGTCACCCGAGTGATCCAGCGCAATGGTGTCGCGCGCAAGGATAAGCACGCGACCTAATTCAGGAGTTCGTTCGACATGCTGCATTTGTCCCGCCTTACCTCGCTGGCCCTGACGATCGCCCTGGTGATCGGCGCGCCTCTGGCGTTCGCCGCTCAACCGGCCCCGGCGGTCGCGCCTGCGGGCACTGCTGCGACCACCAAGGCGCCGTTGCCTCTGGAAGAGTTGCGCACCTTTGCCGAGGTCATGGATCGGATCAAGGCCGCCTATGTCGAGCCGGTGGACGACAAAACCCTGCTGGAAAACGCCATCAAAGGCATGCTCAGCAACCTCGACCCGCACTCCGCCTACCTGGGCCCGGAAGACTTCGCTGAATTGCAGGAAAGCACCAGCGGTGAGTTCGGCGGCCTGGGCATCGAAGTTGGCGCCGAAGACGGTTTCATCAAGGTCGTTTCACCGATCGATGACACTCCGGCCTCCAAGGCTGGCATTCAGGCCGGCGACTTCATCGTCAAGATCAACGGCCAACCGACCCGCGGCCAGAGCATGACCGAAGCCGTGGACAAGATGCGCGGCAAGATCGGCCAGAAAATCACCCTGACCCTGGTGCGCGACGGCGGTACGCCGTTCGACGTGACCCTGGCCCGCGCCATCATTCAAGTGAAGAGCGTGAAGAGCCAGCTGCTGGAATCCGGCTACGGCTACATCCGCATCACCCAGTTCCAGGTCAAGACCGGCGAAGAAGTCTCTAAAGCCCTGGCCAAGCTGCGCAAAGACAACGGCAAGAAGCTCAAAGGCATCGTCCTCGACCTGCGTAACAACCCGGGCGGCGTGCTGCAAGCGGCGGTGGAGGTGGTCGACCACTTCATCACCAAGGGCCTGATCGTTTACACCAAGGGCCGAATTGCCAACTCCGAACTGCGCTTCTCCGCCACCGGCAAGGACGAAAGCGAAGCCGTGCCAATGGTCGCACTGATCAACGGCGGCAGCGCCTCGGCGTCGGAAATTGTCGCCGGTGCCTTGCAGGATCAGAAACGCGCGGTGGTCATGGGCACCACTAGTTTCGGCAAAGGCTCGGTACAAACCGTGTTGCCGCTGAACAACGAACGCGCACTGAAGATCACCACGGCGCTGTATTACACGCCGAACGGCCGCTCGATCCAGGCTCAGGGCATCGTCCCGGACATCGAAGTGCGCAAGGCCAAGATCACCAACGAGCAGGACGGCGAGTACTTCAAGGAAGCCGACCTGCAAGGTCACCTGGGCAATGGCAACGGCGGCGCCGACAAACCGACCAGCTCCAGTGGCAAAGCCAAGGCGATGCCGCAGGATGATGATTACCAGTTGGCCCAGGCCCTGAGCCTGCTCAAAGGGTTGAGCATCACCTCCGGCCGCTGAGATGCGCCTGCGGTTGCTCCTCGGCCTGCTGTGCTGTCTGGTGGGTGTCGCTCACGCGGCGCCCGCCCCTCAAAAGGCCTACATCACTCTGATCATCGATGACCTGGGGCAGAACCTGCCCCGGGATCGCCGCGTGCTCGCCCTGCCCGGTCCGGTGACCACGGCGATCATGCCTGACACACCCCACGCCACCGAATTCGCCCGCGAAGCCCATCGCGCCGGCAAGATCGTCATCCTGCACATGCCCATGGACCCGGCCACCGGCCCGTTCGCCTGGCATCCCGACTTGCCCATCGACGAACTCGAGAAACGCCTGAACGCGGCGCTCAAGGTCGTGCCCTATACCGCTGGCATCAACAATCACATGGGCAGTCGCATGACCTCTCAGCCAGCCGCCATGGCCTGGCTGATGGCCGAATTGCAGCGCCGGCACAAATTCTTCGTCGACAGCCGTACCAGCGCGCAAACCGTGGCGGCCGCCGAGGCGCAGAAGATTGGTCTGGCGAGCGTTTCGCGGGATGTATTCCTGGATGACGAGCCCACTGAAGCCGCGATTTTTACTCAACTACAGACGGCTATCAGCCTGGCGCGCAAACAGGGTTCTGCGGTGATGATCGGGCATCCGTATCCGCAGACATTAGCGGTACTTGAACGTGAATTACCCAAGCTCAAGGCTCAGGGCATTGACTGGATCGACATCAAACAGATGATCAGCGTGCGCGGCAATCGTGCAACGGCAGCGCACGGCAAGGATGGCCAGTACCGCCTCCCGACCGCCCGATAACTCCTCGCATCCCACTCCATTTCGCGATAACTATTTATACCTGCCGGTACACCGCCGCGTGCCACGATAGCGCTCACCCTGAATTTCATCACCAAGGAATGGACATGAAATACCTTAGCTTCTTTTGCTTCGCAGGCCTGATTGGCCTGCTGGCTATTTCCGCAGTGCAGGCCCGCGATCTGGGCGAAGGCGCCGTCAACGACTCACCGTCAAGGGCACTGCAAAACAGCGAACATTTTTATGAACTCTGGAGCGGCGTGGGACGACTGAATCTCCCATCGGGCTTGACCTGCAGCGCCGTTCTACTGGATACGCGAAACAGGCAAGGCCGAGCCACCGGCTCTGCTTACCTGCTCACCAGCGGTCATTGCGTGTTGTTTCAGTACGGTTCGGCGCGGACCAATCTGCCTTTTAAAGCCAGCGTCACCTTCCACTACTTTCATGACATGCCACAGCGTAAGCGCCAATACGCCATCCGGACTGCCCGATGGAGCAGTCTGGTCGGGACCGATCTTGCAGTACTGGAGGTCGACGCAACATTGGCGTCGCTGATACAGGCCGGGGTCAACCCGCTCAAGCTGGCGTCCCATCAAACCAACGAAAGCCATGATGCGCTTAACATTGGCGCGCCGAGCGGCTTTACCGAACAGGGGCTTCGACTGAGCGCCTGCGCTGAACAAACCGCCGGAACGTTCATCGATCACCCCGGGGTATTCCCTTTGGCCATGAAAAACAGCTGCGACCTTCACGGTGGCAGCTCCGGTAGCCCGATGCTGAACCGCCGCACCAATGAAATCACTGGCATCGTCAGTAAAGTCGTGATCTCGCGCAATACCCCAGCGCCGCCCGATTGTGAGCACTCGACGTCTTGCAAGGCCGCCCGTTTCAACTACAGCTACTCTGCCAACTTTCTACACAACTGCTTTATTGACGGTGTCTTCACCAGTGATGGGGCGAACTGTTCGTTGGAGCCGGTCGAGCTGACTGTCACGGAGCCCTGGAAGCTCAAGTCATACGTTCATAGAACGCAAAACGCGGATGAGCAGGTCGTATTGCCTACGTGGGACTTCAGGTTCTCCCTCGAGGCGCCCTTCTATCGCTACAAAACGGTCCATAACGCCAGGGACTGCAAAGCTTCCGACAATTACAGCGCCGCCATCAGCGCTGAAGATGCTTACATCAATACTGAAATCGGGCCACAAAGCGGCGCACATGCACTGTGCATTATCGGCGTCGCCTCAGGGGAACTGCAGCTGACAAGAGCAATGTTGAATAACGTGTTTACAAGTGCCGTGTACTTGAGCGCGACGCCGGCTCCGTCTCAGGTTGTATCGAAGTGATGGTTACAGATACTTCGCCATGATGTCGTCCACCACGCCTTCCTTGCGCAGCTGATCCAGCGCGGCTTGCAGCTTGGCGACAGTTTCGTCCGGCACGTCCTTGTTCAGCGCCAGATACAACTCGGCGCTGTTGAAGCGCAGCACAGTCTTGAGCCCTGTCACCCCGTCCTGACGCGCCAGGTAACGCCCGGCCGGATCGCCGGTGGCCCATAGATCAATCTGGCCATTAACCAGTTTCTTCGCATTGTCCTGATCCCGCAGCACCACAATCGGCTTCAGCCCTTGCTTGGCCAACGTCTCGGCAATCGCATCGCCCTTGTAGGCACCAATCTTGTACTTGCGCGCCTGCTCCAGCGACTCAAGGCTGATCTTGCTGTCAGCCTTGGCCAGCATGATCCAGTCGTCCGGGCCAATCGGGCCGACCCACTTGAAGAGCTTCTCGCGGTCCGGCAGCCGCGCCATCACAAACACGCCGTAACCGGGTTTCTCCAGGGCGATCTTGTAGATTCGCTCCCAGGGGAAACGCAGTGTCAGGCTGTAGGTGATTTCTGCGCGTTTGAACATCTCCCGGACGATGTCAACGGCGATGCCATTGATGTTCTCATCCTGAGCGAAATTCTTGCCGTTCTTGGCCATGTTGTAGGGCGGGAAGTTTTCTGTCAGCAACACCAGGTCGGTGTCGGGATTTTCTGCGGCATGCGCTCCATTGACGAGCAATAGAGAAGCGCTGGCGAGGGCAAGAAGAAGGCGTCTAAGCATGTCTGGCTACCGAGATCCATGGCGTACCCAAGAGTGCCCTGAGCCCGCCATGATGTCCACTGGCCTGTATCGGTTTGTTTAGCGCATCACGATGCCGCGATGAGCCATGTAGGCCTTGGCTTCCTGCACGGTGTATTCGCCGAAGTGGAAAATACTCGCCGCCAGCACCGCGCTGGCGTGGCCTTCTAGAATGCCGTCAGCCAAGTGCTGCAGGTTGCCGACGCCGCCCGAAGCAATCACCGGAATACCCAATGCATCGCTGATCGCGCGGGTAACGCCCAGATCGAAGCCGTTTTTCATGCCGTCCTGGTCCATGCTGGTCAGCAGGATTTCACCGGCGCCCAGGCCTTCCATCTTCTTCGCCCATTCAACGGCGTCGAGCCCGGTCGGTTTGCGGCCACCGTGAGTGAAGATTTCCCAGCGCGGGGTTTCGCCCGGAAGTGAAACCTTTTTAGCGTCGATGGCGACGACGATGCATTGCGAGCCGAAATGCTGGGCCGCTTCGCCGACGAATTCCGGGTTGAATACCGCGGCGGTGTTGATCGAAACCTTGTCCGCGCCAGCATTCAGCAGATTGCGAATGTCCTGCACGGTACGCACACCGCCGCCCACGGTCAGCGGAATGAACACCTGGCTGGCCATGCGCTCAACGGTATGCAGCGTGGTGTCGCGACCGTCGACGCTGGCGGTGATGTCGAGAAAGGTAATCTCGTCGGCACCCTGCTCGTCATAGCGACGGGCGATTTCCACCGGGTCGCCGGCATCACGGATGTTCTCGAACTTGACGCCCTTGACCACCCGGCCGTTATCCACGTCCAGGCAAGGGATGATGCGTTTTGCCAGCGCCATGGTCAGTCCTCAGCCTTTGTACGAATCGCAGAAAGCTTGCGCTTCAGCGACATCGAGAGTGCCTTCGTAGATCGCCCGGCCAGTGATGGCGCCGATGATGCCTGGCGCCTTGGCGTCGAGCAGCGACTTGATGTCACCGAGGTTGTGGATGCCACCGGAGGCGATCACCGGAATCTTCGTCGCTGCGGCCAGGGCCGCAGTGTACGAAACGTTGCAGCCCTGCATCATGCCGTCTTTGGCGATGTCGGTATAAACGATCGCGGACACGCCATCAGCTTCGAATTGCTTGGCCAGGTCGATCACCTGAATGGTGCTTATTTCAGCCCAGCCGTCAGTGGCGACAAAACCGTCTTTCGCATCCAGACCGACAATCACTTTACCTGGGAACGCGCGACAGGCTTCAGCAACGAAAGCCGGATCTTTCACGGCTTTGGTGCCGATGATCACGTAGCTCACGCCCGCTTTCACGTAGTGTTCGATGGTTTCCAGGGAACGGATACCGCCGCCGATCTGAATCGGCAGGTTCGGGTAGCGCTTGGCGATGGCGGTGACCACTTCGCCGTTGACCGGCTGGCCTTCGAAGGCGCCGTTCAGGTCGACCAGATGCAGACGGCGGCAACCGCCTTCCACCCACTTGGCAGCCATGCTCACCGGGTCATCGGAGAACACCGTGGAATCTTCCATGCGGCCCTGGCGCAGACGAACACAGGCACCGTCTTTAAGATCGATAGCGGGAATAATCAGCATCTGGCAAACCTTCAAATTCGAGTGTTCAGCTTCGCTCGGAAATCAGTTTTTCTCGAGCGCCCACAAGTCGCTTTCGATGCTTTCGAACCTCTCTTTGAGGTGCGTCTGCACATCGAAAATCGCCCTGTTGTAATAGTGCGGCGCAATTTCACGGGTAAACAGCTCAAGGATTTCAGCCGCTTCGAACGAACCCAGGTCCAGTTCGAAGCGATCTTCCATAAAGCGTTTGATCTTGTGATTGGCCTCGTTCTCCTGTTCGGGAGTGAGGGTCAGGATCGGCGGCTTGGATTTCTTGACTGCCATTTACCAGCGACCATCCCACGCGGCGAAGTTCTGCAGCAATTGCAGGCCATGGGTATGGCTCTTCTCCGGGTGGAACTGCACGGCGAAACGCGAGCCGTCGGCCAGCGCGGCGGCGAAATCGACACCGTAGTGACCGCCACCCACCACTTGCCGCGGGTTGCCGGCAGCGATGTAGTAGCTGTGCACGAAGTAGAAACGCGCCAGGTCCGGAATGTTGTGCCACAGCGGATGTGTGACCGTCTGCTTCACTTCGTTCCAGCCCATGTGCGGGACTTTCAGGTGTTCGCCATCTTCGTGCAGGTCTTTGCCGAAGAACTTCACCGCGCCCGGAAACAGGCCGATGCAGTCGACGCCGTCGTTCTCTTCACTGCTGTCGAGCAAGGCTTGCATGCCGACGCAGATGCCGAGGAACGGACGGTCCTGGCTGACTTCACGCACCAGCGAGTCGAAGCCCAGGCGACGGATCTCCGCCATGCAATCGCGAATCGCGCCGACGCCGGGGAATACCACCCGGTCGGCTTCGCGAATCACGTCGGCATCGCTGGTGATCAGGACCTTGCCGGCACCGACGTGCTCGAGGGCCTTGGCCACCGAGTGCAGGTTGCCCATGCCGTAATCGATAACCGCGACCGTCTGCATTACAGAACGCCTTTGGTCGACGGCATCTGACCGGCCATGCGGTCATCCAGCTCTACGGCCATGCGCAATGCGCGGCCGAAAGCCTTGAACACGGTCTCGATCTGGTGGTGGGTGTTGGTGCCACGCAGGTTGTCGATGTGCAGGCTGACGAGGGCGTGGTTGACGAAGCCCTGGAAGAATTCCTGGAACAGGTCAACGTCGAAGCCGCCGACGGTGGCGCGGGTATAGGGAACATGCATCTGCAGGCCAGGACGGCCGGAGAAGTCGATCACCACGCGCGACAGCGCTTCATCGAGCGGCACGTAGGCATGGCCGTAGCGACGGATGCCTTTCTTGTCACCGATGGCTTTGGCGAAGGCCTGACCCAGGGTGATACCGACGTCTTCCACCGTGTGGTGGTCGTCGATATGCAGGTCGCCCTTGCTGACAATATCCAGGTCGATCAGCCCGTGACGGGCGATCTGGTCCAGCATGTGCTCAAGAAAAGGAACACCGATATCAAATCGGGCCTTTCCGGTGCCATCCAGGTTGATCGAGGCTTTGATCTGGGTTTCCAGAGTGTCGCGCTCGACTGACGCCTTACGTTCGGCCATCACCAGCTCCGCAAAATCATTGGGCGAAAAAGGCAACCATTATAGGGGCGCAGGCCGGAAACAGAAACACGGGAGGTGATATCACTGACGGACAGAACCCGGTGTTGTCGGGGATAGACATGTCCATACAAGCGGTTTTGATGACGACACAATCAAATGTGGGAGCGAGCTTGCTCGCGATGAGGCTCTCACATTCAACATCTCTGTCGACTGTCAGACCGCCATCGCGAGCAAGCTCGCTCCCACAGGGGTGATGCGTTTACTTAACTTAGTGGAACAGTACTGCAGTTTTCTGCAGGGTTACCCAAACACCCCATGCCAACGGAATCCCCACCACCAGCCACGCAGCAATTGCCAGCGGACGTGTGCCAGGTGCCGCTTTCCACTCCAGCGAAGTGCTGGCATCAGCACCTTTGTCGTGGCCCAGCGCCTGTTCGGCAGCCAGTTCAGCGTCGGTCATGAAGTACTTGTCAGCCACCGGACGCACCAGCAGGTTGCAGATGAAACCCAGCACCAGCAGGCCCGCAAGGATGTACAGGGTGATGTCGTAAGCCGCGGCGCGTTCAACGCCGATGCTCAGCTGATACTCACGCAGGTAGTTCACCAACACCGGACCCAACACGCCCGCCGCCGCCCAGGCCGTCAGCAGACGACCGTGGATCGCGCCGACCATTTGCGTACCGAACAGATCCGCGAGATACGCAGGGACAGTCGCAAAACCACCGCCGTACATCGACAGGATGATGCAGAAGGCCGCCACGAATAGCGCAACGTTGCCCAGGTGACCGAGGTTCGGGATCAGCGCGTACAGGGCAAAACCCAGGGCGAAGAACACGAAATAGGTGTTTTTGCGGCCCAGGTAATCCGAGAACGAGGCCCAGAAGAACCGGCCACCGATGTTGAACAGGCTAAGCAAACCGGTGAAACCGGCAGCGATCGCAGCGATCGAGGCCAGTTGCCCGGCATCCAGTTGACCGAACGGAAGGTCAACACCGATCAATTTACCTCCGAACACTTCCTGCAACAGCGGCGAAGCCATGCCGAGGATGCCGATACCCGCCGAAACGTTCAGGCACAACACCAGCCACACCAGACGGAATTGCGGGGTTTTCCACGCCACGTTCACGTGGACGTGACGGTGGGTGATCATCGCGTTGGAAGCTTTCTTCGCCGGAGCGGTCCAGCCTTCAGGCTTCCAGCCGGTTGGCGGCACGCGGTAGGACAGTGCGCCACCGATCATGAACACGAAGTAGATCGCGGCCATCACCAGAAAGCTCTGCCATACGCCGACGCTGGTTGGCGAAGCGAAGTGGCCCATCAGGGCTGCGGCCAGCGGAGCACCAACCATCGCGCCACCGCCAAAACCCATGATAGCCATGCCGGTCGCCATGCCGCGCTTGTCCGGGAACCACTTGATCAGGGTCGAGACCGGCGAGATGTAACCCAGGCCCAGGCCGATACCGCCAATGACCCCGGAGCCGATCCACATCAGCCATATCTGGTGGGTATAGACCCCCAGCGCTGAAATCAGCAGACCGCCACACCAGCACAGTGCCGATACAACGCCAGCCTTGCGTGGCCCGGCGTGTTCCAGCCAGCCACCCCAGATGGCGGCCGAGCAACCGAGAAAGATGAAGAACAGGGTGTAGATCCAGCCGAGCATCGAGATCGGCCAGTCGCATTGCGACGAGAAGACTTGCGAGATGAAGCTCATGTCCGGCGCGCAGGCCACTGCCTTGGTCACGCCCAGGGCTTTGGACAGTGGCAACCAGAACACCGAAAAGCCGTAGGCCATGCCGATGCACAGGTGGATGGCCAGGGCGGCCGGTGGTACCAGCCAACGGTTGAAACCGGGCTTGGCGATGATGCGCTCTTTGGACAGGAACGCGGGCTGGTCGGCTTTGAGGCCGTCCGCCGTGATGCTCGTGGTCATGGTGTATCCCCCAATTATTAGAATGGTTCGTCAGCGCTCCTCACCCCCAGCCTTTATGCGCACGCATGACTGTTTTTGAGGTGAAGCTCCATTTTGGTGCGACATCACGTCGCAGAAGGACGGACGAACCGGCAGAGGTTACCATCTGTACGTGACAGAAAAATCAAAGTGATATCACCTTTTGTATGTCATCAGTTCTCGTACCACTGAAGGAGCCCTCATGCCGATCATTGTCGAGCCGCTAAACGAAGCCACTTATCAGGATCAGCAAGATCTGCAGAAAATCTACCGCGATGCGCCGGACTGGCTGTTTGCCCCGTTTACCGGGGAGGCTCAGCTGATCGAAGGCTGCCTGCTGGACGGCTCGCTGATCGCTGGCCGCTTCAATGATCGACTGTTAGGCGCGGCACGCCTGCAACGGCACCAGGATGTCTGGCACCTGTCCCAACTATGCGTACGAAAAATTACCCGTCGTCGTGGCGTGGCCGAGCGCCTGGTGAACGAAGCGCAGAAAATGGCGTCGCAAGCGGGTACGACATTGCGTCTGTTGGCGCCTGCCGGGCATCTGGAGGCACAAGCGCTGGCGGCCAAACTGAAAATACCGCTGGATGTGTTGCCGACATGATCGCTGACCGGTCGTCCGCTGCGGAGCGCTATACTCCCCGGCTAAATTTCGAATTCGACTAACTACAAGGACTCGCCCATGAAAGCGTTCGGCAAAATCCTGGGTCTGGTACTTCTCGGGCTGTTGCTGATCATTGTGGCGCTGGGCTTTGCCCTGACCCACCTCTTTGATCCCAACGACTATAAAGACGAGATTCGCCAGATAGCCCGCGACAAGGCCCACATCGAGCTGACGCTCAATGGCGATATCGGTTGGAGCCTGTTCCCGTGGCTGGGCCTGGAATTGCACGAAGCCAGCGTCGCGACCCTGGCCAAGCCCACCGAACCATTCGCTGACTTGCAGATGCTTGGCCTGTCGGTCCGTGTGCTGCCGCTGCTGCGCCGTGAAGTGCAGATGAGCGATGTACGCGTCGAAGGCCTGAACCTGCGCCTGACCCGCGACAAAGACGGTCACGGCAACTGGCAAGACATCGGCAAGGCACCGGCGCCGGCCACCCCGCCCGCGACCCCTGGCGAACCAGCGACCGAGACCACCGCCCAAGCGGAAAAACCGGCCCAGCCGATTCGCCTGGACATCGACAGCCTGACCGTCAACAACGCCCGCGTTGAATACAGCGACGAAAAAACCGGCAAGCAATTCAGCGCCGAAAGCATCCAGCTGAGTACCGGCCCGGTGCATGACTCCACGAACATCCCGGTCAAACTCACCGCGTTCCTGGGCACCAACCAGCCGGTCTTGCGTGTCCGTACCGAGCTCAACGGCGAGCTGCGTTTCGAGCGCGCACTGCAGCGCTACAAACTCGAAGACATGAAACTCTCTGGCGAAGTGGCTGGCGATCCGCTGCAAGGCAAAACCATGACCTTCGCCGCCCAGGGCCAGTTGTTGCTGGATAAAGCGGCGAACGTCGCCGAATGGACCGGCATCAAGATCTCTGCCAACCAACTGCGTGCATTGGGTGAACTGAAGGTCAACGACCTCGACAAAACCCCGCAAATCAGCGGCGGTCTGTCGATCGCCCAGTTCGATCTGGCGAAATTCGTCGACAGCATCGGCCAGAAGCTTCCGGCGATGGCTGAAGGCAGCCTGAGCAAAGTCGAACTGGTCAGCCGCCTTGCTGGCACGCCGACCAGCGTGGTGCTCGACAACATCAACCTCAAAGTCGACGACAGCACCTTCAGCGGCCGCATCGCCGTCGAGGACTTTGCCAAGCAATCACTGCGGGCGACCCTCAAGGCCGACACCTTCAACGTCGACCGTTATCTGCCGCCAAAATCCGCCGAAGCCAGTAGCGCGACGCAGGTGCGTCAGGCCGAAGTGGCCAGCACCGAGGCCGATGCCATGGCTGGTGCCGGCAGCACACCGCTGCCGCAAGCACCGACCAAAGACGCGTGGAGCAACGAGCGCCTGCTGCCGGTGGAACGCCTGAGCAAACTCGACGTAGACGCTGACCTCACCTTCGGTCAGTTGACGCTCGATAAATTGCCGATCCAGAACGCTGCGCTCAAGGCCACAGGCCAGGGCGGTCTGCTGACCCTGGAAAGTCTTCGCGGCGACCTTTACGACGGCAACTTCGACGCCAAAGGTACGCTCGACGTGCGCCAACAGGTGCCAGCGCTGAACATGCAGACGAGCATCAGCAAGGTACCGGTGGAAAAAATCCTTGAAAGCCAGGGTAAAAATCCGCCGGTCAAAGGCCTGGTGACGGTCAACAGCAACCTGACCGGCAGCGGCAACAGCCAGAAAGCGCTGATCGAAAGCCTCAACGGCAACGCCAGTTTCGTCATCAACAACGGCGTGCTGCTCAATGCCAACCTCGAACAACAGCTGTGCAAAGGCATCGCCACCCTGAACCGTAAATCCCTCAGCGGCGAGCCACGGGGCAAGGACACACCGTTCCAGGAGCTCAAGGGCAACCTGACCTTCCGCAACGGCGTGGCCAGCAACCCGGACCTGAAAGTGCGCATCCCGGGCATGACCGTCAACGGCGACGGCGATGTCGATCTGCGGGTGCTGGGCATGGATTACCGCGTGGGCGTTATCGTCGAAGGTGACAAGAGCGACATGCCGGACCCGGCCTGCCAGGTCGGCGAGAAGTTCGTCGGCATCGAGTGGCCGCTGCGCTGCCGTGGCCCGCTGGAACTGGGCGCCAAGGCTTGCCGCCTCGATAACGAACGCATGGGTCAGGTCGCGAGCAAACTGGCCGGCGAACGGATCAGCGAAAAAATCGACGAGAAGCTTGGCGACAAAGTCAGCCCGGAACTGAAAAACGCTTTGAAGGGGCTGTTCAAGCGATGAGAGCCGAGCAGTTTTCATCGGCGGTGCTGGACTGGTACGACCGCCACGGCCGTCACGATTTGCCCTGGCAACAAGGCATCACCCCGTATCGGGTGTGGGTCTCGGAAATCATGTTGCAGCAGACCCAGGTCAGCACCGTGCTGAACTACTTCGACCGTTTCATGGCCTCGTTGCCGACGGTCGAAGCCCTGGCCGCTGCGCCGGAAGACGAAGTCCTGCACCTGTGGACCGGCCTCGGTTACTACACCCGCGCACGTAATTTGCAGAAGACCGCGAAGATCGTTGTCGCCGAATACGGCGGCGAGTTTCCCCGCGATGTGGAAAAGCTGGTTGATCTGCCGGGTATCGGCCTGTCCACGGCCGGCGCCATCGCCAGCCTGAGCATGGGCCTGCGGGCGCCGATCCTCGACGGCAACGTCAAACGGGTGCTGGCGCGCTTTACTGCGCAAGAGGGCTATCCCGGCGAGCCAAAGGTCGCCAAACAGCTGTGGGCCAACGCTGAGCGCTTTACGCCGCATGATCGAGTCAACGCCTATACCCAGGCGATGATGGATCTGGGTGCCACACTGTGCACCCGCAGCAAGCCGAGCTGCCTGCTCTGCCCGCTGGAAAAAGGCTGCGAAGCGCACATGCTTGGCCTGGAGACGCGCTACCCGATCCCCAAACCGCGCAAAGCCGTGCCACAGAAGCGCACGCTGATGCCGATGCTCGCCAACGGCGAAGGCGCGATTCTGCTTTACCGTCGCCCTTCCACGGGCTTGTGGGGCGGTCTATGGAGCCTGCCGGAACTCGACGACCTCGACGACCTGCAACATCTGGCTTCGCAGCACTCACTGGAGCTTGGCAGCCAACAGGCGCTGCCGAGCCTGGTGCACACCTTCAGTCATTTTCAGTTGTCCATCGAACCCTGGCTGGTTCAGGTCCAGGAGGCCGGCCATCACGTGGCCGAGGCCGACTGGCTCTGGTATAACCTCGCCACCCCGCCGCGCCTGGGCCTTGCCGCCCCGGTCAAAACCTTGCTCGAACGCGCGGCCGCCGTATTGAACGCAGGAGAGTCGTCATGACCCGCACCATCATGTGCCGCAAGTACAAAGAAGAATTGCCCGCCCTGGAGCGCGCTCCATTTCCAGGCGCAAAAGGTCAGGACATTTTTGACCACGTCTCGGCCAAAGCCTGGGCAGACTGGCAAAAGCACCAGACTCTGCTGATCAACGAAAAACGCCTGAACATGATGAACGCCGAAGACCGCAAATATCTTCAGGGCGAGATGGACAAGTTCTTTTCCGGCGAGGAATACGCCAAGGCTGACGGCTACGTTCCGCCGGCTGAATAATCCCGCTTTTTCGAGGGTCGGAACGTAAGCGACGGTAATAATTAAAATTTTTTTGAAAACTTTCTTGACGACCCCCTGAAAAACCAGTTTAATGCGCCCCGTTGCCCAGATAGCTCAGTCGGTAGAGCAGGGGATTGAAAATCCCCGTGTCGGCGGTTCGATTCCGTCTCTGGGCACCAAATACCGAAAACCCTGAATCGCAAGATTCAGGGTTTTTTTATGCCTGGGATTTGATGAGGCACTGTTCCAGCCACTATCGAAGCGCCGGACGAAGCATCAATTCCCCGTCTCCTATCGCCACGCCTGCAAGCGCCAGGCATTGCTGATCAGCCCTTCCTGACAGTCCCTCGGACCTGTCGGAACGCTCCGTATGCTTTAACGGAAATGGATGACATACGCTGATTATCGGATTGGGCAGAATCGGAACAGGAGCTGCCGCATTACCGGGAGCAGAGACACAACAGGGATGTAGACAATGACTGACGCTATTAAACCGGACGTCGAAACCGTTGAGTTTACTGAACAAGAAATCAGCACTTTCAGCTTTGATATTCGGCAGTCAACATTGCTTCACCAGTTCGCCGAAGAACTGGCCGCCATTGGCGGGCCACAGGCATCAGGAGCCAAGTCCAAAGCCTCTCTGGCAGCCACCAAATTAAAGTGCTCGTTTTCGAAAGACCAATGCGAACTGCTGGGTGCCTACTCCGATGGCCTTGTTTCCGTGTTGATCTTTGAAGGCCTGCAAAAAATCACCGATGTCAGCCCTCCAAATGAACTGCCAGACCTGACATCCCTGGAAAATCGATACGACGTCCTTTGCCTGGCCGCCCGTAATCAGATCTTGTTGAAACTGGTAGATAACAATGCCTTTGCCTATGACATGGACAACGAAGGACAACTGGTTCGATTGGTGGCCAATTTCAAGGGCGGCGGACTCATCAAAATCAATGCCGAGCCGGAAATCAACGAACTGAGTTCCCATTCCGGGCTAGCGCTCGGCCCGCATACCGAGGCGCCTTACTGGTGCGCCGTGAACGCGAAAGACGGGCACTCGCCCTCTCCGTCGTCGCTCATACTTTCCGCCTTGTGGAACCCGAGCCTGGAACCTACACGGGTCATTCCACTCCCACCCATACTCGAAAAAATCGGCGTCACCCACTGCCTCGCACTGACCACGGATAACTTCCAGTTCACTCGTAGTGACTCCTTTGTCAGTGGCAAAGGGGAAGATGGCCGCAACGTTTCGATTCTGGAGTTCGACGACAAGGTCGGGTTCGCAGCCCGCTTTAACTCGTATCGCTTTTCGGTCAATGACAACGTCTCGACCTTTGTCAAAACCGCTTACACCGCCCTTTGCCGGGGTGTGGGCGAGGCAACCCCGGTTGAATACACGCTGACCCAGGAGTCGGCCATGGCCATCAATAACATCCGGGCCTTGCACTGTCGCGATGTCATCAAAGACAACAGACGAGTCCTTGTTCGCATTTTCGGACTTTCAAAATTTTCTTCCCCTCTCGTTATTTCTGAGGACCCGTTACTGCTGCAGGGCTGATTTTTCAAGTATTCAGGCCGTTGAACGCCCCGTCATTTGATGACTGGCCAATAACGATAAAGAGGAAATGTAATGTCTTTGGATGTCATCGGCATGTTGGCGCTCGTCGCTTTTTGCGCCGGTTTTTTTGATGCGATTGCCGGTGGTGGCGGCTTGATCACCTTGCCTGCCTTGTTTCTGGCGGGCGTAGATCCGATCAGTGCAATTGCAACGAACAAGTTCCAGGCCGCGTCGGCAACTATTTCGGCAACTGTAACCTTTGCTCGCAAAGGAATGATCGAGTGGCGCGAAGGCCGTTTCCTGGTTATCTGCGGATTTATTGGCGGTGCCAGTGGTGCCTTGCTGGTCAGCTCTATTGATAAGCGCTATCTGGAAATTTGCGTGCCTATCATGCTGATTCTGGTAGCCATCTATTTTGCGTTCTCTCCAAAGCTGGCCAATGAAGATCGACGCAAGAGAATCGGCATTCTGCTTTTTTCATTTACCGTGGCGCCGATCCTGGGCTTTTACGACGGTATATTTGGCCCCGGTGTGGGCTCTTTTTTTATTGTCGGGTTTGTACTTCTCTGTGGCTTGGGCATGATGCGGGCCATGAGTTTTACCAAACTTGCCAACGCCTCATGCAACCTGGGCTCTCTCTCGGTCTTCATTACCAAAGGTGTGATTATCTGGCCGATTGCCATAGCCATGGCTTTAGCTGCCTTCATCGGTGCTCAATTGGGTGCACGAGCCGCCGTTCGGGTCGGTCCACGATTGATTAAACCCATGTTGATCGTGGTCTGCTGCGCCTTAGCCATCAAGCTGCTGAGCGTAGAAACCAATCCTTTGCGCGTTGCGGTCATCAACTCATTGGCTTCGTTATGATTACCGGTCGGCGCTGACCAGCGCTTCCTGCCTTCAATCGCCATCGCAGTTCGATAAGCCGCCGACCGGCCCTGCGCATTATTTTTAACGATCAAAAATTAACCGACACGACGCTTGGGTAGCTATTCATCACCATTCCAGTGGAAAACCAGATTGCGAGCGGTGCCGCTTCCGACATCCGTTGTGTCATGTCGCGCCTCACCATTGCGGGTCGCCACCACGGTGTACTTGCCGGGAGGTAGCTGAACGTACACCAGCGGGCCAGCCTGACTCAGCGTCAGTACCGTCTGCCCTGGTTCTTTCTGAATGACCACATCCACATCGGGAACGTATTTGTTCTCCGCACCGATAGAGAATGTCATGTGCAGGTTGTAGCCGGCAGCTTGCTGGATGGCCTTCGACTCATCCTCGCCAATCCCCCCGGACAGGTAAGTGATCCCACCTTGCTGTTGCGGCTGGACTTGCACGCCCGAGCTGTCGACGGGCTCAAGGCTGGCAGCGCTCAACATGACGGGAAACATCAACACGCCAACAGCGGCGATGAGCAACAGGAGTGAATGGACGTACTTCATAGTGGCGACTCCCGGGCTCCGCAGAACCCAATCGTTACGCCTGTTAGATTTCCTGCTGATTGGCCAAGTTTTAGATTGATTAGTACTTGGGTTCACTGCGAATCGGACTACACGTTGTATTCCTCAAGCGCGGATTGCCGTCGGCGTGATCCCGCAAAACCAGTCGGACTTTCCTTCCGATTTGTCAGCAGCGCCCGGCAGCGCTGACCAACCCGCCCCTGCAATCCTCTTCTGCCTGTTCATCCAGCCCCGGAAGACCTCATGAGCGCACTAAAACCCGATAGCACCCGAGACCCGCAACTCACCTCATTGGTTGGCAATCTTGGCGAATTGATCCGTCAGGCGCGGCAGAAGGTGCTACGTGCGGTCGATACCGTCCAAGTGCAAACCTGCTGGCAGATCGGACGACATATTGTGGAGTTCGAGCAGGAGGGGGCCCGGAGGGCGGGCTATGGAAAGCAGCTACTGTCGACGCTGGCGAAAGTACTGACGTCGGAGTTCGGGAAAGGTTTTGACGAACGCAACCTGCGATACATGCGGGACTTTTATCAGACCTTTCCAATTTGGAACGCAGTGCGTTCCGAATTGAGCTGGACCCACTACCGCAGATTGCTACGAGTCGACAATGACAATGCTCGCCATTGGTACATGAACGAATCAGCTCTGCAGAACTGGTCAAGTCGCGCCCTCGAGCGCCAGATCAATACCCTCTATTACGAACGCTTGCTGGCGAGCCGCGACCGGGCCGCCGTCAAACAGGAAGCCGCCACCAATATCCAGCAAATGAACGCCAGCCCTCGGGATTTCATCCGGGACCCAGTGCTACTGGAGTTTCTCGGCCTGCCCAATGCGGGCTTGATCCAGGAAAGCGAACTTGAACAAGCCTTGATCAATCAACTCCAGCGCGCAAAAAGATGAATCGGTGGTGCGCTATTCAGTGCTGCAAGGCAACGAACAACTGTTCGCCAGTACCTACAGACTGGTACTGCCGAGCGAGGAGGAACTTCGCACAGAACTGGATCGGGAATGGGCGGTGCTTGAGGAGCGATTACTCAAGCACAGGCCCCGATAAGCACGGGTGGATTGTTCATACGCTGCGCGAAGACTATCGTTGGCAGCTACCCGCAAAGGTCCGACGCCGATGAATTTGCAGGACATGCCCTCACTGGCACCCACTCAAACCGAGCTGCCATCGCGAATATCTACGGCGGGCGAGCCGTTCAAGGAGCCCGCCGCAGACGGCTGCATCCTTGGCGGCTTTACCTGGAGGCACCCCCGTCAGGACGCTACCCGCCCGGTCGTCATCATCAACGCCGCCACCTCAGTCCGCTGTCGCCACTACTCACGCTTCGCCGATTACCTGTATGCCAACGGCTTCGACGTGATCACTTACGACTACCGTGGCATCGGTGAATCGCGACCCGCGTCGTTGAAAGGGCTTCGGGCTTCATGGTCAGATTGGGGCGCTCTGGACTTTGAGGCGATGCTCAAGCGCGCTCAGCGTGAATTTCCCGGGCAACCCATCGATGTTGTAGGCCACAGCTTTGGAGGCTGTGCAGCGGGCCTGGGAGCTTCCGGGCATATGATTCGACGTCTGGTGACCGTCGGTGCGCAATTCGCTTACTGGCGCGATTACGCGCCCGCCCATCGCTGGCGGATGTTCGGCAAGTGGCATTTGGTGATGCCATTGATGACATTGCTTTGCGGCTACTTCCCCGGCAAACGTCTCGGCTGGCTAGAGGACACCCCCGCCGGCGTGGTTCGCGACTGGAGCATGCCCACCGCGCACTACGAGAAACGCCCCAGCGGACGCGTCCTTCACGCAAAAACCGGGCGACTGCCCTTCTCATCCGTCACCGCACAAAACCTGGCCATCAGCATCAGCGACGATCCTTACGGCACGATTCCAGCCATCGAACGGCTGCTGGGTTACTTCACCAACAGCACGAACAGCCACCTGCGAATCGCCCCCGAAGACATCGGCGAACAAGAAGTCGGACATTTCGCCTTTTTTCGTAGCCCATACCAAGCCACACTATGGCCCATTGCATTGTCCTGGTTGCAGACCGGCAAACTGGCCCCCAACACACCTGGGCGGCTAGTGCCACGCAACTGACTGATGCGCCCACTCAACGGAATACGGAACGACGTCCATGGCATCCGCCAACAAGCAGAACAAACGCGCCACACGCGCCAAAGCCAAGGCCAAGCAGAACCGCACCCAACGGGCCGCAGCACCGGTCGAGCTGGATCCGAACGACGATCGCATCGACTTCGAATCGGTGGACCTGACCGACCTGTTCAAAGAAATGATCGACGCGCAAAAGATCAGCCAACAAGCCATGTGCAGGGCCTTCCTTGAACACCCGCTGCTTGCGTTGGTGCTGGAGCAGGAAGGCGAAGAAACAGCGACAGACTTTATCGTCGCCGCGCTGATCGAATATCGCCAATGGTCCACCGAAGTCGACGAAGCCGGCGCATTGGCGTGGATCGAATCACCGGCCTTCCAGGCCGACTATGTGGCGGCGTCCGACGCCATCGCGGCTCAAACACAACCGAAAGCGAACTGAATTTAATGGCATCCCTGAACAAGCAACAGAAACGCGCCAAACGCGCCAAAATCAAAGCCAAACAAATCAACATCCACGGCAGAAAACCCGCCGCACTGGACGATGACCTGGGCGAAATCGGCGAGCCGATCCCGGAATACACCCTGGCGATGTTCAGCAAAATGCGCGACGCAGAAGCCACCAGCCGCAACGACATGCTGCTGACCTTGCTGTCGAACCTCGCCGGCATCATCAGCGACCATCCAGAACTGCTGGACATGGAAAACGCCGACAACGAAGCCATGGCCGCCACTCACCTGGCCGCCGACATGCTGATCGATTACCGCATGTGGGCCGACGGCATGGACCGCGACACCGCCCAGGCCTGGCTGACAGATCCGCAGTTCATCACTGACTTTGGCACGGCGCTCGACAGCTATCGCGAGTCGCTGGATGCTCAGGAAGAAAAGGCTGAGTAAACACTCGCTTCAGAAACAAAAACGGCCGCTTGTCATCACTGACAGCGGCCGTTTTGCGTTATGCGGTGCGAATCAGCTCAGCACCACCGCACCCATCTTCTGCAGCTTGCGACGGCGAGCCACAAACAAACCGGCAGCCACCACCAACAGGCTCAGCAAACCAGTGGCGAGGATTTCCACACGATGCGCTTCCTGGAACAGCATGATGGTCAGGGCCGCAACGATGAAGATGATCACCGCGTAGGTCAGGGCCGGGAACAGCCACATGCTGAAGGCGATTTTTTCACCGCGTGCCATGCGCTGCTTGCGCATACGCAGTTGCGAAATCGCGATCACCAGGTACACCAGCAGCGCGATAGCGCCGGAGCTTGCCAGCAGGAATTCGAACACGGCGGCCGGGGCCACGTAGTTGGCGAAAACCGCGATAAATGCAGCACCGGTGGACAACATGACAGCCCAGTACGGCGTGCCGCTCTTGTTGGTGCGCTGGGAAACGGCCGGAGCATCACCGCGTTTGCCCAGGGAGAACATCATGCGTGAGGCGGTGTAGAGCGCCGAGTTCAGGCAGCTGGTCACAGCAACCAGCACCACGATGTCGACGATCAGTTTGGCATTCGGGATGCCCATGCGTTCAAGCACGGTCTGGTAGGAGCCGACGGCTGCCAGTACCGGGTCGTTCCATGGCACCAGGGCCACAACAATGAAGATCGACACGAGGTAGAACAAGCCAATCCGCCAGATTACCGAGTTGGTGGCCTTGGAGATTTGCTGGCCAGGGTTCTTCGATTCCGCGGCCGCGATGGTCACGATCTCGGTGCCCATGAAGGAAAACATGGTGGTCAGAATGGCCCCAAGCACTGCGCCCATGCCGTTTGGCAGGAAGCCCTGGGTGTCGAACAGGTGCGAAACGCCACTGACCTGGCTGGTCGGCAGGAAGCCGAAGATCGCCATGATGCCAAGAGCGATGAAACCGATGATTGCGATGACTTTGACCAGGGCGAACCAGAATTCGAACTCACCGTAGTTCTTCACGCTGAACAGGTTCGTCACCGTCAGCAGCAAGGTGATGACCAGGGTGAAGGCCCAGATCGCCACATTCGGGAACCAGGCATGCAGGATGGTCGCGGCGGCGTTGGCTTCCAGCGGAATCACCAACACCCAGAACCACCAGTAGAGCCAGCCGATGGTGAAACCGGCCCAGTGACCGATCGCGCGATCGGCATACGTCGAGAAGGAGCCGGTGTCCGGCGAAGCCACGGCCATTTCGCCGAGCATGCGCATTACCAGCACCACCAGCATACCGGCGGCAGCGTAGGCCAACAGCACGGCTGGGCCTGCGGCGGCGATGGCGTGGCCGGAGCCGACGAACAGGCCGGCGCCGATAACCCCGGCGATCGACAGCATGGTCACATGACGCGGTTTGAGCCCCTGTTCGAGGCCATTGGAGCTTGGGGTACTGCTCATTGAAACTACCTTTGTAAGGAAAAGCGAATGCGTGCATCCCGCCTGGAATTCTTTCTCGTAAAAAGAAACCAACGGGGCGTTCTGGATTCTGTACGCAATAATTGCGCCAAAATGTTTCAAAGCCGTCTACTACGGCGATCTCATCCAGACCGGACAGTCATCGCAACCCATTGAAATTAATGGCACTTTGCCAGAACGTTACCCTGCGACTCACTTTGAGAACGAATTCGCGCACTGGAAACACACACGGAAAATGCTAGACGCACAATAAAAGTGCAGATCAGGAACGTTTGGCCGGTTAGCGCTTCCAACCCCCCGCCAAAGCTGGCAACATCGCGCCCTTTTTTACGGGACGGCCGCGGCTGCTTTGTATTTAAAAGCAGGTTCAAACGGCTGTTCGGTTGATAGCAGCGCGACAGTCTGCTGTACCGATGCGACAACCTGCCACAGGCCACCCGTTTACCGCCCGTAGCGCTGTTGGCTGCCATTCAGACGCTATGCTAGCTTGGCCGCCTCGCCAGGAAGGCCAACCAACAGCAGGAGCGAAACACTATGAGGAACGCACATGGCTGAGGCCACGCCCGCGCTTGAAATCCGCAACTTGCACAAACGCTACGGACAGCTTGAGGTGCTCAAAGGCATCTCGCTGACCGCCCGCGACGGCGACGTGATCTCGATCCTGGGTTCTTCCGGTTCCGGCAAGTCCACCTTCCTTCGTTGCATCAACCTGTTGGAAAACCCGCATCAGGGCCAGATCCTGGTGGCCGGCGAAGAACTCAAACTCAAAGCCGCCAAGAACGGCGAACTGGTTGCTGCCGACGGCAAGCAGATCAATCGCCTGCGCAGCGAGATCGGTTTTGTGTTTCAAAACTTTAATCTCTGGCCGCACATGAGCGTGCTCGACAACATCATCGAAGCGCCCCGCCGCGTACTCGGCCAGAGCAAGGCCGAGGCCATCGAAGTCGCCGAAGCCTTGCTGGCCAAGGTCGGCATTGCTGACAAGCGCCACGCCTACCCGGCGCAACTCTCCGGCGGTCAGCAACAACGCGCGGCCATTGCCCGCACGTTGGCGATGCAACCCAAGGTGATCCTGTTCGACGAGCCCACCTCCGCCCTTGACCCGGAAATGGTCCAGGAAGTACTTAATGTCATCCGCGCATTGGCCGAAGAAGGCCGCACCATGCTGCTGGTCACCCATGAAATGGGCTTCGCCCGTCAGGTTTCCAGCGAGGTGGTGTTCCTCCACCAGGGCCTGGTAGAAGAGCAAGGATCGCCACAGCAGGTGTTCGAAAACCCGCTTTCGGCGCGCTGCAAACAATTCATGTCCAGCAACCGCTAACGGAGCTACCCGCATGCAGAACTACAAAAAAATCTTCCTGGCTGCTGCCGTCACCCTGGCCTTCAGCGCCGGTGCTGCCGCCGAGACCTTGAAGATGGGCATCGAAGCGGCCTACCCGCCATTCAACAACAAAGATGCCAGTGGCAATGTCGTCGGCTTCGACAAAGAAATCGGTGACGCCCTGTGCGCCAAGATGAAAGTCGACTGCACCGTGGTCACGTCCGACTGGGACGGCATCATCCCGGCCCTGAACGCCAAGAAGTTCGACTTCCTGATCTCCTCGATGTCGATCACCGATGAGCGCAAGCAAGCGGTGGACTTCACCGACCCGTACTACTCCAACAAGCTGCAATTCATCGCGCCGAAAGACAAAGAGTTCAAAACCGACAAGGCCTCCCTGCAGGGCAAAGTGATCGGCGCACAACGTGCGACCCTCGCCGGCACCTGGATGGAAGACAACATGCCCGACGTTGAAGTCAAACTCTATGACACCCAGGAAAACGCTTATCTGGACCTGACTTCCGGTCGTCTGGACGGCATCCTCGCGGACAAGTACGTCAACTACGAGTGGCTGAAAAGCGACGCCGGCCGGTCCTACGAATTCAAGGGCGACCCGGTGGAAGAAAGCGACAAGATCGGTATCGCCGTGCGTCAAGGCGACACCCTGCGCGCGAAGCTGAACCTTGCCCTGAAAGAAATCGTCGAAGACGGCACTTACAAGAAGATCAACGACAAGTACTTCCCGTTCAGCATCTATTGATTCTGACCTGCCGGGCCGGCGCCGTTATTTGACGGCGCCAGTCCCTGGTATTGCCTGCGCGATTTGAAAAGAAATCCATGACTATCGATCTCTACGGATTCGGCCCGGCGCTCGCCGCTGGCGCGCTGATGACTGTGAAACTGGCACTCTCGGCCTTGTGCTTGGGGCTGGTGCTCGGTCTACTCGGCGCCTTGGCCAAGACCTCCCCATACAAGCCGTTGCAATGGCTTGGCGGCACTTATTCGACCCTGGTGCGCGGCATCCCGGAATTACTCTGGGTGCTGTTGATCTACTTCGGCACGGTCAACTTGATGCGTGCCTTGGGCGAGTTCTTCGGCAACCCCGACCTCGAACTCAATGCTTTCGCCGCCGGTGTGATTGCGCTGGGGCTGTGCTTCGGCGCCTACGCCACGGAAGTGTTTCGTGGTGCAATTTTGGCTATCCCCAAAGGTCACCGTGAAGCCGGCGTGGCATTGGGTCTGTCGAAATTTCGTATTTTCACCAAACTGATCATGCCGCAGATGTGGCGCATCGCCCTGCCCGGGCTGGGTAACCTGTTCATGATCCTGATGAAAGACACCGCGCTGGTATCGGTCATCGGCCTGGAAGAAATCATGCGTCACGCGCAAATCGGCGTGACCGTGTCCAAGCAGCCGTTCACCTTTTATATGGTGGCCGCGTTCATGTACCTGGGCCTGACGGTTCTCGCCATGACCGGCATGTACTTCATGGAAAAACGCGCCGCTCGCGGCTTCGCGAGGAGCACCCAATGAACTGGGAAGTCATCATCAAGTGGCTGCCGAAACTGGCCCAGGGCGCGACGCTGACCCTGGAACTGGTGGCCATTGCCGTGATCGCCGGTTTGCTGCTGGCAATTCCACTGGGCATCGCGCGCTCGTCACGACTCTGGTACGTGCGGGCATTCCCCTACGGCTACATCTTCTTTTTCCGTGGTACGCCGTTGCTGGTTCAGCTGTTCCTGGTCTACTACGGTCTGGCGCAGTTCGATGCGATCCGTAACAGCTCGATGTGGCCGTACCTGCGCGATCCGTTCTGGTGCGCCACGGCGACCATGACGTTGCACACCGCGGCCTACATCGCCGAGATCCTGCGCGGCGCGATCCAGGCGATTCCAAAGGGCGAGATTGAAGCTGCCCGGGCGCTGGGCATGTCCCGAGCCAAAGCGATGTTCTACATTATCCTGCCCCGCGCAGCCCGCATCGGTCTGCCGGCCTACAGCAACGAAGTCATTCTGATGCTCAAGGCCAGCGCCCTGGCCAGCACCGTGACCCTGCTGGAACTGACCGGCATGGCCCGCACCATCATTGCCCGGACCTACCTGCCGGTGGAGATCTTCTTCGCGGCGGGCATGTTCTATCTGCTGATGGCTTACGTGCTGGTACGCGGCTTCAAGCTGCTGGAGCGCTGGCTGCGCGTCGATGCCTGCCAGGGGCGTTGATTGCTGCGTGCTGACGGGTGAGGCCTTACTCGCCCGTTTCACAGCGCTGAATGCTTTTTTGATTGAGCATCAGGCGCTGTGGAAGCCTCGGCCGTTTACTCATTTGCAGCTTCCCTGGGAAGCGTCCTACCCGGAGCTGGCCGAATGGCTACGTGGGCGGTCGCTGGAAGAGGCGGAAGATAGCCACAACCAACCTTGCTTGTTGGATGCGCCGGAGCCTTTTGCCTCGTTGGCGGCGCTGTCCCTTGAATTGAGCGCGGTGGATGAGTTGCCAGCGCATACGCTTGAAACGGCGGGTCATCGACTGAATGTCGATGTGCCGGGGCGCAAGTGGCAGCAGATCGAAGCCTTCGCCAGTCGCTTGCAGTTTGCTGACGCGCCGAACCATTGGCTGGACTGGTGCTCGGGCAAAGGCCACTTGGGACGACGGTTGCTGACAGCCGGGCAACAGCTGACCTGCCTGGAATACGACCCGGCGCTGGTCGCCAGCGGTCAGGCACTCAGCCAGCGTCATCAATTGCACGCGCTGCATGTCGAGCAAGATGTACTCGCTGCGGATACCGCCTCTTTCCTGAATGCTGACCAGACGCCGGTAGCGCTGCACGCCTGCGGTGATCTGCATGTGCGGCTGATCCAGATCGCCAGTGCCGCTGGCTGCAAACAACTGGCCATCGCGCCTTGCTGCTATAACCGGATCAGTCTGAGCGAGTATCAGCCGCTTTCCTCGTCGGCCAAGCACTCCGACCTACAGCTGTCCCTCGATGAACTTTCGCTACCGATGAGCGAAACCGTCACCGCTGGCGCTCGCGTCCGACGTCAGCGTGACACCTCCATGGCCCGACGCCTGGCCTTCGACCTGCTGCAGCGGCAACTGCGCGGCATTGACGAATACCTGCCCACCCCTTCCCTCCCCAGTGCCTGGCTGGATAAATCCTTCGCCGATTACTGCCATCATTTGGCCTCGCTAAAGGAGTTATCCACAATCGGCCCGCAGGATTGGTCAGCACTTGAAGCCGCCGGTTGGCAGCGACTGGCCGAAGTTCGCAATCTGGAGCTACTGCGCGGACTTTTCCGACGCCCATTGGAGCTGTGGCTGGTACTCGATCGGGCACTTTTCCTCTCCGAGCAAGGGTTTGCGGTTCGCCTCGGAACCTTCTGCGAAACGCCGCTTACACCGCGTAATTTCCTGATCCTCGCTGAGCGCCCTTAAAGCACCTCAGCCTGTGGATAACTCTGTTGATGAAATTATCGTGGATCCAATATATGCGGCTGTTTCGGGGCTGAAACACAACTGTTCAATTTTCGTACACCTGTAAAAAAATTGGAAAAACAGGCATTTGCGATCAAATGCGAACGGCTCCGCAAATTTGCCTCTAAGCAGGTGCGGTACAGATCCCGTTGTGCATAAGCATTCAGCCAAAACAACATAAACGACCTGCGAAACCTCAACTATCTTTGCCAAACGCCAGAATTGCCTGGCGTTCAAACAGCAAGGAGCTGGGAAAAACATGAGCACATTGAACAGTGCGCAGGAAGCCGTAGATACCGTCGCCAACCAAGCCATTGATGCTGCGCTGCAGCAAACTTTCGCGGTGGGTGGCGCTATCATCAACAACGCAACGGGCGAGGTCATCGCCGCGCTGCACAACAACGTGCTAATGCCTTTCCCCGGCAGCGGCACCACGTACTTTCTACCTCATGACCCGACCGCCCACGGCGAGCGGCAATTGGTGGACTGGTACTACGAAAACGTCGCGCCATTGAACCTGCCACCGCCCAATCAGTTGACCGTCGTCACCACGCTGGACCCATGCGCCATGTGTGCCGGTTCGCTGCTGACTGCAGGATTTAACGTCGCCGTCAGTGCGATCGATGACTACGCAGGCATCAACTACAACAGCCAGTTCACCTTTCCGTCGCTGCCACCGCAGATCCGCCAACAGGCGCAGGACACCTGGGGTTATTACGCGATTGCGGCGCCTGTCAGCCGCGCTTATCAAGGTTCGACCAGCCCGGTATTCGGCGGCCAGACCATCGACTCGGCGGCTTACTTCCTCACCAGCTCGATCTTTTCCGCCAGCGTCAACACCGTACGCGAGGCCAGCAACAACAGCGGTCTGCCACCGGATCAACTGCAAAACCCGGCAAACCTTCCGGCCAACAGCAAAGTGCGCCAGGCACTGACTGCGCTCAGCCCGTTTGCGCTGACCGTGCAATCGGCGAACCCGCGCGACCCCGGCGCAGAACTCGCTCCACCACTGTTACAAACCGCGCAGCAAAGCACGGTGTTCAACTCGGTAGCCCTCATCGATCCATTCGGCAACCTGCTGGTGTGTCTGGGAGGTGTCGAGAACCAGTCGCCGATTCGTACAGCGTTCATGGAAGCCACCCGCAACTACGCGGTCATGCGCTGGACCCTGATGAACGACCCCGACCCGGCGGTTCGCGCCCAGGCCGAGCAATACCTGACGCATCCGAAGTACGGCACCTTCGTCTTCCTCTACGCCCCCGACCCCACCACCCCGCAGGCCGTGATGACCTTCGGCGCATACGGTTCGACCATGGAAGGCCCCGTGCCGCAAAGCTATCCGTCCAACCTGCAATACGTGCTGCTGCCGGGCAACACCACCGCCCAAGCGTTGTCGACACTGGCCCAGAACCTGCCGCCGTTCTACACCCAAAGCGTGCAAGTAGCGCCCGCGCAGGTGCTGAGTCAGGACTTGATTCAAGCGGTTAAAAACGGCGTGTAATGCTTCACAGGCCTGCCTCGCAGAAGCGTCCGCGGGGCCGGCCTGACGCCTGTGCAAAAATAGTCTGAATTCAGGGGTTTACAGAACCAACCCAATCGCTATAATCGTCGCCCTAACACGCCGGTATAGCTCAGTTGGTAGAGCAACTGACTTGTAATCAGTAGGTCCCGGGTTCGACTCCTGGTGCCGGCACCATACAAAACAAAGCCCTCGTAGAAATACGAGGGCTTTGTTGTTTCCGGGGTTTGAGTTTCTATGCCCCGAGGGTTTCGATCAGTCGAACTCCGTCGACTCCGAAAGGTGCTCCCAAGCGTCGATTTCCGCCTGAAGGTGCGCAATCTTTTCGCGCACCAGCCTCACAGCATCCTTACCCAGTAACAGATGAACCGGCGGCTTTTGCGCAGCCACCAGGGTCAACAATGCCTGCGCCGCTTTGTGCGGATCGCCGGCCTGCTTGCCACTTTTTTCTTCACGCGCCTTGCGGACCGGATCGAACACCGCGTCGTACTCACCCAATGTGCGACCCGAACGGATCATCGAGCGGCCTGCCCATTCGGTACGAAACGAGCCCGGCGCCATGGCGGTCACGTGGATGCCCAGACTTTCCACTTCTTTGGCCAGCGCTTCACTGACGCCTTCGAGGGCGAATTTGCTGCCGCTGTAGTAGGCGATGCCCGGCAACGTGATGAAGCCGGCCATGGAGGTGATGTTGACGATATGCCCGCTGCGCCGCTCACGCATACCGGGCAGAACCGCCTTGATCATTGCCACCGCGCCAAACACATTAACGTCAAACTGGCGCTGCATCTCCATCAGAGGTGACTCTTCGAGGATGCCCTCATGACCATAACCGGCGTTGTTCACCAACACATCGATCCGGTCCACCTCGCGCAGAATATCGGCCACCAGCGGCTCAATCGCCGGAAAATCGGTGACATCGAGCACGAACGCTTTGGCGCGATGGGCGTCCAGCGCTTCGAACGCAGCACGCTCGGATTCGCGCCGCACCGTGCCCACCACCGTGTGCCCCGCCGCCAGCGCTGCTTGCGAAAAAGCCAGGCCGAAGCCTGAACTGACCCCGGTGATCAGGAAAACCTTGTGAACATGGATGGTCATCGTGCGCTCTCCAATGAAAACGCCGTCGACATTGGTCGACGGCGCTACGGACAAGTCAGGTCTTAGTGACCGGCGCTCTGCCCACCATCAACGTGCAGGATCTCGCCAGTGACAAAGTTGGCACTGTCCAGATAAACAACAGCCTGCGCAATGTCGCTGATCTCGCCCATACGCCCAACCGGGTGCAGATTGCCCAGCGCTTCATGGGTTTCTTCGCCGTGCATTGGCGTCTTGATGATGCCGGGGCTGACCGCGTTCACACGAATACCGCGCTTGGCGTATTCAATGGCCAAGGATTTGGTCGCCGAGTTCAAGCCACCTTTAGTCAACGAAGCCAGTACCGACGGCACGCCGTCGATGGCGTGGTCCACCAGGCTGGTGGTGATATTGACGACGTGGCCGCTGCCTTGTTTTTCCATCTCTGTGATCGCGAGTTGGGTGATGTAGAAGAAGCCGTTCAGGTTGACCGACAGCACATTGGCGTAGTCTTCAGCGGTATACGCGGTGAACGGCTTGGCAACGAAGATCCCGGCGTTGTTGACCAGGGTGTCGATGCGGCCAAAACGTGCGATGGCTTCACGGATGACTTGCTGGGCGACTTCCGGGTTGCCGATGTCGCCCGCCACGGTGAGGATGTCCGGGTCGGTGGACGGTTTGATCGAACGCGAAGTAGCGACAACCTTGTAATCCAGATCACGGAACGCCTTGACCATGCCTGCGCCGAGACCTTGGGAGGCGCCAGTAATAACGATGACTTTCTTCGAATTGCTCATGATGAACCTCAACTAATAAATGATGGTTTGAAAAAGTAAGTAATCAGGCTTCGGCGGGGGCCTTCGCCATTTGTCTCAACATCTGTTCGTAGTACTCGACCGACTGCGAACCGGACACCAGGTGACGACCGTTCAGCACCATGGCCGGAACCGAATTGACGCCGCGCTGGCGGTAAAACGCTTCAAGCTCACGCACTTCTTTGGCGAACGCTCCGGACGCCAACACCTCTTGAGCAGCCGCCGCATCCAGTCCCGCTTCAGCAGCCAGACCCACCAGCGTCTCGCGATCGCTCGGGTTGCGGCCGTCGGTGAAGTAAGCGCGCAGCAGGATTTTCTTCAGTGCGACCTGCCGCCCTTCCTGCAACGCCCACATCAACAACCGGTGAGCATCAAACGTGTTGTAGAAGTGGCTGCGCTTCTCCAGATCGAACTTGAAGCCAATGGCCTCACCGCGAGCGATCTGCATCGCTTTGCCGGCGGCGACGTCTTCGGCGGTTCGTCCATATTTGCGC
The DNA here is from genome assembly GCF_059716175.1 of Pseudomonas sp. LBUM1647. Lineage (NCBI taxonomy): Bacteria > Pseudomonadati > Pseudomonadota > Gammaproteobacteria > Pseudomonadales > Pseudomonadaceae > Pseudomonas > Pseudomonas sp. LBUM1647. The sequence goes on along the minus strand of NZ_CP166809.1, from coordinate 304,508 downwards.
ATCAAATGCTCGACTGCTTTCTCGCCGACCGCCGGCATGTCCGGGTTCAACTCGAAGGGCTTGTAGGTCAGCTCCACCGAGACTTCACCCGACACGTTCTCGATCGCCTGCTCCAGCGCCGTCGCACCCAACGCGCACCACGGGCACACCACGTCGGAGATGAAATCGATGGAGACGGAAGCGGTCATGACTGCCCCTCCGCCTCAGCCAGCTGCTTGCGGTACTGGGTGGTGGTGATGCCGGCGTAGCCCCAGTTATCGGTGTCGACTTCTTCGATCACGATGTGGGTCAGGTGCGGATCCTTGTGGAGAACGCGTTCCAGGGTTTCAGTGATTTCGGCGATCACCTGAGCTTTCTGCTCAGAGGTAACGCCATCGCGGGTGATGCGTACGCTTACGAAAGGCATGAGGAATCTCCAGTGACCTTCCCTTCGGAATGAATGGGTTAGGCGTTGGAGTTCAATGTATGGAGTTAGCTGGAGGGGATAAAGGTGGGGGCGGGAACATCATTAGTTACGTGGTGTAATGAGCACGGACGGAGTTATAGCCCTGATGGCCTCTCTCGGGCGATGAATAATCTGTAGGACTCAGCCACTTCTGTCGTAGGCCACTTTTTTACGTGTCGCTATTTTCCGGTTTCAGCGACACGTTCTTGTAATGTGTCGCTGAAGACGACACGTAAGTGTCGATGCAATCCTGTATTCGCAGCGGCCTGGTCTCGGACACTCGAACCGCGCGGCTCTCATTCATTTCGCGTACAGACTCTAGTAAATCCTTCTGAAACTGGCTCAGTTCATCATCCATTCCTGATCTCTCCTTTGTCGAGCAACAAAGGTATCAGCAGGCGTTGTCCAAATGATGAAAATTACGGCTGGTCATAATTATTGCCCAGCCCTAAAAATCACTGAAACCGCAATCCCCCGCCACCACCTAGCCACGATTGCGCATCCTCCCCCCTCCAGCTACCTTCTACCCGTAGCTGCCAATTCAGCGACCGGGCCTGAGAACTCGAATTCGATGCAGAAACCAACCGGAGTTCTCCTTATGCATGCCCGTAATCTATTCAAAATTTTCGCTACTGCTACATCGGGTCACGCCCACCACCGCCCAAAAACCGGAGGTGCCCAATGACCAACCCTCAAGACCTGAAAACCATCGGCCTCACCCCTTTCTCCTACCACGCCAACCAACCACTGTTCCGCATCAACGCCGGCGTCCCGGTCATCCAGGCCCTCTCCCACGCTTCCGATCTGCTCCACATCGCCAAACTTCTCGCATCAGACGCCGCCATGGTTCGTGATACCGACCGACATGCCTGGGCGTCGCATTTTTTGCAGGATATGAGTAAGGCGATCATCGATGACGTAGCGAAGGTGCTCGATGCACCGGGTAACAATCGTAACCAGTGACGTCGTCACGTAGACTCAAGCCGCACGCGTAAAAAAGCCCCGAATCAATCGTAATGCTGTTCACTTAAGACAATCTTCAGTCGAGCAAGCACCTGTGGCGAGGGGATTTATCCCCGTTCGGCTGCGAAGCAGACGTAAATCCGGACAACTCGGTCTGTCTGAACGGACGCCGGGGGCCGCTTCGCAGCCCAACGGGGATAAATCCCCTCGCCACAAATGTGGGGGCCCGCGCTTAAGTGAACAGCATTGCGAATCAATCGGGGCTTTTTGCATTCCGGCTCACACTTCGCTGACCTCAAACACAAACGAAATCTTCCGACTGCTCGCACTCCACACATATCGAATGTGCTTGCCTTGCTTCGGAATCGAAACGGCAGGCGGCCGAAAAGCAGCGACACATTCATGGCCGGATAACCGAACACTGTTGTAAAGCAGCCCCCACGACAAGGTTTCACGCAGTTGCCGGGCAAAGGCTTGTGACGGCCCGTAAGCGTCAGGGTCCGGGTTGTGCAGCTCGGGGTAGTTTTGACGAACGTCGTGCATCGGTTTAACGACTTTGTTGACGTAGGTGCGCAGGGTCAACTCGATGTCGGGCTCGTTGGTTGCGGCGAGGAAGCGTTCCTGGTGATAGCTCGTTTCGGCGATAGCGGCGGCCTGGCTGCTGGCGGCGTAGTAGACGCCGTAGGTGCCGTCGGTGAAGCGGCTGGTTTTGCCGATGTGGGTGAACGCGGCCATGACCGGTGATGAGCCGGGGCCGGAGATTCGGTCTTCGGGCAGCACGCGGGAGAGGACGCCGGCTTCTTGCACTAACCGGTCGTTGGTCAGGGCTTCCAGGGCGTAGGCGGTTTGCAGGTCTTCGGGGTCGAGCACGTCTTCAAACAGGGTGATCGGGGGGAACGCGCTGTTGATCATCCGGTAAGCACGGTTCCACTCGGGGAGCGCTACTTCCGGGGCCATCAGCCGCGGACGCCATCGAGGTAGCGACGCACGTCAGCGATGTCCACCACCCGGCCGGCCAGCATATAGCTCAACGCGGATTGACCATTGAACGGGGCGGCGGTGTTCGGACTGCTGACCCATTTGTAGGCGCGGTCGCGGTTGTTGCTGAAGATGATGCTCAGGGCTTTGTGGATGCCCATCAGGTAGGAGATGCGCTCCAGGGTGTCATGAGGGAGACGCACATTGGGCGGCAGGTGTTTGTATTTATAGAAGGTGGTGTTGCCGACCTTGCCCAGCAGCGTGCGCTGTTCTTCGGCGGTGCAGCCCCAACGCTCCATCAGGTTGAAGAAGAACTTGAGCGCCACACGGCCTGCTTCCGGGGTGTCTAGCTCTTGGGGAGCGGCGCGGACAGGAGATGAAGTGGCCATTGGAAGGACTCCTTCGGGCAAAGGGTTGTGCCTTCAGAGTAGTACAGATCCGAACATGTTTTTAACTTTTGTTCGTTTGCGGATTTTCTAAGGCTTTTCGACGATCACGGTTTCCACGGTGATTTGGCTGATCGCATGAAACGGCGCCAGTGCCGCTTCATCGGCCGTAGCGCCGGTAATCAACCGCCATTCCCGCTCAATCGGCGTCCAATGCTGCTGCCGCGCGCGACCCAACTTATCGGTATCTGCCAGCACCACAATTTGCGCCGCCCGTTTGATGATGCATTCCTTGAGATACGCCTGCTGCGCGCTCGCTTCACACAAGCCAAACTCGGCAACCACGCCGTCAGCACCAAGGAAGGCTTTGTCGACACTCAACCGGCTCAACGTCAACTCCGCCAACGGTCCCAACGTGCTCATGCTCGAACCGCGCAAGTCGCCGCCAATCAAGGTCAGACGAATCCCCGGCGCATTGGCCAGGGTCATCACTGCCAGCAGGTTATTGGTGACCACATGCACGTCTTGTCGCGAACATAGATGATGGGCCAGCGCGGCGCAGGTGGTGCCGCCGTCAAGCAAGACAGTATCGCCGTCCTGGACGTGAGCCGCGGCCGCCTGCGCGATGGCGTCCTTCTGCTCCCACTGGCTGGTCTTGCGTTCTTCCAGCGAAGCTTCCGGCTCATGAACGCCCACCACCGCCGTCGCGCCGCCATAGGTGCGGACCAGGTGCCGCTGTTTGGCGAGCATGGTCAGGTCGCGCCGCACCGTCGCCTCCGAGACCCCGAGCGCCGCGCTCAATTGCTCGACGTTGGCATCGCCAATGCGTACGAGATCGAGGATGGCGCGGTGGCGTTCGGATGCTTTCATGGCGGGTCTCGCACGGTGGACGGTGGTCGATCTTACACGACCGCGCCCGTGCAGCTCATCCCCGTCGCGTGGCAAGCTCCGCACCCTGGCGCAGCGCTTCGAGCAGGCTGCGTTCATCGGCGATGCCCTTGCCCGCGATATCGAAGGCAGTGCCGTGGTCGACCGAGGTGCGGATCACGTCCAGGCCGACGGTCACGTTCACGCCCGCTTCAAGTCCCAGCACTTTGACCGGGCCGTGACCTTGGTCGTGATACATCGCCACCACCAGGTCGAAGTCGCCGCGTCCGGCACGGAAGAACAGCGTGTCGGCGGGCAGTGGGCCCGTCACGTCGAGGCCGCGTTCTTGCAACAGCTTCACCGCAGGAATGATTTTTTCTTCCTCTTCGCCATAGCCGAACAAACCGTTTTCGCCGGCATGGGGATTGATTCCGCACACGCCGATACGCGGCTTGGCGATGCCCGCCTTGATCAGCGTCGCGTTGCCGCGTTCGATCGTGCGCTGGACCAGGCCCGGTTCAATCTTGCGGATCGCGTCGATGATGCCGATGTGGGTCGTGACGTGAATCACCCGCAGTTGCGGCGCCACCAGCATCATGGACACTTCGTCGACGTTGGTCAGGTGCGCGAGCATTTCGGTATGGCCGGGGTACTTGTGGCCGCCGGCGTGCAGCGCTTCCTTGTTCAACGGCGCGGTGCAAATCGCATCGATCTGTTTGGCCTGCGCCAGCTCGACGGCACGGGCGATGTATTGATAAGCAGCGTCACCGGCGATGGGCGACAGCTCGCCGAACGGCAGGTCGTCGGGAATCAGGTCGAGGTCGATGCAGTCAATGGTGCCGGCCTCGTACAACGCCTGGGAGGCGTCCTCGATGCGGCGCACTTTGGCGCTGCCGCCGACGATGACATTGGCCTGCTCAAGACGACGGGCATCGCCGATCACCAGCGGCCGGCACTGTTGGTAGACGACGTCGTGAGTCAGGCTCTTGACGATGATTTCCGGACCGACGCCCGTGGCGTCGCCCATGGTGATGCCGATGATGGGGAGGTAGTTGCTCATAGTGTTCATTCGAGTCCTTGGATTCGTGTGCGTTTGGGCGGGGAGCGATCGGCGCTGTCGCTCAGGTGTTGCCATGCCGCATACAACGCGTGATCGCTGCCGAACGCGCCCGCCTTGGTAACAATTCCGGGACGATGGCCCTGCCGGGAAACGGTCGGTCGCGCGAAGGCGACGCCGGCTTCGATTTCCGTCAGCAGTTGTAGGCTGTCGATCCCGACGGTGGTCAATATGGCCCGCGCCGTTTCGCCGCCCGTGGCGATCAGGCCGCCGACCTTGGAGAAATGCGGTTCTACCAACACGGCCAACATGGTCGAGAGTTGCGCGCCCTCCTGGGGATCGAACGCCTCATCGCGACCGATGCGCAGCAGCAGGTCACTCCAGCCGTCCAGCTGCTCGCCGATGCGCGCCTGCCAAATCGCCCAATCGCCATGTGTTGTGCCCTGACGGAGGACTTCAGGCGGGACGACCAGTTCGCTGACCCCGCCACGCTCCTTGAGCAGTGCGCATTGCCGCTCGCAGACGCCGGAGAGGCTGCCGACGAGGATCAGAATCGGCGCCTGACTTTTTTCCAGGGCAGCAGGTTCGATGGCTGCGTAGCGTACTTCGGAGAAATCAGGAAGAGTGGCTATTTCCCGAGCAAGGCCACCCGAACCGATCCAGAACAGCGGCTGGTCCATCGACGCGGTCAGGCGAGCGAGAGTCAGCAGGTCGTCTTCCGTTTGCGCATCGACGATCAACGCCTGCGTGCCACTGCGGGCGACCTCGGCAATGTGCTGCGCGAGCGCATCTTCGTTGCCGCGCAAGGTTTCAAGATCCAGCTTCGCAGTGGTCAGGCCTGCGGTGACAAGCATTGCCTCGACATCGGCCGGGCGGTCGGCGTTTTCCAGTTTCCAGGTATCGGTGGTCTCCAGCGGCTGGCCGTTCACAAACACCCGGCCGCCGCGCAACGTACGGCCTGTAGCAGGAAACGCCGGGGCCACAATGGCCAGACCCGCCAACGGCTGCAGAGCGGCGACTTCAGCCGCCCAGTTGCCGCGCAAGGTCGAATCGATTTTCTTGTACAGACGCTGCCCGGGCTGATGCAGTGCCTTGAACGCGGCGACGGTGCGCTCGGCGGCCTGCGACGGTGAGAGGCGCCGAGTGTCCGTATCGGCGGCAATCACCTGAGCGTCCGCCTTGTCATTCAAAGGGTCGAGCGTGACGACCGTTTGCATTCCCGCGCTGGCAAAGCCGATGGCGCAATCTGCCGCACCCGACAGATCGTCTGCGATGATCAGAATCCTCATCGCAAGGCCTCCTGCTTTTGAGGTTCGAGCTCCGGTTCCTGTATGACGACGGGGTTGCGCTGCTGCACACGCTTGGCGACGGCGGCGGTGAGCAGCGGCGCAAGAATGGCGGTCACTACGACGCAGGCTGCCACCAGAATGGTCGCGCTCTTGGCCGCTTCCGCGTACACCGGATTGGCCGCCGCGATTAACGCAGGGACGGCGGCGGCATTCCCGGCGGTAGTGGCCGCTGCGACGCCAGCGACGCCAGTGCCACCGGTCAAACGGTCAGCGAAGAACAGCGGGATGCCGGTCAGCACGACGACCGCAACACCCATGCCGAGCCCCAACAAACCGGCTTGCCAGACGTTATGCAAGTCCAGGCTCGCGCCGAGGGCCAGGGCGAAGAACGGGATCATCACCGGGACAGCCTTGGCCAGAAAATCGCGCATGTCACGGTCGAGATTGCCCAACAGCATGCCGAGCGCCAGTGGCAGAATGCTGCCCACCAGTGTCGGCCAGGGAAATGCCGACAGCCCAGCGATACCCAAGGTGACCATCGTCAGAAAAGGACCGGACTCCAGCGACATGACCGAGTAGGCGCCGACGTCTTCGGAGCGACCGTATTGCCCCATCAGCGCCATGTACAAGCCGCCGTTGGTGTCGTTCATCGCAGCGACCACCGCCAGCGTTGAAATGCCGGCGAAAAGCCCCGAGGAAACCGGCTGCTCGCCCAGGAAGTGCCCAAGCACAATACCAATGAGGACGGCGATGCCGACTTTGGTCGCGAGCAACGTGCCGCCCTTCTTGAGCAGGTAAGGCGTGGCTTTGATATTGATGCTCGCGCCCATGCAGACGTAAAAAACCGCGAGGATCGGTAACGCCCCGGTGAACAGTGCATTGGTGAATGAGCCGAAAAACTTGGGCGTGTCGGGCAGGAAGGTTGCCACCAGCGAGCCAATCAGCAGGGGCACGATCATCATGCCGCCCGGAATGCGCTCGATGGTGCGTTTGATAGGAAATTGGGCCACGAGGGTCTCCTTTTATAATTGTTGGGTAAGACGTGCATCACCTCGAAACTGACTGAACCGATCATTTGAATGATTATTTCAGTCAAATTTATCTTAGGCCCTCGGTTTAATTTGCGCAAATCAATCATTCGAATGATCGTTTCGATCATTCGCGATGGAAAATCCAGGCTGTGACGGGCAGCTCGAATCGCCCGGTGGCGCAAGCCAGAGCCCTGCTGCGCCCACAAAAAAGCCCCGAACCGGTCGGGGCTTGTGTTGAGAAGCGCTACTTGAACAGCTCGGAATGACTTCCGAGATCAACAAATGTGATCAGATCGGAGCGCGTGTGCTCATAAATCATCAAGAAATCACCGCCTATATGGCACTCTCGAAAACCAGCCCAATCCCCCGTCAGCGCATGATCCAGATACTCGGCTGGCAATGGCTCTCCCAGAAATAGCGTGACCATCACCTGACGGACTTCATTCATGTCACGGCGTCCGGCCCGCTTGTAACGTTCCCACGACTTCTTGAATTCCGATGTTTGTGCGCACTGTTTGGGCAGCTCAGCGCGCTTTTGCTTTTTCTCCGGTTTCGCCATCAGCGTCCCTCAGCATGTCGTCTATCGAGTCGAACCGCTGGCGAATGTCTCGTGCTTCCATCATGGCGCGGGCCGTTTTCTCCGAGGGGACGCGTACCTCAAACGGGAGGCCCTGAGTTGCTACAACCTGACGAAGAAAAAGACGCATGGCATCACTGATGCTCAGGCCGCAAGCGTTCAAGACTTCAGTAGCCCGTGCCTTCAAATCCTCATCAATTCGGCAACGCACGTCTGTGGTTTTCAGTAATGCACCCATGGTAAAAACCTCTTCGTTATTTTGTAGCTACATTGGCGCTACCTCGAGCATTGTGGTTGAGCGGGTTCTTTTCGGTCAACTTCAGTTTGATGGACGGCTCCAAAGCATAGGAAGCGTGATCATCAGCTGGATTCCTCGCTCAGTATTTCAACCGTTTGAGTTCGCGATGAATATCAGCCTGATCCCTTTCCTACTCGAGAACCGTCCCGGTTTAACGCAGGAAATAGCTGAGAGCGTTGAGCTCTAAATCGCGCCCACAAAAAAGCCCCGAACCAGTCGGGGCTTTTCCTTTCTCAGCCTTGCATCAGGCCTCGATAGCGCAACCGATCATCAGAAAATGTTGATCGGGTAATCCACGAACACACGCACTTCGTTACCGCTGGAGTTGTACTCGCTCGATTTCTGCGAGACACGCAGGATCGAGCTGCGCAGTTTCACGCTCAGGTCTTTGGCCGGGCCGCTTTGCACCACGTACTTGAACTGGTTGAAGATTTCGCGCTCGGTGCCGCCTTCGCTGGTGGAGGTGGTGATGTTGTCGCCGCGCACGTAGGCGAAGTTGTAGCTCAGGCCTGGAATACCGAAGGTGCTGAAGTCGAGGCCGTAGCCCAGCTGCCAGCTGCGTTCGTCTTCGGCGTTGAAGTCGGACCAGTAGGAGTTCGCCAAGTAGATGGTGTTGCCGCCGTCGCCGACGCGACCTTGATCTTTCTGGTAGCCGCCGTAGGGGTAGCCCAGGTTGCTGTCGCCGGTGCTGCGCTGGTGGGCGAGCGTGAACGAGTGCGCGCCGGTGGCGAATGTGGCGGCCAGGCTCCAGATCTTGTTGTCGTCGCCGGTCGCACCGCTTTCGCGAACGTAGGAATCGTCCAGCTTGGTCCGGTAGCCGTTGAAGTCCAGGGTCAGGGACTGATCCTTGTCGATCGGGAACACGTAGTTGGCGTTCACGTATTGCTTCTTCAACACGTCTTCGACGTCGGAGGCGTACAGCGCAGCCTTGAACTGTTCGGTGAACTGGTAACTACCGCCCAACACGTTGATCGACTTCAGGCCACCGCTGTCACGGCCTTCAGCACTTTTGCGCGATTCGGCGGTGAAGCGACCGGCGTTCAGCTCCAGGCCTTTGATCTCCTTGGAGGTGATCAGCGTGCCGGTGTAGCTTTCCGGCAGCAGACGCCCGTTGTCGTAGCTCAACACCGGCAGGACCGGCATCTGGTCGCCGTAAGTCAGAACGGTGCTGGATACGCGGAATTTTACCGCGCCACCGGCTTTGGCCAGGTCGCCGGCCGGGTTACCGCTGTCGCCTTCCTTAAAGAAGTCGATGCCTTGGCCGCCGCTGTGGCTACCACGGTCCAGACGCAAGCCGTACAGACCGAAGGCATCAACGCCCACGCCGACGGTACCTTGGGTGAAGCCCGAGGTGTAGGTGCCGATGGCAGCCTGACCCCATTCACGCTGGTCGTCGTTGCCGTCTTTTTTGTCGCGATTGATGTAGGCATTGCGCAGCAGCACTTTGAGGCTGCTGTCTTCAATAAAACCCTTGGATTCGGCCTGGTCGTTAGCCATGACCTGTGTAGCACTCAACATCCCCAGAGCGATCAGGCTGATTCGCTTGTTCAACATTTTGTTCTTTTCCTTATGATCGGTTGATACGCGCTGTGTCGAACGGCTGAAACGGCGCTATCGCACTCTTTTTTCACCCCAAACAAAAAGGCCCGCGCACGAAGAAATCGTGGCGGGCCTTTTTGTTATTTTATGAGTCATGGCGGTTAGCCACAGGCGTGGGGCGAATCCTAGCCGCGCCCTTAACCATGTGTCAATTTCATGAATCGTCTGTGAATAGGCGAAAAACGTCTAAGAAATCACTTGTCGACGTCAATCGGCGCAGCCGTTCAGGCCACAGGCTTGAAGCTCCGATGGCGACGCTTGTGCAGGAAGCGACTGACTCAGCCATGCCGCAAAGGCTTGCGGCTTGCCGAGCCACGGGCCGATATCGATCAGGGTGAATTGGCCGTTGTGTTCCAGGGCGAAGGTCGGGAAACCCTGGCCGCCGACTTCGGCCAAGAATGCTCGACTGTCCTTGATGTGGCGATCGGTTTCAGCTTCTTTGAAAGCAGCCTGGAACGCTCGAGGTTCCAGACCGATGTCTTTCGCGAGTTCTAACAACACAGCTTCATCGGCAATGCGTCGACCTTCCTCGTAGTGAGCACTCTGCAAACGCCCCAGCAACTCCAGTCCTCGGCCGGCGATCTGCTCGGCTGCCAGGACCGCGGCAATCGGCGGTGCGGAATCGAACACCGCTGTCTCATCGCGCAGCAATCCTTCGAAATACGCCTCGCCGAACGGCTGGCCGGTGTACTCGGCAATGCGCCGGTCATGGGGCATCACGTAGTTGCGCAGTTGTGGCGAGACGGTCTGGCGGTTGGCGCCGGTCATCATGCCGCCGCCGTGGGCGATCACTGGCAACACAGCCTGAGCGGCTTGCACCAGCGGTTTTGCGCCATAGCACCACCCGCATAACGGGTCGTAAATGTAGTGAAGGATCATGGGAAGACTCCGGCAAAAGCGTAGGAAAACGAGATGCCGGCAGATTAGTCCTCCGCCTGTTTCTGAAAAACGCTGCAATGGCTTTCAGTCTGTTTCATAAATCGGTCAAATGACCTCACCGCCCCACTGTAGCCATCTCGACACAATTCGAAATAATCAAACAGCAAAACCTTTCAAGAATAATTAACGGAAGTAAATAGCAAGCATTACCATTCGCGCCCTCGAATTTCTCCACCCTTTTCGGATGCGCTTCAGATGCCTGCCCCCTTTCGCCTCACGCCCGTCACCCTTGGGCTTTCTGCATTTCTCTCTGCCGGTTTTGCCTGCGCCGCCGCCACCGTTTTACCCGAGACGTCGATCAGCGCCGAAGCTGAAGCCGATGACCCGCGTGTGAAAGAAACCAGCACCGCGACCCGCACCGCCACGCCGGTGCGCTACGTTCCACAAGCCATCGACTCGATTAAAACCGCGAACGTCGTGGATTACGGCACCAACGATCTGGGCACCGCGCTGAGCGGCATCCCCAACGTCAGCAGCGGCGCCGACACTCGCTTCGACAGCCTGCGCATCCGCGGTTTCGACGCCAGCAACGACTTCTACCTCGACGGCATCCGCGACGACAGCCAATACGTGCGCGATTTGCACAACATCGAACGCATCGAAGTCCTCAAAGGCCCGGCCGCTGTTTTGTATGGCCGTGGCAGTCAGGGCGGGATCGTCAATCGGGTCAGCAAACTGCCCGAATTCGGTCGCCGCTCGACCCTCGAGGCCCAGGGCGGCAGCGATGATTTGCGCAGTCTCTACGCCGACCTCAGCACCGACCCGAGCGAGAACATCAGCCTGCGCCTGAACATGGGCAACATGGATCAAAACAGCTTCCGCGATGGCGTCAGCGGCAATCGCCAACTGTTCGCTCCGTCGATGAGCTGGCAACTGACGCCGGACCTGAACTGGCTGGTGCAGTACGAATACAGCCGCTACAACCGTACGCCGGATCGCGGTATCCCCGGTGTAAACGGGCGCCCGGCGGACGTAGGACGGGATACGACCTACGGCAGCGAGCACGATTTCATCGACGACAAGTCGCAATCCCTTCGCTCGAAACTCAGTTATGAGCTCAGCGACAACTGGCAGCTGCGCCACACCCTGGGCGTGTTCAAGCTCAACAGCGATTTCGACAACACCTACCTGACCGGTTACACCCCGGCGACCAACAAGGTCACGCGCCAGCACTGGCAACAGGACCTGACCACACGCAACGTCTACAACAACGTCGAGCTGGAAGGCGGTTTTGACACGTTCGGCCTTGAGCATCGCTTGCTGACCGGCATCGAAATCGGCAGCCAGCGGCGCGATCCGACGTTGTACAACGCGGCCACCGGACGCGGGACTCAGCCTGTACCGGCACTGGACCTGTACAACCCCGACCGCAATCTGCGCCATACCGGGCGGATGCAAGTGTCCAGCAGCACTCACACCGAAGTCGAAAGCCGTGCGGTGTACGTGCAGGATCAACTGCGCCTGAACGATCAATGGCAACTGCTGGCAGGTTTGCGTTACGACACCTTCGGAATCGAGTCGACCAACAAGCTGCGGGACATTTCCGAAGATCGCGACAGCCATAGCACCAGCCCGCGTGTAGGACTGGTGTGGACGCCGCTGCAGAATCATTCCTTCTACGCCTCCTGGACCAAGACTTTTTCCCCGGTCGGCGGTGGTTTGATCGGTATCACCCCAGGCGCCGCCGGCAACAGCAACGACCTGAGTCCCGAACTGACCAAGCAAAAGGAGATCGGCGTGAAAAGCGACTGGCTCGACGATCGCCTGAGTACCACATTGGCGATCTACGAACTGGAGCTCTACAACCGCCGCACCAGCGATCCGAATGATCCGAGCGTGACTTTGCTCACCGGCCTGCAACGTTCCCGCGGGATCGAGCTGACCGGGACCGGCAAGATCGCTGGCAACTGGTACGTGCGCGGTGGCGTAGGTGTGCAGGACGCGACGGTCGAGAAGGACAACAACGGCTTTGAAGGCAAACGCATCAGCAACGTGGCCAAGCATAACGGCAGCCTGTTCCTGACCTGGAAACCGGAAATGGGCTGGTACGCCGAAACCGGTCTGACCCTGGTGGGCCAGCGTTATGCCGACAACCTCAACACCACCGTCCTGCCGGGTTATGGCCGTTGGGATGCATTGGCCGGGTTCCGGCAGAAGGATTGGGATTTGCGCGCGGCGCTGAACAACATCAGCGACAAGACCTATTACTCGTCGGCCACCAGTGCGGCGCAGATTCAACCGGGTGAACCGCGCAGCCTGGTCGTGACCGGGACCTACAGTTTCTAAACACCGCCAAAACCTGTGGGAGCGAGCTTGCTCGCGATGGCGGTGGATCAGTCGACATCAATGTTGACTGTCCGGCCACCATCGCGAGCAAGCTCGCTCCCACATTGGGTCTGCAGTGATCACAAAAAACCTTCGCCCATAAAAAAGCGCCGCCATCCCGGCAGCGCTTTTATCAATCCGTTGTTTTTTCTTCTTATCCTTCCATCACATCCCACAACGCTTCCAGCTCCGCTTCGCTGAATAAACCAGCGGGGTAGCGTTCGATCATCATCCGGCGCGGATCAGGTTCTCTGATCTGACGCGTTCCATTGGATTTCAACCAGTGCGCCAGGACCTGGAGCGATTCGCTGTTTACTGCCAGGGGATGCAACGCCCGCTCGCTCACCACATTCATTTCGGCGTTCATTTCCGCGCTCTCTCCTGGTTTGTGAGCGGCTAACTTATCCAAGGTTTATGACAGAACATCGCAGTTCTCCCCCTCCCTGTTTTGCACCATGAGCGATACAAGAGCTGTGCCAAGATTTCCAACCTGTCGACAAGCGGATACAAAAAAGCCCGCAGTCCTGAAGGACTGCGGGCTCTCTACAAGGAGGGAAGACAAAACGTTTGCCGAACCGATTCTGCAATCAACTCAAGCTGTTACAACCTCACTCACTCCTTGTGCGGTGCTGGCTGTTGTTGGGTAAGGCAGTGGATGTTACCGCCTCCCAGTAACAGTTCGCGGCCGGGCACCATCACCACTTCGTGTTGCGGGAACAGTGCCTGCAAAATCTCTTTTGCCGGGCCATCCAGCGGGTCGTCAAAGCTCGGCGCGATGATGCCGCCGTTAACGATCAGAAAGTTCACGTAGGAACCGGCCAGACGCACGGTCGGATTACGTTCCTGAGTCCCGTCCACCGGATCAACACCAGCGCACTCTTCTTCGGTCGCATACAGCGGCCCCGGAATCGGCATCTTGTGCACCGTGAATGGGCGACCCTTGGCGTCGGTGCTGCTTTCCAGCACGTTCATTGCCGCCTGGCAGCGCGGGTAGTTCGGGTCCTGCGGGTCATCGGTCCAGGCCAGCAACACTTCGCCCGGACGTACGTAGCAGCAGAAGTTATCCACATGGCCGTCGGTTTCGTCGTTGAACAAACCGTCCGGCAGCCAGATGATCTTATCCACAGCCAGATTGGCGCTGAGCACCGCTTCGATCTCTGCGCGGTTCATGTGCGGATTGCGATTGCGGTTAAGCAGGCACTCTTCGGTGGTGATCAGCGTGCCTTCGCCATCAACGTGGATCGAACCGCCTTCAAGCACAAAGCCCTCGGTGCGGTAGCCCTGACTGCGCTCGATCTCGAGGATCTTGCCGCCCACCTGGGAATCGCGATTCCACGGCGAGTACAGCCCCCCGTCGAAACCGCCCCACGAGTTGAAGTCCCAGTTCACACCACGGACTTCGCCACTGGTATTGATGACAAACGTCGGGCCGGTATCGCGAACCCAGGCGTCGTCGCTGGACATTTCCACCACACGAATATTCGGCACGTCCAGACGGGCACGGGCGTTTTCGTATTGGCCGGCGGAAACCGCCACGGTCACCGGTTCGAAACGCGCAATGGCTTTGGCTACCGCGACGTGCGCGGCTTGCGCCGGTTTGCCACCCAGGCGCCAGTTGTCCGGGCGCTCGGGCCAGATCATCCAGGTCTGGGTTTGCGGCGCCCATTCGGCGGGCATGTAAAAGCCGTCGGCGCGAGGCGTGCTGTGCAAAGTGGTCATAACGATCAGGACTCCAGGGAACCGTCGAGGGTTTTCAGTGTGCCATACAGGTTCGGGCGACGATCACGGAACGAGCCCCAGGCGCTGCGGATGTGTTCCAGTTCGTCCAGGTCGAAGCTCTGAACCAGTACACCTTCTTCGGTTTCGTTGAGTTCTTGAACCTTCTCGCCGAACTGGTTGGCGATGAACGACGAGCCGTAGAACGTAATGTCGTAGCCGTCCTGCTCTTCGTTGCCGATGCGGTTGCTGGCGATCAGCGGCATCAGGTTGGCGCCGGCATGGCCTTGTTGCACGCGCTGCCAGTGATCACGGGACGAAATGGTCTTGTCGTGTGGCTCGCTGCCGATCGCGGTCGGGTAGAACAGAATTTCCGCGCCCAGCAACGCCATGCTGCGGGCGCATTCCGGGAACCACTGGTCCCAGCAGATACCCACGCCGATTTTCGCGTAACGGGTGTTCCAGACTTTGAAGCCGGTATCGCCCGGATTGAAGTAGTACTTTTCGTGGTAGCCAGGGCCGTCCGGGATATGGCTTTTACGATAAATCCCGAGGTTGCTGCCGTCGGCATCGATAATCGCGATGCTGTTGAAACGCGCGCGGCCCGCCAGTTCGTAGAAGCTGATCGGCAAAACGACTTGCAGTTCTTTGGCGACTTTCTGGAAGTGCTTGATGGCGACGTTGTCTTCAACGGTCGTGGCCAGCTGCAGGTAATCCGGGTTCGGCTTCTGACAAAAGTACGGAGCCTCGAACAGTTCCTGGATCAAGATGATCTGCGCGCCTTGCGCCGCGGCCTCACGGACCAGCCGCTCAGCGGTCTCGATGTTGGCTTCAAGGTCCCAGGAACAGGCCATCTGGGTGGCGGCGACGGTAACGATACGGCTCATGAATCATCTCCGGGGCAATTGCTTGAGGGTCGAGTGTGGCATCGACCAATGACAGAAATGGGAAGCACCGGGCGTGGTGAGGCCACACCGGGGCAGTGGCGACTTTATAACCGATAAAAATCGGCTTTTAAAGCTAAAAACCACCCACCAGTCTAAATTAATTCAATAAATCCAGATAATAATCGAACTTTACGCTATCCCTGTGGGAGCGAGCTTGCTCGCGATAGCGGACTAACATTCAACATTGATGTTGACTGAAAAGGCCTCATCGCGAGCAAGCTCGCTCCCACAGGGGATGGGTGTTTACAGACCCTCGGCGAGCACCTTCGACAGCATGTCCACGAAGAAATCCACACTCTGACGCGAGGTCACCATCGGCGGTTTGATCTTGAGGACGTTCAGGTAATCGCCGGTCGGCTGCATGAAGATCCCCAGCTCGCGCAATCGATCACACAGGGCCGTGGTTTCTTCGGTCGCCGGTTCCAGGGTTTCGCGATTGCGGATCAACTCGACGCCTAGATAGAAGCCGGAACCATGCACCGCGCCCACCAACGGATGAATATCGATCAGTGCTTCAAGCCGTTCCTTGAAATACCCGCCCACGACCTGAGCATTTTCCCAGAGCTTTTCTTCTTCCATCACATCCAGCACTGCCATGCCGATCTGGCAACTGACCGGGCTGCCGCCGGCCGACGAGAAGAAGTAACCCTCGGCTTCCAGCGCTTCGGCGATTTCCCGACGGGTGATCACCGCACCGAGCGGCTGGCCGTTGCCCATGCCTTTGGCCATGGTGATGATGTCCGGCACCACGCCCTGCTCTTCGAAACCCCAGAAAAAGTTGCCCATGCGGCCGTAACCGACCTGCACTTCGTCGGCGATGCAGACACCACCCTGAGCACGAACCAGCGCATAAACCTGCTTCAAATAACCCGCCGGCAGCGAGATACCGCCGGCATTGCCGTACACCGGCTCGCAGATGAAACCGGCCAGTTGACGTTTCTGTTCGGCAATTTTCGCCAGGTTGTGTTCGACGCTGCGCACGTAGTCCGGCGCGCTGCCCGGTCCACGGAATTCGCCGCGATAGGTGTTCGGCGCGGTGACCGGATGCACCCAGTCCGGGCGGCTGCTCAAGGCCTTCGGGTTATCGGCAATCGAGGTCGAGACCGCGTCCGCTCCCACTGTCCAACCGTGATAGGCCTCCAGCACGCTGAGCATGTCGCGGCCGCCGCTGTAGGCCCATGCCAGGCGGATTGCCAGGTCATTGGCCTCGCTGCCACTGTTGACCAGAAACACCCGGTCCATGGAGTCCGGCGCCAGTTTCAGCAAACGTTCGGAGAACTCGGCAATCGCCGCGTAGTTAAAACGCGAGTTGGTATTGAGCAGTGACCACTGACGGCTGGCGACAGCGGCCATGTGCGGATGACCGTGGCCAAGCACCGCAACGTTGTTGAGCATGTCGAGGTAGGAACGGCCCTGCATGTCGATCAAGTGATTGCGCCAGCCGCGTTCGATGCGCGGTGGATCGACGTAATAATGCTTCTGGGTACGAGCGAAACTGGCGTCACGGCGCGCCAGCAACGTCTGCGAATCGAGTTCTTCTTCGGCGTCACAGGCCAGTCCCAGCAGCACCGCCGGTGACGGGCACAACGCTTGCCAGGCTGCGGCGCGAGACGGCGTGCAAAACAACGGCGCCGTGAACGAAGCGCCCCGGCACAACTGCACGATCAACGGTCCGCTGACGGAACCCAGCACCTGGCCTTTGACCAGCGCCGCACCGGTATGCAGCGAGGGTGTCACGCCCCACAACCGCACGCTCAGTTGCGGACCGTCCAGTTGCAGCACACCCGCCGCTGGCTGATGCACCACCCCGGCAAACGGTGATTCGACCGCCGTGCCGTGGGGCACGCGCAATTCGACGTGCAATGGATACGTGTCCGGCTCAGTGGCGCTGTCCGGGCGGGTGCGGGACAAGCGATATTGCCCATAACGACTGGCCGCCAGACCGTGAGCCGCGGCAGCTTCAGTCAGCAGACGCTGATCGATCCCCTCCTGCTCCCAGTTGCCGGCCTCAAAATGCGGACTGAGCACGCCCAAATCGATCAACGCAAATTCACGCCCCACCAAGCTCGGCAGTAGCGGCGCGAAGCCTTCACTGCCGATGCTCGGTAGGTTCTGACCGACCGAAGTCAGGATCGCCGCTTCCATCAACGCCAACGGCACCGATGTGGCGACGCGGAAAATCTCCCACTCGTGGGTGAGGTTGTCGCGGCTGTATTCGTTGCCCGGATCAATATTGACCTGCTGTTCGCCGCTGAGCACCAACACCGCCGCACGGGCGACGATCAGTGGCCAGAGCGCCAGGAGCTCTTCATGCGTGAGCGGATTGACAGCGTGATAGGCCTGAACCGCCGGCAAGATGTAGAACGGATCGCCATCAGCGTGGTGCAGCAGCGCCGCGCAGGTCACCGACAGATCAGTAATGCGCCAGGTACGAACCAGGTCGCCGAAATCGATCACGCCCTGCAATTGCCACTGGCGTTGCGAATCTCGCTGCCACACCACGTTGTCGTCGGTGATATCCATGTGAATGGCTTGCAGCGGCAGCTTATCCACAAGCGGCTGCAAATGACGCTCGGCCTGTTCAGCCGCATCGGCGATCAGCCGGCGTTGCGGGTCGTCGTTGATGACCGGCAGCAAATGCGCGATCAACGCGTTGGCGTGACGGGCGTCCCATTGAAGGGTGCGCTCAAGGCCCGGATGGTCGAAACCGGCCAGCGCCAGGTCCATTTCACCGCAGAGTCGACCAAAACCGGCCACCACTGAACCGGGCAGATGATCCAGGTGTGTGAGCGACTGGCCTTCGATGTAATCGAGCAGGCGCACATGCACCGGTTGGCCGCCGACTTCCAGGGAGAGAAGGTCTGCACCGTTTTTGGCGGGAATCACTCGTGGCACATGCACATCAGCGTGTTCACCCAAATGCCTAAGCCCGGCGTGCTGGGCGTGCAGCTCCTGCGCCGAGTAATCGCCACGGCAGATTTTCAGGACAAAACGCCCTTGGTCGCTGTCGACCCGATAGTTAAGATCCTGCTGGCTGCCGAGGGCCTGCAACCTTCCACTCAGCCCGTAATGTCCCTTCAACAGCTCAAGCGCTTGCTCCGCAGACACTTGCGGGCTGGGCAAACTGGCGCGATGAATCAACGTGGCGAGTGGCATACAACGACCCCTGAAATTTTATTAGGCGCTTATATCGCCACTGCTTTGAGCGATACGCAACCCCCCTTCAAGCCAGCGACCTCTCTATTGAACTTTCCTACGCCCATCCCGGATTGCCTTCCGCTGGGGGGAAACAAGCTACGGTGCTATACGCAAAGAGTGCGCCCAGCAGATGATCAACGTAGCCCTCCTGACAAGTCCTTTTTTCATCGTGGATGATGAAATTTTGTTCACGTCAATGAAGAGGGACAGTGCCTATAGTCCAAGCACTGGTACTTCGGTGAGGTGAATGTAGCGAACGATGGCCCGGATTAAGACCATCAGAGATACAAAACCTTCAGCGCCTTGCGCGTTGAAAACCTCAAAATTTCAGGCCTGCACTTCCAGAATTTGATTGCCGTGAACCACGGTCGACTCGCGCCTGCCACCACTTTGCGCAAGAATGACGCCCATCAACGCCTATTGCTGGAGAAAGACCATGAAAGTAGTCACCACCGACCTTCCCGGTGTTCTGATCATCGAACCCAAGGTATTTGGTGACGAGCGCGGTTTCTTCTATGAAAGCTTCAATGCCAAGGTTTTCAAAGAAGTGACTGGCCTGGAAACGAATTTCGTTCAAGACAACCATTCCCGCTCGCAAAAAGGCGTATTGCGCGGCCTGCATTACCAATTGGAAAACACTCAGGGCAAACTGGTTCGCGTCACAGCCGGTGAAGTACTC
Organism: Pseudomonas sp. LBUM1647; assembly: GCF_059716175.1. NCBI lineage: Bacteria > Pseudomonadati > Pseudomonadota > Gammaproteobacteria > Pseudomonadales > Pseudomonadaceae > Pseudomonas > Pseudomonas sp. LBUM1647. Next base: position 285,214 of record NZ_CP166809.1, on the reverse strand, counting down.
GACGTGGCGGTGGACATTCGCCGCAGCTCGCCACATTTCGGCAAATGGGTGGCTGTGCGTCTGTCCGCCGAGAACCATCGTCAAATGTGGGTCCCGGAGGGTTTCGCCCACGGTTTCGTGGTGCTGAGCGAGTTCGCCGAATTCCTCTACAAAACCACCGACTACTACACACCGTCCGCCGAGCGCAGCATTCGCTGGGACGATCCGGAGCTGGCCATTGATTGGCAACTGGATGAAGCACCACAACTGTCCGGCAAAGATCAGGCCGCCGTGCTCTTCAAGGACGCTGACGTCTTTTCCTGAAACACCGTCTGAATCTTCACCGAGCAAGCGTGCCTGACCCACGGCGCGCAGACTGCGCCCGCAAGCCTAGGCATAATGCGCCTGTACCCACAGGCGCTCGATGCTCATGACTCCGACCCTCCCCCGCAGACCCCGCTGGCGCAGCCTGGCCCTGCTCGCGCTGTGCCTGGCGCCGTTGCTGTGGCCGCTGGAGCATCTGGCCGAGCGTTACTACCGCAGTGAACTGGCCGGTCAGAACCGTCAGACGCTCGACCTTTACGTCGCCAACCTGCTGGGTACCCTGCACCGTTATGAAGTGTTGCCGCAGATCCTCGGCGATCTGCCGGCCCTGCGAGCCGTCCTCGGCGCGCCCGACGATGGCGTCACCCAAGGCAACGCCAATCGCTTGTTGAAAAACATCAGCGCCCAGACCGGCGCCGAAGTCATGTACCTGATGGACACCACGGGCAAGACCCTGGCCGCGTCCAATTGGGACAAACACGACAGTTTCGTCGGGCGTAATTTTTCCTTCCGGCCGTACTTCAGCGAAGCCATGGCCGGGCGGCTTGGGCGTTTTTTCGGTTTGGGCACGACATCGGCCAAGCGCGGCTATTTCTTCGCCGCCGCCGTGCGTAACGGCGAAAAGATCATCGGCGTGCTGGTGGTCAAGGTCGACCTGGACCACACCGAAAGCCTCTGGGGCAAAACCCCGGAACAACTGCTGCTGACCGACCATAACGGCGTGGTCATTCTCACGTCGCGGCCCGAGTGGCGATTCCGCTCGACCCGCCCCTTGGGCGAAGAAGAACGCAAGGCTATTACTGCGATTCAACCCTATCCGACCCGCGATCCCAAACCATTGCGGCTCAACCCCAACGCCTGGCTGACACAAACCCAGCCCATCGCAGAAACCGGTTGGAACGTCAGCATCCTCGCCCCACGCACCCTGATCGATCGCCCGGTACGCACGGTCGTCGCCATCGGCGGCGCGACGTTGTTGGTGTTGATGTTGCTGCTGGGTCTGATGATGCAGCGCCGCCGCCATTACCTTGATCGAATCGCCTTCGAAGCCAAGGCCCGTCGCGAGCTGGAAGGCCGGGTAGCCGAGCGGACCAGCGACCTCGAAGGCCTCAACCGTCGGTTGAAACAGGAAGTGCTGGAACGCGAACAGGCCCAGCAAGAACTGGTTCGCGCTCAGGATGATCTGGTGCAGGCCGGCAAACTGTCGGCCCTTGGCACCATGTCGGCGAGCATCAGCCACGAATTGAATCAACCGCTGGCAGCGATCCGCAGCTACGCAGAAAACGCCGAAGTGCTGCTCGATCATCAGCGCACCGACGATGCGCGCGGCAACCTCAAGCTGATCAGCGAACTGACCGGGCGCATGGCGTCGATCATCGCCCACCTGCGCGCCTTCGCTCGGCGCGATCGCCACGCCCCGGAAAGCGTCGCCCTCCAACCGGCGCTGGACGATGCGCTGGCGCTGCTGGCCAAGCGTCGACGCGGCATGGAAGTCGAGCTGATCCGCGACTTGCCGGCCGCCACCCTGTGGGTCGAGGCCGGGGAAACCCGTCTGCGTCAGGTGCTCGGCAATCTGCTGGCCAACGCCTTGGACGCCCTGACGGAAAAAGGCCCGCCACGTAAGCTCTGGTTGAGTGCCCAATCCACTGCCGACGGCGTCAATCTGTACATTCGCGACAATGGCCCCGGGTTCTGCCTGGAGGCACTTGGCCGCGCCAGCGAGCCCTTCTACACCACCAAGACCCGCACTCAGGGGCTTGGGTTAGGGCTGGCGATTTGCGAAACCCTGATGCGCGCCTTCGGTGGTGAACTGTCGTTCTCCAACCACAAGGAAGGTGGCGCCCTGATTACCCTGAAGTTGCGTGCAGGCGCACCGGGTGTGAGCCTGCAACCGTCCGAGGACCGAAGTGCATGACCATCGACAACCGCATCCAGGTCGTGCTGATCGACGACGATCCGCACCTGCGACAAGCCCTGAGCCAGACTCTGGACCTCGCCGGCCTGAAAATCCTGCCGCTCGCTGAAGCCAAGGGCCTGGCCGGGCAACTGGAGCGTGACTGGCCAGGCGTGGTGGTCAGTGACATCCGCATGCCGGGCATGGACGGTCTCGAATTGCTGACTGAACTGCATGCCCAGGACCCGGAGCTTCCGGTGCTGCTGATTACCGGTCACGGCGATGTGCCGCTGGCGGTGCAGGCCATGCGCGCCGGGGCTTATGACTTTCTGGAAAAACCCTTTGCCAGCGACGCCTTGCTCGACAGCGTGCGCCGCGCCCTGGCCCTGCGCCGGCTGGTGCTGGACAACCGCAGCCTGCGTCTGGCCCTGAGCGATCGCAATGAGCTGAGCACCCGCCTGGTCGGGCAATCGGCGCCGATGCTGCGCCTGCGCGAGCAGATCGGTGCATTGGCGGCGACCAAGGCCGATGTGCTGATCCTTGGCGAAACCGGCGCCGGTAAAGAAGTTGTCGCACGTGCATTGCACGATCTGTCGAGCCGTCGTAACGGTCCGTTCGTGGCGATCAATGCCGGCGCCCTGGCCGAGTCGGTAGTCGAAAGCGAGCTGTTCGGTCACGAGCCCGGCGCCTTTACCGGCGCGCAAAAGCGTCGCATCGGCAAGTTCGAATTCGCCAATGGCGGCACGTTATTTCTTGATGAAATCGAAAGCATGAGCCTGGATGTGCAGGTGAAATTGCTGCGTTTGCTGCAAGAGCGGGTCGTCGAGCGCTTGGGCGGCAATCAGCTGATCCCGTTGGACATCCGCATCATCGCTGCGACCAAGGAAGACCTGCGTCAATCCGCCGATCAGGGCCGCTTCCGTGCCGACTTGTATTACCGCCTGAACGTCGCACCGCTGCGTATTCCACCGCTGCGCGAGCGCGGCGAAGATGCGCTGATGCTGTTCCAGCATTTCGCCGACGAAGCCAGCGCTCGTCACGGTCTGCCACCCCACGAGTTGCAACCGGGACAACGCGCGCTGCTGCTGCGCCACACCTGGCCGGGCAACGTGCGGGAATTGCAGAACGCTGCCGAACGCTTTGCCCTGGGCCTGGAACTGGCCCTGGACAATAACGCAGCGGATGGCGCTGTCGGCATGACGGTCGACGTGGTCAGCGGCGGTCTCAGCGAACAAGTGGAAAACTTCGAGAAGAGCTTGATCGCCGCCGAACTGGCGCGTTCTCACAGCTCGGTGCGCAGCCTCGCCGAAGCCCTTGGCATCCCACGCAAGACCTTGCACGACAAACTGCGCAAGCACGGGCTGAACTTCGCCGACGGTGGCAGCAGCCACACCGACGAACTCGATTGAGCTACCGTCAATTCATCATCTTCAAACAAGAGATCCGTGCATGAGCCGCGACAGCCGTCATCTGGAATCAGTCCTCCATCGCGATATTCCCCTTACCCGGGACATGGGCCTCAAAGTGCTCGATTGGCACGACCAGCAACTGCGCCTGCACTTGCCGCTGGAGGCCAACGTCAATCATAAAAGCACCATGTTCGGCGGCAGCCTGTATTGCGGCGCCGTGCTGGCCGGTTGGGGTTGGCTGCATTTGCGTTTGCGTGAAGAAGGGGTTGAAGGCGGGCACATCGTGATTCAGGAAGGGCAGATCAGCTATCCGCTGCCGGTGACCATGGACGCGACAGCGATTTGCCAGGCGCCGAGTGCGGCGATGTGGAAGAAGTTTTTGGCGATGTATAAGCGGTATGGACGGGCGCGGTTGACGTTGCATTCGCGGATCGTCAATGCCGACAGTGATGACGATGCGGTGAGGTTTGCCGGGCAGTACGTACTCCACCGCTAAAGCAAAAGATCGCAGCCTCGTTTCACTCGACAGCTCCTACAGGGGGGACGCGTTTCTCTGTAGGAGCTGTCGAGTGAAACGAGGCTGCGATCTTTTGATCTTTACGCCCGCGCCAACGCCAACAGTTTTTCGCGCCACGCAGCCTTCGCCGGCAGCGCCAGGAAAAATGCATTCAACAACGATTCCCGCGCCGGATAACAAAACGGCGCACCGCTCAAATCCAGCACCTCACCGCCCGCCCCTTCCAGCACGCCTTGCGCCGCCGCCGTGTCCCACTGCGAAGTCGGCGCCAACCGCGGATAACAATCCGCCGCCCCCTCCGCCAACAAACAGAACTTCAGCGAACTGCCGATATTGGCCAATTGCAGTTCACCCAGACTGTCACTCAACCCGGCCAGCAGGCGCTCCTGCTCAGGACTTGAATGCCGACGACTGGCAACCACGGTAAACGCTTCACCCTCAGCAGGAACCTCGCGAACCTGAATCGGCAAAGGCTCCGCGTCTTTATCGCCACGCCACGCGCCCAGACCCGCACCACCGACGTAGAAGCGCCCGTTGGTCGGCATCGACACCACGCCAAACACCACACGCCCCTGCTCGATCAGCGCAATGTTGACGGTAAATTCTTCGCTACCGGAAATGAATTCCTTGGTTCCGTCCAGTGGGTCCACCAGCCACCAACGCTGCCACCCGGCGCGCACGCTCAGGGGAATGTTGGCGTCTTCTTCGGACAGCACCGGGATGCTCAGATCCAGCGCCGTCAGCCCGGCCAGGATCACATGGTGAGCGGCCATGTCGGCGGCCGTCACCGGGGAATCATCGGATTTTGCAGTCACGGCGACGTTGGCACGCCAAAACGGCAGAATCGCTTCACCGGCTTTCAGCGCCAGTTCAACAACAGGCGCCATCAACGGATGGGGGAAAATCATGGCTGGAACACTCCACGCTGAGTCAGCAGATCACGGGCCAGATACAGTGCTGCCAATGCACGGCCCTCAGTGAATCGCGGGTTCTGGGCCAGGGCCGACAACTCACGTAGATTGATTTTGTCCACGCCCATCGGCTCGGGCTCATCACCTTCAAGGCTTTCTTCGTACAGATCAGTGGCCAACACCACCTGGATCTTCTGGCTCATGTAACCGGGCGACAACGACAACTCAGTCAGATGCTCCAGTTGCCGCGCGCCATACCCGGCCTCTTCCTTGAGCTCCCGCTCGGCCGCCGCGAGCACGTCCTCGCCCGGCTCGATCAAGCCTTTAGGCAAGGACAGCTCGTATTCATCGGTGCCACCGCAATACTCTTCGACCAGCACTGCGTGGTCCGCATCCAGCATCGCCACGATCATCACTGCGCCATAACCGGCGCCCTTGCCCACCAGTCGCTCATACGTGCGCTCCACGCCATTGGAAAAGCGCAACTTCAGCTCTTCGACGCAGAACAAACGGCTGGTGGCGACGATCTCGCGGGCGAGGATGGTGGGTTTCTGGCGCATGAAAAGCTCCTTGGCGTGAACGCGTTACTATACCCGGCCTATCCTGATTGTTTACCCCGGATATCTTTTTTACCGCTGGAGAAGTTTTTTATGTCCCTGCTGCCCTGGCGCGACATCGACACCGTTCTGCTGGATATGGACGGCACGCTGCTGGACCTGCATTACGACAACCATTTCTGGATGGAACACCTGCCCCAGCGTTACGCCGAGTTGCACGGGGTGAGTCGAGCGATGGCCGAGATGGAATTGCAACCGTTGTTCGAGCGCAACGCCGGCCAGTTGCAGTGGTATTGCCTGGATTTCTGGAGCACCGAGCTCAAACTGCCGGTGCGCGAACTGAAACTGGAAACTGCGCACCTGATCGCCTTGCGACCGGATGCGGACACCTTTCTGGCCGCCATCAAACAGGCTGGCAAGCGCGTGGTTCTGATCACCAATGCACACCGCGATTCGCTGTCATTAAAACTGGAAAGAATCGAACTGGCGCCGTACTTCGAGCGGTTGATCAGCTCACATGATTACGGTTTCCCCAAGGAGAATCCGCAGTTCTGGGAGGCGTTGCAGGCGGACATCGGTTTCGACCCGGCGCGCAGTCTGTTTATCGACGATACGTTGCCGATCCTGCGTAGCGCGCGGAATTTTGGGGTGGCGCACTTGCTGGCCGTGCGTGAGCCAGACAGCCGTAAAGGGCCGAAGGACACGGCCGAGTTTGCGGCGGTGGGGGATTATCGAGAACTGATCGAAGGGCTCTAGAGCCTGAGGCGGTCATTGTGGCGAGGGGGCTTGCCCCCGTTCGGCTGCGAAGCAGTCGTAAAGATTTTGGGGCCGCTTCGCGACCCAACGGGGGCAAGCCCCCTCGCCACAGGTCTTGGTTACTCAGGAATCCGCAACGACTGCCCCGGATAGATCTTGTTCACGTCCTTGAGCATCGGTTTGTTGGCATCGAAGATTTTTTGATATTTGTTGGCATCGCCATACACGCGCAAGGAAATCGCGCTGAGGGTGTCGCCTTTCACAACCGTTACAAACTTCGCAGCCACAGCCACCGGCCCGGTCACGGTGATCTGGTCATCCACACTACCAACACCGGCAATATTGCCCACCGCCAGCAGGATTTTTTCCTTCTCTTCCTGACTGCCGACTTCGCCGGTCACGGTGACCTTGTCGCCATCCACCGTCGCCTGCACATTCGGGTTACCCAGGCCGACCTTGCTGATATGTTCCTTCAACTGCTCACTGGCATTGGCGTTGCCTGGCGTCAGCAGATCGATAAGTTTTTCGCCTGCTTCTTTCACAAAGCTAAAAATACTCATGGTGCGCTCTCCTTGGGTTTTGGGTTCCAGACGTAAAAGCCTAGACCAAGGCTGTTACTTGCGGTTCCAACCCGACCAATGACGCCGCTTCCCCCCAAGCGCTAGAATCCGAACCTTCCCGCGCCCTGGAGCGAAGATGGACATCAAGCAACTGAAATTCCTCATCGCCCTCGACGAAACGCGGCATTTCGGCCAGGCCGCTGCGCGTTGTCACATCACCCAGCCGACCCTGTCCATGCGCCTGCGCAGCCTCGAAGAAGAACTCGAGTTGCCGCTGGTCAATCGCGGGCAGCGCTTCGAAGGATTCACCGCACCGGGTGAACGGGTGCTGGCGTGGGCGCGCACCGTGCTGGCGGCCTACGACGGCTTGCAGGCCGAGGCGGCTGCCTGTCGTGGCAATCTGGTCGGTACGTTGCGTCTGGGCGTGGTGCCGCTGTCGAGCTTCGACCCGTTGCCGCTGATGCAACGTTTGCACGCAGAGCACCCGAACCTGCGCTTCGAACTCTCGGCCCTGAGTTCCGAGCAGATCCTCGAGCAACTGGCGAACAATCGCCTGGATCTGGGCGTGTCGTATCTGGAGCGACTGGACGGCGAACGCTTCGATTCCCTGGCGTTCAGCGAAACCCGCATGGGCCTGCTCTACGATCAGCGCTTCTTCAGTTTCGGCGAGGCGCCGCTGAGTTGGGAGTCCCTGATCGAACTCCCGCTGGGCATGCTCACCAGCGGCATGCATTTTCGGCAGTCCATCGACCACAACTTCCACAGTCGCGGCCTCACCCCGCAGCCGTTACTGCAAACCGATGCCGTCCACCAATTGTTACAAGCGGTGCACGGTGGATTCTGCTGCGCCGTGATGCCGCTGGATGGAGGCCTGGAAAAACTCACCGATCATTTGCGCCTGCAACCCATCGAAAAGGCTCAAACCCTCGCCCGACTGGGGCTGATCATGCGTCGCAGCGCCCCGCGTTCGGCGCTCGCGGAAGCCTGCTTCGCGATTCTTCAGCAATCGCTGCCGAGTTCTTGATCGACGCCATCTATCGGTAGATCAGTAATAGCGATTAGACGCGACAAGTTGACGCGCCTAGGCTTAAAGCAGCCTAAACCGTCGGTGATGCCTCATGAACGCCAAGCACCCTGTCTGCGCGGCGCCAGCCCTCGAAACGCCAGCGCCCGCCGCAAGCCAGACGTACAGTTACTGCGACCTTCAAGACACCGAATCAGCCAGCACCGCGCTGGCCGAAGAAGTCGCGTTGGCGATCGCTTATAACGGCATCAGTCAGGCGGTCATGTTGGTGACGCCGACGGACCTTGAAGACTTCATCGTCGGCTTCAGCCTCGGCAGCGGCATCATCGAAGACGCTTCCGACATTTATGACCTGCAACTCAGCGGCTCGGGATCAGCGCAATACGCGCAAGTGACCATCGCCAACCGCGCCTTCTGGAATCTCAAGCAACAACGCCGGCAAATGGCTGGCACCAGCGGCTGCGGGCTTTGCGGCGTGGAAGCCGTGGAACAGGCATTGCCAGATCTCAAGGTGTTGCCCGGCGCACCCTTGCCGCCCGCCGAATGGCTTGATGGCTTGCGTCAGCGCATCGGGGCGTTTCAGCCTCTTGGCCAGTACTCCGGCGCGGTGCACGCCGCCGTGTTTATGAACAGTCAGGGTCAATTGCTGCTGGGCCGCGAAGACATCGGCCGACACAACGCCCTCGATAAGCTGATTGGCGGACTGATCCGTCAGAAAATCCCGACCACCGGCGGGCTGGCGATTGTCACCAGCCGTTGCAGTCTCGAATTGATTCAGAAAGTGTTGCGCGCAGGTATCCAGACCTTGGTCAGCCTGTCGTCGCCCACGGGCCTTGCCGTGCAATGGGCCCGACGCCACAACCTCAATCTCATCCACCTGCCGCAGAAAAATGCGCCGCGGGTCTACAGCCCTGCGACGGAGAACCAAGCGTGAGTCAACATCAACAAGCCGACCAGAAACCCGTCCCCCGCTACAAGCCCTACAAAGGCCCAGCCGGTGGCTGGGGCGCGCTGGCCAGCGTTGCCCGGGCCTGGTTGACCAGCGACAACGCGCTGAAAAACCTGCGCATGATGCTTAAAACCAACAAAAACGGCGGGTTCGACTGCCCCGGTTGCGCCTGGGGCGATTCCAAGGAAGCCGGCATGGTGGCGTTCTGCGAGAACGGCGCCAAAGCAGTGAACTGGGAAGCGACCAAACGCCGTGTAGACGGTGCGTTCTTTGCCAGACACAGCGTCAGTTCGTTGCTGGAACAAAGTGACTATTGGCTGGAATACCAGGGTCGTCTGACCGAGCCACTCAGCTACGACGCCGAAACCGATCGCTACAAACCGATCAGCTGGGAAGCTGCGTTCGCCTTGATCGCCAAACATTTGCAGGGCCTGTCGAGCCCGGATCAGGCCGAGTTCTACACCTCGGGCCGCGCCAGCAACGAAGCGGCGTACCTGTATCAATTGTTCGTGCGTGCCTACGGCACCAATAACTTCCCCGATTGCTCGAACATGTGCCACGAGGCCAGCGGTGTGGCCATGGCGCAAAGTGTCGGCGTCGGCAAAGGCACCGTCACCTTCGACGACTTCGAACACGCCGACGCGATCTTTGTCTGGGGTCAGAACCCTGGCACCAACCACCCACGGATGCTCGAACCGCTGCGCGAAGCGGTGAAACGCGGCGCTCAGGTGGTATGCATCAACCCTTTGAAGGAGCGCGGCCTGGAACGCTTCCAGCACCCGCAACACCCGATCGAAATGCTCACCAACGGCGACAAGCCGACCAACACCGCGTACTTCCGTCCGGCATTGGGCGGCGACATGGCAATCATGCGCGGCATGGCCAAGTTCCTGCTGCAGTGGGAGCGTGACGCACAGAAGGCGGGGGAGCCTGCCGTATTCGACCACGACTTCCTCAATGAACACAGTGTCAACGTGCTGGAATACCTGGGCATCGTCGACGACACCTCGTGGGAGCAGATCGTCGAACAATCCGGACTGACGCTGGTTGAAATCGAGCAAGCGGCGCGGATGTACGCCAAAGGCAAGAACGTGATCATGTGCTGGGCGATGGGCATCACACAGCATCGCCATTCGGTGGCGACCATCCAGGAAATCGCCAACCTGATGTTGTTGCGCGGCAACATCGGCCGGCCCGGCGCCGGTCTGTGCCCGGTGCGCGGCCACAGTAACGTGCAGGGCGACCGGACCATGGGCATCAACGAGCGTCCGCCGGTGGCGTTCCTCGATTCCCTGGAGCGTCGCTTCAAGTTCAAGGTGCCGCGTGAAAACGGTCACAACGTGGTCGAAGCGATCCATGCCATGGCCGACGGCCGCGCGAAAGTCTTTATCGGTCTGGGCGGCAACTTCGCCCAAGCCACCCCGGACAGCTCACGGACCTTCCAGGCCCTGAGCAACTGCGACCTGACCGTACAAATCAGTACCAAGCTCAATCGCAGCCACTTGGCCCACGGTAAAGAGGCGCTGATCCTGCCGTGCCTGGGCCGCACCGACATCGATATCCAGACCGAAGGCCCGCAAGCGGTCACCGTCGAAGACTCGTTCAGCATGGTTCACGCCTCCAACGGCCAGTTGCAGCCGCTGTCGAACCAGATGCGCTCCGAGCCATCGATCATTGCCGGCATCGCCGCCGCGACCCTGGGCAGCAAACCGGTGGACTGGAACTGGCTGGTGGCCGATTACCGGCGCATCCGCGACTTGATCGCCGACACCATTGCGGGTTTCAAGGACTTCAACGAGAAGATCCAGAACCCGGGCGGGTTCTACCTCGGCAACAGCGCCGGTGCTCGCCGCTGGAATACCGCGTCAGGGCGCGCCAATTTCCGTCCGAACGTCCTGCCTAGAGATCTGGTGCACGAACGCACTCGCGCCACCGGCGTATTGCCGGACCTGATCATGCAGTCGATGCGCTCTCACGATCAGTACAACACCACGATTTATGGGCTTGATGACCGCTATCGCGGCGTGAAAGGTCAGCGTGATGTGTTGTTCGTCAACGAAGCCGACATCATTCGCCTGGGGTTCAAGCCGGGGCAGAAGGCTGACATCGTTTCGATCTGGGATGATGGACGTGAGCGTCGGGTGAAGGGCTTCACGCTGCTGGCGTTTGATATCCCTGCCGGGCAAGCGGCGGCTTACTACCCGGAAGTGAATCCGCTGGTGCCGCTGGAAAGCATCGGGGATGGCAGCCATACGCCGACGTCGAAGTTTGTGGCGATCCGGTTGGAAACGGCGAGTGAGACTGGACTCATCATGGCCAAGTCGGCCTGACGCGGTAGCAGGTCTGGCCTCTTCGCGAGCAGGCTCGCTCCCACATTTGATCTGCGCTGAACACAAATCCACTGTGGGAGCGAGCCTGCTCGCGAAAGCGGTGGATCATTCAACGAATCTTCCGGATCAATACTTTCCAAACGCCCACAAAAAAGGCCGTTTTTGTATAAAAACGGCCTGTCCGAAGTAGCTAAAGACCGGCGAAAAACACTTAAGTTCCGCCTAAAAAACAGCAACTTATAGAAATGTGCTCAAGTCGTGTTACTCGTCGGATTTCGATTGTCACGACCAAGACACAGCCTCAGGATCGCGCCGTCATCCCCTTGAGGTTCCTCTATGAAGTTCTCCTCGATTCTCTTGTTGTCCCTTGGCCTGGTCAGTGGCTTCGCTTCTGCCGGCGGCACCACCGAAGCTGGTGTGGGCGGCGCATTGGGCGGGGTTCTGGGCTCGGTCGTCGGTCAGTCACTAGGCGGCAGTACAGGTTCCACCATTGGCGCGGCCCTGGGCGGCGCGGGTGGTAGTGCTGTTGGCGCAGACAAACGCAGCCGTGGCGAAGCAGCCATTGGCGGTGCGTTGGGCGCAGCAGGCGGTAACGTGGTCGGTCGCAGCATGGGCGGCACCACCGGCAGCCTGATCGGCTCCGCAGCAGGCGGCGGTGCCGGTGGCGCGCTGGGTAACTACATGGGCAACAAGAGCGATGACGATGATGATCGTCGTTCCTATCGTGGTGGCCATGATGATCGTCGCAACTACCGTGGAGGCCGCCATGATCGCGGCCACCATTACGGGCATCGCAAGCACAAACATCGCTATCGCGACTGAGGTTGAATCACCTCGTTTACCGGTAGATCAAAAAAATCGCAGCCCAAGGGCTGCGATTTTTTTTGCCCGTCAAACCACCAACCGCTCCAGCGCCCCGCGCAACCCGGCAGGAATCGCCACCGGCTGATTCGACGCCCGGTCTACAAACACATGCACGAACCGCCCCGCTGCGCAGGCTTCGTCTTCCCCGGCCTTGAACACTGCCAGCTCGTATTGCACCGAACTGTTGCCCAACTTGCCCACCCGCAAACCGATTTCTATCCGGTCAGGGAAGGCAATGGAAGCGAAGTAATCGCAGGCCGAACTCACCACAAAGCCAACTACTTCGCCATCATGGATATCCAGATCGCCGACTTCGATCAGGTAGGTGTTCACTGCCGTGTCGAAGAAGCTGTAGTAGGTGACGTTGTTGACGTGACCATAGGCGTCGTTGTCATGCCAGCGGGTGGTGATGGGTTGGAAGTGGGGGTAGTCGGTGCGTTGAGTCATGGGCGGCTCTCGTCTTGGTGAGGTGTTCCCACGCGGCGCGCGGGAACGATCGAGTCGGTGAAGTCTACCGATCCGCAAACCCTTTACCCACCGCCGCCAACTCTCCAATTAACCGCGCAGGCTTCCACTGATCACCCTGCTTCGTCTCAAGCGCCAGCAACCGCTGGTGAATATCCGCCAGCCCTTGCTGGTCCGCCCAGGCCATCGGCCCACCCTTGTCCGCAGGGAAGCCATAACCATTGAGGTACACCAGATCGATGTCGTGCGCCGATTCGGCAATCCCTTCCTGGAGGATCTTCGCCCCTTCATTGACCAGTGCCAGCAAGCAGCGCTCAAGAATCTCCTCAGGCCCGATCTCGCGACGCTGGAAGCCCAACCCTTCGCTGACCTTCAACACCAGCGCATCGACTTCAACATCGTGCTCAGCCTGGCGACTGCCCGGCTCATAGTGGTAATACCCATTGCCACTCTTTTGACCAAAACGACCCAATTCGCACAGACGATTGTCCACCTGAACCTCAGGCGCATCTTGCCCTATGCCGGCCAACTGCCGAGCGCGCCACTCCAGATCGATACCGACCACGTCGTACATGCGGAACGGCCCCATGGCGAAGCCAAAACCTTGCAGTGCCGCATCGACCTGATAGGGATAAGCGCCTTCGAGCAACATCTTGCGCGCTTCGAGCACATACGGATGCAGCATGCGGTTGCCGATGAAACCATGGCAGTTGCCCGACACCACGCTGACCTTGCCCATTCGCTTGCCCAGTGCCAGGGCAGCCTCAAGCACCACCGGCAAAGTCTGGGCACCGCGAACGATTTCCAGCAGTTTCATGATGTGCGCCGGGCTGAAGAAGTGCAGGCCCAATACCTGTTGCGGACGGCGAGTGACCGCGGCGATGGCATCAATATCCAGCGCCGAGGTATTGCTGGCCAGAATGGCTTCGGGTTTGAGCAGACCGTCCAGTTCACGGAAGATTTTCTGCTTGAGTTCGAGGTTTTCGTACACCGCTTCGATGACCAGATCGACATCGCAGATCGCCGCGTAGTCAGCAGCCGCCGTTACCCGTGCTATGCGAGCGTCCGCTTCGGCCTGATCGATCCGTCCCTGACGCACGTTGTGGGCGTAGGTGTCCGCCACGGTAGCCAGCGCCTGTTCAAGCATCTGTGGATTGTTATCGACCCACTGCACCGGGACGCCGGCGTTAGCCAGACACATGACAATGCCACGGCCCATGGTGCCTGCGCCAATGACGGCGGCGCGCTGAATAGTGAACGTTGTCTGGCTCATACTTGTTCTCTTGTTGGCGATCCAAAGACAGCCCTCACCATAGTCAGCCATCGCGAGTTTTTGAAATTTATTCCTGTGATGAGCAACATTCAGCGGATGGATGTACTTCGAAAACACCGACTCCCCCCTGTAGGAGCTGCCGAAGGCTGCGATCCTTTGATCTTGAACTTCGGCAATTTCAGCACCGCCAAAGATCAAAAGATCGCAGCCTTCGGCAGCTCCTACAGTTAGAGGTGCGACTGGGACCAGTCGCGGACTTCGGCATACGGATAATCCTCCAGCGCCGCAAACCCGGGAATCGACCGTGCCTTGAGCTTGGTGAACAGCGGCACGCCAATGCCGCATAAAAACCGCGTAACGCGTTCCGCCGACGGAGTGTTGCCGGTGTACTGCTCATGCCTGTGGATAAAATCACCGCACGACGCCTCGAAGTTTTTATCCACAAGCGCCGGTAATTCCGGTGGCGTCGGCAACCGCGCCACATCCCCGTGACACACCGAACAATGCCCGCACTGCTGCGGCGCATTTTCATCGCCGAAGTACTCGGCCAGGCGATAACCCAGGCAATGGTCCGTGGCGAACAGATCCAGCATGGCGTGAATCCGCGCGATCTCGGTGCGCTCATGCCGGGTGAAGTAGGCGTGTAACTCAGCGCTCAGGGCCTGGCTGTTGAAGTCCGTTTGCAGCAGGCTGTAGACCTCGGTCATCTGCTTGCTTTCGAGCTCGACCCAGCCCTTTTCCTGGAAATAATCCAGCGCCTTCACCACGCGATTACGCTCGGCCTGATGCTGCTCATACAGCGCATCGAAATTCACCGTGGCCCAGGTCCGTGCGCGGTTCGAGGTCTGGATGATCGCCGCGACGAAGTCCTTGCGCTCACCCTCGAAGCGGGCCAGCAAAGCCTCGGGTTCCTGCAAGTATTTGAAGCGGTATTCGGCGTAATAGGCGTAACGCGGCGCAATGATTCCGCGCAGCTCCAACTGCACCAGCAAGGTCTTGAGCGGCAATTGGCGGATGTTGCTTTGGTCCGCCAACGGCCCCAACAGAAACTCCCACTGCCCCTCCGGCGCGGCGGCTTGCAACTCGTCGAGCACGTAGCGGATGCCATCCAGCTCAGGCGTATCGCCGTAGACGAAGTTTTCCAGCACGTTGAGACTGTCGCGGTTGGCCAATACCAGGCAGTCGGACGGCTGCCCGTCACGCCCGGCGCGGCCGATTTCCTGGCTGTAGTTTTCGATGGATTTGGGCAGGTCAAAATGCACCACGTTGCGGATGTCGCTTTTGTCGATGCCCATGCCGAAGGCGATGGTGGCAACGATGCAATTGGACTGCCCGCCCATGAACCGGCGCTGGATGGCTTCGCGTTGTTCGTGGGGCAGACCGGCGTGATAGGCCTCGGCCTGAATGCCGTTGCGGACCAGATGTTCGGCAATGTGCTCGGCGGTTTTCTGCAGGGTGACGTAGACGATGCTCGGTTGGTCGGGACGCTGACTCATCCATTCGACAAGGCGTCGGCGCTTGTCCTGACCGCGCACCGGCTCGACCAGCAAGTTGAGGTTCGGCCGATAGAAACCGGTGGTCACCACATCGTCGGGAGCAATGGCGAACTTGGCCTCCATGTCGGCGATCACTTTGGGTGTCGCTGTGGCGGTCAGCAGCAGCGCCTGTGGGATGTTGAACTGGCGCTGATAGTCGGGGAGTTTGAGGTAGTCGGGACGGAAGTTGTGGCCCCACTCCGAGATGCAGTGCGCCTCGTCCACCACCAGCAACGAGATCGGCACTTGCTGCAAGAAATTGCGGAAACGCTCGTTCTTCAGGCGCTCCACGGAGATCATCAAAATCTTCAGCTCGCCGGACTTGGCCCGAGCCATCACGTCGCTGGCGTCATCGCGGCTCTGGGCTGAATCGATACTGCCCGCCGCAATGCCGTGGCGCTGCAGGAACGCCAGTTGATCCTGCATCAAAGCCAGCAGCGGCGAGACCACCAATGTCAGGTGCGGCAGCAGCAAGGCTGGCAATTGATAACAAAGGGACTTGCCCGAGCCGGTGGGGAAAATCGCCGCCGCCGAACGCCCGGCCAACACCGCGCTGACCGTCGCCTCCTGGCCGGGCCGAAACTGTGGAAAACCGAAAACCTGTTCCAGGGTGTTGTGCATAAGCTGTCACTCCGTTGACCGCTGCGAAGCCCAAAGCCTAGCTGGCAAACGCAGCGAGTCGAGAAAAGGTCGGGGACCAAAACGATACGGGATGATACAGCTTCGAACGATCGTCAGCAGACGATGAGGCTACGGCACCAACACCGCCACTCGCAGCTGCTCATTAAGCGCCTGCTCGTGAAACACCTGGCTCTTGCTCGCCCAAATGGCATGGGCCGGGCTGATTTCGCCGGTGAACGCCGCCGCCAGCTGACGCAAATCAGCGACGCTTCGCACGCGGGGGCAGAAGGGTTCGCCGTCGCAGTTCTGACTCGCGCTGCGATAGGTGGTCAGCAGCCGGTCCCACAGCCCGTCACGCACCTGCCTGACCGACTTGAGCTTCACATCCTGCACGCCCAGTCGTTGTTTCAGGCTCTGTTCGTCCAGCGCTTCGCTGGCCAGCAATGCCTTGCCGAACATCAGCACTTCAGCACGGAAAGCGGTGTCCATGCTCGCCTGACTGGTCAGCGCATCCGGCCAACCGGTGCGATCCATATTGGCCAGGACCATCGAGTTACCGGCGTCAGCAGCACCCGCCGCGCGACAAACCCCGGCCCACAGCAACAAAATCGAGGCCATACGTAGCCATTGCATACTTAATTCCCTTTAAGCGTTGGACGGACGTTTCGAAACGTCCTACTGATTCTGGCGCGCACCATACAGAGGTTTGATGCGTTACGCCTGACAAACCCGTAGGAAATTTGCCGTCTAAGGGTTTAGGCGTAAAAAACCTCGGGAAACGCGTAGGTTCGGTCCGAAAAGGCAGGTAAAACCCCTACAAACCCTGTCCATTGGAGCCGTATTGCCGGACGACATCGTGCCCTTCTATAGTCTGCGGCGCGGCTGAAAACAGTGTCTCGGCCTGCCGGGAGCCACCTCCCGATTTCGCACAGGACGAACCTCGATGTTTACAGAACGCTATCGCCCGCTCAAATCCCGCTACAGCGACACCCCCGTGCTGGTCATCGATACAGAAGCCGACCCTCACGAAATCCTCGACGCCGCCCGCCAACGCATCCGCGCCGCCAGCGAATTGCTCGAAACGCTTTATTGCCTGTGCTTCAAACAGGCGGATGCGAGTGATATTCCCAACATCGTCAATGCGCTGTATCTGCTGACTCAGGATGGTAATGAACTGCTCGACATCGCCCGGCAACGCCTCCCGAAAACCACAGTTGGTTAATGCCCGGACAAAAATCCCTGTGGGAGCCGGGCTTGCCAGCGATGAACGATAACGCGGTGCACCTGATAACAATCAAACGAGAGAATTTGCGGTTAGGGATAAGTCCGTAGGCAAAGCCCTATCAAAGCTTCATCCCGGTCCTACAACCACAGACACCTTGTCGCCTATCGCCACCCGGCGACTCGCACCTATAGTCGGACTGTCGCTGCCAATTCAGCGACTCGGGCTTGGTCACCTGAATAGAGAACTCATTCCGCTTCCGTTGTATGCTGCGGCACTTCAAGTGCCTGCACGCTATATGGTGGCTGTGTTCGGGACGCCTTCGGGCGTACCGGCAAAGTGAGTTCTCACCGGTTTGACC
This sequence comes from Pseudomonas sp. LBUM1647, assembly GCF_059716175.1. Lineage (NCBI taxonomy): Bacteria > Pseudomonadati > Pseudomonadota > Gammaproteobacteria > Pseudomonadales > Pseudomonadaceae > Pseudomonas > Pseudomonas sp. LBUM1647. Next base: position 267,663 of record NZ_CP166809.1, on the reverse strand, counting down.
AACCCGAACACAGTCCGCCTCCCATCGCTTGGTCACGATGGTGGTGGTTTCTCCTGATGCACTTGAGAATTCTCACTATGAATAAATTGAACCCGTTCCCCGATCGCTACCGTCCCCTCCAAACAAACCTCACCGATTCTCCACCCCTGGTCATCGACACAGAGGCCAACCCCCAGGACATTCTCGAAGCCGCCCTCCAGCGCATCCGAGCCTCCGGCGACCTACTCAAAACCCTACATTGCCAATGCTTCAAAAACGGTGACGTGGAAGACATCCCGCATATCACCCACGCCCTCTACCTGTTGACTCAGGACGGCTGCGACCTACTGAAAGTCGCCCAACAACGCATGATGGGCTGGAAAGCACCAACCTGACACCGAGCGAAGAGCGTTCCCTCACTCCACTCTGCGTGGGAACGATCAAGTTAGTCGGTCCTTCCCCCAGAGCCCGACGATCAATAAGCTCCACCCAAGCCCAACCGGACACCCTCGCAATGAACCTCGCCCCCAACTTCCCCGACGACCACGCCATGCACCTGCTCATGCAGCTGCTGCACGAAGAGCTCGGCCTGCCCGAACGCAAAACCATCAGCCTCATCACCTCGATAAATTGCGACCTGGGCTGCGACGGCGCAGATGCGCGGCATTTGATGGAAGCGCTGGAAGAACAGTTCGCCATCGACTTCATCGACTACGACGCCTATCGCTACTTTCAGCCGGAAGGGTTTGATGTGTTCCTCAAACGCCGAGCCAAAGGTCGCGGCGACAAAATCCCGTTGACCATCGGCATGCTTTATCAAGCGGTCAAGGTGCAACGGTGGGATACAAAAGTTCTGGAAGAGATCTCGCCCAACACTTAAGTGGCAATATTCTGGCTGTTTTTAGGTATTTAAGTTGGAATATTGGCAGTTTCAATAATCCGCCTCCCACGTATATCTGGAGCGGCCGTACTGACAAAGAGAGTCTTGCTACACGTTGGGAGCAGTCCAGCTAATTACCACATAAGTGCTATTATTCTGGCAGTTAAAGCTTAAAAACGAAGGAATAATGGCACATGGCTAAAAAAACAGCCCCCCTGCTGCCGGCTGCATCCAGGTTGCTCGCCGAGTTTGGCGAACGACTCAAACTCGCTCGGCTACGTCGCAAGCTGACAGCCAAACAAGTGGCTGAGAGAGCAGGCATGTCGCTGACAACGCTGCGCTCATTGGAGTCCGGCGGCTCAGGCGTGACGATCGGTGCTTATATGTCCGTGATGCAGGTTCTGGGCCTGGAGAAAGACTTGAGCAAGCTCGCAGCAACGGATGAGTTGGGACGCCAACTGCAAGACGCGCAATTAACCCCACGAGCGAACTCCGCAGCCAGTAAACGCCAACGAGTGCGCAACGTGGCTTCAACGAAAGCATCGTCACCCGTTCAAGACCGGACGACGCAAGCACCGGAAAGCCCCATCTCCGATTCGGATCTTGAGGTTGATTTCCCATTGAACACCCACTCTTTTTCCAATTTGTTTACCAAGAAAAAATCCAAACCTGAGACGGATTAAAGATGACACTGATCGCGGTGTATGCCGATTGGGAAACCCTGCAAAGACCAAGGCGTCTTGGGTTTCTTCATGCCGGAAAGGCTCGCTCCACTAATGTGTTCGAGTTTGAGTACGACACTGCTGCCTTGGCCGATCCCGAGTTGAATTTCACGACGCTGGATCCCCGCATCAAGCTCTTCGAAGGGAGACAGTTCCCAGGACAGCACCAGAACCGCTTCGGCGTTTTTGCCGACTCAAGCCCGGATCGCTGGGGTCAATTGCTGATGAAACGCCGACTTGAACGGGACATCCGCGACGGCTTGGCCCCGAAGGGTACCAAGCTCTATGACTCGGATTTCCTGTTAGGCGTTCATGACCTCTATCGAGTCGGTGCTATTCGCTACAAGCTCAATGACGAAGGCAATTTTCTGGATGATCGAGATGGATTGGCGGCGCCTCCCTTTGTCGAGTTACGTGCGCTGGAGCAGGCAAGTCGAGCGCTGGAAAACGATCCAGACAACACGTCACTCGATGGGCGCGAGTGGCTGAGAATGTTGATCGCACCCGGTGGTTCATTGGGCGGTGCCAGGCCCAAGGCCAGTGTTGCTGACAAAAATGGTCATCTGTGGATCGCCAAGTTCCCGAGCACTCGGGACGACTATGACGTCGGCGGATGGGAATTCGTGGTGAGTGTTCTGGCGAATCAATGCGGCCTGCGGGTGGCGAAGGGTATTGCGCAACGCTATGCGAGCGACCATCACTGCTTCATGGTCAAACGCTTCGACCGTACCGAGACGGGTGGGCGACTACATTTCGCCTCAGCCATGACCATGACTGATCGCGTGGACGGTGACGATGCATCGGTGGGCGCCAGCTATCTAGAGCTGGCAGAAGTACTCATGGAGCATGGCTCAGAACCCGACAAAGATCTCCGCGAGTTGTGGTCGCGCATCGTGTTCAACATCCTGGTCTCCAATACCGACGACCACCTGCGCAACCATGGTTTTCTCCTTGACCCCGGTCGGGGGTGGCGCCTGTCTGACGCCTACGACATGAACCCGGTAGCACATGCCGATGGGTTGAAGCTCAACATTACAGATGCCGACAACGCGCTGGATCTCGAACTCGCTCGCGAAGTGGCCGAGTACTTTCGGATCAGCCGTGTAGATGTGGAAGAGATTATTGAGAGCTTCCAAGAGGTCGTGAGTCAGTGGGCAAAAGTGGCCAGCGCAGCGGGACTGTCGAAGCGAGAACAAGACAATATGGCTCCCGCGTTTCGCCTGTCTGCCAAGTGACCCCGTACTGCTCGTCTTTTGCCCACAAAAAAGCCGCCCCGAAGGGCGGCTTTTTCATTTGCTAAATCCAAGCCTTACAACTTCGGCCCAGCAGCCTTGATCGCGTCGCTCACTTCAAACTTCTTGAAGTTTTCAACAAACAACCCAGCCAGTGCTTTAGCCGCTTCATCGTAAGCAGCCTTGTCGGCCCAGGTGTTACGTGGGTTCAACAGGCCAGTTTCAACGCCCGGTACGGCCAGAGGCACGTCGAGGTTGATGGTGTCGAGGTGTTCGGTTTCAGCACCGATCAACGCGCCGCTCTGGATCGCTGCGATCACGCCGCGAGTGGTCGGGATGTTGAAGCGTTTGCCGACGCCGTAGCCGCCGCCGGTCCAGCCGGTGTTGACCAGGTAGACCTTGGAGCCGAAGCCGCGGATGCGCTTGATCAGCAGCTCTGCGTATTCGCCAGCCGGACGCGGGAAGAACGGTGCGCCGAAGCAGGTGGAGAAGGTCGACTTGATGCCGCTGCCGGAACCCATTTCGGTCGAGCCCACCAGTGCGGTGTAGCCGGACAGGAAGTGGTAGGCCGCTTGTTCTTCGCTGAGGATCGACACTGGCGGCAGTACGCCGGTCAGGTCGCAGGTCAGGAAGATCACAGCGTTTGGCTCGCCACCGAGGTTTTTCTCGGAACGCTTGGCAACATGCTCCAGCGGGTAGGCGGCGCGGCTGTTCTGGGTCAGGCTGACATCAGCGTAATCGGCGTGCTTGGCGTCATCGATAACGACGTTTTCCAGGACTGCGCCGTGCTTGATGGCTTTCCAGATGACCGGCTCGTTCTTCTCGGACAGGTCGATGCACTTGGCGTAGCAGCCACCTTCGATGTTGAAGACAACGCCTTCACCCCAGCCGTGCTCGTCGTCACCGATCAGGTAACGGCTTTCATCGGCGGACAGGGTGGTTTTGCCGGTGCCGGACAGACCGAAGAACAGGGTCACGTCGCCCGCTTCGCCGATGTTGGCGGCGCAGTGCATTGGCAGCACGTCGGCAGCCGGCAGCAAGAAGTTCTGCACCGAGAACATGGCTTTCTTCATTTCACCGGCGTAACGCATGCCTGCGATCAGCACTTTCTTCTGAGCGAAGTTGAGGATCACGCAACCGTCGGAGTTGGTGCCGTCACGCTCTGGCACGCATTCGAAGTTGGCAACGTTGAGCACTTGCCACTCATCACGGCCAGCCGGGTTGTACTTTTCCGGGTTGATGAACAGGCAACGGCCAAACAGGTTCTGCCAGGCAGTCTGGGTGGTCATCTTCACGGCCAGGTAGTGGTCTTCGGAAGCACCTACATGAACGTGGGAAACGAAATGCTCTTGCGCATTGTTGAACGCTTCAACGCGGTCCCACAGGGCATCGAACTTGTCGGCCGGGAACTTGCGGTTGATCGGGCCCCAGGCGATGGAAGCCGAAGTGGACGGCTCGTCAACGATGAAACGATCGACTGGCGAGCGGCCGGTACGGTGACCGGTGCGAACAGTCAGCGCGCCGGTATCGGCAAGCTCGCCCTCACCGCGACTCAGAGCTTCTTTTACCAGATCATCAACACTCAGATCGGTGTACACGGCGTTATTGGCTTGCGTCATGAGATTCCCCGTCGGCCAGTGGCCGAGTGTGCTCCAAACGTTTTGTAGTAGAAAGTCGTGCACTACTACCGCGACAAAAAGTGGGCCGGATTATGCCAGAAAAGCCCAAAAATAGTAGGGCCCTCCCGTCAGAACGGCGTTAATCCGGCACTAACCAGTGAATTTACCTGCGCTGAACCGTTTTAGTGACGGGTATCTGACGGCGTATCAACACCCGCGCCGGCGAACAATTGAGCGATATCGGCGGCGTCGAACAGGTAGCGCTCGTTGCAAAACTGGCAATCAATCTCAATGTTGCCGCCATGTTCGATCACGAGCGACTGGGCATCTTCCAGACCCAAACTGACCAGCGCATTGGCAGAACGTTCGCGCGAGCAGCTGCAACGGAAGCGCAGTTTCTGCACATCGAACAGACGAACCTGCTCTTCGTGGTAGAGGCGATGGAGAATGGTTTCGTTTTCCAGGCTCAGCAATTCATCGGCGGTCAGGGTGCTGCCCAGCGCGGTGATGTGCTGCCAGCTGGCGGCGCGTTCTTCTTCGTCTTTCAAACGATCAGCAGGCAGTTGTTGCAACAACAGGCCACGGGCGCGACGACCATCGGCGTACAACCAGAAACGCGTACCGACTTGTTGGGACATCACGAAGTAATTAGTGAAGCACTCCGACAGGGTTTCGCCATCGAGGTCGACGATGCCCTGGTAACGCTGGCCCTGAGTCGGGTCGACGGTCAGCGCCAATACGCCGTTGGGCATCAGGTCGGCGAGGGTCGCATCCGGCGCGATCTGCTCGGCTTCATATCGGGCCAGACCACGGATTTCGCGCTCGCTGGAGCACTCGATCATCAGCAGCGGGATCGGACCTTCGGAACGAGCCTGGAGAATCAGCAAGCCATCGAACTTCAAGGTGCCGACCAACAACGACGCCGCCGCCATCAGCTCGCCGAGCAGTTGTGCAACCGGCTCCGGGTACGGGTGTTTAGCGAGGACTTCGGCGTAGCTACGCTCCAACGCAACCAGCTCGCCGCGGGTGTCGCTGTCATCGAAGATGAAGCGTTGGGTGTAGTCGGTATCCGGTAAATCGGTCATAGGTCTGGGTATCTGAAGTAATGACAAAATGAGTTCAAACAGCGAGAAATTGCGCCTCTGCGGCACCATTTGGGTGCGCGATGTTCAGCCGTGAGGGGCATTTTATGAACAATCCGGGTTTGTTCCAAGCAAGGTGGAATTTCCGCCGGTTGGCTTTATGCAATTTCTTGCCTCTGGCGCTGCTGGCCTTCTGGTTATGGCCTACGGGTCAGAGGTTGCGCGTGGTTTTCGACGAGTGGCGCCTTCACCCATCCAACGCGCTGCTGGCGATTAACCCGATATGGCTACACGTTTGGGCAATTGCAAGCTCGATCCCATAAGGACTGTGCAATACCTGTGGGAGCGAGCTTGTTCCGGGCGGCGATCCGACGAAGGCTGCTTCACAGGCAACACAGAAGCAACTGACTACTCGTCGTTACTGCTTCCACGAAACTTGAACAAATCCCGTCGCTGCTTCTTGCTCGGCTTGCCATCGGTGCTCACGCCCAGCGAACCGGCCTTACGCATGGCCGCAGCCGCCTCGCGCTTGGCGATGCTGGCGTCAGTTTCGGCATAGAGCGCCTGAGCCTCTGGCGCACCACGGCGTACGATCGACAGCGCCTGAACCACCACCGTGCGCTCCTCGAACCCTGCGCGAATCTGAAACTCGTCGCCGATCCTCGGTTCCTTGCCCGGTTTGCAGCGCTCGCCCCGGCAATGCACCTTGCCGCTTTCAATCGCCGCCTTGGCCAAGGCGCGTGTTTTATAAAAACGCGCGGCCCACAACCACTTATCGAGACGGACCTTGTCGTCCTCTTCCTGTTTTTGTGCCACTTGAATTCCTCTTTCAGCCAAGTCGGAACTGTACTACCGTTTCTGTCGGGCGCAATAACTCGACCCTCCAGCTAGAATGCGATCTTGGCCGGATCACCGGCATGGAGTGATCGAGTGACTACATTTCCGTCTTCATTGACCTCGCCTCAGGGCGGGTGCCAGGGTTGTCAGCAAAGCGAGCCACTGGGCTTCGATTTTGCCTTCGCCTACCAACCGATCGTCGATTTGCGAGACCAGTCGATTTTCGCCCACGAAGCGTTGGTTCGCGGCCTGGCCGGTGAAGGTGCGCTGTCGGTGCTCAATCAGATCACCGAGGACAACCGCTACCGTTTCGACCAGCTCTGCCGGATGCGAGCCATTGAAGGGGCGGCGAATCTAGGGATGCAGACATTCCTGTCGATCAACTTCATGCCCAACGCCGTGTACCGCCCGGAACTGTGTATTCGCAGCACGCTGGAAGCCGCGAAAAAACACAACTTCCCCATCGACCGGTTGATTTTCGAAACCCTGGAAAGCCAGCACGTAGATAACTATCGCCATTTGACCAATATTCTGCGTGAATACCGCGAATTCGGCTTCAAGACCGCCATCGACGATTTCGGCGCGGGCTACTCGGGGCTCAATCTGCTCGCTGATTTCCAACCGGACCTGATCAAACTCGACATGGCACTGATCCGCGATGTCGACCGTGATCGTGTTCGTCAGGCTATCGTTCGAGGGATTGTCACAATCTGTGCGGAGCTGAACGTTACAGTCATTGCCGAAGGGATCGAAAGCGCCGGAGAACGGGACTTCCTGGCGGACTGTGGAATTTTTCTGATGCAAGGTTACTGGTTCGCCAAACCTGCATTCAAAGCGTTGGCTCAGGTAACGCCTGAGGCCTGGACGCGTTAATCGCTGGTTTATTCCTATTGAAGACATTTGACCATTTGACCGTTGTCGGTCTGCGCGAGTGGGTGGCGCTCCCGGATTTGGGAGTCGCGGGCCTGCGCGCAAAAATCGACACCGGCGCCAGCACCTCCAGCCTGCATGCCACCGATATCGAGCCGTTCGAGCGCGACGGGGAGCAGTGGGTGCGCTTTACTGCTCACTTGGGCACGGTGGTGCAACTGCGTCACCGGCGCTGCGAAGCACCGCTGGTGACGATGAAAACCATTAAAAGCTCCAACGGCCACGCGCAGAAGCGTTACGTGGTCAGCACCACCCTGGCCCTCGGTGATCGGGTCTGGCGGGTCGAATTCACTCTCGCCTGCCGCAAGTCCATGCGTTATCGCCTGTTACTCGGTTCCAAAGCCTTGATTGACGGCCAGTTGGTGGTCAATCCGGGCATTAAGTACGTACAAGACAAGCCGGTGTTCCCGGTATCTACCTCCTCCACAGGTGTTGCATGAAGATCGCTGTGCTGTCGCGGAACCCGCGTCTGTATTCCACTCGTCGTCTGGTCGAAGCCGGTACCGAGCGTGGCCATGAAATGGTGGTGATCGACACCCTGCGCGCCTACATGAACATCGCCAGCCACAAGCCGCAGATCCACTACCGCGGCAAGCCGCTGGAGGGTTTCGATGCGGTGATCCCGCGGATTGGCGCGTCGGTGACGTTTTATGGCTGCGCGGTGTTGCGTCAGTTCGAAATGATGGGCGTTTTTCCACTCAATGAATCGGTGGCCATCGCACGCTCGCGGGACAAACTGCGATCCCTGCAATTGCTGTCACGCCGTGGAATCGGTTTGCCAGTCACCGGTTTTGCGCACTCCCCGGATGACATTCCCGACTTGATCGAGATGGTCAACGGTGCGCCGCTGGTGATCAAGGTGCTGGAAGGCACTCAGGGCATCGGCGTCGTGCTGTGTGAAACGGCGACGGCGGCGGAGTCGGTGATCGAGGCGTTCATGGGCCTGAAGCAGAACATCATGGTTCAGGAATACATCAAGGAGGCCGGCGGGGCGGACATTCGCTGCTTCGTGGTGGGCGACAAGGTGATCGCGGCGATGAAACGCCAGGCGAAGCCTGGGGAGTTTCGCTCCAACCTGCATCGCGGCGGCAGCGCCAGCCTGATCAAGATTACACCGGAAGAACGCATGACGGCGTTGCGCGCGGCGAAGGTCATGGGGTTGGCGGTGGCGGGTGTGGATATCCTGCGCTCCAATCACGGGCCGCTGGTGATGGAAGTGAATTCGTCGCCGGGGTTGGAAGGGATTGAAACCACCACCAGCAAGAACGTGGCGGGGATCATCATTGAGCATCTGGAGAAAAATGGTGGGCCGAATATGACTCGGACCAAGGGAAAAGGTTAACCCTGATAATTATGGCGGCTGGAAGGCCGCCTTCGCGGGCAAGCCCGCTCCCACAGGGTTATTGGTTGGCCGCAAAAGTCTGGTCAACACATAACCACTGAGGGAGCGGGCTTGCCCGCGAAGAGGCCATCAGCTCAACTGAAAAAACCAGCCTCTAAACAGCATCCCTAGGCAGCATCAATCCAAGCGGCAACCGCACCCGCGCTTCCAGCCCGCCACCAGAACGGTTACGCAGTTCAACATTCCCGCCATGCATCGAAGCAATCCGCTTCACAATCGCCAAGCCCAACCCGGTCCCCTTGCCACCCCGGGCACGGTCACCCCGAGTAAACGGATTGAAGATCGCTTCCAGCTCGGACGGATCAATCCCCGCCCCACGATCCATGACACTCAGCACCACATACGGCGCGCTGGTATCCCCGGAGACATAGGCCGCCACCTCAACCCCGCTGCCCGCGTGATGCAAGGCGTTGCCAATCAGGTTGTTCAGCAGCCGCTTCATCGACACCCGACGCAATGGAAACGGCTGAATCGGCTCCAGGCGCAGGCGCACTTTCTCTTCGTTCTGGTTGTACGGCGCCGCGACTTCGCGCACCAGATCGCTCAAGTCCACCTCTTCCACCGACTCGTCACGACCATCGCGAATGAACGCCAGGAATTGGTCGAGAATCGCGTCCATGTCTTCGATGTCGCGGATCATGTCGTCCGTCAGGTCGCTGTGGTCGCCCATCAGCTCCAGAGACAACCGCAAACGGGTCAGCGGTGTGCGCAAGTCGTGAGACACCCCGGCCAGCATCAACTCGCGCTCACGCCCCGCCTGTTCGACGTCCTCGGCCATCTGGTTGAAGGCGCGATAGACCTCGGTCATTTCACTCGGCGTGTCGCTGATCGGCAGCCGCACACTGCGACCCTGGCCGAGCTGCCTCGCGGCATAGACCAAACGTTTCAATGGTTGATTGAGCTGGCTGACGAAGATCCACGCCGAGGCGGTGGACAGCAGACCGATAGCGAGGAACCAGCCGAGCACGTTCCAGATTTTCTGGCCCCGCAACGGATGCGGGTAAAGCGGTACTTTCAGCCAGCCGTCACCCAGGCTTGGCGCCCGAACCCACAGGGCTGGTGGCGAATGCATTCGCAATCGGACTTCGGTGTCGGCGCCCAACTCGTCACGCATCTGCCGCTGATAAATCTCGCTGTAAGGCCAGTGCTGCTCACCTTCCGGCACGCCAGCACCCACTACCCGGATCAGGGTCGCGGCATCGGCAATCTTTGTGCGGTTTTCTTCATCGGCCGCCCAATAAGCGCGTAGCGTCAGGGCGACGCCGTGGCTGTATTGGCGGTCCACCAGCACGTCTTCGTTCATCAACAGATAAACCAGGGTCAGCGCCTTGGAGAACAGGACGACGATCAGCACCAGCCAAAGGGTGCGGGAGAAGAAACTCTGGGGGAACCAAACGGGGGTTTTCATGGATAACCGCTACACACTTGCAGGAGCGAGCGATGCTCGCATATTGCGGATCGCGAGTCTGCGAGCAAGGTCAACTGACCCGTTGCCCGCAAGACCCGCTCCTACAAATCACCGATCACTTGGTGGCGGCGCCATCCGGAACGAACACGTAACCCACGCCCCAGACTGTCTGGATGTAACGCGGTTTGGACGGGTCGGGCTCGATCATCCGGCGCAGACGGGAAATCTGCACATCGATGGAACGCTCCAGGGCATCCCACTCGCGGCCGCGAGCCAGGTTCATCAGCTTGTCGCGAGTCAGTGGCTGACGGGCGTTCATGACCAAGGCCTTGAGCACCGCGAATTCACCGGTGGTCAGCATGTGCACTTCGTCACCGCGTTTGAGCTCGCGGGTCGCCAGGGACAGCTCGTAGTCACCGAAGGTCACGCTTTCGTCTTCGCTGCCCGGGGCGCCCGGCACAGGCGTCGACTGACGGCGCAGGACCGCTTTGACGCGAGCCATCAGCTCGTCCGGGTTGAACGGCTTGGCCAGGTAATCGTCGGCGCCCAGCTCCAGGCCCTTGATGCGGCTCAGCTCATCGCCCTTGGCGGTCAGCATGATGATCGGGATCTGATTGTTCGCGGTGCGCAGGCGGCGGCAAGCGGTCAAGCCGTCTTCGCCGGGCAGCATCAGGTCGAGGACGACCAGGTTGAACACTTCACGCGCCAGCAGGCGATCCATTTGTTCAGTGTTCGGTACGGCGCGGGCGCGGTAGCCCTTGCTGACGAAAAAACGTTCCAGCAGGCTGCTCAGCCCTGGATCGTCGTCAACAATAAGAATTTTTTCGCCTTCAGCAATGTTTGCAGTGCTGCTCATTAGATGCTCCTTTGATCTCGGCGCGCATTATGGCGTAGCTGCCGTTATACGCACCGTGTGCATTGTTAGCAGATTTTTCCTTGATCGCCACAAATCCGGCCTTTATGCCTACAGCCTGCGATGCCCCCGAATGACAGAACGCTGGTTATAATGCGCGGCCTTTTGTGTCAGGCAACGTCTGATCATTACTGTAGGTGGCCGTTTTTTATTTTCATGGCGCCGGCAGTAATTGTTCGATTTCACGGGTCAACGGGAAGCCTGTTGATCCAGGTAGCGGCGCAGGCCAGGCCGCTCAACCAGACTCGCCGAGCCCTTATCTCTGCGCCTGCGAGCCTGCTTTCACAATTTGTCAGGTGGTTTTATGGACAGCATCAACAGCCGCATCGCCGAGGAACTCGGCGTACGCCCACAACAGGTCGAAGCGGCCGTCGCGCTACTCGATGAAGGCTCCACGGTGCCCTTCATCGCCCGCTACCGGAAAGAAGTGACCGGCAGCCTCGATGACATCCAGCTGCGTCATCTGGAAGAGCGTCTGCGCTACCTGCGAGAACTCGACGAACGGCGTATCAGCATCCTTGCCAGCATCCAGGAACAAGGCAAGCTGACCCCGCAACTTGAACGCGACATTAAACTCGCCGACACCAAAACCCGCCTCGAAGACTTGTACCTGCCGTACAAGCAGAAGCGCCGCACCAAGGGCCAGATCGCCCTGGAAGCCGGCCTCGGCGAGCTGGCCGACGGCCTGTTCAACGACCCGACCCTGACGCCAGACGCTGAAGCCGCGCGCTTCGTCGATGCCGAAAAAGGCGTCGCCGATGTGAAGGCGGCCCTCGAAGGCGCCAAGTACATCCTGATGGAACGCTTCGCCGAAGACGCCGGCCTGCTGGATAAATTGCGCAGCTACCTCAAGCAGGAAGCCACTCTCAGCGCCCGCGTCATCGCCGGCAAAGAAGAGGAAGGCGCCAAGTTCCGCGACTACTTCGAACACGACGAACCGCTGAAAAGCATGCCGTCGCACCGCGCGCTGGCGATTTTCCGTGGCCGCAACGAAGGCATTCTGAGTTCGGCGCTGAAAGTCGGCGATGAACTGCCGGGCACCATGCACCCGTGCGAAGGCATGATCGGCCAGCAATTCGGCATCCAGAACCAGAACCGCGCCGCCGATAAATGGCTGGGTGAAGTAGTGCGCTGGACCTGGAAGGTCAAGCTCTACACCCACCTCGAAACCGACCTGCTGGGCGAACTGCGCGACGGCGCAGAAACCGAAGCGATCAACGTGTTCGCTCATAACCTGCACGACTTGCTGCTGTCGGCGCCGGCTGGCCCGCGTGCCACACTGGGTCTCGACCCGGGTCTGCGCACCGGTTGCAAAGTCGCCGTGGTCGATTCCACGGGCAAGCTGCTGGATCACGCCACGGTTTACCCGCACGTGCCGCACAACAAGTGGGACCAGACCATCGCGATCCTCGCCGCCCTGTGCGCCAAGCATGCAGTGGACCTGATCGCCATCGGCAACGGCACCGCCAGCCGTGAAACCGACAAGCTGGCCGCTGAGCTGATCAAAAAATACCCAGCCATGAAGATGACCAAGGTCATGGTCTCCGAGGCCGGCGCATCGGTTTACTCGGCGTCGGAACTGGCTTCGAAGGAATTCCCGGACCTCGACGTGTCGATCCGTGGCGCGGTGTCGATTGCCCGTCGCCTGCAGGATCCACTGGCTGAGCTGGTGAAGATCGATCCGAAATCCATCGGCGTCGGCCAGTACCAGCACGACGTGTCGCAGCTGAAACTGGCGCGTGGCCTGGACGCCGTGGTCGAAGACTGCGTGAACGCTGTGGGCGTCGACGTGAACACCGCCTCCGTGGCGCTGTTGGCCCGCATCTCCGGCCTCAACGCGACCCTGGCGCAAAACATCGTCAGCCACCGCGACGAGCACGGCGCGTTCAAAACCCGTGCGGCGTTGAAGAAAGTCGCTCGTCTGGGCGAGAAAACCTTCGAACAGGCCGCTGGCTTCCTGCGCGTCATGAACGGCGACAACCCGCTGGACTCGTCTGCGGTTCACCCGGAAGCCTATCCGCTGGTACAACGCATCGCCGCTGAAACCGACCGTGACATCCGCTCGCTGATCGGCGACGCCAGCTTCCTCAAGCGTCTTGATCCGAAAAAGTACACCGACGAAACCTTCGGTCTGCCAACGGTCACCGACATTCTGCAAGAGCTGGAAAAACCTGGCCGCGATCCGCGCCCCGAGTTCAAGACCGCCGAGTTCCAGGAAGGCGTCGAAGACCTCAAGGACCTGCAGCTGGGGATGATCCTCGAAGGCGTGGTGACCAACGTGACCAACTTCGGTGCTTTCGTCGACATCGGCGTGCATCAGGACGGTTTGGTGCATATCTCTGCGCTTTCGGAGAAGTTCATCAAGGATCCGCGTGAAGCGGTGAAGGCCGGTGATGTGGTGAAAGTGAAGGTCATGGAAGTCGACATCCCGCGCAAACGCGTCGGTCTGTCGATGCGTATGAGCGACACCCCAGGCGAGAAAATCGACGGTGCCCGTGGTGCACGTCCGGGTTCGGCGCCACGCCAGTCCCAGAACACCGCGCCGCGTAAAGAAACCACGGCGGCGGCCCCGGCCAACAACGCCATGGCTTCGCTGTTCGCCAACGCCAAGCAGTTGAAGAAACGCTGATGGACATCCCGGCCGGGCTGACCGAAAGCGCTTTTTTCAAGTTGCTGGGGTGTCGCTTGCACAGTCTGGAGGCCGGGGTGGCGCAAGTCGCCCTCGGACTTGCACCAGAGCTGCGCAATCGCGGCGGCAAGCTGCACGGCGGGGCCTTGTTCAGTCTGGTGGACATTGCCATGGGGCTGGCCTGTTCCAGCACCCACGGCTTTGACCAGCAGAGCGCGACCATCGAATGCAAGATCAATTACATTCGCGCCGTCGCAGACGGTGAAGTGATGTGCACGGCGCGGGTGATTCACCCGGGCCGCCGCACGTTGGTGGTCGAGGCTGACGTGATGCAGGGCGACAAACTGGTCGCAAAAGCACAAGGCACGTTCGCTGTCCTGTAGCTAGAGGTCACCCATTTGAGTTAATTTCGGCGCTGTGACCGCAGCGTCGGAGTTTCCTGTGGGAGCGCCTGTGGCGAGGGGGCTTGCCCCCGTTTGAGTGCGTAGCACTCACATGATCTTGTGAACATCAGAGATTTTGGGGCTTCTTCGCAGCCCAACGGGGGCAAGCCCCCTCGCCACAGGCCCGCTCACACAGGGATTGTGGCGATCCAAAACCAGGCGAAAACGCCAGTTTCAACTTCACCCTTGTAGACCGTCTTGCCCACCCCCATATTGGGGCGACTGACGCGTGAAGGAATCCAACTTGAGCGAACTTCTCAACCGCCGCCTGGCTCTGCTCGGCGAGCGCGCTAACCTCTCTCTGCTCGAACAGTGCCTTCACGGCATCGAACGTGAATGCCTGCGCGTGACCGGCGAAGGTCGCCTGGCGCAAACGCCGCACCCGGAAGAATTGGGTTCCGCGCTGACCAACGAACAAATCACCACCGACTATTCCGAGTCGCTGTTGGAGTTCATCACGCCCGCCCTGCCCGACCCGGCGGATACGCTGGCGAGCCTGGACAAGATTCACCGTTTTGCCTACAGCAAGCTCGGCAACGAGTACCTGTGGAGTCCATCGATGCCGTGCCCGTTGCCGGCCGAGGAAGATATCCCGATTGCCTATTACGGCACCTCCAACATCGGTCAGCTCAAGTACGTCTACCGCAAGGGCCTGGCCCTGCGCTACGGCAAGACCATGCAGTGCATCGCCGGGATTCACTACAACTTTTCCCTGCCGGAAAAGCTCTGGCCGCTGCTTAAGGAGGCTGAAGGTTTTGTCGGCACCGACCGCGACTACCAGTCGTCGGCCTACATCGCCCTGATTCGTAACTTCCGTCGCTACAGCTGGCTGCTGATGTACCTGTTCGGTGCTTCGCCTGCGCTGGACGCCGGTTTCCTGCGTGGCCGCTCGCATCAGTTGGAACAACTGGACCCGGACACCTTGTACCTGCCGTACGCCACCAGCCTGCGCATGAGCGATCTGGGTTACCAGAGCAACGCCCAGGCCGGTCTGACGCCGTGCTACAACGACTTGGCGAGTTATACCGATAGCCTGCGCAAAGCGGTCGCCACACCGTATGCGCCGTACGTCGAAATCGGTACGCATCAGGACGGTGAGTGGGTTCAGCTCAACACCAACATCCTGCAGATCGAAAACGAGTACTACTCCAACATCCGCCCGAAACGCGTGACCTACACCGGTGAACGGCCGATTCAGGCGCTGGTGGCCCGTGGCATTCAGTACGTTGAAGTGCGTTGCCTGGACATCAATCCGTTCCTGCCAATGGGCATCGACCTGCCGGAGTCGCGGTTCCTCGACGCATTCCTGTTGTACTGCGCGCTGAACGACAGCCCGCTGCTGACCAATACCTCGTGCGGCAACGCGACCTCGAACTTCCTCAGCGTGGTCAAGGAAGGTCGCCGTCCGGGCCTGCAACTGCAACGCGACGCACATCCGGTGGACCTGAAAGAGTGGGCCAGCGAGTTGCTGGAGAAGATTGCACCACTGGCGGCGATGCTGGATCAGAGTCATGGCGGCGATGCGCATAGCAAGGCTCTGGATGCGCAGCTGGCCAAGGTCAAGGATCCTTCCCTGACACCATCGGCCCAGGTGTTGGCGGCAATGGCTGAGCACAAGGAGAGCTTTGCTCAGTTCTCCCTGCGTCAGAGCCAGGCACATGCGGAGTTTTTCCGTAGCGAACCGCTTTCCAGCGAAGACCAGGCGAAATTTGAAGAGCGGGCGCGCACCTCGCTGGCCGAGCAGATTGAGCTGGAGCATAACGAAGTCGGCGATTTCGATGTGTTTGTCGGGTCGTATCAGGCGAGTATTTTGGCAATCAGCAACTAAGCGGCGCTTGTCAAAAGATCGCAGCCTTCGGCAGCTCCTACAGGGATGGTGTCGCAGGCTGCGATTTTTTTTGCCCGCACCACGCAATTTCGGATCCACAGGCTACCTTTGTAGGAGCTGCCGAAGGCTGCGATCTTTTGATCCTTTAGAATTTTCCGCTCATAAGCTCATTCGAAAAAGTTATTTATTTTCGGATTCTTAGATCATTTAGTCTCCTTTTCACGCCGACTCTCGGTCGCCTGACAAGGAGCTTCTCAATGAAACTGACTTTCCCCCTTCGCCTGCTGGCGGCCGCGTCTCTGGCTGCGGTGAGTTTCTTTGCCCAGGCGGCTGACGTCACCGTCGCCTACCAGACCACCGTAGACCCGGCGAAAGTCGCCCAGGCCGACGGCGCGTACGAAAAAGCCACCAACGCCAAGATCGACTGGCGCAAATTCGACAACGGCGCAGATATCATTGCCGCCATCGCTTCCGGCGACGTGCAGATCGGTTACCTCGGTTCCAGCCCCCTGACGGCGGCAATCACCCGCAAAGTCCCGGTAGAAACGTTCCTCATCGCCACGCAGATCGGCGCCGCTGAAGCCCTGGTCGCTCGCGACGGTTCTGGGATCAAAACCCCGCAGGACCTGATCGGCAAGAAAATCGCCGTGCCGTTCGTGTCCACCGGTCACTACAGCCTGTTGGCCGCGCTGAAGCACTGGAACATCGATCCATCGAAAGTCACCGTCCTCAACCTTGCCCCGCCAGCCATCATTGCTGCGTGGAAACGCGGTGACATCGACGCCACTTACGTGTGGGACCCAGCCCTCGGTGTCGCCAAGGAAAACGGCAAAGTACTGATCACCTCCGGCGAACTGGCCAAGTTCGGTGCGCCGACCTTCGATGCGTGGATCGTGCGTAAAGACTTCGCCGAGAAGCATCCGGAAATCGTCACCGCGTTCGCCAAAGTGACCCTCGATGCCTACGCCGACTACCGCAAAGACCCGAAAGCCTGGCTCGCCAACCAAAGCAACGTCGACAAACTGGTGAAACTCTCCGGCGCCAAGGCCAGCGACATTCCATTGCTGCTGCAAGGCAACGTCTTCCCGCTGGCGGCTGATCAGGTGATCACCCTCGGCGCGCCGACCACCAAGGCCATCACCGACACCGCCGCGTTCCTGAAAGAACAAGGCAAGGTTGAAGCCGTGCTGCCGGACTACGCCCCCTACGTCAGCGCCAAATACATCACCAACTGATCGGAGTTAACCGCGATGGCTTTGCTTCAGCTGGAGCGCATCAGCGCACAGTACCCCGGCGCCGCCGAACCGGTACTGGCGGATATTTCCCTGAGCCTTGGGCCCCAGCAATTGCTGGTCGCCCTCGGCCCGTCCGGCAGTGGCAAGACCTCGCTGTTGAACCTGATTGCCGGTTTCGTCGAGCCCAGCGCCGGGCGCATCACCCTCGATGGCGTGCCGGTCAAAGGCCCGAGCGCCGAACGCGGCGTAGTGTTCCAGGACGATGCCCTGCTTCCCTGGCAGGACGTACTGGCCAACGTCGGTTTCGGTCTGGAACTGGCCGGCGTTTCCCGAGACAAGCGTGAAATCCGCGCTCGGGAAATGCTCGCTTTGGTGGATCTTTCCGGCTTCGAAAACCGTCGGATCTGGCAACTTTCGGGCGGCCAGAAACAGCGTGTCGGCCTGGCCCGCGCCTTGGCTGCCGACCCTCGCGTATTGCTGATGGACGAACCCTTCGGCGCCCTCGATGCCTTCACCCGCGAACAGATGCAGGAGTTGCTGCTGCAAGTCTGGCAGCGCACCGCAAAACCGGTCTTTCTGATTACTCACGACATCGAAGAAGCGGTGTTTCTCGCCACGGATCTGATTCTGCTGGCGCCGAATCCTGGGCAAATCGTCGAACGCCTGAGCCTGGATTTCGGTCAGCGTTACGCCGCCGGTGAGTCCGCTCGATCAATCAAATCTGACCCACGCTTTATCGAAACCCGCGAACACGTGCTCGCCAAAGTGTTCTCCCAACGCAGCGCCGCCCAGCGGCAGGAGACCGTATGAGCAGCTATGAGATTCCGGCCGTCACGGTCAAACCGCACTCGACGGTGATTCCTGTTCGTCGCAGCCTTAACACTCGCTGGATCAGTCTGCTGACGCTCGTCGCACTCGTGGTTATCTGGTGGGCTGTCACCGCCACTGCAATGATCGAACCGCTGTTCCTGCCGCCACCCTCCGCCGTACTGCAAAAAGGCTGGCTGCTGGTGACCACCGGCTACATGGATTCAACGTTGTGGCAGCACCTTGGCGCGAGCCTCAGCCGAATCGGTCTGGGCCTGGGCTTCGCGGTGCTGACCGCCGTGCCTGTCGGCATTGCCATCGGCCACAACCGCATTGCCCGCGGCATTCTCGATCCGCTGATCGAGTTCTACCGCCCTATTCCACCGTTGGCTTATCTGCCGCTGATCGTGATCTGGTGCGGCATCGGTGAGCTGTCGAAAGTCTTGCTGATCTACCTGGCGATCTTCGCCCCGATCGCCATTGCTACCGCGACCGGCGTGCGTACCGTCGACCCGGCCAAATTGCGCGCGGCGCAGTCGTTGGGCGCGACCCGGGCGCAGTTGATTCGCCATGTGATTCTGCCGAGCGCGTTGCCGGACATTTTGACCGGTGTGCGCATTGGCCTGGGTGTGGGTTGGTCGACGCTGGTTGCCGCCGAATTGATCGCCGCCACCAGTGGTTTGGGCTTCATGGTGCAGTCGGCCGCGCAGTTCCTGGTCACCGATGTGGTGGTGCTGGGGATTCTGGTGATCGCTCTGATCGCCTTTGCCATGGAAATGGGCTTGCGCGCCCTGCAACGCAAACTGGTGCCGTGGCATGGCCAGGCTCACTGAAGCATTTGAATGTGGGAGCAACTGCCTTGATACCCCCCTTTTTTTGGATCAACCCTGTAGGAGCTGTCGAGTGAAACGAGGCTGCGATCTTTTGATCTTGCTCTCTAAAAACAACATCAAAAGATCGCAGCCTTCGGCAGCTCCTACGGGTGCGGTGTCGTTCACAAAATTCATGTACGGCCCCCAGAATTGAAGAGAACACCATGAGCAACCTGACCATCGTTCCCTTAAGCTACGCCCTCGGCGCACATATCAGCGGCGTCGACATCAGCCAACCGCTGAATCTGGAACAGCGCAACGCCATCGAGCAGGCGTTGCTCAAACATCAAGTGTTGTTCTTCCGCGATCAGCCGATCACACCCCAGCAGCAGGCACGTTTCGCCGCCAATTTCGGCGACCTGCACATTCACCCGATTTACCCCAATGTGCCGGAACAGCCGGAAGTGCTGATCCTCGATACAGCCGTCACCGACGTGCGCGACAACGCGATTTGGCACACCGACGTGACCTTCCTGCCGACCCCGGCCCTGGGCGCGGTGCTCAGCGCCAAGTTGTTGCCGGAGTTTGGTGGCGACACACTATGGGCCAGCGGTATTGCGGCGTATGAAGCGCTTTCGGCGCCGATGAAAGGCTTGCTCGAAGGGCTGACGGCGACTCACGATTTCACCCGTTCGTTTCCGCTTGAGCGTTATGGCAACACGCCTGAAGCGTTGGCCCAGTGGGAAGAAGCGCGCCGGAAGAATCCACCGCTGTCGCACCCGGTGATCCGCACACACCCGGTGAGCGGACGCCGGTCGTTGTTCGTCAATGAAGGCTTCACGTCGAAGATCAATGAGCTGTCGGAGACCGAAAGCGAGGTGATTCTGAAGTTTCTGTTTGCCCACGCGACACGGCCGGAATTTACGATTCGTTGGCGCTGGCAGAAGGACGACGTGGCGTTTTGGGATAACCGCGTGACACAGCATTACGCCGTGGATGATTACCGGCCGGCTCGGCGGGTGATGCAGCGGGCGACGGTGTTGGGGGATGTACCGTTTTTCCGATAAGACCCTGAACCACCCCTCACCCTAACCCTCTCCCCAAGGGGTAGAGGGGACTGACCGAGGTGTTCTTTCGAGCTACATCGACCTGAATGATCGAGTCGAACTCAGGCCTTGAAACCACTAAAGATCTGCTCCCTTCCCCCCTCTCCCCCGTGGGGAGAGGGCTGGGGTGAGGGGTGGATCTAACTGACCCACCCCACTTCAAATCACTCCGCCGTCGAAGGCTTCTCCCAAAGATTGACCCCGCCCTCCTGGGCAAACCGATCAATCTCCGCCAGCTCTTCGGCACTAAAGCTCAAATTCTTCAACGCCCCGACGTTCTCGATAATCTGCTCCGGCCGGCTCGCACCGATCAATGCCGAGGTCACGCGCGGATCGCGCAACGTCCACGCCAACGCCAGTTGCGCGAGGCTCTGACCACGACGCTTGGCGATTTCGTTGAGCCCACGCACGTGGGCGATGTTGGCTTCGGACAGATGAGATTCCTGCAAAGAGCCACCGCCAGGGCGATTGACCCGCGCATCCTTCGGAATGCCATTGAGGTATTTGTCGGTCAACAAACCCTGCGCCAGCGGCGTGAAAGCAATCACGCCGGTGCCGAGTTCGTCGGTGACATCCAGCAGGTCTTTTTCTACCCAACGATTGAGCAGGTTGTAAGCCGGCTGATGAATCAGCAACGGGACTTTCCACTCTTTCAGCAGCGCGGCCATTTCACGGGTTTTAACGCCCGAGTACGAGGAGATACCGATGTACAACGCCTTGCCCTGTTGTACCGCGGTGGCCAGTGCGCTGGCGGTTTCTTCCAGCGGCGTGTCCGGGTCGAAGCGGTGGGAATAGAAGATGTCCACGTAGTCCAGGCCCAGGCGCTGCAGGCTCTGATCGAGGCTGGCCAGCACGTATTTGCGCGAACCGCCGCCCTGACCATAAGGGCCGGCCCACATGTCCCAACCGGCCTTGCTGGAGATAATCAGCTCGTCGCGATACTGCTTGAAGTCTTCACGCAGCAAACGACCGAAATTGATCTCGGCGCTGCCATACGGCGGGCCGTAGTTGTTGGCCAGGTCGAAATGGTTGATGCCAAGATCAAACGCAGTACGCAGCAACGAACGTTGAGTGTCGATCGGCGTGCTGTCGCCGAAGTTGTGCCACAGGCCCAGAGACAGTGCCGGCAGCACCAACCCGCTGCGGCCCACGCGGCGGTAAGGGATGGAGTCGTAGCGGTTTTCGGCAGCGGTGTAGGTCATCGAATCCTCTCTTGTCTGTCTTGAAGTTGGTATCGACTGCTTCGCAAGTTGCCCAGCATACGCCCAGACAAACGCCGATAAACCTCGGACTCGAGAAAATGCTGAAACGTTTCACAAATTTCATCTTTGCCGCCAGTTGATCGTTCCCACTCGTGGGAACGATCAACATTTACGCCGACAATTCACGCAGGGCAGCGGCAGCCAAAAAGCCAGACCTTGAGCTGTACCGCTGATCCCGCCTGACTGTTTGATCGATACGCTCAAGCAACTGCTCAGGCAGCGTGGCATTGAAGCGCACCGACTTGCCGAAGTAAGGCGTGATATCGAATTCGACCACACCCCACACGCCGCCTGCGTAATCAGGGTTATCAAGATGAGCGTCAATCTCACGCACCTGCGGCAGTGGATCGCCATCTGCCACCAAGCCTTCATAGTGCAACGACAACGCTTCTTTCACGTTTTCAAATGCCTGCGCCACAGTACCGCCTGCGGAGAAGCAACCCGGCACGTCCGGGATAATTACTCCGTATTCTGAGTCGGCATCCTTGTGCAGAACGACCGGGAATTTCATTTCAGTGAGTCCTTCCTGTGATGTGGCCCCCTCGGGGCTTTCATATCCGGTGTCGGGCCTCATTTCAGACCCGCCTGTTTCAATATGCTGTTGATCGTTCCTTTTGGAAGATCTGAATCCGGGTGCTTTATCGTCACCCTCCCTGGCTTGCTCGGATGCTTGTACTGATGATGGCTGCCTTTCACGGCCATCAGATACCAACCATCCTCCTCGATCATCCTGATCATTTCCCGACTTCGCTTCACCTTCGTCCTTGTGGGCAGCATCTGCTGGGCACATTACGCGACGAACAAGCTTTTAATACACACCATACACACTATGATAAATATTAGCCGAAGGTGAGAAGATCCAACTTGCCCGTGGACCAGCGGCTACCGAGCCTCCGCGAACATCACCGTCAATGCCGTCGAGCCGGGTCCGGTTGCCACCGACCTGTTCCTGCACGGTAAGAGTGAAGAGCAGATCCAGGCCTTCGCCAAGATGCCTCCGCTGGAGCGGTTGGCTCAGCCAGAAAACATCTCCCGCGTCGTGTCCTTTCTGGTTGGCCCGGATTCGGCCTGGGTCAACGGGCAAATCCTGCGGGTCAACGGCGGGCTGGTTTAAGCACAGGGCGCGCACCGACGCCTATGCTCAATAGCAAGCAGGGACACCGAGGCGACCCCTTCGCGAGCAAGCCCGCTCCCACATTCGATCTCGATTGAACACAAAATTTGTGTACGACAGAGCACTAATGTGGGAGCGGGCTTGCTCGCGAAAGCAGCCTGACAGTCGCCGGATATTTCAGATCAGGAGCAAACTTTATGCACACCACCATCATCATCACCTTCGGCCTGATCCTCCTGGCGCTGATGCTGTTCATCGGCGAGAAAATCGGCTTCAGTCGTCAGATCCTGGCCTTCAGCTTTGTCGTGCTGTGGCTGGCGCTGACGTTGATCAACGGCGCGGTCGGCATGGTCAATGCCGGCCAGCCGTTCAGCACGGAACTGGTGGTCGGCAGCGCCGTGTTCGGTGTACCGGTGGCGGCGCTGGTGTTGTTCATGGTGTTGACCACCGAGACGTGAGTGTTCGATCAACGCACCAAATGCAAAAACTGCATGTGCCGTTCGTACTGATCGAGGATGTCGTTGATGATCTGCTCCTTGGTGTAACCCACCAGATCGTAGTCCTGACTGCCCTCTGCAAGATGCACTTCAGCCCGGTAATAACGACGGTTGTTGAGTTCCTTGGAACCCATGCCGCCACGGGCAAACGACGGCGTGAAATAGCCACGCATCTGCGCTTGATAGATAAACGGATGCTCCTCGCCATGACCGATTTCCAGGCTGACGTTGTCGTTGGCCGGGTCCGGCTGAGTGACCACGTTCAAGCCCTTCTCGACGAACACCGCCGAGACTTCTTCAATCGCCGGGCGTACCGTCGTATCGAGGAAGCGATAGACCTCATCCCGCGACGGGAAATGCACCGCCTGACTCAAGCGCTGACGCCAGCCACCACGGCGTGAACCGGAGACCGGTGCCAGCGAATGCAGTTGCGCGATCTGCTTCTGCGACTCCAGGTAGAACGCCTTGTGCAGCCCCCACATCATCAACAGCAAGATCATCGAGAACGGCAACGAGGTCAGCACCACCGCTGACTTCAGCGCATCGATACTGCCGGAGAACAGCAGCGCACTGGTCACCAGCGCCGTCATTGCGCCCCAGAACACCCGCAGCCATTTCGGCCCGTCCTCGTCGGGATTGCCGCCCTTGGCGGACAGTGTCGACAGCACCACGGTGCCGGAATCGGCAGACGTCACGAAGAACACGAAGCTGATGAACACCGTGACCGCGATGACGGTTTTGCTCCACGGATAGGTTTCCAGCAGCAGGTAAAGGGTCATCGACGGGTTATCGATGGCCGACATGCCGAGGGCGCTCATGCCGTGATTGAGGACTTGATCGATGGCGCTGTTGCCAAAGATCGACATCCACGCCAGGGTGAAGCCGAGTGGAATCAACAGCACGCCGAAAACGAATTCGCGGATGGTCCGGCCACGGGAAATCCGTGCGATGAACAGGCCCACAAACGGCGACCATGCAATCCACCAGGCCCAATAGAACACCGTCCAACCGCCCAGCCAATCGCTGGGTTTGTCGTAGGCGTACAGGTCGAAACTCTTCATCGGCAACGCGCCGAGGTAGTCGCCGATGTTCTGGATCAAGGTGTTGAGCAAATGCTGAGTCGGGCCGGCGAACAACACAAACAGCAGCAGCGCGCAGGCCAGCAGCATGTTGATGTCGGACATCACGCGCACGCCTTTATCGACGCCGGACACCGCGACGATGATCGCCGCGCCCATCATCAGCGTGATCAAGCCGACCTGAATCCACTGGGTGTGAGCGATGCCGAACAGATAGTCCAGACCCGAGTTGAGGTGCAACACGCCAAAGCCCATGTCGGCACCGAGACCGAACACCGTGGCGATGATGCCGAAGCCGTCCACCGCGTAACCGATCGGGCCGTTGATGCGCTTGCCGATCAGCGGATAGAGCGCCGAACGCAGGGCCAGCGGCAGGTTATGGCGATAAGCGAAGTAGGCCAGCGCCATGCCGACAAAGGCGAACACGCCCCAGCCGTGCAGGCCCCAGTGCAGAAACAGAATCTGCATCGCCTGCCGCGCTGCATCCGCCGTGCCGGCCTCGCCTTGCGGCGGTTGTGCCAAATGGGTCAGAGGTTCGGACACGCAAAAGAAGAACAGCGTGATGCTGATCCCGGCGGCGAACAGCATGCCGGCCCAGGACAGATAGCTGAATTCGGGTTCGTCGTGGTCGGCACCGAGCTTGATCTTGCCGTAGCCTGACAAGGCGGTGACCACCACGAAGACCAGATACAGCGTCATCGCGAGCATGTAGTACCAGCCGACCGTGTTGGCCGCCCAGTTTTGCGCTTCCAGAAGCCAGGCGCCGGCCTGTTCAGGCATGGCGATGACGATGATGCCGAACAGCAAAATGAACGTCGCCGAGAAGTAAAACACCGGCGGATTCATGCGGACCTGACCGCTGGCGGGGGTGGGCGATGCACTCATGAAAGGTGCACCTCGAGGGGGTGAAACAGGGCAATCAATAACGGACTCGGCAAAGGCAAGCCTCCTGTTGTGAGCGGGCAGCAAACCGGCGGTTTAACTTGAATGAGCGTTCAAGTTAAACATGAATAGGGTGCTTAGGACTAATCGCAAGGCTCGGAGGTCCTTGCCTTACGCTAGCTCAAGGAAGGGTATGACGTGGGGTTTGGGGGATTTTGTAGGAGCTGTCGAGTGAAACGAGGCTGCGATCTTTTGATTTTGTTTTTTAAATGCAAAGTCAAAAGATCGCAGCCTCGTTTCACTCGACAGCTCCTACACAGTTCCTACAGCCTGCGAAGTCAGTTTATCTGTCACCAAAAAGCCGGCGGCTTACTTCTGCGTCCCGTCATCATGCTGCAGATTCGCCTGAGTCAGGTTGCTCCCCGCCGGCACGCTGCGGGTCAGCCAGACATTGCCGCCAATGGTCGAGCCCTTGCCGATGGTGATCCGCCCCAGAATCGTCGCACCGGCATAGATCACCACGTCATCCTCGACAATCGGATGTCGCGGTTGCCCCTTCTGCAACTGACCGTCTTCATCCGCCGGGAAGCGCTTGGCGCCCAACGTCACGGCTTGATAAATCCGCACACGCTCGCCGATGATGGCGGTCTCGCCGATCACCACACCCGTCCCGTGATCGATGAAGAAGCTGCGACCAATCTGCGCGCCAGGGTGAATGTCGATACCGGTCGCCGAGTGTGCGATTTCCGCGCTGATCCGTGCCAGCAGCGGCAATCCGGCGCGGTACAAATGATGGGCCAGGCGATGGTGAATCACCGCCAGAATCCCCGGATAGCACAACAACACTTCATCGACACTGCGAGCCGCCGGATCGCCGTGATAGGCCGCCAGCACGTCGGTGTCGAGCAGACTGCGCAGCCCCGGCAATGCGAGGGCGAAGTCCTGAATGATCTGAATGGTCTTGGCCTCGACTTCAGTGTCGGCCTGGGCACTGTGGCGAGCGGCGTAGCGCAATTCGAGTCGCGCCTGAGCCAGTAACGCATTCAACGCAACGTCCAGCGTGTGGCCGACGTAGAAGTCTTCACTCTCCTCGCGCAAATCCACCGGTCCCAGGCGCATCGGGAACAACGCGCCGCAGAGGGCTTCGAGAATCTCTGCCATGGCCGCTCGGGAAGGCAACTCGCGACCGCCCTGTTCGGTGCTGGCGCGGCCATTTTGTACGCGCCACTGGTCACGCGCCGTGCGCAGTTGGCTGACGATGGTCTGCAGTTGCCAATGACTGGAACGCTCGCTCACGGTAAAAACTCCTCACGGGCGGCCGGACTGTCTGGCCGCGTTAACCGCGATCACTTTACGGCATGGCCTGGAAGCCGAATTAAGAACCGATTGTGCTGTGCTCAGCACTTTTTGGCATAAGGCGATTGGCAGTTGCCCCGCTAAATAGGCGTGCCTATAGTCCTGTCATCTCCCTCCGCCAGTACGGACCCCATGATCAAACAACAGCTTGCCCGCTTTAATCGCCTCGACCTGCTCGGTCATCCTACCGCCCTGGAAAAACTCGAACGTCTGTCGACCTGGCTGGGCCGTGATGTGTACGTCAAGCGTGATGACCTGACGCCGCTGGCCATGGGCGGCAACAAGCTGCGCAAGCTCGAATACCTGGCCGCCGATGCACTGGCACAAGGCGCCGACACCTTGATCACCGCTGGCGCGCTTCAGTCCAACCACGTGCGCCAGACTGCCGCCATTGCGGCCAAGCTTGGCTTGGGCTGCGTTGCGTTGCTGGAAAACCCTCTCGGCACCGACGACGCTAACTATGTCGGCAACGGCAATCGACTGTTGCTGGACCTGTTCGATGCCAAGGTCGAGCTGGTGGAAAACCTCGACAACGCCGACGAACAACTGCAAGCCTTGTCCGATCGCCTACGCAACAACGGCAAGAAGCCGTATGTGGTGCCGATTGGTGGCTCCAACGCATTGGGCGCTTTGGGTTATGTGCGTGCCGGACTGGAATTGGCCGAACAGATCAAGGACACCGGGCTGACATTCGCGGCCGTGGTTCTGGCTTCGGGCAGCGCCGGGACCCATAGCGGTCTGGCGTTGGCGTTGAGTGAAGCACTGCCGGATTTGCCAGTGATTGGTGTCACGGTTTCTCGCAGCGACGAAGACCAGCGCCCGAAAGTCCAGGGCCTCGCCGAACGCACGGCAGAGCTGCTGGGCGTGAGCCTGCCAGCGAGTTTCAAGGTCGAGTTATGGGACGAATATTTCGGCCCGCGTTACGGCGAGCCGAATGCCGGGACGTTGGCCGCCGTGAAGCTGGTGGCGAGTCAGGAAGGTTTACTGCTGGACCCGGTTTACACCGGCAAGGCCATGGCGGGCTTGCTCGATGGCATCGGCCGCCAGCGCTTCAATGACGGCCCGATCATGTTCCTGCACACAGGCGGGGCGCCGGCGTTGTTTGCCTATACCAGCTTTTTGTAAGAATCGAAGATCAAAAGATCGCAGCCTTCGGCAGCTCCTACAGGGAGTACACCGATCTATGTAGGAGCTGCCGAAGGCTGCGATCTTTTCAAAGACGCCTGATATCTCAAAAAGGAATAAGAAAGTTTATATTTATTATTTTCCTATCTAAAAGCGCCATCATATAGTCACGCCGCAGGCGAATTTGCAGCGAGACGCATACGATGCTTTAGGGCAGGATATTGCAGTCGTTCAAATCCCGAATTTGCCAACATTCCTAAAAGCGTCTTCATAAGAAAACACAGGGGCTTGTCATGAATTTTTCCGCACTACGACGAAATCTGCTGGTAGGTTCGCTGGGCCTGGCGCTGAGCGCCGGTCTGCTGGGGCAAGCGGTTGCCGGTGAGCAGCTGCAAAAAATCAAAGACGCTGGCGTGATCAACGTTGGTCTGGAAGGCACTTACCCACCGTTCAGTTTCGTCGACGCCGACGGCAAGCTGGCCGGCTTCGAAGTCGAGTTCTCCGAAGCCCTGGCCAAAGAACTGGGCGTGAAGGTCAAACTGCAACCGACCAAATGGGACGGCATCCTCGCGGCGCTGGAATCCAAACGTCTGGACGCGGTGATCAACCAGGTAACGATTTCCGAAGAGCGCAAGAAGAAGTATGACTTCTCCGAGCCGTACACCGTTTCCGGGATTCAGGCGCTGGTGCTGACCAAGAAGGCTGCGGAGCTGAACATCAAGTCTGCCGCCGACCTGGCCGGCAAAAAAGTCGGTGTAGGCCTGGGCACCAACTACGAGCAGTGGCTCAAGGACAATCAGCCAAAAGCCATCATCAAGACCTATGACGATGATCCGACCAAGTTCCAGGACCTGCGCGTCGGCCGCATCGACGCCATTCTGATCGACCGCCTCGCCGCGCTGGAATACGCCAAGAAAGCCAAGGACACCACCGCCGCCGGCGAAGCGTTCTCCCGCCAGGAAGCCGGTATCGCCCTGCGCAAAGGCGAGCCTGAGTTGCTGGCAGCAGTGAACAAGGCTATCGACAAGCTGCGTGCCGACGGTACGCTGAAAAAGCTTTCGGAAAAATACTTCAGCGCTGACGTCACTAAATAATGGAAGAAGCTTTCCAACTCGCGCTGGACTCCCTGCCCTTCCTGCTCAAGGGGGCCTACTACACGGTCATCTTGAGCCTGGGCGGGATGTTCTTCGGCCTCATGCTGGGCTTCGGCCTGGCATTGATGCGCCTGTCGCGCTTCAAGCTGGTGAGCTGGATCGCCCGCATCTACGTGTCGTTCTTTCGCGGCACGCCGTTGCTGGTGCAACTGTTCGTGATCTACTACGGCTTGCCGCAATTGGGCATGGAACTCGATCCGCTGCCGGCTGCCCTGATCGGCTTCTCGCTGAACATGGCCGCTTACGCCTGTGAAATCCTGCGTTCCGCGATCAGCTCCATCGAGCGCGGTCAGTGGGAAGCTGCAGCCAGCATCGGCATGACCCGTGCGCAGACCCTGCGCCGGGCCATCATCCCGCAAGCGATGCGCACCGCATTACCGCCGCTGGGCAACAGCTTCATTTCGCTGGTCAAGGACACCGCGCTGGCCGCCACCATCCAGGTGCCGGAGCTGTTCCGCCAGGCGCAGCTGATTACCGCGCGCACCTTCGAAGTGTTCACCATGTACCTTGCCGCCGCACTGATCTACTGGATTCTGGCCACGGTGCTGTCGCACCTGCAGAACAAGTTGGAAGAGCGGGTCAATCGGCACGACCAGGAGTCTTGACCCAATGATTGTCGTAGAAAAACTGACAAAGCAGTTCAAGGGTCAAGTGGTGCTCAACGGCATTGATCTGGAAGTGAAGGAAGGCGAGGTGGTGGCGATCATCGGGCCTAGCGGCTCGGGTAAAACCACGTTCCTGCGTTGCCTGAATTTTCTGGAAGAACCCACCAGCGGCCGGATCAAGGTCGGTGACATCGAGATCGATGGCAGCCGTCCGCTGAACCAGCAGCAAGGCCTGGTGCGACGTTTGCGCCAGCACGTGGGTTTCGTGTTCCAGAGCTTCAATCTGTTTCCTCATCGCACCGCCCTGGAAAACGTTATCGAAGGCCCGATCATCGTAAAGAAGATCCCGCACGCCGAAGCCGTTGCCTTGGGCAAAAAGCTGTTGGCCCGGGTTGGCCTGGCGGGCAAGGAAGACGCGTACCCGCGTCGCCTTTCCGGTGGTCAGCAACAGCGTGTGGCGATTGCCCGCGCGCTGGCGATGGAGCCGGAAGTGATTCTGTTCGACGAACCCACCTCAGCCCTCGACCCGGAGCTGGTGGGTGAAGTGCTGGCGACCATTCGCAGCCTCGCCGAAGAGCGACGTACCATGGTCATCGTGACCCACGAAATGGGCTTTGCCCGGGACGTGGCGAACCGCGTGGTGTTTTTCGACAAAGGTGTGATCGTCGAACAAGGCGAAGCCAAGGCGCTGTTTGCCAATCCGAAAGAAGAGCGGACGAAGCAGTTTCTCAGCAAGTTCCTGAATAACGCTCACCACTGAAACATCGCATCACTACTTGTTAACTTCCACGGATGGAAGTGACAACCCCCCCTACTAAGAAAATCCCTCGCTACGTTCTCTTCGCTTATTCACCCATCTGAACAATAGATAATTTTTTATAGCTGCGTGCGGTACATATATATGTCCTGCAACAGAATAACCTCGCCTAAAATCCGCCAAACCCAGCGCTCTCACCGAACCGGTCTTCGCCGTCAGGAACGCACTAAAAGCCCGTAAAACGACGTCAATTTCGACAGAGCAGTGCAGCTTATTAACTTCAACGCGTAGGATTTTTCTGAATAACACTAGATTCCATACTTAACTAGCCAACTCTATTGACACCTATTCAAGCGCACTCTTATCTAGTCTCCAGCAGGCGTTGAACCTCACACTCATTCATTATTTAACCTCACAAATAGTGAATAACTTTGTTGCTCGGTAATTCACGTCTTTCGAACTTTCAGAAACGGACTTTCGCTGCAAGGCTTCAAGGAGAAACCCCATGACAAGCACTTTGAACAAACCCGAACTTGCGGCCCCGACCCTGGCGCAATCTCACAAGACCTGCATCAACATCACCTCGGCGGCGCGCCTGCTGATCGATGTGGCGCCCTACTCCGGCATGGACGAAGGCGACCTGATCGAACTGTTCTGGGATAACTGCTACGTGGCCTCCAGAGTGCTGACGGCCGACGATGTCGGCCAACCGGTCCAACTGCGTGTGCCCGAGAGCTTCATCGCCAATGGCAACTCGCGCGTTCACTACCGGATCATGCAGATCGGGCAAGGACCCACCCTTTCAGCCATCAGACGGGTGCAAATTAAACTCGACTGCCCCGGCGGGCAACCGTCTGCGCTGTGCGGCGATGAAAACCAGAGTCTGGAGCCCGTGAACATCCCCGAGACCATTCGCCGTCAGGGAGTCAATCCGAACCAGATCAAGCGCGGCGTTCCGTTGACCATCGAGCCTTACCTGAACATGGCCGCCGACGACGAAATCACCCTGCGCTGGGGCGATGTGCGCATGGATCTGCCACGTCTCAAGGCCGGCGATGTCGGCCAGCCGATCCAGGTCTGGGTGCCGCCGGCGATCATTCTCGAAGCCGGCGAAGACCTGCGGCTGGAAGTGACTTACTGCATCCTCGACCGGGTGGGTAACAACTCCCGCTGGGCACCACCGCGCAGGCTGAAGATCGGTTGCGCCAATCCGTATTTGAAAGTCCCGCGGAAGGAAATGCTCATGGCTGCTGAACCAGTGTGTAACCGACGAAAATTCGACTGACGCCGAAAAGATCGCAGCCTGCGGCAGCTCCTACACTCACCGCGTTTCCCTGTAGGAGCTGCCGAAGGCTGCGATCTTGACGGTTTTGTGGTGAAAGCGGCTCTCACGCCACGACCTTCTATGCATATTCCTAAAAGTTAGTTTATTAATTTTTTATACACGCTTAGGGTATATGCACCGGACCACCGGACATTCTTGTTTTCGTTCGTCGCAACCCTCGCGACGTTTCCATGAGATGTGAGGTAGGTATGGTCCGGAACACAATCACCCCAGTGCAGATCGCCAGGGCATTGCGTGCAGCCAAGGAGCGGCACTGATGTCCAGTCTGGCAGATGCAATCGTCCAGAGTGATCTGGACATCGCCCCGTTGTTGTTGCCCGCGCAGGTCTTGCGTAACGACGCACAAGCCATCAAGGCCGCCCATGAGCTGGCGCAAGTCGCCCGTTTGCAAGCAGCCAAACGCGACCAGCAGCGCAAGCTGCCGTGGTCGGAAATCGAACAGTTCACCCGCAGCGGCCTGGGCAGCATTTCTATCCCGCGTGAGTACGGCGGCCCGCAGGTTTCGTTCGTCACTTTGGCCGAAGTCTTCGCGATCATATCCGCGGCCGACCCGGCACTGGGACAGATCCCGCAGAACCAGTTCGGCATTCTCAACCTGGTGCTCGGCAGCGCCACTGAATCGCAAAAAAAGCAGCTGTTCAAAAGCGTGCTCGACGGCTGGCGGATCGGTAACGCGGGACCTGAGCGCGGCACCAAAAACACCCTTGAACTCAAGGCGCGAATCACCGCCAGCGGCGACGGCTTCGTCCTCAACGGGCAGAAGTTCTATTCCACCGGCGCCCTGTTCGCCCACTGGGTCGCCGTCAAGGCGCTGAACGACGATGGCAAGCAGGTTCTGGCCTTCGTCCGCCGCGGTACACCGGGCCTGCGCATCGTGGATGACTGGTCGGGCTTCGGCCAACGCACCACCGCCAGCGGCACCATTTTGCTCAACAACGTGCAGGTCGACGCCGAGCTGGTGGTGGATAACTGGAAGATCAATGACAGCCCGAACATTCAGGGTGCCGTCTCGCAGCTGATTCAAGCGGCCATTGACGCCGGCATCGCCCGGGGCGCCATCGACGACGCCATCGAATTCGTGAAAACCCGTGCACGGCCGTGGATCGACGCCAAGGTCGAACGGGCCAGCGACGATCTCTATGTGATCGCCGACATCGGCAAACTGAAAATCGAACTGCACGCCGCCGAAGCGCTGCTGCGCAAGGCCGGACAAGTGCTCGATCAGGTCAACGCCGCGCCGCTCACCGCCGAGTCCGCCGCCCGCGCTTCGATTGCCGTGGCCGAAGCCAAAGTGCTGACCACCGAGATCTCGCTGCTGGCCAGCGAAAAGCTTTTCGAACTGGCCGGCAGCCGCGCCACCCTCGCCGAATTCAACCTCGACCGCCATTGGCGCAACGCCCGCGTGCACACGCTGCACGACCCTGTGCGCTGGAAATATCACGCCGTTGGCACCTATCACCTGAACGGCACGCTGCCCGCACGGCACTCCTGGATCTAACGACCAGAACACTTTGACCAGATCTCTGGAGAAACACATGACTCTTTCTCACCACGTCGCGGTCATAACCAGCGATGAGCAAGCCCTGATCGTCGCCAGTGACCTGGCCGAAGATTTCAAACGCGACAGCGCCCTGCGCGATCGCGAACGCCGTTTGCCACACCCGGAACTGGAAGTGTTTTCCCGCTCGGGTCTTTGGGGCATCAGCGTGCCAAAAGAATACGGCGGCGCCGGGGTTTCCAACGTCACCCTGGCCAAGGTGATCGCGCTGATCGCCCAGGCTGACGGCTCGCTCGGGCAAATTCCCCAGAACCATTTTTACGCCCTTGAAGTACTGCATGTGAACGGCAGCGAAGAGCAGAAAAAACGCCTGTACGCAGAAGTGCTGGCCGGCCAACGATTCGGCAATGCCCTCGCGGAACTGGGCACCAAAACCGCCCATGACCGGGTCACCAGCCTGACCCGCGAAGGTGACGGTTATCGCATCAACGGCCGCAAGTTCTACGCCACGGGCGCTATTTATGCCCAGCGCATTCCGACGTCGGTCGTGGATGAACACGGCGTTCAGCAACTCGCTTTCGTCCCTCGAAATGCCAAGGGTCTAACGGTAATTGACGACTGGAGCGGTTTCGGCCAGCGCACCACCGGCAGCGGTTCGGTGGTGTTTGAAGATGTCTACGTCGCCGCCGAAGACGTGATCCCGTTTCAGAGCGCGTTCGAGCGCCCGACCACCGTCGGCCCGCTGGCGCAGATTCTTCATGCCGCTATCGACACCGGTATCGCCCGCGCCGCCTATGAAGATGCGCTGCATTTCGTGCGCACCAAGACCCGGCCGTGGATCGATTCCGGCAACGACAAAGCCACCGAAGACCCGCTGACCATCAAGAGCTTCGGCCACTTGAGCATTCGTTTGCACGCCGCCGAAGCCTTGCTGGAACGCTCTGGCGAATTCCTCGACAAGGCTCAGGCCGACACCAACGCCGAGACCGTCGCCGCCGCGTCGATTGCCGTCGCCGAAGCTCGCGCCATCAGCACCGAGATTTCCCTCGCCGCTGGCAGCACGCTGTTTGAACTGGCCGGCAGCCAGGCAACCCTGATCGAACATGGTCTGGATCGCCACTGGCGCAACGCTCGGGTGCACACGCTGCACGACCCGGTGCGCTGGAAGTATCACGCGGTCGGCAATTACTACCTCAACGATGAAAACCCGCCACTGCGGGGGACCATCTGATGGCAAAGAAAAAGATTTTGCTCAACGCGTTCAACATGAACTGCATCGGGCACATCAACCATGGTCTGTGGACGCATCCACGGGACAACTCCACTCAGTACAAGACGATTGAATACTGGACCGAGCTAGCCCAGTTACTGGAGCGAGGACTGTTCGACGGCCTGTTCATCGCTGACATCGTCGGCGTGTACGACGTCTATCAAAACTCGGTAGACGTACCGCTCAAAGAGTCGATCCAACTTCCGGTCAATGACCCGCTGCTGCTGGTTTCGGCCATGGCCGCGGTCACCAAAAACCTTGGCTTCGGCCTCACCGCCAACCTGACGTACGAACCGCCATATCTGTTCGCCCGACGCATGTCCACGCTCGATCACCTGAGCCGTGGCCGGGTCGGCTGGAACATCGTCACCGGCTACCTCGACAGCGCCGCCAAGGCCATGGGTTTGCGCGAACAGGTCGAACACGACCGTCGTTACGACCAGGCCGATGAATACCTGCAAGTGCTCTACAAACTCTGGGAAGGCAGTTGGGAAAACGGCGCGGTGCTTAACGATCCGCAGCAGCGGATCTACGCGCAGCCCGAGAAAGTGCACAAGGTCGAGCACAAGGGCGAGTTCTATCAGGTCGAAGGTTATCACCTCTGTGAACCCTCGCCGCAGCGCACACCGGTGCTGTTCCAGGCCGGCAGTTCGGATCGCGGTTTGCTGTTCGCCGGGCGACATGCCGAGTGCGTGTTCATCAGCGGCCAGAACAAACCGTCGACCAAAATTCAAGTGGACAAGGTGCGCGCCAGTGCCGTCGAGGCCGGGCGCAATCCTGAGGACATCAAGGTGTTCATGGGGCTGAACGTGATTGTCGGCGAAACCGAAGAGGCAGCCTGGGCCAAGCACGCCGAGTACTTGAGCTACGCCAGCGCGGAGGCCGGCGTGGCGCATTTCTCGGCCTCCACCGGGATCGATTTTTCCGAGTACGAAATCGACGAACCGATCCAGTACGTGAAGAGCAACGCGATCCAGTCCGCCACCAAAAATCTGCAAAACAACGACTGGACCCGACGCAAATTGCTGGAGCAGCACGCCCTCGGTGGTCGCTACATCACCGTGGTGGGTTCGCCTGAGCAAGTCGCCGATGAGCTGGAATCGTGGATCACGGAAACCGGGCTGGATGGCTTCAACCTGACGCGAATAGTCACGCCAGAGAGCTATGTGGATTTCATCGATTGGGTGATTCCGGAGTTGCAACGCCGAGGGTCGTACAAGACCGCTTACGACAGCGGCAGCCTGCGAGAAAAACTGTTTCACGGCGAAGCGCATTTGCCTGAGCAACACACCGGCTCGGCCTACCGACGCTAAAAGCTTCGCGAGCAGGCTCGCTCCCACAGGGATTGTGTGAACACCCGAGATCCAATGTGGGAGCGAGCTTGCTCGCGATGAGGCCCGACCAAACACCACACAACTATGCACTGACTGGAATAACCACCATGACCAAGAAACTTCTCTCTCACCCAGTCAAAGCACTGGCCCTGGCCCTCGGCCTTTTCAGCTCCGTCACCTTTGCCGCCGACGCGCCGCTGAAGGTCGGCACCACTGCAGCCTTCGCCATTCCCCTGGAAGCCGCCGTCGAAGAAGCCAAGAAACAAGGCCTGCAAGTCGACCTGGTGGAGTTCAGCGACTGGATCGCCCCCAACGTCAGCCTCGCTGCCGGCGACATCGATGTGAACTACTTCCAGCACGTCCCGTTCCTGGAAAACGCCAAGGCCGCCGCCGGTTTTGACCTGGTGCCGTTCGCACCGGGGATCATCAACAACGTCGGCCTCTACTCGAAGAAATACAAAAGCTTCGACGAGCTGCCGGAAGGCGCCAGCGTGGCGATCGCCAACGACCCGATCAACAGCGGTCGAGGTCTGCAACTGTTGGCCAAGGCCGGGCTGATCACGCTCAAACCGGGTGTTGGCTACAAAGCCACCGAAGAAGACATCATCGCCAACCCGAAGAAAATCAAAATCCTTCAGGTCGAAGCCGTGCAACTGGTACGCGCCTATGACGACGCCGATCTGGTCCAGGGTTACCCAGCCTACATTCGCTTGTCGAAGACCTTCGATGCCGGCTCCGCCCTGCTGTTCGACGGCCTCGATCACAAGGAATACGTGATCCAGTTCGTGATCCAGCCGAAAAGCAAAACCGACCCGCGCCTGATCAAATTCGTCGACATCTACCAGCATTCGCCGGCCGTTCGTGCAGCGCTGGATAAGGCCCATGGCAAGCTCTACCAAGCTGGCTGGGAAAGCTGAGTATGACGGCAGCCACTCAACTGCGACTGGAAATTCCAGAGCCCCACAAAATCGAACAGACCGAACTGCATCCAGCGCTCAACCGTGCTCACGTGCGCTTCATCGGTCTGGGCAAAACCTACAACGGCCAGCAAGGTCCGGTCGCCGCTCTGTACGGCATCGACCTGGCGATCCAGCGCGGCGAGGTGTTCGGCATCATCGGTCGCAGCGGCGCCGGCAAATCGTCGTTGATCCGCACGATCAACCGCTTGGAACAACCGAGCACGGGGCGCGTGCTGATCGATCAGGTCGACATCGGCGAGTTCGATGAAGACCGCCTGGTGGCGCTGCGTCGGCGCATCGGCATGATCTTCCAGCACTTCAACCTGATGTCGGCCAAGACGGTTTGGCAGAACGTCGAGTTGCCGCTGAAAGTCGCCGGTGTGCCGAAGGAAAAACGCGAGCAGAAAGTCCGGGAATTGCTGGAACTGGTGGGCCTGCAAGAGAAACACAAGGCCTACCCGGCGCAACTTTCCGGCGGGCAGAAACAGCGCGTCGGCATCGCCCGCGCCTTGGTGCATGACCCGGCGATACTGCTGTGCGACGAAGCCACTTCGGCACTGGACCCGGAAACCACGCAATCAATCCTCGGCCTGCTGCGCGAGATCAATCAGCGCCTGGGCCTGACCATCGTGCTGATCACCCACGAGATGGCGGTGATCCGCGATATCTGTGATCGGGTCGTCGTACTGGAACACGGGCGAATCGTCGAACAAGGGCCGGTCTGGGAAGTCTTTGGCAACCCCCAGCACGAGGTCAGCAAAACCTTGCTGGCGCCGTTGCAACACGGTTTGCCGGAAGAATTGCAAAGCCGCTTGCAGGCACACCCACAGTCCTCGGACGCCGCTGTTGTGCTGCGTTTGCAGTTCACCGGCAGCGCGAGTGATGAACCGGATCTGGCCGCACTGTTCGCCGCCCTCGGCGGTCGCGTGCGCTTGCTGCAAGGTGGCGTGGAACGGATTCAGGGCCATGCCCTCGGGCAATTGCTGTTGGCGGTGACCGGTTCGTCCCTCGGAGCAGAGGAATTGCGTCAACGCGCCGGCAACTGGGCGCAACAGGTGGAGGTGCTGGGTTATGTGGTTTGATCGCTTGCTGCAAGGCTTCATCGACACCTTCCTGATGGTCGGCGTGTCGTCATTGATCGCGCTGCTGGCGGGCATTCCGCTGGCGGTGATCCTGGTCACCAGTTCCAAGGGCGGGATCTATGAAGCGCCGGCGCTGAACCGTGCGTTGGGCGCGTTCGTGAACCTGTTCCGCTCGATTCCGTTTCTGATTTTGATGGTGGCGCTGATTCCGTTCACCCGGCTGATCGTCGGCACCACGTACGGCGTTTGGGCGGCCGTGGTGCCGCTGACCATCGCCGCTACACCGTTCTTTGCGCGCATTGCCGAAGTCAGTTTGCGTGAGGTTGATCACGGGTTGATCGAAGCGGCGCAGGCGATGGGTTGCCGGCGCTGGCATATCGTCTGGCATGTGTTGTTGCCCGAGGCGCTGCCGGGGATTGTCGGCGGTTTTACCATCACCCTGGTGACCATGATCAACTCATCGGCCATGGCGGGGGCGATTGGTGCCGGCGGGTTGGGCGACATCGCTTATCGGTACGGGTATCAGCGGTTTGATAGCCAGATCATGTTGACGGTGATTGTGTTGCTGGTGGTGTTGGTGGCGGCGATTCAATTGGGCGGGGATCGGTTGGCTCGGGGTCTCAATAAGCGTTGAGCCTGGCTGAAGTTATTGGTTGTCAGTGATACCGCTTTCGTCGGAACGCCGCCCGGAGCCGGCTCGCTCCCACAAAG
This sequence comes from Pseudomonas sp. LBUM1647, assembly GCF_059716175.1. Taxonomy (NCBI): domain Bacteria; kingdom Pseudomonadati; phylum Pseudomonadota; class Gammaproteobacteria; order Pseudomonadales; family Pseudomonadaceae; genus Pseudomonas; species Pseudomonas sp. LBUM1647. Next base: position 229,769 of record NZ_CP166809.1, on the reverse strand, counting down.
ATCGCGTTGTACACAAATCTTTTGTTCACTGCCGGTCCAGTGTGGGAGCGAGCTTGCTCGCGATGGCTGCGCAGCAGCCTTCTGCCTCATGGCGTATATTCGGCAAATCCCAATTGCCTGCGCAGCCCACCATGAAACAGACCCCCACCGACCTCGAGCAGATCACCTCCACCACCCTGGGTCATTACAACTCGGTGGCTGAAAGTTTTCGCGAAGGGACTCGCGATCACGATGTCAGCCAGAACATTGCTGCGCTGCTGCGACATATTCAGGATGAGGCGCCGTTCGACATCCTGGATTTTGGCTGTGGGCCAGGTCGTGATTTGCAAACCTTCACGCGCATGGGCCATACCGCTGTCGGGCTTGATGGCTCGGAGAAGTTTGCGCAAATGGCGCGGGAAGACAGTGGTTGTGAGGTCTGGCAGCAAGATTTTCTGAAGCTGGATTTGCCGGCCGAGCGCTTTGACGGGATCTTCGCCAATGCAGTTCTGTTTCATATTCCGCGTCAGGAATTGCCTCGGGTATTGAAGGAATTGCGCGGGGCTTTGAAGCCGGGCGGGGTGTTGTTCAGTTCCAATCCGCGTGGCGAGAATCAGGAGGGGTGGAATGGGCCGCGTTATGGGGCGTATCACGATCTTGAGACGTGGCAGCAATTGCTGACGGTGGCGGGGTTTGTGGAGTTGGAGCATTACTACCGGCCAGCGGGGCTGCCGCGGGAGCAGCAGCCTTGGTTGGCGAGTGTTTGGCGGCGCGCCGACTAAGGTGAAGATCAAAAGATCGCAGCCTGCGGCAGCTCCTACATTGGGATGACGTACACCCTGTAGGAGCTGCCGCAGGCTGCGATCTTTTGCCTTTGATCACGCAGACTCTTTCTTCGGCTCGCGAATCTTGTACCAGGCCACGTACAGCGCCGGCAAAAACAGCAGCGTCAGCAACGTCGCAATAATTATCCCGCCAATCATCGCGTAGGCCATGGGCCCCCAGAACACTTCCCGGGCGATCGGGATCATCCCCAGGCTCGCCGCCGCTGCCGTTAACAGAATCGGTCGGCGACGATGCTCCGTGGCTTGCACCACCGCATCCCACGGTGCATGACCGTCCTTCTCCAGGGCGTCGATCTGCGTCACCAGAATCACCGAGTTGCGGATGATGATGCCGATCAGCGCAAGAATCCCCAGGATCGCAACGAAGCCCATCGGCGTGCCTGTCGGGATCAGCGCCAGCACCACGCCGATCAGCCCGAGCGGCGCGACGCTGGCCACCAGGAACAGCTTCTGCACGCTGTGCAACTGGATCATCAGGAAGGTCGCCATCAAAAACAGCATCAACGGCACGACCTTGGCAATCGGCCCCTGGGCCTTGCCGCTTTCCTCGACGGTGCCGCCGGTGGCGACCTTGTAACCCACCGGCAAACTGGCGGCGAATTTGTCGATGTCGGGTTGGAGTTGTTTCACCAGATCGGTCGGCTGAATTTCGTCGCGCACCGCCGCCTTGATGGTGATGGTCGGTTTGCGGTCGCGGCGCCAGACCAGCGGTTGCTCAAGTTCATAGCGCACGGTGGCGAACGCCAGCAGCGGAATCGACGTGCCGCCCGGCGTGACGATCTGCAAATTCTGCAGGGTTTCCGGGGTGCCGCGTTCGGCGTCTTCCGCGCGACCCACCACGTTGATCAGGTAGATATCGTCATCGACCTGAGTCACCGGCGCACCGACCACGATGCTGTTCATCAGGTTGGCCACGTCTTCCGACGACAGCCCCAATTGCCGTGCCTTATCCTGCGCGATGTCGATGCGCAGGACTTTGCCCGGTTCGTTCCAGTCATAAATGATCTCGCCAATGTGCGAATTTTTATCCAGCTCGGTGGCCAGGGCGATGGCGTGCTTGCGCACCTGATCGATGTCCTTGCCGCTGACCCGGTACTGAATCGGCCGCCCTACCGGCGGGCCCATTTCCAGCGCCTGGACGTAGCTGCCAATACCGACGAAGTCTTTGCGCAGCCGCTCGCGCAAGCGCTGGCTAAGCGCGTTACGCGATTCCAACCCTTTGCTGACGATGACCAATTGCGCGTAGTACGGGTTCTGCAATTGCTGGTCGAGCGGCAGGTAGAAACGGATCGCACCTTCGCCAATGTAGGTGCTCCAGCGCACGATGTCCGGGTCGTCCTTGAGCGTCGCCTCGAGCTTGTCCACCGCCTTGCGGGTTTCGGCAATCGAGGCGTTTTGCGGCAGGTTCAGGTCGACGAGGATTTCCGGGCGGTCCGAGGACGGGAAGAACTGGTTCTGCACGAACTGCATGGAAAACACCGACGCCACGAACAGCAAGAGGGTGATGCCGATCGCCCACCAGCGATTGCGCATGGCCCAAAGCATGCCGTAATTGAACGCCCGACCGATGCGCCCCGGTTCTGCGGCGTGAGGTTTCACGTTGGTGCTGAGGATGTGCACGCCGATCACCGGGGCGAACAGAACCGCGACTATCCACGACACGATCATGGCCACCGCGATCACCGCGAACAGCGTGAAGGTGTACTCGCCGGCCGAGCTGGCATTGAGGCCGATGGGCACGAAACCGGCCACCGTCACCAACGTACCGGTGAGCATCGGGAACGCGGTCGAGGTGTAAGCAAACGTGGCCGCTTGCTCCTTGGTCTCGCCCATTTCCAGGCGCGTGACCATCATCTCGACGGTGATCATCGCGTCATCCACCAGCAGCCCGAGCGCAATGATCAGCGCGCCGAGGGAAATCCGCTGCATGGTGATGCCGCTGTACTCCATGAAGACGAAGACCATCGCCAGCACCAGCGGAATCGAGCACGCCACCACCAGCCCGGCGCGCACGCCGAGGCTGATGAAGCTGACGATCAGCACGATCACCACCGCTTCGAACAGTGCGCTGGTAAAGCCACCGACGGCTTTTTCCACCACTTCGGCCTGATCGGAAACGTTGTGCACACCGACGCCCACCGGCAGGTCGGCAGTCAGGTCGGTCATGCGCTGGTGCAACGCCTTGCCGAACACCTGAATGTTGCCGCCCTTCTTCATCGCAATGGCGAGGCCGATAGCAGGGTGGCCGTTAAAGCGGAATTCCGGCGTCGCCGGATCGACATAGCCACGGCTGATCTCGGCGACGTCGGCCAAGCGGTAGAAACGATCGTTGAGTCGCAGGTTGACGTTTTCCAGGTCCTTCTCGGAGGCAAACTGCCCCGAAGTCCGCACGGAAATCCGCTCGGGACCGGCCTCGATCACACCGGCCGGGGTCACCGCGTTCTGCGATTGCAGGCTCTGCACCACCTGGCGCTGATCGATGCCCAGCGCTGCCAGTTTGCGAGTGGAGAAGTTCAGGTAGAGGACTTCATCCTGCTCACCGACCATCTCGACCTTGCCCAGCCCGGGCACTTCGCGGATCTCGGCGCGGACCTGCTCGACGTAATCGCGCAATTGGCGCATCGACAAACCGTCTGCAGTAAAGGCGTACACCGAGCCGAACACGTCACCGAATTCATCGTTGAATCCCGGCCCTTGCAGGCCTTGGGGGAAGTCGCCGCGAATGTCGTTGATCTTCTTGCGCACCTGATACCAGATTTCCGGAATGTCCTTGGCGCTGGTGGTATCACGCAAGTTCACGAAGACCGTCGACTCGCCGGGGCGAGTGTAGCTTTTCACATAGTCGAGGGAGTCGAGCTCTTCGAGTTTTTTCTCGATCCGGTCAGTGACCTGCTTGAGGGTTTCTTCCTGGGTCGCGCCCGGCCACCGGGTCTGGATCACCATGGTTTTGATGGTGAACGACGGGTCTTCCTCGCGGCCCAGGTTCAGGTACGAGAACACGCCCATCAGCAGTGCGATGAACATCAAATACCAGACAAACGACTGATGCTTGAGGGCCCATTCGGATAAGTTGAAAATCCCTTTCATTGCGGGCTGTCCTCATCGATTTTTACTTTCTGCCCCGGTTTCAGGCTGTTCACGCCGGCACTGACCACGCGCTCGCCGGACTTCACGCCGTTGGCCAGGACCATCGTTGAGTCAGTGCGGCTGATCAGGCTGATGTCTCGCGGGGAAACGGTTTGGGTCTGCGGGTCGATGACCCAGATCCGCGGTTTGCCATCGACTTCCTGTAGCGCGGTCAGGGGCAGTTCGATACGCGGTTTGATCGCGGAGCTGAGGGTCACGCTGATCGCCGTGCCCAGGCGAAACCCCGGTGGCGTGTCGGTCAGTGTCAGGCGGGCGCGACGGGTGCGGGTCGCGCTTTGCGCCTGGGGTTCGATTTCGCGAACGATGGCTGTGGTGGTGATGCTCGGGTCAAGTTGGACAGCAACCTGGAACACCACGTCTTCCGGCAACTGGTCGACCAAAGTATCCGGCAGATCGATTACGGCTTCCTTGATGTCCGGCTGCGCCAGGGTCACCACTTGCTGGCCGGCGCTGACGACTTGCCCGGCTTCGGCGTTCCACGCGGTGACGATGGCTTTGTGATCGGCGCGCAGTTCGACGTAGTTGAGCTGGTCCTTGGCCTGATCGACCGCAGCCTTCGCTTGATCGAGGGAGGCCTGGGTGGTTTTGAGGTCGGTCTGTGCGACGTCGAGTTGCGCCTGGGCGCCCACGCCGCGATCGAACAACTCTTGCTGACGCCGGGCGTTGGCCTGAGCGTTGATGAGTTGCGCCTGGACGCTGGCCAGATCACCCTGAGCGGAACGCAACTGGTTCTGCTGATCGGTGGGGTCGAGCGTGGCGAGCAACGCGCCCTTCTCGACTTCGGCACCGACGTCGACATTACGGCTGGCAATACGCCCCGGCACCCGGAAGCCGACATTGCTTTCATACCGGGCCTGGATGCTGCCGGCGAAGCGGCCCAGGCTTTCTTCGTCCAGGGACTGGACCTTGATGGACAGCACCGGACGCACAGGCTCCGGCGGCGGTTCCTTTTTCGAGCAGGCCACCAGCATCACACCGGCGCATACCAGTAACAGACGCTTCATGGCTGGGCTCCCGCGGCTAAATCCTTGTAGGTGTTTTCGGCAATTTCCACCTTCACGCCGGGGTGCAGCAACTGGCCGCCGGCGATGACGACTTTTTCGCCACCCTTCAGGCCGGCGCTGATGATCACTTTGCCGGTCAGGTAGCGACCGACAGTGACCGTGTGCAGCTGTGCCTTGCCCTCGCCGTCCACCAGCCACACGGCCGGGTCGCTGAGATTTTTCGTCAGCGCTGACCAGGGCAATTCGACCGCCGATTTGCCTGGCGTCTTGGCCGTGGCACTCACCACCGAACCGAGCTGCATGCCTTCCGGTAGTCCGTTGAGAGTAACTTTGACCTGCACCGTGCCGGTCTGCGCGGAGACGGCCGGGGTGATTTCCCGAACGGTGCCGGTGGTTTTGATCGCGGGGTTGTCGAGCAGGCTGACGACCACCGTTTTATCCTCTGGTGGCTCTTTCAGCAGCGATTCGTAGACGTTGAACACTGCGTCGCGCTCACCGTCCCGGGCCAGGCTGAAAATCGGCACGGTGGCCTGCACCACTTGGCCGACCTCGGCCTGGCGCGCGGTAATCACCCCCGGCGCATCGGCGACCAGCGCGGTGTAGCTCAGTTGTTCACGGGCATTGGCCAGTTGCGCCTGGGCCGCCGTCAGAGCGCTTTGGCTGCTGCGCAATGCAGCTTGGGCGGAATCGAACTCGCTCTGGCTGGTGTAGCCCTTGGGCAGGAGTTTTTGCTGGCGAACGAAAGCGGCGGCGGTCTGTTTGACTCGGGCCTGTTCGGCAACAACCTGCGCCTGAGCCGAGTCGACGCTGGTTTGCAGGTCCTTGGGATCGAGTTTTGCCAGAACCTGTTTGGCCGTAACACGATCACCGACATCGACTGTACGCTGGATGATCTTGCCGGCAACGCGGAACGACAGGTCGGTCTGGACCCGCGCCTGAACATCACCGGTCAGGGTCACCGTCGCCGCGTAATCCGCAGGTTTTACCTCTTGCACGAATACCCGCGGACGGTTCTTTTCGACCGGTTTTTTATCGCCACAGGCGCTCAGCAGGACAAGGAGGCTCAGGCCAACCACTGTTTTCAATCCGGGACCCACCATGCAGACTCCTTTGCGTTGCACGAACGTGCCAATGGCGATACGACTGTGAGCTTAGAACAGGGTTCCACCTTCGCCCGCGCAGATAACCATTTCCCTGTAGGAGCTGCCGAAGGCTCGGGCCGCGTTCGGACGATCTTTTGATCTTCCGGCGACATCACGACCGCCAAAGTCAAAAGATCGCAGCCTTCGGCAGCTCCTACAATGTAAATTCGCCAACGCGGTTATCCTGATGCCTTTTCGGGGCCACATAGAACGTCCTTTATGCTCAAAACCCTCGCGGTGGCCAATTACCGCTCGATCAATAAATTGGTGATTCCGCTGGGCCGGTTGAACCTGATCACCGGCCCCAACGGCAGCGGTAAATCCAACCTCTACCGCGCGTTGCGCCTGCTGGCGGAAACCGCTCAGGGCGGCGTGGTCAATGCATTGGCCCGTGAGGGTGGGCTGGATTCGACCTTCTGGGCCGGGCCGGAAAACATCAGCCGGCGGATGCGTAATGGCGAAGTCCCGATCGAGGCGACCGTTCGGCACAGCGCCAAGCGTCTGCGCCTGGGATTTGCCGGGGAAGATTTCAGCTACTCGATCGCGCTGGGTCTGCCGGAGCCGAGCCTTTCCGAGTTTTCTCTGGACCCGGAAATCAAAAAGGAATGCATCTGGTCCGGGCCGTTCTATCGCCCGGCCAGTCTGCTGGTGGATCGAAACGGCCCGATGATCCGAGCCCGGGCCGGTCGCGGCTGGGAGGTGCTGGCCCAACACACGCCGAATTTCGACAGCCTGTTCGATCAGGTCGGCAGCTTTCGCACCTCGCCGGAAGTCCTGCAGTTGCGTGAGTTCATTCGCCGCTGGCGGTTCTATGATCACTTTCGCAGCGACGCCGACGCGCCGGTGCGCCAACCGCAATTGGGCACCCGCACGCCGGTGCTGCATCACGACGGTCGGGATCTGGCGGCCGCGTTGCAGACGATCCGCGAAATCGGCGATCCCGAGGCCTTGCAAGCCGCCGTCAGCGACGCCTTCCCTGGTGCGCGATTGAACATCGCGCCGCTTCAGGGTGGTCGGTTTGCGATCGAGTTTTACCAGGAAGGATTGTTGAGGCCATTGTCGGCGGCCGAGTTGTCGGACGGAACGTTGCGCTATTTGCTGCTGGTCGCAGCGCTGCTAACGCCCAGGCCGCCGACGCTGATGGTGCTGAACGAGCCGGAAACCAGTCTGCACCCGGACCTGTTGCCGGCGTTGGCACGATTGATTATCCGGGCGTCGGAGCAGTGTCAGGTGTGGGTGGTTTCTCATGCACGGCGGTTGATTTCGGCGTTGCAGGAGGATCCGGAGTGCAATTGCATTGTGCTGGAGAAGAACCTGGGCCAGACCGGGATTGTCGGGCAGCGGATGCTGGATGAGCCGGCTTGGTATTGGCCAGATTAATCAGCGTCTGACAAACCGCTTTCGCGAGCAGGCTCGCTCCCACAGGGATCACCTAACTCCTGTGGGAGCGAGCCTGCTCGCGAAGGTGGCCGAAAGATCACCGCAAAGATTGAAGAATCACCCCTGCCACTTCCCACCCTCGACAATCACGCTCTCAGGCTTGGTGTCATCGCTCAGTTCTTTACGCACATATTGGTCATAAAGTTTGAGCAAAAACTTCTCTTCACCCAGCTTCGCCAACTCGGCATTCACCCAATCGCGCAGTTCGATATTGCCCTTCTTCACCGCCGGCGCAATCGGTGCTTCAGCGCCCAACGTCTGGGTCAGCACGCGGTAGCCAGGGTTCTGTTTCGCCCAGCTGAACAGCACCAGATTGTCCTGCGCATACGCATCGCCGCGCCCATTGGCCAGCGCTTGCAGAGATTCGGAGTTTTTCTCGAACTTCAGAAGCTTCCAGTCCGGATGGTTCTTGGTCAGCCAGATATCGGCCGTAGTGCCGGTGGTGACGATGGTGGTGCGAGTCGCCAGATCATCAAGGTTTTTCACCAAACTGGCCTGCGGCACCAGCGCCTGCACGGCAACTTTGAGGTTCGGGTTGGTGAATTCCACCGCTTCCTTACGCTCCGGGGTAACGGTCATGTTGGCCAGAATCAAATCGACCTTGTCGCTTTGCAGGAACGGAATCCGGCTCGCCGGTTCTACCGCGACGAACTCGACCTTGTTCTCATCGCCCAGCAGGTCTTTGGCGAATTGACGGCCGATGTCGGTATCGAAACCGACGTAACGCCCGGCTTCATTGACGAAACCAAACGGCGGTTTATCGGTGAAGACACCGACGATCAACTTGTCCCGTGCTTTGATTTTTTCCAGGTAACTGGCATTGGTGACCGCTGGTTTGGTGGGTTCTTCAGTTTTGTTGCAACCGGCCAGCAACGCGAGGCCGAGCAGCGGGAGTAGCAGCAGGGAAGACTTGGCAGTTTTCATAGCAGTTCCAGTTCCTTTGTTTGAGTCGTTTTGGGTAGTGCGGCGACGTAGGAGAACTTCTCTAGGAACTGCTGCGCTCGTGCGGTTTGCGGGTTCGTAAAGAAAATCTCGGGAGGGTTTTGCTCAAGGATTCGCCCGGCATCCATGAACACAATGCGGTCAGCCACGGCGCGGGCAAAGGCCATTTCGTGGGTGACGATCAACAGGGTCATGCCCTCGCGGGCCAGGCCCTGAATCACTTCCAACACTTCCTTGACCATTTCCGGGTCGAGGGCAGCGGTGACTTCATCGAACAACATGACTTTCGGGTTCATGCACAGCGAACGGACGATGGCGATGCGTTGCTGCTGGCCACCGGAGAGCTGACGCGGGAACGCATCGCGCTTGTCCGAAAGGCCCACGCGCTCAAGCAACGCTTCGGCCTGGGCACGGGCCTCGCGACGGTCGCGTTTCTGCACTTTGACCGGGCCGAGTAGCAGGTTGTCGAGCACACTCATGTGCGGGAACAGGTGATAACTCTGGAACACCATGCCGATCTGCTGCCGCACTTCGCGCCAGTCGGTGCCCTTGTCCAGCAACTCGCGACCGGAAAAACTCAAGCTGCCGCTGTGGGCGACTTCAAGACCGTTGAGGCAACGCAGTAAGGTGCTTTTACCGCAGCCGCTGGGGCCGAGGATGACGATCACTTCGCCTGACTTCACTTGCAGGTCGATGCCGTTGAGCACCTGCTGCTCGCCGAAAAACTTGTTGAAACCCTTGAACTCGATCAATGCGCTCATGCTTGCGTCCAGCGCCGCTCCAGCACGCGCGAGGCGGCCGAGAGCGGGTAGCAGATAAAAAAGAAAAACAGGAACAGTGCGCCGTAGATCAGCACCGATTCGTAGGTGCGCTCGATGATCTGCTGGCCGACCTTGATCACGTCCACCACTCCGATCAGCACCGCCAGGGAGCTGGTTTTGATGATTCGCGTGTAGACGTTGATGGTCGGCGGCGTCATGCGCTTCAGCGCTTGTGGCAGCAGCACGTAACCGTAGAGTTGCGGGCCGTCCAGACCAATCGACAACCCTGCCTCACGCTGACCGCGCGGCAACGAATGCAACGCGCCGCGCACCACTTCGCCGACTTCGCTGGCGCCCCACAGCGACAGCACCAGTACCGCGCACCAGAAGCTCGGAATGCTCAGGCCGAAGAAAATCGGCAGACCGAAGAACAGCAAATACAGCCAGACCAGCACCGGGATCGCCCTGAACAGTTCCAGATAAACGCGCAGAATTGCGTTCAGCCATTTCGAATTCAGCGTGCGCAGCACACCGTAGAGCACCCCGCCAGCAGTGCTGATGGCGATGCTCAGGAAAGAGATCGACAGGGTTTGCGCGGCGCCCTTGCCCAGTTGCGGCAACGACACCCACAGCAACTCAAGACCCGAACTGGCCATGCTGGAGCCTCCTTTCCAGACGGCTGAGCAATAGCGACAGCGGTAGAAACAGCAGCACGCAAATCAGCGTCAGCACGGCGAGCATCTCGTAGGTTTTGTAGTAGAGCGCGATGTAGCTTTTGGTGGTGTAGAGAATCTCCGGTACCGCCACTGCCGAGACCACGGTGGTCTCCTTGAGCAGGAAAATGAAATTGGCGAACAGCGACGGCAGGCTGAGGATGCCGGCTTGCGGCAGGATCACGTAGCGCAGCAATTGTCCGTGGGACAGGCCGATGGAGCGGCCGGACTCGAGCTGCGCCTGAGGCACCGCGTCGACGCCGGCACGCAGCACTTCGGTGAGGTAGGCGCCGCCGAGGAAGGTCATGGTGATGATCGCCGCCGCAAAGCCCGAGACCTTGATGCCCAACGCCGGCAAGGCGAAGTAGACGAAGAACAGTTGAATGAGCAGCGGTGTATTGCGCGCCAGTTCCACGTACAGCCCGACCAGGCGCTGCAAGTAAGGCGTACGGAACACCAGAATCGTCGCGTTGATCAGCGCCACCAGCAACGACGTACCAATCGCGATAAAGCCGACCTGCAGCGTCACGCCCACGGCTTTGAGAAACGCCGGCAAGGTGCTGAGGATAAATGCGTAATCGAAGTTCATTGAACATCCTGGACGCCGCAGGGAAAGCGACGGTGGTGCAGTCCATGGGCAGTGGATAACGACCCGGCAGGCACCGACTTTAAAGGTATAAAAAGAAGAATTTAAATACCGTTAAAGCATATTGATATCACGCAAAAAACTATCCTCCGAATTTGCTGTGGCAGCGGAAGACGACTATTTTTCTTTGCGCTGTAGGAAGGATCTTTTTTTCAGAATAGCCCTCCAAGGATGCACAGCTTTTGGCCAGACTCCCCGGCCGAACCATCACAAGGAAGAGAAAATGGCTGACGTAAAAGTGCCACAGCGGCTGGATCCGCAGGACATCGTGAAGTTGTTGGTCGCGTTGCGCAGGGCTTTGAAGGCCAGGGTGGCCTGAACCTTAAAGCAAAAGATCGCAGCCTCGTTTCACTCGACAGCTCCTACATTGGAATGCGTTCCCCTGTAGGAGCTGTCGAGTGAAACGAGGCTGCGATCTTTTGATCTTGGCGCAATAAAAAACGCCGACGCTCTACAAGCCGTCGGCGTTTGAAACCTTGAAGGGGTTTACCTCGCGAATCAGAACGCCGGCAATACCGCGCCGCTGTACTTCTTCGCGATGAATGCCTTCACTTCTGGACTGGTCAAGGCCTTGGCCAGCTTCTGGATGGCAACGCTGTCCTTGTTGTCCGGACGAGCCACCAGGAAGTTCACGTAAGGCGAATCTGCACCTTCGATCACCAGCGCGTCTTTAGCCGGGTTCAGACCTGCTTCCAGCGCGTAGTTGGTGTTGATCATATCCAGGTCGACCTGGTCCAGAACACGCGGCAGCATGGCCGATTCCAGTTCCTTGAACTTGAAGTTGTGCGGGTTCTTGGCGATGTCTTTCGGGGTGGCCAGAGCGTTTTTCGGGTCTTTCAACTCGATCAGGCCAGCCTTCTGCAGCAGGATCAGGGCACGGCCGCTGTTGCTGCCTTCGTTCGGGATAGCGATGGTTGCGCCGTCTTTCAGCTCAGCCAGGGTTTTGACTTTCTTCGAGTAGCCGCCAAACGGTTCAACGTGCACGCCGATCACGGTCACCAGGTTGGTGCCTTTGCCTTCGTTGAAGCTTTTCAAGTACGGCAGGGTCTGGAAGTAGTTGGCGTCCAGACGCTTCTGGTCGACCTGTACGTTCGGTTGAACGTAGTCGGTGAAGACTTTGATTTCCAGATCCACGCCTTCTTTGGCGAGGGTTGGCTTGATCAGTTCCAGAATCTCGGCGTGCGGAACCGGGGTCGCCGCCACCACCAGTTTCTCGCCAGCCTGGGCCAGGCCCGCGGTCAGGGCAGCCGCCAATGCGGTGAACAACAGAACCTTTTTCATGCAGTGTCCTTATCGAAAATCACGGTCGTCATCGACGACGGCTTATTTAGTACGAGTGCCAGTGAAGTGCTATCGCTGGCGTGAAGCGGACAATACCGGGATTTTTTATTCCCGAACAATATCTTTTATTCACTTTCATATTCCATTTTGTTCATACAGCCCCACGAACAATGTAGGAGCTGCCGCAGGCTGCGATCTTTTGATCCTGGCGAATGCTCAAGCCACCGAAGATCAAGATCAAAAGATCGCAGGCTGCGCCAGCTCCTACAAAATCGCGGTGTTATTGAGGAGTTGTTTCAAGGCTTCTTTCTCTGCGGTGGAACCGCTGGTGAGAACCTGCTTCATTTGCCGCTCGATCTGCACTAATGACGCAGAAGCTTCAGGCAGATTCAAATGCTCCGGCAAAATCTCATCGCCGGTGCTGACCAACAACGCAAAGTGAATGACGTTTTCCAGCTCCCGGGTGTTGCCCGGCCAACTGTGTTGCTCTAACAAATGCTGCGCGGCTTCGCTGATCAGCGGCACCGGCAGGTCCAGGCGCTGGCTATAGATGCCGAGGAAATATTCGGACAGCGAAAGAATATCGCCCACCCGTTCACGCAAGGCCGGCAGTTCGAGCTGGCCTTCGCTGAGGTAGTGATAGAGCCGCTCATGGAATTTTCCAGCGGCCACCGCTTGGGCCAGGTCGATGCTGGTAGCCGCCACCAGGCGCACGTCCACCGGGCTTGGTTGGTGAGCGCCGACACGCGTGACTTCGTGGTTTTCCAGCGCCGCAAGCAGTTTGATCTGGATCGGTAGCGGCAAGTCGCCGATCTCATCCAGGTAGAGCGTCCCGCCGTTGGCAGAACCGAACCAACCCGCGCGACTGCTGGCCGAACCGCTGTAACTGCCAGCGGCATAACCGAACAATTCAGCATCGGCGTAGGTCGGACTGATCGCGCCGCAATTGACCGAGACGAACAACCCGCCACGATCACTCGCGCGATGGATGTGCCGCGCGAGCAACTCCTTGCCGCTGCCGGTTTCGCCACGGATCAACACTGAGATCGAGCGCGGAGCCAATAGCTCCAGCTCCTGGCGTAACTGACGCGAACGCGGATCGACAAACACCAGCGCCTTGGCGCGAATGCTCAGAGGACTTTTTTCTGCGTCGGGAAAAGTCAGCAGTGGCTGACCGAAGGCTTCAAAACTCATGGCAGACTCCCGCCCTAAACCGCCGGAAGACGGGGGGCGTTGTTTTAAAAAACAAAAGCAAAAAAAAGAAAAGGTTCAAGCACGTCGCAGGGCGTGGTGTTCCATTCGGTTTTGCAGGCGATAGAGATAAGCAAAACCCTGCTCCCAGCGTTGGTGACCGGACTTCACGTTGATGTGTCCGGCACCTGACAAAATCCCCGCCTCGGCGCCCCAGTGACGTGCCAGTTCCAATGCACGCGGTGTGCTCACGGCGCTGTCGTTGTCGGAGCTGACAACCTGACTCGGGAATGGCAGCAAGCTCGTCGGAATCGGTGCGAAATTGCGCAGGGCCGGTGCGCAGGCCGGACGCTCGACGTCCGCCGGGGCGACCAGCAAGGCGCCGCGAACCTGACGCAAAAACTGCACGGGCGCAGTGGCCGCCCAATGCGCGACAGTGATGCAACCCAGGCTATGGGCGATCAGGATCACCGGCGTGCTGTCGGCGGCAATTGCCTCAGCCAGTGCCGCGACCCAGTCTTCACGACGCGGCGTCAGCCAGTCGGCCTGCTCCACCCGCGCGCTGTTCGGCAGGCTGTTCTGCCAATGGCTTTGCCAATGATCTTCTGGCGATCCTTGCCAGCCCGGCACAATCAGGTAGCGAATTGATTCGTTGCGCATGGGGGAGCTCTCCTGCTGCGTGTCTGTTCCCGAGCAAGTATAGGGAGGAGAGTTATATTCGTTAAGGAATAAGAAGCTATTTATTAAGACCCATATGGAATATTAACCGCGATCAATGTGGGAGCGGGCTTGCTCGCGAATGCGGAGTGTCAGGCGACATGAATGTTGAATGTGAGGGCGCCTTCGCGAGCAAGTCGAATCGTCGCACCGCCGCTCCCACAAGGGTTCAGCAGTGCGGCACTTTATGGAGGACAAAAAAAAGGGACCGCACCCTGCCAAGGAGACGGCCCCGGAAACTCAAAATCTGCTAGCGCGAACAACAGCACTGGATGCGATGATTGACTGAAACGGTTATCCAATAAAGGAATATTTAATTACTTTATTAGATCTAAAACGCATATTTCAATCAGCGATACAGCAACTACCAAGTCATCCTGCTTGAGTCATAACGTATCGCCCCTTTGGGTCAGATTGATGACGGGCGCCTTTGCCGTGTTGAGTTTCCGAGCGCATCGATCAAGCCTGAGCGGCGCGAACCTCCTGCGCCTCTGCTGTTTCCTTGCGCACAAACCGGTTCGCCCGCCCAAACGTCCCGAAATCGTTGAACCGCACACCCATCTCGCGCATCACCTTATGGGCCACCGGCACGGTCATCTGACGGATGTAAAACGGTTCCTTCACCACAAAATGATGGATGCCGTGACTGCTGCCGAAGTTGAAGCAGAACGCCTGCAACGGCCACATCCACCAAGGGTTCAGCACCTGGGTCTGCTGGATCACGTTGCCCGGCTCCACGTCACCGTAGTAGTGCATGTTCGAGCTGACAAAGTGTAGGCAAAAGGTACGCAACACGTTCGGGCCGATGATTACCACCGCAGCGATATCAATGACCTGCATCACCGACAAAGTAGTCGCCGACCATTCGATCGACGTACCCAACAGATGAGCGATGCCGTTCGCCGCGTGAAAGCCGAGAAACATGTACCAAGCCCCCCAATGCACCAGCGCGAGTGGCGCGTAGACCCTCAGGGTGCGCTTGATGATGCTGATCTTGTGAGCCCAGGTCTTGGCCCGCAGCATACGGATGAACGCCGACATCACGTTGTCGCCGACCATCAACAGCCGCGCGAAACCCCAAGGTTCGCCGTTGGTGATGGCGCGCTCTTCCATGTCGGATTCTGTGCCGGAGACTTTGTGGTGATTGAGGTGCAGATGCCGGCGAATCCACGGATTGATCGTGCTCGGCCGCGCCAGCCACACCAGCCCCATCATCAGGTTGTGCGGCACGCGCTGTTTGCGGAAGTACATGCTATGAATCAGGTCGTGTTCCAGCTCGTGAGTCAGCGAGGCAAAAAATGCGTTGAGCAACAGGCATGCCCACCACGCCATGTGCCCGGTCATGTAGAGCGTCGCCGAGCCAATCATGCCGACCAGCGCGAAGGCCAGAATGCCCGCGCCCAGGGCGTCCTGATGGTTGAGAATCGGGTAGCGCTGACGCAGTTCGACCCCCTTGGCCAGCACCACTTGGCGAATATGCGCTGATCGTTGTGCTGCATTCAGTCGCTGGGGACTTGCAGAAGTACCGTGCATGCTTCCATCCTCTGGTTATTGATGTTCGCATCCTGCCTTGTGAACCCTCGCAAAGCGGTAGCCGTGAACGCCAACCTGTTGACCGGAAGCGCCAATCAGCATGACTGAACCGACCTCCCTCGCCAGCTGGACCCGCGCCCTGCGCAAGCAACTCGATGCGCTGGGCCTTGACAGCACCGCCCTGTGCCAACAGGCGGGGCTCGACCCGCTATTGATGGACGACCCGAACGCCCGTTACCCGTTGTCGGGCACCACGCGCCTGTGGGAAATCGCGGTGCAGGTCAGCGGCGATCCGGCGATTGGTTTGCGGGTATCGCGCTTCGTCAGCCCCACCACGTTTCACGCACTCGGTTATGCGCTGGTGGCCAGTGGCAGTCTGCGAGAAGTGTTCGAGCGCATCGTGCGTTATCACCAGGTGGTCAGCGATGCCCTGGAGCTGGAACTGACCCGCGCCGAGGACCGCTACCGCTTCCGCCTGAAAATCCCGCCTGGCAATCCGGCCCCAGCCTTCGAAGCCATCGACGCCTTCACGGCGATTTACGTACGCACCTGCCGCAATCGACTGGGCCGCGATTACGCCCCGCTGGCGGTGTACCTGCGCCGCCCGGAACCGGCAGACCCGCATCAATGGCACAAAGTCTTCCGCTCACCGGTGTACTTCGCCGCCGATGAAGACCGACTGGAATTCGCCGTCGTGGACTTCGACAGCCACCTGGACGACGCCAACCCGGAACTGGCCGAGCACAACGAAGCCGTGCTCAAACGCACCCTCGCACAACTCAAACCCCTGACCTGGGAACGCAAGGTTCGCGACGCCATTGAGGAGCAATTGCCGGAAGGTGAGCCCAGCGCCGAACACATCGCCCAGGCCCTGCACCTGAGTTTGCGCAGCCTGCAACGGCACTTGGCGGACGAGGGTTGCCGGTTCGATACGCTGCTCAACGAGAGTCGCGAGAACCTGGCGCTGCTGCATTTACGCGATCCGCAATGCTCATTGAGCGAGATCAGCTATCTGCTGGGATTTGCGGACACGAGCAGCTTCAGCCGCGCGTTCAAGCGCTGGACCGGGATGACACCGGGGCAGTTTCGGGATGGGTTGCGGTGACAGATCCGGGAGGTGTGTTGCTTCGTCCGGCCACATCGCGAGCAAGCTCGCTCCCACATGGGTTCTGTGGTGTTCACCGATTTTCGTATCCGCTGGAGATCAAATGTGGGAGCGAGCTTGCTCGCGATGAGGCCAGACCAGACACTACAGAAACGCTCAGCGCCCCCGATCCCGCCGCAACAACTTGCGCACTCGCTTCACCAATTCACTCACGGCAAACGGCTTGAGCAGGTAATCATCCTCATGCAACTCCAGGTCGCGCAGGCGATCCTCGATGCCGTCTTTGGTGGTCAGGAACAGCACCGGCGTATCACCGAGCTTGCGGATCTGCTGCAGCAACTGCCATCCATTGAGCCCGGGCAGCATCACGTCGAGGATGATCAGCTCGTATTCGCCAGACTCGATGAAACGACGGCCGTCCATACCGTTGACCGCCACATCGACTGAGTAACTTGCCTCGCTCAGGCCCTTGGCCAGGAGTTTGGCGGTCTCCGGTTCGTCTTCCACTAACAGCACACGCATGGCACACCTCGATTGTCGTCATCACAGGCTAGGCGCCTTCGCGTCCAAAGCCCACCACTAACGCCGGGTTTTAGATAATCGCCAACATCCGCAATCGTTGCGCATCCAGAATCTCGATCTCGCCGTACTTGAGATTCACAATCCCCTGCCCCTGCAAGTCCTTGAGAATCTGGTTGGTGGTCTGGCGCGACAGCGACAACATCGACGCCAATTGTTCCTGGGGCAGTTGCAACACCCGTCGCGGCGGGTCGATTTCGCCGTAACCCTCGGCGATCATCAGCAAGCGATGAGCCAGTCGAGCGGCGGTTGGCATGAGGCTCAGTTGTTCGAGATTGATGAAGGTCAGGCGCAGTTTCTGGCTCATCAGCAATGCCAGTTGCCGCCAGTACGCCGGCTGTTCATCAAGCAACGTCAGCAGCACGGTTTGCGAGATGTGCAACAGGACGCAATGACCCAGACCGAACGCATCATGAGTGCGCGGCTGGCCATCAAACAGACAGATTTCGCCGAACCAGTGGGGCGACTCCACCAGGCTCAACAGCGCCTCCTTGCCCTGCTCGCTCACTGCGCCGATCCGCACCGAACCTTCGAGCACCGCGTACAGCCCGCACGGTGGATCGCCGCGCTTGAACAGCCGCTGGCCCGGCGACAACCGCCGCACCCTGGCGGCGGCCAGCAGACTATCCTGTAAAGGAACAGGTAAATGGCTGAACCACTGCCCTTTATCCAGCCGCGAACGCCAAACCTGCATGTCCATGAAAACTCCTGGAGATTGTCGTCTGCCTGACAGAGCGAAAATGTGGACCCGGGGCATGATCCATCACCCAACAGGAGGAACAACAATGAAAAGCCTCGTCGACCATCTCAGTCAATACGCCGCCTACCACCGTGACCCGCGCAATATTGCCACCCACTTTATCGGTATTCCGCTGATCGTCGTCGCCGTTGCGGTGCTGCTGTCACGGCCCGAGTGGTCGCTGGCCGGGGTTTGGGTGTCACCGGCGGTGCTTTTGGCGCTGGCGTCGGCATGGTTTTATCTGCGATTGGAGCTACGGTTGGGCGTGCTGATGACCGTGTTGCTGAGCCTTTGTGTTTGGCTGGGTCATGTGCTCGCGCAGCAAAGCACGCTGGTCTGGTTGGCGAGCGGCATCGGGATGTTTGTGGTGGGTTGGGCGATTCAATTTGTCGGTCATCACTACGAAGGACGCAAACCGGCGTTTGTCGATGATGTGACGGGGCTTATTGTCGGACCGTTGTTCGTGGTGGTTGAGTTGGCGTTTTTGCTGGGGACGCGGCGGGAGTTGAAAGAGCAGATCGAGGCGCGGGTGGGTGGCGTGCGTTTGCGTCAGAAAAACGCGGCGGCTTAGGCCGCTTTAAAAGATCGCAGCCTACGGCAGCTCCTACGGGGTTTAGGTTGACCACAATTTCGTGATCGACACAAATCCACTGTAGGAGCTGCCGCAGGCTGCGATCTTTTGATCTTAGAGGTCGGCGACTTTCTGCCAAACCTTCGGCTTGAAGAACAGCGTCTCGCCCTTCGCCAACCCGATCAGGCTGTCGTGATCTTTCACCACTTCGGCTTCGATCAATTCGCTCTGGCCTTCGACCTTCAGCGTCACCCGTGTCGTCGCGCCCAGCGGACGAATATCTCGCACCTCGGCCGCGTGGTGATCCTCCAGCTCATGACGCGACAACGACACTTCGTGAGGACGGAACAGCACATGGTTGTCTTCACCCAGATGCAACCGGTTCGAGTCACCCAGGAAGTGATAAACGAAATCGCTGGCCGGGTTTTCGTAGACGTCGCCCGGTGAGCCGATCTGCTCGATCACGCCCTTGTTCATCACCACGATGCGGTCGGCGACTTCCATCGCTTCTTCCTGGTCGTGGGTCACGAATACCGAGGTCAGATTGATGTCCTCGTGCAGCCGCGCCAGCCAGCGACGCAGTTCTTTACGAACCTTGGCGTCGAGGGCGCCGAAGGGTTCGTCGAGCAGCAGGACTTTCGGTTCCACCGCCAAGGCACGAGCCAAGGCAATACGTTGACGCTGACCGCCGGAGAGTTGTTCCGGGTAGCGATCCGACAGCCAATCCAGTTGCACCATGTTCAGCAGCTCGTGGACTTTCACCGCGATCTGGCTTTCGCTCGGGCGCTGGTTTTTCGGCTTCATGCGCAGGCCGAACGCGACGTTGTCGAACACGGTCATGTGGCGGAACAGCGCGTAGTGCTGGAACACGAAACCGACGTTGCGATCACGCACATCGTGACCGGAGACGTCTTCACCGTGGAACACGATGTTGCCCTTATCCGGGGTTTCCAGACCGGCGATGATCCGCAGCAGGGTGGTCTTGCCGCAACCAGACGGGCCAAGCAGCGCCACGAGTTCGCCGCTTTGAATGTCCAGGCTGATGTTGTCCAGCGCCTTGAACGCGTGAAAATTCTTGCTGACGTTACGCACTTCAATCGACATGACTTATTCCTCCGCGGCGCTGGCGCGCAGGCGGTTAATACGGTTTTCGCTCCACTGCTTGAGCAGCAGGATGAAGAGCGCCAGGATCAGCAACAGGCTCGCCACGGCGAACGCGGCCACGTGGTTGTATTCGTTGTAGAGGATCTCGACGTGCAGCGGCAGGGTGTTGGTCACCCCGCGAATGTGCCCGGAAACCACCGACACCGCACCGAACTCACCCATGGCCCGCGCTGTACACAGCACCACGCCGTAGATCAGGCCCCATTTGATGTTGGGAACGGTGACGTGCCAGAACATCTGCCAGCCATTGGCCCCGAGCAGACGCGCGGCCTCTTCTTCCTGCGTGCCTTGTTCTTGCATCAGCGGGATCAGCTCGCGGGCCACGAACGGCACGGTGACGAAGATCGTCGCCAGCACGATGCCCGGCAAGGCGAAGACGATCTGAATGTCGTGGTCCTGCAACCACGGGCCAAAAATTCCCTGGGCGCCGAACATCAGCACGTAGACCAGACCGGCGATCACCGGCGACACCGAGAACGGCAGGTCAATCAGCGTGACCAGCATACTTTTGCCACGGAACGAGTACTTGCTCACGCACCATGCAGCGCTGACACCGAATACCAGGTTCAGCGGCACTGAAATCAGCACGGCGATCACCGTGAGTTTCAGGGCCGACAAAGCGTCAGGTTCGAAGATCGCGGTGAAGAACGCACCGATTCCGAGCTTTAGGCCCTGAGACACCACGATCACCAGCGGCAGCAACAGGAACAGGGCGAACACCAGCCAGCCAAGGCCGATCAGGATTCGCCGCGATGAAGCACTGCCACGGCGGGCGGCGTTCGAGGAAGCAGCAGCAATAGACGATTGGGACATTTCTGCGCCTCCTTATGGGGTTTCGATGCGCCGCTGCAGCAAGTTGATCAGCAGCAACAGGACGAAGGAAACCACCAGCATCAGTACACCAATGGACGTGGCGCCGGTGTAATCGTACTGGTCGAGTTTGACCATGATCAGCAGCGGCAGGATCTCGGTTTTCATCGGCATGTTGCCGGCAATGAAAATCACCGAACCGTACTCGCCGACCCCGCGGGCAAAGGCCAAGGCAAACCCTGTGAGCCAGGCCGGGAGCAGCGCGGGCACCAGAATATGACGGAAAACCTGCAACGGTTTTGCACCCAGGCACGCCGCCGCTTCTTCCACTTCACGCGGGATATCAGCCAATACTGGCTGTACGGTACGTACTACGAATGGAAGTGTCACAAAAGTGAGGGCAAGGGTGATGCCGAGGGGGGTATACGCGATCTTGAAACCCAGGTCCGCTGCAAACTGACCCACCCAACCATTGGGCGCGTATAGCGCAGTCAGCGCGATACCGGCCACGGCGGTGGGCAATGCGAAGGGTAAGTCGATCATCGCATCGATGACTTTGCGTCCAGGAAAGGTATAGCGCACCAGCACCCAGGCCAGCAGCGTGCCGATGATGCCGTTGATGATCGCGGCATAGAGCGCGGTGCCGAAGCTGAGCTTCAACGCCGCCAGCACCCGTGGCGCCGAGATAATCGCCCAGAACTGGTCCCAGGTGAGTTGAGCGGCATGCACGAACATCGCCGCCAGTGGAATGAGCACAATCAAGCTGAGGTACACCAAGGTGTAGCCCAGCGTCAGCCCGAAGCCGGGTATGACGGGGGAGATACGACGCGACATAAAAGTCCTTGGTTGAGAACGCGCAAAGCCCCGAACGTAAATCCGGGGCTCGTTTATGGCTTATTTCAGGTTATTGCGCCTGATAAATCTGGTCGAACACGCCACCGTCGTTGAAGAATTTCGGTTGAGCGGTTTTCCAGCCGCCGAAGTCCTTGTCGATGGTCACCAGGTCCAGTGTCGGGAACTGTTTGGCGTACTTGGCGGCAACATCCTTGTCACGTGGACGATAGAAGTTTTTTGCCGCGATTTCCTGACCGGCCGGGCTGTACAGGTGCTTGAGGTACGCTTCGGCGATCTCGGTGTTGCCCTTCTTCTCGGCGTTCTTGTCGACCACGGCTACCGGAGGTTCGGCGAGGATCGACAGCGAAGGCACGACAATGTCGAACTTGTCAGCGCCGCCGTCTTCTTTCAGGGCCAGGAAGGCTTCGTTTTCCCAGGCCAGCAACACGTCGCCCTGACCGTTGTTGACGAAGGTAATGGTCGAACCGCGAGCACCGGTGTCCAGCACAGGAACGTGCTTGAACAGGGTTTGCACGTATTCCTTGGCCTTCGCTTCGTTACCGCCGTTGGCTTTCAGGCCATAGGCCCACGCCGCGAGGAAGTTCCAGCGTGCGCCGCCGGAGGTTTTCGGGTTCGGGGTGATGACTTCCACGCCGTTCTTGGTCAGGTCGCCCCAGTCCTTGATGCCTTTTGGGTTGCCCTTGCGCACCAGGAACACGATGGTCGAGGTGTAAGGCGTGCTCGCTTCCGGCAGACGCTTCTGCCAATCCGCCGGCAAGGTCTTGCCGAGTTTGGCGATTTCATCGATGTCACCGGCCAGGGCCAGGGTCACCACGTCGGCACGCAGACCGTCGATCACTGCCCGGCCCTGCTTGCCCGAACCACCGTGGGACTGCTGGATTTTCACGCTGTCGCCAGCGTGGTCTATCTGCCAGAACTTGACGAATTCAGCGTTGTAGTCCTGATACAGCTCGCGAGTCGGGTCGTACGACACGTTAAGCAGTTCGTAATCCTTGGCAACCGCGGAACCAGCAAAAAGGGCACTGGCCAGGGCGGCCAAAGCGAAATGACGAATCGACGACATGGTGAAAGCTCCTGGAATTCTGTTTGTAATGGCTTTTTATGGTCTGGAATCGGGGTTGCCTGTCAAAGATCGCAGCCTTCGGCAGCTCCTACACAAAGCCCCCGTAGGAGCTGCCGCAGGCTGCGATCTTTTGATCTTTGTTTCAGCTCGGTTTGTTGCTTGGGTTCTGCAACCGGAATTTCTCTTTGCGTTCGATCTGGACCACCTGGGCGTTGTGCACGGTGATTTCCACTGCGCCAAAACGCAGATCGCGCAAGGCGCTCTGGATTTCACGCAAAATGGTTGCTTCGTCCTGGCCGTCAACGCTACGTAGGGATGCGCTCATGGTGCTGCTCCTTCAACTAGAGGTTGCCTGGCAGTGGCGAGACTGCTTGCGGCGTGAGAGCAATAGTAGATAGGTGTGGTTATTCTTAAAAAGACTATTTAAGAATGTTTATATAACCAAAGGAGATTATCTGACGGGACAAGGGTTTGCGGAGGGTTATGGGCCCAAAGATCAAAAGATCGCAGCCTTCGGCAGCTCCTACAGGGGTACGCATCCCCATGTAGGAGTTGCCGAAGGCTGCGATCTTTTTGCTTTCATAGAATTTCTGGAGCTTTGGCCCAATCCAACTGCTGCACCGGCACTGGCCGACCAAACCAGTAGCCCTGCCCCAGATCGCAGCCGTGTTCGAGCAGGAAACTCGCCTGCTCGACCTGCTCGATCCCCTCGGCATGAACCTGCATGCCCATGCTCTGGGCCAGCGCAATGATCACCCGCACAATCGCCGCGTCATCCTCATCCCACGGCAACCCCGCAACGAAGCCCTGATCGATCTTGAGTTTCTGTACCGGCATCCGCTTGAGGCGCAGCAACGACGAATAGCCTGTACCGAAGTCATCGATGGCCAGCCGCACTCCTAACTCACGCAACCGGTGCATCTGCTCCAGCGCGACTTCCGGGTCATCCATCACAGCGCTCTCGGTAACTTCCAGCTCCAGACAGGCAGGATCCAGCCCGGTTTCGTTCAGCACCTTCGCCACCTGCCCAAACAGCTCACGGCGGGCGAACAATCGAGAAGAAA
Source organism: Pseudomonas sp. LBUM1647 (assembly GCF_059716175.1). Taxonomy (NCBI): domain Bacteria; kingdom Pseudomonadati; phylum Pseudomonadota; class Gammaproteobacteria; order Pseudomonadales; family Pseudomonadaceae; genus Pseudomonas; species Pseudomonas sp. LBUM1647. The sequence continues at coordinate 206,478 of NZ_CP166809.1, read as the reverse complement.
CATTCACCGCGACAAACGACAACACCACCCCGGCCTGCTGCCACTGGCACATCTGCTCACACGCCTGGCGCATAACCCAGGCATCAATTTCGGCGATCAGACCGGTGCGCTCGGCAATGGGAATGAATTCTGCCGGCGACACCAACCCTCGCTGTGGATGCTCCCAGCGCACCAATGCCTCGACGCCGATCAGGCGGCTGGTCTTGAGGTCGTGAACCGGCTGGTAATAAACCCGCAACTCCTGCTGCTCCAGCGCACGGCGCAATTCGAATGCCGTCTCGACCCGTTGCTGGGCATGGGCGGTCAATTCTTCGGTATAGAGGGCGTAGCCGTTGCGACCGGCACTCTTGGCCTTGAACAGCGCCGAGTCGGAGTTGCGCAACAGCTGCTCGGCGCTCAAAGCGTCGCCGGGGAACAGGCTGATGCCGACGCTGATATTGACAAACAACTGATGCCCGTCGATCTGGAACGGCTCTTTGAGGCCATCGATGATCCGCTGAGCCAGCGCCGCCGCGTGCACCATTTGCGGACAGCTTTCAGCCAGCACGGCGAACTCGTCACCGCCGAGGCGCGCCAGCGTGATTCCCGGACCGACCATCGCTTTCAAACGCTCGGCCACGCCCTTGAGCAGCTGATCCCCAATGCTATGCCCGAGGCTGTCGTTGATCATCTTGAAGTGATCAAGATCGATCATCAGTAACGCACAGCCGCGCTTGTGGATCTGCGCCGAAGCCAGGGCCTGCTCGGTGCGGTCGGTGAACAGCAAGCGGTTGGGCAGATCGGTCAGCGGATCGTAGTGAGCCAGATGCGTCAGCTCATGTTCGGAGTTCTTGATTGCGCTAATGTCGGAAAACACTGCCACGTAATGGCTGCGCCGCCCCCTCTCGTCGTCAATGACGCGGATGGTCTGCCACTGTGGGTAGATCTCGCCGCTTTTGCGGCGGTTCCAGATTTCTCCGCTCCACTCGCCGGTGCTGTTGAGTGTCGCGAACATCGTCTGGTAGAAAGCCGGCGGGTGATGACCGGACTTGAACAGACTGGGGCGCTGGCCGAGCACCTCCTCGCTCTGATAGCCGGTGATTGCCATGAAGGCCCGGTTTACATGGACGATCAACCCTTTGTTGTCGGTGACCAGCACCCCTTCACGCGTGCAATCGAACACCGCGGCCGCTTGACGCAAACGCTCGTGGTCTTCATTGCGCTCACGCAATTTTGCGCCGATCCCCAGGCAACGAAACAATCGCGCTCGGGCGAGAAAAATCAAACCAGCGCTGAATACCACCCAGGCATAACCGTTGATCAGTTGCCATCGCATTAGCTCAGCAGAGCTATCGAAGAAACTGTTCAATAAATGGCCGCTGAACAGCAGCCAACCGACAGAAACCAGAAGGTAAAGCAGTGCTGCACGCAAAGCATCGCGATAGGTGGCAGACATTCGGCTGTCCATGTCCCTTCAAAATGGATGGAATTATAGTTTAAAGAAACATCCAGCCACTCTTATCTGAAAGGGCGACTGGTTTTATCTGTGGGCTAAGTGATAATGCAACGGCTGTTTTTTTCTTTATCGAGGGCCCAATAGCCTATGTGGTACGAAGGTTTTCTCGGCTTGTCGCCCTGGTCACTGGTGGCAGTCACCCTGCTGATGACCCACGTGACGATCATCGGCGTCACGGTCTATCTGCATCGTTATTCAGCCCATCGCTCGCTCGAGCTGAATGCTGGCCTGAAACATTTCTTCCGCTTCTGGCTGTGGCTTACCACGGCACAGAACACCCGTGAGTGGACCGCTATCCACCGCAAGCACCACGCCAAATGCGAAACCGTCGATGACCCGCACAGCCCGGTCATCAAGGGCCTGTCCACCGTTCTGCGCAAAGGCGCCGAGCTGTACCGTGCCGAGGCGGAAAACCCCGAAACCCTGCGCATCTACGGCAAGAACTGCCCCGAAGACTGGATCGAACGCAACCTGTACAGCCGTTTCCCGCTGCTGGGCGTGGCGATCATGGGTGTCATCGACCTGTTGCTGTTCGGCACCATCGGCATCACCATCTGGGCGATCCAGATGATGTGGATCCCGGTCTGGGCCGCCGGCGTGGTCAATGGCCTGGGCCATGCCATCGGCTACCGCAACTTCGAATGCCGCGATGCGGCGACCAATCTGGTGCCGTGGGGCATCCTGATCGGCGGCGAAGAACTGCATAACAACCATCACACCTACCCTAATTCGGCAAAACTGTCGGTGAAGAAGTGGGAATTCGATCTCGGCTGGGCCTGGATCCAGGTCTTCAGCTTCCTGCGTCTGGCCAAGGTTCAGCGGGTCGCGCCCATCGCCCATCGGGTCGAAGGCAAAGGCAACCTGGACATGGACACCGCCATGGCGATCCTCAACAACCGCTTCCAGATCATGGCCCAGTACCGCAAATTGGTGATCGCACCGCTGGTCAAACAAGAGCTGGAAAAGGTCGATCACTCGGTCCGTCACCAGTTCCACCGTGCCAAGCGCTTGCTCTCGCGGGAAACCAGCCTGCTGGATGACAAACACCACATTCGCATCCAGACCATGCTCGAGCACAGTCAGGCGCTGAAGGTAATTTACGAGAAACGCCTGGCCTTGCAGCAGATCTGGGTCAAGACCAGCTCAAATGGTCACGACATGCTGGCCGCCATCAAGGATTGGGTACACGAAGCCGAAGCCAGCGGGATTCAATCCTTGCGCGACTTCGCCGATCAGTTGAAAACCTACTCCCTGCGCCCCGCCGCCTGACCTGTAGGAGCTGCCGCAGGCTGCGATCTTTTGATCTTGAAAGAGCAAAATAAAAAGATCGCAGCCTGCGGCAGCTCCTACAAACGCGTCGCCAGTACCGCCCGGCGGGAGCAAGCTCCCTCACCACATAAGGCGGGAACTTAGCTCCAAATCCCCTATCTCAAAGACACTTCGCCATCCAGGCGGGCCCTGGTATTGGTCGCTTTCGAACCTCGAGCGGCACACGCCCTTTGAGATTTTGTGCCGATGGTCAATAAAAGCCTGCAAGACTCATCCCTCCCGCAGTGGCCCGAGACCGCGCAAACCCTGCTGGCGCTAATGCATGCACAAGGCGAAGTGGCGCGCCTGAGCGAACGCGAACAGCTATTCAGCGCTCTGCTGGTGAGCGTCAACGCGGTACTTTGGGCCTTCGACTGGGAATCCCGTCGGGTGCTCTATGTCAGCGCCGCGTATGAACGGATTTTCGGCCGCTCTGCTGGCTTGTTGCTGTCCGACTACAACCAATGGCGCGACAGCATTTACCCCGACGATCTGGACTATGCCGAACGCAGCCTGGCTGAAGTATTGGTGAAAGGCGCCGTTGAAGACCGTGAATACCGAATCATTGCCGCCGACGGCCAGGTCCGCTGGCTCAGTGACAAGTGCTTCATCAACCGTCAGGCCGAGCCGGGGCAACCGGTGATCATCGTCGGCATTGCCGAAGACATTACTGACAAAAAGCAGATGGAAACCGAGCTGCAACGCTTGGCCACCACCGACGTGCTGACCCAGAGCAGCAACCGCCGACACTTCTTCGACTGCGCCCACCGTGAATTCGAACAGGCACGGCACCAAGGCACGCCGCTGGCGTTCCTGCTGCTGGACATCGATGACTTCAAAGTGATCAACGATTCCTACGGCCACCAGGAAGGCGACAACGTGCTGCAACGAATCGCCGAGAGCGGTCGCGCGGCCTTGCGTCTCGGTGATGTGTTCGGACGAGTTGGCGGTGAGGAATTCGCAGCGGTATTTCCCGGCTGTGCGCCAGACGTGGCCATGCAGGTGGCTGAGCGCCTGCAACGGGAGATTCAGCGATTGAGTTTCAGCCATGGCGACCAGACGTTCGGCATCACCGTCAGCCAGGGCCTGACCAGCCTCACCGCCGAGGACGAAAACGTCGACAGCCTGTTTGCCCGCGCGGATGCGGCAATGTACAAAGCCAAACACCAGGGCAAGAACCGTATCATTTCCAGCTGAGCCCGAACTCAGGCACAACACAAATCCAATGTGGGATCGCCGCACCGCCGCTCCCACATTGGATGGCGGTGATTTTATTTCTTGCGCAAACGCATCAATTCCGGCAACCCGATCTTGAGCAACCGCGCCGTCCGGCTCTTCGACAGCTCCTCAATGCCCTCATGCTCGGTCAGTCGCGCCAGTTGCGCAGCCATGTTCATCACCAGCGCTTCGCGGGAGTAAACCCCGCCACCGAGCTGGTAGACCGCCGCAATCAGCTCTCGCAGCTCCAGCGGCAGGCGCCAGCGAGTGCGAAGCGCCGAACCATAAGCTGCACCGAATTCGGCCAGCGCCTCGCCAACCTCCTCCCATTCATCCAGCTCACCACCGGCCTGCTTCCATTCCTGCAAACACCGCAACAGCGCAAGGTCGCCGAGGCGATGCAGCATGCCGGCGCAATAACAGCGCTCCTGATCCAGATCCAGCAAGCGCGCCAGGGTCCGGCCATACTCGGCGGTGCGCAGCGACAGCTCCCAATAGCGCTCGGCATAGTCCGCCAGGCACGGATCGCTGAGCTTGGCACTGCGCTTGAGCGCCAGCCCCAGAATCAGGTTCATGCTTTGCCCGGTGCCGAGGCGGTGCAGCGCCTGGGACAGGGTCTGCACCGTGGCACCCAGGTGGTGAGCGGCGCTGTTGGCAGCGGCGATCAGCACGGCGGTGACTTGGGGATCGGTCTTGATCTCGTCTTCCAGCACAGTCAAATCGAGGCCGTTGGGATTGAGGCTGCGTTTGACCGCCAACTGCACGTCAGTCATCAGCGGCGCACCGTCCGCAGACTCACGACGACGCTCCAGGTACGCCGACAAGGTGATGCCCGGCGCCAATGACGGCGTCTCGCAAGACACCTCTTCACCGGCGTTCAGCAGTAAATCCTGCAGGCGGTGGGTCAGGCTTTCCATGTTCAGGGGTTTGGTCAGGTACGCCGCAGGCGCCAGGGGCAAGACTTCGCGCACACTGGCGCTGTCATTGCGGCTGCTCATCAGAATGAACGGCAGCGGTGGATTACGCTTGCGTTGACGGACATTGCGCAAGACATTCAAACCATCGACGCCGGGCAGTTCCCAGTCGACGATCACCAGGTCGTAAGGATTTTCCGCCAACAGATGCAGCGCTTCCTGACCATCGGCACACAGATCCAGCCGCGCGTCGCAGCGCACATTCAACAAAACCTGCTTGAGCAGGTCGCGGGACCAAGGGTCGGCCTCGGCAATCAGCACACGCGGAGCAGCGGGTAACACCACAGCAGTCATTTACACACTCCAAAGTAGTGCTTGCACCTTAGTCAATGCAGGCCATTCGATACAGCGCATTTGCCATCGATGGGTTCCAGGGACACAAAAAAACCCGCCAAAGCGGGTTTTTTTGTCGATCAAGTCACAAATCGATCAGAGCCTGGAGATCACAGCTCGGAGAAGCACTCTTCGATGATCGCCAGACCTTTGTCCAGTTGCTCGTCCGGCGAAGTCAGCGGTACCAGGACGCGCAGAACGTTGCCGTAAGTGCCGCAGGACAGCAGGATCAGCCCCTTGTCGCGAGCCTTGGCCACAACGGCGGCTACCGCTGGAGCGTTCGGCTTGTGGCTGTCGCCGTCGACGAACAGCTCGACCGCGATCATCGCACCCAGGGCACGGACTTCGCCGATCACCGGGTACTTGGCCTGGATGGCTTTCAGGCCAGTGACCAGACGCTCGCCGACAGCCTTGCAGCGATCCAGCAGGTGCTCTTCTTCGAACACTTCCATCACGGCCAGGGCCGCGGCGCAAGCAATCGGGCTACCGGCGTAAGTGCCGCCCAGGCCGCCTGGAGCAATGGCGTCCATGTATTCGGCCTTGCCGCAAACACCGGCCAACGGGAAGCCGCCAGCGATGGATTTGGCGAAGGTGGTCAGGTCGGCAGCAACGCCCATCTGTTCCATGGCGAAGAAGGTGCCGGTACGACCAGCGCCAGTTTGTACTTCGTCAGCGATCAGCAGGATGCCGTGCTGGTCGCACAGCGCGCGCAGACGCTTCATGAACTCTTTAGGCGCAACGTAGAAACCACCTTCGCCCTGAACCGGCTCGATGATGATTGCAGCGATGTCACGCGGCTCGGCGTCGTTCTTGAAGATGCGTTCGATGCTGGCGATCGAATCGTCGATGCTCACACCGTGCAGTTCGTTCGGGTACAGCGCGCGGAAGATGCCGCCTGGCATCAGGCCCATGCCGGCCGAGTAAGGCACGACTTTACCGGTCAGGCCCAGGGTCATCATGGTGCGACCGTGGTAAGCGCCGGTGAAGGCAATCACGCCGGCACGGCCAGTGGCGGCACGGGCGATTTTCACGGCGTTTTCTACCGCTTCGGAACCGGTGGTCACCAGCAGGGTTTTCTTGGCGAAATCACCTGGCACCTTGGCGTTGATTTTTTCGCACAGCTCTACGTACGGTTCGTAAGCCAGTACCTGGAAGCAAGTGTGAGTCAGCTTGTTCAGCTGCGCGGTCACGGCGGCGATGATTTTCGGGTGCAGGTGACCGGTGTTCAGCACGGCGATACCGCCGGCGAAGTCGATGAACTCGCGACCTTCAACGTCGGTCACGGTGGCGTTCTTCGCGGACTCGGCGAAGATCGGGTGAATCTGGCCAACACCGCGTGGTACAGCGGCTTCGCGGCGTTTCATCAGGGATGCGTTAGTCTTGCTCATAAAGTCCTCATTCACCGCTCATCGGGCGGCGTGGTTCAAGGAAAATGCGGCGGGGAGGCAACTACGGCAGCATGCGATGATCGACTGCCACAGCTTTCCCGGCCACAGAGAAAATTCCATTTGAAGCGCAGAAAGGGACAGCGCTCTCGTGCCCTTTCCGCTTGAAGCAATCCCTTGCCGGGCTTAGATGCCCAGGCAGAGGTATTTGATTTCCAGGTAATCTTCGATGCCGTACTTGGAGCCTTCACGGCCCAGGCCCGACGCCTTGATGCCGCCAAACGGCGCGACTTCGTTGGAGATCAACCCGGTGTTGACGCCGACCATGCCGTATTCCAGGGCTTCAGCCACACGGAACACACGACCCAGGTCGCGAGCATAGAAGTAGGAAGCCAGACCGAACTCGGTGTCGTTGGACATCGCAATCACTTCGGCTTCGTCTTTGAAGCGGAACAGCGGCGCCAAAGGACCGAAGGTTTCTTCCTTGGCCACGGCAGCGTTCTTCGGCACGTTGGTCAGAATGGTCGGCTCGAAGAAGTTGCCTTCCATGACCTTGCCACCTGCCAGGACGGTTGCGCCTTTGCTGATCGCATCAGCAATGTGCTCTTGAACCTTGGCCACGGCTTTTTCGTCGATCAGCGGGCCAGTGGTGGTGCCTTCTTCCAGACCGTTACCGATCTTGAGTTTGGCCACGGCCACTTTCAGCTTCTCGGCGAACGCGTCGTAGACCGAATCCTGAATGTACAGACGGTTGGCGCAGACGCAGGTCTGGCCGTTGTTGCGGTACTTGGAAATGATCGCGCCTTCGACGGCCTTATCCAGGTCCGCGTCGTCAAACACGATGAACGGCGCGTTGCCGCCCAGTTCCAGGGACACTTTCTTGATGTCCTTGGCGCATTCAGCCATCAGCTGACGACCAATTTCGGTCGAGCCGGTGAAGGACAGTTTGCGCACGATCGGGTTGCTGGTCAGCTCGCTGCCGATGTCGCCGGCGCTGCCGGAAACAACACTGAACACACCGTTTGGAATGCCGGCACGCTGGGCCAGTTCAGCCAGAGCGAATGCGGAAAACGGAGTTTGCGAAGCAGGCTTGAGCACCATGGTGCAACCGGCGGCCAGGGCCGGGCCGGCTTTACGGGTGATCATCGCGGCCGGGAAGTTCCACGGGGTGATTGCAGCGGTCACGCCGATTGGCTGCTTGATCACGATCAGGCGCTTGTCTGGCTGGTGGCCCGGAATCACGTCACCGTAGACGCGCTTGGCTTCTTCGGCGAACCACTCGATAAAGGAAGCGGCGTAAACGATTTCGCCCTTGGCTTCGGCCAATGGCTTGCCTTGTTCGAGGGTCATCAGGCGAGCCAGGTCGTCCTGGTTCTCGATGATCAGTTCGAACCAGCGACGCAGCTTGTTCGCGCGGTCCTTGGCGGTCAGTGCACGCCAGGCCGGCAGCGCTTTGTCAGCGGCTTCGATTGCACGGCGGGTTTCGGCAGCGCCCATTTTCGGCACGGTGCCCAGAATTTCACCCGTTGCCGGGTTGTTGACCTTGATCGTCTGACCATTGTCCGCATCAACCCAAGCGCCATCGATAAAGGCTTGCTGGCGGAACAACTGGGTGTCTTTAAGCTGCATGTCGGCTTTCCTTAACAGCACCGCGGCAAGCGCGGAGCGAATTATGATTGTAGAAAGGCGCCTTATAGGCTGCCGTCAGGGAAATCATTCACCGGGCTGAAGCACATAAATAGCGCACTGATTGAAACTCGTGCGGTTCAGCACCCAGACAAGAGCGTTTGAAATCTCAAACGAATCCTAGGATCAAAGGGGGTAAAGGACAATAGCCTGTTCGAAAAAAAGAACGAAAACGCCGCATTTGCCTAAATTTTCTGATCAACGTAGCAACCGCAGGTTACGCTTTGGAAAAACACAGGCGATTCAGCAGCATGGACGCCCGCGGTGCATATGAGTATCATGGCGCCCGCATTGCACCAGTAGCTCAGCTGGATAGAGTACTGCCCTCCGAAGGCAGTGGTCGTGGGTTCGAATCCCGCCTGGTGCACCATACGTAGAAACGAAAAAGCCTCAGACCGCAGGGTCTGGGGCTTTTTTGTGGGTGTCGTTAAAGCCTCAGGGCGGGCGCTGGATGCAGCTGTTCGGTTCAACCGAACAACTGAGCCTGAAAAAAAACCGCCGAAGCGGTTTTTTCATTCAGTCGTCCAGTCGAACTCGTCGTACTCATCATCGTCTTCTTCATCCTCGATCAACTCATCATCAAGAACGTCTTCCTCAAACGCTTCCTCTGCCTGTTTCGCCAGCAGAAACTCCTTACGACTCTCAGTCACCGCGCGCCGTAATTCCTGACCCTTCACCGGGCAGTTGAGCATTTGGGCGATGCGATCGATTTTTTTCGCCATGGCTTCCTCCAACGCATCGGCTATAGGTCGATAGTGCGCGCTTTCGGGTGTCGATGCCAAATGACTGACCGCTCTGCCTCTCAGTTTTTCTGCAAATCCTTGAGTCTGGCCGTGAGATTTTCCTTGGGAAAGCGTTTGTGCAATGTCGCCATCAGGTCAGCGGCCGCTTGAGCCTGACCAGCCTTTTGCAGGCGGATCACTTCCCTTAATTGATCGTCGATAAACTTTGCCGGAGCTATCGCCGGGCGTTTGCTGGCCTTCGCTTCGTCAGCCATTTCAGCGCTGATCGATTCGCTCTGCGCAGGGGCGGCAAGATCGGCCATTGGGGCCGCAGGCGCGGGGGCGGACATCGCACCGGCCGGGGCAGCCAGAGAACGCGCAACTGATGACGGTGCTTCTTTTTTTGTGACCGGTGCAGACGCTTTGGGTGCAGGCGCGAAGTCGTAACTCGGCAGTTGCTCCTCCGTGCGTTGCACCAGTGCAAGCATCAGGGCCACTCCGACGAGGCTGGCAAATGCGACCTGCCAACGGGGTTTCTGGCAGGCCTGGACCCAGCGTTTCCACAGACCTGGCTTCTGCACAGGGACTTCACGGTGTGCGGCAGCCAGGAGGAACGCGTCGAGATGGGCCGGTGGTTCGCTGGTCGCGTGTTCACGATAGTGCTTCAACACTTCGTCTTCTGGCGTAGGACGGGCGTCAGTCATGTCAGTACCTCCTCGGCCAGCAGCCGACGCAGTTTTTGCTGGGCGTAGCGCAAGCGGCTTTTGACGGTTTCCAGCGGTGTTTCGGTGAGGGTGGCGATCTGCGGCAGGTCGAGATCGCCGTGGGCGCGCAGCAGGAACACTTCGCGCTGGTCAGCGGGCAGGTTTTGCAGGGCCGCTTCAAGGCGCTGGTTGTCGCGGCTAAGGCTCAGCAGTTGTTCGGGATCAGCAGCGTCATCGCTCAGCGCGTGGATCTGTTCGTCATAGCTGTCGTGCAAGGGGTTGTGGATTCCGTGTTTGCGCCAGTGATCGATCAGTCGATTGCGGGCAATCTGGTAGAGCCAGGTACGAAAATTCGCCCGGCCTTGTGGCTGACTGGTGCTGCGGATCAGGCTCAGCCAGGTTTCCTGGTAAACCTCTTCGGCCAGCTCGGACTTGCCGCTCAGGCCGAGCAGGAATCGGTAGAGCCCTTGGCGGTGACGAGCGTACAGAATCTCGAACGCCGGCCTGTCGCCTGCGCGATAACGGGCCAGCAGCGATTCGTCGCTCGATTCAGGAGCAGACATTTCAGTTGTAGCCTCCTTTAAGCGGCTCACTGTTCGATGCAGTCGTGGTGCGCAGACTTTGCGCCAACTCCACCAATTGCACGAACTCTGCACGCAGACCAAATCGATCTTCGCCCCGCGCACCGCGCGCCAAAGCCTCGGTGTCCTTCAGGCTGAAATCACCGGTATAACGCCCGTCCTTGAGCTGCTGGGAAAACGCTGCCACGGCCGCCGCAAATCGCAGGTCTTCACTGGCTGGCGCAGCACTGTCAGTGATCGGCCGCTCGATCAAGCGACTGTTCCCACCCTCAGGCAGCTGATAGCGCACGCGCAACATCGCCAATTCCCCAGCCTTTTCGGAAATAGCAGCCCCAGGATTGCCATACCGCAGCGGCTCCAGCCAGCCCTTCTCGCCCTTGGGCACAATTTCGTACAACGCCGTCACTGTATGCCCTGCACCCACTTCACCCGCATCGACCTTGTCGTTACTGAAATCCTCACGCTTCAACGCACGATTCTCATACCCCAACAGCCGATATTCACTGACTTGTGCCGGGTTGAACTCCACTTGCAGCTTCACGTTTTTCGCCACGATCGCGAGGGTCGAACCGAGCTGATCCACCAGCACCTTGCGCGCCTCGCGCAGGTTGTCGATGTAGGCATAGTTGCCGTCGCCGGCATCGGCCAACTGTTCCATCAGGTGTTCATTGTAGTTATCCACACCAAAACCCAATGTGGTCAGGGAAACGCCGGTCTTGCGTTTATCCACAGCCATTTGCTTGAGGCTGTCGAAGTCGCTGATGCCGACGTTGAAGTCACCGTCGGTGGCCAGCAGGATGCGGTTGATGCCCTTGGGAATAAACGCCTGCTGCGCCATCTGATAGGCCAGTTCGATGCCTGACGCCCCGGCGGTTGATCCGCCGGCGGTTAATTGATCGATGGCTGTACGAATTTTCGCTTTTTCGCGTCCGGACGTCGGTTCCAGCACTACACGCGAATCGCCGGCATAGACGACCAATGAAACCCGGTCCTGCTCGCGCAATTGATCGACCAGTAATTTCAGGGTGCTTTTGACCAGCGGCAAACCCTCGCGTCGGTCCATCGAGCCGGACACGTCCACCAGAAACACCAAGTTCGCCGGGGCCAGTTCCGCGACCGCGCGGTCCGAGGCCTTGATGCCGATGCGCAGCAATCGGGTATGCGGGTTCCACGGCGACGGCGCCAGCTCTGTGGTCACGCCGAAAGGCGAGCCATCGGTCGGCAGTGCGTAATCGTAGGGAAAGTAATTGACCATCTCCTCCAGTCGCACCGCACCTTCCGGCGGCAAGCGCCCTTGATTGAGCAAGCGGCGGACGTTGGCGTAAGCACCGGTGTCGACGTCGGCGCTGAACGTCGAGACGGGCGCTTCGGCCACGCTGTGAATCGGGTTATCCGCCAGCGCTTGATACTGCTCCCGCTGCTCATCCCGATATCCCTGCGGAGCTGCCTCGCCCGCGGGCATCGGCGCATAGCTCGCCGTCGGCGCCGGACGCACGCTGCGCTTGGCCATCGAGGTGTCCGCCATGACAGCCTCGCTGCGCACTAGTACTTCAGCCGGCAGCGCACCTTGAGCCGGTGGCGGAACCGAGGCGGAATCAGGTTTGGATGAAACGCCGCAACCGGCAATGGCCAGCAGCAACCCGGCGGCGAAACCCTGGGCGGCCGGGCGGAGGAAATGCAGAGGGAGGGACATGGGGGCTGACCTCAGGAGGAAATTGATCCATTCATCCTCTGAGACGGCCAGCCCCGACGATTCGGGTTAAGACCGCTGAAAAAAACTTCAGCGGTGATAACGCCGCACAACACTGCTGTTTTTCAGCACATGGCCTTTGATTTTTTCCAGTAGCTGCGCGCGTGTCAGACCGGCGGGCAAAGCTTCCGGCGCCAGGTCCAGGGCATAGAGCTGGATGATGTAGTGGTGCGCACTGTCGCCGACCGGCGGGCAAGGACCGACATAACCGGTGGTGCCTTTGCTGTTGGTGCCACCGACACCTTCAAGGGCGGATTTTGCGCCGACGCCGGCGGCAATCTGATGAGTCGTGGCTTTGATGCCGTAATGCACCCAGTGATCAACGCCTTGGCCTTTTTGGCCGTCAGGATCGTGCATGACAATGGCGTAACTGAGGGTGCCCGCCGGGCCGGCGTTCCAATTCAAGGCCGGTGACTGGTTGTGCCCACCACAATTGGGCGCATCGCTGGCGGCAGCCGAGGTGAACAGTCGATCGTCGGTGACACCTGGGATGTTCAGGGTAAAACGCTCCTGGGCCTGCGCCGGAAATTGCACGCAAAGGGCGACTGCAACGGCCGCCAGCCAAGGGTTCAGAGAGGTCAATCGGGTCATACCGGAGCACCTTGTGCGGGTGGGGCCGTCGTCGGCGTGCAAACTATAGCCGGACCGTTCATTCGGTGGCAGCGGGAATTGGCTGAACCTCCAGATAAGCACCAAACTCTTAATTGAAACGCCTGCCTGGAGAGTGAACATGGCACTGCACCGCGTTGCCCGCTTCGCCGATGTGTCCGAAACCCGGGGCCTTGAAGTCCAGATCGCGGACACGAAAATTGTCTTGCTGCGGGTAGGCGATCATCTGCGCGCCTTTCAGGGCGAATGCCCCCATGCCGGGGCGCCGCTGGCCGACGGTGCTCTGTGCAACGGTCGTTTGATCTGCCCGTGGCACAAGGCTGCGTATCGGATCGAGGACGGTGCGCTGTGCGAACCGCCGGCCCTGGACAGCCTCAAGCGCTATCCGCTGGAAGTGCGCGATGGCGAGGTCTGGGTCGACGATCAGCCGATGTCCGACGCTCATACCCCACCAGCGGACGACGAGCGAACCTTCGTGATCATCGGTGCCGGTGCGGCAGGCACGGCGTGCGCGGCGGCGTTGCGCGAAAAGGGCTTCGGTGGCCGGGTGCTGTTGATCGACCGTGAAACCGACGCCGGTTACGACCGCACGGTCTTGAGCAAATTCGTAATTGCCGGGGAGATGCCGCCGGAAGAAGTCCCACCGCTGCGTGATGAGAGCTTTTACCGCGAACAGCGCATTGAGCGAATAAACGCTGAAGTGACGAGCCTGGACGCCGTGAACAAGACGTTGCGCCTGGCGGATGGTCAATCGCTGAGCTACGACGCTGCCCTGCTCGCCACCGGTGGCACACCCAATCCGCTTACGCTGCCTGGCGCCGAACTGCCGCAGGTGTTCGTGCTGCGTTCGAAGGACCAGGCGCAGCGGATTCTGGACTCGGCAAAACCCGGCCAACGAGCGGTGATCATCGGCGACAGTTTCATCGCCATGGAATCCGCGTCCTCTCTGCGTCAATACGGCCTGGACGTCACCGTTCTGGCCCGTCACGCAGTGCCTTTCGCCAAACAGTTTGGCGAGGCCGTCGGCAAGGCGATTCGCGCCCTGCACGAGGCCAACGGCGTGGTGTTTCATACGCATGGCAACGCAACGCACGTCGAAGGAACGACCAAGGTTGAAGCGGTACGCCTGGACAACGGTCAACGTTTACCGGCGGATCTGGTGTTGGTCGGCATTGGCGTCAGCCCGGCAACCGGCGCATTCACCGGCCTTCCCCTGGAAAAAGACCAGTCGCTGAAGGTCGACGGCGGGATGCGCGTGACCGATGGGCTTTGGGCCGCCGGTGATATCGCGACCTTCCCGCTCAACGGCCAGCCCCAACGAATCGAACATTGGCGCCTGGCACAACAACAGGCACGGATCGCGGCGATGAACATGCTCGGCGGCGACGAGCATTACCTCGACGTGCCGTATTTCTGGACCTGGCACTTCGGTAAAAACTACGACTACCTCGGCCACGCCGCGACCTGGGATGAGGTCGAGTTCAAAGGCGATCCTGACCATCCACCCTTTATCGGCCTGTTCGGCAAGGACGGGTTGGTGGTCGCCGCGGTGGCTTGCGATGAAGAACGTGCGATAGCGATGCTCGCCGAACGGATGAAACAGCCGTTGACGGTGGATGAGGCGTGGCGGTTGATTCAGGATGTTGGCTAGACGCCATGATTTACAACGGGCCTGAAATGCTCTCGTTGGCGTCCGACCTGCCCTGAGCGGTGGAAAGCTGACGATCATTGGTCTTCAACTCACGAACCTGCCTTTACGCGTCCCTTGCGGATAGATCGAGCGTGTTGCCTTGTCCAGATAACCACCCTGGCGCACAAAACTGGCCACTTCATTGTGCCGACGACTGCGCATCCAAGTGATCCATCCCAACAGTTCAGGGTGCCCCAACGCTTCGATCAACAACAAAAACTGCTCACGCCAGCGTGTACTGCCGCCGATGCCCAACCCTGAGCGCCGTTTAAGGTCCTGGATGCTCTGGCCATCCATCACCCCTTTCACGAAATCGACCCAGAGATCGGGCCGAATCATCCCGACCAGCGGTGTCCCGGACAGAATGGAGAAGCAGGTCACGCAGGTATCGCACTTGAATTTCGGGCGTATGCCTTTAATTCGATAGGTCCGCGCTCCCCCGCACCTGTGGCATGTCGCGTGCTGTGCATTGAGCGTCGTCTCGATCCAGGTGACGACCGCTTGCTGTTGCGCCGCGAGGTGCTCGGGTGGTTGCAGGTTTTCCCGGTAATGGCGTGTCGTCCACCACTGATGCAACTCCGGACACTCCTCAGCCATCACCTCCCCGACCGCCTGCCCCCAGTTGAAGTAGACCTTTGGAGTCACTTCCAAGCGCGACGCTATCTGGACGCTGGACCAACCGGCCAGCAGGTACACAGCAAACGTTGACCACAATTCCATCCGATGCATGTTCGCAAAAGGTGAATCGCTCAAACTATTGCAGCTCTTGCGGCAAGAGCGGCAGTAGTAACGCGGGAGCCGTTGTCGGCCGCGATTGTTATGCAGGGTCACGTTAGTATTGCCACACCACGGGCAGTACCGCACGGGTCGATATGACAATTCGTGCACATAGCGGATCAACCGATCGGCGTCGGGGCGCAGGTTTGCCGGGAGGCACACGTCGTAGTCCGGTAGATCATCGTGTCCGGGGATGGGGAGTGAGGGGAGTTGGGTCATGATTGTCTCTACGTCCTTTCCCTAAGCAACGCCTGTTCCGTTTGCTCAGTCAGTTCAGCGTTGCGTTTGGTGATGGCGGCTTCCAGCTCAGAGGAGCGTTTGGCCCACTGTTCCGGGGGTGACCACTCGATGATGTCGAGGCAGGTCGAAACTTCGATTGCAGTACAACATCATCACAACTACCAACTCACACTAGAAACTTCCTGAGGCTTCTTACAGGGAAATTTATTTCACTCAGCGACAATGTAAAATCATTTAAAAAACGATTTAACTCAGCCTTACTCAAAGACAAAACAAAACGAAATTGCTTTCCGTCATTTGTTTCAATTACAACACCACGATCCCGAACCCAGAGCCACCCATCTTGAACATAGCCTGAAACGGATCTAATGCCGGCGATAGATAGCACGTGCATAAATCGCTCTGAACCCAGCGACATTTCGACAGAAACGCCTGCCGAGCTGAAACAAACACTCAAAACTTTCTCAATGAGATTACTATCGATAGACTTACCCTTACTCTCAGACCACTCCACAACCACAATGATTACTGTCATAACGAGAAGTAACGCACCTAAACCAAGCATCGAATATGCAAAAACCTCAGAATACCGGGGCACCAAAAAGAAACGCACAATGGCGACTGCGAACACCAGAAAACCAAACATTACATAGGTAGTTGCAACCATTAACCTCCACCACAAAGAGCATGCTATTTCAGATGCCATTTCAGATAGCACTTCAGATGACAACTTAGGATAACGATAGGTCTTCTCTATGTAACTCAATGGAATTATCACACTCACTTCAACTTCTCCGCTTACAAAATCAGTTAACAACATTGTTAAAGTAAAAAATTACCGCAACACAAACCACCCTCCAGCTACTGCACTTCATCCCACTGTCTGTCCGACCTCAAAATTTTATAATCGCCGCTCCAATGCCAATGAAAGTTTGGCACCCTGCTCGGGGGCATACGGTAATGACAATTCGTCGATTTTCCTTGGAAGGCATTCGCTGACAGGTGCTACAGCGCAACCATTTAGGCGTCATATCGCGCCAAGGACGGAGTGGCATGTAGGGGCTGAGCGGGCTGTTTTGATCAGATTCCCGCAGCCTTGAATACTCGCCTTCAAGCTAACTCTCGCTCGGAGTGAGCGACTAGTTCAGCCTCGCGTTTGGCTATGGCTTCTTCCAGTTCCGGGGAGCGTTTGGCCCACTGTTCCGGGGGTAATGGTTTTGACCATTCGATGATGTCGGGATAGAGCAAATCGGGCGGCGGCGATAATTTCCATTCTTGCAACATCATTGCCAGTGGGGCACCCAGAAGCACCGCGCCAATTACCAGCCACAGCGCTTTGCCGATTTCCTGCGCTACCAAGTGCTGTCTGATGCCATCTAAATATGCGCAACAAATGCCCCAAAAGACGCTTCTGCCCCGCAGCTTTTCTCGTCCGCCCTCAAAGTCATTTGTGATTGGCAGAACCTGCGGCCCAACTTCCATATAGCTGCGCATGCACTCCCACAACGCCATGGCCGTGGTGCCGCCACCACAGTTGAAACCCAGCGAAAAATGCTTGTTGTCTTCCTTGGCCAGCGGGTCCGGGTTTTCGAAACCGATGATCAGTAAACCCATCGTGGCTTTACCGGCCTGACTGACCGACGAGTGCTGGGTGGCGGCGGCCGTCACGGTTTCCCATGGGACGATCCAGTACTCGCCATTGTCGCGGGGGACGCAGACTTCGCGGCGTTGACGATTGAAGCGCACCGGCAAAGGGACTTCGCGGAAGAGGCCTTGGATCAAAATCAGTGTAGGAACGCCCAAAATAACCGCCCCTAGGATCAAAACACCTTGGCTGTATTCAGGGTCAAGATTTCGAGTGAAGAAAGATATGGCTAAAAACACCATCAGCGTCGGCCACATCACCATCACCGCCGAACCGATGCTGTAGTTACCAACATCCAAAAACACGTCGTTCTTGCGCCAAATAGTATTGAGAACGTCCTGCGGTTTTTGTCCGGTAGGTATGGGCAACGGCGCCAGGTAGTCATTGCGCGAAAATATCCTTTTTTTCGTGGTGCCTGCCTGTGGCGTGCTCATGCTTTGTCCTTGGGTTGCAGGTAAATAGCGCCGGGGTGGTCCTCGCCGAGCGGGTAATTCGGTACACGATCCAGCTCAGGCGTCGGGTCCGTCCACAGCGCTATCACGCCCGTTGAGTCATTCAGGGTAAAGGCAAGCCCTCGCTCGCCGCCGATAAAGGTGCGGGCGCCGAGCATCGCGGTCAATGGTGTGCGATAACGCAACCGTAGGGAAACGGTGCTGGGTGGTGTCCTCAATACATTTGGCAGTGTGTTAAACGGGCCACTCAGGCGTAAGCCCTGACCTTCCTTGAACGGTATCCACTGACAGACGCTGCTGGACAACCAGTGAGGCGTCATGTCTCGCCAAGGACGCGGTGGCTTGAAATTATCAGTACGGCTGTTTTTGATCAGATGACGGTAGCCCTGGGTATCCTCCGGGTCACCGACCATGCTCAGTTCCAGGTAGACACTGCCGGGCTCGGCCCCCGGCAAATCAATGGTCAGGGCATTAATGGAACTGACGGAAGTCAGCCCGGATGGGCCATTGCCACTGCCCACCACCGAGCTGCTTTGCATGCTGACCCGAGGTGCATAAAGAATGAAGTACAGCCGGTCGAGTTCGTCCTGCTGAGCTTTGGGCGCGATAGGTTCCAGATCGATAGCCCGCGCTTTTGACCAGCAGCAGAAGTTCAGGAAGTTTTGCAGCGGGGTTTGCTTCGAGAGCGTGGTGATCAGGTGCAGAACACCCAGCCCGAGAATGAGCCAGTTCAACGGTCCCATGTACAGCGTGTAACGCAAGATGGCGGCGTCGGCTGTTATTGAGCCTGCCAAGGCGCGGGCAGTGTAGCCAAACCCTAACAGCGCTTGGGCGCCGAAGGCCGCTACTTGCCCACCGACCACGATCTGGCGCATCTCCAGCCACGGGTCGACTCGGTTTTGGGCGCTCTCGAGTTGTATTTGCAGGGATTTGAACTCTGCGAATGCCGCAGCGGCCGACAACCCGCCAATCACCCCACCAAACAAAGTAAGTGTTGGAGCAATCCCGGCCCTACCATCAGGCAGCCGTAAGGACATTTCTTTGACCCCAAACCCCTTCCGCACCTGGTTATCAACCACCGCCACCAACGCCGCCGCATACAACGTCGCCGAAGCCGTGTCACGAACCCGCCGGCTGTCCATCCCCTCCAACACCCCGGCCTCTCTCAAATAGTTATGCGCATTCAGCACGTTCAACAGCAACGCCGCCAACGGCACCACCCCTCCGCTATTGGCCACAACTGGCGAACTAACAATCCGTCCCACACGCCCCGCACCAATGGCCTTCCCGGTCGTCTTCGCCCAGTCGCCCAGTGCTTCGGCCTGTTGCCCCAACAACTTCCATACCTGCCGACCGTTCTCGATGACAAGCCGTAAAGGCGTATTACTGCCCAGTCGGGTGGCGATGAGGACGCCCATCCATGAGCGGCTGAAGGCGCCGTCAGCCTTGAGCAACAACAGCGCCGCCGCCAGACGGTTGACCAACATACTCCATTGGCTGCTGACGTCTCGGGCCATGGCCGCGATGTCGTCCAGAACCGCTGCGCTCAACGGCGCCAATGCCTGATGGGTGGCGCTGATGTTGTCGGAGGCCAGTGCCGCCATCAACTCGCCCAGGCGAGAGGTGTTGTTAACGGCCGCATCGATCGAGGGGGTCCAGGCGTTGAACAGTTGTTTCAGCGCTCCGCCGTCAGCGGCGCGCACATAGTCGGCGTATTGCTCGGCGCCCTGGGCACGGAGGCATTGGGCGGTCAGGCAGCCGGTGGCCAGCTCGGTCAGCCAATGCCGCGTTTCAAGGTCGTGGTAATCGACAAACCAGGTGCCGCTGAGCGAGCGGTTGAGGTACACGCCCCGGTCGGCAAACAACGCGGTGTGACGTTGCTCGATCTGTTGGTAGTGCGCCGCTGCGGTCTGCGCGAACCAGGTGTTCATCGCCTTGAGGTCGATGTATTCGCCGACCTTGGCGCTGAACGCGTGATTGTTGAGATTCGCCTGCTTTTCGGCGCGGTATTCGCGGACGACGAATTCCACTTCGTTGTACAAGTCCGCCGGAATAAAGGCCCGCACCGGGGCGACAATGGCCGCGATACGCACATCGCGGGCGGCGGTTTCGGCCTGAGTGGGCTGACCGCCGTATTGACGGGCCCGGGTTTCGGCCTTGAGTTCCTCATCCAGCCGATGCTGGGTGTCGAGCATGACTTGGCCCTGTTCGGGCGTGAGGGTGATATCGCGATCCTTGTAGCGGTAGCTGATGGACCCGGCCAGTTCGGCACCATCTTCAGAGATCAGGCTGCGCACAAACCCACCGATGCTCAGCCGCACGTTGTTATCACCTAGCCACTTTTCGTGACTCGCCTCGGCCCACTCCTGCTCGTAGTTGATGTCCCGTAGCACGCCCAGATCGTCATCCAGGCAGGCGAACACGGGAAACAATTCCTTGGCTTCTGCCTTGGCGCTGTCCAGCCAATCCTGAGTGCCCTGACCGTCCCATGGTTCGGCGCTCCACTCGCCCGGCGGTTGATCGCCGACCTCGGGGTGTTGGGCGAGGACTTTTTCACGCTCACGGGCGCCATGCATGGCGTCGGTGTAGGCCTTGATGTTGACCGGGGTCGGTTCTTTCATCAGCGTTGCACCCAGCGCTTCGATATCCTCGGCGCCCCTTAGCTGGTCCACTTTCATGGACCGGGCGAAGATGTCGGGGATGAGTTCTGCCATGACCTGAGTGGCGTTGTCCAGCGGCGGGCAATGCTTGGCTTGCAGTTCATTGGCCACGGTGCGCAACGCCACGTGGCGCATGTGTTCACGACGCTTGACGCTGCTGTCGCTTAGCGATTGGCAGTGCTCGGCGTTCAGAGGGAACTCGCTGTAGAGCATCCAGGCATCGTGGACTTTTTGCAGGGCCAGCCCCGTCAGGGTAGCGTCAAGCACCGGTGTCGCGTCAGCGTTCAGTGCCTGTTCTTTGAGCTGGCCATTCGGCGAGACGGCATACCGTTTGAGGGGGCCTTTGTCCTGCCATAGATAAACAAACCCGGTCCGCAGGCGTCGTGCCGCCATAGGGCGGCTTTGCGTGGTCACGCCGGGAACGCAGCTGGGGTTCTCGGCCTTTTCCTCAGCCAAGGCATAACGCACGGGCACGACGAAAATTTCGGCCTGGCTGGCTGGGCACGGCGTAAGCGTACTGTTGATATCGGCATGAGGCTGCGCCTTGGCGGCGCGTTCGGCCTGAGCGGCTCGGTCGATCATCGCCAGTTTTTCTGCGCTCATACGCCGGACTCCTTGCCGATGAGCTGCTGACGCGTCAGTTCGGCATTCAGGTTATCCAGCCGTTGCTCGGGCGATACACCGGGCTCGGCCAATATGCTCCGGTAAGCGTCGTGACCCGGTGCATCGGGAAAGTCAGTGCCCAGCACCGCGTGGAAACGAGCCCAGAGCAGGACTTCATCGATGGCGCTGTAACCGTGACGACCAGCACGGTGCTGGCAATGAGAAGCCCACTGTTGCAATGCAAAGTCGTCCAGCCCTTGCAGGTGTTCGGAAAAGTACTGTTGGCAATGCTCGATCAACCGTTGAGCGAAGCGCTGTCGTTGGGCGGTGCCCAAGTGCTCCAGTTGCTCCGCAGACAGGAACAACCAAGGCTCATGCGCAAACTGTGCAGCGGGTTGATCCGGGGTTTCTTGATGAATATCCAGTTCCGGGAGCCGGATCAGTCGCACCGGCCCCATCAAGCGATCACGCTCGTGGGTTGGCAGATCCGCTAGCCACAAAGCCGCGATACGAGGGTCGTGGTAGCGGAATAAGACTGTGACATCCCCTTCGACACGAACGTGAATCAGGCTACGTAGATGCTCAAGCACTACAGCTTCTTGCGCCTCTGACTCTAGCCAGACACCACATGTCGCGCTCCAATCCCGAAAAAAGGTATGAGCCAGCGGGCTATTGGGAGAAACAGGCACCAAGACCGGTCCAGCTTCCTCCAACGGGCTATAGGCGGTTGTCTGATAGAGCGATTGAAACGTCGTGCTCCCCAGCTCAAACAGACGCTCAGGCAGACGCTCAATCTGGGCGCGATCCAACAGCAGGTAAGCCTGACTCATGCCGTCATCTCCGCCAGTTTTTGACACACGGCACAGATCGGTGCGGCCTGTTGTGCCGCCTGAGTCAATGCCAGTTTTTGCGCGGCCAGTGATGGCGCAATCAGGGCCTGTGGCGCCACGGGGGTCAATGAGCGAGCTGCCTCCGGAGCCATCCCGGCCAACGGCGCCCCACCCTCGATAATGGCCACACTGCTGAAAATTCCGCCCGAGTTGATCACGATGTGATGACCGCCAGCCTTGAGCGTCAGGCTCATCCCCGCATCGACCACCACGTTGGCAGCGCTGACGTGAGCCTGCGAACCGGCCTGGATCACCAGCGTACCGCCGGCCGTCGTACTGCTATTACCGGTGATGGTGATCAGTTCATTGCCGCCGATCACCGTGTTGCGCACGCCTTGGGTGGTGTGCAACTCGTCGCCCTTGATCAGGCTGGCGCTGTGGTTGTCCACCTGTTCGAAACGGTCGTTGCTGATCAGGCTGTGGCTGTCGCGGGTGATCTGCTCGCGACGGTCGTTGCCAATCTTGGTGTCGCTGTCGTTGAGGATCAGCTGTTCGAGGTCGCGTTGGGCGCGCAGGTAGATTTGTTCCTGCCCGGCACGGTCCTCAATCGACAGTTCGTTGTAACCACCGGTGTGCGGAGAGCTGTGGCAACGCAAGACGGTTTTGGTTTTGTGCTCGGGCAACGAATACGGTACTGAGGTGACGGTGTTGGCCACACACCCGGTGATCAACGGTTGGTCGGGGTCGCCTTCCAGGTAGGTGACGACGACTTCCATGCCAATGCGCGGGATGGTCACCGCGCCAAAGTTTTCTCCGGCCCAACTGGAGGAAACCCGCAGCCAGCAACTGCTTTTTTCGCTGTTGAGTTCGGCCCGATCCCACGGCAGCTCGACCTTCACACGGCCAAACTCGTCGCAATAGATCTCCTCGCCAACCGGTCCGGTGACGCGGGCGGTCTGGCTGACCAGCACGGTTTTGCGTGGGCGCATCGGCGGTCGGTAGAGCACGTCCCAGGGAATGGCGCGGAAACTGTTGCGATAGCCTTGGGTGAAGCCGTCTTCGGGTTTGACGTCGCTGGTGACGGCCTCTTCCAGTGACTGAGGCTGTTTGCCAGCATGCGTCACGCTGAGCAACAGCCACAAATCGTTGCAGGTTTTACGTGGGTGTTCGGTCAGGTCGAACAAGTGACCGCAGCGCAGCGTGGGCTGATCGCTGTTGCCCTCAGCCAACTGGTAATCGGTGCGGTGCCGCTCCAAGGCCTGGCGGGCGAGCTGTTTGCCGCGTTTTTCGTTCTCGATGAACACCGGGTAACGATAGTCTTCCAGCTCTGGGCTGAACTCGGCGGTGAAGCGGCTCTCCAGCAACAGGCTCGGGCGTTGAAAGTCGTAGTACCGGCGCGTGGTGGTGCTGGTGCGGGTGCGGAAACGCATGGAAAACTGGCTGACCACCGGGTGCTCTGCCACCATGCCGGAGTCTTGCTGATAAGGGGTTTCGCCCAGTTTGGGGAAGTAGGTCTGATCGTCGGTGAACACCAGCAGATGACCGTCTGGCGAATGCTGGTGATGCCAGGCGATGCCGTCCTCGGCGCATAGACGCTGGACTAGCTCGAAGTCATTTTCCCCATACTGCGTGCAGTATTCGCGTTCGGGGCTGGTGCTGACATGGAAGGTAAAGGCATCGGCCTGAATGCCGTGGCCTTTGAGCACCTGAGCAATAATCTGCGGCACCGTCAGCTTCTGAAAAATCCGCTGATTGTGGCTGAACTGCAAGTAGTGCAGCGCCGGTACCAGGGTCAGGTGATACCGGGTCAGGCGTTTGCCGGCCTCACCCACGAATACGTCTTCGATACGGCCATGAAGGCCTTCGCCGTTAAGACCGAACTGGAGAAAGGCGGGCTGACTGAGCAGACTTTCGAGATCGAAATCCGGGTGTTCGCTGACCAGTTCAACCTGGATCGCGTACAAGGCGCTGATGGCCTCAACACCGTCAAAGGCGAGCACTTTGAAATCGTTACGAACAGCGGGGATGTGCAGCGCGAAGTGCGCCGTATTGGCCGAACCGAACATACGCTTATCCTTAAGCAAAGAGGAAATGAAGCGCGATGTCCAAACCGTCCATGGTCTGTGCACGCGAAATTGGCGGGCACGTTAGCAACGGGGAAAAAGGATTAATGTCGGAAGGGTCTTCGAATACCGTCAGACCTTTCCGTTCTTCAGAAAATTGGGCGTCACTCCTTGTCCCGCTTCAAACGCCAGACAGCAAAACGCCCGGCGTCTGCGTCGCGCAGAGGCCGGGCGTCGGTGTGTAACCCTCGGTTTTACTGGACCTCGCCAGCACCGCCGAATTTGCTCATGACAAACCCGACAAACTCTTCGACGGTCATCTTCTGGCCGTTGAATTCCACCTGATTATTGGCGTAGTGCAGTTTGGAAACGATGTTGCTGTCTTCCAGTTTTGCCAACTGCGTGCCGACTGCCATGCTGCCAAACATGTCGGCGGTGGCGGTGGCCTGATCGGCGATGAGCTTGGCGTCGGTCTGACCGTCGATTTGCGACTGCACGCTCAGCAGGTCAACGAGCATTGGCTTGGACACTTTCACGTTGACGTCCAGCAGCGCAATCAGTTGTTGGGTCAACTGGTCCGGCGGCAGGTCCATGGATTGTGGTTTGGTCAGGTCGAGCACCAGGTTGGCGCGGCTTTCGCCATTGGCGGTGTTGAACGACAGATTCTCCAGGGCGACCTGCGGGCCGGCGGCCAGCAGTTTCTCCAGGCCGGTTTTGACCTGCGCCTCTTCGGCCGGGGTAAGGATCAGCTCTGGTGCCGGCTCACCCGCAGCGACGGCCTCAGCGGCGGCCCTCTCGTACGGTTGCAGTTTGGTCTGGTAAATCTGCATCAACGACATTGTTGCCGGGATGTCGAGGTTCTTCAGGCTCATGGCCATCTGCGCAGAGCCGACCGTCTTGCCGTTCAAAGACACTTCACCCACCTTGTAATCGGCACGCCCCGAGGCGCTGGTGCCGGATTCCTCGGTCTGGTTCTTCATTTCAAATTTCTTGAAACCCAAGACCGACTGCTTGGCGCCGAAGGTGGTCTTGCTGTCGGTCAGCTCGACGGTGTTCTCGCCGGTGTAGTAGCCGTAGGTACTTTTTGTCAGGTTGCTGGCCAGGGTCAGACCGTTCAGTTCGACCTTCACCGGCGTCTGATCTTCGGCGACCGTGCTTAGCGTCAGGCTGTCCATGTAACCGTCGGCCTTGACCTTCTGCGCTTGTGCGCTGGCGGCGACATCGAGGTTCAACCCGGAGAATTTCAGGCTGGACTTGTCGTCAAGCGCCACGTCCAGCGGCAGCAATTGGAGAGTGCCGTTGGTGGCATTGTCGTAACCGATATTGACCACGCCCGTGAGCGGCGATTTGTCCTTGGCAGCGACGAACCATTTCTCGGTGGTCGGGGTTCTTTCCAGTTCGTAGTGACTGGTGGCCAGGACCGGCAGCCACTTCAGCGACACCAGGCGCGAAAACGGCAGCGGACCGTGCTCGATGTTATCGACGAACAGCAGCTCCACCGGTGCCTCGCCGAACATCTCGCCTTCGCCCTTGAGGCGGTAGTGCGCGGTGCTGCTGAACACATGGCGCTCCAGCGACACCAGTTCCAGGGACGCGGTGCCGTTGGAACCGACCAGCGCGGCTTGCAGCTCTTTGTTGGCATCGGCGATCGAGGTGTTCAGCACACCTTCGAGTTTGGTGCCGGTGTACCAGGCACCGCCGGCGCTGATTGCACCGATGGCAACGACGATTCCAAGAAGCACGCCTGCTGATTTATTCATGAATGACCCGATCAATGTCCGTTGTTGAAGGTGTGGTCGTCTTCCCTGAACCCGTCGGGTTGTGGTCACGACTGCGTTAAAAGTGCGATGGAGATTAGCATCAGGCGCACCAGGCGACCCAATGATTAAAGGTTAAAGAGTGTCTATGAGCACACAGGAAGGCGATCGTTCACAAAGGTGAACCATTGGGAGATATGTAGCGCCCCTAAAAGATCGCAGCCTTCGGCTGCTCCTACATGGGAATGCGTTTACCTGTAGGAGCTGCCGAAGGCTGCGATCTTTTAGGATCACGAATACTGCGTTTCGATCTCATCAAGTTGATGATCAAAGCTCTTGAGCCGTGCGGTCCATGTATAGACCAGCACTTCGAAGTCGCGATTGATCACCGCCGTGCCGCTTGGGGATTCCGAGCGCGGGTCGCAGAAGTCCAGTTGATAACGTTCGCGGGCCATGGCGTTGGCGACATCGGAGAGTTCACGGGCGTTGCTGAGCCAGTGCCAGCCCTCCTCGGACATTTGCTTGTCCAGCGCCAGGCATTGTTGTTTCAGGGTTTCGAGGCTTTTTTCCAGCGGCGTGCCGGTGAGTTCGCCCATGACTTCCTGGAACGTACGCCCCGGTTGCCAGTAACTGCCCCAGAAATACCGATCGAACACCGTTTCGACACGGCGCAGCGCGACCTTGGTGTCCCAGATCAGCACCAGGGTCTTGCCTTGTTCGAGCTGTCTTTTTTTGATGCGCTGACCCTGGACCGAAGCCCAGGCCACCACCACGATTGCCATCACGGCAATCAATGCCGCGGCGCTGTCGAGGAACACCAGCGCCTTGTCGATCTGGTGGGCCAGCATGATGCCGTAGAAATAGGTGGCCGACAGCAACACCAATGCCGCTATAGCGCACCAGAAGCCGGGAGCATAAGGGTTTTTCATTATTGGAATCCCCATGACCAACGCGAGCCTTGATTGATGAGTTCGACGCGCGACCTCATCAAATCAAAGCATAGCAACGGCCTCAGGGTTTGCCGGAGTTCGTGCCTTGCGTTCGTCCGCTTTCCCAGCCGCCACCCAATGCCAGGAACAAATCGATCTGGCTCATGGCAACCTGCGTGCTGGCGGAAGCCAGTTGCGCCCGCACGTCGGTGTAGGTGCGGGTCGCTTGCAAGTCCGCCAGGAACGATGCGCGACCGGCCTGGAAGAAGCGGTGAGTCTGATCTGCCGCCAGTTGCGCCGATTGCTCGGCGTCGGCCAGCGCGTCGCGACGTTGCAACAACGCGGAGTACTGGGCCAGACCCGTCTGGGTTTCGCGGATGGCGTTGAGCACCACGCCATCGAAATGGGCCAGCGCGCCTTGGGTCGTCGCTTCGGCCTCGCGGATTCGCGCCCGGGAGCCGTTGGACGGCACGGTCCAGGTCAGCAACGGCCCGAAGCCCCAGCGATTGGTCGCCGGTTTGCCGAGGTTTTCCAGGATGCCGACGGTACCCACGGTCGCGCCGATGCTGATGTCCGGGTACAACTCGCCCGTGGCGATGCCGATGCCGGCGGTCGCAGCAGCCAGTCGTCGCTCGGCCTGTCGCACATCGGGACGGCGCTTGAGCAACGTCGCGCCGTCACCGACCGGCAACAATTGCGCAATTTTCGGCAGTTCCGCGCAGCGGTCGGTGCCGGCCGGCAGTTGATCCAGCGGTTTGGCCAGCAACATCGACAAGCGGAACAACCCAGCCTGACGGGCCGCCTCATAACGCGGCATGTCGGCGCGCAGGGATTTGAATTGGGTTTGCGAGCGGGTCACCTGGGTTTCGTCACCGCGCCCGGCGTCACGCAAACGCTGGATCAGCGTGGTGCTCTGGGCTTGCAAGTCGAGGGAATGCTGGGCGATTTCATGCTCTTCATTGGCCGCGCAGACTTGGGTGTAGGCCCGAACGACGTCGGCCACCAGAGTGATTCGTGCGGTATCGGCTGCGGCTTGAGTCGCATCGGCATTGGCCTTGGCCGCTTCGATGCCGCGCTGCAAGGTGCCGAACAGATCGAACTGATACGAGGTGGTAATGCCAATGTCGCCGACGTTGGCCACCGGCACTTTCTCCGGCAGCAGGAATGCTTCGCCGGACTCCTGCAAACGCTGGGCGCCCATCTTCACGCCGCCGCTCCAGCCACCTGCCGCTTGAGCTTCATCGACCTGCGCGCGCGCCCGGGAAAGGTTCGCCGCCGCCACGCGTAAATCAGTGTTGGAGGCCATGGCCTGCTGGACCAATTGATCGAGGCGCGGATCCTGATACAAGCGCCACCAATCGCTGGGCACCGGTGCCGAGACGACATTTTTGCCGTTCACCGCCAAGTCGCCCTGCAAGTCTTCACGGTGTACGGCGGCCTCGTCCGGCAAGTGATAGTCCGGCCCGACCACCTGGCAGGCTGACAACAACAGGCCTAATCCAGCGATAGCCAAACCCGAGGCCCTGCTCATTTCGCAGGCTCCTGGGCTTGATCGTCAATGATCGACACCGTGGCGGTACGTCCGGCGATCATGCGGAAATCCGTCGGCACGTCATCGAAAGCGATCCGCACCGGAATCCGCTGGGCCAGCCGCACCCAACTGAACGCCGGGTTGACGTTGGGCAGCAAGTTGCTGCCGCTGCTGCGGTCGCGGTCTTCGATGCCGGCGACGATGCTTTCCACATGCCCGCGCAGGCGAGCGCGGTCGCCGATCACCCGAATATCGACGCTCTGGCCGACATGAATGCCGTCCAGTTTGGTTTCTTCGAAATAACCGTCGATGTGGAATGAATTGCTGTCCACCACCGACAACACCGGACGCCCGGCAGTGACAAATTCCTGATTGCGCGGTGCACGGTCGTTGACGTAGCCATCCACCGGGCTGCGGATGGTCGAGCGATCAAGGTTGAGCTGGGCGCTGTCCACCGCCACCTGAGCTTCCATCAACGCCACTTCGGCGCGGGCCACCCGGGACTGGCTCTCTTCCAGTTGCTCGCCCGGCACCAGATTGCCGAGGCCGCGGTTACGCTTGGCTTCGCGTTGCGCCTGCGCCAGGGTTTCCTGCCGGTCGGCGACCGCCGCCTTGGCCTGACGCAGGGCCAGTTTGAAACGGTCCTGATCAATGCTGAACAACACCTGGCCACGTTTGACTAATTGGTTGTCACGCACGTCGACTCGCTGGATCAGCCCGGACACGTCCGGCGCGATCTGCACGATGTCGGCACGAATGTGGCCGTCCCGAGTCCAGGGCGCGAACATGTAATACATCACCATGCGCCAGACCATGACAACGGCGAAGGTCACGATCAGCAGGGTCAGGACCACGCGACCGATGGTCAAAAAAGGTTTTTTCATGTCATCAGGTATCGACTGAGTGAGTCCACGGCGCCGAGCAGCACAGCGTAGAGAGCCACGTTAAACAATGCCCGGTGCCAGACCAGACGGTAAAAGTGCAGACGCGTCAGCAACCCGTGCACCAGCAGGAACAACACATACGTAATGCCCATCAGCACCAGCAGCGTGGGCAGAAACACCCCGCTGATATCCAGATCACCGATCATAAAGGCGCTCCATCGATGCCATGGGGAAGCGGTTCTTCAAGCTCGCCGGTGCCGACGAATTCCACCCCTGGCAGCAGCGACAGACGCAGGCCGCTCAAGGCATGCAGCAGATGCAGACGCGCACCTTCATCGCACTCCGTGTTGAGGGCACGACGGGTGCGGTCCAGGGTCATCAGTAACGGACTCGGCGCCGGCAAACGTTCGCCAGCCTTGAGGCAGGCCTTGAAATACTCGCCGACCTCGGCCACCACCTGGTGCAGCAGCACTTGCGGTGCGCCGAGTACTCGCGGTGTATAGGCGAGCAAGTCCAGCAGATTCAGTGCCACGCGCACTTCCCGCAGGGCGATGCCCGTGTCCTGGCCGGTCATGGCCAGGCGCGGCAAATGCTGCATCAGGCGATCAAGCATCTGCACACCCAAATGCCGGTGCTCAGACAACGTGGCCGGTTCGGTGAGGCTGACAATGTCGCGCCAGCTGAAACGGGTCAGGCGCTTGGCGGCCAGTTCGGCGCCGAACGGTCGGGCGATCAGGGTCCAGACGAAGGCGAACAACAAGCCCACGGGGCCGGCCAGGTTGGAGTTGGCGAAGCTGAGAAAGTCCGCGTCGTAGGCGCCCTGAATACTGATGAAAGATGACGTGTTGACGAGGGTCAGCAACATGCCCAGATAGAACTGCGGCTTGACCGTCAGGGTGCCGATGCAAATAAACGGCACGGCAAACGCCAGCACCAGCATCGGGAAATCATGCAGGTTGGGCAGGACCAGAAACAGATAAAGACTGGCGAACAACACCGACATCGCCGTCCAGAAAAAGAATCGGTAGATCTGCGGCGCCGGGTCGTCCATCGAGGCGAAAAAGCTGCATGCCACCGCCGCCAGAATCACCGCGGCGCCGCCGTCGGTCCAGCCGAGCAGAATCCACAGCACCGAAGCGACGATGATGGCGGTGACCGTAGACGCCGCCGAATAAAGCATCAGCCCACGGTCGAGAAACGGCGACAGCCGACCGAGCCGCCAGTGCCGATACACCGCGCGCCAGCTGTCCTGGCTTTCGCACTGGATGGCGTACTGCAGGCTGCGGCAGTCCTGCCACACATCGATCCACTCGCCGAGGCGATACAGGGCGTTGGAAAACAGCAGCTGTTTGCGATCATCCAACGCTTCGGCGGACGGTTGCAGCGCTTCGAGCTGATCTTTCAGCGCTTGCCAGCGCTCGAGGTCGGCGTCTTTGTGATCGAGCCATTCGGTGGTTGCGGTCAGCAGCGGCGGGAACTTATCCACAAGCTCGGGCGTGCGCCGCTCAAGGGCATAGAGTGCATCGTCGAGGGCATCGATCACCGGCAACAGGTGAATCATGCGACCGCGCAGTTCCTTGGTATTGCGCACCGTTTGCGGCCGTGCGCCTTCGTGGGGCAACTGGCCGATCATCAACTCCAGTGTGTTGAAGGTCGCGACCATCGACGAACGCAGCGCGCTGACTTCGTCCGGCTGCACGTTGCGGCTGAGGAAACGCAGGCTATACGTCGAGGCAGCGGCAAACCATTTGTTCACCGAATCATTGAACACCGGCGCCAGCCGCCGGGGCCAGAACATGGCGCCGACCACCGCTGCCACGGCGATGCCGAGGAAGATCTCTTCGGTCCGCGCCTCTGCGATGTCCCACACTGCCAAGGGGTTATCCACCACCGGCAGAGCGATCAGCGGCAGGGTGTAACCGGCGAGCATCAGGGCGTAACTGTTGGCCGTGCGCAGGTGCAGCGACAGGAACAGCAGAATCCCGGTCCACAGCGCGATGACCACCACCAGCACATAAGGGCTCTGGACAAACATCGGCACAAAAAAAACCGCGGCGGCGGCACCGAGAAGGGTGCCGACCGCACGGTACAACGCCTTGGAACTGGTAGGGCCGACAAACGGACTGGAAACGATGTAGACCGTGGCCATCGCCCAATACGGACGCGGCATTTGCATGAGCATGGCGATGTACAACGCAATCATCGATGCCGCGAACGTCCGCACACCGTAGAACCAGTCCCGCGCCGGGGGCATGCCGGTAAAAAATCCGCTCAAGGGTTGATCACCGGCAGATGATTGGCCGATTCAAAAGCCCTCAGTACCCGCAACGCCGCTTCCAGATCACTCTGATCGATCCCTTCGAGCACTTCATGGCGCAAGCGCACCAGCTCGATTTCCACGGCTTGTACCAACTCACGACCGGTCTCGGTCAGGCTCAGGCATTTGGCGCGCCGGTCATGGGCGTCTTCGGTACGGCAGACGTAGCCGGCATGACACAACTGATCCAGCAGCCGCACCAGGGACGGGCTCTCCATCCCGGCCGCCTGCGCCACCGTCACCTGCCGCACACCCTCGCCCAAACGCCCGATCATCAACAACGGAACGGCGCAGGCTTCGGAGATTCCATAGTTGACCAGCGTGGTCTGGCAGATCCTGCGCCAATGCCTGGCGGCCACCACCATGGAGCTGCTGATGTTCATCTGGAGAGCGTCGAGGTTCTTCGGCACGAGGGGAAACACACACTGTTAGTTTGCTAACTATCAATATGGCATTTGAGGGGAAAGCTGGTCAAGTTTTGAAACAATTCTTAGGCGAAGGGCCCGGTTTTAACCTCCCCGCCCTTTCCGCAACAGCACATCCAACTGATCCACCACCTCAGCCCAATCGGCGTCATCCAGAATTTCGTCACGCAGAAGCTCCGCTTGGCTCTCGCTCCAAAAGAACGCATCCGCCAGGTGCAATTCGGGTTTGAGCGGTGAGTGGGTGGCGATGAATTTATCGATGCTTTCGGCGTCGTCAGGCAGGCCGAGTTGTTTGAACAGGGAGGGGAGGCTGTGGGTTGGGGATTCCATGGTGGGCTCCTTTTTCATGGCAAATGATTGGGTGACTGCTGCGCAGTCAATCGCGAGCAGGCTCGCTCCCACATGGAATCGCGCTCAACTGTGGGAGCGAGCCTGCTCGCGATGGCGATGTAACTGACGCCGAGAATCTACTGACTCAACTCACACACTTCAGCATGCGGCACCATTTTCAGGAATTCCGGCACGCTCATGTGCACCAGGTTGTTGTGGTTACCAGCCTCCAGGTAGATGTCTTTTTGCCGGGTCAGCAGTGGGTCGATGACCATGTCCATGCCATAGGATTCGCCCAACGCAGGCACCGCGCCGCGTTCGCAATCCTGGAACAGATGCGCCAGGGTGCTTTCCCGGGTGATCTGCCATTCGCCACTGCCGCGTACTTTGCTCAGGTCCAGGTGACGACTCGCCGGCAGCACAGCCATCAGGAAATGACCGTGGTTGTCGTCGAGGATCACCGATTTGGCCACCCGTTCGGCAGGAATGCCTGCGACCCGCGCCGTTTCAAGGCTGCTGGCCGAGTGCGGATGGGTGACGACGTCAAATTCGCAGTGAGCCTTATTCAGGCTGTCCTGCACTGTTCTTGCCATACGCATGATGCACCTCGGAGTCCGCAACAACGTTTCGCGGACGATGGTTAAACCTTTTCTCTCCACTAAAAGTCTAGGCCCGCTGACGCAATCGCGCGGGAAATCTGCCCGCCGGAACAACGTCAACAACTGATCAAAATTCGTACAATTCAGAGCTCAGCTAGACTGTATAAAGACCATCAATGACTCTCCCGGAGGGTCACGTGAACACTCGTTGTTTTGCGGTTGCGCTGCTGTTGGCCTTGAGCGGCTCGGTATTCGCGGCGGACACCGTCGTCTTGCTGGTGCCCAACCCCATCGGGATCTGGCTGATCACGTTCGGCATCGCGTTTCTGATCGCCGAGGCAGCCCTGCCCAATTACGGCGTGATCGGTCTGGGCGGCATTGTGATGTTCGTGATCGGTGCGGTGATTCTGACCAACACCGAGGTGCCTGTTCCGTTGATGATCGGCCTGGGACTGATCAGTGCCCTGTTGCTGATTTTCCTGCTGATCCACGCCCTGAAAACCCGACCGCGCGAAAACGTCAGTGGCGATGCAGGGCTGGTTGGCAGCGTGACCCCGGTGATGTCGCTGGCCGGCAATGCCTACAACGGTTGGGTGCACCTGCAAGGAGAAAAGTGGCAAGTGCTCAGCGCCACGCCGCTGCAACCCGGGCAAAGGGTCCGGGTGGTGGCACGCAAGGGATTATTGCTGGAAGTGGCCGCGGCTGACGCGGCGCCGGGTGGAGAATAACCATGGGCCTGCAACTGGGTTTTGCCGCGCTGCTGTTACTGGTGATTGCATTGGCGGGGTCGACCTTCCGCATCCTGCGCGAATACGAGCGCGGGGTGGTGTTCCAGCTCGGGCGCTTCTGGCAGGTCAAAGGCCCTGGCCTGATCCTGTTGATTCCGGTGGTGCAGCAAATGGTTCGCGTCGACTTGCGTACCGTGGTCCTCGACGTGCCGCCACAAGACGTGATCACCCGCGACAACGTTTCGGTCAAGGTCAACGCGGTGCTGTATTTCCGTGTACTCGATCCGCAGAAAGCGATTATTCAGGTTGAAGACTTTCTCATGGCCACCAGCCAATTGGCCCAGACCACGTTGCGGGCGGTGCTCGGTAAACATGAGCTCGATGAGCTGCTGGCCGAACGTGAGCGGTTGAACATCGACATCCAGCAAGTGCTCGACGCCCAGACCGACGCCTGGGGCATCAAGGTCGCCAACGTCGAGATCAAGCACGTGGACCTCAACGAATCGATGATCCGCGCCATCGCCAAACAGGCCGAGGCCGAGCGGGAACGCCGGGCCAAGGTGATCCACGCCGAAGGCGAATTGCAGGCCTCGGAAAAACTCATGCAAGCCGCCGAAATGCTCGGCCGCCAGCCTGGGGCCATGCAGCTGCGGTATATGCAGACATTGAGTTCGATTGCCGGGGACAAGAGTTCGACCATTGTCTTTCCGCTGCCGATCGAGTTGCTCAAGGGGATGGCGGATTTGTCGTCAAAACCTTGAAAAGATCGCAGCCTTCGGCAGCTCCTACAGGGGCGCGGCGTACACCTGTAGGAGCTGCCGAAGGCTGCGATCTTTTGACCTTCTCCGCAAACACCAACGTCCGGTAACCGCGTCGGAGATTTCCTTCAAGTTGTAGCGGTGTTGGTGAACTTGTTCCGGTCCGAACCCAGGTCTAGTCTGGCCTTGTCACTGAAAAAACGGTGACACGGACGTGCAAGTCCGACGAAACTGTTTAGGGCGCAATTGCCATGGCTCATTGCTTTATGGCGGCTGCGCGCAGGAGATCCTCGGATCTGCTGGGTGTCCTAAACAGTCCCGGTCTTGCACACCTGCGCACGGCCGCCACCCAATTCGCGTGCAAACGAACGGTGGCGGTTCCTACTTACTGTTTAGGGAATTTTATATGTTCAAGGTAACGCCCAATCCGCCAGACAACTCTGGCACCCCATCCGAAGATCCACTCGAAACCGAAAAACTCAAAGAAGCCGCCGACCGTGCCTTCGCCCACTACTTCCCCCCAGGCACCGCAAAGGCAACCTCTTCACCGTCGCCCCCGAGGTCAACACCGAAACCCTTCTGGCCAACGCCTCCGAAGACCTGCTGTCCATCAGCGCCATCGCTGCCAATCTGGCAGACGATGTGGACGGGACACGGCGCTCGGTAGCCCTGGCGCTCAGCCGCATGGCCGATGGCGTGCAGTTGCTTGTAGAGCGAGCGCTGGATCATTGGGAGGAGTCGGAGATCATGCAGGCTCGGGTCAAGGTTTAGCCGGGTAGATTTGTGGTGAGTTGACCACCGCCTTCGCGAGCAAGCTCGCTCCCACATTTGGAATGCATTCCCCTGTGGGAGCGAGCTTGCTCGCGAAGGCGTCAGTGCCGTCGATACATGACTCGGCAACTAGCGCTTCATAAGGCTTTCGCACCCAACGTTCTACCCGTTACAGACTCAATGCAACACGAACAGGCGCGCGTTGGCGCCTCCCGCCTGGGTTACGCCAACGCTCTGCCAGCCTGCGGGCAACGGCGCGAACTCGTCCGGCACATCGAGGGTACCGATCAACCACACCCGGCCAGTGCCTTTGGGCAAATCGCCGAGGCTGTCGAGGTAAATGTCCTGGGTCACCAGCGTGCCGAAACCATAGGCATTCGGCCGACTCGAAACGCCATTGGCCAACGGCGGGGTGTACAGCAGCGGTTTGGCGTCGGTGCGGTTGTAATAGACGTAACTGAGGTACCAGAGCATGTCGCTGGTGACGATCCGGTCACCGGCAACGAAGTGCTGGTTCACGTAGTCGACCATGACGCTGATTTGATCGTTGGTATCGACCGTGGCGTTGTTGTTCAGGCCCACCAGTTCGACGCCGACAAACAACACCAGCACCGTCACGGCCAACACCCGAAAGACGGCGTACAGGCGATCGATGGCCAATGCGGCAATCATCGGCAGGCCGAGGGCGTACGCGGTGAGATAACGCTCGATGAACACCGGCGAGATGAACGACACCGAGAACACCAGCAACAACGGCAAAACGGTGTAGATCACCACCAATGCACTGCCACGAATGACACTGCGATCCCGCGCCAGCGCCACCCACACCAAGGCCAGCAACGCCAAAGGCAACGTCATGAAAATCGGTGTAGTCAGGGTCTCGCCATCGTCCTGGATCAGGAACGACCAGATCATCGAAGGCAACGAACCGAACGTGACCGGAGTTTCCCACCCCACATCGCCATTGGCTTTGAGTTGATCCATGTGTTGAATCAGATCGATCAGGTTGGGCACCCACGGCAAGTACACCAACACAATCGCCACGTTCGCCCACCACCAGCCGGGCTGCTGGATATGCCGCAAGC
This sequence comes from Pseudomonas sp. LBUM1647, assembly GCF_059716175.1. Classification (NCBI taxonomy): domain Bacteria; kingdom Pseudomonadati; phylum Pseudomonadota; class Gammaproteobacteria; order Pseudomonadales; family Pseudomonadaceae; genus Pseudomonas; species Pseudomonas sp. LBUM1647. The sequence goes on along the minus strand of NZ_CP166809.1, from coordinate 170,639 downwards.
GATAGCCAGGCTGTACGCGGATCAGCCCCAGATACAGCCAGTGACACAGCACGCACAGGGCGGTGAAGTAATGGGTGTAAAACGCCGCGCTCATCAGCAGTGCGTAAATCACCAGATAGCGTTTACGTCCGGGGCGTTTGATCCAGTAAACCAGGGCGATCGTGGCACCGATCAGCCACAGCCCCAGCAATGAATACATGCGCACTTCCTGGCTGTAACGCACGGCGGTCGGTAGCAACGCCAACAGGACGCCGGCCAACAACGCGGCGCGGCGAGTGGCGAGCAAGTCCACCAGCCAGACGCCCAGCGCCACGGTGGCAATCCCCGGTAGCGCACTCAGGCTGCGAATCGAAAAAATGCCATCGCCGAACAGCTCGATCCAGCCATGCAGCAGCATGAAATACAGCGGCGGATGCACATCATGGGCGGCATGCACCCAGATCCCGGCCAGCGAATACTGGCTCAGCAGCAGACTGGACCCTTCGTCGCCCCAGACCGCCGCCGCGGTCAGGTCATAAAAACGCACCAGCGCGGCCAATGCCAGGATCGGCAGCAACCAATGCTCGCGCACCCATCGAAGCAAGCGCTGAACACTCGCCCAGGCGCCGGGTGCCGCGTGGGGGCCTTGGGTGCCGTCAAGCGGCGTTTCTCTGCGCGCCTCCATTGCCTCCCCTCGGGACTGCCGGTGAAAAATCTTGAAACTTGCAATCACTGTAGGACAGCGGCAGCGCCGACGTCGATGCTGGCTTTGCGACCGACGACATCCGGCGGCCATCTGGATCCGGGTCTACGCTCTGGCATGGTGTGACTTAGCCACGGAGATGAAAGGAATCGGCTGATCACAACGGTCTGCCCGCAATATCCGAGCCATCCGACAAGCAAGTCAACGCTGTGCCATCTCCGTCACCGGATACACCGACTCCCATCCCCCACCCAACGCCTTGTACAACCCGACCATCGCCAACGACACCCCGGTCGAACTCTCCACGAACTGCTCCTGAGTCGCCAACAACGCGCCTTGCACCGTCAGGACGTTAACGAAATCCACCACCCCTTCCACGTATTGCTGTTGCGCGGTTCGCAGGGCGATCTGGTTTTGGCGGACGGCTTCGGCAAGGCTGTCGCGACGCAGTTGGCTGGCGTTGTAGGCGGTCAGTTGATCATCGATTTCATGCCAGGCGCGCAGCACGGTTTGCTGGTAGGCGATGGCGGCTTCCTGTTGTTGGGCTTCGCGCAAGTGCAGCACGCCGCGCAAGCGTCCGCCATCGAACAGCGGCAGGCTGAATTGCGGGCCGATACCGAACGAGCGCGATCCCCAGGAGCCGAAATCGCTGAGTTGCATGGCTTGCGAACCGATGTTGCCCGACAGGGTGATCCGCGGATAGAAATCGCCCTTGGCCACACCGATGCTCGCGGTTGCGGCATGCAGACGGGCTTCGGCCTGGCGGATGTCCGGGCGGCGTTCGGCTAGTTGCGACGGCAGGCCGATAGCGACCTGACGCGGGGTTTGCGGCACCGGGGCGTCTGTGGATAACTCAGTAGACAGCGCTTGCGGCGGCTCGCCCATCAACAGGCTCAAGGCGTTGATCAGTTGCGACTGGCGCTGCTCCAGCGCGGGCAGACGCGACTCGATAGCCGCTACTTGGGCGGCGGCTTCGGCGACATCCAGGTCGGTGGCGACACCGTCGGCCAGGCGCAGCTGCGAGAGTTTCAGGCTGTGGCGGGCGACGTCGAGGTTCTCCTCGGTGACGGCTCGCGTGCTTTGTACACCGCGCAGCTGAATGTAGTCCTGAGCGGTTTCGGCGAGCACCGACAGCAGCACGCCGCGTCGGTCGTTTTCCGCGACTTCCAGGTTGGCATCGGCGGCTTCGGTTTCGCGACGCACACGGCCCCAGAAATCCAGTTCCCAGGACGCGGAGAAGCCCGCGTCCCACAGGTTGTAAGCCGAGTCACCGTTGTGTCCCGACGGATCGTTCAAGCCTTCGCCGCTGTTGCGTTTACGCCCGTAGCTGCCAGTGGCGGCGGTATTCGGGTAACGGTCGGCGGTGATCACCTGACGCACAGCGCGACTTTGCTGCAAACGGCTGCTGGCGAGTTTCAGGTCGAGGTTATCGGTCAGGGCACGCTGGCTCAGGGCCGAGAGTTTTGGATCGTGGAAGACGTCCCACCAGCGTTCGTCCATGGTGGCGGCGATGGCTTGGCTGGCGGCGGACTTTGACGGTTTCGACCACTCGGTGATTTGCGGTGCCTGAGGCTTTTGAAAGTCCGGGCCGACGGCGCAGGCTGAGAGGCTCATGACGAGCAAGGCACAAAGGGTGAGTTGGGGCTGACGGCCTCTTCGCGAGCAAGCTCGCTCCCACAGGGGATCTCCATTTGTGCAGAGATTGTGTGCATTGAACCGATTCAATGTGGGAGCGAGCTTGCTCGCGATGACGTCAGCCCTATCAATGAAAATCTTCATCGTTGAGCAACCTCATGCTCGCTCGCACTGGCAGTATCAATACTCGCCTCAACCGACATCCCCACGCGCAACCGCTCCGCCAATGCCTGACCCGGATCAAGCATGATTTTCACCGGAATCCGCTGCACCACCTTGGTGAAGTTACCGGTGGCGTTGTCCGGCTTGACCGAGGCGAACGTCACACCCGTGGCCGGTGCGATGCTCTCGACGCGACCGCTCAGGGCCTCACCGCCGAGGCTGTCGACACGCACTTGCACGTCCTGCCCCGGCTGCACGTCGGTCAGTTGGGTCTCCTGAAAATTGGCGACCACATAGGCCTGCGCAAGTGGAACCACCGCGAGGATTTTGCTCCCCGGCGTGACATAGGCGCCGACCCGAACAGCGCGCTCGCCGACCATACCGTCCTGAGGCGCGACGATGCGTGTGTAGGAGAGCTCGTAGCTGGCCATTTCCAGCGCCGCTTGCGCCCGTTTCAATCCTCCTTCCGCCGCGTCACGCTGAGCGGTGAGGATCTCCACCTGCTTGCGCTCCGCCGCCAGCACCGCCGTCACGTTCGCCAGCCGCGCGGTGGCCTGATCGATGCGGGTCCGCGCTTGTTGGGCGTTCTGCACCGTGCCGGCGCCTACTCCGGCGAGGTGGTTGTAGCGATTCAATTCATGCTCGGCGAAGGCCATTTCAGCCTTGGCCGACACGACCGTGGCCTGGGCTTGAGCGATCACCGAAGCCTGGCGTTCAAGGGTCGCACGGGCATTTTGCAGTTGCGCCCTGGCCACCAGGGTTTCAGCGTCTGCCGCTTGGGCGGCGGCACGCAAATCCCGGTCATCAATCAACGCCAGCAACTGCCCGGCCTTGACCTGCTGGTTGTCCTCCACCAGCACTTCCTTGATGAACCCGGCCACGCGCGGCACCACCAGCGTGAAGTCCGCCGAGACAAAGGCGTCATTGGTGTTCTGCTGCGTGCGCTTGCCGAACAGACCGGGCGCCAGCCAATACACCAGCACACCGAGCGCCACCACCGCGGCGACGCCAACGGCCACTTTTTGCTTTGATTGAGTCGTCATAAAAACCTTCTGTTTCAGTGAAGCATTCAAGTCGGCGCGCGCGGCGGATAGATCCGCGTCGGCAGCCAGAAAATCAGCAGGATCAGCGCCAAGGCAACGCCGGCCATGCACAGGTAAAGATCCGATGCCGTCAGCACCACGGCCTGCTCATGCAGCCGATGGGCAAGGCCCGCGCTGTCGCTGTCGACCAGAGGTGAGTTGCCGAGGTTGTCCACCAGCATCATCGAGTGAAAATGCAGCCTTGAGGTGGTCAACGCCTCTAGCACACCGGTGGCGATCACCGCCGCCAGGCCTTTTACGGTGTTGAACCAGGCCGAAGCGAAGGGCCCTTCCATCGGGCTGATGCTGCCGGTGGAGAGCATCAACAGCGGCAGCACCGCCATCGGCTGACCGAAGATTTGCAGCAGTTGCAGCACATAGAAGTCGTCGCGTATCCACACCGACGTCAGCTGCGACCCACCGATGCAGGACAGCGCCAGCATGCTCAGGCCGATCCCCAGCACCCAGCGGCAATCGACCCAGCGCAGGTTGCACAGCGCCGCCACCAACGGCAGCGCGATCAACTGCGGTAACGCCGCCAACAGCATGATCGGCGCGGTCTGAACCGGGCGATAACCCTGCACCTGCGCCAGGTAGCTGGACGGAATAATGATCACCGCCAACAACACCACCAGCACCCCGGCCAAGGTCAGCAAGGCGAATGACAGGTTGCGGATGCCGAGCATCTGCATCTTGAAAAACGGCACCGGCTGCGACCATTCGTTGATCAGAAACAACACCAGCAACAGCAACCCACCACCGAGCAATCCGCAGATCAGGCTCGACTCGAACCAGTCCAGCCGATTGCCTTGCAAAAGGCCGATCACCAGCATGCAGATCGCCGGAAACCCCAGCAACAAGCCGCGCCAGTTGAATTGTTTGAAGCGTTCCAGGCGCAACGGGTCCTGGGGCAAGCCATAGGCCACCGCGACCATGGCGATCAGGCACGGTGCGATGATTTGCCAGAAGGTCCACTGCCATCCGACGTGCTCGGTCCACAACCCGGCCAGCGGAGTGCCAAGCCCCGGGCCGAACGTCGCGGTCAGGGCGTAACCGGCCAGACCATAAAGCTTCACGTTGGCCGGCAAAAAGCGCAGCGCCACGGTCATCAGCATCGGCGGCAACGCGCCGCCCGCCAGGCCTTGCAAGGTGCGCATGAGCAGCAGGCTTTCATAGTTTGGAGCGAATGGGCACAGCACGCCCAACAGGGTGAATGCGCTGATGGCGCAGAGGGTGAACCGTCGTAGCGAAAACGTCACCGAGCACCACGGCGCGAAAGCCATGGCCGCCACCGAGGTCGCGGTGTAACTGGCGACCAGCCAGGTGCCTTCGTCGTAGCCGATGGCCAATGCGCCGCGGATGTCGGCCAGGGCAACCTTGGTCACCATTTCGTTCAGGCCCGACACCAGCACCGCCAACAACACGCCCACCAGGCCGATGATGATCCGCGGACCAAAGACCGGTGGCGTGACGGCAGCCGGGCTGGCCGCGGCGAGAGGTGCCGTGACCGTGAGGGAAGTCATGACTGCAAGCTCCGGGGTTTGAATACCGGAGCATTTTAAGAAGCGCGATGCCTTACGAAAATTGACTTATCGGCAGCTTATAAGTGCATCAGGCGCAATGATTCCGCCATAGATCAAAAGATCGCAGCCTTCGGCAGCTCCTACACGGTTTCGCGTACATCTGTAGGAGCTGCCGAAGGCTGCGATCTTTTGATCTTCAAGGTTGCGCGGCCAGCCACGTCTCGTCGCAGCAGGTTTTGAGGGTCTCGCGCAGCCAGCGATGCGCCGGATCCTTGTCGAAGCGCGGGTGCCAGGCCTGGGTCAGCATTAGAGTTGGCAAAGGAATCGGCAGCGTGAAGGAACGCAGCTTCAAGCCCAGGCGCTGGACGCTCAGCAAGGCTTCCTTGGGCACCGGCAGTATCAAATCGGAATCAGGCAAGGCAAACATCGCCGCATGGAAACTCGGCGCAATCACCGCCACCCGCCGCTCCAGCCCCAAGGCATTGAGCGCGGTATCGATCGGGCCACGGGCGATGCCGCGACGGGACATGCTGATATGGGAAAACCCGGCGAAACGTTCGGCCGTGATCTCCTCGTCGAACAGCGGATGGCCTTCGCGAACCAGGCCGACGAAATGAGTAGAGAACAGATTCTGAATCTTCACTTCCGGGGTCAGCGGCCGGGTATTGCTGATGCTCAGGTCAATCCGCCCTTCACGTAGCGCCTCATCATCGCCATCGCCTTCCGGCACAAAACGCAGTTCGCAGTGCGGCGCCTGACGATCCAGGGTGTCGAACAGCTTTCCGCCGTAAACGCCGACGAAAAAGTCATTGGCCCGAATATTGAACCGACGGCGCAACGTGCCCAGCTCCACCGCATCAGCCGAACGAAACAACAGCGCGGCCTGCTCCACCACGTCACGCACCTGCTCGCGCAACGCCAGCGCCTTGGGCGTGGGCACCAAACCGCGACCGGCGCGCACCAGGATCGGATCGCCGATGGCCTCGCGAATGCGCGTCAGCGTCCGGCTCATCGCCGCCGGGCTGAGGTTCATCCGCCGTGCGGCTCCCACCACACTGCCCTCGTCGAGCAAGGCGTCGAGGGCGACCAACAGGTTCATGTCCGGAAGTTGCATGCTGAGCACTCGTGTCTGATCTGGATTGATTCAGACGCAATGCTAGCAGATCAAAAGATCGCAGCCTCCGGCAGCTCCTACAGGATTCCGCGCACACCTGTATGAGCTGCCGAAGGCTGCGATCCTTTTTCTCAACCACACATAAATCCAATAGATCAACGCTGCATCCCCCAACGCTTCACCGTGACCCGCTCCAGCGTGCTGAACACCAGATTTTCCACCAGCAAGCCGATCAGGATCACCACCGCCAACCCGGCAAACACCTTGTCGGTATACAGCTCATTTCGGTTCTGGAAGATGTACCAGCCCAAGCCACCCTTGCCACTGGTGGCACCGAACACCAATTCAGCGGCGATCAGCGTGCGCCAGGCGAAGGCCCAGCCGATTTTCAGCCCGGCAAGAATCGACGGCAGTGCTGCCGGGATCAGGATGAACAGCACGAAACGCATGCCTTTGAGGCCGTAATTGCGCCCGGCCATGCGCAGGGTTTCCGAGACACCGAGGAACCCGGCATAAGTATTCAACGCCAATGCCCAAAGCACCGAATGCACCAACACGAAAATCAGACTGTTCTGCCCCAGGCCGAACCACAGCAACGCCAACGGCAACAACGCAATCGCCGGCAGCGGGTTGAACATCGAGGTCAACGTACTCAACAGGTCGCGACCGAATTGCGTCGACACCGCCAGGGTCGTCAGGGCAAACGCCAGGACGATGCCGATCAGGTAACCCTTGAGCAACACCACCAGCGAAATCCACACCTTGCCCAGCAACTCGCCACTGAGCAAACCGTCGTACAGCGCGCTCCCGGTTTGCAGAAAACTCGGCAGCAGCAGGTCGTTGTTCTGAACACGGGCAACCACCTCCCACAGGACTGCGAGCAAAATCAGGATCAGGCTTTTTCGTAACCAGCCTTGTTGCCAGAGGCGCTGGCCGAGCGGTAATTCACGCTCCAGCGGCACACTCGTCAGCGGTTGCAACACCGTTTCAAATTCTTCACGCGGGGATGATAAAAGGCTCATCGGGCAATCCTCTCAATGGCTCAATAAGCGATACGGATGTCGGAGAAATCCAGCTCACGCTCGGTTTCCGGGGACTGACCTTCATCGAACAACAACCGATGAATGCGCCGCGCCGACTCCTGAAAGGCCACGCCGCCGAGGCTGTGCAAGTCGTATTGATGGCTGTGGACTTCCGCCCGCACCCGCCCCGGATGCGGCGACAGCAGCAGGATTCGATTGCCCACCACCAACGCTTCTTCGATGGAGTGAGTGACGAACAGCAGCGTGAAGCGCACTTCTTCCCAGAGCAGCAGCAATTCTTCCTGCATCTTGCGGCGGGTCAGCGCATCGAGGGCGGCGAAGGGTTCGTCCATCAAGAGGATTTTCGGCTGCATCGCCAACGCTCGAGCGATCGCTACACGCGCCTTCATTCCTCCGGACAGGGTGTGCGGATAAGCATCGGCAAACGCCGCCAGACCGACCTTGTCCAGGTAGTGCAGCGCTCGTTCCTCGGCTTCTTTACGCTTGAGGGTTTTCGAGGCAAGCAGCGGAAACATCACGTTCTGTTTGACGGTTTTCCACGGCGGCAGTTGGTCGAATTCCTGGAACACCACGATCCGGTCCGGCCCCGGGGCATGAACGGTTTGCCCCTGAAGACGGATTTCCCCTTCACACGGCTGGATGAACCCGGCGACCGCCTTGAGCAACGTTGATTTACCGCAACCGGACGGACCGAGCAGCACAAAGCGGTCCGCCGGATCGATTTCAAAACTGACCTGATGGGTCGCACGAACCACACGCTGAGGCGTGCGGTATTCGAGGCTGACGTTGTCGACCGACAGCAGCGCTTGGGCTGCCGCGATCGGTTTGCTGACCGTGTGGCCTTGCAAAGGGGCGTTCATCTCGGTCAGCTCCCTTGCAGCGGTTTGGCGTCCTGGAAGAAGTAATCCTTCCACGAATCCGGTTTGTTTTTGATCGCACCGACGCGGTAGAGGAACTCGGCCAGCGGGTAAGTGTTTTTCGGCGTGACACTGAATTCGAACTGCGGGTTATCGATGATTTTCAGCAGCGCGGCACGGTCGATTTTGGCCTTGGTGACGCGGATGTAAGTGTCCGCCGCCGCGCCTTTATCGTTCTGGGCAAACTCGGCCGCCTCAGTCAGCGCCTGGACGAACGCCTTATAGGTTTTCGGGTTCTCGTCGCGGAATTTCTCGGTGGCGAACAGTACCGTCGGCGAGTTCGGGCCGAGCACATCATTGGAATTCAGCACAACGTGGACGTTAGGGTTGGCCAGCTCTTGATCCTGGAACGGAGGGTTGGAAAAGTGCCCGGTCAACTCGGTGCCGCCGGCAATCAGCGCCGCCGTGGCGTCGGGGTGCGGAACGGCGATGGTGTACTTGTCGAGGCGATTGAACTCCTTGTCGCCCCACTGCTTGGCGGCCGCGTACTGCAGGATGCGCGACTGCACAGACACACCGACCGCCGGCACCGCGATGCGGTCCTTCTCGGTGAAGTCAGCGATGGTTTTGACCTTGGGATTGTTGCTCACCAGGTAGTACGGGAAGTTACCGAGGGAGGCGACGGCTTTGACGTTCTGCTTGCCGTGGGTGCGGTCCCAGATGGTCAGCAGCGGACCGACGCCCGCACCGGCGATATCAATCGAACCGGAGAGCAACGCATCGTTGACTGCCGCCCCGCCGGAGAGCTGAGTCCAGTCGACCTTGATGTCGATGCCTTCCTGCTTGCCATACTTCTCGATCAGGTTTTGATCGCGCACCACATTGAGCAACAAGTAAACAATGCCGAACTGCTCGGCGATGCGGATTTCACCTTCGGCGTGGGCCACGGTCGGCGCCACCAGGCTGCCGGCGATCAAGCTGAAACCCAGGCCGATGGCCGCAGCCAACGGTGCAAATGGAAGACGTTTGGACATGAGAGTTTCTCCGACAAATCAGAAAGGCGCGTCGCCCTGGATGGTGGTGCGATACAACTTGCGGCGCAGGTAGCTTGGGCATCCGGCGGCGAGATGAATCAGCGAACGGTTGTCCCAGAACACCAGGTCGTGGGCCTGCCATTGATGGCGGTAGATGTTTTGCGGCAGCACGCTATGGGCGTAGAGCTCATCGAGCAGCTGCTTGCTCTCGTCTTCCGGTAAACCAACGATGCGGGTGGTGAAACCTTCGCTGACGAACAACGCCTTGCGGCCGTTTTCCGGGTGGGTGCGAACGATTGGGTGGACCACTTCAGCGACCTGAGCAAGCTGCTCGGGCGTCAGCGTCGGACGCCAGTTGCCTTCGAATTTGGTCTCGCTGTAACGCGCCGTGTAGGAGTGCGCGGCCGAGCGACCTTCGACGGCTTTACGCAGCGCTTCGGGCAGGTTGTCCCAGGCTTTGTGCATGTCGGCGAACAGCGTGTCGCCGCCCTCGGACGGCAGCTCCTGGGCGTGCAGCATCGAGCCCAGGCTTGGCAGCTCTTTATAGGACAGGTCGGAATGCCAGAACTTGCCGGCGTCGCCGAGGCCGATGGATTGGCCGTTCTCGATGATGTTGGAAACGATGAGAATTTCCGGATGCCCGGCCAGCAGGAATTGCTTGAGCACATGGATCTGCAACACGCCGAAACGGCGGCTGAAGGCAATTTGTTGCTCGGGGGTAATGCGCTGGTCGCGGAACACCACGACGTGATGATCCAGGTGCGCGCGGTGGATGCGGGCGAAGTCCTGATCATTGATCGGGCGGGACAGGTCGAGGCCGATGATTTCGGCACCGACAGCGCCACTGAACGGGCGGATGTCGAAGGTTTGCGGCGCGATGTTCGCGGCGCTTGGGGAAGCCGTTGCTGCAGACATAAATCACTCCCACGCACGGCACGCTCAAGGGCGCGCGCGTCGATCAAGAAACTCACGGAGGTCCCGTGTTGGTTCGTGTCGTGCGGCGCGCCGATTGGTCGGCAGGTACGCAGGAGAATGACTTTATAGATATAAGAACTTAAATTTAAATACCGTTAGCGAATAACGATATGGCCGAAAGTCAAAAGATCGCAGCCTTCGGCAGCTCCTACTGGTGTACGCAAAATCCCGTAGGAGCTGCCGAAGGCTGCGATCTTTTCGGGCGCCCCAAAGAACTACCGCTCGTGCAGCGCCTCGGCCCGGGCCCGAATGATCGGCTTGAGCAGATAGCTCAGCACAGTCTTCTTACCCGTGATGATATCCACCGAAGCCACCATCCCCGGGATGATCAGCAACGGCTTTTCATCCGTCCCCAAGTGGCTGCGATCAGTGCGCAGCTTGATGATGTAGTAAGTGGTTTTCTTGTCTTCATCGGTAATGGTGTCGGCACCGATCTGTTCAAGCTTGGCCTTCAGCCCACCATAAATGGTGTAGTCATACGCCGTGAACTTCACTGTCGCTTCCTGCCCCGGATGCAGGAAGGCGATGTCTTGCGGGCGAACTTTCGCCTCTACCAGCAAGGTGTCGTCCAGCGGCACGATTTCCACCAGGTCGCTGCCCGGCTGAATCACGCCGCCAATGGTGTTCACCAGCAACTTGTTGACGATGCCGCGCACCGGCGATGTCACCAATGTCCGGCTGACCCGGTCTTCCAGCGCCTTGCCGGTGGCCTGGGCCTTGTTCAGATCAGTGCGTGCTTCATTGAGTTGAGTCAGTGCTTCACTGCGGAATTTGCCGCGAGTCTCGTCGATCTTGCGCTGCACTTCCTTGATCGCCGATTGGGCGCGAGGAATGGCAAGAGTGGTAGCGTCCAATTGCCCGCGGGTTTCAACCTCGGCGCGCTTGAGCCGCAGCACTTCAACCGGTGATACCGCGCCCTGGGCCACCAACGGTTCGGACATGTTGATTTCCTGACGCTGCAGCGCAAGACCGTTGCGGTACTGCGACTGTTTGGAAGTGAACTCGCGCAGCTCTTGCTGACGCTGGATCAACTGCTCCTCCAAACCGCCAATTTCATCGTGCAGCTGCTGACGGCGGCTGATGTACAGCGACTCTTCGCTGGCCGCCTGACCGGGCACGGCCTTCAGCACGTCAGCCGGGAAGTTCAGCGGACGGTCATCGACTTCCGCACTCAAGCGTTCGACTCGCAGCAGCATCGACAGCCGATCGGCCTCGGTTTCGCCGACGTTGGAGGCGAATCGCGTGTCGTCCAGGCGAATCAACGGTGCGCCGGCCTCGACGATCTGCCCTTCGGTCACGAACAACTCGGAGACGATGCCACCTTCAAGGTTCTGGATTTTCTGGATCTTGGACGACGGAATCGCCTTGCCGTCGCCCTTGGTGACTTCGTCGATCACGGCGAAGTTGGCCCAGAGCATCAGGAACACGAAAAAGCCGATGATCGCCCAGATGGTCAGCCGCACCACGCGCGGGGCGTCTTCGATCAGGGCTTTGTTGACCTCGGGAAGTGGCTGGCCATGCAGCGAATCGGAGCCTTTGAAATAACGGCCGATCGAATTCTTGAAACCCGACTTAAGCAACACTGATCTGCCCCTTCTTCAACGCTTCCATCACGGCGGCTTTCGGGCCGTCGGCAAGAACCTGCCCGCGGTCGATGACGATCAGACGATCCACCAGCGACAACAGCGAAGCCCGGTGCGTCACCAGCACCACGGTTTTGTTTTCAACCACCGCCGCGAGGCGTTGCTTGAGGCGTTCTTCACCGGTGTTGTCCATGGCGCTGGTCGGTTCGTCGAGCAGCAGGATCGGCGGGTTTAGCAACAACGCACGGGCCAGGGCGACGTTCTGGCGCTGACCGCCAGACAGGTTCTGCCCACGCTCGCCAACTTGCAGCTCATAACCCTGCGGATGCAGACGGGCGAATTCGTGGACGCCGGCCAGTTCGGCCGCTTGCAGCACCATTTCATCTTCGACATAGCGCGCACCCGACACGAGGTTGTCGCGCAGGGTCCCGGCCAACAGCTGGATGTCCTGGGCCACGTAGCCAATGTTGTGGCGCAATTCGCTGACGTCGATCTGACGGATATCGACGCCATCCACCAACAGGGCGCCGTCGTCGGGCTGGTAGAGACCTACGAGCAGTTTGGCCAGGGAGCTTTTCCCCGAGCCACTGCGACCGATGATGCCGATCTTCTCGCCAGGCTTGATGATCAGGTTGATGTTCTTCAGCGCCGCGTTCTGTTGGTTCGGGTAGGTGAAGTTCATCTGCCGGCATTCGATGGCGCCTTGCAGCACCTTGCGGCTCAGTGGGCGTTCCTCGAAATTGCGCTCTTGCGGCAGCTCCATCATCTGGTCGACCGAGGTCATGGTCACCCGCGCTTGCTGGTAACGCGTCAACAGGCCGGACAGCGAGGCCAGCGGGCTGAGCGCGCGACCGCTGAGCATGTAGCAGGCGATCAAACCGCCCATGCTCAGGTGACCGTCGATGATCTGGTACACGCCGAAGACGATCATGATCACCCCGGCCAGTTGCTGGATCAGCAAGGTGATGTTCATCGCCAGACCGGAGAGCATTTTCACCCGCAGCTCGAGGCGGCTGAGGGTGCCGATGGTCTGCTCCCACTGATATTGGCGTTCGCTTTCGGCGTTGTTGACCTTCACTGCATCGAGGCCGGCGAGGGTTTCGATCAGGCTCGACTGACGCTCGGCGCCCAGCGCCATGGTTCGCTCCATGGTCGCCACCAGCGGCTTCTGCAAGGCATAGCCGATCAGCAAGGCAATCGGGAACGCCAGCACCGGAATCCACACCAGATGCCCGCCGAGAATCGCGATGACCATGAATATCAGCAGCGTAAACGGCAGGTCGATCAAACTGGTGAGGGTCAGCGAGGCGAGGAAATCGCGCAGGCTCTGAAACTCATGGATGTTCTGGGCGAAGCTGCCGACCCGTGCCGGGCGGTACTTCATGGCCATGCCGACGATGCGCTCGAACAACGTGGCCGAGATGATCAGGTCGGTTTTCTTCCCGGCCAGGTCCAGGCAGAGGCTGCGCAGGCTCTTGAGGATCAGGTCGAACAGGTAAGCCCCGGTGATGCCGATGGCCAATACCCACAGGGTCGATTCGGCCTGGTTCGGCACGACGCGGTCGTAGACGTTCATCACGAACAGCGGCGCGGCCATGGCAATGATGTTGATCAGGAAACTGGCGGCGATGGCGTCGGCGTACAGCCAGCGTGAACGCTTGAGGGTGTCGCGGAACCACGAGCGCGCGCGCGGGATCAGCGTGCCGTGATTGACGTCGAACTTGTGCTGGGGTTGAGCGAAGAACACTTTGCCGATGTAGTCATCGGCCAGCAGTTCGCGGCTGACGACACTTTCGCCGCCATCGCTTTCGCTGATCAGCAGCCGTGCCTGGTCTTCACCGAGCCAGCCGAGCAGGACGGCACTGCGGCCATCCTTGAGCAGCAACAGCGCCGGCATGGCAATCGCCGGGATCTGCTCCAGTTTGCGCACCAGCACCCGCCCTTGCAGGCCGGCGCGAGCGGCCGCGCGGGGCAGCAACTCAACGCTCAGGCGCTGCTTGGGCAACGGCAGGCCGGTGGTCAACATCGCGGCGCTGGCCGGTTTCTGATGCAGGGTGCAAAGAGCCAGCAAGCCGTCCAGTAGCGGATCGTCGTGCAGCGCGCGTGGATCATGAATGAGTTGAACTCGACTGACTTCTGATTCCACGCTCGGCACTCTTGGCTAACAATTGAACAATGAAGGTTCTGCTCAATTCATACCGGGCAGTTGAACCTTCGGCTTCACGTCGTTCTGCACAACGGATGCCAACGGTGCGACCACTCCCTGGCTCTTGAGCAACTCGCCCATGGTCGCCTTGATTCGGTACTGAGTAAATAACTGAATGTTCTTGATCTCCGCCAGGCGACGAGAAGCCGAGAACAGCTCGTTTTCACTGTCGAGCAGGTCGAGCAAAGTGCGCTCGCCGAGGCTGAACTGTTTTTGATAGGCGGTGCGCACGCGGGTGCTGTGATCGACATATTGCTGGGCGATCGGCACTTGGGCGTTGGCGTTGTTCAAGGCATTCCAGGCCAGGCCCAGATCTTCGTTCAACACGCGCAAGGCGTTGTTGCGAATATCCAGTGCCTGATTGGACAGGTAGGACTTGGCTTCCAGATCAGCCTTGTTGCTGCCGCCGGCATACAGATTGAAGCGCATGCGCAACATGGCCTGCCATTCATTGCTGTGACCGTTCTGGCCGTCGAGATCGTTGTCGGCAGTGCGACCCAATTCGGCATCGAAGCGCGGGTAGAAGGTCGACTTGGCGGCTGCGTACTGTTTCTCGGCAGCGGCAATGTCCGACTCGGCGGAACGCAGGATCGGGCTGTTTTCCAGCATCTGCGCCCGGGCTTCATTCAGGTTGGCTGGCAACAGCGCCATGAAATCGGAAGGGCGCTCCAGCTGATCGGGCATCTGGCCGACGGCGCTGAGGAAGTTGGTCTCGGCGTCAGCCAGGTTGGTCTGCTCGGTGATCAGATTGTTGCGGGCCTGGGCCATACGCGCTTCGGCCTGATCGAGGTCGGCGCCGCTGCCCACGCCGCGCTGGGTGCGCAACTTGATCTGGTCGAAAATCCGTTCGTGGCTCTTCAGGTTGTCGGTCGCCAGGCGCACGAATTCGCGGCGGGTCAGTACGTCGAGATACACCTGCGCAACGGTGAGCGCGGTGCGTTCGGACGTGCCCAGCAAGGAGTAGGCGCGGGAATTAACGGTGGCTTGTTGGCGCCCCACTTCACTGGAGGTCGCAAAACCGTCAAAAACCATTTGCGACAACCGCACGCTCGATTCGCTGCGATTCAGGTTTTCCCAGTGATTGTTGTTGCCAGCGGCACGTGTGGTGACATTGTCAGTGCCTTCGCGACCATAACCGCCCAGCAGATCGACCCGTGGGAGGTATCCCCCTTTTGCTGCCTTTAACTGATAATCCGCGGCCAATCGACTGTTAACGCCTGCCTGGATTTCCGGATGGACATCCAGTGCCTGTTGCATGGCCTCCGGAAGGGACTGCGCCTGAACAAAACTGGCGGCTATGGCGAAGGGTAAAGCCTTGAGCAGGTGCAAACGCATGGTTGGAGTTTCCAGGAATTACTTGTCTTGAATCACTGCAGAACGTGCCGCTGCATCGGATGATGACAACCGGAATGACCGTGTGTCGGAAAGTTGTATTTTGGAACAGCGTCACACTCTGTGGAGCAGGTCAGCACCTAAATATCAATGTGACATTACGGAGGCGAGTGTTTAGGATGACAGGCAGAAGGTCAATAGTTTGGCATAAAGTTTATAGCGAAAGAATATAGCCAACTTATTGACGAATAACCGCGTCAAAGTTGTGCCTCTAATATCTTGAAAGTACATCCAGACTGAACGCGATCAACCGCTCTCAGGTCCATGGACGTCAACTGAATGCGACACCCGGAGAGTCTTCAATGAGCAGTGTTGTGGCCATCGTCAAAAGCATTGTCGGTCAGGTTTTCGCTGTTTCCCCAGAGGGCGTGCGCCGCGTACTCGTTGAAGGCGATCGGTTGTTTGTCGGCGATCAGGTAGACACTGGCGCGGCAGGTGCTGTCACGCTCGAACTGGCTGACGGCCGGACCCTGGACCTGGGCCGCGACACTCAGTGGAGCGGCAGCGATCCGGATTCCAGCGCTGACCTTGCACAAGCCACTGCACAAGCCGCGCCATCGGTTGAAGAGCTGCAGCAAGCCATCGTTGCCGGCGCCGACCCGACCACCGATCTTGAAGCCACCGCGGCCGGCCCGACAGCTGCCGGCACAGGCGGCGCGGCAGGTGGCGGCCACAGCTTCGTGATGCTGGATGCCACCGCTGGCCGGGTCGACCCGACCATAGGTTTCCCAACCGGCGGTCCTGATTCCACTGCCACAACCACCACGCTCGATACCGGCAGCCAGAACACCACGGCCACCAACGCTCCGAGTGTACTGATCGCTGATACTGGCACTCAGGCCGAAGACAGCGTCGCGACCGGCAATGTACTGAACAACGATAGCGATGCCGAAACGCCCCTCAGCGTCGCCAGCTTCACCGTCGCCGGCATGACCGGCAGCTTCACCGCAGGCCAGACGGCGACCATCGTCGGCGTCGGCACGCTGACCATCGGCACCAATGGCAACTACACCTTTACTCCGGACGCCAACTACAACGGCGTCGTACCGCAAGTCACGTACACCACCAACACCGGCTCGACCAGCACGCTGGATCTCACCGTGACGGCGGTCGATGATCCGACCGTTTTGACTACCGACACCCAGACCATTGCAGAAGACACCGCTGCGATCGGCAACGTGCTGAGCAACGACAGCGACATCGACAACGTCCTGAGCGTGGCCACCTTTACCATCGCCGGCGTCAATGGCACCTTCACAGCCGGCCAGACCGCCACCATTGCCAACGTCGGCACCCTGGTCATTGCGGCCGATGGCGCCTACACCTTCACCCCGGCTGCCAACTACAACGGTGCTGTGCCAACGGTCAGCTACACCGTGACCGACGGCTTGGGCACTGACGTCACCTCAACGCTGAACATCAACGTCACGCCAGTCGATGACCCGAGCGTCCTGACGGCTGACACTAACACCGTCGATGAAGACCACGTTGCCATCGGCAACGTGCTCGACAACGACAGCGATGTCGAAAGCACCCTGAGCGTGGTCAGCTTCACCGTCGCCGGTGTGACTGGCAGCTTCACCGCCGGCCAAGTTGCAACGATCGCCGGCGTCGGCACGGTGACCATCGCCAGCAACGGCGACTACAGCTTCACCCCGGCAGCGAACTGGAACGGCACCGCCCCACAGATCAGCTACACCACCGACACCGGTTCCACCAGCACCCTGGACCTGAGCGTTACCCCGGTCGACGACGCGAGCGTCCTGACCGCCGATGCCCAAACCATTGCCGAAGACACCACGGCGATCGGCAACGTGCTCGACAACGACAGCGATGTCGAAAGCACCCTGAGTGTTGCGACCTTCACCGTACAAGGCGTCACCGGTTCCTTTACCGCGGGTCAAGTTGCAACGATCGCCGGCGTCGGCACGGTGACCATCGCCAGCAACGGCGACTACAGCTTCACCCCGGCAGCGAACTGGAACGGCACCGCCCCACAGATCAGCTACACCACCGACACCGGTTCCACCAGCACCCTGGACCTGAGCGTTACCCCGGTCGACGACGCGAGCGTCCTGACCGCCGATGCCCAAACCATTGCCGAAGACACCACGGCCATCGGCAACGTGCTCGACAACGACAGCGATGTCGAAAGCACCCTGAGCGTGGCCAGCTTCACCGTCGCCGGTGTGACTGGCAGCTTCACCGCCGGTCAAGTTGCAACCATCGCTGGCGTCGGCACGGTGACCATCGCCAGCAACGGCGACTACAGCTTCACCCCGGCAGCGAACTGGAACGGCGCGGTGCCGCAAGTCACTTACACCACCGACACCGGTTCCACCAGCACCCTGGACCTGAGCGTTACCCCGGTCGACGACGCGAGCGTGCTGACCGCCGATGCCCAAACCATTGCCGAAGACACCACGGCGATCGGCAACGTGCTCGACAACGACAGCGATGTCGAAAGCACCCTGAGCGTGGCCAGCTTCACCGTCGCCGGTGTGACTGGCAGCTTCACCGCCAGTCAAGTTGCAACCATCGCTGGCGTCGGCACGGTGACCATCGCCAGCAACGGCGACTACAGCTTCACCCCGGCAGCGAACTGGAACGGCGCGGTGCCGCAAGTCACTTACACCACCGACACCGGTTCCACCAGCACCCTGGACCTGAGCGTTACCCCGGTCGACGACGCGAGCGTGCTGACCGCCGATGCCCAAACCATTGCCGAAGACACCACGGCGATCGGCAACGTGCTCGACAACGACAGCGATGTCGAAAGCACCCTGAGCGTGGCCAGCTTCACCGTCGCCGGTGTGACTGGCAGCTTCACCGCCGGTCAAGTTGCAACCATCGCTGGCGTCGGCACGGTGACCATCGCCAGCAACGGCGACTACAGCTTCACCCCGGCAGCGAACTGGAACGGCACCGCCCCACAGATCAGCTACACCACCGACACCGGCGCCACCAGCACCCTGGACCTGAGCGTTACCCCGGTCGACGACGCGAGCGTGCTGACCGCCGATGCCCAAACCATTGCCGAAGACACCACGGCGATCGGCAACGTGCTCGACAACGACAGCGATGTCGAAAGCACCCTGAGCGTGGCCAGCTTCACCGTCGCCGGTGTGACTGGCAGCTTCACCGCCGGTCAAGTTGCAACCATCGCTGGCGTCGGCACGGTGACCATCGCCAGCAACGGCGACTACAGCTTCACCCCGGCAGCGAACTGGAACGGCGCGGTGCCGCAAGTCACTTACACCACCGACACCGGCGCCACCAGCACCCTGGACCTGAGCGTTACCCCGGTCGACGACGCGAGCGTGCTGACCGCCGATGCCCAAACCATTGCCGAAGACACCACGGCGATCGGCAACGTGCTCGACAACGACAGCGATGTCGAAAGCACCCTGAGCGTGGCCAGCTTCACCGTCGCCGGTGTGACTGGCAGCTTCACCGCCGGTCAAGTTGCAACCATCGCTGGCGTCGGCACGGTGACCATCGCCAGCAACGGCGACTACAGCTTCACCCCGGCAGCGAACTGGAACGGCACCGCCCCACAGATCAGCTACACCACCGACACCGGCGCCACCAGCACCCTGGACCTGAGCGTTACCCCGGTCGACGACGCGAGCGTCCTGACCGCCGATGCCAACACCGTCGCCGAAGACACCACGGCGATCGGCAACGTGCTCGACAACGACAGCGATGTCGAAAGCACCCTGAGCGTGGCCAGCTTCACCGTCGCCGGTGTGACTGGCAGCTTCACCGCCGGTCAAGTTGCAACCATCGCTGGCGTCGGCACGGTGACCATCGCCAGCAACGGCGACTACAGCTTCACCCCGGCAGCGAACTGGAACGGCGCGGTGCCGCAAGTCACTTACACCACCGACACCGGTTCCACCAGCACCCTGGACCTGAGCGTTACCCCGGTCGACGACGCGAGCGTCCTGACCGCCGATGCCCAAACCATTGCCGAAGACACCACGGCCATCGGCAACGTGCTCGACAACGACAGCGATGTCGAAAGCACCCTGAGCGTGGCCAGCTTCACCGTCGCCGGTGTGACTGGCAGCTTCACCGCCGGTCAAGTTGCAACCATCGCCGGCGTCGGCACGGTGACCATCGCCAGCAACGGCGACTACAGCTTCACCCCGGCAGCGAACTGGAACGGCACCGCCCCACAGATCAGCTACACCACCGACACCGGTTCCACCAGCACCCTGGACCTGAGCGTTACCCCGGTCGACGACGCGAGCGTCCTGACCGCCGATGCCCAAACCATTGCCGAAGACACCACGGCCATCGGCAACGTGCTCGACAACGACAGCGATGTCGAAAGCACCCTGAGTGTTGCGACCTTCACCGTACAAGGCGTCACCGGCTCCTTTACTGCGGGTCAAGTTGCAACCATCGCCGGCGTCGGCACGGTGACCATCGCCAGCAACGGCGACTACAGCTTCACCCCGGCAGCGAACTGGAACGGCACCGCCCCACAGATCAGCTACACCACCGACACCGGTTCCACCAGCACCCTGGACCTGAGCGTTACCCCGGTCGACGACGCGAGCGTCCTGACCGCCGATGCCCAAACCATTGCCGAAGACACCACGGCCATCGGCAACGTGCTCGACAACGACAGCGATGTCGAAAGCACCCTGAGTGTTGCGACCTTCACCGTACAAGGCGTCACCGGTTCCTTTACCGCGGGTCAAGTCGCGACTATCACCGGCGTCGGCACTGTGACTATCGCCACCAACGGCGACTACAGTTTCACCCCAACAGCGAACTGGAACGGCACCGTTCCACAGATCAGCTACACCACCAACACCAATTCCATCAGCACGCTGAATATCACGGTCAACTCGGTCAACGACGCTCCGACCGTCAGCGTCACCTCGGCCAGAGGTGATGAAGATCATTTGATCGCCGTGCAGCTCGGCGGCAATGACGTCGATGGCAGCGTCGGCCACTTCACCCTGACCAGCCTGCCGGCCAATGGCGTGTTTTACGCTGACGCCGCCGGCACCATCGCGTTGACCGCCAGCAGCGTGATCTCCGCAACCACGAACGGCGCAACGGTTTACTTCAAGCCCACCGGCGACTGGAGTGGCACCACCAGCTTCACCTACAACTCGACCGACAACCAGGGCATGCCTTCCGCCTCTTCGGCGACCGGCACCGTCGTCGTCGCGCCAATAACTGATGCCCCAAGCCTGTCACTGACCGGTGGCGGTGTGGTCGTCTCGACCGACTTCCAGGAAGTCGCTCTGAACAGCGTCTTTGGCGACGTCAATGTCAGCAAGCTCGGCAATGGCGTGTGGCACACCGACAACAGCGGTGGCATGGTCGAAATCGGCAAGGCCAGTGTTTATGGTGCCGGGGGCGATAATCAGGTCATCGAATTGGAGCGCAACTCCGGCGATGCGAGCAACCTCTACACCACTATCGATGCCAAGGCCGGCACAACCTATAGCGTGTCGTTCGACTATGCACCGCGTGCGGGTGTGGATAATTCGCTGATCAATGTGTACTGGGGCGGCCAACTCATTGGCACCCTTAACACCTCGACCACCGGCATGCAGCACTACAGCTTCAACGTTCCGGTTACTGCCGATGGCAACCAGAAGCTCGAGTTCCGCGCCGGGGACAGCAACAGCCTGGGCGGCCTGCTGGACAACATCAATGTCACTCAGGTGCTCAACTCGGGCCTTGAAGACAACGCGATCCTGCTGTCAACCATCCAGGCCCACACCAACGACGCCGATGGCTCGGAAACGCTCACGCTCACACTGAACGGCTTGCCGGCGGGTTCCAGACTCACCGACGGCACCCACACCTTCAACGCTGCCAACGGCTTGACGTCGGTGGACGTTACTGGTTGGAACCTGTCCACGCTCAAGCTGACACCGCCGGCGAACTTCAATGGCGACATCCCCCTGACCGTCACGGCCACCGCCAAAGACGGCGATGCCCCGAGCGCCAGCACCTCGCTACCGCTGGTGGTGCACGTCGGCGCCGTCGATGACGCAAGCGTGCTGACGGCTGACACCAAAACCATTGCTGAAGACACCACGGCCACCGGTAACGTACTGAGCAACGACCGCGATATCGACAACACCCTGAGCGTCACCAGTTTCAGCGTGAAGGGCGTCGACGGCAGCGTCATTGCGGGCCAGACCGCGACCATTGCCGGCGTCGGCACGCTGACCATCGCCAGCAACGGCGAGTACAGCTTCAAGCCGGCTGCCAACTGGAACGGCAACGTTCCACAAGTGACCTACACCACCAGCACCGGCTCGACCAGCACGCTGAACATCAGCGTCACCCCGGTCGACGACGCGAGCGTTCTGGCTCCAGACACCAAAACCGTCGCCGAAGACAGCGTCGCCACCGGTAACGTACTGAGCAACGACCGCGATATCGACAACACCCTGAGCGTCACCAGTTTCAGCGTGAAGGGCGTCGACGGCAGCGTCACCGCAGGCCAGACCGCGACCATTGCCGGCGTCGGCACGCTGACCATCGCCAGCAACGGCGAGTACAACTTCAAGCCGGCTGCCAACTGGAACGGCAACGTTCCACAAGTGACCTACACCACCAGCACCGGCTCGACCAGCACGCTGAACATCAGCGTCACCCCGGTCGACGACGCGAGCGTTCTGGCTCCAGACACCAAAACCGTCGCCGAAGACAGCGTCGCCACCGGTAACGTACTGAGCAACGACCGCGATATCGACAACACCCTGAGCGTCACCAGTTTCAGCGTGAAGGGCGTCGACGGCAGCGTCACCGCGGGCCAGACCGCGACCATTGCCGGCGTCGGCACGCTGACCATCGCCAGCAACGGCGAGTACAGCTTCAAGCCGGCTGCCAACTGGAACGGCAACGTTCCACAAGTGACCTACACCACCAGCACCGGCTCGACCAGCACGCTGAACATCAGCGTCACCCCGGTCGACGACGCGAGCGTTCTGGCTCCAGACACCAAAACCGTCGCCGAAGACAGCGTCGCCACCGGTAACGTACTGAGCAACGACCGCGATATCGACAACACCCTGAGCGTCACCAGTTTCAGCGTGAAGGGCGTCGACGGCAGCGTCATTGCGGGCCAGACCGCGACCATTGCCGGCGTCGGCACGCTGACCATCGCCAGCAACGGCGAGTACAGCTTCAAGCCGGCTGCCAACTGGAACGGCAACGTTCCACAAGTGACCTACACCACCAGCACCGGCTCGACCAGCACGCTGAACATCAGCGTCACCCCGGTCGACGACGCGAGCGTTCTGGCTCCAGACACCAAAACCGTCGCCGAAGACAGCGTCGCCACCGGTAACGTACTGAGCAACGACCGCGATATCGACAACACCCTGAGCGTCACCAGTTTCAGCGTGAAGGGCGTCGACGGCAGCGTCATTGCGGGCCAGACCGCGACCATTGCCGGCGTCGGCACGCTGACCATCGCCAGCAACGGCGAGTACAGCTTCAAGCCGGCTGCCAACTGGAACGGCAACGTTCCACAAGTGACCTACACCACCAGCACCGGCTCGACCAGCACGCTGAACATCAGCGTCACTCCGGTCGACGACGCGAGCGTTCTGGCTCCAGACACCAAAACCGTCGCCGAAGACAGCGTCGCCACCGGTAACGTACTGAGCAACGACCGCGATATCGACAACACCCTGAGCGTCACCAGTTTCAGCGTGAAGGGCGTCGACGGCAGCGTCATTGCGGGCCAGACCGCGACCATTGCCGGCGTCGGCACGCTGACCATCGCCAGCAACGGCGAGTACAGCTTCAAGCCGGCTGCCAACTGGAACGGCAACGTTCCACAAGTGACCTACACCACCAGCACCGGCTCGACCAGCACGCTGAACATCAGCGTCACTCCGGTCGACGACGCGAGCGTGCTGCAGGCGGACAAGATCGCCGTTGCCGAAGACACCACGGCCACCGGTAACGTACTGAGCAACGACCGCGATATCGACAACACCCTGAGCGTCACCAGTTTCAGCGTGAAGGGCGTCGACGGCAGCGTCACCGCAGGCCAGACCGCGATCATTGCCGGCGTCGGCACGCTGACCATCGCCAGCAACGGCGAGTACAGCTTCAAGCCGGCTGCCAACTGGAACGGCAACGTTCCACAAGTGACCTACACCACCAGCACCGGCTCGACCAGCACGCTGAACATCAGCGTCACTCCGGTCGACGACGCGAGCGTGCTGCAGGCGGACAAGATCGCCGTTGCCGAAGACACCACGGCCACCGGTAACGTACTGAGCAACGACCGCGATATCGACAACACCCTGAGCGTCACCAGTTTCAGCGTGAAGGGCGTCGACGGCAGCGTCACCGCAGGCCAGACCTCGATCATTGCCGGCGTCGGCACGCTGACCATCGCCAGCAACGGCGAGTACAGCTTCAAGCCGGCTGCCAACTGGAACGGCAACGTTCCACAAGTGACCTACACCACCAGCACCGGCTCGACCAGCACGCTGAACATCAGCGTCACTCCGGTCGACGACGCGAGCGTGCTGCAGGCGGACAAGATCGCCGTTGCCGAAGACACCACGGCCACCGGTAACGTACTGAGCAACGACCGCGATATCGACAACACCCTGAGCGTCACCAGTTTCAGCGTGAAGGGCGTCGACGGCAGCGTCATTGCGGGCCAGACCGCGACCATTGCCGGCGTCGGCACGCTGACCATCGCCAGCAACGGCGAGTACAGCTTCAAGCCGGCTGCCAACTGGAACGGCAACGTTCCACAAGTGACCTACACCACCAGCACCGGCTCGACCAGCACGCTGAACATCAGCGTCACTCCGGTCGACGACGCGAGCGTGCTGCAGGCGGACAAGATCGCCGTTGCCGAAGACACCACGGCCACCGGTAACGTACTGAGCAACGACCGCGATATCGACAACACCCTGAGCGTCACCAGTTTCAGCGTGAAGGGCGTCGACGGCAGCGTCACCGCAGGCCAGACCGCGATCATTGCCGGCGTCGGCACGCTGACCATCGCCAGCAACGGCGAGTACAGCTTCAAGCCGGCTGCCAACTGGAACGGCAACGTTCCACAAGTGACCTACACCACCAGCACCGGCTCGACCAGCACGCTGAATATCAGTGTCACCCCGGTCGACGACGCACCGACCGTCACTACTACCTCAGCCAGCGGCAATGAAGATCAATTGATCGCTGTGCAGCTCGGCGGCAATGACGTCGATGGCAGCGTCGGCCACTTCACCCTGACCAGCCTGCCGGCCAATGGCGTGTTTTACGCTGACGCCGCCGGCACCATCGCGTTGACCGCCAGCAGCGTGATCTCCGCGACCGCCAACGGCGCAACGGTTTACTTCAAGCCCACCGGCGACTGGAGTGGCACCACCCATTTCACCTACAACTCGACCGACAACCAAGGCATGCCTTCCGCGTCTTCGGCAACCGGCACCATTGTCGTCGCGCCAGTAACCGATACCCCAAGCCTTTCACTGACCGGTGGCGGTATGGTCGTCTCGACCGACTTCCAGGAAGTCGCTCTGAACAGCGCCTTTGGCGACGTCAATGTCAGCAAGCTCGGCAATGGCGTGTGGCACACCGACAACAGCGGTGGCATGGTCGAAATCGGCAAGGCCAGCGTCTACGGTGCCGGCGGCGATAACCAGGTCATCGAACTGGAGCGCAACACCGGTGATGCGAGCAACCTCTACACCAATATCGATGCCAAGGCCGGCACCACTTATAACGTGTCGTTCGACTACGCACCGCGTGCCGGTGTAGATAATTCGGTCATCAATCTGTACTGGGGTGGTCAACTGATTGGCACCCTGAACACCGCGACCACCGGCATGCAGCACTACAGCTTCGACGTTCCGGTCACTGCCGATGGCAGCCAGAAACTCGAGTTCCGCGCCGTTGACAGCAACAGCCTGGGCGGCCTGCTGGACAACATCAATGTCGCTCAGGTTCTCAACTCGGGCCTTGAAGACCACGCGATCCTGTTGTCGACCATCCAGGCCCACACCAACGACGTCGATGGTTCGGAAACACTCACCCTCACACTGAACGGCTTGCCGGCGGGTTCCAAACTCACCGACGGCACCCACATCTTCAATGCTGCCGACGGCTCGACGTCGGTGGACATTACTGGTTGGAACCTGTCCGCGCTCAAGCTGACACCGCCGACGAACTTCAATGGCGATATCCCCCTGACCGTCACGGCCACCGCCAAAGACGGCGATGCCCCAAGCGCCAGCACCTCGCTGCCGTTGGTGGTGCACGTCGGTGCCGTCGATGACGCAAGCGTGCTGACGGCTGACACCAAAACCATTGCTGAAGACACCACGGCCACCGGCAACGTGCTGACCAACGACCGCGATGTGGACAACACCCTCAGCGTCACCAGCTTCAGCGTGAAGGGCGTCGACGGCAGCGTCACCGCCGGCCAGACCGCGACCATCGCCGGTGTCGGCACGCTGACCATCGCCAGCAACGGCGAGTACAGCTTCAAGCCGGCTGCCGACTGGAACGGCGACGTTCCACAAGTGACCTACACCACCAGCACCGGCTCGACCAGCACGCTGAACATCAGTGTCACCCCGGTCGACGATGCGAGCGTCCTGGCACCAGACATCAAAACCGTTGCCGAAGACACCGCCGCCACCGGCAACGTACTGACCAACGACCGCGATATCGACAACACCCTCAGCGTCACCAGCTTCAGCGTGAAGGGCGTAGACGGCAGCGTCACCGCCGGTCAAGTTGCAACGATCACCGGTGCCGGCACGCTGACCATCGCCAGCAACGGCGAGTACAGCTTCAAGCCGGCTGCCGACTGGAACGGCGACGTTCCACAAGTGACCTACACCACCAGCACCGGCTCGACCAGCACGCTGAATATCAGTGTCACCCCGGTCGACGATGCGAGCGTGCTGACGGCTGACACCAAAGCCGTCGCAGAAGACACCACGGCCACCGGCAACGTACTGACCAACGACCGCGACGTGGACAACACCCTGGCCGTGGTCAAGTTCACTGTTGGCGGTACCGAGTACACAGCAGGCGGTACTGCGACCATCGCAAACGTCGGCAAATTGACCGTCGGTGCCACCGGTGACTACAGTTTCACCCCGGTCGACAATTGGAGTGGCACCGTTGCGACGGTGACCTACACCACCAACACCGGTTCTAGCACCACACTGAATATCGGCGTGACTGCGCAAGTCGATGCACCGATCGTCTCCGCCACCACCACTCAGGTGGTCGAAAACAACAGTGTTGCGCTGGGCCTGAAGGTCACCTCGGTGGACACCGATGGTTCTGAAACCCAGGTCATCACCAAGATTGGCGGCATCCCGGTAGGTGCGACTCTAACCGACGGCACACACACCTTTACCG
Source organism: Pseudomonas sp. LBUM1647 (assembly GCF_059716175.1). Taxonomy (NCBI): domain Bacteria; kingdom Pseudomonadati; phylum Pseudomonadota; class Gammaproteobacteria; order Pseudomonadales; family Pseudomonadaceae; genus Pseudomonas; species Pseudomonas sp. LBUM1647. The sequence continues at coordinate 143,954 of NZ_CP166809.1, read as the reverse complement.
GCACCACCGGTAGTGCCGTGGCCGATCTCAGCGGATGGGACGTGAGCAAGCTGAGCTACACTCCGGCGCCGTATACCAGCGGTACTAACGCGCTGACGGTGACGGCGACCTCGACCGAAACCTCCACCAGCCAATCGCTGACGACTACCACACCGCTGAACATCACTGTGACAGCGGGTGTGTATGAACATCAGGATGGAAAGCCGGGCACCGACACCCTGACCGGTACCACCAGCAATGACATTCTGGTCGGCGACACTGCTGGCACCACGATTGTCGAAGGAAAAAACTACAACATCGCCTTCATTTTCGACAGCTCGGGCAGCATGGACAACTCGCTGGCGACCGCCAAGGCGCAATTGAATACAGTTTTCGACCAACTGGCGACCAACGCCGGTAAAGCGAATTCGGGTACGGTCAACCTCTACCTCCTCGACTTCGATACCAACGCAGGCAAGTCCGTCGCGGTCGACCTGTCCGACAAAAACGCCGCTATGACCAAGCTCACCGCCCTGTTGAAATCAATCAACTCTGACGGCGTCACCAACTATGAGGACGCGTTCAAGACGACAGCCAACTGGTTCTCCAGCACCTTGGCGAAGAGCAATGTCGGCGCAACCAACCTGACCTTTTTCATCACCGACGGCCAGCCCAATTACTACCAGAGCATCTCGTCGAAGGTTATCGACTTCAACGTCGACACCGACAAGGTATTGAGCGACTACATCGCTCAATGGAAGCCGGGCACGGCGCTCAACATCACCTTGGCGGACGGCCAACACACGCTGATCAGTGCCAAAGGCGAAGTTTACGAGTTGGTGGAAAAAAACTACGGTAAGTCCGGCAGGTTCGACAGCGTCTCCCTGGGTACCCTGTCTTCCCACGCCGACGGCCATGGTGGTATGGAGTACAGTCTCACGGTAGGCACGGGGTCGAACACCCCGACCACCGACGCGATCGACAATGCAAAAGAAGGCTACGCCGCACTGAGCAAAGTCTCGACGGTAGAAGCGATCGGCATCAACAACGATATCAACAAGGGCATCTTGCAGCTGTTCGATACCGATCACGTCGTGCATACCGGCGTGAGCGCCGGTGACCTGGCTTCGGCGATTCAGGGATCAACCGTCGCGATCGCACCGGGTGACGACAACGGCAATGGCGGTAGCGGCAATGACATCCTCTTCGGCGACCTGGTGAGTTTCACTGGCATCAGCGGCGATGGCGTCCAGGCGATCCAGGCCTTCGTGGCGTCGAAGACCGGTGTAGCTGACGCCAGCCTGGTCACCGATCAGCAGATGCATCAGTACATCACCAACCACATCAGTGAGTTCAATGTCACCGGCACTTCCGATGGCAAAGACACGTTATTGGGTGGCGACGGCAATGACATTCTGTTCGGCCAAGGTGGTAACGACATCCTTACCGGTGGCAACGGCAATGACATGCTGATCGGCGGACGTGGTGACGACACGCTGTATGGCAGTTCGGGCGCTGACACCTTCGCCTGGCTCAAAGGCGACACCGGCAACGATGTGATCAAGGACTTCAAAGCCGATGAAGGCGACCGCATCGACCTGCGCGATCTGTTGCAGGGCGAGACCGGCAGCACCATCGACAACTTCCTGAAGATCAGTACCGTTGAAGGCGTGTCGACGCTGCAGGTCAGTTCCGAAGGCAAGTTCAACGCGGCTGGCGGCGGTGCAGCGGTTGCCCCTGACGTGACGATCAAACTGGAAGGCAATAACTGGTCCGGCGCCAACATTCACTCGTTGATTGCCGGCAGCGATCCGACCATCAAGGTCGATCACAACAACAGCTGATGGGTGATCTGGCGGCCGCTCTTCTTGGGCGGCCGTCGGGCACTTGCCAATCTTCACGCCGGGTGACGATTTTCTCTTCCCACCGCATACTCGCGTCCAGTTGGCCTATGCTGCTGACAGCATGACGCTGGTCCATTTCCGAGGGGATGTTCAATGTTCTACGTGCAACGCGATGCGCAAGGTCAGTTAGTGCGCGTGGAAGCCGCGGCCTACGCCGAGGCCACGGAAACACTGCCGGCCGACCACCATGAAATCCAGGCCTGGTACGCCAACGAGGTCGTGGAAACCAGCCTCAAACAGCTCAAGCAGAGCGACCTGGAAATGATCCGGGTACTCGACGACTTGATCCAGGTGCTGACCAGTAAAGGCGTGATCCGCGTCACCGACCTGCCGCCGGCCGCACAAGCCAAGCTGATGGACCGGAACCAGGCCCGTGAGGCGTTGGGTGGGTTGAGTCAATTGATCGATGATGATGAGACGGGGTTGATCTAAACCCCCGGAAAAGAAAAAAGATCGCAGCCTTCGGCAGCTCCTACAGGGGAACGCATTTCCATGTAGGAGCTGCCGAAGGCTGCGATCTTTTTTTCGCCTCACCGCAATGGCGGAATCAGCCTCACTGCCAAGGCTTCGGTTCACCAAACAATTGCCCCTGAACCCCATACAACCCCATCTCACGAATCACCATCAACTCCCCTTCCGTCTCGACCCGCTCGGCAATCAACGGCAAATCGATGCTGTGCGCCGCCCGCTGAATCGCCTCGATGAACAGGCGCTTGTCGCTCTCCTGATCAATCGCCCGGATGTAACTGCCGTCGATCTTCAGATACGCCAACCCGAGCCGCGCCAGGTTGCCGATCATGCTGAAGCGCCCGCCAAAGCGTTGCAGGCTCAGGGAGAACCCGAGTTCGTGCAGACGTCGCGTCAGCTCTTCCAGCATGGCTTGCTCCGGCAACTGCTCCTCGCCGATTTCCAGGGTCAATCGCTCCCCGAGATCCGAATGCTGGCGCAGGATTTCGAATACTTTATTCAACGCCTGCGGATCGGCCAACGTTGCTGAAGACAGGTTCAGCGCCAGCGACTCTTCATGGTCGGCCATCTGCTCAAGCACCAGCTCCAACATCAGACGGTCCAACCGCGCGGTCCAGCCAAAGCGCTCGAGCCACGGCAGGAAGCGTCCGGCGGGAATGGTCTGGCCCTCGTCGTCGATCAAACGCGACAGCACCTTGTAATGCAGCACCAACTGCGTGTCCTGGGCGGCCACCACCGGCTGGAAATACAGCTCGAAACGCTGCTGGCTCAACGCCTGTTCCAGTAAGTTGTGCCAGGCATGATGGTCGTCGCCGACGCTGGCCGACGCGCTGTGATCCAGGCAAACCCAGCTCGAATCGCCCTGGCCTTCCGCCTGAGCCAACGCCTGATCGCCCAACCCGAGCACCGCTTGCGGGGAGTCGCCATAAACAAACGGTGCCAGCCCAATCGAGGCCACCGACGCCACGTCGGTGGCGCCCGTCGCATGCAGGCTCGCCAAGGCACTGTCGAGGTTCTGCGCCAGTTGCAGCGCTTCTTCGCGCACCAGCCCCGGCGCCAGCACGGCAAACTCACCGCCGCGAATCCGCGTCACGAGGTTCAGGGTTTCCGGGTATTTGGCGCACTCTCTGGACAGCTGCTCGCCAACAGCTTTCAACAACTGGTCAGTGCGCTGACCGCCCAACCGCTGGTTCAACCCGGCCAGGTCCTTGACCCGCAACAGCAGCAAATAACCAGAACTCGCCTGCTCCGGATTGCTCACCCGGGCGTTCAATTGCATTTCGAAATAACGACGGTTGGCCAGCCCCGTCAGGTTGTCCTGATAGGACTCGGCCCGCAGTTTTTCACTGCGCACGGCCTGCTCCTGAAACAACGCCTTGAGCTTCTCGACCATCTGATTCATGGCTTGCACCACGCGGCGCAATTCGGGCGTGCGCGGCAGTTCCGGCAGGCTGAGGAATTCTCGGCGAGCGATGGCGTGGGATTGCTTGACCATGTAATCCAGCGGCTTCAGTTGCCGGCGCAACAACAGTGCGCCCAGCACCGCGCTCACCGCACCGCAGATCAGCAACCAGCCAAGACTGCCCAGCGCGCTCTGCCAGAGTTTGGCCAACGCGAACATCGGATGGCTGACCACCTCGACCCGCGCCGCCTGCTCCCAGCCACGGCTGACGAGGGCATCACCACCGGCCGCTTCCAGCCCGATCATTTTGACGAACCAGTCCGGCACGTTGTTCACCGCTGGAATGCCGCTGCGCTCGACGATGGTCTGATCGGTCTGGAGGTCGACCACGCGGATGCTCGCGTAATAACCGCTGTCGAAGATCGAGCTGACCAGCAACTCGACCATCGCCGGGTCGTCGATGTTCGGTGTCAGGGACAGTGCCAACGCGGTCGCGGCGTCCTGGGCGTGGGAGCGCAACTGGTTGACGTATTGGGTGCGCGAGCTTTCCAGGCTGACCACGAAGCTACCGGTGAAGGCGATCACCAGGAACAGACAGATAGCGATCAACAGCTGTTTGAACAAAGACATCTGAGCGCGTGCTCCTAGTTAGTCGTCTCGACCGGAAAACCTTCGGCCTGCATTTTTTTCAGCACATCCTGCCAACGAGACAGGCGCTTGGTATCACCGACTTTCTTGTTGCCCTTGGCGCCCGGCAGCCACAACCCTTCGGCATTAAAAGAGTAGACCGGCAGCAAATCGGTTCGTTGGCTGGCCGGTTTGATCGCGTCGATCAGGCTGTCGAGTACCAGCGGCATGGCCTCGGGGCTTGAGTAGTAAGTCAACACCATGTGCGCCCGATTCAGGCGCAAGGCCTTGACGTAAGTGATGCGTAGCTTGTCACTGGCGACGCCGACATGACGCAGGCTGAAATACTTGGCGATCGCGTAATCTTCGCAATCGCCGGCGCCCTTCCACAGGGCCTCGATGGGTGTTTCCCAATAATCGACCTCGTGCCACAGGTCGATGTCTTCCTCGTAACGCATCTGCTTATTGAAGAACTGGTTGACCACTTTAAGCTGTTCGAGCTCGCCGACCTGCTTTTGCGTGACCAATAAGTGCTGCCAGGCATCAATGCGTGGCTGCCCTTCGCCCAATGGCCCGTACAATGCCTGCGCGCGACGGCTGATCAGCGAAAAATCCCAATCGGCATGCAGCCCGCCCAGCATAACGCCGGCCAGCAGCAACGCGCAGCACAGCCAGCGCAAAGTCCGAGGGATCGCGAAACGTACCGCCAATGCGAGGCATCCAGGTCAGGCAGGTGGAAATCGGTCGATGGTGCAGGTTAGCCCGGTAAAAGACAATGGCACGGTGAGATCACTGCTGGCGCGCTAAACTTTGTATGGCAGGTGTCATTAAAAACATCGGGGCCACGTCAGGGCGACCTTTTGTCCGTTTGACAACCTGTCAGGCAGTCACTAGTGTCCCCTTGGATCCAAATTTATTTCAGTCAAACAGGGTGCGTAGTTGTGACACAGAAGCCCAATCCTCTGAACAGCATCAAGGTCAACGGGCCGATTCCCGCTCACCTGGCACGCTCGGTCATCGAAGAAACCCTGCGTTCGGCCATTCTCGACGGTCGCATTCCCTGCGGCACCGCCCTGCGTCAGCAAGATTTGGCCGATCTTTTCGGTGTCAGCCGCATGCCAGTGCGCGAAGCTTTGCGCCAACTCGAAGCCCAGGCGTTGCTCAACGTGATCGCTCATAAAGGCGCGGTCGTCGCGCCGCTGGTTCAGGGCGATGCCGTGGAAACCTATGCACTGCGGATCCTGCTGGAATCCGAAGCGTTGCGCCTGTCGATCCCGTTACTGGTTAATGAGGATCTCGAACAGGCTGCCCGCTACATCGACGAACTGGAAACGGAAAACAACTACACCGAAATCGGCCGGCTCAATCGGCTTTTCCACATGGCGCTGTACTGCAAGGCGCCGAATCAACGGCTTTTGAGGCTGGTGGAAGACGGACTGAACGAAGAGGAGCGCTTCCTGCGCTTCAACCTGGAAGCCATGGGCCTGGGCAAACTGTCCCAGGAAGATCACCGGGCGCTGTTGCTGGCCGTCGAAGACCGGGACGTCGAGCGCGCGGTGAAGTTGCTCGAACATCACCTCAACCGGGGCGTCGAGGTCATCACACGCTACCTGAACAGCCCTGAAGCGCTGAACAAGAAAACCTCTAAGTAAACCGCGCCGGCAAGCCTGAGCGAGCAGATCGAACTGCTCGTTCTCGCTTGCCGCGCTGCGCTACGCCCCTCTCCAAAGCCCTGCCCTCGATTTACCCCTCTCAAGACCCACAATGACTCCGAGTCGATGACGCGCCGGTGATAGCGGCTGTCGTGATTTACGCTCACTCTTGGGCTGCCAACGAATAATGAACGGGCGACGCACTGCACAAGCGGAGCAGTCCCCGCACCAAGAACCTACGGAAGGAGTCTTGCCACGGGAAAGGAAGAACCGGCGTTGATCCCAGTCAACTTCCGCCCCCTCTAACCACTTCAGCGATTCAACTAGAAAGTTGCTTCGAGTGAGGCATTCACTCTTTATTTAAATTCTGACACTTATCAGTCGGAAGGAGTAACTACGCCAAAATAAAACTTAAAACAAAAGTCTTATTGGAACTTCTCGCGCCGAATAAATATGAACTTTCAATTAATTTAAAAATAACTTGCTCGACACTTTATTCGTGTATTAGTTTTTCTCCGCCGCCCTTAAATACAGGCGGCAAGCCATTACTCGGCAACTTAATTTTAATGCACACACATCAATTAGCTTGAGGCATTCGCTCGCCAACAGAAAACTTAAACCGACAGTCACTTATTGATCACAGCACCCATAACGGCATTCCAGATCACTTATAGGCTCACTCATGAAAACGAATAAAGACCGCCTTAACCAAAAGAAAGTAGAACTTAGTGCGCATCCGATCTTCTCCGAAATTCATTCGCTGTCGGTGCTTCAACGTTTCATGGAAACCCATGTCTTTGCGGTGTGGGATTTCATGTCGCTGACCAAACGTCTGCAACAGGAGCTCACCTGCGTGCAACTGCCCTGGTTGCCGCCAAGAGACCCGCAAGCGGCTCGGCTGATCAATGAAATTGTGCTGGGTGAGGAGTCCGATGATCGCCCAGCCCAGGGTCACTACAGCCATTTCGAGTTGTACCTGGATGCGATGCGCGAAGTCGGCGCCAGCACGGCGGTGGTCGAACGCTTCGTCGCGCTGCAAAAAGAAGGCGTGAGTTACGACGTGGCACTGCAAAGCGTGGACGTCGATCCGGCGGCAGCGCAGTTCGTGCGCAACACGTTGCACACCGCGTTGCATGCGCCGGGGCACAGCGTTGCGGCGGCATTTCTGCATGGTCGCGAGAGCGTCATCCCGCAGATGTTCCAGCGAATCCTTGATGACTGGGGCATCGGCATCGAACAGGCGCCGACCTTCCGTTACTACCTCGAACGCCACATCGAAGTCGACTCCGAAGACCACGGCCCGGCGGCGGAAAGACTTCTCGCCCGGCTGGTCGATGGCGATCCGCAACGCGAAGAAGACGTCTACGCCAGCGCCATCGCTGCCGTGGAAAGCCGCATCGCCCTGTGGGACGGCCTGCGCCTGAGCATGAGCGAACCGGTTGCCGAGGTGAATGCATGAACGCCGCTGACTACCAATCCTTCGCCGACGCCTGGGAAAGCCGCGCGACCATCCGTACCCGCCCCCGGCGTGTGCTGGAGAACGACGACAAGCTGATCTACCCGTTGAGCCGCCAACCGTTGGTGCTGAGCGAAACGTTCCTGCGCGAATGCCCGGAGCAGCGCGACTTTGCGCTGGTGCAGACGCTCTACAAATTCATCAACGACGTGGTGATTTTCGAAACCGAAATCGTCGACAAGACCGCCCGCAGCATCGCCAAGAATCGCTTCGCCGTGGCCTTCCCGTTTGCCTGTCGCTACGACGCCATGACCGTGGTGGTGGACGAGGACTACCACGCACTCGTGGCGATGGATTTCATGCAACAGACCGTCGCCATGACCGGCATCACGCCCATCGAACTGCCGGATGAAATCGAACTCAGCCGAGCCATTCCAGCGGCCGTGGCGCTTGCGCCGGAACACTTGCGCAGCGCCGTGGAATTGATCTGCGTGGCCATCGCCGAGAACACCGTGACCGGCGATGTTGCGGCGTTCGCCAAGGACGACACGGTCAAGCAGTCGATCAAGGGCCTGATGGCCGACCACTTGCTCGACGAAGGTCGCCACTCCGGATTCTGGGCGCGGCTGGTGCGCATCTACTGGCACACCGCGAGCGAAGACGACCGCCGCTGCATCGCGCACATCCTGCCGGTGTTCATCGGCCATTACCTGACCAACGACATCCAGAAATCGTTCGACTTCCGCCTGATCGAGTCCTTGCAGATCAGCGATGGCGCACGCCACGCACTGAAGAGCGAAGTGTCGGGGCTGGCCTTCCCGATTAATCGCCATCACCCGCTGGTCGCCAACATCGTGCGGTTTTTCCGCAGCAGTTCGCTGCTCGATTCGCCGTGCGTGCAAGACGCCCTCAGCGATTACCTGGTTTAACGAGGAGCCCATCATGAGACGTCTCGACATTCTGCTCATTGGACACAGCCAGGCCTTGACCGACCTGGCGCTGGAACTTGAACAACACGGTCACTCTCTGGTGCGCCTGACAGCCGTCGACGAGCAGCCGTTGGGTAACGCTGATTTGCTGATCGACGACGCCAGCCTGCCTGTTCAAGACGTCGGCGATGCACCGCGACTGACGCTGCAACTGGGCATCGGTGTGCCTGGGATTTCTGGCCTGCCGCCGCTGGACTTGCTGTGCACGTACGGTTCAACGCTGTTCACTCGCGTGCCGATCACCGACGAACCTTCGGGCAACGGCCAGGCATTGCGCCTGCGGGCAGTGGCAGAACTGGTCGATCACGTGGCGCTGCTGGTCAGCCGGCTCTCTCGCGATGCCGACTATTTTCTGCTGACCGCCCCTGCTGCTCCCGCTCGCTTCGAGTACGTGGAAAACTTGCTCTACTTGGAGAACCTCGCGTTTTTCCATCGGCTCAATCTCACGACGGCACCCGCGCTGCTGGAGCTCAGCCAAATCCCGATGATCGAGCGACTTGAGCAGCGCTTCATCCAGTGTGCCGAACGACCCGCGCTGAACATTGCCGGCACGTCCCTGAGCTATCGGCATTTGCACGCCCACAGCCGCGCCATCCAGCAGCGTTTGCAGCCGTTGCTCGCTCAGCATCACGGGCCGTTGGTGATCGGGGTCTGCCTGCCAAAATGCAGCGCGTTGTATGCGGGGATTCTCGCGATTCTTGGCAGTGGCGCGGTGTACCTGCCGCTGGAGCCGAGCCATCCTCTGCAACGCCAGCAGTACATCCTGGAAAACGCCGGGGCAGTGTTGCTGCTGCATGACGGTGAGCATCCGCTCGCGGCGCAAATGCCGGGACTCGACATCAGCCGCATCGACATCGGTGACGTGGATCTCGATCAACCCTTGATGCGCCAACGACCCGATCCAGATGCGCCGTGCATGGCGCTCTATACCTCGGGCACCACCGGCCATCCCAAAGGCGTGTTGCTCAGTCAGGCCAACCTCGCGCACTTCACCGCGTGGTACGCCGACTATGTGCAGCTGACCGAACAGAGCCGGGTTCTGCAGTTTTCATCGTTGAGTTTCGACTCGTCGCTGATCGATATCTTCCCGACCCTGCTCCAGGGCGCCGAACTGATCGTGCCCGGCGACGATCAGCGCCGCGATCCGTTGCAACTGGTCGAGCTGATCCGCCATCAGCAACTGAGCCACGCCTTTTTGCCGCCGGCGTTGTTGAGCATCCTGCCGCTGGATCAATTGCACTGCCTCGATCACGTGATGACCGGCGGCGATGTCTGCGAACCCTACGTCATCGAGCAGCTCAGCCGTCAGGGCAACCTCTACAACCTCTATGGCCCTACCGAAGCGACGGTGTTGATCACCGCGCGGCAACTGCGCACCGGCGACAGCAATCGCACCCTCGGCGCGCCAATCGCTAACAGTCAGGTGCTGATTCTCGACGAGGATTTCCAACCGGTGGCCGAGCAAACCGTCGGTGAGTTGTACATCGTCGGGCCTGGGGTGTGCCTGGGCTACCTGAACGACCCGCAGCAGACCGCCGAACGTTATCTGAACCTGAGCCTGCCGAATGGCCAGAGCCTGCGCGCCTACCGCACCGGCGACATGGCGAAGTGGACCGGCGACAGCATCGAGCTGTGCGGACGGCGGGACAATCAGGTGAAGATTCGCGGCTTTCGCGTCGAGCCGGAAGAGATCGAACGCTGCCTGCGCGACAGTCAGTTGTACCGCCAGGTGGCAGTGGTCATCGACAGCCATCGACGGATTCTGGCCTTCCTCGCGCAGCCTCAGGAGGATCAACCCGGCACCAGTCGCGAAGCGCTGAAAGCCCACTCGATGCAGTTTCTGCCGGATTACATGCAGCCCACAGCGTGGACCGAACTACCGAGCATGCCGTTCGCCAGCAACGGCAAGGTCGACCGCAAGGCGCTGCTGGCAATGCCCGTGAATGTCTCCGAAAACACGTTGCGGCGTTTGCCCGTCAGTGCCGACGAGGCGCTGCTGCTGGAGATCTGGGCCGAGCTGCTGGAGCTGCCGGCCAGCGATATTTCCACCGACGAAAGTTTCTTCAACCTGGGCGGCCACTCGATCCTGCTGTCGCGCATGCTCTTGCGTTTGCGTGAAGAGTTCGGTCGCAGTATCTCGATCAACCGCTTCATCGAATTGCCGACCATCGCGAAGTTGGCAACCTTGGTGCGCGGTTCCGGTACTGAAGAAGTATTGAGCGAAAAGGCCTTGGCCGATGCTTTCCGCGAACTGGATATCCAGCCGTTGCCAGTCAACCGCATGGGCGATGTGCACAAGGTGATCGTTACCGGCGCCAACAGCTTTGTCGGCGTGCACGTCGTCGAAGCATTGCTCGCCTGGGGCGCGAGCGAAGTCGCCTGCCTGGTGCGCGATGGCGGTGGGCAATCGGCGGCCGAGCGGTTTGCCCATGCGTTGCGAGAAAACCGCCTGGAGCATCTGGACCTTAGTCGAGTGCGGGTTTATGCGGCGGACATTACGCGTCCGTCATTGGGGCTCGAAGCGGATGTTTACGAGCGACTGGATCGGCAGTTCGGTGCGTTGGTGCACAACGCCGCCAACGTCAATCACGTACTCGATTACGAGTCGCTGGCGCGGGACAACGTCGAGCCGATTTTCGAGTGCCTTCGGTTGTGCGAAGGGCGCAGCAAAAAGATCTTCAACTTCGTCTCGACGCTTTCGGCCTCCAGCACGATTGCCGCCGATGGCCGGGTGCTGGAACTGCCCGCCGCGCAAACCCCGCCGATCTACATCAAGAACGGCTACAACCTGTCCAAATGGGTCGGTGAGCGGATCCTCGAACGGGCTCGCGAACGTGGCGTACGGGTCAATCTTTATCGCCCTGGCAACATCAGTTTCAACAGCCTCACGGGCGTCTGCCAGCCGCACAAAAACCGCTTGATGCTGATGCTCAAAGGCTCGATCCAGCTCGGCCAGGTGCCGGAGTTCGCGTTGAATTTCGACCTGATGCCGGTGGACTTTCTCGCCCGGTTCATCGCCTTCCATGCCAGCCGTTATTCACCCGAAAAAGCGGTGTTCAACCTGCACAACCCCGAGCCTCTGAGCTGGGATGCCTACGTCGCATCATTTCGTGAGGCGGGTCGGGAGTTTTCCATGGTCAGCGTCGCCGACTGGCAGCAGCAATTGGGTCGGGTCGACAGCGACAACGCGTTGTTCGGCGTGCTCGGTTTCTACCTCAACGGCTTCGAGGAAGACATCGGCGACATCTCAATGATCGGCCACGCCAACGCCCAAGCGGGCGTGCGGCAGATGGGCGCGCATTACCCGGAAAAATCCCCGGCGCTGCTGCGTCGCGGCTGCGACTACCTCAAAGAAATCAACTTCATCTGACTCACTCAACCGGAGCAAAACCATGAAAGCCCTACAACCCGATACCCTGATCAAAAACCCTCAAGGCTGCCACGTGGTGTCCTCGGTGGAAGTGCCGGCCGATGCCAAGAAGGTCTGGGCGGTGGTCGGCAACTTTGCCGGCTTCGATCAATTCATTCCGGCGCTGTCGCACATCGAGATGACCGGCGAAGGCGTGTCGTCCCTGCGCAAGAAATTCTTCAAGGACGGCAACCTGGTGGTCGAGCAACTCAACTCCCGGGATGACCAGGCGTTGAACATGACCTGGACCACGATTTACAACACCTTGGGCGTGGCCAACTTGTGGGCGGCGATGAGTGTTGAACCGCTGGGGGCAGGTCAGTCGCGGGCGACCTGGACCATCATCGCCGAACCCGCACAGGACGGCGCCGAGGCATTGCCGGGGTTCAAGGATTTCGTTCAGGGCTTTGCCGATGACTCGATGAGCAATGTGCTGAAGCTGTTTGCGTAAGGCTTTGGTTCAGCGGTGACAAATCCACCGCTATCGCGAGCAAGCTCGCTCCCACATTGATTTTCAGTGATCACAATATTTGTGAGCGACTGAGAACCCCTGTGGGAGCGAGCTTGCTCGCGATTGAACGATAACGCGGTCCAACTGACCTGAATCAGATTTTGAAGCTATCGACCAACTGCTTCAACCGGTTCGCCTGCAGGGACAACGCATCGCAATCCTTCAACGTTTCATTGAGGTTGGCCACACTCTGCTGGTTCAGCAGGTTGATCTGGTTGACGTCGACATTGAGGGTTTCCACGACCGCCGTTTGCTCTTCGGTCGCCGCGGCCACCGACTGGTTCATGCCGTCGATTTCGCCGATGCGCTGGGTCACGCTGACCAGTCGCAGACCGGCCTGGTTCGCCACTTCGACGCTCTGCTCGCTGGAGACCTGACTGGCGTTCATCGTGGTCACCGCTTCGCGCGAACCGATCTGCAGCGAGGTGATCATCTTGTGGATCTCCTCCGCCGATTCCTGAGTACGGTGAGCGAGGTTACGTACCTCGTCCGCCACCACCGCAAAACCACGACCGGCTTCACCAGCGCGGGCCGCTTCGATGGCCGCGTTGAGCGCGAGCAAGTTGGTCTGCTGGGAGATGCCTTTGATCACATCCAGAATGTGCCCAATGTTGTCGGTGCTGGCGTTCAGTGTTTCGATCTGCGTGCAGGACAGGCTGATTTTCTGCGACAACTCGGTCATCGCCAGAATGGTTTTCTCCACCACCTGACGACCGTCATCGGCCTGCTCGCTCGCACCGCTGGCATGCTGGGAAGCATCGGCGGCATTGCGGGCGATTTCCTGGGTGGCGGCGCCCAACTGGTTGATCGCCGCGGCCACACTGTTGGTGCGGGCGCTTTGCTCGTCGGAACCGACGATCGAGGCGTTGGACGAAGCCATCACCCGTTGCGATAGGTCGTGAACCTGGCGGGTTGCCGACGACACTTCGGAAATCGACGCGTGAATTCGTTCCACGAACTGATTGAACGAACCGCCCAGCTCACCGAACTCGTCCTTGCTTTCCACAGCCAGACGTCGGGTCAGGTCGCCCTCACCTTGAGCGATGTCCTGCATCGCACGGCCCATGGTGGTCAGCGGACGCATCAGCACGTTGATCAGCAGGCTCAGCAGCACGGCAATGGCCGTCACGGCGATGAACATCGCGATCAGTGCAGAAGTGCGGAACTGGCTGAGTGGTGCGTAGGCCTTGTCCTTGTCGACCGACAGACCGATGTACCACTCGGCATTCGGCAAACCACTGACCGGCGTGAACGAAAGGATACGGTCCTGCTTGTTCAGAATGACTTCCTGATTGCCTTTCTCGATGCGCACGCCGGCGTTCGGGTAGATGTCCTTCAGGTTTTTCATCACCTGGTCTTTGTCCGGGCTGACGATCACCTGGCCATCGGCACTGACCAGGAATGCGTGGCCGATGCCACCGAAGTCCACCGAATTGATGATCTTCACCAGCGTTTCCAGGCTCAGGTCACCACCGACCACGCCGAGTAACTCGCCGTTCTTTTTCACCGGCAGGGCGATGGTCACCACCAGGCCACCGACGGCGGCCATGTAAGGCGGGGTCAGCATGGTTTTGTCGGCAGCCACGGCTTGTTTGTACCAGGGGCGCTGACGCGGATCGTAACCGTCAGGCATCTTCGCGTCCGGGCGCTGAGTAAACACGCCGTTGGCCTGGCCCACGTAGGTGAACTGGAAGTTCGAGGTCAGGGCCGGTTGATTGACCAGCCCCGGGAGGTCGGCATTGGCGCCTTGATGGGCGACGTTTTGCGCGAGGTTTTCCAGCACCAGCACGCGGCCGCTCATCCAGTTCTGCACGCTGCTGGCGGTCAGATCGCCGGCCTGCTGGACGCTCGATTCGAGGTTTTGGCGGATGGTGTTTCGCTGCAGATAGTCGTTGTACAAAGTGAACAACGCAAAAGCCAACACCACGACGCCAGAGGCGGCCAGAAGGATTTTATGGCTGAATTTGAGATTCATTTCATGGGACTTCTTATGCAAAAAGTGGGGATGCGTTCCGGGTTGCAACATTCCATGTAACAGCGCAGGCAGGGCTCTGGGGCCGCTCTACTTTGGTGCACGCATGTCTCATCAGGCTGTCGGCACAAACCGAAGAAAACTTAGGCGTTTGTACGAAATGGTCGGCATTCCTGTCAGATACCCGCCGAACGGCGTGCCAGAGCGCCTGCTCAATCTTTTTGTGATGACGGTTGTTCGTACGGCAGTTGCAAATTCCCCAACCCTTGATGACAATGCGATTAATTATCATTTGTGACGTCCGGGCTGTCGCGTTCATGTCCTCACCTGAGTTTGCAGTACAGGCGCTTTACAGTAGCCATCACGGTTGGCTCAACACGTGGCTGCGCGCGCGTTTGGGTAATGCAGCCGATGCGGCGGATCTGGCTCAGGACACGTTTGTGCGTCTGCTGCACAGAACCGAACGCCTGGAACTCAAGGCTCCCCGCGCCTTTCTGCGAACGATCGCCCGTGGGCTGGTGATCGACCTTTGGCGCCGTGAAGAAATCGAACGCGCCTACCTGGAAACCATCGCCCATTTACCCGAGTCCGAAACCCCGAGCGTCGAATCGCGGGCATTAGTGCTTGAGTTGCTGGAAAGCATCGCCCGCATGCTCGAAGGCCTGAAGCCGAAAGTGCGTCAGGCGTTTCTGCTGGCGCAGTGCGAAGGGCTTACCCACAAGCACATCGCCGAGCAGATGGGCTTGTCTCTGCGTTCGGTGGAACGCTATGTGGCCGACGCGCTGTATCACTGCTACGTGCTTCGGTATGAAACGTGATGCCTGTGGATAACTTGTCGCTGAATCGGCGCGGTGAACCGCATCAGCAGGCGGTCAAACAAGCCATCCATTGGCTGCTGCGTCTGCGTAACAACTCGGCTAATGCCAGGCTACGTCAGCAATGCGAGGTCTGGCGGGCCGAACACCATGAACACGAACTGGCCTGGCAACGGGTGCAGTCGCTGCAAGCCGAGTTGAGCAGCAACCTGCGGGCAGTGCCCGGTGCTCAAGTGGCCTTCAACACGTTGGAAAACAGCGCTCAGGGACTGGGACGCCGCCAGGCCTTGAAGCTGCTGTCGGGGGCGTTGCTGATGGGGTCGGCGGCGTGGCTGGGCAAAGATGCAGTGGGTTGGCAACAGTGGTCCGCCGATTTCGCCACCGCCACGGGCGAACGGCGCGGTTTCCAATTGCCCGACGGCACACGACTGGAACTCAACACCGCCAGTGCCGTGGATCTGGATTACAACGCGCAGCAGCGGCTGATCAAACTGACTCGCGGCGAGATCATCGTGACGTGCGGCGGGATCGACGAAGGATCTTCGTTTGATCGACCGCTGCGGGTGCAAAGTCGCCAGGGTGTGTATGAAGGCGTGGGGGCACGTTTCATCCTGCGGCAGGACGGCGACTGCACGCGGCTCAGTGTTACCGGCGGCATGGTCCTCATACATTCACCACTTGCCGCCGATGGCACACCGACCCAGGTGCAGGCCGGGCAGAGTTACCTGATCGATCATCACCAGGCGAGGTTGGCGCCACCGCTGAACATGGATGCAGGCGCTTGGGTCGACGGGCTGATCGTGACTCGCAATATGCGGCTGGGGGATTTCCTTGATGAAGTCGGACGCTATCGCCACGGGTATCTGACGTGCTCAGCGGACATTGCCGACTTGCGGCTGTCCGGGGTTTTCCGACTGGAGAACACCGACAGGTTGCTGGCCATCCTGCCGCAAACCCTGCCGGTGCAACTGCGCTATCGCACTCGCTGGTGGGTGACGCTGGAGCGACAGGCCTGAATTATTTTTGGCGGGTTTTCCGGGCAAGTCCGGCTTAGTCAGTAAGCACTTCAATCCTGACCTCAGCGACTTCCTACGGAAACCTACAATGACTGTGCGCGCCACCAGTAAGAACCCTCTTCATTTCACCTCCGATTCAGGCGTCCTGCGCTACGCCGTACGCGCTGCGCTGTTCTCTACCGCGCTGGGTGTCGGCGTGTTGCCGACACTGGGCGTAGCGGCAGCGGGCAGCGAAGTCAGCAGCCACCGTTACAACATTGCCGCAGGCCCATTGAGCGATGTGCTCAACCAGTTTGCGCGTCAGGCGGGGATTACCTTGTCGACGACGCCTTCGCAAACCGGGGGCCTTCAGTCACCAGGCGTGCAGGGCGAATATTCGGCGGATCAGGCACTGCGACGTTTGCTCAGCGGTTCGGGTTTGGAGGCCATGAGTCAGGATGGCAGCAGCTACGTGTTGCGCCCGGTCGCCGAAACCGAAGCGCTGGCATTGCCCACTACCGACATCAAAGGCTTTGCCCTCGGCAATGCGCTGGGCAGCATGGACGGCTACAACGCGACGCATAGCCAGATCGCCACCAAGACCAGTACCGCGTTGCTGGAAACTTCGCAAAGTGTCTCTGTGGTAACCCGTGAGCAAATGGACGATCAAGGTTCGCAAACCGTGTCCCAGGCCATGCGTTACACCCCCGGCGTGCTGACCAACCCTTACGGCGCAACCCACCGCTATGACTACGTGGCGCTGCGCGGCTTCAACGATGGTTCGGTGGATAACATCTATCTGGATGGCTTGAAGTCCATGGGGGACAGTGGCACCTACAGCACCATGCAGGTAGACCCGTACTTCCTGGAGCGCGTCGATATTCTCAAAGGGCCGTCATCGGTGCTCTACGGTCGCAGCTCACCCGGCGGCCTGGTGGCGCTAACTAGCAAGAGGCCGCTGTATGAGGCTTATCACCAAGTCCAAGCCACGGCGGGCACTCAGGGTCAGCGCGGCATGGGTTTCGACTTCAGCGGCCCTGTGGATGATGACAAACGCATCGCCTATCGCCTGACAGGGCTGGCGGATCGGTCCGACACACAGTTCGATCACAACAAAGAAAAACGCTTCGCCCTCGCGCCTACGGTGAGCATCGATTTCACCGAAGACACCTCGCTGACCCTGCAAGCCTATCTGCAACACGATCCGGACGGCGGTTATCACGGTGGCGTGCCGGCCGACGGCACAATCCATCAGCGCAATGGTAATCGGATCTCCCCCCACTTCTTCGAGGGAGAACCGAGCATTGATGGCTTCCAGCGTGATCAGCAGTCCTTCGGTTATCAGTTCGAGCATCGCTTCAACGACGTCTTCACTGCACGACAGAACTTCCGTTACCTCGATTCCAAAGTGAAGCTGGATCAGGTTTATGCCTATGGCTGGACCACACCCACCAGTAATGAGTTGAATCGTTATTACACCGGTGGCGACGAGAAACTTCATGCATTCATTGTCGATAACATGCTGCAAGCGGAGTTCTTCACCGGTGCAACCAAACACACTGTACTGATGGGAGCGGACTACCAGCGTCGCAAAACCGTGGTCGACTGGACCAGCGGTGGTCTTGCACCGATTGATGCGTTCAACCCGGTGTATGGAAATTCGGATATCGAATTCTACAGTCCGACCAGTTATCTGCGTCGCCTGGAACAAACCGGCGTGTACCTGCAGGACCTGATCGAGATGGACCAGTGGCGCTTCTCGCTCGGGCTGCGCCAAGACGGGGTCGAAACGTCCGATGAGAATCGGCTGGCTGAAACCGGGCGTTCGCAAGGCACTGAAATTAGTGACAAACGCACCAAGCTGACCGGTCGCGCCGGCGCGCTGTACCTGTTCGATAACGGCATTGCGCCTTACATCAGCTACTCCGAGTCGTTCAACCCGAACTCCTACTCGGACAATGCCGGTAATCCCCTGGCACCAACCGATGGCACTCAGTGGGAAGTGGGCCTGAAATACCAACCGCCGGGCACCGACAACTTGTTTACCGCGTCGTTGTTCCGCATTGATCAGGAAAACCTGGCGACCAAACTGCCGCAGGAAAACTTCTATCGCGCCGTAGGTGCTGTCCGCTCCCAGGGCCTGGAACTGGAAGCGCACATGCAGCTGACTGACAACTTTAAAGTGCTCGGCAGCTACACCTTCACCGACATTGAGTACTCGAAGTCGATGATCAGCACCTTGAGCACGGCCACCGACGTAATCGAGAACAAGGGCAACTCGCCGACCCAGGCGCCACGGCACATGGCTTCGTTCTGGGCTGACTATAAGTTCGACAGCGCGGCACTCGATGGTCTGCGACTGGGTGGTGGTGTGCGATATGTCGGCTATAGCTGGGCCGACGCGGAAAACACCATGAAGGTGCCGTCCTACACGCTGTTCGATGCGTCTGTTGGTTACGACTTAGGCAAAGTAGGGTTGAAGGGAGTGGATGTTCGCTTGAATGCGAACAACCTGACGAATGAGTCCTACGTAGCCTCCTGTGCCAGCCTGAACTTCTGCTACCTGGGCGAAGAACGGAATGTCGCCGCGACAGTGAGCTACCAGTTCTAATCACTCATCACTCCAACAAAGCCAGCGCCTGAATCCGGGGGCTGGCTTTGTTGTCTCTGCGGGAACATTCCACTGGTTTGGCGATGGCGTTTCTGAGCGTTTAGCTAGCCCAGAACGACAAAACCCCTGTCTGCGTTAGCAGACAGGGGTTTCGGAATTCAATCTTGACGATGACCTACTCTCACATGGGGAAACCCCACACTACCATCGGCGATGCATCGTTTCACTGCTGAGTTCGGGATGGGATCAGGTGGTTCCAATGCTCTATGGTCGTCAAGAAATTCTGTGACTAGCCCGTTACAGTCGTAACGTGCCAGAAAAACTGGTGACTTCTACTAAAACAAAACCCCTACCTGCATACGCAGATAGGGGTTTCGGAATTTAATCTTGACGATGACCTACTCTCACATGGGGAAACCCCACACTACCATCGGCGATGCATCGTTTCACTGCTGAGTTCGGGATGGGATCAGGTGGTTCCAATGCTCTATGGTCGTCAAGAAATTCGGTAGCCAGGTCGTTCTCCTTACGGATCACGCTCCAGCGAATGGGTATGCGATAGTTTGGTGTTTTGTGAGTATCTCGAACTTTCGGTTCGTTTCGTCTTCACACACCGCAATCTGGCCTCTTTCGAGTTCACAAATTGCTTGGGTGTTATATGGTCAAGCCTCACGGGCAATTAGTATTGGTTAGCTCAACGCCTCACAGCGCTTACACACCCAACCTATCAACGTCGTAGTCTTCGACGGCCCTTCAGGGGACTCAAGGTCCCAGTGAGATCTCATCTTGAGGCTAGTTTCCCGCTTAGATGCTTTCAGCGGTTATCTATTCCGAACATAGCTACCCGGCAATGCCACTGGCGTGACAACCGGAACACCAGAGGTTCGTCCACTCCGGTCCTCTCGTACTAGGAGCAGCCCCTCTCAAATCTCAAACGTCCACGGCAGATAGGGACCGAACTGTCTCACGACGTTCTAAACCCAGCTCGCGTACCACTTTAAATGGCGAACAGCCATACCCTTGGGACCGGCTTCAGCCCCAGGATGTGATGAGCCGACATCGAGGTGCCAAACACCGCCGTCGATATGAACTCTTGGGCGGTATCAGCCTGTTATCCCCGGAGTACCTTTTATCCGTTGAGCGATGGCCCTTCCATACAGAACCACCGGATCACTAAGACCTACTTTCGTACCTGCTCGACGTGTCTGTCTCGCAGTCAAGCGCGCTTTTGCCTTTATACTCTACGACCGATTTCCGACCGGTCTGAGCGCACCTTCGTACTCCTCCGTTACTCTTTAGGAGGAGACCGCCCCAGTCAAACTACCCACCATACACTGTCCTCGATCCGGATAACGGACCTGAGTTAGAACCTCAAAGTTGCCAGGGTGGTATTTCAAGGTTGGCTCCACGCGAACTGGCGTCCACGCTTCAAAGCCTCCCACCTATCCTACACAAGCAAATTCAAAGTCCAGTGCAAAGCTATAGTAAAGGTTCACGGGGTCTTTCCGTCTAGCCGCGGATACACTGCATCTTCACAGCGATTTCAATTTCACTGAGTCTCGGGTGGAGACAGCGCCGCCATCGTTACGCCATTCGTGCAGGTCGGAACTTACCCGACAAGGAATTTCGCTACCTTAGGACCGTTATAGTTACGGCCGCCGTTTACCGGGGCTTCGATCAAGAGCTTCGCGTTAGCTAACCCCATCAATTAACCTTCCGGCACCGGGCAGGCGTCACACCCTATACGTCCACTTTCGTGTTTGCAGAGTGCTGTGTTTTTAATAAACAGTCGCAGCGGCCTGGTATCTTCGACCGGCATGGGCTTACGCAGTAAATGCTTCACCCTCACCGGCGCACCTTCTCCCGAAGTTACGGTGCCATTTTGCCTAGTTCCTTCACCCGAGTTCTCTCAAGCGCCTTGGTATTCTCTACCCAACCACCTGTGTCGGTTTGGGGTACGGTTCCTGGTTACCTGAAGCTTAGAAGCTTTTCTTGGAAGCATGGCATCAACCACTTCGTCACCCAAAGGGTAACTCGTCATCAGCTCTCGGCCTTAGAATCCCGGATTTACCTAAGATTCCAGCCTACCACCTTAAACTTGGACAACCAACGCCAAGCTGGCCTAGCCTTCTCCGTCCCTCCATCGCAATAACCAGAAGTACAGGAATATTAACCTGTTTTCCATCGACTACGCTTTTCAGCCTCGCCTTAGGGACCGACTAACCCTGCGTCGATTAACGTTGCGCAGGAAACCTTGGTCTTTCGGCGTGGGTGTTTTTCACACCCATTGTCGTTACTCATGTCAGCATTCGCACTTCTGATACCTCCAGCAAGCTTCTCAACTCACCTTCACAGGCTTACAGAACGCTCCTCTACCGCATCACCTAAGTGATACCCGTAGCTTCGGTGTATGGTTTGAGCCCCGTTACATCTTCCGCGCAGGCCGACTCGACTAGTGAGCTATTACGCTTTCTTTAAAGGGTGGCTGCTTCTAAGCCAACCTCCTAGCTGTCTAAGCCTTCCCACATCGTTTCCCACTTAACCATAACTTTGGGACCTTAGCTGACGGTCTGGGTTGTTTCCCTTTTCACGACGGACGTTAGCACCCGCCGTGTGTCTCCCATGCTCGGCACTTGTAGGTATTCGGAGTTTGCATCGGTTTGGTAAGTCGGGATGACCCCCTAGCCGAAACAGTGCTCTACCCCCTACAGTGATACATGAGGCGCTACCTAAATAGCTTTCGAGGAGAACCAGCTATCTCCGAGCTTGATTAGCCTTTCACTCCGATCCACAGGTCATCCGCTAACTTTTCAACGGTAGTCGGTTCGGTCCTCCAGTTAGTGTTACCCAACCTTCAACCTGCCCATGGATAGATCGCCCGGTTTCGGGTCTATTCCCAGCGACTAGACGCCCTATTAAGACTCGCTTTCGCTACGCCTCCCCTATTCGGTTAAGCTCGCCACTGAAAATAAGTCGCTGACCCATTATACAAAAGGTACGCAGTCACCCAACAAAGTGGGCTCCCACTGCTTGTACGCATACGGTTTCAGGATCTATTTCACTCCCCTCTCCGGGGTTCTTTTCGCCTTTCCCTCACGGTACTAGTTCACTATCGGTCAGTCAGTAGTATTTAGCCTTGGAGGATGGTCCCCCCATATTCAGACAAAGTTTCTCGTGCTCCGTCCTACTCGATTTCATGACTAAGAGATTTTCGCGTACAGGGCTATCACCCACTATGGCCGTACTTTCCAGAACGTTCCGCTAATCTCAAAGCCACTTAAGGGCTAGTCCCCGTTCGCTCGCCACTACTAAGGGAATCTCGGTTGATTTCTTTTCCTCAGGGTACTTAGATGTTTCAGTTCCCCTGGTTCGCCTCTTAAGCCTATGTATTCAGCTTAAGATAACCATCTTATGATGGCTGGGTTCCCCCATTCAGACATCTCCGGATCAAAGTCTGTTTGCCGACTCCCCGAAGCTTTTCGCAGGCTACCACGTCTTTCATCGCCTCTGACTGCCAAGGCATCCACCGTATGCGCTTCTTCACTTGACCATATAACCCCAAGCAATCTGGTTATACTGTGAAGACGACATTCGCCGAAAATTCGATGCTTGCTCATAAAGAGCAACTCACAAATTTTACCTTAGCCTGATCCGTCACCAGTGAAAGTAACGTTCAGTCTATCTTTCTATCACATACCCAAATTTTTAAAGAACGATCTAGCCAAAGACTAGAAATCAACATTCACCATCACCAGGATGGAATGCTCATTTCTAAGCTTTCAACAACAGAAGCAGTTAGTGGTGGAGCCAAACGGGATCGAACCGTTGACCTCCTGCGTGCAAGGCAGGCGCTCTCCCAGCTGAGCTATGGCCCCGTATTTCTACAGGTTCCCACACAAAATTGGTGGGTCTGGGCAGATTCGAACTGCCGACCTCACCCTTATCAGGGGTGCGCTCTAACCAACTGAGCTACAGACCCAATTTCGGGCTGCTTCTTATCGTCTTCTTCAATGAATCAAGCAATTCGTGTGGGAGCTTATGGAGCAGCTGATGTCGTCGATTAAGGAGGTGATCCAGCCGCAGGTTCCCCTACGGCTACCTTGTTACGACTTCACCCCAGTCATGAATCACACCGTGGTAACCGTCCTCCCGAAGGTTAGACTAGCTACTTCTGGTGCAACCCACTCCCATGGTGTGACGGGCGGTGTGTACAAGGCCCGGGAACGTATTCACCGCGACATTCTGATTCGCGATTACTAGCGATTCCGACTTCACGCAGTCGAGTTGCAGACTGCGATCCGGACTACGATCGGTTTTCTGGGATTAGCTCCACCTCGCGGCTTGGCAACCCTCTGTACCGACCATTGTAGCACGTGTGTAGCCCAGGCCGTAAGGGCCATGATGACTTGACGTCATCCCCACCTTCCTCCGGTTTGTCACCGGCAGTCTCCTTAGAGTGCCCACCATTACGTGCTGGTAACTAAGGACAAGGGTTGCGCTCGTTACGGGACTTAACCCAACATCTCACGACACGAGCTGACGACAGCCATGCAGCACCTGTCTCAATGTTCCCGAAGGCACCAATCCATCTCTGGAAAGTTCATTGGATGTCAAGGCCTGGTAAGGTTCTTCGCGTTGCTTCGAATTAAACCACATGCTCCACCGCTTGTGCGGGCCCCCGTCAATTCATTTGAGTTTTAACCTTGCGGCCGTACTCCCCAGGCGGTCAACTTAATGCGTTAGCTGCGCCACTAAGAGCTCAAGGCTCCCAACGGCTAGTTGACATCGTTTACGGCGTGGACTACCAGGGTATCTAATCCTGTTTGCTCCCCACGCTTTCGCACCTCAGTGTCAGTATCAGTCCAGGTGGTCGCCTTCGCCACTGGTGTTCCTTCCTATATCTACGCATTTCACCGCTACACAGGAAATTCCACCACCCTCTACCATACTCTAGCTTGTCAGTTTTGAATGCAGTTCCCAGGTTGAGCCCGGGGATTTCACATCCAACTTAACAAACCACCTACGCGCGCTTTACGCCCAGTAATTCCGATTAACGCTTGCACCCTCTGTATTACCGCGGCTGCTGGCACAGAGTTAGCCGGTGCTTATTCTGTCGGTAACGTCAAAACACTTACGTATTAGGTAAATGCCCTTCCTCCCAACTTAAAGTGCTTTACAATCCGAAGACCTTCTTCACACACGCGGCATGGCTGGATCAGGCTTTCGCCCATTGTCCAATATTCCCCACTGCTGCCTCCCGTAGGAGTCTGGACCGTGTCTCAGTTCCAGTGTGACTGATCATCCTCTCAGACCAGTTACGGATCGTCGCCTTGGTGAGCCATTACCTCACCAACTAGCTAATCCGACCTAGGCTCATCTGATAGCGCAAGGCCCGAAGGTCCCCTGCTTTCTCCCGTAGGACGTATGCGGTATTAGCGTCCGTTTCCGAGCGTTATCCCCCACTACCAGGCAGATTCCTAGGCATTACTCACCCGTCCGCCGCTCGCCACCAGGTACAAGTACCCGTGCTGCCGCTCGACTTGCATGTGTTAGGCCTGCCGCCAGCGTTCAATCTGAGCCATGATCAAACTCTTCAGTTCAAACATCTTTGGGTTTTTAAGAAACCCTAAACTTGGCTCAGCAATCGTTGGTTACATCTTTGATTTCTCGCGGAGTAACTTGTGATGCTGATAATCTTGTTGACTATCAGTCTGACTCCACAAGCACCCACACGAATTGCTTGATTCAGTTGTTAAAGAGCGGTTGGTTAAGATCTTTCGTCTCAACCGAGGCGCGCATTCTACAGCAGCCTCTGTTGCTGTCAAGCGGTTATTTTTCGAAGTTTTCAAAGTTTCCTTTGCAACTTCAACCACTTGCGCTTCCGATCTCTCGTTAGCGGGAGGCGAATTCTACAGCGTTACTCGCTGCTGTCAACACCTCTTTTACACCGCTTTCGACCGAGAAGATCGAATCGTTAAAAGAGCCAAACAACCCCGCTCTTTCAACTCCTTCTGGGCTTCGATGACCTGAAGCAACTCGCTGTCGAAAACTGCGTAACTCATTGTTTACCAAGGAGTTTTCCGTTTCGACTGCGCCGGAAGTGGGGCGAATTATAGACTTCCAGAATCTGCCGTCAACCCTTAATTGCGCTTTTCTATCAAACACTTGCAGAACGCCGGAAAACAGCCCGCTTCCTCTCTATATAGGAGAGTAAAACCACTCCCCCCTATATAGAAGAAATCCTCAGAGCACCCCGGCTTCTTTGAATGCCGCCACAGCACCAGCATCCAGACCCAACACCCGCTGCAGAACCTCCAGCGTATGCTCCCCTAATAGAGGAGGCGCATTGCGATACTCCACAGGCGTTTCGGACAGACGAATCGGACTCGCCACTTGCGGCACCATCCCGGCCAGCACATGGGGCAGCTCGATCGCCAACCCGCGCGCCTTAACCTGAGGATCCGCAAACATCTGAGCCAAATCATTGATCGGCCCGCACGGCACACCTGCTTGCTCCAACTGCAGCACCCACTCAGCAGTCGTCTTGAACACAGTCGCCTGGCGAATAAGCGGAATCAACACCGCACGATTTGCCACCCGCAACTTGTTGGTCGCAAAGCGTGGATCATCTGCCCACTGCGGCTGACCAGCCACTTCAGCAAACTTGCGAAACTGCCCGTCATTACCCACGGTGAGGATGAAGTCTCCATCCGCCGTAGGAAAGTCCTGATAAGGCACGATATTCGGATGAGCATTACCCAGGCGCTTCGGAGCATTGCCCGTAGTCAGGTAATTCATTGCCTGGTTAGCCAGACAAGCCACCTGAACATCCAGCAGCGCCATATCAATATGCTGACCGCCGCCGTCATGATCCCGATGCGCAAGCGCTGCAAGGATCGCCACGGTCGAATAGAGACCGGTCAAAATGTCCGTCAGCGCCACGCCGACTTTCACCGGCCCGGCACCCTCATCTCCTTCGGGTCGCCCCGTCAGACTCATCAGACCGCCCAGTCCCTGGATCATGAAGTCATAACCCGCGCGCTTGGCGTAAGGGCCTGTCTGGCCAAACCCGGTAATCGAGCAATAGATCAGATTCGGATTGATCGCCTTTAGAGACTCATAGTCCAAACCATATGCCGCCAGCCCACCGACCTTGAAGTTCTCGATCAGGATGTCCGACTTCGCCGCCAGATCGCGCACCAGCTTCTGCCCTTCAGGCCGAGTGAAGTCGATGGTGACCGATTGCTTGTTGCGATTGGCCGACAAGTAATAGGCGGCCTCGCTAGTGTTCTCGCCATAAGCGTCTTTAAGGAAGGGAGGCCCCCAGGCGCGCGTGTCATCGCCATTACCCGGGCGCTCGACCTTGATCACTTCGGCGCCAAGGTCAGCAAGGATCTGCCCGGCCCACGGCCCGGCCAGAACCCGCGATAAATCCAGTACCCGTAGATGCGAAAGCGCGCCCATGGCCGTTCTCCTATTAATAGAACGCCTGGATGCCAGTCTGAGCACGACCGAGGATCAGTGCGTGGACGTCATGCGTACCTTCATAGGTATTCACCACTTCCAGGTTGAC
Organism: Pseudomonas sp. LBUM1647; assembly: GCF_059716175.1. Classification (NCBI taxonomy): domain Bacteria; kingdom Pseudomonadati; phylum Pseudomonadota; class Gammaproteobacteria; order Pseudomonadales; family Pseudomonadaceae; genus Pseudomonas; species Pseudomonas sp. LBUM1647. The sequence continues at coordinate 117,591 of NZ_CP166809.1, read as the reverse complement.
CAAGTGGCGAGCAACACCGAACTCATCGGAAATTCCGTTACCACCCAGCATGTCGCGCGCCATGCGAGCAATGTCCAAGGACTTGCCGCAGGAGTTGCGCTTCATCATCGAAGTGATCTCGACCGCTGCAGTACCTTCATCTTTCATACGACCCAGACGCAGGCAACCTTGCAGCGCCAGGGTGATTTCAGTCTGCATGTCGGCCAGCTTCTTCTGGATCAGCTGAGTAGCAGCCAACGGGCGTCCGAACTGCTGACGATCCAGCGTGTACTGGCGAGCGGTGTGCCAGCAAAACTCGGCCGCGCCCAGCGCCCCCCAGGAAATGCCGTAACGTGCCGAGTTGAGGCAAGTAAAAGGGCCTTTCAAGCCACGGACATCCGGGAAGATGTTCTCTTCAGGGACAAACACGTTGTCCATGACGATCTCGCCGGTGATGGATGCGCGCAGGCCAACCTTGCCGTGAATCGCAGGAGCACTCAGGCCTTTCCAGCCTTTCTCCAGAACGAAGCCGCGGATGTCGCCAGCGTCGTCCTTGCCCCAGACCACGAACACATCAGCGATCGGGCTGTTGGTGATCCACATCTTGTTGCCGGTCAGGCTGTAGCCGCCTTCCACTTTGCGCGCACGAGTAATCATCGCGCCCGGGTCGGAACCGTGGTTAGGTTCAGTCAGACCGAAGCAACCAATCCATTCGCCTGAAGCCAGTTTCGGCAGGTACTTCTGCTTTTGGGCTTCGGTACCGAATTCATTGATCGGCACCATGACCAGCGAGGACTGCACGCTCATCATCGAGCGGTAGCCGGAGTCGACGCGCTCGACTTCACGGGCTATCAGGCCGTAGCTGACGTAGTTCAAGCCGCTACCACCATACTGCTCAGGGATCGTTGCGCCCAACAGACCTATTTCGCCCATCTCGCGAAAGATTGCCGGGTCGGTCTTTTCATGGCGGAAAGCTTCGAGAACACGCGGCGCGAGCTTCTGCTGAGCGAATTGCTCAGCGGTGTCGCGGATCATGCGTTCCTCTTCGGTGAGCTGTTGATCCAGCAGCAGGGGATCGATCCAGTTGAAGCTAGCTTTACCGCCCATGAGTGTGTCCTCTCGAATCGGGTCAAATAACGTGGGCTGATCCTAGGCCGGGTTCGGCGTTACGGCAAACGAGGATTTTGCATACTGTTGTGCTAATTTCTCACTCCGAAACATCGCAAAGTAGCTTTTATGCAATGTATTAGTGAGGTTGACGTACATGCGCAGGAAAATCCCCAGCACAACTGCCCTGATCAGCTTTGAAGCTGCGGCTCGCCACGAAAGTTTTACCAAGGCGGCTCAGGAGCTTTCGCTCACTCAAGGCGCCATTTGCCGACAGATCGCCAGCCTTGAGGAGTTCCTCAGCGTAGAACTGTTCCGTCGCTCGCGACGCGGGGTCAAGCTAACGGAGGCCGGTCTTTCCTACAGCCGCCGGGTGGCCACCCAACTCGATGCCGTTGAACGGGACACCTTGTCAGTGATGGGCCAGCAAGGTGCCAACGTGATCGAGCTGGCGGTGGTTCCAACCTTCGGCACTCAATGGCTGTTGCCACGGCTCAAGGATTTCCAGCAAAAACACCCGGAAGTGACGGTCAACCTCACCAACCGAACGCGCCCCTTCCTGTTTGCCGACACCGACTTCGATGCCGCGATCTATTTTGGCGACGCGGACTGGTCAGGTACCGAATCCCACAGGCTGATGGGTGAAAATCCGATGCCGGTGTGCAGCCCCAATCTCATGGGGAAAAAGACAACCCTGTCTCCCGGCGACATCGCCGAATTGCCCCTGTTGCAGCAGACCACTCGCCCTTATGCCTGGCGCCAGTGGTTCAATTCTCAAAACCTAAATATCCCGCGAGACATGACAGGGCCGCGCTACGAGCTATTCTCCATGCTTGCCCAAGCGGCCATGCACGATATGGGAATAGCGTTGATTCCACCGTTCCTGATTCAACGTGAACTGGCCGAGAAACGCCTGGTCATTGCCAACGCCCAGGCGTTATCAAGCATCAAGGCGTATTACTTGATGATTCCCGAGCGAAAGGTCGAATCGGCCTCTTTAAGGGCATTTCGTGATTGGCTGGTCAATCAGGCACAGAGCTACAGCCTAGAAGGATAAAGGCCTTGCGCTATTAGCTGACCCCGTAGTCAGCAAAATCAAAGCACTACAGATATAAGTATTTGTCGCATATTCGAAGACTGTACCGACAAGCAGTACAAACGTCCCACAAGAGCCTGAAAACGTGGCCTTGAGCCTCTATTGCGGAGCAATAACGACTCATTCACCTGACCGATGCGTAAATTCTTCAATTTTTACAAGAATCCTTACAAGGCACGGCCTGCAAGGGATTGAACCGGTCAGTTGCGACATTCGGTCACGGGGTGACTTGTAGTTAATTTTCCGTCACCCGTCATAAACCCTTGAAGGGCACTAAGTTCGCCTGCAAAATGCCGCGCCCCGCCCTGATTTGGCGGGATCGTGCTGATCGGCCGCCCCAGCCGCACCATCCGAAGTGCCTGGGTTTACTCAATAAGATCACGCAGGAGATTTGACGTGCACATTGGTGTTCCTCTCGAAACCCAGACGGGTGAAACACGGGTTGCTGCAACCCCGGAAACCATCAAGAAGCTGATCGGCCAGGGTCATAAGGTCACTGTTCAAAGCGGCGCCGGTATTAACGCCAGCGTTGTCGACAGTGCCTATGAAGCGGCAGGCGCGATTATTGGCAGCGCCAACGATGCGTTTGGTGCCGAGCTGATTCTCAAGGTGGTCGCCCCCAGCGACAGCGAACTGCCGCTGATAAAAAGCGGCACCGTTGTGGTGGGCATGCTCAATCCGTTCAGCAATGAAATCATTGCCAAGCTGGCTGAGTGCGGCATTACCGCTTTCGCACTGGAAGCCGCGCCGCGCACCTCCCGCGCTCAGAGCCTGGATGTGCTGTCCTCTCAAGCCAACATCGCCGGCTATAAAGCCGTGTTGCTGGCCGCTCACCACTATCCTCGCTTCATGCCGATGCTGATGACTGCTGCGGGTACCGTGAAAGCGGCTCGCGTGCTGATTCTCGGCGCTGGCGTGGCTGGTTTGCAGGCGATCGCTACGGCGAAACGTCTGGGTGCAGTGATCGAAGCGTCTGACGTACGTCCTGCGGTAAAAGAGCAGATCGAGTCCCTCGGCGCCAAGTTCGTCGACGTACCTTACGAAACCGATGAAGAGCGCGAATGCGCCGTTGGTGTCGGCGGTTACGCGCGACCAATGCCCACCAGCTGGATGCAACGTCAGGCCCTGGCCGTGCACGAACGCGCCAAACAGGCCGACATTGTCATCACCACCGCACTGATCCCGGGCCGCAAGGCGCCGACGCTGTTGAGCGCGGAAACCGTAGCGCAGATGAAGCCGGGCTCGGTGGTCATCGACCTCGCGGCAGCCCAGGGCGGTAACTGCCCGCTGACTGTGGCTGATCAGGTTGTGATCGAGAATGGCGTGACCATTTGCGGTCCGACCAATCTGGCCGGCGCAGTCGCGGCAGACGCTTCGGCACTGTACGCACGCAACCTGCTGGACTTCCTGAAGCTGGTCTTCAACAAAGAAGGCCAGTTCGAGATCAACCTCGAAGACGACATCGTCGCCGCGTGCCTGATGTGCCGCGACGGCCAAGTCATCCGCAAAAACGCCTAAGCAGGGATTCAGACGATGGAAGAGCTTATCTCCCCCGGTATCTACAACCTGATCATCTTCGTGCTGGCGATTTATGTCGGTTATCACGTGGTCTGGAACGTTACACCTGCACTGCACACGCCTTTGATGGCGGTAACCAACGCGATCTCGGCGATCGTGATCGTCGGCGCCATGCTGGCCGCGGCGTTGACCGTCACACCTCTGGGCAAAACCATGGGCACCCTGGCGGTAGCTCTGGCAGCGGTGAACGTATTTGGTGGCTTCCTGGTTACCCGCAGGATGCTTGAGATGTTCAAGAAAAAAGCCCCAAAAGCAGTAAAAGAAGAGGCGCCTAAGTAATGAGCATGAATCTTGTAACGACGCTCTACTTGATCGCGTCGATCTGTTTCATCCAGGCCCTCAAAGGCCTCTCACACCCGACGACCTCCCGACGCGGCAATGTGTACGGCATGCTCGGCATGGCATTGGCGATCCTCACCACCGTGGGCCTCGTCTATAAGCTGGGCGCCGAGTTGGCCACCGCTGGCATCGGTTACGTCATCGTAGGTCTGTTGGTCGGCGGTACCGCCGGGTCGATCATGGCCAAGCGCGTTGAAATGACCAAAATGCCGGAACTGGTCGCCTTCATGCACAGCATGATCGGTATGGCCGCGGTGTTCATTGCCATCGCTGCTGTCGTTGAACCGCAATCGCTGGGTATCGTCAAGCAACTGGGTGACTCCATTCCTGCCGGTAACCGCATGGAGCTGTTCCTCGGTGCGGCCATCGGTGCAATCACCTTCTCCGGTTCGGTGATCGCGTTCGGCAAGCTGTCGGGCAAGTACAAGTTCCGCCTGTTCCAGGGCGCACCCGTGCAGTTCGGCGGCCAGCACAAACTGAACCTGCTGCTGGGTCTGGCGACACTGGCTCTGGGCATCACCTTCATGCTGACCGGCAACCTCAGCGCCTTCGCGCTGATGCTGGCCATGGCCTTCGTGCTGGGCGTGCTGATCATCATCCCGATCGGCGGCGCAGACATGCCGGTAGTGGTGTCGATGCTCAACAGCTACTCGGGCTGGGCAGCGGCGGGTATCGGCTTCTCGCTGAACAACTCGATGCTGATCATCGCAGGTTCGCTGGTGGGTTCGTCCGGTGCGATCCTCTCGTACATCATGTGCAAGGCGATGAACCGTTCGTTCTTCAACGTGTTGCTCGGCGGGTTCGGCAACACGGCGGATGCGGCCGGCCCTGCTGGCTCGAAAGAAGCCCGTCCAGTGAAATCCGGTTCGGCTGACGACGCGACCTTCCTGCTGACCAACGCCGACACCGTCATCATCGTTCCGGGCTACGGCCTGGCGGTGGCACGCGCCCAGCACTCACTGATGGAACTGGCGGAGAAGCTGACCCATCGCGGCGTGACCGTGAAGTTTGCGATCCACCCGGTGGCGGGTCGGATGCCAGGGCACATGAACGTCCTGTTGGCCGAGGCCGAAGTGCCTTACGAGCAGGTATTCGAGATGGATGACATCAACTCCGAGTTCGGTCAGACCGACGTGGTGCTGGTGCTCGGCGCCAACGATGTGGTCAACCCGGCCGCGAAGAACGATCCAAAATCGCCGATTGCCGGTATGCCGATTCTCGAGGCCTATAAAGCCAAGACCGTGATCGTCAACAAGCGCTCGATGGCCAGCGGCTATGCCGGTCTGGACAACGAGCTGTTCTACCTCGACAAAACCATGATGGTCTTCGGCGACGCCAAGAAAGTCATCGAAGACATGGTCAAAGCCGTCGAGTAAAACCTGCTCCAGCGCAATACCCAAAACCTCAGCCTTTAGTAGGCTGGGGTTTTTTATTGCCTGCCAAAACCCGACCAAAGGCTCTAAATCAGGGCTCTGCATTCGACCATGGTAGCGGGAGGAATTTTTTTGAAATCACTAGACTGCACACCTTGCTTTCGTTGCCCGAGATAACAATCCATGTACCGTGATCGTACTCGCTTGCCTTCGTTGTTGGATAAAGTGATGAGCGCCGCTGACGCTGCCGCTCTGATTCAGGACGGCATGACCGTCGGCATGAGTGGCTTCACCCGCGCCGGCGAAGCCAAAGCCGTGCCCCACGCACTGGCCGAACGCGCCAAAATCACCCCGCTGAAAATCACCCTGATGACCGGCGCGAGCCTGGGCAACGACCTCGATAAACAGCTCACCGAAGCCGGCGTATTGTCACGACGCATGCCGTTCCAGGTCGACAGCACCCTGCGCAAGGCCATTAATGCCGGCGAAGTGATGTTCATTGACCAGCACCTCTCGGAAACCGTGGAGCAACTGCGCAACCAGCAGCTAAAACTGCCGGACATCGCGGTGATTGAGGCCGTGGCCATCACCGAGCAGGGCCATATCGTGCCGACCACTTCGGTGGGTAACTCGGCCAGCTTCGCGATTTTCGCCAAACAGGTGATCGTCGAGATCAACCTGGCGCACAACCCGAATCTCGAAGGTCTGCACGACATCTATATCCCGACCTATCGGCCGACCCGCACGCCGATCCCGCTGGTAAAGGTCGACGATCGCATTGGCAGCACAGCCATCCCGATTCCGCCAGAAAAGATCGTCGCAATCGTGATCACCAATCAGTCTGACTCGCCGTCCACCGTACTGCCGCCGGACGTTGATACCCAGGCCATTGCCGACCACCTGATCGACTTCTTCAAACAGGAAGTGGCTGCCGGGCGCATGACCAACAAGCTCGGCCCGCTGCAAGCCGGGATTGGCAACATCGCCAACTCGGTCATGTGCGGGCTGATCGACTCGCCGTTCGAAGACCTGACGATGTACTCCGAAGTGCTTCAGGACTCGACCTTCGACCTGATCGACGCCGGCAAGCTGAGCTTTGCTTCAGGCAGTTCAATCACCTTGTCGAGCCGTCGCAATACCGATGTTTTCGGCAACCTTGAGCGCTACAAGGACAAACTGGTCCTGCGCCCGCAAGAAATTTCCAACCACCCGGAAGTGGTGCGCCGACTCGGCATCATCGGCATCAATACGGCGCTTGAGTTCGACTTGTACGGCAACGTCAACTCCACCCACATCTGCGGCACGCGGATGATGAACGGCATCGGCGGCTCGGGCGACTTTGCGCGCAACGCGCATTTGGCGATCTTCGTGACCAAGTCGATCGCCAAGGGCGGCGCGATCTCCAGCGTGGTGCCGATGGTCAGCCACGTTGATCACACTGAGCATGACGTCGACATCCTCGTCACCGAGATCGGTCTGGCGGACTTGCGTGGCTTGGCACCGCGAGAGCGCGCTCGAGTCATTATCGATAACTGCGTGCACCCGGACTATCGCCAAGCCCTGGATAACTACTTCACAGCCGCGTGTGCACTCGGCGGACATACGCCGCATATCCTGCGCGATGCCCTGAGCTGGCACATAAACCTGGAAGAAACCGGGCGCATGCTGGCGGTGTAATTGGTACAGATAGCAGCTGACGCAAACACAGTTTCGTCAGCTCGCTGTTGCCAGACAAAATTCCGAACAAAACTGTACTGCTGTACCGGTCTTTTCCTACCGTAATTACCTACCTTTCCGAGTCAATTAACCAAAAATGCACAATATTAGTGCAGACAAGTACAGTTGCCTCAATTTCGACCAGTACACCACCTTTTAACAGTTAACTGGTCCCTCACAATACAGGTGAACTGTATCTAGAGAGACTGGCCAAACGAGAGGATCATTGGCATCAGTTAAACCACTACCTAATCCCGCCATAAGCGGAAGGATGTCAACCATGGAACGTACACTCAGTTCCGAGCTGTTTTTCGAAGACAACGCTGTAAAAACCCAGGCTTCGACGCCTCTTCGCGTTCTCGCCAACCTGATGCTGTGGCAGCGCCGCATCTCCAGCCGCCATCAACTGGCTCGTCTGGATTCGCGTCTGCTGGCTGACGCAGGGATTAGCGAAGCACAACGCTACGAAGAGCTGAGCAAGCCGTTCTGGCGCTAAGTTAGCGTCGCTGGCTCTGACCCACCGGGTCCACCGCCAGCACTCCAAATTGAAAAAACAAAGCCCGTCGTGGGAAACCACGACGGGCTTTGTCGTTTTGGACCCTCTACATGGGTCATACAGTAGAGACCCCGCTTAATAGGTACAGTTTTACTATTTCAACAACTGAACCAGTACAATTTCAGTGCAGTGTGTCTGTTGTGGAGAAGAGGACGGGATCACCATGAAATCCCGAACTGCCCGCAAAAGGACCGCGCCATGAATCACTTACTGGATGTTTCCGTTTCCACGTCTCAATCAACGCCTCGCTACCACTGGGTTCGTAGATTGCTGAGGGGCCTCGCCAATAGCCTGGAAAGGGCTCGAACCCGGCGTTTGTTGGGTCAACTCAATGACCGGCAGCTCTCAGACTTGAACATCAGCCTCGCGGATCGTCTCAACGAGCTGGATAAACCGTTCTGGCGCTAGCTTCCTGCTTGAACAGACGGGACTGTTCGAACCGACACTCATAGGCCTAATATCCAGATGAAACGTGGCGAACGCTGCATGATTGGCGTCTGACTCAACAGACACTGCGCCACCTCTCAATCAGTTTCCCCAAAGGAGTTTCACCATGTCCCGTCTTCGTCTGCTCAGCGCTGCAGCCCTGCTTGCCGTGGCCGCCAATTCCCACGCCACCAGCTTTATCGTGACCACCGATGCCGTCGTCGGCGCGCTCAAGGCCACGTCCGATGCGACCTCCGATGTCACTTCTTCCTTTCGCGATGACAAAATCGTACGCGCCGCCCGTGACGACGCCGCCAGCTTCGTGGCCAGCGAAGGCGCCATTCGTGGCGTGAAACTGGAAAGCGCACTCGACCATATTCGCCACCAGGCACCTCAGCTGAACGCGACTGACGCACAACTGGCGCAAGCCATACTGACTATCTAAGCGTCACCACTGACGTGGGACACGCCAGCCGTGTCCCAATGTTTCGGCGCTGGCTCTAGACCGGGCGTTGCGCTAGCCTTGCGACTCGCCTTCAGCTATCGAGTCCCATGCGTTTTCCTTCAAATCTGTTGATCTCTCCGCTTTTCGTGGCAGCCTGCTGGGTGGGCTCGGTCCATGCCTATGACGCCTTCAATCTGTCTACACAAGGCATCGTGGCTACCGGCTACGCCACAAGCATGGTGACCTCCGCCCCCTTCGACCGTAAGCTGCTAGTCGCGGCACAAGATGACGCTGCAGCGTTCATCGCCAGTGACGGCCACCTGCGAGGAGCACAACTGGAGTCCGCCCTGATTTATCTGCGCCGGACCCAGCCAAAACTTCATGCCAGTGACCTTGAACTGGCGCAGGCAATTCTCGTCCAATAGTTATCCTTGTTCTTGCGGAGTCGTTCCATGCGTAGCCCTCTGATTGTTGCCGCCCTTGGCCTGCTGTTATTGGCCGATGTTGCCCAGGCGCACACTCTGGTCGCCACCAGTAACATCATCATCAATGCCACCCAACGCACGCTTGATTTCACTTCCGATACCACGACGTCCATCCGTGACTCGAAGATCGTTCGTGAAGCCCACGACGATGCCGCCAGTTTCGTTGCCAGCGATGGCGACATTCGTGGCGCGCACCTGGAAGCGGCCTTCAATACGTTGCGTACCCGCGTACCGGAAGCCCGCGACGCCAGTGATCAGGTTCTCGCCGAAGCCATCCTCGCACTGTGAGGTCGCCAGGCGCCTGGCTGTTGGCCGGGGTCATGTTGCTGCTCGGCAACACGGCCCAGGCTGACTTGCAATTAAGGCTTAAAACCGAAGGCCTCAGCCCCGCTCAACAACAGGCCAGTCAGGCGTTGCTAAATGAAGCCATGCAGGCGCTGCCGCCGCGGTTCATCGAGCAGCTCGACCGACGCATCGACGTCGGCTGGACCGATGACATGCCGAGCAACGCTTATGGCCAGGCGTCGCTGGTGTCCGAGCTCGATCTGAACCGCAACCTGCTTGCCAGCCTCACTGACGGCAGCGCCGCGACCAAGAAGACTTATCGCCCCCATGGCAACGTGCGCCGCGAAATGCTTGCCACGGTGTTGCATGAACTCACCCACATCTATGACCGCTCGCGCCTGTGGCCAGACGCGGAGCGCACGCTGATTCAGCGCTGCACCCGGCGCAACAGCAGCTCAGGGCTGATTGGCATTCCCGATGAATGCCGCGGCCAGTCCGACCGACGCTTTACGCTCAGCGACGACCCGCACCTGCTCGACCTCGCCGGCTGGCCACAGTATGTCGGCCGTCGTGGCGAACGCGAACAGTACAACCGGCAAATTGCCCGCAGCCCGGACATTTACGAGACGAGCAGCCCCAAGGAGTTCGTCGCGGTCAACATGGAGTATTTCCTTCTCGACCCGGCCTACGCCTGTCGCCGTCCTGCGTTGTACCGCTACTACAAAGAACATTTCGGCTGGGCGCCCGCCGCTAAAGACGCATGTGGCAAAACCTTCTCCTTCCTCAATGCTGGCAACGATTTCGCCAAAACGCCACTGGGCCAGGTAGATCCGGAACGGGTCTACGCCGTCGACTATCTGCTGGCAGAAGCCAACCAGAACTGGGTCAGCCGCTGGGGTCACAGCATGTTGCGGTTGGTGATCTGTGCACCCGGCCGGCCACGTGGGCCAGATTGTCGGCTGGATCTGGATCAGCATCTGGTGTTGTCCTACCGCGCCTTCGTCGGTGACGTACAGCTGTCGAGCTGGGATGGACTGGTGGGCAAATATCCGTCACGCCTGTTTGTCCTGCCGCTGGCGCAGGTGATCGACGAATACACCAAGACCGAACTGCGCAGCCTGGCCTCGGTGCCGCTGAACCTGTCGCGCAACGAGATCGAAGACGTGGTGGAACACGCCGCTGAAATGCACTGGAGTTACGACGGCAACTACTTCTTCCTGTCCAATAACTGCGCCGTAGAGGGCCTGAAGCTACTGCGTAGCAGCACTAACAATACAAAACTGGTCGGGTTAGACAGCATCATGCCCAACGGTTTGCTGGAAGTGCTCAAGGGCCGCGGACTGGCGGATACCAGCGTGCTGGATGATCCCCGCGAAGCGCTGCGCCTGGGCTACCGATTCGACTCCTTCCGCGATCGTTATCAAGCGATGTTCGAAGTGCTGAAGAAGCATTTGCCGATCAAGCAAGAAAAGGTCGAAGACTGGCTCTCCCTAAAAGCTGAAGAGCGCCGGCAATGGATCGACCAAGCCGATTTGCGCACCAGCGCAGCATTACTGTTACTGGAGCAGGCAGCCTTCCGCCAACAATTGGTGCTGGCCCAGGACGAAGTAAAGCAGCGCTATCTGGGCGCTCGGGAACTGAAGAACGGCGGCATGGACAAAGCCAACGCAACTTTGCAGCAAATTCTTGCCAACAGCGGCTTCCTCAGCCGTCCGGCGGAGCTGCTCGGCACCGGTGGTTATGGATTGCCGCAGCCAAATGAGTGGCAGCGTCTGGAATCGGAAAGCAGCCTGCGGCAGAAGCAGCTTCAGGCGCTGACAGGCGATCTGGACAAAGAAGTGAGAGCGCTGCTCGAACCGAGCCGTGCGGCCGAAATGGCCGCCAATGAAGCCAACCTGAAGCAGGTTGGCGAGCATCTGAGGAAGTTGCACAAGGCTGCGGGCGGCTTGGAGTTGCCGTAAACGAAAGGCTTCGCGGCTAACCCGCGAAGCCTTCAACACTTACCTGCTATTCAAAGTACCCCTTCGAGAATTTCATAAACGATCCCGGTTCCTACGGCGATCAACACAATGTCGCCGCCCGCACGGCGCCATTCGTACCCTGGGTAATACGGCAGCCGGCCCAAGGCACGGTTATCCAGGCGTTCGCCGTAATAGCCGTGAGGCAATGGCCGGCCACGCACCAGATGAATACCCGGAGGTGGCGGAGCACCGCGCACGAAATAACCATGGTTATCGTGGATAGTCTGGCGTACCGGGCCGAAGTCCCGTGGCGGAGGGCCGCCGCGATGATTGTCCTGCGGGCCACGGTGATCGTCGCCATGATTGTCACCGTGGTTATCGTAGTGGCCTTGCTGCGGGCCGCCGCGGTCGTGATCGTCGCGCTGATCAGCACTCGCATTCAGCAACGGGGTGGCACTGAGCATCAGCACACCCAGGCTGGCAATCAGACGTTTCGGCATTTTCATCGGGGCTTTCCTCACTGCACATACAGCAAAAAGGGCTTCAGAACGCAGTCCTGAAGCCCTCGGTCTTGCTGTTTAGTCTGTGCCGCGAGGCTCTAATTCCTCTGTATCAGGAACTTTACCTTCAGCTGACGCGGGCTTTACGCACGCCGTCTGCCAGAGCCGAGCAAAGGCTCAACACGCCATCAACTGCCTGATCCGGCGTCGAGGCATTGGCGATGTGATCGATCAACGCTGAACCCACCACCACGCCATCAGCCAGACGCGCGATGGACGCCGCTTGCTCCGGTGTGCGAATACCAAAACCGATGCTGATCGGCAGATCGGTGTGGCGACGCAGACGCGCAACCGCTTCTTCAACATGCTCCAGCGTCGCCGCGCCCGCACCGGTCACACCGGCGACAGATACGTAATAGACGAAGCCGGAGCTGCCGTTCAGGACGGTCGGCAGGCGCACATCATCGGTCGTCGGGGTAGTCAGACGGATGAAGTCCAGACCGGCAGCCTGGGCCGGGTCGCACAGCTCGCCGTTATGCTCGGGCGGCAAGTCGACCACGATCAGACCGTCAACACCGGCCTCTTTGGCATCGGCAATGAAGCGCGGCACGCCATACATGTGAATCGGGTTGAAGTAACCCATCAGCACCAGCGGCGTCTCGGCATTGCCTTCACGGAACTCGCGAACCATTTGCAGGGTTTTCGCCAGGTTCTGCTTGGCGCCGAGGGCGCGGATGTTGGCCAACTGGATGGCCGGGCCGTCGGCCATTGGATCAGTGAAGGGCATGCCCAACTCGATCACGTCGGCACCAGCGCCGGGCAAGCCTTTGAGGATCGCCAGCGAGGTGTCATAGCTCGGGTCGCCAGCGGTCACGAAGGTCACCAGGGCGGCACGATTCTGTTCCTTGAGTTCGGCAAAACGCGTTTGCAGGCGGCTCATCAGTGTTTCTCCTGCTTGGATTGCTCTTGTTGAGAGTGTTCCATGTGGTGCATCACGGTTTGCATGTCTTTGTCGCCACGGCCGGACAGGTTGACCACCATCAGGTGATCTTTTGGCAAGGTCGGTGCGCGCTTGAACACTTCGGCCAGGGCATGGGCGCTTTCCAGTGCAGGGATAATCCCTTCCAAGCGGCAGCATTTGTGGAACGCGTCGAGGGCTTCGTCATCGGTTACCGAGGTGTACTGAACGCGGCCGATGTCATGCAACCAGGCGTGTTCCGGGCCAATGCCTGGATAGTCGAGGCCGGCAGAGATCGAGTGAGCGTCGATGATCTGGCCATCGTCGTCCTGCAGCAGGAAGGTACGGTTGCCGTGCAGTACACCCGGTACGCCGCCGTTCAGGCTGGCCGCGTGTTTACCGGTTTCGATGCCGTAACCGGCCGCTTCAACGCCGATGATCTCGACGCTTTTGTCGTCGAGGAACGGGTGAAACAGGCCCATGGCGTTGGAACCACCACCGATGCACGCCACCAGGCTGTCTGGCAGACGACCTTCCTGGTCTTGCAGTTGAGTACGGGTTTCTTTGCCGATAACGGCCTGAAAGTCGCGAACCATCGCAGGATAAGGGTGCGGACCGGCGACAGTGCCGATCAGGTAGAAGGTGCTGTCGACGTTGGTCACCCAGTCACGCAGGGCTTCGTTCATCGCGTCTTTCAGGGTGCCGGTACCGGCCACGACCGGGATCACTTCCGCGCCCAGCAGCTTCATGCGAAATACGTTGGCCTGCTGACGTTCGATGTCAGTGGTGCCCATGTAGATCACGCAATCGAGGCCGAAACGTGCAGCCACGGTCGCCGTTGCCACGCCGTGCATGCCAGCGCCGGTCTCGGCGATGATGCGTTTCTTGCCCATGCGCCGCGCCAGCAGGATCTGGCCGATGCAGTTGTTGATCTTGTGCGCGCCGGTGTGGTTCAGCTCTTCGCGCTTGAGGTAAATCTTCGCGCCGCCGCAGAACTCTGTCAGACGTTCAGCAAAGTACAGTGGGCTTGGACGACCCACGTAGTCGCGCTGGAAGTAGGCCAATTCTTCTTTGAATGCAGGATCATCCTTGGCCAATTCGTATTCACTGGCCAGATCGAGGATCAACGGCATCAGGGTTTCGGCGACGTAACGGCCGCCGAACGCGCCAAACAGGCCGTTGGCGTCGGGGCCGTTGCGCAGATTAGTCTGGGTCATGGGTCGCTCCAGTTGAATGCGTGGGAAGACAATGGGGTTAACTCTACCCCTGACGCCTTGAGCTGAAAACCGATAAGATTGCTGCAACCTGTCAGGAAAACTCACAGATCTCATGAGCCATGACCTTCCCCCGCTGAACGCCCTTCGGGCCTTCGAAGCGACTGCCCGCCTGAACAGCGTCAGCAAGGCCGCCGAACAGCTACACGTGACCCATGGTGCGGTCAGCCGGCAACTCAAGGTGCTTGAAGAACACTTGGGCGTAAGCCTGTTTATCAAGGATGGTCGCGGCCTGAAACTCACAGATGCCGGCATTCGTTTGCGCGATGCCAGCGGCGAGGTGTTCGAGCGTTTACGGACTGTTTGTGCAGAGCTGACCCAGAGCACCGCCGATGCACCGTTCGTACTGGGTTGCTCGGGCAGCTTGTTGGCTCGCTGGTTTATTCCCAGGTTGGGACGATTGAATGCCGACCTGCCTGACCTGCGCCTGCACCTGTCGGCTGGCGAGGGCGATCTCGATCCTCGTCGCCCGGGACTGGACGCCTTGCTGGTGTTTGCCGAGCCACCGTGGCCAGCGGACATGCAAGTCTATGAGTTGGCGAGCGAACGGATCGGCCCAGTCATGAGCCCGCGATTCGCGGGCTACGAACGACTGCAAGACGCACCGCCCGCAGCGCTGCTGAGCGAGCCATTGCTGCACACCACCTCACGCCCTCAGGCCTGGCCAAGCTGGGCACAGCAAAGCGACCTCGACGCCAAAGCGTTGAAGTACGGACAGAGTTTCGAGCATTTGTATTATCTGCTGGAAGCCGCAGTGGCCGGCCTGGGTGTGGCGATTGCGCCCGAGCCGCTGGTGGCCGAGGACTTGAAGGCCGGCCGCCTGGTTGCGCCATGGGGCTTCAGTGAAACCCCGGCGCAACTGGCGTTGTGGCTACCCAAGCGCGCCGCGGACGGGCGAGCTCGGCAACTGGCGCAGTGGCTCAAAAACGAGCTGCGCCAGACGGATTAGTCACCGCGTTTGAATAGCAGATAAGCCGCGAGCAGACCCAATGCACCGACGGCCACACCCGCTGTCGTCCAAGGGTGTTCCTGGGCGTAGTCCCGTGTGGCAATCCCGGTTTCACGGGTTTTGACTTTGACTTCTTCGTACGCATCGCTGAGCAGATGGCGCGAATGCTTCAGCGCGTTCTCGGCGTTGCTTTTCAAGGCTTTAAGGGTTTTACGCGACTCGTCAGAGGCGTCGTCCTTCAGGTTTTCCAAAGACTTCAGCAGACTCTCGATCTCGGCTTCCATGCTTTGCAATGAGGCTTTACGTAAAGAGGTGTTGGCCATGGTGGCTCTCCTGCATTGATTGAGTTGAGTGTGTTGGTTGGGACTTCAGGGGTTCGAGAAAGTGCAGTAAATCTGAACTTCCACTTCGGATTGGCCGACAGAAGTAATACGAAAAATCACTGCTAGGCTGTATTTCACACCCTGAGGAGAACGCCATGACTGACCATCACACCTACAAGAAAGTCGAACTCGTCGGTTCGTCCACCAGCAGCATTGAAGACGCCATCAACAACGCACTGGCCGAGGCCAGCAAAAGCCTCAAATATATGGAATGGTTTGAAGTGACCGAAACCCGCGGGCAGATCAAGGACGGTAAGGCAGCGCACTTTCAGGTGACGCTCAAAGTCGGGTTCCGGATTGCCAGTAGCTGAGTTTGAGCTAATCTTCTGAGCCTGCGCGCTGGCCGAGCGCCATAGGGAATGGCAAAGCGCTACATATTTACATCCGGCTGATTGCTGGGTGCCCCTATTGATCCGACCAGGGAATGCGACCCGATGAAGAATTTTATTTTAGCGGTAGGTTTGTTGATTTTTGCGGGAACAGCCCTGGCTCAGGGCAAGTCGTGCGAAGAGCTGAAAGCCGAGATCGCCGCGAAACTTGATGCCAAGGGCATTTCTAATTATTCGCTGGAAATTGTCGATAAAGGCGCTGCTGCTGGCGGGAAAATCGTCGGCACCTGTGAAAAAGGCTCCAAGCAGATTGTCTACAAGCAGGGCTGACCTCCCTCGAAAATGAATAAGCCGACGCAATGACGTCGGCTTTTTTGTGCTCGCTATTTGAGCGTCAGCCCTTCATGACCTGGGCCAGCAGCTCGTAGGAGTGCACGCGATCGGCATGTTCGTACAGGTCGCAGGTAAAAATCAGCTCGTCCGCCTGGGTCTGCTCGATCAGCACTTCCAGTTTGGCGCGGATTTTCTGCGGGCTGCCGACCATCGCCAAGCCAAGGAAATCGCCGACGGCCTCTTTTTCATGAGGCAGCCACAGGCCGTCCATGGTTTTTACCGGAGGACGTTGCACCAGGCTCTGGCCACGCATCAGGGCGAGAATCCGCTGATAGACCGAGGTCGCCAGATAATCGGCCTGCTCGTCGGTGTCGGCAGCCACCAACGGCACACCAAGCATCACGTAAGGCTTATCCAATATTGCTGAAGGCTTGAAGTGATTGCGATAGACGCGAATGGCCTCATGCATGAAGCGCGGCGCGAAATGTGAAGCGAAGGCGTAGGGCAAACCGCGTTCACCCGCCAGTTGTGCACTGAACAGGCTGGAGCCCAACAGCCAGACCGGGACATTGGTGCCCGTGCCTGGCATTGCGATGATCCGCTGGTCCGGGGTCCGCGGGCCGAGGTAACGCATCAGCTCCGCCACGTCTTCCGGGAACTCGTCGGCGCTGCCGGAGCGTTCACGACGCAAAGCGCGGGCGGTCATCTGATCGGAACCGGGAGCACGGCCCAGGCCCAGGTCGATCCGGCCCGGGTACAGACTTTCGAGCGTGCCGAACTGCTCGGCGATCACCAGCGGCGCGTGGTTTGGCAACATCACACCGCCCGAGCCAACACGAATGGTCGAGGTGCCGCCAGCCAGGTAGCCAAGCAGTACCGAAGTCGCCGAACTGGCAATGCCGTCCATGTTGTGGTGTTCGGCAACCCAGAAACGGTTGTAGCCGAATTTTTCGACGTGCTGCGCCAGGTCCAGGGAATTGCGCAGCGACTGAGCCGCGCTGCCGTTCTCCCGCACGGGCACCAGATCGAGGGTCGAGAACTTGATATCGGACAGTCGTTTCATAAGCCTGCTTCTCCAATTGAGGGCGCAGGTTTTTTCTTACAAACGAAAACCTGCCGAATCTATAAGCGTGATTCATGCAATGAGGGCATATACCCGAGTTTCAATAGCAGAGGCAAAATTCCTACCGAATTTGAAGAAAGATCAGATGAGGTGAACTTTGCACCACGGTCTATCCTCAGAACCCTAGCAACCGAAAACCACAAAGGCGCGACGCTTCGCGCCGGATCTTGAGGAGGCATTCATGGCTATCACAAAGAAAGCATCAGCTCATTGGGAAGGTGATCTGAAAACCGGCATCGGCTCGATTTCCACGGAAACCGGTGTCCTTAGAGAAGCGCCCTACGGCTTCAAGGCCCGTTTCGAAGGCGGCAAGGGCACCAATCCGGAAGAGTTGATCGGCGCAGCGCACGCGGGCTGCTTCTCCATGGCGTTTTCGATGATTCTCGGCGATGCCGGTCTCAAGGCTGACAGCATCGATACCAATGCCGAAGTCACCCTGGACCAGGTGGACGGCGGATTCGCGATCACGGCAGTGAAACTGATCCTCAAAGCGAAGATTCCTGGGGCGACTCAGGCTCAATTTGAGGAATTGAGTAATAAAGCCAAAGAAGGCTGCCCGGTTTCCAAAGTGTTGAATGCGAAAATCAGTCTGGATGCAACATTGGTCAGCTGATAAGGGGTTGTCGCGCTCCCCGATAAAAGATCGCAGCCTCGGCGGGCTGCGTTCTTTTTTTGCCCTGAAACAAAACCTGGCTGGCGAGATTGTGGTCGAATAAATGACAGCAGCTAAAACGCATCATCGTGCGCGCTGCCTCAAAGGAGCTTCAACCATGAAACGTTTCGCCTTGGCGGTTATCTGTTGCGCGCTGGCCACATCGGCCCTGGCGGCAACGAAATCCTGTGAAGAACTCAAGGCCGAGATTGAAGCCAAGATCCAGGCCAATAACGTCTCGTCCTACACGCTGGAAATCGTCACCAACGACGAAGTACACGATCAGAATATGGTCGTTGGCACGTGCGACGGCGGCACGAAGAAAATCATCTACCAGAAGAACGACCGCTGATTCACCTCACATGAGGCAATAGGACTCTCGATCTTCCGCGACGATTTCACGCTTGGCGTTGTACAACCGGGCGCCGGGATTAAACGCTATCGACTGGCCTACCAGCACATAACGTTGGCCGGCTTCGAAATGATCATAGTTGATGGTCAGGTAGCACAGCCGTTCCGAGGGACCGTTCATCACACCTAAGCCCCCACCACCGGGCACTTCGAAGTCGAATCGAACGATCAGCTCATGGCTACCGGGAGTGACCTGGAAAAAACGCCCGTCGCGCAATCGCTGCTTGTCCAGACGTTCGGCCATCAACAACTTATCGTTGGGGAAGGGCGTCGAGAACTCGACCCAGGCCATCTGCGGATTAACCGCTGGCAACGGGCTCTGACAGCCAGCAACGATGCTTGCAGCAAGTAACAGCGTTAACCTGCGCATGATGATTTTCTCAAGGACTAGTCCTTTAGAATAACGCCGATCAGGTGCGTTGGCAGCCTGCCGGTACACCTTGGCCAATCACTTTTCGCTGCTGATCATAGAGCTTTGCCCACGGCCGAAAGCCGATATTTCCTGCTTTCAGCTGATACCGCTCGCCGGCGTTGAAATCGTTGAATTTCACGCTCAACTGGCAATCACGCCATAGAGGCTCGGCGTCTGGGCCGATGTTGGTCGGTGCGACCGGGAATTGGTAACGAACCGTCAACTCATGGCTACCCGGCTGAACCTCGAAATAGCGCTTGTCGGTGGCGGCCTTGTCATCGACTTCCAGCGCTTGCAGCGCGGTGTCTTCCTGCTTCGAATCCAGGTCGATCCATGCTTGAGCCGGATCATGGGGGGGTAATCCGAATCCAGCACAACCTGCCAGCATCAGCAGGCTTCCTGTCAGCATCAACGTGCGCATAGCGGAGCTCCAGTCAGGCGGGATAGTCTTGCGGGCAGACTCTCCAGGGATGATTCATTTTGATCAGGCCGCTTCCAAGCCTTGGGTTACTTGATCGCGTTTTACGCATTTTGTTTCCGGGCGTATTGTTTTTGTTGCTCAACGGCTGCGCCGGCGTCAGCTATTACGGCCAATTGGCCAGTGGTCAGTTGCAATTGCTGCGGGCACGCGAGCCGGTTTCCAGAGTGATTGCCGATCCCGGTCGCGATCAATTATTGCGTGCGCACCTGACTCAATCACAAAAGGCCCGCACGTTCGCCAGCCAACAGCTGCAGCTGCCGGATAACCAGAGTTACCGTTTGTACGCCGACATTGGCCGGCCGTTCGTAGTCTGGAATGTCTTCGCCACGCCGGAATTTTCCCTGACGCCACAGAATCATTGCTTCCCGGTCGCCGGTTGCGTCGCCTATCGCGGTTACTACAGCCAGAGCGCGGCCCGCGGTGAGGCTGCGTTGCAACGATTGCAAGGTATGGACGTGTCGATCGGTGGCGTCGAGGCTTATTCGACGCTCGGCTGGTTCAACGATCCGATTATCAGTTCGATGATGGCCTGGGGTGACGAACGATTGGCCTCGCTGATCTTCCATGAGCTGGCGCATCAACGTTTTTATGTGAAGGACGACACCGAGTTCAATGAGTCTTTCGCCACCTTCGTCGAACAGGAAGGCACCCGCCAATGGCGTGCATTCCGCGGCCTGGCGCCAGACAGCGGGGCGCAGGTGCAGCAACGGGACCAGTTCATTCAATTGGTTCTGGATACCCGCACGCGACTCGAACGGCTGTACACCCTGCCCCTGCCCGCCGACCAGATGCGCCAGCGCAAAGCCGACGAGTTCGAAAGATTGCGGGGTGAATACCGGCAGTTGCGCGACAGCCAATGGGCCGGGGACAAACGCTATGACGCGTGGATCAATGCGCCGATGAACAATGCCCGTCTGTTGCCGTTTGGGCTGTACGACCAATGGGTGCCGGCGTTTGCGGCGTTGTTCAGACAGGTGGGTGGGGATTGGGTGAGGTTTTATGCGGCAGTGGAGAAGTTGGGCGGGTTGCCCGTTGGAGAGCGAAAAGCCGCACTGAGGAAGCTGATAGACAAATAATCTTGTGGCGAGGGAGCTTGCTCCCGTTCGGCGGCAAAGCCGTCGCCATGCGAGGTCTGCCGGATTGGGACCGCTGCGCGACCCAGCGGGAGCAAGCTCCCTCGCCACAATTCAGTGTCAGCGCCGCGAAAACGCCTGATGCATCTCTTCCAGCGTCTCGAAGTGATAGGTCGGGGCTTCAGCGCTCAACTCTTCCCGGCTGCCAAAACCATAACCAACAGCCGCTGCATCCAGCCCGTTACTGCGCGCACCGATCAGGTCGTGTTTACGGTCGCCGATCATCAAGGTGTTGGCCGGGTCCAGGCCTTCTTCGGCCATCAAGTGGGCGATCAGCTCGACTTTGTTGGTCCGGGTTCCATCCAGTTCGCTGCCATAGATCACTTTGAAGTGCTTGGCGAAGTCGAAGTGCCGGGCAATTTCCCGGGCAAAAATCCACGGTTTGGACGTCGCGATGTACAGCTGTCGCCCTTGCCCGCCGAGGGTTTCCAACAGTGGTGTGACGCCGTCGAACACGCGGTTTTCGTACAGGCCGGTGACCTTGAAGCGTTCGCGATAGAAGTTCACCGCTTCCCACGCCTTGGGCTCGTCGAAGTCGTAGAACTGCATGAACGCCTGCAACAACGGCGGGCCGATGAAGTGTTCAAGTTTGGTCAGGTCGGGTTCATCGATGCCCAGTTTGCTCAAGGCGAACTGGATCGAACGGGTGATGCCCTCGCGTGGATCGGTCAGGGTGCCATCGAGGTCGAACAATACGGTTTGGTAATGCATGTTGAATCCTGAATAAGGGCGCAGGGTCAGAGCTGGTCGTAGCCTTCGGCCAGATGCAAATTCTTGAGCTTCACGTAGTTCGCCGCGCTGTAGGTGAAAAAGGCTTTTTCCTTGTCAGTCAGCGGCCGGACCTGTTTCACCGGGCTGCCCACATAAAGGAAGCCGCTTTCCAGGCGTTTGCCCGGGGGCACCAAGCTGCCAGCGCCAATGATCACATCATCCTCAACCACCGCACCGTCCATGACGATGCTGCCCATGCCGATCAGAATCCGATTGCCCACGGTGCAGCCGTGGAGCATGACTTTATGCGCGATGGTCACATCGTCGCCAATCAGCAACGGAAAGCCATCGGGATTGAACGGCCCGGCATGGGTGATGTGCAGCACACAACCGTCCTGAACACTGGTGCGCGCGCCGACCCGGATGCGGTGCATGTCGCCACGAATCACCGTCAGCGGCCAGACCGAGCTGTCTTCGCCGATTTCAACGTCGCCGATCACCACCGCCGAACCGTCGACAAAGGCGCCTTTGCCGAGCAGCGGCGTGTGGTTCTGATACTTGCGAAGGGTCACGATAGGCTCTCTCTCTTTTGCTGATAGCTGCGGTGAGCGTCGATTGTAATTAAGATGGCGCAATGTTTCTTCCAGCCAAGGTGCCAACCGTGAGCGTGAACAACCCTCTTTTGCAGTCCTACGACCTGCCGCCGTTCTCGGCGATCCGTGCCGAACACGTGCAACCGGCCATCGAACAGATCCTGGCTGACAACCGCGCCGCCATTATCGAGATCCTCAAAACCCAGGGCAAACAACCGACCTGGGCCGGCCTGGTGCTGGCGATGGACGAGCTGAATGATCGCCTGGGCGCTGCCTGGAGCCCGGTCAGCCACCTGAATGCCGTGTGCAACAGCGCCGAATTGCGCGAAGCCTACGAGTCCTGCCTGCCGGCCTTGAGCGCCTACTCCACCGAATTGGGCCAGAACCGCGAGTTGTTCGAGGCATTCGAAGCGCTGGCTAACAGCCCCGAAGCTGCCGGTTTCGAGGTGGCGCAGAAAACTATCCTGGAACACTCCCTGCGTGACTTCCGTCTGTCGGGTATCGACCTGCCGGAAGCCGAACAAAAGCGTTACGCCGAAGTGCAGAGCAAATTGTCGGAGCTGGGCAGCCGCTTCTCCAACCAGTTGCTCGACGCCACTCAGGCCTGGACCAAACACGTCACTGATGAAGCTACCCTCGCCGGCCTGACCGATTCGGCCAAGGCGCAAATGGCCGCGGCTGCACAGGCCAAAGGTCTGGAAGGCTTCCTGATCACCCTAGAGTTCCCGAGCTACTACGCGGTGATGACCTACGCCCAGGACCGCACCCTGCGCGAAGAAGTCTACGCCGCCTACTGCACCCGGGCGTCGGACCAAGGCCCGAATGCCGGTCAGAACGATAACGGCCCGGTCATGGAAGAAATCCTCGACCTGCGTCAGGAACTGGCCAAGCTACTCGGTTTCGCCAGCTTCTCGGAGCTGAGCCTGGCCACCAAAATGGCCGAATCCAGCGATCAGGTCCTGAGTTTCCTGCGCGATCTGGCCAAGCGCAGCAAGCCGTTCGCCGCCCAGGATCTGGAACAGCTCAAGGCTTACGCTGCCGAACAAGGCTGCCCGGACCTGCAAAGCTGGGACAGCGGTTTCTACGGTGAAAAACTCCGTGAACAGCGCTACAGCGTCGCTCAGGAAACCCTTCGCGCTTACTTTCCGATCGACAAAGTGCTGGGCGGTCTGTTCGCTATCGTTCAGCGCCTGTATGGCATCGAAATCGCCGAGCAGAAAGGCTTCGACACCTGGCACCCGGATGTTCGCCTGTTCGAAATCAAGGAAAACGGCCAGCACGTCGGTCGCTTCTTCTTCGACCTCTACGCCCGCGCCAACAAGCGCGGCGGTGCCTGGATGGACGGCGCCCGCGACCGTCGCCGCACGATCAGCGGCGTATTGCAAAGTCCGGTGGCGAACCTGGTGTGCAACTTCACCCCTGCCGACAGCGGCAAACCGGCCCTACTGACCCACGATGAAGTGACCACCCTGTTCCACGAATTCGGTCACGGCCTGCATCACCTGTTGACCCGCGTTGAACACGCCGGCGTATCCGGCATCAACGGCGTGGCCTGGGATGCGGTCGAGCTGCCAAGCCAGTTCATGGAGAACTGGTGCTGGGAGCCGGAAGGTCTGGCGCTGATCTCCGGTCACTACGAAACCGGCGAACCGCTGCCTCAGGACCTGTTGGAGAAAATGCTCGCGGCGAAGAACTTCCAGTCCGGTCTGATGATGGTCCGTCAGCTGGAGTTCTCGCTGTTCGACTTCGACCTGCACGCCACCCACGGTGACGGCCGTAGCGTGGCGCAAGTGCTTGAAGGTGTGCGCGACGAAGTCTCGGTGATGCGTCCACCGGCCTACAACCGCTTCCCTAACAGCTTCGCGCACATCTTCGCCGGCGGTTATGCGGCGGGCTACTACAGCTACAAATGGGCTGAAGTGCTGTCGGCGGATGCCTTCTCGAAGTTTGAAGAAGACGGTGTGCTCAACGCCGACACCGGTCGTGCGTTCCGCGAAGCGATCCTGGCGCGCGGAGGCTCCCAGGAACCGATGGTGCTGTTCGTCGACTTCCGCGGACGCCCGCCGTCGATTGACGCACTCTTGCGCCACAGCGGCCTGAGTGAGGTCGCGGCAGCATGAGTGAGGGTACTGTGATCACGAAAAAGCGCTTTATCGCCGGGGCAGTCTGCCCGGCCTGCAGCGAGCCGGACAAGTTGATGATGTGGAACGAAGACGAAGTCCCACATCGTGAGTGCGTGGCCTGCGGTTATTCGGACACGCTGAATGAACAAGGCCTGTCCGTGCCCAAGGAATTGGGCACGCGGGTCAACACCTCGGCGCTGAAAGTACCGGACGCCAAGGTTCAGGCCGTGCAGTTTTTCCCGAACCCGAAGCTGAAGAAAAAGCCTGACGAGCAACACTGAGTCACCGCCACCTCCACACCTTGCGGTGTGGGGGTGGTAACTATCTACCACCTTTCCCCTGCGCCTCCTTTATAGGCTGACCGAAATCAGTCGCCATCCAAGGAAGCCGCCATGCCCGATACCAATCCGCTTTTACAGGCCTGGGACCTGCCGCCCTGGTCGGAGGTCCGCACCGAACACCTCGTGCCGGCAATCACAGCCATCATTACCGACAACCGGCAGGTCATTGCCGAAACCATCACCAGCCAATCCGTATTCCCCAATTGGGATGACCTGGTTCTGGCCATCGATGAAATCGATGCTCGCCTGGGCGAGGCTTTGAGCATCATCCAGATCCTGTCGATGACGAAACACAACGATACCGCCTGGAACACCGCAGCTGCTGTATGCAGCGACGCCGGGGCGCAGTACCGATCCGAAAGAATGAGCAATCGTCCGTTGTTTGATGCATACCAGCGATTGGCGGACAGTTCGATCGCCCTCAATTTCGATGAACCGCGCAAGGCCGCGCTGGCCAAGATTCTGCGCAAATTTCAATTGTCGGGAATCGACTTGCCCCTGAGGCAACGGGAAAAGCTGGCCCGATTGAACCTCGACATCGATCGCCTCGAAGAGCTGTTTCTCATCCATCTGAAAAGCGCCAACGCTGCATGGACCAAGCACGTCGATGACGTTGCGGTACTGGAAGGTTTATACCCCACCGTAAAAGATCGTCTGATGCGCCTGGCCAAAGAGGCAGGACATGAAGGCTGGCTGATTCCCCTGGACCACAACACCTACCAGCAAATCATGAGGTACGCCGAAAATCGGGCATTGCGAGAGGAGTATTTCGTGGCGTACTCCACGCGCGCGTCCGATCAAGGCCCGCATGCCGACGAGTTCGATAATGATCCTGTACTGACGTTGCTGCTTTCGCTGCGCCACCAGAAAGCCGAACTGCTAGGTTTCGATAATTTCGCGCAACTGCGTCTGGCCACCGCAGCGGCCGAGTCCACCGATCAAGTTCGTAGTTTCCTGCGTCGGCAAGTGACATTGAACACACCGCCCCTTGCACGGGATTCAAAGGAGCTGAAAGAGTTTGCGCTCGAACGGGGCATCTCGGAAGTACACGCCTGGGACCGCGAATTTCTCGCTGAACAACTGCGCCACCATCGTTTCCCTGAAGCCCTGAAGAATCTGCGCGACTATTTTCCCCTGGACGGCACCTTGCGACGACTCTGCCTGTTCTGCGAACGCCTGTTCGGGATCCGGATCCTCGAGCAGGCTGAATTCAGTCGCTGGCATAGCGACGTGCGCCTCTTTGAGATCAGCGAGCATGGTCAGACCATCGGGCATATTTATCTTGACCCGTACCACCGCAAAGAAGCTCCGGATTACGCCTGGACCGGCACACTGCGAAACCGACGAATAAACGCCGAAGGCCGGGCAGCGCTACCGATTGCCGATCTTCACTGCAACTTCACGCCTGGGGTCGACGGCCATCCGTGCCTGCTTGAGCACAAGGATCTGCGGACGCTTTTTCATGAATTCGGTCACTGTCTGCAACACGTGCTGACGAGTTCGCCGCATCACAACCTTTCCGGCATTTCCCAACTGGGGCGCGATACGGTGGAGTTCGCAGGGCAAGTATTCGAGCAGTGGTGCCTGTCACGGGAGTTTCTATTATGGCTCGGTGCCCACCACCAAAGCGGTGAACGCTTGACCGAGACGCGGGTAGACGCGGCACTGGCAGCCCTCGAAACCCGGACCAGCAGACAAACCGCACTCTTGCTGATGGGTGCAATGTTCGATTTCGAAGTGCACCACAGCCAAGGCGATGGCCGTAGCATTCAGCAGGTATTCGAAGACGTTCAGCAGGAGATTCCCCACGTGCAACTGCCGTCTTATTGTCGGTTCGCAAACGGCTTTGACTACATGGTGACCGGTTACGCCGCCTCCGTTTACGCCTACACGTGGTCAGGCGTACTGGCCAACGAAGCCTTCAAGCGATTCCGTCAGGACTGGGTCTTCAATGCGCAAACAGGGCGAGCCTTTCGCGAGGCGTTTTTTTCTCCAAGCGATTCGCGCTCCTTGCTGACCGCCCTGGAAGCGTTTCTTGAACGGCCGATCGCCGAAGATCTGTTCGCGCTTTCGTCAGAGACCGTTACCCGCTGAGGCAACGGTTTACTCGACATGGGCCGATTTGAACCAGCTCTTCATCGAACAACTGGCGAACGGACTCGTGCTGCAATCGCCGTTGGCCAACGCGGTGCGGAGCTTGTCGACATCGGCCTGCATCATGTAACGGATGCCGTCCTTGAAATGAGTGCTGTCACCAAAGCCGCCCTGGATCATTTCGTTCAGGGCGTCTTCCTTGCTCCAGCCTTGCACCACGACCCGGTACATGGCCGCCATCAGGCCCGTGCGGTCCGAACCATGTTTGCAGTGCATCAGCACCGGCCCCGTGGCTTCGGCAGTCTGGATCGTACGAAGGGCGTTGAGTACATCCGCGTCATCCACATGGTTGGTGCGGTAGGGCAGCTGTATTTGCGCAATTCCTGGCGTCGATAACCAGCTTGAATCCGACTCGGGCAGGAACGTGATAACCGTTCCGACCTTGAGTTTTTCCAGTAACGGCACAGCGCCTCTGTCGGGCAATGCACTGCGATAGAGCGTCGGGGACATTTTGAAGAGGTTGTATTGCACCTCGACCAATTGAGCCCACTCCGCAGGTCGGGGCAATGCACTGTCGTCGGCAAGGGCCAGCGTCAGGTTTAAAAGTGCGGCCAGCGACAGGCAAATCGCCGGGATACAACGCAGTAGAGACATGCTCGGGGTGACCGTTCAGGAAGAGTCGGGAAGATGACACCGAGCTTCAACCCCGAGCGGTCAAAGGCCTGTGACCCCTCTGTCAAAGAATCGTGAATCAGCCGATCGCTTTCGTCGCAAAACCGAGGTTTTTTAGCTGAATCGGTTCATCTTTATGCTTAGCCTGCTACCATTTGTTTCTCCATATTACCGATGCGCCCTATTGCTCCCCGCTTACTGGCGAACTTCATCGGTGCCAAAACGAAAAGTCGTCCTGCGAGACGGCTGAAAAACCGCTATGCCTGATGAGGTGCCACCCTATGTCCGATCAAGATCGAGACAACCCGCGGCGTGAGTTTTTGCGCAAATCCCTGACCTTGATCCCGGTGGTCACCGTTGCCAGCACCGGTCTGGGCAGCACGGTCCTGATGGCCGCGCCCGAAGCAGCCCCGGCCAGTTCCGGCAAAGCGCCGGTCAGCACCAGCACCTATGAACCAAGCTACTTCACCGCCGAAGAATGGACGTTCATCAAGGCGGCTGTCGCCCAGCTGATTCCAAGCGATGCCCAAGGGCCAGGCGCCCTGGAAGCCGGTGTGCCCGAATACATCGACCGCCAGATGAACACGCCTTACGCGGCCGGCGCGCTGTGGTTCATGCAGGGGCCGTTCAACGCAGACGCCGCTCCAGAAATGGGCTGGCAGAGCAAATTGGTGCCCAAAGAGATTTATCGCCTGGGCATCGCCGCTACGGATGCATGGTCGAAAGCGTTGAACGGTAAAGTATTTGCTGAGCAAGACAGCGCTACCCGAGACGATTTGCTCAAACAACTCGAGGCCGGAAAACCTCAGTTCGACAGTGTTCCAGCGAAGATTTTCTTCAACCTGCTGCTGCAAAACACCAAAGAAGGGTTCTTCTGCGACCCGATTCACGGCGGCAATAAAGGCATGGTCGGCTGGACCATGATCGGCTTCCCCGGCGCCCGCGCCGATTTCATGGATTGGGTGGAACGCAACGAGCAATACCCCTTCCCGGCAGTTTCGATTCGCGGCGAGAGGGCGTAAGCATGGCAACGGTAATGAAGAAGGTCGACGCAGTGATCGTCGGTTTTGGCTGGACGGGCGCGATCATGGCCAAGGAGCTGACAGAAGCCGGCCTCAATGTGCTGGCGCTGGAGCGCGGGCCGATGCAGGACACTTACCCCGATGGCAACTACCCACAGGTGATCGACGAACTCACCTACAGCGTGCGGAAAAAACTCTTCCAGGACATTTCCAAAGAGACCGTGACCATTCGCCATAGCGTGAATGACATCGCGTTGCCGAACCGCCAATTGGGCGCCTTCCTGCCCGGCAATGGTGTCGGCGGCGCGGGTCTGCACTGGTCCGGCGTGCACTTTCGGGTCGACCCGATCGAGTTGCGCATGCGCAGCCACTACGAAGAACGCTACGGCAAAAGCTTCATCCCCAAGGACATGACCATCCAGGACTTCGGCGTCAGCTATGAAGAACTGGAACCGTTTTTCGATTACGCCGAGAAGGTCTTCGGTACGTCGGGTCAAGCCTGGACGGTGAAGGGTCAGTTGGTCGGCGAAGGCAAGGGCGGCAACCCCTACGCGCCGGATCGTTCGAATCATTTCCCGCTGGAGTCGCAGAAGAACACTGTCTCCGCACAGCTGTTTCAGAAAGCGGCCACCGCGGTGGGTTACAAACCCTACAACCTGCCCTCGGCCAATACGTCAGGCCCCTACACCAACCCCTACGGCGCGCAGATGGGACCATGTAACTTCTGCGGTTTTTGCAGCGGCTATGTCTGCTACATGTATTCCAAGGCATCGCCGAACGTAAACATTCTGCCGGCGCTCAAACCGCTGCCCAATTTCGAGCTGCGGCCCAACTCCCACGTACTGCGGGTCAATCTCGACAGCACCAAGAGCAAGGCGACAGGCGTCACCTACATCGACGGCCAGGGCCGGGAAATCGAGCAGCCGGCAGATCTGGTGATCCTCGGTGCCTTCCAGTTCCACAATGTGCGGCTGATGTTGCTTTCGGGTATCGGCAAGCCGTATGACCCGATCAGCGGCGAAGGCGTGGTCGGCAAGAACTTCGCCTACCAGAACATGGCCACCATCAAGGCCTACTTTGACAAAGACACCCACACCAATAACTTTATTGGTGCCGGCGGTAACGGCGTGGCGGTGGACGACTTCAACGCCGACAACTTCGATCACGGGCCCCATGGCTTCGTCGGCGGCTCGCCGATGTGGGTCAACCAGGCCGGCAGCCGACCAATCGCAGGCACATCCAACCCGCCGGGCACCCCGGCCTGGGGCAGTGCCTGGAAACGTGCCACCGCCGATTACTACACCCATCAAGTGTCGATGGATGCCCACGGCGCGCATCAATCCTACCGCGGCAACTACCTCGATCTGGACCCGGTGTACCGCGATGCCTACGGCTTGCCACTGTTGCGGATGACCTTCGACTGGCAGGAAAACGACATCAAGATGAACCGCTTCATGGTCGAAAAAATGGGCAAGATCGCCGAAGCGATGGGCCCCAAAGCCATCGCCGTGATTGGCAAGAAGGTTGGCGATCACTTCAACACCGCGTCTTACCAGACCACCCACCTCAACGGTGGCGCGATCATGGGCACCAATCCGAAAACCAGCGCCCTGAACCGTTACTTGCAGAGCTGGGATGTGCACAACGTTTTCGTCCCTGGAGCATCAGCTTTCCCACAAGGTCTGGGCTACAACCCTACCGGCCTGGTGGCAGCGTTGACCTACTGGTCGGCCCGCGCAATCCGCGAGCAGTACCTGCAAAACCCCGGTCCGCTGGTTCAGGCTTAAGGAGCGATGACCATGAAAGCACTTGTTATCGCGACCCTGGCGCTGCTCGGTTGTGGCTCGATCAACGCCGCAGAAATCGATCAAAACCTGATCAAACAAGGCGAATACCTCGCCCGCGCGGGTGACTGCGTGGCTTGCCATACCGCCAAGGACGGCAAGCCGTTCGCCGGTGGTCTGCCGATGGAAACGCCGATCGGGACGATCTACTCCACCAATATCACGCCGGATAAAACCGGCTTGGGTGACTACAGCTTTGAGGATTTCGACAAAGCCGTGCGCCATGGTGTCGCCAAAAACGGTAGTACCTTGTACCCGGCGATGCCTTATCCGTCCTACGCCAGCGTCAACGAAACCGACATGAAAGCCTTGTACGCCTACTTCATGCGCGGCGTGGCACCTGTCGCTCAGGAGAACAAGGACAGCGACATCCCTTGGCCTTTGAGCATGCGCTGGCCACTTGCGGGCTGGCGCTGGATGTTTGCCCCGGCTGTGGCGGACTACAAAGCGGCACCCGGCGAAGATGCCGTGGTCAGTCGTGGGGCTTATCTGGTGGAAGGCCTCGGACATTGCGGCGCGTGCCATACGCCGCGTGCCCTGACCATGCAGGAAAAAGCCCTGAATGCGGGCGAAGGCAGTACATTTCTGTCAGGTAGTGCGCCGCTTGAAGGCTGGATCGCGAAAAGTCTGCGCGGCGATCACAAAGACGGCCTCGGCAGCTGGAGCGAAGAACAACTGGTGCAGTTCCTCAAGACCGGTCGCAGTGATCGCAGCGCAGTGTTTGGTGGCATGAGTGATGTGGTGACACACAGCATGCAATACATGACCGACAACGATCTGACCGCGATTGCCCGTTACCTCAAGTCCTTGCCGGCGAATGATCCCGACGACCAGCCGCACCAGTACGACAAACAGGTCGCACAGGCGCTGTGGAACGGGGACGACAGCAAGCCCGGCGCTTCGGTGTACATCGACAACTGCGCGGCCTGTCACCGTACCGATGGCCATGGCTACACCAAAGTGTTCCCGGCGCTGGCGGGCAACCCGGTGTTGCAGTCGCAGGATCCGACGTCGCTGATTCACATCGTGCTCAAGGGCGGCACGCTGCCGGCGACTCACACGGCGCCTTCGACCTTTACCATGCCGGGATTCGCCTGGCGCTTGTCGGATCAGGAAGTGGCGAATGTGGTGAGTTTCATTGCCACTAGTTGGGGCAATAAAGGTGCCACTGTTAAAGCCAGTGATGTAATGGCGTTAAGGGAAGACGATATGAAAACGACTTCAAATGATGACATTGGCCAAGCGACGACTCATTAAATAAAATAAAAAAGCGGCATGGAAACTCCATACCGCTTTTTTAGGTTCAGTTACAAACTACCGCGCACTTAATATTTACCTACTGCATGCGCTCAATCGCGATTACGGATTGACGATCTTCGAATAGGCACCCGCCAAGGCCAGCAGAACGGCCTTGTCTTGTGCGTCGATGTCACCATCACCATCTACGTCAGTACGGGCGGGACCCATGGTGAAAGTCTTGCCGCCGTCGTTCGATACGGCCTCGCGGGTGCTCGAGTCCAGCAGAGCGTAAGTGACAGCACGGTTTTCCGCATCGTAACCCTCTTCCTTTAATGCAAACTGCATGGAAACCCGAACTTCTTTTGGACTTACAATGGAGGCCGGCAACAGTTGTAAAAAAATACCGCGGCGATTGTAATTCGACATTATTTAATTCCATTTAATAATTGAACACGACAACTTCGTGTGAGGCGGATATTACTAATAGCCCTTATAAACACGCTACTTGTTATATGTATCTCATGGTGACGAACGCTTTAATCAATCGGTAGAAATACAAAGAACCAGGCTTTTTTAGCATTAACAGGCGCCCCACACAGTTATCCTTCGCCCCAGCACATGATGAGGAACATAGGGAATATTCAGTATTGTTTTTGGGACTCTTCCTACAGCCAGTGTTTAAGCCCTCCGTTAGGGTGGTCATTTTTCATGGAAGTATGGAAGCTTTGCTATGTGTGGTTGCCCCATTTGCAGACCCCGCAAACCCACCTCGGAGGACATCCGGCGCCAACAGGCAGATACCCTTCGGTATGAAAAAGGATTGGCTCGTGATGAAGCCAGACGGAACGAAGCATCAACAGAACCATCGGCAAATGCCCCTACCTTTGGCTGTGTGTTCGCCAAGAGCTGTAACCTCCCTGACGGCGTAATCAATTACAACAACCCAGCCGGATTTGTGCCTGTTGAGAAACTGGCCGACTACGGAATGTGGTCTGTGCTTGGAACTGGGGCATCAATTACCGCCCAAGGCACTCCACTGCGAATGGTGGGCGGGTCTGCTAGTGGCAGTGCAATTGCTCAACGTCTTGGCGGTTCACTTGCACTTACTTTGCTGGAAGGATCAACAGTTATTGCTGCTGGCGCTGCTTTGGGTACCGTTGCGTTACTGATGCCAAACACCAGCATTTCACCAGACAGTGCCTTCTACACGAACGATCAATACGCAACGCTTGATGCTGGTCGTACACGTGTCCGTGTCAATGCGAAGACCCTGACGAATGGTTCAGTAAACGTTTACGGGTTCTACACGGGTGGCAAAAAAGACTGGGAAAATGTCCCTGTCATCGAGGGCAAGAAAGACGGTGAAAAATACGTTGCTGACATCGGCAACGGGATTGGGCTCACTTGGACGCCAACGGCGAGCCCTGACGGTGTGCTAGGCATTCCTGCACTGGAAGTGCGCGCCACAGTTACCGACTGTGTGGGTGTATCCGCCGACCGAACAGGCCAATAAGATATTGGTCAACCCGAAGCACCCACCAGATTACCAAGACGCAATCATCTCGTTTCCAAACACCGGGATTCAGCCGATTTATATTTCGCTGAGTGTCTCAGGTGACCATAGCTATCACCCGGCGCCTAAAGGACTGACAGCCTTTCCTGATGCGGTGAAAGATAAAGCAAAAAACAATGTTCAAGGCGGGGGCGGACAGCGTAAACGCTGGAAAGACAGCAAAGGTCGCATTTACGAGTGGGATAGCCAGCACGGGGCAGTTGAAATGTACGACAAGCAAGGAAAGCACCTAGGCGAGTTCGACCCTGAGACAGGGGAACAGACCAAGGCCGCAAAACCGGGAAGAACCACTCCTAAATAGATTGAGAGGTATTTATGTATCTGTGCATCACTGGTTTTTTGCCTGACAGTTTTGAAGATAGTTCACTGAAATATGAGCTTGATGTGGATTCAACCTTCAATGACCAAATCGTGCAGCTTCTAGGCCATAAAAGTCTAAACGAAATGGCTAGCGGAGAATGGCTGCTAACAGCGGAGCAGGCTCAGCAAATCGCTTTACTGATCAACCAACCAATTCCAAGCGACCTTGATTTATTCATTGGGGTTGAGGCGTAGTTCTTCTTTTGCCTCCATAAGGGACTTACAGCCGTAACCCTTGAAGTGCTGACATCAAGAATGAGGCGCCGAGCGGTGCTGGCATGGGCATGCAGTGCGATGTACTGTATGCCCATACAGCCACCGAGCGCATTTCAATGTCCACACCTTTGCCACCTCGCGGCCGCGGCACCGCCACCAACCCGCACAACCGCTTCGCGCCGAATCGCTCGGTGGCCGAGGATGACGGCTGGTATCAGGAAGCGCTGATCACCCAAGGCACCGAGGTGCGCATCGAAACGGCGAAAACCATCATCACTCGCAACAACTCGCCGGACTTGCCCTTCGATCGTTCGATCAATCCCTATCGCGGCTGCGAGCACGGTTGCATCTATTGCTACGCGCGGCCCAGCCACGCTTATTGGGACATGTCGCCAGGGCTGGATTTCGAAACCAAACTGATCGCCAAGACCAACGCCGCCGATGTGCTGGAAGAACAACTGTCCAAGCGCGGCTATCAATGCGCGCCGATCAATCTGGGCTCCAACACGGACCCTTATCAGCCGATCGAACGCGAACACAAAATCACCCGCAAAACCCTCGAAGTGCTGCTGCGTTATCGTCACCCGGTGACCATCATTACCAAGGGCTCGCTGATTCTGCGGGATTTGGACCTGCTGGCCGAACTCGCCGAGCAAAGGCTGGTGGCGGTGATGATCAGCCTCACCACCCTGGACGATGAGCTCAAACGCATCCTCGAACCGCGCGCCGCTGCACCCAAGGCTCGGTTGCGGGCGATCCGCGTGATGCGTGAAGCGGGAGTTCCGGTGGGCGTTCTGTGCTCGCCGATGATTCCGATGATCAACGACAGCGAACTCGAAAGCCTGCTCACCGAAGCTCATGCCGCGGGGGCGCAAAGTGCGGCCTACATGATGCTGCGCTTGCCATTGGAAGTCGCGCCGCTGTTCGAAGAATGGCTGGCGGCCCACTATCCTCAGCGTGCCGCTCATGTGTTGAGCCTGATTCGTCAGAGCCGTGGTGGTGAGCTCTATGACAGTCGCTTCGGTGCCAGGATGCGTGGCGAAGGGCCGTTTGCCGATCTGCTGGCGCAACGCTTTGCCAAAACCATCAAACGCCTGGGGCTCAATCGTCGGGAAGGTTTCAATCTGGACTGCGAAGCCTTCTGTCCGCCGGGTCGCCAGATGTCGTTGATTTGAGGACAATTGACCTATGGTTGAGTAGAGTGAAATGCACTTTGCCACTACGCCGGTCACGTTTTTTGTGACCTGGAACACACGTTCTAGAGCGTTTTATTCAGTTTGAGTTAAGTTTCGGCCGCTACCTTGTTCATCGAGTGACTAATGGGTCGAGATTCTCGGCCTGGATGTTTTTTAAACAGCCACTGGCTTCACACCGGACAAAACGGGAAAATCCCCTGACTCCGCCAAAGAGGATGAATCATGAGTGACAAGGATAAACAGCCGTTGGCTGCGTCGGCTTCAGCCCAACCGGAGGCGGAAACCGCCGATGCAGCGCTGCAGCATATCGTTGACGGCTTTTTGCATTTTCATCACGAAGTTTTTCCACAGCAGGAAGAACTCTTCAAAAAACTCGCCACGGCCCAGAGCCCCAGAGCGATGTTCATCGCCTGCGCCGATTCGCGCATCGTTCCTGAGCTGATCACCCAAAGCGCCCCCGGCGACTTGTTCGTGACCCGTAACGTCGGCAACGTTGTGCCGCCTTATGGGCAAATGAACGGCGGTGTTTCCACGGCGATCGAATACGCAGTGCTGGCCCTCGGCGTGCAGCACATCATCATCTGCGGGCACTCCGACTGCGGCGCGATGCGCGCAGTGCTCAACCCGCAAAGCCTGGAAAAAATGCCGACGGTCAAAGCCTGGCTGCGTCATGCCGAAGTGGCAAAAACCATGGTCCAGGAAAACTGCCATTGCGCTGACGAAAACGAAAGCATGCACGTCCTCACCGAGGAGAATGTGATCGCTCAGCTGCAACATTTGCGCACGCACCCGTCGGTAGCCTCGCGCATGGCCAATGGTCAGCTGTTTATCCATGGTTGGATCTACAACATCGAAACCAGCGAAATCAGAGCTTACGACGCGGACAAGGGTTGTTTCCTGCCGCTCGATGGCAGCCATCCGATTCCGGTGGCGACGCCCAAAGCGCGCTTCTAGATCTTCCTAAATCATTGTGTGGTTTAGCCGAGGCTGCTGATCAAGCAGCCTGGCTTCGCCACGCCTGAAGAAAACTTCGGGAGAGTCACCATGCGTGCTGCTCAACTTAAAGCTGTTCTGCCACGGGAGCTGCTGGCGTCCGTGGTTGTATTTCTCGTCGCCCTGCCCTTGTGCATGGGCATCGCCATCGCCTCGGGGCTGCCGCCGTCCAAAGGCTTGATCACCGGGATCATCGGTGGCTTGGTGGTGGGCTGGATTGCCGGTTCGCCACTGCAAGTCAGCGGCCCGGCGGCCGGTTTGGCGGTTCTGGTGTTCGAACTGGTGCGCCAGCACGGTATCGCCATGCTCGGGCCAATCCTGCTGCTGGCCGGTTTTCTGCAGCTGGTGGCCGGGCGTTTGAAACTCGGCTGCTGGTTCCGGGTGACGGCGCCGGCGGTGGTCTACGGCATGCTCGCCGGGATTGGTGTACTGATCGTGTTGTCACAGGTGCATGTGATGCTTGACGCCGTGCCCAAGCCTTCCGGGCTGGATAACCTGGCAGCCTTCCCGGCCGCCGTCGTCCAGGCCTTGCCGTCCTTTGGCTGGCAAGCCGGTTTGCTCGGGCTGTCGACGATTGCGGTGATGTGGCTGTGGGAGAAATTCCGCCCCCATTCCCTGCGCTTCATTCCTGGCGCACTGCTTGGGGTAGGCCTGGCGACCGTCGCCAGCCTGGTGCTCGCCTTGCAGGTCAAACGAGTGGAAGTCCCAGCCAACCTGGCGGAAGCCATCGACTGGCTGAAACCCGCAGATTTACTCAACCTGGCTGATCCGACACTGCTAATTGCCGCATTTGCCGTGGCGTTTATCGCCAGCGCCGAAACCCTGCTCTCGGCCGCCGCGGTGGACCGCATGCACAGCGGCCAGCGCTCAGACTTCGACCGGGAATTGTCGGCTCAAGGCGTCGGCAACATGCTCTGCGGTCTGCTCGGCGCGCTACCGATGACCGGCGTGATCGTGCGCAGTTCGGCCAACGTCCAGGCCGGCGCCACCACGCGACTGTCGGCGATCTTCCATGGCCTGTGGTTACTGGCTTTCGTGTTGCTGCTGTCCAGCGTGCTGCAAAGCATTCCGGTGGCGAGCCTGGCGGGCGTTCTGGTTTACACCGGCTTCAAACTGGTCGACCTCAAGGCCTTTCGCGGTCTGGGCCGTTATGGCCGGATGCCGATGTTTACTTACGCGGCGACCGCTCTGGCAATCATCTTCACCGACCTGCTGACCGGCGTGCTGATCGGCTTCGGCCTGACTCTGGCCAAACTGGCCTGGAAGGCTTCGCGGCTGAAAATCAGCCTGATCGATCTACCCAAGGACGGCGAAATGGAACTGCGATTGATAGGCGCAGCGACTTTTCTCAAGGTGCCGGCGCTGACCCAAGTGCTGGGGACCATTCCGGCGGGCGCGACGGTGCATGTGCCGCTCAATAACCTGAGCTACATCGATCACTCGTGTCTGGAATTGCTGGAGGAATGGGGTCGGGCCAATGCGGCGAAGGGATCAAAACTGTTGATTGAAGCGCGGGGGTTGAAGCGCAGGCTTGAAGGGCGATTGCGGACCACTACCGGAGTAGGTTCAGCCGCGTAGATAACAATGTGGGAGCGGGCTTGCTCGCGAAAGCGGTCAATCATTCAACATTAATGTTGACTGACACGCCACTTTCGCGAGCAAGCCCGCTCCCACAGGGGATTGCGTTGATCTATGGATCAAGCCGCTGGCTGATCCAGCTCCAGCCCTACGCCCAGCTGGCGCGACAGGCACGGCCAGCGCTTCCATGCAGCGCCGGTGTCCGGGCTGTTGAGCTTCTCGCGGTAGGCCTCGACGGACTCCAGCGCGAAACTGTCTTCGTTGAGCATCTCGTCCACAGCGTGATGCACCGCCTCATCCAGTTGATTGGCAAACTCCTCGCCGATCAGTTGGTGGGCAATCAGGTTGGCAACAGTCATGTCCAAGGGGATCAGTGGCTGGCCAAAATGCTTGATGTACAGGTCATTGACCTCTTCGACCAGGCGGTGCGCCAGATAGGCTTCGTCCAGCAGGCTGTCCAGACCGACGTGACCGATCATGATCGCCGGCGGCTGAAGGAAGAACTGCTCGGCGATTTTCAGCACCGGTTTGATCTGTGATTCGATACCCGCTTCCCTGGCGACTTCATTGGCTGCGTCCAGCAGGTCCGGCACTTGCTCTATATACGCGGCCACAAAACGCGTCATCACGCCGTTGGCGTCGACATCCGGCAATTGGATGGCGGAGTGAAGGTGTGGCAGTTGGGTTTCCAGCTGACGAGTCAGCAGGCCGGTTTCGGCTTCGTGTTGTTGGGCTTTTTGGATCTGCTCGCGCAATGCGGCGGTGTTCATGAAAACTCCAGGAAACAAAGGCAATGAAATAGGGAAGACATAACTTAGCTGGCATACGAAAAATGCTAAGACGCATTTGTCATAATTATTTCATCCTTGAGACATCAAAGTTATATCGGTTTGCCACCACTCGTCTGCATCCTTCTCCATTCGTGCCCTGGAACGCAAGTCCCAGCTGTTTCAGATGATTTACGCCATCACGTTGCGAGGTGGCAGTCGCTGTCTATACTCGGGTGGGAATGGAGTTAGCTGATGACACCCGACTGCACACGCAGCAAGGCTCGGCGATTCAAGTTCGTAGTCTGAAAAAGCCGCTCCCTTGCCGCAGGTGAAAGCCGGCGGGATAAAAAGAACGATAAGGGGAACCCGCAATGATGCGACATCCACACGTCTGGATGGGCCTCCTGTTGTGGTCGATTTTCAGTCAGGCACAAGCGGCCTGGACTGTGAATATGGCACCTGGAGCGACTGAAATCAGTCACGCAGTATTTGACCTGCACATGACCATTTTCTGGATCTGTGTAGTGATCGGCATCATCGTCTTCGGCGCCATGTTCTGGTCGATGATTCTCCACCGCCGCTCGACCGGGCAGGTGGCCGCAAAATTTCATGAAAGCACCACCGTTGAAATCCTCTGGACCATCGTGCCCTTCCTGATTTTGGTGGCCATGGCGGTTCCCGCAACCGCAACCCTGATCAAGATGTACGACGCCAGTGAGCCGGATATCGATATCCAGGTCACCGGCTATCAGTGGAAGTGGCACTACAAATACCTGGGCCAGGACGTTGAGTTCTTCAGCAACCTGACCACCCCCGCCGATCAGATCCACAACAAGGAAGCCAAGAGCGAGCACTACTTGCTTGAGGTCGACAAGCCTTTGGTGCTGCCGATCGGCGCCAAGGTGCGCTTCCTGGTGACTTCCGCCGACGTCATCCACTCCTGGTGGGTGCCGGCCTTTGCGGTCAAGCGCGATGCGATTCCGGGGTTCGTCAACGAAGCCTGGACCCGCGTCGACAAGCCCGGCCTCTACCGCGGTCAATGCGCCGAATTGTGCGGCAAGGACCACGGCTTCATGCCGATCGTGGTCGAGGTCAAGGAAAAGGCCGATTACGAAAAATGGCTGGGCGAGCGCAAGGCTGAAGCCCTGCAGCTTAAAGAGCTGACCAGCAAGGAATGGACCCTCGACGAACTCAAAGAGCGTGGCGACAAGGTCTATCACACCACCTGCGTCGCCTGTCACCAGGCCGAAGGTCAGGGCCTGCCGCCGATGTTCCCGGCGCTCAAGGGCTCGAAAATCGCTACCGGACCGATCAAGGATCACTTGGGCATTGTCTTCCACGGCAAGCCCGGCACCGCCATGGCGGCGTTCGGCAAGCAGCTCTCGGAAGTCGATATCGCAGCGGTCGTGACCTACGAACGTAACGCCTGGGGCAACAACAAGGGCGACATGGTCACCCCTAAAGAAGTGCTGGAGCTGAAACAGGCGGAAAGCAAATGACCCGGTCTATTGCGCACGTAAGGAACCAGTCGGGGCATCGCGCCCCGGCCAGCCCAGCCCATCTGTTTGCAGGAGACAGGACATGACTGCTGTAGTCGATGACCATGTTCATACCGGCACCGCCCACGCCCACGGCCCCGCCAAAGGCCTGATGCGCTGGGTGCTGACCACCAACCACAAGGATATCGGCACGCTGTACCTGTGGTTCGCGTTCTCCATGTTCTTGCTCGGTGGCTCGTTCGCGATGGTGATTCGTGCCGAGTTGTTCCAGCCGGGACTGCAAATCGTCCAGCCGGAGTTCTTCAACCAGATGACCACCATGCACGGTCTGGTGATGGTCTTCGGTGCGGTGATGCCGGCCTTCGTCGGCCTCGCCAACTGGATGATCCCGTTGATGATCGGCGCACCGGACATGGCCCTGCCGCGGATGAACAACTTCAGCTTCTGGCTATTGCCGGCGGCGTTCATCCTGCTGGTATCGACCCTGTTCACCCCCGGCGGTGGACCGAACTTCGGCTGGACGTTCTACGCCCCGTTGTCGACGACCTACGCGCCGGAAAGCGTGACCTTCTTCATCTTCGCCATCCACTTGATGGGGATCAGTTCGATCATGGGCGCGATCAACGTGATCGCCACCATCCTCAACCTGCGCGCCCCCGGCATGACGCTGATGAAAATGCCGCTGTTCGTCTGGACCTGGCTGATTACCGCGTTCCTGCTGATCGCGGTGATGCCGGTACTGGCCGGCTGCGTGACGATGATGCTGATGGACATCCACTTCGGCACCAGCTTCTTCAGTGCCGCCGGTGGCGGTGACCCGGTGTTGTTCCAGCACGTGTTCTGGTTCTTCGGTCACCCCGAGGTGTACATCATGATCCTGCCGGCCTTCGGTGCCGTCAGCTCGATCATTCCGGCCTTCTCGCGCAAGCCGCTGTTCGGCTACACCTCGATGGTCTATGCGACGGCGAGTATCGCGTTCCTGTCGTTCATCGTCTGGGCGCACCACATGTTCGTGGTCGGCATTCCGTTGGTGGGCGAGTTGTTCTTCATGTACGCCACGTTGCTGATCGCCGTACCCACCGGGGTCAAGGTGTTCAACTGGGCCAGTACCATGTGGCAAGGTTCGCTGACCTTCGAGACACCTATGCTGTTTGCGGTAGCGTTCGTGATCCTGTTTTCCATCGGCGGTTTCTCCGGGTTGATGCTGGCCATCGCCCCGGCGGACTTCCAGTACCAGGACACCTACTTTGTGGTCGCGCACTTCCACTATGTACTGGTACCGGGGGCGATCTTCGGGATCTTCGCTTCGGCTTACTACTGGATGCCGAAATGGACCGGCCACATGTACGACGAAACCCTTGGCAAGCTGCACTTCTGGCTCTCGTTCATCGGCATGAACATGGCGTTTTTCCCGATGCATTTCGTGGGGCTGGCGGGCATGCCGCGGCGGATTCCCGACTACAACCTGCAGTTCGCCGACTTCAACATGGTGTCGTCGATCGGTGCGTTCATGTTCGGCGCCACACAAATCTTCTTCCTGTTCATCGTGATCAAGACCATCCGTGGTGGCCCGCCAGCACCGGCCAAACCGTGGGATGGGGCCGAAGGCCTGGAATGGAGCATCCCGTCACCGGCGCCGTATCACACCTTCACCACGCCGCCGGAAGTGAAATGAACGCCTCTACC
Source organism: Pseudomonas sp. LBUM1647 (assembly GCF_059716175.1). NCBI lineage: Bacteria > Pseudomonadati > Pseudomonadota > Gammaproteobacteria > Pseudomonadales > Pseudomonadaceae > Pseudomonas > Pseudomonas sp. LBUM1647. Next base: position 76,797 of record NZ_CP166809.1, on the reverse strand, counting down.
CTGGTGAGTACTGGCCATGCCTTTGTGGCGAGGGGGTTTACCCCCGTTGGGTCGCGAAGCGGCCCCAAAACCTGTGACCGTGATGTATCAGGCATACCGCAAGCGCTGGTTTTACGACTGCTTCGCAGCCGAACGGGGGTAAACCCCCTCGCCACAGGGTTTTGCACAGAGGTTAAGCACCGTGGCTGACTCGATTTCGTTGAAGAAGCTGGTCACGCGCCTGTTGCTGGTGGTGGTGGCGATGTTTGTCTTCGGGTTTGCCCTGGTGCCGATCTACGACGTGATGTGCAAGGCGTTCGGCATCAACGGCAAGACCGGCGGACAGTATGAGGGCGAACAAACGGTCGACAACTCGCGGCAGGTTCGCGTGCAGTTTCTGTCGACCAATGCCGCCGACATGTCCTGGGATTTTTATCCTAAAAGTGACGAACTGACCGCCAACCCGGGAGCGGTGAACGAGATGATTTTCATCGCCCATAACCCGACCGATCGCCCGATGAGCGCCCAGGCAGTTCCGAGCATCGCGCCCAGCGCCGCGGCGGCGTACTTCCACAAGACCGAATGTTTCTGCTTTACCCAGCAAGTGCTGCAGCCCGGTCAACGGATCGAGATGCCGGTACGTTTCATCGTTGACCGTGACATGCCCAAGGATGTGAAGCACCTGACGCTGTCTTACACGCTGTTCGATATCACCGCACGTCATCCACCCGCGGCTGTTGCTGCAAACACCGGTGGCTAGGCGTTAAAGCGTGCCCGATAAGGAGAACAATAAATGGCAACTCATGAACACTATTACGTTCCGGCCCAGAGCAAATGGCCGATCATTGCCACGGTCGGTATGTTCGTCACCGTGTTCGGCCTGGCCACCTGGTTCAACGACCTGAAGGCGGCGCGGCCGGAGTCCCACGGCCCGCTGATCTTTTTCGTCGGTGGCCTGCTGGTGGCCTACATGCTGTTCGGCTGGTTCGGTACGGTGATCAAGGAAAGCCGCCAGGGGTTGTACAGCGCACAGATGGATCGCTCGTTCCGCTGGGGCATGAGCTGGTTCATCTTCTCGGAGGTGATGTTCTTCATCGCGTTCTTCGGCGCGCTGTTTTATGTGAGAACTATTTCCGGCCCGGCGCTCGGGGGTGAAGGGGTCAAAGGCATCGCTCATATGCTTTGGCCGAACTTCCAGTTCACCTGGCCATTGCTGCATACCCCTGACCCGAAACTCTTTCCGCCACCCAAGGAAGTCATCAGCCCCTGGGGCCTGCCGCTGCTCAATACCGTTCTGCTGGTGAGTTCCAGCGTCACCGTGACCATCGCTCACCACGCCTTGAAAAAGGGCCATCGCGGCGCGCTGAAAATCTGGCTGGCGCTCACCGTGTTACTGGGCTGCGCGTTCCTTGGTTTTCAGGCCGAAGAATACATACACGCCTACCACGAACTGGGCCTGACGCTCGGTTCGGGCATCTACGGCGCGACCTTCTTCATGCTCACCGGTTTCCACGGCGCCCACGTGACCATCGGCACCATCATCCTGTTTGTGATGCTGATGCGGGTCATGCGCGGGCACTTCGACGCCGACCACCAGTTCGCGTTTGAAGCGGCGAGCTGGTACTGGCACTTCGTGGACGTGGTGTGGATCGGTCTGTTCGTTTTCGTCTACGTGCTCTGAGGCTCACCAAGGTACGTGCGACACCAACTGGCCGCTGAAAAAACCCCAGGCAATCAAGCCGACGGTAATAGCGGCCAACGCGACACGAACACTCAAGGCAATGACGAGGCGGTTCGAGCTGCTGTCGTCCTTGACCAAAAAAAACAGGCCGCTGAACAGGCTGACAACCGTGGCAATCAGCATCAGGACGATGGCTGCTTTGAGCATGGTGAAACTCCGGGGGAAAGGCGATGCACTTGAGTATAGCTATCGCGACTACCGACTTTCTGGCGACGCCATGAAGCGTTTCCGGCCGGGCATCGTGCCGACCCTGGTGGTCGCAGTGTTGTTGCCCATGCTGGTGTCACTCGGGTTCTGGCAATTGAGCCGGGGCGCAGAGAAAAGCGCGCTGCTGCAAAGCTACACCGAGCGCCGTGCCGCCGAACCGATGGCCAGCACCGAGCTGCAACACACCGCAGATCCGGCCTTCCGCCGGGTTCACCTGCACGGCCAGTTCGATGCCGCCCACAGCCTGTTGCTGGATAACCGTCAGCGCGACGGCAAGGTTGGTGTCGAACTGCTGCAACCGTTTCAGGATCAGGCGACCGGGCTCTGGCTGCTGGTCAATCGCGGCTGGCTGCCGTGGCCGGATCGCCGCACCCCACCGCAATTCGCCACACCGACTCAGGCCTTGAGTCTCGTTGCCTGGGTCTACGTCTCCCCCGGCGCCGCCTTCCAACTGCACGCCGACCCGAAGACCACCACGTGGCCACAACTGGTTACCGCAGTTGAACCAGCCAAGCTCTGGACGGCGCTGGATCGCGAAGGTTTTGCCTACGAATTACGCGCAGAAAGCGGTCCCGCGACTTACCAGGCTGACTGGCCGGTAGTCGCCATGGGACCGGAAAAACACCTGGCTTATGCCGTGCAGTGGTTCGCCATGTCGATCGCCCTGTTCGGCCTTTATCTCTATCTCGGCTGGCACAACGCAAAGGAGAAACACCATGGGAGCGGCCATGAATCCACCCAGCATGTCTGAGGCGAAAACGCCGGCGAGTCGGCGTAAAGGCCGCTTGCAGTTGCTGCTGATCCTGCTTGGGGTGATCGGTCCGATGATCCTCGCCACCGGCATGTACAAATTGCAGTTCTGGGTGCCGGAAGGTCGCAGCTATCACGGCGAACTGATCGGCAACGGCCAGACCCGCGCCGACCTCGGCGTGCAGGCGCAGGAGGATCGTTGGCAGATACTGGTGACCGCGCCCAAGGATTGCTCGGTGGACTGCCAGCAACTGGTGTACCTGGCGCGGCAAATCCAGATCGGCCTCGGCCGTGATGCCGGGCGCGCCAGCCATGCCTTGGCCGCGGCACAACCGCTGAGCAGTGAATACGACGCCAAGCTGACGCGCGAGTATCCTCAATTGCAACGGTATCCCCTGGACCTTGCCACCTTCAGTACCTTCAACAAAACCGCCGGCACCGGGGACAAGACCGCACCACAGCTGTGGATCATCGACCCTCACGGCAATCTGGTGCTGCGCTACGACCCGACGGTGAAGGGTAAAGATTTGCTCAACGACCTGCGCCATCTGCTGAAACTGTCGAACATCGGATAAGGGCATCGTCATGGCCAAACCTGGATTTCGCCTCGCGCTGTTTGCCACCTTGCTGGCACTGATTGTGGTGTTGCTCGGCGCCTATACCCGCCTGACCCACGCCGGCCTCGGCTGCCCGGACTGGCCGGGTTGCTATGGCTTTATCAGCGTGCCGAAAAGCGAAGTTCAATTGGCCCACGCCGAACTGCATTTTCCCGACGCTCCCGTCGAAGCCCATAAGGGCTGGAACGAGATGGTTCATCGCTACTTCGCCGGCACGCTGGGGCTGCTGATCTCGGTATTGGCCGGCCGCGCCTGGGTTCATCGTCGTCATCCAGGGCAGCCGGTGAAGTTGCCGTTGTTCCTGCTGGCCGTGGTGATTGCCCAAGCGGCATTCGGCATGTGGACGGTAACGCTCAAGCTCTGGCCACAAGTGGTCACCGGGCATTTGCTCGGTGGCTTTGCGACGTTGAGCCTGCTGTTTTTGCTGACATTGCGATTGTCCGGCGTGTTGCCGGCGCTGACCGTGCCACGGCGTTTGCAGTACTGGGCGACCGCCGGGTTGCTGCTGGTGATCCTGCAAATTGCCTTGGGTGGATGGGTCAGTTCCAACTACGCGGCGGTGGCCTGTATCGACTTCCCGACCTGTCATGGGCAATGGCTGCCGCCCGCGGACTTCGCCAACGGTTTTCACCTGACTCAACACATCGGCCCCAATTACCTCGGCGGGCAACTGGACAGCGATGCCCGCACCGCGATTCATCTGACTCACCGCATCGGCGCATTGCTGGTGACCCTGGTGTTGCTGGGGCTGGCCTGGCAACTGAAGGTGGTCGGCATGACGCGCTTGGCCGGGCTGGTACTGATCGCACTCGCCGCGCAGATCACCCTCGGCATCAGCAATGTGCTGTTCCACTTGCCACTGCCAGTGGCCGTCGCGCATAACGCGGGCGGCGCGGCGCTGTTGCTGACGATGGTGCTGGTCAATTATCACGCGCGAACCAGTCTGGTTCGGGTCAAGCAGCAACCCCCTGCGCGCTGGCGGTTCAGCCCGCGCAAACATTCAGCCGGGCCCATAACAATAAAAGGAGAGATGCCATGGCGACTCTGATCGGCGCACGTCACAGTCAGGCGATCTGGCGTGACTACCTGGAGCTGACCAAGCCGAAAGTGGTGGTGCTGATGCTCATCACCTCGCTGGTCGGCATGTTCCTCGCGACCCGCGCCGGGGTGCCGTGGACGGTGCTGGTGTTCGGCAATCTGGGGATCGCCTTGTGTGCCGGTGGCGCGGCAGCCGTTAATCATGTGGTGGATCGACGCATCGATGCGGTCATGGCCCGCACGCACAAACGTCCCTTGGCCGAAGGTCGAGTGTCACCGGCGGCTGCGCTGACGTTTGCCTTGGTATTGGCGGTGCTTGGGCAAGCCGTGCTGCTGGCCTTCACCAACCCACTGACGGCTTGGCTGACCCTGGCCTCGCTGCTCGGCTATGCGGTGGTCTACACCGGTTTCCTGAAACGCGCGACGCCGCAAAATATCGTCATCGGAGGCCTGGCCGGCGCCGCCCCGCCGCTGCTCGGCTGGACCGCCGCCACTGGGCATGTCAGCGCCGAACCACTGTTGCTGGTGCTGATCATCTTCGCCTGGACCCCGCCGCACTTCTGGGCCCTGGCCATTCACCGCAAAGAAGAATACGCCAAGGCCGACATTCCGATGCTGCCGGTGACCCATGGCGAGCACTACACCAAGGTCCACATTCTGCTTTATACCTTTGCGCTGCTGGCCGTGAGCCTGATGCCGTACGTGATCCACATGAGCGGCGTGCTCTACCTGATTTGCGCGCTGGGACTGGGCGCGAGGTTTCTGCAATGGGCCGTGGTGCTGTACCGTGGCACTCGGCCGCACGCGGCGATCAACACGTTCAAGTACTCTATTTATTACTTGTTCCTGCTGTTTATCGCGCTGCTCGTAGACCACTACTTACTGTTGAACCTATGACTCGAACCCAGAAAACCGTCTTCATCCTCGTTGCCCTGATCGCGCTGGTCCTGGGCCTGACCATCAACAAAGTGCTGTCCGGCAAAGGCCAGGGCGACCCGACGGCATTGATCGACGCCGGGATCATCCTGTTGCCGCAAAGCCGTAACCTGCCGGATGTGACGATGACCGATCAGGACGGCAAGCCAGTGGCGGTCAACGAGCTGAAAGACAAATGGTCGCTGCTGTTCTTCGGCTACACCTTCTGCCCGGACATCTGCCCGACCACCCTCGCCCAGCTGCGCCAGATCAAAAGCGAACTACCGCCGGAAGCGGTGGATAAGTTGCAGATCATTCTGGTCAGCGTCGACCCGAATCGCGATACGCCCCAGCAGCTCAAGCAATACCTGGGCTACTTCGATCCGCAGTTCCAAGGGCTGACGGCTTCGTCGGTTGAAGACATTCAGAAACTGGCCAACGCGGTGAGTATTCCGTTCATTCCGGCGGACACCAGCAAGCCGAACTACACCGTTGACCACAGCGGTAACCTGGCGGTGATCGGGCCGGACGGGACGCAACGTGGGTTCATTCGGGCACCGTTAAACAACGTGAAATTGGTGGCACAGTTGCCGGTGATGCTTAACCGCAAATAAATAAACACCGCATAACCCCTGTGGGAGCGAGCCTGCTCGCGAAGAGGCCATCACATTCAACATCACTGTTGGCTGATAGACCGCTTTCGCGAGCAGGCTCGCTCCCACAGGGACGGTGTTTCAGGCGTAAAAAAGGGGCGCATTCAATGCGCCCCTTTTTTCGTTGCTTCAGGTGATCAGAACGCCGGCAATACCGCGCCTTTGTACTTCTCGAGGATGAAGGCTTTCACTTCCGGGCTGTGCAGGGCAGCAATCAGCTTCTTCATCGCTTCGCTGTCCTTGTCGTCCGGACGGGCAACGAGGATGTTCACATAAGGCGAGTCGTTGCCTTCGATGACCAGCGCGTCCTTGGACGGATCAAGCTTGGCTTCCAGCGCATAGTTAGTGTTGATCAGTGCCAGGTCGACCTGGGTCAGCACGCGCGGGATCGTCGCGGCTTCCAGTTCACGGAATTTCAGGTCCTTGGAATTCTCGGTGATGTCCTTGACGGTCGCGAGGATGTTGTTCGAATCCTTCAGCTTGATCAGGCCAGCCTTCGCCAGCAGCAACAGCGCACGGCCGCCGTTGGTGGCGTCGTTCGGGATCACCACGTTGGCGCCGCCTGGCAGTTCGGTCAGTGCTTTGTACTTGCTGGAGTAAGCGCCCAGCGGTTCCAGGTGCACGCCGGCAACGGCCACCAGGTTGGTGCCCTTGGCCTTGTTGAATTCATCGAGGTACGGCTGGTGCTGGAAGAAGTTGGCGTCCAGACGTTTTTCGGCCACCTGCACGTTCGGCTGGATGTAGTCGGTGAAGACTTTGACCTTCAGGTCCACGCCTTCTTTGGCCAGGACCGGTTTCACGAATTCGAGGATTTCTGCGTGCGGAACCGGGGTAGCCGCGACGGTCAGGGTTTCATCAGCCTGAGCAGAGAACGCTGCAACGGCTGCGAGCGCTACGAGTAGTTTTTTCATTCAGCTAACTCCTTGTGAGGCGCCTGAATTCGGCGCCTGCCAGCGAATGGCCGGCTCATGTCTTATTTACGTGAACGCTTTATTTTCTGGAGAAATGGACTACCAACTTGTCGCCAACGGTTTGCAGAACCTGAACGATCACCAGCAGCAACATCACCGTCACGACCATCACATCAGGCTGGAAACGCTGGTAACCGAAACGGATCGCCAGGTCGCCCAAACCACCCGCGCCGACCACACCCGCCATCGCCGTGTAGGACACCAGTGTAATGGCTGTCACTGTAATCGCGGCGAAGATGCCCGGGCGGGCTTCCGGCAGCAAGGCATTGGTGATGATCTGCCGTGTCGTCGCGCCCATGGCCTGGGTCGCCTCGATGATGCCGCGATCCACTTCACGCAGGGCGGTTTCCACCAGTCGTGCGAAGAATGGCGTAGCGCCCACCACCAGCGGTGGAATCGCACCGGCGACACCGAGGGACGTACCGGTGATCAACACCGTGAACGGAATCATCACGATCAGCAGAATGATGAACGGCAGCGAACGCAGGATGTTCACCACCAGCGACAGCATCGCGTAGACGCCTTTGGCTTCCAGCAACTGACGCGGACTACAGAGGAACAACAGCACGCCCAGGGGCAGACCGAGCAAAACGGTGAACAACAGCGAACCGAAGAGCATCAGAAAGGTGTCGCCGGTGGCCAGCCAGATTTCGAACCAGTCGATATTGACGAAGAAACTTGTCAGGACTTCCATCAGCGCAGCACCTCCATGTGGACGTCAGCTGCGGTGAAGTGGGCGAACGCCGCCTCCATGTCGCCACCGGTAACGGCCAGGGTCAACTGCCCGTAGGGCACGTCTTTGATGCGGTCGATACGACCGGCCAGGATGCTGTAGTCCACACCCGTTTCCCGGGCGACGGTACCCAGCAATGGCGCGTAGGTCGCTTCGCCCTGGAAGGTCAGACGCACGATACGCCCTGGAACGTGAGCGAAGTCGTCGCGCTGTTCGCTTTCGTCGATCTGTTCGTCTTCTTGCACGAAGCGCTTGGTGGTCGGGTGCTTCGGATGCAGGAACACCTCGGCCACCGAACCTTGCTCGACGATCACGCCAGCGTCCATCACTGCGACCTGGTCGCAGACCCGGCGGATCACGTCCATCTCGTGGGTAATCAACACGATGGTCAGCTTCAGTTCGCGATTGATCTCGGCCAGCAATTGCAGGACCGACGCCGTGGTCTGCGGGTCCAGTGCGCTGGTGGCTTCGTCGCACAGCAGGATTTTCGGCTTGGTCGCCAGGGCGCGGGCGATGCCGACACGCTGCTTCTGGCCACCAGACAATTGCGCCGGGTACTTTTTGGCGTGGTCAGACAGACCGACCCGCTTCAGCAATTCGGCCACACGCCGGTCAATCTCACTGCGGGACAGCTCACCGGCCAGGGTCAGTGGCAGCGCGACGTTGTCGGCCACGGTCTTGGACGCCAGCAAATTGAAGTGCTGGAAAATCATCCCGACCTGCTGACGGAAGCGCCGCAGGCTGTTGGCGTCGAGCGCGGTGACTTCTTCGCCGTCGACGAATATCTTGCCGCCACTGGACTCTTCCAGCCGATTGATCAGACGCAGCAGGGTACTTTTTCCCGCACCGGAATGGCCGATCAGACCGAAGACCTGACCGTTCTCAATCGTCAGACTGGTCGGATGCAGGGCGGGAATATCCTTACCGGCGACGCGGTAAGTTTTGTGGACGTTTTGAAACTCGATCACGTAGCGAACCTTGTGGGGCGCGTTGGAAAAGGATCAGCGGTTAGCCGGGCGCGCATTTTAGCCTGTCCGTATAGAGGTTATTAGCATTTATTCCGCATTCAACCTTCCATTTGGCAATAACGCGATCAAAGGTTAGAAAAAAGGAACGGCGCAAAACGTCATCAGTCACTAATTAGGCAACTCGAAAACGCCCCCGGTCCGTGCCTGGGGTATTGCTCAAGAGTCCTGGCTACGGCGGGAATCGCAACGAGGAGTTTTGTCTGATGAGTACTAAAAAGCCTGCCGCATCCAAAAGCGCATTGGCCGGGACCGATACCCCCGACCGCAGTAACACCAATGCCAAGCTCGACAGCCTGGAGCAATTTCGCTCCGACGCCACTGAACAGGCCCTGCGCACCAACCAGGGCGTGAAAGTCTCGGACAACCAGAACACATTGAAGGTCGGCGCCCGCGGGCCATCGTTGCTGGAAGACTTCATCATGCGTGAAAAGATCACGCACTTTGACCATGAACGCATTCCCGAGCGCATCGTCCACGCCCGCGGCACCGGTGCCCACGGCTACTTCCAGAGCTATGAAACTCATTCCGTGCTGACCAAGGCCGGGTTCCTACAAGACCCAAGTCAAAAAACCCCGGTCTTCGTCCGCTTCTCCACGGTGCAGGGCCCTCGCGGGTCGGGCGATACCGTGCGGGACGTACGAGGTTTCGCGGTGAAGTTTTTCACCGACGAAGGCAACTTCGACCTGGTGGGCAACAACATGCCGGTGTTTTTCATTCAGGATGCGATCAAATTTCCTGACTTCGTGCATGCGGTGAAACCCGAGCCGCACAATGAGATACCCACCGGCGGTTCAGCTCACGACACCTTTTGGGATTTTGTCTCTCTGGTACCGGAGTCGGCGCACATGGTGATCTGGACCATGTCCGACCGGGCGATCCCGAAAAGCCTTCGCAGCATGCAAGGCTTTGGCGTGCACACCTTCCGCCTGATCAATGCCGAAGGTAAATCGCGCTTCGTCAAATTCCACTGGCGCCCCACGGCCGGGACCTGTTCGCTGGTGTGGGATGAAGCACAAAAACTCGCCGGTAAAGACACGGATTACCACCGTCGCGATCTCTGGGAGTCGATCGAGATGGGCGACTACCCGCAATGGGAACTGGGCGTACAGATCATCGAGGAGGAGAACGAACATAAATTCGACTTCGACATCCTTGACCCGACCAAGCTGATCCCGGAAGAACTGGTGCCGATCACCCCGCTGGGCAAAATGACCCTCAACCGCAACCCCGATAACTTCTTCGCCGAAACCGAACAGGTTGCCTTCTGCCCTGGGCATATCGTGCCGGGGATCGACTTTTCCAACGATCCATTGCTGCAAGGTCGGCTGTTTTCCTACACCGATACGCAAATCAGCCGACTCGGTGGGCCTAACTTTCACGAGATCCCGATCAACCGCCCGGTGGCACCGTTCCACAATGGTCAACGGGACGCGTTGCATCGCTCCACCATCGACAAGGGCCGCGCGTCCTACGAGCCGAACTCCATTGATAGCGGTTGGCCGAAAGAAACGCCGCCGGCAGCCCAGGATGGCGGCTTCGAAAGTTATCCAGAGCGCATCGACGCCAACAAGATCCGCCAGCGCAGCGAATCCTTCAGCGACCACTTCTCCCAGGCACGCCTGTTTTTCCACAGCATGAGCAAGCACGAGCAGGAGCACATCATCTCGGCTTACAGCTTCGAGCTGGGCAAGGTTGAGCGCGAGTTCATCCGCGCGCGTCAGGTGAATGAGATTCTCGCCAACATCGATCTGGAACTGGCTAGACGCGTGGCGCAGAACCTGGGGTTGCCAGCGCCCAAAGCCGGGACGGTCGAAGTACGCAAAACCTCACTGGATCACTCGCCGGCCCTGAGCCAGGCCAACTTGCTGCCGGCGGATATCAAAACCCGCAAAGTGGCAATCCTGGCAGCCAATGGCGTCGATGGTGCAGCGATTGATGCCATGAAGAAAGCGCTGAAGGCCGAAGGTGCGCACGCCAAACTGCTCGGCCCGACGTCTGCTCCGGTGACCACCGCCGATGGCAAGACGCTGCCGGTCGATGCGTCGATGGAGGGTTCACCTTCAGTGGCGTTCGATGCGGTGTTTGTGCCCGGTGGCGCGGCGTCGATCAAGGCGTTGAGCACTGACGGCGTGGCGCTGCATTACGTGCTGGAGGCGTACAAGCACTTGAAGGCGATTGCGCTGCAGGGCGAGGCCAAACAGTTGCTGGATGTGTTGAAGCTCGAGGCTGATGCGGGGTTGATCGTGGGCGCGGATGCGAAGTTGATCAAACCGTTTTTTGCCGCGATCGGGCAGCATCGGGTGTGGGACAGGGAGCCTAAGGCCAAGGCGATTCCGGCTTAAGGGCTGTCAGAAAATGCTGTAGTGATTGCGAGAATGCCTTCGCGGGCAAGCCCGCTCCCACAGGGTTCTGGGTTGGTCACAATATTTGTGATCTGCCCCTTATCCACTGTGGGAGCGGGCTTGCCCGCGAAGCTTTTAGGGTTTACGCGGGCTCAAGACCATCTGCGCAGGAATGTTACGCAGGATCTGTTTTTCCAGGTTCAGATCAAAATCCGAATCGAGCTTCTTCACTCGCTTGGTCAGCAACGTGGTCAACCAAGGGAAGTCCTGGGTGCGTGGCGCCTGAATGCTCACGTCGCACTGGTAATTCACCACATCGGCGGCGATCGCATCCAGTTGACGACGAAGCTTGGTCATATCAGTCAGGTTCAACGCAACCGTGGTACTTTCAGCCGTTGGATCAATGACCTTGGCCTGTGGCTTGGCTTCGGCAGCCATGAGCGCAGCTTCGGCTCTATCCAGTTCGGCTTTGCGGGCATCAACGATGGCATTGTTGACCCCGCCAGTCAGCGCCGGAGCCTTGGGCATCAACGACCGGGCGCGGCTCAGCGCCGTAGCAGCGGCATTCACATCGCCCTTTTGCAGCACGATCTGACTGCGGCGCAGATAGGCTTCGGCCAGTTGCCGCTGGTATTGCTCAAGGGATTGATCATTCGGCGACTCGGCCTGCAAGGCAGCCAGCTGATCTTCGGCAGTCGCCAGTTCGCTGCTGGCTAGGCTTTGTTGCAGCTGCGCGATCGCCGTGGCCCGTGCACCGGTAGCCTCGGTGGCCGCCGGTGGCGTGCTTTGGCAAGCGCCCAGTAGCAGCGAAAATGCGACAAGGAGCAGATAACGGGAGGCTAACAGCTTCATTCCTGCGACTCTCTATTTGCGCAAAAAACGAGCAAGTCTACACCCCTCGACGGGGCAGGACAAAACTCAGCAGAAACAGTGCGGCGGCCGCCACAACAATCGATGGGCCCGCCGGGGTGTCCTTGAACCACGACAGCGCCAGCCCGCCACAGACCGCGAGCATACCCAGCAGGCTCGCGCCCAGTGCCATCTGCTCCGGTGACCGGGCGTGACGTTGTGCCGCAGCCGCCGGGATGATCAGCAAGGACGTAATCAGCAACACACCGACGATTTTCATCGCCACCGCGATCACCACCGCAATCAACAACATCAGGGTCAAGCGCAACGCCGCCACCGGCAGACCTTCAACCCTGGCCAGTTCTTCATGCACCGTGATTGCCAGCAATGGCCGCCACAACGTCACCAGCAAAGCCAGAACGGCCGCGCTGCCGCCGAGTATCCAGGCCAGATCGGTCGGGCTGATCGCCAGCAAGTCGCCGAACAGATAAGCCATCAGGTCGATCCGCACTTCGTGCATGAAGCTTAGTACGACCAAACCCAAAGAGAGCGTGCTCGGTGCGAGAATTCCCAAAAGCGTGTCGGACGCCAGCGGTTGGCGCTGTTGCAAGGTCACCAGCAGCACGGCTAACAGCAGGCAGCCTACGGTGACCGCAACGGTGGGGCTGACATCCAGCAGAAAACCCAGCGCCACGCCGAGCAGCGCGGCATGGGAAAGGGTGTCGCCGAAATAGGCCATGCGCCGCCAGACCACGAACGAACCCAACGGGCCCGCGACCAATGCCAGGGCCAGACCTGCAAGCAGGGCGTAGAGCAGAAAATCAGCCATGCTTGCAGCCATCTCCGTGAACGTGGGTAGGGGCCGACGGGGCGGCGCTGACCACCGAGCCATGCAGGTCATGGGCGTGGTCGTGATGGTGGTGATAAATCGCCAGGCTTTGTGCGTTCTTTCCGAACAGCTCGACGAAAGCCGGATCGCCGCTGACTTGCTCGGGATGCCCGGAGCAGCAGACGTGACGATTGAGGCAGACCACCTGGTCGGTAGTGCTCATCACCAGGTGCAGATCGTGGGACACCATCAATACGCCGCAGCCGTGGCGGTCGCGCAATCGTGTGATCAGGCTGTAGAGCTCGGCCTGACCGGCCACATCGACGCCTTGCACAGGTTCATCGAGTACCAGCAATTCCGGCTCGCGCAGCAATGCCCGGGCCAGCAGCACCCGCTGCAATTCGCCTCCGGAAACACTTTGCACCGGGCTGTCGATCACCTGTTCGGCGCCGACTTCCTTGAGTGCCGCCAAGGCCATGGCGCGGTCCACGCCCGGCACCAGACGCAAGAAGCGCAGCACCGACAGCGGCAGCGTCGGATCGACGTGAAGTTTTTGCGGCATGTAACCGACCCGCAGTTTCGGCTTGCGCCACACGCTGCCGCTGTCCGGTTTCAACAGACCGAGTACAGCGCGCACCAGCGTGGTCTTGCCCGCGCCGTTAGGGCCGATCAGGGTGACGATCTGTCCTGGCTCGACGCTCAGCTCGATGTTATCCAGCACGTTTTGCCCGGCAAAGGTGACGACAACCTGCTCGAGGCGGATCAGTGCGTTGCTCATCAAACCCCCTGGCAACCCGAGCAGAGGCCGACCACTTCAACGGTCTGGCCCTCGACGACAAATCCGACATCCTTGGCGCTGCTGATGATCGCGTCGCTGATAGATTTCTGTTCGAGCTCGATGGCGGCGTGGCATTCACGGCAAATCAGGAACTGGCCCTGGTGGGCGTGCCCAGGGTGATTGCAGCCGACGAAGGCGTTCAGCGAGGAGATGCGGTGTACGAGGCCGTTTTCCAGCAGGAAGTCCAGCGCACGGTACACGGTCGGCGGCGCCGCACGGCGGCCGTCCTGCTCGCTGAGCACCGCGAGAATGTCGTAGGCACCCAACGGTTTATGGCTTTGCCAGACCAGTTCCAGCACCCGCCGGCGCAAGGCGGTCAGGCGCAGGCCTTGACGTGCGCACAGAGCATCGGCCTCAGACAATGCGCTATGAACGCAATGAGAGTGGTCGTGGGGACGGCTGGCAATCGGTGTTTTAGGCATGAGCGGCGACGAGTTTTGTGAGAGACGTTATTATGTTACCCGTTCTCGCCTCTTCGAGTGGTCATCGTGTCCCGACTTTTTTCTATCTTTGTCGCATTTGTCGCAAGTTTTCTGCTGATCAGTTCAGCTCACGCCGAAGTCAAAGTTCTTACCAGTATCAAGCCTCTACAGCTGATCGCGGCGGCGGTGCAGGACGGCGTGGCGATTCCGGAAGTCTTGCTGCCGCCTGGTGCCTCGCCTCATAACTATGCCTTGCGCCCGTCCGACGTACGGAAGGTGCAATCGGTGGATCTGGTTTACTGGATCGGTCCGAGCATGGAAGGTTTCCTGCCCCGCGTGCTGAATGGTCGTACGCTGCCCAGCATCGCCGTGCAGGATTTACCGGGCCTGAAACTGCGACATTTCGCCGAAGATAGCCACTCCCATGCCGAAGAAGCTGACGAGCATGACCACGATCACCGTCCAGGCAGTCTGGACGCGCACTTGTGGCTTTCGCCGGTCAACGCCCGTGTCATCGCCACAAAAATGGCCGCAGACCTGAGCGCAGCCGATCCGGCCAATGCCGCGCGCTATCAGAGCAACCTCAAGGCGTTCGATGAGCGTCTGGATGCAATGGATCTTCGCTTGAAGGCGCGCCTGGCCGGCATCGCGGGCAAACCGTACTTCGTATTCCACGAGGCCTTCGACTACTTTGAAGACGCCTACGGCCTCAAGCACGCCGGCGTATTCAGCGTCGCCGCCGAGGTCCAGCCCGGCGCCCAGCACGTCGCGGCGATGCGCACTCGATTGCAGGAAGTCGGCAAAACCTGCGTGTTCAGCGAACCGCCTCTGCGTCCGCGCCTGGCGGAAACCCTGGTGGCGGGTCTGCCGGTGAAGCTGGCGGAACTGGACGCGCTGGGCGGGTACACGCCGGCGACCGCTCAGGGGTATGAGCAGGTGCTGGAGAAGTTGGGGAATGATTTGGCCGGGTGTCTGGAGTCGTTGTAATTCGAAAATTGCGGTGCCCCATTCGCGAGCAAGTCGGATCGCCGCACCGCCGCTCCCACATTGGATCTCCTTTGTAAACAAATCCTGTGAACGACTGAGATCAAATGTGGGAGCGGGCTTGCTCGCGAAGCTTTTAAAACGCGAACGGCAGCGGGGTGTTGACCTTCTGACGCTGTGCCAGACGCTGCTGAAACTCCATCGGATCGTGAATCAGCACGTCCTGCCCGGCAAACGACTCGGCGGCGATCAACCGCGACAACCAGAACCGCACACACGCCACCCGCAGCAGGGTCGGCCACAACTCCGCCTCGGCCGCCGTGAACGGTCGCAGCGCTGCATAAGCACCGAGCAACGCCCTCGCCCGTGGCCCGTCGATCAACCCGCTCTCGTCCGAACACCAGTCATTCAAGGCAATCGCCACGTCGTATAGCATCGGCCCCGAACAGGCGTTGTAGAAATCGATCAACCCGGTCAGGTGCGTGCCTTCGAACATCGCGTTATCGCGGAACAGATCCGCGTGGATGTTGGCCCGTGGCAACGCCAGAATTTTCGTCTTCTGCTGCGTGATTTCGTCCAGCGCCCGTTGCAGCAGATCGCTTTGCTCGGCATTGAGGTGCGACAGCAACTGCGTGCCCTCTTCCAGCATCCAGTCCAGGCCGCGATCGGTCTTGCGCTTGATCATGTTGGCCTGGGTCGCAAGGTGCAGATGGCCGAGCAACTCGCCCACCTGAGCGCAATGCTGCGCGTTGGCTTCCTTGATGTGCTTGCCGGCCAGACGTGGCTGCAACAGCGCAGGTTTGCCGGCCAGTTCGCGCAAGGCGACGCCGTCGGTGGTGCGCAAGGCATAAGGCACTGGCAGGTCGGCGTCATGTAGCACGTCGAGCAGCTCGATGAAGAACGGCATTTCCTGAACGGGACCACGCTCAATCAGGGTCAGGACAAATTCGCCCTGCTCCAGGCTGATAAAGAAATTGGTGTTTTCGCTACCGGCGGCAATCCCCTGGAAATCAAGCAGGCGGCCGAGCCCGTAAGGGGCGAGAAAGGTTTCCAGCTCGGGCCGAGCCAGCGGGGTGAACACAGACATGTTTGAACTGCCAGTACGGGCGCCGCTGCTTGAGCCAGCGCCGATTGAAATTAAGAAACTACTTCCACTCAAAGATCTTCCACGACGGAATCAGCATATCCGGCTGATCCGAGCGGATGAAGTTTGCATCTGTCCCGTCCGCGCGCACCAGAAAATACGGCGGTGCGCCCTTCGGTGTGACCTTGATCGCATACAGGAAACCGTTTTGACGGTACTCCTGGATGGTTTTATCCCCTTCCGTGCGGATAGTGACTTCCGGCTCCGGTGTCGGTGCATCGTCCGCCGCCATGACGGCCAACGGAACGGATGCAAACAACCCAGCCAGCAACAGGCGATTTAGTGTGCGCATGATAACCTTGTCCCTTTGTCGTCAACGGTCCCGCTATTCTAGCGCCGGACCCGCCGAAAAGGTTGATCCTGCTCATGAGCCAAGCCCCCCTCGTCCTGGTGGACGGTTCTTCTTACCTGTACCGCGCCTTTCACGCCCTCCCACCGCTGACCACGTCCAAAGGTTTGCCGACCGGTGCGGTGAAAGGCGTGTTGAACATGCTCAAGAGTCTGCGCAAGCAGTACCCGGAAAGTCCGTTCGCCGTGGTATTCGACGCCAAAGGCGGGACATTCCGGGACGAAATGTTTGCCGAGTACAAGGCCAACCGCCCGAGCATGCCCGACGACATGCGCGTGCAAATCGAGCCGCTGCACCAAAGCGTGATCGCCTTGGGCTTCCCACTCCTGTGCGTCGAAGGCGTCGAAGCCGATGACGTGATCGGCACCCTGGCCCGCAGCAGTGCGGCAGCCGACCGCCCGGTGGTGATCTCCACCGGCGACAAGGACATGGCGCAGCTGGTCGACGGCCACATTACCTTGGTCAATACCATGACCGGTAGCGCGCTGGACGTGGAAGGCGTGAAGGAGAAATTCGGCGTCGCTCCCGAGCAGATCATCGATTACCTGGCACTCATGGGCGATTCTTCCGACAACATTCCGGGCGTTCCGGGCATTGGTCCGAAGACCGCTTCCGGCCTGTTGGTCGGCGTGAACGGCGGCCTGACCGAGCTCTATGCTCAGCTCGACATCGTCCCGACCCTGCCGATTCGTGGTGCCAAAACCCTGCCAGCCAAGCTCGAAGAGCACAAGGAGATGGCGTTTCTCTCCTATCAATTGGCAACCATCAAGATCGACGTGCCGCTGGATATCGGCCTCGACGACCTGCAAATGGGCAAGCCGGATCACGACAAACTCGCCGAGCTCTATACCCTGCTGGAGTTCAAGAGCTGGTTCGAAGAGAACCAGCGCGACGCCAAGCGTTCCGGTCAGGAAGTCGTCGCTCCAGTGGCTGAAGAAGCGGCCGTCGATACCGAACTCAAGTACACCACCATCCTCACCCAGGCTGATTTCGACCTGTGGCTGAAGAAGCTCAACGACGCCAAGCTGATTGCCTTCGATACCGAAACCACCGGCATCGATGCGCAGCAGGCGCAACTGGTGGGCCTGTCTTTCGCTGTACAAGCCAACGAAGCGGCCTACATCCCGCTGACCCATTCCTACATGGGCGTGCCGGATCAGCTCGATCGCGACACCGTGCTGCGCGCGTTGAAGCCGATCCTGGAAGATCCGAACAAACTCAAGGTCGGCCAGCACGCCAAATTCGACATGAACATCCTGGCCAACTGTGCCATCGGTGGCGATCAGAGCTGCGGCATCACCGTACAAGGCGTCGCTTTCGACACGATGCTCGAATCCTACGTGCTGGACTCCACCGCGACCCGCCACGACATGGACAGCCTGGCGCTCAAGTACCTGAATCACACCACCACCAGTTTTCAGGACATCGCCGGCAAAGGCGCTAAACAGCTGACGTTCGATCAGATTTCGCTGGAACTGGCCGGACCTTACGCCGCCGAAGACGCCGACGTGACGCTGCGCCTGCATCAAACCCTGCTGGAAAAACTCGATGCCATCCCGAGCCTGAGCAAGGTCCTGAGCGAAATCGAAATGCCGTTGGTACCGGTGCTGGCACGGATTGAACGCCAAGGCGCGCTGGTCGATGCCAACCTGCTGGGCATTCAGAGCGTTGAGCTGGGCGAGAAAATGGTCGCCCTCGAGCGTGAGGCGTTCGCCATTGCCGGGGAAGAATTCAACCTCGGCTCGCCGAAGCAGTTGGGCGTGATCCTGTACGAAAAACTCGGCCTGCCGATCCTCAGCAAAACCGCCAAGGGCCAGGCGTCCACCGCCGAAGCCGTGCTGGCGGAATTGGCCGAACAGGATTTCCCGCTGCCCAAAGTGCTGATGCAGTACCGCTCGATGAGCAAGCTGAAAAGCACCTACACCGATCGCCTGCCGGAGCAGATCAACCCGCGCACCGGACGGATTCACACCTCTTACCACCAAGCCGTAGCGGCAACCGGACGTTTGTCGTCCAGCGATCCAAACCTGCAGAACATTCCTATCCGCACCGCCGAAGGGCGTCGTATTCGTCAGGCGTTCGTCGCACCAAAAGGCTACAAGCTGCTGGCGGCGGACTATTCGCAAATCGAACTGCGGATCATGGCTCACCTCGCCAAGGACGAAGGTTTGCTGCACGCGTTCCGTAATGACCTGGACGTGCACAAGGCCACCGCAGCTGAAGTCTTCGGGGTTGAACTGGCAGACGTCACCACCGACCAACGGCGCAGCGCCAAGGCGATCAACTTCGGCTTGATCTACGGAATGAGCGCGTTTGGCCTGGCCAAACAGATTGGTGTTGATCGCAAGCAATCCCAGGCCTACATCGACCGTTACTTCGCCCGTTACCCAGGCGTGCTCGAGTACATGGAGCGCACCCGCGCCCAGGCCGCCGAACAAGGCTTCGTTGAAACCATCTTCGGTCGTCGCCTGTACCTGCCAGAAATCAACGCAAAAAACCCGGCCCTGCGCAAAGGCGCCGAACGCACGGCGATCAACGCCCCGATGCAAGGCACCGCGGCGGACATCATCAAGAAAGCCATGATTGCCGTGGATAGCTGGCTGACAGCATCAGGCCTGGACGCCAAAGTCATCCTGCAGGTGCACGATGAATTGGTTCTGGAAGTGCGTGAGGATTTGGTCGACCAGGTTAGTGATGAAATTCGCGCGCACATGAGCGACGCAGCGAAGCTTGATGTGCCGCTGCTGGTAGAGGTTGGAGTAGGAAATAACTGGGACGAGGCTCACTGAACCGTCTGAAAAGGCGTTTTCCGCTGCGGCATAGTGCCGCGGCAGAAAGACCGAAGGGCTCTTAGTTCGGAAAATTCGATGGCCTATTCCAAAGGCTTTTTAAAAAATTCTGAACTAAACCCCTGAATCGCCACTCAGAGTTACTGAATGGGTGGTGAAGCCCTTCGATGCTCCTAATGTTGTGTTAAGTGTTGGCAGATATCTGGACCCCGCCCTAGCGGTTCGGATCTTGAACCCCGGAACTTCCCCCTCCCCATAAGAAGTCCGGGGTTTTTTTTGCCCGCAGTTTTTGTAAATGAGCTTACTCCGCGAGCTCGGCGCCCTTGTCCGCCAGTTCCATCCAACCCGCCAGTACAGTGTAGGCGTCTTCCAGGCCCATGCGTTTTGGCGCCGAGAACAACTGGATGCTGATCGCATCTCCCCAACCCTTGCGGATGTCTGCCTGAACCTTGAGCAGGACGTTTTTCGCCGCGCCGTAGGTCAGCTTGTCGGCTTTGGTCAGCAAAATGTGCATCGGCATGCCGCTGGCGACAGCCCAGTCGAGCATCAGCAGGTCGAAGTCGGTCATTGGATGACGGATGTCCATCATCAAAATCAGCCCCTTCAAACTCTCACGACCACCCAGATAGGCTTCCAGGTGACGCTGCCAGTGCAGCTTCAACGGGATAGGCACTTTCGCGTAACCGTAACCCGGGAGGTCGACCAGACGACGATCATCGTCTAGCTTGAAGAAGTTCAAGAGCTGCGTGCGACCCGGAGTTTTCGAGGTCCGCGCAAGGCTGGCATGCGTCAGGGTGTTCAGCGCACTGGACTTGCCGGCGTTGGAACGCCCGGCGAAGGCCACTTCAAAGCCTTCGTCGTCGGGACATTGGTCGACTTTAGCGGCGCTGAGCATGAAGGTGGACTGTTGGCACAGGCCGAGGATGGGGTTCTTGAGTTGCATGGGATTTCCGATGTGGGCGGCGCCGGGAATGGACGCGGCGAGCAGTGTCGTTTCCGTTTCAGTGACGCCAGTATATAATGCCGCAGATTTTGTGTGCGCTTTGTCCCAGCGTAGGATGAAGTTCACGAGAGCGATTGACCTTGATTGCGCACTAGAACGCAGAACGCTCTCAACCCTGAAAAGGTCGTTTTATGACGAAATGGCTGCTAGCTGCCGGTGTCTTGATGCCGCTTTACAGCGCTCAGGCTACACAGGATCCGGAAGCTGTGTACAACCGTGTTTGTGGTGCCTGTCATTCCGGCCAACTACCCATGGCGCCCAAAAAGGGCGATCAGGAAGCTTGGACGCCGAGGTTGGCGAAAGGTATGGAGACGCTGGTGCAACACGTGACCCAGGGTTTCAAGGCGATGCCGCCGCGTGGTTTGTGCATGGACTGCAGTGCCGAGGATTACCAAGCAATCATCCAGTGGATGAGCGAGTGATCCCGGTCCATAACTCTTTAACCCTTAGCCGTAGTTGGATTAGCTGATGAACAAATTGATCGTGAGTCTGCTGTTGACCGTGGGGATCTCCGGCATTGCCCATGCTGCAGGTGATGCGACTGCTGGTCAGGCGAAAGCCGCAGTATGTGGCGCCTGTCATGGCCCGGATGGCAACAGTATGGCGCCTAACTTTCCGAAACTGGCAGGCCAGGGCGAGCGTTATCTGAACAAGCAGCTACACGACATCAAGTCCGGCAAACGCACGGTACTGGAAATGACCGGCCTGCTGACCAACCTGAGCGATCAGGACCTGGCCGATATCGCCGCCTACTTCGCCAGCCAGAAAGGCAGCGTTGGCGCCGCCGACCCGAAAGTCGTTTCTCGCGGTGAAGCACTGTTCCGCGGCGGCGATCTGGCCAAGGGCCTGCCATCCTGCACCGGCTGCCACTCGCCAAATGGCGCAGGCAACGCGGCCGCCGGCTTCCCGCACCTGGGCGGCCAGCACGCTCAATACATCGCCAAGCAGCTGACCGATTTCCGCAAGGAAGAAGCCGGCCGCACCAACGATGGCGATACCAAGCCGATGCAGACCATCTCCAAAAAGCTGAGCGACGAAGATATCGCCGCGGTCTCCAGCTACATTCAGGGCCTGCACTAAGGCCTGCGGATCGAGCGTTGCGTTGGGTGGACATCTCCAGCAACGTTAACGCTCTATTAATCCGTCGCAGCAAGTATAAAAAGGGTGGCTTAGGCCGCCCTTTTTTGTGGCCGCTGCCGTTACACTACAGAACTCAAGCCCGCCAGGACCTGTCTGAAAACAGGTCGCGCGAGGCGACCAAAATTGTCCAGGAGTAAAGCATGCGTAATCTGATCATCAGCGCCGCACTCGTCGCTGCCAGCCTGTTCGGCATGACCGCCCAAGCCGCCGAAGCACCCGCAGCCCCTTACGTCGAACTGACTAACGCTGTTCCGGTGGCTGTACCTGGCAAGATCGAAGTGGTGGAGTTGTTCTGGTACGGTTGCCCGCACTGCTACGCATTCGAGCCGGTGATCAATCCTTGGGTTGAAAAGCTGCCTTCCGACGTCAATTTCGTGCGTATCCCGGCCCTGTTCGGCGGCCCTTGGGACGCCCACGGGCAAATGTTCCTGACCCTGCAAAGCATGGGTGTCGAGCATGACGTGCACGCTGCGGTGTTCAACGCCATCCAGAAGGAACACAAGAAACTGACCGACAAGAACGAAATGGCTGACTTCCTGGCGACCCAAGGCGTAGACAAGGACAAGTTCCTCGCTACCTTCGACTCCTTCGCCATCAAGGGTCAGATGACCAAGGCTCGCGAACTGGCCAAGAAGTATGAAATCTCGGGTGTTCCAACCATGATCGTCAACGGCAAGTATCGCTTCGATGTAGGCTCGGCCGGCGGTGCCGAACAAGCACTGCAGTTGGCCGATAAACTGGTCGACAAAGAGCGAGCGGCTAACAAGGCTGCTGCCAACTAAGCGCGGCGACTGCCATGCGCCGCTGGGGCACTGAACGCGTCGTTGGCCTGCATGATCCGCGGGTCAACGAACATCATCTGGAATCGACGGGCCTGCCCGCAGACAGTCGTCTGCGCTTGCTCAGCTTCAATATCCAGGTCGGCATCAGTACCGAGCGCTATCACCACTACCTGACCCGGGGCTGGCAGCATCTGTTGCCGCACACCGGGCGTGCCGACAATCTGCAAAAGATCGGCAATCTGCTGGGCGACTTCGATCTGGTCGCCTTGCAGGAAGCCGATGGCGGCAGCCTGCGATCAGGCTACGTCAACCAGGTCGAACACCTGGCCCAGCTCGGCGCATTCCCCTACTGGTATCAACAACTCAATCGCAATCTCGGACGCCTCGGCCAGCACAGCAATGGTGTGCTCAGCCGCCTTCGCCCGTGGGCGATTGAAGATCATCCGCTACCGGGGCCCAAGGGTCGCGGGGCGATTCTGGTGCGCTTTGGCGAAGGTCCTGAGGCGCTGGTGGTGGTCATGATGCACCTGGCACTGGGCGCTCGCGCCCGCAGCATGCAACTGGCTTACATCCGCGAGCTGATCGGCGGCTATAAACACCAGGTGCTGATGGGCGACATGAATACCCACGCCAGTGACTTGCTGCAAAACTCCCCGTTGCGTGACCTCGGCCTGCTCGCGCCGCAACTGGAAGCGACGTTCCCTAGCTGGCGCCCGCAGCGCTGTCTGGACCATATTCTGCTGAGCCCCACCCTGACCCTTGAAAAGGTCGAGGTGCTGGCACAACCCATTTCCGATCACCTGCCGGTCGCGGTAGAGATTCGTCTGCCGGGTTCGCTCACGGCCGATGCATTGCCCGCGTTGAGTCCTGCCCCTCGCGGATCCCATGAATGAGCGACGAAGCACAGCGCTGGAAAGAAAAATACCTCAAAAGCATCGAACAACAGGAAAAGCTCGAACGTCGATGGGACGCCCGACTCGACCTGCTGCGTCGTGGCCTGGTGCGCAGCACGCTGGCCGCCGAGGGCACCGACCGCGTCGTTGACCAATGCATGAAGGAAATGCGTGAAGTCGTGCGCACCGACGACATGGACGCCGGCCTGGCCGCCCTGCTTCCGCGGCTGGAAAAAGCCGTGCTCGACTCCGAACAACGCCGGGAAACCCGGGTTAATCAGACCAGCGCTGCATTGACCGCGCTGGTCTCGCAGCTGCAAACATTACCGCTGCCCCGCGAAGTAAGCCGGCCTCTGAAAAACTTCGCCAAACATCTGGATGCAAGAGTCGGGCAGGCGCGCGAAATTCCGTTGCTGCTCAGCGAACTGAGCGGTCTGCAAGGCAAGGCCCTGAATCAGCTTGAAAACCCGGCAGAACCCGGCCGCCCTGGTTTGTTGCAGCGACTGTTTGGTAGCCGTGAAGCGGATGAAGCGGTATTACAGGTTGCCTCCGGCACCTTCCCGACGCCCGCCCCGCAGCCAGCCGAAGCGGTTGCCGTGCCTCATGCCGAGACACCACAGGTAACTGTCGATCTCGCGCCAGAGGTCGATAAGCCGCAAGTGGCCGCCGCACAAGTTGCCGCGCCCGCTACTGCATCCGAGCCACCGACGATCGAGGCACCGCCCGCAGCAGCGACTTCTCCTGCGGTCGTAGCGTTTGTCCCGCCGGTGCTTGAGCCGGAGCGAGCACACGCCCAGACTCCAGAGACGCAACCGCAACCGCAACCGGACATAGAACATCCAGAAGCACCCGCTCCATCAATCATCGAGCCAGAAATACAGGCTCAACCGGCTATCAATCCCGACGAACTGACCCCGGTGGTCTATCTCGACAGCCTGCCGTTGCCCCCGGCCATGGCCGAGGTTTTGGCCGCCGTAGACACTGAACAATCCGAGCAGGATGTTCTCTACGCCCTGCCGGACTCACCCGAGCCGTCCTACAGCTCGGTGGCCAAGCATATCGAAGACACGCTACTGGGCCTGCTCGACGACCTGACGCTGCCCGAGCGTCATCGTCCGCAAGCCGAAGCGATGCGTGATCGCCTGCAAAACGGTTTGAATTGGTACGAACTGCTGCCAATCCTCGACGATCTGGCAACCTTGATGCTGGCAATCACCGACAGTGGCCAGCATGAATTCGAAGCCTACTTGCAACAGCTAAACGAACGCCTCGAGTCGTTTCAAAGCAACTTGCAAGCCGCCAGCGAAGGCCATGCCGACAACCGTTCCGCCGCACGCGAGATGGACACGCAGATCCGCGAGCAAGTCGACGGCCTGCAGAGCAGCATGCAGGAAGCCGCCGACCTGGACGATCTCAAGCACGTCCTTGAAAACCATCTGGAAGGCCTGCTCGGTACCATGGACCAGCACCAGAAGCAGCGTAACGAGCGCGAGCAGGAAGTCGCCGCCCGCCTTCATGGCCTGGCCGAACGCGTTGCGCACATGGAGCAGGAAGCCCTGGGCTACCGCGAGCATCTTGAAGAGCAGCGCCAGAAAGCCTTGATCGACCCGCTGACCGACCTGCCTAACCGGGCAGCCTGGAGCGAACGGCTGGATCACGAAATCAACCAATGGCAGCAACACGGCAACACCCTGTTACTGGCAATGCTCGACCTCGACCATTTCAAACGCATTAACGATAACTATGGTCACCTGGCGGGCGACAAAGTACTGAAAATCATCGCCAGCGTGCTACGCAAGCGCCTGCGCGGGACGGATTTCATTGCCCGGTTCGGCGGTGAGGAGTTTGTCCTGTTGATGCCAGACACAGTGCCAACTGCTGGTGCGAAACTGCTGGAAAAGCTGCGCGCCTCGATCGAAGCCTGCCCTTTCCACTTCAAGGGTGAGCCGGTAACCATCACCATTTCCATGGGCCTGACTGCATTCAAGCCCGGCGAACATAGCGATCTGGTCCTTAAAAGAGCCGATCAGGCCCTATATCGCGCGAAACATGCCGGCCGTAACCAAGTGGCACTGGGCTGACGGTCAATTGTTCCATTTTGTTTAAAACTTCGCGTTGGCCGTCTGCACGCAAGGCAGTACGTTACACTGTTGCATTACTGTCTTGCGTGTATTGCCTTCTGCCATGAAATATTTATCTCTCATCGTGTCGCTGATTCTGTTGGCCGGTTGTGCCAGCGGCCCCCGGTTCGACACCCGTCATCCTTCAGCCAATTACGACAGCCGCATTCAGTTCGTGGTGGTGCACTACACCTCCGCGTCACTGGAGCGCTCGCTGCAACTGCTGACCCACGGCGACGTCAGCAGCCACTATCTGATTGGCGACGACAAGGGCGCCACCATCTACAAGCTGATGGATGAAAACCTCCGAGCCTGGCACGCCGGGGAAAGCGAATGGCAAGGCCGGACCTGGTTGAACTCCAGCTCCATTGGTATCGAAATCGTCAATCCGGGTTTTAAAGACACCCCTGCCGGGCGCCTTTGGTACCCCTACAGCGAAGACCAGGTCCAGTCCCTGATCGTCCTGCTCAAGGACATCAGCAAGCGTTACGCCATCAATCCCCGCAACATCATCGGCCATAGCGACATCGCCCCGCTGCGCAAGCTCGATCCGGGGCCGCTGTTCCCCTGGAAGCGTCTGGCTGCCGAAGGCTTGGGAATCTGGCCGAATGAACAGGCCGTAACCCGTCAGCAAGCACAGTTCGAAGTACAACTGCCAACCATCAGCTGGTTTCAGGCACAGCTGGCCCGCGCGGGTTACCCCACGCCGCAAACCGGCGAACTGGATGTTGCGACACGTCATGTGATCGCGGCCTTTCAGATGCATTTCCGACCATCACGTTTCGATGGCACACCGGATGCGCAAACCGCGGCGCTTCTACAAGTCTTGAACCAGACAAAATAATGACGCCCGCCCGACGGTCAGGGCTTTTTTTCCAATCAGCAGCTATAACTCATTGGTAATTCTTCGGATATTCCCTATGCCTGCTGCTCGAGAGACACTACGTAGTTGGTTCTTTCGCCCTTGGTTTTTGGCGATACTGGCTGCTGCCTTGAGCGCGACACTCCTGATGGCCGGCAGCCTGTTCGTGGCCATGCATCAAGTCGAGCAGAGCGAAAGTGAAGAAATGAATGCCCAGGGCGAGCGCTTCCTTGCTCGTCTGGAGCAACTATTCGGGCAATTGCGTGAAAGCCTCGACGACCTGGAATCCCAGCCGTTACGCGGCTGCGATGACGAAATGATCGCGACCTTGCAACAGGTCAGCTTCAATTACCGTTTCGTTTACGAAGCCGCTTATATGGACGCCTCGCGGATCTGTTCCAACCGCCCCCGCCAGGAAGGGCTGTCGATGATAAGGCCGCCAGACATCAAGGGGCCGACCTACAGTTACTGGCTGAACACCACCACCGAACCCGATGAAAACCGCGCCGCGCTGATGCTCGGACGTGGCAATTTTCGTGTCGCGACGTCTCGCGGGCATTTGACCGACATGGTCGACTTGCCTCCGGGAAGCAGCCTGCTGGTGGTGCTCGACCACGGTACGCGCGCGATTCCGGTACTGGGTGTCTCGCAGGTCTGGCCACCAACCGAGCCTTGGCCCCCGAAAAGCCTCGACGCGCTACAAGTGACGCATTCCCGCTTGATTTACCGCATGCCCACCAACAATCCGGAATACCAATTGGTGCTGATCAGCCCGCGCACCGGTATGCATGTGCCCGCAGTCTGGTGGTGGTTGCTGCCGGCCAGCCTGGCACTCGCCTTATGCGTGAGTTTTCTGGTGCTTCTGCTGGTGCGCCAGCGACAGTCGCTGGACGCCGAACTGAGTGGCGCCATACGACGAGGCGAATTGCAGGTGCTGTATCAACCGATCTTCGACCTCGACAGCCGCAACTGTGTCGGGGCAGAAGCCTTGCTGCGCTGGCGAAGGCCGGACGGCACCCTGACCAGCCCCGACCTGTTTATTCCGATGGCGGAGAACACCGGCCAGATCCGCCAGATGACCGACTTCGTTCTGCAACGCCTGCTTGAGCAGCTGGGTCAATTGTTGCGGGCCAATCCGCAACTGTACATCTCGGTCAACCTGGCGGCCTGCGACGTCATGGTGCCGCGTATCGGTCAGGTAATGGCGCGACTGCTGACCTTGCACCGCGTCGCGGCAAAGCAAATTGCCTTTGAAGTCACCGAGCGGGGATTGATCGATGTCGTGGTAGCCCGGGAAAACCTGCAAGCCTTGCGGGATGTCGGGCATCAAGTGCTGATTGATGACTTTGGCACCGGCTATTGCAGCCTCGCCTATCTGCAAACCCTGCCAGTCGATTGCCTGAAAATCGACAAGGCGTTTATCGATGCGCTGGGTCATGACGCTGCAAGTAGCGGTGTCGCCCCCCACATCATTCACATGGCCCAAGCCCTGCAACTCAAGGTGATTGCCGAAGGCATCGAACTTGAATCCCAGGCGGCGCTTCTGAGCAGCGAAGGCGTGAAGTTCGGTCAGGGTTGGCTATTCGCCCATGCGTTGAGTGCGGTGCAGTTCATCGAGCTGATTACCCGTGGTCGCCGATTGGCTGCCCGACGTCTCGATGACGAAGCCTGAAGCGGCTGCGGCTTAAACCGACAGCGCCATATAGAACTGAGTACCCTGCCCTGGCCGCGAATAAACACCCATCCGGCCGCCGTGCAACTGCACGATTTCCTTACACAGTGCCAGACCGAGTCCGGCACCGCCCTTCTTGCGACCCACCTGTACAAAGGGTTCGAAAATCCGCCCCTGCTGACCATAGGCAATGCCTTCGCCGTTGTCCTCGACGCTGATAATCACTCGTTCCCCATGGCGTCGAGCCTGCAAACGTATGTGCCCGCCGGAAGCGGTGTGGCGCAACGCGTTGTCGATCAGGTTATCGAGCACCCGGTCCAGCTGCGGCTGATCGGCCTGCAATCGCGGTAATGGCCCTTGCACTTCCACCAGCAGGTCGATGCCCTGCTCTTCTGCTGGGCCGGCAAAACGTGCCCGGGCCTCATCCAGCAAATCCTCAATGGAGCACGGCACCAACGTGAGTTTCTGCAATCCGTTCTGGTAGCGGGAGAAGTTCAGCAGGTCGTTGATCAACTGCATCAAGCGCTGCATCTCTTCATTCACGGTGTCCAGCAGATCAGCTTCACGCGAGTCCTGGGCAAAGTGCGCGCGCTCGCGAAACAGGCCGAACGCCATGTGCATGCCGGTGACCGGCGTTCGCAATTCATGGGAGGCGCGCAGTACGAACTCACTGCGCACCCGCTCAAACGCCCGCTGTTCGGTGACGTCATGCAGCACCATCACGGCGCCGAGAATATGCCCCTGTGTATGGCTCACCGGCGTCAGGCTAAAGGTCAGCAACCGCGACTCACCGTCGACCTCAATACTCAGGTCCTCAGGCGCCCGCTCCAGGGTGCCGCCGCGCAGCACCAGTTGCAGCTGATCATCGAGTTCGGGACGCTCAAGCGCCGTACCCAGTCCTTGACCGAGACGATCGGTGTCCCAACCCAACTGACGCTGCGCCACTGGGTTGAGGTGTTCCAGATGTCCCTCGCGGTCGATCATCAGCAACCCATCGTCGATGCTGTCGAGCACAGCCTGCAAACGCTGCTGGCCTGCGAGCAGTTCATCGACATTGGTGGCCTGATGCTCGCGCAGGGCCTCGGCCATGATCCCGAAGCGCTTGGTCAGCAGGTTCATTTCCACGGCCGAGGAAATCGGTAGCGTCACTTCGAAATTGCCTTGGCCGATGTTGTCCGCCGCTTGGGCCAGAGCCTCGATCGGTGCACCAAAACGTCGAGCGATTGCGTGGGCGGTGACGAAGCCGATGATCAGCACCGCCAGCCCCACCAGCCCGAGCAGGCCGGCAACCAGCAGCGCCCTCTCCCGAGTCTGCCGTTCGGTGGCATTGATGTTATCCAGCGCACGCTGTTGCTCGACGATCAAACCATTGCGCAGCGCATTGAATTTTTCGGTGAGTTCTTTGTTGCCACTCAACACCTGCGTCGAGTCACGTGACAGGTCGTACGCCTGCAGAAAGCTCAGGTAGTCAGTCTTGGCCTGTTCGAAACCGTACTGGCGCTCATCGCCAGCCTGGGCATGGACAATGACGTCGTCAAGCAACTGGAAATAATGCTGCTTGGACGCCTCGAACGCTACAGGATCCGGCTTCTCGCTGAGCATGATCATCAGTTGATCGCCCAGGGTCTGACGCAATTTCAGTCCCAGGTCGAGCGTGACGAAATTATTGCGAATCAGCGCTTCCTGGGAACTCGCCATCTGCATCACGCTGACCAGCCCGAGCAACAGCCCAAGCAGCGCCACGGTGATCAGTGCGGAAATACTCAGAAACAGCCGCGTGCGCAACTTCATCGCCAGTCTCATCGGAGACAGCTCACAAGTTGTACTGCTTACGTTTTCGGTACAACGTCGAGGCATCGATACCCAGGGTCTTGGCGGCCTGGTCCAGCGTATCTGCAGTGGCGAGGACCGCTCCGATGTGGGCTTTTTCCAATTCATCCAGACTCAGCGCAGCGCCAATGCGAGGCGCGTTGTTGACCGGGGTTTCAGCCATGCCCAAGTGGCTGATCTCGACCCGCTCCTGTGGACAAATGATGCTTGCCCGCTCCACAACGTTGCGCAGTTCGCGAATGTTCCCCGGCCAGCGGTAGCCGAGCAGCGCTTCACGGGCTTCGTCGCTGAAGCCCCGAGCCGGACGCGCATATTCCTTGACGAAACGGGCCAGAAAGCGATCAGCCAGGTTCAGAATATCTTCCCTGCGTTCGCGCAGTGGTGGCAGGTGTAGGGTGATCACGTTCAGGCGGTAAAGCAAATCTTCACGGAAACGGCCGTCGCGCACCATGTCTTCGAGATTCTGGTTAGTGGCCGCGAGGATGCGCACATCGGCGCGGCGGGTGACCGGGTCGCCCACCCGTTCGTATTCTTTATCCTGGATGAAACGCAGCAGTTTAGGTTGCAAAACCAACGGAAAATCGCCGATCTCGTCAAGAAACAGCGTCCCACCGTCGGCCTGATTGACACGACCCAGAGTACTTTCGCTGGCCCCGGTGAACGCGCCACGGCTGTGGCCGAAGAGCTCGCTTTCCATGAGTTCGGCGGTCAGGGACGGGCAGTTGATCGTGATGCAGGATTTCTTCGCGCGCTTGCTCCAGCCGTGAATGGCTTGGGACAGTTCGCCTTTACCGGTACCGGACTCGCCGAGAATCAAAATATTGGCATCGGTGCTGGCCACCTGGCGGGCGGTTTCGAGCACGATTTTCATCGCCGGGCTGTGAGAGTCCAGGCCATCCTTGGGTTTGCGCACTTCGCCTTCAAGGGCTTCCAGACGTGCCGACAATTGCCGCACTTCCAGCTGCTTGGCGGTGGCCAGGCGCAATTGGTCGGGGCTGCAAGGCTTGACCAGATAGTCGGCTGCCCCGGCCTGAATCGCATCGACCGCCGTGTCCACGGCCGAGTGAGCGGTGACGATGACTACCCGCATCCACGGCGCTTGAATGCGCATTTGGGCCAGCACATCGAGGCCATTGTCTTCACCCAGACGCAGGTCGAGGAAGCACAGGTCGAAGACCTGGCGTTGCAGCAACGCGTCGGCCTGTGCGGCGCTGTTGGCGGTAGCGACGCTGTAGCCTTCATCTTCGAGGCAATAACGGAAAGTACGCAGGATGGCGGACTCATCGTCCACCAGCAGAATGCGGCCTTGATGCTCAGTGGCTGACTCCATTTTCCTACGCTCCTTAATGAATGATCTTGGTTAGTCCCGGAATAATCGGGCAAGTTGCATGGTTGATTCTGGTCGATTCCAGCCACAGCAGCGTAGCTCTCTCCTCACCCTACGGCTAATCGCCTGATTTTGTTGTTTTTTTATCAGATAGCCGGTTCGCAGGCGATTGCCGTGTCCCCTTGTGACATCCACGCCCTCCTCGCAATTCAAAAATATTGAAAGTTCCTACGAGTCCATCGTGCATTACGCACGACTTCAAAAGGACCATCGTGCAGGATGCGTCCGATCCGTTTTCCACATCATTTATAACTAATTGATTTTATTAACTTTTATTATCAGTAAAAGCTGGCATGCAGGCTGCAATGGTCTGATGAACCGGGCCATTCATTCAAGAAGTCGCCCCTAACAAGATCACCACAGAGTGGGAGGAGCTTCAGGATGAGTCGCCAACGTGCCGCCCAGTTGCGTATCTCGCCACTGCATCTCCAGCAAGGACTGTTTGCTGTTCTGGCGCTATTGATCACCTTGATCGCCGGCCAGCAGTTTCAACGTTGGGAGCAGAACCAGCAGCAAGAAGCGCCACGCGTGTCGATTCAGCACCCGACCCAAACCCATTTCAGCGCGGCCAGCAGTAACCAGGCTGACAGCCCCCCAATGCGAATGATGGACGTCGACCAGGCTCAGCCTGCGGATGAGATGCCTCGCCAGGAACGTTGGGTGTTCTAAACACATGAACTTGGCGCGTTCGATGCGCCGGGAAAAGCACCACAAGCAACATCTCTAAATAGAAGCGTAAGGAGAATCACCATGTTGAGCTGGGCAATCACATTCTTGATCATTGCCATCATCGCTGCGGTACTGGGCTTCGGTGGTATCGCGGGCACCGCCACGGGTATCGCCAAGATTCTCTTTGTCGTGTTCCTGGTGATGTTCATTGCTTCCTTCTTCTTTGGCCGTCGCGGTCGAGGGTGAATATGAGCGTTTTGTTAAAGACACTGGCAGCCGCCCTGGTTCTGGGCGGTAGTGCCATGGCAACAGCGGCCAATGACGGCCAGGCGCGGGTCAATGAGTTGCTCAACGCAGACCCGCAGTACCGTGAAACCTGGCAGGGCGTGGTGAAGAAGGAAGAACGCCTGCCGGAATGGGTCATGAACCTGTCCGGCGACGCCGAGCAAATGAATGCCGTTGAAGAAGATGGCGAAAAGTATCTGGTTGGGCCGTTGTGCGAATCGCAGACGACATGCCTCAACAAGCGCTTGATCGTTGCCGTCAGCTTCGACAAGAAGGATGCCTACGCCATGCTGGTCGAAGTGCCTGCGGGGCTGCCGGCCGACAAGTCGCCCACGCGACATGCCGACTACCGCTTTCTTGGAAAGCCGGACCAGGGTATGCAGGACTTGTTGATGGAACAGCTGAAGAAAGATCCACACTGGTACTGAATTCGTAACATGAAAGAAGCAGCATGGCTTCTTTCCACTGCGCTACCCGAGGACGGTAGACGCATGATCAAGGGGCCAGGACGTTCTGCCTGTTTCAGGGGCGGAGTGACCTACGGGTACAGGGAGTGCCTGCGAAAGGGCCGGGTCAGGCAGAAGCTGCGACGCAAGTTCGCTGGTCACTCATGGATCGACGGACTTGCGAAGAGCTTCCTCAGCGCAAAGCGTTGTCTTAGAGCGTTCTGCTCGCATCCCCGCTTCATTTCCGTTAATCCCTCGCAAAACCATTTCGCGGTGTTTCTTTGGTGACCGTATATCGAGAAAACTGCGACTCAAAGACCGAGAATTTTCGCGCTTAAACGTAGGCTTTTTCCCAAGTTTTAGCCCACATTCCCTTGCTCAAAAAACAACCAACCTCCTCTACGATGGCCGGTTCACGGCACTTATGCCTGCCGAAATGTCGTATTCGAACCGGTTGGGACGCGAGTTTCAGTTAAAAAAGCTCATGCCGATTCGGCATAGGGTAGGCGTTTACGGCATTAGACGTCGCTTCCTTGCATCTGAATAGTTGCGCCTTTTTTCGCCTGCCAGAGAGCCGATAACAAGCGCTCCGGGGCACCTTATACGGGGGTAGATGCACAAGACTTTTTCGCCACAAGCGTTCCAGTTCTTGCATCTGTCTGAGTCAAACGCAAGTAAGGGTAAAGATATGAAGAAGGCAAAGCTTAGCCTCGCCTGGCAGATCCTCATCGGTCTGGTATTGGGGATTGCAATCGGTGCGCTGCTCAACCATTTCAGTGCCGAAAAAGCCTGGTGGGTCAGCAACGTCCTGCAACCGGCAGGCGATATCTTTATCCGTCTGATCAAGATGATTGTGATCCCGATCGTGATCTCTTCGTTGATCGTCGGTATTGCAGGCGTCGGCGACGCGAAGAAGCTCGGGCGTATCGGCCTCAAGACCATCCTCTACTTCGAGATCGTCACCACCATCGCCATTGTGGTCGGTCTGGTGTTGGCCAACGTGTTCCATCCGGGCACCGGCATCGACATGAGCACCCTGGGTACCGTGGATATTTCCAAGTACCAGGCCACTGCCGCCGAGGTTCAGCATGAACATGCGTTCATCCAGACCATCCTCAACCTGATCCCGTCGAACATCTTCGCGGCCATGGCCCGCGGCGAGATGCTGCCGATCATCTTCTTCTCCGTACTATTCGGCCTCGGTCTGTCGAGCCTGCAATCGGACCTGCGCGAGCCGCTGGTGAAGATGTTCCAGGGCGTGTCGGAAAGCATGTTCAAAGTCACTCACATGATCATGAACTACGCCCCGATCGGCGTTTTCGCACTGATCGCGGTGACTGTGGCCAACTTCGGCTTTGCCTCTCTGGTGCCG
The DNA here is from genome assembly GCF_059716175.1 of Pseudomonas sp. LBUM1647. Lineage (NCBI taxonomy): Bacteria > Pseudomonadati > Pseudomonadota > Gammaproteobacteria > Pseudomonadales > Pseudomonadaceae > Pseudomonas > Pseudomonas sp. LBUM1647. The sequence continues at coordinate 43,158 of NZ_CP166809.1, read as the reverse complement.
CTGGCCAAACTGGTGATCCTGGTTTACGTCGCCATCGCCTTCTTCGCCTTCGTGGTGCTGGGCCTGATCGCTCGCCTGTTCGGCTTCTCGGTGATCAAGCTGATGCGCATCTTCAAGGATGAGCTGGTCCTGGCTTACTCCACCGCCAGTTCCGAAACCGTGCTGCCACGCGTGATCGAGAAAATGGAAGCCTACGGCGCGCCGAAAGCCATTTGCAGCTTCGTGGTGCCGACCGGTTACTCGTTCAACCTCGACGGTTCGACCCTGTACCAGAGCATCGCGGCCATCTTCATTGCCCAGCTCTACGGCATCGACCTGTCGATCAGCCAGCAATTGCTGCTGGTGCTGACCCTGATGGTCACCTCCAAAGGCATCGCCGGCGTACCGGGTGTGTCCTTTGTGGTGCTGCTGGCGACCCTGGGCAGCGTGGGTATTCCGCTCGAAGGCCTGGCGTTCATCGCCGGTGTCGACCGCATCATGGACATGGCCCGTACCGCACTGAACGTGATCGGCAATGCCTTGGCCGTGCTGGTCATCTCCCGCTGGGAAGGCATGTACGACGATGCCAAGGGCCAGCGCTACTGGAACTCCCTGCCGCACTGGCGCAGCAAGGAAAAATTGCCGGTGGGTGAAGTCTCCAGCAACTGATAGATCGCGTCGCCTGTATCGCGAGCAAGCTTTGCTCCTACAGGAGCCACAAACAAACCCCGGAGAAATCCGGGGTTTGTCGTTTCTGGCTACCCCGCTATCATTCGCCGCATTCTTCGGGGGATTTGACTGATGCTTAATGGCCTGTGGCTTGGCTTCTTCATCGTGGCTGCCGTTTCGGCACTGGCGCAATGGCTGATCGGCGGCAACGCCGGGATCTTCGCGGCGATGGTGGAAAGCATTTTCGCCATGGCCAAGTTGTCGGTCGAAGTCATGGTCCTGTTGTTCGGCACCCTGACGCTCTGGCTGGGCTTTCTGCGGATTGCCGAGAAGGCCGGGATCGTCGAGTGGCTGGCCAAAGCGCTGGGCCCGTTGTTCCTGCGGCTGATGCCGGGAGTGCCGGCCGGGCACCCGGCCATCGGCCTGATCACGCTGAACTTCGCCGCCAACGGCCTGGGCCTGGACAACGCCGCCACGCCAATCGGCCTTAAAGCCATGAAGGCGCTGCAAGAGCTCAACCCCAGCGACACCATCGCCAGCAACGCGCAGATCCTGTTTCTGGTGCTCAACGCCTCTTCCCTGACCCTGCTGCCGGTGACGATCTTCATGTACCGCGCCCAGCAAGGTGCGCCCGATCCGACCCTGGTGTTCCTGCCGATCCTGCTCGCCACCAGTTGCTCGACATTGGTCGGCCTGCTGTCGGTGGCGTTCATGCAGCGTCTGCGCCTGTGGGACCCGGTGGTGCTCGCGTACTTGATTCCCGGCGCCCTGGCCCTCGGTGGCTTCATGGCGCTGCTGGCGACGCTCTCGGCGACCGCTCTGGCCGGCCTGTCATCGATCCTCGGCAACCTGACGCTGTTCGGGCTGATCATGCTTTTTCTGGTGATCGGCGCGTTGCGTAAGGTGAAGGTGTACGAAGCGTTCGTCGAAGGCGCCAAAGAAGGCTTCGACGTGGCCAAGAACCTGCTGCCGTATCTGGTGGCGATGCTGTGTGCCGTCGGCGTGCTGCGGGCATCCGGAGCGCTGGACTTTGGCCTGGACGGGATTCGGCATCTGGTGGAATGGGCCGGTTGGGACACGCGCTTCGTCGATGCGCTGCCGACCGCCATGGTCAAGCCGTTCTCCGGCAGTGCCGCCCGGGCGATGCTGATCGAAACCATGAAAACGTCTGGCGTGGACAGCTTCCCTGCACTGGTGGCGGCGACGATTCAGGGCAGTACTGAAACGACGTTCTACGTATTGGCGGTGTACTTCGGCGCGGTGGGGATCCAGCGGGCGCGGCATGCGGTGGGTTGCGCGTTGCTGGCGGAGCTTGCCGGCGTTCTCGGCGCGATCGGCGTTTGTTACTGGTTCTTTGGGTGAATCAAAAGATCGCAGCCTTCGGCAGCTCCTACTGGTGTACGAAAATCCACTGTAGGAGCTGCCGAAGGCTGCGATCTTGGCGATTTCAGGGTTTTACCGGAGCAACCTTCTGCCCTTGTTCAACCGCCCAAGCCACCACCTGCACCGTCAACTGGTCACTGGCCTGACCAAACCCGGCCACCACCGCCGGCACCTTCGCATCACTCAACGGCTGGCGAACCTCAAAGCGTCGGCTGGCGAGGATTCGCTGGTCATAACCGCGCACCAGCAACGCATCCAGACGCACGACCACGCTCGCGTTCGTTCCTTGGTACTCAGTCTGGAATGCCTGCAGGCTACCGCCCAGTTCAAGATCCGCCTGGAAGTTGCTGTCGTCGGTGCTCAGCAATGTCACCCGACCATCCCGCTGGAAACCGTCCAACAGCCGATTGCGCAGCAACACCGGTGCCGGGTCGCTCCAACGCGAAGCCTTGTAGCTGCTGATCAGATCACCCTGAGGGATCACGGCGATCTTCGGGCTGTTCAAGGCCTCGCTGGCCTGCGGCTTGGTCAGGCGCAGCGACCAGCGCTGCGGCGTCCCGTGACTGGCCGATGCGCTGCTCTGAGCCGAAGGCAACCGATAGACATCGGACGGCTCGGACTTGGGCAGGATCGAGCAGGCGCCGAGCACAATGAAGCTGACGAGGAGGGCGAGGTGAGGCAGCTTCATGGCGTGAACTCCTTGTTCTTGTCATTGCCCAGCAAATAACCGGTGGGGTTGGCTTCCAGACGCTGGGAAATAGCCCGCAAAGACGTCAGGGTGTCGCGCAGTTCACGCACCGCCGGGGCCAGGCCATTGAGGCCTTGCATGCCGCTGTTGAGCGAATCCTGATTGGTCGTGAGCAGCTTGTTGATGGTCGCACTGCTCTGTTCCAGCGATTTCATTGCCTGCTCGGCGCTGCCGAACATCTGCTTACCTTGATCGTTGAGCATGCCATTAGCGTTGCGCATCAGCGCCGACGTCTGTTCCAGCATGGCGCCGGCCTGTTTGCCGACCGAGGCCAGTTGCTGCATCGCCTGGCGAATATCACCGCGCTGGTCGGCGATGGTGCCGGTGGTTTGTTCCAGATGCTCAAGGGTCTTGCTGATGCGCTCGACGTTCTCCGTGGAAAACATCAAGTTGGCGTTATGCATCAGCGTGTTCACACCGGCCACCAGGTCGCCGCTGTCATTCAGCAAACGAGCGATGGGCGAGGGCGATGCAATGATCGTCGGTAAATTACCGTCCTTGCCCTTGAGCTTCGGACTCTGCGGCGTACCACCGCTGAGCTGAATGATCGAGGTACCGGTGATTCCGGTCAGCGCCAATATGGCCCGGGTGTCTTCCTTGATCGGTGTATCGCCGCCCAGGCGGATCCGCGCCAGCACCCGGCGCGGGTCTTTCGGGTCCAGGCGCAAGGTCACCACATCGCCGACCTTGATCCCGCTGTACTGCACGGCGCTGCCTTTGGACAAGCCGCTGACCGCCTCGTTGAAGACGATTTCGTAATCCTTGAACTCGGTGTCGACGCTGGACTTGGCCAGCCACAAGCCGAAGAGCAGGGCGCCCGCCACCACAATCACGGTGAACAGGCCGATCAATACATGATGGGCTCGGGTTTCCATGTCAGACCTCCTTCAGCTGTTGAGCGGCGGTCAGCGCCGCGCGGCCGCGAGGGCCATGGAAGTATTCGTGAATCCACGGGTCGTCAGTTTCCGACACCTTGTCGATGGCATCCGCCACCAGCACTTTCTTTTGCGCCAGCACCGCCACGCGGTCGGTGATGGTGTAGAGCGTGTCGAGGTCGTGGGTGACCAGAAAAACACTCAGGCCCAACGCATCGCGCAGGGTCAGGATCAATTGATCGAACGCGGCCGCGCCAATCGGATCGAGGCCAGCGGTGGGTTCGTCGAGAAACAGGATGTCCGGGTCCAGCGCCAGCGCGCGGGCCAGTGCCGCACGCTTGATCATGCCGCCGGACAGCGAAGCGGGGTACTTGTCGGCCGCCGACAGCGGCAGCCCGGCCAGGGCCATTTTCACTGCCGCCAGGTGTTCGGCGTCCTCTCGGCTCAAACCGGCATGCTCGATCAGGGGCAGGGCGACGTTCTCGGTGACGGTCAACGAAGAGAACAGGGCGCCTTTCTGGAACAGCACGCCGAAGCGCCGTTCGACCATCGAGCGCTCGTGTTCAGACAGCGTCGGCAGGTTTTTGCCGAAGACCTTCACCACCCCGTCGCTGGGCTGGCGCAACCCGACGATACTGCGCAGCAGCACTGATTTGCCGCTGCCGGAACCGCCGACGACGGCAAGAATTTCACCTTTGTACAACTCCAGATCGAGGTTCTCATGCACGCTCTGGCGGCCGAAACGATTGCACAGCCCGCGGACTTCGATCACCGCCTCGGAGGGCGCTCGGGGTAGACGACTCACCAGCCCATCTCCATGAAAAACAGCGCGGCCACGGCGTCGAGCACGATCACCACGAAAATCGACTGCACCACGCTCGACGTAGTGTGCGCGCCGACGGACTCGGCGCTGCCACTGACCTTGAAGCCTTCAAGACAACCGATCGCCGCGATCAGAAACGCGAAGATCGGCGCTTTGACGATCCCCACCAGAAAGTGCTGAACGCCGATGTCCGATTGCAGCAGCGACAGGAACATCGCTGGCGAGATATCCAGCGCCACCGCGCAAACCACACCGCCGCCGACGATCCCCGAAAGCATCGCCAGAAAGGTCAGCATCGGCAGCGCGACCAGCAGGGCCAACACGCGCGGCACCACCAGCAACTCCATCGGGTCGAGGCCCAAGGTGCGGATGGCGTCGATTTCTTCGTTGGCTTTCATCGAGCCGATCTGCGCGGTGAACGCACTGGCGGTGCGGCCGGCCATCAGGATTGCGGTCAGCAACACACCGAATTCGCGCAGGAAGGAGAACGCCACCAGGTCCACGGTGAAAATACTCGCGCCGAAACTCGCCAGCACCGTCGCGCCGAGAAACGCCACCACGGCACCCACCAAAAAGGTCAGCAGGGCAACGATGGGCGCGGCGTCGAGGCCGGTCTGTTCGATGTGCGCCACCATCGGCGTGAGGCGCCAGCGCTTGGGGCGAAACAGGCCGCGAGCGATGGTTTCCAGGATCAGGCCGACGAAACCCAGCAGTTGCAAGGTGTCCTGCCAGACCGCGTCGACCGCGCGGCCAATGCGGGTCAGCAGTTGAATGCCGACACTGATTTCCGGTTCCTTGATCGGCACGCAGAAATCGGTCAGCGAGCAATAGACGGTCTGCAACAAGGCACGGTCGGCCGAGGACAGTGTGCAATCGGGATGCTCGGCGGATCGGCCCAAACGCTCGGACCCGAGCAACTCCACCAGCAGCGACGCGCCGGCGGTGTCGAGCGCGCCGAGGCCATTGAGGTCGATGTGAGTGCTGTCGTCGTATTGGCCGTGGAGCTTTTCGCTGAGGTGCTTGAGATCGGCGTAATGGGCAAGCGTCCAGTCACCCGTGACCCGCAACTGAACAGGGGAGTGAGAGGTGTCCAATTGGGCACTGCCGGCTATTGCGCTGCTGCTCATAAGCTCCGTGCTTGTTCGGCTATTTCGCAGAGCTACGTAATAGCATGAACCGCATTACTTTTCTTTGGTCGGTGTGCTGTCCGTAATGGTGAAGCGCAACACGCCGATCAGCTGGCCATCTTCGGTCAGCACCCGAACCTGCCATTTACCCGCAGGGTTGCCGGGGAAATTCTGCTTGTGGGTCCACGCCCGATAGCCTTCCTTGCGCCCGCCATGGATGTCCAGGGGGATACGGTCGACCTCTTTGCCGTTGAACTGCCACACGTGATAGATCCGCTCATCCAGACCGCGCGGGGCGTTGATCGCGGTGTAGGCATACAACCCGTCACCACGGATCTGCTCGGCGCTGACTTCTTCCAGGCTCTTGCCTGGCGTGCGGTCCTGAATTTGAGTGCTGATCGCCACGTCGGTCATCCACAGCGTCGCCGGCGGCACCCACGAACGCAACACCCAGCCAACGCCACCGATCCCCACGGTGATGCTCAAAATCGCCAACGCATTGCGCACGGTGCGAATCGGGAAGATCGACGCCAGGCTCGGGAACGACAGCACGACAGCGGTGCCCAGGGCCAGTTTGAAACTCTGGGACGTGGTCAGGTGCAGGATGACGGGCAGGGCGGTCAGCAGTGCAGCGAACAGTGTCAGGGTATGCAGCGCCAGGAACGCCCAGCGCCGGGGGGCCAGCCATTTGTAGTAGAGCGGGTCGATGATGGAAATCAGCGCGGCGATGCCCAGCAGACCGGTGAAGAACAGCTGGCCGCTGTTCCAGGTGGTGGTGATAAAAAAGAACGGCAGGACGAAGAACAGGCTTTCCTGGTGGATCATCTGCGTCGCGTAGCGCAGCAGAGGCTGGGGTATTTCGCGTTTAAAGATCCTGGCGAACAGCTTGGTGAGACTGTTTTCCAGCATCAGCCAGATCCAGCTGACCAGCATGATAGTGGTGATCCAGGTCGCCAGACCTTGCTGGCGATCCACCAGAATGAAACTGCCGACCCCGGAAATGAAACCACCGAGCGCAATGACCCCTGGGTAGCGCTTCATCAATTCCAGGATGCGCTGGACGTATAGGGTCAGAGTAGGCATTCGGCGGTTCGCAATAGTCGTGGGAAAAATCCCCGATAGGGTAACCGCCGAAAGGGCGGCGTGGCGAGGGGCTGTGGCGAGGGGATTTATCCCCGTTCGGCTGCGAAGCAGTCGTAAATCGTTACGTTGGTTATGCCTGGCAGACCGCGATGCAGGTTTAACGACTGCTGCGCAGCCGAACGGGGATAAATCCCCTCGCCACAACGCTACACGGTTCTCGGTGCCCTTCGATGCAAGCGCCAACCCATCAGCATCAATACGATGAGCCCCAGCACCCCGGCAATCGCCCACATAAACTGATCATCACTGATCAACGGCTGTTCGATCCGCAGGTAACCCGGCTGCATGAGCAATTCACGCATGGCCTTGTTTGCTTCCTCCAGCGTCACCCCTTGCAGTTCCTTGGCGGGGTTGGCGAAACGGCCGTCCTCGTAGTCCCCAAGGGCACTCCAGTAATAATCGGCCAACGCGCTGTTGCCTTGCACGGCCCAAGCCTGGCGGGCGATGGCGGCCTGCTTGAGACGGTTGAAGGTGTCGGCATTGAGACCGTCCCTGAGCAACCCGGCCTTCAGATCCTCCAGCACCTGTTCGGCCTCGGGCACGTCGTCGCGCTCAAGGTCCGCGTTCAGGCTCATGAAGCCCACACCGCCAAACACCTCGCGCTCGGCCGAAGGCCCGTAGGACAAGCCATGGGCCAGGCGCAATTGGCGGTAGAGCGCCCAGTCCAGATAGTCCTTGAGCAAGTCGAAGGTTTCGTCGTGCTGATCTTCCAGCACCGGCTCTGGCACCAGCCAATGCAACTTGGCACTGCCGCCGACAAAACCGTGACTCAGGGTGCGCTCATGGGCAGCACTGGCCTGGATCGCCGGCAGGGGCGGGTGATCAGTCGGGTCGACCGCTTCAAGCGCGCCATAAGACCGTTCCAGATAGGCCGGCAGCAACCGGTCGAGGTCGCCGACAACGATCAGGGTCATGTTGTTGGGCGCGTACCAGGCCTTGCGTACCTTTTCCAGCTGATCGCGGGTCAGGTGATCGACCTCAGGCCGCTCGGGGCATTTTAGGCCCAGTTCCACCGCCAGCTGATTACTCGCCGTGTGACCAAGATCCTGGCGATCCAGCCAGCGTTGCAGGTGCGAGTAATGGCCGCCGTCTTCGCGCTCGACCACTTGTTTGGCGGCGTTGATGGCGTTGTCGTCGATTCGGGTCTGGGTCAGCAGCGCCAGCAGCAGGTCGAGGACCTTGCGCTGGTTTTTCGCCGGGGCTTCGATGACGAACGTCGTGTCGGCATTGCTGGTGTAGGCGTTCCACTCACCACCCAGGGCCTGCATGCGTTCTTCCAGCCCGCCTTCGCCAGTGGCGTCGATACCGCTGAACAGCAAGTGCTCAAGCAGGTGCGGCAGCTCCTTGTCGGCGCAGCTGAAATCATCGATGCCGACGCCGACCACCAGACGAATCGCCACATGCCCGCGCTCGGTGCCGGGCTTGAGCAGCAATTGCAGGCCGTTGGGCAGCGTATAGCCCTCGACCTGAAAGCGATCCAGGGCAAATGAAGGGAATGATCCAAACAGTAGAAAGGCGAACAACAGACAACGCATAACGAGTTTCCATACGGCTAGCGTAAGTTCAACAGACTTCAGGCAACTGTGGACGTTCAGGGTGAATGAGTGATGTCAGCGAAATCGTCGACCGCCAGGGCACCGGTGTCGGAAGTTTCCAGCACCACATAGGCGCTGCTGCAAAACAGGGAATTCAGACGCTTCATGTCGGCAATCAACTCCAGGTGCAACGAGCTGGTTTCGATACTCTGCACGATCTTACGTTGCAATCGGCTGACATGAGCATGGGCCAAGCGCCGTTCCTGTGCGCGAAAGCGACGTTTCTCACGCAATAACTGGCGGGCACTTTCCTTATCGGCACTGAGGAACACCGACAACCCCAGGCGCAGGTTGGATATCAACTGACTGTGCAGCCCCGCCAACTCTTCCAGGCCGACCTCGGAAAAAGACCGACGCTGCGAGGTTTTCTGCTGCTGAACCTTGCGCAGCATACGTTCGATGAGGTCGCTGGCGAGCTTGAGGTTGATCGCCAGCTCGATGATTTCCGCCCAGCGTCGGCTGTCCTGCTCACTGAGGTCTTCGCGGGGCATTTGCGCCAGGTACAGCTTGATCGCGCCGTAGAGCGATTCCACATCATCGGTCAGGCGCCGCATTTCCTGGGTAATGGCGGTTTGCTTGCCGTTCAGCACGTCGAGCATGGCCTCGAGCATGTTGTCGATCAGGTCGCCGATGCGCAGGGTTTCCCGGGCGGCATTGGCCAGCGCCAGGCTGGGCGTGACCAGCGCTGTTGGATCAAGATGCCGCGGTTTGGCGGTGCCATTGACTTGCGGGCGCTCCGGCAGCACCCACGCACAGAACCTGGCCATCGGCCCGACGCTGGGCAGCAAGATCAGGCAGCGCGCGGTGTTGTAGAGCAGGTGAAAGCCGATGACCATTTCCTGAGGGCTGAAGTCCAGACTGTCGATCCAGTGCACCAACGGATCGAGCACCGGGATGATCAGCAACAGACCGATCAACTTGTACAACAGGCTGCCCAACGCCACCTGGCGGCCGGCGGCGTTCTGCATGCTGGTGCTGAGGAAGGCGAGGATGCCGCTGCCGATGTTGGCGCCGATCACCAGGCCGATGGCAACTGGCAGGCTGATCACTGCGGCACCGGCCAGGGTCGCGGTCAGCAGGACGGCGGCCAGGCTGGAGTAGGAAACCATTGCGAACAACGCGCCGACCAGGGCATCCAGCAAGATGTCGCCGGTCAGCGAGGCGAAAATCACTTTCACGCCTTGGGCCTGGGTGATCGGCGCGGCAGCCTCGACGATCAGTTGCAGCGCCAGAATGATCAGCCCCAGTCCGATGCTGACCCGGCCCATCTGGCCCAGTCGAGTCTGTTTGCGCGACAGGAAGAAAATCACCCCAAGAAAGATCAGCAGCGGCGACAACCATGACAGGTCGAAGGTCAGCACCCGCGCCATCAGCGCGGTACCGACGTCGGCCCCGAGCATGGTCGCCAAGGCCGGGGTCAGCGCCATCAGGCCCTGACCGACAAAGGAGGTGACGAGCATGGCGGTGGCGTTGCTGCTCTGGACCATCGCCGTCACGACGATCCCCGAGATGAACGCCAGCCAGCGCTTGGACATGTTCCGGCCAATCACATGGCGCAGGTTGGAACCGTAGACCCGCAGGATGCCGGTTCGGACGATGTGCGTGCCCCAAATCAACAAGGCCACGGCAGATAACAAATTGAGCAGGGTGAGCATGCAGGCCCCCTGTGGTGGTAGCGCCCCAAAGGGGCAAAGTTGACGGTGCCGCGCGTTCTTCTACGTTCTGTACTTAAGCTGTAGTTGGCTAACGGTCTGCGCGCCAGCATCGCACAGCTAAAGAAGCGATTGAAACAAAACTGTCATAAAAACAGCTTGATGCAGATATGACAAAGGGGCCCGAAGGCCCCTTTGCGGGTTGCGCGGTATTCGGGTTACTGACCCGGAATGTCCTTGCGCAGCTTCACCGGATCCTGCTGCTTGCGCTTTTTCGCCATCGCGGTGCGCATCTTGATGTTGATCGCTTCCACCGCCAGCGAGAACGCCATGGCGAAGTAGACGTAGCCTTTTGGCACGTGAACGTCGAGGGATTCAGCAATCAGCACAGTACCGACTATCAACAGGAACGACAGCGCCAGCATCTTCAGCGACGGGTGCTTGTCGATGAACTCGCTGATGGTGCCGGAAGCCCACATCATCACCAGCACGGCAACGACGATCGCCGCGACCATGACTGGTACGTGGGACACCATGCCGACGGCGGTGATGACCGAGTCCAGCGAGAACACGATGTCGATGATCGCGATCTGAATGATGGTGTAGAGGAAGTTGCCGCCCTTGCCGCCCGGCTCCTCATTGGTTTCGTCTTCACCTTCCAGCGCGTGGTACATCTCTTGCGAGCTCTTCCACAACAGGAACAGACCACCGAAGAACAGGATCAGGTCTCGCCCGGAAATACCCTGGCCGAACACTTCGAACAAGTCGGCGGTAAGGCGCATGACCCAAGTGATCGACAGCAGCAACAGGATCCGCGTGACCATGGCCAGTGCCAGGCCGAAAATCCGGGTGCGCTGTTGCATGTGCTTGGGCATGCGGCTGACCAGGATCGAAATCATGATGATGTTATCGATACCCAGGACGATTTCCAGAGCGGTCAGGGTGAAGAAGGCAACCCAGATTTCAGGGTTGGTCAGCCATTCCATGTGTATTCCTTTGTGCGAGTGTTAAACCACGAAGGGCCCAGGCTTCAAACAACAAAGCCTGGACCCGTCATGGTGAGTCTTGGGCTTATAGAGTGCTGAACAGCGGAAAAATCCCCATCAGCAAGGCGGCGATCAGTATGCACATGCAAACCAGCACTGCCCACTTCAGGGTGAAACGCTGGTGATCACCGAAGTCGATACCGGCCAGGGCCACCAACAGGTAGGTCGATGGTACCAGCGGGCTCAGCAAGTGGACGGGCTGACCGACGATCGAGGCACGTGCCATTTCAACCGCGGTTATACCGTAATGACTGGCGGCTTCCGCAAGTACCGGTAATACGCCGTAATAAAATGCATCGTTCGACATGAAGAATGTGAACGGCATGCTCACCAGTGCAGTGATCACCGCCAGGTACGGGCCGAGGAAGTCCGGGATGACCGCCAACAGGCTTTTCGACATCGCATCGACCATGCCGGTGCCCGACAGGATACCGGTGAAGATACCGGCCGCGAAGATCAAACCGACCACCGCCAGCACGCTACCGGCGTGGGCCGCGACCCGGTCCTTCTGCTGTTGCAGGCACGGGTAATTGACGATCATCGCGATGCTGAACGCCACCATGAACAGCACCGGCAGCGGCAACAGACCGGCGACCAGGGTGCACATCAGGGCCAGGGTCAGGGCGCCGTTGAACCAGATCAACTTTGGACGACGGGCATCCGGGAATTGCGAAACGCTGATTTCACTGTGGTCGATTTCATCGCCCACCAGGTGCAGCTCACCCAGGCGCGCACGCTCACGCTTGCCGTAGAAGTAGGCAATCGCGAGGATGGCCAGCACCCCGAAAGCCATCGCCGGAATCATGGGTACGAAGATGTCGGACGGGTCCACATGCAGCGCACTGGCCGCACGAGCGGTCGGGCCGCCCCAAGGCGTCATGTTCATCACGCCACCGGCGAGGATGATCAGGCCGGCCATGATCCGCGGGCTCATGCCGATGCGGGCGTAGAGCGGCAGCATGGCGGCCACGCAGATCATGTAAGTGGTCGCGCCATCACCATCGAGGGAGACGACGAGTGCCAGTACGGCGGTGCCGACCGAAACTTTCAACGGGTCGCCCTTGACCAGTTTGAGGATCTTGCGCACGGCCGGGTCGAACAGGCCGGAGTCGATCATCAGGGCGAAGTACAGAATGGCGAACATCAGCATCACACCGGTCGGTGCGAGCTTGGTGATGCCTTCGAGCATCATCGGGCCGATCTTCGGCGCAAAACCACCGAACAGCGCGAACAGGATCGGGATGATGATCAGAGCGATCAGCGCGGACAGGCGCTTGGTCATGATCAGGAACATGAACGTGATGACCATGGCAAAGCCAAGGAAAGTCAGCATGGGAATACTCCAGGCATAGCGCGGCTAGGGAATGGGCGAACCGGGTGGGTCAGCGCAGATCGGGAAGCACGAGGCGTATGGGCGGAGTGACAGCGAAGCGGCGGGTAGAAGAGGACATCAGGATCACCATTGTTGTTGTTAAATGGGCTGTGCGAGCGATAAAACACTGGCATTGGCCGACCGGTCTGTTGCCGGTAGTGGGGGCGATCCTAATCGGGGAAGCTTTCACCCAGCTTTCGCGGATGAAAGCATTGACCAGATGTGCAACCGGTCGTCGGACGAGTTTGAAGTCCCTGAAAACAGGGCAGGAGGACAAAACATGGCCGAAATTCATACCGGCGGCTGCCATTGCGGACATCTGCGCTATCAATTCAGCGGGCCTTTGCACGACATCGCCCACTGTCATTGTTCGATTTGCCGACGGGTCAGCGGCGGGATCGTGACCACTTGGATCACCGTGCCCGCGTCAGCCTTTGAATGGGTGAAAGGAACGCCAGCGCAGTACGACTCTTCAACAACCTGCGTGCGGTATTTCTGTGGCAACTGTGGGGCGCAGCTGGCGCTGGTCACGCACCTGAGCCCGGACAGCATCGACGTGACCATCGCCACCCTCGATCATCCCGAGCACGCACCCGCCGAAAGGCATATCTGGACGGACAACCGTCTGCCCTGGCTGCATCTGGACGAACATTTGCCCGGCGAAGCCGAGGAACAGTTGTAAACTGATCAAAAAATAGACAGATCCAGTGGCCGAATCGCGCCCATCCAGATGGCATGCTCGGTGTGGTCGAGCAGATCGTCGCCGGTGTCGGGGTGCAGGAACACCACCAAACCCTTGCGGTTGAGCGCAAGCCAGGGCAGCACGTCGCCGATGTATTGCGGCTCGAAAGCCAACTGGCAGCTCCAGTCAGGGTGTGGGCCCACCGGGCGTTCATGGACGCGGCCCATCTTCACTGGAAACAATTGCGCCGCCTGCTCACACAAGGCTCGCGCCTGAGGAAGGGTGCTGGCGTCGAAGTAGACATGGGCGTGGTAGCCCTTGATCCGCTGCATTTGAAACCCTCTGAACCGAGTCGAACTGGCGCTGTTTCCCACGGGTCACACGCCATATAGGTAGAAAGAACGGAGCACAGTCATGAAAAATGCCGAAACACCGGTGGTGAAAGTGGTGCTTTATGGTGCCATGAGTAGCCTGGGCAGTGCGCTGATGGCTGAGATGTTGCGGCGCCAACATGAAGTGATCGCGATTCTCGATGATCTGACGGCGCTCGCACCGCGTCCGGGATTGCGGACCAAGGCTGGCGATGTGTTCGACGCCGAGCGGGTCAAGCAAAGTGTCGCCGGTTGCTCGGCGGTGATCTGTCTGCTGGATGCACCCGGGTTGCCGATGCACAGCGAGCACGTGGAAAAATCCATCGTCCCCGGCCCGGTCGAGCAAGTGCTGGCGGTGGATGCCCTGATCGATGGCATGCAGGCCTCAGGCATTGCCCGGTTGTTTCTGGTGGGTGATTTTGAGGTATTGGACGATCCGGAAATAGAAGATCAACTGCAACGCCACGCCGCCGAAGAAATCCGCGAGGCCCTGCAAAGCAGCACCTTGCACTGGACGCTGGTGAATGCGCCCCGCGGGGTGCCCGGGCTGACCATCGAACATTTCAGCCACGTCAGCAGCAGCCTGGAGCCGGGTCTCGCCGAACCGCTTGAACGGTTGAGCCGGGTGGCCGTGGGGATTGCCGATGAGTTGCGGTTGAACCTGCATGTCGGCGAACACGTGACCTTCGTCGCGACTTCAGAGCCGTAAAGATCGCAGCCTGCGGCAGCTCCTACAGGGCTCCGCGTATCGGCATCGATCTTTGCCATGCGCGGCCCACTGTAGGAGCTGCCGAAGGCTGCGAACTTTTCGCTTCTAAACGGCAATCGACGGCAACGGTAAGCCATTCAACGATTGCGCACTGCTGGCCTGCTCAGCCATCAGCCAGTCCACAAACTGTTGAATCAGCGCACCACGCCGTTTCCGCTGGGGCAGGACCACGTAATAGCCGAGCCTGGAAATGACCGTTTCCGCAATCGGTCGGCACAACAAACCTTGCGCCAGCAAGTTATCCACAAGGTGCCGCCATCCAATCGCCACACCTTGGCCGCCAATCGCCGCTTGAATCAACAGCGTGTAATTGTCGAAGCGCAATTGCCCGGGCGCAGGTGCCGAAGCGATTCCCAACTCACGAAACACGCCGCTCCAGTCGAACCAGTTGCTGCTGTTCTCGCCTCGAAGGTGCAGCAACGGGAATTCCAGAAGTGTTTGAACCGGCAAGGGCAGGGGACGATCCTTCAGCAGCAGCGGGCTGCACACCGGAAAGACTTCTTCGCTGAACAGCCAATGGCTTTCGCCCTGCTTGAATCGACCATCACCAAACAACACCGCCACATCAATATCGGTGCGCAGCATGTTGAGGCTGCGTTCGCTGGTGACCAGGCTGACATCCACTTGAGGATTGGCGGCATGGAAGCGGTGCAGGCGCGGCATCAACCAATACGCGGCGAAGGCGAAATCAGTGGCAACCTGCAACACTTCATGTTGGTGCTGTGCGCTGATCGCGCTCAATCCTGCGTCGATATTCTGCAATCCGAGCTGAACCTGCTCAAACAGGATCGACCCGGCTTCGGTCAGTTCGATGCCGCGATAGATCCGGTCAAACAGCCGCGTCCCGAGTTGCTCTTCCAACCGTTTGATCTGCTGACTGATGGCCGGTTGCGTGGTGCCAAGCTCTACCGCGGCAGCCGTGAAGCTGCGCTGACGGGCCGCTGCTTCAAAGGCGCGAAGCAAATCCAGAGACAAATCACCAAGGGCGTCATACATAAGCTGTGCTTATCCTAGTCATTGCCGTGCATGGGCTTTACCGCAAATTGCATGGGCTACATGCTCGATCGCAGCACTCTCGCATAAATATTCACTATGGAATGCCGCGATCACATGAAGCGCAAGAATATTCTTTTCATCATGGCCGATCAGATGGCCGCGCCAATGTTGCCGTTCTACGGCCCTTCGCCCATCAAACTGCCTAATCTCAGCCGCCTCGCCGCCGAAGGCGTGGTGTTCGACGCCGCCTATTGCAACAGCCCACTGTGCGCGCCGTCGCGTTTTACCCTGGTCAGCGGTCAGTTGCCGAGCAAGATCGGCGCCTACGACAACGCGGCCGATTTCCCCGCCGACGTACCGACTTATGCCCACTACCTGCGTCGACTCGGCTACCGCACCGCGCTGTCGGGCAAGATGCATTTCTGCGGACCGGATCAGCTGCACGGCTATGAAGAACGCCTGACCAGCGACATCTACCCGGCCGATTACGGCTGGTCTGTGAACTGGGACGAGCCGGACGTGCGTCCGACCTGGTACCACAACATGTCATCGGTGTTGCAAGCCGGCCCGTGCGTACGCACCAATCAGCTGGATTTCGACGAAGAGGTGGTGTTCAAAGCCCAACAGTATTTGTTCGATCACATTCGTGAGGATGGCGATCAGCCGTTCTGCCTGACCGTTTCGATGACCCACCCACACGACCCGTACACCATTCCCAAGGCCTTCTGGGATATGTACGACGACGCCGACATCCCGTTGCCCGAAACCCCGGCGCAGGCCGAACTTGATCCGCACTCCCAGCGTTTGCTCAAAGTTTACGACCTGTGGGACAAACCGCTGCCTGTGGATAAGATTCGCGATGCACGCCGTGCATACTTCGGTGCGTGCAGCTATATAGACAGTAACGTCGGCAAACTCCTGCAAACACTTGAGGAAACGGGCCTGATCGACGACACCATCATCGTGTTCTCCGGCGACCACGGCGACATGCTCGGTGAGCGTGGTCTCTGGTACAAAATGCATTGGTACGAAATGGCCGCCCGCGTTCCGCTGTTGATCAGTGCGCCGGGGCAATTCGGGGCTGGCCGGGTCAGCGCGGCGGTCTCCACTGCCGATCTGTTGCCGACCTTTGTGGAACTGGCCGGCGGTTCGCTGGAGCCGGGGCTGCCGCTGGATGGCCGCTCACTGGTCTCGCACCTGCAAGGGCAGGGCGGTCATGACGAGGTCTTTGGCGAATACATGGCTGAAGGCACCATCAGCCCGTTGATGATGATTCGTCGCGGCGCCTACAAATTCATCTACAGCGAAGACGACCCTTGCCTACTCTTCGACGTACACAACGACCCACGCGAACTGGAAGAACTCAGCCAATCGCCGCAACATCGGCCGATTTTCGATGAATTTCTCGCCGAAGCCCGGGCCAAATGGGATATCCCGGCGATCCACCAACAAGTGCTCGCCAGCCAGCGACGCCGACGTTTTGTCGCCGATGCGTTAACCATCGGCAAACTGAAGAGCTGGGATCACCAGCCGCTGGTGGACGCCAGTCAGCAGTACATGCGCAACCACATCGACCTCGACGATCTGGAGCGTAAAGCACGTTATCCACAACCCTGCCAAAACCAATAATGTTAAGGGGAATGCCATGCGAAGGTTATCCACAGCAGTGACGGTCGGGCTTCTAGCTCTGGGCAGTGCATCGGCGTATGCCGATCAGAGTTGCGACACGGTAAAAATGGCCGACCCTGGCTGGAGCGACATTGCCGCGACCAACGCCATCACCGGGTTTCTGCTGGACGGCATGGGCTACAAGGCCAAGGTCGACACGCTTGCAGTGCCGATCACCTTTGGCGGCTTGAAAGATGGCCAGGTCGACGTGTTTCTCGGTAACTGGATGCCGGCGCAACAGGGCTTCTACGACAAGTTCGTGGCCACCGGCGATGTCACGCAATTGGCGAAAAACCTCGACGGCACCGAATTCACGCTCGCCGTCCCGGATTACGTCTGGGACGCGGGTGTGCATAACTTTGCCGACCTGAACAAATACGCCGACAAGTTCGACAAGAAGATCTACGGCATCGGCTCCGGCGCTCCCGCCAACATCTCCTTGCAGGAAATCATCAAGAAGAACGATTTCGACATGGGTCAGTGGAAACTTGTCGAGTCCAGCGAGCAGGCCATGCTGGCCGAAGTGTCTCGCGCGGTGAAAAAACAGAAGTTCGTGACCTTCCTCGGCTGGACCCCGCACCCGATGAACGTGCAGCTGAAAATGCATTACCTGAAGGGCGGCGAGAAGTACTTCGGCGACACCGGCAGCGTTCACACCCTGACCCGCAAAGGTTATGCACAGGCCTGCCCGAACGTCGGCAAACTGCTCACCAACCTGAGTTTCACCCAGGAAATGGAGAACAGCATCATGGCCGAGGTGGTGAACAAGAAGGTCAGCAATGCTGATGCGGCCAAGGCGTGGATCAAGGCTAATCCGGTGGTGCTGGATAAGTGGCTGGACGGGGTGAAGACCGTAGATGGGAAGGATGCGTTGGGGGCGGTGAAAGCCAAGCTCTAATTTCCCAGCCCCTCAATACAGTTCACCAACTTGTGGCGAGGGGATTTATCCCCGTTGGGCTGCGAAGCGGCCCCAAAACAGCAATCGATTAACGACTGCTGCGCAGCCGAACGGGGATAAATCCCCTCGCCACAATGATCGCGTCACCCTGCTACCCTTGTGCAAAATCCCACCCGAGAGGACCCATGGCCTTCCCAAGCAGCCATTCGCTCTTCCCCTTCCTCAGCTGGTTGCCCCGGCAAACCCGCGCCAGCGTCGGTCGTGACCTGATCGTCGGCCTCAGCGGTGCGATTCTCGCGCTGCCGCAATCCATTGCCTACGCGCTGATCGCCGGGCTCCCACCGGAATACGGTCTGTACGCGGCGATTATCCCGGTACTGATCGCGTGTCTCTGGGGTTCTTCGTGGCACTTGATCTGCGGTCCTACGGCGGCGATTTCTATCGTCATGTACGCCAGCGTCAGTCCTCTGGCCGTTCCGGCGTCAGAGGACTACGTCACCCTGATCCTGTTGCTGACGCTGCTTGCCGGCATTTTCCAGTGGCTGCTCGGTTTGCTGCGCTTCGGCGCCTTGGTGAATTTCGTCTCGCACTCGGTGGTGCTGGGTTTCACCCTCGGCGCGGCGGTGGTGATTGCCATCGGCCAAATGCCGAATTTGTTGGGGCTGGACTTGCCCAACCAGGCCACAGCGCTGAACAGCTTGATGATGCTGTTCAGTCACCTCGGCGAAGTGGATAAACCGTCGCTAATGCTGGGACTGGCGACGGTCTTGGTGGGCGTGATCCTGAAACTGATGTTGCCGCGCTGGCCGACGCTATTGATCACCCTGGTGCTGAGCGGATTGCTGGTCTGGCTCTGGCCATCGATGCTCGGCCATGTGAAGTTGGTCAGCGCGTTTGTCGGGCGGCTGCCGCCCTTCAGCCCGCTGCCGCTGGATCTGGACCTGATTCTGCGCTTGCTACCCAGCGCAGTGGCGGTGGGCATGCTCGGGCTGGTCACCAGCCTGTCAATTGCCCGATCCTTGTCGGCCCGCTCCCAGCAGTTACTCGACGCCAATCAGGAAGTCCGCGCCCAGGGTTTATCGAACATGGTTGGTGCGTTTTTTTCCGGATCGCTGTCAGCCGGTTCCTTCACCCGCTCGGGCCTGAGCTACGAAGCAGGTGCCTGCTCGCCGATGGCCGGTGTTTTTTCGGCGGTGTGGGTGGCGCTGTTCGCTATCTTCGGTGCGAATTTGATCGCGCACATACCGATCCCGGCCATGGCCGGCAGCATTCTGTTGATCGCCTGGGGGCTGGTGGATCATCGCGGCATTCGCGCGTTGTTGCGGGTCAGCCGCGCCGAGTTCCTGGTCATGGCACTGACCTGTGTCGCCACGCTGCTGCTGGAATTGCAGACCGCGATCTACGCCGGGGTGCTGGCTTCGCTGTTCTTCTACCTCAAACGCACCTCGCAACCGCGAGTTCAGCATTGGCGAGATGGGGATGAAGACATTCTGCGGGTTGGCGGTTCGATCTTTTTCGGCGCCAGCCATTACCTGCAAGTACGCCTGCAACGGATGCACGGCGCGCGCGTGGTGATCGAGGCGCAACAGATCAACTTCATCGACTACTCGGGCGTGGAGATGCTGCACCAGGAAGCGCGACGGCTGCTGCGGCAGGATCGCAGCCTGACCCTGCGGCGCGCGCGGCCGCAGGTGGTAGAAGAGTTGCGCAAGCTTGAAGGCGCGGAGAAATGCCCGATCCGGTTTGAAGACTAAAAAGATCGCAGCCTGCGGCAGCTCCTACAGAGTGAACGCCTATCCCATGTAGGAGCTGCCGCAGGCTGCGATCTTTTGACTTTAAAGGGCCAACTGTCGGCGAAGTTCGGCCAGCACCGGCGCCGTATCCGGGCGCACGCCGCGCCACAGGAAGAAGGCTTCTGCCGCTTGTTCGGCGAGCATCCCCAAACCATCCATCGACACCGCCGCGCCATGTTCACTGGCCCAGCGGCAAAATGAAGTCGGCTCTTTGCCGTACATCATGTCGTAGCACACCGTTTTGCCCGGCTCGATCAAACTACTGGCAATCGGCGGTACATCCCCTGACAGACTAGCGGACGTCGCGTTGATGATCAGGTCCACCGATTCCTTCAACCAATCGAAACCACTGGCCGACACCGGCCCCAGGTCCGCGAACAATTCCGCCAACAGTTCGGCTTTTTCCACCGTGCGGTTGGCGATAATTACCGAGGCGGGTTGCTCGGCCAGCAACGGCTCCAGCGCACCACGCACCGCGCCGCCGGCACCGAGCAGCAGGATGCGTTTGCCCTTGAGGCTGAAACCGGCGTTGACCGTCAGGTCCCGCACCAGACCGGCGCCATCGGTGTTGTCGCCCAGCAGGCTGCCATCGGCCAGTTTGCTCAGGGTGTTCACCGCACCGGCGCGTTGCGCCCGCGCCGTCAGACTGTTCGCCAGACGATAGGCCTCTTCCTTGAACGGCACCGTCACATTCGCCCCACGACCTTCGAGGAAAAACGTCCGGGCGCACGTGGAAAAATCGTCGAGGGGCGCCAGCAACGTGCTGTAGTCGAGTTTTTGAGCCGTCTGCTCGGCGAACAGACGGTGGATCAGCGGCGACTTGCTGTGGCCAATCGGGTTACCGAATACGACGTAACGGTCCATCAGAATTCCTCGTTCAGGCCTTGGCCAACCAATCGCGGTCTTGCAGGAAGTACTCGGTCAGCCGCGCTTCTTCGCTGCCCGGCTCGGCTTTCCAGTCGTAGCTCCAGCGAACTTGCGGTGGCAGAGACATCAGAATCGACTCGGTACGCCCGCCCGATTGCAGACCGAACAGTGTGCCGCGGTCGTAGACCAGGTTGAATTCAACGTAGCGCCCACGGCGGAATTCCTGGAATTCACGCTGTTTGGCGGTAAACGCATCATTTTTGCGGCGCTGCACGATCGGTAGGTAAGCGTCGATGAACGCGTCACCGATGGCACGCATGAAGGCGAAACTGGTGTCGAAGTCCCACTCGTTCAAGTCATCGAAGAACAGGCCGCCGATGCCGCGCGGCTCGTGGCGATGCTTGATGTGGAAGTAGCTGTCGCACCAGGCCTTGTAGCGGGAGTAGACGTCCGGACCGAACGGCGCGCAGGCCTGCTCGGCGACGCGGTGCCAGTGCACGCAGTCTTCTTCATTGCCGTAGTAAGGGGTCAGGTCAAAACCACCGCCGAACCACCAGACCGGTTCTTCACCTTCTTTTTCAGCGATGAAAAAGCGCACGTTGGCGTGGGACGTCGGCACATACGGGTTGTGTGGGTGAATGACCAGCGACACGCCGAGGGCTTCAAAGCCACGACCAGCCAATTCTGGTCGATGGGCGCTGGCGGACGGTGGGAGCCCGCTGCCGAAGACGTGGGAAAAGTTGACGCCGCCCTTTTCGATCACCGCGCCGTTTTCGATCACCCGGGTGCGACCGCCGCCACCGGCAGGCCGGGTCCAGGCGTCTTCGACGAACTGCGTGCCGCCGTCTTCAGCTTCGAGGGCCGCGCAAATGCGGTCTTGCAGGTCGAGCAGGTAGGCTTTTACGGCCTCGGTGCGGGTCGTCATGTCATCACCTTGAATCGGGCAAAGCTACGCGGCACTCCATGGGAGCGGGGCCGGCGCAAATGGGCGCGTAGCATAACATCGCAGATGGGCCTGCCGCAGTTGACGAAGATCAAGCATAGGAGTCCGATAGGGAGCTTCGCGCTACAACCCTAGTAGCTAAGACCTAAGGAGAGTTCTGATGGCTAAGCGTATCCAGTTCCGCGCCCATGGCGGCCCCGAAGTGCTCGAATATGTCGATTACCAACCCGCCGAGCCCGGTCCGCAGCAGGTTCGCGTGACCAACAAGGCCATCGGCCTGAATTTCATCGACACCTATTACCGCAGCGGTCTCTATGCGCCGCCAGCCCTGCCATCGGGCGTGGGCTCGGAAGGCGCGGGCGTGGTCGAGGCGGTGGGCAGTGAAGTCACCCGGTTCAAAGTGGGTGATCGCGTGGCGTATGGCAGCGGTCCATTGGGCGCCTACAGCGACGTCCACGTGTTGCCGGAGGCCAATCTGGTCCTTCTGCCGGACGCCATCAGCTTCGAACAGGCCGCCGGCGTAATGCTCAAGGGCCTGACCGTGCAGTACCTGCTGCGTCAGACGTATGAACTCAAGGGTGGCGAAACCATCCTGTTTCACGCTGCCGCGGGCGGTGTCGGCTCCCTGGCCTGCCAATGGGCCAAGGCCTTGGGCGTGAAGTTGATCGGCACGGTCAGCTCACCGGAGAAAGCCGCACTGGCCAAGGCCAACGGCGCTTGGGCAACCATCGATTACAGTCATGAAAACGTCGCACAGCGCGTACTGGAATTGACTGACGGGAAAAAAGTCCCGGTGGTGTACGACGGCGTGGGCAAGGACACTTGGCTGACTTCGCTTGATAGCGCGGCGCCTCGCGGTCTGGTAGTGAGCTTCGGCAACGCGTCGGGCGCGGTAGACGGGGTGAACCTGGGCATTCTGTCGGCGAAGGGTTCGTTGTACGTGACCCGGCCTACGCTCGCGACTTACGCCAACAACGCTGAAAACCTGCAGCGTATGGCGGATGAACTGTTCGAAATGATCATCAGCGGCAAGCTGAAAGTGGACATCAGCCAGAAGTATCCATTGGCCGAAGCGGCGAAGGCGCAGACCGAGTTGTCGGCGCGGCGTACGACGGGTTCGACTGTTTTGTTGCCTTGAGGGCCTCTTCGCGAGCAAGTCGGATCGCCGCACCGCCGCTCCCACACTAGATCGTTGTCGAACACAAATTCTGTGTTCACTGAAGATCTCATGTGGGAGCGGGCTTGCTCGCGAAGAACGATGACGCGGTCTTAATCCGGGCGCAAAACTTTGCCGGTCGCCAGATCGCGGATCACGCTCGGGTTCTTGCGACCACCCAAATTCCCGCCCAGCACCAAATCAACCTGCCCACGGAAATACTGCTCCACGCGAATCCGTGTCCGCGCTGCCGGCCGGCCCTGTGGATTGGCCGAGGTCGACACCAGCGGCCCGACCATCGCACACAAATCCCGCACCTGCGGATGATCACTGACCCGTAATGCCACCGTTTCATGCACGCCGGTAATCCACTGCGGCAACATATTCTGATGCGGCACCAGCCAGGTGTTCGGCCCTGGCCAGGTGCTGGCCATGCGATCCATCCACAATTCAGGAAAGTCTTCGAAGAGGAAGTCGAACTGGCGAATGTTGTCGGCCACCAGAATCAACCCTTTTTCCACCGACCGCCCCTTGATCGCCAGCAGACGATAGACCGCCTCTTCGTCCCACGGGTCGCAACCCAGACCCCAGACCGCTTCGGTTGGGTAGGCAATCACCGCACCTGCGCGAATGGCTCGTGCGGCTTGTTGCACACGCCAACTGTTGACCATGAAAAACTCTCCGGAATAAGGCTCTGCGCAGTTTACCGATCTTCCTTATAAAACCTAGCTCACCCGCGCAAACCAGCGCCCGCTTTCGCAGACCGCCCGGCCGTCCATTTCCAGTTCCGTCAGCGCTGCCAGCACTTTCGGCAAGGCCCAGCCGCTGGTGACGGACAACGCTTCACTGGTGTGGGGCGCGGCATGCAGCAGCATGAGCAACGGATGAGTCGCCGCTGGTGTCGCTGTGGATAAAGGCAATTGCTGCCAGCCGCGCAACGCTTCGAGGATATGCTCGATGGTTTCCACCAGCACTGCGCCGTCGCGGATCAGCTGATGACAACCCTTTGCGCCCGGGTGATGAATCGACCCTGGAATCGCATACACCTCGCGCCCTTGCTCCGCCGCCAGCCTCGCGGTGATCAACGAACCGCTGGCGACACTCGCCTCGACCACCAGCACGCCGAGGGATAAACCGCTGATGATTCGATTGCGCCGGGGGAAGTTACTGGCGGTCGGCCCGGCGTCCAGCGGGAACTCCGAAAGCACTGCGCTGCCCGAGGCGATCATGGCATCTGCCAGCCGTCGATTGCGCTGTGGATAAAACTTTTCAAGTCCCGTGCCAAGTACGCCGACCGTTCGCCCGCCCACGTCCAAAGCAGCTTGATGCGCGGCGGCATCAATGCCCAGCGCCAAACCGCTGGTAATGACAAAACCAGCGCCGGCCAGACTGCGGGAAAAGGCGGCGGCGGTGTCCATGCCCGGCCGCGAAGCGCGACGGCTGCCGACCATCGCCAGCTGCGGTTTTTCCAGAATGCCGGGATCGCCCGCCACGAATAACAGCGGTGGCGCATCACTGATTTCCGACAACAGTGCCGGATAGTCAGGTTGGTCCCACATCAGTAAATGCCGGCCCGGACGCTCTAACCAGGCCAATGCGTGGCCCGCGCCATCACGGATTTCACTGGAGCGCCTGGCCTCCGCGCAAGCGAGGGGCAAACCCAACGAACGCCAGGCACTGGCCGGCGCGCTGATAGCCTTGGACGCCGAGCCGAAGGCCTCAAGCAATTTCTTGAAACGTGCAGGACCGAGTTCCGGCAGGCGATGCAAACGTAAACGAGCTTCCAGTTCCGCAGGGGAAACCGGTGCAAAAGCAGACAGCGACATGGATCATCCTTGATCGTTATGAGCCCCGTTCAAACGGGAATAAGCTGTGGATAACTCTGTTGGTAACTTGTGGAGCCTGCTAAGGATTTCGCACCTTGTCCAACACCGCCAAGGAGCGTGATGCGTTGAGCACCAGCCCGTAGCTGAGCTTGTCGTAGGTGCGGAAAACCATCAGCAAACCGGCGCGCTCATCCGGGATTTTCAGTGGCTGACCGGTGATCCGGTCACGCACGGTCTCGCCGGTTTTCATCACCACCAACACGTTGCCTTCGGCCAGGCCATCGCGCTGGCCCTTGTTCAGCGTGACCACATCCAGCGCGCCAATTTGGGTAACCCCGCGCGGCACGTCGATGATCAACCCGTTGATCTCGGTTTTGGGCGCACTGGGCATGAAGGTCGAGTTGATGGAGCGCTCTTCACCACTGAACAAGCGGTCGCCGAGGCGGACTTCCTGAGTGGTGCGTTGCAGTGCCAGGGTGGCGACGTCGCCTTCGGTGGCCACGATCTCGCCGCCGCCGATGTCGTCGGCATTGATCCCCAAAAATTCTTTACTGACAGGATCGGTATAGACCTTGCCCTGACGGAAGATGCCGTAAACCGGCTGGGCCGGGTCGAAGTGGCCGCGAGCGAAGATTCGGTCACCGGTGCCACTGAGCACGCGTTCGGCATCGCCGGCAACGATATAAGGCGCCTTGTCGAAGTCCTCGACCGTGTCGACGATACGGTTGCTCAGCAGAAAGCTGTTGATCGACTGCAGCGGAATGCTCGGGATGGCGTCGGCTACCGGGCTGCTGCGGATGCGTGGCGAAAGCTTGATGGTGCCCCGGGAAGCGCCGCGGTTAAGGGTCAGGCGTGGCTGCCCGTTGACGTAGATCAGCGACAGCGAGTCGCCGGGGTAAATGAGATTGGGGTTTTCGATCTGTGGATTGGCCTGCCAGAGCTCCGGCCATTTCCACGGCTCACGAAGGAATTTCCCCGATATGTCCCAGAGTGTGTCACCCGATACCACAGTGTATTGCTGTGGAAAACCTTCCTTGAGTTGCACTTGCCCGTGCGCCAAACCGGCCGAGGCCAGAAGGAGCAAGGCGAGTAGTGATTTCCTCATGCGGTGAATCCCTTTATTATGTGCATTCGCGTAGAACGCCAGAGCCCTCGTGGCTCGCTCCCGACTCTTTACCAAAAAGAGAAGGAAGCTACGTTTTACAACGGTAGCCTGCATCTTCGGACCCGCCAGGCCATCGACCCGACATTACCTCAAACGTGCAGCAATTAAGCTTATGGCCATTTTAGACATCCTCGAATTCCCCGATTCGCGCCTGCGCACTATCGCCAAACCTGTGGCCGTAGTGGACGACGAAGTGCGTCAGTTGGTCGATGACATGTTTGAAACAATGTATGAAGCGCCAGGCATCGGCCTCGCCGCGACCCAGGTCAACGTGCACAAACGTATCGTCGTGATGGACCTCTCCGAAGACCGCAGCGAACCACGGGTGTTCATCAACCCCGAGTTCGAAACCCTGACCGACGAGATGGAGCAATATCAGGAAGGCTGCCTCTCGGTGCCGGGCTTCTACGAAAACGTCGATCGCCCACAGAAGGTCAAGATCAAGGCCCTTGACCGCGACGGCCAGCCTTACGAACTGATCGCCGAAGGCCTGCTCGCGGTGTGCATCCAGCATGAATGCGACCACCTGAATGGCAAATTGTTCGTCGACTACCTGTCCAATCTCAAACGCGACCGAATCAAGAAGAAACTGGAAAAGCTCCATCGCCAGAACGCTTGATACCCTCCTTTCAAAGGCTTGCTGCGGCAAGCCTTTTTCTTTTGCGAGACCTTTTGAATGACTGAGCCACTGCGCATCGTCTTTGCCGGCACCCCGGAATTCGCCGCCGAACACCTCAAGGCCCTGCTCGACAGCCCTTACGAGATCGTCGCGGTTTACACCCAACCGGACCGTCCGGCGGGTCGCGGGCAAAAGTTGATGCCAAGTCCGGTCAAGCAGTTGGCTCTGGAAAACAACATTCCTGTGTTGCAACCGCCAACCCTGCGCAACGAAGACGCTCAGGCTGAACTGGCCGCGCTCAAGCCGGACTTGCTGGTGGTGGTCGCCTACGGTCTGATCCTGCCGCAAGTGGTGCTGGATATTCCGCGGCTGGGTTGCATCAACAGCCACGCCTCCTTGCTGCCACGCTGGCGCGGTGCGGCGCCGATCCAGCGCGCCGTCGAAGCGGGCGACAACGAAAGCGGCGTGACCGTGATGCGCATGGAACTGGGCCTCGACACCGGGCCGATGCTGCTGAAAGTCACTACGCCGATCACCGTCGAAGACACCGGTGGCAGCCTCCACGACCGTCTGGCCGAAATGGGTCCGCCAGCCGTGATTCAGGCGATTGCCGGCCTCGCTGCCGGGACTCTGGAAGGCGAAGTCCAGGATGACAGCCTCGCCACTTATGCTCACAAATTGAACAAGGACGAAGCGCGCATCGACTGGAGTCGCCCGGCGGTTGAGCTGGAACGTCTGGTTCGCGCCTTCAACCCTTGGCCGATCTGCCACAGCACGTTGAATGGCGAAGCATTGAAGGTGCTGGCCGCCAGCCTCGCCGAAGGGCAGGGCGCACCGGGGGAAATCCTCAGCGCCAACAAGGACGGTTTGATCGTCGCCTGCGGTGAGCAAGCCCTGTGTCTGACCCGTCTGCAATTGCCCGGCGGCAAGGCGCTGAACTTCAGCGACTTGTTCAACAGCCGTCGTGAGAAATTCGCCGTCGGCACCGTTCTCGGTCAAGCGGCGGATGCTCAATGAATCCACGTCTGGCCGCCGCCAAGGCTCTCGCCGCTGTTCTTAACGGAAAAGCCTCACTCAACAGTTCCCTGCCGACACAGATGGACAAGGTCGAAGACCGTGACCGCGGCTTCACCCAAGACCTGGCGTTCGGCACCGCTCGCTGGCAGCCACGTTTGTCGGCGCTGGCGGCCAAGTTGCTGCAGAAGCCGTTCAAGGCAGCCGACGCCGATGTCGAAGCGCTGTTGCTGGTCGGTCTCTACCAGTTGCTCTACACCCGGGTTCCGGCCCATGCCGCCATCGGTGAAACCGTGGGTTGCGCCGACAAGCTGAAAAAGCCCTGGGCCAAGGCCTTGCTCAACGCCGTGTTGCGCCGCGCCCAGCGTGAAAGCGAAGCGCTGCTGGCGGAGCTGGAACACGATCCGGTGGTGCGCACTGCCCACCCGCGCTGGCTGCAAAAATCCCTGAAAGCCTTCTGGCCTGAACAATGGGAAGCCATTTGTGCGGCGAACAACGCGCATCCGCCGATGATCCTGCGGGTCAACCGTCGTCATCACAGCCGCGATGCTTATCTCGGGTTGCTGACCGACGCCGGCATCGCCGCCACGCCATGTGTTTACAGTCAGGACGGCATCATTCTCGACGCCGCTGCCGACGTGCGCAGCTTGCCGGGTTTTGCCGAAGGCTGGATCAGCGTGCAGGACGAAGCCGCGCAACTGGCCGCCGATCTGCTCGACCTGGCACCGGGCCAACGGGTGCTGGACGCCTGCTGCGCACCGGGCGGCAAGACCTGCCACATCCTTGAAGCCGAGCCGGCCCTCGCCGGCGTGGTCGCGGTGGACCTGGAAGCCAAGCGTCTGGTGCGAGTGCGGGAAAACCTCGCACGCCTGGGTCTGAGCGCCGAACTGATCGCCGCCGACGGCCGCGACACCGCCACCTGGTGGGACGGCAAGCCGTTCCAGCGCATTCTGCTGGACGCGCCATGCTCGGCCACTGGCGTCATCCGTCGTCATCCCGACATCAAGCTGACTCGCCAACCGGACGACATCGCCGCACTCGCGGTTCTCCAGGGCGAACTGCTCGATGCCATGTGGATAACTTTGGAAGTCGGTGGAATTCTGCTTTACGCCACCTGCTCGACGCTGCCGACCGAAAACACCGAAGTCATCGAAGCCTTCCTCGCTCGCACGCCGGGCGCCCGTGAACTGGACCTCGCCACGGCGGCCGGTATCAAGCAACCTCACGGCCGCCAATTGCTGGCCCAGGACGGCGGCCACGACGGGTTCTACTACGCCAAGCTGATCAAGATCGCCGCTGCGCGCGGTTAATGGGTTTTAAGGGAGTGACTGGATGAAAATCATCATCCTCGGCGCAGGGCAGGTCGGCGGTTCGCTGGCAGAACACTTGGCCAGCGAGGCCAACGACATCACCGTGGTCGACACCGACGGCGAACGCCTGCGCGACCTCGGCGATCGGCTGGACATCCGCACCGTGCAGGGCCGCGGTTCACTGCCGACGGTGCTGCGCCAGGCCGGCGCGGACGACGCCGACATGCTGGTGGCGGTGACCAACAGCGACGAAACCAACATGGTGGCCTGCCAGGTTGCCCACACCCTGTTTCACACGCCGACCAAAATCGCCCGGGTTCGCGAAGCCGCCTACCTGACTCGCTCCGAGCTGTTCGACAACGAAGCGATCCCGGTGGACGTGCTGATCAGCCCGGAGCAAGTGGTCACCAATTACATCAAGCGCCTGATCCAGCACCCGGGCGCCTTGCAGGTGATCGACTTCGCCGAAGGCAAAGCCCAATTGGTGGCGGTCAAGGCGTACTACGGCGGCCCGCTGGTGGGTCAGCAACTGCGCCAGTTGCGTGAACACATGCCGAATGTCGAAACCCGTGTGGCGGCGATTTTCCGTCGTGATCGGCCGATCCTGCCCCAAGGCGATACGGTGATCGAGGCAGACGACGAAGTCTTTTTCATCGCCGCCAAGGCGAATATTCGCGCCGTGATGAGCGAAATGCGCCGCCTCGATGAAAGCTACAAGCGCATCGTCATCGCGGGCGGCGGACAGATCGGTGAGCGTCTGGCCGAGGCCATCGAAAGCCGTTACCAAGTGAAGATCATCGAGATGAACCCGGCGCGCTGCCGTCATCTCTCGGACACCCTCGACAGCACCGTGGTACTGCAGGGCAGCGCTTCGGATCGGGATCTGCTGCTGGAAGAGAACATCGCCGACGCCGACCTTTTCCTGGCCCTGACCAACGACGACGAAGCCAACATCATGTCGTCGCTGCTGGCCAAGCGCCTGGGTGCGAAGAAGGTGATGACCATCATCAACAACCCGGCCTACGTCGACCTGATCCAGGGCGGCGACATCGACATCGCCATCAGCCCGCAATTGGCGACCATCGGCACCTTGCTTGCCCACGTGCGTCGCGGCGATATTGTCAGCGTGCACTCATTGCGCCGGGGCGCAGCGGAAGCCATCGAGGCGATTGCCCACGGTGATGAGAAGTCGAGTAAGGTCATCGGCAAGTCCATTGAGAACATTGGTCTGCCGCCGGGCACCACCATCGGCGCAATCATCCGTGACGAAGAGGTGATCATTGCCCACGACGACACCGTGATCGCGGCGGGCGACCATGTGATTCTGTTCCTTGTGGATAAAAAGCATATTCGGGATGTGGAAAAGCTGTTCCATGTGGGACTCAGCTTCTTCTAATCCGGAATACGTGCTGTGGCATAAATCGCCAAGATCGCAGCCTTCGGCAGCTCCTACGCCGATCTCTGTAGGAGCTGCCGAAGGCTGCGATCTTTTGATCTTCGCTTCAAAGGAATCCACCATGCTCGAATCCCTGGAAAAAATGCTCGCCAAGGGTGTGGATAACTCTTTGCTACGCTTCGGGCTGGGCAAGGGCTATCTGGATCTTGGGGAAAACGCCAAGGCTGCCGAGCATTTCCAGCGTTGCGTCGAGTTCGATCCGAAGTATTCAGCGGCCTGGAAGCTATTGGGCAAGGCCCATCTGGGACTGAAGGATTTCGCATCCGCACGTCAGGCGTGGGAACAGGGCCTGGAAGCCGCTCGCGCCCATGGCGACAAGCAGGCCGAAAAGGAAATGACCGTGTTTCTGAAGAAGCTTGAGCGTCAGGCTCACTGATCAGAGGTATCGCAGGCCAATGCCCTCGGCATCCACCAGCACCACTTCCATGCGCACCCGCGGCGCGCCTGTGGGTAAGTCTTGCACCTGACCGTACACCACCGCGCCCTTGGACAAGACCGACAAGCCCGGATGCTTGACGTAGACGCCTGTCGCCGACAGGTTACGCGTCTGGCCCAGGCATTCGCCGAAGCTGTAGTGACTGATCTTGATGCGAAACGATTTGCGGTGTTCGGACATCTTCTGCGCCCTTTATTGAACGGTTGTGGATAAGCCGACGAGCAAGATCAAAAGACCGCAGCCTTCGGCAGCTCCTACAAGTTATCCACAGATCATGCCAATCAACTCAGTACCAGCGTTCTTCACCCGGCGGCCGCTTCTTGAAGCGCTTCATGCTCCACATGTACTGGCTCGGATACGCCCGCACATAGCGCTCGACCACCTGGCTCATGGCCGCGCAGGACGTCTCGGTATCGGTGCTGTACATGGCTTCTGGCGCGGCTTCGAGGATCACTTTGTAACCCGAACCGTCCGGCAGACGTAGCGCATGCAGGAACACGCCGACCGCTTTGCCGCCGGCGAGCATGTTCGGTACGAATTTGCTGGTCAGGGCCTGAGTGGCGAAGAACGGTACGAAGATCCCGGCAGATTCGGACGGTTCCGGGTCAGCGGGAATACCCACTGCACCACCTTTGCGCACTTCCTTGATGACACTGAGGATGCCTTCCTTGGTGGAGGCGGCCACCCGATTACCCAATTGCACCCGCTGCTTGCGCAGCAAATCATCCACAGCCTTCAGCTTTGGCGGACGATAAAAGATGATCGGTTTGCACTGGTTGCAATAGAAGTGGTTCAACACTTCCCAGTTGCCCAGGTGGCTGGTGATACCGACGACACCTTTGCCGGAAGCGAGAGCGTCCTTCAAGACGTCGAGGCCTTCGACTTCGCGCACCAGGTCGATGGAACGCTGGGCCGGCCAGATCCAGGCGCAGGCGCTTTCGGTCAGGGACTTGCCGATGTCTTTCAGGCTCTGGCCGACCAGACGCTCACGCTCGGCCGAGTCCATGTCCGGGAAACACTTGGCGAGATTGATCCGCACCACATCGCGGGAACGGTTGGGGGTTTTCCACATGACCCAGCCGATGACCGAGCCCACTGCCTGCACTGCCCGCCACGGGAGCAGGGCAAACAGCCGCAGAGCGCCTACCAGCAAGGCGCCTTTAAACTTATCCACAGGTCACTCCTGATCTTGTGCTGTGCGCGAGGCGGCTATTCTAACCGCCGTTCGCCAGTGTCGCGTAGCGATCGCAGTCCTGGGTGTGGTCCATGACCATGCCCGAGGCCTGCATCAGCGCGTAACAAATAGTCGGGCCGACGAACGTGAAGCCGGCCTTTTTCAGGCCTTTGCTCATTTCCACGGCGGTCGGCGTCACGGCCGGCACTTCGCTGCGATCCTTGAAATGATTGATCACAGGCTTGCCGTCGACGAAGGACCAGAGAAACTCCACCGGATCCTCCAGCGCCAGCCAGGCCTGGGCATTGCGTCGGGCTGCGTTGAGTTTGAGGCGATTGCGAATGATGCCCGGATCGAGCATCAATTCATCGATTTCGGCGTCGCTCATTTGCGCCACGCGTTGTACGTCGAAGCCGAACATTACCTGACGATAGTGCTCACGTTTACGCAGCACCGTGATCCATGAAAGGCAGGCCTGGAACCCTTCGAGCAAAAGCAACTCGAACAATCCCTGCGCATCGCGTAGCGGCGTGCCCCACTCCTGATCGTGATAAGCCATGTACAGCGGATCTTCGGAACACCAAAAGCAGCGTGGCATAAGGCTCCAGGGGGCGTGTGCAGGACCGAATCGGGTATACTCCCGCTCTTTAAATCGCAGCCCAAGAAACAGGTGAATTTCGTGAGCCAGCCTACGCCAGCCGTGCGTACCTTCCAAGACTTGATCCTCGCCCTCCAGCAATACTGGGCCGAGCAAGGTTGTGTGGTACTTCAGCCCTACGATATGGAAGTAGGCGCCGGGACTTTCCACACTGCCACGTTCCTGCGCGCCATTGGCCCGGAAACCTGGAACGCCGCTTATGTGCAGCCCAGTCGTCGCCCGACTGACGGCCGCTACGGTGAAAACCCGAACCGTCTGCAGCACTACTACCAATTCCAGGTCGTGCTGAAGCCGAACCCGGACAACTTCCAGGAACTGTACCTGGGCTCCCTCAAGCATGTCGGCCTGGACCCGTTGGTCCACGACATTCGCTTCGTTGAAGACAACTGGGAATCGCCAACACTGGGCGCCTGGGGTCTGGGCTGGGAAGTCTGGCTCAACGGCATGGAAGTGACGCAGTTCACTTACTTCCAGCAAGCGGGCGGCATCGAGTGCTACCCGGTGACCGGCGAGATCACTTACGGCCTTGAGCGCCTGGCCATGTACCTGCAAGGCGTGGACTCGGTCTACGACCTGGTCTGGGCTGACGGTCCGATGGGCAAAGTGACCTACGGCGACGTGTTCCACCAGAACGAAGTGGAGCAGTCGACCTATAACTTCGAACACGCCAACGTCGAGAAGCTGTTCGAACTGTTCGATTTCTACGAAAGCGAAGCCAAGCGCCTGATCGAACTCGACCAGCCGCTGCCGTTGCCGAGCTACGAAATGGTGTTGAAGGCCTCCCATACCTTCAACCTGCTGGATGCTCGCCGAGCGATCTCGGTCACCGCACGTCAGCAATACATTCTGCGTGTCCGCACCCTGGCGCGTTCCGTTGCGCAAGCCTACCTGCTGGCTCGCGCCAAGCTGGGCTTCCCGATGGCGACGCCAGACCTGCGTGACGAAGTGTTGGCTAAGCTGGAGGCTGCACAATGAGTGCTCAAGATTTTCTGGTTGAACTGGGCACCGAAGAACTGCCACCCAAAGCCCTGAACACCCTGGCCGACGCGTTCCTGGCCGGTATCGACAAGGGCCTGCAAGCCGCAGGCCTGAACTACGAGACCAAAACTGTCTACGCCGCGCCACGTCGTCTGGCTGTGCTGATCACCGATCTGGCTACACATCAGCCGGATCGCAGCATCAACCTCGATGGCCCGCCACGTCAGGCTGCGTTCGATGCCGAAGGCAATCCGACTCAAGCGGCATTGGGCTTCGCCAAGAAGTGCGGCGTCGACCTGAGCGAAATCGATCAAAGCGGCCCGAAACTGCGTTACAGCCAAAGCATCGCCGGCAAACCGACCGCGAGCCTGCTGCCAACCATCGTCGAAGATTCCCTGAACGACCTGCCGATTCCCAAGCGCATGCGCTGGGGTGCTCGCAAGGAAGAATTCGTTCGCCCGACCCAGTGGCTGGTGATGTTGCTCGGTGACCAGGTCATCGATTGCACCATCCTCGCCCAAAAGTCCGGCCGCGATTCCCGTGGTCACCGCTTCCATCACCCGGAAAGTGTGCGCATCACCTCGCCGGCCAACTACCTGACCGACCTGCGTGCTGCTTACGTACTCGCCGACGCAAACGAGCGTCGCGAACTGATCAGCAAGCGCGTCGAAGAGCTGGCGACGATGCAGGAAGGTACTGCAATCGTGCCGCCAGCCCTGCTCGACGAAGTGACCGCGCTGGTTGAATGGCCGGTGCCGCTGGTGTGCTCGTTCGAAGAGCGTTTCCTCGACGTGCCGCAAGAAGCCCTGATCACCACCATGCAGGACAACCAGAAGTATTTCTGCCTGCTGGATGCCGACGGCAAGTTGCTGCCACGTTTCATTACCGTGGCCAACATCGAAAGCAAAGACCCGCAGCAGATCATCGCCGGTAACGAGAAAGTGGTTCGTCCACGCCTGACCGACGCCGAGTTCTTCTTCAAGCAAGACAAGAAGCAGAAACTCGAAGATTTCAATCTGCGTCTGCAGAACGTGGTGTTCCAGGAAAAACTCGGCAGCGTCTACGACAAGGCTGAGCGCGTTTCCAAACTCGCTGCGTTCATCGCCCAACGCATTGGCGGTAACGCCGCGTGGGCTTCCCGTGCAGGCCTGCTGTCCAAGTGCGACCTGGCGACCGAAATGGTCGGTGAGTTCCCGGAGATGCAAGGTGTCGCCGGTTACTACTACGCCCTCAACGACGGCGAGCCGGAAGAAGTCGCTCTGGCGCTGAACGAGCAGTACATGCCGCGCGGTGCCGGTGCTGAACTGCCGACCACCCTGACCGGTGCGGCCGTGGCCATCGCTGACAAGCTCGACACGCTGGTGGGCATTTTCGGTATCGGCATGCTGCCAACCGGTAGCAAAGACCCGTACGCCTTGCGCCGTGCAGCGCTGGGTGTGTTGCGCATCCTGATCGACAAGAAGCTCGACCTCGACCTGAACGACGCCGTGGCGTTTGCCGTGAATGCGTTCGGTACCAAGGTCAAGGCTGCTGGCCTGAACGATTCGGTGTTGGAGTTCGTCTTCGACCGTCTGCGTGCCCGTTACGAAGACGAAGGCGTGGATGTCGGGACTTACCTGTCGGTGCGTGCCCTGAAGCCGGGTTCGGCGCTGGACTTCGATCAGCGCGTACAAGCGGTAGAAGCGTTCCGCAAATTGCCGGAAGCCGCTGCGCTGGCCGCGGTGAACAAGCGCGTTTCGAACTTGCTGAGCAAGGTCGAAGGCTCTGTTCCGTCGGTCGTGGAAGCCAAGTACTTCGACAACGCCAACGAGTTCTCCCTGTATTCGGCGATCCAGCAGGCTGACCAGGCTGTCCAGCCGATGGCTGCGGCGCGTCAGTACAGCGAATCTCTGGCACGTCTGGCTGCCTTGCGCGAGCCGGTGGATGCGTTCTTCGAAGCCGTAATGGTCAACGCTGAAGATGCCAAGGTCCGCGCCAACCGTTACGCGTTGCTGTCGCGCCTGCGTGGGCTGTTCCTCGGCGTCGCCGACATTTCGCTGCTGGGCTGAGGGGCTGCTGTTGAAACTGCTGATTCTCGATCGGGACGGGGTGATCAATTACGACTCCGACGCATACATTAAGTCGGTGGAGGAGTGGATTCCGCTCCCGGGTTCGATCGAAGCCATCGCGCAGTTGAGCAAGGCCGGCTGGACGGTAGCGGTGGCTACTAACCAGTCGGGCATCGCTCGCGGCTATTACGACATCGCCACCCTGGACGCCATGCACGAGCGCTTGCGCGAGCGGGTGGCGGAGCAGGGCGGTGAAGTCGGGCTGATCGTCTATTGCCCGCACGGACCGGACGATGGCTGCGATTGCCGCAAACCCAAACCCGGGATGTTGAAAACCATCGCCGCGCATTACAACGTCTCGCTGACCAATCTTTGGTTCGTCGGCGATACCCTTGGTGACCTGGAGGCCGCCAAAGCCGTCGATTCTCAGCCAGTTTTGGTAAAGACCGGGAAAGGCGAAAAGACTTTGGGCAAGACCCTACCGGTAGGCACCTTGATTTTTGACGATCTGGCGGCGATTGCCGCAGAACTTATCCACAATTAGAGTGCTTCGATTGTTCCGATTAAGGACTGATCGGGAGTGCGCTTTATATAGACGGGCAGAGCCCGCAACGGTAAACGTCGCCATGTCGATACTGCAGGCCATCAGATCCTTCCTCTTTTACCTGCTGCTGGGCATCAGCTCCTTGCTCTGGTGCAGCCTGAGCTTTTTTATCGCGCCTTTTCTGCCGTTCAAGGCGCGCTATCGCTTCATCAATGTGTACTGGTGCCGCTGCGCCTTGTGGCTGAGCAAAGTCTTTCTGGGTATCAGCTACGAAGTGAAGGGCGCCGAGAACGTACCCGACCAGCCCTGCGTGATTCAGTCGAACCACCAGAGCACGTGGGAGACGTTTTTT
The DNA here is from genome assembly GCF_059716175.1 of Pseudomonas sp. LBUM1647. Lineage (NCBI taxonomy): Bacteria > Pseudomonadati > Pseudomonadota > Gammaproteobacteria > Pseudomonadales > Pseudomonadaceae > Pseudomonas > Pseudomonas sp. LBUM1647. Next base: position 7,023 of record NZ_CP166809.1, on the reverse strand, counting down.
CTATCGGCCTACTTTGAGCCGTTGAGCCAGGTACTCAAGCGCTCATTGCTGTTTGTACCGTTCTTCGGCTGGGCCATGGCCATGCTGCGACCGATCGCCATCGACCGCGACAATCCGAAAGCGGCACTCAAGCATGTGGCGAAGAAGGGCGATGAACTGCTGAAAGATGGTGTCTGGGTTCTGATCTTCCCTGAGGGAACGCGCGTTCCTTACGGCACCATCGGAAAATTCTCTCGCGGTGGTACTGCTTTAGCCGTCAACGCCGCACTTCCCGTGCTGCCGATTGCGCACAATGCTGGCAAGTTCTGGCCGAAAACCGGTTGGGCGAAGAAGCAGGGCGTCATCACCGTGATCATCGGTGAGCCGATGTATGCCGTGGGCAGTGGGCCGCGAGCGGTTGCCGAGCTGAATGATCGGGTCCAGGCCTGGAACGAGCAGATGCAACGTGAAATGGGTTCGCTGCCACCCGCCCCGCAAGCCCCGACGGCTACCGATCAAATGGCTGTCTGAGATTTTGTGGATAACCTGTGTACCGTTTTGTTGAAATGCGTCGGATTTAGTTTGTAGGTTTATGATTTATATACATATTTTATAAACCCATAAAAAACCGAAAAAGGTGCATAAGTTTTTTTCGGACGTAAAAAAACCGGCTGATATAGCCGGTTTTTTTATGCCTGTGATTCAGGTGTTTCAATCTTCGTTGGAGAGTGTGGCAACGATGGCCGAGTAAACGGACGCACATCGCAAACAATAAAAAAGGCCAACGCTTTGAGCGTTGGCCTTTTTCGTTTGGCAGGTTCGCTGGATCAGAAGTCCAGGTTGGAAACCGCCAGGGCGTTGCTTTCGATGAAGTCACGACGAGGCTCGACCGCATCACCCATCAGGGTGTTGAAGATCTGGTCCGCGCCAATGGCGTCTTCGATGGTCACTTTGAGCATCCGGCGCTGACTTGGGTCCATAGTGGTTTCCCACAGCTGATCCGGGTTCATCTCACCCAGACCTTTGTATCGCTGGATGGTGTGACGCTTGGTGCTTTCGGCCATCAGCCATTCAAGGGCTTCCTTAAACTCGGTGACCGGCTTCTTGCGCTCGCCACGCTGGATATACGCGCCGTCGTCCAGCAAGGTGCTCAGTTGAGCGCCCAGAGAAACAACAGTCTTGTAATCGTTGCTGCCGAAGAAGTCGCGGTTGAAGGTGACGTAGTTCGACAAGCCGTGGGAGATCAGTTCGACCTCAGGCAGCCAAACGTTCCGTTCACGGTCTTCACGCAGGCTGGCTTTGTAGACCAGGCCGGACTTCTCGACGGTGCGCAGGCGAACTTCGTACTGGGCCATCCAATCCTGCATCGCAGCGTGATCGGACAATTGCTCTAGGCTAACGGCTGGAAGGTAGATGAAGTGCTCGGTCAGCTCCTGTGGGTACAGGCGCGACAGACGCTTGAGCGTCTTCATTACCAGACGGAAGTCATTCACCAGACGCTCGAGGGCTGGCCCGGAAATACCCGGGGCTTCCTCGTTCAGGTGCAGGCTCGCATCTTCCAGGGCCGACTGCGTCATGTACTCTTCCATGGCGTCGTCGTCTTTGATGTATTGCTCTTGCTTGCCTTTCTTGACCTTGTACAGCGGTGGCTGGGCGATGTAGATGTAGCCGCGCTCGATCAGCTCCGGCAACTGACGGAAGAAGAAGGTCAGCAGCAGGGTACGGATGTGCGAACCGTCGACGTCAGCATCGGTCATGATGATGATGTTGTGGTAACGCAGCTTCGCGATGTTGTACTCATCGCGGCCAATGCCACAGCCCAGCGCGGTGATCAAGGTGCCCACTTCTTGCGAAGAGATCATTTTGTCGAAGCGCGCCTTCTCGACGTTCAGGATCTTGCCCTTCAACGGCAGGATGGCCTGAGTCCGGCGGTTGCGTCCCTGCTTGGCGGAGCCGCCAGCAGAGTCACCTTCCACGAGGTACAGTTCGGAAAGGGCAGGGTCTTTTTCCTGGCAGTCAGCCAGTTTGCCCGGCAGGCCGGCGATATCCAGCGCGCCTTTACGACGTGTCATCTCACGGGCTTTACGCGCCGCTTCACGAGCGCGAGCCGCATCGATCATCTTGCCGACGACCAGCTTGGCTTCGTTCGGGTTTTCCAGCAGGAAGTCAGAGAAGTACTTGCCCATTTCCTGTTCGACCGCGGTCTTCACTTCGGAAGAAACCAGCTTGTCTTTGGTCTGGGAGCTGAACTTCGGATCCGGCACTTTTACCGAGATGATCGCGGTCAGGCCTTCACGGGCATCGTCCCCGGTGGTCGCGACTTTGTGCTTCTTCGCCAGACCTTCGGCTTCGATATAGGTGTTCAGGTTACGCGTCAGAGCGGAACGGAAACCCACCAGGTGAGTACCGCCATCTCGCTGCGGAATGTTGTTGGTGAAGCACAACAGGTTCTCGTTGAAGCTGTCGTTCCACTGCAAGGCGATTTCCACGCCGATGCCGTCTTCACGCTGGATGTTGAAGTGGAACACCTGGTTGACCGGGGTCTTGTTGGTGTTCAGGTATTCAACGAACGCACGCAGGCCACCTTCGTACTTGAACAGCTCTTCTTTACCGCTGCGCTCATCCTTGAGGACGATGCCGACACCGGAGTTGAGGAAGGACAGTTCACGAATCCGCTTGGCCAGGATGTCCCAGCTGAAGTGGATGTTCTTGAAGGTCAGGTCGGACGGTTTGAAGTGGATCTGGGTGCCGGTGGTTTCACTCTCACCGACGATTTTCATCGGTTCTTGTGGAACACCGTGAATGTAGGTCTGTTCCCAGATCTTGCCGCTGCGGCGAACGGTCAAGACCAGCTCTTCGGACAAGGCGTTCACAACCGACACACCTACACCGTGCAGACCGCCGGATACTTTGTAGGAGTTGTCGTCGAACTTACCGCCGGCGTGCAGCACGGTCATGATGACCTCGGCTGCCGAGACGCCTTCTTCTTTGTGCACATCTACCGGGATACCACGACCGTTGTCGCGAACGGTGATGGATTCGTCCGGGTGGATGATGATGCTGATGTCGTCGCAGTGGCCAGCGAGCGCTTCATCGATGGAGTTGTCGACTACCTCGAAGACCATGTGGTGCAGACCGCTACCATCGTCGGTGTCACCAATGTACATACCGGGACGTTTGCGTACGGCATCCAGGCCTTTCAGCACTTTAATGCTCGTTGAGTCGTAGGTATTCGTATTTTCTTCGCTCAATGCCTTCACTCCCGATGGTCGTGGGTCTGGGTGATACGGCCCTGTTCCACGTGGAACAGAGCGACTGGCGTTTCCGTCTGCCAGCCTTCCCTCAATAATTCGTGATCTACACAGGTGATAAACACCTGGCAGCGTAAGTCTTCCAGCAAGCGGCAAAGCGCGCGGCGGTGGTGCTCGTCCAGTTCAGACGGCAGGTCATCCACCAGATAAATACACTGGCCGCGTCGGGCCTGACTGACCAAGTGCCCTTGGGCAATCCGCAATGCACAGACCACCAGCTTCTGCTGACCGCGAGACAAGATGTCCGCGGCGTTGTGTGCGCCCAATCTAAGACGCAAATCAGCGCGCTGCGGTCCGGCCTGGGTATGACCCATTTGCTGATCCCGCTGAAGGGACCCGGCGAGCACTGCACTCAACTCGCGGTCTTTGTCCCAACCTCGGTAATAGCTGAGCGTTAAGCCCTCGAGCTCAACCAGTTCGCTCAAGGTCTGTTCAAAGACTGGTTTCAAGGCTTTGATATAAGCGCGGCGGTATTCATCAATTTCAGCGCTGGCTTGGCACAGTTCCCTGTCCCAAACCGCTTGCGAAACGGCGTCAAGTGTACCATGCCGCAGCCAAGAGTTTCTCTGGCGCAGGGCCTTCTGCAAGCGCTGCCAAGTGGACATGAATCGTGGTTCCACGTGGAACACGCCCCAGTCGAGAAACTGCCGGCGAATCTTCGGTGCGCCTTCCAGCAAGCGGAAGCTGTCAGGGTTGATCAACTGTAGCGGTAGGATTTCCGCCAGTTGCGCCGCGCTGCGAGCATTCTGCCCGTCGATGCGAATCTGGAACTCCCCTTGACGGTCTCGGGATATCCCCAAGGCACTGTGCCCACCCTCGGCCAACTCCACCTGACCAAACACCGTACAGGCGAGCTGCTCGTACTGGATGACCGGCAACAGGCGGGTGCTTCGAAACGAACGGGCAAGCCCCAGCAGATGAATGGCTTCCAGAACACTGGTTTTGCCGCTGCCGTTGGCGCCGTAAAGAATGTTGATTCGGGGGGAGGGGGAGAAGGTCACCGGGTGCAGATTGCGCACCGCGGTGACCGAGACGCGACTTAAGGACATCTAGCTTCTGCTGAGCATGATTACAGACGCATCGGCATGACAACGTAGGCCGAGTCGTCGTTGTCGGACTCTTGCACCAGCGCGCTGCTGTTGGAGTCGGACAGGATCAAACGAACCTGCTCAGTGGTCATCACGCCCAGTACGTCGAGCAGATAGCTCACGTTGAAGCCGATTTCCAGATTGCCGCCGTTGTACTCAACGCCCACTTCTTCTTCCGCTTCCTCCTGTTCCGGGTTGTTCGCCTGGATCTTCAGCTGACCGTTGGCCAGTTGCAGACGGATGCCGCGGTACTTTTCGTTGGACAGAATCGCGGTTCGGCTGAAGGCTTCACGCAGGGCCTGACGATCGCCGAGTACCAGTTTGTCGCCGCCCTTAGGCAGAACACGCTCGTAGTCCGGGAATTTGCCGTCGACCAGTTTCGACGTGAACGTGAATTCGCCGGTGGTTGCACGGATGTGGTGCTGACCCAGGACGATGCTGACGATGCCGTCCGGCTCAGTCAGCAGGCGCGCCAGCTCAAGGATACCTTTACGTGGCACGATCACCTGGTGGCGGTCCGGCTGACCAATATCGGCCTTCATCGAGCACATGGCCAGACGGTGACCGTCGGTGGCCACGGCGCGGATGATGCCTTCGGAAACTTCCAGCAGCATGCCGTTGAGGTAGTAACGCACGTCCTGCTGGGCCATGGCGAAGCTGGTCCGTTCAATCAGGCGACGCAATTTGCTTTGCTCAAGGCTGCACGTCAACGAGCCTGGGCCTTCTTCCACAGTCGGGAAGTCATTGGCCGGCAGGGTCGACAGGGTGAAGCGGCTACGGCCGGCCTTCACTACGAGCTTCTGTTCGTCGACCTTGATGTCGATCAGCGCATCGTTCGGCAAGCTTTTGCAGATATCCATCAGCTTGCGCGCAGGCACAGTGATGGAACCTGGATCAGCAGGCTCTTCGAGTTGTACACGACCGACCAGCTCGACTTCCAGGTCGGTACCGGTCAGCGACAATTGCTGGCCTTCGACAACCAGCAGCACGTTGGAGAGCACCGGCAAGGTCTGTCGGCGCTCGACGACGCCTGCGACCAGTTGCAGGGGTTTCAACAGGGCTTCGCGTTGAATGGTGAAATGCATGGTCTAGTCCCTTGCCTTAATAAGCTGCGCTGGTGTTCATCAAGTGGTCAGTGTACGCAGCAGGTTCTTGTAGTCCTCGCGGATGTCCGCGTCGGATTCCTTAAGTTCGTTGATCTTGCGGCAGGCGTGCAAAACAGTCGTGTGGTCGCGGCCGCCAAACACATCGCCGATTTCCGGCAGGCTGTGGTTAGTCAACTCTTTGGACAACGCCATGGCAACCTGACGCGGACGAGCGACCGAGCGTGAACGACGCTTGGACAACAAGTCGGAGATCTTGATCTTGTAGTACTCGGCGACAGTGCGCTGAATGTTATCCACAGAGACCAGTTTGTCTTGCAGTGCCAACAGATCTTTCAGGGATTCGCGAATCAACTCGATGGTGATATCGCGGCCCATGAAGTGCGAGTGGGCGATCACGCGTTTAAGCGCACCTTCCAGTTCACGGACGTTGGAACGAATACGTTGGGCAATGAAGAACGCCGCGTCATGGGGCAGATCGACTTTGGCCTGATCGGCCTTTTTCATCAGAATCGCCACGCGGGTTTCCAGTTCCGGCGGCTCGACGGCTACCGTCAGGCCCCAGCCGAAGCGGGATTTGAGGCGCTCTTCAAGGCCTTCGATTTCTTTCGGGTAGCGGTCACTGGTGAGAATGACCTGCTGGCCACCTTCAAGCAGGGCGTTGAAGGTGTGGAAAAACTCTTCTTGGGAACGTTCTTTGCGAGCGAAGAACTGAATGTCATCGATCAGCAATGCATCCACCGAACGGTAGAAGCGCTTGAACTCGTTGATGGCGTTCAGTTGCAGGGCCTTGACCATGTCGGCCACGAACCGCTCGGAATGCAGGTACACAACCTTGGCATTCGGATTCTTCTTTAATAGGTGGTTACCCACAGCGTGCATCAAGTGGGTTTTACCCAAGCCGACGCCACCATAAAGGAAGAGTGGGTTGTATCCGTGCTTGGGATTGTCCGCCACTTGCCAGGCCGCAGCCCGGGCCAGTTGGTTGGACTTGCCCTCGACGAAGTTTTCGAAGGTGAAGGTGCGGTTCAGGTAGCTGGTGTGCTTGAGCGCGCCTTCGACCTGCACCGTACGCTGTTCGGCGCGAATCGGTGCCTGTTGCGAACTGGCACCGGCCATCGGGTCAAAGCTATCGCGCGATGGCTCTTCATTAACCTCGGCAACTTTTTGCGTCGCACGCTTGGTCGGAGCGGCTACCTGGGCTGGCGCCGTGGCGCTGACAGGTGCTTGAGCGGCCTGAGCCTGTGAAGCAGCGGCGGCCAACGGAGCATTCGGGGCGGCACGCGGTGCCGAACTGCGTTTGCTGCCTATTAATAAGGACAGCGCCGGCGCCATGCCATTGCCATGCTCATCCAGCAGTTCAAGGACGCGGCCCAGATACTTTTCGTTGACCCAGTCGAGAACAAAACGATTCGGTGCGTAGACACGCAACTCGTCGCCTTCGGCTTCGACCTGTAGTGGACGGATCCAAGTGTTGAATTGTTGGGCAGGCAGCTCATCGCGCAAAAGCTCCACGCACTGCTGCCAAAGTTCCACTGACAC